>NZ_CP099707.1:0-5503952 GCF_027474885.1 Serratia myotis | reverse complement strand
GGCGGACTCCACTCGAACAAGATCAATAAAAGAAAAGAATCAGGCTAATTTTTTATAACTCATGATTTTTGACACATACCCGGCATCGGCTGTTTGCCTGTGGGGGATGCGAACCGCCTTTCACGGTTTATGTCCCTCACGATCCCCGCTTGAGAGATCGCGATCGGAATGACGGATCATAGCGCAATCCGCGCAAGAGATCCTCCCCTTCATCACAGATTAGATCCATTTTATCCACAGGCCCCGGCCTGCGGCGATCTTTTCGCCAGTCTCGTTAAATTGCAGGCAAAATCCCGCGTGGGGAAAGGGATTTTTTACATTGTCAACCGGTTATACCCTGTTATCCACGCAAGATCCTTGCTTTTCCCCCGAAGGATCGCATCGGGATCCTTGCGATTTACCTCCGAGTCCGTATAATCTTCGCCCTACGTGTGTACCTGGTTCCTAAATGGTGTGTCATTAACCAGACAGGATTCTGCGGTGACCACGGGCCAATACCGGATTTTACTCCGAATTGGCAGACAACCAGGTAGGCTAGCGCAATGTGAATTGACTCAGGACTGTACAATTATTACAATCCCGCCTCTTTATATATTGCGATTGAGGCGTCGGTCGTCTTCACGCCGAATAGCCAAACGCGTTTACTGATCAGTAATTATTTTAAGTTTAGGTAGAAATCGCCATGAAACGCACTTTCCAACCGTCCGTATTGAAGCGTAACCGTAGCCACGGTTTCCGTGCTCGTATGGCAACCAAGAATGGTCGTCAAGTTCTGGCCCGCCGTCGTGCGAAAGGCCGTTCTCGTCTGACTGTTTCTAAGTAATAAAAGCTAACCCGCTGAGTGGTTAAGCTAGCTTTTCCCAGGGAGTTACGTTTGTTAACTCCCACTCACTTCACTTTCGTCTTCCAGCAGCCACAACGGGCTGGCACGCCGCAAATCACCATCCTCGGCCGCCTGAACCAGCTGGGGCATCCCCGCATCGGTCTTACCGTCGCCAAAAAACACGTCAAACGCGCGCATGAACGCAACCGGATCAAACGCCTAACCCGCGAAAGCTTCCGTTTACTTCAGCACGAGTTACCGGCGATGGATTTTGTCGTGGTGGCCAAAAAAGGGATAGCGGATTTGGATAACCGCGCGCTGACGGAAGCTTTGGAAAAATTATGGCGTCGCCACTGTCGCCAGGCTCCCGCATCCTGATCGGGCTGGTGCGGGCTTACCAGCTCGTCATCAGTCCGCTGCTTGGGCCTCGTTGTCGCTTCCAGCCGACATGCTCTCATTACGCAATTGAGGCATTAAGCAGGTTTGGCATGATAAAAGGCAGTTGGTTAGCATTGAAACGCGTATTAAAATGCCACCCCTTGAACCCAGGTGGCGATGATCCCGTGCCGCCGAAACCCGACGATAACAGAGAACACTAACGATGGATTCGCAACGCAATCTTCTCCTCATCGCTCTGCTGTTCGTGTCTTTCATGATCTGGCAAGCCTGGCAAACGGACAATGCTCCGCAACCAGTCGCGCAGACCACGCAACAGACTTCGAACACTGCTACCGGTGATGCCGCAAGCTCAGCAGTTCCAGCCAGTGGCCAGGGTAAACTGATTACCGTTAACACTGACGTGCTGTCGCTGACCATCAACACCCGTGGTGGTGATATCGAGCAGGCTAAACTGTTGGCCTACCCGGACACTCTGGGTTCATCGACGCCATTCCAATTGCTGGAAACCACACCGTCATTTGTTTATCAGGCGCAAAGCGGCCTGACCGGCAGAAACGGTCCGGATAACCCGGCAAACGGCGAACGTCCTCTGTTCCAGGCGGCGCAGGACAGCTACACCCTGCCGGAAGGCCAGGAAGAGCTGCGCATTCCGCTGACCTTTACCGGTAAAGACGGTGCCATCTACACCAAGACTTTCGTGCTCAAGCGTAACCATTACGCGGTTGGCGTTGACTACAACGTCGACAACAAAAGCACCACTCCGCTGGAACTGACCCTGTTCGGCCAACTGAAGCAGACCACCGAGCTGCCTAAGCACCGTGACACCGGCAGCAACAACTTCGCCCTGCACACCTTCCGTGGCGCGGCGTACTCTTCCAGCGATGACAAATATCAGAAGTATGCGTTCGATAAGGACGAGAACCTGAGTGTGACCACGCAGGGCGGTTGGGTTGCGATGCTGCAACAATACTTCGCCACCGCCTGGGTACCGGCAACTCAGGGTAGCAATACCTTCTATACCGCCAAGCCTGGCGACAACCTGTCCACCATCGGCTTCAAATCTACTCCGGTAGTAGTGCAGCCTGGTGCGCAGCAACAACTGAACGCGACCCTGTGGGTTGGCCCGGAGCTGCAGGATCAGATGGCCCAACTGGCGCCGCATCTGGACCTGACCGTGGATTACGGTTGGTTGTGGTTCATCTCCCAGCCGCTGTTCAAACTGCTGAAGTTCATCCACGGCTTTATCGGTAACTGGGGCTTCTCAATTATCATCATCACCTTCATCGTGCGTGGCATCATGTACCCGCTGACCAAAGCGCAGTACACCTCGATGGCGAAAATGCGCATGCTGCAGCCTAAACTGCAGGCGATGCGTGAGCGTATCGGTGATGACAAACAGCGCATGAGCCAAGAGATGATGGCGCTGTACAAGTCTGAGAAAGTGAATCCGTTGGGGGGTTGTCTGCCGCTGGTTATCCAGATGCCAATCTTCCTGGCGCTGTACTACATGTTGATGGGCTCGGTTGAGCTGCGCCATGCGCCGTTCGCCCTGTGGATCCATGACCTGTCGGCGCAAGACCCGTACTACATCTTGCCAATCCTGATGGGCGTGACGATGTTCTTCATCCAGAAGATGTCGCCGACCACCGTGACTGACCCGATGCAGCAGAAAATCATGACCTTTATGCCGGTGATCTTCACAGTGTTCTTCCTGTGGTTCCCGTCCGGTCTGGTGCTGTACTACATCGTCAGTAACCTGGTGACCATCATCCAGCAGCAGTTGATTTACCGCGGCCTGGAAAAACGTGGCTTACACAGCCGCGACAAGAAAAAGACCTAAGCGTATTGTAGGGGTTCGGCGCGCTGAACCCTTGCAGCGATAGATAAGAGGCGGTCATTAAGACCGCCTTTTTGCATATTGAATTGTCAGAGAGAGTCACTATGAGCACCACCGATACCATCGTAGCCCAAGCCACTCCGCCGGGACGCGGCGGCGTCGGCATTCTGCGTATTTCCGGCCGTGGCGCCAAAGACGTGGCCCAGGCCCTGCTCGGTAAGCTACCGAAGCCGCGTTACGCCGATTATCTGCCATTCCGTGATGCAGAGGGTGCGACTCTCGATCAGGGCATTGCGCTGTGGTTCCCGGGGCCCAATTCGTTTACCGGCGAAGACGTGCTGGAACTGCAAGGCCACGGCGGCCCGGTGATCCTCGATCTGCTGCTCAAACGCGTACTGGCGCTTCCCGGCATGCGTATCGCGCGGCCCGGCGAGTTTTCCGAACGTGCATTCCTCAATGACAAGCTGGATCTGGCACAGGCCGAGGCGATTGCCGACCTGATCGACGCCAGTTCCGAGCAGGCAGCCCGCTCAGCCATGAACTCGCTGCAGGGGGCTTTTTCCACCCGCATCCACCAGCTTGTGGAAGCACTTACTCACCTGCGGATCTACGTGGAAGCGGCCATCGACTTCCCCGATGAAGAAATCGACTTCCTGTCTGACGGTAAAATCGAAGCGCAGCTCAATGGCGTCATGGCCGATCTGGACAACGTACGCGCCGAAGCGCGCCAGGGCAGCCTGCTGCGTGAAGGAATGAAGGTAGTGATCGCCGGGCGACCAAACGCCGGTAAATCCAGCCTGCTGAACGCGTTAGCTGGCCGAGAGGCAGCCATCGTTACCGATATTGCCGGGACGACCCGTGACGTTCTGCGTGAACATATTCACATCGACGGCATGCCGTTGCACATCATCGACACCGCCGGCCTACGTGAAGCCATCGACGAAGTGGAGCGCATCGGCATCGAACGTGCGTGGAATGAGATCGAACAAGCCGACCGCGTGCTGTTTATGGTCGATGGCACCACCACTGCGGCCACCGAACCGGCGGAGATTTGGCCAGAATTTATGGCGCGTCTGCCGCACCGTCTGCCGATCACCGTGGTACGTAATAAAGCCGACATCACTGGTGAAACGCTGGGTATGACCGAAGTAAATGGTCACTCACTTATTCGCCTGTCGGCGCGTACCGGTGAGGGCATCGATCTGCTGCGCGACCACCTGAAGCAGAGCATGGGCTTCACCAGTAATATGGAGGGCGGCTTCCTGGCCCGCCGTCGCCACCTGCAAGCGCTGGAACAAGCGGCCCAGCATCTGGTCGAGGGCAAAGAACAGTTAGTGAGCGCTTACGCGGGGGAGCTGTTGGCCGAGGAATTACGCCTGGCCCAGCAAGCGCTGAGTGAAATCACCGGCGAATTCACCTCCGATGACCTGCTGGGACGCATCTTCTCCAGCTTCTGCATCGGCAAGTAAGCCATCAAATACCGCCGATGCCGGCTTTCTCCGCCAGAGCGGGTAAATTTTTTACCTGCTCTCGGTGATTGATGCCTGAGCGGCCGGTCACAGCACCCTTCAGGGCCAGCGCGATATACTGAGCGACAAGGGATCCCCTCTCAGGAAAGAGCAAGCATGGCATTAACCCTCAGGGTGTTACTGGAAAATCGGCGTGCCGCAGGCGTGGACCCATCGCTGCGGGTGAAAGCCGGCCTAAGCCTGTTGATTCAGGATGAAACGGACTCGGTTTTGTTCGATACCGGCCCTGATGACAGTTTCCTGCATAACGCAGAGCTGATGGGCGTCGATCTGTCCGGGTTAACCGCGACGCTGCTGTCACATGGCCATTATGACCACTGCGGTGGCGTCCCCTGGTTAGCCGATAACAGCCGTATCATCTGCCATCCGCACATCGCCAATGAACGCTATTCGGCAGTGAAACTGCTGGGTAAAACCCGGAAAATCAAAAAATTATCGCTGGATATCGATTACTCACGGCATCAAATGGAGTACAGCAGTGAACCACTGCATATCAGCGAACGTTTTATCTGGTCCGGAGAAATCGTGGTTGCCGAGCCAAAGGCCTATGGCGTAATCAGTGGCAAAACGGAGGCGGTGGATTACGTTAGCGACGAGGGTGTGCTGATTTATAAGTCCGATCGTGGGCTGATTATTATTACCGGCTGTGGGCATCGTGGGATCATTAACATCGTGCGTCATTGCCAAAAGATCACCGGGATCAATAAGATCCATGCGTTGATCGGCGGTTTCCACCTGCGCTGCGCCTCACCGCGCCTGTTATGGCAGGTCAGGCATTTTCTGAGTCAGCAAAAACCGGATAAGATCATGGGATGCCATTGTACCGGCACATGGGGACGGCTGTGGCTGCCGGAGATGATATCACCGGCGACGGGAGACACTTTCGTTCTGGAATAAAACGCTAACAAGTACATTAGTTTTACCGCCATCCCCCTGAACGGGGTCCGCTATCTCCCCTGGCTTGCCAAAAATCACCTAAGCTTATCTCAGCGATTTTTGTCGGGAGAGATAAGAAAAATGAATGAACCACTGGATTTACTGGGTATCGGCCTTGGCCCTTTCAACCTCAGCCTGGCCGCCCTGGCCTATGAAAGTGGTGCCCTCAATTATACCTTCCTCGATCGAAACGCCAGCTTCCGTTGGCATCCCGGCATGCTATTGCCTTCTGCCTATATGCAGACCTATGTGCTGCAGGATCTGGTCACAGCGGTGACACCCCGCAGCCAATTCTCCTTTATCAATTACCTGGTCGAGCAGAAAAAAATTTATCGTTTTTTGATCACCGAACAGCAAATTATCAGCCGTGAAGAGTTCTCGGACTACCTGAGTTGGGCCTGTGATAGATTAGATGGGCTACAGTTTTCGCAGTCGGTTGAAAGTATTGATTTTGACGATGACCAGCAGTTGTTCGAGGTACGCACCCTCAACCAGACCCTGTGGGCGAAGAATATTTGCCTGGGTACCGGCCATGACCCCTGGTTACCGGCAGAGTTTTACCCGGCGCTGGGAGAGAATTGTCTGCATGCCGCCGAAATAGCCATTCGCAATCCAGACCTGACGGGTAAACGGGTGGCCGTAGTTGGGGGGGGTCAAAGCGGTGCAGATATTTTCCTGAACGCGCTGCGCGGTCACTGGGGAGAACCGGCGCAACTGGATTGGATTTCCCGCCGCCCGAACTTCCAACCGCTGGACGAGTCCGCTTTCACCAATGAATATTTCACCCCGGAATACGTCGATTATTTTTATACGCTGCCGCAGGATATTCGCGAACGCGAAATCAGGACACAGAAACTGCCTGCCGACGGTATCAGCAATCATACGCTGCGCACGCTGTACCGAGAGTTATACATGCGTTTCGATGTCATGCATCAGCCACGCAATGTCCGTCTTTTGCCGCACCGCACGCTGCTGGCAATCGAACCGACGGATAAGGGCTACCAGCTGCGTACCCGCCACGGTTTGGAAAATCGCCAGGAAGGATTTCATGCCGACATCGTTATTTTAGCGACAGGTTACCGCCCTTCGCTCCCATCCTGTCTAAAACCCCTGTTGCCGCGCATTCCCTTTGACGATCAGCAGCATTTGCCGCTGCTGCCGGATTTTAACCTTGAGTGGCAAGGACCTGAACAGAATCGTATTTATGCGGTGAATGCCGGTATACATAGTCACGGCAGCGCCGAGGGTGGGCTCAGCCTGATGGCCTGGCGCTCTGCCCGCATTCTCAATCATCTCCTCGGTAAACCCCATTTTGATTTGACGCCTAACGCATCAATGATCCAATGGTGGAGTGACGCGGCACCGGACAATAATATTGAACAGGAAGATAAATAGGATAAAACGCATACTGTTTTTTAATGATAAATCCGCGACTTATGCTTAATCTAACCCCCCTGCGTTTTCTGCTGCCCCTCTGTCATGGAGTGAATAATGGCGTGTCATTTTGCCCGATGGATCCCCACATCCACCGCACTGGATACCCGGAGACTCTCCGCAGACGTGGTTGCTGCGACCGCTTCTTTTTCCGTTAAACGCCGCCAGCGCTTCCTGCAGGGGCGCATCCTGCTCGCTGAGATGATGTTCTATCTTTATGGGCTGCCGGTATTACCCTCTATCGCCACCACCCCAACCGGCCGCCCCTGTTTCGTCGACAATCACCTGCCCGATTTCAGCCTGGCCTATGCCAGCGATACGGTGGGGGTCTTGCTCAGCCAGGAAGGCAAGGTAGGGCTGGATATTGAAGTCATGCGCGCCCGCGGCGGGCAGCATAAAGAGCGGCAGCACCAATACCAAACGCCGGCCGAAAGCGCCTGGATCAGTGCGCAATACGATCGACTGGAGGCAGAAACCCAGCTGTGGAGTATCCGCCAGAGCGTGCTAAAACTTTCCGGCCTGGGTAATAGCGGGCAGTCGACGCTGCTGCTGCATCCTTTTTCCGGCCATCTGCGCTCCAGTATCACCCCCCAGGTCCATGTGATGAGCGATGCCGATGAATACCTGAGTTGGGCTTGTGCGCGTGAACCCAGCCTTGAGCGCTTAATCTGTTGGCAATACGAAGCGGATAAAGGCCTGCAGAAGCACGGCGAAATCTCCCCGCGAACCCCAGCCATCTCCACCCGCTTTGTGAAATTAACCAGTCTGGCACTCCACCGCTGACATCGGCGATTAATGACGGATCCGTAAGATAAAACTTTCTTTAACGGATAAATTTCTGCATAAAACCGCAAAGTCAGCTAAATATTCAGCAATCATCTATTCTCACTGCCCTTCTTGCCCTACTATCTTCGGGTGTTCTAAGCTGAATCTGTTCATTCGAAAGGGAGAATCACCATGTCAGACCAAGCATTAAAAATCGTCACCCTGCTCGGCAGTTTACGTAAAGGCTCTTACAACGCGATGGTCGCCCGTGCCTTACCCGGCCTTGCCCCACAAGGTGTTACCATCGAAGCACTCCCCTCTATCCGTGATATCCCGCTGTACGATGCCGATATGCAGCAGGGAGAAGGTTTCCCCGCCGCGGTGGAAGCCATTGCCGAACAAATCCGCCAGGCTGACGGCGTGATCATCGTAACCCCGGAATATAACTATTCGGTGCCGGGCGGATTGAAGAACGCCATCGACTGGCTTTCCCGTCTGCCAAATCAACCCTTGGCCGGTAAGCCAGTGGCTATTCAGACCAGCTCAATGGGGCCAATTGGTGGCGCACGCTGCCAGTATCACCTGCGCCAGATCCTGGTGTTCCTCGACGCAATGGTGATGAACAAACCAGAATTTATGGGTGGCGTGATCCAGAATAAAGTGGACGCGCAGACGGAAGAATTGAATGACCAGGGTACGCTGGACTTCCTGACGGGGCAGCTGTCCGCCTTCAGCGATTACATCCGTCGTCTGAAATAAATGTCTTTTTTGACGCCTTCAGCAAAAATTGACTGATGGCGTCATTATCATGAGAAAAAAATCGCCAACCCATTAAAAATAAAGTCATTAAATTATGTATTTTTTTATTTTAGCCATATTACTGGCTTTCATCACCAGACCACTACTAGCCACAGAAATGCATTATCCCGCCGGAGAAGAGCCGATCGAGCTGCCGGTACATAGCCCGCTTAGCACCCAGTTACCCCGCACCGCACAGAGCCAGGAAGATAAAAAGATCGCCGCCATGTCGTTGTATCTGACGCTGATGCGTGAAGATGGCCGTAACGTATGGGCACCTTACCAGTTGGCGGCCTCCTCAGCAGAAAAGGGCCAGACCGAATTGGCAGAGCGTTATCTGCAACTGAGCGCCGATCGCGGGTTGTGGTATTACTACAATCTGTTGGAGGACGACGCCTTCAACAACATCCAACACAGCAGCACCTATCAGTCGATTCTGGCGATAACCAAAGCGCGCTATCTGCAACATGCGCATTGGTTCGAAGGCAAAGCCAGCTACGCCATACCGGACGGTCCCCCTCCACCCGGAGGCTGGCCAACGGTGGTGTATCTGCACGCCTATGGCAAAAGCGCCGGTATCACGCCTGAAGAGCGCCTGTTTTTCAGTGAGATCGGCGTCGCCTATGTTGAGATCAACGGCACCCAGATGCTGTCAGAAAACTGTTTCCGTTGGTCAAATTACAGTGATGAAAGCACTCAGAGCGCAATTCAGCGGGCTTTGCAGCCGCTAACCAAAGAATTAAAGCTCAACCCTCAACAGGTCTACCTTACCGCTCGTGGTCAGGGCGCACTGCATGCTGCCAATCTGCTGGCCAAGTACCCACAACTTTATGCCGGAGCGATGCTGATCGCCCCTAATGGCGAGATCAAACAGGCACAGCAATCGCTGGCAACCCATAAGCGGCTGGTGGTGGCGTACTACGATCGGCAAAATTTCAGCGATCAGGCGTTGGCGATGCACTTCGCCAATCTGTTCAGTGAGAATAATCAGGTAGAGGCTTTGCATTTTGCCCAGGGTGAGAACCCCGATGGCGGCTGGCAGGCACGTTTCAAACGGCCGTTGCAGTGGATGCTGCATCAGGCGCCCGACGCAACGCCGGGTGCCTGATGTGACTACGCGCATTGACTTGCAGGCTATGAGAAAGTTGATTATTAGGGAGAGCGTGCCGAAGGGGTCGTAGCAGCTTCAGCTGCCGACCAATTTGCCGGGAGCAAATTGGAACGACTTTCAGTCGGCCCGGAGGGTGGGACACACGGATGTGTCCCATAATGGCCCCTCGGTGCGCTAGGCCCGAGTATCTCAGGCTAAAAGCAAACCCAGGGCCGACGTTTGTCGGCCCTATTCGCATTAATGACCGTCTACAAAAACAATCTTCAGCACAAACAGTAGCGCGACAACCACCACGCATGGGCTGATTTCACGCCAGCGGCCGGTACCCAACTTCATGACGCAGTAAGAAATAAAGCCGAGTGCGATACCTTCGGTAATCGAGAAGCTGAACGGCATCATCACCGCCGTCACAAACGCCGGTACCGCTTCGGTCAGGTCATCCCACTTAACCCGCGCCAGGCTGGATGTCATCAGCACGCCCACGTAGATCAACGCACCGGCAGCGGCGTAAGCCGGCACCATGCCCGCCAGCGGCGACAGGAAAATCACCAGCAGGAACAGGATCCCGGTCACCACCGCGGTCAGACCGGTACGGCCGCCGACGGAAACCCCGGCAGAGCTTTCAATGTAGGCCGTCACGGAGGAGGTACCGACAAAGGAGCCGGCCACCGAACTGATGCTGTCCACGTACAACGCCTGCTTCATGCGTGGGAACTTGCCCGTTGCATCGGTCAGACCGGCCTTGTCGGTCACGCCAATCAGGGTGCCGGAGGAGTCGAACAGGTTCACCAGCATAAAGGAGAAAATCACCCCCGCCAGGCCAATGTTCAACGCCCCCGCCAGATCAACCTGGCCCACTACCGAGGTAATGTTGGGTGGCATCGAGAACACGCCGCCGTATTTCACATCGCCCAATGCCCAGCCGATCAGGGTGGTCACCACGATGGAAACCAGCACCGCCGCATGGAAGTTACGGGAGGACAGCACGGCAATAATAAAGAAGCCCAGCGCGCCCAGCAGCACATTGTGCGAGGTCAGGCTACCGATGGTCACCAGCGTATCCGGGTTAGCCACCACAATGCCGGCATTTTTCAGCCCCATCATGCCGATAAACAGGCCGATACCGCTGGTGATCCCCACCCGCAAACTCATGGGGATATTGGCAATCATCCAGTAGCGGACGCGGAAAATGGTCAACAGCAATAAACCGACCGCGCCCCAGAAGATGGCCCCCATGCCGATCTGCCATGAAATCCCCATCGCGCCCACCACCACAAAGGCGAAGAACGCATTGAGGCCCATTGCCGGCGCCAGTGCCACCGGCAGGTTCGCCAGCAGGCCCATCAAAATACTGCCAAAAGCGGCAATCAGACAGGTGGTTACAAACACCGCCTGCGTATCCATACCCGCCGCGCCCAAAATTTGCGGGTTAACGAACACGATATACACCATGGTCAAAAAGGTAGTAATACCGGCAATCGTTTCCGTACGCGCCGTAGTGCCATGTTGCTTGAGTTTAAACACACGCCCAAGCAAGCCTTGCTCAACGTCAAGGCCAGTGACTTGTTTGCTCATTATCAGAATTCCGAAGAAGGGAATGGAGAGTCGCTGGCTATCCTATAACAAAAAGTCAGGGTTTTGACGCCGCTCACAGCTTTTTTTCGCCGTCTTTACGGCTAAAACCCCCAACAGATTGTATTTACTGAGATTGATCGGTAAACCGTGATTCTGGGGTCGCAATCCTGCCTGATGCGGTTAAAGTGGCATTATCACCGCATAACCTAAGGACACGGCCCCTGATGAAGCAGATTGACTGTATTTTGTTTGATTGCGACGGCACGCTGGTGGACAGCGAAGTGCTGTGCAGCAAAGCCTACGTGCACATGTTTGCCCACTATGGCATTCACCTTTCGCTGGACGAGGTGTTCAGAAAGTACAAGGGGGTGAAGCTGTACGAGATTATCGAACAGGTTAATGCGGAGCACGGAGTCGCCTTGCCGAAGGAAGAACTGGAGCCGTTATACCGCCAGGAAGTGGCCCGTCTGTTCGACAGCGAATTGCAGCAGATTACCGGTGCGCGTGAACTGCTGGCACAGGTGTCAGTCCCTATGTGTACCGTGTCTAACGGCCCGGTCAGCAAAATGCAGCACTCGCTCGGCCTGACCGACATGCTGCACTATTTTGATGACCGGTTGTTCAGCGGCTATGACATCCAGCGCTGGAAACCGGATCCGGCTATCGTGTTTCACGCCGCCGAAAAAATGCAGGTACCGGTGGAGCGTTGCATCCTGGTGGACGACTCCGCCGCCGGGGCGCAGGCCGGGATCGCTGCGGGTATCCCGGTATTTTACTTCTGTGCCGATCCGCACAATAAACCGATCGACCATCCCCTGGTCACCGCATTCGACAGCCTGGCGCAATTACCTGCGTTGTGGCGTGAACGTGGCTGGCAGTTGACTAACTAGCCGGCAACGGCGGTTTGTTACGCCACCAGCGCCATGAGCGTTTCAACGCCCGGGTCTGCGGGCTAAAGCGGCGATTGACCGCATTGGCCAGCAGATCCAGCGCCAGACAAAAAACGAAGTACACCAGGGCGATAAACAGGAACACCTCCATCGGGTACACCATGCTGCGGTTGTTGACCTGGGTTGCCAGAAAGGTCAGCTCACCGACACCGACGATATAGGCCAGCGAAGTGTCCTTGATCAACGAAATCCACTGGTTGATAAACGAAGGCACCATCATGCGCAGCGCCTGGGGCAATACGATCATCCGCAGCGTCTGCCAGCGGGTTAACCCCAGTGATAAACCCGCTTGCCACTGGCCCGGGCCGATGGCGGCAATTCCCGCCTTCACCGCATGAGCCAGATAGGCCGAGGCGATCAACGCCAATGCGCAAACTACGGTAGTAATTTCCGGAATATCCACGCCAAAAACCATCGGCAGCAGAAAATAGGTCCAGAAAATCAGCATGATCACCGGGATGGCGCGGAAGAAGCCCAGCAGCATGGCCAGTAATCCGGCAGCGACGCCGCTCGACATCGCCAGTGCCACGCCTAACAGCGTGCCGAGAATGGCCGAAGCCACACCGGCCATCAGGCTGATCGCCAACGTCAGCGCGGCGCCCCCCAGCGGTCCGTCCGGCCAGGTGCCCCACAACAGATAGCCCAGGTTGTCGTAAATGACGCTGAAATCCATCTTAATGCCCTCTCAGCGGTTTACGCTGCTGTCGCCACATGCCCCAGCCTTCCAGCAACGCAATAATGGCAATGTACAGCAACGTCGCCACACCAAACGCCTGGAAGGTGCGCAGCGTCTCGGTTTCTACCTGACGCGAAGCATAGGACAGTTCGGCAACGCCGATCGCCATGGTCAGCGAGGAGTTTTTTATCACGTTCATATACTGACCCAGCAGCGGTGGCATGGCGATTTTCAGCGCCTGCGGCAGCACCACATAACGCATGGCCTGCCAGCCGGTTAATCCCAGCGCGTTGGCCGCATATTTTTGCCCGCCGGCGACGCCACGGATGCCAGAGCGGATCTCTTCGGCGATAAATGCACTGGAGTACAGCGTCAGGCCGAAAAAGCCGGCGAGAAACTCGAACGACGGCCACTCTAGCGGGCCGATTTGATGTGAAGTGTTCAGCCACTGCATAGCGGCAGAAGGCAGGATCTGCCCGGCGGCGAAATACCAGAAGAACAGCTGCACCAGCAATGGCGTATTACGAAACAACGAACTGTACCCCACCGCCAGCCAGCGCAGTCCCCACAGGCGGCTGTCACGCATTGCCGTCAGTAAAAACCCCAACAGCGTGGCGGCCAGGCTCGCGCAGGCGGAAAGCCACAGCGTCAGCAGGAAACCCTGCCATAGCCAGCTCAGATACTGCGGCGCCAGCAGCCAGTCTGAGAGTTTTTGCAGATGCATGCTAAATCCTTGTATTGCAGAATGCGCCAGGGGCGCAGCAAGCTGCGCCCCTCCGTTCACACCTCACAGCCCTCGCGGATCAGGCTTTCGGCTGTTGATCCAGGGGTGCGATGGTGAAATTGCCGCGTGGCTGCGCGGTTTTGGTTTCCGGGCCAAACCAGCGATCGTAGATCTTCACCGCTTCGCCGTCTTTTTCCAGTTTAATCAGCGTGTCATTCACGCTGGCGGTCAGGCGATCTTCGCCTTTGGGAATACCGACCCCCTGGTACTCTTTGGTAATGCTGAACGGCGAGATCTCGAAATCAGCCTTCTGCGCCGCCGGCAGGTTGCCTAGCAGGCCCACCAGTTTGGCATCATCCTGGGTGATCGCCTGAACGTTGCCGTTACGCAGCGCCACGAACGCCAGCGGTGTGTCGTCGTAAGAGATCACTTTGGCCGTCGGATAATGTTCACGCAGGGTAATTTCCTGCACCGTGCCCTTGTCCGCGCCAATGCGCAGTTTTTTGATATCTTCCGGGGTTTTCAGCACGCCTTTATGGGCGATAAATTTCTGGCCGGTGGCGAAGTACGGCACGCTGAAGTTCACTTCCTTGGCGCGCTCGTCAGTAATGGTGAAGTTGGCGGCGATCAAATCGACCTTTTTCGACACCAACAAAGGAATACGGTTGGCAGGATTGGTGGCTCGCAGCTCCACCTTCACACCCAGCGCTTTGCCGATCGCATCGGCCACATCAACGTCATAACCCACCAACTTTTTGCTTTGCGGATCGATATAACCGAACGGAGGATTACTGTCGAACACCGCGATACGCACTACGCCGGCTTTCTTGATGTCGTCGAGTTTGTCCGCATGCGCGGCACCGGTGGCGAGGCTGGTCAGGCTGGCTAACAAAGTTAAGGCCAAAACGCGATGTTTCATGAGTTGCTCCTAAGGGGTTGATGTCCTGCTGGCTGCTACGCTAGCAAGACCCGATTAGGTCAGGAAATAATATAAAAAGCTATATTTATAACCTTTTTATCTTTAGGGGTTTTAAACAGCATAAAGGCGCAGTTTTCTGCGCCTTTGGAGGGTAACTCGTGGGGAGAATTACTCTTTTTTCTCGTCTTTACCGTCGGACGACAACAGCTTTTCCAGCGCATCGCCGCCAATATGACGGAAGTCCTGACCTTTGACGAAGTAGAAGATAAATTCGCAAATGTTCTGGCAACGATCTCCGATACGCTCGATCGAACGGGCGCAGAACAATGCAGTCAGCACGCTGGGAATGGTGCGCGTGTCTTCCATCATGTAAGTCATCAGCTGACGTACGATGCCTTCATATTCCTGGTCGACCTTTCTGTCTTCGCGGTAAATTCGGATCGCTTCATCCAAATCCATACGCGCGAAGGCGTCCAGCACGTCATGCAGCATCTGCACGGTATGACGCCCCAGCGACTCCAGGCTAACCAACAGTGGCTGGTGCTGATGCGAGAACTTCTCCAGCGCGGTACGGCAAATCTTATCTGCCACGTCGCCGATACGTTCCAGTTCGGAGATGGTTTTGATGATCGCCATCACCAGGCGCAGGTCACTGGCGGTCGGCTGGCGTTTGGCGATGATCCGCACGCAGGCTTCGTCGATCGCCACTTCCATCATGTTGACCTTGGCATCGCCCTCGATCACCCGCTTGGCCAACTCACCGTCCTGGTTATGCATCGCGGTAATGGCGTCGGTCAGTTGCTGTTCCACCAGCCCGCCCATGGTCAACACCTGGGTGCGGATGTGCTCAAGTTCTGCGTTGAACTGGCCGGAAATGTGTTTATTTAAATTCAGGTTATCCATGATGCATCCTATCAACCATAACGGCCAGTGATGTAGTCTTCGGTCTGTTTTTTCTGTGGCGCGGTGAACAGGGTATCAGTATCACTGAACTCGATCAGTTCGCCCAGATACATAAATGCCGTGGAGTCCGAGCAACGCGCCGCCTGCTGCATGTTGTGAGTTACGATCACCACGGTGTAGTCAGACTTCAGCTCGCTGATCAGCTCTTCAATTTTACCGGTGGAAATCGGATCCAGCGCCGAGCAGGGTTCATCCAGCAATAATACGTCCGGACGAATCGCAATGCCGCGGGCGATACACAGGCGCTGCTGCTGGCCGCCGGACAGGCTGTAACCGCTCTGGTGCAGCTTGTCCTTGGTTTCGTTCCACAGCGCTGCCTTGGTCAGAGCCCACTGCACGCGCTCATCCATGTCGGCACGCGACAGCTTTTCAAACAGACGCACACCGAAAGCGATGTTGTCGTAAATCGACATCGGGAACGGCGTCGGCTTCTGGAACACCATGCCAACCTTGGCACGCAGCAGGGCGATATCCGAGTTGTCGGTCAGAATGTTCTGCCCATCCAGCAGGATGCCGCCTTCGGCACGCTGCTCGGGGTATAGCTGATACATCTTGTTGAAGGTGCGCAGCAGGGTTGATTTGCCGCAGCCGGATGGACCGATAAACGCGGTGACCTTGTTCTTGGCGATATCCAGCGTGATGTTTTTCAGCGCATGGAATTTGCCATAGTAGAAGTTCAGATCGCGTACCTGAATTTTGCTGCTGGAAGCGTCAGTAACCATACTCATCAAGACTTCTCTCTTTTCATCAGCGCCGCCAGGGCCGCGCTCAAAATTTTATGAATGCTTTTGCTTGGCGAAAACCACACGCGCCAAGATATTCAGGACCAATACGCACAGGGTAATCAACAACACCCCTGCCCAGGCCAGTTCTTGCCATTCGGCGAACGGGCTCATGGCGAATTTGAAAATGGTCACCGGCAGGTTGGCGATCGGCTGCATCAGATCGGTGCTCCAGAACTGATTCGACAGCGAGGTAAACAGCAACGGTGCGGTTTCCCCGGCGATACGTGCAATCGCCAGCAGTACGCCGGTGATAATGCCGGAAACCGAGGCCTTCAACGTGATGGCGGAAATCATGCGCCATTTCGGTGTACCCAGCGCGTAAGCCGCCTCACGCAGCGTATCCGGCACCAGTTTCAGCATGTTTTCGGTGGTACGGATCACGATCGGCACCTGCAACAGCGCCAGTGCAATGATCCCAGCCCAGCCGGAGAAGTGCTGCATCTTCGCCACCACGATGGTGTACACGAACAAGCCCACGACGATCGACGGTGCCGATAACAGAATGTCGTTAATAAAACGGATGATTTCCGCCAGCCAGGATTTACGGCCGTATTCCGCCAGGTAAATGCCGGCCATGATGCCCAGCGGCGTGCCGAATATCGTCGCCCACATGATCAATAACCCGCTACCGGCAATGGCGTTAGCCAGGCCGCCGCCGGCAGTGTTCGGTGGTGGGGTCATTTCGGTGAACAACGCCAGCGACATGCCGTCGATGCCTTTGGTCACCGTGGAGAACAGGATCCACACCAGCCAGAACAAGCCAAACACCATGGTCGCCATCGACATGAACAGCGCCAGTCGGTTTTTCTGACGGCGCCAGGCCTGCATTTTGCGACGGCTTTCCAACAGCGCCAGGTTGTTTTGCATTTCCATAGTCGCCACGTTAGCGTCCCTCCTTCTTGGCCAGACGCATGACCATCAACTTCGACAGCGCCAGGACGATAAAGGTGATAACAAACAGAATCAGACCCAGCTCCATCAACGCTGCGGTGTGCACCCCAGATTCCGCTTCGGCGAATTCGTTGGCCAGCGCAGAGGTGATACTGTTACCCGGCATATACAGCGAGACGCTGTCGAGCTGGTAGGTGTTACCGATGATGAAGGTCACCGCCATGGTTTCCCCCAGCGCACGGCCCAACCCCAACATCACACCGCCAATCACGCCATTCTTGGTAAACGGCAGCACGATACGCCAGATCACTTCCCAGGTGGTGCAGCCGATGCCGTAGGCCGACTCTTTCATCATCACCGGGGTCTGCTCGAACACGTCGCGCATTACGGCAGCAATGTAAGGAATAATCATAATCGCCAGGATCACCCCGGCAGCCAGAATACCAATACCAAACGCCGGGCCAGAGAACAGCTCACCGACAATCGGAATGCCGGACAGCACGTCGCCAACCGGAGTTTGGAAATATTCGGCAAACAGCGGGGCGAACACGAACAGACCCCACATGCCGTAAACGATACTCGGGATCGCCGCCAGCAGCTCAATGGCGATGCCCAGTGGGCGTCGCAGCCAGTTTGGCGCCAGCTCGGTCAGGAACAGCGCAATACCAAAGCTGACGGGCACGGCGATAATCAGTGCAATCAACGAGGTGACCACGGTGCCGTAGATGGGCACCAGCGCACCGAACTGCTCGGCAGGCGCGTCCCACTCTTTGGTCCACAGGAAGGAGAAACCGAATTTCTGGATGCTCGGCCAGGAGGCGAAGATCAGTGAAACAATAATGCCGCCCAGCAACAATAGGGTAATCAGCGCTGCCAGTTTAACCAGCGCGCTGAAGATGACGTCACCATTTTTACTCGGTGCTTTAATGGTCGGCTTGTACTCAGCCATAGATCACTCTCTGTTTTAACCCTGGCAGGCCCAACATAGGTCAGACCCTGAAAAACTGAGTGGGGCGCGTTGGATCACGCGCCCCTGCGTTGTTAGTACAGCGCTTTACCGGAACTGTCTTTTACGTTGGTTTTCCATGCTGCACGCACCTGCTCGACAACTTCGTTCGGCAGAGTGGCGTAATCCAGGTCATTAGCCTGCTTGGCGCCCGTTTTGTACGCCCAGTCAAAGAACTTCAGGACTTCGGTGCCCTGAGCCGGGTTTTTCTGCTCTTTGTGCACCAGGATGAAGGTGGTGGAGGTGATTGGCCAGGCGTTGTCGCCTTTCTGGTCAGTCAGGTCCTGTGCGAAGGTTTTGCTCCAGTCCACGCCTTTGGCAGCGGCGCTGAAGCTCTCTTCTGTTGGGCTAACCGCTTTGCCATCGGCAGAAATCAGCTTGGTGTAAGCCAGGTTGTTCTGCTTGGCGTAAGCGTATTCAACGTAGCCAATAGAACCAGGCAGACGCTGTACGAAGGCCGCGATGCCGTCGTTACCCTTGCCGCCCAGACCGGTTGGCCAGTTAACGGTAGAGCCTGCGCCGATTTTCTCTTTCCACTGCGCGTTGGCTTTGGACAGGTAGCTGGTGAACACGAACGAGGTGCCTGAACCATCAGCACGACGCACAACGGCAATGTTCTGATCCGGCAGCTTAACGCCTGGGTTCAGCTTGGTGATCGCCGGGTCGTTCCATTTCTTCACGTTGCCCAGGTAGATATCACCCAGAGTTTTACCGTCCAGGGTCAGCTCACCGGATTTGATGCCCGGGATGTTAACTGCCAGCACCACACCACCGATCACGGTAGGGAACTGGAACAGGCCATCAGCCGCCAGTTTTTCGTCAGTCAAAGGTGCATCAGAAGCCCCAAAGTCAACGGTATTGGCGATGATTTGCTTCACGCCAC
Organism: Serratia myotis; assembly: GCF_027474885.1. Classification (NCBI taxonomy): domain Bacteria; kingdom Pseudomonadati; phylum Pseudomonadota; class Gammaproteobacteria; order Enterobacterales; family Yersiniaceae; genus Serratia; species Serratia myotis. The sequence continues at coordinate 5,484,948 of NZ_CP099707.1, read as the reverse complement.
CCGAAGAGCCGATGCCCTGATAGTTAACTTTGTTGCCGGTTTCTTTCTGATAAGAATCTGCCCACTTGGCATAAACCGGAGCGGGGAATGTCGCACCTGCACCGGTCAGGCTAGCAGCAGCGAACGCGGACACGGCGGTCAGGGAGAAAGTCGCTGCCACAATACTGGCGACGGTGGTACGCATCAGTTTCATAATCCCTCCTAATGGGATATTCAAAAATCGACTTCAAGTCGTTTTCATCAGAGTAAGTATTGCTGCAGGAGGGAAAATAGGACAGTTTGGTGACAGTAAAATGTACGAAATATGACAGTTATATTACAACGCGAGCACCGTGATGATTATGTATTTAAAATCAGCCAATTAAAGATAAAAACACTCAGTAATTAATCAATAAAAAAACCCTTTCCATCTCACCTATCCGCTTGAATATGACAACTTTTATCCCTGCTGTCGCACCATTGTCATATTTGCTACAGCCATGAAAAAAGCCGACACGGCGGCCGGCTTTTAGAGGTTAACAGCAACGAGTTACTCTACCGTGACAGACTTCGCCAGGTTGCGCGGCTGGTCAACGTCGGTGCCTTTGATCAGCGCCACGTGGTAAGACAACAGCTGCAACGGCACGGTGTAGAAGATCGGTGCCACGATTTCTTCAACGTGCGGCAACGGAATGATGGTCATGCCTTCGCTGCTGACAAAACCGGCATCCTGATCGGCGAACACGTACAGCTGGCCACCGCGCGCGCGCACTTCTTCAATATTGGACTTCAGCTTTTCCAACAGTTCGTTGTTCGGCGCCACCACGATCACCGGCATATCGGCATCGATCAACGCCAGCGGACCGTGTTTCAACTCACCGGCCGCATAGGCCTCGGCGTGAATGTAGGAGATCTCTTTCAGCTTCAGCGCCCCTTCCATCGCGATCGGGTACTGATCGCCACGGCCAAGGAACAGTGCGTGATGCTTGTCGGAGAAGCCTTCCGCCAGCGCTTCAATGCTTTTGTCCAGCGACAGCATCTGTTCGATACGCGCCGGCAACGCCTGCAGGCCGTGTACGATTTCATGCTCAACGCTTTCCGCCATACCTTTCAGTCGGCCCAAACGCGCCACCAGCATCAACAGCACCGCAAGTTGGGTGGTAAAAGCTTTGGTGGAAGCCACACCGATTTCGGTGCCGGCCTTGGTCATCAGCGCCAGATCGGATTCACGCACCAGTGAAGAACCGGCCACATTGCACACCGCCAACGAACCGAGATAACCCAGTTCCTTCGACAGGCGCAGTGCCGCCAGGGTATCGGCGGTTTCACCGGATTGCGACAAGGTAATGATCAGGCTGCCCGGACGTACGGCAGATTTGCGATAACGGAATTCTGACGCGATCTCCACGTCGCAAGGCACGCCGGCCAGCGATTCGAACCAATAGCGGGCAACCATGCCGGAGTGGTAAGAGGTCCCACAGGCAATGATTTGCACGTGCTGCACCTTCGCCAACAGTTCGTCGGCACGCGGGCCCAGCTCGCTCAGGTTGATTTGGCCGTGGCTGAAACGCCCTTCCAGGGTGTTCTTCAACGCCAGTGGCTGTTCGTAGATCTCTTTTTGCATGTAGTGACGGTAAGCACCTTTGTCACCAGCGTCGTACTGCACCTGGGATTCGATTTCAGGACGCTCAACGGCGTTGCCCTGCTTATCGAAAATGTTGACGGTGCGCCGAGTCATCTCCACCACATCACCTTCTTCCAGGAAGATAAAGCGACGGGTTACCGGCAACAGCGCCAGTTGATCGGAAGCCAGGAAGTTTTCACCCACGCCACGGCCGATAACCAGCGGGCTGCCGGAGCGCGCAGCCACCAGCACGCTGGGATCACGGCTGTCCATAACCACGGTGCCGTATGCGCCACGCAACTGAGGGATCACGCGTTGAACCACCTCCAGCAAGGTACCGCCCTGGCGCTGTTCCCAATGCACCAGATGAGCAATCACCTCGGTGTCGGTTTCAGAGCTGAAGTGATAACCGCGTTCAATCAGCAGTTCACGCAGCGGTTCGTGGTTTTCGATGATGCCGTTATGCACCACCGTAATGTAATCAGAAACATGCGGGTGCGCGTTAGCTTCGGTAGGTTCACCGTGCGTTGCCCAGCGGGTGTGAGCAATACCGGTGCCCCCATGCAATTCATGTTGTTCAGCGGCTTCGGCCAGTTTGTTAACTTTGCCCACGCGGCGTAAACGGCTGACGTTACCTTCAGCATCCACCACCGCCAAACCGGCTGAGTCGTAGCCACGGTATTCAAGGCGGCGTAACCCTTCCAACAGAATCTCTGCAATATCACGTTGCGCTACTGCGCCTACAATTCCACACATCAGTTGTATTCCTAATTAAACGCCTTTCGGGGCGCTTTCGATGTCTTGACCTGATTTTGCCGGTTATAACCGTGCTTCCCCGAGCCTGTAGAGAATGGGGATTATCCTCTTCATCTTTCGAGCTGCTGCGTTGTTGGCTGCGAGTGCTCATCCCAGTCACTTAGTGAACTAAGCTCCTGGGAATTCACACTCTTACCGCCTAGCTGCAGCTCAAAATCTATTGAGGACTTTTATGTTTTGTATTGGGCTCGTAAGCGGAGCCCAACGCAAAACACACGAGTTACTTCTTCTTGACCGGGCGCTGCCAACCCTGGATGTGCACCTGCTTGACGCGGCTCAGCACCAGTTCGTCTTCGCCGATATCACGGGTCACAGTAGTACCAGCGGCGATGGTGGAACCTTTGCCGACAGACACTGGCGCCACCAGTTGGGTGTCGGAACCGACAAACACGCCGTCGCCGATAATGGTTTTATGCTTATTGGCGCCATCATAGTTACAGGTGATGGTACCGGCACCGATATTCACATCGTCGCCAATCTCGGCATCGCCCAGGTAGCTCAGATGACCCGCTTTGGACCCTTTGCCCAAACGCGCCTTTTTCATTTCGACGAAGTTGCCCACATGGGCACCCACTGCCAGTTCAGCCCCCGGACGTAAGCGGGCAAAAGGACCCACTGTGCATTCCGCTGCCAGCACGGCATCTTCCAGCACGCTGTACGGACTGATTTCGCAGTCATCACCGATCACACAGTTTTTCAGCACGCAGCCGGCACCGATTTTCACTCGATCCCCCAGCTTAACCGTGCCTTCAATAATCACGTTGGCATCAATAGAGATGTCGCGACCGTGGACAAGTTCCCCGCGCAGGTCAAAACGCGCCGGATCCAGCAGCATAACGCCAGCCAACAGCAATTTTTCAGACTGTTCTGCCTGGTAGATGCGCTCAAGCCGCGACAGTTGCAGGCGGTTATTCACACCTTCCACTTCGCTCAGGCGTGACGGATGCACAGCTTCAATTTTCTTGCCGTCGGCGTGGGCCAGCGCAATGATATCGGTGATGTAGAATTCACCCTGTGCGTTGTCGTTATTCAGCATCCCCAGCCAGCGCTTGAGATCGCGCCCGTTGGCCACCAGGATACCGGTGTTGATTTCATTAATCTGGCGCTGGGTTTCGCTGGCATCCTTGTGCTCAACAATGCCCACCACCTGGTCGTTCTCACGCACGATACGCCCGTAACCGCTCGGGTCAGCCAGCTTCACCGTCAGCAGGCCAATGCCGCCCTGTGGCTTCGCGGCCATCAGACGCTGCAAAGTATCGACAGAAATCAGCGGGACGTCGCCGTACAGCATCAGCACGTCTTCATCATCGGCAAAATGCGGGGCCGCCTGCTGCATGGCATGGCCGGTACCCAATTGTTCGGCCTGCAGCACCCAGTTGAGTGCGCCGTCGGTCAGGGTGTTTTTCAGCAGATCGCCGCCATGGCCATACACCAGATGGACGTTTTTCGCGCCCAGTTTCATCGCGGCATCAATGACGTGCTGCACCATCGGCTTGCCGGCCAACGGATGTAATACCTTGGGAAGATCGGAATACATGCGTGTTCCCTTGCCCGCGGCGAGGATCACCACACTCATTGCGCTGTTCGACATAAGCAACCTGATAACTCCATTTTGATAGACGAAAGTAGAACCCTTTAGTGACGATATTACTACATATTTCTCTGCACGAACCCAGTGTAGGCCATGGGGCACTAGGCACACAGCAATTAACACTCACATAACCCGGCAGTGGGCAGAACTGTCGGCGATCGGAGACATTTTCAGCCCCAACGGGGGGTTATACATCACCATACCCGCCGGGCTGAAACGCTTATTTTAAAGCAAAAAAAAAGCGACCCAATAGGCCGCTTTCTTAATTTTGGTTGCGTTATGAACGCGCCAAAATATTACATCGATCTTCTGGTGAGTTCGATAACGCGCAGTTTTGCGATCGCTTTCGCCAGTTCTGCAGATGCCTGAGCATAGTCGACATCGCCATGAGAGCTGCTGATATGCTCTTCAGCTTTACGCTTAGCTTCCAGCGCTCTCGCTTCGTCGAGGTCCGTTCCACGGATAGCAGTGTCAGCCAGCACGGTGACCACGCTCGGTTGTACCTCAAGGATACCGCCGGACAGGTAGATGAACTCTTCTTCACCGTGTTGTTTAACAATACGCACCATGCCAGGCTTGATGGCAGTCAGCAGCGGCGCATGGCCAGGGAAAATCCCCAGTTCGCCTTCGCTACCTGTCACCTGGATCTTTTGCACCAGGCCGGAAAACATGTGTTTTTCCGCGCTGACTACATCCAGATGGTAAGTCATAGCCATATCACCCTCCTCTCAAGACGTTACAGTTTCTTGGCTTTTTCCACTGCTTCTTCAATGGTGCCAACCATGTAGAACGCTTGTTCAGGCAGGTGGTCATAGTCGCCGTCCATAATGCCTTTGAAACCACGAATGGTGTCTTTCAGCGATACGAACTTGCCCGGAGAACCGGTGAAGACTTCTGCCACGAAGAACGGCTGAGACAGGAAGCGTTGGATTTTACGCGCACGGGATACGACCAGTTTGTCTTCTTCAGACAGCTCGTCCATACCCAGGATTGCGATAATATCTTTCAGTTCCTGATAGCGTTGCAGAATAGACTGCACGCCACGCGCTACATCGTAGTGCTCCTGGCCAACTACCAGCGGATCCAGCTGACGGCTGGTGGAATCCAGCGGGTCAACGGCCGGGTAGATACCCAGAGAAGCGATATTACGGCTCAGTACCACAGTTGCATCCAAGTGAGCAAAGGTGGTGGCTGGTGACGGGTCAGTCAAGTCATCCGCAGGGACGTAAACGGCCTGTACGGAGGTGATTGAACCAGTCTTGGTAGAGGTGATACGTTCTTGCAGAACACCCATCTCTTCCGCCAGCGTTGGCTGATAACCTACCGCCGATGGCATACGGCCCAGAAGTGCGGACACTTCGGTACCGGCCAGGGTGTAACGGTAGATGTTATCAACGAACAGCAGAACGTCACGGCCTTCGTCACGGAATTTCTCCGCCATGGTCAGACCGGTCAGAGCAACGCGCAGACGGTTACCCGGTGGCTCGTTCATCTGGCCGTAAACCAGGGATACTTTGTCCAGTACGTTGGAGTCGTTCATCTCGTGGTAGAAGTCGTTACCCTCACGAGTACGCTCACCCACGCCCGCAAACACAGAATAACCGGAGTGCTCGATCGCGATGTTACGGATCAGCTCCATCATGTTTACAGTTTTGCCTACGCCCGCACCACCGAACAGACCGACTTTACCCCCCTTGGCGAACGGGCAGATCAGGTCCATTACCTTGATACCGGTTTCCAGCAGATCCTGGGAGTTGGCCAAATCTTCGTAGCTTGGCGCCGGACGGTGAATCGCCCAACGTTCTTCTTCGCCGATATCGCCCTTCATGTCGATTGGTTCACCCAATACGTTCATGATACGGCCCAGGGTAGCTTTACCTACCGGTACTTCAATCGGGTGGTCCAGGTCAGTCACTTTCAGACCGCGACGCAGACCATCAGAGGTCCCCATTGCGATACAGCGAACCACGCCACCGCCCAACTGTTGCTGAACTTCCAGCACCAGCTTATTGGCACCGTTTTCTACCTCAAGAGCGTTGTACACTTTTGGTACGGCATCCTGAGGGAACTCGACGTCCACTACGGCGCCGATTACCTGGATAATCTTTCCAGTAGCCATCTTGAATCCTCTACGTAATTCGTAAACCTAGCTTAAACCGCGGAGGCTCCCGAAACGATCTCGGTGAGTTCCTGAGTGATGCTGGCCTGACGAGCCTTGTTGTATACCAACTGCAGCTCTTTGATCAGGCTACCGCCGTTATCGGTTGCGGCTTTCATCGCTACCATTCGTGCGGCCTGCTCGCTGGCCAGGTTTTCCACGACGCCCTGATAAACCTGAGATTCCACATAGCGGCGCAGCAAGGTATCAAGCAGCACTTTTGGATCGGGTTCATACAGGTAATCCCAAGATTTTTTCTTCAGCTCACCGTCATCGGCAGGCGGCAACGGCAGCAGCTGAACGATCTGTGGTTCTTGGGACATCGTATTGATAAATTTGTTACTGACAATGTACAGCTTGTCCAAACGACCTTCGTCGTAGGCTTGCAGCATCACTTTCACCGGGCCGATCAGCTCCGACAGGGAAGGGTTATCCCCCATGCCGGTAACCTGGGCAACCACGTTGCCGCCCACGGAACCAAAGAAAGAAGCCGCTTTAGAGCCAATCAGTGCCAAATCAGTTTCGACACCTTTTTCGGACCAGCCTTTCATCTCTGACAACAGCCGCTTGAACAGGTTAATGTTCAAGCCACCACAGAGACCACGGTCAGTAGACACCACCAGATACCCGACGCGCTTAACATCACGCTCATCCAGGTACGGGTGCTTATATTCCAGATTACCTAACGCAAGGTGACCAATCACTTTGCGCATGGTCTCTGCATAAGGACGGCTGGCCGCCATGCGTTCCTGCGATTTACGCATCTTGGAGGCGGCGACCATTTCCATCGCTTTAGTGATCTTTTGCGTGTTTTGCACGCTCGCGATCTTACTACGTATCTCTTTTGCGCCGGCCATGTCTGCTTCTCCTCATTGCCAGACGGCCTGCTGTCTTACAACTGCAGGCCGCTGAGCGTTACCAGGACTGGGTTTTCTTGAAGGTCTCGAGGATGCCTTTCAGCTTGCCCTCGATCTCGTCGTTGAAATTGCCAGTTTGGTTGATGTGGTTCAGCAACTCGGCATGCTCGCGGTCTGCGTAAGCAACCAGCGCGGCTTCGAAGCTCACGACTTTCGCGACTTCAACGTCGTTCAGGAAGCCACGTTCTGCGGCAAACAGCACCAGAGACTGTTGTGCGACGGACATCGGCGCATACTGTTTCTGTTTCAGCAGCTCGGTCACTTTCTGACCGTGGCTCAGCTGTTTGCGGGTCGCATCATCCAGATCGGAAGCGAACTGAGAGAACGCAGCCAGTTCACGGTACTGTGCCAGCGCGGTACGAATACCACCGGACAGTTTTTTCATGATCTTGGTTTGCGCTGCACCGCCCACACGGGATACGGAGATACCCGGGTTAACTGCCGGACGAATACCGGAGTTAAACAGGTTGGATTCCAGGAAGATCTGACCATCGGTAATCGAGATTACGTTGGTCGGAACGAACGCGGAAACGTCACCTGCCTGGGTTTCAATGATCGGCAGAGCCGTCAGTGAACCGGTTTGGCCTTTGACTTCACCTTTGGTGAAGGCTTCAACGTAGTCGGCGTTAACACGCGCAGCACGCTCCAGCAAACGGGAGTGGAGGTAGAATACGTCGCCTGGGTAAGCTTCACGACCTGGTGGACGACGAAGCAGCAGGGAGATCTGACGGTATGCAACGGCCTGTTTGGACAGGTCATCATAAACAATCAGCGCATCTTCACCGCGGTCACGGAAGTATTCACCCATCGCACAACCGGCATATGGCGCCAGGTATTGCAGTGCAGCGGACTCGGACGCGGTAGCAACCACAACGATGGTGTTTGCCAGTGCGCCGTGCTCTTCCAGTTTGCGCACCACGTTAGCGATGGTGGACGCTTTCTGGCCGATAGCCACGTAAACACATTTGATGCCGGAATCGCGTTGGTTGATGATCGCATCGATCGCCAGTGCAGTTTTACCTGTCTGACGGTCACCGATCACCAGCTCACGCTGGCCACGGCCGATTGGGATCATGGCGTCAACAGATTTGTAGCCAGTTTGAACCGGCTGATCTACGGACTGACGCTCGATAACACCAGGGGCAATAGCTTCAACCGGGGAGAAACCGTCGTTATCAACCGGGCCTTTACCGTCGATAGGTGCGCCCAGGGTGTTAACTACACGGCCCAGCAGGCCACGGCCAACCGGAACTTCCAGAATACGGCCGGTACATTTTACCTTCATGCCTTCGGCCAGATCCGCGTACGGACCCATAACCACGGCACCTACGGAGTCGCGCTCCAGGTTCAATGCGATTGCGTAACGGTTGCCTGGCAGCGCGATCATTTCGCCCTGCATAACTTCGGCCAGACCGTGTACGCGGATGATCCCGTCACTGACGGAAACAATAGTACCTTCATTGTGAGCTTCGCTCACCACATTGAACTGAGCAATGCGCTGCTTGATCAGTTCGCTGATTTCGGTGGAATTCAGTTGCATGCTCCAGTCCCCTTAAGACTGCAAGACGTCTGCCAGGCGTTCTAGACGACCGCGAACGCTGCCATCAATCACCATATCGCCAGCACGGATAATTACGCCGGCCAGTACAGACTTGTCAATTTTGCAATTCAGCTTAACTTTGCGTGACAGACGTTTTTCCATCGCAGCGACAATATTAGCCTGCTGCTTGTCGCTCAGTGCGCTCGAAGAGAGCACGTCGACTTCGACGGTGGATTCCAGCAAAGCGCGCAGTTCGATGAACTGCTGCAGCACCGCAGGAAGAACCAGTAAACGTCCATTTTCGGCCATTACACGGATAAAGTTCTGGCCATGTTCGTCGAGTTGTTCGCCACATACCGCGATGAACGTTCTGGACAGCGTCTCCGGCGCGACAGCGCCAGCCAGCAGTTCAGAAATCTGTTCATTGCGAGTGACATCAGCAGCAAACGCCAGCATATCCTGCCAGCGATCCAAGCTTTGATGCTCAACGGCAAAGTCAAAAGCTGCTTTGGCGTAGGGGCGAGCTACAGTTACAAATTCAGACATCAGCCCCTCCCTCCTTACAGTTCAGCGACCAGTTTATCTACGATGTCGCTGTTAGCAGCTTCATCCACGGAACGTTCGATGATCTTCTCGGCGCCGGCAATTGCCAGCATCGCGACTTGCTTACGCAACTCTTCACGAGCGCGCTTACGTTCGGCTTCGATCTCAGCCTGAGCCTGCGCCACGATTTTGTTACGTTCCTGCTCGGCTTCCGCTTTCGCTTCATCCATGATCTGAGCTTTGCGTTTGTTTGCTTGCTCGATGATCACCTGAGCTTCTGCTTTAGCAGTTTTCAGCTGGTCGGTCGCATTGGCTTGCGCTAAGTCCAAATCTTTTTTGGCACGTTCTGCAGAAGCGAGACCGTCAGCAATTTCTCCCTGACGCTTCTCGATGGCTGCCATGATCGGCGGCCATACGTACTTCATGCAGAACCAGACAAACAGAACGAACGCGATGGCCTGGCCGAGGATTGTTGCGTTAAGATTCACAGCACAATGCCTCTTTAAAAGTTAATAGTGTGGTTTCAGTGTAGAGAAATTCTCTACTTACGCGACAGCAAACATCACGTACAGACCCAGACCAACAGCGATCATCGGGATGGCGTCAACCAGACCCATAACGATAAAGAACTGTGTACGCAGCAAAGGAATCAGGTCAGGCTGACGTGCAGCGCCTTCCAAGAATTTACCACCCAGGATGCCGATACCGATCGCAGCACCGATTGCCGCTAAACCCATCATCACAGCGGCAGCCATGTACAGCAGATCCATACTCAGGTTTTCCATGACAGTCTCCAGTTTGTTTCAGTTTAAAAGTGTAAGTGTTTTAAGAAAATCAGTGCTCTTCAGATGCCATCGACAGATAGACAATCGTCAGAACCATGAAAATAAAGGCTTGAAGCGTAATGATCAGGATGTGGAAAATGGCCCAAGGCACATTAAGAAGCCACTGTGACCACCACGGCAACAAACCGGCAATCAGGATGAAGATCAACTCACCCGCATACATGTTGCCGAACAGTCGCAGGCCGAGTGAAACAGGCTTGGACAGCAGGCTGACACCTTCAAGAATCAGGTTGATTGGAATGAATAACGGATGGTTGAACGGCTGCATGGTTAACTCTTTAACGAACCCACCAATGCCTTTCATTTTGATGCTATAGAACAGAATCAGGACAAATACGCCTAACGCCATCGACAGCGTAATACTTACGTCTGCGGTAGGAACAACACGCAGCGCCGGCAAACCAAACACATGTTCGCCAATAAACGGCAGAAGATCGATTGGCAACAGATCCATCATGTTCATCAGGAATACCCAGACGAACACCGTCAGCGCCAGCGGAGCAATCACCTTGCTCTTACCGTGATACATATCACGAACGCTGCTGTCGACGAAGCCCATGATAAGTTCGACGGCAGTTTGAAGTTTCCCCGGTACACCACTGGTCGCTGTATTAGCCACTTTCTTGAAAATAAACAAGAAAACAGCCCCCAACAAGACAGAGAAGAACAATGAGTCAATGTTCAACGTCCAGAATGTCGGGTTACCAGAGTGTGGTTCAACTAACTGAAAAGTACGCAGATCCAACTGAAGGTTATTCAGATGGTGGCTGATATAGTCCTTTGCAGTCCCATTTTCTCCAGATGCAGACATGATGCCTCTTACCCTTTTAGTTAAGTTCGGTAACTGTTAATCACGGCCGGTGCCACTATCTGCACCACTAACACCGCTAAATAGGTCAGGCCAAGCGGTAAAAATGCCGCTTTGAACACCCCAAGCGCCACGATCAACAAAACTATGGTGATCAAGACCTTTAATCCCTCGCCGATGGCGAACGACCAGGCAACCCGACCGGGTGCCGGCGTCTGCGCCTGATGGCGCAAGGCAAACAGCATAAACATGGTACTCGGCAACCAGGCAGCGAGACCGCCCGCCAGCGCCGAACCGCTCCATTCCAGGCTTTTCAGACCGAAAGCAGCGCTGATCAGAACAAAAGTCATTAACTGCAGAAACAGCAATTTGCGAGCAACTTTTCCGCTGTAAAGGGACACAGACATGACGTTTGTTCTCTCCGTACCCCAGAGGGGGTATGCTGAGTGACGTATAAAACTGTCTTTACTGCTCTGAGTCAAGCAGCAAAAAACGAGCAAATTATACGGGGCATACCAACGAATTCAATCGATAAGTAGCGAAAAGGTGAACAATTATTTAAATTCTCCCATTTCAGGCTATTTTCACAAGAAAACGGTCGGAATAATAGGGCTCATTTAATTGTCTGATTATTCCAGTGTTACAGCAAGAAACGTGTAGTTGCTCACAATAATACCTATTACTGATTTATAGCCCAGGGTCGGTTAAAGCGTCTTTAGCAAATCGGGCGATCAAAAAGATATTATAAATCATAATATTACAAGTTAACTGTTCAAAAACAATCCGTATACCCACTAAAAACCTTTTATTGACAGCTTCGGGGATAGTATTCCAACAGCTAATTAACATTAGCAGCAAAGCAGGATCCTTCACTTATCGTTGCTAACGTAACTATTACGATCTGCAATTACCCTATTGTCGCCAATTAGCGGCTATTTTTGTGTTAATAAAAAGTAAATTAACTAAAAAAACCACCCGTTGATTAGCCTGCTTACTTTAACCATTGCCACTATATTTTAATTCGCGCTTACTTGATCAAAAACAAACTCAGTTTGCCTTAAGTACCACCAGGTGACGTTCACCTTCGAGTTCCGGTACCTGCAGACGAACCACCGATTCCAGTTCGATGCCTTCAGGCAACTGCGCCAGTTCTTCATCCGGACGCACCCCTTTCAGCGCGTAGAAACGCCCCTGCCCTTTTGCCGGCAAATGGTGACACCAGGTAAGCATATCCTGCAGCGAAGCAAAGGCACGGCTGATGACACCGTCAAACGGCGGTTCAGCGGGGAACGCCTCAACACGGCTCTGTACCGGCTCAACGTTAGTCAGGCCCAGTTCATGCTGTACCTGACGCAGGAAGCGCACGCGCTTGCCCAGGCTGTCGAGCAAGGTGAAATGGGAATCAGGGCGAACAATCGCCAGCGGAATGCCTGGTAAGCCAGGACCGGTGCCAACATCGATAAAACGGCTGCCCTGCAGATGCGGGTTTACCACGATGCTGTCGAGAATATGGCGCACCAGCATTTGTTGTGGATCACGCACCGAAGTGAGGTTATACGCCTTGTTCCACTTATCCAGCATGCCAACATAGCCCAGTAACTGCTGTTTTTGCTGATCGGGAAGCACAATGCCTGCCGCTTTGAGCAACGAATCTAATTTTTTCTGCACAACGGGTCCTCAGACTGGCGCACAACGGCAAGCCAGGTAGGGCTGGCCAAGGAGGTGGCCATGATAATTCAGGTCCGAAAAGATGTCAGCGGCCGTTTGCTCATCAAGTCAACAAACGGCCACCCAAAAACGGGATTTATGCGCTGCGGCGCAGCAGCCCCTGTTTTTTCAGCCAAATCAGCAAAATGGAGATCGCCGCCGGCGTGATGCCGGAGATGCGTGAAGCCTGGCCGATCGAGTTCGGTTTATGATCATTCAACTTGGCGATCACTTCATTCGACAGACCAGAAACCTGCTGGTAATCGAGATCCAGCGGCAGCACGGTGTTCTCATTGCGCTGCTGTTTTTCGATCTCTTCCTGCTGACGAACAATGTAACCTTCGTATTTCACCTGGATCTCAACCTGCTCGGCGGCCTGAGTATCGGCCAGTGGCGGAGCAAATGCCGCAACGGAGGTCAATTGGGTGTAATCCACTTCTGGACGGCGCAGCAGTTCTTCACCGTTGGCCTCGCGCGACAGCGGTGCTTTCAGCAGCGCGTTCACCTGCTCGACGTTCTCGGCGTGCGGGTGCATCCAGATATCACGCAGACGCTGGCGTTCCTGTTCGATGCGCTCCAGCTTTTCGCTAAAGCGTGCCCAACGGGCATCGTCCACCAGACCCAGCTCGCGGCCTTTTTCCGTCAGACGCAGATCGGCATTGTCTTCACGCAGCATCAGGCGGTATTCGGCGCGTGAAGTGAACATGCGGTACGGCTCTTTGGTACCCAGGGTGCTGAGGTCGTCCACCAGCACACCCAGATAAGCCTGATCGCGACGTGGCGACCAGCCTTCGTCTTCGTTGGCGTAACGTCCGGCATTCAGACCGGCCAACAGGCCTTGTGCAGCTGCCTCTTCGTAACCGGTGGTGCCGTTGATCTGGCCGGCGAAGAACAGGCCTTGGATAAATTTGCTTTCCAGCGTCGGCTTCAAATCACGGGGATCGAAGAAATCGTATTCGATGGCATAGCCAGGTCGAATGATTCGGGCATTCTGCATCCCTTCCATCGAACGCACGATCTGCATCTGTACGTCAAACGGCAGGCTGGTGGAGATGCCGTTTGGATAAATTTCATTGCTGGTCAGGCCTTCCGGCTCGAGGAAGATCTGGTGTGCGTTACGATCGGCAAAGCGCATCACCTTGTCTTCGATCGACGGGCAGTAGCGTGGCCCGATCCCTTCGATGATCCCGGCGTACATCGGGCTGCGATCGAGGTTATTACGGATCACGTCATGGGTTTTTTCGTTGGTGTAGGTGATGTAGCACGCCATTTGTTCCGGGTGTTGCCCGGCGTTGCCCATGAACGAAAATACCGGGATCGGTGTGTCACCGTGTTGCGGTGCCAGTACGCTGAAATCAATGGTGCGTGCATCGATACGCGGTGGCGTACCGGTTTTCAGACGGTTAACCCGCAAAGGCAATTCACGCAGTCGCTGTGAAAGCGAGATCGACGGAGGATCCCCGGCACGGCCACCGCTGTAATTTTCCAGACCGATGTGGATCTTGCCGTCCAGGAAGGTGCCTACGGTCAGCACGACCGCCTTGGCGCGGAATTTCAGCCCCATTTGGGTAACGGCACCGACAACGCGATCGTTTTCTACAATCAGATCTTCGACGGGCTGCTGGAAGATCATCAGGTTTGGCTGGTTCTCCAGGGCAGTACGTACCGCTTGGCGATACAGCACTCGGTCAGCCTGAGCTCGGGTGGCTCGTACCGCAGGGCCTTTGCTGGCGTTTAGTATCCTAAACTGGATGCCGGCATGATCGATCGCCGTAGCCATCAGCCCGCCAAGTGCATCAATTTCCTTAACCAGATGCCCTTTACCAATACCGCCAATCGCCGGGTTGCAAGACATTTGCCCCAGGGTATCGATATTGTGAGTCAGTAATAAAGTCTGACGTCCCATACGTGCCGCAGCCATAGCGGCTTCGGTACCGGCATGGCCACCACCGATGATGATGACGTCAAATTGCTCTGGATAAAACATGGAACTGCACCTCGTCGTATTGCGAACGATCGTTGTATTGCCCTGGGGTGGAGGATTCTACTCAAGTTTAGTCGATCGACCAAGTGGTCAGGATCCTTGAGTAATTAAAAGAAGATCTTTTTATTTAAAGATCTCTTTATTAGATCTCTTATTAGGATCGCGATCTTCTGTGGATAAGTGATTATTCGCGATTGAGATCAGCTAATTAAGGAGGATCGTTAGCTGTGAATGATCGGTGATCCTATGGCTTATAAGCTGGGATCTAAATGGCATGTTATGCACAGGACAAAAAGCGACCTAAGGTTGTTATTGGGATAACTACTGCTTTTACCCTGCTTTTAAGCATGGTTATCCACAATCGTTCGGGTGATCTTTGAACAAATTAGAGTAAATTAATCCAATTTTTCACCCATTCCTCTGCTGGATCCTCAGGAATTTCGTGTTCAGTCACGTCGATCTCGAGCCGATCGCCGATCCTTTTCGCTCCACGAGCAATCAGAAGATCGTCGATCCGTTGGATCGCACCACAGAAAGTATCGTATTCAGAGCTACCTAAACCGACTGCACCAAACTGCACCTGAGATAAATCAGGAAGCTGTTCTTCTATTTGTTCCAGTAGCGGTTGCAGGTTATCCGGTAAATCGCCGGCACCGTGGGTAGAAGACACCACCAGCCAGCGTCCGGACAGGGTCAATTCATCCAATTCAGGGCCATGCAGGGTCTCGGTCGTAAAGCCTGCCGCTTCCAGCTTTTCAGCCAGGTGCTCGGCTACGTACTCGGCACTGCCAAGCGTACTGCCACTGATCAGAGTAATGTCTGCCATGAAATGAATGATCCCAGCCTTCTCAAAGTGGCAGCATTGTACGCTGTGAATCGGCTGGGATCTACCTGTGGATAATATGGGTATAGTAATTAGTTGGCTAGGGAGTGATGGTACGCATGATGGGGTTCTGCAGCGAGATCAGGGTTTCAGTAGACTGGATCTCGTCAATCGTCTGGATCTTGTTGATAAGTACTTGTTGCAACGCATCTATCGAGCGGCACATCACCTTGATAAACACGCTGTAGTGGCCGGTGGTGTAATAGGCCTCGACCACTTCCTCCAGGCTTTCGAGCTTTTTCAGCGCGGAAGGATAGTCTTTAGCACTCTTTAATATAATGCCGATAAAACAGCAGACGTCGTAACCCAGGCGTTTGGGGTTCACGTCGACCCGCGCACCGGTGATGATACCGGCCTGCTTCATCTTCTCTACCCGCACATGAATGGTGCCGGGGCTGACGGCAAAGTTTTTCGCCAGTTCGGCATAAGGTGTGCGTGCATTCTCCATCAAGGCGTTAAGGATGCCGCGATCGAGATTATCGATCTGATAATTTTCAGCCATTTAATCCCCCACTAATTGCTGATTGTTGAATTATTACCGCATCAAAATGAACGATTAAAAGTGAAAAGGCAATATTGATTAGCGGATATTGAATTGTAGTGCCGTTCTGTTGCTTAATCGTTGGCAACAGAGACAGGTTTATAAGAGATACGGCAATGAAAAAACAGTTTATTCAAAAACAACAACAAATCAGCCTGGTTAAATCCTTCTTTTCCCGCCAGTTGGAACAACAGCTTGGCCTGATCGAAGTGCAGGCGCCGATCCTCAGTCGTCTGGGTGACGGTACCCAGGACAACCTGTCTGGCAGTGAGAAAGCGGTGCAGGTCAAGGTGAAAACCCTGCCGGACGCCACCTTTGAAGTGGTGCACTCGCTGGCCAAATGGAAACGCAAAACATTGGGCAGCTATGACTTCGGCGCCGGTGAAGGCCTGTATACCCATATGAAAGCCCTGCGCCCGGACGAAGATCGTCTGAGCGCGATCCATTCGGTCTACGTTGATCAATGGGACTGGGAGCGGGTGATGGGTGATGGCGACCGCAGCCAGGATTACCTGGAAAGCACCGTGCGCAGCATTTATGCGGCAATTAAAGCAACCGAAGGTGAAGTGAGTCGCGAATACGGCTTAACGCCGTTCCTGCCGGAGCAAATCCATTTTGTTCACAGCGAAACTCTGCTGCAGCGCTACCCGGGGCTGGATGCCAAAGGCCGTGAGCGGGCAATTACCAAAGAGCTGGGTGCGGTATTCCTGATGGGGATTGGTGGCAAGCTGTCGCATGGCAAATCACACGACGTACGTGCACCGGATTATGATGACTGGACCACCCCAGCAGCAGCAGGGCTGGCCGGCCTGAACGGCGATATCCTGGTATGGAACCCGGTGCTGCAGGATGCCTTCGAACTTTCTTCTATGGGGATCCGCGTTGACGCCAGCGCGCTGAAACGCCAGTTGGCGCAAACCGGGGATGAAGATCGTTTGACGCTGGAATGGCATCAGTCTCTGCTGCGTGGCGATATGCCACAAACCATCGGTGGCGGTATCGGTCAGTCGCGCCTGGTGATGCTGTTGCTGCAACTGTCGCACATTGGGCAGGTACAGTGTGGCGTGTGGTCTCCGCAGGTGCGTGAAGCGGTCGACGGCCTGCTGTAATGCTCAGCGCCGCCAGCGGCGCATTAAACGGCTTTTTAACCCGGTATCAAAGCGCCAGATATGATCGAAGATGCGCATGATGCCGGGCTTGCCGTAGTTGGACATCGCCACCGCGTGAAAGCGTTGCTGGTGGCTTTGCTGCTGTTGTTTGACCTTCTTTATTATCTCTTCCGGTAATCGCTGGGCAATAAAGTCAGAAATGATCACCGCGTCAGCGTCGAACCAGCCGCTTTCCGTCATTTTGCTGACGGTGGCGTTCAGGCAAGCCGCCAGATCGGTACCGCCACGGAAGTGCTGGCCGAGAAAACGCACCGCCTGCTCAATACCACTGGCAGCAGTGAGTTCGTAATGCACGATCTGGTTGGCGAACAGCATGATGTAGCAACGGCGGTTATCCGCCAGCGCGATGCGCAACAGTGCCAGACAGAACGCTTTGGCGCACTGTTCGTTGAAACCGCCCATCGAACCCGAAGTATCCACACAGACGATAAATGGCCCGCGCGGTTGCTGATCCTGCTGCTGGTGGGTGACCTGGCGGATCAGAACCTGTTCCTGCCAAACATCGCCCTGCAGGCGATAACTCAACAGCTGTTTCTCCAGCAGCCGGCGATAAAACTCAAACTCCAACTCTTCAATGCCCAGCGTGACCAACTCGGGCGGCAGCAGGCGCAGAATATCGTCGCTCTGGTGAATGCCGCTGACCTCTTCCGGCAGCGTGGCCGGTACCTGCACCATCACGCGGTACGGCTCGGGCAATGCATCCTGCTGTTGCACCGCCTTGGCCTGATAGCTACGCCCAAGCTGCTGTGCCAGTTTTTTCAGTTCCGGCTGCTGCTGCAAGAAGTTGCCGTATTCCACCAGCCTTTGATAGTCACCCCGTTGCAAGTGGCCTTTACTCATATCCCACAGTCGCCCGGCTGCGGTGTCGTTTTCCGACAGCAGCGGCTCCAGGGCACCACTCAGCGCCAGACGTTCCTGCAGCTCCGCCAATAGCTGTTCGCGTTCCTGTTCCAATAGCTGGTGATGCATCATGGTGGCCTGCAGCGTCAGGCTGATGCGCCAGCGCTGCAGGAACAGAGTTTGGAAGCTGTCGTCCAGCGGATGGTTGGGCAGATCGGCGGCATCCACCAGCGAGCGGGCCTGCTCATAAAAGGGGGAAACCAGTTGGCGCAGCAAATCCAGGGTGTCGTTAAGGTTATGGAAGAACTGGGTGTTGTTCTCCAGTTGGCACTGTTGATAGCGATAAAACTCCTGCGCCAGCGCGGGCGGTACCATGGCTTCGTGGAGACGTTCTTTCAGTTGCAGCTTCCAGCGCGGCAGGTCGCGATCCAGTGCCCGGCGGATTGCCGGAAACTTTTTGAAGAAAATCGACAGCTGCGGTGCCGCCAGCATGCCGATGATCATCTCCTCGATCAGCTCACCTTCGGTGATCGCCAGCAGCAGATCGAGCGTTTCCAGGCTGAGCATACTTACTGGCCGCGCATTTGCTGGTGCTGCTGTTTGATTTGTTCCGCCACCTGCAACAGGCTGGCCTCAATTTTTGCCAGCCTGGCGGCGGGGGTAAACAGGCAGGGTTGGTGCTGACTGAACAACCGGCGCTGTTCCGCCAGGCGCTGCGCCAACTGATCCATTTCATCCAGCATCGCCTGCGGCGTGCCGCCGGTCTGTTTGCCGGGCAGGGCCAGCAGTGCAGGTTGACGGCTGACGTCCAGCACCGTCAGATGCAGTTGCTCGTCCACTTCCAGATCGATCTGCTGGGCAAAACCAATGCCGTTCAGCTTGGCACGCACGTCGCCGCCTTTTTGCAGCCAGTTTTCCAGCGCGCTGTTTTCAATACTCAGATGGTTGACCTGGATATCATGCAGTTGCAGCGGTTTTTGCAGCAACAGGGTCAGAGTACCGGTGCCGAGCGGCGTTGCCAGAGCAAACTGAGGCTTTCTGCTGAACATGCCGCCCTTTTTCACCAGGGCGATCGCCTGACTGTCGCTCTGCTGCTGTTGATGCTGCAGCCAACGGGTATGGATCTGTTGCAGTTGGATCAGCAGCGATTGCTGTTGATAAGCCGATTCGTTCAGCAATTGTTCTACCTGCTGTTGCAATAGCTTCAGCGAGGTGAGGTCGTGCCACAGGCAGTCTTTCAGCAGCAATAAATCGATCGGCGCCACGGCGTCGCGACCGCTGAAGAAGGCGCAGGCCTGCAACAACCGCAGCGCCTTTTTCCAGCGACGGTCGGAGACGTAAGGGGCATTATCCAACGCATCCAGACGCTGGCGCAGCTGGAATATCAGCTCAAAGCAAGTCTCGGGCAGCTTGATTTTGTCGATCTGCGGTTGCCACTGGTGGTATTCCTCATCACTGATACTCAGTGCTTCAGGCACCGGGTTTTC
Source organism: Serratia myotis (assembly GCF_027474885.1). Taxonomy (NCBI): domain Bacteria; kingdom Pseudomonadati; phylum Pseudomonadota; class Gammaproteobacteria; order Enterobacterales; family Yersiniaceae; genus Serratia; species Serratia myotis. Next base: position 5,465,516 of record NZ_CP099707.1, on the reverse strand, counting down.
ATTCTCGTTCTGGCGACTGACCAGCAGTGAGCGGAAATTCTGTTTGTCCTGCACTTTGTCCAACCACAGGCGTATCAGCATGCGATCGTAAAGGGCTTCCAGGCTGCTGTCGGCATCCGGCAGTTCGTTGGAGGCGGTGACCAGCAGCCGCAGCGGGATCGGTTCTTCCGTATTACCGTTGCGGAAACGGCGTTCGTTGATCGCCGTCAGCAGGGTATTGAGGATCGCCGGGCCGGCCTTCCAGATCTCATCCAGAAATACGATTTCCGCCTCGGGCAGGTAGCCGGCGGTCAGACGTTGATAGCGGCCTTCGTCTTTTAACGCCTGGATCGACAAGGGGCCGAAGACTTCTTCCGGGGTTGAGAAACGCGTCATCAGGTATTCAAATGAACGCGCGCTGCGAAAGGCGAATTTTAACCGGCGCGCAATCAGGCTTTTGGCGATGCCCGGTGGGCCAAGCAGAAACACGCTTTCACCGCTGAGCGCCGCCAGCAAACACAGGCGAATGGCATCCTGTCGTTCATAAAGACCGCTCTCTAGCGCGTTGCTGAGGCGGGAAATCCGTTCTGCCAGAAGAGATGATGGCGCCATATTATTGTCGTGTTGTCCGAGTGTTAGCCAATCTTGGTGGATAATCCGATGATAAACCACCATTATTTTTAATGGTATAGCTTGTTGATTAGTAAAATCTTTCTATTATCAAAAGAGCGGCTGGTTCACATTTTGTTTATTTTTAGGGTCTGATATAAGGATAGGCAAGCAGTATAAATCGTGCATACTGTGCGCCTTTTAGTGGGCGTAACGGATCTTAGAGCCCGTATCTCTGGCTGATGCGGATGCATCGCTAACGGATGTTCTAATAAAGAAACGAATTATGAGCGCAGAGCATAAACAGTCCTTATCGGCGGTAACCCTGGCGGCAATTGGGGTGGTTTACGGTGATATCGGCACCAGCCCTCTCTATACTCTTCGAGAGTGTTTCTCCGGCCATTACGGCTTCGATGTTCGTCCAGATGTGGTTTTCGGCTTCCTGTCGCTGATTTTCTGGATGTTAATCATCATTGTTTCCCTCAAGTACCTCACCTACGTCATGCGGGCGGATAACGCCGGTGAAGGGGGCATCCTGACGCTGATGTCGTTGGCCGGGCGTCATACTTCGGCGCGTACCACCGCCGTGTTGGTGATATTGGGCTTGATTGGTGGCAGCTTTTTCTATGGCGAGGTGGTGATCACCCCGGCGATATCGGTGATGTCGGCGATAGAGGGGTTGGAAATCGCCGCGCCGTCGCTTGATGGCTATATTGTTCCCCTTTCCATCCTGGTGCTGACGGTGTTGTTTGCCATCCAGAAACACGGTACCGGCAGCGTGGGTAAGCTGTTCGCGCCAGTGATGCTGCTGTGGTTTATCGTTCTGGCGGTGCTGGGTGCACGCAGCATCATGGCGAATCCAGAAGTCTTGCAGGCGTTAAACCCGAAATGGGCGCTGAACTTCTTTATTGAATATAAGAAGGTGTCGTTCTTTGCGCTGGGCGCGGTAGTGCTGTCGATCACCGGCGTTGAGGCGTTGTACGCCGACATGGGGCACTTTGGTAAATTCCCTATCCGCCTGGCCTGGTTCACCGTGGTGCTGCCATCGCTGGTGCTGAACTACTTCGGTCAGGGCGCTTTGCTGCTGAAAAACCCGGAGGCCATCAAGAACCCGTTCTTCCTGCTGGCACCGGACTGGGCGTTGATCCCGCTATTGATTCTGGCGACGCTGGCTACGGTCATCGCCTCGCAGGCGGTGATCTCCGGCGTGTTCTCGTTGACTCGCCAGGCGGTGCGTCTGGGTTACCTGTCACCGATGCGTATCATCCATACTTCTGAGATGGAATCCGGTCAAATCTATATCCCGGTGATTAACTGGACGCTGTATATCGCGGTAGTGCTGGTGATTATCGGTTTCGAACACTCCAGCAATCTGGCGGCGGCCTACGGTATCGCCGTGACCGGCACCATGGTGCTGACCAGTATTCTGGTGACTTCGGTGGCGATCAAAAACTGGCACTGGAACCGTTTCTTCGCCGTCGGCATTCTGGTTATCCTGTTGATTATCGATGTGCCGATGTTCGCGGCCAACGCCCTGAAGCTGTTCTCCGGCGGTTGGTTGCCGTTGCTGTTAGCGCTGGTGATGTTCATCATCATGACCACCTGGAAGAGCGAACGTTTCCGCCTGCTGCGTCGCATGCACGAACACGGTAATTCCCTTGAAGCGATGATCGCCTCGCTGGAGAAATCGCCGCCGGTGCGGGTGCCTGGCACCGCGGTCTTTATGTCGCGCGCCATCAACGTGATCCCTTTTGCGCTGCTGCATAACCTGAAGCACAACAAGGTGCTGCATGAGCGGGTGGTGCTGTTGACGCTGCGTACCGAGGATGCCCCTTATGTCCATAACGTACGACGGGTGACCATCGAACAGCTTTCGCCGACCTTCTGGCGGGTAGTGGCCAGTTACGGCTGGCGTGAAACGCCGAACGTTGAGGAAGTGTTCCACCGCTGCGGCCTGGAAGGGCTGCCCTGTCGGATGACGGAAACCTCGTTCTTTATGTCGCATGAGTCGTTGATCCTGACCAAGCGGCCGTGGTACCTGTTCCTGCGCGGCAAGCTGTTTATTGCGCTGAGCCGCAACGCACTACGTGCGCCGGACCAGTTTGAGATACCCCCCAATCGGGTGATCGAACTGGGCACCCAGGTCGAGATTTAATTCCCCTCAAGGGCTCAGCATTCGCTGGGCCCTTTGTGTTTATGTTCTCGGTAACACGAGCGAAACGTTTCGATGACGATCACACTTCTGCACTGTCCCGGTTGCCTTCTGTTGACGTTTTTTTAAACTCCAGACACAAGCGAAACGTTTCGCTGGTGGAGTGAGAAGAAGAAGATGAAAAAAGGCGTGCTGCTGAATGCTGATGTTTCTGCCGTGGTTTCCCGTCTCGGCCATACCGACCAGATCGCCATCTGTGATGCGGGGCTGCCCATTCCGGCGGCAACGCAGCGTATCGATCTGGCGCTGACCCAGGGTGTACCGACATTTTTGCAGGTGGTCGGGGTAGTGACACAGGAAATGCAGGTAGAAAGCGCCATTCTGGCGGAAGAGATAGTTAAACATAATCCGCAGCTTCACCACGCGTTGTTGGCTCAACTGACTGAACTTGGCCAACACCAGGGAAATACCATCAGCGTGAGTTATATCAGCCACAGTGCGTTTAAAGCGCAAACTGAACACAGCCGGGCGGTGATCCGCAGTGGGGAATGCTCGCCTTACGCGAACGTGATCCTCTGCGCCGGCGTAACTTTCTGAGGCATTTATGCAACCTTTACTGCAACTGAAAGGGATCGATAAAGCCTTTCCCGGCGTGAAGGCGCTTTCAGGCGCCGCACTCAGCGTTTATCCCGGCAAGGTGATGGCGCTGGTGGGGGAAAACGGCGCCGGGAAATCCACCATGATGAAAGTGCTGACCGGCATTTATAACAAAGACGCCGGCAGTCAGTATTTTCTCGGTAAAGAGGTGGCATTCAACGGGCCAAAGGATTCGCAGGAAGCGGGCATCGGGATTATCCATCAGGAACTGAACCTGATCCCGCAGTTGACGATCGCGGAAAACATCTTCCTCGGGCGTGAGTTCGTTAACCGCATCGGCCGCATCGACTGGAAGCGCATGTATGCCGAAGCCGACAAACTGTTGGCGCGGTTGAACCTGAGTTACAGCAGTCACCGGCTGGTGGGCGAGTTGTCGATTGGCGATCAGCAAATGGTGGAAATCGCCAAGGTGCTGAGCTTCGAATCCAAAGTCATCATTATGGATGAACCGACGGATGCGCTGACCGACACGGAAACCGCTTCTTTATTTAAAGTGATCAACGAACTCAAAGCCGAAGGGCGCGGCATTGTTTATATTTCGCACCGGCTGAAAGAGATCTTTGAAATTTGCGATGACGTCACGGTGTTTCGTGACGGGCAGTTTATCGCCGAGCGACCGGTCAGTGAGCTGCAGGAAGATTCGCTGATAGAAATGATGGTCGGCCGCAAGCTCGAAGAACAGTACCCGCGTCTGAATCAGCCACGGGGCGAAAAACGGCTGGAAGTCAGCCAGGTTTCCGGTCCGGGTGTGGATAACGTCAGCTTTACCCTGTACCGGGGTGAAATTCTTGGCGTGGCCGGTCTGATGGGCGCCGGGCGTACCGAACTGATGAAAATTCTCTACGGTGCCGCGCCGCGTAAAGCCGGTACCGTCAGCCTCGATGGCCGCCCGGTGGTAACCCATTCGCCGCAGGACGGTCTGGCGAACGGCATCGTGTATATCTCCGAAGACCGCAAGCGCGATGGCCTGGTGCTGGGGATGTCGGTAAAGGAAAATATGTCGCTGACGGCGCTGCGTTATTTCAGCCGGTCCGGTGGCAGCCTGAAACAGGCGGAAGAGCAGCAGGCCGTGGGTGATTTCATCCGCCTGTTCAATATCAAGACGCCGTCGATGGAGCAGCCGATTGGCCTGCTTTCCGGCGGTAACCAACAGAAAGTGGCGATCGCCCGTGGCCTGATGACGCGGCCAAAGGTGTTGATCCTCGATGAACCGACGCGTGGCGTCGATGTGGGCGCTAAAAAAGAAATCTACCAGTTAATCAACCAGTTCAAGCAGGAAGGGCTGAGCATCATTCTGGTGTCTTCGGAAATGCCGGAGGTGCTGGGCATGAGCGACCGCATCCTGGTGATGCACGAAGGACACCTCAGCGGTGAATTCCCGATTGAACAGGCCACCCAGGAAGCGTTGATGGCTGCGGCCGTTGGCAAGCAATACGGCGTAAAGCAGGAGTAATCAGATATGAGTTCCCAGAGTGTGGCAAAGCGCTGGTTCAGTAAAGAGTGGCTGTTAGAGCAAAAATCACTGATTGCTCTGCTGGTGCTGATCGCCGTGGTCTCTTCCATGAGCCCGAATTTCTTCACCGTAAACAACCTGTTCAATATTCTGCAGCAAACCTCAGTGAACGCCATTATGGCGGTGGGGATGACGCTGGTGATCCTGACCTCCGGCATCGATTTGTCGGTGGGGTCGCTGTTGGCGCTGACTGGCGCGGTGGCGGCGTCGATCGTCGGTTTCGAAATTAACGCGGTGGTAGCCGTGGCGGCGGCTCTGGCATTGGGGGCGGCCGTTGGCGCCTGTACCGGGGTGATCGTGGCCAAAGGCAAGGTGCAGGCGTTTATCGCTACTTTGGTGATGATGCTGCTGTTGCGTGGTGTCACCATGGTGTACACCAACGGCAGCCCGGTGAATACCGGCTTTACCGACGTGGCCGATACCTTCGGCTGGTTCGGCATTGGCCGCCCGCTGGGGGTTCCTACCCCGATCTGGATCATGGCGATCGTGTTTATCGCCGCCTGGTACATGCTGCACCATACCCGTCTGGGCCGCTATATTTATGCCCTGGGCGGTAACGAAGCGGCGACCCGCCTGTCCGGCATCAGCGTCGACAAAGTGAAGATTATCGTTTATTCGCTCTGTGGACTGCTGGCGGCGCTGGCGGGGGTGATCGAAGTGGCGCGTCTGTCTTCCGCGCAACCGACCGCCGGGACCGGCTATGAGTTGGATGCCATTGCTGCGGTAGTGCTGGGTGGTACCAGCCTGGCCGGTGGCAAAGGCCGCATTGTCGGTACGTTGATCGGGGCGCTGATCCTTGGCTTCCTGAACAACGGCCTGAATTTACTGGGCGTTTCTTCCTACTACCAAATGATCGTGAAGGCAGTGGTGATACTGCTGGCGGTTCTGGTAGAGAACAAAAGCAACAAATAACCTCCCCCTACAGGAATCACGATGATGAAAATGAAAAAACTGGCAATTCTGGCTTCAGCCTTCGCGCTGAGCGCCACCCTGAGTGCTAACGCGCTGGCTAAAGACACCATCGCGCTGGTGGTTTCTACCCTGAACAACCCATTCTTTGTCTCAATGAAAGAGGGCGCACAGCAGGAAGCCAATAAGCTGGGTTACAACCTGGTGGTGCTGGACTCGCAAAACAACCCGGCGAAAGAGCTGGCGAACGTGCAGGATCTGATGGTGCAGGCACCTAAGTTACTGCTGATTAACCCAACCGACTCCGATGCGGTTGGCAACGCGATCAAGATGGCCAACCAGGCCAAGATCCCGGTTATCACCTTGGACCGTGTGGCAAGCAAAGGTGAAGTGGTCAGCCATATCGCTTCGGATAACCGCGTCGGCGGTAAAATGGCCGGTGACTTTATTGCCAAGAAAGTGGGCGCAGACGCTAAAGTGATCCAGCTGGAAGGGATCGCCGGTACCTCCGCCGCCCGTGAACGTGGCGAAGGCTTTAAACAGTCGCTGGATCAGAACAAATTCAAACTGCTGGCCAGCCAGCCGGCAGACTTCGACCGTACCAAAGGCCTGAACGTGATGCAGAACCTGCTGACCGCTCATCCGGACGTGCAGGCGGTGTTTGCCCAGAATGATGAAATGGCACTGGGTGCACTGCGTGCGCTGCAAACCGCCGGTAAAACCGACGTGGTCGTGGTAGGCTTCGACGGCACCGCTGACGGCGTGAAGGCGGTTGAAGGCGGCAAACTGGCAGCGACCGTGGCGCAGCGTCCGGATCAGATCGGCGTGATGGGTGTGGAAACGGCGGATAAAGTGTTGAAAGGCGAAAAAGTGCCGGCCACTATCCCGGTTGATCTGAAGTTGGTCACTAAATAACACTCTGTAGCACCAGCGCCATCAAAACGGGGCGTTTATGATGGCGCGCAATTCAGGAATCAATGCGATGGCAACAGGTAAGCTGGTGGTTCTGGGCAGTATCAATGCCGACCATATCCTTAATATTGAGCAGTTTCCCCAACCGGGTGAAACGGTGATCGGGAAGCAGTATAAAGTGGCGTTTGGCGGTAAAGGCGCCAACCAGGCGGTGGCGGCAGGGCGCAGCGGCGCGGATATCGCTTTTATCGCCTGCGTGGGGGCTGATGACATCGGAGAACGTGTCCGTCAGCAACTGGCGACCGATCGCATTGATACCCAACCGATTGAGGCGATAGCCGACAGTACCACCGGCGTCGCGCTGATTTTTGTTAATGCGGAAGGCGAGAATGTGATCGGCATTGATGCCGGTGCCAATGCTGCAGTGACTCCCGACTATCTGGCTCGTTATCAGCAAAAGGTGATCGACGCCGACGCGCTGCTGATGCAGCTCGAGTCACCGCTGGAGACGGTTATCGCTGCCGCCGGCCTGGCGAAACAGCATCAAACGCAGGTGATCCTCAATCCTGCGCCGGCACGTGAACTGCCGGACGAATTATTGGCCATGATCGATATGATTACGCCAAACGAAACCGAAGCCCAGCGCCTGACCGGTATTGCGGTCAATAATGATGATGATGCCGCGCGTGCCGCACAGGCTTTGCATGATAAAGGCATTGCCACGGTGATCATCACCCTCGGCAGCCGTGGCGTTTGGCTGAGTGAGAACAACAAAGGTAAGCTGGTGCCTGGCTTCAAGGTTAAAGCGGTAGATACCATTGCTGCCGGCGATACCTTCAACGGGGCGCTGGTCACGGCACTGCTGGAAGGTAAGGTGATGGCAGATGCCGTGCGCTTTGCCCATGCGGCGGCGGCCATAGCGGTGACTCGTCCTGGAGCCCAGCCTTCTGTGCCCTGGCGCGAAGAGATCGACACCTTCTTGCAGCAGCAGGAGTAATCCCTTTGGCCACCATGAAAGACGTCGCCCGTCTGGCGGGCGTTTCAACTTCGACAGTATCGCACGTCATTAATGACAATCGCTTTGTCAGCGACAGCGTGCGAGCCAAAGTCATGGCGGCCGTTGAACAACTGAACTATGCACCTTCTGCCCTGGCGCGCAGCCTCAAACTGAACCAGACGCGCACTATCGGCATGCTGGTGACCTCCAGCAATAACCCGTTTTATGCCGAAGTCGTGCGTGGCGTTGAGCGCAGTTGCTATGAGCGGGGTTACAGCCTGATCCTGTGCAATACCGAAGAAGATGCCGCGCGCATGAATCGCAACATGGAGACGCTGCTGCAAAAGCGCGTCGATGGTTTGCTGTTGATGTGTACCGAAAATCATCGGCCATCGCAGGACGCGCTGAGCCGCTATCCTTCGTTACCGATAGTCATGATGGATTGGGCGCCGTTCGAAGGGGCCAACGATATCATCCAGGATAACTCGCTGCTGGGCGGTGAGATGGCGACCGATCACCTGATCGCCCGTGGGTATCGCAAGATTGCCTGCATCGCCGGCCCACAGGATAAAACTACCGCACGCCATCGGCTGGAAGGCTACCGTCGCGCCATGCAACGCGCCGGGTTGACCATCTTGCCGGGATACGAAGTGCACTGCGATTTTGAATTTGAAGGCGGTGTGGATGCCATGAAGCAACTGCTGGCGCTGGCCGAGCCGCCACACGCCGTGTTTGCCGGCAACGATGCGGTTGCCGTTGGCGCCTATCAGGCGCTGTATCAGGCTGGGTTATCGGTGCCGCAGGACATGGCAGTGATGGGCTACGATGATATCGAGCTGGCCAAATACCTGGCGCCACCCTTAAGCACCATTCACCAACCGAAAGATTCACTGGGGGAACTGGCGATCGATACGCTGATTCATCGTCTGCAGAACCCGGAACGCGAAGCCCAGATCCTGGTGTTGACCCCTGAACTGGTGGAGCGCGCCTCGGTCGGTCATCGTTAGCCTGCGGTTTTAGCCGGCTTCTTCGGTTCCCGACCGCTGATCAGGTTACGCCCGTCCTTTCTTTTCAGCAGCATAAACACAAACGCCGACGCCACGGTGACAATTCCCATAGTGATAAAGGTGTAGTGGAAGTGATCGACCATGGTGCCAAATGACATTGTTTGGTAGAAACGCAGCACTGCCGCGCTGATCGCTACCCCGAAGCTAATGGAAAGCTGTTGAGTCACGGCCAGCACGCTATTGCCGGAGCTGGCATTGGCGTCGTTCAAATCTGCCAGGCTGATGGTATTCATGGCGGTGAATTGCGTAGACATCGCCATCCCCAGCACGAACAACGGCAGGATCATCAACCACAGCGGCATTCCCGGGCTTTGCAGTGCGAACTGGGCAATCAGCACGCCAATAATGACGGTGATACCCACCAGAGTCTTACGATAGCCGAACCAACGCAGCACCTGAGTGACGGTGGATTTCGCCATTAATGAACCGACGGCGGTCGGCGCCATCATGCAGCCGGCAATAATTGCCGAGTAACCGAACCCCACCTGCAGCATCAGTGGCATCAGGAACGGCACGCAGCCGGTGCCCAGCCGTGAAGCGACGTTACCGGCAATGCCCACCGAGAAGGTTCGGGTCTGGAACAGATCCAGACCAATCAGGGGTTGAGGGTGCCTGCGGGCATGGACGATATAGCCAAACAGCATCACCACGCCGCTGAGCAGAATGCCCAGTGAGATATAGCTGGCCAGCACCTGCTCACCAAACAGCTCAAGCCCGGTGGAAACCAACACCAGACTCAGGCCAAACAGCATAAAGCCAATAAAGTCGAAGCGGCGCTTGGGGGTGGTAAAGTCCGGCATATATTTACGGGCGTAGAAGATGCCGAGCAGGCCAATCGGGATATTGATAAGGAAAATCCAGTGCCAGGTGGCGTAAGTCACCAGCCAACCGCCCAGCATCGGCCCCATGATCGGCCCAACCAGCCCCGGCATGGTCACGAAATTCAGTACCGGCAACAGTTCGCTGCGCGGATAAGCACGTAGCAGCGCCAATCGCGCCACTGGCATCATCATCGCACCGCCGACTCCCTGAATAACGCGTGAAGTTACCAGCAGGCTTAACGTTGGGGAAAGCGCACACAGCAGCGAACCGAGAGTAAACAGTGAAACCGCGACGATAAACACCCGGCGGGTACCGAAGCGATCTGCCAGCCAACCGCTGACCGGGATCAGCATGGCTACCGTCAAGGTATAGCTGATAACCGCTGACTGCATCGCCAACGGTGAGCGCTCAAGACTTTGGGCTATCGCCGGCAAAGCCGTATTGAGGATGGTGGCGTCCAGTGCCTGCATAAAGAACGCCATGGCGGCGATCCAGGGTAGCCCTGCCATACTGCGCGCGGATTTAGTCATTGTGAGTCCCGGTTAACTGTCGTCTTCGTCCCTTTCGTCTTTCTTCTATATATAAGCAGGGATGCGTTAGTCTTTCTCTCTAAGCAAAACCTGGCAGGCGGCTAATGCCTCTGCGCTATCGCCGGCAAGTATCGCATCGACGATGGCCTGATGGTGCTGGAGCTTAATCACCTCGTTACCGGTGATGGCGCGGAAGTAACTTTGATACACCGAGCTGAACAGATTGGCGAATGAGGTCAGAAAGGGATTGCCGCTGGCTTCATAGATGAGCTGGTGGAACTGGGTATCCACCTGGATCCAGTGTTCCCGGTCAAACTGGATATGCAGGGCGCGCATTTCCGCCATCAGTTCAGCCAGCCGTGCAGTTTGCTGTGTGTTGGCGTTGGCTGCGGCCAGTGAGCAGGCTTGGGGTTCCAGTGAGGTGCGTAAGATAAGGAAGTGTTGCATGATCTGATCGAAGTTTTCTTTGGTCATCCACCAGGTCAGTAAATCCTGATCGAGAAAGTTCCACTGGCTTTGCGGCATGACCCGGGTCCCGATGCGTGGCCGGGGCAATAACATGCCTTTGGCCGCCAGCATCTTCACCGCTTCGCGTACTGCCGTGCGGCTAACGCCGAATTGTTCACCCAGTTCCATCTCTCCGGGCAGGATGCTGCCGGCCTGATAATCGCCTGCCAGAATTTGTTGGCCGAGTTTTTCTGCAAGTAGATAAGAAAGATTGCGTTGGGCGGCCTGTTGTTGAGCATTAAATTGCATGGCTGCGAGTCCTTACTGACATTGTTACTCTTATTTTACGCTACGGATCGCCAGTTTTTGTGGCTGTTTACCGGAAAAAGTGACGAAAACGCTGACTTGTGCAGCGCTTTGCCGAAAAAATCCGCGCTTGAAAAGTTTTTTGCATTTAGGGGTTGCGGCCTTCTGAGAACTCCCTATAATGCGCCTCCACTGACCGGGAACAACGACTCCTCTAACGAGAACCAAGTCGCCGGGTCAGGAAGAGAAAAGCGAAATAAACGCTTGACTCTTCGGGTGAAAAGCGTAGTATACGCCACCTCGAGATAGCAAGCTACGGCAGCTAACTCACTGCTCTTTAACAATTTATCAGACAATCTGTGTGGGCACTCCACAAGACGATATCCAGAACCTTCGGGTTCGAAAAAATATCAAGTCTTGAAGAGTGACCAAGCAATACGTTGTTTCGTTGGCTTGTCCAACAGAACGACTATTACGAAAGTTATTTTCGAGCATCGCTTCACGAGTTGAAGCAAATCAAGCTTTTAATTGAAGAGTTTGATCATGGCTCAGATTGAACGCTGGCGGCAGGCCTAACACATGCAAGTCGAGCGGTAGCACAGGAGAGCTTGCTCTCTGGGTGACGAGCGGCGGACGGGTGAGTAATGTCTGGGAAACTGCCTGATGGAGGGGGATAACTACTGGAAACGGTAGCTAATACCGCATAACGTCTTCGGACCAAAGTGGGGGACCTTCGGGCCTCACGCCATCAGATGTGCCCAGATGGGATTAGCTAGTAGGTGGGGTAATGGCTCACCTAGGCGACGATCCCTAGCTGGTCTGAGAGGATGACCAGCCACACTGGAACTGAGACACGGTCCAGACTCCTACGGGAGGCAGCAGTGGGGAATATTGCACAATGGGCGCAAGCCTGATGCAGCCATGCCGCGTGTGTGAAGAAGGCCTTCGGGTTGTAAAGCACTTTCAGCGAGGAGGAAGGGTAGTGTGTTAATAGCACATTGCATTGACGTTACTCGCAGAAGAAGCACCGGCTAACTCCGTGCCAGCAGCCGCGGTAATACGGAGGGTGCAAGCGTTAATCGGAATTACTGGGCGTAAAGCGCACGCAGGCGGTTTGTTAAGTCAGATGTGAAATCCCCGCGCTTAACGTGGGAACTGCATTTGAAACTGGCAAGCTAGAGTCTTGTAGAGGGGGGTAGAATTCCAGGTGTAGCGGTGAAATGCGTAGAGATCTGGAGGAATACCGGTGGCGAAGGCGGCCCCCTGGACAAAGACTGACGCTCAGGTGCGAAAGCGTGGGGAGCAAACAGGATTAGATACCCTGGTAGTCCACGCTGTAAACGATGTCGACTTGGAGGTTGTGCCCTTGAGGCGTGGCTTCCGGAGCTAACGCGTTAAGTCGACCGCCTGGGGAGTACGGCCGCAAGGTTAAAACTCAAATGAATTGACGGGGGCCCGCACAAGCGGTGGAGCATGTGGTTTAATTCGATGCAACGCGAAGAACCTTACCTACTCTTGACATCCACAGAATTCGGCAGAGATGCCTTAGTGCCTTCGGGAACTGTGAGACAGGTGCTGCATGGCTGTCGTCAGCTCGTGTTGTGAAATGTTGGGTTAAGTCCCGCAACGAGCGCAACCCTTATCCTTTGTTGCCAGCACGTCATGGTGGGAACTCAAAGGAGACTGCCGGTGATAAACCGGAGGAAGGTGGGGATGACGTCAAGTCATCATGGCCCTTACGAGTAGGGCTACACACGTGCTACAATGGCGTATACAAAGAGAAGCGAACTCGCGAGAGCCAGCGGACCTCATAAAGTACGTCGTAGTCCGGATCGGAGTCTGCAACTCGACTCCGTGAAGTCGGAATCGCTAGTAATCGTAGATCAGAATGCTACGGTGAATACGTTCCCGGGCCTTGTACACACCGCCCGTCACACCATGGGAGTGGGTTGCAAAAGAAGTAGGTAGCTTAACCTTCGGGAGGGCGCTTACCACTTTGTGATTCATGACTGGGGTGAAGTCGTAACAAGGTAACCGTAGGGGAACCTGCGGTTGGATCACCTCCTTACCTAATGATATTGATTGCGTGTAGTGCTCACACAGATTGTCTGATGAAAAAGTAATGAGCAAAAGCGCTACCTGTTGATGTAATGAGTCTCTGACTCATGCTGATACGAACCGATTAAGACGTTCAGTTTAATCGGATTTTCGTGTCCCCATCGTCTAGAGGCCTAGGACACTGCCCTTTCACGGCTGTAACAGGGGTTCGAATCCCCTTGGGGACGCCATCCGATAATGAGTGAAAGACATTATCACCGGTTCTTGCCGAACCGAAAACATCTTAAAGATGACTTTAACGAGTCGTGTTTAAGATATTGCTCTTTAACAATCTGGAACAAGCTGAAAATTGAAACATGACAGCTGAAACTTACTCCTCCGTAGAAGTACTGGAGTAAGGACTAACCTGTCATAGAGTCTCTCAAATGTAGCAGCACGAAGGTGGAAACACTTTTGGGTTGTGAGGTTAAGTGACTAAGCGTACACGGTGGATGCCTAGGCAGTCAGAGGCGATGAAGGGCGTGTTAATCTGCGATAAGCGTCGGTAAGGTGATATAAACCGTTACAACCGGCGATACCCGAATGGGGAAACCCAGTGCAATTCGTTGCACTATCATACGATGAATACATAGTCGTATGAGGCGAACCGGGGGAACTGAAACATCTAAGTACCCCGAGGAAAAGAAATCAACCGAGATTCCCCCAGTAGCGGCGAGCGAACGGGGAGGAGCCCAGAACCTGAATCAGTTCTTGTGTTAGTGGAAGCGTCTGGAAAGTCGCACAGTAAAGGGTGATAGTCCCGTACACTAAAATGCATTAATTGTGAGTTCGATGAGTAGGGCGGGACACGTGACATCCTGTCTGAATATGGGGGGACCATCCTCCAAGGCTAAATACTCCTGACTGACCGATAGTGAACCAGTACCGTGAGGGAAAGGCGAAAAGAACCCCGGCGAGGGGAGTGAAATAGAACCTGAAACCGTGTACGTACAAGCAGTGGGAGCCTACTAGTTGGGTGACTGCGTACCTTTTGTATAATGGGTCAGCGACTTATATTTTGTAGCAAGGTTAACCGTATAGGGGAGCCGTAGGGAAACCGAGTCTTAACTGGGCGAATAGTTGCAAGGTATAGACCCGAAACCCGGTGATCTAGCCATGGGCAGGTTGAAGGTTGGGTAACACTAACTGGAGGACCGAACCGACTAATGTTGAAAAATTAGCGGATGACTTGTGGCTGGGGGTGAAAGGCCAATCAAACCGGGAGATAGCTGGTTCTCCCCGAAAGCTATTTAGGTAGCGCCTCGTGAACTCATCTTCGGGGGTAGAGCACTGTTTCGGCTAGGGGGCCATCCCGGCTTACCAAACCGATGCAAACTCCGAATACCGAAGAATGTTATCACGGGAGACACACGGCGGGTGCTAACGTCCGTCGTGAAGAGGGAAACAACCCAGACCGCCAGCTAAGGTCCCAAAGTCATGGTTAAGTGGGAAACGATGTGGGAAGGCATAGACAGCCAGGATGTTGGCTTAGAAGCAGCCATCATTTAAAGAAAGCGTAATAGCTCACTGGTCGAGTCGGCCTGCGCGGAAGATGTAACGGGGCTAAACCATGCACCGAAGCTGCGGCAGCGACGCTTAGGCGTTGTTGGGTAGGGGAGCGTTCTGTAAGCCGTTGAAGGTGGCCTGTGAGGGTTGCTGGAGGTATCAGAAGTGCGAATGCTGACATAAGTAACGATAAAGCGGGTGAAAAACCCGCTCGCCGGAAGACCAAGGGTTCCTGTCCAACGTTAATCGGGGCAGGGTGAGTCGACCCCTAAGGCGAGGCCGAAAGGCGTAGTCGATGGGAAACAGGTTAATATTCCTGTACTCGGTGTTACTGCGAAGGGGGGACGGAGAAGGCTAGGCTAGCCGGGCGACGGTTGTCCCGGTTTAAGCGTGTAGGGGGAGTGACTTGGTAAATCCGGTTACTTATTCAACCCTGAGGCGTGATGACGATGCACTACGGTGCAGAAGTAGTTGATGCCAAGCTTCCAGGAAAAGCCTCTAAGCATCAGGTAACATCAAATCGTACCCCAAACCGACACAGGTGGTCAGGTAGAGAATACCAAGGCGCTTGAGAGAACTCGGGTGAAGGAACTAGGCAAAATGGTGCCGTAACTTCGGGAGAAGGCACGCTGGCGCGTAGGTGAAGAGACTTGCTCTCGGAGCTGAAGCCAGTCGCAGATACCAGCTGGCTGCAACTGTTTAATAAAAACACAGCACTGTGCAAACACGAAAGTGGACGTATACGGTGTGACGCCTGCCCGGTGCTGGAAGGTTAATTGATGGGGTCAGCCGCAAGGCGAAGCTCTTGATCGAAGCCCCAGTAAACGGCGGCCGTAACTATAACGGTCCTAAGGTAGCGAAATTCCTTGTCGGGTAAGTTCCGACCTGCACGAATGGCGTAATGATGGCCAGGCTGTCTCCACCCGAGACTCAGTGAAATTGAACTCGCTGTGAAGATGCAGTGTACCCGCGGCAAGACGGAAAGACCCCGTGAACCTTTACTATAGCTTGACACTGAACATTGAGCCTTGATGTGTAGGATAGGTGGGAGGCTTTGAAGCGTGGACGCCAGTCTGCGTGGAGCCAACCTTGAAATACCACCCTTTAATGTTTGATGTTCTAACTCGGCCCCGTAATCCGGGGTGAGGACAGTGTCTGGTGGGTAGTTTGACTGGGGCGGTCTCCTCCCAAAGAGTAACGGAGGAGCACGAAGGTTAGCTAATCACGGTCGGACATCGTGAGGTTAGTGCAAAGGCATAAGCTAGCTTGACTGCGAGAGTGACGGCTCGAGCAGGTACGAAAGTAGGTCTTAGTGATCCGGTGGTTCTGAATGGAAGGGCCATCGCTCAACGGATAAAAGGTACTCCGGGGATAACAGGCTGATACCGCCCAAGAGTTCATATCGACGGCGGTGTTTGGCACCTCGATGTCGGCTCATCACATCCTGGGGCTGAAGTAGGTCCCAAGGGTATGGCTGTTCGCCATTTAAAGTGGTACGCGAGCTGGGTTTAGAACGTCGTGAGACAGTTCGGTCCCTATCTGCCGTGGGCGTTGGAAGATTGAGAGGGGTTGCTCCTAGTACGAGAGGACCGGAGTGAACGCACCACTGGTGTTCGGGTTGTCATGCCAATGGCATTGCCCGGTAGCTAAGTGCGGAAAAGATAAGCGCTGAAAGCATCTAAGCGCGAAACTTGCCTCGAGATGAGTCTTCCCTGGGGACTTGATCCCCCTGAAGGAACGTTTAAGACTAAGACGTTGATAGGCTGGGTGTGTAAGTGCAGCGATGCATTGAGCTAACCAGTACTAATGATCCGTGAGACTTAACCTTACAACACCAAAAGTGTTTTGATTTGAGAGTAGATTTTCAGCGAATGTTCCGAGATTGGTTCTGATGGCTACGCGAGTGGCGGTTGGAATGAAACAGAATTTGCCTGGCGGCAATAGCGCGGTGGTCCCACCTGATCCCATGCCGAACTCAGAAGTGAAACGCCGTAGCGCCGATGGTAGTGTGGGGTCTCCCCATGCGAGAGTAGGACACTGCCAGGCATTAATTAAAGTCGAAAGCCTCATGCGAAAGCATGAGGCTTTTTGCTGTGTGCGAAAGAAAGAAAAGAAAGAACAGACGCAGCTACGCTGCGCCTTTCAGCCATTCCACGATGAAATCGGCAATACTTTCTGGTTGGTTGAGATCCAGGGATCTTGCCTTAACGGTTATCGATTGATCGCTGGCAACGGCGATAACGAACTCGTCCAACATATCCTCAAGCGGCCTGCCAATATCTTCACGATAAAGAATGATTTTGCTGACGGGCTCGTGCTTAAACCCTTCGACTAAAATTACATCCACCTTGCTACGATCAAAGCGACTGGCCAGATACTGAAGATCCAGGGATTGCTGTTCTGGAGTTTCTGTCATTAATGCCCAGCGACGATCGCTGGCGACCAGGGTCTGGTCGGCGCCCGCTTTGCGCAGTTCGTAACTGTCTTTGCCTGGCGTGTCCACGTCCATATCATGATGCGTATGTTTGATCAGCCCGACGTGGATGTGCCGCTGCTTTAATAAAGGAATTAATTGCTTAAGCAGCGTGGTTTTACCCGTCCCGCTATAGGCCGCGATCGCCAGCAAAGGAGGAAGCGCATTATTCATTGATGAGTCCTTTTTCCTGCTGCCAACGCAGACAGTCTTCCAGGGTATTAAGATTATGGAATGCCCCCTGTTGGCCCGCGAACGCTATTTGCCGTGCCCCTGCCGCGTCGAGGAATAACATCAATTTGCGTTCCCCACGGGCCAGATACTCTTCCAATTTAGGTGCCAGGCTGGTATGCAACAGCGCCAAAGTGGGGTGTGCCCGCTCTCCATCGCTGGCATAGGCGGCCAGAGCAGGGCCTTTTTGTTGCCAGAGCTGATCAACCAAAGTGGTGGGAAAATCGGGGACGTCGCAGGGGACAAAAGCAACCCATTCGGTGCTCGCGTGTTTCAGCCCGGCCAGCATGCCTGCGAGTGGGCCGGAAAAGTCGGGAGTCAGATCGCTGATGATGGGCAGACCACTTTCCCGATAGCTTTCTTGATTGCGATTGGCGCTGATGGCTATCTGGCCCACCTGGGGGCGTAGCCGAGAAAGTACGTATTGGTAGAGAGGTATGCCGGCTACCTGAACCAGACCTTTATCTTCTCCGCCCATACGTGTGGCGCGCCCGCCGGCTAAAATAATGCCGGTAATCTCCTCATGCATATCCATCATCCCGAATTTATGGCTAACGCCCTGATTGTAGCGCTAAAGAGGGGGCGACATCAGGATTTACCTTTATTGACAAGCTGCTCCTTTCACTGCGTTGGTAAGCCTGTTACTTTGTGTGTTTATTGATTCTATTGGATGATATTGCGATGAAAACGCACCGCGTAAACGAGCTGATTGAGCTGCTACAGCCGGCCTGGCAGGAAGATCCGGATCTCAATCTGATCCAGTTTTTGCAAAAACTGGCACAGGAAGCCGGTTTCCAGGGTAATTTGCCCGAACTGAGCGATGATATCCTGATCTACCATCTGAAAATGCGCGGCAGCGCCGTCACCGAACAGATCCCCGGCCTGAAAAAGGATTACGAGGAAGACTTCAAAACGGCATTGCTACGCGCTCGTGGGGTGATAAAGGATTAGCATTCGTGCGGTAAGGTGAACCAGTTACTCGTGAAACCTGCCATTAATGCTACTATTTCTCATTCCCGGCACAGTGATGTCACCAAACGAAACCGAATGTTGTTATGAACAACTCAGCTTTTAATTTTCAGACCCTGTCGCCCGACCTGATTATGGACGCGCTGGAGGGTGTTGGCCTGCGTGTAGACTCCGGGCTGACAGCGCTTAACAGCTATGAAAACCGCGTCTATCAGTTTATGGACGAAGATCGTAAGCGTTACGTGGTGAAGTTTTATCGGCCCGAACGCTGGAGCGCTGAGCAAATTGGTGAAGAACACCAGTTCTCTCATGATCTTGCCCTGGCGGAGATCCCGGCCGTTGCGCCGTTGTCCCTGCAAGGCCAAACGCTGCATACACACAGCGGTTTCTTTTTTACTGTCTTTCCCAGCGTTGGTGGGCGGCAGTATGAGATCGATAATCTCGATCAACTGGAATGGGTGGGCCGTTTCCTGGGGCGTATTCATCAGGTAGGTAGTGAAAGCCTGTTTGTGGAACGCCCGACAATGGGCATTGAGGAATACCTCATGGCACCCCGTCAGGTATTGGCTGGCTGTGAACTGTTACCGAAGGCCCAACGTGAAAACTTCCTGACCGCGATAGACCGGTTGATCGAGGCGATTAAACAACGTTGGCATCTGGATTGGCAGCCGCGGCGTTTGCACGGTGATTGTCACCCAGGCAATATTCTGTGGCGAGATGGCCCGCTGTTTGTTGATCTTGACGATGCGCGTAACGGGCCGGCGATACAGGATCTGTGGATGCTGTTGCACGGTGAACGTCGCGATCGTCTGATGCAGTTAGATATTTTGCTGGAGGCTTACTCCGAGTTTGCCGAGTTTGATCAAAGTGAATTGGCGTTGATCGAGCCGTTGCGGGCCATGCGCATGGTGTACTACCTGGCATGGGTTGCTCGTCGTTGGCAAGATCCCGCGTTTCCTAAAAGTTTTCCGTGGATGGCGGAGTCTGATTTTTGGTTATCTCAGACCGCGGCATTCACCGAACAGGTTAAGCTGTTGCAGGAACCCCCTCTGCAGCTGATGCCAATGTATTGAAGCTTTAACATAATGGAGAGTTTAGTC
Source organism: Serratia myotis (assembly GCF_027474885.1). NCBI lineage: Bacteria > Pseudomonadati > Pseudomonadota > Gammaproteobacteria > Enterobacterales > Yersiniaceae > Serratia > Serratia myotis. The sequence continues at coordinate 5,446,240 of NZ_CP099707.1, read as the reverse complement.
TTATGAAGAAAATATGGTTGGCACTCGTTGGCATGGTAATGGCATTCAGTGCCTCGGCTGCGCAATTTAGCGATGGTACACAGTACGTCACCCTGGACAAGCCGGTGACCGGCGAGCCTCAGGTGCTGGAGTTCTTTTCCTTCTATTGCCCGCACTGCTATCAGTTTGAGCAGGTGTATCACGTTTCCGAAAATGTGAAAAAGGCGTTGCCTGCGGGCACTAAAATGACCAAATACCACGTTGAATTCCTTGGGCCATTGGGTAAACAACTGACTCAGGCTTGGGCTGTGGCAATGGCGTTGGGTGTGGAAGATAAAGTTAGCCCACTGATGTTTGAAGCGGTGCAGAAAACCCAGACCGTGCAAACTCCGGATGATATCCGCAATGTGTTTGTGAAGGCTGGCGTGAGCGCGGCTGATTATGATGGGGCCCTGAACAGCTTCGTGGTGAAATCTCTGGTGGTTCAACAGGAGAAAGCCGCAGAAGATCTGCAACTGCGCGGTGTGCCAGCCGTATTTGTTAACGGCAAATACATGGTTAAAAACGACGGCCTGGATACCAGCTCGATGGATGCTTACGTGAAGCAATTCGCCGACGTGGTTAAATTCCTCAGTGAACAAAAGTAACCAAAATTAAGAGTAAAAAAGCCGGCTTAGCCGGCTTTTTCTTTCCTTACTGTCGCTTCAACTTATCCAGCAGCCGATCTTTATCCTGCCACAGCGTATTCAGCCAAAGCTGGAAACGCCGCTTAAACTGCTTATCGTTAAAGTAATCGCCATGCATAGTTTCATCGATTGGCAGCAACTCAATTCTTACCACTACGCGTTTCAACCGGCCACACAACATATCCAAAAAAGGCCGCTCCGTATTTTCAGGATAAAGCAGAGTGACGTTTAACACTTTATCGAACTGCTTGCCTAATGCACTGAGTGTAAAAGCAATACCGGCGGCCTTAGGGGCCAATAAATTGCGGTAGGGTGAATGGGTTTTAATTTTCTTGGCTTCAGTAAAGCGTGACCCTTCCACAAAATTGACGATAGTGGTTGGGCGTTGACGAAATTTTTCGCAGGAACGGCGTGTGGTTTCAATGTCATTCCCGCGCTTTTGCGGATGTTTGAGTAAATAGGCGCGCGAGTAACGTTTCATGAATGGCATATCCAGTGCCCAGCAGGCCAGGCCGACAAAGGGCACCCAGGCTAACTGTTGCTTAAGAAAGTATTTATTCATTGGAATATGGTTACGGAACAACACGCACAACACTACAATATCTGACCAGCTTTCATGATTACTGATCAGCAGGTACCAGTTTTTGCGCTCCAAGCCTTCCAACCCTTCAATATCCCAGCGCAGCTGCCAGTTGATGCGTAATAGCAGTGCCAGCCCCACACACCAGCACCACATCATAAAATCGGCAAAGGCTGAGATACGTCGCCAGACGGCAGGAAAAGGCACCAGTAGTTTAATGATACCGGCCAGCGTTATCGGGATCGAACAGAGCACGGTCACCAAAATGGCGAGCAGGGCAGAAAGTATAAAAATAACAGGGGATAACAATCTTGGCATGGTTATGGGCTGACGGTTGGTGAGAACAGCGTTACATGCCGGTATGCATGAACAAAAAAATATTTTAACAGAAATTATGGGGAGAAAGCGTCCGTAAACGGTAACTGTTTTATAGCGAGAGAAATAGGCATTTGCTGCGTTTTCGTGCAACTTGCTCATCTTGTGCTATGGTAATTGAGGTGTCAAATTTGATGAATAGTGCTATTAAAATTGGACGCAAGTTATATCCACAAATTGTGTAAAAGTCGATAATTACCCTCAGTCAAAATAACGCCATTTAACGCCGTGATTTCAATAGGAATTTTATTTCCTCTTATAACGATAAACGCATCGTTATAATTTGCTGTCTTTTCTATGCACAAAGTTATCCACAGGAAGGATCTTGCGGATCGCTTCGCAAGATCACAGGATTTTCACCCTTAATGCACGCTAAGGTTCGTCTCAGGCGGCCAGCTATGGCATGCTTACCGTCATGTCCGATCACGATAAAGATAAAGTAACGCTATGGCTCAAATTGCAGAAAACCCATTAATCCTGGTTGACGGTTCCTCTTACCTCTACCGCGCTTATCATGCCTTCCCTCCGCTGACCAACTCCGCAGGTGAACCGACCGGGGCAATGTACGGCGTGCTGAATATGCTGCGTAGCCTGCTGCTGCAGTACCAGCCAAGCCATGTTGCGGTGGTGTTTGATGCCAAAGGAAAAACCTTCCGTGATGAGCTGTTTGCAGAATACAAATCGCACCGACCACCGATGCCTGACGATCTGCGTGCGCAAATTGAGCCGTTGCACAAAATGGTCAAGGCGATGGGTCTGCCGCTGCTGGTCACGCCCGGCGTTGAGGCGGACGACGTCATCGGTACGCTGGCACTGGAAGCTGAAAAAGCCGGTCATGCAGTGCTGATCAGCACCGGCGATAAAGACATGGCGCAGCTGGTCACACCGAACGTCACTTTGATCAACACCATGAACAACACCATCCTCGGCCCGCAGGAAGTGTGCGACAAGTACGGCATCCCGCCGGAGCTGATTATCGACTTCCTGGCGCTGATGGGGGATGCCTCGGATAACATCCCAGGTGTGCCTGGCGTGGGTGAGAAGACCGCGCAGGGGCTGTTACAGGGCCTGGGTGGACTGGATGTGCTCTATGCCAATCTGGACAGCATCGCCACGCTCAGCTTCCGTGGGGCCAAAACCATGGCGGCCAAGCTGGAACAGAACAAAGAAATGGCGTACCTCTCTTACAAGCTGGCTACCATCAAAACTGACGTCGAGCTGGATCTGACCTGCGCCGATCTCCAGGTGTCTCCGCTGGACGTAGATACGTTGCAGCAGTTGTTCAAACAGTATGAATTTAAGCGCTGGCTGGCGGATGTCGAAGCCGGCATTTGGCTCGAAGGCAAGAAAGGCGCCGGAGTGAAAGCAACCAGCGCGGCGAAATCTTCTGCCAGTGCAGTTGCTGAAACCGGAAAAGCTCCGGCAGAAGCAACACTGTCGCAAGAAGGCTACGTCACCATTCTGGATGAAGACACCTTCGCCGAGTGGCTGGAAAAACTGAAAAAAGCCGAAGTGTTCGCGTTTGATACCGAAACTGACGGCCTGGATACCCTGACCGCTAACCTGATCGGCCTGTCATTTGCCATTGCACCGGGCGAAGCCGCTTATCTGCCGGTGGCACATGATTATCTTGATGCGCCGGCACAGTTGGATCGCGCTCATGTGTTGGCCACGCTGAAGCCGCTGCTGGAAGATGAGAAAGCGCTGAAGGTAGGGCAAAACCTGAAGTTTGATATGAGCCTGCTGGCGCGTTACGACATTACCTTGCGCGGTATTGCTTTCGACACCATGCTGGAATCCTATGTGCTCGACAGCGTAGGCGGTCGCCACGATATGGACAGCTTGTCCGATCGCTATCTTGGCCACAAAACCGTGACCTTCGAGGAGATTGCCGGCAAGGGTAAAAAGCAGCTCACCTTCAACCAGATTGCACTGGAGCAGGCAGCACCTTACGCCGCTGAAGATGCCGACGTCACGCTGCAACTACACTTAGCGATGTGGCCGCAATTGAAGGAAAGCGCCGAACTGTTGACGGTATTCAATGAGATTGAAATGCCGCTGCTGCCGGTGTTGTCGCATATCGAACGAACCGGGGTGTTGATTGACCAAAGCATTCTGGCCACACACTCCATTGAATTGACCAAGCGCTTGGCTGAGTTGGAAATTCAGGCCCATGAATTGGCGGAAGAGCCTTTCAATCTGGCATCTACCAAACAGCTGCAGGCGATCCTGTACGAAAAACAAAAGCTGCCAATACTGAAGAAAACCCCGGGTGGTGCGCCTTCGACTAATGAAGAGGTGCTGGCTGAGCTGGCGCTGGATTACCCGTTACCGAAGGTGATCCTGGAATATCGTGGCTTGGCGAAGCTGAAAACCACCTATACCGACAAGCTGCCGCTGATGATTAACCCGGTCAGTGGCCGGGTACATACCTCCTATCATCAGGCGGTGACGGCGACTGGGCGTCTCTCTTCCAGCGATCCTAACCTGCAGAATATTCCGGTACGTAACGACGAAGGGCGCCGTATCCGCCAGGCATTTATTGCTCCTGCAGGCTACCGCATTGTGGCTGCCGACTATTCGCAAATTGAACTGCGCATTATGGCCCACCTGTCACAGGATGAGGGGCTGCTGAAGGCCTTTGCAGCCGGTGAGGACATCCACCGTGCCACCGCGGCCGAGGTGTTTGGCCTGCCGCTCGATAAGGTGACCAACGAACAGCGCCGCAGCGCCAAGGCGATTAACTTTGGCCTGATTTATGGCATGAGCGCGTTCGGTCTGGCGCGACAGCTAGGGATCCCACGGGGTGAAGCACAGCGCTATATGGACCTTTACTTCGAACGTTATCCGGGCGTGCTGGAATATATGGAGCGCACCCGCCAGCAGGCCGCCAGCCAGGGCTATGTCAGTACGCTGGACGGTCGTCGTCTGTACTTGCCGGATGTCAGCTCCAGTAATGGCATGCGTCGCAAGGCGGCCGAGCGTGCGGCGATTAATGCCCCAATGCAGGGGACGGCAGCCGATATCATCAAACGTGCGATGATCGAAGTGGACGCCTGGCTGCAAGCTCAGGAGAAGCCGTTGGTGCGTATGATTATGCAGGTACACGATGAACTGGTGTTCGAGGTGCATGAGTCGGTGATTGAGGGATCCAACCAGCGTATTCGTGAGCTGATGGAAAACAGCATGGCGTTGGCCGTACCGCTGAAAGTCGACGTTGGCGTGGGTGCCAACTGGGATGAAGCCCACTAAGAATGCCGTGGCTTGCCAGCCGGACCTTCAGTGGATGCGCTAACTGGCGATAACCTAAGCAGTTTTTGTAATTAAGCTACAAGATACGGCGATTGTTTCCACAACCTCGCCGTTATTACGCACTAAACTGTGTAAGTAAACTACAAAAAATTCTTTTGCACTGCGAAAAAATCATGTAAAGTTACTCGCGTAGGGTACAGAGGTAAGATGTTCTATCTTTCAGACCTTTTACTTCACGTAATCGGATTTGGCTGAATATTTAGCCGCCCCAGTCAGTATTGACTGGGGCGTTTTTTATTGTAAAAACAAAGCCAAGCCATAAGTTTTTCCTATTCTCTCCGACCCACTTTTTCCTCAATCGATCCCCTGAAATTACCCATCCGTTGGACTTTCAACGTTAAATCGTCATAAGAGTTTATGATGGATTTCAGTCAAAACTGTAATTAGATAACGAAAATAGCCTGATATCGCGGATCGCGGGCGTAAAAAAGCCGATGCGCTTCCACATCGGCTATTGCGGCACCTGAGGCATTGTTATTCGCCGGCGGTGTCGTCATCTTCCGGCAGCACTTCCGGTGGGATCTCGTTAAACCAGGTGTTCAGCTTTTGGCTCAGCTTGTCGACACCGATTTTTTTCGGGGAAGAGAAGGCTTCAACCTGGATATCGCCCATAAACGGCACTACCGCTTCACGCACCATATTAAGCTGCGCTTTACGCGCGCCAGAGGCCAGTTTGTCTGCTTTGGTCAGCAGGAGCATGACCGGTGTACCGACATCGACGGCCCACTGAATCATCTGTTGGTCGAGATCTTTCAACGGATGGCGGATATCCATCAGCACCACCAGGCCTTTCAGGCAGTTACGCATTTGCAGGTATTCACCCAGCGCACGCTGCCATTTGCGTTTCATCTCTTCAGGAACTTCGGCGTAGCCATAACCCGGCAGGTCGACGAGGCGAATGCCTTCTTCCACTTCAAACAGGTTAATCAGCTGGGTACGCCCCGGCGTTTTACTGGTACGCGCCAGGCCTTTCTGGTTGGTCAGGGTATTTAACGCGCTGGACTTACCGGCATTAGAGCGGCCGGCGAACGCAACTTCAATACCTTCATCCCCCGGCAGATGGCGAATATCGGGCGCACTGGTGACGAAATGGGTCACATGATAATTGTAATTCTTGCTGGTCAAAATTTTTCGTCTCCGCGAGGATGGCTAACTGATTGGCGATTATAACTGCATCAGCGGTAAAAATGGTGTGTTTCTCTGTTTTTAAGCGTCGTGGCAGCAGGGCATGGTAGTCAGACCCGGCCGGGCTTGTGAGACATTCGCCATTCGAATAGGGGGTAATGTCGCTTTATTCGAAAGCTGTTTTTATTCTTTCCATTTTAAAACAATGATTTAATTCTCCGTTGTCCTCTTTGTGGTGCCAAAGCCCTGCAGCTACCTTGAGACTCCCCCTTGATCGCGTAAAGTAGCTTGCAGCACAGGGCTGTGCAGGATTAAGGAACATCCGGGAAGGGTGATAAATCTCATGGAGTGCACAGGAAGTGCTGGAGTGCCAGGATGAACCCAGAAGGAATTGACCTATTTGCATCTGAATATGCGAATAGCACAAGGATGGTGAAGTTACCGCGATTGGAATGCCCGCAGGAAGCGCGCTCAGGAAGAGTGGATGCGAACGGATTGCGCCATGGACGATTTTCCCTTCAGGATGAAGGACGTAGTGCGGCAGGGATTGCGTTTATAGCAAAAGGAAAAACCAGGATGTTGAATGTACGCACGGAGCGCGTAGCAGGAATATCCTTCGAAAGAAGGTGTAAAAAGGCGGCAGGTTTAACCTGCCGCCTTTTTTCTTTGTTCGCTTTCTGCTAGATTCCGCCGCAATCGTATAGCATCTATCTCTATACTGAATCTACATACCTAAGAGCATACGCTATGAACCAGCCATCAAAAGCACCTCGCGCCCCACGCAGCAGCGCGGCGACGCCGAAAAACAAAAAGAAAAGCCGTGCGGAGCTCGATCAGGAAGCCCGTGAACACAAGCGTCAGAAAAAACGCCGTGGTCTTGCTTCCGGTTCTCGCACCCAGGTTGAGTCGGCTAATCAAAAAAATAAAGCGGCAGCCCAGGCCAAAGATCCGCGTATCGGCAGCAAAGTGCCGGTAGCGCTGTTGGTTGAAGATAAACCAAAAGCCAAGCCGCAACCCAAGCCAAAAGCTGAAGCCAAGCCTAAACCACGTCTGACGCCGGAAGAAGAACTGGCCAAGCTGGAAAATGATGAGCGTCTGGACGCACTGCTGGATCGCATTGATGACGGCGAGACTCTGAACGCCGAAGATCAAGCTTATGTTGATCAGACGCTGGATCGTATCGATGCCCTGATGGAGCAACTGGGCATTGAATTGGGCGATGACGACGAAGAAGAAGAAGAAAAGCGGGAAGATATCCTGAAACTGCTGAAAGGCGGTAACCCGAAAGACGTAATTTAACGCGTCATGTGGTTGATCCTGACAGTAGCCCTACTCTTAATGTGTTATCTGCTGTGGTTATTCGGTAAACTGTGGCGGCTGTCAAAACGCAAAACGCGTTTTCGCAGCGCTTCCGCGGCCAGACAGCGTAGACAACTGCCCATTTCCCGGCCCGGTAGAAAAAAATATCGGAAGGAGTGAGCATGTCAGAGCAGGCAATTGTCTGGGATCTGGCCCTGATCCAGAAATATAACTATTCAGGGCCGCGTTATACCTCATACCCCACAGCGCTGGAGTTCAACCAGGGCTATGACGAAGCGGCGTTTCAACGCGCCGCTGCGCGTTATCCAGAGCGTCCGCTGTCGCTGTATGTGCATATCCCCTTCTGTCACAAACTCTGCTATTTCTGTGGCTGCAATAAACTGGTGACGCGTCAGACGCACAAGGCCGATGAATATCTGGCTGTGCTGGCACAAGAGATCGCTCAGCGCGCTCCTCTGTTTGCCGGGCGTAAAGTCGGCCAGTTGCATTGGGGTGGCGGTACACCGACCTACCTGAGCAAAGTGCAAATCAGCAAGCTGGTGGCAATGTTGCGCCAACACTTTGATTTTCTCCCCGATTTGGAAATGTCGATCGAAGTTGATCCGCGCGAGATTGAGCTGGATGTGCTCGATCATTTACGCAGTGAAGGCTTTAACCGCCTGAGCATGGGGGTACAGGATTTCAATAAAGAGGTGCAGCGGCTGGTGAACCGTGAGCAGGATGAAGCCTTTATCTTCGCCCTGATCGCCCGTGCCAAGGCACTGGGTTTTAACTCCACCAATATCGATCTGATCTACGGGTTGCCAAAGCAGACGCCGGAGAGCTTTGCCTACACCCTGCAGCGGGTGGCGGAACTGAACCCGGATCGCCTCAGCGTATTCAACTATGCGCATATGCCAAACCTGTTTGCCGCCCAACGTAAAATCAAAGACGCGGATTTGCCGAGTGCGCAGCAGAAACTGGATATCCTGCAGCAGACCATTGCCTCCCTGACCGAGTCCGGCTATCAGTTTATCGGCATGGATCACTTTGCCCGTCCGGATGATGAGCTAGCCGTGGCGCAGCGTGAAGGCAAACTGCATCGTAACTTCCAGGGGTACACCACTCAGGGTGACAGTGATTTACTGGGGCTGGGCGTGTCCGCCATCAGCATGCTGGGGGACAGCTATGCCCAGAACCAGAAAGAGCTGAAGACCTATTACAGCAGCGTAGAGGCGCAGGGTCATGCCTTATGGCGCGGTCTGGCGATGACGGAGGACGACTGCCTGCGGCGTGAGGTGATCAAAACGCTGATCTGCAATTTCAAGCTGGACTATCCGGCGATAGAACAACAGTTCGACATCGACTTCGCCAGCTATTTTGCTGAGGATTTGCAACTGCTGGCGCCGTTTGAACGCGATGGGCTGGTGGAACGTGACGAGCAGGGTATTCGCGTCACGCCGCGTGGCCGGCTACTGATCCGCAATATTTGCATGTGCTTTGATATCTACCTGCGCCAACAGGCGCGCACTCAGCAATTCTCTCGGGTTATTTGATCGATAAAAAAACGGCCGCGAATGCGGCTGTTTTCATCAATAACGCAAGCTATTCCATTCCCAACTCTTTCAACTTGCGCGTCAGGGTATTACGGCCCCAACCCAACAAGCGGGCAGCTTCCTGCTTATGCCCCTGGGTATGACGCAGCGCGGTGGTGAGCAGCGTGCGCTCCATTTCCGGTTGCGCTTCCGACAGCAGGTTTTGATGACCGGAACGCAATGCGCGGTCGGCCCATTGCGCCAGCAGCGTGGCCCAACTGTCCGGCAGGCTATGGCCGGCAGTTTCCGGTGCAGAGGTTTCAAACAGCTCACTCGGCAGGTCCTGGATCAGCACTTCCTGCCCGGCGGCCATCACGGTTAACCAGCGGCAGGTGTTTTCCAGCTGACGCACGTTGCCCGGCCATGGCAGGCGGGTCAGGGCAGTTTCGGTTTCCGGATGCAGATTCTTCGCTTCAACACCCAACTCTTTTGCCGCGACTTGCAGGAAGTAGCGGGCCAGACGGGGGATGTCCTCGCGACGTTCACGTAACGGCGGCAGGTGTACGCGGATCACGTTCAGGCGGTGGAACAGATCCTCACGGAATTTGCCTTCCTGTACCCGCAACTCCAGGTTCTGGTGGGTGGCGGCGATAATACGCACGTCCACCTTCACCGGCGCATAACCGCCGACCCGGTAGAATTGACCATCTGCCAGCACACGCAGTAAACGGGTTTGAACATCCAGCGGCATATCACCGATTTCATCCAGGAACAGCGTCCCGCCGTCGGCCTGCTCAAAGCGGCCCTGACGGATCTGATTGGCACCGGTAAAGGCCCCTTTCTCGTGGCCGAACAGCTCTGATTCGATCAGGTCTTTAGGGATCGCAGCCATGTTCAACGCGATAAAGGGTGACTTGGCACGCGGGCTATGGCGGTGCAGGGCATGAGCCACCAGCTCTTTACCGGTACCCGATTCGCCGTTGATCAGCACGCTGATCGATGAGCGCGACAGACGACCGATGATGCGGAACACGTCCTGCATCGCCGGGGCCTCGCCGATAATGTCCGCCACCGGATCGTTGGCCGGCTGGCTGCGCGCCGGCTGCTGCTGTTCCTGATAATGGCTGATGGCGCGTTCTACCAGCGCTACCGCCTCATCGATATCAAAGGGTTTTGGCAGGTAATCGAACGCCCCTTGCTGGTAGGCGCTGACCGCAGCGTCCAAATCCGAATGCGCCGTCATTATGATGACCGGTAGCATGGGGTGACGCTGCTTGATCTGCTTGAGTAACGCCAGGCCATCCATACCCGGCATGCGGATGTCAGACAGCAACACGTCAGGCGTTTGCGTGGCCAGGGCTTCGAGTACCGCATTGCCACTTTCGAAGCTCACGCAGCTCACACCGGCTCCAGTGAGCGCGCGTTCAAGCACCCAGCGGATGGAGCTATCGTCATCGACGATCCAGACTATCCCTCGTTGCATAGAAAACCTCACTGGCGAATAGGCAGGTAAACCGAGAATTCGGTATGTCCTGGCCAACTGTTAAATTCAATTTTTCCGCAATGCTGATCAATAAGATTACGGGCGATGGATAAACCCAGACCGGTTCCGCCTTCGCGGCCGCTGACCATTGGGTAAAACAGCGTGTCCTGCAATTGCGCCGGAACGCCGGGGCCGTCATCTTCGATATCGATACGTGCCGCTAACCGGTAGCGGGTACCGTGCAGGGTGATTTGGAATGCGGTACGGGTGCGCAGCGTGATAGTGCCGCCTGCTTCGCCCAGCGCCTGCAGCGCATTGCGGGTGATGTTCAGCAACACCTGCTCGATTTGATCCGGGTCGTGTGCCATCTCGGGCAGGCTCGGGTCGTAGTCGCGCACCAGCGTCACGTTATCCGGCTTCTCCAGCGACACCAACTGGCAAACGCGCTCCGCCACCTGATGAATACTCTGGGTAATGTGCTGGCCCGGGCGTTGCGGGCCCAGCAGGCGATCGACCAGATTGCGCAGGCGGTCGGCCTGTTCAATGATCACCTTGGTGTATTCGGTCAGCGACGGGTCGGGCAGGGCCTTGGCCAGCAGTTGTGCTGCGCCACGCAGTCCACCAAGCGGGTTTTTAATCTCATGTGCCAGGCCACGGACCAGATCGCGGGCGGCAACCTGTTGAGCATGCTGCAGCTGTTCCTGGCTCAGGCGGCGTTGGTTATCCATGGGCGCCAGCTCGATCAGGATATAGCCTTCAGACAGCGCCTGGGCGGTCAGGGAGAGGATATGTGCGCGCCCATCAACCACCAGGGTCACTTCGCTATCGGTAAAGCCCTGGCCGGCGCGCAGGCTCTCACGCATCAGATCAACGTTCAGTGAGAAATAGCCGAGCAGATCGGGCAAAGGTGTACCGAAAAGTTTACGGGAACTTTGTGCCAGCAGTTGTTGTGCTGCCGGATTGGCGTAATGAACCGCCAGATCATCATCCAACAGCAGGATGCTGTTGATGAGAGAATTGAGGATCTGCCCAGCATCGGGCAGCTTGCCAGTTGCCATACAGCAGACTCCTGCACCTTTTTAGTGCATCTATCCTACCCCATCCCCACAGCGTGCGGTATGGAATAGTTTTGCAGAAAATACGGTGGAGAAAAAAACCCATCCGAAGATGGGCAGAAAGTTTCCACGGCAACAAAAAAACAACTAAATCTGGGCGCCGTCCGCAGACGGCGCGGTAAAACTTAAACGCTGTAGTACAGTTCGAACTCAACCGGGTGTGGTGTCATGCGAACGCGGTCCATTTCTTCTTTACGCAGATCGATGTAAGCGTCGATCGCGTCGTCGGTGAATACGCCGCCACGGGTCAGGAACTCGCGGTCTTCGCTCAGTGCAGCCAGCGCTTCATCCAGGGAGCCTGCAACTTTTGGAATTTCAGCTTCTTCTTCTGGCGGCAGGTCATACAGGTTTTTGTCCATGGCATCGCCAGGGTGGATTTTGTTAATCACACCGTCCAGGCCTGCCATCAGCAGAGCCGCGAAGCACAGGTATGGGTTAGCCGCTGGATCCGGGAAACGGGCTTCGATACGGCGCGCTTTCGGGCTGGCTACCACTGGGATACGGATAGAAGCTGAACGGTTACGGGCTGAGTAAGCCAGCATGACCGGTGCTTCGTAACCTGGGACCAGACGCTTGTAAGAGTTGGTGGTCGGGTTGGCCAGGGCGTTGATCGCTTTAGCGTGCTTGATGATACCGCCGATGTAGAACAGGGCGATTTCAGAAAGGCCGCCGTATTTGTCGCCGGCGAACAGGTTAGTCCCGTTCTTGGACAGCGACATGTGGCAGTGCATACCGGAGCCGTTATCACCGAACATAGGTTTCGGCATGAAGGTCGCGGTTTTGCCAAATGCGTGAGCCACGTTGTGAACCACGTATTTGTAGATTTGGATTTCGTCGGCTTTCTTGGTCATGGTGTTGAAGCGGGTTGCCACTTCGTTCTGACCTGCAGTTGCCACTTCGTGGTGGTGCGCTTCAACCACCAGGCCCATTTCTTCCATGGTCAAACACATGGTAGAACGGATGTCCTGTGAAGAATCGACCGGAGGAACCGGGAAGTAACCGCCTTTGACTGCCGGACGGTGGCCTTTGTTGCCGCCATCATATTTGGTGCCGGAGTTCCATGCGCCTTCGATATCGTCGATAGCTACGTGAGAACCACGGATGCTGCTGCCGAAACGAATATCATCGAACAGGAAGAATTCTGGCTCTGGCCCGAACAGCACGGTGTCCGCGATGCCGGAAGAACGCAGGAAATCTTCTGCGCGCTTGGAGATGGAGCGCGGATCACGATCGTAGCCCTGCATGGTGCCTGGCTCGAGAATGTCGCAGCGAATGATCAGGGTGGATTCTTCGAAGAATGGATCCAGTACCGCCGTGCTGGCGTCTGGCATCAGCACCATGTCAGATTCGTTGATGCCCTTCCAACCACCGATCGAGGAGCCGTCAAACATTTTACCTTCTTCGAAGAAGTCGGCATTTACCTGATGAGAAGGGATGGTGACGTGCTGTTCCTTACCCTTGGTGTCAGTGAAACGCAGGTCTACGAATTTCACTTCATGCTCATTCAGCATCGTCAAAACGTGTTCAGCGGACATACTTAACTCTCCCGGATTTATCATTGTCTTCGTCGTGGAACGAATCTGTGGAACTGGCTTTTTTTGTCTTAAAAAGACTAAAGCGAAAACTGTGCCAACTTTGCTAAAGCGCTTTAATCGCCTTTCTGCGCGGCTTTTGCACAGAAACAGTATGCACCATCAGTGATGCATTGCACTTAAATGGTGCAATTCATGTGAGGTGGGGCACCGTAATGGTGCAAAAGTGCACCGGATGCTGCTTTTTGCACCGTGAAAGGGATCACATACTGACCTGTACACAGTTGTTTATAAGAGACTGTTGTGATCTTGTTTAGTCCCTCGCTTAATACGTGTACAATAGCGCGCTATTTCTAATGCCTGAGGCAAAGCTGTGATCGAAAATTTGCGTAACATCGCCATTATTGCCCACGTTGACCATGGTAAGACCACCCTGGTTGATAAGCTGCTGCAACAATCCGGTACTTTCGGAGAGCGTGTAGAAGCCACCGAACGCGTAATGGACTCCAACGATTTGGAGAAAGAGCGTGGGATTACCATCCTCGCTAAAAACACCGCCATTAATTGGAAAGACTACCGCATCAACATCGTGGATACCCCAGGACACGCCGACTTCGGCGGTGAGGTTGAGCGTGTGATGTCAATGGTTGACTCGGTGCTGCTGGTTGTGGACGCAATGGATGGCCCAATGCCGCAAACCCGTTTCGTGACCAAAAAAGCCTTCGCTAATGGTCTGAAGCCGATCGTGGTAATCAACAAGGTTGACCGTCCAGGCGCACGTCCTGATTGGGTTGTTGATCAGGTCTTCGACCTGTTCGTTAACCTTGACGCGACCGACGAGCAGCTCGACTTCCCAATCATCTATGCTTCTGCACTGATGGGGATCGCGGGTACTGACCACAATGAGATGGCGGAAGACATGACCCCGCTGTATCAAGCGATCGTAGACCACGTGTCTGCACCGCAGGTTGAGCTCGAAGCACCATTCCAGATGCAGATCTCTCAGCTGGACTACAACAACTACGTGGGCGTTATCGGCATCGGCCGTATCAAGCGTGGTAAGGTCAAGCCGAACCAACAGATCACTATCATTGATAGCGAAGGCAAAACCCGTAACGGTAAAGTTGCCAAGGTTCTGACTCACATGGGTCTGGAGCGTATCGAAGCGCCTATCGCTGAAGCTGGCGACATCATCGCTATCACCGGTCTGGGCGAGCTGAACATCTCTGACACCATCTGTGATGTGAATGCGGTTGAAGCGCTGCCGGCACTGTCTGTTGATGAACCGACCGTAACCATGTACTTCAACGTCAACACCTCTCCGTTCTGTGGTAAAGAAGGCAAGTACGTGACTTCACGTCAGATCCTTGACCGTCTGAACAAAGAGCTGGTGCACAACGTGGCACTGCGTGTTGAAGAAACCGAAGATGCTGATGCATTCCGCGTATCTGGCCGTGGTGAACTTCACCTGTCGGTTCTGATCGAAAACATGCGTCGTGAAGGTTTCGAGCTGGCGGTTTCCCGTCCTAAAGTTATCAACCGTAAAATCGATGGCCGCATGCAAGAGCCATTCGAAAACGTGACGCTGGATATCGAAGAACAGCACCAGGGTTCAGTCATGCAAGCCATGGGTGAGCGCAAAGGTGACGTTAAGGACATGATCCCAGACGGCAAAGGTCGTATTCGTCTGGATTACCTGATCCCTGCGCGTGGCCTGATCGGTTTCCGTACCGAGTTCATGACCATGACTTCCGGTACCGGTCTGCTGTACTCCACCTTCAGCCACTACGATGACGTGCGCCAGGGTGAAATCGGCCAGCGCCAGAACGGCGTGCTGATCTCTAACGGCCAGGGTAAAGCGGTAGCATTCGCCTTGTTCGGTCTGCAAGATCGCGGCAAGCTGTTCCTGGGTCACGGTGCGGAAGTGTATGAAGGCCAGATCATCGGTATTCACTCACGTTCTAACGACCTGACCGTGAACTGCCTGACCGGTAAGAAGCTGACCAACATGCGTGCTTCCGGTACTGACGAAGCGACTACCCTGGTTCCTGCTATCAAGATGTCCCTGGAGCAAGCTCTGGAATTCATCGATGATGACGAACTGGTAGAAGTAACGCCAACGTCCGTACGTATTCGTAAACGTCACCTGACTGAAAACGATCGTAAACGTGCAAGCCGCGGTCCTAAAGAAGCTTAATCGCTGATTTAGTCTGCAACACTTAGGGCGCGTCCAGCGCCCTGAGTTTTTTCCTCTGTCTTTTCCCATTTCTGCCGCGTGCTATACGCTTTTCTGCCTGCTCTCTATTCAGCCTCTGTTTTTCCCGCTACAGTAAAATCTCACCGGCCCATCAGGAGAGGACTATGCTGTATATCTTTGATTTAGGTAATGTGATCGTCGATATCGATTTCAAACGTGTACTGGGTGTATGGAGCAATTTAAGCGGTACGCCGCTGGCGGTATTGTCCGAGCGTTTCACCATGGGCGAGTTGTTCCAACAGCATGAGCGCGGTGAAATCAGCGATGAAGACTTTGCTGAACGATTGAGTGATGAAATGGGTATCGCTCTCAGCTTCGAACAGTTCGCTACCGGTTGGCAGGCGGTGTTTGTCGCCCTGCGCCCGGAAGTGATCGACATCATGAAACGCCTGCGCAGTGAAGGCCACCGCGTGGTGGTGCTGTCGAACACCAATCGCCTACACTGCAACTATTGGCCACAGCACTACCCGCAAGTGGCCGAAGCCGCCGATCATCTCTACCTGTCTCAGGATATTGGTATGCGCAAACCGGACGCCAATATCTATCAGCACGTGCTTAACGCCGAAAATACCCCATCGGAGCAGGCGGTGTTTTTTGACGATGTGGCGGCTAATGTGGCAGCGGCTGAGGCGCTGGGCATTAAAGGGGTGCACGTAACCGACCGCGACGTGGTGCCGGCTTATTTTGCCCAATGACCGCGAAGGGTTAAGCTTAAGGCGTACAAACTGACATCAAGGAGTGGCCATGTCGTTTTTCCGCCGCAAGAAGCTGCCTTCTGCGATCAAACCCAGCGTCACCTTTGGGCGGCTGCTGATCAAGCGCGTCGACAGTGATGGCCTGACCATGCTGGCGGGCCATTTGGCTTATGTTTCCCTGCTGTCGTTGGTGCCTTTGGTGACCGTGGTGTTCGCGCTGTTTGCTGCGTTCCCGATGTTCTCCGATATCAGCGTCCAACTGAAAAGCTTTATCTTCTCCAACTTCATGCCGGCCGCCGGCAACGTGATCCAGAGTTATCTGGAGCAGTTTGTTGCCAACTCCAACAAGATGACTGCCGTGGGTACCTGTGGGCTGATTGTCACCGCGCTGTTGTTGATCTCCTCGGTAGACAGCGTGCTGAACACCATCTGGCGTAGCAAAAACAAGCGTCCAATCGTGTTTTCGTTCGCGGTGTACTGGATGGTTCTGACCCTGGGGCCGCTGTTGGTCGGTGCCAGTATGGCGATCAGCTCCTATCTGCTGTCGCTCAACTGGTTGGCGCAGACCGGTGTTAACAGCCTGGTGGATCAGGTGCTGCGTATTTTCCCGCTGATCCTGTCGTGGATATCCTTCTGGCTGCTGTATTGCATTGTGCCGACGGTACGGGTGCCGCCCAAGGATGCGTTGATAGGTGCGCTGGTGGCCGGCTTGCTGTTTGAGCTGGGCAAGAAGGGTTTTGCCTTGTACGTCACCATGTTCCCGTCTTATCAGCTGATTTACGGCGTGCTGGCGGTGATCCCCATTTTATTCCTCTGGGTCTACTGGAGCTGGTGTATCGTGTTACTCGGCGCGGAAATCACGGTGACCATCGGGGAATACCGCGACTACCGCCAACAGAAGGCGGAACAACAGGCTCAGCCACCAGAAGGGCAGTTATGATTGCGTTAATTCAACGGGTATTAAATGCCAGCGTCACGGTCGAAGGCCAGACGGTAGGCAACATAGGCCCGGGTTTGTTAGTGTTATTGGGCGTGGAGCAGGATGATAACGAGCAGAAAGCCGTGCGCCTGTGTGAGCGTGTGTTGGGGTACCGCATCTTTGGTGACGAGAACGACAAGATGAATCTCAATGTCCAACAGGCAGGGGGCAGCCTGCTGGTGGTCTCGCAGTTCACGCTGGTGGCCGACACGCAAAAAGGTATGCGCCCGAGTTTTTCGCGCGGTGCGGTACCGCAGGAAGCCGATCGGTTATACCAATATTTTGTTGGCCAGTGCCGCGAGCGCGGCATAGAAACTCAAACCGGTGAGTTTGCGGCTGACATGAAAGTCGCGCTGGTGAACGACGGACCAGTGACGTTTTGGCTTCAAGTTTAAGTATTCTGAGAGAGAAGGCGTCTATGTATCACCTACGAGTACCGGTAACAGAACAAGAACTGAAGGATTATTACCAGTTCCGCTGGGAAATGCTGCGCAAGCCGCTGCACCAGCCGGTGGGGTCGGAAAAGGATGCCTATGACGCCATGGCGCATCACCAAATGGTGGTGGACGAGGGCGGAAAAATTGTCGCTATTGGGCGGCTGTATATCAACGCGGACAACGAGGCGGCGATTCGTTTTCTGGCGGTAGATCCGACGGTGCAGGACAAAGGCCTGGGGACGCTGGTGGCCATGACTCTCGAGTCCGTGGCGCGCCAGGAGAGTGTTAAGCGGGTCGTCTGTAGCGCCCGTGAGGATGCGGTGGATTTCTTTGCCAAACTGGGCTTCGTTAATCAGGGCGAGATCACCGCGCCGCAAACTACGCCGATTCGCCACTTTTTAATGATCAAACCCGTGGCGACGCTGGATGACATTTTGCATCGCCCCGACTGGTGCGGTCAGTTGCAGCAGGCCTGGTACGACCATATCCCGCTCAGTGAAAAAATGGGCGTGCGCATCAGCCAATATACCGGCCAGCGTTTTGTCACCACCATGCCTGAGATAGGCAACCAGAATCCGCACCATACGCTGTTTGCCGGCAGCCTGTTCTCCCTGGCGACACTGACCGCATGGGGGCTAATCTGGCTGTTGCTGCGCGAGCGTCATTTGGGTGGCACTATTATTCTGGCGGATGCCCATATCCGTTACAGCAAGCCGATTACCGGCCGGCCGCGAGCGGTAGCGGATCTCAGTTCATTGAGCGGGGATTTGGCCCGCCTGGCGCGTGGTCGTCGTGCGCGTGTGCAGGCGGAGGTTCACCTGTTCGGTGACGATGACAGAGGGGCGGTGTTTGAAGGCACTTATATGGTGTTGCCGGCCGAACCGGAAGTTCCCCTCGATCAGGGCGGTTGTGAGGCGATAGACAGTTGATACTGTGGCCCTCTCGGTGCAGAGAGGGCCAATCCCAAATCAAGGCAGTTGTTGTTCCAGCGTTTGTCCTGCTTTGCTGGTGGCCTGCAATTGGCCCTGCAATGAAGCCTTGAATGGCCCATCGCTGTTCAGCAAGCCTTTCAACTGTAATTGCAGGTTACCGTCACCTTCCAGTGGAACCGGTTGCCATCCCCATTGTTGCAGGGTGTTCACCGGTACCGAACGCCCATTCAGCGACAGCGTAAAAGGCTTGCCCGGCAGTTGCTCGACGGTGGCTTTGGCTTCCAGCAATCCCTGCGGCATAAAGGCGCTGAGCTCGGTGACGTTGATCTGCCCGTCATTAGCGTTCAGCGCCAACGATGGGCGGCGAACGTCTATCTTGTTGAAGGTGGCTTCGCTGCCGTTGAGATTCAGCGTGCCGGACCAGATACCCCACTGGTGATCGCGCGCCAGTAACAGGTTGCTGCCGTAACCGTCCAGCGCGGTGACCTGGAACGGGAAAGCCGGGTTGATGTCGATGATCAGATTGCGGTTGGTGGTCAGCTTGTTGACGTAGACCTCTGCCAGCCAGTGCGGCAGCGTTTGTAGCCACAACCCGCGCCAGTTACTCGGCAAGGTGTATTCCAACGCGGCGACCGCCACCTCATCCAGTTGCAGGCGATTATTAGCGCGCAGCCAGTTGCCGGAGGTACGCAATAGGCCACCTTCCCAGCGGGTGGTGAACTGCTGAATAGCGATACCCGCTGGTGAGAGACGCATATTCATGATCGGATCAATCAGGTGGAAACCGCCATTGATCAGATCGCTGGCGTTGAAGTTCAGCGAACCGTCCGGACTACTCCAGTCGCCCTGCTGGAAGGTGACGTTTTGCAGCGACAGGTCGAGATCGTTGAACGCCCACTCTTTACCTTCCAGCCGGGCATCGATCAGATCAAAACGTTTAAGCGTGATCGGCGGCAGGGCGGTAAAGCGCTGCCAGAATTGTTCCAGCGTCAGTGGCGTCTGCATGCGCACACCACTCAGCCGCAGGCGTTCTACCTGCCAGCTGCCGTCAGCGGCGCGGGTGGCTACGCCAGTCAAATCACCTTGCGCCAGATCGGCGCCGAAGTTGCTGAGCAGCAACTGGTTTTGCTTAAGCTCGCCCTGTACCAATACCTGTGAGGCTGGGATGCCGTTCAGCGTCATGGAACCGGCGCTGAACTGGAACTGATTATTTTCACCCAAGGGATGACCGGCGTTGGGCTGCCATGGCGTAATACCGGCATTGACCTGTTGGGCATCCAGCTGCCAGGTTTCATCATTGGATTGCAGCGCCATATTGCTCAGTTGCAGCACATTGGCCTGTATCGGCAATACCGAATTCTGCTGTGGGAGCTTAAGCGTCCCCTCGCGTAGCGTGACGCTATGGAAATAACGTGGTTCGGTGATTTGGCGCAGGCTGAGCCCGAGGTCTACCTGTTTGGCTATCAGCGATGGCGGCTGATTTTTTGTTGCCAACCGAACGTCTTCCAGGCTGATTTGGCTCGGTTGGTCCCACGAGTGCGAGATCTTCGCCACCGACAGCTGGTATTCGCTGTTATCGCTGACCCAGCGGCTGATCCAGCCGGCTGCCCAACGGGTTTGCCCAATGACGTACAACAGCGCAATGGCAAGTACTACCAGCAGCAGCAACGTCAGCAACAGTTTCCCGATAAATTTCATCGTCTACATCCGCATCGGTCAAAAAAGATACCCTGTTTATGCCGTAATTGGCTGGGCATCTCAAGTGCAATGGTCTGATAGGCAATAAAAAACGGCCGCAAGCGACCGTTTAACCGTCAGTGTGGCTGATTACGGCTTTTCGTGTTCGTGCGGGAACACCAGATTCAGCACGATGGCGGTGATCCCCCCGGCCGCAATGCCTGAGGAGAGCAGGGTTTTCAGCCAGTCCGGCGCGAACTGCAGGATCAGCGGTTGCTGGGAAACGCCCATGCCCACCGCCAGCGACAGCGCCATGATCATGATCGCCCGGCGGTTCAGTCGTTCGCGCGACACGATACGCACACCGGATGCGGCGATGGTGCCGAACATCACCAAGGTTGCGCCGCCCAATACCGGCTCAGGAATGTGTTGCACGAATCCGGCTACCGCCGGGAACAACCCCAACAGGATCAGCATCAGTGCCACCACGAAACCGACATAACGGCTGGCAACGCCGGTCAGCTGGATCACCCCATTGTTCTGACCAAAGCAGGAGTTGGGGAAGGTGTTGAACACCGCTGACAGCATTGAGTTCAGACCGTTGGCCAGCACGCCGCCCTTCAGGCGCTTCATATACAGCGGGCCGCTGACCGGCTGTTCCGACACGTCCGAGGTGGCGGTGATATCGCCAATGGTTTCCAGTGAGGTGACCATAAAGATCAGCATCAGGGGTAACAGCAGGTTCCAGTCAAAGCCCAGACCGTAATACAGCGGCGTTGGGATGATGATCGCTGCCGTCTCGGGAACCGGTTGGCTTGATGGCAGCATGTCCATGGCCCAGGCCAGCAGATAACCGACCGCCATGGCAATCACCAGAGAGGCGACGCGCAGGTACGGGTTGCGCTGACGGTTTAGCAAGATAATCACCAATAATACCGCACCGGCCAGCAGCAGGTTTTTGGGGGCACCGAAGCTACCCCCGTTCATCGCGGCATAGCCACCGCCGATGGAAGTCAGCCCGACCTGGATCAGCGATAAACCGATAATCATCACCACGATGCCGGAAACCAGCGGGGTGATAATACGTCGTGCCAGGTGCAGCACGCGTGATAGCAAGATCTCGGTGCAGGAGGCGACCATCAGTGTGCCAAACAGCGCTGCCATCATGGTTGGCACGTCGGCCCCGCCGTTTTTCAGCGCCAGCCCACCCATAATCAGCGGTGCAACAAAGTTAAAACTGGTGCCCTGAATTGACAGCAGACCGGAACCGACCGGCCCCCAGGTTTTAATTTGCAGGATAGAGGCCAGACCGGAGGCAAACAGCGACATGCTGATGATGTGTTGAGTATCCTGTGCCGGTAAACCTAACGCCTGACAGATCAACAGAGCCGGGGTGATCACTGCAACAAACATTGCCAACAGGTGCTGACTAGCGGCAAACAGCGTCTGAGGCAGTGGTGGGCGGTCTTCCAGGCGATAAATCAGTTCACTGTTGCGGGCAGGGGAGGATGCTTTTTGCGCAGCATCGAGCTCGGCGGATGGCATGGTCATGGTGTGGCATTTCCAGAAACGGCAAAGCAGGCATTTTAATGATTTGCCTCACAAAAGCAAACGGTTGCGCGTTAATGTTTTGTTAGTGTTATCGCCGGTTATGTCGCATTTTTATTCATTTTTTCTTGTGTTATCAGCGTTTTTTCCTTCTAATCCTGCACTCATCAAGTTTTAAAAACTAAGCGGTTTTCTATAACTTATTATTTCTTAATTGGATCTTTCCCCTTACATGGAGTACCTGGATGTTTCATCTTGATACTTATGGCACGTTAGTCGCGGCAACATTGGTTTTGCTCCTTGGGGGCAAATGCGTTACCAGCATTCCCCTGTTGAGAAAATACACTATCCCCGCACCTGTCGCCGGTGGCTTACTGGTGGCACTCCTGTTGTTAGCCCTGAAAAAGCTGGTTAACTGGGAAATCAGCTTCGATATGTCGCTGAAGGACCCATTGATGCTGGCTTTCTTCGCCACCATCGGTCTGAATGCCAACCTGGCGCGCTTGCGTGCGGGCGGCAAGGCATTAATGGTGTTCCTGTTTGTGGTGCTGGGCCTGCTGCTGGTGCAGAACGCCATCGGCATCGGCATGGCGAAAATGCTGGGTCTGGATCCGCTAATGGGTCTGATCGCCGGCTCCATTACGCTGTCCGGCGGCCACGGCACCGGGGCGGCCTGGAGCAAGCTGTTTATCGAGCGCTACGGGTTTGAAAATGCCACGGAAGTGGCGATGGCCTGTGCCACCTTCGGACTGGTACTGGGTGGCCTGATTGGCGGGCCGGTGGCACGATACCTGGTGAAGCACTCTTCCACGCCGGAAGGCACACCGGACGACAGTGTCCAGCCAAGCGGTTTTGAAAAGCCGGAAAGCGGCCGTTTGATCACCTCGCTGGTCATGGTTGAAACCATTGCCATGATCGCCATCTGTTTGAGCCTGGGTCAGTTGATCTCGGGCTTGCTGAGTGGCACGGTGTTTGAATTGCCAAACTTCGTCTGCGTGCTGTTTGTCGGCGTGATCCTCAGCAACACCCTGGCTTTCACCGGCTTTTATACCGTGTTTGAACGTGCGGTATCGGTGCTGGGCAACGTCAGCCTGTCGCTGTTCCTGGCCATGGCGCTGATGAGCCTGCGGTTGTGGGAGCTGGCTTCGCTGGCCTTGCCGATGTTGGCGATCCTGGCGGTGCAAACGCTGGTGATGGCGCTGTACGCCATTTTCGTCACCTACCGGGTGATGGGCAAAAATTACGATGCAGCGGTACTGGCCGCGGGCCACTGTGGCTTCGGTATGGGCGCGACGCCAACGGCGATCGCCAATATGCAGGCGATTACCGATCGCTTCGGCCCATCACACCTGGCGTTTCTGGTGGTGCCAATGGTCGGGGCGTTCTTTATTGATATTGCCAACGCGATTGTGATTAAGCTGTATCTGCTGCTGCCGATATTCCCGGTTATTGGCTGATTAACGGGTCGTAATAAACGAAAAGGGCGCCGATTGGCGCCCTTTTCTATGGTCGGGGGATTAGGCGTTGGAGTAACGCGCTTTTTCCGGTAACCAGCGTTCAATCAAGGCTCGGGCATGTTCCGGATACTGCTGATGGATATGGCGGGCGACGCGTTGCACTTCCGGGATCATCGCCTGATCGCGCAGTAAATCAGCCACTTTGAACTCTGCACTGCCGGTTTGACGTGTGCCCAGCAACTCACCGGGGCCGCGGATCTCAAGATCTTGCTGCGCAATAACGAAGCCGTCATTGCTGTCACGCAGCACCTGCAGGCGCTTTTGTGCCGTTTTGCTCAGCGGCGTTTTGTACAACAAAACACAGTGTGACGCGACAGCACCACGACCCACGCGGCCGCGTAGCTGATGCAGCTGCGCCAGCCCCAACCGTTCCGGGTTTTCGATGATCATCAGGCTGGCATTCGGTACGTCGACACCGACTTCGATCACCGTCGTTGCCACCAACAGCTGCAGTTCGCCTTGTTTAAAGGCCTGCATCACCGCCTGTTTCTCTTGCGCTTTCATTCGGCCATGTATCAGCGCGACTTTCAGTTCCGGCAACGCGACTTTCAGCTCTTCCCAGGTGGCTTCTGCCGCTTGGGCTTCAAGCACTTCAGACTCCTCAATCAGCGTACAAACCCAATACGCCTGTCGGCCTTCTTCGATGCAGGCGTTTTTCACTCGCTGAATAATATCGGCACGGCGGGTATCGGGAATGGCGACGGTAGTGACTGGCGTTCTGCCTGGGGGCAGTTCGTCGATCACCGAAGTGTCGAGATCGGCATAGGCGGTCATCGCCAGCGTGCGTGGGATGGGCGTGGCGGTCATGATCAACTGATGGGCATGGAAGCCTTGCTCCTCACCCTTCTCCCACAGAGCCAGCCGCTGGTGTACGCCAAAACGGTGTTGTTCGTCGATGATCACCAGCGCCAGGCCGGAGAACTGCACCTGTTCCTGGAAGATGGCGTGCGTACCGACCACCATCGACACCTGCCCACTGGCAATCGCCTCTTGCTGCGCGATACGCGCTTTACCTTTTTGCTTGCCGGCCAGCCAGCCGACTTGCAGCCCCAGCGGTTCAAACCACTGGCGGAAATTGTTGGCGTGCTGTTCGGCCAGCAGCTCCGTTGGCGCCATCAGCGCCACCTGCTTGCCGTGAGCGATAGCGCGCAACGCGGCTAGCGCAGCCACCAGCGTTTTGCCGGAGCCGACGTCGCCCTGGACCAGCCGCATCATCGGGAAGCCTTTTTGCATATCGGCTTCGATATCGGCCACCACGCGATCTTGCGCCCCGGTTGGTGAAAACGGCAACTGGGCGAGGAATTGCTTTTTAAGCCGGTCATCCGGCATCAGCGGCAGCGCCTGATAGCTCTGGGCACCGGCTCGTACCGCCAGCATGCTGAGGTTATGTGCCAGCAGCTCTTCCAGGATCAGACGTTTTTGCGCCGGGTGTTTACCCAGTTCCAAATCCGCTAACTGGATATCCGGCGGTGGGCGATGCAGGGTATGCAACGCCTGTGGCAGGCTCATTAACCCACCGCTCAGTTCTGGCGGCAGCAGTTCGGCAATGGAGCAGGTATCCAACAGCTCCAGCGCTTGATCGGTCAGCTTGCGCAGCGTGGCCTGCCGAATGCCTTCGGTGGTGGGGTAGACCGGCGTCAGTGACTCTTGCAGCTCAACCTCACTGCTTTCTCCCTGAATGCGGTATTCCGGGTGAATAATTTCTGCGCCGTGATTACCACGTTTGACTTCACCATAAGCGGTGACACGACGGCCGGTGGCCAGGCTGTTCTTCATCGCCGCATTGAAGTTGAAGAAGCGCATGGTGAGCAGGCCGGTACCGTCACTGATCTGACAGGTCAGCATGCGTCGACGGCCAAAGCTGATGTCTGTGCGCAGTACTTCGCCTTCCACGGTGGCAAAAATGCCCGCTTGCAGATCGTTTATTGGATAGAGGCGGGTGCGGTCTTCATAGCGCAGCGGCAGGTGCAGCAGCAAATCCTGAATGGTTTCCAGGCCAATTTTGGCCAGTTTACCCGCCTGGCTGGCGCCAACCCCGGAAAGTGTGGTGAGTGGGACAGCATCCAGCAGGCGGCCTTTCATTTACGTACCGTCGCTTGCATGGTTGCCCACCATTCGGCATCGGCGACCACCTGGCCCTGCTCATCAATGTGTGGGCGCGGCAGCCTTTTACGCTTGGCCACGTTGGCCAGTACCGGATAGCCACCTTCAAACAGCAGACGTTGCTGCTCTTCCTGATTGAGCATGCTGTGCTCACGGCGATACATACCGGCGTTTTGCCGCTGGCGTTGCGCTTCGTACAAAATCAATGCTGAGGCGACCGACACGTTCAGCGACTGCACCATACCGATCATCGGAATGATGATGTCTTGGTCGGCAAGCCGCAGGGCCTCTTCGGTGATGCCGGTTTTTTCCTGACCCAGCAGCACGCAGGTCGGGCGGGTGTAATCCACTTCGCGGAAGTCGACTGCACGGGCTGACAGGTTAGTCGCCAGAATTTGCATACCCTGATCTTTCAGATGGGTCACGGCGTCGACAATGGTGGGATGGGTTTTGACATTCACCCAGCTGTTGCTGCCGGCCGCGGAAGAAACCAGGGTGCGCATGCGCGGGGTTGGCCACACGGCATGCACCTGATGCACGCCGACGGCGTCGGCGGTGCGGATAATGGCGGAGACGTTATGCGGTTTGTGCACCTGTTCCAGGCAGACCGTTAAATCCGGCTGCCGGGTAGCCAGCATTTCACAAATCCGCGCATAGCGTTCAGGGCTCATAAGCGCTAATTTCGGTTACGGTTAACTTTAATGACATCCGGCATGATACGGATTTTACGCATAATATTTGCCAGATGGATGCGATCGCGGGTGGTCAAGCGGATAAAGGCGCTATAAACCCGGCCGTCTTTTTCTTCGGTATTCAGGCTTTGGATATTGGACTCAGCCGCATTGATAGCCGCCGTCAGGTTGGCCAACGCCCCCTGATGGTTAAACATGTCCACTTTGATCTCGGCAATGAATTCCTGCTCGATGTCTTTATCCCACTCTACCGCCATGAATTTCTCAGGCTCTTTCTGGTAGCCGCGGATATTCCGGCAGGACTCATGGTGGATCACCAGGCCTTTGCCTGGACTGACGTGAGCGATGATCGGGTCACCTGGAATAGGTCGGCAGCATTTGGCGAAGGTGATCAGTACGCCGTCTGCGCCCTTGATCGCCAGGTTACGCACCCCGGAGGACGTGCCCAGATTGGACTGGTCACCCTGCAGGTTTTTCGCTACCACCACGCTCATGGCATTGCCCAAGCCGATTTCAGCCAGCAAATCATCCAGCGTTGCCAGCTTCATGCGATCCAACTCGTGCTGGATATTTTCCGGTGGGATCTCTGCCAGTTTGCGGCTGCCGCCCAACGCATGATTCAACAAGCGACGGCCGAGGCTGACCGAATCATCGCGTTTGAGGTTCTTCAGCATCTGGCGAATTTTGGCGCGCGCTTTTGAGCTGACGACAAAGTTCAGCCAGGCGGCGTTGGGTCGTGCGCCCGGAGCAGTGATAATTTCGACCGTTTGGCCGCTACTCAGTGACTGCGACAGCGGGTACGGCTGACGATCGACCCGCGCACCAACGCAGGCGTGGCCGATATCGGTGTGTACCGCGTAGGCGAAGTCGACCGGCGTTGCGCCCGCAGGCAATTCGACAATGCGGCCTTCCGGGGTGAAAACGTAAATCTCATCCGGGAACAGATCGGATTTTACGCTCTCGATAAATTCAAACGAACTGCCGGCGCTTTGTTGCAGCTCCAGCAAGCTTTGCATCCAGCGCTGAGCGCGGATTTGTGCGGTGGTGCCGGTTTCGCCCTGTTCTTTTTCTTTATAAGCCCAGTGCGCGGCGACCCCCATTTCGGCCATCTGATCCATATCTTCGGTACGGATCTGCACCTCAACCGGTACGCCGTGTGGGCCGATCAATGAAGTGTGCAGCGATTGATAGCCGTTGGCCTTGGGAATGGCGATATAGTCTTTGACCCTGCCCGGACGCGGTTTGTACAGGCTGTGAGCCTGACCCAGTACGCGGTAGCAGGTGTCGACTTCCTTCACGATCACCCGGAACGCGTAGATATCCATAATTGAATGGAAACGCTGTTCTTTCAGGTGCATCTTGAGGTAGATGGAATACAGATGTTTTTCCCGCCCGCTGACGCGGCAGGGTATGCCGGCCTCGGTCAGTCGCCCTTCGATCTCAGCGAGAATCTTCTGGATCATCTCTTTACGGTTACCGCGTGCGGCTTTCACCACTTCTTTGATTACGCGATAACGGTTCGGGTACAACGCTTCAAAACCCAGCTCTTCCAGCTCGGTTTTCAGGTGGTGAATACCCAGACGATGGGCCAGAGGGCTGTAGATTTCCAGGGTTTCACGCGCAATACGCCGCCGTTTATCAGGGCGAAGCGAACCGAGGGTGCGCATGTTGTGCGTACGGTCGGCCAGCTTGATCAACACGACGCGGATATCCTGCACCATCGCCATGATCATCTTGCGGAAGTTTTCCGCCTGCGCTTCTTTTTTATCCTGGAACTTCAGCTTGTCGAGCTTGGATACGCCTTCAACCAATTCGGCAACGCTTTTGCCGAACAGTTGTTCCATATCCTGATAGGTGGCCGGGGTGTCTTCGATGACGTCGTGCAGCAATGCTGCCATCAGCGTCTCATGGTCGAGACGCATTTCCGCCAGAATGCAGGCCACGGCAACCGGGTGAGTAATGTAGGGCTCACCGCTGGAGCGTGTCTGTCCCTCGTGAGCATCACGTGCAACGAGGTATGCCTGTTTGAGGCGCTTAATCTGCTCCTCAGGCAGGTAACGTTGAATCAGCAGATTCAGGCTTTCAAACAGGTACAAAGGCAGACTCGCAGTCTAATTAACGACGACCTTCAGCAATGGCGGTAACCGCTTGAATCTCTGCGGCTTCCTGCTCTTGCTGCTCCTGACGATCACGAACATCGAGGATCTGGCTGGTGATCAGGCCTTCTTCGATTTCGCGCAGCGCGATAACGGTGTACTTGTCGTTTTCTTCCGGAACAAGTGCATCTTTACCGCCAGTCTGGATTTGACGTGCCCGACGAGCAGCGACCAACACCAGGTCAAAACGGTTACCAATTTTCTCTACAGCGTCTTGAACAGTTACGCGTGCCATATTTGTGCTACTCCACAGGTGACGAAAAGACTGGGCATAATACTGAAACTGTCTTCAGTCTGCCAATAGTTTGCTGATTAAAGCGTCATGCCGCAGTAATTGGCGGCCTAAACGCAGGCGCTCGGCGCGAATAATGGTTTTCAGATCGGACAGAGCCAAGTCGAAATCATCATTCACAATTAAATAATCATACTCCGCGTAGTGCGCCATTTCCGCCACGGCTTGCGCCATGCGTTTAGCGATCACTTCATCAGAGTCTTGCCCGCGGCCACGCAGGCGACGATCAAGTTCTTCCTTCGACGGCGGCAAAATAAAGATGCTGCGTGCCTGGGGCATTTTTGCGCGAATCTGCTGCGCGCCCTGCCAGTCGATATCCAGGAAAACGTCTACACCGGTCGACAGCACCTGCTCAATGGCGGCGCGTGAGGTCCCGTAATAGTTGCCGAACACTTCGGCGTGCTCAAGAAAGGCATCCTGCTCAATCATTCGGCAGAATTCATCTTTTGAGACGAAGAAGTAATGATCGCCATGCTGTTCACCCGGGCGGCTGTCGCGCGTGGTGTGCGAAACCGAAACCTGCGTGTCGTACAGCGGTTGCGTCTTTAACAAAGCCTGAATCAGACTTGATTTCCCTGCGCCACTGGGGGCAGAGACAATATAAAGTGTGCCTTGAGCCATGATGATGTTCGTTGGTAGCGGTTGATATGCCAATAACAGCGGATGTGTATTTTCTCCGCACAGTATACACGGCTAACGAGCCGGATGCAGCGTTAGCTCGCATTTTGCCCGCCGCTTTATGCTGAAAAAACCTCAAACAGACGAGTTTGCGCAGCTTATCGCTAAATTTTGGCGTTTTTCTGCAACGCGCTCTGCCCTTCTCGAGCTGCTTTGCAGAACGACTGATTGGCCATTGCCGCGTCTCCAATTCCCGGATTTACTGCCGGTTATCAGGGAGGTGCACAATGCGTAAAGGTGTGATGGGGATCGGGATGATCCTGCTGGGCTGTTTGGTGTTTAGTGGGCCACTGTGGGCGGAGTCTTGCCCGGCATGGCGGCCGGAGCGGTTGCAACTGGAGATAACCACGTTAAAAAACCAGCTTGAGCGCTGGGATGTGGCTTATTACCAACAGGGAAACAGTTTGGTTGAAGATGAAGTGTACGACAGCCTGCGCAAAAAACTGCAGCTGTGGCTAGCTTGCGCCGGGCTGGCATCGGCAGAGGAGCCTGTGCCGCTTTTACCTGCGGGCAAGTTGTCGCACCCGGTTGCGCATACCGGATTACGCAAGTTGCCCGATCCTGCCGCAGTGGCCCAATGGTTGCACGGCCGCAGTGACCTTTGGGTTCAGCCAAAGGTGGACGGCGTAGCCATTACGCTGGTTTATCGTGACGGAGTCTTGGTGTCGGCGATCAGCCGGGGGGACGGGCTGAAGGGGGAAAACTGGCTGGAAAAGGTGCGTGCCATACCGGCGGTGCCCACTGACATCAAGGATGCGCCGCAGATGCTGACCCTGCAAGGTGAGCTGTTTCTGATGGTGAACGGTCATCAACAAAAACGCAGTGGTGGCATCAATGCCCGGGCTAAGGTTGCCGGTGCGTTGATGAAAAAGAAGCCTTCACCGGTACTGCAGCAGATTGGCCTGTTTGTCTGGGCATGGCCGGACGGTCCGCAAGCGATGCCGCAGCGTTTACACCAGCTTGCTGCTA
This sequence comes from Serratia myotis, assembly GCF_027474885.1. Classification (NCBI taxonomy): domain Bacteria; kingdom Pseudomonadati; phylum Pseudomonadota; class Gammaproteobacteria; order Enterobacterales; family Yersiniaceae; genus Serratia; species Serratia myotis. Next base: position 5,416,287 of record NZ_CP099707.1, on the reverse strand, counting down.
TGGGGTTCCCTTTGACCCTGGCTTATTCGCAACCGGTGAAATCATTGGTGCAAGTGCAGCAATGGCGAGATCACTGGTACCAGGCTGCTTTACCTTTCGTCACCGATGGCGTGGTGATCCATCAGGCGCGTTCACCGCAGGGAAGGTACTGGCAAGCGAAGCCCGGTGATTGGGCCGTTGCCTGGAAGTATCCTCCGGCGCAGCAGGTTGCGCAGGTCAATGGCGTCGAATTCAATGTGGGGCGAACCGGAAAAATTGCCGTGGTGCTGCGCCTTGAACCTGTCAGGTTGGACGACAAATGGGTGACTCGGGTTAACCTCGGCTCACTACCCCGTTGGCGGCAATGGGCGGTTGTGCCTGGAGATCAGGTGGTAATCAGCCTGATGGGACATGGCATTCCGCATCTTAATAAGGTGGTCTGGCGGATAAAAGAGAGGTCGATGCCCAGTGCGCCATCCGCAGAACATTATCACCCGTTGAGTTGCTTTAGTTGGCGGCCAGGTTGCCGTCAGCAATTTCTTGCCCGGCTGGTATGGCTGGGTGGCCGACAGGGGTTAAATCTGCACGGGGTCAACGAATCTACCTGGCAGGCACTCATCGATCAGGGGCTGGTCCGGCATCTGTTGGATTGGTTGGTGTTGACGCCGGAACAGTTGATGTCTGCCCCTGGTATTGGCAGTAAGCGAGGGCAGAGCATTTACCGGCAGTTTCAACTGGCGCGACAGCAGCCTTTTGCCCGCTGGTTAATCGCCTTAGGCGCGCCGCTGTCCCCGCAGCAAGCGGTGACGTTGAAAAGCTGGCATCAGGTCCAGCAATTGCCCGCCGAAGCATGGCGGACGATGGCCGGTATTGGAACCAAAAGGGCGCGGCAGATTGCCGATTTTCTCCAGCACCCGCCATTGCTGGCATTGGTCAGCACGTTGGTATCCCAGGAAATAATCGGTTTTGCTGTTGGTAGCGTTACTCCGTCGGTTTCTCCATAAGCGCGTTTACCTTTTTCGTCAGGTTGTCGGCGATGGGTAAGGTATGACGCAGAAAAATAAAAACGATACCGGCTGAAATCGCCGTTATTATAGCCAGAATATTCAGCAGGTTATGAAATGCGGCTTCGTAGCTATTTCTCAACGCTGCAGTATCGAGATTCAGCAGCGTTGAAGCTTGCTGTAGGTCACCCATTGCCAGTCGATGGGCTCCCTCAGCCGCGTTGGTCAACGGGGTAGCCGGCAGATGCTGTTCAACCAATGTGGTCAATAATGCGCCCACCACAGCAAGTGCAATGCCTTCGCCCGCTACGCGCACGGTGCTAAAAATACCGGTAGCCATGCCTGCGCGATCTTTCGGCACCACGCTGACCGCCAGTCCATCCATTAACCCCCAAGGCAGGCTGATGCCGCAGCCAATGGTCAATAGCGGCAGCAGAAGCCGTAGGAGCGGCTGCCCCGGTGCATATTGCGCCAGCCATAGCAGGCCGAAGGCGCAGATCAGCAGGCCCAGGCTGGAAATGGCACCGGCGGAAAACCGGTGCGCCATCATGCCGGCCAACACCGGCAGTACCAGCATTGGTGCTGAAAGCGCGAACATCATGATACCCGCCTCCAGGGTGCCGTGACCTTCGATGCCAATAAAGCGCAGCGGGAGTAAAACCAGCAGCACCACGTAGGAATAGGCCGGGGCCGCGGCCAGAAATTGTACGCCTACAAAACGTGGATAGCGGAATAAAGACAAATCGAGCATCGGCCTGTGCCGACGATTTTCTATCAGGATAAAGGCAACCATAGAAAGCAACGCGCCGCTGAACAGGGCGACGACCTCGTGGCTACCCCACCCGCTATCGGGGGCCTGCAGTACGGCATAGGTCAGCAACGTCAGGGCTAGCGTAAAAGTGGCTGCGCCGGGCCAGTCGAGTTTGGCTGCTACAGGATCGCGCGACTCACGCATATAGCGTATGCCTGCGAACAGGGCGATGGCGCTGAGGAGCGACACACTGATAAAAATCGAGTGCCAGCCAAAATGTTGAACCAGAAATCCGGCCAGCAGCGGACCACATGCCAGACCGATACCAAAGGCAGTACCCAGCAGGCTGAAGGCTTTAGCGCGTTCTCTGCCATCGAAGACTTGGGCCAGGCCTGCGGTTCCTCCTGCAAGTGTCGCAGCAGCGGCGACCCCCTGCAGCGCACGTATTAGGTCAAAAGAGATGATGTCACGCACCATCAGCATAGTTAGTGAGCTTAGGGTCAGCACAGCCAGGCCACTGATGAACACGCGTTTACGGCCAAAGCGATCGGCAAGCGCACCGGCAATCATCAGGCTACAGCCAAAGGTCAGCATGAAGGCGTTGGTGACCCAACTGAGGGCGACAACACTGCCCCCCATGCTGGCGGCGATAGCGGGTAAAGAGACTGCCGGGCCAGTGAAGTTAACCGGTATGATCAACCCGGCCAGGCAGACGGAGAACAGGGTAATCCAGCGCGGTGGATGAACTGGGGATTCTGGAAACGGGCCCGGAAGAGGGTGAGGATTGTTCATGATGAGCTCCAGCGAAAGTATTGTCGGCTGGTATGGATGATAAAGAGGATTTAATTGGCTAAAAATGGGGCTATATTCCACTCTTTGAGGACAATAACGCTCTAATTGGAGGGCCTATGGACAGCCTCAGCGGATTATTGGCTTTTGTGCGCGCTGCCGAGCTACACAGTTTTGTCGCCGCAGGTGAACGTCTTGGCATATCGGCTTCCGCAATTGGAAAAAGCATTGCCAGGCTGGAGGAGTCATTGGGTGTCAGGCTGTTTAACCGCAGTACCCGGCGTATCAATCTAACCGAGGAGGGCTCATTATTTTTTGAACGTTGCCAACGTATCGTCAGCGAAATTGAGAATGCCGAAGCCGAAATGGCAAGGATCTCGGATGCGCCGCGTGGCAAGCTGCGTGTAAGCATGCCGGCGATTGGCTATCGAATGTTGGTCCCACTACTTGCTGACTTCAATGCGCTTTATCCTGAGGTTGAGCTGGATGTGGATTTTAATGACCGAATGATAGATCTGATCGCCGAAGGTATTGACGTGGCAGTGCGCAGCGGTGAGCTGGCTGATTCCCGGCTGATGGCCCGGCGATTGGGGCCATTCCGCTTGATACTGGCGGGGGCACCGGGATATTTCCAGCGTCGGGGCATACCACAGGTCCCGGAAGATTTGCTCAGACATGCCTGTTTGCGCTACCGCTACCCAGGCGGCCAGCAATTGCAGGAGTGGACGTTGTTTACGGATGGAGAGCCGGTTTCGTTTCGAATACCAGTGACGTTAACTTGCAACAGCATTGAAGCGCTGATCCACGCCTCCCAAGAAGGGTTGGGTATCACCTACCTGCCTGATTTTACGCTGTGTCAGGCGGTTAACACCGGGCGTTTGGTGGCGGTGTTGGATCAGCATACGCAGGAACAGGGATTTTTCTCTGCCCTGTGGCCGTCAAGCCGCCATATGCTGCCAAAGGTGAGGGTTTTTGTAGACTATCTGGCGCAGCATATGCTGCCTCTCCGATAACCTTTTGCTAATGATCCGGATGCTGGTAATTAAATACCGGTAGACCAAGACGAAAGCGCAGGGCGAGTAAGCGGGCACTGAGGCCAACGACCAGTGTGATGATCACCACCAGATTATGCGGCAGGCTGAAGTGTTGCAGGCCGATGTACAACCAGGCGGCGGCAAAGGAAATACCGGCATAGATTTCTTTCTGAAATACCAGCGGGATACGGTTGCAGAGCATATCGCGCAGTACGCCACCGAACACGCCGGTGATCACGGCGGCAATCGCGGCGATGATGGCGCCGTGCCCCATATCCAGTGCGACTTGCGCGCCGATGATTGAAAATACAATCAGGCCAACGGCATCCAACACCAGGAACAGGCGACGCAGGTGACGCATCAAGGGTGCCAGCCAGGTAGTGACAATCGCAGCAATGGCGACGATAACGATATATTCAGGATGTTTGACCCACCCCAGTGGAAAATGCCCGAGCAGCATATCGCGCACCGAGCCGCCGCCGATGGCGGTAGCCGAAGCGATAATAATTACGCCAAACATATCCATCTGGCGACGGCCGGCGGCCAGTGCGCCGGTCATGGCTTCGGCAGTGATGCCGATGATATAAAGAACGCTCAGTAACATAAGGTATTCACAGGGTGGGCGGGAATAAGTGTAATGGTGGAAGGGTAATCGTCGACGGGGTTCATCGCTACTGAGTTTTTCTAACGGGTGATGTTTCGGATTACTTTAATTAATCCATTGATGGATGGTTTTACTGGTTTATTGCCTTTTCTAACCTTTTGTTGCTAACAGCAGCATTAGAAATTTAGTGTTAGTTTCTATGGCTGACTATATTTATTGCATTCGGTCCGAGGCTACGCGTCGACGGCGGATACGGGTATTCACTAAGGAACATAAAGATAATGAAAAACACCTACCTGCTGGCGACGGCTGTAACAGCGGCCTTACTGTTGAGCGGTTGCGTTGCTCCAGTTCCGAACACCGTACAGCAAAAGTCAGCGGCTTGCTCAGTAGGCGATCCCATGACGCAAACAACGCTTTATTTTGGCCTGAATCGCCCTGTAGGGCCGGTGATCAGCGCAGCAGAGTGGCAGAGTTTCGTTGATCGGCAAGTGACGCCGCGCTTTAAAGATGGGCTGTCGGTATTTGATGCCAAAGGGCAGTGGCTGGGTAACGACGGCAAGCTGGCGCGTGAGAACAGCAAGGCACTGATGCTGATCCATGCGCCGGGCAAGGAAAGTGAAACCAATATTGAGGCGCTGCGCAGCAGCTATAAGCAACAGTTTGCGCAGGATTCCGTGATGCGTGTAGATGCGCCGGTGTGTGTCGCGTTCTGATGAAATCCCGGCCCGCAGGCCGGGGCTAGGGATTTGGCTTACAGAACCAACCCGGCGATGGCCGCCGAAAGCAGGCTGACCAGCGTTGAGCCGTAGACCAGTTTCAGGCCAAAACGAGAAACCACATTACCCTGTCGCTCGTTAAGCCCTTTGATTGCCCCGGCAACGATACCGATAGAGGCAAAGTTGGCGAAGGAAACCAGGAATACTGACAGGATACCCAAGCCGCGTGGCGTTAGCTCCGCAGCAATTTTCTTCAGTTCGATCATCGCCACAAATTCATTGGCTACCAGCTTGGTCGCCATGATGCTGCCTGCCCGCAGCGCATCCGGCGCCGGGATGCCGATCAGCCAGGCCAACGGATAGAATACATAGCCCAGGATCTGTTGGAAGCTGATACCGAACACCGCTGAGAACAGGGCGTTTACCGCAGAAATCAGCGCAATAAAGCCAATCAGCATGGCAGCGATAATCATCGCGATTTTGAAGCCCGCCAAAATATACTCGCCCAGCATTTCAAAGAAACTCTGATCTTCATGCAGCTTACTCAGCTTCAATTCAGGCTCATCGTCCAACTGATAAGGGTTGATGATCGACAAAATGATAAAGGTACTGAACATATTGAGGATCAGCGCTGCAACCACGTATTGCGCATCGATCATCGACATATAGGCGCCAACGATGGACATGGATACTGTTGACATGGCAGTAGCCGCCATGGTGTACATGCGGCGTGGCGAGATATCGCCAATGATGCCCTTATAAGCGATAAAGTTTTCTGATTGTCCGAGCACCAGCGTGCTGACGGCGTTGAAAGACTCCAGCTTGCCCATGCCGTTAACTTTGGACAGCAGAGTGCCAACCACACGGATAATCAGCGGTAAAATGCGGAAATGTTGCAAAATGCCGATTAGCGCAGAAATAAAGATAATCGGGCACAAAACCCCCAGGAAGATAAACGCCAACCCGTCTTTGCTCATGCCACCAAACACAAAGTCGGAACCTTGCGCGGCGTATGTCAGCAGCGTTTCAAAGAAACCGGCGACGTGTCTGATGACGCTAAGGCCACTTTCTGAATGCAGGAAGAAATAGGCGAGGGCACCTTCGATGACCAGAAGCTGAATAATGTAGCGCAGGCGGATTTTCTTGCGGTCATTGCTGACTAACAGGGCCAGGGCGATGATCACCACCAGGGCAAAAATAAATTGCAGAATTTGCGGCATAAAGGGTCCGTACAGCTTGCGGGCATGAAAAAACACATTTAGCCACAGCTTGGCCATCCTTTCATTACCTTAGGTGATAATTGGAATAAAATACTTTCAGTCAGCGAGATAAGTTACCCATTGCCACCCGTGCCTGCTGGGTCGCAGTTTTTCATAAACCCACGCCATTCAATTTCCGACGCGTTTTTTGAGTTGTGGCGCGCAAAGCTTCGCCTCTTCAATGTTTGTTGCCTAAAGGCCTGTAACCCAGTGCTCAGAATGTCCCACGGGTTGCGCTAATAGATTGGTTTATTAAGGATTAACCATGAAAATAGCCTGACATTTTGTCGCAGAAATTCAGCGAAATTTTTTCTCAGGATGAGGAGACCAATGATGAACACCAGCACCTTATTGCGGGCTTTGGCGAATGGCGTGAATCCCGATACCGGCGAGTTATTGAAACCCACTTCAATGGCCAGTTCACCAGAAGCGATACGTCTTTTGTTCGCCCTGGCCGAGGAGTTTCAGAGCGAATCTGAACGCCAGAAAAAGACCAAGCTAACGCCGGAGGAACGGCGACAGAAGAATATTTTTGAGGGGCGGCCGGCAAAATCTTATTTCCCCTGGGATGAAGAAGAGAAACAGCGATTGCAAGAAAGCCACGCCGCGGGCATGACGCTGGAGGTGATGAGCAGTGAATTTGAACGCTCGACCTGGGGAATTGCCGTGCAGCTGCAGAAAATGGGGCTGATTACCGAAGAGCAGGCGGCTGGTTTACCCAGAGCATAGTCGTAAAAAAGCCCGCTGACGCGGGCTTAAGCGAATGAAGAACATATCACTCGATGTTCTGGATCTGCTCACGCATCTGCTCGATCAACACTTTCAGCTCGATGGCGGAAGTGGTGACGTCGGCATTGATGGACTTGGATGCCAGGGTATTAGATTCGCGGTTGAACTCCTGCATCATAAAGTCGAGGCGACGGCCCACGGCTTCTTTCTTCTTCAGGATGTTGTGCGTTTCTTTTACGTGGGCTTCCAGACGGTCCAACTCTTCGGCGACGTCAATACGCTGCGCCATCAACACCAGTTCCTGTTCCAAACGGGTGTTTTCCAGTTGTACCTGAGCTTCTTCCAGCTTGCTGACCAGACGCTCACGCTGCCATTGCAGAATGTTTGGCATCTGGGCACGTACCTTGATCACTTCGGCGCTAACGCCGTCCAGACGCTGTTCAATCAGCGCTTTCAGTGCGGTACCTTCGCTTTCGCGAGCAATGATGAAGTCATCCAATGCCCCGTCCAGCGCCTGCATTAGCTGTGCGCTGATAGCGTCCAGATCCTGCTCCTGGGCAGACATCACCCCTGGCCAACGCAGTACGTCGATAGGATCAATTTCCCCTTCGTCGCTTTGCATTTTTACCCAGTTGGCGGCTTCGACCAGCTGCTTGGCCAGCTTTTCGTTCAGGATCATTGAGCTTTGCGCGCTCGGATCCAGTTCGAAACGCAGGTTGCACTCCACTTTGCCGCGGGTCAGGCGGCCACGAATACGTTCGCGGATCACCGGTTCCAGGCTGCGGAATTGCTCTGGCAGGCGGATGTAGGTTTCTAGATAGCGTTGGTTCACGGAACGCAGCTCCCAAGCTGCGCTGCCCCACTCACCCTTGATTTCACGCCGGGCGTAGGCTGTCATGCTGCGGATCATTGATGCGTACCCGTAATAGGAAAAGATGAGGCGATTATAGCGTTGGAGATGCGGGCAGGATAGGCATTACGTCACGAAGCCCGTATAATGCGCAGCCAATCGTTGATTAGAAGCCGGAGAGAGCCCATGCGTCCTGCAGGCAGAGCACCACAACAAGTTCGCCCACTGACACTGACCCGTCACTATACCAAACACGCGGAAGGCTCCGTGCTGGTTGAGTTTGGCGATACCAAAGTTTTGTGCACCGCCACGGTAGAAGAGGGCGTTCCGCGCTTCCTGAAAGGTCAGGGCCAGGGTTGGATCACCGCTGAATACGGCATGTTGCCGCGTTCTACCCACAGCCGTAACGCCCGCGAAGCCGCAAAAGGCAAGCAGGGTGGCCGCACGTTGGAAATCCAGCGCCTGATCGCCCGTTCGCTGCGTGCAGCGGTAGATCTGAAAAAACTCGGTGAGTTCACCATCACGCTCGACTGCGACGTCTTGCAGGCCGATGGTGGCACCCGTACCGCGTCCATTTCCGGTGCCTGTGTTGCGCTGGCCGATGCGTTGAATGCGCTGGTGGCCAACGGCAAGCTGAAAGCCAACCCGATGAAAGGCCTGGTCGCCGCAGTTTCTGTTGGTATCGTTAACGGCGAAGCGCTGTGCGATTTGGAGTATGTCGAAGACTCCGCAGCAGAAACCGATATGAACGTGGTGATGATGGAAGATGGCCGCATGATCGAGGTGCAGGGCACCGCCGAGGGCGAGCCGTTCAGCCACGAGGAGTTATTGGCGCTGTTGGCGCTGGCTCGAGGGGGTATCGATACCATCTTCCAGGCGCAGAAAGCGGCGCTGGCAGACTAATTATTAAGGCGACTCAAGGGTCGCCTTTTTTACGCTCGGCGATCGGGCGGCAGTATTAACAGATCTAACCGACCAGACGAGGAGAAGCAGCAATGAAAGCCTATCAGCGCCAGTTTATCGAGTTCGCGCTTAACAAGCAGGTATTGAAATTCGGCGAGTTCACCCTGAAATCCGGCCGCACCAGCCCGTATTTCTTTAATGCCGGCCTGTTTAATACCGGGCGTGATCTCGCGCTGTTAGGGCGTTTCTATGCCGAAGCGCTGGTGGATTCCGGTATCGAATTCGACCTGCTGTTTGGCCCAGCCTACAAAGGGATCCCGATCGCGACCACCACGGCCGTCGCGTTGGCAGAGCACCATGAGCGCGATGTGCCGTACTGCTTTAACCGTAAAGAAGCCAAGACCCATGGTGAGGGGGGCACGCTGGTAGGCAGCCCGCTGCAAGGCCGAGTGATGTTGGTGGACGACGTTATCACTGCAGGTACAGCGATCCGTGAATCAATGGAAATCATTGGCGCTGGCGGCGCGCGGCTTGCCGGGGTGCTGATTTCCCTCGATCGTCAGGAGCGCGGCCGTGCGGATATTTCGGCCATTCAGGAAGTTGAGCGTGACTATCACTGCAAGGTGATTTCCATCGTGACGCTGAAGGATTTGATTGTTTATCTGGAAGAGAAACCGGAAATGGCGGATCACCTGGCGGCGGTTCGCGCTTATCGCGAGCAGTACGGGGTTTAACGCGGGATTTACTATGCCGGGCGCACCAAAACGCACCCGGCATAGGGTTTATTGCAGCTGTGCCGCCAACAGTGGCCAGCGGCCATCAAATTCTTGCGTTGGGCGGTAGCGGAATTCGGAGCGTACGTAGCGTGACAGCATGCCTTCACAGAACGCCAGTAACTGGCTGGCCAGCAGCGTTTCATCCACGATAAAGCCTTTTCCTTCCCGCAGTTTGCGTTCTTTCAACACCTGACGCAGTTGCGCCTCGATGCGTTCAAACAGCTGGTTGATTCGCCCCTGCAGTCGATCTTGCTCAAACATTAATGCATGGCCGGTCATGATACGCGTCAGGCCCGGGTTGCGTTCGGCAAACCCCAGCACCAGTAACAGAATCAATCGCAGGCGGTTAAATGTCTCTTTCTCATCCTGCAGGATTAGGTTGATGCGCGTGATCAGGCTGTCTTCAATAAACTCGATCAGGCTGTCGAACATCCGTGTCTTGCTGGGAAAGTGCCGGTACAGTGCAGCTTCGGAGACTCCGACGTTAGCGGCAAGTTTAGCGGTGGTAATACGCTGGCTGCCGTCGCTGGATTCCAGCATCTGAGCTAATGCCTGCAGTATTTCCTCGCGCCGGTTCCTTTTGATTTTTTCTTTTTCTGCCATGTCTGATTAGACCCTTGCTAAAACTGCTTAGACTTTCGAAAACCCGGGCACCGGCCGCTGCAGAGATATCTCTGTGCGGCTTATGTGATAGCTTTTTTACGATGCTGGGGTCAGCGGCCTTAACGACCTGTATTCTCCGCGCGTCCTGGCCTGCGCTGAAATCGTAGCCGGCCAAACCTTGCCGTAGAGCTGTCCTTCTCTCCGGGGTGGCAAGATTTCAGGTGACGTTTCCCTGTCGGCAATCGGGTATCGCTTAGTGGCGGCCGGAGTGACCGAAACCACCGGCACCACGTTCGCTGCTGTCGAACTCTTCAACCAGATTGAACTCAGCTTGTACCACCGGCACAAATACCATCTGTGCGATACGTTCACCGGGTTCAATAGTGAAGGATTTTTGACCGCGGTTCCAGACGGAAACCATCAGTTGACCCTGATAATCGGAATCGATCAGGCCGACCAGGTTGCCCAGTACGACGCCGTGTTTATGGCCTAGACCGGAACGTGGCAAGATTACTGCCGCAATATCGGTATCGGCGATGTGAATAGCCAGGCCGGTAGGCAGCAGCGTAGTTTCACCCGGAGCCAGCTCAACGGCGCTGTCCAGACAGGCGCGCAGATCCAGGCCGGCAGAGCCTGGGGTGGCGTAGGTCGGTAATGGGAAATCCTGTCCGATACGTGGGTCGAGGATTTTAACGTCGATTTTTTTCTTCATAACGGCTGACTATCTCGTCTATTAAACGTTGGCCAAGGAGTGCCTTGTCGCTCAGCGCCAGGCGCTTTTCTCCATCCTGCCAAAAAAGGTGCAAGGCATTGGTGTCACTGTTAAACCCATGCTCTGCAAGCGATACATCATTAGCGCAAATTAAATCCAGTTTCTTACGCGCCAGTTTTTGTCGCGCGTATTCTTCCACATTCTGGGTTTCGGCGGCAAACCCCACGACAAAGGGACGATTTTTGGTCATTGCGGCAACGCCGGCAACGATATCGGGGTTTTTTACCATTTTGAGGATGATTTCATCACCCTGTTTTTTAATTTTTTCATCGGAAATCTGCTCGGCACGGTAGTCGGCCACGGCAGCACAGGAAATAAAAATATTCTGCGCCGCAGCGCGTTGCTGCACCGCCTGTTCCATTTCCAACGCGCTGACGACGTCAACCCGGGTGACCCAGGGGGGCGTTGGCTGGTTGACTGGCCCCGCGATCAACGTGACCTGTGCACCCCGTGCGGCGGCGGCACGGGCGATGGCAAAGCCCATTTTACCGGAGCTGTGGTTGCTAATGAAACGCACCGGATCCAAGGCTTCGCGCGTCGGGCCGGCGGTGAGCATAATCTTTAAATGTTGCAGATCTTGTGGCGTAGAGAAATGGCTGTTCGCCAGTTCGACAATTTCCAGCGGATCGAGCATGCGCCCCGGGCCGATGTCACCACAGGCCTGACTACCGCTGTCTGGTCCCCACAGCAGCATACCGCGTGCCTGCAGAGTGCGCAGGTTGGCCTGAGTCGCGACGGCGTGGTACATCTGTTGGTTCATGGCGGGCGCGGCGGCGATCGGTGCCGCCGTGGCCAGGCAAAGGGTAGTCAGCAGATCGTTGGCCATGCCGGCTGCGACGCGTGCCAGCAGATCGGCGGTAGCCGGAGCCAGGATCACCAAGTCTGCCCATTTACCGAGTTCGATATGGCCCATCGCCGCTTCGGCGGCGGGATCCAGCAGATCGTCTGAGACCGGATAACCGGAGACGGCCTGCAGAGTCAGCGGCGTGATAAAGGCTTTCGCCGCGTTGGTCATTACCACACGCACTTCCGCGCCTCTGTCACGCAGGCGGCGTACCAGTTCCGGGCATTTGTAAGCGGCGATGCCGCCACTGATGCCAAGCACAATATGTTTGCCGGAAAGTCCCGTCATCATGATTGTCCGATTGAATCCGAAAGATGTGCCATTTTAGCATAACCGCCAGACAGGTGAGCGATTCTGCTGAGTCTGCAGTGCGTTACATTGTGCTTTGCGCAGTACTTCGCAATGTTATCAAACACCTGTCGTTGGCCTCTCCGCTGCGTGGCATGCTGTGGCGTTTTCAGGGGGGCGATGATGAGCAGTCAGGTAATCACCTTGTGGCCGGATATGCTGGCACCACGGGAAAAGTTATTGCGTTATGGTGCGCCGGCGCTGTCTGATGCGGAGCTGCTGGCCATTTTTCTGCGCACCGGTTTTCCCGGTGTACATGTCATGCAACTGGCTGAGCAACTGTTGGAGCAGTTTGGCTCGCTGTATCACCTGATGTCGGCGGATCATTCAGTTTTTTGCAGCCACAAAGGGCTGGGTAATGCCAGCTATGCGCAACTGCAGGCGATTTCCGAGTTGGCGTTCCGCTTCTTTTCCAGCCATCTGGCGCAGGAAAATGCCATGCTTAACCCGAGGATGACCCAGCATTATTTGCAAAGTTTGCTGGCACATCATGAGCGAGAAGTGTTTTTGGTATTGTTTTTAGACAATCAGCACCGTGTTATTCGCCATCAGGAGATGTTTGCTGGTACCATCAGCAGCGTTGTCGTATACCCGAGAGAAATTGTGCGCGAAGCGTTGAAGGCTAATGCGGCCGCCATTATTCTGGCGCATAATCACCCCTCGGGTATGGCTGAACCCAGTCATGCCGATCGTTTGATAACCGAGCAAGTGGTTAATGCCTGCCTGTTATTGGAAATCCGAGTGCTCGATCATTTGGTGATAGGTCGGGGTGAATGTGTCTCTTTTGCCGAGCGCGGATGGCTTTAAGCGATTTTTTCGCGATCCTTATGGGATCTTTAGCTGTTCGGGACTTGAGCACTTACGCTTCAGAGCGTATACTACGCCACCTTTGAGAATCTTGGGTTTGGCGTAAGAGCCTATCTCAGCAGGTTTCTAACCTGATGTGTGGTTTCTAACCTGATGACGAGAGTCTCCTCAGTATGAAGTTTGCTGAGATGGGCTCTAAAAGCCTGACGAGGCGGCCATACTCTATACGAAGCTCGAGCTGATTTGATTTTTGGAGAATAGACATGTCACGAGTCTGCCAAGTTACTGGCAAGCGCCCGGTGAGCGGTAACAACCGTTCCCACGCAATGAACGCGACCAAACGCCGTTTTCTGCCGAACCTGCACTCACACCGTTTTTGGGTTGAGGCTGAGAAGCGCTTTGTAACGCTGCGTGTATCTGCTAAAGGTATGCGTGTTATCGATAAGAAGGGTATTGAGACGGTCTTGGCCGATCTGCGTACCCGTGGTGAGAAGTATTAAGGAACTGCATCATGGCTAAAGGTGTTCGCGAGAAGATCAAGCTGGTTTCTTCTGCTGGTACTGGTCACTTCTATACCACCACGAAGAACAAGCGTACTAAGCCGGAAAAATTGGAACTGAAGAAATTCGATCCAGTTGTCCGCCAGCACGTGATCTACAAAGAAGCTAAAATTAAATAATTTTAGTGGATTAATAAAAACCCGGCCTCGGCCGGGTTTTTTGCGTTATAAGAGTAGAAAACCGACAGGAGAGCGCCAGATGCCTGAATTACCAGAAGTTGAGACCAGCCGCCGCGGTATTGAACCTTACCTTGTCGGCCATAGCATTCAATATGCCGTGGTACGCAATGCGCGTCTGCGCTGGCCGGTTTCCGAGCAAATTCTGGCGTTGAGCGACCAGCCGGTACTCAGCGTGCAACGGCGCGCCAAGTATTTGCTGATTGAACTGGCGAGCGGCTGGATTATCGTTCACCTGGGGATGTCAGGCAGCCTGCGGATGTTGGCCGAAGAGACCGAGGCCGGTAAACACGACCACGTCGATCTGGTGATCAGCAACGGTATGACGCTGCGTTACACCGATCCGCGCCGCTTTGGCGCCTGGTTATGGTGTGACGATCTGGCGACCAGTAACGTGCTGGCCCACCTTGGGCCGGAACCACTGAGTGACGCTTTTACCGGTGCCTACCTGTACGAAAAATCGCGTAACAAGCGCACGCTGATCAAACCCTGGCTGATGGATAACAAGCTGGTGGTGGGGGTGGGCAATATCTACGCCAGTGAATCGCTGTTTACCGCCAGGATCCTGCCTGACCGTCCTGCGGGTTCGCTGAGTAAAGTGGAAGCTGAAGTGTTGGTGGAAACCATTAAGGCGGTATTGCTGCGCTCTATTGAGCAAGGCGGCACCACGCTGCGTGATTTCCTGCAATCGGACGGCAAGCCGGGGTATTTCGCGCAGGAACTGCAGGTGTATGGCCGGGCGGGCGAACCTTGCCGCGCATGTGGCACGCCGATTGAATCCGCCAAGCACGGGCAGCGCAGCACTTTCTTTTGCCGACGCTGCCAGCGCTGATTATTGCGCGGCGAGTTTTTCGAACAGGGCCTGGGTGACCACCGCCGGCAGGAAAGGGGCGATGTCACCACCATGGCGCGCCACTTCTTTCACCAGCGAGGAAGAGATAAACGACCACTCTTCGGAAGGCATCAGGAACACGCTTTCCAGCGTCGGCATCAAATGGCGATTCATGTTGGCCAACTGCAGCTCATATTCAAAATCAGATACCGCACGCAGACCGCGAACCAGAATATTGGCATTCTGATGGGCTGCAAAATGCGCCATCAGTTCACTGAACCCCAGCACTTCTACATTATCCAGATGCGATGTCACCTGGCTGGCTAAAGCTACGCGCTCTTCCAGTGTGAACAGCGGTTTTTTACTCGGGCTGGCGGCTATCGCCAAAATAACGTGATCGAACATCAGTGACGCACGGGTTACCAAATCCAGGTGGCCGTTGGTCATGGGATCGAAAGTACCGGGATAGATGGCTTTACGGGTCATGATTCACTTCTCTGAATAGTTGCGGCCCAATGCCCAGAGTGCGGCATATTTATTGAAGGTATATTGCGCGTTGACCACCGCTAACAGCAACCCCTGTTTGCCGTCCAGGAAGCCGGCACGCAGCAACCAGGTTTTGCAGAAGGCACCGAGGGTATGGGTCAGAATCGAGAGATAGCCGCAGCGCTTACCGGCCTGATGGCGTTGATTGGCCCATTCCTCGGCATAACGCAGCTGTTTACGCTGGAAGGCAAAAAAGTCGCGGCAGGTCAGGTGCAGTAGATCGCCGCTAAGAGGCACCACTTTCGCCCCGTTGATCGTGAGCGACTCGTGCACCAGATTGTCGTTATAGCGATAGCGCTGGTTGGCGTACAGCCGATTGACTCGGTCAGGATACCAGCCGCTGTGACGCATAAAACGCCCGAGGAACAGATTGCGGCGCGCGCAGCTGTAGACTTGATTATCGTCCGGAGCGGCCAGCGTTTGTTCAATTGATTGGCGCAGTTCTGGTGTAACGCGTTCGTCGGCGTCGATCATCAGAATATAGTCGTGGCTGGCGTAACTTTGCGCCAGTTGGCGTTGTTTGCCAAATCCCTGCCAGTCGACATGGGTGAATACTTTGGCGCCCAGACTTTCGGCTACGGCGACGCTGTCATCCTGGCTGCCTGAATCCAGCATGACGATTTCGTCTGCCCAGGCTACGGAGCGCAGGCAGTCCGGCAGCAGCCCGGCTTCGTTCTTGGCGATAATCACCACCGACAGGCTTTTGCGGGCGCTCATTTAATGGCTCCGAGGTGGCAGGTGCGGTTCTAACAGTTGCAGCAGGCGCTGCAGCGCTCCCTGATTTTGATACAGCACTTCTACCGCGTGGCGGCCGTAATAGCGGCGATAGTCTTCGTCGGTGAGCAACGTAGCCACTTCCTTGACCAACGACTCCTCGTCGGTCACGGTGATCAACCCTTCGGCCTGCGACAGCTTGGCGCAGATATCCTTGAAGTTGAAGGTATGCGGTCCCATCAGTACCGGGATGGCGTGTGCAGCGGCTTCCAGCGGGTTATGTCCACCGCGTTCCACCAGACTGCCGCCAACAAAGGCCAGATCGGCAATGCCATACAGCAGCATCAGTTCGCCCATGGTATCGCCGATCACCACCTGGGTGCTGCCGGAAGGGATTTCACCGTTGCTGCGCAGGGTGTAGCTGAAGCCGGCTTTTTGCACCAACTCTTTAGCGGTAGGGAAGCGTTCAGGGTGACGTGGTACCAGGATCAGCAGCAGGTCAGGGTGTTTTTCCAGCAGTTTGCGGTGCGCGGCCAGTAGAATGCTTTCTTCACCTTCGTGGGTGCTGGTGGCGATCCACACTGGACGACGCGGCGCCCATTGGCGGCGTAACGTGATGGCGCGTGCAGCCAGCTCTGGCGTAACGGAAATATCGAATTTCAGACTGCCGGTCACCGTCAGCTGTGAGCGCTTTAGGCCAAGTTCGACAAAACGTTCGCCGTCTTCCTGGTTTTGCGCGGCGATCAGGGTAATGCGGCGCAGCATATCGCGGACAAAACCGCCGATTTTTTTGTAGCCGGCGGCAGAACGGGCGGAAAGTCGGGCGTTGGCAATCACCAGAGGGATCTGTCGCTGGTGCAGGGCGTTAATCAGATTGGGCCACAGCTCGGTTTCCATGATGATGACCAGCTTGGGATTCACCTGATCCAGAAAGCGGCGCATGGAGCCAGGCAGATCGTAAGGCAGATAAACATGATGAACGTCTTTACCGAAGGCGGACTGCACGCGTTCTGAACCAGTCGGCGTCATGGTGGTCACAGTAATCGGTAAATAGGGGTAACGGTGGCGCAGTGCGCGGACCAACGGGATGGCGGCCAGCGTTTCACCCACGGAGACGGAATGCAGCATGATGCCGCCCGGCACGACTTTTCCGGCGCAGAAGCCATAGCGTTCTGCCCAGCGTTTACGGTAGGCTGGAGCTTTGCGGCTGCGCAACAGTAAGCGGAGCCAGATCAGGGGTTGGATGAGGTAGAGTAGTACCTGATATAAACGCAGCAACATTCTATCAATTTCATTTATATGGGTTATTCAGAATAGTACCATAACTGGAAGGGAAAGGCGCTAATTTGGTAACCTTGGGTGTCAGTTTCAGACAACAGGCGAGAGATTTCGCTGATAGGCTTGGAATGAAGAATATTTTAATTATTCGCCGTGACAATATTGGCGATCTTGTTTGTACCACTCCGCTGATCGAAGGGGTGAAAATTGCCTATCCGGATGCCAAACTTTATCTGTTAATCAATAAAGTCAGTCAGGATGTTGTTAAAAATAACCCGCACCTCGAAAAGGTTTTCGTCTATAAAAAGGCAAAGCACAAGGCGAAAAATGAAACCACGCTGGGGGTATATTTCGAGCGTCTGATGATTTTCCTTAAGCTGCGCAAAATAAAGTTTGATGCGGCGATCCTGGCCAACCCGGTTCCCTGCAAGTACAGCCTGCGCTTGGCGAAAATGGCGGGGATCGACAATATTATTGGCGCAGACTTGGGAACGCCTGATATTCATCATCCTTTTCGTAAGGAAAATTTCAGCGGCAAGCATCAGGTAGAGCATACCTACAGCTACCTTTCGGCCATTACCGAACAGCGTATACCGATCCCTCCGGTGCGGGTGTATCTGACGGCAGAAGAGCGCCAGCTGGCGGCGCAGCGTTTGCAAAAGTGCTTACCACCGGTCGAGCGAGTTTGTGCTGTTCATATCAGCAGTCGCAGCCCCAAACGGCGATGGCCGATCGAGCGCTATGCCGAAATTATCAATCGTTTACTCGCCGATAAGAACACGGCGGTGCTGATTTTCTGGTCGCCGCAGGGCACGCTAACGCCGGATGATATTGGCGATCAGAAACGCGCAGAGCAGTTATTGGCGCTTTGTCAGAACGAGCGTGTGGCGCTGTACCCAACGGCGTCGGTGCGTGAATTACTTGCCGGTTTTGATTTATGCGACAGAGTGTTGTGCAGCGACGGCGGCCAGATGCATTTGGCCGCGGCGCTGAATAAAGACATGGTGGTATTCTTTGGGGATACTGATAAAGAATCCTGGCATCCATGGTCTGGACGTTATCACATTCTGCAAACCGAATCGGGTGACTGTATTGATGTGCCCATCGACGATGTCTGGCAGAAAATTCAGGCATTCAATTAATTAAATATAAGGCAGGGTTCCCTGCCTTATTTATTTTTTGAGTGCCAAATACTGCTGACAAATAGGATTTAGCCCATAGCTCAGCAGCTGTTGGTGATTAATCTCCGGGGGGGTGGCATAAATTTCCGCCATTTTTTCCGCCAGTGACTTTTCATTAAGTTCCGCCAGCGCGTTATCCATTCCGGCTTTTTCCAGAATTTCCGTCGGCCCACCTGGGCAGCGAGTGCTGACTACCGGAGTGCCGCAGAGCAGCGCCTCCACCAACACGTTGCCAAAGCCTTCGCTGTCGGAGCTAAGTACCAGCAGAGATGCGTGCCGAATAAACGGATAAGGATTGGCCTGGAAGCCGAGGAACAACACGCGGTCTGCTATCCCCAACTGGCTTGCCAGCTGTTTCACTTCTCCTACGTTGGCTTCGCTGCCGGTGCCAATCAGCGCCAGTGGAGCCTGTATGCCCGATTGCGCATAGGCTTTCAGCAGGCGATCGTGCCGTTTGTGTGGATGAAAGCGCCCGACGTGCACCAGATAATCTTTACCTGCCAGCTCACAGGGTTCCGCCGCCTGCTGTTCGATGGCGGCAATATCAAACGGGTTGTTAATTACCGCCAGCCGATTTGGGATGATCGGCAGGTTCTGCTGTAAATCGTCTCCCACGGCTTTTGATACGGCAACGATATTTCTGCCTTGATAAACCGAGGCGATTTTCCGCTGTTTCAGCCAGCGATCAAGCCCCTTTCGATGGCCCAGATAGGAGGTCGACAGGATGCCGTGAATGCAAAACCACAGGCGGTCTGAAGAAAGCAACTGACTGCGGCTGACAATGCGATCGGTTTTATGCAGGTTGGAGAACACCAAATCATAGGTACCCTGTTGGCGTTCATTGTCGGCGATAGCCCGATCCAGCGCGGCGGCGCGGCGAGACAGTTCGGTCAGTTTACGCCATGGCGAGCGGCTGCTGTCCGCCACCACCTGATAGTGAATGCCTGAGGGGATCGGGTAGTTACAGACTTCGCGCAATGAAATCAGGCTGACGTCATGGCCCATTTGCTGCATACCCTGGCACAGGGTCAGCACCACTTTTTCTGCGCCTCCGCCTGGCAGGCCGTCGATAATCATCAGAATACGCATAGTTAATCCAGCAGCCGGTTATAAAGGGAGATCAACTGTTCCGACAGGTGTGCCGGGGTAGCCGACATAATACGCAATCTTGCTGCTTCGCCCATGGCGGAGCCCAAAGCCTGGCGCGGTAGCGCGGTGATCGCTGCGATCAGCGCGGGGACATCAAGGGCATCGGTCACGAAGCCATTTTCCCCCTGGGTGATAAATTCCGAGCCGCCGCAGGTGGTGCTGGTAATGACCGGCAGTCCGCAGGACATCGCTTCCAGGATAACGTTGGGAAACGGATCGTACAGTGTGGGCAGCAATAGGGCGTCGGCAGCCTGATAGAACGGCAGCGTTTGTTTTTGCACGCCCATAAACCGTAGCCGGTCGCTGCAACCCAGCGACTGGGCCAGCGCCTGATAACGTTTTTCAGCCTTATCCTTGCCCACCACCAACAGATAGCTATCGGTCGCTGCAACGGCACGGATGGCAGCGGCCAACCCTTTGCGCTCAAAACCAGAACCGACAAAAATCAGGCAGTGCGCCTGCTGCGGGATCTGGTATTGCTGACGTAGTTGCTGGCGCAGTTCGGCATTGGCGGGCAGAAACTTTTGATTATCAATGGCGTTGTAGATCACCGTGATTTTATCGGCCGGTACTCCGAAGTCATCGATGATTTCCTGTTTGATCATTTCTGCATTGCAGATGACGGCTTTCAGCTCTGGTGCGGCGTACATCGCCCGTTCCGCACACATCACGTAACGGTGGTAGCGGTTGGAGAACAGCCACTTGCGACGCCATTCCGGTAGCAGGCGCGCCCGCTGCAGTAACCAGCGGCGATGGACGCCATCACCGGCACGGTAAATATCACAGCCGGGAATGCGCTCATGGCTCTGCACCAGATCGAAGCTTTCTTTCTGCCATAACGCTCTGGCCGCTTCGGCAAAGCCGCGTTCACGGCTGATGCGACCGAATTTTAGCGGATTACATAGGTGGATATGCCAGTTTGGATTGGCATCACCCTGCCATTCGCGGGTGATAACGTTCAGATCGAGGTCCTGCTGTTCCAGCGCCTCAAGGGCGCGTGAGACGAAACGCTCAGCTCCACCGTCCGGGCGGTACTTTTGGCGAACGATCGCCAAACGAAATGCTTTCATGCCAGCGTGCTCCGCGCGGCTGCAATCACCGCGTCTGTAGGAATAAGGTCCAGATAACGTTCATCGGTGCCGGTATTGATGGCGTCAGGATCGGGTAAGTCGCCGTAGTCTCCGGCCCATATCACCTTGCCAATCACCTGCCAGGGGCGCCAGAACACCAGCTTGGAAGGGCCAAACAGAGCGATGCAGGGGGTCTGCAGCGCAGCGGCCATGTGCATGGGTACCGAATCTACACCGATAAACAGTTTAGCGTGGTCGATCAGGGCGGCCAGTTGTCGCAGTGTCAGTTGGCCGGCCAATGAAACTACGTCCTGCGGCGGACAGAGCGCCAGAATGCGCTCCACCATTTCGCGTTCTTTTGCGTCCGGCCCGGAAGTGATCACCAACTGGTGGCCATCGGCCTGCAGTGCGCTGATGGTGGCCGCCATTTTTTCTTCGCTCCAGCATTTGAAGAACCAGCGGGAGGTGGGTTGTACCACAATAAAATCGCCGGTAATGCTTTGCTGCTGCAACAATTGTTCGCAGGCCTGCCAGTCCTGCTGCGAGTAGCTCATGGTCACCTGCTGGCTGAGGGCTGGCAGGCCGAGCGGTTGCAACAGCGACAGATTCTGTTCAACCGTATGCAACCGGGCGTGATCGCTCACCGGCACCAACTGCGTATGACAATAGCGCCATAAGAAACCCTGCCGTTTGGGAAAATCGAAACCCAGACGAATACGCGCGCCGGTCAGCTTGGCGAGGAGGGCGCTGCGCCACTGATCGGCAAGATTGACCACCAGATCGTAACTTTGTGCTTTGAGCTGGCGGATCAGGTTAAGCTCATGGCGCAGGTGCGCTTTCGTCCCCTGCTTTTTCCACTGACGATCGATAACAAAGATATTCGACAGCGCCGGGTGGCTGGCCAGCATCTCCTGGGTTTCTTTATACAACAGTACGTCGATCTGCGCCTGCGGGTAGTTTTGCTGCAGGGTATTTATGACCGGTGTGATCAGCAACATATCGCCATGATGGCGAAGTTTAGCGATCAAAATACGCTGTATCGAGGGATCAGGAGCTAGGGCTGGCGCGTCGTTCATCATGAGTCGCTTTCTGGGAAACCAATCTTTGATTCTAAATGACCCGATCGCATGTGGCTACTGTTGCTCGGTTTTCTTGCGGTGAAGTGAAAAAATAGTCTGGGGGAGTGACAAAAGGCCTTCAACGTTGTCCAAACCAGGCAGCAAAGTCGTTTGCCCTGGCGAAACGCCCTGCGTAACATAATGCATTCTATTGATATCAGGCTCGATATTTATGACTAAACCGGCGTTTCTCATCACCATTGATACCGAAGGCGATAATTTGTGGCAAAACCACGATCGCATTTCGACCGAAAACACGCGCTTTTTGCCGCGCTTTCAGACGCTGTGTGAGAAATATGGCTTTAAGCCGGTGTATCTCACCAACTATGAAATGGCGGTGGATGCAGAATATGTCGAGTTTGCCCGTGATGTGATAGCCCGTGGCTGCGGGGAGGTGGGGATGCACCTGCATGCCTGGAACAGCCCACCGCTGACGCCATTAACCGACGACGACTGGCGCCATAAGCCCTATCTGATCGAATACCCGGTCGATCAAATTCGCGCCAAGGTCGATCATATGACCAAATTGCTGGAAGACAGCTTCCAGACCAAGATGCTCAGCCATCGCGCCGGGCGCTGGGCGTTTAATGAATATTATGCGGCCTTGCTACTGGAATATGGTTATCAGGTGGATTGTTCGGTGACGCCGCGCGTTAACTGGCAATACTCACCGGGCAACCCGCAGGGCAACGGCGGCACCGACTATCGCCACTTCCCATCGCAGGCCTATTTTATCGATCCGGAAAATATCGCCAGGGCGGGCTCCTCATCGCTACTGGAAGTGCCTATGAGTATCCAGTATAAGCATTCGGCGCTGATGAATACGCTAAAGCAGGGTTACGATAACCTGCGTGGCAAACGGCGCTCACCGTCGGTCAACTGGCTGCGGCCAAGCGGCGGCAATCTGGAAAAAATGAAGTTGGTGGCTGAGCGCTGTCTGGCTCAGGGCCATGACTACGTTGAATTTATGCTGCACTCGTCCGAGTTTATGCCCGGCGGTAGCCCGACCTTTAAAACGCAGCAGGATATCGAAGTGTTATATCGTGATTTGGAGCAGCTTTTTGCCTGGCTGCAGCAGCGCACGGTGGGCATGACGCTGGCCGAGTATTATCAACTTAAAGTGAACTGACATGTCGAAAAAATGGAAAATTAAGGTCGCGGATTGGTTTTTACGGCGCTATACAGCAAAGTCCGGCCGTTTTCAGGACAAAGCGACTTTCGACAGTCGGCTTCAGTTTGACAATATTGTCATCTATTCCACCACGGCGCTGGGTGACTTTATGTTCAATACCCCGGCGCTTCGCGCGATGCGAGAACGCTACCCTGATGCACATATCACGTTGGTGGTGCACAAAAAAAACCAGGAGTTAGTGGAGAACGGTCGCTATTACGATCGGGTGGTGTATTGGGACAGCAAAATCAAAACCATGCGCCCGCTGTTAAAATCGTTGCGCGAACATCGACCAGATTTGGCATTGATCCTGCACTCACATCTGCCGTATGACATTATCAGTGCGGTCTTGTCCGGGGCTAAATACATTATCAGGGATAACTACAGTTCTGGTATTTGCGGGCTTGAACCCTGGTTGACCAACTATATTTTTCATTACTACGGCCACTTTATTCGCCGCAAGTTGGAGCTGATTTCTATCTTGGGCTGCCGTAGTGACGATCCCACTATGGAAATTCCAGTGTCTTACCGGGCGGGCGTCAAAAGCAGTGAGCACTGTACTATTGGATTCCAGTTAGGCGCCTCTACGGAGTCACGTTGTTGGCCTGTCTCACATTTTGCCCGGCTGGCCGACGAACTGGTGGCTAAACAGGGCAATGTACGCATAGTACTGATTGGCGGGCCTTTTGATGAAGGGAAAGCACAACAATTCCTGAGTCAGGTTAGTCCTGAAACCCAGGTATGCATCGACAACCAGATTGGTAAAACGGGGTTGCAAGGGCTGTTGACGCTGATCGACAGCTTCCACGTGTTGGTAACCGGCGATACCGGGCCATTGCACCTGGCGGTGGCGATGAAGGTCAAAACCATTAGCCTGTTTGTCACCGCGGATTCGCGTTCTACCGGGCCGATTCAGGATCTGGAGCTACATCGAATCATTCAGGTTTCCCGTACCGGCTACACCATGCCACTGGAAGCGGAAAGCCCGATGGGGGTGATCCAACCACAGCGCATTTACGCTGAAGTCGTGGATCATCTGTCGTTAGATAAAGCGCAGGTTTAGCGCTTTTTCAACCGCCAGCGGATTTTTGACAGCCAGGTGTCCACCCAGGCGTAACGCATTTGTCGGATTTTTTTTCGCGGTACGCCGCTGTTGCTGCATACGTCAGCAAGACGCCGAAATCTATACCGTGCTTCTGGCGGGTAATAGTAATAACCGTACAATACCTTCGACATACCTTTCACTTCAGAGAAACAGTTGGCGAGCATTAACGCTGCCAACTGTCGTAGTGATTCATCACCCGGATGCTGGTCGATAAAGAGCAGCATTTTGTCGATAGCAAACTGCATATCTTCAATGTCTTTAGCTTTGACATTACGGGTAATTCCCTGGCTGTTGTCACGGTAAAAATAGAGCACGTGATCGAGATGAGCAATTTTCTGGGTTTTGAAATACTGGAAAGGGGTGAAAATCACGTCTTCATAACGCCTGCCATTTTCAAATGACTCTCCCTCCAACAGTGATCGCCTGTAGATCCGACTCCAGAGATGCCACATTGAGTGAGCAAATAATGGGGTTAGGCAGGACAAGCCAAGACTCGCGAAATCATAAGCGTTGCGACGAGCTGTCGTATCGGCGGGTTGTGTTGGTGGAACGTCGGTAAACTTCTGATAATTAAAATCGATAAGGTCATCTTCATCGGCAACCAACAGTGGCCGTAGAATGGCCAGATAGTCATTACTCAGCAAATCATCGCCATCCAGGAAGGTAATAAAGCGCCCTCGTGCGTGACGCAGCCCGACGTTGCGGGCATAGGCGATACCGCCATTTTTCTGTGTGATAAACGTCACATGCGGATGTTGGCGCTCCGCCAGTAATTGACGGACCCGTTCGGCAGAAGTATCTGTTGAACCGTCATCAATGATGATCACTTCAATATCATCAGCGATCTGGTTGAACAGCGAGCTCAGGCTGGCGACCACGAAATTTTCGTTATTGTAAAAAGGTACAATAAAGCTGAGCAGATGCGGCGACGAAACCATGTTTTTCAATTCTCTGATACTGGCGTTTTTTTCACTGACAGCACGCTGACGATAATCGCCAGGCAGAAAATCGCCGTGGCTTCGGTGCTGAAGAAGATAACGTCGCTGAGCCCGTAAACAAACAGGCTGAATGTGACCCCCAGTAGCAACGCATTGCGGTAGGGCTTAAGTGAGGAAACGAATAAACCGATGTAGAGCGCCAGTAAAAATAGCATGCCCCAGACACCTTTGAGTGAGTAGGTTTCCAACAGTTCGTTATGCAGATGCACGTTGATATAAGGCAAGACACCAGCCAGATGAGGCTCGTGTGCAACTATGGCGAGGATTTCGGCACCCCGTTGTTCTGCGGATTGTCCTAGTGGTGCTTGCGAACCGGTGCGTATTGCGACGACCTGCATGGAGACTCTGGAAATAATCGAGTTCTCGGTCTGTGGTTGATTGATTAGCCGCAAATCAGTCTGGAATGCTGTAATACGTTGTTCTATCTGTGCTTTAAAAACGAAACCGCTGGCGAGAAGCAACAGCGGCACGGAGGCCATCAGCAAAATTTTGTGTTTATGAGAAATCAGGTTTTTCGTTGCTAATATCGATAGGGCTACCGCAACTGGGTAAACCAGCATTGCTGCCCGCGTTCCGGTGAGTACCAACGTGGAGAAGGTAACCAGGAAGCCTAAAATATATAGTGGGATACGATATTTCGTCCGTAACATCAGTATTGCTTGCAGCATCACCAGGTTGATGGCGGTAATCAGATAGGCAGCAACAGTGGCACGATCGAAGTTGATCTCTATGCGTGGAATATCCAACCACAGCCCCTGATAAAGCGAGTAGCCGTTGACGGCGACACCGGTGGCCAGTGCGACGATGATAAACGCGCGTTGCATGCAAAGTCGCTCATTTAATGCAATCAACAGGATAAACGCAGTGGCGATCTGTAATTTACCGGTCGACATATAGGAGCGGTAAATATTGATGTAGTCACCGGGCTGTTTGAAGTGGTTCATCCAGAAAATAGTCGCCATACCCACGCAGAAAAACAGCAAAGGTAGAATTAAATTACGTTTATTTTTAAAAAAATATCTTAAATTCAAGCAGACAGCGATGAAGGAAATATAGCTGGAAATATAGAAAATATTGCGTCCGGTAGCTGAACCGAAAGGAATGGTGCAAAAAGCGATCGCGCAACCCAAATAGATGAGGTAACTGAAGGCAGGATGGGGTGTGGTCTCTTTTAATAGCATGGGACTAGGTTTCCAGCTCACATTACGGTTGGCTAATAAAGGATTTCAGTGCGTCATCAAACTCGGTCTTGAACATAGCATAGCTGAAATGTTCGACCGGGTAACGTTGTGCATTTTGACTCATATTTTGATAGATTTCCGGCACCATCAGCCTTTCCACCGCATCCGCACATTCAAGATGTGACAGCAACTTGGGCGTTACCAGGGTATCGCTAAGCGGATCGTAGACATCATGTGGGAAATCCACTTTGATACCGGTCAAGCGTTGATGTTCTTCAATCGTCACCGAGGGCGTCAGACCAATGCCGCAGTGTCCGTCTTGAATCACCTCTGGCTGGCCATCGACCTGTGGGAAAACCACCGGTACGCCAAAATACAGCGCTTCCATACAGGATAAGCCGAAGGGCTCGGTGATCGGCGTGCTCATGTAGATATGCGTACGATTAAAGAAGTCGGCTACGTTATCCTGGAAACCACTGAAGGTGACCCGGTCGCTCAGCTCAAGCTTTTCTGCCAGGGTTTCAAATGCTGCCCGATCCGGGCCCTTACCGGCAATCTCCAATGTGACATCATGCCCACGACGCAGTAGTTCCTGCATCATCAACAACGAAACACTAATGCCTTTCAGGCTCACCAAACGTGATGCCGTTCCGATCCTGACGGGTTTACTGAGCGGCTTCAGGTTATCGCTGATACCCGATGGCGTTTTCAGCCGATTTATCACCACGTGATTCGGGCAGGGCAGGTTGAACCGCAGCGCCATCACCCGTTTAGAGGCGTAGGACGCGGAGATGCAACCGTCCAGCATCGCGAGAAAACGTAAAGTCTTGTGATTCTTTGGGTAACGCCATGAACAGCCATGATCGTAATAAACCAGCTTCCCGCGTTTAGGTTTAGCAGCCAGACCCGGTATCAGATCCCAAACGATCACTACGTCGGCATTGGCCTGCTCGATTTTTCTTTTCAGCAGGTATTTACGCAAAAATTGCGGGCAGCGCAGCGGTAGCGAGTTAATCAGCCGATTGGCAAAGGTGACTTTTTGGTCAGGCATTTGCCGGCGAATCTCTTCGCCGACTTCACTGCTGATGCAAATCACTTCGTTGCTACCGTCGGTGGTGTCGTTGATGTACTGCAGGAACAGGCGTTCAACACCGCCCATTTTCCCTAAATTGATAATGTGCAGTTTTTTCATCCAATAACCTTTTGCAACTCGGACCAGACTGCGTCGGCAGTGAGGGTTGCCATGCTCTTTTCCGGGGAAATCAATGAGTGTTGGTTCTGACCATAACCGCCGATCAATCCTGGATCGGTAGGGCCGAACAGCGTGATATTCGGCCTGTCGAGCGCGGCGGTCAGGTGGCTGAGGCCGGTATCAACCGAGACCACGGCTTTCGCGCCTGCCAGGACTTCGGCCACCTGTTGCAGGCTGAGTTTGGGTAAAACTTCAACCTGTGGGAAGCCTTCCGCCAAACGCAATGCGCGCTGACGTTCGTGCTCCGCGCCCCACGGCAGTTTAATCTTTAATCCGCTCGCTGCGGCCAACGTAATCAGATCGCGCCAGTGAGACTCCGGCCAGTGTTTTTCGTCGCGGGTCGTGGCGTGCAAAAACACCAGATACTGCCCGGCATCGGCCGGCAGATGGCTGAGAAAGCGGGCCGCAATGGCGTAATCACCGTAGCTGTCCGGCTTGTCATAGCCCAGGCTTTTGGCGAACAGCTCACGTGTGCGTTCTACGGCATGCTGTTGTTTGTCGATATCATGGCGATGGTTATAAAACCAGCTGGCGAAAGGTTCGCGGGCGCTTTTGCTGTCCTGACCATGCTTGCTGCCTTTGGCGATGCGGGTGATCAGCGCGGCGCTTTTGATTAGCCCCTGTGCGTCGATCACGACATCGTAGTCGCGTTCCTGCACCACACGTTTAAAGTCGCAACGCTGTTGGCGGGTTTCGCTACCAAACCAGTTTTTGCGCCAACGGCGGATCGCCACCGGGATCACGCGGTCTACTGCCGGATGCCAGGTGGGAATTTGGCTGAAACCTTCCTCTACCACCCAATCAAAGCGGATGCCGGGGATCGCCTGCATCGCGTCGGTCAACGCCGGCAGCGTATGGAGCACATCTCCCATGGAGGAAGTTTTAACAATCAACACCTGCATGCTTATTCCTCGCTGGCGGCAAGTAACGGCGTCAGCGCGTCCAACACCTGCTGGGGCTGAATATCGATCAGGCTCTGATGGTATCCCTGATCGGCATCACCTTTGCGTATCTTATGGTAACCGCTTATTAAGCGGATCACTTTGGCTTTGCTGGACAGCGGCGGCGTGAAATCCGGGCTGCTTGGGCCGTACAAGGCGATCAGCGGTTTGTTCAACGCTGCGGCGACGTGCATCAGGCCGGAATCGTTACTGACCACGGCCGAACAGGAAGCCAGCAGGATCACCGCTTGCTCAAGCTGGGTTTCCCCGGCGAGATTCATGCAGAAGCTGCGGGAATCATCATCCAGTGCGGCCCGGATCTGCTCGCCCGCTTCATTATCTTTGGCGGAACCAAACAGGGCGATTTGATAACCCTGGTCAATCAGCTTTTGGGCCAGTGTGGCGTAGTGGTAGTGCGGCCACCGTTTGGCCGGGCCAAATTCTGCGCCTGGGCAAAAGCCGATAATCGGCCGATGATCGGTCAGATTGAAGGCGGCGGTGGTTTCGGCAATTTCTTCGTCGCTGACCTGCAGTTGCGGCCATAACAGAGGCTGTGGCAGGTCTTCGGCGCGCTGAATGCGTTGCTTGTCGTAGGCAAGGGCTACGTAACGTTGCACCATCAGTGGAAAGGCGGTTTTGTCCAGCAGGCGAATATCATTCAACAGGCCATAGCGCATTTCACCTCGCCAGCCGGTACGTTGCGGCACCTTGGCAAAGAAGGGCACCAGCGCGGATTTGAATGAGTTCGGCAGCACATAGGCGCGATCGTAACCGTTGGTTCGCAGGGCATGCCCCAGCCGCCGACGTTCACCGAGCGCCAGCGCACCGTGGCCCAAGGGCATAGACAGTGCCTGATTGACTTCCGGCATACGCGCCAGTAATGGACGGCACCAGGCCGGCGCCATCACATCAATTTCTGCCGTCGGGTGCTCGGCCTTCAGGGTGCGGTAGAGACTTTGCGACATCATCATATCGCCAACCCAAGAAGGGCCGATAACCAGTATTTTCATACCCTACGTTAAATCCCTTCTGCTTAAGCGGTGCGGTTCAACCAGGCCATGTACTCTTTCACGCCCTCGGCGACCGTTTTAAACGGTGCGTCATAGCCGGCGGCGCGCAGCTTGGTCAGATCGGCCTGGGTGAACGCCTGGTAGCGGCCCTTCAGCTTTTCCGGGAACGGGATGTTTTCTACCGTGCCTTTTTGGTGGAAGTCGACCACGGCATCGGCTACCGCCTGGAAGGTTTCCGCACGGCCGGTGCCGCAGTTGAAGATGCCGGACACGCCGCTTTTCAAGAACCACAGGTTGACTGCCGCCACGTCGCCGACGTAGATAAAGTCACGTTTGAAGTCCTGGCTGCCGTCGAACAGTTTTGGGCTTTCGCCGCGGTTGATCTGACCGTTCAGGTGGAACGCCACGCTGGCCATACCGCCTTTGTGACCTTCACGTGGGCCGTAAACGTTGAAGTAACGGAAGCCGCAAATTTGTGACTCTGCCTGCGGAAGGATTTCGCGCACATACTGGTCGAACAGGAATTTTGAGTAGCCGTAGACGTTCAGTGGCTCTTCAAATTGGCGCTCTTCAATAAACTCTTCACGGCCGCCGTAGGTGGCTGCGGATGAGGCATACAGGAACGGAATTTCGCGATCCAGGCAGTAGTGCAACAGGTCTTTGGAGTACTGATAGTTATTGTCCATCATGTACTTGCCGTCCCACTCGGTGGTGGAAGAGCAGGCACCCTCATGGAAGATCGCGTCGATTTCACCCAGATCGTCACCGGCGATGATGTTGGCGATGAAATCTTCTTTATCGATATAGTCGGCGATGTCGAGATCGACCAGGTTGGCGAATTTGGTGCCGTCTTTCAGGTTATCTACCACCAGGATATCGCGATACCCTGTGTCATTCAGCGCTTTAATGATATTGCTGCCGATCATGCCGGCGCCGCCAGTGACGATAATCATTGGGTTACCCCTGTTATTCTACCCGGTGGGACACAGTGCCCCACGCTCAATGCTGCTTATAATAGCATTTCATGTCGTCGCAAACATCGGACGGGCTCTGAATATCCCGCGATGTCGAGCTCCGCAGCACTTTGCCGTGATATCTGCTGCAATTTTCATATTCTCTCCCGCAGATTCTCGTCAGTTTGGTTACAAATCAGTAAAATATGTTGAAAACAGACCAATCCTGGAGATAACCGAATGTCCGCGTCTTTTTATCAGCAGTTGGAACAACAACTTGAGACCACCCGTAGTGAAGGGTTGTTCAAAGAAGAACGCATCATTATCAGCGCTCAGCAGGCAGATATTGCCGTTGCTGATGGTCGCCATGTGATCAACTTCTGCGCCAACAACTATCTTGGTCTGGCTAACCACCCGGCGATGATCGCAGCGGCCAAGGCCGGTATGGACAGCCATGGTTTCGGTATGGCGTCGGTGCGTTTTATCTGCGGCACCCAGGACAGCCATAAACAGCTGGAACAAAAGCTGGCCGATTTCCTGGGGATGGAAGACGCCATCCTGTACTCCTCCTGCTTCGACGCTAACGGCGGGTTATTCGAAACCCTGCTGGGCCCGGAAGACGCGATTATCTCCGATGCGTTGAACCATGCTTCTATCATTGACGGCGTTCGTCTGTGCAAGGCGAAACGTTATCGCTATGCCAACAACAACATGACCGAACTGGCTGCACAGCTGGAGCAGGCCAAGGCCGACGGCGCGCGCCACATTATGATCGCCACCGACGGCGTATTCTCAATGGACGGTGTGATCGCCAACCTGAAAGGGGTGTGCGACCTGGCTGACCAATATCAGGCGCTGGTGATGGTGGATGATTCCCATGCGGTGGGTTTTGTCGGCGTTAATGGGCGTGGTACCCACGAATATTGCGAAGTGATGGGCCGCGTCGACATCATTACCGGCACCCTGGGCAAGGCGCTGGGTGGGGCTTCCGGCGGTTATACCGCAGCAAAAAAAGAAGTGGTGGAGTGGCTGCGTCAGCGTTCGCGCCCTTATCTGTTCTCCAACTCACTGGCGCCAGCTATTGTCGCCGCTTCGATTAAAGTCTTGGAACTGCTGGAGCAGGGGGACGCGCTGCGCGATCGCCTGTGGGCCAATGCGAGTCTGTTCCGTGAAAAAATGACCGCGGCGGGCTTTGAGCTGGCCGGGGCCGATCACGCCATCATCCCCGTGATGTTGGGTGAAGCAAAACTGGCGCAGGATTTCGCCAATGCGTTGCTCAAGGAAGGCATCTATGTGACAGGTTTCTTCTATCCGGTGGTGCCGAAAGGCCAGGCGCGCATCCGCACCCAGATGTCCGCCGATCACACCCCGGAGCAAATTGAACGTGCAATTGCTGCGTTCATTCGTATCGGTAAAGATCTTGGCGTTATTGCATAAGGTAAAACCATGAAAGCATTGTCAAAACTGAAAGCGGAAGAAGGGATTTGGATGACCGATGTGCCTCAGCCGGAGCTGGACCATAACGACATCATGATTAAAATCCGTAAAACTGCGATCTGCGGTACCGATGTTCATATCTATAACTGGGATGAATGGTCACAGAAAACCATTCCGGTCCCTATGGTGGTCGGCCATGAATATGTCGGTGAAGTGGTTGCCATCGGCCAGGAAGTCAAAGGCTTCAGCGTGGGCGACCGCGTTTCCGGTGAAGGCCATATTACCTGCGGTCATTGCCGTAACTGCCGTGGTGGCCGTACGCACCTGTGCCGTAACACCACCGGCGTGGGCGTGAACCGTCCAGGCTCCTTTGCTGAATATCTGGTGATCCCGGCGTTTAACGCTTTCAAGATCCCGGATAACATTTCCGATGAGCTGGCATCTATCTTCGACCCGTTCGGCAATGCGGTGCACACCGCGCTGTCGTTTGATCTGGTTGGCGAAGACGTGCTGGTTTCCGGTGCCGGGCCGATCGGCATCATGGCGGCGGCAGTATGTAAGCACGTAGGCGCTCGTCATGTGGTGATCACTGACGTTAACGAATACCGTTTGGATCTGGCGCGCAAAATGGGCGTGACCCGTGCGGTAAACGTCAGCAAAGAGAATCTGACTGACGTGATGGCCGAACTGGGCATGACCGAAGGCTTTGACGTTGGGCTGGAAATGTCCGGTGCGCCACCGGCGTTCCGTTCGTTGCTCAACGCGATGAACCACGGCGGACGCATTGCCATGTTGGGTATTCCGCCGTCGGATATGTCGATCGACTGGAATCAGGTGATATTCAAAGGACTGTTTATCAAAGGGATTTACGGCCGCGAGATGTTTGAGACCTGGTACAAGATGGCTGCGCTGATCCAGTCGGGTCTGGATCTGACTCCTATCATCACCCACCGTTTCTCCGTTGACCAGTTCCAGCAGGGCTTTGACGCCATGCGTTCCGGCCAGTCCGGTAAAGTGATTCTGAGCTGGGATTAGTTTTAAGTTGCTGCTTAGGTGTAAAAAGGGCCGGAATTCCGGCCCTTTTTTTATGCTTTGGGTTTGTCTGGTGTTGAGTCTGTCCAGCGTTGCCACTGGCGTTTGATAAAGGTGACGGCTGGCGACTGCGTCACGCTTTCGCCGATCACGCCTATCGCCTTGCTGGCGTTGACTTTTTCCTTCGGCAACTTGACCTTACACTGTTTGATACCGCCGGTGAACGGGTTCTTCGGCTGTGGTTTCGTTGGCTTGACCGGTGGTGGGACGTAATTGCCACCGCTGCTGCTGCCCTGCGGCTCATTCAGCAGTGAGCTCGGTTTCACCAGCACAATATCGGCCGGCAGCGTCGGCAGCATTTGCTGTAACACTCTTACCGTCGCCGGGCGCGGGTGACCAATGGCTATGGCTGAACCATTACGTCGTGCCAACTCGACCGCGCGGTTGAACTGGCGGCGGATATCGGCTTCGTTGGCGGTATCGTCCAGGAACACCTTACGTTTGATCACCTTCACGTGCGTACCGGCTGCCGCGCGGGTGGCCTGACTGTTGCCGATGGTCATACTGTCGAGGAAATAGAGCTGGTAGCTGTCGAGTGCCTGCATCACTTTCTGCATGGCTGGCAGGCTGGAGGTCATGGCGCTGCCCATATGGTTATTCATACCCACCGCGTAGGGCACATTATTGACCGCATTGCGGATAATGCGCTGGATCTCTTCGCTGCTCATCGAAGGCTGCAGCGTATCACGCTCCAGCGGTTGCTTGCTGAGCGGTGCCATCGGCATGTGGATCAGCACTTCGCGACCCTGACTGTGGGCGCGGGTGGCCATTAAATGGGCATGAGGAGCATTGGGCAGTACGGCAACGGAAATCGCCGTCGGCATCTGCAGCACGGCGCCTTCTTCATGCGGCCGGTAGCCGACGTCATCAATAACGATGGAGAGTTTTCCTGCCTGTGCGGCGCAAACTTGCAGCAGACAGCCAATCAATACGGCAGTACGGATTTTGATATAGCGCAAATCTATCTTCCCAACCACGGTAGTGGGTTAACGGCCTGACCCTGGCGACGAATTTCGAAATAGAGCGACGGCGTTCCCTGGCCCCCGCTGGTACCCACCAAGGCGATTGGCTGACCGGCGCGCACCTGCGCCCCGACGTTGACCAACGCACTTTGGTTATAGCCATACAGGCTCATGTCACCCTTACCGTGTTCGATGACGACAACCAGACCATAGCCCTGCAGCCAGTCGGCCAGCAAGACACGGCCATCGGCGATGGCTTTCACTTCGCTGCCTTCGGAGGCCGAGATCACCATGCCTTTCCAGCGTAACTCGCCTTGCAGCTGTTCGCCAAAACCATGCAGAGTGCGGCCGCGCACCGGCCATATTGCCTGCCCATTCGGTCGGCCGAGGCCACCGGTACGGGCCATCAGCGAGCGGTCGGCTTCGCTTGGCTTATAACTGGTGCCGGTTTTCTTCGCCTGCTGTTCTTTGACGCGAACCTGCTCGCGCACCTTGGCGGCTTCACGGGCTTCGCGTTCCGCGCGGGCGCGGGCTTCACGTTCGGCCCGGGCGATCTTGTCGCGCATGCGAGTTTCGTTCTGGCGCAGTTCTACCAGACGCTGCTGGTCTTTTTCCAGCGAGGCTTCCAGTGCGGTCAGCGTTTTCTTACGTGCACCGCGTGCCTGCTCCAGCTTCTGTTGCTGCGTCTGCTGTTCGCCAAGCAGCGATTTCTGTTGGCCTTGCTTGGCGACCAGCGTGGTTTTTTGCTTCGCCAGTTCGGCGCGGGTTTGTTTCAGCTCTTCAATCGTTTGCTGGCGCGCTTCGTTCAGATAGCCGAAGTAAGCCAAAATGCGCTCGCTGCGCTGGCTTTCTTCACCACTGAGCACCAACTGTACGGCGCTGTGCTGGCCCTGTCGGAAGGCGGCATCCAGTTGTTTGGCTAGGATTTCTTGCTGGGTAGATTGCTGCTTTTGCAGCTTGGCGATTGAGGCATTCAGGCCGGAGATGTCTTTCCCCAACTGGCTCAATGTGCCCTGGGTGTCACGCAGCAGGCGACTGGCTTGCGCGATGGTTTTTTCTTGCTGCCTGAGCTGGTCCTGCAGTGAGCTGCGCTGTTGCTGCTGCTGTTTAACCGCCTTTTCTTTCTCGGCGATGCTCTGCTGGATGTCTTTGAGCTGGGATTTATTGTCCTCCGCCGCCTGGCTGGCTAACGGCAACAACAAGACGCCAGCGTAAAATACGCTGGCGCACATGGTGGTCAACTTCCTTGGCGCGGTGCGTTCAGGCAGCGGCTGGCTGCCTGTGTTTGCGCTTCGGGTTACCCTTGATAGTGCAAAAAACGCCTTTTCCCTCATGGAGAAGGATTATTCCACGATGAACAGCGGCTTACCAGTCATCTCTTGCGGGATTTCCATTCCCATCAGCGTCAGCATGGTCGGCGCGATGTCCGAAAGCTTGCCGCCATTGACTGCGCTGGCAGGCTTGCCGATATAAATCAGCGGGACTGGCAGGCTGGTGTGAGCGGTATGCGCCTGGCCGGTGGCCGGATCGCGCATTTGTTCGGCGTTGCCGTGGTCGGCAGTGATCAGCAACTGTCCGTCGGCAGCCTTGACCGCCTCGACCACCTGGGCGATACAGTTATCCAGTGTTTCTACCGCTTTTACCGCCGCGTCGTAAACGCCGGTGTGACCTACCATGTCGCCATTCGGGTAGTTGCAGATAATGGCGTCGTACTTGCCGCTGCCAATGGCGGTCAGCAGCTTATCGGTCAGTTCGGCGGCGCTCATTTCCGGCTGCAGATCGTAGGTAGCGACCTTCGGTGAGTTGACCAGCACGCGATCTTCGCCGGTGAACGGCTCTTCAACACCGCCGTTATAGAAGAAGGTGACGTGGGCGTATTTTTCGGTTTCCGAGATGCGCAGCTGGGTCTTGTCGTGTTTCATCAACCATTCGCCGAAGGTATTGCTTAACGACGCCGGCGGATAGGCGCAAGGAGCTTTGATGTCGGCGGCATACTCGGTCAGCATCACGAAATCACCAAAATGGATGACTTTGGCGCGTGGGAAACCGTCGAAATCAGCATTGACGAAGGAGCGGACGATCTGGCGTGCACGGTCAGCACGGAAATTCATGAAAATCAACGCGTCGCCGTCATGCAGCTCGGCAGAGGCTTCACCGGCGGCTTGCAGCACGGTCGGCTTGACGAACTCGTCGTTTTCACCGCGCTCGTAGGCGGCCTGCAAGGCGGTAACGGCGTTATCGGCCACGAAGTCACCCTTGGCCTGGGTCAGCAGATCGTAGGCCAGTTGCACGCGGTCCCAACGGTTGTCGCGGTCCATGGCGTAATAACGGCCAATCAGCGATGCGATGCGCCCGGTGCCCAGTTTGGCAAAGGCGTCGATGAAATGTTGCAGCGATTTTTCTGCGCTGCGGGGTGGAGTATCGCGACCATCCAGGAACGCGTGCAGGTAAACGGCTTTGGCACCGCGCTGTGAAGCCAGCTCAATCATCGCCAGAATGTGATCTTCGTGGCTGTGCACGCCGCCCGGCGACAGCAGGCCCATGATATGCACTGCTTTACCCGCCTGAACAGCCTTGTCGACCGCCGCCGTCAGCGTTGGGTTGGCGAAGAAATCGCCTTCTTTGATTTCTTTATCCAGTCGCGTCAGGTCTTGATAAACGATGCGCCCGGCACCCAGGTTGACGTGGCCGACTTCCGAGTTGCCCATCTGGCCGTCAGGCAGGCCGACATCCAGCCCGGACGCGGCGATCAGCGTATGTGGCTGCTGTTGCCACAGGCGGTCCATCACCGGCGTTTTGGCGTTCAGAATGGCGTTGTCCTGTTGTTCCTCGCGGTGGCCGTAACCGTCCAGGATCACCAGTACCATCGGCTTTTTGTTACTCGACATTGCGTTAACCTCGTTATGAACTTTATAAGTTGTGAATAGCCATTGGTCCATGGTCAGGCTAATGGCTATTCACTCTCAAAACCGTCTGATTTTACAACGTGGCCGGTTAAAAAGAGCCCAGAGAGATCAAAGTTGCGGTGAACAAGGCCGGCTTTTATGCT
Source organism: Serratia myotis (assembly GCF_027474885.1). Classification (NCBI taxonomy): domain Bacteria; kingdom Pseudomonadati; phylum Pseudomonadota; class Gammaproteobacteria; order Enterobacterales; family Yersiniaceae; genus Serratia; species Serratia myotis. Next base: position 5,379,741 of record NZ_CP099707.1, on the reverse strand, counting down.
GTGGCACCGCGAATTTCTCAGCGTAGCCCGCAGTTTCTGCAATAGCGCTTGCTTATTGGCTGTATTTGCTGCACTCGGCAGGTATACTCTGGAACCTTGAGTTATTTTTTCCCTTAACTGACGGGAGTTGTTACACCCCATGCTGCAAGAAATTATGCAATTCGTTAGCAAGCATCCCATACTGAGCCTGGCCTGGATCGCCCTGCTGGTTGCGGTGATCGTCATGACGTTCAAGAGCAGTTTCTCCAAGGTGAAAGAGATCACCCGTGGTGAAGCCACCCGCCTGATTAATAAAGAAGATGCCGTTGTGGTTGATACCCGCAGCCGTGATGATTTCCGCCGAGGCCACCTGGCCAACGCCATCAACCTGACCGCCAGCGAAATCAAAAGCGGCAGTCTGGGCGAGTTGGAAAAACACAAGGCTCAGCCGATCATCGTGGTTTGTGCCAACGGCACCACTTCTCGCGAGCCGGCAGATAATCTGAGCAAAGCCGGTTTTGAAAACGTAGTTACGCTGAAAGACGGTATTGCCGGCTGGAGCGGGGAAAACCTGCCGCTAGTACGCGGTAAGTAATTCTTTAACGTATTTGAGGTGGTAATCCATGGCTAACATTGATATCTACACCAAAGCGACCTGCCCGTTCTGCCATCGCGCCAAGGCGCTGCTGAACAGCAAGGGCGCTGCGTTTAACGAAATCGCCATTGATGGTGATAATGAAAAACGCGAAGCGATGATTGCGCGCAGTGGGCGCACCACCGTGCCTCAGATTTTCATCGACGGCCAACACATTGGCGGCTGTGATGATTTATATGAACTCGATGCTCGTGGTGGTCTGGATCCGCTGCTTTAAGCGGGCGACTGCCGGTTACTGAGTGTCAATAAGGACGTTTAACCAAGGGTATTACACACATGTCAGAACAAAACAGCACCGAGATGGCTTTCCAGATCCAGCGTATTTATACCAAGGATATCTCCTTCGAAGCACCAAAGGCTCCGCAGGTTTTCCAGCAGGAATGGCAGCCAGAAGTTAAACTGGATCTAGATACCGCTTCCAGCCAGCTGGCTGACGAAGTGTATGAAGTTGTACTGCGCGTAACCGTGACTGCGTCCCTGGGCGAAGAAACTGCGTTCCTGTGTGAAGTGCAGCAGGCGGGTATCTTCTCCGTAGCGGGCATCGACGGCACGCAGCTGGCGCATTGCCTGGGTGCATACTGCCCGAACATTCTGTTCCCGTATGCGCGTGAGTGCATCACCAGCCTGGTTTCTCGCGGTACATTCCCGCAGTTGAACCTGGCACCGGTTAACTTTGACGCGCTGTTCATGAACTATCTGCAGCAGCAGTCCGAAGGCGAAGGTGCCGCACCACATCAGGATGCCTGATGAACACCGTCAATGCTTCAATGACCGTAATCGGTGCCGGCTCGTACGGCACCGCATTAGCCATTACGCTGGCGCGTAATGGCCACTCCGTGGTGCTGTGGGGCCATAACCCCGAGCAGATCCAAAAGATGCAGCACGACCGCTGCAACCAGGCATTTCTTCCTGACGTAGCTTTCCCCGATACGCTGTTGCTTGAAGCCGATCTGGCGCGCGCGCTGGCTGCCAGCCGCGATGTGCTGGTGGTGGTACCAAGCCATGTGTTCGGCGATGTGCTGCGTCAGTTGAAACCGCATCTGCGCCCGGATGCCCGCATTGTGTGGGCGACCAAAGGGCTGGAAGCGGAAACTGGCAGGCTGTTGCAGGACGTGGCGCGTGAAGCGCTGGGCGAGGCTATTCCGCTGGCGGTGGTCTCTGGACCGACGTTTGCCAAAGAGCTGGCCGCCGGGCTGCCAACCGCGATTGCGCTGGCTTCTACCGATGCGCAGTTCGCCGAAGACCTGCAGCAGTTGCTGCACTGCGGCAAAAGTTTCCGGGTTTACAGTAACCCCGATTTTATCGGTGTACAGCTGGGCGGGGCGGTGAAGAATGTGATTGCCATCGGTGCCGGGATGTCAGACGGTATCGGTTTTGGTGCCAATGCGCGTACTGCACTGATTACCCGTGGCCTGACGGAAATGACCCGCCTCGGCTCTGCGCTGGGTGCGGACCCATCGACCTTCATGGGCATGGCCGGGTTGGGCGATCTGGTATTAACCTGCACCGATAATCAATCGCGCAACCGCCGTTTCGGTATTATGCTGGGGCAAGGTAAAGGCGTGCAAGAAGCGCAGGACAGCATCGGTCAGGTGGTCGAGGGCTATCGCAATACCAAAGAAGTTTTGGCATTAGCGCAACGCTACGGTGTGGAAATGCCGATTACCGAACAGATTTACCAGGTGCTGTATTGCCATAAAAATGCCCGGGAAGCTGCGCTGAGCCTGCTAGGGCGCACCAGAAAAGACGAAAAACACAGCGCATAACCTATGAATTGGGCTGCCTGATCGCAATGCGGTGAGGCGGCCTGTTTTGCAAGGCGGAGAGGAACCTGATGTCGTCAGAAGAGTTAGAGCAGGTCTGGAATAGCATCAAATCAGAGGCGAGAGAGCTGGCTGAGTGTGAACCGATGCTGGCTAGCTTTTATCATGCGACGTTGCTCAAGCACGACAACCTGGGTGGTGCGCTCAGCTATATTCTGGCAAACAAGTTGGCTAACCCGATTATGCCCGCCATTGCGGTGCGTGAAGTGGTGGAGGATGCCTACCTGGCCGATCAGCAAATGATCGCTTCAGCGGCACAGGACATCCTGGCGGTGCGCCTGCGCGACCCGGCAGTAGACAAGTACTCAACGCCGCTGCTGTACCTGAAAGGCTTCCACGCCCTGCAGGCTTACCGTATTGGCCACTGGTTGTGGCTGCAGGGGCGGCAGGCGTTGGCAATTTATCTGCAGAACCAGATTTCGGTCGCCTTCGGCGTAGATATCCATCCGGCGGCGACCATCGGTTGCGGCATCATGCTTGACCATGCGACCGGCATTGTGATCGGTGAAACCGCGGTGGTCGAAAACAACGTATCTATTCTGCAGTCGGTCACTCTTGGTGGTACCGGCAAGACCAGCGGCGATCGTCATCCGAAGATCCGCGAGGGTGTAATGATTGGCGCCGGGGCTAAGATTCTCGGCAATATCGAAGTGGGTAAAGGCGCGAAAATTGGTGCCGGCTCGGTGGTGCTGCAATCGGTGCCGCCACATACCACGGCTGCCGGGGTGCCTGCGCGCATTGTCGGTCGACCGGAAAGCGATACGCCATCGATGGATATGGATCAGTACTTTAACGGTACCAACCACGGCTTTGAGTACGGCGACGGTATTTAAGCTGGCGGGTTGTTAAATAATACAATCAGGGGAGCTTCGGCTCCCCTGATGCTTTCTGGCGCGGAGTTAACCTTGTTTCGGGAACGCTACGGTATCGGCGACCATTTGATCGATTGCCGCTTTGACTTGTGCTTCCGTTACCGGTGCGCTGTCGTTGCTGACGGTTTCACCGTAGCTCTTGCGAACAACCTCAAGCACTGTCTTGCCGGTGTCTTGATCAATCAATTGCGCTTCCAGGAACAGGGTGGTGTTTTGCGTCCGGTGGCCCGTCGCGGCCATCGTACTGGCCACCACAGCGGCAACCGGCACCACCTCATAGAATTTCATGTCTTCATCTTCGGCGGATACGGCGGTGATCGCCACCTTGGCCAGCAATACGCGAGAACCCGTTGGGCTCTTAAGTACGGTTGTGCGCTCGGCTATCGCTTTTCTCATACTTTGGTCGGTGTAGTTTCTAATTTTGTCCAGTGTCTGCTGGCTGACGCGCGCGGTAGGTTTCGCCACCGGGTAATAGACTACCGGTGCAACATATACACCCCGGTAGTTGGATTCTTTAAAGTTAGGATCGATCCAACGCAGCGTTGTATGTCCGCTTGGTGAGCTGGTTTCCTGCAGTTTGCTGTAGTCCGGCAGGAAGCCTGAGTACTGCTCTGTTTTTGTTACTTTGGATGCACAACCCGCCAGCAACAGGCCAGCTGCCAGTACCGCTATGGCAACGCTCAAGCGTTGTTTTTTCATACGATTTCCTATGATGAGTGCCGATAACCCTTACAAAACATAGCTCATTATCTTCTGCTACAGCGAATGTTTTCAGCGCCGGGCGTGCCATGTTTCAGAGCGACTTATCAGGATCGTGATGTGTGGCTTGTTTTTACCTGTGCTGTTCTTGGTCAGGGCTTGATCAGGGCACCCGCGTAGTCCAGCTGCCGCCAGGCTTCATACACCACCACGGCTACGGCATTAGACAGGTTCATGCTGCGGCTTTGTGCCTGCATCGGGATGCGAATTTTCTGCTGCGCGGGCAGGGCTTCGAGGATCTCGGCTGGCAGTCCGCGGGTTTCGGGACCGAACAACAGGTAGTCGCCAGCCTGATAGCTGACTGCACTGTGTGCCGGGGTGCCTTTGGTGGTCAGGGCAAACAGCCGCTGCGGATTTTCGCTGGCGATAAAGGCGGCGTAATCGGCGTGTCGTTGGATACTGGCGAATTCATGATAATCCAGCCCGGCGCGGCGCAGGCGTTTGTCATCCCACGGGAAACCCATAGGTTCTATCAGGTGCAGTTGAAAACCGGTATTGGCGCACAGGCGGATGATATTGCCGGTATTGGGTGGAATTTCAGGTTCGAATAAAACAATGTTCAGCATGTAAAAAGCCCCTCATGACGAGGGGCGCAGAATAGCAAAATCTTACCGGCCTGTCTTAGGCGATCAGCGCTGATGCAAGGGTAACCACAACACCAGACGCAAACCACCGAGCGGGCTGTCTTCCGCTTTCACCCAGCCGCGGTGCTGGTTGACCGCCGCCTCTACGATTGCCAGGCCCAAACCGGTGCCACCGGAGGCGCGATCGCGCGCTTCGTCGGTGCGATAAAACGGTCGGAAAATTTGTTCGCGATCTTCCGCACTGACGCCGGGGCCATCATCATCGACCACAATGGTGATACCCTGATTGTCGGCGCTGAATGCCACGGCGATACGGGTGTTCGAATAGCGCAGGGCGTTACGTACGATATTTTCCAGCGCGCTGTCCAATGCGCCGGCATTGCCGAATAGCGTCCACGGACCCGGAGGGGAGGTAACCTCCAGTTGTTTGCCCATTTGTTCTGCTTCGAAGCCCGCGTCATCCAGCACATTGGCCCACAGTTCATTAGCCAGTAGCCGTTCACGTACCAACTCGCTTTTCTGCTGCCCGCGTGACAATACCAGCAGATCGTTGATCATCGAGTCCAGGCGCTGCGCTTCGGTCTCGATACGCGCCAGTTCACGCCCTTCACCGTGGCGACGGCGCATTAACGCGGTCGCCAATTGCAGACGGGTCAGCGGGGTGCGCAGCTCATGCGAGATGTCGGAGATCAGCCGTTGCTGAGCGGTCATCATGCGTTCCAGCGAGCTGACCATTTGGTTGAAACTGGCACCGGTAGCCAGAAACTCTTGCGGCCCGGCTTCGAGCTCCGGATGTTGTTTCAGGTTGCCGCGTGCTACGTCATCGGCCGCGTTTTTCAGTTTGCGTGCCGGTTTTGCCAGGCTCCAGGCCAGCCACAGCAGTAATGGGGCGCTGATCAACATGGTGACGATCAGCAGCAGCAGCGGCCGGTCGAACATCAGGTTGATGAAGTCGGATTGTGGGCTATTGGCGGGACGGATCAGGTACAACTGGTAGTTGTCTTCACCATCACGTACGGAGAATGGGCCGACCAGTTCGACACGGCCGTATTTTTTCTTCTTCGGGTGGTCGGAATTATCAGATTGGCCGATAAAATTACGCACCAACTGCATTTCGTTGCGCTGCATGTTGCCAATCACCCGGCCTTCGCTGGTGACCAGGAGCAGCCGCTGCCCCGGTGGGGCCCATTTTTCGATGGCGCGGAATAAGCGCCGCCACCACATCAGGTCGTTGGCCGGATCGTTTTGCAACTCGGCCTCGACATGTTGTTCCAGCATCAGCCCCTGCCGCTGCTCGCTGTCCAGCAGCGAGGTCATTTGGCGGGAGTCGAGCTTGGGCACCATCAACACCAGCATCAGCACCAGGGCTAATGTGAACCAGAAAATGGCGAAGATGCGTGCCGTCAAACTGTTGATCATGTCGCAGATACCATTAAGTAACCCCGACCACGCAACGTTTTGAACCACGGATGGCCATCTTTGCGGTTCGGCAGTTTACGTCGCAGGTTGGAGATATGCATGTCGATGGCGCGATCGAACGGTGTCAGGCGTTTGCCCAGCACTTCCTGGCTCAGCAGTTCACGTGACACCACCTGGCCGAGATGCTGCGCCAGCAGGTACAGCAGGGTAAATTCGGTGCCGGTGAGATCCAGCGTTTGGCCGTCGAAACTGGCTTCCTGACGGCCCGGGTTGAGCTGCAAACCGTCAACGTCCAGCGTGGGTGCGCCGGTATCCACGTTTTGCTGCTGTTCGCTCCAGTTGGAACGGCGCAGGATCGCACGAATACGCGCCACCAGCTCACGATCGTTAAAAGGTTTTGGCAAGTAGTCATCGGCACCCAGTTCCAGGCCCAACACGCGGTCGAGTTCACTGCCGCGTGCGGTCAGCATAATGACCGGCGTCTGGTGGTGCTGTCGCAGTTCTTTTAAGGTATCGATACCGTTTTTCTTCGGCATCATGATATCGAGCAACAGCAGATCGATGGAGCTGTCCAGAAGCGACAACGCCTGTTCACCATCGTAAGCCACGACGATGGTAAAGCCTTCCATTTCAAGCAGTTCTTTTAACAGCGAGGTCAGCTCGCGGTCGTCGTCAACTAACAGAATTTTATTCATTGTGTATTTTCCTCCTGACGCAAAATACGTCATCAACTGTTGGCATTCCATGACTTTACGTAGTTTTACATGCACTGACGCATGTTTGCAGGTGCAGCAGTACACTGCTCCTCGTTGATTCGCAAAGTGAGAAAGCACGAGGAGTTAAAATGCGTAAGGTGACCGCATTAGTTATGGCATCAATGCTGGCAATAGGTTCTACCGCTGCGTTCGCTGCCGACACTACATCGGAAACTGTACCGACTCCCGGAAGCGACGCGATGACCAGAGCACCCGGTCAGCACCATATGTTTGATGGTGTCAGCCTGACCGAAGAGCAGCGTCAGCGAATGCGCGATTTAATGCGCCAGGCGCGCCACGATCTGCCTGGTGTCAATGTAGCTGAAATGGAAGCCATGCATAAGCTGGTGACCGCAGACAAATTTGATGAAGCCGCCGTGTATGCCCAGGCGGAACAGATGGCTCAGCAACAGGTTAAGCGCCAGGTCGAAATGGCCAGAGTGCGCAACCAAATGTATAACCTGCTGACGCCACAGCAAAAAAGTGTTTTAGACCAGAAGCATCAGCAGCGCATGCAGCAGATGGAGCAACAAATTTCTGGTTTGCAGCAAACTTCTGCCCAGAAGTTAAGTATGACTGAGTAGTCCCTGTTTTTCCTTGCCATAGACACCATCCCTGTCTTCCCCCGCCATGATGGCGGGGTTTTTTTTGTCCATCATTCCGCTATATTGACCCTCTTAATGTTTAACCGGGATGGGTTATGGAACCGCAATATGCGCGTCTGGTGAAATCCGCTGCGTTAGCTGCCACCGCATTGGCCTCCATACTGTTAATGATCAAAATTGTCGCCTGGTACCACACCGGTTCAGTGAGCTTGCTGGCGGCGTTGGTGGATTCTTTGGTGGATATTGCCGCATCGCTGACTAATCTGCTGGTGGTGCGTTATTCGCTGCAGCCGGCTGACGAGGAACACACTTTCGGGCACGGTAAGGCCGAGTCATTGGCTGCGCTGGCACAAAGCATGTTTATTTCCGGCTCGGCCCTGTTTTTGTTCCTGACGGGTTTCCAACATCTGTACTCCCCGGAAACGCTACGTGATCCCGGCATTGGTATTGCCGTGACGGTGGTGGCCTTGTTCAGCACCTTGCTCTTGGTCACATATCAGCGTTGGGTGGTAAGAAAAACCCGCAGTCAGGCGGTGCGAGCAGATATGCTGCATTATCAGTCAGATGTCATGATGAATGGTGCTATTCTTATAGCGCTTGCGCTAAGCTGGTACGGTTTTCAACGGGCGGATGCGCTGTTTGCATTGGGCATTGGCGTCTACATTCTTTATAGCGCGCTGCGGATGGGTCATGAGGCGGTGCAATCGCTGCTGGACAGGGCATTGCCGGACGATGAACGTCAGGCGATCATCGATGTGGTTTCTTCCTGGCCAGGGGTGAAAGGTGCACACGATTTGCGTACCCGCCAGTCTGGCCCGACGCGTTTTATCCAGTTGCATCTGGAGATGGACGATGCGTTGCCACTGATGCAGGCACATCTTTTGGCCGAGCAGGTGGAACAGGCATTGTTGCATCGTTTCCCCGGAGCGGATGTCCTCATCCATCAGGACCCCTGTTCCGTGGTACCAGAGGGGCGACAGGGGCGTTGGGAGCTATAATCAATGTAGGGCCGGTGAGAGCCGTTTTGCGGTTAGCTCAGCGTGCCATGGTGGCTTTTTACCGCAATATTGCGTGACTTGAATCAATTCAGCTGGGTGTTTTTGTTATAATATCCAGCAATAAGCCGTAAAGCTGGTTTTCTGCAGCCGGAGAGGTTTCAAGACAATCGGCGAATACAGAATTCTTAAGAAATTGCATCTACAGTTCAGAGGTAGTCATGATCAAGAAAATCGGTGTACTGACAAGTGGCGGTGATTCGCCGGGTATGAACGCTGCGATCCGTGGCGTTGTGCGTGCTGCCCTTTCAGAGGGTCTGGAAGTTTTTGGTATTTACGATGGCTACCTTGGTTTGTACGAAGATCGCATGGAAAAATTGGACCGCTACAGCGTGTCCGATATGATCAATCGCGGCGGCACCTTCCTCGGTTCAGCCCGTTTCCCGGAATTCAGAGACGACAGCGTACGCGCCAAGGCGATTGAAAACCTGAAAAACCGCGATATCGATGCGCTGGTGGTCATTGGCGGTGATGGTTCCTATATGGGTGCCAAACGCCTGACGGAAGAGGGTTTCCCTTGTATCGGTCTGCCTGGCACCATCGATAACGACGTGGCCGGTACCGACTACACCATTGGTTATTTCACTGCGCTTGAAACCGTGGTGGAAGCGATTGACCGGTTGCGCGATACCTCATCCTCACATCAGCGTATTTCCATCGTTGAAGTGATGGGACGTTATTGCGGCGATCTGACGCTGGCGGCGGCTATCGCCGGTGGTTGCGAGTTTATCGTGTTGCCTGAGATTGAGTTCAACCGCGAAGATCTGGTGTGTGAAATCAAGGCTGGCATCGACAAAGGTAAAAAACACGCGATCGTGGCGATCACCGAACACATCTGCGATATCGATGAGTTGGCGCGCCATATCGAGCAAGAAACCAAGCGTGAAACCCGCGCCACCGTGTTGGGTCATATTCAGCGCGGTGGTTCGCCGGTAGCTTACGACCGCATTCTGGCTTCCCGCATGGGCGCTTACGCCATCGAGCTGTTGTTGCAGGGCTACGGTGGTCGCTGCGTCGGTATCCAAAACGAGAAGATGGTGCATCACGACATCATCGATGCGATCGAAAACATGAAGCGTCCCTTCAAGGGCGACTGGCTGGAAACGGCGAAAAAACTCTACTGATCCCGTTTTAATTCAGGCAATAGAAGCCTCCGCATGCGGAGGCTTTTTTTATCCCCAGCAGCAGATATATTCCATAATCGTCTAGCCCAACATTTTTTATTCTTTAATTGATAGGAGAGTTTCTGGCAGGCTCTGATGCTAAATCAACCGATTGAGGTTGCGATTATTTTTCCTGGGAGAGCGAGTCGATGCGTATGCGTAAATGGGGTGTAGGTCTGACAATCATGCTGCTGGCGTCTGGTGCCATGGCGAAAGATATCCAATTGCTGAACGTTTCATACGACCCGACGCGTGAATTCTATCAGGAATATAACACCGCATTCGGTAAATACTGGCAGCAACAGACCGGCGATAAAGTCACTGTACGCCAGTCGCATGGTGGTTCAGGCAAGCAGGCGACCTCGGTCATTAACGGCATTGAGGCCGACGTGGTGACACTGGCGCTGGCTTATGACGTGGATGCTATCGCCGAGCGCGGACGCATTGATAAAGAGTGGATCAAACGCCTGCCGGATAACTCGGCACCTTACACCTCGACCATTGTGTTCCTGGTGCGAAAAGGCAACCCAAAACAAATTCACGACTGGGCAGATTTGATTAAACCCGGTGTCTCGGTGATTACTCCGAACCCGAAAACCTCCGGCGGTGCACGCTGGAACTATCTGGCTGCCTGGGGTTACGCGCTGCATCAGAACAATAACGACCAGGCCAAGGCGCAGGAATTCGTTAAAAACCTGTATAAGAACGTCGAAGTGCTGGACTCCGGTGCGCGCGGCTCAACCAATACTTTCGTTGAACGTGGTATCGGCGATGTGTTGATCGCCTGGGAAAACGAAGCGCTGCTGGCGGAAAAAGAGCTGGGCAAGGACAAGTTTGAAATTATCACCCCGAGTGAATCGATTCTGGCTGAGCCGACCGTGTCGGTGGTGGATAAGGTGGTTGATAAGCGCGGTACCCGTGATATCGCTACGGCTTACCTGAAGTATTTGTATACGCCAGAAGGGCAAACCATCGCGGCGAAAAACTATTACCGTCCACGTGATGCGGCAGTGGCGGCCAAGTTTGCCGACCAGTTCCCGAAACTGAAGCTGTTCACCGTGGATGATACTTTCGGTGGCTGGACTCAGGCGCAGAAGGTGCACTTCGCCACTGGCGGTGTGTTCGACGAAATCAGCAAGCGTTGATAGTCGTATCATTGTCAGGTTGCTTAATTCATTGATAAACCCCATTTTAATGGGGTTTATTTTTGTCGACTGCAGGTTGTAGTGTTTTTACACTGCCTCCCGGCTAAAAATAGAGTCGGGATCAGGAAGTAATAATATGGCGGATGATATTTCTCACCATCTCACGGTCGAGGGTATCATTCAGATGTGGATTTCTCACTGCACGTACCGACAACCCTTCCAATAAAGCTGAAACGATCTCACAACGCGAGACCGTCTCCGGCGAGTTATTGCCAAGCAACGCGTAGAATTCCTGGAATACTTCCTGATCATGGCGCTCAACCAAATCTGCGATCGAGGGGTTACGCGCCACTTCTGCAAGGATCTCCATATTTAATACAGCGTTCTCCCTATCCAGATAGCGGGTGACGCTTTGCGAAGTGATATCTACTACGGCAGTGACTACATCTGCGTGCTGCATTGATTCTTTGGATTTTTCGATCAGCAATTCGAGCTCACTGCGTTCACGCTCGACAATGGCCTCAACGATCCCTTCCTTGCTTGCGAAATAGTGGTAGATATGGCCGGAACTCATACCGGCGGCAGCGGAAATTTTCGCCATGCTGCTGCGATGAAAGCCTTCGCGACGAAAGCACTCTGCAGCCGCTTCGAGAACTTGTTCCTTGCGACGGCGGGCAATCGCCGTGTCGCTTGGTTTTTTAGCTACTACCATGTTCTATCCTCAGGAAAGAGTTTGGGCTCTGCACCGCGAAAGTTTCTCGATTTGGTGAGTCCCGACGCTGTTGTAAATGCAAGCATGAAATGTGCAACCCGTGCGCAACCCCACAAAACATCTGGACAATTATAGGTCGATTGCTCAATCTATTTTGAGATTATCATTGTAAAAAGGCCAAGGCCATTTTTTTTATAGTCATTTATAGGTCGATTGACCAATCTATATTTTGTAATCCAGAGAGCCTTTAATGAACAAAAGTCACAAATTGATGGTGGCGAAATCACCATCAGCAGGGAAGAGCGCTGCGCTCCTGATTAGTATTTGTTTTGCTTTAACCGCGTGTGAAAAAGCGCCCTCCAGTTCCTCAGATGTCCCCCTGACAGAGGTCGGTGTCGTCACGGTTAAACCAAAATCAGTCCAACTTTCCTCAGAATTTCCCGGCCGTACGAATGCTTTTTTGATCGCAGAAGTTCGTCCACAAGTCAGTGGCGTATTGCTCAAGCGCGAGTTCAGGGAAGGTTCGAATGTCAGTGCTGGCCAAGTTCTCTACCAGATTGATCCCGCCCCCTACCGTGCCACATTGGCGCGTGCGGAGGCCAGCCTGGATTCTGCAAAACTGTTGTTCGAGCGTTACCAGCGTTTGGTCCAGACGCATGCAATCAGTCAACAACAGCGTGACGATGCGCGGTCACAGTACCTGCAGGCAAAAGCTGTCGTTGAAAGCGCCCGTATTGACCTGAACTACACCCGTATTGCAGCACCCATTTCGGGTCACATTGGGCGCTCCACGGTGACACAAGGTGCTCTTGTTACGGCCAGCCAAACGACCGCGCTGGCAACAATACAACAGCTAGACCCGATCTATGTCGATATCACCCAGCCCGCCACAACATTGCTTGAACTCAAGGAAAACCTGACCAGTGGCCAGCTCAAGAGTGCAGGTAAAGGGCAGGCAGAAATTCGTGTGATGCTCGATAACGGAAGAATTTATCCGCATCCGGGCACATTGCAGTTTTCCGAGGTCAGCGTTGATGAGAGCACGGGGGCGGTAACGCTCCGGGCTGTGGTCCCAAATCCGGAAGGGATCCTGCTACCCGGGATGTTCGTGCGGGCGCAGTTGCAGGAGGGCGTGAGTGAACAGGCGCTGCTGATACCCCAACGCAGTGTGACTCGTGATACTCAGGGAAAGGCGAATGCACTGATCCTGGATGATGAAGATCGGGTGCTACAGCGGTCATTGGTTACTGAGCGCAGCATTGACGGGCAATGGCTTATCCGGGACGGTTTGCACGTGGGTGACAGGGTGATCGTCGACGGGATCCAGAAAGTACAGCCTGGAATGCAGGTCAAGCCAATGCCGGTATCCGAAGTTCTCACCCACGGGGTCAACACCATCAAGTCAGATGCAGGCAAATAAGAGAAACCTATGTCCAGATTTTTTATAGACCGCCCCATCTTTGCCTGGGTTATCGCCATCGTCATCATGTTAGCTGGCGCCTTGTCGATTATGAAGTTACCGGTCAATCAGTATCCCAATGTTGCACCACCAGCCATCGGCATTATTGCCGGTTATCCCGGTGCCTCGGCGCAGACTGTTCAAGATACCGTTACCCAGGTGATCGAGCAGCAGCTCAATGGATTGGACGGACTCCGCTACATGCGGTCCGAAAGTAATTCAGATGGTAGTGTGACGATCGTGGTCACTTTCGAACAGGATGTTGACCCAAACATTGCCCAGGTACAGGTGCAGAATAAGCTGCAACTGGCAACTCCGATGCTTCCTCCAGTGGTCCAGCAGCTCGGTCTGCGCGTCATCAAGTACCAGGTTAATTTTATGGTGGTAGCCGCTCTGGTTTCGCAGGACGGGAAACTCGACAACTATGCGCTGGGTGACCTGATTGTTTCACAGTTGCAGGATCCGCTTAGCCGAACCAAAGGTGTGGGGGACTTTTTCGTGATGGGTGCCCAAAATGCTATGCGTGTCTGGCTCGATCCACTCAAGCTCAACAACTTCAAGTTGATGCCAAGTGACGTATTGGCGGCAATCGAAGCGCAGAACGTTCAGGTGTCCTCGGGTCAACTCGGTGGTCGCCCCTCAGGGCCCAAGGTCGGTCTTAATGCCACAGTGATCGGTAAAACCCTGTTGCAAACCCCCGAGCAATTCCAGGACATCTTGCTCAAGGTTAATCCTGACGGCTCTCAGGTTCGCCTGAGAGATGTGGGTGAAGTTAGCCTCGGTTCGGAAAGTTACACCTTTGACAGCCTGGTCGACGGTCACCCTAGTGCAGGTATTGCACTGCGTCTGGCCAGTGGCGGCAATACCCTGGGTGCGGTCAAGGCAGTGCGTCAGGTACTGACCGATTTGGCACCGACTCTGCCGGCGGGTGTCAAGGTTATCTACCCGTATGACACTGCGCCCGTAGTCAGCGAATCGATAAATGGGGTTGTGCATACGCTGGTCGAAGCTATCGTGCTGGTTTTCCTAATTATGTTCCTGTTTCTGCAGAACTGGCGGGCTACGCTGATCCCCACTCTCGCGGTACCTGTGGTGCTTTTAGGTACCTTCGGGGTGATGTCGGCATTTGGTTTCTCGATAAATATCCTCACCATGTTCGGCCTGGTACTGGCCATCGGATTGTTGGTAGATGATGCCATCGTGGTGGTGGAGAACGTCGAACGGCTGCTGATTGAGGAGCAATTGTCCCCGTTGGAGGCGACACGCAAGTCAATGGATCAGATCTCCGGTGCACTGGTGGGTATTGGGCTGGTGTTATCCGCAGTGTTTGTCCCGATGGCATTCTTCGCGGGCTCTACCGGGGTGATTTATCGCCAGTTCTCATTGACTATCGTTACCGCGATGTCTCTGTCGGTGTTAGTGGCACTGATTTTCACCCCGGCGCTGTGTGCGACCATCCTCAAACCGATTCACAACCACCAAGAGAAGAAGGGGTTCTTCGGTTGGTTTAATCGTACCTTCGAACGCAACACGCTGAGGTATGAACGTGGCGTATCGCGTATGGTGGCCGGTCGTGGCCGCTATATGCTGGTTTTTGTGCTTATCGTTGGTGCGCTAATACTCCTCTTTCCGATGATGCCGACATCGTTTCTGCCAGATGAAGACCAGGGCACCATGCTGGTGCAGGTCGAATTGCCCTCGAATGCCACTTTGGATGAAACTGCAGCGGTGCTGGCTCAGGTTCAGCAATACTTCGAGAAAGAAGAAAAAGAGACCGTAGATTCGGTATTTACAGTCGGTGGGTTCAGCTTTGCCGGTCGGGGCCAGAATTCAGGGTTGGCATTTGTCCAGCTCAAGCCTTGGGAAGAACGTCAAAGTACGGTATTCGATCTGCAGGCGCGTTCGATGAAACATTTCAGAAAAATCAAGCAAGGTTCCGTGCTGGCCTTCGCGCCGCCGGCAATCATGGAGTTAGGTAACGCCACAGGTTTTGATCTGTTCTTGCAGGACTACAGTGGACTTGGCCATGAGCATTTGATGCAGGCGCGGGAGCAGTTCCTGACTGAAGCGGCTAAAAATCCGGCGCTGGCGTTGGTTCGTCCAAACGGTAAGGGTGATGAACCCCAGTATCAGGTTTTGATCGATGACGAAAAGGCGCGTGCGCTGGGCGTCAGTCTGGATGAGGTTAACACGACAATGTCAGCCGTCTGGGGCTCGACCTATGCCAACAACTTCCTTGACCGTGATCGTATCAAACGTGTGTACATCCAGGGCGTGTCCCAGGCACGTATTACTGAAGAGGATTTCAGCAAATGGTACGTGCGCAATGCCAACGGTGAAATGGTTTCTTTCGCTTCCTTCGCCAGCGGAAAATGGATAAAAGGCTCACCGAAACTGGAGCGTTATAACGGGGTTCCGGCCGTTGAGATCCTGGGTGAACCTGCCTCCGGTTACGGTTCTGGCGACGCGATGAAAGCGGTGGAAGACATTGCTGCTAAGTTGCCTACTGGCGTAAGTGTAGCCTGGACAGGCCTGTCCTATGAGGAGCGGTTGTCGGGTTCTCAGGCGCCAGCATTATATGCGGTGTCAATCATTGCGGTGTTCCTGTGTCTTGCAGCACTGTATGAAAGTTGGTCTATTCCATTGTCGGTGCTGCTGGTCATCCCGCTGGGTGTGCTCGGTACCGTGGTCGCAACGCTAATGCGGGGAATGGCGAACGATGTTTTCTTCCAAATCGGTTTGTTGACCACTGTCGGTCTGTCGGCCAAGAACGCCATTCTGATCGTCGAATTTGCCAAGGACCTGCATGAAAAAGGGGGACGTACGCTGGTAGAGGCGGCTGTGGAAGCCGCGCGACTTCGACTGCGTCCGATTATCATGACGTCGCTGGCCTTCACCATGGGTGTGCTGCCTCTCGCACTGTCCAGTGGTGCGAGCTCCGGCAGTAAGCATGCGATCGGCACCGGTGTGGTTGGTGGTATGGTGACGGCCACCTTCCTCGCCATCTTCTTCGTTCCGCTGTTTTACGTTCTGGTCGCATCGTTCTTCCAAAAGCATCGCAAGGCAGGTGATTCGGAGGCGGATGAATAAGATTGACCCATAACTGACAAGGTTGCAGCGATGCTGCCTGCTTTATGGAGGTCACCGAGTCGGGCACCCATCCCGCCCTATCGAAGCAGTCAATGATCTATGGGGATACACACATTGTTAAGCCATGTGTCGTATTCCCTGCTCATTTCGCATTGACGGCAGAAGGAAAATCATGTGGTTAGACGTACAAAGGAAGCCGCGTTAGAAACGCGTGAACAGATACTGGATGCCGCTGAATGGTGCTTTCGTACGCAAGGCATCAGTGGTACCACGTTGGAAATGATCGCAAATAGAGCACATTGCACGCGTGGTGCGATCTATTGGCACTTCCGAGAGCAGACCGACATACTCCAGGCCGTACTCAAGCGCGGGCAGTGGGATCTGCTTGACCACCTCGAAGCCCTCACACATTCCAGTACTGAAGTCATTGCCTCTCTTCGTACTTGTCTGGTGAGTGGTTTGTTAGAGATACAAGCTAATACGTCGAAGCGCCATTCCCTCGAAATTCTGTCTTGTCGTTGTGAGTTTTCTCAAGATCAGGCCAGGTTTCTCACATTACAGTGTGAGGAATTGACTCGGATGATGGCGTTACTTCGCACCCTGCTGGAGCATGCTCAGGCGAGTGGGGAACTGCGTGAAGGCCTTTGCCTCAATTCAGCCGCAGCACTCATGGGTTATACGTTGGTGGGGGCGCTCAGGGTTCATTTGATACAGCCCGGAGTCAGCGATATCGAGCGCGATGTCATGGCTGCGCTGGACATTGTATTTTCTGCTATTACGCGTTAGTAACATAAAAACGCCCTCGGCCATCAAGGCCCAGGGCGTTTAAGTTATTTATAAGCCGAGTGAAATCAGGCTTTTTTAGCAGCAGCAGCGGCTTTGACGATCACGGCGAAAGCATCGGCTTTCAGTGATGCGCCGCCAACCAGCGCGCCGTCGATATCCGGCTGGGTGAACAGTTCTGCGGCATTCTTGTCGTTCACGGAACCGCCGTACTGGATGATCACTTCTGCAGCCACGGCTGCGTCCTGCTTGGCGATGTGATCGCGGATAAATTTGTGTACTGCCTGTGCTTGCGCAGGGGTAGCAGACTTACCGGTACCGATAGCCCAAATTGGCTCATAAGCGATAACCGCGCCTTTAAAGGCTTCAGCACCCTGGGTTTTCAGCACCGCGTCGATCTGGCGTGCACAAACTTCTTCGGTTTTACCCGCTTCGTTTTCTGCGTCAGTTTCACCGATGCACAGCACTGGGATCAGACCGGCAGTTTTCAGCACGGCAAATTTTTCGGCGATCGCAGCGTCAGTTTCTTTGTGGTAAGTGCGACGCTCGGAGTGGCCGATGATGATGTATTGAGCACCAACATCTTTCAGCATATCGGCGGAAACTTCACCGGTGAATGCGCCGGACAGGTTCACGTCTACGTTTTGGGCGCCCAGGGCAATGCGGCTGCCGGCCAGTGCGTGCTTGGCCTGGTCCAGATACATGACCGGTGGTGCGATAGCAACGCCACAACCGTCAACGCTGCTCAGTTCATTGCGCAGCGCGGCGATCAGTTCGTTAACCATGTGAGTGCTGCCGTTGAGCTTCCAGTTACCCATAACTAATGGATGACGCATGTTTTTTCCTCCAACAAGGGAACGCGAGAGTCGAAATAACCACTGCCGGACCGGCAGTTTACCTGCCCAACAGTATAGAGATGATTAAGCGCGAAGGCTTTGCTTTTCGTCATTAAATAGCCAGCTGTTACGGCTCGGATAACGCCAGCTTAACCGGTTCAACAGCGAAAGTTATCCCTTTATCGCCGTTGTCTGCCACCACATAACGGATTGCGCCGATCTGCTGTTGGTAGAAGCGTGAACCTTTGCCTTTTTCCAACAGGTTAGCCACTTTGCTCAGGCTTTTTTCCACCGTCAGCGCCGGTTCAAACTGGCGCATCAGTGCGGCCATATAACTGATGGCGCTGGTGCGGGCGGCCTTTTCTTCACTGCTCTGCTGCAGCGGCAGGTGGGTGATCTGCAGCGTTTTGATTTTGCCGGTGCCTTTTTCCAGCGCGATGGAGGCGTAGAGATTTTCGTTCAACTTGCTGGCGGCACGCGTCAGCAACGGCGTGTCGTCTTCTGCCGTTGCGATGGCACGAAATTCACCAATCGGCAGCGTTGGGTTGTCGCGGTTATATTTTTCGCGGAATTTTACCACCGTCAGATCAAACGTCGGCGCCCCGGCCAGCAGGTACGGCGCGGTGGGCGACGCACTGACGGCGGCATCCGGCGGATCGGCCCAGGCACTGCTGATACCCAACAACAGGCAGGCGATGGCGATGGTTTTTCTCAGCATGGCATACGACATCAAGAACAAAGATGGCTCCGATTAAAGCGATAACCGAGGGGGGTTGTCAAAGATCCCGCGCCATTATCGCTTGCTGACAGGAAAGCTGTGCGTTACTCCGCGTAATGCAGGGCGGAAATCTTCGCCCTGCAGCGCCTATGTTACACTGCACGGCAGAATATGGGCAGGCTAACAATGCAGGATTCAATGACAATACAACAGTGGTGCTTTTCGTTTAAGGGCCGAATTGGGCGGCGTGATTTCTGGATTTGGATGGTGTTATGGTTGCTGCTGATGGCGGTGGCTTTTTCTCTGGCCAGTCGTGAGCTGGTGGATATCCAGACCATTGCATTCTTTATCGTGGGGTTGCTGTGGCCGACGGCGGCGGTGCTGGTGAAACGGCTGCACGACCGCAACAAAGCAGGCTGGTGGGCGTTGTTGCTGATCCTGGCGTGGTTGCTGGCGGCGGGCAACTGGCAAATGCTGGCCCCGCTCTGGCAATGGGGCGTCGGGCGGTTTGTCCCGACGCTGATCATTGTGATGATGATGATCGATTTGGGCGCGTTTGTTGGCACGCCCGACACCAACCGTTTTGGCCCACCGGCCGAACCGGTGAAGTTCGGCGCGGACTGAGGTAACAGCTTACCAGTATTGCTCGCTGGTGATATGGCCCGGCTTGCGGCGCAGGTGCTTGCGCATCTGCCGCTGATCTTTCAGCGTTTGTTGGGTATCCCGCACCATTTGCGGGTTACCGCACAGCATGACGTGGTCAGTTTCAGCGTCGAGGGGTAATCCCACCGCTGCTTCCAGCCGGCCATCCTCGATCAGCGCCGGCACGCGGCCCGTCAGTGAACCGCTGACTTCTTCGCGACTAACGATAGTCTGAATGCGCAGTTTGCCGTTGTAGCGCTGCTGTAATTGTTGCATCAGCGGCAGGTAGCTGAGATCGCGCGCAAAGCGGGTGGCATGTACCAGCACCAGGTTTTTGAAACGCTCCAGGTCTTTGCCTTCCTGCAGCATCGACAGGTAAGGGCCAATCGCGGTTCCGGTCGCCAACATCCACAGGGTGTCGCATTCAGGCACTTCCTCCAGCACGAAAAATCCGGCGGCCTCTTTGGTCACCATCACTTCCGATCCCGGCTGCAGCTGATTGAGGCGTGGGCTCAGTTTACCTTCCGGCACGGTAACCAGATAAAACTCCAGATTTGGGTCACTGGGAGCGTTGACGTAGGAATAGGCGCGTTGCACGCGCTCGCCGTCAATTTCCAGCGCCAGTTTGGCAAATTGCCCGGCGGTAAAAGGAGCAATGGGGGCATGGACGGTAATGCTGAACAGCCCGTCTGTCCATTGCGTGACTTGCGTAACCTTGCCATTAACCCAGTCAGCCATACTCTAAAGCTCCAATCGTCGAATCAAATAAGCGCAATGTCGTGAACCGGAAATAGCGTGCGCAGTACGCTCTATGCGATAGCCGTGGCCAAACAAACGGTTAAACAGTTGCAGCTCCGAGTTGCACAGGCTACTGCAGGCGGTGGCCGCCACGCCGATCGGGCAGTGGTTTTCCACCAGTAACATGCCCTGCGGATGCTCAACCAGTTCGGCCATGTAGCCATCATGCTGCCGCAGACGCACCAGTCGGGTGAGTTTGGCCTGATGGCAGGTTTCCTCTGACAGCTGTTCGGCATAGCGCTGATAAAGCTTGTCTTCGCGCGCATTCAGTAGCTGCTCCACCTCTTCAGCGCCAAACAACTGATGGGCAGATCCCAACATCTCCGCCGCCAGCCGATCGTGGCCATTGGCAAACTGGGCGTGGCCCTGATGGGTCAGCGACCAGTAACGGGTGGGGCGACCTACTTTGGTACGCGCTTCCTCGTAATCAACCAGCTCACGTTTCTCCAGGGATTGCAGATGCTGACGGATACCCATGGGGGTGATGTCCAGACGCTCAGCCAGCATTTTGGCTGAATGTGGCCCCAGGGTTTTTAACTGCAATAAAATCAGCTCTGTTGTTTTCATAAACCCAATCCCTATGGTGTTATTTTATTTCAAGATGATGAAAATAATTATCGATTAAATGCTAAAGCCAAACTATTGAAAGTTTGCCATTTTTAACCCATAAGCGGTAGACGTACAGTTTAATTTACGAGGCTGGTTGGCTTTGCTGCCACTGTGACGGAGATCAATATCTGTCTGAAACTCGCTAAAAAAATCAGATTTGTTAGCTTATGCCGCCATAGAGGGCTGCTCGCCGTTCTGGCTGATTTTCGGGCCATACCGGGACGCTGTGACGAGTTAATACGTTAACGAAGATAATGAGAAAAATAGAAAACTTTCACCTGTTGGTGATGCTTACCCTGTTAGTGGCCGTCGGTCAGATGGCACAAACCATTTATGTCCCCGTTGTCGCTGATATCGCTAAAGATTTCTCGGTACGTTCCGGTGCGGTGCAGCGCGTGATGGCGGCCTATCTGATGACCTATGGTTTCTCGCAGCTGATTTACGGCCCGCTGTCGGACCGTATTGGCCGCCGCCCGGTGATCCTGGCCGGGATGATGATTTTCATGATTGGCGCTCTGGGTGCGCTGTTGTCCAATAACCTGACGATGCTGGTTGCCGCCAGTGCCATTCAGGGGATGGGGACCGGTGTGGCTGGGGTGATGGCGCGAACCATGCCGCGTGATCTGTATGCCGGTACCTCGCTGCGCTATGCCAACAGCCTGCTTAACATGGGGATTCTGGTTAGCCCGCTGCTGGCGCCGATCATCGGCGGAGCATTGGCGATGGTATTTGGCTGGCGTGCCTGCTATGCCTTCCTGTTGGTACTCTGTGCCGGTGTGGCTTTCGCCATGTTCCGCTGGCTACCAGAAACCCGCCCGCAGCAGACCGAGAAACGACGAATGCTGGCAAGCTTCCGCAAGCTGCTGGCCGACGGGACCTTCAGTTGCTATCTGGTGATGCTGATTGGCGCTTTGGCGGGGATTGCGGTCTTTGAAGCCAGCTGTGGCGTGCTGATGGGCGGCGTGCTGGGTCTGAGCGGTCTGACCGTCAGTATCCTGTTTATTCTGCCAATTCCGGCGGCGTTCTTTGGGGCCTGGTATGCCGGTCGTGACGGTAAAACCGTCCACAGCCTGGTGTGGCATTCGGTGATCAGTTGCCTGCTGGCGGGCCTGATGATGTGGATCCCAGGGTGGTTTGGCGTGATGAACATCTGGACGCTGATTGTACCTGCGGCGTTGTTCTTCTTCGGGGCCGGTATGATGTTTCCGCTGGCGACCACCGGGGCGATGGAGCCATTCCCCTATCTGGCCGGTGCGGCTGGCGCGTTGGTCGGGGGCATGCAGAATATGGGCTCCGGCCTGGCGACCTGGCTTTCCGCCATGTTGCCGCAGACCGGGCAGTTTAGCCTTGGCCTGCTGATGTTTGCCATGGCGTTACTGATTCTGCTGTGCTGGTGGCCGTTGTCCCACCGGATGCAGCATCAGGGACATACCGTATAAAACGAACAGGGCGCCTTCGGCGCCCTGTTTAATTACAGCAGAAACTCGTGCAGCGCCGGGTCTTTACGATCCAGATAATGGGTCGAGCGGATGCGGCGGATAGTGCGTGACTTGCCGCGGATCAACAGCGTTTCCGTGGTGGCCATATTGCCCTGACGGCTAATCCCCTCCAACAAATCGCCCTTGGTGATGCCGGTGGCGGAGAAAATCACGTTGTCGTTGCGCGCCATATCATCCAGCAGCAGTACCTTGCCGGCTTCAATCCCCATCTCTTTACAGCGTGCCAGCTCCTCTTCGCCGATGCGACGATTCTCGGCGCTGTCGCCTTTGACCTGATGACGCGGCAGCAGGCGTGCCTGCATATCACCGTCCAGAGCACGGATCACCGCGGCAGAAATTACCCCTTCCGGCGCGCCGCCGATACCGTACATCACGTCGACTTCACTGTCTGGCATGCAGCTCAGAATTGAGGCCGCCACGTCGCCGTCGGGGATAGCGAACACTCGCACCCCGAGCTGCTGCATCTGGGCAATAACGCCATCGTGACGCGGCTTGGCCAGGATCACCACCGTCAGTTGGCTCAGTGGCTTGCCCAGGCAGACCGCGACGTTGTTCAGGTTCTCAGCCAGCGGCAGGTTAAGATCGATAGCGCCGCGCGCTGCCGGGCCCACCACCAGTTTTTCCATATACATGTCAGGGGCGTGCAGGAAGGTACCGCGATCGCCCACCGCCAGCACTGCCAACGCATTGGGCTGGCCCATGGCGGTCATGCGTGTGCCTTCGATGGGATCGACGGCGATATCCACCGCGTCGCCCTGGCCGCTGCCGACCTGCTCGCCGATATACAGCATCGGCGCTTCATCAATTTCGCCTTCGCCGATCACGATGCGGCCATCGATATCCACTTTATTGAGCATAATGCGCATTGCGTTGACCGCAGCGCCGTCGGCGGCGTTCTTGTCGCCGCGTCCCAGCCATTTATAGCCCGCCAGCGCGGCGGCTTCGGTAACGCGGGAAAATTCGATGGCTAATTCACGTTTCATGGCAAAACCTGTCTGTGAGAAAGGAAGAAAATATCGGCAAAGTTTATCACAGCACGCGGCGGCGGGGGCGGGGCAAAAAAATGCGCCGCCCGGAGGCAGCGCATGATGGGGGTTAACCGGGCAAACAAGCGTTAGTCGTGCTCTTCCCAGGCTTGTGCGCGGGCAACCGCTTTTTTCCAACCGCTGTAACGGAAGTTACGCTCGGTGGTTTCAATGCTTGGGCGGAACTCACGCTCGATGACCGCTTTGCTCTTCACTTCATCCAGGTCATTCCAGTAGCCGATAGCCAGGCCTGCCAGGAATGCGGCACCCAGTGCCGTCGACTCACGCACCTCAGGACGCTCTACACGAGTACCGAGGATGTCAGACTGGAACTGCATCAGGAAGTTGTTAGCGACCGCGCCACCGTCCACACGCAGCGATTGCAGGCGAGTGTTGGAGTCGGCTTGCATGGCATCCAGCACGTCGCGCGTCTGGTAGGCAATGGATTCCAGCGTGGCACGAATGATGTGGTTGCTGTTCGCGCCGCGGGTCAGGCCGAAGATGGCGCCACGGGCATACGGGTCCCAGTAAGGTGCGCCCAGACCGGTGAAGGCCGGTACCACGTACACGCCGTTGCTGTCTTTCACCTTGGTGGCGAAGTATTCGGAGTCGGCCGCATCGCTGATCAGTTTCAGCTCATCGCGCAGCCACTGAATGGAGGCGCCGCCAATGAAGACTGCCCCTTCCAGCGCATAGTTCACTTCGCCGCGTGGGCCGCAGGCAATAGTGGTCAACAGGCCGTGGTTAGAACGTACCGCTTCTTTGCCGGTGTTCATCAGCAGGAAGCAGCCGGTGCCGTAGGTGTTTTTCGCCATGCCCGGTTGAACGCACAGTTGGCCGTACAGCGCCGCCTGCTGGTCACCGGCGATACCGGCGATAGGAATACGCGTACCGCCTTTACCCCCGATGTTGGTCTGGCCGTACACTTCAGAAGACGGACGGACTTTTGGCAGCATGGCGCGCGGAATATCCAACGCTTCCAGCATACGTTCATCCCAGTCCAGCTCATGGATGTTGAACATCATGGTACGTGAGGCGTTGGTGTAATCGGTCACATGCACCCGCCCCTGGGTCATTTTCCACACCAGCCAGGTGTCGACGGTACCGAACAGCAGCTCACCGCGTTTGGCGCGTTCACGGGCGCCTTCAACGTGATCGAGGATCCATTTTACCTTGGTGCCGGAGAAGTACGGGTCAACCACCAGACCGGTGTTGTGACGAATGTACTCTTCCATGCCATCGCGTTTGAGTTTTTCACAGATGTCGGCGGTGCGGCGGCATTGCCAGACGATGGCGTTATAGATCGGTTTGCCGGTCTCTTTTTCCCAGACGATGGTGGTTTCGCGCTGGTTGGTGATGCCGATACCGGCGATCTGATCGGAATTGATGTCGGCTTTTGCCAGCACTTCCACCAGCGTGGAGCTTTGTGACGACCAGATCTCCATCGGATCATGCTCAACCCAGCCGGCTTTCGGGTAAATCTGCGTGAATTCACGCTGCGACACCGCAACAATATTGGCATCGTGGTCTAGCACTACGGCACGTGAACTGGTAGTTCCCTGGTCGAGAGCGACAATGTATTTTTTTTCTACAGTCATGATTTTAGTCCTGCTATTGTTAACCGTTTTAAAACTGTGCCAATCACGCTTTACGCTGCTGAGCCTTGGCGGCGGGTTGTTCTTCGTCTACACAGACATCACACGGCAGATTGCGGCCAATGAGCATGCGGTAGCCAAAGGCACCCAGGCAGGCACCGATGATTGGGCCAAAGATAGGCACCAGGAAGTACGGAATATCGCGCGCACCGGTGAAGGCCACTTTGCCCCAGCCAGCCAGATAAGCGAACATTTTCGGGCCGAAGTCACGGGCCGGGTTCAGCGCAAAGCCAGTCAATGGTCCCATAGAGGCGCCGATCACGGCAATCAGAATACCGATTAACAGCGGTGCCAGCGGGCCGCGTGGAATGCCGTTACCGTCATCGGTCAGCGCCAGGATCAGGCACATCAGGATCGCGGTAATCACCGTTTCAACCAGGAAAGCCTGGCCAACGGAGATGTGTGCATTAGGGTAGGTGGAGAAGATACCGGCCAGGGCCAGGCTTTCGTCGCTGCCGCGCACCATATGGTTGACCGCTTCAAAGTCGAAGAACAGGTTGTAATACAACCCGTAGACCAGCGCTGCTGCGCAGAAGGCTCCGGCGATCTGTGCGACGATGTAAGGCAGTACTTTGCGTCCGTCAAAGCAGGCAAACAACCACAGCGCGATGGTCACCGCCGGGTTGAGATGCGCACCGGAGATGGCAGCGGTCAGGTAGATGGCCATGGCAACGCCCAGGCCCCAAATGATACTGATTTCCCATTGACCGAAGCTGGCGCCAGCCAGTTTCAGCGCGGCAACGCAGCCTACGCCAAAAAATATCAACAGGCCGGTGCCGAGGAACTCAGCGATACATTGGCCTTTTAGGGTCGGACTGGTGGTTTGGCTCATAATGTTGTTGTCCTGCAAAACGGCGGTTGTGGGTTTATAGGCTCAGGGTGTGTATCAACCCGGCCTATGGGTACAGTTTTTTTCATCTCGTCCAATTATTAATTGAGGACGTGATGTAAATTTATCGTTAACGAACATAAACGAGAAATAGCGAAATCAAAATGTGTGTGCTGAGTCATAAAATTGAGCGAATTCGCGTCGTTTTGTGTTCTTTCTGCACCATAAAACTGTGATCTGACCAGTGTTCCAGCCACCGTTCGTTAACAAATCAATTTACGCACCCTGGGTATTTTCAGTTTTTGCTGATGGTGACGGCAGGAAAATTGCAACAGACTGCGCGTTGAGCCGGATGTTGCTAGACAGTCGGGGACAGGCTACTTACAATCGTTTTTATCGAAAGAAGCGTTTTATCGAGACAGGCGCGTTATTTTCAATAAAAGCGTGTGTCACTTGGCGCGATGCATATTCGCAGCAGTTGCAACCTGAGTTGCGGCCGTTACCTATAGATGTACGCCTTGCTATCATGAGGGGACTGAAGAATGTCATTTGAAGTATTTGAGAAATTGGAATCAAAAGTTCAGCAGGCGATCGATACCATCACCCTGCTGCAGATGGAAATTGAAGAGCTGAAAGACAAAAACAACACTCTTTCACAGGAAGTTCAGGCTGCCTCCGGCAACCACGAATCGCTGGTACGTGAGAACCAGCAACTGAAAGAAGAGCAGCACGTATGGCAAGACCGCCTGCGTGCGCTGTTGGGCAAAATGGAAGAAGTCTGATTCCGGATTGCACGATCGAAAAGGGCGCCCAAGGCGCCCTTTTTCATATCTGAAGATTACTCGATATCGAGTGGATCCTCGGACAGGATAATACCGGTATTGTCAGCATACAGATGATCGCCGGAGAAGAACGTCACACCGCCGAAGTTAACGCGGATGTCACTTTCGCCAATGCTCTCACTGGCGGCACCCACCGGAATGGCCGCCATCGCCTGAATGCCGATGTCCAACTCTTCCAGATCGTCTACCTGACGAACCGCACCGTAAACCACGATGCCTTCCCATTCGTTCTGAGTTGCCAGACGCGCCAGTTCTGCGTTGATCAGGGCACGACGTACCGAGCCGCCACCGTCAATCACCAGGACGCGACCGCGGCCGTTTTCTTCAAGCAACTCGAATAACAGGCCGTTATCCTCAAAGCATTTCACCGTAGTGATTTGCCCGCCAAATGAAGTACGCCCGCCAAAATTGGAGAATAGAGGCTCAACTACGTTCACCTCTTCGTGATAGATGTCGCAAAGTTCGGAAGTATCGTATTTCATAGGATTTTACGTCTGTTTGCCGCTGGAATAACCAGTATATCCCTTTATTCGCCCTGTTGGCAAAATCATCAGTTCGATGGCTAACTGAGCACCACGCCAATAGCGAACAACACATTGGCCAGCAACGCCGCCTTAACCATATGTTCCAGCATAGGTCGCATGCCGGCAGGAGTCGGATCGCGCAACACGCGCAAGCCATGGCGGACCAGCAACGGGATGGCCAAGACAAACAGCCAGCCCCACAGGCTATGCAGGTTAAGCAGCGTGAACAGCGTAAAGCACGCCACCGCACCGATCAGCAGCAACACGTGGTAATAACGTGCCTTCTGCGGCCCAAGTCGGACTGCCAGGGTATTCTTGCCGTTGGCACGGTCGCTTTCGATATCGCGCAGATTATTGATATTGAGCACGGCAGCAGCCAGCAGGCCGCAGGCGGTGGCCGGCAGCATCACGATGCTGTCAAAGGTGTGGGTTTGCAGGTAGAAGGTGCCTGCCACGCTTAGCCAGCCGAAAAATACCAGCACCGAAATATCGCCCAGGCCTAAATAACCATAGGGTTTGTTGCCCACGGTATAGGTTATGGCGGCGACGATAGAAAGCCCGCCCAGCACCAGGAAGCCCACCACGTCGCTGGGTTGTTCACAGGCTACGGCGATCAGTGAACAGCCAGCCAGAGTGATCAACACCACCGTCACTATCAGCGCACGTTTCATCTGCGCCTGGGTGATCATGCCTTTTTGCATGCCACGTAGCGGCCCGATACGGTCTTCTTTGTCGCTGCCTTTTACCGCATCGCCATAGTCGTTCGCCAGGTTGGAGAGAATTTGCAGCAGGCCGGCCGTCAGCAGTGCCAGCAGTGCCACGCCAGGCTTCAGGCTACCTTGCCAGGCGGCAATGGCAGAACCGACGACGATCGAGGCAAAGGCCAGCGGCAGGGTGCGCGGTCGTAAACTTTCAAGCCAGGCTCTGGCCGGGGAGGTGGTAGTTGATGAGCTCATTTTTCGCTTCAGAGTTAGTGGCTGCGTCCGTTAGAAATAATTGTGGGAGGCATAATGCCTCCCACAGATGACTGACTGGACATGATTGAGCGATTATAGGATAAAACGACTCAAATCTTCATCCGCTACCAGTTCATCCAGATGATTACGTACGTAATCCGCATCAATTGTAATGGATTGACCGTTAATTTCACTCGCATCATAGGAAATATCTTCCATCAGACGCTCAAGCACGGTGTGCAAACGACGCGCGCCGATGTTTTCGGTGCTTTCGTTAACCTGCCATGCGGCTTCAGCGATACGGCGGATACCTTCGGCGGTGAACTCAATATTGACGCCTTCGGTGCCCATCAGCGCTTTGTACTGCTCGGTCAGCGAAGCGCTTGGCTCGGTCAGAATACGCTCGAAATCTTCGGTGGTCAGCGCCTGCAACTCAACGCGGATCGGCAAGCGGCCCTGCAGCTCAGGGATCAAGTCTGATGGGCTGGCGGTCTGGAATGCGCCGGAAGCGATAAACAGAATGTGATCGGTTTTCACCATGCCGTGCTTGGTGGAAACGGTACAGCCTTCCACCAGCGGTAGCAGGTCGCGCTGCACGCCTTCGCGAGAGACGTCCGGGCCGGAGCTTTGGCCGCCGCGCTTACAGATTTTGTCGATCTCGTCGATAAACACGATGCCGTGCTGTTCAACCGCTTCGATCGCCTGTTCTTTCAGCTCTTCCGGGTTCACCAGCTTGGCCGCTTCTTCTTCCACCAGCAGTTTGAAGGCTTCTTTGATCTTCAGCTTGCGTGGTTTCTGCTTCTGGCCGCCGAGGTTCTGGAACATCGACTGCAGCTGGTTGGTCATCTCTTCCATGCCTGGAGGCGCCATGATTTCTACGCCCATCGGCGCAGCAGCCAGATCGATCTCGATTTCTTTGTCGTCCAACTGGCCTTCACGCAGTTTCTTGCGGAATGCCTGGCGTGCCGCGGACGGCTCCTGATGCTCTTCCGCCTGGCCCCAGTTGTTCTTGGCCGGAGGCAGCAGTGCGTCAAGGATGCGCTCTTCTGCCAGCTCTTCGGCGCGGGTACGGTTCTTGTCGATGGACTGCAGACGCACCATTTTGATCGCGGCATCGGTCAGATCGCGGATGATGGAATCCACTTCTTTCCCGACGTAGCCCACTTCGGTGAACTTGGTGGCTTCAACCTTGATGAACGGCGCATTGGCCAGTTTTGCCAGGCGACGGGCGATTTCGGTTTTACCGACACCGGTCGGGCCGATCATCAGAATGTTCTTTGGCGTGACTTCATGACGCAGCATCTCGTTGAGCTGCATCCGGCGCCAGCGGTTACGCAGGGCAATGGCAACGGCACGTTTGGCTTTGTTCTGGCCAATGATGTAGCTGTCCAGTTCGCTGACGATCTCGCGCGGGGTCATTTCAGACATAGTATTCGATCCTTACGCTTTGGAAGGCAATTCTTCAATGGTGTGGAAATGGTTGGTGTAAATACAGATGTCACCGGCGATGTTGAGGGACTTATCAACAATTTCGCGGGCGCTCAGCTCGGTATTTTCCAACATCGCGCGGGCGGCTGCCTGGGCGTACGGACCGCCGGAGCCAATCGCAATCAAATCATTTTCAGGCTGGATCACGTCACCGTTACCGGTGATGATCAGCGAGGAGTTTTCATCCGCTACCGCCAGCAGCGCTTCAAGCTTGCGCAGCATGCGGTCGGTACGCCAGTCTTTTGCTAATTCAACGGCCGCTTTCACCAGGTGACCCTGATGCATTTCCAGCTTGCGCTCGAACAGCTCAAACAGCGTGAAGGCATCCGCGGTACCACCGGCAAAACCGGCAATCACTTTATCGTTATACAGGCGACGCACTTTCTTCACGTTGCCCTTCATTACCGTATTGCCCAAGGTAGCCTGGCCATCGCCACCGATCACTACCTGGCCGTTGCGGCGTACGCTTACAATTGTTGTCACGAGCAGACCCTCGTTGAAGACGGAAAGAAGCCCTCGCAGTATCTGCTTGCACAGACACTACGAGGCATATTGAGAGTATAGATGGGGGGGGATTGACGCTTTTCAACCCCCAACGGAGAGGGGAATGCAACTTGACATGCCTACGCCCTTCAGGCGCGACAGGGTTTTGTCCGCAGCAGCCCGGCTGCTGTAAGGGCCGAGCACCACACGGTTCCAGCCACCGCCGGCGGTGATACGGCTTTCAATACCTTCAAACGCCAGACGCGCACGCACGGACTCCGCCTGATCGGTTGCGCGGAATGAGCCACACTGCACCATCCACTTCTGCTTCGACTCAGGTTTGGTTTCCTGCTTGGCCGTTTCCTGTTTCACTTCCGGCTTGGTTTCCGGTTTGACCTCAGGTTTCGGCTGCTTAACCTGCACCGGCGGCGGTGTCACCGTCTGCGGCTTGGGTTGTGGCTTGGGCTGAGCCGGCTGCTGCACCGGTGCTGTCGTCGCGCCGCTGTTAAACGGATTGCGCGGTTGAGCTACCTGCGGTTGCTGTACCTGCTGCTGGATCTGCTGTTGTTGCACCTGCTGCTGCTGTTGCTGTTGCTGCAGACGGCTACGGGCAGCGGCCTGTGAAGGGTCGTTATACGGCACTTCATTCAGCTGCGTTGGGCGTTGTTGCATATCTGCCTGCATCTGATCCAGCAGTTGGCGTTGTTCTGCAGTCAACTGAGTCTTGGTGTTGGTGGTGCCGCCGGCCGTAGGTTCGGTCGGGGTTTGCACGCCAATCTGACGATTCTCCAGCTCTTTGATGTAGCGCCAACGCTCTTCCGGCTTCGGCGGCAAGCCGTTGCCCGGACGACTGCTGTGCACAGGCAGCAGCGGAGTGTCATCCGGCTTGTTGTGCGTTATGAAATAGAGGCCACCGATAAAGATCACCAGAAGTGCGACGGCCAGCGCCAACACGGTTTTGGAGACCTTCGGAGAACTGCGTTTTTTACGGCTGGGGGTTTTACGCTTAGCTCCTGCTGCGCGCCCTCGGCTTACATAGTCTTTTTGTGCCACTATTATTCCGCTGTGTCCTGATGAGGGGATAAGTCCGTCATGTTACTGAACCCTAAAATATTTGACTAGCGTTTAGGGGCAGCGGTGCTGCCTCTGATAATCAATTCACTGTCCAATAGCCGGGAGCCACTTGCCACTGTCTGTCCGTGTAGCTGCTCCAACAGCAACAACATTGCCTGCTGGCCAATCTGGTAACGGGGTTGAGCCACCGTGGTTAACGGCGGGTCGCAATACTGTGCCAGTTTGATGTCGTCAAAGCCGACGATAGACAGGTCCTGCGGGACTCGCAACCCCATCTTTTTCGCCTGCGACAGCACGCCGATCGCCATTACGTCACTGTGGCAGAAGACGGCCGTCGGCGGTTTTGGCTGTGCCATCAACGCCGCGAGCGCCTGAGCACCCGCTTCGTAGGTGAAATCACCCCGGGTAATATAGCTGCTTTCGACGCTAATGCCATTACGACGTAGCGCCTGAATGTAACCTTGCAGCCGATAATGGCTGAGCGGCATCTGCTCCGGCCCGGCGACACAGGCGATTTGCTTGTGACCGAGCTGATGCAAATAATGTACGGCTTCGAAGGCGGCGGTCAGGTTATCGATGTGAACCGTCGGCAGTTCCAACTCCGGGGCAAACTCGTTGGCCATCACCATCGGCGGCAGATTACGCTGCTCTTCCTTGCTGGCATCGAACGGCAAATTGGAACCGAGCAGCAGCATGCCATCGATTTGTTTGGTGATGATCAGATTGACGAAGGTGCGTTCCTGCTGGTTTTGCTGAGCGCAATCGCCAATCAGTACCAGGTAGCCCTGTTGTGCGGCGGTTTGCTCGATCCCCTGGATCACATCGGCGAAAAACGGATCGCAAATGTCGGGGACGATCACCAGGATGGTTCGGGATTCGTTACGCTTGATATTGCGGGAGAGGGCATGAGGAGAATAGCCCACGGCCAGCACGGCCTGTTCCACTTTCTGACGCGTCGGCGTTGACACCTTTTCCGGGTTCATCAGCGCACGCGACACGGTTGCCGTTGAAACGCCCGCCATTTCGGCAACGTCTTTCATGGTTGCCATGGGTAACTCTTTCTTGTGTTCCAACGCCTTTCTCCTTGCGTTAGCCCCATGCCAACGCGACTACTTCAGTTGCTCACAAATTCTTACCGTGCGGTGGTGTTGTTATCATTTAGCGCCATCCGCGTTCAAACATTCCGTCACGCTGCTGCAAGAGGTGACAAAATTGCCTTCACAGACATTCTAAACAGAATATGTCCTGCCTTTGTTACCTAATTTGCATAAAAAGTGTGACCTGGGAAGGTTTTTTAGCGTTCGCTCGCAATTTCAAGGGTAAACGTTTGCCTGGTAGGAACTGAATCGGACTTTTCTGGGTTCAACTGTCTATAGGATCAATGTCCAGCGTCCACTTCACCTTACGCGCCTGCGGCAGGGTGCTGACCAGGGGCAGGGAGCTTTTCATTATCTGTTGCAGCACCCGCCGAGAAGGGTGTTGCAATAGCAATTGCCAGCGGAAGCGGCCACCGCGTTTCGACTGCAGTGCCGGGACCGGCCCCATTACCCACAGCGAATCGTCTTTCAGCGGGCTGGCCTCCAGCAGGTTGCGCAGCTGCTGCAGGAATTGGGGGGCCTGCTGGTTATCGTGATCTTCCGAACGCACAATAATATGGCTGGTATACGGCGGCAGGAACACGCTATTGCGCTCTGCCAGCGTCTGTTTGGCAAAGGCGTCGTAACCTTGTTGCAGCAGTATTTGCAGCAGCGGGTGTTCCGGGTGGTGGGTCTGCAACAGCACCTCTCCGGGCTTACCGGCGCGGCCTGCCCGACCGGAGACCTGGGTATACAGCTGGGCAAAGCGTTCTGCGGAACGGAAGTCGGCCGAGAACAGCGCGCCATCGACGTCCAGCAGGGCTACCAGCGTGACATCCGGGAAGTGGTGGCCCTTCGCCAGCATCTGGGTGCCGATCAAAATGCGCGAACCGCCGCGGTGGATATCTGCCAGATGCTGCTCCAGCGAACCCTTGCGGCTGGTAGTGTCGCGATCGATACGGGTGATCGGGGTTTCCGGGAACAGCGGCGCCAGTTCGTTTTCCAACTGTTCGGTACCGACGCCGACCGACACCAGATGGGTAGACCCGCATTGAGGGCACTGGTGGGGGACCGGACGCTGGCTGTCACAGTGGTGGCAGCGCAGTTGACGATGATTCTGGTGGAAGGTGTAGTAATGATCGCAACGCTGGCACTCGGCGATCCAGCCGCACTCGTGGCATAGCAGCGCCGGGGCATAACCGCGCCGGTTCAGGAACAGCATCACCTGATTACCGGCCTTCAAATGGTGTTGCATGCTTTTCAGCAACGGCTGCGAAAGACCCACCTTCAGCGGCAGGCCTTTTAGATCGATCAGGTGCTGCGCCGCCGGTTTGGCGTTACCCGCACGTTGGGTGAGTTTGAGCTGGCGATATTTACCCAATTGCACATTGTGCAGGGTTTCCAGCGCCGGTGTGGCGGTGCCCATCACCATTGGGATGTTTTCCTCGCGGGCGCGGAATACCGCCAAATCGCGGGCGTGATAGCGCCAGCCTTCCTGCTGTTTATAAGAGCTGTCGTGCTCTTCATCGATGATGATCACACCCAGGCGTGAGAATGGAGTAAACAGCGCCGAGCGGGTGCCGATGACAATCGCCGCCTCGCCGCTGCGGGCGCGCAGCCAGACTGACAGACGTTCGCTGTCATTGAGGCCGGAGTGCAGCACCTCCACCGGCGCATTGAAGCGCTCGCGAAAGCGGGCAATGGTCTGCGGTGTCAGGCCGATTTCCGGTACCAGCACCAGCGCCTGCTTACCTGCGGCCAGAATGTTTTCCAGCACGCTGAGATAGACTTCGGTCTTGCCGGAGCCGGTGACCCCGGCCAGCAGCCAGGTGGCAAACTGGTCGTCTTCGCTGCGGATGGCACCTACTGCGGTGGCCTGTTCGGTATTCAGCCGCAGCCGCTCACCCAACACTTCAAAGCCGGGCCGCCAGTCCTGCGTAGCCACCGTCTGTGCCCGTAGATCGATCAGCCCCTTGGCGCGCAATGCCTGCAAGGCGCTCTCGGTTAATGCCAGTTCACTGATCTGGTGGCGATAGACCGGGCGCTGCAGCAGCGCGGCCAGCGCCTGCTGCTGTTTGGGCGCTCGCTTCAGGCTCTCTGGCAGCGTGGCGCGGCCCTGTTCGGTAGCGAACCATTGCCAAAGCGGGGCCGTTTCAGCCGGTTTCCCCTGGCGCAGCAGGATGGGCAGCGCGTGGAACAGCACTTCACCGATCGGATAATGATAATAGTCGCTGGCCCAGCGCAGAATGCGCCACAGGCTGGGGGAGAACAGGGAGGCGTGGTCGATTACGCTGTCGATGGGTTTGAGCTTATCGAGCGGTAATTCGCTGGTCTCGCTGCAGCCGGTGACGATACCGATCGCCCGTTGCTTGCCCCAGGGCACGGCTACGCGAGCGCCGACAGCCGGCTGCAGGCCTTGCGGCAGCAGATAGTCGAAGGTGCGGGCGAGGGGTACCGGCAAAGCAACGTGAACAACAGGCATGGGGTCATCCAGAGTAAAAAAAACAGTCCATCAGTTTACACGGCGCACCGGCAAATGTACGGTTCCGATTGCGCGGTACTTTTAATTCTGTATAATTTGCCGCCTTTGGTATAATTCGATACCAAATTTTTTATCAACCACGTGTGGTGTCTGGCGAAACAGGGCTGGATAGCGACACGGCCTTAACTGAGGTTTCCCATGAAACAAGGTATCCACCCAAAATACGAAGAAGTTACTGCTAACTGCTCTTGCGGTAACGTGATCAAAATCCGCTCTACAGTGGGTCACGATCTGAACCTGGACGTTTGTGGCGAATGTCACCCGTTCTACACTGGCAAGCAGCGTGATGTTGCTACCGGTGGCCGCGTTGACCGCTTCAACAAGCGTTTCAGCGTGCCAGGCGCTAAGAAATAAGATTTCTTATCGTCAGATGAAAAAGGCGCCTTCGGCGCCTTTTTTCGTTTCTACCGTCTGCAGTTGCAGACCGGCTGCTTAGTATTCCCAGGTATCGGGATCCACACCCAATTCACGCATCAGCAGTTTCGCGGCTTCCGGGATTTCATCGCTGCGTTCTTTGCGCAGGTCTTCGTCGTTCGGCAGCGGCTGGCCGGTAAAGGCGTGCAGAAATGCTTCGCACAGCAATTCGCTGTTGGTGGCATGGCGCAGGTTATTCACCTGGCGACGCGTCCGTTCATCGGTGAGGATTTTCAGGACCTTCAGCGGAATAGATACCGTGATTTTTTTTACTTGCTCGCTCTTTTTACCGTGTTCAGCGTAAGGGCTGACATACTCGCCGTTCCACTCAGCCATGGGACACCTTAAATTTGTCAGAAAAATTACAAAATTCTAAAAACCGGCCAATTATGCCCGATCTTCACTGTTCTCACTAAATAAATGTCAATTTTACGCGACCAGGGTCACTGAATGCGGACGATCAATAGGCGTCGCCTATGCATTCCGGGTTAACATCGTATCGTCATCTCAAACTGGCATAATTTTAGCGGGTATTAAGGCTTTGCTCAATCTATACGCAAAGAAGTTTAGATGTCCAGATGTATTGACGTCTATCTTCACTGCGATTAATCTTTAGGCCTCATTCATCCGAATCCCGAGAGCCGAGAGACCCTATGACGCGTAAACCTGCCACGATTGCCGTACGTAGCGGCCTGAACGATGACGAACAGTACGGCTGCGTTGTCCCGCCGATCCACCTTTCCAGTACCTATAATTTCACCGACTTCAATCAGCCTCGTGCTCATGACTACTCACGTCGCGGCAACCCGACGCGTGATGTGGTCCAGCGGGCGCTGGCAGAACTGGAAGGCGGCGCCGGTGCGGTGATGACCAGCAGCGGGATGTCGGCGATCCACCTGGTGACCACGGTGTTCCTGCAACCCGGGGATCTGCTGGTGGCACCGCATGATTGCTACGGTGGCAGCTATCGTCTGTTCGACAGCCTGAGCAAGCGTGGTGCTTACCGCGTACTCTTTGTCGATCAGGGGAATGAAGAGGCGTTGCAGCAGGCGCTGGCGCAAAAACCCAAGCTGGTGCTGATTGAAAGCCCAAGCAACCCACTGCTGCGCGTGGTAGATATCGCGGCGATTTGCGATGCGGCCCATGCCGTGGGGGCGTTAACGGTGGTGGACAACACCTTCCTCAGCCCGGCGTTACAGCAGCCGATTGGGTTGGGTGCCGATCTGGTGGTGCACTCCTGTACCAAATACCTCAATGGCCATTCCGACGTGGTGGCCGGCGCGGTGATTGCCAAAGATAAAGATCTGGCGGTGGAATTGGCGTGGTGGGCCAATAATATCGGCGTAACCGGCGGCGCGTTCGACAGTTATTTGCTGCTGCGCGGCATGCGTACTCTGTCGCCACGTATCAAGGCGGCGCAACAAAACGCCGATGCGATTGTCAGTTATTTACAGCAGCAACCCTTGGTGAAAAAGCTGTATCATCCTTCTCTGCCACAGAACCCTGGGCACGAGATTGCACGTCGTCAGCAACGCGGCTTTGGCGCGATGCTCAGCTTTGAACTGGACGGTGATGAAGCGCTGCTGCGTCGTTTCCTGTCTGCCCTTGAGCTGTTTACTCTGGCAGAATCCCTGGGCGGCGTAGAAAGCCTGATCTCGCATGCAGCGACCATGACCCACGCAGGTATGGCGGCAGAAGCCCGTGCGGCAGCCGGTATTTCCGAAAGCCTGCTGCGTATCTCCGTGGGTATTGAAGACAGTGAAGATTTGATTGCCGATCTGGAACGAGCTTTCCAGGCGGCGGCAACGAGGTAAGCATGAATGCAATTGCGGTAGCAGGGCCGGTGAGCGGGCGTCAACTGCACAAGTTTGGCGGCAGCAGCTTGGCGGACGTGAAGTGTTATCTGCGGGTGGCCGGGATCATGGCCGAATACAGCCAGCCGGGTGACATGATGGTGGTGTCGGCTGCCGGCAGTACCACCAACCAACTGATTAGCTGGCTGAAGCTTAGCCAGAGCGATCGTCTTTCTGCGCATCAGGTTCAGCAGACGCTGCGCCGCTATCACAGCGAATTGATCGGTGGTCTGTTACCGCCGGAAACCGCCGAGCCGCTGATCGCCGAATTTATTCAGGATCTGGAGCGTCTGGCGGTGTTGCTGGATGAAAAGCTCGACGATGCCGTGTATGCCGAAGTGGTGGGGCACGGTGAGATCTGGTCGGCGCGGCTGATGGCGGCGGTGCTGAACAAACTGGATATGCAGGCGGCCTGGCTGGATGCGCGCGATTTCCTGCGTGCGGAACGCGCCGCTCAGCCACAGGTTGATGAAGGCCGCTCTTACCCGCTGCTGCAACAGTTGCTGGCTCAGCACCCGGGTAAACGCCTGGTGGTGACCGGCTTTATTTCACGCAACGACGCCGGTGAAACCGTGCTGTTGGGGCGTAACGGCAGTGACTATTCCGCTACCCAGGTCGGTGCGCTGGCCGGTGCGGAACGCGTGACCATTTGGAGCGACGTGGCCGGGGTTTACAGCGCCGATCCGCGCAAGGTGAAAGATGCCTGCCTGCTGCCGCTGCTGCGGTTAGATGAAGCCAGTGAACTGGCACGCCTGGCGGCACCGGTGCTGCATACACGTACCCTGCAGCCGGTGTCCGGCAGTGATATCGATCTGCAACTGCGTTGCAGTTATCAGCCGGAACAAGGCTCAACGCGCATCGAGCGCGTGCTGGCCTCCGGCACCGGCGCGAAGATTGTCACCAGCCATGACGACGTGTGTTTGATTGAGCTGAACGTTGCCAGTCAGCATGATTTCAAACTGGCTCAGAAAGAGCTGGATTTGGTGCTTAAGCGCGCTCAGATCAAACCGCTGGCGATCGGCATTCATCCGGACCGTAATCTGGTCCAGCTGTGTTACACCTCGGAAGTGGTGAACAGCGTGCTGCGTACTCTGCAGGAAGCGGGGCTGCCAGGTGAGCTGCGACTGCGTGAAGGACTGGCGCTGGTGGCGCTGGTGGGCGCGGGCGTTTGCAAGAACCCGCTGCACAGTCACCGCTTCTATCAACAGTTGAAAGACCAGCCGGTCGAGTTTATCTGGCAGGCCGAAGACGGCATCAGCCTGGTGGCGGTGTTGCGTCAGGGGCCGACCGCGTTGCTGATCCAGGGCCTGCACCAGACTCTGTTCCGCGCGGAAAAACGTATTGGCCTGGTGCTGTTCGGCAAAGGCAACATCGGCGCACGCTGGCTGGAGCTGTTTGCCCGCGAGCAGAAAAATATTTCTGCCCGCAGCGGCTTTGAGTTCAGCCTGGCGGGGGTGGTGGACAGCCGCCGTAGCCTGCTGAATTATGACGGGCTGGATGCCAGCCGCGCCCTGGCATTCTTTGAGGACGAAGCGCAGGAGCTGGATGAAGAGTCCCTGTTCCTGTGGATGCGTGCTCATCCGTTCGACGATTTGGTGGTGCTTGACGTGACCGCCAGTGAGGAACTGGCCGAGCAGTATCTGGATTTCGCCAGCTACGGCTTCCATGTGATCAGCGCCAACAAACTGGCGGGGGCATCATGCAGCGATAATTATCGTCAAATCCGCGATGCCTTCGCCAAAACCGGTCGCCACTGGTTGTATAACGCTACCGTCGGCGCCGGTCTGCCGGTCAACCATACGGTGCGCGATCTGCGCGACAGCGGTGACAGCATTCTGGCGATCAGCGGCATCTTCTCCGGCACGCTTTCCTGGTTGTTCCTGCAGTTCGACGGCACGGTGCCGTTTACCGAACTGGTGGATCAGGCCTGGCAGCAGGGGCTGACCGAACCCGATCCGCGGGTCGATCTCTCCGGCCAGGACGTGATGCGCAAGCTGGTGATCCTGGCGCGCGAAGCGGGCTACGATATTGAACCGAATCAGGTGCGAGTTGAATCGCTGGTGCCTGCGGGTGCCGAGCAGGGTTCTGTCGATCAGTTCTTCGAAAACGGCGATGCGCTGAACCAGCAGATGCTGCAGCGTTTCGAGGCCGCCAGTGAAATGGGTCTGGTGCTGCGCCACGTGGCGCGCTTCGATGCCAATGGCAAGGCGCGTGTTGGTGTGGAAGCGGTTCGGCCTGAACATCCGCTGGCATCTTTGTTGCCGTGCGATAACGTGTTTGCCATCGAAAGCCGCTGGTACCGCGATAACCCACTGGTGATCCGCGGACCGGGTGCCGGTCGTGACGTCACCGCGGGGGCTATCCAGTCAGACCTTAACCGTTTGGCGCAGCTGCTTTAATTTTCTTGTGGGCGCGGATCTGCCGCGCCCCTCGTTTTTCCTGCCATAATTCTCTTTATCCTGAACATGAAATTCTTTCTCTTAACGGGTGAGGATTAATCATCCTATTACCCTCAGTTTCCTGTTGACTCTTTAGCCAACATACGGCATTTTCTATCTAGACGTCTAAACGTATAGACGCTTATCAAAACAAAGCAAAACAGTGATCGATAAGAGGCGGACAGGGTATGAGTTTTTTTCACGCAAACCAGCGGGAAGCGCTGAATCAGAGTCTGGCAGAGTTAAACGGCCAGATTAACGTATCATTCGAGTTCTTCCCGCCGCGCACCAGCGAGATGGAAGACACCCTGTGGCAGTCCATTGATCGTTTGAGCAGCCTGAAACCAAAATTTGTCTCTGTGACCTATGGCGCCAACTCTGGCGAGCGCGATCGCACCCACAGCATCATCAAAGGGATTAAGGAGCGTACCGGCCTGGAAGCGGCACCGCACCTGACCTGTATCGATGCCAGCCCGGCTCAGCTACGTGAGATTGCCACCGATTACTGGAACAGTGGTATCCGTCATATCGTGGCGCTGCGTGGCGACCTGCCGCCGGGCGGTGGCAAGCCTGAGATGTATGCCACCGATCTGGTGACGCTGCTGAAAGACGTCGGTGATTTCGACATCTCGGTGGCGGCCTACCCCGAAGTGCATCCGGAAGCCAAAAGCCCACAGGCGGATTTGATCAACCTGAAGCGTAAAATCGATGCCGGTGCCAACCGCGCGATTACCCAGTTCTTCTTTGATGTAGAAAGTTACCTGCGTTTTCGTGACCGCTGCGTGGCGACGGGTATCGACGTGGAGATCGTACCGGGCATTCTGCCGGTGTCCAACTTCAAGCAGTTGCAGCGTTTCGCCACCATGACCAACGTGCGCGTGCCGAGCTGGATGACCAGCATGTTTGAAGGGCTGGATGACGATGCCGAAACCCGCAAAATGGTCGGCGCCAATATCGCGATGGACATGGTGAAGATCCTCAGCCGTGAAGGGGTGAAAGATTTCCACTTCTATACGCTGAACCGTGCCGAAATGAGTTACGCGATTTGCCACACGCTGGGTGTGCGTCCGGCGGCCGTGGCCTGAAGAAAATGCCGGTCAGTGCAAACTGACTGGCAGGGTTATTTGCCGATGATGGGTTAAACATCTGGCACCAGTGTTGATGAGCGAGCGCGAGCAACGCAGATCAGAATCGAGCGGTTGGCGGCACGTTCTTCATCACTTAAAACATCATCCCGATGGTCTGCTTCACCCGCCAATAGTGTGACTTCATAACTGCGGCACAACCCCTCCTCGCTGATAGCCTCACCGGCGGTAAGACATTCGAAATTAAGCCTGTCGGCAGGGATCTGCTGTGCCAGGGCAAGACGCTGTACTTCTTCCATTAACGACTCCGGCCCACAACAGTAAATGTGCTCCCTCATGGCCGTTGCCATAAATATCCGTGCCGCCGGCACCACAGGATCATGCTGCGAGTCGGCGTGATGCCAATACCGCCGGCAATAAAGCGGTAGCGCGATGCGTCGGGAACCAGAGGAAACAACGAACGTGGTTCGCCCACCGTCAGCTGTTCGCCTATCTGCATACGTTCGAGAATTACCCCGAAGTTGACGGCAACCGGCGGCTACGGCTGAGTGCCTTATAACCCATCAGCGACGGATAAAAAAACGGCCCCTGTGAACAGGAGCCGTTTTTTACAACGCTCAACCTAGCCGGTGTTACGCATCCCGGCGGCAACGCCAGCAATGGTCACCATCAGCGCCTGCTCAACGCGGGCATCCGGGTGTTCCTGCTGGCGTGAGCGGTGCAGCAGTTCGGCCTGCAGTACGTTCAGCGGATCGGTATACACGTTACGCAGCGCGATGGATTCGGCGATCCATGGCAGGTCTTCCATCAGGTGCGCGTCATTGGCAATGGTCAGTACCACCTTAATGTCGCTTGCCAACTGGTCGCGCAACTGCTGGCCCAGTGGCCACAGTGATTTGTCGACCAGGCGCTGATCGTAGTATTCCGCCAGCCACAGGTCGGCTTTGGCGAACACCATTTCCAGCATCGCAATACGGGTGGAGAAGAATGGCCAGTCGCGGCACATGGCTTCCAGTTGATCCTGTTTGCCGGCTTTCACCGCCTCCTGCAAACCGGCACCGGCGCCCAGCCAGGCTGGCAACATCAGACGGTTCTGTGTCCAGGCGAAGATCCACGGAATGGCACGCAGGCTTTCTACACCGCCGTTTGGCTTACGTTTGGCGGGGCGTGAACCCAGCGGCAACTTGCCCAGCTCCAGTTCCGGCGTTGCGGCGCGGAAATACGGCACGAAGTCCGGATTTTCACGCACGTAGCCACGGTACATTTTGCATGAGGTGTCTGACAGGTCATCCATCAGCGCGCGCCACTCTTTTTTCGGTTCTGGCGGCGGCAACAGGTTGGCTTCCAGGATCGCACCGGTGTACAGCGCCAGGCTGCTGATGGTGACTTCCGGCAGGCCAAATTTGAAGCGGATCATCTCGCCCTGTTCGGTGACACGCAGGCCCCCTTTCAGGCTGCCCGGCGGTTGCGACAGCAGTGCCGCATGTGCCGGAGCACCGCCACGGCCAATCGAGCCGCCGCGGCCATGGAACAGGGTCAGCGCTACTCCGGCTTTTTCACAGGTTTTGATCAGTGCGTCTTGCGCGCGGTACTGCGCCCAGGAGGCCGCCATCACCCCGGCGTCTTTTGCCGAGTCAGAATAGCCAATCATCACCATCTGTTTGCCCTGGATAAAGCCGCGATACCAGTCAATATTCAGCAACTGGGTCATCACGTCATCGGCGTTATTCAGGTCGTCGAGGGTTTCGAACAGCGGGGCCACCGGCAGCGCGAACGGGCAACCGGCTTCTTTCAGCAGCAGATGGACCGCCAGGACGTCAGAAGGTGTGCGCGCCATGGATATCACATAGGCGGCAATTGAGCCTTCCGGCGCTTCGGCGATCACCCGGCAGGTTTCCAGCACTTCCTGAGTATCGGCGCTCGGTTCCCATTTCAGTGGCACCAGCGGGCGTTTGGAATTCAGTTCGCGGATCAGGAATGCCTGTTTGTCGGCTTCCGACCAGCTTTCGTAGTCACCCAGGCCCAGATAACGGGTCAGTTCGGCGATGGCTTCGGTGTGACGGGTACTTTCTTGACGCACGTCGATACGCACCAGCGGCACGCCAAAGCAGCGCACGCGACGCAGGGTATCCAACAGCTGACCATTGGCGATGATGCTCATGCCACAGGCCTGCAGCGACTGATAACAGGCGAACAGCGGTTCCCACAGCTGATCGTTTTTCACCAGCAGGTCGTGTGGCTTCAGGACGCGCTCGCCTTTCAGGCGGCCTTCCAGATAAGCCTGAGAGCTCATCAACTGGCTGCGCAGTTGCTTCATGATCTCGCGGTACGGCTCTTGCACCTCGTCGCCACCGGCCCGTGCGCGCAGTTCCGGGGTACATTCGGTCATCGACAGCTCGGACACCAGCACCTGAATATCGCGGGTGAACAGATCGCAGGCCTTCCAGCGGCTCAGCAGTAGCACGTGGCGGGTGATTTCAGCCGTCACATTTGGGTTGCCGTCACGGTCACCGCCCATCCAGGAGGTGAAGCGTACCGGCACCGCTTCTGCGGGCAGGCTGTAATCGATGGAGTTTTCCAACTGTTCGTTGAATTCGCGCAGGAAGGCCGGGACCCCTTCCCACAGGCTGTTTTCCACCACCGCAAAGCCCCACTTGGCTTCGTCGATCGGTGACGGACGGTTTTTACGGATCTCGTCGGTGTGCCACGACTGCGCCACTAATTGACGCAGGCGGCGCATGATCTTGTTGCGCTCGTAGTCGGCCAGATCGTTATGGTCGAGTTGGCTGAGGCAGGTGTTGACCTCAACCAGCTTGTGGATCAGGGTGCGGCGGGTGATTTCCGTCGGGTGCGCGGTCAGCACCAGCTCGATGGAAAGCTGCGACACGGCATTTTGCAGTTCTTTGGTGCTGAGCTTTTTGTCTTTTAGCCGGGTGAACAACTGCGCCAGCGCTTCCGGGTTGCTGGCGGCTTCACCATTAGGTGAAATGCTGTGGTACTGCTCAGCGGTATTGGTCAGATTGAGAAACTGGCTGAAGGCGCGTGCGACCGGCAACAACTCGTCGTTGGACAGGTTTTGCAAGGTGGAAAGCAGCTCCTGACGATGCGCTTCGTTACCTGCACGTGAAGATTTGGAAAGCTTACGGATAGTTTCAACGCGATCGAGAATATGCTCGCCCAGCGCTTCTTTGATGGTATCGCCGAGCAATTTGCCGAGCATACTGACATTACTTCGCATTGCCGAATATTGTTCGTTCATATAACCCCTGACCCAATTCTGTATGATTTTTATCTTGTAAGTAAATTTCACGTGTCAGGCCAACAGCGCCTGTTTCATCTCGCCACGTTCCTGTCCAATGGTCAATTGACACTATTTTTAGCAAAAAAACATCAAAATCGGCGCATTTTCTGAAATTTAATTACGGCACGCCGGTTATCAGTCTGGCTTATTTCATTGGTTTGCTACGTCTTAAGAGGTAGGGGGATGATAAATCATTAACCCTACCTTGTATCCGGTTTATTGGCGACAGAAGTGGCTGACCAATTGACTCAGCAGCTTGCGTGTCGGTTCGATAAAGCCGGTATCGATGTATTCATCCGGTTGATGTGCCTGGTCGATAGAGCCGGGGCCCAACACCAGCGTTGGGCAAACCTGCTGGACGAACGGGGCTTCGGTGCAGTAGTTGACCACCTGTGTGCGGGTGCCCAACAGTTTCTCAATCACGGCCACCATCTGGTGATCGGTCGGGCACTCGTAACCCGGCACCGAAGCATGCAGTTCCTCAATGCTCAGGCGGCCCGGCCAGCGCTGGCTGACTGGCTCCAGCGTTTGGTGCATCAGTTCATTGATGTTGTCGAGCGTCATGCCCGGCAACGGACGGATATCCAGATGCAACTCGCAGCAGGCGCAAATGCGGTTGGCTGCGTCGCCACCACTGATATGACCGAAGTTCATGGTCGGGTAGGGCACGGCAAAGGCCGGGTTGTTAAAGCGCTCTTGCAGCGTTTTGCGCAGCTCCATCAGGCGGCCGATGGTTTCATGCATCAGGTCGATAGCGTTCACGCCGCGCGCCGGGTCGCTCGAGTGACCTGATTGGCCGACGATGCGGATGGCGTTGGCCATGTGACCCTTGTGTGCGCGTACCGGCTGCAGCGAGGTTGGCTCACCGATAATGGCAAAGTCCGGACGGATACTGGTCGAGGC
Organism: Serratia myotis; assembly: GCF_027474885.1. NCBI lineage: Bacteria > Pseudomonadati > Pseudomonadota > Gammaproteobacteria > Enterobacterales > Yersiniaceae > Serratia > Serratia myotis. The sequence goes on along the minus strand of NZ_CP099707.1, from coordinate 5,335,293 downwards.
GGCGAAATAACGTGCACCGGCCATCGTCGTTTCTTCATCTGCGGTTGCCAGAATGTACAACGGCTTGGTCAGCTTGCTGGCGTCGATGTCGCGCACGGCATCCAGAATAAAGGCAAAGAAGCCTTTCATGTCGGCAGTGCCCAGACCGTACAGCTTATTGTCGTGTTCGGTCAGGGTGAAGGGGTCGCGTGTCCAGCGCCCTTCATCATAAGGTACGGTATCGGTATGCCCTGCCAACAGCAGGCCACCGCTGCCTTCGCCAATACTGGCCAGCAGGTTAAATTTATTGCGGCTGTCCGGCACCGGTTGTACGTCGACACTAAAGCCCAAATCGGCAAACCAGCCGGCCAGCAAGTTGATTAACGCTTCATTACTCTGATCGAGGGCGCCATCGGTGGCGCTGATCGACGGAGTGGCGATCAACGCCCGGTACAGCTCAATAAATGGAGGTAATTTCATCTTCACTGTTGACAGCCTTTGGTTAGGTTGGTATCAATATTCATGCAGTTATTGTGAATAAAAATACAGTAAGCTGGAGCGTAAGGGAACCCGATTCCCGGATGATTATAAAAACATCAACGCTCGACCTCGTGGGTGAACGGCAAAACAACGCTGGTGAGCCTGGAAACCTGAGTCGAATACGACCCAACGCAAGTCAAGAAGGTGAAAGGCCCCATGTTGAATACGCTGATTGTCGGTGCCAGCGGTTATGCCGGAGCAGAGCTCACGGCGTACCTTAATCGTCACCCACACATGAACATAACCGCTTTAGCGGTTTCAGCGCAAAGTGCAGATGCAGGAAAATTGCTTTCCGATTTGCACCCCCAGTTAAAAGGTATCGTCGATCTGCCGTTACAACCGCTGGTTGACGTTGCCAAAGCCGCGGTGGGCATCGACGTGGTGTTTCTGGCCACGGCGCATGAGGTCAGCCACGACATCGCGCCGGCGTTTCTGGCCGCAGGTTGCGTGGTGTTCGATCTCTCTGGCGCGTTCCGCGTAAAAGATACCGCCTTCTATAGCCAATACTACGGTTTTGAACATCAGCATGCTGACCTGCTGGAGCAGGCGGTGTATGGCCTGGCGGAGTGGCAGAGCGACAAAATCAAACAGGCACAGCTGATCGCCGTACCGGGTTGTTATCCGACGGCGGCGCAGTTGGCGCTAAAACCGCTGATCGATCAAGACTTGCTGAACCTGGATCAGTGGCCGGTGATCAACGCGACCAGCGGCGTGAGCGGTGCGGGCCGTAAGGCCAGCGTGAACACCAGTTTTTGCGAGGTGAGCCTGCAGCCGTACGGTATTTTCAACCACCGTCACCATCCGGAAATCGTCGCGCATCTGGGCGTGCCGGTCATCTTTACGCCACATTTGGGTAACTTCCCGCGTGGTATTCTCGAAACCATTACCTGTCGCCTGAAAGCCGGTGTGACCGCACAGGATGTGGCCGCCGTTTACCACGCCGCCTATGACGACAAACCGCTGGTACGGCTGTATGACCAGGGCGTACCGGCATTGAAGTCAGTCGTCGGGCTGCCGTTCTGTGATATCGGCTTTGCCGTACAGGGCGAACACCTGATCGCGGTGGCGGCGGAAGACAACCTGTTGAAAGGCGCAGCCGCTCAGGCGGTGCAATGCCTGAATATCCGTTTTGGGTTCCCGGAAACCCAGTCATTACTTTAATAAATCACCAGCGTGGGATGTAAACAGCGATGAACCCGTTAATTATCAAATTAGGTGGCGTGTTATTAGACAGTGAAGAGGCGCTGGAGCGTCTGTTTACCGCACTGGACAGCTACCGTCAGCAGCATCAGCGCCCGTTGGTGATCGTTCACGGCGGCGGTTGCGTGGTGGATGAGCTGATGAAAAAGCTTTCCCTGCCAGTGGTGAAGAAGAATGGCCTGCGTGTGACGCCGGCCGATCAGATCGACATTATCACCGGCGCGCTGGCCGGCACTGCCAACAAAACCTTGCTGGCGTGGGCCATCAAGCATCAGATTAATGCGGTCGGCCTGAGCCTGGCAGACGGTGGCAGCGTCACCGTCACCCCGCTGGATCCGGCGCTGGGCCACGTGGGCAATGCGCAACCGGGCTCCCCGCTGCTGCTCAATACCCTGCTGGCTGCCGGTTACCTGCCGGTGATCAGCTCTATCGGCATTACCGCCGATGGGCAGTTAATGAATGTGAACGCCGATCAGGCGGCGACGGCCCTGGCCGCCACGCTGGGTGCGGATTTGATCCTGCTGTCGGATGTCAGTGGCATCCTCGACGGGAAAGGACAACGCATCGCAGAAATGACGGCGCAAAAAGCAGAACAACTGATTGCTCAGGGCATCATCACTGATGGTATGGTGGTGAAGGTGAATGCGGCGCTCGATGCAGCCCGTACCCTCGGTCGCCCGGTAGATATCGCCAGTTGGCGCCATGCCGATCAGCTTCCTGCTCTGTTTAACGGCGTGTCGATTGGCACCCGGATCCTCGCTTAAATTTAGAATTAAAAAGGAAAAGACCATGCAAAACCAAGGCATCAAAAAAATCGTTCTGGCGTACTCTGGCGGTCTGGATACTTCGGCCATCATTCCCTGGCTGAAAGAAAACTACGGCGGCTGCGAAGTGGTGGCGTTCGTCGCGGATATCGGCCAGGAGCGCAGCGATCTGGAAGGTGTGGAGCAAAAAGCCCTGCAATCCGGTGCCTCTGAGTGTCACGTGGTTGATCTGCGTGAAGAATTCATCCGTGACTATGTTTACCCAGTGCTGCAGACCGGCGCCTTGTATGAAGGCAGCTACCTGCTGGGCACCTCAATGGCGCGCCCGATTATCGCTAAAGCGCAGGTTGAACTGGCGCTGAAAGTCGGTGCTGATGCGGTGTGCCACGGCGCAACCGGTAAAGGTAACGACCAGGTGCGTTTCGAAACCACCTATACCGCGCTGGCCCCACACCTGAAAGTGGTTGCCCCTTGGCGTGAGTGGGACCTGCGTTCCCGTGAAGCGCTGCTGGACTACCTGAAAGAGCGCAACATCCCGACCACCGCATCGCTAGAAAAAATCTACAGCCGTGACGAGAATGCCTGGCATATCTCTACCGAAGGCGGCGTGCTGGAAAGCCCGTGGAATGCACCGAACAAAGACTGCTGGGTTTGGACTGTTGACCCACAGGAAGCGCCGGATCAGCCTGAACAAGTGACCATCACCGTAGCAAAAGGCTGCGTAGTGGCGGTTAACGGTGAAGCACTGAGCCCGTACAAATGTCTGGAAACCCTGAACGTGCTGGGTGCCAAGCATGGCGTGGGCCGTATCGACATCGTAGAAAATCGTCTGGTGGGCATCAAATCCCGTGGTTGCTACGAAACCCCGGGCGGTACCATCATGGTGGCGGCACTGCGTGGCGTGGAACAATTGGTACTGGATCGCGACAGCTTCAAATGGCGTGAGCAGTTGGGTCTGGAAATGTCTTACGTGGTGTACGATGGCCGTTGGTTTGCTCCACTGCGTCGTTCACTGCAGGCCTCTGCCGAAGCGCTGGCCGAAGAAGTTAACGGCGAAGTGGTGCTGCAGCTGTATAAAGGCCAGGTGACGGCGATTCAGAAGAAATCTGCCAACAGCCTGTATTCCGAAGAGTTCGCGACCTTCGGCGAAGATGAAGTTTACGATCACAGCCACGCGGGCGGTTTTATCCGTCTGTTCTCACTCTCTTCACGCATTCGCGCGCTGAACGAGATAAAGAACAAGTAACTTATAACCATTCGGCGTGACTTGATAGGGGCGCAGCGTGCTGCGCCCCTATTCGCATAAAATTTCAGGAGTAAAGGTATGGCACTTTGGGGCGGACGGTTTAGTCAGGCGGCAGATCAGCGGTTCAAACAATTAAACGATTCTCTGCGCTTTGATTATCGCCTGGCGGAACAGGACATCGTGGGTTCCGTGGCCTGGTCGAAAGCGCTGGTCACCGTCAACGTATTGACGGCAACCGAGCAGCAGCAGCTTGAGCAGGCGTTGAACGGGCTGTTGGCAGAAGTGCAGGCCGATCCGCAGGCGATTGTCAGCAGCGATGCAGAAGATATTCACAGCTGGGTGGAGCAGAAGCTGATCGACAAAGTCGGTGATTTGGGCAAAAAGCTGCATACCGGCCGCAGCCGTAACGATCAGGTCGCGACCGATTTGAAATTGTGGTGCAAACAGCAGATCGGCGAACTGCATCAGGCGATTGTGCAACTGCAACAGGCGCTGGTGGAAACTGCTGAAGCCAACCAAGACGCGGTGATGCCGGGCTATACTCACCTGCAGCGCGCGCAGCCGGTAACCTTTGCCCACTGGTGTTTGGCCTATGTAGAAATGCTGGCTCGTGACGAAAGCCGCCTGCAGGACACGCTGAAACGCCTGGACGTCAGCCCGTTGGGCAGCGGTGCGCTGGCCGGTACCGCCTATCCGATTGATCGTGAACAACTGGCCGGTTGGCTGGGTTTTGCCTCCGCCACCCGCAACAGTCTGGACAGCGTTTCCGACCGTGACCATGTGCTGGAGTTGCTATCCAATGCCTCTATCAGCATGGTGCACCTGTCGCGCTTTGCCGAAGACCTGATCTTCTTCAACAGCGGCGAAGCAGCCTTTGTCGATCTGTCTGACCGCGTGACCTCCGGCTCCTCGCTGATGCCGCAAAAGAAAAACCCGGATGCGCTGGAGCTGATCCGCGGTAAGTGTGGCCGCGTGCAGGGCGCATTGACCGGCATGATGATGACGTTGAAAGGCCTGCCGTTGGCTTACAACAAAGACATGCAGGAAGACAAGGAAGGGCTGTTTGACGCGCTCGATACCTGGATGGACTGCCTGCAGATGGCGGCCCTGGTGCTGGATGGTATTCAGGTGAAACGTCCGCGCTGTAAAGAAGCGGCGGAGCAGGGTTACGCCAACTCGACAGAACTGGCGGACTATCTGGTCGCCAAAGGCGTGCCGTTCCGTGAGGCGCACCATATTGTCGGTGAAGCGGTGGTGGAAGCCATCCGTCAGGGTAAGGCGCTGGAAGCCCTGCCGTTGACTGATTTGCAGAAGTTCAGTGCGATCATTGGCGACGATGTGTACCCGATTCTGGCGCTGCAATCTTGCCTGGATAAGCGCTCAGCCAAAGGCGGCGTTTCTCCTCAGCAGGTCGCCAGCGCGATCGCCGCAGCGAAACAGCGCTTGGCTTAACCAGGTTACTCAGTATAAAGGGCGCAGTTCATATGCAGAACTGTGCCCTTTGTTTTTGGAAGGATTACTCGCCTGGGCAGCGCTGGCAGCGTTCCGCCTCGGCCTCGCCCAGTTTGAGCCTGGCTTGCAGATCGCGCAGCGCGGTGCGCAGGCCTTCTTCGATGACCGGATGGTAGAACGGCATGTCCAGCATCTGGTTGATGGTCATTTGTTGTTGGTGTGCCCAGGCCAGCAGGTGGGCGATATGCTCAACGTCCGGCCCCATCATCTCCGCGCCGAGAAAACGCCCGGTGCCCTGTTCGCCGTAGACGTGCAGGATGCCCTTATTGCGCAACATTACGCGCGAGCGCCCCTGATTCTCGAACGACACCTCACCGATTTCAAAACAGCCGCAGGCGCTGAATTTCTCGCTCAATTCGCGGAAGGTGGAGCCGACCATGGCGATCTGCGGATCGGAAAATACTACCGAAATCGCGCTGCGGCGCAGGCCCGGCGTGACTTCCGGGAAGCTGCCGGCATTGGTCCCGGCAATACGTGCCTGATCGCTGGCTTCGTGCAACAACGGCAGTTGGTTGCTGGCATCGCCGGCGATAAAAATATGCGGCAAGCTGGTTTGCATCGTCAGGCGATCGGCCTGGGGTACGCCCCGGGCGTCGAGTCGCAGGCCGGTATTCTCCAGGCCCAAATTATCGACGTTCGGGCGGCGACCGGTAGCGGCCAGTACGTAATCCACCATGATCTCCTGCGGCTTGCCGTGTAAATCCTGATAGCGGATAAACACTTTGTCGCCTTCGCGCTGCATCATCTCGACTTTCACATCGGCATCAAGATAGAACTCTTCGCCCAGGGCTTTGGCCGCGTAATTGCGCACCGTGCTGTCGGTCAAGGGGCCGACGGCGCCGCCAACGCCAAACACTTTGGTCTCGACCCCGAGACGATGCAGCGCCTGACCCAGTTCCAGACCAATCACACCTGGCCCGAACACCGCCACGGACTGTGGTAAATCATCCCAGTTGAAGACGTCGTCATTGACGATCAGTCGGTCACCCAGCGCATTCCACGCTGCCGGCCAGCTTGGACGGGAACCCGTGGCGATAACGATCCGCTGCGCCACGATGCGCGTATGCTCATCCACCTGCAGGGTGTTGTCGTCGAGAAAGCGGGCGTAGCCGCTAATTTTGTCGCCGGCAGGGATCTGGTCGACGCCTTCCAGCACAAAGCCGACGAAGCGGTCGCGTTCGCGTTTGACGCGGTCCATCACTTCACGACCGTTAATGGTGGTTTTACCTGCGGGATACACGCCAAAGCCCGGCGCACGTTCGATTTGATGCACCGCTTCGGCGGCGGCGATCAGTAATTTGGATGGCATGCAGCCAACGCGTGCACAGGTGGTGCCGTAGGCTCCGCCCTCAATCATCACCACGCTGGGGGTCGAAAGCTTGGCGGCGCGATAGGCACCCAGACCGGCGGTGCCGCCGCCGATAACCGCGACGTCAACATTCAACTGTTTCATATCCGCTCCTGAAAGCTAAAAAAAGGGCGGGCCAGAGCCCGCCAAAAGTTCACGTTGGCTTTGTTATTACTTATTAATCAGGCTGACAGGAAAGTTTCCAGGTCATCGCTACCGCCAATATGACGGCCGCCGATGAACACTTGCGGTACCGTGGCACGGCCGCTGACGGCGCGCAGGCTGACGGTCGTCGCGTCCTGACCCAGTACGATTTCCTCATACTGAATGCCGCGCTCCTGCAACATTTGTTTGGCTTTGGCGCAGAACGGGCAACCCGGCTTGGTAAACAGCGAAACCGACTCCTGCACTTTGAATTCCGGCGCCAGGTATTTCAGCATGGTGTCGGCATCCGACACTTCAAACGGGTCACCTGGCTTGTTCGGTTCGACGAACATTTTTTCCACTACGCCGTTACGCACCAGCATCGAATAACGCCATGACCGTGGGCCAAAGCCCAGATCGGCTTTCTCGACCAGCATGTTCATGCCTTTGGTGAACTCACCGTTGCCGTCCGGCACGAAGGTGATGTTCTCAGCGTGTTGATCGGCTTTCCAGGCGTTCATCACGAAGGTGTCGTTCACCGAGACGCACAGGATGCTGTCAACGCCGTGCTGTTTGAATACGCTGGACAGCTCGTTGTAGCGCGGTAAATGGCTGGAAGAGCAGGTTGGGGTGAACGCACCCGGCAGCGAAAATACGATGACGGTTTTATCTTTAAACAGATCCTGGGTAGTGACATCGATCCATTGGTCACCCTGACGAGTATGGAAGGTCACCTGAGGAATTTTTTTGCCTTCTTGGCTGGTAAACATGAATTAACCCCTTAATTAGGAAAAATAAATTTTTGCTATCAGCGTTGTGCCGCTTTGTTGGGACACATTATTGCCGCCGGGGCTTGATAGATCTAATCGCTCGTTGCTATCTTATCTATCGCCATGAGCTATCGTGGTCTGGAGGGAAACAATGAATATTCGTGATTTAGAGTACCTGGTCGCCTTGGCCGAGCACCGGCATTTCCGCCGTGCCGCCGATTCATGCCATGTTAGCCAACCCACGCTCAGTGGGCAGATCCGCAAGCTGGAAGACGAACTGGGTGTGATGTTGCTCGAACGCACCAGCCGCAAGGTGTTATTCACCCAGGCAGGTCTGCTGCTGGTGGAACAGGCGCGTACCGTGCTGCGCGAAGTCAAAGTTCTGAAAGAGATGGCCAGCCAGCAGGGTGAAGCCATGTCCGGGCCGCTGCATATCGGCCTGATCCCGACCGTCGGACCTTATTTGCTGCCGCAGATCATTCCTACGCTGCACAAAACCTTTCCCAAGCTGGAAATGTACCTGCATGAAGCGCAAACCCAACAGCTGCTGGCGCAACTCGACAGCGGCAAACTGGACTGCGCGATCCTGGCCCTGGTGAAGGAAACGGAAGCCTTTATTGAAGTCCCGCTGTTTGATGAACCCATGAAGCTGGCGGTGTACTCCGATCACCCATGGTCGCAGCGCGACCGCGTGGCAATGCCGGATCTGGCAGGGGAAAAGCTGTTGATGCTGGAAGATGGCCACTGCTTGCGCGATCAGGCGATGGGCTTTTGCTTCCAGGCCGGGGCTGACGAGGATACCCATTTCCGGGCAACCAGTCTGGAAACGCTGCGTAACATGGTAGCGGCAGGCAGCGGTATTACGCTGTTGCCTTCATTGGCGGTACCGCCACAGCGTGAGCGTGACGGCGTTTGCTATCTTGAGTGTTATAAACCCGAACCCAAGCGCACCATTGCGCTGGTGTACCGCCCCGGCTCTCCATTGCGCAGTCGTTATGAGCAATTGGCCGAGGCGATCCGCGAGCACATGCAAAACTACCTGGGTACCAAGTTAAAACAGGCGGTTTAAGCCGTTCAGCGCAGCCACCCGGTAGGCTTCGGCCATGGTCGGATAGTTGAAGGTCGTATTAACGAAATACTCGATAGTATTACCTTCACCTTTCTGCTCCATGATCGCCTGACCGATGTGGATGATCTCCGCCGCACGCTCACCGAAGCAATGGATCCCGAGGATCTGCAGGGTGTCGCGATGGAACAGGATCTTCAGGCTGCCGACATTCATCCCGGCAATCTGCGCACGGGCCAGATGTTTGAACTGAGCGCGGCCCACTTCATACGGCACCTTCATCGCCGTCAGTTCCTGCTCGGTTTTACCGACGGAGCTGATTTCCGGAATGGTGTAGATACCGGTCGGGATGTCTTCAATCAGATGTCCGCTGGCTTCACCGGAGGCAATCGCCTGCGCGGCAATACGGCCCTGATCGTAAGCGGCAGATGCCAGGCTCGGATAACCAATCACGTCACCCACGGCATAAATGTGCGACAGCGCAGTCTGGTACATGCTGTTCACTTTCAGCAGGCCACGGCTGTCTGACTCCAGACCGACGTTCTCCAGCCCCAGTGAGTCGGTGTTACCGGTACGGCCGTTGGCATACAGCAGGCAGTCTGCTTTCACTTTCTTGCCGGACTTCAGGTGAACAATCACGCCGTCGTCGGTGCCTTCGATCTTCTCGAACTCTTCGTTGTGACGGATCACCACGCCGTTGTTCCAGAAGTGATAAGACAGCGAGTCCGACATTTCCTGATCGAGGAACGCCAGCAGGCGGTCGCGGGTGTTGATCAGATCGACCTTCACGTTCAGACCACGGAAGATAGACGCATACTCACAGCCGATGACCCCGGCGCCGTAAATGATTACGTGGCGCGGCTCGTGGTTTAATTCGAGAATGGAATCGCTGTTATAAATGCGCGGATGGTTAAAGTCGACGCTCGACGGGTTGTAAGGGCGTGAGCCGCAGGCGATGACGATATGATCGGCGCGGATGGTGTCCTGGGTGCCGTCCATATAACTGACGCTGACGGTGTTGGCGTCAATAAAGCGCGCATCGCCGGCGAACAGCTTGCATTGGTTACGCTCATAGAATCCCTGGCGCATCCGGGTTTGCTGGTTAATCACGTTATCGGCGTGGCGTAAAATATCAGGGAATGTCGCGCTGAGCGTGCGTGAATTGTTATAAAGCGGGTTCTGGTTGAATTCGATAATGCGGCTAACGGCGTGGCGGAGGGCTTTGGACGGGATGGTACCCCAGTGGGTACATCCGCCGCCTACGTTATTGTACCGTTCGATAACGGCCACGCGGGCGCCCTGTTTCACCAACCCCATAGCGGCACCTTCACCACCAGGGCCCGAGCCAATAACTATGGCATCAAATTGATAGTGCTGTTGCATAGGGGAGAGACCTGTCTTATACAAAATTACAACGGTATCTTAACATCATAGCGCTGAGTGCCCAATCACCATTAGGCTTTTTGAGGCAAAGCACAAATGGTGCAGGCGGAAACTGTGACAGGACGCGTTTGTATAAATGCTGTTGCAATAAAATTTGCTATATTGCCGGGTCTACGGCGTTAGACTGACAAAATGGATCTTATCTGGATATGCATATGGGCGTCAGAGCACAACAAAAAGAACGGACTCGTCGTTCCCTCATTGAGGCGGCCTTCAGCCAGCTAAGCGCCGAACGCAGCTTTGCCAGCCTGAGCCTGCGTGAAGTCTCGCGTGAAGCGGGCATCGCACCGACGTCATTTTACCGTCACTTTCGTGACGTGGATGAGCTGGGATTAACCATGGTTGATGAAAGCGGCCTGATGCTGCGTCAACTGATGCGCCAGGCACGCCAGCGTATTGCCAAGGGCGGCAGCGTGATCCGCACCTCGGTCTCCACCTTTATGGAGTTTATCGGTAACAATCCCAACGCCTTCCGTCTGTTGCTGCGTGAACGCTCCGGCACCTCGTCGGCCTTCCGTGCGGCGGTGGCGCGTGAGATCCAACATTTTATCGCCGAACTGGCGGATTACCTCGAGCTGGAAAACCATATGCCGCGCAGTTTCACCGAGGCGCAGGCGGAAGCCATGGTGACCATCGTGTTTAGTGCCGGTGCTGAAGCGCTGGACATCGATATCGAACAGCGGCGTCGGCTTGAGGAACGTTTAGTGTTGCAACTGCGGATGATTTCCAAGGGTGCTTATTATTGGTATCGCCGCCAACAAGAAAAAGCTTCTGTATCCCACGTATAAAAGGTAGAAAGCGATGGAAAAACCAAGCCGTGAGAATGGTACCTTACTGCTGGCGTTGATTGCCGGCCTGTCGATCAACGGTTCGTTCGCCGCGCTGTTCAGCTCGGTGGTGCCGTTTTCGATTTTCCCTATCCTGACTTTGGTGTTGGCGGTTTACTGTCTGCACCAGCGTTATTTGCACCGTGCGATGCCGGACGGCATGCCCAAACTGGCCGCCGCGAGTTTCCTGCTGGGGGTGTTGTTGTACAGTGCGATCGTCCGGGCCGAATACCCGCAGATTGGCTCTAACTTCCTGCCGGCGATCATTTCCGTGGCGTTGGTGTTCTGGATTGGTATCAAGCTGAAGGCGCGCAAGGCGCTGGATGAGAATACGCCGGCCTGATGGGCGTAAAGCAGGGGCGCAGCAATAATGGCGCCCCTGTCAGATTAAACGCGTTTTTCCAACAGTACGCCACATTCCATATGATGGGTGTACGGGAACTGGTCAAACAGCGCCAGGCGGCTGACCCGATGGGTTTCCTGCAAAGTTTCCAGATTGGCGCACAGCGTTTCCGGGTTGCATGAGATATACAAAATACGCGGGTAGGCCTGCACCATTTTCACCGTTTCATCATCCAGCCCACTGCGTGGCGGATCGACAAAGATGGTTTCGCAGTTATAACTGCTCAAGTGGATACCTTTCAACCGATTAAACTCGCGGACTCCGTTCATCGCCTGAGTAAAGTCTTCCGCTGCCATGCGGATAATCTGCACGTTATCGATATGGTTGGCGGCAATGTTGTATTGCGCCGCCGCGACCGAAGGTTTGGCTATTTCGGTCGCCAGTACCCGCTCGAAGTTACGTGCCAGTGCCAACGAGAAGTTACCGTTGCCGCAATACAGCTCCAACAGATCGCCTTTGGAACCGGCGGTCGCGTCCAGCGCCCATTCCAGCATCTGTATGTTCAGCGCCGCATTCGGCTGGGTGAAGCTGTTTTCCACCTGACGGTAGATCATGTCGCGGCCGGCGACCGGCAGCACTTCGTCGACGTAATCCTGATCCAACATGATTTTCATTTTCGACGCACGGCCAATCAGCTGCAGGTCAAAGCCCTGTGCGCGCAGATCATCACGCAGCTTTTCTGCCTGCTGCTGCCAGGCGTCGTCCAGCTTGCGGTGATACAGCAGTGAGGCGATGATTTTGCCGCTGCGGGTCGACAGGTAGTCAATCTGGAACAGTTTGCGGCGCAGAACAGGCTCTGGCTTGATGGCGGCGATCAGTGCACTCATCAGGCGGTTAATTAATTCGCTGGCGGCGGGGAACTGATCGACACGGATGCGCTGCTTGGTCTGTTGATCAAACATGATGTGGTACATCTCGTCTTCATCATGCCAGATGCGGAATTCGGCGCGCATGCGGTAGTGGCTGACAGGCGAGCGGAACACTTCCGGCTCGGGTGCCGTGAACGGTGACATCAGCGTCTTCAGCCGGGCAGTTTTCTCCGCCAGTTGGTCATCGTAACGTTCAATAGGCAAATTCTCGGGCGTCATGTTTCTTCTCGTCAGGCAAATTTGATCAGCGGGGATTGTAGGGAATCAGCCCGTGAAGTCCAGTTTTGTCGCGTTTATTATTTGTAACATTGGTAGCAGTCTAGACATCTATTTACATTGATCGTAGCATTGTCATCCGGCCTCAAGCAGCGAGTGAAAAGGGAATCCGGTTCGAATCCGGAGCTGACGCGCAGCGGTAAGGGGAAGTCACGGCGATAGCGTTTTACGCAGACACTGTCCATTGCAGGATGGGAAGTCATCGCCCGGTGCAGGTAGCTCACAGGCTGCCCGCAACTCCCAAGCCCGAAGACCTGCCGGTGTTACGTCGCAATGTCCGTGGCCGTCGCGAAATACCGGCCATGATCCTGCGGCATCCACCAATTAAGTTTGGATGCTTTTTCATGACAATTACAAAAAATACACTGCTGGCGGTGGTTTCTTCCATCACGGCTTTTTCTGGATGGGCGCAAGACAACACCACAGCCAATAACAGCGATGATCTGGTGGTTTCCGCCAACCGCTTTCCACAGCCGGTTTCTTCCGTACTGGCACCCACCTCTGTCGTCACCCGCAATGATATCGACCGCTGGCAGGCAAAAAGCCTGACCGACGTGATGCGCCGCCTGCCGGGGGTGGATGTCGGGCAGAATGGTGGCCTGGGACAAAAAAGCTCGCTGTTTATCCGCGGTACCAACTCCAGCCATGTCCTGGTGTTGATCGACGGTATTCGCCTTAACCAGGCCGGCATCAGTGGTTCTTCTGACCTTAGCCAGATCCCGATTTCGCTGGTGCAGAAAGTCGAATATATTCGCGGACCGCGTTCGGCTGTCTATGGTTCCGATGCCATCGGTGGCGTGGTGAACATTATTACCACCCGTGAAAAGAACGGCACTACGCTTTCTGCCGGTGTGGGTTCAAACGGCTATCAGGCCTATGACGCTTCCACTCAGCAACAGTTGGGCGACAGCACGGTGGCGACGCTCGCCGGCAACTATACCTATACCAAAGGCTATGATGTAGTGGCTTACGGCAGTACCGGTATGCAGAGCCAGCAGGATCGCGATGGCTACATGAGTAAAGCGCTGTACGGCGCCGTTGACCATCAGTTCAATGAGGCCATTAGCGGCTTTGTGCGTGGTTATGGTTATGACAACCGTACGGCTTACGATGCTTATTATTCCTCCCCGACCAGCCCACTGGTAGATACTCGCAAGCTGTACAGCCAGACCTGGGATACCGGCCTGCGTTATAAAGAAGGTATCTACGCGACACAACTGATTGGCAGCTATAGCCATAGCAAGGATTATGATTACGATCCTCGACTGGGTATGCATGACAGTTCGGCAAGTCTGGTGGATTCAGAGCAATACAACCTGCAGTGGGGGAATACCCTGCAGTTGGGTCAGGGGACGGTCAGTTCGGGGGTTGATTGGCAGCACCAGGAGATCAAGCCGAATTCCACCACGGTCAACGGTGAGAAAAGTCAGCGTAATGCCGGTATCTATCTGACCGCACAGCAGTTGGTTGGCCCGGTAACCCTGGAAGGGGCGGTGCGTGGTGACGATCATTCTGAATTCGGCTGGCATGGCACCTGGCAAACCAGCGCGGGCTGGGAGTTTGTCGAAGGGTACCGCTTTATTGCTTCCTATGGCACGGCGTTTAAAGCCCCAAATATGGGCCAGCTGTATGGCAACTTTGGTAATAATACCGATTTGAAGCCGGAAGAAAGTAAACAGTGGGAAGGCGGCTTTGAAGGGTTGACTGGTCCAGTGACCTGGCGCGTTTCCGGTTACCGTAACGATATTGATAACCTGATTGATTCCACTGGGGAGACCAATTACGTTTATTACAATATCGGCAAGGCTACTATTAAAGGTATAGAAGCCACGGCCTCGTTTGATACCGGTCCGTTAACCCACCACATCGGCTACGACTATGTCGACCCACGCAATGCCAAAACCAACGAAGTGCTGCTGCGTCGCGCCAAACAGCAAGTGAAGTATGAGCTGGACTGGCAGGTCTATGATTTTGACTGGGCGGTCACCTATCAATACCTGGGGGAGCGCTATGACAAAGACTACAGCACCTACCCTGAGCAAAGCGTCAAACTCGGCGGCGTCAGCCTGTGGGATCTCGCAGTTTCGTATCCGGTCACATCTCATCTGACAGTTCGTGGTAGAATCGCCAACCTGTTTGATAAAGATTATGAGACGGCTTATGGCTACGCTACTCCAGGAAGAGAATACTACCTCACTGGAAGCTATACCTTCTAACACCACCGGGAAGGCCCGTCCGACGGTACTGGTATTTGACTCCGGCGTCGGCGGGTTATCGGTGTATCAAGAGGTTCGGCAACTGCTGCCGGACCTCCACTATATATACGCCTTCGATAATGTGGCGTTTCCCTACGGTGAGAAATCCGAAGAGTTTATTGTTGAGCGCGTGCTGGAGATTGTCAGCGCGGTGCAACAGCGCCATCCTCTGGCGATAGTCATCATCGCTTGTAACACTGCCAGTACCGTATCCCTGCCGGCTTTGCGCGAACGCTTTACCTTCCCGGTCGTCGGCGTGGTGCCTGCCATCAAACCTGCTGCCCGTCTGACCGCCAATGGCGTCGTCGGCCTGTTGGCTACCCGTGGTACCGTACAGCGCACCTATACCCATGAGTTGATTGCCCGCTTCGCTACCGATTGCAAGATCGAACTATTGGGGTCTTCAGAGCTGGTGGAACTGGCAGAAGCCAAGTTGCACGGTGACGTCGTACCGTTGGCGACGCTGAAGAAAATCCTGCAGCCATGGCTGAGCATGCGCGAACCGCCGGATACTGTCGTACTCGGTTGCACCCACTTTCCTCTATTAGCAGAAGAGTTAATGCAGGTGTTGCCTGAGGGAACCCGGTTGATCGATTCCGGCGCGGCGATTGCTCGTCGTACCGCCTGGCTGATTTCAACGCAGGAAGCTCTGGTGTCGACTCAGGAAGACAATTTGGCGTATTGCATGGCGTTAAATGAAGACACTGATGCTTTATTGCCCGTTCTGCAGGGATATGGCTTTAAATCGTTGAAAAAACTGCCTGTTTAAGGCTGTTTTGGTTAAACATTCAACGGTCGGAAAAAATATTGAAATTAGGGGTTGCGGCGTTCTGAGAACTCCCTATAATGCGCCTCCACTGACCGGGAACAACGACTCCTCTAACGAGAACCAGTCGCCCAGCCAGGAAGAAGCAAGCCGGTGAAAACACCGTTTCTTAATAAGAAAAAAGCTTGACTCTTCAGCGGGAAAGCGTAATATGCACCTCCCGCGTTACCGAGAGTTATCTCAGTAACGAACGCTCTTTAACAATTTATCAGACAATCTGTGTGGGCACTCCACAAGACGATATCCAGAACCTTCGGGTTCGAAAAAATATCAAGTCTTGAAGAGTGACCAAGCAATACGTTGTTTCGTTGGCTTGTCCAACAGAACGACTATTACGAAAGTTATTTTCGAGCATCGCTTCACGAGTTGAAGCAAATCAAGCTTTTAATTGAAGAGTTTGATCATGGCTCAGATTGAACGCTGGCGGCAGGCCTAACACATGCAAGTCGAGCGGTAGCACAGGAGAGCTTGCTCTCTGGGTGACGAGCGGCGGACGGGTGAGTAATGTCTGGGAAACTGCCTGATGGAGGGGGATAACTACTGGAAACGGTAGCTAATACCGCATAACGTCTTCGGACCAAAGTGGGGGACCTTCGGGCCTCACGCCATCAGATGTGCCCAGATGGGATTAGCTAGTAGGTGGGGTAATGGCTCACCTAGGCGACGATCCCTAGCTGGTCTGAGAGGATGACCAGCCACACTGGAACTGAGACACGGTCCAGACTCCTACGGGAGGCAGCAGTGGGGAATATTGCACAATGGGCGCAAGCCTGATGCAGCCATGCCGCGTGTGTGAAGAAGGCCTTCGGGTTGTAAAGCACTTTCAGCGAGGAGGAAGGGTAGTGTGTTAATAGCACATTGCATTGACGTTACTCGCAGAAGAAGCACCGGCTAACTCCGTGCCAGCAGCCGCGGTAATACGGAGGGTGCAAGCGTTAATCGGAATTACTGGGCGTAAAGCGCACGCAGGCGGTTTGTTAAGTCAGATGTGAAATCCCCGCGCTTAACGTGGGAACTGCATTTGAAACTGGCAAGCTAGAGTCTTGTAGAGGGGGGTAGAATTCCAGGTGTAGCGGTGAAATGCGTAGAGATCTGGAGGAATACCGGTGGCGAAGGCGGCCCCCTGGACAAAGACTGACGCTCAGGTGCGAAAGCGTGGGGAGCAAACAGGATTAGATACCCTGGTAGTCCACGCTGTAAACGATGTCGACTTGGAGGTTGTGCCCTTGAGGCGTGGCTTCCGGAGCTAACGCGTTAAGTCGACCGCCTGGGGAGTACGGCCGCAAGGTTAAAACTCAAATGAATTGACGGGGGCCCGCACAAGCGGTGGAGCATGTGGTTTAATTCGATGCAACGCGAAGAACCTTACCTACTCTTGACATCCACAGAATTCGGCAGAGATGCCTTAGTGCCTTCGGGAACTGTGAGACAGGTGCTGCATGGCTGTCGTCAGCTCGTGTTGTGAAATGTTGGGTTAAGTCCCGCAACGAGCGCAACCCTTATCCTTTGTTGCCAGCACGTCATGGTGGGAACTCAAAGGAGACTGCCGGTGATAAACCGGAGGAAGGTGGGGATGACGTCAAGTCATCATGGCCCTTACGAGTAGGGCTACACACGTGCTACAATGGCGTATACAAAGAGAAGCGAACTCGCGAGAGCCAGCGGACCTCATAAAGTACGTCGTAGTCCGGATCGGAGTCTGCAACTCGACTCCGTGAAGTCGGAATCGCTAGTAATCGTAGATCAGAATGCTACGGTGAATACGTTCCCGGGCCTTGTACACACCGCCCGTCACACCATGGGAGTGGGTTGCAAAAGAAGTAGGTAGCTTAACCTTCGGGAGGGCGCTTACCACTTTGTGATTCATGACTGGGGTGAAGTCGTAACAAGGTAACCGTAGGGGAACCTGCGGTTGGATCACCTCCTTACCTAATGATATTGATTGCGTGTAGTGCTCACACAGATTGTCTGATGAAATGAAAGAGAGCATAAGGTTTAATCTTCCCGGTTAAGCCTTAAAGCACCTTGTCGGGTCTGTAGCTCAGGTGGTTAGAGCGCACCCCTGATAAGGGTGAGGTCGGTGGTTCAAGTCCACTCAGACCCACCAATTCCCTCCTATCCTGCGTTGTCGCCCTGGTTGTTTACGTGAGTAAACGTCGCAGGACTTCGCTTTGACTAGAAGCGAATTGGCGAAGGTAGTAGACAGGGTGTAGAAAAATGCTTTTCTGATATGGGGCTATAGCTCAGCTGGGAGAGCGCCTGCCTTGCACGCAGGAGGTCAGCGGTTCGATCCCGCTTAGCTCCACCATATCAAAAAAATCTTAAAACTGATTCGCAAGAATCACGTTTAAGATTTTGCTCTTTAACAATCTGGAACAAGCTGAAAATTGAAACATGACAGCTGAAACTTACTCCTCCGTAGAAGTACTGGAGTAAGGACTAACCTGTCATAGAGTCTCTCAAATGTAGCAGCACGAAGGTGGAAACACTTTTGGGTTGTGAGGTTAAGTGACTAAGCGTACACGGTGGATGCCTAGGCAGTCAGAGGCGATGAAGGGCGTGTTAATCTGCGATAAGCGTCGGTAAGGTGATATAAACCGTTACAACCGGCGATACCCGAATGGGGAAACCCAGTGCAATTCGTTGCACTATCATACGATGAATACATAGTCGTATGAGGCGAACCGGGGGAACTGAAACATCTAAGTACCCCGAGGAAAAGAAATCAACCGAGATTCCCCCAGTAGCGGCGAGCGAACGGGGAGGAGCCCAGAACCTGAATCAGTTCTTGTGTTAGTGGAAGCGTCTGGAAAGTCGCACAGTAAAGGGTGATAGTCCCGTACACTAAAATGCATTAATTGTGAGTTCGATGAGTAGGGCGGGACACGTGACATCCTGTCTGAATATGGGGGGACCATCCTCCAAGGCTAAATACTCCTGACTGACCGATAGTGAACCAGTACCGTGAGGGAAAGGCGAAAAGAACCCCGGCGAGGGGAGTGAAATAGAACCTGAAACCGTGTACGTACAAGCAGTGGGAGCCTACTAGTTGGGTGACTGCGTACCTTTTGTATAATGGGTCAGCGACTTATATTTTGTAGCAAGGTTAACCGTATAGGGGAGCCGTAGGGAAACCGAGTCTTAACTGGGCGAATAGTTGCAAGGTATAGACCCGAAACCCGGTGATCTAGCCATGGGCAGGTTGAAGGTTGGGTAACACTAACTGGAGGACCGAACCGACTAATGTTGAAAAATTAGCGGATGACTTGTGGCTGGGGGTGAAAGGCCAATCAAACCGGGAGATAGCTGGTTCTCCCCGAAAGCTATTTAGGTAGCGCCTCGTGAACTCATCTTCGGGGGTAGAGCACTGTTTCGGCTAGGGGGCCATCCCGGCTTACCAAACCGATGCAAACTCCGAATACCGAAGAATGTTATCACGGGAGACACACGGCGGGTGCTAACGTCCGTCGTGAAGAGGGAAACAACCCAGACCGCCAGCTAAGGTCCCAAAGTCATGGTTAAGTGGGAAACGATGTGGGAAGGCATAGACAGCCAGGATGTTGGCTTAGAAGCAGCCATCATTTAAAGAAAGCGTAATAGCTCACTGGTCGAGTCGGCCTGCGCGGAAGATGTAACGGGGCTAAACCATGCACCGAAGCTGCGGCAGCGACGCTTAGGCGTTGTTGGGTAGGGGAGCGTTCTGTAAGCCGTTGAAGGTGGCCTGTGAGGGTTGCTGGAGGTATCAGAAGTGCGAATGCTGACATAAGTAACGATAAAGCGGGTGAAAAACCCGCTCGCCGGAAGACCAAGGGTTCCTGTCCAACGTTAATCGGGGCAGGGTGAGTCGACCCCTAAGGCGAGGCCGAAAGGCGTAGTCGATGGGAAACAGGTTAATATTCCTGTACTCGGTGTTACTGCGAAGGGGGGACGGAGAAGGCTAGGCTAGCCGGGCGACGGTTGTCCCGGTTTAAGCGTGTAGGGGGAGTGACTTGGTAAATCCGGTTACTTATTCAACCCTGAGGCGTGATGACGATGCACTACGGTGCAGAAGTAGTTGATGCCAAGCTTCCAGGAAAAGCCTCTAAGCATCAGGTAACATCAAATCGTACCCCAAACCGACACAGGTGGTCAGGTAGAGAATACCAAGGCGCTTGAGAGAACTCGGGTGAAGGAACTAGGCAAAATGGTGCCGTAACTTCGGGAGAAGGCACGCTGGCGCGTAGGTGAAGAGACTTGCTCTCGGAGCTGAAGCCAGTCGCAGATACCAGCTGGCTGCAACTGTTTAATAAAAACACAGCACTGTGCAAACACGAAAGTGGACGTATACGGTGTGACGCCTGCCCGGTGCTGGAAGGTTAATTGATGGGGTCAGCCGCAAGGCGAAGCTCTTGATCGAAGCCCCAGTAAACGGCGGCCGTAACTATAACGGTCCTAAGGTAGCGAAATTCCTTGTCGGGTAAGTTCCGACCTGCACGAATGGCGTAATGATGGCCAGGCTGTCTCCACCCGAGACTCAGTGAAATTGAACTCGCTGTGAAGATGCAGTGTACCCGCGGCAAGACGGAAAGACCCCGTGAACCTTTACTATAGCTTGACACTGAACATTGAGCCTTGATGTGTAGGATAGGTGGGAGGCTTTGAAGCGTGGACGCCAGTCTGCGTGGAGCCAACCTTGAAATACCACCCTTTAATGTTTGATGTTCTAACTCGGCCCCGTAATCCGGGGTGAGGACAGTGTCTGGTGGGTAGTTTGACTGGGGCGGTCTCCTCCCAAAGAGTAACGGAGGAGCACGAAGGTTAGCTAATCACGGTCGGACATCGTGAGGTTAGTGCAAAGGCATAAGCTAGCTTGACTGCGAGAGTGACGGCTCGAGCAGGTACGAAAGTAGGTCTTAGTGATCCGGTGGTTCTGAATGGAAGGGCCATCGCTCAACGGATAAAAGGTACTCCGGGGATAACAGGCTGATACCGCCCAAGAGTTCATATCGACGGCGGTGTTTGGCACCTCGATGTCGGCTCATCACATCCTGGGGCTGAAGTAGGTCCCAAGGGTATGGCTGTTCGCCATTTAAAGTGGTACGCGAGCTGGGTTTAGAACGTCGTGAGACAGTTCGGTCCCTATCTGCCGTGGGCGTTGGAAGATTGAGAGGGGTTGCTCCTAGTACGAGAGGACCGGAGTGAACGCACCACTGGTGTTCGGGTTGTCATGCCAATGGCATTGCCCGGTAGCTAAGTGCGGAAAAGATAAGCGCTGAAAGCATCTAAGCGCGAAACTTGCCTCGAGATGAGTCTTCCCTGGGGACTTGATCCCCCTGAAGGAACGTTTAAGACTAAGACGTTGATAGGCTGGGTGTGTAAGTGCAGCGATGCATTGAGCTAACCAGTACTAATGATCCGTGAGACTTAACCTTACAACACCAAAAGTGTTTTGATTTGAGAGTAGATTTTCAGCGACGTTCCGAGATTGGTTCTGATGGCTACGGGTAGTAGCGGTTGGAATGAAACAGAATTTGCCTGGCGGCAATAGCGCGGTGGTCCCACCTGATCCCATGCCGAACTCAGAAGTGAAACGCCGTAGCGCCGATGGTAGTGTGGGGTCTCCCCATGCGAGAGTAGGACACTGCCAGGCATCAATTAAACGTTATCGGTTTGACACCTGGTAATGAGCAAGATCGCCATGAGCGGTCTTGCCACATCGAAAGATGTAACGTGAAAGAACCGGTGGAGCGGTAGTTCAGTTGGTTAGAATACCTGCCTGTCACGCAGGGGGTCGCGGGTTCGAGCCCCGTCCGTTCCGCCACTTATTTAAATTATGCCTGCTAATTTTAGCAGGCATAATGTTAAGCATGATTTAGGGGCGTAGCTCAGTTGGTAGAGCACCGGTCTCCAAAACCGGGTGTCGCGAGTTCGAGTCTCTCCGCCCCTGCCATATTAGGAACCCTTTGCGAAAGCGAAGGGTTTTTTTTGCTTTCTACTTTTCCTAAATCCTCGCTATTCCCCTGATAAATTGCCTAAAAACCCTACCAAACCTGTTCCCAATTTAGACATTTTTAGCTGGATCCATGTACAAAATGGTTGTTCTCCCGTGATGTGATGCCGCTCATTATTCCTGCCTGATTTTCGACTACACCTAATGGGTGTCCGAGTCTTTGGATACCTAGTTCACCAGAAAAATATGCAGCATACACAACAACAGTTACCGCTGTCTGAGGCCACCAGGAGCCAGGGCAGTGCGGGGAGAACAAACATGGTTAAACGTCTGCTGTTAGCGGCCGCCATCACTGGCGCATTGATAAGTACGGTACAGGCGGCACCGTTGGTCGTCGGTTTTTCTCAGATTGGTTCCGAATCGGGCTGGCGCTCTGCGGAAACCAAGGTTTCGAAACAGGAAGCGGAAAAGCGTGGTATTACGTTAAAAATCGCCGATGCGCAGCAAAAACAGGAAAACCAGATCAAAGCGGTCCGATCCTTCATCGCCCAGGGTGTTGATGCCATTTTCATTGCACCGGTAGTCGCCACCGGGTGGACTCCGGTACTGCAAGAGGCCAAAGAGGCCAAGATCCCGGTATTCCTGCTCGACCGGATGATCGAAGTGAACGATCCCTCGCTGTATACCGCAGCCGTGGCGTCCGACAGCGTGCATGAAGGCAAGGTTGCAGGCGAGTGGCTGGTTAAAGAGGTCGCCGGCAAGCCCTGTAACGTGGTGGAACTGCAGGGGACCGTGGGCTCCAGTGTCGCCATCAACCGCAAGAAAGGCTTTGCCGACGGCATAGCCACCGCTGCCAACGTTAAAATCATCCGCTCACAATCCGGCGACTTTACCCGCAGCAAGGGCAAAGAAGTGATGGAAAGCTTTATCAAGGCCGAGCAAAACGGCAAAAATATTTGTGCGGTGTATGCGCATAACGACGACATGGCGATCGGTGCTATTCAGGCAATCAAAGAGGCGGGCTTAAAACCGGGTTCACAGATCAAAATTGTCTCTATCGACGGTGTCCCTGACATATTCAAAGCGATGGTGAATGGTGAAGCCAACGCCACGGTCGAGCTGACGCCGAATATGGCCGGCCCGGCGTTTGATGCGTTGCTGGCGATGAAAAAAGATGGCACTCAGCCGCCGAAGTTTATCCAGACCGAATCGAAACTGCTGCAGCCGGATACCGCGAAACAGGAATTTGAGCTGAAGAAAAGCATGGGCTATTAATCCACTCACCGGCGGGACAGAAGATGGTCACATCTCAAACCACGTTATTGGCGATTAAGGGATTATCCGTTGAGTTTCCTGGCGTTAAAGCGCTGGAGCAGGTTGATGTCACGTTACAGCGCGGAGAGATTATGGCGCTGCTGGGTGAAAATGGCGCGGGGAAATCTACGCTAATCAAAGCGCTAACCGGGGTTTATCAGCGTTCCGCCGGTGAGATATTGCTGGAGGGTACCGCCATTGCCCCACAGAGTACTGCACAGGCGCAGCTGCTGGGGATTGGTACGGTTTATCAGGAAGTTAACTTGCTGCCGAACATCTCGGTGGCGGCTAATTTGTTCATTGGCCGTGAGCCAACGCGCTTCGGCCTGGTCGATCAAAAAAAGCTGCTGCACCAGGCCCGGCAGCTTTTGCTGGGGTATGGATTACAGTTGGATGTCAGTCAGCCATTGGGCAATTACTCCATTGCGATCCAGCAGATTATCGCTATCGCGCGGGCGGTCGACTTGTCGGCCAAAGTTCTGATCCTGGATGAGCCAACTGCCAGTCTGGATGCCAAAGAAGTCAGCATGTTACTGGGTATTCTCGGCCAGCTCCGCAGCCAGGGCATGGGGATGATCTTTGTCACCCACTTCCTCGATCAGGTTTACCGTATTTGCGATCGCATCACTGTACTGCGCAACGGTAAGTTAGTGGGGACCCGAATTACCGCTGATTTACCGCGTCTGGAATTGGTACAGATGATGCTTGGCCACGCGTTTGACGAGTCGCTGCTTAAACGAGGTGAGCACGCGCCAACGGATGCGCCATCCCTGGTCGAATTCAGGGGTTATGGACGACGCGGCATGGTTGAACCCTTTGATCTGCAAATCCGTCCGGGCGAAATTGTAGGCTTGGCCGGTCTGCTGGGCTCTGGCCGCACGGAAACGGCTCAGCTGATATTCGGCATCAAACCGCGTGATAGCGGCAGTGCGAAAGTTGAGGGTCGTACGGTGAACATCCGCACGCCCCGTAAAGCTGCCAGCCTCGGTTTTGGTTATTGCCCGGAGGACCGAAAAACCGACGGGATTGTCGGTGCTGCGACGGTAAGGGAAAACATCATTCTGGCCCTGCAGGCGCAACGCGGTTGGTTAAAACCGTTATCACTGCGGGAACAAACCCATATTGCCGAGGATTATATCCAACTGTTGGGCATTCGCACGCCGGGGCCGGAGCAGCAGATCCAATATCTGTCCGGCGGAAATCAGCAGAAGGTGTTGCTGTCTCGCTGGCTGGCAACCAAACCGCGCTTTTTGATCCTGGACGAACCAACGCGCGGCATTGACGTTGGCGCGCATGCTGAAATCATCCGCTTGATCGAAAAACTCTGTGATGAAGGGCTGGCGCTGCTGGTGATTTCGTCCGAACTGGAAGAGCTGGCGGGCTATGCCGATCGTATCCTGGTGCTACGCGACAGAAAACACGTGGCGCAGCTTGAGCATGACGCCATTACGGTACCTGCGATCATGCAGGCGATAGCCGCGCAGCAGGGGGCCGAATGAACCTCAGGAGTTTCTCCATGACCGGTGGACCACGTAAAGTCAGATGGGTCTTCCCCGCAGGGGCGACACAACTGGGGGCGCTGGCGGTGATTTTGTTAATCGACAGCCTGGTCGCCCCGAATTTCTTTTCCATCCACATTCAGGATGGTCGACTGTTTGGCAGTGTGATCGACATTGTTAACCGTGGCGCGCCGGTAGCGTTATTGGCATTAGGCATGACGTTAGTGATCGCCACCGGTGGTATCGACCTTTCGGTGGGGGCCGTGATGGCTATTGCCGGTGCCACGGCCGCAACGCTGACCAGCGCCGGTTATCCGCTGGGTTACGTGCTGGCGGCTGCCTTGGCGGCGGGTGCGCTGTGTGGCCTGTGGAACGGCTTTCTGGTGGCAGTACTGCAGATACAACCGATTGTCGCCACGCTGATGCTGATGGTGGCCGGTCGTGGTATTGCGCAACTGATCACCGAAGGACAAATCGTCACCTTTGAACGAGAAGGGTTGGCTCGGCTTGGCAGCGGTGCGCTGATGTATCTGCCGATGCCGGCGATCATTGCCGCAGTGATGCTGCTGTTGATCTGGCTGCTGACGCGTAAAACGGCGCTGGGGCTGTTTATCGAAGCCGTGGGCATCAATCTGCGCTCGGCACGCAACGCGGGGGTCAGTACGCGCTGGGTGGTGATGGCGGTATATGTCATCTGCGGACTCTGTGCTGCGGTGGCCGGGATTATCGTCACGGCGGACATCCGCGGTGCAGACGCCAACAATGCCGGGCTGTGGCTGGAGCTGGATGCGATCCTGGCGGTGGTGATTGGTGGCGGCTCATTGCTGGGCGGGCGTTTTAACCTGCTGTTGTCGGTGGTGGGAGCATTAATCATTCAGGGGATGAATACCGGTATTCTGCTGTCCGGCTATCGGCCGGAATTTAATCTGGTACTGAAGGCGATCGTGGTGCTGGCGGTGCTGATGGTGCAATCACCCAGCGTCTCGTTGCGCCAACTGCTTAGGAGAAGAAAGCCATGATCAAACGTAATCTTCCACTGTTGATTACTGTCCTGGTGTTCCTTTTGGGCTATGGTTTTTGCCTCACTCAGTTCCCCAGTTTTGCTTCAACGCGGGTATGGTGTGACTTGCTGACCGACAACGCCTTTCTTGGCATCGTTGCGGTAGGCATGACGTTTGTGATCCTTTCCGGCGGTATCGATCTGTCGGTTGGCTCGGTGATCGCCTTCACCGGGGTGCTATTGGCCAAATTGATCGGAACCTACGGTATTGCACCGGGCTATGCGTTTGTTATTGCGCTGCTGATGGGCGCTTCGTTCGGCGCATTGATGGGTTGGATTATTGATGTACTGAAACTTCCGGCGTTTATCATCACGCTGGCTGGAATGTTCTTCGTGCGGGGCATGAGTTTTATCGTCTCGGAAGAGTCGATTCCCATTGATCATCCGTTGTATGCCGCGCTGGCGAACTATGCCTGGAAACTGCCGGGCGGTGGCCGCTTTACTCTGTTGGCGTTGGTGATGCTAATGGTGGTGGCGGTCGGCATAGTGTTAGCGCACCGCACCCGCTTTGGCCACAACGTCTACGCCATCGGCGGTAACCGGGTGTCTGCGGCACTGATGGGCGTGCCTGTGCAGCGTACGACGGTGCTGATTTATATGCTCTCAGGCACATTGGCAGCCTTGTCCGGGATTATTTTCTCGTTGTATACCTCGGCAGGCTACGCGCTGGCCGCCAGCGGCGTGGAGCTGGATGCCATTGCCGCGGTAGTGATTGGTGGCACCTTGTTGACTGGCGGGGTCGGTACCGTGCTGGGTACGCTGTTTGGCGTGCTGATCCAGGGGCTGATTCAGAGTTACATCACTTTCGACGGTACGCTCAGCTCCTGGTGGACCAAAATCGTTATCGGCATCCTGCTGTTCTGCTTTATCGGCCTTCAGAAGGCGATGAGCGCGTTTTGGCTTGGCAGACGAACCAAACCCCGCCATCCTCGTCTGAAGCCGTTATAGCGCCTCATGCTGTGGTATTTAAAGGTATTTTCAACAGTTGGCGGATCAACGGCTGTTGGTCGCTATTTTGCAGCCAAACGGCGTACAGCGGGCGGATAATCGGCGGGATATCGGCGGTGGCGGCCAACTGCGGATAGTCCTTCTCCCATTGGCTGGGCAGGAAGGCACAGCCGCCGGTGGTTTCCAGCAGTTGTCGGGTCAGGTGTGCGGAGGTGGTGGTCAGCACCGGCAGGGTATCCCCTTCCAGCATACGGCTTTCCTGTTGGTGGAAATCCGCCCCCCATTCCAGCTTGATATAGGGCATCGGCGCCTGTTTATCACGCAGGGTGGAGGAGAACAGCCGCAGCGAAAAATTGCCCAATAGCTGGCTGGCCAGTTCATCCATCTTGGGTGGCTCGGTGGTAATGAGCAAATCGAGCTGCCTTTCATGCAGCTGTTTTACCAAAGAGTGCCGTAATGCCACCCTGGCTTCCAGTTGTAACGCCTCACGTTGTTGATACAGCGATTGCAGCCACGGGGTCAGATAAGCTTCCCACAGCGACGCGGTGGCGCCGATGGACAATTCGGTATGCTGCAGCGAACGCACCACCTCTTTTTTTGCCAATTGCCAGGTCATCATCAGGCTCTCAGCATAAGGCAGAAGCCGCTCCCCAGCTGGCGTCAGCCGGATATTGTTACGATGACGAGTGAATAAATTCGCGCCCAATTGGGTTTCTAACTGGCGGATACGAAAACTGACGGCAGACTGCGTTAAGTACAAGGATTCTGCAGCTCGGCCAAAGTGACGCGTTCTACTGACCTCCAAAAAGGTTTTCAGTAATTCGGTATCCACACCCATCTCCAGAAATTTTTATCGTTAAGATTTAAATGTTTTGTTTTACACAATGTCAAGCCTATCTAATACTCCGCGCCATAAACAGCACGGCCATGAGAGAATTAGGAGCGTGTCAGATGGCGGATAGCTTCACCACGACCAATCGTTTTTTTGATAATAAACATTATCCTCGCGGGTTCTCCCGTCACGGCGATTTCACCATTAAAGAAGCGCAATTACTAGAGCGTTTCGGGTATGCGTTCAACGAGCTGGACGCAGGCAAACGTCAGCCGGTCACTGAAGAAGAACAGTTGTTCGTCGCAGTGTGCCACGGTGAGCGTGAGCCGGTTACCGAGCAGGAAAAAGTATGGGCTAAATATCTGGTGCGCACACGCCGCCCGAAAAAATTCCATACCCTGTCCGGCGGCAAGCCGCAGGCTGATGCGGTGGAAGATTACACCGACAGCGACGACTGATATCGATGGGGCCTTTGGGCCCCATTTTTATTCCAGGCTGCGGTGCAGCTGCAGCAACAGGCGGTCCATACTGCGGTAGCCAAGCGCTTCGCTCAAATGGCGCTTATCAATCTCCCGATCCCCCGCCAAATCTGCCAGTGTGCGAGCCACTTTTAAAATCCGTTGCCAGGCGCGAACCGATAATCCCAATTTGTTTAACGTCGTCTCAAGAAAGTCCGCATCTGCCTCGCTCAGTGCGCAATCCCGTTCAACCTCGTGATTATTTAGCAGGGCATTGATCTTCCCGGCACGTTCGAGCTGCCTTTCACGTGCCAACAGCACCCGCTCCCGTACCTGTGCGCTACTTTCACCGGCGATGCGTCGTTTGCTTAGCACGCCCGGTGGCAGCAGCGGCACCTCAATCGATAAATCGAAGCGATCGAGGAACGGCCCTGAAAGCCGTCCGAGATAGCGCAGCACCTGTTGTGGGGACGCGCGGTTGTGCATGCCCTGATAATGCCCGGTTGGGCTGGGGTTCATGGCTGCGATCAACTGTACCCTGGCCGGAAAGCAGACCTTGGCCGTGGCGCGTGAAATGACGATCTCGCCAGACTCCAGCGGTTCACGCAGGGCATCCAGCACCCGTCTTTCGAATTCAGGTAACTCATCAAGAAACAGCACGCCGTTGTGCGCCATGGAAATCTCACCCGGTCGCGGCAGTGAGCCGCCGCCAACCAGCGCGGCCATCGAAGCACTGTGATGCGGTGCACGAAACGGCCGCTGTCGCCACGGCAGCGCTTGCGCGGGATGGTGCAGCAGGCTGGCGACGGCGATGCTCTCCAGCGCCTCACGGTCGGTCAGCGGGGGCAGCAGGCCATTCAAACGGCTGGCCAGCATGGTCTTCCCGGTCCCCGGTGGGCCGACCAGCAGCAGGTTGTGGCCCCCGGCGGCGGCGATCTCCAGCGCCCGTTTCGCCTGTTCCTGGCCCAGAATATCTTGCAGATCGGCAGGCTCCTGCGTCGTCTCCGTTGCCGGCGGTGCGCTGGCTGCCGGTAAGTCGCCCTTGCCTAACAGAAAGGCACACACCTCCAGCAGGTGTTCTGCCACAAGGGTTTCGCTCTGGGTAATCAACCCCACCTCCCGGCCATTAGCGGTAGCCAAAATCAACTGCCTGCCCGCATCCAGCGCCGCCAACGCGGCGGGTATCGCGCCACTGACTCCCCGTAGTGCACCGGATAACGCCAACTCTCCCAGGAACTCATAACGCGCCAGCTTATCAGCCGGCAACTGTTCGGAGGCCGCGAGGATCGCCAGAGCAATCGGCAGGTCGTAACGGCCGCCTTCCTTGGGTAAATCGGCGGGTGCCAGATTGACGGTGATGCGCCGGGCGGGAAAGGTGAAGCCGTTATTGATCAGGGCACTGCGCACCCGATCGCGGGCTTCTTTCACCGTGGTTTCCGGCAGGCCGACCATGGTCAGGCCGGGTAGTCCGTTGCTGATATGCACTTCCACCGTAACCGACGGGGCCTGAACGCCCAGTGTGGCTCGGGTATAAATAACCGCCAGTGCCATGTTGCTCTCCTTGCTGAAGGCAACATGATGCGGGAGATGGGCCAGCGGAGTGCGGCAAGCTTGGGGTATTTGCGTGCTGAGTCGTAATTAAAATTATAAATTTCATAAAGATAACGAATTTTTGTGCAGAGCTGCGCAAAGGGTGGCAATACCCCCTAACAATTGCGTGAATGCTGCAACAAATTAGCAGGCTAACCAAGTTGCGGTGAGAGGGGGAATGGGTGTATTTAACAATTGATTAAAATAAAAATCACTTCGTTAACAAACTCCGACCGCCGTCGCCTTCCGACACGGCAGCCGCTAAACCTCATGACCTCGTATTCCAGAGTAGGGATAACACTATGTTTGGTTGGACCCCGCTGCAACGCAATGCAGCCATCGCCAGCTTTTCAAGCTGGACGCTTGATGCTTTCGATTTTTTCGTGCTGGTCTTTCTGCTCAGCGATATTGCGCAATCTTTCCATGTCGGCATGGAGGAGGTGACGCTGGCGATCCTGCTGACGTTGGCAGTGCGCCCGATTGGCGCACTGATCTTCGGCCGGGCGGCGGAAAAATACGGCCGCAAACCGATTTTGATGCTGAATATTGTCTTCTTCTCGATCTTTGAGCTGTTGTCCGCTGCGGCACCGTCGTTGACGGTATTCCTGATACTGCGCGTGTTGTATGGCGTGGCGATGGGGGGGATCTGGGGTGTGGCATCGTCGCTGGCGCTGGAAACCATCCCAGACCGCTCGCGTGGCCTGATGTCGGGGATTTTCCAGGCCGGTTACCCCTTTGGGTATCTGTTGGCGGCGGTGGTATATGGCCTGCTGTTTGAGGTGATTGGCTGGCGTGGGATGTTCGTGATCGGCGCAGCACCGATTTTACTGCTGCCATTTATCTACTACTGCGTGCAGGAGTCGCCGGTGTGGCTGGCGGCGCGTGAACGCAAGGAAAGCAGTGCGCTGCTGCCGGTGCTGAAGAGCCACTGGAAGCTGTGCGGCTATCTGGTGTTGCTGATGGCGGCATTCAATTTCTTCTCGCACGGCACTCAGGATATGTACCCGGTATTTTTGAAAGTTCAGCACGGTTTCGACCCTAAAACCGTCAGTATCATCGCCATTAGCTACAATATCGCGTCAATTATCGGCGGTGTTTTCTTTGGTGCGCTATCGGAAAAAATTGGCCGCCGGAAGGCGATTATCATTGCTGCGCTACTGGCATTGCCGGTGATCCCGCTGTGGGCATTTTCCAGCGGCTCGCTGATGCTGGGGATTGGTGCTTTCCTGATGCAGTTCATGGTGCAGGGTGCCTGGGGCGTGATACCGACTTATCTCACCGAACTGGTGCCGGCCAATACCCGTGCGGTACTGCCGGGGTTTGTTTACCAACTGGGTAATCTGATTGCTTCGGTCAACGCCACGCTGCAGGCGACGATTGCCGAGCATCATGGCCATAATTACGGGCTGGCGATGGCGATTATCGCCGGCACGGTGGCCATCGTCATTGCGCTATTGGTGTTCTTGGGTAAGGACACGGGCAGCAAGGCGATCTCGGGCGAGGCGAAATCTTCGGGTGTGCAGGCTAACGTTTGAAATCCGGGCTTTTTGCACGAGGTATGACCAGATTGCGCCGGATAATAACGCAAAAAAAGTGTTGTCATGCCGCGCGGGACTATGGTACCTCTGTAGGTATTAGTTCGAAACGAGCACAGTGAACAAACTTATTATGAAAGCCTTTGCCCAAGTGATTAGCCTAGTCGTGATTAGCGTGGTGGTGATTATTATCCCACCGTGCGGGGCTGCACTTGGACGAAGAATGGCTTAGAAAACAAGCCGGAATCGCAAGAGAACCCCCGCACCGAAAGGTCCGGGGGTTTTTTATTGGCAAGAGAAAAGTGAAGCGAGGATAAGACAATGAATAACAGAACAAAATCCTGCGGTTGTCGAAGTAAGGCGGGGAAATAACTATGAATGGGGCTCAGTGGGTAGTACAAGCGTTGCGTGCACAGGGGGTTGATACGGTATTCGGCTACCCGGGTGGCGCAATCATGCCGGTCTACGATGCATTGTATGACGGCGGGGTGGAACACCTGCTGTGCCGCCACGAGCAAGGCGCCGCAATGGCCGCCATTGGTTATGCCCGCTCAACCGGCAAGGTCGGCGTTTGTATCGCCACTTCCGGCCCTGGCGCCACCAACCTGATCACCGGCCTGGCCGATGCGCTGCTGGATTCTGTTCCGGTGGTGGCGATTACCGGCCAGGTGGGTTCTGCACTGATTGGTACCGATGCCTTTCAGGAGATCGATGTCCTCGGCCTGTCTCTGGCCTGTACCAAACACAGCTTCCTGGTGGAATCACTGGACGCGCTGCCGGGCATCATGGCGGAAGCCTTTGCCATCGCCAGCAGCGGTCGCCCTGGCCCGGTGCTGATCGACATCCCGAAAGACATCCAACTGGCTCAGGGTGAATTACATCCGCACCTGATGCCGGTAGTGGAAGAACTTCATTACCCGACAGCGGAATTGGCGCAGGCCTTCGAATTGCTGGCGCAGGCACACAAGCCGATGTTGTACGTCGGTGGTGGGGTTGGCATGGCGCAGGCGGTACCGGCGCTGCGTGAGTTTATCGCGGTAACCCAAATGCCCAACGTTGCCACGCTGAAAGGGCTGGGCGCACCGGACGCGGAGCAGCCGTATTATCTTGGTATGTTGGGTATGCACGGCACCAAAGCCGCCAATCTGGCGGTACAGGAATGCGATTTGCTGATTGCCGTTGGCGCGCGTTTTGACGATCGCGTGACCGGCAAACTGAATGCTTTCGCCCCGCACGCCAAGGTGATCCACATGGATATCGACCCGGCGGAAATGAGCAAATTGCGTCAGGCACACGTGGCACTGCAGGGGGATTTGAAAGCCTTGTTGCCGGCGTTGCAGCAGCCGCTGAATATCACCGCCTGGCAACAGCGAGTGGTTGAACTGAAAGAAACCCATACCTGGCGCTACGATCACCCAGGCCAGCCGATCTACGCGCCGCTGCTGTTGAAGCAACTGTCCGAGCGCAAGCCCGCTAACAGCGTGATCACCACCGACGTCGGCCAGCACCAGATGTGGACTGCACAGCACATGACCTTTGAACGTCCGGAGAATTTCATCACCTCCAGCGGTTTGGGCACCATGGGCTTTGGCGTCCCGGCCGCAGTTGGTGCCCAGATGGCCCGCCCGGAGGATACGGTGATCTGCGTATCGGGCGACGGTTCGTTCATGATGAATGTGCAGGAACTGGGCACCATCAAACGCAAGCAGTTACCGCTGAAAATCGTTCTGCTGGATAACCAGCGCTTGGGGATGGTTCGCCAGTGGCAGCAACTGTTTTTTGACGGGCGCTACAGTGAAACCAACCTTTCCGATAACCCCGATTTCCTGATGCTGGCCAATGCTTTTGGTATCCCCGGCCAGCGTATCACCCGTAAAGACCAGGTCGCAGGCGCGCTCGATGCCTTATTCAACAGCGAAGGGCCTTACATGCTGCATGTGTCGATCGATGAGCTTGAAAACGTCTGGCCGCTGGTGCCGCCGGGTGCCGGTAACGAAACCATGTTGGAGAAAATATCATGATGCAGCATCAACTCTCGATCCAGGCCCGTTTTCGCCCTGAAATGTTAGAGCGCGTATTGCGCGTCGTGCGTCATCGTGGCTTTCAGGTTTGTGCTATGAATATGGCAACGGCTGCAAACACCGACAAGATTAATATTGAATTGACCGTTGCCAGCCAGCGCCCGGTGGATCTACTGTCATCTCAGTTGAGCAAACTGATGGATGTCTCCTGCGTTGAGATCCAGCAACAAACATCACAACAAATACGCGCCTGATGCGCGAGAAGGATAAGAATAATGACGAAGAAAGCCGATTACATTTGGTTCAATGGTGAGATGGTTCCCTGGGCTGACGCCAAAGTGCACGTGATGTCACATGCGTTGCACTACGGCACTTCGGTGTTTGAAGGGGTCCGTTGCTACGACTCCCATAAAGGTCCGGTGGTCTTCCGTCACCGTGAACATATGCAGCGCCTGCATGATTCGGCAAAAATCTACCGCATGCCGGTATCGCAAAGCGTTGATGAGCTGATGGAAGCCTGTCGCGCCACGCTGCGTAAAAACAATCTGGTCAGCGCTTATATTCGTCCGCTGGTGTTTGTCGGTGACGTCGGTATGGGAGTAAACCCACCGGACGGTTACAAAACCGACGTGATTATCGCGGCGTTTCCTTGGGGCGCGTATCTGGGTGAAGAGGCGCTGGAACAAGGCATCGATGCAATGGTTTCGTCCTGGCACCGTGTGGCACCGAATACCATCCCAACCGCGGCCAAGGCCGGTGGTAACTATCTTTCCTCCCTGCTGGTGGGCAGTGAAGCGCGCCGCCACGGTTATCAGGAAGGGATTGCGCTGGATGTGCACGGCTATATTTCCGAAGGCGCAGGTGAGAATCTGTTTGAAGTGAAAGACGGCGTGTTGTTCACCCCGCCGTTTACTTCTTCCGCGCTGCCGGGCATCACCCGCGACGCCATCATCAAGCTGGCGAAAGACATGGGCTTTGAAGTGCGTGAGCAAGTGTTGTCACGCGAGTCGCTGTACCTGGCCGACGAAGTGTTCATGTCTGGTACCGCCGCAGAAATTAC
The DNA here is from genome assembly GCF_027474885.1 of Serratia myotis. Lineage (NCBI taxonomy): Bacteria > Pseudomonadati > Pseudomonadota > Gammaproteobacteria > Enterobacterales > Yersiniaceae > Serratia > Serratia myotis. Next base: position 5,301,579 of record NZ_CP099707.1, on the reverse strand, counting down.
CCCGGTTCGCAGCGTTGACGGCATCCAGGTCGGCATTGGTAAATGCGGCCCGGTGACCAAACAGATCCAACAGGCGTTCTTTGGCCTGTTCACTGGCAAGACCGAAGACAAGTACGGTTGGCTGGATCCGGTAAATCCATAATTTACCCATCGCCTTTTAAGCTGAAGCTTGAAATTCATAGGGTAAATTGACAGACAGATAAGAATATCCAGGCGGTTCGTTCGCCGCCTGTAATAAATACATTTGGAGTGAAGAGCATGCCTAAGTACCGTTCCGCCACCACCACCCACGGCCGCAACATGGCAGGTGCCCGCGCATTATGGCGCGCGACCGGAATGACCGACGACGATTTTGGTAAACCCATTATTGCGGTGGTCAACTCATTTACCCAGTTCGTTCCGGGCCATGTGCATCTGCGTGATTTGGGCAAGCTGGTTGCCGAACAGATCGAAGCTTCAGGCGGCGTCGCCAAAGAGTTCAACACCATTGCGGTGGATGATGGTATCGCCATGGGCCACGGCGGCATGCTCTATTCCCTGCCGTCGCGCGAATTGATCGCCGACTCGGTTGAATACATGGTGAATGCCCACTGCGCGGATGCGATGGTGTGTATCTCCAACTGCGACAAAATCACCCCGGGGATGCTGATGGCGTCACTGCGCCTGAACATTCCGGTGATTTTCGTTTCCGGCGGCCCGATGGAAGCCGGCAAAACCAAGCTGTCCGACAAGATAATCAAGCTGGATTTGATCGACGCCATGATCCAGGGTGCCAACCCGAACGTCAGCGATGCCGACAGTGCGCAGATCGAACGTTCCGCCTGTCCAACCTGCGGCTCCTGTTCCGGTATGTTCACCGCCAACTCGATGAACTGCCTGACCGAAGCGCTGGGCCTGTCTCAGCCGGGTAACGGCTCGCTGCTGGCGACCCACGCTGACCGTAAGGATCTGTTCCTCAACGCCGGTAAACGCATCGTTGCGCTGACCAAGCGTTACTACGAGCAGGACGACGAAAGCGCACTGCCACGCAGCATTGCCAACAAGGCTGCATTTGAAAACGCCATGACGCTGGATATCGCCATGGGCGGCTCGACCAACACCGTATTGCACCTGTTGGCGGCGGCTCAGGAAGGCGAGATCGATTTCACCATGGAAGATATCGATCGTCTGTCACGCAAGGTACCGCACCTGTGCAAAGTGGCGCCAAGCACCCAGAAATACCATATGGAAGACGTACACCGTGCCGGTGGCGTACTGGCCATCCTGGGCGAGTTGGATCGTGCGGGTCTGTTGAACCGCGACGTCGACAACATCCTGGGCCTGAAGCTGACGGAAACGCTGAATCAGTACGACATCATGCTGACTCAGGACGAAGCGGTGAAGAAAATGTTCCGCGCCGGTCCGGCGGGTATCCGTACTACTCAGGCGTTCTCGCAGGATTGTCGTTGGGACACGCTGGACGATGATCGCGCAGAAGGCTGTATCCGCTCGCTGGAAAATGCCTTCAGCCTGGAAGGTGGCCTGGCCGTACTGTACGGCAACATGGCACTGGACGGCAGCATTGTAAAAACCGCCGGTGTCGACAAAGACAACCTGACCTTCCGCGGTCCGGCAAAAGTGTACGAAAGCCAGGACACCGCGGTGGAAGCGATCCTCGGCGGCAAAGTGGTTGCCGGCGACGTAGTGGTGATCCGCTACGAAGGGCCAAAGGGCGGGCCGGGCATGCAGGAAATGCTCTATCCGACCACTTACCTGAAATCCATGGGGCTGGGTAAAGCCTGTGCGCTGATCACCGACGGCCGTTTCTCCGGCGGTACCTCCGGCCTGTCTATCGGCCACGTTTCTCCGGAAGCGGGCAGCGGTGGCCTGATTGCGCTGATTGAAGATGGCGACATGATCGACATCGATATTCCAAAACGCAGCATGGTACTGGACGTGACGGACAGCGAACTGGCGGCACGCCGTGAAGTTGAACTGGCGCGTGGCGATCAGGCCTGGACACCGAAAAATCGTGAGCGCCAGGTTTCCTTCGCTCTGCGCGCCTACGCCACACTGGCGACCAGCGCCGACAAAGGTGCCGTGCGCGACAAGAGCAAGCTGGGAGGCTAAAGCACCATGGCGGAATCGCAACCCCTACCCGACGCCCCCTGTGGCGCGGAGTATTTGCGAGCGGTGCTCCGCTCGCCGGTTTACGAGGTGGCTCAGGTCACCCCGCTACAGGCCATGAGCAAAATCTCTTCGCGCCTCGGCAATACCATTTTGGTGAAGCGCGAAGATCGTCAGCCGGTGCACAGCTTCAAGCTGCGCGGGGCTTACGCGATGATCGCCAGCCTGAACGAAGAACAAAAGGCGCGCGGCGTGGTGACGGCTTCGGCCGGTAACCATGCGCAGGGCGTGGCCTACTCTGGTAAACGCTTAGGGATCAAAACGCTGATCGTGATGCCGGTAACCACCGCGGACATCAAAGTGGATGCGGTGCGTGGCTTCGGCGGCGAAGTGCTGTTGCACGGTGCCAATTTTGATGAAGCCAAGGCCAGAGCGATTGAGCTTTCGCTCAAGCAGGGCATGACCTTTGTGCCGCCGTTCGACCACCCAACGGTGATCGCCGGGCAGGGCACGCTGGCGATGGAACTGCTGCAGCAAGACGCGCACCTCGACCGGGTATTTGTGCCGGTGGGCGGTGGCGGTCTGGCGGCGGGTGTAGCGGTATTGATCAAGCAACTGATGCCGCAAATCAAAGTGATCGGCGTGGAGGCGGAAGACTCCGCCTGCCTGCGTGCGGCGCTGGATGCCGGGCATCCGGTGGATCTGGCCCGCGTTGGGCTGTTTGCCGAAGGCGTGGCGGTAAAGCGCATCGGTGATGAAACCTTCCGCCTGTGCCGGGAATACCTGGACGACGTGATCACCGTCGACAGCGATGCCATCTGCGCAGCGGTCAAAGATCTGTTTGAAGACGTGCGTGCCATTGCCGAACCCTCCGGTGCGCTGGCACTGGCCGGGCTGAAAAAGTACGTACAGCAGCACAACATCCAGGGGGAGCGCCTGGCGCACGTGCTGTCCGGTGCCAACCTGAACTTCCACGGTTTGCGCTATGTGTCGGAACGCTGCGAGTTGGGCGAGCAACGCGAAGCGCTGTTGGCCGTGACCATCCCAGAACAGAAGGGCAGCTTCCTGAAGTTTTGCCAACTGCTGGGCGGGCGCTCGGTCACCGAGTTCAACTACCGCTATGCCGATGCAGATAACGCCTGCATTTTCGTCGGCGTGCGTCTGACGCGCGGCCATGCCGAACGACTGGAAATCATCGAAGAATTGCATGCCGATGGTTATCAGGTGGTGGACTTGTCCGACGATGAAATGGCCAAGTTGCATGTACGCTACATGGTCGGTGGGCGGCCTTCGAAGCCGTTGCGCGAGCGTCTGTACAGCTTTGAGTTCCCGGAGTCACCGGGCGCGCTGCTGAAGTTTCTGCAGACCTTGGGCACCCACTGGAATATTTCACTGTTCCACTACCGCAGCCACGGCACCGATTTTGGCCGCGTGCTGGCAGGCTTTGAGCTGTCGCAGACCGAACCTGAGTTTGAGCAGCACCTGCAGGCGCTGGGTTACGATTGTCACGATGAAACCGACAACCCGGCGTTCCGCTTCTTTTTGCAGGGATGAGAAGAAATACATAAGTAATCGTGACCTATAAATCAGTTTATGGGTTGCGTAGTTGTGATTTTGTTGTGCATTTTTATACTGCCAAGACTTTTGACGTATAGGGATGCGCGACAATGACAACGGCCTTTTCTTCGCCATTTGGTTCTCCCGAAGATCAATTAACCCGCGCCGAGTTCGCTCGTATGCTCGGTAACAGCAATGTGCAGGAACTGTATCGGGATATTGATTTACAGGCCTTGCAGGACTCCCTGGACTGCAGCATCGCTTTTCATGGGGTGGGCATTATTTTTTCTGACGGCCAAAATTCGTATTTGGTCAGGCCGACCAAACATACCGGTTACTCAACGTCCTCGCAGGTCACTCACGTGGTGATCACCAAAACCGTTGCCCATACTTCGCGTACCGCGGCGACCAATACCCTGTCTGAGGCTTTGACCAAACCGAACGTCGGCAAAGAACTTGCGTCGGCGGCGCTATCTTGCGGCACACTGCTGGTCTCCGTTTTTTTACTGGCGTCGGGGAGCGTCGCGGTGCCCTTTACCGGCGGTACCAGTTCGGCGGTCGCCTATTTAGGCTATGCCGGCATGGCCGCCAGTGCCTTACAGTGTGGCAATGGCCTGTATCGTGTGAATAAGCTTTATGACGGGAAAGGCGATGAGCTTGCGCAGTTGGATTCGGAACAGTGGTATGTTGCTACCAGCACCATTTTGGACGTGATCTCTTTGGCGAGCGCAGGGGCCGCATTGAAAGAAGCGGCGATGACCTATCGCGCAATGCGAAGGGTTTCATCGCGTAAGGCGACGGAGTGGCTAAAAAGCATGCCCCGTAGTGAAAGAAAAAGACTCACTGAGAGCATCATACGGGCGGAGAATCCGGGTATTTCCAATCAAGTATTAAAACAGATGGTTAATGCGGGCTTATACCCGAAACGCTATCCAACGCAAGCCCTCCAGAACGGACTCCGACAGCAATTGCGGTCGGCGCTGAATAACTCTATGGCCTTTGTGGGCAGCGGTATCAGCGGTACTTTGTCCTCGCCGGTTAATGTGAAGGAAACGGGGCAATATTTTGTTGGGATCATGCAAAAATTACCGCAGATGGTGAGGTAATGTCAGACTGGATGATTAACCGCCTGATATCTCAAGGGCGAGAAATGGAACATCAAATCTTGCAGCGGGATCCGGCCGTCTATGCCGGCGTGGATGCGCAGCTAGATCAATATTTTCTGACGCCGGGGCAGCGTTTGTCGCCGCCGGGCGTGGGCAATGTCATGTTGCTGCTGATTTGTCTCACACTGGGAATGGCAGGAACCATGGGGCTATTGGCCGATTTGGCCTTTGCCGCAACCGGCCGTGCTTCGGCCGCCACACTGTTGGGCAGCGGTGCCGTCATGGCTGTGTGGATGACGCTGATTTTATTTCAATTGGTTCAGGGTAAAAATGTCGGAGTGTTATTACTGAAATATTATCTCGGCATGCTGGCCGTGTTTTTGATCGGTGCAGTCGCGGCCTGGATAGCGAACATCACCGGTATGGCCAATGGCCTGATGTTGCTGTGTGCCTGCATTGGCGGGGTTATTTTCAGTAATCGGACGGTGTTTTATCTGTATGTTGCCTATTTCAGGACGCGCCGACGTGTTTTTGTAAAGCGCCGTTGGCAGATGGAAGCCATGCGTAACCCCTGATAGAAACCTCGTTACGGGAAGGAATATGACGCAACAATTTAACGGTTTTAGCCAGCAGGGCCTGAATTTTCTCCAGCAGGTGCGCGTCGAGAACGACAAGGAGTGGTTTGAGGCCAACCGCGGTGTTTACGATAGCGAACTGCTGACGCCGTTCCGTTCGCTGGTGGCGGAGTTGAGCCCGGCGATGTTGGCGATCGATCCCCTGTTCGAGACTCGTCCGGCGATCGGCAAAACGCTGTCGCGCATTCACCGTGACACGCGTTTTTCCCACGATAAATCGCGTTACCGCAGCCGCATGTGGCTGACGTTCAAACGGCCAAGCAAAGACTGGAAGGACGCGCCGGTGTACTTCTTCGAACTGGGGCCGGACATGTTGCGCTACGGGCTGGGTTATTACAGCGCCAACAAACCGACCATGGACCTGTTTCGCCATACGCTGCAGCGCCGACCGCAGCCCTTTTTAGAGGTCGCGGCCTGCTGTCAGCCACCGTTCGAGCTGGTGGGCGAAAGCTACAAGCGACCCTTGGTGAAAGAGCAGGCGGCGGAGATCGCCACCTGGTACAACCGCAAATCCTTTGCGGTAATGGCAACCGACAGTCAGGTAGAAAAGCTGTTCAACGCCGGTTTGGTGCAGACTCTGGCGCAGGGTTTCCTGCAACTGGAACCGCTCTACCATTGGCTGATGCAGGTAGAGGCGATGAAACAGGTCGATCCCTCTGACTTATGACAGTAAACGCCAGAAAGCGTCGATCAGCGGATCGCTGAGGCGTTTTTTCTGCACGCAGACCCCCAGTTCGAACGGCTCGACCATGGAAATATTTTCCAGCTGCGAGATGCGGTTACGCACCGGTTCCGGGCTATTTTCCACCACCACGCCGGGGATCAGCGCGATACCGCAGCCCAGCGCCACCATCGAAACGATGGCCTCATGGCCGCCAACGGTGGCGTAAATCAGCGGGTTGGTGATGCGCTGGCGACGGAACCACAGTTCGATGCGTTTTCGCGACGGGCCGTGCTCCGGCAAAATAAACGGAATATTGGCCCAGTCGGGCTGCTCGGCAAACGCCTGACTGCGTACTGCGCAGGGCAACGCCGGAGCAATCAGCACCAGCGGGATCTCACCGATTTTGGTGAACGCTACGCTGGTGGGCAGGGTTTCGGGCCGGCCGGCAATGCCGAGGTCGGCTTCGTTGGACTGCACCTTGTCGACCGCATCGGCGGCATCACCGGTGGTCAGCTTGATTTCGACCAGTGGATGCTGCGCGCGGAAGCGATCGAGGATCGGCGGCAGGTGGCTGTAGGCGGCGGTGACCGAGCAAAATAGCCGTAACTCACCGCTTAGCGAAGGACCGTGTTGACCCAGCGAATGTTTCAGTTGCTGGTATTGCAGCAGCGTCTGCTGGGCAAAATCTTTTAGCTGTTCACCGGCGTCGGTGAGCTGCACGGTGCGGTTATCGCGCAAAAACAGCGGCTGCCCGAGGATCTCTTCCAGCCGTTGGATCTGGCGGGAAAGCGTCGAAGGGCTGACGTGCATCGCCTTGGCGGTGCGGCCAAAGTGATGGCTTTCAGCCAGATGGAGGAACAGCTTTAAATCACGCAAATCCATATCAGTACGCTCGCAGCAAGAGTGTTGCATAAATTGCAATGTCACATTCGTAATATATCAATTTAAGCAACGCGTTTCCTGTTATACATTGAGTTCAACGAATCTCCGCACAGACAGGGCGGGGAATGAAAATAACATGCACCCTATGTATTTCAATTTGCAGCTAGTGCAGATAACAACGCTGCAATTTGAAAGACGACGGGTATGCAAGACACAACATCTAACGGAGTACCACCATGGCTAACTATTTCAACACATTGAACCTGCGTCAGCAGTTGGCGCAATTGGGTAAATGCCGCTTTATGGCACGTGACGAATTCGCTGATGAAGCCGGCTACCTGAAAGGCAAAAAAGTGGTGATTGTCGGCTGTGGCGCCCAGGGTCTGAACCAGGGCCTGAACATGCGTGACTCTGGCCTGGATGTGGCTTATGCCCTGCGTAAAGAAGCCATCGATGAAAAACGTCCTTCATGGCGTAAAGCGACCGAAAACGGCTTCAAGGTAGGGACCTACGAAGACTTGATCCCCCAGGCAGACCTGGTGGTTAACCTGACGCCAGACAAGCAGCACACCTCGGTAGTTCGTGCCGTACAGCCGCTGATGAAGGACGGCGCGGCGCTGGGCTACTCCCACGGCTTCAACATCGTTGAAGTGGGCGAGCAGGTGCGTAAAGACATCACCGTAGTGATGGTTGCGCCAAAATGTCCGGGTACCGAAGTCCGTGAAGAATACAAACGTGGTTTCGGTGTGCCGACCCTGATTGCGGTTCACCCGGAAAACGATCCTAAAGGCGAAGGCATGGCGATTGCCAAAGCCTGGGCAGCTGCGACCGGCGGCCACCGTGCGGGCGTACTGGAATCTTCCTTCGTTGCCGAAGTGAAATCTGACCTGATGGGTGAGCAAACCATTCTGTGTGGCATGCTGCAGGCGGGTTCACTGCTGTGCTTCGACAAACTGGTTGCTGAAGGCACCGAACCGGCTTACGCAGAAAAACTGATTCAGTTCGGTTGGGAAACCATCACCGAAGCGCTGAAGCAGGGCGGCATCACCCTGATGATGGATCGCCTGTCCAACCCGGCCAAACTGCGTGCCTATGCGCTGTCTGAGCAGTTGAAAGAGATCATGGCGCCTCTGTTCCAGAAACATATGGACGACATCATCTCCGGCGCTTTCTCCGGTGGCATGATGGCCGACTGGGCAGAAGACGACGTGAAACTGCTGAACTGGCGTGAAGAGACCGGAAAATCGGCGTTCGAGAATGCGCCACAGTTCGAAGGTAAAATCAGCGAGCAGGAATACTTTGACCATGGCGTACTGATGGTTGCTATGGTGAAAGCCGGTGTTGAGCTGGCGTTTGAAACCATGGTTGACGCGGGCATCATCGAAGAATCTGCTTACTACGAATCACTGCACGAACTGCCGCTGATCGCCAACACCATTGCGCGTAAGCGTCTGTACGAAATGAACGTGGTTATCTCTGATACCGCAGAATACGGTAACTACCTGTTCGCCAACGCGGCAGTGCCGTTGCTGAAAGAGTTTATGACGACGCTGCAGGCGGGCGATTTGGGTAAATCTGTTGCCGGTACTTCAGTAGACAACGCGCAACTGCGTGACGTGAACGAAGCGGTGCGCAATCACCCAATCGAATCCGTTGGCCGCAAACTGCGCGGGTATATGACCGATATGAAACGTATCGCGGTGGCAGGCTAAATACCCGTCGTCTTTCAGGCTGTAGCGTTGTTACCTGCACTATCACACCCCAGTTACTTACTAAAGTAAGCGCCTGGGGATGAGATAGCTTGGCGCCTGGCTACAACCTGAAATCCCTAGGGTATTAAGATGGGTTTTCGAGTCCAATAAAAAGGCCAGCATCGTTGCTGGCCTTTCGCATTTTATTGCGGCATCGCGGCCAGTGGGATAATGGCCCCAGGGTACTGGATCACCGTGCTGGCGGTCAGATGACCGCGCTGCGCCGCCTGCACGGCATCACCGCCGGTTAAGCGTATCGCCAGATAACCGGCACTGAAGGAATCGCCCGCCGCGGTGGTATCCACCACTTTTTCTTTTGGTAAACGCACCGCCGGGATCTCAAATTCGCTGCCTTCGGCGCTAAATACCAGGCAGGAGTCTGCGCCGCGTTTAATCACTATTTCCGTCACGCCCAGCAGTTGGGTGCGCTGTACCACCTGTTCCACCGGGAGTTTACCCCACAGCAAGTCCTCGTCATCCAGCGTCAGGAAGGCAATGTCGGTACAGGCCAACACTTCGCGGTACGCCTGCTGCGTTTCTTCCCGGCTTTGCCACAGGCGGGGCCGATAGTTGTTATCGAAAATCACCTTGCCGCCGTTGGCGCGACACTGTTTTAGCAACGCTAGCAATTTGCTGCGGCTGGCGGCGTCGAGGATCGCCAGGCTGATGCCGCTCAGGTACAGATAATCGAATTGGGCCAGTTGCTCGCACAGGCTCTCCGCCTGCGGGCCTGCCAGCCAGTAGCGAGCGGCCGCATCATTACGCCAGTAATAGAAGGTGCGTTCGCCGGCGTCATCGGTTTCAATCACGTACAGCCCCGGCAGTTTGTTTTCCAGCCGTTGGATCAGGCGGGTGTGGACCTTTTCCTGCTGCCAGGACTGCAGCATTTCCTGGCTGAAACTGTCGGTGCCGAGTGCGGTCACGTAATGCACCTGCAGCGCGCTTTCTGCTACCTGACGGGCGATATAGACAGCAGTGTTTAAGGTATCACCGCCAAAACCGCGGCTTAGATCCGCGCCTTTCTGCGACAGTTCAATCATGCATTCGCCGATCACGGCAAGATTCTGGGTGGTCATAGTCAACGAGCCCTGGCTGAAAGAAGAAGATGGATAGGGACGAAATACAGCCAGTCTCAATGCAAGGGGCGGGGGGAGTCAATGAAAATAAAACAACGTTTTAATTTATTTATGATCGCGATCGGGAAACTAAAAAGTTTCCCGATACGGACCCCATCTCCACCCGCTATTTAGCCGCGGCGCGCAGGTCGGTGACGCTGTGGCCACCGATGCCCCAGTTGTCGGTTTCTACCTCATCAATCACCACCACGGTGGTGGCCGGGTTTTTCCCCAGCGTATCTACCAGCAGTTGGGTGACACCGGCGATCAGCTGTTTCTTTTGCTCCGGCGTCGCGCCTTCGCGGGTAATTTTGATATTTACGTAGGGCATGTTTTTCTCCTTGGATGTGCATACGCTATTCAATGTAGAAGGCTTTCACCGCTGCTTAAAGTTTTATTGCCCGCTGCCGATAAATCTGAGGGGCGATCCTGCAGCCTGAGCATTTTCATTTCCCTTCGATGGCGATAGTACCAATGACAACCAAGATGACTTCGGGTCTGCTGGCGCCACTCCTCGCCGTATGCTCGCATATCAAGGCGCAGCATTATTGGCGGCAATGCCGACGGCAGTACACCTTCCAGCCGATCTACCGCACCTGTGGCGCTTTGCTGGCGCTGGAGCTGCTAACCGCGGTCTATCATCCGGCCGCGCCGGATAAGCCACTGTCCCCGGAGCATTATTTTGCCGCCCTCGACGTCCGTAAGCGTCTGCAGATCATTCAGGAACAGCTGGAGCTGCTGCAGTATTGGCAGCCGCTGCTGAGTCGCCATGGGCTGATGGTCTCGGTCAATATCGACGGTATTGCACTGCAGGCGTTGCAGCAGCACGGCGCGTTGCAACGGCAGATTGCCAGCATGCCCTATCTGCGCTTTGAGCTGGTGGAGCACGCAGGGATGGCGTTAAACGGCCCGTTGCAGCAGATTGCCGGGGCAGAACGGCTGTGGCTGGATGATTTCGGCAGTGGCCTGGCGAACTTCTCTGCGGTCAGCACCTGGCGTTATCAATACATTAAGGTGGCGCGTGAGCTTTTCACCTTGCTCAAACAGACAGAGGACGGCGTCCAGTTGCTTTCCACCCTGGTCAAAATGATGAATCAACACAGCGAAGGGGTGATCGTCGAAGGGGTGGAAACCGAGCAGGAATGGTTGCTGGTGCAGCGCTCTGGCGCACTGGCTGCCCAGGGTTACTATCTGTCTCGCCCGGCCCATTTCGATACTCTGCAAAGCTTGCCTACGCAATTTTCCATGCCTGCCGCCTGATACCAGTCTCCCGCTAAAGCGTGAACTCTTGCCTATCCTCGGCTAGGCTTGGTAAAGCCACTTATCAATTTATGGGTAAGTTATCGCGTTCAGGGAGCCGTTATGACAAAAACAGGAAAAGCATTCACTTGGGTTGGCGGCATTGTGCTGCTGATCATCGCCGCGTTGGTGGTCTTGGTGCTGACCTTCGACTGGAACCGTCTCAAACCAACCATCAATGACAAGGTGTCGGCCGAGTTACACCGTCCGTTCGCCATTCGTGGTGATTTGGGCGTGGACTGGTCGCGCGATAAAGAAGAAGGTAGCTGGCGCGCCTGGGTGCCGTGGCCGCGCATTCATGCTGAAGATGTCGTACTGGGCAACCCGAAAAATATTCCTGGCGACAGCATGGTGCAGTTGCAACGCGTCGAGGCCAGTATCTCGCCGCTGGCGCTGTTGGGTAAAGAGTTGCTGATCCCGCGTATCTGGCTCAAGCAGCCAAATGCCAGTTTACAGCGGCTGGCTAACGGTGAGAATAACTGGACCTTTAACCTGGCCGGCGATCCTGACCAACCCCCGTCCGCCTGGTCGGTGAACATTCATGACATCGTTTTCGACCGTGGTCACATTGCTTTCAAAGACGCCACGCTGAAGGCTGATTTTCGCGCGGAGATTGATCCGCTCGGTAAACCTTTGCCGTTCAGTGAGGTAACCGGTAAAAAGAGTGCCGGTACTCTGATCCCTGCCGACTATATCTTTGGCTGGAAGGTGAAAGGTAAATACAACGGCGAGCCGTTGTCGGGCAGCGGCAAGATGGGCGGTATGCTGTCATTGCAAAATGCCGAGGTGCCGTTCCCGCTGCAGGCCGATGTACGCTCCGGTTCCACCCGGGTGGTAGTGGCGGGTACGCTGTCCGATCCGATGAACCTCGGTGGGTTGGATCTGCAGCTTAAATTCTCCGGCGACAGCCTGGGCAATCTGTATGCCCTCACCGGTGTGCTGCTGCCGAATACCCCGCCATACTCCACGGATGGCCACCTGATCGCCCGGCTGCACGAGAAAGGCGGTGCGGTGTTCCAGTACCAGAAATTTGACGGCAAAATTGGCGACAGCGATATCCACGGTGATTTGAAATATGTCGCCAGTAAACCACGCCCCAAATTGAGTGGCGAAGTGCTGTCAAAACAGCTGCGTTTTGCCGATCTGGCCCCGCTGATTGGCGCCGACTCCAATACGGAAAAAGCCGGTCGTGGCGAGAAGAGCCGCCAGCCGGCCGGAAAAGTACTGCCGGTAGAGAAATTTGATACCCAAAGCTGGCAGGTGATGGATGCCGACGTCAAATTCACCGCCAAACGCATTGAACACGGTAGTTCACTGCCGCTGAGCGATCTCTATACCCATCTGCAACTGGATAACGGCGTTATCCTGATGGATCCGCTGCGGTTCGGCGTGGCGGGCGGTAACCTCAATTCTACCGTCCGTCTCGACGGCAGTAAAAACCCGATGCAGGGGCGGGCAGATATGCATGCGCGTAAATTCCAGCTCAAGCAGTTGCTGCCGGATGTGGGATCGATGAAACGCAGCCTGGGACAACTGAACGGCGATGCCAAACTGACCGGCAGCGGTAATTCGGTGGCCGATCTGCTGGCAACCAGCAGCGGCGATCTGCGCATGGTGATTAATAACGGGGTGATCAGCCGCAGCCTGATGGAAATCCTCGGGTTGAACGTCGGCAACTATCTGGTGGCGCAGCTATTTGGTGATGACGTCGTGGGGATAAACTGCGCGGCGGCGGATGTCGGTATCCGTGACGGCGTGGCGGCACCGCGGCTGTTTGTGTTCGACACCGAGAACGCGATTATCAATATCAGCGGCAATACCAACTTCGCCACGGAACGGCTGGACCTGTCCATCGATCCGGAAAGCAAGGGCATGCGGGTGCTGACGCTGCGTTCGCCGCTGTATGTGAAAGGCACCTTCGCGCACCCGGATGCCGGTGTGAAGGCCGGCCCGCTGATTGCACGTGGTGCGGCGGCGGTGGCACTGGGCGTGGTGCTGACGCCGGCAGCGGCCCTGCTGGCACTGGTTTCCCCCAGTGAAGGCGGTGAAGAAAACCAGTGCGGGAAAATTCTGCAGCAGATGAAACAGAAGAAATGATCACGAAAGCCCGCTGATAACCCGCGGGCTTTTTACTTCAGTACCTGGCAATCATGATCCTGGATCTCTTCCGCCGAGGCCAGGGTAAATGGTAGCAGGCTACGCTCGGTGGCCAGCAACAGAAAATCGCCGCCCGGCAGCGCCGTCATCGCCAACCCAAAGCTCCCCATGCGACCGTCTGCGCGTGCCACGCCCGCCGCCAGCAGGCGGAAAGCCCCCTGTTTTTGTAACTCTTCGGGCGTTACCCGACGCACCAGATAATCATGGCCCAGCAGGCCGCCAGGTATTGGCTCCCACTGTTCGCTGTAATCCGCCGCGTACTGCGCCAACTGCGTTTTTACCGACGGCAGCAGGCAAGAGATATGAATGTGCAACTGATTCTGGGTCCGGCCATAGGCTGAATTAATCGCCAGCGAAATATTGGCGTCGTCGATCGCCTTGCCGTACTTATCGGCCATAAAGTGCCGTGCCTGCCAGGCTTGCTCAAAGAAGTTTGGGGTCGTGGCAGCCAGCACCTCGGGGCTTTCAATACCGGTGATTCTGGCGCTCGGCATCAGCAGATACTGCAGCGGCCCATTGCGGTCTTTGAACACCACAAAGCCGGCCTGTGGGTCAACCTGCGCACAGGGTGCCGGATTATTATGCGCCTGCTGATTGGGCAGACACTGTTGGCTGACGATGCGCCACAGCGCGCTCGATTGGGGTGGTTTCACCCATATCCAGAGCGCCCCAGCTATCGCGATGGCGATCATCACCAACGGCGCAACGTACAAAAATAGTCTGCGGCGCAGAGACATTATTGATTTCCGTTTCCGTGAAAGGAGAAGCGTTCAGCATAGTCTGATTTTATGACAGGAGACAACGCGGGAAATGCGGCCCCACAGGAGGGGCCGCCTAAGAAGGGTTACAGTGACTGGTCTCGGGTTTCTTTCATCAGCAACAGGGCGATCAGCGTGAGGCAGGCCATGGAGGCCAGATACAGCCCGACATAGAACAGACCATAGTGCGTAGCTAACCAGGTGGCGATATAAGGCGCGACTGCCGCCCCGAGGATCGACGCCACGTTGTACGAGAACGACGCTCCGGTATAACGGACTTCGGTCGGGAACAACTCCGGCAGCAGCGCACCCATCGGGCCAAAGGTCAGGCCCATGATGCTCAGGCCACACAGCAGGAAGCCCATCACCAGCGCCTGGTTACCGGAGCCCAGCATGCTTGGGAACAGGAAGGCGAAGGCGATCATCAGCAGGGTGATGACGATCATGGTCTTGCGGCGACCAAAGGCATCTGCCAGCAGGCCGGCAATCGGCACCATTACGCCAAAGCCAATCACTGCCACCATCAGCATCCACAGGAAGCTGTTGCGTGAGTACCCCAGCCCCAGCGGGGCCGCCGTGGTGCCGTAGGTCATCGAGTAAACCGTCATCAGATAGAACAGGGTATAGGTCGCCAGCATGATAAAGGTGCCGAGGATCGTTGCCTTCAGGTGTTTGCTCAGCAGAGTGCCGAGCGGGATTTTCACCTGCTTGCCGGCTTTGGCCACCTTGGCGAACACCGGCGTTTCATGCAGCGATACCCGCACATACAGGCCGATCAGCACCAGCGCGGCGGACAGGATAAACGGCACGCGCCAGCCCCATTCCATAAACTGTTGGTCCGTCAGCAGCCAGGAGAGCAGCAGGAAGGTGCCGTTAGCGAAGAAGAAGCCGATAGGTGCGCCCAACTGCGGGAACGAGCCGTACAGCGCACGCTTCTTGGGTGGGGCGTTCTCGGTGGCCAGCAAGGCGGCGCCGCCCCATTCCCCTCCCAGACCCAGGCCCTGACCGAAACGCGCCAGCGCCAACAGGATAGGGGCGAAGATGCCAATGGTTTCATAGCTTGGCAGTAGGCCGATCAGCACGGTGGAAATCCCCATGGTGAGCAGCGAGGCGACCAGCGTCACCTTGCGACCGACTCGATCGCCAAAGTGGCCGAACAGCGCCGAGCCAATTGGACGTGCAATAAAGGCGACGGCAAAGGTGGCCAGCGATTGTAGCGTTGCGGTGGTGGGATCGCCCTGCGGGAAGAAGATATGCGGGAATACGATCACCGCCGCGGTGGCGTAAATATAGAAATCGAAAAACTCGATGGCGGTCCCGACCAGCGAGGCGACAATCACTTTTCCGCGTGAGTTAACCGGTGTTGACGCGTCGTCGGCGTCCAGAGTTGGTGCGATGGAGGCTTGCATAATTTTTCTTATATTTTGAATTTGTAAAAATCCATCTTAGTCATAGCAAAATGCCTTTTCAATGATGAAACTTTGTACAATGCCGTAATTAACCGGTTAAAAAGCTTAATGTTTCATTGGTGTGTTTATGCGTGGTTTTTAACGTTGCCAAATGAATGATTCGCAGACTGAACATCTGTAAAAGCCGGAAAGAAAAGTTAGTCTGTAGTTTGTTATGCTGGGTTTGGCAGGTTTGATGGTGGTTTTTTGGTTTTATATGCTGGTTTGTTGGCTTAAGGTTGGAATAAAAAACCAGCCACCAGAGAGTGGCCGGTATGATTGCATTGCTTCAGGGTGCGGATTGTTCGGACGTTGGCAGGGTTTTATCTTCTTTATACTGCGCAGTGGCGATCCAGGCGGCGCAGAATAGCGTCAGGCGGGCAAAGAAATAGAAAAACGCCATCAGCCCAATTACCGAACCAAAGGCGGCGCCGGAGGGGGACTTTGCCACCTGTGGCAGCGTCATGGTCATCACAAACTTAATCACTTCGAAACCAATGGCGGCAAGTAACGTGCCGCGCAACAGCGCCTTTTTCTTCGGCTTATGCCGCGGCAACATCCAGAAGATCCACAGGAACAGCAGGTAGTTGGCGAAGATGGAGATCGACAGCGCAATCAGCGTCATCGCCGGCCGCAGCCACTCGATGCCTTCCAGACCCAGCGCCCGGACGATCGCCGACTGTGCCGAACCGGCGATGGAGGTCAGCGTCAGGGTGATAATCAGCGCCACTACCAGACCACTTAGCGAGACAAAGTCGCGGGTGTATTTGAAATAGATTTTTTCCTGATCCTGCGGATTACGTTCCCAGACATCCCGCGATTGCGCGCGGATCGCCTCACGCAGGTTACCCATCCAACTGATCCCCGAATACAGCGCCAGTGCCAGACCGGTCAGCCCGACGGTGGTGCGTTGCTGAATGGCGGTGTTGACGGTGTTTTTCAGCGTGCTGGCCAGCGTAGGGTCACTGATGCTACCGACAATTTTATTAATTATCCCGGTCAGCAGGTCAGGATTGGATGCCAGTACAAAGCCGACGGCGGCAAACGACACCATCAGGATCGGGATCAACGAAAGAAACGAGAAATAGGTGATGGCGGCGCCGAACTGGCTACCCAGACGATCGTTAAAGCGTTCGGTGGCGCGCAGCAGGTGAGCGATGCTTGGCCAGGCCTTGATACGTTCAACCAGGCGTGAAAAACCGGAGATGCGCCGATCAATATTCTGGTGGCCGGTTTTGATGGCGATCAGCGGCTTTTGCGGCGCTTCACTGTTGGGCTGGCGGGGGTCTTTATCTGATCCTGTAGGCATTACGTCACGATTTCCTTAACGATGAATATACCCGTCATACTTCAACTTGCATGCGCGTTGGCTGCCCTCACTTACCCAAATCACTTACTCAAGTAAGCTCATCGGGATTCGCTCAGTTGCCGCCTTCCTGCAACTCGAAGTCTTTAGGGTAGAGGCTCTCTCAGCCTTGATTATAGCCAAAAGGCGCGCTGATTTGGCCGCCGGGTTGGGCAACAGGCTAATTTGTGAGCTTAGCGCGTTCGTTCCCCGGGTGAAATGTTACTCCCCACCGATAGGTAAAATTCTTATATCAGTCGCGTGCCAGCACGCTTTTTTTCGTTCATCGGCCTCCAATTTTTATCTGTTTCATCACTAAGAAAGCGTTTACTCATGATGTGGCGCTGCGGTTTACCTGCCGCAGCATCACTGCAGCCGTAGGGGCTGGAACGGTTTCACCTGTTATCACTGGATAAAATGGAAGGTCATATGAAATTACTTAATCACCCCACCTGTCGTCCGTTTACCGAAGCGGGCAATTTGACACAAATCTCCGCCTACTATGAGGAAGAGCGGCACATCATGTGGATGCTGCTGCGCGCCGAACCGCGTCCTTGCTTCAATCAGGCGTTAATTGAAGACATCATGACGCTGGCGCAGGCGGCCAAAGAGTCATCATTGCAGTTTGATTTTTGGGTTACTGGCTCGCTGGTGCCAAATATGTTCAACGTGGGCGGCGATCTGCAGTTCTTCGCCGAGGCGATTAAAAACCGCAAGCGTGAGGCGATGATGGCTTACGCACGCGCCTGCATTGATTGTGTGCATGCGGCGGCACGCGGGTTTGATACCGGTGCGGTCAGCATCGCGATGGTGGAGGGCAGCGCGCTGGGCGGTGGCTTTGAGGCGGCGCTGGCGCACCATTTCGTTCTGGCGCAGAACAATGCGCGTATGGGGTTCCCGGAAATTGCCTTCAATCTGTTCCCCGGTATGGGCGGCTATTCGCTGGTGGCGCGTAAGGGAAACATGCGTCTGGCGGAAGAGTTGATTTGGGGCGGTGAGTCGCACACGGCGGAATGGTTTGAAAGCCGTGGCCTGGTCGATCAGTTATTCCAGCCCGGCGATGCCTATGTGGCTACCCGTACCTTCATTGATACCATCCGGCCCAAACTGAACGGCATGCGTGCCATGCTGCGTGCCCGTCAGCGGGTGTTGCAGTTAACGCGTTCTGAACTGATGGACATTACCGAAGACTGGGTGCATTCGGCCTTCACCATCGAGGAGAAGGATCGCGCCTATATTGAACGCCTGGTGATGCTGCAGGATCGCCACACGCTGAACCTGCGTCGTGCCGGCTAACGTTACCCTGCCCGCCTCACGCTGAGGAAGATGGCGGGCGATAAGACTGCAGCCAATGTTCCAGCTGTTCCGGGAGCATTGGCCGCGCAAACAGGAA
Source organism: Serratia myotis (assembly GCF_027474885.1). Lineage (NCBI taxonomy): Bacteria > Pseudomonadati > Pseudomonadota > Gammaproteobacteria > Enterobacterales > Yersiniaceae > Serratia > Serratia myotis. The sequence goes on along the minus strand of NZ_CP099707.1, from coordinate 5,283,363 downwards.
CCCCTGTTTTTCATCCACGCCGATTTCATCCAGGAATCGGTTCTCGCTTTCGGTCTCCACACCTTCGGCGATCACCCGGAATTTGAGCGCTTCGGCCGCCGCCACGATGGCGCGCACCAGCGACTGTGAAACCGGATTATCATTCACGCCACGCACAAAGCTTTTATCCAGCTTAATGGCATCCAGCGGAATACGCGCCAGCTGCGCCAGCGAAGAGTAACCGGTGCCAAAATCATCAAGATGAACCTGTGCACCCAGCTCACGTAGCCGGGTAATCACTTCGCGTGCGCGTTTCTCATCTTCAATCAGGCTGCTTTCCGTGAGTTCGAAGTCCAGCAGGCAGGGGGCCAGTTGATTTTGCAGTAACACCTGTGCCAAATCCTCAACGATAGAGTCATCAACCAATTGCCGGGCGGAAAGATTGACCGCGACTCGCAGTTGCAGCCCTTGTCGTTGCCAGTGAGCGGCCTGTTTGGCGGCGGTTTGCAGCACCCAGCGGCCGAGTGGGCCGATCAGGCCGGACTCTTCGGCGTAAGAGATAAACTGCAGCGGTGGGATCAGACCGCGCTCGGGTGAATCCCAGCGTACCAGCGCTTCCACACTGCAGACTTTGCCGCTGATCGCCTCGATTTTTGGCTGGTAATACACCACCAGCTGGTTTTGCTCCAATCCCTTACGCAGGTTGGTATCCAGCCACATGTATTCCGCGACGCGTTTGTTCATTTCCGGCGAGAACACGGTATAGGTCCGTTTGCCGTGCTCTTTGGCGACGTACATGGCGGTATCGGCGCTGCGGATCAGGCTGTCGAGATCGTTGCCATGTTCTGGACACAGCGCAATACCAATAGAGCAGCCGGTATAAACCTCGATTAGCCCTATACGGAACGGCGTTTTCAGCCGGTCGATAATACGTTGAGCCAGGCGTTGCAGCATTTCGCGGTCGGCCTGCTGGGCCAGTACCAGAAATTCATCGCCCCCCAGTCGGGCCAGGGTTTGGTCCTCAGCCAGACAGCCGAGCACTGCCAGCGACACCTCTACCAGTAAACGATCGCCGAACATATGGCCGTAGGCGTCATTAACCTTTTTAAAGTTGTCGAGATCGAGATACACCAACCCAACGTTGCTGCCATCGCGTGCGGCGATCGACTGGGTGATTTTGTCCTGAATGGCATTGCGGTTAGGCAGGCCGGTGATGATGTCGGTATTGGCCAGCACCCGCAGACGTTCCTGGGCGCGACGCTCTTCGGTGATATCGGTGCCGGAGCAGATCAGAAAGACTTCATTTTTACCGCTGCCGCTGTGAACGAACTTGTTGCGGAACAAAAACAGCCGCTCGCCCTTTACCGTTTTGATCCAGCGCTCCACCTCATAGGACGACCCATTACGGAAAAAGCCGGCGATGTTGCGCCGCGATGCCGAAGCTTCCTCCGGGCTCATAAACAGCTGAAAGACGTTTTTACCAATAACATCATGTTCGTGCAGGCCGGTGTACTCTTCACTCAGACGGTTGAAGCGCTGAATACGGCCATGCTGATCGACAATCACAATCACAGAGTTGGCTTCAGATACCACCTGTTCGGCGAAAGAAAGGCCGTGCACCAAATCACGGGCGACTGATTGGGTATCGCTGAAGGCGGAAGCGGTGCCCGCCCACTCCAGATTGTTGATTCTGCGCCCGACCAGATGCAGGTGTATTGGCTCACCGCTGATCGTGATGGTGATATCAAGGCTGGCGGTAATGCCACTTAGGCGACGGATTTTTGCTGCCTGCATGGCGCTGAGCGCCACGGCCATATGGGTTTTGCCTTTAACTGCCGACAACGCCAGGGCGTTGCTGTCAAACGTCAACCGCCAATAAGGACTGTTGGTGCCGAAGTGGGCGTTAAGAAGCATAGGGCCTTGGTCTGCGAACATGATGATTCCTCAAAAGGGCACGACAGCCAGGTCTGTGCAAGGAGCGCAGCCGCAGGTTATTGGCCCGGGAGTGGCCGTAGTGCACGTATCTCCATCATATAACACGTTTTTCACCGGTGGGGGATGAAACTATTATATAAGCAATAATTAGTTTTGCTCTGTAATCGTTCGATTATCCCCTTGCCTTAGAGTGTATGTGAGAACCTGAGGTTTCGAGAGATCCATGCGATCTCAGCGCATTGGCACGGCTATCAGCTTGTTGCAGGGCGGTTGTAGCACAGAGGTCTACATTATAATAAAGTGGGCCGTTGGCAGGAGTAATCCTATAGAATTAAACTCCATGTTGTGGTGAGTTTTATGTGATGGGAAACCAAAATTTCCAGTTAATACACATTATCTTCATAATTCATTCATTATTGATGAATAAAAGTGTTTCGGGCTTTAATAAATTTACACAGCATCGCATTACTATATATTTATCGGCCTATTATTATCTCCGACGAAAGATGAGCCTGTTCACGTACAGCGCTCCTGATGAAGAATAATTTTAAGGAAATGATTATGCGTAAACTGACCGCTTTATTTGTCGCTTCTACTCTGGCTCTGGGTTCTGCTTCTATGGCTTTCGCAGCCGATACTACGGCGGCGCCGGCCACCACAGATGCCACACCGATGAACATGAAAATGATGCACCACAAAGGCGAAGGTAAAGGTGGCCCGTTTGCCGGCCTGAACCTGACCGAGCAGCAGCGCCAGCAAATGCGCGATATCATGAAAGAAACACACCAGAAGCGCGGCGAAGGGACCAAAGATGAGCGCCAGGCGCTGCATAGCATGGTGGCTTCCGACAGCTTCGATGAAGCCAAAGCGAAAACCCAAATTGACGCCATCAGCAAAGCGCAGTCCGAACATATGCTGGAGCGCGCCAAAGCTGAAAATAAAATGTATAACCTGCTGACCCCTGAGCAGAAAAAACAATACAATGAGAATTATCAGAAACGCGAACAGAAAATGATGGAACACATGAAAAACATGAAGTCGAAAATGACGACTGCACAGTAATAATTTCATGTGGTAAATAAAAAGGGCCAGATTAATCTCTGGCCCTTTTGCTTTTTCTGACCAAAAACGAGTCACTTCGATGAGAGGCGAGGGTTGGCAATATGTTGAAACTGTTCGGTAACAATATGTGCAAAACGTGGATCGTTAATATGATAAGCCGTTTTTATCAGCCGTCGTTTGTTAGTTGGCCGAAGCGTACTTTCTAATGCCTGCATAAAAGCGGCCAATGCCTGTGGATCCCAAAAAGGCTGTCCCGGAGCATCCAGTGCGGATACCCCCCCTCCCGGGATCACAAATCGTACCTCACCGCTGCAAGCATTCATTTTCTCCCCTATCCAGCGTCCGATACTGGCATTTTCCTGTGGTGTAGTGCGAACCAAGGTAACCTGAGGGTTATGTTGGTGGATCAGGCGTTCGGCATAACGCGCCGGTACCGTTTCTGGAGGGCCAAAATTAATCATATCCAATGCACCACAAGATAGTATGCAGGGGATGCGGGTTCGGGCGATGGCACTAAAGCGATCCTCATTGCAGGGAAGAACCCCTCCAAACAGATAATCGGCCACTTCAGTTGTGGTCAAATCAAGCGCTGCGCTCAGCAAACGGCTATCGATCAGTTTCTCCAACGCTCTGCCTCCACTGCCGGTGGCGTGGAATACCAAGCAGTCCCATTGAGGTTCGAGCGCGGAAACAACCATTTTTATGCAAGGCGTTGTGACGCCAAACATCGTCAGACCGACAGCCGGTTTTTCCTCGATGTCATGAGCGGTGGCGAAACGTACCGCTCCAGCAATCTGGCATGCTGCATTGCTCAGGACACGGCGCGATATACGGTTTAGGCCCGCTATATCTGTAACGGAATACAGCATGGCGATATCGCTGTTGCCGACATACGCCGAGACGTCGCCTGCAGCCATGCTTGAAACCATCAATTTAGGCAGGCCGATGGGTAATTTTTGCATCGCCGGAGTGATAATGGCTGTGCCGCCAGAGCCGCCTAAACCAAGCAGGGCCGCGATATCGTGGCGTGTCAGGAGAAAACGTTCGAAGGCGAGTGCCATCGCGGTAATGGCATGGCTGCGGTTGGGGCAAAATACGGCCTTGGCCCCTTCGGGATGATAGCCGGCAACTTCCTCAGCGCAGATATCGGCTGCCGGGTTCGCCGGCAGGTTGCTGGTCGAGAGATCGACGGTAACCGTGGGTAAACCGAGGTTGGCGATAATCTGGCGGACATACTCCAACTCTTGTCCTTTGGTATCTGCTGTGGTAGCAATATAGACAAAATTTGAAGTATTAAACATTGCTCTTTCCTGCCGAATTTCTAATTTTATATTTTAAATTATAGCGTTAAATAATTATGTGGAACCCTGGTGTTGGTCGTTTAAGTTAGAATGATTAATATATCTACATAATGAGACGGTCGTATCATTTATGCAAGCCCAGTTCAGTACGAAATGAGATGCCTGTCTCAGTTTTGAGCGTTTTAATGCTGCCGACAAAGCGGGATGCGGTCGGTTTGATGGTTATCGTATGCTGTTCCGAGAGCGGGAGATGCGATGAAGTATGAGGTTGCCGTGCTAATAACTGCCTTTCCCATGAAACAGGAAAAATCTCTGACCTCTGCCCGGGCCAGAACTCATCATTTACTGTTGACCAGTGCCATGGCGCTGTATGACGAAGGGCTCTTTCCGTCGATCACTGAGCTTGCCGCACATGCGCAGGTGTCACGGGCCACGGCTTATCGTTATTTTCCCACCCAAAGTGAATTGATTGCAGCGGTAGTGGCTGAAAGTTTGGGGCCGATCCTGGAATGGCAACCAGAGGATCATGATGCGTTGAAACGCATTCAACAACTGCTGGCTTTCGCTTACCCTCAGATGGAGCAACATGAAGGTGCTTTACGTGCCGCATTACAGCTTTCACTACAGCAGTGGGCGCAAGCGACGCCGGGGGAAAAGTTCGTCCGCGGCAACCGCAAACGCCTGCTGAACCTGGCGGTTGAACCGTTGCAGGATAAACTACCGCCCGAGGCGTTACAGCGGGTGATTCATTCTTTTTCGCTGATCTATGGTTCGGAAGTTTTCCTGGTCCTGAAAGATATTTGGGGTCTGGATCTCGGTGGTATTCAGGATGTGACGCAGTGGATGGCGAAAGCCATAATTCGCCAGGCCGAGGAAGATGCGATGAACAGCAGAAAACCGCTAGCATGATAGTCCAATTTTTACTGCCATTCTCGGCGAAAACCAGCACATTTCACTGAGTGAGTATTGGTAATAGTTATAATTAAAATTGATAAAAAGAGCATCTTAAGCATTGTTGAACAGGCCGCAGGGGAGATACCCATGCGGCCTTTTTTGTTTCTATTATCCTTATTTATCATTTGATTATATTTCATCCTCAGCACGATAAATTCACGCCTCTCGCTGGCTTAAAGCCATCGAAGATCCTTATGTTTTTCCCCCTTTTTACTCGATCCTCAGGCTCCCGTTTAGATCATCCAGCGCCTTGACCCATTAGGCGCGCTTGAGATTGTTGTGCTTTATTTATTTGGTGTTACGAAACTGTTACACAAAAAAATCAATAAGACATTTGCAAACAACAATGGACGGTATCTGGGATGGAAAATAGACGTAAAGGAGTCAAGCCTGTTCAGGCGGCCTTCGGCTGGCCTGAAATTGGTGTTAATCGCGCACAGTGGAGTGCTGTGCTTTTTTGCCTGGCGGCGATCGGTGGAGCGCAGGCTGCACCTTATGTAGAGAGCGGTAAGCCGGGTGATCCTTCAAGTTGGCGTAGTAATGAATTCAACGCCGAATGGGGCCTGGGGGCGATCCACGCCGATCAGGCCTACGCCGCCGGTTATAGCGGGAAAGGCGTAAAACTCGGCATTTTCGATCAGCCGGTGTATGCCAAACACCCGGAGTTTGCCAGCCAGAACAAGGTAATCAATCTGGTGACTACCGGCATCCGCGAATACACCGATCCCTATATTCCGGTGAAAAAAGGCGACGTATTCCGCTATGACGGCACGCCGAGCGTGGACTCCGACGGCACGCTGGGTTCACACGGTACCCATGTGGGCGGCATCGCTGCCGGCAACCGCGATGGCGGCGAGATGCACGGCGTGGCGTTCAACGCACAAATCATCAGCGCGGAAAACGGCGATCCGGGCCCGGAGGACGGCATCATTCTCGGTAATGATGGCGCGGTGTACCAGGCCGGCTGGGATGCGTTGATCGCCAGTGGCGCGCGCATTATCAATAACAGTTGGGGCATCGGCATCACCGAGAAGTTTGATCAGGGCGGCAAGGATCCTGCCTATCCCCACTTCACGCTCGCCGATGCGCAAAAGCAGTTCGATCAAATCAAACAGATCCTTGGCACCAAAGCCGGTGGCGCTTATCAGGGCGCGATCGATGCGGCACGTAGCGGCATCGTTACCATTTTTGCCGCCGGTAACGATTACAACCTGAATAACCCGGACGCCATGGCCGGCCTGGCCTATTTCGTGCCGGAAATCGCCCCCAATTGGCTGTCGGTCGCCAGCCTGCAGGATCCGAGTAACACCGGCGATTACAGCATCAGCACTTTCTCCTCACGCTGCGGTTATACCGCCAGCTTCTGCGTTGCCGCACCGGGGACCAAGGTGTACAGCTCGATCATCGAAGGCAACAGCGTAGATAACCTGACCACCGGTTACGCCAAATACAGCGGGACTTCAATGGCAGCGCCGCACGTGGCAGGCAGCATTGCGGTGCTGATGGAGCGCTTCCCGTACATGACCGGCGCACAGGTTGCCTCGGTGCTGAAGACCACCACCGTTGATATGGGCGCTCCGGGTATCGATGCGCTGTACGGCTGGGGGATGATCGATCTGGGCAAGGCGATTAACGGCCCGGGCATATTTGTCACCGAACAAGATATTCCTGAGGAGTTCCGTGTTAGCGGTGCCTACGGCCCGGAACAGTTTGTGGTGAATTTACCGGGCGTCGGCGCGGTGCTGGACAAGGGAAAGCCGACCGAACGCGTGTGTGACGATACGCATTGCGGGTTGGATGTCTGGAGCAACAACATTTCCGGCCACGGCGGCCTGACCAAACAGGGCATCGGCACATTGGTACTGACCGGCAATAACAGTTACGCGGGGCCGACGCTGATCAATCAGGGCCTGCTGGCGATTAATGGCTCGGTCACTTCGGACGTCACGGTGCAAAACGCCGGTGTGCTGGGTGGCTCCGGGACGGTGGGATCACTGACCGCCCGCAGCGGCGGTACCGTGGCACCGGGCAATTCAATCGGCACGCTGAATGTGGCTCGTAACGTCAGTTTCGAGCCGGGTTCCCGTTACGCGGTGGAAGTAGCCCCCAACGGCCAGAGCGATCGGATCCAAAGCAACGGATCGGCGACGATCGGCGGGGGTGAAGTGGCGGTCTCGCTGGAGAACAGCACTAATCTGCTGTCGCAAAGCGAAGTCCGCAGCCTGCTCGGCCAGCAGTACAACATCCTGACTGCTCAACAGGGCATCAGCGGGCGGTTTGATTCGGTAGCACCGAACTACCTGTTCCTCGGTACCGGGCTGACTTACCAACCCAATCAGGTCACGTTGAACGTCGGTCGTAACGACACCAGCTTCGCCAGCGTGGCAGCAACCCAGAACGAGCGTGCGGTCGCGGCAGCGGCAGAGGCATTGGCGGCGGGCAATCCGGTGTACGAGAGCATCCTCAATGCTGGATCTACAGGGGAAGCCCGTCAGGCGTTCCGTCAGTTGTCCGGGCAGATCCACGCGGATATTGCCTCGGCACAGGTGAACGACAGCCGTTACCTGCGTGATGCGCTGAATGGCCGCCTGCGGCAGGCGGAAGGGCTGGCGACCTCGCCGGACATCAAGGCTGACGACGACGGCGGTGCCTGGGCGCAGTTGCTGGGTGCCTGGGACCATGCGTCGGGCGATGCCAATGCGACGGGCTATCAGGCTTCGACCTACGGCGTGCTGGTGGGGCTGGACTCGGCATTGGCGGATGACTGGCGCTTGGGCGTGGCGACCGGTTACACCCGCACTTCGCTGGACGGCGGCTACGGCTCGAATGCCGACAGCGACAACTACCACCTGGCGGTGTACGGCGGCAAACAGTTCGGTGAGCTGGCGCTGCGTGCCGGCGGTGGCTACACCTGGCACCGTTTCGATACCTCGCGTTCGGTCAATTACGGCATGCAATCAGATCGCGAAACCGCGAAATACAGCGCGCGCACCGAGCAGGTGTTCGCCGAGGCGGGTTACAGCGTGAAGGCTGACTGGGTCAATCTGGAGCCGTTCGCCAACCTGGCGTACATCAACTTCCAGAACAACGGTATCTCGGAAGATGGCGGGGCAGCGGCGCTGCACGGCGACAAACAGCACACCGACGCCACGGTGTCGACGCTGGGGCTGCGAGCTGATACCCAGTGGCAGGCGAGCAAAACCACTTCGGTGGCGCTGCGCAGCGAGCTGGGCTGGCAGCATCAGTACGGCGATTTGGATCGCGGCACCGGGCTGCGCTTCAACGGCGGCAACTCGCCGTTCGTGGTGAACAGCGTGTCGGCCTCGCGTGACGGTGCGGTGCTGAAGGCCAGTGCAGAGGTGGCGGTGAACAAGAATGCCACGCTGTCACTGGGTTACGGCGGCCTGCTGTCGCAAAACTACCAGGACAACAGCGTCAACGCCGGTTTCACCTGGAATTTCTGATCTTAAAAAACTGAGGGACAAGCCGCCTCTTCGGGGGGCGGTTTGACTAAAACAAAAAGGATAAGGGAATGAAGCAAGCGACAGGAAAGAACAAACCGGCATTGGCGCCAACATGGAAATTGAACGCCTTGCTGTGCGCGTTGTTGGCGGCAGGTGGCGTACAGGCCGCACCCTATACGGAAGGCGGCAAGATAGGCGATCCGGCAAGCTGGCGCAGTAATGAATTCAATGCCAACTGGGGGTTGGGGGCTATTCACGCCGATGAGGCCTATGCCGCGGGTTATACCGGTAAAGGGCAAAAGGTGGGCATTTTCGATACTCCGGTGAACAAGCACCCTGAATTTGCCGGTGACGGTAAACTGGTGAATGTGGTTACCCAGGGCAATAGAGCTTATACCGACCCGCATCGGACAGATATTAAGGCCGGCGATCGTTTTTACTTCGACGGCACCTTCCATTTCTATAACGGTGCGACGCTAAGTAACCACGGCGTCCACGTGGCCGGTATCAGCGGGGCCAATCGTGACGGCACCGGCATGCATGGTGTGGCTTTTGACTCACAAATCATCAGCGTTGATAACGACAATGACGGCCCGGCGTATGGCGAATTCCTCGGGCTGGACGGCAGCGTGACCAACGCGGGTTGGCAGGCGATGATCAACAACGGCGTGCGGGTCATCAATAACAGTTGGGGCGTCAGTATTCCCGATTTCCTGTCGGATAATGGCAAAAAACCCGATGCACTGCATTTCGAGCTGAAAGACGCACAGGAGCAGTTTGATCAGGTGAAACCGTTGCTGGGCAGTTTGGCGGGGGCCGGTTATCAGGGCGCGATCGATGCGGCACGTAAAAATATTCTGGTGCTGTTCGCCGCCGGTAATGACGGCAACTACAACCAACCGGACGTGATCAGTGGATTGGCCTATTTTGTCCCGGATATTGCGCCTAACTGGTTGTCGGTTGCCAGCGTTGCGCAAGATGATGCCTCCACCAACAGCGTGCCTTATACCATCAGCAGCTTCTCTTCCCGCTGCGGCTATACCGCCAGTTTCTGTGTCTCGTCACCGGGCAGTAAAATCTACAGCACCGTGGCCAACGGTTCAGACCCGAATCAACTGGTCTCGGACTACGGCAATAAAAATGGGACCTCAATGGCGACGCCGCACGTGACCGGCGCGGTCGCCGTGTTGCTGCAGCGCTTTCCGTACATGACGTCGGCGCAAATTGCCGACGTGCTGAAAACTACCGCTACCGATATGGGCGCACCGGGTATTGATGCACTGTACGGCTGGGGGATGATCAACCTGGGCAAGGCGATTAACGGTCCGGGCATGTTCTATACCGTCGAAGACATTCCTGAAGAGTTCCGCATTCCGGATCCGACGGGCGTGGCTTATGGCTCGTCACAGTTTGTCGCCAACATTCCTGGCTTCGGAGCTGAAATCGATCCAGGCACGCTGCAGGCTCGCACTTGTGATGACTACCACTGTTCGGTAGAGGTCTATTCCAATGACATCTACGGCCATGGTGGTTTGACCAAAGAAGGCCAGGGTGCGTTGGTGCTGACCGGCAACAATACCTACTCCGGCCCGACCTGGGTGAACACAGGCTTGCTGGCGGTGAATGGCTCGGTCACTTCGGACGTCACGGTGCAAAACGCCGGTGTGCTGGGTGGCTCCGGGACGGTGGGATCACTGACCGCCCGCAGCGGCGGTACCGTGGCACCGGGCAATTCAATCGGCACGCTGAATGTGGCTCGTAACGTCAGTTTCGAGCCGGGTTCCCGTTACGCGGTGGAAGTAGCCCCCAACGGCCAGAGCGATCGGATCCAAAGCAACGGATCGGCGACGATCGGCGGGGGTGAAGTGGCGGTCTCGCTGGAGAACAGCACTAATCTGCTGTCGCAAAGCGAAGTCCGCAGCCTGCTCGGCCAGCAGTACAACATCCTGACTGCTCAACAGGGCATCAGCGGGCGGTTTGATTCGGTAGCACCGAACTACCTGTTCCTCGGTACCGGGCTGACTTACCAACCCAATCAGGTCACGTTGAACGTCGGTCGTAACGACACCAGCTTCGCCAGCGTGGCAGCAACCCAGAACGAGCGTGCGGTCGCGGCAGCGGCAGAGGCATTGGCGGCGGGCAATCCGGTGTACGAGAGCATCCTCAATGCTGGATCTACAGGGGAAGCCCGTCAGGCGTTCCGTCAGTTGTCCGGGCAGATCCACGCGGATATTGCCTCGGCACAGGTGAACGACAGCCGTTACCTGCGTGATGCGCTGAATGGCCGCCTGCGGCAGGCGGAAGGGCTGGCGACCTCGCCGGACATCAAGGCTGACGACGACGGCGGTGCCTGGGCGCAGTTGCTGGGTGCCTGGGACCATGCGTCGGGCGATGCCAATGCGACGGGCTATCAGGCCTCGACCTATGGCGTGCTGGTGGGGCTGGACTCGGCATTGGCGGATGACTGGCGCCTGGGTGTGGCGACCGGTTATACCCGGACCTCGCTGGACGGCGGCTACGGCTCGAATGCGGACAGCGACAACTACCACCTGGCGGTGTACGGCGGCAAACAGTTCGGTGAGCTGGCGCTGCGTGCCGGTGGTGGCTACACCTGGCACCGTTTCGATACCTCGCGTTCGGTCAATTACGGCATGCAATCAGATCGCGAAACCGCGAAATACAGCGCGCGCACCGAGCAGGTGTTCGCCGAGGCGGGTTACAGCGTGAAGGCTGACTGGGTCAATCTGGAGCCGTTCGCCAACCTGGCGTACATCAACTTCCAGAACAACGGTATTTCGGAAGACGGCGGGGCAGCGGCGCTGCACGGCGACAAACAGCACACTGACGCCACGGTGTCGACGCTGGGGCTGCGAGCTGATACCCAGTGGCAGGCGAGCAAAACCACTTCGGTGGCGCTGCGCAGCGAGCTGGGCTGGCAGCATCAGTACGGCGATTTGGATCGCGGCACCGGGCTGCGCTTCAACGGCGGCAACTCGCCGTTTGTGGTGAACAGCGTGTCGGCCTCGCGTGACGGTGCGGTGCTGAAAGCCAGTGCAGAGGTGGCGGTGAACAAGAATGCCACGCTGTCGCTGGGCTACGGTGGCCTGCTGTCGCAAAACTACCAGGACAACAGCGTCAACGCCGGTTTCACCTGGAAGTTCTGATCCAACGAACTTAAATCCTGTTACTGAAACCCTGGGGTCAGCTTGCTGGCCCTATTTTTTTGGATTTTAACGGGGTGATGGCGGAGGGAGCACGTATGATGTATCACGCCGCTTTGCGGTAAAAACGACAAAAAAAAACGGGACCCTTGCGGATCCCGGTTCAAAACGCGGTAAAACAGTTTAGCGCTTACGGCCCATTTACGGCGAGGGTCTGTTGCATACATTCTCTCTGCGCCGTAATCGAAACGAGCTTTCCCTGGTGTCATTGTGATTATTAGTGATGCGTTCTTACTATTGTTATATTTTTATTGTGGTGTTGCTGTGTGTCTCTTCTGATACCATGTTTGACTATATAATGTGGTATGTCAAGCAATGTTTAGATTGTACATTGTATGATATACCAGTTTTGGATCGCTTTTTTGCACGGCAAGTATGAAAACGACTGAAAAAACAGCAAAAAAAATCGAAGGAAAAAATGGATAACAATCACCAAAAATTCGATTCACAGTCGATTGCAAACCGGGTCAGGGAACTGTTTGTACATTATGGGATTGGCAAGCGTCAGCATGCTAAAGAGCTCAGCCGTATTCTGGATCTGAGTTTTTCGCATGCGCACCGTAAGCTGAAGGGGCAAAGTCCCTGGACTCTGGAGCAGATTAACAACGTTGCGGCGGCATTAGGGGAGACGCCGTCAGCGATCGTGGATCTCGGTACTGAAAATGACATCTCCGCGCAAACTATTGCACGAGATGCCATCTTTTACGTCGGTGGTGCGGAGTTAGCCTGTGTCGGCTATATCGGCCATGAGCTGGTTGGCGGAAGGACGTCGGAATATGTCGCGCTGCAACAGGCAGGGCAATGGTGTGTTTATCGTGCGGATGATGCGCCTCAGGGCCAGCGTTACAGCGTGGAACTGATCGAGGTTCGCCCAGCCGCCGTCGAAGACGAGCGTTTGAGCATTGCGGTCCTGGATGATTCACATCAGGCGGCCGATGAACTGACAAAATACCTGAACGGGCGGGGTTTCCATGCGGTGGCGTTTTATGACGTCAGCAGTTTTTGCCTGGCGTTGCAGCAGAGCCTGTTCGACGGTTATGTGGTCGACTGGCTGATCGGCCAGGAAACGGCAGACCAATGCATTGAAACCATCCGCGCTTCAGACAACCCGGATGCGCCAGTCCTGGTGCTGACCGGCCAACTGGGCACCGATCAGCGTGAGTCTGAAATCGCCAGGGCGATGCGTGATTATGACGTGCTGGGTCCTTATGAAAAGCCAGTACGGCTCCATGTGATCGAAGCCGCGCTGCTGCGGTGTTTTAACCTTTAGCGATCAGCAGTGAGGCCAGTGCGGATGACAAGGCGTCCAACCGCACCGGCTTCATTAAATAGTTGTCGAACAGCGCCCGCTGCTCGGCAGCCAGCTGTTCCGGGCTATAAGCGCTGATGCCGACAATCGGGATTTGGCGATTGGGACCCCGCTGGCTACGCAGTTGTTTCGCCAGCGCGGCACCGTCAATGCCGGGCATTTGCAAGTCCAGCAGCAATGCGTCGTAAGGGCGCCTGAGCAGCTTTTGCAGCGCCCGTTCCGACGAGTTGCACAGTTCATATTGATAGCCGAGTTTGTCCAATAGCGCAGCGAAAGCGTCACTCACCGATTTGTTGTCATCAACCACCAAAACATGCTGCTGTTTGCGCAGCAGACCCTGGTGGTGGTGCGGTATTTCGTCCAGTTGTTGATCGTCGCTGACCTCGACCGGAATACTGACGATAAAGGTACTGCCTTTTTTGATATCGCTGTAGACGGTAATGCTGCCGTCGAGCAGCGTGACCAGCCCATGCACAATCGCCAGCCCCATCCCGACGCCGCCATACTGCCGGGTATGGGATTGGTCCAACTGGGTGAAAGGCCGGAATATCTGGTCAAGCATCTCTTTTTCGATTCCGATGCCGGTGTCGGTAACTTCAATAATCAACGAATTGCCGGTCGGCTGGCGTCGCAGGCTGCTGTACAGCGTGATAGTGCCGCTTTCGGTGTACTTGAACGCGTTGGTCAGCAGGTTGACGATAATCTGCCTGATGCGCAGCGGGTCAGAATGTATCTGCAGATGACCGCACTCCACCTCACACAGCAGCGTCACCTGATCTTTCTGACGCAGCATATTGATTTCGTTCGCCGTTTCCTCGACCAGCCGTTGGACGTCGAAGGCGGCGATACGCAGTTCCATCATCCCGCTGTCCAGATGGGCATAATCGGTCAGGTCCTTCATCTGGCTTTCAATTTGCTGCGCGGCGGTTTCCAGCCGTTGGAAGGTATCCGCATGCTCCGTCGACACCTTGGTATTCACCAGCACATCAATGGCGGACATAATGCTCTGCAGCGAGGTGCGTAACTCGTGACCGATGGCCCCCAGAAAGGCATTTTTGGTGCGGGTGGCTCTCTCCGCCTCAATCGCCTTGGCCTGTTGGCGGATGGTCAGGCGCTGCTGACGTAGCACAATCAGAGTGATGGCAATCAAGGCGATCACCGAGAACATCACGATCACCAGACCGTAAAAAATGATATGTCGTTTTTCGATATAGTCTTCGTAGGCGGCGGTGCGTTGCTTCACTTCGGCGTGATCGGTCAGGTTGGCCATCTCAATCGCGTAAGGCTTGATCTGCCGCATGGCCTGCGAAATCAACGAGAAATCAATCTTTGGGCTGTTCAGCAGAGTATCAATCTGATCCATTTTCGCCCGCATGTGTGCGACTACCTCGGGATAACCCGGTTCGGCGTACAGTGGCTGGGTGGATTCGGACACCGTTTCCAGCACGTAAAAACGGGAATAAAGGATTTCAAATTTAAGCCGCAGATCCTCGGCATCCACCTGCGGTGCATTTTTCAGCTGTTCGACCAGCGTATCAAACTCGGCCAGCTTGATGGAGAATTTGGCGATCGACCAGGAGTAATTTTCCTGAGTACCGGCAATAGCATACAACCCTTTCTTTGACAGGGTCGCACTGTAGTAATACAGCGTTACCGTCGAGGCCACCAGAAACAAGGCGGCAAAAATCGCCGGGATCGCCAGCCTGCTGCTGTTTTTAAACCCTGTGAGCTTCATTTGATCACAATCCTGTCCACTTGCCAGATAAAGCGTGAGTTGTAGAGCGGGGAATTCAACTCAGGCCCTGCGGCATCCCTGGGATAAACCAAAAATAGCGGTCCGAAGTTTCTGACCTTCAGCATTACGCCGTCCATCTTGTAGGCCAAAATCATATTGTATTTTTCGACGTCGGACAGCGGCACGTCGATGTAATAATCGTTCAGCGCATAAAACGTCAGCGTGCTGCCTTTGGCGCCCACACGCGCCAAAATGTCCGCCACAGCAATCCCTTCGAACTTTCTTTGCGGCGTCCAGGAGGTTGAGGTGGTGATGCTCTGCACCGGCATTGCCAACAGTTGTTTATCGGTAAACAGATAGCTTTTCTTTACCGGGTCGGTGGTGTTTTTGATGTTGCCCGAGACTTCCAGAGTAAAACTCAGCGCACTGGATTGGACGACCATCAACGCAAAAAAAGCCAACGTGATGTTTTTAAATAGCTTGAACAGCATCGGTGTTCTCCAGAGTCGCGGATGCTTGCATGAGCTCCGCTCATTGATCAGGCAAAATAATGGCAGAAAATAAAAATTTGTGTTGAAGGGAATGGTAAAGAGCACGAAAAGAAAAGGCCAGGGATTGCCCTGGCCTCGGTTTTTGCTGATTTTCGCGCTTAGCGCATGGTGACAAATTCTTCCGCAGCGGTCGGGTGGATCGCCACGGTGTTGTCGAAGTCTTTCTTGGTGGCGCCCATCTTGATTGCCACGGCGAAGCCCTGCAGGATCTCGTCCATGCCGAAGCCGATACCGTGCAGGCCAACAATCTTCTCTTCTTTACCTACACACACCAGTTTCATGCGGCACGGCTGACGGTGCTGCGTCACGGCGCTGTACATGGCGGTAAATGAAGATTTATACACTTTCACGCTGTCCGCCCCGAATTTCTCGATGGCTTCCGGCTCGGTCAGGCCGATAGTGCCGATTGGCGGATGGCTGAACACCACGGTAGCGATGTTGCTGTAATCCAGGTGCTCTTCCGGCTTGTTGTTGAACAGACGCTCGGACAGGCGGCGACCGGCGGCCACGGCAACCGGGGTCAGTTCAACGGCACCGGTGTTATCACCCACCGCGTAAATGCCTGCTACGTTGGTGTTCTGGTATTTATCGACGTCGATGTAGCCATTTTCGTTGGTTTTCACCCCGGTCACGGCCAGATTCAGGTTATCGGTCGCCGGTTCGCGACCAATCGCCCACACCAGGCTGTCGACGATGAATTCCTTGCCGTTTTCCAACTGCAGCGTCAGGCTGCCGTCGGCGTTCTTGACGATGGCCTTCGGTACCGAGTCGGTGTGCAGGCTTGGCCCTTCGGTGTTCATCACTTCCACCAGGGTTTCGACAATCATCGGATCGAAGCTGCGCAGCGGCGCGTGCTTACGTACGAACAGGTGCGTTTCAGCACCCAGCGCGTTCAGCACACCGGCGATTTCTACCGCGATATAGCCCGCGCCTACGATGGCAACGCGTTTTGGCATGGCGTCCAGATCGAAGAAACCGTCGGAATCGATGCCGTATTCTGCACCCGGAATGTCCGGATGGCTTGGGCGACCGCCGGTGGCGATCAGAATATGGTCGGCAGTGATTTTCTCACCGTTCACTTCCACCGTGTGGGCGTCGATAAAGCGCGCAAAACCTTTGATCACGTCGACTTTATTTTTGCCCAGCACGTTGTCGTAGGAATTATGGATGCGGTCGATATAGGCGGTGCGGTTAGCCACCAGCTTTTTCCAGTCAAACGCATTGACGGTGGTATCGAAACCGTAATCCGGGCCGTACAGGTGAATAGCCTCGGCGATCTGCGCCGCGTGCCACATAACTTTTTTCGGTACACAACCCACGTTGACGCAGGTGCCGCCCAGTTCCTTGGCTTCAATCAGTGCGCATTTCTGGCCGTACATGGCTGCCCGGTTGATCGATGCGATGCCGCCGCTGCCGCCGCCAATTGCTAGATAATCGTAATGTTTGGTCATCTGGGATTTCCATGAATTGTGTGAATCGAAGAGCGTAAGAGTTTAACGCCTGATGCAGGTTTGTCGCAAAGATTGCGTCGATGGCTGTGATAGGTGGGGTAAAGGCGCGGCGGGCCGCGCCCCGGAAGCTTATTCCGGCACCACCCAGTTCACCAGCTGATGACCATTGCCCGACGGCACCAGAATTTTGTGCAGCCACGGCAGCACGTTTTTCATCTGCTGTTCCAGCTTCCACGGCGGGTTAATCACGATCATGCCGGAGGCCGTCATGCCGCGCTGGTCGCTGTCGGGTCTGACCGCCAGTTCGATCTGCAGAATATTGCGGATGCCGGTGGCTTCCAGCTCTTTCAGCATGCGCTTGATCTGCTGGCGCATCACCACGGGATACCACAGCGCGTAAGTGCCGGTAGCAAAGCGCTTGTAGCCTTCCTGCAGGCCTTTGACCACGTCCTGGTAATCGGTTTTCATTTCGTACGGCGGATCCATCAGGATCAGCCCGCGGCGTGAAAGTGGCGGCAATTGGGATTTCAACTGTTGGTAGCCGTCGGCGCGCTGCACCTTGGCGCGCTCGTCCTTCTGGAACTCATTGCGCAGCAACGGGAAGTCGCTCGGGTGCAGTTCGGTCAGGTGAATTTTATCCTGCGGACGCAGCAGCTGGCGGGCAATCAGCGGCGAGCCAGGGTAGTAACGCAGTCTTTCGCCGCGGTTAAAGTTGTGCACTACGCTCATGTAGGCCGCCAGCTCTTCCGGCAGGTCGTCACGTTGCCACAGCAGGCCTATGCCTTCCAGGTATTCCCCGGTGCGCTCGGCGTGTTCACCGCTCAGCTGATAGCGCCCTGCGCCGGAGTGGGTATCCAGGTACAGGAACGGCTTGTCTTTTTCTTTCAGCGATTCAATGATCAGGCTTTGAACGGTGTGCTTGAGCACGTCGGCGTGGTTGCCGGCGTGGAAACTGTGGCGGTAACTTAACATGGCTTGTGGTAATTCCTTGTGCTCCCGACGGAGCGTGCTGAACAGAATAAAGGCTTATATTCTGCACAGTATAAACTGTCTGGGCGGGAAAAACCGGAATGCGTTACCACAGACCCTCTATCAAGGAGCAGGACAATGACCGAGTCGGCTATTTTGGCTAACTATCCCGGCGCACCGCGCTGGCAATTTGGCGACAGCCCGGCGCTGGCGGATGAGCTGTTGCAACGGGTGCTCGACGGCGACAAAACTGCAACCTGTGGTTCCTATGTCGCCTATCAACAAGCGAAATCACCGCTGGTTGGGGATTATAACGTGATCCTTAATGGCCAGGGTGAACCCGCCTGCGTCATCAGAACGCTTTCACTGAAGCTGACTCGTTACTGTGACGTCACCGCCGAGATGGCCGCGCTGGAAGGCGAGGGGGATAAGAGCCTGGCCTTCTGGCGCGAGGAACATCAGGCATTTTTTACTCGCGAAGGTACCTTTTCGCCGCAAATGTGGCTGGTATTTGAAGAGTTTGCCCTGGTTGAGGTCCTCTAGTTACGCGGCAGGTTGCTTTAGCGCAGCAACCACCTGTTCCCGCAACCAGCTATGGGCCGGATCGAGGTGCGAACGTTCATGCCATACCATCACCATGTCATAGCCTGGCAGCGCCAGCGGCACCGGGCAGGTGCGCAGGCTGCCCAGCAGTTCACCCAGCATGCGTGAAGGCAGCATGGCCACCAGATCGGATTTTGCCAGCAGCGTGGGAATGAACAGGAAGTGCGGCAGCGACATCACTACCCGCCGTGCCAACCCCTGCGCCTCCAGCAACGTGTCGGTCAGGGTACGAAAACCGCCGCCGTCCTGTGAAACCATCACAAATTCCAGCTGGCAGAACTGCTCCAGTGAAGGCGGTGTCTGCAATAATGGGTGGTCACGGCGGCCCACCAGCAGGTAGTTCTCGTGAAATAACTGGCGGTGACGTAGCCCGGCTGGCGCTTCTTCACGGGCCAGAAAACCCAGGTCGATCACGCCGTCGGCCAAATCACGACTCATGGTTTTGGGCGACGCTTCGCGGATCGCCAGACGGGATTTGGGCGCTGCCAGCCGCAGTTTGGGCAACATCGGCAGCAGAATGGCATATTCAGCCGCGTCGGCGGCGGCCAACTGCCAGGTCATTTCGGCCTGCAGTGGATCAAAGGGATGTTCCGGCGCCACCAAACGACCAAGGTCGGCCAGCGTCTGGCGCAGTGGCGTCAGCAGGCCGAGTGCGCGCGCCGTGGGCAACATGCCACGTGGGCCGGGTAGCAGCAGGGGATCGTGGTAAATCTCACGCAATTTGGCGAGCTGAATACTGACCGAAGGTTGGCTCAGATTAAGACGGGCCGCCGCCCGGGTGACGTTACGCTCGCTGAGCAGTGCTTCCAGCGTGACCAGCAAATTGAGATCGACCCGCTTTAAATTGTTGATAACTATTCCTCGTATTAAATCTATCAATTTCAACTATAGCTCCAATCCTCCTACCGTGGAACGGACGCCGGAAAAGCCGGTGAAACTGCAACGGATAAGGACGAGATGATGAAACTGAGCGAGTACGTTAGCTACGATGCGTTGGGGCTGGCCGAACTGGTGCAGCGCGGCGAAGTCAGTGCGCAGGAGCTGCAACAGACGGCGCAGGCCGCGGTTGAGGCGGTGAACCCGGCGATTAATGCGGTGGTGGAACATTGGACGCCGCCACCACCGGAGGGTGAAGGCTCACTGTCTGGCGTGCCTTTCCTGATCAAGGATATCGCCATCAGCATGGCCGGCAAGCGTCAGGAACTGGGTAGCCGGTTGGCACAGGGCCATATCGCGGCGACGGACAGTTATCTTATGAGCAATATTCGTCGCGCCGGGCTGGTCACCTTCGGCCGTACCACCACGCCGGAGATGGCCTTCAGCACCACCACCGAAGCGGTGCTTTACGGCGCGACGCGTAACCCCTGGAATCCGGATTTTAGCGCCGGAGGGTCCAGCGGCGGTGCCGGTGCGGCAGTGGCTGCCGGGATTGTGCCTATCGCTCACGCTACTGATGCCGCCGGTTCGATCCGCGTACCTGCCTCGTCGAATGGACTGTTCGGCCTCAAACCGACGCGCGGGCGGGTATCGCATGGACCGGCGATGGATGAAGTGTTCAACGGCTTTGGCGTGCAACTGGGGCTGAGTCGTACGGTGCGTGACAGCGCGGCCTTGCTGGATGCCCTGCAGCACCCACATCCCGGCGAACCTTATTACACCACACCACCGGCACAGACCTGGCTGTCACAGGTCACGTCAGAACCCGGCCGTCTGCGTATCGGCATGATGACTCAGGCGTGGAACGGCGGGAAAACCGATCCGCACATCGCTCAGGCCACGGCCGATACTGCCGTGCTGCTGAGTGAATTGGGCCATCAGGTTAGCGAGGTTGAGATGGCGATCGGCGCCAGTTGGCAAGAGCTGGTGTTCGCCAATGCGCAAATCTGGTGTGCCAACCTGGTCGGCTGGGTGGATGGCCTGAGTCAGGCAACCGGGCGGCCGATCTCAACCGAAACGCTGGAGCCGGAAACGCTGGCCTGTTACCGCTACGGGCTGGCTGCCAGGGCGGTGGATATGGTCGCGGCACTTGATGTGCGTAATCGGGTGACCCGCGCGGTGGCTGCCTATTTCCAGCAGTATGACCTGCTGCTGACCCCGACCCTGCCCGATTTACCCTGGCGCATTGGCCGTTACGGCACAGGGACGGCGGATATGAGCGGCCTGGAATGGACAGCGCATTTATTCGATCACTCGCCGTTTACGCCGGTATTTAACGTGGCGGGCGTGCCGGCGATGTCGGTGCCATTGGCGCAGGATCCGCAGCATAACCTGCCGATAGGCATGCAATTTGTTGCCGGTTTTGGCCGTGAAGATGTGTTACTGCAACTGGCGGGTCAACTGGAGCGGGCTGCGCCCTGGCAGCAGCGACGTCCTGCTATTTGGGCGGGGAATGCATTGCGCTAGTTAGATTACCTGTCTTCTCTCAATGGCTATGGGCCGGCTCGAGGTACGGCCTTATCTTCCCCTGCCTGCCAGGAGTATTTGTTAACGGGATCTCTTTTAGATTTGTTTGTTTTTGCATCAACCAATATATCGGTGTATCGTTGCTTTGCATCAGGGATCACAGACAATGAAGTCACTTAGTCGTTTGTTTTAATAGGTTTTTAATTCATTAACCGACTTTGGAGTATGCAAAATGGACAAAATAAAACAGGTCAATCTCTATCGAGCCGTCTCGCCTTTATCCCGCCCTATCGCGGATTCCACGCATTACATCAATGAAATTTCCTTTGTGGTAGCCGAAGTCGTGCTGGCCAGTGGCATCACTGGGGAAGGGTATTTGCTTTCGTTCCACTATTCGCCGGAGGCGATTGCCGGTGCAATGAAAGATCTCCAGCAGTTTGCCGTGGGTTACCACTGCTGGCAGACCGGAAAATTCCTGCAAGAAGTGGCGGCAGAGCACGAATACTTCGGTCACAACGGCTTACAGAAGTGGGCGGCGGCAACGTTCAATGTCGCGATGTGGGACGCCTGGGGCAAGACCCTGCAACAGCCGATCTGGAAGATGTTGGGTAACACCGTCGATCGCGTGCCGGTGTATGGCAGTGGCGGTTGGTTGTCCTATAGCGAGGCCGAACTGCTGGAAGAAGTTCTGGAATACCAGGCGCGCGGCTTGCAGGCGGTGAAGATCAAAGTGGGTTCGCCGGAAGTCGAGCAGGACATTATGCGTTTGCGCAAAGTGCGGGAAGCCGTGGGCTCTGGGATGAAAATCATGATGGATGCCAATCAGGGGATGTCCTTGCCGGACGCGCTGAAGTTATCGACACAGGCGGCAGACATCGGCATTCACTGGTTCGAAGAACCTTTGGTGCATACCGATTTCGACGGCTATCAGCAGTTGCGCCAGAAAACCGGCATCGCGCTGGCCATGGGTGAACGGGAATATGACATGGAACCGCTCAAGGCTTTGATCGCCCGTAATGCGCTGGATCTGTGGCAACCGGATCTGATCCGCATCGGTGGTGTTGAACCCTGGCGTGAGTCGGCGATGCTGGCACATGCCCATCACCTGCCGGTATTGCCGCATTACTACAAGGATTATGACGTGCCGCTGTTGTGCACTATCCCCAATCCTTACGGTGCGGAATCTTTCGACTGGATCGACAGCATTATCGATAACCCGATGGCCATTGATGGCGGCTACGCCTTTCCGCGTTCGGGTGCAGGCTGGGGTTTTAACTTTAACCCGGCATCTCTGACAGAAATCAAATAGGGACAGGGCGATGAAACAGGACGTTTTAACTCAGTATTTTTCATTACAGGGCCGGACCGGCATTGTTACCGGTGCATCATCCGGTATTGGGCGCGGCATTGCTCATCTGCTGGCGGATGCCGGGGCACGGGTGTTCAACTTCAGTCTGGAGGCCACGCAGACCACTGGCATTGACTATGAATTGAACCCCAGAGTGGTTGATATACAAGTGGATATTACCGATCGCGAACAACTGCAGGCTGCCGTCAATAGGGTCGCGGCAGAAGGGGCGATCGACTTCCTGATTAACAATGCAGGCATTACCAAGCGTGTGCGCGCCGAACAGGTTGATGAAGCCTGGTGGCGAAAAATCCACCAGATTAACGTTGATGCGGTGTTCTTTTTGTCGCAGCTTTGCTTTCCGCATTTGACCCGCTCGGCGCATATTGGCCGCATCGTCAACATTTCCTCAATGGCGGCGCATCTGGGCTTTAGCGAGGTAGTGCCTTATTGCTCGACCAAGGCTGCGGTCACCGGCATGACGCGTGGATTGGCTGTGGAATGGGCGCAGGAAAACATCCGTGTCAATTCGGTGGCGCCGGGCTGGATCCAGACCAATATGACGCAGGTAGTTGCCGATCCGCAGAGGCTGGAACGTATTATCAATCGGATGCCGCTACACCGTTATGGTCACCCACGTGAAGAACTGGGTGCCATGGTGTGGTTTTTGGTCAGCGAGGCGTCGCGTTACATCACCGGGCAGGATTTTGCCGTGGATGGGGGGGCGCTGAGCTATGGCTTCTGACATGAAGGTATTAGTGTGCGTCAAACCGGGTCAGCTGAGCCAACAGCGCCTGCCAATACCGCAACCGGCTGCCGCAGAAGTGTTGCTGAAAATGTGCGCCCTGGGCGTGTGCGGTTCGGATATTCACGCTTTCCATGGCCGTCAGCCGATGATGCAGTACCCGGCGGTGCTGGGGCATGAAATCAGCGCTGAAGTGGTGGCCTGCGGGCAAGATGCCACGCGCTATCACCCTGGCCAACAGGTGGTGGTGATCCCCTATCGCCATTGTGGGCGGTGCGTGGCCTGTCGGCGCGGACGCACCACGTGCTGTACTTCTTTGTCAGTGATGGGGATCCATCGCACCGGAGCGATGCAGGAATATGTCACGGTGGCTGAGGATGCTCTGGTGGCGGTCACGGGAATCTCTCATCTTCAGGCGGCGTTAATTGAGCCTTATGCCATTGCTGCCCATGCGGTACGGCGTAGTGGAGTGACTCAGGGAGTGAGCTTGTTGGTGGTGGGGGCGGGGGCTATCGGGTTAGGCGTTGCGGATATCGGGCGTAGCCTGGGGGCCGAAGTGATAGTGGCTGAAGCCGATCAACAGCGTCAGGCCTTTGCTGCAGAACACTATGGTTTTGCTCACGTATTAAATCCATTGGATAGCGATTTTGAGCGACAATTGCTGGTGCTAACCCAGGGGGATGGTCCCCAGATCGTCATTGATGCGACGGGTAACCCTGCTTCAATGAACCGCCAGGTCGAGCGGATCGCGGCGGGCGGAACGCTGGTATTTGTCGGCCTGCATACCGGCGAGGTGCGCTTTAATGACCTGGCTTTCCATAAGCGGGAACTGGATCTGCTCGGTAGCCGTGCAGCGGATGGCGAAGATTTCATCAAGGTCATCACTTTATTGCAGCAGGGAAAAATCAGCCCGGAAAAACTCTGTACCCGTGAAATACCCTTCACTGAATTAGACCAATTTCAATTTGAACAACTCAATCAGCCAGGCAATGTGAAGTCGGTCATTCTATTTTAAGCGTCAGCAGTCGGTTACCTGAATAATTGAACTGGAGATAATTATTATGAAAGGACAACTTAAGCGGTGGGTCATAGTGACCTGCGCATTATTTTCTTTGTTTGTTTTCAGCACGGAATCAATTTCAGCTAAATATACTATACGGGTTTCTTATGAAAATAACCCGGGTGAACCTTTTGATTTGGCGGTAAAGAAATGGGCCGAACTGTTTAAACAAAAAACTAACGGTCAGGGGGAATTGGTCTTGTTCCCCAGTTCCTCATTGGGATCAAAAAAAGACGTGATGGAGCAAATCAAGCTGGGTAGCGCGATGATCACCCTGGCAGATGGGGCGTTCTTTGCCGACTATCTGCCTGATTTCGGCATTATGATGGGGCCGTATCTGGGGCGCGATTACAACGATATTTTCACCCTGACCAAAACGCCCTGGTTTGCTGATTTGTCACGTCAATTGGACGACAAAGGGTTTCATATCCTTGCGGCTAACTGGCTGTACGGTATCCGCCAGATGGTGGTGAACAAACCCATCCATACCCCGGCGGACCTGAAAGGCGTGAAAATCCGCGTCGCCAACAGCCGTATCTTTATTGAAGCTATCAAGGCGATGGGCGCGACGCCAACCCCAATGCCATTGGGTGAAGTGTATACCGCGCTGACTACCGGTGTGATCGACGGCGCGGAAAACCCGATCCCGGTGCTGTACGGCCAAAAACTTTTTGAGCCGGCTAGGTACCTGATCATGACCGGGCATATTGATAATGTCACCCAACTGATTATTGGTCAGAAATATTACAGCCAACTTCCTGATGATATTAAAAAAGCGTTAACGCTATCTTGTGAGGAAGCGGGTAATTATATGACTCAGTTAATTATTCAGGCTGACCGCCAAGACCGGGAAAAAATGAAAGCGGCAGGCGTGACGGTGATTGAGGTTGACCGGGAATTATTCCGGCAGGCGTCAAAGTCGGCCTATCAGCAATTCCCGGAATGGACTCCGGGGTTATATGAAAAACTGCAAGGTTACTTAGAGTAATTATCTGCGATTCCTCGATAACTTCCGCTGCATTGCACCGGGGGAGTGAAAATCATGATACGTAAATTACTGGTTAATCTTGACGATATTCTCGCCTGCCTGGTGTTGACCGCGATTGTGGCGGTGACGGTACTGGCGGTAGTGATGCGTTACCTGGTGCATGCGCCATTGCCCTGGGTGGAAGAGCTGCAATTAGCGCTCTATCTGTGGGCCATCATGCTGGGGGCGGTCAGCGCCATGAAGCGGCGCAAGCACGTCGGCATTGATGTTTTTGTCAATCTGTTGCCCGCAGGTGCCCGCCGATTGATGCTTTATTGGAACGATGCGTTGAGCATGATTGTCTTGCTGTCGTTTGCCTGGCTCGGTTTGCTGCTGGCCGAAGGTGCGGGGGAAAAGATCACCCCGATCCTCGGTATTCGTTACCGCTGGATCGATATGGCGATCCCGGTAGGGTCATTGCTGATGGTGCTGCAATTGGTCGTCAACCTCTGTTATCGCGACAAACGTATGGAGGAATCATCATGACGGTAGCGATCTCCTGCATCATTTTACTGCTGGGTTTTATCAGCAAATTACCGATATTCATCAGTGTGATCCTCGCGGTACTGAGCTGGTTTTTCCTCGCGGGCGATCCCTCGCCGATCATTGCGGCACAAAGGATCGTCGGGGCCAGTGAGAACACCACGCTGTTGGCGATCCCGTTCTTTATCTTGCTGGGCAATCTGTTGAATTACACCGGCATTACCCGAAGAATGTTGACGTTGGCGGAGTTATTGACGCGCAAGTTTTATGGCGGACTGGCGCAGGCCAATGTGCTACTCAGTACCCTGATGGGGGGGCTGTCGGCCTCCAGTCTGGCGGACTGTGCCATGCTGTGCAAAATGCTGGTGCCGGAAATGACGCGCAAAGGTTACAGCAAGAGTTTTGCAACGGTGGTGACGGCGGCGGGCTCGTTGATCACGCCGATCATCCCGCCGGGCATTGCCTTGATTATCTATGGTTATGTGGCGGATGTGTCGATCGGCAAAATGTTTCTGGCGGGCATCGTGCCGGGAATATTGTGCTGTGCGGCGCTGATGCTGACGATTCGTCATCTTTCACGGCGGCGCAATTATCAGGCCGGCAATACCGCCACACCGAGTTGGCGCGAGTTTGGGCAAGCGCTGTGGCAGGCGATGCCGGCGCTTATTTTGGTGTTGGTGATTATCGGCGGGATCCGCATTGGCGCTTTCACACCGACCGAAGCGGGGGCGATTGCGGTGGTATTTGCCATTGGCATTGGCCTGTTTTTCACCCGTGAGATGAAGGTGGCCGACATCGGTGAGGCCCTGTTGGATACGGTATCTTCCACAGCGGGTATTATGCTCATTATCATGGCCTGCTCCGCATTCGCCTGGATACTGAGTTGGGAAAGAACCGCCCAGACGGTGGCGGAGATGATTACGTCACTGTCTGATAACCCGCTGTTGTTCTTGTTGGCACTCAACCTGTTTTTACTGGTGCTGGGGATGTTTATTGAAGGCAATGCGGCGATTATCGTGTTGGTCCCGCTGCTGATGCCAACGGTGAAGGCTCTGGGGATCGATCCTATCCAATTCGGCATTCTGATCATTCTTAACCTGGCGATTGGCAGTCTGACACCGCCGATGGGCACCATTATGTTTATTGCCAATTCGATTACTGGTACCCCGGTTTCTGCCTTTATCAAAGAGGTCTGGCCGATGTTATTGGCATTGCTGACGGTATTACTGTTGGTGACGCTGGTACCGGCGGTTTCGACCTTTTTGCCGGGGCTATAGCTTTGTAATCAGTGGGAGAATACTATTTCAGAAATACCCCTTATGAGATCCGTTATGAGTCGGTTGCGGTTGGATCGGGAAAAACCCGTCAAGATGCAAATTTACCATTGGCTGAAAGAACGCATTATTTATGGTGAGTTTGCGCCGGGTATGATTCTGGAAAAAAACGAACTCGCGCACGAGTTGAATGTATCGCCCACGCCATTGCGAGAAGCCTTGATTTTGTTGAAGCACGATAACTTCATCGATATGGTGCCGAACCTGCATACGCGGGTAAAACTGATAGACGTCAAACGGGTAGAAGAAAACGCTTTTATCCGTGCGGCGCTGGAAGGCGCGGTCGTCGAGCAATTGGCATTAAGCGGTATCAGTAAAGCGGTGGAGAAAACCTGCCAAAAACTGATTGATAGCCAGCTTGGTGCTTTTGGCAAGCAAGACTATGCCACTGTGTTCCACATTGATCTGGAGTTCCACCACCGCTTGGTCGACCAATTGGCGCTGGATTCGCTGTGGGATAATCTGTATGCCAATCGCGCCCACCTGGATCGCGCTCGCCAGTGTTCACCGGTGAATGTGGCGGGTATTCGCCGATCGATAGAACAACATCAGCAACTGTTGCAGTTGATCGTCAGTGGACAGGCACAGCCTGCACGGGAACTGATCAAGGCCCATGTCTGGTCAGTGTTTGATGATTTGCAACAGATCGCACCGGAATACCTGAGTCGCGATCATTGATTTTCCTGCTGCTTGGCTCCATGTTAGATATTCATACGCATTTTAAGGCCTGCCCGCTGCGGCGGGCCCCAACGCTAATCAGGACTGCCCTATGACAAATCCGTTGCTGACCCCGTTTTCCCTGCCGCCGTTTTCCGCCATTCGCCCAGAAGATATCGTGCCTGCGGTGCAATCCGCCCTGGCCGATTGCCGCGCTGCGGTAGAGCGCGTTGTCGCGCAGCCGGGGCCATTTACCTGGGATAACCTGTGTCAGCCGCTGGCTGAGTCTGACGATCTCCTGTCGCGCATCTGGTCGCCGGTGGGGCATTTGAATTCGGTGAAAAACAGCCCGGAACTGCGTACTGCCTATGAACAGGCGCTGCCGTTGCTGTCCGAGTACGGCACCTGGGTAGGGCAACACGAAGGGTTATATCAGGCGTACCGCAGCCTGAAAGAAGGCGCGGCGTTCGATAAGCTGACCGCGCCACAGCGCAAGTCGGTAGAGAATGCGCTGCGTGATTTTGAGCTGTCAGGCATTGGCCTGTCACCGGAAAAACAGCGTCGCTACGGCGAGATCGTCGCGCGCCTGTCCGAGCTGGGTTCCACCTACAGTAACAACGTGCTCGACGCCACCATGGGCTGGAGCAAGCTGATCACCAGTGAAGCCGAGCTGAGCGGTCTGCCGGAAAGCGCGCTGGCTCAGGCTCAGGCGATGGCGCAGGCCAAAGAGCAGGACGGCTGGTTGCTGACGCTGGATATGCCGAGCTATCTGCCGGTACTGACCTACGGCGACAACCGCGCACTGCGTGAAGAGATGTATCGTGCCTTTGCTACCCGAGCCTCCGATCAGGGGCCGAATGCCGGCAAGTGGGACAACAGCGAAGTGATGGCGGAAACGCTGGCGCTGCGCCACGAACTGGCCCAGCTGTTGGGCTTTGACAGCTATGCCGACAAATCGCTGGCGACCAAAATGGCGGAAAACCCGGAGCAGGTGCTCGGTTTCCTCAGCGATCTGGCCAAGCGTGCCCGTCCGCAGGCCGAGCAGGAGCTGGCACAGCTGCGCGCCTTTGCCAAACAGCATTACGGTGTGGATGAACTGGAAGCCTGGGACATCACTTACTACGGCGAAAAACAGAAACAGCATTTGTTCTCGATCAGCGACGAGCAACTGCGTCCGTACTTCCCGGAGCAGCGCGTGGTGGAAGGGCTGTTCGAAGTGGTCAAACGCATTTACGGCATCACCGCCAAAGAGCGCAAGGATGTGGATACCTGGCATCCTGAGGTGCGCTTCTTTGACCTGTTCGACGCCAGTGGTGAACTGCGCGGCAGCTTCTACCTCGACCTGTATGCGCGTGAAAACAAGCGCGGCGGGGCGTGGATGGACGACTGCGTTGGCAGTCTGCGCAAGGCCAACGGCGAACTGCAAAAACCGGTCGCCTACCTGACCTGTAACTTCAACCGTCCATTGGGCGACAAGCCGGCACTGTTCACCCATAACGAAGTGACCACGCTGTTCCACGAGTTCGGTCACGGTCTGCACCACATGCTGACCCAGATCGATACCGCCGGTGTCTCCGGCATCAGCGGTGTGCCATGGGATGCGGTCGAGCTGCCGAGCCAGTTTATGGAAAACTGGTGCTGGGAGCCGGAAGCGCTGGCGTTTATCTCCGGTCATTATCAGAGCGGCGAACCGTTGCCGAAAGAGATGCTCGACAAGTTACTGGCAGCCAAAAACTACCAGGCGGCGTTATTCATTCTGCGTCAGTTGGAATTCGGCCTGTTCGACTTCCGTATGCATGCTGAATACAGCCCGGAAAAAGGCGCGCAGATCCTGCCAACGCTGGCGGAAGTGAAGAAAATGGTGGCGGTCGTGCCTTCACCAAGCTGGGGTCGTTTCCCGCATGCTTTCAGCCATATCTTTGCCGGGGGCTACGCGGCAGGTTATTACAGCTATCTGTGGGCTGAAGTGCTGTCGGCCGATGCTTATTCGCGCTTTGAGGAAGAGGGCATTTTCAACGCCGAAACCGGTAAATCCTTCCTCGACAACATCCTGTCGCGCGGCGGTTCGGAAGAACCGATGGAACTGTTCAAACGCTTCCGTGGCCGTGAGCCGCAGCTGGATGCTATGCTGCGCCATTACGGTATTAAAGGATAACCCCACCGGTGAGCGTGTGTTTATTGTGTGAAGAAGGCGCCGATCCCGGCGCCTTGTCTATTCTGGCGGAACGCTGGCAGTTAACTTCGGACGACGAGGCGCTGATGGCGCTGGTGTTGACGCCCGAAAGGCTGGAGCTGCGCAAGCGTGACGAACCCAAACTCGGGGCGATCTACGTCGATTTCGTCTCCGGCACTATGGCCCATCGGCGCAAATTTGGCGGAGGGCGCGGTGAAGCGGTGGCGAAGGCGGTCGGCATCAAGGGCAGTTACCGGCCTGATGTGGTGGATGCCACTGCCGGTCTGGGGCGTGATGCCTTTGTACTGGCGTCTCTGGGCTGTCGGGTGCGGATGCTGGAGCGTAATCCGGTGGTCGCGGCATTGCTGGATGACGGCCTGCAGCGCGGCTATCAGGATGCGGAGATCGGCCCGTGGCTGCGTGAACGCATGACGCTGTTACACGCCTCCAGCCTGACGGCGTTGGGTGATATTGATCCACGCCCGGAGGTGGTGTATCTCGATCCCATGTATCCGCATAAGCAGAAAAGTGCGCTGGTAAAGAAAGAGATGCGGGTGTTCCAGTCGCTGGTGGGCAGCGACGATGACGCCGATGGCCTGCTGGAACCGGCACGCCGCCTGGCGACCAAGCGCGTGGTGGTGAAACGCCCGGATTACGCCCCGCCGTTGGCTAACGTACAGGCGCATGCGGCGTCGACGACGAAAAGTCATCGTTTCGATATATATATGCCCCTGTAAAATTTTATGCCCGCGGGCTCAGCATGCTGAGTTCGCGGTTCAATCTGATCTACCTCCCAATTCTCTGAATCCGCTTGAAATCCCTCTGGCAAAAATGCCAACCAGATCGCATGATTCCTGTTCATTTCCACTCCTATAATTAGATGATAATGAAGAAGACACTCCTTGCCGTTTTGCTTTGCCTGGGTACCTCTGCGATGGCCTCTGAACCTGTCAATATCACCATTCTTGGCACCTCTGATCTGCACGGCACCTTTGTGCCCTGGGATTACTCCACCGATACCGCAAATCTGGCCGGCAGCCTGAGCCAAATTGCCACCCAGGTGCATCAGGTGCGCGCCCAACAGCCGAATGTGATCCTGGTGGATGCCGGTGACACCATTCAGGGCAACTTTGTCGAGACCTTTAAGAACGACAAAACCAGCCCGATGATCCTCGGCTTTAACGCGCTGGACTATGACGTCTGGGTGATGGGCAACCACGAATTCGACTTCGGCCTCAAACCGCTTTCCACTTCACTGAACCAGTTCAAGGGCACGGCACTGGCTGGTAATATTTTGTGGGACAGCGGCAAGCCCTACCTGCCAGCGTATAAAATCATCGAACGCCAGGGGGTAAAAATCGGCATTATCGGCATGGATACGCCAATGACTGCCGAATTCGCCAAAGGCACCGACCGGGTGAAAGGACTGAACTTTACCGACCCGGTCCAGGCAGTGAAGCAGGTGATCCAGCAGATCCAGGGGAAAGTGGACGCCATCGTGCTGGTGGCACACATGGGGATCGACAATGAGAACCAGCGACCGGGCACCGGCGTGGGTGATATTGCCCGGGCTAACCCGGAACTGGCGGCGATCGTCGCCGGGCATATGCATGTAAAAGTCGACAAAGAAGTGATTAACGGGGTGATCGTCACCGAACCGGACAAATATGGCCGCGCGCTGTCACGCATCGATTTGCAGTTTGAGCAGCACAACGGCAAGTACGTGCTGATCAACAAAGACAGCTATACCTATCCGATCAAAGGCATCACGTCTGATAAAAAGCTGGAAGAGATTTATCAGCCGTACCACAAGATTTTGCGGGCCAACGCCAATCGGCCGATTGCCCAGCTCAGCGGTCAGGATCTGGTGCCGCCGGATGCAGTGAAAGGCATTCCGCAGGTGCACGTGCAGGATACCGGCATCAGCAAGCTGTATCAGGAAGCCGGGCATTACTATGCACCAAAGGCGCAGGTGATCGCGCTGCAGATTGATAACGACCGGCCAAAATTGAACGTCGGTACCATTACCGCCAAGGACATCGCCTTCAACTACCAATATGCCGGCGGCGAGATCACCGTTTATCAGCTCAGCGGCAAAGAGTTGAAGAAGTACATGGAATGGTCGGCGGGCTACTTCAATCAGTTGCATGACGGCGACGTGACCTACAGTTTCAACCCGCAGCGCCGCGCATCAAAATACTCGACCAATGATTTCTTCGATGGCGTGACCTACAAAATTGACCTGCGCCAGCCGGCCGGGCAGCGCATCCGTGACCTGCGGATGGCCGACGGCACGCCGGTGACAGACAGCACGCCAATCCGTCTGGGGATGAACAGCTACCGCATGGGGCACCTGACGCAAAAAGGCGGCGCGCTGGAAGGCATGCAGTTCCCGGTGCTGTCTGACAGCAAGGTGGAATACGGCGAAGAGGCGGGCACCATCCGTAATCTGACCATTCGTTATCTGACCGAGGTGAAGAAAGGCCAGTATCAGGGGCAGGCGGTACAGCGCTGGCAGTTGGTCGGGCTGGAAGGTTATGACCGCGAGCGCAAGATCGTCGAAAAACTGCTGAACGACGGCAAAATTAGCGTACCTACCAGCGAAGATGGGCGTTACGGCAACGTGGCGTCATTCAACGTGAAAGGGTTGCTGCTCAGCGAGCCACTGGCACGTCAACAGCAACAGGCTGCGCTGCAGGCGCAGTTAACTGCCGCCAGTGATCCGGTGGCGAAAAAGCGTTTGAGTGACCAGTTGGTGATTATTGAGGCGATTAACAAAGCCTGAGAATGATTACGGGCTCGGCATGTGTGTAGGGGCTCAGCATGCTGAGCCCTGTTACCTTAATGCCCCTGCAGTAACCGTTTGCCGACATCCCCGCCCGGGTGTACCGCCAGCAGCGTTTCTTTGTTGTAGCCACTGCGTTCCATCAAACAGGCACAGGCCGCGTCGAAAATCGCCAATACCAGCACGATAGAGGTGGTTGCCAGCATATTCAGCGGATCTATCTCATTTTCTACCCCGGTGCGGATCACCAACTCTGCCGCCTGGGCGATTGCCGAATCCGGATTTTCCGTCACGCCAATCAAGGGCACGCCCTTGGCCTGTAGCGTCGGCAGCAGCCGGGTCAACTCGTCGGAATTGCCGCCGCGCGAAATCAGAATCATCAGGTCATCGCCGCGCAGGAAGCCCAGATCGCCGTGCGCCGCATCGGTGGCGTTCAGGTAGATGGCCGGCCGCTCCACGCAGGCCAGCATATGGGCAATCTTGCGGGCTGCGATGCCGGAGGTACCGACGCCGGTGACCACAATCTTGCCCCGACACTCCGCCAACCGGGTTAGCAGCCGCTGCCAGGTCTGCGCGTCGATGCGTTGACCCAACTGGGCCAACTCCCGGCTGTAGACCGCCCAGGCCTGTGTGGCTCGCTGCCATTCCTGCTGCATCAGGCTTCCTCCTGCATCAGTTGGCGGTATTTCATGTGGTCGTTATACAGCTCATGGAACACACGATATTTACGATCGTAATAGCGCTTAATCTTGTTGGTTTGCGGCGTCACGGTTTTGCCGATGCGGCTCATGGCGCTCATCGCTTCCGGCAGGGTTTCGAACACTCCGGCCGCCACGGTGCCCATCATCGCGCCGCCCAACAGCATTGCCTCGCTCTCTTCCGGCAGCAGCATGGCACAGCCGGTGGCGTTGGCATGTTCCTGCACGAAAATCGGGTTCTTGGTGCCGCCGCCGCTGGCCATGATGGTATCGATGTTGTAACCGCTTTGGTTCATGGTTTCGATAATATGGCGGGTGCCGAGCGCGATGGCCTGGATAGTCGCCAGATAGTGCAGCGCCATGTCCTCCGGGGTGCGTGACAGCTTCAGCCCGGTCAGGGTGCCGGTCAGCGTCGGGTTGGCGCGCGGCGAGCGGTTGCCGTGGAAATACGGCAGCATATGAATGTCTTTGGTCAGGTAGGCGATGTCCTCCGGCTCACCCGCCATACGACGCAGCAGGGCGTTCAGCACTTCATAGATGGTCAGGCCCTGCGTTTTTGCCTGCGCCAGCAACTCCTGATAACAAGGGTGCGATTGGATCATGTGGTCAATCAGTGCACCGGTGGCGGACTGGCCGCCTTCGTTCAGCCAGTATTCCGGCAGAATGGCCGAGTAATACGGCCCCCACACGCCGGGGATAAAGCGTGCAGTGCGCGACATCGCCATATGTCCGGTGGAGGTGCCGCCGATCAGCGCGACGCGGCGATTAAAGTCCGCCACTTCACCGGAAACCCCGGTGGCACCCAGCGTGCCGAGGGTACCGGCGTGGGCATCAATGATCGACACGCTGACCGCGGTACCGGCAATCAATCCCATCTCACTGGCGGCGCGCTGGGTGAGGCCGTGACCGAGCGGTTCACCCATCATTTTGACGTCGCTGCCGATCTTGGCGGCATCGTGTTCCAGCACCTCTTCCAGCCCAATCTGTTTGAAATAGCTCTTGTCCCAGCGCTGTTCATGGCCGAGATAAGTCCATTTGCACACCGTCGAACACAACGAACGGGTGGCGTCCTGAGTGGCGCGCCAGGTCAGAAAGTCCGGCAGGTCAAACAGGTAACCGGCATTGGCCCAGGTGGTCGGCATATGCTGCTTCAGCCACAGCATTTTGGGGGTCTGCATTTCCGGCGAGATGATGCCGCCGACGAAATCCAGTACCCGGTGTTTGGTGGCATTTATGCGCTCGGCCTGGGTGATCGCCCGGTGATCCATCCACACGATAATGTTCTGCTCGGTACGGCCGGACGGGCTGACGGTCAACGGCTTACCCTCTTTGTCCAGCACCACCAGGGAGCAGGTGGCGTCAAAGCCCAGCCCTTTGACCTGGATCGGGTTGATGTCGGCCTGATTGACCGCATCACGCACCGCGTTGCACACCGCCTGCCAGATATTGTCCGAGGACTGTTCAACAAAGTCGGCCTTCGGGCGGTACAGATCGATGGTTCGGCTGGCCTGTCCGACCATGTGGCCGTTGAGATCGAATACCCCTGCGCGCGCACTCCCGGTGCCTACATCTACGCCAATAAAATAGCTCGCCATTATTTTTCTCCAGTCAGGCTTTTCGATTCTGTAATGCGATAAACAAGATCAGCACCGCACCCCACAGGGCCATGGTCAGATAGCTGCTGACGCCCAGCAGGTTGAGACCGCTCTCCAGCATTTGCAGCACAATCAGTGCCAGCACCAGCCCGAGCACCCGGCCAAATCCGCCATCCGGGTTAATCCCCCCCAGCACCGAGGCCAGAATGGTCACCAGCAGATAGGATTCGCCGTAGCCGGCCTTGGCCGAGTTGAATTTGGCCATCATCAGCAGTGCCGCACCCCAGCCGAGCAGGGCCGACAGGATATACACCGCGATTTGCACCCGGGCGGTATTCACCCCGCTGAAACGGGTGGCCTGCTCGTTGGAGCCGACCAGATACAGGCTACGTCCCAGCGTGGTGTGCTCCAGCAGCAGCCACAGGCCCACCGAGACCAGCAGGAACAGCAGCAGTGCCACCGGAATGCCGAGCAGGCTGCCGTTGCCGAGATACTGAATGGCCGCCGGGAAACCGGAGATCACCGCGCCGTTGGACAGCAGAATGTTCAGGCCGGTGATCAGCGTCATGGTGCCGAGTGTGGCAAGGATCGGCGAAACGCCGACCCAGGCGACCAGCACGCCGTTAAGCGCGCCAATGGCGACGGCGACCAGTAACCCGGCCAGCAGCGCCAGCACCAGAAACAGCGGTTGATCCGGGTGGCTGACGATAACGGCCGCCATCACCAGTGAACAGGCGTTGGCACCGGCGATAATCGACAGATTGATACCGCCGGTCAGCATGGTAATACCCATGCCCAGCGCCAACATGCCGAGGATCGGCAATTGCGAGGCGATCGACTGGAAATTACCGAGGCTGAAGAAACGCGATCCAAGCAGCCCGGCGAACAGCAGCGCCACGATGATAATGATCGCGCTTTGCAGGCGGATGATCCGATCGTTTGGGATCAGGCGGGTTAATGGGATCATGTCATAGCTCCTTGGCCAGCTTGCGTTTTTCATTCCAGGCGGTGCTGCTGATGCTGATCAAAATGATCGCGCCGCTGAACACCTGGTGCCAATAGGCCGATACGCTAAGCAGCGTCAGACCGTTCTGCAGGAAGGCCAGCAACACCACACCCAACAGCGTGCCGGTCAGCGAGCCGCGGCCACCGGTCATGCTGGTGCCGCCCAGTACCACCGCCGCCAGTACCGTCAGTTCGAAGCCGAGCAGCGAATTGGGGGCCACCGACTGAGTGATCTGCGCCTGTACCACCGCGGCAATGCCAGCCAGAATGCCCATGTAACCGTAAACGTAGAAGTGCAGCCGCAGCAGGTTCAGCCCCAGGCGCGATGCCGCATCGCGGTTACCGCCCATGGCAAAAATCTGGCGGCCGAGGCGCGTGAAGTTCATCAGCACGCCGGTGACGATAATCACTGCCAGCAGGCACAGCAGCGGCAGCGTCAGGCCGTAGTCATAGCCATCAGTGCCCTGGAATGAGAACCAACTGATGCCGTCCATAAACCAGTCGGGGAACCCATACAGCCAGGTGCCGTTGGTGGCGTACACCAGCAGGCCGTAGAACAGGTTCAGCGTGGCGATGGTGATGATGATCGCCGGCACTTTCAGCCAGTAGACCAGAAAACCGTTCACCAACCCGAGCAGCAGACCGACGCCCATTGCCAGAACGAACGCCAGCGGGAAACCGCCGCCGTGCTGGATCACCCAACTGGCCATCACGTACTGGGCGATAGCGGTGATCGCCGGGAACGAAATGTCGATACCACCGGCAATCAGCACCACGAACAGGCCGCAGGCGAGAATGCCGAGAATGGCGTAGCTGGTGGCCACGTCGGTCAGGTTGCCCAGCGTCAGAAATTCGCTGGTGCTGACGCTCAGGCCGATGGCCAGCAGCAACACCAGCAGGCCAAGGTAAAACTCGTGCCGCCCGGCCAGGCGGGCCAGTAATGACTTATCCATTCACCACCTCGGCGATCTGTTGTTCGGTACTGTGGTGCGGCGAAAACTCGGCGATCAACTCACCTTTGCGCATCACCATCACCCGATGGCTGTTGTAATAGGCTTCCGGGATCTCGTCGCAGATCATCAACACCGCCATGCCGAGTGCCGCAAGATCTTTGGCGATCTGGTAGATCCCCTCTTTGTTGGCGATATCTACCCCAACGGTCGGCGAGTCGAGGATCAGGATCTTCGGCTGCGTCGCAATCCACTTGGCAATAGCGATACGCTGGGCGTTGCCGCCTGACAGGGTTTTGACCGGCAGCGCGCTGTCGGACACCTTGATGTTCAGATCGCGGATCAGGCGGTTAACCAACCCGGCGGCTTTGGCATGATCCAGCAGCCCGAGCGGGGTATGCAGTTGATCAAACACCGTGACGATGGTGTTGTCGTAGATCGACTGCTCCATGATCAATCCCTGCGTCAGACGATCTTCCGACACATAGCCGATGCCCTGGCGCACCGCTTCGCGGTTGTTGTGTAGCCGTACCGGTTGGCCGTCGATCCTGATCTCACCGCTGTCTGGCCGGGTCATGCCGAACAGGCTGAGGCACAGCTCGGTGCGCCCTGCGCCAAGCAACCCGACGATCGAAACGATCTCGCCGCCGTGCAGGGAAAGATTGATGTCCTGATATTTGCCACGTCGGCTGAGATTGCGCACTTCGAGTCGCGGCGCACCGTCGGCTTCTGCCCGTGGGGGTAACTGGCTGTAGTGAAAGCGTTGGCCCGTCATCAGGAACGCCAGTTCATGACTGTCCAGCTCACTTGCCGGGTAAGTACCGACCAGCTTGCC
This sequence comes from Serratia myotis, assembly GCF_027474885.1. Lineage (NCBI taxonomy): Bacteria > Pseudomonadati > Pseudomonadota > Gammaproteobacteria > Enterobacterales > Yersiniaceae > Serratia > Serratia myotis. Next base: position 5,245,731 of record NZ_CP099707.1, on the reverse strand, counting down.
GTCGCGCATCACGCTGATGCGGTCGGCGACTTCCATCACTTCATCCAGTCGGTGGCTGACAAACACCACGCAGATGCCCGCCGCTTTCAGTTCGTTGACCACCCGCAGCAGGCCGTTGACCTCCTGACGCGTCAGCGAGGCGGTAGGTTCATCCATGATCACCAGCCGCGCTTCGGCGGCAATGGCGCGGCAAATCGCCACCAGTTGCCGATCGGCAATCGACAGCTTTTCGACTTTCTTGTCGGGATCGATATGCACGCCGACGCGCGCCATGGCGTCCAGTGCCGTCTGACGCATTACCCGCTTGCGTACCCAGAAATGGCCGCCGGGCAGGTAGCGGTGAATGGCGATATTTTCCGCCACCGTCAGATTGGGGAATAAAGACAGATCCTGATAAATCACCTGAATGCCGTAATAACCGGATAGCTGCGGCGTCAGGGAATGAAACAGTTTGCCTTCCAGTGAAATATTGGCGCCTTTTTCCGGCTGGTAAACGCCGGAAATAATTTTAATTATGGTGCTTTTACCACAGCCATTTTGTCCGGCCAGGCAGTGCACTTCGCCTTTATTTAGAGTCAGGTTGATCTGGTCCAGTGCCAGCACGCCTGGAAATTGTTTACTGATATTTTCCAGGCTGATAAATGCGGTGGATGTGGTCATAGCGTTAACCTGTGCAGGTTTTTATTATCGTCGGGCGCGGTGGGCTGCGCGCCGACGTTATTTAATGATTTTCCCGGTGTGGCGAAATATTACTTAAGGTTAAAAGCCCAGTGATTTGGCATTATCTTTGGTAACTTCAAGAATTTTATTAAACCGAATCACTTTCTTATCCATATCGACGTCGGCTTTACCCAAACCTTCGATCGACAAGTCTTTGGTCACTTCCTTGCCTTGTAACAGTTGGTCGGCGACGGTCACCAGCGCGTAGCCGGCATCTTTCGGGTCCCACAGCAGCGCTTTCTTGATGTCGCCGCGCATCAGGTAAGGTGCAGCCTGTGCCGGCATGGCGATACCCACCACGGCAATTTTGTCCTTGGCGCGCTTCTTGGCGACTGCCTGACCGGCACCGATCGGGCCGAGGGAGCCGAAACCGATAATGCCTTTCATCTGCGGATAGGTTTTCATCAAATCCAGCGTAGTGGCGTAGGATTTATCGATACTTTCCGCCACCGGCAGGCGCGAAGTCACTTCGAACATATCCGGGTATTTGGCTTTCTGGTACTTGATGGCGGAATCCGCCCAGGCGTTGTGCAGCGGCACGGTCAGCGAGCCGACGTAAATGGCATAGCCACCTTTGCCGCCCATGTCTTTTGCCAGCTCATCGACGTTGGCCTGCGCATACTTCTCGCTGTCGATGGTTTCAATGTCCCACTGGCCAATCTGCTGGTCCGGGGATTCATGGGTCAGTACCACGATGCCTTTCTCGCGGGCCTTCTTCAGCACCGGTTCAAGTACCTTGGCGTCGTTAGGCACCACGATGATGGCGTTAACGTTCTTGGCGATCAGGTCTTCAATCACTTTGACCTGTGCTGCCGGGTCTGGGGTAGAAGGCCCGGTCTGGTAGGCATTAACGTCGAGCTTTTTCGCCGCTTCGTTGACGCCGACTTCCATACGGTTGAACCAGGGAATGCCGGTCACTTTGGCAACCACGGCGATCTCGTACTTTTCAGCAGCTAAGGCAGGTGTTGTTGATAACATGCACGCAGAAACCACACATGCATTTAATAATGCGAGGTTAAATTTCATTCGCTGTACCTTTTTTATCTGTAGGGGTGGTTGTTTTTCCACCTGAGCAGATTACAAAGGAAAGGAAGAGGGGGCGTAACCCGAATTTGAAAACTGTGAGCTGTGCACATTGAGGTGAAATTATAGCGGTTTTTATGTTAATTAAATGTTTAATAATTTAGGGGTGGTAATTTTACCACCTAAAATCCTCAGTTAATTAACAATATAACTCATGTTATTTTACATATTTGCAATGATTGGAGCGAAGGAACATCGCTTTTTGGCGGAAAAAATGCCGGTCTGAGCGCCGGCATTGAAACATTAAAGCAATGTGTGAACAATATCACCTTATTGGGTGATTACAGCACGCCCTGCGCCAGCATGGCGTCGGCAACCTTGACGAATCCGGCAATATTGGCGCCGTGTACGTAGTGAGTTTGCTTGCCCTCACCGCCGTATTCCACGCAGGCGTGATGAATATCCGCCATGATATGTTGTAAACGTACATCCACTTTCTCCGCTCGCCAGCCGATACGCGCGGCATTCTGCGCCATCTCCAGGCCGGAGGTTGCTACCCCACCGGCGTTGGCGGCTTTGCCAGGGGCAAACAACACGCCGGCGTCCAGGAATGCGTCTGTCGCCTGAATGGTGGTCGGCATATTGGCACCCTCGGCCACGGCTTTTACCCCGTTACGGATCAGCATTTGGGCGGCTTCCAGATCCAGCTCGTTTTGGGTGGCGCACGGCAGGGCGATATCCACCGGGATGCTCCATGGCTGCTGACCGGCCAGATAGGTCAGGCCGCGCTCGCGGGCGTAATCTTCCACCCGGCCATAGCGCTGATTCTTGATCTCCACCAAATGGGCCAGTTTCTCGGTGGTGAAACCGGCTTCGTCGACCAGGGTGCCGCCGGAGTCAGACACGGTGATGACGCGCGCATCCAGCTCCAGCGCCTTCTCAATGGTGTACTGCGCCACATTGCCTGACCCGGATACCGCCACCCGCATGCCTTCAAAGCCTAATCCGTGACGCTGCAGCATGGCGTCGGTGAAGTACACCAGGCCATAGCCGGTGGCTTCCGGGCGGATCAAACTGCCACCGAATGACAACCCCTTGCCGGTAAACACGCAGGCGGTGTTGTTGGACAGCTTCTTCATCATGCCGCTCATAAAGCCGACCTCACGACCGCCAACGCCGATATCTCCGGCGGGCACGTCGGTGTCTGGCCCCAGATGGCGGTACAACTCGGTCATCAGCGACTGGCAGAAACGCATGATCTCCGCCTGGCTTTTGCCTTTCGGATCAAAGTCCGAACCGCCTTTCCCGCCGCCCATTGGCAATGTGGTCAGTGCATTTTTGAAGGTCTGTTCAAAACCGAGGAATTTCAGGATCGATAAATTGACCGACGGGTGAAAACGCATGCCACCTTTATAGGGCCCAATGGCGGAGTTGAACTGCACGCGCCAGGCGCGGTTAACCTGTACCTGGCCGCGATCGTCCACCCAACTGACCCGGAACTGAATGGTGCGTTCCGGCTCAACCAAGCGCTCCAGCAGGGCGTATTCACGATAACGCGGGTTGCGCTCGATAAACGGCCACAGCGAGGTGAAGACTTCTCTGACCGCCTGTAAAAATTCTGGCTGATGAGGATTATGCTGTTGTAGTGAGGACAAGAATGACTCTACCGATAAGGCATGTTCCATGGATAACTCCTTTTGCATTAATTTTCCCCCACTATTTTTATAGATATTGGTATGGGTAAAGCGTGGGGAATGATGTTGTGTCTTTAGCGACTATATCACTGGAGGGCGGTTGATTATCAAGCGATTAATGATGGCGAAAGAACGAAAAACGCCCGCGGCTGCGGGCGTTGGGGACTGATGTTAGTGGGCGCTTACTTAATCTTCAGCTTTTTCTTCTTCGTCACGCAGCGGCACGATCAGCATGTCGATGTGCACGGTGTTGATCAACTGGCGTGCGGAGGACATCAGCTTGCTCCAGAAATCCTGGTGGTGGCCGCACAGGACCAGGTCCATATCGTATTTCTTGATAGCATCGACCAGCACCTGCGCCAAATCACCGCTGCCGCTCAGGGTTTCGGTAATCGGATAGCCGGCGTTTTGTGACAGTTCGGTCAAGGCGTGATGCGTTTCTTCCGAGATACGTTTTTGCATATCGCCGAGATTAACGTCGATCAGGCCGGTATACAGGTCGGAATAGTTAACATCTACGTGGATCAGGGAAACTTTGGCGTTGTACGGACGCGCCATAGATACGGCTTTTTCTACCAGAATTTTGCTTTCCGGGGATAGGTCTACCGCGATCAGAATGTGTTTGTAAGCCATGAGAATACTCCTTCCATATAATGCCGATTAAAAGTTAGCAGGCATCAGCGTACCAGCCTGGCGCTTTAGGTTTCATTTTATCATTCAGATAACATAATGATATGTTGGGGCGATCACACTGCACCGCATCAAAAAATCTCTTTATCGCTACTCTGTCAGTTTTACACCCGCCCGGCAAAAAATCCTATCGCCCGTGGTGCTATTGGCAGGTTGACCGATTGAAATATAAGCATTCTTAAACAGAGTATAGTCCCAAATAGCCCATTGGGCAGGGGAAAAGGCCATCAGCCATCAGTCAGGGCGGGAATCAGTTATAACCAATCGATAGATGACAAATTGGCGGGTTACGGTAAATTTTATCTACTGCTCAGGCCAGTTGCGTTTCAATAACCTACAATAATGAATATGGGCCTTATCATTACTCCTCTGAGCCAAACCTGCGCGATGTGCATCTGCATAACGATGGGTTACCTCCAGAGGCAGTGGGTTTTGCGCGGCCTGTGCGGTGCCAAGGGGATCGGAGCGGTAGGCTCCCGCAGTAATGGTATAGAGGTAGGGCAGTTGGACCCGGCGGAGCGCCGTGGATAACAACGCCTTGAGGAGGCAATCATGATCAGTACCGTCGCGCTGTTTTGGGCTCTGTGTGTGGTGTGTGTGTTAAACATGGTGCGGTATTACTCTTCTCTGCGCGCGCTGCTAGTGGTTTTGCGCGGCTGCGACCCGCTGCTGTATCAGTATGTCGACGGCGGTGGCTTCTTTACCGCCCACGGTCAGCCGAGTAAACAGATACGGCTGGTGCGCTATATCTTCTCGCAGCGCTATACAGAACATCACGATCCGGAGTTTATTCGCCGCTGTGAGCGGGTGCGTGGGCAGTTTATGCTGACCTCCGCGCTGTGTGGACTGGTGGTGATCAGCCTGCTGGCGTTGATGATTTGGTATTAAATCCGGCCGGTTTTTCCGACGACAGACAAAGAAAAGGCGGCCACCAGGGCCGCCTTTCACATGGAGCGAGCTGCTTAAATCACTTTAAGCGCCAACCAGTACAGCGAACCGGAAAGCAGAATCGAGATTGGCAGGGTCAATAACCAGGCCAACAGGATGTTCTTCACGGTTTTACTCTGCACGCCGCCGCCGTCCACAATCATCGTCCCGGCGACTGCCGAAGAGAGGACGTGGGTGGTGGAAACCGGCATACCGGTATAGCTGGCCACGCCAATCGACAAGGCTGCGGTCATCTGAGCCGACACGCCCTGAGCGTAGGTCATGCCCTTCTTACCGATCTTCTCGCCAATGGTAGTCGCAACGCGCTGCCAACCCACCATAGTACCGAGTGACAACGCCAGAGCTACCGCGACGATAATCCAGATCGGTGCATACTCAACGGTTTGCAGCAGATCCTGACGCAGGTTTTTCAGGAAGCGTTGGTCCTGGCTAGAGGTTTCCGGCAGCTTGGCGACCTTATCCGCGGTATCCGTTACGCACATCAGCAGGCGACGCAGGTGGCTGCGTTGATCTACCGTCAGTTGATCGTAACTTTGCAGGTTGTTCAGCAAACCTGAGGCAAGCTGAATCGCCGGCATGGCGCGGGCACTGTCACAATGGAACTCGACGGGTTTATCCGGCGAGACGTCCTCATCCGGGCTTGGCACCAACGGAGTCAGAGCGACCACATGCGACAGGGCGTCACTGTGTTGCTGGTAATATTGCTGCAGGTGGGCAACGGCATCACGCGTACGGGTGATGTCATAACCGGTTGCATTCATATTAAGCACGAAGCCGGCCGGAGCCACGCCGATCAGCACCAGCATAATCAGGCCGATACCTTTCTGGCCGTCGTTGGCGCCGTGCGAGAAGCTGACGCCGATAGCCGACAGGATCAGTGCGATACGGGTCCAGAACGGCGGCTTGCGTTTGCCGTCGACCTTTTCACGTTCAGCAGGCGTCATGTGGATACGCTGGCGTTTCTTGGTGCCACTCCAATAGCGGCGCAAGGCAAACACCATCAACCCGGCGACCATCATGCCAACCAGCGGCGAGATGAGCAATGACAGGAAAATACCAATCATTTTCGGGACGTTAAGCGCATCCACCACCGAAGTGTGGGTCATCAGTGCGTTGGTTAAACCCACACCAATAATTGCGCCAATCAGCGTATGGGAACTGGAGGCCGGCAGACCGAAATACCAGGTGCCGAGATTCCAGATAATAGCCGCCAGCAGCATGGAAAATACCATGGCTAATCCGTGTGCTGAACTGACGTTCAACAACAGATCTGTTGGCAACAGGTGAACAATGGCGTAAGCAACACTCAAACCACCGAGCATTACGCCAAGAAAGTTGAACAAACCAGCCATCACGACCGCAAGTTGCGAGCGCATGGCACGGGTATAGATTACTGTAGCAACCGCATTGGCCGTATCATGAAAACCGTTAATGGCTTCATAAAACAACACGAACAACAATGCGAGAATTAACATCAGGCCGGTATGGAAATCCAGGCCAGCGAACAAATGCAGCATAAGCGTTACGCCAGTTTGTGGACATGAACGCCGCGCATTATCCGTGACAACCGGGGCCGGGGAAAAGGAAAATATGACGTTTTTTTGATTTAGATATGACGAAATGATGGCAGTGGTATGACAAAGATATGAAATATCAGTGCGTTATGCTGTCTTGCCCGTTGTAATATTTTCTTACTATGGTGTTGTCGGTGTCATGGCTTTACAATCTGCCGCCGTAAAGTTGCCGGTTACCGGTAGCGATTCGGCTTAATATGGCGGCCTTTTGTCGCGATTGTGATTTTTATTCAGAGAGGCGCAGGTGGAACAGTTTGATGTCGTGGTAATAGGTGCGGGCGCAGCGGGCATGTTTTGCGCGGCGCAGGCAGGGCAACTCGGTTGCCGGGTGCTGCTGCTCGACAACGGCAAAAAACCGGGCCGCAAAATCCTGATGTCCGGCGGCGGACGCTGTAACTTTACCAATATGTACACCGAACCGGCCGCTTACCTGTCGAATAACCCGCATTTTTGTAAATCGGCACTGGCGCGTTACACCCAGTGGGATTTTATCGATCTGATCAACCGCCACGGCATTGCCTACCACGAGAAAACGCTGGGGCAACTTTTCTGCGACGACTCGGCGCAGCAGGTGGTCGAACTGCTGGTCAAAGAGTGTGAGCTGGGTCAGGTGACAACGCGCCTGCGTAGCGAAGTGCTGGGCGTCGAAAAAACCGCCGAAGGCTTCGAACTGGCACTGAATGGCGAGAAAGTGAGTGCTCGCTCACTTGTGGTGGCCAGCGGCGGTCTGTCGATGCCGGGACTGGGGGCTACGCCGTTCGGCTACAAGCTGGCGGAGCAGTTTGGCCTGAAAGTACTGCCGACGCGTGCCGCGCTGGTGCCTTTTACGCTGCATAAACCGTTGCTGGAACATCTGCAGACCCTGTCTGGTGTCTCTGTGCCTGCGGTGATCACTGCCGAAAATGGCGTCAGCTTCCGCGAAAGCCTGCTTTTCACCCACCGTGGCCTGTCTGGTCCGGCGGTATTACAACTTTCCAGCTACTGGCAACCCGGTGAGTTTGTAAGCGTTAACTTACTTCCTGCGCTTGATCTGGCGGACTTCCTTAACGAGCAACGCCAGGCCCACCCGAATCAAAGCCTGAAAAACACCCTTGCGCTGCACCTGCCGAAGCGTCTGGTGGAGTGTTTGCAGACGTTAGGGCAATTACCGGAAGTCACGCTGAAGCAGTTGAACCCGACGCAGCAGGCTGCGCTGGTAGATACTTTGCAGAATTGGCGCGTGCAGCCGAACGGCACCGAAGGCTACCGTACTGCAGAAGTGACGCTTGGTGGTGTGGATACCAAAGCACTGTCCTCCAAGACGATGGAGGCCGCCAAGGTGCCGGGCCTGTACTTTATCGGCGAAGTGGTGGATGTGACAGGGTGGCTGGGGGGCTATAACTTCCAGTGGGCCTGGAGCTCGGCCTGGGCCTGTGCTCAGGCTTTGGCTGTGCAGGGGCAATAAAGTCCGGCGAATGGCAATGTAGATTGCGCTGGTGCCAGCCGATGGGAGGCCTGGTGGTACTTACCTCCCAAGATTATTCCGCATAGCGGAAGGCGTCTGGCCAAAGTAACGGCGAAATTGGGTACTGAATTGCCCGGGTGAACTAAAACCGCACTGCAGGGCAATGGCGGTCAGTGTGAGTGCCGTTTGGGTGACTTGCTGACGGGCCCGCTCCAGGCGCCGTGATAAGACATATTGGTACGGCGGCAGGCCAAAGTGTTGCCGAAAAGCACGAGAAAAATGAAAAATGCTCAGGTCGGCAATCTTTGCCAAATCCTGCAAGGTAATATTATCGCCCAGGTTGTCTTCTATATAACTGGCCAGCAGTTCGCGCACCGGCCGGGAAAGAATTTCACGGTGTTGCCGGTCCGGTATTGCCGCGTGCTGATAACGTGCAGCTTCAGCCAACATAGCGATCATCAGTGAAGCGGCGTGCAGCTCGCTGTCACTTTGCTGCAGACCAAGGCATAACTGTTTAAGCACCGGGTTGCGCAGGTTTGCCCCAGGTTCAATGATCAGGCCTGCTTTTCCGCCAGGAATTAACTCAATCAACTGTGGTGAAATCGAGATTGCGGTATAGCTTAATGTGCCTTCGGCATAGCTCATGGCGTCAAAATCGCATCCCGCTGGAATGATATCGGCGACCTGACCTATAACCCGCGTTGCCGACGTGCGTTTTTGGTCGAACCAAACATCACCGCTGATGGTTGTGCTGCCATCGACCGAGTGATAGCCGTCATAGACGATCAACGTATGGGCTGGACGAATCAGACGAGCTTCATGAGGGCCGCTGACTCGTACGAGATCGACCCGGCCATAGTCCCAGCAACGTGAAGAGCGCTGTAATTCTTTTTCGTTGGTATAAACCAGCCCGTCAGATTTCATCCTTAACCTTCTCAAGTAAATCCTGTGCTATTTATTATGATTACCTGTGCGTAGCAACCGCCTGATATTGCGATTATGCCTACTCCATTGGCTGCGTTAATAAATATTCCCTTCTGATATGATATTTCGCAATAAAAATAGTGTTAATTTTAATTTCTTGCTATTGGGGTTAACTATTTCAGGATGTATATATTACATGATGTAATTTTACATTTGTTCTTCGGTATGTTTACAACATTTTGTTAACCTATAATTTAACTGACGTATAGGTGGTCGTATTTGTCGGAGTTTTCTTGCAGCTAAGGGGTATCCCCTGGTTCAAGAGGATTTAGATGAACTTAGCTATCAAATAGAGGAAACAAATTATGCACCATGACGATTTAAAACATGCCGCGGAACTGATGAAAAAGATGTTGGATAACTTTGCCAATAATCCGGAAAAGATCATCGATTTGTTTGCTGAGGATGCTGTTATTGAGTTTCCTTACGCGCCAGGTGAAGCCTACGGGTTCCCTAAAAGAATTGAAGGTAGGGCAGCGATTTTAAAATATGCCAAGGGCTTGCAGTCTGCATTACGTGATTACAAAATTAATCCCTTGAGTGATTGGGGGTGTTACTCACTGAGTGGATCTAAAAAGTTTCTGTTCGAATACACCGGGGATGCAATTACGGTTCCCGATAATAAACCCTACCATCAGGATATTCACGCATTTGTAGAAGTCCATCATGGAAAAATAACGTATTTTGAAGAGTACTGGGACGGATTTTACGCGATGATGGTGTTTGGCGCGATAACTGTAAAATCAGCCTGATATTTTCCCGGATTTACATTTGTTGCGCGTTATTTTCTACATGACGCGCAACATTCATAATAAATAGCAATAATCATAAAGAACCCCATGGGTTTTTTCTTTCAAATCCCAACATTCCCTCCGGCCGTTAACAAAATAAACCAAAAATAACATATTGGAAAACAGGCACGCATAATCAAAAATAAAACTAACTATTTAGGGTTAAATGGCGCCAGGAATAATTAAATTAAGAAGACATATTATGTTTATCAAATTATTTACACCTGGCAAGATTGGCAATCTCAGGTTAGCAAACCGGATGATTGTAACCTCTATTTCAACCCTGACGGCCACCGATGAAGGTTATGCCACTGAGCAACTTATGGCCTATTTAGCGCGTAAAGCCCAGGGTGGATGGGCGATGATCATCACGGAGTATTATGCCATAGCGCCACACGTCGGTTATTTCCCCCGGGCACTGGGGATTTGGAACGACGATCTGATAAAAAACCATACGGAATTGACACGGCGTGTACATCAAGCCGGTGCAAAGATTGCGGCGCAAATATCCCATGCAGGCAGAGAAATTTATCATGGGCATCCAAGAGAAAATGCCGTCAGCTCCTCAGCGCTGAAAGACGTTTACGGTGAGTTTAAACCGAGAGAGATGACCATTCCGGAAATTAAAAAAATCGTTTCTCAATTTGGTGATACGGCCAGAAACCTTAAAAAGGCCAATTTTGACGCAGTAGAAATTTATGCCGCGCATGGCTTCCTTATTTCAAACTTTTTGTCTAAATACACCAATCATCGAACTGATGAGTATGGTGGTAGTTTGAGAGATCGCATGCGGTTTCTGGAAGAGATTGTTAAGGATGTCAGGACTAAGGTCGGGGACGATTTTCCGGTATTGGTCAGGTTATCCACCAAGGAGTTTGTCCCCGGTGGGCTATCAATCGCAGAAACCCGGGTGATCGTCAAAAGGATGGAAGAACTGGGTATCGATGCCATCAATTGCTCTCAGGGCATTGTCACCGTCTCAAACAATATTGTTGAACCTTTCCAGGTGGGGAACGCACCTTTCGTCGATATTGCCGAGGAAATTAAAAAAATAGTCAGTATCCCGGTGATCACCACGGGGCGGATTAATGATGCCGACCTGGCTGAAACTACCCTGTTATCAGGGAAGAGCGATTTTGTCGGTATGGCACGTGCCTCTCTTGCGGATCCCGACCTGCCCAATAAGGTGTTGGCAGGGCGCTGGGATGAAATCCGCCACTGCATTGGCTGTAATCAGGGCTGCATTGGTAACAATGTCCGTGGGGAAATCTGTCGTTGTATGGTCAATCCAGAAATCAATCGTGAATATCAGCTGGATCTGACTAAAGCCGTCGATAAGAAGAACATCGTAATTATCGGCGGCGGCATTGCCGGTTGTGAAGCCGCTATTATGGCCGCGCGAAAAGGGCACGACGTTACCCTGTATGAAAAATCAGACCGACTGGGGGGAACCTGGTTAATCGCCAGTTTACCTTTATCTAAAGGCGAGTTGGTGTCGCTGGTTAAATGGCAAATCAGCGAAATGAAACGCCTGAATATAACCATAAAGCTGAATTCAGCCCCTGAGGTGGAAGAGATTGTGGCGTTAGCCCCGGATAAGGTGATTATTGCCACCGGAAGCCAACCCTTTTTGCCGCCTGTGAGCGGGATTGAGAGTCAAATTGTCGTGCAGGCAAATAAGATATTAACGCAGGATGCGCCGTTTGGTGAGAATGTCGTGGTGATCGGCGGTGGCTCCGTGGGGGTAGAAACTGCCGAGTACATGGCCTTTTGCGGCAGTTCTATTACCATTGTGGAAATGCGCAATGAGATCCTTCCGGGCCTGGAGCGAGAAACTAAAATAGGCCTTAAAGAGGCTATTCGCCATTACCGTATGGATGTGATCAAATCGGCAAAAGTGGTCGGTATTGGCGATGATTATGTCGCCATTGAGAAAAACGGTAAACAGATCAGGCTGGATGATGTTGATACCGTAGTGGTGGCAGCAGGCTCCCGTTCGGTCAACAAACTGGAAACCCCGCTGAATGAGGCGGGGATTTTAACCCATGTCATTGGCGATGCTAAGCAGGTGCGCAATGGCCTAGCGGCCATGCACGAAGGTTATCTTGCCGGCTATGGAGCATAAAGGCGGCTCCCGTTGTTGACGGGCATTAAGCAAACCGGTGGAGCATGATTAGGCTGAAGCCGGTTGCAGCGTCGCCACTAAAAAATCCATCAGGCTGCGCAGCGCCAGCGACTTATGCCGCTGGTGCGGGTAGACCATAATAAAGGGCCGCGTGGCTCCGCCATATTCCGTCAGGATCTCCACCAGTTGGCCGCTTGCCAGCAGCTCTTCTACGGTAAAACGGTAAGTCTGAAATACCCCCATGCCATGTTTTGCCAGCGTCAGCCCGCCCAAAAAATCCCCATTGCAGCTGGCATTGCCGCGAGTGGCAACATCGATCAATTTATTATTGTGCTTAAGCGTCCAGGGGGCGCTTTTGCCGGTGCTGGGCAGCTCAAACTGAATGCAGTTATGTTGGGCCAGATCTTCCGGTTGCTTGGGTTCACCGGCCCGCGCCAGATAATCGGCAGAGGCAACCACCACCAACTCGGCATCTTCCAGCTTACGGGCAATCAGGTTTGAGTCAGCGGGGTGATAACCGCGGATCGCCAGATCGTATCCGCCATCCGTAAGGTCAACGTTGTAGTTGTTAAGGTTCAGCGCCAACTGAATTTTAGGGTAGCGTTGGCTAAAGGCCGCCAGGACCGGCAACAGCCGAAAGTGAGCGTAAGGCGTGGGGATACTGACGCGTAGTAACCCTGCGGGCTCCAACTGCTGGCCTTGTATCTGCCGTTCTGCATTGTCGATTAATGCTATCGCCTCCCGGCATTGTTCAGCAAAGCCTTTGCCTGCATCGGTCAGGTGAATATGGCGAGTGGAACGGACAAACAGCCGGACACCCAGGCGATCTTCCAGCCGGGCGATCGAACGGCTGACCGCCGCTGGCGTAATGCCTGACGACACGGCCGCCGCTGAAAAACTGCCCACCTCAGCGACCAGGCAAAATAGCTCGAGCGTGCCCAATTGAAGATCGTCGAATTTTCGCTGCAATCTGTTACTCCATGTAATAAGCCCTGTGTTCTTTACCTTATTTATCATTCCGCAGGGGGGAAGTACAGTAGCTTTCTCTCAAGCAGTACTGGATATTTTAAGGAGATAACGAATGACTATTTTAGGTTATGAAACTGGCGAGATCCTTGCCAAAGCAGCAATGACTTCCGATTTTGAATTAGTTGGCGATATTCCGAATCAGGTGCTGGTTGATCAAATGGAAATAGAACGACGCAGCATGGATATTCGTCCTGGCATGAACCGTAAATATTCGCCGCTGGGTTTCCATGCCGCCACGGGCGCGCAAATTAATGGTGGCCGATATTTGTTTGATACCTGGGAAAATGTGAGCGATTACGCCCGTTTTACCAGTGAAGAGCTGGAGTTTGAACCGGGGGTTAAATTCTGGGACCGCGATATTTTTGGCCCGGTAGATCGTCATATCTGGAAGGTGATTGGTGCCCATGACTTTACCCCATTAGCGACCACTCACCATGTGAACCGCTTCGAGCGCTGGACATTCAATGGCGATAATCCAGAGCAGTTGCTGACCCGCATCTGGCCGACCCTGCGCAAGCAGGCCGAAAAGCAGGGGCTGGCGGCGGTGTGGTTGATGTACCAGCCGGATGAGAAACAAATCGCCATCCTGAGCGTTGCCAGCAAGGTTGATGGCGACCAGCCGAGTAACGTTGCGACACGCTCAATAGATCGTCTGGCGTTACTTCCATCAGCGGAACCCCTGTTGCCATTAGAGCTTAATGTGCAAAAAGTATTTGATCGCACTACGCCGATCCTGACGATGTGGTTACCACTGTCGCGGCACTTACATGGCGAGCCTTCGGCTTACCCTATGTCGCCTCCTTTTGCCCAACCTCAGGTTGCACCACAGCGCGTGTAACCGAGACTGCTGCTTTGCGAGCTTCTCGCAAGGCCCAGCGTTAATCAGGGCCGCTGGTTGGTCAGCGGTCTGTAATTTTTCAGTATTACTGCTTCAGCGGTCAGGTAGTTATCCCCAGCAGAGTAGTCCTGATGATATTTGATAAGTAAGGAAATAGTATGTTTGCTAAAAAAACAGTATTGATCACCGGTGCATCCTCAGGCCTGGGGAAAGCGATGGCAGAGCACTTTCTGGCTAAGGGCGCCAATGTTGTGATTAACGGTCGGACCGCGTCGAAACTAGAAAAGTTTCTGGCTGAACACCCTGCCGATAAAGATCGCATTGCATTGGCGCCCGGAGATATTAGTCTGAAAACCACCAGTGATAATATGGCCCGGGTGGCGATGGAAAAATTCGGTACCATAGATGTGCTGATCAATAATGCGGGTATCTTTGTTCCCAAGCCTTTCCTTGATGAGACCGAAGAGAATTTGGATCGTTATTACGCCAGTGGTGTAAAAGGACCTTACTTTGCGTCACAGGCGGTGATCCCTACCATGATCAAGCAAGGCGGCGGTTCTATCATTAATATCGGTTCAATGTGGGTAGAGCACCCGCTTGAAGCGACGCCAAGCTCCGCCTCACAGGTGGCCAAAGGGGGTATGCACACGCTGACCCGCCATCTGGCGATCGAGTTTGCCAAAGACAATATCCGGGTTAACACCATTGCACCGGGCGTGATCGAAACCCCGCTGTACGATGAACTGATGGATAAAGAGGCCTTCCGCGCGTTGGCGAACCTGCACCCATTACGCAAACTGGGTAAAATATCCGACATTGTCGCCTGGGCCGATATGCTGGCCGGCGAAGGTAGCCGGTTTGTGACCGGGCAAACCCTGCTTGTTGACGGCGGTATCACCGCGGGTAACCATGTAATTTAAGTATGTGAATTTTCACTAGCATTAAACGCATGCGGCCACTGCCTTCCCCGGCAGTGGCCGCATGCGTTATATATCAGTTATAAGATTTAAATGAATCGGTAAGTGAAAAGTATTTGCACGTGATAAAGCTAAAAAAACACCCCCCCTTATTCCCATCGCTGCATTAATGAATCATTGTTTAATGATTAAATTATTATATGTATTTATATGTAGCGTTGAAAATATGTGAACTACGCGTTTTTATTTTATTGGTATCGGCTTGCTTTTGAGATTTTTACAGGTTAACAATAAATAGAGTTAAAAGGTGTAGGTCAATTAAACGATACTAATAAAATGAACCGTTAATGAAAACTATTGATTGCAATTTATTAGATCAGATAGCCGTTGGCCGAGGAAATAATGGCGGGGGCCGTACCGATAATGGTGATAGGGGGCGGGGCGCTTTTGGGGGAGATGCCAATCCAAACAGCGTAAATGGCCAGTGCCATTGGTAATTGTAAGTAATGTTCGGGTAATATTTACTCGAACATTTAATAAATAAATTCGCAAAGAAGGTTAACATGGCAAGTCGAAAATCCTGGATGCCGTCAGCTGCAGCTGCTTGTTCCTTTAATATGTGGATTGTCAATCAATCATCATTGCAGATTGCCCAGTTTTGTGGGGATGTCTTTGATATCATTGTCGCGGTGCTTTCTTTTATCGGGTTTTATACCTTGTCGATGAATGTATTTGCTTTGTACTTTTGGCATAAGGGGGAAGAGTTTAAGTAACCGCTATCAATTACCGTTTCTTTTTAATTTAACTCGTAAAAGGAGAGTGGCATGGAAAGCAGAAAATCCTGTAGGCCGCTAGCTGCGGCTGCCAGTTTTTTTAATCTATGGTTTATCAATAAGTCATCATTGCAGATTGTTCAGCCTTGTGGGCAGTTGATTGACGTTATCGTCGCAGCTCTTTCTTTTGTAGGTTTTTATACCCTGTGGATGAGTATCTTCGCTTTATACTATTGGTGTAATGATAAAGAGTTTAAATAACAGCCATCACTTACCGCTTCGTTTTAGCCCTACCTTCATCTGCGGTATTGCCTGTTTAAAATTTGGGGTAGTCAAACCTCCCGTGAGCCGCTAAGCCTTGTGCGTCGACAGCAGGATGCTGGTCTCGGTATTGGAAATACCGGCGATGCGCCGGATGCGGCCCAAAATTTTATCGAAGTTCTCCAGGCTGTCGGTACGGATCTCCACCAGAATGTCCCATTTGCCGTTGGTGGTGTGCAGGGTGAAGACCGAAGGCTCACCGCGCAGCTGTTGCAACACGCTTTGCGCCTTGGTGCCTTCTACCGCCACAGACATCCAGGCACGGATGCGGTTATGTTCCACGCCCGGTTTTATACGGATGGTGTAGCCGGTGATGATCCCCTGTGCTTCCAGCGCCTCAATTCTTTTTTGTACCGTTGCGCGCGAGACTCGCACCTTGCCGGCGATCTCGGTGACGGAGGTACGCGCGTTTTCGCGCAGCAGCGCGAGGATCTGGCGATCGGTATCATTCATGCTGTCAAAGTGTCACTGTTAAGTATCGATTTGTAAAAATATAGAGCAATTTAGTCATTTTTCACACTGTTTGGCTTCAAGTTGATTATCCATAATGGTGTAGTGCCAGCCCTTGGAAAATCCTGAACCCGGTGAGAAATATCATGCAAACCACCCAATCCGTTTTTATGATCAGGCCGTCTGGCTTTGCCGCCAATCAGGAAACCCTGCTCAGTAATTTTTTCCAGAAGATTACGCAGAAAAATGAAAATCACATGGCAGAGGCATTGGTTGCCTTTAACGGCTACGTCGCTGCATTACAGCAAGCCGGGGTCGATGTCAGGGTGATTGATGAGATTAGCGGGCAGGAAACGCCGGACGCCTTATTTCCCAATAACTGGATTGCTCTGTTGGGTGACGGCAGCCTGTTCACCTTTCCGATGGAAGCGCTCAACCGACGACGGGAACGCCGCCAGGATATTATCGCGCAGCTCGCCAATGATTTTGTGATTGAACGACGAATCGATCTTTCCACCCACGAATTGGCCGGACGCTTTCTGGAAGGCACCGGCTCACTGATCCTGGATCACCAGCACAAGCTGGCTTACTGCTGCCTGTCTTCCCGCAGTTCGCCGGAGGTTGGCCACGAATTTGAATGCCACTCCGGCTATAAGATTGTGTGGTTTGACGCGGTGGATCGTAATAATCAACCGATCTATCACACCAATGTGATGATGAGCGTCGGCGCTCAGTTCGCCATTATTTGTCTTGAAAGCCTGTGTAATGAGGCGCAAAAAAGCGCGCTGATCGCCACGCTGGAACGCAGCGGAAAAACCCTTATTGACGTCAGCTTCGCTCAGATGGAGGCGTTCGCCTGCAACGTATTGGAACTGCGCGCCGAAGACGGCAGCCCGGTTTACGCCATGTCGACCCGCGCCTGGGCCAGTTTCACCCTGCAGCAGCAGGGGTTGATTAGCGGTTATGCCCGACTGGCACTGGGGCCGATCGACATTATTGAAGATCTCGGCGGCGGTGGTGCACGCTGCATGCTGGCGGAGATCTTCCTGCAAAAGAAACTGGCGGTGGGTTGATCCCTGCCGGTTTTAATTCAACCCCATCTGATTCAACAGCATTTTGTTTAGCTCGGTGTTTTTGTTTACGTTCAGCTTGCGCATCGCCGAGCGCTTATGGGCGCTGATGGTCTTCTGGCTGCGGTCTAACATGCCGGCGATGGTGCAGGCGGACATACCGGTGCTCATCAGTTTCAGCACTTTCTTTTCGCAACTGCTCAGGGCGGCGATGCGGCACTGCCGACATTTCCAGATGCCGCTGGCGTGCAGCGCCACCCAGGGCTGTTGGCAAAAATGCTCCAGTGCCATTTGCAACTTGTTGCGGATCATGGCGGTGGCATCGCGGCGGTTAATGCTGAACAGCGCCGGATGGGCGTGTGAATAACGGACGTCACGTTCATCGAGAACCAGCACGGTCATTTGCCGGTGGCGCGGCGTCTGGTGCGGGCTTTGATAGCAGCGGGCACAGCCACAGGTATCTTCCAGGGTGCGGAACACGATTTCGATCGGTTCCAGAGTCTGCAGATCGGCCGGATATCTACGGTGGCTGCTGTTCAGGCCTTGCAGATACTCTTCCAGTAGCAGCCGTAAGCCGAATTGATAAAAGTTATCGCTGCCCAGCAGGGTGAACCGAATATTAAGCATGATTACTCCTCAAAACGCATATCGTGCGGGAACAGTTGACGAGCCTGACGCTGCAGATCGGCGGCCCGTTGGGGGTGTTGCAGTAGACGACTGACCGCTATCAGGTTGATGTAGATATTGGCGTCCGGCCGCACAAGGATTTCGTTTTCTGCCCATTGCCGGTAACTCCACAGGGTGGTGGCATCGCGGGTTTGCGGATATTGCAGCAGCCGCTGCAACTGGACATCGTAGTCATATCGCCCCTGCCAGGGCGTCGGCGTCAGCACCTGGTTCATGGGGTCGAATTGCCGCAAGCCGGTTTTTTCCACCGCGGTAATGATCAGCGCGCTGTGCAGGCCGTTAAGCAGATAGGGCAGCATCAGTACAGCGGTGATGCCGGTGAACAGGCGCAGCGTTTGCTGTGGGCGGAGGGGTAATCGCAAACGGCGACGTACGTCGCCAGAACGCAGGATCACCAGCAGCAGCACGGCATGGGCGGCGGAAAGATAAAGTGGGTACTCCACCATCATGTGCAGCAGGATCGGCAGCGCCGCCAGCCAGGGGGCGGGGCGCAGTGGCAATGCTCGGGTGCGTTGCAGCAAACGCCATAACCCCCAGCAGACGATAGCGATGCCGCTCAGGCTGAGCAGGCCGCCTTCGATGCCCCACAGCAAAATTTCGTTATGCGGGTGGCTGATCGCGACACTTTCCATCCCGCTGCTGTGGGTGGTGTAGAAATGATGCAGAAAATCGTGTTGAAAATGACCGTAACCCCAGCCAAACCACGGGCGCTCGGCGATCATGCGTAGCGCTTCTTGCCAGTAAGCCAACCGGTAGAAAATCGGCTCCGCCACGGTGACCGCCCGCGTCGCGCCGTTGATCACCACCAGCAGCAGGCCGGAGCCAACCCCGGCAATCAGCAGCAACAAGGCGGCGGCGGCACGGCGGCGATTAATACGGTACAGCATCCACAGTTGCAGCGGCGACAGCAGCAGGGCGGCCAGCAGGCCGACGCGCGAGGCAATCACCACCAGCAACAGCGGCGCCAGTAACAATATGCTGGTGCTTAACCTTTGCAGGCTGCGCGACAAGGGGCGACTGTTGCTCAGCAGATACAGAGCCAGCGCCAGGCCGGTGGCCATAAAGCTGGCCATCAGGTTCCACTGCTGAAAGATGCCATAGGGGCGGTTTTTCAGACTGTTATAGCCGATCCAGTTGCCCGGTTGCAGCAGGCTGTATTGCACCAGACCGAACAGGGCCTCGATCACCGTCGCCGCCAGCAGCAATGTCAGCAGCCTGCGCCGCCGTGAGCGGTCGAGTGGGATCTGCAGCAACGCGAAGTAGGCCATTACGCCGAGTGCCAGCCCGATCAGGCGCGGTAAGGCTTCACTCAGCCAGGGTTGCTGCGCCCACAACAGCGGCAAAAATAAAATCAGGCCACCCAGTGCCAGCCGGTTAAAAAAGCCGGAAACCGCCAACGGCGGTCGACTGAACAGCATCGCGCCGAGGATAGTCAGGGCGATAAAAATTCCACCGACCAGATTCCACGGCAGATAAAAACCGCTGCCGCCGCGATTGGGCCAGTAAATATGCATGGCGATCAGGCAATAAAACGCCACCAGCCCGAATAACCAGGCCGCTTTGGGTTTGGACATCATCAAAGGTTCCTGCAGATGCCGGGCTTATTGGTAGGCCAGCACGAAATTGGCCACCGAGCTGAATTCGCCCTCGGTAATGGTTTTATTCTGTATCGCGCTGGGGTGACCCTGCACATAGGCGGTGAAATTCAGAATATTGGCGCCGTCCTGCAATGCCACCGCGCTGGTGGCCTGGTTCAAGTCAATATCGGCCCCTTTGCTGTCAAACAGGGCGATGGCGGCGCCGTTGGTGCCGTTATTAATCGCCAGCTTGCCCGGCAATTCGCCGTCTTCGGTGCCGCTGAAGGTCACGTTGACGGATTTGAACACCGTCGTTTTACAGTCGGTCAGCTTGATGTTGAAGGGCACCGGGTTGCTATGGCCGTAGCGGTACAGCGTTTTGACGATCACCGTGTCCATCTCCACCACCTGATCGGCCGATTGCGGTTCAATATTGCAGGGGCGGCTCACCACGGTGCCGTGGAACTGCAGCGGTGAACCGACCAGTTCGGTATCCGCCAGGGTTGGCAATGCTGCGAACCATAAGGGCGTGCAACTGAGCATCGCTAAAGCGCGTAAACGCATCGTCTGTTTCTCCCTGAGTTACTCGAAGGCCGCCACAATGGTGGCCGAGGCGTTAAATTCCCCTTCCGCGATTTCCTTACCGCCGCTGGCTAAGGGGGCCGCAACCAGGTTCCAACTGCCGCCGTTACCGATATTCGGCACCGGATAGAACTCATTCGGGACAACCAACTGGCCGTTATGTTTGATCTCAATACCGAGATCGGTTTTATCGGTTTTAAACGAGTTGTTGGAGAAGGGGGCCGGGGTGCCGGAGACCGCCAGTTTGATATTCAGCGTGCCGTCTTCAAAGCTGCCGCCTTCACACTGGAAGCGCACCGGAATGCTTTGCGGATAACTGTTGCCGTCCAGGTTGCTGCCGCTGATCTCACCGAACTCGACGTTGATCAGTTGCCCTTCGTTCACCACGCATTTATCCGGCACATACAGGATGGCGGACTGGATAAACACCTGCGCCATAGGGTTGGGGCCGAAACCACCGTCGGTAGAACCTAAACGGCCATACATCTCGATGATTTGCCGGTCATTAATCTGTACGCCGTTGATGATTTTTTTGCGTACCCGGAAGGTGATTTTACCTTTGGAGCCGCTGCCATAGTTATTGACCTGTAAAAAAGGCGGTTTGCAGGAGTGCTGATTTAGCAGATTGGACTCGTTATAAAACGGCACCGTGATATAGGCATTTTTATTGCCTGCGATCCAAACCTCGGCTTTTAAGTCCAGGAAGTCATTCAGTTTTAAATAGCCATTACCGTACTCGGAAGGAGGCAACGCCGAATCCGATTTATAAAAGTGTGGGCTGTTGGCGGGGATCGGGGTATCGCAATAGACCTTACCGGTATAGGTGCCGCCGAGGTCATAGGGAAACAACTTGGTAAAGCCGACCGTATTGGTAATGTTGGTTTCATTCAGATCGATATAAAACTGTTTTGGGCCGCCGTCCGGTGTCACATAGCCGTTGGCCCAGACGGCCGGGGCCGCCAGCGCCAGTGCCAGCGGCAGGCAGGTGTTCAGGTAGGATTTTTTCATTGCGTTTGTGAACCTCACAGGTAAATCACCTGAATATGTGCCACGCCGGAAAAGCCGGCGGCCATCACTGCTCGCTGAGTTGATTCCACGCTGGCGCTGAACCACAGCGTATTGCTGCCGGGCTGCAGAACGTAGGGGCGGCTCTGTTGATTGAGTGATAACGCACGACCTTGCTGATCCTTCAACCGCAGGCCGATGCCCTGCACGCCGCCGTTAAGTTTCAGCAGGTCCGGGTTGTTGACATCGCTGTCACCGAGAAACACCAGCGTAGCGGCCTGCTCCCCCTTTAAATAGAGCTGCCCGGCATCACCATTGCGTTGTCCCGTCGGGTTATCTGCCAGCGCTTTGGCCCCCAGCAGACAGTTGCGGAAGGAGAGACGAAAACGCACCGGAGTGCTTTGATCGCCGGCATTCTGGAAGTCACTTGCGTTGACGTCGCCCAAATCAATCGCCTGATCCTGGCTGTCCGGCGTCAGGCTGCAGGGAGAACTGAGCAGGCCGCCATGAAAGCTGACGGTGCCGGTGGTGCCTTGGATCACGCCCAGTGGCGTTGCCGCCGCTGCGCTGCCGGTGAACAGCAACGCGCCGAGCAGCAGGGGCCGCAGGCGGCCGCCGGTGAATTCAGCCATGCGCTAACTCCTTATTTTTTGGTATCGGGCACGGCGTTGCAGACGCTGCCGTTGCAGGCGAAGCGCAGCTCCGGGTGGCCGCCGTAGTCATTGATATAGGTGATGACAAAGCTGTTGAGGCCAGTGTCGCGTAGCTTAAGGGGCTCGTTGGATTTCGGTTTCAGCATCACCGGCTGGAAGTCACCCAATGCACCGCCGCCTTGTTTCTGTGTCTGACGGGTCATGCCGGTCAGCGTGATGTAAAACGGCGTAGGGTTCTCGACGGTGAAGCCACCGGCGCTTTTGTGAAACACCAGCTTCTCCTGCCACACTTCGCCTTTAGGCGCGACGATGCCCTTAGGCCGATAAAACAGTTTGATCTGGGTTTGCAGCGCCAACTGCATCACATTGGTTTTGCTGCTTTTCGGCGGGATCTCGCGCAGGTTGAAATAGAACACCGATTCACGATCCTGTGGCAGGCGGTCGGCCTCCGGCGTCTTGGTGATACGCACCACACTGCGTTCGCTGGCTTCAACCCGTTGCAATGGCGGCAATACCACCAACGGCGAGGTAATTTTCTGGTGCTGCTCGTTTTCCAGCCAGGACTGTGCCAGGAAAGGCAGTTCCTTGTTTTCGTTGACGATATTCAGGCTGATCGATTTCGCGTCGCTGAGGTAGATGGCACGGGTGCGATCCAGCGATATCGCCGCATTGGCGACAGGGGCTGCAGCGGCCAATGCCAGGCCCAGCGCGGCCATTTTTGCTAACGGAAAGTTATTCATAATCATCAATTCTCTGTGTTACGGATTACAGTTTGGCGCACGGCAGCAATAGCTGGTCCAGCGGTTTGGCGGCGCCCGGTATAACAATGCGGCACTGACGCTGACCTTCCCAGGCAACGTCCAGCTGCTCTTGCGGCTGCACGCCGGTCAGGTAGACCGAGCCGCCGTCGTTCACTACCGCCACTTCACGGCCACGTTCGCTCAGTACCGTGGCACCGAACGGAGGTTCACTGCCGTCAGCCAGTTTGATGGTGGCCAGCAGCTTGCTGCCTTTCACCACCTCAAAGTGGCGATAGCCGATGGCACCTTCGGTCAACGTGCCCTGAACTACGGCCCGGGTGGCCTCCACGTCGTCCGCCAGGGTATTGACGTCGATGCGGGTGTCGGTGTTGTAGTAGCTGGTGATGTCGGAGATCACCGCCAGGCCGAAGCGGTTGCTGTAGGCGCGACCGTTATTGATCGGTACCCCGGCGATGCCGTCGGTATCCAGCATCATTCGGCTGCCGCCGTTGCTGGAGTTCTGGTGTGCGGCTATGCCATGTCGGGTCGCGGTGATACCGCTGCGGAAGGTACCGCCGATCGACGAATAGCTGTCCTGCTGATAAGAGGCGCTGGCGTTGAGTGAGCCAAACGAGGCGTTATGGCTGTAGTAGCCACGGGCCAGCGATTTGCCGGACTGGTTAAAGCCGCCGCTGACCTGCCAGGTATTGTTCGGATCGGTGTAGTCGTTGTAAGACGCCATCTGCGTCACGTCACTGTTGCTGGTTTGCAGCGAGTAACCTATCCGGCGGCGATCGCCAATCGGGATGCTGAAATTCACCATCACGCTGTCGTCGGTGCGGCCGTGGTAAGTGGTGCGGTAGGCCGACAGCGATGCGGTGATGTTGCTGATATCGCCGACGCTGAACAATTTGCTGGCGGACAAGCCGTAGCGATCCTGCGCCCTGGCATCCCAATAGGTTTGGTGCGAATAGGTCAGGTAAGCGGTGATCGCTTTGGCGCTGTCTTCCGCCATAAAGGTTTTACTGGCGGTAATGGTGTACAGCTCTTTTTGGCGTCCGTCGTAGCGCTCGTCGTAGTCGCTGTAGCGTTCTTGCAGATACTGCGACATGTTCATGAATTTGCGCTGTGAGAAGCGGTAGCCGGCGAAGGTGATCTGGCTGTTCATCTCATCAAAGCGTTTGGCGTAGTTGATCTTGAATGACAGGCCACTGGCGGTCGGCTCGTTGGGCAGGCGAGCGATGGACTGCGTCACGTCTACCGACATGGCGCCAAACACGTTCAGATCGCGGCCCAGACCGAGCGCCCAGGCGTTGTAATCGCCGCCGAGCAATGCACCACCGTACAGCGACCAGGCGCTGGTTAACCCCCAGGAGAAATCACTGGCGGAGAACAGCGGCCCTTGCGTACGGTGATCGTAAGCCGATGGCTTACCTACGGCGACGTTGTAGCGAACATAGCCAGGGCGCGTCAGGTAAGGAATAGTGGCGGTATCTACCTGGAAGGTCGAAACGCTGCCGTCCTGCTCTTCTACCTTCACATCCAGCCGACCGCGTACCGAACTGTTGAGATCCTGGATGGCGAAAGGCCCGGCGGGCACGGTGGTTTCATACAGCGTACGGCCTTCTTGCGACACGGTGATTTTGGCGTTGCTTTTGGCAATGCCGCGCACTTCCGGCGCATAGCCCTGCAGGTTTGGCGGCAGCATGCGTTCGTCACTGGCCAGGTTGAGGCCGGTGAAGCGGTAGGAGTCGAACACGCCAGAATCGAGAAAGATTTCGCCGAGGGTCAGTTTGGCGGCCTGCATTGGCAACGCGCGATAGGCGTAGATCTGGTTCCAGTCGAAATTGCTGTCGCGCTCGCCGGCCTGCTGATTGTAATTGGCCTGATAATCGGCGCGCAGACGCCAGGCACCGAGGTTGGCACCCACCGTCCCGTAACTGCTGAGATTTTGTGCGGTATTGTTATTGTGACTCTGCTTGCCGACCTGGCCACTGATGCTGTAATCCAGCAGCAAGCCGGGAATACCGTCGTCCCATTGCTCCGGCGGGGTCCAGTCCGGATCGGAATATTTCATCCAGGCCTGCGGAATAGTGATCGCCAACACGCCGCCGCCGATGCGGTCGGATATGGTCGCCCCTTTAATGCCGCTGATATCGGCGCAGCTATTGTCGTGCCACAGGGTGATTTTTTTGACCACTTCCTCTTTCAACGCCATTTTTTCAACCAGATCCGGCGGCAGACAGACGCGGGAACGGTCTTTTTGGTCCGGCGACGGGTAATACTGGATGCTGCGCTGTGGCAGGGTTTTCTGGTTGATCTTGATATCCAGTAAATAGGCACCGGGCATGACGTAATCGGCGTCGGAAAAGCGCGACAAATCCACTTTGCTGCGATCGCCAATATCTAATACGTCGGTATTAAATTCCGTGGCGGAAAAAGCCGAATGCGCCCAGAGGAAAGATAGAATGACGGTGAGGGGTATTTTTTTCCGTGTCAGTAATGACGTCATAGCATAATCACTCATGGCAAATCCGCGCCCAATAGCAGGTCATCCTGTACGACCTGAATACGTAATACGTGGTGTCATTCAGTGCCTTATGGGGGCACCCGCCTAACGAGGCGTTACAGATAAGACAGGGTGAATTTCGCCAGAGAGCTGAATCCGCCGGCTCGGGCCCTGTCAGGGTGAATACGTAGTTGAGCGCCAAAGCGCAGCGTATTGTCGCCGGCGACGATCTGGTAATCCGCCGTGGTACTGCCCAGGGGGATCGGGGTGCCGGCGGCGGTCAGCAGCTCTATGGCCACGCCTTGCGCTTCGCCATAAACGCCCAGTAACTCGGGATCCCGGCTGTCAGCGGTGCCATCGAAGGTGACGGTAGCGGCACGGTAGATAAAGTCGGGCTTTACGATGCTGGCCAGTTCGCAATTCACCAGCTTGATCTCAAAGTTGCGGCGGCTGCCGATCAGTACCGGTTGTGCATCCAGAGCGGCATCGGTCATGGAGATCAGGCCGAAATCAACGGTCTGATCCAGGCTTTCACTGGCAATGCCGCAGGGAGTTTCGACGATCTCGCCGCCCAGACTGAGCGTGCCGTGGCCCTGATTCTTTGCCGTCGCCTCGGCGCTACAAACGCTGAGCGCAATAAGCACTACGCCCCAAATCCGGTGGGTCATGCTGGCGTCTCCCTGTTGCCGTGGATCCCGTTACCCAATATCCGTGCAGGTAAAGCGGGGATACCACAGAGGTATCCCCAGCGAGGGATTACAGGTAAGCCAGAGTGAAGTTTGCAACGCTGGTGAATTCGCCTGGAACCACGGCGCCAGAAGCGCTGCTGCCTTGCAGATAGGCGGCGAATTTCAGGGAATTATTGCCTTCGGTCAGGCCCTGACCATCGGTCGCGGTGCCCAGCTCAACATCTTTGGAGTGCAGGTTGTCATAGATCATGATGCCAGCGCCGGTTGCGGTGCCGCTCAGAGCCAGCAGTTTGCTGTTATCTGGATCCGGAGTCCCGGTGAAGGTCACCTGAACGTTCTTCATGGTAGCGATGGAGCAGTCTTTCAGTTCGATGCTGAAGGGCTCAGAGCTGGATTTACCCTCTTTGGCCAACAGACGGCTGCTGATTTGGCCCATTGGCACAGTTTGGTCAACAGATTCCGGTGCTACGCTGCATGGCGCATCAATAATTTCACCGGTAAAAGTAACTTTACCGCTGCCCTGGTTAGATGCGGCGTGAGCAACAGATGCAGAGGCGAAAGCAATCACGGTTGCCAGCATTAATTTATTCAGTTTCATTTCTCAAGTTCCTGTAGAGAGTATTTAAATAAAAAGAACAGCACATCTAAATCCCCCACAACGGCGGCAACCTCATGTCACCGACGCGGTAGTTGGAGCCAGATCCTTTTGCTCTGGGCAATACGCCACCACCCGTTATTCATGGGTGAATAACGAAAGATTTTGAAAGTCGTATAGGCAAAATCCGTAAAATAAAAATAGGTATATCGCCATAGCGTTTTGCTGGGATTATTCTTGCAAATAATAGGTGTGCTTGGAAATACCTTTTATTAATTTAAGTCAAATACAGAATATAAAACCAAAAGGAAAAAGAAATATATATGATTGAAAATCAATAGATCGTATACAAATATTATCCAGAATAAATGACTATATAAATAGCAATATGCGAGATATTAGATCACCAGAATTGTCCTTCACACTACAATTAGCAATATTGTTTTGATAATATCGCCCTCAGACAGCAGATGATGAATTCTGGCTGTTAATTGTAGGCTAAAAGTTAACTCGTTGTTTTGAAAGGAAGGTGAGCCAAAAATACTGGCTTGGGATGCGGCTTTTATTCATTGTGGCGAGGGTAACCCCCTTCGTATCATTAACAAAGTCATAACAATATTGCGAGTGTCGGATTATTACCAATATCCGCCTGCCGTTGTGCTCTTTTGTTATTTAACTCGTTAGGATTATTCGGAAGAAGTCAGTTCTGTCAGGGCCCCGAGACATAATAATGGCCTAAGTGAAAATTAAAGGATGATAAACGGAATGATTACCATAATTAATGTTTCAACTCGCCGCGCTACAATCGTTACGGCGGCGTTGATAATGAGCTGTTTACTGTTATCCGGTTGCGTTGGAAAAAATAGCACGGGTAACGTTGCCGTGAAAAAAGTTTCACAGAATAATCCTAAGGAAAACACTGACGAGCAACGCATCGCGCTTTGTCAGCAACGGGTCAACTCGCTGAAAAATATTAATCCGCCAAGCTACCAGAAGCGGATGGCTTATTTTAACGGACTGCTGGCCAACGCCTCTGGATATGCCGGTATTCGCAACAATGTGGATGAAAGCACCCGTAAGGCTATAGACGCGCTTTATAAATATAAAACCGAGAAGTTCTGCGCCGACGTTGAACATGAGCTGATGTCCGATCTGTCCAGCCGGGTAGAGAGCCTGTAACCATGAAAAAGTACGCGGAAGGAGCCGCGGCTTTGCTGCTGTTGCTGGCGGCAGGTGGTGCATCTGCTGGGGATGACGGTATCCCCGCATTGCTGAAGTTTGCCGAGCAACAGCAGGCCGTGCCGGTGGTGGAAAAAGCGCCGCCGACGCCCCAGCCGGTTGCCACCAGGCCCAAACCTGCCGCCACTGCGCGTACTGACAGCGCCCGACTAACGGCGCTGAATCAGGCTATGCAGCAGCAGGCTGAGACCATCCGTCGGTTGGAGCAACAGTTGGCGGCTCAGACGCAGGCTAAGTCACCCGTTCCGGCACCGACACCCAAGGCAGAGCCTGTGGATATCAGACCGCTGGTGGCGGCTTTGAATGGAGTTCGCCGGGCCATCGCCACACCGCCGGATCTGATTGCCATGGCGGCAGCACTGGCACGGCAACAACGGCTGGTCACTGAGCAGGATCGGCAGCTACAGCAGCTCAACCGTCAGCTAGCCGCCCAGAGTCAACCCCCAGGGCTGGTCAGCGATGCAGATAAACAGGCCTACGCCGCCGGAGTTTCGCTAGGGCGCGACATCCTGAAACTGCAGGAAGAGAACCGACGGCTGGGGATTGAAGCCGATCGGCCACGCTTGCTGGCGGGCATTGCCGACACGCTGGCGGGCAAGCCGCGACTGGACGACACGGCCATCGGCAGTGCGCTGCAGGCTACGGATGCGGCTTTGCAGCAGGCCCAACAGCAGCGGCAACAGGCTCTACGACAAGATAGCAAAACCTACCTTGTCGATTTCGCCAGACAACCGGGGGTGAAAAAAGATGCGCTCGGTTTCTATTACCGCGTGGATTACGCCGGCGATGGGCAGATAGCCGCCAGCGACAGCGTCGATATTGTGGTGCGCGAAAGTCTGCCCGGTGGGCAGGTTATCAAGGATATGGAGTTGGCCGGCACGGTGATCTCACAACCCTTGGCACAGTACCCGCCGCTGTTCCGTGCCGCCATTGGCAAACTGAACAAACACGGGTCGATGACGCTGGTAGTGCCGCCGGCACTGGCCTATGGCGATAAGGGAAGCCCCCCGGCCATTCCACCGGGAGCCACCATGATTTACACCTTGCGGGTGGCCGACGTGCTGCCGCAGGACAGGAGCAGGCAAAAGTAACTCAAGGAGAACGCGATGGCCAAGGCGCCGATAACATATGAAATCAGGAAGTCACATATGCTAAACGTGTTACGAAAACTGTGTATGGAACGTGCGGCGGGGGCGGGCGGGCACCATCCGCCGGCTCCGGAACACTGGCCTAAAACCAGGGAGTTGGCGGACAAATGCGGTGAGAACATTTACACCACGCGTACGTTGTTATTGGCACTGGAAAAAGAGGGGAAAGTGAGTTGTACCCACCGCAGCATCAATAATTCGTTACGCTGGTATATTTGTGCATCACCCAAAAAATGGTAATTCCTTTCCTGCTTTGTTTTTTTGACTACCTTTCACAGTGAATCAATACAGGGCTGGTGGGGCGAAATGCTCCTCAGCCCGACGCCATTGTTACGATGCATGACCAACCATTGCCAGCGCATTTTTTTAAGCTCTATACTGGCGGCCTGAGTGCAAATATGTTCATGAGGGATGCGGGCTTAAATGAAGGAAAGCAAAGAAATACTTTTATTGGATGATATTCATTATCAAATAGATGAGCAGGTTATTCTGGATTCAGTGTCTTTCAGCCTGAATTCGGGGGAGTTTAAACTGATTACCGGGCCGTCCGGCTGTGGAAAAAGCACCCTGCTTAAAATCGTTTCCTCGCTGATCGATCCGACCCGTGGAAAAATTATCTTTGCCGGCAAGGCCATCACCGATATAGCGCCGGAAGAGTATCGCCAACAGGTATCTTACTGTTTTCAAACCCCCTCGCTGTTTGGCGACAGTGTGTATGACAATATTGCGCTGCCTTACCAGATCCGTAAGCAAAAACCGGACGAGAAAAAAATGCAGGCCGATCTGGTGCGTTTCGGATTGCCGGGAAATATGCTGAAAAAAAGCGTTAACGAATTATCGGGTGGGGAGAAGCAGCGTATTTCGTTGATCCGTAATCTGCAGTTTATGCCCAAGGTGCTGTTATTGGATGAGATCACCAGCGCGTTGGATGAAGATAACAAGCGTAACGTGAACGAGATTATTCATCAGCTGGTAGCGCAGCATGGCGTGGCGGTGTTGTGGGTTACGCATGATAAAGACGAAATCAAACATGCGGATGATGTCATTACCCTGAGTGCGCAGGGTGCCCGGGCACAGGAGAAAACCGATGAACCAGCATAATATCAGCAATGAATCCTTGGCCCTGTCGATGGTGTTGGTGATTATCGCCATTTTAATCAGCCATAAAGAAAAGCTGGCGCTGGAAAAAGACATTATCTGGAGCATTTGCCGGGCGGTGGTGCAGCTGATTATTGTCGGCTACGTGCTGAAATATATTTTTGATGTGAACAACGCCATTCTGACGGTGTTGATGGTGCTGTTTATCTGCTTTAACGCGGCTTACAACGCACAAAAGCGCAGCAAATATATCGATCATGCGTTTATGACTTCGTTTATAGCCATCACAACCGGCGCGGTTTTAACCCTGGTGGTGCTGGTGTTGACCGGCTCGATAGAGTTTACCCCGATGCAGGTGATCCCGATTTCTGGCATGGTGGCCGGCAATGCGATGGTGGCGGTCGGGCTGTGTTACAACAATTTGGGGCAGCGTTTCAAAAGCGATCAGCAGAAAATTCAGGAGATGCTCAGCCTGGGGGCCTCACCGAAGTTTGCCTCAGCGGCGCTGATCCGCGACAGCATCCGCGCCTCGTTAATCCCGACGGTGGATTCGGCCAAAACCGTTGGACTGGTTAGCCTGCCTGGCATGATGTCCGGCCTGATCTTCGCCGGTATTGATCCGGTGAAGGCGATTAAGTACCAGATTATGGTGACTTTTATGCTGCTTTCCACCGCCAGCCTGTCGACCATTATCGCCTGCTACCTGGCCTACCGTAAGTTCTACAATGCCCGTCACCAACTGGTGGTGAGCACGCTGAAATAGCGTCATAAAAATAGGGGTAGGGCGCTGCACGCTGCGCCCGGTGAAATCAGGTCGAGCATGCTCGACCCCTACGCTGTGGCCATTACCCTTGCAGCAGAGCGATACTTTGGCGGATTTCACGTTCGATATCCGCCTCTGTCCAGCTATCCAACTGCGAAGAGAACGGCTCGAAGGCGTAAATGCCGGTGTAGCCCAGGCGCTCCAGGTTCTGCACCTGTTTTTTACTCTCCAGCCGATCCCGGTCACTCAGCATGATGCGTTCTTCGTCGCTGAGCGCACTTTTGTCTCGTGCATCTTCCACCCCGGAAAGGTGTACCAGGCCAATACCCTCGATCTGAATCTGCGCATCAAACTCAGGCTGCGCCACATCACTTAAATAATGGTGGAAGGTATCCAGCACGATTTTGTACGGCGCGCCTGAATCGCGGATCAGGGACTGCGTCAGCAAGGATGACCGCAGTGAACTGATGCCGAACCCCAGCGGTTCGACGTAACCCTGCACGCCGTATTGCTTGAACAGCGGCGCCAGCAGCTTCAGGGCTGCCAGCGTGTCGGTTTTTTTCTGCTCCTCACTGCGCCGATCGTCCGCGCTACAGTGCGGGCACAGCACCAATGCCTGGCTATGTATCGCCTGAGCCTGCGACAACAGCGCCTCGGCGTTCTTCTGCAACCCGGCCTGATCGTCCAGCAGGTTAAACCTGCCGAGGGCGTTAATGGTGATGATTTCGATACCGTATTTTGCCGCCAACGCATTTAATTGATCGTTGCTCAGGTTATCGGTCACCTTGCCGCTCGGCATGTCGTTGCGCAGCTCAACTTTGCTGAGCCCGCACCTTTTCACCAGGCTGAAAAACGGCTCCAAATCCAGATTTGGCGCGATCTTGCGGTTGATACAAAAACGGTCTGGCGCAATGGTCATGATGCATTACTCCTGAATAATGTGAGAAGCCTGAGTTTTGCCGACTTACAGCGGCGTTCTTTGTGTTTCGGGTTGCGGTTGGCGATAGCGTTTGGCCATCACCACGTCTTCCATTTTTTCCAGCGAGACGCCTTTGGTTTCAGGAATGTAGCGGCTGATAAACCAGTAGCTAAACAGGCAACAGGCGGCGAAGACCCACATTGGGAACGCGCCGTGGAAGCTGGAGAACAGATAAGGGTTGTCGTTGATCATCGGGAAGCTTTGCGAAACAACAAAGTTGGCCAGCCACATGCAGCCGACGGCGATGCTCATGCCCTGCGCCCGCATGCGATTAGGGAAGATTTCTGACACCAGTACCCAGGCGCCGACGCCCCAGGACAGGGCATAAAACACCATAAAGAACAGCATGCCGAACAGGGCAAAGTAGCCGGTGGCCTGGGTGTAGAGGGCATAAGAGGTGATCAGCAACCCGGCGATGGCACCCAGGGTGCCGTAACGCATCAGTGGAATGCGGCCTATGCGATCCATCAGCATGGCGCCAATCACCGAACCGACCAACTGCAATACGCCAATCCAAATGGTCTGGAACAGCGCTTCCTGGGCGTTTTCGGTGACGGTTTTCAGCACCATTGGCGCGTAGTACATCATCACGTTGACGCCGGTGACCTGTTGCAGCATGGCGATCATGCAGCCGACAAACAGAATAAAGCGCACCCGCACGTCGCCGAAATTCAGCTTCTGCCGGCTTTTTTGCTGGTCCTGCTGCAATGAGTCTTTGATTTCCTGCAACACGCTTTGCGCATGGGCGGCGTTGGAGACTTTGGTCAGCATCGCCAAAGCCTGATCGTCACGGCCGACCATCACGCTCCAGCGTGGTGATTCCGGAATGATAAACACCAACATCAGGAACAGCATGCAGGGGATCACTTCCGACCCTATCATCCAGCGCCACCCCATCTCCACCAGCCAGGCTTCGCTGGCGATGCTGGCGATTTTGAAGTTAACGTAGAAAATCACGATTTGGCCGAACACGATGGCGAACTGCTGCATGCTGAGCGCCCGACCCCGCATGTCTTTTGGCGAGACTTCCGACATGTACATGGGGGAGACGGTGGCGGCGATGCCCACGGCCAGACCGCCGATAATGCGGTAAATCACAAACCAGGTGAAGGTGGCGGCCAGCGCAGCACCCACTGCCGAGATGGTGAACAGCACCGCTGCCAGCATCAGAGCCTTCTTGCGGCCGTAACGCGCAGCCAATGGCCCGGCACCAAAAGCACCGACCACACAGCCGATCACCACGTTGGAAACCGCCCAGCCGGTTTCAGCCGGGCTAAGGTCAAAATAGGTTTTCAGGGCATCGATGGCGCCGGAGATCACGGCGGTGTCGTACCCGAACAGAATGCCGCCGAGTGCCGCAATGCCGCAAATTCGCAGTATGTACCCGGTATTATGCTTACGCTGATGTGACATGTGTTGCTCCGATTTTTATCCTGGCTTCCACCCGCGCAGTAGGTTGTAGGGAAGAGGGAGGCGGAAGGGTGTGAACCGTGCCTGTCATCAAGGCGGTGATATTCGAAATAATCTGGGCTAAACAAGAACATTTATTTCATAATTAGTGAATAATGAAATATTGATTTTTAGATCCAGTTCAAAAAAAACCGCAAACAGTCCACCCGCGTTACCAGGCGACCCCTTTGCCTCAGGCTTTGTCGTAGTGCCCGGTGGGCTACCTGTTTCTGTATAAAAGTCAGGGTTAATTCCCGCCGGTTGGCGGATGATCGGCAGGGCGGCTTTTTTCCCGACATGTAATGGCTTTGCACAAGGGCATGGCAAAATTGCGACCTCCCGCACTAAAAACAAATTTTCTAAAATAATTTATTTGAAACTTTTTTTTCAATGAAATAGAGTTTGCTTCATCCGGTCAGGATTTAGCCTGCTTGTGGGCAGTTTCCGGCAAGTGGTGTGATGAAAACGCTACCCTGTGCGGCAGTGCCGCACAGGCGGTCAGGCGACAGCGGACTTAAAAGAGGGTGAGACATGAAAACCGTGGGTAACTTTATTGGTGGGCAGGTGTGCCTGAGCAGCAGCAATCAAACCGTCGACGTGCATAATCCGGCCACCGGGCAGGTTGAACGGCGCGTCACGCAGAGCACCGCCGCCGAGGTGAAGCAGGCCATTGACGTGGCTCACCAGGCCTTTGCCGACTGGTCACGTACTACACCGCTGCGCCGGGCGCGCATCATGTTCAATTTTAAGGCGCTGCTGGAACAGCATCGCGACGAGCTGGCGAAGCTTATCGTCAGTGAGCACGGCAAGGTTTACTCCGATGCACTTGGCGAACTGACCCGCGGTATTGAAGTGGTCGAGTTTGCCTGCGGCATTCCACATTTGATCAAGGGCGAGTATTCGGCGGACGTCGGCAGCGGCGTTGACAGCTTCTCGCTGATGCAGCCGCTGGGCGTGGTCGCGGGTATCACCCCGTTCAACTTCCCGGCGATGGTGCCAATGTGGATGTTCCCTATCGCGCTGGCCTGCGGTAACACCTTCGTGCTTAAGCCACCGGCCTTGGTGCCTTCGGCGTCGGTACGGATGGCAGAATTACTGAAAGAAGCCGGTCTGCCGGACGGCGTATTCAACGTGGTGCACTGCGCTAACGAAGATGCCGCGCAACTGTGCACCGATCCGCATATTCAGGCGGTGAGCTTTGTCGGTTCGTCCGCCGTGGCGGAACATATCTATACCACGGCCAGTGCCCAGGGTAAGCGGGTACAGGCCTTCGGCGCGGCGAAGAATCAGGCCATCATCATGCCGGATGCCGATCTGGACGCGACGGTAAATGCCCTGATGGGCGGTGCCTTTGGCTCTGCCGGTGAACGCTGTATGGCGCTGCCGGTGGCAGTGGTGGTCGGCGACGACACGGCGGATAAACTGATCGCCAGGCTGAAACCGCTGATCGCCCAACTGCGCGTTGGCCCAGGCATTCAGCAGGGCGGCGAAGAAAACGAAATGGGGCCGCTGGTTTCCTCGGCGCACCAGAAGAAAGTATTGGGTTATATCGATCTGGGCGTGGAAGAAGGCGCAACGCTGGTGGCTGACGGCCGCAATTATCAGGTGTCGGGCTACCCGGACGGTTACTATGTTGGCGGCACGTTGTTTGACCACGTCAAACCGAATATGCGTATCTATCGTGAAGAGATCTTCGGACCGGTGTTGGGCATTGTCCGCGTGCCGGACTACCAGACCGCCATCGACACGGTAAACAGCCATGAGTTTGGCAACGGCAGCGCCATCTTTACCAGCAACGGCCACTAC
The DNA here is from genome assembly GCF_027474885.1 of Serratia myotis. Classification (NCBI taxonomy): domain Bacteria; kingdom Pseudomonadati; phylum Pseudomonadota; class Gammaproteobacteria; order Enterobacterales; family Yersiniaceae; genus Serratia; species Serratia myotis. The sequence goes on along the minus strand of NZ_CP099707.1, from coordinate 5,210,821 downwards.
GCACGCCAGTTCGTGCAGGAAGTGCAAGCCGGTATGGTGGGGGTTAACGTGCCAGTGCCGGTTCCTATGGCATTCCACAGCTTCGGCGGCTGGAAGCGCTCGGTGTTCGGTGCGCTGAACGTCCATGGCACCGACGGTGTACGTTTCTACACCCGCATGAAAACTGCCACCGCCCGCTGGCCAACCGGGCAGCAGACGGTGTCGGAATACAGTATGCCGACGCTGGGTTAAATCCCTTTAGGCAGCAGGGGCCGTTATTCCAATGGGGTAGCGGCCGTTGTCGTTTTACCGAATCGTCAGGTTACAGGAGGAATACTATGTCTTCATTACTCGCCAAGTGTCAGCAGCCGGATGGTCAGGGCCGCATCCAGCATGTCACCCCAGAGAATGCCGACTGGCGCTTTGTCGGATTTGATGTCTATCACCTTGAGGCCGGTCAGTCGCTGCAGTTGGAAAGCGGCGACAAAGAATTATGTCTGGTGTTGGTCGCCGGTATTGCCTCCGTCGCCACTCTGCGTGCGGAATACCCGAGCATCGGCAAACGTATGAGCCCGTTTGAGCGCACACCGCCTTACGCGGTTTACGTGCCGCATCATGACAAGATTGAAGTCCGGGCGGAAACCACACTGGAGTTGGCGGTCTGCAGCGCACCGGGTCATGGGCACCTGCCGTCGCGCCTGATCACCCCGGCAGAGGTGGGCGTCGAACGTCGTGGCAAAGGGCGTAACCAGCGTCTGGTACATAATATTCTGCCGGACAGTGAACCGGCCGACAGCCTGCTGGTGGTGGAAGTTTATACGGATGAGGGGAATACCAGTTCGTATCCCAGCCACAAACACGACCAGGAAGACTCGCCGGATGAAACCTATCTGGAAGAGACTTATTATCACCGGATCCAACCGGAGCAGGGTTTTTGCATGCAGCGGGTGTATACCGACGATCGCTCACTGGATGAATGCATGCCGGTGTATAACCGTGACGTGGTCAAGGTGCCGCGCGGCTACCACCCGGTGGCGACGCTGGCCGGTTACGACAGCTACTATCTTAACGTGATGGCCGGGCCAGTACGCTTGTGGAAGTTTACCTGGGAAAAAGACCACGCCTGGATTAATACCGACGGCTATCCCGCAGCTAAATAATTGCATATTTACGACGTTGCTAAGATGAGCGTCACCCTCTCCAGGGGGAGAGGGTAATTCTTCGTTACTCTTCTTTGGCGTTATTCAATGCCAGCGATACCGCCAGGGTTTGCGCCAGACACATTGAAGCGACCTGGGAGCGGAAACCATCGACCTGCGCTTCACGCACCACAAAGCACACGTCGCTGAAGGCGGCCAGCGGACTGACCTGGCTGTCGGTAATGGCGATCTGTTGCGCACCGCTTTTGGCACCCAATTCAACCAGTTCCAGTGCTTCCTGCGCATACGGCGAATAGCTGATGGCGATCACCACGTCATTCGGCTTCACCATGCTCAGCTGTTCGGTAAACATGCCGCCCAGTCCGTCAATCAGGAATGCCCGGCGCTCCAGATGGCGTAACGCATAGGTGAGGTAGGACGCGACGCTGAAAGAACGGCGCAGACCAATCACGTAGATATTCTCGGCGTTATTCAGCAGCTCAACCGCCCGATCCAGCTGCTCAGAGCTGGTTTGCATCGCCAATTGTTGCAGCGCCTGGGAGTTGACCATGGTGAAAACGTTAAGAATTTCCGCCGGCTTTTCCGGTGCCACGTTACCGTCGGTAGAGGTCTGACGAAACAGACGCGCCCGCTCGGTGTAGTTGACCGTTTCTTCCATCAGGTGCTGGCGAAAAACCTGTTTCATTTCGTTGAAGCCGCTAAAGCCAAAGGCGTTGGCGAAGCGGATCAGGGTAGAAGGGGGGACGCTGGCCTGTGCGGCGATGGAGGCGACGGTATCGAAAGCAATGCTGTTACTGTTATCCAAAATGTAACGCGCCACCTGTTTCAAACGCTTGCTCAGCGTTTCATAGCGGTGACGGATCTCGTCCTGTAACAGCGAAAGTTGAGTTGGGTTGTTCATCCATTCGGCTCGCAGTGTGGGCTAAGGCGTATCGGCCTGACGCCTGAGTAATTGACAGGTTATTCTAACAGATGGATTGGAAATTTCATTTCACCAAAAAGCGATTTATTCGATTGCAAGATGCGTTACTTCACAGAAAACAGGCAAAAAAATCCCCTTAAAGCGGCGAAAATCCGTTTAAGGGGAGGGTTCGGCAATTAATGCTGGTGAGGCGTCGGGCGGTATTGACGCCAGAAGCCAATCAGCGTCAGGTATTTTTGTTTCACCTGCTCGATTAAAGCGGCGTCATCCAGCTCACCCTGCAGCCAGCGGCGTGAAGGCTGGCCAAAAATGGTGCGGCCGACGGCAAAACCTTTCACCCAGCGTGCATCCGCCGCCGCCGCAAAACCGGCTTTCAGCGTTTCTTCCGGCGAATCCAGCCCCAGGATCAATACCCCGCGGCAGTGCGGATCGTTAGCGTCGATCAACGCGCCGACCTGCTGCCAGTGCTCGGCGCTCAACGGCGGCAATTTCCACCAGTCCGGCTTAATGCCCAGCTGATAAAAGTGCTGCAGCATCTCCAGGTAGTAGCTTTCATTCTTGTCAGCGTTACTTTCTGGCAGGATCACCTCCAGCAACAGTTCATGGCCGGACTTACAGCAGCCGCGATACACGTCGCTAATCAGTTCATCCTGCTCGCGGCGCAGTTCGACGGCGTCATGCGGATGGTAAAACACCAGGCATTTCACTACGTGTTCCTGCGGCCAGTCGATCAGTTGCGAACCGATATTGCCATGCTCCAACCGCAACGGCCGTGAGCCGGGCAGCTCGACCGGTCGACCGATCCACCAGCCCTGGCCGGTGATCTCGTTCAATGCGGCCTGACCATAGGTGGTGTCGGCCAGAATGCCGCTGTTGCCCCGTAGCCCGGCGGCTTCTGCGGCCTGTTGCGCCGCCGTCAGCAGCAGGGTTTTCAGTTTGGGGATACGTTCCTCGCTGACATTGGCTTCTCGCGCCATGTCCACCAGCTGTTTGCGGTGATCGAAGGCGAACACGCACAGTTCCGGCCATTGCTGTTTACGGGTGGTGACCCGGTGCAGATGGTTAAGCCGCTCATCGCGGTCCGGGCGTTTCACTTGCTGTTCGCGTTGCAGATAGTCATCCAGCTCCTGCTTGCTGGGCATCGCCGGGGCACAGCCATGGCGCGAAACCACCAAGGCTCCGCAGGCATTGGCATAGCGGCAGGCCTGATCCCAACCTTCATCGTTCAGGTAACCGCGCAGCAGGCCGGACATAAAGGCATCGCCCGCGCCCAGCACGTTCAGCACCTCAACCCGCACGCCGGAATGCAGTTTTACCTGCTGCCAGTCGGCGGCGATCTCGCCTTCGAATACTGAACAGCCTTGTGCACCGCGTTTGCAAACCAGCGTGGCCTGGGTCGCTTTACGCACGTTTTTCAGTGCGGTCAGGGTATCGGTGCTGCCGCCGGCAATATGAAACTCTTCTTCGGTGCCGACGATCAAATCAAAGTGATGCAGTACTTCCTGCAGTTCGCGGGTCACTTTTTCTGACTCGACAAAACGGGTTTCGCCGTCACCCAGCGACGTCAGCCCCCACAGCACCGGCCGGTAGTCGATATCCAGCGCGGTACGCAGGCCGTGGCGGCGGGCGTATTCCAGCGCCTTCAATACCGCCGCACGGGTGTTCGGGTGTGAAAGGTGGGTACCGGTAATGGCCAGTGCGCGCGAGGATGCGATGTAGGACTCATCGATATCGTCCGGCGTCAGCGCCATATCGGCGCAGTTTTCACGGTAGAAAATCAGCGGGAAGGTTTCCTGATCCTTGATGCCGAGGATCACCAGGCCGGTCAGGCGCTGGGGGTCGGTGATCAGGCTCTGGGTGTCTGCACCGACGCGTTGCAGTTCTTCGCGCAGGAAACGGCCCATATGCTCGTCGCCGACGCGGGCCAGCATGCCGGACTTCAGACCCTGAATGGCGGTGCCGTAGGCCACGTTGCCGGAAGAGCCGCCGAGATATTTGGAGAATGTGCTGGCATCTTCCAGGCGTGCGCCGATCTGTTGTGCATAGAAATCGACGGCAATACGCCCGAGACAAATGACATCAAGCTGTTTTTCTTGTGTAGCCATACCCGTTTCCTTCTGTATTAAGCCAAACCCCGACTACGAAGCATTTTTGGAGTATGAGGAATAAAAATTTCAATTTCAAGATTGAATGAAATTTACACCCCAAAAATGTGATGCATTTAAAACAGCGCCAATACGCCAGCGAAAAGCACTAAAAACCGCGCCCTGCCTGAAGGGAAAACACCGGCAAACGGCAAGGGCATTGAGGGCGCCACAGGCCGACGGTACCAAGGGTTACAGCGAGTTAGGCTGCGGATGGGGCGGGACATCGGTGGGGGCAGGAGGGGCTAAGTCAGTGAATTCTAAAGGCATGGATGAAACGGTGTTTTCATCAATATGCGATCTTTATCGCAAAATGAAATGTTTCTTCTGTAATGTGATTTTATGAAAAATATATTTGTTTATAATCGCTTCACGTTTCAGGTTGTCGGCTTAAGTAGCGCAGCGCGCTGAAAGACGGCGGATATCACACAGCTTCTCAGGTTCGGCATGCGGGTGGTGCCGGAGCGGGCGTGACTACTCTAAAAGGGTGAGCAAATGGGCAAGATCCGGTTAACCATGGCACAGGCACTCGTCAGGTTTCTCGACAACCAGTATCTGCTGGTCGACGGTGTGGAAACCAAATTCGTTAAAGGCATCTTTGCTATTTTCGGCCACGGCAACGTGCTTGGCCTGGGACAGGCGCTGGAACAGGACAGCGGCGAGCTGGTGGTGCATCAGGGGCGTAATGAGCAGGGCATGGCCCACGCCGCAACCGGTTTTGCCAAGCAGAAACTGCGCCAGCAGATCTACGCCTGTACCTCTTCCGTCGGCCCGGGTGCCGCCAATATGATCACCGCCGCCGCGACCGCCACCGCCAACCGCATTCCTTTATTGCTGCTGCCGGGTGATGTTTACGCCTCGCGCCAGCCGGACCCGGTGTTGCAGCAGATTGAACAGTCTTACGATCTCAGTATCAGCACCAACGACGCTTTCCGTGCAGTGAGCAAGTACTGGGATCGTATTGTGCGACCGGAACAGTTGATGAGCGCCTGTATCAACGCGATGCGCGTGCTGACCGATCCGGCAGAAACCGGTGCGGTGACGCTGAGCCTGCCGCAGGACGTGCAGGGCGAAGCCTATGACTACCCTGACTACTTCTTCCAGAAACGCGTGCACCGTCTGGATCGCCGCCCGGCGACCGAAGGCATGCTGGCCGATGCGCTGGCGCTGTTGACCTCCAAGCGTCAACCGCTGGTGGTGTGCGGCGGCGGGGTGAAATATTCCCAGGCCGGTCAGGCGCTGCGCGAGTTCGCCGAACGCTTCCAGATCCCGTTTGTGGAGACCCAAGCCGGCAAGGGCACGGTCCCGTCCAGCCACCCGTTTAACCTGGGTGGCATTGGTGAAACCGGCTGTTTGGCCGCCAATACCCTGGCCCGACAGGCCGATCTGGTGATTGGCGTGGGCACCCGTTATACCGACTTCACCACCTCGTCCAAATGGCTGTTTCAGAATCCCGACGTCGATTTTCTCAACGTCAATGTCAGCGCCTTTGACGCCGGCAAGCTCGATGGCCTGCAGGTGTTGGCCGATGCCCGCGAGGCACTGTCTGCCCTGGGGGCACGGTTGGCGCAGGCCGATTACCGCGCCGGTTGGGGCGATGCCATTGCCGAGGCTCGTCGTGCGCAACAGCAGGAAACCGCCCGCGTTTATGCGGTGGAATACACCGGCGAAGGCTTTGTACCGGAAATCGACGACCATCTCGATCGAGACCGCGTGTTTGCCGAATTTATTGAAAAGACCGATTCGCTGCTGACCCAAAGCCGGGTGCTGGGGGTGCTGAATCAGCATCTGCCACAGGACAGCGTGATCGTGGCCGCCGCCGGTAGCCTGCCGGGGGATTTACAGCGCGTGTGGCAGAACCATGGCGAGCACGGTTATCACGTGGAATATGGCTACTCCTGCATGGGCTACGAGGTTAATGCCGCGCTGGGGGTCAAACTGGCCGAACCGCAGCGCGAGGTGTACGCGATGGTTGGTGACGGTGCCTTTATGATGTTGCACTCCGAGCTGGTCACCTCGATTCAGGAAGGCTGCAAAATCAACGTGGTGCTGTTCGACAACATGACCAACGGCTGCATCAACAACCTGCAGATGGAACACGGCATGGACAGCTACACCACCGAATTCCGCTTCCGCAACCCGCAGGGCGGCAAACTCGACGGCAAGCTGGTACCGGTCAATTTCGCCATGCTGGCGGCGGCTTACGGCTGTAAAACCTACAGCGTGACCACCGAACAGCAGCTGATCGAGGCGCTGGCCGATGCGCGTCTGCAAAGCGTTTCTACCCTGCTGGACATCAAAGTGCTGCCAAAAACCATGGTGCACAAATATCTCAGCTGGTGGCGCGTGGGCGGTGCCCAGGTTGCCGACAGCGAAAAAATCGTCGCCGTAGCCCGCAAGCTGCAAGAGAACATCGACAAGGCTCGCGACTACTGATTAACACATGGCTTGATTACCCAGACCTTGCGTCTGCCGCAACTATTTGAAGAGGATAACGAAAATGACACTGAACATTGGGGTTATTGGCACCGGCGCAATCGGTCGGGATCACATTCGTCGCTGCAGCAAAGTGTTGCAAGGCAGCCGCGTCGTGGCGGTGAATGATATCAACCGTGATAACGCTGCCAAGGTAGTGAGCGACCTGAAGCTGGACGCCAAGGTGTATGACAACGGCCACGATCTGGTCAAGGCCGCGGACGTGCAGGCGGTGCTGGTCACCTCCTGGGGCCCGAGCCATGAAGAGTTCGTGTTGGCTGCGATTGCCGCCGGCAAGCCGGTATTCTGTGAGAAGCCGCTGGCGGTCACTGCACAGGGCTGTAAAAACATCGTTGAGGCTGAAGCCAAACACGGTAAACGCCTGGTGCAGGTCGGTTTTATGCGCCCTTACGATCAGGGCTATCGTGCGCTGAAACAGGTGCTGACCAGCGGGCAAATCGGCGAGCCGCTGATGCTGCACTGCGCGCACCGCAACCCCACCGTTGGTGAAGCTTACACCACAGATATGGCGATCACCGACACCCTGATCCACGAGATCGACGTGCTGCGCTGGCTGCTGGATGACGACTATGTTTCGGTGCAGGTGGTGTTCCCACGCAAAAGCCCCAAAGCATTCCCGCATCTGAAAGATCCGCAGATTGTGCTGTTCGAAACCGTCAAGGGCACGCGCATTGATGTCGAAATCTTCGTTAACTGCCAGTACGGCTATGACATCCAGTGTGAAGTAGTGGGTGAAACCGGCATCGCCAAACTGCCAGAACCCTCTTCAGTACAGATGCGCAGCGGTGCCCGACTCTCGACCGAAATTCTGACCGACTGGAAAGACCGCTTTATCGATGCCTATGACGTTGAGCTGCAAGGCTTTATCAATGACGTGCAGGCAGGCGCGCTGACCGGGCCTTCCGCCTGGGACGGCTATGCTGCCGCCGTGACGGCCGATGCCTGCGTGGCTGCACAGCTCAGCGGTGAGATTGTGCCGGTGACCCTGCCGCCGCGTCCGGCGTTCTACAACAAGTAGTGTGCTGAACGCCGTACTCACGTTTAAAGAGGAATCACTATGAAGATCGCTTTTGATGTTGATGTCATCAGGGACCTGGGCATCACCAAAATGGTTCAACAGGTGGCGGACTGGGGCTATCAGTATATTGAACAGTCACCGCATCCGCAGATCAATCCGTTCTACAAGCACCCGAAAGCCGGGCGTGAAGTGATGGCGGAATACAAAAACGCGCTGAAAGCCACCGGCGTGGAGATCTCCTCATTTATCGTGGTGTATCGCTGGTCCGGCCCGGGAGAAGATCGTCGTCAGGCGGCAGTCAAAAACTGGCGTCGGATGATCGAAATCGCAGTGGAAATGGGGGTGCAGGTGATCAACACCGAGCTGGCGGGCAACCCCAATGAGCCGGAGATCTGTGAAGAGTTGTGGTATCGCTCCATGGAAGAGCTGTTGCCGATTATCGAGCGCGAAGGTATCCGCATGGAGATCCAGTCCCATCCTTGGGACTTCTGTGAACTGAGCAACGAAACCGCCGATATCGTCAAATCGTTGCGCAGCGATCACGTTAAGTACCTCTACAGTGTGCCGCACACCTTCTACTACGACAAAGGCCAGGGCGACGTGGCCGGTATGCTGAAATATGCCGGTGACGATCTCTCGCATGTGTTGATCGCCGACACCATGAACCATACCAAACACTGCCGTTATATCGTCAACCCACCGGGTGTCGACGCTGCTGTGCACCAGCATATGGGCATCGGCGAAGGCGAAGTGGACTTCGACATCCTGTTCCAGACCCTGCGCGATATGGAGTTTGCCAATCGCAGCTTTAAGGTCGGCGGTGAGTCGATTATCTGCACCTCGCTGTTTGGTTATCCGGAAAGAATGAAAACCCAGGCGGTCGCGACCCGCGAGCGGATCGAAAAAGAGCTGTTGGGCAAATAAATTCCTGGCTGCGCGGGTGAAAATCACCGCCAGGCCGATCTGACTATTGAGGCTGACAATGAATAAAGACAACGTAAAACTGGCCATCGCCCCGATTGGCTGGACCAATGACGACATGCCCGACCTGGGCAAAGAGAACACTTTCCAACAGTGCGTCAGTGAAATGGCGCTGGCCGGGTTCACCGGCAGTGAAGTGGGCAGCAAGTACCCGCGCGATCCGGCGGTGCTGAAGCCGATGCTGGATATCCGCGGCATTCAGATCTGCAATGCTTGGTTCAGCACCTTCTTCGCCGATGGCCTGAAAGAAAAAACCATCGATGAATTTATTAACCATATGAATTTCCTGCATGCGATGGGGGCCAAAGTGATTGGCTGCTCCGAGCAGAGCAAGAGTATTCAGGGCACCACCAAAGGGGTGTTCGAAGAGAAGCCGTACTTCACTGATGAAGAGTGGCAGCGGGTGGCTGAAGGTTACAATGAGCTGGCTAAAATTGCCGCGGGCAAGGGGATGCAGGTCTGCCTGCACCACCATATGGGCACCGGCATTCAGACTACCGCCGAGATCGACCGCTACATGAGCATGGTGAACGACGACGTCTACCTGCTGTTTGATACCGGCCATGCCTACTACTCCGAAGGCAGCCAACAGGCGATGATGGCGATCCTGGAAAAATACCTGCCGCGAATCAACCATGTGCATTTGAAGGATGTGCGTGACGAAGTGGTAGCAGAAGTGAAGGCCAACAAACTGAGCTTCCTCGATGGCGTGAAGAAAGGCACCTTCACCGTGCCAGGGGACGGGGTGATCGACTTCCTGCCGGTATTTAAACTGCTGGATGAGCGCGGTTACAAAGGCTGGATGGTGGTGGAGGCTGAGCAGGATCCGGCTTTGGCCAACCCGTTTGAGTATGCGGTGAAGGCACGCCGCTATATCAAAGAGACCGCCGGCATTTAATCCGGCAGAGGTCTGGGAGGGGCGCTTGAGCAATCAATGCGCCCCTTTTTATTCTTGGTGGGTGTCAGGTGAGGGTTTTTCAGGTGGTGACGCAAGCGCCACGGGTGAAGGCCTTGTGGCGTTCGCCTTTAAAATTTATACGCATTGGAAAACGAGTTTCGCTACGCCATTAACCAAAAGATGCGAATCGGTTTCTGATTTAACTTCTTTCATCGCCTTGTTCTGCTGCTTACAAAAATCCGTAGCGTCCTTTGCTACCAGAGCCTCTGCGCCAGTCACTCTTCCACGGCCAGGCGAAGCCTCCACCGCTGCCGTATAGTTTCCATCCGGAAGTTTCTCTATGTTGGAGTGATAAGATAAACCAATAAATCCAACCCGGGTATTGTCATTTTTTACTGCGCAACCCGATAAAACAAGTGCAGCGCCTAACAGTAAAGTACAGAAATGTTTTTCCATTGAATAATTACTCCGTCTATGTAGTGTTGTTGTTCCCAATGTAAAGACAGCGACTAATAACTGGAGTTCTTATTCATTCATGGCAAGTTAATGCTGTTTAGGCTTCATTTAAAATAGATATAAAATTATTGCTATCGGTTTGGCACCAACGCCTGTGCGCTTTACAGTGCGGCCTTGTCGGCTGTATAGCCATGGCGGCTCAGTATTTGTAAGTAAGTGAGATTTTAAATATTATGCTCATGATGAGGTTATTTATTAACGGTTGAAGATGTGTGGGTTTATTCATAACTCACTTTTCTATAATTGGTTCTGTAATTAAAGTATTAACTACAAGTTGGATGCTTGATATAAATTATCGGAAGTGTGAGGCTTTTGGTTTGACTGATATTTCCGTATGAACCTCTAGTGAAATAGTGAAGGCACGCCGTTATATCAAAGAGACCGCCGGCATTTAATCCGGCAGAGGTCTGGGAGGGGCGCTTGAGCAATCAATGCGCCCCTTTTTATTCTTGGTGGGTGTCAGGTGAGGGTTTTCCAGGTGGTGACCTGCCCGCCGGGCCACGGGGTTGCGGCGTAAACGCCACGGGCGATCGCTCGCGCCAGGGTGTCCGCCGCCAGTGCGCCAATTTGCAGCACCGCCAGTTCTCGGCTGCCTTCGACTTCACGTTGGCCGGTGGATAGGGCAAACACCACGTCACCGTCGAACGGGCTGTGCAGTGGGCGGATAGCACGCGCCATGCCGTCCTGTGCCATGATCGCCACGCGTTTAAGTTCAACCCGGGTCAACGCCAAATCGGTGGCGATGCAGGCCAGGGTGGTGTTTTTTCTGCCGCCTGTCGGCTCTTCCGGCATCCAGTCTTCCCCCTGTCCGTGCAGTTGTGCCAGCGCTGCGGGGCCGCCGTTACCAAACTCACCGTTGATTTCATAGGGCGTGGCCCAGAAGGCGCGAGTGCCGGGAGCCACCACCGACCCCAGGCTGTTGACCGCCACCAGAGCGCCGACGGTCGCGCCGTTAGCCGCTACGATCGAAGCCGAACCCAGTCCGCCTTTCAGCTTGCTCATGCCGGTCATGGCGCCATAGCCTGCGCCCACGGTACCGAGTGGGAAATCATGGCCTGCCTTGCTCGCGGCCTCTATCCCCAGTTGGCGATAAGGTGGATTCAACTGCCAGTCTTTGTCGCCCGCGTTACTGAGATCGTACAGGCAGGCGGTGGGCACTATCGGGGAAACCGGCACGCCCGGGGCCGGGCGCAGGGCATAGCCTTTGCCTTGTTGCCCCAGCCAGGCAGCCACGCCGTCGGCTGCGGCCAGGCCATACACCGAGCCACCGCTCAGCACTAACGCATCGATGGTCTGCACCAGGTTATCTTCCCCCAGCGCATCGGTTTCCCGGGTTGCCGGGCCGCCGCCGCGCACGTCGACTGCGGCGATCGCCGGGCGATCCGGCAGGATCACCGTGGTGCCGGTGCGCACCCTGCTGTCCTGGGCGACACCGACCCGCAGGCCGGGCACGTCGGTAATCAGGTTACGGGTGCCGGTACGTACGGCAGGAGAAGTTGGCATTGCGGCCCCCAGGAAGGTGGTGGGAGAAAGGATGCCGATAGCACCCGTTACGCAGGCCAGCGTTTGCACAAAGGTGCGGCGGCTGACGGTTAAAGGGCGGTTATCCGCCCCGGTTCCACTTTTGTTTTCACTCATAATGAAGGTTTTTTCTGCTGTTCGCTGCGAAAACGCGCCATGTGATGGGAGTCGACCAGCTCGCCGTCGCGTATGGCATAGGCGCGGCTGGTGCCTTCAATTTCAAAACCGAACTTGCGGTATAGCGCAATGGCGGCCTGGTTGTCAGTAAACACCGTCAGTTCGATGCGTTCGATGGCCGCCCAATTATCACAAAGGTCGATCATCGCCTTCATCAGACTGCTGCCGACGCCTTTACCCTGATGACGGTCGTCGACACCAATGCCAAAGCTCGCCACGTGACGACGACGCACGCGCTGATTGAGCATCAGGCCCAACTGGCCGACGATCTGCCCATCGATACAGGCCACCAGGTTATGGCTGCCCGGTTCGAGGTTGGCGAGACGCTTATGCCACAACTCGATTGACGGTAGCGGAAGCTGTAGTGTGTCGCGGTAAGCCTTCGGCTGAGAGTAAAGCTGATGAAGGGCTTGGGCATCTGCCGTTTCCACGTGACGAACCACTATTTCGCTCATTGCGCTGCTCCTTTGGCTTACCGGTTGAATAACCTCTGAATTTATCCGTTTAATGTGTCGAGTCAATATTATTACGTATTGGTTAAAAAAACGCTTTACAGGTGCGAATGATAATGATTATTATTGCGATGCGTTCCGGGGAGAGTATCAACCTTTGGTACCCTCGCTGCGAAGGCACGACATTGCTCACATTGCTTCCAAGTATTACTTAGCCAGCTCGGGTGCTGGCTTTTTTTTTGCCTGTTTTCCGCCCCTGCCAGTCTTCAACAAATCCACTGCCCATCGCTTCAAAACTCCATCTAATTTTTTGAACAGAGCGAAGAGTTTTTTGCGCTTTCATATTCTGCTGTCAGGACTAGACTGTAAAAAACATTGAGGAGAGTTGAATATGATTTACTTACGTAAGGCAGAAGATCGTGGTCATGCCAATCATGGTTGGCTGGATAGCTGGCACACCTTCTCATTCGCCAACTATCACGACCCTGATTTTATGGGCTTCTCGGCGCTGCGGGTGATCAACGAAGATATGATCGATGCAGGGCAGGGGTTCGGCACCCATCCGCATAAAGACATGGAAATCCTGACCTACGTGCTGAGCGGCACGGTAGAACATCAGGACAGCATGGGTAACAAAGAGCAGATCCAGGCCGGTGAATTCCAGATCATGAGTGCCGGCACCGGGGTGCGCCACTCCGAGTACAACGGCAACAGCGATCGTCCTTTGCACCTGTACCAGATTTGGATCATTCCCGATCAGGTTGGGTTGGAGCCGCGCTATGAGCAACGCATGTTTGATGCGCCACAGGGCCGTCAACTGGTGCTGTCGCCGGATGCACGTGAGGGTTCGCTGAAGGTGTTCCAGGACATGACGTTGTCCCGTTGGGCGTTGAGCAAAGAAGAGCAGGCGGAATGCCTGATTGAAGCTGGGCGCCGTGTATGGGTTCAGGTGGTACGCGGCAAGGTGGTGGTCAATGGTCAGCAGGCCGGCACCAGCGATGCTTTCGCGGTGTGGGATGAAACTGCACTGTCGATTAAAGCCGATGAAGACAGTGAAATCTTACTGTTCGATCTGCCGCCAGTCTGATTAAGCGGTAAATATCAAGGGCTCACAGGGTGAGCCCTTTTTACGTTGTACCCTTCCATAACCAACAATATCGGCCCCGGTTTTTTTTTGCTAAAATGAGCGCCCATTCACGGTTAGCCAGTTCATTGATAATGAAGAAAAAACGGCCGGTACTCCAAGATGTTGCAGACAAGGTTGGCGTGACCAAGATGACGGTGAGCCGTTATCTGCGTAATCCCGATCAGGTTTCTGCCGTCTTGCAGCAAAAAATTGCCGTCGCGCTTGATGAGCTGGGCTACATTCCCAACCGTGCGCCGGATATCCTTTCCAACTCCACCAGTCGCGCCATTGGCGTCTTGCTGCCGTCGTTGACCAACCAGGTGTTTGCCGAAGTGTTGCGCGGCATTGAGAGCGTCACGGATGCGCACAATTACCAGACCATGCTGGCGCACTACGGTTATTTGCCGGAGCGTGAAGAACAGCGGCTGACCTCGCTGCTGTCTTACAATATTGATGGCCTGATCCTGTCTGAACGCCACCATACGGCGCGCACCATGAAGATGATCGAGGTGGCGGGGATCCCGGTAGTGGAACTGATGGACTGCGTTTCGCCGTGCATCGATCTGGCGGTCGGCTTCAATAACTTTGAAGCGGCGCGCCAGATGACCCAGCAAATCATTGCGCATGGTCATCGCCACGTGGTGTATTTTGGCGCGCGTCAGGATGAGCGTACCATTATCAAACAGCAGGGCTACGAGCAGGCGATGCGTGAATCTGGCCTGCAGCCCTACAGCGTGATGACTGCGCGTTCGTCGTCCTATTCCGCCGGGGGGGAGTTACTGCGTCAGGCGCAGCGCGACTACCCGCAAATTGACAGTATTTTTTGCACCAACGATGACCTGGCCATCGGGGCGACCTTCGAGTGTCAGCGGCAGGGGTTGTCGATCCCTAAAGATATGGCAATTGCCGGTTTCCACGGCCACGATATCGGCCAGGTGATGGTGCCGAAGCTGGCGAGCGTGTTGACGCCGCGTGAACGCATGGGGCAAATCGGCGCCGAACGTCTGCTGGCCCGACTGCGGGGTGAAACGGTCAGCCCACGTATGGTTGACGTCGGTTTCACCGTGATCCCCGGTGGCAGCATCTGATCGGTTTTAAGCCTTTGTTTGAGCAATTTTAATTCTGCAACCGCGCCGTCCGGCGCGTTTTCATTCCCCTCTGTAAGCTTGTCGCCTGTTACCCCCATAAGTTTGATCTCTATCCCAGAACGCGAATTTTAGCCCGTTACCCGGTTCCGGCGATCGGGTTGTTACCGGTATCATGATACCGGTAACAATGAGCGAGCGGTGATATTGATCGAGATAGAACCTTTGCCTCAGCACCACCTACAGCTCGTCTTCTAACACCGGGAAGAGCCTAAAAATAAAACAAACGCGCGCTTTACGGCCTATCGTAAAGAGGTCTGCGATAAAAAGGTTGGAGAAAAATTATGCCATTAGTGATTGTTGCAGGCGGCGTAGCGCTGCTGCTGCTGCTGATGATTCGCTTTAAGCTGAACGGCTTTATCTCTCTGATTCTGGTTGCTCTGGCGGTCGGTATCACCCAGGGTATGCCAGTCGATAAAGTGATCGGCTCCATCAAGGCCGGCGTTGGCGGCACGCTGGGCAGCCTGGCGCTGATCATGGGCTTCGGTGCCATGCTCGGCAAGCTGCTGGCGGACTGCGGTGGTGCCCAGCGCATCGCCACTACGCTTATCGAAAAGTTCGGTAAGAAACACATTCAGTGGGCAGTGGTGCTGACCGGTTTTACCGTCGGCTTTGCCCTGTTCTATGAAGTCGGCTTTGTGCTGCTGTTGCCGCTGGTATTCAGTATCGCCGCTTCTGCCCGCGTGCCATTGCTGTATGTCGGTGTGCCGATGGCGGCTGCGCTGTCGGTCACCCACGGTTTCCTGCCGCCGCACCCTGGCCCAACGGCGATTGCCACCATTTTCCATGCCGATATGGGCAAAACCCTGCTGTACGGCACGCTGTTGGCTATTCCAACGGTGATCCTGGCCGGCCCGGTTTACGCTCGCTTCCTGAAAGGCATCGATAAGCCGGTACCGGAAGGCCTGTATAACCCAAAAATCTTCACCGAAGCGGAAATGCCAAGCTTTGGTATCAGCGTTGCGACTTCTCTGGTGCCGGTGATCCTGATGGCGCTGCGTGCAGTAGCCGAAATGGTGCTGCCGAAGGGCCACAGCGTACTGCGCTTTGCCGAGTTCTTCGGTGATCCGGTGATGGCAACGCTGATTGCGGTGCTGATCGCCATCTTTACCTTTGGTCTGAACCGTGGCCGTACCATGGATGAAGTGATGGGGACCATCACCGACTCAATCAAAATTATCGCCATGATGCTGTTGATCATCGGCGGTGGCGGTGCGTTCAAGCAGGTGCTGGTCGACAGTGGCGTAGAGAAATACATTGCCGCGCTGATGGAAGGCAGTAACGTCTCACCAATTCTGATGGCATGGTCGATTGCTGCCGCGCTGCGTCTGGCGTTGGGCTCGGCTACCGTGGCGGCAATCACTGCGGGGGGCATTGTAGCTCCGCTGATCGCCACTACCGGCGTCAGCCCGGAACTGATGGTGATTGCGGTCGGCTCCGGCAGCGTGATTTTCTCTCACGTCAACGACCCGGGTTTCTGGTTGTTCAAGGAGTACTTCAACCTGAGCATCATGGAAACCATCAAGTCCTGGTCGGTGCTGGAAACCATCATTTCAGTCTGTGGTTTGGTGGGCTGTCTGCTGCTGGCGACGGTCGTATAAGACGGTCGTATAAATTTGTTGGGTATAGTGAGGTTTCCGGTGCCCGGGGCGGTATCGGAAACCATTTTGAGTTTGGGGCGCTTTTGATGACGCTGTCAGCGTCATCTGATCCCATAAGGGCATGAGATATGAGTAATCCACAGCACCACGTATTTATTTTGATGGGCGTTTCAGGCAGTGGTAAGTCCGCGGTGGCCAGCGCTGTTGCCCATGAAGCCAGTGCTGCGATGCTGGACGGTGACTACCTGCATCCGCGTGCCAATATTAATAAAATGGCCGCCGGGCATGCGTTGGACGATAACGATCGTGCTCCGTGGTTGGCGGCGTTGAATGACGCCATCTTTGCCATGGAACGCACCAACGACGTTTCTTTGCTGGTGTGTTCGGCGCTTAAAAAAAGCTATCGCGACCGTCTGCGTGAAGGCAATCGCAATCTGCATTTCATCTATCTGAAAGGTGACAAGGCGGTAATTGAAGAGCGTTTGAAGCAGCGCAAGGGCCATTTCTTCAAGCCACAGATGCTGGTTTCCCAATTCGCCACCCTGGAAGAACCGGGTGCGCAGGAGACGGACGTGCAGGCGATCGAGATTGACCAGCCGCTGGACGGCGTGGTGGCAGATACCCTGGCTTATATTCGGCGCGTTGCAGCCCAGTAACCCGGGCTGCCGCGACCTCTTGGCGCCGAACAGGCGCCCGGAGATTCACTACAACTTCATGTAAGCGCGCACACCGTCCAGGAACATCTGGGTAGACAGCATCACCAGAATCAGTCCCATCAGCCTCTCCAGCGCGCTCACGCCTTTGCTACCCAGCAGGCGCAGGAACAGGTTCGACATCAGCAGAATGGCGGCGGAAATCCCCCAGGCAATCAGCAGTGCCACCACCAGATATGAAATCTGGTTTGGATACTGGTGCGAAAGCAGCATCAGCGAGGCCAGAATCGAAGGGCCGGCGACCAACGGGATGGCCAGCGGGACCAGGAAGGGTTCTTCACCGGCGGAAAGCCCGCTACTGTCACCTTCCTGCGAAGGGAAAATCATTTTGATGGCGATCAGGAACAGAATGATCCCACCGGAAATCGACACGGTCTCGGTGCGCAGGTTAAGGAACGCCAGAATTTTCTCACCGGCAAACAAGAAAATCAGCATCAACAGCAGGGCGATCAGCAGTTCGCGGATCAGCACCACCCGGCGGCGGCGTGGCTCCAGGTGCTTGAGTACCGACATAAAAATCGGCAAGTTGCCCAGTGGATCCATGATTAAAAACAGCAATACCGTGACCGAAACCATCTCTATCATCATTACCTCTGAATCTGAAAAACGCGTCGGCCATCCCGACCGCTTAATAACCTATGCCCTATGGCTTTCAAGTTACAGCCAGGCGACCCGTTGGCTCATCTCTCAGGTATATAAGAAGGATTGCTGAGAATCGCTCTCCCATCGAATAAATTCACTTTGCGCCTGCGCCGACATTTTGTAAGGTGGGGAGATATTGCACACAACTTATAGCAGTCATCCTCCAAGGCAGGACAGTCATTATGAAAAACGTTGGTTTCATCGGTTGGCGCGGAATGGTCGGCTCCGTACTCATGCAACGCATGACGGAAGAGCGCGATTTTGACGCCATCCGCCCGGTCTTTTTCTCCACCTCGCAACACGGCTTAGCGGCGCCAAGCTTCGGCGGCCAGCAGGGCACGCTGCAGGATGCCTACGATGTTGATGCACTGAGCGCGCTCGATATTATTATTACCTGCCAGGGCGGCGATTATACCAACGAAATTTACCCGAAGCTGCGTGAAAGCGGCTGGCAGGGGTACTGGATCGACGCCGCTTCTTCTCTGCGTATGCAGGATGACGCGATTATCATCCTGGATCCGGTCAACCGTGCGCTGATCCAGCAGGGCCTGGATAAAGGCATCAAGACCTTTGTCGGCGGCAACTGCACCGTCAGCCTGATGCTGATGTCGTTGGGCGGTCTGTTTGCCAATGATCTGGTGGAGTGGGCGTCTGTGGCGACCTATCAGGCGGCTTCCGGCGGCGGCGCACGACACATGCGTGAACTGCTGACCCAAATGGGCATGCTGCACGCCGACGTGGCGAAAGAGCTGCAGGATCCGGCTTCGGCGATCCTGGACATCGAACGTAAAGTCACTGCGGCCACCCGTAGCGGCAAACTGCCGACCGATAACTTTGGTGTGCCATTGGCCGGCAGCCTGATCCCGTGGATCGACAAGCAGCTCGATAATGGCCAGAGCCGTGAAGAGTGGAAAGGCCAGGCGGAAACCAACAAAATCCTCAACAGCGGCCTGGTGATCCCGGTCGACGGCTTGTGCGTGCGCGTCGGCGCGCTGCGCTGCCATAGTCAGGCGTTTACCCTGAAGTTGAAAAAAGACGTCCCACTGCCGGAAATCGAACAGATGCTGGCGACCCACAATGACTGGGTGCGGGTGATCCCGAACGACCGTGAGCTGACCATGCGTGAACTGACGCCGGCAGCGGTTACCGGGACGCTGAATACGCCGGTCGGTCGCCTACGCAAGCTGAATATGGGGCCGGAATATCTGTCTGCGTTCACCGTAGGTGACCAGTTGCTGTGGGGTGCGGCCGAGCCGCTGCGCCGCATGCTGCGTATCCTGCTGTAAACCTGAACCGTACTTCCCGGGGGCTGAGCTCTTTCAGCCCCCAAAAGCCTTATTTTCTTCCGTTTTCCCCGTTTCGGCGCGTTATGGACTAACTGGCTGCCAACCAGAGAAAGGGCACAGGTCATCAGCACTCCTCCATGCGGGCAGCAGCGCAAAGACGCTGTCAGGCTGGCAGTTTTCTTAATGAAGAATTTTCCTTGGTAATGCGGCAATGTTTTTAACCGACATTAGCTATGCTTAAAGGGCTGGCGGATAAATTTTCACCAGCGCTAAAAATAAGCATAAAGAGCGGAATTCGGGCCGGGAAGGTGAGAATTGATCAATAACCGACCGCAATCACGCTTTAGATACCGAATGAATTGCATGATAACCAAAACGGCTATGGATTAAGCGTTACGTCCTGTGGATCTCAAGGTGCAGCCAACTCAGCTGCAACCTGAAAGGCGATGGGCTACGCGGCCTCTTATAAATCATGCTCTTAATCTTAGGAAGAAGACTATGCCTGTACTTCCCGATCGTGACGTGATTGATCAGCTTTTCTCCGGCAACTCTGCCGACCCCTTTTCCCTGCTGGGTATGCATGCGGCCGATAACGGCCTGCAGGTGCGTGCGCTGTTGCCTGACGCCAGCGAAGTCTGGTTGCTGGAGCAGCAAACCGGCCGCCGCCTGGTGCAGCTTGACTGCGATGATCCGCGCGGTTTTTTCAGCGCGACGGTGCCCCGTCGCAAAACTCCGTTCCGCTATCAATTTGAGGTTCGCTGGCAAGATAGTCAGCAGACTGTCGAAGATCCCTACCGTTTCGGTACCCTGCTGCAGGATATCGACAGTTGGCTGTTGGCCGAAGGCACCCATTTGCGTCCGTATGAGCGGTTGGGCGCCCACCTCACCACGCTGGATGACGTCGAAGGCGTCAGTTTTGCCGTTTGGGCACCGAATGCCCAACGCGTTTCGGTGGTGGGCGAGTTCAACTTCTGGGACGGCCGCCGCCATCCGATGCGCCTGCGGCGTGAAAACGGGATTTGGGAGCTGTTCCTGCCGGGGGTGAAAGCCGGGCAATTGTACAAATACGAAATTATCGACTGCTACGGCAATACCCAGTTGAAGGCCGATCCTTACGCCTTCGAGGCGCAAATGCGGCCGGATACGGCATCGCTGGTAACGCGGCTGCCAGAGGTGGTAGCAAACACCCCGGAACGTCAGCGTGCCAATGATTTTGACCGACCGATGTCGATTTACGAGGTGCACCTTGGTTCGTGGCGACGCCACACCGACGATAATTTCTGGCTCAGCTATGGCGAACTGGCGGAACAGTTAATTGGCTACGTGAAAGACATGGGCTTCACCCATATCGAGCTGCTGCCGATTAACGAGCATCCGTTTGACGGAAGCTGGGGTTATCAGCCGTTAGGACTGTACGCCCCGACCCGGCGCTTCGGCACCCCGGCCGACTTCAAAGATTTTGTCGCGGCGGCGCACCGGGCTGGCATCAACGTGATCCTGGACTGGGTGCCTGGGCATTTCCCCAGCGATGCCTATGGTCTGGCGAATTTCGACGGCACTGCGTTGTATGAATACGCCGACCCGCGTGAAGGCTTCCATCAGGACTGGAATACCCTGATCTACAACTATGGCCGCCATGAGGTGCGTAACTATCTGGCGGGCAACGCCCTTTACTGGCTGGAACGCTATGGCATCGACGCGCTGCGTGTCGATGCGGTGGCCTCGATGATTTACCGCGACTACAGCCGTGCCGACGGTGAATGGGTGCCGAATTACTACGGCGGCAACGAGAATCTGGAGGCCATTGCCTTCCTGCGTTACACCAACCACAGCGTCGGCAAAGAGCGGCCCGGTGCGGTGACGTTGGCGGAAGAATCCACCGATTACCCGGGGGTGACGCTGCCACCGGAGTCCAATGGCCTGGGGTTCCACTACAAATGGAATCTGGGCTGGATGCACGACACGCTCAACTACATGCAATGCGACCCGGTGCACCGCAAGTATCATCACAATCAGATGACCTTCGGCATGCTGTACGCCTACACCGAGAACTTCGTGCTGCCGATTTCCCATGACGAAGTGGTGCACGGCAAGAAATCGATTCTCGACCGCATGCCTGGCGATGCCTGGCAGAAGTTCGCCAATCTGCGTGCCTACTACGGTTTTATGTGGGCGCACCCAGGCAAGAAGCTGCTGTTTATGGGTTGCGAGTTCGCCCAGGGGCGCGAATGGAACTTCGACAGTAGCCTCGACTGGCATCTGCTGGAAGGGCTGGATAACTGGCACCACGGCGTGCAGCGACTGGTGCGCGATCTTAACCATTGCTATCAGCAGCAGGCACCGTTGTATGAGCGTGACTATCGCCCGGACGGTTTTGAGTGGCTGGTGGTGGACGACCACGACAACTCGGTGTTTGCCTTTGCCCGCTATGATGCGCACGGCAATGAGCTGATTGCCGTCAGCAACTTTACCCCGGTGCCGCGCCACCACTATCGCATCGGTATTTCCCGCCCCGGCGAGTACCGGGAAATTCTCAATACCGACTCGCACCACTATCACGGCAGCAATACCGGTAACCAGGGCCGCGTGGTGTCCGAGCAGATAGGCAACCACGGCCGCGAGCATTCGATTAGCGTCACCGTACCGCCGCTGGCGACCATCTACCTGCTGCGGGAGGTGCAATGACTGAGCTGACGTCCGGCATCGCCGCGCCTCTCGGGGCGCATTATGACGGTAACGGCATCAACTTTAGCCTGTATTCCGCCCATGCTACCGGGGTGGAGCTGTGCCTGTTTGACGAACAACAGCGCGAAGAGCGTCTACCGCTGGCGGCGCGCAGCGGTGATGTTTGGCACGGTTATCTGCCGGGCGGTAAACCGGGCCAGCGTTATGGTTTCCGGGTGCATGGCCCGTTTGATCCTGCGCAGGGGCTGCGTTTTAACCCCAATAAGCTGCTGCTGGATCCCGCCGCACGTGCGGTTGAGGGGCCGGTGGCCGATGATCCCTATTTGCATGGCGGTTATGACCAACCGGACACGCAAGACAGCGCGGAGCTGATGCCCAAGTGCGTGGTGATCGACGAAGCCTATGACTGGCAGGATGATTGCCCACCGGCGACGCCGTGGGGCAAAACGGTGATCTACGAAGCGCATGTGCGCGGCCTGACCCTGCAACACCCGGATATCCCGCAGGTGCTGCGTGGCAGTTTCGCCGCGCTGGGTCATCCGGTGATGATCGCCTACTTCAAACGTCTTGGCATTACCGCGCTGGAACTGCTGCCGGTGCAGCAACACAGCTCCGAGCCGCGCTTGCAGCGCCTGGGGTTGATTAACTACTGGGGCTATAACGTGCTGGCGCATTATGCGCCGGATAACCGCTACTCCAGCCTGCGCACCGACATGACGCCGTTGCGTGAATTCCGCGATGCGGTGAAGGCACTGCATAAGGCCGGGATTGAAGTGATCCTCGACGTAGTGTTCAACCACAGCGCCGAACTGGACATGGACGGGCCGACGTTGTCGCTGCGAGGGATCGATAACCCGGGTTATTACTGGCTCACGCCCGAGGGTAGCTACGTGAACGATACCGGCTGCGGCAACACGCTGCGGTTGGATCAGCCACCGGGCGTGGCCTGGGTGATGGATTGCCTGCGTTTCTGGGTGGGGGAATGTCATGTAGACGGCTTCCGCTTTGATCTGGGCAGCGTGCTCGGTCGCACGCCGGCGTTCGATCGTGACGCGCCGCTGTTCCAGGCGATGCTGGCAGACGACCTGCTGTCACGCTGCAAGCTGATCGCCGAACCCTGGGATATTGGCCCCGGTGGCTATCAGGTGGGGGAGTTTCCCGGTCGTTTTGCCGAGTGGAACGACCATTACCGGGACGATATGCGCCGCTTCTGGCTGCAGGGCGATATCTCGCTGGGACAGTTCGCCCAACGTTTTGCCGCCTCCAGCGACCTGTTCAACCAACGCGGGCGTGCGCCGTACGCCAGCATCAATATGCTGACTGCTCATGACGGCTTTACCCTGCAGGATCTGGTCAGTTTTAACCGCAAGCACAACCAACTGAACGGTGAAGGTAACCGTGACGGCAGCGACCGTAACTTTAGCAATAACCACGGTGTTGAAGGCCCGATTGCCGACGACGCCATTGTGCAACGCCGTAGGGCCAGCCGGCAGGTGCTGCTTGCTACGCTGTTGCTGTCCCAGGGTACGCCGATGCTGCTGGCCGGCGATGAGCATGGACACAGCCAGCAGGGCAACAACAATGCCTATTGTCAGGACAACGCTATCACCTGGCTCGATTGGGCCACGGCGGATGACTCACTCACCGCTTACACCGCCGCACTGATCCACCTGCGCCAACAAATTCCCGCCCTGCAGCATGACCGCTGGTGGCTGGAGGGCGACGGTAACGTGCAGTGGCTGAACGTGCAGGGGCAACCCCCCAGTGCGCAACAGTGGGAGCAGGGTGCACTGCAATTGCAGATCCTCCTGTCGCAACGCTGGCTGGTGGTGGTGAATGCCACGCAGCAGGCGGTGGAGATGACGTTGCCCACCGGCGATTGGCAGCTTGTCGCCCCCTTTACTCAGGAAGATTCGCGGGCGGTTTTACCCGCCTGGAACCAGGCTGCGCACTCGATTTGCGTGCTGGTAAAGAAAAAATAAAAGGAGTCAGCTATGGTTAGGTTTGAAAATAAAGACCCCCTGATGTTGGCACGCCAACTGCCGATTAAGTCCGTCGCCCTGATTTTGGCCGGTGGCCGCGGTTCGCGTTTGAAAGATTTAACCTCAACCCGTGCCAAGCCGGCCGTCCACTTTGGCGGTAAATTCCGCATCATTGATTTTGCCCTGTCGAACTGTCTGAACTCGGGGATCCGCCGTATCGGTGTGATCACCCAATATCAGTCTCATACCCTGGTGCAGCATATTCAGCGTGGCTGGTCGTTCCTCAACGAAGAGATGAACGAATTTGTCGATCTGCTGCCGGCCCAGCAACGCCTCAGTACCGAACACTGGTACAAGGGCACGGCGGATGCGGTGTACCAGAACCTGGACATCATTCGCCGCTATGAGGCCGAATACGTAGTGATCCTGGCGGGCGATCATATCTACAAGATGGATTACTCGCGCATGCTGATCGACCACGTGGAAAAGGGGGCGCAGTGTACCGTTGCCTGCTTGCCGGTAGCGCGTGATGAGGCCAGCGAGTTTGGCGTGATGGAAGTGGACGAGAACGATCTGATCCTTGAGTTCCTGGAAAAACCCAGCAATCCACCGCCGATGCCGGGCAACCCGGAGATGTCGCTGGCCAGCATGGGGATCTACATCTTTAACGCCGACTACCTGTTCAAACTATTGGAAGAGGACATGTCGACGCCGGGTTCAACTCATGACTTCGGCAAGGATCTGATCCCGAAAATCACCGCGCAGAAAGCGGCCTGGGCGCATCCGTTCACGCTGTCCTGTGTGACCTCCAACCCCGAGCTGCCGCCGTATTGGCGCGACGTGGGGACGCTGGAAGCTTACTGGCGTGCCAACCTCGATCTGGCTTCGGTGACGCCGGAGCTGGATATGTATGACCGCGCCTGGCCGATCCGTACCCATATGGAGCCGCTGCCGCCGGCCAAGTTCGTACAGGACCGCTCCGGCAGCCACGGCATGACCATGAACTCGTTGGTGTCCGGCGGCTGTATTGTCTCCGGTTCGGTAGTGGTGCATTCGGTGCTGTTCCCAAGGGTACGGGTGAACTCGTTCTGTACCATCGACTCTACTGTATTGCTGCCGGACGTTAACGTCGGCCGCTCCTGCCGCCTGCGACGCTGCATCATCGACCGCGCCTGCCATATCCCCGAGGGCATGGTGATTGGCGAAAACGCCGATGAGGACAGCAAACGCTTTTATCGTTCGGAAGGCGGCATTGTGTTGGTCACGCGCGAAATGTTGTCAAAGTTGTGAGTTAAGGTATCCGGCAGAAAGATAGCCTGCCGCCATATAAACGGACTGACTGATGGCTTGCACAACGCGGGATTAACAACAGCGGCAAGCCTGCTTTTCCAGAGTTAATTTGCCGATTCTCAGGAGTGATAATGCAGGTTTTACACGTATGTTCTGAAATGTTCCCCCTGCTGAAAACCGGGGGGCTCGCAGACGTGGTTGGCGCATTACCGGCAGCTCAGATCGCCGAAGGCGGCGATGTTCGGGTGCTATTGCCCGCTTTTCCTGACGTGCGCAACGGCATACCGGACTCTGTGCTGGTGGCGGAAATCGATTCGTTCGCCGGCCGGGTGGGTCTGCGCTACGGTACCTATCACGGCGTGGGCATCTACCTGATCGACGCCCCCTGGTTGTACGATCGACCGGGTAGCCCGTACCACGACCAGTCGATGAATGCCTATTCCGATAACCACCGACGCTTTGCCCTGCTGGGCTGGATGGCCTGTGAGCTGGCCAAGGGGCTGGATCGCTACTGGCGACCGCAGGTGGTGCACGCCCATGACTGGCATGCCGGGCTGGCCTGCGCCTATCTGGCGGCCAATGGTCATCCGGCACGATCCATTTTTACCGTGCATAATCTGGCCTATCAGGGATTGTTCTCCCCCCATCACGTGGCGGAACTGTGGTTGCCGCCGTCGTTCTACAACATTTATGGCCTGGAGTTTCACGGTCAGATGTCATTCCTGAAAGCCGGTTTGTTCTACGCCGACCATATCACCGCCGTCAGCCCGACCTATGCGCGTGAGATCACCCGGCCGGAGTTTGGCTACGGCATGGAAGGGCTATTGCAGGAACGCCAGCGACAGGGGCGGTTGAGCGGCATTCTTAACGGGGTGGATGACAAAATTTGGGATCCGTCCCACGATCCGCGCCTGACCGCCCGTTATGACGCGGACGATCTGAAGAGCAAGGCCAAGAACAAGCTGCACCTGCAAAAAGCCATGGGGCTGAAGGTCGATGAGTCGCTGCCGGTGTTTGCGGTAGTCAGCCGTCTGACCCACCAGAAAGGTCTGGATTTGGTGCTGGAAGCGCTGCCGGCGCTGCTGGAGCAGGGCGGCCAACTGGCGCTGCTAGGGGCCGGCGATGCGGTGCTACAGCAGGCGTTTCTGGCCGCGGCTGCCGACTATCCGGAACAGGTTGGCGTGCAGATTGGTTACCACGAGGCTTTCTCCCACCGCATTATCGGCGGGGCGGATGTGATTATGGTACCGAGCCGCTTTGAACCCTGCGGGCTGACCCAACTTTATGGCCTGAAATACGGCACGCTGCCGCTGGTACGCCGCACCGGTGGGTTGGCGGACACGGTGGTGGACTGCGCGCTGGAGAATCTGGCCGACGGCAGCGCCAGCGGATTTGTCTTTGATGATTGTGACGCCGCCGCACTGAGTAACGCCATCCGGCGTGCCATGGTGCTGTGGAGCAGACCTAAGCATTGGCGTCACGTCCAGCGCCACGCCATGAACGTGGATTTTGGCTGGCAAGTCGCGGCACAGGAATATCTGTCGCTTTATCAACGCTTATCGTAACTATTGTTATGCCCTATGAATTTCAAGCTGCAGGTAACAAGGCTGCGGCTTGAAAGGCGACGGGCAATCACGCACTTGGGATCGAAAAACTATGACGTTACCGATTAGTTACACCTCACCCACGGTCAGTGTTGAAGCGCTGAAACACTCCATCGCCTATAAATTGATGTTTATTGTCGGCAAGGACCCGGCTATCGCTACCGAGCATGACTGGCTGAACGCCGTGCTGTTTGCGGTACGCGACCGTATGGTGGAGCGCTGGCTGCGTTCTAACCGTGCGCAACTTTCACAGGATGTGCGCCAGGTATATTACCTGTCGATGGAGTTCCTGATCGGTCGTACGCTGTCCAACGCCTTACTGTCGATGGGTATTTATCAGGATATCGACGACGCGTTGAATGAGATGGGCATGAACCTGGCTGAGTTGCTGGAGGAAGAGAACGATCCAGGGTTGGGTAACGGCGGCCTGGGGCGACTGGCCGCCTGTTTCCTTGATTCGCTGGCGACGCTGGCGCTGCCGGGACGTGGCTACGGCATTCGCTACGAATACGGCATGTTCAAACAAAATATCGTCAACGGTCAGCAGATGGAGTCACCAGACTACTGGCTGGAATATGGCAACCCGTGGGAGTTCCCGCGCCACAACACCCGTTATAAGGTGCGTTTTGGCGGACGTATCCAACAGGAAGGCGCCAAGGCGCGCTGGGTAGAAACCGAAGAGATCATTGCCACCGCTTACGATCAGGTGATCCCTGGTTTTGATACCGACGCCACCAACACGCTGCGGTTGTGGAGCGCCCAGGCCAGTAATGAGATCAACCTGGGCAAATTCAACCAAGGCGATTACTTTGCGGCCGTTGAGGATAAAAACCACTCTGAAAACGTTTCGCGCGTGCTGTACCCGGATGACTCAACCTCTTCCGGGCGCGAACTTCGCCTGCGGCAGGAGTATTTCCTGGTGTCGGCCACGGTGCAGGATATCCTCAACCGCCACTGGACGATGCATAAGACCTTCGACAACCTGGTGGACAAGATTGCCATTCACCTGAATGACACCCACCCGGTGCTGTCGATCCCGGAACTGATGCACCGCTTAATCGACGAGCATAAATTCAGCTGGCTGGATGCCTGGGCGGTGGTGGAACAGGTGTTCTCCTACACCAACCACACGCTGATGAGCGAAGCGTTGGAAACCTGGCCGCTGGATATGATCGGTCGGATCCTGCCGCGTCACCTGCAGCTGATTTTCGAGATCAACGATCACTTCCTCAAGCACGTACAAGAGGTCGCGCCGGGCGATAACGATCTGCTGGCGCGAGTGTCGATCATTGATGAAACCAATGGCCGTCGGGTGCGCATGGCCTGGCTGGCAGTGGTAGCCAGCCACAAGGTTAATGGCGTTTCCGCGCTGCATTCCGAGCTGATGGTGCAATCGCTGTTTGCCGATTTCGCCCATATTTACCCCGATCGCTTCTGCAATAAAACCAACGGGGTGACGCCGCGCCGCTGGCTGGGGCTGGCTAACCGGCCGCTCTCCGCCGTGCTGGATGACAGCATCGGACAGACCTGGCGCACCGATCTCAGTCAACTGAGCGAGATCAAGGCCAATGTCGATTACCCGAGCTTCTTGCAGGCGGTGCAGGCCGCCAAACGGCAGAACAAGGAGCGACTGGCTACCTACATCGCCAAAACGCTGAATGTGGTGGTCAACCCGGACGCGCTGTTCGACGTACAGATCAAGCGTATCCACGAGTACAAACGGCAGTTGCTCAACGTACTGCACGTGATCACGCTGTATAACCGGCTGCTGCAGGATCCGGAAACCGAGCGGGTGCCAAGGGTGGTGATCTTTGCCGGCAAGGCGGCCTCGGCCTATTACGCCGCCAAGCAGATCATCCGCTTGATCAACGATGTCGCCAAGGTGATCAACAACGATCCGCGAGTGCATACGCAACTGAAAGTGGTGTTTATCCCGAACTACGGTGTCAGTCTGGCGCAGATGATCATTCCGGCGGCGGATCTTTCCGAGCAGATCTCACTGGCGGGCACCGAGGCGTCCGGCACCAGTAACATGAAGTTTGCTCTTAACGGTGCGCTGACCATCGGCACGCTGGACGGTGCCAACGTCGAGATGCTGGAGCACGTGGGGGAGGAGAACATCTTTATCTTCGGTAATACCGCCGAGCAGGTAGAAGAGCTGCGACGCAACGGTTACAACCCGCATCTTTACTATGAGCAGGATCCCGAGTTGCATCAGGCGCTGACCCAGATCGCCACCGGGGTTTTCAGTCCTGAGGAGCCAAAACGCTACAGCAACCTGTTTGATTCACTGGTTAACCTGGGCGATCACTACCAACTGCTGGCGGATTACCGCAGCTATGTGGATACGCAGGACAAGGTGGATGAGGTGTACCGTAATCAGGATGACTGGACGCGGCGGGCAATATTGAATATCGCCAACATGGGGTACTTCTCTTCCGACCGCACCATTCAGGAGTATGCGGACGAAATCTGGCACATCAAACCTATCAAGCTGTAAATGCAAAAGGGCCGGATATCCGGCCCTCAGGTTGTTAACAAAGTTCTCTGTAGTTAAAAGCCCCGATGCAGGGCTAATAAAAACAAAGGATTCTGTCTTCTAGGTTTACCCCAAACATCCGAAAACCACGTTTTTCGGGTGTTTGTCATCAGGTTAAGGGCCGGATATCCGGCCCTTTTTACGTTTGGCGAGTTACGATGCCAGAGACAAGGTCTTCGCTTTCACGTGTTCTGCCAGCCAGGTTTTCACCCGTGCCTGCTGCGCTTCGTCCAACCACATGCCCAGCTTGGTACGGCGCCAAATCGCGTCATCCAACTCCACTACCCACTCTTTGTCGATCAGGTAGCGCAACTCGGCTTCATGCAGGCCATGACCGAAATCTTCGCCCAGGTCGCTGAGGCTATTGGCATTGGCCAGGATCAGCTCGCTGTGGCTGCCGTAGGTGCGTGCAAAGCGGCGTGCCAGGGACTCCGGCAACCAACTGTGCTCACGGCGCAGTTTTGCGGCGTAGCTGTCGCGATCGCCACCGATGTCGCCACCTGGCAGCGAACCGTTTTTGGTCCACGCCGGGCCGCAGCCAGGGTAGTAGTGCGCCAGTTTTTCCATCGCATGCTCAGCCAGCTTGCGGTAGGTGGTCAGCTTGCCGCCGAACACTGACAGCAGCGGCGCTTTGCCCTGTTCGTCATGCACGTCCAGCGTGTAGTCACGGGTTACCGCCTGCGGTGAGTCTGACTCATCGTCGCACAGCGGACGCACACCAGAGTAAGTCCAGACGATATCGTCGCGGCCCAACTGCTTCTTGAAGTGATCGTTATACACTTTCAGCAGGTAGTTGATTTCGTTATCGTCGATCTTCACGTCTTTCGGATCGCCGTGATACTCCACGTCGGTGGTGCCGATGATCGAGAATTCGTCATTCCATGGGATCACGAAGACGATACGGTGATCTTCGTTCTGCAGAATATAGGATTGCGGCTGATCGTGTGCTCGCGGCACCACGATGTGGCTGCCCTTGATCAGGCGAATACCATAAGGAGATTTCAGCTTCAGGCCGTCGTCGAAGAAATGTTTCACCCACGGGCCAGTAGCGTTCACCAGGCCCTTGGCGCGCCAGGTAAAGGTTTTGCCGCTGTCGACGTCGACCGCTTCCACCATCCACAGGCCGTTTTCACGCCATGCGCGGGTCACTTTGGTGCGGGTGCGCACTTCGCCACCGCGTTTCTCTACTTCCTGAGCGTTCAGTACCACCAGGCGAGCATCGTCGACCCAGCAGTCAGAATATTCGAAACCGCGCTTTAACTCAGGCTTCAGCACCGATTCTGGTCCAAAGCGCAAGCCCTTGCTGCCAGGCAGGCTGGTGCGTTTGCCCAGGTGATCGTACAGGAACAGGCCGATACGGATCATCCAGGCCGGGCGCAGGTGCGGCTGATGCGGCAGGCGGAAGCGCATAGGGAAGGCAATGTGTGGTGCCAGTCTCAGCAGCACTTCACGTTCGGCCAGCGCTTCGCTCACCAGACGGAATTCGTAGTGTTCCAGGTAGCGCAGGCCACCGTGGATCAGTTTGGAACTGGCGGAAGACGTAGCACAGGCCAAGTCTTGCGCTTCCAGTAGCAGAACGGACAGCCCGCGCCCGGCAGCATCGGCCGCGATGCCGGCACCGTTGATGCCGCCACCGATAACGATCAAGTCTTTGGTTTCCACGTCAACTTCCTCCAGATGTTCGAAATAGCTCTTTCATGTTCGTTTTCGCTCATGATTGTAATCAAAAACCAACAAACAAGCCAAGACTTAACCAAACAAAAACATTTAGGCGTGATAGAGGTAACAGTTTGATGATAGTAGTTATACAAAGAGAAGGGATATTGGCGTCAGGAATTGCGGGGTTCAGCAGGCTGAACCCCATGATAAAATGGCAGGCATGAAGGGCGCAATGGGCGGCGCCATTGGGTTTAACAGCGGTGGGAAAGACTTAGCAAAGCTCGAGCTGTACG
The DNA here is from genome assembly GCF_027474885.1 of Serratia myotis. Taxonomy (NCBI): domain Bacteria; kingdom Pseudomonadati; phylum Pseudomonadota; class Gammaproteobacteria; order Enterobacterales; family Yersiniaceae; genus Serratia; species Serratia myotis. The sequence goes on along the minus strand of NZ_CP099707.1, from coordinate 5,179,992 downwards.
TCGTATTGTTCGATGATTTTCATCACGCTCGGTGGCGGCAGTTGGTCGGTAAACAGGTAATCGATCAGGTTCATATTACCGAGGTTTACCATCGCGTTGCGGCCGAATTTGGAATGGTCGGTAACCAGCATCACACAGCGTGAGTTTTCGATAATTGCGCGTTTGGTGCGCACTTCGTGATAGTCGAATTCGAGCAGCGAACCATCCATATCGATGCCGCTGATGCCCAGAATGCCGTAATCGAGGCGGAACTGGGAGATAAAGTCCAGTGTGGCCTCACCCATGATACCGCCATCGCGGGTGCGGACTTCACCGCCGGCCAGGATCAGACGAAAGTCTTCTTTGGCGGTCAGCAGGGTGGCGACGTTCAGGTTATTGGTCACCACGCGCAGGTTCTTGTGGTTCATCAGCGCATGGGCTACCGCTTCCGGTGTGGTACCGATATCGATAAACAGCGTGGCCCCGTCCGGGATCTGGCTGGCGACACGTTGGGCGATACGCGCTTTCTGTTCCGACCACATCACTTTACGATCGTTGTATGCGGCGTTGACCGAACTGGAAGGCAAGGCTGCCCCACCATGGTGGCGTTGGATTTTGTTCTGATCGGCCAGGTCATTCAAATCACGGCGAATCGTTTGCGGACTAACGTCAAAATGTTCGACCAGTTCTTCCGTACTGACATAACCCTGCAGGCGCACCAGCTCGATAATAGCGTCATGACGCTGTGTTTGCTTCACGGTAATCCCCTATACCCTAAATAATTCGAGCCGTATCGCGGCGGTAAGTCCGTGAATCCCCAGGAGCATAGCGAACTATGTGACTGGGGTGAATGGACGCAACCAACAAAGATGCAGCTTGAAGTATGACGGTTATAAAACGCCTGGCTTGTACCTGGCTGTTATTGTTCGTTGTGCGCGCGATGACGCGTGTCCCAAAATGCCATCAATAACCCTAACACTAAACCGGCCACGTGTGCCGCGTTAGCGATCGACATTCCTAAAATATCGAAATATCCCGCTACCAGCCACAGAACTGAAAACACCATCAGGCCGCGCGGCAGCATCAGGCCGCGTTCCGGCGCTCTTTCACCGCTGAGCCAGCAGTAACCCATCAGCGCGTAGACCACGCCTGACAGGCCGCCGAACAGGGCACCGCTAAATAGTGACTGCGCCCAGCCGCTGAAGAAGGCCGAGACCACCGCCAGCACGAACAGTTTGCCGGCGCCGAGGCGTTTTTCCAGCGGGCCGCCGAGATACCACCACCACAGCAGGTTAAAGGTGATATGCAGCAGGGAGAAATGCAGGAAAGCGTGGCTGACCCAGCGCCACAGCTGCAGGTACTGGCTGCTGTTTTGCGGCCAGGAGAGCCAGTACATCACCGTGTCGTCGCCCAGCGCCTGCATCAGGATATAGACCGCAATGCACAGCACCATCACGCCCAGCGTCAGCGGCCCGGCTTTGCTGCGCAGGGTTTGCAGGTAGGAAAAGCCCTGGTAGTGCAGATCGGCGTCGGTATTACCGGCCTGCCAGCTGGCGGCGCGATAGCGACTGTTGAGCGGGTCGATCAGGAACTGCTGCAGCTCGTGTTGCACCTGCTCCAGATGACGGTCGTCTGCCAGCCAGATTTCCGCCGTCTCGCCGGTATTGTGCACCTTAAGCTCAATGCCCTGTGTCGTCATGTAGTCGACAAAGGCCTGCGCCAGGCGGGGATTGGATACGGCGATTACTCTAACCATTGCTCTTCCGTCTAAGTGAATGATTTTAGCCGCCGGTGACCCGACGGCGTTGACGGCCGATTATACCGTCGAAATCCTGAGCGCAGGCAAAGGATCTGCGAAAAACCAGTAAAAACACTCACTAACGGCACGAGAAAGGAACCCGCCGCAGGGACGGGAAAGGATTATACGGAGGTTTCAACGTCCTGCGGGTACTGACGCGCCCAGGCCTCAAAGCCGCCGTCGATGCTGTACACCGCGTCAAACCCCTGATGCAGCAGGTATTGCGCCGCGCTGCGGCTGCTGTTGCCGTGGTAGCACATCACCATCACCGGTCGCTCAAAGTCATTCTGCTGCATAAAAGTTTGCAGGCTGGCGTTGGTAAGGTGAAAAGCGCCCGGCGTGTGCCCGGCTTCAAAACTCTGTGGATCGCGGATATCGACCAGGGCGGCACTGCCGTCTTTCCAACGGCTGTATGCCTGCTCAACGTTGATCGCTTCAAACTGTTCCATGACTTCCGACTGCCTCGTAATTAGTAATGTCGCTATTGTAACCAACTCCGAGGCAATTAAGACCAGAGCAATACTATGGTTTTTAGGCGGCGTATCGGCTTCATACCTTAAACTGCATTTTTAAAGTTTATCCTGCGGGCTGACAGCCATGTTCTTAGGGACAGAAACAAAAAAACCGCCGAGATGGCGGTTTCTTTGTGCTAGTCCGGTAAGCGGCCATTCCAGCAGGTTTGATACTGATGTAGCGCAAGCACGATCCGGTGTTCATATTTTGTTCTGCTTAACATGCAGTGTCAAGTGTCAGGCCAGCATAAAAGGCATATAGTGTTTGTGGGCTTTTCCGCCACCTTAAGCAAGTGGGCATCGGTTTTGGGGAAAGGATTCCAATAGCCGTAAATGCAAGCACGGTTCGGTGCTTGCTTTTCACGGTGGTATCACCGGTGGTGCTGACGTGAAGCGGTTTGAGCATGGACCGCACAATGAAACGATACTTTTGTGTTGTGCTCGTTGTATCTGGTGTGATGTTGTCGACTGGAAAGGGAAGTTGGAATCTCTCCGACAACGTTATTTCGGTAACAATCTATCACCAGAGCAAGTAAGCCAGATGGCCGCTTTGCGGCCATCTTTTACCTCAACACTTCTTCCACTCGCTGTTGAAGTGCTCTTTTAAGCGCCGTAGCCCATCATCTTCAGCAATTGCTGAGCCTGCTGTACCGCTTCCTGTCGGTGGGCGACGCCCAGCTTCTGGTACAGGTTGCGGATGTGGGTTTTGATGGTGGTGGCCGCCACTGCCAGTTCACCGGCAATCTGGTCGTTGCTGTAACCGGAGTAAATCAGCCCCAGCACCTGCCATTCGCGCTGTGTCAGCGGGCTGGTGCGGATCAGTTCCGGTACCTGCGGGTGCGTTAACAGCTTATCGACGAAGTTCTCGTCAAAATGCGCGAACTTATGCCGATGATGTTGGTTGATGTCGCGCAGAATACGTTGGGCGCGGTGGTTTTCCAGCTCCGGCAGCGTATTGAGCTGGATCAGTTGGCGCAACTGCTGCGCCATCGCTTCGCCTTCAATGACAAAGTGGCTGATAAATCCGGTGCGGCTGGCCAGTGACAGTGCCTCCATCAATACCTTTTGCGCGTCGCTTTTGCGTTCCATCTGCCAGTAAAGTTGGTTACTGAGCAGCAGGTTACGGTTCAGATCGCTGACCAGTCGCAGGCGGCGGGCGTTTTCGTTGAGTTCGTCCAACACCACCCCGGCCTCTTCATACTGGCCCAGCATGATTTGCACCCGGGCAATGTTGCGCCACTGGCCCTGCATAAAGTGGTTGTCCGCCATGCCGGGTTTTTCGGTCTGACGCAACCATTGGGCCGCCGCCGCGGTATCACCGGTCATCTGCCAGTGGATCACCCGCGGTTTATCGGCGTTGGTTAGCCAGTCACGGTGGTACTGGGTGCCGTGCAACAGCACTTCGCAACGTTGCATGTGCGCATTGGCGTTATCCAAATCGCCACGCGCCAGCGAACATTTGGCCAGCATGGCGATGCATTGCAACTGCTGCTGAGGCTGGTAGTTGGCCAGGATTTTCAGGCCCTCGCGGGCCGCATCTTCCGCTTCGTCCAGCCGCGACCATGACCACAGGATCTGCGAACGGATGCGCAGCAGGAACTCATGCATCGGCAACTGTTCCAGATGCTGTTCACGCACCAACTCAAAAGCTTTGTCCTGTGTTTCGTAGGCGGCCTGCAGGAAACCCTGTGCAATCAGAATTTCGCTCTGCTGCAACAGCGCCCACAGCGCATAGTGGTATGCCTGATGACGCCGGGCCATTTGCTCGGTTTGCTGCATCATCGGCAGCGCCCGGGCCAGTTCGCCCTTGCAGTGATGGACTTCGCCGGTCACCGAAGTGGCGACAATACGGCTGTAATAGCTGGAAAGTGGCAGGAACTTCAGCGCTTCGGTGGCCAGGCGCTCGGCTTCTTCCGGTTTACCGGCGTTGATCGCCACCTGGGCGCGCAGGGCGTCAAATTCGGCCTGCAAGGTGCGGTCAACCTCAATTTTTTGCTCGCGCATCGCCTGTTCGGCCCGCTCCAGCAGGGTGTTCACTTCGCTGTAGCGGTGTTGACTCTGTGCCAGCCAGGCCTGCAGCAGTGCCAGCTTGGGATTTTGAATCAGCCGTTCATAGGGGAGTGCATTCAGACACTCTTCCAGCAGGGCCAATTCGCTGTGATGGAACAGTGACCAGGCGTGCTGCAGCAGGATATCTCGCAGCATGCTGACGTCACTGGCCGCCAGTGCGTGGTGAATCGCCTCTGCCGGGTAACCCAATGCCAGCCAGCCTTCGGCGGCGGCACGGTGTAAGCCGGGCAGTTCCAGGGCCAGCTCCCATTGGCAGCGTTGACGCAGGAAAGTGGCGAACAGCGGGTGGAAGCAGAACCACTCGCCACTGTCGTCCATGCGATGGATAAACAACCCCTGGCGCTCCAGCTCTTCCAGCCGTTGCTGGCCATTGTCTTCGCCGGTCAGGCGTACGATCAGCGCATCGTTCATGGAGCGCAGTACCGAACAGCGCAGCAGGAAGGCACGTGCCTCGGCGTCGACGTGATCCAGCACTTCGTCCACCAGATAATCCGACAGGTGGCTGGCGTTCAGCCCGGCCAGGCGTTTGGCCGACTGTTGGGCGGAAGAGGTAGACTGCCGGGCAGACAGGGCGATCAGCTGCAGCGCGGTGGCCCAACCTTCGACCTCATCGCACAGGCGGCTGCTGTCTTGTTGCTCCATTGGTGCGACCAGGCGGCAGTCGAAGAACTGTTTGGCTTCCTGATGGGTAAACGCCAGTTGTTGCGTGCCCATTTCCAGTAACTGGTCGCGCACGCGTAAATTGGCGATACCCAGCGGGGGCAGGGTACGGGACAGCAGGATCAGCGTCAGATTTTCCGGCTGGTGACGCAGGAAAAAGCGCATGGCTTCGTGAATGACATCATTGGTGATCAGGTGGTAGTCATCAATCACCAGGTACAGCGGCTGGTGCCAGTCAGACAGTTCGATAAACAACTGGGCAAACAGCGCCGACAGGCTGGCGTACTGATGCTTTTGGCTCAGCGCTTCGCTCTTCACGCAGTGGCCGCCGCTGGCGAGTTGCAAGGCGGCGATCAAATAGCTGGCGAAACGCTCGGGCTGGTTGTCGCTCTCATCCAGCGAGTACCAGCCTAAGTCTGATTTGCCGGCCGCCCACTGTGCGACCAGCGTCGTTTTTCCGTATCCCGCAGGGCAATTGACCAATGTCAGACGATAGTTGGCCGCGCTGGCCAATTTGGCCAACAGGCGATCGCGGATCACGGTATTTTGCAGCCGTACCGGGCGGCTCAGTTTTGATGGGATCAGCATAGTATTCCAGAGTGAAAAGCGCGGTTCCCGCCGCCGTAGGCCTGCCCGATGGCGTTTTTTTCATCGTGACGCCTGCCGGGATCGGAGTGAGGCTAATTATTTTATGGCTCGTAATTAATCCCCCTCCTAACTTCTGACAACGTTAAACGTATTGCAACAAGGTTCAGCATTGGCTTGGAGTTAAATTGCTATTGATCACACTTTTTTACGTTTGCAGGCAAATCCTTGTGAAATAGCCGTGGTGTGGCACGGTTTGGTGACGCAGATACAGAAAAGCATTTCTGGCAATCTGCGCCACTATAGCCGGCGCAATAACTATGCTAACGTCATTGAACAAGTTTTCAGCGTATTCTCAGTGCTCGCTGCCTTCGTCGGTGGGCTTTTTTGCATGATGCAAGGGAGTCAAAAAGTGCCTGAGATCACAATTTTAGCTACGCCCCAATCCTCCTCCCCAGCTAATCCCCAGGCGGGATGATGCCTTCACTGTTTCTCCCCGGCACGATAACGGTAATTTGACCCACTTACTGGATAGAGAGTTTTCCTTATGTCACAGCCTACGCTTAAAAAGGATGCTTTTCTGGCGGCACTGACCCGTCAGTGGCAACAGTTTGGCCTCAGTTCTGCACAACAGATGACCCAGCACCAATGGTGGGAAGCGGTAAGCCGCGCACTGGCCGAACAGCTTGCTGCACAGCCTGCACCACCCAAAAGCAGTAAGCCGCTGCGCCATGTGAACTACATTTCGATGGAGTTTCTGATTGGTCGCCTGACGGCCAACAACCTGATTAACCTGGGCTGGTACGACACCGTCGAGCAGGCATTGGCGGAACAGGATATCAAGCTGGCAGACCTACTGGAGCAGGAAACCGATCCGGCGTTGGGCAATGGCGGGCTGGGGCGCTTGGCGGCCTGCTTCCTGGATTCGATGGCGACGGTGGAACAACCGGCCACCGGCTACGGGCTGAATTACCAGTATGGGCTGTTCCGCCAGTCGTTTAGCGGCGGCCAGCAGCAAGAGGCCCCGGATAACTGGCAGCGCGAGAGCTACCCGTGGTTCCGTCACAATGCGGCGCTGTCGGTGGATGTCGGCATCGGTGGGAAGCTGGAAAAACTGGCCGATGGCCGCGAACTGTGGCGTCCTGAGTTTACCCTGCGCGGCGAAGCCTGGGATCTGCCGGTATTGGGCTTCCGTAATGGCGTGACCCAGCCGCTGCGCCTGTGGCAGGCGACCCATCAGCATCCGTTTGACCTGAGCGATTTCAACGACGGCAAATTCCTGCAGGCGGAGAAGCAGGGCGTAGAAGCCGCCAGGTTGACCAAGGTGCTGTACCCGAATGACAACCACCAGGCGGGCAAGCGCCTGCGCCTGATGCAGCAATACTTCCAGTGCGCCTGTTCGGTGGCCGATATTCTGCGTAAGCACCATCTGGCGGGGCGCAAAATTGAAGACCTGCCGAAGTACGAAGTGATCCAGTTGAATGACACCCATCCGACCATCGCCATTCCGGAAATGCTGCGTATTCTGCTGGATGAACATCAGTTGGACTGGGATGCCGCCTGGGCGATCACCAGCAAAACTTTCGCCTACACCAACCATACCCTGATGCCGGAAGCGCTGGAGTGCTGGGATGAGAAACTGGTGCGCAGCCTGCTGCCACGTCATTTCTCCATCATCAAGCAGATCAACGCCAACTTCAAAAAGCTGGTGGATAAACACTGGCCGGGCGACGACGCAGTATGGGCCAAACTGGCGGTGCACCATGACAAACAGGTGCGCATGGCTAACCTGTGCGTGGTCAGCGGCTTTGCGGTCAACGGCGTGGCTCAGCTGCACTCCGATCTGGTGGTGAAGGACCTGTTCCCGGAATACCACCAACTGTGGCCAAACAAATTCCATAACGTCACCAACGGCATCACGCCACGTCGCTGGCTGAAGCAATGCAACCCGGCGCTGTCAGGGCTGATTGATGAAACGCTGAAGGTGGAGTGGGCGAACGATCTCGACGCGCTGAAAGGGCTGGAGAAATACGCCGATGATGCGGCGTTCCGCCAGCGTTATCAGCAAATTAAACGCGATAACAAAGTCATATTAGCCAACTACGTGCACGACGTGATGGGGCTGACGCTGAACCCGGACGCGATTTTCGACGTGCAGATCAAACGCCTGCACGAATACAAACGCCAGCATTTGAACCTGCTGCACATTCTGTCGCTGTATCGCCAACTGCGCGATAACCCGCAGCTGGATATCGTGCCGCGGGTCTTCCTGTTCGGCGCCAAAGCGGCACCGGGCTACTATCTGGCGAAGAACATCATTTATGCGATCAACCAGGCAGCGGAAAAGATCAACAACGATCCGCTGGTGAAGGATCGACTGAAAGTGGCGTTTATTCCCGACTATCGTGTGTCCGTCGCTGAACTGATGATCCCGGCGGCGGATATTTCTGAGCAGATCTCGACCGCAGGCAAAGAGGCCTCCGGCACCGGCAACATGAAGCTGGCGTTGAACGGCGCGCTGACCGTCGGCACCCTGGATGGTGCTAACGTGGAGATCGCCGAGCAGGTGGGCGAAGACAATATCTTTATCTTCGGCAATACCGTGGATCAGGTAAAGGCGCTGCTGGCGAAAGGCTATGATCCGCTCAGCTACCGCAAGAAAGACAAGCACCTGAAGGCGATCCTGGACGAACTGGCAAGTGGTGCATTCAGCCATGGCGACAAGCATGCCTTCGACATGATGCTGCACAGTCTGCTGGAAGGGGGCGACCCTTACCTGGTGCTGGCGGACTTTGCTTCTTACTGCAAAGCTCAACAGCAGGTAGACGAACTCTATCGTGACCGTGATGAATGGACGCGTCGTACTATTCTTAACACCGCGCGTGTCGGTATGTTCAGTTCGGATCGCTCGATCCGCGACTACCAGCAGCGCATCTGGCAAGCCAAGCGTTAAGGAGAGCGAATGGATCGCAAGGTCATCGATCAAGCGGCCGCTCAGGCGGGTATCGCTGCCGATTATATTAATGCCCACGGTCAACAGCAGGCGATCGCTGAGGACACCAAGCGCCGACTGCTGGATGCCATGGGACGCACTACGACCCCACAGGAGACTGCAATGACGCCGCTACCGGCGGTGAAGGTCTTCTATCAGGGTGCGCCGGTGGCGTTGCCATTGGCGGGCAGCGGTGAGTATCTGTGGACGTTGCTGCGTGAGGATGGCGGCCAGCAACAAGGGCGTGCCAGCGCGCGTAAAACCTTTACCCTGCCGGGCGAGTTACCACCGGGTTATCACCAACTGACGCTGAAACAGGGCGAGCAGCAGTGGCAGTGTCGACTGATCGTGGCGCCGAAACGCTGTTATGAACCGGATGCCTTGCTGACTGGAAAGAAGCTGTGGGGCGCTTGCGTCCAGCTTTACACCCTGCGATCCGATCGTAACTGGGGTATCGGTGATTTTGGCGATCTGCGTCAGATGGTGGAGCAGGTCGGTGAGCGGGGTGGTGCTTTTGTCGGGCTGAACCCGATCCACGCGCTGTATCCGGCCAATCCGGAAAGCGCCAGCCCGTACAGCCCGTCATCGCGGCGCTGGCTGAACGTGATTTATATCGATGTGAACGCGGTGGAAGATTTCCAGCGCAATGACGCCGCGCAGCAATGGTGGCTGAAACCGGCCACGCAAAAGAAGCTGGCCGCGGCGCGCAGCAGCGAGCAGGTGGATTACAGCACGGTGACGCAGCTAAAGCTGGCGGCGCTAAAGCTGGCATTCCCGCTGTTCCAGGCACGTAAAGCGGGTGACGAGCAACGTCAGGCATTTGAGCAGTTTGTTCTCGACGGTGGCGACAGCCTGTATCAACAGGCCGCCTTTGATGCGCTGCACGCCTATCTGGCTGCCAAAGACAGCAGCCTGTGGGGCTGGCCGGCCTGGCCTGAGCAATATCAACAGGGCGACAGCGCTGCGGTGAAGCAATTTTGTCAGCAACAGCAGGATCAGGTGACGTTTTACCTGTGGCTGCAATGGTTGGCGGCCAGCCAGTTCGCCGATTGTTTCCGCCAGAGCCAGCAACAACAGATGCCGATCGGCCTGTACCGCGATTTGGCGGTCGGCGTGGCGGAAGGGGGCTCGGAAACCTGGTGCGAGCGCGAGCTTTATTGTCTGAAAGCCTCGGTGGGTGCACCGCCGGATATTCTGGGCCCGTTGGGGCAAAACTGGGGCCTGCCACCGATGGATCCCCATGTGATGGCGGCCCGGGGCTACCAGCCGTTTATCGATCTGCTGCGTGCCAATATGACCAGCTGCGGCGCACTGCGCATTGACCACGTGATGGCGTTACTGCGTCTGTGGTGGATACCCTACGGTGAAACCGCGGTTCACGGTGCCTATGTGAAATACCCGGTGGACGATCTGCTGGCGGTACTGGCGCTGGAAAGCCAACGCCACCGCTGTATGGTGATTGGCGAAGACCTCGGTACCGTTCCGGTTGAGATTGTCGGCAAGCTTCGCGACAGCGGCGTCTACTCCTATAAGGTGCTGTATTTCGAACGTGACGGGGAGAACCATTTCCGCGCACCGCAGGCCTATCCGGTGCAGGCCATGGCGACTATCACCACCCACGATCTGCCGACGCTGCGCGGTTATTGGCAAAGCGGTGACCTGCAGTTGGGCAACCAACTGGGATTGTATCCGGATGCGGAGATCCTGAAAGGGCTGTTTGCCGACCGTGAGCGAGCCAAGCAGGGGTTGCTGGACGGGCTGCACCACTATGGTTGTGTGCCGCAGAAGGTAGGAAAAAAGGCGGCGTTGTTGAATATGAGCCCGTTGCTTAATCGGGGCTTACAGCGTTATGTCGCCGACAGCGCCAGCGCGTTGCTGGGTCTGCAGCCGGAAGACTGGCTGGACATGGCGGATCCGGTCAATATTCCTGGCACCAGCGATCAGTACCCGAACTGGCGACGTAAACTGACCCACACGCTGGAGGAGATGTTTGCCGATCAGCAGGTCAACCGGTTACTGAAGGATTTGGACAAGCGGCGACGCAAGGTCTCGGTAGGGTAATTGACGTAAAAATGCCGGATTGGGCACACCAAATCCGGCATTTTTTTATCCGCTGTGGGGCATCAGGCCCTAAAACAGGGGATTAATAGTAAGAGTGCTCGCCGCGCTGGTGCTCGGTCAAATCGCGCACGCCTTTCAGTTCAGGGAACTTCTGCAGCAGCTCTTTCTCGATGCCTTCCTTCAGGGTCACATCGACCATTGAACACCCGTTACAGCCGCCACCAAACTGCAGGATCGCCAGGCTGTCATCAGTGATTTCCATCAGCGTAACACGGCCGCCGTGGCCTGCCAGCTGTGGGTTGATCTGTGACTGCAGTACGTATTCAACACGCTCCATCAGCGGTGCGTTGTCGTCCACTTTACGCATTTTGGCATTTGGCGCTTTCAGCGTCAGCTGCGAGCCCAGTTGGTCGGTGACGAAGTCGATCTCGGCATCGTCCAGATAAGGTTTGCTCAGTTCGTCGATATAGGCGGACAGCTTTTCGAACTTCAGCTCGGTGTCTGTCGCTTCAACCGCATCCGGCGGGCAATAAGAGACACCGCATTCGGCCGTAGGCGTACCCGGGTTGATCACGAATACGCGGATTTGGGTGCCTTCCTCTTGATTTGCCAGCAGTTTGGCAAAGTGTTCCTGTGCAGTATCTGTTATACGAATCATGGCATTAGCTCGTTAGTTCAAATAGTTGACTTCTATACTAGGTTATAATACGCCCATTGCCTTGGCACTACAACGTGCGGCAAACACACCAAATCTGTATTGATGCGACTCCCTGCCGCTGCAACAACCTGGAAATTTCTGCCACCGTACTGCCCGTCGTCACCACATCGTCCAGCAGGGCGACGTGTCGACCCGCCAAAGATTCATGGCAGCGAAATGCACCGCGTAGATTACGCCGCCGCATACGGGCCGGCAACCGTTGCTGTGGGGCGGTTTTACGCACCCGGCTCAGGGCGGCGGGGCGATAGTCGCAGCCCAGCCAGTACGCCAGCGGCCGCGCCAGCAAATCGCTCTGGTTATAGCCGCGACGCCAGCAACGTTTAGCCTGTAAGGGTACTGCTAAAATCACATCGGGTCTGTTCAGATATTGCTCTCGATGCGCCCGTTGCCAGTTTAGCAAAATTAACCGTGCCAGCAGCGGTGCCAGCTCCGGCGTGTGCTGAAACTTGAATTTTTTGATCAGTTGGCGCAACGGGGCCTGGTAGTCGCTGACGAACACTAACGCCTGCCAGGGGGGCGGCTGTTGCAGGCAGCGGCCACAGGGCAATACCGTATCGCCGGCGGGCAGCCCGCAGCGGGGGCAGCATAGCGGTTTGGCGGCCATTTGGCGCAGGCAGTAGCTGCAGATACCCTGACGACTAAGATGTAATGGCTGTCGGCATAGCCAACAGCGGCTGCAGATTGATAGCATAGCCGTCCTCCCTGACGGATGAGAATGAAAGGACAATAACTGATGACTGCGTTGTACTGGCAAACAATAGGTGAAGGCGATCGCGATCTTGTGCTGCTGCATGGCTGGGGACTGAATGCAGAAGTGTGGAGTTGCATGCTTGAGCGACTGACGCCGCATTTTCGCCTGCATTTGGTCGATTTGCCGGGTTATGGCCGCAGCCAGGGGTTTGCTGCCATGTCGCTCGAGCAAATGGCGGAAATCGTGCTGGATGCCGCGCCGGCCCAGGCATGGTGGCTAGGCTGGTCGCTCGGCGGGCTGGTGGCCAGCCAGATAGCGCTGATGCAGCCGCAGCGGGTACGTGGGCTGATCACCGTAGCCTCTTCGCCCTGCTTTACGGCACAGGGTGACTGGCCGGGGATCCGCCCGGAAGTACTGAGCGGTTTTCAGCATCAGTTGAGTCAGGATTTTCAGCGTACCGTAGAGCGTTTTCTGGCATTACAGACGCTGGGAACGGAAAGCGCACGGCAGGACGCCCGCTTGCTGAAGTCGGTGGTGCTTAACCAGCCGACGCCAAGTGTTGAAGTCCTGAACGGTGGGCTTGAAATATTGCGGACGGCTGACTTGCGTCAAGCGTTGACGCAGTTGTCGCTGCCCTTGTTGCGGGTTTATGGTTATCTGGACGGATTGGTGCCGCGTAAGGTGGCCGGGTTACTCGACGTCAGTTGGCCACACTCGTCTTCAATCATCATTGCCAAAGCGGCCCACGCGCCATTTATTTCCCAGCCTGATGAATTCGCTGAAATTATCTGCACCTTTGTGGCCGAAAGTGGGATCCGCTGCCAAAACGCACAATAAAGCGTTAAAAAAAGAGCTGCTTAGTGGATAAAAAATAAACCTGTCCGATACTTAGGGGGGTAACTGCGTTGGCTGGGAAATGAAAAAACCGTTCACGGTTTTTTTACTTTGGCGTTTCGTCTCTGGGAAAACGGCTCTCGTCAGGGAAAGCAACGAGGTCAGAAGATGTCACGGCAGCCGGTATTATGGCGCACTTACCCTGGACAGTTTTCATAATAAATAAATTATCCATTGAGAGGTATTGTAATGAAATCTTTGAAAATGATTATTGCCGCGTTAGTTGTAGGTTCAGTGTCTTTCAGCACCCTGGCAGCGACCCTGCTGACCAAGGAAGATCTGGACAAGAATCCGGGTAAATACGAGAAAGTGGGTACAGTAACCACTACCGCACAAACCACGTCGCCAATGGATGCAAAAGAAGAGCTGTCCAAACTGGCTGATGAAAAAGGCGGGCAATACTACGTAATTCTGGCTGGCCGTGAGCACGGCAAGTTCAGTGCTATCGCTGACGTGTATAAAGACAAGCAATAACGATTGATTGAACAGGGGCGCGCCTGTGCCGCGCCCCGATCCTTACGACTTCAAACGATAGACCACCGTACTGCATCCCTGGCCCTCTGGGCAGCTTTTACAACTGCCACTCAGGCAGGCGCTGTTATCCTGCTCGATACGCTCCACTTTCCCCATCGCGATTAAACGCTCCAGCATGGCCTGCACTAACGGCAGCGGGGCCGCCAACTGACGGCTGAGTTGAAGCGCCTGCACGTTGCCGTGCAGCGCCAATGCATCACGGATCTGCAGCAGGCCGGCCATCAGTGACAGTCCCCCTTGGCACCCTGGCAACAGGTTGTTGGTGTAGCATTGCCCAGCCGCACTGTTACCCGGCTGCGCGCCCGACGCAGGCCGAACAGGATCAACAGATTGAACAGCACCACAATGGCGATTGCCGTCAGGCTGTACTGCGGATGCTGGCTGAAGGTGGCGACCTGATAAAACAGCGTGGCCAGGGAGTAAGCGACATTCAGCCCCCAGAGAATGGAGAAGGTCATCCAGCCGCGGCTGGATTCACGGGCGATAGCCCCCATGACCGAGACGCAAGGGACGTAAAGCAACACGAAAATCAGGTAGCTGTAGGCGGAAACCCCGGAGCCGAATTTACTGCTCATCACGCCCATTGAGCCGACGTCCATTTCCCCATCGCCCTTGCTGGCCTCAATCGGGTTGGACAGCACGCTCAGGCTGAAGGTGTCTTTCAGCCCCTGCCAGGTGGTATTCAGTGCTCCGCCCAGTTCGTCCAGCAGGTTAAAGTTGGCGGCATCAAATTCGGTATTATTGATATGTTCGGCGGTGTACAGCGTGTTCAGGGTGCCGACCACCACTTCCTTCGCCATGGCGCCGGTCACCAGACCGACGGTGGCCTGCCAGTTATCATTGTGCACGCCCATCGGTTGCAGCAGCGGTGTCAGCACCTTGGACACCGACGCCAGTGCGGAATCATTGATGTTATCCACCGGTTTGCCGCTGAACGAAAAGCTGTTCAGGCCGCCAATGAAGATGCTGGCAATCACGATCACTTTACCGGCACGCAGGACGAAGCCTTTCAGTCGCTGCCAGGTTTGCAGCAGCAGACTTTTCAGGTGCGGCACATGGTAGACCGGCAGCTCCATCACGAAGGGTGAGGCTTCGCCGCGCATGATGGTGTACTTCAGCACCAACCCGGTGAGGATCGCCACCACAATGCCGAGCATATACAAAGAGAACACCACGCCCGCTCCGTCCTGACCGAAGAAGGCAGCGGCAAAGACGGCGAAGATGGCCAACCGGGCGCCGCAGGACATGAAGGGAGCCATCATGATGGTAATCAGGCGCTCGCGCTGCGCATCCAGGGTGCGAGCGCCCATGATGGATGGCACGTTGCAGCCAAAGCCGACAATCAGCGGCACGAAAGATTTCCCGGGCAACCCGAGTGCCTGCATCAGGCGATCCATCACGAAGGCTGCCCGAGCCATGTAGCCCGAGTCTTCGAGGAACGACAGGAACAGGTACATCATGCCGATTTGCGGCACCAGTGGCAGCACGGTGTTGATACCGCCACCGACCCCCTGTGCCAGGAAAATAGTCAGCCATTCAGGGAAATGCAGGGTGTAACCCAGCCATTGAATACCCTGGATAAAGATGGCCGCAGAACCGATATCGAAAATTGGCTGCAGCGCACCACCAAGGTTGATTGCCAGCAGGAACATCAGATACATCACCAGCAGGAAGATCGGCACTCCCAGCCAGCGGTTGAGGATCACTTTATCCAGGGCTTCGGTAAGGCGGTTTGGTATCGCCTGCTGCGAATTGCTGACGGCGTCACACAGAGTGGCGATCGACTGATAGCGCGCATCGGCGATGACTAATGCCGGGTCTTCCTGTTGCTGTTGTCGCAGTGCCTCTCTGGCTGCCGGCAGCAGGGCCGCTGCCGGGCCGGCCAAAGAATGGCTGTAGATATCGCCCTCCAGCATCTGCAGTGCCAGCCAGCGACGCTGTTCGCTCGGCAGGTTTTGCGGCATCGCGTCGCTCAGCGTGGTCATTTCTTTGAGCAGCACCGGTGGGTAGAGCACCAGCGCTTTCAATTCGTTGAACTGATGATTGTCGATCATCTGCTTGAGTACGCCAATACCATCGGCCTTGGTGGAGATCAGCGGTACTACCGGACAGCCGAGGCGTGCGGACAGGGCGGCGATATCAATATCAATTTTTTGACTTCTGGCGATATCCAGCATGTTCAGCGCGACGATGCAGGGAATACCCAGCTCCAGCAGTTGCAGCGTCAGGTACAGATTACGTTCCAGGTTGGAAGCGTCGACCACGTTGATCAGCAGATCGGCGTCGCCGCTCAGAATGTAGTGGCAGGCGATCTGCTCGTCGAGTGAGGTTTGCTCCGAGATGGTGGTCAGGGAGTAGGTGCCGGGCAGATCGACCAGTTTGACCTGGGATTGCGGCGTGGTGAACAGGCCTTCTTTACGCTCCACCGTCACGCCCGCCCAGTTACCGACCCGCTGGCGCGCCCCGGTCAGCTGGTTAAACAGCGTAGTCTTACCGGAATTAGGATTTCCTATTAAGCCAATAGTGAGTTTTTTCATAATTTTGCGTGATATCAGTCAAGGGAAATGGGGCCAGGCGATGCGCGAGGCCAAGGCAAGGCGACTCCGCGTCAGGATGGGTCGTCGAGCAGGATCAGGGCCAGATCTTTCCTGCGCAGCACCAGGCTGACGCGGCGGGTTTTAATTTCTATGGGATCACCCAGTGGTGCGACGCGTACCACTTCAAACGACGAACCCGGCAGCATGCCGAGTGATAACAGTTTCTGGCGGTAGGCTGGGCCGATTTCATTGGCGAAGCCGGCGATCTTATACGACCGTTTAGGCAGAAGATGCATGTAACCTTCCCTGAGCCCAGCTTATTGGGCCGATGATGATAAAAGAACGTTCCAAAGGAAGCGCCGCGGTAAATATGACGGGCTGCCGACGTTTTCAATCCATGAGGTAATGCAGTGAACACGCACAATAATAATAGTGAGAATCATTATCGTATTCAATACAAAAAATAGGGGTATTGGTAACCAAAAGTTGTGGCGAACACATTTAACCATCGAGGTCGCCTGACAGGACTACTTTTATCACCCGGTTTGGCGGGGCGCAAATGCGAATGGTGAGTTAAAACAGTTACGTGATTGTAGTGATGTTTTCCAGTTTGAAAAAATTAGCGACAAATTCGGCAGCTTTGATCGGTTAGCACCCATATTGGTATTTATTTGGCAACATCTCGTCGGCTGAATACGAGCGGTAACTATTTGTGTTTCTCTGGGAAATGGCGAAATGGGAACATGATGTTAATAACGGTGTTAATCGATGGCGATACAACGCTATTTTCAGGCCTAAAACATTGGGTCGTTATAGCCGTTGGTAAGATTAGAGAAAAATGCAGGTTTATTGAGGCGGGTCAAAAATCGCGGGGATATTTCGGCAGGAAAGGGCGGAGTGAACTCCGCCCTGCATCCCATTAGCCGGGTTAGGGTCTGATTAAGATTTTTTGCCGAATGCCGCCGCCAACGCATCACCCATGGCGCTGTTACCTGCCGAAGTGTTGTTGTTGCCGCCGCGCGGTTTACCCTTATTGGCCGGTGCCCGGTTTGCATTGTCCTTGGCCGGGGCGGAATTGTTGCCACGGCGCGGCGAACCTTCCCCCGGTTGCTCGTCCAGACGCATGCTCAGCGCGATGCGTTTGCGCTGAAGGTCAACTTCCATCACCTTCACTTTGACGACGTCGCCGGCTTTCACCACGGTGTGTGGATCTTCGACAAACTTGTCCGCCAGCGAGGAGATATGTACCAGGCCGTCCTGATGCACGCCGATATCCACAAAGGCACCGAAGTTGGTCACGTTGGTCACCGAACCTTCCAGGATCATGCCCGGCTGCAGGTCATTGAGGGTTTCAACGCCTTCAGCGAAGGTGGCGGTTTTGAATTCAGGGCGCGGATCGCGGCCCGGTTTCTCCAGCTCCTTCAGGATGTCGGTCACCGTTGGCATGCCGAACTTCTCGTCGGTGAAATCGCTGGCCTTAAGGCTACGCACCGCTGCCGGGTTACCCATCAGATCTTGCAGTGCCTGGTGGGTGGCAGCCAGAATGCGTTCGACTACCGGGTAGGTTTCCGGGTGAACGGTCGAGGCATCCAGTGGGTTTTCGCCGTGGTTAATACGCAGGAAGCCGGCGCACTGCTCAAAGGCTTTTGGCCCCAGACGGCTGACTTTCAATAGCTGTTCACGGTTGCTGAAACGGCCGTTCTCATCACGCCAGGTGACGATATTCTGCGCCATCATGCGCGTCAGGCCAGCCACGCGGGCCAGCAGCGGCACTGAGGCGGTGTTCAGATCGACCCCAACGGCGTTCACGCAGTCTTCAACCACCGAATCCAGCTTTTTCGCCAGTTGGCTTTGGCTGACATCGTGCTGGTACTGACCGACACCGATGGATTTCGGATCGATTTTCACCAGCTCGGCCAGCGGATCCTGCAGGCGGCGGGCGATAGAGACGGCGCCACGCAGCGAGACGTCGAGGTTAGGGAATTCCAGTGCCGCCAGTTCGGAGGCGGAATACACCGAGGCACCGGCTTCGCTGACGATCACTTTCTGCGCTTTGACTTCGCCGAACTGCTGTTGCAAATCAAGGTAAAAACGCTCGGTTTCACGCGACGCGGTACCGTTGCCGATGGCCACCAGTTCCACTTTGTGTTTGATGCACAGTGCCGCGACGATGGCAGCGGCTTTGGCGGTCTGTCCGGTATGCGGGTAGACGGTGTCGGTGGCGACCAGTTTGCCGGTGGCATCCACCACCGCCACTTTCACCCCGGTACGCAAGCCCGGATCCAGCCCCATGGTCGCACGCATGCCGGCCGGTGCGGCCATCATCAGATCGTGCATGTTACGGGCGAAGACGTTGATTGCTTCGTCTTCCGCACGCTCGCGCACGGTACTCATCAGTTCGGTTTCCAGATGCAGCAGCACCTTGATGCGCCAGGTCCAGTTGACCACGGCTTTGCGCCAGGCATCTGCCGGGGCGTTATTCAGGCGCAGATCGAGATGGCTGATGATGATCTGTTCCGCCTGGCTTTCACGCGGAGCTTCTTCAAACTGTGGATCGGCGTTCAGCGCCAGTTGCAGCACGCCTTCGTTGCGGCCACGGAACATGGCCAGCGCACGGTGTGAAGGCACCTGGGCAATAGGTTCATGGTGATCGAAGTAGTCGCGGAATTTCGCGCCGGCTTCTTCTTTGCCTTCCACCACTTTGGAGACCAGATGCGCATGCTTCCACAGGTAATTACGAACCTTGGCCAGCAGTGCGGCGTCTTCAGCGAAGCGCTCCATCAGGATGTAACGCGCCCCGTCGAGGGCGGCTTTCACGTCCGCCACGCCTTTGTCGGCGTCAACGTAGCGTTCGGCCAGCGTTTCCGGCTGCTGCTGAGGATCCTGCCACAGGCTGTCCGCCAATGGGGCCAGACCGGCTTCGATGGCGATCTGTCCACGGGTGCGGCGCTTGGGTTTGTAAGGCAGGTAGAGGTCTTCGAGTTCGGTTTTGCTTTGCGTGGCGGTGATCGCCCCCGCCAGTTGTTCGGTCAGTTTGCCCTGCTCGTCGATCGATTTAAGGATGGTCTGACGGCGGTCTTCCAGTTCACGCAGATAACCCAGGCGGGTTTCCAGCTGGCGCAGTTGGGTATCGTCCAGACCCCCGGTGACTTCCTTACGATAGCGTGCAATAAAGGGCACGGTATTACCTTCATCCAGCAGACGGATGGCGGAGTCAACTTGCTCCGGCCGGGCCTGCAGTTCTGTTGCAATAATGCGGCTCAGTGGGTCATTCATAGGTCTGGTATCTGTTGATAATGGTGAGTAAACAGGGGGACAGTTATACGGATTGCGCGCGGAAAATGCCAGTGAAGCGGGCCACCTCTCGGCAGCCAGGGCACGTAAAGTGGCCTGTACCGCGGCGGCGGACACCCGCTAGGAAAAAGCCGAAATCTTATTTAACGTACTCAATCTCATTCACATACCACAGCGCATCTCCCGCCGGGGTGTTGACGGTGGCGGCATCACCCACTTCTTTTTTCAGCAGGGCGCGGGCCATCGGTGAATCGATGGAGATATAGTCCCGACGGCCAAAAATCTCGTCATAGCCGACGATGCGAAAGCGTTTGATCTCACCGTCTTCGTTTTCCACCTCTACCCAGGCACCAAAGAACACTTTGCCTTGCTGCTGCGGCGAATGGTCGACGACTTTCAACTGTTCGAGGCATTTGGTCAGGTAGCGCACGCGGCGATCGATTTCCCGCAGCCGTTTCTTGTTGTACTGATAATCGGCATTTTCACTTCTGTCGCCAAGGCTGGCGGCCCAGGTCACTTTTTTGGTGACCTCTGGCCGATCTTCCCGCCAGAGGTAATCCAGCTCTTGTTTAAGTTTGTCGTACCCTTCACGGGTGATCAGCGGTGTTCTCATACAAGCTTGTTACCGTGGCAATAGTGGAACCTATAGCGCGAAGTGTACGACAGATACGGGGCCAGAGGCATCGAAAATAGGGCTTGTCAGGGGGTGCTGTCGGCTATCGTGACCGACATCGCACCGATGCGTTCGATGCTGACCTCGATACAGTCACCGGCCTGTATCGGCGAGACGCCGGACGGCGTACCGGTATAAATTACATCGCCCGGCCACAGGGTAAACATCGTCGAGGCATAGGCAATCAGGCGCTGTACGTTATAAATCAGGTGGCGGGTGTTGGAATGCTGCCTGAGTTGGCCATTCACCCGAATACTGAGATCCAGCGCGTTCGGATCGCCGATTTCGTCAGGGGTGACAATCCACGGGCCCAACACCGAAAATCCATCGGCCGACTTACGAAAAGAGGGAAATTCCGAACCGCGGACGGTCATGTCTATGCCGATAGCGTAGCCGAACACCACCTCCAGGGCCTGTTCGACGGGCAGGTTCCGGGCGCGTTGGCCAATGATCACCGCCAGTTCGACCTCTGGATCGGTACGTCGATCAGGAATGGGCAAGTTGATGATCTCGTTCGGTCCGCACAATGAGCTGTTGGCCTTGAGAAACAGACCGTATTCGCTGATATCGGTATAGACCTTGCCATGGTTGATTTGTTGGTCGGCATTGGCTTCGGCGATGTGATCGCGATAATTGATCGGTGCGGCAATAAGTTTGCCGGGGTTGGCCACCGGCGAATTCAGGTTCACCTGCTCCAGCGGATAACTTTCCAGTCGTTCCCAGTTTGCGCCCAGTCCCTTGGCAACGAAGGGGAAATGACTAATCATCCAGTCGGCGGGCGGCGTGGGCCAATGGGCGGGGGGGATGGAGTGAAACATTGGCGTGATGTCATACACCCGCTGCTGCCGGATGATCCCTATCCGGTCATGATTGAAACGGCAGATCTTCATGATACAGGCCCTCTGAAGGCGAAATGGAATGGTATTGCCCGCTGAGCGGGCCGAGAGAGAAAACAGGCGTTATCAGCCTTCTGGCATGATTTCATGACGCCAGATCCCCAGTTTTTCCAGCACCGGGCGATCGGAAAAACTGAAACAGACCGTATCGCCATCCGGCGCAGACAGCCGATAGCTGAGCCATGAAGGCAGCGCAAAGATATCTTTCGGTTTTAACCGGAAGTGGATCCCTCCTGTCAGCCGTATTTCCAGCTCCCCCTCCATCACCACCAGTACCTGGCTGGCATTGCCACGCTGATAAAGACTGGTAAACCCCTTGGGCAGCAGCGTGATGACGGTGCCGAGGGTCGGAATGGCCCAATCGCCGTTGGCCGGGTTGATGTAACGCAGACTGATGGCATTGGCCGGATCGATCTCGCTATGGCGCTGCAGTTGCTCCAATGCTTCACGCGTGCGTTGATACGGGTAGTTAAATATCGGCGAGGGCTGACTCTGCCCCGTCGGACGATACTCCAGCGGCATCAGGCCTGCGCCGTAGCGGGCCAGGGCATCACCCTCCGGGCGCGGGTCCAGCGTTTGGCCTGCGGGCAGGCGGTCTTGCCGAAATCCGGCCTTGAGAAAGTGCAGCAGCGGGGCATCCAGACCATCCAGCCAGAATATCGGTTTATCGGTGTCATTTTGGTGCTGGTGCCAACGCCATGAGGGGGTAATGATAAAATCCCCCGGGTGCAGCGTGGTCTGCTCGCCGTCCACCGTAGTGTTGCCGCCCTCGGCTTCCAAAATAAAGCGCAGGGCGGTGGGCGTGTGGCGATGCAGCGGGGCAATTTCCCCCGGCAGCACCATTTGCATCCCGGCATACAGTGTGTCGGTGATGCGTGACGAACCCGGTGGCAGCGACGGGTTTTCCATGACCAGCACGCGGCGCTCGGCACGTTCGATGTCGATCTTCGAGCCGATATCCAGCAGCGCGTCTTTGACCTCGGCGTAATGCCATTGATAGGGCGTAGCCTGAGGTTCAGGTTGATCGGGGACCAGACCATGCAGTGACTCCCATAGCGGGAACAGATGCTTTTTTTGCAGTTGCTGAATATCGATGCTCATTTAGTCCTTCCTTTGTGGGTCAGTGACCCCCACATTTTGATAGACGTGTTTGTATTCGATAAAGCTGTCCAGTGAGGCGATGCCGTTCAAACGGCCCAGGCCGCTCTGCTTGTATCCTCCCTCTTCGAACTCATCGTGAATTTGCGCCCAGTCGTTGATCCACACGCTGCCGGCCTGAATTTCCCGCGCGACCCGGTGCGGTCGGTTAGCGTCCATTGACCAAATACTGGCGGCCAATCCGTAGTCGCTATGATTGGCGGAGACGATCGCTTGCGCTTCGTCGTCAAACACCTCCAGCGTGAGCACCGGCCCGAAAACCTCCTGCT
The DNA here is from genome assembly GCF_027474885.1 of Serratia myotis. Classification (NCBI taxonomy): domain Bacteria; kingdom Pseudomonadati; phylum Pseudomonadota; class Gammaproteobacteria; order Enterobacterales; family Yersiniaceae; genus Serratia; species Serratia myotis. The sequence continues at coordinate 5,157,671 of NZ_CP099707.1, read as the reverse complement.
GCACAATGTCCAGATCGCTGTTGGGCACTTCCAGCAGGGTGGGGCGATAGAACGCGCCTTTGGCTAAGGGGCCATCCACTACCGGCCCACCGCGAACCACGGCAGTGGCGCCCTGGGCCAGTGCGGCAGTGACCATGGCATCGACCCGCTGGACGCTTTGTCGGTCAATTAACGGCCCCAGTTCAACGCCTGGTTCCAGCGACGGCCCGATTTTTACCGCTTCCAGCAACGCCGCCATGCGGGCACGCACCTGCGGATAGATCGCGCGCTGTACCAGTAAACGGCTGCCGGTTACGCAGAACTGGCCGCTGAAGGTGGTGAGTGAGCGCACGATCATCGGCAAGGCACGGTCCAGATCGGCGTCTTCGAACAGTAAATGTGGCGTTTTCCCGCCCAGTTCCAGTGAGATACGTTTGATCCGTTGCATGGCGTTGGCCGCCAGGGAGCGCCCGGTGCGGGTGCTGCCGGTAAAGCTGATGGCCGGCACCGCCGGGCTGCTGACCAGCAACATGGCACCGTCGCTGCCACTTTCGGTAAACAGGTTCACCACGCCCTGCGGCAGGCTGTCGACTTCGGCCAGAATGCGGGCGAATGCGGCGTTAACCTGGGCGGTCTGAGCCGGGAGCTTGATGACGGCAGTGTTGCCGGCGGCCAACGCCGGAGCCAGCGATCGGATAGTCAAAATGGCAGGCGAGTTCCATGGTGTGATCACCCCGACCACGCCCAGCGGTTCGTACAGCACCCGGGATAAGGCACCGGGCTCAATTTCCATGGCGCGCCCATAGGTTGTCAGGGCCAGTGCGGCGGCGTAGCGCAGTTTGCTGGGAATGAACTTAACCTCAAAGCGGGCTTCGTTCAGCGGCTTGCCATTGTCTTGCGCCAGGATCTGGGCCAGGGTTTCCGCGTGTTGTTCAAACCGATCGGCCATTTGGTTCAGGCAGCGTGCCCGCAGGTGCCGATCGCGGCTCCATGCCGGCACAAATGCGCGTTGGGCGGCGGCTATCGCCATCGCGGCTTCCTCTGCCCCGCCGTCGGCAAACTCGCCCAGTTCGGAGCCATCCGCCGGGCTGATGCTGACGCCTTGTTTGGCCGAGTCCTGCCATTGGCCATCGATCCAGTGCAGTGCTTTGGGTCTGGCTGAGAGGGTCTGGTCACCTGTTTGCATAACCGCTCCTGTGATGCATTTTTGTTAATGAAATGAAAATTTCCATGTGCCGAAAGGATATCTGCTGCTTACAATCAATCAATCGAATGTGGTTTATTGGCCGAATAACAAAAATGAATTTGAAGAGCGTCGATTTGAATCTTTTAGTGGTGTTTGACGCCATCTTTCGTCAGCGCAGCGTCGGTCTGGCGGGGCAGATGTTGGGTATTAGCCAACCGGCGGTGAGCCATGCGTTGGCTCGCTTGCGCCAGCTGTTTGACGATCCGATGTTTGTGCGAATTAATAATGAGATGTGCCCGACCGACCGGGCCAGTGAACTGATGCCGTCGGTCGAACGGGTGCTGCTGATGATCCGCGACGATGTGTTGCAACCGGCGGGCTTTGATCCGGCGGCCAGTCGCAGAACGCTGACGCTCTGTATGCCGGATATCGGGGAGCAGTATTTCCTGCCGCCATTGATTAACCATCTGGCGCGGGTGGCGCCAGGGATGGCGGTGGTCAGTCATGAGCTGGCGCCGGCGCAATTGGAGGAGGCGCTGGAAAGCGGACGGGTCGATCTGGCTATCGGCTATTTTCCCGATTTGCGGCGCGCCGTTTTTTATCAGCAGCGGTTATTTTACAGTGGGTTTTGCTGCGCGGTGCGGCAGGAGCATCCGCAGATTGGTGAAACGCTGTCCTTGCCGCAGTTCTTACAGGCAGAGCACGTGACTGCCCGTTTGCGCATTCGCAGTCAGGAAATTGCCGAGCAGGCGATGAGAGAGCAGGGAATTGCGCGCAACGTCAAACTGCAGACCAGCCATTTTCTGAGTCTGACCCATATCATCGCCCAAACGGATCTGCTCGCCACAGTGACCCATCAAGCGGCGCAATTGCTGCAGGCCGCGGGCAAAGTGAATATTTACCCGGTTCCTTTCCCAATACCGCATTTCCCGGTGATGCAGTATTGGCATGAACGTGCTCATCATGATCGCGGTAATCAATGGCTACGTGGGGAAATACGCGGCTTGTTCCAACGCGATGATGAAAATACCGCCGATGAATGCGCGGCAGAACATTAGGTGCATTGTCACTCCCGGCTTAGACTGGCGGTACGATAGCCGGAGTCAGGGTTAATCAGCTTATAAATACGTCGTTAATTTGAGCGACAGCCCCCTGCAGCCCGCGACGGTGATGTCATTTTGCTGAGTGGCTGAGGGCGCTTTTTCCGGCGAAACGAGACAATATCGAGTGGATTAATTGGCTTGTTGAATGAAAGATATTGATAACTCGGTAAAAGAATAAGCTTTGTAACAATTTAGACTAGAATATATACCAATAATCGCTGTCCGAATTGGCATGGTTTTTTAACAATATTCACGTCAGGCAATACAGCCTTTGGGAGTAATACAATGCAAGAGAATCATAAGATTCTGGTCGTCGATGATGACATGCGCTTGCGCGCGCTTTTAGAGCGTTATTTAACCGAACAGGGTTTTCAGGTTCGCAGCGTGGCTAACGCTGAGCAAATGGATCGCTTGCTGACACGTGAATCCTTCCACCTGATGGTGCTGGACCTGATGCTGCCGGGCGAAGATGGGCTTTCTATCTGCCGCCGTCTGCGTAGCCAAAGCAACCCAATGCCGATCATCATGGTGACCGCCAAAGGTGAAGAAGTCGATCGTATCGTCGGCCTGGAAATCGGCGCTGATGATTACATCCCAAAACCGTTCAACCCGCGTGAACTGCTGGCCCGTATCCGTGCGGTATTGCGCCGCCAGGCCAATGAACTGCCGGGCGCCCCTTCGCAAGAAGAGGCGGTGATTGCCTTTGGTAAATTCAAACTGAACCTGGGTACCCGTGAAATGTTCCGCGAAGACGAGCCTATGCCGTTGACCAGCGGTGAGTTCGCGGTACTGAAGGCGTTGGTGAGCCATCCGCGTGAACCGCTTTCGCGTGACAAGCTGATGAACCTGGCTCGCGGCCGTGAATACAGTGCAATGGAACGTTCCATCGACGTGCAGATCTCTCGTCTGCGCCGTATGGTTGAGGAAGATCCTGCGCATCCACGTTATATCCAGACCGTTTGGGGTCTTGGCTACGTCTTCGTCCCGGACGGCAGCAAGGCATGAGACGATTGCGCTTTTCACCGCGTAGCTCGTTTGCCCGAACCCTGCTATTGATCGTCACCTTGCTGTTCGTCAGCCTGGTGACGACCTATCTGGTGGTGCTGAACTTCGCCATCCTGCCCAGTTTGCAGCAGTTCAACAAGGTATTGGCCTACGAAGTTCGTATGCTGATGACCGATAAGCTGCAACTGGAGGATGGTACCTTGCTGGAAGTGCCGCCAGCGTTCCGTCGTGAAATCTATCGCGAACTGGGGATTTCTCTCTATACCAATTCGGCGGCGGAGGAGAGCGGTCTGCGCTGGGCGCAGCACTATCAATTCCTCAGCCAGCAAATGGCTCAGCAGCTTGGTGGGCCCACCGACGTCCGGGTTGAAGTGAACAAAAACTCACCGGTGGTGTGGCTGAAAACCTGGCTGCAGCCGGATATCTGGGTGCGTGTCCCGCTGACTGAAATTCACCAGGGCGATTTCTCGCCGCTGTTCCGCTATACCCTGGCGATTATGCTGCTGGCGATAGGCGGCGCCTGGCTGTTTATTCGCATCCAAAACCGCCCGCTGGTGGAGTTGGAGCATGCTGCTCTGCAGGTCGGCAAGGGTATTATTCCACCGCCGCTGCGTGAGTACGGCGCATCCGAAGTGCGTTCGGTAACCCGGGCCTTTAATCAGATGGCATCGGGCGTTAAGCAACTGGCGGATGACCGCACGTTGCTGATGGCCGGCGTCAGCCACGATCTGCGCACGCCGTTGACGCGCATCCGTCTGGCGACCGAGATGATGAGTGCCGAAGACGGCTACCTGGCGGAGTCGATCAATAAAGATATTGAAGAGTGCAACGCCATCATTGAGCAGTTTATTGACTATCTGCGCACCGGCCAGGAGATGCAGACCGAGTTAAGCGATCTGAATAGCATCCTGGGTGAAGTGGTGGCTGCCGAGAGTGGTTATGAGCGGGTTATCGAAACCGCTTTGGCACCGGGTGAACTGATGATGAATGTGCATCCGCTGTCGATCAAGCGTGCGGCGGCGAACATGGTGGTGAATGCGGCGCGTTATGGCAACGGCTGGATCAAAGTCAGCAGCGGACGTGAGCTGCAGCGCGGCTGGTTCCAGGTGGAAGACGACGGTCCGGGCATTAAACCGGAAGAGTTAAAGCATCTGTTGCAACCGTTCGTCCGTGGCGACAGCGCGCGTAGCACCAGCGGAACCGGACTGGGTCTGGCGATTGTACAGCGCATTATCGATGGTCATCACGGTGCTTTGGATATTGGCACCAGCGAACGTGGCGGGTTGTTGATCAGGGCTTATATTCCGTTGCCGATGGAGAAGAAAGAGTCGGCCAACGGGAATCAGACTGTGAAAGATAACGCCTGACATCCCTGACAGTGGCATTGCCCTGTCAGGGTTTTCTGCTCATGACGTAGTATTCCGCCGCTTCTTCATGCAGACGCCGACCGGTGCTGGCTTGCCAGGGGTCGATTAATTCAATCCCGCAATGGATAAAGTCTTTGGTATTGCGCGTGGCCAGGGTGGCACCGTAATGCAGGCAGGTGGCGGCGATTTGGGTGTCCGCCATGCTCATCAGCCGGCCCTGACGCTGATTTTTCCCCATGAGTTCTGCGTATTGCAGCGCGCAGAGTGTATCAAATGGCAGGGTTTGCTCATCAAATCTAATCTGCACTGCCTCCGCCAGCTTATGTTTGAATTCGCGCTGCCGTTTCCCATCAGGCATACAGGCAACCCCGCTGAACAACTCGGCGAGAACTATCGCACTCAGATAAAGCTCATCGTTGTCTTTTTCATTCAGCCATGTAAGGACGTTGTAGTGCGGGTTGGGGCGCAAGGTTTCTGAAACCACATTGGTATCGAGAATAATCATAATTGGTCATCGTCGTCGTCAAAGGTGACAATCCGCGGCGGTGTTTTATCACGCGGCGGGATCTCCAGTTCAACGCCACCCAACTCAGCAAAGTGTTGATGCATCCAAGTGCCTAAGCCATAACGCGGCGGTTTTTTGACTAATGCCTGTTTCAAAATCATTCGAGCTTCCTCCTCCATGGAATGGCCGTTTTTTGCTGCCGAGACGCGCAGCAACTCCTTGACTTCGTCGTCCAGATTTCTGACGGTTATGGTAGCCATTGAAACCTCCTTTGCTATCAATGATTGCACTGCATTATTATCTCTTTACACTGATTAAAAAACAACCGATAAAAATAAAAAAAGGCGTGGGATCCACGCCTTAGCTGAAGCTGTAAGAAGAAGGTATTACAGTTTTGGACCGGCGCTGACCAGTGCGGCACCTGCCGGGGTGTCGGTGTATTTGTCAAAGTTGGTGACAAAACGCTCGGCCAGGTCCTGGGCCTTCTCTTGCCATTGCTCAAGGCTGGCGTAAGTGGCACGTGGATCCAGAATGTCCGGGTTAACGCCTGGCAGTGAGGTTGGCATCGCCAAATCGAAGATCGGCAGAGTAATGGTTTCCGCCTTATCGATTTCACCGCTAAGGATCGCGTCGATAATACCGCGGGTATCCTTGATGGAGATGCGTTTGCCCGTGCCGTTCCAGCCGGTATTCACCAGATAGGCCTGTGCGCCAGCGGCTTGCATGCGTTTCACCAGCACTTCGGCGTACTGCGTTGGGTGCAGCGACAGGAAGGCTGCGCCGAAGCAGGCGGAGAAGGTTGGCGTTGGCTCGGTCACACCGCGCTCGGTACCGGCCAGTTTGGCGGTAAAGCCAGACAGGAAGTGGTACTGGGTCTGGTTAGCGGTCAGGCGAGATACCGGTGGCAGTACGCCGAAGGCGTCTGCGGTCAGGAAGATCACCTTGGTGGCGTGACCCGCTTTGGATACCGGCTTCACGATATTCTGGATGTGATAGATCGGGTAGGAAACGCGGGTATTCTCGGTTTTCGAACCGTCGTTGAAATCTATCGTGCCGTCAGCCAGCACGGTGACGTTTTCCAGCAGCGCATCGCGTTTGATAGCGTGATAGATATCCGGCTCGGCTTCTTCAGACAGTTTGATGGTTTTGGCGTAGCAGCCACCTTCGAAGTTAAACACGCCGTCGTCGTCCCAACCGTGCTCGTCATCGCCAATCAGCTGGCGTTTTGGGTCGGTGGACAGGGTGGTTTTACCGGTGCCGGACAGGCCGAAGAATACCGCCACGTCGCCTTTCTCACCCACGTTGGCCGAGCAGTGCATTGAGGCGATGCCTTTCAGCGGCAGCAGGTAGTTCATGATGGAGAACATACCCTTTTTCATTTCGCCGCCGTACCAGGTGCCGCCAATCAGTTGCATGCGCTCGGTCAGGTTGAAAGCGACAAAGTTTTCCGAGTTCAGGCCCTGTTGCTGCCAGTTCGGGTTGGTGCATTTGGCGCCGTTCATGACGACGAAGTCCGGTTCGAAATCCTGCAGTTCTTCGTCGGTCGGGCGAATGAACATGTTTTTAACAAAGTGCGCCTGCCAGGCGACCTCGGTAATAAAGCGGACTTTCAGGCGGGAGTCGGCGTTGGCGCCGCAGAAGGTATCTACCACAAACAGGCGTTTGCCGGAGAGTTGCGTGGTGACCAGCTGTTTCAGGTCTGCCCAGATTTCCGGGCTGAGGGGTTTGTTGTCGTTTTTGCCTTTACCCTGATCGGCCCACCAGACGGTGTCGCGGGTGATGTCGTCACGGACGATATATTTATCTTTCGGGGAACGGCCGGTAAAAATACCGGTGTCGACGGATACAGCACCCAGCTTGGTTACGACCCCACGCTCAAAACCTTCCAGAGATGGGTCTGTTTCTTCCTTAAACAGCAAGTCATAACTCGGGTTGTGAACGATTTCGCCGACGTTATGAATCCCATAAGCGGCCAGATCCTGAGGGGTTATACCTTTAACACGCATGTCACTACTCCTTGGTCACAGAATTTCTGGCGCCAATTGTAGGGATTCAGCAGCGAGTAACCGCGATAGGTATCAAATATTTAACGTTTTAGTCGGTTTTTCGTTACGATCTGAGAGATAGCACACGGAAAAAAGCAAACGTGCAAACGGAGTAAACAGGCAGGCGCAGGGCGCGCCCGCCGATATGAGGTGCTACTTAGTGCAACTGCTCGCTTTCGTCGGTGTTACCCGTGTACAAGGCGGCAACATCCACGGCGTCAAACACATAGTGATTGCCGCAGTAATCGCAGTGCATATCAATATTGCCATCCTGCTCGAGCATTTGGGCCACTTCTTCCGCCGGCAGGGTGATCAGCGCATCAGCGCAACGCTGGCGTGAACAGGTGCAACGGAAGATCACGTCCTGCGGTTCATACAGGGTGACTTCTTCCTGGTGGTACAGGCGATACAGCACTTCGTTGGCCGGCAGGTCGAACAGCTCTTCGCTTTTCACCGTATTGGTCAGTTGCACCAGATGATCGAAATCATCGGCGTTACCGTCCTGCGCCGGCAGGACCTGCAGCAGCATGCCGCCCGCAGCCGGTTGGCCTTCAGACTCACCGGTACGGATGAACAGGCGGGTTGGCAACTGCTCGGACTGGCGGAAGTAAGCCTCGAGGCACTCGGCCAGCGTTTCGCCTTCCAGTGCTACCACGCCCTGATAGCGCTCGCCTTCGGAGGGGGCGATGGTGATCACCATGACGCCATTGCCGATCATCTGATGCAGCGTGCTGTCATCAGCGATTTCGCTCTGTACCCGCGCCACGCCACGCATTTCCTGGCGGTTGTTGCCGTTAATCACCGCCAGCTTCAGCGGACCGTCGCCCTGCAACTGCACGGTGATGTCGCCGTCGAACTTCAACGTTGCGGTCAGCAGGCTGGTGGCAACCAGCAGTTCACCCAGCAATTTCTTTACCGGTGCGGGATAGTCATGGTTGTTCAGAACCTGCTGATAGGTTTCGCTGACGGTAACCAGCTCACCGCGCACCGCGTAGTTTTCAAACAGGTAACGGTGCAATTGGTCATGGTTAGACATAGTTTTCTCTCATTGCGGTGAGGGTTTATTCCTGCTCACCAAATTTAAATTTAATCAGGTCGCGCCGCTCTTTCTTGTCCGGACGGCGGTCCGGATGCGGCATGGTCAGCGCATTCATCTTGCGCGCGAGCGCCACTTTCTCTCGGTTGACGATGCTGGCCTCAGTTTCCTGATACATTTGCTGCGCCTCGTCGGCGCCGCGCCGTTGGCTGGTCAAAGCCAACACGATCACCGTGCGTTCTTCATTTCCCTGACGCAGTTTGATCTCGGCGTTAAGCTCGACAATCTTGCTCGGCTTGCCGCGCTGTCCGTTGTAGTGCACCTTGCCGCCGTCGATCATGTCCCGGGCCAGTGCGCGGGTCTTATAGAAACGTGCCGCCCAAAGCCACTTGTCCAGCCGAACGGCTTCGTCGTCCGTTGCTTTTCCTTTCCCTTTCATCAATTCCCCCTGGCCAGCGCCGGTATCAACAGGCGGTAATCGCGCATCGATGGGTAATGCTGGAAGGTTTTCTCCGCCATGCTGGAGTCCGGGTTCTGCACGCCCAGGCAGTAGCGAATGCCGAAGGTACGGGCGGCATCCAGAATAGGTTCACCGTCGTCGACAAACAGCGTGCGCTGCGGATCAAAACCGGTATGTTGCTGCACTGCCTGCCACAAACGCTGATCTTCTTTCGGATAACCAAATGTGTGGGTAGAAAGTAATAAATCAAGGTGCCGATCCAAACCGGTATGCTCAATTTTTACCGCCAGGCTGTGTGGGTGGGCGTTGGTCAACAAAATAGTCCGGTGGCCCGCCGCACGTAATGCCTGTAAAAACGGCTCGGTATCTTCACGCAGACGGGCGCGGCTGCCAACCTCGCTGGTCATGCGGTAAATATCCATGTCCAGCCGTTCGCTCCAGTAATCGAAGCTGTACCAGTTCATGGTGTGCTGTACTGCCAGATATTCCTGGTGAATAATTTCATGCGCTTTATCGAAGGGAATGGCACGCTGCTCGCTCAGGGCCTGTGGCACCAGGCTGAGCCAAAAGTGGCTGTCGAACTCCAGATCGAGCAGGGTACCGTCCATATCCAGCAGCACGGTATCAATCTCACGCCAGTCAAACTCGGGAACCATGAAAACTCCATTGGCGAATCGTCGGCGGTCCGCAGGATAAGGATAATAGCGTTAGCGTAGCATAAGCAAATGACAGGGCGCAGGCCGGCGAATGACTCAGGGCATCGGCCGCAATGACATCGGGGCGAACTGCGGGTTAAAGCAACTTTCGTAGTAGCGCTGGATATCGGCGATCCGGTGCTGATTGCTGCGACGACGCTGTACCAGTCGCCAGGTGTTGTAACCCAAAACCACGGCGACCGTCAGTAGCAACAGGCTGGTGCCGAGATAACGCCACAGGGTGATGATATCCGGCTCGCTGTGCAGCGAAATATGGCGGGTGCCGTTGGCATCGACGCTGATATTGGTGATCACTCCCTGCGCTTCGAACGGCGTATGCAGCAGCATACTGGCAAGGCGTTGCAGCTCATTCCATTGGTCAAGCGCGTTGTATTCGTTTAGCGGCACCGTGGGCTGCGGGTGATTCACCAGCTGTTTACCTTCATCGCTACTGATCAGGAATCCGCCGGGCGGTGGGCTGTTGAGTGCGGCGGCAGCCTGCCGGGTTTCACTGTAGACGAATGAGGATGCGGCCACCTTGGTCAGGCTTTCCAGCGATTCAGCGCTTACCGGACGCAATAGCACGTTCACCCCTTGCAGCGAACCAGATTTGGCGCGTTTCACCAGAGTGCCCCAGTTTTTGACGTTACCCAGGTTCACCAGTGCGTTCTTCAGCCGGACACAGTCATTGTCTGCCTGACACAAATCTTGCGTTTTCAGTACAATATCCGAAAAATCATCCAGCAGGATCATGCCGGATTTTTCGATCGCACTGGCCAACTGCGGGTTGAGCTTTTGTTCGGTGCCGTCAGGATGCAACTGGTCATTGACCGTCGCCAGCAGGGCAGAGGCCTTGTCGATGACTTCCGATTCCGGCTGCGGCAGGGGGGCCGCGTTGTTCCAGTAAATGCCTGAGCAGTCGAACGGCATAAAGCTGGAAGAGCGTGTGCCACTGGTTAACGGCGGCACATAGCACATGCCCGTGCCCTGAGCCTTCAGCGTGTCCCCGATGCGCAGCGTTGTGCCTTCCAATGCCTGCACGTTGGTGACTTCTATTTTTTGTGCGCCCTGCAGCCAGGCCATGCTTAGCTTGAGCGGCAGACTCAGTGGGATATAGGTCAGCAACAGCAGCAGTACCAGAAGCGAACTGGCCATCAGCACCGCATTTCGGCCCCATTGCTGCAGCGGGAAGTTTTTCACCTCATCGTGCAGCGAAAGGTAGCGCCCCTGGCGCAGCACCTGACGGTTAAGGTAAATATCCACGTCGGTGGTTTTACCCAGATCCTGGGTAACGTAAGGCTGCCAGTGTGGCGGGTAAATCAGATCGATGATGCCGAGTGAAATGTTGCTGATTTGCCCCTGATTGGATTCGCCAAACAGCCCCCAACGCTTGGGGGTGCCCCGCAGGCAGTGCACTTCTTTCAGTTCGCGTGTGGCCGGGCGGCGGAACAGGTTCCAGCAGCCCCAGGCGATCATCAGCACGGCGACGACAATCATCCAGGGGATCACCACCACTGGGCTGATCAGGCTGAAGAACAGCAACAGCAGGGCGGCCGAAATGATGGCGGCTTCCTTGATACCGTTCGGACGATTGAGTGCGTGTTCTTCCGGCGTTTCCTTGCGGATGTTCACCAGTTCGACGTGCTCGCTCTCTTCCTTGCGAATAGAGGCGTTTTGGCTGGAACTCGCCTTCACCATCGGCGGCAGTGGCCGATCGTGAATATGGTCTTTCAGCGAATGCCCGTTGAGCGAGATCACCAGCGGCAGCGTCTGGGTTTTAATCACTTCCACATGGTTATCGGCGCTGATGTACTGCTCCCAGAACGGCGGCAGATGCACCTCTTCGGCGTCCAGGTAATAGCGCCATTTATTGGGTTCATCGCTGGCCAGCCCGTAGCGGGTGATGGCGTGGGTGATCGGGTAGACGTTGTCGCTTTGTGGGGTCAGCGCCAGCTTGGCAGAAGGTAATGAGCTGTTGCCGGGCAACAGTTTGTTGCTCAGCTTATTTTGTTGGCCGAGATAGTGCTCAACGGCGGCGCGTTCTTCGCCGGTCAGCTTACGGTGTGTGGGTTTGATAAAAGGCAGCGTACGCGTCAGCAGCGGCTGATTGCGGGCTTTGAACCAAAGATACAGGCCGGCGGCAATCAGGCAGGCAAGCACTAAGGCCAATATCAACACTATTGTGCTCATGCTATCCCCATCCTGTACCCGTGAACCTCACCAACCTGATGAATCGTGGAGTATTATACGCAGTCCAATCACCAAGAGACACCCTGATCCGTGACGGGAAAGCAGATTCTCCGTCGGGATCTCACTTATTGATAAAAAATATTCGTCCTACTGTCCTGTCTTACCTGCGTGATGATAGCAACCAGGTTGCACTGTCGATATCGGCATTATCTTATTTTAATGCGTTCTTTTTGCTGGATGAGAACAGAAAAGCGGCGGGTACTGGCTACGCTTGTTAAAAAAAAGTAAATTACTGCTTGTGCTCGTTGCGGCCAAGGTTCTCATTAACGCACAATGTGATCAAGATCGGATTTGGTCAGCGTTTGAACGCATGTGAACTGCGCGTCACGCCAATCATTATTCTGGTTATTCGCGTCATCACGCCTGATGCTGTGGCCTGCCGCTGGATAACTCATTTGAGGCAATCATGGATAAACACCTGCAAAAACCTAAAATTCTGAAAGTGGAAACGGTCGCGCGTTCGCGTTTATTTAACGTTGAGTCGGTCGATCTGGAATTCAGTAACGGTGTACGGCGGGTGTATGAGCGGATGCGGCCCTCAGATCGCGAGGCCGTGATGATTGTGCCGGTGATTGGCGACGATTTACTGCTGATCCGTGAATATGCCGTGGGCACCGAATCGTATGAGCTTGGCTTCCCTAAAGGGTTGATTGACCCGGGTGAAGGCGTGCTGGAAGCGGCTAACCGTGAACTGATGGAAGAGGTCGGCTTTGGTGCAGGTCGCTTTGATTTTCTTAGCAAGCTGACAATGGCGCCGTCGTACTTTTCCAGCAAGATGAATATTGTGCTGGCGCACGATCTTTACCCGCAGAGTCTGGAGGGGGATGAACCGGAACCCTTGCCACAGGTGCGTTGGCCGATAGCCGACATGATGGCGTTACTGGCAGAGCCTGATTTCCGCGAGGCGCGTAACGTTAGCGCATTGTTCCTCACCGAGGCGTTTTTGCGCGGTTCACGTTAGACACTGATGATTCAAAAAAGAAAGGGCCAGAATTTTTCTGGCCCTTTTTGTTAGAACAATTCGTGGCTCTCGCCACCGGGGTCGGTCAGCGTTGTACCGGTATCCCTTGATGGGTAGTCCGTCGGCTGAGTCCCTTCGATAAAGTACTCGGAACGGCTACCGCCGCCACCGCCGGAAAGCTTACCGCTGTTCTTGTCGATGGTGACGCTGATAATGCCCGGTGGTGGGGTAACTTTCTGCTCCGGAATGCCTTCCAGTGCCGTTTTCATAAAGTCATCCCAGGCCGGTTGTGCACTTTTCGCACCGCCTTCGCCGCCGGAAACCTGATCCGGGATCGCACCGGATACCGTTGCACGGCCAAGGTCACGCCGATGGTCATCGAAGCCAATCCATACCGACGTCACGGTATCCGGGCCATAGCCGGAGAACCAGGCGTCTTTTGAACTGTTGGTGGTCCCGGTTTTGCCGCCGATATCACGACGTTTCAGATCACGACCTGCACGCCAGGCGGTGCCCATCCAGCCCGGTTCACCGTAGATGTTGCTGTTCAGCGCGTCGTGCATCAGGAATGCCAGCGGGGTGCTGATAACGTGTGGCGCATATTGTTGATCGCCATCCTGCTGAACCTGAGCCGGGGTCACCTGCTCCAACTGCGGCATTGGCACGTTGCCATTCTTGCCTTCCTGCGACGTCGCGACATTTTCAATATTGTCTTCGGAAAGCACGGCAGAGCGGTGGGTATCACCATAAATCACCGGCAGATTACAGCTGTCGCAGACAATCTTCGGCTTGGTTTCGAACACCGTGTTGCCGTTATCGTCTTCAATCCTGGTGATGAAGTACGGATCCACCAGATAACCGCCGTTGGCCAGCACCGCGTAACCCCGTACCAATTGCATTGGGGTGAACGAAGCGGAACCCAGCGCCAGTGATTCGGTGTGTACGATGTTTTGTGCCGGGAAGCCGAAACGCTGCAGGTATTCTGCCGCGTAATCGACGCCCATCGCACGCATCGCACGCACCATCACCACGTTCTTCGACTGTCCCAGCCCCTGACGCAGGCGAATCGGGCCGTCGTAGGTTGGCGGTGAGTTCTTCGGTCGCCAGTCGGTACCGGCACCTGGATCCCAACGGGTGATCGGCAGGTCATTCAGGATAGTAGCCAGGGTCAGGCCCTTGTCCATCGCTGCGGTATACAGGAAGGGTTTGATATTGGAACCGACCTGACGCAGTGCCTGAGTGACGCGGTTGAACTTGCTCTGGTTGAAGTCGAACCCGCCGACCAGGGCTTTCACCGCCCCGTCATTCGGGTTGATCGACACCAGGGCAGAGTTGACGTCCGGCACCTGTGACAGCCACCAGTTTTCGCCCACTTTGCGGACCCAAACCTGTTGACCGGCCTGCACCACATCGGTGACGCGTTTCGGCGTTGAGCCCTGCTGCGTGTCGGACTTGTAAGGCCGTGCCCAGCGCATGGTGGACATCGGCAGCGCGACATGACTGCCGTCTGCCATCATGGCCGTGGCCTCTTCGGCGCTGGTTGCGACAATCACCGCCGGCGACAATGGACCGTAGTTAGGCAGATTCTTCAATGAGTCGACGATCTGCTTTTGGTCCCAGGCTGCTTCACCCACTTTCCACAGCACGTTGGACGGGCCGCGGTAACCGTGGCGCATGTCATACGCCAGCACGTTATTACGTACCGATTCCTGCGCCGCCAACTGCAGCTTCCTGGTGACGGTGGTGTAGACCTTGTAGCCATCGGTATAAGCATTGTCGCCATAACGCTTGATCATCTCCTGACGCACCATCTCGGAGAGATAAGGTGCGGAGAAGCTGATTTCCGGCGCATGGTAATTGGCCACCAACTCTTCACTGCGCGCCTGATCGTACTGCGACTGGGTGATGTAATGCTCATCCAGCATGCGCGACAGCACCACGTTGCGGCGAGCTACGGCGCGATCGTGGGAGTAGAGCGGGTTGAAGGTTGACGGGGCTTTCGGCAAGCCGGCAATGGTCGCCATTTCGCTTAAGCTGAGCTGACTGACGTCTTTACCGAAGTAAACCTGCGCCGCGGCACCCACGCCATAGGCGCGATACCCCAGATAGATTTTATTCAGATACAGCTCGAGGATTTCGTCTTTGGTCAGCATCTGTTCGATGCGTATTGCCAGGAAGGCTTCCTTGATTTTGCGCATCAGGGTGCGTTCCGGGCTTAAGAAGAAGTTTCTCGCCAACTGCTGGGTAATGGTACTCGCCCCCTGTGACGCATGGCCGGAGACCAGCGCAATAGAGGCTGCACGGAAGATACCGATAGGATCGACGCCATGATGCTCATAGAAGCGGCTGTCTTCGGTGGCGATAAACGCATGCACCATAACCGGCGGAATTTGGTTCAGTTTTAGCGGAATACGGCGTTTCTCACCGTATTGGGCGATCAGTTCGCCATCGGCGCTGTAAACCTGCATCGGTATTTGCAGCCGCACATCTTTCAGCGTTGCAACGTCAGGCAGCTGCGGCTCGACATATTTGTACAAGCCAAAGATCGAGGCTGCCCCCAACACGATGCAACACACTGCAAGGATTAGTAAATACTTTACGAACTTCACCTGAGATTTCCCATTTTCATGTCATTTGGGCAGTTTATAAACAACCGCGCGGTAGTATAAAGGCAAGCCTGCAACATGGATATGTTCTTTTGTTATCTGACGATATGGAGGTCGGGCGAAATATGTTTACTCAAGCATGGCAGGTGGGACTGGATATACAAAGTCACTGCGTTCGTGCCTTGGCAGCACAACGCCGCCGCAATGGCTGGCAACTGCGTCACTGGTGGCAACAAACGCTGCCGCAACCGGTGCTGCGTGAGGGCTGTCTGGAACAGACCGACGCCCTGATTCAGGCATTACGGCAATGGCGGGTTCAGTTACCAAGACATATTTCCTTACGCATTGCTCTGCCCGCGCAGCGGGTTCTACAGCATCAGATGCCGCTGCCGGACGCCAGGCTGAAAGAGCCGCTACGTGGCGATTACATCACCAGTCAGGGGCTGAAACAGTTTCCCCTGGATAGCCAAACATTGGCGCTGGACTACCGCCAGGCACTGCCCGAACACGCGACCCTGCTGCTCACCGCCGCACGCCAGCAAGAGCTGCAACAGTGGCTAAACTGCCTGCGCGAGGCCAATTTGCAGCCTCAGGTGGTTGATATTACCCCTTGCGCACTGTGCGTCATGGCAGAGGCGGCAGGCGTGTCGGCCGACGCCGGTTTGTTGCATCGCCTCGATGACGAATGGCTATGGGTGGCCCCGCATCGAGTGGTGTTTGCCTATGGCATCGTACCGATAAGGGAAGCTGCTGGGGCAAGTCAGGCGCTGGCGGCGATGAATGCTGCCTGTCCCTCACTCGGTGAAGACCAGATTTACTATAGCAGCGTGATGAATGAGCCGCCGCCGCCAGGCAGCCTGCCGTGGTCACCCTTTAGCGCTTTCAGCCAACTTCGGCCCCCGTTACCCGTATTGCCGGCGGCGTTTGTCTTGGCCGGCGGCCTGGCGCTGCGCGCTGAGGATAGCTGATGTATCAGGTTAATCTCTTGCCATGGCGCACACGAGGTCAGCGTCGCCGCTGCGCCTTCTGGTTACGTATGTTCGTCTTGCAACTGGTGTTGGTGCTGGCGGTACTGATGGTCGTTTTTGGCTTGCTGAGTCAGCAACAGGTACAGCGGCATGCGGCACTGTTAGCGCTGATCGATCAGCAGACAAAACTGACCGATCGTTATCAACAGTTGCAACAGGCGATGGCACGTCTGGCGCGTTTAACCGCGCTGGCACAACAGCATGACAACAACCGGGCGCATAACCGCCGTTATCTGCAACTGTTACAACAACTCCCCGTCCTGTTACCTGACCCGCTGTGGCTGATCGCGCTGGAAAGCCACGCGCAAAGTATCACCTTACGGGGCCTTAGCCGGCGCTACGAAGCTGTGCTTCAGTTTGAGCAACAGATGACGGCGTTACCCCTGTTACAGCGCTACCGACTGGCAGAAGTCGCGCAGCGCCAGGATGGTTTGTTCTCGTTTACGTTGGTGGCGCAATGGGGGCAGGGTGGATAAGCCATTGCCGTTTTGGTTGGCGAGAGGGTTGGGGTTGCCGGGGTGGAAGCTGCTGGCCATCCAGTGGCTGGTGTTGGGTAGCCTGATCCTGCTGTTCGGTTTGTTGCTGTTGCAAGGGAAATGGCAGCAACTGGCACAGACCGAGGCAGAGCAGCAGCGCCTGACGCAACAAATGAGCCCCTTGTGGGAGCAACTCGCCCGTATGCCGACGCTGGAACAGGTGAATCAAGACTTGCAGCAGGTCGCTCGTCAGCCTGTCGCCGAGGGGGACCTGGCGGTTGCCTTACAACGGGCAAATGCCGGGCTGCAACGCTGGCAGCAGCAGGAGAGCTCACCGCGGCAAACCCTGCGGCTGCATCTCAATTACGGCAGTTTATTAAGACTGTTGGAGAGCCTGCCTGCCAACTTGCGTATTGATCAAATGACCGTTGAAGCGCAGGCGGAAGGGCTGATGGCAAATTTCACTCTCCAGGCAGCTTTGGCAGAGGCTGCGGCGGTAAACCCCAATGAATAAAAGTTACGGGTTCTGGTTGCTGTGGCTGCCTCTGACGCTGATGGCCCAGCCGCAGCCACGCGATCCTTTCAAGCCATTACCCTTGCCTGACTGCCCGAGCGTGGCGGAATCACCGGTGAACTGGCAATTGAAAGGCACTATCGGGCAGGCGGCGCTACACCATGCCTGGGTTATCACCACCGCCGGACAGTGGCTGCGATTAAAGCCTCAACAAACCTTATTGGCTGGCCGCTGGCGGGTAGAGCAGGTCCTGGAGGGGCAATTAACGCTGAAGGAGAAACAGGGCGATCCGGCGTGTCCGGTCGCTGAGGATGCCGTGGTATTGACCCTGGGAAACCATAAGGAAGAAAAATGAAAGGATGCCGTTGGCTGGGCGTGTTGCTCTGGAGTGTCGCTATTGCCGGTGCCGCGCAGGACCAGGAGCCTATTTCGCTGGAATTTCAGGATGCGCCAGTTGCTCTGGTGTTGCAGGCACTGGCGGATTATCAACAACTGAATGTGGTCACCGCTGCAGGCGTGGGCGGCAACCTGACGCTGAGGTTGGATAACGTGCCCTGGCGCCAGGCGCTGACGGTGATCCTGCGCATGGGGAAGCTGTCCATGACGCTGGAGGGGAATGTGATGATGGTCTCTCCTGAACCCAATGAGCAGGAAAAGCAGCGTCAAAAATTGGCGTTGGCGCAAAAACAACCGCTGCACAGCGTGACCTTGCCGCTGAGCCATGCCGATGCGCAAGAGATTGCTGAAAATCTCAATGCTCAGGGCAGTCTGTTACTGAGTGAGCGTGGCAGCGTGGTCGCGGATAAGCGCACCAACGCTGTTCTGATCCGCGACACTGCACCGGTAGTGGCGCTATTAACCCAGCGGATTGCGGAGATGGACACACCGTTGGCGCAAGTACAATTGGCGGCGCATATTGTCACCATCAACAGCGAGAGTTTACGCGAGCTGGGTGTGCGTTGGGGGCTGGCATCGGATGAGCGGCCGGCAAAGTCATGGCAAATGGACGGCTTTAACATCGGGTTGCCGCTGGATCGCAGCGCAGTCAGCGCGGGTTTTCATCTGGCGCGGATCGGCGGGCGATTACTGGATCTGGAACTGATGGCGCTGGAGCAGGAGAACCGAGTGGAAATCATCGCCAGTCCGCGCCTGCTGACCGCGAACCTGCAAACCGCCAGCATTAAACAGGGGACCGAAATTCCCTATGAGGTAAACAGCGGTTCCAGCGGGGCGACGTCGATGGAATTCAAGGAGGCGGTGCTGGGCATGGAGGTGACGCCGAAAGTTTTGCCCAATGGCCGTATCACCCTGACCCTGCAAATCAGCCAGAACATGCCCGGGCGTTCAATCAGCCGTGCGGCAGGCGAGACGTTGGCGATCGATAAACAGGAGATCAAAACCCAGGTGACGCTCAAAGATGGCGAAACCGTTGTTTTAGGTGGTGTATTTCAACGTCATAGCGCCGAGGGCGCAGACAAGGTACCCGGGATCAGCGACGTACCCTTGCTGGGATCCTTGTTCAAACAGAGCAGCAAACAGCATAAACGACGCGAGCTGGTGATATTCATTACTCCGACATTGATTAAGGCCTGAGCAACCGGGTGTGCGGTTCGTGGGAAATCGCCTAAAGTTGATGAGCAGATGCACTTTTTTATCACCTTCGGGGCATCTGCGTTTGACGCTGCGACCGATTTAGCTTACAAGGGTTACCGAATTGAGCACCGAGGTTTTTTTGTTAGCGCCAAGACGCCGTTAAAAACGTATGGTTTCCCTCCTGCGGCGTGGATTGCGATTTATTCGGTTGCCAAACTACCAAGAGTGTTGAGATAATTTTCCGTCTGATCTCGCACTATCGTTCATGAGGTTTCAGTTTAGGTCCCGCCGCTGATTTGATTGGCGGGGCGGGTTAACATTAACGAATTGTCTTAGTAATACCGAAAAACATGGCAGAGAAACGCAATATCTTTCTGGTTGGGCCTATGGGTGCCGGCAAAAGCACTATTGGCCGTCAGTTAGCTCAGCAACTCAATATGGAGTTTTTCGACTCCGATCAAGAAATTGAGCGACGTACCGGAGCTGACGTGGGCTGGGTATTCGACGTGGAAGGTGAAGAAGGTTTCCGCGATCGTGAAGAAAAAGTCATTAATGAACTGACGGAAAAGCAAGGCATCGTGCTGGCTACCGGCGGTGGTTCGGTTAAATCGCGTGAAACGCGTAACCGTCTGTCGGCGCGTGGCGTAGTGGTGTACCTGGAAACCACTATCGAGAAGCAATTGGCCCGTACCCAGCGCGACAAAAAACGTCCGCTGCTGCAGGTTGATTCTCCTCCGCGTGAAGTGCTTGAAGCGCTGGCGAAAGAGCGCAATCCGTTGTACGAAGAAATTGCAGATGTCACCATCCGCACCGACGATCAAAGCGCTAAAGTGGTTGCCAACCAGATTATCAACATGCTGGAAAGTAACTGATTGCGGTTTCCGTGTTCGCCACGGCAAATGCGGAAAGACTGATTGTGTTCCCCGCAGTAGCGGGGATAAACCACATTGAGAACTGAGCGCGACATGGAGAGAATTACCGTAACGCTTGGGGAGCGCAGCTACCCGATAACCATAGCCGCCGGATTGTTTAACGATCCGGCTTCTTTTATGCCGCTGAAGGCGGGTGAACAGGTCATGCTGGTCACTAACCAAACCCTGGCGCCACTCTATCTGGACAACGTCCGGAAGGTGCTGGAGCAGGCAGGCGTCATGGTGGATCAGGTGATTTTACCTGATGGCGAACAGTATAAATCCCTTGCCGTGCTTGAGCAGGTGTTCTCGGCACTGTTGGAAAAGCCGCACGGTCGTGATACCACGCTGATTGCCCTCGGGGGCGGCGTGGTAGGCGATCTTACCGGCTTTGCCGCCGCTTGTTATCAGCGCGGTGTCCGCTTTATTCAGGTCCCTACCACGCTGCTGTCGCAGGTGGACTCTTCCGTTGGCGGTAAAACCGCCGTCAATCATCCGCTCGGTAAAAACATGATCGGCGCTTTCTATCAACCCGCTTCGGTGGTGGTTGATCTGGATTGCCTGAAAACCTTGCCTGCGCGTGAGCTCTCCTCTGGTTTGGCTGAGGTGATCAAGTACGGGATTATTCTCGATCGCGATTTCTTCGTCTGGCTGGAAAACAATATCGATGCCCTGGTGGCGTTGGATATGCAGGCCCTGGCCTACTGTATCCGCCGCTGCTGCGAGCTGAAGGCCGAGGTGGTTGCCGCTGATGAACGCGAAAGCGGTCTGCGCGCGCTGCTGAATCTGGGCCATACTTACGGCCATGCGATCGAAGCCGAAATGGGCTATGGTGTATGGTTGCATGGTGAAGCCGTTGCTGCCGGTATGGTAATGGCGGCAGAAACCGCGCACCGTCTCGGTCAGTTCTCAAGCGAAGATATTGAACGCATTAAAGCACTGTTGTTGCGCGCCGGTTTACCGGTGTGTGGCCCGCAGGAAATGGCTCCGGGATCTTATCTGCCGCATATGATGCGCGATAAGAAAGTACTGGCCGGTGAATTGCGCCTGGTACTGCCGACGGCCATTGGCCAGGCGGAGGTCCGTGGCGGAGTGGGGCACGATATGGTGCTTGCTTCGATCGCAGCTTGCCTTCCCGAACGGAATGCCTAAGTAAATCGGACGAAGTAACAGTGGCTTAGCCGCCGTTTACATCTATATTAATAATGTGCAAAGCCTGACTGGCGTCGCTTTGCCATCATCGGGTTAATCTGCTCGTGCCACGGTAGGTCTACAGTGGTGGGCTTTTGCCTCTAGTTGGAGGGTTTCAGATGGATGAGTTTAAACCGGAAGACGATCTCAGACCTGATAGCAGCGATCGTCGTCCTGCACGTTCGCGTAAACCGGCTCCGGGACCGCGTTTTGCCGTTTCGCGTCAGCATTTAATGATTGGTATCGGTATTCTGGTGTTGTTGCTGTTGATTATCGGCATTGGCTCGGCGTTGAAGGCGCCAACCAAGCATGAAGCAGCACAGGAAAGCGCGCAGAATGGCGCAGCCAAGGACATTAATCTGTCCGGCTCTTCGTCACTGACTGCCGGTAATACCGGTGTTCCGGGCGGAACCACGGATACCAATGACAATAACGGTGTGAGCAGCAGCTCGCAGCCGCAAACCGTCAGCGTTCCACCGATCTCCAGCACCCCGACGGAAGCGCAACCGCAGCCAGCACAGGGCGGCGCGCAACAGCGTGTCGATCTGCCGGGCAATATGTCGGATGCACTGTCGGCGCAACAGGGTCAGGTTGATGCGGCAACGCAGGGCATGAGCGGTCCAGCTTCAACGTTGCCAACGGCACCGGCTACCCTGATGAATGGCGCAGCGGCGAAAGAAGCCGTACGTCCGGTTCAGGGCACTGCGCCACAGCAACATAAAACACCGGCAAAAACCGCCAGCAAGCCGGCGGCTACGGCCACACAGCATAAATCGCCAACCACGGTGTATACCCCGGCACCTGCCTCTTCCGCTAAAGCGGGAGCAGCAAGTACCAAGGCGGAAGCCGTTAGCGGCAGCGGCGGTTCGCTGCAGTCTGCACCGGCAAGCCATTACACTCTGCAACTGAGCAGCGCTTCGCGTTCCGATACGCTGAATGCCTACGCCAAGCAGCAGAAATTACAGCATTATCTGGTGTATTCGACTAAACGTGACGGTAAACCTTGGTACGTGCTGGTGAGTGGCAACTATGCTTCCTCAGCAGAAGCCAAGCGCGCAATTGCGACGCTGCCGGCTGATGTTCAGGCGAAAAAACCATGGGTTCGACCTGTACGTCAGGTACAGCAGGATCTGAAAAAGTAACCCGATAGATTTCAAGCTGCATTCAGGCATTGTAGGGGCGCACATGCTGCGCCCCTGTTACTCAGGGCGAACAGAGCCGCCCGTGACCGATGACTGGAGTGGCCTGCGGACAGGCCGAATAACTGTGCGCGGCCAGGGGTGCTGCGGCTTGAAGGATGAAGGGTATCAATCACTTAAATTTGTGCGCTGATGTGCTGTCTGAAACAGAGTACAATCCGCCGCTCTGAATTGTATAATAAGTAGCTAATTGACGGCATGAAGAAAAACCGCGCTTTTTTAAAATGGGCTGGTGGAAAATACCCGCTGGTGGACGAGATCCGTCGTCACCTACCAGCAGGCGACTGCTTAATCGAGCCCTTCGTGGGTGCGGGTTCAGTCTTCCTGAACACGGAATACGACGCCTATATTCTCGCCGACATCAACAGCGATCTTATTAACCTGTATAACATCGTTAAACTGCGTACGGATGACTTCGTGCGTGATGCCCGCCTGCTTTTCACCGATGAATTCAATAAGTCAGAACAGTTTTACCTGCTGCGCGAAGAGTTTAATACTAGCGCCGATGCCTATCGTCGCGCGCTGCTGTTTCTTTATCTGAACCGCCACTGTTATAACGGCCTGTGCAGATATAACCTGCGTGGAGAGTTCAACGTCCCGTTTGGACGTTACAAGAAACCGTACTTCCCGGAGGACGAGCTGTACTGGTTCGCTGAAAAATCCCGCAACGCCACTTTTGTCTGTGAGCATTACCGCGATACCATGGCAAAAGCCGAGCGCGGTACCGTGGTGTATTGCGATCCGCCGTATGCGCCTTTATCGGCGACGGCGAATTTTACCGCCTACCACACCAACAGCTTTAGCATGGCCGACCAGCAGAGCCTGGCGCTGATGGCGCATCAGCTTTCGGTAGAAAGCCAGGTGCCGGTATTGATTTCCAACCATGATACCGAGCTGACGCGCGACTGGTACCAGCACGCGTCGCTGTACGTGGTGAAAGCGCGCCGCACCATCAGCCGTAATATTCTTGGTCGCAGCAAAGTGAATGAGCTTTTGGCGCTGTATCGTTAAACCGGGGTTACGCCCCGGCGTATAACAATTCGAACCCTACGTTTGGAGATAGCGGATGAAAAAATTTTTGATTGCCCCGTCCATTTTGTCAGCAGACTTTGCCCGCCTGGGTGAAGACACTGCCAACGTGTTGGCCGCAGGCGGCGACGTAGTGCATTTTGACGTAATGGATAACCACTACGTTCCTAATCTGACCATCGGGCCGATGGTTTGTCAGGCGCTGCGTAATTACGGCATCACCGCGCCGATTGACGTGCACCTGATGGTGAAACCGGTCGACCGTATTGTGCCGGACTTCGCTGCAGCGGGTGCCAGTTACATCTCTTTCCATCCGGAAGCCTCCGAACACGTCGATCGCACCATTCAACTGATTAAAGAGCATGGCTGTAAAGCCGGTCTGGTACTCAATCCGGCAACGCCGCTGAGCTACCTCGATTACGTGATGGATAAAGTCGACGTGATCCTGCTGATGTCGGTTAACCCTGGCTTTGGCGGCCAGTCGTTTATCCACGGTACTCTGGATAAGCTGCGTCAGGTGCGCAAACTGATCGACGAAAGCGGTCGTGATATCCGCCTGGAAGTGGATGGTGGCGTTAAGGTCGACAATATCGCCGAGATTGCTGCCGCGGGCGCAGACATGTTTGTCGCCGGTTCAGCCATCTTCAGCAAGCCGGATTATCGTCGGGTGATTGACGAAATGCGCAGCGAGTTGGCGAAGGTGACGCATGGCTGATTTCAGCGCGGTCCGCGCTCTGGCCTTTGATCTCGATGGCACGCTGGTCGACAGCGCGCCGGGGCTGGCCGCTGCGATCGATCTGGCGCTGGCAGAAATGGGCCTGCCACAGGCCGGTGAGGCCCGGGTGGGCACCTGGATTGGTAATGGTGCTGATGTGCTGGTACAGCGTGCGCTGCGCTGGGCCGAGGTGGAAGCCACGCCGGAACACTGCCAACAGCTTCGCGAGCGCTTCGATCATTTCTATGCGCAAACCGTCGACAGCGGCAGTCGTCTGTTCCCACAGGTGAAAGAAACCCTGGCTCAGTTGGCTGCGCAAAATTACCCGATGGCCCTGGTGACCAACAAGCCAACGCCGTTTGTGGCGCCGTTACTGGCCGCATTGGGCATTATTGATTACTTCTCGCTGATTATCGGCGGTGACGACGTGGTGGAAAAGAAACCGCATCCGGCGCCACTGTATCTGGTCCTCGGCAAGCTTGGCCTGCGCGCCAACGAGTTGCTGTTTGTCGGCGACTCCCGCAATGATATTCAGGCGGCACAGGGGGCAGGTTGCCCAAGCGCCGCACTGACCTACGGTTATAACTACGGCGAGGCGATTGCCCTGAGCCATCCCGACCGCGTGTTGGAGCGCTTTGCCGACTTGTTGCCCGCTCTTGGGCTGTCATCTTTAGAGAATCAGGAAATTTAAACATGAGTAAGCCCATCGTATTTAGCGGCGCGCAACCGTCCGGTGAACTGACCATTGGTAACTACATGGGTGCGCTGCGTCAGTGGCTGCAGATGCAGGATGATTACGACTGCATCTTCTGCATCGTCGATTTGCATGCGATTACCGTACGTCAGGACGCAGATAAATTGCGCAAAGCCACGCTGGATACGCTGGCGCTGTACCTGGCCTGCGGCATCGATCCGCAAAAAAGCACCATCTTCGTGCAGTCGCACGTGCCGGAGCACACGCAACTGAGCTGGGTACTGAACTGCTACACCTATTTCGGCGAACTGAGCCGTATGACCCAGTTCAAGGATAAGTCCACCCGTTACGCGGAAAACATTAACGCCGGCCTGTTCAGCTACCCGGTGTTGATGGCGGCAGATATCCTGCTGTATCAGACCAACCAGGTGCCGGTCGGCGAAGACCAGAAACAACATCTGGAGTTGAGCCGTGACATCGGTCAGCGTTTCAACGCGCTTTACGGTGACGTGTTCAAAGTGCCCGAGCCGTTTATTCCCAAGTCCGGTGCCCGCGTGATGTCGCTGCAAGAGCCGACCAAGAAGATGTCCAAGTCGGACGATAACCGCAATAACGTGATTGGCCTGCTGGAAGATCCGAAAGCGGTGGCCAAGAAGATCAAACGTGCGATGACCGATTCCGAAGAGCCGCCAGTGGTGCGTTACGACGTGGCAAACAAGGCGGGAGTGTCCAACCTGTTGGATATTCTCTCTGGCGTGACCGGCAAGAGCATTGCTCAACTGGAAGCCGAGTTTGAAGGCCAGATGTATGGCCACCTGAAAGGTGCCGTTGCTGAGGCGGTATCCGGCATGCTGAGTGAGCTGCAGGAACGCTTTCATCGTTTCCGCAATGACGAGGCCCTGCTGCAGCAAGTGATGCGTGATGGCGCTGCCAAGGCCCGTGTACGCGCTCAGGAAACCCTGGCGAAGGTTTACCAGGCTGTGGGCTTTGTTTCCCCACAGTGAGGCTCTGAGCAAAAAGAAAAGCGGCCATTGGCCGCTTTTTTTACGTCTGAATCAGGCCATTTTGGCCAGCGGTTGCGGTGGTTGCTGGCTGGAGAACCAGTTCAGTTTGCTACGCAGGCTCACCACGCTGCCGACAATAATTAAACTTGGGCTGGCGGCCTGCAAAGCCAGTTCCCCCAACTGGTTTAATTCACCTTCTATGACCCGCTGGCGGCAGGACGTGCCGTTTTCTACCAGTGCTACCGGGGTTGTGGCTGGCATGCCGTGCGCGATCAGTTGGCGCTGGATCTCTGCCGCCTGTGTCAGACCCATGTAAAACACCAGAGTTTGTTGCTCTGCTGCCAGCGTTGACCAGTCCAGTCCGCCGTCACTCTTGGCATGGCCGGTCACCAGCCGCACGCTTTGCGCATGGTCGCGGTGGGTGAGGGGAATGCCACTGTAGGCCGAACAACCAGAGGCGGCGGTAATGCCCGGCACCACCGAGAATGGGATATTGGCCGCGGCCAACGTTTCCAGTTCTTCACCACCACGGCCGAAGATAAACGGATCACCGCCTTTCAGGCGCACCACGCGTTTACCCAACTGGGCTTGTTGCAACAGGATTTGATTGATTTCCTCCTGGGGTACGCAGTGATGGCCCGCGCGTTTGCCGACGAAAATGCGCTCGGCATCGCGGCGCACCAGCGTCATGACCTCATCGGATACCAGCCGGTCGTAAACCACCACGTCAGCCTGCTGGATCTGCTGCAGGCCTTTCAGCGTCAGCAAACCGGCATCGCCCGGCCCGGCCCCCACCAGCACCACTTCGCCGCAATCTTGCGGTTGGTGGCTAAACAGCTGTTCGATCTGCTGTTCCGCCAGCGCCTGGTCATTATTGGCCAGCGACTGCGCCAGCCGATCATGGGCAAAAAGCTTTTCCCAAAAACGACGGCGTGAGCCGATATCGCTGAAGTGCTTTTTCACCCGCTGACGCAATGAACCGCCCAGTTGCGCCAACTTGCCAAGATGTTGGGGCAGCACGGCCTCCAGCTTTTCACGCAGCAGTCGTGCCAGCACCGGGGCTTTCCCACCGGAGGACACCGCGACCATAATTGGCGAGCGATCGATAATCGACGGCATGATAAAGCTGGCGCGCTTTGGATCATCGACCACGTTGCAGAACACCCGCTGTTGGTTGGCGCACTGATACACCAGCGCATTGACCTCGAGGCGATCGGTAGCGGCGATCACCAGCCACTTTTCCGTCAGTAACTCTGCACTGAATTCACTTTCCGCCAGTGTGACCCGGCCCTGAGCCGCCCACTCGTGGAACTGCGGGTTGAAGGCACAGGCATTGACGGTCAACATCGCACCGGCATCCAGCAGCAGGCGAGCTTTGCGCTCGGCAATCTCACCGCCACCGACCAGCAGGCAGGCTTTGTGTTGCAGTTGGCAGAAAATCGGCAGGTAATCCATCGGCACTCCTCGGGGCAATCAGCAGTGGGGCGCAAGGCGCCCCTGAATATTAGGCAGTCTGACGCGCAGCAGCTTTCTCAGCCTGTGGCCGTTCGGCACTTGGCGTGGCGTACCAGTAGCCCAGGCCCATCAGCACGGCACCGGACAGGATATTGCCCAACGTTACCCACAGCAGGTTATGGCCGATCCCGCTCAGGGTATAGGCCTCGCTGTGATGACCGAACCAGGACAGAGCGAACAGCGTCATATTGGCGACCGAGTGTTCGTAGCCGGACGCGATAAAGGCCAGCAGGCACCACCAGATGGCGATGAATTTGGCGGCACCCTCAACGCGGATGGCCATCCAAATCGCCAGGCAGACCAGCCAGTTACACAGCACACCCTTGAAGAACAGCACTTCTGCCGGGGCGGTGGTTTTTGCCAGCGCGGCGGTATGCACCAGGCTGGTGTCCACCGACAGCAGGCTGCCGCCACCGTAATAGTACATCAGTGCGACCAGCACCGAGCCCAACAGGTTGCCCAGCCAGGTTTGCGGCAGGACGGTCCACATCTGGCCCTGCGTGATGGTACCGGCTTTGACGCCCAGCGTCAGGAACATGGTATGGCCGGTGAACAGCTCCGAACCGGCAATGATCACCAACGTCAGCGCGATGCCGAAGGTGGCCCCCATCACCAGCGGACGGAGGGACGGATCGACCAGATTGCCGAGGGTGAAAATCAAAATGATGCCGAGGCCGACGTAGGCCCCGGCCATCGCCGAGCTGATCCAAAAGCCCAGCGGGCTGTGCTTCGCCAGCCTGACGATGCGCGCCGCGTTGGCGGCACATTTGTTGATGGTATCGGTGAACATGCTGCTTCCCCTGAGGTTAAAGTGAAAATATCAGGCCGCGACCTGCACCATGCCGTCCAGAACCCGGCTGGTAAAATGCGCGACGGAACGGCTGTCATCTTCCAGGCAGTAGCCGTCGTGCAGGCGGAAATGTTGTTTTTTTAGCGGGCTGGCGACCCACAGTTCACCCTGATGTTCGGCGATCAGGCCGCGTGATAACACGCTGGCCTGGGCGAAGGGATCAATATTGCTGATGGCAAACACCTGTTCGTCGGCATAAGGGCGGAATATCGCTACCTGTTGCTCGCCGATCAGGGCACACACGCCGGTGCCGGGCAGAATATCGGTGATGGGGCAAAGGGTTGTCCACTGGCTCATACGTTGTTCTCCTCAGCTTCCAGCAGGGTGACAGGAATACGCTCATCCGGACGCGCCGGCCGATGCTGTTCGCGCTCGGCGACCACCTGGACGTTAGGATCGCGTTGGCTGCTGTTGATAAAGTGGGCGAAGCGCACCTGGGACTCAGGGTGCTCAAGGGTTTCTTTCCACTCGCAGACCACTGCGTCGCGCAGGCGGGCGATCTCGGCTTCCAACTGGTCGTTAATCCCCAGTTTGTCGTCAATGATCACCTTACGCAGATAATCGATGCCGCCTTCCAGGCTTTCCAGCCATACCGAAGTGCGCTGCAGCTTATCGGCGGTGCGGATATAGAACATCATAAAGCGATCGAGATAGTGCTCCAGCGTCTCGCGGTCGAGATCCGCTGCCAGCAGGTCGGCATGGCGTGGTTTCATCCCGCCGTTACCGCAAACGTACAGGTTCCAGCCGTTTTCGGTGGCGATAATGCCGACGTCTTTGCCCTGGGCTTCGGAACATTCACGGGTGCAGCCGGAAACGCCAAACTTCATTTTGTGCGGGGTGCGGATCCCTTTGTAGCGATGTTCCAGCTTGACGCCAAAGCCGACGCTGTCGCCGACGCCAAAGCGGCACCAGGTGCTGCCGACGCAGGTTTTGGACATGCGCAGCGCCTTGGCGTAGGCGTGACCGGTTTCAAAGCCGGCGGCAATCAGCTTGCTCCAGATGGCCGGCAGGTCGTCTTTCTGCGCGCCGAACATGCCGATGCGCTGGGAGCCGGTCAGCTTGGTGTACAGGTTGTATTCCTTGGCGATTTGGCCGACTACCATCAGCCCTTCCGGCGTGATTTCGCCGCCAGGAGAGCGTGGGATCACCGAGTAGGTACCGTCTTTCTGGATATTGCCGAGGAAGTTGTCGTTGGTGTCCTGCAGCGGCGTGTGCTGCGGTTTGAGAATGTATTCATTCCAGCAGGAGGCCAACAGTGAACCGACGGTAGGTTTACAAACTTCGCAACCGTAGCCTTTGCCGTATTTGGTCAACAGTTCGTCGAAGGATTTGATGCCTTCAACGCGGATCAGGTGGTACAGCTCCTGGCGTGAATAAGCGAAGTGTTCGCACAGGTGGTGGTTGACCTCGATACCCTGTTTGCTCAGTTCGGCGTTCAACACCTGAGTGATCAGCGGGATACAGCCGCCACAGCCGGTGCCGGCTTTGGTTTCGGACTTGATCGCCGCGACGGTATGACAACCCATGCTGACCGCTTTGATGATATCGCCTTTGCTGACGTCGAAGCAGGAACAGATTTGTGCGGTTTCCGGCAGGGAGTCGACGCCGATGGCCGGTTTGCTGCCCGCATGTGCCGGCAGGATCAGGCCGTCCGGGTTTTCCGGCAGTTCGATGGCGTTCAGTGCCAGCTGCAGCAGGTTGCCGTAGTCGCTGGTATCACCGACCAGTACCGCACCCAACAGGGTTTTGTTGTCGGCGCTGACCACGATGCGTTTATAAACCTCTTTGCTCTCGTCCAGATAGACGTAGCTGCGTGCGCCTTCGGTGCGGCCGTGGGCATCACCGATACCGCCGACGTCGACGCCCAGCAGTTTCAGCTTGGCGCTCATGTCGGCACCCATGAAGGTGTTTTCACGGCCCAGCAGATGATCGGCGGTGACCTGCGCCATTTTATAGCCCGGCGCTACCAGGCCGAAGGTGCGTTCACGCCATGAGGCACATTCGCCGATGGCATAAACGTCAGGATCGGAGGTCTGGCAGCTGTCGTTAATCACGATACCGCCGCGGCGGGCGGTGGCCAGACCGCACTGGTGAGCCAGCTTGTCCTGGGCACGGATGCCGGTAGAGAAGACGATAAAGTCCACTTCCAGCGCGGTCCCGTCGGCGAACTGCATGGTTTTGCGCGCCTGCTCCCCGCCGTTGACGATTTCCTGGGTATTTTTACCGGTATGGACTTTGACGCCCATGCGTTCGATCTTGCGACGCAGTTGATCGCCACCCATCGGGTCGAGCTGTTCGGCCATCAGTACCGGCGCAAATTCGATGACGTGAGTTTCAACGCCGAGACTTTTCAGCGCCCCGGCGGCTTCCAGACCCAACAGGCCACCGCCGACCACCGCACCGCGTTTGCTGCGGCGTGCGCAGGCTTCGATGGCGTTCAGATCTTCAATGGTACGGTAGACGAAACAGTCCTGGCTTTCGGAGCCTTTAATCGGCGGGATCCACGGATAAGAGCCGGTGGCCATGATCAATTTATCGTAATAGATGGTACGGCCGGTATTGGAGTGAATGACTTTCTCACTGCGGTTGATGGTGATGGCGCGTTCGCCAACCAAAACCTTCACGCCTTGTTTCTCGTAAAAGCCTTCGCGTACCAGCGAAAGTTCTTCAGCGGTGTGGTGGGAGAAATAAGAAGAAAGGTGTACGCGATCGTAGGCGATGCGCGGTTCTTCGCAAAATACGGTGATGTCGAACTGGTCTTTGTCTGCTTTTTCCAGCAGATCTTCGATAAACCGGTGGCCGACCATGCCATTACCGATGACAGCAAGTTTGACTCTGCTCATTATTGCCTCAAAATTCTGGTTTCCTAGCGTTACCTTATTCCTCCCTGTGGGCAATTTATTGATGCAAATCAATCGCCCCTCCATATACCTCTAATGTGGTATATGAATGATTTTTATCGTTATTTGATAAGTTGCGGTTTTTATTCATCTTTAGCTGAAACGAGCCAGTTAATGCGAATTCTACCCATTCGGGAGTAATCGGTGGTGGAATAAATTATTGGCGGCTTTGTCAGTATGATCCGCTGCCAGTATGATGAATAAAACAGGCTGGAACAGCAGAGGTGAAGGGTGGCCAAGAGTCCATTGAAGTTTATCGATAACCTGCGTCTGAGCGGGCATGAAGGGCTGTGGCAACTGGCGATTGAGCAGGGGCGCATCGCCCATATCGTGCCGCAACCGGAAGGGCAGGAATGGCGCAGCGATGTGCTGGATGCGCAGGGCGGGCTGGCGATGCCGGCGTTTGTTGAGCCACATATCCATCTGGATACTACCCAAACCGCCGGGCAACCGGCCTGGAACCAGTCGGGTACCCTGTTTGAAGGGATTGAGCGCTGGGCAGAGCGCAAGGCGTTGCTGACCCATGAGGACGTTAAGCAGCGCGCCTGGCAGACGCTGAAATGGCAAATCGCCAACGGCGTGCAGTACGTGCGTACCCACGTTGACGTTTCCGACCCGACCCTGACTGCGCTGCGTGCAATGCTGGAGGTGAAACAGGAAGTTGCCCCCTGGGTCACGTTGCAAATCGTCGCTTTTCCGCAGGAAGGCATTATGTCCTATCCCAACGGTGAGGCGCTGTTGGAAGAGGCGCTGCGACTGGGGGCCGACGTGGTGGGAGCCATTCCGCACTTTGAGTTTACGCGCGAATACGGCGTGGAGTCGCTGCACAAGGCATTCGCTTTGGCACAGAAATACGATCGGCTGGTGGATGTCCACTGCGATGAAATAGACGACGAGCAGTCGCGCTTTGTCGAAACCGTGGCGGCGCTGGCGCTGAAGCTGGATATGGGGGCCAGAGTCACCGCCAGCCATACCACGGCGATGCACTCTTACAATGGTGCTTATACGTCACGGCTTTTCCGCCTGCTGAAAATGTCCGGCATCAATTTTGTCGCCAATCCGCTGGTGAATATTCACCTGCAGGGTCGTTTCGACAGCTACCCGAAACGGCGCGGCATCACCCGGGTGAAGGAGATGCTGGAGGCGGAAATCAACGTCTGCTTTGGTCATGATGATGTGTTCGATCCCTGGTATCCGCTGGGCACCGCCAACATGCTGCAGGTACTGCATATGGGGCTGCACGTGTGCCAACTGATGGGATACGGGCAGATCGACGACGGGCTGAAACTGATCACCAGCCACAGCGCGCGCACCCTGAACCTGACCGACTACGGCCTGACGGCGGGCAACAGTGCCAATCTGGTGATATTGCCTGCGGACAGCGGTTTTGATGCGGTGCGCCGACAGACGCCGGTGCGTTACTCGATACGTCAGGGCACGGTGATTGCCGAGACCCAGCCGGCGGAAACCACGCTGTATCTGGCGCAGGACGAGAAAGTGGATTTCCGGCGTTAAGTCCGTATTTGTCATGACTAGTCCGGCTATAGGTTGACACTTTTCAGCCTTATAACGCCCGATGAACTTCATCGGGCGTTTTGTATTGTAGCGACAGATGTGGCCGTCGTGTGTTGTAGATTTCCACTGACTGCCTGACCATCTTTCTTGCTTGCCCGATATCTTCCGGGCTGCCGAGCAGATACTCCATTTTTAATATCCCGTTTACCCGTTCCGCCAGGGCATTCTGGTAACAGTCATACCCATCCGTCATTGAACAGATGACACCATGCCGTTGATGTAATTCCTGATATTCCTTCGAACAGTACTGGATACCCCGGTCTGAGTGATGAACCAGCGCATGGGTTGTGCGCCTCCCGGCTAACGCCATTTTGAACGCGTTGGCCACATGCCGGGTATGCAGGCTGTCATGAACATGATAACCCACGATTTTTCTCGACCAGGCATCGGTTACCAAACTCAGATACGCCGTGCCTGTCCTCAGCGGAAGGTAGGTGATATCCGCTACCCACACCTGTTCCGGGCGATGGGCAATGACCTGATTTGCACCCGGCTTCAACAAGTTGGGATGACGGTAAAAACGATGGTGGCTGTGTGTCGTCTTGTGATAGGCCCGTTTGGGCATCACCAGCAATCGTGAACAGCGCAGTATCTGGAACAGACGGTCCCGGCCAACGTGCAACGCGGGCTCTGGCTGCTGTCGCAACAAGTAATGCAGTTTGCGTGTGCCCAACCGGGGCTGGTGCAACCGAATGGCGGTCACTTGCTCAACGATGTGCCGGGCCTGTCTTTCTTTCCCGCACTCACGTTGCAATGACTGATACCACGCCTGCCGACTGATGCCCATATACCGGCAGACGCGCGTTATTGTGAGTCTCGGCGTTTGTGTTTGCGTGATAAGACGGCCAACTGCTTTTTTGTCAGTGTTGCTCCGAACTCGGTATTCATCACTTTCACAACGGCTTCAAAAAACTGGGCTTTGACTTCTGATTCAGCCAGTTGCTGCTCCAGTTCTTTAATGCGTTGTTCGGGCGTAAGCGGCATTTTGGGCATGGTGACTCCGCACGTTCTTGTGGGGGAGGATGAACGCCAGTCGAGTTGACCGTGCTTGCGTAGCCAGTTCAACACCGTTGCGTTTCCCTGAATACCGTAACGGTCAGTGGCCTGACGGCAGGTCATTTCACCTTTTTCGACCTGTTCGACGACGGCTAATTTAAAGGATAGAGAGTAATCGCGTTGCGTGCGTTTAACATACTGGTTCATCACATTTTCCTCTGTGCGTGAGTAAAATGTGTCAACGCTATTTAGGACGGGTCATCAGCATAAAAAAGGGCGCCGAGGCGCCCTTTTCATATCACGACATTGACGACGAATCAGTTGGTCACGTGGCCGTGGCTACGGTGCTTGGTTACGAAGCCGAGCAGCAAACACATCACGAACACCGCCAGGTACAGGCCGTTGGCGGTTGTCAGCGCTGCGTGTGCGCCGCCTTTGGCTACGATCGGGCCGGTGACCACGAAGGTCAGCATGGTGCCGATGGTGCCGCAGGTCAGAATGAAGTTAACCAGTTTCGGTGAGGAAACCTTGGTCTGCAGCGAACCCAGAGTGATCAGCGTGGTGTAGATCGCGCTGGAAACGAAGCCCAGAGCCATAATGTAGTAGCCCAGGTGTTCCGGATTATCGGTGCTGACAAACAGGTACATCGCGCCAGTCGCCAAAGCGGCCAGAATAGTGACGATGCGCTGCAAATCGAAGAAGCGCAGGATAAAGCTGAATACCCACATGCCGATCATGTACGAGGTCCAGAAATCACTCACCAGCTTACCGGCCTGGCTGATATCCATCCCGAACGACTTGGTGGCGTATTCCGGTACCCACTGAATGAAACCCAGCTGGCCGAGGATGTAGCACAGTGCGGCGATCGACAGGAACAGCACGCCGATACCCCATTTTTCTTTCACTACCGGCTGGCTGGCGTCGGCACCTTTGTTGCCCAGCACCGGGAATTCGGAGAACAGGGTCAGCACAAAGATACCCACGTACAGCAAGCCGATGCAGGCATACACCCAGTACCAGCCGATCTGACGTGCCAGCAGCATCGCGGCGACAATCGGGAAGATCATCCCGGCCATGCTGAAGAAGGAGTCAGTGAACAGCAGGCGCGAACCGCGCTGGCGGCCGGCGTACATATGGGTGATCAGGAAGGTGCCTATCGACATGGTGATACCGCTGACCACGCCAAGGATAAACATGCACAACGAGAACATGGTCAGGCTTTTGCTCAGCATCAACCCGGCAACCGCCAACAGCATCAGCACAAAGCCAAACATCAGTTGACGTTTCAGCGGGATAATTTCCATCAGCCAGGCATTGAGGAAGATAGAAATCAAAATACCGGCGTTAAGAAAGGTAAAAGTATTGCTCATGCTGGAAACCGGCAGATTAAAGTACTCTGCAATGTTCCCCATCACCATCCCTGTGACGATAACTAAAGCACCGGTCAGCGCATAAGAAAAATAGCTGATCCAGGTAAGCCGTAGACGGTTGCTGTCATTCATTATATAGGCCTGATTATGTCTGTTAAGAGTTTAAAGCTGGCATAAGGCCGCTGGCTTTTCCTGGCAAAAGCAGAAAAAAGTCCCGATCAGGCCACCAGGGAGCGGATCCTAGCACAGACAACGGGAGTTTTTGTGATGGCTATCTACTTTTTGATGCAATCAATGAGAGAGCCTGAAATATTTTGTGATCTATTTATTCACCGTCGCGATCGAGTCGCGGCTGATGACGATTGGCGTGAAGCTTACCTGTGGGGTAGCCGGGTCGATCAGCAGGCGGGCGGCGTATTGCGCCATTTCGGTAATCGGGAAATGTACGCTGCTCAGTGCCGGGCGGACGAAGGGCGCGCGTTCGCCGCTGTCATAACAGATCAACGAGATGTCCTGCGGCACCCGCAGACGGTGTTCGTTGATCGCCAGCAGCGCACCGATGGCCATCTCTTCGTTGCAGCAATAGATAGCCGTGGGCGTGGTTTTCATTTTTAGCAGTTGATCGGCGCAGCGATAGCCGCTCTCCAGATCGTAGAGCCCTTCGGTGCAGGCCACCGGTTTGATATGCGCCGCCTGCATGGCCTGTTCAAAACCCTGCAGTCGCAAAAGGCTGGAAGGGCGGTCGCGCGGGCCGCTGATGCAGGCGATGTGGCGGTGGCCGGCATCAATCAATTGTTGTGTCGCCATGCGACTGGCGTAGGGATGATCGAAGGTGACGCAGTGCGCTTCCAGGCCCGGCACCAGACGATCGAGCAGTACAAAGCGGTGTTGCTCCGCTGCCAACTGGCGCAGTTGGTCATCGCTGAGGAAACGGACATGCAGGATCACCCCATCGCAGCGCAGGCTGAACAGCCGCTGGATCGCCTGCCATTCGTTTTCTGCGCTGTTGCGCCCCTGAGTCACCAACAACTGCTTGCCGTGGGATTCGGCTTCAGTTTGCACAAAGTCCATCAGCGCGCCGAAGAAGCCGCCGCGATAGGAGGTGGTAACCAATCCCAGGGTATTGCTGTGGCTGGAGGCCAACGCGCGGGCGGCCGGATTGGGCGTGTAGCCAAGCTGGGCCACCGCCTTTTCGACCTTCTCGCGGGTTTGCCCTTTAACGTTGGTATCGCCATTCACAACGCGTGACACGGTGGCGCGGGACACACCCGCCAGGGCTGCGACATCTTCCAGTGTCACCATCATCCGACTCCTGATTACGACAAAAATGGGGCCGACGTATCGACCCCTACATACTAGTTATAGCAATGTATCAGCAACCCTGGCTGGCCCGGCGGTTATTTGAACTGAGGCAGGTAGGGTGCGTTCACCGCCAGCACTTCATCCAGCAGCGGCTGTGCCACATTGGCATTGCCGACCAGTGGGTTGGTGACCAAGGCCAGCAGGCCACTGCGGCGATCGCCATGCACCGCAGCTTCGATGGTCAGGCGCTCATAAGCTTTCACCTGTTGGGTCAGCGCATGCATAGAATCCGGCAGCGTGCCGAAGGTCAGCGGATGGGCACCCTGAGCATCGATGATACAGTTGGTTTCTATCACAGCGTCGTCCGGTAAACCGCGAATAGCGCCACGGTTTGCGGTATTGACGACTAATTGCGTCCCGAGATTATTATGGATCGCACGGATTAGCTCCAGCGCCACTTCCGAATAATATGATCCACCGCGGAAACTTAACTGTTCCGGTTTGCTGTCGAGATGCGGATCGGCATACAGCTCAAACAGCTCTTTCTCTACCTTCATTACCTGCTCGGCGCGGGTACCGCGTTCGGCCGCTGCGGCAATTTCCTCGGCCAGCATCTCTTTGGTTTGGTAGAAATAGCGGTGGTAGGGGCAAGGGATCGCCCCTACGGCGCGCAGGAAATCTGGCTGCCAAGGCTCTTCCTTGATGTTATTCATGGTCAGCGCTGCCCCATCACACAGCATGTCGATCACCTTGCCGGTGACGTCATGACCGTTTTGCAGCACCTGATGTACCCACACCATGTGGTTCAGCCCGGCGAACTGCAGTTGCACCTCCTGATAAGGGCTTTTCAGCATATTGGCAATCATGTGATGCATGCTGATCGGCACGTTGCACAGGCCGATGATTTTTGCTTTGGTGTAGCGGGAAACTGCTTCGGTGACGATGCCGGCCGGGTTGGTGAAGTTGATGATCCAGGCGTCTGGCGCCAGTTTTTCCACTCTGCGCGCAATATCCAGCATCACCGGGATTGTGCGCAGCGCCTTGGCGAAGCCGCCAACTCCGGTGGTTTCCTGGCCGATCAAATCGTATTTCAGCCCCAAACGCTCGTCGGCGGCGCGCGCCGGCAACTGGCCAACGCGGAACTGAGTCAGCACGAAGTTGGCGTCGCGAATGGCCTCATCCAGTTCGAAATGTACGCTGACCTTCACCTGCTCCAGCCCGTGACGCGCCAGCATGCGTTCGGTCAGCGCGGCGATGATCTCAACCTTTTCGCGGCCAGGCTCAACGTCCACCAGCGCCAGTTCGGTCACCGGCAGCTCTTCGATACGCTGGATCAAACCATCGACCAATTCTGGCGTGTAGCTGCTGCCGCCGCCAATCACGGCTATTTTCAACGATTTCATGCGCGGGTCTCCAACTGGGCCTGACGGCGATAGAGCTCAATCATGTCATCCGCCAGATCCTGGATCACCATGGCATTCATCAGATGATCCTGGGCATGAACAGTAATCAGGTTGATGGTCAGTTTGCCGCAGCCTTCGTCCAGACCGATCAGTTGGGTCTGAATAAGATGGGCTTTTTTCACCGACTGTTTGGACTCGGCCATATGCTTGGCTGAAGCGGTAAAGTCGCCGGCGCGTGCTTGCTGCAGCGCCATCAGCGCACTGCTACGGGCGCCACCGGAGAACACCAGCAGCTCCATGATGGTGCTTTCAAAATCGGCGCTGATTTCAGTCATCAATTCACTCACATTATTTCTCCTGTTATTGCGCGGCAGCGGTGCCGGCGGACATTCATTATTCTTGTCTTTGCGCTCAAATGAGAGCGCTCTCATTTCTCTAGAGTAACGGGAATGGAAAACGAAACCGGGAGTTGTGTCGCAAAAAGCGACGAAGGCGTAAAAAGGGCAAAAAATGCGTGATGCATTTGGCAAAAAGGTCTAAGGCGATCATACTTTTGGCAGTAAAATCCGGGGCTGACTGAGATATGTCCCACTATTACGTAAATATAGGTAAATGGCTGGCACTCGCAGGTTCAGCTCTTTAGAATCAAGGCGCTTTTCCGTTGTTTGTCTCTCAGAGAAAGGACCCGTTAATGTTCAAACGTACTTTAGTGACCTTCGTTGCGCTGTGTTCCCTGACAGCAATGACACCCGCCGCGCTCGCCGCCGGTGAAACTCATGTCATGCTGACCACCTCAGCAGGGAATATCGAATTGGCGCTCGACAGTCAGAAGGCTCCGGTTTCCACCAAGAACTTCGTCGACTACGTGAACAGCG
Source organism: Serratia myotis (assembly GCF_027474885.1). Classification (NCBI taxonomy): domain Bacteria; kingdom Pseudomonadati; phylum Pseudomonadota; class Gammaproteobacteria; order Enterobacterales; family Yersiniaceae; genus Serratia; species Serratia myotis. The sequence continues at coordinate 5,119,333 of NZ_CP099707.1, read as the reverse complement.
GCTATTACAACAACACCGTTTTCCACCGCGTGATCCCGGGCTTTATGGTTCAGGGCGGTGGCTTTACTGCAGATATGCAGCAAAAATCCACCCAGGCGCCAATCAAGAACGAAGCGGATAACGGTTTGCGCAACCTGCGCGGCACCATTTCGATGGCGCGTACCGCCGACAAAGACAGCGCTACCAGCCAGTTCTTCCTCAACGTGGCGGATAACGCCTTCCTGGATCACGGCCAGCGCGACTTCGGTTACGCGGTATTCGGCAAAGTGGTCAAGGGCATGGACGTGGTAGATAAAATCTCCCAGGCGCCGACCGGCAACGTCGGTCCGTACCAGAATGTTCCGAGCAAACCTATCGTCATCCTGTCAGCGAAAGTGCTGCCATAATGATTTTGCGCCGGCCCCAGGTGGGCCGGCTGCGTTGCTTTCCCCGGAAGCCTTGCCTGCATCACTGTTTTTTCCCCCGTCACATGCTTTAATCGCCAGCTTATAATCAGACCGGAAACCCGGCGTTTTGCATCTGTTTTCTTAAGGGATGAGCTGCTGCCATGTTCGAATTTAGCCAGGTGCTGCTGCTGTTGCAGCAGATGTGCGTTTACCTTGTCATTGCTTATTTACTGAGCAAAACCCCGCTATTCATTCCGCTGACGCAGGTGACCATCCGCCTGCCGCACAAGCTGCTGTGCTACGTCATTTTCTCGGTGTTCTGCATCATGGGCACTTATTTCGGTCTGCATGTCGAAGGCTCGATTGCCAACACCCGCGCCATCGGTGCGGTGTTAGGCGGCCTGCTGGGCGGGCCTTCGGTGGGCCTTTTAGTGGGACTGACCGGTGGTCTGCACCGTTATACCCTGGGGGGCATGACCGATATCGCCTGTGCGGTATCAACCGTAGCAGAAGGGCTGGTGGGCGGGCTGGTGCATAGCATTGCCATGCGTCACCGGCGTATCGACTTGCTGTTTAATCCCCTGTTTGTCGCCGGGGTCGCGCTGGTGACCGAAGTGCTGCAAATGGTGATTATCCTGGCGATTGCGCGCCCATTCGACGAGGCACTGCGGCTGGTGGAGCATATCGCTTTGCCGATGTTGATCGCCAATACGGTGGGGGCCGCAATGTTCATGCAAATCCTGCTGGATCGGCGAGCGATGTTCGAAAAGTACACCGGCGCGTTTTCCGCCAAGGCGCTGAAAATTGCCGAGCGCACCGAGGGGATCCTGCGACAGGGGTTCGATCAGGAAAACAGCATGAGGGTGGCGCGAGTGATTTATCAGGAACTGGGTATTGGCGCCGTAGCGATAACCGACCGCGATAAACTGCTGGCGTTTATCGGCATCGGTGACGACCACCACCTGCCGGGCACGCCGATCTCATCAAAGCACTCGCACCGCGCGATCGACAACAACGAAGTGGTCTACGCCGACGGCAATGAGCATTCCTACTGCTGCTCGATTAACTCCAGTTGCAAACTGGGCTCGACGCTGGTGATCCCGCTGCGCGGTGAGAATCAGCGAGTGATCGGCACCATCAAGTTGTATGAGCCGAAGAGTCGCTTGTTCAGCACCATCAACCGTACGCTGGGTGAAGGTATCGCCAGCCTGTTATCCGCACAGATTATGGCCGGCCAGTACGAGCGCCACAAACAGCTGTTGGCGCAATCAGAAATCAAATTACTGCATGCGCAGGTCAATCCCCACTTCCTGTTTAATGCCCTGAATACGCTGGTGGCGGTGATCCGACGTGACGGCGACCGGGCCTGTGAGTTGGTGCAAAATCTTTCGACCTTTTTCCGTAAGAACCTCAAGCGTTCCGGTGATGAAGTCAGCCTGGCGGACGAGCTCGAACACGTGAATGCCTACCTGCAAATTGAACTGGCGCGTTTTGCCGATCGGCTGGAGGTGGTCGTTGCGTTACCGCAAGAGTTGTTGGCGGTTCGGTTACCGGCATTTTCACTGCAGCCGATTGTTGAGAATGCCATCAAGCATGGCACTTCGCAGTTGCTGGGCGTGGGGCGGATTGATATTGGCGCGCGGCTTGAAGGCGGCTGTTTGTTGCTGCAGGTCACCGACAATGCCGGATTATTCCAATCCCAGCCGAACAACAGTGGGCTGGGGATGAATCTGGTGGATAAGCGGATCCGCGTGCGTTACGGCGACGCCTATGGGGTACAGGTGGCCTGCGAGCCGCAAACATTCACCCGCATTACGATCAATGTCCCCTTGGCGAGGGCCGCCTGATGTTAAACGTACTGATTGTTGATGACGAACCTTCCGCACGCGATAACCTGCGGCATTTGCTGGAAGCTGAAGAAGGCATCTCTATTGTCGGCGAATGCGCCAATGCGATAGAGGCTATCAGCGGCATCCATCGTTTGCAGCCGGACGTGGTGTTTTTGGATATCCAGATGCCGCGCATCACCGGGCTGGAGATGGTCGGCATGCTCGATCCCAACCGTATGCCGCATATTGTGTTTCTGACCGCTTATGATGAATACGCGGTGCAGGCCTTTGAAGAGCATGCGTTTGACTACCTGCTGAAACCGGCGGAACCGAAACGACTGAGCAAAACGCTGCAGCGCCTGCAGCAGCAACGCGAGCCGCAAAATATCGCCGCGCTGGACGAAAGCGCCGGCTACCTGAAATACATTCCCTGCACCGGCCACAGCCGCATCTATTTGCTGCGCTTTGATGAGGTGGTGGCTATCCGTTCACGGCTGAGTGGGGTGTTCGTGGTCCGCAATGACGGCATGGAGTGCTTTACTGAGCTGACGCTGCGCACGCTGGAAATGCGAACGCCGCTGGTGCGTTGTCATCGACAATACTTGGTTAACCTGGAGCTGGTGCGCGAGATCCGCTTTGATGACGGTGGCGCGGCGGAAATGATCATGCCGGTCGGCGAACCGGTACCGGTCAGCCGTCGCTACCTGAAAGCGCTGAAAGAAGAGCTGGGGCTGCGTGGTTAGGGCGATTCTGAAAGTATTGGCTTTTGCGGGCGTCTTGATGACGCCCTTTTTGTTTGTCCTTGACGGGGTTACGCCACGCTTATAGCTTTATTGACATCAACTGGCGCTTTTCGCGCCACGTCAGCGTCCAAGGAAAAGAAAATGAGTGAAGCACGGATTATTGCCAAAGCGATGAAAGACGGGAAACCGGAACAGGATCTGGTGATCTTGCCCGCGTTGGCCAACCGCCATGGTCTGATCACCGGCGCGACCGGGACCGGTAAAACCGTGACGCTGCAAAAAATGGCTGAGCAATTCTCGCGTATCGGCATTCCGGTATTTTTGTCCGACGTGAAGGGCGACCTGTCGGGGATAGGCACCGAAGCCGTGCCCTCCGAAAAACTGCAGGCGCGCCTGACGGCCATTGGCGTCACTGACTGGCAGCCACAGGCATGTACCCTTATTCCGTGGGACATCTACGGCGAGAAGGGCCACCCGATCCGCGCCACCGTGTCTGACCTGGGGCCGCTGCTGCTGGGCCGCTTGCTGGATCTGAACGAGGTACAAAGTGGCGTGCTGCAGTTGGTGTTCAAAATTGCCGACGATAACGCGTTGCTGCTGTTGGATATGAAAGATCTGCGCGCCATGGTGCAGTACGTGGGTGACAACGCCAAACAGTTCCAGACCCAATACGGCAATATTTCTTCGGCTTCGGTGGGCGCTATCCAGCGTGGGCTGCTGACGCTGGAAGAGCAGGGTGCCAACCAGTTCTTCGGCGAGCCGATGCTCGACATCAATGATCTGATGAAAACCGACGCCAACGGCCACGGCATCATTAACCTGCTGGCGGCGGACAAGCTGATTAACCAGCCGAAGCTGTATTCGGTGTTCCTGCTGTGGTTGCTGGCTGAGCTGTTTGAACACCTGCCGGAGGTGGGTGACCCGGAACAGCCGAAGCTGGTGTTCTTCTTCGATGAGGCACACCTGCTGTTCAACGACGCGCCGGCGGCACTGCTGACCAAAATCGAGCAGGTAGTGCGTCTGATCCGTTCCAAAGGCGTCGGCATCTACTTTGTGACCCAGAACCCGCTGGATATCCCGGACAGCGTGCTGGGCCAATTAGGTAACCGTGTACAGCATGCGCTGCGTGCCTTTACTCCTCGCGATCAGAAAGCGGTGAAAGCCGCGGCGCAAACCATGCGTGCCAACCCGGCCTTCGACGCAGAAACGGCGATCACCGAACTGGGCGTGGGTGAGGCGCTGGTGTCGTTCCTGGATGAGAAAGGGCGACCTAACGTGGTGGAACGGGCGATGGTGATCGCGCCGGAATCCAAAATGGGCATGCTGGGGGCGGAAGGGCTGAACAGTGCGATCAATAAATCGCCCTTGTACGGTCGTTACGAAGATATGGTTGATCGCGAATCCGCTTATGAGAAGTTGTCATCGGCAGGTTTTGCTACCGTCGGCACGCCGCAACCGGGTCAGCCGACATCGCAACCGCAGGCACAGCAGCCGGCAGGCGGTGGTTTGATGGGCGGCCTGAACGATATCCTGTTCGGTTCTACCGGCCCACGTGGTGGCAAGCATGACGGCATCGTCCAGACCGCGGCCAAGAGCATGGCGCGTGACCTTGGCCGCCAGATCTTGCGCGGTGTGTTGGGCTCGATTATGGGTGGCCGTAAAAAGTAAGCTGAAATTATCGCTGGCGGCAGTATTGTAGGGGCGTTGTATAATGCGCCGGTGTCAATCGGGGCTAGCCCCTTACAATGCTGTCCGTTGGAACCCCTATGCTGCTGTTGATCGATAACTACGATTCATTTACCTATAACCTTTACCAGTACTTCTGCCAATTAGGCGCCGAAGTGTTGGTGAAGCGTAACGACGAACTGCAACTGGCCGATATAGAAAGGCTGGCACCGCAGCGTCTGGTGATCTCGCCGGGCCCCTGCACCCCAAATGAAGCCGGTATCTCGCTGGCGGCTATTCGGCATTTTGCCGGCAAGCTGCCGATCCTCGGCGTTTGCCTGGGGCACCAGGCACTGGGACAGGCCTTTGGCGCCAACGTCGTGCGCGCCCGTGAGGTGATGCACGGCAAGACCTCGGCGATCCGCCATCTCGACAGCGGTGTTTTTCACGGATTGAACAATCCGCTGATCGTCACCCGCTACCACTCGCTGGTGCTTGAAGCCGCTACCTTGCCGGACTGTTTTGAAGTGACCGCCTGGAGCGAGCGCGACGGCGTACGCGATGAGATTATGGGCATCCGCCACCGTCAACTGGCGCTGGAAGGGGTGCAGTTCCATCCGGAGAGCATCCTCAGTGAGCAGGGGCATCAGCTGTTGGATAATTTCCTTAAAAGTTAGTTGGTTAGGTTTTTTTTAACCGCGAAGACGATTTGCGTTTGCCCTTTATTGGTTTTTTATGCATATTTTGTGATTATATTTTCACTCAATCGCAACAAAAAGACTGAATCACATTCAGGGTGGACCCCATAATGACCGAAAAACTCGAAGTCAACCGCAGCACCTTTGATCAGGTTATCTTGCCTGTTTATGCACCTGCCCAGTTTGTCCCGGTCAGGGGCAAAGGCAGCCGCGTGTGGGACCAACAGGGGAAAGAGTACATCGATTTCTCTGGCGGCATTGCGGTGACGGCGTTGGGGCATTGCCACCCGGCCCTGGTTGAGGCATTGAAACAGCAGGGCGAAACCCTGTGGCATACCAGCAATGTTTTCACCAACGAACCGGCGCTGCGTCTGGCCACCAAGTTGATCAACGCCACCTTTGCCGACCGGGTGTTTTTCGCCAACTCCGGTGCGGAAGCCAATGAAGCGGCCTTCAAACTGGCACGCCATTACGCGATTACCCGTCACAGCCCGTACAAAACCAAAATCATCGCTTTTTATAACGCTTTCCACGGCCGCACGCTGTTTACCGTCTCGGTGGGCGGGCAGGCCAAGTATTCTGATGGTTTTGGGCCCAAGCCGGCCGATATCGTACACGTGCCGTTCAACGATCTGGCGGCGGTGAAGGCGGTGATGGACGACCATACCTGTGCGGTGGTGATGGAGCCGATCCAGGGGGAAGGGGGCATTACTCCGCTCAATGCCGAATTCCTCAAGGGCGTGCGTGAACTGTGCGATAAACACCAGGCGCTGTTGGTGTTTGACGAAGTGCAAAGCGGCATGGGCCGCAGCGGCAAGCTGTTCGCCTACATGCACTATGGTGTGACGCCGGACATCCTGACTACCGCCAAAGCGCTCGGTGGCGGTTTCCCGGTTAGCGCCATGCTGACCACCGAAGAGATTGCCTCGGCGATGCAGGTGGGCACCCATGGCACCACCTACGGCGGTAATCCGCTGGCCTGCGCGGTGGCGGAAGCGGCACTGGACGTGATCAATACGCCGGAAGTGCTGAGCGGCATTGAGTTACGTCACGGGCTGTACGTGCAGGCGTTAAAGAAAATTGGCGAGAAGTACGGTATTTTCAGCGATATTCGCGGCATGGGCCTGTTGATTGGTGCCGAACTGACGGCGCCGTATCATGGCAAGGCGCGCGATTTCCTGACGGCGGCGGCTGCTCGTGGGCTGATGATCCTTAATGCCGGGCCAAATGTGATCCGCTTTGCACCTTCGCTGGTGGTGGAAATCCAGGATATCGACGAAGGTATGGCGCTGTTTGAGCTGGCAGTGCAGGACGTGATTAACGCTTAATTTGTTGCACTGATAACCGGGGCGCCACAGGGCGCCCTTATTGATCGCGCAGTTTGCGCTTCAGCCAGATGCCATGATGCGGGCGTTGGCTCCAGGCCAATGACGAGATGGTATGCATGACGCTCAGGTGCGACAGAATACGCCGCAGGTGGCGTTCCATTTCGGTCACCGGCATATCCGGGTGCAAATCCGGCGGCTGCATAATGCCGTTGCCACTGCTCGGCCCATCGTATTCCAGCCGCTGCTGACAGCTTTGCAGCGCGATCTCACAAGATTGCAGATACTCCTCCGCCAGCTTTGGCGTCAGCATATAGTGCTCGCGCGCCAGGATGGTCATCGCGTTCAGATGTTCGACAATAAACTGGCTGTGCGTCACCCACAGGCGCATATCTGCCAGATAGTTCGATTCAAACCCCGGCTCCTGCATTGCCTGATTCAGCGAGGTGAATAACGCATTGTGCGCCTGATTAACCTGCATGCGGGCATAGGCCAGTGCGCTGGGGTCGGGTTCCTGTTCTTCCAGCAGCAAACGCAGCGCCTGCTGATCGTTCTCCAGCGCCTGGTGGGCGTTCTTGCGCAGCAGCCCGCTTTGCCACTGTGGCCACAGCCAGATGGTGCTGCCGAATACCAGCACGCAGCCAATCAGGGTGTCGATCAGCCGTGGCACCAGGAAATTGGTGCCGTTTAGCGCCAGCAATTGCAGGGTGTAGACCGCCGTCACCGTAAAGCCAATCACCGCCAGCCCATAGTTTTTACGCGATACCAGATAGGCCAGCAGCGTGATCACCAGCATCACGCTTAGGGTCTCGGCCTCGGGTAGCTGTAATTGCAGCAGACCGGCGGCGAGCACCAATCCGACCAGGGTACCGAGCGCACGGTGCTGGATGCGCACCCGGGTGGCGTTGTAGCCGTTCTGGCTCACCAGCATGATGGTCAGCAGGATCCAGTAAGGCTTCGGCAGATTGAAAAACAGACCCAGACTGCTGCCCGCCGCCAGCGTGACACCCAGCCGTGCCGCATTGCGCAGGGCGTTGGACTTGAACGACAGATAGCTGACCAGCGCGGGCCAAAACGGCAGGCGGTTTTGGTTGGCCATCAGATCGCGGCGGTAGAGCGGGTGCTGGGTGCGCAGCAGACGTGCGATGCGACTGAAGTGGTAGTAGCAGAACTGGCCCACCGGGTTGTCCGGGTGCTGCGCAGCGACTTTTTCCAGTGCCGCCAGCTCATGGTCCATTTTGAATCGCTGCGAATGCTGGTGGTAGAGAATATCGTGGGCCACCGTGCGTAGTCGGCCGGCAATCACCTGCGCATTGCGGCGGATAATCGCTTCGGCCTGGCTCTGCTCCACCAGTTTTTGTACCTCTTCCGGCAGATGCAGGCTGACGGTGATGTGTTCCTGCAAATCCAGCGCGACCTGAAAGGTGCGTTGCAGGCGCTTTTGCTCAAGGTTACTGGCGTGCGGCAAAAAATTAAGCTGCTGATACAGCAGGGTGATCAAGTCCATGACTTTTTGCTGGCGTACCAACAATGGCGGTAGCGCAGTCTGCGGATCGGTATGCTGGGTCAGTAGCGAGTATTTGGCTTCGAAGTAGTCCGCCAGCTCCAGATAGAGCTGATTGAGCGACTCGCGCATTGGCTGCTCTTTCCACAGCTTGAACCAGAACCAGGTGAACAGGCCGTACCAGGCGGTACCGACCACGTATAACAGCGGTGCGTGCCACAGCGGGACTCTACCGACCATGCTGAGAGAGAAGATGGCGGCCACCAGTGCGGCAGGCAGCAGGCGGGCGTGTAACGGGCTGATTTCACCGCTGACGCCGAGCAACAGGGCCAGGCCGAGCATCAGTAACGGCAGCGGCAACTGCCAAAGCAGGGCTTGCTGCAGCAACAGGCTACTGAAGGCAAACAGGGAACCGCCGACGATCAGGCGTTTGAAGAAGCGTTTGTGGGGCGTGTCCAACCCGGCGATGTTACAGCAGGCGGGGACCAGGGAAAATAGCAGGCCGTATTGCAGTTGGCCAATCAGCAGGCCCAGCAGTACCGGCAGGCAAAGCACCAGCGTTTGCCGCAGTGCGTAATTGACTTCCGGGTGGTAAATCAGTCGGCGCCACATGATGATTCAGGGCATAAAAAAACGGCGCGAATCATCGCGCCGTTTTTTCAGTAATTAACGCGTGCCGTAAACGACAATAGTTTTGCCGTGGGCGGAGATCAGATTTTGATCTTCCAGCATTTTCAGAATACGACCAACGGTTTCACGTGAACAACCGACGATCTGGCCAATTTCCTGGCGGGTAATTTTAATCTGCATGCCATCCGGGTGGGTCATGGCATCAGGTTGTTTCGCCAGGTTCAGCAGGGTTTGCGCGATGCGGCCCGTCACGTCCAGGAAAGCAAGGTTACCCACTTTCTCAGAGGTGATCTGCAGACGGTTTGCCATCTGCGCTGACAGGCGCATCAGGATGTCCGGGTTAACCTGAATCAACTGGCGGAATTTCTTATAGGAAATTTCAGCCACTTCACAGGCGGTTTTCGCCCTAACCCAGGCGCTACGCTCCTGACCTTCTTCAAATAATCCAAGCTCGCCGATGAAATCCCCCTGGTTAAGGTAGGACAGGATCATCTCTTTACCTTCTTCATCCTTAATCAGCACCGCTACGGAGCCTTTGACGATGTAGTAAAGCGTTTCGGCCTTTTCACCTTGGTGAATCAGCGTACTTTTGGATGGATATTTGTGGATATGGCAATGAGACAGGAACCATTCGAGAGTAGGGTCTGTTTGCGGTTTGCCGAGAACCATTCGCTGTTATCCTCTGTTGTTATCGCTGCCTTGTGTCACAGGGGTCAGAGTTCCCTGTAAAACGTGCTGTCGCCGTTTTTTTAATGGTGGCTGGCAGCAGGTTTTGAGGCGTGTCATAAATATACGCTGTCGCCCTAGCATATTAACTTGCCGGGAGAGCTGCAAGCTACATTCTGTTAACATACCGGTAAAGGAGCCTTTCCCTGGGAGTTTCCCTGAAATCAGTGTCCCGGAAAGATTTATTGCGGCTCTGTTTGTAGCACAGAGTGAGGCGGGTGTCTTGTGTTGTCTCGCTTCAGCATGATTAGCATCAGGTTCCGTTGCCAGTTTCTATGCGAAAGCGTAGTCTGATTTTAAGAAATTAACCGGAGTGACCAGTATGCAGGCAAGAGTTAAGTGGGTGGAAGGGCTGACGTTTCTGGGTGAATCCGCGTCTGGCCATCAGGTGCTGATGGACGGTAACGCCGGTGATAAAGCCCCCAGCCCGATGGAAATGGTGCTGATGTCGGTGGGAGGCTGCAGCGCGATCGATGTGGTGTCGATCCTGCAAAAAGGACGCAACGATGTGCGCGACTGCGAGGTGAAATTGACCTCCGAACGGCGTGAAGAAGCGCCACGCTTGTTTACCCATATCAACCTGCATTTTATCGTCACCGGTAAAGATTTAAGTGACAAGATTGTTGAGCGGGCGGTGAATCTTTCCGCCGAGAAGTACTGCTCGGTCTCGCTGATGTTGAGTCAGGCAGCCAGCGTGACCCACAGTTTTGAAATCCGCACAGTGTCCTGACGGATAGAGGGGGCGCGGCCTGTCGCCGCGCTCTGATAAGTTACTCGATTTTTTTGCCTTCCAGCAGTTGCTGCACCAGCGGCGCCATAATCAGCTCCATCGCCAGCCCCATTTTGCCACCCGGCACCACCAGCGTATTGATATGCGAGATAAAAGATCCCTGCAGCATGGCCAGCAAGTAAGGGAAATCGATCTGGTCCAGACCGCGGAAGTGGATCACCACAAAGCTCTCGTCCAGCGAGGGGATCGCCTTGGCGGCAAACGGGTTGGAGGTATCTACCGTCGGCACCCGTTGGAAGTTGATGTGGGTGCGGGAGAACTGCGGCGTGATGTAGTTGATGTAGTCTTCCATCGAACGGACCACCGAGTCCATCACCGCTTCACGGGAGTGGCCGCGTTCACCGGTATCGCGGATCAACTTCTGGATCCACTCCAGGTTGACGATAGGCACCACGCCGACCAATAAATCGACATGTTTGGCCACGTCGTTGTGTTCGGTCACCACGCCGCCGTGCAACCCTTCATAGAACAGCACGTCGGTCGGTGCCGGTAAGGCTTCCCACGGCGTAAAGGTGCCGGGGACCTGGTTATAGGGCACCGCTTCATCGTAGGTATGCAGATATTTGCGAGAGCGGCCGGTACCGTTGGTGCCGTACTCGCTAAAGCTTTGTTGCAGCAGGCCGAAGTCGTTGGCCTCAGGGCCGAAATAGCTGATATGACGGCCGAGATCGCGCGCTTTGCGGATTGCCGCGTCCATTTCCGGTCGGGTATAGCGGTGGAAACTGTCGCCTTCCAATTCAGCGGCACGGATGTTCAACTGCTGAAAGATTTTACGGAACGCCACGCTGGTGGTGGTGGTGCCGGCGCCGCTGGAGCCGGTCACTGCGATAACGGGATGTTTGGCGGACATGGTGGTGGGTCACTCCGTGTTAAATGCGCAGGCGTCAGATAAAATTATACCCGTCATCTTTCAAGCTGCAGCGTTGTTACCTGCACTCGCTCACCCCGGTTACTTACTCGAGTAAGCGCCCGGGGATGAGCGAGTTGGGCGCCTAGCTGCAGCTTGAAAGCTATAGGCTATATTGGTGTGTTTGACGCCCTTTCGCCAAGGGCAAAATTCCGCGCGTTGGTTTGCAATCCCTCATTGTTACCTGATTTTTTCCGTCAGTCATAGAACCGATCGGCACTAAATTTCTTCTTGTCCGGCGCGGAACTGTCCTCGAGGCATGATGTTGATGGTCTCATGCAGTTCTGACCACACCAACAGCACCTCGACACTTTTCAACTGGCGGCGTACATCTTCCACCTTCTGTTCCAGCGAGCGCTCGTGCTCGCCGTAGTCGGTCCCTTCACGCAGCACAAAGGACTCGATCAGGCCGTTCAGGGTCTCAGCTTCCAGTTCTTTCCAGGGGATAATCACTTGGTTGTTTCCAGATAAGGGGCAAGCCAGGATGGAATACGGTATTCCAGCCACATATGGGGTTTTTTCAATGTACCGCCGACAAAGCCGACGTGGCCGCCAAACTCGGTCAGCTGATACTCAATGTTGGGCGGCAGCGTGGCGACCTCGGGGATCACTTCGTCGGTCATAAAAGGATCGTCCTTGGCATGGATGATCAACAACGGCGTTTGGATCGACGGCAACAGCGGCAGGGCACTGCAGCGGCGGTAATAATCGGTAGCGTCGCTGAAACCGTGGATACGCGAGGTAATGGCATCGTCAAAGTCGCGGATCCGGCGCAACGCCTTGAGTTGCGGCAGTTTCAGCGGCAGGGTGTCAGGATAGTGCAGCAGTTTGCGGGTGGCGTTTTGTTTCAATTGCCCGAGCAGATAGTGCTGATAAACCCGCGAGAAGCCCTGATCCATCCGCCATGAGCAGGGTTCCAGCATCAGTGGCGCAGAGACCACCACCGCCGCCTGCAGCAGGCTGTCGGCGCCCTGTTGCGCCAGGTAGCAGGCCAGCATGTTGCCGCCGAGCGAGACACCCACGGCGGCGGTTGGCGCTTCCCCGTAGGTGGTTCGCAGCCACTGCAGGAAAAATCGCGCATCCTCCGTTTCGCCGGAATGATAGATGCGTTGCTTACGGTTCGGCACGCCGCTACAGCCGCGAAAATGCATCACTACCCCGAGCCAGCCTTTTTCGCGCCAGGCGCTGAGTTGGCCATGGGCATAGGGGCTGTAGAAGTTGCCTTCCAGGCCGTGGAACAGCACTACACGTGGCTTGTCGGTAGCCTGAGTCGGGTCTTCGCTCCAGGCGAGATCGACAAAGTCGCCGTCGGGCAATTCCAGCCGTTGCCAATGAGGTTTCAGCTGTACATGGCGGCGCACCAGCCGTGGCAGCAGTGTCTGCAGATGGGGATTACTGGCCCCGGTCAACGGGCGAAAGGATTCATGCATAGCTTGAGTAAAAATCTTTTTGGCAACTATTGTGGGATGATTAGTGCGCTGTTAGCTTCACTACCCTGAGTTAACAATAATACTGCAAAAATCCCCCTGGGTGAGGAGCACCCGCCTGATGGAAGCGAGTTTATTTCTTTCGATGTTAGGTTTTCTGTGGGTTGCCGCGATCACCCCCGGCCCCAACAATATGTTATTGACCACTTCCGGCGCCAACTTTGGCTTTATGCGTTCACTGCTGCTGATGATAGGTATCATGCTCGGCATGCAAAGCATTTTGCTGCTGGTGGCCTTCGGCGTCGGCAGCCTGATTCTGGTTTATCCGGCTCTGCATCTGGTGCTGAAAATTCTCGGCAGCCTGTACCTGCTGTGGCTGGCGTGGAAAGTGGCCACCGCCGCCTATGAAAAGCTGGAAACCGACGTGGCACCGCCCAAGCCGATACGGCTGTATCAGGGCTGGCTGCTGCAATTCCTTAACCCCAAGGCCTGGCTGATGGCGCTGGGGGCGGTGGCAAGCTTTAGCCTGGCAGGCGATAAGTACAACACCTCGGTTCTGGCGATCTCGCTGGGTATTTTCGTGGTGAACATGGTTGCCGGCGTGATTTGGCTGGGATTTGGCACGGTGATTGGCCGCCTGCTGCGCAGCAAAAAGGCCTGGATCATCTTTAACGTTTCTATGGGGCTGCTTACGGCGGCCTGTGTGTTACTGATCTGGCATTAAGGAAATACGATGGCAGAAAATTACTTCCACATTGTGGCTTTCACCGGCGAAGGATTTCGTGGCAACCCGGCCGGTGTCTGCCTGCTGAAACAGTCACTGTCGACCGCCGAGATGCAGGCCATCGCCAATGAGCTGAGCCTGCCGGAAACCAGCTTTGTCTGGGACGATGGGGATATGTCGGCTATCCGCTGGTTCACGCCTCATCGCGAGGTCGATCTGTGTGGCCATGGCACGCTGGCGGCGGCGCACGTGATGTTCAGCGTGGTGAACCCGGCGCTGCAGGATATTCGTTTCCGTTCGGCGAGCGGCGATTTGTACGTTAAACGCGACGCCGAAGATGGCGAACGGCTGGTTCTGGACTTCCCATCCCGGCCGCCGCAGAAGGTTGCGGAGCCCACAGGGTTAACGGCGCTGCTGGGAGCTGAACCGCAGGAAGTGTGGCAGGCCAATGCGCTGTTAGTGGTGCTGGAAAGCGAAGCGCAGGTGCGGGCGTTACAGCCGGATATCCCGGCATTGATTGCCCTGGTCGGCCGTGCGGTGATCGTCAGTGCTCCGGGTGAAAAGGTCGATTTTGTCTCGCGCTATTTCACTCTCGACGGCGGCGAAGACCCGGTGACCGGCTCGGCACACTGCACGCTGATGCCTTACTGGACCGCACGTCTCGGTCGCCATCAACTGCACGCGTGGCAGATTTCGGCACGTGGCGGTGAGTTGTTCTGTGAGCTGAAGGGCGATCGCACCTTGATTGGTGGCTATGCGGGTACGTTTTTGCGTGGGGAATTGAGCCTGTAATCAGGCTGAGCCACGCTCTACCAGCCGCCACTCAAGCACTTCATTACGCGGCGGTTGTTGCGGATTTTTGATTTTTTCCAGCAGCAACTGCACGCTGCGCACGCCGAACTGGTGCATCGGTTGTTCGACGGTGGTCAGCGGTGGCGTGGTGACGGCACCGAATGGCACGCCGTCAAAGCCCATTACCGCGACATCTTCGGGAATGCGCAATCCCTGTTGGTGCAGGGTGCTCATCGCCCCACCGGCGATCACGTCGGAAATGGCGAATACCGCATCCGGCCGCGGCCCGGTATCCAGCAGGCGGCCCATGGCCAACGCACCGGCGGCATATTCCAGTCCCTCGACGTATTCCACCTGACAATAGTCGAACCCGGCTTCGGCCAGCGCCTGTCGATAACCTTGCTCTCGCTGCTGCGAGTAGAGATAGCGCATGTCGCTGTTGATCAAGGCAATACGTCGTCGGCCCTGTGCAGCTAAATAACGCACGCCGGCCATCGCCGCCTGATGGTTGTCGATGGTGACTGAAGAAGCGCGGAACTCGGGATCGCCTTCGCCGCATTGTACCCAGGGGAAATCGCCAATCATTGCGGTCAGGCCAGGCAGGCAACTGACGGCGTCCATGGTAATCACGCCGTCGACCACTTTACCGCTCAGCAGGCTGAGATAGGCTGACTCCCGGGTTGGATTGGATTCGGAGTTGCACAGCAAAATGTGGTAGCCGTGGCGTTCGGCTTCTTCTTCGATACCGCGTACTACCAGGGAACAAAAAGGATTGGTGATACTGGAAACCAGTACCAGCAGCATACGGCTACGCGAAGTGCGTAGCTGACGCGCCAGCAGGTTGGGTTGGTAGTCGCATGCGCGGATCGCCGCCAGTACCTTGTCGCGAGTGGCCGGTTTGACGATTTGCTGGCCGTTCAATACCCGTGAGACCGTCGCGGCAGAGACGCCGGCGAGTTTCGCCACCTTTTCGATCGACATGGTTTGCTGTTCCTTCTGCCCAATTGCCCCGCACAATATGCCCAAGCGCGGCAAAAAGTCTGCGCCTGGCCTCAGGATTGTGATGTGGGTTACAAATTCATCTTATCAGCCCCTTTCAACAGATTAATCAGGTTGCCGAAAAAAAGAAATCGATTACATTTTGCTCATGGTGGAAATGAAATCGATTACATTTTGCGATTTCGCGTTATTTCGCTGAACCCATAATCTGAAAAGAGGTGGCGGATGCAGGTGCAACTGAGAGTAGCGGAAAACGGTGATCGCCAGACGGTCGCACAACTGATTCATCTGTCGACCAATGCCTGGTATCAACGCCACGGCATGGGCGCCATCTTTTCCGCAGAGCCGACCAGCTGCGGGCTGTTTGTTGACGTCTATCACCATCTGGATCCCGGCCAACACTGGGTTGCGCACGATGAACAGGGCGTGCTGTGCGGTTCCTGCTTCTTTCACCCGCGTGAAACTCATCTCGGGCTGGGCATCATGAATGTACATCCCGACTACTTTGGCCGTGGTATCGCCGCGCAACTGTTGGGCAAGGCCGATGAGCTGGCGGGAGAGCGGCCTGTAAGGTTGCTTTCCAGCGCGATGAACCTGGATTCCTACGCCCTGTACCACCGCGCCGGTTTTACGCCCTATGCGATTTACCAGGATATGACGATCCCGGTGCCGGTAGAGGGATTTTCCTTCCCCAGTCTGACGCGTGGCAGAGTGCGCTCCGCCCAGCCAGAGGATCTGCCCGGCATCCTGCAGTTGGAACGAACGCTGTTGGGCATCGAACGTCGGCGCGATATTGACTACTTCCTCAACGACGCCAGCGGGCTATGGCGGACTGCCGTGTGGGAACTTGACGGCAGCATTGGCGGTTATCTGGCTTCGGTGGCGCATCCGGCTTCCCGCCTGTTGGGGCCGGGCTGCAGCCACAGCGAAGAGATTGCCCTGGAGTTGATCAGTTGGATGCTGGATCGCCACCATCGCGGTACCACGCCGGTGGTGCTGGTACCGGCGCAACGTTCTGCCCTCAGCCAGGTGCTGTTGCAGTGGGGCGGGCGGATTTGTGAATTGCATTTGGCGCAGGTGAAAGGCCGTGCGCTACAACCCGGCGGTGTGGTTATGCCGTCCTTCCTGCCGGAAAGCGGTTAGACAACACCACAACAAGACCAATGGGGGAATTATGCAAACTGACAGCGCGGTCCTGGGGACCAAAAGCGTCACATTCAAATGGGTGGTGCCGCGGTTGGCACTGATGATGTTTCTGCAGTTCTTTGTTTGGGGGGCGTGGTACGTCACGCTCGGCGTAGTGATGGGTAAGTTCGGCCTGGCGGCGATCATCGGCGATGCTTACTCGACCGGGCCGATCGCTTCGATTCTGTCACCGTTCGTGCTGGGCATGCTGGTCGATCGCTTCTTCGCCTCGCAGAAGGTGCTGGGGGTGCTGCATCTGATCGGTGCCGGGTTGTTGTGGCTGATGCCCGGCTTCTTCAGCAGTGGACAGAGCGGCCTGTTGTGGATCATTTTCGGTTATATGTTGTGTTATATGCCGACTATTGCCCTCAGCAACAACGTGGCGTTTTACAGCCTGAGCAACAGCGAAAAAGCCTTCCCTGTGGTGCGGGCGTTCGGCACCTTTGGCTGGATTGTCGCCGGGCTGATCGTCGGTGCCAGCGGGCTGTCAGACAGTACCGCTATTTTCACACTGGCGGCGGTGGCCTCGTTGGTGTTGGCCATTTACAGCTTCACCCTGCCACACACCCCGGCGCCGGAACGCGGCAAACCGATAAAAATGCGTGACCTGCTGTGTGCCGATGCTTTCGCCATGCTGAAGCAGCGACACTTCCTGGTATTTATCATCTGCGCGACGCTGATCTCCATCCCGCTGGCGGCCTACTATGCCTATGCCGCGCCTTTCATTGCGGCGACCGGTTTCAGCAATGTCGGTGGGGTGATGTCGTTGGGGCAGATGTCCGAACTGTTCTTTATGCTGCTGATCCCGTTTCTGTTTGTACGGCTGGGCATCAAGGTGATGCTGCTGATTGGCATGTTGGCGTGGTTCCTGCGCTACGTGATGTTTGCGCTGGGGATTACCGAAGAACTGCGCTGGATGATTTACCTCGGCATCATTCTGCACGGCATGTGCTACGACTTCTTTTTCGTGATCGGTTTTATCTACACCGACAAGGTGGCCGGTGACAAGGTCAAGGGCCAGGCCCAGAGTCTGCTGGTGTTGTTCACCTATGGTCTGGGCATGTTGATCGGTTCACAAATCAGCGGTGCACTGTTTAATCGTTTGGTGACGGCAGAAGGGGCGGCAGCGCTGCCACAGTGGCAGAGTTTCTGGTGGTATCCGGCCATCGGTGCGCTGGTGATCGCGGCACTGTTCTTCTTCACCTTCAATTACCGGGAAATCCCGCAGGGGGAGAAACGCGATGACTGACTTGCGCGTGCTGGTGGTGGGCTGCGGCAATATGGGGGCTTCACATGCTGAAGCCTATCAGGGTATGGACGGCATCGAGATTTGTGGATTGGTGGCGCGCGGTGATTCCCGACATCGGCTCAATACCCGGTTGGGGGGCGGCTACCCGGTGTTCAGTGATTTCGCCCAGGCGCTGGCGGTGACGCGTCCGGATGCGGTTTGCCTGACCACCTGGCCAGATACTCATGAGGCCTACGCGTTGGCGGCGCTGGCTGCCGGTTGCCATCTGTTCATTGAAAAACCGCTCGCCACTACCCAGGCCGGTGCGGAGCGAGTGATTGCCGCCGCGCGGGCCACCAGACGGCAACTGGTGGTCGGCTATATTCTGCGTCACCACCCGTCATGGCAGCAATTTGTCGAATTGGCCCGTGATTTGGGCAAACCGCTGGTGATGCGCATGAACCTCAATCAACAGAGTCACGGTGCGATGTGGGATGTGCACCGCAGTTTGATGCAGTCGCTGTCGCCGATTGTCGACTGTGGCGTGCATTACCTCGACGTGATGTGCCAGATGACCCAGTCGGAGCCGGTCAGCGTCAGCGCCATCGGTGCACGACTGAGTGAGGAGTTGCCGCCGGAAATGTACAACTATGGCCAGTTACAGGTGCGTTTTGCCGATGGCTCCGTTGGCTGGTACGAAGCCGGCTGGGGGCCGATGATCAGTGAAACCGCCTACTTCGTCAAAGACGTGATTGGACCGCGTGGCTCAGTCTCGATCGTCGCGCGGCAGGCGGATGCGGATTCAGATAACGTCGACGGCCACACCCGTACCGACTCGTTGCGTATCCACAGCGCGGCGTTGGATAGCACTAATCAGTTTCTCCAATCGGACCGCTGGATTGACTGTCAGGACGAACCGGGCCATTTGGCGCTGTGCCTGAGCGAGCAGCGCTATTTTCTTCAGGCGATCCAGGACGGGTTGGATCTCGGCCAGCATTGGCAGGATGCCCTGAACAGCCTGCGGGTGGTACTGGCGGCGGACGAAGCGGTGCGCAGCCGGCAAACAGTAATGTTAGGGAGGTCATCAGCATGAAAACCATTCAGGGGCCGGGGCTGTTTCTGGCCCAGTTTATCGGCCCGCAGGCGCCGTTTGATTCGCTGGACGGGTTGGCCGGTTGGGCCGCCGGGCTGGGGTTTAAAAGCCTGCAGATCCCGACCACGTCCCCCGCTATTTTTGATCTCAAGCGGGCGGCCCACAGCCAGGAGTATTGTGACGAGGTGCGCGCGTTGCTGGCGGGGCACGGCCTGACGATCTCCGAGTTATCCACCCATTTGCAGGGGCAACTGGTGGCGGTGCATCCGGCTTACGATCCGGCTTTTGACGGCTTTGCTCCGGTCCAGGTGCGCGGCAATCCTCAGGCCCGGCAGGCATGGGCAACGGAGCAATTGCTGATGGCAGCACAGGCATCGCAGCGGTTGGGATTAGCCGCACACGTGACTTTTTCCGGCGCGCTGGCCTGGCCCTATTTTTACCCCTGGCCACCGCACAATGCGCTGTTGCTGGAGGAAGCCTTCGGGCAACTGGCACAGCGTTGGCGGCCGATCCTCGATGCTTTTGACGACGTCGGTGTCGACCTTTGCTATGAACTGCACCCAGGGGAGGATCTGCATGACGGTGTGACCTTTGAGCGCTTTCTGCGGCAGGTTGGCAATCACCCGCGTTGCCATATCCTGTATGACCCTAGCCATCTGCATTTGCAGCAGATGGACTATCTTGGCTTTATTGATGTTTATCATCCGCGCATCCGGGCGTTTCACGTCAAGGATGCTGAATATCGGCCCAGTGCTCGCAGCGGCGTGTACGGCGGTTATCAGCCGTGGCTGGAAAGACCCGGACGCTTTCGTTCACTCGGCGATGGGCAGATCGACTTCCCGGCAATTTTCAGCAAGCTGGCGCAGTACGATTTTCCCGGCTGGGCCACGCTGGAGTGGGAGTGCTGTCTGAAATCGCCGGAGGCCGGTGCGCGGGAAGGGGCTGAGTTTATCGCCCGCCATATTATTCCGGTCGCTGAGAGGGCGTTTGATGATTTTGCCGCCGTCGGCGGTGAACGCAAACAGGTCAGACAGATGTTGGGTATGGGGGAGCAACCATGAGATTACGCTTGGGGATGGTCGGCGGGGGCGAAGGGGCCTTTATCGGCGCAGTGCATCGTCTGGCGGCGCGGATGGACGATGAGTTTGAGCTGGTAGCCGGGGCTTTCTCTGCTGATTGGGAAAACTGTCGCCGCACCGGCGAACGGCTACACCTCGACCCACAGCGCTGCTATCACGATTTTAACCAGATGGCGCAGGCAGAGGCGGCGCGCGAAAACGGCATCGATGTGGTGGCTATCGTCACCCCCAATTATCTGCATGCGCCGGTGGCGACCGCGTTTCTTAACGCCGGCATCGACGTCATCTGCGACAAGCCTCTGTGCAACAGCTATGCCGAGGCGTTGCAGTTGGCCGACACGGTGCAGCGTAGCGGAAAGCAGCTGATATTGACCCATAACTACAGTGCCTATCCGTTGGTGCGCGAGGCGCGTAGTCGGGTATTAGCCGGTGAATTGGGGGCGATCCGCTTTATCGAGGTGGAGTATTTGCAAGAATGGCTGGCGCAGCCGCTGGAACTGACCGACAACAAGCAGGCTGGCTGGCGTTCCCAGCCAGAAAAGGCCGGGGCCGGCTGTATTGGTGATGTGGGTACCCATGCCTGGCAGTTGGCGCACTTTGTCAGCGGCCTGTTGCCGCAGGCGATCAGCGCCGAACTCACTGCGTTTATTCCTGGGCGTCAGATAGACGATGATGTGCGGGTGCAAATGCGCTACGCCAACGGTGCCAGAGGCAGACTGTGGGCCAGTCAGGTGGCTTGCGGCCATGAGAACGGCCTGCGGTTGAGGATTTATGGTAGCGACGGCAGCCTGGAATTTTGTCAGGAGCAACCTAATCAGCTGTGGATGCGGCCCCGGGATGCGCCAGCCTATTGCATAACACGCGCCTCTTCATTCCAGTATGTGGAGAACCGTTCACTGGCACGGGTACCGGCAGGGCATCCTGAAGGCTATCTGGAAGGATTTGGTCAGATTTACCGCGAGGCGGCGGCACGATTGCGGGATGGGCCGCAGGCGGCATCCCTGTTACCGGGGATTGATACCGGGGTACAGGGCATGGCATTTATCGATGCTGCCCAACGTAGCAGTACTGCCGGTGGGCAATGGGTCGACCTGAACTAATTTATATTCCCATAAGTAATAACGCAGTTTTTTTTATTCTTTTATAGCTCGCCACCGCTCAGATAAAACTGTCAGCAACTGAACAGACTTTTATCAACGGAGCGATCATGGCGAGCAAACTGTTTTCATTACGCGGCGCTGCACTGCTGGTGTTATCACTTAGCGCGGCTAATGCCTATGCGGTAGACGTGACCGTGGCCTACCAGACGTCGGCGGAACCCGCCAAGGTGGCGCAGGCGGAAAACAGCTTCGCCAAACAATCCGGTGCCACCGTCGACTGGCGTAAATTCGACAGCGGATCCAGCGTGCTGCGTGCGTTGGCCTCCGGCGACGTGCAGATCGGTAATATTGGCTCCAGCCCACTGGCGGTGGCCGCCAGCCAAAAACTGCCAATCGAAGTGTTTCTGATCGCCTCCCAGCTCGGCAGTTCCGAAGCCCTGGTGGTGAAAAAAGAGATCAAAAGCCCGCAGGATTTGATCGGCAAACGCATCGCCGTCCCCTTTATCTCAACCACCCACTACAGCCTGCTGGCTTCTCTGAAGCATTGGGGCATCAAGCCTGAGCAGGTCAAAATTCTCAATCTGCAACCACCGGCGATTGCCGCCGCCTGGCAGCGCGGCGACATCGATGGCGCCTACGTCTGGGCGCCGGTGGTCAATGAATTGGCCAAGCAGGGTAAAGTGCTGACCGATTCCGCCCAGGTCGGGCAATGGGGCGCGCCGACGCTCGACGTTTGGGTGGTGCGCAAGGACTTTGCCGACAAACATCCTGAAGTGGTGACCGCCTTTGCTGCCAGCGCGCTGAACGCGCAAAAAGCCTATCTGGCGCAACCGGAACAATGGCTGAAGGACAAGGGCAATCTCAGCACGCTGTCCCGTCTGAGCGGCGTGCCGGAAGAACAGATACCGGTGCTGGTGAAAGGCAATACCTACTTGCCGGTGGCGGAGCAAATCACCCAGTTGGGGCAGCCGGTGGACAAGGCGATCCGTGATACTGCCGAGTTCCTGAAACAGCAGGGCAAAATTCCACAGGTCGACAGCGACTACAGTGCCTACGTCACCGATCGTTTTGTGAAACAGGTGCAGGCTGCGCCGCAGTCGTAGGGGAGCCGTATGTTAAACGTTAATCACCTTTCAGCAGAGTATCAGGGGCGCCCTGCGCTGCGGGACGTTTCGTTCCAGATTGCCGCCGGGCAACTGGTGGTGGTGCTCGGGCCTTCGGGCTGCGGCAAGACCACGCTGTTGAATTTGATCGCCGGGTTTATTGAGCCTTCAGCTGGCAGCATCACGCTTGATGGAACGACCGTTAACGGTCCCGGAGCCGAGCGGGGCGTGGTGTTCCAGCATGAAGGTTTACTGCCGTGGCGTAATGTGGTGGATAACGTCGAGTTTGGCCTGCAACTGGCCGGTATCGGCAAGCAGCAGCGCCGTCAGGTGGCAGAGCAGATGTTGCAACGTGTCGGGTTGGCCGGTTATGAACGGCACTTTATCTGGCAGCTCTCCGGCGGTATGCGTCAACGGGTGGGCATTGCCCGCGCACTGGCCGCCGACCCGCGTCTGCTGTTGCTGGATGAACCGTTCGGCGCGCTGGACGCTTTTACCCGCGAGCAAATGCAGGAACTGCTGCTGAACATTTGGCGTGATACCGGCAAGCAGGTATTGCTGATCACCCACGATATTGAAGAGGCGGTGTTCCTGGCCAGTGAACTGTTGCTGCTGTCGCCGGGGCCGGGGCAGGTGGTGGAACGCCTGACGCTTAACTTTGGCCAACGCTATGCCGACGGCGAGGCCTGCCGTTCGATTAAGTCCGATCCTGAATTTATCGCGCAGCGCGAATACGTGCTGGGCAAAGTCTTCCAACAGCGCGAGGCCTTGCTATGAGTCTGCATTCTGCCCTCAAAGAGGGGGCTCAGCCGCAGGCTGCAGCAGCGCCCCGTCGTTTTAGCGTGCCGCGTAACGTCTGGCTGAGCAGTGCCACCCTGCTGGTGGTATTGGCCATCTGGTGGAGTGTGACCGCGCTGAACCTGATCAGCCCGTTATTCTTACCGGCCCCGCAGCAGGTGTTGCATCAACTGATTACCATCGCCAGCCCGCAAGGCTTTATGGATGCCACGCTATGGCAGCATCTGGCCGCCAGCCTGGGACGCATCCTGGTGGCGCTGTTGGCCGCGGTGATTATCGGTGTGCCGGTGGGCATTGCCATGGGGTTAAACGACACGGTGCGCGGCATTCTTGATCCGTTGATTGAGATTTACCGTCCGGTGCCGCCGCTGGCCTATTTACCGTTGATGGTGATTTGGTTCGGCATCGGCGAAACCTCCAAAATACTGCTGATTTATCTGGCGATTTTCGCCCCGGTGACGCTGTCTGCCGTGGCCGGTGTGCGCAGTGTGGCGCAGGTCCGGGTGCGGGCTGCTCGTACGCTGGGCGCCAACCGCTGGCAGGTGCTGCGCTTTGTGGTGCTGCCGAGCGCCTTGCCGGAGATTTTAACCGGCATCCGCATTGGGTTGGGGGTCGGCTGGTCGACGCTGGTGGCCGCAGAACTGATTGCCGCCACTCGCGGCCTGGGATTTATGGTGCAATCCGCCGGTGAGTTTCTGGCGACCGATGTGGTGCTGGCCGGTATCGGCGTGATTGCGATTATTGCATTTGGGCTGGAGCTGGGGTTACGTGCCTTGCAGCGCCGATTGACCCCGTGGCATGGAGTACAGCAATGAACGAACGTTTAAGTATCACCCCGCTGGGGCCTTATATCGGTGCACTGGTGGAAAACGTTGAGCTGGCGCGCCCGTTGGGCGATGGCCAGTTCGAGCAGCTTTACCATGCGCTGCTGAAGCACCAGGTGCTGTTCTTGCGCAATCAGCCAATCACGCCGCTGCAACAGCGTAATTTGGCCGGTCGCTTCGGCGAGCTGCATATCCATCCGGTCTACCCGCAAGCCGCCGACGTGAAAGAGATTATCGTGCTGGATACCCATGACAATAATCCGCCGGACAACGATAACTGGCACACCGACGTGACCTTTATCGAAAACCCGCCTTTGGGGGCGATTCTGGCGGCGAAAACCCTGCCCTCCACCGGTGGCGATACGCTGTGGGCCAGTGGCATTGCGGCCTATGAAGCCTTGTCTGAGCCGTTCAGACAATTGCTGGCCGGGCTGAAGGCGGAGCATGACTTCACCAAGTCATTCCCGGAGCACAAGCATCGTGGCAGTGAAGAAGAACGTCAGCGCTGGCAGGTAGCGGTACAGAAAAACCCGCCGTTGTTGCATCCGGTGGTGCGCACGCATCCGGTCAGCGGCCGGCAGGCTCTGTTCGTCAATGAAGGTTTCACTACGCGGATTGTTGATTTGGCACCGAAGGAGAGCGACGCGCTGCTGAACTTCCTGTTCGCCCACATTACCAAGCCGGAGTTCCAGGTGCGTTGGCGCTGGCAGGAAAATGACGTTGCCATCTGGGATAACCGCGTGACGCAGCATTACGCCAACGCGGATTATCTGCCGCAGCGGCGCATTATGCACCGCGCGACCATTCTGGGGGATAAGCCTTTTTACAAGGCCTAAAAGGTGGGGTCTGAGTTACAGATCAAACTCGTTGGTGAACTGTTCCAACTGCTCTTGCGCATCCAGCCAGGTCATTTCCGTTTCTTCCAGCGCGGACTTGGCCTGGCTTTGTTGTTGCAGGCAGAGGGTCAGATCGGCCTTGCGGCTGATGTCATACAGCGAAGAGTCCGCCAGCTTCTCTTCCACCGCCGCCAGTTCGGCACTCAGCTTTTCCATCTGCTGTTCCAGTTTGGCAATCTGCTTGCGTAGCGGCTGAGTCTGGCTGCGGAACTCGGCTTCCCGACGTTTCTGATCCTTGCGCGCCTGGGCGCTGTTACCGTTGTTTTCCTTGTCCGGCGCGTCCTGCTGGTTTTCCTGGCGTTGCAGGTCGATCAGCCATTGCTGATAGTCGTCCAAATCGCCATCGAACACTTCCACCTGGCCATCGTGCACCAGATAGAGATCGTCAGTAGTGGAGCGCAACAGGTGACGGTCGTGCGAGACCACCACTAACGCGCCCTCGAAGTCGATCAGCGCTTCGGTCAGCGCCTGACGCATGTCCAGATCCAGGTGGTTGGTCGGTTCATCGAGCAGCAGCAGGTTAGGGCGTTGCCAAACGATCAGAGCCAGTACCAGCCGGGCTTTTTCGCCGCCGGAGAAACGCTCGGTGGCCTCGGTGACCTTATCGCCCTGGAAGCCAAAGCCGCCCAGGTAGTCGCGCAACTGCTGTTCCAGCACCCGGGGAGCGATGCGGCTCAAATGCTGCAGCGGGGATTCGTCGGCGCGCAAGAACTCCAGCTGATGCTGGGCGAAGTAACCCAGCTTGATGCCTTTTGCCAGACCAATCTCACCGCTCAGCGGTTCCAGTGAGCCGGCCAGCATTTTGATCAGGGTAGATTTACCGGCGCCATTACGGCCCAGCAAACCGATGCGCGAGCCGGGCACAAGGTTCAGTTTGATCGAGTTCAGGATCACCTTGTCGCCATAACCGGCGCTGACCTTTTCCATGCGCAGCAAAGGGTTCGGCAGGCTTTCCGGTTGGCGGAAGCTGAAGCTGAACGGGTTATCGACGTGGGCCGGTGCGATCAACTCCATGCGTTCAAGCATTTTGATGCGGCTTTGCGCCTGTTTGGCCTTGGTGGCCTGCGCGCGGAAGCGGTCAATGTAGCTTTGCAGGTGCGCCACTTTCTCTTGTTGGTTCTGGTACAGCGCCTGTTGCTGAGCCAGTTTGGTCGAACGCTGACGTTCGAACGAAGAGTAGTTACCGGTATATTCGTTAATGGTTTCTTGTTCGATATGCAGAATTTTATCGACGATCGGATCGAGGAAGTCGCGGTCATGCGAAATCAGCACCAGCGTGCCAGGGTAGCTCTTCAGCCAACGCTCCAGCCAGATCACCGCATCCAGGTCCAGGTGGTTGGTGGGTTCGTCGAGCAGCAGCAGGTCTGAGCGACAGACCAGCGCTTGTGCCAGGTTCAGACGCATGCGCCAGCCACCCGAGAAGGCGCGTACCGGATTGAGCAACTGTTCGTTGGAAAAGCCCAGACCGTGCAGCAGGCTGGCGGCGCGTGAACGGATAGTCCAGGCATCGAGCGCGTCCAGTTTACCGTGCAGCGTGGCGATGGCGTGACCGTCGTTTTTATCGTTCGCCACCTGCAATTCGGCTTCAAGCTGGCGGAATTCGCGGTCGCCGTCGATCACATACTCAAGCGCCGGTATATCCAGCGCCGGCGTTTCCTGGTTGACCCAGGCCAGGGCCCAGTTGCTTGGGAAGGTGTAGCTGCCGCCGTCCGCGGCCATTTCGCCCTTCAGCAATGACAGCAGCGTCGATTTGCCGCAGCCGTTTTTACCCACCAGGCCGACTTTCTGACCTGGATTAACCGTCGCAGTGGCGTTGTCCAACAGGACGCGGGTGCCGCGTCGGATTTGTAGCGAGGAAAATACAATCATAAAGTGCCGTATGTTCAGAGTATGTTAAATTGAGTGAGTTCTAAGTTAACAGGACGCAGACTGTCCTATTATTAGTCTTTGCGGAGCATGGTAACGGAAAACCGCTACCCTGACGACGCTTTGGAGGGGAATGATGTCACAGCCGCCGAAGGTCTTGCTGCTGTATGCCCATCCGGAATCCCAGGACTCGGTCGCGAATCGGGTTTTGCTTCGACCGGCACAGCAGTTGGACCATGTCACCGTGCACGATTTATACGCGCACTATCCTGATTTTTTTATTGATATTCACCACGAACAACAACTGCTGCGTGAACATCAGGTCATTGTTTTTCAACATCCTCTCTATACCTACAGTTGCCCGGCCCTGTTGAAAGAATGGCTGGATCGCGTGCTGTCGCGCGGTTTTGCCAGCGGCATGGGTGGTAATGCGCTGGCGGGAAAGTACTGGCGCTCGGTGATCACCACCGGTGAACCTGAGGGGGCCTATCGCACCGGCGGTTATAACCGCTATCCGATGGAAGATATTTTGCGTCCGTTCGAACTGACCGCGGCCATGTGCCACATGCACTGGCTGACGCCGATGCTGGTGTATTGGGCGCGCAGGCAGAAGCCGGAGGTGCTGGAAAGCCATGCCGCCGCGTATGGCGACTGGCTGCGTAATCCGCTACCACACGGAGGGAGGTAAACATGGAAGGTTCAACCTTACTGACCGCAATTTTACTGTTCCTGTTCGCCGCGGTGGTCACGGTGCCGATCGCTCGTCGCCTGGGCATTGGCGCAGTGTTGGGATATCTGATCGCCGGTATCGCCATCGGCCCCTGGGGGCTGGGCTTTATCCGTGACGTTGACGAGATCCTGCACTTTTCCGAACTGGGCGTGGTGTTCCTGATGTTTATCATCGGGCTGGAACTGAACCCGAGCAAACTGTGGGAGTTGCGGCGCTCCATCTTTGGCGTCGGTGCCGGGCAGGTGCTGATTACCGCCACGGTGCTGGGGGCGCTGCTTTATCTGACTCATTTCGCCTGGCAGGCCGCCGTAATCGGGGGCATTGGGCTGGCGATGTCGTCAACCGCCATGGCGCTGCAGCTAATGCGCGAGAAGGGCATGAACCGCAATGAGGGCGGCCAACTGGGGTTCTCGGTATTGCTGTTCCAGGATATGGCGGTGATCCCGGCGCTGGCGCTGATCCCGATCCTGGCCGGGGCCGGGGGCAGCAGTGACGACTGGGCACAAATTGCACTCAAGGTGGCGGCGTTCGGCGGCATGCTGATCGGTGGACGTTTCCTGCTGCGGCCGCTGTTCCGCTATATCGCCTCTTCCGGGGTGCGTGAAATCTTCACCGCTGCCGCTCTGCTGGTGGTGCTGGGGGCGGCGCTGTTTATGGATGCGCTTGGCCTGTCGATGGCGCTTGGGACCTTTATCGCCGGCGTGCTGCTGGCGGAAAGTGAATATCGCCATGAGCTGGAGATTTCAATCGAGCCATTCAAGGGGCTGTTGCTGGGGCTGTTCTTTATCTCGGTGGGTATGGCGTTAAATATCGGCGTACTCTATACCCATCTGGCCGAAGTGTTGATTGGCGTGGTGGCGCTGGTGGCGATCAAGTCAGGGGTGTTGTATTCACTGTCGCGTATCTTCGGCCTGCGCAGTTCGGTACGTTTGCAGTTTGCCGGCGTGCTTAGCCAGGGCGGTGAGTTTGCCTTTGTGCTGTTCTCGGCGGCGGGCACGCAGAAGGTGTTGCAGCCCGATCAACTCGCGCTGCTGTTGGTGGTGGTCACTCTGTCGATGATGACCACGCCGCTGCTGATGCAAATTATTGATCGCATCCTGGCGCGCCGTTACAACGCCCGCGATGAAGACGAAGAGACGCCGTATGTGGAGGACGATGACCCGCAGGTGATCATCGTCGGTTTCGGGCGTTTTGGTCAGGTGATCGGCCGGTTGCTGATGGCCAACAAGATGCGCATCACCGTGTTGGAGCGTGATGTCAGCGCTGTCGGTGTGCTGCGCCGCTACGGTTACAAGGTGTATTACGGCGACGCCACCGAACTGGAGCTGCTGCGTGCGGCCGGTGCGGCGAAGGCCAAGTCGATTGTGATCACCTGTAATGAACCTGAAGACACCATGGAAATCGTGCGTCTGTGCCAGCAGCATTTTCCCGACCTGAGCATTCTGGCGCGGGCTCGCGGCCGTGTGGAGGCGCACGAATTGCTGCAGGCCGGGGTCAAACAGTTCAGTCGTGAAACTTTTTCCAGCGCGCTGGAGCTGGGGCGCAAGGCGTTAACGGAGCTGGGTATGCATCCGCATCAGGCCTACCGGGCGCAGCAGCACTTCCGCCGGTTGGATATGCGTATGCTGCGTGAGCTGATGCCTCCGCATCACGGCGATGTGGCGCAGATTTCCCGCGTAAAAGAAGCGCGGCGCGAGTTGGAAGAACTTTTCCATCGAGAAATGCAAAAAGAGAGTCGCCAGTTCGACGGCTGGGATGAATACGAATAATTTGGAGCACTGAGATGTCTGCAACACGTAAAAGATTTATCGCCGGGGCGGTCTGCCCGAGCTGTAAGGCTATGGATACGCTGGCAGTTTGGCGTGAAGACCAGGTTGAAGTGGTGGAGTGCGTTAAGTGCGGCCATCATCAGCGGCAGACCGAAGAGCAGGTAGAAAAGCACGTCCGGCCGCAGGAACAGGTGATCGGTATTTTCCATCCGGAGTAGCGTTATCGAGCGCGATTTTTTATGCTGGAGGGTACAGCGGGAAAGATTTCCGATACAATCTGTCCGGTTAAGGCGCAGCCCCCATGACGGTTGCGTCCAAGTATCCAACGGTAGGAGATATCATGAAAGTAGCAAAAGACTTGGTGGTCAGCCTGGCTTATCAAGTACGTACAGAAGACGGTGTTTTGGTTGATGAGTCTCCGGTGAGTGCGCCGCTGGACTATCTGCACGGGCATGGCTCTCTGATTGCAGGTCTGGAAAAAGCTCTCGAAGGCCACGAAGCGGGCGATCGTTTTGACGTGAATGTTGGCGCTAACGATGCGTACGGCAACTACGACGAAAACCTGGTGCAGCGCGTGCCGAAAGACGTCTTTATGGGCGTTGACGAGTTGGAAGTGGGTATGCGCTTCCTGGCTGATACCGATCAGGGCCCAGTGCCGGTCGAAATCACCGAAGTGGACGGCGATCACGTAGTGGTTGACGGTAACCACATGCTGGCGGGTCAGAACCTGAACTTCAACGTGGAAGTTGTCGCGATCCGCGAAGCTACCGCTGAAGAACTGGCGCACGGCCACGTACACGGCGAGCACGATCATCACCACGACCATGAACACGGCGAAGGCTGCTGCGGCGGTCATGGCCACGATCACGATCATGACCATGCGCATGACCAGGATCAAGCCAAGAAAGGCGGTTGTGGTAACGGCGGTTGCGGCTGCCACTAATCGCAGCGCAGTAACGGCAAAAAAGGGCGGCCCTGGGGCTGCCCTTTTTTATGGTTTTGACCCGTCCTAAATAGCGTTGACACATTTTACTCACGCACAGAGGAAAATGTGATGAACCAGTATGTTAAACGCACGCAACGCGATTACTCTCTATCCTTTAAATTAGCCGTCGTCGAACAGGTCGAAAAAGGTGAAATGACCTGCCGTCAGGCCACTGACCGTTACGGTATTCAGGGAAACGCAACGGTGTTGAACTGGCTACGCAAGCACGGTCAACTCGACTGGCGTTCATCCTCCCCCACAAGAACGTGCGGAGTCACCATGCCCAAAATGCCGCTTACGCCCGAACAACGCATTAAAGAACTGGAGCAGCAACTGGCTGAATCAGAAGTCAAAGCCCAGTTTTTTGAAGCCGTTGTGAAAGTGATGAATACCGAGTTCGGAGCAACACTGACAAAAAAGCAGTTGGCCGTCTTATCACGCAAACACAAACGCCGAGACTCACAATAACGCGCGTCTGCCGGTATATGGGCATCAGTCGGCAGGCGTGGTATCAGTCATTGCAACGTGAGTGCGGGAAAGAAAGACAGGCCCGGCACATCGTTGAGCAAGTGACCGCCATTCGGTTGCACCAGCCCCGGTTGGGCACACGCAAACTGCATTACTTGTTGCGACAGCAGCCAGAGCCCGCGTTGCACGTTGGCCGGGACCGTCTGTTCCAGATACTGCGCTGTTCACGATTGCTGGTGATGCCCAAACGGGCCTATCACAAGACGACACACAGCCACCATCGTTTTTACCGTCATCCCAACTTGTTGAAGCCGGGTGCAAATCAGGTCATTGCCCATCGCCCGGAACAGGTGTGGGTAGCGGATATCACCTACCTTCCGCTGAGGACAGGCACGGCGTATCTGAGTTTGGTAACCGATGCCTGGTCGAGAAAAATCGTGGGTTATCATGTTCATGACAGCCTGCATACCCGGCATGTGGCCAACGCGTTCAAAATGGCGTTAGCCGGGAGGCGCACAACCCATGCGCTGGTTCATCACTCAGACCGGGGTATCCAGTACTGTTCGAAGGAATATCAGGAATTACATCAACGGCATGGTGTCATCTGTTCAATGACGGATGGGTATGACTGTTACCAGAATGCCCTGGCGGAACGGGTAAACGGGATATTAAAAATGGAGTATCTGCTCGGCAGCCCGGAAGATATCGGGCAAGCAAGAAAGATGGTCAGGCAGTCAGTGGAAATCTACAACACACGACGGCCACATCTGTCGCTACAATACAAAACGCCCGATGAAGTTCATCGGGCGTTATAAGGCTGAAAAGTGTCAACCTATAGCCGGACTAGTCATTTATCAATAATGTGGTGGCGGTGTTTCTTCCGACTGCGAAGCTATCATCGACGTCTGGGTCGAACGCATTTTATCGGTCAGCACGCGCAGATGTTCCTGCAATTTCAGCATTTCAAGCTGGTGCTGTACCAGGGTCTGGTTGAGATCTTCGATGGTGACTTCCTGGAAGGCCTGACGGCTCTCCAATTCTTCAAGCCGCAGTAACAGGCTTTGGTTATCGGCGTTGTGCATGGGTGCTACCTCTGACGCGGTTTAATCCTGAATCTGACGCTATGTTAACAGCTGCCGCCGGCTTTGCGCTGCGCTATTTCACCCCGTTCCATTGGGGCGATTACCGAGCGTGTTGGTGCACTGTGTAAAGTGCTGAAAAATAGAGCGCTTACCTTGGGCGGATTTGTTACCGTTGGGCGTCAGATGGTGGAAAAATCTGATTTATCATATGGGTAGCACATTAAACGAAACTTCTGTTTAAAGCTGGAGTCACACTTTGACTCGATTGGTTACCTGTGTGACTGTTTTGTTTTGTTTCGGACAGCTATAGTAGCCCGGTTATCTTACTTAATGATTGTTTGGGGCATCGCTTCAGACACTGGAGAAATGGATGAAATCTTTGTTTAAAGTCACGCTTCTGGCAACCACCATGGCTTTTGCTTTGAATGCGACCCAGGTCATGGCTGCCGATGCAGCTAAACCAGCAGAAGCGGCTAAAGCTGCCGACGCGGCACCAAGCACTGGCAAGTTCAAGAGTGACGACGAGCAAGCGGCTTACGCACTGGGTGCATCCCTGGGCCGTTACATGGACAACTCGCTGAAAGAGCAAGAAAAACTGGGTATTAAACTGGACAAAGACCAGTTGATCTCAGGCGTTCAGGACGCTTTCGCCAACAAGAGCAAGCTGAACGACGCAGATATCGAAAAAACCCTGCAGAGCTTTGAAGCGCGCGTGAAGGCTTCTGCTCAGGCGAAGATGGAGCAGGACGCGAAAGATAACGAAGCGAAAGGCACCAAGTACCGTGACACCTTCGCTAAAGAGAAAGGCGTGAAGAAAACCGAGTCTGGCCTGCTGTATCAGGTAGAGAAGCCAGGTACCGGTGCTGCGCCTAAAGACAGCGATACCGTTGTGGTGAACTACAAGGGCACCCTGACCGACGGTACCGAGTTTGATAACTCGTACACCCGTGGCGAGCCACTGTCATTCCGTCTGGACGGCGTGATCCCAGGCTGGACTGAAGGCCTGAAACACATTAAGAAAGGCGGCAAAATCAAGCTGGTTATCCCACCGGCGCTGGCCTACGGTAAAACTGGCGTCCCGGGTATCCCGGCTAACTCCACTCTGGTGTTCGACGTTGAGCTGCTGGATGTGAAAGCCGCGCCGAAAGCAGACGCCAAGGCTGAGAAACCGGCTGACGCAGCGGCTGATGCCAAAGCACAGTAAGTTTGCCTGAGTCCCCACACCGCCGCGAACATTCTTCGCGGCGGTGTTCATTTCAGCCTGCCGAATCGGGCGTAACTTTCACTTCCTCCTCCACTGATTGCTTGACGCCTGCCGGGCATCGGGCTTAACGTCAATACCACGCGCAAACGCAAGGACTTTACTCTGGCTGTTTTGCTAGACTAATTATCCGGACTTATAAGTCATGCGCCTGCCCCTTAGGGCGTGTACCTAAAACTGTTCCTGGCCGTCAAGGTCGGCGGACGCATGTCGTGCTGTTTCATACTGATATCAGCCAGCTCGCACACCCTGAGCAATCCCAGGGAGTGAAGAAGCCCGCACGAGCAGTTTTAGCTGCGCCCCCTGGCACAGGCGATCTTTGAGGGTGGTATTTTCGATGTCTAATTCGCTTTTATCCAGCGAAGCCAGCGAACTTGATTTGCTGAACGAACGTCCGTTTACCCAAACGGATCATGAAATTCTGAAGTCTTACGAAGCCGTGGTTGATGGCCTGGCGATGTTGATCGGTGGGCACTGTGAGATTGTGCTGCACGCACTGGAAGATTTGAAATGCTCGGCGGTACGTATTGCCAACGGGGAGCATACCGGGCGGCAAATCGGTTCGCCGATCACCGACCTGGCGCTGCGCATGTTGCATGACATGGCCGGCAATGACAGCAGTGTATCGCAAGCCTATTTTACCCGCGCCAAGAGCGGTGTGCTGATGAAGTCGGTGACTATCGCCATTCGCAACCACGATCAGCGGGTGATCGGCCTGCTGTGTATTAACATGAACCTCGACGTGCCTTTCTCTCAGGTGATGCAGACCTTTATGCCGCCGGAAACTCAGGAAGTGGCTCCTTCGGTTAACTTTGCGTCTTCCGTTGACGACTTGGTGGCTCAAACGCTGGAGTTCACCATTGAGGAAGTTAATGCCGATCGTAACGTCTCCAACAATGCCAAAAATCGTCAGGTGGTGCTGAACCTCTACGAGAAAGGCATTTTTGACATCAAGGATGCGATTAACCAGGTGGCGGATCGCCTGAATATCTCCAAGCACACCGTGTATCTGTACATCCGCCAGTTCAAAAGCGGCGATTTGGTGGGAACTGACCGCTGATGCTGAATTACTGCCTTTTGGTCACCGGGCCGGCGTATGGTACCCAGCAGGCCAGCAGTGCCTACCAGTTTGCTCAGGCTTTGCTGGCGAAAGGGCACCGCCTCTCCAGCGTATTTTTTTACCGTGAAGGGGTGTTTAACGCCAACCAACTGACGGCGCCCGCCGGTGATGAGTTCGATTTGGTCCGCGGCTGGGTGCAGTTGGCACAGCAACACCGTGTTGAGCTCAATGTCTGCGTGGCGGCTGCGTTGCGACGTGGGGTGACCGATGAACAGGAAGCGGCTCAGCAGGGGCTGGCTGCGGCAAACCTGCAGCCGGGTTTTATCCTCAGCGGGTTAGGTTCACTGGCAGAGGCTGCGCTGAGCAGTGACCGCCTGGTACAGTTCTAAGAGAATTTATGAAACGAGTCGCTTTTGTTTTTACCCAGGCTCCGCACGGCAGTAGCGGCGGCAGGGAAGGGTTGGATGCGTTACTGGCCACTTCGGCGCTGAGCGACGATCTGGGCGTGTTTTTTATCGGTGATGGCGTGTTGCAGCTATTGCCGGGGCAGCAACCGGAAAAAATTCTGGCTCGCAATTACATTGCCACCTTTGGCGTATTGCCGTTGTATGACGTTGAGCAGTGTTATCTGTGTCAGGCATCCTTGCAGGAGCGCGGTCTGAGTCAGGTGACCGACTGGGTGCTGGACGCCGAGGTATTGGCACCGGATGCGCTGCGTCAACAGTTAGCCGGCTATGATGCGGTGATGACTTTTTAGGAAATCCTGATGCTGTATACCCTTGGCCGTTCCCCCACTCAATGCGATTTACCTGCGTTGCTGCGCCTGGCGGCAGCGGGCGATGACCTGCTGTTGTTACAGGATGGCGTGCTGGCCGGCCTGGCCGGGAGTACGCATCTTGAATTGCTGCTCAACGCCCCCATATCCCTTTATGCACTGCAGGATGACCTGGAGGCCAGAGGCCTGGTTGGTCATTTTTCGCACAAGATCACTGTCATCGGCTATAATCACTTCGTTGAATTAACCGAAAAACACCGCAGCCAAATGTCTTGGTGATGAGAGTATTGTTGTATATTTCTTGACACATCTACTACTCAGCCCTAAAATTCTGCGTCCCGTACTTTGCCAGTAGTGCATACGGGGGGATTTATCACATGTTTACGAAGCAACAAGCGAAGCAAAAACCAGGAGCTTTTTAATGGCAACAATTAATCAGCTGGTACGCAAACCACGCTCTGTGAAGGCTGCTAAAAGCAACGTTCCAGCGCTGGAAGCCTGCCCGCAGAAACGTGGCGTATGTACTCGCGTATATACCACCACTCCTAAGAAACCAAACTCCGCACTGCGTAAAGTATGCCGTGTGCGTTTGACTAACGGTTTTGAAGTTACCTCCTACATCGGCGGTGAAGGTCATAACCTGCAGGAACACTCCGTGATCCTGATCCGTGGCGGTCGTGTAAAAGACTTGCCAGGTGTGCGTTACCACACCGTCCGTGGTGCACTTGACTGCTCCGGTGTTAAAGACCGTAAGCAATCTCGTTCCAAGTACGGCGTGAAGAAGCCAAAGGCTTAATGGTTCTCCGTTAAGTAAGGCCAAACATTTTCACTTTAATGTCAAAATAAACTCGTAGAGTTTTGGACAATCCTGAATTAACAACGGAGTATTTCCATGCCACGTCGTCGCGTGATCGGCCAACGTAAAATCCTTCCAGATCCTAAGTTCGGATCCGAACTGTTGGCCAAATTTGTAAACATCCTGATGGTAGACGGTAAAAAATCTACTGCAGAAGCAATCGTCTATACCGCGCTGGAGACCCTGGCTCAGCGTTCTGGTAAAGATCACCTGGAAGCTTTCGAAGTCGCTCTCGACAACGTTCGCCCGACTGTAGAAGTTAAGTCGCGCCGCGTTGGTGGTTCTACTTATCAGGTACCAGTTGAAGTCCGCCCGGTCCGTCGTAATGCTCTGGCAATGCGTTGGATCGTTGATGCTGCTCGTAAACGCGGTGATAAATCCATGGCTCTGCGCTTGGCGAACGAACTTTCTGATGCAGTTGAGAACAAAGGTTCTGCTGTTAAGAAACGTGAAGACGTTCACCGTATGGCAGAAGCCAACAAGGCGTTCGCCCACTACCGCTGGTAATTGCCACGCAGTAGTTATGCTAACCAAGCGGGCGCTTCAAGAAGCCAACCCGCTTGGGTTAACCGAACTTGAACGCCTAAGGCAATAGAGGAATCAAATGGCTCGTAAAACACCCATTGAGCGCTATCGTAACATCGGTATCAGCGCTCACATCGACGCCGGTAAAACGACCACTACCGAACGTGTTTTGTTCTACACCGGTGTAAACCACAAAATCGGTGAAGTGCATGACGGCGCAGCTACCATGGACTGGATGGAGCAGGAGCAGGAACGTGGTATTACCATCACGTCCGCTGCGACTACCTGTTTCTGGTCTGGTATGGCTAAGCAGTTCGAACCACACCACATTAACATCATCGACACCCCAGGACACGTTGACTTCACCATCGAAGTAGAACGTTCCATGCGTGTTCTTGATGGCGCGGTAATGGTTTACTGTGCTGTTGGTGGCGTTCAGCCACAGTCTGAAACCGTATGGCGTCAGGCTAACAAATACAAAGTTCCACGCATCGCGTTCGTTAACAAAATGGACCGCATGGGTGCTAACTTCCTGAAAGTTGTTGGTCAGATTGAACAACGTCTGGGCGCAACTCCGGTTCCTCTGCAGCTGGCTATTGGCGCGGAAGAGAAATTCACCGGTGTTGTTGACCTGGTGAAAATGAAAGCCATCAACTGGAACGAAGCCGATCAGGGCGTGACCTTCGAATACGAAGAGATCCCGGCTGAT
This sequence comes from Serratia myotis, assembly GCF_027474885.1. NCBI lineage: Bacteria > Pseudomonadati > Pseudomonadota > Gammaproteobacteria > Enterobacterales > Yersiniaceae > Serratia > Serratia myotis. The sequence goes on along the minus strand of NZ_CP099707.1, from coordinate 5,082,796 downwards.
ATGCAAGAACTGGCTGAAGAATGGCATCAGAAACTGGTTGAGGCCGCTGCTGAAGGCTCTGATGAGCTGATGGAGAAATTCTTTGGTGGCGAAGAGCTGACCGAAGAAGAAATCAAAACTTCTCTGCGTAAGCGCGTTCTGAACAATGAAATTATCCTGGTTACCTGTGGCTCTGCGTTTAAAAACAAAGGCGTACAGGCAATGCTGGATGCTGTTGTTGAGTATCTGCCAGCACCAACCGACGTTGAAGCTATCAACGGTATGTTGGATGACGGTAAAGACACTCCAGCAGTTCGTCATTCTTCTGACACCGAGCCGTTCTCTGCTCTGGCGTTCAAAATCGCTACTGACCCATTCGTGGGTAACCTGACGTTCTTCCGTGTTTACTCCGGTCTCGTCAACTCAGGTGACACTGTATTTAACCCAGTGAAATCTCAGCGTGAACGTCTGGGCCGTATCGTTCAGATGCATGCTAACAAGCGTGAAGAGATCAAAGAAGTTCGCGCAGGCGACATCGCTGCTGCTATCGGTCTGAAAGACGTGACTACCGGTGACACTCTGTGTGATCCGAACAACGTGATCATTCTGGAGCGCATGGAGTTCCCTGAGCCGGTAATCTCCGTAGCCGTTGAACCAAAAACCAAAGCTGACCAGGAAAAAATGGGTCTGGCTCTGGGCCGTCTGGCGAAGGAAGATCCATCATTCCGCGTATGGACTGACGAAGAATCAGGTCAGACTATCATCGCAGGTATGGGTGAACTTCACCTGGACATCCTGGTTGACCGTATGCGTCGTGAATTCAACGTTGAAGCTAACGTGGGCAAACCTCAGGTTGCTTACCGTGAAGCGATTCGTTCGAAAGTTACCGATATCGAAGGTAAACACGCCAAGCAGTCTGGTGGTCGTGGTCAGTATGGTCATGTTGTAATCGACATGTACCCACTGGAACCGGGCGTTAATCCGAAAGGCTACGAGTTCGTCAATGACATTAAAGGTGGTGTGATCCCAACGGAATACATCTCTGCCATTGATAAAGGCCTCCAGGAACAGCTGAAGTCTGGTCCACTGGCGGGTTACCCGGTTGTTGATCTCGGTGTGCGTCTGCATTTCGGTTCTTACCATGATGTTGACTCCTCCGAATTGGCGTTTAAACTGGCCGCTTCTATCGCCTTTAAAGATGGCTTTAAGAAAGCGAAACCTGTTTTGCTTGAGCCAATCATGAAGGTTGAAGTTGAAACGCCGGAAGAGAACACTGGTGACGTCATCGGTGACCTTAGCCGTCGTCGTGGTCAACTGAAAGGTCAGGAATCCAACGCTACTGGCGTTCAGATTCACGCTGAAGTTCCGTTGTCCGAGATGTTCGGCTACGCAACTCAACTGCGTTCTCTGACCAAAGGCCGTGCTTCTTACTCCATGGAGTTCCTGAAGTACGATGATGCGCCGAACAACGTCGCTCAGGCCGTTATTGAAGCCCGTGGTAAATAAGCTTTCGGGTTTAACACATTGATCAGTGCTCTCTCCATGAGGGGAGAGCATAAGAGTAAGGAATATAGCCGTGTCTAAAGAAAAATTTGAACGTTCCAAACCGCACGTTAACGTTGGTACTATCGGCCACGTTGACCACGGTAAAACTACCCTGACTGCAGCAATCACCACCGTTCTGGCTAAAACCTACGGCGGTTCTGCACGTGCTTTCGACCAGATCGATAACGCGCCAGAAGAAAAAGCTCGTGGTATCACCATCAACACTTCTCACGTTGAGTATGACACCCCGTCTCGCCACTACGCGCACGTTGACTGCCCAGGGCACGCCGACTACGTTAAAAACATGATCACCGGTGCTGCTCAGATGGACGGCGCTATCCTGGTTGTTGCTGCGACTGATGGCCCTATGCCACAGACCCGTGAGCACATCCTGCTGGGTCGTCAGGTTGGCGTTCCTTTCATCATCGTATTCATGAACAAATGCGACATGGTTGATGATGAAGAGCTGCTGGAACTGGTAGAAATGGAAGTTCGTGAACTTCTGTCTGCTTATGACTTCCCTGGTGATGACCTGCCGGTTGTTCGTGGTTCAGCGCTGAAAGCACTGGAAGGCGAAGCTGAGTGGGAAGCTAAAATCATCGAACTGGCTGGCTACCTGGATTCTTACATCCCAGAACCAGAACGTGCTATCGACCTGCCGTTCCTGCTGCCAATCGAAGACGTCTTCTCCATCTCCGGTCGTGGTACCGTTGTTACCGGTCGTGTTGAGCGCGGTATCGTTAAAGTTGGCGAAGAAGTTGAAATCGTTGGTATCAAAGACACCGTTAAGTCTACCTGTACCGGCGTTGAAATGTTCCGCAAACTGCTGGACGAAGGCCGTGCTGGTGAGAACGTTGGTGTTCTGCTGCGTGGTATCAAGCGTGAAGACATCGAACGTGGTCAGGTACTGGCTAAACCAGGTTCTATCAAGCCGCACACTCAGTTCGATTCAGAAGTGTACATCTTGAGCAAAGAAGAAGGTGGTCGTCATACTCCATTCTTCAAAGGCTACCGTCCACAGTTCTACTTCCGTACAACTGACGTGACCGGTACCATCGAACTGCCAGAAGGCGTTGAGATGGTAATGCCTGGTGACAACGTGAACATGGTTGTTACTCTGATCCACCCAATCGCGATGGATCAAGGCTTGCGTTTCGCAATCCGTGAAGGCGGCCGTACTGTTGGCGCTGGTGTTGTTGCTAAAGTTATCGCTTAATCGCGAATAATTTTTCGACACAAAAAGAGGGCACTTCGGTGCCCTTTTTTTATGCAATTCGCTCAAATCTTAATTGAAATAAAAAGCATTCCTATTTAGACTTACTGCATTGGTTAAGAAGTGAGTCTCTCTATGTATGTATGTCTGTGTAATGCCGTGACTGACAAAGCGATCCGTAAGGCCGTACGTCAGCATAATCCGCATACCATGAAACAACTGCGTGAACTGGTCCCTATTGGTACCGATTGCGGAAAGTGCATTCGTCAGGCCAGACAGATTATGGTGGAGGAAAGCGGAACCATTATTCATATGCACGAAGTTGCCTAACTAAAGGTAAGGTTATTTTTTGACTCTTGGCTTACAGCTTCTACACTTTTAGAACTGGCCAGGAGGAGTTACCTATGAAAGGCGATAAAAAGATCATTGCTCACCTCAACAAGCTGCTCGGTAACGAGCTGGTTGCCATCAATCAATATTTCCTGCACGCCCGAATGTTCAAAAACTGGGGTTTAACTCGCCTCAATGACAAGGAATACCACGAGTCGATCGATGAAATGAAGCATGCCGATCGTTACATCGAGCGTATTTTGTTTTTGGAAGGTATCCCGAATTTGCAGGACCTCGGCAAGTTGAATATTGGCGAGGATATTGAAGAAATGCTGCGTTCCGATCTGGCCCTGGAGTTGGATGGCGCCAAGAGTCTTCGCGAAGGCATCGCTTACGCCGATTCCATCCATGACTATGTCAGCCGTGATTTGATGATAGAGATCCTGGCCGATGAAGAAGAGCATATCGACTGGCTGGAAACCGAACTGGATTTGATCGACCGACTGGGTATTCAGAACTACGCACAAGCCCAACTCTAGCAGATTAGCACCCGTTTTTCATTTAACAAATACGCTCCCCAGCCGGCAGGTTTTCTCTCTGGCAGGGCGGGGGAGCTGGCACAACGCCGTATCGAAATTCCTCGCATGCCCCTGTTTATCACTTACCGATTTGCCGCCCAAGAAATAAACCTGCAAAAAATGTCGATATCCTGAGCATATTTCCATCTGTGCCTTGCTTCTCGCTCTGTTTTGCGTATAATGCGCGGGCTTACCTAATCTTGGTAAGCCTGATTTTAGCGAATCAGTCGATTGGCAAGTTTGTTTTGCCTTTCGAACAATACTCCCGATATGGGGGTTATATGTTGACGATTACACTCCCCCATCAATCGAAATGGGTGTGAGGAGTAATTATTTACGTTTATAAATAATTGGAGCTCTGGTCTCATGCAGAACCAAAGAATCCGTATCCGCCTGAAAGCGTTTGATCATCGTCTTATCGATCAATCAACCGCGGAAATCGTCGAGACTGCTAAGCGCACTGGTGCGCAAGTCCGTGGTCCGATCCCGCTGCCAACTCGCAAAGAGCGCTTTACCGTTCTGATCTCTCCGCACGTTAACAAAGACGCGCGCGATCAGTACGAAATTCGCACTCACAAGCGTCTGGTTGACATCGTTGAGCCAACCGAGAAAACCGTTGATGCTCTGATGCGTCTGGATCTGGCTGCTGGTGTAGACGTGCAGATCAGCCTGGGTTAATCAGGTCATTGAGCGATTGAGAGGTTGAAACAATGATTGGTTTAGTCGGTAAGAAATTGGGCATGACTCGTATCTTCACTGAAGATGGCGTTTCTATCCCAGTAACCGTGATTGAAATTGAAGCGAACCGCGTGACTCAGGTCAAAGACCTGGCTAACGACGGGTACCGTGCCGTTCAGGTTACTACCGGTAGCAAAAAAGCTAACCGCGTGACCAAACCGGAAGCGGGCCATTTCGCTAAAGCTGGCGTTGAAGCTGGCCGTGGTCTGTGGGAATTCCGCACTGCTGAAGGTGAAGAATTTACTGCAGGTCAAAACATCAGCGTAGAAATCTTCGCTGAAGTTAAAAAAGTCGATGTTACCGGTACTTCTAAAGGTAAAGGTTTTGCTGGCACTGTAAAGCGCTGGAACTTCCGTACCCAAGACGCTACCCACGGTAACTCCTTGTCTCACCGCGTTCCGGGTTCTATCGGTCAGAACCAGACTCCGGGCAAAGTGTTCAAAGGCAAGAAAATGGCTGGCCACCTGGGTGACGAGCGTGTAACCGTTCAAAGCCTGGACGTAGTACGTGTTGACGCTGAGCGCAACCTGCTGCTGGTTAAGGGTGCTGTACCGGGCGCAACCGGTGGCAACCTGATCGTTAAACCAGCTGTGAAGGCGTAAGGGGATAGCAATGGAATTAGTATTGAAAGACGCGCAAAGCGCGCTGACTGTTTCCGAAACTACCTTCGGTCGTGACTTTAACGAAGCGCTGGTACACCAGGTTGTTGTTGCTTATGCAGCAGGTGCCCGTCAAGGTACTCGTGCTCAGAAGACCCGCGCTGAAGTGACTGGTTCCGGTAAAAAACCGTGGCGCCAGAAAGGTACCGGCCGTGCGCGAGCAGGTTCTGTAAAGAGCCCGATCTGGCGTTCAGGTGGTGTGACCTTCGCTGCAAAGCCACAGGACCACAGTCAGAAAGTAAACAAAAAGATGTACCGCGGCGCGCTGAAAAGCATCCTGTCCGAACTGGTACGTCAAGATCGTCTGATCATTGTCGAGAAGTTCTCTGTAGAAGCGCCTAAAACTAAGCTGCTGGCACAGAAACTGAAAGATATGGCTCTGGAAGATGTGCTGATCGTGACCGGTGAACTGGATGAGAATCTGTTCCTGGCTGCTCGCAACCTGTACAAGGTTGACGTGCGCGATGTAGCAGGTATCGACCCGGTTAGCCTGATCGCCTTCGACAAAGTGGTTATGACTGCTGATGCTGTGAAGCAAGTTGAGGAGATGCTGGCATGATCCGTGAAGAACGTCTGCTGAAAGTGCTGCGTGCACCGCACGTATCTGAAAAAGCATCCGCTGCGATGGAAAAAACTAACACCATCGTACTCAAAGTTGCCAAAGACGCGACCAAAGCAGAAATTAAAGCTGCAGTGCAGAAACTGTTTGAAGTCGAAGTCGAAGACGTTAACACCCTGGTAGTTAAAGGGAAAGTGAAGCGTCACGGTCAGCGTGTTGGTCGTCGTAGCGACTGGAAAAAAGCTTACGTCACCCTGAAAGAAGGCCAGAATCTGGACTTCATCGGCGGCGCAGAGTAAGTCGGAGGAGTAAGAACAATGGCAATTGTTAAATGTAAACCTACATCTCCGGGTCGTCGCCACGTTGTTAAAGTGGTTAACCCTGAGCTGCACAAGGGTAAACCTCATGCCCCGTTGCTTGAGAAACTGAGCAAAAGCGGTGGCCGTAACAACAATGGCCGAATCACCACCCGTCATATCGGTGGTGGCCACAAGCAACATTATCGTCTGGTTGACTTCAAACGCAACAAAGACGGTGTGGCTGCAGTGGTTGAGCGTCTGGAATACGATCCGAACCGTTCCGCGAACATCGCGCTGGTTCTGTACAAAGACGGCGAACGCCGTTATATCCTGGCGCCGAAAGGTCTGAAAGCTGGTGACCAGATCCAATCTGGCGTTGATGCTGCAATCAAGGTAGGTAACGCCCTGCCAATGCGCAACATCCCAGTGGGTTCAACGGTTCATAACGTAGAAATGAAACCAGGTAAAGGCGGTCAAATCGCTCGCTCTGCTGGTGCCTACGTTCAGATCGTTGCACGTGATGGTTCCTACGTAACTCTGCGTCTGCGCTCAGGCGAAATGCGTAAAGTTCCAGTTGATTGCCGCGCCACCTTAGGTGAAGTCGGTAACGCTGAACATATGCTTCGCGTTCTGGGTAAAGCAGGTGCTGCACGTTGGCGTGGTGTTCGTCCTACCGTTCGCGGTACGGCGATGAACCCGGTCGATCACCCGCACGGTGGTGGTGAGGGTAAAAACTTTGGTAAACACCCAGTAACACCATGGGGCGTTCAGACCAAAGGTAAGAAAACCCGTAGCAACAAGCGTACTGATAAGTTCATCGTACGTCGCCGTAGCAAAAAATAATTAGAGGATAAGCCATGCCACGTTCTCTCAAGAAAGGTCCTTTTATTGACCTGCACTTGCTGAAGAAGGTAGAGAAAGCGGTGGAAAGCGGTGACAAGAAGCCTTTGCGCACTTGGTCCCGTCGTTCAACGATCTTTCCTAACATGATCGGTTTGACCATCGCTGTCCATAATGGTCGTCAGCACGTACCAGTGTTCGTTTCCGATGAAATGGTCGGTCACAAACTGGGTGAATTCGCGCCGACTCGCACTTATCGCGGCCATGCGGCTGATAAAAAAGCTAAAAAGCGCTAAGGTAGGAGGAAGAGATGGAAACTATCGCTAAACATCGCCACGCTCGTTCTTCTGCACAGAAGGTCCGCCTTGTTGCAGACCTGATCCGCGGTAAGAAAGTGTCGCAAGCTCTGGAAACTCTGGCCTACACCAACAAGAAAGCTGCTGGTCTGGTTAAGAAAGTGCTGGAGTCTGCCATTGCTAACGCAGAACACAACGATGGCGCTGACATCGATGATCTGAAAGTCACGAAAATCTTCGTAGACGAAGGCCCAAGCATGAAGCGCATTATGCCGCGTGCAAAAGGTCGTGCAGATCGCATCCTGAAGCGCACCAGCCACATTACTGTGGTTGTGTCCGATCGCTGAGACTCTGGAGACTAGCAATGGGTCAGAAAGTACATCCTAATGGTATTCGCCTGGGTATTGTCAAACCTTGGAACTCTACTTGGTATGCGAATACCAAAGAATTCGCTGACAACCTGGACAGCGACTTTAAAGTTCGTCAATTCCTGATTAAGGAACTGGCGAAAGCTTCCGTTTCTCGCATCGTTATCGAGCGTCCTGCGAAGAGCATCCGTGTGACTATTCACACTGCTCGTCCAGGCATCGTTATCGGCAAGAAAGGTGAAGATGTCGAAAAACTGCGTAAGGTCGTAGCGAACATCGCTGGCGTTCCTGCGCAAATTAACATCGCCGAAGTCCGTAAACCGGAACTTGACGCTAAATTGGTTGCTGACAGCATCACTTCACAGTTGGAACGTCGCGTTATGTTCCGTCGTGCTATGAAGCGTGCTGTACAGAATGCAATGCGTCTTGGCGCTAAAGGTATCAAAGTTGAAGTAAGCGGCCGCCTTGGCGGTGCTGAAATCGCGCGTACCGAATGGTACCGTGAAGGTCGTGTTCCGTTGCATACACTGCGTGCGGATATCGATTACAACACATCTGAAGCGCACACCACTTATGGTGTAATCGGCGTTAAGGTATGGATCTTCAAAGGTGAGATCCTGGGTGGTATGGCTGCAGTTGAACAACCGGAACCGGCTGCTCAACCTAAAAAGCAGCAGCGTAAAGGCCGCAAGTAAGGAGAGTCGCTGATGTTACAACCAAAGCGTACAAAATTCCGTAAGATGCACAAAGGCCGCAACCGTGGTCTGGCGCAGGGTACGGATGTTAGCTTCGGCACTTTCGGTCTGAAAGCTGTTGGCCGTGGCCGTCTGACTGCTCGTCAAATCGAAGCAGCTCGTCGTGCAATGACTCGTGCAGTTAAGCGTCAAGGTAAAATTTGGATCCGTGTATTCCCGGACAAACCAATTACCGAGAAGCCGCTCGAAGTGCGTATGGGTAAAGGTAAGGGTAACGTGGAATATTGGGTTGCCCTGATCCAACCTGGGAAAGTCCTGTACGAAATGGACGGTGTACCAGAAGAGGTCGCCCGTGAGGCATTCAAGCTGGCTGCAGCTAAATTGCCGATCAAAACCACCTTTGTAACTAAGACGGTGATGTAATGAAAGCACAAGAGCTGCGTGAAAAAAGCGTTGAAGAGCTGAACACTGAGCTGCTCAACCTGCTGCGTGAGCAATTTAACTTGCGCATGCAGGCGGCAAGTGGCCAGCTGCAACAAACTCACCTGTTGAAACAAGTGCGTCGTAATGTCGCACGCGTTAAGACTTTACTGACTGAAAAGGCGGGTGTGTAAATGACTGATATTAACCGTACTCTGCAGGGTCGTGTTATTAGTGACAAAATGGAGAAATCCATGGTTGTTGCTATCGAGCGCACGGTGAAGCACCCGATCTACGGGAAATTCATCAAGCGTACGACCAAGCTGCACGTACATGACGAGAACAACGAATGTGGTATCGGTGACGTGGTAGAAATCCGCGAATGCCGTCCACTGTCTAAGACTAAGTCTTGGACGTTGGTTCGCGTTGTAGAGAAAGCGATTCTGTAATAGAGTAGCTGGCTCTAACTTATAAACGGCTCAGAAAATGAGCCGTTTATTTTTTCTACCCATACTTTGGAAGCGGTGTTATAATGCTGCGCCCTCGGTTATGGGGCTTTTCAACGATCTAGTAATAGGTCCTAAAGTTGTAGTTGACATTAGCGGAGCACTAACATGATCCAAGAACAGACTATGCTGACCGTGGCCGACAACTCCGGTGCACGTCGCGTAATGTGTATCAAGGTTCTAGGTGGCTCGCACCGTCGCTACGCAGGCATTGGCGATGTCATCAAAATTACCATCAAGGAAGCAATTCCTCGCGGTAAGGTGAAGAAAGGCGATGTGCTGAAGGCGGTAGTGGTGCGCACCAAGAAGGGTGTACGTCGCCCGGACGGTTCTGTCATTCGCTTCGATGGTAATGCATGCGTTATTTTAAACAATAACAGCGAGCAACCTATCGGTACGCGTATTTTTGGGCCGGTAACTCGTGAACTGCGTAATGAGAAGTTCATGAAAATTATCTCTCTGGCACCAGAAGTACTCTAAGGAGCGAAACATGGCAGCGAAAATCCGTCGTGATGACGAAATTATCGTGCTTACCGGGAAAGACAAAGGTAAACGCGGTAAAGTAAAAAATGTCCTGTCTGCTGGTAAGGTCATTGTTGAAGGTATTAACCTGGTTAAGAAACATCAGAAGCCGGTCCCGGCCCTGAACCAACCAGGTGGCATTGTTGAAAAAGAAGCTGCAATTCAGGTTTCTAACATTGCTCTCTTCAACGCGGCTACCGGTAAGGCTGACCGTGTAGGCTTTAGATTCGAAGACGGGAAAAAAGTCCGTTTCTTCAAATCTAACAGCGAAACTATCAAGTAATTTGGAGTAATACGATGGCGAAACTGCATGATTACTACAAAGACGAGGTAGTCAAACAACTGATGTCTCAGTTTGATTACAACTCTGTCATGCAAGTCCCTCGGGTCGAGAAGATCACCCTGAATATGGGTGTTGGTGAAGCGATCGCTGACAAGAAACTGCTGGATAATGCAGCAGCGGATCTGGCAGCAATCTCCGGTCAAAAGCCGTTCATCACCAAAGCACGCAAATCTGTTGCAGGCTTCAAAATCCGCCAGGGCTATCCGATCGGCTGTAAAGTAACTCTGCGTGGCGAACGCATGTGGGAGTTCTTTGAGCGACTGATTTCCATTGCTGTTCCACGTATCCGTGACTTCCGTGGCTTGTCCGCTAAGTCATTCGATGGCCGTGGTAACTACAGCATGGGTGTGCGTGAGCAAATCATCTTCCCAGAAATCGACTATGACAAAGTCGACCGCGTTCGTGGTTTGGATATTACCATTACCACTACTGCGAAATCTGATGATGAAGGCCGCGCGCTGTTGGCTGCTTTTAACTTCCCGTTCCGTAAGTAAGGCAGGGTTACTGATGGCTAAGCAATCAATGAAAGCACGCGAAGTCGTTCGCGTGAAACTGGCTGAAAAGTACCGCGCTAAACGCGAGGAACTGAAAGCTATCATTTCTGGTGTGAACTCTTCCGACGAAGATCGTTGGGATGCTGTTCTCAAGCTGCAAACTCTGCCGCGTGATTCCAGCCCGTCTCGTCAGCGTAAACGCTGCCGCCAAACTGGCCGTCCACATGGTTATGTGGGCAAATTCGGGTTGAGCCGTATCAAGTTACGTGAAGCCGCTATGCGCGGTGAAGTACCAGGCTTGAAAAAGGCTAGCTGGTAATTACCAATTGAATCACGGGAGTAAAGACAGATGAGCATGCAAGATCCGATCGCGGATATGCTGACCCGTATCCGTAACGGTCAAGCCGCGAACAAAGTTGCGGTCACCATGCCTTCCTCCAAGCTGAAAGTGGCAATTGCCAACCTGCTGAAGGAAGAAGGTTTTATTGAAGATTTCAAAATCGAAGGCGACACCAAGCCTGTTCTGGAACTGGTACTGAAGTACTTCCAGGGCAAGGCAGTGGTAGAAAGCATTCAGCGAATCAGCCGTCCAGGTCTGCGTATCTACAAGAAAAAAGATGCGCTGCCAAAAGTTATGGCTGGTTTGGGTATTGCTGTTATTTCTACCTCTAAAGGTGTTATGACCGATCGTGCAGCTCGCCAAGCAGGTCTTGGTGGCGAGATTATCTGCTACGTAGCTTAATTCGGGAGGAAAGAATGTCTCGTGTTGCAAAAGCACCCGTCGTCATTCCTGCCGGCGTAGAGGTAAAACTCAACGGTCAGGTTATTTCGATAAAGGGTAAGAACGGCGAGCTGACTCGTACTGTCCACAACGCCGTTGAAGTGAAGCAAGAAGCTAATGCACTGACTTTCGCCCCGCGCGAAGGTTTTGCAAACGCATGGGCCCAAGCGGGTACCACGCGCGCTCTGCTGAACGCAATGGTCGTTGGTGTTACCGAAGGCTTCACCAAGAAGCTTCAACTGGTAGGTGTTGGTTATCGTGCTGCTGTTAAAGGCAACGTGGTGAATTTAGCCTTAGGCTTCTCTCACCCGGTCGATCACCAGCTGCCAGCAGGTATTACTGCTGAATGCCCAAGCCAAACTGAAATCGTGCTGAAAGGCGCTGATAAACAAGTTATTGGCCAGGTTGCTGCAGATCTGCGTGCCTACCGCCGTCCTGAGCCTTACAAAGGCAAGGGTGTCCGTTACGCCGACGAAGTCGTGCGTACCAAAGAGGCTAAGAAGAAGTAAGGTAACACTATGGATAAGAAATCTGCTCGTATCCGTCGTGCGACCCGCGCACGCCGTAAGATCAAAGAACTGGGTGCAACCCGCCTGGTGGTACATCGTACCCCGCGTCACATTTACGCACAGGTAATTGCTCCAAATGGTTCTGAAGTACTGGTAGCCGCTTCTACTGTAGAAAAAGCTATCACAGAGCAATTGAAGTATTCCGGTAACAAAGACGCAGCAGCAGCCGTAGGTAAAGCTCTGGCTGAGCGCGCGTTGGAAAAAGGGATCTCTAAAGTCTCCTTTGACCGTTCCGGTTTCCAATATCATGGTCGAGTCCAGGCACTGGCAGATGCTGCCCGTGAAGCTGGCCTTCAGTTCTAAGGAAGAGGTTTAAGATGGCTCACATCGAAAAACAAGCTGGCGAACTGCAGGAAAAGCTGATCGCGGTAAACCGCGTATCTAAAACCGTAAAAGGTGGCCGTATTTTCAGCTTTACCGCACTGACAGTAGTTGGTGATGGTAACGGTCGCGTTGGTTTTGGCTACGGCAAAGCACGCGAAGTTCCGGCAGCGATCCAGAAAGCGATGGAAAAAGCCCGTCGCGCTATGATTAATGTTGCTTTGAATAGCGGTACTCTGCAGCACCCTGTTAAAGGTGCTCATACGGGTTCTCGTGTGTTCATGCAACCAGCTTCCGAAGGTACCGGTATCATCGCCGGTGGTGCAATGCGCGCCGTTCTGGAAGTTGCAGGGGTTCATAACGTATTAGCTAAAGCATATGGTTCTACTAACCCGATTAACGTGGTTCGTGCAACTATTGCTGCTTTGGAAGATATGAAATCCCCAGAAATGGTCGCTGCTAAGCGTGGTAAGTCCGTCGAAGAAATTCTAGGGAAATAACCATGGCAAAGACTATTAAAGTAACTCAAACAAAAAGCAGCATCGGCCGTTTGCCAAAGCACAAGGCAACCCTGATCGGTTTAGGTCTGCGTCGTATTGGTCATACTGTAGAGCGTGAGGATACTCCTGCTGTACGTGGTATGGTCAACTTGGTTTCCTACATGGTTAAGGTTGAGGAGTAACAGATGCGTTTAAATACTCTGTCTCCGGCTGAAGGTGCCAAGCATGCGCCTAAGCGTGTAGGTCGTGGTATTGGTTCTGGCCTGGGTAAAACCGCTGGTCGTGGTCACAAAGGTCAGAACTCACGTTCTGGCGGTGGCGTACGTCGTGGTTTTGAAGGTGGTCAGATGCCTTTATATCGTCGTTTGCCGAAATTCGGCTTCACCTCTCGCAAAGCTATGATCACGGCAGAAGTTCGTCTGTCTGAACTGGCTCTTGTTGAAGGCGACGTAATCGACCTGAACACGCTGAAAGCCGCTAACGTTGTTGGTGTCCAGATCGAATTCGCGAAAGTTATGCTTTCTGGCGAAATCGCTCGTCCGGTTACCCTGCGTGGTCTGCGTGTCACCAAAGGCGCTCGTGCTGCTATCGAAGCTGCTGGCGGTAAAATTGAGGAATAAGTAGCAGATGGCTAAGCAACCAGGATTAGATTTTCAAAGTGCTAAAGGCGGACTCGGCGAGCTGAAGCGCAGACTTTTGTTTGTTATCGGCGCGCTGATTGTCTTCCGTATCGGCTCTTTTATTCCGATTCCTGGTATCGATGCCACTGTGCTTGCCAAATTGCTCGAGCAGCAGAGAGGCACTATCATTGAAATGTTTAACATGTTCTCTGGTGGTGCCCTCAGCCGTGCTTCTATCTTCGCTCTGGGGATCATGCCGTATATTTCGGCGTCGATCATTATCCAGCTGTTAACGGTGGTTCATCCAGCGTTAGCAGAAATTAAGAAAGAAGGGGAGGCTGGCCGTCGCAAGATTAGTCAGTACACCCGTTACGGTACGCTGGTGTTGGCCATATTCCAGTCGATCGGTATTGCTACCGGTCTGCCGAATATGCCTGGTATGCAGGGTCTGGTGTTAAACCCAGGCTTTGCGTTCTACTTTACTGCAGTAGTGAGCTTGGTTACCGGGACAATGTTCCTGATGTGGCTGGGTGAACAGATTACTGAACGCGGTATCGGTAACGGTATCTCGATCATTATCTTTGCAGGTATTGTAGCGGGACTCCCGCCGGCTGTGGCCCATACTATTGAGCAAGCCCGGCAAGGCGACCTGCACTTCCTCCTGTTGCTGTTGGTTGCAGTATTGGTGTTTGCAGTAACCTTCTTCGTTGTTTTCATCGAACGTGGTCAACGTCGTATCGTCGTTAACTATGCGAAACGTCAACAAGGTCGTCGTGTTTATGCAGCACAGAGCACACACTTACCGTTGAAAGTGAATATGGCAGGGGTTATCCCGGCAATCTTCGCTTCCAGCATTATTCTGTTCCCGGCCACGATTGCATCATGGTTTGGGGGCGGTACCGGTTGGAACTGGCTGACAACGATTTCGCTGTATTTGCAGCCAGGGCAACCGCTTTATGTGTTACTCTATGCGTCTGCAATCATCTTCTTCTGTTTCTTTTACACGGCGTTGGTTTTCAACCCGCGTGAGACAGCAGATAACCTGAAGAAGTCCGGTGCCTTCGTACCAGGAATTCGTCCGGGAGAGCAAACGGCGAAGTACATCGATAAAGTAATGACGCGTTTAACCCTGGTGGGCGCGATGTACATTACTTTCATCTGCCTGATCCCGGAGTTCATGCGTGATGCAATGAAAGTACCATTCTACTTTGGTGGTACCTCGCTACTGATCGTGGTTGTCGTCATCATGGACTTTATGGCTCAAGTGCAAACTCTGATGATGTCAAGTCAGTACGAGTCTGCATTGAAGAAAGCAAACCTGAAAGGCTATAACCGCTAACGGGTTCGTTTGAGAAGTTACGGAGAGTAAAAATGAAAGTTCGTGCTTCCGTCAAGAAATTATGTCGTAACTGCAAAATCGTTAAGCGTAACGGTGTCGTTCGTGTGATTTGCAGCGCCGAGCCGAAGCATAAACAGCGTCAAGGCTGATTATCTCGCATATTTTTCTTGCAAAGTTGGGTTGAGCTGGCTAGATTAGCCAGCCAATCTTTTGTATGTAGCTGCAACATTATTTGAGTATCCTGAAAACGGGCTTTTCAGAATGGTGTTGCCGTATAAAATAGTAGGAGTGCATAGTGGCCCGTATAGCAGGCATTAACATTCCTGATCATAAACATACCGTAATCGCCTTAACGTCGATCTTCGGAATCGGTAAAACCCGCTCACAGTCTATCTGTGCGTCTACGGGTATTGCCGAAAGTGTTAAGATCAGTGAGCTGTCTGAAGAGCAAATCGAACAGCTGCGTGAAGCAGTCGCCAAATTCACCGTAGAAGGTGATTTGCGTCGTGAAGTTACCCTGAGCATCAAGCGTCTGATGGATCTTGGTACATACCGTGGTTTGCGTCATCGTCGTGGTCTGCCAGTTCGCGGTCAGCGTACGAAGACCAACGCACGTACCCGTAAGGGTCCGCGTAAACCGATCAAGAAATAATCAGGGTGATTGAATAATGGCAAAGGCACCTGTTCGTACACGTAAGCGTGTAAGAAAGCAAGTCTCTGACGGCGTGGCTCATGTCCATGCTTCTTTCAACAACACCATTGTAACTATTACCGATCGTCAGGGTAATGCATTGGGTTGGGCAACTGCCGGTGGTTCTGGTTTCCGTGGTTCTCGTAAGTCAACTCCGTTTGCAGCTCAGGTTGCAGCAGAACGTTGTGCTGACGCAGTAAAAGAATACGGTATCAAGAATCTGGAAGTTATGGTTAAGGGACCGGGTCCAGGCCGCGAATCAACTATTCGTGCTCTGAACGCCGCTGGTTTCCGCATCACTAATATTACTGATGTGACTCCTATCCCTCACAACGGTTGTCGTCCGCCGAAAAAGCGCCGCGTATAACGCTGCTTTTAGGTTTGTTGGAGAAAGAAAATGGCAAGATATTTGGGTCCTAAGCTCAAGCTTAGCCGCCGTGAGGGCACAGACTTGTTCCTGAAGTCTGGCGTTCGCGCGATCGATACCAAGTGTAAAATTGAGCAACCGCCTGGTCAACACGGTGCGCGTAAACCGCGTCTGTCTGACTACGGTGTACAGTTACGTGAAAAGCAAAAAGTTCGCCGTATGTACGGTGTTCTGGAGCGTCAATTCCGTAACTATTACAAAGAAGCAGCACGCCTGAAGGGCAACACCGGTGCAAACCTGTTGCAACTGCTGGAAGGTCGTTTGGACAACGTTGTTTACCGTATGGGCTTCGGCGCTACTCGTTCAGAGTCACGTCAGTTGGTTAGCCACAAAGCAATTATGGTAAATGGTCGCGTTGTTAACATCGCTTCTTATCAGGTATCTCCGAATGACGTAGTCAGCATCCGCGAGAAGGCTAAAAAGCAATCTCGTGTTAAAGCTTCTCTGGAGCTGGCTGAGCAGCGTGAAAAGCCGACCTGGCTTGAAGTTGATGCTGCTAAGATGGAAGGCGTGTTCAAGCGTATGCCTGAACGTACCGATCTGTCTGCGGACATTAACGAACACCTGATCGTCGAGCTTTACTCCAAGTAAGGCTTAGTACCAAAGAGAGGACACAATGCAGGGTTCTGTGACAGAGTTTCTAAAACCGCGCCTGGTAGATATCGAGCAAGTCAGTTCGACGCACGCCAAGGTGACCCTTGAGCCGTTAGAGCGTGGCTTTGGCCATACTCTCGGCAATGCACTGCGCCGTATTCTGCTTTCGTCTATGCCGGGTTGCGCGGTGACCGAGGTTGAGATTGATGGTGTACTGCATGAGTACAGCACCAAAGAAGGCGTACAGGAAGATATCCTGGAGATCCTGCTCAACCTGAAAGGGCTGGCGGTGAGAGTTCAAGGGAAAGATGAAGTTATCCTTACCCTGAATAAATCTGGCATTGGCCCTGTGACCGCTGCCGACATTACCCATGATGGTGATGTCGAAATCGTCAAGCCTCAGCACGTGATCTGCCACCTGACCGATGAAAACGCTGCTATCAGCATGCGTATCAAAGTTCAACGTGGTCGTGGTTATGTGCCGGCTTCTGCCCGAATTCATTCGGAAGAAGATGAGCGCCCGATCGGTCGTCTGTTGGTTGACGCCTGCTATAGCCCTGTAGAGCGTATTGCCTACAATGTTGAAGCAGCGCGTGTAGAACAGCGTACTGACCTGGACAAGCTGGTCATCGAAATGGAAACCAATGGCACGATCGATCCTGAAGAGGCGATCCGCCGTGCGGCAACCATCCTGGCTGAACAACTTGAAGCTTTTGTTGACTTACGTGATGTTCGTCAACCAGAAGTTAAAGAAGAGAAACCAGAATTCGATCCGATTCTGCTGCGCCCTGTTGACGATCTGGAATTGACTGTCCGCTCTGCTAACTGCCTTAAGGCAGAAGCTATCCACTACATCGGTGATCTGGTACAGCGTACCGAGGTTGAGTTGCTGAAAACGCCGAACCTGGGTAAAAAATCTCTTACTGAGATTAAAGACGTGCTGGCCTCCCGTGGTCTATCTCTGGGCATGCGCCTGGAAAATTGGCCACCGGCAAGCATTGCTGACGAGTAACCGGATCACAGGTTAAGGTTTTACTGAGAAGGATAAGGTCATGCGCCATCGTAAGAGTGGTCGTCAACTGAACCGTAACAGCAGCCACCGCCAGGCTATGTTCCGTAACATGGCCGGCTCTTTGGTTCGTCATGAGATCATCAAGACGACCTTGCCAAAAGCAAAAGAGCTGCGTCGCGTTGTTGAGCCGCTGATTACTCTTGCCAAGACCGACAGCGTAGCTAATCGTCGTCTGGCATTCGCCCGTACTCGTGATAACGAGATCGTGGCAAAACTGTTTAACGAGCTAGGCCCGCGTTTTGCGAGCCGTGCCGGTGGTTACACTCGCATTCTGAAGTGTGGCTTCCGCGCAGGCGACAACGCGCCGATGGCATACATCGAGCTGGTTGATCGTGCTGAGTCTCAAGCAGAAGTAGCAACTGCAGAGTAATCTGTAGACGCGTGGAAAAACCGGGCTTGCCCGGTTTTTTTACGTCCATCATCAGCCAAACGTGCGTTATTTCCCTTCCTGACTTAAGATCCCCGTCCCTATCCGCTATGCTAACGCTATTAATCAGCTCTACTGAGAGATCATGTTATGTGGTTACTCGATCAATGGGCAGAACGTCATATCCTGGATGCGCAGGCCAAAGGGGAATTAGATAATTTACCGGGCCAGGGTCAGCCACTTGAATTGGATGATGACAGTGCGGTACCTGCAGAATTGCGTACCGGCTTCCGCTTGCTTAAAAACGCCGGCTATTTACCCGCTGAGTTAGAAGATCGCAAAGAGGCTTTGAATATAGCTCGTTTGCTGCAAGGGATTGGTAGTGAGCATCCGGACTATGCCGAACTTGGCAAACGAATGGCGTTACTGGAACACCGTTTACGACAAGCAGGAATGAGTACTGATTTTTTGCATGGTGAATATCAACGTGCACTGAGTGGCAAATTTTCATCGGAGGATGAGTGATGCTTAAGATTGGCCAACTGGCAAAGCTTGCTGACGTGACGCCGGATACCGTGCGTTATTACGAGAAGCAGGGAATGATGGATCATAATATCCGTACCGAGGGCGGTTATCGGTTGTACAGCGATCAAGACCTGCAGCGGCTGCGTTTTATCCGTTATGCCAAGCAGCTCGGTTTCACGTTGGAAACTATCGCCGAACTGTTGTCGATCCGTGTTGATCCCGAGCACCATACCTGTCGGGAATCGAAGTCGATTGTCGATGCGCGGCTCAGTGATGTTGAAAATAAGCTTAAAGAACTAACACGGATGCGTGAATCGCTAAAGCGTCTTAGCGATGCCTGCTGCGGTAGCGCGCATACCAGCAATTATTGCTCCATCCTGGAGGCGCTTGAGCAAGGTGCCAGTGATGATAAAACTAAAAAAGGTGCCTGAATGGGCTATCAGCACTTTAATTTTTATACGGCCGGCAGTATTATCGCCACGATTTATATCCATAGATAAACTAGGAGCATTACCATGACTAAATACCGTCATACCAAAGGCCAGATACAGGACAATGCCATTGAGGCACTGTTGCACGATCCGTTATTCCGACAAAGGGTAGAGAAAAATACCAAAGGCAAGGGCAGCTACCGGCGTAAAGACAAACATGCAAAAGGCGGAAACTGGGAGGCCAGTGGTAAACTATCAAGCGATAATTTACCACTGGCCTTCTGGTTTTAAGGCATTAAAAAAGCCATCTTAATAAGATGGCTTTTTAGTCGCGCAGGAGAAACTGTTTTACAGTTTAGGTTGTT
Organism: Serratia myotis; assembly: GCF_027474885.1. NCBI lineage: Bacteria > Pseudomonadati > Pseudomonadota > Gammaproteobacteria > Enterobacterales > Yersiniaceae > Serratia > Serratia myotis. The sequence continues at coordinate 5,063,810 of NZ_CP099707.1, read as the reverse complement.
GCTGTTGACTCAGTAAATCACGAATTTCAGTCAGCAGTTTTTCTTCTGCGGTCGGTGCCGGAGGCGCTGCTGGCTCTTCTTCCTGTTTACGACGCACTTTATTCATTAATTTAATTGCCAGGAAAATAGCGAAGGCAACAATCACAAAATCGAAAATGGTCTGGATGAATGAACCGTAGTTCATTACTACTGCAGGAATCGCGCCCTGAGCTTCGCGTAATACCAGGTGGAATTGTTTGAAGTCAACGCCGCCAATCAGCAAGCCCAGTGGTGGCATAATGATATCTGCAACGAAAGACGATACGATCTTACCGAATGCCGCACCAATAATCACACCTACTGCCAAGTCGACCACGTTGCCACGCATGGCAAACTCGCGGAACTCTTTCATCATACTCATAGAACGCACCCCTTGCAGAATTTAATAACTCAAGTTTAACAAAGCAATTTCCCTTTGCCACAAAAGGAGCGAAAACTTTTATCTCCTTCCATGGCGGAGAACAACTTCGCAATTATAGACCATCTATTACTACATTTGTTCTACAAGAAGAATGGACTTGGTTGGAACAGGCGTTCAACGTCAGGAACGAACTTTTTGTCGGTTATAAACATAATGACATGATCGCCTTGTTCAATTTTGCTGCTGCCGTTGGCAATAATAACGTCATCACCGCGCACAATGGCACCAATGGTGGTACCCGGCGGCAATTTAATATTTTCAACGGTGCGACCGACCACTTTTGAGGTACTCTCATCACCGTGCGCAATGGCTTCGATGGCTTCCGCGACACCGCGGCGGAGTGAGGAAACGCTGACAATATCTGCTTTTCTTACATGGCCCAACAGCGCTGAAATGGTTGCCTGTTGTGGGGAAATGGCAATGTCGATGACGCTGCCCTGTACCAGGTCAACATAGGCACGACGCTGAATCAACACCATGACCTTTTTGGCGCCCATGCGCTTGGCGAGCATAGCCGACATAATGTTTGCTTCGTCGTCATTGGTGATAGCGATAAAGACATCGACCTGATCAACATGTTCTTCCGCCAGCAGTTCCTGGTCCGAGGCATCGCCATAAAATACGATGGTGTCATGCAGTTGCTCGGCCAGTTCTGCGGCACGTTGCTGATTACGTTCAATCAGCTTCACGTTGTAGGATTTCTCTAACCGTTGCGCCAGGCCCGCACCGACGTTGCCTCCCCCGACAATCATGATGCGCTTATAGGGTTTCTCTAATCGTTGTAGTTCACTCATTACCGCACGGATGTGCTGCGAGGCGGCAACAAAGAACACTTCATCACCGGCTTCAATAATAGTGGAACCCTGCGGGCGAATCGGTCGATCCTGGCGGAAGATAGCAGCGACGCGAGTATCAATGTGCGGCATATGTTCACGCATTGAAGACAGAGCGTTACCCACTAACGGGCCACCGTAGTAAGCTTTTACTGCGGCGATGCTGACCTTGCCTTCTGCAAAGTTGACTACTTGCAGCGCGCCCGGGTATTCAATCAATTTATAGATGTAATCGATAACCAGCTGTTCTGGTGAGATCAGGTGGTCAATGGGCACCGCTTCCGGATTAAACAGCTTCTCTGACTCACGGATATATTCTGGCGCACGGATGCGGGCGATTCGGTTAGGGGTATTAAACAGCGAGTAGGCAATCTGACAGGCAATCATGTTGGTTTCGTCTGAGTTGGTGACGGCAACCAGCATATCGGCATCTTCAGCCCCTGCTTCTCGCAGCACGCGTGGATGAGAGCCATAGCCCTGAACAACCCGCAGGTCGAACTTATCCTGTAACTGACGCAGGCGGCCGGAGTCGGTATCCACGACGGTAATATCGTTATTTTCGCCCACCAGGTTTTCCGCCAGTGTCCCGCCAACCTGACCCGCGCCAAGAATAATTATTTTCATTCGCTTCTCTGCTTCACACTGAAACCGCTGAAGATTATCTGAAAGGGCGCAACAGCCGCGCCCAGAGTACTGAACAGCTACATTTTAATCAGCTTAGCGTAAAAGAAGCCATCCCCATCCTCTGGATGTGGAAGATTCTGTCGGCCAGGCTGTTGCTCGTTGCCGGTTTCAACCAGACGGGCCTCGGGATGACGCTGAAGGAAGGCGCTAATCTGCTCTGAGTTTTCTGCCGGCAGAATGGAGCAGGTGGCATACACCATCACGCCTCCGCTTTTGAGATGCGGCCAGATGGCCTCAATAATCTCGGCCTGCAGCGCGGCCAGCTCAGCGATGTCTCGATCGCGACGCAGCCATTTGATATCTGGATGGCGGCGGATCACACCGGTAGCTGAGCAAGGGGCGTCCAACAAAATACGATCGAACTGCTTGTCGCCGCACCATTGTTGCGGAGTGCGGCCATCGCCCTGCTTCACTTCAGCGTGTAAACGCAGGCGTTGCAGGTTTTCTTTGACCCGGCTCAGACGTTGTTCATCGATATCGACGGCCATCACATGGGCTTTGGGAGCCGCTTCTAAAATGTGGGTGGTTTTACCGCCGGGAGCTGCGCACAAATCGAGGATCTGCTCTCCGTCTTGCGGATCCAGCAGATCGACACAACCCTGAGCGGAGGCATCTTGCACGGTGACCCAGCCGTCGGCAAAGCCCGGCAGATCGGTAACGGGGCATGGCGCAAGCAAACGCACGGCATCGCGATATTCGGCATGCGGTTCGGCGGCGATATCAGCCTGTTCCATCAACTGTAAATAGGCTTCGCGAGTGTGATGCAAGCGGTTGACGCGCAGCCACATTGGCGGTTTCTGATTATTGGCATCAATAATCTGTTCCCACTGCGCGGGATAGGCCTGTTGGATACGCTTCAACAGCCAGCTTGGGTGCAGATAGCGGCTGTCATTATTGGCAGCACGTTGCAGCAATTCTTCCTGCTGACGTTGGAACTGGCGCAGTACGCCGTTGATCAGACCTTTAAGCTGCGGGCGCTTCAGCGCAACTGCGCCTTCCACGGTTTCCGCCAGCACCGCGTGAGCGGGAATACGGGTATACAGCAGTTGGTATAAGCCGACCATCAGCAAATAGTGCAGCGTACGCTGCTTGCCGGTCATTGGCTTGGCCATTAATTGTTGAATACACCATTCCAGCTGCGGCAGCACGCGCAGGGTGCCGAAGCACAGTTCCTGCAGCAGAGCACGGTCCTTGTCAGAAATGGTCTTTTGCAGTGACGGCAGGACAGTACTGAGTGACTGGCCCTGATCCAGCACCTGGCCGATGGCTTTGGCAGCGATGCTGCGGAGATTGTAATTGTTTTTCATAGGCTAAAGCTGATAACGATCGGCATTAAGAAAGAAACAGCCCGGCGATTATCGGCCGGGCAGTGGGGGCGGTTTATAACCGGTTGCCCGGTGTAAACCATTCACGACGTGAGTTCAGCAGATCCTGCGCTGACATGGGTTTTTTGCCTGCCGGCTGCAGTTGAGTCAGGTTAAGAATACCCTCGGAGGTCGCCACCTGAATGCCGTGCTTGTCGGCATGGACGATGGTGCCAGGTTCTGCGTCCGTGCTCTGCGTCAGCACCGTTGCTTGCCATACCTTCACCGGTTGATCGTCAATGGTGAAATAGCTGACTGGCCACGGGTTGAAGGCACGAATACAGCGTTCAAGTTGCGTAGCGGACAGGCTCCAGTCCAGGCGAGCTTCTTCTTTGCTCAGCTTTTCGGCGTAGGTAACCAGCGATTCATCCTGCACTTCACGTTTCGCCGTACCCTCAGCCATCTGCTGCAGCGTGGTCAGCAAACCCTGCGGGCCAAGCTGAGCCAGCTTGTCGTACAGACTGGCGCTGGTGTCAGCGGCTTCGATCGGGCAGGCGATCTTGTGCATCATATCGCCAGTGTCCAAACCCACGTCCATCTGCATGATGGTCACGCCGGTTTCGTTATCGCCGGCCCAGAGGGAACGTTGGATCGGGGCGGCACCACGCCAGCGTGGCAGCAGTGAACCGTGGACGTTGATGCAACCGAGTCGCGGCATATCCAGCACCGCTTTGGGCAGGATCAGACCATAAGCCACAACCACCATGACATCGGCGTTGAGATCGGCAACCAGGTGCTGGTTCTCTTCCGGGCGCAGTGATTTGGGCTGAAACACCGGTAAATGGTGCTGCTCGGCCAGAACCTTGACCGGGCTGGGTGTCAGCTTGTTGCCGCGACCGGCAGGGCGGTCAGGTTGGGTGAAAACCCCGACAATCTGGTGCCCAGATGACAACAGCGCGTCAAGATGACGCGCTGCGAAGTCTGGAGTTCCGGCGAAAATAATCCGTAAAGAGTCAGACACGTTGATTTCCTGATCGGTTAGGCGCGGGCGTTAAGCTTGGCCATTTTTTCCAGTTTCTGACGAATACGCTGGCGCTTCAGTGGCGACAGGTAATCGACGAACAGCTTGCCTACCAGGTGATCCATTTCGTGCTGGATACAGATGGCCAACAGGTCGTCGGCTTCCAGCTCAAAAGGTTTGCCGTCGCGATCCAGCGCTCTGATTTTCACCGTAGCGGCACGCGGGACTAAAGCACGCTGTTCGGGAATGGAAAGGCAACCTTCCTCAATCCCGGTTTCACCGCCTTTTTCCAGCAGTTCCGGGTTGATCAGCACCAGGCGCTGATCGCGGTTCTCAGAAACGTCAATGACGATAATGCGCTGATGGATATCCACCTGTGTCGCAGCCAGGCCAATGCCTTCCTCTGCGTACATGGTTTCAAACATATCATCCACGATGCGCTGGATATTCGCATTGACTTCTTTAACCGGGGCCGCGACTTTGCGCAGCCGGTCGTCTGGGTAATGTAATACCTGCAATACTGACATATATCTTGAGATCTGTATCCGAGTGATAAACGAGGTTTAGCTTCTATTCTAGACATTTCCCAGCCTGATTGACAGCATTGCGCACCAATTGCTCGAATTGGTAATACCACCATTTTCTGCGAGGGAACAGGCGATGCAGGCACAGGAAATCGGCATACGAATGCGTGGGGTCACCGGGCTGGATACGGCACAAGCCAGCCAGATAATACGGCAAATGGTGACGGCCGGTGGGCCGCCGTATTCTTTGCTGCGGGAGTTGGGGCTGAATGACCGGCAGCAGGCCCAGTTTCGCCAGGTGGATCCACGCTACCTGGCCGCTACGCTTACCTGGTTGGAACAGCCTGAAAACCTGTTGTGGATCTATGGCGAGGCTGACTACCCGGAGCGGCTGCTCCCTATCGATGATGCACCTTTGCTGCTGTTGGTAAAGGGTAACCCGGCAGCCGTGCAGCAGCCGCAAATCGCTATGGTTGGCAGTCGGCAGTTCAGCCATTACGGTGAACACTGGGCCAATTACTTTGCCACCGGATTGGTGCACTGTGGGTTTACCATCACCAGCGGGCTGGCCCTTGGCATCGACAGTATTTGCCACCGTGCAGCGTTGGCTGCTGAAGGGGGAACCGTCGCCGTTCTGGGCAGCGGCCTGGCCAACATCTATCCGCGCCGGCATCAACGCCTGGCAGAACAGATCGTTGAAAGCGGCGGAGCCCTGGTTTCTGAGTATCTGGCCACCGATCTGCCGATGCCTGACCACTTTCCACGCCGTAATCGCATTATCAGTGGATTAAGCCTGGGCGTGGTGGTCATCGAAGCCTCCCTGCGCAGCGGTACGCTGATTACTGCCCGTTACGCTCTGGAACAGGGGCGTGAGGTTTTTGCTTTACCCGGGGCACTGGGCAACCCAATGAGTGAAGGTACGCATTGGCTGATCCAGCAGGGGGCCTATCTGGTTACCGGGCCGAAAGAGATCGCTGAGCAACTGGGAAGCGGCCTGCATTGGCTGTCGCTGAACGAAAATACAACTATTTGTGCGTCAGAAGCCGAAGTTGAATTGCCATTTGCCGATGTGTTGGCTAACGTAGGAGATGAGGTGACACCTGTTGACGTCGTCGCTGAACGTGCCGGCCAACCTGTGCCAGAGGTGGTAATCAAGTTACTCGATCTGGAGTTAGCAGGGTGGATCGCAGCTGTACCCGGCGGCTATGTCCGAATAAGGAGGGCAGGCCATGTTCGACGTACTGATGTACTTGTTTGAAACTTATATCCACAATGAACCAGAGATGCGCGTCGATCAGGATCAACTGACCGATGATCTCGCTCAGGCGGGGTTTCATCGGGATGATATCTACAACGCGTTGAATTGGCTTGAAAAACTCGCCGACCTGCAGGAAGGCGAAAATGCGCCGTATTTTATGGATGCCGATCCGCTGGCAATGCGGATTTACACCGAAGAAGAAGGCGTGCGTTTGGATGCCAGTTGCCGTGGTTTCCTCCTGTTCCTGGAGCAGATTCAGGTATTGAACCTCGAAACCCGTGAAATGGTTATCGATCGTGTTATGGCTTTGGATAACACGGAATTCGATCTCGAAGATCTGAAATGGGTGGTGTTGATGGTGCTGTTTAATATCCCCGGATATGAAAGTGCCTATCAGCAAATGGAAGAACTGTTGTTTGAAGTAAACGAAGGTTATCTGCACTGAGCCGATAACATGAATAGAAGAAGTTATGACAAAAGCAGCGATTTTTGCCGCCAGGCAAAATGAACCCTGTCCGGAATGCGGGGCCGAGTTGGTGATCCGCAGTGGTCGCCACGGCCCCTTCCTCGGCTGTTCCCGTTATCCTGAATGCCAACATATCCGGCCGTTGAAAGCGCAGGCCGATGGCCATATCGTCAAAATGCTGGATGGGCAGGAATGCCCGAAATGCCAGGCGACGCTGGCCTTGCGTCAGGGCCGTTACGGTATGTTTATCGCTTGCAGCAACTATCCGGAGTGCGACCACACCGAGGTCATCGATAAACCGGACGAAACCAGTATCAGCTGTCCGCAGTGCGAGCAGGGCAAACTGCTGCAGCGCAAATCGCGCTATGGCAAGGTGTTCCACTCTTGCGATCGCTACCCTGAATGCCAGTTTGTTCTCAATTTTAAACCCGTCGCCGGTGAGTGTGAGTACTGCCACTATCCGTTGCTGATGGAAAAGCGCACGGCGAAAGGCCCAACCCTTTGCTGTGCCAGTAAACTTTGCGGGAAACCCGTAGTCACTACAGAATAATGACATCATGAACTCAGAATCCACTGCCACCTTCCTGCCAATTATTGACGCGCTGTATAATCACCAGGTCATTGCCTACCCGACCGAGGCGGTATTTGGCCTGGGTTGCGATCCCGACAGCGAGCAGGCGGTTAATGCCTTATTGGCACTGAAACAGCGTCCCTGGGAAAAGGGACTGATCCTGATTGCGGCCGATTATGCGCAGCTAACACCTTATATAGATGACACCGTGCTGAGTGAGCAGCAGCGTGCCACGATGTTTGCCAGTTGGCCGGGCCCGGTGACCTGGGTAATTCCTGCCAGGCCGGAAACGCCACGCTTGCTAACCGGTCGTTTCAACTCGTTGGCGGTACGTGTTAGCGACCACCCATTGGTGCAGCAACTTTGCCGGCAGTTTGGCAAACCGCTGGTATCGACCAGCGCCAATCTCAGCGGGCAAGAGCCTTGCCGCAGCGCCGATGAAGTGCAGCAGCAGTTTGGTGCCGCTTTCCCGGTGCTGGCCGGCAGCGTCGGTGGCCGTCTTAACCCTTCTGAAATCAGAGATGTCCTGACCGGTAAGCAAATCCGTCAAGGCTAGAGGTCATGTACATGGAGAAGTTTGCGGTATTCGGTAACCCTATCGGTCACAGCAAATCACCGCGTATTCATGCGCTATTTGCCGCCCAAACAGGTATAGAACACCCTTATGGTACGGTGCTGGCGCCGCTGGACGGTTTTGAAACCACTCTGCAGGCGTTTATTCAGGCTGGTGGTCAGGGAGCGAACGTCACGGTTCCCTTTAAAGAGAAGGCCTACGAGGCGGCGACTGAACTGAGTCAACGGGCCTCGCTGGCCGGTGCGGTAAATACCTTGAAAATACTGCCAGACGGCGGGTTACTGGGTGACAACACCGATGGGATCGGCCTGCTGACCGATCTTGAACGTCAGGGGTTGATCCAACCGAAGGATCGTATCCTGCTGGTGGGGGCGGGTGGCGCGGCGCGCGGCGTGATCTTGCCACTACTGTCTTTTGGCTGTGAAGTGGTGATCACCAACCGTACTTTTAGCCGTGCGCAGACACTGGCGCAGGTATTCCAGCACCTGGGTGAAATATCCGCGTTGCCTCTGGATCAACTCGATCAACAACAGTTTGATTTAGTGATTAACGCAACGGCATCCGGTATCAGTGGTGACATCCCGGCGTTACCGGTTGGTACGGTCAATGGCCATACCCGTTGTTATGACATGTTTTATCAGCAAGGATTAACACCCTTCCTGGCCTGGGCGCAGCAACAGGGTGCCACAGAATATGCCGACGGTTTAGGGATGCTGGTGGGGCAGGCCGCGCATGCGTTTCTGTTGTGGCATGGTGTAATGCCGGAGATCGAACCGGTATTGCGTCAGCTGCGTCACGAACTGGCCGCGTAAATTCCGGCCCGTTCTCCGGTGAGGGAACGGGCGCTTGTCAGATATCTTCTGACAAGTATTCGTCTTTCCAGCGAACATAGTTAGTAGAAGAGTAAAGCAACCCCTCTCGCTCGGCGGCGGTCAGTGGACGAACCTGGCGTGCCGGGCTACCCATATAAAGATAACCGCTCGCCAGTCGTTTACCCGGCGCGACCAAGCTGCCGGCGCCAATCATTACATCATCTTCTATTACTGCACCATCCAGCAGGATCGATCCCATTCCTACCAGTACTCGATTGCCAATGGCACAGCCGTGCAACATGGCTTTGTGCCCAACGGTAACGTCTTCACCGATCAGCAACGGATAACCTTCAGGGTTATGTTCAGACTTATGGGTCACGTGCAACACGCTGCCATCCTGAATATTGCTGCGTGCACCAATTTTTACTGCGTTCACGTCGCCGCGGATAGCAACCAATGGCCAGATACTGACGTCATCGGCCAGCTCAACGTTGCCGATCACCACGCTGGAAGGGTCGATCATGACGCGTTGACCCAGTTTAGGAGAGTAATGAAGATAAGAACGTACTGCATCGGACATGGTAATAGCCTCACGTCGGGATCATATTTACCGGCAATACTAGACGCTGGCGGTGGAATTACAACCAACTGAAGTGACGGATCCTGTGGAAAACGGCCCTGATCGCGCAAGATCCACTCGAAGGGGCTGAAAAGTGTGCAAACAGTAAGAAAAGATCAAGAAAGGGGTTGTGCAAAAAATTCGGATCCCTATAATGCGCCTCCATCGACACGGAACATGTGAACAACTTCACAGAGTCTCCGGGGTTCGAAGAGAAAAAATCCTGAAATTTAGGGGTTGACTCTGAAAGAGGAAAGCGTAATATACGCCACCTCGAGATAGCAAGCTACGGCGGCTAACTCACTGCTCTTTAACAATTTATCAGACAATCTGTGTGGGCACTCCACAAGACGATATCCAGAACCTTCGGGTTCGAAAAAATATCAAGTCTTGAAGAGTGACCAAGCAATACGTTGTTTCGTTGGCTTGTCCAACAGAACGACTATTACGAAAGTTATTTTCGAGCATCGCTTCACGAGTTGAAGCAAATCAAGCTTTTAATTGAAGAGTTTGATCATGGCTCAGATTGAACGCTGGCGGCAGGCCTAACACATGCAAGTCGAGCGGTAGCACAGGAGAGCTTGCTCTCTGGGTGACGAGCGGCGGACGGGTGAGTAATGTCTGGGAAACTGCCTGATGGAGGGGGATAACTACTGGAAACGGTAGCTAATACCGCATAACGTCTTCGGACCAAAGTGGGGGACCTTCGGGCCTCACGCCATCAGATGTGCCCAGATGGGATTAGCTAGTAGGTGGGGTAATGGCTCACCTAGGCGACGATCCCTAGCTGGTCTGAGAGGATGACCAGCCACACTGGAACTGAGACACGGTCCAGACTCCTACGGGAGGCAGCAGTGGGGAATATTGCACAATGGGCGCAAGCCTGATGCAGCCATGCCGCGTGTGTGAAGAAGGCCTTCGGGTTGTAAAGCACTTTCAGCGAGGAGGAAGGGTAGTGTGTTAATAGCACATTGCATTGACGTTACTCGCAGAAGAAGCACCGGCTAACTCCGTGCCAGCAGCCGCGGTAATACGGAGGGTGCAAGCGTTAATCGGAATTACTGGGCGTAAAGCGCACGCAGGCGGTTTGTTAAGTCAGATGTGAAATCCCCGCGCTTAACGTGGGAACTGCATTTGAAACTGGCAAGCTAGAGTCTTGTAGAGGGGGGTAGAATTCCAGGTGTAGCGGTGAAATGCGTAGAGATCTGGAGGAATACCGGTGGCGAAGGCGGCCCCCTGGACAAAGACTGACGCTCAGGTGCGAAAGCGTGGGGAGCAAACAGGATTAGATACCCTGGTAGTCCACGCTGTAAACGATGTCGACTTGGAGGTTGTGCCCTTGAGGCGTGGCTTCCGGAGCTAACGCGTTAAGTCGACCGCCTGGGGAGTACGGCCGCAAGGTTAAAACTCAAATGAATTGACGGGGGCCCGCACAAGCGGTGGAGCATGTGGTTTAATTCGATGCAACGCGAAGAACCTTACCTACTCTTGACATCCACAGAATTCGGCAGAGATGCCTTAGTGCCTTCGGGAACTGTGAGACAGGTGCTGCATGGCTGTCGTCAGCTCGTGTTGTGAAATGTTGGGTTAAGTCCCGCAACGAGCGCAACCCTTATCCTTTGTTGCCAGCACGTCATGGTGGGAACTCAAAGGAGACTGCCGGTGATAAACCGGAGGAAGGTGGGGATGACGTCAAGTCATCATGGCCCTTACGAGTAGGGCTACACACGTGCTACAATGGCGTATACAAAGAGAAGCGAACTCGCGAGAGCCAGCGGACCTCATAAAGTACGTCGTAGTCCGGATCGGAGTCTGCAACTCGACTCCGTGAAGTCGGAATCGCTAGTAATCGTAGATCAGAATGCTACGGTGAATACGTTCCCGGGCCTTGTACACACCGCCCGTCACACCATGGGAGTGGGTTGCAAAAGAAGTAGGTAGCTTAACCTTCGGGAGGGCGCTTACCACTTTGTGATTCATGACTGGGGTGAAGTCGTAACAAGGTAACCGTAGGGGAACCTGCGGTTGGATCACCTCCTTACCTAATGATATTGATTGCGTGTAGTGCTCACACAGATTGTCTGATGAAATGAAAGAGAGCATAAGGTTTAATCTTCCCGGTTAAGCCTTAAAGCACCTTGTCGGGTCTGTAGCTCAGGTGGTTAGAGCGCACCCCTGATAAGGGTGAGGTCGGTGGTTCAAGTCCACTCAGACCCACCAATTCCCTCCTATCCTGCGTTGTCGCCCTGGTTGTTTACGTGAGTAAACGTCGCAGGACTTCGCTTTGACTAGAAGCGAATTGGCGAAGGTAGTAGACAGGGTGTAGAAAAATGCTTTTCTGATATGGGGCTATAGCTCAGCTGGGAGAGCGCCTGCCTTGCACGCAGGAGGTCAGCGGTTCGATCCCGCTTAGCTCCACCATATCAAAAAAATCTTAAAACTGATTCGCAAGAATCACGTTTAAGATTTTGCTCTTTAACAATCTGGAACAAGCTGAAAATTGAAACATGACAGCTGAAACTTACTCCTCCGTAGACGTATTGGAGTAAGGATTAACCTGTCATAGAGTCTCTCAAATGTAGCAGCACGAAGGTGGAAACACTTTTGGGTTGTGAGGTTAAGTGACTAAGCGTACACGGTGGATGCCTAGGCAGTCAGAGGCGATGAAGGGCGTGTTAATCTGCGATAAGCGTCGGTAAGGTGATATAAACCGTTATAACCGGCGATACCCGAATGGGGAAACCCAGTGCAATTCGTTGCACTATCATACGATGAATACATAGTCGTATGAGGCGAACCGGGGGAACTGAAACATCTAAGTACCCCGAGGAAAAGAAATCAACCGAGATTCCCCCAGTAGCGGCGAGCGAACGGGGAGGAGCCCAGAACCTGAATCAGTTCTTGTGTTAGTGGAAGCGTCTGGAAAGTCGCACAGTAAAGGGTGATAGTCCCGTACACTAAAATGCATTAATTGTGAGTTCGATGAGTAGGGCGGGACACGTGACATCCTGTCTGAATATGGGGGGACCATCCTCCAAGGCTAAATACTCCTGACTGACCGATAGTGAACCAGTACCGTGAGGGAAAGGCGAAAAGAACCCCGGCGAGGGGAGTGAAATAGAACCTGAAACCGTGTACGTACAAGCAGTGGGAGCCTACTAGTTGGGTGACTGCGTACCTTTTGTATAATGGGTCAGCGACTTATATTTTGTAGCAAGGTTAACCGTATAGGGGAGCCGTAGGGAAACCGAGTCTTAACTGGGCGAATAGTTGCAAGGTATAGACCCGAAACCCGGTGATCTAGCCATGGGCAGGTTGAAGGTTGGGTAACACTAACTGGAGGACCGAACCGACTAATGTTGAAAAATTAGCGGATGACTTGTGGCTGGGGGTGAAAGGCCAATCAAACCGGGAGATAGCTGGTTCTCCCCGAAAGCTATTTAGGTAGCGCCTCGTGAACTCATCTTCGGGGGTAGAGCACTGTTTCGGCTAGGGGGCCATCCCGGCTTACCAAACCGATGCAAACTCCGAATACCGAAGAATGTTATCACGGGAGACACACGGCGGGTGCTAACGTCCGTCGTGAAGAGGGAAACAACCCAGACCGCCAGCTAAGGTCCCAAAGTCATGGTTAAGTGGGAAACGATGTGGGAAGGCATAGACAGCCAGGATGTTGGCTTAGAAGCAGCCATCATTTAAAGAAAGCGTAATAGCTCACTGGTCGAGTCGGCCTGCGCGGAAGATGTAACGGGGCTAAACCATGCACCGAAGCTGCGGCAGCGACGCTTAGGCGTTGTTGGGTAGGGGAGCGTTCTGTAAGCCGTTGAAGGTGGCCTGTGAGGGTTGCTGGAGGTATCAGAAGTGCGAATGCTGACATAAGTAACGATAAAGCGGGTGAAAAACCCGCTCGCCGGAAGACCAAGGGTTCCTGTCCAACGTTAATCGGGGCAGGGTGAGTCGACCCCTAAGGCGAGGCCGAAAGGCGTAGTCGATGGGAAACAGGTTAATATTCCTGTACTCGGTGTTACTGCGAAGGGGGGACGGAGAAGGCTAGGCTAGCCGGGCGACGGTTGTCCCGGTTTAAGCGTGTAGGGGGAGTGACTTGGTAAATCCGGTTACTTATTCAACCCTGAGGCGTGATGACGATGCACTACGGTGCAGAAGTAGTTGATGCCAAGCTTCCAGGAAAAGCCTCTAAGCATCAGGTAACATCAAATCGTACCCCAAACCGACACAGGTGGTCAGGTAGAGAATACCAAGGCGCTTGAGAGAACTCGGGTGAAGGAACTAGGCAAAATGGTGCCGTAACTTCGGGAGAAGGCACGCTGGCGCGTAGGTGAAGAGACTTGCTCTCGGAGCTGAAGCCAGTCGCAGATACCAGCTGGCTGCAACTGTTTAATAAAAACACAGCACTGTGCAAACACGAAAGTGGACGTATACGGTGTGACGCCTGCCCGGTGCTGGAAGGTTAATTGATGGGGTCAGCCGCAAGGCGAAGCTCTTGATCGAAGCCCCAGTAAACGGCGGCCGTAACTATAACGGTCCTAAGGTAGCGAAATTCCTTGTCGGGTAAGTTCCGACCTGCACGAATGGCGTAATGATGGCCAGGCTGTCTCCACCCGAGACTCAGTGAAATTGAACTCGCTGTGAAGATGCAGTGTACCCGCGGCAAGACGGAAAGACCCCGTGAACCTTTACTATAGCTTGACACTGAACATTGAGCCTTGATGTGTAGGATAGGTGGGAGGCTTTGAAGCGTGGACGCCAGTCTGCGTGGAGCCAACCTTGAAATACCACCCTTTAATGTTTGATGTTCTAACTCGGCCCCGTAATCCGGGGTGAGGACAGTGTCTGGTGGGTAGTTTGACTGGGGCGGTCTCCTCCCAAAGAGTAACGGAGGAGCACGAAGGTTAGCTAATCACGGTCGGACATCGTGAGGTTAGTGCAAAGGCATAAGCTAGCTTGACTGCGAGAGTGACGGCTCGAGCAGGTACGAAAGTAGGTCTTAGTGATCCGGTGGTTCTGAATGGAAGGGCCATCGCTCAACGGATAAAAGGTACTCCGGGGATAACAGGCTGATACCGCCCAAGAGTTCATATCGACGGCGGTGTTTGGCACCTCGATGTCGGCTCATCACATCCTGGGGCTGAAGTAGGTCCCAAGGGTATGGCTGTTCGCCATTTAAAGTGGTACGCGAGCTGGGTTTAGAACGTCGTGAGACAGTTCGGTCCCTATCTGCCGTGGGCGTTGGAAGATTGAGAGGGGTTGCTCCTAGTACGAGAGGACCGGAGTGAACGCACCACTGGTGTTCGGGTTGTCATGCCAATGGCATTGCCCGGTAGCTAAGTGCGGAAAAGATAAGCGCTGAAAGCATCTAAGCGCGAAACTTGCCTCGAGATGAGTCTTCCCTGGGGACTTGATCCCCCTGAAGGAACGTTTAAGACTAAGACGTTGATAGGCTGGGTGTGTAAGTGCAGCGATGCATTGAGCTAACCAGTACTAATGATCCGTGAGACTTAACCTTACAACACCAAAAGTGTTTTGATTTGAGAGTAGATTTTCAGCGACGTTCCGAGATTGGTTCTGATGGCTACGGGTAGTAGCGGTTGGAATGAAACAGAATTTGCCTGGCGGCAATAGCGCGGTGGTCCCACCTGATCCCATGCCGAACTCAGAAGTGAAACGCCGTAGCGCCGATGGTAGTGTGGGGTCTCCCCATGCGAGAGTAGGACACTGCCAGGCATCAAATTAGTGTGCTGATATGGCTCAGTTGGTAGAGCGCACCCTTGGTAAGGGTGAGGTCCCCAGTTCGACTCTGGGTATCAGCACCACTTTATTAAAGTGGGTTTAGAAGTTCGGCGAAAAGAATTAAAAGAATTTGCTTGGCGGCAATAGCGCGGTGGTCCCACCTGACCCCATGCCGAACTCAGAAGTGAAACGCCGTAGCGCCGATGGTAGTGTGGGGTCTCCCCATGCGAGAGTAGGACACTGCCAAGCATCAAACAAAGTACGAAGCCCCATGCGAAAGCATGGGGCTTTTTACTTTTTCTGTTATTCGGTGTTCAACTCGAGCATGAACATGCGAAAAGCCCGTCGGGAACGGGCTTTAACGCCGCTTGCGGCGGCCCCAAAGGGGTGAGTCTCAGGATGAGACGAGTATTGTAGGACACTGCCAAGCATCAATTAAGCCAAGAGGCCATCCGAAAGGATGGCCTTTTTGCTTTGTGTTTTTAAAAAAACGCATGAATTCCACCTATACCAGCGCAATGAAACATTTTCACCTTCCTGTAGAACACTCGACATTGTGCCCAAAAACCGCTATCTTCGGGCATCTAGAAGTCTAAACGTTTAAATGGATGTGTGAGGGTTAAGCAATGCCGATTCGTGTTCCTGATGAGTTACCTGCAGTCAGTTTCTTGCGCAATGAGAATGTCTTTGTGATGACATCCTCTCGGGCAAAAACACAGGAAATCAGGCCGTTGAAAGTGCTGATCCTCAACCTGATGCCAAAAAAGATCGAGACGGAAAACCAATTTTTACGTCTGCTTTCCAACTCTTCGCTGCAAATTGATATCCAGCTGCTGCGTATCGATAGCCGCGAGTCGAAGAACACGCCGGCGGAGCATCTGAACAACTTCTACTGTGATTTTGAAGACATTCAGGATGAGAACTTTGATGGCTTGATTGTCACCGGGGCGCCGTTGGGACTGGTTGATTTCTGTGACGTTGCCTACTGGCCACAGATTGAACGGGTGATTGATTGGGCCAAGAACCACGTCACCTCCACGCTGTTTGTCTGTTGGGCGGTACAAGCTGCATTGAACATTCTGTACGGCATCCCGAAGATGACCCGTGAAGTGAAACTGTCGGGTGTTTATCAGCATCAAACACTGCAACAGCACGCGTTGCTGACCCGCGGTTTTGATGAGACCTTCCTGGCTCCCCATTCACGCTATGCGGACTTCCCCACGGAGATCATCCGCCAGTACACGGATTTGGATATCCTGGCCGAATCAGAGCAGACCGGGGCCTATTTGTTCGCCAGTAAAGACAAGCGCCTGGCGTTTGTTACCGGGCACCCGGAGTATGATGCGCTGACGTTGGCGGGTGAGTATTGTCGCGATAACGAGGCTGGTCTTAATCCAGTAGTACCCTTGAATTACTTCCCCGATGATAACCCCGAACTCACACCAAAAGCCTCCTGGCGCAGTCATGGCCACCTGTTGTTTGCCAACTGGCTCAACTACTATGTTTACCAGATCACGCCATACGATCTGCGTCATATGAACCCAACTCTCGAGTAACCTTTTTACCCCAATCGGCGGCTGAATCGAGGCCGCCGACGTCACTTATCCCTCATCTGCATCCCTTCTTTTCTTCTCTATTCTAGTAAAAGTCATTTCCTAACAATCACTTAAATTAATTCTTGGCAGTTTATGGAACCGGTTTCCTTACTGGTACTTATTGTTATCTATATTAACCAATTGATAACAAAGGGTTAATAAAATATTTTATAATAAAATGGAAATCGTTTTTGATTTTTATTTTTAGTTGGGTATTCTTAGATCCAGAGAGAAGAGATCTGACCAGTTAAGGATCGTTTTATCGGCCCTGATCCACACTGATTTTTGATGAAGATGCGCCGGGCTGGCTAGCGGCAGCGGTGCGCAACGATGGGAAGGAGCAAGACAATGACGCAACAGATAGTAGGCACGGAGTTAACGTTTACGCAGGGTTTCACCGCTGCTGAGCGACAGGTGTTGACGGATGACGCGGTCGAATTCCTGGCGGAACTGGTGAGTAAGTTTACTCCACAGCGCAACAAACTATTGGCTGCGCGCGCCTGCTGGCAGCAGAAGATCGATCAAGGCGATCTTCCAGACTTCATTTCGGAAACTACTTCCATTCGTAATGGTGAGTGGTCTGTCCGCGGCATACCTGAGGATTTGCGCGACCGCCGGGTGGAAATCACCGGTCCGGTTGAACGCAAGATGGTGATCAACGCCCTGAACGCCAATGTGAAGGTGTTTATGGCGGACTTCGAAGATTCACTGGCGCCGAGCTGGGACAAAGTGATCGATGGTCAAATCAACCTGCATGATGCGGTGAACGGCACCATCTCTTATACCAATGAAGCCGGCAAGATTTATCAGCTGAAGCCGAACCCAGCGGTATTGATTGCTCGCGTACGCGGCCTGCATTTGCCGGAAAAACACGTGCAATGGCAGGGGGAAGCGATCCCGGGTGGCCTGTTCGATTTTGCGCTGTATTTCTTCCATAACTATCGTCAATTGCTGGCCAAAGGCAGTGGTCCTTATTTCTACCTGCCGAAAACTCAGTCCTGGCAGGAAGCGGCCTGGTGGAGCGAAGTCTTCAGCTTTGCCGAAGATCGTTTCTCCCTGCCACGTGGCACCATCAAAGCCACGGTGCTGATCGAAACGCTGCCGGCGGTATTCCAGATGGACGAGATCCTCTACCACTTGCGCGATCATATCGTCGGTTTGAACTGCGGCCGTTGGGATTACATCTTCAGCTATATCAAGACGCTGAAAAATCATGCCGACCGCGTATTGCCGGATCGTCAGTCGGTCACCATGGACAAGTCATTCCTTAGCGCCTACTCCCGCTTGCTGATCAAGACCTGCCATAAGCGCGGTGCCTTTGCCATGGGCGGTATGGCGGCGTTTATCCCGAGCAAAGACGCGGAGAAAAATGCCTGGGTGCTGAACAAGGTCCGGGCGGATAAAGAGCTGGAAGCCAATAACGGCCACGACGGTACCTGGGTGGCACATCCAGGCCTGGCGGATACCGTCATGGAAGTGTTCAGCCGGGTACTCGGTGAGCGCCGCAACCAACTGGAAGTGCTGCGTGAAAACGACGCGCCAATCAGTGCTGCGCAGCTGCTGGAACCTTGTGACGGTGAACGTACCGAAGCCGGCATGCGGGCCAATATCCGCGTGGCGGTGCAATACATCGAGGCCTGGATCTCCGGCAATGGTTGCGTGCCGATTTACGGCCTGATGGAAGATGCGGCGACGGCAGAGATTTCCCGAACCTCTATCTGGCAGTGGATCCACCACGAAAAGAGCCTGAGCGATGGCCAACTGGTCACCAAGGCACTGTTTCGCCAGATGTTGAAAGAAGAAATGTTGGTGGTACGTGAAGAGTTGGGTGAGGCGCGCTTTAACGCTGGCCGGTTCGAAGAAGCCGCGCGTCTGATGGAACGTATCACTACGCAAGACGAATTAATCGATTTCCTGACTTTACCTGGCTATGAGCTGCTGGCCTGAACCTGTTCCTGACCATTAACCCTACATTATGAAAAGGATAAAAATTATGTCTACCTCTCGTGCTCAACAGATCCAACAGCTGGAACAGGAATGGAAATCGGCCCGCTGGGAAGGTGTCACCCGCCCGTACAGCGCGGAAGACGTGATTAATCTGCGCGGTTCGGTTAACCCGGTCTGCACGCTGGCGCAGAACGGTGCCGCCAAACTGTGGGAACTGCTGCACGGTAAATCACGCAAAGGTTATGTCAACAGCCTGGGGGCACTGACCGGCGGTCAGGCGTTGCAGCAGGCCAAGGCTGGCGTCGAGGCGATTTACCTGTCCGGCTGGCAGGTGGCGGCCGATGCCAACACCGCGTCTGCGATGTACCCGGACCAGTCACTGTATCCGGTTGATTCCGTACCGGGCGTGGTTGAGCGCATCAACAATACCTTCCGCCGCGCCGATCAGATCCAGTGGGCTAACAAAATTGAACCGGGCAGCAAAGGCTACACCGACTACTTCCTGCCGATCGTGGCCGATGCCGAAGCCGGCTTTGGCGGCGTGCTGAATGCCTTCGAACTGATGAAGGCGATGATTGAGGCCGGTGCTGCCGGGGTGCACTTCGAAGACCAACTGGCGGCGGTGAAAAAATGCGGTCATATGGGCGGCAAAGTGCTGGTGCCAACCCAGGAAGCGATCCAGAAGCTGGTTGCTGCACGTTTGGCGGCCGACGTACTTGGTGTGCCGACGCTGGTGATTGCGCGTACCGATGCCGATGCTGCCGATTTGCTGACCTCTGACTGCGATCCTTACGACCGCGAGTTTGTTTCCGGTGAGCGCACCGCCGAAGGTTTCTTCCGCACTCATGCTGGTGTTGAGCAGGCGATCAGCCGTGGCCTGGCATATTGCCCGTACGCTGACCTGGTGTGGTGCGAGACTTCCACGCCGGATCTGCAGGCGGCCAAGCGCTTTGCCGATGCGATCCATGCCAAATTCCCGGGCAAACTGTTGGCTTACAACTGCTCGCCGTCATTCAACTGGAAAAAGAACCTGGACGATCAGACTATCGCTCGCTTCCAGGAAGAGCTGTCGGCGATGGGCTACAAATACCAGTTCATCACGCTGGCAGGTATTCACAGCATGTGGTTCAACATGTTTGACCTGGCGCACGCCTATGCGCAGGGTGAGGGCATGAAGCACTACGTCGAGAAAGTACAGCAGCCGGAATTCGACGCCGTGGCACGCGGTTACACCTTTGCCTCACACCAGCAGGAAGTGGGCACCGGTTACTTCGACAAGGTGACTACCATTATTCAGGGCGGTACTTCATCGGTTACCGCGCTGACCGGTTCGACGGAAGAACAGCAGTTCTGAGGCGGCAACGCTGACAAGTGGTAACCCGGAGCCTGCTTATGCAGGCTCTATTTTCTGGCGGGAGGTAAGGATGGCGGCAAAACTGGAGCTGTTGATTGCGCAGACGATCCTGCAGGGCTTTGATGCACAGTACGGCCGCTTCCTGGAGGTGACCGCCGGTGCGCAGCAGCGTTTTGAGCGGGCGGACTGGCCGGCAGTGCAGCAGGCGATGAAAAAGCGTATCCACCTGTATGATCACCACGTCGGCCTGGTGGTAGAGCAACTGAAGTGCATCACCGGGCAAAAGTATTTTGATGCAGATTTCCCCAGCCGGGTGAAGGCGGTGTATACCGATTTACTGCCGGAGTACCCGCGCTTTGAGATTGCCGAAAGCTTTTTTAATTCCGTCTACTGTCGGCTGTTCCGGCACCGCGATCTGACGCCGGAAAAACTGTTCGTTTTCAGCTCCCAGCCGGAAGGGCGCTTTCGCGACATCCCGCGTCCTCTGTCACGCGATTTCACCGCCAACGGCGACGTCTCGGCGATGCTGTACAACCTGCTGACCGACTTGCCTCTGCGGTTGCCGTGGGAAAACTTATCGCGTGATATTGATTACATCACCCAGGCGTTGCAGCAAAGCTTCAGTGCGCAGCAGTTGGCAGGAGCGACGTTCCAAATCGCCAACGAGCTGTTTTACCGTAACAAAGCGGCCTGGTTGGTAGGTAAGCTGCGAGTGGCAGACCGGGTCTATCCTTTCCTGTTGCCGATCCACCACAGTGATTCTGGCGCTTTGTTTATTGATACCTGTCTGACCAGCAAGGCCGAGGCCAGCATCGTGTTCGGCTTCGCCCGTTCTTATTTTATGGTTTACGCTCCCCTGCCGGCGGCGATGGTCGAGTGGGTGCGCGAAATCCTGCCGGGCAAAACCACCGCCGAGCTGTATATGGCGATCGGCTGCCAGAAGCACGGGAAAACAGAATGTTACCGCGAGTACCTGACGTTTATGAGCGGTTCGCAGGAGCAGTTCATCATCGCGCCAGGGGTCAAGGGCATGGTGATGCTGGTCTTTACCCTGCCGTCGTTCGATCGGGTGTTCAAGGTGATCAAGGATGAGTTTGCGCCGCAAAAAGAGGTGACGCAGGCGCAGGTCATGGCGTGCTACCAACTGGTAAAGGAACACGATCGCGTGGGGCGCATGGCGGATACTCAGGAGTACGAAAATTTTGTCGTCGACAAGGCGCGTCTCAGTCCGGAATTATTGGCGGAACTGCAGCGTGAGGTGCCGGACAAGCTGGAGGATCTGGGGGATCGCATCGCGATCAAGCATCTGTATATGGAACGCCGCATGACGCCGCTGAATCTGTATCTGGAGCAGGCTGATGAACAACAGATGCGTGACGCGATAGAAGAATACGGTAATGCGATCAAGCAACTGGCCGCCGCCAATATTTTCCCCGGCGACATGCTGTTCAAGAACTTCGGCGTGACCCGGCACGGACGAGTGGTGTTCTACGATTACGATGAGATTTGCTACATGACCGAGGTCAATTTCCGCGATATTCCGCCGCCGCGCTACCCGGAAGATGAGTTGGCCAGCGAACCCTGGTACAGCGTGTCACCCAATGATGTGTTTCCGGAGGAGTTCAGGCACTTTTTGTGTGGCGACCGGCGCATCCGGCAGGTGTTTGAAGAGATGCATCGCGACCTGTTCGAGGCCGATTATTGGCGCGGGTTGCAACAGCGCATCCGTGATGGGCATGTGGAGGACGTGTTTGCTTACCGTAAAAAACGCCGTTTCAGCCAGCGCAGTGGGGCGGCGCTACCTGCGACCTCGGCCACGGCTTAAGGGCGCAGTTTATCACCGCGCCCAATACGATTAAGCTTTCGCCCCCGCAACGGCGGCGCGCGCCAATTCGGTGATGCGTGCGTAGTCGCCGCTTTCCAGCGCATCTGCCGGTACCAGCCAGGAGCCGCCGATGCACAGCACGCTTTTCAGCGCCAAATAGTCACGGTAATTATTCGGTGAAATGCCACCGGTTGGGCAGAAGCGCACCTGTGGGAACGGGCCGCTGATAGCCTGCAGCGCTTTCACGCCCCCGTTGGCTTCCGCCGGGAAGAACTTAAACTCACGCAGGCCGTGATCCATGCCCAGCATCAGTTCCGACACGGTGCAGATACCGGGAATTAACGGGATTGAACCGGCAGTGGCTGCTTTCAGCAGATCGGCGGTCAGGCCCGGGCTGATGGCAAACTGAGCGCCGGCATCGGTCACTTCCTGCAACTGCTGTGGATTAATGACGGTACCGGCACCGATAATCGCATCGGGCACTTCTTTGGCAATGGCGCGGATCGCGTCCATCGCGCAGGCGGTGCGCAGGGTGACTTCCAATACCCGCACGCCTCCGGCTACCAGGGCTTTCGCTAAGGGGACTGCATGTTCCAGCTTGTTGATGACGATCACCGGGACTACCGGTCCGGCCATCAGGATCTGTTCTGCGCTTGTCTTCCAATTTTTCATTAACGGTTCTCTCCAGTTATGGCCGCCGCCTTCGGGCTGCACGGCCATGCTATCGGTTAAAATTTAATACAGCAGGCGCCCTGTTCGGCCCCGGAAAGCTGGCTGCGCAAGGCACCGAACAGTTCGCGGCCACAGCCGATATGTTCTGCGCTCAGGTCGGGCTGGTAAGGCGCACGCTGGGCCAACTGCTCGGCATCGACCAATAATGCCAGCTCGCCAGTGCGGCCGTTCACGCGGATCAGGTCGCCGTTTTGCACCTTGGCCAACATGCCGCCGGTGTAGGCTTCCGGGGTCACGTGGATGGCGGAAGGCACTTTGCCGGAAGCGCCGGACAGGCGGCCATCGGTCACCAGCGCCACTTTAAATCCACGGTCCATCAGTACGCCCAGTGGTGGCATCAGCTTGTGCAGTTCGGGCATGCCGTTGGCCTGTGGTCCCTGGAAGCGCACTACCACCACACAATCGCGATCCAGCTTGCCGGCTTCAAACGCCGGAACAATGTCATGCTGACTTTCAAATACTACTGCCGGCGCTTCGATAATCTGGTTGTCCGTCGGTACCGCCGAGGTTTTCATGACCGCCCGGCCGAGGTTACCGGCTAACACTTTGGTACCGCCGTGATGCTCGAAAGGCTCATCTACGCTGGCGATCACCTTGGCATCGAGCGACGTCTCCGTCCCTTCACGCCAGGCCAGTTGGCCATTGTCCAGCCACGGCTCCTGGGTGTAGCGCGCCAGGCCAAAACCGGCCACGGTGTGCACGTCTTCGTGCAGCAGGCCGTGCTTTAACAGTTCGCGTACCACCAGGGCTACGCCACCAGATGCCTGGAATTGGTTGATGTCCGCCGGGCCGTTCGGGTAGATACGGCACAACAGCGGCACGGCGTCCGACAGCTCGGAGAAGTCGTCCCAGTTGATAATGATACCGGCGGCGCGAGCCATGGCCACCATATGCATGGTCAGGTTGGTGGAGCCGCCGGTGGCCAGCAGCGCCACGATGCCGTTCACCACCACTTTTTCATCCATCAGTTGGCCGATCGGCAGATAGTTGCCAGCAGTCTCGGTCAGGCGGGTCACCTGACGGGCGGCGGCGTCGGTCAGCGCATCGCGCAGCGGTGTATCCGGATGCACGAAGGAAGCGCCCGGCAGATGCAGCCCCATCACTTCCATCACCATCTGGTTGGTGTTGGCGGTGCCGTAGAAGGTGCAGGTGCCGATGCCGTGATAGGAGGCGGCTTCGGCCTCCAGTAGTGCCAGACGGTCAGCCTTGCCTTCGGCATACAGTTGGCGTACCCGTACTTTCTCTTTGTTCGGCAAGCCGCTGCTCATCGGGCCGGCGGGCACAAACAGCGACGGTAAGTGGCCGAAGGACAGGGCCGACATCACCAGCCCCGGGACGATTTTGTCGCAGATGCCGAGGAACAATGCGCCGTCGAACATATTGTGCGACAGGCCGATGGCGGAGGACATGGCGATCACGTCGCGGCTCATCAGCGACAGCTCCATGCCGTCCTGCCCCTGGGTCACACCGTCGCACATGGCCGGTACACCACCGGCCACCTGACCGACAGCACCCACCGCGTGCAGCGCCTGCTTCAGCCGCTGCGGGTAGTTTTCGTAAGGCTGGTGGGCGGACAACATGTCGTTATAGGCGGTAATGATGGCGATATCGCTGTGCACCATGTTTTTCAGCGCGGTTTTATCATCCGGTTGGCAGGCGGCGAAGCCGTGCGCCAGGTTGCCGCAGGCCAGTTGTGCACGATGTACGGTTTGTGAACGAGCCGCCTCAATGCGTGCCAGATAGGCGGCACGGCTATGTTTGGAACGGTCGATGATGCGTTGTGTGACACGGGATAGGGTTGGATTAATCATACCTTCCTCACATGCTATTGTTATAGACGCCGCCTGTGGCGGTGCCCCCGGTGGTGGTTTGCGGCCCTGATGTGCAAAGGCCGGGGGCGTTGTTATGTCGTTATGGTGTTTTAAAACAGGGTGAACGCGACCATGCCGATGATGCCGCCCACGCTGCCCAGAATGGTTTCCATCACCGTCCAGGTTTTCAGCGTTTGCAGTTCATTGGCCCCGGTAAATTTACCGAACAGCCAGAAGCCGGCGTCATTGACGTGGCTGAGCACGATAGACCCACCGGCAATACAGATTGCCAGTGCGGCCAGTTGTCCGCCGCCGAGCCCCAGTTGACTGGTTACCGGCAGCACCAGGCCGACGGTGGTCAGACAGGCCACGGTGGCGGAGCCCTGGATCACCCGCACCATGGCGGACAATACAAAGGCTGCGACGGCGATCGGCAGACCGGTGCCGATCATGGCGTCACCCAGTGCCGGGCCGACGCCGGAATCCACCAGGATCTGTTTGAATACGCCCCCGGCACCGGTCATCAGCAGGATGATCCCGGCGGGCTGGACCGCCGCAGAGCAGATGGCCAGCGTTTGCTCGTTGGTCATGCCGCGTGGTTTTGCCAGGCCATAAATCACGATTAAACAGGCGACTAAAATGGCGATAAACGGGTGGCCAATAAACTCCAGCCACTGTTGTAACGGCGAGCCAGGCGTGACCAGGCGGGCACCAATGGTTTTCATGCCGACCAGCACCAGTGGGCAGAGTACCAGCGCCAGGCTAAGGCCAAATGACGGCAGGTTGGCGGTATTCAGCGTCGGTTCGTTTTCATCCGCCGGCATTGACCAGTTAACATAGCGACTGATAAAGCTGCCGTACAACGGGCCTGCAATCAGCATGCCGAGAACCGCGGCGACCAGGCCGATGGCGATCATCCAGCCGAAATCGGCCTTCATTTGCGACGCCAGCAGCATCGGTACCGGCCCCGGCAGCAAGAATGAAGCGGCGGCGGCGACACCGGCAAACAGCGGAATGGCCAGCTTAACGATGTTGCCGTCGGTACGGCGCGCCACGGCAAACACGATGCCGATCAGCAGCACTACGGCCACGTCAAAGAACAGCGGTAGGGCACAGATCAAACCGGCGATACCGAGCGCGTAATGAGCCTTGCTCTGGCCGAAACGTTTCAGCAAATGCGCCGCAATTTGATCCAGTGCACCGACCTCGTGCAGTATCTTGCCGAACATTGCCCCCAGTGCCACCACGATGGCCAGGAAGCCCAGCGTGTCGCCCATACCTTTTTGCATGGTATCGGCGATGCGGTCGAGCGGCATGCCGGAGAAGATCCCGGCAGCGATAGACACCAGCATTAACGCAACGAAGGCGTGCATACGCGCCTTCATCACCAGAAACAGCAGTAAGAGAACCGAGCCGACTGCGGTACCGACCAGCGTTACAGTATTCACGCGCACACGTCCTGTGGCAGGAAGCTCTGGATATGCCGAACGGTGTCGGCGATCACGCCTTCCAGCGGTTGGTTGATGTCCACAGACATCACATCGCTCTCGTCTGCTCCCGGCTGTTCCAGTGCGGCAAACTGCGTCACCAGCATCTGCGGTTTGAAGAAGTGGCCGTTACGTGCTGCCAGACGGGCTTCGATCACCGGGAAGTCACCGTGCAGGTAAATGAACGACAGGTTACCATTACCGGCGCGCAGGCGATCGCGGTAGTGTTTTTTCAGCGCTGAGCAGACGATGACCGAGACATTATTGGTGCGTTGCATGGCGAAGGCGGCATCGTTGAGTGCAGCCAGCCACGGGGCACGATCTTCATCGTTCAGCGGTTCACCGGCGGCCATTTTCAGGATATTGCTACGCGGGTGCAGAAAATCGCCGTCGAGGAACCCGGCGGACAGTTGGCGGGCCGCTGCGGCGGCCACGGCGGACTTACCGCTGCCGGAAACGCCCATAATGACGTAAATACGGTTTTGATTATTGGTCATGGCTTAGCTCCAAAACGACAAGTGGCGTTACCCTGCGCTAATTGTTACCGGTAACATGTTATCGGTAACATTGTCGAAGGAAGTTTCGCCGGTTGCAATGGGCTTTCGCAGGCAGGATCGTTATCTGTGATCGGCTTCAAGTTTTTATTGGGCGGGATAAACAGGATCGGTACAGCGTTTTACATGCTGACAACAGCAGAGGGCGAAACAGGCCGGGGCGCAGAAACTGCACCCCAGAGAGGGCTATGTTTAACGCACGCCGCCATATTCCAGGCTGATCTCTTTCGCCGCGTGGATCACTAACGCACCCAGCTCAATCACGCGGTTGTCGGTAATGCGTGACACCGGGCCGGAGATCGAGATAGCGGCGAAGGCTTCACGGTGCTCATCGAAGATGCAGGCCGCGACGCAGCGCAGGCCGAGCGCATGCTCTTCATCGTCAAAGGAAAAGCCCTGCTTGCGGATCTGCGCCAGACCTTCCTTCAGGTTGTGCGGCGTCAGGGTATGCTGGGTATAGGTTTGCATGCCCTTTTTATGCAGCAGTTTGGTGACCTGCTCATCCGACAGGGTGGAAAGAAAGGCTTTCCCGGCGCCGGAAGCGTGCATAGGCAGTTTGCCGCCGATCGGTGCCGACATGCGCATCAACGCGGTGCACTGCACCTGATCGATAATAATTGCCTGGTACTCGCTGGTATCCAGCACCGCCAGATTGACCGTCTCGCCGGACTCTTCCATCAGGCGGCGCAGCGTTGGGTGCACCATCGCCAGCAGGTTGCGGCTCTGCAGGAAGCTGCTGCCGACCACAAAGGCATGTGAGCCGATGGTCCACAGGCCCAGATCGCCCACCTGACGCACGAATCCCTGCTGTTGCATGGTGGTGAGCAGGCGGTGGGTGGTGGAATTGGGCAAGCCGGCCTGTTGGGCCAGATCGGTCAGTGCCACGTTACCCTGCGCTTCGGCAATGTATTCCAATAATTTCAGACCACGGGTCAACGACTGCACCTGGCCGGTGGGTGCACTGGCGGCCGGGGATGCAGCACGGGGCTTTTTGCCGCGTTTGGCAGGAGCAGGGGTGACCATATTTCACATTCCTTTTTCCGTATGATGGAATTCATTTTCGTTTTTTACGTATGAATTGCAAGCCATCAATCAGCTCATCGGATCTGTTGTCCGGCAACCTGAAAAACTCTCAATTAGCGCTCGCCCCTTTGCCACCACAACCTGTGCTAGGATGGCCGATACCCGTCGCCTTTCAAGCTGTAGTGTTGTTACCTGCGCTCGTTCACCCCAGTCACTTACTTTAGTAAGCTCCAGGGGATGAAAGAGCTGGGCGCCTAGCTGCAACTTGAAATCCATAGGGTATGTAACATTTGGGTGATGGTGAAATAGTGATCTGGCGATTTCACACAGTGGTTAGTACTGCAGTGGTTTGAAAGATAAAGGGGATGAGGAGTGACAAATCGAGTAGAACAACTGCGCCGGCAGTTAGCGCAGCGAATTTTAGTGTTGGACGGCGGCATGGGCACCATGATCCAGAGCTATCGTCTGGAAGAGAGCGACTTTCGTGGCGAACGTTTTGCCGACTGGCAGAGCGATCTGAAAGGCAATAACGACCTGCTGGTGTTGACCAAGCCGGAAGTAATTACCGCCATTCACTACGGCTACCTGGAAGCCGGGGCCGATATTCTCGAAACCAATACCTTCAACTCCACGCCTATTGCCATGGCCGACTACCATATGGAGTCGCTGTCCGCTGAGATTAACTATCAGGCCGCCTGCCTGGCACGAGTTTGCGCCGATGAATGGACCGCACGCACGCCTGAGCAGCCACGTTACGTGGCCGGGGTGCTGGGGCCGACCAACCGCACCGCTTCTATTTCACCGAACGTCAACGATCCGGCGTTCCGTAATGTTTCTTTCGATGAGCTGGTGGAAGCCTACCGCGAATCGACGCGTGCACTGGTAGAAGGCGGTGTCGATCTGATCATGATCGAAACCATCTTCGATACCCTGAACGCCAAAGCCGCCGCCTTCGCGGTGGAAACCGAATTTGAAGCCCTGGGCGTTGCGCTGCCGATCATGATTTCCGGCACCATCACCGACGCTTCCGGCCGTACCCTGTCCGGCCAAACTACTGAAGCCTTCTATAACTCGATGCGTCACGTCAAGCCGCTGAGCTTTGGTCTGAACTGTGCGCTGGGCCCGGACGAACTGCGCCAATACGTTTCTGAGCTGTCGCGCATCTCGGAGAGCTACGTTACCGCTCACCCCAACGCCGGTTTGCCCAACGCCTTCGGTGAATACGATCTGGACGCGCAAGAGATGGCGAAACAGGTTGGCGAGTGGGCGAATGCCGGCTTCCTGAATATTATCGGTGGCTGTTGTGGCACCACGCCGGAACACATTGCCGCGATGGTCAAGGCAGTGGCGGGTGTACCGCCGCGTCAACTGCCGGAGATCCCGGTCGCCTGCCGTCTGGCTGGCCTTGAGCCGTTGAACATCGATGCCAAAACGCTGTTCGTCAACGTGGGCGAGCGCACCAACGTCACCGGTTCCGCCCGCTTTAAACGGCTGATCAAAGAAGAGAAATACAGCGAAGCGCTGGCCGTGGCCCGCCAGCAGGTGGAAAGCGGCGCACAGATTATCGACATCAACATGGATGAGGGGATGCTCGACGCCGAAGCGGCGATGGTGCGTTTCCTTAATCTGATCGCCGGTGAGCCGGATATTGCCCGCGTGCCGATCATGATCGACTCCTCCAAATGGTCGGTGATCGAGAAAGGCCTGAAGTGCATCCAGGGCAAAGGCATTGTTAACTCAATCTCGATGAAAGAGGGCGAAGAGGCCTTTATTCATCATGCCAAGCTGGTGCGCCGCTACGGTGCTGCGGTGGTGGTGATGGCATTTGACGAGGCAGGCCAGGCGGATACCCGCGAGCGCAAGTTCGAGATTTGTCGCCGCGCCTATAAAATCCTGACCGAGCGTGTTGGCTTCCCGCCGGAAGACATCATTTTTGACCCGAATATTTTTGCCGTCGCCACCGGTATCGATGAGCATAACAACTACGCCGTCGACTTTATCGAAGCCTGTGCCGACATCAAAACCCACCTGCCGCACGCGATGATCTCTGGTGGCGTTTCCAACGTCTCGTTTTCATTCCGTGGCAACGATCCGGTACGTGAGGCGATCCACGCGGTGTTCCTGTATCACGCGATCCGCAACGGCATGGACATGGGTATTGTTAACGCCGGGCAGTTGGCGATCTACGACGATCTCAGTGCCGAACTGCGCGAGGCGGTGGAGGATGTGATCCTCAACCGTCGTGACGATAGCACTGAGCGCCTGCTGGAACTGGCGGAAAAATACCGCGGCAGCAAAGACAACGAAGTGGCGGTACAGCAGGCGGAATGGCGCGGCTGGCCGGTCGAAAAGCGGTTGGAATATTCGCTGGTCAAAGGTATTACCGAGTTTATCGAACTGGATACTGAAGAAGCCCGGCAGAGAGCGGATCGCCCGATCGAAGTGATCGAAGGGCCGCTGATGGCGGGGATGAACGTGGTCGGTGACCTGTTCGGCGAAGGCAAAATGTTCCTGCCGCAGGTGGTGAAATCTGCCCGCGTCATGAAGCAGGCGGTGGCCTATCTGGAGCCGTACATCGAGGCCAGCAAAGAGAAAGGCTCTACGGCAGGCAAAATCCTGCTGGCGACGGTGAAGGGCGACGTGCACGACATCGGCAAAAACATCGTTGGCGTGGTACTGCAGTGCAACAACTACGAAATTGTCGATTTGGGCGTGATGGTGCCGACGGAGAAAATCCTCAGAACCGCGCGTGAGCAAAACGTGGACATCATCGGCCTGTCGGGGCTTATTACCCCGTCGCTGGATGAGATGGTCAACGTGGCAAAAGAGATGGAGCGTCAGGGCTTTACCCTGCCGTTGCTGATTGGTGGCGCGACGACCTCCAAGGCCCATACCGCGGTGAAGATTGAGCAGAACTACAGCGGATCAACCACCTACGTACAGAATGCCTCGCGCACCGTGGGCGTGGTATCGGCACTGCTTTCCGCCACCCAACGCGATGACTTTGTGGCGCGTACCCGTAAAGAATATGAAACCGTGCGTATCCAGCACGCGCGTAAAAAACCGCGTACCCCGCCGGTTGACCTGCAGAAAGCCCGTGATAACGCCATGGTGCTGGACTGGGAAAACTACCAGCCGCCGGTGCCAAAGCAGTTGGGTGTTTATCCGGTTGAGGTCGGCATTGAGACGCTGCGTCATTATATCGACTGGACGCCGTTCTTTATGACCTGGTCACTGGCGGGTAAATATCCGCGCATTCTGGAAGATGAAGTGGTGGGGGAAGAGGCCAAGCGACTGTTCGCCGATGCCAACCAGATGCTGGACCTGCTGGCTGCCAACGGCAGTCTCAACCCGCGTGGTGTCTATGGCCTGTTCCCGGCCAACCGCGTCGGCGACGACGTTGAGGTATATCGCGACGAGAACCGTGATGAGGTGCTGGTGGTCAGTCGCCACCTGCGTCAGCAGACCGAAAAAACCGATTTCCCGAACTACTGCCTGGCGGACTTTGTCGCGCCAAAAAGCAGCGGCAAGGCCGACTACTTCGGTGCCTTCGCGGTAACCGGTGGTCTGGAAGAGGATGAACTGGCGGCAGCCTATGATGCGCAGCACGATGATTACAATAAAATCATGGTCAAAGCGCTGTCGGATCGTCTGGCGGAGGCTTTTGCCGAGTACCTGCATGAGCAGGTGCGCAAGCTGCACTGGGGCTTCGCGACCGAAGAGAACCTGAGCAATGAAGAGCTGATCCGCGAAAACTATCAGGGCATCCGTCCGGCACCGGGCTATCCGGCCTGTCCAGAGCACACCGAGAAAGCGGAGATCTGGCGCCTGCTGGATGTTAACCGCCATACCGGCATGGTGTTGACCGAGTCCTTCGCCATGTGGCCGGGGGCGGCAGTGTCCGGCTGGTACTTCAGCCATCCGCAGAGCAAGTATTTTGCGGTGGCGCAGCTCCAGCGCGATCAGGTGGAAGACTATGCGGTGCGTAAAGGCATGAGCGTCAGCGAGGTTGAACGCTGGCTGGCCCCTAACCTCGGCTACGACGCCGACTGATCATCCTTCATTCGGGGCGCGCTGGCCGCGCCCCTGTCATTGTGCCTCCACGTCAATGTGCAGCGCGTCGTAACGCCAATATTCCAAATCACAATCAATCACCCGATCGTGCTGATCGCGGTTAACCCGGGTAATAAATAGCGCCGGGCTGCCGTAGGTCACTTTCAGCATTGCGGCTGCTTCCTGCGGCAGCAGGGTCGGCAGCATATCGAAACGTACTCGCCCATAGCGAATACCGTAGCGTTCGGCATATAGCCCGGTCAGCGACTGGGTTAAGTCTTCGTCCAGAATACCGGCAAAGTAGGCGGGATTGAGGTAGTGCTCACAGTACAACACCGCGCGGCCATCGATATAACGCAGCCGACGAATGCGGTAGACCTCGCTGCCGGGTGGCAAAACCAACCGTTGGCACAGCTCGCCGTACAGCGGCAGGGTGGCGGTGTCGATCACTTCGGTATGGGCATCACGCCCCTGCTGCTGCGCCATGGCGTGGAAATGGCTGCGCTGCAACGGGTTATACACCAGCCGGGGCGGCGAGATAAACCAGCCGCGCCTCACCTGACAGTAAATCACCCCCTGCGCCTCCAACTGGCCGAGCGCTTCCTGCAGCGTAATGCGTGTGGTGGAAAACTGTTCACTCAGGGCGCGTTCAGAAGGCAGTTTGCCATCGGCGCTGAATTCCCCGTTGGCGATACGGTTAGCCAGAGTCTGGCAAATCGTCGCCACGGTTGTTGTTCCTTCACTCATGCAACAGTTGCCCCATTTCAGTGCTTATCGCCCCAGTTAAGGTAGACCAACGGCAGCCCTGTGACGCACCAAATACGATAAAAATGCTGCTTTTTTACACTGACATATAATTATCACATTCGTCCGTTAGATTGGCTTGGTTCTTGCTGGACTAGTCCAGCCACTTCCACACTACCACCCGGAGCATCAGTTATGAAACGTTTGTGCGCTTCTGTGTTAACCAGTGCCATTGTCCTGTCCAGCCAAATGAGCTGGGCTGCCGATTCCGACCTCGCGGCGCTGGAACAGGCTGCCAAGAAGGAAGGGGAAGTCAACAGCGTCGGTATGCCGGACAGCTGGGCCAACTGGAAAGATACCTGGCAGGATCTGTTGACCAAGTACAGTCTGAAGCATGCCGATACCGACATGAGCTCGGCGCAGGAAATCGCCAAGTTCGACGCGGAAAAGAGCAATGCTACGGCGGATATTGGTGATGTAGGTGCGGCCTTTGGCCCGATTGCGGTACAGAAAGGGGTGACCCAGCCGTACAAGCCATCCACCTGGGATCAGGTGCCTGACTGGGCGAAAGACAAGGACGGCCACTGGGCACTGGCCTATACCGGCACCATTGCCTTCATTATCAACAAGAAACAGGTGAAAGAGATCCCGCACAGCTGGGCGGATCTGCTGAAAGGGACTTATCAGGTCACTATCGGTGACGTGGGGACCGCTTCGCAGGCGGCCAGCGGTGTGCTGGCAGCGACTTACGCCATGGGCGGCAATGAAAAGAACCTGAAGCCGGGTCTGGAGTTCTTCGGCAAGCTGGCCAAGGCCGGGCGTTTGAGCCTGAGTAACCCGGTGATCGCCTCGCTGGAAAAAGGCGAAGTGCAGGTCGGCGTGGTTTGGGACTTTAACGGACTTAACTACCGTGACCAGATCGACAAAACCCGCTTTGAAGTGCTGATCCCGTCCGACGGCTCAATCACTTCCGGCTACACCACCATCATCAACAAATACGCCAAGCATCCGAATGCCGCCAAGCTGGCGCGTGAATACATCTTCTCTGATGCCGGCCAGATTAACCTGGCGCGTGGCTATGCCCGCCCAATCCGTGCCGAACATCTGACGCTGCCGGACGACGTCAAAGCCAAGCTGCTGCCGGCCGAACAGTATAAAAATGCCCACCCAATCGCCGATCCGGCGGCCTGGGAACAAAGCGCCAAAACGCTGCCGCGTCAGTGGCAGGAAAACGTCATTATGTTTATGCAGCAGTGAGTTAAACCATTATGAAAACGATCCTCGTGCTGCTGGACGGTCTGAACTATCAGGTGGCGCATGACGCCATGGGCTATCTGCAGGCCGAATGTGCGGCAGGGCGCGGACGGTTGTATCAGTTGGAGAGCGAGCTACCCTCGCTCTCCCGACCGCTGTATGAATGTATCCTCACCGGTGTGCCGCCGGTGGAGAGTGGCGTGGTGCATAACCAGGTGTCACGCCTCTCGCATCAGCAGAGCGTGTTTCACTATGCGCGTGCCGCCGGGCTAACCACCGCGGCGGCCGCCTATCATTGGTTCAGTGAGCTGTACAACCGTACCCCGTTCGACGCCGCGCGCGATCGCCATACCGACGATACCGGACTGCCGATCCAGCACGGTCATTTTTATTATGACGACCGCTATCCGGACTCCCATCTGTTTGACGACGCGGAAAGTTTGCGTCGCCGTCATCAGCCCGATTTCTTGCTGATCCACCCGATGAATATTGACGACGCCGGGCACCGCTTCGGTCTGTCTTCGCCGCAGTACCGTAATTCGGCGCGCAATGCCGACGGGGTATTGTCGCGCTATCTGGCCGACTGGTTGGCCGACGGCTATCAGGTGATGGTCACTGCCGATCACGGGATGAATGACGATCGCAGCCACGGTGGCGTGTTGCCGGAAGAGCGTCAGGTGCCGCTGTTTGTCTTCGGTAGCGCATTCAGCCAAAGCGACGCCAATCCGCAGCAAACCGACCTGTGCGGCACGCTGTGCGAGCTGCTACAGGTGGCGCATGACAAGCCGCGTTGCCGTGCGTTGTTGGCATAAGGGCGAATAATGAAAGCTAAGTGGATTGCCGCGCTGTGCCTGCTGCCGTTCATCCTGCTGTTCGGCGCGTTTCAAATCGCGCCGCTGGTGTGGATTGCGGTCAGCAGCTTTTTCAGCCAGACCAGCGGCTGGGGGCTGGGCAACTATGTTGATGTGCTGACTTCGCCGTTCTATCTGCAGGCGTTTCAGTTCTCGCTGGAGATTTCCCTCTGGTCGAGCGTCTATGGGCTGTTGATTGCCCTGGTGGGCAGTTACTCACTGCGCCAGCTGGGCCAGACGCGGTTCCATGATTTTGTGATGTCGTTTACCAACATGACCAGCAACTTCGCCGGGGTGCCGCTGGCGTTCGCCTTCGTCATCCTGCTGGGGCTGAATGGCTGCCTGACCTTGCTGCTGCGCAAGTACGGCCTGATGGAGAGCTTTAACCTTTACTCCAAAACCGGCCTGATCGTGCTCTACACCTACTTCCAGATCCCGCTCGGGGTACTGCTGCTGTACCCGGCATTTGATGCGCTGCGTGAAGACTGGCGCGAATCGGCATCGTTGCTTGGCGCCAGCCCGTGGCGCTATTGGCGGCATATCGGCCTGCCGGTGCTGGCTCCGGCGCTGATGGGCACCTTTGTCATCCTGTTGGCCAATGCATTGGGTGCCTATGCCACGGTGTATGCGCTGACCACCGGCAATTTCAACGTGATACCGATACGTATTTCTGCGCTA
Source organism: Serratia myotis (assembly GCF_027474885.1). NCBI lineage: Bacteria > Pseudomonadati > Pseudomonadota > Gammaproteobacteria > Enterobacterales > Yersiniaceae > Serratia > Serratia myotis. The sequence continues at coordinate 5,029,028 of NZ_CP099707.1, read as the reverse complement.
GTGGCGGGGGATATCTCCCTCGATCCGAATCTGGCCAGCGCGCTGGCGATGCTGCTGGTAGCGATGATGGCGTTTATCACGCTGATCCATCAGTGGCTGTTACGCAGGAGCTACCTCAATGCTCGCTCATAATATTGCGGAGGGCGGCCATGTCGCGTTTTGAAACCGGTTATCACCGTGTGGTGAGCGGCCTGCTGTTGCTGATCCTGCTGTTACCGCTGGCAGCGACGCTGATTTATGCGCTGGCTACCCAATGGGGCGCGACCATCCTGCCGGACGGTTTTACCCTGAAATGGCTGGTGGCGTTATGGAGCGATCCGCGCTTCCTGCTGGCGCTGTGGCACTCGCTGCTGATCTGTTTCGGCACTCTGGTGTTGGCGGTGGTGGTGATTTTGCCGATGATGTTTGTAATTGCTTACTATTTCCCCAAGCTGGATGCGGTGATGAACGTGCTGATCCTGCTGCCGTTCGCCGTGCCGCCGGTGGTGTCAGCGGTCGGGCTGATGCAGCTGTTCGCCGCCGATCCGCTGCCGCTGCTGGGCACGCCATGGATCCTGATTGGCTGTTATTTCTCCATCGCGCTGCCGTTTATTTACCGAGCCATCAGCAACAACATGCAGGCGATCAACCTGCGTGATCTGATGGATGCTGCGCATCTGCTGGGGGCCAGCACCTGGAAAGCCGCATTGTGGGTGGTGCTGCCGAACCTGCGCAAAGGCGGGATGATCGCGGTGCTACTGTCGTTCTCTTTCCTGATTGGCGAATTTGTCTTCGCCAACCTGCTGGTGGGCAGCCAGTATGAAACGCTGCAGGTTTACCTGTTCAACATGCGTAACGGCAGCGGCCATTTCACCAGCGCACTGGTCATTTCTTATTTCGCCGTGGTGCTGCTTGTCACCTGGTTGGCGAACTTGCTGAATAAAAATAAGGGCTAACCCGATGGCTTATCTCAATGTCACCCGTCTCAACAAACATTATGGGCAGACCCAGGTGTTTCAGGATATCGATTTCACCGCCGAGGAGGGCGAGTTTGTCACGCTGCTCGGGCCGAGCGGCTGTGGCAAGTCCACGCTGCTGCGCTGCCTGGCGGGGCTGACCTCTGTCGACAGTGGGCAGATCCTGCTGCAGGGACAGGATCTGGTGCCGGTGCCCCCGCAAAAACGTGGTATCGGCATGGTGTTTCAGAGCTATGCGTTATTCCCGAATATGACGGTAGAAGGCAATGTGGCCTTCGGCCTGAAAATGCAAAAACTGGCGGCCGGGCAGATCCAACAGCGGGTGCAGGAGGTGCTGGCGCTGGTGGAACTGACCGAGCTGGCGAAGCGTTATCCGCACCAGCTGTCCGGCGGCCAGTGCCAACGGGTGGCGCTGGCACGCTCGTTGGTGACCCGTCCACGTCTGCTGCTGCTTGATGAACCGCTCTCGGCACTGGATGCGCGGATCCGCAAACATTTGCGCGAACAGATCCGTCGGATCCAGCGTGAGCTGAACCTGACGGCCATCTTCGTCACCCACGATCAGGAAGAAGCTTTGACGCTGTCGGATCGCATCGTGCTGATGAATAAAGGACAAATCGTGCAAAGCGGCGATGCAGAAACCCTGTATACCCAACCGGCCGACGTTTTCGCCGCCGGGTTTATCGGCAACTACAACCTGCTGAGCGCCGAACAGGCGACGGTTTTGACCGGCAGCACTTACCGCGGTAAGGTAGCTGTTCGTCCGGAGTCCATGACCCTACTGCCTGCCGGGCAGGGGATCGCCGCGGTGATCCTCAGCCACAGCCTGTTGGGCAACGTGGTGCGCTATCGGGTTCAGGCCCGTGGCGTGGAGCTGCTGGTCGATGTGCTCAACCGTTCGGTCGAAGATTTGCGACCTGACGGCAGTGAAATTGGGCTACACTTAGAAACTGTTACATTACGGGAAGTTGCATGACATTTTCCCGCTGACAAACGGAATTTCCCTTCCCTTCAGCGGCAGTCTGCAACCCGTTGCCGCTGTTCTGCTCTTTTAACGCCCGGCAGAACGGTTGCCTTGCTGGCGTTTATGGAGTGTATTTTCCGTGTTGACCCTTCTTCATCTGCTTTCTGCGGTGGCGCTGTTGGTGTGGGGTACCCACATCGTGCGCACCGGGATCATGCGGGTCTACGGCGCTAATCTGCGTCGGGTATTGAGCGACAGCGTGGAGAAAAAACCGCTGGCGTTCGTCTCTGGCATCGGCGTGACTGCGCTGGTGCAAAGCAGCAACGCTACTGCACTGCTGGTGACCTCTTTCGTTGCTCAAGGGCTGGTGGGGCTGACGCCTGCGCTGGTGATCATGCTCGGCGCCGACGTGGGTACCGCGCTGATGGCGCGAATACTGACCTTTGATCTCTCCTGGCTATCACCGCTGCTGATCCTGGTCGGCGTGTTCCTGTTTCTTAGCCGCAAGCAAACCCGGGTGGGGCAAATGGGCCGGGTGTGCATCGGCCTCGGGCTGATTGTCCTGGCTCTGGAGCTGATCGTCGCCGCCGCAACGCCGATCACCCAGGGCGCGGGAGTGAAGGTACTGTTCTCGTCACTGACCGGCGATGTGATGCTGGATGCCCTGACCGGCGCGTTGTTCGCCATTGTCAGCTATTCCAGCCTGGCGGCGGTGTTGTTGACCGCCACCCTGACCGCTTCCGGTGTGATCTCACTGAAAGTGGCGCTGTGTCTGGTGATTGGCGCCAATCTTGGCAGTGGCCTGCTGGCGGTGATCAACACCAGTGGCCAGAACGCCGCCGGCCGTCGGGTGGCACTGGGCAGCCTGTTGTTCAAACTGATCGGCTGTGTGCTGGTGCTGCCCTTTGTCTCTTATCTGGCAGACGCGATGGCCCGGCTGCCCGGTGAGAATGAAGAGTTGGTGATCTATTTTCACGTGTTCTACAACCTGATCCGCTGTCTGGTGCTGATCCCTCTGGCCGGGCCGATGGCACGGCTGTGTGAAGCGCTGATCGCCGACGTGGCGGCTGACGATCCCCGGCTGCGACCACGGCATCTGGATGCCAGCGCATTGGATACGCCGACGCTGGCTTTGGCCAATGCCGCGCGTGAAACCCTGCGTATGGGGGACGTGGTAGAACACATGATGATCCTGCACCGCGAAGTGCTGCACGGTAAGATCGGGCAGGATAAAGAGGTGCGCCGGTTGGACGATGACGTCGACGTACTCTACACCGCCATCAAACTGTATCTGGCGCAGATCCAGAAAGAGGATCTGGGCGAGGAAGACTCGCGCCGTTGGGCAGAAATTATCGAAATGGCGCTCAACCTGGAGCAGGCCGGGGACATCATTGAACGCATGACCGGCGATATCGCATCGAAGTCGCATGCGGCGCGGCGGGCGTTTTCGGCCGAGGGGCTGGCGGAGCTGGACACGCTGTATGAGCGACTGATCGGCAACCTGCGGCTGAGCCTGTCGGTGTTCCTGTCCGGCGACCTCACCAGCGCCAAGCGGTTACGACGTTCCAAGCATCGCTTCCGCATTCTGGATCGCCGTTACGCGCATGCGCATGTTGATCGTTTACACCAACAGAACGTGCAAAGCATCGAAACCAGTTCGCTGCATCTGGGGCTGTTGGGGGACATGAAACGCCTGAACTCGCTGTTCTGTGCGGTAGCGTATAACGTGCTGGATCAGGATGAGAAGGATGACGAGCGCGAGTGGGAGGATACGCCGAGCACGCTGTAAAAAAATGCCCCCGGCTGAACCGGGGGCATGATTTTGATTATTTACCGCCAGTTATTTACCCGAGAAAACACCCGCCTTGGCATCGGCAGTCTGGCTATTGCCGTAGCCGCCGACCGGTGTCTCCAGATTCACCACGCTTTTACCGGCGATCCCCAACAGTCCACCGGCAGAGGCGGCCGCATCCAGGTGACCGCCACCCTGATAACGGCTGCCCGCCACGTCCTGTTGTTCCAGCTTAGCGTTACCCAGCGTCACCTCACCTTGTTGGCTGCGGATCTCAGCGCCGGTCAGGTGGGTGCTGCCCTGCACGTTCAGCGTCACGTCATTTTTCCCACTAATGGCGGATTGCACGCCAACCGCATCGTTATTGACCACGTCGGCGTTGACCTTGAACTGACCCTGCAGCCCGGCGGGGCCGGTCAGGCTCTCTTTGGACTTGTTACCGAGGAAGCGAGCGCCGCGATCCCACAGCGGTGCCTGCTCTTTTTCACCCACCAGGGTTTCCGGCAGGGTCACTTTGCTATCGGCCTTGTTGAAGCTAACCGCGCCGGTGGTGTCCTGTTTGGGATCAAGACGACGGGCCACGCTGTTGTACTTGTCGGTAGTGGCGTCAGCGACCTTGTTGATACCCCCTTCCAGCTTCTCTTTCACATTACCGGCATAGCGCGGAGTGCCCACTTTCGACAGTTTGGAGGTGATGCTGCTGGCCGGGTCGTTGGTATGGTTCAGACCGACGTCCACATTGACCTTAACGCTGCTTTCGCTGTCTTTGCGGCTCTCGACGTGCAGGTTGCCATCGACGTTGCCCTGTACGTGTTCGGCATCGATCCGGGCACCGGCCAGGGTGGTGTCTTTACCGCTGTTGATCGTCACTTCGTTGGCGTTAATCAGACTGTTGCCCTGGGTAGTTTTCTGCAGTTTGTCGACGCCGACTTTTACCCCGGCACCCAGAGTATGGGTATCGCTGCCGCTGGTGGTATCAACCTTGCCGTTGGCGTCCTTGTTGAAGGATTGGCCGCCTTTGGCGTTCGCCTTCAGCCCCAGGTTCCAGTTGTTTTTCTGCTCCTGATTTTGCACCGATTCCAAGACTACACCGCCATGTCCGGCATTCAGGGCTACGCTGTTGCCTTTGACCTCGGTCCCCTGCAGGTGTAACGCCTCGTCGTCACTGCCTTTGGCGGTAATGTTCACTGCGCCACCGCCGGTGATTTTTCCGCCCTGCCGGGTGGTGGAAGATTCATCGACCTTGGCGATGTCAAATGCACCGCCGAGGGAAATGCCGCTCGCGCTTTTTTTGTCACTGTCGGTGCTGTTACCGCCAATATCGATATTCCCTGACAGCGTATCGTCCTTACGCGTCTGGTGCGACTCGGCTGCCTGTAGCGCCACCTTATCGCCTGCCTTCAGCGTAACGTCGCCCTGGCTGGTGACCGTGCTGCCTTGCAGCGTCAGCCCATGCCCGGCCTCCAGTTCTACGCCCTGTTGCCCACCGATGTGGCTAACCTGTGCGCTGCTGCCGTCGCTTTCCCCCACGCTGCGATCGCCGCCCAGCCCAACGCCGAAGTTTTTGGTCTCCGGGGTGGAGCCACCTTTGGCCGACACTTTGACATTGAAACCGTTGTGGCTCTCATGACTGCGGTCGGTAGCCTGCTCGAAACGGATGTTGCCGTCTTCGGCTTTCACCTGAGTCTTACCCTGGCCGGCATCCAGTGAAGTGCCCTGATAAACCGCATCCTGCTTGACCTGGATGTCGATGCCATTGGCGGCGGTGATGCTACCGGTCACGGCCTGGCTGCCGGTGCTGGCGCTGTGTTTGTTGCCGCCTTCTCCTTTGCCGTCGACGTTCAGGTCGTTGCCGGTATTGGTGTAAACGCGCACGCTGGCACCGCCACGGGTATCGCTTTGGCTCTGCTGTTGGCTATTTTCCGCCGCTTCACTGCGGTGGCTGTCCGCCTTCAGCGTTACGGCACCCTGAGTGGTTTGATATTGGGTCCCGCGATCCTGCAGTTCCCCGCCAGCGTTAACCGCAATCTCCCCGGCCTTAATGGTGCTGACCACGGCCTGCGAACTGCTGTTACTGTTTTCGCTGCTGCCGCCGTTGGCAGCGACGTCGATCCCGACGTTTGGCAGACCGATGCTGCCGATATCGTTAATCACGCCGTTGGCGTCCAGCTTGGCGGCTTTGCCCACGGCGCGTTCAACCGGGCGGGTGATGGCGCTGTAATCAACGTTGGCACCGATATCCACGCCGACGTCGGTTTTGCGGGTATTGCTGCTTTCGCTGTCCGTGGCGGCCAGATGGGCCACGCTGTTGGCATTTTCCTGATATTTACCGCCAACCTGATGCTGTGCACCTTGCTGAGTCAGTTGGTCATTGGCGCTAATCGTCAGGTTGCCTTTGATATCACTGCCTGAGGTGACGGCCTTGCTGCTTTGCGAGTGCGTTTTGCTGTTCTCGTAACCGCCTTCAATACCCGAGCCGACTTTATCGATGCCGCCGGTGTAATAGAACCCACCGCCGACTTTGGTTTGCTCGGTGTCGCTGGTGGTCTTGTTGTCAGCCGCCAGGAAGGCGACGTTGTTGCCACTGACGCTGGCGTCTCCCTGGGTGGTCACCAGTTTGGAGCCGCTGAAGGTCACGTCTTTATCCGCCTTCAACGTCACGCTGCCGCCGCTCAACATCGACGACTGTTGCTCGCTGCGGGTAGTTTTCTCGCTGTCGCTGGTATGTTCTATGCGTAAACCGGCGCGGTATTGTTTATCGCCTTTTTCGTTGGCATAGCCGTTGATCGCCAGCGCGGTTTTCTGCTCATCAATGCGTTGCTGCTGCTCAGCCGCGCTGACATTGAGATTGCCACCGGCCTGGATATCCAGTTTGCCGGCGCTGGTCACCTTGCTGCCCACCACGTCGGTATCCTGTTTGCTGACCAGTTGCAGGTTGGTATCGGAAACCAGTTCACTGGCGGTGGACTGCTGGTGGCTGTTGTTGGACTTTTGCGAACTGCTGGTAATGTTAAAGGCGGTACCGGTGCGGGCATTGATTTTGTCGACGTTGGTGCTGAGCGCGTTATCAATCCGCAGGCCCCCGGCGCTGGCTTCAACAAAACCGCCCTGGCTGCCTTTGACCTTGCTGCCGGTAATGGTTACGCCCTGTTTGCCGTTCAGCCACAGGGTGCCATCGGCGGTCAGGTCGGAAGCGTTGCTGACTTCGTGGTGGTGACTGTTGTCTTTGTTATCGCCGCCGCCGATGCCGCCCCATGAGGTTTTATTGTCACGCACCGATTTGGCGTTGGCGGTCTTCTGCACGTCGATGTTGATCTGGTCGTTGGCATTGATTGTCAGATCGCGCGCTGCATACACTTTTGCCCCCCGAGCCTGCACACGGTTACCGGCACTCAGCGTCAAATCCCCCCCGGCATGCAAATCGCTGGCCTTCAGGCTTTCGGTTTCATTGCTGTTGTTCCAACTGCCGGTTCGCAGGCTGGAGGTATGGTTACGCTGATAACCGCGTTCACTGGTTTTCTCCCGCTCAACCAGCCCGGCGATCTGTACATCGCGTTTGGCTCCAATTTTCAGCGAGTTACCGGCCCCGACAGTGGCACCGAGCAGCTTCACATCCTGTGCGGTGGCGGTCAGCGTGGCATTTTTGCTGGCGCTGACGCTGCTGCCGACCTGCTGGTGCTGTTCATTTTCGCGGGTGACGTCGTACTGCCAGGAGTAGAACCATTGGTCGTTGGTATGGCCCTGAGTTTGCTTCAGTTGCTGGCCGTCGAGCGTCAGGCTGGCACCCTGCAAAGTAACCTCTTCGCCGCGAATATCGGTGGCGGTCAGATGGTTGCTGTTATCGGCCAGCAGGCTGATATTTTTGCCCGTAAGCTCGGTGCGGGTCAGCTTTTGGCTGGTGTTGCGGTCGTTGATGTAGATGCCGCCGCGATAGTTTTGGTAGTTCTCACCGCTGTTACGGCTACTGCTGTCATCACTAATCTGGCTTTCGGCACGAATGTTGTCGGCCTTCACCCTGATTTCGTCGCTGCCCTGCAGCTTGCCCGCCAGCTTCACGCCGCTGCCTGCTGCGGTGTTGATAATGTTGATGCGTCCGGCCTGCATGCTGCCAAGATAGTAGCTGTCCAGCGCACTCAAGGGTTGTTGGCTGCTGAGCACCTGTGCGTCGCGTGAGACGCGGTTATTGCCGGTGACAGCGTTGATAGCCGACACCGCCTTGTCATTTTTGTCAGTGACGATCACCTCGCCGCGGCTGTCGATGCGCGGGGCAATCAAGTCCAGTATGCCATCGGCGTTCAGTTTGCCATTCAGGCTTAGGGTGTTGCGATTACCCAGCGTGCTGTAGCCCTGCAGCATGCCGTTTTCCACCAGCGGGTTGCCCACCACCAGTGACGAGCGGCTGGTATTGATAAAACCGCAGCCGTCACAGCTGATGCCGTTCGGGTTGGCTAACACGTAGTCGGCCGCCATGCCGAAGATTTCCTGCTGGCCGTGCAATAGCGACGGATTACGGCTGATCACTTCGTTGAGGATCACGCTGGCCGCCTGGCTGTTCAGGTTCGGGTTGGCGCCCAACTGACCGGCCAACTGAGACAGTCCGGACTCGCGTGAGTTATTCAACACCGCGCCGGGCTGGTTGACGTTGAAATCCTGATACTGGTTATGCGACAGCCCGTGGTCATTCGGTGTGACAATATTCACCACCTGTGCGCCGTTACCGGCGGTGGAAACCCCGGGGCCGTTAGCCCCATTGGCCGCCACAATATCACCGGCGTAACCGTTGCCGAGTGAGGCGAGAATGATCGCCAGTGAAGCGGCCAACTTGCCCGCCGCCGAAAGCCTGAAGTTATTATTTTTCATCCATGTATCTCCGTATATCGCCGTGTGGTACTGCAAAAAAAACAACTGACTAAAAGGTGTACGAGAAGCGGGCCAGCACCTGGATCGGGTCGTCCGGCAGGGTATGACTGGACAGCAGCCAGCCTCGGCTGGCTTCGACGTCAATGATGGCGCGCTGATAACGCAGGGTGGCGCCGGCGCTCAGTCCGGCGCTGCTTTGCCAGCCCGAAGGTCGGTTGTCACGTGGCAGCACCCGGCCGACGTCGCCGCCGAGGCGAGGGGTGAGGGTGCTTTGGCCCAGATTAAAGCTGCGGGACAGGGTATTTTGCAGATACCAGCCGTTATCGCCGGACAGCGTGCTGCGGCTGAAACCGCGGATCGCGCTGCGGTCGGTCAGGCTGAGCCATTCCACGCCGGGCAGCCGATCGCGGCTGTATTGCCCGTACAGCAGGTTGCTGAGCTGGTAACTGGAACCGGCCAGGGTGAAGCGTTGAGTGAGATTGGTGAACAGCTTGCCCTTGGTGAATTGGGCATCGGGCAGACCGGCACCGCTGTGGCGATCGGCACCGAACCACGGCAATCCTTGCTCTACGCTGAGGTTGGCGCTGATCAACCCGGTAGGCAGGATCTGCAGGTGGTTAACCCCCAGTTCGAACAGGCTGAGCGTCGGGCTGCCGAGACCGATACGTACGTTCTCGAAATAGTTATTGATGCGCTTATGGGTCAGTTGGCCGCTCAGGGCGTTGATCTGATCGCGATCGCGGTAAAACACATAGTCGCCGCGCAGACCATACTGCTGGGTCTGACCGTGCAGCTTATAGCTGTTGAACACCAACTGCTGGCGGTTCATGTATTGCGAATAACTGGCAAAGCCGCTGAAGGTAAAAGCGCCATAGGGCAGGGAATAGAGCAGGGTATAGGCGCGGTTGTAGCGCTGCGACGGATCCTTCAGCGTACCGGCGACGTTCAGACTGACAAAGTCCGACAGGCCAAACGGGCTGTCCAGCGTTGCCGTGCTGCGTGCCAACCACTGGCCGGTATTTTTCTGGCCATAATTGTCCAGGGTGGCAGACAGCAACCAGGGTTTGGCATGTTGGTTGTGCAACCGAATAATAGAACCACCGGTTTGGTTACCCGGCAATATATCCAATCGGGTTTTATTCGATTGCAAACGATTGGCCTGATCCAATCCCTGATCGAGCTGAGTTAATTTCAGCGGTTGACCTTCCAGTCCTGGGAATAATAACTGGCTGTTAACCCAGCGATCTCCCCCTTCTATTTTTTCGATAAATCCCTCGGTGACCCGCAGGCCCAACTCGCCCTCGGCATTGGGGCGAATAAACTGCACACGGGCGGTGATATAGCCTTTATCAAGATATAAACGGGTGAGTTCGCGGGTCAGACGGTTGATGTCATTACTGCTGATGCAACGCTGTGGCAATGCGCTGAGTGCCGCCAAATCTTTCGCCGACAGCAGAGTAACGCCCTGCAGATACACGCCGTCGATGGGCAGGCACTGGGCAGAACGTGGCAGTGCCGGTGGCGCGGGTTCGGGTTCTGCCAGTAATTGCTGTTGTTTAAGCTGTTGGTAGCGTCGTTGCTCGATCTGCTGATTCACTTCACGCGAACCGTCTTGCAAGGCGCGGCGTGATTCGCCCATCGGCGAGAAATGCTCCATTTCCGGCAGGGTAGCGGCAGGGATCGCGGTGCTGAACAGCAGCACCAGAGCGGCGGTTTTTTTAATCATTGTAATCCATTATGAGAAGCCGCCGGGGCGGCCTGCTCAATCCATGAGGTCAATATACGGACGGCCAGCGGCCGGCCCGAAATAGCGAGCGACAAGCACATTGCGTGATATCTCGACTTGCCACAGGCAAATTAAGACGGTGGGTGTATATCTAAATAATAATTAGGCTGCTTGTTTTAATTTTCAGATCCCTTGAGTTAATTAACTAAAAAAAGTAATTAACTCCTCCGCCATTTAAACTTTATCGGCACGGATAGGAAGAATCTGAATTTTTATTTTGTCGGGGGATAATAGAGGATGAGGGTAATTCTGACAATCCGACCAGTGGGAAATACGAAATTTCGCAGAAGGGGTGGGGCACAGTCATTTGTGCCCCAGGGTGTAATTATTTTTTGTTGATCGGCCGACCGGACCAGTAACCCGCCAGCAGTGAGCCGGACAGGTTATGCCACACCGAGAACAGGGCACCCGGCAGTGCGGCCAGCGGTGAGAAGTAAATTTTGCCCAGCGTCGCCGCCAGCCCGGAGTTCTGCATGCCGACCTCAATGGCCAGCGTGCGGCAGGTCGATTCGTCAAAGCCAAACAGCTTGCCGCCCCAGTAACCGCTCAGCAGCCCGATGGCGTTATGCAGGATCACCGCGATGATCACCACCAGCCCGACCGAGGCGATATGGCTTTGGCTACCGGCCACCACGGCACTGATGATCGCCAAAATGCACACCATCGACAGCGCCGGCAGAATGGGCTCAATGCGTTTGACGGTTTTGGTAAAGGTGTGATGGACGATCAACCCCAGGCCAATCGGGATCACTACGATCTGCAGAATGCTCAGCAGCATGCCCATGACATCGACGCTGATCTCGGTATCGACATACAGGCGGGTCAGCAGCGGCGTGGCGAAGACGCCCACCAGCGTGGAGACCGCCGAGATGGTCACTGACAGTGCCACATCGCCTTTGGCCAGATAGATCATTACGTTGGAAGCCGTACCGCTGGCAACGCTGCCCACCAGGACCATGCCTGCGGAAAGATCCGGTGGCATGTGGAACAGCATCGCCAACAGCCAGGCCGCCAGCGGCATAATCAGGTAATGCAGAAAGATCCCTGCGGCCACCGGGCCTGGGCGGGACAGCACGCGCCTGAAGTCATCCAGCCGCAGCGTGACGCCCATGGCGAACATGATCAGCATTAACAACGGGCTGACATAGGGGCCGATACCGGTAAAGGTGGTGGGGGTGAAGTAGGCGGCGACGGCGAGCAGCACCGCCCACAGGGGGAATAATCGGGTAAATTTTGCCAGCATGAATGTGGTTTTCCTTAGCCAAATAGAACGATGGGGTGGAGTTGTGTTTTTTTGCGGGTTCAGCGGACTGAACCCCTACGGTTATGAACTGATTTTTTAGATGTAGGGGCGCAGCATGCCGCGCCCGCAAGGGATGATAATAGTTTATTCGAACAGATTGTGGTGCAGGGTACGTACCACTTGTTCCGCGTCGTTGCCCGGTACCAGGAAGCACAGGTTATAGCTGCTGGCGCCGTAACAGATCATGCGGATATTGAACGGGTCGAGCACGCCAAACACTTCTTTGCCCACGCCGCAGGCCTGGGAAAGTTTGTTGCCGATCAACGCCACCAGCGCCAGATTTTCTTCGACTTCTACCCGGCACAGTGATGACAGCTCGGTCAGCAATGAGGTGGTCAGCAGGCTGCCGCCGGTAGAGGTTGAGCCGGTGGTGTCCATGGTCAGCGCCACGCTGACTTCGGATGTGGTGATCAGATCCACCGAGATGTTGTGACGGGCCAGAATGTTGAACACTTCGGCCAGGAAGCCACGGGCATGCAGCATGTTGAGGCTGTGCAGCGTCAGCAGGGTTTGCTTGCGGCGCAGTGCCAGCGCACGGAACAGCGGCGGGTTCTCGGTGGTGTTACACACCAAAGTTCCCCCGGCGGCCGGATCTTTGCTTGAACCGACAAACACCGGAATATCACTGCGCACGGCCGGCAGCAAGGTGGCCGGATGCAGCACTTTCGCGCCGAAGGTGGCCATTTCTGCCGCTTCTTCGAAGGTGATTCTATCGATGCGTTTTGCTGACGGGACCACGCGTGGATCGGTGGTGTAGATGCCTGGCACGTCGGTCCAAATATCCACCCGACTGACGCTCAGCGCTTCGCCCAGCAGTGCCGCGGTGTAATCGCTGCCGCCACGGCCCAGCGTGGTGGTACGGCCTTTCGGCTCGCTGCCGATAAAGCCCTGAGTGACCACCAGCGCTTCTTGCAGGCGTGGCTTGAGTAGCGACAGGGCCAGTTGTTTCAGCACCGCGTTGTCTGGTGTAGCACGGCCGAAGTGGTCGTCGGTGTGCATCACTTTACGCACGTCAAACCACTCTGCCTGTACCTGGCGGGTGCGGAGGATCTCAACGAACAGCAGGGTAGACATCAGTTCACCATGGCTGACCAGCTCGTCGGTCAAGGCCGTTGAGGTTGCCAGCGCAGCTGCTTCGGACAGCATGGCGATGTTTTCCAGCATGCGGTCGATTTCATCGCGAATAACCGTCGGGTTATCGAGGCGATCGAGGATGGCGTATTGGATGCGACGGATTTCATCGAGCTGGAAATGGCGTTTGTCGGCATCGCTGCCTTCGGCCAGAGCCACCAACAGGTTGGTGACGCCCGCGGAAGCGGACAAGACCACCAGGCGTACGTCCGGATTAGAGAGTACGACGTCGGCGCTGCGGTTCATGGCTTCAAAGTCGGCAACGCTGGTGCCGCCGAATTTGGCGACAACGGTGGAATTCTGGGGTGCTGCTTGGTTCATGTAAAAACCTCGTGTCAGGGTGGCTCTATTCAGAGAGCGCTTTTTTCATAGCCTTGGCACAAGGGAGGAGCGATAAACGGGGGCAGGCGTAGGGGTTAAAGCTACGATACACCCAGAAGCGCCCCACCTTGCTGATTGTCATTACGGACAATCCCTGGTGACAACCCAGAGGATTCAGCCCCTGTAGTCGATACGATGAATGCCGTACATCACCTTACCTCGGCGTCGCTCCCCCTCAAGTGCCGTCATCGGAAAACGGCTCCTCTGACACTCTACCTGGGCGACGCACCTCTTCTGGCTTGCGCACCGGGTGCGCAAGTAGGCTGTTAGGAATAGCCGGTAATCACGCTGCTGTCAACGTCCGGACGTTGAGGGATTTTCATCTTGCACCAGCGCAATCAACGTACAGGGCATCGCCGGGACGAAACCGGTACCAATGGGTTGCAGAGTGCCATCCTCCCGTTGGCTAAATAACGGAATAATCCCCTGATTTTTTTCAATATATTCCAGCCAGCCAAAGTTTTCGTTCAGCTTGGTAGCCTTGATGGTGGCACCGTGGGCGATCAGGCTGCTTAACCGGCCGTAGGTGGCTTCTTGATTGAACAAAACTTCATGCCGACGGAAGCGCGAGCTTTCCCCACTGTTGCCACGGCCTTTCAGCGGTGCACCGGAGCGGATGGCGAATACCTGTCCTTCGCCAAAAATATGGCCGAAGTGATAGACCGCCAGCGCATTCTGATGGCGGTTAGGCGACAGCGCCAACACCTGCGCGGTATCGCTGAGATCGAGGTAGTTCTCGGCATGCTCGGAGTAAGCATGCCCATAATAGGCGGGGATGCCGTCCATGCGCGCCTGGCGGTAATACTCCCAGCTGCTGTCGGTGACAATCACCGGGATATTCATTTTTATCAACGCCTGCGCCAACATACGCGCCACGCTGTTGGCGCCGACGATCAACACCCCGCGCGGTTTTTGCTGCTGCACCCGCAGCCAACGCGCCATCATGCTGCTGGTCAGGCTTTGCAGCACCACGGTACCGATGATCACGGCAAATACCACGGTTACCAGCCGATCGGCTCCCGGGTAGCCACTACGCTGCAAGGTCAGGGCGAACAGCGAACTGACCGCCGCGGCGACGATGCCGCGCGGCGAAATCCAGCACAGCAGCAGCCGATCGCGCCAGTGCAGGGAAGAGCGCCAGGTCGACACCGCAATACACAGCGGTCGGGCGATAAACTGCACCACCAGCAGCAGGCCCAGCAGTGGCCAGCCCATATTCCACAGCGCCTGGATATCAAGCCGCGCCGCCAAAATGATAAACAGCGCTGAAATCAGGATCGCCGACAGCTCTTCCTTGAATGCCAGTATGTCGCTGGTATCTACATCGCGCATATTGGCCAGCCAGATACCCATTACCGTGACGGTCAGCAGACCGGACTCGTCGGCAATGGCGTTGGACACGCCAAAAGCGGTCAGCATGATCGCCAGCACCGCCAGGTTCTGCAGGTAGCCCGGCAACCAGACGCGGCGCAGCGCCAGACCCAGCAGGTAACCGAACAGCGCACCGGCCACCAGGCCGACGGCAGCGGTGATCCCAAGCGTGTAGAACAGATGGGTATAGGACTCGGAATGTTGTTTCAGTACGATAAATTCAAACACCAGCAGGGTGAAGATAGCGCCGACCGGGTCGATCACTATGCCTTCCCAGCGCAACACCTGGTTGATATTGGCGTTGGGCCGTACCACTCGCATCAGCGGGGCGATGACCGTCGGGCCGGTAACCACCGTGACTGCACCGATCAGCGCGGCCAGCTCGGGCGGAAAGTCCAGTAGCCACCAGCAGGCCACGCCGATCACCAGGAAGGTCATCAGCATGCCGATGGTCACCAGGTTGCGCACTACGCCACCGAGGCCACGTATTTCCTCGACCCGCAGCGTCAGCGCCCCTTCAAACAGAATAATGGCGACAGACAGCGACACCAGCGGGAACAGCAGATCGCCAAACAACGCGTCCGGTTGAACCAGATGCACCACCGGCCCCAACACCACGCCAAACACCAACAGCGGCAGAATGGCCGGCAGGCGCAATAGCCAGGCCAACCACTGCGCCAGCAGTGAACTCAAGCCAATAACCACTAACATCAACGGGGCAGATAATTCCATAGTCATGTCCTTCGTGTTTCAAAGCGCAGCCTGCTGGCCGCGCATCCTTCGCCTAATTACGTCAATGACGTGGTGATAACCTGACACAGTTTAGTGACAGTTAACTAACCCTGATAACAGGCTGTTATCCAAAAGTATAGGGGAAGAGCTGAAACGATGCGGCGGCGTTTGACAGTTAGCGCCTATCGCAAGAAAAGAGATCATAATCACAGTCGAACAGGCTACAATCGGACAACCACGTCACCTTTATTCTCAAGCCTAAGAGTGTTGCTATGAAAAATATCAATCCTAGTCAAACCGCTGCTTGGCAAGCCCTGCAGCAACATTTTGAACAGATGAAAGATGTGCAGATCAGCGATCTGTTTGCTCAGGACAGTGAGCGTTTCTCCAAGTTCTCCGCCACCTTCAACGATCAGATGCTGGTGGACTACTCTAAAAACCGCATAACCGCGGAGACCCTGGAGAAGCTGCAGGCACTGGCGAAAGATACCGATCTGCAAAGCGCGATCAAGTCCATGTTTGCCGGTGAGAAAATTAACCGTACCGAAGACCGTGCGGTGCTGCACGTTGCCCTGCGTAACCGCAGCAACAGCCCGATTATTGTGGACGGCAAAGACGTAATGCCGGAAGTGAACGCGGTGCTGGCCAAAATGAAACAGTTCTGTGACCGCGTGATTGGCGGTGACTGGAAAGGTTACACCGGCAAGGCCATTACCGACGTGGTGAACATCGGTATTGGTGGTTCGGATCTCGGCCCTTATATGGCGACCGAGGCGCTGCGCCCTTACAAGAACCACCTGAATATGCATTTTGTCTCCAACGTTGACGGCACCCATATCGCCGAAACGCTGCAGCCGCTGAACCCGGAAACCACCCTGTTCCTGGTGGCGTCCAAAACCTTCACCACCCAGGAAACCATGACCAACGCCCACAGCGCGCGCGACTGGTTCCTGAGCACTGCCGGCGATCAAAAACACGTAGCGAAACACTTCGCGGCGTTGTCTACCAACGGCAAGGCAGTGGGTGAGTTCGGTATCGATACCGCCAACATGTTCGAGTTCTGGGACTGGGTCGGTGGTCGTTATTCCCTGTGGTCGGCGATTGGTCTGTCGATTGCACTGTCACTGGGTTACGAGAACTTCGAGCAGCTGCTGAGCGGCGCGCACGCGATGGACAAACACTTCGCGCAAACCCCGGCGGAGCAAAACCTGCCGGTGCTGTTGGCGCTGATCGGCATCTGGTATAACAATTTCTTCGGTGCAGAAACCGAAGCTATCCTGCCATACGACCAGTACATGCACCGTTTTGCCGCTTACTTCCAGCAGGGCAACATGGAATCTAACGGTAAATATGTCGATCGCAACGGCAACCCGGTGGATTACCAGACCGGCCCGATCATCTGGGGCGAGCCAGGCACCAACGGTCAGCACGCGTTTTACCAGTTGATTCACCAGGGGACCAAACTGGTGCCTTGCGACTTTATCGCACCGGCCATCAGCCACAACCCGCTGAGCGACCACCACGCCAAACTGCTGTCGAACTTCTTCGCGCAGACCGAAGCGCTGGCGTTCGGCAAGTCGCTGGACGTGGTAGAAGAAGAGTTCGCTGCACAGGGCAAAACGCCGGAAGAGGTCAAGCACGTGGCGCCATTCAAGGTGTTTGAAGGCAACCGTCCGACCAACTCCATCCTGCTGCGTGAGATCACCCCGTTCAGCCTGGGCAGCCTGATTGCGCTGTATGAACACAAGATCTTCACCCAGGGCGCGATCCTGAACATCTTCACCTTCGATCAGTGGGGCGTGGAGCTGGGCAAACAGCTGGCTAACCGTATCCTGCCGGAGCTGGCCGGTGACGAAGCGGTCAGCAGCCATGACAGCTCAACCAATGCGCTGATCAACCGCTTCAAAGCATGGCGTTAATTACCGCCTGAATTGATGCCAATAAAAAACCCGCCGCGGCGGGTTTTTTTACGTCTGAATGATTACAGATTGATCGGCACTTCGAAACTGATGCCTGCGCCCACGTCGTCGGCGGTGCTGGCGTTGTTATCGGTGTACCACAGGCTGGTGTCAAACTTGACCTGTGAATCGAAGTTGTAACCCCAGCCCAACTGAATGCCTTTCAGCGTGTCGGATTTCGGGAATGCCTGGTTAATGGTTTGATTTTTTGGATTCACTTTGGCGTACACCAGACGGGTGCTCCAGCGCTGGCCGTCATCCAGCACCATTTCTACACGGCCGGACAGCATCTGCCCGTCACCACCCATAGCGTGGCCCAGTGGGTAACCTTGCTGATAATAGCCGCCTTTATAGACGTAATGATTGTACATTACGTTCTCAGTATTGCCGTTTGACCGGGTATCAGACCCTTCGATAGACCAGTTGATGGTGGTTGGACCCCATTCCGGATGACCTTCCAGGCCTAACAGATAGGCATTGTGCGACGGCAGCATACCAGCTTCATCTTCGCCAACTATCTGGCCGTAGAAGCTGACAGGTAGGCCTACTAGCGGCTGCAATTTTAATTTGAAGTCGAAACCGCCCAGTTGGTTACCAGGATCGTTTTTCACATCGCCGGTGTTATCGTTGCCGGTCACACCATCCCAGAATGAACTCCAGGAGTGCGGACGGCCATCACCGCCCCACATCATGACACGCGAAGCACCCAGCTCGAGGAAGTTGGTCGGCATCATGGTAAAGCGACCGCCGATCAGCTTGGTATCAGGCACGGCGCTGTACTGTGATAATTGGCCAGCGGTAAGCTGGTACTGCCAACGGCCAATCCACGACAGCCAAGGAGTTTCAAACGGCGATTGGTCGGCGCGCTGCAGCATAAAGCCGGCAACCGGTCGTGCGGCGTCGGAACGGATCAGGCTACCGTCATAGCCCGGTCCCCACCATTGGGATACTTCACCGAAGGATAACCACTGGTTCCAGATTTTTACTGCACCATAGGAGCCATTCAGGTTGAATTTGGAGCCGTCGCTGACGCGTTGATCGCCCTCAACCGACCCCTGGACGCGCACGTCCCAGAACTCGCCGTTGGCACCGGCACCGATAGTCAGGCTTTGGTCTGCGTACTGGTTCTGACCGAAGCCCTGCGGTGTGCCCGGCTTGTCGGTGGCAGCGTAGCCGCTGATGCGAATATTGGCTTTTAAGTCACCGACGCGGCGTTGAACGCGGTCGAGGACGTTTTTCTCGGTATTGGTTACCGGTTTGGCCTGGGAAATAACGGAGGTGATTTCTTCCTGACTCAGCGGCCAGGTCGACAGGCTGACGTTGATGACACCGCGGTCGGACAGCCAGGCCAGGTCATTACGCAGATCATTATCAGGGGTGACCAATCCGCTGGCATGACTGCTTAATGCACAGGTAAACAGGCCTGCGGCGACCAGTCCGTTAAGTTTAGCGCGCATAAATAAATATTCCCTTGTTAATTCGAGTTGTTTGTTTTATGTAAAGATCTATGACCCATCATAGTTGACATTTCAATTTGCTACAAATATATCCATACGAAACATTTATTTATAACAGTCTGAATAGTATTAATTTTTTCCTGGCTCCGTGCGGATATTAATTTTTAAGATAATGCCTATGTTAGGATGCGCGGATAACTTCAGTGGTATTGATGGGGAATATTTATGGCAAAAACCTCCCGCTCGGTAACGATCGCCAAAGGGTTGCAACGGGTGTTGAATGTTGGACTGCTGCTGCTGGCAGCGATCCTGATCGTCTTTTTGGTTAAAGAAACCATTCATTTGGCGAAAGTCTTGTTTGTCAACAACGAGGAGTCGACGTCCTATCTGCTGATTGAAGGGATTGTGATTTACTTCCTCTACTTTGAGTTTATCGCCTTGATTGTGAAGTATTTTGAGTCGGGTTATCACTTCCCGCTGCGTTACTTTATTTATATCGGCATTACCGCAATTATCCGTTTGATCATTGTGGATCATGAAAATCCAATTGATACGCTAATTTATTCAGCCGCGATATTGTTACTGGTGGTGACGCTTTATCTGGCCAATACCGACCGCTTAAAAAGAGAATAAATGGGCATAAAAATGGCGGCCCATAGGGGCCGCCGAAGACACAGGTATAGAGCGAAGTACAGCAAACGCATTACAGTGGCAAAAAACCTTTAACCCTTGACCCCACCGGCCGTCAGGCCCCCAACCAGCCAGCGCTGTGCCAGCAGGAATACGGCGGTAATCGGAATGGCTGACAGCACTGCCGCAGCGGCAAAGTCGCCCCACAAGTAGTTTTGCGGATTGAGATATTGCTGCATGCCCACCGCCAGCGTGTAGCTGTTGACGTCACGTAACAGCAGCGAGGCGACCGGCACTTCGGTGATGGCGGCGATAAACGACAGAATAAACACCACCGCCAGAATCGGCACCGACAACGGCAACAGCACCAGACGGAAGGCTTGCCACGGGCTGGCACCGTCCAGCGCGGCGGCTTCCTCCAGCGAATTATCGATGGTCTCGAAATAGCCTTTGATGGTCCAGACGTGCAGCGCGATGCCGCCCATATAGGCGAAGATCACCCCACCGTGGGTATTCAGGCCGATAAACGGGATGTATTGGCCCAGGCGATCGAACAAGGCGTACAGCGCCACCAGTGACAACACCGCCGGGAACATCTGGAAAATCAGCATGCTTTTCAGCAGCGTGCTTTTACCGCGAAAACGCATGCGGGCAAAAGCGTAGGCGCAGGTGGTAGACAGCGTAACGATGCCGATGGCGGTGATCACCGCGATCTTGATCGAATTCCACAGCCACAACAGTACCGGGAACGGCGGTGGGGTCACGCTGCCGTCGGCGTGCGTCACGCTCATGCCAAGCGCCAGGCGCCAGTGATCCCAGGAAATTTGCTCCGGTATCAGGCTGCCGGTGGCGAAGTTGCCAGATCGCAGTGAGATAGTGATCACCATCAGCAGCGGGAACATGATCAGGGCGATAAAGCACAGCATCAGAGTATGGGTCATCCACAGGCGCAGGCGCTGGGATTTGGGTTGGACCATAGCCATTATTTTTCTCCCTAGTCGAAGTTCATCTTGCTGGCTTTCAGATTCAGGATCGCCAGGGCGCCCACCAGCAGGAAGATCAGCGTGGCAATTGCCGCCGCCAGCCCAAAGTCCTGTCCGCCGCCGCCTTCGAAGGCGATACGGTAGGTATAGCTGACCAGCAGGTCGGTATAACCGGCCGGCGTGGTAGTCCCGATCATATCCGGTCCGCCGTTGGTCAACAGTTGGATCAGCACGAAGTTATTAAAGTTGAAGGCGAAGCTGGCAATCATCAGCGGCGTTAGCGGCTTAATCAGCAGCGGCAGAGTGATGCGGAAAAAGTTCTGCATCGGGGTAGCGCCGTCCATTGCCGAAGCTTCGTACAAATCGTCAGGGATCGCCTTTAACAGCCCCATGCACAGGATCATCATGTACGGGTAGCCCAGCCAGGTGTTGACGATCAAAATCATGCTCTTGGCGGTGATGGGGTCGCTGAACCAGGCCGGTTTGATGCCGAACAGATGGCTGAGCATCATGTTGATTTCACCGAAACTTTGGTTGAACAAGCCTTTGAAAATCAGAATCGAAATAAATGACGGCACCGCATAGGGCAGTATCAGCATCACGCGATAGATGGCTTTGCCTTTCAGCGCATCCCACTGCACCACGCAGGCCAGCACCATGCCTACCGCCACGGTGAGGATCACGGTCATCACCGAGAACACGATGGTCCAGATAAAGATCGACACGAACGGCTTCTTGATGCCTTCATCCTGCAGGACGCGCAGGAAGTTTTTCCCACCGATAGTCACGGTGTAGCCTGGGCTGAGGGTCTCTTTGGCCCAGTTGCCGTCGGCATTTACCGCCTGATAGAAGCCAATCTCCGGGTTAGGCCGGTATTGAATATGGGTTTGCTGGTCGGTCAGCTGGTTGCTGTCCTTATCCAGTGCGTAAAGCGGGGTGGTGCCGGAAAACTGGCGCAGGGAACTCATGCGCAGCTCACCGCCTTCCGGTAACTGGGCTACCAATTGGCTCAGCGCCTGACGGTTTTGAGTGATCACCCGCAGCGTGGCGCGTTCGCCTGTCGGTTCGCTGCCTTCCTCAACCAGCTTCAGCGTTTGCGGTGCGTTGGCATCAAAGCTGAAAGGCTGGGAAATCAGCTGTTGGCCGCTGTCCGGGTGGGTTAACTGCAGACGCCAGCGTTGGTTTTCCGCAGGATACAGGCCGAAGGTAAAGGTCTTGCCGGTCTGGAATTGACGCTGCATCAGCACCGACTGGGCGCGCTCAAAAGTGAGCTGGTTGGTGCTGCTGTAGTTGGTAAAGGCGATGGCAATGGTACAAATCAGCGGAAACAGGACAAATAGCCCCATACCGGCGATGCCCGGATAAACGTAGCGCCAGGCGTAAGCACGGCGGTTGGCGAAGACGTAAAGCCCAGCGCTGACCAAGATCAGCGTCAGAATGGCAAACAGGTATTCACCCTGTGCATACATCAACACAATCAGATAGCAGGTAACCAGGCTGAACAGGCCGATGACCAGCCATTTCAGTATGTCACTCTGCCACCACTTCGACTTTTTGCGCGCAGGTGACCCGGCGTGAGCTAATTGCATAGGGCGTTCCTTTCTGTGGAGCTACAGCGGGGCGCAGGTCCGCACCCCGCACAACGTAGTGTGTTACTTGGTAATACGGGTCTGTACGTCATCCAGTGCGGCTTTCACCGTCTGGCGGCCGCTGACGGCGTTGATCACCGCACTGCGTTCGGCGTACCAGAAGGCGCTCATCTGCGGGATGTTAGGCATGATTTCGCCGTTCTGTGAGTTTTCCATGGTGGCGGCAATCTTCGGATCTTTCGCCAACTGTTCCTGGTAAGACTTCAGCGCGACTGCGCCCAGCGGTTTGTCCTTGTTGACGTCCGCCAGCCCCTCGTTGGTCAGCAGGTAGTTTTCCAGGAATTCGGTCGCCAGCTCTTTGTTCGGGCTGGCGGCGTTGATCCCGGCGGTCAGTACACCGACGAAAGGTTTGGACGGCTTGCCTTTAAAGGTTGGCAGCAGGGTCACGCCGTAGTTGATTTTGCTTTGTTCGATGTTGGACCAGGCCCAGGGACCATTGATGGTCATCGCAGTCTGGCCTTTGTTGAACGCGGCTTCGGCAATCGAGTAATCGGTATCGGCGTTGATGTGTTTGTTTTTCACCAGATCGACGATGAACTGCAACCCGGCCTGTGAACCGGCATTGGCCACGCCAACGTCCTTGATGTTGTACTTGCCGTTCTCATACTTGAAGGCATAACCGCCGTCGGCGGCGATAATCGGCCAGGTGAAGTAGGGTTCTTGCAGGTTCCACATGATGGCGCTCTTGCCTTTGGCGCGCAGCTCTTTGTCCAGCGCCGGGATCTCTTCCCAGGTTTTTGGCGCCTGCTTGATCAGGTCTTTGTTATAAATCAGCGACAGTGCTTCTACCGCGATCGGGTAGCCAATCAGCTTGCCATCGTAGCGCACCGCGTCCCAGGTGAACGGGAACAGCTTGTCCTGGAAAGCTTTGGAAGGATGGATCTCGGCCAGCAGGCCCGACTGCGCGTAGCCGCCAAAGCGGTCATGGGCCCAGAAGATGATGTCCGGGCCGTCGCCGGTGGCAGCCACTTGCGGATATTTCTCTTCCAGCTTGTCCGGATGCTCGATGGTGACTTTGATACCGGTGTCTTTCTCAAATTTTTTGCCGACTTCGGCCAGGCCGTTATAGCCTTTATCGCCGTTGATCCAGATAACCAGTTTCCCTTCCTCGATCTTGGCGAAGGCGGAAGAAGAAAGCACCAGGGTGGTCAGAGCCGAAAGCACCAGTGTGCGGGCGGTGGTAAAGCTGCGAGTCATAATCCAATCCTTCTTTTTTATGGGCACGTAAATCAAGGAGAGAGGTTTCGCGGTAATAGTGGGTCACAAAGCGACACATTCTCATCCTCCCCCCCTCTACGCCCCAGGCCTGCGGAGTGTGATCCAGTTAACATTGCGCTCTATTCTGTGGTGTCAGACACAAAATAGGGGGACGATTTTTGCCAGGCAGATCACAGATTTGTCTTAAGCGTGGAACTTCTCACCGCCGCAGTCGTTCTCTCATCCTCCCATCTCCTCCCCCATGAAAAATCCTGTTACGGATGATTACCCTTTGTGGGGTTTACCGCACTATCGGCCACATTGATTTTCAACACCCAATGCAGCAGGAACCGGATTTATGTCGCCAATGCCTACCGCCACTCAGCCAACCCTGTACCGGATCCATCCGGTCAGTTTCCGCGATGGAAACGGGGACGGTGTAGGCGACGCTCGCGGCATGATTGCGGCATTGCCCTACCTGAGCACGCTGTCGATCGACGGCCTGGTATTGCCGCAGGCATTGGCGGCACAAGATGACGCCGCCGTCGCCGCCCAGGGCCTGGCACTGTGGTACTGCGATGGGCCAAACCACATTCGACGCGCCGCAACGCCGCAACAGTATCTCCGCAGCCCATTGGCGCTGGAAGTGGTGCCTTTTAGCGTGGAGAAGCTGGTTGAGGTATTGAATGCCCGCCGGGCCACGCTGGCCGACAGCCTGTGGAGCACCGGTGATGCCGACCAGCCTCGGGTGGTCAGCCACTGGGGGCAGGGTAACTTGCGTTCCGCCGATGCTTTTTTGACGTTGCTGGCCATGCTGCCCGCGCCGATTTGTCTGTATCAGGGAGAGGAGCTGGGTCTGCCGCACGCGGCCGGTTTGCAGGATCCGCTTGGTGCTCAAACGCCGATGCCCTGGCATGAAGCGCCGGAGCAAGTGACCGCCGGTGAGATCCACTGGTATCAGCAGGTGGCGATCGAACACCGCGCGTTGGCCATCAGCCGCCAACAGCATGACAACCACTCGACCTTACGTTACTGCCAGTCTCTGTTGGCGCTGCGCCGTTTGCCGGTGATCCAGCAGGGTGAGCTGAGCGCCATCAGCCAGCGTAATGGCGTAGTTCGCTTACTTATTACCCATCAGGATCAATGCCTTGAAGCGCTGATTAACCTGCAGCCTTATACTCAGGCGGCCGCGCCGTCTGAGGCGACCTTGCCACTGGCATGGCAGCACGGCGCGCAGCAAGAGGGTCATCAATGGGTTTTGGCGGGTTTTGCGTCCGCCATTTTTACACGAAACGTTAACTGCGAAAGCAGGGGAGTAACGCATGGCTAGCGTCACATTGCGCAGCGTTTATAAGGCTTTCGGCGAGACTGTGATTTCCAAGGACGTCAATCTGACGATCGATGACGGTGAGTTTGTGGTGTTTGTCGGGCCATCGGGCTGCGGCAAGTCAACGCTGCTGCGCATGATCGCCGGCCTGGAGGACATTACCTCCGGTGAGCTGATGATCGGCGATAAACGGATGAATGAGGTGCCACCGTCCGAGCGCGGCATCGGCATGGTATTCCAGTCTTATGCGCTGTATCCGCACCTGTCGGTGGCCGACAACATGTCGTTTGGCCTGAAGCTGGCGGGGGCTAAAAAAGCGGAAATCAACCAGCGGGTGAATCAGGTATCGGAAGTGCTGCAGCTGGCTCACCTGCTCGACCGACGGCCCAAAGCGCTGTCCGGTGGGCAGCGTCAGCGGGTGGCAATCGGCCGTACGCTGGTGGCGGAGCCGGACGTGTTCCTGCTCGACGAACCGCTGTCCAACCTCGACGCCGCACTGCGGGTGCAGATGCGCATTGAGATCTCCCGTCTGCACAAACGTTTGCAGCGCACCATGATTTACGTCACCCACGATCAGGTTGAAGCGATGACGCTGGCCGACAAAATCGTGGTGCTGGACGCCGGGCGTGTCGCCCAGATCGGCAAGCCGCTGGAGCTGTATCACTATCCGGCCAACCGCTTTGTCGCCGGCTTTATCGGGTCACCGAAAATGAATTTCCTGCCGGTCAAAGTGACCGCCGCAGAACCGCAACAGGTCCAGGTCGAACTGCCTAACCGCCAACTGGTGTGGTTGCCGGTCGAAGGCACAGAGGTACAGGTTGGCTCGAATCTGTCGCTGGGCATTCGCCCCGAGCATCTGTTGCCGGGTGACGCCTCTGAAGTTCGTCTGACCGGTGACGTACAGGTGGTGGAGCAACTCGGCAACGAGACGCAAATCCACATCCAAATCCCGGCAATTCGTCAAAACCTGGTTTACCGCCAGAACGACGTGGTGCTGGTAGAAGAAGGTGCAACATTCGCTATCGGCCTGCCGCCTCACCGCTGCCATCTGTTCCGTGAAGACGGTACGGCATGTAAACGGCTGCACCAGGAGCCGGGCGTTTAAAGCATCACAGTCTGTATAACAGGAGAATAATGATGACTACTCTGCGCAAACTTCCTCTGGCACTGGCAATCGCCGCTGGTGTTCTCACCACTCAGGCAATGGCCCTTGATTTTAAAGGCTATGCCCGTTCCGGCATTGGCTGGACCGGTAGCGGTGGTGAGCAACAGTGCTTCAAGGCCACCGGCGCCGACAGCAAATACCGTCTCGGTAACGAATGTGAAACTTACGCCGAACTGAAGCTGGGTCAGGAAGTGTGGAAAGAAGGCGACAAAAGCTTCTACTTCGATACCAACCTGGCTTACTCGGTTTCACAACGTTCTGACTGGGAAGATGTGACGCCAGGCTTCCGTGAAGTGAACGTGCAGGGTAAAAACCTGATCGAATGGCTGCCGGGGGCCAATATGTGGGCCGGTAAGCGTTTCTATCAGCGTCATGACGTCCATATGATCGACTTCTACTACTGGGATATCTCCGGCCCGGGTGCGGGTCTGGAAAACATCGATCTGGGCTTCGGCAAGCTGTCTGCTGCCGTGACCCGTAACTCCGAATCCGGCGGTTCTTACGGTTATCTGGATAATGAACTGGACCAACGCCCTACCGTCAACGACACCTTCGACGTGCGTTTGGCCGGTCTGGAGTTGAACCCGGGCGGTACCCTGGAGCTGGGCCTGGACTACGGCCGGGCTAACGCGCAGGACGGCTACAGCCTGGCTGACGGTGCCAGCAAAGACGGTTGGTTGGTGACTGCGGAACATACCCAGAGCATCCTGACCGGCTACAACAAGTTTGTGCTGCAGTACGCCACCGATTCTATGACTTCGCAGAACAACGGCCGTAGTCAGGGCTCCACCATCGACAACAACGGCAAGATGATCCGCGTGCTGGATCACGGCGCCATCGACTTCAACGATCAATGGGCGATGATGTATGTCGCCATGTTCCAGGATATCGATCGCGACAACAACAATGGCACCACCTGGTACACCGTGGGCGTGCGCCCAATGTACAAATGGACGCCAATCATGAGCACCCTGCTGGAAGCCGGTTACGACAACGTGAAATCCCAGCGTACCGGCGATCGCAACGGCCAGTACAAAGTCACCCTGGCGCAACAGTGGCAGGCGGGCAACAGCATCTGGTCCCGTCCGGCGATCCGCGTATTTGCAACCTACGCCAAGTGGGATGAGAAATGGGGTTACGCTAACAGCGATTCCGGCACCGGTTACACCTCAGGTACCGCGTACAACGACACCAGCATGCATACCTTCAGCCGCGGTAATGACGATGAAGTCACCTTCGGCGCCCAGATGGAAATCTGGTGGTAATGAGATAACGGGGAGAGCCAGGTGCTCTCCCCAACCTGTATTCGCCGACAACGTCTCTCTTGCCTGAGCCGCGTCGGATACCATGGGGTATAACAATGAAAAAGAATCTGCTGTCACTCTGCCTGTCACTGGCCCTTACCGTGGGCGCGCCACTGGTGGCCAATGCCGATACACCGGCCAATGTTTCCATCGCTCCGGCTATTAGCGCCAGCACGCTGCAAAGCCTGCCATGGCAACCGCTGGTACCGCCGGTCAGCCAGGACGTAAAACTGGATAATGTCAGCCCGCAAATTAATCAGGGTGACATTCAGGGCGCTATTGCCGCCTATACGCTGCCGGCCGATCGCGGCTCGCTGGAAGTCACGCTGAGCAGCATCAGCAAGAACAACGCCATTTACGCCCCGAGCGTACTGGTGCTGGATGAGCACCTGCGTCCGGCCGCCTATTACCCGAGCAGCTACTTCCCTTATCAGCCTCCGGGGGCAATGTCGTCCGATCGCCTTGAGGGCACGTTGAAACTGACCCCGGCGCTCGGCCAGAAACAAATTTATCTGCTGGTGTACACCACCCGTCAGGATCTGGCGAAAACCACCCAATTGACTAACCCGGCGAAGGCTTATGCGCAGGGCGTGGGCAACGCGGTGCCGGATATTCCGGATCCGATTGCCAGCCACAGCACCAGTGGCACCATCAAACTGAAAGTGACGGCTGAACAGGGCAGCGGCAATATCATGATCGGTATGCTGCAACCGGCACCGGCGGCGACGCCAGTGGTGGTGGGTTCCACCGCGGCGATTGCGGCTGCACCGACTCCGGCACCGGCACCGACCAAACCGGCGGAACCGATGCTGAATGACACTGACACTTACTTTAACAACGGCATCAAACAGGCGGTGAAGGCGGGCGATATCGATAAAGCGCTGAAACTGATGAATGAGGCTGAAAAACTGGGTTCTACCACAGCGCGTGAAACGTTTATTGGCAGCGTGAAAGGCAAGGGGTAGTACCCGACGCTGCCGATGCTGGCTTGATGATTGGTGCGCCCCGGCGCACCTTTTTTCATTCGCGAGCTAGCGTTTCGCCGATCAACGCCAGCAGACGCGCGTTATCCACCTGCTGCATTATCCGCACCGGTTGGCCTTCGGGTTCCGGCATGCCGACCGTCAGGCGCAGACTTTCCGGTCGCCAGCGACGGGAGCTGCCTCGCGTCATGGCTCCTTCCAGCGCCACATCGACAAAATACTCCTCGGTAGTGACCAATTGCGGCTCCAGCAGCCAGGCGATGACCAGTGCATCATGGATCCAGCAACCCGGCAGATGGCGGGTATGGCGGGAATAGTCGATCCAGGGCTGGGTTGTGGCCCGCAGGTAGCGGCACAGCGGCGTGTCCGGCTGGGTCATCTGTAGCAGGTCTGCCTGGGTCAGCATGGTTTGCGTGGTGACGTCCAGCGGGGCGAGCGTGATGTTGGCACCGCTGGTCAGTACCTGCCGTGCGGCCTCTGGATCCAGGCCGAAATTGGTGTCCTTGATGTAGCCCTCGACGTTGAACACTCCCCCCATAATGACGATTTCCTTCACCGCCTGCGCCATCTGCGGGTACAGCTGCAGGGCATGGGCAATGTTGGTCAGCGGGCCGATCGCCGCCAGGGTGATTTCGCCGGGGTGATTGCAGATCAGTTCGCCGATCGCGACGGCGGCGTTCGGTGCTGGTGTCGTTGCTGCTTGCGGGTAAGGTGTATTACGCCACAGAGCCGCCAGCTGCGGATCGGTAATCGCACGATCCAGATGGGTGCGCCAGGGCTCTGGCGCTTCATTCAATGCTCGCGCCGCGCCTGCCACCACAGGTACCTGATAACCGGTTTGTTGTAGCAGATGGTTGGCCACGGCAAAGCCGACGTCGCGTGGCGTATTGCCGGCCACGATGCTGACAAGCTCCAGTGAGAGCTGCGGTTTGGCCGCCAGTGCCAGCGCCAGCGCCAGCCCGTCGTCAACGTTGGCACCGGGAATGCCGTTGCCGGGATCGCAATCAATAATCAAACGCATAGCAGTTACCTGAATCAATAAACTAGCAGCCGCACGATCGGCGGATATGCAGCTGGAAGGCGAACTCGTGCAGCTCTGGCTGCGCGGCACCGGCGGCCAGCATGGCGATGGCCTGCCTGGCCATGGCGTCGATCGGCTGTTCGACCGCACTGAGCGGCGGTACGCTGAACTCGGATTGCTGAGTGCCGTTAAAGCAAATGATAGCCAGATCGTCCGGCACCCGCAGCTGATGTTCCGCCAACGCCGACAGGCAGCCGAGTGCCTGCTGCTCGTTGGAGGTGAAGATGGCTCGCGGACGGGGCCCTTGCAGCATTTTCTGGCTGGCCTGATAGCCGCCCTGGCGGGTATAGGGCGCTTCAAAAATCCACTCTTCGCGCGGCGTGATACCGGCCTCGAGCAGGGCGTCGCGCCAGCCGTTCAGACGATCCTGCGCGTTAAGCATGGTCAGCGGGCCAACAAAAATGCCGAGTTCCCGGTAGCCGTGCTGCAACAGGTGGCGTGTGGCCTGGCAGGCGGCGTCGCGTTCATTGACGCGAATGGCGCAGATGCCGGCATGGCTGTCGATGGTGTCGATCATCACGCAGGGGGTGCCGGAGGCGCGGATCAGATCGAACCACGGATGGCGATCGACACTGGTGTACAGCAGCCCATCAACCTGACGGCGCAGCAGGTGGTTAATCAGGTCATGTTCGCGCTGCCGGTCGTCGCCGGCGTCACCTAACAGCAGCACGCGGCCATGACTGAACGCCTCGCGCTGTAATGCCCGTGCCAGCGTGGCAAAAAACGGATTGGAAATGTCGGGCACCACTAACCCATAGGTGAGGGTATTGCCGGAAGCCAATGCCCGGGCGATATCGTTCGGCCGATAACCGGTTTGCTCGATCGCCGCCAGCACCCGCAGACGGGTGGCTTCTGCCACCGGACGCGGGCCGTTGTTGATCACGTAGCTGACGACCGCAACCGAGGTGCCCGCTACGCGGGCGACGTCGGCACGGGTGATGCGCCGTGCGGATTGATTATCCAAGTTGGGTTCCTGTGCGCCCTGATCACACTGCGTCCTGCGGCAGGTTAAGATCGCGGCCGCGGGTTTCTGGTGCAAAGAAGGTAGTGATTAAGCCAATGCCTGCCATTACAACAAAATAGCAGGCGACAGGCCACCAGTGACCGAAACCGGCCAGCAGCGCGGTCGCGATCAGCGGTGCGGTACCGCCGGAGAGGATCGACCCCAGTTCCTTGGCAAACGCCATTTTTGAGTAGCGGTTTTTGACGCCGAACAGTTCCACGCCATAGGCGGCCTGTACGCCAAAAATCCCCAGCGATGCGATGCACATGCCGACCACAATCACCGAAATCACTATCGCCGGTTCGCGGCTATCGAGCAGCCAGAACGCCGGGAAGGCGTACAGTACCAGCAACAGGCAGAACCAGCGGTAGGTAATACGGCGGCCGAAACGATCGGAAAGCCAGCCCGCCAGGGGGATCACCAGGAAGCCGCACAGGGAGGCGATCATCACCGCCAGCGCTGGCACCGACTTATCCACCATCAGCACCTTGGCGACGTAACCCACGATAAACCCCTGGCACAGATAAGATGGGCCGTTTTCGCCGATGCGCAGGCCGAGCATGATCCAGAAGGCTTTGGTGCGTTGCAGATAGCTGCGGTTATCCGCTGCGACGGGAGTGTTGTCCAGCATCCGCTGACGGTTTTGTTGTAGCTCGCGTTCAAACACCGGCGTTTCACGCACGTGACGGCGCAGGTACAAAGCACCCCCAGCGATCAGGATGCTGGCGAGGAACGGAATACGCCAGCCCCAGGCGATCAGATCCGCTTTGTCCAACTGCAAGATCAGCAACCACACCAGTGAGGCCAGCAGGGTACCGCTGTTGGAGCCAATCGCAATGATCGAGGCGACCAGCCCCCGTCGTTTGGCTGGGGCGTATTCCGCCAGCATCACCGCACCGCCGGAAAGCTCGGCTCCGGCCCCGAAGCCCTGAGCAAAACGCAGGATCACCAGACAAATGGGAGCCCAGACGCCGATTTGTGCGTAGGAGGGGATCAGCCCGATCAGCGTGGTAGAGACGCCCATCAGCGCCACCGTGGTGAGCAGCACTACGCGGCGGCCTTTACGATCGCCAATCCAGCCGAAAACCAACGCGCCGATAGGGCGGGCGATAAAACCGACGGAATAGGTGGCGAAGCTGGCCAGCAGCGCCACCATGGGGGTGGCTTCGGGGAAGAACACGTCGCCGAACACCATGCCGGCCGCCAGGCCATACAGGGCGAAATCGACATACTCCATGGCCGTACCGAGCCAGCACGAGAAAGTGGCGCGCCAGAATTGACCGCGCCCTTCTTTGGTGGCCAAACGTTCATCGGCCGCCAACGTTTCGTCGGTGGCCTTTGGGGTTGCAAGCGTTGTTTCGCTCATGGCATTGATATCCTCTTTTCGTCTGCGCCACACCTATGGCGTGATCGCGGTAAAGATGGTTTCCCTGGTGTCGGCAAGAAAGTTTGCTGACAAAGTGTCGGACTGATGGCGATTCAACGCTGCAGTACAAGGGTATCTACGCGCGTAGATAAAACAATGCTGCAGAGGTGAAAGTTTGCAGAAGATCACAGAATCCCCATCGCTCCGGGGAATGAAGGTAAAGAAAACAGATGGCAGAAAGATGACATCGCGGTGCTTTTTCGGCGCGTATTTTGCTGCGCGTGACCCCACGAATCAGCCTGCCGCTTTTGAATTTCTGCGTTACAATGAGCGCCTGTTAACAGTTTGTCTGGTCTGGCGCGGCCGCAGGGCGCGGCGTCAGGCATGGAGTAGAACAATGTTTGGCAATAGGGATTCGATCCTACCGCCGCTGGAGTGGTTATCTGCGCAACATCCTCCGGTGCCTGCCGCCATCAGCGACTGGCTGATGGAGCCCGGTTCCATGACGCGTCGCTTTGAACGCCACTGTGGGCGGGTGCACGTTGAGCCGCAGCGCGAATGTTTTTTGACCCGCGAGCAACTGGGTGAAGAGGCCGAACACCTGCCGGACAGCCCGCGCTATTGGCTGCGTGAAGTGGTGCTGTTGGGCGACAACCAGCCCTGGCTGTTGGGGCGCACGGTGATCCCGCAGGAAACGCTGACCGGCCCGGATCTGGCGCTGGTGGATTTGGGGACATTGCCGTTGGGCCGCTATCTGTTCAGCAGCGATGATCTGACCCGCGATTATATTCACATGGGTCGGCAAGATGCGTTGTGGGCACGGCGCTCCCGCCTGCGGCTGGCGGGTAAACCGCTGTTGCTGACTGAACTGTTTTTACCGGCTTCACCGCTGTACGCTGCGGGGAGTGTAGACCCTGAATAATGAGGAGAGGAAATACCTTGGAGGGAAGCGTGATTCAAAGCAAATGGCAGGCTTATAGCCATCTGATGCGCATTGATAAGCCGATTGGCACCTTACTGTTGCTATGGCCGACGTTGTGGGCACTGTGGCTGGCGGGAAAGGGCGTACCGTCGCTGTCTGTTCTGGTGGTGTTTGTGGTCGGGGTCTTCATGATGCGTGCCGCCGGTTGTGTGGTGAATGACTATGCCGATCGCGCCGTCGATGGCCACGTAAAGCGGACTGCCGGGCGGCCGATGCCGAGTGGCCGGGTGAGCGAGAAAGAGGCCAAGATCCTGTTTGTGGTGCTGGTGCTGATCTCGTTTGGGCTGGTATTGACGCTGAATGCGATGACTATCTGGCTGTCATTGGCAGCGCTGGCGCTGGCATGGGCCTATCCGTTCATGAAACGGGTCACCCATCTGCCGCAGTTTGTGCTGGGCGCGGCGTTTGGCTGGGGCATTCCGATGGCCTATGCCGCCGTTAGTGAATCACTGCCGCTGAGCTGCTGGCTGCTGCTGCTGGCCAATATCTGCTGGACCGTGGCTTACGACACGCTGTACGCCATGGTTGACCGTGACGATGACCTGAAGATTGGCGTTAAATCTACCGCCATATTGTTTGGCCGCTACGACAAACTGATCGTCGGTTTGCTGCAGTTCGCCACGCTGCTGTTGATGCTGTGGGTCGGCTATCTGACGCAGATGAGCGGTGCTTTTTATTGGTCGCTGTTGCTGGCAGGCGCTTTGTTTATCCATCAGCAAAAGCAGATCGCCACCCGCGAACGCGACGCCTGCTTTAAAGCGTTCCTGGACAACAACTACGTTGGGCTGGTGCTGTTTCTCGGCATCGCGTTGAGCTACTGGCAGGGCTAACGATTTACAGCAATAAAAAAGGCACCCGAGGGTGCCTTTTTCGTTTTAGTATCAGTGAATCAGTCTTCTTTCACTTCCACTGCGGCCGTCTCCGGCAGGGCGTTGGTTTCCGCCGGCATGCTGACGCTTTCAATGGTCAGCTTGATTTCCGGGGTAATCAAATCGCTCAGCATGTTGTACACCTCCATGGTGTGCTCACGGACCGCATCGCCGATGTCGTTGATGTAGCCTTCTTCACGCAGCGTCGCCACCAGGGTGGAGAACACCGCCTTGTCAAAGAACTCCGGCGCATTGATACCGTGCAGCACCGACAGACGTTGGGCCATGATACGGCTCTCTTTCTCCAGCGCACCGCGGTTGATGCTCGGATTGGCGCTGAGGATCGACATGGTGATGGCATAGCGTTGCAGCGTTTCACGGACACCGGCGGCCAACAGCTGTAGCGGCCGGATACGCGCTGGGTTTAGCACCAGATCGTCGCCTTTGTCGCAGATCAGTTGCTGACGGATCATTTCATCGATCAGCGGTCGCAGCACTTCCGGCAGTTGTTCCTTATCGTTGTGCAGGAACAGCTCGGCCTTCAGCATCGGGTAAATCAGACCAATCTGCCGTAGCAGTTCGGCGCGCGATACCCGGCGGTGGTGCATCACGATAGTGGCGATCAGCGAAGGCAGAACCAGCAGGTGATGGATATTGTTACGGTAATAGGTCATCAACACCGCCTGCTCGCGCGGCAGGATGATGATATCGCCGATGTTATCCTTCTCCACCTCGAACTTGTTCATGTTCAGCGCGTGGTCGAGTAACTCATCCGGCGTTTGGGTTGGCACGGTAACGTCGCTGGCATAAGGCACGTTGCGCATCAGTTGCAGATAGCATTCCAACTGCTCAAGCAGCTGCTCACGGGTCAGCGAACGCTGGCGTGAGGCCAACAGCGCCGTGGAACACAGGTTCATGGCGTTGGCAGCGGCAGCATTGTTGATGCGAACCATGATTTTGGCCGCCAGATCGTTGACCGTCGGCGTCAGCCAGCTTGGGCGCTGGGATTCGATCGGGTCAATCGATTCACGCCACTGCGGCACATTCTGGTTCAGATAGGTAGTCAACGGCAGTGGATCGCCGAAGTTGACGTAACCCTGGCCAAGATTGCGCAGCTTGCGCAGGCCGCGCAGCATCTGCAGCAGGCTCTCTTTTTCCTTGGTCGCACCACGCAGCTCTTTGGCGTAAGTGCCCACTTCCATCACGTGCTCGTAACCGATGTAGATCGGCACCAGTGTGATAGGGCGGGTACCGCCACGCAGCATCGCCTGAATGGTCATCGACAGGGTGCCGGTCTTCGGCTCCAGCAAACGTCCGGTACGAGAACGGCCGCCTTCGACGAAATATTCCACCGAGTAACCGCGGGTAAACAGCTCGCCGAGGTATTCGCGGAACACCGTCGAGTACAGCTTGTTGCCTTTGAAAGTACGGCGGATAAAGAAAGCGCCCAGACGGCGGAAGATCGGCCCGGCCGGCCAGAAGTTGAGATTAATCCCGGCAGCAATGTGCGGCGGCACCAGACCCTGGTGATACAGCACGTAGGACAGCAGCAGGTAGTCCATGTGGCTGCGGTGGCAGGGCACATAAACAATCTCGTGGCCGTCCTGCGCCAACTGACGCACGCGTTCGGCGTTGGTGACGTTGATGCCTTGATACAGCCGGTTCCAGGTCCAGCTCAGCACGCGATCGGAAAGGCGCACCGTCTCATAAGAGAAGTCGGCAGCGATCTCTTCCATCAGCGCAATGGCATTCTGCTGGGCTTTTTCGTGGGAAATTTTCTTGCTGCGAGCCTCGTCTTCGACCGCTTTTTCGATCGCCTTGGACGCCAACAGCTTGTTGAACAGGTCCTGACGGGCCGGCAGGCTTGGACCGACGGCGGCCAGACGCTGACGCGAGAAGTGCATGCGCGCCACGCGTGCCAGTTTTTGCGCAATGATTTTGTCCGTACCGTGTTCAGTCGCCATGCGGCGCAGGGAAACGGTATTGGAGAAACGGACAAAGCTGTCGCGGCCGAGCCACAGCACGGCGAAGAATTTCTGGACGCCGTTCAGCAGACGCAGATGCGGGGTGCCGTGACCTTCGCGCCCCGGAGAGCGACCGAACATCACCGAGACCGGCAACATCTGAATGTCGAGATCCGGATTACTGCGATGCAGATCCAGATAGTCGTGGAACAGTTTTACCGACTCTTCTTTCGGCGTGTAGTAACGGAATACGCGCGGGCCGTCGTGAATAAACACGTGGCTGGGCAGCACGGTGCCGTCTATCTCCAGCGGATTGAGGGGATCGGGCAGATCTTGCGCCAGGCACTGGGTGCGCAGCGTCAGTAAATCCGCCTTGGAATTATAAGGTAAAACATACAGAATCGGCCGTGAGGGATCCAACCCTAACTCCGTGACCGGATCTGAAGGGATAACCTTACTTCTTACCAACAGTTTGAGTGGTAAATTCAATAGTTTATAATAAATTTTACGCCAACCTGACATAACAACGTGAAGCCTCTTGTTAGCAATGCGCCGCAAGCATACCAGAATCCGGGTAGCAGATCTGTGGTGTTGGAAAACCGAGAGCCGGGAGCGTTTCCTGGCCTAGACTGTTTAATTATGACTTACCTCTGCGAAAGGCACTAAAAAACATGACAAAGCAAGCAACCGGCCTGACCCGTATTATTAAAGCGGCCGGCTACTCTTATAAAGGCTTTTCCGCCGCCTGGCAGCACGAAGCGGCATTTCGCCAGGAATTGGTGGCGACAGTGCTGGCTATCATACTGGCGATTTGGCTGGACGTGGGTGCGATAGCGCGCATTTTACTGATCGGATCGGTGCTGCTGGTGATGATCGTCGAGATACTGAACAGCGCGATTGAAGCGATTGTCGACCGGGTGGGCACCGAACATCACGAGCTCTCCGGCCGGGCAAAGGATATGGGCTCGGCGGCGGTCTTGCTGGCGATTATTCTGGCGCTGTTTGTCTGGGGTTCGGTGCTGTGGCAGCACTTTGCCTGAGTGGGGGAGTTCTGTTGCGACGCGGGTCGCTAATCCCTGATTTTTATTCACTCTTCGGTTCCCAAGCCGCACTTACCTGTATATACTCACAGCAAGACTGTATAAACAAACAGGGGGCGGAATGAAAGCACTAACTACCAGACAGCAAGAGGTCTATGATCTGATTCGCGATCATATTTCGTCCACTGGCATGCCGCCAACGCGCGCCGAGATCGCCATGCGTCTGGGGTTCCGTTCGCCAAATGCCGCAGAAGAACACCTGAAAGCGCTGGCGCGTAAAGGCGTCATCGAGATCATCTCCGGCGCTTCGCGTGGTATTCGCCTGCTGATGGAAGATGAAGAAGGTTTACCGCTGATTGGCCGCGTAGCCGCCGGTGAGCCGCTGTTGGCGCAACAGCATATCGAAGGGCACTACAAGGTCGATCCTTCCCTGTTCAAACCAAGCGCGGATTTCCTGCTGCGGGTCAACGGCATGTCGATGCGTGACATCGGTATTCTCGACGGCGATCTGCTGGCGGTGCATAAAACCCAGGACGTGCGTAATGGCCAGGTCGTCGTGGCGCGCATTGAAGATGAAGTCACGGTCAAGCGCCTGAAAAAACACGGTAACGTGGTTGAGCTGCTGCCGGAAAACAGCGAATTCCAGCCGATTGTGGTCGATCTGCGTCAGCAGAATTTCACCATTGAAGGTCTGGCGGTCGGTGTGATCCGCAACGGCGATTGGGTTTAATCCCTACGCTCGACACTGTCCTCTGATTTAAGTCGCCCCAGCTCTGGGGCGATGTCATTTCTGACTGATTAAAACCGCACTGCCACGGGAACATTTCACTATGCGCCTGCTTTCTGCCTTCACCAGCGATACCGATACAGCCCTGTGGCGCCTTGCGCTGCCCATGATTTTCTCCAATATCACCGTGCCATTGCTTGGGCTGGTGGATACTGCGGTGATCGGCCACCTCGATAGCCCGACCTATTTGGGCGGTGTAGCGGTGGGCTCCATGGCGACCAGTTTCCTGTTTATGCTGCTGTTGTTCCTGCGTATGAGTACCACCGGACTGACCGCACAGGCGCTGGGGGCGCAAAATCCGCAGGGGCTGGCGCGTGCCTTTATGCAACCCTTGCTGCTGGCCGTGTTGGCCGGGGTGGCCATTGTACTGCTGCGCTATCCGCTGATTGAGTTGGCGCTAAAAATCGTCGGTGGTGACGGGGCGGTGCTGAAGCAGGCTCGTTTATTCCTCGAGATCCGCTGGCTAAGTGCCCCGGCGGCGCTGGCCAATATGGTGATCCTGGGTTGGCTGCTTGGCGTGCAATACGTGCGTGCGCCGGTGATCCTGCTGATTGTCGGCAATCTGCTGAATATCGTATTGGATATCTGGCTGGTGATGGGGCTGGGCTGGAACGTGCAGGGTGCAGCGACGGCGACTGCCATCTCTGAATATGCCACGTTGCTGCTGGGGTTAGGGCTATCCTGGCGAGTGATGCGCATACGCGGTATTTCTGTGCCGATGCTGCGTCAGGCCTGGCGCGGTAATCTGCGGCGTCTGCTGGCATTGAATCGCGACATTATGCTGCGTTCATTGTTGCTGCAACTGTGTTTTGCCTCGCTGACTATTTTCGGTGCCCGGCTTGGCGGCGAGGTGGTCGCAGTAAATGCGGTACTGATGAATTTGCTGACCTTTACGGCTTACGCGCTCGACGGTTTTGCCTACGCGGTGGAAGCACATTCGGGCCATGCCTATGGGGCCCGTGACGATAGCCAACTGCGTAAAGTATGGCGTGCGGCTTGCCGGCAGGCCTGTCTGGTGGCGTTGGGCTTTGGCCTGCTCTATGCCGTGGCCGGCCAACAAATTATTGCGGCGTTGACCTCTTTACCGGAGCTGCGCGCACTGGCGAACCACTATTTGCCGTGGCAGGTGGTGCTGCCATTGGTGGGGGTATGGTGCTATTTGCTGGACGGCATGTTTATTGGTGCCACCCGCGGCGCAGAAATGCGTAATAGCATGGCAGTGGCGGCGGCTGGTTATGGCCTGACGCTGTTTACCCTACCGGTACTGGGCAATCATGGGCTATGGCTGGCGCTGGCGGTATTTCTTTCACTGCGTGGCATCGCACTCGGTTGGATTTGGCATCGCCACAGAGTGGATGGGACCTGGTTTGCAGCGGATTCGGCACGATAAAAAGCATTTAAACATTAATTTTATTTATGTTTTTTATTCATATTAAGTTACATTTTCTTGAGCCAAATTGTTTCCGCTTACTTGCTGTTCTGTCGGGGTTTTTACTAAATTATATTTATTTGGCGAATTTTTATCCTGACTTTTTCCTTTTTATCGCTATCTGTGGCTATAGTTAATCATGTGGCTGGCGGAATGAATGGGAATAAGTATTCCATTTGTTCTGGTCGATTGACCAACATTATTACTCAGTTAAGCCCAGCGACGAGTTTTTAAAACTGACTAATCACAGGTAACGGAGAGGTTATGAACAAAGATCAAGCCGACGGTAACTGGAAGCAGTTTAAAGGGAAAGTGAAGGAACAATGGGGCAAGCTGACCGATGACGATCTGACGGTCATTGAAGGGAAACGCGAACAGCTTGTTGGTAAAATTCAGGAACGTTACGGCTACCAGAAAGAGGCGGCCGAGAAAGAAGTGAAATCTTGGGAAGACCACAACAAATATCGCTGGTAACGCGATGGGCCGCAGCGGATTGCGGCCACAGGCTACTTTTAAAGGCCTGGCGTTTTTATCCCCTTGACGCTATGGCCGCAGGTACAGGGAGGTACCTGAAAACCCAACCTATTTCTTCTTGATGGCAATGCTGTGATCGTGTTCGCCACAGTCATGCTTGCTGTCACAGGCTTCTACCTCAACGCAACCCGCACACAGGCCATGGGCCTCCACCACGTTGTGACGCAGGACAAAACCAGACTCTTTCGCCAGTTTTTGCAGCGTCTCTTCGACCCCTTCGGTCGTCCGTTCGGTCACCTGACCACAGCGATCGCAGATAAACAGCGCGGAAGTATGCGTCGGCTGTTCGAAGTGATGACACAGCACGTAGCTGTTGGCTGACTCAACCCGATGAATGAACCCCTGTTCCAGAAGGAAATCCAGCGCACGGTACACCGTTGGCGGTTTGGCCTGAGGTTCGGCGACGCGCAGCAGATCGAGCAGGTCGTAAGCGCTGATGGCACCGGGCTGCTGTGCCATCAGGCGTAACACTTCCAGCCGCTGCGGTGTCAGTCGCACATTGCGTTGCTGACAGAGTTGTTCAGCCTGCGCCAGCAGCTTTTCCTGGGTGCTTGAGTTCATGGCAAATTTCCCGGTACGTAAAAAAGCCGATTTTACCATGCTTCAGCCGAATCGCCGAGAGTCGGCCCCTTTTCCTCTGATATGGCGCACTAATCGACTGGTTTACCGCCTGCCGCGAGCCTGGATTGTGATGATGTTCACACTTGGCGGCTGAAGTCGGAGGCAGTCAATCTTTAGCTGGCGAGTGAGTGTTGCAAGCGACCCGCCAATGCGGCCAGGTCCGGCGCGGGATTATGGCCAATCAGCATAAAGCCATGACGGCCATCGGCCCAGTAGACTACGTTCATGCCCTGGCGGCGCTCGCTCTCTGCGGGCAGCGGCTTGCCCGATTGCTGAATGATGCACAATGCCAGCGCACCATACTGCGCATCCTGCCAGGTCAATTGAGCGATACGTCGATCGTCGTAAGCCAGCACGCGGGCGTTTTTCAACTCGGCGCCGCTCAGTATCAATTTCGGTGCCGAGAGGGCGATACCCAGTCGCTCGCCGGTTTGTTGTAACTGATGGGCGATCTGCGTTGCCGTGTCATCGTAGCCTGCCAGCGTTTCAGGTGTGTATAGCGCCATATACTGGGCGACCAAACCGCGCCAGTTCTCTTCTGGCTGGCTGAGCTGTAAATAGGCGCGATCGCCTGCGATGCCCAGTGCTAAAAAACCGACGGCGGCGGCTATCAGGCCACGCCGGCTGACACCATGCTGCATTGCAGGGGCAGTAAGGGGGCCTTCGGCCCGCAGCCGTTGTACCGGCGCTTCATCAAGCAAAGGATCAAATGCCTGCTTAAAGGGCAGGTTGCTGCGTGCCAGTAACGATAAACGCTCGGCCAGTGCCGGTTCGCCGCCCAGGCGCTGTTCCAGAAGCTGGCGCTGTTGTGGATCCAGTTGATTATCCAGATAGGCGACCAACAGTTCATCCGCGCTGTAGGTTGAACTCATGATTGTTCTCCTTTTGCCTGCGGTGAGCGGCTTTGCAGCACGCTGTCGTTTGCCAATCTCAGGCGTGCCGCCGCCAGACGGCTCATGATGGTGCCAATGGGAACGCCAAGCACCTCGGCGGCCTCACGGTAGGAAAGCTCTTCCACGTACACCAGAAACAGCGTGTTCCGCTGCGCTTCCGGCAGCCGGTTCACGCGTTGCATCACCTCATTAGCCCAAATCGGATCCTCGCTATTTTCTACCCCGGTCAGTTCATCGACGTCGACAAAACCTTGCCCCTGGCGGATATGCTGGGCGCGGATCTCGTTAAGCCAGATGGAGTGAAGGATGGCAAACAGCCAGCGGTCCATACGCGTCCCCACGGCAAACTGTGCGGCGCGCTCCAGCGCCCGCACACAGGTGGCCTGCACCAAATCGTCGGCAACATCCCGCCGGTGGGAAAGCACCAGGCCGTAGCGCCACAGGCGGGATAGATACTGGCCTATTTCGTTGCGGATCGCGTCGCTACTGATGTTTGCCTCCGGTTCGGCTAGATCATGATTCTGGGTGGTTATCGATGGCCGCAGCCAGATCGCGGTACTCTTCGCAGCCCGTGCCACACAGCGATTGGATCACCTTCAGTTGTTCTTTCGCCAGGTCCTGACGGCCCTTGACCATATAGGCTTCGCCCAGATATTCACGGACTTTTGGGTATTTCGGATCCAGCGCCACTGATTTTAAATAGTAGCCGATCCCTTCATCGGTGCGGCCGAGCTTGCGGGTAGCATAACCCCGATAGTTGAGCGCCACGGCGGTGTTGGGATCCTTCAGGGTATTGAGCATATCGAGTGCTTCCTGGTAACGACCGCTTTTTGCCAGCCCATAGGCATAGTTCGCCCGATCGTTGTCGTCGATCATACTGCTTTTTTCCACCATGCAGGTCTTGGTTTTTGTGTCGTATATCTGGCCTTTCGGGCAGGTGGGCGTGGTCTGGCCGCTACTGTCACCGCCCATCGCCAGGGCCGCCCCGGAAAACAGCAAAGAACCGGCAATCACGGGCAACAGCAGGCGTTTCACGAAACTGTTCATGGTTGTTTCCTCATTGGGAAGGGCGCAGAACTGCACCCCTGTCGAGTGAACACCTGACAGGGCTTTTTTATTCGTTTTTTAGGGATCTTTTTAACCCGGCGGCACGGCGGTTTTCCCAATGCCGCCGATTGTCGTTATAATAGCCGTTTGCGGCAGCATGCCGTTCGTTGAAACCAGACAGAATCAGGTAGCCAGTAGCCCAGCATGACGACAGACAACAACGCCCCAAAATACGCCGCCAATCGTTTCTCCATCGCGCCGATGCTCGACTGGACCGATCGTCATTGCCGTTACTTCCATCGCCTGCTGACCAAGGAAACGCTGCTGTACACCGAGATGGTGACCACCGGCGCGATTATCCACGGCAAGGGTGACTATCTGGCCTACAGCGAAGAAGAACATCCGGTGGCGCTGCAATTGGGCGGCAGCGATCCGGCCGCCCTGGCACACTGTGCCAAACTGGCCGAGCAGCGCGGCTACGACGAGATTAACCTCAACGTCGGTTGTCCGTCCGATCGGGTGCAGAATGGCATGTTCGGTGCCTGTCTGATGGGGCAGGCAACGCTGGTTGCCGATTGCATCAAGGCGATGCGTGACGTGGTGTCGATCCCGGTGACGGTAAAAACCCGTATCGGCATCGACGACCAGGACAGCTACGAGTTCCTGTGTGATTTTATTGCCACCGTGGCCGGGCGTGGCGAGTGCGACATGTTCACCATTCATGCGCGCAAGGCCTGGCTGTCTGGCCTGAGTCCGAAAGAGAACCGCGAAGTGCCGCCGCTCGACTATCCGCGCGTCTATCAGCTTAAACGTGATTTTCCAACGTTGACTCTGGCCATAAATGGCGGGGTAAAAACGCTGGAAGAGGCGAAGGAGCACCTGCAGCACCTGGACGGTGTGATGATGGGGCGCGAAGCCTATCAGAACCCAGGTATTCTGGCGCGGGTCGACAGCGAACTGTTTGGCCGCCAGACCGACGTGATGGACAGCGTGGCGATTATTGAGTCGCTGTACCCTTACATCGAACGTGAACTGTCGAACGGCACTTATTTGGGCCATATTACCCGTCA
The DNA here is from genome assembly GCF_027474885.1 of Serratia myotis. NCBI lineage: Bacteria > Pseudomonadati > Pseudomonadota > Gammaproteobacteria > Enterobacterales > Yersiniaceae > Serratia > Serratia myotis. The sequence continues at coordinate 4,986,413 of NZ_CP099707.1, read as the reverse complement.
TATTCTGGGCCTGTTCCAGGGGATCCCGGGAGCGCGCCAGTGGCGCCGACATTTGAGCGAAAATGCCCACAAGCCAGGGGCCGATGCCCGGGTGGTTGAGCAGGCACTGGACCTGGTGCGCTTACCGCGTACCGAGATGGCATAACAGAGATAAAATCTGACTAAAAGTTAGTTGTTTTGACCAGGCATGTCGCGTTATGTGATGTGCCTTTTTTTTAATTTCAATCACTTAGTTTTTACGCAGTTTTGGCACGCTTCTTGTAATAGTTCAGCAGATACTTTGTTTTGCGAAGGAGCAAAATCATGTTGGAACTCTTCTTTCTGGTCGGTTTTGTCGTCATGCTGATGGTGACCGGGATTTCGCTGCTGGGTGTGTTCGCCGCGTTATTGGTGGCAGCCGCGTTTATGCTGATCGGCGGCCTGTTTGCGATGGTAATTAAGCTGTTGCCGTGGCTGATTTTGGCGGTGGTGGTCGTTTGGATCTACCGTTCGATGCAGAAACCGCAAATACGCCGCTACTAATTTTTTGTCGAACAATCAGTCGGTCACGCTGAAATCCACGCAACAGACTTGCTCTGAATGCGGCAGCGATCACAGCTTGGTGTTTTAAATGCTAATGCGGCGTATTAGCCGTGTTTTTTGCGTTTCCGGGCTGTTAGCATGTTTGTCGATGCAGCGATGCGACCGATTTCATCACCGCAAGAGACAATAATACCCAATACGAGTGTTGCTCAAGCAACCCCCTGTCTCTGGCGGACTCTGCTCTACCCCTACAAATGCAGTAATAGAAAGGGCTCCGTAAGGAGCCTTTTTCTATTGGTCACCATCCCGAGATATCAGGCTGCCGGCCAGGTATCACTTTCAAGCTGCAGCGTGCGTTCCAGGGTCATATTCAGCTCACACATGGCAGAATCCAGCATATCGCCGGAACCATGGGGTGCCGCGACCAATGCCATACACTGACTGTCTTTGAACTTCAGCCAGTCGCGTTGCGCCTGACGCCAGGCTTTTGGTGCGGCTTTAAACTTGAGAGATTCCTTGTAGGATTTGTTCAGCCGGGTATCCCAGAGTTTGAGTTCTCTGTCGATACAACCAGCAGCACCGGGCGTGTTGCCACCCTGTTTATCCATGCATTGCAGATAGGCAGCAGAGTAATGATATTCCATTAAAACGTTTTTCTCGGTGTTCTGGCTGGCGGCCTGCGCTGTGGAGAGTAAAGCAGGAGCTGCGGCGAAAACCAGTGCTGCGGTCAGCATTTTCAGTTTCATTTATGATTTATTTCCTTATTGATCAACATTAAATGCCAGAGGATCATATTCCATTTGCGGTAATTATTCGATGCTGCGCAGCACTTTATACTGCCTTTGTTTTGTAAGGATATTTGTCTTAGCGGCCGGGGATCAGCAGGCTTGAACCGCTGGTGTTACGGCTTTCCAGCACCTGATGGGCACGTTGCGCGTCGGCCAGCGCAAACTTTTGCTCTTCCTTCACGTCGACCTTGATAGCCCCGCTGCCAATCAACGAAAATAGCTCATTGCTGGCATACTGCAGCTCCGCCCGGTTGGTAATGTAGCCGTTAAGCGAAGGGCGGGTGACGTACAGCGAGCCTTTTTGGTTAAGCAGCGCCAGATCGACGCCGGTGACCGGGCCGGAGGCATTACCGAAGCTGACTATCAAGCCACGGCGCTTCAGGCTGTTGAGTGAGGCCTGCCAGGTACTTTGGCCTACCGAGTCGTACACTACGCCGACTTTCTCGCCCTGTGTCAGTTCAGCCACGCGTTGGGCGATATCTTCCTTATGGTAATTGATGGTTGCCCAGGCGCCGGCGTGTTTTGCCAGTTCCGCCTTTTCGTCGGAGCCGACGCTGCCGATCAGTTTGGCCCCAAGCGCTTTGGCCCACTGGCAGGCAATCAGCCCGACACCGCCCGCGGCGGCATGGAACAGGAACACTTCGCCCGGCTGTACCTCATGGGTCTGGCGCAGCAAATAATGCACCGTCAACCCTTTAAGGAAGGACGCCGCTCCCTGCTCAAAACTCAGGTTATGCGGCAACAGCGCCACTTTTTCTACCGCAACATTGTGGACTTCGCTGTAAGCGCCAAGCGATGATTGGGCATATACCACCCGGTCACCCGGTTTCACCGCGCTGACGCCGGTACCGACCTTGATCACCACCCCGGCCGCTTCGGTGCCCAACCCACTCGGTAGCTTGGCGGGCGGGTACAGACCGCTGCGGACGTAGGTGTCGATATAGTTGATGCCGATCGCCTTGTTCTCGACCTGTACCTCACCGGCTGCCGGGTCTACGGGGGTAAAATCAACGTATTGCAATACTTCCGGGCCGCCGGTGGCGGAGAATTGGATGCGCTTTGCCATTTCATTACCTCGTGTGGGAGTCTGATTTCACCCTACGCGTTTTAGCATCGACGATCCAGTTTGCCCTGTTGCGGATTGATACCTTTTTTGCATCGGTTATGCGCAGGAATCACAGATAAAAATCACGTATACTCTCGCGTCAGGATCCTCCCTTCGCCACCGGATAAAGAATACGTTTCATGGCAGGAAAAAAACCAACCAACAGAACAAACGCAGACGAAGCCAGAGATCGCCCACGAGATCGCCAGATGGAAGGGCTGAAGATGCCACCACATTCGCTGGAGGCGGAACAGTCCGTGTTGGGCGGTTTGATGCTGGATAACGAACGCTGGGACAACGTGTCGGAGCGCGTAGTCTCCAACGATTTCTTCAGTCGCCCGCACCGCCTGATCTTCACCGAGATGCAGCGCCTGCTGGAAATGAGTCGACCGATCGATCTGATCACCCTGTCCGAATCACTGGAACAGCGGGGAGAACTGGATTCCGTCGGCGGTTTCGCTTACCTGGCTGAATTATCGAAAAACACCCCAAGTGCTGCCAACATCGGTGCTTATGCAGATATCGTACGTGAACGTGCGGTAGTGCGTGAAATGATCTCAGTGGCTAATGAGATCGCCGATGCGGGTTACGATCCGCAGGGCCGCAGCAGTGAAGATCTGCTCGATCTGGCCGAATCCCGGGTGTTCCAAATCGCGGAAAACCGCGCCAGTAAAGATGAAGGCCCGAAAGGCATCGAGCGCATCCTGGAAGATACCGTTGCGCGTATCGAACAGCTGTATCAGCAGCCGCACGACGGTGTCACCGGGGTAGATACCGGCTACCAGGATCTCAATAAGAAAACCGCCGGTTTGCAGAAATCGGATCTGATCATCGTCGCCGCCCGTCCTTCGATGGGTAAAACCACCTTCGCCATGAACCTGTGTGAACACGCCGCGATGACGCAGGAAAAACCGGTGCTGATCTTCAGCCTCGAGATGCCAGGCAACCAGATCATGATGCGTATGCTGGCGTCGCTGTCGCGCGTAGACCAAACGCGCATCCGTACCGGCCAGCTTGATGACGAGGACTGGGCGCGCATTTCCAGCACCATGGGTATCCTGCTGGAGAAGCGCAATATGTACATTGATGACTCCTCTGGCCTGACGCCAACCGAAGTTCGCTCCCGTGCGCGGCGTATTTTCCGCGAGCATGACGGTCTGAGCCTGATCATGATCGACTACCTGCAGCTGATGCGCGTACCGTCCTTGTCCGACAACCGTACGCTGGAAATCGCCGAAATCTCTCGCTCGCTGAAGGCACTGGCGAAAGAACTGCAGGTGCCGGTGGTGGCGCTGTCGCAGTTGAACCGAAGCCTGGAGCAGCGTGCCGACAAGCGCCCGGTCAACTCCGACCTGCGTGAGTCCGGTTCCATCGAGCAGGATGCCGACCTGATTATGTTCATCTACCGTGATGAGGTTTATCACGAGAACAGCGATCTGAAAGGGATTGCCGAAATTATTCTGGGTAAGCAACGTAATGGTCCAATCGGTTCCGTACGCCTGACCTTTAACGGCCAGTGGTCGCGTTTCGATAACTACGCGGGACCACAATATGATGACGAATAATCAGCTAAGGAAGTGAAATGAAAGCGGCAACCGCTGTAATCGACCGCCGCGCTCTGCGACATAATCTGCAACAGGTGCGCCGTCAGGCGCCACAAAGTCGCCTGATTGCCGTTGTGAAAGCAAACGCTTATGGACATGGCCTGCTGGAAACAGCGCACACCCTGCAAGACGCCGACTGCTACGGCGTGGCGCGCATTGGCGAGGCGCTGATGCTGCGCTCCGGCGGCATCGTCAAACCGATCCTGATGCTGGAAGGTTTTTTCTCCGCCGAAGATCTGCCGGTATTGGTAGCCAATAATATCGAAACCGCGGTACACAGCATTGAACAGCTTGAAGCGCTGGAACAGGCCACGCTGGCGCGGCCGGTACCGGTGTGGATGAAGCTGGATACCGGCATGCATCGCCTGGGCGTGCGTCCGGAACAGGCCGAGGCGTTCTACCAACGTCTGAGCGCCTGCCGTAACGTGGTGCAGCCGGTTAATATCATGAGTCACTTCAGTCGCGCCGATGAACCTGAGTCTGATACCACGCTGAAACAAATGCAGTGTTTTGAAAGCTTTGCCGCCGGTAAACCGGGACAGCGTTCGATCGCCGCCTCCGGGGGAACCCTGCTGTGGCCGGATGCGCACAATGAGTGGGTACGTCCAGGCATTATCCTGTACGGCGTCTCGCCGATGGAAGGTTCCAAAGGCTGTCAGTATGACCTGCAACCGGCCATGACGCTTAAATCCAACCTGATCGCGGTGCGCGAGCACAAGGCCGGTGAGTCGGTGGGCTACGGCGGCACCTGGGTCAGCGCAGGTGATACGCGTTTGGGCGTGGTAGCCATGGGTTATGGCGACGGCTACCCGCGCAGTGCACCTACGGGGACACCGGTATGGCTTAACGGCCGTGAAGTGCCGATCGTGGGTCGGGTGTCGATGGACATGATGTCGGTCGACCTCGGGCCGGATGCTACCGATAAGGTCGGCGATGAAGTGGTGCTGTGGGGGCAGGCGTTGCCGGTTGAACGTATTGCCGAATGCACCGGCATCAGCGCTTATGAGCTGATTACCAAACTGACGCAGCGTGTGTCGATGGAATACATCGGCGAATAGTCTGTGAGGGGCCGGCGCCTGCCGGTCCCAATCATTAACGCGTTACTTCTTTACCGCCAACCACCGATCGATAATGCTCTGATACTCACCGGTCGCTTTGGCCAGGTGCAGCCACTGATCCACATACAGTTTCCAGCTCAAATCATCACGCGGCAGCATGTAGGCCTTCTCGCCGTACTGCATCGGTTTTTTGGGATTAACCGCGCACAGCTTTGGATAACGTTTTTGCTGATACAGCGCCTCGGAGGCGTCGGTGATCATCACATCGGCTTTCTTGTCGACCAACTGCTGGAAAATCCCCACGTTATCATGGGTCAATGTCAGCTTGGCTTTGGGCAGATGGGCATGCACGAAGGCCTCGTTGGTACCACCCGCCGGCTCCAGCAGGCGCACGGAGGGTTTATTGATCTGGTCGATGGTGCGGTATTTCTTCACATCAGTGCAGCGCACCAGCGGGATCTTGCCGTCGGTATCCAGCATGTCGGCGAAGAACACCTGCCTTTGCCGCTGTAGCGTGACGGAAATACCGCCCATGGCAATGTCGCATTTACCGGCAACAAAATCCGGCGTCAGGGTTTTCCAACTGGTTTTCACCCATTTCACCTTGGCTCCCAGACTCTTGGCCAGCGATTCCGCCATGTCGATATCAATGCCTTCATAGCTGCCGTCTTCTTTCAGGAAGGTGTAGGGCTTGTAATCACCGGTGGTGCACACTTCCAGTGCGCCTTGTTGTATCACCTTATCCAGGTGCGATTGGGCGCTGGCGCTCCCGGCGGCTATCAGCAGTGCGAGAGGTAATAACTTTTTCATCGGCGTCCTTTTTATACATTCGTGGTTTTATGCGCGCTTTAGCCGTTCATTGTTGCTGACTTGCGCGAGTTACCCACTTTTTATGCCATTAGCAGGTGGAAACGTTCGGCATTGCTGCTGTGCGCTTCACAACCTCGGCGGGGGAAGGGTATCCACAGTCAAAAAACTGATAGGCTGTAACGTCAACATTTATTAACACAGTTTACAGGTGGCTATGTACAACATTGACGATTTTGATATGAAAATCCTGACGCTGTTACAGGCCAATGGTCGCCTGACCAATCAGGAACTGAGCGATCTGGTGGGGCTGTCGGCTTCCCAGTGTTCCCGGCGGCGCATCAGCCTGGAGCAGGCGCAGCTGATCCGCGGCTACCATGCACGGCTGGCACCGGAAGCCGTTGGGCTGGGGCTGGTGGGGCTGATAGAAGTCAGCCTGACCCAACACGGCCAGGAGCAGATCGACAGTTTCCACCAGATGCTGGAAGAAGTGGACGCTATTCTTGACGCCTATAAAACTACCGGCGATGCCGATTATCTGCTGAAGGTGGCGGTGGCGGACCTGCCGGCGCTGGATGACCTGATTAGCCAGACGCTCTCGCGGCACAAAAGCGTGGCGCATATCAAAACGGCGGTGGTGCTCAATCGAATCAAGGAAAATGGTTTGCTGCCGGTGGCGAGATAAAGCTAAAACCGATCGCCGTTTTCCGTCTATATTAGGAACATAACGCTGTGCCCGACCCACAATAATCCAGGAGAACAACCCGTGTTCCAGAACGTTGATGCCTATGCAGGTGATCCGATCCTGTCGCTGATGGAAAAATTCAAAAAAGACCCCCGTGCGCACAAGGTTAACCTGAGTATCGGCCTTTACTATGATGAGCAGGGCATTATCCCGCAGATGAAAGCGGTGGCCGCAGCGGAAGCGCAGCTGAATAGCGTGGATCACGGCGCGTCAGTCTACCTGCCGATGGAAGGCCTGCTGCCTTACCGTACTGCCATTCAGCACTTGTTGTTCGGTGCCGAGCACCCGATGTTGCAACAAGGCCGCATCGCCACCATTCAGACCGTGGGCGGTTCTGGCGCGCTGAAAGTCGGTGCCGACTTCCTGAAAAGCTACTTCCCGGATTCGCAGGTGTGGGTCAGCGATCCGACCTGGGAAAACCACATCGCCATCTTTGGCGGTGCCGGCTTCAAGGTGAACACCTATCCGTACTTCGACAGTGAAAGCCTGGGCGTGAAGTTTGACGCCATGCTGAGCGCGTTGAAACAACTGCCGAAGCACAGCATCGCGCTGCTGCACCCGTGTTGCCATAACCCGACCGGTTCTGACTTGTCCAATGCTCAGTGGGATGAAGTGGTCAAGGTGATCGCCCAACGTGAGCTGATCCCGTTCCTCGATATCGCCTATCAGGGCTTTGGCGGCGGCATTAATGAAGATGCTTATGCCATTCGCTCTATCGCCGCAGCCGGTCTGCCATGCCTGGTGAGCAATTCGTTCTCGAAAATCTTCTCGCTGTATGGCGAACGCGTTGGCGGCCTGTCGGTGGTTTGCGAAAGCGAAGAGGCGGCCGGGCGCGTACTGGGCCAACTGAAGGCCACGGTACGTCGCAACTATTCCAGCCCGCCGAACTTCGGTGCGCAGGTGGTGGCGAAGGTGCTGAACGATACGCAACTGAAAGCCCAGTGGCTGGCAGAAGTGGAAACCATGCGCACCCGTATCCTTGAGATGCGCAAAACGCTGGTGGAAGCGCTGAAAGTTGCTCTGCCACAGCGTAACTTCGGTTACCTGTTGGAACAGCGCGGCATGTTCAGCTACACCGGCTTCAGCGCGGCACAGGTTGATCGCCTGCGTGAAGAGTTCGGCGTGTACCTGATCCACAGCGGTCGTGTTTGTATGGCCGGCCTGAACCATAACAACGTGCACCAGGTGGCCGAGGCGTTTGCCGCAGTGCAGTAATATTGTTAGGGTGAATTAACGTTCATCGTAATGCGAAGGGAGCGATAGCGATATCGCTCCCTTTTTTGTTGTCGGTTTGCCGCCGGAGTTGCCGCAAACTGGATAGAGAATATACTGATTGAGGGGCGCTCACTCATGTGGCATCAGCAAACGCTAATCCTCAGCGCAAAAGCGCGTGGTTTTCATCTGGTTACCGAAGAGATTACCGACCAGCTAACCCACTTACACCGCCTGCAAACTGGCCTGTTGCATCTGTTGTTGCAACATACCTCGGCCTCGCTGACGCTGAACGAGAACTGCGATCCTACGGTGCGAGCCGACATGGAGCAGCATTTCTTGCGTCAGGTGCCAGAGAACGCACCCTATCAGCACGACTATGAAGGGCCGGACGACATGCCGGCACACATCAAATCCTCTCTGTTGGGCACGTCCTTGACGCTGCCTGTCGGTCACGGGCGACTGATGCTGGGCACATGGCAGGGAATTTGGCTGGGGGAGCACCGCATTCACGGCGGTTCACGCCGTGTTGTGGCCACGTTACAGGGGGAATAACCCAATGAATAACACAGCACTGCTGGAATACTGCATGGCGAAGCCGGGCGCGGAACAGAGCGACCAGAACCAATGGCAGGCCAGTCAGATCAAGGTCGGCGACGTGATGTTCGCCATGGTGTGCGAGGTGCAAGGGCGACCGGCGCTGGCGGTAAAATCCAGTCCGGAACTGGCGGAAAGCCTGCGGGAACACCATCCGGAGATTGTCGCCTGCGAGCGGCTGAACAAAGCGCACTGGAATACGGTGTTTCTCGACGGCAACCTGCCCAACTCGCAGTTTTACACCCTGATCGACAGTTCATATCAGCTGGTGCTTGAAGGGTTACCTGATCACGTGCGCCAGGAACTGCGCGCTTAAGCATTGAGGGCAGGCGTGTCGCCTGCCTTTTCCCATGACTCATCCTTTCTTTTGTCGGCCAAATTGTGATCGCGACTCGATAATGGGAACGTTCCCCGTTGATTGTCTGCCGGAAACGGCTAGGCTTTTATACTCGATAAACCACCAGACCAAAGGATGCCGTCAGATGGCCATGAGTGAAGAGAAACGCAAGATGATTGCCGGTGAGCTGTATGACGCCGGTGACGAGTTACTGCGCAGCGAGCGCAAACGAGCACGCCAGTTGGTACATCATTACAACCATTCTTCCCCGGACGAGACTGACCTGCGTAAACAGGGGTTGGCCGAGCTGCTGGGCCGGTATCAGGGAGGAACTATAGAGCCGACGTTCCGCTGCGATTACGGCTACAACATTTTCCTGGGTAAAAACTTCTACGCCAATTTTGACTGCGTGATCCTCGACGTGTGTGAAGTGCATATCGGTGATAACTGCATGCTGGCACCGGGAGTGCATATCTATACCGCTACCCATCCGCTGGATGCGGAAACCCGCGTTGGCGGGGCGGAGTTCGGCAAAGCGGTGCACATTGGCGATAACGTGTGGATTGGCGGCCGGGCGGTGATTAATCCGGGTGTGACTCTGGGGGATAACGTGGTGGTGGCATCCGGTGCGGTGGTCACTAAAGACGTTCCGGCCAACTGCGTGGTCGGTGGTAACCCGGCACGGGTGATTAAACAGCTGTAAGAAAAATCGGGCACCGTGCTGGCGCCCGGGAACTTAGGCTCGCAGCGAGTTGATATCCACCACGAAACGGTATTTTACGTCACTTTTCAGCATCCGCTCGTAGGCCTGGTTGATCTGCTGCATCGGGATCAGTTCGATGTCTGAGGTAATGCCGTGCTGACCACAGAAATCCAGCATCTCCTGGGTTTCTGCAATACCGCCGATCAGCGAACCGGCGATGCGGCGGCGCTTCATAATCAGGTTAAACACCTGCGGTGATGGATGGTCGTGTTCCGGCGCACCTACCAGCGTCAGAGTGCCGTCGCGATGCAGCAGGTTAAGGAACGGGTTCAGATCGTGCTGGGCGGCCACCGTGTTAAGAATAAAGTCGAAGCTGTTGGTGTGCTGCGCCATCTCTTCCGGGTTGCGGGAGATCACCACTTCGTGGGCTCCGAGGCGCTTGGCGTCCTCCACTTTGGACTGAGAGGTAGTGAACAGCACCACATGTGCGCCCATCGCCCGGGCCAATTTGACGCCCATATGCCCCAGCCCGCCGAGACCCACGATGCCGACCTTTTTACCGGGACCGGCACCCCACTGGCGCAACGGGGAGTAAGTGGTGATACCGGCGCACAGCAGCGGTGCTACACCGGCCGGATCGAGATTTTCCGGCACCCGCAGTACAAAGTCCTGATCCACCACCATCGCGGTTGAATAGCCACCGTAGGTGATGGCGCCGGTTTGCCGATCCTGACCGTTATAGGTGCCGGTAAAGCCGTTTTCACAGTATTGCTCCAGCCCTTCTTCACAGCTCGGACAGCTACGGCAGGAATCCACCATGCAACCCACGCCGACCAAATCGCCGACCTGATAACGTGAAACATGGTTGCCGACGGCGCTCACGCGGCCAACAATTTCGTGGCCGGGCACCACCGGGAAAATCGTGTTGCTCCATTCGTTGCGGGCCTGGTGCAAGTCAGAATGGCAAACGCCACAGAACAGAACGTTGATTTGTACATCGTGGTCGCGCAGGACGCGCGGCGTGTAATCAAAAGGAACCAGCGCGGACTTGGCGTCGTGCGCGGCATAGGCGTGCGTAATGTTCATGGTCACTCCAGTCATCAGTGGGTAGGGCATGGCTTCCGGCAGCAGGATGCCGGTGAGACGCGGCCTGAATACAGCAGGTGGCCACAGAGGGAACATTGATGATAAAAGCTGCGAGCGGGGAGGGAAATGCCTGAAAATGTCTAAATCTTGCCTGTTTCTGTTCAATTTGAGCGAAACAGGGAATAGCGCGGGCCGTCACAGGAACGGCCCGCCGGGCAGGGATTATTTCTTCTTCAGTAACGGCTTGAGGAAGCGTGCGGTATGCGAAGCTTCACAGTTGGCCACGGTTTCCGGCGTACCGGCAACCAGGATCTCGCCGCCGCCGCTGCCGCCTTCCGGCCCCAGGTCGACAATCCAGTCCGCGGTTTTAATCACGTCCAGGTTGTGCTCAATCACCACGATGGTATTGCCCTGATCGCGCAGTTGATGCAGCACTGCCAGTAGTTGCTGGATATCGGCGAAGTGCAGACCGGTGGTCGGTTCATCCAGGATATACAGCGTTTGGCCGGTCCCGCGTTTTGACAGCTCACGGGCCAGTTTGACGCGCTGCGCCTCACCGCCGGACAGCGTGGTCGCCGACTGGCCGAGACGGATGTACGACAGGCCGACTTCCATCAAGGTTTGCAGCTTGCGCGCCAACGCCGGGACTGCGTCGAAGAATTCGCGTGCTTCCTCGATGGTCATCTCCAGCACTTCGTGAATGCTTTTGCCTTTGTACTTCACTTCCAGCGTTTCACGGTTATAGCGTTTGCCTTTGCACTGGTCGCACGGCACGTAGATGTCTGGCAGGAAGTGCATTTCCACCTTGATCACACCGTCGCCCTGGCAGGCTTCGCAGCGGCCGCCCTTAACGTTAAAGCTGAAACGACCCGGGTTGTAGCCGCGGCTGCGCGACTCGGGTACGCCGGCGAACAGTTCACGCACCGGGGTGAAGATACCGGTGTAGGTCGCCGGGTTAGATCGCGGAGTACGACCGATCGGGCTTTGATCGATGTCGATCACCTTGTCGAAATGCTCCAGGCCGGTCACTTCGCGGAACGGGGCCGGTTCGGCAAGGGTGGCACCGTTGAGCTGGCGCTGGGCGATCGGGAACAGCGTGTCGTTGATCAGCGTTGACTTGCCCGAGCCGGAAACCCCGGTAATGCAGGTAAACAGCCCCACCGGCAGTGTCAGCGTCACGTCTTTCAGGTTGTTGCCACGCGCACCGCTCACTTTCAGCACCTTGGTCGGATCGGCCGGCACGCGCTGCTCAGGAATGGCAATCTCGCGTTTGCCGCTGAGGAACTGGCCGGTCAGTGACTCCGGCTGCGCCATGATGTCTTCGACGGTGCCTTCTGCCACCACCTGGCCGCCGTGTACACCGGCACCGGGGCCGATGTCGATCACGTGATCGGCGGCGCGGATGGCATCTTCGTCATGCTCTACCACGATCACCGTGTTACCGAGGTTGCGCAGATGGATCAGCGTTTCCAGCAGGCGCTCGTTGTCGCGCTGATGCAGGCCGATCGACGGCTCATCCAGGACGTACATCACGCCCACCAGGCCGGCACCAATCTGGCTGGCCAGACGGATGCGCTGCGCTTCACCGCCGGACAGGGTTTCCGCCGAGCGTGACAGTGACAGGTAGTTCAGGCCGACGTTCACCAGGAACTTCAGGCGATCGCCAATTTCCTTCAACACTTTCTCGGCAATCTGGGCGCGTTGGCCGCTGAGCTTCATGTTCTGGAAGAAGGTCATGGCGTGGCCGATGCTCAGATCGGAGATTTCCGGCAGCGTGGTGTCTTCAACGAACACGTTACGCGCTTCTTCACGCAGGCGGGTGCCGTGGCACGAGGCGCAAGGACGGTTGCTGATAAACTTCGCCAGCTCTTCACGCACCGCGCTCGATTCGGTCTCTTTATAGCGGCGCTCCATGTTGTGCAGCACGCCTTCGAACGGATGGCGGCGCACGGTGGTGTCACCGCGATCGTTGATGTATTTGAATTCGATGGTTTCTTTGCCGGAGCCGCTCAGCACCGCTTTCTGCACGTTGGCATCCAGGCTGTTGAACGGCGCTTCGACGTCGAATGCGTAATGCTCTGCCAGTGAACGCAGCATCTGGAAGTAATAGAAGTTACGGCGATCCCAGCCGCGGATCGCGCCGCCAGCCAGCGAAAGCTCGGGGTTTTGTACCACCCGCTCCGGATCGAAGAACTGCTGTACCCCCAGGCCGTCACAGGTCGGACAGGCACCGGCCGGGTTGTTGAACGAGAACAGCCGTGGCTCCAGTTCGCGCATGCTGTAGCCGCAGATGGGACAGGCAAAGTTGGCGGAGAACAGCAGCTCATCGGCTTTTGTGTCGTCCATATCAGCCACTACCGCAGTGCCACCGGACAGCTCCAGCGCAGTCTCAAAGGACTCCGCCAGGCGCTGTGACAGATCGTCACGGACCTTGAAGCGATCGACCACCACTTCGATGGTGTGCTTCTTCTGCAGTTCCAGCTTTGGCGGATCGGAAAGATCGCAGACTTCGCCGTCGATACGCGCACGGATGTAGCCCTGGGTCGCCAGGTTTTCCAGCGTTTTGGTGTGCTCACCCTTGCGGTCTTTCACCACCGGGGCCAGCAGCATCAGGCGTTTGCCTTCCGGCTGGTTGAGCACGTTGTCCACCATCTGGCTGACGGTTTGCGCCGCCAGCGGCACATGGTGCTCCGGGCAGCGTGGCTCACCGACGCGGGCAAACAGCAGGCGCAGATAATCGTGGATCTCGGTGATGGTACCGACCGTGGATCGCGGGTTATGTGAGGTCGATTTCTGCTCAATGGAGATTGCCGGTGACAGACCTTCAATGTGGTCGACATCCGGTTTTTCCATCAGCGAAAGGAACTGGCGTGCATAGGCGGAGAGCGACTCGACGTAGCGACGCTGCCCTTCGGCATACAGAGTATCAAAGGCCAGCGAGGACTTGCCTGAACCGGACAAACCGGTGACGACGATCAGCTTGTCACGCGGGATAATCAGGTTGATGTTTTTGAGATTATGGGTTCGAGCACCACGAACTTCGATATTGTCCATTTACACTTCCCGTCTTGATGATACACCGCGCCTGTCTGGGTGATTTACGGGCGATTTTGTGATCAAACGCGCAAAAAACCGGCACAGCCAGTACGAAACGCATAATTATGACACAAAAAAACCTGAATGAATATCCAGTACACGAATGCAACCAAGTCGATAGAAAGGACAATTCTGGAATACAATACGCAGTTATCAACACGGGTGTCGTTTCGGGCTGAGCGTGTTAAACTTACTCGTTTATACTGTGTAAAAATCAATCATCAGGAGAGTTCTCATGGCCAGCAGAGGCGTAAACAAAGTAATTCTGGTCGGGAATCTGGGCCAAGACCCAGAAGTCCGTTACATGCCGAATGGCGGCGCAGTGGCCAACATTACCCTGGCAACCTCCGAAAGCTGGCGTGACAAGGCGACTGGCGAGCAGAAAGAAAAGACCGAGTGGCACCGCGTTGTGCTGTTCGGCAAGCTGGCTGAAGTGGCGGGCGAATATCTGCGTAAAGGTTCCCAGGTGTACATCGAGGGCGCTCTGCAGACCCGTAAATGGACCGATCAGGCTGGCGTAGAAAAATACACCACTGAGATCGTTGTGAACGTTGGCGGCACCATGCAGATGTTGGGCGGCCGTCAAGGCGGCGGCGCACCTGCAGGCGGCGGCCAGGCTTCCGGTGCTCAGGGCGGCCAGGGCGGTTGGGGTCAACCTCAGCAGCCACAGGGCGGCAACCAGTTCAGCGGTGGCCAGCAGGCTCGCCCAGCGCAGAACAACGCGCCGGCAGCCAGCAGCAACGAACCACCAATGGACTTCGACGACGATATTCCTTTCTGATATCAGGTTGTCTGAAGCCGATGAAAAAGCCCCGAAAGGGGCTTTTTTGTATTTAAGGGATAGCGTTTTCACGCCAGAGTCACGGCTCGACGGGGGCGCCTTTGGCCTTTTCTGGTACCGGCGCACTCCTGGTTTTATCCATCGCCAGCTGTTTGCGGCCCTGCTGGTCCATGATGAGGCGATAAGCGATGTAGTACTTATAGATGTTACTGACATAGGTCACTGTCTCGGCCCCGATCCGCTCGGCTGCCAGGTATTCCACGTTGCCAAACCAGACATTGGGGTTAAAACCGCGCTTCTCGCTTTCGGTTCGCAAACGGGCGATACGGGCCGGTCCGGCGTTGTAGGAGGCAAACGAGAACAGCACTTTGTCGAGGGGGGTCATAGGTTCGTCAGCGTAGTAGCGATCAATCATCCAGCGCATGTATTTCACCCCGGCATTGATATTGGGGTCCAGCTTGCGGATGTCACCGACTTTCAGTTCCTTACCGGTGCTCGGCATCACTTGCATCACCCCGATGGCACCGACCCGGCTACGGACCGACTGGTTGAGGCGCGATTCCTGATAACCCTGAGCCACCATCAGCAGCCAGTCGACATCATATTGGTCGCCGTATTTTCTGAAAATGTCTACCAGCGCCAGCATTTTGCTGCGTTCCCTCTCTGCCGCCGCATTTTTGACATATTTGGCGCTCTTCAGGTAGCGCAGCAGGAGGGTGTTGCCCAATTTGCTGCCCTGGCGGTTGTCCTTGACGAAGTTATCAAGCAGGGCGAGCAACTGCGGACTCTCCTTGCGAACGGCCCAGGCGATGTTGGCATCGTCACGCAGCACCACATTTTCGTGCACCTGAATTTTGGGGAAAACCTGTTTCCAGAACAGAGCCTTGTGGCGATCGACCACGATAAGCGGGATCAGACCGGCGTTCAGCATCTCGATCAGGTCTTCATCTTCGAGCGATTCAGGAGCCGCCTCAAGGGTCATGAGCGGAAGTGACTCTTTGGCAAAGCGCGCGTTAAGGGCCAGCAGGCTTTCGTGATAGCTTGATGAAAAACGCACAAACACCGTCTTGCCGGAGAGTTGCTCCAGGTTTTCTACCTTCGGCGACGCGGGGCCAGAGAGCAGCAGTTCCTGAACTTTCGGGTAAAGAGGCGTGGTGAAGGCCACCCGTTCCTGACGTGCGGGAGTGACCGTGAGGTTGGCAGCAACGATGTCACCTCTGCCTTCATTGAGTGCCGTGAGTAGCTGATCGCGCGCTACCGGCACAAAGATGATGCGCACCTTCAGATGGCGTTGTTTGAGCTTTTTATCCTTCGCCAATTTGAGATTGAGGTTGCGATCGAACTCGATAAATATGTCATGGGTGAGGCCACGCTGAGTGCCCTTGACGGTGAAGAAAAAGGTTTTGCTGTAGGTGGTCAACACCCGGATCACCCGTCGATCGAGCATGCCGGGCAAATCTCCTTTCCAGGGTTGCATGATGTCGTCCATTTTGACTTCCAGTGCATCTCGCTCCTCCTGCGCCGGCGGCTTTTCCTTCACCGGAGCAGCATGCACCGAACTGACGAACAGCAGGGCCGTGATACACGCCAGGCAGGCGACTAGCAATCGTTGAGAAGAGAAGGCATTCATGGAAGACACTCCGAATGGTGCGTCTTTTCATTGTAGTCAAACTAAAAAAGCCCCGAGAGGGGCTTTTTAACTATCTGGGAATATTAAGCCGAGAAGCCGCCGTCAATGCTCAGGCTGGCACCGGTGATATAACCTGCCTCAGGGCCAACCAGGTAGGCGACGAAGCTGGCAATCTCTTCATCCTTGCCGTAACGGCTGATCGCCATCATCGCTTTCAACTGCTCGGCAAAATCGCTGTTGGCCGGGTTCATATCGGTATCTACCGGGCCGGGCTGCACGTTATTGACGGTAATGCCGCGCGGGCCGAGATCGCGAGCAATACCCTTGGTCAGACCGACCAGCGCAGATTTGCTCATTGCATACACCGCGCCACCGGCAAATGGCATACGTTCGGCGTTGGTGCTGCCAATATTGATGATGCGGCCACCGTCATTCATATGGCGCGCCGCTTCCTGGCTGGCGACGAACACGCTGCGTACGTTAACCGCCAGCGTACGGTCCAGATCTTCCAGCGGCAGTTCTTCGGTGCTGCCCATGGCCAGCACCCCGGCGTTGTTCACCAAAATATCCAGATTGCCCAGACTGTTTACTGCCTGGCGTACCGCCTGCTGCAGAGCCGCGGCATCGGCACTGTCGGCCTTGATGGCCAAAGCCTTGCCGCCGGCAGAAGTGATTTCGCTGACCAGTGCGTTGGCTTTATCGGCAGAGGCGACATAGGTAAATGCCACGGCGGCACCTTCGCGCGCCAGGCGTTTGGCGATGGCGGCACCGATACCGCGTGAACCGCCTTGAATGAATGCGACTTTGCCTTGCAGAGAGAGAGTTGCGGACATGATGTTTCTCCAGAGTGGGATTAGGTTAATAAAGCTACCGGTCCAGTATCGGAGAAACGCGGATTGGGAACTAGCCACAAAGAGCTATAATCAGCTTAAACCAATGGTTTGAAATCGACGGGATAAATCATGCTCGGACATCTGGAGTGCTTTGTCAGTAGCGCAGAGAGTGGCAGTTTTTCTGCCGCCGGTCGCAAGCTGGGGATCAGTTCTGCGGCGGTGGGGAAGAACGTCACCAAACTTGAGTCGTTGGTGGGGGTGCGGCTATTCCAGCGCAATACGCGCAAATTGACCCTGACCGAAGAGGGTGAACGTTTTTTGCAGGAAGTCAGCGGGGGATTGCTGTCGATCCAGTGCGCTTTGAAAGGCCTGAGCAGTAGCGGTGGGGTCGCGGCGGGTACACTGAAGGTCAGCATGGGCACCGCTTTCGGCCTGCATTTTGTCTTGCCGATGCTGCCGGACTTCCTGGCCCATTATCCGGCGATTGTTCCAGACTGGCATTTTGATAATCGTCAGGTCGATCTGATTGGTGAGCATTTTGACGCGGCAATCGGCGGCGGCATCGAGCTGGCGCAGGGGATGATCGCCCGCGAACTGGCACCGGCACACGGCGTGCTGGTGGCTTCGACGGCGTATCTGCAACAACATTCGCCGCTTCAGCAGCCGGAACAGTTGGCGAGTCATGCGGGTATTTTTATTCGCTCACCGCAAACCGGGCGCATCCGTAATCTGCCGCTGCGCAATGCGGATAACGAGCAGCGCGCGCCGACCATGACGATAAAAATGACGGTCAATGAGCCGGAAGCGGCGGCACGGGCTGCCGAAATGGGGCTGGGCATTGCTCTGATCAGCATGCCGAACGCCTTGCCTTATCTGGAGAGTGGTCGCCTGGTGCGAGTCTTGCCTGGCTGGTATGTCGATCGCGGTAGCGTGCGCCTGTACTTCCCCACCACCAAATTCCTGCCGACCAAAACCCGGGTATTTGTCGATTACATCACCGAACAATTCCGTCTGCAAAAGCTGGCGACACGCTTTGACGCGCGTTAGAAACGAGAAAAGCCCCTTTCGGGGCTTCATTCTTCCGTCAGTTGACTGTCTGACGATCAGTTGAAGATTTCTGCGGTGCCGTACAGTTTGTTCTGGCCACCGGCGGAGATGATACGGTAAGAGTTGGCGCCTGATGCTGCGGCTTTGTTGGCCAGTTCAGTTTCCAGTGCGCTCAGGTTAGAAGCGCCGCTAACGGACACCACACCGATTTTCTGGGCATTAGCCGCAGGTTGGTTAGTCGGCTGATCGGCAGCAACGCTGGCGAAAGAGGCGGTAGTCAGCAGCAGAGCAGTAGCAAAAATTTTGATGTTTTTCATGATTCAATCCTCAGGGTATTTTTTAGGTGAGAGGTTGTTCCCTCTCGATGTGATAGATAATAGGCTGAAGCGATTGAATAGAAAATCGGAGAGTTTTGATAATCTCCATCAAATAAATTGACTTATTTTTGAGCGCAGTTATTCCCGCTGGCGTGCGGCAAAATTCGCCACTACCCTTTAGGGCAGTAATATCCTTAAAGGAGCAAATGGCATGTCAGTCAACGTGTTTATCGGTAGCTGGTCATTGGTATCTTCTGTGTTCAAAGGGGAAGACGGCAAGGTCAATCACCCGCTGGGCGAGCAGGTGTTGGGTCGCATTAACTACGAGCCCAATGGCACCATGGCGGCGCAGCTCTACAGCGCCACCCGGCCACGCTTTGCCGCCGACGATCTGGCGCAGGGCACCGGGCAGGAAACCCACGCCGCTTTTATCAATATGATTTGTTATTTTGGTCGCTATCAGGTGGATGAGAGCGACCAGCGGATAGTGCACCAGGTTGAAGGCAGCTCGTTCCCCAATTGGATCGGTAGCCGACAGGTGCGTTTTTATCATTTCACCGGCGATCGCCTCCAGCTTCGCACTGTACCGCTACAGCTTGGCAACGGCGTGCAGATCGGCGAACTGGTGTGGCAGCGGATAGGAGCCACCTTATGATCACTGTTCACCATCTGAATAACTCACGTTCGCAACGCATCCTGTGGTTTTTGGAAGAGTTGGATGTGCCCTATCAGGTGCAGCGCTACCAGCGCGATCCGCAAACCATGCTGGCACCCCCGGAGTTGAAGAAGATCCATCCGCTGGGGAAGTCGCCGGTAATCGTCGATGGCGATCTGACGCTGGCGGAGTCCGGTGCCATTATTGAATACCTGCAGGAAGCCTATGATGCACAGGGGCAGTTTATGCCGACGGACTACCACGCCCGTCAGCAGTTCCGATATTGGCTGCATTATGCCGAAGGTTCGCTAATGCCGCTGCTGGTGATGAAACTGGTCTTTAGCCGGCTGGGGCAACCGCCGATCCCCTGGTTGTTGCGGCCGGTGGCGGGGGCCATTGGCAAAGGGGTACAGCGGGAGTATCTGGATAAGCAGATCGCGCCGCATTGCGACTATCTGGAACAGCACCTGAACAAAAGTACCTGGTTTGTCGGCAACGAGTTCAGCGCGGCGGATATCCAGATGAGTTTCCCACTGGAAGCAATGGCGGCACGCGGTGCATTGGACGGTTGCCCTAAGCTGCGCGGTTATCTGCAGCGCATTCATACACGCCCGGCCTACCAGCGGGCGCTTGAGCAGGGTGGGCCTTATGACCTGCTGAGCTGAGGGAATGGGCTATACTCGATGAGGTCAACCTTCATCGGAGGTAGCCCATGGCTACGCAAATTTTTGTTAACCTGCCGGTGGGCGATCTGCCCGCATCGGTGGTGTTTTTCACCCAGTTGGGCTTTAGCTTCAACCCACAGTTTACCGATGACACCGCCGCCTGCATGGTGGTCAGCGACAGTATCTATGTGATGCTGCTGACCCACGAAAAATTCAAAATGTTCACCCCGAATCCGATTGGCGACGCCAGGAAGGCGACCGAGGTTTTGCTGTGCCTGTCGCAGCCCGATCGGGCCGCGGTGGACGCTCTGGTGCGCAAGGCGATCGCCGCCGGGGGCAACACCTATAACCAGCCACAAGATTACGGCTTTATGTACGGCCACGGTTTCCAGGATTTGGACGGTCATATCTGGGAACTGATGTACATGGATGAAAAGGCCGCACAGGCTCAGTAACCCTTTTGCCCTCCGTTCGGGGGGCTTTCCCATCAGATTTACCTATGTGACAAATACCGTCTTTTCGATAATGATGGATCCCAATACTTTTCTGCATAAATTGCCGCGATCTTTGGTTGATCAGAGGGTATATAAGGCTGGATAATCGTTTGCCTTGAATAAACCACCGCAAATCACCCGCATCACGCATTGAGAGTTAATCGTTTGCCTTTGTGAGCGCTGCCAGTTGGCGACGTGAGTAAAGTACCGGAAAGCAAACGATACCCTACAAAACAGGCGTGAGCGGAATAACAAGCCTTTGAAACGGGCTGGCAATGAAACACAGGGGACAGCAACATGTCGAATTCTCAAGCGAATAACGCCGTTAAACCAAAAGGCGGGCTTGATGGCTATTTTAATATTTCTGCGCGTGGCAGCAGCGTACGTCAGGAAGTGGTGGCAGGGTTAACCACCTTCCTGGCGATGGTTTACTCGGTGATTGTGGTGCCGAGCATGCTGGGCAAGGCCGGTTTCCCGCCAACGGCGGTGTTTGTTGCCACCTGTCTGGTCGCCGGTCTGGGCTCGCTGCTGATGGGATTATGGGCGAATTTGCCGATGGCCATCGGCTGTGCGATTTCACTGACGGCTTTCACCGCCTTTAGCCTGGTGCTGGGCCAACACATCAGCATTCCGGTGGCGTTGGGCGCGGTATTCCTGATGGGCGTGCTGTTTACCATTATCTCGATAACCGGCATCCGCGCCTGGATCCTGCGTAATCTGCCGATGGGCGTGGCGCACGGTACCGGCATTGGTATCGGCCTGTTCCTGTTGTTGATCGCCGCAAACGGCGTGGGCCTGGTGGTGAAGAACCCACTGGATGGCCTGCCGGTGGCGCTGGGTGCCTTCACCTCATTCCCGGTGGTGATGACGCTGCTCGGGCTGGCGGTGATTTTTGGTCTGGAGAAACTGCGCGTGCCGGGCGGTATCCTGTTGGTGATTATCGCCATTTCGGTAATTGGCCTGGTGTTTGACCCAGCGGTGAAATATCAGGGTCTGTTTGCCATGCCAAGCCTGGCGGATGCCAACGGCCATTCGCTGATCTTCAGCCTGGATATTATGGGGGCATTGCAGCCGGTAGTATTGCCGAGCGTGCTGGCGCTGGTGATGACGGCAGTATTTGACGCCACCGGCACCATCCGTGCAGTGGCCGGTCAGGCCAACCTGCTGGATAAAGACGGGCAGATCATCAACGGCGGCAAAGCGCTGACTTCGGACTCCCTGAGCAGCATTTTCTCCGGCCTGGTGGGCGCCGCCCCGGCGGCGGTGTATATCGAATCTGCCGCAGGGACGGCTGCGGGCGGTAAAACCGGCCTGACCGCGACCGTGGTTGGTCTGTTGTTCCTGGTGATCCTGTTTCTGTCGCCGTTATCTTATCTGGTGCCGATTTACGCGACCGCACCGGCGCTGATGTATGTGGGCCTGCTGATGCTGAGCAACGTCACCAAGCTGGACTTCAACGACTTTGTTGATGCGATGTCCGGCCTGCTGTGCGCGGTGTTTATCGTCCTGACCTGTAATATCGTCACCGGCATCATGCTGGGCTTTAGCTCACTGGTGATTGGCCGTATCTTCTCCGGTGAATGGCGTCGGTTGAATATCGGCACCGTGCTGATCGCCGTAGCCCTGGTGGCGTTCTATGCCGGCGGTTGGGCAATCTAATCGGCTTGTCGTTTCCCCCGTCGCTTCGGCGGGGGATGTTTTATCCCCATTTCTGCTTCAGATAAGTCTCCTTCTGCCGATACTGCATTTTGAATGGCACAACAAGCTTTAACCGCTGTAAAAAAAGTGATCTACTATCGGGGGCATACTCCGGCTATGTGCTGTTGTGGTTTGAACCCTAGAGTCTAAGGAAAGCATGGAAAT
The DNA here is from genome assembly GCF_027474885.1 of Serratia myotis. Classification (NCBI taxonomy): domain Bacteria; kingdom Pseudomonadati; phylum Pseudomonadota; class Gammaproteobacteria; order Enterobacterales; family Yersiniaceae; genus Serratia; species Serratia myotis. The sequence goes on along the minus strand of NZ_CP099707.1, from coordinate 4,964,468 downwards.
CTTTTTTACAATCCTCATTTTAATTTTGGTGGTCTCCCTGTCTGGGGTGGTGACGCGTATGTTGCCGTTCCAGGTACCGCTGCCGTTAATGCAAATCGGTATCGGGGCGCTGCTGGCCTGGCCACATTTCGGGCTGCACGTCGATTTTGATCCCGAACTGTTCCTGGTGCTGTTTATCCCGCCGTTGCTGTTTGCCGATGGCTGGAAAACCCCAACCCGCGAATTCCTGCACCACGGCCGTGAAATCCTTGGCCTGGCGCTGGTGCTGGTGCTGATTACCGTGGTCGGCGTGGGTTACCTGATTTACGCCATGGTGCCCGGGATACCGCTGGTCGCGGCGTTTGCGCTGGCGGCGGTACTGTCGCCCACCGATGCCGTGGCGCTGTCCGGTATCGTCGGTAAAGGGCGCATTCCGAAGCCGATCATGGGCGTGCTGGAGGGCGAGGCGCTGATGAACGACGCGTCCGGCCTGGTTTCACTCAAATTTGCCATTGCGGTGGCGATGGGCACCATGGTGTTTACCGTGGGTGGCGCGACCCTCGAGTTTCTTAAGGTGGCGATCGGTGGCCTGCTGGCTGGCGTGGCGGTCACCTGGCTCTACAGTAAGTCGTTGCGCGTAATGAGCCGCTGGAGTGGTGACGACCCGGCGACACAAATCGTGTTCCTGCTGTTATTGCCGTTTGCCTCTTACCTGATTGCCGAACACATTGGCGTCTCCGGTATCCTGGCCGCGGTCGCTGCGGGGATGACCATCAGCCAGTCCGGCGTGATCCGCAACGCACCACTGGCGATGCGTCTGCGTGCGAACAGCGTCTGGGCGATGCTGGAATTTGTATTCAACGGCATGGTATTCATCATGTTGGGTCTGCAACTGCCGGGGATCCTGGAAACTTCCATCCTGCAGGCGGAATTGGATCCGACCATTCAGACCTGGTACCTGTTTGCCGATGTCGCCATTATCTACGGCGCGTTATTGATATTACGTTTCACCTGGCTGTGGCTGATGAAAAACGCCAGCCGCCGCTTTATGAAAAAACGGCCGTTGCAGTTTGGTGATTTCACCACGCGTGAACTGTGGGTGGCGTCGTTCGCCGGGGTGCGTGGGGCGATTACGCTGGCCGGTGTGCTGTCTATTCCGCTGCTGCTGAGTGACGGTAGCGCCTTCCCGGCGCGCTATCAGCTGGTGTTTATCGCCGCCGGGGTGATCCTGCTTTCGCTGATTGCCGGTGTCATGGCGCTGCCGCTGTTGTTGCGCGGCGTGCAGGTGGCAGACAAGAGCGTCAGCAAGAGTGAAGAGCGGATGGCGATTGCCATGGCGGCTGAGGTGGCGATCGAAAGTATCAACAAAATGGAAGAACGCCTGGCTGTCGATACCGAGGAGAATATCGATCCGCAGGTGCTGAAAGAGATCAGTTCGCGGGTGGTGGGGGCGCTACGGCGGCGTATCACCACCAAAGACGATATCGAGAATGCGCTGATGCTGGAAAACCTCGAGCGGCGCTTCCGCCTGACGGCACTGCGTGCCGAACGTGGTGAGTTGTATCACCTGCGCGCCACGCAGAAAATCAGCAATGAGACGCTGCAAAAACTGTTGCACGATCTCGATCTGCTGGAAGCGCTGTTGATAGAGCGCGAAGGCTAATACCCACGGGGCCGCAGATGCGGCCCCGTTCATTTCACCGGCGGCCAGTAGTCGCGACAGCAGGCTATCCAGGCCTGGGCGCTGTGCGACAGGTAACTGCCCTGGCGCCAGATCAACCCGACTTTCCATTCCATACGTGGCTCCAGCGGCAGCCAGAGCAGGTTTTCCTTATCCAGCCACTGGCAGACCGGCTCCGGCAGGGTGGCGATACCGACCCCTGCCTGCACCATCGATGCCAGAAAATCCCATTGCCCGCTGCGCACTGCTATCTGTGGCTCAAAACCGGCCTGACGGAAGGCTTTCATCAGCATCTTGTAGAGCGCAAAGTCTTCGTTATAAAGCAGGATCGGCCAGTTGGCCAATTCATTGATATTGATGCTGGTGCGGTTCAACCAGTGGGATGTGCGCGGTGTGACCACGCACATTGGGTGAGCGAGTAATGGCAGGAAGGTCAACGGCTGATCGGAATCGACCGGCAGAATGGTCATTGCCAGATCCAGTTCACCGGACATCACCGCCTGCTCAACCGACAGCCCGCCCAGCTCTGAGATTTTCAGCTCGATGCCGGGATAGGTCTGGCGGAACTGACGGATCAAATCGGCAATCTGCCGGCCAACCATCGGCGGGATACCCAGCCGCAGCACGCCTTTTTTTACCGAACTGATGTCTTCCAGCTCTGCCTCCAGCTGGCGGAACTCATCGATAATCGCCAGACCGCGCTGGTACACCGCCTGGCCGCTGTCGGTCAGGTGCAGCTTGCGCCCTTCGCGGATCAGTAGCGTGCACTCCAGTTCTTCTTCCAGATGACGCAGCATCTTGCTGATGGTCGGCTGGGTGACGAACAATTTTTCGGCCGCGCGGGTAAAGCTTTGTTGCCGCACTACTTCGACAAAGTAGCGCAAAGTGCGGACATCCACGTTGGGTTCTCCTCAGGGACAATACCCTCGGGAAATTATTCCCTGATGGCATGATGTTGATAATTTTAATTCATTTCATGGGAGGTTTCCTGGCTGCGTATACTGTAAACCGTGAATTTTTGTTTAAGGTCATCTTTCATGTTACTGGCGTTACGCCATGCTGCTCCCTCTCTGCTGGCCCGCTTGCAGGTGCCGATCCAGGTTGTCTTATACGCGGTGTTATTTTTGATTGCCGATCGACTGGTGCAACAGTTTCATCTGCCGCTGCCCGCCAATATTATCGGCATGTTAATGCTGTTGGCGCTGATCTTGCTGCGTATTCTGCCGTTGAACTGGGTCAGGGCCGGTTCACGCTGGCTGCTGGCCGAGATGCTGCTGTTCTTCGTCCCGGCGGTGGTGGCGGTGGTTAACTATGCCCAGTTGCTGATGGTAGAAGGCTGGAAGATTTTCCTGGTGATTGCCGTCAGTACCACGCTGACGTTGGGCGCGACGGGTTTGGTGGTCGATCGAGTGTATCGACTGGAAGTCTGGCTGCAGCGGCGAAAACAGCGCGATGAATGATTTTACCCTTGGCATCGTCTGCTTTCTGGTGACGCTGGCGCTGTACTTCGCCAATAAAAAACTCTACCGCCGCCGCCGTACCTTACTGCTGATGCCACTGGTGCTGACCCCGATGATCCTGGTGCTGTTGCTGGTGGTCACCCATATTTCGTATCAGGATTACATTGGTGAAACGCACTGGTTGCTGTGGCTGTTGGGGCCGGCGACTATCGCCTTCGCGGTGCCGGTGTACGAGAATCTGCATATCATTCGCCGCCATTGGCTGTCGCTTAGCGCCGGGGTGTTGACGGCGGTGCTGGTGGCGGTTTACAGCTCAGTATGGCTGGCACGCCTGCTGACGCTGCCGGAAGAGGTGCAACGCAGTCTGGCGGTGCGATCCATCACCACGCCGTTTGCACTGGAAGCCGCCAAACAGATGGGTGGGCAGGCGGATCTGGTGGCGCTGTTCGTGGTGATCACCGGGGTGTTCGGCATGGCGGTGGGGGACATGTTGTTCCTGCGGTTGGCGGTGCGCAGCAGTCTGGCGAAAGGTGCCGGGCTCGGGGCATCGTCGCACGGTGCCGGTACCGCAAAAGCTTATGAGATGGGCCAGGAAGAAGGGGTTGTCTCCAGCCTGGTGATGATGTTGGCAGGGATTATCACGGTGATTGCCGCCCCGCTGATAGGGCAACTGATGTGGTAAGCCTGCGGTTGTATTGCCGATGGAGGGCCATATCGACATGGCCCTCATTATCCGCTTTGTCAGGCCGTTGCAGCGGTCTTGATCAGTTCCACCACCAACGGGGAAAGCTCGTTACGTAATGCCGCACGTTCGGACTGGAACAGCGTGGCAGCGTAAAAACGGTGCCCCGGCAATTCGACTGACCGCACGTCACCTTCGCTGTCATGGCCGCTGATAATCAGCGGATGCTGGTGTAGATCGGCGACAAACTCCGGGTTAACGCCGAAGTTACAGTGGTAGCCTTCATGCGTTTCCAGCTTGCCGTAGGCTCGGGCTGCCAGCGTATTCGGTTGGAAAAGAATGGCACCGCTTTTTTCGACCAGCGAACAACTCAGCGGAGCAATCACCAACCGGCCACCGCTGTCGGTTTCAGCATGTCCGGCATCATGCCAGCCCATGACGTTACGGGCGTATTCCACAATCGCATACTGGAAGCCACCGCAGGAGCCGAGGAAGGGGACGTTCTGCTCACGGGCATGGCGGATCGCCATAAAGACACCGTCGTCATGATTATACGGGCTGCCGGGTACCACCCAGATCGCATCATAGCCTTGCAGTACCGAGGGGGCAGTAATGGTTGCTGTGGGCAGCCAGTGAGATTGGATATCGACGTTAAGGTGTGTGGCGGTAAGCTGGAGAGCAATAGGGATGGCCTGGTGAGAAACGGCCTCGGGTTTGTAGTCACCGACCAGAGCAATGCGAACTTGAGTTTTCATCATTTCCTTTTCCTGCGCGGGTAAAAAAGGAGATTACAGTAAAGCCGAACGCCAATCTGTAGTTTTCTAAATGCGGCGCACAAAAAAGCCCGGCGTTGGCCGGGCTCGGTTTGGGGCTTGGCTCAGTACAGCGACGGGGCGCCGGCCGGCCGGGTTTTGAAGCGACGATGCAGCCACATATACTGCTCTGGCGCGCGCATGATCTCTTTCTCAACCACTTTATTCATGTAAGCCGCGGCAGCGATCTCGTCGCTGATCGGGTAATTTTCCAGTGCCGGTTGGATCAGCAGATCATAACCACGGCCTTTCTCGCGACGGATCAGCACCACCGGCACCAGCGCAGGTTTGGCCAGGCGTGCCAGCATATAGGTCCCGCTGGTGGTAGCGGCCTGATCGACGGCGAACAGCGGAGCAAATACGCTGCCACGTGGGCCGTAGTCTTGGTCCGGAGCGAACCACACGGCTTCACCGCGTTTAAGAGCCTGAACCATGCCGCGCAGGTCTTTGCGATCGAGCATGGCCTTGTTGGAACGCATACGGCCTTTGGTTTGTGCCCATTCCATTGCTTTATTGTTGTGCGGGCGGTACATCGCCATCATCGGCTGACACAGGCCCATGGCACGGCCGCCCAATTCCAGCGACATAAAGTGCACGCCAATCACTAGCACGCCGCGTTGATTCTGCTGGGCTGCTTTCAGATTATTGATACCAGAAACGTTGAACCAGCGTTTGACGCGTTTATCTGACCAGAACCAGGCCATACCGGTTTCCAGCAGGCCCATGCCGAGGGATTCGAAGTTGCCTATCACTTTGCGTTCGCGCTGCGCCACGTCCATGTCCGGGAAGCACAGTTCCAGGTTACGGCGAGTAATGGAAACCCGGCGCTTCAGGAATCGCATCGAGGTGCGGCCCATCCACATACCGAGCTTGTGCAGCACCGGGTAGGGGAGTTGAACCAGTAAGAACAGGAAGGCCAGGCCGAACCAGGTAAGCCAGTAGCGCGGATGCAGCAGTGCCATTTTGAATTTTTGCGGACGCTTCATATGAACTCATTTATGCATTAATTAGGGGCAGCAACCTGTAACGCACAAGGATCCCCTCAATTGCGGTACGACCACTCAGACACCCAGACATCACTATCGTTTAGCCAGATTCCATAATTGACTAAATCTTTACACTCGAAGGGCGGTTCGCGCTGCTATCAGGCTTCGGAGGGATGCTGTAGGCCCGCGAAGGCGGCTCCAGGAATGTATATTGTAACACAGAATACGGCCTGATAAGGAGGCGTGGCATGCGAATATTCTCATTCGCATTGACATCACTTTGGCAGAAGGCCCAATAAGAAAAAGGCGCCGCCTCTTGCGAGGTTGCGCCTTTTCAACATGCAAACTGACTAGTATCAGTTCATGCCGTATTTTTTCAATTTCTTACGCAGCGTACCACGGTTGATGCCCATCATCAGGGCGGCACGGGTCTGGTTGCCACGGGTGTATTGCATCACCATGTCCAACAGTGGCTGTTCAACTTCAGCCAATACCAGCTCATACAGATCGTTAACGTCTTGACCGTTCAGTTGAGCAAAATAGTTCTTCAGTGCTTGTTTCACCGAGTCACGCAGAGGCTTTTGAGTCACTTGGTCCTGTGAGTTCACGGTAGAAACGGTCAGTACGTCAGAATTTACGCGTTGTTCGAACATAGTTCTGTCAGCTCTTTTTTGTTACGCAAGATTTTCGAAATATGCCTCCAACGCCTCCAGCTGTTCGCTGGCATCCTCTATGGCGTTGAATGTGCGCCGAAACTGGTCATTCGGGGCGTGCTCCTGGAGATACCAGGATACGTGCTTACGAGCAATCCGGAATCCCTTGCCTTGGCCGTAAAAGCCGTGCAATTCCCGAATATGCCCTATCAACAAACGCTTAACCTCGCCAAGCGGCGGAGGGGGCAGCAGTTCCCCAGTGTCCAGATAATGCTGGATTTCCCGGAAGATCCAGGGTCTCCCCTGAGCAGCGCGGCCTATCATCAGGGCATCAGCCCCAGTGTAGTCGAGCACTGCTCTGGCTTTATGCGGGTCAGTAATGTCGCCATTCGCGATAATCGGAATGGAAACACTCTGCTTAACTGCCCGAATGCTGTCGTACTCCGCGTTGCCGTTGAACAGGCAGGCACGGGTTCGGCCATGAATCGTCAGGGCCTGTATACCACAGTCTTCGGCCAGTTGGGCAATCTCTACACAGTTACGGTGTTCTGGTTCCCAGCCGGTGCGAATCTTAAGTGTTACCGGCACATCCACAGCGTTAACTACCGCGTGGAGGATCTGTTTAACCAGATCCGGGTACTGCAACAATGCAGACCCTGCAAGCTTCCGGTTCACTTTCTTGGCCGGGCAACCCATATTGATGTCGATGATTTGTGCGCCACTGGCCACGTTAATACGCGCCGCAGCGGCCATATCATCTGGATCACATCCGGCAATCTGCACGGAACGGATCCCTGGTTCATCACTATGGACCATACGCAGACGCGACTTATCCGTCCGCCACACCTCCGGATTGGAGGAGAGCATTTCGGATACAGCCATCCCAGCACCCATTGCATGACATAGGGCTCTAAATGGGCGATCTGTAATGCCGGCCATCGGGGCCGCAATCAAGCAATTTGTAAGCTGGTGGTGTCCAATGCGCATAGACAAAGAGTAACCATACTGTGTCCGCAAGGGCGCGTATATTACGCATTTTTGCGTTGAGATGAAAGGCCAAACTTTGACCAATCAGGCGCTATTTGGCAATAAAAATGCACCTCGTCAGGATCTATAAAAATATTATATATATTTAACAATGAGTTGACGAAATATGGTTAATTTGCGTGCAATAAAATATTCCCCACACAACAGAATTTTATCTGTAATGAGTCTCGATTCAGCTGGATATTGACAGTATTTCAGGGCATTTATCAGGGTATTCCGTTGAGAATAGGCACAATTACGTTGAAGCTGCGTGGTGAGGGTTTTGGTGTAAAGCGGTCTGGTTCACCACCGGCCATGACACCGGCGGTGAAGTCTTCCCTATAGCCTTAGTCGATGATAACGCGGCCATTCAGCGGCTGTAGCGGGCGATTGTTCGCATGCTGTACTGCGGTGCGGAATTGGGCGATCTGCTCAGCTGACGCGCTGACGGGCTTATCCAGTACCATCCAGCTTACGCCTTCAGAACAGGGGGGAGTGGTCAACGAACCGCTGAACCGATAGAAGTTAAACCTTTTTGGCAGCAGGACTTTGATATCCAGCGGTGTAGTCAGTACTGCAGTCTGACCGACGGCTGTCGGTATCTGCTGCCAGGCCCGCGCCAGTTGCGAATTGGTTTTGCCTTGCTGGAACATCAAAGCCAGCACCGCCAACTCACCTTGCTGGTCTTTATAGACAAAGTGCGCCTCCAGCGGGAACTGCTTGCCATCAATTTCGTTTTCGCTGGGGGCGTGGAAGTGAAATTGCTGCAGCGTGAAAGTGTCGTTATCCAGAACTAAAGTATTGCCGCCGCTAACGTTAACCTGCAGGGTATGGCCGTTATTGACGATCTGTTGCTTGCCTGGTTGGAAAGCGAGTTTCAGTTTGTCGTGTTGGGTTTTCAGCGCGCCCTTAATATTCACCGGTGACTGGTTTTTACCGGTTTCGCACAGCGAAAAGTCCGGGGAAAGTTTGCCCCAGTGTGCCGGATCTTCCTGACCTTCATAGCCCCAATGCGCTTGCTCTGCCGCACCCGCCGAAAAGCAGGAGACCATTAAAACGGCGACTAATATTTTCCCTTTCATTGCCAATCCTTATTTAAACAACGTTAATCTTCTGTGGCGGCCAGCGACTAAAAAAACCGGCGGTGATCGCGCCTGCAGCAGAATACGCTCGCTTTTTGTCAGGATAAATCAGTGAAATCTTGGGGCGAAAAAAAACCACCGTAACCTGTTAAGTTATCGGTGGTTTTTATCAAAGCAAAAAGGGAATTAGTTACGTTGACCGGTAATACGGCACCATTCTTCGCGTTCTGCGACCGGATCGAGCGTGAATTTATCCTCATAGGCTTGCGCCACGCTCGCGGCCTGGGTCGCCAGTACGCCGGACAGGCCCAGATAGCCGCCGGACTTCGGCAGGCAACCGATCAGCGGTGCCAGCTCACGTAATGGGCCAGCCAGGATGTTGGCGACCACCACGTCGGCCAGCAGATCGGCCGGTTGGTCTTTTGGCAGATACAGCTCCAGACGCTCTGAAACGCCGTTACGCTGCGCGTTGTCGCGGCTGGCCTGAATGGCCTGGGGATCGATATCGATGCCGATAGCGCGCGCTGCACCGAGTTTCAGTGCGGCAATTGCCAGGATGCCGGAACCGCAGCCGAAGTCGATAATGGTTTTACCGGCCAGATCGAGGCCGTCCAGCCACTGCAGGCACAGCGCCGTCGTTGGGTGGGTGCCGGTACCAAACGCCAGGCCCGGGTCGAGCATCACGTTGACCGCGGTTGGGTCGGGCACGTCACGCCAGCTTGGGCAGATCCACAGACGCTCGCCGAAGCGCATCGGGTGGAAGTTATCCATCCACTCACGTTCCCAGTCTTTATCTTCCAGCTGTTCGATCTTGTGGCGGAAACCGGCGCCCAGCAGCGGATGCTGTTCCAGCATGGCCACCACTTCAGCCATATCGGTTTCGGCGTCGTACAGGCCGATCACATCGGTATCGCCCCACAGTAGGGTTTCACCTGGCAGCGGTTCGAACACCGGATTGTCGTGGGTGTCCTGAAAGGTCACCGAGACCGCGCCGCTTTCAACCAGTGCGTCGCTCAGGTCTTCTGCCTGGCTGCCGGTGGTGTTCAGTTTGAGTTGGATCCAAGGCATAGCAATTCTCTTTTAAGAGGGTAATGATGACGCCGCCCGACGTTTTTCGCCTACGACGTTACCGATATAAAATGCCAACAGGCCAAACAGCAGTGAAGGCACGATAGGGTGCAACCCCGCCAACTGCAGCTTGAAGCTGGCCAATAGCGTATAGCATACCGCACCCGTCACCATTGAGCTAAGTGCTCCCTGCGCGTTGGCGCGTTCCCAGTACAGGCCCAGCACCAGTGGCCACAGGAACACCGCTTCCAGGCCGCCGAACGCCAGCAGATTCAGCCAGATGATCATTTCCGGTGGTCGCCAGGCCGCCAGCAGCACCAATAAGCCAAGGATTAGCGTGGTCAGGCTGGAGAAGCGTTTGATCAGGCGTTCGTTCTGCATTTGCTGCGGCCGTACGCCAAGGTAGAGATCTTTAATAATAGTGGCGGATGATTGCAGCAATTGGGCATTAATGGTCGACATGATTGCCGCCATCGGCGCAGCCAGGAAGATACCGGCGGCATATGGCGGCAGCACGGTGATCATCAGCGTTGGGATCACCTGATCGGGGATCTTCAGATCCGGCAGTACCGCACGACCCAGCGCGCCGGCCAAATGCATGCCGAACATCAGCACCGCCACCACCATGGTGCCGAGGATGATGCCGCGATGTACCGCCTTGCTGTCTTTGTAGGAGATGCAGCGCACCGCCGTATGCGGCAGGCCAATCACGCCAAAGCACACCAGGATCCAAAACGATGCCATAAACGGCAGGCTGAGGATCTGTTCACCGCCCTGCGGTGACACCAGTGCCGGGTCAATCTGCTGGAGTTTGTCCACTGCGCTATGCAGACCGCCGGCGGCGTGGATCACCGCAACCAGTAACAGCACGGTGCCGATCAACATTACCAGACCCTGCATGGCGTCGTTCAGCACGCTGGCACGAAAGCCGCCAAAGGCGGTATACAGCGCAATGCTGATGCCAAAGATCAGCAGACCGGTGTCGTAAGGGATACCGGCGGCGGTTTCCAGCAGGCGTGCGCCGCCGATAAACTGCACCGTCATGGCCCCCAGGAACGCCACCAGCAGGCTAAGACTCGCCAGCCAGACCAACAGACGGCTTTGGTAACGGCCGTACAGCATGTCGTTCAGGGTGATGGCGTTGTAGCGGCGCGCCAGAATAGCGAATTTTTTGCCCAGTACACCGAGCGACAACCACACCGCCGGCAGTTGGATCATCGCCAATAGCACCCAACCCAGGCCGTATTTATAGGCGGCACCGGGGCCACCGATAAACGAACTGGCACTGATATAGGTGGCGGTCAGCGTCATGGCCAGCACGAAGCCGCCCATCGAGCGGCTGCCAAGGAAATATTCGCTGAGGAAGTTGCCGGTTTGACGACGGCTGTACGCGTAGACCGACAAGCCAAACACCAGCACCAGATAGCCAACCAGCGGCAAAATGACTTCAGTTTGCATCGCCGTCCTCCAGCGAAATATCACGGAATACGCCGCGTACCATCAGCCAGCACAGGCCGATAAACAATAGCGGGACCAGCAAACAGGCCATTTCGAACCAGTGCGGCAGGCCGGTAATACCGGATCCACTGTCCGGCAGGTAGGCTGCCAGTGACCAGGCCAGCAGATACAGCAGCGTCAGACCGAGCGCCCATCGTGCTTCGCGGTGGGCTTGAATAAAGCGTGTTTCCATCAGTGTTCCCCATAGGTTTACGGTGATGGTTTTGCCAAAGGTAAGGAATTCTACGGCAAGGCCGGCTTTTGCCAAGCCGTTACAAAAGAAAAAGGCCGGTGATTAACCGGCCTTCTGTCAGGCGATGCGAATAGCCTGCCTTAGGTTTCCTGCAGACCGAGCTTCTTCTCCAGATAGTGGATGTTGGTGCCACCGTGCTGGAAGTTTTCGTCGCTCATGATCCGCTGCTGCAGTTCAACGTTGGTTTTGATGCCATCGATGATCAGTTCAGCCAGGGCGTTCTTCATGCGGGCAATTGCCACGTCACGGTTTTCACCGTAAGTGATCAGTTTGCCGATCATGGAATCATAGTACGGCGGTACGGTATAACCGGCGTAAATATGAGATTCCCAACGCACGCCGAAACCGCCTGGCGCATGGAAACGGGTGATCTTGCCTGGGCTTGGCAGGAAGGTGTTCGGGTCTTCGGCGTTGATACGGCATTCCACCGCGTGGCCGTGAACCTTCACTTCATCCTGTTTGATCGACAGCGGTTGACCGGCAGCGATACGCAGCTGCTCTTTGATCAGATCCACGCCGGTGATCATTTCGGTAACCGGGTGTTCAACCTGAATACGGGTGTTCATTTCGATGAAATAGAACTCGCCGTTTTCGTACAGGAACTCGAAAGTTCCCGCACCGCGGTAACCGATCTCAACACAGGCTTTCGAGCAGCGCTCGCCGATGTAACGGCGCATTTCGCTGGTGATGCCTGGTGCTGGTGCCTCTTCAACCACTTTCTGGTGGCGGCGCTGCATGGAGCAGTCACGTTCAGCCAGATAGATGGCGTTACCCTGACCGTCGGCCAAAATCTGAATTTCGATATGGCGTGGGTTTTCCAGGTATTTTTCCATGTAAACCATGTCATTGTTGAAAGCCGCTTTGGCTTCCGCTTTTGTCATGGAAATGGATTGCTCGAGGTCTTTGTCGCTGCGCACAACGCGCATGCCACGGCCGCCGCCGCCGCCAGATGCCTTGATGATCACCGGGTAACCGATGCGCTTGGCGAAGGCCCGGTTTTTATCCATGTCATCGGTCAGCGGGCCGTCGGAACCAGGTACGCAAGGCACGCCGGCTTTCTTCATGGCGTTGATGGCAGAAACCTTGTCGCCCATCAGGCGGATGGTTTCGGCTTTCGGGCCAATGAAGATAAAGCCGGAGCGTTCGATCTGCTCGGCGAAGTCAGCGTTCTCAGACAAGAAGCCGTAGCCCGGGTGGATCGCCACTGCGCCGGTGATTTCCGCCGCAGAGATGATAGCCGGGATATTCAGATAGCTTTTTACCGATGGCGCAGGACCGATACACACAGTCTCGTCAGCCAGCAGTACGTGTTTCAGATCGCGATCGGCTGTGGAGTGCACGGCAACGGTTTTGATGCCCAGCTCTTTACAAGCACGCAGGATACGAAGCGCGATCTCGCCACGGTTGGCGATAACAATTTTATCAAGCATGTTCGCCTCGTTATTCGATGACGACCAGTGGCTCGTCAAATTCTACCGGTTGGCCGTTCTCTACCAGGATGGCTTTCACCACGCCGGATTTATCCGCTTCGATCTGGTTCATCATTTTCATGGCTTCAACGATGCACAGCGTGTCGCCGGCATTCACTTTCTGGCCAACTTCGATGAAGGATTTCGCATCCGGGCTTGGTGTGCGGTAAAAAGTGCCAACCATTGGGGAACGGACGATGTGGCCACTCATGGCCGCTGGTGCTGCAGGGGCTTCAGCTGGCGCGGCAGCCACGGCGGTAGCCAGAGCTGGCTGCGGCTGTGCCGGCATTGCGTATGCCTGCGGCATCATTGGGTAAGACTGTACCGGTGCGGCACGGCTGATGCGAACCGACTCTTCGCCTTCAGAGATTTCCAGTTCAGAAATGCCTGATTCTTCAACCAGTTCGATCAGTTTCTTGATTTTACGAATATCCATGAGTGTGATTCCGTACTCTTTTTGCGTAGCAATTAGTGGGTTTTCGACAGACGGTTAACCGCTGCCTGTAAAGCAAATGTGTAGCCATCTGCGCCGAGGCCGCAAATCACACCCACCGCAATATCGGAAAGGTAGGAGTGATGGCGGAAAGGCTCGCGGGCATGCACGTTGGACAGGTGGATCTCGATAAACGGGATCTGCACCGCCAGCAATGCATCTCGCAGCGCCACGCTGGTATGCGTGAACGCGGCAGGGTTGATCAGAATAAAATCTGTATTGCCGCGCGCCTGGTGTATGCGGTCAATGAGCGCATGTTCGGCGTTAGACTGCAGATGGCTCAGGGTAATATCCAGTGCGGATGCCTGGTTTTCCAATCCGTTAACAATCTCTGTTAGCGTCGTGCTACCGTATTTCTCCGGTTCACGCGTCCCCAGCAGATTCAGATTGGGGCCGTTCAGAAGCAAAATGTGAAACTTATCCGCCATTGTGCTGGTATCTCCGGCAATAAAACCATCATCGTAGAAAATAACCCGATGTCACCGATTTGTCACCTGTTAAGGGGGAAATTCACCCTGAGAACAGGAACAAGGTCGGGCATTATAACGATATCGTAGCAATTCGCAGCTAAATACTGGTCTTATCAGCGAAGATATTCAACCCTAAACCCGCAAACTGGCCAGGCTGTTATCGCATTATGAGGGGTAGAACACAGAAAAGTTCCGCCTGTTAACGCCACCAATTGCGGAATTTCTTGTATCTCAGTGCCAGCAGCACGACGGCCAGCAGGGCATAAATGAAGGGCTGTGGCGAAAAGGTTTTGACCGACCACAGGTAATGAATCGGTGCCAGGATCGCCACCAGATACACCAAATTATGCAGCGTTTGCCATTTGGCGCCCAGTTTGCGCATCGCCCACAGCGTCGAGGTCGCGGCCAGCGCCAGCAGGATCAACCAACTGATAATGCCGAGCGTCAGGTAAGGGCGGGTAACCAGTTCGCGCCCCAGCAGGCCGATATTGCTCAGCCCCAATTCCAGCGTCGAATAGCTTATCAGATGCAGCGTGGCCCAGGCAAAACACCAGAGCCCCACCAGGCGACGGCAACGAATCAGCAGTGGTTGGCGGGTATAGCGTGCCAGCGGGGCGATCATTAAGGTGGCCAGCAACAGCTTCAGCGTCATTCTGCCGGTAAAGTGCTGAATATCCTTGGCCGGATCGGCGCTAAACCAACCCTGATCCACTGACAGTACCAGCCAGAGAAAAGGCAAAAATGCCGCCAGATAAATGGCGACCTTGATCCATTTGATATGGGTTGGAGTCAAACGCACTTAGAAATTCTCCCGCAGATCCAGGCCGCGATACAGTGAGGCCACCTGTTCGGCATAGCCGTTAAACAGCAGCGTTGGCTGACGTTTAACATCCAGAATGCCGCCGGAGCCGATAAAGCGCTCGGTGGCCTGCGACCAGCGTGGATGATCGACGTGCGGGTTCACATTGGCATAGAAACCGTATTCATTAGGCGCAGACTGATTCCAGGTGGTCGGCGGCTGATCGCGCACCAGACTGATATGGACGATCGACTTGATGCCTTTAAAACCGTATTTCCATGGGGTGATCAAGCGCAGCGGCGCACCATTCTGCGGCGGCAACGTTTTGCCGTACACGCCGACGGTCAGCAGCGCCAGCGGGTTCATCGCCTCATCGAGACGTAGCCCTTCAACATAGGGATACTTCAGCCCGCCGCCGATAAAACGGTCTTTCTGGCCCGGCATCTGTTCTGGATCGTACAGCGTCTGGAAGGCGACGTAGCGCGCGTTGCTGTTCGGTTCCGCCAGCTTGATCAGCTTACCCAATTCAAAGCCAATCCACGGCACCACCATCGACCAGGCTTCGACGCAACGCATGCGGTAAATGCGCTGTTCCAGCGGGAAGCGTTTGATTAAGTCATCGATGTCCAGCGTGATCGGTTTGGCGACTTCGCCGTCGATGCGCACCTGCCAGCCTTCGGTTTTCAAACCGCCGGCATTGGCCGCCGGATCGGCCTTATCCAGACCGAACTCGTAGAAGTTGTTGTAGCCGGTGACCTTATCTTCCGGCGTCAAGGCCAGTTGGGCCTGCCAGGCTGCCGGCGTGCTGAATTCCAGCGGTTTGCCCGGCGGTGCCTTGGGCCGATCGTGACCTTTAAACCATGACAGCAAATCGGCCTGTGCGTTAAGCGGCAGGGCCAGTGACGCGGCGGTGATGCCTAACGCCTGCAACACTTTTCGCCGTTGATAAAACACGCTCTCTGGCGTGACATCGGCCTCAGTTAATTTAGGTTGTTTGCTCATGCTATTTTTCTCCGAGAATATGAAGTAAGCATGGCGTGAAACCAGGCCTTATGCGAGAGACCGCGGGAAAATATGAAATTTCGCAGACGGGACATGCCCCCCGTTGTTGGGGGGCGTTCAGGCTTAGCGGACTTTCACCAGAGTACGGCCGGTGACTTTGTTATCCAGCAGCGCGGCAGCGGTGGCCGGTGCCTGTTCCAGCGTGATTTCCTGGGTGGCTTGCTGATAGAAGCTGTCTGGCAGGATACCGGCCAGGCGTTCCCAGGCGGTTTGACGGCGATGCAGCGGGGTGTGCACCGAGTCCACGCCTTGCAGGCGTACATTGCGCAGAATAAATGGCATCACCGTGGTCGGCAGGTGATAACCACCGGCCAGGCCGCAGGCAGCGACAGTACCGTTATAGTTCATTTGCGCCAACACTCGTGCCAGCATAGTGTCGCCGACGGTATCGACTGCACCGGCCCACAGTTGTTTTTCCAGCGGGCGCGGGGCTTCGAGATAGCCGCTACGCGACAGCACTTCTTTGGCACCGAGTGCTTTCAGGTAATCGGTATTGCTTTCGCGGCCGCTGATTGCCGTCACGTGATAGCCCAGCGCGGCCAGAATAGCGATCGCCGTGCTGCCTACGCCGCCGCTGGAGCCGGTAACCAAAATGTCGCCGTCATCCGGGCGCACACCCCCTTCTTCCAGCGCCATCACGCACAGCATGGCGGTAAAACCGGCGGTGCCGAGGATCATCGCCTTGCGTTCATCCAACCCGTTTGGCAGCGGCACCAGCCATTCGCCGGAGACACGGGCCTGTTCCGCCAGGCCGCCCCAATGGTTTTCACCCACGCCCCAGCCGGTAAGCACCACGCTCTGGCCTTCTTTAAAGCGATCGTCACGGCTGTGGCGCACGGTACCGGCGAAGTCGATGCCTGGCACCATCGGGAAGTTGCGTACAATCTTGCCTTTGCCGGTGATCGCCAACGCGTCTTTATAATTGAGGCTGGACCAGTTGACGTCTACCGTGACATCGCCGTCGGGCAGTTGATCGCTGCTGATATCTTTGACTTGAGCCAGAGTTTGATCGTCTTGTTGTTCCAATAACAGTGCACGCATGTCACTCTTCCTCTCGTTAGCTAATTTTCTGAATCTGTCTTTAATTGACTATATGCATATAAGAATTGTATGTCCTGATTAAAGACAAAAAAGGGTGATTGAAGGTTTTCTTCGTCGACGATGCTTGGTAGCTTGAGCGACATGAGTTGTCGGCGAGTAT
The DNA here is from genome assembly GCF_027474885.1 of Serratia myotis. Lineage (NCBI taxonomy): Bacteria > Pseudomonadati > Pseudomonadota > Gammaproteobacteria > Enterobacterales > Yersiniaceae > Serratia > Serratia myotis. The sequence goes on along the minus strand of NZ_CP099707.1, from coordinate 4,947,795 downwards.
CGTCAGGGCAAAGCCAGTGAATCATTAAAAAATCAGGGTGTTGTATTGGATTCTTTTGAGCGAATTCGGGGCCTTTATACGACCAAAGGTGAAAATCCACGTAACGATAACGGACAAGGCACAGGGATGCGATTCACCACCAAGCTCTCTGCATTGATCACCCTGCTGGTTGCTTTGGCGATGTTTTTGATGCTGATGGGCTGTTCATACAGTTACTTTTACGTCACTCAGGAGCGACTGGAGCGCCGCTTCGACTCGCTGATGACTTCGCTCGATCAGGCGATGTTGCATGAACCTCCGCAGGAGCAGGAAAAATGGCTTCCTCTGGTGATGCGCCCACTCGGGATCGTGGCCGTCAGCGTGGATACCAGCCACAGCAAGCTCCTTTCTTATAATCTGCCGACGCTAAAGCAGCCCTGGGAGTCACTCAATGGCTACCGGCAAGTTTCACTGCCGCTGATGCAGCATCCCGGCGCTTCGCTACGCATTACCTATATTGACCCTTTCGCCAGCGACGTACGTTCTCTGCAATCCACTGCGGCCGTCACGCTGTCGATCGTTATCATGGTGGTGATCCTGCTGTTCAGTTTACGTTGGCTGCGAGAGCAGGCTGATGGGGAGGACAGGCTGGAGCGCCGTGCCCGCCGCATTCTTAATGGCGAGCGGGAGAGCGTGATGCAGGGCGACGTACGTGAATGGCCGGCGAACGTCAGCGGTGCGCTCGATCGTCTGTTGGCGGATCTGACGGAAGCGCGCGAGGAGCGCAGCCGGGTCGATACGCTGATCCGCGCCTTTGCCGCGCAGGACGCCAAAACCGGGCTGAACAACCGATTGTTCTTTGATAACCAACTGACCACCCAACTGGAAGAGGAAGGCTCGCACGGCATCGTCATGATGGTGCGATTACCCGATTTCGACACGCTGCGGGAAATCCACGGTAACAGTGCGGTACAGGAACTGATGTATTCACTGGTCAATCTGTTGTCGACCTTCGTGATGCGCTATCCGGCGGCGCTGTTGGCGCGCTATTTCCACAGTGATTTCACCGTGCTGTTACCGCACCGCACGTTGAAAGAAGCTGACGGTATCGCTTCACAGCTGGTTCACGCGATTGATGCCCTGCCTTCAACCGCACTTATCGATCGCGAAGCGTTTTTGCATATCGGCATCGTGGCATACCGCAGCGGGCAAACCACCGAGCAGGTGATTGATTACGCAGAGCAGGCCACGCGGCATGCCACGCTGCAGGGGGAAAACGGCTGGTATGTTTACGACAGCCAGGTGCCGGAAAAAGGGCGCGGCAGCGTCAAATGGCGCACCCTGTTGGAGCAGGTGTTGGCGCGGGGTGGCCCGCGGTTGTACCAGAAGCCGGCGGTGACGGTGGACGGAGAAGTCCATCACCGTGAGATCATGAGCCGGATTTATGACGGTACCCAGGAACTGCTGCCATCTGAATATATGCCGCTGGTACAGCAGTTGGGGTTGGCGGAAAGTTACGATCGTCAGCATCTGAGCCGCATCCTTCCTTTATTGGCACTGTGGCCCGAAGAAACGCTGGCATTTACGCTGTGCGTAGACTCTTTATTGCAGCGTTCTTTCCAGCGCTGGCTGCGAGATAGCCTGCTTCAGTGTGAAAAAAGTCATCGTCGGCGAATTCTGATTGAACTTGCAGAGGCAGACGTGTGTCAACATATCGACCGTTTACGTCCGGTGCTGAGATTACTCTCAGGATTGGGCTGTCGTCTGGTGGTGTCCCAGGCGGGGTTAACCGTGGTGAGTACCTCCTATATCAAGTCCTTACCGGTGGAACTGGTTAAGCTCCATCCTGGTTTGGTGCGGAGTATTGACCGGCGTGATGAAAATCAGCTGTTTGTTCAGAGCCTGACGGGTGCCTGCGAAGGCACCAGCACCCAGGTTTTTGCCGCCAGCGTGCGGACGCGCAACGAATGGCAGACGCTGAAAGATCGCGGGATCCTCGGTGGGCAGGGCGACTTTTTCGCGTCGCCGGAACCGATAGACGTAGGGCGCAAAAAATATTCGCGTCGTTATCGCGTTTAACCTGAATGCCGGGCAAAAATTGACGTAGAATGAGCGCCAATTCATCTGGGCTATTTTATCTGTCTTTTTGGGATAACCCCCAAACTGCCTGCGACAATGACGCCTATTTGATATAGGCTCTTGTCAGTCCTTTTCTGTTGAGCGTTGGTAGGTGCTTACCACCAACGGCAATCAGGGAATATGTTAGATTTTATGAGCTGTGTTACGCCGTTTCGTGCGCTGACAGGGTGGTAAACTGAGCCTTTGTTCAGGGAATTCAGGCCTCATCCAATTTCCGTGCATTCGAGCAGAAACAATACAGACTATTTTTCACCGAAGTAGAACGTTTTTGCGCCTTGTCGCTGCTTCGTGTGGTTGGTAAAGTAGGCGGATTTTATTTTCCGCCCCCAGCTTGCAGGATTATCCTTTAGTTATGTTTAAGAAATTTCGTGGCATGTTTTCCAATGACTTGTCCATCGACTTGGGTACCGCCAATACCCTGATTTATGTTAAAGGGCAAGGCATTGTACTGAACGAACCTTCGGTGGTTGCCATTCGCCAGGATCGTGCCGGTTCACCCAAGAGCGTTGCGGCCGTGGGTCATGAGGCTAAACAAATGCTGGGGCGTACGCCCGGCAATATCGCGGCTATTCGTCCGATGAAAGACGGCGTTATCGCCGACTTCTTCGTGACTGAAAAAATGCTGCAGCACTTTATCAAACAGGTTCACAGCAACAGCTTCATGCGGCCAAGCCCGCGCGTGCTGGTGTGTGTGCCGGTCGGCGCAACTCAGGTTGAACGTCGTGCGATCCGCGAATCCGCCCAAGGGGCCGGTGCGCGTGAAGTGTTTCTGATCGAAGAACCTATGGCTGCGGCAATCGGTGCAGGCCTGCCGGTTTCTGAAGCGACCGGTTCAATGGTGGTGGATATCGGTGGTGGTACTACTGAAGTCGCGGTGATCTCACTGAACGGTGTGGTTTACTCTTCTTCCGTGCGTATCGGCGGTGACCGTTTCGACGAAGCCATCATTAATTATGTGCGTCGTAACTATGGCTCACTGATTGGTGAAGCGACGGCCGAACGTATCAAACACGGCATCGGTTCCGCTTATCCGGGCGATGAAGTGCATGAAATCGAAGTCCGTGGCCGTAACCTGGCTGAGGGCGTGCCGCGCGGCTTTACCCTGAACTCCAATGAAATCCTCGAAGCGCTGCAGGAGCCGTTGACCGGCATCGTCAGTGCGGTGATGGTAGCGCTGGAGCAGTGTCCGCCGGAACTGGCTTCCGACATTTCCGAACGCGGCATGGTGTTGACCGGTGGTGGCGCATTGCTGCGCAACCTGGATCGCCTGCTGATGGAAGAAACCGGTATTCCGGTCGTCGTGGCAGATGATCCGCTGACCTGCGTAGCTCGCGGTGGCGGCAAGGCGTTGGAAATGATCGACATGCATGGCGGCGATTTGTTCAGCGAAGAATAGTCAGCCCCAGGAAGGAGGAATCGTATCGGATGAATGCGCAAAGCGAAAATCAGGTACGGTTCCTCTTTCTGTTGTCGAGGAACACGCATAATTTATGAAGCCGATTTTTAGCAGGGGGCCTTCCCTGCAACTACGACTTTTTTTGGCAGTGATTGTGGCTATTTGCCTGATCGTTGCCGATAGCCGTCTCGGTACGTTCGTGAAAATACGTAACTACATGGACACGGCTGTCAGCCCTTTCTATTTCCTGGCCAATGGGCCACGCAAAGTTTTGGACAGCGTTTCAGAAACGCTGGCTACCCGCCAACAGCTGGAGCTGGAAAACCGGGCTCTGCGACAGGAACTGTTGCTGAAAAACAGCGATGTTCTTCTTCTTGGCCAATTCAAGCAGGAAAATGCCCGTTTGCGTGAGCTGTTAGGCTCGCCGCTGCGCCAGGACGAACACAAAATGGTCACCCAGGTGATCTCGACCGGTTCCGATCCTTACAGCGATCAGGTAGTGATCGACAAAGGATCAGATAACGGCGTTTATGAAGGTCAGCCGGTCATCAGTGATAAAGGCGTGGTCGGTCAGGTGGTGGCGGTGGCGAAGGTCACCAGCCGCGTGCTGCTGATCTGCGATGCGTCACATGCACTGCCGATCCAGGTGTTGCGTAACGATATCCGGGTGATCGCCGCAGGCAGCGGTTGTGCCGACGATTTACAGCTCGAGCATCTGCCAAACAATACCGATATTCGCGTGGGTGATGTACTGGTTACCTCCGGCCTGGGCGGTCGCTTCCCGGAAGGTTATCCGGTGGCGGTAGTGTCCTCGGTCAAAGTGGATAATCAGCGTGCCTACACGGTGATCCAGGCACGCCCTACGGCGGGCCTGCAGCGCTTGCGCTACCTGTTATTGCTGTGGGGTGCCGACCGTAATGGCGATATGCCGTTGCCGCCGGACGAAGTGCACCGTGTTGCCAACGAGCGCCTGATGCAGATGATGCCGCAGGTGCTGCCGCCGGCCGATTCTATGGGGCCGCCAATGCCTCTGCCGGCACCGGCAACCGGCGCTGCCGTACCGCCAACCGCTGCACCGGCCACTGGAGTCACCCAATGAATCGCTACCGCAGTAATGGGCGCTGGATAATCTGGCTGTCATTCCTGGTGGCGCTGGTGCTGCAAATCATGCCGTGGCCGGAACAGATCTACATGTTCCGACCTTCCTGGCTGGCATTGATCCTGATCTACTGGGTGATGGCGCTGCCACACCGGGTTAACGTCGGCACCGGCTTTGTGCTGGGGCTGATTATGGATCTGATCCTCGGTTCGACGCTGGGCGTGCGAGCGCTGGCGCTGGGGATCATTGCCTATCTGGTCGCGTTCAAATTCCAACTGTTCCGCAACATGGCCCTCTGGCAACAGGCGCTGATCGTGGTGCTATTGTCCCTGGCGATGGACGTTGTGGTGTTCTGGGCCGAGTTTTTAGTGATCAACGTCTCTTTCCGCCCAGAGGTGTTCTGGAGTAGTGTGGTAAACGGCATTTTGTGGCCGTGGTTATTCCTGCTGATGCGCAAAATCCGCCGTCAGTTCGCCGTACAGTAAGGGTATATCAATGACTTCGCTTTATCTGGCCTCCGGCTCTCCCCGTCGACGTGAATTACTGACCCTGTTGGGCGTGACGTTTGAAATCATCCTGACGGATACCGAAGAACAGCGGCAGGAAGGAGAAGCTGCCGAAGCCTATGTGCGTCGTTTGGCGCAGGATAAGGCCAGAGCAGGCGTGGCACTGGCTCCACAGGATTGTCCGGTGCTGGGCGCCGACACCATTGTGGTGCTCAATGGTCGGGTATTGGAAAAACCGCAAAACGAAGCGCATGCGGCCCAAATGCTGGCGGCGCTGTCGGGTAAACAGCATCAGGTGATGACCGCGGTGGCGATCGCCGATCGCCATGACGTTCTGTGCCAGCTAGTGGTGACAGACGTGACATTCCGCAACCTGTCACAGCAGGATATCTGCGACTATATTGCAACGGGCGAACCGATGGATAAAGCGGGCGCCTACGGAATTCAAGGAAAGGGTGGTTGTTTCGTCAGAACGATAACCGGGAGTTATCACGCGGTGATGGGCTTGCCGTTAGTCGAAACACATGAGCTGCTCAGTCATTTTGTCGCATTACGTGATGTAAGAACCGGTTGATGGGCGCTGCCATTATCGACCGGCTCTGAGGAGAAGGCATGACAGCTGAGCTACTGGTTAATATCACACCGTCTGAAACGCGGGTTGCCTATATTGATGGCGGCATCCTGCAAGAGATCCATATCGAGCGCGAATCCAAGCGCGGCATCGTCGGCAATATTTATAAAGGGCGCGTCAGTCGCGTGTTGCCGGGTATGCAGGCGGCATTCGTCGATATCGGCCTGGACAAAGCGGCCTTCCTGCACGCCTCCGATATCATGCCGCACACCGAATGTGTTGCCGGTGATGAGCAGAAAAATTTCCACGTGCGAGATATTGCCGAACTGGTACGCCAGGGGCAGGATCTGATGGTGCAGGTGGTGAAAGATCCGCTGGGCACCAAAGGCGCACGTCTGACTACCGACATCACTTTACCTTCGCGTTACCTGGTGTTCATGCCGGGGGCAGCGCACGTTGGCGTTTCGCAGCGTATAGAAAGTGAAGCCGAGCGCGATCGCCTGAAAAAAGCCGTCGCCGGTTACTGCGATGAACTGGGTGGATTTATCATCCGCACCGCGGCAGAAGGCATTGGTGAAGAAGAGCTGTCGCAAGACGCCGCCTTCCTCAAACGGCTGTGGACCAAGGTGATGGAGCGTAAAAAACGCAACCAGACCAAATACAAACTGTACGGCGAGCTGGCACTGGCGCAGCGTATTCTGCGCGACTTTGCTGGAGCGGCGCTGGACAGGATCCGCGTCGACTCGCGCCTGACCCACGATCTGCTGGTGGAGTTTACCGGTGAGTACATCCCGGATATTACCGCCAAGCTGGAGCTGTACACTGGCAGCCAGCCGATCTTCGACCTGTACGACGTCGAAAACGAGATCCAGCGGGCGCTGGAGCGCAAGGTTGAGCTGAAATCCGGCGGGTACCTGATCATCGACCAGACCGAGGCGATGACCACCGTGGATATCAATACCGGCGCCTTTGTCGGCCATCGTAATCTTGATGAAACCATCTTCAATACCAATATCGAAGCGACCCAGGCGATTGCCCGCCAACTGCGGCTGCGCAACCTGGGCGGCATTATCATCATTGACTTCATTGATATGAACAATGACGAGCATCGTCGTCGGGTGTTGCATTCACTGGAACTGGCGCTGAGTAAAGATCGGGTAAAAACCACGATTAACGGCTTCTCTCAGCTAGGCTTAGTGGAAATGACGCGTAAACGCACACGCGAAAGCATTGAACATGTGCTGTGTCATGATTGTCCTACCTGTCATGGACGCGGCACCCTGAAAACTGTGGAAACCGTGTGCTACGAAATTTTGCGTGAAATTGTGCGCGTGCACCATGCTTATGATTCAGATCGTTTCCTGGTTTATGCCTCTGCGGCGGTGGGTGAGGCGCTGAAAAGCGAAGAGTCCCATGCGCTGGCCGAAGTGGAAATCTTTGTTGGCAAACAGGTGAAGGTGCAGATCGAACCTTTGTACAGCCAGGAACAGTTTGACGTTGTCATGATGTAGTTCGCCTGTTGGCGACCAAAGTCCGATATGGGTGGGGCTCAGCGTGCTGGGCCCCCCATGCATAGATATTCCCGTTGCCAGGCAGCGGAAGCAAGGAGAACTGCGTGAGGCGACTGCCTGGGATTTTGTTAGCTACAGGCGCCAGTCTGATTGTCGTCGTGGCGTTGTTGATCAGTGGGCTGCGCTTGGCGCTGCCTGAACTGAACAACTATCGCCCGCAACTGTTGGCCAAGGTCGAAAGCCTCTCCGGCGTACCGGTCCAGGTCGACTTTATGCAGGGAAGTTGGGAAACCTTCGGCCCGCAGCTGGAAATGCGCAACGTACGCGCCACGCTGCCTAAAAGCAACCTGCGTATTGAACGTGTTACGCTGGCACTGGATGTGTGGCAGTCGCTGCTGCACTGGCGCTGGCAATTCCGCGATCTCACCTTTTACCAACTCCAGTTTGATCTCAATACTACCCTGGGTGGCGACGAGCACCAGGGCAGCACCATCGAGCCGGGGAAAGTCAGCGATTTACTGTTACATCAGTTGGATCACTTCAACCTGCGCGACAGCCGTATTTCATTCCTTACGCCCGCCGGTGCGCGCGCCGAGTTTGAGATCCCACAGCTTACCTGGCTTAACGGCCGCGATCGCCACCGTGCCGAAGGGCAGATTAGCCTGTCGACGCTGAATGGCCAGCATGGCGTGGTACAGCTGCGTATGGACCTGCGTGATAACCAGGGCTTATTGAATGTGGGTACGGTCTATATGCAGGCCGATAATATCGACATGAAACCCTGGTTCACCCGTTGGCTGCGCATTAATACCGGTCTGGAAAGCGCCGATTTCAGCCTGGCGGCCTGGCTGCAGATCAAAAACGGTGAGATTGCCGGTGGCAATGCGTTGCTGAAGCAGGGCGCGGCCAACTGGAACGTGGGGAAACAGCCACACCGGCTGGACGTGGACAATCTGGCGCTGACGCTCAGCCGCCAGGGGACCGGCTGGCAGGTCGAAGTGCCACAGTTAAACCTGGCCACCGACGGTCAGGCCTGGCCGCAGGGTAAGCTTTCGGCATTGTGGTTGCCGGAAAACACCGAGTTTATGGGGCCGGGGCAGACGGAAGAACTGCGCGTGCGTGCCTCCAATATTCAGCTAGAACGCCTGGCTGCGCTGTTGCCGACCTTCTCGTTCCTCAGCCCGGACGTACTTGATCGCTGGAACGATTTGCAGCCGCAAGGCCGGCTCAACGCGCTGGCATTAGATATCCCGCTGAAACAGCCGGAAAAAACCCGCTTCCAGGCCCGTTGGCAGGACGTCAGCTGGCAGCCGTGGAAACTGCTGCCGGGGATTAACCACTTCTCTGGCGCACTGAGCGGTGGCGTGGAGAATGGCCGCCTGCAGCTCGATCTCAACGACAGCACCTTGCCGTACGGCGATATGTTCCGTGCTCCACTGGAAGTCAGCAGCGCGCGTGGTGCGCTGACCTGGTTGAACAACGATCAGGGCTGGGAACTGGCGAGCAAAAATCTGGATGTGAAGGCCAAATCACTGTGGGTTAACGGTGATTTCCGCTACCAGCAACCGGCCAAAGGTGACCCGTGGCTGAGTATTCTGGCCGGTATCCGCCTGTATGACGCGGCGGACGCCTGGCGTTACTTCCCGGAACCACTGATGGGCAAGCACCTGGTGGATTACCTCAGCGGTGCCATTCAGGGCGGGCAGGTGGATAACGCCACGCTGCTTTACAACGGTGACCCACAGCATTTCCCTTACCGCAAACACGAAGGCCAGTTTGAGGTGTTTGTTCCGCTGCGCCACTCCACTTTCCAGTTCCAGCCGGAGTGGCCGGCGCTGACCGATCTGGCTATCGATCTCGACTTTGCCAACGAAGGGCTGTGGATGAATGCCCCGCAGACCAAGCTGGGCAAAGTGGACGGCAAGAATGTCACAGCCGTTATTCCGGACTACCTGAAAGAACGTTTGCTGGTTGATGCCGACGTGGCGGGCCAGGGCGCGGAAATCCATAACTATTTCGAACAAACCCCGCTGCACGATTCGCTGGGGGCGGCCCTGGATGAGCTGCAGATTGGCGGTAATGTCAGTGGGCGCTTACACCTCGATATTCCCTTGAACGGCGAGCTGGTTCGCGCCACGGGCGAGGTGGCGCTGAACAACAATTCACTGTTGGTGAAGCCGATTGAAAGTGAGCTGCAAAGGGTCAGCGGCAAGTTCCGCTTCGATAACGGCAACCTGAGCAGTGATACGTTGTCGGCCAACTGGTTCGGGCAACCGGTCGCGGTAAATTTCACCACCCTGGAAGGCAAAAGCGACTACAAGGTCAACGTTGGCCTGAAGGCCGACTGGCAGCCGGGCAAATTCCCGGGTATCCCGCAGGAAGTGGCCGATGCGTTGAGTGGCAGTGCTCCCTGGCAGGGTCAGGTTGCCATTGTCTTACCGCATAAGGGCGCAGCCAGCTATGACATTGGCGTTGATGCTGACCTCAAAAAAGTAAGCAGTCACTTACCTTCTCCGTTAGATAAACCGGCGGGTGAGTCCTTGCCGTTGAGCGTAAAAGTGAAGGGTGGCCTGAATGGATTCATGCTGACTGGCAACGCCGGCAAGCAAAATCATTTCAACAGCGAATGGACCTTCGCCAAACAGCAGGTGACGCTGGCGCGCGCGGCATGGCAAACCGAGGGCAGTGGGACCCCGGCGTTACCGGCCGGTAAATCACTGACGTTGAATTTGCCGGCGCTGGACGGTGAGAAGTGGCTGGGCCTGATGGCACCGGCGATGAAACAAAGTGGCGGTTCGGGCAAGGTGGGTGGTTTTAACTTCCCGACCACCGTAGCCCTGAAAACGCCGCAGTTACTGCTGGGCGGACAGGCCTGGCACAAGCTGACACTCTCGGCGGAGCAACAGCTCGGTGGCACCCTGATCAGCGCCAAGGGCGAGGAAGTCGACGGCAGCCTGCGAGTGACAGAACGTGGGCCGTGGCGTGCCGATATCAACTATCTTTATTACAATCCGCAGTTTAGCGACAGCAAGGGCACCCCGACCGCGGCAACCAACCCGTTGGCAGTGGTAGACAAGGTTTCCTTCCGTGACTGGCCGTCGTTGATGCTGCGCTGCAAGTCGTGCTGGGTGATGGGGCAAAACCTCGGCAAGGTGGAGGCAGATCTGGCCAATCAGGGCGATACCCTGACCCTGGAGCATGGCTTGATCGACACCGGCAAAGGGCGCATGACCGCCAGCGGCCTGTGGAAACAGAACGCTCAGGAAGAGCGCAGTTCGCTGAAAGGCAAGCTGCTGGGCGGCAAAATTGACGAAACCGCCGCTTTCTTCGGCATCACCACGCCGTTGAAAGGTGCGCCTTATGACATTGATTTTGATCTGTACTGGCGTGGCACGCCGTGGAAACCGCAGATGAGTACCCTCAGCGGTGCACTGAAGGTCAATATGGGCAAGGGAGAGATCGACAGCATGGGCGGCGGTCGTGCTGGCCAGCTGTTGCGTTTGGTCAGCGTCGACTCCTTGTTACGTAAGTTGCAGTTCGATTTCAGCGATACCTTCGGCAAAGGTTTCTACTTTGACTCCATCCGCAGCACCGCGTGGCTGAAAGATGGCATAATGCATACCGATAATCTATTAGTTGACGGACTGGCGGCGGATATCGCCATGAGCGGTCAGGTCGATTTGGCACGCCGACGGATTGATATGGAAGCGGTTGTCGCACCGGCTATTTCGACCACTGTCGGTGTCGCCACCGCATTCGTGATTAATCCGATCGTCGGCGCGGCGGTGTTTGCTGCCTCGCAGGTGCTGGGGCCGCTGTGGAACAAGATCTCACTGATTCGCTACCATATCAGTGGCGATCTGGACCAGCCGAAGGTCAATGAGGTGTTGCGTAAGCCAAAGGAGAAGAAGGCGCCATGAGAAATGCTAACGTTGCGTTGTTACAGTTGTGCAGTGGTGATCGGGTGCGTGATAACCTGGCCCAGATTGAACAGCAGATTAAGCAGCTCAATGCCGGGGTAAAACTGGTGATGACACCGGAGAACGCCCTGCTGTTCGCCAATTCCGCGGCTTATCGTGAACATGCGGAACACCAGGGTGACGGACCGCTGCAGAATGCGGTGCGCGAGATGGCGCGGCGCTATGGCGTCTGGCTGCTGATCGGCTCGATGCCGCTGGTCAGCCGTGAAAACCCTGCGCTGATCACCACCAGCAGCCTGCTGTTTGACGACCAGGGCGAGATCCGTGGGCGTTACGACAAGCTGCACATGTTTGACGTGGACATTAACGACTCTCACGGCCATTATCGAGAGTCAGATACCTATCAGCATGGCCAGCAACTCACGGTGGTGGATACCCCGGTCGGGCGGCTTGGCATGACCATCTGCTACGATCTGCGTTTCCCGGCGCTGTTCCAGGCGTTGCGAGCGCAGGGTGCTGAACTGATTTCCGTACCGGCGGCCTTTACCCGCGTGACCGGCGAAGCGCACTGGGAAATCCTGCTGCGCGCCAGGGCGATTGAAAACCAGTGTGTGATCCTGGCACCGGCGCAGGTTGGCAGCCATGGCCCGACTCGTCGTACCTGGGGCCATTCGCTGGCGGTGGACGCCTGGGGCAAGGTACTGGCTGAAAACCCGGATGCGGTCTCGGCATTGAAAGTCCGGGTCGATATTGCCGGGCTCAAAACGATTCGCGAGCAGATGCCGGTATTGCAACATAACCGATTCCAGACGTCGCTGACGGCGCCGTTTGACAAAAAATCCTCCATTAAAGAGTGAAAAAATTATGAGTCTGACGTTTGTCAGTGAGCAGTTACTTGCTGCCAATAAGCTGAGCCACCAGGATCTGTTTTCCGTCCTGGGGCAACTGGCCGAACGCCGCCTCGATTATGCCGATCTCTATTTTCAGTCGAGCTACCACGAAGCCTGGGTGATTGAAGACGGCATCATCAAGGATGGCTCCTACAATATCGATCAAGGGGTCGGGGTGCGTGCCGTTAGCGGCGAGAAAACCGGCTTCGCTTATGCCGATCAGATCACCCTGAACGCCTTGCAGCAAAGCGCCCATGCGGCGCGCAGCATTGTGCGTGATATCGGCAATGGTCAGGTGCATACCCTGGGTGAAATCAGCCATAAGGCGCTGTACCCCCTGCTTGATCCGCTGCAAAGTCTGCCGCGTGAAGAGAAAATCGCCCTGTTGCACCGTGTTGACAAGGTCGCGCGTGCCGCCGACAAGCGGGTACAGGAAGTCAGTGCCAGCATCACCGGCGTGTACGAGCAGATCCTGGTGGCGGCTACCGACGGCACTCTGGCGGCGGACGTTCGCCCACTGGTTCGATTGTCAGTCAGCGTGCTGGTGGAACAAGACGGCAAGCGTGAACGTGGTTCCAGTGGTGGCGGCGGCCGTTTCGGCTATGACTATTTCCTGGAAATCGCTGATGGCGACGTCCGTGCCGATGCATACGCCAAAGAAGCGGTGCGCATGGCATTGATTAACCTTTCCGCGGTGGCGGCCCCGGCCGGCAATATGCCGGTGGTGCTGGGCGCGGGCTGGCCTGGCGTTCTGCTGCATGAAGCGGTGGGCCACGGCCTGGAAGGCGACTTCAACCGTCGCGGTACCTCGGTATTCAGCGGCCAGATGGGTCAGTTAGTGGCCTCCGAGCTTTGCACCGTGGTGGATGACGGCACCCTGCAGGGGCGTCGTGGTTCACTGGCGATCGATGACGAAGGCGTGCCAGGCCAATACAACATGCTGATTGAGAACGGTATCCTGAAAGGCTACATGCAGGACAAGCTCAATGCGCGTCTGATGGGCGTTGCGCCGACCGGCAACGGCCGCCGTGAGTCTTATGCGCACCTGCCGATGCCGCGCATGACCAACACTTACATGCTGGCGGGCAAGTCGACGCCGGAAGAGATCATTGCCAGCGTTGAATACGGCCTGTATGCGCCAAACTTTGGCGGCGGCCAGGTAGATATCACCTCTGGCAAATTTGTGTTCTCCACCACCGAAGCCTATCTGATCGAAAATGGCCGCATCACCAAGCCGGTGAAGGGCGCGACGCTGATTGGCTCCGGCATTGAGGCGATGCAACAGATTTCGATGGTCGGTAACGACCTGGCGTTGGATAAAGGCGTCGGCGTCTGCGGTAAAGAGGGGCAAAGCCTGCCGGTGGGCGTCGGCCAGCCGACCCTGAAGCTGGACACCCTGACCGTTGGCGGTACCGCGTAATACATTTCCAGGGGCCGGTTCACGGCCCCTGTTAGCCTCTTTTTTGCGGTGCTAATCGCATTAACAGCAAATTTCCTCCATCTGGCTTAAATTAAGAGTGATTCACTGTTTTTTTCTGCTAGAGAAAATCAATAAGCTACATTTACCCTTTCCAGGTGACTTTCCGCTGCCTGCTTTAGGAATGTTCGTTACTGAAGGGCCAAATCCGGGTCGCGGCTAATGGTTCGCATCTTGTTACATTCCCCGTTCTGTCGTTAAAATGCTGAAAAAACACACGGATGATCTTCTGAATGGATTCAGTTACTCAACGGCTCTCGGCCGCTTTATTGTGCATTTTATTCTCCTCCGCCACCGACGCTAACCTGCTTACCCCGGCGGATCGTGACACCATCCAACAGCAGCAGCGTGAATTGTTGGACCAAAACCAGCAGCAGCGGCAGGAACTGCAACGCAGCCTGACGCCGACCTTGCCCGTAGCCCCCGGCCCCAATGCCAGCGCGGGTGGCCCTTGCTTCACCATCAACCATATTCGGCTGGAAGGCGCGGATCACCTGCCTGCCAGTGCGCAACGCAAACTTACTCAGGATTATCTGCAGCAATGCCTGAATCTGGGGCAGATCCAAACGCTGGTACAGCAGATTTCCGACTGGTATATCAGTCGTGGCTATATCACCAGTCGGGCATTTCTGACCGAACAGGATCTGTCGCGTGGCGAGCTGCGGTTACTGGTGCTGGAAGGCAAACTGGAGAAAATCCTGCTGGAGCAGCAGGACGATCGCATGCTGAAAATGGCCTTCCCGGGCCTGCAGGGCAACATCCTTAACCTGCGTGATATCGAACAGGGCATGGAGCAGATTAACCGTCTGCGCCAGCAACCGGTGCAGATAGAAATCTTGCCCGGCAGCCAACCGGGCTTCTCGGTGGTCAATTTGAGCGCCAAACCCGAGTTTCCGCTGATGCTCGGGTTGGGGTTCGACAACAGTGGGCAAAAAAGTACCGGCACCGGGCAGATCAACGGATCGCTGACCGGCAATAACCTGCTGGGGCTGGCGGATCAATGGTTTGTCGCCGGTGCGCGCAGCAGTGATTTTGCCAACGACCATAATGCGCGCAGCGTGCAAACCGGCGTCAGCCTGCCTTACGGTTACTGGACGCTGGATTACAACTATTCCTACAGCGACTACCTGACCACCCTCAATAACCAGGGTTTTGACTGGCGATCCAGTGGCGACAGCCAGACTCATCGGCTGGGTGTTTCGCGGGTGTTGTTCCGTGACGGCGAAATGAAAACCGGCATGTCGCTCGGGCTGACGCACCGTATCAATCGCAATTATCTCAACGATACCCGGCTGGAAAGCAGCAGCCGCAAACTGACCAGCGTTACGCTGGGCGTCAGCCATAGCCAAAAACTGCTGGGCGGTTTCGCCACTCTGAACCCGGCCTACAGCCGTGGTGTGCCCTGGCTGGGCGCGGAAAATGACAGCGAAAAAGTCAAAGAAGCCCCCCGGGCCGAGTTTCACAAGCTTTCGCTTTCCGGCAGCTATTACCTGCCGCTGGGGCAGGAGTGGACCTATCTCACCAGTTTATACAGTCAGTGGAGCAACCACCGTTTGTACGGCAGCGAACGTCTGACGATTGGCGGCGAGAGCTCGGTGCGCGGCTTCAAAGAGCAATACCTTTCCGGCGACAAGGGCGGCTACTGGCGTAACGAGGTGAACCGCTCGCTGGTGACACTGCCCTACCTCGGCAGCATTAACGCCCTGGCGGCGGTGGACGGCGGCTATCTGCATCACGATACGCTGGACGCCAACGCCTCCGGCACGCTGTGGGGCGGTGCCGTAGGGCTGGGCAGCCGTAACCGCTACTTCAGCAGCCAACTGACCCTCGGTTGGCCACTGGCTTATCCCGACTGGCTGAAACCGGATCGGGTCTCGGTTTATTACCGGGTCAATATCGTACTTTAACGCTAATGCACAGGAAGGTTTCAAGGATGAAGCGCCAAAATAATCAACCGCTTAAAGCTCATCAGCGTCTGTTGAGCTACACCCTGTGCATCTTGCTTGCCGGGCAGCCGCTGCTGCCGGCGCTGGCCGAAGGCATCAACGTGGCCGAGGGTAATACCCGGGTCGATCAGGCTGCCAATGGCGTGCCTGTGGTCAATATCGCCACGCCGAATCAGGCCGGTATTTCTCATAATAAATACAACGATTTCAACGTTGGCAAAGAGGGGATGATCCTCAACAACGCCACCGGTCAGCTCAACCAGAGCCAGCTTGGCGGCCTGATTCAGAACAACCCCAACCTGCAGGCCGGTAAAGAAGCGCAGGGAATCATCAATGAGGTGGTAGCACCCAACCCTTCACAGCTGCGCGGCTACCTGGAGGTGGCGGGCAAGCAGGCCAGAGTGATGGTGGCTAACCCCTATGGCATCACCTGCGACGGCTGTGGCTTTATCAATACCCCCAACGCAACGCTGACCACCGGCAAGCCGGTGCTGGACGCCGACGGCAAGCTGCAGGCGCTGGAAGTGACCCAGGGAGCGATCACTATTCAGGGCAAGGGGCTGAATGCCGGCAACAGCGACAAATTCGCCCTGATCGCTCGCGCTACCGCGATCAACGCGGAACTGCATGCCAAAGATCTCAGCATTACGCTCGGTGCCAATCGGGTGGATGCGACAGGCAAGGCCACGGCGATCGCCGGTCAGGGGGAAGTTCCCAAAATCGCCATCGATACCGGTGCGCTGGGCGGTATGTACGCCAACCGTATTCATTTGGTGTCCAGTGAAAAAGGGGTGGGGGTTAACCTCGGCAATCTCACCGCGCGTGAAGGCGATATTCAACTGGAGGCCAATGGTCAACTGCGGCTGAACAACACGCTGGCACAGGGCAACCTGAATGCCACGGCGGCGAGCATCACGCTGAGCGGCAAGCATAAGGCGGAGCAGGCGCTTACCCTGAACAGCCGTGGCGATATCGCTATGGAGCAGGCCACGCTGAGCGCCAAAGGCGATATGAACCTGACCGCTGCAGGCAAACTGCAGGCGGGCAAAGCCGATACGGACGGCCGCTTGCAGTTGAATGCCGCCAGCCTGAGCAGTGATAAAAACAGCAGCCTGACGGCCGAAGGGGATATTGACCTGACGCTCAGCGGCGACGGCAACTGGCAGGGTACCCTGACCGCCGGACGCGATCTGCACTTGCAGACCCATCATCTGACCAACAGCGGCCAACTGGCTGCCAATCACGACAGCCGCCTCAAGACACAGAACCTGACCAACTCCGGTCTGATACAGGCACAGGGCACGCAGAACCTGACCAGTACCCAACTCAATAACCCGGGGCAGTTGAAAGCGGGCGGTGTGCAGACCATCACCGCCAACGGTGTCGATAATCAGGGGACGATCACTTCCCAACAGCAGCTCGATCTGCGGGTGCGCGACAAGCTTAATGTCGGTGGCTCACTGTCTGCTGATGGCTTGTTAACGGTACAGGCTGGCGAGTTTTTGTTGGCCGGAAAAGCCAACGGCAAGCAGGGTATTACCCTGGACCACACCGGCGTGCTGAAGACTGAGCTGGGTTCATCATTGCTGAGCGACAGCAATATCACCCTCACCGCTGATGACGTGCAACTCGGCGGGCTGCTTTCCAGTGAGCAAGGCCTGACGCTGGAAACGCCAAAACTGCTGTCTACCGCCGGCGCCCGCACCCAGTCCAAACAGGACATGACGCTCAAGGTTGCGCAAGACGCGCAGTTGGCCGGCGTGTTCAACACGCTGGGGGATTTGAAGTTTTCTGCCGCCACTGCGCATAACAGCGGTGACATTGGCGCCAGGTCGCTGGATCTGACATTCACTAAAACCTTCAACAACGCCGGTAAGTTTGAGGCGGAAAATACAATAACCCTCACCACGCCATCGTTGATAAATTCGGGGGTGATGGTCGCCAAAGGTATCGAACTCAATGCCGACAGTCTGGACAACAGCGGACGACTGCAGGCGTGGGAAAACGCGAATATCACCAGTAAAGATCTGCAAAACCGCCTGGCGGGCCAGTTGTTGGCCGGTGGCACACTGACGCTGCAGGGCACTGAGCTAAACAATGCCGGCAAGCTGCAAGGCAAGACCGTAGATATTGACGTTCAGCGTTGGGACAACACCGGCAGCGCGCTGGGCGATGACGGCTTAACCGCCGTGGTTGGGTTGACGCTGGAAAACAGCGGGCAACTGCTGAGTGAAGGGCCGATGAAACTGACGGCAGCCACGCTGAACAACGACGGTAAAATACTGAGCGAAGGCGCGTTAGCGCTTTCGGCGGACAGCGTCAGCAATCAGGGGGAAGCGCAAGGTGCGACCACCCACGTTACCGCCAAATCGCTGACCAACAGCGGCAACCTGATTGGCATACAAAAGCTGGTGTTGCAGCTGGAAAAGGATCTGAACAACGCCATCGGTGGCAAGTTGCTTAGCGACGGTGAACTCACGGCCAACGCGGCGACGGTGAATAACAGCGGATTATGGGATAGTGGGAGTATTACGCTGACGGCTCAGCAACTGGATCATAAAGGCACGTTGCAGGCGGACAAAGAGATCTTGCTGGATCTGAGCGGCAGTCTTACTGCTGATGCGGGTAGCAAGATCTTCTCCAATGGCAAGGCGGACCTGACGGCGCTGTCTTTGGACAACCAGGGCCATATACAGGCCGATGAACTGAAATTGAACGCCACAGACCTGACCAACAGCGGCAGGCTGCAGGGGCAAACCCACCTCGAGGCCAAGCTGAGCGGTGTATTCAATAACCTGGCAGGCGGTAACCTGCGCAGTCTGGGAACCTTGCGGCTGGAGGCGGCGGAGCTAAATAACGTCGGGCATCTGCAGGGCGATGGCAGCAGCGTGCTGCAGTTGGATCGTCAGTTGACCAACTCCGGCAACCTTAAGGTGGGCGGTGCGTTGAGCCTGAAAGCAGCGACGCTGATCAACAGCGGCTGGCTGCAAGCCAACAGGCTGACGTTCAACGGTACCCGTTTGGATAACAGCGGCACATTGAGCACCACCGGCGATAACCAGCTGACGCTCGATAGTCTGAATAATAAGGGCACGCTGCAGGGCGGTAATTTAATCCTGCAAGCGGACAGCCTGGATAACAGCGGTACGCTGCTGGCGACGAGCCAGATGAGTCTCAAAGTGCGGCAGGTAGATAACCAAAAGAGCGGCAAGCTGTTGAGCGGTGGCGATATGACACTGGCAAGCAGCCTGCTGAATCAGTACGGCCAACTGGTGGCACTGGGCAACATGACGCTGACGCTGAAGGACGCCTTTACCCAGAATGGCACTCTGGCGGCTGGCAAAGCGCTGGCCCTGACCAGTGACGGCGATATTCTGCTGCAAGGCACCACTCAGGGCCAGGGTGTCGATGTGCGCAGTGGCGGCCAATTAACCAACGCCGGCACCTTGCGCGGCGGTAGCGGCGAAATGCGCCTCGAAGCCGCCGGGATCACGCAAAATGCCGATGCCAGCCTGCAGTCGGGCGGATTGGTGCAGTTGTTGAGCCGTGGCGACATTAGCAATAACGGCTTTATCGGCACCGCCGGTGATCTGCTGTTGAGTGCCGCTAACCAATTGATCAACAGCGGCATGTTGTACGCCGGTGGCGATATGAAGTTACTGGCGGATCACATCACTAACCAGCGCGGCGACATTCTGGCAGGCAAAGACCTGTGGATGCAGAAAGATGCCGACGGCAAGGCCAACAGCCAGATCGTCAACACCTCCGGCACCATAGAAACCGAAACCGGCGATATTCATATCAACACCGCGCATCTGCTTAATCAGCGCGATGGGCTAAAAACCTCGGTTACGCAGGAAGATCTGACCAAAAAATACGACTGGCTGAACGGCGCCACTGCCAGCATCCCGCTGAGCTTCTTTGACGATGACGAGTACGGCTACTACACCGTAGATACCATGCGTCAAATGGCGGGGGATGCTGCACGTGAAGTGTACAAGAGGTATACCTACGCCTCGCCGTATGCCACGACCAAAGAGATGGCGCTGTCGACCAGTAAAGTAACGGTCAGCAGTGATGGCGGCGCGGGACGCATTGCCGCCGGTCGTAACATGACGCTGAATGCCACCACGTTGGATAACCTGGCCAGCGATATTCTGGCCAATGGAGATATTGCGCTCACCGGCAGCACGCTGAACAACCAGTCATGGGCTGCGGGTACAGAAACGCGCTATCAAACCTATACCTATCAAAAACCGCCGTTGCCGGGATCGGATAATAAGCCGAAGGTATCTGCTGTATCTGCAATCAATGACTACGCCAAAGGGAAAATTGACGACAAGAATATCCACTATAAAGCCAGCGGAGAGGTGCGCACTGAACGCACCGACGACGGAGTCTATCGTTCGGTTATTCAGGCTGGTGGTGCAGTCAATGCCAGCTTTACCGACGATATCAGCAATACCACGCTGACCCCGAACGCCGGTAGCCTCAGCCATACCCTGACCCGACCCACGTTGGACAGCCTGCAGCAGCCTGACGCCGTCAGCGGCGTAGAACAGCAAGCGTTGGCGAAGGATCAAAGCGTCGTTTTCGGCACGCCGGAGTGGAAAGACAATCTGCAGGCGGCGCTCGGTACCCTCGGCAATAACGCCGTAGACTTGTCAGATTACCCACTGCCAAGCGGTGGCAATGGCCGCTTTGTCGTCACTGAGGATCCGAGCAGCCCCTATCTGATCACCACCAACCCCAAACTGGACGGCCTGGGCCAGTTGGACAACAGCCTGTTCGACGATCTCTATGCCATGCTGGGCCAACAGCCGGGCGTTGCCCCGCGTGAAAGCGACAGCCGTTTCACCGATGAAAAGCAGTTTATCGGTTCGGCCTATTTCCTCGACCGCCTGAAATTAAACCCAGATTACGACTACCGCTTCCTGGGGGATGCGGCGTTCGATACCCGTTACATCAGCAACGCGATGCTCAGCCAAACCGGCCAGCGCTATCTTAACGGCGTCGGTTCCGAACTGGCACAGATGCAGCAACTGATCGACAACGCGGCACGGGCGCAGAGCGGCCTGAATCTGCAGTTTGGCATCAGCCTGACACCGGCACAGGTTTCACAGCTGGATCACAGCATCGTCTGGTGGGAGAAGGTGGCGGTCAACGGCCAGACGGTACTGGCACCCAAACTCTATTTGGCCAAAGGTGACGTCGCCCCACTGAGCGGCAGCGTGATTGCCGGCAACAAGGTTAACCTGAACGGTGGCAGCATCCGCAACGACGCCAGCACGCTGCAGGGCGGCGAGCGCCTGAACGTCAATAGTCAGGCGGGCATCAGCAACCTTAATCAGGGGATGATCGACGCTACCGGTGGGCTGAAGTTGAATGCTATCGGTGATATCAGCAATATCGGCTCAACCATCAGCGGTCAGCGTGTCCAGCTTGCAAGCCAGGACGGCAGCATTATCAATAAAACTCAGACCCGCCAGTGGGATGCCACCGGAACCCAGGGTGGCCAATCGCTGACGCTGTCGCGCACGGAAGTCGGTGATACTGCCGTGATCCGCGCCGGAGATACATTGAACATGCAGGCCGGTAACAATATTGATGTTACCGGGGCGCAGGTTACCTCTGGCGGTGCCATGGATCTGCGGGCGGGCGGTGACGTCAACCTGCTTGCCAATAACACCTCTCGCGTCGACAAGTCTGACGGCGGCCGTTGGGGTGGTGGGCTAAAAGAAAGTGAAACCCATGGCAGCCTGGCCACTGAAATCAGCGCGGGTGGGCCACTAAACGTCAGTGCCGGGCAGGATCTGAACCTGGCCGCCAGCCAAATCGGCAGCAAGGGCGATGCGGCATTAACAGCCGGACGTGACATCAATCTGCAAACCGCCGAACAGGGGAGTCGTCAGAAAACCGACGGCAGTGAGCACATCAGCAGTGGCGCGACGCGTAGCACCCTCACCAGCGGCGGTGATCTGCAGTTGCAGGCTGGTCGCGACCTGAATTCACAGGCCGCGGCGCTGGTGGCAGACAACGACGTCGGCCTGCGGGCCGGGCGTGACGTTAACCTCAATACCCAGCAAAGCCGGGAATACCAGGAAAGCCACGGCGGCCGCCAACAGCGGGTGAATGAGTCCATACGCCAGCAGGGCACGGAAATCGCCAGCGGCGGCGACACTCGCATTCAGGCCGGACGGGACGCGACCCTCAACGCCACCCAGGCCCAGGCCAGCGGTGACGTGGCGGTGAGCGCCGGGCGTGATATCGCGCTCAATAGCGCCACCGAAAGCGACTACAGCTTCTTCGAAGAGACCAAGGTCAAAAAAGGACTGATGTCCAAAACCACCACCCATACGGTGGAAGAGGACTATGCCACCCACGAGAAAGGTGCACTGCTGAGCGGCAACAACGTCTCGCTCAACGCCGGTAATGACCTGAAGGTGCAAGGCTCGACGGTAGTCGGTGACGGCAAGGTGAACCTGCAGGCGGGCAATAACGTCGATATTGTGGCGGCGACCGAGGAACAATCCAGCTACCGACTGAACGAGAAAAAAACCAGCGGCGTGTTCAGCGGCGGCGGCATCGGTGTGACCTTCGGCAGCAAATCTTCCCGCCATCAGTTGAACGAAGACGGCACTACCCAAAGCCAGAGCGTCAGCACCATAGGTTCAACCGGTGGCGACGTGAATATCGTGGCCGGCGGCAAGGCGCATATCGGTGGCGCGGACGTGATTGCGGATAAGAACCTGTCGGTGACGGGAGATAGCGTGCAGATCGATCCGGGCCAGGATATTCGCCGTCGTGATGAAACTTTTGAGCAGAAGCAGAGCGGCCTGAGCCTTGCCTTGTCCGGTACGGTAGGCAGCGCCATCAACAGTGCGGTGACCACCGCCCAGCAGGCGAAGCAGGAGACCGACGGGCGACTGGCGGCATTGCAGGGTACCAAAGCAGCCTTGTCCGGCGTGCAGGCGGTTCAGGCAGGGCAACAGGCAACGCTTGGCAATACCGATACCGAAGAAGGCAGCATGGTCGGCATCAGTATCTCGCTGGGTGCCCAGAAATCGTCGTCGAAGCAGCATCAGGAGCAAACTGCCGTTACCGGTTCCTCGCTCACTGCCGGCAATAACTTGCAGTTGACGGCTACCGGCAAAGGCAACACGGCCGACAGCGGCGATATTGCCGTGGTGGGCAGCCAGCTAAAAGCGGGGGGAGACACCACCCTGAATGCCGAGCGGGATGTGCTGTTGTTGGGTGCCGCCAATACGCAGAAGACCGAGGGCAGCAACAAGAGCAGCGGCGGTAATATCGGCGTCAGTATTGGCGTGGGACAACAGACCGGATTGAGCGTGTTCGCCAATGCCAACAAGAGCCAGGGTAGCGAGCATGGCGATGGCACGTTCTGGAGTGAAGCGACGATAGACAGTGGCGGTACGCTGTCGATGCACAGTGGTCGGGACACCCTGCTGTCGGGGGCCCAGGCCAGTGGCGAAACGGTGAAGGTGGATGCCGGACGTAACCTGACGTTGCAAAGCCAGCAGGATAGCGATAACTACGACGCCAAGCAGACCAGCGTCAGTGGCGGTGTCAGCGTGGCCATCATCGGCGCGGGTGGCTCCGCCAGCCTGAGCATGAGCCGTGACAAGCTGCACAGCAATTATGACAGCGTGCAGGAGCAAACCGGTCTGTTTGCCGGCAAGGGCGGCTATGATGTTAAGGTTGGCGAACATACGCAGTTGGACGGTGCAGTCATTGCCAGCACCGCCACGGCGGATAAGAACCGTCTTGATACCGGCACACTGGGCTTCAGCGATATCCATAATCAGGCGGATTTCAAGGCCGAGCACCAGGGGGGGAGTATCAGCAGCGGCGGCCCGGTGGGGTCAGATCTGCTGACCAATCTGGCAGGCGCAGCCCTTTCCGGTGCAGGTAATAAAGGGCACGCAGAAGGCACCACGCAGGCGGCGGTGTCGGGCGGTAGCGTGGTTATTCGTGACCAGGCCAATCAAAAGCAGGATGTTAATCAGCTCAGCCGGGATACCGAGAACGCCAATGGCAGTATCGGGCCGATATTCGACAAGGAGAAAGAGCAGAATAGGCTGAAGCAGGCGCAGCTGATTGGCGAAATAGCCGGGCAGACAATGGATGTTATCCGCACTCAGGGTGATATCAATGGGCTGAAGGCGGCGAAAGCGGCCAATCCGACTGAAAAAGACGTCAAGGTGCTGCGTAATAGCGATGCCTATAAAAAGGCGATGGAAAGCTATGGCACCGGCAGCGATATGCAAAGAGCCGCGCAGGCGGTAACGGGGGCATTGCAGGCTCTGGCGGGGAACAATCTGGCCGGGGCTCTGGCGAGCGGTACGGCACCTTATCTGGCGAGAGAAATCAAAGCGCGTATCGGTGATGACAATGTAGCCGCCAACGCGATGGCACATGCGGTGCTGGGTGCGATAGCTGCGCAGTTAAACAACCAGTCAGCGGTAGCCGGAGCGGTGGGTGCCGGTGGTGGCGAACTGGTAGCGCGAGTAATACTGAGTGAGATGTTCCAGGGCCGTAAAATCTCGGACCTGACAGAAAGCGAGAAACAGCAGGTGAGTGCGCTGAGCCAACTGGCCGCAGGGCTGGCGGGCGGTCTCGCTGCAGACAGCAGCGCAGGCGTGGTGACAGGTTCGCAAGCCGCTAAGAATGCGGTGGAGAATAACTATCTGAGCAGCAAGCAGATAGATAGCTGGTCAGTTGAAATGAAGTCATGTCAGGCTTCCGGCGGTGACTGTGCCGGCGTGATTAAGAAATACGAAGAGATGAGTACCGCCCAACAGAAACAGTTAATCAGTGAATGTTCTGCCAACCCGGCATCATGCCAGCAGAAATATGGTGACGTACTGACCGACAGCCTGGCGGTGAAACAAGCCATAGATCGAGCTATGGGTGAAGATATCCCGATCAAGATGGTTTACGATCTAACCGCGACCTTTGCGCAGCAGATGCAGGTTGAAGGTGTTGTAGCGACGAATAAAGTCTCGGAAGCGTTGCAAAAAGAGTACGGTCTGGATGAAGTGCAGGCGGGTATTATTGCCAGTACAGCGGCTTCGGCGTTTGGGGGGATTAATAAGGCTGGTAAACATTCATCTGGAATTAAAGATAATAGATTACCAATCCCCGAAGCAACAGTCGCAAAAAATGGATTTAAAATTGAATCGAATCCTAAACATACACTAGGTGCGCCTGGTTCCAGACCTAGTGCAGGAGTGGAGCCAAAGAGTTCTTTAGCGCTTTTCGAGAATTCGATTGCTACAAAAGATCCTAAGATAAGATTATCAATTGATAGTAATGGTAATATTCATCGATTCTTTAATACTAGCAAAGATGGCTCTGGTACTTATCATTGGAGTGGCAGCACCGGTGATGGTAAAAATGCTTTAGGCAACAGAGAATTAGGTAGTTTTAATAAAGAAATCAAAGAATTAAAGGGCAAAAAATGATCTTTGGACAACCTTTTGAATTTGCTGTTTTTTATGAGGTTTTAGAAAAAACAGAGGATAATTACTGGAAGTATGGACTTTTTGGATTTTTTATTGAGGATGAAATATATCCATCGAGAGGATCAAACTATACATTACATATGGCTATGAATTATTTAAAAGATAGTCAGCAAGAAATAAATAGTTGCAAGAGTGCCGGATTGGCCTTGTCAGGAAGTGCTTCTGAGTTGATAACGCAGTTGGCTCATTCACATGGAATGCTTCTTGATAGTGATCCTGATGATCTGGAATTACCTGATTCTGAAGCGTTAGGCGTGTTTTTAAGCCCTCTTGAAATATCAGACGTCGGCTTCTATTTATTTTATTATCCTAAAGATAATGACGAAGAGTATTTAGTATATAGTTCAGATTATGGCAGCACTGCTAAAAAAACCATTTTAAAGAAAGGGACGGTCAATAGCGTGCTCGAAAAACTTCCCAATCAAGACGCTATATAGAAATAAAATCCCGCCTTAATCACAGCGGGATTTTACTATTTATACCAGTCAGTTACCCCTCGGCTGCCAGCCGGATAATCAACTGTCCCGGTTCGGTGATCATCTCGATCCGTTGCTCGGTGGTAAAGCCCAGTTATTGCCGTGGTGGGTAGCCAGCTAAAAGCGGGGGGAGACACCACCCTGAATGCCGAGAGGGATGTGCTGTTGTTGGGTGCCGCCAATACGCAGAAGACCGAAGGCAGCAACAAGACCAGCGTCAGTGGTGGCGTCAGCGTAGCCATCATCGGTGCGGGTGGCTCCGCCAGCCTGAGCATGAGCCGTGACAAGCTGCACAGCAATTATGACAGCGTGCAGGAGCAAACCGGTCTGTTTGCCGGCAAGGGCGGCTATGATGTTAAGGTTGGCGAACATACGCAGTTGGACGGTGCAGTCATTGCCAGCACCGCCACGGCGGATAAGAACCGTCTTGATACCGGCACACTGGGCTTCAGCGATATCCATAATCAGGCGGATTTCAAGGCCGAGCACCAGGGGGGGAGTATCAGCAGCGGCGGCCCGGTGGGGTCAGATCTGCTGACCAATCTGGCAGGCGCAGCCCTTTCCGGTGCAGGTAATAAAGGGCACGCAGAAGGCACCACGCAGGCGGCGGTGTCGGGCGGTAGCGTGGTCATTCGGGATCAGGCCAATCAAAAACAGGATGTTAATCAGCTCAGCCGGGATACCGAGAACGCCAATGGCAGTATCGGGCCGATATTCGACAAGGAGAAAGAGCAGAACCGGCTGAAGCAGGCGCAGCTGATTGGCGAGATAGCCGGGCAGACAATGGATGTTATCCGCACTCAGGGTGATATCAATGGGCTGAAGGCGGCGAAAGCGGCCAATCCGACTGAAAAAGACGTCAAGGTGCTGCGTAACAGTGACGCCTATAAAAAGGCGATGGAAAGCTATGGCACCGGCAGCGATATGCAAAGAGCCGCGCAGGCGGTAACGGGGGCATTGCAGGCTCTGGCGGGGAACAATCTGGCCGGGGCTCTGGCGAGCGGTACGGCACCTTATCTGGCGAGAGAAATCAAAGCGCGTATCGGTGATGACAGCGTAGCCGCCAACGCGATGGCGCATGCGGTGCTGGGTGCGATAGCCGCGCAGTTAAACAACCAGTCAGCGGTAGCCGGAGCGGTGGGTGCAGGCGGTGGCGAACTGGTAGCGCGAGTAATACTGAGTGAGATGTTCCAGGGCCGTAAAATCTCGGACCTGACAGAAAGCGAGAAACAGCAGGTGAGCGCGCTGAGTCAACTGGCCGCAGGGCTGGCGGGCGGTCTCGCTGCAGACAGCAGCGCAGGCGTGGTGACAGGTTCGCAAGCCGCTAAGAATGCGGTGGAGAATATGCGCTAAGTGCCAATGACTTCGGTAAGGGCATGGCGGATTACGGCCAATCAGTACAGTCCTACGCGCAATATGCTCAGGATAAGAATCTACCGCCGGAACAGGTACAAGCTGACCTTGCTCGAATGGTGAAAGGTGATTTGCCAGAAAGTGCGGATATTATCAAAGCCATCCTGAGCAACAAACCTGGCTCCGATACCGTCATGGCATTGCTGACAGCGCAAGAAGCGAAGGATTATGCGTTGGCGCTGTTGACGTCAATCCCGGCAGAAAAAGCGTTGTCTGTAGTGAGTAAAGGCGCGACTGTTATCAGCAATAAGATGCTGATCAGTGCGGCGGAGAAGATCTCTACAGCGAAAGCGGGAACGCAGTTTACAGCGCCAAGAGATTTGAATGAGCAGGTATTGTGGAATCAGGTAAAGGATAATCCGGCAAATGGAGTGAAGTTCTCCGATAAAGGATTAAGTCTAAATTCTGATCCGCGTTTTCCCAAGTCTGTTGGTTTTGAAAAAATGACGGCTATGCAACGCTTGAGTGATGGAAGCCCAATCGAGATTCATTACCAATATAATTCGATTACTGGTAAAGCTTACGATATGAAAATTGTAACGCCTCAACGTACAACAACTAATCCATCTGATGTTATCAACTCAGTAAAGGAGAAAGTCAGATGAAAGTTAGAGATGCATGGGTGGGAGATATAATTGATATATTTGGTATTTATTGGGTCTTATCAGTGGATAGATCATGTACTGAAACGATCCTTCTAGGATTGCCAAAAAAAAACGGTGGGTTAGTGCCTTATCGAATTACTGGAAAACTAGTTGATAAGGTTGAAATTATAGATTCATCCATTCCTGATGGTTTTATTTATTATCATTCAGGTATTTATCACAGAGCATTAATTGAAGAAAATCTATTAGATGATCTTCGTGAATATGACGAAACTGCCTATAAGCGGTTCCTCGAGATCCTGAAAGCAGAAGGTCGTGTAGATCAGGACTTTTATTAATCGTTGAATAGCTGTCCCACCCCGGCCAACTGGCCGGGGTGGGACAGCTATCAAGCCCTAAATCCTGCCCCATCTCGCCGTTGCAGTCGGATCACCCCGGGTGCGGCGGTGACTTCCAGTTGTTCGGCGTCGGTGATGCCGGATCCGCTTAGCCAGTCGCCACCAATCACCAGTTCGCCATGCCGAAGGCACCACGCAGGCGGCGGTGTCGGGCGGTAGCGTGGTTATTCGGGATCAGGCCAATCAAAAGCAGGATGTCAATCAGCTCAGCCGGGATACCGAGAACGCCAATGGCAGTATCGGGCCGATATTCGACAAGGAGAAAGAGCAGAATAGGCTGAAGCAGGCGCAGCTGATTGGCGAAATAGCCGGGCAGACAATGGATGTTATCCGCACTCAGGGTGATATCAATGGGCTGAAGGCGGCGAAAGCGGCCAATCCGACTGAAAAAGACGTCAAGGTGCTGCGTAACAGTGACGCCTATAAAAAGGCGATGGAAAGCTATGGCACCGGCAGCGATATGCAAAGAGCCGCGCAGGCGGTAACGGGGGCATTGCAGGCTCTGGCGGGGAACAATCTGGCCGGGGCTCTGGCGAGCGGTACGGCACCTTATCTGGCGAGAGAAATCAAAGCGCGTATCGGTGATGACAACGTAGCCGCCAACGCGATGGCACATGCGGTGCTGGGTGCAATAGCTGCGCAGTTAAACAACCAGTCAGCGGTAGCCGGAGCGGTGGGTGCCGGTGGTGGCGAACTGGTCGCGCGAGTAATACTGAGTGAGATGTTCCAGGGCCGTAAAATCTCGGACCTGACCGAAAGCGAGAAACAGCAGGTGAGCGCGCTGAGCCAACTGGCCGCAGGGCTGGCGGGCGGTCTCGCTGCAGACAGCAGCGCAGGCGTGGTGACAGGTTCGCAAGCCGCTAAGAATGCGCTGGAGAATAACTCACTGTCGGGAGATCATGCCCGCGAATCTGTTAAACAGATTGCCGGAAATATGAAGGATCAGGTCAGGGGTAAGCTGGGTGAAGGTACACTATCGTCCATCGTTAACAGTGTTATCGGTGCGGCAGCAGACTCAGGCGATGCGTTGCTTGGCGCAGCGGATTATGGTGCCGATGGGGCGATGGCTCTCACCTCATGCGCAATGGGCGATAGCTACTGTACCCAAGCATTAAGCGATCTGTCAGGTAAGAATCAGGCTGCCGCGGATACTCTGAAAGCCTTGATGAAGAGTGATACCTGGTCAGCGGTAGCAGACACGGTAAAGCAGGCGTATCAGGGAAATCAGGTAGCGTTGGAAGCTACAGGTGGAATGCTTGCCGGTATTATATTACCCGGTAAGAAGGTGCCGGGTGGAACGGTTGCATCTGATGCGAGTAAGGCGGAATCAACAGCAGCTAAAGCTACCGGTGGAGCGGAGAATATAGCCACCTACCCGAAGCTAAAAGACGATCTGGTACTGCAAAATCTGAACAATATTGCGAAGCAGGATCCGAGGCTGGAAATCGCTATTAAAGGTGATGGATCAGGTAAAAAAGACTTCTCTATGGGGAAAGGATCCAGCGCTGAAGCTGATAGGCTAGGTAAAATATGGCTAGGCGATGGAGCAAAAAAAACTAGCGGGGGTAGTTGGATTAGCGCTGATGGAACTCGTGGGTATCGGCCACCTTCAGCTAAAGACTCTCCTTTCGCTACAACGGGTACACAAGCAAACTTTGAAACTTATGAAATCAACTCGTCAGGTAAGTCAGTCAAAGTTGGAAATGGTCATCTGAATATTTTGGATTAAAAATGAAAGCAGTACTTAAAAATATTGATTGTGTTCACCATGAATTCATTGCTTATCAGCCTGCGGTTGACGAAATAGCAATAACTTTAACCCTGACGATAGGTACTTCTGATTCGTTAGGTGGAGACAACTTTGATCTTTTTATCTGCACCCCAGAATGGCTCTGTAAGCATCAGTGGTTGCCGGAACTGATGCGTCACACGCTTTTGGTACGTAGATATGATTTGGATGAGATAACCAAAACCATCACAGATTACATCGACCAGTGCGAAGGCAGTGACTGGATGGAGATAGCTCAAAAGCTCTCCCGCGCCTTTGCCTGGGAATATGAAGATTATCAACCTTAACAGGGAGCCCCGGCTATTGGCCGGGGTTCTTGTCTCTATGCACTAAATCCCCCAAAGCTGTAATGGCAGCGGCTGACACCGCTGCCATGATGTGACGTTGGTGCTATTTAACGGAGTTGGGGAAATGGCCTAACGTGCTGGAAAAGCGCGCCGGGGCAAAAAGTTGCCAGCGTCAAAATGCACTGACGAAAAGTGGTTGTCACAGGCTGAGTATACTGGGAAAAACTCTGTTCGCTGGTTAGCTTCACAACGGATAAATTTTTTGTGGAGAATAACTTTTTGGCTGTTCCTGCGTCTGTTTCGCCGTCGGTTGTTGTACCAAATTCGTCTATTAGTGAAACAGGTGGAAATGAAACCTGGGATGCGGAGATGGTTCGGATATCGAGAACGGCAACGGTAATATCGGGCCGATATTCGACAAGGAAAAAGAGCAGAACCGGCTGAAGCAGGCGCAGCTGATAGGCGAGATAGCTGGGCAGACAATGGATGTTATCCGCACTCAGGGTGATATCAATGGGCTGAAAGCGGCCAACCAAAAATAACAGTGCTTCAGCGGGTGCTGTTACTATTTAGAAGCGTTAGGATTTGTAAGTAATATGAATAAGTTAGAGGTCTACATAAAAATGTTTGAACTTGTTCTACCTTATGTTAGGAGTATTCAGTCACAAAGTTCAAGGGTGAAATCAAGGGATGTATCATGTTATTTAGAAACGGAACTTATACATAGTCTTCCTAAAAGCTTTATGGATACTAGTATAACTGAGCATGATATATGGTTTTTGAATTACCAGGCGAAATATTATTTTGAAAAGTGCAATGATGATATATCACCAAACTATAATCAGCACGTGGATTATATCAGGATGTTATTTAAAATGGTTTCTGAAAAATTAAAATCTAAGCTAATGTGGGCAGGCCCATAAGTAACAAGCCAGGATAATGTTGACATTGTTACTTCTAAGCCCTAGATCTCGCCTCCGTAACCGACTCACTCTGGGGGACGGCGATATCGTGAGTTATAATCTAAAAACATGATTATCATAATGTTTATCTTATGAATATTTAATCACTCAAGATTAATCATTAATAAAATAAATTTCTTTGCATTAAAGATAAACGATATGAATAAATACCCAACATGATGTTGGAATACTACTAACAAGGAGCAGTAATGAAAAAAGTTCTGTGTGTTTCCATGGTGAGCAGTTTTCTGTTATTAACTGCCTGTTCATCAACCAATAATGTAGAAAAGGTCACCGCTGCTAATGGCAGTAGCATTGGCGTGAAGACTTTCTTTGCTCTACCTGAAAATAATAATAATCAATATGCTGATACCAAGCTGCGTATTGTCACGCAGGTCGATACAGGTGTAGGTATGGGGCTACAGGTTTTAACATCTGCACTTACCGGTGGTCTTTCTGCCAGTACCTTCAGCAAGGATACGTTGAAAGGCAGCAGCGTAGATACTTTGCCAGAACCGACCAAAAGCTATTTGGTGCCTAAGGCCAAGGTTGTTATCGCCGACTGGTTGCAAAAGAACGGTGCTGGTTACAGTTACAAGAATAATTTGAACATCACCCCCGCCAGGTGGTTGCTGGTTTATCAAGAGCTGGCGAAAAGTGATACTCAATTCGAACTGCGCTACGCCGTTACCTTTTATAAGCGGCCGGAGGGGGGAAGCATGTTCTCAGCCTTCGACCAATTCAAATGCAGCCCAACCCCGCGTTCGGCATCGTTGGCACAGTGGCAAGCCAGTGATTATGCGATGGTGAAACAGGTCACTACAGAATATATGGATAACTGCCTGAGCCAGCTGGATGGGAAATTAACCGCATTACTAAAGCGCTAGTTTCTCCTCCGCGATAAACCCAGGCAGGGCGGTTATCCAAAGCCACCCGGTTCTCCAATACCGCCTTTGATAGCCGCAGCTTAAACCTTCACTTCCCCAATCCTCTCCAGTGCATCCACCACCAAATCCCAGAACTTATCCTGATCCAGCTTTACCGCCACCTGGGTGTGGCAGTCCGGCGGTGGCGCGGTGCGGAAGTCGGCTACCGTCATGCCCAGCGTCAGGGTGCCGGTCAGTTCGATATCTACCGGGACTTTACGCACCGTCATCACGTCGGGGTCGATCACATAAGCCACCGCACAAGGATCGTGCACCGGCGGTGCGCTAAAGCCCTGTGCCTGTTGATACATCTTGCCAAAGAATTCAAGCAGTTCGCCGACAAACCTGGCCGGTCCGGTCTGGATAGCGGCAATACGGGCGCACACTTCTGGCGTGGCGAGAGCCTGATGGGTCAGATCCAGCCCGACCATGGTCAGTGGCCACTTTTCATTGAACACGATGTGCGCGGCTTCCGGATCGATCTTGATATTGAATTCTGCCACCGCGCTCCAGTTACCCACGTGGTAGCCACCGCCCATCAAAACCACTTCTTTCACTCGTTCGGCAATGCGTGGTTCTTTGCGCACCGCCATAGCGATGTTGGTCAGGCCGCCGGTCGGCACCAGCGTCACGCTACCCGGCGGGTGAGCCATGATGGTGTCGATGATCAGATCTACCGCATGGGAGGGTTCCAGTTTTAATGTCGGCTCCGGCAGCACCGGACCATCCAGGCCCGACTCGCCATGGATATCAGGGGCGACTTCTATTTGTCGTACCAACGGGCGCGGGCAGCCGGCGGCAAAGGGTACGCCGGTAATATTGGCGATGCGTGCGACGGCCAGCGCGTTGCGGGTGACCTTATCCAGCGTTTGATTGCCCACCACGGTGGTCACGGCCAGCAGATCGATCTGCGGGTTACCCCAGGCCAGCAGCATGGCGATCGCGTCGTCATGTCCCGGGTCACAGTCCAGTATGATTTTTTTCATTGTTATTCCTGATGCAGGGAGAGGTCTCCGCAGCATAGCGCACCGGTGGTGGGCGGGGTAATGACCGAAGATGCTTTTTGCTAACCACATCAAAGCGTTGCTGATTTCGCGGTATAATTAAACGTAAATCCCCCTTGGCGCGCTTTACCCTGGAGTTTACTCCAGGGTTTATTCTGCAACCTGGCGTAAAGCACTGAGGAGAAGCGCGATGAGCATGTTGAAAAAGCTTTTGGGGCAAGGCGGTTTTGGTGGCGGGCATCAACGTGCGGGGCACCGTAGCGGGCATCATGGCAACCGTTATAATCAGCATGGCGATCAGGGGCCACAATGCCTGCAATGTCAGGCGCCTAACAAGCCCGGTGCCCGGTATTGCCACCGTTGCGGTCAGCCTTTTGAGGCGGCAGCGGCACAATGCAGCGGATGTTCCGCACCCTTGCCACCGGGCAGCCGTTTTTGTCAGCAATGCGGCAAGGCCGCTAACGGGGGATAGCCATGACCAAGCGTGGATGGAGTGTGGCAGTACTGTTGGCGACAATGGCAGTGTGGACGCTGCTGGCCTGGGGTGTCTCTGGCATATTGGGTTGGTTGCCTGCGCTGACGGAGCTGGCGCAGAGCGGTTCGGCCCAGTTGGCACCGCAGCTTACCGGCTGGCTCAGCCTGGTGCCGCAGGCATTATTGGACAGTTGGCTGCCGCTGTTGCAGCAACTGGGCGGCTGGCTGGCGGGATCTTTCCCGTTGCTGCTTACCTGGGCGGGATATGCCGTCTGGCTCATCTGGGGGTTGGGCATGCTGGCACTGCTGGTACTTGGCGCTTTGGCGCGCCGTGTTTTGCTCAGCGATAGCCCTGATAGACTTCCCCCACGCGCTTAAAGTACTCGGTCAGGTAGTCGATACACACCTGTACCTTGAGCGGCAGTTTATCTTTCTCGGTGTACACCGCGTACACCGGGCGAGGATCCGCATGATAGCTTTTGAACAGGATCTCGATCTCTCCGCGTTTGATCTCTTCGATCACCCACATCAGCGGCGCATAGGCGATACCGGCCCCGGCTTTTAGCCAGCGGATCATGGTCTGTGAATCGTTGGTGACAAAGCGCCCTTGTGGTGCGATGCGCGTGCTGATGCCTTCCGGCGCGATCAGCTCGAATTCGCTATCTGGTCGCACGCTGTATTCCAGCCAGGAAAAATTGACCATGTCGCTCGGTTTTTGTGGAGTGCCGTACTGGCTGAGATAGCTTTTGGCGGCACACACCACCATCGGCATTGAACCCAGGCGTTTGGAGAACAGGCTGGAATCCTGCAGCGCACCGGTACGGATCACTACGTCCAGCCCGTCAGCAATCAGATCCGGGGCGGGGATGCCGGTCACCAGGTTCACCGTCAGGCCAGGGTACTCTTTCAACATATCGGCGGTCATGGTCGCCAGCACGTTTTGCGCCATGGTGGAAGAACTGCCAATACGCAGCGTGCCGGTCGGTGTATTATTAAACGCATACAGCTGTTCGTGCACCTCGCTGACTTCCAGCAACATGCGGCGACAGCCCTGATAATAGATTTTTCCGGCCTCCGTCAGGCCGATGCTGCGCGTGCTGCGGTTGAGCAGCTTGACCTGCAGCTCATTCTCCAGTTTGGAGACGGTCTGGCTGATAGACGAAACGCTCATATCCAATTGGCGCGCTGCCGCAGTAAATGACCCGCATTCAACCACTTTGGCGAATACCGACATCCGTTTTAGTCTTTCCATTATTCACTCTGGCTTAAAAGTGATTTAGATCACAGATTGTTGATGAGTTGATAGTAAGCACGCTAATATAAACCGGTCGGGTGGAAAGACCTTACCAACGCGCGAGCGCGATCGGCAGCGCCATAATGGCCGATCCCTCCGGTATCCTCGCAGTCCCTATCGCGGATGTACGCTCCAGAGTTTACTCTTATTTCAGGTTCCTGACCTGCCTGGGCCGGAATTTGTGGTGCGCGTCAGCTAAAATGTAAAGAGAATGTGAATGGATATAGGTCTCAAAGCCCGGTGCAGTGAACAATAAGGAAAAATTGATGAGTTTGCTTCCGGTTATGGTCATTTTCGGACTGTCGTTTCCCCCGATATTTTTTGAGTTGCTGCTTTCGCTGGCGCTGTTTTTTTTACTGCGCCGCCTGCTGCAACCCACCGGGATTTACGATTTTGTCTGGCATCCAGCGCTGTTTAACACCGCGCTGTACTGCTGTTTGTTCTATCTGATTACCTGTCTTTTCGTTTGAGGTCGCTGTGAAAAATTTTTCAATAAAAATAACCCGAATCGCGATCACTCTGATTCTGGTCCTGCTGGGGATCGTCGCCATATTCAAAGCCTGGGTGTTCTACACAGAATCCCCCTGGACGCGTGACGCCAAGTTCACCGCCGACGTGGTGGCCATTGCCCCGGACGTCACCGGTCTGTTGACCGACGTGCCTCTGGTGGACAACCAACTGGTGAAGAAAGGGCAGGTGCTGCTGGTTATCGACCAGCCGCGCTACCAACAGGCCCTGGCAGAAGCCAGCGCCGATGTTGCCTATTACCAGACGCTGGCAGCGGAAAAGAGACGTGAAGCCGGTCGCCGTGTGCGCCTCGGTGTGCAGGCAATGTCGCAGGAAGAGATCGACCAGGCTAACAACGTGCTGCAAACCGTAGAGCATCAGTTGGCGAAGGCAGTGGCGACTCGTGAACTGGCTAAATTGGATCTGGAACGCACCACGGTGCGCGCACCGGCCGATGGCTGGATCACTAACCTGAACGTACATGCCGGTGAATACATCACCCGGGGTTCAGTCGCGGTGGCGCTGGTGAAGAAAAACAGTTTCTACATTCTGGCCTACCTGGAAGAAACCAAGCTGAATGGCCTGAACAAGGGCGATCGTGCAGAAATCACCCCGCTGGGCAGCAATCGCATCATGCACGGCACCGTCGACAGCGTGGCTGCCGCCGTCAACAACAGCAGCAGCACCGTGAACAGCAAAGGGCTGGCGTCGATCGACAGCAACCTGGAGTGGGTACGCCTGGCCCAGCGCGTGCCGGTGAAGATCCTGCTGGACGACAAAGACCAGTTGCATCCGTATCCGGCGGGGACCACCGCCACGGTGGTGATCACCGGCAAGAACGATCGTGCTACCGACAGCGGCTCGCCTTTTGTGCGTTTGATGCATCGGCTGCGTGAGTTCGGTTAATGAATAACCCAACCTTTATCCGGCTGAGATTTGCCTTCAAGCTCAGTTTCGCGATTGTGTTTGCCCTGTTTGTCGGTTTCCATCTCAATCTGGAAACCCCACGCTGGTCGGCAATGACCGCTGCCATCGTGGCCGCCGGCACGGCCTTTGCTGCGGGAGGCGAGCCTTTTTCCGGTGCGATTCGCCATCGCGGCTGGCTGCGTATTATCGGCACCTTTATCGGCTGTTTTGTTGGCATCGTGATTATCGTCACTACGGCGCGTGCACCGGTGGTGATGTTGTTGTTGTGCTGCATTTGGGCCGGTTTTTGCACCTGGGTTTCCTCTCTGGTGAAAGTTGAAAACTCCTATGCCTGGGGTTTGGCGGGTTATACCGCGCTGATCATTATCGTGACCGTTGCCAGCAGTGAATCTCACCTGCTGGAAGCGCCGCAGTTCGCCATTGAGCGCTGCAGCGAGATCGTGCTGGGGATCGTCAGCGCCGTGCTGGCGGACCTGCTGTTCTCACCACGTTCGATCAAACAGGATATCGACCGGGCGGTGGATAAACTGCTGGTGGATCAGTACCTGTTGATGCAGATGTGCATCAGCAACGCCGAGAAAGAAGACATCGACCGTGCCTGGAGCAATCTGGTGAAGAGCACCACTGCGCTGAACGGCATGCGCAGTCACCTGATGATGGAGTCATCACGCTGGCAGAAAGTAAACCGGCGCGTGCTGGCGATGCATACGCTGTCGCTGACGCTGATAACCCAGGCCTGTGAAACCTATTTAATCCTGTTGAACCACCCGGATGCACTGAAGGAAAATATCCGTGAGTTGCTGATGGTCCCGGCGGCAACGCCGCAGGAAATTCATAAACGAATGAAGCTGTTGCGACAGGTGTTAACCACCAACCGCACCGACGAAACATTGCTGACCATCACCAGTTGGGTGGGGGCGGCTACCCGTTACCTGTTGCTGGCTAAAGGCGTGCACACCAACAGCAGTATCAGTGCGGTTGAAGAGGGTGTGCTGAGCAGTGAGGTGGTGGTTAAACCGACCTCGGCGGAAGGTCACCACGCGATGATTAACGGCCTGCGCACCTTTGTGGCGACGGCGTTTGGTAGCCTGCTGTGGCTGTGGACCGGCTGGACCTCCGGCAGCGGTTTTATGGTGATCATCGCGGTGATCACCTCGCTGGCGATGCGTACCCCGGCACCACGTATGGTGGCGATGGACTTTATCCTGGGTATGTTGGCGGCGATCCCGGTCGGCTCGCTGTTCTTTATGGTGATCCTGCCGGCGACTCAGCAAAGTATTTTACTGCTGTGCCTCAGCCTGGGTCTGCTGGCGTTTTTCATCGGTATCGAAGTGCAAAAACGGCGGTTGGGTTCGCTCGGCTTGCTGGCGGGGACCATCAATATTCTGGTGTTGAGTAACCCGATGGAGTTCAACGTCACACAGTTCCTCGATGGCGCGCTCGGCCAGTTCCTCGGCAGTTGCGTGGGCCTGATGGTGCTGTTGCTGATCCGTGATAACTCCCGCGAACGTACCGGCCGTACGCTGCTGAACCAGTTTGTCGGCAGTGCGGTATCGGCGCTGACCACCAAGACCTCACGTCGTCAGCAAAACCACCTGCCCGCGCTGTATCAGCAGTTGAATCAACTGCTGATGATGTTCCCGAACGATATCGCCAAGTACCGACTGGCGCTGAACCTGATCATTGCTCACCAGCGTATGCAGCGAGCGGAGATCCCGGTCAGCGAGGAGCTTTCGGCGTTCCATAAACAGATCCGCAATACCGCCGACCACATGGTCTCGGCGAAGAACGACGTAAAACGTGCTTATTATTACGATCGGCTGTTGAGCGAAATGAACGATTATCAGCAGAAGCTGGTTGATTATCAGGCACCGCTCAGCGTCACCGGGCCGGTAAAACGCCTGGCCGACATGCTGCACCGCTATCGTCATGCGTTGATTGACTGATACCTCAAATACCCCTGCCGGGGCTATACTTGCCTGAGATAGCCCTGTTTCAGAGTTGCACTGAGTGCCAGACGCGCGGCAAAATGGCATGATTAGCTTGAACGGGTGATGCAGGTTGTTCGGCGCGGTTTCCCTGAAGTGAAAACGTTACATGCCAGTCATCTCTGCTTCATCCTTTTCATCTATAAATCCAACCAGCATGGGTGCTGATGCACCCCTGTAGGCCATAAATCAGGGACAGCAATGAACAAGCGGATCCTCGTGGCGATAGTTATCGCCGTTGTGATAGCCGGTTTTAACGCATTGCGCGGTAACGATCGAGTGATTGCCAACGTGCCGGCGGTGGCCGAAGGTCAGAGTATTGACCAACTGACGCAGCAGAAAAGGGTGGTGAGCTACTTGCAGCAGCATCAGCGGTTGCCGGACTATTACCTCACCAAGAAGCAGGCGCGTGAGCAGGGATGGGATGCACGTAACGGTAATCTGTGTTCGGTGCTGCCGGGCAAGGCGATTGGCGGCGACCGTTTCTCAAACCGAGAAGGGCAATTGCCCACGGCCAGCCGTCGGATATGGCGCGAGGCGGATATCAATTATCAATGCGGCCGGCGCGGTGCCGATCGCTTGCTGTATTCCAGCGATGGCCTGATTTTTGTCACGCGTGACCATTATAAAAACTTCATTCGGGTGGAGTGAGCTTGATGGCAAAAGTAGAGTTCGATTTTAATCAGATTAACGATTTGCCGGCGTTTTACCGCGACTTTGCGCATAAGTTTGCGCTGGATGAGGCGTTTGGCGCCAATCTGGACGCACTGTGGGACGTGGTGACTGCCGACATCGGCTTGCCGGTGGAGATTGAATTCACCCATCTCAACGCCCGCAGCAAACGACGCTTTGGCGCGATTATCCTGCTGTTTGAAGAGGCGGAGGAAGAGCTGGAAGGCAGCCTGCGTTTCAATATTCGTGAAAGCAGCGGTGAACCTGCACATCACCGGGGATGAATCGAGTTCATCCCGTGGTGACGGCGGCGATCATTGGGCGGTCTCGGCCAGATCGCGCAGGTATTGGAATATTTGACGGTAAGCTTTCGGCGGCTTGTTAGCGGCTTTCTCTTTCTGTGCGTTACGCACCAGCGAGCGCAGCTGCTGACGATCGGCTTCCGGATACAGCGCCAGGATCGGCGGGATCGCATCATCGCCTTCTTCCACCAGGCGGTCACGCAATGCTTCCAGCTTGTGGAACAGCGAAACCTGTTGGTTATGGCGGTTCTTCAGCTTGTCGAGCGCGGTCTGAATCGGCTCTATGTCGCGGGCACGCAGCATCTTGCCAATCAGTTGCAACTGACGACGGCGGCCTTCTTTCTTGATCTTCTGCGCCAGTTCAATCGCAGCGCGCAAATCTTCATCCAGCGGGATGCGTTCCAGCGCGTTCTTACCCAGCTCGACCAGTTCGACACCCAGGTCTTTCAGCGCTTCGGCATCACGTTTAATTTCACTTTTACTGACCCAGATAATCTCGTCATCTTCCTCGTCAATGTTCTCCGGGACATCGTCGAGCCAGTCTTCAGGCTGTTTGTTCATGGTAGGCTCCGTTAAAAAGAGGCTAATCCTAACAGGTTGCCGGCTTTATGCGAAATTCCACGCGGTTCCTGTTAGACTCAAAAGCATAAATCTCATGATTTTTGCGCGTGACTCCGCGCGCAACCACGCCGCCACGGCACTTTTCTCAACGATTTTCTGATTAAGTATGGCAGATTGATGAAAGTAGTCACTCAAGTTGCAGAACAGCGCAAGGCGCTGGAACAGGCCGTCTCACAGGCTTTGGAACTGGCGCGCGCCGGCTCCGATGCGGCAGAAGTTGCCGTGACCAAATCAACCGGTATCAGCGTCAGCACCCGCTTCGGCGAGGTGGAGAACGTTGAGTTCAACAGCGATGGTGCGTTGGGCATTACCGTCTATCATCAGCAACGCAAAGGCAGTGCTTCTTCTACCGATCTCAGCCCGGATGCCATTGCCCGCACCGTGCAGGCGGCGCTGGATATCGCCCGCTATACCTCGGTGGATCCGCATGCCGGTCCGGCAGAGAAAGACCTGTTGGCGTTTGAAGCACCGGATTTGGACTTGTTCCACCCGGCAGAGCTGGACGCCGATCGCGGTATCGAACTGGCTGCTCGCGCCGAACAGGCGTCACTGGCGGCGGATAAACGCATCACCAATACCGAAGGCGGCAGTTTTAACAGCCACTACGGTATCAAGGTGTTCGGCAACAGCCACGGCATGCTGCAAAGTTATTGCTCGAGCCGACATTCATTGTCGAGCTGTGTGATTGCCGAGCAGGGCGGTGATATGGAGCGTGATTACGCCTATACCATCGGCCGTGCCATGAGCGATCTGGAAAGCCCTGAATGGGTGGGCCAGGAATGTGCCCGTCGCACTTTGTCACGTCTGTCACCGCGCAAGCTGTCGACCATGACTGCCCCGGTCCTGTTCGCCTCTGAAGTGGCGACCGGCCTGTTCGGCCACCTGGTTGGTGCCATCAGCGGCAGCAGCGTTTACCGTAAATCGACCTTCCTGCTGGATTCGTTGGGCAAGCAAATCCTGCCGGACTGGCTGACCATCGAAGAGCATCCGCACCTGCTGAAAGGGCTGGCTTCCACGCCGTTCGACAGCGAGGGTGTACGTACCCAACGGCGCGACATTGTTAAAGATGGCGTGCTGCAAACCTGGCTGATGACCAGCTACGCGGCGCGCAAGCTCGGCATGCACAGCACCGGCCATGCGGGCGGCATCCACAACTGGCGTATTGCCGGGCAGGGTAATGACTTTGCCGGCATGCTCAAGCAGTTGGGTACCGGCCTGGTGGTTACCGAGCTGATGGGCCAGGGTGTCAGCGGCATTACCGGTGACTACTCACGCGGTGCTGCCGGTTTCTGGGTGGAAAATGGGGAGATCCAGTATCCAGTCAGTGAGATCACCATCGCCGGTAACCTGAAAGACATGCTGCGTAATATTGTCAGCGTGGGCAGCGATATCGAAACCCGCAGCAATATCCAGTGCGGTTCCGTATTGTTGCCGGACATGAAAATCGCCGGTCAGTAATCTCTGCTACGGCTGGCCGCTTCGGTTGCCAGCCGCATCTCTCTCCTTTCCTTCCCCCGTTTTAACCTTGCTTACAAATCTTCGGTTTCGGTTTTCAGCGCCCTTGCCTATGGTTAGGCTGGGTCAAATAAAACAATAACCGGAAGGTGAGCAAGCATGTCGAACAAACTGAAAGCGCTGTTGGCGTTGGCGCTGCTGGGTGCCAGTACACTGGCGGTCGCGGCCGATCTGGCCGACGATATGGATACCATCGCAGGCAATTACAAAAAGGTGCTGAGCACCGACTCTACGGATACCCTCAAACAAAGCCTGCAGAATATGCGTGCCGCGGCGGTAGATGCCAAGCAAAGCAAGCCGCCGAAAATGGAAGACAAAGCCAACGATAGCCCAGAGATAAAAGATTTTCACCACGGACTGGATACGTTGATCGGCCAGATCGATCAGTCGCTGGCGCTGGCCAACCAGGGCAAGCTGGCAGAAGCCAAACAGGTCGCGCAGGGCTTCAAGCAAACTCGCGACACCAACCACAAGAAATTCCGTTAAGCCCTTTCGCGCCGTTCTGAAGCCAGATAGCAGGACGGCGCCTGCCCCAGCACGCGGCGAAACATGGTTGCAAACGCCGCGCTGCTTTCATAACCCAATTCCAGAGCCACCTGCGTAACGCTACTGCCTTCGGCCAATTGGGCCAGCGCCAACACCACGCAGGCCCGCTGACGCCATTGTGAGAATGACATGCCGGTTTGATCCCGGAACAAGCGGCTGAAGCTGCGGATACTCATATACAGGCGTGTAGCCCACACCTGCGGTGAGTCGTGCGCGTCGGGCTGTTGCAGGAATCTCTGGCACAGTTCCCCCAGTCGTCGATCGGCAGGCAGCGGGATGTGCAGCGGCAGGGACTGCAACTGGGCCAGCTCATGTAACAGCAAACTGACCAGCGCACCATCCCGGCCTTGCTGCTGATACTCGAGGGGCATATCGACCGCCGCCATCAACAGTTGGCGCATCAGCGGTGTCACGCTAACCACCTGACAAACCTGAGGTTGAGAGGCCAGCAGCGCCGTCGGTTCAATGTACAGGCTGCGGGTGGTGACGCCGACCATTCTCACCTCGTGCGGTATCTGTGGCGGCAGCCACACCGCCCGCTGTGGTGGTACAAGCCAGTTACCCTGGAGGGTAAAGACGTGCATCACCCCGGTGGCACCATAGAGTAGCTGAGCGCGCCTGTGGCTGTGCATGGGCAACAGATGGCCTGAAGGGTAGTCGGTCCCTATGGCAATCACCGGCCTCGGCACGTGGTCGAGGTCATCAATACGTACGTTGCGCATAAACCCTGTCGTTGTGCAGTTTGGCCGAAACGCAATGATAGTTGGCCTTTCATATAAAGCAAGCCAGTCGCCATCACTCTACTATCAGGGCAGAAAAATAACGCTGCCTTGGTGGCGAGGTATTTTATTGTTGATTGAACCCTCATTATTTTAAACGCCGGGGCGGGGTGGGTTATCTCACCTGTGCAATACAAGAAGTTAATAAGGAATAAATGACTGTTTATTCCAACACCTGAAGCAATAGTTATTCTTTTAATGCTGTGACTATAAGGTGATATTTCATGTATAAGATCGGTGTGATTGGTGGTGGCGCGGCGGGTATTTCTTTTGCGTATAACTTTATTAAGAATAAGTCGATTAATAATTGCAATAAGCATCTTTCGCTGAAGGTTTATGACAAGCAAGGCTTTAATGGTGGTATGGCTTACAGTAGTGACTTCGATAGCCATATCCTCAATATGACGCCGGAGAACATGTCGGCGGATATTTTTGATCGCGCGCACTTTTCCGATTGGATCTCGATGCATTTCCCTCGCTACTGTAAAGACCGCTATCCGCCTCGCTGGGTTTATAAAGATTATCTCGATTTTATTCGTGATATGTCGGTGTTTATGGCGGCTGACAGCAACGTTACGCTGAATTTTATTACCGCTGAAGTCGAAGCGATCGGCTCGCATTCCGGGGGGTATTTGTTGACCACCGCCGGTGGCGCTGCGGAGCAGATGAACGCGTTAGTGTTGTGTTCGGGGCATAATGAAGCGGAAAGCCTGTATCCGATTGATGGCGTTATTGCCTACCAGGCTAATCGGGAATTGCCGGCTATCAGCCCTGCTTCAGCAGTCGGTG
Organism: Serratia myotis; assembly: GCF_027474885.1. NCBI lineage: Bacteria > Pseudomonadati > Pseudomonadota > Gammaproteobacteria > Enterobacterales > Yersiniaceae > Serratia > Serratia myotis. Next base: position 4,904,542 of record NZ_CP099707.1, on the reverse strand, counting down.
TGATTGGCTGTAGTCTGACGGCGATAGACGCGATTATCGAGCTGATTGAACGGGTGGGCGCGAGTGATATATCCGCTTTGTCGCGTTCCGGCTTGTTCCCCAGCGTGCAGCCTGCACTGATGCGTGCACCACCACCCGCATTCAGGCAACGGCTGGTCCGTTTCGTCGCCGACCATAGCTATATCGACGCCCATCAGTTGGTTCATGTGATTAACGCGGCGTTGGAGCAATACTACCCAGGTCCGGAGCGGCTGACGGTGCTGTCGGCGATGGGGGCCGGTAAGGATTGTTATCGCGATCTGGCTGAAAGCCTGAGCCGGGCGCGCTTCGCCCGTGAGCATATTTGTAGCTACCTGGCCGCTATCCATCCTGCGGTATGTGAGGCTTGGGTAAAAATGGATGAAAATAATCGACAGGTATTTATGCGCTTCTATAATTCGTCCTGGATGCGGAACAGGCACGCCATGCCATTAAAAAATGCCAATAAAATTATCACTGCATTTGAATGCCAACGGCTGCGTGCTTTTGGCGGTGTGATCAATATCGAGAAGAACGATCAAGGTTTTAAAGCTTTTTGCCATAATACGGCGGTACATACCCAATACTTGCTTAATTGCACGGCCCCTTCTTATCAAATGAAACCAAACCGGTTAAACGACACTTTGTTGCAGGGTGGCCTGGTGCAAGAAAATATATTTGGTGGCGTGAAGTGTAATCCCCTGACACTAAAAATCCCGGACGAACAGGGCAATGAACAAAACCTTTACTCTCTGGGTGCTCCGGCGAAAGGCGATCTTTTTTATACCTCGGCAATGGAATCCATAACCCGGGATATCAGTAAAATAGTTTTCAATAACAGCATATTTAATACCAAGAAGGCAACAGTATGAAAAACGTAGCGCTATTTGTTGGCAACGATATTTTTTCCTGGTTGGCATGTCAGGATGTTATTAGCGCCTTAAACAAGGAGTGTACTTTTACGGTTTATTTTCCGCTGGCGAAAGCGTCGGGTCGTTTACAGGAGCCGGCGGTGCGGCAACTGGGGCTTTATGAGCGTCAGGTGTTGAATGACTTCGTCTTTCCCTTTGCCAGCCGACATGCCGATGTTTGTCAGGGGGCTTATCAGGCACCGCAGGTTTTCCTGGCGGATGCCGGGGTGAATGCGCATCGTATTACGGATATCAATGACAGTACCTTTATCAGCAGCTTGGGCAATATGGATGCGGTGATTTCATTGCGCTGTTATCAGAAGTTTTCTGCCGATTATGTACGGGCTTTCAGCCAGCGCGGTAAATTGTTATGGAACCTGCATCCAGGGGATTTACCGCATTATCGCGGTGTCATGACGCTCTTTCGCGCCATGATGAACGGTGAGGAACGCTGCGCATTAACGTTGCACGAGATGGATGAGCAATGGGATGCCGGCCCGGTGATCGCTCGCCAGCCCGCCGAACTGCGCTATGACCTTTCATTTTTGGAAAATATGCTGTTGCTGGGGATCCGTTCCGGCGCCTTTTTGGCGAATCAGTTAATGCGGGTGGGTGAGCGGAAACCGATAACCGTGGAACGGCAAGGCGACTACCGTTATTGGGGTTTCCCGGATGCACAAACCCTGGAACAGGCACAGGCGGTGGGGATTGAACTCGTCGACCATGATGCTATTCGCCGCCATTACCTGGCGTTGTTTGTCGGCGATGAATTCCATGCGTTGGCCGGTCAGTTCGCAGCCGGTTTTGATGATTTCATTCGGGCGCATAGCCATGATTGAGACGCTGGTCATCCTCGGTGCCGGTTTTATTACCGGCATCACCACCATTTTGTTCGGTTTTGGCGGCGGCTTTGTGGTGGTGCCTTTTGTTTATCATTTGGTTGCCGCTTCGGGTGAACAGTCAGGTCAGGCAATGCATATCGCGGTGGCGACCTCGACGGCGGTGATGATCCTGAATTCGGGCTATGCCACCTTCACCAACTGGCGCAGCGGCAACCTGCTGCGTGAAACCATCGTCCCGCTGATCTATTTTATCGGCATTGGCGCTGCGTTGGGGGCTTTTGCCTCCAGCTTGCTGGAAGACGGAGTGGTTAGGCTGCTGTTTGTAATTTATATGCTGGTGACGATCGCAGACTGCCTGTTCAGACAGGGTTTTTTAGTCAAGCCGGCTCGTGCGGTGCTGTCAAAGGCGACCCTGTGGATCGGGGGGCCGTTAATCGGGGTGATTGCCACCATGCTCGGCGTGGGGGGAAGTGTGCTGACGGTGCCTTTATTGCGTCGGCATGGCTATGAAATGAAGCATTGCGTCAGCGCGGCCAATCCGTTGTCGATCCCGGTCGCCGTCATTGGTGCATTGATGTATGTCGGATTGGGCTGGAAGGAAATGACCGGGCCGCAATACCTGGGCTATGTCAATCTCACCATTCTTGGGCTGCTGGTGGCTGCAGGTATTTCGGGGATCCTGTTTGCCAAAAGGTGGTTGCCGAAGGTCAACGACAGGCTGCATGCCAGAATTTACGTGTTGCTGTTGATCCTGGTTTTGATCGCCATCAGCTTGTAAGACACAGACAGAAAGGGCGGTAAGGTACCGCCCCGATAACCACTTAGCGGTGGTATTCACCCGCCGCTTCCGGCTGGTACAACAGTTCCAGCACTTCGATATGCGCTTCTTCACCGTTTGGCAACTGCCAGGTAATCTGGTTACCTATATGCATGCCCAGCAGCGCTGCGCCCAGTGGCGCCATCACAGAAAGCTGCTCGTGGCTATCCTTCAGCGAAGCCGGGTAAACCAGCGTACGCACGTGTTCTTCTGCCGTATGCAGGTCGCGGAAACGCACGCGGCTGTTCATGGTCACCACGCTGGCTGGGATCTGGGACGGCGGCAGGATTTCGGCGCGATCCAGCTCGATGTTGAGCGCGGCGGCGACATCGGTGTTGGCATAGGCCGGTTGTGCCAATAGCGCATCCAGGCGCTCCGCATCCAGCTCATTAATAGTAATGGTTGGTTTGGTCATTCCACTCTCCAGTCAAATCAAAGGGCGCAGGTTACGTGCCCATAAATTCGGAAAAACAGCACAAAAGCAACACCCCCCGCGCCAGAGGAGCGGGGGGTGTTGTTGATGTCGAATTGTCTTACCGATAGTAGGCGGTTAAGCGGGGAAAAGAAAGAGATCCCGATCACGAAGCTTTTCACCACCGCTGCGCGAACTGGAAACAGTTTGTGGTGTTATCTTTTTGTAATTTAATTGAATTATCTGGCAAATGCCTATTTTGCGAAATGGATCCCTGACGGTCACTGAATTTCCACTTCCAACTGGAAAAAAACACGCTACACAGAAAATCTTCCCGGGGTTAGGGTAAAGGCATCAGAGAAGGCGGGTTATTCAGGTGATGCGCTATGCGATTGACAGAATCATGTTTGGATCTAGGGGTACTGAAAAGTGAATGATGGATCTGCTGCGAGAGAAAATAGTGAGCAACCCGATATCAGTCAGGCCGGGGCGATAACCGAGCAGGTACTGGCTGATATTACCGCGATGCTGAGCGCAGAAGGCATTTATACCAATGCCGTACAGCAACAGATGCTGGAATCGCATATTCGTGCCATGGTGCTACGCTCAATAACCGGTGAGCCTTTGCCTGAGGTGGATAAATCGTTGTTTGATGAAATCTCAGAGGAATCAATGAAAATGGCGGAAAGAGTCGTGGATCCCTTTAGCACTCTACCGATAGAAGAAGCTTATTTGCTTTCCGTACATTTTGAAGTGGCAAAAGATAATAACCAATAGCAGTTAACGAATTAATTTAATCAGGAGAAATACCATGGGTCAGATTACCGTAGTGATTGGCGATCGTTTGGGTAAAGGTCAGAAAGTGGGTCAGGGCATTGAAAACGCAGGCGGAAAAGCCATTGTGATCCCAGGCGTAGCGGCAGACATGAAGCTCGGCGACGTGATGAAAGCGGAAGGCGCGCAGTTGGGTATTTCTTTCTGCGGCAGCGGCGGCGCTGGGGCGATTACCGCTCAGACCAAATACGGCTATAAAGCCAAATACGGCATGCGCTCGATTGATGAGGGCGTGACGGCAATTAACGAAGGCTGCACCGTGTTAGGTTTCGGTTTTATGGATAAAGAAGAACTGGGCCAGAGGCTGGTTGAAGCCTACGTTAAAAAACACGGCAATCCGTAATGAAAGAGCAATATACAACGTCGGTAAAGGTGGAGGGTAAGGGCGACAGCAAAGCGAAAGCTTTTGCTTCCGCCTTGGCCAATGTGCAGGGCGCGGTATTAAAATCCACCAGTAATATTCTGCTGCGTATTGAACCGCAGGATGTCAGCGTATTAAAAGCGGAAGAGAAAATAACAAAAGAAAAGTTTCTGTTCTTCTTTCTGCCGCGCGAAAGAAAGAACTATTCCGTTACTCTGGAAATAACCGTGAACGTGACAATCATCAATACAGAAAAAGTTGTCTTCGTCGCGAAATAAAAACGTTAGCATAAATCAAAGGGTATACTGATGTTTTTAATCATCTTATTTAAGTCGCTTATTATAGGCGGACTGGTGGGGGTTGGCGTAGGGGCCGGCGCCGCACGTATGTTCCATGCTCCGACCACACAGGGCATGGGCGCTTTCCGCACCCTGGGCGAGCTGAACTCCTGCGAGGGCGATCCGGCTTCCCATTTCTCATTCGGTCTGGGCTTCTTCTTCAACGCCTGGGCGTCTTCCGTGGCGGCGGGGGCCTTCACGCAGGACGTTGACCACCGCATCATCCCACATTGGGGGGCAGCGGCGTTGATGGTCAAAAACCGCAACCTGGCGCAAACGCTGCACGATCCGAAAAAAATGGCTATCGCCTGCGGCATTATCGGCATGCTGGTAGTGGCCTTCCTCAATACCACCGCCTCCGCAGTGCCTGCTGCGCTGCAGGTCACGGCGATTAAAGTGTTGGTACCGGCCGCTAACCTGCTGGTGAACACCGTGATGCCGGTGATCTTCTGGCTGGCGGCGATCGACGCCGGGCGTCGCTCCGGCTTCTGGGGCACCATCTTCGGCGGCCTGGCGCAGTTGATCATGGGCAACGCCGTACCGGGTCTGGTGCTGGGTATCCTGATCGGTAAAGGCGTGGAAGAGAGTGGCTGGAACAAAATCACCAAGATCATGATGGCGGTGATCGTGCTGTTGTTCGTGCTGAGCGGTTTCTTCCGCGGCTTCGACATGAAAGTCCTCGAGTCCTTCAGCCTCGGCGTGCCGGGCTGGCTGGATGCCATTCACAATACCCTGAGCGGTAAATAAGGAGCTGGATGATGGAAGAACAAACCCAAAAAGGCTTCTGGTATGCCGACTGGTCATTCCCGATTTTTGTTGGCCTGCTCTCTTCCGGCGTGTTCGCCGGGACGCACATGTACTACCTGTATGGCATCGGCGCCTTTAACGAAGTGGCCTTCGTATCCATGCTGCGGGCCGGAATGGACACCGGCGTTTATGGCGCGGTGGCGGCATTCGGTGCCAGCTTCCTGTTTGCGCGCATCATCGAAGGCTCGCTGGTGGGGATCCTGGACATCGGCGGTGCGATCCAGACCGGTGTAGGGTTGGGGGTGCCGGCACTGCTGCTGGGGGCGGGGATTATCTTCCCGGTCGCCAACTTTGCTGCCTCGCTGATAACGGGTCTGGTGATTGGTTTGGCGATTGGCTACCTGATCATTCTGGCGCGTAAATTCACCATCAATCAGAGCAACTCCACCTACGGGGCGGACGTGATGATGGGGGCCGGTAACTCCTCCGGTCGCTTCCTGGGGCCGTTGATCATCCTGTCTGCGATGACCGCCTCGATCCCTATTGGCATTGGTTCACTGCTCGGCGCACTGCTGTTCTATATCTGGAATAAGCCAATCACCGGCGGGGCGATCCTTGGGGCGATGCTGTTAGGGGCTATTTTCCCGGTAGCCATCGCTTAAATGCGACTGTGATTGTCGGGGAGCGGTTCGCCGCTCCCCTGCTTGAAAAGGAGTAATGCAGTATGTATGACTTAGTGATCAGACGCGCCAGACTGGCGGATGGCCGGTTGGTCGATTTGGCGGTGCAGGATGGCAAGATTGCCGAGGTAGGGCAGTTGGCTGACGACGTTAGTGCTCATCGGCTCTGGGATCTGGCGGGTCAGCACCACCTGAGCGCCGGTTGGATCGATTCCCACGTGCACTGTTACCCCTCTTCGCCGATTTACCACGACCAACCGGATTTGGTCGGCACCGCCTGCGGAGTCACCACGGTGGTCGACGCCGGTAGCACCGGCACCGATGATATCGATGCGTTTTATGCGTTGACACGCAGTGCCAAAACCAACGTCTTCGCCTTCCTGAATATTTCACGTATTGGCCTGCTGCGGCAGAACGAACTGGCCGATCTGGCGGATATCGATAAGCAGAAAGTCAGCCAGGCAATTGGCGACCATCCGGGTTTTATCATCGGCATCAAGGCGCGTATGAGCAGCAGCGTGGTTGGGCAGAATGGCACCCGGCCGCTGGTACTCGCCAAAGAGATCCAGCAGGAAAACAACCTATTGCCACTGATGGTGCATATCGGCAATAACCCGCCGGATCTGGACGAGATCGCCGATCTGCTGACCCGTGGTGACATTATCACCCACTGCTACAACGGCAAACCGAACCGCATTCTGACCCCGGCGGGCACGCTGCGTGAGTCTATCCAACGTGCGCTGCAGCGCGGCGTGTTGCTCGACGTCGGCCACGGTACCGCCAGTTTCAGCTTTGAAGTCGCCCGGCAGGCGATTGCGCTGGGCATTTTGCCGCATACCATCAGTTCCGATATTTATTGCCGCAACCGCATGGCCGGGCCGGTACACAGCCTGGCGACGGTGGTGTCCAAATTCTTCAGCGTTGGGCTGTCGCTGCCGCAGGTGATCGCCTGTGTGACCGAGAACGCCGCCTCGGCGCTGCGCCTGGTCAACAAGGGCCGGCTCGACGTGGGCTGCGATGCCGATTTCACCCTGTTTGATCTCCGCCAGGGGCCGCAGGTATTTGCCGACTCAGAAGGGCAATCAGCCACCGGCCAACAGTTGCTGGTTCCGCTGGCCGCCGTGGTGGCCGGGGAAATCCTATTAACCGATGAAGGGAAAGCCGCTCATGTCTTCGATTTATGAAAAATATAATTTAAAGCAGGTCATTAACACTTCCGGTCGTATGACCATGCTCGGCGTGTCCACGCCACGTCAGGACGTCATTGACGCCGTTGACTACGGCCTGAATCACTATTTTGAAATCAAGGATCTGGTCGACAAGACCGGTGCCTACATTGCCAACCTGCTGAACGTCGAAGATGCGGTGATCGTTTCCTGCGCCTCGGCGGGCATCGCCCAGTCGGTGGCGGCCCTGATCGTCAAAGATAACGCCAACCTGCTGGTGAATCTGCACTCCGCGCCGATCACCGTTCCGCGTGAGATTGTGCTGCCGCGTGGCCATAACGTTAACTTTGGCGCGCCAGTGGACACCATGGTCGCACTGGGGGGCGGCAAGGTGGTCGAAGCGGGCTACGCCAACGAGTGTTCTGCCGAGCAGCTCGAAGCCTGCATTACGCCGCAGACCGCCGCTATTCTCTACATCAAGTCGCACCACTGCGTGCAGAAAAGCATTCTTTCCGTTGAACAGGCGGTGGTGGTGGCGCGCAAACATAACCTGCCATTGATCGTCGACGCCGCGGCGGAAGAAGATTTGCTGTGCTACTACCAGATGGGGGCCGACCTGGTGGTTTACAGCGGCGCCAAAGCCATCGAAGGGCCAACCAGTGGGTTGGTGATTGGCAAGAAGCAATACGTTGAATGGGTGAAGCTGCAATCCGGCGGCATCGGCCGGGCGATGAAGGTCGGTAAAGAGGGCATCCTCGGTCTGACGCAGGCGATCGAAAGCTATCTGACGCTGGAGAAAACCACCGGCCAGCAAATGGTAGAAAGAATGACGCCGTTTATCGACAGTCTGAACACCCTGACCGGCATCAGCGCCAAAACCGTCTGGGACAGCGCCGGCCGCGACATTGCGCGGGCGGAAATCACCTTTGACGAAGCGGTGCTCGGGCGTTCGACCTACGACATTGTGCAGGCGCTGAAAACCGGCGAGATCGCCATCTACTTCCGTGGCTATAAGGCCAACGAAGGCAAGATTGAAGTGGACGTGCGCAGCGTTGACCAACAACAGCTGATGACCGTCTTCACCTGTATTAAAAATCTGTTTACGGAGAAACAAGCATGAAGTTGCAACCTAACTACTATCGCGATCGCGTGTGCCTCAACGTATTGGCCGGCTCGAAAGACAATGCGCAGGACATCTATTCGGCAGCGGAAGGGCATGTGCTGGTGGGCGTTCTCTCCAAGAACTACCCGGACGTCGACAGTGCGGTGGCTGACATGCAGCACTATGCACGGCTGATTGAAAATGCGCTGTCAGTGGGATTGGGCGCGGGCGATCCGAAACAATCGACGATGGTCAGCCTGATTTCCCAACGGGTGCAACCACAGCACGTGAACCAGGTGTTTACCGGTGTCGGGGCCAGCCGCGCGCTGTTGGGGCAAAATGACAGCGTGGTGAACGGTCTGGTGTCGCCTACCGGCCGCGTCGGCTGGGTGAAGATCTCGACGGGCCCACTGAGCGCCGCTGCGCCAGACGGCATTGTGCCGGTGGAAACCGCCATTGCCCTGTTAAAAGACATGGGCGGCAGCTCAATCAAGTATTTCCCGATGGGTGGGCTGGCATGCAAAGAAGAATACCAGTATGTGGCCCAGGCCTGCGCCGAGCATGATTTTATGCTGGAGCCGACCGGCGGTATCGATCTGGAAAACTTCGAGCCGATCGTCGAGATCGCACTGGCCGCCGGTGTGAAACGGGTGATCCCGCATATCTACAGCTCAATCATCGATTCCGCTACCGGCAATACCCGCCCACAGGATGTCAAAACCCTGCTGGCAATCACCAAAAAGCTGGTGGGATAAACGCATTATCGGATGACGTAAGGCAGGGAGGCGACAGGCTCTGTATCCACAGGCGCGGGCACACCGCGCCGCTATCTATAATCAGGATAACTATGCGAAACTGGCAGTCTCCAACCCTACGCACCGCGTTAACCCTGGCGCTACTGGCGATGTCCAGCCCGGCGCTGCATGCTGAGGATGCAATGAAATCTACGTCATCTCATTTCGCTTATATCGGTACCTATAATCCCAACGGTGAAGGCGTTTACCGGGTGCAGGTTGACCCGGCCAGCGGAGCGCTGAGCGGCAGAACGCTGGTCAGCAAACAGGGCAATCCGGCGCAGCTCACCGTGGATGCCAAAGGCCAGACGCTGTATGTCGCCAGCGAAGTGGCAAATTTTAACGGCACTAAACACGGCGGCATTATCGCTTACCGTATCAATCCATCCGATGGCAATTTGACGCAGCTGAACCAGGTCGATTCACAAGGCGCGGGGCCGGTTTACCTTTCTCCTACGCCAAACGGCCGTTATCTGCTGGTAGCGAACTACGTCAGCGGCACCGTGGCCGCCTTCCCGATCGAGAGCGACGGCAAGCTGGGCAACGCCAGTTCGGTGCAGCAACAGCAGGGGCCGGCAGGTGCCGGCAAGCCAGAAGGCGCGGTGGAAGGCAGTTTCGCTATCAGCGATCACAATGGGCCGCATGCGCATATGATCGCCAGCGATCCGAGCGGCAAGTTTGTATTCTCCACCGATCTGGGGCTGGATCGGATCTACCAGTGGCGCTTTGACGATACCAGCGGCACGCTGACGCCGAACGATCCACCGTGGATCGCCGCGTCTTCCGCGGGTGCCGGTCCGCGTCACTTTGTATTCCATCCGGACGGTAAAACTGTGCTGCTGGTGAACGAAGAGGCCTCGACGCTGACCAGCTACCGTTTTGATAACCAAAAAGGTACTCTGAAACAGTTACATGTCGTCTCTTCGCTGCCTGCCGACTATAAGGGCACCAACTTTGCTGCCGGTCTGGTTCTCAGCGAAGACGGCAAAAATCTGTATGTTGCCAACCGGCTGCATAACAGCATCGCGCAGTTCAGCGTCGGCAGTGACGGTGAACTGCAGTCGGTGGCGGAAACCTGGACTCGCGGCGATTATCCACGCTCGTTGACGCTAAGTCCGGACGGACATTATCTGTATGCAATGAACCAACGCAGCGATAACGTCACCCGCTTCAGCGTAGACAAGGCCAGCGGCAAACTCAGCTTTGTTGAAGGCTATACGCCGGTGGGTAGCCCCTCGCAAATGGTGTTCTTGCCGGTGGCGAAGTAACCCGTTGCCCGCCTGATTCCCCAGGTGGGCACCTTAATTGACGGAAAGAGAATGGTGCGATTTCCCTACCCGCGTTTGGCCTATCTGTTCGATGCTCTGCAATCTGAGACTTTGCCCCAGGATGAGCTGGCGAAGCGCTTTGCGGTGTCCACCCGAACCGTGCGCGCCGACATCACCGCGCTGAACGATATTCTGGAAAAATACGGCGCCCACTTTGTGCATAGCCGTGGGGCGGGTTATCGCCTGCAGGTCGATGATGCCGTGCTGTTCAGCGCCCTGCAGCATCGGGAACGTAAAAAACACGCTACGCCACGCAGTGCGCAGGAACGGGTGCACTATCTGCTGATTCGTTTTTTGACCTCAGCCTTTTCTCTGAAGCTTGAAGATTTAGCCGATGAATGGTTTGTCAGCCGCGGTACGCTGCAAAACGACATGGCTGAGGTGAGAGAGCGCCTGGCGCACTACCAGTTGACCATTGAAACCAAACCGCGCTACGGCATGAAGCTGTTTGGTTCGGAGATGGCGATCCGCGCCTGTCTGACGGATCTGTTATTCCAGTTGCACCTGGCCGACACCGAGAATCCGCTGCTCAACAATGAGATCCTGCTGCAACCGCAGGTGGCGAACTTTGCCGGGCTGTTGCATCCACTGTTGTCGCAATATGCCATCCGCCTGACCGACGAAGGCGAGCAATATCTGATTTTCTACTGTGCGGTGGCGCTGCGGCGCATTACCGACGGTTATCCGCTGCCGGACTTTGACGTTGAGGACGGCGATGACGCGGTGCGCAAGGTATCGACCTGGCTGGCGGGGGAGCTGCGCAAAGCCAGCGGCAAAGAGGTGTCGATGGCGGAGGAGGCCTATCTGCGGGTGAATATCGCCGCGCGGCGGGTGCAGGAGGTACAGCCGACCGAGATCAATGCCGATGACGAAGAAGCGCTGGTGGATTACATCCTTTCGTACATCAACGCGCACTATAACTACAACCTGCAGGGCGACAAGCAGCTGCGCGCCGATCTGCTGACCCATATCAAGACCATGATCACCCGGGTGAAGTACCAGATTAATATCCCTAACCCGCTGTTGGCGAACATTAAACAGCACTACCCGATGGCCTATGATGTGACGCTGGCCGCGGTCTCCAGCTGGGGGAAATACACGCCTTATACCCTGAGCGAAAACGAGATCGGCTATCTGGTGCTGCACATTGGCGTTGGGCTGGAGCGGCATTACAACATCGGCTATGAACGGCATCCGCAGGTGATGCTGGTGTGCGATACCGGTAACTCGACGGTACGTATGATCCAGGCGCAGATTGCACGTAAATACCCGCAACTGGTGATGACGCGCATCGTTTCGCTGCGTGATTACGAGGTGCTCAACCACATCGACGAAGACTTTGTGATTTCCAACGCGCGGGTCAGCGAGAAGAACAAGCCGGTGGTGGTGATGTCGCCGTTCCCTACCGAATACCAGCTCGAACAGCTGGGCAAGTTGGTGCTGGTGGATCGTACCAAGCCCTATATGCTGGAGAAATTCTTCGACGCCGAGCATTTTATGCTGGTCAACGAGCCGCTGACTCAGGCGCAATTGTTCCAGAAGGTGTGCAGCCAGCTTGAACGTGAAGGCTACGTCGGCGATGATTTTTATCCGTCGGTGGTGGAACGCGAGGCGATTGTCTCTACCCTGCTGGGCGAAGGGATTGCACTGCCGCACTCACTGGGGCTGCTGGCGAAAAAAACCGTGGTAGTGACGCTGCTGGCGCCGCAGGGCGTGGCCTGGGGAGAGGGCGAGGTTGCCCATGTGATTTTCCTGCTGGCGATCAGCAAGAGCGATTACGAAGAGGCGATGGCGATTTACGAGCTGTTCGTCACCTTTGTGCGCGAGCGTTCGATGAGCCGCCTGTTGGGCAGTGATAATTTCGACAGTTTCAAAGCGGTGGCGCTGGACTGTTTAAGCCGGATCTAGTGGGGAATTATAGGGTGTAAGTCAGAGGGCGCAGCATGCAGCGCCCCTGGCGGTTAGTCTTCGTCAAAACCGGAGTTAATCAGTTCGATCACGGCGGCCAGTGCCTTGGCTTCATCCGGGCCGGTGGCTTCCACTTCGATATGACGGCCCTGTGCGGAGTCCAGCATCAGCAGCGCAATCACGCTGCTGGCTTCGGCCTCGGTGCCGCTGTCATTGCGCAACATCACCTCGGCATCAAAGCTCTGCACCAGCTCAAACAGCTTCATCGCCGGGCGCGCGTGCATGCCCAGTTTGTTTTTGATTTCAACCGTTTGCTTGACCGTCATTGTTTGCGTTTTTCCAGCGTGCGGTGGCGTGACTGCACGTTTTTGCCGCGTGAGCGGAAGTAGTCGGCCAACTGTTCCGCTACATAGACTGAACGGTGTTTACCGCCGGTACAGCCAATGGCGACCGTCAGATAGCTGCGGTTGTTGGTTTCCAGCATCGGCAACCACTGTTCCAGATAGCTGCGAGTCTGGTAGATAAAGTTATGCACTTCAGTGTGGCGATCGAGGAACGAGGCGACGGGCTTATCCAGGCCGGTCATCGGACGCAGTTTCGGATCCCAGTGTGGGTTTGGCAGGAAACGCACGTCGAACACGTAGTCGGCGTCAATCGGGATGCCGTGCTTAAAGCCGAAGGATTCGAACACCATGGTCAGCTCGCGCTCGCGTTTACCCAACAGGCGGGTACGCAGCATTTCGGCCAGCTCATGCACCGACATTTCCGAGGTATCGATGATCAGATCGGCCCGGGAGCGCAGTGGCTCAAGCAGGTCGCTCTCTTCATCGATGGCGCTTTCCAGCGACAGGTTCTTGCTGGATAGCGGGTGCAGACGGCGAGTATCACTGTAGCGGCGGATCAGCGTATTACGGTCGGCGTCGAGGAACAGCAACTGCGGTGAAAAGCTGTCCGGCAGTTGGGTCATCGCATATTCAAACACTTCCGGCGATTCCGGCATGTTACGCACGTCGATGCTTACCGCAGCGGAGCTATTGCGTTCAGCCAACGTATTGGCAAGCTGCGGCAGCAGTACCACGGGCAGGTTATCAACGCAGTAAAAACCCATGTCTTCCAACGCCCGCAAGGCGACGGATTTCCCTGAACCGGAACGGCCGCTGACAATCATCAGCACCATGTGGCAACTCCCCCTGGCATCTCAGTGGCGTTTATCGCCACCGCTAGAAACTTTATGATCCCGATCTGAACCGGGATCCATCGTGGCTAAACAGTATCGTTATCCGGGCTGGAAGTCACGCCAGCCGGGCATTACTCGGTGATGATTTGGTAAAGCTCTTCGTCACTTTGCGCTGCCCGCAGGCGGCGGCATACGGTTTTGTCGGCCAGGCGCTTGGCGACCAGCGACAGGGTATGCAAATGGGTTTTACATTGGTCGGCCGGCACCAGTAAGGCGAACAGCAGATCGACCGGCTGGTTATCAATGGCGTCAAAGGCGATAGGTTGGTCGAGACGGATAAACACGCCAACGGCCCGCAGTGTGTCCTCTTCCAGTTTGCCGTGGGGAATAGCGATACCGTTGCCGATACCGGTGCTGCCCATGCGCTCGCGGGTGAGAACCGCGTCAAACACTACCTGTGGTGACAGGTTGAGCTGCTTGGCGGCCAGTTCGCTGATAATTTCCAAAGCCCGTTTCTTGCTGGTGCAATGGACGGAACTTCTGGTGCACTCGATGTTTAACACCGAGCTTAATTGCATTGTTTCGTTGTTCATCTCATCTTCACTTAAAACCACACCAGCAAGCAGGAGGCTTGTGAGGTGATTTTTCGCCTTGTTTAACCCTTGATGGCTTATCGGCGCGATACCCATACAGGTAACGCGCCGATGGCCGAGGCTACGTTTGAGCCGTACCCGCTGACGGAAACGGCCCAGAATGTCAGTGTTGTTTCAGTTTGTCTTTATGTTTGTTCAATTGACGTGCCAGCTTATCGATCAGGCTGTCAATTGCGGCATACATGTTCTCGTCTTCCGAGGTGGCGTGCAACTCGCCTCCATTCACGTGCACCGTTGCTTCCGCAATCTGCTGCACTTTTTCCACACTAAGAACGACATACACCTGATTTATGCGATCAAAATACTGTTCGAGTTTAGCGAACTTGGTGTTCACGAACTCACGCAAAGGTTCGGTGATTTCGATGTGGTGTCCGGTAATGTTGAGCTGCATAATGTCTTCCTTCTCAATAGAGGTCAAACCAACTGTTTACGTTGGTTGGACGGCGGGATGGACAAAGACTCTCGGTACTTGGCGACGGTACGCCGCGCCACGATGATCCCCTGGTCGGAGAGCAGGGTAGCCAGCTTGCTGTCGCTGAGCGGTTTGGCGGGGTTTTCCGCCGCGATCATTTTCTTCACTACTGCCCGGATCGCCGTAGAGGAAGCTTCGCCTCCGCTGTCGGTATTCACATGGCTGGAGAAGAAATATTTCAATTCGAAAATGCCGCGCGGACTGTGCAAAAACTTCTGCGTGGTCACGCGTGAAATTGTCGATTCATGCATCTCCACGGCCTGGGCGATATCCGCCAACACCATGGGCTTCATAAATTCAGCACCCTGTTCAAAGAACGCCTGTTGCTGCTCGACGATGCAGCGTGAGACTTTCAGCAGGGTGTCGTTTCGGCTTTCCAGGCTTTTGATCAGCCATTTTGCTTCCTGCAGATTGCTGCGGATGTACTGGCCGTCGCTGTCGTTACGCGCGCTGTTACCCATTGCGGCGTACTGCTGGTTGATCTTCAAGCGTGGAATGCTGTCGCTATTGAGCTCAACCGTCCAAACATCTTGCACCTTACGCACCAACACGTCCGGGATCACGTACTCGGATTCGCCGGTATTGATCGACTGGCCCGGACGCGGATCGAGAGACTGAATCAGCTGCATCGCTTCTTTCAGTGTATCTTCTTTTGAGCGGGTTGTTCGCATCAGGCTGCGAAAGTCGTGGTTAGCCAGCAAGTCCAGATGTTCGCTGATGATCAGGCGTGCTTCAGCCAGGTATGGCGTGTCTTTGGCATACTGGGAAAGCTGAACCAGCAGACAATCGCGCAGATCGCGCGCGGCGACGCCAACCGGATCAAAACGCTGTACGCGCTTCAATACCGCTTCGACTTCGTCCATTGTCACATTCTCGTCACCGATGCTCTCCAGAATGTCTTCCAGTGGCACGGTGAGATAGCCAGTGTCATCAACGGCGTCGACGATCGAGGTGGCGATAGCGGCATCGGTATCGGAGAACGGTGTCAGATCCACCTGCCACATCAGGTAGTCCTGCAGGGTCTGGGTGGTTTCGCCCTGATACACCGGCAGCTCATCGTCACTGTAATCGGTACGGGTACCGGACGGCGTACCGGCGGTGTAGATTTCATCCCAGGTGGCGTCCAGCGGCAGCTCTTCGGGCATGTCCTTCTGTTCCAGCGCCTCGCGGGTATCCAAACCTTCGGTTTCGACGGTCTCTTTGGCGTCGACTTCTTCGTGCAGATCGGTCTGTTCAAGCAATGGGTTGCTCTCTAACGCCAGCTGTATCTCCTGCTGGAGCTCAAGCGTGGACAACTGCAGCAGGCGGATAGCCTGCTGGAGCTGGGGGGTCATGGCCAGTTGTTGGCTAAACCTGAGTTGCAAACCTTGCTTCATAATCTTCAGTCTACTTCCGTTAACAGTCGTCCATCAGGACGCGCTGGCACTCAGAGGCGGAATTCTTCGCCCAGATAAACGCGTTTCACCTGCTCATCGGCCAGAATAGCATCCGGCGTGCCGTGAGCAATCAGTTTGCCCTGGCTGACGATATAGGCGCGTTCACACACGTCCAGCGTTTCGCGCACGTTATGGTCGGTGATCAGCACGCCCAGGCCGCTGTCACGCAAGTGCTCGATAATTTTTTTAATGTCGATAACGGAAATCGGGTCAACCCCGGCGAAGGGTTCATCCAACAGGATGAATTTCGGGTTAGCCGCCAGGGCACGGGCGATCTCGACGCGGCGGCGTTCACCACCGGACAGCGCCTGGCCCAGGTTGTCGCGCAGGTGGGTGATATGGAATTCTTCCATCAGCTCTACCGCACGGTCTGCACGCTGCTCACTGCTGAGATCGTCACGGATCTCCAGTACGGCCATCAGGTTGTCATACACGCTGAGGCGGCGGAAGATCGACGCTTCCTGCGGCAAATAGCCGATGCCACGACGCGCACGGGCGTGCAATGGCAGCAGACTGATGTCTTCTTCGTCAATCACAATACGTCCGGCATCACGCTGAACGATACCGACCACCATGTAGAAAGTGGTGGTCTTGCCGGCGCCGTTTGGCCCCAGCAGGCCGACGATTTCGCCGGATTTCACTTTCAGGCTGACGTCTTCAACAACTTTACGGCCCTTGTAGGCTTTCGCCAGGTTTTCTGCGATGAGTGTAGCCATAGGTGATTAGTTACTCTTCTTTTGCCCGTTTTTGTCTTGCAACTGCGACGGTACCAGAACCGTAGTCACGCGTTTGCCTTTATCGCTGAACGCCTGCATTTGCTGCTGTTGCACCAGATAGGTGATGCGATCGCCTTTTACGTTGCTGTCGAGCTGTTCCAGATAGGCATTCCCGGTCAGGGTCACCAACTGCGACGCCACATCGTAACGGACTTTCTGCGCATGGCCTTTTACCGGCTTGCCGCTGTCTTGCATCTGATAGAAGGTGACCGGATTACCAAAGGCTTCGATATAAGTCTTGTTCTGATCGCCGCCCGGCCGGGTCACCACCACCTTGTCCGCTTTGATATCGATAGTGCCCTGCTTGATCACCACGTTATCGGTAAAGGTGCTGACGTTGCTCTGCATATCCAGAGACTGTTTCAGCGAGTCGATGCTCACCGGTTGGTTGGAGTCGGACTTCAGTGCCCAGGCTGGGGCGCTGGCGGCCAAAATCAAGCTGCCGATCAACAGATTACGGCTTTGTTTGTTGGTTCTGAATTTCATAGTTGGTCTTAACCTTATCAATCAGCTCAGCGGTTTTGGCCCGCAGGTTCCCACGCATTTTCATGCCGTTAGAGGTGAAGTTCGTCCCGTAGAGCGTCACTTCGTCATCCGAAGCCACATCCTGGGTCACCAGGTTCACCTGAGCATTGTCCGTTTTAATTTTTTCCAGCTGTGAGGTGGTGGTCAGGCTGTTCACCTCGACATGGCCGTAAAGATACAGCATCCGGTCTTTAGTCAGTTTGGCGCGATCGGCGCGAACTGACCAGGTAGCCACCGCGTTTTCATCAAACAGCGTCATCACCGGCTGGGTAAACCAGCTTAATTCATCGGCGGTATAATACTTGACGTCTTCCGCCACCAGCTTGTAGCTCAGCTTGCCGGTCGGATTGTACACTATGGTGACCGTATGCTGGCTCTGATAAGTCGGATCCTGGCTGTTAGCCGGTCCCGGCGCGGCATCGTCATTGACATCAGTCATGTTCCAGCCAATCAGCGCCAATGCGATCACCGCCAGCAGGATGGTGATCCAAAGTTTGGTTTTACTCATATCGACAGCCCTTTGGCGTCCTCCAGCTTGTTCTGAGCCAAAAGAATAATGTCACACAGCTCGCGCACCGCACCGCGGCCGCCGGCAATGCGGGTAATATAGTGGGCGCGTGGCAACAGCAGCGGGTGTGCATCTGCCACCGCAACCGACAGGCCAACCTGCGCCATCACCGGCCAGTCAATCAGGTCGTCGCCAATATAGGCTACCTGATCTGCCGTTAGCGACAGTGTATCCAACAGTTCGCGGAAGGCCAAAAGCTTATCGGATTGCCCCTGATAAAGGTGGGCAATACCGAGGGTCTTTGCCCGATCTTCCAGCAGCTTGGCAGAGCGGCCGGTGATGATCGCCACTTCAATATCTGAGGTTTTCAGGCAGCGGATGCCGTAACCGTCACGTACGTTGAAGGCTTTTAACTCTTCGCCGTTGTTGCCCATGAAGATCAGGCCGTCTGACAGCACGCCATCGACATCACAAATCAGCAGGCGGATTTTGCTGGCACGCGCCATGACGTCTTGTTCTACAGGCCCGTAGCAGGTTTCAACCAGACTCATTGAGTTCTCTTCCATAATTAAACGACGCCGGCGCGCAGCATGTCATGCATATGTACCACACCCAGCAATTGGTCGCCATCGGCAACCAGCACTGCGGTGATATGGCGTTGCTGCATCAGGTTCAGCGCGTCTACCGCCAGCAGGTTCGGGCGCACTCGCACGCCGCCGAGCGTCATGACATCGACAATCTTGGCTTCGTTGAGATTGATACCCATATCAAATATCCGCCGCAGGTCACCATCGGTAAAGATACCGGCGATCTTCATCAGATCGTCACAGATGACCGTCATGCCCAGATTTTTGCGGGTGATTTCCAGCAGGGCATCACGTAGCGAAGCATCGGCACTGACGTGGGGAATTTCATCGCCGCTGTGCATGATGTCGCTCACGCGCAGCAGCAGTCGGCGGCCCAGCGCGCCACCTGGGTGCGACAGTGCAAAATCTTCCGGCGTAAAACCACGGGCCTTCAGCAGGGCGACGGCTAACGCATCGCCCATCACCAGGGTAGCGGTGGTGCTGGTGGTCGGCGCCAAGCCAAGCGGGCAGGCTTCCTGCGGCACTTTAATGCACAGATGAATATCCGCCGCTTTGCCCATCGAACTTTCCGGATTGTTGGTCATGCAGATCAACGGGATTTGCTGGCGTTTCAATACCGGGATCAGCGCCTGAATTTCGTTGGACTCACCCGAATTGGAGATGGCGAGTACGATATCCTGTGCGGTCACCATGCCGAGGTCGCCGTGGCTGGCTTCCGCAGGATGAACAAAGAACGAAGGCGTGCCGGTGCTGGCGAAGGTGGCGGCAATCTTGCAGCCGATATGGCCGGATTTACCCATGCCCATCACCACCACTTTGCCGGTGCAGTCGGCGATCAACTCACAGGCGCGAGTAAAGTCGGCATTGATGTATTGATCGAGCTGGGCCAGCCCGTCACGCTCAATCTGCAGCACTTCTTTGCCTGCCTGCTGAAAATCAAAGCCTGGTTGCAACTGAATGTTCGACATGCTCATTCCCGTCGGTTTAGCCGAAAGTATTGAAAGGGTTAAAAAACAGCACCGCAAGATACGCAATAAAACCACATAATAACAGAGCGCCTGCCAGATGGCCGATACGATGTTTCCGCCCAATGCACAGGGCGCTGAGCACAATGCTGACCGCCAGCATCACCCAATAATCGCGGTGGAAGGCGGCACCATCGACACTGCCCGGAGACAGCAGGGCGGGGACGCCCAGTACGATCACCGTATTGAAAATGTTGGAGCCGATGATATTACCAATCGCCATATCATCCTCCCCCTTTAGTGCCCCGGCAATGGAGGTGGCCAGCTCCGGCAGGCTGGTGCCGATAGCGATAATGGTCAAACCGACCACCAACTCACTCATGCCGAAATAGTGCGCAATCACCGTGGCGTTATCGACCACCATTTTGGAAGACAGCGGCAGAATGATAAAGGCCAGCACCAGCCACAACACCGCCACGGTGTTGCTGCTGTCCTGCGGCAGTTCGGCCATTTGTTCCACGGTCAGGCTGTCGTTGCCTTCGCGCTGCGCCAGCCGGGCAATTTTCAACATCAACAGAATGAATACGGCGGCGGCGGCCAACAGCACCACGCCATCCAACCGACTCAGCGTGCCGTCCATCAGCACAAAACCGCACAATACTGTGACCGCCAACATCAGCGGCAGTTCGCGGCGCAATACTTCGGAACGCGCAGCCAGCGGGTGGATCAACGCGGCAACGCCAAGGATCAGTAAAATATTGGTGATGTTGGAACCCAATACGTTCCCCACCGCCATATCTATTTGCCCGTTCAGCGCGGCGGTGGTCGACACAAACAGTTCCGGCAGTGAGGTGCCGATACCGACGATGGTGATGCCGATAATCAGCGGTGGTACACCAAGTGAACGAGAAATGACCGCAGCACCGTAAACTAAGCGGTCTGCACCATATACCAGTAAAAATAAACCAACGATTAATAAAGCTATCGCGAGAAACATGCAGGGTCCTTTGTTGGGAATTATCCCGGTTCGTTGGTTAAAAGCCGTAATTCGGCTATCTTGCTTTGCCCTCCGTTGCGCAGGCTAAAGCCGCAGCAACGGGATTTCCCGGCTAATATATGAACACTTTCGTTTTTTTTCGTTATGGCGCCAATTTTGACCGGGTGGCGCGTAAAAGTAAAACCTATGGCACCATTGGTAGCGAAATGCCGGTAAGTTTTTGTAAAGATGAGACGCATTGCGCCCGTTGCTTTAACATCGCGGGTAGATTTGGCAAAAATGAGCCGTAAAGGATCCATTAACATGCACCAGAAGGCAGAGAATCTGGTCGAAGTTCGCGACATGACTTTCTCGCGCGGCGATCGACTGATATTCGAAGACATCAACCTGACGGTTCCCCGTGGCAAGGTGACAGCGATCATGGGGCCGTCCGGTATTGGTAAAACGACGCTGCTGCGTCTGATTGGCGGCCAGCTGGCACCGGACAGCGGTGAGATCTGGTTTGATGGCGATAACATTCCCGCGTTGTCCCGCCATCAGCTGTATGAAGCGCGCAAAAAAATGAGCATGCTGTTCCAGTCCGGCGCGCTGTTTACCGATCTGACGGTATTTGAAAACGTGGCTTATCCGCTGCGTGAACACAGCCGTTTGCCGGAACCGATCCTGCGTAGCACGGTGATGATGAAGTTGGAGGCGGTTGGGCTGCGTGGTGCGGCTGAGCTGATGCCCAATGAGTTGTCAGGCGGTATGGCGCGGCGTGCCGCGTTGGCGCGGGCGATTGCGCTCGACCCAGAGATGATCATGTTCGATGAGCCTTTCGTCGGCCAGGATCCTATCACCATGGGCGTGCTGGTGAAGCTGATCGATGAGCTCAATCACGCGCTGGGCATCACCTGCATCGTGGTTTCGCACGACGTGCCGGAGGTGCTGAGCATCGCCGACTACGCTTACATTGTTGCCGACCATCGGGTGATTGCCGAAGGCACGGCGCAAGAATTACAGAACAATCCTGATGCGCGCGTGCGCCAGTTCCTGGATGGTATTGCCGATGGGCCGGTACCTTTCCGTTATCCGGCCGGCGATTATCAGGCCGAGCTGTTAGGTTTAGGGAGTAAATAAGCTGATGTTATTACAGGCGTTAGCGTCGTTAGGACGCCGTGGCATCAACACCAGCGCCAGCTTTGGGCGCGCCGGATTGATGTTGTTCAACGCGCTGGTCGGGCGGCCTGAACCGCGTAAGCAGTGGCCGCTGTTGCTCAAGCAAATGCACAGCGTGGGCGTACAGTCGCTGTTGATCATCATGGTTTCCGGGGTGTTTATCGGCATGGTGCTGGGCCTGCAGGGCTATCTGGTGCTGACCACTTACAGCGCCGAAGCCAGTCTGGGCATGATGGTGGCGTTATCGCTGCTGCGTGAACTGGGCCCGGTGGTCACCGCACTGTTGTTTGCCGGTCGAGCCGGTTCCGCGCTGACGGCCGAAATTGGTCTGATGAAGGCGACCGAGCAAATATCCAGCCTGGAAATGATGGCGGTCGATCCGCTGCGACGTATTGTCGCACCGCGTTTCTGGGCCGGTTTGATCAGTATGCCATTGTTGACGCTTATCTTTGTCGCGCTGGGCATCTGGGGCGGCTCGGTGGTTGGCGTGGACTGGAAGGGCATTGACAGCGGCTTCTTCTGGTCGGCGATGCAGGGCGCGGTAGAGTGGAAAAAAGACTTGCTCAACTGCCTGATCAAGAGCGTGGTTTTTGCCATTACCGTGACCTGGATTGCCATCTTCAACGGCTATGATGCGGTACCGACCTCTGAAGGGATTAGCCGGGCAACAACGCGTACCGTGGTACATTCGTCACTGGCGGTGTTGGGATTGGATTTCGTGCTGACAGCACTGATGTTTGGGAATTGATTCGATGCAAACGAAGAAGAGTGAAATCTGGGTTGGGGCATTTATGCTGATTGCGCTGTGCGCCATCGTGTTTTTGTGCCTGCAAGTGGCGAACATTAAGTCGATTGGTAACGAACCGACCTACCGTATTTACGCGACCTTCGATAATATCGGCGGTCTGAAAGCGCGTTCACCGGTGAAGATCGGCGGGGTAATGATAGGCCGGGTGGCCGATATCTCGCTTGATCCTAAAACCTATACGCCGCGCGTCGCCCTGGACATCCAGGATAAATTCGACCAGATCCCGGACACCAGCTCGCTGGCGATCCGCACCTCCGGCCTGCTGGGGGAGCAATATCTGGCACTGAACGTCGGTTTTGAAGATCCGGATATGGGCACCGCCATTTTGAAAGATGGCGGCACTATTCAGGACACCAAATCAGCCATGGTACTGGAAGATCTGATCGGCCAGTTCCTGTATAAGAGCGGCGGTCAGGATGACGCAGCCAAAGCGGGCGACGCGACTGCTGCGCCGCAACCTGCTGCCCCTATTCATTAAGAGAGGAAACCTGCATGTTTAAACGTTTACTTATGGTTGCTCTGCTGGTGGTTGCGCCGCTGGCGAATGCGGTCGATCAAACCAATCCTTATAGCCTGATGCAAGACGCGGCTCAAAAGACCTTCACCCGTCTGAAAACCGAACAGCCAAAGATCAAGCAGGATCCTAACTACCTGCGTTCCGTAGTGCATCAGGAACTGATGCCGTTTGTGCAGGTCAAATACGCCGGTGCGCTGGTGTTGGGCCGTTATTACAAAGACGCGACGCCGGCACAGCGTGAAGCTTACTTCACCGCATTCCAGGCTTATCTGGAGCAGGCCTACGGCCAGGCGCTGGCGATGTACCACGGCCAGACTTACCAGATTGAACCTGAAAAGCCGCTGGATAATGCCGATATTGTGGCCATTCGCGTGACCATCATTGATCAGGGCGGTCGTCCGCCGGTGCGTCTGGATTTCCAATGGCGCAAAAACAGCAAGACGGGTTACTGGCAGGCATATGACATGATCGCCGAAGGCGTCAGCATGATCACCACCAAGCAAAACGAGTGGGCATCTACCCTGCGTACTCAAGGGATTGACGGCCTGACCAAACAGCTGCAGGCAGCGGCGCAGCGTCCAATCACGCTGGATCAGAAAAACTGATGACCACGGCCCTCAGCTTTGAATCGCAGCAGCAGACCCTGATCCTGCGCGGTGAACTGGATCGGGAAACTCTGTTGCCGC
The DNA here is from genome assembly GCF_027474885.1 of Serratia myotis. Taxonomy (NCBI): domain Bacteria; kingdom Pseudomonadati; phylum Pseudomonadota; class Gammaproteobacteria; order Enterobacterales; family Yersiniaceae; genus Serratia; species Serratia myotis. The sequence continues at coordinate 4,881,019 of NZ_CP099707.1, read as the reverse complement.
TGTGGGAACAGCGGGAAACGTTGCTGGCGGATAAAACCGTCCTCGACGTTACGCAACTGCAGCGTGTGGACTCTTCCGGGCTGGCATTGCTGGTACATCTGCGTGAACAGCAGCGTCAGCGCGGTGTGGAATTAAAAATTTCTGGCGTCAGCGATCGCCTGAAAACCTTGATCACGCTGTACAACCTGCAAGCAATAATGCCTGTTGATACCGCTGGTTAGCCCTACTTTCGGCTGGCTATAGACGGTTTCGCCTCAGAAAGCCCCTGTTACACAGGGGCTTTTTCTTTAGTTTAAGAAAACGTCTGATTCCACTAAGATGTCAGGCTGATTATGATCCTTTTGATGCAGAACTGGATACTATGGAAAATAACGAGATTAAAGACGTGTTGATGCGAGCATTGGCACTGGATGAAGCACATGTTACTGGCGACGGTAGCCATTTTCAGGTGATTGTGGTCGGTGAGCTGTTTGCCGCCATGAGCCGCGTCAAGAAACAACAGACAGTGTATGCACCGCTGATGGAATACATTGCGGACAACCGTATTCATGCCTTGTCGATTAAGGCATACACCCCTGAAGAGTGGCAGCGAGACCGCAAACTCAACGGATTTTAAGGCTGTTTGCCCAGCGGGGCGGGCAGCGTCAGTTTAGATAATAGAGAGTAGTCAAATGGATAAATTTCGTGTGCAGGGCCGGACCCGTCTCAGCGGTGAAGTTGCTATTTCCGGGGCTAAAAATGCCGCCCTGCCGATCCTGTTCGCCGCATTATTAGCGGAAGAGCCGGTCGAGCTGCAGAATGTCCCGAAGCTGAAGGACATCGATACCACCATTAAGCTACTCAACCAGTTAGGCACCAAGATTGAACGCAATGGCTCGGTGTTTGTTGACGCCAGCGGTGTGAATGAATTCTGCGCCCCCTATGACCTGGTGAAAACCATGCGTGCTTCTATCTGGGCACTGGGGCCGCTGGTCGCTCGCTTTGGCCGTGGCCAGGTTTCCCTGCCGGGTGGCTGTGCGATCGGGGCACGTCCGGTTGATCTGCACATCACGGGTCTGGAACAGCTGGGTGCTGAGATCAAACTGGAAGAAGGCTATGTTAAAGCTTCCGTTGACGGCCGCCTGAAGGGCGCACACATCGTTATGGACAAGGTGAGCGTTGGCGCTACCGTGACCATCATGAGTGCGGCAACGCTGGCGACCGGCACCACCGTGATTGAGAACGCGGCTCGCGAGCCGGAAATTGTCGATACCGCCAACTTCCTTAACACGCTGGGTGCGAAAATCACCGGAGCAGGCAGTGACCGCATCACCATCGAGGGCGTTGAGCGCCTGGGCGGCGGTGTTTATCGCGTGCTGCCGGACCGTATCGAGACCGGTACCTTCCTGATCGCTGCCGCGGTTTCCGGTGGTAAAGTGATGTGCCGTGATACTCGTCCAGATACGCTGGATGCGGTGCTGGCCAAGCTGCGTGAAGCCGGTGCGGATATCGAAGTAGGCGAAGACTGGATCAGCCTGGACATGCATGGCAAGCGTCCGAAAGCGGTGACCATTCGTACTGCGCCGCATCCGGGGTTCCCGACCGATATGCAGGCCCAGTTCAGCTTGCTGAACCTGGTCGCAGAAGGCACCGGTGTGATCACCGAGACCATCTTCGAAAACCGCTTCATGCATGTGCCTGAACTGATCCGCATGGGCGCACACGCCGAGATCGAGAGCAACACTGTGATTTGTCACGGCGTTGAGCAACTGTCCGGTGCACAGGTGATGGCGACCGATCTGCGCGCTTCAGCCAGTCTGGTGATTGCGGGTTGTATCGCTGACGGTGTAACCGTGGTCGATCGTATCTATCACATTGACCGTGGCTATGAGTGTATTGAAGACAAGCTGCGTGCGCTGGGTGCGAATATCGAGCGTGTGAAAGGCGAATAATCTGTTGGATGCCGGGGTGTTGCCCCGGCGGAAATGCAGTATTGAAGGGTCTGGCTTTGCCGGGCCCTTTTTAATTGTTATCTTCCGGGAATTCACCCACCGTCATCTTCAGCGTGATGCGTTTGCCCTCGCGCAGTACGACCACCGGAATTTCTGTACCGGGGCGGATCTCCGCCACCTGATCCATGGTCTCCAATACCGATATTGCCGGTTTGTTGTCGACATTGATAATCACGTCGTTGATATGGAAGCCGGCGTTACCTGCCGGTCCGTTCGGCGTAATTTCGGTCACGATAATGCCCTGCAGGCGATCGATGCCGGAATTGGACGAGCGCAGGGGAATAATTTCTTTACCCTGAATACCGAAATAACCACGAATGACGCGGCCGTCACGGATCAGTTTATCCATGATCTTGGTAGCCAGCTCGATGGGAATAGCGAAGCCCAAACCTTCCGGCGTTTCCCCATCGGTGACTTTATCGTAGGTCAGGGTATTGATACCGATTAACTCACCCAGCGAGTTGACCAGCGCGCCACCCGAATTGCCGCGGTTAATCGAGGCATCGGTCTGCAGGAAGGTTTGGCGACCGGTGGTGCTCATACTGATACGACCGGTGGCGCTGAGGATCCCCTGAGTAACCGTCTGGCCGAGATTATAGGGGTTGCCGATAGCCAGCACGACGTCACCCACGTGAGCGGTACGGGCGGTATTGATTGGGATAACCGGCAGGTTGCCCGGATCTATTTTCAACACCGCCAGATCGGTCAGGCTGTCAGATCCGACCAACAAGGCTTCATAGCGGCGGCCATCCTGGACGACCACGGTAATTTGTTGCGCATCCTTGATCACATGGCGATTGGTCAGGATATAACCGCGATCGTTCATGATCACCCCGGAACCCAGCGACAAAACGTTGGTGGTGCCATTTATATTACGGTTGTAGATATTCACGACGGCAGGCGCAGCGCGGCGTACCGCTTTGTTGTAGCTGACCGGTGTTTCGTCACGGGTACTGTCATGTTTTTCTGCGAACAGGGTATTGGAGGAACGTAGCACGGGAAGCGCAGCCAGCAGCAGGCCGGCAACGATTAGACCAATAACGACGGAACGCAAGATCTTAGCAAACATGGAGTTTTAGTACGTGAGGTAAAAGATACACGGAGGATAACATGAGAATACCGGGCGCAGTATGTCACCGAGCCCGGTTTTTAAACAAATTACCGATTAACGCAACAGCAGATAAATGGTTTCACCGCCGCGCACGATGTTCAGTGCCATCACCGGGGGTTTGGCTTCAAGTACCTTGCGTAACGCCGTGATGTTCTCAATACGCTGGCGGTTGATGCCAATGATCACATCATCTTTCTGCAGTCCGATCTGCGCAGCCACAGAACCTTTATCGACTCTGTCGATCTTCACGCCCTTGTCACCGCTTGGAATGGCACCGTTGCTGAGTGAAACACCCTGCAAGGCCGGAGAAAGCGTTTCGGCATTGGTGGAGGCACCATCGCTGTTATCCAGCGTAACGGAAACTTCCTGTGGCTTACCGTCGCGCAGCAACCCGATCTTGATGATTTTGCCCGGCGCGGTGGTCCCCACCTTGGCACGCAGCTCCGCGAAGCTGCTGACGGCCTTGCCGTCGACGGAAACCAGAATGTCACCGGCCTTGATACCCGCCTTGGCAGCGGCGGATTTAGGCAATACTTCGCTGACAAAGGCGCCGCGTTGGGTATCGGTATTAAACGCCTTGGCCATATCGGCGGTCATTTCACTGCCTTTGATGCCCAGCAGGCCACGTTTGACTTCGCCAAACTCGATCAGCTGTTGGCTGAGGTTCTGCGCCATGTTGCTTGGGATGGCAAAGCCGATGCCCACGTTGCCGCCGCTTGGCGCCAAAATGGCGGTGTTGATGCCGATCAGCTCACCGTTGAGGTTAACCAGTGCGCCGCCCGAGTTACCGCGGTTGATGGAAGCATCGGTCTGAATGAAGTTTTCCAGCCCTTCCAGGTTCAGGCCGCTGCGGCCCAACGCAGAAATAATGCCGGAAGTCGCGGTCTGACCCAGGCCGAACGGGTTACCGACGGCCACGGCAAAATCACCGACCCGCAGTTGATCGGAGTCCGCCATTTTAATCGCGGTCAGATTTTTCACGTCGCTGAGCTGCAGCAGGGCGATATCGGATTGCTCGTCACGACCGAGTAGCTTGGCGTCCACTTCACGGCCATCGTTCAACTGCACGCTGATTTTGTCGGCGTTGTTGATCACGTGGTTGTTGGTCAACACATAGCCTTTGGTGGCATCGATGATGACGCCAGAACCCAACCCTTCAAACGGACGTGAGCTTTGTTGCTGTCCTGGGGCATCGGGGCCGAAGAAGCGTTTGAATTCCTCAGGAACCTGCTGGCGCTGTATCTGTGTGCCTTCAACATGCACGCTGACGACGGCGGGCAGGACTTTTTCCAGCATCGGTGCCAGGCTTGGCAGCGGTTGTCCCTGAACGGCGACGGGCATCGCCGCGGTGGCTGCCGGTACGGAGGTCAGTGTGAGGCCAATACTCATTGCCAATGCACTAAGAATTAACGACTTTTTATTCATTGATTATAACTCTCTCAATACCTGCCGGTGAAAGGGTGATGATAATGCAGCAGCACTACCATAGTGAAGGATAAGACCGTGAATTTGCGTGAAAAGTTCACTCAGGCGCCAGCTTTAAGAATAGCTCAGCGTGGGGAAGAAAAACCGGGGAAAGCAAAGACCCGTGGGACTGGCCCACGGGCGAAGAACGGCGTTTAGTCGCGGCGCGGACGTTCGCCACGCAGCAGGCCAGATGCGCCTTCAGAGTAATCGCGTGGCATCTCTACCGGCGTTTGATCGTTATCCGCTTCGGCTTCGCTCAGGCGATAACGGAACGGGTTTTCCTGCATTGGCAGGTCCGGCAGCAGGTTGTTGGAGCTTTTCGCCATGTGCTGATACAGCTGGCGATAGTCGCGTGCCATGTTGTCCAGCAGCTCAGCGCTACGGGCAAAGTGGCCGACCAACTCCTGGCGATACTCTTCCAGGTCGGTTTTGCTCTTGTCCAACTCATTTTGCAAAACTTGTTGTTGACGTAATTTACGGTTACCAAAACGCATCGCTACCGCACCAATGACGATACCGACCACCAAACCAATCAGCGCATACTCCCAGGTCATGATGACTCCTATTTTGACTTCGTTGTTCCGCAGGGATTTTTCACTTAATAATATCCACTATAACCGTTAACCTTGTCCGAGTGGAATCCTGATGAGCCATGACCTGTTTTCTTCAGGGTTTTCAGTAGCGCCCTGAGTGGGTATTTGTAGCGATAAGGGCAAGAAGCCCCGTAAAATTGCCGCGAAAATGGGCTAAATAATTTCTAAGCGTTGTTAGGGAACATCGAACAGATGCAGGCACAATCACCATTATCACGCTACCAGCAGGCGCTGGATGCGGGAGAATATCAGGCCGATGCGGTGCAACGTCAGGCCGTGACTCAACTGGATCATATCTATCAGGCATTGCAGCAGACGCCCGCTGTCAATGCGTCGGTCGGTGGCCTGCGCGGCAAGTTCAACCGTTGGCTGGGCAAGAGCAGTGAAACGGCTCAGCAGCGCCCGGCTCAGGGCTTATATATGTGGGGCGGCGTTGGCCGCGGCAAGACCTGGCTGATGGATATGTTCTTCCACAGCCTGCCGGGGGACCGCAAACTGCGTCTGCATTTCCACCGTTTTATGCTGCGGGTGCACGAAGAGCTGACGGAGCTGCAGGGGCAGGAAAACCCACTTGAAATCATCGCTGACGGTTTCAAGGCGCAGACCGACGTGCTGTGTTTCGACGAATTCTTTGTTTCCGATATTACCGACGCCATGCTGCTGGCAACCTTGTTGCAGGCGCTGTTTGCCCGTGGCATTACGCTGGTGGCGACCTCCAATATTCCGCCGAACGATCTGTACCGCAACGGCCTGCAGCGTGCGCGTTTCCTGCCGGCGATCGACCTGATTAACCAGTATTGTGACGTGATGAACGTTGACGCCGGCATTGATTACCGCCTGCGCACTTTGACTCAGGCCCATTTGTACCTGACGCCGCTTGATGAGCAGACCCGGCAGACCATGGACCGGATGTTTGTGAAGCTGGCCGGCAAGGAAGGGGAGGCGGCGCCGGTATTGCAGATCAATCACCGGCCGTTGCAGGCGATCCGCGCGGTAGACGGCGTGCTGGCGGTAGATTTCCACACGTTGTGCGAAGAGGCGCGTAGCCAGTTGGACTATATTGCATTGTCGCGCCTGTACCACAGTGTGATCCTGTATAATGTGCGAGTAATGGGGCCGTTGAAGGAAAATACTGCACGTCGCTTCCTGGCGTTGGTGGATGAATTTTACGAACGTCACGTCAAGCTGGTGATTGCCGCCGAAGCGTCGATGTTTGATATTTACCAGGGGGAACGGCTGAAGTTTGAGTACCAGCGCTGCCTGTCGCGGCTGCAGGAAATGCAGAGCGAGGAGTATCTGAAGTTGCCGCATCTGCCGTGACGCCCAGGGGGACCCCGACCGCCGGTGTCCCCGCATTTCCGCCGTTAGCGCTAAATTGCGTTTCTATTCAAAAAGCGTTCGATCTTTGTGAGCGACTTCTCTATAATCTTGCGACCCCACGTTACAACAAAGTTTTTTTCCCAAAAACTTTTTAGTGCCGGCAATGGCTATTCGAAGGGGTAGGTTTGCTGGACTTGTATGGTCGTGTGAGCCTCAACTGTTTTCGAGCGTTTGGGTGTTCACCAACGTGTAACTAATTATTGGGTAAGCTTTCTAATGAAAACTTTTACAGCTAAACCAGAGAGCGTAAAACGCGACTGGTACGTTGTTGATGCAGATGGTAAAACTTTAGGCCGTCTCGCTACTGAACTGGCTCGTCGTCTGCGCGGCAAGCATAAAGCGGAATACACCCCGCACGTTGATACCGGTGACTACATCATCGTTCTGAACGCAGAAAAAGTTGCTGTAACCGGCAACAAGCGTACAGACAAAGTGTATTACCGTCACACCGGCTACGTCGGTGGTATCAAGCAAGCGACCTTTGAAGAGATGATTGCCCGCAATCCAGAGCGTGTGATTGAAATCGCGGTTAAAGGCATGCTGCCAAAGGGTCCGTTGGGTCGTGCAATGTTCCGTAAACTGAAAGTTTACGCGGGCACCGAGCACACTCACGCGGCACAGCAACCGCAAGTTCTTGACATCTAATCGGGATTATAGGCAATGGCTGAAAATCAATACTACGGCACTGGTCGCCGCAAAAGCTCCGCAGCTCGCGTTTTCATCAAGCCGGGCAGTGGTAACATCGTAATTAACCAGCGTACCCTGGAACAGTACTTCGGTCGCGAAACTGCCCGCATGGTAGTTCGTCAACCGTTGGAACTGACCGATATGGTTGGTAAATTTGACCTGTACATCACCGTTAAAGGTGGTGGTATCTCTGGTCAGGCTGGCGCTATCCGTCACGGTATCACCCGTGCACTGATGGAGTACGACGAGACTCTGCGCGGTGAATTGCGTAAAGCTGGCTTCGTAACTCGTGACGCCCGTAAGGTAGAACGTAAGAAAGTCGGCCTGCGTAAAGCACGTCGTCGTCCGCAGTTCTCCAAGCGTTAATTTTTTACTGCCTCGGCAGTGGAATTTACGCCAAAAACCCGGTGCTTCACCGGGTTTTTTTATGCCTGAAAATCAACTTGTCGCTACTAAAATCTTTGGTATATCAGACAATTCAATACGAAATCACCGTACAGCCCCCACAAAACAAGCAAAATCTGGTAAACTATCATCCACTTTTGCGCCTGTTCGCCATGCAGCAGTTATCAGCCTACCTCCGAGGCCGTTTTTATGACCTAAGGTTTCGCTGCAAGTTGCTGGCCTGCGGTCAAGATCATTCAGGATAGCAGCCTGTCCGTTGGCTATTCGCAGTATTTTCTAGATAACTTGGAGGTTTTCATGGCTGTCGCTGCCAACAAACGTTCGGTAATGACGCTGTTCTCTGGCCCGACCGACATTTTTAGCCATCAAGTACGTATCGTACTGGCGGAGAAAGGTGTCAGCGTTGAGATTGAGCAGGTTGAGTTGGATAACCTGCCGCAGGATCTGATTGACCTCAACCCGTACCAGACGGTGCCTACCCTGGTCGATCGCGAACTGACCCTGTATGAATCCCGTATCATCATGGAATACCTTGATGAGCGCTTCCCGCACCCACCATTGATGCCGGTCTACCCGGTTGCTCGCGGTGAGAGCCGCTTGATGATGCTGCGTATCGAGAAAAACTGGTATTCGCTGATGTACAAAATCGAGCAGAGCAACGGTCAGGAAGCTGAATCAGCACGCCGTCAACTGCGCGAAGAACTGCTGGCGATTGCCCCTATCTTTGGCCAGACCCCGTACTTCATGAGCGAAGAGTTCAGCCTGGTAGATTGCTACCTGGCGCCGCTGCTGTGGCGTTTGCCGCAGTTGGGCATTGAACTGAGCGGTGCCGGTTCCAAAGAGCTGAAAGGCTACATGACTCGCGTGTTCGAGCGTGATGCCTTCCTGGCCTCCCTGACCGAACCCGAGCGCGAAATGCGCCTGCAGACTCGGGGCTAAGCGTTATGGATATGTCTCAGATGACTCCACGCCGTCCGTACCTGCTGCGGGCGTTCTATGACTGGTTGCTGGACAATCAGTTGACACCGCACCTGGTGGTGGATGTGACGCGTCCTGACGTGCAGGTACCTATGGAATTCGCCCGTGATGGTCAGATCGTTCTGAACATCGCGCCGCGTGCAGTAGGCAACCTGGAATTAGGCAACGACGAAGTGCATTTCAACGCGCGTTTCGGTGGTGTGCCACGTGAGGTCCTGGTGCCAATGGCAGCGGTGCTGGCAATTTATGCCCGTGAAAACGGTGCAGGCACCATGTTCGAACCGGAAGCCGCTTATGAAGCGGAAGGCACGTTTGAAGGTTTGGACAATGAGACGATCCCTTCGGAAAGCCTGATGTCGGTAATTGATGGTGATCGCCCTGATCTGGATGAAGGTAACGATCCGGATGATGAGCCACCACCGCCGCCACGTGGTGGTCGCCCGGCACTGCGCGTGGTGAAATAACCTCGCAGTGGTGAACACGAAAGGTCGCTTTGGCGACCTTTTTTATTGCCTGCGCCCCGGGAAAAAACAAAGGGCCCGGCAGAGTTAACCGCGGGCCCTTGGGGTGAAGCTGAGGAGCTTAGACTTCCAGGTAGCTCATGATGCCATCGGCTGCTTTACGGCCTTCGGCAATCGCAGTCACTACCAGATCTGAACCGCGCACCGCATCGCCACCGGCGAAGATCTTCGGGTTGCTGGTCTGGAAGGCATTATCGGTGCTTTCCGGCGCCACAATACGGCCCTGTTTGTCGAGCTCAACGTCGTGAGCGGCCAACCAGTCCATCTTATGCGGGCGGAAACCAAAGGCCAGAACTACGGCATCGGCATCGATGATGTGCTCGGAGCCCGGTACCTGCTCCGCCGTTTGGCGGCCATTGGCATCCGGTGCACCCAACTGGGTACGAACCATTTTCACACCGGCCACGCGACCGGCGCTGTTCAGTTCGATGCTCAGCGGCTGCAGGTTGAATTTGAAATCAACCCCTTCCTCACGCGCGTTTTTCACTTCACGCTTGGAGCCTGGCATGTTGGCTTCATCACGGCGGTAGGCACAGATAACGTCGGTTGCCCCCTGGCGGACAGAGGTACGCACGCAGTCCATCGCGGTATCACCACCGCCCAGTACCACCACGCGTTTGCCTTCCATGTTGATATACGGCTCGTGCTGCTCGGCTTGATAGCCCATCAGCTGCTTGGTGTTGGCGATCAGGAACGGCAGTGCGTCATAGACGCCCGGCGCTTCTTCATTCTCCAGGCCACCGCGCATGGACTGATAGGTACCGACACCGAGGAACACCGCGTCATACTCACTCAGCAGCGTCTCCATGGTGATGTCTTTACCCACTTCGGTATTGAGTTGGAACTCAATGCCCATCTCGCTGAAGATGCCACGGCGTTTCACCATTACTTCTTTTTCCAGCTTGAAGGCCGGGATACCGAAGGTCAGCAGGCCACCGATCTCCGGATGACGATCGTAAACCACCGCTTTCACGCCGTTGCGAGTCAGCACGTCGGCACAGGCCAGGCCGGCAGGGCCAGCACCGATCACTGCTACGCGTTTGCCGGTAGGCAGCACGTGGGACATGTCCGGTTTCCAGCCCATCTCAATCGCTTTATCGCTGATATAGCGCTCGATGTTACCGATAGTCACCGCACCGAACTCGTCGTTCAGGGTGCAGGAGCCTTCACACAGACGATCCTGTGGGCAAACGCGGCCGCACACTTCCGGCAGGCTGTTGGTCTGGTGCGCCAGGTCCGCAGCTTCCATGATGCGGCCTTCGTTCGCCAGCTTCAGCCAGTTCGGGATGTAGTTGTGAACCGGGCATTTCCATTCGCAATACGGGTTACCGCAGGACAGGCAGCGGTCCGCCTGCGACTTCGCCTGAGTTTCCGAAAACGGCTCGTAAATCTCTACAAACTCAATTTTACGGATCTTGAGCGGTTTCTTTGGCGGATCAACGCGCTGCAGGTCGATAAATTGATAAACATTCTGACTCATTAATGACCTCTTACTGCGCCTGAACCCGCAGCTCGGCTGCGGAACGACTACGGTGACCCAACAATGCTTTGACATCACTGGACTTCGGCTTGACCAGAGCGAACTTCGGCGCCCATTCCGGCCAGTTAGCCAGAATCTCTTCCGCACGCGAAGAACCGGTCGCCTGAACGTGCTCGGTAATCAAGCCACGCAGGTGCTCTTCATGAATCGCCAGTTGTTCGACATCCAACACTTCCACCAGCTCCGGGTTCACACGTTTGCGGAACTCGCCGTCCTCATCCAGCACGTAGGCGAAGCCGCCGGTCATGCCCGCACCAAAGTTGATGCCGGTTTTCCCCAGCACGCAGACGATGCCGCCGGTCATGTATTCACAACCGTTGTCACCGATGCCTTCGACTACGGTGATGGCACCGGAGTTACGCACGGCGAAACGCTCACCGGCACGGCCTGCGGCGAACAGCTTGCCGCCGGTAGCGCCGTACAAACAGGTGTTACCGATGATGCTGGCTTCGTGGCTGCGGAATGCAGATCCAATCGGTGGGCGTACGGCGATACGGCCACCGGCCATGCCTTTACCGACGTAGTCGTTGGCGTCGCCGGTCAGGGTCAGTTCAACCCCACCCGCATTCCAGACGCCGAAGCTCTGGCCTGCAGTACCGGAGAAGTACGCCTTGATCGGATCGGCTGCCATACCCTGATCGCCATGCACGGTAGCGATGGCACCGGACAGGGTAGCGCCCACTGAGCGGTCGGTATTGCGGATATCGAAGTAGAAAGCCTTACTGTGCTTGGCTTCGATATGCGGTTCCGCCTGCGCCAGCAGATCTTTGTTCATCAACCCCTGGTCGAACGGTGGGTTGCTGCTTTCAGTGCAGTACAGCGCCTTGCCTGGGTGCGGCGTAGCGGTTTGCAGCAACGGCGACAGATCCAGTTTGTTCTGCTTGGCAGAAATACCGTCCAGTTCGGTCAGGAACTCGGTACGACCAATCAGATCGACCAGTTGGCTGACACCCAGTTGCGCCATGATTTCGCGGGTTTCACGCGCGATAAACTGGAAGTAGTTAACCACACGTTCCGGCAGGCCGTGATAGTGATCGCGGCGCAGTTTTTCGTCCTGAGTTGCCACGCCGGTTGCGCAGTTATTCAGGTGACAGATACGCAGATATTTACAACCCAGCGCCACCATAGGGCCGGTGCCGAAGCCAAAGCTCTCTGCACCGAGGATCGCCGCTTTGACGATATCCACGCCGGTTTTCAGGCCGCCATCCACCTGCAGGCGGATTTTATGACGCAGGCCGTTAGCCACCAGCGCCTGCTGGGTTTCCACCAGGCCCAGTTCCCACGGACAACCGGCATATTTCACCGAAGACAGCGGGCTGGCACCGGTACCGCCATCGTAGCCGGCGATGGTGATCAGGTCGGCATAGGCTTTCGCCACGCCGGTGGCGATGGTGCCGACGCCCGGTTCGGAAACCAGCTTCACCGAAATCATCGCCTTCGGGTTGACCTGTTTCAGGTCGAAGATCAACTGTGCCAGATCTTCGATCGAGTAGATGTCATGGTGTGGCGGTGGGGATATCAGGGTCACGCCCGGCACCGAGTAACGCAGCTTGGCGATATACGGGGTTACCTTATCGCCAGGCAACTGACCGCCTTCACCCGGCTTGGCCCCTTGAGCCACTTTAATCTGGATCACATCGGCATTCACCAGGTAGGCCGGGGTCACGCCGAAACGGCCGGACGCCACCTGCTTGATACGTGACACCTTGTTGGTGCCGTAGCGCGCAGGATCTTCGCCGCCTTCACCGGAGTTGGAGAAGCCGCCGAGGCTGTTCATGGCAATCGCCAGCGACTCATGCGCTTCCGGGCTCAGTGCACCGATAGACATGGCTGCGGTATCGAAACGTTTGAACAGCGATTCGGCCGGTTCAACCTGATCGACCGGAATTGGCGTGCCCTTCGGCGTAATGGCCAACAGGTCGCGCAGCATTGCCACCGGGCGTTCATTCACCAGTTTGGCGTAAGTTTGATAGTCGCTGTATTTGCCGCTGTGAACCGCGGTTTGCAGCGTGCTCACCACGTCAGGGTTGTACGCATGGTACTCGCCGTCGTGGACAAACTTCAGCAGGCCACCCTGTTCCAGCGGCTTGCGTTTCAGCCACGCGCGCTTGGACAGGTTCTGCAGATCCTGTTGGATATCGCTGAAACTGGCGCCGCCGATGCGGCTGACCACGCCCTGGAAACACAAATCGGACAGATCGCGATGCAAACCGACGGCCTCGAACAATTTGGCGCAGCGGTAAGAAGCAATCGTCGAGATGCCCATTTTGGACATGATCTTGTACAGGCCTTTGTTGATGCCGTTACGGTAGTTCAGCATCACTTCACGGTATTTCTTGTCGATCGCCTGGGTATCTACCAGTTTGGCCAGGGTTTCGTAGGCCAGGTACGGGTAGACCGCCGTCGCGCCGAAGCCCAGCAGCACGGCGAAATGGTGCGGATCGCGGGCGCTGGCGGTTTCAACGATAATGTTGGCGTCGCAACGCAGGTTCTTATCTACCAGACGGGTCTGGATCGCGCCTACGGCCATCGGTGCAGGCACCGGCAAACGGCTTGTGGAGATAGCGCGGTCGGACAGCACCAACAGCACGGCACCGTCGCGGACTTTGCGTTCCGCTTCGTCGCACAGGGCGCGAATGGTCTGTTCCAGGTCTTGCTCGGCCGGATCAAAGGTCAGATCGAGCGTATCGGCGCGATAATATTCGCCTTCCAGCGTGGTGAGCTGTTTGAAGTCGGAGTACAGCAGGATCGGCGATTTGAAGCTTAAACGGTGCGCCTGACCTTCGGCCTCGCAGAACACGTTCATTTCGCGGCCGATGCTGGTCGCCAGTGACATCACATGCGCTTCACGCAGTGGATCGATCGGTGGGTTGGTCACCTGGGCGAACTGCTGACGGAAATAGTCATAAATGATGCGCGGACGACTGGAGAGCACGGCGAACGGGGTATCGTCACCCATTGAGCCAGTGGCTTCCTGGCCAATTTCACCCAGCACGCGGATCACCTGATCCAGTTCTTCGCTGCTGTAGCCGAACTGTTTCTGGTAAGTCTCGAGCTGCGAGTCGTCAAGTTCGCGGCTACCGACCTGATCGGCCGGCAGGTCTTCGAATGGCACCAGACGCTTGACGTTCTTTTCCATCCACTCTTTATACGGGTGGCGGCTTTTCAGATCGTTGTCGGTCTCGGCGGAGTGCAGGATCCTGCCGCTGCGGGTGTCGATCACCATCAGCTCGCCAGGGCCCACGCGGCCTTTCTCTACCACCTCATCGGGCTGGTAATCCCAGATCCCGACTTCCGAGGCGCAGGTAATCAGCTTGTCTTTGGTGATGACGTAGCGCGCCGGACGCAGACCGTTACGGTCCAGGTTACAGGCGGCGTAGCGGCCATCGGACATCACGATGCCGGCAGGGCCGTCCCACGGCTCCATGTGCATCGAGTTGAAGTCGAAGAAGGCGCGCAGATCGGTGTCCATGTCCGGGTTGTTCTGCCAGGCCGGTGGCACCAGCAGGCGCATGGCACGGATCAGATCCATCCCGCCCGCCAGCAGCAGTTCCAGCATGTTATCCAGCGAGCTGGAGTCGGAGCCGGTTTCATTAACGAACGGCGCGGCAGTCTGCAGATCCGGGATCAGCGGCGTCTGGAATTTATAAGTACGGGCCCGTGCCCACTGGCGGTTACCGGTGATGGTGTTGATCTCGCCGTTGTGCGCCAGATAGCGGAACGGCTGTGCCAGCGGCCAGCGCGGCACGGTGTTGGTGGAAAAACGCTGATGGAACAGGCAGATGGCCGATTCCAGGCGCAGGTCCGCCAGATCAAGATAGAAACGCGGCAGATCCGCAGGCATGCATAAGCCTTTATAGATCGTCACCAGGTTGGAGAAACTGCAGACATAGAAGCTGTCGTCCTGGACGCGCTTCTCGATACGGCGGCGCGCGATAAACAGGCGGCGTTCCATATCGCGTGGACGCCAGCCAGCCGGGGCGTTAACAAAGATTTGTTCAATGCGTGGCAGAGAAGAGAGGGCGATCTCACCCAATACGTCCGGGTTGGTCGGCACTTCACGCCAGCCGACCACTGACAGCGTTTCATTCTGCAGTTCTTCTTCGACAATGCGGCGGCTGGCACGGGCTTCCTCTTCGTTCTGGCTGAGGAACATCATGCCAACGGCGTAGTTCTTGGCTAAGCGCCAGCTGCGTTCTTCCGCCACCATGCGGAAAAAGCGGTCAGGCTTTTGTAATAACAGGCCGCAACCGTCGCCAGTCTTGCCGTCAGCAAGGATTGCGCCACGGTGCTGCATACGGGCCAGCGCGTGAATAGCAGTACGCACCACCTTATGGCTAGGTTCGCCTTCTATGTGGGCGATCAGGCCGAAACCACAGTTGTCCCGCTCTTGGGATTTATCGTACAACATATCAGTGAACCTCCCCAGGCTCTGCGTGACTCTCACAACCTTTCACGAGGGGGCTTCCCTTCAGGCAGAAGTCCAATCAGCAAGGTTAATAGCGCCGATCTGCTTTTCCGCCCTCCGTTAATGGCCTCTCGTGACGGTTCTCACAAGTGGTAAATGACTTGTTTTAAGAGGGAGTCTTAAATTACTGCATAAATATGACGAGACGTTTGCCCGTCCAGAAAGCTTCCAGCGGACTTCCAACTTAGCGAGAAAGAATACGCAGGTCAACTATAGGCCTAAGGGGGTTTCTTATGGGATTTATTGCGGTCAATTAATTGATATTTAATATGTTATGGCAATTTTTGAGCTTGCGCAGGGGAGTGGTGAACCCCGGAGAAATGTGAGCTGTCTCACTATAGTGCAATGCCTGAATCTCTGCACCATGCTAGTGCGGGTGTGAATGTCAGAGTTTTGTTCTAATAAGTTAATCTTTTTCGTTGTTTATAACTATTTTTCATCGCTTTGTCATATTGACGTGAACGGTTGCGTGAGAATAAGAAAAATTCATCTCGACCTGAGTGATTTTATTTGCATTTATAATGAATAGTTATGCCTGGTGAAGCCTTGCGGGGAAAGCGTTGATCTCTGTCATCGCGGGAAAAGCCGTTTCTTATTAGCATCACGGGCTTTGAGCACAGAGATCTCCAAGATTATGCAGTTGCCGCAATTAGTCAATATGTTTGGCGCCGATCTCCAGCGCCGCTATGGTGAAAAGATCCATAAACTCACGCTGCACGGCGGTTTCAGTTGTCCGAACCGCGATGGCACTCTGGGGCGCGGTGGTTGTACCTTCTGCAATGTGGCCTCTTTCGCCGATGAACAGATGCAGCAGCAAAGTATCGCCGAACAGTTGGCGTTGCAGGCGGTCAGGGTCAATCGCGCTAAGCGCTATCTGGCTTACTTTCAGGCCTACACCAGTACTTATGCAGAAGTGAGCCTGCTGGCACAGATGTATCAGCAGGCTTTGTCGCAGGCCGACATGGTTGGCATCTGCGTTGGGACTCGCCCGGACTGCGTACCGCCCGCGGCGCTTGATCTGCTGGCGGGTTACCTTGAGCAGGGGTATGAGGTGTGGCTGGAACTGGGGCTACAGACGGCGCACGATAAAACTCTGAAACGCATCAATCGCGGCCATGATTTCTCCTGTTATCAGCACACCGCCCGGCTGGCACGTGAACGCGGGCTGAAGGTGTGCAGCCACCTGATTGTCGGGCTGCCGGGGGAAACGGCCGCCGACCATCTGGCGACCCTGAAGCAAGTGGTGGACAGCGGTGTGGACGGCATCAAGCTGCACCCGCTGCATATCGTGACCGGCAGCACCCTGGCGCGGGCCTGGCAGGCCGGGCGATTGCCCGAACTGTCGCTCGAGCATTATGCCGCCAGCGCCGGTGAGATGATCCGCCATACGCCGAAAGAGGTGATATATCACCGTATCTCCGCCAGCGCGCGCCGGCCGACGCTGTTGGCACCATTATGGTGCGAAAACCGTTGGAACGGCATGCAGGCGGTGGGGGGCTATCTGCAACAGCATGGCGGTCAGGGCAGTGCATTGACAGAAAAGCAGCAATATCGTCCTTGCGCACTGTTTTGATTTGCAATCTTTCCCACACTTCGGCGTTTGCTTTCTTATCTCATCGGGGTTTTACGGTATGATTTACAAGATTCTGTCTGATGGGAGCGGCTATGAAGCAAATCCGGGTGTTAGCCCAGTACTACGTTGATTTAATGGTAAAACTGGGGCTGGTACGCTTTTCGCTGCTGCTGGCATCGGCACTGGTGGTGCTGGCAATGGTGGTGCAGATGGCGGTCACCATGCTGCTGCGCGGGGAAGTAGAAAGCATCGACGTGGTGCGTTCAATCTTCTTCGGCCTGCTGATTACGCCATGGGCGGTCTACTTTCTGTCGGTGGTGGTCGAACAGCTTGAGGAGTCACGCCAGCGCCTGACGCGGCTGGTGGATAAGCTGGAAGAGATGCGCCACCGCGACCTGGAGCTTAACCAGCAGTTGAAGGACAACATCAGCCAACTGAATCAGGAAATTGCCGACCGTATCAAGGCGGAAGAAGAGCGTCAGCAGGTGATGGACAAGCTGACGGGAGAGATGGAGCAGCGTGAACTGGCGCAGATTGAACTGGGTCAGCAGTCGGCGCTGTTGCGTTCCTTCCTCGATGCTTCGCCGGATTTGGTCTATTACCGCAACGAAGACAAAGAGTTCTCCGGCTGTAACCGGGCGATGGAACTGCTGACCGGCAAAAGCGAAAAACAGCTGATCGGCCTGACGCCATTTGACGTCTACGGCCAGGAAATCGCCGAGAAGGTGATCGAAACCGACGAGAAAGTGTTCCGTCACAACGTCTCACTGACCTATGAACAGTGGCTGGTTTACCCGGATGGCCGCAAGGCCTGTTTTGAGCTGCGCAAGGTGCCGTTTTACGACCGCGTGGGCAAACGCCACGGCCTGATGGGCTTTGGTCGCGATATAACCGAGCGTAAGCGCTACCAGGACGCGCTGGAGAATGCCAGCAGGGACAAGACCACCTTCATCTCAACGATCAGCCACGAGCTTCGTACGCCGCTTAACGGCATCGTCGGCCTGAGTCGCATTCTGCTCGATACCGAATTAAACGACGAACAGCTGAAATACCTCAAAACCATCCATGTCAGCGCCATCACGCTGGGTAATATCTTCAATGACATTATCGAGATGGATAAGCTCGAGCGCCGTAAAGTGCAGCTCGACAACCAACCTGTAGACTTCACCGGCTTCCTGGCCGATCTGGAAAATCTCTCTGGCCTGTTGGTACAGCCGAAAGGGCTGCAGTTTGTGATGGAGCCGCAACAACCGCTGCCGCAACAAATCATCGCCGACGGCACCCGCCTGCGACAAATCCTGTGGAACCTGATCGGCAACGCGGTGAAGTTTACCCCGCAGGGGCGAATTGTGGTGCGCGTACGGCGCGAAGAGCAGGATCGGCTGGTGTTTGAAGTGGAAGACTCCGGCATGGGCATTCCGCAGGATGAACAGGACAAAATCTTCGCCATGTATTATCAGGTGAAGGATCAGCACGGCGGCCGTCCGGCGACCGGTACGGGCATTGGGCTGGCGGTTTCCAAGCGTCTGGCGCAGAGCATGGGCGGCGATATCACCGTCAGCAGCGCACAGGGGCACGGTTCTTGCTTTACCTTATCCATCAAGGCACCGGCGGTAGAGGAAGCGGAAAGTGAGACCGCAGTCGAAGAGGCGCTGCCATTGCCGGCGCTGCATATCCTGCTGGTGGAAGACATTGAGCTGAACGTGATTGTGGCGCGTTCGGTGCTGGAGAAGCTGGGCAACAGCGTTGAAGTGGCGATGAACGGCCAGGATGCGCTGGCGATGTTCGATCCGGACGAGTTCGATCTGGTGCTGCTGGATATCCAGTTGCCGGACATGACCGGGCTGGATATCGCCCGGATACTGCGTGAACGCTATGCCGGGCAGGCGCTGCCGCCGTTGGTTGCACTGACCGCCAACGTGCTGAAAGACAAAAAAGAGTACCTCGACGCGGGAATGGACGATGTGCTGAGCAAGCCGTTGTCCGTACCGGCGCTGACCAAGGTGATAAAGCATTACTGGGATCATCAACCCTCTCACACCACAAAGAAAACGGAGCAAAAGACGATGAAGATTAATGAGTCTTTACTGGATACCACCATGCTGGAACAGTACATGGACCTGGTGGGGCCGCAGTTGATTCATCAGAGCCTGGAGATGTTTGAGCAGATGATGCCGGGTTATCTGGCGGTGCTGGAGTCCAATATGACGGCACGCGACCAGAAGGGCATCACCGAAGAGGGGCACAAAATCAAAGGTGCTGCCGGCTCGGTTGGCCTGCGTCATTTGCAACAGATTGCACAGCAAATTCAAACCCCGACGTTGCCGGCATGGTGGGATAACGTGCAGGATTGGGTTGATGAGCTGAAGCAAGAGTGGCGCAACGATGTGCAGGTACTGCGTGAGTGGGTAGCGGAAGCTGAAAAAAAATGACCCCGACCTAGGCCGGGGTGCGCGAATATTGCGCCAACACCAGGGAAATTGTGAACCTGCGTATTGGTTTTAATGTTCTGGTCGAGCAGGTTGTAGAGAATTCCTAAACATCATACAGCCAACAACATAGCAAATGTAAGCGCTCTTGTTAGAAGATTCATTAAAATGTGTGATGTAGATTAGTGTTTGTCAACTCAGAGCACTTACCAGTTGACAGTATCGACAGGAGGAAGGGTGATGAAAAACGTTGGCGTAGTGCTGAGCGGCTGTGGGGTTTATGACGGTACGGAGATCCATGAGGCCGTCCTGACGCTGCTGGCGTTGGACCGGGCAGGGGCGCAGGCGGTATGCTTTGCCCCTGATAAACCTCAACTTCATGTTATTAATCACTTATCCGGTGATGAGGTGCCAGAGTTTCGCAATGTTCTGGTGGAGTCTGCGCGCATTGCCAGAGGGAAAGTCCAGCCGCTTTCACAGGCCGACGCCAGCCAACTGGATGCCTTGATCGTCCCCGGTGGCTTTGGCGCGGCAAAGAACCTCAGCAGTTTCGCCAGTGAAGGGGCGGAATGCTGGATTGATAAGGATTTGGCTAAGTTAACGCAGCAAATGCATAAGGCAAATAAACCAATTGGTTTCATGTGTATTGCCCCCGCGTTGCTACCGAAACTGTTGGATCAACAAGTGCGGCTGACCATTGGCAACGATCCCGACCTGGGTGAAGTGATTGATGCCATGGGCGGTGAGCCGGTGATTTGTCCGGTTGATGACATCGTGGTGGATGCTGAGAACAAAGTGGTGACCACGCCGGCCTATATGCTGGCAAAATCGATCGGTGAGGCGGCCAGCGGAATTGATAAGCTGGTTTCACGGGTGCTGGATTTGACTGAATGAGAAAATCTGCGGGCAAATCGATTTTTTCCCGGCCCTGGTTTTGGCTGAAACGCGGATTAATTACGCTGGTCGGCGTGTGGCTACTGGGGATTGTCACCTTTGCTTTTTTGCCCGTGCCTTTTTCTGCGGTGATGGTTGAACGGCAGCTTGGCGCCTGGCTGAGTGGCGATTTTGGCTATGTGGCCCATTCCGACTGGGTGTCGATGGACGATATTTCCCCGCAGATGGCGTTGGCGGTGATGGCCGCGGAGGATCAGAAATTTCCGGAGCACTGGGGTTTTGACGTGGCGGCGATCGAAAAGGCGCTCAGTCACAATGAGCGTCGGCCCACGCGCATTCGTGGCGCCTCTACGCTGTCCCAGCAAACGGCAAAGAACCTGTTCCTGTGGGATGGCCGCAGTTGGCTGCGCAAGGGGCTGGAGGCCGGGCTGACATCGGGGATTGAGCTGGTGTGGACCAAGCGACGGATCCTGACGGTATACCTGAATATCGTCGAATTCGGCGACGGTGTTTTCGGCGTGGAGGAAGCGTCACAGCGCTTTTTCAATAAACCGGCCAAGCGTCTGACTGCGTCAGAAGCTGCATTACTGGCAGCGGTATTACCTAACCCGCACCGCTTCAAGGCCAATGCGCCTTCCGGTTACGTGGTACAACGGCAGCAGTGGATTATGCGTCAGATGCGTCAGTTGGGCGGGGAAGAGTTTCTGAAAGAACATAATCTGGATTGAGTGAGTTTTTCCCCTCTCCCGTGGGAGAGGGGGATTGAGCACTTGCTATTTCACGTAGGTAAAGGCGGTGGTGACATGTTTCACACCGCCCACCTGGCTGGCTGTCTGCGCCGCAGATTGTGCTTCCTGTTGCGTGACCAGACCCAGCAGGAACACTTCACCATTTTCGGTGGTGACTTTCACATTGGACGATTTCACAGCATCGCTGGTGAGCAATTGTGAACGGACCTTGGTGGTGATCCAGGTGTCGGAAGACGCGGTGCTCAGACTGACCGGCGTCCCCTGACGGACCTCGTTGTACACTTCGGTAGTGCCTTCAACACCCATCGCGATCTGCTTGGCGCGGGCGGCCAGATCGGTATTTGGCGCCTGCCCGGTCAGCAGCACTTTACCCTGATAGGCGGTCGCAACCACCCGGGCATCTTTCTTCAACTGCTGATCTTTGCTCAGGGCGTTTTCAACCCGGGCTTCCAGTGTGCCATCGTCTACCTGAGTGCCCACGCTGCGTGGGTCAGTGGCGGTTTTGGTGGCAACGGCAGCGCTGCCAACGACAACGCCTGCAATACAGCCTTGTAACAGCAGGGCGCTGGACAGCACTGCAAATGTGGCTTTCAGCTTCATCTCAGTTCCTTATTCGTCCTGGTGGGGAAACAACGTACTATCTATCAGGTCGCATAGGCAATTTACGGTAAGCATATGCATTTCCTGAATGCGTGCACTGCGGTGTGATGGGATGCGGATCTCGACATCCTGTTGACCGAGCAAGCCGGCCAGTTCACCGCCGTCGTAACCGGTCAACGCGACAATCGTCATGTCGCGCGTTACCGCGGCTTCGACCGCTTTCACAATATCACGGCTGTTGCCGCGGGTGGAAATTGCCAGCAACACGTCGCCGGCATGGCCGAGCGCGCGCACTTGTTTGGCGTAGACTTCGTCGTGCAGCCGATCGTTGGTGATCGCCGTCAGCACCACGTTATCGGCATTTAGCGCAATGGCCGGCAAGCTTGGGCGCTCGGTTTCAAAGCGGTTGATCATGCTGGCGGCGAAATGCTGCGCGTTGGCTGCCGAGGTGCCGTTGCCGCAGCACAGAATTTTATTACCGTTAAGTAAGGATTGAACCAGCGTCATCGCGGCACGCGAGATGGCGTCGGGCAAGGCCTCCGCCGCCGCAATCTGGGTTTGGATGCTTTCGGTAAAACAGGCTTTAATTCTATCCAGCACGTTGTATTAATCCACTAAGTCAAAGGGCCGGTCTGCACCGGTAAACCACGATTAATCCGCATTGAAGGCGTTGGGTATCCATTCTAACTGGCTACCTGTGATGGCCAAAACATCAAAACGGCAAGACGATGTGTCAAAACTGGCTCCGCGTCCCGCCAGCCAAACGGCGGCGGCATGCAGCAACTTCTGCTGCTTGCGATAAGTGACGCTGGCCGCCGCACCGCCAAAAGCATCGCTGCGGCGGTAGCGGACTTCAACGAACACCCAGGTTTGACCATCGCGCATGATGAGATCGAGCTCACCACCGCGCAGCGCCACATTGGCAGCGCAGAAGGTGAGCCCGGCGCGTTCCAGATAGTGGCGGGCCTGTAACTCATAGCCCGCCCCTATGGCGCGTTGACTCAAGAGACCGGAACGACCATGCCCTGACGGTATTGCAGCCAAGGCAGTTTTCTGTTGATCACACAGCCCGGTGCGGCGGTGAGCATGCCAGTCGTGCCGGAGACCTGGAAACCGGGCAACTGGCGCATTTCAGCAAAGTGGTTGGACAATGTCCAGGCATCCATCCCCATTGCGTACAGACGCACCAGCGAATAATCGTTGCGGAACTGGCTGCTTGCCTGTTGTAACAACTGCGGGTTAGCACCGGCCAACAACGGAATATCACTGAACTGCAGGCCTTCCATTTCCAGACGGAAGTCCGGACCGGCCCCGGCCTGGTAGCTGCGTGAGCTGGCGTACATTGCCGGCTTGCTGCGTGAGTTGGTGGCCATGTCGATCATCGGTTTGATCAGCGTCAACTGGGACTGGGTGGCGACGATATAGACCGAGTCTACGCTGCCACCGCTGGTTGCAGGCGTATCGCTTGGCGGTGCCGGAATGGTCAGCCCGGCAATGGTCACGGCCTGCGGTGCCGGTGCGGCGGAGATTGGCGTCCCGGACATGCGAATACCACCGCTGTTGACCATCTGGCGCAGTTCACTGGCGGAGCCAATGTTCTGCTGCAGCACGGTCTGTCCGCCCAGGCTCTGCCACTCCTGGTTAAAGGCTTTGGCAACGCGGTCGCCGAAGGCACCGCGAGGGATCAGCAACAGCGGCTGCCGTTTCTGTTGTTCCCAAATGTGGCGGGCGGCGTCACGTGCTTCATTTTCCGGTGAAAGCGCGAAGTAACAGATGTTCGGGTTATCTTTCGGCGTTTCCGGCTGATTGAGCGCCAGCACGTTCAGCGTGGTAGTACTGCTGGCAAGTTGATCGACGTTTTCTTTCAGCAACGGGCCGACCACCAGGGTTGCGCCATCCTGCTGTGCCTGCGTCAGCAACGCGGCCAGCGGTTGGCTGGAGGTATCATACACTTTAATCTGTGCGTTAGCGGCCTGCGGCGGAGTAATCGGCGCAGTGGAAGGTGCAGCAGGCTGGGCAGCCGTCACCGGGGCAGCATCCGGCGCCGAGGTGCTGACTGCACCGTTGGCGTTCTGGTCTGCTGACGCGGGATCTGCGCTCTGCACTGGCGCGCTGTCAGGCTGTGATTGCTGTTGCTGCACCGGGGCCGAAGGGGTCACACCGTTCTTGGCTGCTTCAAAGCCTTTTTGGATCGCATCGGCAAACACTTTTGCCTGGCCATTCAGCGGCAGCAGCAGTGCGATTTTTGAAGTGGAGGCCTGGGTGAAGTTCAGCACCTGGTTCAACTGGGTCGGTAGTGTTTTCGCCGCCGGGTTCTGTGGATAGCGATTCTGCCAGTCTTTAATCCCGGCCTTCAGCAGATCGGGATCCTGCTTGTTGTCCTGATAGACACGCAGCAGATCCAACCAGCCCTGCAACACATTTTCATTAGCGTTGATCACCAGGCTGTTCATGTCCTGCGTCGTCAGTTGCAGCAGCGACTGCCAGGTTTGGTCCAGGTTGGTTTGATGTGGCTTGCCGGTCAGCAACGGCTCTTGCGCAATGTAAGCGCGGATCAGCGGCAGGGAGGGTTTACCCTGATTGGCGGCGATCTGCGCCTGATAGAAACGTACCAACTGGTTGGCCGACAGTGAGCCGGTATCCAGATGCCCCAGCGTACTGCGAGCGCTGACGTAGCTTTTGTTTGCCACCTGCAGTTCTGCGGTCAGCAACTGGCTTTCCACCTGCTGCACGCTGCTGAGGTTTTTCGGCAGTTGCTTCAGTTGTTCACTGGCCTGCGGCAGTTTCCCTTCACGTAACAACGCGCGAATAGCAAGTAATTGCCAGTCAGCCTTGTTATCATTGCTGCTTTGCTGCAGCTGCTGCAGATAGTAATCGGAACTGGCGCTCGCTTCGTCCTGTATATTGGCGGGCGGCGTCTGCGGGGCCTGACTCGGACAGCCTGCAAGGAAAAGGGCTGCTGCGATCACTGCGGTAAGTCGGACAGGCTTTGAACGCCCTGCTTTGGTACGAACGAATGTTGAGGAAAGCATACTGTATCCAGTGATGTTTTTTTCAAGATGCTCAATATTAAATCGGCAACCCGGATGAAACAATGAATCAACACCAACAATCAGTCATTTCTGCATCAACGCTGTATGTGGTGCCCACCCCAATCGGCAATTTAGGGGATATTACCCACCGTGCGTTAGAGGTACTGAAAAGCGTTGATCTGATTGCGGCCGAAGACACGCGCCATACCGGGTTGCTGTTGCAACACTTTGCGATTAGCGCGCGGTTGTTTGCGCTGCATGACCATAACGAACAACAAAAGGCCGATCAACTGCTGGCGAAACTGCAGGAAGGCCAGAGCATAGCGCTGGTTTCCGACGCCGGTACGCCTTTGATCAACGATCCCGGTTATCACCTGGTACGCCGCTGCCGCGAAGCCGGCATCCGCGTGGTGCCGCTGCCGGGCGCTTGTGCGGCAACCACGGCACTCTGTGCCGCAGGTCTGGCTTCTGACCGCTTCTGCTACGAAGGGTTCCTGCCGGCGAAAACCAAGGGCCGTAAGGATACGCTGATGGCGCTGGCAGAGGAACCGCGTACGTTGATTTTCTACGAATCAACCCACCGTTTGCTGGAAAGTTTGCAGGACATGGTCACCGTGTGGGGGCCGCAACGTTATGTGGTGCTGGCGCGTGAGCTGACCAAAACCTGGGAATCGATCACCGGCGCGCCGGTTGGCGAACTGCTGGCCTGGGTGCAGGAAGATGAAGTCCGTCGTCGTGGCGAAATGGTGCTGATCGTCGAAGGTCATAAGGCGCAGGACGATGCATTGCCGCTGGAAGCGCTGCGGACCCTGGCGTTGCTGCAAAAAGAGCTGCCGTTGAAAAAGGCGGCGGCGCTGGCGGCGGAGATCCACGGCGTGAAGAAAAATGCGTTGTATAAATACGCGTTAGAGCAACAAGAACAGTAAAGCGGTTGACCTGCCGTGAGCGCAACGCTACTATCCGCGCCGGAGTTGACCAGACAGTCGCCGCTTCATTGCCGTCCCTTTCGGGGGAGACAGATGGAGGGGAGGAAAGTCCGGGCTCCATAGGGCAGGGTGCCAGGTAACGCCTGGGAGGCGCAAGCCTACGACTAGTGCAACAGAGAGCAAACCGCCGATGGCCCGCGCAAGCGGGATCAGGTAAGGGTGAAAGGGTGCGGTAAGAGCGCACCGCGCGACTGGCAACAGTTCGTGGCACGGTAAACTCCACCCGGAGCAAGGCCAAATAGGGGTTCACATGGTACGGCCCGTACTGAACCCGGGTAGGCTGCTTGAGCCAGTGAGCGATTGCTGGCCTAGAGGAATGACTGTCCACGACAGAACCCGGCTTACCGGTCAACTCCCTCTATAAAGAAAACCCCGCGTAACTTGCGTTACGCGGGGTTTTTTCCTTTCTGGATCCGACTTACACCGGCAAATCGATCAGCAGTGCACGCAGCGGCGTTTCGGCACGGAGAGTCAGGCGGTTTTCCTCGTGGATAAACGCCCCATCACCGCAGGTCAGGCGTTGGTTGTCGTTACGCTCGCCATGGGCATCAATAGTGCCGTGGATCGACTGCAGGTAAGCACGGGGCCCGTTCAGCGCCAGCGTCTGCTGTTCACCCGGCTGTAAATCCAGGTGGTGGATCCACACCTGTTGGCGCAGTTGCAGGCTGCCCTGTGCTCCGTCTGGGGAAGCCAACAGCGTCACGCCAGCCTGTGGCAGCATCAGGCGCTGTACTCGCTCGTTGCTGCGCTCCGGGCAGGCATCCAGCCACAGTTGCAGACGGGTCAGCGGCGTATCACTGCTGATGTTCTGCTCGCTGTAGCTCAGTCCCGGCTGGGTCGCCATAAGCAAGGCTTCACCGGCCCTGGCGTTCACCGTATTACCTTCGCTGTCGCGGTATTCCGCTTTACCCTGCAGGATCAAATTCAGGATATCCACGCTGGGATAGGTGCGTGGCTGGAATGAAGCGCCTGGCGCCAGCACCTCCTGATTTAACACCCGCAGTGAGGCGTAGCCCATCAGCTTGGGATCGAAGTAGTGTCCAAAAGAAAAGGTGTAGCGAGCCTGCAGCCAACCAAAGTCAGCTTGCCCGCATTGTTGTGCTGTTCTGCATGTAATCATGGCAATCGGCTCTCTAAATTCATTATCTAGATGGTAAGCATCTGGACGCCGGATTGTTAGCCAGTTAATCTGGTCGGCATATTCAAATTTCCTGACAGAGAGATTCGATGGCCAGAGATCGGGCGTTAACGCTTGAAGCGTTAAGGGTTATGGATGCGATCGACCGACGTGGCAGCTTCGCTGCGGCAGCCGATGAGCTGGGGCGTGTGCCTTCGGCACTCAGCTACACCATGCAAAAATTGGAAGAAGAATTGGACGTGGTGCTGTTCGACCGCTCCGGTCACCGGACCAAGTTCACCAACGTCGGGCGTATGTTGCTGGAGCGTGGGCGGGTCCTGCTGGAAGCGGCAGACAAGCTGACCACCGACGCCGAAGCGCTGGCACGCGGCTGGGAAACGCACCTGACTATCGTCAGCGAGGCACTGTCGCCACCGAGCAAACTGTTCCCGCTGGTCGATAAGCTGGCGCTGAAGGCCAATACCCAGGTGTCGATCTTCACCGAGGTGCTGGCTGGTGCCTGGGAAAGGCTGGAGCAGGGGCGTGCCGATATTGTTATCGCCCCGGACATGCATTTCCGCGCGTCATCCGAAATTAACACCCGCAAGCTGTACAAGGTGATGAGCGTGTATGTGGCCGCGCCGAACCACCCCATCCATCTGGAGCCGGAGCCGTTGTCTGAGGTGACGCGCGTGAAGTACCGCGGTATTGCGGTAGCGGATACTGCACGTGAGCGTCCGGTGTTAACCGTGCAATTGTTGGATAAACAGCAGCGTCTGACGGTCAGCACCATTGAGGACAAGCGCCTGGCTTTGCTGGCTGGATTGGGTGTGGCGACCATGCCTTACCCGATGGTCGAGAAAGACATCGAAGAAGGGCGTTTACGCGTGGTGGGGCCGGAATACAGCCGCGAAGTCGATATCATCATGGCCTGGCGGCGTGACAGCATGGGGGAGGCGAAAGCCTGGTTCCTGCGTGAAATCCCACGGCTGTTCGCCCAACTGGAACGGCAGTAAAACGCCCCCCTCGCGGCTAAGCAAGGGGGAGTGTGTTAAGCAAAACGTCGGTCGCGGCCATGCGGCTCGTCCAGATCCTGCGCCGGCCCGATGGAAATAATGCCGTGCGGATTGATGGTGGCGTGGCTGCGGTAATAGTGATTGCGGATATGCGGCAGGCTGACCGTTTCGGCAATGCCCGGCATCTGGTAGATGTCACGCAGGAAGCCGTACAGGTTGAGATAATCGCTGATACGGTGTTTGTCGCATTTAAAGTGGGTGACATACACCGGATCGAAGCGTATCAGCGTGGTCCACAGGCGCAGGTCGGCCTCAGTCAGGCGATCGCCGGTCAGGTAACGCTGTTGCCCCAGGATCTGTTCAAGTCGTGCCAGTGCGTCAAATACCCCGTTCACCGCTTCGTCATAGGCTTCCTGGCTGGTGGCAAAACCGGCTTTATAGACGCCATTATTCACCTGGTCGTAAATCCAGCCGTTCAGTTCATCAATTTTTTCGCGCAGTTCGGCGGGGTAATAGTCTCCGGCGCGTGCGCCAACACCATCAAATGCGCTGTTGAACATGCGGATGATATCGGCGGATTCATTGCTGACGATGGTCTGTTGCTGTTTGTCCCACAGTACCGGCACAGTTACGCGGCCGGTGTAGTGTGGGTCGGCGCGCAGGTAAAGCTGATAGAGAAAGTCTGAGTGGTACAGGCTGTCGCCGGTGGCTTCAGGGAAGTCGCTGCCGAAGGTCCAGCCATTTTCCAGCATCAGCGGATGCACCACGGAAACCGGAATGAGTGACTCCAGCCCTTTCAATTTGCGCATCAGCAGGGTGCGATGTGCCCAGGGGCAGGCGAGTGAAACGTACAGGTGATAACGATCTTTCTCCGCTTTAAAACCTCCGACTCCGTGTTCGCCCGGTTGACCGTCTGTGGTCACCCAATTGCGAAACTGAGAGGTTGAGCGCTTGAAACGACCTCCGGTGGATGAGGTGTCATACCAGATGTCTTGCCAAACGCCATCGACGAGTTGTCCCATGGGAATCTCCTTCGTGTCCGAGTGAAAAAGCAAAAGGGCCCGACATGCGGGCCCCTGAGTCGGTATTAAAATCTTACCACTTTTTGTTCAGAATACGGTCGATGCTGAAACCGCCTGGGCCAGCAACGGCCAGTACGATGAAGCCGCCGGCGATGGTCAGGTTCTTCATGAACATCAGCTGGTTTACGCCTTCCGCAAAGTTAGTATGGAACAGTAATGCGGTCAGGATGGTAAAACCGGCGGTGAACAGTGCCACGGTACGGGTCAGGAAACCGAACAGAATTGCCAGACCGCCACCAAATTCCAGCAGGATGGTCAGTGGCAGCAAGAAGCCAGGTACGCCCATCGATTGCATGTACTGTTGGGTTCCGGCATATGCATCACCCATTTTGCCGTAGCCCGCCACGATAAACAGGATTGGCATCAGAATACGAGCAACCAGCAAACCTGTATCTTCTAATTTTTTCATCATCAACTCCAAAGTGATTTTTGTTTGCCAGTCTTGGCGTTTGTCATGTTAGTGGGTGGTATGCCGGGTCTCTGACCCTGTCCTGCCCGTTTCGTCTTGATGGAGTGAATGTTAATCGGGAAGCGTGCGCTTTGTTAGCAAGTAAAACTGTCGTATTTTTTCAAAAAAACTGAATCTTTAGCCTGCTAACAAATCGTGGGGAATCAGAAAGTTGCCCGACCTTTACCGACAGAAACGCAAAGTTTCTGTGAAAAGGGGGGCAAAACATCGGAAGTATTGATGGTATTTGGGAAGGTTACTTGCTGGAAAAGGTTTTCTGGATCAAGCGGATAGTACCAAAGGCACCAAAAGCACGGCGTGACCAGCGAATCAACTTGCTGGGATGGCGGACGCCATATAACGCCATTACGCTGGAGCCCACTACAAGGTATTTACGCAGGCCGAAAATGGTTTGCCAACCGCGATCGATGCGCTCGGTCTTTTCCAGCCACAGGGTTTTGTTTTCGGCGAGATCCAGCCTTTGCTGCTGGATCTTGCGAATGAGCTTCTCTTTTCTCCATTCCAGATAGCGGCGGCGATTCATTTTTCACCTTCCAACTCGGAACGGTCGATTTCCAACTGCTTGCGCGTGGCACCCAGCAGCGTGGAGCGGCGGGCCTTGACCAATGTCCAGATAGCGCCAACCACGGCCAGGAACAACAGCACCCCGGTAGTCGCGCCTAACGCCATCAGACGATAGATAGGGTCGATAGCCCAGAAAATTAGGATCAACAGACTCATCAGGCCAAATGCGGTGAACAACAGGGTCATACCGGCCATAATCAGTAACTGGATGAGGTTGGCTTTCTCCTCTTCCAGCTCGACCACGGCCAGCCGAACCCGGGTTTCCACCATACCGACCAGAATGGTGATGATGCGCTGGGCGACATCCAGGACCCCTTTAGCGGGGCCCTGTGCACGAACTTGCGGTTGTTCTGCCATATTAGCGGCGCGCTAACAGAACGCCCAGCACTACGCCGACCGCAGCGCCGATACCGATACCGGTCCACGGATTATCACGAACGTACTCATCCGCCTGGCCGGCGATTTGTTTGGTCTGGGAGGCAATTTTGTCGCCGGCATCGTTCAGGCGTACGCGGGTATCTTTCAACGCGCTTTCGGCTTTGGAACGCAGCTTTTCCAGTTCAGCTTTTGGCTTATCGGTGGAAGAGTTCAACACTTCTTCCAGCGTATCGGCTAAGGATTTAAGTTCAGCGCGTAAGTTTTCTGCATTTGAATCATGGGCCATGTGATTATTCCTTAACGTTAACTTCGACAGACTTTCAACATAGCGGATTTTTTCGCCGGAGCAAAGGGCGGATGGGTAGCTGATATCACCAAGCATCCATTTTATAGGTAATAAAAATCCCGTGTGGCGTGGCTCTCAGCGATAAATCCGCTGGTGTAAAAAAATTATTCCGCCTGGGCCTGTTTCAGCTCGGCTTGAGCTTCAGTCAGCTTTTTCTGCTTCTTGGCCACTTTTTCCAGGTTACCGGTCTGCTGGGCTTCTTTCAGTTCCTGCTGACGCTCGGTGACCTTGCTTTGTTTTTCATCGATTTTTTTCTGGCGATCGGCCTGCAGGCTGGCTGGGGTGCAATGGGTTTGCACTTCGCTCAATGCCTTTTTCAGCCCGGCTACACGCTGAGTATTGCCGTGCTGGGTGGCGTAATCGATCTGCTTTTGAATTTCTTGTGCCTTGGTCACACAGCCGTTTTCTGCTGCGAACGACAGGGCCGGTAAGGCGAATAATGGGAGAGCCAGTAAAATGGCTGGGCGTAATTTCATACTATCAGTTCCTTATTATTGGGATGCATTGGCACGCATCCTCTGTTCCTGACTGCCAATAGGGCAGTGCGACAGGAGTCTTACGCGGCTGACTGACGCTAACCTTCAGCATAGTCATGGATCGCGTTGACCCCCAAAGAATCCGCCTAAGTTCGGTGGTGATTGATGATTAATTGAACAGATAGGCCAGATGAAAGGAAAACCCTTCATTTGAAGGGGTATTATCCCAGATTGAGTGGGGAGCGTGCAAATTCACGCACCCAATGGGTTGGAACAGGGGATTCGCTCAGGGCGATGATGTAACCCGGCGGCAAAATGTTTTGCAGCGCTTCGCGCGCCAGCAACTGTTGCTCCGGCGAGTCCAGCCGGATCACCAGGCCATCGCCTTCCGGGGTGATACTTTTGATGCGAATACCGCGTTGGTCCAACCGCTGATAGACATAAAAGCCGTCGGGTAGCGAAAGGCCTTGCTGGCCGGCACGGATGCGCAGTTCGCTTTCAGTACGCACCATGCAGGGCACCAGCAGCGTGGCGAGCGCCAGTAAGGCTAGCGCAATCAGCAATAGGTACTGCCAGCGCGGGCGCCTGGTCATCACGCCCCTTTCCCCTGGCTGTCGGCGCGTTTCTTGCGCCACAGTACGATCAACGAACCCACCAGCCCGACCACCAGCAGCACCAATGGCAGCAGCATCAGGCAGAACATCAGTTGGTCTTCATACTTGCGGAACACCGGCGTTTTGCCCAGGGCAAAGCCCAGCGAGGTCAGGATCACCACCCACAGCAGACCGCTCATCCAGTTAAAGAACTGGAAACGCGCATTGCTCAGGCCGGAAAGACCGGCAATGGTTGGCAACAGGGTGCGGACAAACGCCAGGAAACGGCCAACCAGCAGGGCGGAAAGCCCGTGACGGTGGAACAATTGGTGGGCACGCTGATGATAATGAGCCGGCAGATGGGATAGCCAGCCCTGCACGGTTCGGGTATTGCCGAGCCACTTGCCCTGTATGTAACTGACCCAGCACCCCAGACTGGCGGCGACGGTCAGGATAAAAATGGTAAGTGGGAAATTCATGGTGCCTTTGGCGATCAGTACGCCAACCAGGATCAGCAAGCTGTCACCCGGCAGAAACGCCGCCGGCAACAGGCCATTTTCCAGGAACAGGATCAAAAACAGCAGGGCGTAGAGAGTCCAGACCAGCGAAGGATTCGCCAGCGTCTCAAAATCCTGCTGCCATAAGGCATGTAACAGTTCTTTAATGATGTCCATCCGGTGTTCCTAAAACGTCATTGTTTGTTTTTGTCTCAGCGGCGGATCGGGAGTAGGCGAAGAGCGCGTGGGCGATCCTGGCTGCTGATAATGATGAAACGGCGTTGCTTTTAGTGGGTTCTAATCGGTGCGACACCGGTCAAGAGTGATACGTCAGCGTGCCACGATAAAGCATATTACTTTCTTTCCAGCCACCCAGCCTGTTTTGCTGCTGCGGGGTATGCAGCGTCCAGTTGACCTGGGCAAGCCGGTTTGGCGCAGGTGATTTCTGACGCGGGAGTCGAGTGTTGTGGCCCAACTCAGTGGCTAACGAATAAACCGGCAGCAGTTGGGTGGGGACGGGTAGCGAACCGGGGTAAGAATGTACCCGCGGCAGCAGCAGCGGCATTTTACCTGGCGCTTTACGTCGCAATTCTGCCGGTGACCGGTAAACCGGGTCCTCTGGGGAAAACACCGGTTCAGCTAGCGATGGCTGGCTGTTCAGTGCGGTGGGAATGGCTTTGGAAGACGCCGCGCATAGCTTTTGGCCGGAGACCGAACCGGTCCAGCAAAAAAGAGCAATAAGCATGGCAAACAACCAGCGCATGTATTCGCGTCCCGCCCCGTAGCAGAGGGTAAAAAAGTGGCTCAACTTTACCAAAATAGCACGATTGGCAACAGGGAAATCTACGTTGCCAGCGGTGAAATACTACACGGCAAACCGCCGTTCAGGCATCGATTCAGCGGATTTTACAATACCTGACATAACACTACGGTTTTTGACTGCCTGAGCTATTTATTTTCTGCGGTCACGTTGTCCAAATGAACCACCGGGTTATCGGCAAACAGATAGCGGTCAGCGTTGTATTCAAAATCGTCACTGGTGGCGTTGAACAGCATTTGCTTGGTATTTTCCAGGTGCTGCCACATGGCCAGTTTGGCGGCATAAGGATCTTTGCGTATCAATGCCTTGAGGATCTGATCGTGATCGTCACACCAGCTGGCGATGGAGCGGTCGTCGATATGTTCATGCAGCTTGATCCAATAAGGATTATTCACGCGCTGCACCCACATTTTTTCCACGATGGTGGCCATTGCGGTGTTCTGGGTGGCCAGCGCGACTTGCACGTGGAATTTCAAATCCCACTGCGAATCGCGGAAGCGATCTTCCTTGCGTGCCTGTTCCTGGATCTCCATCAACTGAACGATGTCTTGTTTGGTGACCTGGGTGGCGGCGAACTCGGCAATGTTGCTTTCAATCAGTTGGCGCGCCTGTAGCAGTTCGAATGGCCCTGCGGTGGCAAACTCAATGCTGTCACCCGGTATCACCAGGTTTTTCTGCTGGTTGGACATCACGTGGATCCCGGAGCCTTTGCGCACGTCAACATAGCCTTCCACTTCCAGCATGATGATAGCCTCCCGCACCACGGTGCGACTGACGTTCATCTCTTCGGCAATGTAGCGTTCGGCCGGCAGTTTATCGCCCACCGGGTACCGACCGCTTTCAATACGCTGCTTAAGCTCGGCGGCCAGTTGCTGATACAGGCGTCTGGTTTCAGTGAATTCCATAGTGAATGCTCTTAGGGTAGGGAGGGTCGTGTGACCATGGATTTGTTATACCACTTATCCGGCAGAGCTACCAGTGGACGCGGGGGAACGCCCGGCACAGCGGCCGGGCGGTGGGGTTAACTGCGTGCCGGGGCCGGCTGCAGCGGGTCTTCCTGCGGCTCGGAGGCCGGTCGATTTTGCAGAATGGTCCAGATAGCGATGGCGCCGAGGATATCGAATACCGACAGTGCAGCGAATAACGGGCTGAAGCCCAGGGTATCGGCCAATGCACCGACCACCAGGGCAAACATGGTGCTGGCGGTCCAGGCTGCCATGCCGGTCAGGCCGTTGGCGGTGGCCACTTCATTGCGACCAAATACGTCAGAAGACAGGGTAATCAGTGCGCCAGACAGCGCCTGATGGGCAAAGCCACCGACGCACAGCAGTGCGATAGCCGCATAAGGGCTGGTGAACAGGCCGATCATACCGGGGCCAATCATCAATACCGCCCCCATAGTGACCACCAACTTGCGCGAAACGATCAGGTTCACCTTGAAGTGTTTCTGGAAAAACGGTGGCAGGTAGCCGCCAACGATGCAGCCGAGATCGGCGAACAGCATCGGCATCCAGGCGAACATGGCGATCTCTTTCAGGTTAAAACCGTAGGCTTTGAACATGAATAACGGGATCCAGGCATTGAAGGTGCCCCAGGCCGGCTCTGCCAGAAAGCGCGGCAGTGCGATGCCCCAGAACTGGCGGTTGCGCACAATCTGCCAGGCGGACATTTTCTTGGCGTTGTTGGTTTGGTGTTGGGCTTCCTGGCCTTCGAGAATGTAATCGCGTTCCTCATTGCTGAGTTTTTTCTGGTCTTTCGGGTGCTTATAGAAGATCAGCCAGCAGATGGCCCAAATCAGGCTCAGTACGCCGGTGATGATAAACGCCATTTCCCAACTGTGTGCCACGATGGCCCAGACCACCAGCGGTGGGGCGAGCATGCCGCCGATCGACGAGCCCACGTTGAAGTAGCCCACGGCGATCGAACGCTCTTTGGCCGGGAACCACTCGCTGCTGGCTTTCAGCCCTGCGGGGATCATCGCTGCCTCCGCCATGCCCACGGCGCCGCGTGCCAGTGCCAGTCCGCCCCAGCTGTTGGCGAGTGCGGTACCCATACAAAACAGCGCCCACAGAATGGCGAACATGGCGTAACCCACTTTGGTACCCAGTACGTCCAGCACGTATCCCGCCACCGGTTGCATCAGGGTGTAGCAGGCAGAATACGCCGCGACAATATAGGAGTACTGCTGCGTGGTGATATGTAAGGTCCCTTCCAGCGTCGGTGCTGCAACGGCTATCGCATTACGAGTCAGGTAACCCAGCACGGTGCCGATGGTCACCAGCCCGATCATGTACCAGCGTAACCCTTTAATTTTACGCATCCAAAATATCTCCCAGTCTTCAATAGGTGGCGCCGAGATGGCGGCAGCGTTTTAGGGGGCTCCCCCTTTTCGTTGTTCTGCGCCGGCCTGTCCGTCACCGACGTATTCCCGCCGCATGAACGACTGGGTGGCGAGACAATAACTTGTCATACAGATTTAAAAGTTGAGTGATATCACAAAAGCCGTTTTTCAATTGGGCAATACTGTTTGCTGGATAATTATGCGATTCAGGCGGCTTTTTGCCGTAAAACTGCCGGTTAACGGCCTTTTATGGACGATGGCGCCAAGGCAGAGGGTGATATTTTGCTGGACGCTCAGTAAAATTGGTGTGATAACTTTGTCGCATTGGACACAGTGTCGAACGGCAAGCAAGGTGAGGAGCCAGATATGGCGACGTTTTTAAACGAAGATTTCCTGTTGGGCAGTGAGTTTGCCCGGCGTTTGTATCATGACTATGCGGCAGACCAACCGATCTTTGACTATCACTGCCATTTACCGCCGGAGCAGATCGCCGAGAACACCCGCTTCAAAAATTTATATGAAATCTGGCTAAAGGGCGATCACTACAAATGGCGGGCGATGCGCACCAACGGTGTGGCTGAGCGACTCTGTACCGGTGATGCCAGCGATCGTGAAAAGTTCGACGCCTGGGCTGCCACCGTGCCGCACACCCTGGGTAACCCACTTTACCACTGGACCCATCTGGAGCTGCGTCGCCCGTTCGGTATTACCGGCACGTTGCTTTCCCCGACGACGGCGGACGATATCTGGCAGCGCGGCAACGCCTTGCTGGCGCAGGAGGATTTCAGAGCGCGTGGCATCATGCAGCAAATGAATGTGAAGATGGTCGGAACTACCGACGATCCGATCGACGATTTGCGCCACCATAAAGCGATTGCGGCCGACAGCAGTTTCGACATCAAGGTGCTGCCAAGCTGGCGACCGGACAAGGCGTTCAATATTGATGCGCCGGGTTTCAATGATTACCTG
Organism: Serratia myotis; assembly: GCF_027474885.1. Classification (NCBI taxonomy): domain Bacteria; kingdom Pseudomonadati; phylum Pseudomonadota; class Gammaproteobacteria; order Enterobacterales; family Yersiniaceae; genus Serratia; species Serratia myotis. Next base: position 4,844,947 of record NZ_CP099707.1, on the reverse strand, counting down.
CAAAAACTGGAAGCGGCAGCGGATATCAATATTGGCCGCTTTAGTGCGCTGTGTGACGCGTTGAAAAAACGTATGGATCATTTTGCCGCTCATGGCTGCAAGGTGGCTGACCATGCGCTGGACGTGGTGGTGTATGGCGAAGCGGACGAAAGCGCACTGGACGCTATTTTAACGGCACGCCTGAGCGGCAAGCTGCCTACCTCGGAGCAGAGTGCTCAGTTCAAAAGCGCGGTGCTGCTGTTCCTGGCCGCCGAATATCAGCGCCGCGAATGGGTGCAGCAGTATCACATCGGTGCGCTGCGCAATAACAACAGCCGCATGCTGGCCAGCGTGGGCCCGGATATTGGCTTCGATTCTATTAACGACCGGCCGTTGGCGGAGCCGCTTTCTCGCCTGCTGGATGCCCAGGCACGCCAGGGCGGGTTACCGAAAACCATTCTGTATTGCCTTAATCCGCGCGACAACGAAGTGATCGGCACCATGGTCGGCAACTTCCAGGGGGAAGGCACGCCGGGCAAGATGCAGTTTGGCTCTGGCTGGTGGTTCAACGATCAAAAAGACGGTATGCAGCGGCAGATGACGCAGTTGGCACAGTTGGGCCTGCTGAGCCGTTTTGTCGGCATGCTGACCGACAGCCGTAGCTTCCTGTCTTATACCCGTCATGAATACTTCCGCCGTATCCTTTGCCAGATGATCGGCCGCTGGGTGGAGGACGGTGAAGTGCCGGCGGATATCACGCTGCTGGGTGAGATGGTGAAAAACATCTGCTTCGACAATGCCAAAAACTATTTCGCCATTGAACTGGCGTAGCCGTTGCCCGAGGTGGGTTTATGCAAAGCATGGTAAAAATTCATTCGCTGGATAATGTCGCGGTAGCGCTGCGCGATCTGGCCGCCGGCGAAACGCTGGAACTGGAGACACAGGCCATTCGGCTGGTACAACCGGTGACGCGCGGGCATAAGTTTGCCTTGCAGCCGATCGCCGCCGGTGAAGCGATCATCAAGTACGGTCTGCCGATCGGGCATGCATTGGAAGCCATCGAGCCGGGTGAACATATTCACTCGCAAAATGCCAAAACCAACCTGAACGATCTCGACAGCTATCTGTATCAACCGGCCTTTTCCACGTTACCGCCACAGGCTGCGGATCGAGAGGTTCAGCTTTACCGCCGGCGCAGCGGGGAGGTGGGAGTCCGCAACGAGCTGTGGATCGTGCCGACCGTCGGCTGCGTTAACGGTATTGCCCGGCAGATCCAGCAGCGTTTTCTGAAGGAAACTCAGGATGCGCAGGGGATCGACGGCGTACATCTTTTCAGCCATCCGTTTGGCTGTTCGCAACTGGGTCAGGATCACGAGAACACCCGCACCATGCTGCAAAATATGGTGCGCCACCCGAACGCCGGGGCGGTGTTGGTGATTGGCCTGGGGTGTGAGAACAACCAGGTGGATGTGTTCCGCAGCACGCTGGGTGCGACCGATGAGCAGCGGGTACGCTTTATGGTGTGCCAACAGCAGGACGATGAGGTCGAGGCTGGGTTGGAGCAACTGCACGCCCTGTATCAGGTGATGCGCGATGACCGTCGCCAGCCGGGCAAACTGAGCGAGTTGAAGTTCGGACTGGAGTGCGGCGGATCGGACGGCCTGTCCGGCATTACCGCCAACCCACTGCTGGGACGTTTCTCCGACTACCTGATCGCCAACGGCGGCACCACGGTACTGACTGAAGTGCCAGAGATGTTTGGTGCCGAACGGATCCTGATGAGCCGCTGCCGCGATAGGGCGACCTTCGAGAAGACCGTCAGCATGGTGAACGACTTCAAACAGTACTTTATCGCCCATAAACAGCCGATTTATGAAAACCCCTCGCCGGGCAATAAAGCCGGCGGCATTACCACGCTGGAGGAAAAATCCCTCGGCTGTACGCAGAAAGCCGGGCAGAGCCAGGTGGTGGACGTGCTGAAATATGGCGAACGCCTGCGGCAGCCCGGATTAAACCTGCTCAGTGCACCGGGTAATGATGCGGTGGCGACCAGCGCGCTGGCCGGTGCCGGCTGTCATATGGTGTTGTTCAGTACCGGGCGCGGCACGCCCTATGGCGGTTTCGTGCCGACGGTGAAGTTGGCCACCAACAGCGAACTGGCGGCGAAGAAACCCCACTGGATTGATTTTGACGCCGGTCGGCTGATCCACGGTACTCCGATGGAAAGCCTGCTGGAGCAGTTTGTCGATCTGATTGTGGCTATTGCCAATGGTCAGGCGGCGCGTAATGAAGTGAATGACTTCCGTGAACTGGCGATTTTTAAAAGCGGGGTGACATTGTAGGACTGTGGTCTTGAGGCCAAAAAAAGGCGCCCGATAACGAGCGCCTTGTCGCATTAGCTTAAAAATTAACGCACTTTCAATGGATCTTCATCCGCCAGACGTTGGTCTTCCGCCTGGCAAGCTGCCGCGGTGAACAGTACGTCGGTAGAAGAATTCAGCGCGGTCTCGGCAGAGTCTTGCAGTACGCCGATGATAAAGCCGACGGCAACCACCTGCATAGCCACGTCGTTCGGGATACCGAACATGTTGCACGCCAACGGGATCAGCAACAGCGAACCCCCGGCCACGCCGGAAGCCCCGCAGGCACAGACCGCCGCGACAATGCTCAACAGCAGCGCGGTTGGGATATCAACTGGCACACCCAGGGTATGCACTGCCGCCAGCGTCAGCACGGTAATGGTGATCGCCGCACCGGCCATATTGATGGTCGCGCCCAATGGGATGGAAACCGAGTAGGTGTCTTCGTTCAGATTCAGCTTTTTGCACAGTTCCATATTCACCGGAATATTGGCGGCTGAGCTACGGGTGAAGAATGCGGTCACGCCACTTTCGCGCAGGCAGGCAAACACCAGCGGATAAGGGTTGCGACGGATTTTCCAGAACACGATCAGCGGGTTCAGCACCAGTGCGACCAGCAGCATACAGCCGATCAACACCACCAGCAGTTGGGCATAACCCCACAGCGCACTGAAGCCGGTTTCTGCCAGTGTCGAAGCCACCAGGCCGAAGATACCGAGAGGGGCGCAGCGGATCACCGCACGCACTACCATGGTGACCGCATGCGACATATCGTTAATCAGCGATTTAGTGGTGTCGGAGGAGTGGCGCAGCGCCAGTCCCAGACCCACAGCCCAGGCCAGAATACCGATATAGTTAGCGCTAATCAGCGCCTGGAACGGGTTGGCTACCACGCTCAGCAGCAGGCCTTTCAGCACCTCTATAATGCCGCCCGGTGGGTTGATGTCGGTATTACCGGCCACCAGCGCCAGATTGGACGGGAACATAAAGCTGACCACGACCGCCACCAGCGCTGCAGCGAAGGTACCCAGCAGGTAGAGGAACAGGATCGGCCGGATATTGGTTTTCTGCCCGTGTTTATGATTGGCAATGGAGGCCATCACCAACACCAGCACCAATACCGGTGCCACCGCTTTCAATGCACCAACAAACAGCGCACCCAGCAGACCCACTGCCGAAGCCGTTGCCGGTGAGACCAGCGCGATGATAATACCGGCCACCAGGCCGACCATGATTTGTTTGACCAGACTGCCCTGAGTGATCTTTTGTAGTAGTTTTTGCATAGTGCTTTTCTTCCCGATGATGTTGCTTACAGCTTTATCTCGGCGGGAACCTCGCCGGACAACTTTATTTGTATCTGTAACCAAGTGTGTTTGCCAAATCAGTATTCAGTAAACCAATGGGGTTGGAAAGGGCCAGCGGTGAAATTCTAAGGGCGGATCAACTCTTGATAACATACTGGTTACATTTGTGTGATCGCAATAACGTTTGGCGTTTGGGACGAATTGCCAAACAATCACGGGGCGACTAGCGCCCCGGATAACAGATTATGGAGCTTTATTATTGGCCAGGCGGTCATTCCGGCGGTTAACCCAGGCGTTGATCAACAACGTCAGCGTCAGAATACTGGCGACTACGCCGAGCGAAACACCGATCGGGATGTGGAATAAATCGATAATCAGCATCTTGACGCCGATAAACATCAGGATCAACGACAGGCCGTATTTCAGCATCGAGAAGCGCTCAGCCACATTAGCCAGCAGGAAGTACATGGCGCGCAGGCCCATGATGGCGAACAGGTTAGAGGTCAGTACGATAAACGGATCCGTGGTCACGGCAAAGATAGCCGGGATGCTGTCGACCGCAAAGATCACATCACTCAGTTCCACCAGGATCAGCACCAGCACCAGCGGTGTAGCAAACAGCAGGCCGTTGCGGCGCACGAAGAAGCGCTCACCTTCCAGGTTGTCGGTCATGCGCAGGTGACTACGCAGCCATTTCACCAGCGGCTTGTCGCCAATCGCTCCACCATCTTCCTTCGCCAGCGCCATCTTGATACCGGTGAACAGCAGGAAAGCGCCGAACAGGTACAGCAGCCATTGGAACTGGGTCACCAGCCAGCTACCGGCGAAGATCATGATGGTACGCAGTACGATCGCGCCCAACACGCCAAAAATCAGCACCCGACGCTGCAGGTTGGCCGGAACGGCAAAGTAACTGAACAGCATCAGCCAGACGAAGACGTTATCAACCGCCAGTGCTTTTTCGATCAGGTAACCGGTGAGGAAGGCCAGTGCCTGAGTATCGGCGACGGCACGTCCGGCAGTTTGGTTCAGGTAGTACCAGAAACCCAGGTTGAACAGCAGAGACAGGCTGACCCACACCAGTGACCAACTGGCGGCCTGCTTCAGCGTCATGGTATGTGCGCCTTTGCGGCCCTGCAGCAGGAGGTCGATTGCGAGCATCACAACTATGATGGCGGCAAAGCTGCCCCATAACCAAGGTGTGCCAACGGTATTCATCATCAGAGGTATCCTTCAAAAACAAAAACGGCCAACGTCGGAAGACGCTAGCCGCTCTTATGAACGCTGCAAGCAAACCTCGCCTTCCGGCAAGGTCTCACTTACAACGTTGATGAAGGTGCACCTTAGTGCGCCCTGACATCAGGTTGCCCGGTAACCGGGTGCTTGCGCACCGTAATGACGATTAACCGGCAATGAAGTTACTCCCCTTTGCACGGCAGAAAGTAATGCAAAATGTGTCAGTGGTCAACGTTTATTGCGTTACCCGGCCAGGGCTTTTTGTGCGCCGAGGCTGACGACAAACCCTTGCAACAGCAGTCGGCTGAATGGGGTATCGCTAACCTGCTGTTGCTTAAGCTGATACTCCTCCTGTTGCTGCGGATAGAGCTCGCCAAGCCAGCTCAGATACTGGTGCATCACCGCGCCGTTAAATTCCGGATGGAACTGGGTGGTCAGCACTTGCTCGCCATAACTGAGGATCTGGTAAGCATCCTGCTGCGAACGTGCCAGCACCACGGCGCTGGCAGGGGGCGTCAATACGCTCTGCGCGTGGATCAGATTCGCCTTGAAGCGCGGTGGCAGCATCGCCATCCGCCGGTCATTGGCGGCGGCGGGCAACAGTTCTATCTCCAGCGTGCCGACCTCCATGCCCTGCGGGTGATAGCCGACTTCCCCGCCAAGCGCATAGGCCAGCAGCTGGTGGCCGTAGCAGGCGCCAAAAATAGGCAGTTTGATCAGCATGGCCTGTCGCAGCCATTCTGCGGCCTGTTCACTCCAGGGCAACTGCTCGGTGACCATCGCCGGTGAACCAGTGATCACCACGCCAGAGTAGTGTTGCGGCGGCAGCGGTTGTTCGCCTGCGGGAAGATGCACGATCTGTACGCGATCGGCATCAATGTTTCCCTGTTGCAGGAACATGCCGTCGAAATTGGCTTTTTCCTGGCGGATCACCTCCGGCGCGTCGCCGGTTTGCATCAGTAATAACGGCTTCATGTCATGCTCCGTCGGCAGGAAATACCACGCCGGTCTGGCGGCGGATTTCGGTCAGCAGGCGGGCGATAATCAGCGAATTCTCTAACCCCGGATGTTCCACCTGCCGTTTTTCCACCAGTTCGGCGAACACTTGCGCTTCATACAGCATGGTATTGATATGCTGCGGCTGGGTCAGATCCTGGCGCTGACCACCGCGCGGCGTTAGTACCACGCCCTGACACTCCGAAATTTTCTCAATCATCAGCGTGCCTTCTTCACCCTGGATCTCGCTCGGAATGTCAGAGTTGCTCACCTTGGAGTGGGAGAGGGTCACATCGAAATCGCCGTAATTGAGGCAGGCGGTGCCGTGCGCATCAACGCCGGTATCCAGCAAGCTCGCGCTGGCGATCACCGATTGAGGCTCGCCGAACAGTGCCACGGCACTGGCCAGGCAGTAATAACCAATGTCCATGATCGAACCGTTGGAAAACTGCGGGTTGAAGGTGTTTGGGTTTTCACCAGCCAGATAGCGTGGGTAGCGTGAGGAGTACTGGCAGTAATTGATAAAGGCTTTGCGCAGGCGGCCGATTTTCGGCAGCGTTTGTTGCAGCGTCAGGAAATTGGGCAAATGGGCGCTTTTAAAGGCTTCGAACAGTACTACCTGATTTTCACGTGCACAGGCCACCAGCTTCTCGGCTTCGCGCAGGTTGGATACCAGTGGCTTTTCGCAAATCACGTGCTTTTTATGGCTGAGGAACAGCAGCGACTGCTGGCAGTGCAGGCTATTGGGGCTGGCGATGTAAACCGCGTCGATGGCGTCCGACTGGGCCAGCGCCTCAAGGGAATCGAAAAACAGACTGACGGGGTAGTTGGCACCAAATGCCTGCGCCTGTTCGAGCTTGCGCGAATAGACGGCGGTCAGCTTCAGCTTGCCGCTTTCGTGTGCGGCGTCAATAAAGCGTTCCGTAATCCAGTTGGTACCAACAACGGCAAAGCGAATCATAGATATCTCCGGTTCCCAGGCGACGGGTAGAAAGAATCAGATTATCACGGCATTTACCGAAGGCGAATCCTGCTATGCATACAGATTGCCAAACACGGAGAGGTGGGTCAGATACAGCCGGGTATCGAACTCCAGTTGATGGTAATTGGGTTCCATATGGCAACACAGGCTGTAGAAGGCTTTGTTGTGGTCTTTCTCTTTCAGGTGCGCCAGTTCATGCACCACGATCATGCGCAGAAACGGCTCCGGTGCCAGCTTGAATACCGTCGCCACGCGGATTTCTGCCTTGGCCTTCAGCTTGCCGCCCTGCACGCGGGAAATGGCGGTGTGCATGCCGAGTGCGTGTTTCATTACCTGGATTTTACCGTCGTAGGCCACTTTGCTCAGCGGCTGAGCATTGCGCAGATACTGGTTTTTCAGATCGACGGTAAACTGATAAAGCGACTTGTCGGTGGTGCAGTCGTGCACCTGGGGATAGCGCTGCAACAGCACCTCACCCAGACGTTGCTGGTCGATCAACTGCTGCACCTGGCTTTGCAGATGTTCAGAGTAACCCTGCAGGTAAGTCAGTTCGGACATCGTCTTCCCGTATTGGCCATAATTCAGCGGGTCATTGTATGATGTTTTTTCGCGCAAAGCCCGCAAAGGGCAATTTATCCGAAAAAACATTTTACTGCCGGACGTTTTTAGGGGATAAACAGCCCAAATTTTATCAGTCAGGAGGGGCAATGAGCCAACTCGATCTGGGAACACAGCAACTTGAGCTGGAACGTTATCCCCAACAGGAAGAATCCACCCAACTACAGGCGTGGGAAGCGGCGGACGAATATCTGCTGCAACAGCTTGAAAATGTAAACATTGGCGATCGTCCGGTGCTGATTTTCAACGACAACTTTGGCACGCTGGCCTGTGCGCTGCACGGTCATCAGCCATACAGCATCAGCGATTCCTATATGAGCCAGTTGGCCACGCGCCATAACCTGAAGCTCAATGAATTGGATCCGGAGCAGGTTACGCTGCTGGACACCCTGGCCGAATTGCCTGCGTCACCGGCGGTGGTGTTGATCCGTATTCCTAAAGCGTTGGCACTGCTGGAACAGCAACTGCGTGCGTTGCGTGATGTGGTGGCACCGGACACGGTGATCATCGCCGGGGCTAAAGCGCGTGACGTGCATACCTCGACCATGCAGCTGTTTGAAAAAGTGCTCGGTCCTACTCGCACCAGCCTGGCATGGAAGAAAGCGCGGTTGATCCACTGTGACGTCGCCGACATCGTGCCACCGGTAGCGCCGGTAACCACCAACTGGGTGCTGGACGGTACCGATTGGATTATCCACAACCATGCCAACGTGTTCTCACGCAGCAACCTGGATATTGGCGCACGCCTGTTCCTGGATCATCTGCCGCATGACATTGAAGGCCACATCATCGATCTGGGCTGCGGCAACGGTATCATCGGCATGGCCGCATTGATGCAGAACCCGCAAGCGCAGGTGAGCTTTGTTGATGAGTCCTACATGGCGGTGGCCTCCAGCGAACTGAACGTGGAACATAACTTGCCGCAGGATATGGATCGTTGTCAGTTTGAAGTGAATAACTCACTGGCGGGGATTGAGCGTGAAAGCGTGCAGGCGGTGCTGTGTAACCCCCCATTCCACCAGCAGCATGCGATTACCGATCACACCGCCTGGCAGATGTTCTGTGACGCCAAGCGTTGCCTGCAGGTAGGAGGCGAGCTGCGCATCGTTGGTAACCGCCATCTGGATTACCACCAGAAACTGAAGCGTTTGTTCGGCAACTGCACCCTGATCGCATCCAACAAGAAGTTCGTGATCCTGAAAGCGGTGAAATCTGGCGCACGTTACTGATTGGCAGAGCGTAGCGCCAGCCATTTTCCATCAATATCTCGTTGAATCTCTTTGGCTAATGCGGTTGGTACCCCGACCGCATTAGCCTGTTGTTGGAAATGGCTTACCACGCTGTAAATTTCTTCGGCCATATTCATTGCGGCCTTGGCGTTTGCCAAACCTGCCTGCCCGGCCATCATCGTCATTGCCGATGCGGTAATTTGCGAACCGTTACCGTTAAAAGCCGTCATATGCTGACCATAAGGCGAAGGGCTATAAACGATGTCATAGCAGGGGGATAGCCGCCAGTTGTCTTGATCATCGGCCAGAAAAGCAAAGTTCTTGGCATGATCGTCCTGATTTACCGTCAGATAATTGAACAAGGCTCGTCGTAGTAATTTTCTGGCTTCTTCCACACCGCAGAGTATTCGGGTCGCCTTAATCAGATCGACATAATCCAGTGAAGGTTCGCGGAATGGGGCATCCAATAATCCGCTGGCAGAAATCATGTGCCAACGGCCATGGCCGCCAACACAGTCAAAGCGATCTTGCTGGAGCCAATGGCGGTCTTTACCGATATTGAGCAAAGTAAAGTCTGCAACTTCTATTCCCGCTTGCCGTGCCATCATCATATAAACGTATTCGATCTGGCTTTCACTGTGGCCAAGGGCAAACTTCTCTGACGTTAGCTTCACCAAAAGCTTCTTGCCGATGGCATTCTGTTGAGTAGAAAAAGTGCCATCAGCTAACCGAGTGACGCTTAGTTTTGGCCGTGCTCCTCCTGATCCGCCGGCATTCATCAAATGAGCAATCAGGTGTGACTCCGTCCCTTCAAATTCCTTAACGGCTTCGTTCCCTAGCGTTATCAACGTTAAATCGGGTGAGTTATCCTGATGGGAGAATGGCAAGTCAGGCTCATAAAATAAAGCACCAAACCCACGTTCACCGGTAAAGGCCAACCGTTCCAATACGCTAATTTTTCTGGGGTTATAACCATGGGTTCGAAATACTCGATCCATCAAATAAAGCCCCCAACCGTCCGGCAGACTATCGGCAAAAATGCCCTGTAGCCCGTAATGCGGCTGTTGGGGCGCCTGATGTAAAGCGTTATCCCAGGGTAAGTTGAAGGGGGACAGTGAACTCTGATGAGAGGCTAAATAGCTTTCGTCGTAACGGAAATAAACACCAGTGGTGTTTTCTGCCAACTGCCCAACATTTTGCACATTGCCATCGCTCAGACGGCGCTTTACCCACAGAGGGACATTAAGCACTCTTCAATACCTCCTCGATAGTTTGCGGCTTATTTTGGCTTTTGGTCAGTTGATGCAGTTCATTTAGATTGCCAAGAGCGTCATAGAGCATCAGGAACTGACGCAATGAGATATTGCCGCTGGCTTCGAATTTGCGGATGGTGCTGTTGGGTACCCCGGAGACTTTAGCCAAGGCGGTGACTGATAATTTACGGCGTTTACGCAATTGCTTCAGATAGTCCTGCAAGGCAAGCTGCGTATCGTAGGGGGTGTGTAGGGAAATCATGGTGCACCTATGACGACCTTAATTGCTACTATTATAGCAATTAAGGTCGTATATAGGCATTTTTTGCCACTATAGTGGCAGATTTTTTACAGTGCCATAGCCAGCCGCGTGCCTTGATCGATAGCGCGGCGGGCATCCAGCTCGGCGGCGACGTCCGCTCCACCAATCAAATGCACCGTTTTGCCCATCGCCAGCAGCGGTTGCTGCAGTTCACGACGCGGTTCCTGCCCGGCGCAGATAATCACCGTGTCGACCGGCAAGCAGCTTTCCTGCTCGGCTCGCGAAATATGCAACCCTTCATCGTCAATACGCTGATAATTCACGCTATTGAGCATTTTTACGCCGCGCATCGCCAGACTGGTGCGGTGGATCCAACCGGTGGTTTTCCCCAGGCCTTCGCCCACTTTGCTGGTTTTGCGTTGCAGCAGATAGATTTGCCGGGCCGCACGCGCCGCCACGGGCCCCTGGGCTGCCAGTCCGCCGCGTTGGTTGAGCTGGTCGTCGATGCCCCATTCACGGTTAAACTCAGCCTGATCCAGGCTGCTCGATACCCCGTGCTGGCTGAGGTACTCGGCAGTGTCGAAGCCGATGCCGCCGGCACCGATAATCGCCACCCGCTGGCCGACCGGTTTTTTGTCACGCAGTACATCCAGATAGGTCAGGACTCTGGCGTTATCAATACCGGGGATCTCCGGGGTTCGTGGCACGATGCCGCAGGCGAGGATCACTTCGTCAAATTCAGCCAGATCGGCCGCCGTCACCCAACTGCCCAGCTTTAGCGTGACTTCCAGCAGTGCCAGTTGGCGGCGGAAGTAGCGCAGGGTTTCATGGAATTCTTCTTTGCCGGGGATCTGTTTGGCAATATTGAACTGGCCGCCAATCTGATCGGCGGCGTCGAACAACGTCACCCGGTGGCCACGGCTGGCGGCGGTGGTAGCAAACGCCAGTCCGGCCGGTCCGGCACCGATCACCGCCAGTTTCTTCGGTTTTTCTGCCGCGATCAGGGGCATTTCGGTTTCGCGGCAGGCGCGTGGGTTAACCAGGCAAGAGGTGAGTTTGCCTTCAAAAATCTGGTCGAGGCAGGCCTGATTACAACCAATGCAGGTATTGATCTCGTCGGCACGGCCCTCGGCCGCTTTTTGCACAAAGGCGGCGTCGGCCAGGAACGGGCGAGCCATCGATACCATGTCGGCGCAGCCGTCTGCCAGCACTTGCTCTGCGACTGCCGGATCGTTAATGCGGTTGGTGGTGATCAGCGGAATGCGCACTTTGCCCATCAGCTTACGGGTCACCCAACTGAAACCGGCGCGCGGCACCATGGTGGCGATGGTCGGAATACGCGCCTCATGCCAGCCGATGCCGGTGTTGATAATCGTCGCACCCGCCTGCTCAACCGCCAGCGCCAACTGCTCGATCTCCTGCCAGCTGGAACCGTCCTCTACCAGATCCAACATCGAAAGACGGTAAATCAGAATGAAGTCGCTGCCGACAGCCTGCCGCACGGCCCGGACGATCTCCACGGCAAAGCGCATGCGGTTGCTGAAGCTGCCGCCCCATTGGTCGTCGCGCTGGTTGGTGCGCGACACCAGGAATTGGTTGATCAAATAGCCTTCGGAACCCATCACCTCGACGCCATCGTAACCGGCCTGCTGTGCCAGTGCCGCGCATTGGGCGAAGTCGGCGATAGTCTGCAGAATGTCTGCTTCGCTCAGCGCGGTGGGGGCGAAGGGATTGATCGGTGCCTGCAGCGCGGAGGGCGCGACCGGCTGCGGCTGATAGCTGTAGCGGCCAGCATGCAGGATTTGCAGCGCAATTTTGCCGCCGGCCTGATGGACGGCCTCGGTGACAATGCGGTGATGACTGACCTGCTGTGGCTGGCTGAGGGTGGAGCCGCCGCGGTACACCACGCCTTTTTCATTGGGGGCGATACCGCCGGTGACGATCAGCGCCACGCCGGCGGCCGCGCGTTCGGCATAGAAAGCAGCCATACGCTCGGGGCCATTGGGCAGTTCTTCCAGGCCGGTGTGCATCGATCCCATCAGCACCCGATTTTTCAGGGTGGTGAAGCCGAGATCCAGCGGCGCCAGCAGGTGTGGGTAATTGCTCATTGCAGTCTCCATCGCTCATCCCCCCGCATCTTTCAAACTGCAGCGTTGTTGGCCGCGTTCGTTCACCCCAGTCACTTACCAAAGTAAGCTCCAGGGGACTCTCAAACTTGCCGCCTAACTGCAGCTCGAAAGCTTTTGGGTATGATCAGTTGTTATTATTATGTACGACCAAGTGGTCGGATGAGATAAATCTAGCCGTTGTCACTGCCGTTGGGAATCTGTGTTGCGCTGAATGTGATAGATGTCATGGATCTTTATTGTTGTTTGCATCGTGAACAACAAATCGGTTAGCATTTGTGCGTTGTCAATTCCTTCTCTCTGCGGAGTCATCACCGAAAATGAACAAACACGCCTGTTGATATCTTGTCCCACGTTGAGCACACCGGTGCCATGTGGGGATGTTTTGATCTCATCCAGGAGTGCTTATGGCTCATTTTGCGCAGTCCCCTCATTTTGTTTTACATCAACTGACCTGCCAGTTTGCTGACGGCGAAACGCTGTTCGGTCCGTTGGATCTCACTTTCGATCAACAGCACTGCGGCCTGGTTGGGCGCAACGGCGTCGGAAAAACTCGTCTGCTACGGCTGATTGCCGGGCTGGATCTGCCCGGTGGTGGGCATGTCGAATCCCATGCTTCATTGGCCTACGTAGCGCAGCAGCCAGACATCGCGCCACAGACCACGCTGGCCCAACTGCTGGGCTACGGCGAGACCTTTGCCGCACTGACCCGCCTTGAGCAGGGGCGACCGCAGTCGGACGATATCGATCGTCTGGAAGGGCAGTGGGATCTGAACGATCGTTTGCAGGCTGCATTTGCCACCGCCGGGTTACCGGCTTTCGATCCGCAACGGCCGGTGAAGGATCTCAGTGGTGGCGAACGGATGCGCGCCGCATTGTGCGGCGCGATGCTGGGTAACGCCGACTTCTTGTTATTGGACGAACCGACCAACCATCTTGATACTCGCGCTCGCGAGGGGTTATATCAGCAGTTAGAAAGCTGGCGCGGCGGTTTGCTGGTCGCCAGCCACGATCGACAACTGCTGGCGCGCATGCAGCGTATTGTCGAGCTGACGCCCGGCGCACTGCACAGCTACGGCGGTAACTACCATGATTATCGCCACCAGCGTGAGCTGGAGCAGCAGGCGGCACGTGCCGGGCTGGAACATGCGCGTCAGGAACGTCGGCGCACTCGTGCCCGACAGCAGAAAGAGCACGACATCAGCCAGCGGCGCTCTGCACAGACGCTGAAAACCGTCGATACGCTGAACATCGCCTCTTTTGAGCGCGTGGCTTACAAGGCCGCGGCCAAAGAGAGCCTGGGTACGCTGCGCAAACAGCATCAGGAGCAGAAAGGCTCCCTCGATGCCGCGGTGCGTGAAGCCTGGCAGCGGGTGGAGGAAGACAGCCCGGTAATGTTGACCCTGCCGGGCAGCGCTGTGGCGGCGGGCAAACAGGTTCTGGTGCTGGAACAGCTGCAACTGCCTTTTATCACTATGCCGCCGTTGGATTTACGTATCGATGGCCCGATGCGCGTGGCGCTGACCGGCCCGAATGGCTGCGGTAAATCCACCTTGCTGAAGGTGATCCTGGGGCAATGGGCAGCCAGGGGTGGTCGTTGCCACTGTCCGCTGCCGACGGCTTATCTCGACCAAAACCTTTCCCAACTCGATCTGTCGCTTTCGGTGGTTGAACACCTTGGCTTGCAGGATTCGCCGCTCAACGAGGGCAGGATGCGTAGCCAGTTGGCACAGTTACAGCTAAACGCCGAACGGGTGCTGTTGCCGCTGGCGGCGCTGAGTGGCGGTGAGCGATTGAAAGCGGCGTTGGCCTGCATGCTGTGGCGGCAGGAGCCAGCGCAGTTGTTGTTGCTGGATGAACCGACCAACCACCTGGATCTGGCGTCGTCGCTGGCTATCGAGGCTGCACTGGCCAGTTTTCCCGGTGCGATGCTGGTGGTTTCCCACGATGAGGCATTTCTGCAGGCGTTAAAATTGACCCACCGTTTACAGTGGCGGCAGGAAGGGTGGCAACTTCAGGTCTTTTGATGGAAGACCGTGGCCGCTAGTTTCGTTTCAGGGATTAATGCATTCCAGCAGCAGGGTAAAGGCGGCGGCCATTTGTTCTTCCGGCACGCAGGCGAAGCCCATCAGCAGGCCACGGCGATGGTTGGGCAGCATGTAGTAACGCGACAGCGGTCGCACCAGTACGCCGCGTTCGTTGGCGGCGGCGGCGATCGCGACATCGTCAGCCTGGTCCGGCAGGTTAAGGATCAGGTGCAGCCCGGCGTTGTTGTTGAATTCGCTCAACGCTTGTTTGCCCAGGTGCTGCTCGATCAACGCAGTTAAAAACGCCCGGCGTCGGGCATACAACAGCCGCATGCGACGGATATGCGCGGTGTAGTGGCCTTCCTGAATAAACTGCGCCAGTGCGGTCTGGATCAGCAGGTGACCGCCGCGGTACAGCTCGGCATGGGCGGTTTTCAGCGCCGCCATCAAGGGTTTTGGCAACACCACGTAACCCAGCCGCAGCGCCGGGTACAGCGTTTTACTGAAGGTGCCGATATAGATCACCGGCGCGTCGGCTTCCAGTCCCTGCAACGCCGGGATCGGCTGGCCGGAAAAGCGGAATTCACTGTCGTAGTCATCCTCAACGATCCAACTGCCGCCGTTGCGCGCCAGCGCCAGCAAGCGTTGTCGCCGCGCCAGACTCATCACCGATCCCAGCGGATATTGGTGCGACGGAGTAACAAATATCAGTCGCGGTGCACCTGTGGGCTGCTCCGGCGGTACCATGCCGGCCTCATCAACCGCCAGCGGGCAGATATTCACGTCGTTCATCCGCAGGATATTGCGGATCCCCCAATAGCCCGGTTCTTCAATCCAGGCGTCGTCCCCAGGATTGCACAGCAGCCGCGTCACCAGATCTATCGCCTGATGGATGCCTTCGGTAATCAGAATTTGCTCCGGCGAACAGCGTACCGAGCGCGCCACGCGCAGATAATCCACCAGCGCATGCTGCAATTCAGGACTGCCACCCTGGTTGCTGTAGGTCAGCCGCTGTGGGGCTGGGCGGCGACTGATCCGTGCCTGTATCTTGCTGAATAACTGGTGTGGGAAGGCATTCACATCGGGCACGCCGGGAATAAACGCCCCCCATTGTTTGGGGCTGGCACTGGCGTGATGTAACAGGGCGGCCCCGCGTTCCGACAGTTCAATACCCCGTTGTTCTCCGTCACTGCCTGCGGGTGCGCTGGCAGTGGATAAACAACTATCCGGTACGGTTTCGGCGACGAATGTGCCACTTCCGGCGCGTGCCAGCACATATCCTTCTGCCAGTAATTGTTCATAAACGGTTAAAACCGTGTTGCGTGAAAGGCTAAGCTCTTGCGCCAGATCGCGTGAGGCGGGCAGGCGGCTGGAGGGCGGCAGGCTGCCGTCCAGAATGCTGGTGCGGATCGCGTTATATAGCCGTTTATGCAGCTTGTCATCGGGCTGTTCGCCGAGACGCTGCAATAACAGGTCACCACTCAGTGAGCGCAATTGGATCCCTCAATTAATCGTAACTGGCTCTCGATTATAGGGCCACATCCTGTGTAAATAAACGTCATTGTTTCACGAATGTGAACGAAACGTACAGATGGCACCGCCCACCGACCGGAGAGAACAACATGAAAAACGCAGAATTGAATCAACGCCGTCAGGATGCCACCCCGCGTGGGGTAGGTGTGATGTGTGATTTTTACGCAGAGCGCGCAGAGAACGCCACGCTGTGGGATGTCGAAGGCAATGAAGTGATCGATTTCGCCTCCGGTATTGCGGTACTGAATACCGGGCACCGCCACCCTAAGGTGATCGCCGCGATTGAAAAGCAGCTGAAGGCCTTCACCCACACCGCTTACCAAATTGTTCCTTACGAAAGCTACGTCACCCTGGCGGAACGTATCAACCAGCGTGCGCCAATCGAAGGCCCATGCAAAACCGCCTTCTTCACCACCGGTGCAGAAGCGGTAGAGAACGCGGTCAAAATTGCCCGTGCCCATACCGGTCGCCCAGGGCTTATCACCTTTGGCGGTGGTTTCCACGGCCGTACCTATATGACCATGGCGCTGACCGGCAAAGTGGCACCTTACAAGCTGGGCTTCGGACCCTTCCCCGGTTCGGTGTTCCACGGGCAATACCCGAATGCGCTGTACGGCGTGACCACCGAAGACGCGATGAACAGCCTGGAACGCATCTTTAAAGCGGATATCGATCCCAAGCAGGTCGCGGCCATCGTGCTGGAGCCGGTACAGGGCGAGGGCGGTTTCAACATCGCACCGGCCGAATTCATGCAAGCGCTGCGTACGCTGTGCGACGAGCACGGCATTCTGCTGATTGCCGACGAAGTACAAACCGGGTTTGCCCGTACCGGCAAACTGTTCGCCATGGATCATTACAGCGTGAAGCCCGACCTTATCACCATGGCGAAAAGCCTGGCGGGCGGTATGCCGCTGTCGGCGGTGGCAGGGCGTGCCGAAGTGATGGACGCTCCGGCACCGGGTGGGCTGGGTGGTACCTATGCCGGTAATCCACTGGCAGTGGCGGCAGCGCTGGCGGTACTGGAGGTGATTGAAGAAGAACAACTGTGCCAGCGTTCGCAACGTCTGGGTCAGCATCTGGTGGAAGTGTTGCAGCAGGCGCGCCAGACCAGCCCGGCGATCGTGGATATCCGCGCGCAGGGTTCGATGGTCGCGGTGGAGTTCAACGATCCGAAGACCGGCAAGCCTTCGGCGGAGATTACCCGCCAGGTGCAGCAGAAAGCGTTGGCAGAAGGCCTGTTGCTGCTGAGCTGCGGCGTCAATGGCAACGTGATCCGCTTCCTGTACCCGCTGACCATTCCTGAAGATCAGTTCACCAAGGCCCTGGGTATTCTTTCTCGCGCGCTGGCCCAATAAGGAGTGATCGGCAATGAAATTGAATAATCCCGAGCTGCTGCGCAGCCAGTGCCTGATTAACGGTGAGTGGTGCGATGCGCTGAGCGGCAAGCGTGAAGCGGTGATCAACCCGGCGACCGGCGTCGAATTGGCCAGTATTCCGCTGGTCAGCGGCGAAGAAACCCAGCAGGCGATCAACGCGGCGCAGGTGGCGCAGCAGGGCTGGAAACAACTGACGGCCAAGCAACGTTCCGCATTGCTGCTGGCCTGGGCCGACAAGGTACTGGCAGCGCAGGAAGATTTGGCGCAGCTGATGACTGCGGAGCAGGGCAAGTCATTGGCGGAAGCGCGTGGCGAAGTGGCCTATGCCGCTTCGTTTATCACCTGGTTTGCCGAAGAAGCTAAACGGGTCGACGGGGTGGTATTGCAGGCGCCGCTGGCCTCACAGCGCCTGGTGGTGGTCAAACAACCGATTGGCGTTTGCGCGGCGATCACGCCGTGGAACTTCCCGGCGGCGATGATCACCCGCAAGGTAGCACCGGCGTTGGCAGCAGGCTGCGCCATTATCGTTAAACCGGCGGAACAAACGCCGCTGACCGCGCTGGCGTTAGGCAAGCTGGCGCAGGATGCCGGTATTCCGGCGGGCGTATTGCAGGTGGTCACCGGCGATGCTGCTCAGGTGGGTAAAGTGCTGTGCGACAGCCCGGTAGTACGCAAACTGAGTTTTACCGGTTCGACCGAGGTCGGCCGCATTCTGATGGCGCAGTGCGCGCCAACCATCAAAAAACTGTCGCTGGAACTGGGCGGCAATGCGCCGGTGATCGTGTTCGACGACGCCAACCTGGACGCGGCGGTGGCGGGCATTATGTCCTCCAAATTCCGCAACAGCGGCCAGACCTGCGTTTGCGCCAACCGTATCTATGTACAGGACGGCATTTATGACCGTCTGGTGGACAAACTGGTGGCGGCGGTCGAACAACTGAAAGTCGGCGACGGCAGCCAGGAGGGCACCACACAGGGGCCGTTGATCGACCAGGACGCAGTGGAAAAAGTACAAAGCCACATCGACGATGCGTTGATCAAGGGTGCGCAGATCGCTATCGGCGGTCAGCCACACGCGCTGGGACGGACTTTCTTCCAGCCGACGGTCGTGACTGGGGTGACGCAAAAAATGCGCTTCGCCAAAGAAGAAACCTTTGGCCCGGTAGCGCCGCTGTTCCGTTTCCATGATGAGGCGGAAGCCATCGCCATGGCCAACGATACCGAATTCGGCCTGGCAGCCTATCTGTTCACGCAGAACGCCTCGCGCCAGTGGCGGGTACCTGAAGCGTTGGAATACGGCATGGTCGGCATCAATACCGGACTGATTTCCAACGAAGTCGCGCCGTTTGGCGGCGTGAAGCAGTCAGGGCTCGGACGTGAAGGATCGCGTTACGGGATTGAAGAATATCTGGAGCTGAAATACCTGTGTATCGATGTGAGCTGTTAACCACCGGGAAATTAACCGATCCCGGTGGCCAGGGCCGCCGGGAGACAAAGGATGCCGTATGTCTGCTGAAAATACCTCTGTTTCTCCGGCGCTTGCCGCCGGGGTGCGAGCACCTGCACCCACCAAATCACTGAGTTTCCTCGAAGGGGTGGCGATGATTGTCGGCACCAACATTGGCGCCGGCGTGCTGTCTATCGCTTACGCTTCCAGCAAGGCCGGTTTTCTACCGCTGCTGTTTTGGCTGGTGCTGGTGGGCAGCCTGACTACCATCACCATGCTGTACGTTGCCGAATCTACCCTGCGCACCCGCGCCCACCTGCAATTAAGCGGGCTGGCAAAACGTTATGTCGGCGGCATTGGCGCCTGGCTGATGTTTGCTTCGGTCTGCGTTAACAGCGTCGGGGCGCTGACCGCCTACATGACCGGCAGCGGCAAGCTGTTGCAGTCCCTGTTTGGTATCTCCCCGGCTATCGGCAGCCTGCTGTTTTTCGTGCCGGCCGCGGGGGTGTTGTACCTGGGGCTGAAGGCGATTGGCCGTGGCGAAAAGTTTATCAGTATCGGTATGGTGGTGATGCTGACCGCGCTGGTGGCGGCCACGCTGCTTAAAGATACCAGCCAGATGCGCAACCTGCTGGACGGTGACTGGCGCTTTATGGTGCCGGTATTCAACGTGGTGGTGTTCTGCTTCTCTGCGCAGTACATCGTGCCGGAAATGGCACGCGGCTTCTCGGATAAGCCGGAGCAACTGCCCAAGGCGATTATGGTCGGTATGGCGGTGACCTTTGTGCTGCTGGCAGCGGTGCCGATGTCGGTGATTGCGCTCAGCGGGTTGGCGGGTATCTCTGATGTGGCGACCATCTCCTGGGGTCAGGCGTTAGGGCAGTGGGCGTTCTTCTCCGCCAACATCTTTGCTCTGTGCGCGATGCTGACCTCCTACTGGGGGTTGGGCGGCAGCTTCCTGACCAATATTTTCGACCAGTTCAGCCTGGGTAATGACGAACAGCCACTGCGCCGCTTCGGCGTGCTGATGCTGGTGGTGTTGCCGCCGTTTGTGCTGGCATACAGCGGGCTGGTGTCCTTCGTTAACGCGCTATATTTCGCCGGGGTATTCAGTGGGGTGATCCTGTCGATTATGCCGATGCTGATCCTGCGTGGGGCGCGCAAGCACGGCGACCAGACGCCACGCTGGCAGTGCAGCTGGATCACTCACCCGTTGTTGCAGGTCAGCATCGTATTGCTGTATCTGGGCAGCGCGGTGTACGCGATTGCGTCGCTGTTTGGCTATTTGCCCTCTGGATGGTGAATTGCCTTCCCTCAAGAAGTGATGTTGTTTCTCGATAATTGAGAACGGCGGCGTCGTGGCCGCCGGTTTTTGTGCACAGAAAACCCCCAGCTAGGCTGGGGGTTCAGTAAAGCTTTCAGCTTTGAGCCAGTTATAAAAACCCCTTTTGATTTGTTAAAACAGTTTGCGGTCTGGCAACTGCAAATGTTCAACAAGAAATCAAAAGGGGGTCCCAATGAGGGACGAAAAGAGCTTAGCGCACACCCGATGGAACTGTAAATATCACATAGTTTTTGCGCCGAAGTACCGAAGAAAGGTGTTCTACGGGGAAAAACGCAAAGCGATTGGCAGTATTTTAAGAAAGCTGTGCGAATGGAAAAACGTGAATATTCTGGAAGCGGAATGCTGTGCGGATCACATTCATATGCTTCTGGAAATCCCGCCGAAGATGAGTGTATCGGGGTTTATGGGGTACCTGAAGGGAAAGAGCAGCCTGATGCTTTATGAGCAGTTTGGGGATTTGAAGTTCAAATACCGTAACAGGGAGTTTTGGTGCCGAGGGTATTACGTTGATACGGTAGGGAAAAACACGGCCAGGATACAAGAATACATAAAGCACCAACTGGAAGAGGATAAAATGGGTGAGCAACTCTCGATCCCGTATCCAGGTAGCCCGTTTACGGGCCGTAAGTAATCCATAGATGCAAATGTCAGATTGCTATGCGCCTGTTAGGGCGCGGCTGGTAACAGAGCCTTATAGGCGCATATGAAAAACCTCCGGCTATGCCGGAGGATATTTATTTACCCGCGCATTTTCTCCGGCAGCGCCAACCAGGCCTGCACCGAAGGACGTTGCCACTGCTTTTGCGCATAGTGGCGAATGTTTTCCGGCACCGCATCGCCGTGTATCACCAGCCGATTGAGCATCAATGCCAGATCGGTATCGGCAATGCACCATTCCCTGAACAGATTATCCTGGCCGTGACTCAGCAGCTTTTCGACTGCGGCGATCAACTTGCTGGCGGCAACCTGTGCGGCAGCAGACAACGGAGGAAACTTGGCGTTAAGGAACACCGCCTCTGTCGGCCGCTCGGCACGCAGCGCTAACAGATCGCTACGCAGCCACGCCTGGACTTCGCGGGCCTTGGCGCGTTGTTTGACATCACGCGGGTACACCGGGTGGGCCGGGTGGATCTCATCCAGATATTCATCGATGGCTGAGGACTCCGACAGCTGAAACTCGCCGACTACCAGCGTCGGTACCCGGCGCGTTAATGACAGCGCCGCGTAGGCCGGCTCTTGATTTTTCCCCTGCGACAGGTCGACCGGCTTCAGGGTGAAGGGAATGCCTTTCTCCGTCAGTGTAATAAACGCCGACATGGCATAGGGGCTGAAAAAGTTGGCATCGGTATAGAGTTCGACTATCGGCTGAGACATTGGGTTTTCCTCAAGGCAAAGGGAGGCGAACTTTGATAATTGACGAGCAGTGGCTAAAGATCAATCTGTTAGCGGAAAGTTATTTCAACGAAGACTCGCGCTGCAGGCGGTGGCTACTGGCATTGTGATATATTTGTTGCCATTAAGTTGAGTTTGGCAGCGTGAAGTAACATGAAGAAGCAGTGGGTAGAAAGTTTGAAAATGGGGTGCGCACGTTTATGGCCGCATCCCTTAGCCGTCGGCAAAAAAGAGATTTTGCTTTCCAGCGTCGGCGCTGGGTTGGGGCTGATGATTTCCGGTTGGATCAGCCATTTTGTCCTGGGTGAGGTCAACCTGTGGTTTATTGCCCCGATGGGGGCTTCTGCGGTGCTGTTGTTTGGCGTGCCAAACAGTCCGCTGGCGCAGCCATGGTCGATCGTTGGCGGCAATATCTCGGCTGCGGCGGTAGGGGTCAGCACCAGCCTGCTGATTACCGATCCCGGCTTGGCCTGTGGAGTGGCGGCGGCGTTGGCGATTGGGTTGATGTTCAAACTGCGCTGTTTGCATCCGCCCGGCGGCGCGGTCGCGCTGACCGCGATCCTCGGCGGACCGGGTATTCACCAACTGGGCTACAGCTTTGTGTTGTACCCGGTGCTGCTGAACTCGGTGCTATTGGCCGTGCTGGCGATTATCTTCAATAACCTGGCCGGACGACGTTATCCGCACCCCCTGGCCTCGGCCGAAGCCAAGCCAGCCAATCTGCCGATTGATGCGGTGTCTATCACCCGTGCCGATCTGCACGAGGCGCTGATGCAGGGCGAACTGTTTGATATCGACGAAGACGATCTGCAGGAAATCCTGCTGCGTGCCGAACAGCTGGCGCATCAGCGGCAGAACGGTGGTGCCTGATTAGGCTAGCGGGCGGAAACAAAAAAGCCACTTCTGAGGAAGTGGCTTAATGTGCTGTTATATCAGCTAAAATTTGGTGGCCCCTACTGGACTTGAACCAGTGACCAAGCGATTATGAGTCGCGTGCTCTAACCAACTGAGCTAAGGGGCCAAGCGGCGAGATTATACGGTAATCCTTCGGCGCAGGTCTACTGTTAACCATCTGTATGTTGCTTTTCTGCGCAGTTCTAGCCTGTTGTAATTGCTGGCGGATTTTGCGATAACCGCTGTAAATCCCTTTAACGGACTCTCGAACCCTATGGAACTCCTGGCGCCCAACCTGCGGGTGGTGTTTTGCGGCATCAACCCTGGCCTGTCTTCGGCCCATCAAGGCTACCCTTTTGCTAACGGCAGCAACCGCTTCTGGAAAGTGGTGCATCAGGCCGGTTTTACCGATAGTCAGTTAGCGCCGGATCAGTGGCAACAGCTGCAGGAGACCGGCTGTGGCATCACCGCCTTGGTGGCGCGGCCTACAGTGGCAGCCAGTGAGGTAACGCGTGACGAACTGCTCAGCGGCGGTGAGGCGTTAAAGGAAAAGATCCTGCGTTACCAGCCGCGGGCGCTGGCGATTTTGGGCAAGCAGGCGTTCAGCAATGCCTTTGGGGTGCGTAAAGCGTCCTGGGGACGTCAGGACATGACGATCGGTAAAACTGAAGTGTGGGTGCTGCCGAACCCCAGCGGATTGAACCGTGCCACGTTGGAGCAGCTTACAGAGAGCTATCGCGAGCTGTTCCTGGCATTGAAATAAGTCTGATGGATTTTAGGCAATAAAAAACCCCGGCGAGCCGGGGTTTTTTGCAAGCAGCTAAACCTTAGTCGTCCAGGAAGCTACGCAGCACTTCGGAACGGCTTGGGTGACGCAGTTTACGCAGCGCTTTGGCTTCGATCTGACGAATACGCTCACGGGTAACGTCGAACTGTTTGCCCACTTCTTCCAAGGTGTGGTCAGTGTTCATATCGATACCGAAACGCATACGCAGCACTTTCGCTTCGCGGGCGGTCAGGCCAGCCAGGACGTCGTGCGTTGCAGAGCGCAGGCTTTCCGAGGTAGCAGAATCCAGCGGCAGCTCGAGGGTGGTATCCTCGATGAAATCGCCCAGGTGTGAATCTTCATCATCACCGATTGGCGTTTCCATGGAGATCGGCTCTTTGGCGATCTTCAGCACTTTGCGGATTTTGTCTTCCGGCATCAGCATGCGTTCAGCCAGCTCTTCCGGCGTCGGCTCGCGGCCCATCTCTTGCAGCATCTGGCGCGAAATACGGTTGAGTTTGTTGATGGTCTCAATCATATGCACCGGAATACGGATGGTACGCGCCTGGTCGGCGATAGAGCGGGTGATAGCCTGACGGATCCACCAGGTGGCGTAAGTTGAGAACTTATAACCACGACGGTATTCAAACTTGTCTACCGCTTTCATCAGACCGATGTTGCCTTCCTGGATCAGATCCAGGAACTGCAGACCGCGGTTGGTGTATTTCTTGGCGATAGAAATAACCAGACGCAAGTTGGCTTCAACCATCTCTTTCTTCGCACGGCGGGCTTTCGCTTCACCGATAGACATACGACGGTTGATGTCCTTCACCTGTTCGATGGTCAGGCCGGTTTCTTCTTCGATCTGACGCAGTTTCTGCAGGCTGCGCTGGACGTCATCCGCGACGTCTTTCAGCTTTTCTGACCATGGCTTGGCCATTGCCAGTGCGGCTGCGAACCAGGTATCGCTGGTTTCATTGCTGGAGAACAGGGTAACGAAGTTTTTCTTCGGCATTTTGCACTGTTCAACGCACAGCTTCATGATGATACGTTCTTGAGTACGAACGCGGTCCATCATGATGCGCATGCTGTTGACCAGGAAGTCGAACTGTTTTGGCACCAGGCGGAACTGCTTGAACACTTCAGACAGCTTCAGAATTTCTTCTGCTGCGCTGGCGTGGCTGCGGCCGTTCTTTTTGATGACAACACGCGTCGCTTCATACTGATCGCGCAGGTCGGAGAATTTCTGACGAGCCAGCTCTGGATCGATGCTGTTGTCGTCTTCTTCTTCTTCTTCGTCATCTTCTTCGTCGTTGTCTTTCTGCTCTTCGGTCGACAGCTCAGAACCGACGTGCGTCGCGGTAGGAGCGATGTCCTCTTCCGCATTAGGATCGACGAAGCCGATGATCAGGTCGGACAGGCGAGCTTCGCCCGCTTCGACGCGATCGTACTGCTCCAGCAAATAGGTGATGGCTTCCGGGTACTCGGCAACGGAGCACTGAACCTGGTTGATGCCGTCTTCAATACGCTTGGCGATGTCGATTTCGCCTTCGCGCGTCAGCAGTTCAACGGTCCCCATTTCGCGCATGTACATGCGCACCGGGTCAGTGGTACGGCCAATTTCAGACTCAACGCTGGACAACACTTGAGCAGCCGCTTCCGCCGCATCATCATCGGTGTCGGTGGTGTTCTCGGCCAGCATCAGGTCATCGGCGTCCGGTGCTTCTTCCAGCACCTGGATGCCCATGTCGTTAATCATCTGGATGATGTCTTCGATCTGGTCGGAGTCGACGATATCTTCCGGCAGATGGTCATTGACCTCAGCATAGGTCAGATAGCCTTGCTCCTTACCACGGGTGACAAGTAGCTTTAGCTGTGACTGCGGGTTTTGCTCCATAAGACGGTATCCACACTTCAGAGTATTGGGGTTGGTGTCGGTCGGCGAAACCGCCAACAATAGCATTTGGGGCGTTTTTGTTGTTGCCGCGGCCCACTGTGGCGGCATATTGCAGGGCTCTGCCCTCGCATTTATCGGCACTTAAGCCGTTTAGGTATTCAGTTTTTCTTCGCTAGCACTTGGTTAAGAGAACGGACTTCTTCACGTTCTTCCGGGCTGAGGCCGTGCGTTCTGGCCTGGGCGATCAATGTCTCCAGCCGTTGCTCCAGTACCGAGTCATAAAGGCTGGCCAGGGTATCCAAAAAGGTCTGTTCGACCCTTTCCTCAACGATCATATGGTTCCATGTCGCCAAGGTTTCAAGTTGCTGGCTCAATTTGTTGTCGCGATACTGCTCCAACAACAGGCCGGTAGTCAGGCCCGGCTGCGCTAAACAGGTCTGCACCAGCTCGACAAACAGCGGTAAACCGGCCTGTTTGGTCTGCTCTAATCCCTCGAGTGAAGGGATAAGTGTAGCCAGTTGCGGATTTTGTACCAGTAACCCTATTAGTATACGCATGGTTGTGCGTTTTAGCTGGGGCGCCTGGTAGGTATTCGCATTTTCAGCCTGTTTGGGCATCAGCTTGTCGAGCTGGCTATCATCCAGCAGGCCAAGCTTGCTGCCGAGCTGTTGTCGCAGGTACAAGCGCAACGTTTCGCCCGGCACCTGAGTAATCAGCGGCAGTGCCAGCGTGCTCAGCTTGGCGCGACCGTCCGGGCTGCTCAGATCGACCTGTGGCATCAGGGTTTCGAACAGGAAAGTGGAAAGCGGCTGCGCCAGCTCCATTCGCTGTTCGAAGGCCTCTTTGCCTTCTTTGCGTACCAATGTGTCCGGGTCTTCGCCATCAGGCAAAAACATAAACCGCAGCTGACGCCCGTCATTCAGATAGGGCAGTGCGGTTTCCAGTGCGCGCCAGGCCGCTTCACGGCCGGCTCGGTCACCGTCATAACAACAGACCACGTTGTCGGTGGCGCGGAACAGCAGCTGAATATGTTCAGCCGTCGTTGAGGTTCCGAGCGAGGCGACGGCATAATCAATGCCGTATTGCGCCAACGCCACCACGTCCATATAGCCTTCCACTACCAGCAAACGCTGCGGGGTAGGGTGGTTCTGCTGCGCTTCATACAGGCCGTACAATTGACGACCCTTGTGGAATACTTCAGTTTCCGGCGAGTTCAGGTATTTCGGCATGCCGTCACCCAGCACGCGCCCGCCAAAGGCGATCACTCGCCCGCGTTTGTCGCGAATAGGGAACATCACGCGTTCACGGAAACGATCGTACGAGCGTCCTTGATCGTTAGTCACCAACATGCCGGCATCGTTCAATGCGCTGCGGCTGTCGGCGTCGCGACCAAAACGCTTTAAAGCATTATCCCAACCGGCAGGTGCAAAGCCGATGGCAAAATGGCGGATAACGTCGTCACTCAACCCGCGCTGTTGCAGATAATCACGCGCCGGCGTACCGGAAGATTGATGCAGTGACTGTTGATAGAACGCACTGAGCTGTTCCATCAGTTGATACAGGCTTTGGCGCTGATGACGTTCGATTTGTGTCGGTCCGGAGCCCGCCTCGTAAGGCACTTCCAGTCCGTGCATGGTTGCCAGCTCTTCGATGGTTTCGACAAACTCAAGTCGGTCGTAATTCATCAGAAAGTCGACGGCGTTACCGTGCGCACCACAACCAAAACAGTGATAAAACTGCTTTTCGCCATTAACGGTAAATGAAGGCGTTTTTTCGTGGTGGAACGGACAGCACGCGTGGTAGTTCTTGCCCTGCTTCTTGAGCTTTACCCGGGCATCGATCAGATCGACGATGTCGGTGCGAGCCAGCAAGTCATTGATAAATACACGCGGAATTCGTCCAGCCATAAGCCCTTACTTCACTAGCCTATAAACGAGAACAAGCCGCGCATTCCTTTCGGAAAGCACGGCCTTCGTATGCAACTACTCGGTCTGCGCGATTTTTAAAATCAGAAATTCACGCGGCGGGGTTACCCCCGAAGAATTAATACAGACGAGTGCGGCGTGCGTTTTCGCGAGCCAGTTTCTTCGCGTGACGTTTCACAGCAGAAGCTTTAGCGCGTTTACGTTCGGTAGTCGGTTTTTCATAGAACTCGCGACGACGAACTTCAGCTAAAACGCCTGCTTTTTCGCAAGAGCGTTTGAAACGACGCAGAGCAACGTCAAATGGCTCGTTTTCACGTACTTTAATTACAGGCATGTGCCTCTCACCTCAATAAAATTCGGTTTGCTGCTGGCCAAGCGCCAGCAATTTCAAAATGGTGCGGAATTTTACTTCAACGGATGCTGCTTTGTAAAGCACCACAGCAAATTGAAACCTGCGGCCACCCTGGTAAAACATGCGCAATTTTGCATCGGGCGCTGATTATAGACTAATCAGAAAAAAATGCTCGTTTTTAATCAAATGGGCATTTATGGCTGGAATCATCAACATAGCCCAATGTGGCTGACAAGATGCGCCGCGCTGGCGGTAAACAGGCCTGATTGTGCTAAACTGACGGCCGCACGTGAATGATGGGAAATGTAATGCGAGTACTGGGTATAGAAACCTCCTGCGATGAAACCGGAATTGCAGTGTATGACGATCAGGCCGGTTTATTAGCGAATCAATTGTATAGCCAGGTGAAGCTGCATGCCGACTACGGCGGCGTGGTGCCGGAACTGGCTTCCCGCGATCATGTGCGTAAAACCGTGCCCTTGATTCAGGCGGCATTGAAGGAAGCGAACCTGACCGCGGCCGATATCGACGGCGTTGCCTATACCGCCGGGCCCGGCCTGGTGGGGGCGTTGCTGGTCGGCGCGACCATTGGTCGTGCGCTGGCGTTTGCCTGGGGCGTGCCGGCCGTACCGGTGCACCACATGGAAGGCCACCTGCTGGCACCGATGCTGGAAGATAATCCACCGGCGTTCCCGTTTGTCGCGCTGCTGGTTTCCGGCGGCCATACCCAGTTGATCAGCGTGACCGGTATTGGCCAATACCAACTGCTGGGCGAGTCGGTCGACGATGCGGCGGGTGAAGCCTTCGATAAAACTGCCAAGCTGCTGGGGCTGGACTATCCCGGCGGGCCAATGTTGTCGAAAATGGCGCAGCAGGGTACCGCGGGCCGTTTCACCTTCCCGCGGCCGATGACCGATCGTCCGGGGCTGGATTTCAGCTTCTCCGGGCTGAAGACCTTTGCCGCCAATACCATTCGCTCCAACGGTAATGACGATCAAACGCGTGCGGACATTGCCCGGGCGTTTGAGGATGCGGTGGTCGATACGCTGGCGATCAAATGCAAACGCGCGCTGGAGCAAACCGGTTTCAAACGACTGGTGATGGCCGGCGGCGTCAGTGCCAACCGTACGCTACGGACCAAAATGGCGGAAATGATGCGCAAACGCGGCGGGGAGGTGTTCTATGCCCGTCCGGAATTCTGCACGGATAACGGCGCGATGATCGCTTATGCGGGTCTGGTGCGGTTGCAGAGCGGTGCCAATCCGGAACTGAGCGTTTCGGTGCGACCGCGTTGGCCGCTGGCTGAATTGCCTGCAGTATAAATAGTCGAAAGGCCGGAGCTCTCCGGCCTTTTTAATTACTCTTCTTTCTTCTCTTCTTCCTGCTCCGACCCTGCCGCGTCGGTTTTCTTCTTGCGAAAGACACTCCAGATTTTCCCTTCCTGGCCACGCCACAGGCGCTGAATATTGTCGTGGTGTCGCATCAGGATCAAACACGACAGCATCGCTACCGGGAAGGTGAATTGTGGTTTGAACCACCAGACGTAGAACGGAGCAATCAGCGCGCTGATAATCGCACCCAGCGAGGAATAACCACTGAGCAATACGGTCAGCAGCCAGGTACCGGTCATCAGGCCGGTAAGATCCCAGCCGATCGGCGCTATGGCACCAAACGCCGTCGCCACGCCTTTACCGCCGCGGAAGTGGAAGAACACCGGGTAGATATGCCCCAGGCAGGCGGCAATCGCCGTCAGGCCGAGATACAGCGGCGGGACATCAAGTTTGTATGCCAGCCAGACCGGCAGCATCCCTTTGAGAATATCGAATACCAACACCGCCGCCGCAGCGACGCGACCGCCGATGCGCAGGACGTTGGTCGCTCCTGGATTCCCTGAGCCATTTTCACGCGGATCGGGCAGCCTGGCGATCCGGCAAACCAGGATCGCACTGGAAACTGAGCCACACAGATACGCGAAGATAATCATGCCAAGCGCGGTAGCACTCATAACGCGGTTCCGTTTAATAAGGGTCGTTTTACTCTCAACATATATGGATAATACTCATATTCCGCTGGAAGTGGTATCCGGCAAGGCCAAAAACAGAGAATGACGTGATGGATATCGTATTTATAGAAGAGCTTACCGTAATTACTACCATTGGCGTTTATGACTGGGAACAAAACATTCGCCAGAAGCTGGTGTTCGATATCGAAATGGGTTGGGACAACCGCCAGGCCGCCGCCAGTGACGATGTGAATGACTGCCTGAGCTACGCCGATATCAGTGAAGCCATCATCCAGCACGTGGAACCCAATCGCTTTGCGTTGGTGGAGCGGGTTGCAGAGGAAATATCTGAAATATTACTCCAGCGCTTCAATTCCCCGTGGGTCCGTATTAAGGTCAGCAAACCGGGCGCGGTTGCACATGCCAGCCGGGTTGGGGTGATCATTGAACGTGGCACCCGGCCGGTGTGACGTTCTGTCATTCTTGTGCAACTTAAGACCGTTAACCTGGTCTGAACCTGAGAATTGTTTTAGCGGCAATGTATTGAACACTGCCGCTTTTTTATGTTTATAGCCGTAAATTTATAGGGTGATCGAAGCACATGGCGGACATGCATTCACTGTTTATTGCGTTTGTTCTTGGGGTGGTCGAAGGGTTAACTGAATTTTTACCGGTGTCTTCTACCGGGCACATGATCATTGTCGGCGAGTGGCTGGGTTTTACCGGCGATAAGGCCAAAACCTTTGAGGTGATCATTCAGCTGGGGTCGATTCTGGCGGTGGTAGTGATGTTCTGGCGTCGCTTGTTCGGGCTGATCGGCATTCATTTTGGTGGTAAGCCGGTCGAACACGAAGGTAAAACCACGGGCCATTTGAAACTGGGCCATATTCTGCTGGCGATGATCCCGGCGGTAGTGTTGGGGCTGCTGCTCCATGACTTTATCAAGTCGCTGTTTGCACCGAAAAACGTCATGTATGCGCTGGTGGTCGGCGGTTTCCTGCTGCTGGCAGCGGAATGGTTCAAGCCGAAAAAACCAAGTGCAGAAGGGCTGGATGATATTACTTATCGCCAGGCATTTATGATTGGTTGCTTCCAGTGTCTGGCACTGTGGCCGGGCTTCTCCCGCTCAGGCTCCACCATTGCCGGTGGCATGCTGGTGGGTGTGAACCGTTACGCGGCTGCGGAGTTCTCTTTCATTCTGGCTGTGCCGATGATGATTGGTGCCAGTGCACTGGATCTGTACAAGAGTCTGCACTTCCTGACGATGGGCGATTTACCGATGTTTGCAGTCGGTTTTGCCACTGCCTTCGTGGTAGCGCTGATCGCGATCAAGACCTTCCTGTCGCTGATCAAACGCATCTCGTTTGTGCCGTTCGCTATCTATCGCTTTATCGTGGCGGGCGTGGTTTACATGGTCTTCATGTAAGCTGAGCTGCAATAAGAAACCCCGCATTGCGGGGTTAGTTTATGCCTGATCGAGAGGGGTATCCTGGGTTTGTTTCCAGTCGGCCAGCGCCTGTTGACGGCGGCGGTTGAGTTCGTCGCGGATCGCCAGCCCTTGCAGGCCACTGGCCACCACCTCTTTGACCGACACCGCGTTCGCCACC
The DNA here is from genome assembly GCF_027474885.1 of Serratia myotis. Lineage (NCBI taxonomy): Bacteria > Pseudomonadati > Pseudomonadota > Gammaproteobacteria > Enterobacterales > Yersiniaceae > Serratia > Serratia myotis. The sequence continues at coordinate 4,814,039 of NZ_CP099707.1, read as the reverse complement.
TGAAACGCCTGGCGCAGATAATCGCCCTGCGGATAAGGGTTATTTTCAAAGCCGGTACGCCCGCGGGCGTCAGCTTCGCTGGTGAGGATCATCTGTTCCAGCCGCTGCGGTTTGCGCCAAACATCAACCGCGTCAAACAGCTTCAGCAGGGTCTCCGGGCGCAGCTTGTTTACCGTATGGATCAGGTCGTGATATTCGGCGACCAACTTGGCCAGATCGCGCACCGGGTTGGGTACTCGCAGCCGCTGGCACAGTTCTTCGACCAGCAGCACGCCCGCAGGTCCATGGCCGTGGTGATGTGGCCAAAGCTCTTTTGGCGTCTGTCCCTTGCCGAGGTCATGGCAGAGTGCGGAGAAGCGTACATCCACGTCTGGGCTTAGCTGGGCAGCGATTGCCAGCGTCATCAGGGTATGAACACCGGTATCAATTTCCGGATGCCATTTGGCGGGGGCCGGTACGCCGAACAGGGCGTCGATCTCCGGGAACAGTACGCCCAGTTCCTCGCAGTCACGCAGTACCTGAAAATATACCTGTGGGCTCTGGCTTTTCAGTGCCTTCTCGGTTTCTTTCCATACCCGTTCGGCCGTCAGCGCTGAGAGTTCACCGCTGTGGGCCATCTGACGCATCAACCCGGCGGTCTCCGGGGCAATGCTAAAACCCAGATGGGCGAAACGGGCAGCAAAACGTGCCACGCGCAGCACGCGCAGCGGGTCTTCACCAAAGGCGTCGGATACGTGGCGCAGCACCCGCGCTTGCAGATCGGCCACGCCGTTGAAAGGGTCTATCAGTTCTCCGTCAGCGCTGCGGGCGATGGCGTTGATGGTTAAATCGCGGCGTTGCAAGTCTTCTTCCAGCGTCACGTCCGGCGCGGCATAGCAGGTAAAACCGGTATATCCCTGGCCGGATTTTCGTTCGGTCCGCGCCAGCGCATATTCTTCATGAGTCTCCGGGTTAAGAAACACCGGGAAGTCTTTACCGACCTGTTGATACCCCAGCGCCATCAGCTCTGCCGGCGCGGCGCCCACCACCACCCAGTCGCGGTCGACCACCGGTATCTCAAGCAAGCTGTCGCGGACGGCACCGCCGACCAGGTAAGTCTTCACTGTTAACTCCTGAATTTATCCAAAGGCTCTGTGGATCAGATTACCTCAATTAGCGATGCGCTGCCGAAACCAATAAAAAGGGCGCCATGCAGGCGCCCGATCTCAAACTGAACGTGACTTAAATCAGTTCATCCAGCGGTTGTTGCTCTTGCGACGCGGGATCAGGTGTGGCAACAGCAGACCCAACAGCAGGCCTACGCCAGCTACGCCGCCGCCGTACATGAACCACTGCAGGATAATGGTGCGCTGTTTGTCGTCGAGCTGCAGGTTAACGGCGTTAACCTTTTTCTGTGCCACGACCAGCTGATTTTTCAGATCCTGGTTTTCCTGCTGCAGACCGCTGATGGTGCTGTCGCTACCCGCCACTTTCTGCTGCATTTCTGCGGTGCGCTGGTTCCAGCTGTTGTCGATGTTGGCCAGCTTGTCTGTCAGGGTTTTGACCTGTTGTTCCAGCGCGGGCACCTGGGTGCGCAGGCTTGGGGTCTGGCTAAGCTGATCGAGCGGGATCCAGGTATTGCGGCCCTTGGCATCGCGGATCTGGCCATAATTGGTGCTGTCATTTACGCTCAACAGGGTCACTTCTTCACCGGCGTTCAAGGTACCGACAATACGGTACTGATTACCCGGGCCGCTGTGGACGTAAGTATTCAATTCATCGGAGATATAGCGCTTATCTTCGGCATGTGCGCCCCAAGTGATGCTGAAGCTCAGCACGGCAAGGCAAATTAGGCGTAATTTCTGCATTAGTTCATCGTTTCTGTGTGAATTTATGGGAACGATAGTAGAGCGTTCAGTCTGACGACGCAACGCAAAAACCGGAATGAGAACTATCTTACTGTGGCAGATTCTGTGAGTTGCGCAGTGTTTTATAACGTAACAGGTTTTTTCTGCAGTTAGCAGGGTTAAGGCGTCGGGAATCGCGGTAAGATAACGGCAACTGTGCGTCACCGGGCAGAACGCGGCAGGCCAGTCCCGCCGCCGTGAAGGCTGACGCGAATGCGTAACTTATTGGTGTAAAAGACTTATGACCGTTGAAATAGAACTGAAATTTATTGCTACCCCGGATGCGGTTGCCGCCTTGCCGCAGCAACTGGCCGCCTGGCCGAATCAGCATTCTGCGCCGCAAAAACTGACCAATATTTATTTCGAAACCGCCGACAATTTCCTGCGTGGTCAGGATATGGGGCTGCGTATTCGTGGGTACGACGACAGTTATGAAATGACCATCAAAACCGCCGGTAAGGTAGTGGCAGGTTTGCATCAGCGTCCTGAATACAATGTGGCGATTGCCACGCCGGAGCTGGCGCTGGATAGGTTCCCGGCGGATATCTGGCCGCAAGACTGCGATGTTCAGGCGCTGGAGCAGGCGTTGCAGCCGCTGTTCCGCACTGACTTTGTGCGTGAGAAGTGGGTGGTCACTTACGGTAAGAGCGAGATTGAGGTTGGTCTTGACCAGGGTGAAGTGCGAGCCGGTGAGTTGAGTGAAGCGCTGTGCGAGATCGAACTGGAACTGAAAGAAGGCAATACCACCGATTTGCTGGCGCTGGCCAACGCACTGGCGGAGCACGGCGGCCTGCGTCAGGGCAACCTGAGCAAGGCGGCGCGGGGCTATCATCTGGCGCAGGGCAACGTCCCGCGTGAGCGTCATCCGCTGGCAGTATTGAAGCCGGCCGCCAAATCCAGCGTTGAGCAGGGGATGATCGCCAGTTTCGAACTGGGTTTGAGCCATTGGCAGTATCACGAAGAGCTGTGGCTGCGCGGCGATACTCAGGCCCGTCGTTCCGTGATGGAGGCGATTGCGCTGATCCGCCAGGCACTGGTGATTTTCGGTGGTCTGGTGCCACGCAAGGCCAGTGCCGATCTGCGCGCTCGTCTGACCGCACTGGAACCGCTGTTGATTGATAAAACCACCCAACCGCAGGTGCTGTGCTACAGCGCGGAATATCTACAATGTAAGTTGGCGCTCACATCGTGGTTGGTGACCGGTGCCTGGAAACCCTTTATCGATGCCAAGGCGCAGGCCAAGCTTGACGGGTCCTTCAAACGTTTCAGTGACATTATGCTGGGCCGCAGCGCCGCCGAATTGAAAGAAGCCTTCACCCGCACGTTGAACGATGATGAATATGAGGAACAACTGCCGCGTCTGACGCGTCAGGTATCGGCATTTATCCTGCTGTCGGGCGCTTACCCTGACGACGAAACCGGTCCGTACATCGACGCTTGGCGCGAGTTGCAACTGGCGGTGGCCGAACGGCGTCAGGGCTGGTACGAAGGCAGCCGCAAGCAGGCCTTATTGCAGGCGCCATTCTGGTTAAACGGCGCCCTCCGCTAATTAAGCTGGCCTGCGAGGCGCAGGCCGCAGAACGGATCATTCACTATGTTGCCACTTTCAGCAGCGTTACAGGCTCAGGCACAAAACATCGTGCAGCGTTTTCAGGAAACTCAGGGCGCGGACTGCGCGCTCAGCGATCAGGAACAGTGGGTTTTGGCGTCGAGCGACTTTGTCTGCGACATGTTGCTCAACCAGCCGGAATGGCTGGCGACGCTGCGCAAGCAACCGCCGGTGGCGGACGAGTGGCAACATTATGCAGCCTGGCTGCAGGATGATTTGGAAGAGGTGCGTGACGAAGCGCAACTGATGCGCGTACTGCGGCTGTTCCGCCGCGAGACGCTGGTGAGGATCGCCTGGGCGCAGGCGTTGGGCCAATGCAGCACGCAAGAAACGCTGTTGCAGCTGAGTGGGTTGGCAGAAACGCTGATCGTCAGCGCCCGCGACTGGCTATACCAAACCTGCTGCCGTGAGTGGGGCACTCCCTGTAATGCGCAGGGCGTACCGCAACCGTTGCTGATCCTCGGGATGGGCAAATTGGGCGGCGGTGAGCTGAATTTCTCATCTGATATCGATCTGATCTTTGCCTACCCGGAAAATGGCCAGACCCAGGGCGGGCGGCGTGAGCTGGATAACGCCCAGTTCTTCACCCGTCTGGGGCAGCGGTTGATCAAAGCGCTGGATCAGCAAACCATCGACGGCTTCGTCTATCGCGTGGACATGCGCTTACGGCCGTTTGGCGACAGCGGCCCTCTGGTGATGAGTTTCGCCGCGCTGGAAGATTATTACCAGGAACAGGGCCGTGACTGGGAACGTTACGCGATGGTCAAGGCGCGGCTGATGGGCGGTTCGGAAGACGTCTACAGCGAAGAACTGCGCAAAACCCTGCGGCCGTTCGTTTTCCGTCGCTATATCGATTTCAGTGTGATCCAGTCGCTGCGCAATATGAAAGGCATGATCGCCCGTGAGGTTCGGCGGCGCGGGCTAAAAGACAATATCAAGCTGGGTGCCGGCGGCATCCGCGAAATTGAATTTATCACCCAGGTGTTCCAACTGATCCGAGGCGGCCGTGAGCCGGCGTTGCAGGGCCGTTCCTTGCTGCCCACGTTACAGGCGGTGGGGGAGCTGGGGTTGCTGGAGCCGCAGCAGGTACAGGCGATGAGCGCCAGCTACCTGTTCTTGCGTCGGTTGGAAAACCTGCTGCAGGCGATTGCCGATCAACAAACACAAACGCTGCCGCAGGATGAACTGGATCAGGCGCGCCTGGCCTGGGGCATGGGGTTCGACGACTGGTCGGCACTGCTGGCGGCGCTGGAGATCCATATGCAGGCGGTCAGGGCGGTATTTAACGACCTGATTGGCGACGATAGCCCTGACGTTGGCGAAGATCCGGATTATCAGCACTATCACAGTCTGTGGCAGGACGCGCTGGAAGAGAACGAACTGGCCCCGTTGACGCCACACCTGGACGAAGAGGCGCGCAGGCAGATGCTGCGCACCATTGCCGAGTTTCGTCATGACGTCGACAAACGCACCATCGGCCCACGCGGTCGTGATGTACTCGATCAACTGATGCCCCGCCTGCTGGCGGAAGTGTGTCCGCGTCAGGATGCACCGACCGCGTTGCTGCGACTGACTCAGTTGCTATTGAGCATCGTGACCCGTACGACCTACCTCGAGCTGCTGGTGGAATACCATGCGGCGCTCAGCCATTTGATTCGCCTGTGTGCGGCTTCACCGATGGTGGCCAATCAACTGTCGCGTTATCCCTTGCTGCTGGATGAACTGCTGGAGCCGGCGACGCTGTATCAACCGGTGGCCCCGGATGCCTACCGCAGCGAGCTGCGTCAGTACCTGTTGCGGGTGCCGGAAGACGACGAAGAGCAGAGGCTGGAGGCGCTGCGCCAGTTCAAACAGGCGCAGCAATTGCGTATTGCCGCCGGGGATATCTCTGGTGCGTTGCCGGTGATGAAAGTGAGCGATCACCTCACTTATCTGGCGGAAGCGATTATCGATACTGTGGTGCAGCAGGCGTGGAACGATATGGTCGCACGCTATGGCCAGCCGACCCATTTGCAGGAGCGTGAAGGGCGTGGTTTTGCGGTGATTGGCTACGGCAAGCTGGGCGGTTGGGAACTGGGCTACAGTTCCGATCTTGATCTGGTGTTTATCCTCGATTGTCCGCCGGAGGTGATGACCGACGGCGATCGCAGCATCGACGGCCGTCAGTTTTATCTGCGTCTGGCGCAGCGCGTGATGCATCTGTTCAGCACCCGCACCTCGTCCGGTATTTTGTATGAAGTGGATGCCCGCCTGCGGCCTTCGGGCGCGGCCGGTATGCTGGTCAGTACCGTCGAAGCCTTTGCCGATTATCAGCAGAACGAGGCCTGGACCTGGGAACATCAGGCGTTGGTGCGGGCGCGCGTTGTACATGGCGATCCGTTGTTGCACCAGCAGTTTGATGTTATCCGCCGTGAGATCCTGTGCAAACCGCGTGATCCGGAAACGCTGAAGCGCGAGGTACGCGAGATGCGCGAGAAAATGCGCAATCACCTTGGCAGCAAGCAGCGCGATCTGTTTGATATCAAAGCCGACGAGGGCGGGATCACCGATATCGAATTTATTGCCCAGTATCTGGTCTTAGGCTATGCGGCCGCCGAACCACGCCTGACACGCTGGTCTGATAACGTGCGTATTTTCGAGCTGATGGCCAATTACGACATCATGTCGGAAGAAGAAGCGCGCGCGCTGACCCAGGCTTACGTCACCATGCGCGATGAGATCCATCATCTGGCGTTGCAAGAGCATTCCGGCAAGGTCGGCAATGGGCAATTCGTCACCGAACGTGAACAAGTCCGCGCCAGTTGGGCGAAGTGGCTGGGCTGAGCAGGCCGGTTGCGCAATACGTTTTGCAGCTATTACAGACGTCTGTGGTAATATCTGCGCCACTAAAATTTTGTACTTTTTTGGAGTTATCGGATGAAAGTTACACTGCCTGATTTTCGCCGCGCCGGGGTATTGGTGGTGGGTGACGTCATGTTGGATCGCTATTGGTATGGGCCGACCAGCCGCATTTCACCGGAAGCGCCGGTGCCGGTGGTCAAGGTTGAAACCATTGAAGAGCGTCCTGGCGGTGCGGCTAACGTGGCGATGAACATTGCTTCGCTGGGCGCTAACTCACGCCTGGTGGGCCTGACCGGTATTGATGATGCCGCGCGGGCGCTGAGCGCCAAGCTGAATGAAGTGAACGTGCGCTGTGATTTTGTCTCGGTGCCGACGCATCCGACCATCACCAAGCTGCGCGTGCTGTCGCGTAATCAGCAGTTGATCCGTCTCGATTTCGAAGAAGGCTTCTCTAACGTCGATCCACAGCCGTTACTGGAGCGCATTCAACAGGCGCTGCCACAGATTGGCGCACTGGTGCTGTCCGACTACGCCAAAGGCGCACTGAGCCAGGTACAGAGCATGATCCAACTGGCGCGGGCTGCCAAGGTGCCGGTGCTGATCGATCCTAAAGGATCGGATTTCGAGCGTTATCGCGGCGCAACGCTGCTGACGCCAAACCTGTCCGAATTCGAAGCGGTAGTCGGTCACTGTAAAGACGAAGCCGAACTGGTTGAACGCGGCATGAAGTTGGTCGCGGACTTTGAGCTTTCTGCCCTGTTGGTTACCCGTTCCGAACACGGCATGACGCTGCTGCAGCCGGGCATTGCGCCACTGCATCTGCCAACTCTGGCGCAGGAAGTGTTCGACGTTACCGGTGCCGGCGATACGGTTATCGGCGTGTTGGCCGCGGCACTGGCTGCCGGTAACACGCTGGAAGAGTCCTGTTTCCTGGCCAATGCCGCCGCCGGTGTGGTGGTGGGCAAGCTGGGCACCTCGACCGTTTCACCGATCGAGCTGGAAAACGCGGTACGCGGTCGGGCCGAAACCGGCTTTGGCGTGATGACCGAAGCCCAGTTGAAAACCGCTGTGGCGCAAGCACGTCAGCGCGGTGAAAAAGTGGTGATGACCAACGGTATCTTCGACATTCTGCATGCCGGTCACGTCTCTTATCTGGCCAATGCCCGCAAGCTGGGCGATCGCCTGATTGTGGCGGTGAACAGCGATGCTTCCACTAAGCGCCTGAAAGGCGAAACCCGTCCGGTCAACGTGCTGGAAAACCGCATGATCGTGCTGGGTGCGCTGGAAGCGGTGGACTGGGTAGTGCCGTTTGAAGAAGACACGCCACAGCGACTGATCGCCGACATCCTGCCGGATCTGCTGGTGAAAGGCGGTGACTACAAGCCTGAAGACATCGCCGGCAGCACCGAGGTGTGGGCCAACGGCGGTGACGTCAAAGTGCTGAACTTTGAAGATGGTTTGTCGACCACCAACATCATCAAGGCAATCAAAGACGGGCGTGGTTAACGCTCGCTGAAAACGGCGGTGGGCAGTGAGTGGACTAAAGCAAGAGCTGAGTTTGGCGCAGGGCGTTGGGCTATTGTCCACTTCACTGCTGGGCACCGGAGTGTTTGCCGTTCCGGCCCTGGCAGCACAGGTGGCGCAGGGCGATAGCCTGTGGGCCTGGCCGGTGCTGATTATCCTGGTCTTCCCGATCGCCATCGCCTTTGCCGCTTTAGGCCGTCACTTCCCCAGCGCCGCTGGCGCAGCACACTTTGTCGGGCTGGCCTTTGGCCCGCGCATGGCGAAAGTGACCGGCTGGCTGTTTTTGTCGGTGATCCCGGTTGGGCTACCCGCTGCGTTGCAGATTGCCGCCGGTTTTTGGCAGGCCACTTTCGGCTGGAGCGCCAATGGCCTGCTGTTGGTGCAGATCGCCACGCTGGTGGTGATTTGGTTTTTAGGCACGCGCAGCGCAGGTTCCAGCGCCAATATTCAAACGTTAATCGCTATTCTGGTGGTGGCGCTGGTGGCCGCTATCTGGTGGCGAGGCGACATCTCACTGACTCAAATTCCCTGGCCGGCCATCGACGAAATCTCCCCGCCCAATCTGTTCCACGCATTGGCAGTGATGTTCTGGTGCTTTGTGGGGTTGGAGGCGTTTGCCCATCTGGCGACCGAGTTCCGTAACCCTGAACGCGATTTCCCGCGTGCGCTGTTGTTTGGCATGTTGGTCGCCGGGGCAGTGTACTGGGGCTGTACCGTAGCGGTGCTGCATTTCCATGCCTACGGTGAGCATCAGGCGGCGGCAGCTTCGTTGCCGGGTATCGTGGTGCAGCTGTTTGGTCAGCATGCGCTGTGGGTAGCCTGCATTATTGGCTATCTGGCCTGCTTCGCCAGCGTGAATATCTATACCCAAAGCTTCGCCCGGCTGGTGTGGTCGCAGGCGCAGGATCGTCCGTCCAGCGCGCTGGCCAAGCTGTCTGCCGGACAGGCCCCGGTCAATGCATTAAGCGCGGTGGTGGGGAGTTGCTTGCTGTTCACTTTGCTGATTTATACGCTGAAGCTACCGCTGGATACGCTGCTGGTGTATGCCAATGGCATCTTCGTGTTGATCTACCTGCTGTGCATGCTGGCGGGTTGCCGAATTTTGCACGGACGTTCGCGGTTAATGGCGGCGACAGGACTGGTGCTGTGTGTGTTGCTGATGGTAATTATTGGCTGGAAAAGTCTGTATGCGCTGGCAATGTTCGCGCTGATTTGGCTGGTGTTGCGGCTTAAGCCGCAGGCGGCGTTCAAACCGCAATAAGGGCGCGGTGCCGCGCCCTTAACGGTAACTTATTCGGCGTCTGGCTGTTGCGCAGCAGGCGTGGCGTTCAGCTTGCTTTCCAGCTCACTCATACGCTGTTCCAGCAATGCCAGTTTTTCGCGGGTGCGCAGCAGCACCTGGGTCTGCACGTCGAACTCTTCGCGGTTGACCAAATCCAGGCGGGTGAGCTGTGACTGCAACACCTGACGGATTTTCTTCTCAACGTCTTCCCCGAATTCACGCACACCTTTAGGCATGGACTCATGCACCTGACGTGCGATCTGTTCAATTTTTTTCGGGTCAATCATGGCGTTTCCCTTTCAGAGTTTATTAGCTGTCGCCTAGTGTAATGCGAGTTGCTCGCCGGATAAACTATTAACCGCATTCCATGGCACTGGCCGAATTGTGCTTTTGCCAATTGCCCTGATTAATCATTAGCGTTATAGTCGAGAAGCTTATTCTCAGGGCGGGGTGCAAGTCCCCACCGGCGGTAAATCACCTTTTACGGTGAAAGCCCGCGAGCGCTCAGCCAGTTTCTTGCAGTTTGGTTAGAGGTCAGCAGATCCGGTGTAATTCCGGGGCCGACGGTTATAGTCCGGATGGGAGAGAGTAACGGTATCTGCCGGGTTTGCGCCCGCTTGCGTTATTTTTTTAGCTATTGCTAGCTACTCCTCAAGATCGCCCTGGTTCTGGTAATCCATAATTTTCTAATGAGGTTTTTTACCATGAATCAGACCCTACTTTCAGATTTCGGCACGCCAGTAGAACGCGTAGAACGCGCTCTTGAAGCATTGCGCAGTGGGCGCGGTGTGATGGTGCTCGATGATGAAAATCGTGAAAACGAAGGTGATATGATCTTCGCCGCAGAAACCATGACCGTTGAGCAGATGGCGCTGACCATTCGCCACGGTAGCGGTATTGTGTGCCTGTGTCTCACCGAAGAACGCCGTCAGCAGCTTGAGCTGCCGATGATGGTGACTCACAACTCCAGCCAGTTCCAGACCGCCTTCACCGTGACTATCGAAGCGGCGCAGGGAGTGACGACAGGTGTTTCCGCATCCGATCGTCTGACCACCATTCGTGCGGCAATTGCTGATAACGCCAAGCCGAGCGATTTGAACCGCCCTGGCCACGTGTTCCCACTGCGTGCGCAGCCGGGTGGTGTGCTGAACCGTCGTGGCCATACCGAAGCGACGATTGATCTGGTATCAATGGCCGGTTTCAAACCTGCCGGCGTGCTGTGTGAACTGACCAACGATGACGGCAGCATGGCGCATGCGCCAGAAGTGATCCTGTTCGCCAAACAGCATGACATGCACGTGCTGACCATCGAAGATCTGGTGGCTTACCGTCAGGCGCAGGAGCAGAAAGCCAGCTGATATCAGACTGATTTTCTGAACATGAAAAAAGCCGCATACGCGGCTTTTTTTGTCGCTGAAAAACGGTTAACCGATGCCGCCACTTTGTAACAGCGTCAGGCTGAATCCCATCACCGCCATTCCGCACAATACCCCGTAGCTCGGGTTATTATTCGGATCAATTTCTTTCGCCAACGGCATCAGTTCATCGACCGATAGCGCCACCATAATGCCGGCGACTGCCGCCATAATCGACGCCATCACCACCGGTGATATCATCGGGCCGAGCAACAGAAATGCCAGCACGCCGCCGAGGATTTCCGCCATACCGGAAATTCCCGACCACAGCAGTGCCTTGGTCTTTGAGCCGGTCGCCGCATATACCGGCCCGGCAACCGCCAGACCTTCAGGGATATTGTGGATGGCGACGGCCAGCGCGATGCCCATCCCCAGTTCAAGATCGGCACTGGCAGTGACATAGGTAGCAATGCCCTCCGGGAAGTTGTGCAGGCTGATGCCCAGCGTTAACAGCACGGCGGTACGTTTCAGGTTGTGCGGCTGGAGCGGCTTCTGCAGTAAATCTTGTGGATGCTGGTGTGGCAGCATCCGATCCAGCGCAAAATAACCCAGCAGGCCGAGCATGAACATGCCGTAGCCCAACATCGGTGACATGCCCTGGGTGTGCAGCGCCGCTGGCAGCATTTCCATTAATGATATCAACAGCATAATCCCGGCGGCAAAGCCGAGAGAAAATGCCAGCATTCGATTGGAGGGCTTCTGGCCAATAATGCCGAATAGGGCACCGACAAAGGTGGCGCCGCCGGCCAGCAGGGTCAGGAGCAGTGGTACGGACATAACTCTCTCCTATATGCTGAAATTATTGTTTATTTTCTGATACTAACAGAGTAAAGGCATAAATCGAGTGGATTTGGCTGATTGCTTCCATTGTTTTAACCATTCAAATTTATTGAAGATCATCATCATGGTTATCCGGCTGTTTTAGCGCGGTAAACGGCGTAATCTGGTTCACATAATGTATTGCGACCAACCAAGGATCCTGTATGAACACCTCTCGTATGCCAGCACTTTTTCTCGGCCACGGTAGCCCGATGAACGCGCTGGAAGAAAACCGCTACACCCAGGCATGGCGTACGTTGGGTGAAACCTTGCCACGTCCGAAGGCTATCGTTGCCGTTTCTGCTCACTGGTATACCCGTGGCACTGCGGTTACCGCGATGGAAAAACCGAAAACCATCCATGACTTTGGCGGGTTCCCACAGGCGCTGTTTGATACTCAGTATCCGGCACCCGGTTCACCTGAACTGGCAGCGCAGATCCAGCAGGTGCTGGCGCCGATCAACGTCAAGGCTGACGTCAGTGAGTGGGGGCTGGATCACGGCACCTGGGGCGTATTGATCAAAATGTATCCCGAGGCGGACATTCCGGTCGTACAGCTCAGCATCGACGGTACCCAACCGGCGGAATATCACTATGACCTGGGCCGTAAACTGGCGGAGCTGCGCGAGCAGGGGATCATGATCGTTGCCAGCGGTAACGTGGTGCATAACCTGCGGATGGTGAAATGGCAGGGTGACGCCACCCCTTATCCATGGGCAACGTCGTTTGATAAGTTCGTGCGAGATAACCTGAATTATCAAGGCAATAACCACCCGCTGGTGAACTTTATGCAGCATGAGGGCGCGGCGCTGTCGAACCCGACGCCGGAGCACTATCTGCCGTTGCTGTACGTGCTCGGCGGCTGGGACGGTGAGGAGGCGATAACCGTGCCGGTGGATGGCATTGAGATGAGCTCATTGAGCATGCTGTCAGTACAGATCGGCTAGAACGTTCACGCCAGCTCAGGCTGGCGTGGATTTATCTGCAAAACCGCAGGACTCGCGGATCACCAGAGAAGGCGGCAGGATGATACGTTTTGGCGGCTCATCATTGCCCTGAATACGGCTATACAGCAGTTCCCCGGCTTTACGGCCAATCTCGCGCGAGGCCACCGACACGGTGGTCAAACCCGGCTGTACCAGCGAGGCTTCGGTAATATCATCAAAACCAATTAACGCAAAATCTCTGCCAATCTGACGGTCGAGTTTGCGCAATGTCTGCATTACCCCCAACGCGACGATGTCCTGATAGCACAGGGCTGCAGTGATTTCCGGGTGGGCTCTTAGTAACTGTTCTGCTGCCTTGGCACCGGAGCTCTGGCTGGCCTCGCTGTCCACAATCCATTCCCCTTTAACCATAATCCCGTGTTCCAGCAGCTTGCTGGTGTAGCCTCCCAGCCGCTGTGCGCGCGTGGTGGAGCTGATGGAGCCGCCGATAAAGGCGATATGGCGATGGCCAAGATCCAGCAGATGCTGAGTCGCCAATTGGGTGCCCAGGAAGTTGTCGGTGCCGACGAAGTCAAAATGCGCATCGGCCACAGGCCGAACCACCATAATGGCCGGTATCTTGCGGCGCTTCAGCGTTTCAAAAAACAGAGTGGGAGTTTGCCGGGCGGCGCACAGCACCATGCCGCTGGTATTGTTCTGTAGCAGGGAGTCGACAAATTTTTGCTGCCTGTCGGCAGACTCTTCGCTGTTGGCCAGAAACAGCATCAACTGGTGACGCTCCATTTCCTGGCTCAGTCCGGCGGTCATCTCCGCATAAAACGGATTGGTGATGTCGTGCAGTAACAGGCCGACCTGGTTGCTGCTGCGATTGCGCAGGTTAGCGGCGGTCTGGTTGTAGACATAGCCCAGTTCATCAATGGCACTCAGTACCCGCTTACGGGTGGCGTCCGATATGCGGCCACGGTTGCGCAATACCATCGATACCGTGGCGGTGGAGACTTTTGCGTGTGCGGCGACGTCCGCCAAAGTTATCGTGCTCATTTTATCTCCTGTCGATGCCGACGGTCATAGCAAGGTATAACGATTAACCTTATTTCGTAAAATTCCGTCAATAAATCGTGATTCACGTCACGAAAGTTCGGTTTTTTATGGGGTTATTATCGATTTTAAGAGGTTAATCCCGTTAACCAGCCTATTTATCAGAAGGTTAATCGATTAATCTTTTTCTATGTATCCAGTTCATAGGCAGAAGAATATGACAGAGCAACAGCATAAATCAACCAGCTATGACAAGTATCCGGAAGTGGCGGTGCAGGGGTTTGATAATGCCGCCTGGCAAGGCTGGCAGGCAGTGACCGAGGCCGTCAGCCACAAAATTGCCGCCCTCGGGTTGCGTAAAACCCTGTTGGTAGTGGATTGCTACCATGGGGTGAGTCTGGCAGAGCTAATCGAGAATCTTATTAAGCCTCTGCAGCCGGCCAGTAGCATCAATGCTGAATCGGCCAAATACGATGAACCGCACATCCACGCGATGATTGAGCGCAATTTAACCGATGACCGTGTTTTTGGCGTGTTGTCGTGCCATGAAATGCCCGAGTTTTTTGATGCTGAGCGCGTCCAGCAGTTGCGCGATCAAATTGCGCGCGTCGACAGTGGGCTGGTGGTGGTTTATGGACCGGGCGCGGCGCTGATCGCCGAAGCCGATGTATTGGTGTATGCCGATATGGCCCGCTGGGAAATCCAGCAGCGTTTTCGCCGCGGCGAACTGGGCAACTGGGGCGCGGCCAATGTGGACGAGGATGTGCTGCGCCGCTACAAGCGTGCATTCTTCGTGGAATGGCGAGTCTTCGATCGTCATAAAACCCCACTGCTACAGCGTGCAGATTTTGTGTTGGACACCAACCAGGCCAGCCAACCGAAGCTGGTGACCGGTACGGCTTTCCATGCCGGATTGCAGCAGGCAACCCAACGCCCATTCCGCGTGGTGCCGTTTTTTGACCCCGGCGTTTGGGGTGGCCAGTGGATGAAACAACAGTTCGATCTCGACCCGACGGCAGCCAACTATGCATGGTGTTTTGACTGCGTGCCCGAGGAAAACAGCCTGCTAATGCGTTTTGGTGACGTCCGGGTCGAGATCCCCTCACAGGATTTGGTGCTGTTATATCCCCACCCCTTACTGGGTGAGCGGGTGCATGCCCGCTTCGGCGCCGAATTCCCGATCCGTTTTGATCTGCTGGATACCGTCGGCGGGCAAAATCTCAGCTTCCAGGTGCACCCGCTGACGGAATATATCCAACAGCATTTCGGTATGCATTACACCCAGGACGAAAGCTATTACATCCTGGCGGCAGAGCCGGGTTCCGAAGTGTACCTGGGGGTGAAAAACGGCACCGAACCGCAGGCGATGATGGCCGATCTGGCCGCCGCGCAAAGAGGTGAAAAAGCCTTCGATGATCAACGTTTCGTGAATCGTTTCCCGGCGCGTAAACACGACCATTTTCTGATCCCGGCGGGGACGGTGCATTGTTCCGGCTCGGGCGCCATGGTGCTGGAGATCAGCGCTACGCCGTACATTTTCACCTTCAAGCTGTGGGACTGGGGTCGTCTGGGATTAGATGGACAACCGCGTCCGGTGCATCTGCAGCATGGTGAGCAGGTGATCAACTGGCAGTGCGACACCACCTGGGCAACGGAGCATTTGGTGAACCGCATTGAGCAAGTTGCCGAAGGTGCTGGCTGGCAGGAGGAGCGAACCGGTTTGCACGAGCGGGAATTTATCGAAACTCGGCGTCACTGGTTTAGTGAACCGGTGCTGCACCATACCGAAGGCCGGGTGAACGTGCTGAATCTGGTCGAAGGGGAAGAGGCGGTAGTTGAAAGCCCTGAAGGCCATTTCGCGCCCTTCGTGGTGCATTACGCCGAAACCTTTATCGTACCAGCCGCCGTGGGGCCGTACCGTATCAGCCCCCATGGTCGCAGCCTGGGCAAAACTCTGGGCACCATTAAAGCCTGGGTAAGGGGATAAGCATTATGTTGAAAGTGATAGTGACCTCCCATGGCCCGTTGGCCGAGGCGCTGATGAGCAGCGCAGGTATGGTTTACGGTGAACTGCCAGGAACCAGCCATGTGGCCCTGAGCGAAGGGGCGGGTATTGAAGCCTTTAAACAGGATTTTGCCGATGAATTGCAGCGGGTAAGCGCAGGGGCCGACGGTGTGCTGGTGCTGTGCGACATGCTGTGTGGCACGCCCTATAACGTGGCCTGCCGCCACGCATTTGATCCCCAAAGCCCGGTGCCGATGGCCGTGGTGACCGGCGTGAATTTTCCGATGTTGTTAATGAGTGCCGAATTACTGGAGGGAAAGGATGTTCAACAGGCGGCACAGGAGCTGGTAGCGCTGGGGGCTGAGGCGATTTCCCTTGCTCGTCCAGCGGTAACGGCACAACCAGACGATTTCTGAGGAGAGAATATGGCCATTTCATTTGTTCGTATCGACGACCGGGTTATTCACGGTCAACTGGTGACCCGTTGGGCGAAGGAATTGCCCTGCGACGGCATTGTGGCGATCGATGATGAGGTAGCGGCGGATCCACTGCTGTCATCGGTGATGAAGGGGGCGGTGCAAGACACCAGGGTATGGTTGTTTACCGTGCAGCAGGCGATAGAAAAACTGCCGAAGGTAATCGCCAGCGACAAGCAGTACTTTGTGATTGGCAAATCACCGGTCACGCTGCGCAGGCTGATAGAGGCAGGGGTCGATCTCAGTAATCGTAACAAGAAAATCAACGTTGGGCCGATGTCTGCCCGCAAGGACACGGTGACCATTGGCCCGAATCAATCAGTGAGCGCGGTAGAGGCAGAGGCCTTCGATTTTCTTACTGAACACGGACATGCCATCGAATTTCGTTTAGTCCCTGATGCCAGCCATTTCAGTTGGCTGGACGCAAAAAAGAAACTCAAATAAGCCTGAACGGCAGGAGTTAACTATGTGGTTTGAAGCGACGCTTATCGGGATACTTTGCTATCTCGGCGCGCTGAGCAGTCCCTGGCTGCTGGGACTGACCGGAGGCTGGTATATTCTCAGCCGTCCGTTGGTCTCCGGCATGCTGGTGGGGGCTATTCTCGGCGATGTACAGACCGGTATCATCATCGGTGTTGCGGTCCAGGCGGTGTATATCGCCATGGTCACACCGGGCGGATCGATGCCGGCCGATCTCAACTTTGTAGCGTTCCCGGCGATTGCGCTGGGTATTCTCTCCGGGAAAGGAACCGAGGTGGCGGTCGCACTGGCGGCGACTATCGGCATCATGGGGACCGTGCTGTTCAACGCCATGATGGTGCTCAATTCTTACTGGAATCACCGTGCGGATCTGGCGGTGGAGCGCGGTGATGAACGGGGAATTTACCTCAATAGCGCCATCTGGCCGCAGGTCACCAACTTCCTGCTGCGTTTTATTCCGACGTTTATCGCGGTGTTTTTCGGGGCGCGCTACATCAACGCCTTTATGGACAGCCTGCCGGCGCTGGTGTTGACCACCATGAACGTGGTGGGCGGTATTCTGCCCGCGGTCGGTATCGCCATCCTTCTTAAACAGATTATTAAAAGCTACAGCATGCTGATTTACTTCCTGGTGGGGTTTATCTGCATTGTTTTCCTCAAGCTGAATATGGTGGCGCTGGTGATTGTCGGCGCGCTGCTGGCACTGATTCACTACAACTATAAGCCAGAGCCGCAGGTGGCCGCCGCACAGGCCGCGCCTCAGGCTGATGATGAGGATGAATTCTGATGGATACGCCAACACCAAAATTGACTAAGCAGGATCTGCGTCGTTGCTGGCGCAGTTGGATGATGTACAACCTGTCATCGATGAGCTTTGAACGCCTGGAGTCTTACGGTTTCTGCCTGAGTATGATGCCGGCATTGAAAAAGCTGTATCAGGACAAGCAGCAGCGTATTGAGGCCATTCGCCGCCATACCTCGTTTTACAATACCGAGCCGCAGCTGGGCGCGATTGTGAACGGCATGGTGATAGGGCTGGAAGAAAAACGCGCCAACGGTGAGCCGATAGACGGGGAAACCATTAACACGCTCAAGGTGGGGCTGATGGGGCCGGTGGCCGGTATTGGCGACTCGATGGTTCCGGGCATGCTGATCCCGATTTTGCTGAGTATCGGCATGGCGCTGGCGGCCGGTGGCAGTGTGATTGGCCCGCTGTTTTACATCATCGCCTTCAGTCTGATCGTCATTCCGGGGTCTTACTGGCTGTTTATGAAAGGCTACAACATGGGCTCCGGCTCGGTGGAGATGTTGGTCAGCAGCAAATCCTCACGCCTGCGGGAAGCACTTTCCCTGCTGGGGGTATTCGTCATGGGCGGCGTCGCGGCGAGCTACGTCAAACTGGGGACAGGTCTGGAGTTTGTCACCAAAGACGGGGTAAATATTCACCTGCAGCAAATGCTGGACGGCATTTTCCCTAACCTGATGCCGTTGATCGTGGTGCTGGCGACCTGGTACCTGATGGCCAAGCGCGGGCTTTCACCGGTGAAAGCGATGCTGGGGTTATTGGTATTGGCAGCGGCAGGGGTGGCCTGCGGCCTATTCTCATAATACCCGTCGCCTTTCAAGTTGCAGCGTTGTTACCTGCACTCAGTTATGTGGCCCGTCCATGGGCCACACCCCTTTGGGGCCGCTGCTAGCAGCGTTCAAATCTGCTCCCGGCAGATTTGTCCCCCCAGTTACTTACTTAAGTAAGCGCCTGGGGATGAGTGAGCTGGGCGCCTAGCTGTGCTGTACAGGGATGTACAAATGCCGCGAGCGCATGGACGCGCCAGAGCGGCCAACTCGAAATTCATAAGGTATGAAATTTCCTGTTATTGAGCGTTTACGGCTCAAATCGTTGCCATTTTTCCGCTACGTTGCCCGGTTTGGAAATGAACTGAAAGCGTGCCGGATCGGCTTCAAACTGTGAGTATAAGGGGGCATCGCTCAGGCCGAACTCGTGGTATTGGCGTGGTCCGATGGCGTGCAGCCTGCCGGATTGATATCGTGGATTCTGTTGCCAAATAATATGGTTGCCCTGCAATAACGGGTACCAGGCCAGCCCTTTGTATTCACGTACTGCATCGTATTCAAAGCCATATTCACGATCGCACCAGGCGGCGAAGGTCAGCGGCTGGTTGGGATCGGCGGAAATGGTGGCGTGAGCCCATCCTGGCGGTACCAATACCTTTTCACCGGGGCCGGCATGGACGGCAAAGCAATGTCCCGGCTCACGCTCAACCCGCTCTTGCATGTAAATAATGGCCTTACCTTGCCAAATCTCGTATAGCTCCGGCGGTGACCAGCCGCTGTGTACGCTGATGCGGTGCACATGGCCCTGGCTGCGTACCGGCTCCTGACCTAACTGGCCCTTGGCATAGGTGACAATACCGAACAGCAACATGCGCTTCTTCAATTCCGCCAAATGCTGTTGTTTGGCGACGTCCATAGCGATGGCATAAACCTGTTCCGGCCCATGGCAGTCAGGATCGCGTAAGGAGCGGCGGATTTGTTCCAGCGTCCGTATTTCCGGCAATGGCCCAATCACCTCATCGCCATAGCTGAATCCCATCGGGTTGTCGCTAATGCGCACATCAAGGCCAAATTGCAGCATCGAGTCACTCATATTGCGCCTCCGCTTTCCAACCGTTGCCATCGGCAAAGACCCGCAGTTTGAATCCCTGTGGTTGCAGTGCGTCGTAGTTGTGCCCTGCCACCGTTGGCCAGACCGCCAGGGCGGACAGCACCTCAGTACCGGTGTTAATCAGGCGGTGAGCGGTAAACGAAGGGATATGGTGAACGCTGCCGGGGGCAACCTGTTCCAACGTACAAGCCCCGTCCCGGTGTTGCAGTAGCAGCAAACCCTGGCCACGCAGACCAAAATAGAACTCAGCCTGTTCGGGGCGCTGATGAAAATGCCCACGGGTCATAAAGAATTCGTTACCCACCCGGCCAGGCTGCAGGTGAGTGGTGCCCACAAACAGCTCACCTTCTTGTAGCTCGGAAGGCAGCATTTCGACCTGATAGACGGCAAGTTCTGCCGGCATCGCTCGCCATGCTGCAGGATCGGCAAAGATCCCCGCCAGACTGCCCAGGGTCGTAGATTTGCGTTGAATATCAGGTGCGGTAAAGCATCCGTCGGTCAGGTCGACCTGCGGTGGAATAAGGGACGTCAGTTTCATATCTGGTTGCTCCGCCCGAGGAGAACAGACGCTTCGAGTATAAAAGGTTAATCGATTAATCACCAGCCGGAAAGCATAAAAAAAGCGCGATATTATCGCGCTGAGTTTTATGAAAAAGTTGTTTTTTAACCCGAGATACCCGGGCCTAGCGCACCGAGGGGCACTCCGGCGGGCAAGCCGCTACGACCCCTTCGGCACGCTCTCCCTAATAACGGGCTTCGTCAGTAGTCTGAGCGTGATATCAACCAATCTGTGTTAACCGAGGATGATGTGCGGGTAGAAACGCGACAGATCCTGGGTGATCAGCTCGCGATCTTCGCGCAGGCCGATGCCGCAGGGTTGATCGTCGACCAGCCAACTGCCGATCAGCGTATAGCTGCCTTCAAACTGTGGCAGTGGGTGGAACTGCTGCACGATCATGCCTTCTTCGCCATAAGGGCCGTCAACGCGGGCGACTTCCTGACCGTTCTGCACGATCTGGATATTGGCGCCTTCGCGTGAGAACAGCGGCTTGGTGACGTAGTGATCGAGCTGTGGATGATCGTCCTCTGCAAAGTAAGAGGCCAGCAGATTCGGGTGATCCGGGAACATTTCCCACAGCATCGGCAGCAGGGCCTTGTTGGAGATAATGCTTTTCCACGCCGGCTCCAGCCAGCGCACGCCGGCATCTTCCAGCTTGGTGGAAAACATCTCGCGCAGCATGAATTCCCACGGGTATAGCTTGAACAGATTACCGATAACCTGATTTTGCAGGTCGGTAAACTGGCCCTTTTCGCCCAGACCAATCTCTTCCATAAACAGGAATTCTGTTGGGACTCCGGCTTCCAGCGCGCAGTCCTGCAGGTATTGCACGGTACCGCGGTCTTCCTCACTGTCCTGGCAACAGGCCAGGTGCAGCAGGCCGAAACCGTGTTGTGCTTTCAGCTCGGCGAAACGCTCGATCAGTTTTTCCTGCAGGCTGTTGTACTGATCGGACTCCGGGCTGAGATTGCCGGCGTTGATCTGGTCTTCCAGCCACAGCCATTGGAAAAAGGCCGCTTCGTACAGCGAGGTCGGGGTATCGGCGTTATTCTCCAGCAGCTTGGGCGGATTGATACCGTCGTAGGCCAGATCAAGACGTGAATACAGTGACGGCTGGCTGGTGCGCCATGAGCTGCGCACGAACTCCCAGGTGTGTTTCGGGATGCGGAACTTGGTCATCAGCGCATCGCTGCTGACCACTTTCTCTACCACCTGCAGGCACATCTGGTGCAATTCGGCGGTAGCGTTTTCAATTTCTTCAATCTGCGCCAGCGTGAATTGGTAATAGGCATCCTCACACCAGTACGGCTCGCCATACATGGTGTGGAAGCGGAAGCCGAATTCGGTGGCTTTTTCGCGCCAGTCCGGGCGCTCGGTAATCGCAACGCGTTTCATGCATTAACCGCCCATGCTGCGTGAGCTGGAGGTTGCGCTGCTGCGCTGCATGCTGGTCTGCTTGGCAACGGATTCGCCAAAGCCGCCGCGGGTGACGGTATTGGTGACGGCCGGTTTAGGTGCCATTGCGGTTTTCGGCACCGTCATGGTGCGGCCACCGGCGGTCGCCGGGCCATAGCTCTTGCCAGAAGCGTCAACGAACTTGCCGTTGGCCGGGCTGGCAGCGTTTTTAGAGGTGAACAGCGGCTGCTGAGCAAAGCCGGAGCCGCCCATCATGCGGCCCATCATGTAACCTGCCATCAGCGGCATCCACATGCTGCCACTGCTCTGTGACTCTGCGGCCATGCCGGCCTGGGCCGGAGCTGATGCTTGTGTACATTGCGCTTCACCGAACTCGGCGACACAGTCTTCACGGGTGGCATATTTTGGCGCGGTTTTTTCGGCTTCTTTCAGGGCGTTGTTATAGGCGGTGGTGCACTGCTCGCTCATCGAAGGATTGGTGCGCGAACAGTCGTCGGCATTCTGATACATAGAGACCGTTTCATCGCTCTTCTCGCAGCCGGCCAGCATAAAGACTGCGCTGATCGCCAAAGCTACGGGCGCAACGCGGTAGTCGCGCCAGGATTTGCGGAACGTCTCTCGGTTGATGTTTTTTGTCCGTTTCATCGTTATTCATCCCATCAGTCGGGCTGTATTCGCCCATTCCCAGTAATGGCGGTAAGGATAGGGGAAAGATGGTCAAAATTAAAGCTGAAATGCCCACAGAATCCACTCTTTACGCAGCTATACGTTAGGTTGTGCGCCAGTTCGCTTTACCGGCTAAAAAAGCCGCGTCATAGTTTCATTTTGGAACATCGAGACGAAAGTAACGTTCCATAATGAAACGAAAAAGTCGAAGAACCTAAAGCGTCTGGCAAGCCCTATAGTCAGTTCATAACAACGCGACGGCACAAGACCGACGCATCTATCACCTGATATCTGAACGTTACCATCGCCAATTTCCCTACAAGGATCCGGTTATGTTGAGAATCATCCAGTCTCCAGGCAAGTACATCCAGGGCGCCAACGCATTGGCCGCCGTGGGCGAATACGCTAAAGCCCTTGCCGACCATTATTTTGTGATTGCCGACGACTTCGTGATGAAGCTGACGGGCGATACTCTGATGGGCAGCCTGCATCAGCACGGGGTGAAGCATCACGCCTGTGTGTTCAACGGCGAATGCTGCCATAAAGAAATCGACCGGCTGGGCCTGGAGCTGAAGGCTCATGGTTGCCGCGGTGTGATTGGTGTCGGCGGCGGTAAAACGCTGGACACCGCCAAGGCCATCGCGCATTACCAGCATCTGCCAGTGGTACTGATCCCGACCATTGCGTCTACCGATGCTCCCACCAGTGCGCTGTCGGTGATTTACACCGAACAGGGCGAATTTGCCGAATACCTTATCTACCCGCGCAACCCGGACATGGTGGTGATGGACAGCGCGATTATCGCCAAGGCACCGGTGCGACTGCTGGTGGCGGGGATGGGCGATGCGCTTTCGACCTATTTTGAAGCACAGGCCTGTTTCGATGCTCAGGCGACCAGCATGGCGGGCGGCAAATCGACGCTGGCGGCGCTGAGTCTGGCGCGGTTGTGTTATGAAACGCTGCTGGCGGAGGGCGTGAAGGCCAAGCTGGCGGTTGAGGCCGGGGTGGTGACGGAGGCGGTCGAGCGCATTATCGAGGCCAATACTTATCTGAGCGGCATCGGTTTTGAAAGCAGTGGCCTGGCGGGCGCGCACGCTATCCACAATGGTTTCACCGTACTGGAAGAGTGCCATCACCTGTACCACGGCGAGAAAGTGGCGTTTGGCACGCTGTCACAGCTGGTGCTGCAAAACAGCAGCATGGAACAGATCGAAACGGTGCTGGATTTCTGCCAGCGTCTCGGCTTGCCAATCACGCTGGCGCAAATGGGTGTGAGCGGCGATCCGGCAGCGAAAATCATGGCGGTGGCCGAAGCCAGCTGCGCGGCCGGTGAAACCATCCACAACATGCCGTTCGAGGTCACGCCTGCCAGCGTACAGGCGGCCATTTTGACGGCAGATCGGCTGGGCAGTGCCTGGCTGCAACAACACTCAAGCTGATACCGCAGGGGCGCAGCAGGCTGCGTCCCGTCGGCCAAACGAGGAAATAACCGTGAAAAAACTGATCAATAAAGTTGAGTCGGTACTGGAAGAGCAACTGCTGGGGTTGGCAGAGGCTCACCCAGAGTTGTTGGTGCATCAGGAGCCGGTGTTTGTCACCCGCGCCGATGCGCCGGTCGCGGGCAAGGTAGCGATCCTGTCCGGTGGCGGCAGCGGCCACGAGCCGATGCACTGCGGTTTTGTCGGCGAAGGCATGCTGGATGGTGCCTGCCCGGGGGAAATTTTCACCTCGCCCACGCCGGATAAAATGTACGAGTGCGGCCAGGCGATCGACGGCGGTGCCGGGGTGCTGTTGATCATTAAAAACTACACCGGCGACATCTTGAACTTTGAAACCGCGACTGAACTGCTGCACGACAGCGGTACCCAGGTGGCGACGGTGCTGGTGGACGATGATGTGGCGGTGAAAGACAGCCTGTTCACCGCCGGGCGACGCGGGGTGGCCAATACCGTGCTGATGGAGAAACTGCTCGGTGCGGCAACGGCGCGCGGCGACGACCTGGATAGCATTGTGACGCTGGGGCACAGTATCAATAATCACGGGCATTCGATCGGTATTGCACTGGGTGCCTGTACCGTGCCGGCGGCCGGTAAACCTTCGTTCGTGCTGGCGGAAAACGAGATGGAATTCGGCGTCGGCATTCACGGCGAGCCAGGCATTGCGCGACGCCCGTTCACCACCCTTAATGCGGCGGTGGACGACATGTTCCATACCCTGATCGACCATGGTCACTACCAGCGCACTGTCCGCGTCTGGGATCGTCAGCAGGGCGAATGGCGCGATGAAGTACAGACCAAACAGCCGCTGACGCGTGGCGACCGGGTGATCGCACTGGTGAACAACCTGGGGGCGACGCCGCTGTCCGAGCTGTATGGCGTTTACCACCGGCTGGCGGAGCGTTGTGCCGAGGCGGGAATGATCGTTGAGCGTAGCCTGGTGGGCTCTTACTGCACGTCGCTGGACATGCAAGGGGTCTCGATCACGCTGCTGAAAGTGGACGACGAACTGTTGTCCTTGTGGGATGCGCCGGTGAAAACACCTGCGCTGCGTTGGGGCTGCTGAGGAGGAATCATGGCGTTAACCAAACAACAAGTGGTCGACTGGCTGATGCGCTGTGGTGAGGTGTTTACCCAGCAGCGTGATTTTCTAACCCGGCTGGATACCGAGATCGGCGATTCCGACCACGGGCTGAACATGAACCGCGGCTTCAACAAGGTGGTAGAAAAGCTGCCTTCGGTGGCGGACAAAGACATCGGTTTTATTCTGAAGAACACCGGCATGACGCTGCTGTCCAGCGTGGGGGGAGCCAGTGGTCCGCTGTTCGGCACCTTCTTTATCCGTGCCGCACAGTCGGCCAACGCTAAACAGAGCCTGGATCTGGCGGAGCTGCACCAAATGATGCAGGAGGGTGTCGAAGGCGTGGTGATGCGCGGTAAGGCGGAGCCGGGTGATAAAACCATGTGCGATGCCTGGTGGGCGGTAGTGGAAAGCCTCGGCCAGTCGGCTCAGCAGCAGTTAAGCGTGGCAGAGGCCTTGCAGCGTGCCAGTGAGCGGGCGGAGCAGGCGGTTGAAAGCACCATCACCATGCAGGCACGCAAAGGGCGGGCCAGTTACCTGGGTGAACGCAGCATCGGTCATCAGGATCCGGGTGCCACCTCGGTGATGTTGATGATGAAAACGCTGGCAGCGGTCGCCGGCCAATAGCAGGAGGCGAGATGATCAATATCGTTGTAGTTTCACACAGTGCGCTATTGGCGCGCGGGGTTGAAGAGCTGGCGTTGCAGATGATGCGCGGCGACGGCTGTAAACTGGTGCTGGCGGCGGGTGTCGATGATGAGGATCATCCGATAGGCACCGATGCAATCAAAGTGATGGAAGCCATTGAGTCGGTGGCTGACGGTGCGGGCATTGTGGTGTTGATGGATTTGGGTAGTGCGCTGCTGAGTGCCGAAACCGCGATCGATCTGCTGGATCCGTCGTTGGCCGCCAAGGTGAAGCTGTGCTCGGCACCACTGGTCGAGGGGACGCTGGCCGCGGTGGTGGCCGCCAATGCCGGAGCGGGGTTGGAACAGGTGCTGGCCGAGGCTCAGGGCGCGCTGCAGGCCAAACAGGCGCAGTTGGGCGAAGCTGCCACGCCGGTGGCCAAAAGCGTTGAGTTGCCGCTGACACAAGGGAAAAGCGTCAGTTGGACGGTGCAGAACCCGCATGGCCTGCATGCTCGTCCGGCCGCCCGACTGGCGGAAACGCTGGCCCCGTTCGATGCCGAACTGGTGTTGGAAAAGCAGGGCCAGTGCGCCAATCCGCGTAGCCTTAACCAGCTAGCGCTGTTGCTGGTGCGCCACGGCGACACCATCCGGCTGATTGCCGACGGGCCGCAGGCCGATCAGGCGCTGGCGGCGTTTAGCGCGCTGGCAGAGCAGCACTTTGGTGAAACGGTTTCCGAGCAGAGTCTGCCTTCATTACACGGGATTCCGGTGGCTGAAAGCGTGACCAGTGGCCCGGTGTGGCAGGCGATCAGCTTCTGGCCGACGGTGGTCGAGCGTACTATTGGCGCAGACGACGTACTGAACGAACAACAGCGGCTACGCCAGGCATTGCAGCACACGCTGAGTGATTTGAATCGGTTGGCGGAGCGCACTGGCTCGTTGATTGGCAAACCGCAGGCGGCTATCTTCGGTGCTCACAGTATGCTGCTGGACGACCCGGATCTGCAGCAGGCGGCCTATACCCGCATCGCCCGGCAGCAATGCAGTGCCGAGCAGGCCTGGCGGCAGGAGATGGAAGCCATTGCCGGGGAGTATCGCGAACTGGATGACGAATATATGCGGGCGCGTGAGTTGGACGTGCGCGATATGCTGCGCCGCACCCTGAGTCATCTGCAACAGCAGCCGTTGCCGGTGATTACGCTGACCGCGCCGTCCATTCTGGTGATGGACGAACTGATGCCGTCAGACGTGGTGATGCTCGACCGTCGTCTGGTGCTCGGCATCTGCCTGAGCGGTGGCAATGCGCTGTCGCACAGTGCGATCCTGGCGAAAGCGATGGGGATGCCGATGGTGGTGGGCATGAACGACTGTATGAGCAAAACCCGCAACGGCCAGAAAGCGATGCTGGACGCGGCGCGTGGTGTGCTGCAACTCAGCCACTGATTGCACCCTCAGGCGCGCAGCTTAAACTGGCGGATATCAATCTGATATTGTTTGATTTTCCGCCACAGCGTGGTGCGGCCAATGCCCAGTAACTGCGCCATCTCGTTCAACTGTCCGCGGCTGATGTTGGCCGCGTGAATAATCGCCTGTCGTTCCATCTCCGCCAGCGTCAACAGCGGCATGCCCGGTTGCGGTTCACTTTCCAGCAGCGGCTGGTGGCTGAGCAGGTGTTCAGGTAAATCCGCCAGTTGCAGGTGGTGGCCGTGACACATCATCGCGGTGCGCTCCACCACTCCCTTCAGTTCCAGATCGTTGCCGGGCCACAGATACAATCCGAGTTGGGCCATCACCTCATCATCCACCCGGAAACGGCACTGAAAATGCTGTTCAAGCGTGCGCAGATGGTGCTTTACCAGTAACGGAATATCGCTCAGTCGCTGGCGCAGCGAGGGGATCTGGATCTCGAACGCCTGCAGGCTGTAAAACAGCTGGCGGCGAAAACGATTCTGCTGCACCAACAGTGGCAGATCGGCGGCGCTGCTGGCGATCACCCGCACATCGACCGGGATCACCCGGTTGGAATTGAGCCGCATCACCACGCCGGTTTTCAGCACCTGCAACAGCGCCGACTGCATCTCCGCCGGTAAATACTCGATCTGTTCCAGGTACAGCGTACCGCCGTTGGCCAGTTCAAACTTGCTGAGTTGGCCCGCTTCTTCCTCGTTGGCATCGCTGCCCAGCAGCTCACGCAACCCCTGCGCTTCCGGCATCAGCTGGCAGTTGAGGGCGATATAAGGCCCGGCGGCGCGGTCGCTGGCGTTGTGGATCGCCTGACTGAGTAGCTCCTTACCGACGCCTTCCTCGCCGCACAGCAGGATCGGGTGCTGGCCCTTCGCGGCTTGCTGGCCATAACGGATCAACCGGCGCATCTCCAGCGAGGCGGAAGGCATTTGTTCAAAACTGTGGCTGACACGGCCCAATTGGCTGCTGACATACTGGCGCAGCCGTTCTAGCGGATGCAGCAGGGCGATAAAACTACAGCGCTCACCGTCGAAGATTGGCTTGAGGGTTAACAGCGTCGCGATAAACTGCCGCTGACTTTCAAAGGTGACCTCAACGTGCTGCAACGGCTGCCGCTGGGCGATGGCGCGGTTGAGCAGGGCGGGCAGCGTCAGCAACTGGGTCAGCGCTTTGCCCTGGCTTTGTTGCTCATCCAGCTTCAGCAAGGAAGCTGCGCGCTGATTGATGTACTGCAGGTAACCGCGATGGTCCCAGGCCATGACGCCGTCATCCACCCCGTCGAGCAGGCCATAAAGCTGGTTCAGGTGGCGGTTGGATTCTGCCAGCAGGCTGTCGGCGTTCAGGGAGTTGCCGATCTCGCGTGCCAGCGCCAGCGTCAGTGACAGATCGCCGGCGGCGCAGTCGGCCAACCGGCAGCCCAGCGCAATCGAACCGCGTTGACGACCGCTGTTGTCGTAGACCGGCGTGGCGCAGAATGACCAGTCGTGCAGCGCCTGGCGCACATGTTCGCTGCCGCGCACCTGCATCGGGTGGCCCTCGGCTACCGCCAGTGACGGCGCGTTGGTGCCGATGTCCCCCTCGGCCCAATAGGCACCGGGGGTAAAACCCAATAGCTGCAGGCATTCGCGCGTTGGGGCATCGCCGCACAGCCACAGCATGCAGCCGCTTTCGTCGAGGATCATCAGCAGGCAGCGGCGCTGTTCCATGTATTCGCAGGCGTCTTCCAGCGCCGCCTGACCGAGCGTTAGCAGGTCATTCTTACGCTGGCAGATGGAATTAAAGGTGGCGCCGAGTGCGCAGTGGGGCGCTTTCCACACCGCGGGCTGCATCAGGCTGCGGCAACGCAACCAGGAAGCATAGATTGCCGGCGCAGGGCGTTGCGCGGGGGGCAGGTCACCTTCGATCAGGCGTTGCCAGCTTGAAGTGTTCTCCATCGGATCCCATCCAGACGAGATAAAGCGATAACCTGGATGATACCACTCCAGGGTGGGGGAAGGGCTGTGAGGCGGCGGGCAGAACCGATGACCCGGCAAAAAAAACGGGGTGCGGCAGAAGCCGTACCCCGTATTCAGCGGCGTAAATCCATCAGTTACGGAATGGGTTACCGCTGTTGCGTGCAGGCTGGCTGGTGGTGGTCGCCGGCGCGGAGGCACGGGTGGCAACCGGAGCAGCAGCAACTGGCGCGGAGGTTTGTGGTGCAGGGGCGTTGCCGTTATAGCCTTCAGCGTAAGCGTCTTGTGCCGTAGTCGCTGGGGCTACCACGTCTTGCGAAGTAGAAATCGGTTTACCCAATGCGCCGTTCAGCAGCAGCAGGTCGTTCTCGTTCAGGGTACCGAGTGCCGACTTGATGTTCAGTTGGTTGATCAGGTAGGTATAACGCGCACTGGAGAGCTGTTGCTTGGCGTTATACAGCGTACTGGTGGCATCCAGCACGTCGACGATGGTGCGGGTACCAACCTGGTAACCGGCCTCGGTCGCATCCAATGAACTCTGGGCAGACACTACCGCTTGTTGATAGGCGTTGATGCTGCTGATCGAGGCATTCACGTTATTGAACGAAGAACGCACGGTCTGCACTACGCTACGGTGGGCGCTTTCCAGTTGCTCACTGGCGCCGACGAAGTTGTACTGCGCCTGCTGCACCTGCGAGTTGGTCTGGCCGCCGCTGTACAGTGGCATATTGAAGCTCAGGCCCACTTTGTTCTGACCAATATCAGCGTCGTTGTTCACGTTGCGAGAACCGCTGTAATTAGTATTGCTAACCGCGGTAGATGCGCTGAAATCAACGGTAGGCATATAACCGGTCTGTGCGGAACGGATCTGCTCACGGGCCAGATCCTGGCTCAGACGAGCGGACAACAGGCTCAGGTTACGGCTTTCTGCTTCTTTCAACAGGTTATTTACGGCATCCGGGCGTTTGGTGTTGAAACGGTCGGTATTCAACGAGGCCAGTTCCGGATAGAAGGTACCGGTGACCTGGCGAAGTTTTTCCAGCGCGTTATCCAGGTTGTTACGGGCAGTTACTTCGGCCGCCAGCACGGTATCGTAGGACGAACGGGCGTTCTGCACGTCGGTGATCGCTACCAGGCCCACGTTAAAGCGTTGGGTGGTCTGGTCCAGGGTGCGGTAAACCGCTTGCTTGTTCGCCTGGGTATAAGACAGCGTATCAATAGCGCTCAGCACGTTAAAATAGGCGGTCGCGGTATCGAGGATCAACTGCTGCGAAGAGGTCTGGAAAGTCACGTCGGAAATGCCGGCGGTTTTTTCCTGCAGCGTCAGCGCACGCCATTTGGACATGTCGAAGATAGTCTGCGTCAACGCCAGTGAGCCACTGGTGGCATCGCTGTTGGCATCGCGGCTGTCACGGTAGCCATTGGTGTAAGTGTAACCGGCGCTCAAACCCAACTGTGGCAGCAATGGGCTGCGTGCTTCGTTGATTTTTTCGAATGCGGCGTCACGGTCAGCGGCGGTTTTGCGCAGATCCGGGTTACTTTCCCTGGCCTGTTTGTAGACCTGCAGCAGGTTCTCTGCCTGGCTCATTGCACTGAAGCCGCCCAGGCTCAGTCCGATAAGAAGGGGGAGCAGTTTCTTCATTTGCATTCCTTGTTGTGCAGCAATATTGCTATGTTGTTAGCGCTGACGATAGACGAAATAGTTGCCGATTCTAACAGAGTCTGTTGTACGCCTCAGGTGGCTGAATGTGCCATCTTGCGTAACTTTTACCTTTCAGGCCGCCTGTTTACCTTAGTTCAACTGGCTGCGTACGTCACACCTGATATCATGGCTCACAATCTATCATAAAGCCGCGGAAGATTATCCCGCCGTTTCTGTCATCAAAACTGTTTATTTTATCGGCATACTCACGCTGGAGAATTCATTTATGAGCCACTCGCAACCATCGCCCGTTACTCTCGATAAAAATGATGTAGAAATTATTGCACGTGAGACGCTTTATCGTGGTTTTTTTTCACTCAATTTATATCGTTTCCGCCACCGCTTGTTCAACGGTGAGATGAGTCCCGAAATTAAACGCGAAATTTTCGAGCGCGGGCACGCCGCGGTATTACTTCCCTATGACCCGGTGCGTGACGAGGTGGTGCTGATTGAACAACTGCGGATCGCTGCGGTCGATACCAGTAGGTCACCCTGGCTGCTGGAAATGGTGGCGGGCATGATCGAAACCGGCGAGAGTGTTGAAGACGTGTGCCGCCGTGAAGCGCAGGAAGAGGCCGGCGTCGTGGTCGGACGTTGCAAGCCGGTGTTGAGCTACCTGGCCAGCCCTGGCGGTACCAGCGAGCGCTTGTCAATTATGGTGGGCGAAGTGGACGCGACTACGGCGGAAGGCATCCATGGACTGGAAGAAGAACATGAAGATATCCGGGTCCATGTGGTCAGCCGCGAACAGGCTTACCGTTGGGTTGAAGAGGGTGCGATTGATAACGCGGCATCAGTGATTGCATTGCAGTGGCTGGCGTTGCACCATGAATCGTTAAGAAAAGAGTGGGCCAATTAATGAAACAGCGCTATACCCCTGATTTCCCCGAAATGATGAGATTGTGCGAAACCAACTTCGCGCAATTGCGCCGCTTGATGCCGCGCAATGATGAAGTGGGTGAAACGGTGACTTATCAGGTGAACGGCGCCAGTTATCGTCTGACCATTATTGAATCCACCCGCTATACCTCGCTGGTGCAGATCGAACAGACCGTCCCGGCAGTCAGCTACTGGAGCCTGCCTGCGATGACGGTGCGGCTGTATCATGACGCGATGGTTGCGGAAGTGTGTTCAAGTCAGCAGATCTATCGCTTTAAAGCACGTTATGATTATCCCAACAAAAAGTTGCATCAACGCGACGAAAAGCATCAAATTAACCAGTTTCTTGCTGATTGGTTGCGCTACTGTTTGGCGCATGGAGCAATGGCGGTTCCGGTTTGTTAAACAGACTGAGATAACAAAGGACACCATTTGGAAAGCCTGTTTAAACCGACCGTGGCAAGTGGGGCCAGGGTCAGGATCCTGCAAATAACAGATACCCACCTTTTTGCCGGCGAAAATGAGACTTTGCTTGGCATCAATACCTATCGCAGCTATCACGCGGTGTTGGACGCTATCCTGGCGCAGCAGCGTGATTTTGATCTGGTCGTCGCCACCGGTGATTTGGCACAGGATCATTCATTGGCCGCCTACCGGCACTTTGCCGAAGGTATTGCACGGTTGCCGGCGCCTTGCGTTTGGCTGCCGGGCAACCATGATTTTCAGCCGGCGATGGTCGACGCACTGGCCGACGCCGGAATTGCCCCGTCAAAACAGGTGCTGGTGGGCGATCACTGGCAGGTGCTGTTGCTGGACAGCCAGGTCTTCGGCGTGCCGCACGGTGAGCTGA
Organism: Serratia myotis; assembly: GCF_027474885.1. NCBI lineage: Bacteria > Pseudomonadati > Pseudomonadota > Gammaproteobacteria > Enterobacterales > Yersiniaceae > Serratia > Serratia myotis. Next base: position 4,782,340 of record NZ_CP099707.1, on the reverse strand, counting down.
GCGAATATCAGCTCGAGTGGATGGAGCGCTGCCTGCAAGCCTATCCCGATCGCTATACCCTAATGCTGTTGCACCATCATCCGCTGCCGTCCGGCTGCACCTGGCTCGATCAACACAGCCTGCGCAACCCGCATACGCTGGGCGCGGTGCTGTTGCGCTACCCGAAAGTGAATACCCTGCTGTGCGGGCATATTCACCAGGAGCTGGATCTGGAGTGGCAGGGCCGACGCCTGCTGGCATCGCCGTCCACCTGCGTGCAGTTCAAACCGCATTGCACCAATTTCACTATCGACGAGGTTTCACCCGGCTGGCGCTATCTTGATTTGCTGCCGGACGGCCGCGTCGAGACGCAGGTTTTCCGCCTGGAAAACGACGATTTCCGCCCCGACATGGATTCGGATGGGTATTGATGCCTTCGACACTGCTCTACCTGCACGGTTTTAACAGCTCGCCGTTCTCGGCCAAGGCAACGTCTTTCAAAGCGTGGCTGGCCGAACATCATCCGCATATCGAAGTCCTGGTGCCTCAACTGCCGGTGTTCCCGGCGGAGGCGGCCGAAATGATCGAGAACATGGTGATGGAGCGAGCCGGGCAGACGATAGGCGTGGTCGGCTCCTCACTGGGCGGGTACTACGCAACCTGGCTTTCGCAGTGTTTTTCACTGCCGGCGGTAGTGGTTAACCCTGCTGTGAAGCCGTTTGAACTGCTGATTGACTACCTTGGCAAAAACGAGAACCCCTACACCGGCCAGCAATATGTGTTAGAGTCTCGTCACGTTTACGATCTGAAAACGATGCAGATCGATCCCTTGGAGTCACCGGATTTAATCTGGTTGCTGCAACAAACGGGCGATGAAATTCTCGATTATGGGCAAGCGGTCGCCTATTACACCGCATGCCGACAGACGGTGGAGTCGGGTGGAAACCACGCCTTCGTCGGTTTCGAGCATTACTTCCCCCAGATTGTGGATTTTTTAGGGCTAAACGCTGTCTGAGCAGACGGTTCCGGCACCTTCCTTACTAACCACGAAAAACTCAACGATGACTCAATCCAGCTATAACGCTGATGCCATTGAAGTACTCAGCGGTCTAGAACCAGTGCGCCGTCGTCCCGGCATGTATACCGACACGACGCGCCCCAATCACCTTGGCCAAGAGGTGATAGATAACAGCGTCGATGAAGCGTTGGCCGGTCACGCCAAGCGCATCGACGTGATCCTGCACGCCGATCAGTCACTGGAAGTGATCGATGACGGCCGTGGTATGCCGGTGGATATCCACCCTGAAGAAGGCGTACCGGCGGTTGAGTTGATCATGTGTCGTCTGCACGCGGGCGGTAAATTCTCCAATAAAAACTACCAGTTCTCCGGCGGCCTGCACGGCGTGGGGATTTCGGTGGTTAACGCCCTGTCGACCCGGGTAGAAGTCAACGTCAAGCGCGACGGCAACGTCTACAGCATTGCCTTTGAAAACGGCGACAAAGTGCAGGATCTGGCGGTGACCGGCAGTTGCGGCAAACGCAATACCGGCACCAGCATCCATTTCTGGCCTGACGAGAAGTTCTTCGACAGCCCGCGTTTCTCGGTCTCGCGTCTTAGCCACCTGCTGAAAGCCAAAGCGGTACTGTGTCCTGGGGTAGAAATCTACTTCATCGACAAGCTGAACAACACCGAGCAACGCTGGTGCTATCAGGACGGCCTGACCGATTACCTGATGGAAGCGGTTAACGGCCTGATCACCCTGCCGGAAGCGGCGTTTGTCGGCAACTTTGCCGGCGATACCGAGGCGGTAGATTGGGCACTGCTGTGGCTGCCGGAAGGCGGTGAACTGCTGACCGAAAGCTACGTCAACCTGATCCCGACCATGCAGGGCGGCACCCACGTTAACGGCCTGCGTCAGGGCTTGCTGGACGCCATGCGCGAGTTCTGTGAATTCCGCAATATCCTGCCGCGTGGCGTGAAGCTGTCCGCGGAAGATATCTGGGACCGTTGCGCCTACGTGCTGTCGGTGAAGATGCAGGATCCGCAGTTCGCCGGGCAGACCAAAGAGCGTCTGTCGTCACGTCAGTGTGCGGCCTTTGTTTCCGGCGTGGTGAAAGACGCCTTCAGCCTGTGGCTGAACCAGAACATTCAGGCGGCGGAACAGCTGGCCGAGCTGGCTATTTCCAGCGCCCAGCGCCGTCTGCGTGCCGCCAAAAAAGTGGTGCGCAAGAAGCTGACCAGCGGTCCGGCACTGCCGGGTAAACTGGCCGACTGTACGTCGCAGGATCTGAACATGACCGAACTGTTCCTGGTGGAAGGGGACTCGGCGGGCGGTTCAGCCAAACAGGCACGCGATCGTGAATATCAGGCGATCATGCCGCTGAAAGGCAAAATCCTGAATACCTGGGAAGTCTCCTCGGATGAAGTACTGGCCTCGCAGGAAGTGCACGACATCTCGGTGGCGATCGGTATTGATCCGGACAGCGAAGATCTCAGCCAACTGCGTTACGGTAAAATCTGTATCCTGGCGGATGCGGACTCCGACGGCCTGCACATTGCCACGCTGTTGTGCGCGCTGTTTGTACGCCATTTCCGTTCGTTGGTGAAGGGCGGTCACGTGTATGTGGCGATGCCGCCGCTGTACCGTATCGACCTCGGCAAAGAGGTGTTCTACGCGCTGGATGAAGAAGAAAAGGCCGGCGTGCTGGAACAGTTGAAACGCAAAAAGGGCAAGCCAAACGTTCAGCGCTTTAAAGGGCTGGGTGAGATGAACCCGCCGCAATTGCGTGAGACTACCCTGGATCCGAACACCCGCCGTCTGGTGCAGTTGACGGTGAGCGATGAGGACGTGGATCAGACGTTGGCGATGATGGACATGCTGCTGGCCAAGAAGCGTTCCGAAGACCGCCGCAACTGGCTGCAGGACAAAGGCGATATGGCCGAGCTGTCTGCCTGACCGACAGGCCCGGCTCCCCGCCGGGCTTTCTTCCCGCAGGCGCTGCATGCGGCGCCCGATGACTCTGGGCGGAATGCATGAAAATCACCCTCGAAGAATTACTGGCGTTTACCACCGTCGTTGACAGCGGCTCTATCACGGCCGCCGCCGAACAGCTCGGTCAGACGACCTCCGGTATCAGCCGCGCGCTCAGTCGGCTGGAAAAAAAACTCGATACAACTTTAATGCGCCGCACCACGCGTCGGCTGGAGCTGACCGAAGAAGGCCAAAACTTCCTCAGTCATGCGCGCGAAATTATCCGCTCGGTGGAGAACGCCGAAGAACAGATGGCGTTGCGCAGGCTGATCCCGGCCGGCAAGCTGCGGGTCAACGCCGCCGCCCCCTTTATGGAACACGTGATCGTGCCGTTGGTGGCCGGCTTTCGCCAAAGTTATCCGCAAATTGAGCTGGAACTGAATACCGACAATCTGATTATCGACCTGCTGGAGAAACGCACCGATATTGCCATTCGTATCGGTGCGCTGCGGGATTCGACCATTCATGCGCGCCTGTTGGGTGCCAGCCGCTTACGTGTTCTCGCCAGTCCGGATTACCTCGCACGTAACGGCACCCCCACCAGCGTCGAAGCGCTGCGAGAGCACTGCCTGCTCGGCTTCACTCAGCCGGAATCACTCAATCTGTGGCCGTTGCGTTATCAGCAGGCGCAGCATTTTGCCATCACGCCGACAATATCGGCCTCCAGCGGTGAAACGTTGCGGCAGTTGGCGTTGCGTGGCGAAGGGATCGTGCAGTTGGCTGATTTTATGACGCGTGACGATCAACGCAGCGGGCGGCTGGTACCGTTGCTGGAGCAGGAGACGTTAGATGTGCGCCAGCCGATTAATGCGGTGTATTACCGCAATACCCAACTGGCGGCGCGTATTACCTGTTTTCTCGACTACGTCAGTGCGCATATTGATGCGCAGACGCTGTAGGGGCCATAGGGCGGCCCCTCAGGGGATTACAGTGCGTTACCCAGTACGTGAATCGTCACGCCCAGCACACTGTCTTTGATGGTGTCACGATGCTGGTGCATGTGAGCGATATCCAGGTGTTTTTCCAGGTGCGCCTGGCTGGCCCATTTCTCCAGCATAAACACCGAGTCCGGCGACAGTTTCTGCCATGGCGCCTGGGTGTGACTGTCGATCATTGGCGTATATTCACTACAGCCGTCTTCTGCCAGCACCAGCGGGATCAGTTTCTCAATCGCCTTCAGGACCGTTTCACGGTGGCCCGGCTTGATTTTGATTTCTGCAATTACGGTGATCATCACTACCTCATTGATTGACGTGCATAGTGCCAGTTAAGCAAAAATTTCGGCCAGATGCTCGCGATAACGTGCGATGTCGCCGTCGATATCCGGTTGTTTAATCACGTCATTACAGATAAAGGTCGGCAGCGCTTCCATACCCAGGAACTGATTGGCCTTGTGGAAGTGCAGATACACGCCGTCAACCCCGACGCCGTGGAAGAACTGTTCCGGGTCGGTAAAGGCTTCCAGCGGGGCGTTCCAGGTCAGGCTCAGCATGTACTTCTTGCCCTGGATCAGGCCGCCGGAACCGTATTTTTTGCCGGCGTCGGAGCGGGTGCGACCATCGCTGGCATACAGGCTGCCGTGCCCGGCGGTGAACACTTCATCGATGTATTTTTTCAGGATCCACGGCTCGCCCATCCACCAACCGGGCATCTGATAGACCACCACGTCGGCCCACAGGTATTTTTGCACTTCGGCTTCGATATCGTAGCCGTCGTCGACCACGGTGACTTGTACCTGGTGCTGCACATCGCGCAGATAGGTTTCCGCCACGTCGCTCATCGTTTGGTTGAGTTCGCCGTTAGAATGACCGAACTGTTTTTTAGCATTGATAATCAGGATATTGCTCATCTTTCACGGCACCTGTCAGAGTTAAAGTCTATGATGCCCTCCGCGCCAGGGGGCGGAAAACATTTCGCTGACAGAGAGTGTAATGCTTAGCAATGTAAGTAAAAATGGGATCCAGCGCACAACAGTGTTGACTGTGAGTCAATAAATGCGCCGTAGAATAGCGAAATTTTGCATAAAATCGGCAGATGAACCGGCCACGCCGGATGATTGCTGCGCCATCTGTGACAGCCACCCCGCTGATGAGTTACTATCGCGGACAGAATCAACCCTTTGTCGTCCAGGGATTGCCAAGCCACGGTCTGAGGATAATTGAGTAATGAGTGATCTGACTCATGACGGTGTAGAGCGTTTACCGCTGCACACATTCACTGAAAACGCCTATCTGAACTATTCCATGTACGTCATCATGGATCGGGCGTTGCCGTACATTGGTGACGGTTTGAAGCCGGTACAACGCCGCATCATCTACGCCATGTCTGAGCTGGGGCTGAGCAACAGCGCCAAATTCAAAAAATCTGCCCGTACCGTGGGTGATGTGCTGGGTAAATACCATCCGCACGGCGACAGTGCCTGCTATGAAGCCATGGTGTTGATGGCGCAGCCATTCTCTTATCGCTATCCGCTGGTAGACGGCCAGGGGAACTGGGGTGCGCCGGATGATCCTAAATCCTTCGCCGCGATGCGTTATACCGAATCCCGCCTGTCCAAATACGCGGAGGTGCTGCTGGCCGAGCTGGGTCAGGGGACCGTTGACTGGGTGCCAAACTTTGACGGCACCATGCAGGAGCCGAAGATGTTGCCGGCCCGCCTGCCCAACATCCTGCTGAACGGCACCACCGGTATCGCGGTGGGTATGGCGACCGATATTCCGCCACACAACGTGCGTGAAGTGGCCGCCGCTGCAGTGGCGCTGATCGACAAGCCAGGCGCTTCGCTGGAAGAGTTGCTCGAGTTCGTACAGGGCCCGGACTACCCGACCGAAGCCGAGATCATTACCCCGCGTGAAGAAATCCGCAAAATTTATCAGAACGGCCGCGGTTCGGTACGTATGCGCGCCGTCTGGAATAAAGAAGACGGCAGCGCGGTGATCACTGCCTTGCCGCACCAGGTTTCCGGCGCCAAGGTGCTGGAGCAGATTGCCAGCCAGATGCGCGCTAAAAAGCTGCCGATGGTCGAAGATCTGCGTGATGAATCCGATCACGAGAACCCTACGCGGCTGGTGATTGTGCCACGTTCCAACCGTATCGATCTGGATCAGGTGATGAATCACCTGTTTGCCACTACCGATCTGGAACGCAGCTACCGCATCAACATGAACATGATCGGTCTGGACAACCGCCCGCAGGTGAAAGGGCTGGTGGAAATCCTCACCGAGTGGCTGGCATTCCGTCGCGATACGGTACGTCGCCGCCTGAACTACCGTCTGGAAAAAGTACTGAAACGCCTGCACATCCTGGAAGGTTTGCTGGTGGCGTTCCTCAATATCGATGAAGTGATCCACATCATCCGTAGCGAGGACGAGCCCAAGCCGGTGCTGATGCAGCGTTTTGGCATTTCTGATACCCAGGCCGAAGCGATCCTCGAACTGAAACTGCGCCATTTGGCGAAGCTGGAAGAATTCAAGATCCGCGGCGAGCAGGATGAGTTAGCCAAGGAGCGCGATCAACTGCAGGCGCTGCTGGCCTCCGAGCGCAAGCTGAACACCCTGATCAAGAAAGAGATCCAGGCCGATGCGCAGGCTTATGGCGACGATCGCCGCTCACCGATTACCGAGCGTGCAGAAGCCAAGGCGATGAGCGAGCACGATTTTGTGCCGTCGGAGCCGGTGACCATCGTATTGTCTGAAATGGGCTGGGTACGCAGCGCCAAGGGCCACGATATCGATCCAAGCGGCCTGAGTTACAAGGCCGGTGACAGCTACCGCAGTGCGGCACGCGGCAAGACTAACCAGCCGGTGGTGTTTATCGACTCCACCGGGCGCAGCTACGCACTGGATCCCCTGACGCTGCCTTCGGCACGTGGGCAGGGTGAGCCATTGACCGGCAAGCTGACGCCACCGCCGGGTGCAACCATTGAGCAAGTGCTGATGGCCGCAGACGACCAGAAATTGCTGATGGCTTCCGACGCCGGTTACGGCTTCGTCTGTACCTTCAACGATCTGGTGGCGCGTAACCGTGCCGGTAAGGCGATGATTACTCTGCCGGATAACGCCAAAGCGCTGGCGCCGATGGAAATTCACGGTGACGATGACATGCTGCTGTCGATCACTGCTGCCGGACGCATGCTGTTCTTCCCGGTTGCCGACCTGCCGCAGTTGTCGAAGGGCAAGGGTAACAAGATTGTTTCTATCCCGTCGGCCCAGGCCGCATCCGGTGAAGACAAACTGACATGGCTGTTCGTGCTGCCGCCGCAAACCTCTGTGACCCTGCACGTGGGTAAACGCAAGCTGACGCTGCGTCCGGAAGACTTGCAGAAATTCCGTGCGGAACGTGGCCGTAAAGGTACCTCACTGCCACGAGGCCTGCAGCGAATCGACCGCGTAGAGGTCGATGCTCCGGCGCGTGCGCCTACCGGCGACAGCGAAGAGTAAGCCTGTAACGGCAGGATAACCCCTCGGGCGCAGCATGCTGCGCCCGCTTTATTTCCCGCCGGCGGCAATTATTTTCAAATAGTTAACATTTCCCGGCATAAAATTATTGTGCGTTTCGTCGGCTGGCGGGAAAATAGCAAAAAAAGGCAGGGCAGGTTTTCGAACCCTGCAATCAAAGAATGAGTAAAGGGATCTGCGCAGCGTTTCAGGCTGCGCCGGCAGTGTGCTAATGAGGTTGTTATGTTATTAATTTTACGTGCCGTGCTCGCCACCCTGTATTGTCTGCTGGTGTGCATTTTCGGTTCTATTTACTGTTTATTTTTCCGTCCCCGAGATCCCCGCCATGTGGCGACGTTCGGTCATTTGTTTGGCCGCCTGTCCGGGCTATTTGGTCTGAAAGTGGAAGTCCGCGTGCCGGCCGATGCAGCTAAAAACGGTAACTGCATTTATATTGCCAACCACCAGAATAACTACGATATGGTAACGGCCGCCAAAGCGGTACAACCGCGTACCGTGACCGTGGGTAAAAAAAGCCTGCTGTGGGTCCCGTTCTTCGGCCCACTGTATTGGGTGACCGGTAACTTGCTGATTGACCGTGATAACCGCGCCAAAGCGCACGGCACCATTGCTCAGGTGGCCGAACAGTTTAAAAAACGTGATATTTCGGTCTGGATGTTCCCTGAAGGCACCCGCAGCCGCGGACGTGGGTTGATGCCGTTTAAAACCGGTGCATTCCACGCGGCTATCGCTGCCGGAGTGCCGATTGTGCCAATCTGCGTTTCCACCACCAGCGGTAAAATTAATCTTAACCGTTGGAATAACGGTCATGCGATCGTCGAGGTGATGGAGCCGATCGATATCAGCAATTACAGTAGAGAAAATGTGCGTGAGCTGGCTGCCCATTGCCATGAGCTGATGTTGGCGAAAATTGCCGAGCTGGACGCGGAAGTTGCCCAGCGCAATGCGGCCGGAAAATAATATCCCTACCGGCTTCAAAGAATGAACTTTTAAACGGCGTCAAACGCCGTTAGCGACTGGGCTCCTGCTAATCTGATTAACAGGGGCCCGGTTTTTGCACAGGGTTTAATCATTGCTTTTCATGGAGAAAATATGTCACTCAGTCGACGTCAGTTTATTCAGGCATCGGGCTTGGCGCTGTGCGCAGGAGCCGTGCCGCTGAGGGCTGAGGCGAGCGGAATGCAGACCCCATTACCTATTCCCCCGTTGCTGGAGTCCCGCCGCGGTCAGCCGCTGTTTTTAACCTTGCAGCGCGCCCACTGGGCATTTATGGATAATCGCAAGACGTCGGTGTGGGGCATTAACGGCATGTACCTTGGACCGACGGTGCGGGTTTACAACGGCGATGACGTCAAACTGATCTACAGCAACCGCCTGCCGGAGCCGGTGGCGATGACCATCAGCGGTCTGCAGGTGCCGGGTACTCTGACCGGGGGCGCGCCGCGCATGATGTCTCCCAACGTTGACTGGTCACCGGTGTTGCCTATCCGCCAGAGTGCGGCCACCTGCTGGTACCACGCCAGCACGCCCAACCGCATGGCCCCGCATGTTTACAACGGCCTGACCGGGCTGTGGCTGGTTGAGGATGAAGTCAGTAAGGCATTGCCGTTGCCGAACCACTATGGCGTCGATGATTTCCCGTTGATCATTCAGGACAAGCGGCTGGATAACTTCGGCACACCGGAATATGACCCCCCGTCGCAGGGCGGCTTTGTCGGCGATACGCTGTTGGTTAACGGTGTACAAAACCCCTTTGTCGAAGTCTCACGCGGTTGGGTGCGCCTGCGCCTGCTTAATGCTTCCAACTCACGTCGCTACATGCTGCAACTGAGTGACGGTCGGCCACTAAACGTGATCTCCAGCGATCAGGGTTTCCTGCCGGCACCGGTAGCGGTGCAACAGCTTTCGCTGGCACCGGGTGAGCGCCGCGAGGTGCTGATCGATATGTCGAAAGGTGATGAGGTGACGATCAGTGCCGGTGAAGCTGCGGGCATTATGGATCGCCTGCGCGGCCTGATTGAGCCTTCCAGCATCCTGGTTTCCACCCAGGTGTTGACGCTGAAACCGACCGGTTTACTGCCGCTGGTAACCGACAATCTGCCGATGCGTTTACTGGCGGATGAACTGCTGGACGGCAGCGTTAGCCGCACCCGCGAATTCCGTCTGGGCGACAGCCAGGCGGGGATCAACGGGGCCGTCTGGGACATGAACCGTATCGATGTACAAACCCAGCAGGGCAGTTGGGAGCGCTGGAATATCCATGCGGATACGCCGCAGGCGTTCCATATTCAGGGCGTACGCTTCCTGGTGAAACGGGTCAACGGCGCGCAGCCGATGGCGGAAGATCGCGGCTGGAAGGATACGGTATGGGTCGACGGCGACGTCGAGCTGCTGGTCTACTTCAATCAGTCCACTTCAGAGCATTTCCCGTTCCTGTTCTACAGTCAGACGCTGGAGATGGCGGATCGCGGCAGCGCAGGCCAGTTTATGGTGCAGCCTGCGCTTTAAGTTGGTTGCAGAGGCTTATCCTGGGGAGCCGCACGCAACATCTCCAGAAACGCCTGCACCACCGGCGTTGCGCTGTCGGCATGATAAATGGCGTACAGATCCGCTGACGGTGCCTGCTGCAGCGGGCAAAAACGCACGCCGGGCCAGGGAATACGGCCGTAACTGTCCGGCAACAGCGTAATGCCATAGCCTTCTGCCACCAGCGCCATCAGGGTTTGCGGTTCGTTGACCTGATAGGCGATATCCGGTTTGAAACCCTGCTGCAGACACAGGTTATGCAGATACAGGCCCAGGCTGGCCTCGTGCGGCGGCAGCACAATGAATTTTTCATGTCGCAGCGCGGCGAGTGGCAGGCTTTCCGCCTGCGCCAGCGAGTGGTCCAGCGGCAGCACCACCGCAATATTCTCCCGGGCCAGCAGTTGGCTCGCCAACCCCGGCAGTACCTGCTGCCTGGCCTCGCGCCAGACACCAATATCGATATGACGTTTTTGCAGCGCAGTGATCTGCTGGCTGGGTGTCAGCTCGTTTAACGCCCAGGTGACGTTGGCCGCTTGCCCGGCAAAGCGCTTCAGCGCCGGTATCAGCCCGCCCCAAACCGAAGTGCCGACCATGCCGACCACCATATGCCCGGCCTCACCACGGCCCAGTTGTTGCACCTGGTTCAGCGCATGCCCGGCCTGATCCAGCAGCATTTCTACGTTTTGCAACAGCGTGCGGCCTGCCAGCGTTAGCGCCATCGAGCGGGTGGTGCGTTTGAACAGCTCCACGCCCAGCTGGCTCTCCAGCTCTTTGATGTGTTTGCTGAGCGGCGGTTGCGAAATATTCAGCCGCAGTGCCGCCTGGGTGAAGTTCATCTCCTCCGCCACCACGCGGAAATAATGCAGCAGACGGAAATTAATCCGGCTGGGATCGGGCAGGGGTTTGGGCTGTTTGATGCTGATGATGGCCTCCTGTGGCTACCAATTTATAGGTAAATGGAATAAATCGGCCGCCAATAATGTATTGGTCGCCGCTGCACCTCGCTCTCTACTATGGGGATCACCTCCCCCTCATAGAAGAGAATACAATGTTTAATCAAGAAGATGCTTTTTCCTGTGCTGAAGTGATCCGCACCCGACTGCCGGGCTTCCAGCCACGCGCTGCTTTGATTCTGGGGTCCGGGCTGGGCGCACTGGCGGAGGTGATGACAGACACTCTGACCATCGACTACGCAGAGCTGCCAGGGTTCCCCGTCAGCAGCGTGGTGGGCCATGCAGGGCAGCTGGTTGCCGGCTGGCTGGAGGGCGTGCCGGTACTGTGCATGAAGGGGCGCGGCCACTATTACGAAGGTCGTGGCATGCAGGTGATGACCACCGCCGTCCGCACCTTCAAGCTGCTGGGCTGTGAATTCCTGCTGGCCACCAATGCTGCCGGTTCTTTGCGCCAATCGGTGGCACCGGGCAGCCTGGTAGCCCTCACCGACCACATCAACTTTATGCCTGAGTCGCCGCTGGTTGGCGATAACGACGAGCGTTTTGGCCCGCGTTTCTTCAGCCTGGCCAACGCCTACGATCGCGAGCTGCGCGGTCAGTTGGCTCAGGTGGCGGAAAGCGTAGGCATTCCGCTGGCAGAAGGGGTATTTGCCGCTTACACCGGGCCCAACTTCGAAACTCCGGCTGAAATCCGCATGATGCAAACGCTGGGTTGCGACGTGGTCGGCATGTCGATCGTGCCGGAAGTGCTCTCGGCGCGTCACTGTGGGCTGAAAGTGCTGGTGGTGTCCGCGATGACCAACTACGCCGAAGGGCTGTCGGATACGCCGCTGTCCCATGAGCAAACGCTGAGCTGTGCAGCGCTGGCGGCCGAGGACTTTATGCGCCTGATCCGTGAGTTCTTCAAAACGCTGTAATGCTGTAAAACCCCTCGCGGCAGGGAGCGGGAACCCTGCCGTGCGAATCATCGTTTTAATCAGAATAATAAGGTGATGGTGATGGCAATAAAAACGCGACTGAAGGTGATGGTCTTTCTGCAGTTCTTTATCTGGGGTGCCTGGCTGGTCACGCTGGGATCTTACATGATTAACACCCTGCATTTCAGCGGTCTGCAGGTGGGTATGGTATACAGCGCCAAAGGTATTGCGGCGCTGATTATGCCGGGGTTGGCGGGCATTCTTGCCGATCGCTGGATCAAGGCCAATTACCTGTATGCACTGTGTCATCTGCTCGGTGCGGGTGCACTGTATTGTGCCGCCCAGGTTGAACAACCGATGCTGATGTTTTGGGTGATGCTGTTCAACGCCATGGTGTATATGCCGACCATTGCGCTTTCCAACGCCATTTCCTATTTCTGCCTGGAAAAGCACGGTTACGATACGGTCAAGGATTTCCCGCCGGTGCGGGTGTATGGCACCGTCGGTTTTATTGTGGCGATGTGGCTGATCGGTTTTAGCCGAATTGAACTCAGCAATATGCAACTGTATCTGGCCTCCGGGGTGTCTCTGCTGTTGGCCGGTTATTCGCTGACGCTGCCGAATTGCCCGACCAGTAAGGTGGAAAAGTCGAAAAGCTGGTTCAGCGTGTTGGGGCTGGATGCACTGGTGTTATTCCGCCAGCGGCGCATGGCATTGTTTTTCCTGTTTGCCATGCTGTTGGGGGCGGCACTGCAGGTCACTAACACCTTCGGCAACCCGTTCCTGCACGATTTCGCCAATAATCCGCTGTATCAGGACAGCATAAGCGTCAGATACCCGGCGGTGCTGTTGTCACTGTCACAAATCTCCGAGGTGTTTTTCATCCTCACCATCCCGTTCTTCCTGCGCCGATATGGCATCAAACAGGTGATGCTAATCAGCATGGCGGCCTGGACGCTGCGTTTCCTGTTCCTGGCCTATGGCACCCCGGTCGGTTTCGGCTTTGTCCTGCTGCTGCTTTCGATGATCGTCTACGGCTGCGCCTTTGATTTCTTTAATATCTCCGGGGCTATCTTCGTGGAGCAAGAGGCGGATCACCGTATTCGTGCCAGTGCGCAGGGGCTGTTTATGACCATGGTGAATGGCATAGGCGCTTATCTGGGGGCGATTGCCAGCGGTGAAGTGGTGGATTTCTTCACCCACAACGGCGTCAAAGATTGGCAGAGTATCTGGTTGATCTTTGCTTTATATACGCTGGTACTGGGCGTGATTTTTGCTCTGACCTTTAACTATCAGCATCGGCCGGAGGAAAGCCCTGGCCCAATACAGCGGGCGCATTAAACAAACATGGGCGCATCTCGTTTGTGCCCATATTAGTTCTGCTGGCGGATATTACATTTTAGCCTGCAACCCCCCATAAAAACGATAGCCCCCACTTTCACTGGTGCCGCAGAAATGAGGGGGATTGGCCGAACTGGCGACGAAACTGAGTACTAAACTGGGCCGGAGCGCTAAAACCGCATTGAGCAGAGATCTCCGTTAAAGACGATGTGCTATTGATCACCAGTTGATACGCCCGTTCCAGGCGTCGCTGCAGGACATACTGATAGGGCGGCAGGCCAAAATACTGTTTAAAGACCCGGGAAAAATGGAAGGTGCTTAACTCCGCGAGCTGGGCCAGAGCCTGGAGTGTGATGGTCTCGCCCAGGTTTTCTTCAATATAGCAGGCCAGCTGTTCGCGTTGTGTTTTGGAGAGTGCTTCGTGTGTGTGAGTGGTGGACAACGTTTGCAGGTGCTGCGAAGTTTCTGTTAGCAATGCCAGCATCAGGGCCGAGGCATGCAATTCATCGGTGCTGGCTTTAAGGCTGGCACACAGCTGTTTGATTATTGGGCTGCGTATGTTAGCGCTCGGTTCAATGTTCAGCCCCGTTTCACCGGCAGGGAATAACGAAATCAGCGCGGGGGAAGCTGAAATGGCGGTATATTTGAGAGTGCCTTCTATATAGGTCATAGCCTCAAAGCCGCAACCGCAGGGGATCAGGTCTGCAACCTGGGCAATCGCTCGTTTGCAGGGTATCCGTTTTTGGTCAAACCAGATGTCGCCATGGACGGTGGTACTGCCGTCAGGTGCCTGAAAACTTTCATAAACGATCAAGGTGTGGCTGGGGCGTACAAGCTGAGCCAAATGAGCGCCGCTGACCTGAACGTTATCAATCTGACCGTATTCCCAATGTGTAGAGCAAATAGTCAATTCTGTTTCATGACGGTAAGTCAGTCCATTATTATTATTTTTCATAAATTGGAAACCTCGATAATTTAAGAAATGACAGGTTAGATATCTATCTTGCCTAATTAATAGTTAACCCTGCGTCTAATTATCTTTAATTACTATTCCTAATGATATTTTTGGGGGGTGGTTATCCACGGTTAACTTATGGGTTTTTATCTGCAGTGAGATGGGAATACTCTTGGTTCAGGCCAGTGAGTCAGAATTCAATCGCCTGAAAGCGCATGGCATTGCTGGCGGTATAGAGTACCGTATGGTGAATGTTTCGGTGCCCCAGATAGTCCTGAATCAAACGGGTATCAATACCCTGATTTGCCAGGCAATAACCACAGGCATGGCGTAGCATGTGGGGATGTGTTGGAATTTTGATATTGGCATTCTTACCATAGTGGCGTATCAGTCGATAAATTTGCTGGCGGGAGATACGTCCGCCTTTTCGTGATAGAAAAAGCCAGGGAAGATCGGCGTAACGCCAACTTTTTCTTATTTCCAACCAACCGCTCAACATGGCAATTTCATCGTCGTGCAATGGGTGCTGTACGGAAAGGCCATTTTTCAGGCGGGGTATGTAGATTCTTTTTGCATCCAACTCAATATTATCCAATGTCATACCGCTCAGTTCGCTGGCGCGCAGTCCATGGATAAAACACATGCTGATCATGCATCGGTCACGCCAGGCGTTCAGGCTTTTGGGAATGCTTTCTATCATGCTTTTTATTTCTGATTCATCCAGATATTTTCTTATATTTTGCTTCACATCTACCTCCGTTGTATATATGTGCGTGGTGATTATCAAATGGTAAGTCATTTAATGATATATTTTGTAACAGCCGTTAGATGTTAGGATAAATCTTACGTGTTTATAGTTGCATAATTAGACGCCCGTCTTCTACTTGATTGTTGCTTAAGCTTTGTGAATTTTGCCATATTTTTGTTAAGTCAAAATATATCGTTAAAAAACAATGTGATAGATTTTTTTTATTTTGTGGTTAATTGCTGTATGTTTATGATTTATATATTTCTTTAGGATTTTGTTTTTATAAATTATGAGAATTAAATAAGTGTTTTAATGGTTTTTGTTTCATTTTATTCTGTATTTTTTATTACAACCGAGCAGGTGTTAACAATAATGAAACACTGCAAGGGGCCTTTGCCGATCATCAGTGGTTTCAAATCTCATCAATCTACAGCCGCCAACCCCGAGATGTGACCGATCTGTGAAATAACCATGCTCTTTTTGCCACTAGTGCGTATAATCGCCGCCCGGCGATTAATTAACCTGTGAAAGAGCACCAGAATGAGCACTACCAGCCTGATCCAACCCGACCGTGAATTGTTTTCCTATAAGCCTTATTGGGCCGAATGTTATGGCACCGCGCCGTTTTTACCGATGTCGCGCGAAGAGATGGA
Organism: Serratia myotis; assembly: GCF_027474885.1. Lineage (NCBI taxonomy): Bacteria > Pseudomonadati > Pseudomonadota > Gammaproteobacteria > Enterobacterales > Yersiniaceae > Serratia > Serratia myotis. The sequence continues at coordinate 4,766,779 of NZ_CP099707.1, read as the reverse complement.
TCAACTGGGCTGGGACAGCTGCGATGTGATCATTATCAGTGGTGACGCCTATGTCGATCACCCAAGTTTTGGCATGGCGATTATCGGCCGCATGCTGGAAGCGCAGGGCTTTCGCGTGGGCATCATTGCGCAGCCGGACTGGAGCAATAAAGAAGATTTCATGCGTTTGGGCAAACCGAACCTGTTTTTCGGCATCACCGCCGGCAACATGGACTCGATGATCAACCGCTATACCGCTGACCGCAAACTGCGCCACGATGATGCCTATACCGCCGGCAATGTGGGTGGCAAGCGTCCGGATCGCGCCACGCTGGTTTACAGCCAACGCTGTAAAGAAGCTTATAAAGATGTGCCGATTGTACTGGGCGGCATTGAAGCCAGCCTGCGTCGCATCGCTCACTACGATTACTGGTCGGATACCGTGCGCCGCTCGGTGCTGGTGGATTCCAAAGCCGATATGCTGATCTACGGCAACGGTGAACGTCCGTTGGTGGAAGTGGCGCACCGTCTGGCTGCCGGCGAAAAAATCAGTGAGATCCACGATATCCGTAATACCGCAGTGATGCGCAAGGGCGCATTGCCAGGCTGGACCGGCGTGGATTCTACTCGTATGGACAAACCGGGCCGCATTGAGCCTATTCCCAACCCTTACGGTGATGACCTGCCGTGTGCCGACGGCGGCAAGCCGGAGCCGGAAGCCAAGCCAGTCACCGTACGTGCTGCCAAGCCGAAGCCGTGGGAAAAAACCTACGTGCTGCTGCCGTCCTTCGAAAAGGTGAAGGCCGACAAGGTGCTGTACGCGCATACCTCGCGTATTTTGCATCATGAAACCAACCCGGGCTGTGCCCGTGCGCTGATGCAGTCACATGGCGACCGCTACGTGTGGATTAACCCACCGGCTATCCCGCTGACCACGCCGGAAATGGACAGCGTGTTTGCCCTGCCGTACCAGCGTATTCCGCATCCGTCCTATGGCAAGGAAACCATTCCTGCCTATGACATGATCCGTTTCTCGGTCAACATCATGCGTGGCTGCTACGGCGGCTGTTCATTCTGTTCGATTACCGAGCATGAAGGGCGCATCATCCAGAGCCGTTCGGAAGACTCCATTATTCGTGAAATCGAAGAGATCCGTGACAAGGTGCCGGGCTTTACCGGCGTGATCTCCGACCTAGGCGGCCCAACCGCCAACATGTACATGCTGCGCTGCACCAACCCGCGCGCAGAGCAGACCTGCCGCCGCGCCTCGTGCGTGTATCCGGAAATCTGTACCTACATGGACACCAACCACGAGCCGACCATCAAGCTGTATCGCCGTGCGCGTTCGCTTGAGGGCATCAAGAAGATCCTGATCGCCTCAGGAGTACGTTACGATCTGGCGGTAGAAGATCCGCGCTATATCAAAGAATTGGCTACCCATCACGTGGGCGGTTATTTGAAGATTGCTCCGGAACACACCGAGGAAGGCCCGCTGTCGAAAATGATGAAGCCGGGCATGGGCAGCTACGATCGGTTTAAACAACTGTTTGACCATTACTCCAAGCTGGCGGGCAAAGAGCAGTACCTGATCCCGTATTTCATCTCTTCGCATCCGGGCACCCGCGATGAGGATATGGTGAACCTGGCGCTGTGGTTGAAGAAAAACCGTTTCCGCCTCGACCAGGTGCAGAACTTCTACCCGTCACCGATGGCTAACTCCACCACCATGTATTACAGCGGTAAAAACCCGCTGAGCCGGGTCGGTTACAAGAGCGAAGATGTGGTGATCCCGAAGGGCGATCGTCAGCGTCGCTTGCACAAGGCGCTGTTGCGTTATCACGATCCGGCCAACTGGGCGATGATCCGTACTGCGCTGGAAGAGATGGGTATGAAGCACCTGATCGGCAGCCGTCGCGAGTGTCTGGTACCGGCGCCAAGCATCGACGAGCAGCGTGAAGCCAAGCGCTTGCAGCGCCATACTCGTCCGGCGTTGACCAAGCACACTGATATCACCCGTCAGCGTACGCCGTCCAATAAGCCGCCACGCAAGCCGATCCGCAACAGCAAACCCTAACGGCCAGGTCAGGCGCTTAAACGAAAAGGAGAACCCCCGGGTTCTCCTTTTTTGCTTTTGAACATCACAATTGTTCGTAGGCGGCTTCCACTTTCATCAAATGGCGTGGCGCCTGCGAGGAAGGATGGTATTTACGGACATGCCAGTTAAAGGCTTCCGGCGACAGATTGTTAATCATTGAGATGGCCTGTTGACGGTTACTGGAGAAAGTCCGCAACAGTGCACCGGTGCCATTTACGTAGGCGATGATGGTGGCGTAACGCATGGTGACAGGATCCTCGATCCCTTTAAGCTGCTGTTTTTGCAAGGTGGCAATATAGGCGGCACCGAGATCGATATTGGTATCGGGATCCAGCAGATCGTCTTCGTCCGGGCAACCGCGTTTTCCTTTATAGCGATAGGCATCGCAACCGGCGGTATCGGCTTTCAACTGCATTAAACCGATAGCATTTGACCGGCTGATGGCTGCCGGGTTAAAGCCGGACTCCACCTTGATCATCGCGGCGATCAGTTTTTGGTCGACATCGTATTTATCCGCAGCATCTTCAATCGCATCATCAAAAGCGTGAGCATCGTAGCTGGTGCGTGGTTTTTTGCTGGAACAACCGGCCAGGATCAGCATCAGGCAGACAATGCCTGCGCGTGACCAGCCTCGTAGAGTGGGGTTCATGGTGCTCCGTCTTGTTTTTGCTGGGATAAAGTCGGGCATCATAACATCTCCGTCAGTGCCTGTTCGACATACAGATAACCAATCCCCATCACCTGCTGTGCGCGCGTCAGTTGGCCAAAACCGATATGCGTGGCCTGAGCCTGGATTTGGTCGTGTCGGTCGAAAGGGTTGAAACCGGTCTGGCTGATGATGGTGTCCAGCCAGGCCTGACCGAATCCACAGCTGCGACCATACAGATAAATACGGTTGATATTGAGGATGTTAAGGAAGTTATACAGGCTCAGCCCAATCGCCTGGGCGGCGCGTTGCACCAATACCTGCAACGCAGCATCTCCCTGATGATAACGAGCAATCAGTTCAGCGGTGGTGGGGGTTTTAATCCTTTCGCCCTCCTGCTGTGCCCAGGGGGTGACTTTGAGCTGAATGCGGGCCTTTTTCTTCAGCGCCGACAGCGAAGCGATGGTTTCCAGACAGCCGTAGCGGCCACAGGCGCAGAGGCTGCCATCGGGGTCGATAATGGTATGGCCAATCTGACCGCTGCCAAACAGGCTGCCCCGGTAAATCTGCTGGTTAATCACGAACGAGGATCCTATACCGTAATCGACGTTAATCACGCAAAAGTCCTGCAGATTAGCGTTATTTTGCCACTTTTCCGCCAACCCCAGCATCACGCAGTCGTTATCCAGCAAAACCTCGGTCTTCAGACGTTCTTCCAGCAGGTATTTTATCTCTACCGGACCTTCCCACGGGGCCTGTGGCATGCGCTGCGATACCCCGGTCAGCGGGTTGACCTGGCCGTGGATCGACAAAGCGATTTTTAGCGGCATGCCCTGCTGGCGGCTGTGCAGATGGTAGATCTGCACCATTTCCTGCAGCATCGCCTGCGGCGTGGTAGCGACAATCGGCAGTGGGGTGAAAGCGCTGCAAGGTGTCATCAGGCCGTCGACCACGATGCTTTCAATCAGATAGGGGGAGACGTTCAGACACAGAATACGTTGTCCTGCGGCGGCGATGCGATAGCTGCCACCTCCCAATCCGCGGCTGTGCAGGTTATGCGGATCGTGCTCTACCCGCTGCTCTTCCTGCAGTTCGTCGAGGATTTTGCCGACCGCAGGAATAGACAACTGCGAAAGCCGCGCCAACGTCGACTTGCTGGCAACCTTTTCCCGATACAGCAGCGCGCACAGCACCCGTTTATTAAAATTGCGCACCCGCTGGTTGTTCAAACCTTGCAAGGCCATTCATTAAACCCCGTTTAGTGTATTGCGTGATGGTAGCGCATAAAGTCATCAATTCTGTCATCTAGACTGCCTGAAACGCAATGTTCAGTATTTTTAGAGAGGAAAGCATGCACGGGACAGTCAAGGTTTGGCAAGAACAGGTTGAATTACCCACTTACGGTACCGGTGAGCAGGACTCGCACCCGATGTTCCTGGAAAACCGCGTCTATCAGGGATCTTCCGGCGCGGTTTACCCCTACGGCGTGATTGATACCCTGAGCGGTGAAAGATCCCTGCGCCGCTATCAGGCGGTCTATCTGGAAAATGACTACCTGCGAGTGATGCTGCTGCCGGAGCTGGGTGGGCGTATTCACCGGGCTTACGACAAGGTGCAACAGCGTGATTTTGTCTACCACAACGACGTGATCAAGCCGGCGCTGGTGGGGCTGCTGGGGCCGTGGATCTCCGGCGGGATCGAATTCAACTGGCCGCAGCACCATCGCCCGACCACCTACATGCCGGTGGATTGTCAGACTCAGCAACAGGATAACGGTGCGCAGACCGTCTGGCTGGGGGAAGTGGAGCCGATGCGCGGACTGCAGGTGATGGTCGGTTTCACTCTGTATCCCGACCGGGCGTTGATCGAAATCAGCGCCAGGATCTTTAACGCCAACCCGACACCGCGCCATTTCCTTTGGTGGGCCAACCCGGCGGTGAAGGGCGGGGACGATCACCAGAGCGTGTTCCCACCGGATGTGACCGCCGTTTTTGACCACGGCAAGCGCGATGTGTCTTCGTTCCCTATCGCCACCGGCACCTACTACAAAGTGGATTACTCGGCTGGCGTGGATATTTCGCGTTACAAGAATATCCCGGTGCCGACGTCTTATATGGCGCACAAGTCGGACTATGACTTTGTCGGTGCCTACAGCCACGATGAGCAGGGCGGTTTGCTGCATATCGCCGATCACCATGTGTCCCCCGGCAAGAAGCAATGGAGTTGGGGCCACGGTGAGTTTGGCCAGGCCTGGGATCGCAACCTGACCGACAGCAACGGCCCGTACATTGAGCTGATGACCGGGGTTTACACCGATAACCAACCGGACTTCACCTGGCTCGATGCTTACGAAGAAAAATGCTTCGTACAGAATTTCCTGCCCTACAACACCCTCGGCATGGTGCAGAACGCCAACACCCGTGCGGCATTGAAACTGGAAAGCGACGGCCGGCAGTTGGTATGGGGGCTGTATGCGGTTGCGCCATTGCTGCAACATCGGCTGGTGATCCGCAGCGATAGCGACCAACAGTTGCTGCTCGACCGCCGTGTCGATCTCAACCCCGGAGCGGCGCTGTTGGAGACCCTGAGCGGTGATTTCCCGGGTCGCCTGACCATGGAATTGTCGGACTCGCAAGGGCGCAGCGTACTCAGCTATCGCCAGCATCAGGCCGATCCGGCAGCAGAACTGCCGCAGCCTGCCAAAGCGCCACGGGAAGCCGGACAAATCGACAGTGCGGATGAGGCCTGGTTTATCGGCCAGCATCTGGAGCAATACAATCACGCCAGTCGTTCGGCATTCGACTATTACCAGCGCGGTCTGGAGCTGGATCCGCTTGATTATCGCTGCAATCTGGCTCTGGCGACGCTGGAATATAACCGCGCCAATTTCAAACGCGCCATCGCCTATGCTGACGACGCGCTGGCACGCGCACATCACCTAAACCGTAACCCACAGTGCGGATTGGCCAGCCTGATCCGCGGCTGCGCTCATGAACAATTGGGTGACGACAGCGCGGCCTATGAAGATTTTTACCGCGCCATCTGGAGCGGCAATGGTAAACCGGGTGGCTTCTACGGCTTGGCACGAGTCGCGGCACGGCGCGGGGATGATGCGCAGGCGCTGGAATTCTGTGAAAGCAGCCTGAGCGTTAATGCCAGCCATTACCCACTGATCGCCCTGAAGGCACTGCTGTTGCAACGCCTGGGTCAGGGGGAGCAGAGCCTGGCCTATATTGCGCAACAGCTGGCCGCTCGCCCATTGCATTACAGCCTGCATTACCTGCGCTATGCGCAAACCCGCGAAGCGGTCGATTTACAGCGTTTGCGGGCGGTGACGGGCTGCCGCGGTATCAATGCGCTGACGATTGCCGGTCAACTGTGTGAGTGGGGGGCCAAACGGCAGGCGGTTGAACTGTTGACGCTGCTGGACAGCCAGGAAACCCTGCCACTTTATCTGCTGGCCAGCTTGCGCAAAGGCGAGGTGAGCGACAGTGAATACCAACAGTTGCTGGCGCAGGCGCGCGACAGCTTTAGCCGACAGGTGCGCTTTCCCAATACGCTGAACGAAGTACAGATGCTGAGCCAACTGCCGGAGTGCGATTTTGCCCAGTACCTGTTGGGTTGCTTCCATTACAGCAAGCGCAACTACTTGCAGGCGGTGGCGTTATGGCAGCGCTGTGTCGAGCGACAGCCGGGGTTTGCCGATGCCTGGCGCAACCTGGGGATCTACAGCTTCAACAAGCTCCAGCAGCATGATGTCGCGCTGGAATATCTGCAACGGGCGTTTGCCCTGCAGCCCGATGATGCCCGGCTGCTGTTCGAACTGGATCAATTGAATAAGCATCTGCGGGCGGCCCCGGAACAGCGGCTGGCCTTGCTGGAACAACATTTACCGGTGGTGGCCAGGCGTGACGATCTTACTGCCGAACTGCTGAGCCTGTACAACCAGTGCGGGCGGCTGAGTGACGCGCAACAGATCCTGCAACAACGGCAGTTCCACCCGTGGGAAGGCGGTGAAGGCAAGGTCACCGGCCAGTACCTGATCAACCTGCAGCGGTTAGCGTTTCAGGCGCTGCAACAGGGTGAGTTACTGCAGGCACATGACTTGCTGCAGTCGGCGTTGCACTACCCGCACAATCTGGGGGAGGGCCGCCTGGCCGGACAAAGCGACAATGATATTTACTATTGGCTCGGGATCGGTGCTGCCCGCCAGGGCAACCTCGATGCTGCCGCAGGCTATTGGCAACAGGCCTGCGCGGGGCACAGCGAACTGACGCAAAGCCGCTATTACAACGACCAACCGGTGGATTATCTGTTCTATCGCGGCATGGCGCTCAGGCAACTTGGGCAGTCAACGCAGGCCGAACAGGTGTTCACGCAAATGCAGCAATGGGTGCACCAACAGCCTGAGGTGTCGCCTGGCGCCGATTTCTTTGCCGTTTCACTGCCGGATCTGATGGCATTGGACAACGACCTGCAACAGGCCCATCAACAGCATTGCCTGCTGGTGACGGCGCTGGCGCAGTTGGGATTAGGGCAGCTCACGGCGGCGCAGCAAACGTTGAAAGCGTTGCTGGCGTGCAATCCGGCGCATGACAAAGCGCATTTATTCAGTGTACTGGCCGCAGCCTTAGCAAACTGATGCCCGAAGGAGGTTGATGTGACGAATAAACTGAACATGTCCTATGTCTGGACCATCTGCCTGGTCGCCGCCTGCGGCGGCCTGTTATTCGGCTATGACTGGGTAGTGATCGGCGGTGCCAAACCCTTTTACGAGGCGTACTTCGGCATTACCGATCCTGCGCAGTCCGGCTGGGCGATGAGCTCGGCGCTGGTGGGCTGTATTTTTGGTGCCCTGATCTCGGGGCTGCTGTCGGATCGTTTTGGCCGAAAGTTGCCGCTGGCGATCGCCGCGTTAACCTTCGTGATCTCCGCCTGGGGCACGGCCATGGCCACCAGCTTCGATGCCTTTATCTTTTATCGCATTGTCGGTGGGGTCGGTATTGGCCTGGCTTCGGCTCTGTCGCCGGTGTATATCGCCGAGGTCAGTCCGGCGGCGCAGCGGGGTCGTTTCGTGGCGGTGAACCAACTGACGATCGTGATTGGCGTGCTGGCGGCGCAGTTGATCAACCTGTTGATCGCCGATCCGGTGGTGGCCAATGCCAGCCAGGCGGATCTGCTGGCCAGTTGGAATGGGCAGATTGGCTGGCGCTATATGTTTGGCGCTGAACTGGTACCGGCGCTGGCTTTCCTGCTGTTAATGCTGGCCGTCCCTGAATCACCGCGCTGGTTGGCGAAGGCTGGGCGTCATGAGCAGGCGCAGCGGGTATTGCGGCGTATCGGTAACGAACAATACGCACGGCAAACGCTGACGGAGATCCGCCAGACGCTGGACAAGGACAGCGGCAAGGTGCCATTCCGTGCTTTGCTGCGCGGGGATGTGCGACCGGTGCTGGTGATTGGCATTGTGCTGGCGGTCTTCCAGCAGTGGTGCGGTATCAACGTGATCTTCAACTATGCGCAGGAGATCTTCGCTTCGGCAGGGTTTGATATCAACGATACCCTGAAGTCGATCGTCGCCACCGGGTTGATCAACCTGATCTTCACTCTGCTGGCCTTGCCGCTGGTGGATCGCATTGGTCGACGCCGGTTGATGTTGATCGGCGCCTGCGGACTGACGGCTGTCTACCTGCTGATGGCGGCGGCCTACGCCTATGGTCTGTTGGGTCTGCCAGTACTGCTGCTGGTTCTGGTTGCCATCGCCATTTATGCCGTCACGCTTGCGCCGGTCACCTGGGTGCTGCTGGCGGAAATTTTCCCCAATCGCATCCGTGGCGCGGCGATGGCGACGGGCACCTTTGCCCTGTGGGTCGCCTGCTTCGTGCTGACCTACAGCTTCCCACTGTTAAATGCCGCGTTGGGTGCCGCAGGCAGTTTCCTGCTGTACGGCGCTATCTGCCTGGCCGGGGCATTGTTCATCTATGCCCGAGTGCCGGAAACCAAAGGCATCACGCTGGAGGCGCTGGAGCAGCAGCTCGTCCCGACAGGAGCTGCCGCCGGCAAGGAAAAAGAGTTTACTTAACTCTGTTTAGTTTAATGCGTGATCCTGTGGTGAAAAGTAATCAACTTGATCATTTAGTGTAATGAGTTGGTGCTCTGGGACTGGGCCGCACAGGCGGCAAGTCCCGGCCATCAGTCGCAATAATGAAAATATGCAGCAAGGGGTTAATAAACATTAACTGGAGAACAACAATGTTGCTGAAAAAAATAAGACACATGATGTTAGCCATTACCGGGGTCATCGTTATTTTTAGTACAGGGGTGCAGGCCAAAGACGAGAAGATGACTATTGGCGCCATTTATCTTGATACCCAGGGATATTACGCCGGGGTGCGCTGGGGGGTACAAGACAGCGCAGACAAGGCCGGTGGCAAAATTGGCATTATAGAAACCAACGCACAAGGTGATGTTTCTAAAGAAAGTTCGTTTATCGATACCATGATCGCGCGCGATGTGAGTGCCGTGGTGCTCTCTGCCGTTTCAACCAATGGCAGCGTGCGGGCGATTAAACGTGCCCACGAAGCGAATATCCCGGTGATTTGTTACAACACCTGCATTAACGAGAAGGGTGTAGATAAATATGTTTATGCCTATCTGGTAGGGGACCCATATGAATTTGGTAAGAAACTGGGGAATAGCGCGGCCGATTACTTTATTGAGAAGAAAATAACGGAGCCGACAATTGCGGTGATTAACTGCGAGGCATTTGAAGTCTGCGTACAGCGCCGTAAAGGTTTTGAAGATGCGCTGAAGGCGAAAGTGCCGGGCATGAAGATAGTCGCCAATCAGGAAGGTACGGTGCTGGATAAAGCGATATCGGTGGGTGAGAAACTGCTGATTTCATCCGGCAAGGTCGATGCTATTTTCGGTGAATCCGGCGGCGCTACGCTTGGTGCAGTTAAAGCCGTTCGCAATCAGAACAAGGTCGGGCAAACCGTGGTGTTCGGCTCGGATATGACCACTGAAATTGCCCAGGAGCTGGCAAACCGGCAAGTGCTGCAAGCGGTGGTGGATATCTCCGGCAAGAAGATGGGGGCATTGGCATTTGCTCAGGTGATGAGTGCCATTAACCGGCAGCCGGTCGCTCAAAAAGTGGTGCAGGTACTGATAGATCTCTATGCCACCACGCAGAGCGCGACTGACTGGCTGGCGACTCACAAAGATGGCTTACCTTGATGCAGGAGACTCCCATGAGCGACAGGGTCTTGAGCAGTCTGGCACAGCAACCGGTGGTGGCCTGTATCCAGTCCGGGCATAAACGCTACCCGGGAGTGGTAGCGTTGCAAGATGTTAATTTTACTCTGCGCCGTGGTGAGGTGCGCGCGTTACTCGGGAAAAACGGCGCGGGTAAATCCACATTAATCCGCATGCTCACCGGTAGCGAACGGCTGGATGCCGGGCAGGTCTTTATCGGTGAACAACAGTTGGATGGGCCGGAGGAACAGTTGACGCGCCGTGCCGCCAGGCTCGGTGTACGGGCTGTCTACCAGGAGTTAAGCCTGGTGCAGGATATGAGCGTAGCGGAAAACCTGTGCCTGGGCGTCTGGCCGCAGCGTGCCGGGGTGATTGATGCCCGGCGCATGGCAGAGCAGGCGAAACGGGCGCTGGACCGGCTGGGAGTCGATATCGATCCTCAACAATGGGTGCGTGATCTGAGCCCGGCGCAGCAGCAATTGGTGGAGATAGCCCGCGTTATTCAGGGGGATCCCAAAGTGGTGATCCTCGATGAGCCGACCAGTTCGCTGGCCAATGCCGAGGCGGATCTGGTGGCTGCGGCGGTGATGCGCCTGTCTGCTGCCGGCATTGCGGTGGTGTATGTCAGCCACCGGATGAATGAAATCCGCCGGCTGGCGTCCTCCTGTACCATCATGCGTGACGGTTGCGTGGCTGGGGATGTGGCGTTGGATAACACCTCAACTCAGCAGATTGTCGACCTGATGTTAGGCCATCAGGATCACCACACTCAGTGGGTCACGGCACCTGTCGGCGGCGAAACGGTGTTGGCGGTCAGGCAGCTATCGTTACCACCAAAATTGCATCAGGTCAGTTTTGAACTGCGGCGTGGTGAAGTCCTGGGCATCGCCGGGTTACTGGGGGCGGGCCGCAGCGAATTGCTGAAAGCGATTGTCGGCCTGACGCCCTTTACCGAAGGTGAACTGGTGTTGGACGGGGAAACGCTGATTGCCCCGAATTATGCCGGTATGCTAAAACGCGGTATGGCCTACACCCCGGAAAACCGTAAGGCTGAAGGCATCATGCCGCTGTTGGGGGTGGATGAAAACACCGTGATGACCGACAGCCGTGCGGTAAGCCGTTATGGCGTGCTGAACTGGCTGAAGATCAAACAAGCGACGTCGGCGATCGTCAGCCGTATGCGAGTGAAAACGGCAGCGACCGGTACGCCGATCGTGACGCTCTCTGGGGGTAACCAGCAAAAGGTGGTGATTGGTCGTTGGGTTTATGCCAGGAGCCGGATCTTATTGCTTGATGAGCCGACCCGTGCTGTCGATGTAGAAGCCAAAAATCAAATCTATCGCATCGCCCGTGAATTAGCGGCGGAAGGGAAAAGTATTATTTTCGTGTCCAGTGAAGTCGAGGAGTTACCTCAGGTTTGCGACCGGATCTTATTGTTACAGCAGGGAAGGATAGCGAAGGAATTTATCTCACCCGTGGACGTTGAACAATTGATGTCTGAAGTGCTGATGATCCAATAATTTTGCCGTTATTGCATACGCCGGAGGTAATGACAATGTCCACATTGGTACCTGAAATGAAAATAGCCAAGACCCATAAATTATCCAAGCATGCCAATGAGCTGGGCTTGCTGGCTATTATTATCGTGTTATATCTCGTGTTCTCTATTTATGCTCCCGGGTTTATTTCGCTGAACAATCAAATGAACATATTACGCGATGCAGCCACTATCGGCATTGCTGCCTGGGCGATGACGTTAATTATTATTTCCGGGGAAATTGACGTCAGTGTGGGGCCGATGGTGGCGTTTATATCCGTGATCCTGGCGTATTTGATGCAATACGCGATACCTCTGCCGATCGCGCTGCTCTTGTCTCTGCTGTTGGGGGCGGCCCTGGGGTCGGTTGCCGGGGTGCTGCGTGGCAGGTTCAACGTGCCGAGTTTTGTTGCTACGTTGGGGTTGTGGAGCGCATTGCGCGGTATGGGGCTGTTTATGACCAACGCGCTGCCGGTACCGATCGAAGAAAATACCGTGCTGGATTGGTTGGGCGGCCAGGTGCTGGGGCTGCCGGTGTCAGCGGTGATTATGCTGATCCTGTTCGTGGTGTTTCAGTTTATCAGCAAGAAAACCGCTTTTGGCCGTTCGGTATACGCGATTGGCGGTAACGCCGGCGCGGCACAACTGTGTGGGATCAACGTCAGGCGCATTCGCGTGCTGCTGTTCACCATCGCCGGTCTGCTGGCCGCAGTGACGGGTATTTTGCTGGCTGCACGCCTGGGTTCGGGTAACGCCGGGGCGGCCAGCGGTCTGGAGTTCGACGTGATTGCCGCCGTGGTGGTGGGCGGCACCGCCTTGTCCGGCGGACGTGGTTCAATGCTCGGTACCCTGCTTGGCGTACTGGTGATCACCCTGATTGGCAGTGGCCTGGTATTGCTGGGCATCAACTCCTTTTTCCAACAGGTGGTCAGGGGCGTCATTATTGTATTGGCGGTGCTGGTGAATATTATTGTGATGCAAAAGAACAGTAAGCAATAACATTTCATTGCGCTCAAAAAAATCTTTATTAAATTTTAAAGGAAAATAACATGGGAAAAATGTTGGCAGCTTATTTGCCCGGAAATTCCAGTGTAACGCTGCGTGAGGTTGATATTCCACAACCGGGTATTGGCCAGGTGTTGATTAAAATGAAATCGTCCGGTATTTGCGGTAGCGATATTCATTATATTTATCACCAGCATCGGGGGACGGCGGCCGCGCCGGATCAACCTTTATATCGGGGATTTATTAATGGCCACGAACCCTGTGGCCAGATCGTGGCTTTGGGGGGGGGTTGTCGGCATTTTCGCGAGAGCGATCGCGTGCTGGTGTACCATATTTCCGGCTGTGGTTTTTGCAGTAACTGTCGCCGGGGTTACCCGATTTCTTGCACCGGTGAGGGCAAGGCCGCTTATGGCTGGCAGCGCGATGGCGGGCATGCCGACTACCTGTTGGCGGAAGAGAAAGATTTGATCCATTTGCCAGACTCGCTCAGCTATGAAGACGGCGCTTTTATCTCCTGCGGCGTCGGTACGGCCTATGAGGGCATTGTGCGGGGCGAAGTCTCCGGCAGCGATCACGTGCTGGTGGTGGGACTTGGCCCGGTCGGCATGATGGCGATGATGCTGGCGAAGGGCCGTGGGGCGAAAACGGTGATTGGCGTTGATGTTATCCCTGAACGTCTGGCCACCGCGAAAAAGCTGGGGCTGATGGATCACGGATTCCTGACCGGCGACGGCGTGACAGAGCGTATTCGTGAACTGACGGCGGGCGGTGCCAATGTGACGCTGGACTGTTCCGGCAACGCCAAAGGCCGCCTGCTGGCGCTGCAAGCCTCTTCAGACTGGGGCAGGGTGATCTACATTGGTGAAACCGGCAAGGTTGAGTTCGAAGTCAGCGCCGACCTGATGCACCACCAGCGGCGGATCATTGGTTCCTGGGTCACCAGCCTGCACCATATGGAAAAATGCTGCACCGATCTGCACGACTGGAAAATGCATCCTCATGCTGCCATTACCCACCGTTTCAACCTTGAGCAGGCCGCAGAGGCTTATGCGCTGATGGCTTCTGGCCAGTGTGGCAAAGTGGTCATTAACTTCGCCGATTAACTCCGGAGGCAATATGGCCTTGTTCAGGTTGGATAATGGCAGTCTTACGCTGGTGGTTTCATCCTTGGGTGGCAGCGTGCTGAAACTGGCTGCACATAGCCCAGAGGGGGAAATCCCTTTGTTACGGCCGGCAACGCTGAGTGAAGACACTCCGGCGTTGCAATCGGGCTGCTTTCCACTGGTGCCCTTTGGCAACCGGGTCAACCAAAATCGGTTTAGTTTCGAAGGACGGGACTATGCGCTTTGCCCCAATACAAGTTGGGATCGGCATTACCTGCACGGCGATGGTTGGCTGCAGCAATGGCAGTGCATTGAGCAGCGCAGCGATTTCCTTCGTTTAAGTTATCAGCATGCCGAAGGGCCTTATCAGTACCGGGTTGATCAATGTTTTACGCTGGAGCGGCAGCAACTGAGGATCGAACTGGTCGTGGAACATGATGGTCAAAGCCCAATGCCCTACGGATTGGGTTGGCACCCGTATTTTCCGTTAACGCCGGATACCCGGGTGCAGGCACCGGCTCAGGCCTACTGGCTGGAGGCTGAAGAGTGGCTGGCGGGCGAACAGGTGCCACTTAGCGAGGAAATGGACTTTAACCGGTTGGCCGCGATCCCCCGTCGCTGGGTGAATAACGGATTTGGCGGCTGGAATGGCGAGGCAAAGATCCAGTGGCCGGAGCAGGGTAGCAAACTGCAAATGAGCACCGAGCCTGCCTGCCCGGTGTACTTTATGTTTGTCTCCGATCCGGCGTTCGATCCGGGTTATCAGTTCGAATTCTTCTGCCTGGAACCGATGTCGCACGCCGCCAATGCGCATCACATGGCGGAGCTGGGTGGGTTGCGCCGCCTGGCCAAAGGTGAGAGCTTCAGCCAGGCCATGCTGCTCAGTTATTCAGCGCTTTAAGTCCGAAAATTAAAATTCGGATCTCCTTCACAGAACCCGTTTAAACCCTGCAACCGGTTACTGAAACCGGTTGCTGTTTTTCCGTTTTTGAAACCATACTCATTCCTCAACTGACCCATTTGCGTTTATTGGCTACAGGAGAACGGATGAAAAAAATATTCTTATGCTGCGCCGCTGGAATGTCGACCAGCATGGTCGTCAATAAAATGAAGAAGGCTGCCGAACAGCAGGGTATTGAGGTGGATATTATCGCCGTGGGTATTGAGGAGTTTGAAACCACGCTGGCGAATTATCAATGTTGTCTGCTTGGACCGCAGATTAAATATAAGCTGGCCGATTTTAAAAAGATCGCCGACAGGGAAAATAAACCGATCGCTGTGATTAACAGTATGGATTACGGCATGATGCGCGGCGATAAAATCCTCGCCGAAGCCTTAACGATGATCGCACAACACTGATCCCAGCAGGGCCGCCTGCTGCAGCCTGTTGCCGCCGGCTTTCTCGCCCTGTGACCATTGACTCAGAACGTCCCGAGGGTTGAACCATGAGTATCAGCCAGGCCGCATTCAATTTTATTGAAAACCGTATCAGCCCGATTGCCGGTAGGCTCTCGACCCAGAGACATATTATGGCGATCCGCGATGGCTTTATTTCCGCGATGCCATTTATGATTGTCGGTTCCTTTTTATTGGTCTTTGCCTACCCGCCTTTTTCCGCCGACAGCAGTTGGGGAATAGCCCAATGGTGGCTGGGGGCGGCAGAGAAACATCAGGTGGCGATTCTTACCCCGTTTAATATGACCATGGGGATCATGTCGATTTATATTACTGCTGCCATCGCTTATAACCTGGCGCAGAGCTATAAGCTCGATCCCTTTATGGCGGCGATGCTGGCGCTGATGTCGTTTTTACTGGTCGCCGCACCACAGACCGAAAAGATGCTGCCGACCGCCGCGCTGGGGGGCGTGGGGATCTTTACCGCCATTCTGGTGGCGGTCTACACCACCGAACTGATCCGTTTTCTCAAACTGCACAATATCGGTATCTCGTTACCGGAACAGGTACCGGCCAAGATCAAACAGTCGTTCGATCTGCTGATCCCGATCCTGGCAGTAGTGATCACTCTGTATCCGCTCAGCCTGCTGGTGCAGCACCAGTTTAATTTACTGTTGCCGCAGGCGATCATGGCATTGTTCCAGCCGCTGATTTCCGCCGCCGACTCGCTGCCGGCAATACTGCTGGCGGTGTTGATCGGCCACCTGTTGTGGTTCGCCGGTATTCACGGCGCGGTGATCGTCTCTGGCATGCTGCAGGCTTTCTGGCTGACCAATCTGGGCATCAATCAGGATGCGTTGGCTGCTGGCCACCCGATGCCGCACATCTTTATGGAGGCTTTCTGGACCTTCTTTATCGTCATCGGCGGATCCGGCGCCACCTTTGGGCTGGTGCTGCTTTATCTGCGCAGCCGTTCGGCGCACCTGCGGTCGATCGGCAAGCTGAGCCTGGTGCCGAGCTGTTTCAACATCAATGAACCGGTGATCTTCGGCACGCCGATCGTCATGAACCCCACCTTCTTTATCCCGTTTATCACTGCGCCGATCGTCAATTCGATCATTGCCTATTCGGCAGTGAAGCTGGATCTGATCGGTCGGGTGATCTCGGTGGTGCCCTGGACCGCACCGGCGCCGATTGGCGCCGCCTGGGCCACCGGTTGGGATTTCCGAGCCGCGCTACTGGTGCTGCTGTTGGCGGCGGTATCGGCATTGATCTATTACCCGTTCTTTAAGGTCTATGAGCAACAGTTACTGGATCAGGAAGTGAGCGAAGCGGATCAGATTGAACAGACACAAGGAGTCACCGAATGATCGACATGGAAACGGCGGTAATGGAATTGATCATCAACGCCGGTGAGGCGCGCAGTTGTGCCATGCAGGCGCTGTACGCGGCGCGAAAGTATCAGTGGGATCAGGTAGATATTCTGCTGGCGGAATCGCAGTTGGCGGCGAAGCGCGCTCACGCCACCCAGACCGAGCTGATCGGTTTTGACGAGGGGGAAGGCAAGCTGCCGGTCAACCTGATTATGGTGCATGCGCAGGACCACATCATGAACGCCATGCTGGCGCGCGATCTGGTGGAGGAGCTGGTGAGAATTTACCGATTACTGGAGCAGAACGGGGTGCAAAATCAATGAGCGTTTTTCCGAAGGATTTCCTGTGGGGCGCGGCGACCGCCTCTTATCAGGTTGAGGGCGGCTTTGATGCCGATGGCAAGGGCCTGTCCAACTGGGATCTGTTCTCCCATCTGCCGGGCACCACTTATCAGGGCACCAACGGCGACGTGGCGGTCGATCACTACCATCGCTTCCGCGAGGACGTGGCGCTGATGGCCGAGTTGGGGATGCAGACCTACCGGTTTTCGATCTCCTGGCCACGGCTGTTGCCGCAGGGGCGGGGCGAGGTGAATGAAGCCGGGATCCAATTCTATAGCGATCTGATCGACGAACTGTTGAAGCACAATATCAAGCCGATGATCACCCTGTACCACTGGGATCTGCCGCAGGCGTTGCAGGACGCGTTTGGCGGTTGGGAATCACGTGAGATCGTCGATGCGTTCGATGAATATGCCCGTCTGTGTTATCAGCGTTTTGGCGATCGCGTCGAGCTGTGGTCCACCTTCAACGAAACCATTGTGTTTATCGGCATGGGCTATTTCACCGGGGCGCACCCGCCCAAGCTGACCGATCCGAAAAAGGGCATTCAGGCTTGTCATCACGTGTTCCTGGCCAATGCCCGCGCGGTGAAAAGCTTCCGTGAAATGAAGATCAACGGTCAGATCGGCTTCGTCAATGTGCTGCAACCGAACGATCCGATCAGCGATTCGCCAGAGGATCGCCGTGCCTGCGAGATCGCCGAGGGGATCTTCACCCACTGGCTGTACGATCCGGTGCTGAAGGGCGAATACCCGGCGGAGCTACTGGCGATGGCGCAGCAGGCCTTTGGCGTGCCGCATTTCGCGCCGGGAGATGAGGCGTTGCTGAAGGACAATATCGTCGATTTTATCGGCCTGAATTACTACAAGCGCGAAATGGTGGCACACAACGACGACGTCGAGGGCTATGCCATCAACACCAGCGGCCAGAAGGGCAGCGGGCGTGAATTGGGTTTCAAGGGGCTGTTTAAACTGGTGCGCAACCCGAACGGTGTCTACACCGACTGGGACTGGGAGGTTTATCCGCAGGGGCTGACCGACGCCATTGGCCGCATCGTCAAACGCTACGGCAACATTCCGATCTACATTACCGAGAACGGCCTGGGTGCCAAGGATCCGATCGTCGAGGGGGAAGTGCGCGATCAACCCCGCATTGACTATCTGCGCGATCATATTCAGGCGATCGGCGCGGCGATCGAGCAGGGCGCTGATGTGCGCGGTTACTACCCCTGGTCGTTTATTGATCTGCTCTCCTGGCTCAACGGCTACCAAAAGCAGTACGGCTTTGTGTACGTCGATCACGACAACAATTTGGCACGCAAGAAGAAGCAAAGTTTTGGCTGGTATCAGCGGGTGATCGCCACCAATGGCGAGCAGTTGTAGCGGGGAATAAAACAGCCCTCTCCAGAGGAGAGGGCTGGTAAGAGCTAAACCTGTAGGGGTCGAACATGTTCGACCCGATTTAACCCCTTGATTATGCTATCGGGCGCGACATGCAGCGCCCCTACCATTAAACAACAGGGCTGGGTAGCATTACAGTGAGTCGGGATCCGGCCCCAGACGGTTGCCGATATCCAGTTTGGCGATATCGTTCAGTTCGTCCTTATCCAGTTTGAAATCAAACACCTCAAAGTTTTCACGAATGCGCGAAGGCGTGATCGATTTCGGGATCACGATCAGGCCGCTGTCCAGATGCCAGCGCACCACGATTTGCGCCGGGGTTTTCTCGTATTTTTCCGCCAGGTGTTTGATCAGCGGCTGATCGAATACCCCTTCACCGCCCTGTGCCAGTGGGCTCCAGGATTCGGTGGCGATATGGTGCGTCGCGTTCCAGGCGCGCAACTGGCGCTGTTGCAGTAACGGATGCAGCTCAATCTGGTTAATCACCGGTGCGACATTGGTTTCATCCAGCAGGCGCTGCAAATGCGGGGTGTGGAAATTACAGACCCCGATACTCTTGACCAGCCCCTGTTCGCGTAGCTTAATCAGCCCACGCCAGGCGTCCACGTATTGATCCTGCTGCGGTTTCGGCCAGTGGATAAGATACAGATCGACGTAGTCCAGCTTGAGTTTTTCCAGACTGGTTTCCAGGGCCGCCTGTGGGTCGCCCTGATCGTCGTTCCACAGCTTGGTGGTGATAAACAGCTCATCGCGCGGCACCGAGGCAGATTGCAGCGCGGCACCGACGCCTTCCTCGTTCTTGTAGATCGCGGCGGTATCGATCGAACGATAACCCACTTCCAGCGCTTTAATCACCGCCTGAGTGGTATCTGGAATACTCGCCTGCCAAACGCCGAGACCCAACTGCGGCATCAGATTACCATCGTGGAGTTTGATGATGGGTTGTTGCGTTGTCATGCGTATCTCCTTGTCAACGGATTGCCCGGTGCTGCATGCACCAGGAACGGCTATCAATAAATTCTAGCTGGCAAACCAGGGTGGTGCTGAGTTTGCTAAGCAAATATCAGCAGTGTCGGAATAGTGCTTGAGACTGCGCCCGGTGATCGGTTGGGCGCAGGAATAGAAAAGACAAACAGAAACTAAAGCCTAGCAGGAAATGGCAGATTTGCGATTAACGTGCCGCTTCATAAATGCGTTGGCTGACTTCCAGGGTGATGTCCTGATGCTCGCCCAGTGCGGTCATACCGTGCTGATGCAGCTTATCAAGCAGTGCCGGGATCGAGCTGCCGTCGAGCTGGTAATCGGCCATACGGGTTGGAACGCCCATTTGCTCGAAGAAGGCGCGGGTGGCGGCAATAGCACCGTCAATGCGGCTGTCTTCGCTGCCATCACGCAGACCCCAGACGCGCTCGGCGTACTGCAGCAGTTTTTCGCGTTTCTGTGCTTTTTTCTCGTTCAGCAGTGCCGGCAGGACGATCGCCAGCGTTTGGGCATGATCCAGACCGTGCATGGCGGTCAACTCGTGGCCCAGCATATGGGTTGCCCAGTCCTGCGGCACACCGGCACCGATCAGGCCGTTCAACGCCATGGTGGCGCTCCACATCACGTTGGCGCGTACCGCATAGTTTTCCGGTTCGGCCAGCGCACGCGGGCCATCTTCCAGCAACGTCAGCAGCAGGCCTTCGGCAAAGCGGTCCTGCACCTTGGCATCGACCGGATAGGTCAGGTACTGCTCAATGGTGTGAACAAAGGCATCGACCACGCCGTTGGCGATCTGACGTTCCGGCAGCGAGTAAGTCACTACCGGATCCAGCACGGCGAACAGTGGCTGAACGTATGGCGAGAAGAAATGCTGTTTGTCGCCGCTGCTTTTACGGGTGATCACCGCGCCGCTGTTGGATTCAGAACCGGTGGCCGGCAGGGTCAGTACACAACCCATCGGCACGGCGCCTTTGATTTCGCTGCCGACGGTTTTCAGGATGTGCCATGGATCGCTATCCGCCTGATAGTGGGCCGCTGCGGCGATGAACTTGGTGCCATCAACCACTGAACCGCCACCGACGGCCAGCAGGAAATCAATGTTCTCTGCACGGACAACCTCGACCGCTTTCATCAGCGTTTCGTAGGTTGGGTTAGGCTCGATACCGGAGAACTCCTGCACGTTGCGACCGGCCAGTGCGGAATAAACCTGATCCAGCACGCCATTTTTCTTCACGCTGCCGCCACCGTAGGTGATCAGAATGCGTGCGTCGGCAGGGATCTGCTGCGCCAGACCGGCGATTTGGTCTTGGCCGAACAGGATTTTGGTTGGGGTATGAAGAATAAAGTTTTGCATGGGTGATTTCTCTTCTGCATAAGGCAAGCGCCGGCGGCGCAAAATATCTGAGGTGTATTGTCAGTAACTTGGTCCATCAGCACAATGCACATTCCTGCCCGAGTCTTGCCTATTTCTACAAAGCGTTGTAGAAAAGAAGAGTTTTAAACTATTATTTATGCCGAATTGTTCTTAGTGTAAGAGGGTGTTTCCATGAGTGAAATCGATGAACTGCGCAGCCGCATGGCGCGCCAGGCGGCCTGTTTTGCCGAGAGTAACGGTTATACCCCCTCGCCAGTCCCCCTGGTGAAAATCCTCTATGTTGACCGCCACTGTCCGCGTCAGCCGGTGATGTACGAGCCGGGGGTGGTGATCATTTTCCAGGGACACAAGGTAGGCTACTGCGGTAACCGGGTGTTTCAGTATGATCCGCGCAACTACCTGCTGATGACGGTACCGCTGCCGTTTGAATGCGAAACCTTTGCCAGCCCCGAGCTGCCGCTGGTGGGGCTGTCGGTGAATATCGATAGCCAGATGCTGCAGGATCTGTTGATCGACATCGGCGATGACGACTACCTGATGAAACCACGCCAAGAGAGTAGCGGGGTCAATCTGGCCGAGCTGTCGGAAGAGCTGCTGTGCGCCACCGAACGCCTGCTGGACGTGATGGCCAAGCCGCTTGATGCGCGGGTGCTGGGGCCGCAGATTGTGCGCGAAATTTTGTACCACGTGTTGCGGGGCAGCTGCGGGACGTCATTGCAGGAACTGGTTAATCGCCATACCCACTTCAGCCAAATCGCCAAGGCGCTGCGACGCATCGAAAACCAGTATGCCGACAGCCTCAACGTTGAGCAGTTGGCGGGTGAAGTGAATATGAGCATTTCGGCGTTTCACCATAACTTTAAGGCGGTGACCAACACCTCGCCATTGCAGTATGTGAAATCCTATCGGTTGCATAAGGCACGTTTGCTGATGGTCCACGACGGTCTGAAAGCCAGCACCGCGGCAATCCGCGTCGGTTATGAGAGCGCTTCGCAGTTCAGTCGTGAATTCAAACGCTTCTTCGGCGTGACGCCAAGCGATGAAGTGGCCCGACTGCGTGACAATCCTCCACTAATGATGGAGGGCTAATCCCGCAGCCGGGGCGGCAATTCAGTGCGTCAGTACAATTTTGCCAAATGCCCCGCGATCGAGATGATCGAGAGCCTGCTGCAGTTGGTCAAAGCGATAACGCTGATCAATCACCGGTTGCAAACCATTGGTATCTACCGCCCGCACCAGATCTTCCAGTGCGCGGCGGTGGCCGACGCCAATCCCCTGGATCACCGGCGATTTCAGCAGCAACGGTCCGGCAGGGGCCGAGACTTCGAAGCCCTCCAGCGCACCGATCACCGAGATCCGTCCCTGAACCGCGACGGCGCGAACTGAGTTGCCGAGGTTAGGGCCGCCAACGGTGTCGACCACGTGGTCAATACCGCGATCCCCTGTCAACCGATACACCTCCTCCACCCAGTCACCCTTCAGGCGGTTGATGCCATGGTCTGCGCCCAACGCCTTGGTACGCGCCAATTTTTCGTCGCTGCTGGAGGTGACGTAAACTTCTGCGCCCTGTAGCTTGGCGATCTGCAGTGCAAACAGCGCCACGCCGCCGGTGCCCTGTACTAACACCGATTGACTGGCGTGCAGTTTTCCCTGTTCCACCAGTGCGAACCAGGCGGTCAGCCCGGCGCAGGGCAGGGTACTGGCCTGCGCGTCGTCCAGCGAGGTGGGCGCCGCGACCAACCAGTCTTCATGCAACACCACGTATTCCGCCAGCATGCCCTGATAAAAACCGCCCAGCGTGCGGTAAGGTGGGGTGCGTGCATTGCCGTGTGGTTTTTCCCGACCGTCAATCCAGCCGGGGCTGAAGGTGGAGATCACTCTCTCGCCGGGGTGAAAGCGGCTGACACCGGTACCGATAGCGTCGACTTCCCCAGCCATGTCGGAGGCGGGGATAAAGGGTTGTGGCAATTCCAACCCCATACCGGTCTCGATCACCAACTTATCGCGGTAATTAAGCGATATCGCATTCACTTTTACCCTGATCTCATGTGGCCCCGGTTGTGGAATGGCGCTTTGGTTCAGTTGCAGGTGCTGACGCCCCAGGGCGTCCATGGTCCAGCGTTGCATGGTTTTGGTCATGATTGACTCCAAAGTCAGCGGTAAACAGATTCTGGATAATATCGTTGATTCATCTTCGCCAGTGGCGATAAGATTTCCTTTGATTGTTTCTCTCAGGGCTACAAAACATGACCGATCGCTTGAAGGGGATTTCGGTGTTTGTCACCGCCGTAGAGGCGGGTAGTTTCGCGCTGGCCGCCAGCCGGCTGCACCTTTCGCGTTCGGCGGTGGGCAAAACCATCGCCCGGCTGGAGCAGCGGTTGGCCGTACGCCTGTTCCATCGCACCACCCGCAGTCAGAGCCTGACCGACGATGGCGCGCTGTTCTACGAACGCTGCCTGCGGGCGCTGGAGGAGATCCGCAGCGCAGAAACCTTGCTGGAGTCGGGCAAGCAGCAGGTCAGCGGCAGGTTGAGGGTATCGATGCCGGTGCTGTTCGGCCGCATGTGCATTGCACCCTTGTTAACCGGTCTGGCGCGTGAGCACCCCGGGTTGGAGCTGGAGTTGTCATTTAACGATCGCATCGTGGATTTGATTGAGGACGGTTTTGATTTGGCGATCCGCAACGGGACGTTGGCCAGCAGCAGCGGGCTGGTGGCGCGCAGCATTGGCGACCACCGCATGACATTGTGCGCCGCGCCGGAATACCTGCAGCAGCATGGTGAGCCGAAAAGCCTCGAACAGCTGACTCAACATGATGCGGTGACCTACATGCGCGCCGGTGTGGTGCGCAATTGGCTGATCCCGGATAGCGGCGGCAAAGTACAGGAAGTGATGCCGAACAAGCGGCTGCAGATGGATGACCTGCAGGCGATGGCGGATGCCACGGTGGCCGGGTTTGGCATCTCCTGGCTGCCTTGCTGGCTGGTGCGGGAATCGCTGTTGAAAGGGGAGTTGGTCAGGCTGATGCGCGATCGGCCCGGCATGTCATTTGAGGCCCACGCGGTGTGGCCGCAAACGCCACATTTGCCGTTGAAGGTACGGCTGGCGGTGGATACGCTGGTGAGCAAGTTGCCCCCCAGCCTGGCACAGGTTGAAAAAGCGCTGTAGGGCGACGACTGCCGCCCTTTAATGCATCAGGAAGAGGTGGCGCGTTTTTTGCGCCAGATAACCAACATGGCGCCCAGCAGACCAACCAGCAGCAGCAGCAACGGCAGGATCATCAGCCCGGTCATCACCTGGCTTTCGTAGCGTTTTACCAGTGGGATCTGGCTGAAAGCGTAGCCAAGCCCGACCACCGAGCCGACCCAAACCACGGCACTCAGCCAGTTGAATAGCTGGAAACGAGTACTGTTCAAACCGGAGATGCCGGCCATGGTCGGCAGCAGGGTACGGACAAAGCCCAGAAAACGGCCGATCACCAGTGCCATCAGGCCATGGCGGTTAAACAGATTGTGTGCGCGTTGATGATACTGGGCGGGCAATTGCAGCAACCAGCCTTTGACCAGATTGGTGTGGCCCAGCCAGCGCCCCTGCAGGTAACTCAGCCAGCAACCAAGACTGGCGGCGACGGTCAAAATGATCAGCGTTGGCACAAAGGCCATCACGCCTTTGGCGATCAGTGCGCCGGATAACAGCAGCAGGCTGTCGCCGGGTAAGAAGGAGGCTGGCAGTAACCCATTTTCTAAAAATAGAGTGGTGAAAAGTACTGCATAAACCACCCAAATTACGCTTGGATCGGCAAGGGCAATGAAGTCCTGCTGCCAAAGCGCATGAACAATCTCTCGTAATACATCCATTATATATCCTGTTGCATGCCGGTTGCGCCTGGAGCCAAATTCTCCAGGATGCGGTGTTGACCGTATCTGACAGTTACCCGCCTAGTGTACCGCTATTAGCTTAAGCACACATTAAACGAGGCGAATAAAGTTGCGCTGCAACAGGTAATCTGTCAGTGCGCGTTGGCGAGACGGTCGAATCCGGCGGCGAGGTCGGCGATCAAATCCTGCACGTTCTCCAGACCGA
Source organism: Serratia myotis (assembly GCF_027474885.1). Taxonomy (NCBI): domain Bacteria; kingdom Pseudomonadati; phylum Pseudomonadota; class Gammaproteobacteria; order Enterobacterales; family Yersiniaceae; genus Serratia; species Serratia myotis. The sequence goes on along the minus strand of NZ_CP099707.1, from coordinate 4,742,213 downwards.
TATGCAGGCGCACCAGGGTACCCGAGAAGTCGACACCCCCCGCCGGGCGGATCGCTTCCAGCTCCTCCGGCTGGTTAGCCAGGATCAGCGACTCATAGCCACCCCAGGAATAGGCCATGCTGAAGTGGCTGAAGTTGTCCAGATACTCGGCCAATTGCACATCACTCAGACGCTGTTTCAACACGAAAGAGAACAGGCCGTTGCAGCCGCTGAAATCACGGCGGTAAAACTCGTGGCCCTTGCAACTTGGTAGCTCAGGGTGATTGACTACCGCCACCTCCGGCCGTGCGGCCAGCCAGTTAGCGACTTCGATACTGCTTTGCTGGTGTTGCTTCAGGCGGACGCCCAGCGTACGCAGGCCGCGGCTGGCCATATAGGCGGTATCGGCGTCTACCATCTGGCCCATCAAATAAGAGTATTCGCGCAGTTGATCCCAACAGCGTGAGTTGGCTACGGCGGTGCCGAGCATGTAATCGGAATGGCCGATAATGTATTTGGTACCGGCCTGAATCGAAATATCGATGTCGAAATCCAGCGCCTTGAACAGCACTCCGGCCGCCCAGGTATTATCGATCATGATCACCACTTCCGGTGCCACGGCACGAATGGCCTGCACCATGGCCGGGATATCCTGAACTTCCATGGTGATCGAGCCGGGTGACTCAAGGAACACCACGCGGGTATTGGGTTGAATAAGCCTGGCGATATCGGCGCCGATCAGCGGGTCGTAATAGGTGGTCGCCACGTTCATACGGTTCAGGATATGGGTGCAAAAATCCTGCGTGGGCTCATAGACCGAACCGGTCATCAGCAGATGATCGCCGGCGCTGACAAACGACAGGATGGCGTTGGAGACCGCAGCCGCGCCGCAAGGATAAAGCACACAGCCGGCACCGCCTTCCAACTCCACCATCGCATCCTGCAACGCGAAGTGGGTCAGGGTGCCGCGCCGCCCATAAAACAGTTCGCCATGGGCCCGCTTGGCGGTGGCGTGCTTTTTGGCCGCCACGGAATCAAAGACCAGTGAAGAAGCGCGTTGGGTGACGGGATTGACGGAACCCTGGGTATAGCGCTTGCTGCGTCCTGCGCCGATCAGGGTGGTTTCGATGTTTTTTGACGTCATAGGAGCGGGCTCACCTTTGGCTTGGTCTTCACGGGGTATTTGCGATAGCCCTTACGTTAGCATGACATCTGATAGCCATCCAGACGTTTTAACTGCCAAATATAAAAGCGGGGGGAATCCTCTGTCCGACGTCGCTTCAGCACGCCATCCTTCTGCCTGTCGGCGATAACCAAGTGGGTTTATCGGCAAACCCGCGATGTGACGACAAAATGCGATAAAAACCCTGATTTTGTTACATCTCTGTGCGGTAAAAGTGACGAAAAACCTTATAAAAGGGGCTTATAGGCCCGAACAGGCCGCGATTGGGTTGCCCTGGTCATTTTGCGGGGGCAGAAGCGTAATTTTCCCGATTATTTGGTAAATAATAATGAGAACTACTATCAATCCCTGATTGGTTTGATATGATCGCACGCTGAATTATTCCTCAAATTTGATCGGTAACGGGTGGAGGCACAGCGTGAAAACGGCTGGCAAGAATTTAAATCAAGGATCGTTCGGTCAGGGCCGGGCGCAATGGGGCCAGGCATTCGGCCGCGGTCTGATCGCTTCAATGGTATTGGTGGTGGGCCTGGCCGGTAGCGCACAGGCAGCTCCGGCGACTAATCCGGCCGTGACTCAAAGCGTTGCTGCGGCCTCTGCGCCGGCCGCAACTGCCCCGGAAAGTATCACCCCGGTGAACCCACAGCCGACCATCCAGCCGCCGGAAACCCGCGGAATGGATCTGTCCGTCTGGGGCATGTACCAGCATGCGGACATCGTGGTGAAAATCGTGATGATCGGCCTGGTGCTGGCGTCTATCGTCACCTGGACCATCCTGTTCTCCAAGGGCAGCGAACTGTTCCGCGCCAAGCGCCGTCTGCGCCGCGAACAGCTGGCGTTGGCCAATGTCCGCTCGCTGGATGAAGCCTCCGAGCTGGCACAGAACTTCTCGGATGAAAGCATAAGTTCCGTCTTGCTGAACGATGCGCAGAACGAACTGGAGCTGTCGGCGGAGTCTAACGACAACAACGGCATCAAGGAACGTACCGGTTTCCGTCTGGAGCGTCGCGTCGCGGGCTACAGCCGTAACATGGGCCGTGGCAATGGTTTCCTGGCCACCATCGGGGCCATCTCGCCGTTTGTCGGCCTGTTCGGTACCGTTTGGGGCATCATGAACAGCTTTATCGGCATCGCCCACTCGCAGACCACCAACCTGGCAGTGGTTGCGCCCGGCATCGCAGAAGCGCTGCTGGCAACCGCACTGGGGCTGGTTGCTGCGATCCCGGCGGTGGTGATTTATAACATCTTCGCCCGTGTGATCAGCGGTCATCGTGCTCAGGTTGGCGACGTAGCGGCGCAGGTTCTGCTGCTGCTGGGCCGCGATTTGGATCTGGCCGCCACCGCGGAAGCCAAACGTTCACAACATTCACACCAACTGCGGGTGGGGTGAGTTATGGCGATGCGCTTAAATGAAGATCTGGACGACAGCGGCGAACTGCATGAAATCAACGTGACGCCGTTTATCGACGTCATGCTGGTGCTGTTGATTATCTTTATGGTGGCCGCGCCGCTGGCAACGGTAGATATCCGTGTCGATCTCCCAGCTTCTTCTGCCAAACCGCAACCGCGCCCGGAAAAACCGGTGTTCCTGTCGGTGAAAGCGGACAAGCAGCTGTACGTTGGCGAACAGGCGGTCAGCGCCGATCAACTGACGTCGGTGCTGGATCAGCGGACTCAGGCCAACAAAGAGACCACCATCTTCTTCCAGGCGGACAAGACCGTGGACTACGAGACGCTGATGAGCGTGATGGATACGCTGCGTAAAGCCGGTTACCTGAAAGTAGGGCTGGTGGGGATGGAAGGCACCGCCAAATAGTGGGCTGACATCACCCAAGGTAAGAAGGGCGCTCAGGCGCTCTTTTTTATTGCCTGAATTTCGTACAAACGCTTGACGTGCCCTCGGCAAATGAAAATACTAATAGATAGTAATTAACACTACTTTCCGGAGTCGGCTATGCCAACCAGCATTGCTTTAAGCCCTCATTTTGAGAAGTTCGTTCATGAGCAAATTGACAGCGGGCGTTACGGCAACGTCAGCGAAGTAATACGGGCAGGTCTGCGCCTGCTCGAAGAACATGAACGGGCGATGAAAATCGAACAACTGCGAGTGGCTATTGCACAGGGAATAGAAAGTGGTGAGGGAGTCCCGGCGGAGGAGGCATTTACGCGTTTGCGGACTAAATACCAACGGATGGTAGATAACGGAAGTGACTAATGGGGCTAACAATATCGCCGGCAGCGGTATGTGATATTGAAAATATTGGCGATTATATTGCGCAAGATAATCCGAGCCGTGCTCTGAGTTTTATTTCTGAGCTATACAACCAATGCCAGCGTATCGGTGAGTCACCGGAAGCCTATCAAAAGCGTCCTGAACTTGGTCCAGGTGTCAGGATTAGCACCTATGGTAAATACCTTATTGTTTTCACTGCGATACAACGCAATGTCAGGATCGAACGTGTATTCCACGGGGCGAGAAATATTTTACGGTTGCTGGCTTATCGTTAGAACGTTAAGGGCAGGCTCATCTGCTTAGCCCCCAACGTTCAGCATCATTCAGCCGCGGGCATGTGCCGCAGCGCGGGCGATCTGCTCATCGGTAGGGCGCACGCCTGTATAGAGCACAAACTGTTCCAGCGCCTGCAGCGCAATCACTTCCGCGCCGGTAATCGCCCGTTTGCCATGCTCACGCCCGTAGCGAATCAGCGGGGTTTCCGCCGGTAACGCCACCACGTCAAAGACGATTTTCGCCGCATCAATCGTCGCGGCGGCAAAGGCCAACTGCTCCGCTTCTGCCCCTCCGGCCATGCCGATTGGCGTGACGTTAATTACCATATCCACGCGTAAATCACCGACCTCTGCCTGCCACTGATAGCCGTAGGCCTTTGCCAGCGCCTGACCGGCCTGCGGGTTACGGGCGATGATATGGCCATTTTTGAAACCGGCATCACGCAGCGCGGCGGTGACCGCTTTCGCCATACCGCCGCTGCCGCGCAGGGCGAAGGAGGTTTCCACCGGGATCTGATGCTGCGCCAGCAGTTTGGCGATGGCGATATAATCGGTGTTATAAGCCCGCAGGAAACCTTCATCATTGACGATAGTATTGACCGACTCAATCGCCGTGGCGGAGGCATCCAACTCGTCGAGGAAAGGAATGCAGCTCTCTTTGAACGGCATCGATACCGCACAGCCGCGAATGCCCAGCGCACGCACGCCGCCCACCGCCGCCTGAATATCCTGGGTGGTGAAGGCCTTGTAGATAAAGTTCAGATCCAGTTCCTGGTACAGATAGTTGTGGAAACGGGTGCCAAAGTTACCTGGGCGACCGGCCAGCGACATACAGAGTTGGGTATCTTTATTAATCTCACGGCTCATGAGGAGCTCCTTAACCGGTAAAAAGAAAAGCCTAAGGCTGACCGAGCAACGCCTTCGAACCGGCGTGACGCCAGTGGATGCTGCCCGGCAGATATAGCGCGTTCTGCTCTAATGGCCGCTCGTCAATCAGCGCGCTGACCATGTCGAAACTGTGTTGGGCCAGGGCGCGGCAGTCCTGCGCCACGGTGTCGATTTTTAACGTCAGGCCGTCGAACAGGTAGTGATCGTCAAAGCTGCACAGATGCAGGTCGCTTTCCATCAACTGGTGCTGATTCAGGTAGCGCAGTACCCCTTCCAGCAGGCCGCAGGCGGCGGTAAACAGCGCCTTGGGCGGTCGGCCCAGTTGTGCACAGAGTTGGGCGAACATCTCGTAGCCGGAACTGGGATGGTAATTACCGTTGATGATCCATTCCGGTTTACAGACCACCCCGGCGCGTTCAAGGCCAAGCTGAAAACCGGCCAGACGATCGCGCGTCGGTGAGATGCGGGGTTGGCCACCAAGGAAATAGAATTCGTCCGGATGCTGGCGTGCGACGTTTTCCACCAGTGTGGCGGTTGAGGTCAGTGAATCGGTGATCACCAGCGGCAGATCGGAGCCGATGATCAGCCGGTCCATCTGCACCACCGGCAGGCTGGCATTAATCTTTTGGTATTCCGCATCGTTGAGCTGGCTGGAGGCGACAATCAGGCCATCGACCTGGCGCTGCACCAGGCTGTTTACCGCCATCATTTCCTGCGCCGGGTTCTCATCGGTACAGGCGATTAATAACTGCAAACCGGCCTCGCGGCACAGGGTTTCCAGCTCGCGTGAAATCACCGCAAAACCGTAGTTGGTCATTTCCGGCACCACCAGCCCCAGGGTATGGCTGCGGGAAGAACGCAGCGAACGGGCGTGGAAGCTGGGCTGGTAGTGGTGCTCGCCGGCCAGCGCCAGGATACGATCGCGAGTTTCGTCGGATACCCGGTATTCCTTGCTGCGGCCGTTAAGCACCAGGCTGGCGGTCGATTTCGACACGCCAGCCAGTGCGGCAATATCACTGATGGTTATGCGTTTATTTTTTTTCACTGACGGCATCTGAATTCATCGAAGGATGCGTCATTCTAGCATGCATGGCGTCAGCGACCAGTGCTCGAGCGCCAGCGGAGCTTCACCACTCAGGTGCAGCAGCGGTTGCGGGCCAGGGAAGTAGCGCGAGCTCATCACCGCTTCGCCATGGTTGATAAAAATCTCCACGCTGGAACGGTCAAACAGCAGTTGCAGTTGGTTGAGGTTGCCCCGCCAGTAGCGGTGCTCCGGCTGCCCGCTACGCAGGTTATTACGCGTCAACTGCAGCAAGTTACCGTCCCAGACCAGTGTCATTGCCCCGCCAAAGTCAGCGCTAAATGCCCCCGTGGGGGTGAGCAACAGTTCCGCGCTGTCAACCGGCCAGACAGGGGCAGCATCGGCGATGCCCTGCCATTGGCGGCCTTCATCCCGCAGCCGTTGCAGTTCGCGCGCCGGTTGTTGGTAAAGCTTGCCGTTATGCAGCGACAATTCGCGTGGGCAGGTCAGGATGTGGATCCAGCCGTATTGCAACGTCGGGTGACAGTCCTCGTCTTGCTCCGGCACGCCCATCCAGCCAACCAACAGCCGGCGATCGTCTTCGGCCAAGGTGGTTTGCGGCGCATAGAATTCGAATCCGAGATCCAGCTCGTGAAAGGCCCCATGTTCGAACCTGGCCTGCTGATAATCCAGCTTGCCGGTCAGATAGCCCGCCTGATAAACGTTGAGATAACGCTCGGCCTGCGCCGCCAGCCCTTGTGGACAGCAGATCAGCACTTCGACGTCGTCCAGCGTGAACAGGTCCGGGCACTCCCACATATAGCCGAAATCACCGATGCCGTTCAGCTGTGAACCAGCAATCTCACCCAGCAGTTGCCAGTTGCGCAGATCGGCGGAGCGCAGCAGCAGCACTTTGCCGCAGTCTTGCAGGTCACGAGCGCCGAGCACCATGTACCACTGGTCCTGATGACGCCAAACCTTTGGATCGCGCACGTGGCCGCTATAGCCCGGTGGCAGCGGCAATACCGGGCCGAGCTTGTCATAGTCGCCTTGCGCATTTTCTTGCGCCAGACACTGGTAGGCGGTGCGGGAGCCGTCGGGGTATTTGACGTTGCCGGTATACGCCAGCATGATTTTGCCGTCCGCCACCACCGCCGAGCCGGAGTAACAGCCGTGGCTGTCGTAACAGGCACCCGGTACCAGGGCCACCGGCTGATGCTGCCAGTTGACCAGATCCGTCGACTGCCAATGGCCCCAACATTTGTTGCGGTGATCGCAACCCAGCGGGTTCCACTGATAGAACAGGTGGTAGACGCCGTTATGCTGAATAAAGCCATTGGGATCGTTGAGCAACCCGACGCTGGGCGCCAGGTGCCACGCCGGCCGGTGCGGATCGCGCAGCGCCTGTGGCATGCCGCTCATCAACGCCTGAACGGCCTGTTTCATTAATTGCAGTTCTTCCATTATTCACTGTCCGTTTTGTATTTCAGCAGCAACGAGAGAATAAAGGCGCTGCCAAAGGCGATCACCAGACCAATGATATAGCTGACCAGCGAGCTGGCCTGCACAATCGCCATCCCTGGGATTGCCGTCAGCCCGACCGCATTCATGCCAACATGATTGGCCACCACCCAGGCTCCCCCGAGTGCGCCGCCCACCAATGCCGCCAGGAAGGGTTTCACAAAGCGCAGGTTGATGCCGAACAATGCCGCTTCGGTAATGCCGAGCATGGCGGAAAAGGCCGAAGGTACCGCAATGGCTTTGATCTTGGCGTCGCGGGTTTTGAAATACACCGCCAGACAGGCACCGCCCTGAGCGATATTGGCCATCGACCAGATCGGCAGCAGGAAGTTAACGCCGATATTCGGGTTGCCGAGCAGCCCGGCCTCGACGGCGTGGAAGCTGTGGTGGATACCGGTGATGACGATGGCGGAATACAGCCCGCCGAACAGCAAGCCGGCAAACCAACCAGCGTGGGCGATCAGCGTGCTGAGCACCAGTGAGATACCGTCACCCAGCGCGCGGCCGGCCGGGCCGATAAACAGCATGGCGACGAAGCCGGAGATCACGACCGTCAGGAAGGGGGTCAGGATCAGATCCAGCGAGTTGGGGATCACTTTGCGCAGCTGTTTTTCCAACACGCTCATAAACCACACGGTCAGCAGCACCGGGAACACCGTGCCCTGATAGCCGATCATGGCGATCTCCAACCCAAAGAAATCCATGGTGTGGAAACCGCTGGCGACACCCCAGGCATTGGTCAGCGCTGGATGGGTCAGGATGCCGCCGAGCGTGGCGCCCAGATAGGGGTTACCGCCGAACTCACGTGCGGCGGTGAAGCCAATCAGGATCGGTAAAATAATGAATGCCGCCGAGCTGAACATATCCAGCATCACAAACACGGCGCTGTTGGCATCGGCCCAGCCGTAGGTTTTTACCATGCCGAGCAGGCCCATCAACAGGCCGGAGGCGACGATAGCCGGGATGATCGGCACAAAGATGTTCGACAGCAGGCGGGCAATACGTTGCAGCGGATTGAGTTTCTTTGCCGCGATGTCGGCGGCCTCGGACTTGCTGGATTCGTTGACTCCGGCCGCCTTGATAAATTCTGCGTGCACCTTGTTGACCAGCCCGGTGCCGAAAATTACCTGGATTTGCCCGGCATTGCTGAAGCAGCCTTTCACGCCCTCCAGCTTGCCGATTGCCACCTTGTCCACCTTGCTGTCATCCAGCAGCACCAGGCGCAGACGCGTGGCACAGTGGGCGGCGCTGGCAATGTTTTCTTTGCCGCCGAGCAGCGGCAACAGCGCGTTAGCGGTTGCGGTAATGTCCATGTTCACTCCCTTTATAAATAAAAATGCCGCCGCAGTGTTTCGCGGCGGAAATCAGCTAATTAGCGTCAGAAGAAGTACTTGAATCTGGCACGCACGCCGTAGCGCTGATCGTCGCTGGCGTTGGCTATCTTGTTCTCGGTGTTGGCCTCCAGCATTGAGACGTAGGCGCCAAGATACAGATTGAAGTTCTTCATATTCATGATGTTTGGTATTTGGTACGAAGTATGGATGGTGTGAATATCATATTTGCCCGGCTCGCTGAGCGGGTTGCTGATATCGGCACTCATCCCGGCGGTGTTGAACTCTTGGATATTGTTGTGGGCGTAGATATAACCCACTTCAAAGCGACGCCACAGGACGTTGATACCGGCGGTAAAGTCCTGCTCACCCGAGGCGTCCAGGTAGGCGGTGCTCAGGTTGGCGACCACGCCGTTGTCCGGATTGGCGGCGATGTTGTTCCAACTGAGGGTCATGCCGTAGCCGTTACGTTTGGACTGGTCGACAAATTGCCCCTGGCTGTCGTGATAGCCATAAGCATTGTTGACCACGTTGCTTTCCATCGCGACCGCCGCGCTGAGCTGGTCTTTTTTCCAGGCGATCACCGGCCGCAGGTAGGCGACATTTTTCTTATTATCCAGGCTGTTGCCGTGGTAGGCCTCCTCCTGGAACAGTGAGGTGCCGTCTTCCACCAGCGTATTCAGCTCGAAGTAGAAGTCACCGGCGTACTTGCTCAGCATCAGGTTGCCGCCGCTGCTGCTACGGCCACGGCCTTCTTTCATCATGTAGATATAGCCGAAGCCATCGGCATACAGATCGTTGGCGGTATTGCCGGAATACTGGATGAAGGTGTCCTGATTGAGCGGGAACATGTCGTAGGCTTCAAACCGGCCAATCTTGGTCTGCCAGTTCTTTTCGTTACCGAAGAAGAAGGCGGCATCGTCGAGGTTCATTTTTCCGGTCATGTCGGCCAGCGGTTGCACGCTGAAGCCGGAGAAATTGCCGTCCGGATTGCGGCGGTAGCCGTCCACACCGACCAGAATACGGCCGTTGATATCCCAACGCTCTTTGTTACCGGGCTTCCAGTCCTTGTTGTCGCTGCTTTTCAGTGAGGTGAGTTGGCCGCTGCGGCTGGCGCCGTCCAGGTTGAACTCGACGTCGCCATACAGTTTCAGGTCGGTTAATCCGGTGAGTTGCAGTTTGCCGGCCGGTGCGGCGTGGGTTTCCAGCGTCGCGGTGCGCTGGGCCACCTGTACGGTTTGTCGCTCGGTGTTGGCAGTGCGCTGTTCTAGCTGTTGTGCCCGGCGTTCCGCCACCGTGGCACGCGTCTCAGCCTGAGTCGCACGTTGTTCGGCCTGTTGCAGTCGTTGTTCCAGTGCATTCAGACGCGCTTCGATACTGGTATTGGCGCCTGACGCCGCCGCAGAGGTGGAGATAAGGAGCCCTGTAGTGATGGCCAGATAGCTAAGTTTTTTCATGATTTTCTATCATCCGGGAAGGTTGTTATTATTTTTTGCTAAATTGCTAAACCGGTTTTTCAGGATGAAAGATAGTGAGTTGAACGGTGACTAGCAATCAAGTTTGCTAACCCGATTCAGCTATTGTGATCGAGCCCGCAAAATACCGACTGGAGATGCCAGAGATGAGACTGGCACCCAATGCCAATCTCTTAAGCGATGGCATTGGGTCAGAATTCACACTTATCCGGTTAGCGCTGCAGGAAGTCCTGCAACTCGTCGGCATGCGGCAGGGCGGTCATCGCACCTTTGGCGGTGGTGGCCAGTGCACCGCAGGCCTGGGCTTGGGCGATCACCGCAGGCCACTGAGCTTCCTGCGGCAAAGCGCCGAGATGAGCCAGCGCGGCCAATAGACCAGCGACAAAGGCGTCGCCCGCCCCGGTGGTATCGACCGGGGTGATTGAAGGGGCGCGGAAATGGCGGATCTGCTTGCCGTCATGTACGCAGACGCCGTCGCCACCCAATGTCACCAGCAACAAACGCAGCGGGTAGCGCTGCATCATCCACTCGATGCCGCTCTCTAACTCACCGATATTGCTGATAAAACTCAGTTCTTCCAGCGAAATTTTCACCACGTCCGCCAGCAGCAGCGCTTTTTGCAGGCAGGGGCGCAGCGCTTCCGGCTGGCGCCAGACGTCTTCACGGATATTAGGGTCAAAACTGACCCAGCCACCGGCCGCCTTGATGTTCTCCATTGCGGTGAAGGTGGTGCTGCGGCTCGGCTCCTGTGACAGGGCGATAGAGCAGACGTGCAGCCACTCATCCGCTTTGAAATCAGGCAGATCCTCAGGTTGCAGGAACAGATCGGCACTCGGGTTCACCATGAAGGTAAAAGAGCGTTCCCCCATCAGATCGAGGTCTACCACCACGGTGGAGGTGTGGTAGTCGGGGTCCTGTGACAGGTGGTCGATGTCTACTCGTTCTTCTCTCAATACCCGCTGCAGGAAGGCCCCGAAGCTGTCCTTGCCTACCCGGCCGATAAAAGCGCTGTCGCCACCCAGACGGGCGATGCCGACCGCCACATTGGCGGGCGCACCACCGGGACACTTAAGGTAACTGTTTGAATTTTCAGGAACCAGATCGACAACTGCGTCACCCAATACCCATACTCGATTAGCCATGTTCAATCCTGTTTTCAGCGGTCTCAGATGACGAGCTAAAATAGAAGAACCGGTTTAGCAAAGCAATATAATAATCTGTTGAGCGGTGAATAGAGGGGAGAAAGGAGAGCAAAATACAGAAAGGAATACCCGCTCCGGCGTTACTCAGAGCGGGTTCAGCAGACTTACCCCATCTTCGGATAGACGCCCGGGCCAATCGGCAGGCCGAGTGCGTACCACGCCAGCAACAGCAAAATCCACACGGCAAAGAACACCAACGGATACGGCAGGATCAGCACGTAATAGGTGCCGAGCTGGGCATCTTTGCGGTAGCGCTGCAGGAAGCCGAGGAACAACGGCAGGAAGGGCGACATCGGTGCCAGCGGCAGCACTGAAGAGTCGGCGATGCGGAAAATCATCTGGGCGAACGCCGGATGGAAGCCCAGCAGCATAAACATCGGCACAAAGATCGGCGCCAGAATCGACCAGATGGCAGAGCCGCTGGCGATAAACATGCACAGGAAGGCAGAGAGGAACATCAGACCCAGAAATGCCGGTGCGCCGCTCATGCCGGCGGCCTCCAGCATATTGGTCAGGCCGATGGCCATAAACTTGCCCATGTTGCTCCAGTTAAAGAACGCCACGAACTGCGATAGCGGGAACACCATAACGATAAAGCCGGCCATGCTTTTCATCGGTTCTATCAGGTGGTGGGGGATATCATCCGGCCGTCGGATCTGTTTGGTGACCACGCCGTAGGTAATGCCGACGGTGAAGAAGAACAGGATGATGATCGGCACAATGCCTTTAATAAATGGCGATGGGATCACCGAGCCGGTTTTTGGATCGCGCAGCGGAGCGGCCTCCGGCACCACCAGCGCGGCGATAATCGCGATAAACACCAGTGCGGCAATGCCGCTCATCATCAGTCCACGATTTTGCAGCGGGGTCAGCGCCTCAATTTTGTCCTCGGCGCTGCCCTGCCATTTTGGCAGGCGAGGTTCGATAAACTTATCGGTCAGCAGTGCACCGGTGATGGTCAGTACCACCACCGAGGTGGCCATAAAGTACCAGTTGTCGATCACGCTGACGTGAACGGCGGCGTCCACTGCCTTGGTGGCCTCGGTACTGATGCCGGAAAGCAGTACGTCGGTGGTGACGATCAGCAGGTTGGCGGTAAAACCGGAGGCAACCCCGGCGATAGCGGCCAGCAGCCCGGCTATCGGGTTGCGGCCCACCGCCAGAAACATCAGCGCACCGAGCGGCGGCATCACTACCAGTGCGGCGTCGGAAGAAATATGACTGAAAAAGGCGATAAACAGCACCAGGTAGCTGGCATAGCGGGCGCTAACGCGTGAGGCCATCTTGTACATCAACGCCTGCAGCAGCCCAACCTTCTCAGCCAGTCCAGCGCCGATCACCAGCGCCAAAATCGCACCCAGCGGGGCAAAGCTGCTGAAGTTATGAATGATATTCGGGAAGATCCACTGCATGCCCGCCACGCTCATCAGGTTATTCACCTTGATCAACTCGCCGGTGGCCGGGCTTTTCACCGCCACGCCAAGCCAGGAGAACAGTGCGGTGGCCAGCATTAAAACAACGATTAAATAGACGAACAGCAAAAATGGATTGGGGATTTTATTCCCGATGCGTTCTACCCAGTAAAAAACGCGACCAGGGCTTTTATCGGCTGACGTTGTGACCTCACTCATTGTCTTACCCTCTGTGTTTGTCCTGTTGTGTTTATTTTTTATTATTTGATTTAATTATAATTATTATGACTGGCCCGGTTTCCCAGGCCTTTGCAGCCTGGTGATTACTTTAACGGTGAAGGCTTGATGTCTTTGGGGATCGGGCAGCTATAAGGCTGTTCGGCGCGCTGGCGTTCGAACTCGTGGCGGCAGTCCGCCAACAGGGCGCTGTCGCTCAGCAACTCGGCGGCGGTGGCCGCCATCACCTTGCCTGCCAGGCACATGCCTTTATGGGCGATCGAAGTACGCCCCTGTGCCACCAGTTGCCAAGTGTGCAACGGCGTACCGAAGGCGAAGCACGGACTGAAGCACTGGGCGGTCGGTGCGACCCAACTGACATCGCCGACGTCGGTAGAGCCGTACAGCAGATCTTCCGATGCCACATAAGGGGCGACCTCGTCCATCAACACCTTGTCGCCCAACTGCTGTACCCATTCGCGCCCGGCTGCGCCGCCGGTGCGGGCGACATTCAACCTGGCATTACGCAGTTCGTCTTTATTCAGCGTTTGGCGGATCGCGCCGGCGAATTTACGTTCTGCCTCGCTGTACTCCGGCAGGCCGAAGTCACAGACATAGCGATACATCACCTGTTCCATGCGGCGGTTTGGCACGTAGTTGGAGCAAGCCTTGTCGAAACGCACCGTCATCTGGGTATCGGTCATCAGCGCCGCACCCTTGGCGATGTTGATCACCCGTTGGTAAATATCCTGCGCCTGATCGAGCTGCGGCGCGCGGATCAGGTACAGCACTTCGGCGTCGGCCTGTACCACGTTGGGTGAACTGCCGCCGGTATTGGTGACGGCATAATGCAGCCGCGCTTCCTGCACGATGTGCTCGCGCAGGAAATTGGCACCGGTATTCATTAGCGTCACCGCATCCAACGCACTGCGGCCCAGGTGCGGTGAGTTGGCGGCATGAGCGGCAATCCCCTTGAACTGAAACGCCGCCTGTATGTTGGCCAGGGTGCTGGTATTGAACATGCCGCTGAAGCCTTCCGGGTGCCAGGTGAGGGCCGCGTCGACGTCATCGAACAGCCCTTCACGCACCATAAAGGTTTTGCCGGAACCGCCTTCTTCACCGGGGCAACCGTAGAAACGGACGGTGCCGGTCAGGTGTTGTTGCTGCATCCAGGCCTTCACCGCGAATGCCCCAGCCAGCGCGGCGGTGCCCAGCAGATTGTGGCCGCAGCCATGGCCGTTGCCGTTTTCCACCAGCGGCTGCGGCGTGGCACAACCCGCCTGTTGGCTCAGCCCGGCGAGGGCGTCGTATTCACCCAGCAGGGCGATCACCGGCTGGCCGCTGCCGTAGCTGGCGATAAACGCGGTTTCGATGCCGCCAACGCCGCGTTCAAGGGTAAAGCCTTCCTGCTCCAGCGCGTCGGCCAGCAGATTGGCCGAATAGGTTTCGGTAAAGCGCGTCTCCGGGTGATCCCAGATGCTGTCACTCAATGCGCTAAAGCGTGGCTGGTGTTGGTCAATGTACTGATTGATAAACGTCAGCAGCTGCGGGTGGCTCATGCTTTGCTCCCAAAGGTCGGCAGGTTGAGTGCCAGCGACGCCAGCGTTTTTACCGCCACCGCCAGCACCTGTTCGTTAAAATCAAACTTCTCGTTGTGGTGTCCGGCGCTCAGTTCGGTACCGAAAATCACGTAAGAGGCCTGCCCGCCGTGGGATTTCACCCGTTCCATCATGTAAGTGGCATCTTCTGAACCGGCGGCCTGCTCGCGGCGATCGACCACCGAAGTCAGTTCGGCAATCTCCTGTGCCTGGCGGTGAATGTAGTCCACCCAAGGCTGGGTCGGTTTACTGCTCTGCGCCGCGCCCATCAGGGCGATGTCGTATTCCACTCCGTGCATTTTGGCCGCGCCTTCGATCACGTTCAGCGCCTGCTGGTAAACAAATTCGTTGATGGCGTTGGTGGCCCCACGGGTTTCCACCTTCATAAATGCCCGATCGGCAATCACGTTGCGGCCGGTTCCGGCCTGCAATACGCCGACGTTGATGCGTGAGCTGCCTTCGCTGTGGCGTGGGATGGCGTACAGTCCCACTGTGGCCTGCGCTGCCGCCAGCAGGGCATTACGGCCATCCTCCGGTTTGGCCCCGGCGTGAGAGGCTACGCCGCGGTAGGTGACGTCCAGTTTGCTGGTGGCCATAAAGCTGTCGCTGCCGCACACCAACTCACCGGCCGCTACGCCGGTGCCAATGTGCACGGCGGTGAAGAAATCAACGTCGTCCACCACGCCGGCTTCCACCATGGATTTCGCGCCACGGGTGCCTTCTTCTGCCGGTTGGAAAATCAGCTTGATGGTGCCGGTGAGCTGTGGTTCCAGGCTCTTGAATACCCGCGCCAGCCCCAGCCCAATGGTGGTGTGGCCGTCATGACCGCATGCATGCATCATGCCGCTGTTGCAGGAGGCGAAGCCTTCGCGGAACGGCAGGTGATCCGGCTGTAGCTTTTCGTTGAGATCGAGCGCGTCCATGTCGACGCGATAGGCGATCACCGGGCCGGGGCGGCCGGTGTCCAGCGTGGCGACAATACCGGCGAAGCCACCGGAAAAGTGCGGCAACCACTTCTCCAGTGCGCCCTGTTCGCGGGCGCGCTGCTCTTGTGCCTGCAGGGCCTCGGCCGAGGGCAGCCCCATGCGGGCATCGGCGTTAATCACTTCGCGCCCCAGTTGCAGGCGGTACCCGAGCCGATCCAGTTCTTCTGCCACCAGGGTAGCGGTGCGGAACTCAAACCAGCCGGACTCGGCATAGCGGTGAAAATCGCGGCGCCAGGCCTGCAACTGCGGAGACAAATCGGACACCAACATCGAAAGCGGATTATTCATTGGGATATCTCATAAGTTATCGCGCCCGGGTAAACGCCGGGCAGCAGTGGTGCGCTGAACTGAAATCAGACGATGAAGCTATGGAATGAAAATGACGTATTTAGTGACTAACTGCCGTGAAATGCGCTTATCGGCGCAGAAAATGCGTTTAATTAAGCGAAATAAGAATTTGGTTATTTATTATGTTTTTTTCGAATGTACACAATGGAATCGGGCTAAATAAGATGCCAATATCTTGCTATTGATAAACAACGGTTATCGCCATCCGCCTATGCCCGCCTCAATAAAATTGCACCAATTACGTGCGTTTGTAGAAGTCAGCCGTCAGGGCAGCATCCGCGCCGCCAGCCGGACTTCGCAACTTTCCCAGCCGGCGCTGACCAAATCGATTCAAGAGCTGGAAGCGGTGCTGGGGGCCAAGCTGTTTGTCCGCCGTAGCCAGGGGGTGGTACTGACCGACTGCGGCGATAACTTTTTCCAGCATGCCAGCCTGATCCTCGAAGAGCTGCGGGTGGCGCAGGAGGATATCCAGCAGCGGCTGGGGTTGGCGGGCGGCTCGGTGAATATTGGCGTCGGCGGCAGCATTGCGCGCACCGTGATGCCGCAAGTCATCAATCAGTTCCACCGCGAATACCCGAAGGTCAAAGTGCGGATTGTTGAAGGGCAACTGGTGTCGATGATCCCGGAGCTGCGCCAGGGCGAGCTGGATTTCACCGTCAATACCTATTACCCCAGCAGCCTGGACAATGAGTTGCAGTACGAACGACTGATGGAAAAAGAGTACAGGGTGGTGGTGCGCAAGGGGCATCCGATGGAGGGGGCGACGTCACTCAAGCAACTGCAGCACTGTGACTGGACCATGCCGACGCCAAAGGGCAGCTATTACCGCTTGTTGCACGATTTGTTCGGGGATTTGGGGATGGCACCGTCGATCAGCGTCACCTGTGAAACCTTTATGGCCTGTACCAGCCTGGTGGCACAGAGCGATTTTGTCAGCATTTTGTCGGTGGATGTGATTTCCGATCCGATACTGGGGAAGCATCTGGTGCCGCTGGCACTGGAGGAGAGCCTGCCCAAGGCGACGTTCTATCTGATCCAGCGCAAGGACACCACGCTGACGCCGATGGGCGCGCACCTGGCGCGCCTGTTCCGGTTGCACTGCCGGTGAAATTAGCGCCCCCTGAGAGGGCGCTAACCTCAGAATGCCACGGAACCCTGCACAAAGAAGGTGCGCGGTTCACCGACATACTTGCCGAAGTTGTTGTCGTTGGAACGGGTGAAGTAGCGCTGATCGAACAGGTTTTTCACCCCGGCACCCAGCGTCAGGTTCGACAGCTGCGGCCCGAAGTTATATTCCCCACGCATATTCCACACCATATAACCGGCGATGTCGCCAAACTGGCCATCGGCGCTTTCCTGCGTCACATAATCCGGCCCGGTACCCGGCGAATGCTGTTTGGACTGGGCATAGCTGTCCAGATTCCACACCCAGTTGCCGGTGGCGTAACGGGTGCCGACGGTATACACCTGACGTGAATAGAACGGCAGGTCTTTGCCGGCGAAGTCGCCCTTGTCGGTGCTGGCCTTGGTGTAGGTGTAGCTGGTGTAAACGCTCACGCCGTCCAGTGCGCGGTTCAGCTCGCTAAGATCGTAACTGAGCGCCAGTTCGATACCCTTGTGCTTGGTGGCCCCCATATTGGTCCAGCCAATATCATTGCTGATGTATTGCAACTGGTTGTCGAAGTCGATGTAGAACAGCGTGGCTTCGGCTTTGACGATGGTGTCGTCATAGCGGGTACCGAACTCGTAGGTATGGGCTTTTTCCGCCGTCAGGCCCGGTGCCGGCTGGTTGCCATTACCGCCTTTGGTCAACTGGAAGTACTGCATGCTGCCAAACGAGGTATTGGCGTTGGCGAACAGCTTCCAGGCGTCCGACATGTGGTACATCACATTCAGCGACGGCAGCGGTTCGCTGTAACTCTTCTCGCGGCTGATGTTGTTGAACGCGTCGTCCACATGGGTGCGGATACTCTCGTAGCGCAGGCCTGGTGTGACCGTCCAGTTGCCGACGTTAATGGTGTCATCGATGTACAGCGCGTGGGCGGCGGTGCCCCCGGAGGTGTGCTGGTAGTAATCCGGCGTTTCCGGCGTGGAGCTGATGTCCGCCGGGTTATACCAGGCAGAGCGCGAGGCCTTCTCATCCATGGTTTCGTTCAGGTAGCGGTAGCCGAGGGTGATCTCGTGCGCCATGTCCCAGAAACGGAAGACCTGCGAATAGCTGGGTTCAATTGCCCAGGTGGAGTAGTGGCGTGGGTAGGACACCATGCGTTTCATGCCCGCATTCTTGCCGGTGCCTTCCGATTCGATGCTGCTGCCGCGATAACTGTCGGTGAAGTAGGTCAGCACTTCGAACTGTTTGTCGTCTTCCTGATGCTTATATTTGAACGACATGTCCTTGCGACGGCCTTCGAACTGGTCCCACGGGCGGGTCGACTGGAACGGGTTCTGCGCGTATTGCGCGCTGCTCAGCCCGCCCGGCATACCGGCTTTGGCGTCGTAATAGTGAAAATTGGCCAGCAGCTCATCGCGATCGGTAAACGCATAGCGCGTTTTCAGCATGAAGTCATCGATGTCGGTGTTGTCGTTATTGTCGCGATAGCCCTGGCCGTGCAGGCCGGAGTACAGCAATTCGGCACCGAGGCCGTTGTCGGCGGTGCCGCCGAGTGAAGTGCTGGTCAGGGTTTTCAACCCGCCGTGGCTGGCACCCTGGGTTTGCACACTGGCTGAGCCACCGAAGGTTTTCGGAATGTCTTTGGTGACGAAGTTAATCACGCCGCCGACGTTTTGCGGCCCGTAGCGTACCGCGCCGCCGCCACGCACCACGTCAACCGACTGCAGACTGCCAATGGAAAGTGGTGCCATCGACAGCTGTGGCTGGCCGTAAGGGGCTACCGCCAAAGGCACACCGTCCATCAGGATGGTAGATCGTGGGGAAAGACGAGAAGTCAGGCCGCGCACGCCGACGTTGAGCGAAATATCGCTGCCGCCGGTACCGTTGCTGTCACGTACCTGAACGCCCGGCACACCGCGCAGGGTATCGGCGATGGTCTGGTCGCCTTGTTCATGCATCTGTTGTTCGGTGACGATAGAGCGTGCGCCAGGGTGATTGAGCAACACCGAACTGGTGTCCGGGTTATCCAACCAGTTGCCGACCACGGTAATGTTGTCAGCGGGGGCGTCATTATGAGATTTGTTATCAGCAGCAAGGACGGGCAGTGCCATGGCAACGGAAGCCGCCAGCAGCGAAAGACGAAAAAGGATTGACATAATAATGCCTTAAAAGTTTCAAACCCAGATGTGTTTTTTAGAAATGACAATCTTAATGATAATTATTGGCAAGTAAATAACTTTATTGCGGAATAATTCAGTGGGTAACTAAAGGGTGAGCGAGGATGTCAGGACCCGGCTGGCGGGCCCTGACACGGGGTTATTTTGCGGTGACCCAGAACACGCCGCTGTAATCCAGCGCGGTGAATTTCTGATGTACCATTTCAATATCTGCTTGCGGATCAATGTCTTTAAATAAGTCCGGGTGCAGGAATTTGGCGATTGCCTCGACCGCAATAAAATTCAGCGGTGAGTCATAGAATTGGTGATAAATCGCCATTACGCGTTTTTCTTTTACCGCCTTCAGCACGTTCAGGCCGGTGCGGTTCATCAGCACCGCCAGCTTCTGCTGGGTGGTGGCGGCATCGGTGGCGTAACCCAGTGGCACCGCTTGTGTGCCTTTATGGCCGCGGCTCCAGTCTGCACCGGTCATCAGATAGAAATCCGGGTTGCTGGCAATCATCTGTTCCACGTTCACCTCGCCGCCCATTTCCGCGAACAGCTTGCTGCCGATGTTATTGCCGCCGGCGGTTTCAATAAACTGGCCAAAGCTGCCCTTGCCAAAGGTATTGCAACATTGCTCGCCTTTCATGCCGGCGCTGCGTTCGATAAATACGCTCGGGCGCTGTTCCGGTTTCAACGTCGCTACCCGCTGGCGTACCAGATCCAGACGCTGTTGGTAGAGCTGGATAAAGGCGTCGGCGTTTTGCTGCTCATCAAACACTTTGCCCAGCAACTGCATGCTGGCAACGGTATTGGTCAGCGGCTGCTGGCGAAAATCGATAATCAGTACCGGGATGCCGATTTTTTCCAGTTGGGCCAGTACGCCGCTGTCTTTCAGCTTACTCAGCAGGCCGATGTCGAAAATGATCAGGTCCGGCTTGCGCACCACCGCACTTTCCACGCTGAAATCGCTGACGTAAGGGTTGTCGAAGGTGGGGATCTGCATCACCTGTGGGAATTTCTTCGCGTAGGCCTCCACCAGGTCCGGTGCCTTAACCTTCAGTGAATTATCCCAGGCGATGATATTTTTCAACGGCTCCTGCGGATGCAAAATATTCAGTGCCAGCAGCGCACGGGCATCGGCCAGGATCACGCGTTTGGCCGGTTGCGGCAGGGTGACCTGGCGTCCGGCGACATCGGTAACGACGATTGGGGCGGCCTGAACGGTGCAGGCCATCAACAGGGCACAGGCGGCCAGCCAACGGCTGGCTTTGGCAATAAAAACGGCAGGCATGGAGATCCTTGAGCATCGGGCATGGAATAAAGAGGCTAATGATAATCCATATCCTTTCGCTTTTTGAACACCCCAGTGCGGATATCTTAAGCTTTGCCCATCAGCGGATCGCTGACGCTGTGGTCGCCGTTCTCCAGACGGCCCGCCAGCCGACGTTGCCAGCCTTGCGGATCCTGCAGTGAAAGATCGTACCAACCCCCGCTGACTTTGGCGTCAAAGGCCTGCTGGTGGCGGCCACCCGCCGGCAGTTCAATCTGCCAGGGGCCGTTTTGCGTATAGGGGCAGCGGGCGATGGTCACCGTTGTCGCCTGACTGCCGGGGTTAGTCAGGGTTAGCGACAGGCGGTCACCCTGCGGGGCTAGCCGCACTTCTGGCTGTGGCAACTGAACGCTGCCACGCAGTTCACGATGAAAACCGTTGGGGCCCAGTAACCACAGGTGGTACTTGTCTTCCGTCGGCCAGTTATCACTGACGGCCTTACCGGCCTCGACGGTATAGCGCCGTGGGACCTGATCCAGATTCAGTCGGTCATAAACATGAAATACCGCGCCCTGTTCGCCAGTATTAAACAGGTTGAGCGCCAGCCTCTTTTGTTCGGGGGAAGCGGTGGCCTCAACGTGAAGTTGGTAAGGCAATGCACGCGACGGGCGTGCCAGCCGGGACTGGTGCGGCAACTGCTGCCGATCCACCGCTGGCAAGGGCACCTGCGGCAACTGTTCCTGCCGCTGGCGCAGACCGTCGGCGGCGTGGCGGCTGGTGACCGGCAGGCTGGGCAGGGTTTCGTTATTGGGATCGATAAAGTTGAATGCCGAAGTGAGATCGCCACACACCGCCCGTCGCCAGGCGCTGATATTCGGTTCATGCACCTGGAAACGTTGCTCCAAAAATTGCAGTACCGAAGTGTGGTCGAAGATCTGTGAATTGACCCAGCCGCCACGGCTCCAGGGGGACAGCACCAGCATCGGTACCCGTGGGCCGGGGCCATAGATACGGCCGTCCGGCGGCGGTTGCTCCTGGGAACCGGGTGGGGCGACGTGCTGGAAGATTTCACTGTCGAACGGCACCGTCGATTTACCGGCGAAGCTGCCGTCTTCACGTAATGACGGCGCAGAAGGAGAAGGCATATGGTCGAAGAAGCCGTCGTTCTCGTCGTAATTAACCAGCAGTACGGTTTTGCTCCACACCTCGGGGTTATCCGTCAGCGCGTTGAGGATCTCCTGGGTAAACCAGCCGCCCTGCACCGGGCTGGAAGGGCCGGGATGTTCCGAGTAGGCTGCCGGGGCGATGATCCAGCTCACCTGCGGCAGTTTGCCCTGCTGTACGTCGTGGCGGAAACCGGCCAGCATCGCGTCCAAATCGTTGCCGTCGGCGGCCGGTAGCGTGTTGCCATTGCCCTTATACAGCGGCGCATCGGCATTGAGCTCATCGCGGTAAGGCACAAAGGCGGTGAAATCTTTCGGTGGCTCCGCCGGGTTGCCGACCTTAACGCTGGCGGCGCGGTACTGGCGGAAACCCGCCAGCGGGTTATCGGTGAAGTTATCCGGCAAAAATTGATAGACCTTCCAGCTGACGCCGCTGGCTTCCAGCCGTTCCGGATAGGTCTGCCACTGGTAGCCGATCTCAACCGGGCCGGGGCTGTCCCACTCGTTGACCACGACCGCGACCCCGGCTGCCGTCGGGCCGTTGGTGCCAGTCCAGTGGAACAGGCGGTTGGTATTGGTACCGGCGTGGATCGAGCAATGATAGGCGTCGCACAGGGTGAAGGTTTCGGCCAGCGCAAACTGGAACGGCAGTTCGTGCCGACGGTAATACCCCATCGAGGTGGGCGTTTTGTAGGTCGGCCAGGCGCTCATGCGGCCGCTGTCCCAGGCGGATTGCTCATCGACCCACGAATGCGGCGTGCCGCTAACCCGCTGGGCGTTGCCGCGCTTGCTGTCCAGATGGTAGGGCAACACCAGCCGCTGTTCACCTTGCTGCTGCCAGACGTGACGGTCGCCGGGCAAGGGAATGGTGAAGCGATCGCTAAAGCCACGCACGCCGGGCAGGGTGCCGAAGTAGTGGTCGAAGGAGCGGTTTTCCTGCATCAGGATCACCACGTGTTCGACATCGTTAATCGTGCCGGTGCGGTTATTGGCGGGGATTGCCAGCGCTTTGCGGATCGAGGCGGGTAACAGTGTAAAGGCCGATCCGATGGCGGCAGCCCGCAGTATTTCTCTGCGCGAAAAGTCAGGCATGCGTCGTTAATCTCCCTGAGGGTTGTTTTGAAGATAGTGGTTAACGACGGTAATGGCGAAAAATAACAAGGAGATGAACAGGGGAAAATAATGCCCCCGGGCGGGGGCATGACAAGATGAACGGTTACTGCCGGATCAAACGACCCAGGGTCGGCGCCGTTTCGAAATCGCTGCGGAACGGGTTGATGTCCAGACCGCCGCGGCGCGTATAGCGGGCGAACACGCTGAGTTTCTCCGGATGGCAGCTTTGTTTGATATCGTTAAAAATACGCTCGACACACTGCTCGTGGAACTCGTTATGCTGGCGGAAAGAGATCAGGTAGCGCAGCAGGCGCTCGCGATCGATTTTCCGGCCCTGATAGTGGATCACTACGCTGCCCCAGTCCGGCTGGTTGGTGACCAGACAGTTGGATTTCAGCAGGTTGGAGGACAGCGTCTCCGTTACCGTTTCCGCCTGTTCGCTGGCGGCACCGTGCAGATATTCCGGTTTGAAGTCAAAGTCATCCACGGCGATATCCAGATCGTCAATATTGATGCCCGGCAGGCTGTCGATCTGCGATGAATAACCGTCTAACCCCGGATACAGCTTCACCCCGACCTGACCGTTGGCGGCCTGCGACAGATCTTTTTGCATCGCGGCGCTGACCTGTTCCACGCTGTCGAAGCGCGTCTGGTTAAAGCTGTTGAGATACAGCTTGAATGACTTGGACTCGATCAGGTTGGTGGAGGAATGGGGCAGGGTGAACTCACCGATACCGACCACCGGTTTGCCTTTGGCGTTGAGCCAGGACAGCTCGAAGGCGGTCCATAGGTCATAGCCGTGGAATGGCAGCTGCTGTTCATCTACGCCGATCAGATCACGGCCGCGAGCGCGCGGCAGGGCTTCGAGCAACTCGGGAGCATACTGGTCCGGGTAATCGGAGTTGGCGCCAAGATGGGTGATTTTATCTTGTTTTTTGATATGCATATTCATTGCTCCTTGCAAGATCGGTATTGATATAACGGTTAAACAGGCTGCGGGCGGCGTAGATCGGCCCAACGCCGACCAGGGCGTAGACCACCTTGATCAGGAACTGCGACAGGATCATGGTTTTGATGATGTCCCAGCTCAATACGTTGTAGAACGCCAGGGTACAGAACACCACGCTGTCGATGGCCGAGGCCACCACGGTGCTGGTGATCACCCGCACAAACAGATAGCGAGAGTTGGTCAGTTCCTTGATTTTGCACAGCAGGTAGGAGTTGACGTTCTCGGAGATTAAATAGGCCGCGGATGAAGCCACCAACACCGCCATGATGCTGTGAACGATGCCGTCATAAGTCTTGCTGAACTCCCACTGCGGAATGCTCGGTACCAGCGTGGTCGCCCAAACGCCCAGCACGAAAATCAGGTTGGCTATAAACGAGATGATAATGGTGCGCCTGGCCAGCCGCAGTCCATAGAATTCGTTCAGAATATCCACCAGGATAAAGGTGAGGGGGTAAATAAATATTGCCGGGGGCGTGATCAGGTTCAGTGCGGGGATTTGAATCGGTTTGACGCCGCACAAGGTTGAGAAGATATAAATCACGCTGAGCGCCACGGTGATGATCAGGTAGGCGTACCAGGATCGTTCATGACGATCGCTGAGCTCATAGGCGGTTTGCTGCTGATTGTTGCCGTAGATTTTTCGATACAGCGCCTGCAGTTCATGCCGACTCAGATCTTCCGATATATCGCTGTCGGCCAGTTCATTCAGCCCCATGGTAATGGTTTTGCCGGTGGCTAATACCATGACATTGGCAGCCAGAGTGCCATGCCGGGTAAAGCCCAATAGCTTGAACTTTTGATTCGGTTCCATTTATAGCCTTTCTCCAAAGATATAACCCAGGAATTGCACGGTATCCTGATGATTTTTCTCCATGCTACTTTCTTCTTTGTCGTTAACCACAAAGAAGCCGTATTTTCCCGAGTGATACAATAAAGGCGAATCGCAAACTAATACCGGCGGGCGTTTTATAATAATCACCTCGCCTGGAATAAATGAACCTTTTATTTCGGTCTCTATTCTCATTGCTACCATATTTGACTCATCGCCGAAGAAATAAGTCAAAGGGAATTCGGTGACCAGTTGGCCGATCTTCTTGCCAGTAGCCGCTAAAAAACAGGACTGCGGAATAACAGGGATCGCGGAAGGGTTTTTATTGCCTTCGGTGGACAGCGTCTCATTGAGCAGTTCCAGCTTTTCCAAATCATAGTCTTCGATCTCTTCGCAGGAAACCCCAAAGAAATCTGAAATCCGATTAACGGTGGCCTGCTGCACGTTGTTGACCCGTCCGTCGAGGATCTTGTAGATAGTGGTTCGTGTCAGGCCAGTACGACTAGAGAAGGATGCCTTGGTTTCGCCACGGGTGCGCATCAGATATTCAATATTCTTAATGATGTTACTTTTGCGCTGGGCGTTAGTGGTCTTCATAAGCATTCCTTACAATATTCTGGCGGCTTCACTATATCGCACGCATCGGTATTGTCCAGAACTGACACCACAAGAGGGGCGGTAAGCGGCTGATTACTCTTTGAAAATGGATGTTCACTACCCGGCATCACGGCCAATGATAATTTTATTATGATGGGTGAAATGTAAATCAAAGGTAATTAAATATAAATCAACTGTTTAGGTTACAGGTTCGAATAAGTAGACATAAAAGTGAGTTTTGTGTCTACTTTTGTGTTGACCACAGTGGTTTTTGTGAGCTACTGTTCACGCACACTGAAGTGTTTCTTGACGGTCAAAACGGTTAATAAACGATTGTCTGACAACTTCTATAATAAAAAGCTCAGGGAGGGAGGCGTTTCCATTCTCTGGGTATTAAAGGATGTTTTAGCTACCGACACCAGGGAATTCCAAATACGTCTTCAGCTTTAAAACCACCGCTTTCCGTTCGTCAGATCCCAGTTTATTGTTTTGCCACTCCCCAGTTGCTGGAGAGTGGCGATGACATTTTGCCGCTAGCGATCGGCTCAGCCTTGTACTGGGGCCGGTTTCTGAGCGCGATTTAGCGCCAACTTGAATAGCCAATACAACAGGCTGGCGGCCAGCAATGAGTTGATGGTCGGCACGCCCCACTCGGTCACTAACCCGACGATGCTACCGGCAATGCTGGCGATGATAGCCGCCCAGCCAATGGTCGGCGTCTGATCGGGTAGTTTGCCTTCCCGGCGGCTCTCATCCAGAATTTTACGGTGGGTGCGCAGCAAGTAATAATCCACCAGCATCACACCGATAATTGGTGGGAACACCACGCCCAGCACCGTCAGGAAATCGACAAACCGGTCGAGGATCCCCAGCACCGAAAGCGTGGTGCCCAAAACGCCAATCACCAGCGTGGTAGCGGTGTATTTCAGCCTTTTACCGGTCATGCCTTCAACCGCATTGACGATGCCCAGTGACGATGAGTACAGGTTGAGGTCATTCACCCTTAAGGTGGAGAACACCACCACCAGCAGACCCGCACCGCCGGCGACTTGCGACATAATGGTGACGACATCCGCCGTGCCAAGCGTTTTGGCGATCAGCAGCGCCAGACCGTTAACCACGAACTCCCCGGCGACAATAGTGAGAAGGGTTACGCCAAGCACGTGCTTGCCGTTTTTGGAATAACGCGTCAGATCGGGGGTCATCAGGCTGGCGACAATGGCACCGCCGACCACAATGGTGATACCGGCGCTGATCGACAGTGGATCGCCAGGCGGCATCATTTGGATAATCTCCGGCAGATTATGGCCGGTGAGGGTGATGTAAGAGATATAGGCAACCAGCATAATAAACATCGGCACCGCGATTCGGGCGGCGATGCGCAATGCTTTAAAGCCAAAGGCCACCAGAATGGTCAGCAGGGTACCGGACAGGCCGGCCGCCAGGCCAAAGCCCAACTTGTTCCCCAGGGCGAAATCCAGCGACTTGGCGAAGATGGCGTTTTGTATGCCAAACCAACCCAGCAGGCTGACGGCCACCACCACGCCAATCAGTACCGAACCCAGGCGGCCAAAGCCACACCAGCGGGCCAGCAGGCTGCCGGAGATCCCTTCGCGCATCCCTGCCAGTCCGAGGCCATAGGTCACTACGCCAAAGATCAGGCTGCCGACGAAAATGGCGGTGAAGGCATCGAACAGCGTCATCGAGTGACCCAATACGGCACCCAGCATAAACTGATCCAGAGCGGTCAGCATGCCCATATGCACAATGGCGACGCTTAAAAACGAGACTCTTTTATCCTGAGGTACCCGGGTTAGCGGATAGTCTTCAATTTTGATCACGGTGAGGTATTCCTTGCTATTAAATAAACTGAATGCCTTTTGCTATCAGGCGATCGGGAATGTAATTGTCCAGATGCGCATATTTGCAAAATTCTTCAAACTGCTGCTGTGTATGGACATCAGATTTCTGATAGATGTTATATATTCTATTTTCTATGGTTTTATTGCTGATATTGTATATTTTGGCGATCTCTTTTACCGACAGCCGTTGCAGCATTAAAAATATCACATCAAGTTCGGCTCGGGTGAAAATAGCGCTGTTGGTTTCTGTGGTCAGGACGCTGGGTTTTTTATGATTGATATAGTTAAGTGGAGATAAGGTATTTAGTGGCTTGGCGTTCCACATCACCCCAAACACTTCTTTTTTATCGTTATAAATCGGCAGCTTTTCACTGATAAACGGCGTCAGGCTGTCTTTGCCGTACCAATAATGTGTTTCTATTACGGCAACCCGATCGCGCGAGACTTCCGTCATTTTGTCGTGCTCTACAAAATCGGCCGCGCATTCGGCCCAGTCGGCGGGGAACTCGTCGTCCAGCTTACCGGCTATATCAAAATTCAACGGTGTGTTGGTATAGAGGTAAGCGGCTCGGTTCATGTAAATATGTCGGGATGCCAGATCCTTTATGCCCCATGGCTCACTTAAGTGCTCCATCATGGCAATCAGACCTTTCAAATAAAATTCATTATTGTCGGGCGAATCCATTCTGACCTCACCGATTAAAACTGGGTTAAATCTCTTTTGCCAGGTAGTGACGGGTGTGTTTCTTGGCATAGCCGCCTAAATTACCGTACACCTGATAGCCCAATTTTTCGTAAAAGCCGCGTGCCTGGAAGTCGAAGGTATCCACATAGGCCATATGGCAACCCCGCTTCAGGGCCTCTTCTTCGGCCTGGAGCATCAGTTGACGGCCATAGCCGCTTTTACGATGTTGGTCGCTGACCCAAAGATACTGCACCTCAAGCCCACCCCACCAGGTTCTGGCCACCAGGCCGGCAACAATTTTACCTTCATCGTCGGTCACGGTCAGGAACAGAGGGTGGATATCAACGTGTTCGGTTTTTTCGTTGTGACCCCAAAGGCTGTCAATAACGAACCCTTCGTCTTGCGGATTTGGCTGGTCGGTAATATTTATTTTCATGGATGTAATATAATTCCCTGTGATAATAATTAGTTCGCACAATCAAATTGATGCATGCCAACGGGTTTAACTATCACTTTTCGTAATGTATTACAAGGGTGGTTTTCACCCGTTCCCGTCAGGGGGCCAAGCGTTTATATTAACTGTGACGAGGCTGGAAAATAGCGTAATACGCGGTAATAAATAGCGGTCAGCCTTGCTCAGTCAATATCTTCCTATTGTGCCTCACCAGGGCCTCATCCAGGAAATACTTTAGTCCTTCAGGCTCCACCGGTAGAGCAAGCTAACTTGCCAAAGGGGAGCCGCCACGTTCAGCCTTCTGATGGATCCGTGCACAAACCTGCCCATGGGCATCGTCGGCCGTCGGCCGAAAAAGTGCTGGGTTTTACCGGCAGCTTGTCAGAGAGGGAACAGAGAAGGTTGATGCCGTTGTGCGGGGAGAACACTGACGGCTCAATGCAGTTGGTCGTATTTAAATTAACCAGTATGGCTTTATCGATTAGGGCCTAAAGGATGTATGATCCCATTCTTTGATTTTCAGCCACGCCTTCCAGTTTAAAACTCATCCCAATAGCCATGTCGCACTATACTATTATTTGTAATATAACGGATTGACGCTTATTAGTAATAGAAGCTACTTTTGATTAATGCAAAAAAATAGCAGGGAAACATCACTAATTAAGAATAATCTTAATTTCAAATGTTATTGTGTCATCACTAGCGCCCTTGGCCGAAAGCCAGGATGCGCCAGCCCTGCTGGCGCTTGGCCTGAGGAGGGAGAGGTTCACCAACCCTGAATGACTTACTGTAATAAATATCTTTTATTATCTGGTCCAGGGGAATAATCATTCCTGGCTCCATCTTGCACTCATTCGGTTAATGAGATAGAAAACTAGGCAGATGTATTATCCCCCTTTTTTAATCGCGTTCATTAACTGGCTGCCTAAAGGCGCATTATATGAAGATTATTAAGCCTCTGCGTCTGAGCGTATTAAATCGACCTTTCCGCTTACAGGGTAAAAATTATCTTGGCGTTTCCGTGATGGCATTGCTGGATATGGGCGCAACGCCCCAGTTGCGCCCGGAAGTCGAGCTATGGCAACTGGCGGCGGCTGAATTGCAAACCAGCGGCGGCGTCATCGATGTGGCGATACCGAAAGTCCGGGCCGAATTTCTGGCGACGGGTAATGCTTATACTCATCACCAGAAGGAAAAGAACAGCTGCGCAGTACGTATCAACGTGGGAAACCTCAGTAAGACCCTGCTGGCTTTTGGCGATCGCATCTGGTCTGGTTCACATCCTACCCCGCCGCGCAATTTTGAATCGATGCGCCTCGACTGGAGCCGTGCTTTTGGTGGCACAGGATACGAAGAGAACCCTCATGGTATCGGTGCAGCGGAGGAGCAGCATAAGGAGGGGGGTTACCGTCGCCTGCCGAATATCGAATCGCAGCATCTGCGCATGACTTCACCGCGTCAGCAGCCCGAACCGGCAAGTTTTGGGCCGCTGGATATGACCTGGCCACGTCGTTTTAAGCGCATGGGCAAAGCCTATGATGCCAACTGGTTGAAGAATGACTTTCCTGGTCTTGCCCGCGATGCCGACTGGCGTGTATTTAACGCGGCCAGCCCGGATCAGTGGTGGCCGGAACAGGATGAGTTACCGCCCGAAGCCGAGTGGCATATCTGGAATATGCATCCGGAGAAACCATTACAGTCGGGCAGGCTACCGCCGTGGCGGGCGCGCTGCTTTATCAATCGTCAGCGTGGTGATGAAACGTTGTTTGAAGAAATTGCGCTGCGTGCCACCACGGTCTGGTTCTTCCCGCATCTGGAACAGATGATGTTGATCTGGCAGGGAAGTTGCCGCATCAACGAGGATGATGCGGCGGACGTGCTGCAGCTTATGCCGGCGCTGGAAAAAAACGCTGCCACTCGTTCGGTCAATCACTATCGCAAGGTGCTGGCCCAGCGTCTGGATAAAGGCAAGGGTGCCCTGTTTTCCTTCCGGGAAAAAGATTTGTTGCCGGAAGAGATTATCGGTCCCTGGATTGACAGCGAAATGCAGCAAACAGCTAGCCCGATGCAAAACAATATGCAAAACCGGGTAAGTCAAATGCGGGAGCAGCACCGCGCCAGGCTGGAAGCCGAGGGGACGGATGTTGACGAGTTACTGGCGAATACTGCGCCGCCAGAGATGCCCCGGCTTGATGAACTGCCGGAGTTTGTCGAGCGGTTGGAGCGTCAGGCTGAAGAGATGAAAGCGCAGGCTGAGGCTCGCCAGGCCGAGGTAGAAGCCCGGCAGGGGGCCAAACAAGACCATCGCCCACGTGGTCCGGAATCGATGCACCGTATGCAGGAGATGCTGCACCAGCACGCGGACAGCATGACGGAGAAGAAACTGGCGCAGAGCCGCGAATCGCTGCACCAGATGTATCTGATGGCAGTTCAGCATCAACCGCCGGCGAAACGCATGACGGGGGATATCGCCAGGATTATTCGTCAGCGCGCCTCGAACACTATGGCGTGCGGAGGGGATTTCAGCGAGTTGGATTTCACCGGCGCGGACCTTTCCGGCATGGATTTACGCGGTGCTAATTTCCGTAAGGCGTTGCTGGAAAGCGTCGATCTCAGCGGTTGTCAGTTGGACGGCGCTGATTTCACTGAGGCGATGCTGGCGCGGGCTGATTTGAGCAACAGCTCGCTGCGTGAATGCAATCTGACCCAGGCCAGCCTGGCGCTGGCACAGTGCCGGCAGACCGATTTCAGCGGTGCCAATCTGACGGAAACCCAGCTGGAAGATGCCCTGTTTGAAGGGTGCGATTTCAGCCATGCCACATTAAAAACGCTGTTGCTACGACAGGTGGGGATCAGCCGCTGCCGTTTCCACCGTGCCGCGCTGGAGGAGTGCATCGTGATGAACTTAATGCTGCCGCAGCTCGATTTCAGCCACGCCAGGCTGCATAAAACCGTGTTCCAACAGTGTGAGTTGCAGGCCGTTATCTTCAACGGCGCGTGGCTTGAAAGCTGTAACTGGGTGGAGAGCAAACTGCCGCAAGCCCAGTTTAAAGCGGCTACGCTGTTGACCTGCGCCGCCGTAATGGCAAGCGATTTAAGCGGCGCGGACTTTAGCGAGGCGACGCTGAAGGAGAGCAACCTGCGCCAGGCTTTACTGACGCAGGCCAACTTTAGGTTGGCCAAGCTGGAGAACAGCGATCTCAGCGAGGCGGATTGCCAGAGGGCGGATTTCACCCGCGCCAACCTGATGGGAAGCCTGTTGATCCGCACCGATTTCCGTCAGGTCAATTTCACCGGTGCTAACCTTATGGGGGCACTGTTGCAGAAAGCCCAACTGGGCGGCGCGGACTTTACCGGCGCCAACCTGTTCCGCGCCGATTTGTCACAATCTTTTATCAATATGGAGACACGGCTGGACAATGCCTATACCAGCCGGGTGAAAACGCTGCCGAAGCGTGATGAGGAACTGTTATGACGACGCTGAGCGCGGCAGAGCTACAGCAGAAAATTAAAAATGGCGAGATGATTAACGCGTGCAACCTGGATGGCCTGGATCTGCAAGGGTGCGACCTGTCCGGCGGTATCTTTCAGGATGTCTCACTGAATGGGGCGAACCTCCAGACGGCTAATTTACATGAGACGGTGTTCAATGAGTGTCCGTTGAATGGGGCAAGGCTGAGCGGTGCAAACATGCAGCAGAGCGTGTTTAACGACTGTGAGATGACGGCCATCAGCGCCAGCGACACGCAAATGACGCAGTGCATCTTTAATCATTGTGATCTTGGCAACAGCGATTTTTCCCACAGCAGATTTGACGCTACCCAATTTATGCGCAGCCCGCTTTCCGGCAGCAGCTTCAACCAGTCCACGCTGGAACGTACCACCTTCTTCGAAAGCTCGTTGGATGAAGCGCAACTGGAGCAGTGCCAGTGCCTGCTGACGACCTTTTTCAATCTCGACTTGCGCACTACCCGTCTGGGCAACAGCCAATTCGACCGGGCGGTGTTTTTCAACTGCGATCAACGCGGAAAAAACTATGCCCGGCAGCGCTTTAGTGGCTGTCAGTTTACTGATAATCAGCTCGATGCGGCGGATTTCAGCGGGGCGCAGCTGACGCAATGCAATTTCAAAGGCGCTTCGCTAAAAAATGCCCAACTCACGAAGGTGAACGCCAGCCAGGCGCTGTTTATGAGTGCGGATCTCACCGGCGCCGCTTGCCAGGGCAGTTTGTTTGATCAGGCGCTGTTCATCGGTGCCACGTTACACCAGGCCGATTTTAGTCACAGCCGCCTGTTCCAGAGCATTTTGCAGCAGGTGAAGGCTGAAGGCAGCCGCTTTGCCATGAGCGACCTGACTTACAGCGATTTCACCGGTGCCGATCTGAGCGGGGCCGATTTCCGCAGTGCCACATTTTCCCGTACCCGGTTTCACCGGGCGCGGCAGGAGGGGGCCCATTTTTCCGATCGTCGGGGCATCCTTGAATATGATGAAGAGTTACTGGCCGCTGAGGCCTGGAGCCTCCAGCATCAGAGCCGTCGTTAAGGAGAGAAGATGAACAATATCAATCACAGGCTGGCACAGGCAGTGGTACCGCCGTTACAGAGCGCGGGGATTGTTACCCACTGTTTTTCCAACGGTAGCCTGAGCGTGGAGAGTGAAGGGCGCGGTTGGCACTGTCAGCGTGCCGCCAGCTGCGTTATTGCCCCGCAGACCGGGGATCTGGTGCTCATCACCAGCGTGGATAATCAGGTGTGGCTACTGGCGGTGCTGGAACGTGCCAACCCGGAAATGGCCGAACTGAGCGTACCGGGCGATTTGCATATCCGCAGCCGCGGCGAAATCAGCCTCAGCAGTGAGGCGCTGCGCGTCAGCGCCAGGCAAGGCGACTGCCATATCAGCGAAATGCAGTACAGCGGCGACAAATTTTCCGCCTGGGTAAGTCTTTCGCGCATGGTGGGCAAGCATGCGGAGTCAGTCTGGCAAACCGTGACTCAGGTGAGCCATAACCTGCTGCGTACTACGCGTCAGACAGAGCAAGTGCGTGCCGGGCAACTGGACATGCAGGCCGAAGATTATGCGCGTCTGCATGCGCAAAATACCGTTATTACCTCGAAGGCAATCACCAAAGTGGATGCCGAACAGATCCATATGGGCTGAGGAGGCCGCGATGTTTGCCAACTGTCAACTGATGGGCACCGATTTGGCCTTTCCCGATGTCTGCTTGACGCCGATGCCGACGCCAACCCCGATACCTTATCCGGATATCGCTCTTGGGCCAACGGCGGTCCCCAATGCGCTGAATATTCTGTTTATGGGCATGCCTGCCCATAACATGGCAACGGTGACGCCGCTGACCAACGGGGATAACCCCGGCGTCGCTACCGGCGTGGCGTCAGGCACCGTGATGGGGCCGTCGCGTCATCTCACCGGCTCCTTTACCGTGCTGCTGAAAGGCACGCCGGCGACTCGCCTGACCAGCGTCAGCCTGCAGAATTCAACCAATGCCGTGGGGATACGCGCGGTACCCAGTCAATTCAAAGTCCTGATGCTGGCTCCATGAGTGGCAGAGCGGCATAACGCTGTCTTAGTTATAGGGGTAAGAAGCTATGTTTGACCGTATCACGGCAACAACGCCTGCGGGCGAGGGAACGCTGAAGTTCTGGAAACTTAACGGTGAGGAAGTCGTTTCTCGTTCATTTGAATTGAACGTGACGTTACTCAGCACCCATGCCCGCCTCGACCGCAGGGCCATGCTGGGTCAGCCGATTACCCTGACTATCCCTACTCAGGGGCTGCTCGCCGCACCACGCTATCTCAACGGTAAAATCACCCGGGTCAACGTGCATAGCGCGGATGTAAATGGTGAACGTTATGTGGTTTACACGCTGACCATGGAGTCGGACCTGTGGCCGCTGAAACGGGATCGCAACCAGCGAATATTCCAGAACCAGCGCGTGCCGGATATCATCAAAACGGTACTTGATGAGTACGGCGTGCAGATGGAGAACCAGCTCACCGGTAATTACCGCAATTGGGAATATTGCGTGCAGTACCAGGAGAGCAGCTACGACTTTATTTCGCGCCTGATGGAGCTTGAGGGGATCTATTTCTTTTTCCGCCATGAGGCGGATAAACATACGATGGTACTGTACGACGCCCCTCAGCAGCATCAGCCGTTTAGCGGCTATGAAGCCATTCCTTACCACGCCACGCCTTCCGGTGGCAGCACCGGCGAAGAGGGGATCGGCCAGTGGGCGATATCCGAGCGGGTGACGCCGGGGATCTACAGCATCGACGACTACGACTTCCGCAAGCCCAACGCATGGCTGTTCCAGGCACGACAGAACCCAACCTCACCTTCACCGGGCCAGATTGACTACTACGACTGGCCGGGGCACTTCGTGGAACACAGCCACGGCGAAACCTACGCCCGCGTGCGTCAGGAGGAGTGGCAGGCGGAGCATCAGCGCATCGACGCAACGGCTACCGCGCTGGGTATTGTGCCGGGTTGTACCTTTGCCCTGCTCAATCCGCCATTTGCCAGCGACGGCGGAGAGTATCTGGTACTGAGCGCGCGTTACGATCTTGAAGAGAACAGCTACGCCAGCGGGGGGGAAGAGGCGGTACATCGCACTGATTTTGTGGTGATCCCGGTTAGCACGCCATTCCGCTCCGCACAGCGTACCCCGTGGCCGCGTACCCATGGCCCGCAAACAGCACGGGTAGTGGGGCCACAAGGGGAATCAATCTGGACCGATAAATACGGCCGGGTGAAGGTGAAGTTCCACTGGGATCGTCTGGCGAAAGGGGATGAAAGCAGTTCCTGCTGGGTACGAGTTTCCAGCGCCTGGGCGGGACAGGGCTTCGGCGGTGTGCAAATCCCACGAGTGGGGGATGAGGTGGTGATTGATTTTATCAATGGCGATCCGGACCGCCCGATGGTCACCGGCCGAGTGTATAACGAAGCCTGTATGCCACCGTGGACGCTGCCCGCCGGCGCTACCATGATGGGCTTTATGACGCGCTCTAAAGACGGCCACAGTGATAATTCCAGCCATCTGTTCTTTGAAGATAAAGCGGGCTCGGAGATGGTGCAGCTGCATGCCGAAAAAGATATGAATATTTCGGTAGAGAACGATAAAACGGTGGCCGTAGACGGTAACCGCACCACGACCATCCAAAAAGACCAGAAGGATGAGGTGTTCGGCAACGCTATCTTCCAATTCCACGGCACACGTACCACGACGGTCGACAAACCGGAAACCAAAACCTTTAAAGACGGCGAAAAGGTCACGATCACCAATGGCCGGACGTCGGATATTACCAGCGGCGGGGAAACGCTAACCATTAAAGGAAAGCGGAGCGTCGACACCGATGGCATAGAAGATCAACATGTTACCGGTAAGGTGACCCGCACCTATGACGACGGCATGGACTCCTTCCTGAAGGGGGATCGCTATGACAAAGTCACGGGGAAACGCCATAATATCGTCACCCAGGACGTCACGGACGAGATCTTGGGGGGACGGGTACAGACCATCACCAAGGATGCCAAGACGGACATCCTGGGAAGCTGGACGCAGACGGTACAAGGGGGGGTATCCATCACCTCACCGAAAATGATCACCATCGACAGTGCGGAAAAGGTGAGCATCAAGACGCCACATGCTTTTGAATACAAAGATCATAAAGAGTCTGCCTCCATGTTTTCTTTTGATTTCACGGCGCTGAAAGTGGTTACCGAAGGGTCTTCTTTCAGCGTTACCGGGGCCACTAAGGTTGGGATGACCAATATGAAATTTGATAAGACGCTTTTTGATCTTGCGACCAGCGAGGGGCGAGCATCCTTTGCTGGTGCGTTGGCGCAGTATGGCCAAATGATGGCCTCGGTTTACGGTATGACAATGTTTATGTGAGGGACGCGTCAATGAAGTTTGCGATTATTATTTCCGTAATTATCATTGTGGGCAGCATTGCCTATATTGCCTATCTTTTTAACCGCGACCATAAAATTCGGGAGCAGGGGCGAGATATTCAGGCTCTGGTGGAGGAAGTCCATTACATCAGTTCAAATGAGAACGGGACCACCAACATAAAATACCGCCTTTCATGGCATGAAGGTGATGTGACCAAACAGGTTGAAGGCAAGGAGACTATTCCTGCCTTCTATTCATCGAAGGTCCAGCAAGGCTGTGAGGTTGAGATCAAGTATCTGGACGATGACCATATTATGTTTGTTTTCGACAAAAGCAGATAACAGGGCTCTGCCGTAAACAGCAACCCGGGTTTAGGGTCAGATTAACGGCATCCAGTTATTCAGTTGTCTGTTGCGATCTCATTCAATGCCGGCTCGATGGCGGCACTGAACATACCCCCGTGATCCAGACCCGGCCATTCACGAAAATCCACGGCAAGCCCGTTTAGCGTCGCCAGCCGTTCGGCCAGGCGCTGAGCCGCGTCGGTGGGTAGCGGTTGCTGCTTGATATTGGGCGGTGCACTGCGCATTTTCTCGGCACCGCCGGTCCACAGCCACAGATGGGCGGAGATGGCCGGATGCTGATCAATAACCCGTTGAGCTTCCTGCAGGATAAAGCCATTGCCCCACCACAGGGAAGGTTCGACGGCGACATAATTTTGGAATGCGGCGGGTTGGGTTAACAGGGTGTGCAGAACGAACAGGCCACCATAAGAGTGCCCCCACAGTGTTTGCTGTTGCGGATCGACAGTAACCCTGGCCGCCACTGCCGGTTTAACCTGGCCTTCGATCAGTTTCAGGAAGGCATCAGCCCCGCCATTGGCCCGCATCTCGCCGGTCTGCCGGGGAGCCGGCGTGTAATCGTAGCTGCGACCGTTGGCATCAATACGTAAATCGTTGTCGTAACTGAGCAGCACCAATACCGCCGGCTGTTTTTGCGCCGCAAGCTGAGCCAGTAATTTGGCATTCAACTCCATCAGCACCGCATTGCCATCCAGAAAGTAGACCACCGGATAGCCGGTTGGCGGCGGGGCAATGCGCGGTTGCGCTATACGGATGCGGTAATGGCGTTGGCCATCGGCTGAATTAAACCGCAAATCGCTGAACTGGTAATCAGGTGATTGGCTATCGGCGACGGTTACGCCAATTTTACGCTCCAGATCGGGCCTGGCCTGTGCCAGCATAGGCGAGCCCACGCCAAGAACCAGCGTAAGAACAAGGGTAAGACAGCGACGATAAGAAGATGGCATGCAGAGCCTATTCACCTGAAAAACGTCGATATTAACATCTCATCGGCAATTAGGTGGCATGACTATCGGGATCGGAAGGCGAGTTTTTGTTCCTGGGGGCAGGGGGCACTCGTTGAATGCCACCCTGTAAATATTCCCCCGTGGTTAAAAGCTTAAAAGTAGTCGACCAACATCGTGGCACCACTGGTAAAGTCGCCGTCCTTCAAGGCAAGCGCGGAGCTTTTAACCGGTACGGCGTCCAGGGTTGGGGGATTGGTGTAATCAATGCTCAACGGCGTATTGATATTGAATGCCTTACCATCCGCCAGCAGTTTTATGCCCAATCCGTTAATGTTGCTGTTTAACACATTGGCATCAAAAGCCGCCCCACTGCCCATAATTTTCATCTTGAGTTGTCTGGTGTTGTCCAGAAACTCGCAGTTGATGCTGTAGTCCACTCGTTGCATATAGCGAGTGCCGTCAATTCTGTTCACCCCGACCTTACCGAAGTCGACATCGATAGTCCGCCCCTCGTTGATCACACAAGGGGGAGGGGCTACCACGGTCGCCGTGATGTTTACCCTGGTACCCTGATCTGCGGCCGATGCCGCGAAGCTGATAATCGACAGGGCTAAAATAAGGCGATAAAGGTGCCTTTTTTTCATGGTGATCATATCTGCCTCAAGGTGCGCTGAAAATAAGCGTGGCTGAACCTGATAATGGCCCGGTGGCAATACTGTTATAAGGGACATTGTTTTTCACCGGAACAAAGGTGATGGTGTCGCTTCCCATGCCATTAACGATGCGCGTTCTAAAGCTGTTGTTGGGTTTCACCACCGCATTTTTATAAACCATGGCAACACCGACGTTTGGGTTGCTGGTTTTAATAAAATCGCTAGAAAATCCGGTGGCGTCGCTGACCATACGAATCAGAATATCTTGGGTGGCGCTTTGGTCATCACATTGATAAGTCAGAGCCTTGTCCTGTTTTATTTGTGCGTCGCTGACGTTTTGCGTCAGGTAATCCTGCCTGATTTGATCAAAAGCGACGTTAATTTGTTGCCCATTGTTGATGGTGCAACTGGTCGTCACAAAATAGGCGTCGTTGTCGGCAATCAACCGCCAGCGATAAGGGCCGCATTGTGGACAGCCTGATTGGTCGTTCGTCTGACGAAAGTTGATTTGACCGATGACGTCACCTTTATTGACCTTGATATCTGGCGTAGGGAAACGGTTCAATACGATAAACACCCTGATAGCGACACTGCTGGTCTGCAGGCCAGTCAAATTCAATACGCTGATATTAGAAGACACCGGGGAGTTATAATCCGCCCCATTAATAGTCATACCGCTGCCAATGGCCCCAAAAATGCCGGTATTCATTGTCAGTGCCGGAGCATCGGTTTTTAAGTAATCCCACCAGCTGGCAACGTCGTTTTTACAGGTTACCTGACTCACGTTAACAATTTCATTTTTCCCGTAAGACAGCTGCGGGCCGATTCGCACCCTGACATCAACCGGTGTGTTGGAGCCTCCCGGAGGGATTATTCCGCCATCTGAGGTTCTGCAGGTAAATGCGTTGGCATTGCCGACCAGTAAAAAGAAGGAGGCGGCCAAACAGCAACGTAATAATAAAACGGATGTCTTTCTCACTATAATATTCCAATAATCGATGGCTAACGATTTTGCTAAACGCTTGATGTTCTATAGATGAAAATAGCCCGCCCGCTACGGAATGTTTTATTTTTCATTTTTATAAACATAAGGTTAGCGGCGATTTAAACCGTGACACCATGGCCGGAGAAAATGGCCGCCGGGTACCATCTAAGGGAGTTTTTTATCGAGCCAGAGGAGACCACAACTTCACCTTTAGCGACCATTTCCAGCAGTAGGTTTCTGGCCCGATAAACCCCGACATCGATGATGTCTGCCAGTTGCCTGGTTGACAGCCATTCGTGCTGAGGCGGTACCCCTTTGAAAGGGCTGGGTTGAGGGGACTGCGTTAATAATGCTTGTAGCAGCGCTTGCTGCAGCTGCCGGACTTCCTTTTGTTTCGGGGATAACGCTTCCATAGCACTTCCTCTGTATTTCTATTGCTGTTTACTTTGAAAAAACAAACTTTCTCTATTCGTAGACCTGCTTTAATTCCTATAGAAAGCAAACGCCTATCTGTTTTTTTAGGCTGAAAAATAGATTGCTTGCTATCCATTTTTCGCCGGGCGGTATAACGGGGTGATGTCATACTTAAACCCAATAATTTGGTTTATTATATTCATAAAAAGCCAGTTTGCGATCTCATTGGTTGGCAGATTATAAAAAACAGGATTTTATTCCAAGAAAGAATATTTTACGATCTATGAGGCTAAAAATAACAATAAATTAACCTGATACAGGGAATAAATGGCGAATATTAAAGGTGCTCAAGAAAATCCTTTGTTTAATGGGAGGCTTTTGCAAGAATATTAATCGCCAACCAAGAGAGGGAGTTTAGGGTGTTGCGGTTTTAATATTCAATGCGTTTGCTTATTTGTTATATTTTAATTCATTGGTTTTTTTAAACCCCATCACCTGGCTAGAGCCGGTGATTATATTGCTGTTCGCCCCTGAGTACGGTGGCTTAATTACTCTCAAGATGCTAAAGAATTAGAGCGTTAAATTTGCGCGTGTTCGGCACGTGGATGCTCTGTTCTTTATTGGGATATGCATTTTTTCTTATAAGGAATATAGGTTCTATGAAACTTAACAAAATCATGATGGCTGCAGTGATTGCATTTGGCGCAACTTCTTTTGCACACGCAGCCGATCAGGGACACGGTAAAGTTACTTTCACGGGTTCAATCATTGATGCGCCATGCTCGATTGCCCCTGAGTCCATTGACCAGACTGTAGACCTGGGTCAGGTTTCCAACGTGGCACTGAATGGCGGCGGTAAATCTAACCCTCGTCCATTCGAAATTAAGCTGGAGCAGTGCG
This sequence comes from Serratia myotis, assembly GCF_027474885.1. NCBI lineage: Bacteria > Pseudomonadati > Pseudomonadota > Gammaproteobacteria > Enterobacterales > Yersiniaceae > Serratia > Serratia myotis. The sequence goes on along the minus strand of NZ_CP099707.1, from coordinate 4,702,113 downwards.
ATATCACTACTCTGAAAACGGTCAAGACCACTTTCAGCGGCGTAGCTTCTGCAACCAACAAAGATCTGTTGGGTATCGCAGGGACGGCCAGCGGCGCGGGTGTAGCCATTTCTTATGGTGGTCAGCCAATCAAGTTGGGTGAAGCAACAACGGCTCAAACTCTGAACGCGGGCAACAACACCCTGCACTTTGCTGCTTATCTCCAGGGTGAAGGGGCTTCTGCCGCTGTCGTCCCAGGTGATTTTACTTCTGTAGCCGATTTCACCCTGGCTTATCAGTAAGTAACTCCGCAGGTTTAATAAACCAGGCATGTGAGTCATCGCATGCCTGGTTTATCCCCCTGTCAAAGGAATGTCGCGATGTTTTCACAAGGGAATCAGGCCGGTTTAATACTGTTGATATTACTGTCTGGATTGGCCGCCGGATCCAGTTATGCATCCCAAACCCTGCAGGGATGGGGCCGGGTCAATATGCACGGCGCTATTATTGATACCGCCTGCGCCATTGCGGCCGGCAGTCGGGACCAAACCATAGATATGGAAACTATTCCTTTAGGACAAATCATCCGTGATGGTCAGGGGATGACTAAACCTTTCAGTATCGAATTGGTGAACTGCATCCTGGAACGACCGGGGAATAAATCAGACTGGAAATTTTTTCAGGTTACTTTTGACGGTTCTGCAGAAGGAAAACTGTTTGGCGTACAAGGCGATGCCCGCGGTGTTGCACTGAAAATTAATGACAGCAACGGGAATGCTGTTATTCCTGGCGAGCCATTGCCCATGGAAGAAATAATTCCTGGAAATAGAACGCTGAATTACTCCATGACGCTGATAGCCAATCATCAGCCGTTGAAAGCGGGAGCGTATTTTTCCACAGTGCGTTTTAAGCTGGATTATTTTTGAATTATCTCGTGCTGACGGTTAATTCGTTTTTGAAAGGACTTTTATTATGCTTTCACCGGCAGGGAAGTTATTTCGTCTTCAGGTACTGGGACTCTGTGTAGCGCTTTCGCTGGGCAACCCAGTCGCGTTGGTTTACGCCGCCGCCGAAATCCAGTTCAACACGGATGTATTAGATATTAACGATCGTAAGAATATCGATCTGAGTCAGTTTACGCGTAGCGGCTACATTATGCCGGGCGTCTATACCATGGTGGTGCACGTCAATAAAAACGATCTGCCGGAGCAGACGGTGACCTTTTTAGCCCCACCCAAGGATCCTAAAGGCAGCGAAGCCTGCCTGTCGCCGGCATTGGTCAAGCAATTAGGGTTCAAAGAAAAACTGCAAAACTCCCTGAGCTGGACGCATGACGGCCAATGTCTTGATCTGCAGCGTCTGGCGGGAATGGAAGCGCGTGGCGATCTGAGCACTTCATCCCTGTATCTCAATATTCCTCAGGCCTATCTCGAATACAGCTCAGAAAGCTGGGACCCCCCTTCACGTTGGGATGAAGGTATTCCGGGCTTGCTGTTCGATTACAACGTCAACGCCCAAACGCAAAAGAATCTGAAAGGGGGCGGCAGCAGCTACAACCTGAGCGGTAATGGCACCAGCGGAGCCAATCTGGGTGCCTGGCGCCTGCGTGCTGACTGGCAAGCCAATCTCAACCACCAGACAGGGGCTGATCAGCCGACCGATAAACAGTTCGATTGGAGCCGCTATTACGCTTACCGGGCTATTCCGGCTCTGCGCTCCCGGCTGACGATGGGCGAAGACTATTTGAATTCCGATATCTTCGACAGCCTGCGTTTCTCCGGCGCCAGCCTGCGCTCGGATGACAGCATGCTGCCGCCTAACCTGCGCGGTTATGCGCCTGAAGTGAGCGGCGTGGCAAAAACCAACGCCAAGGTGGTGGTCAGTCAGCAGGGGCGGGTGCTGTATGAAACCCAGGTTGCTGCCGGGCCATTCCGTATTCAGGACATCAACGATGCGGTGTCTGGCGAGCTTGATGTGCGCGTTGAAGAGCAGGATGGCAGCGTGCAGGAGTTCAAGATGAACACCGCCAGCATTCCTTACCTGACACGTCCAGGCACCGTTCGCTACAAGCTGGCAGCGGGCAAACCGTCCGAATGGGGCCACCACCTGCGCGGGCCATTGTTTGGTACCGGGGAGTTTTCATGGGGTATCAGTAATGGTTGGTCACTGTATGGCGGCGCCATCAGCGGCGGTGACTACAACGCACTCTCGGTGGGGTTGGGGCGTGATCTGTTGGCGCTTGGCGCGTTGTCGTTCGATGCCACGCAGTCACGCGCAAAATTGCCGGAAGACGGCGTAATGACCGGCGGTTCCTACCGTTTGAGTTATTCGAAAAACTTTGACGACTATGACAGCCAGGTCACCTTCGCGGGTTATCGCTTCTCCCAGGAAGATTTTATGAGCATGGGTGAATACCTCGATTCGCGTTATGAGGGCGGACGCAGCGGCAAGAGCAAGGAGATGTACACCATCACCTTCAACAAACAGTTCCGTGAACTGGGGTTGAGCACTTATCTCAACTACAGCCACCAAACCTACTGGGATCGCGCTGCCAACGATCGCTACAACCTGATGGTATCGCGTTATTTCGATATCGGTACCTTCAAGAATGTCAGCGCGTCGCTGTCTGCTTATCGCAACCGTTACAACGAGCGTAACGACGACGGGATGTACCTGTCCTTGTCGATCCCCTGGGGCAACACGGGGACGCTTAGCTACAACATGACGGTCAATCGTGATGATAACGCGCACCGCGTGGGTTACTACGACCGGATTGATGAACACAACAACTATCAGATCACTGCGGGTGCCGCTCGCAGCGGCGCGACAACCAGTGGCTATTACAGCCATGAAGGCGATATGGCCCAGATTAACGCCAACGCCAGCTACCAGTCTGGCCGTTACAGCGCCATTGGCTTGGGGGCACAAGGTGGGGTGACCTTGGCACAGGAAGGCGTGGTGCTGCACCGGATCAATACGCCGGGCGGAACCCGATTGTTGCTTGATACCGACGGCGTTGCCGATGTGCCAGTACGGGGTTACGGCAGCACGGTGCTGACCAACCGATATGGCAAGGCGGTGGTAACCGATGTGAACAGCTACTACCGCAACAAGGCCAGCATCGATCTCAACCGCCTTGGGGATAACGTTGAGGCGACCCGTTCGGTGGTGCAAGCAACCTTGACGGAAGGGGCGATTGGTTATCGCAAGTTTGATGTGATTGCCGGTGAGAAAGCGATGGCGATCATCAAACTGGCCGGCGGCAGTGAGCCGCCGTTTGGCGCGACGGTAATGAACCGACGCAAGCAGGACACGGGGATCGTCAATGACGGTGGCAGTGTCTACTTGTCGGGGATTAATCCGGGTGAAGTGATGACGGTGCATTGGAACAGCGGTCCGCAATGCGAGATCCAGCTACCGACATTGCTGCCTGATGAGGTGTTGATGAACACGTTGTTGCTGCCTTGTCACCCTTTGGGCACCCGTAAACCGCCTTCGTCACCTGAAGGCATTAAGGCTGCGCAGGTTACGCCTGTTACCTGACCACATTCAGGGTGAGGCCCGCCTCACCGTTTAACCGCCGGTCAGCCAGCTGCACTGAGGCTGGCTGATAATTGCGAAGAAAATGATGAATCAGATGATGACCAAACAAAAAATCTCACTTTTGAGCACGTTCGCCACCGTTGCCGTTCTGTCAGCCGGCACGGTTGTCATGCCCGCTGATGCGGCCATTGCCCTGGATCGCACTCGTGTGATCTTTGACGGTGATCTTAAGACCATGAGCCTCAACATCAGCAACCAGAACAAGCAATTGCCTTATCTGGCGCAGGGCTGGATTGAGGATGAACAGGGCAACAAGATCCAAAGTCCGTTCACCGTGCTGCCACCGGTACAGCGACTGGAACCCGGTAAACCGAGCCAGGTGAAAATCCAGGCCTTGCCTGCCGCGCGCCAGCTGCCGCAGGACCGGGAAACGCTTTATTACTTCAACCTGCGTGAAATACCGCCGCGTAGCGATAAGCCAAACACCTTGCAGATAGCGTTACAGACACGCATCAAGATGTTTTATCGGCCGGGCTCAATAGCACCGCAAAAGAATCAGGCCCCCTGGCAGGAAAAACTGACGTTGACCCGACAGGGTGACAAGTACGCGGTGAATAACCCGACGCCTTATTACGTCACGATTGTTGAGGCCAATGCCCGTAAGGATGGAAAGGGGATCGCCGCTTTTGAGCCAATGATGGTGGCGCCGAAAGCCAGCGCATCGTTGAACCTGTCTACCGCGGTGTTAGGGGACAGCCCGGTGCTGACTTACATCAACGATTACGGCGGCCGACCGCAACTGACGTTCCGCTGCACCGGCAGTACCTGTCAGGTTGTGCCTGCCAAAAAATAACCGAAAAAACGCGGTGACTACGGCAAGCAAGGAAGAAACGGTTTTAAAGACAGCGGAGTGAAATAAACCATGCAAGGAAAGAGCCCAATGTTGTCAGGAAAGGCCTATGACCGCTACCAACGCCGCACTATTGGCCTGACGGTACTCGCCGCGCTGATGATCCCGCTGACTGCGGGAATGATTTTAATGCTGATACCCCAGGCGGGTGCAGTGGATAACTGGGACGTGGAGGGGGCCAACGGCACTTTGCACGTCTATGGATCGCTGACCGAGAGCGCCTGCAGTCTGGAGATGGCTACCGCCCGACAGGAAGTATGGCTCGGCGAAACCGGAACGGCGCAGTTTCAGCATCCTGGCGATCGCGGCACGCCGGTGGCGTTTGAACTGAGATTGAAAGACTGCCTGCGGGCACCGGCGAGCAACCGGGATGCCTGGACCGGCGCTTTAGCCTGGAGCGGCAGTCAGCCCGCGGTGTCGCTGGCCTTTATGGCACCTGCCGACAGTAACGCGCCGCGCCTGATCAAGGTCGCTGGCGTAACGGGATTGGGGTTGCAGTTGGCGGATGCAACCGGGTTGCCGGTACGGCTCGGAGCCCGTAACAAACCCGTCCTGCTGACGCCGGGACAAAACACCCTGACGTACACCGTGACGCCAGTGCGCACTCCGGCAACGCTGGGGGCTGGAGCCTATCGCGCGGTGATCGATTTTCGCCTGTATTACGACTAAACGTTTGAAAACTGTGTGGCTAAAGGGCAAGCGCAACACCGATAAAAGGGAGTGTCATCATGGACGTGAAAGAAAGGTACTGGCGCAGAGCCGTTAGGCTGGGGGTTGCAGGGGCGATGTTGGCGGGGGTTATCGGCCAACCGGCGGCCGCAGAAGAAAATATGCGTTTTCACGGCACCCTGGTGGCGGAACCCTGCGTGATCCCGCCGGGTGAAGAGGAAATACAGCTCGATTTCGGCACCATTGTCGACAAATACCTGTATCTGAATACTCGCACCCATAGCCAACCTTTTGCTCTGCATCTGGCCGAATGCGATCTCAGCCTGGGCAATACGGTTTCGATCACCTTTAGCGGTACGGAAAACGCCAAGCTGCCCGGCTTGTTGGCGCTGGACGGCGGCAGTAGTGCATCGGGGGTGGGGATCGGGCTGGAAACTCAAGAGGGCAAAGCGTTGCCGCTCAACAGTGCCAGCGAAAAATTCCGGCTGTCCGCGGGGAGCAACATGATCAACCTGCAGGCCTATGTGAAGGGGGAGCCTGAGGCGATCCAAAACAAGTCCATCGGGCGCGGGACATTCAGTGCGGTAACGACGTTTACCCTGGAATACGAATAGCGATACCGGCGGGTTTTCATTGGCTTTTAGGGTGTGGTTGACGTGTTGCGAAGAAATAAAGGATTAGTCGCCTGTTTCATCGGCTTGCCAATAGTGTCGTGGTGTTACTTCCCCAATATGGGCGGTGTTGGGTTGAGCCTGCCTTTTAATCCGCTGGTTTATGCCGTCATGGCCGTGATGGTGCTGTTGATTTGGTGTGGCAAGCCACGTCGTCGCGGCATCGTTTTCACGCCGACCGCCAGGTGTTTCACGATGGGCGTGGTTCTGTTAGCTGTGCCGCTGGCCTATGGGCCGGCGGCGGGGTTTTCCTCCGCGGCATGGCGTGTTGCGGCTCTGCTGGCCGGCTGGATTTTTTATTGCAGTGGGTTGCAGGTGCGCCTGCCTTTTCGTTTGCGCCAGCCGTTGCTGGTGCTGCTGCTGGCCATCGTTGCCGGTCAGGCCGTTATTGCTGTATTGCAGCTGTTTTTGCCAGCCTGGAGCTGGGTGCCGCTGCGAGGGGCCAGGGTTTACGGCATCTTTCAGCAACCGAACGTGTTAGGCAGTTTTATCGCCACCGGGCTGGCTTTGACGTTGATGCAGTGGTTGTTGCCGGGCTTTGCCCTGGTTGCTTCACGTCGGGAGGGCGTTCGCCGAGTCGCTCTTTCCTTGCTGTTGCTGCTGTTCTCTGCGGTGCTGGTCTGGATACAGTCGCGCGCAGCCTGGCTGGCAACCCTGCTGGTGGTGCTGGGTTTTTGGGGGTGTTTCCGCCATCACTTTGCCCGCGGATTACTGAGCGCATCTCTGCTGATATTGCTGGGTACGGCGCTGGGCGGCGTTGTCATGCTGTGGCCGGAGAGCGCAGGTGGCGTGCGTTACATCTCCCACGAAATGTCCAATCAGGCCCGTTTGGCGATGCTGCAGGACACGCTGAAGATGATCGCTGCGCATCCTTTGTCCGGCTGGGGATACGGCAGTTTTGAGTACGCTTTTCAGCATTTCCGCATCGAACAGGTGCCACCCACACGGGTGCTGGAAATTGCGCGTCATCCGCACAATGAGATCCTGTACTGGTGGGTGGAAGGGGGCTTGGTCGCGTTGCTGGGCATCAGCTTGCTGATCCTGGGCGGCGGACGATTGCTTTTACAGGTGTTCAGGCATGACCGCCGTGCTTTTTCGACCGGGGCCGCTAATGCCGGTGAGACCAGCGCGCTATGCCTGGCTCTGTTGCCCATGTTGGTACATACCCAACTTGAATACCCTTTCTATCTGTCGGCCATGCACTGGATGGTTTTTTTACTGTTGCTGGCGATGGCAGACCGTCTTTCTTGCCGGAAAGTTGGCGTCATTATTCTCCCCGCGAGGGGACGGTTGCCGCTGCGCTGTGGCATTGGCGGTCTGTGCATGGCGACGCTTGTGATGATGGTGGCGATTTTCCGCGGGGGTCTTTCGCTGACGCAGGCCGAGCGCAATGGGCTGCGCGATATTCAGATCCTGGACTCGATGTCGCCGATTGCGCGATGGGGGCTGCAGGATCGAGTCAATTTTGATGCACAGACGCATCGCTTACTGACCTACAACACCCGGCGAGACGACAGTGAACTTTCGCGCTATGCCGTCTGGGCTCGTCATTATCTGACGAGGCGAGTTGACGCCAATGTGTACGCCAGTTTGATTGCCATATTGCGTTATCAGCAGCAAACGGCCGAGGCCGAAAAGTATGGTTTTGACGCTGCGTTGTTGTTTCCCGCCGACCCGCGTTTTCGCCGGTCAACGGCAACAACGGGCGAGTAGTCACGGCTGGCTATGGCCGTGCTGGACAGGAATACATCTAAAAAAGGAAGCCGGAAAGATGATGGTGAAGCATATAAATCTTAGTGTCCGAGTGGGGATCTTGTGTCTGGTGGTGATGGGAGCCACGGCATGCCAAAACCCGAAGTCGACTAAACCCCTGGCCGCCGGAAAGACCAGCGCCACCAGTGAGATATCGGAGGAAAGCTTACGTAAACAGCGTGAGGCTGAGCGGCTACAGCAGTGCCAGGAGCAACTGGGCGCACTGCGTAATATCAATGCCAAACAGTTTCAACAGTATAAGCAGGCTTTCGACAGTTTGATGAGTGGCGCTTCGCAGTACGCCGGGGTGCGAACCAAGGTTAATGGCGATACCCAGGAGACCGTGGATGCGCTGTATCGCTATAAAGTGAATTTCCTGTGTGCCGGGGTGAATCAGGCGGTGCTGACGGGCCTGGCCGAACGCGGGGAGTTGGTTAAATGATGCGGGTGTCCCGGCTGGCTTTTTTGGGGTTTGCGGCACTCATGGTCGTGAGTCAGGCACAGGCAGATGAGGGCGTGCCCGCTCTGCTGCAATTTGCCGAACAATACCAACGTCAGAATGTTAAGCCGGAGACGCCAGCGAGCGATAAAGCGCGCAATAGCGAGAAAACGGCTGCGCCGAAAAAGAAAGACGACAGTCCCCGCCAGATAACCAGGCAGGCAGAACACCCGAAAGCCGCTGCTTCGACCGCCTTTACGCTACGCCGGTCGCTGGTGGAGAGTGAACAACAACTGACCCGCCAACAGGCAGAGCTGGATGCGCTACGCCAGGAAATTACCGCGTTGCGTGCCGAGAAACCGCCCGTTAGTGCTTCACCGGTGCCGCCCGACATCTCGCTCTTGCAGCAGTGGTTGGCGGGGCTGAGTCAGGCCTGGCGGGGTTCGCCGGATGCGCAACGAACGGCCTCTTTACTGCAGCAAGCCCAACGGGATACGCAGCAGGCCAGAGAAGCGCAGGTACGGGCCGAGAGTCAATTAGCTGGCCTGACGGCGAAATTGTCCGCTACAGAACAAACCAATCAGGACTATGAGCAGAAGCTGGCGGGGCAGCAGCAACGGCTGGTGCAAGCGCAGATCGAGGCGACGGAATTAGGCAAACGCCAACGGTGGGAAGTTACGGCTGAGCAGTTAAAGGATGAAAGGAATCGCCTGTCCTACGCGGCCGGCAGTGCGCTTGGGCGGGATATTGATGGGTTAATGGCTGAACGCCAGAGCTGGGGCGTGCCGGTAGACCGCAATAGCCTGCTGGCCGGCGTGCTGGATGCGGTTTCCGGTCATTTACTGTTACCCCCCGCAGAGCTTGCCAGGCTGATGGAGAAGGCGGATAGCGCCGCCGGCGCCGCACGAGAAAAACGGGTCAAGGCCCAGGTGCAACAGGATCAGGATTATCTGGCCCGTTTCAGTAAACAAAAGGGTGTTAAACAATCGGCGATGGGCTTTTGGTATCGGGTGGATTACGCCGGTGACCACGAGTTGGCGAAGGATGCGGTGATTGATGTGGTGGTCAAGGAAAGGCTGACCGATGGCACCGTCATCCAGGATATGGAGCTCAGCGGTAAAGTCCTCTCGCAACCGCTCTCTGCATATCCGCCTTTATTCCGGGAAGCGATCGGTCATCTTCGCAATCACGGTTCGCTGACCATGGTGGTGCCACCGGAATTTGCCTATGGTGAGGCGGGCTATCCGCCGAAAGTACCGCCGAATGCCACCATGGTTTACGAGTTGCGTATCGACAATAGCCAGACACCCTAAGGGCGAATACAGCAGTGGTTTGGCTTAATAAAGGCAGGAGAGCCGGCATGAGTTCCATAATGACAATAGCCTTATTTGATAAGAACACTTTTTTCATCAAGGGATTACAGGATGTTTTAGTACAGCATTTCAATTCGTGCGGTGTGTTGGTGCGTATCGTGGATATTGAGCAGGCCAATGAGGCAGACTTGGTGTTTCGCTATTTCTCCCCGGGCAATTTGAGCTGTTTTTGTCAATATGCGTTACCGTCCGCGGGGCGGAAACCCCTGTATTTTGCACTGCGTCAACCGGATAAGCGGCACTCTGCGGCTGCCAGCGCCAGGTGCGTGCTTGAGTCTGGGGTTATTCATCATGATATGCCTGTTTCAGCGGTACTACAGGTGGTTATCGCTGGACTGGAGCGACAAAGGTTGTGGCCATTGGACAACCGTAGCCATAAACGCGCTTGCGCCTGTCAAAGGATCCTGACGCTGCGAGAACAAGAGATCATGAGATGTATGAAGTGGGAGTTGGGCGTCACACAAATTGCCCACATGCTGGAGATCAGCGTGAAAACGGTCAGTAATCACAAGATGAGCGTGATGCGAAAAATGGGGTTCCGGCGCAATGCCGAGCTTTATGGCTGGCTGCGAAACAGTGCCCGACCTCTGGCCGAATAATCGAACTTGTTCGATGTAGAGTCCTATCCCTGAAATGCAAAAACCCAGCCATAGGCTGGGTTCTTTAAATAGGGTGCCCGAACTCGGACAACCGGCGTTTATGCCGTGTTGAACAACGCTTTAGCGTTGGCCCGTAGGGTGAGGCCTTTGGCCGAATAATCGAACGTGTTCGATGTAGAGTCCTATCCCTGAAATGCAAAAACCCAGCCATAGGCTGGGTTCTTTAAATATGGTGCCCGGACTCGGAATCGAACCAAGGACACGGGGATTTTCAATCCCCTGCTCTACCGACTGAGCTATCCGGGCAACGGGGCGCATTTAACCCTATTGGCCGGAAATCGTCAATCGCTTTCTGTCACAAAGCCGATCGGTTGCTCTATTTTCATGCAATGGCAGGTGGGGCAGACGAGAGCCAGTTGTGTTGCCTGGTAATAAATATGCAAAAAATCCGTCTATTTATACCGTTTTGATTTTTCTGGTATTTATTTTTAATTGATATTTAACAATGAGTTATGAGTTATCCTTTCATCATTAAATCAGCATAATTGTTACTTGAACCTCATAAAAAAACATGCAATCATTGCGCAAATTTTAGCAAGCTACGTCCCCTAACGGCGTTGGTGCTCATTTAAGTCAGAGGGTTGCAGGCATGACTGGTTTTGTTACTCAAGCGTCACTGCGCACCAGACATCAAATGATGCCGTCACTCCGTCGTTACCTTTCCCGAACACAGTCCGTCAAAAACACCCAGCCTGCCATGCGGTAAGGCTATCTGATGCTCGCTGTTAGGCATTATTAAAAATAGAGCTGCGGCTCTGCTTTTACTGATGTCTATCGGACGCTGCCGATACCAGTCCCCGATAGTTACCTGATAATCTTAGGAGAGTCAGCCGGTCACGTTTGCGCTTTATGCTGCAACGCCGGGCATCAATTTGCCGGGATAACCTTTGTTATCTCATCACCGTGCCCCATGGCACACCCTCATCCTTAACCGTTTGAGAGTTAGCACAATGAAAGAATTGAAAATAGCCACCAGCGCCAGTTTGGTAGCCACCATTGAAACGCTGCGCCAAATCGTTCGCGTAGAGCAAACGGACTATACCGATGTGGCCGCGTTAGTGGTGTCGGTCGACGACGTTAACGCAGGTATCCTGGCGCAGCTCAAAGCGACCGGGTTCGAGATCCCGACCTTTGTGGCGGTGGCGGGGGACGAGCATCTCTCCCCGGACTACCTGCCCTTGATCAGCGGCGTTTTTGCACTGGAAGGGGCCAGCAAGGCGTTCTATATGGCGCAGCTGGAAGCCGCCGCCGATGCCTACGAGCAGGCGCTGCTGCCGCCGTTTTTCAAAACGCTGAAAACCTATGTGGAAATGGAAAACTCAACCTTTGCCTGCCCGGGCCACCAGGGTGGGGAGTTCTTCCGCAAGCATCCGGCCGGCAGGAAGTTTTTTGAGTTCTACGGTGAAACGCTTTTTCGTTCTGACATGTGCAACGCCGACGTTAAGCTGGGCGATTTGTTGATCCACGAAGGCTCGGCCAAGGATGCGCAAAAGCACGCGGCACGGGTATTCAACGCCGATAAAACCTATTTCGTGCTCAACGGTACCTCGGCCGCCAATAAGGTGGTGACCAACGCGCTGCTGACCCGTGGTGACCTGGTGTTGTTCGATCGCAACAACCATAAGTCCAACCACCACGGTGCGCTGATCCAGGCCGGGGCGACCCCGGTGTATCTGGAAACCGCGCGTAACCCGTTTGGTTTTATCGGCGGCATTGATTCGCGCTGCTTTGATGAGCGTTACCTGCGCGAACAAATCCGTGAAGTGGCACCGGAGAGAGCCGATGCGGCCCGTCCGTTCCGCCTGGCGATCATTCAGCTGGGTACTTACGACGGCACCATCTATAACGCCCGCCAGGTGATCGACACCATCGGCCACCTGTGTGACTACATCTTGTTTGACTCGGCCTGGGTGGGTTACGAAGGGTTTATCCCGATGCTGAAAGAGTGCTCGCCGCTGTTGCTGGAACTGGATGAACTGGATCCGGGTATCTTTGTTACCCAGTCGGTACACAAGCAGCAGGCCGGTTTCTCGCAGACCTCGCAGATCCACAAGAAAGACGATCACATCAAGGGCCAGAAGCGCCACTGCAACCACAAGCACCTCAACAATGCTTTCATGCTGCATGCCTCGACCAGCCCGTTCTACCCGCTGTTTGCCGCGCTGGACGTTAACGCCAAGATGCATGCCGGGGCCGCCGGTCGCCGCATGTGGATGGACTGCGTGAAGCTGGGTATCGAGACGCGCAAGCAACTGCTGGAACGCTGCTCGCAGCTCAGGCCGTTTGTTCCGCTGCAGGTGGCAGGGAAAAACTGGCAGGATTACGACACCGATCTGATCGCCAACGACGCGCGCTTCTTCGATTTTGTGCCGGAGGAGAAATGGCACGGCTTTGAAGGCTACGCGCAAGGCCAGTATCTGGTCGATCCGTGCAAGCTGCTGCTGACCACCCCGGGCATAGACGCGGCCACCGGCCAGTACACCGAGTTTGGCGTGCCGGCCACCATTCTGGCCAACTTCCTGCGTGAGAACGGCATCGTGCCGGAGAAATGCGACCTTAACTCGATCCTGTTCCTGCTGACCCCAGCGGAAAACCCGGCCAAGATGGAACAGTTGGTGGAGATGCTGGTGCAGTTCGAGCGCTATGTGGAAGAAGACGCGCCGTTGAGCGTAGTGCTGCCAACGGTGTATCGCAAGAATGAGCAACGCTATCGTGGCTATACCCTGCGCCAGCTTTGCCAGGAAATGCACGATCTGTACGTCAGCTTTGACGTCAAACAGCTGCAGAAAGAGATGTTCCGTCAGCGCCATTTCCCGCAGGTGATGATGAACCCACAGGACGCCAACGTGGAGTTTATTCGCGATAACGTCGAACTGGTGCCGATTGGTCAGGCGGAAGGGCGCATTGCGGCAGAAGGTGCATTGCCATACCCACCAGGCGTGCTGTGCGTGGTGCCGGGGGAAGTGTGGGGCGGGGCGGTGCAGCGTTACTTCCTGGCGCTGGAGGACGGGATCAACCGGCTGCCGGGGTTCTCACCGGAGCTGCAGGGCGTGTATATCGAGAAAAAAGATCACGGCTGGAAGCGCATCTTCGGCTATATGATCAAGCAATAGATTTGAGCGGCCCACAGGGGCCGCCTTTAAATCATCCCGACCCAGGATGACAAAGCTGTGTGGTGGCACTACCTTTTAGGTAAAAGCCACGGGGCCGGAATAAGATGATGAAAGAAGAGGGTAATCTCGAGTGGGTCGGCCGAGAGAAAAGACGTTCAACGCTGCGGAATTTTAACTGGTTCTTATTGGTTAATGTGCTGCTGGCGCTCTATCTGCTGCTTCAGCGTGCTCAAACCTTCGGTGAGCGCTCGTTGAGCTCTCTGTTACGTGGTGCGCCGGCGATCTGCGGTGTGGTATTGCTGTCGGCCCTGTCTTTTGTCGCGATCCGTCAGTTGGCTGCCAGGGGGAAGTTGGCGTCCTGGCGTGGTGCGGTGGTTTGCACTGCGTTGTTGGCACTGTGCTGGTGCGGCGTTTTTCACCATCTGATCGTCAGCGACAGTATTAATCTGCTTTACCCGTTAACACTCGGCCTGCTGTTTTCTTCTCTGATCGCCTTTTATCTGTCTCCACGGCTGTTTTTCCTGTTCAGTATTCCGGTGCTGCTGGTGGCGATTGCCGAAAATATTTTTATCCACAGCGCTTTTTCGCTGGTGAACCTGATCTCCTATGCGCTGATGCTGTTTCTGATTTATTCGGCACAGAGCCGGCTGGAGCAATGGTTCCAACTGGCGATTGAGCGCGAGCAGGAAAACAAACGGCTGATTGAGCGCCTGAGCAAGCTGGCACACCGAGATCCGCTGACCGGCATCGCCAACCGGCGCTACTTCGACACCTACTTTGATGCGGTTCTGCTGCGGGAATCGACCCTGCAGGCGCCGTTTTCCCTGATCCTGCTGGACGTCGATTTTTTCAAAAAGTACAACGACCACTATGGTCATCAGCAGGGGGATGAGTGCCTGATCCGCCTGGCGGCCTGTCTGGAGAGCGCTACCCGGCGTTCGCAGGATCTGGTAGCCCGCTATGGCGGTGAGGAATTTATTATCCTGCTGCCAAAATCTGAAGCGCGTGAAGCGGCACAGGTGGCGAAGAGGATAGAAGGGTTGCTCGCCGGTCTGGCGATGCCGCATGCGGATTCTGAAGTGGCGCAATGGGTGACGGTAAGTCAGGGGGTTGCGCAATGGCAACCGGGACAGAACCGTGAACAACTGCTGGCAGCTGCCGATCAGGCTCTGTACCGCGCCAAGGAACAGGGGCGTAATGGCTACAGCATTGCTTCGTGATGCTGGTGGTCAGGGCGACGGAAGAGACCGCCCTGACAGGGTGATTAACGGCGTCGATAACTCTTCTGCGCGTTGTTCACCTTCACCAGATAGCGGCGCGATTCACCGGCCGGATGCTTGGTGGTCAACGTCTGGTAGACGTCGCCCGGCTGCATGCCGTTGATAATGCCGACCGCCCGGGTTCGGTCACTGGAGAACACTCGCAGCACGCTGCCCGCCCCGCCGTTATAGGCGGTGATCACCGCGTAGCGACGTGAGGTTGGGTTCTGAATACCCCCCAAATAGTTGTTCTGCAAAATGGCCAGATAGGCGGTGCCGGTGTCGATATTGTTCTCCGGATCGAACAGGTAACTGCGGCTTGGCTTGCCCCATTTCCCGCGCATCTGGAACACGTCTTTACCGGCGGTGTGCTGTACCACCTGCATCAGGCCCAGCGCATCCGAACCGCTCACCGCATACGGGTTAAAGCTCGATTCGGTCTGCATGATCGCCAGGATCAGCGACTCTTCCACCCCGTACTTCTCCGACGCCTTGCGGACCATCGGCAGGTATTTATGCGCACGTTGGTCCAGGTGGTTCGGCACCAGTTGAATGGTGACCGAGTAAATCACGTGCAGACCGGAGGTGCGCTTTTGCAGTTTGCTCTGCACCAGATAGTCGGCAAAGTGCGCCGCACGCCATTCCCAGCGGATCGGCGCGCCTTTGTTATCCAGCACCTGGCCGTACAGGAACGGCTCTTTACTGATCTGGATATCGTTGACGTCGGAATAGAGATCGATAGAACCCGGATCGTCACCCATCAGCAAGGTGCTGATAATCGCCTGACGCAGGTGGGCGGCAGGATCGGTGGTGGCGATGGTTTCAATGGTGATGGCACCAGAATCAAAGTTGATATGGCTACGGGTTTGATACTGGTCGGTGTATTTAACGTAATCTTTTGGCCCGGCGATCAGAACTTCGTTCAGACCCCAGATATTCTCGATGTTGTGGGCGAATTGGCCCATCAGGATCTCAAAGCCGTTGGTGTCTTTGACCAGGGCTTCGTTGACTTCGGTACTTTTTTTGCCGGAACAGGAAATCAGTAAAGGCGCTATTACTAGCAAAGCTAAAATTTTCTTCATCTTAAAGCCGTATACGAGAAGTATTGAAGAGGGCCAGCGCCTGGCCCCAACAGCGTTATTCGCTCGGTGGCGTATAGCCTTCGATGTGCACGTCGTGCCCTTCGAACAGGAACTTGATCATTTCCGCTTCCAGCAGTTTGCGGTCATCCACGTTCATCATGTTCAGTTTTTTCTCGTTGATCAGCATGGTTTGTTTTTTCATCCATTCTGCCCAGGCTTCCTTCGAGATCTCGTTATAGATGCGTTTGCCGACTTCCCCTGGATAAAGCTGGAAATCCTGCCCTTCAGCGTCGCGCTGCAGGAAGGTACAAAAAATGGTTCTGCTCATGCTAATTCCTCATCAATGGCGCTATCGCCAAATAAACCCTGCTGGCGTGGGGACTGTTTTGCCAACTGTTGCAACAGGCGGTCAACCGGCGCTGCCAGCCCGACAGAGGGCGGCTGCGCTAAGTTATACCAGAGACCGACGCCCTCATCCATGCTGGCGCCTGCCTCGTTCATTTCCAGCCAGACAGGCACGATATCCAGATGGAAATGACTGAAAGTATGACGAAATGCGGTCAACTGCTGCTGGCGATTGTTTTTCAGACCGCGTTGTTGCAGCCAGAGTTCCATCTCTTCGCGCTCGCTAAACTGCGGGAAGCAGAATAACCCGCCCCACAAGCCGACGGCTGGCCGCTGTTCCAGCCAGGCTCGCTCGCCCTGTTGCAGTAATAAAAAGTAAGCGGTTTTTTCCGGCAGCGTCTGCTTGGGCTTTTTACCGGGGTATTTCGCCCAGCTGTGATGGGCGTAGGCGATGCAGCCGAGGTTGAGTGGACACAGCTCGCACTTGGGTTTGGAACGGGTGCAGACCATCGCCCCCAGATCCATCATCGCCTGATTGAACTGGCCGACGCCCTGTGCCGGGGTGACGTCTTCACTGATCTGCCACAGCCGGTTTTCGACGTCTTTTTTACCTGGCCAGCCTTCGACCGCATAGCAGCGGGCCAACACGCGTTTCACGTTGCCGTCGAGGATGGGGTAATGCTGGCCGAGCGCCAATGACAGTACCGCCCCCGCCGTTGAGCGGCCAATACCGGGCAGGGCATGGATTTCTTCAAAGGTTGTCGGGAACTCGCCGCCGTGCTGTGCGACAATGGTCTGCGCCGCCTTGTGCAGGTTGCGGGCACGGGCGTAGTAGCCCAGGCCGGTCCACAGGTGCAGCACTTCGTCCAGTGGCGCTTCTGCCAGCGCCCGCACGTTGGGAAAACGTGCCATAAAGCGCTGAAAATACGGGATCACGGTGGCAACCTGCGTTTGTTGCAACATGACCTCAGAGAGCCATACTTGATAGGCGGTCTTATCAAGCTGCCACGGCAGGGTTTTACGGCCATAACGCTGGTACCAGTCAAGCACCACCTGTGCGAACTGTTGTGCTTGCATCATAATAAGCAGCTTCGATATCCGGCAGAAAATGAAGCGCGATTGCAGCATAGAGTCATGATGCTGTAAACCGGAACTTTCCGACGTCGCACGGCAGGTACATTAGATGAACACTTGCTAAACCAATGTATCTTTGCATAATGCGCGTTTCCCTAATTAGCAGCCAAACAGACAGAAAGCACTATGATTAATGACGTCATCTCCCCAGAATTTGATGAGAACGGCCGTGCGATGCGCCGTATCCGCAGTTTTGTCCGCCGCCAGGGGCGGTTGACCAAAGGCCAGCAGCACGCGCTGGACAACTATTGGCCGGTGATGGGCGTGGAGTATCAGGCTGAACCTGTCGATATCACCGCACTGTTTGGGCGCGATGCGCCGACCGTGCTGGAGATCGGTTTTGGCATGGGCGCCTCGCTGGTGACCATGGCGGGCCATAACCCGCAGCAGAATTTCTTGGGGATTGAAGTACATTCGCCGGGCGTGGGTGCCTGTCTGGCCGACGCTACCGAAGCGGAACTGAGCAACCTGCGCGTGATGTGTCACGACGCGGTTGAGGTGTTGGAGAATATGATCCCGGACGGGTCGCTGGACATGGTGCAGCTGTTCTTCCCCGATCCGTGGCACAAAGCTCGCCACAATAAACGTCGCATCGTACAGACGCCGTTTGTTGAACTGGTGCAGCGCAAATTGAAAGTCGGCGGCGTATTCCATATGGCCACCGACTGGCAGCCTTACGCAGAACATATGTTAGAGGTTATGAACGGGATCTCAGGCTATCGTAATCTTTCCAGCGATAATGATTACGTGCCTCGTCCGGATTCACGCCCACTGACAAAATTTGAATTACGCGGCCAGCGTCTGGGACATGGCGTTTGGGATTTGATGTTTGAGAGGAAAGAATAATGGCTAAGAACCGCAGTCGTCGTTTACGTAAAAAGTTACACATTGAAGAGTTTCAGGAGCTGGGTTTCTCCGTAGCATGGCGTTTTGCCGAAGGCACCGCGGTTGAAGATATCGACAGCACGCTGGACGCTTTCATCGACGAAGTGATCGAGCCGAACGGTATGGCGTTTGACGGCAGTGGCTATCTGCAATGGGAAGGTTTGATCTGCCTGCAGACTATCGGTCATTGCACCGACGAACAGCGCGAACTGGTCAAAAAATGGCTGGAAGCGCGTAAACTGACCGACGTTAAGGTCAGCGATCTGTTCGATATCTGGTGGGACTGATTTCCCCAGCACGATCGGCGCGGCCCGGAGCCGCGCCAGCTTATTGATTTTAAGGTGCCTTAACGGCACCTTTGTTTTGTCCGGAGTGTGAGCGCGGTGGTAACGACATTGGATAACGCGTTGCTGGAAGAGATCCTGCAACAGGTGCGCCCGCTGATTGGCCAGGGCAAGGTGGCGGACTATATACCGGCACTGGCGGAAGTGGCGGCCGATCGTCTGGCGATCGCCGTTTGTACCGTCGACGGCGAAATGTTCCAGGCCGGGAACGCCACCGAGCGCTTCTCTATTCAGTCGATCTCCAAGGTGCTGAGCCTGACGCTGGCACTGGCCCGTTATCAGGAGCACGAGATCTGGCAACGGGTCGGCAAGGAGCCTTCCGGTCTGCCGTTCAACTCGTTGCTGCAGTTGGAGATGGAGCAGGGCAAACCGCGCAATCCGTTTATCAACCCCGGTGCGCTGGTGGTGTGTGACATGCTGCAAACGCGGCTCAGCGCTCCCAAGCAACGCATGCTGGAAGTGGTGCGCCAACTGGCCGGTGAAGAAGACCTGGCCTATGACTCGCGGGTTGCCCGTTCCGAGTTTGAACACTCCGATCGCAATGCGGCGATAGCCTATCTGATGAAGTCGTTCGGCAACTTTGAAAACGACGTGCTCACCGTGCTGCAAACCTATTTCCACTACTGCGCGTTGCGGATGAGCTGCCAGGAGCTGGCACGTAGCTTTGTTTATCTGGCCAATCACGGGCGTGATCTTAGCGGGCGCGAAGTGATCAGCCCGCTGCAGGCGCGCCAGATTAATGCGCTGATGATGACCAGTGGTATGTACGACGGCGCGGGAGAATTTGCCTACCGCGTAGGTATGCCGGGCAAGTCGGGTGTCGGCGGCGGCATTGTCGCCATCGTCCCCGATGAGCTGTCGATCGCCGTCTGGTCGCCGGAGCTGGATGCCTCCGGTAACTCACTGGCGGGAACTGCGGCGCTGGAACTGTTGTCTCAACGGATTAGCCGTTCGATTTTTTAATCCCACCACGGAAGGGAGTCAGGAGAAAATATGTTAAAGAAAACCGGGTTAGCCTTACTGCTGTTGACTGCTTCACAGGCGCATGCCGAGTATCAGTGCAGCGTTAAACCCCAGGACGACGTGATTATCAGCCCGCAGAACGTGCAGGTGACAGGCGCCAGCGGCAACCTGCAGATTTCAGCGGATGGCGATGTGACCCGCAACGGCCAGGCGTTGAGCCTGAATGACAGCCAGCGTCAAAAGGCCTTCAGCTACCAGAGCGCATTGCGTAAAGAGCTGCCGTGGATTGACAATGGTGCACAACAACACCTGGAAAAAGCGCGTGTGGCACTGGATAAGGTGATCGTTAAAGAGCTGGGCAGCGACAGCAACGTGCGCAACCGCCTGACTACGCTCAATGGCCAGCTCAAGCAGCAGATGAACCGTATTATTGAACACCGCAGCGACGGCCTGACCTTCCATCACAAGGCGATTGATCAGGTTGAGCAGGATGGCCGTAATCTGGTGCAGCAGAGCATGGGCGGCGTATTGCAGGACAGTCTGAATGAGATGGGCGTCAAGCAGGCGGCCAACAGCGGCGGCAATCCGCTGCAGGCGATCATGGGCAATCTGGGTGGCCTGCAGAAGGCGATTCAGAACGAATGGAACAACCAGGAGCAGGACTTCCAGAACTTTGGTCACGATGTCTGTAACCGCGTTACCGGCCTGGAAACCCAACGTAAAGACCTGCTTAATGCTTTGAAGTAACGATGGTTAGCGGAGTTTTTGGAGGCCTGGAATGAGTATTTCAGCTAAAAACGTAAGCTTTGATCAGGCTACGATGTGGGTTGAGTTGAGCGATGCCAGAATTATCGGTGTGCCACTCGCATGGTTCCCCCGGTTGCTCAAAGCTACGGACGAAGAACGTGCCCGTTATGAGCTGAGTGCCCGTGGTATCCATTGGGAGGCGTTGGATGAAGATATTTCCGTTGAAGGTTTGCTAAAGGGACGGGGTGATATCACTCATTGCCCACACCATGCAGCCTGACGTTCCTGATTGTTGTTTTAGAAAAAGCGCTGAAAATTCAGCGCTTTTTGCTATTCGTCTGCCAGAAACAGTTCCAGCAGCGAGTTAAGGAACAGTTTGCCTTTCTCGGTGATCTGCCAATATTCCGGCGTTTCTTCCAGATAGCCTTTCGCCAGTGCTTCGTCTAGCTGTGCACGGATAGTGCTTTCATCCAGCCCGGTGTAGTTGACGAACTCGGCACGCGGCGCCGCCTCCAGCAGGCGAAAGCGGTTCATAAAGAACTCGAACGGCCGATCTGCTGCCGTCACCTCATGCTGCTTGTCCATATACTTGCCCTGCATAAAACCGCGCGGATGCTTGGTTTTCGCGGTGCGCAGAATGCGGCCGTTGTTGAATGTCAGTTTGCCGTGTGCGCCACAGCCAATCCCCAGATAGTCGCCAAAACGCCAGTAGTTGAGGTTGTGTTGGCACTGGTAACCCGGCTTGGCATAGGCCGAGGTTTCATATTGCTGATAGCCGGCAGCGCTCAGTAACTCATGGCCCCGTTCGAAAATATCCCACAGCGCGTCGTCGTCCGGCAGGACCGGCGGACGTGAACTGAACAGGGTATTGGGTTCGATGGTCAGCTGATACCACGACAGGTGCGGCGGATTAAGGGCAATCGCCTGGCGCAAATCGTCCAGCGCCTCTTCCAGCGACTGGTCCGGCAGGCCATGCATCAGATCGAGGTTAAAACTGCGCAGGCCAAGACCGGTGGCCAGGTGTGCGGCACGTTTGGCCTCTTCCGGGCCGTGTATGCGCCCCAGGCGAGTTAACTTCTCGGCGCTGAAGCTCTGCACTCCGATAGAGATGCGGTTCACTCCGGCGCGCTGGTAGCCGCTGAAGCGATCGGCCTCCACGGTACCGGGATTGGCCTCCATGGTGATCTCGGCACCGTCAACCACGTGGATGCGTGCTCGCACGCCGTCCAGCAGCGATTGCATCGCCTCGGCACTCAGCAGGCTGGGGGTGCCGCCGCCGATAAAAATAGTACTGATTTCACGGCCGGCTACCAGCGGCAGATCGGCATCCAGATCCGCCAGCAGGTGATCGACATATTCCTGATGCGGGACTTCGCCCTTCAACGCATGCGAGTTGAAGTCGCAGTACGGGCATTTCTGCACGCACCACGGGATATGAATGTACAAACTTAATGGAGGCAACTTAAGCATTGCGCATCGCTTCCAGCATCAGTTTCAGTGCTTTACCACGGTGTGACACTGCGCGTTTCTCGTCGCGACTCAGCTCGGCGGCGGTGCGACCCAGTTCCGGGACGTAGAAGATCGGATCGTAACCGAAACCGCCTTCACCTGCCGCGGCGTGGGTGATTTCACCGGCCCAGCTGCCGTGGAACACCAGTGGCGTTGGGTCTTCTGCGTGGCGCATATACACCAGCACGCAGTGGAACTGCGCACCGCGGCTGCCCTGCGGCACGTCTTTCAGCGCCACCAGCAGTTTGTCGAGGTTTTGCTGGTCGGAGGCGTCAACGCCTGCGTAACGCGCAGAATAGATGCCCGGTGCGCCGCCCAATGCGTCTACCGCCAGGCCCGAGTCGTCGGCAATCGCCGGCAGGCCGGTGATTTGCGCCGCGTGACGGGCTTTCAGGATGGCGTTTTCAATAAACGTCAGGCCGGTTTCCTCAGCGGACTCCACGCCCAGCTCGGTTTGTGCGACCACATTCAGCCCGAAATCGGCCAGCAGGTCGGCGAGTTCGCGCACTTTGCCCGGGTTACCGGTGGCAAGAACGACTTTTTGCATGATGACTACCTTGAAATTTATTCGATTAGCGCCGCGACCACGGCGGGGATCTGTTGCGGATTAACGATGCGTAACTGTTTATGCCGCCCCAGTTCGCCTTTCTCGATGGTGACGTTGCTTTTCGCCACCTTGAACTGCTTGGCGAGAAACTTGATCAGATGAGCGTTGGCCTGGCCGTCTACCGGCGGGGCGGTAATGGCGACTTTAAGTTCGTCGCCATGCAAACCGACAATCTGGTCGCGGCTGGCTTTCGGCTGAATATATAGCCTGATCGCCAGCCCGTCCAGCACCGGGGTCACTGCACTCACAGCAGGAACCAGATCTCACCGAACAGATCCATGCCCAGGTAGTTGATCAGATACAGGATCAGGATCACCACCATCGCTGAAAAATCAATGCCGCCCATTGCCGGTAAGATACGGCGGATCGGGGACATCAAAGGTTCGGTCAGTTGATACATCAACTGATCAATCGGGCTGCGGCCCTGGCTGATCCAGCTCATCAGCGCGCGGATAATCATCACCCAGAAGATCAGGTAACCGGCCGACTTCACCAGCGAGATCAACCCAAACAACAGATTATACGGACTGAGTGACATCGCACCGCCCTGAATCAGCAGCAGCAGCGGATACTTGATGGTCATCAGCAGGAACGCCAGCAGCAGCGATGCGCTGTCGATCGGCCCGAGGGACGGAATGACACGGCGCAGCGGGCCGATCACCGGTTGGGTGATCTTCACGATAAACTGTGCGAATGGGTTGTAAAAGTCAGCGCGCGTCCACTGCATCCAGATGCGCAGCAGCAGTACCATGACGTACAGATCAACAACGGTTTTGACCAAAAAAGTCAGCGTTAGCATGTAGTAGCCCTTCTCCTTAACTCTCGATTATTTAAAATGATTTTTCCATTTCCTGCGCACGGGAAACTGCCGCCTGCATGGCTTTGGCCACGGTTGCCGGCAGCTGTTGTTCGTTGAAGACCCGCAGCGCTTCGGCGGTGGTGCCGCCTTTAGAGGTCACTTGCTCACGCAGGGTCGACAATGGCGTATTCGGGTTGGCTTCCACCAGCGCGGCAGCGCCGGAGGCCGCCTGCTGCACCAGATTACGGGCGGTCTGGCTGTCGAAGCCCATACGTTCGGCTTCTTGCTGCATGGCTTCCATAAACAGGAAGAAATAAGCCGGTGCGCTACCGGCAGCGGCGATGACGCCGTTAATGCCGTTTTCGTCATCTACCCAGCACACCTTGCCGACTGACGCCATCAAATCGCTGCTGTAGTCGCGGTCCTGTTGACTGACCTGTTGCGGTGCATACAGGCCGCTCATGCCTTTACCTACCAGTGAGGGGGTATTGGGCATGATGCGCACGATGTTCAGGTGGTCGCCCAGCAGTTGGTAAAAACGGCTGACCTGGATACCGGCGGCGATCGACAGAACCAGCTTGCCGCTGAAATCGACCCGTTCACGCAACGGCTGACAGACATCGGCCATCATCTGCGGTTTTACCGCCAGCACCACGACATCAGCCGCTTGAGCACAGGCCAGGTTGTCACTGCTACTGATGATGCCGTAGTCCGCCGCCAGTGCATCACGGTTTTTAGCCGAAGGTGCACAGACGCTAATGGATTTGGCCGGATAACCGCCTGCTACCAGGCCGGCGATGATAGCGCGTGCCATGTTACCGGCACCAATAAAGGTAATCTTACGATGCTGCATCAAAATCCCTCGTTAATGTGTCAGGCCTGTGAATAATCACGGGCGCCAAAAATGGCGGTGCCGATGCGCACCAGGGTGCTGCCTGCGGCAATCGCTGCCGTCATGTCGTCGGTCATGCCCATCGACAGTGTGTCCACCTGCGGATATTGCTGTTGCAGAGCCAGGAAGGCGTCGCGCATCTGACCGAACACCGCCAACTGGCTCTGGTAATTCTCTTGCGGAGCCGGAATGGCCATCAGCCCGCGCAGCCTGACGTTTGGCAGCGCGGCAACCGCCTCTGCCAGCGCCGGCAATTCAGCCAGTACAATGCCAGATTTACTCTGTTCATCGCTGATGTTTATTTGGATCAGAACGTTAAGCGGTGGCATCTCTGCCGGGCGCTGGTCGCTCAAACGCAGGGCAATACGCAGCCGATCAACGGTATGGCACCAGGCGAAGTTCTCTGCCACCAGTCGGCTCTTGTTGGATTGCAAAGGGCCGATAAAGTGCCAATCCAATGTTGCGCCTTCCGGCAGCGCGGCGAAATGCTGAACCTTATCCACGCCTTCCTGAACATAGTTCTCGCCGAAGGCGCGCTGGCCTGCCGCGATGGCTTCTGCGATCGCCGCCACAGGTTTGGTTTTGCTTACGGCAAGCAGCGTAACTTCTTCTGGAGCGCGATCGCAGCCTTGAGCGGCCGCGGCAATGCGGTTTCTGACATCCTGCAGATTCTGTTGGATAGTGCTCATTATTGACCCAGGAGATTGATATGGATATCGATGAATTCGTGGCCCTTAGTGTAAAGCATAATGCTTCCGATCTGCACCTTTGTACCGGACATCGGCCGATGTTGCGCATTGATGGTGAACTGCAGCCGCTGGCAGGGGCAGAAATCCTGACCGCAGCGAGAATGCAGCTGTTGTGCAACACCCTGCTGCAACCGTTGCAGCGGCAGCAGTTACAGCAGTTGGGGCAGCTGGATCTGGCGCTTTCACTGGCGGGTGAGATCCGTCTGCGTGCCAATTTCTTTCTGCAAAGCCAGGGAGTCTCGATTGCTTTGCGGTTGATTGCCGGCCATTGCCCAACCTTGGCCGCGTTGGCCGCGCCAGACATTATTCCGGCTCTGGTTCGGCGCGAAGATGGCCTGATCCTGGTGACCGGTGCGACTGGCAGCGGAAAATCCACCACCCTGGCGGCGATGATTGACGATATCAATCAGCACCAGCGGCGCCATATCCTTACGCTGGAAGACCCGATCGAATTTATCCACTGCAGCCGGCAGTGTTTGATCCAGCAACGCGAGCTGGGTCGCGACAGCCATAGCTTTGACGATGCGCTGCGGGCTGCTCTGCGTGAGGATCCGGATGTGATCCTGCTGGGGGAGTTGCGCGATACCACCACGATCCGTCTGGCACTGACCGCGGCGGAAACCGGCCATCTGGTGCTGGCCACATTGCATACCCGCAGTGCGCCGCAGGCGGTGGATCGGCTGGTGGATGTTTTTCCGGCGGAAGAAAAACCTTATGTGCGTGCCCAATTGGCCGGCAGCTTACAGGCGGTGATTGCACAAAAATTGTTGAGTCGGCCCGGCGGTGGCAGGGTAGCAATTTTTGAGGTACTGACGGCAACGGCGGCGGTCAGCAGCATGATCCGCGAGGGCAAAACCCATCAATTGGCTAACGTGCTGCAAACCGGCGGGCAGTCCGGTATGCAGACCTTTGAACAGGGGCTGCAGCAGCGGGTTGCGCAAGGAATATTATAATGCCACAATCGCTAAAATAGCCGTTGTGAGATGATAAAACCCATCGGTCATTCTGTAATAACCCATTAAAAATATTAACTCATGCCCTTCATTAACTATTTAATGAAGCGTTTGAGCGTATTTCCTGAATGCTGTCTTTTGGATAAGGATATCCTTATGAACACCTGGTTGATTATTGACGATCATCCGGCAATTTGCTTTGCGGTTAAGACAATTCTTGCTCCATTAGGAAATAACTTAATTATAACCGCCACCAATGGAATGGCGGCATTGGCAAAAATAAAACAGGTTCAGCCCCAGTTGGTCATTCTGGACATTATGCTGAACAAAATGGACGGTTTGCAGATCCTGCAACACATTCGTCAAATAGATAGTTCAATGAAAGTGGTGGTCTATAGCAGCCTGCCGGCGGAGATCTATGCCGAGCGTGTCTGGCGTGCCGGTGCCTGCGGTTTTTTCAGTAAAGAGCTGGATGTTGGCCAACTGGCGCCGCTGTGCCAACTGGTGTTGCAAGGCTATCTTTGTTTTCCTCAGGGAACCTTTAGCTCATTGCTGAATACACCAGCGAAAAATGAAGATGTCATGACGCGCCTTTCCGATCGTGAATTGACCGTGCTGCGTTATTTGAGCGAAGGATTAAGCAATAAAGAGATTGCCGATCGCTTGCTGTTAAGTAATAAAACCATCAGTACTTACAAGGCACGTCTGATGGATAAACTAAAGGTCCATCGCGTCGAGGATTTGGCGAGTTTTCTTCATCATAAAAATAGTCGCATTGATGATGAATAAATTATTTTTAATATTGCTGTTGTTTTGCAGCAGCGTCATCGCAGAGGTTACCCCGACCTTTCGGGAAATAAACCTGGATAGCCGCAGCCAGGTTCAATTGCCCGAGCCGGGGCTCAAAGGCAGCGACTGGCAATGGTTGCGCCAAAAACGCATGCTGATCTACGGCACGGCAGCGCCCAATTATCCTCCTTATGACATCACCACCGGGTTGCATGACTATGGGGGGATTAATGCCGATTATCTGGGCATCATCGGCTACAACCTCAATATCCAGGTACGAGTCCGCTACTACGAAAGCTATGAGTTGCTGCTACAGGCCCTGGCCAGAGGGGAAGTGGACCTTATCGCTAATGCCAGCGACGAGGATAAGCAGAAACATGGCCTGTTGCTCAGTCATCCTTATCTGGTCGCCAGTCCGGCACTGGTCGAGAGAACCGACAGCCTGCTGCACAGTAAACCGATCCGGCGGGTCGGCATTGAAAGTTTGTACCGCAACCGTAAAGCTTTGATCCGGCGCTTTCCGGCTGGCAGCACTCAAATCTACGACTCCTCGCGACGTGCACTGGAGGCCCTTTCTTTTAATAATCTCGATGCGTTTATCGGTGACGCTATCTCCGCCCGCTATCTGATCAATCAGGCAAACCTGAATAATCTGCGTCTACAACTGTTGCCGCAGGAAGATGCCAACGGTTTTGCTTTTGCCGTAGCGAGTAGCAATGGCCGTCTGCAAAGGATATTGAACCGGGTATTGGAGACGATCCCCGACAGTGCGGTGGTGGCGATCCAGAGTCGCTGGAGCGGCGGGGCGCCGATGGCGTCTGCCGGAAAGCACCTGCTGTTTACCTCGCTGGAGCGCAAATGGATTGAAGATAATCCCAGGGTTCGAGTGGTGGTTAACGATGATTTTGCGCCGCTGAATTTCTTCGATGAACAGGGTTATTTTCATGGACTGACGGCGGATGTGCTTGAGGCGATCTCTACCCGCACCGGGTTGAGGTTCGATGTCATTCGGGCCACATCATTGCAGCAGTCGCTGGAGGAGATGAAAAGCGGCAAAGCCGACGTGGTCGCCGGCGTTACTCTGGATGCGGTGTGGCCCAACGGGCTGTTAACCACCCGTTCCTATCTGTTTAATTCCTGGGTACTGGTGGGGCATGAGGCACAAAAAGCCGATTTGCAGCCGCAGCGTATTGCATTGGTCCGGGGTCATCCGCTTGATGCGTTCTTGCGACAGCACTACCCGCAGAGCCGCATCATCCCAGTAGCGACGCCTTACGCCGGGATTGAGGCCTTGACCGACGGGCGTGCCGATGTACTGGTGTTGCCGATGATCAGCGCAGATTTTCTGCTTTCCCATGGTTCTCAACCCGGTTTGCAGATCCTTCGTGGGCTGGATTCAGAACCGGCGCGTTTTGTCATGGGCGTTTCCGGCAGTGAATATCCGCTGGCGACCATTCTGGATAAGGCATTACTGAGTATTCCGCCGGAGGATATTCATGCCATGACCCGTAACTGGTACAACAATGCTTATCTAATGAACAGCGAGAGCGTTGAAGGGGCTTCCATGGCCCGGTATTACCGCCCGGCGTTACTGGCACTGGCTGCAATATTGCTGTGTTTTCTGGCGATATTTATTTTTTATCGTCGGCAATATCAGCACCGCCTGGAAGCCTTGCGTAATGAGATGGCCCTGCATCAGCAAATGTTGCTGGATGCCGTGCCGATACCCATTTATCTCACCGATTTAAAAGAAAAAATAATCTTGGCCAATGCACGCTTTTATCAAGCGCTGGGTCTGGCTCCGCCGGAGGCTGTAGGCAATAGCCTGGAAAGCTTTCAGCTCAGTCTGTCTGGCGCTGAAGATATTGCTCTGAGTTCAAATGAACAGGATCCCCATGCGTTGTTACTCACCCGACAGCTGACCTTTGGCGGGCAGCCCCATCTTTTGCAGCAGTGGAGCACCTTGCTGATGGCGCAGCAGGGGCAGTGTGACAGCAAGGTGGGCGGCTGGTTTGACATCACCGAGCGCGAGCAGCTGATTGTGCAATTGCAGCAAGCCAAGGAACGGGCCGATAGTGCCAACCGGGCGAAAACCACCTTTCTTGCCACCATGAGCCATGAGATCCGTACCCCACTGAATGCCATTATTGGCATGCTGGAACTGGTGTTGCGGCAGCGGCAACGCGGCGGGGAAGCAGATGTCGATTTATTGAATATCGCCCAGGGTTCGGCCCATTCACTGTTGGCGCTGATTGGCGACATTCTGGATATCTCGCGTATTGAGTCCGAACGTTTGGTGCTGCACCCGGAGCGCGCTGATTTAAGGCAGTTGATTGAGTCGGTGGCCATCCTGTTTGACGGAGTCGCTCGCCAGAAGGGGCTGGGCTTTAAGTTGGATATTGATGCCGAGATTGCCGGTGATGTGATGATCGACCCGGTGCGATTTAAACAGGTGATCTCAAACCTGGTCAGCAATGCAATTAAGTTCACCGGGCAGGGCACGGTCACCCTCAGTGCGCTGGTGGATGCCGTCGACGATGAGCGTCTGGAGATGCGAATCAGGGTTATCGATACCGGCAAGGGCATTGGTACCGCAACCCAGTCCGCACTGTTCCAGCCGTTCTCTCAGGGGAAAAATATGGCAGGCAGCCATGGTGCCGGGCTGGGGCTTTATATTTGCCGCACCCTGATCGCCATGATGAGAGGCAGCATTGCCCTGGTCAGTGAACCGGAAATCGGTACCGAGGTGACGGTTTCACTGTCGATACCGCGCCTGCTGGCAATAGTGCCGCCGCCAGCGGCATCCCCGGTGGAAGCTCCCGAACGGGCTGGCTTACGGATCCTGGTGGTGGAAGATCACCGTGCCGGACGCTTGTTGCTGACGCAGCAGTTGCGCTTCCTTGGTCATCATCCGATCCCGGTTGAAGACGGCATACAGGCCCTGAAGGCGCTGGAGCAGCAAAGGGTCGATTTGGTGATTACCGATTGCCATATGCCAAATATGGACGGCTATGAATTCACCCGTCGGCTACGAGTGAAAGAGCGCGAACAGGGCTTACCGGCGGTGGCGCTCTGGGGGCTGACGGCGGATGCCCAGGGCAGCGCCCGGGAAGCCTGCCTGCAGGCCGGGATGAATGATTGTCTGTTCAAGCCGGTGAATCTGCAAATTCTTACCGAAAAACTTCGCACCTTGTCAGTTGAACCCGGTGATACGGGCAGCGACCTGCGGATTTTTGATCCCGCAGCCTTACCCGCAGAATTGCGTGTTACTGGGGTATTCAATGAGTTTGTTGCAACGCTGATCGAAAGCCTGGACGAAGACTGTGCGGAGTTAAACGCACTGCGGGATCACCGGTCGCCAGATAACGGCCAGCTCGCTGAAGTCGCCCATAAGCTGTTGGGTGCCGCCCGTTTAGTGCATGCCGATCTGCTGGCGGAGGCTTGTCGACGTCTGGCGGCGAGCGGTGATATCGATGATATGGATGCCGTGGTGCAGGCGGTTACCGATTTGATCGGGGTACTGCAACAGAGTCTTTCGTTGGCCGATACACGGACTACAGAGGGGTAGTCCGTTCCTACAGAGCAATGAAGCCTTCTGTCGATATTAACGTCATCTGCATAAATCTATTATCTGTCCGACAAGATGGAGGGGGACATCCCCACTTATTTATCGTTGAAAAGGGACATGATAATGAAAAAAATGACTAAATTAATCGCACTGCCACTGGTTCTGGCGTTGGGTGCAGGTTTTGCTTCAGTGGCTACTGCGGCAGGTAACGATTGCAATGCCAAGCGTGGCGCAATTGAAAACCAGATCAGAGAAGCGCAGAAATACGGCAACAGCAACAAAGTGGCTGGGCTGCAGAAAGCCTTGAACGAGTTGCAAGCCAATTGTACCGACAGTGGTCTGGCCGCCAAGAGCCAGAAAAAAATCGACAAGCTGGAGCGCAAGCTGGTTGAGAAGCAAAATAACGTGAATCAGGTACAGGCTGATTTAGGTGAAGCACAGGCACGAGGCGATGCCAAGAAAGTCGCTAAGTATCAGAAAAAGCTTCAGGAAAAACAGTCCGACGTGAATGAAATCACCGCTGACCTGCGTCAGGCTCGTGCTGAGCTGGCCGCCCTGCAAGGCTAAGCTTTTTGGCTCAAGACCAAAGGCGCGTAAAGCGCCTTTTTTTATTGGGTTAAAAAGCCGGTATTAACATTCCATGCTCTTCTCTCTGCGCATTTCGCTGCTGCTGACGGCACTGGTGGCTCCTGCCTGTCTGGCAGAGAGCAACAAAATTTATGTCATTGTGAATAATACCTACCATGGGCGTATCGGGTTCGATCAGACCCCCAGTGGAGAGGTTTGCATTACTGCCCCCCTGCTCAGGGAATGGGGAATGCGCTATCCGGACGTCGCCGCCATGTATTTCTCGGTCGAGGGCTGCGTGATGCCGGCGGCTTTGGCCCAGCGTAATATCAAAAAGTTTTTTGACCCCGATGCGCAGTTGTTAACCCTGGTGATCCCGGAGCCACTTATCACCAATAAGGAAAATGGCGTGGTCACCAGCCGTTGGGATGACGGCATTAACGCCGCCTTTGTCGATTATCGGCTCAATTACAGTCACTACCAGGGTGAAAAATACCGTAATACCGATCGTCGTCGTCGGATGAATGCGGATATTAACAGTGGCGTTAATCTTGGTGCCTGGCGTTTGCGTTACGAGCCGGTTTATCAGGAAGAAACCTGGGGTAAACCCGCATGGTATACCGAGCGGGCGTTTGCTTTTCGCGATATCCGGGCCTGGCGCTCTCAGTTGACCCTGGGCGATAACAACACGCCCTCTACGTTGTTCAAAAGTGTGAAGTATCGAGGTATCAGCCTGGTGTCGGACGACAGGATGTTACCGGATGGCCTGCGCGCTTTCTCACCCTGGCTACGCGGCTATGCGCGTAGCAACGCGCAGGTGAAGATCCGTCAGAACGGCGTGGTGATTTATCAGACTTTTGTTTCGCCCGGTACTTTTATTCTGAAGGATGTTTATCCACCGGCCCCTGATGGTGATATTGAAGTGATCATCAAGGAAAGTGACGGTACCGAAACCGAACGAAGGATCCCGTATTCATCGATGCCCAATCTGGTGCACCGTTACCATTGGAAGTACGACGCCACCGTGGGGAAATATCAGCCTTACCACGGTGTTGAACAAGCGCAGCCGGTATTTGGCGAAATGTCGCTCAGCAGCGGCCTGGCCTATAAGATGACGCTGTACGGCGGTTTTCTCACCTCAGATCTTTATCGCAGTGCCGCCGTGGGCGTGGGCAAAAGTCTGGATCAGTGGGGGGCCTTGTCAATTGACTACAGCCATTCATCTGCGCTTGAGCCGCGGCGGCAACAGCCGGATAACGGCGGCATGGCCCGCTTGCGTTATGCCAAGGCGATACCTCAGTGGGAGTCCTCGTTTAGCCTGTTGGCGCAGTATTATCCCCCCGGACAAAGTTATCGCACTTTCAATGAGGCGATAGCCCAGCAGAAGACCTATTGGTGGGATTGGGAGGACGGTATTTTTACCGGTGATTTTGACGCTGAAAAAAAATACCGCCTCGAGGCAAGCTATAACCAATTCATTACGGATTCGGACAGTGCCTATTTGACGCTGGTAAAAGAGACCCTGCGCGGGCAGGAGAAAGGCGAGACCAGTCTTGAGTTGGGGGTGAGCAGCAGTTGGGGTGAGCTGGACGTTTCCCTGCATGCTGAATATAACCAACGGTCTTACGGTAAAGATCAGGCCCAGGTCGGCCTGTCGTTCTCCATCCCCATGAGCGCGATATTGTTGCCGCGGGTGAGGCTTAACTACGACCATACGCTGGTGAAGAATGGCGAAGATAGCCGCCGCCTGGGGATCAGCGGCACGGCACTGAAGGATTACAGCCTCAACTATGCGGCCAGCGCTACGCAGAGCCAGAAAAAAGGTGGCAGTCAGGATCTCAGTGCCGGTTACCAATACAATGCCGGTCAACTGCGAGTAGGGTATTCGCGTGGCCTGGGTTATCAGCAGCAGAATGCCGAACTTTCAGGCAGCCTGATTGCATCCCAACAGGGGGTGACGCTCGGGCAAACTTTGGGCGAAACCATGGCGCTGGTCAGCGTGCCTGACTCGCCCGGCATCGGCGTGGATAACCAATATGGCGTGACCACCGACTGGCGCGGCTATGCGATTGTGGGGTCATTGACTTCGTATCGGGTCAATCGGCTGTCGTTGGATACTTACGGGCTGCGGGAGGGCTGGACGTTACCGGAGGACGAGATTGAAGTGGTACCGACGGCGGGTGCCATCATGTTCAGCCGGTTTGCACCGGCTGAAAAAGTTAGCCCAGCTGCCGCTCAAACCAGCTTTCCAGAATAACCACTGCCGAGGCCGAGTCTACGCTGCCCTTGTCCAGCGCGCGGAAACCGCCACGATCGAACAGGTTGGCGCGGGCTTCGACGGTGCTGAGACGCTCATCATGCAGTGCGATCTGGACGCCAAAGCGGCCGTGCAGGCGGTTGGCGAACTTGCGAGCTTGATCGGTCACCAACTGTTCGGTGCCGTCCATGTTCAGCGGCAGGCCGACCACCACCAGATCCGGCTGCCATTCTTTCAGCAGTTTCTCGATCTTTTGCCAGTCCGGTGAACCGTCCTGAGCTTTGAAGGCCGCCAGCGCGCGGGCGCTGCCCGTGAGTTCCTGCCCGATGGCGGCACCAATGCTTTTGGTGCCGAAGTCGAAGGCGATAATGGTGCGGTTAGTCATCAGGCATGTCCTGCGTGGTTGGCAATGCTGCAGATGTCGATACCCAGACGGTTGGCAGCCGCGCGCCAGCGGTTGGCGATCGGCGTATGGAACAGAATGTCGGTGTCGGCTTCAATGGTCAGCCAGGCATTTTCCAGCACTTCCTGTTCCAACTGGCCTTTTTCCCAACCGGCATAGCCGAGCGCGACCAGCACGTCATCCGGTTGCTCCGGGGTGCCCAGCGTTTCCAGCACGTCTTTCGAGGTGGTGATCATGGTATCCGGCGAGATCTGAATGCTGGAGCCAAAGCCTTTGCGCGGCGTATGCAGAATAAAACCGCGATCGTCCGCCAGCGGGCCGCCGGCAAATACCGGTTTGTCCAGGCTGATGGCCGGATCGCGCGCCTGCGCTATGATCTTCAGTTTGCTCAACACTGTTTCCACCGTGAACTGTTCCACCGGTTTATTGATCACCAGGCCCATGGCGCCGTCTTCATTGTGCTCGCAGACATAAATCACCGAGCGTTTGAAGCGAGGATCCTGAAGTGATGGCATAGCGATAAGAAAATGGTGCTGTAAATTCATGGTGTTATTTTAGACAGTTGATGGGTGATAAGTTAAACAGCCGCCAGTATGCGGCCATCCCCGTCGCCTTTCAAGTTGCAGCGTGAGCCGAGAGCCTCGATCCAGGAAGCCAGGATTGCGGGCGACATCGCCGCCCGCACTGCGGATTACTTCGCTGCCAGACGCTTTTCGATCGCGTCCATCAACATGCCGGTGATCGACACCGGGAAGGCCGCTTCGATTTCGCGCGCGCAGGTTGGGCTGGTGACGTTGATTTCGGTCAGTCGATCGCCAATCACGTCCAGGCCAACGAAGATCAGCCCTTTTTCTTTCAGCGTCGGGGCTACCGCACGTGCAATTTTCCAGTCGCTTTCGCTCAGCGGACGCGCCTCACCCCGGCCACCGGCCGCCAGGTTACCGCGGGTTTCGCCCTGCGCCGGAATACGTGCCAGGCAGTAAGGCACTGGCTCACCGTCCACCACCAGAATGCGTTTATCGCCTTCCTTGATCGCCGGAATGAAGTTCTGCGCCATGCAGAAACGGCTGCCGTGTTCGGTCAGGGTTTCGATAATCACCGACAGATTTGGATCATCCTGTTTCACGCGGAAGATTGACGCGCCGCCCATGCCGTCCAGCGGCTTGAGGATGATGTCGCCATGCTGCTGGTGGAATTTGCGGATGTGCGCTGCGCTGCGGCTGACCAGGGTGTCCGGCGTCAGTTCCGGGAACCAGGCGGTGAACAGCTTTTCGTTGCAGTCACGCAGGCTCTGCGGCTTGTTGACCACCAGCGTGCCCTTGACCTCTGCGCGCTCGAGAATATAGGTCGCGTAGATGTATTCGGTATCGAATGGCGGATCTTTACGCATCAGGATCACGTCCAGATCATGCAGCGCCAGATCCTGCTCGCTACCAAAGCTGAACCAGCTCTCTTTATCTTCTTTCACGTTCAGCAGGCGGGTACGGGCACGGCCGTCACCGGCGTGCAGATAGAGATCGTCCATCTCCATATAGTGCAGTTCCCAGCCACGGCGCTGCGCTTCGAGCAGCATGGCGAAGCTGGTGTCTTTCTTGATATTGATGGAGGCGATAGGGTCCATCACGATGCCGAGCTTAATCATCTTTTCTCCTTTAACCCAGATCGCCGAAACGTACCTGCAAAGCGGTAATCGCGGTGAGCGCTGTGGTTTCTGTACGCAGAACGCGTGGCCCAAGCAGGATATCAGTAAATCCGTGGCCTGTGGTCATCGCAATTTCGTCGGCGGATAAACCGCCTTCCGGCCCAATCAGCAAGCGGACATGTTCCACCGGCAGCGGCAGGGTATTGATGCTGTGGCTGGCGCGTGGATGCAGGTTGAGCTTCAGGCTGCCATCCTGCTCGGCACACCAGGCTTCCAGTTGCATTGCCTCGCGGATTTCCGGGATACGGTTGCGGCCACACTGTTCGCAGGCGGCGATGGCAATCTTCTGCCACTGTTGAATTTTTTTCGCCAGGCGTTCGCCGTCCAACCTTACGCCGCAGCGCTCGGAAAACAGCGGGGTGATGACGTTAACCCCCAGTTCGATGGATTTCTGAATGGTGAATTCCATCTTTTCACCGCGAGAAATCACCTGGCCCAGATGCAGATTGAGCGGTGATTCACGGTCTTCCCGTTGCCCGGCGCTGAGCTGCACCTGCACGCTTTTCTTGTCGACATGGGTGATCTCGGCGTCGAACACCTGATTGCTGCCGTCGAATAACTGCAGCGCCTGGCCAGCATTCATGCGCAGTACACGCCCGATATGGTTGGCGGCGTCTTCGCTTAAGAAGATTTCCGCATTGTCGATCAACGGCTGCGGGTGATAAATACGGGGTATACGCATTGAATATTCGATCCTGACTCATGTGCAGTCATCAGTGCTGCAGCTTGAAAAAAAAGAGTATATACCCAAAGTAATTGAAGCTGCAGCAAGGCGGCAAGTGAGTGCATCCCGATGAGCTTACTTAAGTAAGTGATTCGGGGGCGCTCACGCAGTCAACACCGCTGCAGTTTTAAGTACGAAGGGGATTTAGCCCTTTCGTTGCTGGCAAGCCTGCTGAATATAAGGATTATGGTTGCCCTGTACCTTAGCGATGCGTGCTTCGCGCAGACATTCCCACTGGTTGACCGGATACTGGCGGTTCCACACCTCGAAAAGCTGGGTCTGCTGGCGTGAAAGCCGCAGTTGGTAGCGGTCGCGCATATAGAAGTAGGTGCGGGCGATCGCGCCACGGGCGCGGACCGGCGGTTCGGCCTGCTTATTTTTGAAGTCCACTTTCATCGGGCACAGGCCGTACTGGCCTTCGCCGCCTTTCCACTGGCTGTACATAAAGTTATTACGATCGCCATTCACTTCACCTATCGCCGGCTGCAGGTTGTGCAAATCGGTTTCGATTTGGCGGTAGCCGGCATCTTTATTGCAGTTTTTGCGGCCGCCCTGTTGCCAGCACTGCAATTGGTGGCCGAACTGCCAGGCCGGAACCACGTGTTCCCATTCGATACGTTGCGCGCGTTGGGCATTTTTACGCGCCTGATAGCCACAACTGTTCAGATTGGGAATGCCTTTCTTGCCCTGCCAGTCGATCCGGCAGCCGCAGTAGAAGGAGCCGGGCGCGTCCTGATTGATTTTGGCCGCTGCCGCCTTGGCCTGAGAAAAGTTATTGATGCCGTGCGCCTGTGCGGCACCGGCAGAGAGAACCACCAAAAATAAAATTTTGCGAAGCATATTCCAAAACAGCTCAAAATTGGAAAAGCAGGCAGGGTAGCGGAAGTTGACAGTCGTAGCAAACGACGATACTGGCTTGTTTTAACGTATAAATCGTTTCGCTAAATGGGTTCACCGGCAAAAAATTTCAGCTTGTCGCCACACTGGCGGCAGCGATATTCACTTTCTCCGCGCATCACCCGATTGTGGCGGCGCACGGTGAGCTGGTGCCGTTGGCAACTGCAGCGGTAGGGGTAGGTTTTGCTTTGCACCGAGGCAATCTCAAACTGGTGGGTGCGGCTGGCGGGCACCTGCAATACGCTTTCCATCATCCAGCGCCATTCGCGGCCGTGCGGCGGTACGCGGCCAAACTGACGGAATACCAGCAGGTGCGCCAGTTCATGCGGCACCACCTCATCGATAAACGGCTGTTGGTTTTCCATCAGCAGCACCGGATTCAGCCGGATTTCCCAGGCTTGTAGCCAGGCGGTGCCCGCGCTGGTGCCACGTTGCTGGTAAACGACTTTGGGCTCGGGGAACTCGACGGAAAAGTGCTGACGGGCCAGCTGCAGTTTTTCTCGCAGACAGCGCATCGCCGCCTGTTGCAGCGCAATGGGGATTCTTACTTTGTTCATTGCGGCTAGCTTAAGCAATGGCGAACCGGCTGGCAATAAGACGCAAAACTAATTTGCTGACCGTCCGCCAGACAGGTTTTTCACCGCATTGATAACCCGATCGATGCTGATGGATTGTAATCATTGTGTTAACTGCGGGATAATAAAGGGTACATGCTGAGACTGTACCTGTAGGGGATGAATATATTCGTCCCGATTAACACGGGCGCAGTATACAGCGCCCCTACAAACCAGCAGGGTATTATGCGATTTAGCGCAATAACCGACTGATTAAAAATACGTAAGGTGTGGGGAGTTTTCTGACGCGGCCTGCCCCGAGCTGGCTGAGTAAGTGTGAATTTAACGCAGCTGATGTTGCAAGTGAGAGATCAATGTCGAATAAACCGTTCCATTATCAAGATCCGTTCCCGCTGAAGAAAGATGACACCGAATACTATCTGTTGAGCCGCGATCACGTTTCCGTGAGCGAGTTTGAAGGCCAGGAAGTGCTGAAAGTGGCCCCCGAAGCGTTAACCCTCCTTGCTCAGCACGCGTTCCATGACGCCTCATTCATGCTGCGTCCGGCACACCAGCAGCAGGTGGCCGATATCCTCAAGGATCCGGACGCCAGCGAAAACGACAAGTACGTTGCGCTGCAATTTTTACGTAACTCAGAAATCGCCGCCAAGGGTATTTTACCGACCTGCCAGGATACCGGTACCGCCATCATCGTCGGCAAAAAGGGCCAGCGCGTCTGGACCGGTGGCGGTGACGAAGCGGCATTGTCACGTGGGGTGTACAACACCTTTATCGAAGACAACCTGCGCTATTCGCAAAACGCCGCGCTGGATATGTACAACGAGGTCAACACCGGCAGCAACTTGCCTGCGCAGATCGATCTCTACAGCGTTGACGGTGAAGAATACAAATTCCTGTGCATCGCCAAAGGCGGTGGTTCAGCCAATAAAACCTATCTCTACCAGGAAACCAAGGCGCTGCTGTCCCCGGGCAAGCTGAAGGATTATCTGGTCGAGAAAATGCGCACGCTGGGTACCGCAGCCTGTCCGCCTTACCACGTGGCGTTTGTTATCGGCGGGACCTCGGCCGAAGCGACGTTGAAAACCGTCAAGCTGGCCTCGACCAAGTACTACGATGGCCTGCCAACCGAAGGTAACGAACACGGCCAGGCATTCCGCGACGTAGCGCTGGAAGATGAGTTACTGAAAGAGGCGCAGAATCTGGGTCTGGGCGCGCAGTTTGGCGGCAAATACTTTGCGCACGACATCCGCGTGGTGCGCCTGCCGCGCCATGGCGCATCCTGCCCGGTGGGCATGGGGGTTTCCTGTTCCGCTGACCGTAACATCAAGGGCAAGATTAACCGTGACGGTATCTGGCTGGAGAAGCTGGAGCACAATCCGGGCAAGTTTATTCCGCAGGAACTGCGTCAGGCTGGGGAAGGCGAGGCCGTCAAGATTGACCTCAACCGCCCAATGGCCGAGATCCTCAAGCAGCTGTCACAATTCCCGGTGTCCACCCGCCTGTCGCTGAGCGGTACCATCATCGTGGGGCGTGACATCGCGCACGCCAAGCTGAAAGAGCGTCTGGACAACGGTGAAGGTCTGCCGCAGTACGTCAAGGATCACCCGATTTATTACGCCGGTCCGGCCAAAACGCCGGACGGTTACGCTTCGGGTTCACTGGGGCCAACCACCGCCGGGCGTATGGACTCTTATGTTGATCTGCTGCAGTCCCATGGCGGCAGCATGATCATGCTGGCCAAGGGTAACCGTAGCCAGCAGGTGACTGACGCCTGCCACAAACACGGTGGCTTCTACCTCGGCAGCATTGGCGGCCCGGCAGCGGTGCTGGCGCAGCAGAGCATCAAGAGCCTGACCTGCGTCGAATACCCGGAGCTGGGGATGGAAGCGATCTGGAAAATTGAAGTGGAAGATTTCCCGGCGTTTATTCTGGTGGATGATAAAGGCAATGACTTCTTCCAGAAGATCCAGGCCGGCCAGTGTTCTCGCTGCGTGAAGTAACTCTCGCAAAGACTTGTCGCCCGTTATCGGGCGGCAAGTTCCCGCCTTGATCAAACCCAGTGTAAAGTCCTGTAGCCCGCTGGACGCCGCGTTTTAACCTGTATACCCTACGTGCGGAGCAGTAACACACGTATAAAGGCATATTTGGCACAGAAGGCTCGGCAAATACATGGAAACGCAGGAAAATCATATCAGGGAACTGCTGGTCTGGATTGAAGACAACCTGACCAACCCGCTATCATTGGATATCGTTTCTGCCAAATCAGGCTACTCGAAATGGTATCTGCAACGAATGTTCAAAACGCAGACCGGCCTGTCGCTGGCTTCCTATATTCGGGCCCGCCGCTTGTATCTCGCCGCTTTTGCTCTGCGCTTTACGCAAAAAACCATTCTTGATATTTCCATTGAATATCAGTTTGATAACCAACAAACCTTTTCCCGTTGCTTCAAAAAGCACTTTGCCGAATCCCCCAGCGTTTATCGCCACGCCCGCAAGCAGGACTTCAGCCATCTGGTTCGTTCGCTGTCAGCCAACCACCCTGGTGACATTCAGGTTGACCGAATCAATGTGGCCAAAGGTCAGTATGCGATCAAAGGGAAAGGTTACGCTTACCATCTCGATATTACTGATTTGGATAAGTCGCATCTGCACATCCGCAGCAAAATCAGAGAGAGATTCTATCACTCGGTGGCCAGCCGACCGGCGTTGACCTATTCGCTTACCCAGCTGATTCCTGATGGGGAACAGGTCCGGGTGGAATATGCCCTCGGCGTTGCGGCGGATTGCACGGTCAGTGATGATGCCGGCCTTGAACTATGGCAGGAAATTCACGGCGATTTTTGCCGTTTTTGTTACTCCGGCAAACCGGTGGCCTTGCACGACCATGTGATACAGATTTACACCCAGGTATTGCCGGAATTGGGCCTGGCCCGCAGGGAAGGACCAGACCTGACGATGTTCAACTATTCACTGAACGAGCGGGAGGAGCTGCATCTTGAGCTCCAGCATCTGGTGCCTGTAACTCCCCTTGGTTGACCGATCGAGCGGCGCTAGTGCGGTTTTTCTGTTGCACGATATCCGCCATCACCGCCAACGCGATCTCCGCCGGGGTTTTACTGCCGAGCGGCAGGCCTATCGGGGCATGAATACGTTCCAGCTCTTGCGGGCTGAATTCGGCAATCTGTTGCAGACGCTGGCGCCGCCGTGCGCTATTGCGCAATGATCCCATGGCACCGATGTAAAATGCCGGGGTGTGGATCGCCTCCATCAGCGTCAGATCGTCCATGCGCGGATCGTGGGTCAGCGCCACAATCGCAGTATTGGCGTGGCAGCCGCCGTCTTCAATAAACTTGGCCGGGAACTGACGCAACAGCGTCACGTTGGATTTAAGCTGTTCGGCGAAATTATCCAGCGCCTCCGGCCGGTTCTCACACACCAACACTTCAAACCCCAATGAACTGGCGAAATCGGCGCAGTACAACGCCACGCTGGACAGCCCGGCGATCAGCAAACGTGGTGCCGCAGCGATATGCAGAGTGACTTGCGGCCCACGACGCTCCACCTGGGTAGCGCTGGCGAAGTCGGTCAACGTCAGGCTGGAACAGGCATCGGGCAGGGTCAGGCGTTTGACCAGCGCATGGTGTCCGTTCAGCGCACCGGCAATTTGGGTCAGATAGGCAATGCTGTCATCACCGGTTGGCAGGGATTCAATCAGCACCTCGAGCACGCCACCGCAGGGCAGCGCCACGTTCGGTTCCAGGCCTCCTTCACCGTAACGGATCACCTGGCTGGCCGCCTGATACTCTCCGGCCGCCACGCGCCGCAGAAAATCTTCTTCTACACAGCCGCCCGACAACGAACCGCAATAATGCCCGTCCTGGGTGGCCACCAGCAATGCCCCTGGCGATCGCGGCGAGGAGCCATAGGTATTCAGTACGGTGCACAGCCACACCGGTTGTTGCTTCAGCCAGCTTATCGCCTGGTTGACCACGGTGATATCGAGATGTTGCATAGGTGATTTACTCGCTGGCCGGTAGCTGTGACGGAAGATCAATATCCTGCACCACCGTGGGTTGATCAAGAGAAAGCAGGTACACCGACTGCCCTTTAAGCAGTTCACGCGCGCCATTATCACCACGCAATTGGCCAAGTTGTTTGCGCAAAAGGGCGGAAAATCCGACCGGGTGGCCCGGCTGCTGCAGGAAACTGGGGCGGACGATGGCGTGTTGCGATAAGGCGGCGGCCACCTGCTGGAAAACGCCTGGCGTGACGAAGGGCATATCCGCTAAATGTATCAACCAGCCTTGCCAGTGTGGCGTAGCCTTCACCCCGGCGGCGATGGAATCCCCCAGACCCGCGCTGGCCAGCAGCGTGACCGGCACCTGATAGAGGGCGCAAACCTGTTGTACCTGAAGGTTATCCGGCCGGGTGACGACCCATACCGGCAGGCCCGAAGCCAGCGCCTGACACAGCGTCTGTTCAAACAGCGAGCGTCGTCGGCCGGACTGATCCGTAAACTCGGCATTCAATTTATTGCCTTCGCCACCGGCCTGAGAGAAGCGTTCCCCACGTCCGGCGGCGGCGATCACTATGCCTGTCGTCATCTTACCCGCCCGAATTTGCGCAACTTATTATTACCTTACTAAAAATATGTGTTTTTGAGATGTGTTTTTCTTGAAAACAGCATGTTAATCATCACATAATTTTGGTTATAAGCATATGCTTATGACGTCTACGGCAAGGTCGTCAGCGTTTGCGCAACACCACCGCTGAACACAAAAATAAAATAAAGAAACAAAGGACTTCTTATGAGCAATTTTAACCCGTCGCGACGCCGCTTTATCAAAGGCGCCGTGATAGCGGGGGTATCCGTATACCTCGCGCCTCTGTACAGCCGTGCCTACGCCGCGCTGTTTGAGCAAAAAATCCTCCAGTCGCCGAACTGGGATGCCCATGAAAAGCGTATTCGCTTTCGCATCGATGGCCGTGCCAAGGTGATGGGGCAGAAGGTGTTCGCCCGCGACATTCGCGCGGTCGATATGCCGCACTGGCCGCAACAACAGGCGCATGCGTTTATTTTACGTGTCACCAAGGCTGATCGGCTGTTCGAGGGCCTCGATCTCTCGTTACTGGGGGACGACCTGCAGCCAGACAGGCTGGTGACGGCAGAGGATTTGGCGCGCGACGGCCTGGCCTTCCCGGCGTTCTACGGCGACGACATGCTGCTGCCGGTGGGCAAAACCCCGGCCTATCTGGGGCAGGCGGTGGCGATCCTGATTTACCACGACTTCGCCCGTTTCCGCTTCGCCAAAGACAAGCTGAAATTCCGTGAAGAAACCCTCAAGTACGGGGCGGAAACCGGCCCGCTGGAGCGGGATCCCTGGGGCACCTTCCGTTATGTGCGGGTGGGTGGCGACAAGCCGTTCGACGACGATCGCTTCTCCAGCCTGAAAGATACGCCGATTTTCCCGGTATCGATGAAGAAACACCTGCCGGTCTGGCCGGAAGGCCGTGAAGGCGGCAAGCTGGATCAGGAAGGGATGTATTACGCCGGGATGATCGCCAATGAGCTGCAAACGCCGCCGGAAGACTGGCTGGTGATGTCGCGCCGTTATACCACGCAGTCGGTCGATACCTCGGCGCTGGAGCCGGATAACGCCAACGGCTGGTACGATGCGGCAACGCAGACCCTGCATCTGGTGGTACCGACCCAGTCACCGCAGGAAGTGGCCGACGAAATGCCACGCATGCTGGCCAAGCACAATCCGCCGGTGAAACAGCTGATCCTGCACCCGTGCTACACCGTCGGTTACGGTTCGAAAGATCACTATAACTTCCCGTACTACGGCGCGGTGGCGGCGATGTACGGTGACGGGCACCCGGTACGCCTGGCCAATGACCGTTTCGAACAGTTCCAGACGGCGCTGAAGCGCCACGCGTTCGACATGAATTACCGCATTGCGGTCAACCGTCAAACCGGCGTCTTGCAGTCATTCCACGGCGAGATGACGGCAGACGGCGGCGGTCGTAGCAACTTTACACCGTCGGTGGTGATGGTGGCGGCGACGGCGGCACAGTCGATTTACTACTTCCCAAAAAGCGATTTGTCTTCGGTAGGGTTGGCTTCACGCGCCATCGATGCCGGATCGGCACGCGGCTACGGCACGCTGCAAAGCATGGCCGCCACCGAGATGATGGTGGATGAACTGGCGGCCGAGCTGAAGATCGACCCGATCGAATTCCGTTTGCGCAACGTACTGAAATCCGGCATGAAAAACACGCAGGGCGCTATTCCGGCCGGGGCTATTCGTGCCGATGAAGTGCTGGAGAAGGCGGCGAAGCATGAAATGTGGCTGCAACGTGCCCAGCGTAAGGCGGAGTTTGAGAGCCAGCACCCGGGCAAACGCTATGGCGTCGGCTTTGGCTGCGTACAAAAAGACTTCGGTACTGGGGCTGAGACCTCGTTCGCCCGCGTCGAGCTGGGAGAGGACGGGCGCATTATGCTGCATCACAGTGGCGCAGAGATGGGAACCGGCATGTCGACCTCGCAGTCGGTGTTGTGCGCGCAGTGGCTGGGTAAACCGGCGGATGAGGCGCACTTCTCGGTGACCGACTGGTCGGTATTGCCGATGGTCACCAGCGGCGATCCTTACATCATGTCGCAGGCCGATCAGGACAAGTTGCAAACCAACCCGGCCTGGACGCCAAGCTATTGTTCACCTTCCAGCG
This sequence comes from Serratia myotis, assembly GCF_027474885.1. NCBI lineage: Bacteria > Pseudomonadati > Pseudomonadota > Gammaproteobacteria > Enterobacterales > Yersiniaceae > Serratia > Serratia myotis. The sequence goes on along the minus strand of NZ_CP099707.1, from coordinate 4,658,526 downwards.
CCAGCAACTCGGCGTTTTATTTCTCCCACAGTACGCGTGAAGCGGCGCGGCTGATCTTCGATCACGGCCTGTGGCCGGCGGCGATGGCCATTTGGCAATCCGGCATCGGTGGCGGCCAGGCGGCGCCATTGGTGGTGCGCAGAGAAGACGCACGCTGGGTGGAAGGCGGGCTGACCGCGGCCGGGCTGGAAGTGCTGACCCTGGAGCGTCTGGCGAAACAGGCCTACCTGATGGGCGGCATCACCGGTGCCGCGGTACACGTGTTCAACCGCTGGCAGTGGGCGGAAGCGGACTTCACCCTGAGCGGTAATAGCGAACGTCTGCCGATTGACGGGCTGGCGGTGCGCAACGCCAATGGCGAGTTCAAAACGCTGCCGCGCAACCAGGCCTATTACCCACCGACTCAACGCAATAACGCGGCGGTGACCTATTACAGCGCCGTCGGTACCCTGGCGGAAGTGGCGGTGGATATCGCTACCGGCCAGGTAGAACTGCTGAACCACCATTCGATCATGGAGTGCGGCAACCTGATTGTACCGGAACTGGTTTCCGGCCAATTGCAGGGCGGCCTGGCGATGGGGATTGGCCATGCGCTGCACGAATATTTACCGCTGTACGAAGATGGGCCCGGAAACGGTACCTGGAACTTTAACCGTTACCACCTGCCGCGTGCCAGCGATGTGGCGGTCTGGAAACAGACCGATGACATCCTGCCCGCGCTGTCGGAAACCGATCCACCCAAAGGCATGGCCGAAGTGGTGATGATCCCGGTGGTTGCTGCGCTGGTTAACGCCATCGCCGATGCCACTGGCCACCGTTTCCGTGATTTGCCCGTTCGTGCAGAAAATATTCGTGAGGTATTACAATGAGCATTAAAACCCAGCCGATTTCCCTGACCATCAACGACAAGCAGTACGGCCCGATCGAAGTGCCGGAAGGGCTGATGATGATCGACTTCCTGCACGAATATCTTGACCTGACCGGCTCACGCCTTGGCTGCGGGCAGGGGATCTGCCACGCCTGCGTGGCGATTGTCGATCACCCGAGCGGTACCAGTGAGGAAGTGCGTACCTGTATCACCGGCGCACATTTCTTCAGCGGCAAGAAAGTGCGTACCGTCGAAGGCCATGCCAAGGTGGATGAACAGGGCGAAGTGGTTGAGCTTTCGCCAATCCAGCAGGCTTTTCTGGAGCATTACAGCTTCCAGTGTGGCTACTGCACGCCGGGCTTTGTTAACGCCGCCACCATTTTTGTGGAAAAACTCAAGCGTGAGCCGATTGCCCGTGATCAGCTGGAAAGCGCTATCGAACAGGCGCTGGACAGTCATATCTGCCGCTGCACCGGCTACGTGCGTTACTACGAAGCGGTACGCGATGTGGTGCTGAAAACCCCAGGTCTGGTGAAGGAGACGGCGCAATGAAAAAACGTCTCGCACTGTTGATCCTGCTGGTGGTGATTATCGTCATCGCGGTGCTGTGGTGGCGTGAAAACCGCCAATACGACGGCCCGGTGCAAAAGGTGACCGCCAGCACGGAACAGGTGGCCCGGGGCCGCTATCTGGCTCAGGCCGCCGACTGTGCCGCCTGCCATACCGCCAGTGGTGGCGCGCCAATGGCCGGCGGCTATCCGCTGGATACGCCGTTCGGTACCATCTACGGCAGTAATCTGACGCCTTCGGCCGATCAGGGGATTGGCCGCTGGACCAAAGACGACTTCTTCCTGGCGCTGACAAAGGGCGTGGCACCGGGCGGCCGTCATCTGTATCCGGCGATGCCTTATACCTCGTATAAAGGGATGACGCGTCAGGATGCCGATGACATCTATGCCTATTTGATGACCCGTCCGGCGATAGACGTTGCCATTCCGGAAAACGCCATGCCGTTCCCGTTTAACCAGCGCATGGCGCTGATTGGCTGGAATCTGCTGTTCCGCAGTCAGGATCCGTTGCCGGCCAGTTCGCAGGGTGATTCGGCGCAGTGGCAACGCGGCCGTTATCTGGCGGATACGCTGGGCCACTGTGGGGAATGCCACACACCACGCGGCATGCTGGGCCAAATGGAACTGGGTAAACCGATGCAGGGCGGCGATCTGGGGCGCTTTATGGCACCGGACATCACCCCGAACGGGCTGGCGAAACGCGGCTGGACGCCGGACGATCTGAACCGCTTCCTCTCGACCGGTTTGGCGCCGCAAGGCTCTGCCTTCAGCGAGATGCATATGGTGGTGGATCTCAGTACCCGTCATCTGACGCCGGAAGATCACCAGGCGCTGGCGACCTATCTGATGGGCGAACAGCCACCGGCGGCTGTGCCGGTTAAAATCGGCCAGGGCAGTGATGCCGGGCGCATCAGCTATCTGGATCAGTGCTCGGGTTGTCATGCGCGTGAAGGCGAGGGCAAACCGCACGTGGCGGTAGCGATGCGTGATAACGCCACGCTGCGCCAGCCGGATGCTAAAAACCTGATTGTCTCGGTGCTGGACGGTTTACCGGCGCAGCAATTCCCTAACGGTGAAAGCATGCAGAGCATGCCGGCCTTTGGTGAGCGACTGGACGATGCGCAGGTGGCGGAACTGGTGAACTATCTGCGGGTGACCTGGGGTGGCTTGCCGGCGGATGTGACGGCCGAACAGGTGAAAGCCTTGCGTAAGTAAGGTTCAATGACAAAAATGGCTCGGCATGCCGAGCCATTTTTAATTAACGATTATCTGCCGGGGGTTCACCCAGTACCGGCATGCCTTCTTCATCCCACTCCAGTGATTTAATCCGTGTATGACGATTCGGGTCATAGAGCGGATCCCCCTCGATCTCCGTGTAATTACGAGCATGGTAAACCAACAGATCTTGCCCCTGTTCATCAAGGGTAAAACTATTGTGCCCAGGCCCGAACTGGCGGTTTTTAACACTGGTCCGAAATAGGGGCTGCCCGAGCTTATGCCATTGAGTGGCATCGGTAATGTCGCTGTCGATATCGGCCCACAGCAGACCGAGGCAATAATTCTCGTCGGTCGCGCTGGCGGAGTAGCTGATAAATATCTTTTGGCCATGGGTGATCACCGCCGGCCCTTCATTGACCGAGAAACCGACGGTTTCCCAGGGGAGTTCCGGTTGGCTGAGCATCACCGGCTGGCCCTTGAGCGTCCAGGGATTTGCCATTTCTGCCAGATAAAGGTTGGAGTTACCGTGGATCGCCGGATCCTTTTGCGCCCACAGATAATAATGTTTGCCGCGATGCTCGAAGTGGGTGGCGTCGAGGGAAAAACTGTCGATATGCGTGTAAATTCGCCCTTTTTCCACCCAGTCTCCGGTCAGCGGGTTGGCTGCGCTGCATTCCAGTGCAAACATTCGGTGCTGGAACAGGCCGTCAGCAATCTCCGGGCTGTGGGCTGCGGCGAAGTACAAATACCATTTACCGTTAATAAAGTGCAGTTCCGGCGCCCAGATTAAATGGCTCATCGGCCCCTGCTGCGGTTTTTGCCACACCACCGTCGGGCTGGCTTGCGACAATTCGTTGATACTACGCGCACGCCGAAGCTCTAACCGGTCATATTCCGGCACCGAGGCGGTGAAATAGTAATAGCCATCGCTGTGGCGTAAAACAAACGGATCTGCCCGCTGTTCAATCAAGGGGTTAGGGTAGTCGCGCATCTCAGGTTCCTTACGGGTGTCGGGTTTCGAGTTGCTGTTCCGGGTAGTCGGTAAGCTCGCGGTAATTTATGCGTCGCTTTTCCAGATCGAGCTGAATCTGACGCATCAGTTGGCGGTCAACCTTCAACAGACGCACCACGCCGGCCGTGATCAGATATCCGATACCGGGGATCACCGTGAACAACAGGACGATGCTGTTCAGCGCGCCGGCGCTTTGGCTGACCGCATCCGCCTGATAGCCGGAGAGCGACATCAGGAAACCCACCATGGCGCCGGCCACCGCCAGTCCGACTTTAAGGAAGAACAGATTACCGGAAAAGCTGATGCCTGTGATGCGCTTGCCCGTTTTCCATTCGCCGTAATCGTCCACGTCGGCCATTAACGACCAGTGCAGCGGTGAAGGGATCTGATGCAGGATATTCAGCAGGAAATAGGCAGCCACGATCAGCGAAGTGACCTGAGGATTGAGGAAATAAAAACCACAGGAAAACGCCGCCAGCAAAATATTGGTCCAGAAGAACACTTTCAGTTTGCAGAAGCGATCGGTCAGGGGTTTGGCCAACGCGCTGCCAATCATCATGCCGACTACACCCAGCGCGATAAACAGGCTGGCAAAGGAAGTCGATTGTTGCATGACGTAGGTGACGTAATACATGGTGGCGGCCATACGGATAAAACCGGGGCAGACGTTACAGAACGTCAACAGCAGAATGCGCACCCACTGATCGTTTTTCCATACGTCTCTCAGATCGGATTTTAGAGCGTCATGGGTGGGTACTGCCGGGCGTATGCGTTCTTTGACCGTGGCAAAGCAGAACAGAAACATGAACAGGGCGACCAGCGCCAGCACACCCATTGCCATCTGATAGCCACGCGCTTTGTCTGCGCCGCCAAACCATTCGGCCATCGGTAACAGCGTCAGGGACAGGATCAGGGTAGCGATACCGACCAGGATAAAACGGTAGGACTGACAGGAGACCCGTTCCTGTGGATCCGAGGTAATCACACCGCCCAGAGAACAGTAGGGGATATTAATCGCCGTGTAGGTCAGCGACATTAAAAAGTAAGTCGCGAAGGCGTAGACCACTTTGCTGTTGTAGCTCCATTCCGGCGTTGTAAACATCAGTACGCTGAATAATACATACGGCAGGGAGATCCACAGCAACCAGGGGCGAAAGCGTCCCCAACGGCTTTGGGTGCGATCGGCTATCGCTCCCATAATCGGGTCGGTGACGGCATCCAGCACGCGAACCGACAGCAGCAGCACGCCGACCAGAGCAGGCGTCAGACCGTAGATGTCAGTATAGAAATAGTTGAGAAACAGCATAATCGCTCCGCCGATCATGTTGCAGCCGGCATCTCCCATGCCGTAGCCAATCTTTTCTTTTATTGAAAGGGCATTGCTCTTCATGGACATTTTCTCCGAACTGGCAGGATCTGACTGAGTGGCAACGATTATTGTCCCGGTTGGCGGCGAGTTATCAGAAGTGAATGGTTGTAGAGATGGACAAATCCACCGTGGCGGAGAAACTGTGAGCCAGTTTGCAAAATCGAAAGGCAATAAAAAGGCCCGCAAATGCAGGCCTTGTTGTTTTTTAGTGAGTTACCCGCGGCCAGATGCGCTTACTGCGCGCTGGCTACGTTGTTTAACGGCATAGCCGATGCCTAAAATGGCGACCCAAACCGGGATCAGCAGCACCGAGATTTGGATCCCCGGCGTCAGGTACATGATCACCAGAATCGCGGCCATAAACACCAGGCACAGGTAGTTACTGAACGGATACCAGAAGGCCTTGAACTTCGGCTCAACGCCTTCGCGGTTCTTGGCCGCGCGGAATTTCAGGTGCGCCAGGCTGATCATCGCCCAGTTGATCACCAGTGCCGATACCACCAACGCCATCAGCAGTTCGAAGGCACGACCGGGGATCAGGTAGTTAATCAGTACGCAGAACGCCGTGGCCGTGGCGGAGACGGCGATAGCAATCACCGGTACGCCGCGCCCGTCGACCTTCAGCAGGCTTTTCGGCCCGTTGCCCTGTTTCGCCAGGCCGTACAGCATGCGGCTGTTGCAGTAGACACAGCTGTTGTAGACCGACAGCGCGGCGGTCAATACCACCACGTTCAGTACCGTTGCGACCAGGTTGCTGTTCAGTGCGTGGAAGATCAGCACGAACGGGCTGCCGCCTTCAACCACTTTGCCCCATGGGTACAGCGACAGCAGAATGGTCAGCGAGCCGATATAGAACAGCAGGATACGGTAGATCACCTGATTGGTGGCTTTAGGAATGCTTTTCTGCGGGTTGTCGGCTTCGGCAGCGGTAATGCCCACCAACTCCAGCCCACCGAACGAGAACATGATCACCGCCATCGCCATCACCAGCCCCATGATGCCGTTCGGGAAGAACCCGCCCTGCGCCCACAGATTGGTCACGGTGGCTTCCGGGCCGCCCATGCCGCTGAACAGCAGGTAGGCGCCGAACACGATCATGCCGATAATCGCCACCACTTTGATGATGGCGAACCAGAATTCCATCTCGCCATACACCTTCACGTTCGCCAGGTTGATGGCGTTAATCGCCAGGAAGAACACCGCCGCAGATACCCAGGTCGGGATTTCCGGCCACCAGTACTGCACATAGATGCCTACCGCGGTCAGTTCCGCCATGGCAACCAGGACGTACAGTACCCAGTAGTTCCAGCCGGAAGCGAAGCCGGCGAAGTTACCCCAGTATTTATAGGCGAAGTGGCTAAAGGAACCGGCCACCGGCTCTTCGACCACCATTTCACCCAGTTGGCGCATGATCAGAAATGCGATAAAGCCGCCAATGGCATAACCGAGAATGACCGAAGGGCCGGCCATCTTTATTGTTTGCGCGATCCCGAGGAATAGCCCGGTACCAATAGCGCCCCCTAGTGCAATAAGCTGAATATGGCGGTTTTTAAGGCCGCGCTTCAGCTGGTCGCCATCATGCTGTTGACCATCCATCAATGAAACCCTCTGTCGTTGCAGAATTACTCACATGCTGTAAAGCAGTGGTTACGATGTGTGTTTTGTTTTATTTACGGCGTTATATCTATAAATTCCACGGAGCCGCTACCGTTTGGCAAAGAATAATGTTATGCGCGCCAGTTTGCACCTGCTTTATGTGGTGAGTGATTAAGATTTCAGCAGTTTAGGAAACAAAATGCGGGTTGTGTGACGACAGGGGGGATTCAATGCATGAAATAAGCATTAACTCACATAATGCGCAAAAATAATCTCGAGATAGCTTATCGCCGGTGGCGAAATATTAACCGGCTGAACGCACCTTTTGCGATGTAAATAGGTATTCGTTAAAGCTTAATAAACATGCAATAGAATTCTACATTAGAGACTTCAGTCTGCCTGACGGCAGGTTTCGCAAAAGTTAAATCAAAAACCTACCTCGTAAATGGTATTACCAAGCATGCGTTAGCGGTTTGCAGCAGCTCTGGTATTGAGGTGTTAAAATGTGCGGGTAACCTGATTTCGATCAAGGCCCATATGGACAGGAGGTGAATACTTTGTTACTTTACCGTCACGTTTTTGAAATTGGTATTACCAATTGACTCCGCGCCATTCGCAGAGAAGAAATCACCCATGGCCTACAGCAAAATCCGCCAACCCAAGTTGTCAGACGTTATCGAGCAGCAGCTCGAACACCTGATCCTCGAGGGAACACTGCGCCCAGGCGAGAAACTGCCACCGGAGCGTGAACTGGCGAAACAATTTGATGTTTCCCGTCCTTCTCTGAGAGAGGCCATCCAGCGCCTGGAAGCCAAAGGGCTGCTCCTGCGCCGTCAGGGCGGTGGCACCTTTGTACAAACTAATCTGTGGCAGAGCTTTAGCGATCCGCTGGCTGAACTGCTGGCCGACCATCCTGAATCACAATTCGATCTGTTGGAAACCCGTCATGCCCTCGAAGGCATTGCTGCCTATTATGCGGCGTTGCGCGGTACCGACGAAGATCTGGCGCGCATCCGCGATTGCCACATGTTGATTCAGCAGGCCCAGGATAGCGGCGATCTCGACGCCGAAGCCGACGCGGTCATGCAATATCAAATCGCCGTGACCGAAGCTGCCCACAACGTTGTGTTACTGCACCTGCTGCGCTGTATGGGGCCGATGCTGGAACAGAACGTGCGTCAGAACTTTGAATTGCTCTACTCGCGCCGTGAGATGTTGGCAAAAGTGAGCAGCCACCGCGCCGGAATTTTTGAGGCGATTGTGGCACGTGAGCCCGAGAAGGCCCGCGAAGCCTCGCACCGCCATTTGGCGTTTATCGAGGAAATCTTGCTGGATCTCAGTCGGGAGCATACCCGACGCGAGAGATCGCTGCGGCGTCTCCAGCAACGCAAGGATTAAGAACGGTTCTCTTCAGGGCACACCAGCCTGCGGGGTTTACGTTCGAAATGCTTAATTAAGCATTTAAGTAAGCGGCAACTAAACTGATGGGCCTGTCTTCGTGTGTTTTGTTTCAGAACACAGGAAGACAGGCTCCAAAACAAACCATTAGACAGATAAGGAATACCACCATGTCAGAACGTTTAAACAATGACGTGGATCCGATCGAAACCCGCGACTGGCTGCAGGCGATCGAATCGGTCATCCGTGAAGAGGGTGTTGAGCGAGCTCAGTTTCTGATTGATCAGGTTCTGGGTGAAGCCCGTAAAGGCGGTGTTAGCGTTGCAGCCGGTGCTGCGGCTCACAACTACGTCAACACCATCGCGGTGGAAGACGAACCTGCTTACCCTGGTAACCTGGATCTTGAGCGTCGTATCCGTTCAGCTATTCGCTGGAATGCGGTGATGACCGTTCTTCGTGCTTCCAAAAAAGATCTGGATCTGGGCGGCCACATGGCTTCCTTCCAGTCTTCTGCGACCTTCTATGAAGTCTGCTTCAACCACTTCTTCCGTGCACGCACCGAGCAAGACGGCGGCGATCTGGTTTACTTCCAGGGCCACATCTCTCCAGGCGTTTACGCACGTGCCTTCCTTGAAGGCCGCTTGACCGAAGACCAAATGAATAACTTCCGTCAGGAAGTTCACGGCAAAGGCCTGTCCTCTTACCCGCATCCTAAGTTGATGCCGGAATTCTGGCAGTTCCCTACCGTTTCTATGGGCCTGGGCCCAATCAGCGCCATCTATCAAGCGAAGTTCCTGAAATATCTGGAACACCGTGGCCTGAAGAACACCTCTGCCCAAACCGTTTACGCCTTCCTGGGCGATGGCGAGATGGATGAGCCGGAATCCAAGGGCGCGATCACCATCGCTACCCGTGAGAAGCTGGACAACCTGGTATTCGTCATCAACTGTAACCTGCAGCGTCTGGACGGCCCGGTCACCGGTAACGGCAAGATCATCAATGAGCTGGAAGGCATCTTCGCGGGCGCTGGCTGGCAGGTACTGAAAGTGATCTGGGGTGGTCGTTGGGATGAACTGCTGCGTAAAGATACCAGCGGCAAGCTGATCCAACTGATGAACGAAACCCTGGACGGCGACTACCAGACCTTCAAGTCCAAAGACGGCGCTTACGTCCGTGAGCACTTCTTCGGCCGCTTCCCGGAAACCGCTGCGCTGGTCAAAGATATGACCGACGAAGAGATCTGGGCACTGAACCGTGGTGGTCACGATCCGAAGAAAGTCTTTGCTGCACTGAAAAAAGCGCAGGACACCCAAGGCAAACCAACCGTTATCCTGGCCCATACCATCAAAGGTTACGGCATGGGTGAAACTGCGGAAGGTAAAAACATTGCTCATCAGGTGAAGAAAATGAACATGGAAGGGGTTCACCACTTCCGCGATCGTTTCAACGTGCCAGTTGCCGATGCCGACATCGAAAAACTGCCGTACATCACCTTCGAGAAAGAGTCCGAAGAGTACAAATATCTGCACGAACGTCGTCAGGCGCTGAAAGGCTATGTGCCTACCCGTATGCCGAAGTTCACCGAGAAGCTGGAAATGCCGGCTCTGGCAGACTTCAGCTCCTTGCTGGAAGAGCAGAACAAAGAAATTTCTACCACCATCGCCTTTGTGCGTGCCCTGAACGTGATGCTGAAGAACAAGTCGATCAAAGATCGCCTGGTGCCAATCATCGCCGACGAAGCGCGTACCTTCGGGATGGAAGGTCTGTTCCGTCAGATCGGTATCTACAGCCCGAACGGCCAGCAGTACACCCCGCAGGACCGTGAGCAGGTTGCTTACTACAAAGAAGACGAGAAAGGCCAGATCCTGCAGGAAGGCATCAACGAACTGGGCGCAGCCTCTTCATGGTTGGCCGCAGCGACTTCCTACAGCACCAACGATCTGCCAATGATCCCGTTCTACATCTACTATTCGATGTTCGGTTTCCAGCGTATCGGTGACCTGTGCTGGGCAGCAGGCGACCAACAGGCGCGCGGCTTCCTGGTAGGCGGTACTTCAGGTCGTACCACCCTGAACGGTGAAGGTCTGCAGCACGAAGACGGCCACAGCCACATCCAGTCTCTGACTATTCCTAACTGTATCTCTTACGATCCAGCTTACGCGTACGAAGTGGCAGTGATCATGCACGACGGTCTGGTGCGCATGTACGGTGACGCGCAAGAAAACGTCTACTACTACATCACCACGCTGAACGAAAACTACCACATGCCGGCCATGCCGCAGGGCGCAGAAGAAGGTATCCGTAAAGGTATCTACAAGCTGGACACTCTGGCAGGCAGCAAAGGCAAGGTTCAGTTGCTGGGTTCAGGTTCTATCCTGCGTCACGTTCGTGAAGCGGCGAAGATCCTGGCAGATGATTACGGCGTGGGTTCCGACATCTACAGCGTGACTTCCTTCACTGAACTGGCGCGTGATGGCCAGGATTGTGAGCGTTGGAACATGCTGCACCCAACCGAAACTCCGCGCGTACCTTACATCGCTCAGGTGATGAACGAAGCGCCGGCGGTTGCGTCTACCGACTACATGAAGCTGTTCGCAGAACAGGTTCGTACTTACGTTCCAGCCAGCGACTATCGCGTTCTGGGCACTGACGGCTTCGGTCGTTCAGACAGCCGCGAAAACCTGCGCCACCACTTTGAAGTTGATGCTTCTTACGTTGTGGTTGCTGCACTGGGTGAACTGGCTAAACGCGGTGAAATCGAAGCTTCTGTGGTAGCTGATGCGATTAAGAAATTCGACATCAACCCAGAAAAAGTTAACCCGCGTCTGGCATAAGAGGTACAGAAGAATGTCTATCGAAATTAAAGTACCGGACATCGGTGCAGACGAAGTGGAAATCACCGAAATTCTGGTGAAAGTGGGCGATAAAGTTGAAGTTGAACAATCGCTGATCACCGTTGAAGGTGATAAAGCTTCCATGGAAGTCCCATCCCCGCAGGCGGGTGTGGTTAAAGAAATCAAGGTTTCCGTCGGTGACAAAACCGAGACCGGCAAACTGCTGATGATCTTTGAAGCAGAAGGGGCGGCTCAGGCCGCACCAGCCGCCAAGGCTGAAGAAAAACCGGCCGCAGCACCTGCTGCTGCACCGGCTACCGCTGCGGCCAAAGACGTTGCGGTACCGGACATCGGTGCTGACGAAGTTGAAGTGACCGAGATCCTGGTGAAAGTGGGCGACAAGGTGGAAGCCGAGCAGTCCCTGATCACCGTTGAAGGCGACAAGGCTTCAATGGAAGTCCCGGCACCGTTCGCGGGCACCGTGAAAGAGATCAAAATCGCCACCGGCGACAAAGTCACCACCGGTTCTATGATCATGGTGTTCGAAGTGGCTGGCGCTGCTTCTGCTGCTGCTCCGGCTGCGGCACAAGCTCCGGCTGCCCCAGCGGCACCGGCGGCTTCTGCGGCCAAAGACGTTGCAGTACCGGACATCGGCGGCGACGAAGTAGAAGTGACCGAAGTGATGGTGAAAGTGGGCGACAAAGTTGCCGCTGAGCAGTCACTGATCACCGTTGAAGGTGACAAGGCTTCTATGGAAGTGCCGGCACCGTTCGCAGGTACCGTGAAAGAAATCAAAATCAGCGCCGGCGACAAAGTGAAAACCGGCTCCCTGATCATGGTGTTCGAAGTGGAAGGCGCAGCGCCAGCCGCTGCTCCTGCCCAGAAGGCAGAAGCTGCACCGGCTCCGACTGCAAGTTCTGCACCGGCCCAACAGGCTGCACCAGCTGCCAAAGGCGAGTTCGCTGAGAACGACGCTTACGTGCACGCTACCCCGGTCATCCGCCGTCTGGCGCGTGAATTCGGCGTAAACCTGGCGAAAGTGAAAGGCACCGGTCGTAAAGGCCGCATCCTGCGCGAAGACGTTCAGACTTACGTGAAAGACGCAGTCAAACGTGCAGAAGCGGCTCCGGCTGCTGCTGCCGGTGGCGGTCTGCCAGGCATGCTGCCATGGCCGAAAGTGGACTTCAGCAAGTTCGGTGAGATCGAAGAAGTTGAACTGGGCCGCATCCAGAAAATCTCGGGTGCCAACCTGAGCCGTAACTGGGTGATGATCCCGCACGTCACTCACTTCGACAAAACCGATATCACCGATCTGGAAGCTTTCCGCAAGCAACAGAACGAAGAAGCTGCCAAGCGTAAGCTGGATGTGAAGTTCACCCCGGTGGTGTTCATCATGAAAGCTGTCGCTGCCGCACTGGAGCAGATGCCGCGCTTCAATAGCTCTCTGTCCGAAGATGGCCAGAAGCTGACGCTGAAGAAATACATCAACGTGGGTGTTGCGGTTGATACGCCAAACGGTCTGGTGGTTCCGGTGTTCAAGGATGTGAACAAGAAGAGCATCACTGAACTGTCCCGTGAACTGATGGCTATCTCCAAAAAAGCGCGTGACGGCAAGCTGACCGCAGGCGAAATGCAGGGCGGGTGTTTCACCATCTCTAGCCTGGGCGGTATCGGGACGACCCATTTCGCACCGATTGTGAATGCACCGGAAGTGGCCATTCTGGGCGTCTCCAAGTCTGCTATGGAGCCGGTCTGGAACGGTAAAGAGTTCGTGCCACGTCTGATGATGCCAATGTCGCTCTCCTTCGACCACCGTGTGATTGACGGTGCGGATGGTGCGCGCTTTATTACCATCATCAACAACATGCTGGCTGACATCCGCCGTATGGTGATGTAATGAAAAAGGGGCGCAGTTATGCTGCGCCCTTATCACTTCATTAGCAGTTTTGTCGGTTTTTGCATGACTCGACAAAATTGTTGAGACACGGGTCACTCGAACACGCTTTGCAGATTATTAACAATTCTGTAAACTGCTGGCGGTGTAAGCGTCCCGGTGGATGAAGGGCGTTATGAGATCGATTAGTAATAAAAATGACGTCAGACCCGCCGGACAATCAATTAAGAGGTCATGATGAGTACTGAAATTAAAACTCAGGTCGTGGTACTTGGGGCGGGCCCGGCAGGTTATTCTGCTGCCTTTCGTTGCGCTGACTTAGGTCTTGAAACCGTTCTGGTTGAACGTTATTCCACTCTGGGCGGTGTTTGCCTGAACGTGGGATGTATCCCTTCCAAAGCCCTGTTGCACGTTGCCAAAGTCATCGAAGAAGCCAAAGCCCTGGCCGAACACGGCATCGTTTTCGGCGAGCCGAAAACTGACATCGACAAAGTGCGCGTCTGGAAAGAAAAAGTCATCAATCAGCTGACCGGCGGTCTGGCTGGTATGGCTAAAGGCCGTAAAGTTAAAGTGGTTAACGGCCTGGGCAAGTTCACTGGCGCTAACACCCTGGTTGTTGAAGGCGAAAATGGCCCAACGACCATCAACTTCGACAATGCCATCATTGCCGCAGGTTCCCGTCCGATCCAACTGCCATTCATTCCTCATGAAGATCCACGCGTGTGGGACTCAACCGATGCACTGGAACTGAAAACTGTCCCAGAGCGTCTGCTGGTCATGGGCGGCGGTATCATCGGCCTGGAAATGGGCACCGTATACCATGCGTTGGGTTCACAGATCGACGTGGTCGAAATGTTTGACCAGGTGATCCCGGCCGCTGACAAAGACGTGGTGAAAGTCTTCACCAAACGCATCAGCAAGCAGTTCAACCTGATGCTGGAAACCAAAGTGACCGCGGTAGAAGCCAAAGAAGACGGCATCTACGTCACTATGGAAGGCAAGAAAGCACCAGCAGAACCACAGCGTTACGACGCGGTGCTGGTGGCTATCGGTCGTGTGCCGAATGGCAAACTGCTGGAAGCGGGTAAAGCCGGTGTTGAAGTTGACGAGCGTGGCTTCATCAACGTCGACAAGCAACTGCGCACCAACGTGCCGCACATCTTCGCTATCGGCGACATCGTCGGTCAACCGATGCTGGCGCACAAAGGCGTGCATGAAGGCCACGTTGCTGCAGAAGTTATCGCCGGCATGAAGCACTACTTCGACCCGAAAGTGATCCCATCGATCGCGTACACTGAGCCGGAAGTTGCCTGGGTGGGTCTGACCGAGAAAGAAGCGAAAGAGAAAGGCATCAGCTACGAAACTTCCACCTTCCCGTGGGCAGCTTCTGGCCGTGCTATCGCTTCCGATTGTGCAGACGGCATGACCAAACTGATCTTCGACAAAGAAACTCACCGTATCATCGGTGGCGCAATTGTCGGCACCAACGGCGGCGAGCTGCTGGGTGAGATCGGTCTGGCTATCGAGATGGGTTGCGACGCAGAAGACATCGCGCTGACTATCCATGCTCACCCAACCCTGCACGAATCTGTAGGTTTGGCGGCTGAGATTTACGAAGGTAGCATCACCGATCTGCCTAACCCGAAAGCCAAGAAGAAGTAATTCTGCTGGTTTGAAAGGTTGATAAGCGGCTCCTGAAAAGGGGCCGTTTTTTATGGGCGACGTTCAGTAAAAGGCCGCTCAAACCGGCAGAACAGACCCATCGAGAGAGTACCTAAAAATAGCAGTGATAACATTGTTTAGTTGATTTTTTGAACGATATTGCGCACAATGTCTTGGCTCGGTAGCGCTTGTATCGTTCTTTAACGATGTAAGAAACCTGTGAGGTGCCTGCTAACACCGAACGGAACAAAAGAACCGCCTTTATGGCGGTTTTTTTGTGTCTCCGGCTCCCAACTTTTGATCTTCACACCCAATAGCCATTGTAAATGCATGGCTATTATGTTGTGCTCGTCAGGCTGAATTTTGTTGTAGACGGACCCAACCTGCAGCCCCGGCTGACCTGTGTCGCAGCCGATTACACTGTACTCAACGATTCAGCAAAGATTTAATGTTGCTTTTATGTGAACGAATTAACAACCAATTCAAATCCTGATATGCTGGCTGAGCGGAACCGGGCACTGTACTTACAGTCCAGGACATCGACAGCAGTGCCCCGTCAGGATCAATGGCATCAACACCGTGCGCTAAACCCGGTTTGAAAATATATACCCTACGGCTTTAAAGACGACGGGTATAAACGCCAGGCACAATAAATGACAATGAGAGCGAGGAGAATGTCGTGCTAGAAGAATACCGTAAGCACGTAGCCGAGCGTGCTGCAGAGGGCATCGTCCCTAAGCCGTTAGACGCCACCCAAATGGCAGCGCTGGTTGAATCATTAAAAAATCCGCCAAAAGGCGAAGACGAATTCCTGTTAGACCTGCTGATAAACCGTGTACCCCCGGGCGTCGATGAAGCCGCCTATGTTAAAGCCGGTTTCCTGGCTGCCATCGCCAAAGGCGAAGCAACATCCCCCCTGATTACCCCTGAAAAAGCCATAGAACTGTTGGGCACCATGCAGGGCGGCTATAACATTCATCCGCTGATTGACGCGCTGGATAACGAAAAATTGGCTGCGATTGCAGCTAAAGCGCTGTCCCATACGCTGCTGATGTTTGATAACTTCTACGACGTGGAAGAGAAAGCCAAAGCGGGTAATCCACACGCCAAAAAAATCATGCAGTCCTGGGCCGATGCCGAGTGGTATCTGTCACGTCCGCAGTTGGCGGAAAAAATCACCGTTACCGTGTTCAAAGTCACCGGCGAAACCAATACCGATGATCTGTCACCGGCACCGGATGCCTGGTCGCGTCCGGATATCCCGTTGCACGCCCTGGCGATGCTGAAAAACGAACGTGAAGGCATAGTGCCGGATCAGCCGGGTAGCGTTGGTCCGATCAAGCAAATCGAACTGCTGAACAAAAAAGGCTTCCCGCTGGCCTACGTCGGTGACGTGGTCGGTACCGGCTCTTCCCGTAAGTCTGCCACCAACTCGGTGCTGTGGTTTATGGGCGATGACATCCCGCACGTGCCTAACAAACGCGGCGGCGGTGTAGTGCTGGGCGGTAAAATTGCGCCAATCTTCTTCAACACCATGGAAGATGCCGGCGCACTGCCGATTGAAGTGGACGTTAATGACCTGAACATGGGCGACGTAATCGACATTTACCCGTACAAGGGTGAAGTACGTAACCATGAAACTGGCGATCTGATTGCCAACTTCGAACTGAAAACTGACGTGCTGCTCGATGAAGTGCGCGCTGGTGGCCGTATCCCGCTGATCATCGGCCGTGGCCTGACCACCAAAGCGCGTGAAGCGCTGGGCCTGCCGCACAGCGACGTGTTCCGCATTGCCAAAGAAGTGGCTGCCAGCAGCAAAGGCTTCTCACTGGCGCAGAAAATGGTTGGCCGCGCCTGTGGCGTTGCCGGCGTGCGTCCGGGGGAATACTGTGAGCCGAAGATGACTTCCGTCGGTTCTCAGGACACCACCGGTCCGATGACCCGTGACGAGCTGAAAGACCTGGCTTGCCTGGGCTTCTCCGCCGATCTGGTCATGCAGTCGTTCTGTCACACCGCCGCGTACCCGAAACCGGTTGATGTGACCACTCACCATACGCTGCCGGACTTTATCATGAACCGTGGTGGCGTATCGCTGCGTCCAGGCGACGGCGTTATCCACTCCTGGCTGAACCGCATGCTGTTGCCGGATACCGTAGGTACCGGTGGTGACTCCCACACCCGTTTCCCGATTGGTATTTCCTTCCCGGCGGGTTCTGGTCTGGTCGCCTTTGCTGCCGCCACCGGCGTGATGCCGCTGGATATGCCTGAGTCGGTGCTGGTGCGCTTCAAAGGCAAAATGCAGCCGGGTATCACCCTGCGTGACCTGGTGCATGCCATCCCTTACTACGCCATCCAGCAGGGCCTGCTGACCGTAGAGAAGAAGGGCAAGAAGAACATCTTCTCCGGCCGTATTCTGGAAATCGAAGGCTTGCCGGAACTGAAGGTTGAGCAGGCATTCGAACTGACTGACGCCTCTGCCGAACGTTCCGCAGCCGGTTGTACCATCAAGCTGGATAAGGCGCCGATCGAGGAGTATCTGAACTCTAACATCGTGCTGCTGAAGTGGATGATCTCCGAAGGCTACGGCGACCGTCGTACGCTGGAGCGTCGTGTCCAGGGCATGCAGAAATGGCTGGCAGATCCGCAATTGCTGGAAGGCGATGCAGATGCAGAATACGCGGCGGTGATCGACATCGATCTGGCGGAGATCACTCAGCCAATCCTGTGTGCGCCAAACGATCCGGATGACGCGCGTCTGCTGTCTGATGTGGCCAACAGCAAGATCGATGAAGTGTTCATCGGCTCCTGCATGACCAACATCGGCCACTTCCGTGCTGCCGGCAAGCTGTTGGATCAGCACAAGGGGCAGTTGCCGACTCGTCTGTGGGTGGCACCGCCAACCAAGATGGATGCGGCTCAGTTGACCGAAGAGGGCTACTACAGCGTGTTCGGCAAGAGCGGTGCACGCATCGAGATCCCGGGCTGTTCACTGTGCATGGGTAACCAGGCGCGAGTGGCCGACGGTGCGACGGTGGTTTCCACCTCTACCCGTAACTTCCCGAACCGTTTGGGGACGGGTGCCAACGTCTATCTGGCATCTGCAGAACTGGCGGCTGTGGCTTCATTGCTGGGCCGTCTGCCAACGCCGGACGAGTACCAGACGTACATGGCACAGGTCGATAAGTCTGCGGCGGATACCTACCGCTATCTGAACTTTGACCAGTTGGGCCAGTACACTGAAAAAGCCGACGGCGTGATCTTCCAAACCGCTGTTTAAGTCGCTATATTGCGCAACTGTTTAACGGGAGGCCTTGGCCTCCCGTTTTATTTTTCTCAGTTGCCAACTTTGCGAGCGCTCACTGAGTTAGTCATGAATTAATGTTTACACTAAGAGAAAGGGCTCAGGAGGGCGTGCTATGGATTACGAATTTCTGCGTGACGTGACCGGACAGGTGATCGTCAGATTTTCGATGGGGCATGAGGTGATTGGCCACTGGATCAACGAAGAACTCAAAGGCGATTTTAACCTGTTGGATCGGATCGAAGCCGGTGCGGCCGAGGTCAAGGGCAGTGAGCGTCAATGGCAGTTGGAAGGCCGTGAATACACGCTGCTGATGGACGGTGAAGAAGTAATGATCCGCGCCAATCTGCTGGAGTTTGAAGGCGACGAAATGGAGGAGGGGATGAATTATTATGACGAAGAAAGCCTCTCATTCTGCGGCGTTGAGGATTTCCTGCAGGTACTTAAGGCCTATCGTTCTTTTATGCTGAAATACTAAATTATGCCAACAGGGGCAGTGGCTGCCCCTGTGTATTTAACCAGCAGTAGCTAAGCTACGACGTGCAGTCCCAACACGGCGAAAATATTAGCCAACACCCCCACGACGATCGCGGCAATTGGGCCGGCGGCCAGCTTCATAACCGGTCGCCCGCTAATTTCGTTAAGAATATACAGGCTGACGACCACAAACATGCCGGTGCCTGCCCAAATCTGATTACCCGCATTCACGCCCCCGACGAGCAAGGCAATCTCCAGGATCTGCGTCATTGAAGTCCGAATGTTGTCTCCGGACATCTTCAATGCCGGGAAGCGGTTCATCGCTTTGCCTATCTTGCTCAGGCTGGTGATTTCCACACCCATGGCACTGGCTCCCAATATGCCTGCAACGATCGGGTTTGGTGCGAGATAACCCAGCCCCAGGAACCAGTCACACCAACCGTTGGTGCCGTAAACGCCACTGATCATGGCGGTGGTGATAATCAATGGCATAAAGGCGATGGCCTGCACGATAGCGACAATCGCAGCGGAGGTCATATTGCCTTTCCCTACCAAAGCGGCGGCGATAGGTTCGCCTGCGATCCAGTGGTAGTTAGCCGTGATAGCAATCAGTGCCGCCATTGGCAGCAAATAAAGGGCATTTTTGCGAATGCGTTTGATGTTGTCATCAAACAGGCTGTGTTCCAATTCTTCACTACGACGCTTATCGCGGGAAGCGAAGAACAGCAGGCAAATCATGCCAACCAGCATCGCAATACCTTCCGGGCTGAGTGAAATCTCATTGCCTGCAATGGTCAGTGGGTTGATGCGCTCAATAATCACGCGTCCCATAAAGGAGGCTATGATGGTAATCAGCCCGGCTTTTTTGCCAAATTGATAACCTACGGCAATTGCAGGGAAGGCGACGAAAGCATAAATGATTGGGTCACCCACGGAAGCCAAAGCATCCAGGAAATTCACCGGCAGGTAAGCAAAGCCTTTGATCACTCCATCCAGTGCCACGGTGATCAACGCACCATAAAGGGTGCCAATGAGCACTGCCAGTTTGGTGTTGTTAAACGAGACGCCAATAATATCGGCAGTCAGCAGTACGATATGAATGACAATAACGCCTGTTGCCAGGGTTATTGGCATGGCAAAACCGGTTATGAAGCCGATGCTGATGGCAAATGAAATGCCTGCCAATTCTTTACGGCTCATATTGCCGTTCATAAACTCCGGCATAATTGGGCGCAAGCCATCGTGATAAACCGCGATACAGCGGTTCGCAAGAAAAGTCGCATAACCGCCCATCAATGCGAACAGAATGATTTTTATAATGTTGAATGATTCCATTTCGTCCCCTGAAGAAGCCGCTGGCTTCAGTAGCGCTATCATCCTTGCTGAGCCCGATGAACGGGCGCAGCGGATTAATTATTTTTTTAATAGTGCGGCGATAAAGGCTTTTATCGAGCTTTCGGCGCGATCGTTGGTAAAACCAAAAGCCTTTTTCCCATCGGCGAGCAATTGCGCGATCTTCTCTTGTGAAGGTTGCGTTATGGCGTTGGCGATGGTGGCACATTTGTCACGGCCAATCAGCGCATAGGCCATCGCCAACGCCCCGCCGGCCCCGCTTTGGCAGGCACCAAGGTAGTAATCGAAGCTGCCATTTTTAACCTTCATGGCGGCATCCATATCGGTAAATATTTCAGATGTGAATTGTTCTTCACCGAATTTTGCCAGGCATTCCTGAATCTCGTTTTTGTTTAGCTGTCCACCAATGGCTATTTTGATCATGATTTTCACCTGATGTTATTTATCTGAAGAACGACCGGCGGCGTTAAGCACGGTCAGAAATGAGCGACCGTTGTACGGTGCTTTGGTGTTGAAGAACTCACAAACTGTTGCCCCCACATCTGAAAGTGTGGTGCGAGTACCGAGCGGGCAAGGTGCTTGGCCTGTGCGGAAAATCAATAGGGGAACCTGTTCACGCGTGTGTTTACTGTGGCCGACGGTAGGATCGTTGCCGTGGTCAGCCATGACAACAAGACAATCGCTTTCATCCATCGCAGAGATGATTTTTGCCAGCGAGGCATCGACCAGTTGCAGGCGTTCGGCATAGCGCTCGACATCTTGTGCATGGCCGGCAAGATCGGTTTCCTGAATATTGGTGCAGATGAACGCTGGCTCAGGGCGCTGCAATTCTTCAAGGGTAATATCCAGAATGCTTTGAGAATCAACCAACTGTTGGTAATTGCGACCCTGTGGGTTTTCGACGATATCGGCCACTTTCCCTACCAGTACGGTTAAAATACCTCGCTGGTGCAGCTGTTGGGGCACCTGAACGCTGGCATCGACACCATAGCCCAGGTGAATCACCTGGAAGCCACGTTGATAAACTCCGGCTTTCGGACTGTTGATACCGACGAAGCGATTGTTTTTGACCTCCGCTGCCGCCAGGATCTGTTCACTGCTTTGCAACAACCCACCGTAGGCGATAACTCGGCCTACTTCGACATGCCCGCGTACCACCCGGCCAATTTTTTCAACCTGTTCGAAGCTGATGGCCGAAAGATTGGCACAGACATTAAACACCTGGCCTAAATCCGCCTCGAGGTTATCGCCAATGGCGACCGCGTCGTTGACCCAAAGCAGGCATAATTCGCTGTTTTGGACCGGGTAGCGTTCTACCTTAAAACCTTCGGTTTTTAGTGCCTGCTCCACCTTTTCAAGTACGGTCGAAAAGGGCATGCGTACCGGAGGAAGCGGGAGAGTGCCCATGATCTCCTGATGCCCCATGAAGGTATCTCCACCCTCGTGTTGCAGCAGAGCGACACCAAAAGCCGCTATCGGGCTCTCGTGCATGGCGCCGACTTGATGATAGGGAGCGGCGATATGCAGCGCATTGATCAAGCCGAGTTTTTCCAGCATCGGGAGTTGCAGATTGGGCAACCGTTGCAAAATATGACCGCAAGTGTTCGCACCAATGTCCTGTGGACGCACCTCGGGTACATCTCCCATGGCACCCACGCCAAAACTATCGATGACCAAAACCACAAACTTATCCATGATGGCTCCTTGTCAGGTTGTTACCGAGACTATCAAATACCCCCAACAGTTGAGGGTTACCCATTTGAATGCCGCTTATCAGCGCCACATCACTGCGCGTTACAAAAATCTGAGTGCGAAAACACATAATGACCGGGCTGCTGACGGGCCAGAGCCCTGTTAGCGGCAATGTATAATCGATACTGTCGCTATCTATTGGCAGCACGCGGCTGCGCTGCCATTGGCCATCGAGCACCAGCGCGTTTTGCAGGTGGCCGCGGCGATAGTAGCCACCGCCATAACAGAAGCTGGTGTTGTCCTGGCTATGCGAAATTTCAGAAAGATAAAGCATGGCTATTTTTTCCGGACCACCACCGTACTGATTTGCAGGCTGCGTGCCCGTCAGGGCATGACCGGGCTCGGTATGAGTTACCCCTGCAGCGGCCAATTTGGGCAGGGTTTCGATGCAGGTTGCCGAAGCGGCATTCATTTGCCGAACTTCAATGCCGTGCTGTTCCAGCAGGTTTTTCGCCTTGGCTAATGTGGCGAGGTTGGGGGTCGCCTCGGTACTTTGCCGTTGCTCGTTGAACAGCATGCAGGGGAAGTGCGTTACCCCAATAATTTCAACGCCCGCCAACCTGCTGATTTGATTAATCACGTCCGGCAGTTCAGCCAATAAGAACCCCGCCTCCTGGCCCGGATAGATCACATCACCGTTATCCTGGACTTTCAGCAGTAGCGGCTGCCTATGCTGTTGGCGTAGCGCGGCGATAGAGATTTCCCGTGCCTTTTCAATGCTATAAACGGTAATGACTTCTGGTCTTTGGGAAATGATTTCATCAATCATATTCGCCGGCGTTTGCACCAGATGACCAATGTGGGCTATCGGTAAGCCATGCTGCCAAAGTTGACGTGCTTCTTTAAAATCAACGGCGACAATGCCTTGATAACCCTTTTCCAACAACAGCTTGCATAACAGCGGATTGCGACCAAACTGTTTACTCATCAGATACAGCGAAAGGCCAAGTTTTTCTGCGCATTCCTGCAACAACCGGGCATTTTCCAATACCAGGTCGACATCGATAACGTAGCAATCCGGCCCGATATCACCGTTACGCCAAAAGTGAACGGCGGCATCAATCAGAGCAGAGTTTTGTTTTTCCAGCGCATTAAGAAACATAGGTCCCTCGATGTATGTTATTAATTCATTTTTTTGAATATTTAGGCTAAAACCAAAAACTCACTCCGTGCTGCAACCTGATTGAGCGAGATACAGGCCAAAAACGTTAGCCAGCAAGTAGCCGAGTTCAGACTGTGGAACCGTAAATGCAAACAGACTCAGTAAGTCGTTGTTAATTTCCCTGATGTTAGCAAAGACGTTCGATGCTTCGATCTCATTTAATAGCTCCGGATCGATAGCTGTGATTATTTCCCCATGGAGTGCGCGCGTCATGGCATTTGCCATATGGGTAATCATCATTTCTCCCTGGGCATGGCGGATATTGAGCTGCCAATGCTGCTCGAGTCTTTTAATTACCTCAAGCATGCCGATATAGACTTCTTTATCAATGACCTCGGCATCATGTAAAATCTGCAGACGTATTTCCATTTTATTGTTCCTGAGCTAGTAGCTGGGTTCCCGGATACCTTTTTTGACTTCCTGTTGATGCGCTAACAGTCGCTGCAGGTTAACCAGCGTGTTGACCAGATGAGGGATTACTCGGTCATCGTTACGCACCAGCAGAACGGCTTCGGAAGCTTTAATACTCACCGGATAATCATCGAGTGGCTCTTTGACCAAATTCAGACTGTCGAGATCTTCGGTCACGTTCCAGACTGTCGCATCTATTTCGCCTCGCTCAATCCGCATCAGGGATTCGTTGTAAGGCAGATTAATGCGCTCAATCTCCTGGCCGGCAAATACCATCTCAGTGAGCAGACGCTGATCGGGTGAACGCGGATCCAGGCCAATACGGTGAATGTTCTCTTTTTCGCCTTTACGATAAACCAACTGGTGTCCATCAACATAAGAGCCGGCACCCAACATCATAGCCGCAGTCACTTTGCCAGCACGCAAGTAGCTTTCCGCGGCAAGATGGGAGACGACCGCCATATCATAAACGCCATCGATCAGGCATTCGATACGGACATCCGCACCGCGCATGTGGGCGTAATAGAGCGGATATCCCTCGAACTGGGCTTTCAATGCGCTGGCCAGTCCTTCATACAGTCGGGTGTAAGGCAATGGCATGGCGCATACAATGTTGCCGATATCTGCCTGTTCCAGCAGGGCTGGGTAATTCATATTACTGAGCAAGGTGCCATTCCTGCCGCGACGATCCAGCGTAACGCAGGAGGTGGCCTCCAGGGTTTTCAAGGCGTGTTGCACAACGCCGACTGAGAGATTCAATTCAGTGGACAGTTCATCAATGGTTTTCAGTCGTGCTCCCACTGCCAGTCCGAACAGGTAGCGCGCCAGGCTGACTAACGCCAGACCTTCTTTTTTAATAAATGCTTTGCTCATCGTTTTTAATTTTCATTTTAATGAAGATTTAAATCTTCTATCTTCCGACTCAATCAGGCAATGACCAAAAAATGATAATGGGAGAGGGATCACACAATGGGGGATAGATGATCACGACTTATTGGTTTCAGCGCAAACAGAGAGGGTTATTCAGCGTAGGGCGCGGCGGTATACCGCGCCCGTTACACATTACAGATGCGGAATATTGCGGCCGTAATAGATTTCCTGCATCTCTTTCCACAGCAGATCGGTAATCTCTTTACGTTCGGCGGCACTCAGCGTATCCGGTTTGGCATTGAACAGGTAATGCTTCAGATCGAAATCCTTCAGCAACATCTTGGTGTGGAAGATGTTCTCCTGATAAACATTCACATCCATCATGTGGTACAGCGCCTTCATATCATCAGACATAAAGTTCTGGATCGAGTTGATCTCATGATCGATATAATGCTTCACGCCGTTCACGTCGCGGGTAAAGCCGCGCACGCGGTAATCCATGGTAACGATGTCGGATTCCAACTGGTGGATCAGGTAATTCAGCGCCTTAAGCGGTGAGATCACGCCGCAGGTCGATACTTCAATATCGGCGCGGAAGGTGCACAGGCCGCCTTCAGGATGGCTTTCCGGGTAGGTGTGGACGCAGATATGGCTCTTGTCCAGGTGCGCTACCACCGTTTTTGACAGTGGGCCAGGGTGCTCCGAGGTATCGACATCGTTCGGATCAACCGGTTCTTCACTGACCAGAATGGTGACGCTGGCGCCCTGAGGCTCATAGTCCTGGCGTGCGATGTTCAGAATATTAGCGCCAATGATCGAGCAGGTTTCGCTCAGGATCTCGGTCAGCCGATTGGCGTTGTATTGCTCGTCAATGTAGGCGATATAGCCAGCGCGATCGTCCGCGGTTTTGGCGTAACAAATATCGTAAATACAAAAACTCAGGCTCTTGGTCAGGTTGTTGAAGCCGTGCAGTTTTAGCTTATGCAATTTGGTTCACCTCCTTTATCTTCTCGCTTAACGTGTAACGTTCAGTGCGTCGAGCAAATACTGCGGCAGAGCAAAGCTCCCCGCGTGAATTGCCGGGTTGTAATAACGACAGCTTAAACCGCTTTGATGAAAGCGATGTTGCAGCGTTGCCAGATCGAGCTGGCGCAGCGCCGGATCCTGGCTCGCCCAGGCGAAGGTCATGATACCGCCGTAATAGGTCGGGATCGCCGCCTGGTAAAAGCTAACGTCGTTGAAGTACTGGCTCAGTTTGGTGTGGCTATTGACCGCTTCGTCTTGCTGCAGGAAGCACACGCCGTTCTGCGCAACAAAAATGCCGCCTTCGTTCAGGCTGCGTGCACAACCTTCGTAGAACGCTGAAGTGAACAGGCTTTCGCCAGGGCCGATAGGGTCGGTACAGTCGGAGATAATCACATCGAATTTTTCATCGGTCTGATTAACAAAGTTGACGCCGTCGTCGATCACCAGCTTGAAGCGTGGGTCGTCGTAAGCTCCGGCATTGTGGTTTGGCAGGTATTGGCGACAGAACTCGACCACGCCGGCGTCGATCTCGACCATGGTGATCTGCTCAACTCCCTGATGCCGGCTGACTTCACGCAGCATGGCGCCGTCACCGCCGCCGATGATCAGCACCTTCTTCGCCTGACCGTGGGCCAGCAGCGGTACGTGGGTCATCATTTCGTGATAAATGAACTCATCACGTTCGGTGGTTTGCACCACGCCGTCGAGCGCCATAACGCGCCCCAGAACCGGGTTTTCAAAAATCACCAGATCCTGATGCTCGGTCTTCTCACGATACAGTATCTTCTCTACCGAGAAGTACTGGCCGAAGTTGGCATGCAGCGTTTCATACCAAATTTCTTTCTGGGTCATGTGCGGGAACTCCGTAATAACAGCCATGAAAAATTGGCGCAACATCATAGCTAACTCTGCCTGGTGATGCACGGCTGAATTTCAAACAGAGATAGCGCAAGGCGGGGGATTAGTTGGCGTAAGCCAGCAGGCTAAGCGAGTCGCGTGCCAGGGATTTGCACTTGTTGGGGGTAGGGATGGCGATACCACTGAGATCGCGATAGCTGTCTTCACCCAGCGCCTTCATATTAAAGCTATTATAGTTGCTCAGATCCCAACGGTTTTGCTGGGCAAAATAAACGATGGCGCGTTTGATTTGGGCATTGGGCAAGTCGTTATAGCCGCAGTCATTTTTCAAATAAATAAAGACCGCCGTCAGATCGGCCAGATCTTCCGCCTCAGACTCATTCAGCGCCAGACTGGCGTTGGAGAACCCCAGCATGGTGAGCAACAGCACCAGTAACGTTGTTTTTTTCATCATGAAAATAGACCTGTTTATTGTCCACAGACGTTATCACACTTGCCTGTAAAGGCACCAAATTTTATTACCTGCAGGTAACATAACCGGCAGCAAAGGCTTGACCTTCCGCTTAGGGGAGGGTTTAGGCTGTGCGCAGATAAAGCTATACCCATAATCTTTCAAGGTGCAGGTTCATTGAATGAGCTGCACCTTGCGTCGCATTAAGTGCCGATCACTGAAAAAGGGAGTCAGCGATGTTACGCCGTGATTTTATCAAATTGACCGCTGCGCTGGGCGCGGCAAGTGCTTTACCCTTGTGGAGCCGGGGCGCGTGGGCAGCTGAACTGCCGGCGTTGCCGATCCCGCCGTTGCTGATGCCAGACGCGCAGGGGAACATCGCTTTGGCGCTGCAAACCGGTGAAATGAACTGGCTGCCGGGCAAGGCAACCCAAACCTGGGGGGTTAATGGTGCATTGTTGGGGCCGGCGGTACGGCTGCAGCGTGGCAAGCCGGTCACGGTGGATATCCGCAATGGCTTGCCGGAGGCCAGTACCGTCCACTGGCACGGTCTGGAAATCCCCGGCGACGTCGATGGCGGCCCACAGGCGCTGATTCAGCCAGGTACCACGCGCAGGGTGCAGTTCACGGTGGAACAGCCCGCAGCTACCTGCTGGTTCCATCCGCACACCCACGGCAAGACCGGTCAGCAGGTGATGATGGGCTTGGCAGGGCTGGTGCTGTTGGAAGATGAAGAGAGCAGCAAGCTGCCATTGCCGAAAACCTGGGGGCAGGATGATATTCCGGTGATCCTGCAGGACAAGCGGCTGGGCAAAGACGCACAGATTGAATACCAGCTGGACGTCATGAGCGCAGCGGTAGGCTGGTTCGGTGACCGCATGTTTACCAACGGTGCCCAGTATCCACGGCATGTGGCACCTCGCGGCTGGCTGCGCCTGCGTTTTCTCAACGGTTGCAATGCGCGTTCGTTGAATCTGGCAACCAGTGATAACCGTCCACTCTATGTGATCGCCAGTGATGGTGGTTTTCTGGCCGAACCGGTCAAGCTGACCGAGCTGTCGATGCTGATGGGCGAACGCTTCGAAGTGCTGGTGGATGCCTCCGATGGCAAACCCTTTGATATCGTCACGCTGCCGGTTAAACAGATGGGCATGACGCTGGCACCGTTCGACCAGCCGCTGCCGGTATTGCATATTCAGCCTTCGCTGGCGCAGGGTATCAAGACCATGCCGGACAGCCTGGTGAAACTGCCTGTATTACCGGCGGTGAGCGGGATCCAGGAGCGCTGGCTGCAACTGATGATGAACCCGCAGTTGGACAAGCTGGGCATGCAGGCCTTGATGGATCGCTACGGTCATCAGGCCATGGCCGGCATGAGCATGGATCACGGCAATATGGCTAAAGGCGGCGGTGAGATGGCCGACATGAAAGGCATGGACCACGGCGCGATGAAAGGCATGGATCACGGTAATATGAAGGGGATGGATCAGGGTGCCAAGCCGTTCGACTTCAGCCATGGCAATATGATCAACGGTAAAGCCTTCGACATGACCAAGCCGATGTTTGAAGCCAAGCGCGGAAAATATGAAAAATGGACCATTTCCGGTGAAGGCGACATGATGCTGCACCCGTTCCATATTCACGGCACCCAGTTCCGTATTCTGTCGGAAAATGGCAAGCCCCCGGCGGCCCACCGTAGCGGCTGGAAAGATACGGTGCTGGTCGAAGGTTGGCGCAGTGAAGTGCTGGTGCGTTTTGATCACCCAGCCAACAGCGATCATGCCTATATGGCCCACTGCCACCTGTTGGAACATGAAGATACCGGCATGATGCTGGGCTTTACCGTAACCGACTGATCCACCACTCTGGAACAACGGGCGGCGCACTCGCGTCGCCACTGGCTTCAGGCTATGCTAAACTCTGCGCCCTTCTTCCGGCAACTGACCTGAAAACTATGAAACACACTGTAGAAGTAATGATTTCCGAGCAGGAAGTTAAGACACGTATCGCCGAACTTGGCCGCCAGATCACCGAAGATTACCGCGATAGCGGCAGTGATATGGTGTTGGTCGGACTGCTGCGCGGCTCCTTTATGTTCATGGCCGATCTGTGTCGCACGATTGAAGTGCCGCATGAGGTCGACTTTATGACCGCTTCCAGCTACGGCAGCGGCATGTCTACCACCCGTGATGTGAAAATCCTCAAGGATTTGGATGAAGACATCCGTGGTAAAGACGTGCTGATCGTGGAAGACATCATTGATTCCGGCAATACACTGAATAAAGTGCGCGAAATTCTGGCGCTGCGCGGGCCGAAATCCCTGGCGATCTGTACCCTGCTGGACAAGCCTGAACGCCGTGAGGTTGAAGTGCCGGTGGAGTACGTGGGCTTCCCCATTCCGGACGAGTTTGTGGTGGGTTATGGTATCGACTACGCTCAGCGTTATCGCCATCTGCCGTACGTCGGCAAAGTGGTGCTGCTGGACGAGTAATAAGCTGCGGGCGCGGTTTACCGCGCCCGTGACAGAATTAAATGCCCTTATCCTGCTGCAATGTAGCCATGGCCTTGCGATAGCCCATCTCCAGGCTTTCGCGGCTGGTGGCCGCCACTTCAAGATCGCGCAAGCGTCCGTCCTGGATGCCATACACCCAACCGTGAATCATGACTTTCTGGCCACGTTTCCACGCTGATTGCATGATGGTGGAATGACCCAGGTTGTAGACCTGCTCAATCACGTTGATTTCACAGAGCACATCGAGGCGTTGTTCCGGCTCCAGTTCACCCAACAGTGAGCTGTGCTTGTACCACAGGTCACGAATGTGCAGCAGCCAGTTGTTGATCAGCCCCAGTTCCGGGTTCTCAACCGCGGCTTCCACACCGCCGCAGCCCAGGTGGCCGCAAATAATGATATGTTCAACTTCCAGCACGTCGACGGCGTACTGCACCACTGACAGACAGTTTAAATCGGTATGAATCACCAGGTTGGCCACGTTGCGGTGGACAAACAGTTCACCTGGCTCCAGTCCGGTCAGTCTTTCCGCGGGAACGCGGCTGTCTGAACAACCTATCCATAAAAAGCGGGGCTTTTGCGCCTGGGCTAAACGTTCAAAAAAGTCTGGGTCTTCCTTGCTGATGTTAGCTGACCAGGTATGGTTATTAGCGATAAGCTTTTCGATTTCTTTCATGGAGGTTATAGACCTGTAACGAACAGATTGCGTTGGGGTAATATAGGACAAGCATCACATTTTGGAAATCGGAACAGTTACGCAAGACGATATTCAGCCACTTTTTATACAGTATGGCGGGATGGAACCTGAATTTTCCGCACGGATTTGCCTCAGTGAAAACGCTGCTGATGATAAGATCACCTTCATTACAAGACGCAGCAGCATACTCATCGTCACAAGGTACTTTTTAACTTATGAATTATGCACTGGAAATAGCGCAGTTAACCAAGACTTACGCCGGTGGCGTCAAGGCGTTGCGCGGGATCGACCTGAACGTCGAGGCAGGGGATTTCTACGCTTTGCTGGGGCCTAACGGCGCCGGGAAATCCACCACCATCGGCATTATCAGCTCGCTAGTCAATAAGACGTCCGGCAGCGTGCGGGTGTTCGGCTACGACATCGATAAAGACATTGTTAATGCCAAACGCCAGCTTGGACTGGTGCCGCAGGAGTTCAACTTTAACCCGTTTGAAACCGTGATGCAGATTGTGGTCAATCAGGCGGGCTACTATGGCGTGACTCGCCGTGAAGCCCTGGTGCGGGCGGAAAAATACCTGACCCAGCTGGATCTGTGGGGCAAGCGCGATGAACGCGCCCGCATGTTATCCGGCGGGATGAAGCGCCGCCTGATGATCGCCCGCGCATTGATGCACCAGCCAAAATTGCTGATCCTCGATGAACCGACTGCCGGGGTAGATATCGAGCTGCGCCGCTCGATGTGGGGCTTCCTGAAAGAGCTCAACGCTCAGGGCACCACCATTATCCTCACCACCCACTATCTGGAAGAGGCAGAAATGCTGTGCCGCAATATCGGCATTATCCAGAACGGCGAACTGGTGGAAAATACCTCGATGAAAGGTCTGTTGGCCAAGCTGAAGTCTGAAACCTTCATCCTCGATCTGGCGGCAAAAAGCCCGTTACCGAAGCTGGACGGTTACCGCCACCGCCTGACGGACACTTCAACGCTGGAAGTGGAAGTGATGCGCGAGCAGGGCCTGAATGGTCTGTTTGCCCAGCTCAGCACCCAGGGCGTTCAGGTACTGAGTATGCGTAACAAGGCTAACCGGCTGGAAGAGCTGTTTGTCACCCTGGTTAACGGTAATGGAGAAAAAGCATGATGCGTTTGTATTGGGTGGCCTTACAGAGCATCTGGGCCAAAGAGATCAACCGTTTTGCCCGCATCTGGATCCAGACGTTGGTACCGCCGGTGATCACCATGACGCTGTATTTCATCATCTTCGGCAACCTGATAGGTTCACGCATCGGTGAGATGCACGGTTTTGATTACATGCAGTTTATCGTCCCTGGTCTGATCATGATGGCGGTGATCACCAACTCATATGCCAACGTGGCCTCCTCGTTCTTCAGCGCCAAATTCCAACGTAATATTGAAGAACTGCTGGTGGCGCCGGTACCGACGCACGTGGTGATCGCCGGTTACGTCGGCGGTGGTGTCGCGCGCGGCGTTTGTGTCGGCGTGCTGGTCACCGTGATCTCGCTGTTCTTCGTGCCGCTACAGGTGCATGCCTGGTGGGTGATTGTGGCCACGCTGCTGCTGACGGCGATTTTGTTCTCGCTGGCGGGCCTGATCAATGCGGTGTTTGCCACCACCTTTGACGATATCAGCCTGATCCCGACCTTCGTGCTGACGCCGCTGACCTATCTGGGTGGGGTGTTTTACTCGCTGACGCTGCTGCCGCCGTTCTGGCAGGCGGTGTCCAAACTGAACCCGATCGTCTACATGATCAGCGGATTCCGCTACGGCTTCCTGGGCATCAGCGACGTGCCGTTGGCGCTGACCATGACGGTGCTGGTGGCGTTTATTGCGGTGTTCTACCTGTTGTCCTGGTACCTGATTGAGCGCGGTCGCGGTCTGCGTACCTGATTAACCTGTGTCCCCGGGCATCGCGTGCGGGGACGCTTTTATTGACCTGAAGCAAGCACCCTGTAAATCAATAAAATTGCTCAAATAACCCCTTTCTCCCGGCTGTTCAAATCGTGCTATGCTGGCGCTCCACATTTTCTCCATTTTGTTATATGCCCTATGAATTTCAAGTTGCGGCTTGAAAGGTGACGGGTATTACGCACTCGTAAGCAGAACATAACCATGCGGTCTACACACAAGATAGCGGCTGGGTTACTCGGCATCCTGATGTCACTTGTCGCCCCGGCAAGCCTGGCAAATTTGCTGTCGGAAGACAGTGCTGTTAAATCCGAATATATGGAAGCGCAACGCGATAGCGAAGTCTATTCGCTGATTGGCGAGCATGTCATCCCGGTTGGTGAAGTGAAGCAGGGGCAACTGATCCAGGTGTTCCCGGCGGATGCGGAATATTACGAGTTCAAATTCGGCCACGGCACGGGGTTTATTGATAAAGACGACGTGCGCGATCTCAAAAAATCACGCAAGGTGAAGGATGATCTGGGGGAGCTGAATAAACCGCTGACCAACCAGAATCTGATCACTCACAAGGCGATCAACGTTTATACCGATGCGGATAACAGCAGCGATGTGTTTGGCGTGCTGGAAGAAAACCTGCGCTACCCGATCATCGGTAAGCTGAAAGACCGGCTCAACAACACCTGGTACGAGATCAACATTGGCGATCGCCTGGGCTATGTCAGTGAGCTGGACTGCGAGATTGACACCGGCATACCGATACTGACCTACCATCACCTGCTGAAAAACGAAGAGAACAAGCGCTTCCGCCATACCTCGACCACCACGTCGGACGTGGCGTTCAGTAACCAGATGACCTATCTGAAGCAGGCGGGCTATGACACCATTTCCCTGTATCAGTTGGAAGCCTACCTGAAAAACCAGATCAACCTGCCGGGCAGGGCGGTAGTACTGACGTTTGATGACGGGCTGAAATCGGTCTATCGCTATGCTTACCCAGTCTTGAAGAATTACGGCTTCCGCGCTACGGCGTTTATCATTTCTTCTCGCATTAAACGTCACCCGCAAAAGTGGAACCCAGACTCGCTGCAGTTTATGAGTATTTCCGAACTGAAGCAGATTCAGGACGTCTTCGACGTGCAGTCACATACCCATTTCCTGCATCGCACCGACGGTAATCGTCAGCCGATCCTGCTGAGCCGCTCGCTGCACAATATTGAATTCGATTTTGAGCACTCACGCCGTGCGCTGTCGCAGTTTAATCCGCATGTGCTGTATGTGTCCTACCCGTTTGGCGGCTACAACCAGCGGGCGATACAGGCCGCGAAAGATGCCGGGTTCCATATGGCCGTGACCACGGTGCAGGGCAAAGTGAAACCGGGGGATAACCCCTATACGCTGAAACGGCTGTATATTTTGCGCACCGACTCGATTCAGACCATGGCGGACAGAATAGCCAACAAGCCAGGAACGCTGGTGGTGCAATAGCAAGAAAGGAACGGGCGCAGACAGCGCCCGTTTTATTTTTAGGCGACCTGTACCGGCACGGCTTTCGCCTTGCGTTGCAGGTGGTTGTCACCTTCGAAATAGGCCACTTTAGGATGGTGCTGGCGGGCATCGGCATCGCTCATCTGTACATAGGAGCAGATGATCAGTTTGTCGCCCACGCAGGCGCAACGTGCTGCCGCGCCGTTGACCGAAATAATGCGCGAACCGCGTTCGGCGGCGATGGCATAGGTCGAGAAACGCTGACCGTTATCAACGTTATAAATATCGATAGCTTCATATTCCAGAATGCCTGCGGCTTCCAGGAAGTCCTGGTCGATGGCGCAGGAGCCCTCATAGTGCAAGTCAGCCTGAGTCACTTTCACCCGATGCAGCTTGCCTTGCAGCATAGTACGTATCATCAGAATGCCTCCGGGAAACCTCGGCCTTCAGGCCGGGGAGGAAAGGTGACGATTTTCGCGCTGATTTCTTTTTGTACTTTCACGATGACTCCTGTAAATATCTAATGATGAAACGTGCCTATAAATATCGGTTCTATCCCACTCCCGAGCAGGTTGAGCTTTTGGCTCAAACATTCGGCTGTGTCCGTTTTGTCTACAATGCCGTGCTGCACTGGCGCGGTGAAGCTTTTCGGCAGCGTCAGGAAAAAATTGGCTATTCCGCCGCTTCGGCTCACTTAACTGAGCTGAAGAAAAACGCGGAGTATGCCTGGCTAAACGACGTGTCCTGCGTCCCTTTGCAGCAGGCGTTGCGCCATCAACAGACGGCGTTTAATCACTTCTTTTCAGGCCGCGCCAGCTATCCTGCATTTAAATCCAAACGTCACAAACAGGCTGCAGAGTTTACTAAAAGCGCCTTTAAATATGTTGATAACCAACTCTATATCGCCAAAAGCAAAATGCCTCTGGCGATACGCTGGTCACGTTTACTGCCGTCAGCGCCATCGACGGTAACTATCACCAGAGATGCGGCTGGTCGGTACTTTGTTTCCTGCCTGTGCGAATTTGAGCCTG
Organism: Serratia myotis; assembly: GCF_027474885.1. Taxonomy (NCBI): domain Bacteria; kingdom Pseudomonadati; phylum Pseudomonadota; class Gammaproteobacteria; order Enterobacterales; family Yersiniaceae; genus Serratia; species Serratia myotis. The sequence goes on along the minus strand of NZ_CP099707.1, from coordinate 4,624,799 downwards.
CATCACTGCCTGTCAGTCCGAAAATGGTTGGCATTGATGTAGGTTTAAACGATTTGTTCGTCACTGACAGCGGATTAAAAACTGGCAATCCGCGCCATACTGCTAAGTACGCGGCACGGCTGGCGGTACTGCAGCGCCGATTAAGCAAAAAGCGCAAGGGTTCGAAAAATCGCACCAAAGCTCGCTTAAAGGTCGCCCGTCTGCATACGAAAATCGCCGATTGCCGTCTGGATAACTTGCATAAACTGTCCCGCACACTAATAAACGAAAACCAAGTGGTGTGCGTTGAATCGCTGAAAGTGAAGAACATGCTCCGCAACCCCAGGCTGGCAAAGTCTATTGCCGATGCCAGCTGGTCTGAGTTTGTCAGGCAGCTTCAGTACAAAGGAAAGTGGGCTGGCCGTAGCGTGGTGGCTATTGACCCCTACTTTCCTTCTTCCAAACGTTGCTCGTGTTGTGGTTTTACCCTGAAACATCTTTCGCTTAATGTCCGTAGCTGGGTTTGCCCTGAGTGCAACATCAGCCATGACCGCGACATTAATGCTGCCCGTAATATCAAAGCTGCCGGGCTGGCAGTGTTAGCCCACGGAGAGTTTGTAAAACCCGCAGCGTAAATTGCGCTGAAGGTCGAGCTCGGTGAAGTGGGAATCCTCGCGCTTTAGGGCGGGGAGCAGTCAAAACTTTACCTAGCTGAATATCAGCCTTCACAGGCGATTGGGGTTGAACATCCATCCGGCGTCATCGTCACCGATAAGCCTGCCATTGTCTACTGCCAGGCGGGGCGTAATGGTGACGATTGCACAAAAAATGACTTACAGCGTCAGGTCAACCTGTTGATTGTCGATCAACCGCGCCTTGCCCAGCCAGGCGGCCATCAACACCACCGCACGGCGACTTTCAACGCCGAGTGGCTGCAGGCTGTCGGCGTCACGAATAAACAGCTCATCCGGCGTGAAACCAGCGTTGCGCAGGTGTTCGGCGGTTTGTTCCAGCAACTCGTCAACGTGGCGTTCGCCGTTGCTGAGCTGTTCAGCCAGCGCATTCATGATCTTGCTGAGCTGCGGGGCGATTTTACGCTCTTCAGCGGTCAGGTAACCGTTGCGTGAGCTGAGTGCCAGGCCATCTTTGGCGCGAACAGTAGGTACGCCGACGATATCGATGTCATAGCCCATGTCCGCCACCATCTTGCGGATCAACGCCAGTTGCTGGTAATCCTTCTCGCCAAAACAGGCCAGATCCGGCTGTACCAGATTGAACAACTTGCTGACAATGGTGGCGACGCCGCGGAAGTGGCCCGGACGGCTGGCACCTTCCAGCATGCTGGAGATACCCGGCACATCGACGTAGGTTTGCTGTTCCAGCCCCTGCGGATAGACATCGGCCGGGGCCGGTGCAAACACCAGTTCAACGCCGCGACGGGTCAGCTTTTCGCTGTCCTCCTGCAGGGTGCGTGGGTAACGCGCCAGATCTTCTGGACGTTCGAATTGCATCGGGTTGACGAAGATACTGACCACCACGATATCGGCGCGCGCACGGGCTTCATCGATCAGTGTCATATGGCCTTCGTGCAGGTTGCCCATGGTTGGCACCAGCGCGATGCGTTTCCCATCCTGACGCCAGCGGCGGATCTGCTGACGCAACAGCGGCAGGGTTTCGATAATTACCATTGCATAACTCCTAACGCGGTCACTTTAGTTGAAAGAGTGCTCTTCAGCGGGGTAAATTCCTTGCTCCACGTCCTGAATATAGTGTTGCACCGCCGAGCGGATATCGCCGCTTTGCGCCAGGAAGTTTTTAGCGAATTTCGGCGTGTGACCGCCGGTGATACCGAATGCGTCGTGCATCACCAGGATCTGTCCATCGGTGGCGTTACCGGCGCCAATGCCGATCACCGGGATGGTCAGGGCTTCGGTGACCTTGCGTGCCAGTTCGGTCGGTACGCACTCCAGCACCAGCAGTTGGATACCGGCCAGCTCCAGATTTTTTGCATCTTCCAGCAGCTGCTTGGCGGCGAGCTCATCACGGCCCTGCACCTTGTAGCCACCGAAGACGTTGACCGACTGCGGTGTCAGGCCGAGGTGGCCGCATACCGGCACGGCGCGTTCGGTGAGCGTTTTCACCGTTTCACACAGCCAACTGCCGCCTTCCAGCTTCACCATATTGGCACCGGCCTGCATCAGTTCGGCGGCATTGGCACAGGCCAACTGTGGGGTGGCGTAACTCATAAAGGGCAGGTCGGCCAGCAGCAGACAGGCCGGTGCGCCACGGCGCACGGCACGGGTATGATAGGCAATGTCGGCAACGGTGACCGGCAGCGTGGAGTCGTGGCCCTGCAGCGTCATGCCCAGCGAATCGCCCACCAGCAGCACTTTAACGCCTTGCTCTTCAAACAGTTTGGCAAAGCTGGCATCGTAGGCGGTGAGGGAAGCAAACTTGCGCTGTTCCTGCTTCCACTGGTGCAAATGGGTCACGGTGGTGGGTTTCATCACGTCGTCTCCTGAATAGGGTCGTGCGGCGTGCGCAGGGCCCTGGCTGCAAAAAAGTGCTGTCATTCTACTGTAACCCTAACGGGGTGGGTAGCGCAGATCATAATGCTTAAGCGGTTCTTAAGAACCTTGTGGTGTAATGGCCGGCAATGGCTAAAAAAGGACGCACATGCGAATACTGCTGATAGAAGATGACAAGTTAATCGGCGACGGAATCAAGGCCGGGCTGACCAAGCTCGGCTTTAATCTGGACTGGTTTACCGATGGGCTGGTCGGCAAAAATGCGCTGGAAAGCGCGCCCTACGATGCGGTGATCCTCGATCTGAGCCTGCCGGGCCTTGATGGCCTGGACTTGTTGCGTCAGTGGCGACAGGCCGGTCATGACGTGCCGGTGCTGATCCTGACCGCGCGCGACGCGCTGGAGCAACGGGTCAACGGCCTGCAAAGCGGTGCCGATGATTATCTGTGCAAGCCTTTTGCCCTGGCGGAGGTGGCGGCGCGGCTGCAGGCGTTGATCCGTCGTCGCCATGGCCAACTGATGCCACAACTGGTGCATGGCAATGTGGTGTTTGATAGCGCCACCCGCAGCGTGAGCTGCAACGGCGAGCCGGTCACGCTGACGCCACGCGAACTGGCGGTGCTGGAACTGTTCCTGCATAACAAGGGGCGGGTGCTGGCGCGGCCGCTGATCCAGGAAAAACTGTACAACTGGGACGATGACGTCAGCAGCAACGCGGTGGAGGTCCATATCCATCATTTGCGGCGCAAACTGGGTAACGGGTTCATCCGCACCCTTCACGGCGTGGGTTACACGCTGGGGGATGACGCGTGAAACATCTTAGTCTGCGGCTACGGCTGATCCTGATTTTCAGCCTGCTGGCGCTGTTGACCTGGTGCTCTGCCAGCCTGGTGGCGTGGATGATGACGCGCAACACCATCAACGAAGTGTTTGATACTCAACAGATGCTGTTTGCCAAACGGCTGGCGACCGTCAACCTGGGCGATCTGCTGGCCGATGAGAGCGTACGCAGCCTGCCGAAAACCAAAAAGCTGGTGCATCACGGCAAGCGTGGCGAGCAGGATGATGACGCGCTGGCGTTCGCCATCTTCGATCGCGATGGCAAGATGCTGCTCAACGACGGGGAAAATGGCGCGGATTTCCGCTTTGACGGCGATCGCGAAGGTTTCACCGATGGCGAACGCAAAGGCGATGACGACAGTTGGCGCTTACTGTGGCTGACCAGCCCGGATGGCCGCTATCGCATCGTGGTAGGGCAAGAGTGGGATTATCGCCGGGATATGGCGCTGGGTATGGTGACCGGGCAACTGGTGCCGTGGCTGGTGACGCTGCCGATCCTGATGTTGCTGATTGCGCTGATGGTCGGGCGTGAGCTGCGGCCACTGCGAAGTGTTGCAGCAGGATTGCGCCAGCGCGCACCGGACGATGCCACGCCGTTGGACGCGCGTCAGGTACCGACCGAAGTCCGGCCGCTGGTCGATGCGCTTAACGCACTGTTTACTCGCATCAATGCGTTGCTGGTGCGTGAACGGCGCTTTACGTCTGATGCCGCCCATGAGCTGCGCAGTCCGTTGGCGGCGCTGCGGGTGCAGACAGAGGTGGTGCAGTTGGCCGGTGATGACGAGCCGATGCGTGAGCATGCGTTGGGCAATCTGACGGTGGGTATCGATCGTGCCACCCGGCTGGTGGATCAACTGCTGACGCTATCGCGGCTGGATTCCCTGTCTGACCTGGCTGAGCTGGAAGCGGTCGACTGGGGCCAACTGGTGCCGATGACGCTGGCAGAGCAGGATCGCCATGCTCATGCTGCCGGCGTCACCCTGCGGTACGAACAACAGGGCTCGCCACCGCCGCTACAGGGGCAAACGCTGCTGCTGTCGCTGCTGGTGCGCAATCTGCTGGATAATGCGGTGCGCTATACCCCGGCGGGCGGCATCGTCACTGTGAGGCTGACAGAGCGCCTGCTGACGGTCGAAGATAATGGTCCGGGTGTAACGCTGGAACATCTGGCGCGGTTGGGGGAACGTTTTTATCGTCCGCCAGGCCAGGAGCAAACCGGCAGCGGGTTGGGGTTGTCGATTGTGCAGCGTATTGCCGGCTTACACGGACTGCGCGTTAGCTTTGCCAACCGGCCAGAAGGGGGATTTGTTGCTCAGGTGATGCTGTAGGGCGTGGCATGCTGCGTCTGACTCAGGCTTTGTGCTTGGGTTTGTGCCAGAGTTCCATACCATTTTGCGGCACGCGTTTCAGGCAACTGGCCAGTGATTCGCCATCGGGGAAGATTAACTCGGGGGCGATTTCTGCCAACGGATAGAGCATGAACTCACGCTCTTTCAGGCCGTAGTGCGGCACCGTCAGGCGGTCGGTATGAATGACCTGCTCGCCATACAGCATGATATCCAGATCCAGAGTCCGTGGGCCCCAGCGCTCATCTTTGCGCACGCGGCCCTGATTGCGTTCTATCGCTTGGGTGTGATCGAGCAACTGTTCTGCGGGTAGCAAGGTATCCAGTGCCACCACCGCATTGAGATAGTCCGGCTGGTTCTGCGGGCCCAGCGGCTTGGTGCGGTAAAACGAAGAACAAACGATCAACCGGCTGCGTGGGAGATGCTCCAACGCTTCCAGTGCGGCTTTCACCTGTTGTAGCGGGTGCGCCAGGTTGCTACCCAGCGCGATATAAACGCGGATCATTATTCTCCTTCTTTACGCGGCGTCCGGCGGCGAGGGCGGCGTTGACGCGCGCGGCGCGGTGCCGGATCGTCACCCAAAGTACTCAACATGGTTTTCTGGCGTGCCGGTGTGGCTTCCTGGAACTCGCCCCACCATTCGGCCAGACGCAGCATTTCCTGGTTTTCTTCCACTTCGGCACGCAGCGCCAGCAGATCGTAAGCGGCGCGGAATTTCGGGTGTTCCATCAGCTTGTGCGCGCGCTTGCCCTGACGACGGGACAGGCGAAGCTGCAACTGCCAGATATCGCGAACCAGCGTGGTGATGCGTTTCGGGATGGCCAGCGAACGACACTGCTCGTCCAACACGTCATTCATCGCCAGCGCGAAGGCGTCGTAGTACGCCAGTCCGCTCTCCTGCGCCAGTTTCTGCGCATGTTCCAGCAGCGGGTACCAAAGCATAGCAGCAAACAGGAACGCCGGGTTGACGCGCATGTCGTTTTGCAGGCGGTAGTCGGTGTTCTTCAGCACCTGCGCCAGAATACGCTCCATCGGCGTGTCCTGGGTCGGCGTGAAGTGACGTGAAATCTGTGGGAACAGCGGCTGGAACAACTGATATTCACACAGCTTCAGATAGGTCGGATAACCGTAGCCTGCCTGCAGCAGCTTGAGAGACTCTTCAAACAGACGTGCCGGCGGGATCTCATGCAGCAAGGATGCCAGGCGCGGGATCGGCTCGGCGGTTTCGTCACTGATGGTCATGTCCAGCTTGGCGGCAAAGCGCACTGCGCGCAGCATGCGCACCGGATCTTCACGATAACGGGTTTCCGGATCGCCAATCAGGCGGATCACGCCCTGTTTGAGATCGCGCAGGCCGTTGACGTAATCACGCAGAGTGAAGTCCGCTACGCCGTAATACAGGCTGTTGATGGTGAAGTCGCGGCGCTGGGCATCTTCTTCGATCGAACCGAAGATGTTGTCGCGCAGCAGCATGCCGTTTTGGGCCTGCTGGGAAGAATTTTTGTCAGATTCCGGCGTTTGCTGCTCGTGGTGACCACGGAAGGTGGCAACCTCGATAATTTCCGGCCCGAACATCACGTGTGCCAGGCGGAAGCGGCGGCCAACCAAACGGCAGTTGCGGAACAGCTTGCGCACTTGCTCCGGCGTTGCGTTGGTGGTGATGTCGAAATCTTTCGGTTTTTTGCCCAGCAACAGGTCACGTACGCCGCCACCGACCAGATAGGCCTCGAAGCCGGATTTATTCAGGCGATACAGCACCTTCAGCGCATTCTCACTGATGTCTTTACGTGAGATGGAATGCTGGTCGCGTGGGATCACGGTCATTGAACCGTTGCTCTCTGCGGCAGGAAAAGGTGAGCGTTTACGCGGTGCCGGTCGGCGGGCAGGGCTTTCTCTGCCGCGATCGGCGGAACGTTGCTGCGGCGCGGCCGGCGGTGCCACCACCACGCTTTCTTCGCGGACTACGTTTTTATCGCTGACCGGCGCATCATCGCGCGGCTGCTTGTCATCGCGGATTAGCACCTTACGGCAGAAATTGGCTACTCGGGTAAAAATGGTACACCTCGATAGTGTCTGATAAAAATGGCGCTAACAAAAAATAGCGGCTAATCATAGCTCACCATGGCTCTTTTGAGAATGCCGATGTGTTTTCGTCCAGGGAAATAGCCTCCCGGCGCGGCACATCATCCAGCTTCCAGTGTGCGATTGCCCAGCTCAATAATAACGACAGGTCAAGATCTTGCCAGCTTTCCGGCAGCGGTTGGCGCAGAAATTTTAGCGCGGCCACCAGTATTGGGCGTGGATCGCCGTCGGGCAGAGCGGGTGCATGGTTTTGCTTCGACAGTTTGATACCGTTGGCGCCCAGCGCCAGCGGCAGATGCACATAGGCGGGCACCGGCGCCTGTAACTGATGGTACAGCGCTATCTGGCGCACCGTCGGTTCGATCAGATCGGCACCACGAACGATTTCGGTAATGCCCTGGAAATGGTCGTCCACCACCACCGCCAGGTTATAGGCGAACAGCCCATCACGTCGGCGAATGATAAAGTCTTCCTGTGCCAGCGCCCGGTCGGCCTGCAACTCGCCCTGCAGGCGGTCATGAAAGGCGTAAACCGGAGAGGACTGACGCAAGCGAATGGCGGCACCTTGCGGGCCAAGATTCAAAGGGCGACAGTGGCCGTCATACAGGCCGCCTATCTGCTGAATACGGCTGCGGGTACAGTTGCAGAAATAGCTGAGCCCCTGCTGATGCAGTTGATCCAGAGCGGCGCGGTAGGCTTCATGACGTTGGGATTGATAGATAACCTGGCCGTCCCAGAGGAGACCATAGTGTTCCAGAGCGGATAAGATACGATCGGCCGCACCGGCGACTTCACGCGGGGGATCGATATCTTCAATGCGAACCAGCCACTGCCCGTGTTGGGCACGAGCCTGGAGGTAGCTCCCCAGAGCGGCAATCAGCGAGCCGAAATGCAGATCCCCGGAAGGCGATGGGGCAAAGCGCCCCACATAATGTCTTTCTTGCATATCAGAGGGGAAACTTTCCCTTTTCTCTGTGCGGCGCACGCAGAACGCACGCCGCAGCGGTAACAACTGTATTAGCCGGCCATCTGCTTTTCGCGGATTTCGGCCAGAGTCTTGCAGTCGATGCACAAATCGGCAGTCGGACGCGCTTCAAGGCGACGAATGCCAATCTCCACGCCACAAGAGTCGCAGTAGCCGAAATCTTCGTCTTCTACTTTCTTCAGCGTTTTCTCGATCTTTTTGATCAGTTTGCGTTCACGATCGCGGTTACGCAGTTCAAGACTGAACTCTTCTTCCTGAGTGGCACGGTCGGCCGGATCAGGGAAGTTAGCTGCCTCTTCCTGCATATGAGTTACCGTACGATCAACTTCATCCCTGAGCTGGTTACGCCATGCTTCAAGAATGCGCTTGAAATGCGACAACTGGGCGTCGTTCATGTACTCTTCGCCCGGCTTCTCTTGGTACGGCTCCACCCCAGCGATGGCGAGAATGCTCAAGGACGAGGTTTTACGGGTTTGCCCTTCTTGCATGTTGCTTCTCCTACATACACACGCACTATCGAATCCCCAATGTGGGGGAAAAACAGGCCGCTATAAATAACAGATGGGAGGTAGGTTGGCAATTATTCCTGTCGCCTGCTTGACAATGGTGTGAAGGAAGGCGTATTTGGCGACGCGTTAACCGGTTGTCGAATTATTTGTACCCGGCCAGCGCTAATCGATAAAAAACGGTAACTTATCGCAGAGAGATATACCGTCAGGTGATAATTTAGCCCCATAACAAACCACTTCTACACCCAACTGCTGAACCTGTGCCAACAGTGTCGCATAACGCTCATCTATATGATGTGCCGGTGCGACCTGCTCAATACCGCTATGTAACACAGCAAAGAACAATACCGCCCGTTGCCCGCTTTCAACCACGCTTAGCAACTCACGTAAGTGCTTCTGTCCTCTGAGCGTTACTGCATCAGGGAAGTAACCACGTTGTTGTTGCAATAATGTGACTGACTTAACTTCAATATAGCAGTTAGCTCGGTTTTCTGCCTGTAATAACAAATCGATACGACTGTTCTCACTGCCGTATTTTACTTCGCTGCTGATTTTACTGTAACCGGATAATTCATTGATTAGATTCTGTTCGATTGCCTCACGTACCAACCCATTGGCACGCAAGGTGTTCACGCAGATCCAGTCCCCCTGTTGGGTATGGGTCAGTTCCCAACTGTGGGCGTATTTGCGCTTGGGATTATCCGAAGTGGAGTACCAAACGGTGTCGCCGGGCGTGGCACAGCCGGTCATGGCACCGGTATTGGCGCAGTGCAGGGTGAAGGTTTCCCCTTCCGGGGTGATGACGTCCGCCAGAAAGCGTTTGTAACGTTTAATCAGCGTGGCGTGGCGCAGCGGTGGCGTAAAAATCATCGGGTGTCCTGATGGGTTAAAGACCATTGCTCAAGCATTTGATAACGCGTACGGCCGTTTTCAAACACTGACTGGTACAGGGCGAATTCGTCGGCGCTGAAGTTCCAGCCCGGGGTGGCGGGCGGCACGGCGACCGGTTGCGTCGCCGATCGCAGCAGAGTGATATGCGGATGAAACGGCATCGGGCTCTGATAACAGCCGCTGCGAGCCGCCTGCGATCGTAACAGCTCCGCCAACTGCAACAGCCCACGCGGGGCACGTCGGGTGCCGAGCCAAACCACGCCGGGACGCGGCCAGTGGCCGAGGTCATCCAGCAGCATGCTGAAACCGGGCTGGCTAATACGGCCCGCCAACTTTTTCAGCGCGCTCTCTTTTTGCGCCGAGACGTCGCCGAGAAAGGCCAGCGTCAGGTGCAAATTGGCTGCTGCGACCGGCCGACCGACTTCCGGCGCGAAGGCTTCGGCACGCCAGCGGATCACCTGTTGCTGCAGTGCATCAGGCAAGGTCAGGGCGAAAAACAGGCGGCGCGAACTGGACATGGGGCCCCGGCAAGTGGCAAGTGAATGAAACGCAGACTCTAATGCTACAATGTGCGCCGTCCAATGTTAACCACTACGGAGAGTTCTGTGTCTTCACTGCCCGTCAGCGCGGTTCTTGATGAATTGCTCACTGCGCTGCAATCCGCCCCGCAGGTGCTGCTGCATGCGCCGACCGGTGCCGGTAAATCGACCTGGCTGCCGCTGCAGATCCTGGCTAAAGCCGGGCTGCCGGGCCGCATCATCATGCTCGAACCGCGGCGGTTGGCGGCGAAAAACGTGGCGTATCGGCTGGCGCAGCAGTTAGGCGAAGAACCTGGCCAGACCGTGGGGTACCGCATGCGCGCCGAAAGCAAAACGGGGCCAAATACCCGGCTGGAAGTGGTGACCGAAGGCATTCTCACCCGCATGCTGCAGCAGGATGCCGAGTTACAGGGCGTCTCGTTGGTGATCCTCGATGAATTCCATGAGCGTAGCTTGCAGGCCGATCTGGCATTGGCGCTGCTGCTGGATGTGCAGCAGGGGCTGCGTGACGATCTCAAACTGCTGATCATGTCGGCGACGCTGGATAACGCCCGCCTGTCGCAGTTGCTGCCACAGGCACCGGCGGTGGTGTCCGCCGGGCGTAGCTTCCCGGTCGATCGCCAGTATCAACCCCTGGCCAGCCATCAGCGGCTGGAGGACGGCGTGGCCGCGGCGGTTAAGCGCCTGCTGTCGGAACAGACGGGATCGCTGCTGCTGTTTCTGCCGGGCGTTGCAGAAATCAACCGGGTGCTGGAGCGCTTGAACGGCGAAGTGGCTGCCGATACCGAACTGTGCCCGCTGTACGGTGCCTTGCCGTTGGCGCAGCAGCAGAAAGCGATTCAACCGGCCCCGGCCGGGCGGCGTAAAGTGGTGCTGGCGACCAACATCGCCGAAACCAGTCTGACCATCGAAGGCATTCGGTTGGTGGTCGACAGCGGCCTGGAGCGGGTGGCGCGTTATGACGTGCGTAATGGCCTGACGCGGCTGGTGACACAGCGTATCAGTCAGGCGTCAATGATCCAGCGCGCCGGTCGTGCCGGGCGTCTGGAGCCGGGTATCTGCTGGCATCTGTTTGCCAAAGAGCAGGCAGAGCGGGCGGCAGAGCACGCCGAACCGGAAATTCTGCAAAGTGACCTCGCCGGTTTCTGGCTGGAGTTGCTGCAATGGGGCTGCCATGACGTCGGGCAACTGACCTGGCTCGATCGGCCACCGGAAACGGCGTTGGCGGCAGCCCGGCGGCTGTTGCAACGGCTGGGTGCCACCGATGACGGCGATAAACTCACCTCGCGCGGTCGGCAGATGGCCAAATTGGGCTGTGAGCCACGGCTGGCAGCGATGCTGACCCACGGCGCAGAGCGCGGGGCTGATGGGCTGGCGACGGCCGCCGCGCTGGCGGCGTTACTGGAAGAGCCACCGCGCGGCGGACAAATGGATATCGGCTACTGGCTGAGCCGCCCACAGCCGAACTGGCAACGCCGGGCGACTCAGCTTGCCCGCCGCCTGCAGGTGAAAAGCGGGCAGGTTGACGTTGAGATGGCCCCGCGCCTGCTGGCGTTGGCATTTACTGACCGTATCGCCCAACGGCGTGGGCAGGATGGCCGTTACCTGTTGGCTAACGGCATGGGGGCGGCGATGAATCAGGATGAGGCGTTATCGCGAGCGCCCTGGCTGATTGTCCCCAGCCTGCTGCAGGGGCATAACAGCCCCGATGCCCGTATTCTGCTGGCACTGCCGGTGGAGATTGAAGCGCTGGCAGCGCAGTTACCGGCGATCGTTTCCCAGCAAACCGCCGTGGAATGGGATGAAGAAAAAGGCACGCTGCGCGCCTGGAAGCGCCAGCAGATTGGTCGTTTGACGCTGCGTGCCCAGCCGCTGGCCAAGCCGGGGGCCGAAGAGCTGCAACAGGCGCTGCTTAACTGGGTGCGTGCCCAGGGTGTGGTGGTGCTTAACTGGGATACCGCTGCCGAACAGTTGCGCCTGCGTTTGCAGTGCGCACAGAACTGGCTGCCGGAGGCTGACTGGCCACCGGTCGACGATGACTCGTTACTGGCATCGCTGGAGCAGTGGCTGCTGCCGTCGCTGAGTGGCGTGCGTGACATGCGTGGGCTGAAACAGGTGAATATCGCCGAGGCCCTGGCGCGGTTGTTGAACTGGCAGCAAAAGCAGCGGCTGGATAATGCGCTACCCACTCATTACACTGTGCCGACCGGCAGCCGATTGCCGATTCGCTATGATGCCGGCAAACCGCCGGCGCTGGCGGTGCGTTTACAAGAAGTGTTCGGTGAACAGCGCAGCCCGATGCTGGCCGAGGGTCGCATCCCGGTGGTGCTTGAGTTACTCTCACCGGCGCACCGGCCGTTGCAAATCACCGGCGATCTGGCAGCGTTCTGGCAGGGCGCTTATCGGGAAGTGCAAAAAGAGATGAAAGGGCGTTACCCGAAGCACGTGTGGCCGGACGATCCGGCGAATACCGCCCCCACGCGGCGCACGAAAAAATATCAGTAAACGAATTCAGATGTTTCTTCTGTTCAGCGGCCTGACGGCGCGACAGATTAAGCGACTTATAATGGCCGGCAGTGCCGCCAAGTCTGGAGAGCAACAGCAATGGCTGGGGATGACCGCGAGCCCATAGGGCGCAAAGGGAAACAACCAAAACGCACCGCGTCGCGCAAGCCGCCGCGCCGTCGTCGAGATGACGATTACGATGATTACGAAGAAGACGAGTACCAGGATGACGATGATGATTATGAAGACGAGGAAGAACGCATGCCACGTAAGGTAAAAGCGACTCCGCCGCGTAAAAAACGCCGCTGGCTCGGCCTGCTGATCAAATTGATCCTGGTGGTTGCCGTCCTGTTGGCGATCTACGGCGTATACCTGGATTCGCAGATCCGCAGCCGCATTGACGGCAAGGTCTGGCAGTTGCCGGCGGCGGTTTATGGCCGTATGGTCAATCTGGAACCGGGCATGCCGTACAGCAAAAAGGAAATGGTCGATCTGCTGGAGGGCATGCAATACCGTCAGGTTAGCCGCATGACGCGCCCGGGCGAATTTACCGTGCAGGCCAACAGCATTGAGATGCTGCGCCGTCCGTTTGATTTCCCGGACGGTAAAGAAGGGCAGATCCACGCCCGTCTGGATTTCCAGAACAACCGTCTGGCGAAAATCGAGAACATGGAGAACCAGCGCAGTTTCGGCTTCTTCCGCCTCGATCCGCGCCTGATCACCATGTTGCAGTCACCGAATGGCGAACAGCGTCTGTTCGTACCGCGTGCCGGCTTCCCGGACCTGCTGGTGGATACGCTGATCGCCACCGAAGACCGTCACTTCTATGAACATGACGGTATCAGCCCCTATTCCATCGGCCGTGCAGTACTGGCTAACCTGACCGCCGGCCGTGCGGTACAGGGCGGCAGTACCCTGACGCAGCAGTTGGTGAAAAACCTGTTCCTGACCAATGAACGCTCGCTGTGGCGTAAGGCCAACGAAGCTTACATGGCGTTGCTGGTGGATTACCGTTACAGCAAGGATCGCATCCTTGAGCTGTACCTGAACGAGGTGTATCTCGGCCAGAGCGGCAACGATCAGATCCGTGGTTTCCCGCTGGCCAGCCTGTATTACTTCGGCCGCCCGGTGGATGAACTGAGTCTGGATCAGCAGGCGCTGCTGGTAGGCATGGTCAAAGGGGCGTCGCTGTATAACCCTTGGCGTAACCCGAAACTGGCGCTGGAGCGCCGTAACCTGGTGCTCAAACTGTTGCAGAACCAGGGTGTTATCGATGCCGAACTGTATAACATGCTCAGCGCACGACCGCTGGGTGTGCAGCCGAAAGGCGGGGTGATCACCCCGCAGCCGGCGTTTATGCAGATGGTGCGTCAGGAGCTGCAAGCCAAGCTGGGCGATAAGGTTAACGACCTGTCCGGGGTGAAAATCTTCACCACGCTGGATCCGGTTTCGCAGGACGCAGCGGAAAAAGCGGTTGAAGACGGTATTCCGGCACTGAAGGCGGCTCGCCACGTTCAGGATCTGGAAGCGGCGATGGTGATTGTCGATCGCTTCAGCGGTGAAGTCCGCGCCATGGTTGGCGGTGCCAACCCGCAGTTCGCCGGGTTTAACCGTGCGATGCAGGCGCGCCGTTTGGTCGGTTCATTGGCCAAGCCGCCAACCTACCTGACTGCGCTGTCCGAGCCGGATAAATACCGCCTGAATACCTGGCTGGCAGACCAGCCATTAACGCTGAAACTGCAAAACGGCACCGTCTGGCAGCCAAACAACTATGACCGTAAGTTCCGTGGTCAGGTGATGTTGGTGGACGGACTGGCCTTCTCGCTCAACGTTCCTACGGTGAATCTGGGCATGGCGGTGGGGCTGGATCAAATCAGCGCCACACTGCAACGCCTGGGCATTCCGAAAGCGGAAATCAATCCGGTACCTTCTATGCTGCTCGGCGCGATTGGCCTGACGCCGATGGAAGTGGCGCAGGAATACCAGACCATCGCCGGTGGCGGTAACCGCGCGACGTTGTCAGCGGTGCGCTCAGTGATCGCCGAAGACGGTTCGGTGCTGTACCAGAGCTTCCCACAGGCGGAACGCGTGGTGCCGGCACAGGCCGCCTACCTGACGCTGTACGCCATGCAGCAGGGCGTAGCACGCGGGACCTCCCGTTCACTGTCGGTGAAATTCCCCAACTACAACCTGGCGGCGAAAACCGGGACCACCAACGATCTGCGCGACAGCTGGTTTGCCGGCATCGACGGTAAAGAAGTGGCTATCGCCTGGGTTGGCCGTGATAACAACGGTCCGGCCAAGCTGACCGGTGCCAACGGTGCGCTGACCCTGTATCGCCGTTATCTGGAGAACCAGACGCCGCTGCCGCTGATGTTGCAGCCGCCGGAAGGGATCAACCAGATAGCTATCGATTCTGGCGGTAACTTTGTCTGTGGCGGTGGTGGGCGCTCCATCCCGGTGTGGACCGACAACCCGCAAGGTCTGTGTCAGGCAAGCCAGGCAGCTCAGCAACAGCAACAACAGCAGGCTGCGGGTGAGCAGAAAGATGCTGACGGCGTCGCCGGTTGGATCAAGGACATGTTCGGTAAGTAAGCGGCTAATCATGTAAAGCGCTTAGGTGAAAAGTTTTTCTTTGTTATTAAGCCCGTAACTTTCTGTTGCGGGCTTTTTTGTTTCTCTGCGCAGTTTATTTCCATCTGGTTAATGGGGCTAACCGATTAATCGCACACCAATTTACCTGCTGAATTCGACTTGCAGTTTAATTTAGCTTCTGCATAAAATGCCGCGATTATAATAATTATTATCGTTTACATTCGTTATCAAATAATTCATCAGAGAAACCACCTATGTCGACCAAGCGTCTTTCATCTTCTGCGGCCAAGCAGGGCCGCATTCACGTCAGTGGGGTGGCGATGACTATCGCTGCCGCACTTGGCACGCTGGCAACGCCGGCATTCTCCGCCGACGTCAAGGAAGACACGATTACCGTAGTAGGTAGCAGCCAATCACAGCAGGAAAGCGCCTGGGGGCCGGTCGGCACCTATGCGGCCAAGCACAGCGCCACCGGCACCAAAACAGATACCCCTTTGGTAAAAACGCCGCAGTCGGTGTCCGTGGTGACGCGCGAAGAAATGGATATGCGCCAGTCGGAGACGGTGAAAAGTGCGCTGGCTTATACGCCGGGCGTGATGGTGGGTAACCGTGGGGCCTCTACCGCTTACGATGCGGTGAACATTCGCGGATTCAGTTCGGTCGGTACCAATATGTACCTCGACGGCCTGAAGCTGCAGGACGACAACTACTCCATTTACCAGATTGACCCTTACTTCCTGGAGCGCGCCGAAGTGCTGCGCGGTCCTTCTTCGGTGCTCTATGGCAAGAGCAACCCGGGTGGGGTTGTCGCTCTGGTCAGCAAACGTCCCACGACCGAAAGCCTGCGTGAAGTTCAGTTCAAAATGGGCACCGACAATCTGTTCCAGACTGGCTTCGACTTTGGCGGCGCCCTGGATGATGACGGTGTTTATTCTTACCGTTTGACCGGCCTGGCGCGTGATGAAGACCAGCAGCAGGTGGGCGAAAAGAGCAAGCGTTACGCTGTCGCACCCTCTTTCAGCTGGCGGCCGGATGATCGTACCTCCCTGACTTTCCTCAGTAGTTTCCAGGATGACCCAAGCGTGGGCTTCTATGGCTGGCTACCGAAAGAGGGCACGGTGCAAAATGGCATCAACGGCAAGCTACCGACCAGTTTTAACGACGGTGAGCCGGGCTATAACAACATCTCGCGCAAGCAACAGATGATCGGTTATGCCTTCGAGCATGGTTTTGACGACGTGTGGACGGTGCGCCAAAACCTGCGTTACTCCAAGATGGATGTCGATTACCGCTCGATCTATGGTCAGGGCATCAGTCCGACGAATCCGGCTGAGTTAACGCGTGGGGTGATGAATTCGAAAGAGCATTTGTCGAGTTTTGCGGTGGACACCCAGGCCCAGGCAAAATTTGCCACCGGGCTGGTTGATCACACCTTGCTGATGGGCGTGGACTACATGCGCATGCGTAATGACGTGGTTTATCAGTATGGCAGCGCTTCCAGCCTGAATGTGGTGGCACCGGAGTACGGCAATCAAAGCTATACCATTACCGGCGGCGCCAGCCAGGTCAATCGTCAGGAGCAAACCGGGCTTTACGTACAGGATCAGGCCGAGTGGAATCAATGGGTGCTGACCATGGGGGGACGCTATGACTGGAGCGATACCAACAGCACCAATCGCTTGACCGAGAACTCGGTATCCCGGCAGAAGGACAATGAATTCACCGGCCGGGCTGGCTTGAATTATGTCTTTGAAAACGGTATTGCGCCTTATGTCAGTTACAGTGAATCCTTTGAGCCAATGTCAGGCACGGATGTCAGCGGCAACACCTTCGCTGCCTCCAAAGGGAAGCAGTATGAAGCCGGCGTGAAGTATGCACCGAAGGATCGCCCTATCACTGCCAGCATGGCGATCTACCAGTTGACCAAAACCAACAACAAGGTGGCGGACCCGAATAATAAATTCGCCAGCATTCAGGGCGGCGAGATCCGTTCCCGTGGTGTTGAATTTGAAGCCAAAGCTGCGCTGTCGGCCAACCTTAACCTGCTGGGCTCTTATACCTACACGGATGCCGAGTACTCCAAGGACACCACACAGCAGGGCAATACCCCGGCCGCCATTCCAAAACACATGGCCTCACTGTGGGCGGATTACACCTTCCATGAAACCGCCATCAGCGGTTTGACTCTGGGGTCTGGCGTTCGCTATGTCGGCTCCAGCTATGGGGATGAGGCCAATACCTTTAAAGTGAAGGATTACACGGTGGTTGATGCCGCGATAAAATACGATCTGGCGCGTTTCAATCTGCCGGGCTCCTCGATTGGTATCAATGTGAACAACCTGTTTGATAAAGAATACGTCTCCAGCTGCTTTGCCACCTATGGCTGCTATTGGGGCGCAGAACGTCAGGTGGTCGCCACCGCAACCTTCCGCTTCTAATCGGATAACCGGGGCGGCGTCTTGTCGCCCCGGACAAAGTAGGACCTATGCCGGATAAACATCTCAATCACGACGCCACCTTTACCCTGAATAACGCCAGCTTTGCCGTTCCCGGCCGCGTCCTGCTGCAGCCCTTGTCGCTGACCTTTCCTGTCGGCAAAGTTTGTGGGCTGATCGGCCATAACGGCTCCGGCAAATCCACGCTGCTAAAGATCCTTGGCCGTCATCAAAGCCCTACCAGCGGCAGTGTATTGCTCAACCAGCAACCGCTGAGCCAGTGGGACAGCAAAGCCTTTGCACGTCAGGTTGCCTATCTACCCCAGCAACTGCCGGCCGCAGAAGGCATGACGGTGCGTGAACTGGTGGCGATTGGCCGCTACCCGTGGCACGGTGCGCTGGGCCGTTTTGGCGCTAACGATCGCCAGCAGGTGGAAGAGGCGATTGCGCTGGTGGGCCTGAAGCCCTTCGCCAACCGCCTGGTGGACAGTTTGTCCGGTGGTGAACGTCAACGCGCCTGGCTGGCGATGATGGTGGCGCAGGACAGCCGCTGTCTGCTGTTGGACGAACCCACTTCGGCGCTGGATATCGCCCATCAGGTTGAGGTGCTGGCGTTGATCCAGCAACTTAGCCATCAACGCGGCCTGACGGTGATTGCCGTGCTGCACGACATCAATATGGCGGCGCGCTACTGCGACCATCTGGTGGCGTTGCGCGGCGGCGAAATGATTGCACAGGGCACGCCACTGGATCTGATGCAGGGCGAGGTACTGGAACAAATTTACGGTATTCCTATGGGAACGCTGCCACATCCAAGCGGCGGTGCGCCGGTGAGTTTTGTCTACTGATGGCTGACTCCTCTCATATTCATCATGATGCCGTACGCCGTCGCCTGTTAGCGGCCATGGCGCTTTCGCCCTTGCTGTTTTCCCTGCCGGGACAAGCCGCTGCAACGCCGCCGGACCTTTCGCGCATCGTGGCGCTGGAATGGTTGCCGATTGAGCTGCTGCTGGCGCT
Source organism: Serratia myotis (assembly GCF_027474885.1). NCBI lineage: Bacteria > Pseudomonadati > Pseudomonadota > Gammaproteobacteria > Enterobacterales > Yersiniaceae > Serratia > Serratia myotis. Next base: position 4,606,550 of record NZ_CP099707.1, on the reverse strand, counting down.
GGGAGTTACGCCGTTAGCGGTTGCTGATATCCATAATTACAACCTGTGGGTGGAAGAGCCGAAACTGCCTGCTTCAGTGATTGATGTCGGCCAGCGTACCGAACCTAACCTCGAGCTGTTGCAACAGCTTCAGCCCTCGCTGATGCTGCTGTCGAAGGGCTATGGCCCGACGCCGCAAAAGCTGGCACCGATTGCTCCCAGCATGAGTTTTAGCTTCAACGACGGCAGTGGCAAGCCGCTGACGGTCGCCAGGCAGTCATTGCAGGCGTTGGCGCAGCGGTTGGGGCTGGAAACCCGGGCGGTGCAACATCTGGCGCAGTTTGATCGCTTTATTCAGGATGCGCGTCAGCGTCTGCATTCCTATACCCGGCAACCGCTACTGATGTTTTCGCTGATGGATACCCGCCATGCGCTGATCATTGGTCAGAACAGTTTGTTCCAGGAAGTGATGGATCAGCTTGGAATAAAAAATGCCTGGGAAGGGGAAACCAACTTCTGGGGTACGGCGGTTGTGGGCATAGAGCGTCTGACGGCGGTGAAAAGCGCACGGGCGATTTATCTCGACCACGGTAATCAAGAGATGTTGAAAAAGGTCAGTTCCACCCCGCTATGGCAGGCATTGCCGTTCGTCCGGCAGGATCAATTGCGCCAGGTACCGGCGGTGTGGTTCTACGGGGCGACGCTGTCTTCGATGCGATTTTGTCATCTGCTGGAGCAGGCGCAGGAGAGTTATTCATGAGCGCACGCATCCGTGCATTCCCGCTGACCCTGGTACTGCTGCTGTTGGCGACGGCCGGCGGCCTGACGATCTGCAACCTGTTGCAACAACTGCCGTGGGCAGGGTGGGGGCAGGCGTTGACTACGCCGAATATCGACGATGTACGCCAAATGCTGTTCCATTACAGTCTGTTGCCAAGGCTGTCGGTCTCCCTGTTGGCCGGAGCCGGGTTAGGGCTGGTCGGCGTGCTGTTCCAGCAGGTCTTGCGCAACCCGCTGGCGGAACCGGCGACGCTCGGGGTTTCCGCCGGGGCACAGCTCGGGCTGACTATCGCCACGCTGTGGATGCTGCCAGGCGGTGAGCTGACCCGCCAGTTGGCCGCCATGGTCGGGGCGGTGGTGGTCGGCGGGCTGGTGTTCGGCGTGGCCTGGGGCAAACGCATGTCGCCGGTGACGCTGATCCTGGCCGGATTGGTGCTGGGGCTATACTGCGGTGCGGTCAACAGCCTGCTGGCGTTGTTCAATTACGATCAACTGCAGGGCGTGTTCCTGTGGAGTACCGGCGCACTGAATCAGCAAGACTGGAGCACGGTGCAGTTTATCCTGCCGCGCCTGCTGGTGGCCGGGGTGTTGGCGGTGTTGCTGCTTCGCCCACTGACGCTGCTGGGGTTGGATGACGGCGTAGCACGTAATTTGGGGCTGGGCCTGTCGATGGCGCGTTTCTGCGCATTGGCGCTGGCGATTATCTTCAGTGCCATGCTGGTGAATGCCGTTGGCGTAATCGGTTTTATCGGCCTGTTTGCCCCCCTGATGGCAAAAATGCTGGGCGCACGCCGGTTGGCGCACCGCATGATGTTAGCCCCGTTGCTGGGGGCGCTGCTGTTGTGGTTAACCGATCAGGTGATGATCTGGCTGACGCAGGTATGGCGCGAAGTCCCGACCGGTGCGGCCACCGCGCTGTTTGGTGCACCGCTACTGCTATGGCTGTTGCCGCGGCTGCGCAGTGCCTCTACGCCACCACCGATGAATCTGGGCGATAGGGTGCCGGCTGAACGTGGTCATCTGTTGGTGTGGGTGGCGTTGGCGGGGGCCGTGTTATTCGCTGGTCTGACTGTGGCGCTGATGTTGGGGCAAAACGCTGCCGGTTGGCACTGGAGTCATGGTGCCGAGCTGGAGTCGCTGATGCCGTGGCGCTGGCCACGGGTGTTGTCGGCGCTGGCCGCGGGGATGATGCTGGCGGTAGCAGGCACCTTAATCCAGAAGTTGACCGGTAACCCGATGGCCAGCCCGGAAGTGCTGGGCATCAGCTCGGGGGCCGCCTTCGGCGTGGTGATGATGCTGTTGATAGTCCCGGGAGATGCTTTTGTCTGGCTGCTGCCGGCCGGGAGCCTGGGGGCTGCCGGTACCCTGCTGGTGATCATGGTTGCTGCCGGGCGCGGGGGGTTCTCCACCGAGCGCATGCTGTTGGCCGGTATTGCGCTCAGCACGGCGTTTACCACCACCATTTTCCTGCTGTTGGCCAGTGGCGACCCGCGCACCGGTGGGCTGCTGACCTGGATTTCCGGCTCTACCTATGCGGTGACGCCGGAGCAGGCGGTGCGAACGGCGATCATTGCGGCAGTGTTGATTGTGCTGGCGCCGCTGTGTCGGCGTTGGCTTAGTATCCTGCCGCTCGGCAGTGCCACTGCCCGTTCGGTGGGCATAGCCCTGACGCCGGTGCGCTTGAGCATTCTGCTGCTGGCCGCCACGCTGACCGCCATGGCAACACTGACCGTGGGGCCGCTGAGCTTTATTGGTCTGATGGCACCGCACATGGCGCGTATGCTGGGCTTCCGCCGCGCGTTACCGCAGATGGTGATTGCCGCACTGTTGGGCGGGTTGCTGATGGTGTTCGCCGACTGGTGTGGACGCATGGTGATGTTCCCGTACCAAATTCCCGCCGGGCTGCTGGCGACCTTTATCGGCGCACCGTATTTCGTTTACCTGCTGCGTAAGCAAACCTCGTAACCGATATCGGAACTCCGGTTTCTGCCCTCAAAGGCTCAGCATTGCTGGGCCTTTGTCTTTTGTGTTTTCAGACTGTTGCAACGCTTTGCGTAAGGTTGTGCAGAAACGGGATTTAACGAGGAAAGGGCCGCTGAAACCTGAGGGAGATGAATATACTGGGTGCGGATGCTCTGGATCTCTGCCGAGAGCCAAGGAAAGGAGCCTATTACACTCAAGTTACTCTGGTGTACAGAGTACATCATCAGGTGTACTCTGTACCTCAACATGGAGAGGGTGCCGGTGAGTCATGCACTAGTATTTATTGAGACCCCGATGTTCACGCGGCAGATAAAGCAAATAGCCACGGACGACGAGCTGAAAGAACTCCAGAAAGAACTCATCGAATCGCCAGGCAAAGGCGATCTGATTCAAAAAACCGGTGGCCTGTGAAAAGTCAGGATGGCAACGGGTTCGCAGGGGAAAAGCGGGAGTGCCAGGGTGATTTACTTTCTGGCAACCGCAGAGGTTATCTATCTGGTGATGGCCTACCCGAAAAGTATTAAAGACAGCCTGACCGATACGGAAAAGTCACAGCTGAAGAAATTGACGAAATTGCTGAAAGATGAGGTATGACATGAGCTTTTTTGACGATATGAAAACGTCTCTTGAAGAAGCTGTCGCCATTAAGAAAGGGGTTAAGACGGCTGCCAATGTCACTCGTTATGATATCGCAGATGTGAAAGCGATCAGGGCGCAGCTTAATGTTTCTCAGAGTGAAATGGCCAAGGCACTAGGCACCAGCGTTGATACCATCAAAAGCTGGGAAACCAAAAGACGTAATCCAACAGGTCTGGCGGCAAAGGTGTTGGCGACCATCCAGGCTAACCCTGAATTCTTCCGCGAGCTTGCCGCACACTAGTGAGTCTGTGCGCGGATTGTTTCTGAAAGTGCCAGACAGGATTTACAACGTTTAAACATCCCATAAAAACAAAAACGGCGAGCACCAGGCTCGCCGTTTTCACATTCGATACACGGGCTTATTTCAGGCCAGCAGCATCGCGCAGCAGGGCTGCTTTGTCGGTCGCTTCCCAAGGGAAGTGCTCACGGCCGAAGTGGCCGTAGGCGGCAGTTTCGCGGTAGATCGGCTGCAGCAGGTCCATCATCTGGATCAGGCCGTATGGGCGCAGATCGAAGAACTCGCGCACCAGCAGCGTCAGCTGTTCGGTAGGGATTTTCTCGGTACCGAAGGTTTCTACCATGATAGACGTCGGTTCTGCCACGCCGATAGCGTAGGAAACCTGGATCTCACAGCGGTCAGCCAGACCGGCAGCAACGATGTTTTTCGCTACATAGCGTGCTGCGTAGGCTGCTGAACGGTCAACCTTGGACGGATCCTTACCTGAGAATGCACCGCCACCGTGACGAGCCATGCCGCCGTAGGTATCAACGATGATTTTACGCCCGGTCAGACCGCAGTCGCCCATTGGGCCACCGATAACGAAACGGCCGGTTGGGTTGATGTGGTATTTGGTGCTGGCGCTCAGCCATTCGGTAGGTAGAACCGGCTTGATGATCTCTTCCATCACCGCTTCTTGCAGGTCTTTCAGCGAGATATCTTCGGAGTGCTGGGTAGAGAGTACCACTGCGTCAATACCGACGATTTTGCCGTCGTCATACTGGAAAGTGACCTGGCTTTTCGCATCCGGACGCAACCACGGCAGAGTGCCGTTCTTACGCACTTCGGCCTGGCGCTGTACCAGACGGTGGGCGTAGGTCACCGGTGCAGGCATCAGCACTTCGGTTTCGTTGGTGGCATAGCCAAACATCAGGCCCTGGTCGCCGGCACCCTGTTCCAGCGGATCGGTACGGTCAACACCCTGATTGATATCCGGGGATTGCTTACCGATGGCGCTCAGTACGGCACAAGAATTGGCGTCAAAACCCATATCCGAGTGCACATAACCGATTTCGCGCACGGTTTTACGGGTGATCTCTTCGATATCTACCCAGGCGCTGGTGGTGATTTCACCGCCGACCAGTACCATGCCGGTTTTCACGTAGGTTTCACAAGCTACGCGTGCTTTAGGATCCTGCTCCAGGATGGCGTCGAGAACGGCATCGGAGATCTGGTCGGCGATTTTGTCAGGATGTCCTTCGGAGACGGATTCGGACGTGAAAAGGTGTTTAGCCATTGTATTCTTTACCTTGCATAAGACGGGTTAGAAATTACTGCACAGCGCTGGAGATCCGGCATCAAAGCGAAGGGTCTTCCGCTGATGGCGCGAGATGCATCCTGCAACGCCCCTCAGGCAAAGCCGTTAAGCAGTTTCTCTGTTAATCAGTATAGATGGATTAACATCTGGACGTCTATTTTAGGTCAGGCCTTAGCCGGATTGCCAGTATTTTTTTGCCATTTCGCTCTTTTGCGCAAAGCCGCCGACGCCATTTTCATCGCTTGAAACAGTTTCCGGCAAATTTTCATTTTGCATTTTCCCCGTGTTATCGGTATAAACTGCGCGCGCGGCTCATTTGGTGCACAGCGTGGGGCAAGAAGTTGTAAATTTCTGTGACGCCTCCGTGAGTGGCCGGATACTCAGCCGCAGACGCCGACCTTTGGCGTCGCCGCTTCATAGAACGGTCACGTTCTTACACTATTAATAGAGGCTCAGTCGTTCATTGAGGACGGCGTGCGTGGAGGTGGTTGGATTAATGATCCGTTGTCTACCGGTTGTTGGTTCTCAACAGCAGTGCCGTTCTGGCGCATATTCTTCTGCTATCTCCCGTCTTGTCTCTACACCACCTTTCAGGTGTGATAAACACCTGGGCGCTACTCAGGATCCTCGGGCCGGTTAACGGTCGTCTGAAGAACTGAACAAGGGTAGCCTGCAGCCTTCCTGTGGGATGTTTCTTGACCCGATTCACGAGGTTTGAACAGGGTGTCTTACAATTATATGAGTAATAAACCGATCGCTGACCGCGAACGGCAGTTTTATTCGCTGCCGCAAGGGCGGTTTGTTGGGTTGTTCTCGCGGGTTGTAGCTGCGATAGTGGCTGACTGTATCGTCAGTACGGGATGTGAGGCGAGTAATGTCTGATGATCTTTTGATTCACCGTCCGTCAGCAACGGGCGAATCTAAATCTTTGCGCTCCATGCAGGAGGTTGCCATGAATGACCGTGATGCCAGCAAGATGCTGCGCACTTATAACGTCGCCTACTGGGGCAACAATTATTATGACGTCAATGAACTGGGCCACATCAGCGTGTGCCCGGATCCGGACGTCCCGCAGGCACGTGTCGATCTGGCTGATTTGGTGAAGCAACGCCAAAAAGACGGTCTGCGTTTACCGGCACTGTTCTGCTTCCCGCAGATCCTGCAGCATCGCCTGCGTTCGATCAATGCCGCGTTCAAACGCGCGCGTGAGTCGTTCGGCTACGAAGGCGGCTATTTCCTGGTTTACCCCATCAAAGTAAACCAGCATCGTCGCGTGATCGAATCGCTGGTCAACTCCGGCGAACCGCTGGGGCTGGAAGCCGGCTCCAAAGCCGAACTGATGGCGGTACTGGCGCATGCCGGTATGACCCGCTCGGTGATCGTGTGTAACGGCTATAAAGACCGTGAATACATCCGCCTGGCGTTGATCGGCGAAAAGCTGGGGCACAAGGTGTACCTGGTGATCGAGAAGATGTCCGAGATCAACATGGTGCTGGAAGAGGCCGAACGTCTGAACGTGGTCCCGCGCCTCGGTGTGCGTGCGCGTCTGGCGTCACAAGGTTCCGGTAAATGGCAGTCGAGCGGCGGCGAAAAGTCCAAGTTCGGTCTGGCAGCCATTCAGGTGCTGAAGCTGGTGGAAACCCTGCGTGAAGCGGGTCGTCTCGACAGCCTGCAACTGCTGCACTTCCACCTGGGCTCGCAACTGGCCAACATTCGCGATATCGCCACCGGCGTGCGCGAATCTGCACGTTTCTACGTTGAACTGCACAAACTGGGCGTTAACATCCAGTGCTTCGACGTGGGCGGCGGTCTGGGCGTGGATTATGAAGGCACCCGTTCGCAGTCCGACTGTTCGGTGAACTATGGCCTGAATGAATACGCCAACAACGTGATTTGGGGCATCGGCGACGCCTGTAATGAACACGGTCTGCCGCACCCGACGGTGATCACCGAATCCGGCCGTGCGGTTACCGCACACCATACGGTGCTGGTGTCCAACGTGATCGGCGTTGAGCGCAACGAATTCAGTGAACCGCTACCTCCGGCAGAAGACGCGCCGCGCGCGTTGGAAAGCATGTGGGAAACCTGGCAGGAATTGAACGAGCCGGAGAACCGCCGTTCACTGCGCGAATGGCTGCATGACAGCCAGATGGACCTGCACGACGTTCACACCCAGTACGCTCACGGCATGCTGGATCTGACCCAGCGCGCCTGGGCCGAGCAGCTGTACCTCAACATCTGCAACAAGATCCAACAGCAGCTGGATCCAAGCAACCGTGCACACCGTCCGATCATTGACGAACTGCAAGAGCGTATGGCGGACAAGTTCTACGTCAACTTCTCGCTGTTCCAGTCGATGCCGGATGCCTGGGGTATTGATCAACTGTTCCCTGTATTGCCGCTGGAAGGGCTGGATAAGCCGCCGGAAGGCCGCGCGGTACTGCTGGACATCACCTGTGACTCCGATGGCACTATCGATCACTACATCGACGGTGACGGCGTAGCGACCACCATGCCAATGCCGCCGTACGATCCGGAAAACCCGCCGGCGCTGGGCTTCTTTATGGTAGGCGCCTATCAGGAAATCCTGGGCAACATGCACAACCTGTTCGGTGACACCGCCTCGGTTGACGTGTTTGTGTTCCCTGATGGCACGGTAGAAAGCGAACTGTCTGATGAAGGCGACACCGTTGCCGACATGCTGGAATACGTGCAGCTGGATCCTACCGCGCTGCTGGCCAAATTCCGCGATCAGGTGAAAGAAACCGATCTGGACAGTGAACTGCAGGCGCAGTTCCTGGAAGAGTTTGAAGCCGGTTTGTACGGCTATACTTATTTAGAAGATGAATAAGTAGTTCTGAAAGGCCGGGCATCTCTCTGATGTCCGGCCTTTTTTAATGGTTTTTCCCCGCAATTCCCTCAATACCTTTCTTCCCCCTATCAGTTATCACAAATTTGTTAACTCTCCGTGAGGATTCGGACAGGGTTTTCTCTGTAGCTTGTCACTATCGGTTGGATCGGTTTCCGGGGTGACGATGATGATCAACAGACGGCAATTTATTCTGGTTGGCGGCGGCCTGTCCGCTGCGTTCGCATTCGGGCTCTTGCCGAGAAAGGCGGCCTATGCGGCGGCCTCTGGGCAATTTGAAGTCAGCTACACTGATCAACAGTGGCATCAGCGACTGAGCGTCGCGCAGTATCATATTTTGCGGGAGCAGGGCACAGAAGCGCCCTATAGCAGCCCGCTGAATGATGAACATCGCGACGGCCTGTTTTCCTGCGCGGGTTGCCAGCTACCGCTGTTTTCCTCTCATACCAAATTTGACAGCCATACCGGTTGGCCAAGCTTCTACCAGCCGCTTGAACAGGCGGTCGCACAGCAGCAGGATCGAACATTTGGCATGGTGCGCGATGAGGTGCACTGTCGCCGCTGTGGCGGGCATCTGGGGCACGTGTTTGACGACGGTCCGCAACCTACCGGATTGCGTTACTGCATGAACGGGCTGGCGCTGCAGTTTGCAGTGCAAAAAGCCTAATGGGGAGAGCGATATGTTGATCCTGATACTGGCTTATCTCGGCGGCATTCTGACCATCGCCAGCCCGTGTATTCTGCCGGTGCTGCCGTTTATTTTTTCGCGTGCCGATCGTCCTTTCTTACGCTCCGGTTTGCCCTTGCTGGTGGGCATGGCGTTGACCTTTGCGCTGTTCGCCACGCTGGCCGCCGTTGGTGGCGGTTGGGTGGTCGCCGCCAATCAATACGGTCGTTGGCTGGCACTGGTGCTGATGGCGGTATTTGGGGTCACACTGCTGTTCCCGGCGGTTGCCGAACGTGTGATGCACCCACTGGTCTCGGCTGGCAATCGCCTGTCTGACAAGATTGCCGCAGACAAGCAGCACCAGGTTGGCCCCTCGCTGTTGCTGGGGGTCGCTACCGGGCTGCTTTGGGCACCTTGCGCCGGGCCGATCCTCGGTCTGGTGCTGACCGGTGCCGCGCTGCAGGGGGCGAATGTCGGTTCCACTTTCCTTTTGTTAGCCTATGCCGCCGGGGCGGCGACCTCACTGGCCTTGGCGTTATTGATCGGCGGCAAGGTCTTCAGCGCCATGAAACGTTCGCTGGGTGCCGGTGAATGGATCCGTCGCGGCTTGGGCGGTGCGATGCTGGTTGGGGTGGTGGCGATTGCTCTCGGTCTGGATACCAGCGTGCTGGCACGCATTTCAGCGGCCTCCACCGGCGGGATTGAACAACGTTTGTTGCAGACGTTCACCCCAGCAGCTGCCCCAGCGCGTCTGCCGGTGCAAACCGCTGTCGATTCAACGCCGGTTCTGGACGATTTTGGCGAAATGCCGGCGTTGTCAGGGGCGGTGCAATGGCTGAACTCTCCGCCGCTGACCGCTGAGTCTCTGCGCGGCAAAGTGGTGCTGGTGGATTTCTGGACCTATTCCTGCATCAACTGCCTGCGTACTTTGCCTTATGTGAAGGCCTGGGCAGAGAAATACCGCGATCAGGGGCTGGTGGTGATCGGCGTGCATGCTCCGGAGTTTGCCTTTGAGAGAGACATTGGCAACGTCACCAAAGAGGCTAAAAAGCTGGGGATCAATTACCCGATCGCCATCGATAACAACTACAGCATCTGGCGTGCGTTCAACAATCAGTATTGGCCTGCCCACTATTTTATAGATGCCACCGGGCATATCCGTTACCAGCATTTTGGCGAAGGTGATTATGCGCAGTCTGAGCGGGTGATCCAGGCGTTGCTGCGTCAGGCCGGGGCTAAAAATATCAGCACCGCCGTCAGCCAGGTCGCCGGGCAGGGCGTTGAACAGGCGGCCGGTAATCAGGCTGACATTTCGCCAGAGACCTATCTGGGCTATGCGCGGGCGCAAAACTTTGCCTCCGGCGAGGCTACCCAGGACGTGGTTGCCCGCTACGGCGTGCCTGCAAGTTTACCGCTCAACGATTGGGGGCTGGCGGGGAACTGGACCGTCGGTGGCGAAAACGTGACGCTCAATGCCCCTAAAGGGCGCCTCGTCTACCGCTTCCATGCCCGCGATTTGCATTTGGTATTAGGCCCGACAGCGGCGGGTAAGCCGGTGGCTTTCAAAGTGACGTTGGATGGCCAGGCGCCTGGCGAAATGCATGGCGCTGATGTCGCGCCGGATGGGCGTGGCGTGGTCACCGATCAACGCCTTTATCAACTGATACGACAAACCGATGGTGCGGGTGAACACACCTTCAGCATTGAATTCGAACAGGCGGGCGTCGCTGCTTACGCCTTCACTTTCGGTTAATCCCGTGGGGAATATGATGAAACTTTCAAACAGGCTCGGTAAGGGGTTGCGGTCTTATGCTTTCTCTGGTGTGGTCGCGCTGGTCGGTGTGGGGCTCTGGCAGGGGAGCGCATGGTCATTTGGCGGTGCGGAAACCGCGGTGGTGATCCCGGCACCTGCGGTTGATGAACCGGCAGTGACGTCGCACAGTGAGACCGCTATTTTTGCCGGCGGGTGTTTCTGGGGTGTGCAGGGGGTCTTTCAGCATGTGAAAGGCGTCACCAACGCGGTTTCAGGTTACACCGGTGGTGCAGCGCAAACCGCCGATTACCAGCAGGTTAGCGGGGGGGATACTGGCCATGCAGAATCGGTGAAAGTGACTTTTGATCCGACTCAGGTTTCTTATGGCAGCTTGTTGCAGATCTTTTTCTCGGTGGCTCATAATCCTACCGAGCTTAATCGACAAGGACCGGATAGTGGCACGCAGTATCGTTCGGCGATTTTCCCGCAGAGTGACTCACAACAACGGATCGCCAACGCCTACATTGCCCAGTTACAGGCCAGCCACAGTTATGCTCAGCCGCTGGTGACTCGCGTCGAAGGCAACGGGCATTTTTACCCGGCAGAGAGTTATCATCAGAACTTTTTGACCGACCACCCTGATTCCATGTACATCATGATTAACGACCAACCGAAAATAAAACAGCTCGAGCATTTATTCCCGGCGCGTTACAGCCAGCAGCCGGTATTGGTGAAACAGTAGCGACGGAATTATTTTTCGAAGCGTTGGTAAAGGTAATCCACCAGGAGCATAGATACGGGGATATAGATGAGAATGATTTCCAGGGAAATATCATTCATTGAATCAATTTGAGAGCACAGATAACCCAATGGGAAACATGACAAAAATGTTATGGCTTGCAGTGCCAAATAAATCCTCTGGTGTTTGATAATCCGTTTATGCTGCCTTGGCATGATTGTTAACATTTTATTTGTTAGCCTGTTTTTTAGGTGAATATATAATGTTCAATCGTTAGTGAAAGTATTTTTTCTTTTTTAGGTTTTTTTAAATTTAATAAACACCTATTTCTTAAATGCTGGATTAACAAAGTTATAGAGTTTATATGCCAGATTAAAGGACCAAAATCACAAAATTTAGTCACGGCAGGCGGCAACGATCACATAGCTGAAGGATGCAGGGTCTATACTGGGTGACGACGAGCTGCCGGGATGATGATGCGCGCTCTTGAAGCGCGAACGAAATACGGCGATAATCTGCCGTATCAGCAGTACTAAACAGATTTCGAATGGATCCCTTTCTCGTCGGGCTAACGACGCGGGAGGGATTTTTTTTTGCCAGCGCCTGTGTGATTTTTCAACAGGCGAAACGTTGAAATATGAGGGTTTACTATGAGTACCTTAGGCCACCAGCCCGATAATTCTTTAGTGTCCAATGCCTTTGGTTTCCTGCGCTTTCCGCTGAACTTTATGCCTTACGACAGCGATGCAGAGTGGGTCATCACCGGCATTCCATTTGATATGGCAACCTCCGGCCGTGCCGGTGGCCGTCATGGCCCCGCGGCGATCCGTCAGGTTTCCACCAACCTGGCTTGGGAAGGCAACCGCTGGCCGTGGAACTTTGACCTGCGCGATCGTCTGAACGTGGTCGACTGCGGTGACATTGTGTTCAACTTTGGCGACGCTCAGAGCATGAGCGACAACCTGCAGGCGCACGCAGAAAAACTGCTGGCGGCCGGCAAGCGCATGCTCTCATTCGGCGGTGACCACTTTGTTACTTTGCCGCTGCTGCGCGCACACGCCAAACATTTCGGCAAAATGGCGCTGGTGCACTTCGATGCCCATACCGACACCTACGCGAACGGCAGCCAATATGACCACGGCACCATGTTCTTCCATGCGCCGAACGAAGGCCTGATCGATCCAAAACATTCGGTGCAGATCGGCATTCGTACCGAATACGATCATGACAACGGCTTCACGGTATTGGACGCTGCGCAGGTTAACGATCGTAGCGCGGACGATCTGCTGGCCCAGATCAAACAGATCGTCGGCGATATGCCGGTGTACCTGACCTTCGACATTGACTGCCTGGATCCGGCATTCGCACCGGGCACCGGCACACCGGTGATCGGCGGCCTGACTTCCGATCGTGCACTGAAACTGGTACGCGGCATGCAGTCACTGAACATCGTCGGCATGGATGTGGTGGAAGTGGCTCCGGCCTATGATCAGTCCGAGATCACCGCGCTGGCCGCAGCGACCCTGGGTCTGGAAATGCTGTATCTGCAGGCAGCAAAAAAACAGGCCTAAATATACCCGTCGTCTTTCAAGCTGCAGCGTTGTTACCTGCACTCATTCACCTCAGTCACTTACTTGAGTAAGCTCCTGAGGATGAATGAGCTGGGCGCCTAGCTGCAACTTGAAATCCATAGGGTATAGCGGGTGATGAATTTAGAATGGAAAATATAGTCTAAAACACTCTATTCACCGTTCGTTACCGCACTATGAAAATGCCTGTATCTGTTGCCTTGAAGGTCTATAATCCGGGCTTACGGAGAGAATATGTTGACCAAACAATCTACACGTCTTAACAAATATATAAGCGAGAGCGGTATCTGCTCGCGCCGTGATGCCGATCGTTATATCGAACAAGGCAATGTTTTTATCAATGGCAAGCGCGTGACGCTTGGCGATCAGGTGTTTCCAGGCGACGTCGTCAAGGTCAACGGTCAGCTGATTGAACCGCGCAACGAAGACAATCTGATCTTTATTGCGCTGAACAAGCCAGTCGGTATCGTCAGCACCACGGAAGAAGGCGAGAAAGACAACATTGTCGATTTCGTTAACCACAGTACCCGTATCTTCCCGATCGGGCGGTTGGATAAAGACTCACAGGGCCTGATCTTCCTCACCAACCACGGCGATCTGGTGAACAAAATCTTGCGGGCGGGAAACGACCACGAGAAAGAATATCTGGTCACGGTCAACAAGCCGGTGACCGACGATTTCATCCGTGGCCTCGGTGCCGGTGTGCCGATGCTGGGTACCGTGACCAAAAAATGCAAGGTGAAGAAAGAAGCGCCCTTTGTGTTTCGTATCGTGCTGGTTCAGGGGCTTAACCGTCAGATCCGCCGTATGTGTGAGCATTTCGGCTATGAGGTGACCAAGCTGGAGCGTACCCGCATTATGAATGTGGGCATGGCCGGGTTGCCGCCGGGAGAATGGCGCGATTTAACCGACGATGAGTTGGTCGAACTGTTCAAATTGATCGAGGGTTCATCTTCAGAAGCCAAACCGACCAAGAAAGCCAAACCAGCAGTGAAAAAACCTGCCGCCAGCGCACCGAAAAGCGCCGAAAAGCCCAGCGGTAACTCGGCTGCACGCAAGCGTTTTGCCCAGCCGGGCCGTAAGAAGAAAGGGCGCTAAGCCGCAGTAACATGAATATGAGTTGGGGCGCATTATGCGCCCCTCTTGTTTTATGCCCGCTTTGCCTCACGCGTCATCAGCATCCGGCTGAACAGTACGGCACCCGCCAACAGTGTCACTCCCTGCGACACGATCAGCACCGTAAACCCCGAAGACACCTTACCTTGGCTGGCCATCACCATGCCCATGATCATCGGCACAAACGCCGAGAACATATTGCCGACACCGTTAATCAGCCCATAGGCGCTGCCGACGGCCTGCGGCTGTGCATAATGCTGCAGCAGGGTAGGGATCGCGGCACCCTGAGCGCCCCAACAGGCATTGGCCGCCAGCAGGAAAAAGGCAATCCAGCCGAGCTGATGGCTGTGCATCACGCCATAGATGCACAGTGCCGTGGCCGCACCACCAAAGGCGAAAATCAGCGGTGCCTGATAAGGGCGAATGCGATCGAGCAGTACGCCGCCAAGGTATTTTGAGCCGATGCTGACAATAAACGGCAGCGAGGCCATCCAGCCCATCTGTTTGATGGAAAAACCTTTCTCGTCGGTCAGGTAGGCCGGCAACCAGGAGCTGGATCCCCACAGGTAGCTGAGGGTGGCGATCTCGATCAGCATGATCCAGCCGAGCATCGGGGTACGCCAGGCCAGAGCGAAGGTTTGCCAGACGCGGCTCATTATCGGCCGTGGGTCGAGGGTGCGCGAAGGCTGGGTGGCGGGATGGATAAACAGCCGTACCAATGCCAGCCCCAGCAGCAGGTTGATCAGCGCCAGCAGATAGAAAGAGGTGGCCCAGCCGAAGTGCGCCATCAGGAAACTCACCAGCGGAAAGCCAATCACCAGCCCCAGCGAGACGCCCAGGGTGCTGACCGCATTGGGTTTGCCGCGCTCATCGGCGGCGAAGTGATCGCCGATATACATGGTTTTCAGCGAGAATAACGGCCCTTCACTGACACCCAATAGTGCGCGCACCGCAAATAACAGCAGTACCGAACCGGCCAGCGGCGAGGCGGCGGTGAGCAGCGCCCACAGCACAATACTCAACGTCAGCGCGCGGCGATACCCCATCAGGGTTTCCAGGAACGGCGTTAGCAGCATGGCGGAAAGTCCGTAACCGAGCAAAAACACCGTCATCAGCATGCCCTGATGTGCGCGACTGTTGCCGAGCTGAAAGTGCTGCAGAAAGTCGGGGTTGACCAGCATCACGGCGATATTGACCCGATCGGCATAGGCGATGACGATCAGAAACAGCAGGGCCACGACCCCGGACCAGCGTTGACGTTGTTGCACCATGGGCTCCATGTGCGCTCCTTTAGCGGGCGATGAAAGAATTCAGGCAGCAGAAAACTAACCCGCTGATTTCACAGAGCTGAAAAGCGGGATTGAGCGGGCTGAATGTAAATTTATTGTTATTTAAAAGGGTGTTTTAATCAGTGAGAGGGAACTTGTACTCTCATTAAGCCAGCCAGATCAACGTGTTTTCACCCATGATTTCGTGATGCAACGCACAACTTTCATAGGTTTTTCATCTCGGTGCATTTTTTCGTGATCCTCCCCGCATTTGTCATGTTTAAACAACTTTCCATTAACAATTGCCGCTTTGCTCTCTTGACGAAAGTTTCGCCATACTTATAGTGGCTGTATTAAATAAGAAACTGAGTTTCATATATGAAACAATCAGATAGAGGACAGAAGCAATGAGCTGGAAGAAAGTGTGTGAAGTGTCTCAGGTGAAAGAAGATTTTCCTTTCTCCGCCAACGTGGAAGGGAAAGAAGTCGGGGTGTATCTGATCGACGGCAACTATTACGCGCTGGAAGACGTCTGCCCACATGCCTATGCCTTGCTCAGCCAGGGGTTTGTTGATGACGGTAAGGTCGAGTGTCCGTTGCACGAAGCATTGTTCGACGTACGTACCGGCCAGTGCCTGCGTGAGCCAGGCGGTCGCGATCTGCAAACCTATGCCACCCGGGTGATCGACAATCAAATCCAAATCACCTTTATTGCGGAGGAGTAATCATGCAGCACATCACCGATTTCAATCCCTGGCTGCCGGACACCCAACAGGTGATCCCGGCGCGCGAAGGCGGCAACGGTCAGATCCATCAACCTGGTCAATTCCAAAACGTCATCTGGCAGAACCGTGCCCGGGTGCCGGACGGTTTTGAGAGCGCGCTGGTGGCGGCGTTGGAAGAGATCTTCGATCAGGGCGCGGAAGAGCTGGAGCAGATCGTCAGTGCGCTAAATCAGCGCCGCCTGTTTGATCGCAATGGCCAGCCGTGGAATGAGACGGCGTTCCGCGAGTTCCTGCACGTTAACGGTTTCTGATCCACACCCGGGAGAAGACAATGACAGCAAACACAACATCCTCCGCACAGGCCTTACAGGATTATCTCGATCAGGGGCTGCGTGGCATGTGGTATCCGGTGCTGGCCAGTTGGGAAATTGGCAATAACCCGGTCGGCATTACGCGCCTGGAGCAGCAGATCGTGGTGTGGCGTGATGGTGAAGGCGCGATCCATGCGCTGGAAGATCGCTGCCCGCACCGCGGGGCACGGCTTTCCATGGGCTGGAACCTGGGCGATCGCATTGCCTGCTGGTATCACGGCGTGGAAGTGGGCGGTGACGGTACGGTTAAAGACGTACCGGCGGTTGATCGTTGCCCGCTGGTGGGGCAGAAATGCCTGCGTTCCTATCCGGCCAAAGAGGCCTACGGCGCGGTGTTTCTCTATTTCGGCGTGACCGCAGATGAAGAGCCGGCCGAGCTGACCTTCCCGCCGGAACTGGCGGACGAAGCGTCCTACAGCAACTTCCTGTGTACCGCCAGTTGGGACTGCAATTATCAGTACGCGTTGGAAAACGTGATGGACCCGATGCACGGCACCTACCTGCATTCTTCTTCGCATTCAATGGCGGAAGGGGATCGCAAGGCAGACATGGCGCTGGAGCCGACCGACAGCGGTTTCATCTTTAAGAAGAATGGTCAGATCGGCGTTAACTTTGACTGGGTAGAATTTGGCAGCAGCGGTGCCTACTGGATGCGTCTGTCGATCCCGTACAAAAAACGTTTCGGACCGGGCGGCCACTTCTGGATCATCGGCATGGTGGTACCTGAAGACAAGGATCACTGCCGGGTGTTCTTCTGGCGTATCCGCCAGGTAAAAGACTGGCAGCGTGACATGTGGCGCTTTATGTACCGCAATCGCCTGGAGTCGCTGCACTGGGATGTTCTGGAGCAGGATCGCATCGTGCTGGAAAACATGGCACCGAACGCACGTGGTCGTGAATATTTGTATCAGCATGACGTCGGGCTATCCCGCCTGCGCCGCATGATGCAAAAAGAAGCACAGAAACAGCTGGCGCAGCTCAGTGAACAGGAGGCGGCACAGTGAATGGCCTGCTGACAGGGAAACGGATTGTGGTGACCGGCGCGGCGCGTGGGCTGGGGCGTAGTTTCGCCGCCGCCATTGCTGCCGCCGGTGCCAGCGTGGTGATGTGCGATATTCTGGCGGATGAACTGGCGGACGGCGCCGCCAGCCTGCGTGAGCAGGGGGCACAGGTTGAAAGCCAGGTGATCGATCTGGCCGATCCGGCCTCGATCAGCGCTGCGTTTAACGCCATAGCCGAAGGTGGGGCGATCGACGGGTTGGTGAACAACGCGGCCCTGGCCACCGGCGTGGGTGGCAAAACCATGATGGAATACGATATCGATCTGTGGGATCGAGTAATGCAGGTCAACGTGCGTGGCACCTGGCTGGTGAGCCAGGCGGCGGTACCGCTGCTGGCACAAAACCCGCATGCCAAGATCGTTAACGTGGCTTCGGATACTGCACTGTGGGGCGCACCGCGCTTAATGGCCTATGTGGCCAGCAAAGGGGCGATTATCTCGATGACCCGTTCGATGGCGCGGGAACTGGGCCCGCAGGGGATCTGCGTTAACGCCATTGCCCCGGGCCTGACGCGGGTGGAGGCCACCGAATATGTGCCTGCCGAGCGTCATCAGCTGTATGAGCAGGGCCGGGCACTGGCCGGGGCTCAGCATCCTGACGACGTCAACGGGACGGTGCTCTACCTGTTGTCACCGCTGGCGAACTTCGTGACCGGTCAACTGTTGCCGGTTAACGGCGGTTTCGTCTTTAACTAATCTACCTTTTAGCCAGGAGCAGCACATGGCAGACGACCAAGGGTGTAAATATCTGATCCCAGGACTGGATCGCGGATTGCAACTGTTGCTGGCGTTTGGCGAGCAGCACAAGGAAATGACCTTTGCCCAATTGCATCGCCTGGTCGACATGCCAAAAGCTACCGCCTATCGCGTGGTGCAGACGCTGGAGCATCTGGGTTTTCTGGAGCGTAACCCACGCACCAACACCTTCTCGCTGGGCATCAAGGTGCTGCGTCTCGGCTTCGAATATATTGCCTCGCTGGACGTGGCGCAGGCCGGTCAGCCGGTAATAGAACAACTGCGCGATCGCAGCCAATGCAGCAGTCATCTGGCGATCCGTGATGGGCGCGACGTGATCTACATCGCCCGCGTCAGCGCCGCCGGTTCGCAAATCAACCAGGTTAGTGTCGGCACTCGCCTGCCGGTACACCAAACTTCGCTTGGCCGCATGCTATTGACCAGTGCCACCCGCGAAGAGTTTGAGCTGCTGTATCCGCAGGAACAACTGCCGGGTAGTGGCCCAGGTACACCGGCAGATCGCGAAACGCTGTGGCAGATGGTGCAGCAGGACAAGGCGCGGGGCTATGTGATCGGCGAGTCGTTTTTCCGCCACGGTATCTCTTCCATCGTCTATCCGATCTTCAACCGCGAGCAGCGGGTTGAGGCAGTGATCAGCATTATGGTGCCGTCCGATGAGATCCCGAAAGCGGATCGCGAGCGGTTACGCATGGAGGTGCGGGACGCCGCGGTGAAAATCTCCGGCTTCCTGGGTGCACCGCCGCAGGCTAACGCCGGTTAACTTATTTCCCAGGGGCGCGACAGGCGGCCCCCGCATTAATCGGGACGAATAGAGTCGTCCCCTACCAATGACTCAGGCAGGGATAAGGCCCATGGCAAACAGGGGCCCGGGTTTGTCATGCCTGAAAAACGCATTCAGCGAGAACGTGAGGCACAATTAATGAGCGTAATCGGAATCGAAAAACTGGAATTTGGCGTCGAAGATCTGCCAACTTGCGAAAAGTTCATGCAGGACTTCGGCCTGCAGGCGGCGCAACAGCACTGGGGCGAAACCCAGCGTGAATTCACTACTCTGAGCGGGGCGCGCGTGGTGCTGCATCCATTGCAGAGCGAGGCATTACCGACGGCATTTGAGGGCGGCTCGACGCTGCGTCGCATGACCTGGGGCGTTGGCAGCCCGGCCGAATTGGCGGCGTTGCAGCCCTTGTTGGCGCAGATGCCAGGCTTCCGTCAGGTAGGCGAAGAGCTGGAGTGTCTCGATCCGAACGGTATGACGGTGCGCTTTAGCGTTAGCCAGCAGCGTGAAGTCGATTTACCGGTGTCGCCGATCAACCAGTGGGGCGACGTGCGCCGCATCGATCAGCCAAGTCCGGTGTATGCGCAGGCGCAACCGATCAATATCGGCCACGTGGTGTTCTTCGTCGAAGATCTGGCCGCGACCGAGCGCTTTTATTGTGAAGTGCTGGGGTTCCAGGTGTCGGACCGCTATATCGACCGAGCGGTATTCCTGCGTACTCAGGCTCGCGGCGGCCATCACAACCTGTTCCTGCTGAAATTACCTAATCGCCCACGGGGCCTGAATCACGTGGCCTTTACCGTACGCGACATCCACGAAGTGATCGGCGGTGGCATCGCCATGAACAAAGAGCACTGGAGCACCTTTATCGGCCCCGGTCGCCACCCAATCTCCTCGGCCTATTTCTGGTACGTCAACAGCCCGACCGGCGGGGCGTTTGAATACTACACCAACGACGATTACCTGACCGAAAACTGGCAGCCCCGCGAGCTGGAACACTCACTGGTGTCGTTCACCGAGTGGGCGGTGGAAGGGGGGATCGACCACGACACGCGCCGCCAGCATAAAAAGCCGGAGGCGTTATGAGCCAGCCACAACCGGCAGGCATCCTGATTATCGGCGGCGGTCAGGCCGGCGGTTGGGCGGCGAAAACGCTGCGTGACCGGGGCTACACCGGCAAGCTGACGGTGGTCAGTGACGAGCCCTATGACTTTTATGAACGTCCACCGCTTTCCAAGGCGGCGTTACTGGACGGCAATGCGCCGCTCAGCCGACTGTTCAGTGAACAGGTGGTGGACGGGCTGAACATTGATTGGTGCCGCCCACTGCGTGCCGAAGCCATTGATGCACAGCAACAAATTGTCAGCCTTAGCGATGGCCGACAGTTGCAGTTTGATCAACTGTTGATCGCCACCGGTGGGCGACCGCGTTTGCCGGATGCTCGCTGGGCCAGTCACCCACGGGTGATGACGCTGCGCTCCTGGGATGATGCGACCCGACTGCGCCAGGCGCTGCAGGGTTGCCATAAGCTGGCCATCGTCGGTGGCGGCTGGATCGGCCTGGAAATTGCCGCCTCGGCACGGCGCATTGGCGCTGAGGTCAGGGTATTCGAGCGCCAGCCCGCACTGTGCATGCGCAGCGTCGGCGCGGACGTTTCCCAGGCATTGCTCGAACTTCATCAGCAGCAGGGCGTGACGGTGCATTGCGGCTGTGGTGACATTCAACTGGAAGATCGTGACGGCAGCGCCTGGATCGGCAGCGACATCAGCGATCCTCAGCCGTTTGATCTGGTGGTGGTGGGGATCGGCGTGGAGTTGAATCTGGAACTGGCGCACGGTGCCGGGCTGAAGGTGGACGCCGGTATCGTGGTTGACGGTCAGGGGCGTACCAGCCACCCGGCGATCTTCGCCGCCGGTGACGTCGCGCGCCATCCGACGCTGGGCCTTTGCCTGCAATCCTGGGCCTACGCGCAGAATCAGGCGATCAGCACTGCCTGCGCGATGCTGGATGCCTTCGCCTCTCCTTACGATGACGTGGCCTGGCTGTGGTCGGATCAATACGACGCCAATATCCAGATCCTCGGCGTACCGACCGGCGGTGTGCATCACATAGTGCGGCGTACACCGCAGTCACAGGTGTTCTTTACGCTGAATGCCGATCGTCAGTTGGTGCAGATGGTGGCGTTTAACGACGCGCGCACCATCAAGCTGGGCAAACGCTGGCTGGCCAGCGGACGAGTGTTGGAACCGCAGCAGTTGGCGGACGCAGAGTTTTCTTTGATGGCGTTGAAATAACGCCCGTAACCTCGGGAGCGTTTCATGACTACGCAAGAGATTGACGCCCGTGCTGAACGGGTGGGGGACGCCGTTGCCGAAAATCCGCAGCAGCGGGTTCGCTGGTCGGTGCCTATCGCGCTGTTTGCCTGTGTGCTGCTGGCGTTTTTCGACAAGATCAGCATCGCGGCACTGTTTTCCGATAGTGAATTCCAGCAGGCGCTGGGCATCAGTTTTGACCCGGCGCGACTGGGCTTGCTGATGAGCGCGTTTTTGTTCTCGTACGGCATTTCTTCGATGCTGTTGAGCGGCATTGGCGACCGGCTGAACCCGGTAAAAGTCTTGATCGGCATGATGGTGGTGTGGGGCGTGTTGATGGTGCTGATGGGCCTGGCCCGTTCTTATCACACCATGATGACGCTGCGCATTTTACTCGGCATTGCCGAAGGCCCGCTGTTACCGATGGCCTACGCCATTATCCGCCAGGCCTTCCCGCAGCGGTTGCAGGCGCGTGCCACCATGCTGTGGCTGCTCGGTACCCCGCTGGGTGCGGCGCTCGGCTTCCCGGTCACGCTGTATATCCTCAACACCTTTGACTGGCAAACCACCTTCTTCTTTATGGCGTTCCTGACGTTGCCGGTGATGCTGTTGGTGTTGTTTGGCATGCGCCATCTGAACGTGTCGCGTCCGGCTGCCGTTGCCGTTTCACCTCCGGCAGTCGCCGAACGCAAGCAGCATCGCCATGAGCTGCTGCGCAACCCGAATTTCTGGATGATTTGCCTGTTTAACATCGCCTTCCTGACCTACCTGTGGGGCATGAACGGCTGGCTGCCCAGCTACCTGATCAAGGGCAAAGGCATTCACCTGGAACACGCCGGTTACCTGTCATCGCTGCCGTTTATCGCCATGCTGCTGGGCGAAGTGCTCGGGGCCTGGCTGTCGGACAAACTGGATCGCCGTGCGCTGGCCTGCTTTATCTCGCTGTGCGGCGCCGGGCTGGGGTTGGCCGTGGTGCTGCATATGCAGGGGACCTACAGCGTGATCGCTGCCATGGCCTTCAGCACCTTTATGTGGGGGGCCGGTGCGCCGAACGTATTTGCCCTGTTGGCGAAGGCCACCAGCAGCAAGGTCAGCGCCACCGCCGGCGGTATTTTTAACGGATTAGGTAATTTTGCCGGTGCACTGGCACCGGTGCTGATGGGGGCGCTGATCGCCGCCACCGGCAACATGGATAACGGCTTGCTGTTCCTGGTGGTGATGGCCTTTATCGGCTGCATCATTCTGCTGCCGTTGCTGAAGAAATATTGATATCCCATTGATTCACAGAGGAGTACCAACATGTCCCAGGTTGAGAAACAAGCTGCCGTCAAGCCGCAGGATCAGTCGATAGAGAATTGGGTGGAATCACGTATCGCCCGTTTTGAAGGCCGCAAATATGACTGGAATGCGTTGAAGTTCCAGGCCGATTACGACCCGAAATACCGCCGCGCGCAGATGCGTTACATCGGCACCGGGGCTACCGGGGTGGTTAATGACACCAACACCATTCCGGCGGGTAATTTCACCTTCTCCACCATGGTGCTGCCGTCGAAATGCGAAGGCCCGTTGCACCTGCACGACGATGTGGAAGAGGTGTTCTTTATGCTGAAGGGCAGCATCACGCTGATGATCCAGGACGGCACGGAGTACTACGAAACCAAGCTGAAAGAGCGCGATCTGATTTCGGTTCCGGCCGGGGTCTACCGTGGGTTGTTTAACCACGGTGAGGAAGAGGCGCTGATGTGCGTGATGCTCGGCACCGCCAAACCGGAAACGCCGACCTACCCGGCGGATCACCCCTTGTCCAAAGTGAAGCGCAACTGATGAACGGCCTGGTTCAACGTCAGCAGGCGCGCTGCGGGGGTTACACCCTGAGCTGGCGCGAAGCGGGGCACGGCCGCCCGGTGGTGTTGCTGCACGGCATCAGCTCCGGTTCGGCCTCGTGGATCAAGCAGTTTAACGATCGCGGGTTGGCCGACGGCCACCGCCTGCTGGCCTGGGATGCCCCGGGCTACGGCGGCAGCCTGCCGCTGACGGTGAGCCGGCCGGACGCCGCCGCTTATGCTGCTGCTCTGGCGGCGCTGGTGGCCGAATTGCAGCTGGAGCAACCGCTGATTGTCGGCCATTCGCTCGGCGCATTGATCGGCAGTGCCTATGCCGCCGCGCATCCTGATGGGTTATGTGGGCTGGTGCTGGCGGATCCGGCTCAGGGTTATGCCACTGCGTCGGAAGAAAAACGCCAGCAGGTTTATGGCCAGCGCAAACAGATGATTGAAAAGCTGGGGCCGCAGGGCTATGGCGAACAGCGGGCGGCTGCGCTGTTGCGTGATGGCGCAGATCCGCAGGATATCGCCTGGGTACGCAACGGTATGCAGCAGCTGGATCCAGAAGGTTTTCTCAGCGCGGCGTGGATGCTGGCCAATGACGATATCGGCTGCCATCTGGCGCAGTACCGTGGCCCGCTGCAGGTGTGGTGCGGTGACTGCGACCGGATCACGCCGCCTGAAGCGGCGGCAATACTGGCGCAACAGCAGGACGCGCCCCTGCGGCTGATTGAGCAGGCAGGGCACGCCAGCTATCTCGACGCGCCGGTGCAATTTAACCGTTATCTGCAGGATTTTACGGGAGCAATCCAATCATGAATTTTCAGCTTGAGCAACGGATCGCGGTAGTCACCGGCGGTTCGTCGGGCATCGGTTTTGAGACCCTGCGCCTGCTGTTGGCGGAGGGGGCAAAGGTGGCCTTTTGCGGCCGCGACCCGGACAAACTGGCGGGAGCCGAAGCCGGCCTGCGTAATGAGTTTCCACAGGCGGAGATCCTGGCGCTGTGCTGCGACGTGCTGGACGAGGCACAGGTGACACAGTTTGCCGCTCAGGTGACGGCACACTTCGGCGGGGTGGATCTGTTGATCAACAACGCCGGTCAGGGGTTCGTCGCGCATTTTGAGCATACGCCACGTGCGGCCTGGCTGCATGAAGCGGAGCTGAAGCTGTTCGGCGTGATTAACCCGGTGCAGGCGTTTCTGCCGGCGCTGGAACGTTCGGATATCGCTTCAATTACCTGCGTGAACTCGCTGCTGGCCTTGCAGCCGGAAGAACACATGATCGCCACCTCGGCGGCACGCGCCGCACTGCTCAACATGACGCTGACATTGTCGAAAGAGCTGGTGGGCAAAGGGATCCGTGTCAATTCGATCCTGCTGGGCATGGTGGAGTCCGGCCAGTGGCGACGCCGTTTCGACGAGCGCAGCGATAAGGATCAAAGCTGGGAGCAGTGGACGGCGGCGATTGCCGAACGTCGCGGCATCCCGATGAAACGCCTCGGTAAACCGCAGGAGCCGGCGCAGGCGCTGTTGTTCCTGGCTTCTCCCCTGGCGTCCTTTACTACCGGTGCGGCGCTCGACGTCTCCGGTGGCTTTAACCGCCATCTTTAACCGCAGGGGCTGAAAAGATGAAGAAGATCATGATGATTGGCTACGGCGCAATGGCCAGAGAAGTGCTTTCCCGCCTGCCGGATGGGGTGAGCGTGGGCTGGATCGTGGCGCGTGCGGCTCATCATGCAGCGATTGTCAGCGCCTTTGGTGGTCAGGTGCAGGCGTTAACCCATCCGGATCAGTGTGCTGAGCAGCCGGATCTGGTGCTGGAATGTGCCAGCCAGCAGGCGGTGGTGGAATTTGGTAAGGCGGTGGTAACGCGTGGCTGGCCGTTGGCGGTGATCTCCACCGGCGCGCTGGCGGATGCGGCACTGCAACAGCGGTTGCAGCAGGCCTGTCGGCAGCATCAGGGTCAGTTGATCATTTTGTCCGGTGCGGTGGCGGGGATGGATGGGCTGGCGTCGGCGCGCGAAGGCGGGCTGGACAGCGTTACCTATCAGGCCTGTAAAAGTCCGGCAAGCTGGCGCGGCAGTATGGCAGAGCAACTGATTGACCTCGATGCCGTGAACGAGGCGCAGGTATTTTTTGAAGGGTCGGCGCGCGAGGCGGCACGCTTGTTCCCGGCCAACGCCAACGTGGCGGCGACCATTGCGCTCAACGGGTTGGGGATGGACGCCACCCAGGTGCGATTGCTGGTCGATCCCGCCACCCGACGTAATACCCACCGGCTGCAGGTGTGCGGCAATTTCGGTGAATTTCAGATTGAGCTGAGCGGTAATCCGCTGGCGAGCAATCCCAAGACATCAACCCTGGCGGCGCTGAGCGCGGTACAAGCCTGCCGCCGTCTGATCGACGGTGGTTTTATTGCCTGAACGGCAGGAGCGAGCATGGAAAGGTTAAAGATTTTTGTGGCTGGGCGCTGGTGCGAAGGGCGCGGCGATGAGATGACCTCGGTGTTTCCGGCCGATGGCAGCGTCAATGCGCGGCTGCGTGCCGCCAGCGTTGAAGATGTCAATGATGCGGTAGCCGCGGCGGAACGCGCCTGGCGTGCGCCCGAGTGGCGTGGGCTGGTACCGCATCAGCGCGCCAGCATTCTGTACCGCGTCAGTAACCTGATTATGGCGCAGCAGGCAGAGTTGGCGCAGTTGCAGACCCGCGACAACGGCAAACCGCTGGCGGAAACGCGTGGGCTGGTGGCCAGTGCGGCGGCGACCGCCCGTTACTTTGCTGCCGCCTGCGAAGTGCTGGAGGGCGAACTGCCGACCCAGCGCAGCGCCGAGGTGATGACGCTGAGCCAGTATCAACCGCTGGGGGTGATCGCAGCGATTACGCCGTGGAACTCCCCGATTGCCAGCGAAATGCAAAAGGTGGCCCCGGCACTGGCGGCGGGCAACGCGGTGATCCTCAAACCGGCCGAAGCCACACCGTTGATGGCGCTCAAACTGGCGGAGCTGTTTGAACAGGCGGGGCTGCCTGCCGGGCTGCTCAGCGTGTTGCCGGGCAAAGGCTCGGTGATTGGTGAAGCGCTGGCTCGTCACCCGTTGGTGAAAAAGATTTCCTTTACCGGTGGCACCAATACCGGCCGCCATCTGGCACACATTGCCGCCGAGAAGCTGATCCCCACCTCGCTGGAACTGGGCGGCAAGTCGCCGACCATCGTGCTGGAAGACGCGGATTTGGAACAGGCGGCACGCGGTATCTGTTACGGCATTTTCAGCTCTGCCGGTCAGGCCTGTATCGCCGGTTCGCGGCTGTTTGTGCACCGTTCTCTGTACCAGCCGTTGCTGACGCGCCTGAGTGAGCTGGCGGCCGGGTTGCGGGTCGGTAATCCACTGACGCCGGGTGTGCATCTCGGTCCGCTGATTAACCAAAAGCATCGCCAAAGCGTGGCGGATTACGTGGCGCTGGCGCAGCAGGAAGGGGGGCGGGTAGTGATTGGCGGAGAAGCCCCGGCCGATCCGCTGCTGGCGCAGGGCAGCTATTACCTGCCGACGATAATCGAAGGGTTGAGCAACAGCGCCCGCGCCTGTCAGGAAGAGATTTTTGGCCCGGTGCTGGTGGTGCTGCCGTTTGACGATGAGCAGCAGTTGATTGAACAGGCGAATGACTCGGTATACGGGCTGGCGGCCGGTATCTGGAGCCGTGATTTCCCACGGGCCATGGCGCTGGCGGAGCAATTGGAAACCGGCACGGTGTGGATCAACACCTACAAAACATTTTCTATTTCTACGCCTTTCGGCGGTTTCAAAGAAAGCGGTCTGGGCCGCGAAAAGGGCCTGCACGGCATCAAAGCCTACATGCAGCAAAAAAGCCTGTACCTGGCGCTTAGCCATCAGGTGAATCGCTGGAGCGATTAGCTTTGGTCGACGGTGCGTACCCCTACAACGAACACAATAAGAAGGCAGATGATGAGCGATAAAATAACGGTTGGCGAGGCGATAGCCCGGACTCTGGAACAGTATGAAGTGTCGGCGATGTACGGCATCATTTCGATTCATAATCTGCCGATTGCCGATGCGGTGGGGCAACGTGGCAACATTCGCTTCGTGCCGGCGCGCGGTGAAGCGGGGGCGGTGACCATGGCCGATGCCCACGGCCGTTTCTCCGGTCTGGGCGTGGCCTTGACCAGTACCGGCGCAGGTGCCGGCAATGCGGTCGGCGCGATGATCGAAGCGCTGAACGCCAACACGCCGCTGCTGCACATTACCGGTCAGGTGGAAAAAGCCTATCTGGATGCCGACGCCGGGTTCATTCATGAAACCCGCGATCAATTGGGTTTCCTGCGCGCCTGCTCCAAACGCGCTTATCGGGTTAACTCTGCGGAACAGGCCGTGGCGGTGATCCAACGGGCCATTCTCGACGCGCAGACGGTGCCTTGCGGCCCGGTGGCGGTAGAGATCCCGATCGATATTCAAAGCAGCCTGGTCTCCAGCGCGGTGCTGAGCCAGCCGGTGGCCCCTGCGCCGCTGCCGCCGGCCAGTGACGACGCGGTTGAGCGGTTGTATCAGCGACTGAAACAGGCCAAACGCCCACTGCTGTGGTTGGGCGGCGGTGCGCTGGCCTGCGGCGATGCGGTACGTAAACTGGCGGATGCCGGTGTGGCGGTGATCTCCAGCACCCACGGACGCGGCATTCTGCCGGATAGCCACCCGCGCAGCCT
Source organism: Serratia myotis (assembly GCF_027474885.1). Taxonomy (NCBI): domain Bacteria; kingdom Pseudomonadati; phylum Pseudomonadota; class Gammaproteobacteria; order Enterobacterales; family Yersiniaceae; genus Serratia; species Serratia myotis. The sequence goes on along the minus strand of NZ_CP099707.1, from coordinate 4,579,101 downwards.
GCGTGCATTCCATAATTCACCGAGCATTGAGGCGATCTTGACGCAGTGCGATCTGACGCTGGTGGCCGGTTCGCGCCTGCGCAGCAATGAAACCCGTACCTGGACGCTGCCGCTGCCGCGCCCATTGGTGCAGATTGATATTGATCCGGCGGCGGCCAATCGCAACTATCTGGCCGACGAACAAATCAACGGTGACTGTGGCGCTTTGCTTAACGCACTGGCGGCACGACTGAGCTCAGGTGAGAAGGTCAGTGCCGAGTGGGATGCCAAGATTGTCGCTGCGGTGCAGCAGGCGGAAAGTGCGCTGCGCCAGCAGTCGGGAGAATATGCCAAATTGAACGACGCCATTGCCGCCGCGCTGCCGCAGGATGGGCTGCTGGTGCGTGATATCACCGTCTCCGGCAGCGTCTGGGGCAGTCGTTTATTCCGGGCTATTTCTCCGCTATGCAACATTCACTCGCTGGCCGGGGCGATTGGCATGGGCTTGCCGATGGCGATCGGTACCGCGATCGCTAACCCGCAGCGCAAGGTGGTCGGGTTGGTGGGTGACGGCGGGCTGGCGTTAGGCCTGGGCGAACTGGCGACGATGGCGCAGGAGCAGGCCAATATCACTTTGCTGATCATGAACGACGGTGGCTACGGCGTGATGCGCGGCATTCAGGATAAATACTTTGCCGGTCGTCAGTACTATAACGAACTGCACACTCCATCCTTTACGCTGGTGGCCGAAGCCATGGGGCTGAAAGCCTGGAAGGTCGACAGCGCAGCACAGTTCAGCGGCGTGTTGGCGGAGGCGATTAACTATCCGGGGCCGTCGGTGGTGGAGGTGGATATGAACAGTATCGGGCCGCTGACCTTCGCCGGGCCACCGCAAAAGTCTTTGTACTAAGCCGTGACAGGTTGAACGGCACCTTACTCAGTCGAGGTGTCGTTCAAAGGTAATCAATTTTTATTAAAAATCCCCAGGGCGTCGACTATCAGTGAAATGGATACTCGAAGCCCAATAATAGCAAGAACCAGCGTGACCAAGTCCACGTAGCTGGTCGCCGGTTGTAATATTTTTAATGATGATTTAACGCCAATAAAATAACAGCCTGGCATCCAGACAATGGAAATTAACGAGTATCTTGCTTTATTCATGAGTTGACGCCTTAATCGCCCCCATTGAGCGAGGGGGCATATACAGAGAAATATTACCAGCGGCATTGCCCATTTACGCTATTTGGGGAGCGGTTACCCGCTAGTGCATCTCTGTTATTATTGTTGTTATTTCTATATGGGCTTTTATCAGGGCAACCGAGACTTGCCGTCGCAGCCCCCGCAACGGCAAAGCCAATCATCGTCCATGGCCCACCAGCCATACCTGTTAGCGCGCCAGTGATGATGCCAACGCCAACATCATTTGCGCATGTTTTTGGGGCTCCGCCTCCGTTGCGGCCATTATTCCGACTTCTTCTTCCGCCATTATCGCTACGGTCACCGCCATTATTTCCACGACCGCCAGATATTTGATCGAGTAAAGATGTATCAATGATTTTCATAAATAACTCCATTCCATAGTGTTGTTTTATGTCCATAAGGAGGCTTAGTATTATATTGTTTTCAGAATACTTTCAATGCTGCATAGGTGAGTTTTCGTTAAAGATCACAAAAAATAAATGGTTATTATGTGTTGCTATAAGTTGTTCTGTTTATATAAGTCTATAAGTAGAGTTGAGTGGTTTTTAAAACTGGATTTAATATTAATACGTTTTTTTATTTTCTGAAAACGGCACCTTAATCAGTGAGAAACCCACTTTGGGGTGCCGTTGTTCGGTAGGGCAATGAGGGTTACTTGCCTGCCGCGATGCGGTCGCGAATGTGCTGCGCACGCGCTTCGGAGGCTGGGTGGTCGTCGAACATGCTGCTCTGACGACCGGCTTCCATTTTCGCCAGTTTTTCAAAGCTGGTGACCAGGCCGTTCGGATCGATGCCGCGTTGTTTCATCAGATCGAACGAGTAGTCATCGGCTTCACTTTCCTGCTTCTGGGAGAACTGGGCATTCACCAGTTTTTCGCCCATGTCCGCCAGTTGTGACTGCGACAGCGAACCTATGATGCCACCGGTTGAGGCCGCAGCGGTACGCAACGCCACGGTGCCGTAAGCCACCTGCATGGCTTTACGCGTATGCCCCAGTGCCACGTGGCCCATTTCATGGCCCAGCACGCCTTCCACTTCATTGTCGGTCATCATGTCCATCAGCCCGCTGTAAACGCGGATACAGCCGTTAGCCATTGCCCAGGCATTCACGTCTTTAGTGACGTAAACCTTGTAGTTGGCCGGCGTGCCGTTGATATTATCCCCCAGTGCGGCAGAGATTTTGTTCAGGCGCTTGGCATAGGTACTGTCAGCCGGCGCGATTTGTGCCTTGCTGTCCATCTCTGCACAGGATTTATCACTCAGGGTTTTTACGTCGTCATTGCTTAATGTCGCCGCCTGAAACGCCTGTGCACCAGACTGCATCAGGGTATCGGTATTCAGGTTTTGACAGCCGCTTACCAAAGTGGCAATGCTTAATGCAATCAAAGAGGTACGAATTTTCATAAAGCCATCTTCCTGTGATAGTAACAAGGGGGGAGTGCCATTTTAAATTAGAGAAAACTTGCCGCCTGAGACTAGTGTACGCTGGCCATTGGGAAAATAGTGTTATTCCGAAAAAACGACCAATTGTGCTAATAAGTTGTGAACTCGCTCTCATTTGGCATTAGGGATTGCCGTTTTAATGCTGAGTCTGAGAAAATAGAAAACTTGACCGATTTTTTAATCCGACCTGGAGTAAAACATGTCCTCTCGTAAAGAGCTTGCCAACGCCATCCGCGCACTCAGCATGGACGCCGTACAAAAAGCAAATTCCGGCCACCCGGGTGCACCTATGGGCATGGCGGACATCGCCGAAGTCCTGTGGCGTGACTACATGAACCACAACCCGACCAACCCGCACTGGGCTGACCGTGACCGCTTCGTCCTTTCCAACGGCCACGGCTCCATGCTGATTTACAGCCTGTTGCACCTCACCGGTTACGACCTGCCGATGAGCGAGCTGGAAAACTTCCGCCAGCTGCACTCCAAAACCCCGGGTCACCCGGAATACGGCTACACCCCGGGCGTGGAAACCACCACCGGCCCACTGGGTCAGGGCATCGCCAACGCCGTCGGTTTCGCCATTGCCGAACGTACCCTGGGCGCGCAGTTCAACCGCCCTGGCCATGACGTGGTCGACCACCACACCTACGCCTTTATGGGCGACGGCTGCATGATGGAAGGCATCTCCCACGAAGTCTGTTCACTGGCCGGTACCCTCAAGCTCGGCAAACTGACCGCGTTCTACGATGACAACGGCATCTCCATTGACGGTCACGTCGAAGGCTGGTTCACCGACGATACCGCCGAGCGCTTTGAAGCTTACGGCTGGCACGTGGTGCGTCACGTTGACGGTCACAACCCGGACGCCATCAAGGCCGCGATTGAAGAAGCCCGCAAGGTCACCGACAAGCCGTCGCTGCTGATGTGCAAAACCGTGATTGGTTTTGGTTCCCCGAACAAGGCCGGTACCCACGACGTGCACGGCGCGGCACTGGGTGCCGCCGAAGTGGCTGCCACCCGTGAAGCCCTGGGCTGGAAATACGCCGCCTTCGAAATCCCGCAGGACATCTATGCCCAGTGGGACGCCAAAGAAGCCGGTAAAGCCAAAGAAGCGGCCTGGAACGACAAGTTCGCCGCCTACGCCAAAGCCTTCCCGGAACTGGCTGCCGAGTTCAAACGCCGTGTGAACGGTGAACTGCCGGCCAACTGGAAAGCTGACGCCAAAGCCTTCGTTGAAAAACTGCAGGCCAACCCGGCCAACATCGCCAGCCGCAAGGCCTCGCAGAACGCGCTGGAAACCTTCGGCAAGGTGCTGCCTGAATTCCTCGGCGGCTCCGCTGACCTGGCACCGAGCAACCTGACCCTATGGTCCGGCTCCAAGCCGCTGAATGAAGACCTGGCGGGTAACTACATCCACTACGGCGTGCGCGAGTTCGGCATGACCGCCATCACCAACGGCATCGCGCTGCACGGCGGCTTCCTGCCGTACTCGGCGACCTTCCTGATGTTCGTGGAGTACGCCCGTAATGCGGTGCGTATGGCGGCGCTGATGAAAATCCGCAACGTGTTTGTCTACACCCATGACTCCATCGGTCTGGGCGAAGACGGCCCGACGCACCAGCCGGTTGAGCAGATTGCCAGCCTGCGCGTGACCCCGAACATGAGCACCTGGCGTCCGTGTGACCAGGTGGAATCGGCGATTGCCTGGCAGTACGGCATCGAGCGCAACGACGGCCCGACCACGCTGATTTTCTCGCGTCAGAACCTGACCCAGCAGCCACGTACCGCAGAGCAACTGGCTAACGCCTACCGTGGCGGTTACGTGCTGAAGGATTGTGCCGGTACGCCGGACGTGATCCTGATTGCCACCGGTTCGGAAGTGGGCATCACCGTGGAAGCGGCAGACCAGCTGACCGCAGCGGGCACCAAGGTGCGCGTGGTCTCCATGCCGTCTACCGATGCATTCGACAAGCAGGATGCGGCCTACCGTGAATCCGTGCTGCCAGCGGCGGTAAGCGCCCGTGTGGCCGTGGAAGCGGGTATCGCAGACTACTGGTACAAGTATGTGGGCCTGAACGGCGCCATCGTGGGCATGACCAGCTTCGGCGAGTCAGCCCCGGCGGAGCAGCTGTTCAAAGAGTTTGGTTTCACCGTGGAAAACGTGGTGGCCAAGGCGCAGGCACTGCTGAAATAGTCATTCCCTCTCCTTTGGGAGAGGGTAGGGTGAGGGGAAACAGGCAGAACAGAGGCTAAAGCCCCTCACCCCGGCCCTCTCCCCCTGGAGAGGGTGACGCCCATCAGCCCGGCAAATTGCCGGGTTTTTTATTGCCTAAAAATCGGCCAACCTCACAAAACCCGAAGATAAAAAATCAACGGCGTTGCTTAGGAACACTTATTAACTATATGTTAATTTTTAGTTTCTTAAATGTAACCAGGAGTTGATCATGTTGACAAGAATCGGCGCGTCGGTGGTGGCGATGGCGGTACTGGGTGCAGTGCCTGCTTACGCTGAATTTCCGGCCGGCTATCCAGCCGACTATCAGAAAATTGTGGACGGCGCGAAGAAAGAGGGCAAGGTGGTGGTGTACTCCACTACCGATACCAAGGCTGCCGGCCCGCTGATCCAGGGGTTCGAAGCGCAGTATCCGGGCGTGAAGGTCGAATACAACGACATGAACAGCACCGAGCTGTACAACCGGTATATCAGCGAACAGGCGGCGGGTGGCACCAGCGGCGACGTGGTATGGAGTTCGTCAATGGACACCGCGCTGAAGCTGGCGACCGACTATGCGCAGGAATACGCTTCGCCGGAGCAGGGTCAACTGCCCAAGTGGGCGGTATGGAAAGAGAAAGCCTACGGTACCACCTACGAGCCGGTAGTTTTCATCTATAACAAACGGCTGATCCCGCAGGGGGATGTGCCGGACTCGCACGCCGCGCTGGCCAAGCTGATCGCCAGCCAGACCGACAAATTCAAAAAGAAAGTCACCACCTATGACATTGAAAAGTCAGGGCTGGGTTTCATGCTGTCGGTGCAGGACTTCAAGGCCGATCCTAACTATTTCGCCACGCTGGCTGAGGTCGCCAAAGGCGGTCTGGCGGTGCAATCCTCCACCGGTACCATGATGGAAAGGGTGTCATCCGGTGAGAACCTGATTGGTTTCAATATCCTGGGCTCCTACGCCGAGGCCCGCGCCAAAACCGATCCTTCACTGGGTATCTCTTATCCGAAGGATTACACCCTGGTGCTGTCGCGCGTGTCCTTTATCAGCAAAGAGGCGGCCAACGCCAATGCGGCAAAACTGTGGCTTAACTATGTGCTGTCGGAAAAGGGTCAGAGCATTCTTGCCAACCAGGCCGACATTCCTTCGATTCGCAATGATATTGAAGGCAAAAACGACATTGAAGGCATGACCAAAATGCTTGGCAATGCGTTGAAACCGATCCCGGTAGATGAAAGCCTGCTGGAGTATCTGCAACCGGCCAAACGCCTGGATTACATCAAGCAGTGGCGTACCGCCGCCGCTAAATAACACAGGATCCGGACGCGCGTCTGCCATTGTGGCGCGCGCCCTTTGGTCGTCGTCGTTTACAACCATCGGGATATATTATGGAAGCATGGCGCAGAAAGTGGCAGAGCCTGCCGCGTGGCTTGGTGGTGCTGATAACCGCGCTGGTTATCTATGTACCGTTGTCGTTTATCGTGATTCAAAGTTTCCTCTCCGCTCCCTTTTTTTCCCCCTCCAAGGTCTTCAGCCTTGAGGCGTTCCAGTTTATTTTCACCGATCCGGACTTTTACAAAGCGCTGAAAAGCGGGTTTATTCTGGCTTTCGGCCTGGTGGTGATCGCCATTCCGCTAGGGGGTATTCTGGCCTTTTTGATGGTCAGAACCGATTTGCCGGGCCGGCGTTTTATTGAGCCGCTGATCCTGGTGCCGATCTTTGTCTCGCCGATGGTTCTGGGCTTTGGCTACGTGGTGGCCGCCGGGCCGGTCGGCTTCTTTTCGCTGTGGGCGGAAGCGCTGTTCGGCTTTGTGCCGTGGAATATCTACTCGATGGCCAGCATCGTGGTGATCGCCGGGTTGACGCACGTACCGCACGCCTATCTTTATATTTCCTCGGCCTTGCGCAGCGTCGGTTCTGACGTGGAAGAGGCTGCACGAACGGCGGGGGCTTCGCCTTTGCAGGTGATGACCGCGGTCAGTTTGCCGATGGTGCGACCGTCGATTTTGTACGCCGGGGTACTGCTGTTTTTCCTCGGGCTGGAAGTGTTTGGCCTGATGTTGGTGCTGGGCGATCCGGAAGGCAACCTGGTGCTGGCGACCTACCTGTGTCAACTGACCAATAAGCTGGGCACGCCGTCTTACCATCTGATGGCGGCGGTGGCGGTGGTGCTGATCTGCATCACCATACCGCTGGTGATGTTACAGCGCCGTCTGATGCGCACCGCTAACCGCTTCGTCACCGTCAAGGGCAAGGCGTCGCAGGCGCGGGCGCTGCCGCTGGGTAAATGGCGTTGGGTTGCCGGTGCAGTAGTGGTGTTCTGGCTGACGGTGACCATCGGCGTACCGCTGGTAGGGGTAGTACTGCGCGCCTTTATCTCCAACTGGGGCGTGGGCGTTTCAATCTGGGACGAGCTGTCGCTCAATACCTTCCGCACCATTTGGCAGCAGCCGAACCTGCTGCGGGCGATCGTCAACTCGATGGCGATTGGGGTGTTCGGCGGCGCGCTGGCGGTGGTTTGCTACCTGTTTATCGGCATTGCCATGCACCGCAAACCCGACGGTGCCACCCGATTCCTCGATTACAGCGTACTGGTGCCGCGTGCGGTGCCCGGCCTGCTGGCGGGGCTGGCGTTCCTGTGGGTGTTCCTGTTCCTGCCGATGTGGCTGGATAAGTCTTTGAAAGAGGGCTGGTTGTCGGCGTTGCCGGTGGCCGAATGGCTGCGGGAGCACCTGATCGTCTGGTTGCGGTCTTTGCGCAGCACCATCTTCAGCGTCTGGCTGGCTTACACCGTAGTGTGGATGGCTTATGGCCTGCGGCTGATCTCTTCGACGCTGCTGCAGGTGGGCCCGGAGCTGGAAGAAGCAGCGCGCAGCGCTGGCGCGACCCGGGGACAGATCACCCGTCACGTCACCATTCCGCTATCGCGTTACGGCCTGATTGGCTCGTGGCTGCTGATGTTCCTGATTTTCGAACGTGAGTATTCCACCGGGGTGTATCTGTTGTCTCCGGGTACCGAAACCATAGGCTCGATGCTGGTTTCCCTGTGGGCGGCGGGCGCCATTGATATCGTTGCCGCGCTCTCGTTTATTAACATCCTGCTGGTGGTGTTGGGTCTGGGTATCGCCCTGCGCTTTGGAGTGAAATTACATGATTGAACTTTCGGTAGAAAACCTGCATTTGACCTACGGCGACAACCCGGTGTTGAAGGGGGTCTCGATGGACTTAAAGCGCGGCGAGGTGGTTTCACTGTTGGGGCCGTCGGGCAGCGGTAAAACCACGCTGCTGCGTGCGGTCGCCGGGCTGGAGAAACCGACCCAGGGGCGCATTATCATCGGCAGCAATACCGTTTACGACGGCAGCGCGCGCAGCGAAATCCCGGCGGAAGAGCGCAATCTGGGGCTGGTGTTTCAGTCTTACGCGCTGTGGCCGCATAAAACCGTGTTTGAAAACGTCGCCTACCCGCTGAAATTACGCAAGGTCGCCTCGGCGGAAATCAACCAGCGGGTACAGGGCGTGCTGGACCAGCTTGGGCTGGGACATTTGGGCAAGCGTCACCCGCACCAGTTGTCCGGTGGTCAGCAGCAGCGCGTGGCGATTGGCCGGGCGCTGGTGTACAACCCGCCGGTGATCCTGCTGGATGAGCCCTTGTCGAACCTCGACGCCAAGCTGCGTGAAGAGGCGCGGGTGTTCCTGCGTGAGCTGATTATCAAGCTGGGGCTTTCGGCACTGATGGTCACTCACGACCAGAACGAGGCGATGGCGATCTCCGATCGCATCCTGTTGCTCAACAACGGAAAAATCGAACAACAGGGCACGCCGCAGGAAATGTACGGTTCGCCGTCGACCCTGTTTACCGCCGAGTTTATGGGCAGCAATAACCGTCTGCACGGCAAGATCAGCGAGGTGAGTGAGGGTAAAGCGCGTATCGAAGGCAAAGACTGGACGCTGTGGGGCATGGCGGGCGCAGGGGTAAAAGTCGGCGAAGAAGCCACGGCGGTGATCCGTGTAGAGCGCGTGCGGCTGGGGGATAATCCGCAGGGCAATCAGCTTGAGTTGCCGCTGTTGACCAGCATGTATCTCGGCGATCGTTGGGAATACCTGTTCCGTACCGTAGCCGAGGATTTTGTGGTACGCGCTTATGGCACTGAAGTGCGTGGTCAAACCCTGTGTCGGCTTTCCCTGCCGGCCGAGCACCTGTGGATTTTTCCTAAAATTTAAGGCTGCGAGCCTGGTTATTGTCAAAATATCTGGCGCACGACCAAGGATTGGCTATGAAAAAGTGTGCGCCAGATCATCTTATTCTCGCAAAGTGTCGTTCCGTTGTCGGGCAGGCTGCCGCACCTGTTCCTTTTGCTAAAACTTTGGTTTATGCTCGGCTGAAGCGTTTCAGTTGTGACGGTGTTCAACAGAAACGGCGGAGTGAGACCGGAGAAACAGCGCCGGACCGAAGGAATAATGTGATGTGCCGATTCACAGCAGGTGGTGCGCTAAAGTACTCTATGCGGGTTAGCTTGGTAACCAGTCAGCGCCCTCTTGAACACGGTGATTATGCCCGGTGAGAGAAGGCCCTTTTTCAGGAGCAGCATGACAATCCGCATAGCGATAAACGGCTTTGGCCGCATAGGCCGCAGCGTTTTACGCGCACTGTATGAATCGGGACGAAGAGCGGAAATTTCCGTGGTGGCGATCAACGAATTGGCGAATGCCGAGGGGATGGCCCACCTGCTGAAATACGACTCCAGCCATGGCCGCTTTGCCTGGGATGTCCGCCAGGAATGCGACATGCTAACCGTCGGGGACGATACCATTCGTTTGTTGCATCAGCCGGCGGTGGAACAGCTTCCCTGGGGCGAGCTGGGCGTCGACGTGGTGCTGGATTGCAGCGGTGTGTACGGCAGCCGGGCGGATGGCGAAGCCCATCTGGCGGCGGGGGCGAAAAAAGTGTTGTTCGCCCACCCTGGCGGTAACGATCTGGATGCTACTATTGTGTTTGGGGTCAACCATCAGACGCTACTGGCAGAACACCGCATTGTTTCCAATGCGTCATGCACCACCAACTGCATTATTCCGGTGATCAAGCTGCTGGACGATGCCTACAGCATCGAATCGGGCACCCTGACCACCATTCACTCTTCGATGAACGATCAGCCGGTGATAGACGCCTATCATCAGGATTTGCGGCGTACCCGCGCGGCGAGCCAGTCGATTATTCCGGTCGACACCAAGCTGGCCGCGGGCATTACCCGTATCTTCCCGCAGTTTTGCGATCGTTTCGAAGCGATTTCGGTGCGCGTGCCAACCATCAACGTGACGGCCATCGATCTCAGCGTCAGCGTTAGCTCGGCGGTGAAGGTGACAGAGGTCAACCAGCTGTTGCAAATGGCCGCACGGGGATCATTTCGTGGTATAGTTGACTATACGGAACTACCATTAGTCTCGATCGATTTTAACCATGACCCGCACAGCGCTATCGTCGACGGTACGCAGACCCGGGTCAGCGGTCAGCACCTGATCAAGACCTTGGTCTGGTGTGATAATGAATGGGGCTTTGCCAACCGGATGTTGGATACAACACGGGCAATGGCCGCTAGCGGTTTCTAGTACGGCGGCATTGGCATGACCGATGCGCCGCCCAGGCAACTTTATAGTTTATAGAGAATCAACCAAGAGGGTTCACCATGTCTGTAATTAACATGTCCGATCTGGATCTGGCCGGTAAACGCGTTCTGATCCGCTCCGATCTGAACGTTCCAGTGAAAGACGGTAAAGTGACTTCCGATGCACGTATCCGTGCCTCCCTGCCGACTATTGAAGCTGCGCTGAAACAAGGCGCCCGCGTGATGGTAACTTCCCACCTGGGTCGTCCTACCGAAGGCGAGTACAACGAAGAATTCTCCCTGCTGCCTGTTGTCAACTATCTGAAAGACCACCTGAAAGCTCCGGTTCGTCTGGCTAAAGACTACCTGGAAGGTGTTGACGTTGCAGAAGGTGAACTGGTCGTGCTGGAAAACGTCCGTTTCAACAAGGGCGAGAAAAAAGACGACGAAACCCTGTCCAGGAAATATGCGGCGCTGTGTGACGTGTACGTGATGGACGCCTTCGGTACTGCACACCGTGCGCAGGCATCCACTCATGGCGTGGGCAAGTTTGCTCCTGTCGCCTGTGCGGGCCCGCTGCTGTCAGCAGAACTGGAAGCCCTGGGCAAAGCGCTGAAAAGCCCGGCTCGTCCGATGGTTGCCGTGGTGGGCGGTTCGAAGGTTTCTACCAAATTTGATGTGCTGAACTCGCTGGTGAAAATCGCCGATACGGTGATCGTGGGCGGCGGTATCGCCAACACCTTCGTGGCTATCGATAACAACGTTGGTAAATCCCTGTACGAACCTGACTTCGTCGATGCAGCGAGAAAACTGCGTGACGAGTTTAAAATTCCGGTTCCTACCGATTCTCGCGTAGGCACGGAGTTCTCTGAAACTGCCCCTGCTACCTTGAAAAAAGTCAGCGAAGTGAAAGATGATGAAGAGATCATGGACTTCGGTGACGAAACCGCGCTGGCTATGGCCAAGTTGCTGAAAGAAGCCAAAACCATTCTGTGGAATGGCCCGGTTGGCGTATTCGAGTTCCCTAACTTCCGCCGGGGCACCGAAATTGTCGCACGCGCTATCGCAGAGAGTGATGCATTCTCTATCGCTGGTGGTGGTGATACGCTAGCGGCTATCGATCTGTTCGGTATTGAAGATAAAATCTCTTATATCTCTACCGGCGGCGGTGCTTTCCTGGAATTTGTGGAAGGTAAAGCGTTACCGGCAGTAGTCATGCTGGAAGAGCGCGCCAAGCAGTAATTCAGACAGCGGGAGGCGAAAGTCGCCCGTTTATTTTATACCGCGCGGCTTAGGCGGCGCGGCATGAAAAAATCGATTTACATCCATCTACGGCCGACGAAACAGGACAAAGTAACATGTCTAAAATTTTTGATTTCGTAAAACCGGGTGTCATCACTGGTGATGACGTTCAGAAAGTATTCGCAGTAGCTAAAGAGAACAACTTTGCTCTGCCAGCAGTGAACTGTGTAGGTACCGACTCTATCAACGCCGTGCTGGAAACAGCCGCGAAGGTACGTGCTCCGGTTATCGTTCAGTTCTCTAACGGCGGTGCCGCGTTTATCGCCGGCAAAGGCGTGAAGACTGACGTTCCACAGGGTGCAGCAATTCTGGGCGCTATCTCCGGTGCACACCATGTTCACCAGATGGCTGAGCATTACGGCGTGCCGGTTATTCTGCACACCGACCACTGCGCGAAGAAACTGCTGCCATGGCTTGACGGCCTGTTGGACGCTGGCGAGAAGTATTTCGCGACTACCGGCAAACCACTGTTCTCTTCCCACATGATCGACCTGTCTGAAGAGTCTCTGGAAGAAAACATCGAGATTTGCAGCAAATACCTGACTCGCATGGCGAAAATCGGTATGACCCTGGAAATCGAACTGGGCTGCACCGGCGGTGAAGAAGATGGCGTGGACAACAGCCATATGGACGCATCCTCCCTGTACACTCAGCCAGAAGACGTGGCCTACGCTTACGAAAAACTGAATGCGATCAGCCCACGCTTCACTATCGCGGCGTCCTTCGGTAACGTGCACGGCGTTTACAAGCCAGGCAACGTGAAACTGACCCCGACTATTCTGCGTGATTCTCAGGACTATGTTTCCAAGAAATATAACCTGCCGCACAACAGCCTGAACTTCGTGTTCCACGGCGGTTCTGGTTCTAGCGATGCAGAGATCAAAGAGTCCGTAGGTTACGGCGTGATCAAAATGAACATCGATACCGATACCCAATGGGCAACCTGGGACGGCATCCTGCAGTACTACAAAAAGAACGAAGGCTATCTGCAAGGCCAACTGGGTAACCCAGAAGGTGCTGACAAGCCGAACAAGAAATACTACGACCCACGCGTATGGTTGCGTTCAGCCCAGACTTCGATGATTACTCGTCTGGAACAGGCTTTCAAAGATCTGAACGCAGTAGACGTTCTGTAATCTCGGTTAGCTGCTGATATCAAGGCTCCCCTCGGGGAGCCTTTTTCGTTTCTAGCTCAGCAGGCTGGCGCCAACGTTAATTGACAGCCCCAGGATCACCAGGTTGAAGACAAAGGAAATCACCGATTGTAGCAGGGCGATTTTGCGCACTTCGGCCGCGCCGACCGCCACGTCGGCGGTTTGCGACGCCACGGCAATGGTGAACGAGAAATAGGCGAAGTCCCAATAGGTCGGTTCTTTGAGATCGCCGGGAAACAGCAACGGCAGCGGATCTTGCTGTGCGTCCTGACGATAAAATTGATGAGCATAGTGCATGGTGAATGCGGTGGGCAGCAGTAGCCAGGACACCACCAGCGTGGCACCGGTCAGCACCAGATGCAGCGTTTTCAGCGAGTCGCTGACCTGCTTGGCGGTACTCAGCTCGAACAGAATCGACAGAATGCTCACCAGACAGCCGATGCTGACCAGCGCCAGCACCATGCTGGCACTTTCATCCTGCCTGCGGGCGAGCTGGCGGATGTGCTTCGGCGTACTGATCAGCATCAGCCGCCAGAGAGACAACAGATAAATCCAGGCCAACATGTTCCAGCCGAGCATCAATCGTTGCAATTCATTGAGCCGGTGCGGCAGCAGCAGATAACACAGGATACCCGCAGCGACGGAAAGCAGCAGCCTGGGGCGGACCTGCCAATAGTGTTTAATCGATGAGGAAATGTGCATAACGAGCGAAGTTCCTTATCCTGATAAAGGTGATAGCGCTGTGTTCAGCATAGAGGAAGTTCGGCTATTTTTACCGCTTACGGTTGGCATGCTGCGGAAATGTTAGTTAACCTAGGGCGGTGGTTTCCGACTGACGCCCTATGTCAGTCTTTTTTGCGAGTTTATCCCCTTAGGGAAAAGTTAGGACGACACGAATGAAAGATCTGAACGTAGTAGACGGCATCAACGGTGCCGGTAACTGGCTGGTGCAGAACCAGGATTTATTGATTAAGTATGCGGTGAACATCGTCGCGGCGATCGTTATTTTCATCATTGGTTCGATCATTGCCCGTATAGTCAGCAATGCGGTAAACCGGGTGATGAAGCTGCGCGGCATCGATGCCACGGTAGCGGATTTCCTGTCGGCCATGGCGCGTTACGGCATTCTGGCCTTCACCTTTATCGCTGTACTGGGGCGCGTTGGCGTACAGACCACCTCAGTGATCGCCGTGCTGGGTGCCGCCGGTTTGGCCGTCGGTTTGGCGCTGCAGGGCTCGCTGTCCAACTTCGCCGCAGGCGTGTTGCTGGTGGCCTTCCGTCCACTGCGTGCCGGTGAGTATGTTGATCTGGGCGGCGTAGCCGGTACCGTGGATCAGGTGCAGATTTTTTCCACCACGCTGCGCACCGCAGACAACAAAACCATCGTGGTACCGAACGGTAAAATCATCGCCGGTAACATCATCAACTATTCCCGCGAGCCGAACCGCCGTGTGGATATCGTGGTCGGCGTGGCTTATAACGCCGATATCGATGTGGTGAAAAAGGTACTGGGCGATGTGATCGCCGCCGACAAGCGCATCATGCACGCCAAAGGCGTGACCGTGCGTCTGAACGAGATGGCGCCTTCTTCACTGAACTTCGTGACCCGCTCCTGGACCACCAATGCCGAGTACTGGAACGTGTACTTCGATCTGATGGAGAACTTCAAGCGCGCGCTGGATGCCAACAACATCGGTATTCCGTTCCCGCAGATGGACGTTCATCTGTATCGCAACGATGCGACCACCGCGAAAGCGGAATAACGAACAGGGGCCCAGGCCCCTTTTTTATTGCCGGCCGAGACGACATCACTGAGATGGGTCTCGGCTTTTTTATTGGGTCAGTTGGGTCATGCAGAGTCAGCCGCAGGTGCCCGACGATTCAAACTGAGGCGGTAGAGCAGGAAGATGGCGGCAGAGCCCACCAACACCGGCAGCGCCAGCCAGATAAAGAACACTTCAGAGGAACCCGCAGCGGCAATCATCCAGGCTCCGAGCATCGAACCGACGATGGAACCGAAGCGGCCGCTGGCCATCGCCCAGCTTACCCCGGTGACGCGAGCCGCAGTGGGGTAGATAGTGGCGGAAACCAGATTCAAACCGTTCTGTGCACCAGCCACGCCGAAACCGATGAGGAACACGGTGGCGGCCAGCGTATAGACATCACCCATTAAATAGCCGGTGGCACCGACAACCAGCGCTGCACCCAGGTAGGACAGGGCCAGCACCCGGTAAGGCCCAACGCGGTCCATCAGCAGCGCCATCAGGATTGCCCCGAGAGTGCCGCCCAGTGGCACCATCGCCCCAATGCGTGATGCGTGGACGATATCGTAACCGGCATCCTTGAGAATGCTCGGCAGCCAACTGGTGAGTTGGTAAAACACGAACAGCGAGCAGAAGAAGGCCAGCCACAGCAGCAGGGTACGCACCGCGCGGCCTTCGATGAACAGGTGCGATATCGGCGATCTGACCTGCGTTGGGCGCTCGTCATCAATAATCGCCACGCCGGCCCAGCTTTTACCAGTAATGCGTTCGACCACCAGACGTAACCTATCGGCATGTTTTGGGCTGGAAGTCATAAAGCGCACGGACTCGGGCATCTGCCAGGCCAGCAATGGCAGCAGCAACAACGGCACAATACCACCGAGCATCAGTACGCCACGCCAGCCGAACGCCGGGATAATCTGCCCGGCAAGCAGACCGCCCAGAGCCAGACCGGCGGTGAAACCGCTCCAACTCAGAGTGACCATGATCATCCGCCGACGTGCCGGGGAGTACTCCGAACTGAGGGTGATACAGGTGGGCATTGCGCCACCCAAACCGATGCCAGTGATTAAACGCAGCAGGGTCAGCGACTCGATGGAATAGGTATAGGCCGAGGCCAGGGTACCCCCGCCAAAGATCAGTATCGAGACCAGCAGCACGCGTTTGCGGCCAATGGCATCGGCGACCGGACCGAAGATCAGACTGCCGATTAACAGGCCCAGCAACCCCGCGCCGAAGGCAGGAGATAACTGTGCAGGCAGCAGGCCCCACTCTTCACGCAGGGCAGGGGCAATGTAACCAATGACGGCGGTATCAAAACCGTCCAACAGGACGATAAGAAAGCACAGGCTGAGGATCAGGATCTGGTAAGGCGAGATCTTCGCGTTATCGATGATCTCACTGATACGAGCGGTGTTTTGGCTCATGGAGGTTCCACTTGAATAGACGAGTGTGGAGCTGGCTGGAGGGCAATGTAGGCGTCAGGTTCTTGCTGAAACGGGCCTGATCCAAAGCCGCTTTGGCTTGCATGGCGTAGAACCCCGAGTATACACCAGAGCCTGGGGCTTGCGGGGGGATGCCGTGAGGGAGATGTTGATGAGTTTTTCAATGGTAAGAAGCTTAACCGCTATCTCCATCGTTTCCGCATCTTCGATGCTCATACTCAGGGACCGGCGCTACTGGGAATAATGTTCCTGAAAAAACCAGGAGGATGGCGTCTTGGCCACCTCCTGGCGTTTCTAAAATGCTGATATTTAGCTTACGAATTTGCTGAAAACGACGGTAAAACATCCTCAATCAGTTCCTGTAACACCTCTTTCGCCGGGCGCTTGCTTGGCTTGAGATTCAGCGCGATATGAGATACGCCAACGCTCTCCTGCTGCTTCCAGTATTCCATCAGGGTGTTTCGGCCCGCGCTCATGAATACATTATTGAACAGGCGTAAAGGTTCATCCGGGTTTTCACTTAAATCCAGGAAGTTCGAATAGCCAAACGGATGCCATGTCTTGCCATCTCCAAGTTCGGCAATTTCATTCACGATATCACCCGAGCGTTTAGGATCAACGCCATGCCAAATCCAGGCATCAGATTGATTGGCGAACCAGGACATCTCCTGACGGGCACGGCCAATGGTGATCATTGGCAGGCGTGGAACGGTCGGTTTTGGCACTAAATCAATCCCGCCGTTGAAGTTGCCGTAATATTCTGTCGAGCCTTTGGGGAAACTGTTTTCAGTCAGCAGACGAACAACATCCCATGCTTCTCTGAAACGATCGGCTCGATTGTTAAATTCATAACCAAAGGCTGGATACTCAACCGGACGGTCACCACTCGACATTCCCAGAAGAAAGCGCCCACCTGACAGACGATCCACACTCGCCGCCTGCTTGGCGGTAAGCACAGGATTACGCAGTGGAGATACAATCCCGGCACTGCCTAATGCGATATTTTTGGTGATCGCAGCGAGGTAGCCTAAATCTACCATCGGATCATAGACCTGACCGACATCACCAAAATTAGGATCGTAGAAAGGAACATCGCGTACCCACAAGGCAGAAATCCCACCCTCATCGGCCATTTGCGCTAATTCGCGGTGATCGTCCATATTTGGAATCGGGCCTTCAGGATATCCTTTAAAGGGGGCAATAAGACCAAAGGTCAGTTTACCCGGCTGAAATACACGTTTGAAAGCAGTATGTTGTTGGAGGTGCAGCGGCAGTGTAAGTTTTGACATATTAATACCTGCTAATTAGTTTAATTAAGTCTGTCGCAACACAATAAAACAAAAATTCGGGAATGTGCTTCCCATATGACGGGACGGAATTGCTCAGAAGGATTTTAAATAAAGGCAGCTCGCTATATGAACGGGTTTGGTATATTGATAATTAAAGATAATTTTGGTGTGTTGCACGCAGGTGTTACTATCAGAATTAATATAAACATGTCATTAATGCTGGCGCAGTTAAATAAAAAACAAGTATGTAATCAACGCCCTTTCCAGGGGACGCCGTTGCTTTGCCAGTCTTCCGCAATCATGTCAACAAAACCACGAATTCTTGGGGATAAATGGCGTTTACTGGGGTAAATAATTCTTACTGGCTCAGGTTCCGTTTTATACTCGGTGAGAATGGCTGTCAGTTCCCCCTTTTCGAGAGACTGAAATACCAGGTAGTCAGGAAGCTGTATGATACCAAAGCCGGAGATAGCGGAGGAGAGCATGGCCTCTGAACTGTCGATATCCATACGGCCTGGGCCGTCGTAAATGAAATACCCCTCTGGTGTCTGATAGCGCCATGAACGACGTTTTTCAGCACTGCGTAAGAAGATGATGTCGTGTCTGGAGAGATCTTCCGGCACAACAGGCACACCGTGCAGGGAAAGGTATTCCGGCGAAGCGCAGGTGACCATGTGCTGAGTGGCGATAGTTCTGGTCAGTATCCGCGAGTCATCTTTCGGCTCTCCAATGCGGATGGCAATATCGAATCCTTCCTCGATCAGGTCAACATAGCGATCGGTAAAAACGATATATGCCCGCAACTCAGGCCACTTTTTCAAAAAACTGTCGATAACAGGAAGTATGTGACGCTGTCCCAGCGATAATGGTGCCGTCAGGCGAAGCGTTCCAGTGGGCTTTTCCCTGCGCAGAGCCATGGTTGCATCAACTTCCTCCAGGTCTTCCAGTATTTGCTTACAGCGATCGTACATAATCCGCCCCTCTTCCGTCAGACTGAGCTGACGAGTGGTCCGGTTAAGTAATCTCACGCCCAATTGTGCCTCCAGGCGTGTAATGCTTTTGCCGATAGCTGAACGAGAAAGACCAACGCTTGGCGTGGCACGGGTGTAACTCCCGGCGTCAACGGCTGCGACGAAGGCCGCAATATCACCAATACGATTCAGTTCCATCATTTTACTCTTTGAGTGAAAGCCTGTGTTTCCCGTGATATGGGAAGCACATTCCCCAAATTATCGATTAATCTTCGCATTAGCTTAACAACATGTCGTTAATAGGGCAGTTTTATTTTTGTAGCTCTGCTCCAGGTACATCAATGCCGTTTCTACCGCGTTCAGAACGGGCTGGCATTATGGGCTTTGATCGGCTCTTGGCTGACAGGATGAACAAAATGCAGCTCACTGGCGTGCAGCATCAGCCGCGGGGTCTGTTCGGTACCCGGCAGCAGGCGACCGCCATACAGGTCGCAGCCCAAAATAGGGTGGCCCAACTGCTGGCAGTGGATGCGCAGTTGATGGGTACGCCCGGTTTCCGGGGTTAGCTGTACCCGCGTCAATGGCAGTGATCTCCCGTCTTCCAACTCGTGGTAAAAGCGTTCAATGACCCGATAGCCAGAGCGAGCTGGCTTGCCGTGGATGGCGCAAATCGACATCAGCGGGAACAGCGCCGGATCTTTGGCAATCGCTGCGTCTATCACCCCTTCGTTGTCGTCCAGATGCCCACACAGCAGTGCGCTGTACACTTTGGTCACTGTGCGCTGGCTGAACTGTTGGCAGAGGGCGGCATTGATAGCCTTATTGCGGGCAATCACCATCAGCCCGGAAGTGCCGAAATCCAGGCGGTGGATCAAAGTACAGCCGGGGAATTGCTGTACCAGCCGATGATGCACCGAATCGAGATTTTGCGGATTCTTCCCCGACAGGCTGAGTAACCCGGTGGGCTTGTTGATCAGCACCAGACTCTCGTCCTGATAGAGGATCTCGATCTGGTCATGGCACGGTGGGGCAATAAAGGTATCGATAATCTTGGACATCAGGCCAACCAGAGGGAGAGTGGGTGCGGATGATAACGAATTTTAAACCGACAGGCGAATGACGACCCTGTATCGTTCAAAACCGCCTGTGGGCAGCTTGCTGTCATAAGCTGGCGTTGTGACGAAAGCATTATGCCAACAATTTTAGAGCCAGAAGGGTTATCCCAATTCTCTGTTTCATTTGATTAAATTTGCCGGTTGTCGTTTCCGGGATATGCGCAGGGCATCAACCACCAATGAAAACGCGGGGGAGACTTGCTTGCGACTGGGGTAGTAGAGGTAGTATCCGGGAAAAGGCTGACACCAGGCTTCGAGGACACGGAGCAGCCGGCCCTCTCTGATGTGTGAGCCAAACTCTTCTTCCGGAAGAAAAGCAATGCCCAAGCCTGCCAGCGCCGCATCGACAATATGTTCGGATGTATTGAACGTAAGCTGTCCGCTCACCCGCACATTCAGATCGCCCCCATCCTGATCGAAATCCCAGACGTAGAGCCCGCCAGATCGGACCATGCGCTGATTAATGCATTGATGTTGCGTCAGTTCATGAGGCGTTTGCGGGATGGGATAACGTGAGAAATAGTCCGGCGAGGCGACGGCCGCCATGCGTAATTTCGGGCCGATGGGCAGGGCAATCATATCCTTATCGATGGTATCTCCCAGGCGAACCCCGGCATCAAAACGGTCGGCGACGATATCGCGGAAGCCGTGGTTAGCATCGAACTCGATACGGATATCCGGGTATTCATGCAGCAGCGGCGTCAGCTTTGGCAACAGTGTGGTGCGCAGGACATCCGGGCCGCAGGTGATTCGCACGGTGCCTGCGGGTTTATCGCGCAGCTCCGTGAGCATATCCAGCTCAGCTTCAATCTCGTCGAAGCGATTACCGATAGCCTGCAAGAGACGTTCTCCGGCAACCGTAGGCGAGACGCTTCGGGTGGTTCGGGTGAGCAGGCGGATCTGCATACGCTCTTCCAGGGCTGAAATTGCCTGGCTGAGAGCCGGTTGCGTCACACCCATATGAGCCGCTGCACGCGTAAAGCTCCCTTCACGGGCCACGGTAACGAAATAAAGCAGGTCATTCAGGTTACGTTTCATTAGCGAGGCCCTCAGGATTAATAACCACAGCTTATAAGCCCATTAAGTATTCATTAGCTAGTCAGGCTACACCTGTCGTGTGAAAATTTCAGTAAGAGATAACTCTGGCGATAAACAACTATCGCTCTTCATTCTTGATACACATTTTGAGTCGCTATTCCCGTGAATAGCGTCGGCCCCCGGCTTGCCTGCATTTGGCCAGGGGAGCGTCAGAGAGGTTGATTATGTCCACATTGAGCCGTGAAACACCGCATAACCAAGAGCGCGCATGCTGGAGCGGCGTTTTTGCCATGACCCTGTGTGTGTTTGTGCTGATTGCATCGGAATTTATGCCGGTCAGCTTGCTGACACCCATTACCAGGGACCTGGGCGTGACTGAGGGCTTGGCAGGGCAGGGCATTGCCATTTCTGGGGGGCTGGCGCTATTGACCAGCCTGACCATGTCCAGCGTTGTCGGAAATCTGAACCGTAAAGTTCTTCTGTTGGGGATGACGGTTCTGATGGCAATGTCGGGGATGATTATCTCCCTGTCCTCCAGCTACCTGGTCTATATGGTGGGGCGAGCGCTGATTGGTATCGCTATCGGGGGATTCTGGTCGATGTCCGCTGCGACCGCCATTCGCCTGGTCCCTCAGCGTCTGGTGCCACGCGCTTTAGCCATTTTTAACGGCGGTAATGCGCTGGCTACCGTTGTGGCAGCCCCTTTGGGTAGCTATCTGGGGGCAACCATCGGCTGGCGCGGGGCCTTTTTCTGCCTGTTGCCGGTGGCGATAGTGGCCTTCATCTGGCAGTGGTTCAGCCTGCCTTCAATGGAAGCCGATAAAGGCCGCCAGTCATCCGGCTCGATTTTCCGTCTGTTCAGCTACCCCGGTGTACCTACTGGCCTGTTGGCTTGTGGACTGTTCTTCATGGGCCAGTTCGCGCTATTTACCTACCTACGCCCGTTCCTTGAGACGGTGACCCGAGTCGATGTCAGCACCTTAACCCTCATTCTGCTCATCATTGGCGTGGCGGGTTTTATTGGCACGCTGGTCATTGGCGCATTTTTGAAAGCCGGGTTTTACCCGACACTGATTGCCATTCCTCTGCTGATGGCGAGCATTGCCGGGATGTTGATCCTGGTCGGGCACAGCGTTTGGGTAGTTGCCCCCTTGCTGGGTATCTGGGGACTGATTGCGACAGCCGCGCCAACCGGGTGGTGGGCATGGGTCGCACGAACGCTGCCGAATGATGCGGAGGCGGGGGGCGGGCTGATGGTGGCAGCCATTCAGCTTGCCATAGCACTGGGATCCACCGCCGGTGGCTTTGCATTTGACCATCTCGGCTGGCAAAGCACATTTGCCCTGAGCGGCGGGTTGCTTCTCATCGCGGCCGCACTGACCTTTCTCACCGCACGTCAAAAACACAACACACATTAGAGGATTAGCTTCATGAAAAATATGACCCTGGCGCTGGGGCTGTTAATCAGCTCGTTCGCCGCCACTGCTGCCGATATGTCCAATGGCGCGGACAACTTCTACCAAAGCGATAAGGTCATACTGGAAAAAGTGACCTTCAAAAATCAGTACCAGATGAACGTTGTCGGCAATCTGTTTATTCCGAAAGAGATCAACCGTCATGTGAAAAATCCGGCGATCGTTATTGGCCATCCGATGGGCGCAGTGAAAGAGCAGAGTTCAAACCTGTACGCGCAAAAACTGGCGGAGCAGGGGTTTGTGACGCTGGCGATTGATCTGTCATTTTGGGGGGAAAGTGAAGGTAAACCGAGGCACTTAATCTCGCCGGAAATCTATGCTGACGACGTCAGCGCGGCAGTCGATTACCTGAGCACGCAGCCGTATGTGGATCCAGAGAAAATCGGTGTGTTGGGTATTTGCGGCAGTGGCAGTTTTGTTATTAGCGCCGCCAAAATAGACCCTCGCATGAAAGCGATCGCCACGGTCAGCATGTACGATATGGGCTCAGCTTTCCGTAATGGACTGAACCATTCTCAGTCGTTAGCACAACGCCAGGCCTTTATTAAGTCTGCCATCGAACAGCGATTTGCCGAATTTAAAGGCGGCGCTACGGTTTACATCCCTGGAACGGTTAATAAGCTGGATGATTCTACACCGGCAATCCAGCGTGAATTCTTTGACTTCTACCGGACTGAGCGCGGCGGCTACACGCCTAAGGGCGATAAAGAGGAACTGACTACGAAGCCTGTGTTGAGCAGCATCGGCAAGTTTATGAATTTCTATCCGTTCAATGATATTGAAACCATTTCACCACGCCCAATGCTGTTTATTACTGGCGACCAGGCACATTCGAAAGAATTCAGTGAAGATGCGTATAAACGCGCCGGGCAGCCGAAGGAACTGTTTGTGGTTCCAGGGGCTGGCCATGTCGATCTGTATGACCGCACTGACCTGATCCCTTTTGCTAAGCTGACATCGTTCTTCAAGACTAACCTGAAATAATGACAAAAGCCGCGCCCGAAAAGGCGCGGCATATTTCGGAGGAGACGGAATGAATAAACCGTGCTTTCTGTTACTTTGCCTGGTCGCGAATGGCCTGTTTCCCGTTTATGCCATTACCCCAGGTCAGACGGAAAAGGAAAACCCTATGACAATCAATATGAGTATCAATCAGCAGACATACGAAATTTCGTTATCGGATACAGCGGCGGCCAAGGCTTTTGTTGAACAACTCCCTCTGACGCTGAACATGGAAGAGCTTAACGGCAATGAGAAATTTGCCGATCTCGCTCATAGCTTACCCACCCGCCAGAGCAGACCGGGTGCCCTCCATGCAGGGGATCTGATGCTCTACGGCCACCAGACCCTGGTACTTTTCTACGAAACGTTTCAGACATCCTACAGCTACACCCCCATTGGCAAGGTTATTGCGCCAGAGGGGCTGAAAAAGGCGGTAGGTGATAAAAACATTGCCGTGCACTTTTACCGCGATTAGAGAGTGTTAAGCCCCGAAAACCATCATGGGGTCCCGGCCAATCTACTGCCCATAGTAAGCATTCTTGCCGTGCTTACGCAGGTAGTGTTTGTCCAGCAGCGCGGGCTGCATGCTGCCGATGCCCGGCGTCAGCTGACGCGAGAAAATCCCCATATAGGCAATTTCTTCCAGCAC
Source organism: Serratia myotis (assembly GCF_027474885.1). Classification (NCBI taxonomy): domain Bacteria; kingdom Pseudomonadati; phylum Pseudomonadota; class Gammaproteobacteria; order Enterobacterales; family Yersiniaceae; genus Serratia; species Serratia myotis. The sequence goes on along the minus strand of NZ_CP099707.1, from coordinate 4,555,454 downwards.
CACCGCGTTGTGCACCGCGCTGTGTGCGTCCTTGCCCCAGGCAAAGGGACCGTGTGAGTTGACCAGCACCGCCGGAATGGCGTTCGGGCTGATGCCACGGCGACGGAAGGTATCGATAATCACCTTGCCGGTCTCCAGTTCGTAATCATGCTCAATCTCGGCCTCGGTCATTAGCCGGGTGCAGGGAATGGCACCGTAGAAGTAGTCGGCGTGGGTGGTGCCCCAGGCGGGGATGTCCAGCCCGGCCTGCGCCCAGATGGTGGCGTGGCGCGAATGGGTGTGCACGATGCCGCCAATATCGGCAAATTCGCGGTACAGCGCCAGGTGGGTGGCGGTGTCCGAAGAGGGTTTTTTGCTGCCCTCGACGGTTTGCCCACTGGCAAGGTCGACCACCACCATGTCCCCGGCCGCCATGTGTTCATATTCCACGCCGGAAGGTTTGATTACTACCAGCCCGCGTTCGCGATCCACCGCGCTGACGTTGCCCCAGGTGAAAGTCACCAGATTGTGGCGCGGCAGGTCGAGGTTGGCTTCCAGTACCTGTTGCTTCAGTTGCGGCAGCGTTAGCATGTCATACCCCCTTGTTGCATTTTTTGTTCGATCCAACGGCGTGCCTGAACGATTTCGGCCACCGGCTCTTCGGCTTTTTCTGTCCACATTTCAATCAGGAAAGCGCCGCGATAGTTAAGCTGTTTCAGCGTGCGGAACACGGCGACAAAGTCGACACAGCCTTCGCCAAAGGGCACATCGCGGAACTGTCCCGGCGAGCTTTCGGTGACCGGATAGGTGTCTTTCAGATGGATGGCGGCAATGCGATCAATACCCAGCGCCAGCTCCTGCGCCACGTCATTGCCCCAGGCGCTGAGATTGCCGACGTCCGGATAGACCGTGAACCACGGCGATGCCAGGCAGGCGTCCCAGGCTTTCCACTTGCTGATCGAGTTTATAAAAGCGGTGTCCATGATTTCCACTGCCAGCATCACCTGGGCGGCGGCGGCGCGTTCGACCGCCCATTGCATGCCTTCGGTAAAGCGGGCGAGGGTGCTTTCGTCCTGCTGCTCGTAATAAACGTCATAACCGGCGAGCTGGATGGTGCGGATACCCACGTCCTTTGCCAGTTGAATCGCCTGTTCCATCACCTCGAAGGCGCGCTGGCGCAGCGCATCGTCATGGCTGCCGAACGGAAAGCGCCGGTGGCCGGACAGGCACATCGACGGGATGCTGATGCCGGTTTCCAGCATGGCGCTGACCAGCGACAGCCGCTGTTCCTTGCTCCAGCTCAGGCGTGCCAGCCGTTCGTCACTTTCATCCACCGACATTTCGACAAAATCAAAACCGCAGGCCTTGGCCAGTGCCAGCCGCTCGGGCCAGGTCAGGTGTTTCGGCAAGGCTTTTTCATAGATTCCCAACGGGTGCTGGCGCATATCAACTTCTCCAGATGTCATCAATGACGGTGCGGAACTGACCGGCGGCGGCCAGCGGATCGTCGGCCTCCGCCAGCGCCCGGCCGACGATAAAGGCGGTGACGGCGATGTCTTTAAACAGCGGTAAATCGGTCGGTGTGATGCCACCGGTGACCGACAGCTCAATACCCAGATCCGACAGGGCTTTCATCAGATCCAAATCTTGTTGGCTCCAGGTTTGCCCGCTGGCCTGCGCGTCGCGGCCACGGTGGTAGATCGCCTGGCGGATACCGAGTTCGCGCCACTGCCGGGCGTCGTCCAGCGTCCAGCGGCCGAACAGCTCAATCTGGATCTCCCCCTGGTGTTGTTGCGCCACTTCCAGCGCACTGGCCATGGTGGCTAACGGGGCGGCGCAGATCACCGTCATCCAGTTGGCACCGTGGCTGAAGGCCTGCTGCGCCAGCGTGCCGCCGGCATCGGCTACTTTCAGGTCGGCCACCAGAGTATGTTGCGGGCAGCGTTCACGCAGCGCGCTCACCGCCTGAATACCGGCGCTGATGCATAAAATGGTACCGGCCTCGATGATGTCGACGTGCGGTTGCAGGCGGTCTGCCGTCTGCAGGGCGGCGTCCAGCCGGGTGTGATCGAGCGCCAGTTGCAGGCGCGGTTTATTGCTCATAGAGCCTCCTGACCGGGTTGATTGAGCGTTTGCAGCGTTGCTACCAGCGCCTGATAACGCTGATATTTTTTACCGTAAGCCTCTGCGGCGGCGGCATCCGGCAGCACCCGTTTGATGCGCGGTGCCAACGCCCGCTGGGCAGCGGTGAAATCGCTGAAGGCGCCGCTGCCGACCATCGCTGCCATGGCCGCACCCAGGCAGCCGGTTTCTTCCACCTGCGGCAGTTCCACCGGCAGGCCGCTGACGTCGGCGAACATTTGCATCCAGGGAGCGGATTTGGTCGGGCCACCGGTGACGCGCAGAGCGGTGGCCGCAGGGAAGCGTTGCCGCATGCGGGTAAGGTGGGTCATATGGCAGAACACCACGCCTTCGTAAATTGCCTGCACCAGATGTTCGCGCTGGTGGAAGGCCTGCAGACCGTGGAAGCTGGCGCTCAGGCCCAGCCCGGCGTTGGAGCCGTACAGGAAGGGAACAAACAGCAGGCTGCTGTCGGCCTTCGGCAGCGTTGCCACCCAGTCGTTGAGCTGGGCGTAGTCCTGCAAGCCCCATTGGCGGCAGAACCATTCCAGGTTGGCGGCCGAGGTCGGGCTGGCTTCGTGCATAATGTATTGACCGGCTTCAGCGTGGCGGCCATAGACAAACGGGTAGTCGAACCCTTCGGTGATTTTGTCGGTAATGCCGCTGGTGACCGACCAGGTGCCCATCACCGCGTTGAGCCGCGTTTCGTCCCGCAACCCAGCACACAGAGCGGTGGACACCACGTCGAACAGCCCGCCGACTACCGGCGTACCCGCCAGCAGCCCGGTTGCCGCCGCAGCGGCCGCGTTAACTCGCCCGGCGATCTCGGCCGAACCCACTATCGGTGGCAGTGCCGGCATGATGTCGCCGATGCCCAGCAACTGTGCCAGCGCCGGGTCATAGCGGCCAGCGGCCATCTGGTACAGGTTGGATTCGGAGATATTGGTTTCTTCACAGGCCAGCTCGCCGGTCAGGCAGTAGCGCAGGTAATCGTGCGCCATCAGCACGCTGCCAATCTGGCGATAACGTTCCGGCTGATGCTGCCGAACCCAACGCAGTAACGACACCGGGTGACCGGTCCACAGCGTTTGCCGGGTCTGCGGATACAGCGCTTGCGGCACGCCCTGTTTTTGCCATTCCTGCACCAGCGTCAGCGCACGCTGATCGGAAGACAGCATGGCGTTGCCCAGCGGCAGCCCCTGCTTGTCCAGCAGAAACGCGCCTTTGCCCTGCGCCGAGATGCCGACCGCCTGAATATCTCCGGCGGCAATCTGGTTGCGGGTCAGCAGCTCACGGATCACCTCGGCAGCGGTGTGCCACAGCGCAGGCATCTCCCGTTCCGCCCAGCCGGGCTGGGGCGAGATAATCTCCAGGTTGCGGCGAGCGATACCCAGCTCAGCGCCCTGACGGTCATACAGCCCGGCCTTGATAAAGGTGCCGCCGCAGTCCAGTCCCAGCCAATAGTCCATTATTCGGCCCTCGCACTTTGGTCGCATTTGTTCGGCAGCATCAGCGCCAGCACCGAGGCGATGGCCAGCGATACCGCCAGGCTGTAAACGCCGACGTCCTTGCTGAACAGGCTGATCAATACCCCGACCATATAGGGGCCACAGAAGCCACCCAGATTACCCAGCGCGTTGATCACACCGCGTGCGCCACCGGCGACTTCGGCGTTGAACAGTTTGGGTGGAATGGTCCAGAACACCCCGGCTGCCGCCTGGATGAATACGCCGCAGCCGACCAGCGCGGCATAGGACCACCAGATGTGATCCTTCAACAGCACTGATAGCGCCATACAGATGGCGAAGCAGGCCAGCGGCAGTGCGACGAAGATTTTGCGTTTACCGGTACGATCAGAAAGTGAGGAAATCACCAGCATGCCGAAGATGGCGCCGATATAAGGCAGGATCGCCAACATCCCCACCTGCTCCATATTGCCGTTGGTCAGCCCCTTGAGGATGGTGGGCAGCCACAGGGTGTAGCCATAAATCCCGGTTTGGTAGAAGAAGTTCACCAGGATCAGTTGCCACATGATCTTGTCGCCCAGTACCCGGCGCAGCGAGGCGTTGCGCACCGTTTTGCCTTTGATCAGCAGTTGTTCGTCATGCAGCGTTTTAATCAGGTAGTCTTTTTCCGCTGCTGAAATCCACCTGGCCTCCTGCGGGCGGTTGCTGATGGTGAAATACCACAGCACCATCACCACCAGCGACAGCGCGCCTTCCACCAGGAACAGCATGCGCCAGTCCCAGACGGTGATGATCCAGCCGGACAGCGGGGCGGTGAGAATACCGGCAATCGGCACGAACATGATGACGATGGCATTGGCGCGCCCGCGTTCCTTGTCCGGGAACCAGTTGCTGATCATGGTCAGTACCACCGGCAGCATGCCGCCCTCGGAGACGCCCAGGGCAAAGCGCAGGAACAGCAGTTGGTATTGGTTACTGACCAGCCCGGTCAGCACCGAAATGATCGCCCAGGCCAGCAGCGACCAGCCGATGAATTTTTTGCCGTTGCCGTACACCGCCAGCTTGCCGCCGGGCACCTGCAGGAACAGATAACCGATAAAGAAGATGCCGCCAGCCAGTCCGGCCATCGAGGCGGTGATACCCAGCTCGGCATCCATGCCGCCGGGCATGGCGAAGGCGATATTCACCCGGTCCATATAGGAAATGATGCAGGTAATCAGGATCGGCGGTACGATCCGCAACCAGCGTAATTTAGGGATCGCCTGGCTTTGAGTGACAGAAACAGAGGCAGTGTTCATATGTACACCTGTAGAGTCAGATTTTATTGTTTTGGTGGTTTAAGGCGTAGGGGCGCCCGCAACGGCCCGCAGGCCGATGTTTTTTTATCTTTAATTTCTTTGCTGTCGGTTAGGCGCTAAATAATTCCAGCGGTATTTTCACCACCACTTTACGAATAGCGCCGGGCTGTTGATTAATGCAGGCCGGGCGATGAACGTCCTGCGGGAAAAATACCGCAAAGTTACCGGGCTGCATGGTTAACCAGGATTCATCCGCGACCTCCTGATAAAAAATGATGTCGCGCTGCGCCAGTAACTCCTGGTGGATCAGGTTATCGCCGCGATCGGCCGCTACGCCGATCAATTCGGTGCCGCTGACCAGAAACTGCACGTCGACATTTTTGCGGTGCACTTCGGGCCGCAGATCGCCCGGCTGCTGGGTGTGCAGATCCAGCACCTGCACCACGTAGCCAGTGGCGGGATCCTGATAGCGTCCGGCGGGCAGGGCGCCAAAGTCGGTGCTTTGCAAATAGGCGATGGCGCTAGCCACCGGTGCCGGATACTGCTCCGGTGAGGTATGGGCGATATGGCCGAAGATCATGGTTATTCTCCTGTTACAGCGCCTGAATGCGCGCCCAGATGCGCTCATCCACCGGGATGCCGTCACGCATGTTTTCTGCATGAATGCGCGGGAATTTATGGCCCGGCAGGCGGATAGCCACCTCCGGGTTATCGCGTTCGGCGCTGGTGATATAGTCCATGATGCGCTGCAGTTTTGCATCGCGAGTGGCACCGTCGATCAGCCGTTCGATCTCAATGGCGATAAACACCTGCGACACGCCGTACTCATCGCGGTTGTCTTCGGTCACTTCCGCCACCGAAGAGCCGCCGGACAGCAGGGTGGCAATCATATCCAGCACGATAGACAGCGCCGATCCTTTCCAGTAGCCCATCGGCAGAATGCGCCGGTTTTCTTCAATGGTGGCGGGATCGCGCGTCAACTGTCCGTCGTTGTCAAAGCCGCCGTCCACCGGCAGGGTTTTGCCCGCCAGCCGGTTCAGCTCCAGCGCGCCATAGGAGAACATCGACATCGACATATCCACCATGGTGATTGGGTTGCCCGGTACCGCCACGATCAACGGGTTGGTGCCGATACGGCAGTCTTTGGCCCCCCAGGGCGGCATCACGGCTGCCGAATTGGTCCAGCAAATGCCGATATACCCTTTCTCCGCCGCTTGCCAGCCGTAGCCGCCACCGCGCATCCAATGGTTGGCGTTACGCAGGGCCACCAGGCCGATGCCGTGACTGTCGGCTAACTGCATGGCGCGATCCATCATTTTGCGGGCGGTGAGGTTACCGATGCCCTGATGGGCGTCCCACTGCTCAATGGCACCCAGCGACAGCAGCTTGCTGGGTTCGGCGTCCGGCACGATATCACCCGCGTCCAACTGCTGGATAAAGCGTGGGAAACGGTTAACGCCGTGGGAGTAAACGCCGCTGGCGGAGGTGTCGGCGAACATACCGGCACAGTCATCGGCGGTGGCTTCGGCCACGCCCCGCGCCAGAAGTACGCGTTTGAATTGCTGTTTCAGATCGGGGTAACTCACTCTCATGCTGATTCTCCGCTACGGCGCATTTGTTTGTTTTATGTTCTTTAAATTTCATTATGCGAAATTGCATTTCAAATAAATGCTATACCTGCGGTTAGATGAAGTCAAAGTGAGGGGGGAGAAAGTTATTTATATAAAACAGTGTGTTAAATTAACTTGGTGAATTTGTGATCGGCGGCACGTTTTGGCCTGCTGGTGCGTTTCAGACGTGGCAAAGCAGAGCGGAACAGGCCCGCTCTGCGATCTTCATTTTTGCCCATTATCCGCGAGTATTCAGCACCATGCGGTATAACGAGGTGGTGGCGGTAATGTATAACTCATTGCCGTCCGGCCCGCCGAAGGTGCAGTTAGAGACGCGTTCCGGCAGATTGATTTTACCGAGCTGTTTACCCTGGCTGTCGAAGATCAGCACCCCGTCGGCACAGCTGCAAAACAGGTTTCCGGCCCTGTCGACACAAAAACCGTCCGGGAAACCGGGCGCAACCTGGGCGAAACGCCGACCGGCTTCCAGTTCACGTCCGTTGACCTGATACACCCGCAGTTCACTGCGCCCGAGGGTCGGGAAATCGACGATCGACATGTCTGCCACATACAGCAGCGACTCATCCGGTGAGAACGCCAGGCCGTTCGGCCGCTGTAGATCGCTGGCGGCAATGTTCAGCGAGCCGTCGCGCGGATCAAAACAGTACAGGTAGCAGCCGATCACCTGGCTTTCCGACTTGTAACCCTCTTCATCACCGGTAATGCCATAGGGCGGATCGCTAAACCAAAGGGTGCCGTCGGAGCGAACCGCCAGGTCATTGGGGGAGTTGAAACGCTTGCCATCCACCCGATCGACCAGCATCTGTACCTCGCCGTTACTTTCGGTGCGGCTGACGCCGCGCCGCCCGTGCTCGCAACTGACCACCCGACCTTCGGCGTCGCGCGCATTGCCATTGGCGTAGTGCGACGGGGAGCGCCACAGGCTCAGTTCCCCCTGTCGTGACCAGCGGAACATGCGGTTGCCCTTCACATCGCTGAACACCACCGCATCCTGCTGCGGCAGCCATACCGGCCCCTCGGCCCAAATGGCCGGTGAGCACAGGCGTTCAAGCGGGTGGTCCGCCATCAGTTCATTCATGCTGACCTCCGCTTACTTCACGCCCCAAATGGCTTTGTAGTGGCCCTGATAATCATTCTGCGGGTCATACAGATTGCTGCTGCCACCGTCGGCAGTGATATTGTCGCGGGTCACCAGATGCGCCGGGGTAACGTAGCCGGAAGGCGATTGTTTGGCGAAGGCGCGGTTGAACTCGTCCAGCAGCTGCCAGCCGTGCAGTTTGAGCGGTTCCGGTACCGTGGCCGACTGGCTGCCCCCGGAACGGATGCGCTGGTAGGCAGAAATAGAGCCGTCGCCGGCGGAGATGCTGTAGGGCGCATTCTTGCCGCCTTTACCGGCGGTTTTCAGCGCCGGTGCCATGAAATCAAAATACAGATCGTTGATGGCCAGCGCGTACTGGAACTGGTCGCCGTATTTTTGCAGCAGGCTGAAGGTCATGGTTGGCATGCGGTTGGCGGTATCGGCCAGCGGGGTGTCAATAAACTCGACCACCTTGCAGCCGCTGCATTTACCTATTTCCTCTTTCATCACATTGGCCTTGTCCAACGCGATTTGGTACAGCGAATCGGTAAAGATCAGCACGCTGGCCTTGCCGCCGGACTGCACCACCGCATATTGGGCAGCTATGCGCGCCACTTCGTTGGAGTCGGAGGTGACATTGTAAAACACGTTGTACTTGGCGATCGGTCCCGGCTCAGGCACCGCATGCCAGGCGGTCAGCACTATTCCTTGCTGGATGGCTTTCTTCAGCGGGATCTTGGCCACGTTCGGGTTCCAGCCGCCGATGACGATGCCGTCCGGCTTCTGGGCAATCGCCTGGTTCAGCGACGCCAGCTGATCTTTTACCGAGCCGCCGCCGTCCAGGGTTTCCAATTTCCAGCCGGCCGCTTTCGCCGCTTCACTCAGCCCTTCCTGCACTCCCTGCACACCGCCGTTTTTCATGTCCGAAGCGATAAAGATGATTTTCTTGTTGGCCTGTAGCTTCGGTCCGCTGGTCGGCCCGTCCCATTGGGTCACGCTGGCAGTGGCCTTGGTGACCGCCGCCGTGGCTTGATCAAGATAGGCATCGGCCCAGGCGGATGAGGCTGCGCCGGCCAGCAGTAGGGTAGTCGGTAATATCCAAAGACGTTTCATAGGGTGAACTCCTGGTTAAGGATTGATCGCTTTTTGGTTATTTTTATCAGCCGGAGTGGCTGGGATGCGTTGTACCGCTTTTTGGTTGAGTAACCGGCGGCGCTGGGCATAACCCGCCAGGGTGATCGACAGCAACAGCGTCGCGCCGTTAAACAGCGGTTCGACCCAGAAATCGCCGCCGAACTGCTGGATACCGGCGATGCCGATGGCCAGTATGGCGATGCCGACTACGGTGCCCCAGACGTTAACCCGGCCGGGACGAATAGTGGTGCTGCCGAGGAAGGCGCCAACCAGCGCCGGTAACAGGTAGTCCATGCCGACGCTGGCCTGGCCAACCCCTTGCTCGGCGGCGATCAACACTCCGCTAAAGCCGGTCAGCACGCTGGAGGCAATAAAGGCGCCGATGGTAAAGCGATTGACCGAAATGCCATTCAGCCGCGCGGCCGCCGGGTTACCGCCCACCGCGTACATGCAACGGCCCAGTGGGGTGTGTTCGGTGATCAACCACAGCACTACCGCGACGATCAACACGTAGAAGGCCACGATCGGGATCCCGCCGATCTCGGTGTGGTGCAGGGCGGTAAAGGCGTCAGGCAGATCGCCGACGATCTGTCGCCCGCCAGAGTGCCACAGCGCAATGGCGTACAGCACGGTGCCGGATCCCAGCGTGGCGACAAAGCTGTCGATATCCGCCAGCGCCACCAGAATGCCGTTCAACAGGCCGTACAGCGCGGAGAGTACCAGTACCGTCAGCACCGCCATCTGCCACGAAAAACCGTATTCCACCTGCAGCGTGATGGCCAGGATATGCCACAGCACGATGCCGAAGCCGACGTTAAGGTCAATCTTGCCGACGATCATCGGGATGGTCGCCGCCAGCGCCAGCAGGGCGATCTTGGCCTTGCTGGAGAGGATCGCCTGCAGCGTTAGCATTGAAGCGAACGAGGGGGAGATCAGCGAAAACAGGATCACCAGCGCAATGCACAGCAGCAGCAGGCCGTAGCGGGTGAGAACCTGCATCAGCCACGGGCCGGTACCGTCCTGTGACAGGCTGACTCTTTGCTCCAGTGCCGTTGATTTAACAGATGTTTTAGACATGACCCACCTCAGATTCTAACGTTGTCGCGAGGGTTTCCCCGGAGCTGGCGGAGGCCAGTTCCAATAAATTGGCGAATGACACCTGCTGATTTTTCAGCTCGCCGACCACTTTTCCCCGGTTAAACACCAGTGCGCGGTTGCAGATATGGGCGATCTCCTCAAAGTCGTTGGAGATCACCAATACCGCCACGCCTGCTTCCAGGGATTTATTTAATAGATGATAAATTTCCGCCCGTGCGCCCACGTCTACACCGGCGGTGGGGTCTTCCAGGATCAGCAGCGGGGCGCCCAGGTGCATCCAGCGCGCCATCACCACCTTTTGCTGGTTACCGCCGGACAGGGCGCTGATATCGATATTGACGTCCTTGGGCCGTACGTCGAACAGCTGTACTTTCCACCAACTGGCGCCAATCTCGGCCCGGCGGCTGTAGCGTGACAGCAGTTTGTGGCCGCTGGCCACAGGGTTGATAAACAGGTTTTCACGCACGCTCATCGACATCACCAGGCTTTCGCCGGTGCGATCCCCCGCAACCAGCGAGACGCCACAGGCCATGGCCTGCTGTGGGCTGCTGGCGGTGTAAGGCAGGTCGCGAAAGCGGATTTCGCCCTCATCGGCGTGACGCAGGCCGAACAGCAACCGGCCAATCTCTTCCTGACCGGCACCGCGCAACCCCGCCAGTGCCAGCATTTCTCCGGGCTGCAGAGTGAAGCTGACCGGGCCGATATCGCCCACCGCCACGTTATTGAGCTGCAGCACCGGTGGGCGATCCTCCGGTAAGGGTTCGCGCTGATCGTCCGCCATCGCTTCACCCACGATCATCTGCACCAGATCGCGCAGCGAGTAGTCGGCAGTATTGCCGCCCGCCACGTAGCGCCCGTCGCGCATGACACAGACCCGATCGGCGATCTCGATCACTTCATCCAGCCGGTGGGTGACGTAAATCATGCCGACCTTTTTGGCACGTAGCCGGTTAATCACCGCGAACAAATGGCGCACATCGTTGGCGGGCAAGGACGCGGTGGGTTCATCCAGCACCAGCAGTTCGGCGTTAACCGCGACCGCCCGGGCGATCGCCAGCAGCGATTTTTCGGTGCGTGACAGCTCAAAAACTCTGGCATCGGGATCCAGCGCTATGCCGACATCCTGCAGTGCCTGAACGGCGCGGCGGCGGTTGGCACGCCAGTCAATCAGGCCGAAGCGGCGCGGGAAACCCATCACCAGCGCCATATTTTCCGCCACCGTCATCCACTCGATCAGCCCGAGATCCTGATGAATAAAGGCAATAGGCTGGCGGCTGTCACTTTTTATTGCCGCGGCGGAGGCTATGCTGGCCCCTTGAAACTGAATATCGCCCCCGTCGCGTGGGTAAACCCCGGCCAGTACTTTGATCAGCGTCGATTTGCCCGCGCCATTTTCGCCCAGCAGGGCCAGGACTTCGCCCGGCATCACCTGCAGGCTGACGTCATTCACCGCGACGTTGCCGCCAAAGCGTTTAACAATATGGCTGAGGCTAAGAATGGGTTGTTCCGCATTATCTGGTGTCATGTGATGCGCCCCTGGTCCCTGCATCCGCGATCGGCGAGATGCTGATTGGTGGTTATATCGCCTTTAAATTTCAATATGCGAAATTCAATTTCAAAAATAATATGCCGATTGCCGATCTAAAGCAAAGCCGGAGAGGTTTTAATTGTCCTTTTAAAACAATCTGTTATTTATATCTTTGCGGAATTGTGACGCACAACTCACTTCGGAAGTTAGCGGAATGTTGCGGATTTTTAACCTGCTACCGACAATGAAACGGCGTTCCGTCTTCACCTGATGCGGGCCTTGGGGTAACATTCCCGGCAAAGGGTCCGTTTACCACGCCGTGGCGTTGGCTGGCGGCTCGACACTGGAGAAATTGCGCTATGAGCCTGAAAGCTGTCGACGAGAAAGATGACAAGAAAGACAAACCCCTGGGCAGCCAAAGCCTGTTCCGCGGTTTGCAACTGATTGAGATCCTGAGTAACTTCCCTAACGGCTGCCCATTGGCGCACCTGTCTGAGTTGGCCGGCATGAACAAAAGTACCGTCCACCGCCTGCTGCAAGGGCTGCATACCAGCGGCTATGTCACCCAGGCCCCGTCGCCCGGCAGCTATCGCCTGACCACCAAGTTTATTTCTATCGGTCAGAAGGCGCTTTCCTCGCTGAATATTATCCATGTCGCTGCGCCGCACCTGGAGCAGCTCAATCTGGAAGTGGGGGAGACGGTCAACTTCTCCAGCCGCGAAGACGACCACGTCATTTTGATCTACAAGCTGGAGCCGACTACCGGCATGATGCGTACCCGTGCCTATATCGGCCAGCATATGCCGCTGTACTGCTCGGCGATGGGCAAGATTTTTATGGCCTACGGCAACAGTGATTATCCCGATCGCTACTGGCAAACCCATCAGCATGAGATCCAGACATTAACGCGCAATACCATCACCGAGCTGCCGAAGATGTATGAAGAGCTGGCCGATATCCGCCTGCGCGGCATGGCGATGGATCGCGAAGAGAATGAGCTGGGAGTGTCCTGCGTGGCGGCGCCGGTGTTTGATATTCAGCAACGGGTGCCCTATGCGGTGTCGGTTTCGCTACCGACTGCCAAGCTGCAGCAGATTGGCGTCAAAGCCCTGATTAAGCCAGTGCTGGCGACCGCGCAGCGCATTTCTCAGGAGCTGGGGTTTGTTACTCCGGCCTGATTATTAGCATTGCTGATAGTTGATTAGAAATATCAATTTCACCTAATAATTTTTTCCTCCTATGATGCGCGTATTGACCGATACGCGCCGCTGCCCGGCGCTTTGTTCTCTGTGAGGAATACCATGTTAGCTGTCTTTTTACAGGGCTTTGCCCTGAGTGCCGCGATGATCCTGCCGCTGGGCCCGCAAAATGTTTTTGTCATGAATCAGGGCATTCGCCGTCAGTACCACCTGATGGTCGCGTCGCTGTGTGCGTTGAGTGATATCGTGCTGATCTGCGGGGGGATTTTCGGCGGCAGCGCCTTGCTGAGTCGTTCGCCGCTGTTGCTGGCGTTGGTAACCTGGGGCGGCGTCGCCTTTTTGCTGTGGTACGGCTGGGGCGCGTTTCGCACTGCCTTCAGCCGGCAACTGGCACTGGCAACCGCTGAGGAATTGAAGCAGAGCCGCTGGCGGCTGGTGGTCACCATGCTGGCGGTGACCTGGCTGAATCCGCACGTCTATCTCGACACCTTTGTGGTGCTGGGCAGCCTGGGGGGGCAACTGACGCCGGATGTTCGTTCCTGGTTTGCGTTGGGGGCGGTGAGCGCTTCCATCGTTTGGTTCTTCGGGCTGGCGCTGCTGGCTTCCTGGCTGGCACCCTGGCTGAACACCCGAATGGCGCAGCGCATCATCAATACGCTGGTCGGCGTGGTGATGTGGGGCATCGCTTTGCAGTTGGCCTGGCAGGGGGCAGGTTTATAAGAATTTGTCACTAATCCGAATTCAAAAGCCCGCGCGATATGCTACGTTTGATGCCAAGGAACCGGCTGTTCTCAGTAGAGAAAGGCCGGTAAATCAGTTACAGCCTGTCATCAAGGAGACACTGTGAAGCTTAAAGCATTGGCTATGGCCGCAATGGTTGGATTAGGGACGTTACCTCTGGCGCTGCAAGCGGCAGAAGTGCCGGAAGGGCCACACGTGGTGACCTCGGGCACATCCAGCGTTGACGCGACACCTGATATCGCCACCCTGGCGATCGAGGTCAGCGTCTCTTCCAAAGACGCCGCACAGGCGAAAAAGCAGGTTGATGAGCGCGTAGCGCAATATTTTGATTTCCTGCAGAAAAATAACATTGAGAAGAAAGACATCAGCGCCGCCAACCTGCGCACCCAGCCGGAATATGACTACCTGAAAACCGGTGAATCGGTGCTGAAAGGCTACCGTGCGGTACGTCAGGTGCAGGTGACGCTGCGTCAGTTGGATAAGTTGAACGAGCTGCTGGACGGCGCGTTGAAATCCGGCCTGAATGAGATCCGCGCCGTTGAGCTGGGCGTGGCGAAACCGGACGTTTACCGTGAGCAGGCGCGTCAGAAAGCCATCGAGAACGCCACTCAGCAGGCAGCTTCATTGGCGAAAGGCTTTAACGCCAAGCTGGGGCCGGTTTACAGCATTCGTTATCACGTTGCCAACTACCAGCCGATGCCGGTAGCACGCATGTATAAATCGGCGGGTGCAGCGGCGGAAAGCGACGCGGCGCAAACCTACGAACAGCAAAGCATTCACTTTGACGATCAGGTGGATGTGGTGTTTGAGTTGCAGCGCAACGCGGCGCAATAATTCAGACTGGCTGACAAAGCCACGCAAGGGCTAAATCGGTAGGGGTCGAACATGTTCGACCCGATTTAACCCATTGATTCTGCACTAGGGCGCAGCTTGCAGCGCCCCTACCATGAAATAACAGATCACGATGTCCGCAACCTTTTCTATTTAATCCTGGCGCAGAACCTGGCGGCCATGCTCGAGCAGGGCATCGGTCACTTTACGCATCATGCGGCTCTCTGGCGCGAAGCGGTGCCAGAACAGCATGCGGCGCTGGAACAGGCCCGGCGTCAGATCGATCAGTTCGCCCGAGGCCAACTCTTTCTCAATCTGCAGATGCGGGATCATACAGCAGGTGGTGCCCTGACGCGCCAACTGCACGAAGGCTTCCGATGAGTTGACGATATGGCAGGGCACGCTACCCGGCGACAGATCAAAGTTCTGCTGCAGGAAAGCCTGGTGCATGTCGTCGAGATGGTCGAATGCCACCGCCGGCGCTTTCAGCAGCGCGGAGCGCGTAACCCCGTTCGGGAAGTAGCGCTCGGCAAAACCTTTCGAGGCGACAAACAGATAATCCAGCGCGCCCAGTTGGTCCACCAGACAGCTTGGCAGTGGCTGCGGCTGGATACTCACCGCACCCACCACTTCACCGCGGCGCAGGCGTTCCTGAGTCCGGGTCTCGTCTTCTACCTGCAGGTTCAGACGGATCGGAGAATCGGTCAGCACCGGCTTCAGCGCCGGCAGCAGCCAGGTTGCCAGGCTGTCGGCGTTAACCGCCAGCGACAGCAGCAGCGGCGTATCAATACCGGTGTCGTTGCCCAGCCACTCTTCTTCCAGCAATTCCACCTGGTGCAGCAGCGCCAACAGCTTCTGGCCCTGTTCGGTCGGGCGTGGCGGCACGGTACGCACCAACAGCGGTTGGCCAAACAGGTTTTCCAACTGCTTGATGCGCTGGGATACTGCCGATTGTGTGATGCAAAGTTTTTGCGCGGCGCGCTCAAAGCCACGCTCACGGATCACCGCGTCCAGCGCTTGTAGCGTTCGATAGTCTGGGCGTTTCATCGGAAAGATATCCCTTAAAGTAAATTGATACTGGCACTATGCCACATCTCTGGTGTTTTACAGGTGGAAAATCACCGGGCCATCTTGCCGCGGCGCGCCTAAAAATGCGGCTCAGGGTGAAGAAGTGTGATCCTGCCTAAGTGAAAAATAGCGATTTACCCTATAATACGCACACGTTTTCGTACAGAGGCAATGGACATATTATGACGCAGGATGAACTGAAAAAAGCGGTTGGCTGGGCAGCGCTGGATTACGTGACCCCGGGCACCATCGTCGGGGTGGGTACCGGCTCGACCGCCGCCCACTTTATTGACGCGCTCGGCTCGATCAAACACCAGATCGAAGGGGCGGTGTCCAGCTCCGACGCCTCCACTGCCAAGCTGAAAAGCCTCGGTATCCACGTGTTCGACAGCAACGAAGTGGATTCGCTGGATATTTATGTCGACGGCGCGGATGAAATCAACCGCCAGATGCAGATGATCAAAGGCGGCGGCGCTGCGCTGACGCGTGAAAAAATCATTGCTGCCATCGCGCGCAAGTTTATCTGTATTGTCGACTCCACCAAGCAGGTCGACGTGCTGGGTAAATTCCCGCTGCCGGTAGAAGTGATCCCAATGGCGCGCTCCTACGTGGCGCGTGAGCTGGTGAAGCTGGGCGGACTGCCGGAGTATCGTCAGAATGTCCTGACCGATAACGGCAACGTGATCCTGGATGTGCATAATCTCAGCATTCTCGATGCCATTGCGCTGGAAAATAAAATCAATGGCATCGCCGGTGTAGTGACCGTGGGGCTGTTTGCCAACCGTGGCGCCGACGTGGCGCTGGTCGGCACGCCTGATGGCGTGAAGGTCATCGGATAATGTAGAACCCTCTACAGGTATGCGGTCTTGGATCCCACCGGGCCGCATAATTCACTGGTTAAAATATCTTTTATTAAAAGCGCTAAATTTGGTGACATATGTCACATTACGAGCGATAGCTCCACGAAGCTTCTGCCTATTTCTTTCCCTATGGCATTTTCTGCCAGAAACCAGCAACAACGCTGAGCCTTGTCCTGACGGGCGGGCAATCGTTTGTATTGCCGCCTGCGTTATTTTTGTTATGTTGGATGCGTGCTGTTTCACAACAGCCGCTTCTGAAGTCTGAACATAGGGTCGGGTAAATGGCAAAAGTATCATTGGAGAAAGACAGGATTAAATTCCTGTTGGTGGAAGGGGTTCATCAGAGCACGGTAGATAATCTGCTGGCAGCCGGATATACCAACATTGAATATCACAAAGGTGCGTTAGACACCGAATCGCTTAAGGCATCGATCCGCGATGCTCACTTCGTCGGCATCCGATCGCGTACGCATCTGTCCGAAGAAGTTTTCGCCGCTGCAGAAAAGCTGGTGGCGGTAGGGTGTTTCTGTATCGGTACTAACCAGGTTGATCTGAAGGCGGCGACCAAGCGCGGCGTTCCGGTGTTTAACGCACCTTTCTCTAATACCCGATCCGTGGCCGAAATGGTGCTGGGCGAGTTGCTGCTGATGCTGCGCGGCATTCCGTCCGCCAACGCCAAGGCACACCGCGGTGAATGGCAGAAACTGGCCGTGGGCTCGTTTGAGGCGCGCGGTAAGAAGCTGGGGATTATCGGCTACGGCCATATCGGCACCCAGTTGGGTATCCTGGCCGAAGGCCTGGGCATGAAAGTGTTCTTCTACGATATCGAGAACAAGCTGCCGTTGGGCAATGCCCAACAGGTACGCCACCTGTCCGATTTGCTCAACATGAGCGACGTAGTGACGCTGCACGTGCCGGAAACCCTGTCGACCAAGAATATGATGGGTGCAGAAGAGCTGGCGTTGATGAAGCCGGGCTCAATTCTGATCAACGCCTCGCGCGGTACCGTGGTGGATATTCCTGAACTGTGCAAAGTATTGGCCAGCAAGCATTTGGCCGGTGCGGCGATCGACGTCTTCCCGGAAGAACCTGCGACCAACAGTGAGCCGTTCAACTCACCGTTGTGCGAGTTCGACAACGTGATCCTGACCCCGCACATTGGTGGTTCGACTCAGGAAGCGCAGGAGAACATCGGTGACGAAGTGGCCGGTAAGCTGGCGAAATACTCCGACAACGGTTCGACGCTGTCGGCGGTTAACTTCCCGGAAGTGTCACTGCCGGCGCATGGCCCTAATGCCAGCCGTCTGCTGCACATCCATGAAAACCGTCCTGGCGTACTGACGCAGATTAACCAGATCTTCGCTGAAGAAGGGGTGAACATCGCCGCGCAGTACCTGCAAACCGGTCCGGAAATCGGCTACGTGGTGATCGACATCGAAGCTGAAACCGAACGTGCCGACGCGGCACTGCAACGTATGAAGGCGATTGCCGGCACTATCCGTGCTCGCTTGCTGCTCTGATTGAACGCGTTGTAATAACCAAGGCCGGATTTATCCGGCCTTTTGCTATTCGGCTATCCGCCATACCCAATTCTGCGATGGGGTAACGATCTCCGGCAGCGGGATATCCCAATGTTCCACCGGCAGTTGTTCCACCTGCTGGCAGTCATGTGCCAACCCGATCGGGTAGGGGCCGAGATGTTGCCAGTTTTGCAGAGTGCGATCGTAAAAACCGCCACCCATTCCCAAACGCTGACCCGTACTGTCAAACGCCACCAGTGGCGTCAGCACCACGTCGAGTGAGCCGATCGGCAAGACGTTGCGCACATCGAGCTGTGGCTCAAGGATATTGAAGCGGTTGTTAACCAGAGGCGTTTCCGGGGTATAGCGCAGGAACAGCAGATTGCCGGGGCTAAACGGGTGCAACACCGGTAGATAAACCTGTTTGCCTTGCTGCCATAACCGTTCAATCAGCGGACGGGTATCGAGCTCGCCATCGAACGACAAAAACACCGCAATGCTTTGTGCCGCCTGGATGCGCGGATGCGCAGCGATGCGTTCAACCGTCTGCAGGGCGAAATTATTTTGTTGTTCGGGTGTTAGGGCGCGTCGAAGTTGACGGATTTGGTTTCGGATGTTTTGCCGCTGTTGGGCATACTGGGCTTGAAAAGACATAGTCAGCACACTTACCGCTGAGGAAGGGGAATCTCCGAGATGCCGTCGCAGGCTGTAACCCTTGAACCCATGGTTCAAGGTGAACGTGCTGTCGCAATCTTAAGGCTTCTCGGCGGGCCGAGCATGCACACCGATCGCGGATCATCACATTCTGTTGGTACTAATTATCGGCTCAGGGGACTGGCCCGCTGGCGAACATCTCAGAGAAATTTTTTACTCATTGCCAAAATCCAGGATTTCAGCAACTTAAGTTATTCGAATTGTGCATCCTGACGTTCAGAGATGCGACCCTGTTCAAGCAAAGCCTGTTCAATGGTCTGTTGTAGCATGCGAATGCGTTGTTCCATATTGGACGCATAATCACGGGTTTTCAACCGTTCTTGAGCAAGTTCGTGACAAACATTCAATGCTGCAATGAAAACGAGCTGCTCAGTATTTGTGACTCTAGTGCGAACTTTAAGATCTTGCAACCGTTCGTTAAGATCGACCGCTGCCATGTTCAACGCATCTTGTTGTTCTGGCGGGCAATTGACTCTTAAAGAGCGACCAAAAATTTGAATATCTACTGGTTGTGCAGACATGCCACCTTCCTGCCTAAATTTCGCGCCAGCCCCAGTCTACCCTTACCGGGCCACCAAAGCGGGCGCCACTATATATACCTCGGTACCAAGATACAACCCCTTTTTCAGTACCTGGTTGTAATCTACCGCGACAGACATTACCAGTCAAAAAAGGGTTTCAAAATGCGTATTTAGCTTCATTTTGTTCCCTGCCGGTACTGTGTGAATTCTGACGCATCACGATTATAACTAGCCACTGAGGTGTCGTGCTTATCTGGTACAGCGACGGACCTTGGTGGTAGCATAACACGAACTTATCCTGCCAACGATGACGAATGCGCATGTCTATACAGAATACATTTCCAAGTTACCAATCTTTGACCCTTGCCCTTAACCAGCAAGCGGTGGCGTTGACCGCAGCAGAAATGCACGGCCTGATCAGTGGCCTGTTGTGCGGTGGCAGCCGTGACGCCGGCTGGCAATCACTGGTCTATGATCTGACTAATGAAGGCGTGGCCTTCCCGCAGGCGCTAAGCTTGCCGCTTCAGCAACTTCATGAAATTACGCGTGAAACGCTGGAAGACGACGATTTCATGTTCCAACTGATGATGCCGGAAGGCGAAACGGTCAGCGTGTTTGATCGCGCCGATGCGTTGAGCGGCTGGGTGAACCATTTCCTGCTCGGCCTTGGCATGATGCAGCCGAAACTGGCCCAGGTGAAAGACGAGCTGGGTGAGGCGATCGACGATCTGCGCAACATCGCCCAACTCGGTTATGAAGAAGATGAAGACCAGGAAGAGCTTGAGCACTCTCTGGAGGAAGTGGTGGAGTATGTGCGGATGGCGGCCATTTTGTGCCACACCGAATTTACTCGCCGCAAGCCGACGGCGCCGGAAAATGCCAAACCGACCTTGCACTAAACATCCTATTTCACGTCCTTGAGGCCGTGAGCACAGGCAGATTGATTTCAGGAGAAGGTGATGACTCAGCAGGAATTCAACAACCGCCGTCAGGCGCTGTTGGCGAAAATGGCTCCGGCCAGCGCGGCGATTATTTTCTCTGCGCCGGAAGCAACGCGCAGTGCAGATACCGAATATCCTTACCGTCAGAACAGCGATTTCTGGTACCTGACCGGCTTCAACGAGCCGGGCGCGGTATTGATTCTGGTGAAGAGTGACGAGACGCATAACCACAGCGTGCTGTTCAACCGGGTGCGCGATCTGACGGCGGAAACCTGGTTTGGCCGCCGTCTGGGCCAAGAGGCTGCCCCGGCGAAGCTGGGTGTGGACCGCGCGCTGCCGTTCGATGAAATCAACGACCAATTACCCCTGTTGCTTAATGGCCTGGACGTGATCTACCACGCGCAGGGCCAATACGACTATGCCGATCAAATCCTGTTTGCTGCGCTGGACAAGCTGCGCAAGGGTTTCCGCCAGAACCTGCAGGCACCGGCAACCCTGACCGACTGGCGTCGGTGGCTGCACGAAATGCGTCTGTTCAAGTCATCGGAAGAGATGGTGATTATGCGTCGCGCCGGTGAGATCAGCGCGCTGGCCCATACCCGTGCAATGCAGAAATGCCGTCCCGGCATGTTCGAATATCAGCTCGAGGCGGAAATTCATCATGAGTTTACCCGCTTCGGTGCCCGCTACCCGTCTTACAACACCATTGTCGGTGGCGGTGACAACGCCTGTATCCTGCACTACACCGAGAACGAAAGTGAATTGCGCGATGGCGATTTGGTGCTGATCGACGCCGGCTGCGAGTATAAAGGCTATGCCGGCGACATCACCCGTACCTTCCCGGTCAATGGCAAATTCAGCCGACCGCAGCGCGCGGTGTATGACATCGTGCTGGCGTCGTTGCAACGGGCGCTGGAAATGTTCAAACCGGGCATCAGCATCCGTGTGGTCAACGATGAGGTAGTACGCATCATGATTACCGGGATGGTGGAGTTGGGGATCCTGAAAGGCGAAGTCGAACAGCTGATTGCCGAACAGGCACATCGTCCGTTCTACATGCATGGCCTGGGTCACTGGCTGGGGCTGGATGTGCATGATGTCGGCCATTACGGTACGCCAGATCGTGACCGTACGTTGGAACCGGGCATGGTGCTGACCGTCGAACCGGGGCTGTACATTGCGCCGAATGCTGATGTGCCGGAAGAATATCGTGGCATGGGCATTCGTATTGAAGACGACATCCTGATCACCGCCACCGGCATTGAGAATCTGACGGTCAGCGTAGTGAAAGACGCAGACGCCATCGAAGCACTGATGGCGGCGGCAAGGTAACAGCATGAGTGTAATCATCGTTGGCGGCGGTATGGCGGGGGCGACTTTGGCGCTGGCCATTTCCTCGCTGACTCAGGGAAGATTGGCGGTTGATCTGGTCGAAGCGACCCGACCGGACGACCGCAGCCATCCGGGATTTGACGCCCGCGCCATTGCCTTGGCGCAGGGCACCTGTCAGCAGTTGACGCGCATTGGCGTTTGGCCGGCGCTGCGCGACTGTGCGACGGCCATTACCCAGGTGCACGTTAGCGATCGCGGTCATGCCGGGTTTGTTAATTTGCACGCGCAGGATTACCAGGTCGATGCGTTGGGGCAGGTGATTGAGCTGCACGATGCCGGTCAACGGTTGTTTGCGCTGCTGGCCAAGGCACCGGGTGTGACGTTGCACTGTCCGGCCCGGGTGGTCGATGTGGTGCGTACAGCAGAGCAGGCCGAAGTACTGCTGGATAACGGTCAGCGTATCAGCGGGCAACTGCTGGTGGCGGCGGACGGCTCACGTTCGGCGCTGGCACAGGCCTGTAATCTGCAGTGGCAGCAAAGTGACTATCCGCAGTTTGCTACCATTGCCAACGTCACCACTGCAGAGCATCCACAGGGGCGCGCTTTTGAACGCTTCACCCGTCACGGGCCCTTGGCTTTACTGCCGATGTCTCAGGGGCGCAGCTCACTGGTGTGGTGTCATGCGCGTGAAGATCGCGAGCAGGTCGACGGATGGGACGATGAGCGTTTTATCAGTGAGTTGCAGCAGGCATTTGGCTGGCGTCTGGGGCGAATTCTTCGCGCCGGCAAACGCCACAGCTACCCGCTCAGCCTGCTGACCGCTAATCAGCATGTCAGCCACCGGCTGGCACTGGTGGGCAATGCCGCACAGACGCTGCATCCGATCGCCGGGCAGGGGTTCAATCTTGGCTTGCGTGACGTGATGTCGCTGGCGGAAACGCTGGCCGAGGCGCAGCAGGCCGGAGAAGATCCCGGTGGCTATGCGCTGTTGGGGCGTTATCAACAACGGCGACAGCAAGATCAGCAGGCTACCATTGGTGTGACAGACGGCCTGATCCGGCTGTTTGCCAATCGCTACGGTCCCCTGGTGGTCGGTCGTAATCTGGGTCTGATGGCGATGGCCCAGTTACCGTCGGTGCGGGACGCCTTTGCCAAACGTACTTTGGGCTGGGTGGATCGCTAAGCGGTGTATAAGCACAGGCGCAGCATGCTGTGCCCAAAGCGCTGGGCAATGGCACAGCGAGTCATTTAAGGAAATTAAGCAGCATGCAATCATTTGACGTGGTTATCGCCGGCGGCGGTATGGTGGGGTTGGCATTGGCCTGTGGTTTGCAGGGCAGCGGTCTGCGCGTTGCGGTGCTGGAACAGCAGCAACCGGATATGACGCCGCCGCAACCACAGCCGGAACTGCGCGTTTCCGCCATCAATGCCGCCAGCGAGCGCCTGCTGCAGCACATTGGCGTGTGGGACGAGATCCTCTCCCTGCGCGCCAGCGCCTATAACGCCATGGAAGTCTGGGATCGCGACAGCTTCGGCAAAATAGCCTTTCGTGGTGACGAATGCGGTTTTAATCATCTTGGCCATATCATCGAAAACTCGGTGATCCAGCAGGCGTTGTGGAAGCGGGCGGAAAGCCTGAGCGACGTCACGCTGATGACGCCTGCGGCGCTCAAGCAGGTGGCCTGGGGCGAGAACGACGCTTTCATCACTCTGGAAGACGGCCGCATGCTGACCGCCCGACTGGTGATTGGGGCCGATGGTGCCCATTCCTGGCTGCGTCAGCATGCCGATATCCCGCTGACCTTCTGGGATTACCGCCACCATGCGCTGGTGGCCACGATCCGCACCGAAGAGCCGCATTTGGCGACGGCGCGTCAGGTGTTCCACGGCGATGGCATTCTGGCGTTTCTGCCGTTCAGCGATCCGCATTTAAGCTCGATCGTCTGGTCGGTGGCACCGGAAGAGGCTGAACGCCTGAAACAACTGGAGCCGGATCAGTTTAACCGTGAGCTGGCGATGGCTTTTGACCTGCGCCTCGGTGCCTGCACCCTGGAAAGTGAACGTCAGACCTTCCCACTGACCGGGCGTTATGCCCGCAACTTTGCCGCGCACCGTTTGGCGCTGGTGGGCGATGCGGCGCATACCGTGCATCCGCTGGCCGGGCAGGGGGTGAATCTGGGCTTTATGGATGTGGCAGAGCTGATCGCCGAACTGCGCCGTCTGCAACGGCAGGGCAAGGATATTGGCCAACACCTGTATCTGCGCCGCTACGAACGCCGTCGCAAACACGGTGCTGCGGTGATGCTGGCCAGCATGCAAGGGTTCCGCGAACTGTTTGATGGTAACCACCCGGCGAAGAAACTGTTGCGTGATGTCGGGCTGCGCCTGGCCGACAGCTTGCCGGGCGTGAAGCCCAAGCTGGTGCGTCAGGCGATGGGCCTGAATGACCTGCCGGAATGGCTGGCCTGACGGCAGCCTGAGAGAGGTCGTCAGGCCTCTCTGCCTCATTTTCCCCGCGATATCATCGATTCTCAAAGGCGCAGCCCTGCGCCTTATACCCATAGCTTTTTCTTATATAACCCTTCATTTGAAATAATCTAATTCCAGGCCGGTTTTGCCATTAGTTTTTCTAATTCCATGTTCGGTTATCAAAAGTCGAAATTCCGTATCCGGCCTTGGGTTTGTTATATAACTTCGGATTTTTGGTGCTTTAATTGTTGGTTTTGTGCCTTAAAGCGCATTTTTCCAGTCAAAAACTCTGCACACTAGCCCGGCATTTTACTGGCCCTGAGCGACGCCAAGCCTATTTTAACTTATGGTTAATGGGGTCGTTCGGTGATAACGTCAGGACAAAGGTATCGTTTGCGTCGCGGCGGTTAGCCGCAGTTTTTGCACGTTCGGCGCAGCGTTTCTGTTGGGCAGTCAGTGCGCCACGCAATCCGGCCGCGAGCCATTATCTGATGTATTGCGTAGCAGCACCCTATCTTCAGCTTCTGAGTGAAATGAGGGAAAAGATGGCAAAGCAAACCCCACTGTACGACCAGCACGTGGCGTGCGGTGCGCGCATGGTAGATTTTCATGGCTGGATGATGCCGCTGCATTACGGCTCCCAGATCGATGAGCACCACGCCGTGCGTCAGGATGCCGGTATGTTCGACGTCTCCCATATGACCATTGTGGATCTGCGCGGTGCCCGCACCCGCGAGTTCCTGCGTTACCTGCTGGCGAATGACGTCGCCAAGCTCACTCAACCTGGCAAAGCCTTGTACACCGGCATGCTGAATGCGTCTGGCGGTGTGATCGACGACCTGATCGTTTACTTCCTTACTGAAGACTATTTCCGCCTGGTGGTGAACTCCGCCACCCGCGACAAAGACCTGGCCTGGATCGAAGAACACGCAGCTCCGTACGGCGTAGCGCTGACGGTGCGTGACGATCTGGCGCTGGTTGCGGTGCAGGGCCCACAGGCCAAAGAGCGCGCCGCCACCTTATTTACCCCGGAACAAAAAAGCGCGGTTGAAGGCATGAAGCCGTTCTTCGGCGTACAGACCGGGGATCTGTTTATTGCCACTACCGGTTATACCGGCGAAGCGGGTTATGAAATTGCCCTGCCGAAAGAGCAGGTGGTCGATTTCTGGCAGAAACTGCTGGCGGCGGGCGTGAAGCCGGCTGGCCTGGGGGCGCGTGACACCCTGCGCCTGGAAGCGGGTATGAACCTGTACGGGCAAGAGATGGATGAAGGGATTTCGCCGCTGGCTGCCAACATGGGCTGGACCATTGCCTGGCTGCCGGAAGACCGTCAGTTTATCGGCCGTGAAGCGTTGGAAAAACAGCGCGAAGTGGGCACCGAACAACTGGTCGGCTTGATCATGACGGAAAAAGGCGTATTACGTAATGAGCTGCCGGTGCGTTTCACCGATGAAGCAGGTCAGACGCATGAAGGGGTGATCACCAGCGGTTCATTCTCACCGACCCTGGGCTTCAGCATCGCCCTGGCCCGCGTACCCGCCGGTATCGGCGAGCAGGCCATCGTTCAGATCCGCAACCGTGAAATGCCGGTCAAGGTCACCAAACCTGGATTTGTGCGTGCCGGTAAGCCACTGACTAATTAATTTTTTGTTTATTGATTCTTTATTTCTTCGAAGGAGTAGCTGGCGATGAGCAATGTGCCAACAGAATTGAAATACGCAACATCCCATGAGTGGGTGCGTGACGCAGGCAACGGCGAATACGTGGTAGGCATTACCGAACACGCGCAGGAACTGCTGGGCGACATGGTGTTTGTCGACCTGCCTGACGTGGGCACCGCGGTTAACGCTGGCGAAGACTGCGCAGTAGCGGAATCGGTGAAAGCCGCTTCCGATATCTATGCACCTATCAGCGGCGAAATCATCGCTGCCAACGATGCGCTGGAAAGCTCTCCGGAGCTGGTTAACAGTGACCCGTACGGCGAAGGCTGGCTGTTCCGCATCAAGGCTTCTGACAGTGCCGAACTCGGCAACCTGCTGGATGCCGGTGCGTATCAGGCTTCTATCGACGAGTAACTGTTGTAACGCCCCAGGCCCATTGGCCGGGGCGTTTTAGTTATAGATCAGGCTATATCCCGTACCCCGTAAGCATTCAGGAATTTGTAGCAATGACTCAGACACTCAGCCAACTTGAACACAGCGGTGCGTTCATCGAACGCCATATCGGCTCTTCTGCAGAACAACAGCAGCAGTTGCTGGAAGCGGTGGGCGCACGCTCGCTCAACGCGCTGATCCAACAGATTGTGCCGGCAGACATTCAACTGCCTGCGCCGCCGCCGGTGGGCGATGCGGCTACTGAACATCAGGCGCTGGCCGAACTGAAGGCGATTGCCTCGCAGAATCAGCGCTACAAATCCTATATCGGTATGGGCTACAGCGCGGTGCTGACACCGCCGGTGATCCTGCGCAACATGCTGGAAAATCCGGGCTGGTACACCGCTTATACCCCTTATCAGCCGGAAGTGTCGCAGGGCCGCCTTGAGGCGCTGTTAAACTTCCAGACCGTGACGCTCGATCTGACCGGTCTGGATCTGGCATCGGCTTCATTGCTGGACGAGGCGACCGCGGCCGCCGAAGCGATGGCGCTGGCCAAACGCGCCAGCAAGCTGAAAGACGCTAACCGTTTCTTCGTGGCTGACGACGTGCATCCTCAAACGCTGGACGTGGTACGTACCCGTGCCGCCACTTTCGGTTTTGAAGTGATCGTCGATAAAGCCGAGAAAGTGCTGGAGCTGCAGGGCGTGTTTGGCGTGCTGCTGCAACAGGTCGGTACCACCGGTGAACTGCACGACTACAGCAAACTGCTGGCCGAGCTGAAAACCCGCAAAATCGGTACCAGCGTGGCTGCCGACATTATGGCACTGGTGCTGTTGACCGCACCGGGCAAACAGGGCGCCGACGTGGTGTTCGGCTCCGCACAGCGCTTTGGCGTGCCGATGGGTTACGGTGGCCCACACGCGGCCTTCTTCGCCTGCCGTGACGAATTCAAACGCTCGATGCCAGGTCGCATCATTGGTGTTTCTCGCGATGCTGCCGGTAACACTGCGCTGCGCATGGCGATGCAAACCCGTGAGCAACATATTCGCCGCGAAAAAGCCAACTCAAATATCTGTACCTCGCAGGTACTGCTGGCCAACATCGCCAGCCTATATGCGGTGTACCATGGCCCACAAGGCCTGCAACGTATCGCCGGGCGTATCCATCGCCTGACCGACATTCTGGCCGCCGGGCTGCAACAGGCCGGGCTGCAACTGCGTCACAAAACCTGGTTCGATACCCTGACGGTGGAAGTGAAAGACAAGGCCGCGGTGCTGGAACGCGCCTTGAGCTTCGGCATCAACCTGCGTACCGATATTCACGGTGCGGTGGGCATCACGCTGGACGAGGCGACCTCACGTGAAGACGTGCAAACGCTGTTCGCCTTGCTGGCGGGTGACGAGCACGGTCTGGACATCGACGCGCTGGACGCGACGGTGAGCAAAAATAGCCAATCGATCCCGGCGGGCATGGTGCGCCAGGATCCGATCCTGACTCACCCGGTATTCAACAGCTACCACAGCGAAACCGAGATGATGCGTTATATGCACCGTCTGGAACGCAAGGATCTGGCGCTCAACCAGGCGATGATCCCGCTCGGTTCTTGCACCATGAAGCTAAATGCCGCGGCGGAAATGATCCCGATTACCTGGCCTGAGTTCTCTGAGCTGCACCCGTTCTGCCCGCCAGAACAGGCGGCAGGCTATCAGCAGATGATCGGTCAGCTGTCACAGTGGCTGGTGCAATTGACCGGCTACGACGCGGTTTGCATGCAGCCGAACTCCGGCGCGCAGGGTGAATACGCCGGGCTGTTGGCGATCCGTCATTACCATGAAAGCCGTAACGAAGCGGGCCGTCACATCTGCCTGATCCCAAGCTCCGCACACGGTACCAACCCGGCCTCTGCCCAAATGGCGGGCATGAGCGTGGTAGTGGTGGCCTGCGACAAGAATGGCAACATCGATCTGCACGACCTGCGCGTCAAGGCCGAGCAAGCGGGTGAAGAGCTGTCTTGTATCATGGTGACTTACCCGTCGACCCATGGCGTGTACGAAGAAACTATCCGTGAAGTGTGCCAGATCGTTCACCAGTTCGGCGGCCAGGTGTACCTCGACGGCGCCAACATGAATGCTCAGGTGGGCATCACCACCCCAGGTTACATTGGTGCGGACGTCTCACACCTTAACCTGCATAAAACCTTCTGTATCCCGCACGGCGGTGGCGGTCCAGGCATGGGGCCAATCGGCGTCAAAGCGCATTTGGCACCTTTCGTTCCGGGCCACAGCGTGGTGCAGATCGACGGTGTGACCACCCAGCAGGGCGCAGTTTCTGCTGCACCCTTTGGTAGCGCCTCAATTCTGCCAATCAGCTGGATGTATATCCGCATGATGGGCGCAGAAGGGTTGAAGCAGGCGAGCCAGGTGGCGATCCTGAACGCCAACTACATCGCAACCCGTCTGAAAGACGCTTACCCGGTGCTGTATACCGGCCGCGATCACCGCGTGGCGCATGAATGCATTCTCGACATTCGTCCGTTGAAAGAAGAGACCGGCATCAGCGAAATGGATATCGCCAAACGTCTGATTGACTACGGTTTCCATGCGCCGACCATGTCGTTCCCGGTAGCGGGTACGCTGATGGTTGAACCTACCGAATCTGAAAGCAAAGCAGAGCTGGATCGCTTTATCGACGCGATGCTGGCTATCCGCGGCGAGATTGATCGGGTGGCGAAAGGTGAATGGCCGCTGGAAGACAACCCATTAGTCAACGCGCCGCACATTCAGGCCGAACTGGTCAGTGATTGGCAGCACGCCTATAGCCGTGAGCTGGCGGTGTTCCCAATCGCTGGTGTGCGTGAGAACAAATACTGGCCGAGCGTGAAACGTCTGGATGACGTGTACGGCGACCGTAACCTGTTCTGTTCTTGCGTACCGATGAGCGAATACGAATAAACCCTTCGGCGGGGAGTTGATAAACAGGCAGCGCATTTTGCGCTGCTTTTTTTTGTCCATCATGCACATGGTTTTCTTGCTTATATATTTGATTAATTGCTAATTATCTTCTTTTTTGTGCGATCCCCCGCAGTTTGCTTCCAACCTGATTTAAGACACTGTCCGGTTTACATTCCGTTTAAACACGCGTGGTTAAATTGACATCAGCAAAATATTTTGCAGGGAAGATTGACTCACAAGGAGTGCTCTATGAAAAGGTTGGCTATCGCAATCATTGCGGCTTTACCCTTCTGCTCCGCGCAGGCGGTTGAAAGTTATGAAGTACGAAATAACAGCGGGCAAACGGTATTTAAACTGAATTTCTACACCCCCACCGATGACGGCTATTTTACTGATGAAGGTGTCCCTCAGCACTCATCCTGGGTCCTGGACGAGGCGCAAAAGGCACAGGTGATCAGCGCCGCACAACGCTGGGCCGATATTATCAAACCCAAGCCTGGCCAATTGCCGGGGGTGATCAACGTCGGTACCTTTGATGAGAAAAATGCCGGCGCAATGAGCGCCAACGTCAGTGACGACAGCTTTAGTTTGACCCAGCTTCAGGCAGTGTTACAGGGGCAGGAGGCGGGGGTATTGGACAGCGGTGCCCATGCCATCGTCCGTATCGGCAAGCTGGACTTTACCCCTACCCAGGCCTCGCCGGCACAGATCCCCACCGATCATCGAACCGATCTGGAAGTCACGATATTTCATGAAATTGCCCATGCGTTAGGGATCAGCGCTGATGCCGGGGTAGCCAATGGCGTAACGCAATTCGGCCCGACGCAGGGGAGCTGGACATCGCATCTGTTTGACGACAACGGTAATCCTGCTCAGCCGGACCAGGCGATTTTGTGCAAAGGCTGTGAGGGACCGGACGATCCTTCAGGTTTCGACGTGCGCAAGGATCAAGGTTATTTCGCCGGTAGCCACGTCAAAGAAGTGTTGGAAGGGGCCATGCCGGGGGTTCCGGTACGCATCCTCGATGTATTTGGCGATCTGGATGAGGATTACATGTCTCACATCGAACTGGATCGCAGCCTGATGAGCCACCAAAACTACCGTAATTACACCTCGATGATGGAAGCCGAATTGGCGCTGTTACAGGACATGGGGTACGACATCGATCGTCGTAACTTCTTTGGTCGTTCTGTTTATGGCAGCGGTCTGGATGTGGTTAACCAGCAAGGGTATTTCGCGCGTAATGCTGACGGTACCGATTATATCGACGGCAAAGCCAATACTGCTGCCCGGGGTGTCGGGTTGCACATTTACGGCAGTAACAATCGCATAGAGCAGGGCGGCGATCTGTTGGCAGATGGCGTAGCCGCCGCCGGTATCCGCATTGATGGTGCGGGCAACACGCTCAGCATCGCGCCGGGTACCCGGGTGCAGGCCAACGGTGATTACGGCACCGGCTTATTGGTGGCGTACGGGGATCGGCACAATATTATCCAGCGTGGCAGCCTGGAGGCGACTGGCAAAGAGGGTATCGCTGCCCGTCTGGACTTTGGTAACAACCTGCTGGGCAATGATGCCGAATACCGTGGCTCGTATATCTGGCAATGGGATGGGGTCGACCTGTCCAAATATCGGGCAGCCCCGCTGGTGTCCAATTTCGATATTACCGGCTCATTGAAAGGCAGCAAAGCGGCGATCTACCAGTCTGAGAATGCACTGGCCGGCGCAATCAACGTGATGCGTGGTGCTGACATTCAGGGCGATATTATCTCTGACTATGCGCAATGGGACGAAAATAATCAGGCACGCCTCACCCGTTTAACCTTCGGCCTGCAGCCGGATGAACTGGGGCAGGTCACCGCAGCGGCGGATAGCGGTTTTGACTTCACCTATAACGGTAACATTCGCGGTAAGGATAATTTTGCGCTGGTGGCTGAGGGCGGTAAAACGACTCTCAACGGCATGCATCAGGTGTATAGCGTGGATATTGAGCCAGGGGCCCAACTGGCTGGGAATAGCCGTTATGAGCTGTCGGATGCCGGGTTGTTTACCAATAACGGTTTGCTCACCACCGGTTCACCTTTTGGTCTGGTTTCGATCGTCGGCGATTACTCGCAGGGGCCGCAGGGGCGTCTGCAACTGATGTTCGACAACCTGGGGCGTGGGGACCAGGTGATAATCAGCGGAAAATCCAGTCTGGGCGGTGCCTTGGCGTTGATGCCGGTCAAAGGCTGGTATGCATCAGACTGGAAGCTGAACAGCACTTCCCTGTTGCAACTGGGGCAGGCCAGCGGTGAGTTCGATCAGATCAGCGTGCAGACGCAGTCACCGACCTTAAGCTTCAGTGCGACAGCATTGGCGGCCGGGGAATATCAAATCAGCGCCAGCCGTGGTGCATCGGCCTACAGCCAATATGCACAGAGCGTGAATGAGCAGAACGTCGGTCTGGCGTTGGCCCGTGCAGCGGTGACGGCGGGTAATGATATGCGCCCGTTGCTGACTGCGCTGGATTTCTCTGCCCCTGATGGCAAGCAGGTCAACAATGCTTTGGCCCAGTTGGAGCCGTCGGCCTATAACAGCCTGATCCAGGCTTCATTCGATCGCGAACGTCAGTTAACCCGTGCGTTGACGGCACCGGAACGCAATCTGACGCTGGCTCCGGTTGACGACGAACAAGATTGGATTAGTTTTGCCCTGCCTTATGGCGGCGGTAACTGGCAGCGTAATTCGGGCAATATCACCGGTTACAACGCATCGCGTTATGGCGTGCTGTTCGGCGCAGAGAAACGTAATGTGCTGGTGCCTGGGCTGACCACCGGTTTCCACGCCGCGGTGGGCGGACAAACCGTCAATGCCAAAAGTGCCGATCGGGCGCGGGCGCACAGCACTTCATTTGATGTCGGTTTGCAGTTCAACTTTGCACAGGATGCCATGGCCGGGCCGTTTGCTTATGGCCTGGGCCGGGTGGGCGCTGAGGATAATCATATGAAGCGTCAGTTTGATGTCGCCGGTGTGAGCGGCACCAGCAAGAGCGACTGGACGGCCTGGAACGGTTCATTGACTCTGGGCGGCGGCTATCATTTTGCATTAACCGATTCGTTCAGCTTTGGCCCGGTAGCGGCACTGGATTATACCGCCACCACTCATCGTACGATTAAGGAGACCGGTACTGGCACCTTGCCGATGCAGATTAAAGGGCGCTATGCCGACTCTCTGCAAAGCACGCTGGGTGTAGAGGCGCTGTTCCAGGGGACAGAGGCTTTGTCCGCGACCCTGCGCCTTGGCTGGCAGCATGAGCTGCTGAGCAACAATGTCACCCAGCGTGCGCAGTTCGTTGGTTATGACGCCTCGGCTTTTGATAGCAAAAGCACCTTGGCGGGGCGTGATGGGCTGGCGGCGCAAGCGGGTGTGCAGTATCAGTTGAACAAAGATGTTTCAGTTGGGGCCGGGCTTTCCAGCGAGTTGTTCCGCCAGGGCAGTAATTCATTAGAGGGCAATATGTCTGTGAGCTGGCGGTTCTGATTTCTCCAACAAAATGCCGGTGAGTCAATATCAATAACACGTTCGGCAAAGCGTACTCTCAAGGGACACTGCATGATGCAGTGTCCCTTTTTTACTGTCGCCGCACCGCAACCCCAACGGATTAAGGAGCAATGATGAGAGCTGCAATAGTTAACGCGTTAGGCCAGGCACCCGTAGTCGGTGATGTGGATGAGCCGATAGCCAGAGAAGGGGAAACCCTGATCGAAGTGATTGTCGCCGGTATCAAACAATTGGATCGCGCCATAGTGGCGGGAACCCATTACTCCAGCCCGAAGGTGTTGCCGATCGTGCCCGGTACCGATGGCGTTGGCTATGCACCGGATGGCCAGCGGGTTTATTTCGCCTCTTTCCGGCAGCCTCACGGCGCACTGGCAGAGCGTACTGTCGCTTCCTGGAGCGTGCCGGTGCCAAAGGGCGTGGATGATGCCACTGCGGCGGCATTGATTAATCCGGCATTTGCCGCCTGGCTGCCGCTGCACTGGCGCGCTGAGCTTCAGGCGGGTGAAACGGTGCTGATTATTGGTGCGACCGGCACCTCGGGCAAGCTGGCGGTGGCCGCTGCACGTCAGGCGGGAGCCGGGCGGATTGTCGCGGCTGGGCGTCGGCAGAGCGTACTGGATGCGCTGGACGTCGATGCGACGGTGGACCTCAGCCTGGAAGGAGATGCACTGGTGCAGGCTTTCGCTGCTGCTGCAGGCCCGAACGGCTATCAGGTGATTGTCGATTACATTTGGGGGGCGGCTACCGAAGCGCTGCTGGCCACGCTGAACAATCACGATCTGTCTTCCTATGCCGGTGGGCGCGGTATTCGTCTGGTCAACGTAGGTTCAATGGCCGGGCCAGACATCCGCTTGCCGGCAGCGGTACTGCGCAGCAATCAGCTGCAGATTTTGGGCAGTGGCACCGGCAATTTTCCTCCGCCGGCTGAGATGCAGCGATATGCCAGTGAGATCCTGGCGTTGGCGGCCGCAGGGCAGATCTCGGTTGAAACTCAGGAGCACGGCTTATCCGAGATCGCCGAAGTGTGGGATCTGAACAAGAAAAGCGATGTGCGATCGGTGATCCGTATTGCCGGATAACTGTTCTCAGGTTTATGGGCAAACACGTTTTTGCCCATTGATCTGTCACAGTCAATCAAGCCGATACCGCGGCAGTAAAATAGCGGCTTTCATGCCGGTTTAACTTTCTTCTGGCGGTGCGAGGTAGTTTTCCGGTAAGTCGATAACAAACCCGATACCGCGTTCATCGAGTCCTTCGGTGAGCCGCAGCTGCGCACCGATTTTATCGGCCAGATTTTTGGCTATCGCCAGCCCCAGACCGCTGCCAACTTGCAGGGTGCCCGGCACGCGGTAAAAGCGCTCGAACAGCCGTTTGTGGTATTCCGGGCCGATGCCAGGGCCATTGTCGCGCAAGGTAATGTAGCAACCCAGCGGTGACAGCGAGCGAATATTGGCTTCGATTCGCCCATTCTCCGGCGCGTATTTGATGGCGTTTTCCAAAAGGTTGGTGAAGATGGTAATCAGTGATTGGCGATCGGTATCAATCATCACATTTTCACTGCCATCCAGCGAAAGTTCGACGTTCTTTTCCAGCGCATAGGGCACGTGTTGGGCAATGCATTTGCTGATTTCCGTGTGAATATTCACGGTTTCAATCTTCAGCGGAAAGTCTTCTGACTCCAGCTTGGCCAGGTCAATCAGTTGGCGCGAAAGCGATGCGGCGCGATCCAGCCCCTGCTGCATGTCTTCAATGATTTCCTGTCGTTCGGTTTTATCCGCCACCTGGGTCAGCAGATGCAACTGTGCCAGTACGGCGGCGATCGGGGTGCGTAGCTCATGCGCCGCGTCAGCCATAAAGCGTTTTTCGCGCTGATTGGCGGCATCGATACGTGCCATCAGCTTATTGATTTCCAATACTATTGGCCGGATTTCCTGATATTGCTCGGTCGCATTGATCGGTGACAAGGTACCGGGCTTGCGGTCAGAGATCATTCTGGCGATTTGCCGTAGCGGCCTCAGACTGAAATAGGCGGTGATCAACAGGGCGGCAATGGTTGCCGCCAGGGTTAACAGCAGTGGGATAGCGGTGCTTTCCGCCGGATTACCGAAAATGGTGGTGCGGTTGTCAAAGGATTCGCCGACGATCACCCTAAATTGCTGCTTGTCGCTCCAACTGCCGGCGATATGCCACTTCATATTGGCGTAGCTGATAGTGCCGGACAGCACGGAAGGTGGCAGGAACAGCGGTATTTCCTGCGCCGGCGAGGCGTAAAGCATCTTATTGTTATGATCGTAAACCACAAATAAGGGGCGATAGTCTATTTCATCCTGCATGCCGTTTTTGATCGAGTCGATATACATTATTTCGATGTCTTTAATTACCTCTATAAAATTGTGGTCGTTGACGTCAGTCTTATCAAGAATATTGGCAATTCCGCGTGCGACAATGCGTTGCTGATTATCCAAGTATTTTTCGGCGTCGGGGTAATAAAAATATTTTACCCAGCCCATCAATACGCCCCACAGCAGTAATATGGCTAATACCTGGAAAATAATGGTGCGCATAAAAAAGGATTTAAAACTAATCATCCCAGCGTCTCTTTTTTTAATAAATAGCCAATGCCGCGCACGGTAATAATTCGCTCTCTACCTATCTTGCGCCGCAAATTATGCATATGTACCTCCAGCGAGTTACTTTCCACGCTGTCGCCGTGACCGAAAAGACTTTGCTCCAGTGCGGTTTTACGCACCACGGTGCCGGCACAGCGCATCAGTTCATGCAACAGCCGGTACTCCTTTTTCGATAACAGCAGCAGTTCACCATCCAGTGTCACCTGGTGGTTCATTGGGTCCAGATACAAATTGCCCAGGCTCCAGGTTTGGGAGGCAAACCCGGCCATGCGGCGGTTCACCGCCTTCACACGAGATATCAGCTCAGGCAAGGCGAAAGGTTTGGCCAGAAAGTCGTCCGCACCGGAGTCCAGGCTATTGACCAGGCTCTCAATCCGGTCGCGGGCGGTCAGAACAATGATCGGGATATTTTGTCCGGCGGCCCGCCACTCGACCAATTTTTTTAAGCCATCGCCGTCAGGCAGGGTCAGGTCCAGCAGCATTAAATCGAAGCTGGCTTGCGAAAGTTTACTTTGAGCATCATGGACCAGCCGCACCCAGCACAACTCAAAGCCCGCCAGCTCCAATGCGCGGCATAAGGCCTTGCCTAATTGCAGGTCGTCTTCCACCAACAGTATGTTCACGTGCCATCCGATTAATATCGATGTGTCGACGGCTATATAACTACAACCATCGGATGAAGACAACGGCGTCATCCTTTTTGCTCACCCGTTCTTAAGCAAACCTTAATCTGGCATTAATTTGGCGTTAAGGGAGCCTCGGTTTGTTTCTAGTACGCTCATCCCTGCAAAAATCATTCGGGTGGGGAAAAATGCGAGCAGATAAATTTTCAACGGTGGCTACATGCGCTGTCGCGATTTTATTTTTGGCGCTGACTACGCTGCCTTCCCCTATCGGCTTGCAGAGTGGCAAGCATGCCACTCCACTTTCATCGACCCTGCCGTTTATTCAGCATGCTGAACCCCTGGTTGTTTATAAAAGCTTAAAACCTCGTATTAAAAAACAGCTGCGTCGTCTGGTGCAGCTACAACATTTAATTTAATAAGGCTGACCAGTTGAAAAATATCCTGGGTTATTCCGTAGCGACGTTGTTGACAATATTTCCCCTGCAGGGCTCTGCACAACAGGGCGGGCAAGCTTCATTGACTCTCAGCGGTGGTATGGCGGTAGCGCCGCTGTATCAGGGGGCATCTATCTATAGCGCTGTGCCGCTGTACGATATGCAGGCTAGCTATGATGGGGCGGCCTGGGGGGATTTCAGTATTGGGTTGGGGGGCGCCAGTTGGCAGTTGCCGTTGTCGGGGCCGTTCGGCATCGCCTTATTGGCCGGTTATGACGGCGGACGAGACGAGAAAGTGAAAACGCTGAGAGGGCACAACAATCGGCTGAAAGGTATGGGCGATTTGGACGGTGCGTTTGAGGCCGGCATTGAACTGAGCTATAAACTCGAGCCTTTCCGCGCTTATGTCAGGGGCATGCAGGCGACCAAGGCGCGTCGCTACGGCGATGAAGATCTGGGTCATACCGCCTATGTTGACCTGGGTGTGGCGGCGCTGTATCCCTTAACCGATGCTCTTAGCCTCTCTGCCGATCTGACCACCACCTGGGCCAACAGCGGCTATCAGCGGGGCTACTTTGGTGTTACCCAGCAGCAGGCACAGCAAAGCGCTTTCGAAACTTATCGGCCAGGCAGCGGTTTTAAACAGGTGATGCTCAACACGGCGCTGAATTATCAATTGACGCGGGAAATCGCTTTCCAGGGTGGAGTCGGTATCTATACTCTGTTGGGCGATGCGGCTAACAGCCCAATCGTCGAGAAAAAGGTGGCCGGGGTGGCTTTCCTGAGCGCCAGCTACCGTTTCTGATTCCCTAACCAGAGAAAGGAACAGCATGACTAAAGTTGCATTGGTCACCGGTGCCAGCCGGGGTATTGGCCGCGCCACGGCACTGCTGCTGGCCCGTCAGGGCTACGCAGTGGGCGTTAACTATCTGAAGGATGAGGCTGCGGCGCAACAGGTGGTCGAAGAGATAACCTCCCTGGGCGGCCGGGCGCTGGCGTTGCAGGCCGATATTGGTGATGAAAGC
Source organism: Serratia myotis (assembly GCF_027474885.1). Taxonomy (NCBI): domain Bacteria; kingdom Pseudomonadati; phylum Pseudomonadota; class Gammaproteobacteria; order Enterobacterales; family Yersiniaceae; genus Serratia; species Serratia myotis. Next base: position 4,518,620 of record NZ_CP099707.1, on the reverse strand, counting down.
CAGGTGGTCGCGATGTTTGCCGAACTGGATGCCACCCTCGGTCCTATTAGTGCGCTGGTCAACAATGCCGGTATTCTGTTTCAACAGACCAGCATTGAGCAATTGACCGCCGAACGTATCAACAAAGTGCTGAGCACCAACGTCACCGGCTATTTCCTTTGCTGCCGCGAAGCGGTGAAGCGCATGGCGCAGCGTCATGGTGGGCAGGGCGGGGCTATCGTCAACGTCTCTTCCGCCGCCTCTCGCTTAGGGGCACCCTGGGAGTATATCGACTACGCTGCCTCGAAGGGGGCGGTCGACACACTGACCACCGGACTGGCGTTGGAAGTGGCAGCGCAGGGGATTCGCGTTAACTCGGTGCGACCGGGCTGTATTTACACCGAGATGCATGCCAGCGGCGGTGAGCCGGGCCGTGTTGATCGGGTGAAGGGCAACCTGCCGATGCAGCGTGGTGGCACGCCGGAAGAAGTGGCGGAAGCCATCGCCTGGCTGCTGTCCGATGCCGCTTCTTACGTCACCGGCAGCTTTATCGAGGCCTCCGGCGGCCGCTGACGGCGACGTTATTGAGGTTATCCGTATCATTTCAGCCCGCAAAGCGGATGCACGAGAAAGGGGGAAGTATGAAACGCAAAAATTCGGTTAGGAATGTGCAGCATAGCGTGCTTCCTCCCCTGACGGAGGAGCAAAAAGCGCAGATAGCCTCCTTGAGGGTTATGCCGGATGATGGGATTGACTATGGTGACGCCCCCGCGCTTAGCGATGAGCAATGGGGAACGGCATTACAGGGGCGGTTCTACAAACCGATGAAGGTATCAAAAACAGTCAGAATTGATGCTGACATTTTGGAATGGCTCCAGAGACCGGGTAAGGGCTACCAGAAGCGTTTGAACGCGGTCTTGCGTGCCGCTATGTTGAAAGGCCAAGAGCTCGAAGAGTAAAATTATCTATCCGTAGCTGTTTATCCTGCAGTTTAAAACCCGGTAGCTTTAGGCGCGCCGGGTTTTTGATACGACATTACCTCTCTCCAATCAGCCCTCATGCAGCAGCGCACTGCGGAAAGACAGAATGTGCGCCTCTGCCGCATTGGCCGCGGCGGCGTCGTCCTGTGCTGCCAGAGCGGCGATAATCGCCCGATGTTCTTCGATCACCTCCCGCATATGGCCTTCGCGTGACAGCGTGCTGGCCCAGAAACGCTGTGCTCTGGCGTGCAGCACGCTCAGGATGTCCGCCAGCATATTATTCCCGGCGATCTGCGCCAGCTGCTGGTGGAACTGGTGGTCCAGCGTCATCATCTGTACCCGGTCACGGCGCTGGCTGGCGGCTTCGATCTGTTGATTGAGGGCCGTCAGTGCGGCGATCTGCGGTTCGGTAATTCGCTTGCTAGCCAGTCGCATACACAGCATTTCATTGGCCAGTCGCACTTCAATCAGTTCCAGTGCGTCATCCATCGACAGCGGCGAGACCATCACCCCTTTACGCGGGATCACCTGTAGTAACCCTTCATTGGCCAGCCGGTGGATCGCCTGATTGATCGGCGTTCTGCCCATATCCAGCTCACTCATCACCTGCGCGGTATTGAGATATTCACCAGGTTTGTAGCTTAACGTCACCAGCGCCTGCTTAAAGCGCCGGTAGGCCAGTTCATTCAGCGATATTCCGGCTTCCTCTGCCGTCGGGAGTTCCTGGCTCTCTGCGTCAAGGGTCATCACGTTCTGCTCCTGCAAGAAGAAAGTTTTTAGACATAGTACACAAAAACATGGCACGGAAATCGCTTATTTGGTAACTAAAGATATAGTGAAATTTCACAGTATTTTAACCAAAGAGGCACAAACGCCATGAGACTGACCTTCACTTTACCTGAATCCAGCGGTGCCGGGGTGCTGGATGTTGAGATCGATCATCTGGTGATTGCCGGCTGGACCGGCCGCGATCGCGAGGCAATCCTGCACCATATTAGGGAGTTGGCGGCGCTGGGTGTGCCCCAACCCAGTGCAATCCCACTGTTTTATCGGGTGGCTGTTAATCAGCTTAGCCAGAGCGACTGCATTGAAGTGATCGGCAATGCCAGCTCCGGCGAAGCGGAACCGCTGATCTTCACTCATCGCGGCGAGCTGTTTGTTTCGCTGGCCTCGGATCATACCGATCGTCAACTGGAGGCGCACAGCGTAGCGCTGTCCAAGCAAATTTGCGTCAAGCCAGTAGCACGTGCCGCCTGGCCCTTGCGAGAAGTGATCGCACATTGGGACTCGTTGATCCTGCGATCCTGGATCAAAGAGGACGGTGAGTTCCGGCTTTATCAGCAGGGTTACCTTGCCAGCCTGCGTACTCCTGGCGATCTGCTGGATCGTTATCTGAGTGGTCAGCAGGTGCCCGAGAGTGGGCTGACGGTACCTCAGCCGCGTGACGGTCTGGCGATGGCCTGCGGCACGGTGGCGGCGATTGGCGGTATCCGACCGGCGGTCGAATTCCGTATGGAACTGGTGGACGAAGTGCTGGGGCGAACTATCAGTCATAGCTATCGCAGTATTGAACTGCCGGTGGTGGCGTGATGGAAAAACTGACTTTAACGCAGGTCGTTGCCGGGTTGACCAACGGTGAATTAACGGCTGTGCAGTTGGCTACCGCTGCGCTGGCGCAAATTGCCGACGACCAGGGTGAGGGCTCTCGCACTTTTACCCATGTTTATAGCGACTGGGCACAGCAGCAGGCACTGGCGGCCGATCGACGGCGTGCGGCGGGTGATCCTCTGTCGACACTGGATGGCGTACCGGTGTCGGTCAAAGACCTGTTTGACGTCGCCGGGGAAGTCACCACCGCCGGGTCGCGGGTGCTGGCCGATGCGCCGGTGGCTAACCGCCATTCCGCCGTGGTGGCGCGGTTGTTGCAGGCTGGCGCGGTGGTGATCGGCAAAACCAACATGACCGAGTTTGCCTATTCAGGGCTGGGGATCAATCCCCACTACGGCACGCCTGCCAATCCTTGGGATCGCTCTGCTCGCCGCATTCCCGGTGGTTCGTCTTCGGGGGCGGCGGTTGCGGTGGCTGACGGCATGTGTTGGGGCGCGATAGGCAGCGACACCGGTGGCTCGGTACGTATTCCGGCGGCCTTCTGCGGCCTGACCGGCTATAAACCCACCGCCCGTCGTATCAGCAGCCACGGTCTGCTGCCGTTGTCGCCCTCACTGGATTCGATCGGCGTGATCGCTCATGACGTTGCTGGTTGCATAGCGCTGGATGCGGCGATAGCCGATCTACCACTGCATCCGCAGCAGAAAACCTTGAGTCAGGCGCGTTTTGCCGTGCCCCAAACATTGGTGCTGGATGGCCTGGACGATGAGGTCACCGCCGCCTTTCATCTCAGCGTCCAGCGGCTGGAGCAGGCCGGGGCACAGATTGAATTTATTCCCTGTCATGAGTTTGGCGAGCTGGCGACGATCAACGCCGCCGGTGGTTTCAGTGCGCTGGAGTCCTGGCGCTGGCATCAGCCGCTGATTGCCGAACATGCCGATGGCTATGACCCACGGGTGCTGTCACGTATTCGTCGCGGACAGTTGCTCGATGAGCAGGATCTGCAGCAATTGCAGTTGCTGCGTGCCGATTGGCAATGGCGGGTGACGGCTGTAGTGCAAGGGTTTGACGCACTATTGATGCCGACGGTGCCTATGGTTGCGCCAACCATTGCCGAGTTGGAAGCGGATGAAGACGCTTATTTTCGTATCAACGGCGCTGCGCTGCGTAACCCTTCGGTGATCAACTTTCTCGACGGTTGTGCGCTGTCGCTGCCCTGCCAATCGCCCGGAGCGGCGCCGGTTGGCCTGATGCTGGCCGGGTTGCCCTTGCAGGACGAGGCGCTGCTGGGTTGGGCGCTGGCGATCGAACGTTGCCTCACCGAGGTGTGATTTTCCGGTGGGGTGCGACCCCGCCTTACTTTGAGCTAACAGGAGAGTACCCATGACCGGTTCCCCGAACGGAATGCTGTTTGTTGCAACAGATGTCGCCGCGCAGGACGAGGCGGATTTCAATCAGTGGTACGACCGTGAGCACGTGGAAGAGCGGGTGCGGGTGCCCGGCTTTTTGTCGGGCACGCGTTATCAGGCGCTACAAGGCGGGCGTAAATACCTGGGGCTGTATAAAACCGAATCCCTGGCCAGTTTTACCTCGGCGGCTTACCGCGCCGCGTTTAACCAACAGACCCCCTGGTCGGTGGCGAGCCTCGACAAAATGCGCGACCCAATGCGCCGGGTCTGTGCGGTAGAGGCGGTGACCGGGCAGGGCTGCGGCAGCCATTTGGCCATTGTTACCCTGGAGCCGGCGGCACCGGAAGTCCTGAAAGCCGGTATTCATCATTTGGGGACTATGCTGGCCGAGCAACCCGGTTTTGTGCGCAGCAGCCTGCTGTCGCCGGATGTTGAACTCAGCTCACCGCTGCCGAAAGAGTCGCGGGAAAATCGCCAGTTGTTGCCGATGCTGTTGATCGAAAGCAGCAGTGCCGAAGCCGGCCAGCGGCTGAATGAGCTGGCCTGTCTCCACTTGAAAATCCCCGCCACCGATGCGGTGCATTATGCCCTTGGCTGGCAACTGACCACGCAGGAGCTGTCATCATGAGCACTTCAACCACGGAAACACCGACCGCGGATTTATCTGCCGACGATACTGCCGCGCATCCACCTAATACCGGCAAGCTGGCCGCGGCCAGTTCGATCGGCACCGCACTGGAATGGTATGACTTCACCGTCTACAACATCATGGCGGCGCTGATTTTCAACCACGTGTTTTTCCCGTCATTCGATCCGCTGGTGGGCACTATTTTGGCGTTTTCCACCTACGCGGTCGGTTATGTTTCACGGCCGATTGGCGGCATCGTGTTTGGTCATCTCGGCGACGTGCTGGGGCGCCGTTTTGTCCTGGTGACCACGCTGGTGATCATGGGCGTGACGACCGCGCTGATGGGGCTGCTGCCGGGTTATGCCAGTTGGGGCATTTGGAGCCCACTGCTGTTGGTCACGCTGCGCTTTATTCAGGGGATTGCGCTGGGGGGCGAATGGGCGGGGGCCGTATTGCTGTCGATGGAGCATGGCAAACCTCATCAGCGTGGGCGTAACGCCTCCTTTGCTCAGGTCGGTCCTTCCTGCGGTACCTTGATCGGTACCGGCTTGATTACGCTGGTGACGGTGGCTATGTCGGCAGAAGATTTCCAGCAGTGGGGTTGGCGTATTCCTTTCCTGCTTAGCCTGGTGTTGGTGGTATTTGGCCTGTGGCTGCGCCGTGGGGTGGGGGAAACGCCGGCGTTTCTGAAACTGGAGGCATCCAAAGATGTTACCCATTCGCCGATCCGCGAGGTCTTCAGCCAGTATCGGCGTCCATTGTTGATCGCCGGTGGTTCGCGTATCGGTTCCGATGTGCTGTATGCGCTGGTGGTGGTCTTTACCCTGACTTATGTCACCACGGTACTGAACCTGCCGCGCCCGCTGGCGTTGGCCGCTACCATGTTGGGGGCGATCGGTAACGCGATTACTGTACCGATGTTTGGCGCACTGTCCGATCGCTTTGGCCGTCGACCGGTGTATATCGGCGGGGCGCTGGCGGCGATGGTTTGGGCATTTGTGTTCTTTATGCTGCTCGACAGTAGCCAGCCGGTGCTGATCTGCCTGGCGGTGGTGGTGGGGTTGTTGATCCATGCGGCGATGTACGGCCCGCAGGCGGCTTTTATCACCGAACAGTTCCCGACCCGGGTGCGCTATGCGGGATCGTCGTTGGCTTATACGCTGGCAGGTATTATCGGTGGTGGTTTTGCACCCTTGATTATCGCATCGTTATTCAAGTCTTACGACAGCACGCTGGCGATCTCGGCCTATGTGGTGGTGGCGTTGTTGATCACGCTGTGGGCGGTGATTGCCGCAAAGGAAACGGCCCACAAGCCGTTGTGAATGGCTTGCCGGGTGAGAGGATCACCCGGCTTGTCTCAACAGCAGCAGCGTTACTTCAGCCAACCTTTGCGCTGAGCGTCCTGCAGGTGTTGCAGCAGGTACTTCCACAGCTCTGGCTGGACATCGGCAATGGCCGCGTTACGCGACAGCACCTGCTCCAGACTGATGCCATTTTCGACCCAGCTTTGGCCTTCGTTATGCAGGTTCATCAGCATCGGCATGGTGCGATCCAGCACCAGTGCGAAACGTGCGTCGGCGCTCTCGCCATCTTCATATTCCTGCCATAAAGCGGTGAAATACTCGCGCTGAGTGTCTGGCAGCATACCGAACAACCGGCGGGCTGCCGCCACTTCTTTATCATGGATCGCTGCGCGGGCCGCCAGATCGTAGACCAGCACGTCACCGGCATCGATCTCAACGATGTCATGCAGCAGCGCCATCTGGATCACCCGTTGGATATCCACGCCTTCACCGGCGTAAGGCGCCAGGCTCAGGGCGCCAATAGCAAAGTGCCAGCTATGTTCGGCGGAGTTTTCCTGGCGTTGGGTGCCCAGCACTTTGGTGCGGCGTTGCACGCTTTTCAACTTGTCGATTTCCATCAGGAACTGGATGACCTGGGTCATGGAGCCGAAATCTAACGCGGGTACAGCGGATGACATGGTGTAAACCTCAAGGTAGATGGGTTGAAGCCGAACGATTGTAGACCAGAGGGCGAGGGATTTCGATGGTTACACGCGCACACAGTTTTATTTTAGCGTACACGTGTACACTGAAATTATTCTCAGTTAAGCTGCTTTGCGGTAATTTCGAACAATGTTGGCTGTTTTGAGGGGTTGTGCTTTATGGGAAAAACGGGCGTAGTAAAAGCCGGTAGCGAAAAAATTGCCGCTGCGGCCTATCCGTGGGCGGAAGAGATCGCTAATAGTATCAGTCATGGCATCGGTCTGGTTTTCGGCATTGTCGGTCTGGTTCTGCTGTTAGTTCAGGCGGTCGATACCGGCGCTGATGTGACGGCCATCGCCAGTTACAGTCTCTATGGCGGCAGCATGATCCTGCTGTTCCTTGCCTCCACGCTCTACCATGCCATTCCCCACCAAAAGGCCAAGCACTGGCTGAAAAAATTTGACCACTGCGCCATTTATCTTTTGATTGCCGGTACCTACACGCCATTTTTGTTGGTGGGGCTGAACTCACCGTTGGCAAAAGGGCTGATGGCGGTAATCTGGGGGTTGGCGCTGCTGGGCGTATTGTTCAAGCTGGCCTTTGCCCACCGTTTTGAAGCGCTGTCGTTGGTGACCTATCTGACCATGGGCTGGCTGTCGCTGATCGTGATTTATCAGCTGGCGACCCGTCTGGCGTTGGGCGGCGTGACGCTGTTGGCGGTGGGGGGCGTGGTTTATACCCTGGGAGTGATCTTCTATGCTTCCAAACGTTTCCGCTTCGGTCACGCCATTTGGCATGGTTTCGTGCTCGGCGGCAGCCTGTGCCATTTTATGGCTATTTATCTGTACGTCTGATCTCCGCTGATATCTTTCGCACCGCAGCGTTGCTGGCTGCAGTGCGAAATCTATTGCGGATAGGTTAAGAAGCTCTGAACTGCCCCTATTTTTCTTCTATCAACGAATACGGCAGCGGTTTGATGGCCAGTTGGCTGGCGGCATCATCGCGAACCCGTAGCTTGCTGTCGGCATCCAGATCGTTATTCAACACTACCTGTACCCACAGGGTGCCGTCGGCCAGCTTGGCAGCACTCAGCACCGTACCGGTACGGCGCCAGTTCTCACCCAGTTGCAACTCCACGTCTTCAGCGGCCTGTGGCACTCGCCCGGCTTTGCCTTCCAGCCAGTACAACGCACGCTTGTTGGCACCGCGGAACTTGGCACGAGCCACCATTTCCTGACCGGTGTAGCAACCCTTGCTGAAACTGATGCCTTCCAGCGCCTGCAGGTTGGTGGCCTGTGGGATCAATTGCCCGCTGTTGGCGGTATCAATTACCGGGTAACCGGCTTCGATATCCAGCGTCAGCCACTGTTGACTGTCGTTCAGTTCTGCCTGTTCGTGCAGCTTGTCAGCCAACTGTTCGGCAATGGCAGCGGTGGTAACCAGCAGAAAACGTTCCGCCGGTAAAGAGAAGTGCAACAGCGTGGTTTCACCGTCCTGCACCACCTGATGTTCAGCATCCGGCAGGCTGTTGAACACCCCCGCCAGCGCCGCACGTGCCTGAAAACCGGCGACGCCCAATAAGACGGCTTCGTTGTCGGCGGCAATGGTGAGTTTGGAAAACACTGCGTACTTCTTGATTTCTGCCAGTTGGCTGTCCAGCACGCTGCGGCGTTCCAGATAGGCAAAGCCTTCACCGCGATGGAACAAACGCAGATTGCTCCACATTTTGCCCTTGGCATCGCAGTGGCCGCACAACACATGACTATCGGCCGGCAGCGCTTCGATATCGGCGGTCACCTGGCCCTGAAGGTATTTCACCGTATCCGGCCCGTTCAGAGTCACCATTGCCCAATCTTCCAGCGAGATCAGGGTCAGGGGTAGATGGGAAGAAGCGGAGGGCTGACGGGGTGGAAATGGAATTTTATACGCCATAGTAAGATCCTGCTTAACGTTTAGCTTACCTGAAGGTGTGTTGACCCCATGGTAAAAGAGGCGGCGGGCTTTGCAAACTGTTATTCACGCTTGCTTCTCTGGCAGCGCTTTTTTTGACATTTAGCGCCTTATTACGCTTTACACAGAGAACGTCCTTCCCGGCGAGTATGTCAAATTGTTACTCTATAGGCTTGCGGCCAAGGGTTACCCTTGCAGACAGATCTTTGGCTGATGGAATTATATCGCGCCGGTGTTGCCATACAGTGTGTCAGTTGAACCCTGCGATGGCGTTGCCACGCTGAAAAGAGGTTAGTCATAACAACATGGATATTAATAACAAAGCACGCATCCACTGGGCTTGTCGCCGTGGTATGCGCGAGCTGGACATCTCCATCATGCCGTTCTTCGAGTATGAATACGACCAGTTGAATGACACAGACAAAGCGCTGTTTATCCGCCTGCTGGAGTCCGACGATCCCGATCTCTTCAACTGGCTGATGAATCATGGCGCTCCGCAGGACAGTGAACTGCAGAGAATGGTGACACTGATCCAGACGCGAAATAAAGACCGTGGCCCAGTGGCGATGTGACGTCCGTATTTCCTGGCGCACCCAGTTACTTTCCCTGCTGACACATGGCGCACTGATCCTGCTGATCCTGATTTCACCCTGGCCGGAAGGCTACGGGCCGATCTGGCTGGTGTTGCTGACGCTGGTGGTGTTTGAGTGCATTCGCAGCCAAAAGCGCATTGCGTCGCGGCAGGGCGAACTACGCCTGCTGGAAAACCAACGTCTGGGTTGGCACGGCCAGGAATGGCAACTGGTGAAGCAGCCCTGGATGCCGCGTTACGGCATTCTGCTGACCTTGCAACCCGTGGGGGGCAAAAAGCGCCGTCGACTGTGGCTGGCATCCGATGCCATGGCCAAAGCCGATTGGCGGCATCTGCGCCAGCAGTTGCTCTATCCGCCGGCCAGTGATGACGAGGAACCCTGATGAAGCCGACGCTCTGGCTGGTGGAAGATGAACCCAGCATTGCCGATACGCTGATTTATACCCTGGAAAGCGAAGGCTTTCAGGTGCGCTGGTTCGAACGTGGTGAGCCGGCATTACAGGCGTTGGCGCAAGGGGCACCTGCGCTGGCGATCCTCGATGTTGGCCTGCCGGACATCAATGGTTTTGAACTCTGCCGTCGGCTGTTATCACAGTCGGCGGATTTACCGATTTTGTTTCTCACCGCCCGCAGCGATGAGGTTGATCGCCTGATTGGGCTGGAAATCGGCGCCGATGATTACGTCGCCAAACCCTTCTCTCCACGAGAGGTCAGCGCCCGGGTGCGCACCATTCTGCGTCGTCTGCAAAAACAGCAGCGCCTGCAGCAGCCTGCTCTGTACAGCTTCGGTCCTTTTGGCCTGGATGAACAGGCCGCGGCCATCTATTACCATCAGCAGCCACTGCCGCTGACCCGTTACGAATTTCTGCTGTTGAAAACCCTGTTGCTGGCACCCGGCCGGGTATTCTCACGCCAACAATTGATGGAAAGCGTCTGGGCGCTGGCCGAAGAGAGCCTGGATCGCACCGTCGACACCCATATCAAAACGCTGCGCGCCAAGCTGCGAGCCATCGACCCTGCGGAACCGCCGATCCACACCCACCGCGGTCTCGGCTACAGCGTGAGCCGCCAGTCATGAGAATAGGCCTGCGGCTGCTGTTGGGGTATTTCCTGATCGTGGCGGTAGCGGGCTATTTCGTGCTGAGCATTTTCGTGCAGGAAGTGAAGCCCGGCGTGCGGCGTGCGACCGAAGGCACGCTGGTGGATACCGCCAACCTGCTGGCGCAGATCGCGCGTCTGGATATGCAGCACGCCGACGTGGCACACGGGCAACTGGCACAGGCGTTTGCTCAACTCAATCAACGGCCGATTGGTGCCAATATTGCCGGTATCCGCAAGGATCGCAGCGAATACCACGTTTATCTCACCGATCAACAAGGCAAGGTCATTTTTGATTCCAGCGGTAAGGCACTCGGCCAGGACTACTCCCGCTGGAATGATGTTTATTTGACGCTGCTTGGCCAGTATGGCGCGCGCAGTACGCGCAGCGATCCGCAGGATGAAGACAGCTCGGTGATGTACGTCGCCGCGCCGGTAATGGAGCAGGGCAAAATTATCGGTGTGCTCAGCGTCGGTAAACCGAACAGCACCATGGCACCGGTGATCAAGCGCAGCGAGCGACGCATTCTTTGGGCGGGAGCGCTGTTGTTGGGCATTGCCTTGCTGATCGGTCTGGGTTTTGTCTGGTGGATCAACCGCTCAATTGGCCGGCTGGTGCATTATGCTGACGGCGTGGCAAAGGGCGAAAGCGTACCGTTGCCAAAAATGGGCGGTCATGAGCTGACACAGCTGGCGCAGGCGTTGGACAGCATGCGGGTGAAGCTGGAGGGCAAGGCCTACATCGAACAGTATGTGCATACCCTGACCCACGAGCTGAAAAGCCCGCTGGCAGCCATCCGTGGTGCAGCCGAGCTGTTGCAGGAACAACCGCCAGCGGCCACCGCCCAGCGTTTTCTGACCAATATCGAACAACAGAGTGCGCGCATTCAGCAACTGGTTGATAAATTGCTGGTGCAGGCACGGCTGGAGAGCCGGCCTGGACTGGAGCTGGCTCCGCTGGCGATGGCGACGCTGGTGCGTCAGGCGGTGGTAAGCAAAGAGGCGCAGGCAGAGCGACGCAGCGTTCTGCTGCAGGTGAATGTGGCAGAAGAGATCACCCTGAGCGGAGATGGATTGCTGATCAGCCAGGCGCTGACTAACCTGCTCGACAATGCGCTGGATTTTACGCCTCCGGGCGGCAGTATCAGTGTCCGTGGCGAACGCCTCGATGGTCACTACCAGGTTACCGTCAGTGACGACGGCAGTGGCATTCCGGATTACGCGCTGGACAAAGTGTTTGAACGTTTTTATTCGCTGGCCCGATCGGACAAGCCGAAAAGCAGCGGCCTGGGTCTGAACTTTGTGCAGGAAGTGGCGCGTTTGCACCGTGGCAGCATCCAGTTGAACAACCGTCAACCGCAGGGCGTGACAGCTATTTTCACCTTATCGCTCTGACTTCACCGTCCCTTCACATAACCACATCCGGCTTTCACCTGAGGCTTTTATCGTAGCGCTATTACCTACATGGAGCGCGGCGATGATGAAATCGGTACTGTTTTGGAAAATAACCACTCTGCTGGGATTGATGATTTTAATGATCATCCCGGTAACGCAGTTAATGAATGTGATTGATGAGCGCAGCGGCTACCGCCAGAGCGTGGTCGGGCAGGTCAGCGAAAGCACCAGCCGGGCGCAGCGTATTTTGGGGCCGTTGATTGTCATCCCTTATAGCGAGCGGGAAGAGAAGACGGATGACAAGGGGCAGAAAGTGGTGCAAATGGTTCGCCATCATCGTTATCTGCTGCCGGAGACTTTACAGGTTAACGGCAAGCCGAACGTGGAGGTGCGCAAGCTGGGCATTTACCAGACTCAGGTGTATCAGGGGCCGTTGCAGTTTAAGGTGAAGTTTGGCCAGCCGGATTTGACGGACTTGCAGCGCACTAACGTGACGGTGGGTCAGCCTTTCCTGCTGGTTTCATTGAGTGATTCACGCGGTATCAAGAGCATCTCACCGCTGACCGGCACAGAGTCTCAAACGACCTTTGAGCCGGGCACTCAGGTCAATGTGTTGCATCAGGGGATCCATGCGCCGCTGACGCTGGCCGCATTGCAAAAAGCGGGGCTGGATGCCGAGTTCACCCTGACGCTGGCGGGCACCAGCAGCCTGTCGCTGGTACCACTCGGCCGTAGCAGTGAATTGACGTTGCAGAGCAACTGGCCACATCCGAACTTCCTCGGTAATTTCTTGCCGGACGAACGCAAAGTGACGGAAAAAGGCTTCAATGCCCGCTGGCGCAGCACCTGGTTTGCCAACAACATCAACAGCGCTTTCCATTACGACGATGAAATTCTTGGCGAAGACAAGTTACCCACCTTCAGCACCAGCCTGATTGAACCGGTGGATCACTACCAACTGACCGAACGCGCGGTGAAATATGCGGTGTTGTTTATCGGCCTGACGTTTATGGCGTTCTTCCTGTTCGAGACCCTGACCGGCCTGCGTGTGCATCCGATTCAGTATTTGCTGGTTGGCGCGGCACTGGTGTTGTTCTACCTGATCCTGCTGGCATTCTCCGAGCACTTCGGTTTCGCTACCGCCTACCTGTTGACCAGTATCGCCTGCAGCGGACTGATCGCCTTTTACCTCAGCGCGGTACTGCGCGGCAGGTTGCGGGGGGCGCTGTTCGCCGCCAGCCTGTTGATGTTGTATGGCGTGCTGTATCTGTTGCTGCAGTCGGAAGATAACGCACTGGTACTGGGGGCAGGGCTGTTGTTCGCTATTTTGGCGGGAATTATGCTGCTGACGCGCAAGCTGGACTGGTATCAGGTGGCCGAACCGGCACGCCTGAATAGTGAAACACCGAGCGGCGAGGGTGAAAATCGCTTCCGGTTGTGGAAATAAGTACCAGATTGGGCGCGGTTCATTGCCGCGCCCATGGGCATTACAGCAGCGGTTCCATCTCCAGCAGGATCTGTTCGCACCACTGTTGCAGCCGGTCTTCGCTCATGTCGTATTGATTCACATCATCCAGCGCCAGGCCGACAAAGTGTTTGCCGTCGGCGCTCAGCGGTTTCGGGCTGGTAAATTCGAAGCCTTCGATCGGCCAGAAACCGATAAACTGCACCCCGAGCGGGGCAATGTGATCGTGCAGCATGCCGAGCGCATCGAGGAACCATTCGCCGTAACCGAGTTGATCGCCCATGCCATACATGGCAACGATTTTCCCCTGCAAATCCAGCGTGGTCAACTGTGGCCAAATCGCTTCCCAGTCTTCTTGCAACTCACCGAAGTCCCAGGTTGGCATGCCGAGGATCAGGATGGAATAATCTTCCATCAGCTTGGGGGAGACGTCTTTCAGGTTGTGCAGGTCGACCAGGTCTTCACCCAGAATCTCACGGATTTTTTCTGCTGCCATCTCGGTGTAGCAGGTGCTGGAGCCGTAAAACAGACCAATCTTCATGTTTAAACCGTTTATATTGCCGTAGGTAGAATTGCAGCGAGTATACCCGATTTGTCCCGGCTTAAGGCATAATGCCTGTGGCATAAACGTAACAAAGAGAGGACCGCGTGCAACAGCAAGAGAGTGCGTTGATTGAGCAATTCCTGGATGCGCTATGGCTCGAACGCAATCTGGCAGAAAATACGCTGGCCTCTTATCGGCTGGATTTGCAGGCGCTGGCCGCCTGGCTGAACCAGCAAAACACTTCGTTGTTACAGGCGCAGGCGCTGGATCTGCAGGCTTTCCTCGCCAAACGGGTGGAGGGCGGTTACAAGGCCACCAGCTCCGCGCGTTTGCTGAGCGCCATGCGTCGTCTGTTCCAGTACCTGTACCGCGAAAATATGCGCATCGACGACCCTACCGCGCTGCTTGCCTCACCGAAACTGCCGCAGCGGTTGCCGAAAGATCTGAGCGAGGCGCAGGTCGATGCGTTGCTGCAGGCGCCCTGTGTCGATCAGCCATTGGAGCTGCGTGACAAGGCCATGCTGGAAGTGCTGTACGCTACCGGGCTGCGGGTCTCCGAGCTGGTCGGGCTGACCATCAGCGACGTCAGTCTGCGCCAGGGCGTGGTGCGGGTGATCGGCAAGGGCAATAAGGAACGGCTGGTGCCGCTGGGCGAAGAAGCGGTGTACTGGATCGAAAACTATCTGGAGCACGGTCGCCCGTGGATGGTCAACGGCCAGGCGCTGGATGTGCTGTTTCCCAGCAACCGCAGTCAGCAAATGACCCGACAGACATTCTGGCATCGCATCAAACACTATGCGATCCTAGCGGGCATTGACAGCGAGAGGCTGTCGCCGCACGTGCTGCGCCACGCGTTTGCCACCCATTTGCTGAACCATGGGGCCGATCTCCGTGTCGTACAGATGTTATTGGGGCATAGCGACCTCTCGACCACACAAATTTACACGCATGTAGCGACCGAAAGACTTAAACAGCTACATCAACAGCACCACCCGCGTGCCTGACACGCCGGGTTCAAAAGGATTGGAAGAATGAAGAAAGGTTTAATGCTGCTCTCCCTGCTGGTGGCTTCAGTGACCGGCGCGGCCCATGCCGACGATGCGGCAATCCAAAAAGCGCTTGGCAGCCTGGGCATTCAACAGGCGGACGTGCAGCCTTCACCGGTGACCGGTTTGAAAACCGTGTTGACCGATAACGGCGTGCTGTATGTGACCGAAGACGGCAAACACATTCTGCAAGGCCCGCTGTACGACGTTAGTGGCAAAGAGCCGGTTAACGTGACCAACCAACTGCTGACTGGCAAGCTGGAAGCGCTGAAAGATCAGATGATCGTCTACAAAGCGCCAAAGCAAAAACACGTGATCACCGTGTTTACCGACATCACCTGTGGCTACTGCCACAAGCTGCACCAGCAGATGAAAGAATATAACGATCTGGGGATTACCGTCCGCTATCTGGCGTTCCCGCGTCAGGGGCTGAATTCTCAGGCCGAGAAAGACATGCAGTCAATCTGGTGTACTGCCGACAAGGCCAAGGCCTTCGATACCGCCATGAAAGGCGATGCGGTTTCTCCGGCGACCTGTAAAACCGACATCAGCAAACACTACGCGCTCGGCGTGCAGTTCGGTATTCAGGGCACTCCGGCCATCATTTTGGAAAACGGCATGATGATCCCTGGCTATCAGGGGCCGAAAGAGATGGCCGCCATGCTGGACGCGCATCAGACCGCAACCAAAACCGGTGGTTAATCGCCGGTGAGCATCAAAACACAACTACGCCGCCGTGCGGCGACGGACGACAGCCATTTGCCTGCCAGCCTGCACCCGTTGCTGCGCCGTTTATACGCGCTGCGCGGCGTTCAGGCTGAGCAGGAGTTAGAGCGCAGCGTCAAAGGCATGCTGCCCTGGCAGCAGTTGGACGGCATAGATACCGCCGTTGGGATCCTGCAACAGGCGCTAGCCGCGAGTCGCCGCATTATCGTGGTGGGTGACTTCGACGCCGATGGCGCCACCAGTACCGCGTTGACGGTACTGGCGCTGCGCAGCATGGGTGGCAGTGCGGTCGACTATCTGGTACCGAATCGCTTCGAAGACGGCTACGGCCTGAGCCCCGAAGTGGTAGAGCAGGCGGCAACGCGCGGTGCGGAATTGATCCTCACCGTGGATAACGGCATCTCTTCCCACGCCGGTGTAGACGTGGCTCACGCCAAAGGTATGCAGGTGCTGGTGACCGACCACCACCTGCCGGGGGAAACCCTGCCGGCGGCGGAGGCGATCGTCAACCCAAATCTGCGTGGCTGTGAGTTTCCGTCCAAATCTCTGGCCGGTGTCGGCGTAGCTTTCTATCTGATGCTGGCGCTGCGTGCCCGACTGCGTGACGACGGCTGGTTCGAACAACGGGCATTGGCGATGCCAAACCTGGCGGAACTGCTGGATTTGGTCGCGCTCGGTACGGTGGCCGACGTGGTACCGCTCGACGCCAATAACCGTATTCTGGTGTATCAGGGGCTGAACCGCATCCGTGCCGGCAAATGTCGGCCGGGCATCAAGGCGTTACTGGAAGTGGCTAATCGTGACGCACGCCAACTGGCAGCCAACGATCTCGGCTTTGCGCTGGGGCCGCGGCTGAATGCCGCCGGGCGACTGGATGATATGTCGATCGGCGTGGCGCTGTTGCTGAGTGACGACATCGCGCAGGCGCGTATGCTGGCCAACGATCTGGATGCGCTTAACCTGACCCGGCGTGAGATTGAGCAGGGCATGCAGGTTGAAGCTTTGCAACTGTGCGACGAACTGGAGCGCAGCAGCACGGCCTTGCCTTACGGGCTGGCGATGTACCATCCGGAATGGCATCAGGGCGTGGTGGGTATCTTGGCTTCGCGGATTAAAGAACGCTTCCATCGCCCGGTGATCGCCTTTGCACCGGCAGGCGAAGGCATTCTGAAAGGTTCCGGGCGTTCGATAGCCGGTCTGCACATGCGCGATGCGCTGGAGCGGCTGGATACCTTGAACCCAGGGCTGATGATGAAGTTCGGTGGCCACGCCATGGCGGCCGGGCTGTCGCTGGAAGAGGCCAAATTCGATGAGTTCCGCCAGCGCTTTGGCGAGTTGGTGGGGGAATGGCTCGATCCGGCGATGCTGGAAGGGGTTATCTGGTCTGATGGCGAACTGGCTATGCAGGAACTTTCGCTGGAAACGGCGGAGCTGTTACGCGAAGGGGGCCCCTGGGGGCAAGCCTTCCCGGAACCGACCTTCGACGGCACCTTCCGTATCCTGCAGCAGCGGCTGGTGGGTGAGAAACACCTGAAGCTGATGGTAGAACCACTCGGCGGCGGCCCGCTGCTGGACGGCATCGCTTTCAATGTCGACACCACTTTGTGGCCCGACAGCAGCGTGCGTGAAGTGGAGCTGGCCTACAAGCTGGACGTCAACGAGTTCCGTGGCAACCGCAACGTGCAGTTACTGATCCAGCACCTCTGGCCGCGTTAATTTGTGGCTGCTTTTGCCCGGGGTTTGCTCTGCCAAACCCCGGCATGTTTTCTTCCCCCACAAAAACTAACCAACTCGCTATAAACTGACGTCTGGATCCGCTAGAATTACCGGTTCCAATGGCATTTCGCCATCGACGACATCAACGTAAAAGAACGCAAAAAACATGTTTGAAATTAACCCGGTAAAAAACCGAATTCAGGACCTGTCCGTGCGGACTGCCGTTCTTCGGGGGTATCTTTGACTATGATGCCAAGAAAGAACGCCTAGAAGAAGTTAACGCAGAGCTGGAACAACCTGACGTCTGGAACGAACCCGAGCGCGCACAGGCGCTGGGTAAAGAGCGCGCGGCGCTCGAAGCCATCGTTGAGACCATCGATCAACTCGAGCAGGGGGGCGAAGACGTTACCGGCCTGCTGGAACTGGCGATTGAAGCCGACGATGAAGAAACCTTTAACGAAGCCGTCGTTGAGCTTGATCAACTGTCTGCCAAGCTGGAGCAATTAGAATTTCGTCGTATGTTCTCTGGTGAATACGACAGTGCTGATTGCTACCTGGATATCCAGGCCGGTTCCGGCGGCACAGAAGCTCAGGACTGGGCCAGCATGTTGCTGCGCATGTACCTGCGTTGGGCCGAGGCCAAAGGCTTCAAGACCGAAGTGATTGAAGAGTCCGACGGTGACGTCGCAGGGCTGAAGTCCGCCACCATCAAGATCATCGGTGACTACGCGTTCGGCTGGTTGCGTACTGAAACCGGCGTACATCGCCTGGTGCGCAAGAGCCCGTTCGACTCCGGCGGTCGTCGTCATACCTCGTTCAGTTCGGTGTTTATCTACCCGGAAGTGGACGACGATATTGATATCGACATCAACCCGGCGGACCTGCGTATCGACGTTTACCGCGCCTCGGGTGCGGGTGGTCAGCACGTGAACAAAACTGAGTCGGCGGTGCGTATTACCCACTTACCGACCAACATCGTAGTGCAGTGTCAGAACGACCGTTCTCAGCATAAGAACAAGGATCAAGCGTTTAAACAGCTGCGAGCCAAGCTGTACGAGTTTGAGATGCAAAAGAAAAATGCTGATAAACAGATGCTGGAAGACAACAAGTCCGACATCGGTTGGGGCAGCCAAATCCGCTCTTACGTGCTGGATGACGCCCGTATCAAGGATTTGCGCACTAACGTTGAAACGCGCAACACGCAGGCCGTATTAGATGGCGACCTGGATAAATTCATTGAGGCAAGTTTGAAAGCCGGGTTATAAGGAACAGAAATGTCTGAGCAACAACCACAAGGCGCCGAACAGGCGCTGGATCTCAATAACGAGTTGCAGTCACGCCGTGAAAAACTGGCTGCGCTGCGCGAGAACGGCATTGCGTTCCCGAATGATTTCCGTCGCGACACCACGTCCGACAAGCTGCACGCCGCGTACGGCGATAAAGACAACGAAGAGCTGGAAGCACTGGGTGTAGAAGTCACCGTTGCCGGCCGTATGATGACCCGCCGTATCATGGGCAAGGCATCCTTTGTCACGCTGCAAGACGTTGGTGGCCGCATCCAGTTGTACGTCGCGCGCGACGATCTGGCGGAAGGCGTTTACAACGAAGAATTCAAGAAGTGGGACCTTGGCGATATCCTTGGTGCACGCGGCAAGCTGTTCAAAACCAAGACCGGCGAGCTGTCTATCCACTGCACCGAACTGCGCCTGCTGACCAAGGCCCTGCGTCCGCTGCCGGACAAGTTCCACGGCCTGGCCGATCAGGAAACCCGTTACCGTCAGCGTTACCTGGATCTGATCGCCAACGAAGAATCGCGCAAGACCTTCAAGGTGCGTTCTCAGATCATGGCGGCGATGCGTAACTTCATGGTGGAACGCGGCTTCATGGAAGTCGAAACCCCTATGATGCAGGTGATCCCGGGTGGGGCTTCTGCTCGTCCATTCGTGACTCACCACAATGCGCTGGACATCGATATGTACCTGCGTATTGCCCCAGAGCTGTACCTGAAGCGTTTGGTTGTGGGTGGCTTCGAACGTGTGTTCGAAATCAACCGTAACTTCCGTAACGAAGGCGTTTCTCCGCGTCATAACCCAGAGTTCACCATGATGGAACTCTATATGGCTTACGCGGATTACAAAGATCTGATCGAACTGACCGAGTCGCTGTTCCGCACCCTGACCCAGAACGTGCTGGGCAATACTCAGGTGCAGTACGGTGATGAAGTGTTCGACTTCGGCAAGCCGTTTGTGAAGCTGACCATGACCGAAGCGATCAAAAAATACCGTCCGGAAACCGATCTGGCCGATCTGGCTGATATGGGCAAAGCGGTGGCTATCGCTGAATCCATCGGCATCAAGATTGAGAAGAGCTGGGGTCTAGGTCGCGTTGTGACCGAGATCTTCGAAGAAGTGGCGGAAAGCCATCTGATTCAGCCGACCTTCATTACCGAGTACCCGGCAGAAGTGTCTCCGCTGGCACGTCGTAATGATAACAACCCGGAAATCACCGACCGCTTTGAGTTCTTCATCGGCGGCCGTGAAATCGGTAACGGCTTCTCCGAGCTGAATGACGCAGAAGACCAGGCGCAGCGTTTTGCTGACCAGGCTAATGCGAAAGACGCCGGCGATGACGAAGCGATGTTCTACGACGAAGACTACGTTACCGCGCTGGAGCACGGTCTGCCGCCAACCGCAGGTCTGGGCATCGGTATCGACCGTATGGTTATGCTGTTCACCAACAGCCACACCATCCGCGACGTGATCCTGTTCCCGGCAATGCGCCCGCAGAAATAACTTCGCAGTAATGAATATCAACCGGCACAGGTGACTGCGCCGGTTTTTTTTCGTCTGATGAGTGATAACCGAGGGGAACGCGGCTAACTGCTTAAAACACCAGCAGTTACGCGTTATCTCCGCTTGCCCGACGGGGATAACCGGTTATAATGGCAGCCGCACACCGATGCGGGTGTAGTTCAATGGTAGAACGGCAGCTTCCCAAGCTGCATACGAGGGTTCGATTCCCTTCACCCGCTCCAAGTTCTCTTTTAGCTACACTATGTGGCTAAAATAGCCCTCTACAGAGGCGTAGCCTCTCTGATTGCTACCATTAAACTACACGCTCACCTGTTGCGACAGGGTGTGTTGATTGGTTAGAGATCATACCCTTTTGCTGGCGGTCGTTCCAGCGTCTTACCGCGATAGTCCAACAAGAACAGCATGCCGCCAATCACGGCTTAAAACCTCTCTAAAGCTCACTGCAAGGCGCATTTAAGCCCGATGTCACTAAACAGGTTCATGGTGGTTTTCGTCCCTGCACACGATATGCAGGCTCTGCCAGCGTTTCAGCCACGCTTCCCTTAGGGGATACACGGTTATCCTGATAAGACCTTGCTCTGAGTAGATCACTGATGCTGTCGCTAACGCTCCGCTTTGTGTGTTACCACCAACGGGGCTTTATGGCTTCTATTGCCTTTACTTAGTTGAAGATAGCGTCTAGAGGTACTAGGCTGAGATATTTATATGAAAATAATAAAAATAGATACAAGTTATCTTTTATAAAGGAAATAATCATCATTATGAATTAGGAGAGTAACCATTATTGGTAAATAACTATCTGCCTCCAGCTAATTCCACTCTTAAACCCACATGAAAACAGATAAGCCAATCACAGGCTATTTTTAAGTTTTTTAATTCGTTCTGGAAAATCTCTTTCTCATAATTAAATGCTTCATTGATGTTGCCATTTTCATCCACAAGTAAAAAAGCTTTAATATAACCCTTTGATTCTTGATCCCAGTTTAGTATTTCTTCAGTTTCTATTTTTTTATTTTTAGATTTAAAATCGTTTTGTTGTTTGTCTTTCGTGTTTGGATATCTAAAGAAAAAGCTACTGTCATCTAATGCATCAATTGCATTTATTGCATCAGTAAGTTCAGGAGGAAGAGGAAGCCAGCTTGTTCTACATAGCTTGTTTAGCCTTTCTGAGTGACCATTTAAAATAGCTGATAACTCTTCATAAAGAATTTTTAGACTATGAACGCTTGTTAGAGGTTTCTTTTTTCCATTGACTGTTATTTCCGGTCTGGTTTCTTTTTTTCTTTGAAGTAAATATCTATGTGTCACTATTAGCAATGATTTTAAGTATAACTCACATGCATGCCTTAAAAGATAGCAAGCAGATAGCTCGATGCCTAAAAAATTTTCTTCCGGATGTTTTATTAAAATATTAGCACTATCCTTGAATGAGTCCGCCATTGCACCAAAACCATCATCAGAATGCTTGTCAAAAGGAAGCATCAGCCATTCCATAAAACCTCACTTATCTCAATAGGAAAATTTTTACATCATAATAACTTCATTATTACGGAAATAAAGGGAAAGGGCGCATTACACGCCCTCTGTATGACTTAGACAGCTTGACGATACGAGTCCTGAACACCATCGCGATAGCCTTGTGCAAAAGCTGCCTGAGGGCTTTTATGCCGAACGGTGCCAGCTTGGCTTTCAGGTAGTGCCTCAAGGTTTACCCATGCTTGAGAACTACGAAGTAAACCTTGCCTGTAGCCTTGCTGATAGGCACATCCACAGCACTTGTGACGGCCTTCACCACCTTGATCTTCAGGGAGTTGGGCGAATACCGGTGAATAACGATGACTGTTGTAGCAAATACTCATTTTATTACGGCCTTAGCCCAGATAGGGCACAAAAGGTTTTGCAAGGCCCGTCTATGCTGTCTACAATCCGTCTGGTCATTAGTACGAAAAGTAGCAAGCTAACGGTTAGCTTTGAGTCGCCAAACTCTCAGCGGCCTTGCTTCTAGGAAAGCCGAGTTCACTATGTGGATTCGGCTTTTTTGTTGTCTAGAGAATACAAAAACACTATATGTAGTGTCTCTTGCCTCTGACTCAATCAAGATAATTAGAAAATGAGAGATTGGCAAGTGAACAAAAGTGGCTTAATTTGTGGATAACTTGGGGGCGAAATGTGGTTTTTTTTTCGCAGTGCGCGCTGTGACTGGCGCGACAAGCATGTCAATAAGCTTGAGGAGAATTTCCAGATTATGTGGAAAAGAAAATCGTTTGGCGGTTTATCGAACGTTAGAATGATTAGTAATGTTAAGTGTAGTTATTATTACCCCGAAAATTCTAGAGAGGTGCTTAGTAGATAAATACGAACGGTTTTCATTTCTATTTGAGTTTTTGAAATATCATAAGAACAAATAGAAGAAGGTTAAAAAGAAAAATGTTTATAAATCAGTGTATGCATACTGTATAAATGATCAATTTTTAACATAATGGATCTTATGCGCACCTTTGTTACACATTGGATATTGCAGATACAAGCCTTAGTCACTCTCTGGAAGGGTGTAGGCACCAAATCAATGATTAAAAGCTAAAGTTAAAACAGAGATAATCGATAGAAAAGCCCGTCTTTTGATCCAACAATTTCACTGAACAAGTAAACCATAACTCCCCACCCAAAACGCGCACTTTGTCCCTTTCAGGCATTCCAGCCACAAAACACACCAACTGTCAGCATGACCATTCTATATGAGAATCCATATCAACTAGGCGGCCAACATACCGTTCATGGATGAGAATGAATGCCATTCAATAATACACCAAAATGAGGCTAAAAATTAACAATAAATCGAATCATTAAAAAAGAGATAATTCTGTTTGATGGGTATTCCTGCGCCATATTGCACGGATGCTGATGGGGTAAGGGTTTGATGTGGTATGTGCAGTATCTAATGGTTGGAATGTACATAATCCCACTCGAGATTATAGTCTGATTAATGAGGATTAACCCTTTGTTTAAAGGGTATTTAACTAGCCTCTATGTAGCAGGTAAATGAAAATTCTGTAGAGGAATAATCTGCTTTATTGATCGGTAAAAGTGATCAATAATTGATTTATGATCGTTTTTATCTATTAATTGTAATGTGGGTGATGATGTGAGGGATGTTAAGCGCTGGGCATGGCTGGCTGTGTTCATCGGCTGTGGGGTGTTCTGGCTGTTGGTCGGTTTGTCGTTATGGTCGTGGCTGGGATGAACTGCAAGGGCGAAGAGGAGGAAGAGGGTATTCAGGGAGGTTCTGAGGGTATCCCAGAGCATTGGCAACTGACTCCAGAACAACGCAGATTCATTGATGATCTTCTTGAACAAAAGACGGGAGAATGTGATAGTTAACCCTATTATTTTAAAGTGTTTATGGGGTTTTGAAATGGCAGGGACTATTGCGAGTACAGCGGCGGTTATTGGGATTATTGATAAAGCGGTTGGTATTGCGAAGAAGCTTTCTAACGAAAATAAAGAGTTTGATAAAGCGACATTGAAGTTAGAGCTAGCTAATCTCATGGTTGAGCTTGCAAATGTTAAACTTGAAACTATTTCTCTGCAATCTCTGTTGGTGGATTCTGAATATAAGCTTAAGAAGCTTGAAATGGATTTAGAAGATAAGGCTAAATTCACTCATTTAAATGACGCATATTGGAAAGAAGGGGATGGCACTCCATATTGCCCACAATGTTACGAAAATAGTAATAAAAAAATACACTTGAAATGTTATCCGAATAGTTGGTGGGTTTGTTCTGTTTGCCGCAGGGGGGTGGATTTAAAAGGAGTACTCCATAGTTCCAATAGAGCTTAGGCCATGGTTCATGATGATCTTAGGCCAAGGATCATATTGAGCTTAGGCCATGGTTCATGGTGATCCATTATATAAACCTATTGCTTATATAAACCAATTAATTATTAAAATCTGTTATTTATTATATATATTTTATGGTCGGTGCCGACCATGATCTTTATGCCTTCGGCAATGGGACACTATTTACAATATTGATCTTTTATTGGCTGATAGAGGGTTAATAGTAATCAGCCATAATCATGATGTTTTTGTATGTTGTCTATGCCCGTTCCGGTCATGCTGTCTATCGGCATGACTATACTAGTATTGATGTGCCTACAATTGGCAATCATGCCGATGTATTTTATTGTGCTCCACACTACGACTATGTAACAGGTTCAGCAGCTCAACCAACTGACCCTTAACACTCATAAACAATAATTCATTACATTCATTATTGATTCGTGTTTGATGTGTCTACGGCATGGCACAGCCAGCCACTTCCTCAGCTTTTGCGCGGCGAGGGATTATTAAACTGCGAGAGTAGCCGCCATAGCCCCTATATCGGCCTGTATGCCTCTGTAAGCGTTTTTTGTGCATTAGGTAGGTCGATGTATATCTATAAACAATTAACCGATCAGAATGGCTTGTAGAGCGTTTAGAGACTTTGATAATTTACCTTGCAATTTTTATAAATAAAAAATATTATAAAATAGGTTATTTATTTACTGTAATATATTGACATTATCACCTGTTCATGTTATATTAATCATAGGTAGTAAATAAAACCAACCTTTATATATAGCCTGCCGGGTTTTTGCTCGGTGGGCATCTTTACATCCAAAATCGGAGGAATATGAATAAAAATAGAAAATTTAAAAGCGCGCAGGATGTCGCTAACGCCATTCATGACGGATCCCAAAACCTACGCCGACTGATTAATAAATTGTCCCCGACCAGCGCAACATCCACCGAGTATAAAGATCTCATCCGGTTTGGCATTGCATTATACAGAGTACAGGAAAGCGCAAGACAACTTGCGGCATTGAAAAATGGCGAGAGTGAATGAGTCACTCGTTCAATATTAACCTCACTGAGGGACAGGTAAACGCCCTAGAGGCAATGGCCGATATGTCCGGCATGACCACTGATCAATTCGTTACCTACGTGCTCAAAAAGGAGATCATCCAGTTTATCGAATGGTACAATAAAAGATTTAATATTAACAATTCAACTATTGAGGAATAATGACAGATAGAAAATACGAGAAGAACTTCACGATACCATACCCAGACGATGTTCTACCAACCCGCCGCGATATATTCCTAGGTCTACTCAGGGATAAAATCCTAACCGTTGATGAAATGCTATCTCGGATTCCCACATATCCAGAATATACCCATGCCGCAGCATATCGGGCAATTGAGATTTATCAAAATCAGTAGCGAGGAGTGTAATTATGGAATTAAAACTATTACTAAGCGCAAGCGTGTTGGACTATATCGATTCTCAGCGTGGTGAACATTCCCGTGCTGGTTTTATCAGGTACTTACTAAAAGATCTAGCGAATAAAAACTCAAGCGAACAGAGGGACGATGACAAAGAAAGAACACCACGAAGTAAATCAACCAGCTAACCAATATATTGATGGAAGTAAAACTATATACCTAAATGTCGAAAAAATACTACGGGCAGCAACGAGTATTACTCGAAAATTGGATGGTATCTCCCTCGAGATATCGCTATCAGATAAGGCCGTATATGAGGTTATGCGTGATTCATATTTTGGCTATCACTCCGCCGGGTTAACCTATTACGAAGATCAGGGAATGATTGCAGCAAAGGCAGGGGTGAGTGTTCCAACCATCAAACGGGCTATTAAAAAATGGTGTGATTTAGGTTTAATCGAGGTTAACACAATTCGGACAGCGTTAGGCAATAAATCAAACTCATATAAAATCACTTCGCTATCCCACGTTATTGATGATTATGTGTTGACCACCCCAGATTTAGCGGGATTTAATCAACATGAGCATAAAACTGATCGCGCTACACAAAATCTAGCCGTTCAACCAGCACCTGAACCAACAGAAATCCCTGGGAGCAGTCCTGAGGAACCAAAGGAAGATCCATCTACCGCCACGCTAAACGATATTCGAGAGTTTGCCTACCAACATAAGGCCGAATTCAGGGGGTCCTGTATCAACGTCCAGCGACTTATTGACGTGTATGAAACGGCAACGGGAAGGGTATTTAACCGGCAGCATCATGCGGCCCTCGTTAACGATGGGCAACTGGAGAGATATCTATCCGATGATGGGGATATCTACGATTACGCAACATCGAGCGACGATATAGTATTTTGAGAGGTATGCATGTTTATGCTCTATATAAATGTTTTAGTACTAATGTACATTTTATTTTCAATCTACAATATCAAATTTAAAACTAAACAATAATTGGAGGTGTTATCGCAATCGGACTGTTCGGTCAATCAAATTCGAATCAATTAGATGATTACTCGATATTCAACAACGTTAAAAAGAAGCGCAAGGCAGAACACGAAAAGCAGGGTAAGGAAAAGGTAAAAATTCGGCGTGAACCAAAACCACATTATAAATTATCCCCAGTTCTATCAGAAGAAGAAAAAGAGATAATTTCATCTATGGACGGTGTCTATTTTAAACCCCGTCCGCGCCTAGTAGGTTATAAATACCTTGATGATGTGGAGCGTTGGGAAATTCTTGGCTTTACCTCTCTCTACCACTACGAGACTTACAACTATTTGCACCGTTTGAGTAATGAGGAATGGGCAGGTAATGAAGTAGATATCTTGGGGATGACTGTAGGCGGTAAAAATGAATAATAACTATCAACTACTATCTAACCTCGAAACCATGTTCAGTATCCTGTTGAGGAAGAAACTGGTAAAGAATAACATAGCTATTCTTGATGGGCTGGACGAGATTATAAAAGATCTTGAATACCTTTATAAAGTATCTGACCTACAAGATCAATTCATCGAGGAACGAATGATTAAATTATTAACCTCAATTGGTGAACTTAGGTCAGCAGTAAAAACAGTCAGAAAATTATCTATTGAATACCCGCAGGATATGACATTGACCAGCTCAGCATTAGAAAAATTAGAAATTAATTACAAGGCAATTTAAAGGAGGTGAAAAATGAATGACATTAATAATCTATTCCAAATTAAACTACAAAAATTTCAAGCTATCTACCTAACTAACCTACAGCAACGAATTGCTACGTTGGTAGGTCGGACGGTAGTTTACCCAGAGCAGGTGGAAATGGTGCTAAACGCATATTGTGAAGCTAACGACAGGTTGCTGGGAATATATGAAGAGTTCGAGGAGTATCAAGATGTTATCGACCCCTCATTCCTATCTGTCGCTGTTATGGAATATATGAAATCAGCGAGTGAGTTGGTCGAGTACTTATCACGGAAGTAATTACAAGTCAACCATATTAATTGACAAATACAATGAAAACTGTTAAAATAATATAAGAGGGGATAAATAATATATCTCCTCACGTTATTAAACGCCGTTGTATGTTCTAACCAGTTCTGGGCGAGTGTTAATGCGTATAGTGTTGAATTTGTCACTGGCGGATTTATCACTGAAAAAATTATTCTGGAGCTTCTCAGAAGGGCGAGAGAGTAAGACACCGTTATTGGAAAGTAGGCTTTCCGCTCCGGGTAGGATATTGGCATTGACTACCCAACCAAATTTTAGCTTGTCCATCGGATGATAATTCCCGGTGGAGAGTAACCCGATTAGGGATATTAACGCGATAGCCTGAACAACTCCACCGCGTTTTTACTCCCTTCCCAAAACAATAATTCTTCTTGTTGATGTTTTTCTTTACTTTAATTACTTTTAGTTAATATATGCCCTCAGTGAGGGCTATATTTTTATTTGTATCCGTGAAAGTTAATGAAAGTCACTTCGAAAGTAACATTTAACAATGAGAAATTATATATAAATCAATAAATAAAAGTTAAAAGTAACTTTGAAAGTTATTCAAAAGGATACGAAATATGAAATCAATTGAAATTAAAAAAACAGCAGTAGCTGGTAAGGTGGCGGTAACACTATTAACCGATCCGGATATTGCTAATGATCTATTCATCCTCGCACGTGAAAATGGTGTTGAGGTTAGCGTAGAAAAGGATGCCCTAAAAGAGCATCAAGAAGAAATAAAACCAACATTTGAATATTTATTAAAAGAAAAAATAAAACAGAAAACAATTAACAAGGAGTAATAATAATTATGATTAATCTAAATCAGATCTATGGTGAGCCAAGCCAAACTATGACTAACGTAGTGAGTTATGTAGGTGATTTTATGACAGTGAAACGCACACGTCTGTTTGCTAATCTCCCTCAAGATGTTGAGGCGGGAAGCATCGTGAATGCATCAGGAGCATTGTTTACCGCATCTGATAGCAATCCATACGTAGTTTTGGAACCGTTTGTTGGCGCTGGAGCTAGTAAATATGTAGTGGTGCATGAAGCGGGTGCCGCTGGCTTATTTTTTAAAGCTGAAGGGCTTAAAGCTGCTGATGCTGCTGGACTGACTGCGGCTATTTCTGCACTGGATGCACAACCGGGCGTTCAGGTAATGTTCACAGATAACATCCCAACCACCTAATAATAACAATAAGGAATAATAATATATGTCAACAATTTTTGCATACGATGTGATAGACCTCGCACCGCTATTTGAGGTTTCACCTGTTAACAATTTCCTCCTGCAAGCACTGAATATCTTTGATTATGATACAAGCGACACACCGAAAGTTGAACTTGAGCGAATTCTAACTGATAACGCTACTCTAATGAATGATAACGTTAAGCGTTACGGCAGTGAGCACAATACTACTCAGCTTGATAAAGCTACTGGATATCTGGTAGAGATTCCACATTTTGCACGTATCGATCAAATTAGTGCTCAAGATTTCCAAGGCCGCAAGGCGACCCGTGAGAATCGCGAAGCAACTCTGATGGATATTTCAGAGGAGTATGTTCGTAAACATAAGCTGGCGCATTCACGCACTACTGAGGCCTATCTCGCTAACTGCCTGTTCAATGCACGTGTTAACTCACCGAAAACAGATGATCAAATTATCGATTATGCAGCACAGTTTGGCACGGCTCAAAAAGTAGAGACTTTAGCTTTATCGGATACATCACTTGATGTTATGGAAGCGTTTGACGGTTTTGTAAATACTATCGCTGCTGAATCTGAATCTTTGGTTAGTTCAGTGCGTCGCTACGTGCTATTCGCTGGCGCGTCTATGTTCAGCAAAATCCGTTTCCATGCATCAATGAAAAGCGCCTTCCAATATGTTAGCCCGTTGGATGCTGGCAACGTTGTGTTCAATGTTCGTGAGGTTCTCCCCAACGTTCAATCATTCACAATTCCAGGAACAAATATTGATGTGGTTAAAGTAGCTGACCCAATCCTGAATGCTTATATCGGTGTTGATGAGGGCATTCTTCTCCCGATCTTTGTTGATGGTACTAATGCTTATCAGCGTATTGCTGGCCCTGCATCCCGTGATATGGATCTGGCACTTGGAGATACTTCAGAGTATTACATGACAATGCATAAAGATTCAAAATGGAACGATATTAGCATTCGTTTTGAGGCTGGTCTGTTGCCTGTAACCCATGCATTTAACCTGAGTATGAAAATCACGGCAGCATAATTTATTGATTAAAGAAGGTCGCATTGCGACCTTCATCAATGATGAAACCTGTGGAGCAGGCAAAGATAAGGAGCAGCTAAGCTCCTTTCTTTTTAATAATGTTCGTTATATTTATCGATAGAGGTAGTTTATCATTATGAGATTTGTAATAGAAAAAAGTAACCATGCTAAATTTATGAATATTTCCTTGGAAGAAGCGCTTAATAAAAAGGTGCTAAACCTCAATGCACTATGCAAATGTTTCGAGATTGCCAGAAGCACCGTTATTTCCCGAATGGAACAGGGAATGGATTTGGCAACAGCGTTGACCATTGAAGATCAAAGAATAAAATAATAGGGGGATGGATGGCAGTAAAGGTAAATGCAGCAACGCTGTATAATAAAGTTGTTTATACCACAGATGCCCAAAGCTTCAAAAAAGCCATGGCTGAAATGAAGCGTTTCAAAGAGGGCATGGCTAAAGGAATGGGCAAGGGATCACTAATTAATGCTCAGGCAGCTATTCAGGACGCCAAGAAAGTTACAAAAGCTGTTCAAGCTGAGGCGGTTAAACAACAGAAGGCATACAAAATCACTATGCCCAAGCAGTCAGGTTCTGGCCGTGGAACTGGCATGGTTGGTAATGCCACGTGGAGCGCACAGGACAGTGCCACATATGCGAGGCAAACACAGCAAATGTACAACAGCCGTGCGGCAGCTGAGAAAGCGTTAGCCGCGCAGCAGGCCAAACAGGCACAGGCGGCAGCCAAGAAACGCAAGGAAGATTTGAATCGCGATTTAAAAGCAAGCATGGCGATGCGCAAAGCGGCATTCGACCTTAATCGCCTACAGGGGCAATCAGGGGCTGAAAGGTATAAGAACATACAGGCCGCCAGAGACATCACCAAAGCCTACAGGGAAGGCCGAATTGAACTGGTCGAGATGAATGAGGCTATGCGCCAACTCAGGGCAAACTCTTCAGCAGCAGCCCGCAACGCAAGAAACATTTCACGCAAGCAAGGAACACCACGCAAGGCGGGCAGCTCCAACTACCTCCTAGGTATGGGACTCGCATCTACAGGTGCAGCTGTTGCCGTGGGTGCGGGGTACGCAAGCTACAGAAACCTTGATACTGCATCCACCAAGGCGCACACACTCAACTCGCTACAACAACAGAACGGTGTTGATCCGAATACCCTATTAGCAATGGTTCAGTGGGGCCGGCAGAATGCGGTTGACTCGGCATCAGTGGAAAAGTTGAGCGACAATATGAAAGATATTGACGAACGCAGTGGTGAGTTCGTGAATACCGCGAAGAAAAATAAGCAGGGCGAATGGACGGGGGGCGGGCAATGGACTGAGGCCGCTAACGCTCTGAAGCTCACAATGGATGATATTAAAGAGTTGCAAGGCAAGCCGATTGAGGCACTCAATCTAATCGCTAACCGTGGTCAGCAAATAGGCCTCTCAGAGAGCACTATCAAGCACCTAATGGAAAACATGGCAGATGATGCGAGCCTTTACTACAATATGTATAAAAATGATGGTAAGGCGCTGATCGATACTATGGCTCAACGCAATGCAACTGGGGTGTCCTATCGCCCTGGGGATATGGATTCTCTCGAGAGCATGTATAAATTCAACCAAGCCCTGCAACAGGGTGCTGAGAGTTTGCAAAATCGGTTTGTTGTTGGGATGGCAAAATCTATTACTGGCACTGAGGATTTAAACGAGGCATTCCGTGTTATGCGTCCACAGGTTGAACAGCTCGGTACTGCAATGGGCGGGTTGTTTAATGCAATTATGAAACTGATTGATTGGTTACCCACTACCAAAGTTAATGAGATGCAGAATCAGTTAAAAACTGGTGGTGTAACTATGGCTGATGGCTCTACAGTTCGGACTGATGGTTCATGGAAGGATTGGATACCAGTTCAAGTCCAAGACCTGTTTGGTTTCGGTGCTAATAGTTCTGCTGCAAGCACTATGTTTAATAAAGAAAATCTGGTTATGGGAGCACTCGCACCTACACAGTATGCTAACCCCGTTCAACAACTGGTGTTTAATCCGACCCTCAACGTGACACCTAGTATCAGTGTTACCCCTGATGGATACGGATTTAGTAATCTGATTGATGTGAAGACATCGGCAGCGATTGCATCCTATGAACAAAACACAATCTTGAACATGATGGCGACAACATCGAATAGCAACAATTGATTGTTTTGCTCGTGTCATTTGGACATAAAAAAGCCCGACATTTGATAGCCGGGCTTAGTCTACAGGAACACTATCAACGCATTGGATAAGAGCGATAGTGATCAGTTACGTGTTCAAGCTCACCGTAACGCATACGGCAGTAGCTACGTACGTAAACTGGTTTGTCATGCTCGTAGATGTAATCATCACGAGTAATATCATGTACCTTCATCGCGTTCTCCTTTATCTGCGCACAACACTGTATACCCGCACAGGTTGCACTCTGTTGGGAGAACCGGTAGTGTATATATCCAATATATCTGCGATAGATATACGTGTACCGGTTGGGTAACCTCCATACACACCGGGATATGTTGACGCATACCCCGACCCTAAGCCCTGTTGACGCAGGGCTATTCTTTTAGAATTCATCATCCCTTGCATACGCTTCAATGATCTTACTAATTTTTGCAGCTTCTTCTTTTGTGAGATCAAGGGGCAGGTTTTCTATTCTCAAAAGCAAATCGTTACGTAGCGGAATAGGTAACTCAAACGTCTTTGTATCACACTCTTGGTTTACAATTTTCCGCTGCGGTATCATTCGTGTTTTCCCCATCTGCGTATTTTGGCGCATTTCATCTATCGTTGGTGTTAGAGCATAATTCTCAAACGCAATGAATTTCTCAAGAGCACTTTGAAAGCGGCTTTTATAGGCTCGCATTGATGCTGATGACACGGCTCCTTCGCTGGATAAACTTAATCTTTCGATTAAGTCTTCGACTTTAAGGAGTCGTACATCTTCAATTTCGTCTAGGTCGCTGATGTTACTCAGCAGACGGAGTGATGCATCACGGAGGTTACGTGCGGTTGCCTCACTAACAATGTTTGATTTTGGGAGATTGTGGAGGAATCGCTCAAAGTTCTGAGCTGAGTATTGTGCATCTGACATAGGGTGTCCTCCAAGGATAACTAATGTAAGCAGCATACATCTTCCATTTCTTAGAATCAACATGGATTCATCCAAGGATCGTTCTTTTTTGCTTGATTACCAAAGTGGTGATTTTTTTGAATCTTATTGCATCTTATTGCATCCTATTGCACTCGTTTGAGGTGTTTAGCATAGGATTGCGAACGAAGAAGGAAGTAAATAAATGCTAGGTATGAACCTGAGTGGGGGGAGATGGAGAGACTAAAGTTTAGGCTATTGTTCTGTAAAATCTTACCTGTGGGAGGGGGAGGGATTTTCAAATGGCGTAAACGTCATTGATTTCCCTCCCAGCAGGTGTCACACCATTATTGTGACACCCATGCGTAGTGCATTGAATTAAATCGGCTTTTATCTTTCAGTGTAAGCAGGCAGGGCCTCCATGAATAGGATGCTAACTCCAAGTCCCGGGATTTTCAGCGCATTACTGAATGCCAAATTACAAGCCTTCATAATCCACCAACTCTATGATATTCCTTAACTCTGCAAGCTCAGCTCCTTGGCTGTAAACCTGTTTCGCCATTGTTCTCTGTGTGTGGCCTACAAGTGCCGCTATCCGGCTGTCATCTATGTTGTACCTGTCCAAACAGGTGATGAACATTCCCCTCAGGCTGTGAAAGCATTGCCTATCGCTCGCAGCTGGCAAGACACGATTTCTCAAACGGGTAAATTTTTGACTGAAATAAGGGGCTTTCTTTCCATCGCTGCGGGTAACGTTGTTTGCGCTTGGCAAAAGATATTCATTACCCCGGCTCAGATACTTTTCTATCACTCCCACAATTAGCGAATGCACCGGAATTGTGCGAATCCCCGCCTTTGTCTTGCTCTTGCTAATGTGGAGCGATAACCCACCGCCATCCCTGATAACATCGACACACCGCATGCTACAAATCTCATCCAACCGCATCCCCTGATACAGTCCGATTAGGATCACATCCCTCAGTTCATCGTCTGCCGTGTTAAGCAGTTTAGTTGTGTCTTCAATAGTAAAAGGTTCGTAGCTCTCGACTGTGGATTTAGCCTCCAACGCATGACCTTTGAAGGGGCAATCAGCAGGGATACCGTCATAGCAGCGCCTTGCATACTCATAGACAGAAGACAGGCTTGAGAGGTAGTTCTGGACAGTTTGAGCGGATTTCTCTCTCTTCTGTTCCCTAATGAAGCCTGCAACCTGCGTTCGTCTAATATCACTCAGGGGAATATCGGCAACGCCCAGAGACTCAATGAACAGGTTAACGCTCAGCAGGGTTTTAGAGAGGGTGGTTAATTCCCGCTTATCCTGATATTCGGATAGGTACTCGTCCCGGATTCGGGCAAGCGTAGGTGAAATGGAAGGTTTGGCCGCATAGGTATTCTGCGGTTTGTTGGCCTGCTCTTTAATTAGACCGTGCAAGGCTGCTATGCCGCGCTGGATCTTCAACTGGTGAGTATCAGGTTTAAGCTGATTTTTGATTTTGTTGAACTCAATGATCATGTGGTCACGAAAATTGATTGCCTTCTCTATGTCACGCTCGCCGCTCGAACGGCGGAAAATTCGCTTACCGTCCGTTAGGTGGCGCATGTAGGAAGGGACAAACACCTGAAAAAGCCATATCCCATCATTTCGCATGAATAAATATTTTGTGTTGTGCTTGATCGCCATCTTAATGATCCTCTAAGATGCCGCAATCAGGTGATCCGTCTGGTTACACTGGTGAGATACTTAGAACGGCAGCTTCCCAAGCTGCATACGAGGGTTCGATTCCCTTCACCCGCTCCAAAAAATTCCTGTCACTACCTTCCGCTGGCCAGTATCTCAAACAGAGTGTCGATTTCCTGTAGGGTATTGTAATGCATCATTCCGACGCGTAGTACACCGCCGCAGTCCTGCAGATTCAACCGCTGAATTAACCCTTGCGCATAGAAATGTCCGCTGCCGACGCAGATATTGTGTTCGCCTAATCGGCGGGCGATCTGTTCGGGGGAGTGCTGCTTAAAGGTCAATGCAAACGTGGGTGTGCGGCGTTGGGTGTCCGCCACGGGAGAACCGTAGAGCTGCACCCCGTCGATTTGCTGTAAGCGCTGCAAAAAATACTCACACAGGGCTTCTTCATGCCGGTGATAGTCGGTAAAACTTTCCTGTAAACGCTGCCTTAAAGAGGCCCCCGGCGTTCCCCATTGCGCCAGGTAGTCAATGGCCGCCGAGACGCCAACCAACCCTTCAAAACTTTGCGTGCCCGTCTCAAAACGCCCTGGCCCGACATCGGTGGCCGGTTCGACCTTGTAAGGCTGCAGTCGTTGCAACCATTGCGGCGCGATATAGGCCATGCCGATATGCGGACCAAAGAATTTATAGGCGGAACACACCAAAAAGTCGCAGCCCAGCGCCTGCACATCGATCAAGTTGTGCGGGGCATAATGCACCGCATCGACGTAAACCTGCGCGCCGACGCGGTGGGCGGCTTCGGTGATGGTTTTAATATCGACGATACTGCCCGTGACATTAGAGGCGTAGGTGACCGCGACCAGGCGGGTTTTGGCCGTGATCTGCTCGCATAGCCGGGCAACATCCAAAGAACAATCCGATTGCTGCAGGGGGATTTGATGCACGGTGACGTGTTTGTCGTTGGCCGCCTGCTGCCAACTGGATACGTTGGCGTAGTGATCCAACTCGGTGACGATAATTTCATCGCCGGCTTGCCAGTTGCGACTAATGATCCGGCTGAGGTGGAACGTCAGCGAGGTCATATTCATGCCAAAAACGATATTATCGGGCGAGGGCGCATTCAAGAAGGCGCGCACCGATTCCCTCGCATGATCCATCACCTCGGTTGTCTTATGACTGGAAAAATAGTGCCCGCCCAGGTTGGCGTTATATTTCCCCAGATAGTCGGTCATTTTTCCCAACACCGCTTGTGATACCTGAGAACCACCGGGGCCATCGAAGAAAATAACCGGTTTATCATTATAGTGCTGATTTAGCGCGCTAAATTGGGTTCGGGCGAGTTCAGGGGAGAAGGTCATGCTTTTTCTCCCCGTGCGGTCAGAACAAACAGATCAAGATGCCCTTCTTGTTCCGGGACAATGGGGCTGATAGGCGTGGCGTTATGCCATAGCTTGCTGTCCGCCAGCAAAACGGCCTCACCATCCGCCAACACTTTTTTAAAGAAAGGGGGCTGGTGATTATCGGCGTATAACATGATTTCGCCGCCGACAATATTTTGCCGATGGATACCAATCATCGCGATATGATCAAAGCCATCCTGATGGATCCCTTCCGGTGCTACCTGAGTTTCATGATGAATGGCGACGACGCGCATCTGATGAATTTCTATCTCCGCACCTTCTGGCAGTGCGTTGCTTTCTGCAAACAGATTGCACATTTCTTCCATGCCGGCGCTTTGCAACACGGCATCGTCAATGGGTTCGAAATGGCGCACCACGTTGCCCTGGAAATGGTTGATCTCATCGGACTGAACGAAATTACGTCGGCCAATCTCTACCACATGGCCATTGAGATGTTTGACGACCGAATAGCGGCGTAAACGGTACTTGCCGTCGGCGTGTTGTGTATGGGGCAATCCAGAAAACGACGGCATCAATTGTTGGGTGGCCTGATGGCTAAGTGCAGTCATACTTATTACGTTTTCGTGTTTCTGTAACATAATCACCTCAAATATGAATCAATATTGATTTTGTAGGGAGGTATTTCGATTGAATTGTAGTCGACACTATTGCCAACGCAATTTTTAGCCAGCGCCGACTACCTTCAAGCGATATGCTGCTGTAAACAAGAATGAACGTAGGACGGCATTAACCGTCGGTTGAGCGGCTGACAGCTTCCCAGGTATCGATATCGCTGTTCATTTGATTCAGTTTTTCCCTGACATACATGACGGCATCGCTGCCCAGTAGCAGTGATGCCGGGGGCTCAGGGCTGTTAATGAGTTGCAGAATGGCTTTGGCGGCCTTAACCGGGTCACCGGGCTGATGGCCGCTGCGTTTTTCACGTGTTTCACGGATCGGCCCGAAGCTCTGATCGTAATCGCTGATACTGCGCGGCGAACGCACCATCGAACGCCCAGCCCAATCGGTTCGAAAAGACCCCGGCTGAATGGCGGTGACCGCAATATTAAAGGGCTTTAGTTCTTTGGTCAGCGTTTCGGAAATGCCCTGCAAGGCAAATTTGCTGCCGCAGTAATAGCTGATCCCCGGCAGGGTAATGAAGCCGCCCATGGAGGTCACATTGATAATATGGCCGGCCCGGCGATCCCGAAAATAAGGCAGAAAGGCTTTAATCACGGCCACGGCACCAAACACATTGACCTCAAACTGATGGAGCGCTTCACTCAGCGGCGATTCTTCCATAATCCCTTCGTGGCCATAACCGGCATTATTGACCAGTACGTCAACTGCCCCCAGTTCCTGCTCTACGGCATCGACCAGCGGGGCAACCGCGGAAAAATGGGTGATATCAAGAATTCGGCCAAAGCAGCGGCCTGGTGCCAGGGCTTCAAAGTGATCTTTGGCCTGCTGATTGCGGAGTGTTCCGACCACGCGGTGGCCCGCTTTTAGCGCTTCTTCTGCCAGTGCGCGACCAAAACCGCTGCTGACCCCGGTGATGAAAAATAATTTTGATTGGTTCATGGCTTTATCCTCAGTAGGGTGGATAGGCAGAATAGGGCGGGCAGAGTAAAACGCGTAGCCCGGATCCTCTCTGATGTTTGCCTATTCCTCTGAGTGTCTGGACGGGCCCGTTGCTGGCTGCCACACTTCAATGACTTTCCACTTCTCTTTGCAGGCGTCTATGACCCTTTTCATGCCAACGGCGACCGACCAGATGATTGAGCTTTTGGACCGGTTGACACCGCATGAAGGCTACAATCTTACGGTTCTGGCGGACGTGCGTTTTTTACGTTCCAACCGCCCGTTGCTGCGCACACCGGTTTTATATGAACCTGGGATCGTCATTGTGGTGCAGGGGAGAAAACGCGGATTTTTGGGAAACGATGTCTATTTGTATGATGCGCAGCATTATCTGATGGTGTCAGTCCCGGTGCCCTTTAGCATGGAAACGGATGCCAGTGCTTCAGAGCCGATGTTGGCGATTTATATGCGGCTGGATTTCAATTTAGCGGCTGATTTGATGTTGCAACTCGATGAGCATAGTCCGAATCTCAGCGAGCCTCCACGAAGTATGGTGTCGAGTCCGATGGATGACGCAATGAGCCACTCGGTTTTGCGTTTCTTGCAGATCATGGCTTCACCGTTGGATGCAGAAATACTGGGACAGGCAATGGTGCGGGAGATTTATTACCGTGTAATGACCGGTCCTCAGGGGCAGATACTGCGAAGTGCGCTGACCACGCAGGGGCAGTTTGGCAAGGTGGCGAAAGCGTTACGAAAACTGCATGCCGAGTATGACTCGTATCTGGATGTGAAGGCGCTGGCGAAAGAGGCGGGTATGAGCCTGCCAACATTCCACAGCCATTTCAAAACCGTGACCAATACGTCCCCGATGCAATATCTTAAATCTACGCGGTTGCATCAAGCCCGATTGCTGATGCTGCGAAATAATCTCACCGCTTCAGCCGCCTGTGTTCGTGTCGGCTATGAAAGCGTTTCTCAGTTCAGTCGCGAGTTTAAACGTTTATTCGGGCTGACACCGCCCCATGAGGTTGAACGTATGAGGCAGAATTTTTCGCTGCCTGCACCCGTGATCCCTTCAGAGTTTATTTCCTCTCACTGACGGGGAGAAGCCGCGGGCCCGGTTTCAGTATTACTACACTTCACGAAATGGCCACCAGAGCACCGATAATGGCGATCAGTAGGATCCAAAACCATTTAGAGGTTTTTTCCGGCTTCCATTCTTCGCCATATTCAACCCGATAATCGGGTTTACGATCCTTTTGATTCATCCTGTTCCCTGGAATCGATATCCATATATGCCCTGGGATTACTTTAAGATGAATCCTAATATTATTGAATTTAAACCTGTTTTTTGGGTAAAAATCCTAAAAAAATTGAGGAGCGTAAAATCGGCATGGGATGAGCAGCTTGCCATGTGGCTGAACGAGAGAGTCACCGGGTCAATACGCCAGGTAGCTCAGATGACTCTGTCACCCTGAAGATATTGGCCACCTGGCAATGATTGAGTTGTTACCCATTTAAATCGGGAGACATTTTCTTCTGGCTGGTATATATGATGTTTATTCACAGTTTTTTATTGTAATTAACTTTCGTTATTTACA
Source organism: Serratia myotis (assembly GCF_027474885.1). Taxonomy (NCBI): domain Bacteria; kingdom Pseudomonadati; phylum Pseudomonadota; class Gammaproteobacteria; order Enterobacterales; family Yersiniaceae; genus Serratia; species Serratia myotis. The sequence continues at coordinate 4,479,739 of NZ_CP099707.1, read as the reverse complement.
AAGTAAACATAAAAATAACCATATTTAAACAAGCTAATTTACACGTAAATATTTGATGGTTTTTTAACTATAAAAACCATCTGTTTGTGATCGCTATCCCTCAATGAAAATGAAAAGAAGTTAATTATTAGCCTTCTTAAAAAGAATAATGAGGTTAGCATGTTATTTACTATTCAACTTATTGTCATACTGATCTGTCTCTTTTATGGAGCCAGAAAAGGTGGGATTGCACTGGGGCTACTTGGCGGTATTGGATTAATCATATTGGTTTTCGTTTTTCATCTACAACCCGGTAAACCGCCGGTTGATGTCATGCTGGTTATCATCGCCGTGGTGGCTGCGTCAGCAACGCTGCAAGCCTCCGGCGGGCTTGATGTGATGCTGCAAATTGCAGAGCGTTTACTGCGACGAAACCCTAAATATGTCTCCATCGTTGCACCCTTCGTGACCTGCATACTGACTATTCTCTGTGGTACCGGGCATGTGGTGTACACCATCTTGCCGATAATCTATGACGTGGCAATCAAGAATAACATTCGTCCCGAAAGGCCTATGGCCGCCAGCTCTATTGGGGCGCAGATGGGCATTATTGCCAGCCCGGTGTCAGTCGCCGTGGTGTCACTGGTCGCCATGTTGGGTAATTTTACCTTTAATGGTAAACATCTGGAGTTTTTGGATCTGCTGGCGATCACTATTCCATCCACCCTGTGCGGTATTCTTGCTATTGGTATCTTCAGTTGGTTCCGGGGTAAAGATCTGGATAAAGATGAAAAGTTCCAAAGCTTCATTTCAGATCCGGAAAACTATAAGTACGTCTATGGCGACACGGCAACATTGCTGGATAAAAAATTACCTACCAGCAATTGGGTGGCCATGTGGATTTTCCTGGGGACCATCGCTATTGTTGCGTTACTGGGAGCCTTTTCCGAGCTGCGTCCATTAATCAATGGAAAGCCGCTGTCCATGGTGCTGGTTATCCAGATGTTTATGTTATGTGCAGGTGCGGTCATTATTATCGCTACCAAAACCAACCCGGCTAATATCTCTAAAAACGAAGTTTTCCGTTCAGGTATGATCGCCATAGTGGCGGTTTATGGTATCGCCTGGATGGCCGAAACGATGTTTGGTGCTCATTTGGAAGAGATAAAATCGGTACTGGGCGCCATTGTTAAAGAATACCCTTGGGCGTACGCTATCGTTTTGTTGATCGTTTCCAAGTTTGTTAACTCCCAGGCTGCCGCACTGGCCGCGATTGTTCCTGTGGCATTGGCCATCGGTGTTGACCCTGCCTATATCGTTGCTTCTGCACCGGCCTGCTACGGCTACTATATTTTGCCTACCTACCCAAGCGATCTGGCCGCCATTCAGTTCGACCGTTCAGGGACAACCAATATCGGACGATTTGTTATCAACCACAGCTTTATCCTGGTCGGTTTGATTGGGGTTTCCGTTTCCTGCGTGATGGGGTGGGTCCTGGCGGCGGCATACGGCTTCTTGTAACGGGGTGGGGCGTAGCGGTGGATAAAACCGTTTATTGATGAGTCACTATTTGCTTAGAAAAGAAATGCAAAAAACCCGCTCAAAGCGGGTTTTTTTATCACTAATGCTTAACTGCTCAGGCTGATGCCTTCATCGCTATCGTAAGTTTTAGCGAGATTATCGGCGATTAAAGCGCGATAACATTAACAGCAGATGGGCCTTTAGCGCCGTCCTCAATAGAGAACTCCACTTTCTGACCTTCATCCAAGGTTTTAAAATCGCTGCTCTGGATGGCGGAGAAATGTACGAAGACATCTTTGCTGCCATCTTGTGGAGTGATAAAGCCGAAGCCTTTGTCAGCGTTAAACCATTTTACTAAACCAGTCATTTTGTTAGACATAGATATATCCTTTTCATTTTTTGAGCCACTCAACGTGGCGAACATGGCCTGTTTTGCAGATTTTTACTTATTGGGCACTTAGGAGGAGGCTCATGAAGAAGGGTATCTAGAGATAACGCTTGAACTGAGAACTGCTTTACTAAAACTGCTTTCATAAGGTCTGTGTTCCAAACCGATGCCGCCATAGTAGGCTTGGTTTGATTTATTAAGCAAGGATTAATTTTTTTAATGTCATCGGTTGGTCAATATATCCCTGGTGCTGCATGAGGGATGAGGGCAGAGCTCAGGCTGTGTCGCCGGCATCTTTTATCGTCATGTGTGGCTGATGCATAAAAGATAAAAGCCCTGACAAGGATTGCCAGGGCTTTTAAGGTACTATCAACTTCAAATTTAACATTAATGAACTTACTAATTTCTTACTGCTAAGGTACTACCATTAAATGTACAGGTTTAACACAGATAATATTGGGCGAACTAAAACCTCCCCTATATTTACCAGTTTACGTTCCTCACCAATCTGAATGAATATTCGAAGATTGGGCATCTTAAACAGTACATCTCCCCTCGCGATATAGACTCTTTGATGCGTGGCCTCACTTCCGTTGCGATTTTGGTACACTAACTTTGAAAAAACAAATCGCAAGCAAAAAACAGTTAAATCATGGCCTTACATCATCGCGTTTTGGTACACACCCTGCGATTGTAGTACTGACTACCTGGCCTTAAAGCTTCATCCAATGAGGATTTACTTTTCCTCAATATGATGGCCCATACAACAAGTGCTTCGTGGCCTTTATCGCAAAAAAAACTTTGATAACTTATTTCTAACACTTTAACTATTATCAGCTGGCTATTGTTTCGCTGCTGATGAATACCAATCTACTGGTTTTTAACAGGGTGTCAATACTGTTTTTAATATCATGTTTTTAATAACATGTCTTTATTGACAGTATTGATAAAAATCATCCATTAAGCCTTATCCAGAAGCTGTTTTCAGCGGTGCGGCCTCATTTTTTTGGATTTATTCTGTCGGGATTTTGTTTATGAAGGGAGTTGGAGTGGAGAGGGAATATTTACCTTTTTATTAGCCGAGAAAAAACAAGATTATAACCGTACTGATGCAGCCCGCTGCCAGGGCAACGGGCTGTTTTCAGCCATCAGGATTTGGCAACAAACCGCGCCAGCCGTTGGTGTAGCTGATTGTTTTCTTTGCGTAATTGCTCAATTTCTTCCAGCAGGGTCAGCGTGACCGCAATGCCAGGCCAGTCCAACGCCAGTTCACGGTGCAACTGTTCAGCACGATGGAAAGTGATTAACGCACGATCGTCAAAGATCCAGTCTTCAGTCGCGGGATCGCGTGGTTGAATCACCCCCAGTCCGACAATTTCGGTCAGTTCATCCTGTGAAACGCCGGTATGCAGGCAAAACTCGGTAATGGTGAAAGTTACTTTTACGTTAGCCATTTTGCTTACTCCACTCTTTGCGTGGATCAAAGGTCTGCTGGGCTTCCGCCAACTGCTGCCATAGCGCGGCGCTTTTTTCGTCCGGCTTCGGTGGCATCATGACCTTGATCACCGCATACAAATCCCCGGTTTCTTTTTTGCCGACCAGGCCTTTCCCTTTGATGCGCAAGCGCTGCCCGGTTTGGCAGCCGGCAGGAATGGTCAGCAGAATGCTGTCTTTCAGCGTGGGGACCGGCACCTTGGCGCCCAGTGCGGCTTCCCATGGGGCGACCGGCAGGACGATCTCCAGATTGTGGCCGACAATGTCGAACAGCGGGTGCGGCGCAATGCGAATAATCAGGTAGAGATCGCCGTTAGCACCGCCGTCAGTCCCGGCCGCGCCCTGGCCTTTCAGGCGAATACGCTCGCCATCGCCGACACCGGCGGGGATTTTCACATTAAGGGTTTTGGGGACTTCCTGCTCCACCATGCCAAAGGCGTTATACACCGGCAGGCTATAGCGAATAGTACGAGTTTGCTCGGTCTGGGTTTCTTCCAGGAAGATCGCCACTTCCATCTCAATATCCTGGCCGCGCATGCCCTGGCGTCGTTGGCGATGCTGCTGAGCCCGGGCGTGTTCGCCGAACATAGAGGAAAAGATATCGGAAAAGTCTTCGGCGTTATGGGTATTGCCGTGCTGCTTCTGGCGGCCAAAATTGGGGTCGTTACGGTGCTGGCGCAGTTGATCGTATTCGGCGCGACGCTCTTCGTCTTTCAGCACCTCATAGGCTTCGGCAACCAGTTTGAACTGCTCTTCGGCGTTCGATTCGGTGCTGACGTCGGGGTGATACTTTCGCGCCAGTCGGCGATAGGCAGTTTTGATTGCCTTGAGATCGTCCGCTGGTTTAACCCCTAAAATGGCGTAGTAATCCTTGAATTCCATAGCGTTATCATCTCACTTCAATCTTTGGTCAGGGGGGTAGTTGAGCCTGTATTGGGTGAAACTTTACTCTTAGTCGGGCAGTTTGTCGTTAAGGTCTCGACGTCATCGGCGGCTTTAGCGCCAAAAAGCGGAGCCGGGTGGCTCCGCAATGGGATCACGCGCGTTTCAGTTGTCGGGCAACCTGGAACAGGCTGAAGGAGCTGAACAGCATTTCAATACCGACAATAGTGGTGACCAGCACCACGGACGTCATCGGATCGGCGCTGAGCAGTAACCAGGCAATCGCCAGATCCAAAACGCCAATCACCAGCTGCAGCCAGCTTCCTTTGACCTCACGCAGCTTGTAGCCGGCGATCAACCGCACAATGCCACCCAGCGCAAACAAAGCCGCGAGATAAATCGCCATGGCGAAAATACCTACCGCCGGGTTGGTGATAAAAACGTAGCCGATAATAAGGTAAGCCACCCCGAGCAGGATGCCGCCGATCATTGGCCAGGTATTTTGCACCCGATTGGCAACCATGCCGAAAATCAGACCGAAGCCGCTCAGCAGCAAGAAAATCCCCACCACCATACTGATCGCTGCGCCCGAGGCAAAGGGGCTGAACAGGCAGAAAAGGCCGCCCAATAGCAGCAATATCGAGATGATTAACAGCGGGGTGTGTTGTTTCTTTAGACTCTGTTCGTCGATTTTCAACGAATGAAGATGGTTCATATTTAGCATGATGTAACTCCCTTAGTTTTGAATGTCCTGTACTGTCCCACTGACTATTATAGTGGAACACGCCACCTTGAGGATGATGCCTGGCTGCGGTGTATTGACTCTGCGTACCAAAAAGAGCCACAGGGGTGGATTACATAAGGTTTTTCATGGCATACGTGCCAGAATAGATCATAAGCCGATACTGCGCTGCTGACCGAGATGATAGATAGCCGATGATGGATCCCTCCCGCTTACTGAAATTTTTGCTGCCTTACCTGTGGCCTAAAGATAACCCTAAACTGCGTTATTACCTGGTAATCGCCTTCGTCTTTATGGTGATTTCGAAGGTCAGCATCACGCTGGTGCCGCTGGCGTACAAAGCGATGATCGACGCCCTGAGCGGCGAAACCGCCAGGATGCTGGCCATTCCCATGGGTTTGATCCTGGCCTATGGCGTCGCGCGCATCGGTGGCGCGTTATTTGAAGAGCTGCGCAACGTGATGTTTGTGCATGTCAGCCAGAATGCCACCCGATTATTGGGGCTGCGGGTCTTCAGACAGTTGCACGCGCTGAGCCTGCGTTTTCATCTGGAGCGCCAAACCGGCGGGTTGTCGTTATCGATCGAACGTGGCACCCAGGCGGTAGCGACGGTGCTTTCGCGGCTGCTGTTCTCCATTTTCCCCATCTTGTTCGAAATCACCCTGGTCTCGGTGATTATGTGGCATCTGCTAAACGGCTGGTTTGCCCTGGCGATCCTGGCGACGGTCGGCTGTTATATCCTGTTCACCGTCATGGCCGTGCGTTGGCGAACCCGCTTTAGGCGTGAGCTCAACCAGGCCAATGCCGATACCAACAGCAAGTCGATCGACAGCCTGCTGAATTACGAGACGGTTAAATACTTCGGCAACGAAAACTTTGAGGCCGACCGTTTCAACATGTCGCGCCGGCTGTACGAATATGCCGCCATCAAGAACCAGTTCAGTTTTACCGCCATCAACCTCGGACAGACCGCCATTATCTCCATTGGGCTGATTGTGATGATGGCGATGGCGGCGCAGGGCATTGTGCAAGGGCGGATGACGGTCGGTGACTTTGTGCTGGTGAATGCCTATCTGCTGCAACTCTATCAGCCACTGAATTTCTTCGGTTTTATTTATGCCGAAGTCAGGCAGGCGCTGATCGATATGGAAAACATGTTCGATTTACTGCAGGAAGAGCAGGAGATTGTCGATAAGCCGGATGCGAAGGAGCTGCAACTGACCGCGGGCGAAGTGAGTTTTGACTCGGTCAGCTTTGGCTATGATGTGCGGCGGCCGATCCTGAAAAACGTCAGCTTCACCATCCCGGCCGGTAATACGGTCGCGGTTGTTGGTGCCTCGGGGGCCGGTAAATCTACCTTGTCCCGGCTGCTGTTTCGTTTCTATGACGTGAGCAGCGGGGCAGTCTCGATTGACGGTCAGGATATTCGTGACCTGAAGCAGGCCAGCCTGCGCGCGGCGATCGGCATCGTGCCGCAGGATACCGTGTTGTTCAACGATACGCTGGGCTACAACATCGGCTACGGCAAAACCGGTTCAAGCCAGGAAGAAATCGAGCGGGCAGCCAGGTTGGCGCATATTCATGAGTTTATCGTCAGCCTGCCCGACGGTTATGAAACCCGGGTGGGGGAGCGTGGGCTGAAGCTGTCGGGCGGCGAAAAGCAGCGGGTGGCGATTGCTCGTACCATCCTGAAAAATCCGGCGATCCTGGTTTTTGACGAAGCGACCAGCGCGCTGGATACTCAGACCGAGCGCGAAATTCAGGCTCACCTGCGCGAAGTCAGCCGTGACCATACCACGCTGGTGATTGCCCACCGGTTGTCGACGGTGGTGGATGCCGATGAAATCATCGTACTGGAAGCCGGTGAAATCGTTGAGCGAGGGCGGCATGACGCCTTGCTGGCCAGCAATGGCCGCTACGCCGCCATGTGGCAAAGCCAATATAACGACGAACAGCAGCCCTGAGGGTTCTAACCCCGGGCGCTATGTCGCGCCTGGGGGATCACCGGTTAAAGATCGCCGGTCAGGTATTGCGCTACACCGTTACCGAAGCTCCAGTCTCCCTTGCTATTGGTGGTGATTGACACCATCAGGTCGCTGCCTTCAATCCCACAGCTTTCCTTCAACTCACGGCTGAGCTCGGCATAAAACCGCTGTTTCTGCTCCTCGGCCCGCGGGCTGGTTATCACCCTTACCACCACCAGATCGCGGGTGCGGGTCAGATTCAGACCGGTGTCTTCAATCACCATATGCTGGGCTTTGTTTTCATGAACAATCTGGTAGCGATCGCGCGGTGGCACTTCAAAGGCGCTGAGCACCGCACGGTGGGCGGCATCGAGCAGGGTTTTCAGTTCGGCTTCGCTGCGGCCCTCGATGACTTCAAAGATAAGTAATGGCATTTTCATAATCCCGTCAGTAAGTTAATGAGTTCTGCCATGTGCAGGGCAGCGTTTTATTCTCGCTTTTGATAACCCATCTTAGCCAAGCCCAGGGGCGGGAAGAAGCGCTATACTTGAACTCATTGTTTATATAAATGAACAGTCGATGATGAAAAACCCAAAAATAGAAACCCTGTGGACTCATTTGCACTGGCTCACCGTCTTGGCCGAGCAGGGCAGTTTTACCCGTGCGGCGGAGCGCCTGGACGTCAGCAAAGCGGCGATGAGTCAAAAAATCAAAGAGATCGAAACCCTGGCCGGGGTGCCGTTGGTACAACGCACGACTCGCAGCGTCAGGTTGACCGATGCCGGGTTGCGGCTGGTGGAGGAACTGCGTCAGCCTTTCGCGCAGATAAAACAGAGTTTTTCCGGCATTTGCGATTCGGCCGGGCCACTGCGCGGTTCTGTGCGGGTGACGGCGCCGGTGGCGTTCGCCCGCCAGCAACTGGTCCCTCGCATTACCGGTTTTCTGCGTGAGAATCCGGAGGTGCGGGTTCAGCTTGAGGTTTCCGACCGATTGGTGTCGTTAACCACCGAAGGGTTTGATTTGGCGATCCGCCACAGTGACAGCCTGCCGGATACCCACGTTGCCTGGCGGCTGTGTCCGACCGCAACGCTGACCGTGGCGTCGACAGACTACGTGAAACGGCACGGCATGCCGACATCGCCGGCCGATCTGCAACGGCATCAGTGTCTTTATTATCCCCGAGGCAATGAACGGCCTGGCTGGAGTTTTGTTGCCAAACAGGCGCCACAAGGCAAGGCGGAAAAGGCCCGGGTCCTGGTCAGCGGGCCGTTTGCCACCAACAACAGCGAGTCGATTCGCGACGCTGCAGCGGAAGGGTTAGGTATTGCGCTGCTGCCAGATTTTAGCGCTCAGCAGGCATTGGCGGACGGCAGGTTGATCGAGGTATTACCTGCCTGGCGACCGGTCGATGCCTTTGCCGACAGCCTGTATGTGGTTCGACCCTATGCACCTCAGGTCTCCAGAGCGGTGACGGAATTCAGCCGCTATCTGCGCGGCGCTTTTGCCGAGGGGTTTACCACAGGGTTAGTGCGATGATCGCGTTGTGGCTCGGAGGATTGCTGTGATTCACATCACGATATGCGCTTTTTTACGCTTCAGTGGCGGTAATGTAAGCGCTGGAGAAGGGATTCCCTCAATGGAGTTAATTGCGAAAGCCACCACCGGATAAATGAAATGAATTCAACAGATAAAGATCACGCTGAATAAAGCACTGTCGAATAGAATAATAAATAAAGTTAAAGTATAAAACGTTAATATATTTATGAAAATGATTAATTACGCGGTTTTTGGGGCGTGAGGAGTCCCAGTTAATAAAGTTTTATATATAAATAACAGAGTAATAAGATTAGTGATGTTAATAATAACCCGTCTGTAATGTACCTGACTCATCGATTTTCTGGTCACCGCCAACACCCGGTTGACAGCCTGCCCGCTTGCGATAAGTTTAAATCGTTAACATGTTAATAACATCCTGTCAGACCAACAGGCCCGCCGAATTCGGGGTGCCAAACAGAGGCTGTGAACAGGGATATTGTCACTTATCAGTTTACTAACAGGCAGATCACACCATGAAAAAATCGGTGGGGCGGGGTTCGATATTGAGTGAGGAAAACAGACTGTTGGTGATTCTGTTTTTTGTCTTTGGCTGTGTTTTTGTTGATCGTTTAACCATCTCCTTCCTGTTCCCGATGATTGCCGCCGATTTGCAGCTCAGCAATGTGCACCTTGGCACGCTGTCCGCGGTACTGGCGCTAACCTGGGCGCTGTCTGGTGCCGGGCTGGGAGCCATTGCCGATCGTTTTAACGTCCGCAAGCCGATGCTGATCGTCTCAATTATCGTATTCTCCTTATTCTCCGCATTATCTGGGTGGGTCAGTGGTTTTGCCATGCTGCTGATATTCCGTGCATTGATGGGCATTGCCGAAGGGCCGGTATTGCCGATTGCACAGTCGCTGATGGTAGAAAAGTCACAGCCGCAGCGGCGCGGGTTCAATATGGGGTTGATCCAGGGTGCGGCACCGGGATTATTGGGCGGCATTATTGCTCCGCCGCTGATTATTTATCTGGCACAGAAGTGGGGCTGGAGTACGGCCTTTCACCTGACGGCCCTGCCGGGCATTATTCTGGCCTGGTTAATTTATAAATATGTTAACGGCAAAAAGGATCCGTCCTTCGCCGCCGAGCCGGCAGTAAAAAATCAGTCGGAAAAGGCCGCTTACGCCGAGTTATTCAAAATTAAAAATGTGGTGCTGTGCATCCTGATTTCCTGCGTATTCGTCACCTGGTTTATGGTCATTATTACCTTCACGCCCAGCTTCCTGGTGACCGCCCGTGGTTTCAGCGAGCAGTCGATGGGCGGCATCATGAGCGCCATCGGCGTTGCCTGGGTTTTCTGGGGCGTAGCGGTCCCAGCGATCTCGGACCGTATTGGCCGTAAGCCCACCTTGATTTTCTTCTCGTTGCTGGCGATTTGCTGTCCACTGTTTCTGAGCTACGTCGACAACCTGTGGTTATTGGGGGGGCTGGTGTTTTTGTCCTATACCGGCCTGGGTTGCTTCACTCTGTTTATGGCCACCATACCGTCCGAAACCGTCTCGAAAGCCCGTATTGCCACCGCACTGGGGCTGGTCATGGGGATTGGCGAGGTGATCGGCGGTTGCCTGGCGCCGTTTACGGCAGGCTTGATCGCCGATCGTTACGGCCTGGTCAGCGTGATGTGGCTGGCGGCCATCGGCGCGGCCTGTGCGGTGGTATTAAGTTGTTTTCTCGATGAAACGGCACCCGCAGTGGTCAGCCGAAGAGCGTTGAAAAGTCAGGGTGTTGCCGACGTCTGAAATGGTTTTTCACCCCTATCCTCAAGGAGAGCGAGCATGTCTTTAAACCCATCAGTATTGAACCAGAACGCCGAGCCGGAGTGGAAGAACTATGACGATTTTGCCCGGGGAATAGACACCAACCGTCTGCCCGCGACGCAGGATTGGCGAGGAAAAACGCTGCAGTTGGCGTTTGAACAGGGCGAGCAGATGACGTTGAATTTCAGTGCTGGTCATCAGCAGCTGAGCTGGGCCTGGCAGGGCGAAAGCGGTGAGGATACTTACGAGGAAGTGCGCACTTCCGCTGCACAATATTTCGTGAATATCCCCTTGCAGACGCCGGGCAATGAATGCCTGACGCTGGTGCTGAATACTGACAGCGGGCGGGTGCTGATGGTGCGCAGCACGCTATTGCCGGAACATCAGGTGGCGAGCGGCTCTCGTTTGGGACAAAGCTTTCACGTTGGCCAGATTACCGGTATGACACCGCTCGGCGCTGCTCCGCATCTGACTCGTGAACTGCTGGGCTATCGCACCTTGAATATTTACAGCCCCAACCATTATTACGAGCATTTCTACGTCAATACCGAGCGCTATGCCTGGCAGAATCTGCGCGGCGAGCAGTTTGGTCACGGCGATATGGATTACGCCACTTATTATAAATTCGATGAGGACCGGTATTTATTCACCTTCCGGGAAAAGATCATTCCGGTTTGTTCGGTGTTCTTTTTTGACTTTACCCTCGGCCGTTGCACCGGGATATTCCTGGGGCTGGATGCCGCCGGCAAGGTGCTGGTCTCACCCGCCGGCGCTTTTATTCACAAGATGAGTTACAACGCATATCCCGACGGGGTGCAGCCGCTGTAATCAGCGGCCGTTAACCAGCGAATCGGCGTTGATGTCCGCGATGGTTTTCGCGCCGATCAGCGTCATGGCGACGCGCATTTCTTTATCGATCAGCTCGAGCAGGTTGGTGACACCGGCCTGCCCGGCGGCTGCCAACGCATAGGCAAAAGCACGGCCCAACAACACTCCGTCTGCGCCCAGTGCAATCATGCGCACCACGTCCAGCCCGTTGCGAATCCCGGAATCGGCCAGCAGGGTGATATCACCCTTGACCGCCTCGGCAATCGCCGGCAGCGCATGGGCGGTAGATAACACGCCGTCGAGTTGGCGGCCGCCGTGGTTGGAAACCACGATGCCATCGGCGCCGAAACGCACCGCATCTTTGGCATCTTCCGGATCCAGAATGCCTTTGATGATCATTGGGCCTTGCCAGAATTCGCGGATCCAGTCCAGATCCTTCCAGGAGATAGAGGGATCGAAGTTGGTGCCCAGCCAGCCGATATAGTCTTCCAGGCTGGTGGGTTTGCCGCGATAGGCCGAGACGTTGCCCAGATCGTGCGGCTTGCCGCACAGCCCGACGTCCCAGGCCCATTGCGGATGGGTTACCGCCTGCAATATACGGCGCGTGGCGGCATGGGGACCGCTCATGCCGGAGTGGGCATCACGGTAACGCGCGCCGGGCACGGGCATATCTACGGTGAATACCAGAGTTTTCACCCCGGCGGCTTTGGCGCGTTCCAGCGCATTGCGCATAAAACCACGGTCTTTCAATACGTACAGTTGGAACCACATCGGTCGATCGATCGCCGGTGCCACTTCTTCAATCGGGCATACCGAGACCGTCGACAGGGTGAAAGGAATGCCTTTTTGCGCGGCGGCTTTGGCAGCCTGCACCTCACCGCGGCGGGCATACATGCCGGTCAGCCCGACCGGACCGAGGATCACCGGCATCGCCAGTTTTTCACCGAACAGGCTGGTCTCCAGGCTGAGATCCGACATATTGCGCAGTATGCGCTGGCGTAGCGCGATGCCCGCCAGGTCTTCGGTGTTACGTCGCAGCGTATGTTCTGCGTAGGCCCCGCCGTCAATGTAGTGGAACAGAAAAGGCGGGAGCTTAGCCTGTGCTGCGGCCCGGTAGTCGGTTGAAGCGGAGATAATCATAGTTTTACCTTATTTCGATAACGTGCTTTTACGCTCAAAGAATCATGATCTGCGCCATCACAGCGGCGATCCCCCCGTACACCAGCATGGGCAATACGGTCTTTTTGATAATTTTGCCTTCGGCATTGCCGATCCCAAGAATTGAGCAGACGGCGATAATATTGTTCAGGCATATCATGTTGCCCATGGCACCGCCAACGGACTGCAGTGCCAGAGTCAGGTTGACGTTTAGTCCGCTGCTGAGGGCGATCGAATGCTGAATACCGCCGAAGGTCAGATTAGAAACGGTGTTGGAACCTGAAAAGAACGATCCCAGAGCCCCGAGGAAAGAGGAAAACAACAGCCAGCTTTCTCCGGTGAGTGAGGCCAGCGTTTTGCCAATGAGGAACACCGGCGCATTGTCACCGCCCAGCATCATCAGGTTGACCATGACCAAAGCGCCAAAGAGCGCGATAAAGGGTTTGGCCACGCGTCCGCCGGTCTCTGCGAACATCTGTTTTACCTGCCCGCAGTTCAGTCGGAACAGGGGAATACACAGCAAGACCACCAGCAGGAAAGGGATCAGAGCAGGTACATACAGCGTTTTGTAGCTGGCGGCGGCAGAAGTGCCTAATACCTGCTGCAATTCAACGATCAGGGCATCGCTGACGCGTAACTCGCCCAGCCCGCTGAGTTTGCCCTGCCATAAAGGGGTGGTGCTGTTGAGCAAGGCCTTAATCCCCAATTGATGAATGCGCGTCACTATTAAAATAGCAATCAGCAGCAGGGTTGGGGTCATGGCTTTAATCACTTGAATGAAGGGCACGGGTTGAGGCGCGGTTTTGTCTTCGCAGCGGGACAGGCCGATGCCGGCACGCGCCAACAGAACCGACAGCATCAGGCCAATGGCGCCACCCACCAGTGCCGGGAATTCATAGTTAACCTGCGCCAGCAGCAGGTAAGGCACCGTGCAACTTAAGACGCTGAGTAAAATAAACGGCAGGTTGAGGCGAATATCACGCCAGGAAACGATAAAACGCAGCGCCAGTAGTGGGATAACAAATCCGGCGACAAAGTGGATCAACGCTGTCTGACGGCCAATTTCCAGCAGGTTGGCGTCGGATAATCCCAAATTGGCAAAGCCGAACCAGGTGGGGGTGCCGACGGCGCCGAATGAGACGGGAACCGAGTTCATCACCAGCGTCAACAGAGCCACGCGCAGGGGGTTAAAACCCAGGCCGACCAGAATGGGCGCGGCAATGGCGGCTGGAGTACCAAAGCCGCTGGCCCCTTCAATCATAAAAGCAAATGCCCAGCCGATGATCATCAATTGAGCAACAGGATTGGGGCTGATATTTTCCAGCCAACGACGAACCACGTTTTCCGCACCGCTGATTTGCATCAGTTTATTCAGCAAAATCGCGCCGGCGATGATGGTTATCGGGGTGAAAACCGACACCAGTGCGGTAATGATATTGGCGTGCAGCAGCAGGGGCAGACTGTCGAACCAAAACATCTGTATGGCATACACGGCGGCGGCCGTTAAGGGCAGCGCGATATAAGAAGGAACACCGTTCTTTTTGGTCATCATCCAAATCAGCAGAATGATGGGCGCAATACTGAAAAATAGGGACATAAGAGCCTCAGCGTTATTATTGTTATTTGTGGAGGTATGTAGCCGAAAGGTTAATTACCGCAACATTTTCATTCTAATCACAACGCTGGCTGATGTTCTATTGTGCAATTTTCCCGTAGGGAAATGTGGGGCGGTAGAGTGACTCTGCGGAACCATTTCTAATGACTGGGGGTATTTTTATTGTATTAAAAATCAAATTGATAGAATGTTTTATTGTGTGATGAATGTGCTGGGTCACATTGATTACACAACAATTATCAATAGATTATCTTCAAAAACAGGGTAATCCCGGCGGCTCGCTGGCGAGCCCGCGCAGAATGATTAGGTGACCCACTTCAAAAATAATGGCTGATATTTTGGTAGGAGGTGATGATGTGTTCGATCAGCAGTCGGGTTTTTAACGGTAAATTGCGGGTGTAAGGGTAGACGGCGTAAATGCCTAATACCTTGCCACAGTGGCCGGCCAAAATTTCCACCAGCTTTCCATCCTGTAAATCCTCGTACACCATGCAGCGTGGCACCATGGCAATGCCATAACCGCCGATCACCGCCTTGCGGATCGCCCGGGCGTTATTGGCGGACAGGTTGCCATTGACCTGCAGTTCATAAATCTCGTTGCTGCCCGGCTGCTTCATCAGCCAGTTGTCGGTGCCACTCTCCTGATAGGTATAGGTCAGGCAGTTATGCCTGAGCAAGTCGTCGGCGGACTGCGGCTCAGAATATTGTTGCAGATAACCGGGCGAGCAAACGATCACCCAGCGAGAATTCAGGATCGGACGGGCAATCAGGCTGGAGTCCGGCAGGGTACCGGTGCGGATCGCCAGATCTATCCCTTCGTTAACCAGATCGACAAAGCGATTTTCCAGCCGCATTTCAACCTTCAGGTTGGGATGATGAGCACAGAATTCCGCCACGCTTTCACTTAGCAACAATTCCCCCGAAATCGTCGGCACCGACATGCGGATCACGCCGGTCAGCTCATCGCTGTTTTCACTGATGACGTTCAGGGCCTCCTGAGTTTTTGCGCTGATTTCTTTGGCCTGACGATACAGGCTTTGGCCATTTTCGGTCAGCGTCAGGCTACGGGTAGTGCGGTACAGCAGGCGTGCGCCGAGGGATTTCTCCAGACGGCCGATACGTTTGCTGACCACCGAACTGGTGATGCCGGCGGTTTCAGCGGCTTTGCTGAAAGAACCGCAATCAACAATCAGGGCGAACAGGATCAGGTCGTTGGCGTATTCATGTGTGGGCAACATCGGTGGGGGTTTTCCTCGTCCCAGAGTAACAGCCAGTGTAAATCCTCAGGTTCAGGAATCAATCGCCGGCGACAATATGAGAATTGTTATTGATATCACTTTTTGGCCGCTTACAATGCCTGCCATCTCAAGATTTCAGGCTAAGGGTTCTTCATGGAGTTGCTACGGGTGGTTTACCACCAGTATCGCTGGCCGTTTCTGGCGGTCATGGCGTTGACCATGGTCAGTGCGGCGTTGGGCATAGGCATCATCGCCTTTATCAATTTGCGGCTGATGGCGGTGGCGGGCAATCCTCTGGCCGTGTTGCCGGAGTTCCTCGGGCTACTGGCGTTGCTGATGGCGGTCACGCTCGGCTCACAGCTGGCGCTGACGACGCTCGGCCATCATTTTGTGTTCCGGCTGCGCGGCCAACTGGTGAAGCAGATCCTGGATACTCATATCGAACGGATAGAGCAACTGGGCAGCGCTTCGCTGTTGGCGAGCCTGGCCAGTGATATTCGCAATATCACCATTGCCTTTGTTCGCCTGCCGGAGCTGGTGCAAGGTGTGGTTCTGACCCTGGGGTCGGCAGCCTATCTGGGCTGGTTGTCGCCACAGATGCTGGCGGTGACAGCCGTTTGGGTGGCGGTGACGGTATTTGGCAGCGGGTGTCTGGTATCGCGCGTGTATCGTCATCTGACCAGCGTACGTGAGGCTGAAGAGCGCCTTTATGAACACTACCAATCGGCGATTGACGGCCGCAAAGAGCTGGCGCTGAACCGCGATCGTGCCAAAGCGCTGTATCAGCAGGCCTATCAGCCGGATGCCGAAGATTATCGGCACCATATTATCCGTGCCGATACTTACCATCTCAGCGCGGTGAACTGGTCGAATATCATGATGTTGGGCGCAATTGGCCTGGTGTTCTATATGGCCAACAGCCTGGGCTGGGCCGATACCCCGGTCGCGGCAACCTATTCACTGACATTATTGTTCCTGCGAACCCCGCTGTTGCAGGCGGTGGGGGCGTTCCCGACGCTGATTGGTGCCGAAGTGGCCTTCGGCAAGGTCAAAGCCCTGCGGTTGGCCGATTATCAACCCGGGTTCCCCGCGGTGGCAGCCAAAGCCTGGCAAACTCTGGAACTGCGTGATGTGGTATTCCACTATGGTGCTACGGAGCAAAAAACCGGTTTCGCCGTCGGGCCGCTCAACCTGACGCTGCACCGTGGCGAACTGGTATTTCTGATTGGTGGCAACGGCAGCGGTAAATCAACGCTGGCGATGCTGTTGACCGGGTTGTATCAGCCGGTCAGCGGGCAGATTTTGCTGGATGGTGTGCCACAAACTCCGATCGATATGCCTGACTATCGCCGTTTGTTCTCCGCCATTTTTACCGATTTTCACCCGTTTCATCATTTACAGGGGCCTGAGGGTGAACAGCCGGACGCCGAACTGGTGGAAAGCTGGCTTAACCGTTTGAACATGAAGAGCAAACTGCAGTTTGACGGCCTGCGGGTGACCAATCCACAGCTGTCGCAGGGGCAGCGCAAACGCCTGGCACTGCTGCTGGCGGTGGCGGAAAAACGAGATATTTTGCTGTTGGACGAATGGGCTGCGGATCAGGACCCACAATTTCGCCGAACCTTCTACCGTGAACTGCTGCCGCAGTTACGTGCATTGGGTAAAACGGTGTTTGCCATCAGCCATGACGACCATTACTTCGAGCATGCCGATCGGCTACTGCAAATGCGCGATGGGCAGCTCAGTGAATTGACCGGCAGCGATCGTGAACGTGCCAGCAAGGATTCCGTTTCACAAATTGACTGATTAATTTCACCCAGACCTCGCTAAGGGGCTGGGTGATACCTCCTGTTTGCACGGTGCTATCCGCGACGCCAGCATATCCATTCATTTCCACATCCCCACTCAGCCTGATTCATTGCCAATTTCGCTTAAGAAAAGTCAATTAATTGATTTTTCGTTTATGTACTGGCGGTTTAATTTTGATCAATCCGCTTGTGACACACTGCTTCCTTATCCCTTCATTGAGCCTGGATCCATCGCCAAAGACCTGACAAATACTGATGTCTTTCAGCTGTATACCTGACTTTAGGCACATGGCTAGCAGAACTTTTATAAATATCTATAGGAACAAACTTCTTTATTGATCGTTTAAATAGATCAATAATTGCATTTTGATTAGTTTAATCTATTAGTAGAGGCGGCTGTGATAAGCAAGGATGGCGTGGATATCAAACGTAAAGCTTGGTTGTGCGTATTTATCGGCTGCGGAGTATTTTGGCTGGCCGTCGCCAGCGTGATTTATTGGCTGTTTATTTAGGAACCTATTGATGGACAAGAAGCGCGTAAAGAACATGGGGGGCGCCCGGGATGATAGCCCGGTCAAGATCCCCCCTTCCTGGCAGTTGACGCCCGAACAGCAGGATTTTATTAACGACCTCTGGCAGGACGACGCGGCAGAATATGCCGCAGAGCGACCCGCCCGCCCCACAGTTAACGAATAACCCGATTACGCCCGGCCAGAATGCCGAACAGCATTTGCAGCAGCGTCAGGGCCAACAGAATGGCCAGCGGCAACCGCCAGCCCTGAGTCAGATCGTGTAACAGACCGAACAGCGTGGGCCCCAGTGCCGCCAGCAAGTAACCTACCGATTGCGCCATGCCCGACAGTTGTGTGGCCTGATGATGGTGGCTGCTGCGCAGACCAAAGAAGGACAGCGCCAGCACCAAAGAACTTCCCGCCCCCAGCCCGGCAAAAATCAACCACACCAGCGAGTTGGCCGGCATCAACAGCAAACCGGCGACGCCGGTAAAAATCAGCAATGAACTGCACAATGCGATAGCCCGCTGATCGCGTGCGCGCGGCAGAATAAACACCATGACAAAGTTGGCGGCGATCGCCACCACCTGATAGATAAACAGCTCAAAACCCGCCTGTTGTGGCGAGGTGCCGTGGCTGGCGGCAAAGGCACTGAACCAGCCGATAATGGTGTAGAAGGTGATGGACTGTAAGCCCATAAATAAAGCCACCTGCCAGCCGAGTGCACTACCCCAGGGAGAACGGGACGGCGCAGGTTGAAGCGCCGAGGTATCAGCCGTTGCCGAAGCCGCGGGGCGGCGCAGTTGCGGCAGCCAGACCATCAGCGCCAACAGGGCTGGCAGGCTCCAGCACAGCAGGGAAAAACGCCAACCAAGATTATTCAACTCCGCCAGTGGCACCGCCAGACCGGAGGCCGTGGCGGCCACCAGTGACATCACCGCCGCATAACCGGCAATCATGGCGGCGGCACGGCTTGGGAAGTCGCGTTTTACCAGCGTCGGCAATACGACGTTGGCAAATGCAATGGCAGCGCCGATCAATACCGTGCCCAGCCACAGCATGCTGGTTTGCGGCAGAGAGCGCAGCACAATGCCACCAATCAACAGTAACAGCGCCATACCCAGCGTACGTTCAATACCCATACGTTTGGCCAGGCTGGGGGTCACTGGTGACAGCACGGCAAACAGGATCAGCGGCAGTGAGTTAAGCAGGCCGGCCGAGGTGGCAGACAGCGACAACTGCTGCTGGATCTGTTCCAGCAATGGGCCCACGCTGGTCAATGCGGCGCGCAGATTGGCCGCAACCAGCATAATGCCGGTGATCAGTAACAGCGGGTGGCGTAAACGGCTGCGCTTGTTGGCGGCAGGCGTTGGGGATAAAGCGGATTGGGGCATCAGTTCCTCGCACCAGGGCATGCAGTCAATCAATACTGCACGGCATGATGCGTTGATTGACGTTAACGCTTACGTACCGGCAGGGGGCCGATATCTGCGCGCAAGTGTAGGGAAGAACCCCTGATCTGACAAGAGGGTGGTTAAGCGGAACCTGCCCCATTCAGGCGTCGGCGGCGGGATGCCGGAGAGGCATAATTGTTATTATGTGATCCCGATCACCTGATGAACTAAAAGTCAGCCAGCCGGGCCGCTGTGTTACCCCTTTCGTTTTCTGCTGTACTTCGGGCTCCTCAGCCCGGCAGCTGCGCCTGCGCTGAGATTTCACTTTGCCTTTCACTGCTTCTCAATATTTTCATTTCATTTCGATCCGAAAGGTTTTTAACCTCTTTTTCTGCTAAAACAGCGCTGTAACCCCGATCACAATTTCATTGCCTTCGCTTTGCTGTAATGCCAGCGCAGTAGAGCGAAAGCCATCTTCTCCCCGGCCCGGCCGGAAACCTGAGGACCGCAGCTCATGCCAGTGAATACCGCAAAGCGACGTGAACACATTATCGATCTGTTATGCGAGCACGGCAGCGTGCGCGTGGAGCAGCTCAGCAAACAGTTTGCAGTATCCACGGTGACGATCCGCAACGATCTGCGCTTTCTGGAACGAAAAGGGTGTGCGCTACGAGCCTATGGCGGCGCGATGCTCAATCAGCAATTCGCCTTCGATCGCCCGTTGCATGACAAGGGGCGGTTAAACCGCGATGTGAAGTCGCAGATCGCCAGTGTAGCGGCCAGCTATGTGCGCGATGGTGATGCGCTGATCCTCGATTCCGGTTCCACCACCACCCAGATAGTGCCGTTCCTCAAAGGACGACGCGATCTGGTGGTGATGACCAATGCGCTGAACATTGCTTATGAGCTTTCAGGTAACGATGGGGCAGAGGTGATGGTGCTGGGGGGCAGCGTGCGCCGCAACTCCTACTCGCTCTACGGTCCGGCTGCCGAGCAGCAATTGCGCCAGTACCGTTTCGACAAGCTGTTTTTGGGGGTCGACGGTTTCGATCTGGTTGCCGGTATCACCACGCCTCACCCCGGTGAGGCACACCTCAATCGCGTGATGTGCGAGGTGGCGCGCGAAATTATCGCCGTGGCGGATGCCAGCAAGTTTGGTCGCAAGAGCTTTTGCATGATTCGCGAAGCCGGACAAATTCATCGGCTGATTACCGACAGCCTTCTTCCGGACGATTACGAGCGGGCGTTAACCGAGTTGGGCGTGGAGGTTGTCATCGCCGATCGGTAGTACGGCGCCTGCGTGGGGGATTCATGCAGCAGTTGTTACAGCTTATTGAGCAGCACAAGGCCGGAAAACCGGTTGGGGTATTTTCCGTTTGTTCCGCTCACCCCTGGGTGCTGAAAGCGGCCCTGCGGCAGGCCAAAGCGCGCGGCACACCGGTGCTGGTTGAGGCCACCTCGAATCAGGTCAATCAGTTTGGCGGTTACACCGGCCAGACGGCGCAGCAGTTCCGCGATGCGCTGTGGCAACTGGCGGATGAAGTGGGGCTGGCGCGCGATCGTCTGTGGTTGGGAGGTGACCATCTCGGTCCCAATGCCTGGCAGGATCGACCGGCGGAAGAGGCGATGCAGCTGGCAGAAACGCTGATCGACGATTATGTCCGCGCCGGCTTTCGCAAAATTCACCTCGATTGCTCGATGTCCTGCGTCGGCGATCCCTTCCCACTGAATGATGAAACCGTGGCCGTTCGCGCTGCGCGGCTGTGTGCCGTGGCGGAGCGCGCCTGGCAGGCAAGCGGCGGTGAGCCACCGGTATATGTCATAGGTACCGAAGTGCCGGTACCGGGTGGCGCGCAGGAGGCGCTGGAAGGCATGCAGGTCACCACACCGCAGGCAGTACAGCAAACCCTTGAGGTGCATCGCCTGGCCTGGCAGCGGGCGGAGCTGGTTGATGCCTGGACGCGGACTATTGCGCTGGTGGTACAGCCGGGCGTGGAGTTTGATCATCACAGCGTGGAACACTATCAGCCACAGCGGGCCCATGAACTGAGTCGTTTTATCGAACGGCAACCGGGAATGGTCTACGAAGCGCACTCAACGGATTACCAACCCCCACAGGCCTACCGGCAACTGGTGGGCGACCATTTCGCCATCCTGAAAGTCGGCCCGGCGCTGACCTTTGCCCTGCGTGAAGCCCTGTTTGCCCTGGATCATATCGAAAGAGAATGGCTGGGTGAGCATCAGTCGGCACAGCTGTGCGCCACGCTGGAACAGGTGATGCGCGAGCAACCGCAGCAGTGGAGCCGCTATTACCACGGCAATCCACATCAACAATATCTTGATCGCCACTACAGCCTGAGTGACCGGGTGCGTTACTACTGGCCGCAGCCACAGGTCCAGCAGGCGGTAGAGAGCCTGATCGACAACCTGCGTCGCAATCCGGTGCCGCTGGCGTTGCTAAGCCAGTATCTGCCCGATCAGGCGCGTGCGATGAATGCCGGTGAACTGAGCGACGATCCACAGGATTGGGTGATGCACAAAGTGACGCAGGTACTCGATGACTATCACGCCGCCTGCTATCCGGAGGTGCATTGAAATGCCGAATATCTTGATGACCCGTATCGATAACCGACTGGTGCACGGCCAGGTCGGCGTCACCTGGACCAACACCCTGGGAGCCAATCTGGTGGTGGTTGCCAATGACGAAGCGGCGGCCGATCCGGTACAGCAAAACCTGATGGACATGGTGGTGGCGGAGGGGGTGCAGACGCGCTACTTCACGCTGCAGAAAACCATCGATGTGATCCACAAAGCGGCAGATCGACAGAAGATCTTTTTGGTGTGCAAAACGCCGCAGGATGTTTTGCGGCTGGTGCAGGGCGGGGTGCCGATCCGTTTCGTCAACGTCGGCAACATGCATTTTACCGAGGGGAAGCGGCAGGTGCATAAAACGGTCTCGCTGGATGACGGTGACGTGGTTGCCTTTCGCGAGCTGGCGGCGCTGGGCGTCGAATGTGAGGTACGCCGGGTGCCGGATGAAGCGGGTGAGGCGATCGGCAAACTGCTGTTTTGAGTTCGGGGGAAACCATGTTGACTGATGCGTTATTGATTGCACTGCTGGCCGGATTGGCGGGGGTCGACTTGTTCGACGGCCTGACCCACTTCCACCGTCCGGTGGTACTGGGGCCGCTGGTCGGCCTGATCCTGGGGGATGTCTACACCGGCCTGTTGGTGGGCGGCACGCTGGAACTGGTGTGGATGGGCATGGTGCCGCTGGCGGGGGCTCAGCCGCCTAACGTGGTGATTGGCGGGGTGATTGGTACGGCGTTTGCCATTCTGACCAAGGCCGATCCCAAGGTGGCGATTGGCGTGGCGGTACCGTTTTCGATTGCGGTACAGGGCTGTATCACGCTGTTGTTCACCCTGTTTTCACCGATGATGCATCGCTGCGATCGCATGGTGAAAGAGCTGAACTGGCGCGGTATCGAACGGGTGAACTATCTCGGTATCACCATCCTGTTCGCGTTCTATTTTGTGGTGGCGTTTCTGCCGATTTATTTCGGTGCCGACGCGGCCAGCGCCATGGTGCAAAAGGCCCCGGTCTGGCTGTTGGACGGCCTGGCCGTGGCGGGTGGCATGATGCCGGCGATTGGTTTCTCGCTGCTGATGAAAGTGATGATGAAAAAAACCTACGTGGCCTACTTCATCCTCGGCTTTATTTCCGTCACCTTCCTGAAATTGCCGATCCTGGCCGTGGCGCTGGGCGCGCTGGCGATCGCCCTGATCGATTTCTTTAACAGTCAGCGGGCCGGTGCGGACCCGCTCAAACAACCTGTACCCCAGGAGGATGCTGAAGATGGCATTTAATGATTCTGACGATCTGCTGGCGCAAAAAGCGGAAAAACGTATGGCGCAGGCGCTGGCCACCAGTCAGGTGGAGCAGGACGACTACCTCGACAGCCAGCCCGCCGAGGCCTTGACCCGCGGTGACATCAACCGTATGGCCTGGCGCTCATTGTTGCTGCAGGCATCGTTCAACTATGAACGCATGCAGGCCGGCGGCTGGCTGTATCAGTTGATCCCCGCTTTGCGCAAGATCCACCGTAATCCGCAGGATCTTTCCAATTCGATGAAAATGCACATGGAGTTTATCAATGTGCATCCGTTTGACGTCACCTTCCTTTCCGGGTTGGTGCTGGCGATGGAGCAAAACAAAGAGAAGATCTCCACCATCCGTGCGGTCAAAGTGGCACTGATGGGCCCGCTGGGGGGCATCGGCGATGCGCTGTTTTGGCTGACGCTGTTGCCGATCTGCGCCGGGATTGGTGCTTCGCTGGCGCTGGAGGGAAGCCTGTTCGGGCCGATCGTCTTCCTGCTGCTGTTTAACGTGTTCCATTTCGGCCTGCGTTTCGGGTTGGCTCACTATGGTTATCAGGCCGGTACCAGCGCGCTGGCGCTGCTGAAAACCCATACCCGACGAATATCCCACGCCGCCTCGATTGTCGGTATGACGGTGATCGGCGCGCTGGTGGCCTCCTATGTACATCTTTCTACCCCGCTGGTGATGCATGCCGGCAAGGCCAGTGTGGCGCTACAGACCGACGTGCTGGACAAGCTGATGCCCAACCTGTTGCCGCTGTGCTTTACGCTGCTGATTTTCTTCCTGATGAAGCGCGGCTTCTCACCGGTAAAACTGATTGGCGTGACGGTGGTGATTGGGGTGGTGGGCAAGTTTATCGGTTTACTGTGAGGAAAGGCTTATGCCAGGCATTGTGATTACCGGCCACGGCGGCTTCGCCAGTGGGCTGTTGCAGGCGGTTGAACAGGTAGTGGGGCCGCAGCCGTACTGCGTTGCGGTCAATTTTCCCGAACAGATGAGTACCGCAGAGTTAAAGGCCGCGTTGATCTCGGCATTGGCCGAGGTGGCACAGCCGGACGGCGTGGTGTTTCTTACCGATATGCTCGGCGGTTCACCGTTTCGCTGTGCCAGCGAGTTGGCGGATGCGCAAGGGCATTGCGAGGTACTGACGGGCGTTAATATGCAGTTGGTGGCGGAGATGATGCTGGAACGGGATGGGCTGAGCCTGGATGAATTCCGCGAACTGGCGCTGGCGTGTGGCAAGCGTGGGTTGACCAGCCTGTGGCACGAGAGACGCCGGGTAAAATGTGAGGACGTGCAGACGGACGGTATTTGAGGGAAACCGGGCGCTGCCAGGGGAGCAGCGCCCGGTTGATCAACTGGCGAGCGGCAGTGGGCTAAGTGCCATACGCGCCGGTTGATTCTCTTCTGTACGGCTAAAGCGCCAGCAGCTCTGGTGATATTTCGCCACGCTGTTGCGGTGCGCCACGCTGACCAGCGTCACCTGCGGCAGTTCATCCACCAACAGGCAGTACATCAGTTGCTCGGTTTCATCGTCCAGCGCGCTGGTGGCCTCGTCGAGGAACAAAATATCCGGACGGGTCAGAATAGCGCGGGCAAATGCCAGCCGCTGTTGTTCACCCGGCGACAGACGGTGGCTCCAGTTGGCGCTGGTATCCAGCCAACGCTGCAGAGGTTTCAGACAGCAATTTTCCAGCACTTTCAGCAGTTGTTCATCGCTGTATTCCGCCGCGAGATGCGGATAACTGAGCGCCTCCCGCAATGTGCCAATCGGAATATAGCTGCGCTGCGGCAGGAATAAGCTGCTGCTGGCGGCATCCCGGCCGATGGCGCCGGAACCGTAGGGCCAGATACCGGCGATAGCACGCAGCAGCGTTGATTTGCCACAGCCGGACGGGCCAACGATCAACACGCGATCGCCGCGTTTCAGCGTTATCGAGGTCGGTTCCAGCAAGCTCTGGCCGTCCGGCAATTGCAGGCTGAGGTGGTCGAGGATCACCGGCTGGCCGTTCTCCGACAACAGTTGAATGCCTCGTTGCTGATGATGCACCTGATCCACGGCGGCGTTGAAACCGGCCAGACGGTTAACGCAGGCTTTCCAGGTCGCCAAATCGCTAAAGGCATCGATAAACCACGACAGTGCCCCCTGCACCTGACCAAAGGCGGAGGCGATCTGCATCATGCCCCCCATCTGGATAGCGCCGGAGAAGTAGCGCGGTGCCGCCACCAGCAGCGGGAAGACAATGGCGAACTGGCTGTAAAAGTTGGAGGCAATGTTAAGTCGACGGGTGATACGCATGATCGACCCCCAGTTGGTCCGAATGCTGTCAAAACGATCGCCCAACTGTTGTGCCTCGCGGGGTTCACCGTGGTACAGCGCGATAGCATCGTTATTTTCACGGATGCGGATCAGGCCAAAACGGAAGTTCGCCTCGTAGCGTTCCTGATTAAAGCCGAGCTGCACCAGTGGCTTACCGACCCACCAAATCAACAGCGACCCCAGCACCGCATACAGCAGGGCGAACCACACCATGTAGCCGGGCAGGGTGACGGCATGCTGATGGATAACAAAGGTCATTGGCCCGCTGACGTGCCAGAGAATGGTGATAAACGAAAACAGCGTCACCAGGCTGGAGAGCAGCCCGAGTGACAGCGACAGCGTGTACTGGGTCAGCACGTTGAGATCTTCGGCAATACGCTGGTCCGGGTTATCGACGATCTGTTGCTGTTCGGTGTGGTAATAGGCCTGATGGGCCAGCCATTTCCCCATAAACTTTTCGGTCATCCAGCGCCGCCAGCGCATTTGCAGGCCCTGTGTCAGGTAAATCTTATACACCGCCAGCACGATAAAGATCAGCGCCAGGTAGGTAAAGCGCCACAGTTGCGCCTTGAACACCGGGTAGTTCTTGTTTTGCAGCGCGTCGTAGAACACCTGGTTCCACTGGTTGATCAGCACGCTGATGTAGACCAGCCCGAGCGACAGGGCGATGATGGCGATCAACATCGACCAGGCCCGCAGTTTTTCTTCTGAAACCCAGAAGGGCTTAATCAACTGCCAGACGGCGTGTTTGGGGGTGGGGCTTGTGTTCATGGGCTCTCGTTAATTCTGCATTTTTTTCAGCATGGGCCGGGGACAGGTAACAAACAAACCCTGACTGTAAGCAGTTTTAACGCGGCTAACCGTTTGAAATATTGTGGTTGGATCGTCAGAGGTGAAGCCGGGAGGGATGGCGGTTATACTGGCGCCGAAATTGGGTTTGTTTACTGCGGAAAGGATGAGTGATGAAGGCGTGGGTTCCCCTGCTGTTGGCCTATGGCGCGCTCGCCAGCGGCCAGGCGATGGCACAGATTGATGAGCCGGATATTGATGCCGATTGTCACAAGGTGGCGAGCTATGCCGAACTCGGGAAAAGTGCCTACCAGCGCGGTGATTACCCGCGAGCCGCCGATATTTTCCGCGATCAGGCCGCCTGGAGTGAGTTCTGCGGCCTGGAGCGTCAGGCGACCGCCACGGCCTATAACAACGTGGCGCTGGCGCTGATGCGTGCCGGTGAACTGCTTAAAGCGCGTGCCTATCTGGAACTGGCCCCGCAAGACAGTAAATCCCAGCATAACCTGAAGCTGTTGCAGCAGCGTTTGGCGAAACAGCCGCCGCTGAGCGGACCGGCTGGCGTCTACTGGCAGTACGCCGGGCGTGGTGTCTGGAGCGAAGTGGAGGTCAAGCCACAAAACGGCCGCTGGCTGATCCAATACTCTGGCTATTACATGCCGCAGATGGGGCTGTATTACGGGCCGAATATGGGCGAATTCGCCGAGGTATTACCGATTGAACACGGCAAGGCGCTGTACCGTCAACGGGAGCCTGAGGACGCGATGGCCTGTGATGTGACGATGCAATTCACCGCGGATGCGTTGGAAATGCATACCCAGGGTGACTGCGGTTTTGGTTTTAACGTACGGGCGGAAGGGCGTTTCGTGCGGGTCGAATAATCAGCCCCGGACATTCAATTTCGTGAATACCGGGGACTGTCGCAGGCATTACGCCCAGGTGGCGGCACCGCTCAACAACTCTTTCCAGGCTGCAACATTACCCAGATAGTTGCCCGCCGGGATCTGGCGTAGCTGACCTTCGCTGTCTTCCAGTGCGAAGGTCGGGAAGCCCTGGCCCTGAACTTTGGCCAGCAGCGCCCGGCTTTGGGCGATGTGTTGTGCGGTCGGTGCACCGGCGTTAAAGCGCATCTCGGCGATGAACGGGGCCGAAGCCAGGCCCAGCTCTTTCGCCAGGGCTTCCAGCACCGGCGTATCGGCGATGCGTCGACCTTCCTGATAATGCGCTTCCTGAATGCGGTGCAGCATATCCAGCCCACGTCCCGCCAGCGCCTGAGCGGCCAGAATCGCGGTAATCGGCGGCTCAGAATCCATGATCGCCGTGGTATCACGCAGCAGCCCATTGAAATAGGCTTCACCAAAGGTCTGTCCGGTTAACTCCGCAATACGCTTGTCGTGCGGAATCACATAATTACGCCATTCGTCCGTGATTTGGCGGCGGTTGTTGCCGGTCATCATGCCACCGGCGTGCAGGGCGATGTTCAGCCCTGGAATGGTTTTGGCCGCCTTCACCAGGGGGGCTGCGCCATAACACCAGCCACACAGCGGATCGAAAATGTAATGCAGAGTCGTGCCGGTCATAATAATTCCTCGTTATACCCGCCCCCTTTCAAGGGCGGGGTAGCAGTAACGCCTTAGCCTGTGTGTTTAGATGGGCTTATTGCGGCCACTTCATTTCGCCTTTCAGCACCTTGGCGCTCAGTTCCAGGCTGGACTCATCTTTCAGGTTCGGGTAATGCTTTTTCATTGCCGCCACCAGTTCCGCAGAGTCTTTGGCCTTCGGCAGTTCAGCCTCCAGCGTGGTCAGGTAGTTCTGGGTAAAGGTAACGGATTTCAGCGTTTGGTCGGCACCCGGCAGGAAATGGCCTGGGACAACGACTTTCGGTTTCAATGCCTTGATGCCTTCCAGCGTTTGCTGCCAGTGTGCGCGTGATTCAACGGTCTGGTTATCGGCGACCCACGGATGGATATTGTCGCCCGCGACCGGAACACCGCCCACTACCGCTTTCAGCGCCGGGATCCACACGTAGGTGCGTTCCGGGGTTGGACCGGTCAGGCCTTTCACTTCGACTTTCTGGCCGTCAACGGTAAAGCTGTCACCCTGCAACGCCTGTGGGACCACCACCGCTTTCGGTGCGTTGTCTTTCAGAATTGGGCCCCAGTAGGCCACTTTGCCGTCTTTGGTGGCGTTGATTTCTTCGATGGTGCCTGGGGAAGCGATGATTTTTGCCTGTGGGAAGGCGGCTTTAATCACGTCCAGACCGAAGTAGAAATCCGGATCTGAATGGCTGATATAAACGGTGGTCAGCTTCTTGCCGGTCGCCTTGATCTTTTTCACCAGCTCTTCCGCGTCATTACGCTGGAACTGGGCGTCGATCAGTGCCACTTCGTGCTTGCCGCTGATGATTTCAGAGGACACCGGGAAAACGCTTTTCTCACCTGGGTTGTACACTTCCATGGTCAGAGTGTTAGCCGCAGTGGCGTAGGCGCTAAAGGTAGTGATGCCGGCGAAGGCCAGGGTCAGTAATGATTTGTTAAACATGGGCAGAGGTCCTTGGGTAGCGATTAAATGTTGTATAGATGTTAGGTTGCATAAAGCGATAGAAAAACCGGATAATGAGCAATTATTCATTGCGTAAATCGGACGAATCATGGATCGCATTACCGCAGCTGAGGTTTTTATCACCATCGTTGACCGTGGCAGCATGATTGCGGCAGCGGAAACGCTGGAAATGTCACGAGCCATGGTGACGCGCTATCTGGCTCAGATGGAGCAATGGGCAGGTGCACGTTTACTGCATCGCACTACCCGTAAGCTTAGTCTGACTGACGCCGGTGAGCGCACGCTGGAGCGTTGTCGGCAGATGCTGGCGCTGGCGGGTGAGATTGATTTGGTTGAAGGAGAACAGAGCGATGAGCTGCGCGGCCTGTTGCGTATCACCTGCTCACAGTCCCTGGGCCAGACGGCGTTGGTGGGAGCGGTAGCCCAATACCTGAAGCGCCATCCGCAGGTCGCGGTGGATCTGCAAATGAATAATCGCACGGTGAATCTGGTCGAAGAGCGTATCGATTTGGCACTGCGAATTACCAACGAGCTGGATCCCAATTTGATCGCCCGGCCTTTATCCTCTTGCGCCTCGGTGGTTTGTGCCTCCCCGGCTTATCTGGCAGCGCACGGCACGCCGCGTCATCCGCAGGATCTGGCGTTACACAACTGCCTGACCTATTCCTACTTCGGTAAAAGCCTGTGGCATTTTGATCACCAGGGGGTGAAGTCGGCGGTCGCGGTCAGCGGCAACCTGAGTGCCAATGAGTCGGTGGTGTTGATGGCGGGTACGGCGCAGGGGGCGGGTATTTCGATGCAGCCTTACTATTCGGCGGCACCGCTGCTGGTCAGTGGTGATCTGATTGAACTGATGCCGGAGTATCGGCCTCAGTCGATGGGCATTTACGGCATTTATACTTCACGCCGACAGATGCCGGCGACCCTGAGAACCATGCTGGATTTTTTGGTGGAGTGGTTTGCCACCGACGCTGACTGGCGGGCGACGCTGCGCTGATATAGTTAACACGACAGTAACATTTTCACACATTTTTGATCGGTAGCGCATTCAAGCGGTTAGTCGGCTCATGGGGGCTTTTTGTGCGCTACTCTGGCTTTCTCACTGGTTAACTCGTGGGACGAGGTGTAATTTCTGTAACGTGAAAAGAGTGAATAAGACTTAATAATTATAGGGTTAAATACATTTCCCCAGCTCTTGGAACACCCTCTCTGACCTTTTTCACGGGCAGCCTGTCAGGTTGCCCGATAATTTCGTGTGTTTTTACCGGCCTCGGGCGCCTGACGCCGGGGCTTTGTTAATTGGGAGCGTTACGCATGCCTGTTTCTCTGCTCGCACTGGCATTAAGTGCATTTGCTATCGGCACCACCGAGTTTGTGATTATGGGGTTGCTGCCTGAGGTCGCCAGAGACCTGCAGGTTTCTATTCCTTCTGCCGGCTGGTTGATCAGTGGCTATGCGCTTGGCGTGGCTATCGGCGCACCGATCATGGCGCTGTTGACGGCGAAACTACCGCGTAAAAAGACTCTGTTGCTGCTGATGGTGATTTTCATCTTCGGCAATATTATGTGCGCCCTGGGTTACAGCTACGACTTCCTGATGCTGGCGCGCATTATCACCGCTCTGTGTCACGGTGCGTTCTTTGGTATTGGCGCGGTGGTGGCGGCCAACCTGGTTCCGCCAAACCGCCGGGCCTCTGCCGTGGCGTTGATGTTTACGGGCCTGACGCTGGCTAACGTGCTCGGGGTGCCGCTCGGTACCGCGCTGGGGCAGGCACTGGGCTGGCGCTCGACGTTCTGGGCGGTGGCGGTGATCGGTGTGTTCTCCCTGTTGGCGTTGTATAGCAAGCTGCCCACGGTGAAGGACGAGGCACCAACCGACCTGAAAAAAGAACTGGCGGCGCTGCGTGGCGCTGGCATCTGGCTTTCGCTGCTGATGACCGTGGCCTTTGCCGCATCGATGTTCGCGCTGTTTACCTACATTGCGCCATTGTTGACCGAAGTGACCGGCGTTTCATCCCATGGGGTGAGCTGGACGCTGTTGCTGATGGGGGTAGGGCTGACGCTGGGGAATATCCTGGGCGGCCGTCTGGCAGACTGGCGTTTGCCGCTGACGCTGACCTGTACCTTCCTGGTGATCGCCTGTTTCGCCGCGCTGTTCAGTTGGACCAGCCATTCGATGGTCCCGGCAGAGATCACCCTGTTCCTGTGGGCTGCCGCCGCGTTTGCCGCCGTACCGGCACTGCAGATCAACGTGGTCACCTACGGTAAAAAAGCCCCCAACCTGGTCTCTACGCTGAACATTGCCGCGTTCAACGTCGGTAATGCGATTGGTGCCTGGGTCGGCGGCGTGGTGATTGCGCAGGGGCTGGGCTTGACCAGCGTACCGCTGGCCGCTGCGGGGATTGCGCTGCTGGGGTTGCTGCTCTGCATGGTGACCTTCAGCCGCGCCAAGCGCCCGGCTAGCGTGTAATTACCGCAGCCAGGCGGGCGGGGAGTGTCTCCGCCTGCTGTTGCAAATGCTGAGTAAAGGCCGTGACCAGCGCCGACGATGGGCGGTGCAGCGGCCGGATCAGACTGACGGTAAAGGGCACTTCAACGCTGAATGGCCGCACGTGCAGGCCATCACTGGCGTAATCGAGCGCCGTCAGCGGGTTAACGATCGACACACCCACCCCTGCTTTAACCATGGCGCAGACCGACGCGGCGCTGTGGGTTTCCATCACCAGACGGCGGTTAACGCCTTCCTCACTGAACAGCGAATCCAGCAGTTGACGATAGCTGTCGGTATTCGACAGGCTGATAAAGTTTTGCCCGGCAAAGTCCTGCGGCGTCAGTACCGTTTTTGCCAGCATGGGGTGCCCGGCCGGCAGCACGCAGACCTCGTTCAAGGTCATCAGCGTCATGCGCTCGGTTCCCGCCGGGGTCAGGGTATTTTCCGTCAGCCCCAAATCGTGACGCTGCGCCGACAGCCACTCCTCCAGCAGCGGTGATTCCTGCGGTATTACGCTGAAACTCACTTCGGGATAGCGATCGATAAAGGGTTTGCACACGGCGGGCAGCAGTGACTGCGAGAACACCGGCAGGCAGGCAATCGACAGCTGCGCCTGCTGGAACTGGCGGATACCGGCGGCGGCATTGACGATGCGATCCAGACCGTAATAGGAGCGTTGCACCTCCTCTAACAGCCGCAGGCCTTGCACCGTCGGGGATAACCGGCCGCGCACCCGTTCGAACAATTGCAGTTGGATCAGCTTTTCGAAGCGCGCCAGTTCACGGCTGACGGTGGGTTGCGAGGTTTGCAGCAGCGCAGCGGCCTCGGTCAGATTGCCGGTGGTCATCACCGCATAGAAGATTTCAATCTGGCGCAGGGTTATCGCGTGCATCGGCAGTGTCCATAATGAGCAAAGTCATATCATAGATGAATAGACTCTGGCTAAATAGATATTTTCCACCCGAGAAAGAGTGCGGCAATATTGGGGTATTAGAGTCACTAAATTTTATTCAGGGATACCACCATGCCACGTGCTTTACACGATACGACGACTGCCCTTAATGCCGCTAACCTGTTGGCCTTGCCTCAGCGTTTTGGTTGCCCGGTATGGGCCTATGACGCCGCTATCATTAGCGAGCGTATCAGCCAACTGCGTCATTTTGATGTGATCCGTTTTGCCCAAAAGGCCTGTTCGAATATTCATATTCTGCGCCTGATGCGTGAGCAGGGCGTCAAGGTGGATTCGGTGTCGCTGGGGGAGATTGAACGTGCACTGCAGGCCGGTTTTCAGCCGGGTGGTGAGCCAAGCGAAATCGTATTTACCGCCGACGTATTGGATCATGCAACGCTGGCGCGCGTCAGTGAATTGAAAATCCCGGTCAACGTCGGTTCGATCGACATGCTGGAGCAACTGGGCCAGGTTTCTGCCGGGCACCCGGTGTGGCTACGCATTAACCCGGGCTTCGGCCACGGTCACAGCCAGAAAACCAATACCGGCGGTGAGAACAGCAAGCACGGCATTTGGTATGCCGATTTGCCGCAGGCAGTGGAAAAAATTCAGCAGTACGGCCTGAAATTGATCGGCGTGCATATGCATATCGGTTCGGGTGTGGATTACCAGCATCTGGAGCGCGTGTGTGACGCCATGGTGCAGCAGGTGATCGACCTGGGCCATGACATCAGCGCTATTTCCGCCGGTGGTGGCCTGTCGATCCCGTATCAGTACGGCGAAGAGGCGATTGATACCGAACACTATTTTGGCCTGTGGAACAGTGCGCGCGAGCGTATTGCCGCCCATCTGGGCCATCCGGTGAGTCTGGAAATTGAACCTGGGCGCTTCCTGATGGCGGAAGCCGGGGTGCTGGTGGCTGAGGTACGCGCGGTAAAAGACATGGGCAGCCGCCACTTCGTGCTGGTGGACGCCGGTTTTAACGATTTGATGCGTCCGGCGATGTACGGCAGTTACCACCATATTTCCCTGCTGCCGGCCGATGGCCGCGATACTGCCAACCAGCCGCTGCGCGATACCGTGATTGCCGGGCCGCTGTGTGAGTCCGGTGACGTCTTTACCCAGCAGGCCGGTGGCGGTATTGAAACCCGCGAACTGCCGCCGGTGCAGGTCGGCGATTATCTGGTGTTCCATGACACCGGCGCTTATGGCGCATCGATGTCTTCGAACTACAACAGCCGTCCGCTGCTGCCGGAAGTGCTGTTTGAGAACGGCGAACCTCGTTTGATCCGTCGCCGCCAGACCATTGAAGAGCTGATTGCGTTGGAACTGATCTGAGTGCTTCGGGCGCAGTTCAAAACTGCGCCCGTCTCACAATGTCATCCGTCGATGCTGACCGTTGGGCAGTTGGACCTCCAGCGAGAGTGTGCCGCCCATGGCTTCGATGTAGCGCTTCAGTGAAGAGAGTTTAATTTCGCTACCACGTTTTTCCAGATTGGCGACCGAAGGCTGGCTGATGCCCAGTCGTTTCGCCAGTTCCACTTGGGACACCGCCAGTTCTTCCCGCAGCATTGCCAGCCGCAATTCAAAAATTTCTTTGTCCGCTTTTTGCCTCGCTGCTTCAACCACTGCGGGATCAAGCTTTTCGATCAGGTTTGCTAAAGGCTTAGCCATATGCGTTACCTCTGGGTTGCCAAATAAAAATCAGTTGTCGAATCGTTCGACGACCACACTCCAAATATAGCTTTTATGCTATATAGCGTAAAGACTATTGTTGTGACAATATGCGGCTAAGTGGCAGGCAAGGGAAATCGTAGTGGGGGAAATGCGGCGTGGCGCGCAATCAGCGCCAGCGCCCGAAGGGATCAGTTGGCGTAGGGGCCGGGTATCACGGATTCGCGCAGCCGTAGTTCACCGGTGAAAGGAGGGAGTGGCTGTATATTCTCTCCTTTAATCAGGCGGAAAGCCTGGCTGATGGCGGCTTCGATCATCACGTCGATCGGCAGATAAACGGTGGACAGCGCAGGTTGCAAATAGGCGGCGCTGGGTTCGTCGTCAAAGCCAAACAGGGAGACATCCTGCGGCAGGCGTTTGCCTGCATCGTGCAGCGCCTTCATGGCGCCGACCGCCATGTCGTCGTTGCAGGCGAACAGTGCGCTAAAGCCGCTATCGCTGGCCAGTAAACTGCGGGCACCCTGATAGCCGCTTTGCACGCTGCTATCGCCATAGGCTACACGGGCGTCGTCGAAGGCAATCTCATGATGTTCAAGCGCCTGCTGATAACCCGCCAATCGCGCCTGAGCGGTGGGCGTGGCGATCGGCCCGGTAATACAGGCGATCTCGCGGTGCCCTTGCCGGATCAGATAATCCACCGCGTGGAAGGCGGCCCTCTGCTGTTCGAAGAACACGCAGCGCTCGCGTGCCTGTGGCAGATCGCGGTTGATCACCATGATCGGCACCGGCAGGCTTCCCAGCAAGTTCATCAGCGCAGATTCGGACATAAATCGGGTATACAGAATGATGGCGTCACAACGGCGATCGGCCAGCAGTCGCACTGCCTGTAGCTCGTCTTCCGGCGTGTCGTGGCCATCGGTGACAATCAGGTGCTTGCCGCTGGCTTCGATCAGCTTGGCGGCTTTACGCAGCAGACGGCCGAAGTAGGGGCCGTCGAAGTTGGAGACTACCAGTCCAATGCTGTTGGAGCTTTTATTCGCCAGCGATTGGGCGAGGAAATTCGGGCGGTAACCCAGGTCGTCCATCGCTTTGAACACCGCGTCGCGGGTGCTTTTTTTCACCTGGCCGGTGCCATTTAACACGCGTGAGACCGTGGCCTTAGAGACCCCAGCGCGAATGGAAACATCCAACATGGTGATCATCAATGGCTTACCCCTTTCAACATCCGCTGTGGCAAATAATGCTCAGTCTAGCATAGGGTTAGCCCTTGGCTGCGTGGCTTTTTGTCGCCGGGATTGCGTTGTCTGCAAACGCCCGTAGACTGATCTCGGGCAACGGGAAAAGGGGGGGAGATGATTAACATTGTGCTTCTGGCGGATTACCCACAGTATCGACAACAGGTGATCGACTGGCAGTGGCGGGCCTTTGGTAGCGAAAGCAGCCGGGCATTTTTCGCCAGCGTGGTGGACAGTGGGCTGCGTGGGGCGGATTTACCCATCACTTTTATTGCTCTGCTGGGCGACAAACTGGTCGGCACCGTGGGCCTGTGGCGCTGCGATTTGATCAGCCGCCAGGATCTGACACCCTGGTTGGCGGCGCTGTATGTCGATGAAAGCCAACGCGGTTGCGGGCTGGGTTTACGGCTGCAGCAGCATGTGCAGGACTACAGCCGGGGTGCCGGTTTCAGCGAACTGTATCTCTATAGTGACTTCAGCGGCTATTACGAACGTCACGGCTGGCATTACATCGGCGACGCGCTGGATTACCCCGACCGCCCGGTGCGGGTCTACCACCGGGAACTGGACTAGTTCTGTTCGTAAACGTTATTGATGCTGGCCACCGAATGGCGGCGTACCAGGGTCGGGCTGAACATATTGGTGATCTCCGGCAGTGGCTGGTTGTTGGCCAGCGCTAGCGCCAGTTCGGCTGCCTGAGTCGCCATCGCCACCACCGGATAACGAATGGTGGTCAGGCGTGGCCGCAGGTAGCGTGAAATCAGCACGTCATCAAAACCAATCAACGACATCTGGCCAGGAACATCGACACTGTTGTCGCTCAGCACCGACAGAGCACCGGCGGCCATTGAGTCGTTATAGCAGGTCACCGCCGTAAAGTTTTTGCCGCGCCCGAGCAGTTCGGTCATCGCTTGCTCACCGCCGATTTCGTCCGGCTCACCATAGGCAATCAGTTTTTCATCCACCGCAATGCCATGCTCCTGCAAGGCATCGAGATAGCCCTGCAGGCGGTCTGTGGCGTCGGAAATCTGGTGGGTGGAACAAATGATGGCAATGCGCTGGTGCCCCTGCTGGATCAGATGGCGGGTCGCCAGCCAGGCACCGTAACGGTCGTCCAGCGCCACGCAGCGTGATTCAAAGCCCGGCAGCGTGCGGTTAATCAGCACCATCCCCGGGATTTGCTGCATCCAGCCACTTAACTCACGGTCAGTCAGTTTTTTGGCATGGACCACCAGCGCAGCACAGCGATGGCGTACCAGTTGTTCAATCGCCTGACGCTCTTTTTCTGCCTCATGGTAACCGTTGCCAATCAGCAAGAAGTTATGGGTGGCGTAGGCCACCTGTTCGACCGCTTTGACCATGGCGCCAAAAAAAGGATCGGACACGTCGGAGACGATCAGCCCGAGCGTTTCGGTGGATTGCTGCGCCAGCGCGCGGGCGTTAGCGTTTGGGTGGTACTGCAGTTGTTCCATCGCGGCCTGCACCGCAGTGCGTGAGCCTTCGCTGGCCTTCGGGGAATTGTTTATTACGCGGGATACCGTGGCCACGGAAACACCCGCCAGCCTGGCAACATCCTTTATGGTAGCCATATCTGTCATACATCCTGGGTAATCGCTTACATTCCTCAGTTTTGCGGAAAAAACGCGGGGCTGCAAGCGCTGGCGATCGCAACTTGTGGCGGCTGTTGCAGATATGGGCGATTTATCGTGCGCTTAGACCTGTACCACCCAGTAATAGAGTCATTTGTGCTTTGGTGGCGCAGGTCGGCTAATGTTACTTTTGGGCATCTACTTTTGTTTGAGAACCGCATGTCGATTAAACGTTATCCGCAGCTCGCTCACTGGGGGGCGTATACCGCCGTGGTTGAAGACGGCAGGCTTATCCGTTGTGAGCCGTTCACCGACGATCCGGATCCTTCCCCGATGCTCGCCTCCATCGCGCCTATGGCCTATTCCGACAAGCGCATCCGCAAGCCTGCCGTGCGTCGCTCCTGGCTGCAAAAGCGCGAAGGCAGTGACCGCACGCTACGGGGGCGCGAAGATTTTGTCGAAGTGGACTGGGATTTGGCGCTCGATCTGGTGGCGGAAGAAAACCGTCGCGTGCGCGATCGCTACGGCCCCTCGGGCCTGTTTACCGGTTCCTATGGCTGGTCATCCGCCGGGCGTTTGCATCATGCGCGTTCGCTGGTGCGGCGTTTTTATTTCGGCGGCGGTGGCGGTGTTGACCAGTTGGGCAACTACAGCTGGGGGGCTGCGCAGTTTTTCCTGCCTTATGTGATTGGCACCTTCACCCCATTGACCGGGCGCGTCACCAGTTGGCCGAGCGTGGTCGAGCACTGCGAACTGTTTGTGGCTTTCGGTGGCCTGGCGTTGAAAAATGCCCAGGTATCTTCCGGCGGTGCGGCGGAGCATTCACTCAAGCCGTGGCTGCAAAAGCTGGTGCAGAAAGGCACCCCGGTGATCAACATCAGTCCGATGCGTGATGACTGCCCGGCATTCGTCAATGCCGAATGGATCCCAATCCGTCCGAATACCGATGTGGCGCTGATGCTGGCGTTGGCGTATGAAATTCAGCGGCGGGGCGCGCAGGACGAGGCATTCCTCTATAGCCACTGTGCCGGTTACGACCAACTGGCGAGTTATCTGCGCGGCACCGATGACGGCGTGGCAAAAACGCCGGAGTGGGCCAGTGCGATCACCGGCATCCCCGCGGCACGCATCGGCTTGCTGGCGCAGCAACTGATCGGCGTGCGCAGCTTTATCACCTGTTCCTATTCCGTTCAGCGCGCTCACCGTGGCGAACAACCCTACTGGATGATGATTGCCCTGTCGGCGATGCTCGGTCAGGTTGGGCTGCCGGGCGGCGGCTTCTCGTTTGGGCACGGTTCAATGAACGGCGTCGGCAATCCGCGCGTGGATACCCCGGGGCCAATGATGCCGGTGGGGGCCAATCCTTGCGGGCTGGCGATCCCGGTGGCGCGCATCTGTGACATGTTGCTGCAACCTGGTGAACCCTATCAGTTCCGCGGCGAGACGCGGCACTATCCGGATATCCATCTGGTGCACTGGGCCGGTGGCAATCCGTTCCATCACCACCAACAGTTAAACCGACTGGTGGAGGGTTGGCAGAAGCCGGATACGGTGATTGTGCAGGACATTTGGTGGACACCGGCCGCCAAAATGGCGGATATCGTGCTGCCGGTCACGACCTCGCTGGAACGTAACGATATCGGCGGTTCATCGCGCGATCGCTACGTGTTGGCGATGCATCAGGCGATTGCGCCACAGCATCAGGCGCGAAATGACTTTGATATTTTTGCCGATCTGGCGGAGCGACTCGGTTACCGCGAGCAATTCACCGAAAACCGCGACGAACGCGCCTGGATCGAATCTATCTATCAGCAGTGCGGACAGGCGCAGGCAGGCACCGGCGTGGAATGGCCGGAGTTTGAGGACTTCTGGCGCAAAGGCTATGTCGAACTGCCGGCACCGGCGAAAGAGTTCGTGTTCTTTGATGACTTCCGCGCCGATCCACAGGCCAATCCGCTGCAAACCCCGAGCGGCAAGATTGAGTTGTTCAGCGAGAAAATCGCCGGCTACGGTTATGCTGATTTTGCACCGCATCCGCAGTGGCAGCCGCCGGCCGAATGGCTGGGGGCACCGCAGGCCAAAGATTGGCCGCTGCACCTGATTTCCATCCAGCCGAGCGACCGTTTGCACAGCCAGATGGATCCGGCACCGCTGGCGCAGGGCAATAAAACCGCCGGTCGCGAGACGCTGTATATGCATCCGCAAGATGCGGCAGAACGCAGTATTGTCGATGGCACTGAGGTGCTGGTCAGCAATGCGCGTGGCCGTTGTCTGGCAGGAGTTTCTCTTACCGACGGTGTCACCCGGGGCGTGGTACTGATGGCCACCGGTGCCTGGTTTGATCCGGGCTTCGGCACCGAGCGCCTGGAGGTGGAGCAGTCCGGCAACCCGAACGTATTGACGCTGGATATCGGCACCTCGCCGTTAACCCAGGGCCCGAACGCCATGAGCTGCCTGGTCGAAGTGAGCGCCCGATAGGTAATTACACCCCTGGTTACACTTTGCGCCTCAATGTTGCGATTGCCTGCTGGCTGGCTTTTGCCGGCCCGGGGTAAATTGAATGTCCCAGAGGTATTGATTGGTGAGTTTCGGCAACTTGTTTGTTGAACCCATATTAATTTGCACCAACCTACGCAGATGCGTAGGTTTTTTTTTGCCTGCTACCTTGCCATCCCGCCTGCACAAAATCCGATTTTGTATTTTTCTGCTCCAGGACTGTTTAAGTTTCATTGAGTTATTTCCGAAAATTGCGGGAAATTTACAGCTGGTTGCATTTAGAGCAAAACTCTTGCGATTGGTCGGTAGTTTCTTAATCGTCATCTCTCTAGAGTAGGTGATCCCAGAGGTATTGATTGGTGAGAAATCAGCATACTCTGTATGTTGAAGCCATTTTCAATTGCACCAACCTACGCGGATGCGTAGGTTTTTTTTTGCCTGCCATATAGTATTCTTTTCCCTACAACCATTTACGCTCATCTTGGCCAAGGGGAGAAGGGCATGATCTTTTCTATACTGCGGGTGCTGTTCCGCCTGCTGTACCGGGTACGTGTCGAGGGCGACGTCCGACATTTCGATCAGCAAAAGCTGCTGATTACCCCCAATCATATCTCCTTCCTCGACGGCGTTTTGCTGGCGGTGTTTTTGCCGATCAAGCCGGTGTTTGCCGTGTATGCCAGCATTGGCGATCGCTGGTTTATGCGCTGGCTGCGGCCCTATATCGACTTTGTCTCGCTCGATCCGACCAAACCCATGGCTATCAAACAGCTGGTGCGCACGGTAGAGCAGGGCCGGCCGGTGGTGGTGTTTCCTGAAGGGCGTATCACCGTTACCGGTTCGCTGATGAAGGTTTATGACGGTGCGGCGTTTATCGCCGCCAAATCCGGAGCGACCCTGGTACCGATACGGCTGGATGGCGCCGAGTTCAGTCCCTTTGGGCGCATGGCCGGGGTGTTCAGGATCCGCTGGTTCCCGCAGATCAGCATCCGTATTTTACCTCCGACCTCGCTGCCGATGCCGGTAGCGCCGCGAGCCCGCGATCGCCGTGCGTTGGCTGGTGACCGGTTGCACCAGATCATGATGAAGGCACGGATGGATACCCGTGAGCCGCAGACCCTGTTCCAGGCCCTGCTGGCGGCGCAGCACCGTTATGGCGGTAACAAGCCGTGCATCGAGGATATTAACTTCAAGGAGGACAGCTACCGGACGCTGACCAAGAAAGCGCTGGGTGTCAGCCGTATCCTGCAACGCTTTACTGCCGAGGGTGAGCATGTCGGTATGTTATTACCGAATGCGACCATCACCGTCGCGGCGATTTTTGGCGCTTCACTGCGTAATCGCATTCCGGCGATGCTCAATTACACTGCCGGGTCCAAAGGCCTGAAAAGCGCCATGACCGCCGCCAGCCTCAAAACCATCGTCACTTCGCGCCAGTTCCTGGAAAAGGGTAAGTTGACGCATTTGCCACAGCAGGTGCCGGAGGCCAATTGGGTGTACCTGGAGGATCTGAAAGATACGATTACCCTGGCGGACAAACTGTGGATCCTGCGTCACCTGTTCCAACCGGCGCGCGCCATGCTGCCGCAGCAACCGGACGATGCGGCGCTGATCCTGTTCACCTCCGGCTCGGAGGGCAATCCGAAGGGCGTCGTGCATTCTCACGCCAGCCTGCTGGCCAACGTTGAACAGATCCGCACCATCGCCGATTTCACCCCGCGTGACCGTTTTATGTCATCGTTGCCTCTGTTCCACTCGTTTGGCCTGACGGTCGGGCTGTTGACCCCGCTGATGACCGGCAGCCGCATTTTCCTTTACCCCAGCCCGCTGCATTACCGTGTGGTACCGGAGCTGGTTTATGACCGCAACTGCACCGTGCTGTTCGGCACCGCGACTTTCCTCAATAACTATGCCCGCTTTGCCCACCCGTATGATTTTGCTCGTTTGCGCTACGTGGTGGCCGGGGCGGAAAAGCTGGCGGACAGCACCAAACAGATTTATCAGGACAAATACGGCATCCGCATCCTGGAAGGCTATGGCGTGACCGAATGCGCGCCGGTGGTGTCGATCAACGTGCCGCTGGCGGCCAAGGTGGGCACCGTCGGCCGTATCATGCCGAATATGGAGGCGCGGTTGATGAAGGTGCCGGGTATCGATAACGGCGGGCGCTTGCAGTTGAAGGGGCCTAATATCATGAAAGGCTATCTGCGGGTGGAACGCCCGGGCGAGCTGGAGCCCCCGGCGGCAGAGGATGAGCACGGCAGCCTGCAGCCGGGTTGGTACGATACCGGCGATATTGTCACATTGGACGAGCAGGGGTACTGCGTGATCCGCGGTCGGGTGAAGCGCTTTGCCAAACTGGCGGGGGAAATGGTCTCGCTGGAAAGTGTGGAACTGCTGGCACAGCGCGTAGCGCCGGAGGGGCAGCACGCCGCCACGGTGAAAAGTGACAGCAGCAAAGGTGAGGCGCTGGTACTGTTTACCACCGACGCCGGCATCACCCGCGAAGCCTTGTTGAAGGTGGCGCGGGAATTGGGCAGCCCTGAGCTGTCTGTGCCGCGTGATATCCGTATTTTGAAAACCTTACCGGTGCTCGGCAGCGGGAAACCGGACTTTGTGACCCTGCGTAACATGGCTGAACAGCCGGAGACTGTCTGATGAACCCGACGTTGAATACTGATTCACCCTTGCTTTCGCGCAGCATGATTGCGGTGATTTGCGCTCAGTTTTTGTCTGCATTCGGCGACAACGCGCTGCTGTTCGCCACGCTGGCGTTGATCAAACAGCAGCTTTACCCCGACTGGAGCCAGCCGATTTTGCAGATGGCGTTTGTCGCCACCTATATCATCCTCGCGCCTTTTGTCGGCCAGGTGGCTGACAGCTTCGCCAAGGGGCGGGTGATGATGGTGGCCAACGGTCTGAAGCTGGCCGGTGCGTTGGTGATTTGTTTCGGGTTCAATCCGTTCCTCGGTTATACCCTGGTGGGCGTTGGCGCCGCGGCCTATTCACCCGCCAAGTACGGTATTTTGGGCGAGATCACCAGCGGCGAAAAACTGGTCAAGGCCAATGGCCTGATGGAGGCCTCCACCATTGCCGCGATCCTGATCGGATCGGTGGCCGGCGGCATACTGGCCGACTGGCATATCGTGGCGGCGCTGGCGGTGTGTGCGGTGGTCTATGCGGCGGCGGTGATTGCCAATCTGTACATTCCGCGCTTGCCGGTGGCACATCCTGCCGTTTCCTGGACGCCGCGTGCCATGACGCGGGCCTTCTTCAACGCCTGTGTGGTGTTGTGGCGCGACGGCCAGACACGCTTCTCATTGATTGGCACCAGCCTGTTCTGGGGCGCAGGGGTCACGCTGCGCTTCCTGTTGGTGTTGTGGGTGCCGGTGGCGCTCGGTATCGCCGATAACGCCACGCCGACGCTGCTCAATGCCATGGTGGCGGTCGGGATTGTGATTGGCGCCGGTGCGGCCGCGCGCTTCGTCACGCTGGAAACGGTGAAGCGTTGCATGCCGGCCGGGATCCTGATCGGTGTAGCGGTGGCAATATTCGCGCTGCAAACCACCCTGTTTAACGCTTATGTAGTGCTGCTGATTATCGGCGTATTGGGCGGCTTCTTTGTGGTGCCGCTGAATGCGCTATTGCAGGAGCGGGGCAAAAACTCGGTGGGGGCGGGGAAC
The DNA here is from genome assembly GCF_027474885.1 of Serratia myotis. Lineage (NCBI taxonomy): Bacteria > Pseudomonadati > Pseudomonadota > Gammaproteobacteria > Enterobacterales > Yersiniaceae > Serratia > Serratia myotis. Next base: position 4,437,199 of record NZ_CP099707.1, on the reverse strand, counting down.
GCGATCGCGGTGCAGAACCTGGGGGAGAACACCGCCATGTTGCTGATGCTCGGGTTGTATTCTCTGGCGGTCAAAATCAGTGTGCCGGTGGTCGGCGTGGGGATTGGTTTTGGCGTGGTGTTCGCACTGGCGATTAGCGCGCTGTGGTTGTCGCAGCGGCGGGCAAAATAACGGATGGGGCGCGATCAGGCGCCCCATCTTGTTTATGGCGCAGGAATGGTAAAGCGGGTATGGATCTCTTCCAGCCCCTGCAACACATCTTCATTCAACACCACGTCGAAACTGTCGATGTTGGTTTTCAGCTGTTCCAGCGTGGTCGCGCCCAGCAGGGTACTGGCAACGAAGGGTTGTTGGCGCACAAAGGCCAGCGCCATCTGCGAAGGATCCAGCCCGTGCTTTTTGGCTAACGCGACATACTCGGCAATCGCCAACTGCGTTTGTGGCGCAGAGTAGCGGTTAAAGCGCGTGAATAACGTGTTGCGCGCACCGGCCGGTTTTGCGCCGTTCAGATACTTGCCGCTCAGGGTACCGAACGCCAGGCTGGAATAGGCCAGCAGTTCGACGCCTTCGTGCTGGCTGATCTCTGCCAGGGCAATCTCAAAACTGCGGTTCAGCAAGCTGTAGGGATTCTGAATTGAGACGATGCGCGGCAACTCGTGCTTTTCAGCCAGTTGCAGGTAACGCATCACGCCCCATGGCGTTTCGTTAGACACCCCGATATAACGGATTTTACCGGCACGCACCTGTTCGGTCAGCGCCTCCAGCGTTTCCAACAGGGTGACGGTGGCTTTATCATCGGTGTATTGATAATTGAGCTTGCCGAAGTAGTTGGTCGGACGCTGTGGCCAGTGCAGTTGGTAGAGATCGAGATAATCGGTGTTGAGTCGTTTCAGGCTGGCGTCCAGCGCGACACGGATATTTTTGCGATCCAGCGCCTGCTGTGGACGGATACTGCTGTCGGTGCCACGCACCGGCCCGGCAATCTTGCTGGCCAGCACTATCTTCTCACGGTTGCCGCGTGCCTTGATCCAACTGCCAATGTATTGCTCGGTCAGCCCCTGGGTTTCAGGACGGGGTGGAACCGGGTACATCTCTGCGGTATCGATCAGGTTGACGCCAGCGGCTAATGCATAGTCGAGTTGCGCATGGGCATCGGCTTCACTGTTCTGTTCGCCAAAGGTCATGGTGCCCAGTCCCAGCACGCTCACTTCTAAAGAACTGTGGGGAATACGGTGGTATTGCATTAACGGCCTTCCTTTCATGTTAGCGCTAACGGGCGGTACCGCCCGGTGAAACAGGAGCCAAATGGCAGGCTGTGGCAAACAACCCGCAAGGCGGTGATATCGCCTTTTCCGACTATAACCAAGCCGGGAAGATGGGGGAAGTGGATTCAGTGCGGGGAAGGCTATCACGCAGGATAGCCGACGGGGGATTAGCGTTCGATAACCTGTGAAACCTGATCGCCGTTGATTTGACGGCTGTTGCCTTTTTCATCTTTGTAGCTGATCAGGCCGGTATCCTGGTCAATCTCCGGTTTACCCTGGGTCAGGATCATATTGCCGTCTTTGGTCGCCATCACGTAATCGCTGGAACATCCCGCCAACCCGGCGGCGATCACCAACGCAGACACTGCCATTACCCACTTGTTCATCCTGCGGATCCTCTGTTATGTATGCAAAAAAGAAGCTTCTTCTTAGATTAGCAAACTCTGTAAGCGCCGTGTTTCGGATAAGTCTTTATCTTTATAGATTAAAGTGACGTTGAAGCAGGGCGGAAGGCGAAAATAATAACGGGAGCGGCTGGCGCGCACTCCCGTGGGGAATTACTCAGAGACGGTTTTTTTCTTGCTGCGCATCAGATTAAGCGCTTCGACCGACATTGAGAAGAACATCGCAAAGTAGATGTAGCCTTTTGGCACATGCACCTGGAAGCTTTCCAGCATCAGGGTGAAGCCCACCAGGATCAGGAACGCCAGCGCCAGCATTTTCACCGAAGGATGGCGGTTAACGAACTCGCCAATAGGGCGGGCGGCAAACATCATGACGCCAACGGCAATCACCACTGCGGCCATCATGATAAACAGGTGGTCGGACAGGCCTACTGCGGTAATCACCGAGTCCAGGCTGAAAATGATGTCCAGCAGCATAATCTGCACGATGGCACCAAAGAAGCCGTGCACCTTGGTGTGGTGCTCTTCATCGGAGCCTTCGATGGTTTCATGGATCTCTTTACTGGCTTTCCAAATCAGGAACAGCCCACCCAGCAGCAGGATCAGATCGCGCGCCGAGATACTGTGGTCCATGAAGCTAAACAGCGGATGGGTCAGACGGATCACCCAGGCGATAGAGGCCAACAGCCCCAGCCGCATTAACATTGCGCCGGCCAGACCGATGCGGCGAGCCTTGTTCTGCTGTGCTTTCGGCAGCTTGGACACCACCAGCGACAGGAAAATAATGTTATCAATACCCAAAATGATCTCAAGAATGGTCAGCGTACCTAACGCTAACCAGGCATTGGGATCCATAATCCACTCGAACATTGGCAAACCACACCTTAATAAAAAGCAAAGGCTGAATTATACGCGTTTATTGATACAGCGACACTGTTAGCTAAACGCGACCTAAACAAAAGGGATCAGATAAAGAAATGTCTTGCTAATAATGCACCAGTGAAGCTTTTTTTCAGGTAGAACCCGCGCGGCAATGTGAGGATCGGCTGACCCTGTTCGCCGATAGCTTCGGTCAGGGCCTTACTGTTGGCCGCCTTGGGACGCAGTTGCAGCACTTCACCGTGGCGGGCAGTGATCCGCTCGACATGACCAAGCACAATCAAATCCATCAGTTCCTCCCAGTCGCGGCGCAACATTTCTTCCTCTTCGGCGCTCGGGCTCCACAACAGCGGTGAACCTATACGTCGCTGTGCCAGCGGGATTTGCCGCTCGCCTTCCACCGGGATCCACAGCACCCGCGCCAGCTTATGGCGCACATGGCTGCTGGCCCAGGTTACGCCGCTGTTGCCGGTTAAGGGTGCCACGCAGACGAAGGTGGTTTCCAGCGGTCTGCCGGCGGCGTCTATCGGGATGGTTTTCAGCTCGATGCCCAACTCGGGGAAATCCTGCTCCGGCTTGCTGCCCGCCATGGCACCCAGATACTGCTCCAGCAGCATGCCAACCCAGCCTTTATCGCGCTTCAGGTCTTTGGGGATAGCCAACTGTGCACGTTCGGCCAGTTCACCCAGATGGCAGCCGGCAAGCTGCTGCGCCCGTTCAAACAGTTGTTGTTCGTTTTCTGGAGGAGGGGGCAAAGGAGATAAAAACGCCATAATACCAGCCTGTTAGATTTGGTTGAAAAATGTACTGTATTTGTCCACAGAGAACCTTGGCGGGAAAGGACTGGGGAAAAGAATAATAGTAGCATGATTTTTCATGACTTTTTTTCTCACAGCCGGCAGAGGAAAAATTCCGGGCGACGCTTGTGCACCTGAAGCCACCGACAATAAACAGGATCTTACACCTATTTATCCACAGATTTATGGGATAACCCAAATTTTTACCGATCACTGGTTCGATTTACAGCCTTGACGCAGGCACTTTTTTGCGAAATTGTCCGTTTTGTGCGTATCTCATACGGATAATCTGTGGATAAAAACAACGTTGGTGGATCTTTCGCCAGGGTAAGATCCTAAACGGACATAGATCACATTTTTGCTCTGTATAGGGCTGTTGATAATTATATATCTTTATGTTTTTAAACGATTAATATGATTATTATTTTTATGGGGTTTTTAGGCTCACCAGAGTTTTACCGGCTTATCCCTTGAGTTCTTCACACACCTATCCACAGAAAAAGTGAATAAAACCGCGTGTAAATCGCCTCGCATGTTTATAACTTTGCCATTATCTGTGAGTTATCCCAATGTTATCCGGTCTGCAGCGCCGCAAAGCAGTGGTTTACCGCCTGTAGCTTGTGTGAAACAATCAGGGTATCTATGCGAATTTAAGCTTATCGAGGTAGTCCGGTGATCGATGATGATGGCTACCGCCCGAATGTTGGTATCGTAATCTGTAATCGTCAGGGGCAAGTCCTGTGGGCTCGCCGTTACGGTCAACACTCCTGGCAGTTTCCCCAAGGTGGGATTAACCCTGGTGAAACCGCAGAACAGGCAATGTACCGTGAGCTGTTCGAAGAAGTGGGGCTGAGTAAAAAGGATGTACGCATCCTGGCCTCAACCCGCAACTGGTTGCGCTATAAATTGCCAAAACGTTTGGTGCGTTGGGACACAAAGCCGGTTTGTATCGGCCAAAAGCAGAAATGGTTTCTGTTGCAGTTAATGTGCAATGACGCTGATATCAATATGCAACGCAGCAGCACGCCGGAGTTTGACGGTTGGCGCTGGGTGAGTTTTTGGTATCCGGTGCGCCAGGTGGTGTCGTTCAAACGTGACGTGTACCGCCGGGTGATGAAAGAATTCGCCGTCACCGTGATGCCAATGCAGGAGCAGGCAGCACAGCGGCAGACCCCCGCTTATCGCCGGAAGAGAGGTTAAGTTAAGCCGACTATGCTCACGCGCTTGCGAGAAATTGTTGAGAAGGTGGCCGCGGCGGCCAGCCTGACAGATGCGCTGGATCTTTTGGTCAATGAAACCTGTCTGGCAATGGATACAGAAGTTTGTTCCATCTATCTGGCGGACAACGACCGCCGCTGCTATTACCTGATGGCGACACGCGGGTTAAAAAAACCGCGTGGGCGCGCTATCGCATTGGCCTTTGATGAAGGGATTGTCGGTTTGGTCGGACGCCGTGCGGAGCCGATTAACCTGGCCGACGCGCAGAGTCACCCCAGCTTCAAATACATTCCCCAGGTGAAAGAGGATCGTTTCCGATCCTTCCTCGGCGTGCCGATCATTCATCGTCGCCAACTGCTGGGCGTGCTGGTGGTACAGCAGCGTGAGCTACGTCAGTTTGACGAAAGCGAAGAATCCTTCATGGTGACCCTGGCCACGCAAATGGCCGGGATCCTCTCGCAGTCACAGCTTAACGCCATTTTCGGACAGTATCGTCAGACGCGCATTCGTGCACTGGCGGCCTCCCCAGGCGTTGCGGTGGCCGAAGGCTGGCAGGACAGCAGCCAGCCGTCACTCGATCAAGTTTACGAGGCTTCGACGCTCGATACTGCCAGCGAGCGCGAACGCCTGACCCAGGCGCTGGAAGAAGCCGGCGCGGAATTCCGCCGTTTCAGCAAGCGCTTTGCCGCCAGCTCGCAAAAAGAGAGCGCGGCGATCTTCGATCTCTACTCTCACCTGTTGAACGACGCGCGCCTCAAGCGCGAACTGTTTGCCGAAATTGATGCCGGTTCCGTGGCGGAATGGGCGGTTAAACAGGTGATCGAGGTCTTTGCGGCTCAGTTTGCCAGCCTGCAAGACACCTATATGCGTGAGCGCGCCAGCGATCTGCGCGCGCTTGGTCAGCGTCTGTTATTCCACCTCGATGACACCACCCAGGGCGCTACCCAGTGGCCGGCGCGTTTTGTGCTGGTGGCCGATGAATTGACCGCGACCCTGCTGGCAGAAATGCCACAGGACAGACTGGTCGGCGTGGTGGTGCGTGACGGTGCCGCCAACTCCCATGCGGCCATCCTGGTGCGAGCGATGGGGGTGCCGACGGTGATGGGGGCGGATATCCAGCCTGCGCTGCTCAGCCAGCGGCTGCTGATCGTCGACGGTTATCGCGGCGAATTGCTGGTCGACCCGGAACCGGTGCTGGTGCAGGAATACCAACGACTGATCAGCGAAGAGCTGGAATTAAGCAAGCTGGCGGAAGACGACGTTGAGCAACCGGCCCAACTCAAAAGTGGCGAGCGCGTCCAGGTAATGCTTAACGCCGGCCTCAGCCCGGAACATGAAAAACTGCTGGGCGGGCGGGTTGACGGTGTGGGTCTGTACCGTACCGAGATCCCTTTTATGCTGCAGAGCGGCTTCCCTTCCGAAGAGGAACAGGTCGCCCAGTATCAGGGCATGCTGCAACTGTACCCGAACAAGCCCGTGACGCTGCGCACGCTGGATATTGGCGCCGATAAGCAACTGCCTTATATGCCGATCAGCGAAGAAAACCCCTGTCTGGGTTGGCGCGGCATCCGCATCACCCTGGATCAGCCGGAAATCTTCCTGATCCAGGTGCGTGCCATGCTGCGTGCCAATGCCGGTACCGGCAATCTGGGCATACTGCTGCCGATGATCACCAGCCTGGAAGAGATCGACGAGGCCCGACGCTTGATCGACCGCGCAGGGCGGGAAGTGGAAGAGGTACTGGGATATGAAATCCCAAAACCCAAATTAGGCATCATGCTGGAAGTGCCCTCGATGATCTTCATGATCCCGCATCTGGCCGGGCGCGTTGAGTTTATCTCGGTAGGCACCAACGACCTGACCCAGTACTTGCTGGCGGTAGATCGCAATAATACTCGGGTAGCGGCGCTGTACGACAGCCTGCATCCTTCCATGCTGCAGGTGCTCAAGCTGATAGCCGTGCAGGCCAGGGCAGTTGGGTTGCAGGTAAGCCTGTGTGGGGAGCTGGCCGGTGATCCTATGGGCGCACTGCTGCTGGTGGGGATGGGTTACCGTAATCTGAGCATGAACGGACGTAGCGTGGCGCGCATCAAATATCTGCTGCGGCACATTGAGTTATCCGACGCCGAAGTGTTGGTGCAGCGGGTGCTCAATGCCCAAATGACCACCGAAGTGCGTCATCAGGTAGCGGCATTTATGGAACGGCGCGGCATGGGTGGTTTGATCCGCGGCGGTAAGTAAGGCCGTGGGCTGACTGATTTTTTTACAGAACTTTTCCCAGCAGGCCAGTCCGGAGGCGGTTAAGCTTATGCTATTATCCGCCTCCTCAACTGCGCTGAAAGCAACGGAAAAATAATGCTCCTGCTGTGTTTCACCGCGTTTGGTACCTGCCGCCCCCGGATGGGGAAGAATAATAGACTTGTTGTGGTGATAGATGACCAATAGCTATCTGGCGTTTCCTAAATTTGATCCGGTGATTTTCTCTATCGGCCCGGTCTCTCTGCATTGGTACGGTCTGATGTACCTGGTTGGCTTCGTTTTTGCCATGTGGCTGGCGGTACGCCGGGCCAACAAACCGGGCAGCGGCTGGACCAAGGATGAAGTAGAGAACCTGCTGTATGCCGGTTTCCTCGGTGTGTTCGTCGGTGGCCGCGTGGGCTATGTGCTGTTCTACAACCTGCCGCTGTTCATGGATAACCCGCTGTATCTGTTCAAAGTCTGGGATGGCGGCATGTCATTCCACGGCGGTCTGATGGGGGTGATCCTGGTGATGTTCTGGTTCGCTCGCCGCACCAAACGCACCTTCTTCCAGGTTTCTGATTTTATTGCCCCGCTGATCCCCTTCGGCCTGGGTGCCGGCCGTTTGGGCAACTTTATCAACGGCGAACTCTGGGGCCGTGTGACTACCGATACCCCATGGGCGATGCTGTTCCCAAGCTCACGCCCGGAAGACGTAGCGCTGGCTGCCGCCGATCCGCAATTGCTGCCTATCCTGAACCAATACGGCGTGTTGCCGCGTCACCCGTCCCAGCTGTATGAACTGCTGTTGGAAGGCGTGGTGCTGTTTATCATTCTGAACCTGTTTATCCGCAAACCGCGGCCGATGGGGGCCGTTTCCGGCCTGTTCCTGATTGGCTACGGCGCATTCCGTATTATCGTCGAAGCTTTCCGCCAGCCGGATGCCCAGCTTGGCCTGTTTGACGGCGTCATCAGCATGGGGCAGATCCTGTCCGTCCCTATGGTGGTGGCCGGTATTATTATGATGATTTGGGCGTATCGTCGTCGCCCGCAGCAACAACTGTCGTGAGGAACAAATGAAACAGTATCTGGATTTGATGAACAAAGTGCTCGCCGAGGGCACCCCTAAAGCCGACCGTACCGGCACTGGCACCTTGTCGATATTCGGCCACCAGATGCGTTTCAATTTGCAGGAAGGGTTCCCGCTGGTCACTACCAAGAAGTGTCATTTGCGCTCAATCATCCATGAACTGCTGTGGTTCCTGAATGGTGACACCAACGTGGCTTATCTGCGGGAAAACAACGTCAGCATCTGGGACGAATGGGCGGATGAAAATGGCAGCCTTGGCCCCGTCTATGGCAAGCAGTGGCGTGCCTGGGGGACGGCGGATGGTCGTCAGATCGACCAGTTGACCACCGTGCTGAACCAACTGAAACAGGATCCGGATTCGCGCCGTATTATCGTTTCCGCCTGGAACGTGGGTGAGCTGGATCAGATGGCGCTGGCACCTTGCCACGCGTTCTTCCAGTTCTATGTGGCAGACGGCAAATTGTCTTGCCAGCTGTACCAGCGCTCCTGCGATGTGTTCCTTGGCCTGCCGTTCAATATCGCCAGTTATGCGTTGTTGGTACATATGATGGCGCAGCAATGCGATCTGGAAGTGGGTGATTTCGTCTGGACCGGCGGCGACACTCATCTGTACAGCAACCATATGGAACAAACCCAGCTGCAGCTGACCCGTGAACCGCGTGCATTACCGAAGTTGGTGATCAAGCGCAAGCCGGCATCGTTGTTCGATTACCGCTTCGAAGACTTTGAAATCGAAGGTTACGATCCGCACCCTGCCATCAAGGCACCGGTTGCCATCTGATTTTTATCCGATGATTGATCCCCAAGGGCGCACAGGTTGCGCCCTTGGTTTTTTCTGCCGATCCACCTCCGCTGTTTCTGCGCTCTGCTTCGCATTTAATTGGGCTTCCCCGTCAGTTTCATAGAAAGGTTGCGCAGCGCGCTTCAGGCCAGATAACGCCTTCTTTATCCTGCTGTGCCTCTGGTTACACTGGCCGGCATGAGCGACAAGATGATTTTCAACATTGAGGGCCAGCGCGGCATGACGCTGATTGAGCTGCTGGTGGTGATTACCCTGGCGGGCCTGCTGACCGGTTGGGGCGTTAGCCACTGGCGTCATTATCAGCAGGCCTTGCGGCTGGAGCATACCGCACAGCAGCTGCTGGCCTTTCTCACCCGGTTACAGGCGGACGCCAACTGGCGTAATCGCACGGCGCTGCTGGGGTTTAAAACCGGCGATCCCTGGTGCATCGGCAGCGGTCAAGCGCCGGTGGATTGTGCAGCGCTCGGCGATGATGTGTTCCGTCCTGACTATCGGGACGTGCAACTGGCGGGGTTTACCCAAAAAGATATCGGGTTTTATGGCCTGCGTAACAATGCCCAGGCCGGGCATATTTTGCTCAGGAATGGTGCCGGCAGCCTGCGCCTGGTGCTGTCAGCCAAGGGGCGGCTACGGTTATGCAGCCAAGACGTGAGCCTGAGGGGGATTGCGGTATGTCAGCCCTAGAGCGCGGTTTTACACTGCCGGAGGTGATGCTGGCACTGACCTTTGGCAGCCTGATTGCGTTGGCTGCGGCAAAAACCTATCCGGTGTTGCGTCAGCACAGTGTCGATGTCGGTCGGCATTATCGGCTGGAATCGGTGCTGCGGCAGTTAGCCTTTGGCATTGAGAAGGATCTGCGCCGCGCCGGCTTCTGTGCAGGCCGGTGCCAGGGCCAACCCTTGTTGATCAGTCATGCGGCCGGGGAGGCGGCGGGCAGCTGTGTGATAGTTGCCTATGACATCACCCGCAGCGGGCGTTGGGAAACCCTCGGTGCCGACGCCGGCTACTTCGGGTACCGGTTACGGCAAGGCATGCTGGAAGGGCAGAGAGGCGTGAGTCACTGCCGTGGCACCGGCTGGGAGCGTCTGCTCGATAACGATGAAGTGCGCATTGAGACCTTCAGCATCAAGGTGAATGCGGGCGACAGCGGTAAAAACTGGGTGACGCTGGCCTTGAGTGGCCGTTCAAAAGCGGATAAAGGGATACGGCGCAGCCTGCAGTGGGCGGTTAACATGGCCTCGCTGCCATGAATGCTGGCGGGCAGCGGGGAGGCAGCACCCTGGCGGCAGTGATGATGTTGCTGGTGATGGGGTTGATGCTGCTGAATGCCCAGCACCGCCAACTGGACAGTGCTCTGCTGCTGGCCGCCGACGAGAAGCGTTATCTACAGGCTTATAATCAGGCCGCTTCGGCGCTCAGTTGGGGCGTGGTGCAGTCCTGGCCGCGCGGGCGGTTAGCCACTAACGACTGGTGGTGTCAGCAAACCGGTGAGCTGCGCGCCTGTGCAAAATTATCCTCTCAGGCGGGCATTGTGCTGGTCCGTGGTGATGCGCAGGTGAGCCGTGGGGAACCGTTGCGGTTATACCAACGAACCCAACCTGAAGGCACCGGGGGTGTCATCGGGCTGAGGGTGGAAACCGGCGGCTGGCTGGATTTTTGCCCTGAAAAAAAGCAGGTAGACTGTGCGGAGTAACCTGCGCAGCGCGTCCGGTGCAGCGTTATGGCGCCAACGGGGTTTCAGCCTGCCGGAGGTACTGATCGCCGCGTTGCTGTTCGCGGTGTCGCTGCTGGGATTGTTACAGTATCATCAGGTGCTGTTGCAGTCGTTCCAGCGTCAGTGGCAGTATCGACAGGCCTGGTCGTTGGCGCATCAGCAATTGGAAGTTTTCGCCGCTAGCGGGCGTGTGGATGTCGGGCTGCCGCTACCGGGCCCCGGTTGGCAACGTGAGACAGGGTTAAGCACCCCGCAAGCCGGCTGCCAACGGCTGACGGTAAGAATACAAACGCCCCAGCGACAGTGGGCGGAACTCAGTCGTTGGTACTGCATGCGCCCGTGATCCGGCGGATATTTTGTTTTAAGGGAGCTCCCAATGTTTAGGGTTTATCATTCCAATCAGTTGGATTTGCTGAAAACGTTAACCAGCGCGTTGATAGCCAGAGAGCCATTGGCCGATCCTTTTCAACCGGAAGTGGTGCTGGTACAGAGCCCCGGTATGGCGCAGTGGTTACAGATGCAACTGGCAGAACAATTTGGCATTGCCGCCAACATTGCGTTCCCATTGCCGGCCACCTTCATCTGGGACATGTTCACCCGGGTGTTACCGGGGATCCCGAAAGAGAGCGCCTTCAGCAAAGACGCCATGACCTGGAAGTTGATGTGGCTGTTGCCCGACCTGCTCACCCAACCTGAATTTGCCCCACTGCAGCATTACCTCACCGACGACGGCGACAAGCGTAAAATCCACCAGCTTGCCGGTCGGGTGGCTGACCTGTTTGACCAATATCTGGTGTATCGCCCGCAATGGCTGGAAAGCTGGCAGCAGGGTGAGCCTGTTGATGGGCTGGCGGAGGCACAGCAATGGCAAGCGCCGTTATGGGCGCGGTTGGTCGAATACACTCAGGAATTGGGGCAGCCGGAATGGCACCGTGCCAACCTGTATCGCCGTTTTATCAGCGCGTTAGAGAAAGCTGAAACCCCGCCGGCGGGGCTGCCACCTCGGGTCTTTATCTGCGGTATCTCGGCGTTGCCACCGGTGTATCTGGAAGCGTTGCAGGCGCTGGGCAAGCATATTGATATTCATCTGATGTTCACCAACCCGTGCCGCTACTATTGGGGGGACATTCAGAGCCAGTCATTCCTGGCTAAATTGCAGAGCCGTAAGCGGCAGCATTATCGCGACAAAACGGAATATTCGTTATTCCGGGATCCTGATAATGCCGCCGGGTTGTTTAACGACGCCGGCGAGCAAGACCTGCCAAACCCGCTGCTGGCTTCATGGGGCAAGCTGGGGCGCGACCACCACTTTTTACTCTCGCAGATCGAATCCTCAGAGGAAATTTTTGCCTTTGTTCATATCCCTGCGGACAATCTGCTGCATGCTATTCAGCACGATATGCTGGAGCTGAAGAACAGTGCGGTTATCGGTACCACACCGGAAACGCTGGAGAGCAGCGTCACTAAACGTCGGCTTGATCCTGCCGATCGCTCGATTAGCCTGCACGCCTGCCACAGCCCGCAGCGTGAGGTGGAAGTACTGCACGATCAGCTGTTGAGCATGCTGGCGGATGATCCTGAGCTGACGCCACGCGACATCATCGTGATGGTGGCGGATATCGACAGCTACACGCCATATATTCAGGCGGTATTCGGTAACGCTTCCCCCGAACGTTACCTGCCGTTTGCCATCTCTGACCGCAAGGCCAGCCAGGCTCACCCGGCGCTACAGGCGTTTATTTCATTACTGGATCTGCCGCAGAGCCGCTTTACCTCAGAGCAGGTGCTGGCCTTGCTGGAGGTTCCGGCGCTGGCAGCGCGGTTCTCCATTCGGGAGGAAGGGCTGCGCCTGTTGCGCCACTGGGTCGGCGAGTCCGGCGTGCGTTGGGGGCTGGATGACGACAACGTACGTGAACTGGATCTGCCCGCTACCGGCCAGCACACCTGGCAATTCGGTATTACACGCATGCTGCTGGGTTACGCCATGGACAGCAATGTCGGCGACTGGCAGGGCGTTTTACCCTATGACGAGTCGAGCGGGCTGGTAGCTGAACTGGCCGGGCAACTGGCGGAACTGCTGGCGGCGCTGAGCCGCTGGCGACAACGGTTGGGGCAGGCGCGTTGTTTGCCGGAGTGGCAGCCACTGTGCCGCCAACTGCTGGAAACCTTTTTTGAACAGGACGGCGAAACGGAAGTGGTGTTGGCGCTGATAGAACAGCAGTGGAACAAGCTGTTCGAATTTGGGCTGGCGGCACGCTATCCCGACGAGGTGCCGCTGTCTATCCTGCGGGATGAACTGGCGGCACGTCTCGATCAGGAACGCATCAGCCAACGTTTCCTGGCCGGACAAATCAACTTCTGCACGCTGATGCCCATGCGTTCCATCCCGTTTAAAGTGGTCTGCCTGCTGGGCATGAACGACGGAGTTTATCCGCGCACCTTGCCACCGCTAGGCTTTGATTTGATGGCGCAACAGGTGAAACGCGGCGACCGCAGCCGCCGTGATGATGACCGCTACCTGTTCCTCGAGGCGATCCTGTCGGCGCAACAACGGCTGTATATCAGCTTTATTGGCCGCTCCATCCAGGATAACAGCGAGCGTTATGCTTCGGTGCTGGTGACCGAGCTGCTGGAGTACCTTGAGCAAAGTTATTGTCTGCCGGGCGATGAAAACCTGGACGCCGATGGCAGCGCACAGCAGGTGGGTAAACATTTGCTTAACTGGCATTCACGCATGCCGTTTGCCGCCGAGAATTTCCTGCCCAATAGCGAAGCGCAGAGCTATGCCGCCGAATGGTTACCTGCCGCCGATCGGCGCGGCGCGGCGCATCCCGCGTTTAATCAGCCCCTGTTGCCGGATGAAAAAACGCAGATCTCGCTGGACGATTTACTGCGGTTCTACCGCCACCCGATCCGCGCCTTCTTCCAACTGCGGTTGGGGGTCAGTTTCATCCTGGAAGAAACCGAGCTGCCGGATGAAGAGCCCTTCACCCTGGATAATCTCAGCCGCTATCAGTTCAATAGCCAACTGTTGAACACGCTGATTGACGGTGGGGATGCTGCCCGCCTGTTTCAGCGGGTGCGTGCCGCCGGCGGGTTGCCTTTTGGCCCCTTCGGCGAAATATACTGGCAGAAGCAGCAGGAAGAGATGACCGAACTGGCCGAACAGGTACGCGCCGAACGTAGCGAAGGGCACAGCCTGGAACTGGATATCGACATTGCCGGTGTGCGCATCAGCGGCTGGCTACATCAGGTCCAGGACGACGGGCTGCTGCGCTGGCGGCCGTCAACCTTATCGGCAGTCGACGGCATATTGCTGTGGCTGGAACATCTGGTGTACTGCTGCGTCGGTGGCAGCGGAGAAAGCCGCATCTACGGACGCAAAGGGGCTGCCTGGCGTTTTGCCGCGTTAAGTGCGCAAGAGGCCCACGAGCAATTGGCTGAACTGGTGGCTGGCTACCAGCGCGGTCTGTGTCAGCCGTTGCTGTTGCTGAACAAAAGTGGTTGGGCGTGGCTGAGCCAGTGCTATCAGGCTGAGACGCAGCAGATTGCCTGGGATGAAGAGGTGCAAATCAAGGCCCGGGCCAAGCTGCTGCAAACCTGGCAGGGCGATCAGCGTATTCCAGGCGAAGGCGAGGATCCCTATGTGCAACGGGTATTCCGCCAGTTGGACAATATTTATTTAGCGCAAATTCTGGCCGAAACAGAGCGTTATCTGTTGCCGGTGGCACGGCATAACCTTGGGTAACAATCCCCCGGTGGTACTGATTGCCCTGAGGTGGTAAAAATAATCAGGGTTATATTCAACTATCGGGGTTAGCTCCGGTCTTACATAACGTACAGGCATATAGCTTTTGTTGTTTTTATGTACGTCGTCAACGTCAGGGATGTGGCGCGACGGCGTCAGAATAGGGGTTCATTTTGGATATGCGCAGACAGTTGGCCCGTATCACCGGGTTAGTATTAGTGGTTATGTTTTGGGCACCGTTGAGCTGGGCCGCACAGGGATGGCAACCGCTGGCGGAGAAGATCAACAAAAGCGATCACGATCCGCGTCAGTATCAGGCGATCAAGTTGGCGAACGGCATGACCGTGCTGTTGGTTTCCGACGCTCAGGCACCGAAATCACTGGCGGCGCTGGCGCTGCCGGTCGGCTCGCTGGAAGATCCGAACAGTCAGCTAGGGTTGGCGCACTACCTGGAGCACATGGTGCTGATGGGCTCCAAACACTACCCGCAGGCGGAGAATCTGGCGGAGTTCCTGAAGAAGCATGGGGGCAGCCATAACGCCAGCACCGCGTCTTATCGCACCGCGTTCTATCTGGAAGTGGAAAACGACGCGCTGGCCCCGGCGGTAGACCGCATGGCGGACGCTATCGCCGAACCGCTGCTGGAGCCGGGCAATGCCGATCGTGAACGTAACGCGGTTAATGCCGAGCTGACGATGGCGCGTTCACGCGACGGAATGCGCATGGCGCAGGTCGGGGCAGAAACGCTGAACCCGGCACACCCCAGTGCGCGTTTCTCAGGCGGTAACCTCGATACCTTAAAAGACAAGCCGGGCAGCAAGCTGCACGATGAGCTGACGGCATTCTACCAACGCTATTATTCCGCCAATCTGATGATGGGGGTGCTGTACAGCAACCAGCCATTGCCGGAGCTGGCTGAACTGGCGGCCAAAACTTTTGGCCGCGTGCCTAATCGTGATGCCAGCGTGCCGCCGATCAACGTCCCGGCGGTCACTCCTGAACAGCAGGGCATCATTATTCACTATGTCCCGGCCCAGCCGCGCAAGCAGTTGAAAGTGGAATTCCGCATTGACAATAACAGCGCTGAATTCCGCAGCAAGACCGATACCTACATCAGCTACCTGATTGGCAACCGCAGCCAAAATACCCTGTCTGACTGGCTGCAAAAGCAGGGGTTGGCGGATGCCATCAATGCCGGGGCCGATCCTATGGTGGATCGCAACGGCGGCGTATTCTCAATCAGTGTTTCACTGACCGATAAAGGCCTGGCCAAGCGTGACGAAGTTGTCGCCGCTATCTTTAACTACCTGAAAATGTTGCGCAGCGAAGGCATCAAGCAAAGCTATTTTGATGAGATCTCCCACGTATTGAATCTGGATTTCCGTTATCCGTCGATCACCCGTGATATGGATTACATCGAATGGCTGGTGGATACCATGCTGCGTGTGCCGGTCGAACATACGCTGGACTCGCCTTATCTGGCAGACCGCTATGACGCCAAGGCGATCGCCGAACGTCTGGACGCCATGACGCCACAGAATGCGCGGATCTGGTTCGTCAGCCCGAATGAGCCGCATAACAAGATGGCCTACTTCGTCAATGCGCCTTATCAGGTCGATAAAATCACCCCGCAGCGCTTTGAACAGTGGCAGCAACTGGGTAAAGGGATCAGCCTGTCGTTACCCACGCTGAACCCGTATATTCCGGATGATTTCAGTCTGACCAAGCCTTCACACGAGTTTAAAAAACCGGAGATGGTGGTCGACCAACCGGGCCTGCGTGTGTTGTATATGCCGAGCCGTTACTTTGCCGATGAGCCTAAGGCTGACGTCACAGTGGCGTTCCGCAATGCAAAAACCATGGATTCTGCACGCAACCAGGTGTTGTTCTCTTTGACTGACTATCTGGCAGGGATTTCGCTGGATCAACTGAGCTACCAGGCTTCGGTTGGCGGGCTGAGTTTCTCAACTTCGCCGAACAACGGCCTGGAGTTCAACGCCAACGGCTTTACCCAGCGCTTGCCGCAACTGCTGACTTCCCTGATCGAGGGCTACTCGAGCTTTACGCCGACCGAAGATCAACTGGCGCAGGCCAAGTCCTGGTATCTGGAGCAGTTGGATTCTGCCGAGAAGGGCAAAGCGTTTGAGCTGGCGATCCAGCCGGTGCAGATGGTTTCTCGCGTGCCTTATTCCGAACGTAGTGAGCGCCGTGAGGTGCTGAAAACCCTGACGCTGAAAGACGTACTGGCCTACCGCGACAGCCTGTTGGCCGACGCGACGCCGGAGCTGTTGGTGGTGGGGAATATGAGCAAGCAGCAGGTGGATACCCTGGCCTCAACGCTGAAACATCGCCTGGGTTGTACCGGTATCGAATGGTGGCACGGCGAAGACGTTGAAGTGACTAAAAGTCAGCTGGCCAATCTGCAGCGGGCGGGCAGCAGCACCGACTCGGCGCTGGCGGCGGTGTATGTGCCGACCGGCTACGACGAAGTGACCGGCATGGCTTACAGCTCACTGTTGGGCCAGATTATCCAGCCATGGTTCTACAGCCAACTGCGTACTCAGGAACAACTGGGCTACGCAGTGTTTGCTTTCCCAATGTCTGTGGGCCGTCAGTGGGGGATTGGTTTCCTGCTGCAAAGCAACAGCAAGCAGCCGGCCTATCTGTATCAGCGTTACCAGGATTTCTACCCGAAAACCGAGAAACGCCTGCGTGAGATGAAACCGGCGGACTTCGAGCAGTACCAGCAGGCGCTGATCAACGAACTGAAGCAGCGTCCGCAAACCCTGAGCGAAGAGGCCGGTCGTTTCGCCAATGACTTCGATCGCGGTAACTTCTCATTTGATACTCGTCATAAGCTGATTGAGCAGGTCAAGCAGCTGACGCCGACCAAACTGGCGGATTATTTCCATCAGGCGGTGATTAAGCCACAGGGTCTGGCGGTGTTGTCGCAGGTGAGTGGCAGCGGGCAAGAGAAGGCGGATTACGCCGTGCAGCCGGACTGGGTGACTTATCCAAACGCCTCTGCGCTGCAGAAAACTCTGCCGCGTAAAGTGGCGACACCATGACAGAGACCGCCCCGCAGCGGCTTGACCCGCTAACATTGCCGCTGTTTGGCGAGCGGCTGATAGAAGCGTCGGCGGGGACCGGTAAAACCTTTACCATTGGCGCACTGTATCTGCGCCTGCTGCTTGGCCTGGGCCAGGCAGCGGCCTTTCCCCGGCCGCTGACGGTAGAGGAGATCCTGGTGGTGACCTTTACCGAGGCCGCCACCGAGGAGCTGCGCGGGCGTATCCGTAGCAATATCCATGGATTACGCATTGCCTGCGTGCGCGGCACCAGTAAGAATCTGTTATTTAACGCGTTAATGGCGGAAATTGACGATCTGCCCGATGCCGCCGCGCAGCTGCTGGCTGCCGAACGGCAGATGGATGAAGCGGCAATCTACACCATTCATGGCTTTTGCCAGCGCATGTTGACCCATAACGCCTTCGAGTCCGGCATTCTGTTTGAACAAACGCTGGTGCAGGATGAATTGCCGCTACGCCGTCAGGCCTGCGCGGACTTTTGGCGCCGTCATTGTTATCCGTTACCGCTGGGCGTCGCCCGGGCGGTGAGTCAGGAGTGGAGTGGCCCGGAAGCACTACTGGCGGATCTTTCCGGCTACCTGCACGGCGAAGCACCTATGCTGCGTCGGCCGCCGAAGGATGAAGAAACGGTTCTGATGCGCCATGAGCAGATTGTGGCGCGCATTGACGCCATTAAAGCGCAGTGGCTGGCAGCTGCGGGCGATCTGGAAGCGTTGATCAGCCAGTCCGGCGTTGATAAGCGCAGTTACAGCAGCAAGCATCTGCCCAACTGGCTGCATAAGGTGGGGGAATGGGTGGTGCTGGAAACTCAGGACTATCAACTGCCGAAAGAGCTGGATAAATTCCGCCAGTCGGTACTGCTGGATAAAACCAAAAAAGGCGAGCCGCCACGGCATGCGCTGTTTGTGGCGATCGACGAACTGTTCGATGAACCGCTGACGTTACGTGACTTGATCATGGCGCGGGCGTTGAGCGAGATACGGCTGTCCATTCAGCAGGAGAAGCGTCAGCGCGCCGAACTGGGCTTTGACGATCTGTTAAGCCGACTGGATAGCGCATTGCAGAGTGACGGTGGCGAACGGTTGGCGCAGGCGATCCGCCAGCGTTACCCGGTAGCGATGATCGATGAGTTCCAGGATACCGATCCCCAGCAATACCGCATCTTCCAAAAACTTTATGTCGGCAGGCCGGAATGCGGCCTGCTGCTGATCGGCGACCCCAAGCAGGCGATTTACGCCTTCCGTGGTGCCGACATCTTTACCTATATGCGCGCCCGTTCAGAGGTAAGCGCCCACTATACGCTTGAAACCAACTGGCGCTCGTCCCCGTCGATGGTGGGCAGCGTTAACCATCTGTTTGCTCAGGTGGAAAAACCCTTCCTGTTCGGCCAAATTCCCTTTATTGAGGTAGCCGCCGCCGAGAAAAACCGGGGGTTGGCCTTTGAGCTGCAAAACCAGCCACAGCCGGCGATGCAGTTTTGGCTGCAGCAAGGGGAAGGCGTTGGCGTTAGTGAGTACCAACAATTGATGGCACGCCTGTGCGCCACGCAAATCCGCGACTGGCTCAGTGCCGGGCAAGACCAGCAGGCCTGGCTGGTGGACGGAGAAAAACGGCGGGCAGTAGAGGCGTCAGACATTACCGTACTGGTGCGTAGCCGCAATGAGGCGGCGTTAGTGCGTGATGCCCTGAGTGCGCTGGCCATACCTTCGGTTTATCTATCCAACCGCGACAGCGTATTTGATACGCCAGAGGCCAAAGATCTGCTGTGGCTGCTGCAGGCGGTACTGGCACCGGAGCAGGAACGCACGCTGCGCAGTGCCATGGCGACCGGGCTGATGGGGCTGGATGCACCAACGCTGGACGGATTGAATCAGGATGAGCGCGCCTGGGATGCGCTGGTCAATGAGTTCGACAAATACCGAACGCTCTGGCTGCGCCGCGGTGTGTTACCGATGCTGCGTGAAGTGATGAATCAGCGCCATCTGGCGGAAAACCTGTTGGCCAGCCTCGGTGGTGAGCGTCGGTTAACCGACGTGATGCATTTGGGGGAACTGTTGCAGGAGGCCTCCGCGCAGCTCGACAGCGAACATGCGCTGGTGCGTTGGCTGGCACAGCAGATTTCCCAGCCCAATCGACAGTCCGATAACCAGCAACTGCGGCTGGAAAGCGACCGACATCTGGTGCAGGTGATCACCATCCATAAATCTAAAGGCCTGGAGTTCGATCTGGTGTGGTTGCCGTTCGTCGGCAATTTCCGCCAGCAACAGCAGGTGCTGTACCACGATCGCCAGAGTTTCCAGGCCTTGCTGGATCTCAACGCCGATGAACAAAGTCTCGAATGGGCGGAGGAGGAACGGCTGGCAGAAGATCTACGTCTGCTGTATGTCGCGCTGACCCGTTCGGTATACCACTGCAGCATTGGCATTGCGCCGTTGATTCAAGGCACCCGCAAGAAACAGGGTGATACCGATTTACACCGCAGCGCGCTGGGTTATCTGGTGCAGTCCGGCCAGGCAGGCGATGCAGCTTATCTGCAGCAATGCCTGCAACAGCTGGCCGCAGATGGCGTTGCGCTGTCGCTGGTGGAAACCCTGGACGAGCAGCCCTGGCTGCCGCAAACGCCGGCCTTGACCGAGCTGGCGGCGAAGCACTTCTCGCGTCAGGTACAGGATTTTTGGCGGGTGACCAGTTATACCGGCCTGCAACAACATGGCGCGGGCCTGATGCAGGATTTGTTGCCACGGCTGGATGTCGATGCCGCCGGTGAGAAAGCCCAGGAAAGTGAGCCAGCGCTCACACCGCATACCTTCCCACGGGGGGCCGGTCCGGGGACCTTCCTGCACAGCCTGTTTGAAACACTTGATTTTACCCAACCGCTCGATGAGGCGTGGTTGCTGGAGCAGTTGCAACAGCAAGGGTTTGCCGATCACTGGCAACCGATACTGCTGGCGTGGATGCAGGTGCTGTTGAACACGCCGCTTAATGATACCGGTGTCGTGTTATCGGCGCTGGTACCGCAGCATAAACAGGCCGAGCTGCAGTTTTATCTGCCGATCGGGCAGCTGTTGCAGGCGCATGAGCTGGATAAGCTGGTGAAAAGCTACGATCCCCTTTCTGCTCGCTGCCCTGAATTGGATTTCCAACAGGTGCAGGGGATGCTGAAAGGGTTTATCGACCTGGTATTCTGCTGGCAGGGGAAATACTACCTGCTGGACTACAAATCCAACTGGCTGGGTGAAGACAGCAGTGCCTATACCCAACCGGCGATGGCACAGGCGATGGCAGAACACCGTTACGACCTGCAATATCAGCTATATACGTTGGCACTGCACCGCTATCTGCGTCATCGGTTGCCGGATTATGATTATCAGCGGCACTTCGGTGGGGTGATTTATCTGTTCCTGCGCGGCGTGGATGCACAGCATCCGGGTAATGGCATTTTCGCCTGCCGCCCGGAGGCGCAATTGGTGGAAGGCATGGACTTGTTATTCAGCGGTGAGGCTCTTGTGGCTGAGGATGAATCATGATCGCGCTACTGGAACAGGCGCAGGCACTCGGCGTGTTGCGCCCGCTGGACTTGCAGTTTGCCCGTGTGGTGGCCGGGAGCGACGAGCCGGAGATGCTGCTGGCTGCGGCCTGCCTCAGCGCAGAGGCCGGTGCGGGTCATGTCTGTCTGATGCTGGAACAGCTGCTGCCGGAAAATCTCTTTGACGGGCGTCAGCCGGAGCTGGCACAGGCCGCATGGTTGGCGGCAGGGCAGTTGGATGTGGCCGGTTGGCAGCAGCGTCTGTCGGCCAGTGCGGCGGTGGGTGATGGCAGTACCGCGATGCCGATGGTGTTGCAACAACAACGATTGTATCTGCAGCGTATGTGGCAGAACGAGGGTGAGGTTGCCGAGTTTATCAGTAGCGACAGCCTGCCTCAGGCGGTTGAAGAAGCCGAGCTGCGCGCCATTCTCGACCAATTATTTGGCGAAGCGACCGATGAACCCGACTGGCAGAAAATTGCGGCGGCGGTGGCCGCTACGCGACGTATTGCGGTGATTTCTGGTGGGCCGGGCACCGGTAAGACCACCACGGTCGCCAAATTACTGGCTGCGTTGGTGCAGCTTGCCGAGGGCCGTCGTTTGCGTATTCAGTTGGCTGCGCCTACCGGCAAAGCGGCGGCGCGTTTAACGGAATCGTTAGGCAGCGCAGGCAAACAACTGGCGTTAACCCCGGAGCAGCGCGCGCTGTTCCCCACCGAAGCCTCCACGCTCCATCGCCTGCTGGGCGCTCAGCCCAACAGTCAACGCATGCGTTATCACAGCGGCAACCGACTGCATCTGGATGTTCTGGTGGTCGATGAGGCCTCAATGGTCGACTTGCCAATGATGGCGCGTTTGATTGCCGCCTTGCCCGCTCAGGCGCGGGTGATCTTCCTGGGCGATCGCGATCAACTGGCTTCGGTAGAGGCTGGGGCGGTACTGGGAGATATCTGCCGCTTTGCCGAGCAAGGTTACAGCGTGGCGCGCGCAGAACAACTCTCTCGGCTAACCGGCTGTCTGTTGCAGGGCGAAAGTGCCCAGGCGGAGGCCGCAGTGCGCGACAGTCTGTGTCTGCTGCGCAAAAGCTATCGCTTTGATGCCAACTCGGGCATTGGCCAACTGGCCTCTGCGGTGAATACCGGTAATGGCAAGCTTGCACTGGCGGCACTCGACGGCCGTTTCAGTGACGTAAGCGGTTATCCGTTGGCGGAAACGCAAGACTATCAGGCGCTGCTGGATGCCTGCGTGACGGGCTATCGTGATTATCTGCAGCAGGTGGTCGCAGGTGCGGACGCGGTGGCGGTGCTGGCGGCGTTTGCTCGTTTCCAGGTGCTGTGTGCGCTGCGAGAGGGGCCATTCGGTATTGCCGGGTTAAATGAACGCATTGAGACGGGGCTGCAACGCGCCGGTCTGATCCAACGCAAGCCGGGGGCCGCAGGGCGTTGGTATTCTGGCCGTCCGGTGATGATTGGTCGCAATGACAGCACTCTGGGGCTGTTTAATGGCGATATCGGTATTGCCTTGCGGGATGAGACCGGCGAGCTACGTGTTCACTTCCAACTGCCAGACGGCAGCATTAAGTCGGTACAGCCGAGCCGTTTACCGGCGCATGAAACCGCATATGCGATGACGGTGCACAAGTCACAGGGCTCGGAGTTTGATCACACGGTGCTGGTATTGCCTAATCATTTCCTGCCGGTGCTGACGCGTGAATTGGTGTACACCGCGATCACCCGTGCTCGCAGGCAGCTTTCGTTATATGCCATTGATACGGTTTTGATGCGAGCCATTCGTACCCCCACCCAGCGTCGCAGCGGGTTGGCGGAGCGGTTGCAGATCACCGCCTGAGTGAGAATGAGCAGGGGCGCAGCATGCTGCGCCCGTAAAGGATTACAGATCTGCCAGCAGAATTTTGGAACGGCGTTGATAGTTGTACAGCGCCTGTTTCTCAACCGGCAGCACGTCGACTTCCGCCGGTGTGAAACCACGCTCCTGGAACCAGTGGATGCTGCGTGTGGTCAGGACGAACAGTTTACGCAGGCCCATCTGGCGCGCCTGGCTCTCCACCCGCTGTAACAGCATTTCCCCCCGTGACGAACTGCGGTAGTCGGGATGAACCGCGACGCAGGCCATCTCGCCGATTTTCTCTTCCGGGAACGGATACAATGCCGCACAGGCGATGGTCAGGTTATCGCGTTCAATAATGGTGAACTTGTCGATCTCCATCTCCAGTTGTTCACGTGAGCGACGTACCAAAATACCCTGCTGCTCAAGCGGGCGGATCAGCTCGAGGATGCCGCCGATGTCGTTAATCGTCGCCCGGCGCACCTGCTCAGCGCTCTCCATAACGATCTGGGTGCCGATACCATCGCGTGAGAACAGTTCCTGTACCAGCGCACCGTCTTCCTGATAGCTGATCAGGTGGCTGCGGCGCACACCGCTGCGGCAGGCCTTCACGGCGCCACGCAGGAAGCGCACGGTGCCAGAGTGGTAGTCGCCGTTCTCTTCCAGTTCTTCAATGCGTTTTTGCGCGTCGTTGGGGAACAGTTCGGAAATGATGGTGCCTTCCTGATTGGTCACCCCCTGGGATGAACAGAAGCCGATCATTTTTTCGGCCTTCAGCTTGACTGCCAACTGAGTCGCCACTTCTTCAGAGGTCAGGTTGAAGCTTTCGCCGGTGACGGAAACGGCAACCGGGCCAATCAGCACGATAGCGTTACTGTCGAGCTGACGGTGGATGGCTTCTTCATCAATACGGCGAATGCGGCCGCTGTGGCAGTAGTCCACACCGTCATCAATACCCAGCGGCTGAGCGATGATAAAGTTACCGCTGACCACGTTGATATGTGCGCCCTGCAGTGGCGTGTTGTTGAGGCTCATTGACAGCCGGGCGGTGATATCCAGTTGCAGCAGACCTGCCGCCTGTTTAACCAATTCCAGCGTTTGGGCGTCGGTGACGCGGGTATGCTTGTGATAAATCGGTTCGAGATTATGCTGCGCCAGATTGACGTCGATCTGTGGCCGCGCGCCATAAACCACCACCAAACGGATCCCCAGGCTATGCAGTAGCCCAACATCGTTAACGATGTTGGCAAAGTTCTCATGTTCTATTGCTTCCCCACCCAGCATAACGACAAACGTCTTGCCACGGTGGGCATTGATATAGGGAACTGAGTGACGGAATCCTTGGACCAGCTCTGTACTACGTTCCTTCACGGCCAAACCTCATTTGCATATTTATACGATATTTTTGTATTTTTATTCTTTTATGGCCCTGATGGCAAGTGAGAAATTGTCTCTATTTCTTTACCAGGGGCGTTGAGTCGTTAATAAATTGAAAAACCATAAAAAGATTTTCTGATGACAGCGCCGGAATGATTGGTTAAAGTTTTCGGCATTCCTATTTGACCGGTGTTTTTTTCATCTGTTTTAATCTGTTACCACTGCCGGAGTCGCATGCCAAACTCAAATCACAATCTGGGCCGCCGTCGTTTATTGCAGGGGGTTGCCGCAAGCTGGTTGCTGAGTGTGAGTCGCGTAGGTGTCGCCGCCTCATCGCATGTCATCGCCGTACGCGTCTGGCCTTCCTCCACCTATACCCGGGTGACGCTCGAATCTAACGTTGAACTGAAATATAAGCAGTTTGCGCTGACCAATCCCGACCGTGTGGTGGTGGATATCGAGGGCGTGCAGCTTAATAGCGTGCTGAAGGGCATTGTGGGTCAGGTACGTGCCGACGATCCCTACCTGAAACAGGCGCGTGTCGGTCAGTTTGATCAAAACACCGTCCGGCTGGTGCTGGAGCTTAAACGCAGCGTCAGCCCACACATGTTTACCCTGGCGCCGGTGCCGGAATACCGCAATCGTCTGGTGATGGACTTGTATCCTAGCAAGGGCGGCAGTGGCGAAGATTATGATCCGCTGTTGGCGTTACTGGAAGATTACAACAAGGGCGATCTTGAGCGTACCTTGCCGGCGGAAGCACCACAGGCCGGTAAGGCAGGGCGCGATCGACCTATTGTCATCATGCTGGATCCCGGCCACGGCGGCGAAGATCCAGGCGCGATTGGTAAATTCAAAACGCGTGAAAAAGACATCGTATTGCAGATTGCCCGCCGGCTAAGCACGCTAATCAAGCGTGAGCCGAACATGAAAGTGTTTATGACGCGCAATGAAGACGTGTTCATTCCACTGAAGGTGAGGGTGGCGAAGGCGCGTAAGCAACGTGCTGACCTGTTTGTGTCGATCCACGCCGATGCCTTTACCAGCCGGGCCGCGCGTGGATCATCGGTCTTTGCGTTGTCGACCAAAGGCGCCACCAGTTCGGCGGCGAAGTTCCTGGCGCAGACCCAGAACGAATCGGATCAAATTGGCGGCGTCAGCAAAAGTGGTGACCGCTATCTGGATCACACCATGTTTGATCTGATACAAACCGCGACCATCAATGACAGCCTGAAATTCGGTAAGGAAGTGCTGAACCGGATGAGCAAAATTAACCGTTTGCATAAGAATCGGGTCGATCAGGCCGGTTTTGCGGTATTAAAAGCGCCGGACATCCCTTCGATTCTGGTTGAGACGGCGTTTATCAGCAACATAGAAGAAGAGCGCAAGCTGCGCACTACGCATTTCCAGCAGCAGGTGGCGGAATCTATTCTGGCGGGTATCAAAGCGTACTTTGCCAACGGTGGCGCGGCCGCGCGCAGAGGTTAAAGCTAAAGTGGGAACGGCTGGGCGGGTGCCCGGTCGGCTTTTGGCGGATTTCAGATACAAAAAAACACCCGTTAAGGTGCTTATCTGTAGTCATTAAGATTGGTTGCGGGGGCCGGATTTGAACCGACGACCTTCGGGTTATGAGCCCGACGAGCTACCGGGCTGCTCCACCCCGCGTCCGTCTTAATGCTTGTATTATCGAAACCAACATTTCATATGATACCGCTGGTACAGTATCGGTTGGTTGCGGGGGCCGGATTTGAACCGACGACCTTCGGGTTATGAGCCCGACGAGCTACCAGGCTGCTCCACCCCGCGTCCGTATAATACTTTTTCATCGAATCCAACACTTTACTTGATACTGCCTCTGGCAATATCGGTTGGTTGCGGAGGCCGGATTTGAACCGACGACCTTCGGGTTATGAGCCCGACGAGCTACCAGGCTGCTCCACCCCGCGTCCGATGGAAGCGCACTATACTCTCCGTGCATTTTGTTGCAACCCTTTTTGCATTTAATTGAACTAAAACAGTCTTTCTGCTGGATTAGTCCGCAATGTGCGTTCTTTTTCATCGTTATTGGCCGTATGGCTTTTTTTATTGGCGGCGATTCCTTTATCTATGGGCGTTTGTTATCGTTCGCCGGTAGATCATATATGTAGAGAGTGTGCGCGATGAAAGGACGTTGGGGCAAATACCTGCTGGGCGGGTTAATGGTAGCGGTACTGGCAGGCTGTTCTTCCAAGCCGACCGACCGGGGACAACAATATAAGGACGGTCACCTGGATCAGTCGCTGGAGTTGGTGAATCAACCCAATGCCAAGGGCGTGCCGGTGAATGCCAAGGATTACTCGGATCAACTGATGGAGATTAAATACGCCTCTCCTTCACTCTTTAATCGCAACAACACCACCTTTCAGGCAGTACAAAGCTGGATGGCGTCCGGTGCCGACACTCGTACTCTGAACCAATACGGCCTCAGCGCTTATCAAATGGAAGGCGTGGACAGCTACGGCAACGTACAATTTACCGGTTACTACACGCCGGTGCTGCAGGCGCGCTACACCCAACAGGGTGAGTTCCGTTATCCGCTGTACCGCATGCCGCCAAAAGGTAAAGGCCGCCTGCCCGATCGCGCGGGTATTTACTCGGGCGCATTGGATGACCGCTATATTGTGGCGTACACCAACTCGCTGATGGACAACTTTATGATGGAAGTCCAGGGCAGCGGTTATGTGGATTACGGCAACGGTCAGCCGCTGGTGTTCTTCGGCTACGGCGGCAAGAACGGCCACGCCTATCGCAGTATCGGTAAAGTGCTGATCGATCGTGGCGAAGTGGCTAAAGCAGATATGTCGATGCAGGCGATTCGTCAATGGGCGGATACTCACAGCGCCGCCGAAGTGCGTGAACTGCTGGAGCAAAACCCTTCCTTTGTCTTCTTCCGTCCTGAGTCCTTTGCGCCGGTACGGGGAGCCAGTGCCGTTCCGCTGGTCGCCAAGGCTTCGGTGGCTTCCGACCGTTCACTGATCCCGGCGGGCACCACGCTGCTGGCAGAAGTGCCGTTGCTGGACAACAAGGGTAAATTCACGGGAAAATATGAGATGCGCCTGATGGTGGCTCTGGACGTGGGTGGGGCGATCAAAGGCCAGCACTTCGATATGTACCAGGGCATCGGGCCGGATGCCGGTCATTCGGCAGGTTTCTACAACCACTACGGCCGCGTTTGGGTGCTGAAAGGCGCTAACGTTAACGCACCGTTGTTCACCGGCCAGAACAATACCGCTTCCGGCGGCTCGCTGTTAGTCACCCGCTAACGGCCAAAGTAATACAGCGATAGATTGACCCGCAAGGGCCGGACACTCCGGCCCTTATCATTTGCAATGTTAAGGTACTAAAGCGTTATGAGCACAGCCTATTCTGAAGCCTATCTGCAGCGTTTTGGCGGCACGGCACGTTTGTACGGTCAGCAGGCCCTGGCGCTGTTTGCCCAGGCGCACATTTGCGTGATTGGCATCGGCGGCGTGGGCTCCTGGGCGGCCGAGGCGCTGGCGCGCACCGGCATCGGTGCCATTACGCTGATTGATATGGATGATGTCTGTGTCACCAACACCAACCGCCAGATCCATGCGCTACGTCAGCACGTGGGCCAGTCAAAGACTGAAGTGATGGCGGAACGCATTCTGGCCATCAACCCTGAGTGCCGGGTGACCTGCATTGATGATTTTATTACTGCGGATAACGTCGCCGAGCTGCTGAATAACAATTTCAGTTATGTCATCGATGCGATCGATAGCGTACGGCCCAAGGCCGCGCTGTTGGCCTATTGCCGTCGTTACAAGATCCCGGTGGTCACTACCGGCGGTGCCGGTGGTCAGATAGATCCGACCCAGATAGCGGTGGTAGATCTGGCGAAAACCATTCAGGATCCGCTGGCGGCCAAGCTGCGTGAGCGGTTGAAAAATGATTTTAACGTGGTGAAGAACAGCAAGGGCAAGCTGGGCATTGACTGCGTATTTTCCAGCGAGCCGTTGGTTTACCCGCAGCCGGATGGCAGCGTTTGCGCGTCACGCAGTACCGCGGAAGGGCCAAAACGCATGGATTGCAGTGCGGGATTTGGTGCGGCAACCATGGTGACCGCGACCTTTGGTTTTGTCGCGGTTTCCCATGCGCTGAAGAAGATGGTGGCGAAAGCCGCGCGTCAGGCGTAGCGAGCCGCCATTTCCTTCACGGCAGCGGCCAGCGCTGCCAGTCCGCTGGCACGGGTGGCACTGAGCTGAGCACGTAATGCCAGTTGCTCGAACAGTGCCAGGGGATCTATCGTCGCGATCTGCTGTGGCGTTTTTCCTTCTACCGCCGTTAGCAGTACCGCCAACAGGCCGCGTACGATACGACCTTCGCTGTCACCGTAAAAGTGCAACGTGCCGTCCGCCAGTAACTGATGCCCCAGCCAGACCCGATTTTCACAGCCACTCAATTCCATTTCCGCTGCGCGTAATGCCTCTGGCAGCGGCGGCAATTGTTTCGCCAGCATGATCAGTTGGCGATAACGATCTTCCCACTGCTTCAGCGCGGTAAATTTATCTATCAACGCTTCGCCGGTTATTTCGCGGCCAAAGGGGTGGGGGGCAAGCATAGCTTCTCCAGGATTCATTTAGTCAGCCAGCAGGTCGATGGCGTTGTGCAGTGCGGCCACCAGGGCATCGACATCTTCCATGGTGTTGTAGGGGGCAAAGGAGGCGCGCAGCGTCCCACTGACGCCGAGCGCTGCCATCAGCGGCTGGGCGCAGTGCTGACCGGCACGCAGCGCGATACCTTGTTCTGCCAGCAGGGTGACGATATCGCTGTGATGGATCCCGGCAATATCAAACGCCAGCAAGCTGGAGCCAGAACAACGGAAGCTGCGGAACCCCGGCAGTTGCGTCAATCGTTGCTCGGCAAGGTTGGCCAGTTCGCGGCTGTATTGCTCGGCTGCCGCCAGATCTTGCTCACCAAGCCACTCCAATGCGGCGGCCAGCCCCAGCACACCGGCGATATTTGGCGTGCCGGCTTCAAAACAGTGCGGCGGTTTTTGCGGCGTGAAGCCGTCAAAGGACGCCTGAGTCAACATCTTGCCGCCGCCTTGCCAGGGGGCCATCTGCGTCAGCAATTCGCTTTTACCGTATAGCGCACCGATGCCGGTCGGGCCATACAGCTTGTGGCCGGAGAAGGCATAGAAATCAATGTTCAGTCGCTTAACGTCAGCCGGGCAGTGAACTATGCCTTGCGCGCCGTCGATCATCACCCGGGCACCGGCACTGTGGGCTAGCCGAATGGCCAACGCCAGATCCGGACAACCGCCGGTGACGTTGGACATTTGCCCCAGCGCCAGCAGGCGGGTTTTATCGCTCAGCAGGCTTGGCAACTGCGCCAGGTCTGGCAGGCGGTCAGCGCCGAGCGGCAATTTCACCACCCGTGCACCGGTTTGTTCCGCCACCATCAACCAGGGGATCAAATTGGCGTGGTGTTCGGCTTCGCTCACCAGAATTTCGTCACCCGGTTGCAGGCGGGGGCGGGCATAGCTTTGAGCCACCAAATTGATCGCTTCGGTGGTACCACGGGTCCAGATAATGTCATCGGCCGAAGGGGCATTGATCAGCGTCGCGACCTGTTGGCGCGCCTGCTCGAAACGCGCGGTCAGATCCTGCGCGGCCCGGTGCTGGCTGCGGTGTACGGTGGCGGCGTCGTCACGGTAAAACTGCTGCGTAGCGGCGATCACCGCCAGCGGTTTCAACGCGGTGGCGGCGCTGTCGAGATAAATGCCCGCTTGTTGCAAGGCAGGAAACTGATTAAGAAAGGCGATGGGATTAAAAGGTGTCATACCCTGATTGTCACTGGCTTGAGTCAATGGCTGATCCTGTCCTATTTTATCGTCAGAGACAAGCTATCCCGCATATTAGGATTCATCGTCTGGAAATTATAGGCAAGTTTGTTATGCTGTTAGGTGCGCACTAAGTCATGGCGTTAAATAACATAAAAGGTTTTTACAGCATTTAAAACTACAAGGAGTCCACAATGAAGAAAACAGCCGCAGTTATCTCTGCCCTGATGCTAACGTTTACCCTGGCCGCCTGTTCCAGCAACTACGTGATGCAGACCAATGATGGACGCACCATTGTCGCTAAAGGAAAGCCCGCGTTGGATAACGACACCGGCATGATCAGCTATAAAGATGCCAACGGCGTTGAGCAGCAGATCAACCGCTCGGACGTGAAGGAAATGGTTGAAAGCGACCAGTAATTCCGGCCAGAAATGGGCAAAAAAAAGCACCGCAAAGCTTGCGGTGCTGCATAAAATCACTATGGACAGACAGGGTAAATGTACAGGAAGTGAAAAACAGTAGCTTAGCTACCACGTCTGGATTGCCAGACAATTTGCAAACACAACATCACAACCACAAGCCAAAAGTTCATCGGCGTCCTCGACACCCACTCCCTTTTCGTTCCGGCCCGGGAAGTGCCGCCACTATAGGTATTTACTGGCGCATGCTCAACGGACAATTTATAATGGCTCGGATTAAAAAAACTAATGGTAGCGCTTGGCTGTCTGGTGCCTATCGCACGGCAGATAACGCCGCCTGATTTTTTATGCCGAATCACTCGGATTATTGTTACACAAAAGTAGCTAATAAATGTCTAAACGCTTACCACCTCTTAATGCACTGCGGGTCTTTGACGCGGCTGCCCGTCACCTGAGTTTTACCAAAGCGGCAGAAGAACTGTTTGTCACCCAGGCCGCGGTGAGTCACCAGATCAAGTCGCTGGAGGACTTCCTCGGCCTGAAGCTGTTTCGACGCCGTAACCGCTCGCTGTTGCTGACGGAAGAAGGGCAAAGTTATTACCTGGATATCAAGGAAATCTTCACCTCTATCAATGAGGCGACACGCAAGCTGCAGGCACGCAGCGCCAAGGGGGCATTAACCGTCAGTTTGCCCCCGAGTTTTGCTATTCAGTGGCTGGTGCCACGACTGTCCGGCTTTAACTCAGCTTATCCGGGAATCGACGTGCGTATCCAGGCGGTAGACCGCGAAGAAGACAAGCTGGCGGATGATGTCGACGTGGCGATTTTCTACGGTCGCGGCAACTGGACCGGGTTACGAGCTGAACGTTTATATGCGGAATATCTGTTGCCGGTGTGCTCGCCCAGCCTGCTGACCGGAGAACATGCGTTAAAAGTGACGAGCGATCTGGCTTATCACACGCTACTGCATGATACTTCACGCCGCGACTGGCTGGCCTACACTCGTCAACTGGGGTTACAGCACATCAACGTGCAGCAGGGGCCGATTTTCAGCCACAGCGCCATGGTGGTTCAGGCGGCGGTGCATGGTCAGGGGATCGCGCTGGTCAATAATGTGATGGCGCAGACCGAGATTGAAGCCGGGCGGCTGGTCTGTCCCTTTAACGAAGTATTGGTCAGTAAAAATGCTTTTTATCTGGTATGTCATGACAGTCAGGCAGAACTGGGTAAAATAGCCGCCTTTCGTCAATGGATCCTTGCACGGGCAGCCAGCGAACAAGAAAAGTTTCGCTTTCGCTACGAACAATAAGGCCGGTCGCCGTGTTGTCGCAGCCGGCTTTTTCAATAAAGGTAAATAACGATGAGCAGTCGTTCAATGCTGATTTTTGCCGCTATCAGCGGCTTTGTATTTGTTGCTCTGGGCGCGTTTGGCGCACATGTATTAAGTGGCACCTTGGGTGCCAACGAGATGGTCTGGATCCGTACCGGGTTGGACTATCAGGGGTTCCATACTTTGGCGATCCTGGCACTGGCGGTGGCAATGCAACGCCGCGTCAGCCTGTGGTTTTATTGGAGCGGGGCGCTGTTGGCGCTCGGCACCGTACTGTTCAGCGGCAGTCTGTACTGTCTGGCGCTGTCACACCTGAAGTTCTGGGTTTACATCACGCCGATTGGCGGCGTGTGTTTCCTGATCGGTTGGGCATTGATGTTGATTGGCGCTTTGCGTCTGAGGAAAAAGGCCGAGCGCCATGAATAGACTTGCGTTGTATTGCCGTCAAGGCTTTGAAAAAGAGTGCGCGGCAGAAATTACCGCCAAGGCAGCCGAGCTGGAAATATTCGGTTTTGCCAGAGTGAAAGATAACAGCGGCTACGTGCTGTTCGAGTGTTATCAGCCGGATGATGCCGATCGCCTGGCGCGGGAAATCCCGTTCCGTGAACTGATTTTTGCCCGTCAGATGCTGGTGGTTGGCGAGTTGCTGCGTGATTTGCCGCCGGAAGACCGCGTGTCACCGATTGTCGGCATGTTGATGGGCGTGGTCGATCGTGGCGGTGAGCTGCGAGTGGAAGTGCCGGACACCAACGAAAGCAAAGAGCTGCTGAAGTTCTGCCGCAAGCTGACGGTTCCATTGCGCGCGGCGATGCGTGAGCAGAAGGTGTTGATGGCGCGTGAGAACAAGACCCGTCCAGTGGTTCACGTATTCTTTATCGCGCCGGGTTGCTGCTATGTGGGTTACTCCTTCAGCAACAACAACTCCCCGTTCTATATGGGCATTCCGCGCCTGAAGTTCCCGTCCGATGCGCCGAGCCGTTCTACTCTGAAGCTGGAAGAAGCGTTTCACGTGTTCATTCCTGCCGATGAGTGGGAAGAACGTTTGGGCAGCGGCATGCATGCGGTCGATCTGGGCGCCTGCCCGGGTGGCTGGACCTATCAACTGGTGCAACGCAGCATGATGGTGCACGCGGTGGATAATGGCACCATGGCGCAGAGCCTGATGGATACCGGCCAGGTGACGCATCACCGCGCCGACGGTTTCAAATATGAACCCTCCAGCAGCAAGATTTACTGGCTGGTGTGTGACATGGTGGAGAAACCGGCGAAGGTGACCAGCTTGATGATCCAGTGGCTGGTGAAAGGCTGGTGCCGTGAGGCGATCTTTAACCTGAAACTGCCGATGAAAAAACGTTACGAAGAGGTTTCGCAGAACCTGCTGTCGATCAAGGAAGCGTTGGATGCGGCGGGGATCAGCTCAGAAATTCATGCCAAACAGTTGTATCACGATCGTGAAGAAGTCACCATCCACGTCCGCCGTATGTGGTCGGCCGTGGCGGGGCGTCGCGACGAACGTGAATAATCGATAGGGCGTTGCTTGTGCAGCGCCCGGATTTAAACCGGTAACCGCAGTTGCTGCAGGTTGCCGGTTAACGTCAGATCGGTTCGCAAGGTCGCGACCCTTTTACTGACATAGGCTATCTCGCGGTGCTGTTGCAGTTTACCGCGCCATTTCTCCGGCACCTGTTCCAAATCCTGATACACCCCATCCAGCGAACCTGCCTGCTGTAACAGCAATACCGCCGTCTTCGGTCCAATACCGGCCACGCCAGGGATTTTGCTGCTGCTTATTCCCGCCAGCCCCCAGTAATCCGTCAATTGTTGTGGCGATACGCCAAACTCTTGCTGCACAAAGGGCATGTCCAGCCAGCGTTTTTGAAAGTAATCGCGGATCTGCACGCTGGGCGCCAGCAGTTGGCAATAGCCTTTGTCGGTGGACACAATGGTCACCTGATGGCCACCGCCTGCTATCTTGGCGGTCAGCGTTGCCGCCAGGTCGTCCGCTTCATTGCCCGGAGAATGCCAACAGGCAACGCCGAGCGCTTCAAACGCCTGCCGCAGCTGCGGCATTTCCTGCTGCAAATTGTCCGGCATCGGCGAACGCCCCGCCTTGTAGTCGGGCAGAATTTGGTGACGCCAGCTTTCACTGCGGTCATCTTCGTCAAACACCGCCACGGCGTGCGTTGGTCGACTGTGCTGGATCAACTGCTGCAGTGCGTGCTGGCAAGCATTCACACAGGGGGAACCCTGCACGGCGTGTATGCGGCGGATAAGGTTGAGGGCGTCGACAATCAGTAGGTGTATAGGCATGGGCAACAACGTCAGGCATCAGAAAAAAAGAAGGGCGGTTATTAGGCCGCCCGGGATGGCTTATTAAGCGACGATTTCGTAGCAGGGCACATAAGCGGTGCCTGGTAGTTTCATCCGGTGCTGGGCGACAAAGCCCTGTAACAGACTGTCCATTTGCTTCATCATCTGCGGTTCGCCGTGCAGCTTGTACGGACCAAACTGTTCGATGGCCTGAATGCCATTTTCTTTCACGTTACCGGCGACGATGCCGGAGAACGCACGGCGCAGCGCGGCAGCCAGCTGTTCGGCAGGCTGGTCCGGATACAGGTTGAGATTCGCCATATTTTCATGGCTTGGCTCAAACGGCAGCTGCAAGTCTGGCGCGATACGGATAGACCAGTTAAAGCTGTAGGCATCACCGGTATTACGGCGGTTTTCTTTCACCAGCGGCATGGCTTTTTTCATCTGACGCGCCACTTCGGCAGGATCGTCGATGATAATGCGGTAGTGACGGCGCGCTTCGTCTCCCAGCGTGTTCATGATGAACTCATCCAGCACCTGGAAGTAGTTGGCGCTCTCTTTCGGCCCGGTGAGGATCAGCGGCAATACCTGCTCGCTGTTCTCCGGGTTCATCAGGATCCCCAGCAGATACAGCAGTTCTTCCGCCGTGCCGACACCGCCCGGGAAGATAATGATGCCGTGGGCGATACGGACGAAGGCCTCCAGGCGTTTTTCAATGTCCGGCATGATCACCAGCTCATTGACCAACGGATTTGGCGGCTCGGCGGCGATGATCGACGGCTCGGTCATGCCGATAAAGCGGCTGTTGTGGTAGCGCTGTTGCGCATGGCCTACGGCAGCACCTTTCATCGGCGCTTCCATGGCACCTGGCCCACAGCCGGTGCAGATATTCAGTTCGCGCAGGCCCAGTTGGCTACCGACCTTGCGTGCGTACAGATATTCGTTTTCGTTGATCGAGTGCCCCCCCCAGCAGACCACCAGGTTAGGATCTTCATCGAGGTGCAGTGCACGGGCGTTACGCAGGATAGAGAACACCAGATTGGTAATGTGGGCCGAGTTTTCCAGATTCAGATGCTGGAAACGACCGGCGCTGTCGATCTGTCCGTGGACGAACAGGATATCGCGCAGCACGGCAAACAGGTTGGCCTGTAGCGAACGGATGATTCGACCATCGACAAAGGCGTCTTCCGGTGGATTTACCAGTTCAAGTTTGACCCCGCGCTCACGGCGCAGGACGTTAATATCAAAGGTTTCATAGCGCGACAGCAGCTGTTTGCTGTTGTCGGTCTGGCTGCCGGAGTTCAGGACGGCCAGCGAACAGTTGCGGAACAAACGGTATAGATCGCTGCTGGCGGTACGCTTCAGCATGTCTACTTCCAGCTGCGACAGCAAATCCATAGAGCCAAGCGGGCTGATGTGTGTAATCAAGGTAACTCCTTTGCACCCGGAATGGGGCAGTAGTAATCCATACGCAGCAGAACAGCATCTCGTTATAGTGAGCGCACGGCGGCAACATCATTATGGGATTGGCCTGCCGGAATGCCCGGCATAGCGCCGAGCGCTGTTGATTTAACCTTACCGCCGTCCCCTGGTTTTTACCAATACAAACCGCTCGTTAGCTCAGTTGTTGAGCAATGCTTCGCACTATTGGCGCGCCAGACGGCCATGTGATGGAACAAAGTCAGTGTTACTGCGCCATGGATTGATATCCAACCCACCCCGGCGGGTATAGCGTGCGTACACCGTCAGGCTTTGTGGTTGGCAGTAGCGCAGCAAATCGTTAAAGATGCGTTCGACACATTGTTCGTGGAATTCATTGTGATGACGGAAGGACACCAGATAACGCAGCAGCGCCTCGCGATCGATCTGCGCGCCGCGATAATGAATTTGCACCGAACCCCAATCCGGTTGGTTGGTGATCAGGCAATTGGACTTTAACAGATGGCTGACCAACCGTTCTTCCACCTGCTGGGAACCGGCGGCATTTTGCAGGTAATCGGCATTGAATTCGTAGTTATCGATGCGGATGTCCTGATGATCGATACATTCACCCTCTAACCGGGCGATTGGACTGCCTTCCAGTTGATCGACGCGGAACAATGAGACGCTGACCTCGCCCTGCGCGCAGGCGGACAGATCGCGTTGCAGGGTGTTGCGTACCGCCTCCCAATCGCTGAACGGGGTTTGGTTAAAGCTGTTGAGGTAAAGTTTGAAGCTTTTGGATTCGATCAGGTTGATGCTGTCGGCATTAAGGCTGATCTCGCCGACGGCGACCTGCGGCAGACCGTTATCGTTCAGCCAGGAGAGTTCATACAGCGTCCAGATATCGGCACCGTGGAACGGCAGGGTGTCCGGATATAATCCCAGCGGCTCGCGGTTCATACTGCGCGGCACCGCCTGTAGCAGCGTGGCGTCGTAATGGTCGCGGTACGCGGTAGCTTTACCCAGCGTTAGCGCCGACAGGGCATGGTGGTCTTGATATGAGGACATCTGCTGTCACCTTGGTGAGAGATAGGTACAATGGTCGCCAGTTTACCGTATGCGAGAAAAAATATGGACCATGATGTACCGCACGCCCTGCGTGAATTCACCCAGCGTTATGTTGAGCTTTGGCAACAAGAGCGTGGTCATGCCCCAGCCAGCCAGGATCTGTACGGCGTACCGTCGCCTTGTCTGGTAGAAAATCGCGATGATGAAGTGCTGTGGTTGCCGCAGCCGTTTACCCCGGCGGCAACGCTGGAAAAGGTAGAGACGGCGCTCGAGCTGCGTTTACAGCCGGACATCAACCTGTTTTATACCCAGCAATATGCAGGCGACATGAGCGCGCAGTTCGGTGAGAACTATGTGACCCTGTTGCAGGTGTGGAGCGAGGACGATTTTATTCGCCTGCAGGAAAACCTGATCGGCCATCTGGTGACGCAAAAACGCCTGAAGCTGTCGCCGACGCTGTTCCTGGCAACCACCGAATCAGAAATGACCATGGTCTCGCTGTGTAACGTCAGCGGCAATGTGGTGCTGGAGCAGTTTGGCAGTGATAAACGCACTTTGCTGGCGGCTTCGTTGGGCAATTTCCTCGATGCATTGCGCCCGACGTTGGGTGTTCGAGGCCAATTACAGCGAGATCCGTGTGCGAGATCTCTCACACGGACTGTGAGAGATCGCTTTTAATTTTCCCCTCTCATTGGCTTGCATGGGGTTTATTGTTATCCAGATCAATTGGTTAGATTTTCTTTAGGATAACTCTTAGCGTTAATTTCCTGTCGGCCAGCCAGTAAGCCCTTGTGAACCCGGGATAATTAAGCGATCTTATGTTCACCGGAAGGGATACGGTGGAGCTGGAAAGCATCAGGATGATGCAGCTTCAGGATGAAGAAGTGGATGCGCTC
The DNA here is from genome assembly GCF_027474885.1 of Serratia myotis. NCBI lineage: Bacteria > Pseudomonadati > Pseudomonadota > Gammaproteobacteria > Enterobacterales > Yersiniaceae > Serratia > Serratia myotis. Next base: position 4,399,917 of record NZ_CP099707.1, on the reverse strand, counting down.
AGTGAAGAGCGGAGGACGGCGTCAGGAGATGCCAGGATGTTTCAGGATTGAAACCAGGGACACCTCCAGGATGGAGATTGAGAGCCGGCACAGGATGGTTGGCGGGTCATGAAGACTGAGGAACCGCGTCAGGATGATGCTACAGGATAGAGCCAGGATGGTTTTGGTCAGGATGGCCGCAGGAAAAGTTTTCAAGGATTGAGCAGGGAGCACACTGTGTAGCGGGACTGCTATAAAACGAACCGAGGGCACTGTTAGCGCAGTGCCCTCAACTTTTTATACAAGGTCAAGTTTTAAGCATCCAGGATGCTTACCCCTGCTCAAATTCATCTCAATTGTTAACCAATCGCCCCCAGCGTATCGCCATTGCCCTGCTTTTTCGGCAGCAGGAACAGCGTGGCGTAGATATCCAGTAGATAAATAGCTGCCAGCAGGCTGATAGCCGCAGTGAAGGAAACCTGAGTCACCAGGGCGCCGATCACCAATGGCCCCAGCCCACCGACGCCACGCCCCAGATTAAACAGGATGTTTTGCGCAGTGGCGCGTGCCTGAACCGGATAGGTATCGGAAATCAACGCGCCGTAGCCACCAATCATGCCGTTCACGAACAACCCCATCAGCGCGCCGGCAAACAGCATCAGCGTGGGGTCGCTAAGTTGTGCATAGACAACCACCATCACCACCGCACCGATCTGATAGCAGATAAAAATCTTCCAGCGGGTGAAGCGATCGGCCAACACGCCAAACAGCCAGATACCGAACGTCATGCCGATCACCGTGACCGCAGTCCACAGACCTGACTTAGTCAGGGAGAAACCGAAGTTTTTTGCCAGGTAAGTCGGCATCCAAATCATCAGCCCGTAATAACCGAAGTTCTGCACCGAGCACAAAATAAAAATGCCGATGCTGGCTTTGCTGGTAGCCCGGTCTTTGAACAGTAGCCGCACACGCTGAGTGAACGACAGTTGCTGGCCGCTGTTTTGCTGGCGGACAAACTCTTCCGGTTCACCCAGAGTGCGGCGGATCAGGAATGACACCAGCGCCGGCAGCAGCCCGACCAGGAACATGCCACGCCAGCCGATATGCGTCAGCAACAGTGGGGTGAGGAAGGCGGCCGCCAGCACGCCAAGCTGCCAGCCCATGCCCACATAGGCCGAGGCGCGATTGCGTTTCTCCGCCGGCCAGGCCTCGGCGATCAGCGCCATGCCGATACCAAATTCACCACCGAGCCCGATGCCCGCCAGTGTGCGGTAGGCGAGCAAATCCCAGTAGCCCTGTGCCAACGCGCACAGACCGGTAAACAATGAGAACATCAGGATAGTGATGGTCAGCACCCGGATACGACCAAAGCGATCGCTGAGGTGGCCGAAAATCACGCCGCCCAGTACGGCACCGATTAACGTCCAGGTAACCAGTGAACCGGCGGCGGAGGAGCTTAGCCCCATTTCAATACTGATGGCTGGCAGCATAAAGCCGAGGATCAGCAGGTCAAAGCCGTCCATGGCGTAGCCGGTGACCGAAGCCAGCATGGCTTTGCCAGGCGTGGCGTGATTTTTTGTCGGTGTGATTGCGGGCATCTGTCTAATCTGTGTGGTTTATTCGGTGAACTTATTGTGCCGTGTGGCCGTACCGGCCACCAGTTCAAATGTATCCATGCCATCAATTCAGCTGGATTTGGGCTATAAAAAGTAAAATGCTATGCTTTGCCGCCTTTCAGCCGTGCCGCTGAATATCATGGTTTAAACAGATCGGGAATGCAGATGAGTATACAAAATCAGGTTCGCCATAGTTTGCAGGCGATTGAACAGTCAATGCGAGAGTTGGCGCTGTGGCAAGCCATGCCGCCCGAGCCTGAAGCCTTCGCCAGCCCCGAGCCGTTTTGCATAGACAGCATGTCGGCCGAAGCCTGGCTACAGTGGGTCTTTCTGCCTCGCATGTACGCGTTGCTGGATGCGGGAGCGCCGCTGCCGACGCGTTTTGCTATCACGCCTTACTTTGAAGAGGCGTTGAAAGATAATGATCCCAACTGCATGCCGCTGTTGGTGCTGTTGCAGCGCCTGGATCAAATGCTGAATAAAGAGCCGCAATAATGCTTGAGATTCTTTATCAGGATGAGCATTTGGTGGCGGTGAACAAACCTTCTGGGTGGTTGGTACACCGCAGTTGGCTGGATCGTCATGAAACCCAGTTTGTGATGCAGACCGTGCGCGATCAAATTGGCCAGCACGTATATACCGTGCACCGCCTCGATAGACCGACCTCCGGGGTGCTGTTGATGGCGCTGTCCAGCGAGGTGGCACGGCTGCTGTCGCAGCAGTTTGAACAGCATCAGATGCAGAAAACCTACCATGCAGTGGTGCGTGGTTACGTGCTGGAAGGCGCTACCATCGACTATCCGTTGACGGAAGAGCTGGACAAGATCGCCGACAAGTTTGCTTCGAAGGACAAAGGTCCACAGCCGGCAGTCACTCATTATCGACCGTTGGCACAGGTTGAGATGCCGGTGGCGATTGGCCGTTATGACAGTGCGCGCTACAGCCTGGTTGAACTGAAGCCGGAAAATGGCCGCAAGCACCAGTTACGCCGCCATATGGTACATATCCGCCATCCGATCATTGGCGACAGTAAACACGGCGATCTGAACCAGAACCGGGGTATGGCCCAGCATTTTGGCTGCCCGCGCCTGATGCTGCACGCCAGTCACCTGCAACTGAATCATCCGGTAACCGGTGAGCCGCTGCATCTTTCCGCGCGCTGGGATGAACGCTGGCAGGGCGTCATGTCACAGTTTGGCTGGACAGAGAGTATCCCTGAGCTTGCCAGGGTTGAGTTTCCCCCGGCTTGCGGTCAGGATAACTGATCATTTTCAAAGGTATTGAAGGGAGTAGGGGCAATGGCTCAGGTTGGAATCTTCGTGGGAACGGTCTACGGCAACGCATTATTGGTGGCGGAAGAAGCTGAAACTATCCTCAGCGAGCAGGGCCATGAGGTCAAACTGTTTGAAGAGGGTACGCTTGAGGCCTGGCAGTTTTACCGCCAGCACCATGCGCTGGTGATCACCTCAACTACGGGCCAGGGCGATTTGCCGGACAGCATTGCGCCGCTGTTCCACGCCATCCGTGACCAGGTCGGCTACCAACCTGAGCTGCGCTATGGGTTGATCGCGCTGGGTGACAGCAGCTATGACAATTTCTGCGGTGCCGGGCGTGCGTTTGATGCACTGTTGCAGGAGCAGGGTGCCACCCGCGTGGGTGAGGTGCTGGAAATCGATGCGATGGAACAGCCGGAGCCGGAAGTGGTTTCTTGCCCATGGGTCGAGAAATGGGGCACGTTGCTGAAATAGATTTACCCGTCGCCTGTAGGGGGCGAATATATTTGCCCCGATGAATACGGGCGCAGTATGCTGCGCCCGTAAAATCTGTAGTATCAGTTCGCTGAACCCTTATTTACCGCGGGTCAGTTTTTCCAGATCGGATTCGATCTCGGCAATCTTGTGGGAGACCACGCCTTCCAGATGACGCAGGTCATCAAGAATTTTGCGCTTCAGATCCACTTCCACCTGATCGCGCTGGCATAGCTGATCCAGCTCATCAATGACGTAACGCAGATTCGGGTTAATTTCGTGGATTTCTTTGTAACCCTGGCCGGCGTTGTCCGCCACTACCGTTTTGCGTTGGCGCGGATATTTGAATTTCACGCTCTTGGCAAAGAACTCGCCTTTATCCTTGCGGAAATAAATCTTAAGAATGTCGTTATTGGCCTCCTGACGCAGGCTATAGCGATCGACATCTTCCGGTTGATTGATTCCTAAGCTTTTCAGGTTGTCATACATAATAGCGCCACCTTATAAATAGACTATATTCCACGGTCTGGGATTATGGCGAATAACCGCGCCAGAGACTGTGACTGCTCACGTAATGAAGATAAAAAAATGGCGGGTGATTAACCCGCCATGTCTATTTTAGTCGATGGTGCGTAATAACTCATTAATGCCGACTTTACCGCGCGTCTTGGCATCGACTTTCTTGACGATGACTGCGCAATACAGACTGTAAGAGCCATCTTTGGACGGCAGGTTACCGGAAACCACCACCGAACCGGCCGGCACGCGGCCGTAGTGCACTTCGCCGGTTTCACGGTCGTAAATGCGGGTGCTCTGGCCCAGGTATACACCCATGGAGATCACTGAACCTTCTTCCACGATCACGCCTTCAACCACTTCTGAACGTGCGCCGATAAAGCAGTTGTCTTCAATGATGGTCGGGTTGGCCTGCAGTGGCTCCAGTACGCCACCGATGCCGACGCCGCCGGACAGGTGAACGTTTTTACCGATCTGCGCACAAGAGCCGACGGTGGCCCAGGTATCCACCATGCTGCCTTCGTCAACGTAGGCACCGATGTTCACATAGGATGGCATCAGCACGGTATTGCGGGCGATGAACGCACCCTGGCGTACGGTGGCTGGCGGTACTACGCGGAAGCCTTCTTTCTGGAAGCGCGCTTCGTCGTAATCAGCGAACTTCATCGGCACCTTGTCGTAATAACGGGTTTCGGCACCGTCCATCACTTTGTTGTCATTGATGCGGAAAGAAAGCAGCACGGCCTTTTTCAGCCACTGATGCGTTACCCACTGACCGTCAATTTTCTCGGCAACGCGCAGGGCGCCGCTGTCCAGCAGGCCGATCACTTGGTTTACCGCTTCGCGCGTTACGGTGTCTGCGTTCGCCGGGGTGATTTCCGCACGGCGTTCGAAGGCGTTTTCAATAACGTTTTGTAATTGCTGCATGCTGTTCTCTGTCCTGATGTTGTCTACGAAAAGGTTACTTGTATCACATTTTATCGTTTGGATTGAGGGCCTCTGTCAACCGTTGTTCCAACTTTCTGCGCGTTTCCGGGTTAAGGGCGCGTCGATCGCTGTCGGCCAGAATAAATAAATCCTCAACCCGCTCGCCGATAGTGGAGATGCGTGCGCCATGCAGCGACAGGTCCAGATCGGCGAACACTTCACCCACCCGGGCCAGCAGGCCAGGTTGGTCGAGTGCGGTCAGTTCCAGATAGCTGCGGCGGTCGGTATGGGTCGGCAGGAAGCTGACTTCGGTCGGCACGCTGAAATGGCGCAGCTTGGAAGACGGCCTGCGCACGCGCGGCGGCTGATACTCCCGTTGGGTAATGGCCTGCACCAGCGCGTGGCGGATCGCCGTGTGACGATCCTGAGCCAGCGGGCTGCCGTCCGGTTCCAGCACGATAAATGTATCCATCGCCATGCCGTCGCGGTTAGTGAAGATCTGCGCGTCATGTACGCTTAGGTTGCGGCGATCCATCTCGCCGGCCACGGCGGCAAACAGGTACGGGCGGTCCGGGCTCCAGATGAAAATTTCGGTGCCACCGCGCGTTGCCTGTCGGCTGACCAGCACCAGCGGTTTGGTGGAGTCATGGGCCAGCAAATGACGGGCGTGCCAGGCCAGCTGATTGGGCGAGTGGCGCAGGAAGTAATCGGCGCGGCAGCGGCTCCAGATGCGGTGCAACGCTTCTTCGTCGATATTGTCCATGCGCAGTAGTGCCAACGCCTGCAGGCGATGATGACGCACGCGTTCGCGCAGGTCCGGGCTATTTTGCATGCCGCGGCGCAGCTGTTTTTCGGTGGCGAAGTACAGTTCACGCAACAGGCTCTGCTTCCAACTGTTCCACAAGGTTTCGTTGGTGGCGCAGATATCTGCCACCGTCAGGCAGACCAGATAACGCAGGCGGGTCTCGCTCTGCACTTCGGCACTGAATTGCTGAATAACGGTCGGATCCTGGATATCGCGGCGTTGGGCGGTCACCGACATCAGCAGATGACAGCGCACCAGCCAGGCGACCAGTTGGGCTTCGCGGGAGTTCAAACCATGCAGTGCTGCGAACTCCAGTGCATCTTCCGCGCCGAGGATCGAGTGGTCTCCACCGCGCCCTTTGGCGATATCGTGGAACAGGGCGGCCAGCAGCAGCAGTTCCGGATTCGGCAGGCGGGGATACAGCTCGACACACAGTGGATGACGCGGTCGCGTTTCGGCATCGGCAAAGCTTTCCAGCTTCTGCAAGACACGAACGGTGTGTTCGTCAACGGTGTAGGCGTGGAACAGGTCGAACTGCATTTGCCCGACGATCTTGCCCCACTGTGGCATATAGGCCCACAGTACGCTGTGGCGATGCATCGGCACCAATGCCCGAGAAACCGCGCCTGGATGGCGCAGAATGGCCATAAACAGCTCACGCGCTTCCGGAATAGTGCACAGCGGCTGCTTCAGATGGCGACGGGCGTGGCGCAGTTGGCGCACGGTAGTGGAATAAATACCTTTGATTTCACGGTTGCGGACCATCAGGTAGAACATCCGCATGATGGCTTCGGGCTGACGGATGAACAGCGTCTCATCACGCAGATCGATCAAATCACCGCGCAGTTGGAAATCATCGTTCAACGGCCGCGGTTTTTCCGTGGCATCCAATGCCAGAATGGCCTCGTCGAACAACTGCAGCAGCATGTGATTCAATTCACCGACGCGGCGCGTCATGCGATAAAAATCCTTCATCATGCGTTCAACCGGTTCGTTGCCTTCCCCCTCATAACGCAGCAACTGTGCCACGTTGAGCTGGCGATCGAACAGCAGGCGGTTGTCGTAGCGTGGTAACACCAGGTGCAGTGCGAAACGGATACGCCACAGGAAGCTCTGGCATTCGTTCAGTTCGTTGCGTTCAGCCTGGGTGAGAAAGCCGAAACCGACCATTTCGTCCAGCGAGGTAGCGCCAAAATGACGACGCGCCACCCACAGCAGCGTGTGAATATCGCGCAGGCCGCCGGGGCTGCTCTTGATATCCGGCTCCAGGTTGTAGCTGGTGCCGTGGTATCGCTGATGGCGTTCCTGTTGCTCAACCACCTTGGCGTGGAAAAATTGCGGCGAGGGCCAGAAACCATCGCTGAAAATATGTTTTTGCATTTGCAGGAACAGCGCGACATCGCCGCAGATCATCCGCGACTCAATCAGGTTGGTGGCGACGGTCAGATCCGCCAGGCCTTCCAGCAGGCATTCTTCCAGCGTTCGCACGCTGTGGCCCACCTCCAGCTTCAGATCCCACAGCAGGGTGATAAATTCCCCCACGCGTTGGGATTGTTGTTCATTCAGGCGGCGCTGGCTGAGCACCAGCACGTCAATGTCCGAGAGCGGGTGTAGCTCGCCACGGCCATAGCCACCGACGGCAACCAGCGCGGTTTCCGGGATATCCTCAAAGCCATGGTAGATCCACAGACGGCGCAGCAGGCGGTCGATAAAGTCGCTGCGGGCGGCCACCAGGCTTTCGGCGCTGGAGCCGGCGTTGAATGCCGCCGCCAGCCACAGCTGGAACTGTTCAAGGCGCTGTTTTAGCGCGATGCAGTTGATCTCCTCATCGCCATAGGCGTTGGGATATTCAGGCTGCTCCGGCACGGCCTGTTGCACAATGACCGAGGTGTCTTGTTGGGGAAAGTTTTCAGACATAATACGCAGCCCATAAAAAAGGCCGGCAAAAGCCGGCCTGTGACATCATGCATCGCGGCAAAACGCCGCGGCGCTTACATCTCGTGCGTAATGATGTTGGGGATGGTGTCATCCTTGCGCAACGTCATTATCTCGCAGCCGTTATCTGTGACCACAATAGTATGCTCATACTGCGCCGACAAGCTGCGATCCTTAGTTTTTACCGTCCAGCCATCTTTCATGGTGCGGATGCGGTAATCACCGGCGTTGACCATCGGCTCGATAGTGAAGGCCATACCGGCTTGCAACACCACGCCACCGTCGTCAGCGTCATAGTGCAGTACCTGTGGTTCCTCGTGGAACACTTCGCCAATGCCGTGGCCGCAGTACTCGCGCACCACCGAGAAATTCTCGGCTTCGACGAATTTCTGGATCTCTTTACCCAGGGTTCGCAGACGGATGCCCGGCTTCACCATTTTCAGTGACAGGTACAGGCTTTCCTGAGTGATGCGGCACAGGCGCTCGCCCAGAATGGTCGGTTTGCCGGCGATGAACATTTTAGAGGTATCGCCGTGGAAACCGTCTTTGATCACGGTGACGTCGATATTAACGATGTCGCCGTCTTTCAGGACTTTGTCATCGCTTGGGATGCCGTGGCATACCACTTCGTTCACCGAGATACACACGGATTTCGGGAAGCCGTGGTAGCCCAGACAGGCAGAAATGGCCTGCTGCTGGTTAGTAATGTGATCGTGACAGATACGATCCAGTTCGCCGGTCGTTACGCCAGGTTTGACGTGCGGCTCAATGATTTCCAGCACTTCGGCAGCCAATCGGCCGGCCACGCGCATTTTTTGGATGTCATCAGGTGTTTTAATTGAAATTGCCATGAAATTCGTCCGCAGGTGTCGTGCTCGCCGACAACAGAAAGAAATAAGAAGCAGTCTCTTATGGTATCAGCCCGGCCTGAGGCTGCCAAATTTGATTTCTCGCCGGACTTTGGTTGGTAACAAAAGTTGGTGTCGGGGGCGGGTTTATGGTATAAAGCGCGCCGGCAGATCCGCTCTTCGTCCTTGTGATAATGACGGAAAAAGCCGAAAATACTTTAACTGCACTCACTTTGTGTAAATAACACACACGTATCGGCACATCCGCCGGGGTGCCCTGAGGTGATTTATCACCGCCAGGGTCGGCGTTATGGGATACGTGGAGGCATAACCCCAACTAACTCTATAGAGGTTTAATCATGGCAACTGTTTCCATGCGCGACATGCTCCAGGCCGGTGTACACTTTGGTCACCAAACCCGTTACTGGAACCCGAAAATGAAGCCTTTCATCTTCGGCGCACGTAACAAGGTTCACATCATCAACCTGGAAAAAACTGTACCAATGGCCAACGCAGCACTGGCTGAACTGACCAAGATCTCTTCCCGTAAAGGTAAGATCCTGTTCGTTGGTACTAAGCGCGCAGCAAGCGAAGCGGTAAAAGAATATGCTAACACCTGCGACCAGTTCTTCGTGAACCATCGCTGGTTGGGCGGCATGCTGACTAACTGGAAAACCGTTCGTCAGTCAATCAAGCGTTTGAAAGATCTGGAAATCCAGTCTCAAGATGGCACCTTTGACAAGCTGACCAAGAAAGAGGCGCTGATGCGTACTCGCGAACTGGCCAAGCTGGAAAACTCCCTGGGTGGTATCAAGGACATGGGTGGTCTGCCTGACGCACTGTTCGTCATCGATGCTGATCACGAACACATCGCGATCAAAGAAGCCAACAACCTGGGTATCCCGGTATTCTCTATCGTTGATACCAACTCCGATCCAGACGGCGTTGACTTCATCATCCCTGGTAACGACGATGCAATCCGTGCAATCAAATTGTACCTGACTGCCGTTGCTGCCGCCGTCCGTGAAGGTCGTTCTCAAGATCTGGCCGTTCAAGCGGAAGAAAGCTTCGTAGAAGCTGAATAATAAGGCAAGCTCGTCACTGAGCCCTTATTAACCAGGTATTGAATATGTTGGTTAGGGGGGCCTTTATAGGCCCCCTTTGCTTATCTGAATGAGACTGTCTCCACGCGAGATAACCGAGGAAAAAGAAATGGCTGATATTACCGCTGCTCTGGTAAAAGAACTGCGTGAGCGTACTGGCGCTGGCATGATGGATTGTAAAAAAGCTCTGGTTGAGTCTAACGGCGACATCGAGCTGGCAATCGAAAACATGCGTAAATCTGGTGCGATCAAAGCGGCGAAAAAAGCAGGCAACGTAGCTGCTGACGGCGTGATCAAAACCAAGATTGAAGGCAACTACGGTCTGATTCTGGAAGTTAACTGCCAGACTGACTTCGTAGCTAAAGATGCTGGTTTCCAGGCATTTGCTGACAAAGTGCTGGATGCTGCTTTTGCCGGCAAAATCACTGATGTTGAAGTGTTGAAAGCACAGTTCGAAGAAGAACGTGTAGCGCTGGTTGCGAAAATCGGTGAGAACATCAACATCCGTCGCGTTGCTTCCCTGGAAGGCGACGTGTTGGGTAGCTACCTGCACGGTGCGCGTATCGGCGTTCTGATCGCCGCTACAGGCGCTAGCGAAGAGCTGGTTAAGCAAATTGCCATGCACGTTGCGGCAAGCAAGCCTGAATTCGTTAAGCCTGAAGATGTGTCTGCTGAAGTGGTAGAAAAAGAGTACCAGGTTCAGTTGGACATCGCCATGCAGTCTGGCAAGCCGAAAGAAATCGCAGAGAAAATGGTTGAAGGCCGCATGAAGAAATTCACCGGCGAAGTTTCTCTGACCGGTCAGCCTTTCGTTATCGAACCAAGCAAAACCGTTGGCCAAGTGCTGAAAGAGCATAACGCTGACGTGGTTAACTTCATCCGCTTCGAAGTGGGCGAAGGCATCGCTAAAGTTGAGAACGACTTTGCTGCTGAAGTTGCAGCAATGAGCAAGCAGTCTTAATGACTGTTAATGGAGCCGCCGTCTGGCGGTTCCATTTTATCCAGCCAGAATTACACCGGTGGCAAGCCCTGTGGCATGATACACAGCACAGGCGCGTTTCATCGGCTGAAATCCCCAATACTAATACTGCTTCTTAGGACAGATCACCATGGCAACCAATGCAAAACCCGTATATCAGCGTATTCTGCTTAAACTGAGTGGCGAAGCCCTGCAAGGCGCAGAAGGTTTTGGTATCGACGCTAGCGTTTTGGATCGCATGGCTCAGGAAGTGAAAGAGCTGGTCGAACTGGGAATTCAGGTCGGTGTAGTTATTGGCGGCGGTAACCTGTTCCGCGGCGCGGGCCTGGCACAAGCCGGCATGAACCGCGTAGTGGGCGACCACATGGGAATGCTGGCTACCGTGATGAACGGACTGGCTATGCGTGATGCACTGCACCGTGCCTATGTGAACGCCCGCCTGATGTCGGCAATTCCGTTGAACGGCGTGTGCGACAACTACAGCTGGGCCGAGGCGATCAGCCTGCTGCGCAATAACCGCGTAGTGATCTTTGCCGCCGGTACCGGCAATCCGTTCTTCACCACCGATTCTGCTGCGTGCCTGCGCGGGATCGAGATCGAAGCGGATGTGGTATTGAAAGCAACTAAAGTGGATGGTGTATACTCCGCTGACCCGGTTAAAAATCCGGATGCCACACTGTACGAACATATTACCTATCAGGACGTGCTGGAGCGCGAGCTGAAAGTGATGGACCTGGCGGCATTTACGCTGGCCCGCGATCACGGTCTGCCAATCCGCGTATTCAACATGAACAAGCCAGGTGCACTGCGCCGGGTGGTAATGGGTGAAAACGAAGGCACGCTGATCGGCAAATAAAGCTGTTCTGCCAAATTTAGCGGGAGCGGGCAACGCCAGACGTCGCATGCTCTCCTTGAGTAAAATTCACGGGCTATACTGTGGTATGGCCTGCCAAGTATCCAGCTTTCAAGGGTTCGCAACGTGATTAATGAAATTAGAAAAGATGCTGATTCACGCATGGAAAAAAGCGTAGAAGCATTCAAAACCCAAATCAGCAAAATTCGTACCGGCCGTGCTTCTCCAAGCATCCTGGACGGCATTATGGTTGAGTACTACGGTTCCGCCACGCCACTGCGTCAATTGGCCAGCGTGACCGTTGAAGACTCCCGCACCCTGGCAATCAACCTGTTTGATCGCTCCCTGGGTTCAGCGGTAGAAAAAGCCATCATGTCCTCAGACCTCGGCCTGAATCCAAGCTCAGCCGGCAGCGTGATCCGTGTTCCACTGCCTCCGCTGACTGAAGAACGTCGTAAAGATCTGATCAAAGTCGTCCGTAACGAAGCAGAGCAGGGCCGTGTGGCGGTTCGTAACGTGCGCCGTGATGCCAACGACAAAGTTAAAGCGCTGCTGAAAGACAAAGAAATCAGCGAAGATGAAGATCGTCGTTCACAGGACGACGTTCAGAAACTGACCGATGCCTATATCAAACTTCTGGATGCCGCTCTGGCGGATAAAGAAAAAGAGCTGATGGATTTCTAATCAGCATCGCGCAGAAAAAAAGCGTCGCCTGGGCGGCGCTTTGTTTTTTGTGGCGCAGATCCCGTTTCATCGTACTGATTGATCATGGACAAGCGGTGGCCAAGGTTACACACTGGAACACCTCCGATCTCATCAGACAGTTATTCAGAGTGAGCTCATGAAGCAACTGACTATTCTTGGCTCCACCGGCTCAGTGGGGACCAGTACCCTGGCCGTGGTCAGGGCAAATCCCGACCTTTTTGCGATTAAAGCGCTGGTTGCCGGCCGCAATGTCGCGGTCATGGCGCAACAGTGCATAGAGTTTCGCCCGGCGTATGCCGCGATGGCGGACGAAGGCGCTGCGCGTGAACTGCGTACTCTGCTGGCGGAAAACGGTATTGCCACCGAGGTCATGGCGGGCGAGCAGGCCGCCTGTGAGTTGGCGGCACTGGACGACGTCGACCAGGTTACGGCAGCCATTGTTGGCGCTGCCGGGCTACTGCCTACGCTGGCGGCCATCCGTGCCGGCAAGCAGGTACTGCTGGCGAACAAAGAGTCGCTGGTGACCTGTGGACGCCTGTTTATGGACGCGGTACAGCAGAGCAAGACGCAATTACTGCCACTCGACAGCGAACATAATGCCATTTTTCAGAGTTTGCCTGAGAGCATTCAGCGTCAGTTGGGATACTCTTCATTAGAAAGTCATGGTGTGTCGCGCATTGTGCTTACCGGTTCCGGCGGCCCGTTCCGTACCACGCCGCTGGAGCAGTTTGTCACGATGACGCCGGATCAGGCCTGTGCCCATCCAAATTGGTCGATGGGGCGCAAGATCTCGGTAGACTCCGCTACCATGATGAACAAAGGACTGGAATATATCGAGGCCCGCTGGCTGTTTAACGCCTCGGCCGAACAAATGGAAGTGATTCTGCATCCGCAGTCGGTGATCCACTCGATGGTGCGTTACACCGATGGCAGCGTGTTGGCCCAATTGGGCACTCCGGATATGCGTACGCCGATCGCCCATGCGATGGCTTACCCGCAGAGGGTCAATTCTGGTGTGGAAGCGCTGGATTTCTGCCGTATCGGGTCGCTGACCTTTGCCGAACCTGAGCGGGAACGTTATCCCTGCCTGTATCTGGCGATTGAGGCCTTCGATGCGGGCCAGGCGGCAACGACCGCGCTGAACGCGGCCAACGAAGTGGCTGTGGCAGCTTTCCTGCAGGAACAGATTCGCTTTACCGATATTGCGACAGTGAACCAAAAAGTCGTCGAACGGCTGTCACTGCAGGAACCGTCCTGCATTGATGCGGTCTTAGAAATAGATCGTCAGGCGCGTGAGGTTGCGGTTGGATTGGTTAAATCACTGTGTAACTGATACCGGCAATTATCCTATTTTGTTCGCAAATTACGCGTGCCGCAGTGGGGCCGTTTGTTCAGGCCTTGCTGAGGTGGTATAGTCTGCGCCACCTTTCAGCGGTTATACCGTTGAATTATGGCCTGATTGACATCTCGAAAGCCGGTAGCGCAGCGCAGATTACCGGCTGTCGCAGGGCAGACTGAAAAGCCGTGTCGGGCACACGGCTTTTTTTGCGCGTAAGGGCCTGATGTTCCGGAAAGGCAGTTGTATTTCTATTGAGGAAATAAGTACGAGTTATGTCGTCCGCAAATCAACAAGAGGCTAATCTGTCCACTCTGGGGCCACGGCATGTCGCCATTATTATGGACGGCAATGGGCGCTGGGCTAAACGTCAGGGTAAGTTACGTGTCTTCGGTCATAAAGCAGGGGTGAAATCGGTACGTCGTGCGGTCAGTTTTGCCGCCAACAACCATTTGGATGCACTCACGCTTTATGCCTTCAGCAGCGAGAACTGGAACCGTCCGGTGCAGGAAGTCTCCGCCCTAATGGAGCTTTTTGTCCGCGCCTTGGACAGTGAAGTAAAAAGCCTGCATAAACATAACGTCAGATTGCGAGTGATCGGCGACATTAGCCGTTTCAGCGTGCGCTTGCAGGAGCGGATCCGTCGCTCTGAGCAACTGACAGAAAATAACGATGGCCTGACGCTCAACATCGCTGCCAACTATGGCGGCCGTTGGGATATTATTCAGGGAGTAAGGGAACTGGCTGAGCAGGTGAAGGACGGTTCACTGCGTCCGGATCAAATTAGCGAAGAATTACTGGGTGAGCGGGTCTGTATGAACGATCTGTCGCCGGTGGATCTGGTGATCCGCACCGGTGGAGAACACCGCATCAGTAACTTCTTGCTGTGGCAAATTGCTTACGCCGAACTTTACTTTACTGATGTACTCTGGCCTGATTTTGATGAACTTGTCTTTGAAGGTGCGCTGAATGCATTTGCACAACGCGAGCGTCGCTTCGGGGGAACAACACCTATCGGCGCCGATGCGTCCTAGGGAGAACTTTTGCTGAAGTATCGCCTCATAACTGCTCTGATTTTAATTCCGATTGTTATCGCGGCGCTGTTTTTGCTGCCGCCGGTGGGTTTTGCCCTGGTAACACTCGTGGTGTGCATGTTAGCGGCCTGGGAGTGGGGCCAACTGGCCGGTTTTACCTCCCGCTCGCAGCGCATCTGGTTGGCGATACTGTGCGGCTTCCTGCTGGCGTTGATGCTGCTCAGCATTCCGGCCTATCACCAGTCGGTCCATTTGCTTCAGGTCGGCGGTCCGTTGTGGTTGTCGCTGGCCTGGTGGCTGGTAGCGCTGTTGCTGGTGCTGTTTTATCCCGGCTCGGCTGCACTGTGGCGTAACTCACGCCCGATACGTCTGGTTTTCGGTCTGCTGACCATAGTGCCGTTTTTCTGGGGCATGCTGTCGCTGCGCCAGTTCGGCTATGAACAGAACCACTTCACCGGCGCCTGGTGGCTGCTGTATGTGATGTTACTGGTTTGGGGGGCGGATTCCGGCGCCTACATGTTCGGCAAACTGTTTGGCAAGCACAAGCTGGCGCCGAAAGTTTCTCCGGGGAAAACCTGGGAGGGGCTGATTGGTGGCCTGATTACTTCAGCCCTGATATCCTGGCTGTTTGGTCGGTACGCTCCACTGAATGTGGTGCCGATGACCTTACTGATTTGTTCGGTGATTGCCGTGCTGGCTTCGGTGCTGGGCGA
The DNA here is from genome assembly GCF_027474885.1 of Serratia myotis. Classification (NCBI taxonomy): domain Bacteria; kingdom Pseudomonadati; phylum Pseudomonadota; class Gammaproteobacteria; order Enterobacterales; family Yersiniaceae; genus Serratia; species Serratia myotis. Next base: position 4,384,820 of record NZ_CP099707.1, on the reverse strand, counting down.
TCTTACCGAGAGCATGTTCAAACGCGAAGCGGGTATCAAAGACAGTGGTCATTTGATACCGGGTCATGGCGGTATACTGGATCGTATCGATAGCCTGACCGCAGCAGTGCCTGTATTTGCCTGCCTGATGCTGTTAGTGTTTTAATCCGTCAATGGCGGGGAGTGAAGGGATTATGGTTAGCGTGCTCTGGAACTTAGTCGCATTTCTTGTTGCGCTCGGTGTTTTAATCACCGTGCACGAGTTCGGGCACTTTTGGGTCGCCCGTCGCTGCGGCGTCCGTGTAGAACGCTTCTCCATCGGTTTTGGCCGCGCTTTATGGCGCCGCACTGACCGTCAGGGCACGGAATATGTCATCGCCCTGATCCCGCTTGGCGGTTATGTGAAGATGCTCGATGAGCGGGTTGATTCGGTTGCACCGGAACTCCGTCATCAGGCGTTTAACAACAAAACCGTTTGGCAGCGTGCCGCTATCATCAGTGCCGGTCCTATCGCCAATTTCCTGTTTGCTATCCTTGCTTACTGGCTGGTCTTCATTATCGGCGTTCCCAGCTTCCGTCCGGTAATCGGTGAAATCGCGCCCCAATCGATTGCGGCCAACGCTGAAATTTCGCCAGGAATGGAACTTAAGTCCGTAGATGGTATCGAAACGCCTGATTGGGAATCAGTTCGTTTGGCTCTGGTGGCGAAGATTGGCGACGCAGAAACCGAAGTGGGTATCGCGCCGTTTGGCACTTCTCGGGTGGTGACGAAAACCCTGGATTTGCGCCAGTGGAATTTTGAGCCGGACAAACAGGATCCCGTGGTGGCGCTGGGTATTATTCCTCGCGGCCCACAGATAGAATCTGTCCTTGCCGAAGTGCAGCCGAACTCGGCAGCGCAAAAGGCAGGTTTACAAGCGGGGGACAGGATCGTTAAAGTCGATGGTCAGCTATTGGGTCGTTGGCAAACGTTGGTTAAACGGATCCATAACGGCCCTGGGCAACCGCTGGTTTTAGAGATCGAAAGAAACGGCGCCCCCTTGTCTTTGACGCTGATACCGGATACAAAGCCGGTGGGAAAAGACAAATCAGTGGGTTTTGCAGGCATCATTCCGAAAGTGCTGCCGCTGCCGGACGAATATAAGACGATTCGCCAGTATGGACCTTTCCCGGCGCTGTATCAGGCTGGGGACAAGACCTGGCAGCTTATGAGCCTTACGGTCAAAATGCTGGGTAAATTAATAACCGGTGATGTAAAGCTGAACAACCTGAGTGGCCCGATTTCGATTGCACAGGGAGCAGGGGCGTCAGCTGGGGTCGGGTTTGTGTATTATCTGATGTTCCTGGCGTTGATCAGTGTCAACCTGGGTATCATCAACCTGTTCCCATTACCGGTGTTAGATGGTGGGCATCTCCTCTTCCTGGCGATAGAAAAGCTGAAGGGTGGGCCGGTTTCCGAGCGAGTACAGGACTACAGTTACCGCATAGGTTCGATCGTGTTGGTGCTTTTAATGGGTCTTGCACTTTTCAATGATTTTTCTCGTCTTTAGGGGCGGGGATAGGTTAGGAAGAACGCATAACAACGATGGCGATGAAAAAGTTGCTCATAGCGTCGCTGCTGTTTGGCAGCGCCACCGTATACGGTGCAGACGGGTTCGTAGTGAAGGATATTCATTTCGAAGGCCTGCAGCGAGTCGCCGTCGGTGCGGCGTTACTCAACATGCCGGTTCGCGTAGGCGATACCGTCACTGACGATGATATCAGTAATACCATCCGTGCCTTGTTTGCCACTGGCAACTTTGAGGACGTTCGCGTGCTGCGCGATGGTACTACGCTGATTGTTCAGGTTAAGGAACGCCCTACCATTGCCAGCATCACTTTCTCCGGCAACAAGTCGGTGAAAGATGACATGCTCAAGCAAAACCTGGAGGCCTCTGGCGTTCGGGTTGGCGAAGCGCTCGATCGCACCACCATATCCAGCATTGAAAAAGGGCTGGAAGACTTCTACTACAGCGTCGGTAAATACAGTGCCTCGGTGAAAGCCGTTGTCACGCCGCTGCCGCGTAACCGTGTCGACCTGAAACTGGTGTTCACGGAAGGGGTTTCCGCCAAGATTCAACAAATCAACATTGTCGGCAACCATGCCTTCACCAACGATGAACTGATTTCACGCTTCCAACTGCGTGATGAAGTGCCGTGGTGGAACGTGGTTGGCGATCGCAAATACCAGAAGCAAAAGCTGGCGGGTGACCTCGAAACCCTGCGCAGTTTCTATCTGGACCGCGGCTATGCACGCTTCAATATTGATTCGACTCAGGTCAGCCTGACGCCGGACAAAAAAGGCATTTACATCACCGTCAATATCACTGAAGGCGAGCAGTACAAGCTCACCGACGTGGTGGTGAACGGCAATCTGGCCGGCCACTCGGCGGAAGTTGCCCAGTTGACCAAGATTGAGCCAGGTGAGCTGTATAACGGCAGTAAAGTGACCAAGATGGAAGACAACGTCAAAACGATGTTGGGCCGTTATGGTTACGCTTACCCGCGTGTTTCTACCCAGCCTGAAATCAACGACGCGGATAAAACCGTGAAGTTGCATGTGAACATTGATGCGGGCAACCGTTTCTATGTGCGTCGCATTAAGTTTGAAGGCAACGACACCAGTAAAGATTCCGTACTGCGCCGTGAAATGCGTCAGATGGAAGGCGCGTGGCTGGGCAACGCTCAGGTCGAGCAGGGTAAAGAACGTCTGAACCGTTTGGGCTATTTTGAAACGGTAGATGTGGAAACCCAGCGCGTTCCGGGTACTGCGGATCAGGTTGACGTCACCTACAAGGTGAAAGAGCGTAACACCGGTACCTTCAACTTCGGTGTCGGCTACGGCACCGAGAGCGGCGTGAGCTTCCAGGCGGGCGTTCAGCAGGACAACTGGCTGGGGACCGGCTATTCCGTCGGCATCAGCGGGACCAAGAACGACTACCAGACTTACACCGAGCTGTCGGTAACCAACCCGTACTTCACCGTTGACGGTGTGAGTTTGGGTGGCCGTATCTTCTACAACGACTTTAAAGCCGATGACGCGGACCTGTCCGACTATACCAACAAGAGTTACGGTATCGACGGCACCCTGGGCTTCCCGATCAACGAAAACAACTCGTTGCGCACCGGCTTGGGTTACGTGCATAACGGCTTGTCTAACATGCAGCCTCAGGTTGCCATGTGGCGTTATCTGGACTCGATGGGTCTGGATCCGAACAAGACCGATCGGGCCAGTTATTCTGCCGATGACTTCACGCTGAACCTGGGTTGGACCTATAACAACCTTGACCGGGGTTATTTCCCAACCTCGGGTAACCGCACAACGCTGAATGGTAAAGTCACCATTCCGGGGTCGGATAACGAATACTACAAAATGACGCTGGACAGCGTGCAATACGTCCCAATCAACGACGATCGCACCTGGGTACTGTTGGGTCGTGGCCGTCTGGGTTATGCCGATGGTCTGGGCGGCAAAGAAATGCCGTTCTACGAGAACTTCTACGCCGGCGGCTCGAGCACCGTGCGTGGTTTCGGTTCCAACACCATTGGTCCGAAAGCGGCGTACTACAACTCCAACTCGTACAGCTGTACCAATGGTGCCGCTGTGTGTAGTTCTGACGATGCGGTGGGCGGCAACGCCATGGCCGTCGCCAGTATGGAGCTGATCACACCAACACCATTTATCAGCGAGAAATACGCCAACTCGGTGCGTACTTCCTTGTTCATGGATGCGGGTACCGTGTGGGATACCAACTGGAAGAATGACGCTCAGACCAGCATGTACGATATTCCGGACTACAGTAAAGCGAGCAATATCCGCGTTTCTGCCGGTATCGCCTTGCAGTGGATGTCACCTTTGGGTCCGTTGGTGTTCTCTTATGCCAACCCGATCAAGAAATACGAAGGCGACAAGTCCGAACAGTTCCAGTTTAACATTGGCAAGACCTGGTAACAGGTCCCGCTTCTGGGCATAGCAGTTATTAAGAATCGCAAATGCCAGGCGCCCGTCAGAGCACAGAGAGATGATTCTCATTGTTTTGTGGGATAAGTCTGGCAGATTGTGTACTTCAAGTGTCATATGACACAAATGGGTGATGGTAAGGAGTTTATAGTGAAAAAGTGGTTGTGTGCCGCAGGCCTCGGTTTAGCAATGGCTGCTTCAGCTGGCGTTCAGGCAGCAGATAAGATCGCTGTAGTTAACGTCTCCAGCATTTTCCAACAGTTGCCGGCTCGTGAAACCGTAGCTAAACAGCTGGAAAACGAGTTTAAAGGCCGTGCGGGTGAGCTTCAGAACATGGAGCGTAGCCTTCAGACCAAAATGCAACGTTTGCAGCGTGATGGCGCTACCATGAAAGCCAGCGATCGCAGCAAGGCGGAAAAAGATGTGATGGCACAGCGCGAGCAGTTCTCTCAGAAAGCACAGGCTTTTGAGCAGGACAACCGTCGCCGTCAGATGGAAGAGCGTAACAAAATCCTGAGCCGTATTCAGGACGCTGTGAAATCTGTTGCCAGCAAAGAAGGCTACGACGTAGTCATCGATGCTAACGCAGTTGCCTATGCAGGGACTTCTAAAGATATCACTGCTGACGTGCTGAAACAGGTTAAATAACACATGCCTTCAATTCGACTGGCTGATCTAGCGCAGCAGTTGGATGCACAATTGCACGGTGATGGCGATCTCGTCATCACCGGCATTGCTTCTATGCATTCGGCACAGGCTGGCCAAATCACGTTTTTGTCAAACAGCCGCTATCAAGAGCAGCTGTCTTCCTGCCTGGCAAGCGCAGTAGTGCTTACCGAAGCGGATTTACCACACTGCCGTTCTGCGGCGCTGGTGGTTAAAAACCCTTACCTGACTTACGCGCGCATGGCGCAACTGATGGACACCACGCCGTCTCCGGCTCAGGATATCGCCCCAAGCGCGGTTATCTCACCTGCTGCCACTCTGGGACAGAATGTGGCCATTGGTGCTAATGCGGTGATCGAGTCTGGCGCCGTTCTGGGCGATAACGTGGTTATCGGTCCTGGCTGCTTTATCGGCAAACTTGCACGCATTGGCGCGGGTACGCGTCTGTGGGCAAACGTAACTATTTATCATGAAGTCGAGATCGGTCAGCGCTGCCTGATCCAATCAGGTACTGTGATCGGTGCTGATGGTTTCGGCTATGCCAACGAACGTGGCGAGTGGATTAAAATTCCTCAGCTGGGCACGGTAATCATCGGCGATCGCGTCGAGATTGGCGCTTGCACCACCATTGACCGCGGCGCGTTGGATAACACCCAGATCGGGAATGGTGTTATCATCGACAACCAATGTCAGATTGCACATAACGTGGTGATTGGCGACAATACTGCCGTTGCCGGCGGTGTGATCATGGCGGGTAGCTTGAAGATTGGCCGCTATTGCCAGATCGGCGGAGCCAGTGTGATCAACGGTCACATGGAGATCGCCGACAAAGTTGTTGTCACCGGAATGGGAATGGTTATGCGACCAATCACCGAACCTGGGGTATACTCTTCGGGCATTCCGTTACAACCCAACAAAGTTTGGCGTAAAACCGCTGCGTTGGTGATGAATATCGATGAGATTAGCAAGCGCTTAAAAGCTGTCGAACGAAAAGTCGGAAAAGACTAATCACTATCGCCCGCCTCGCTGGGTACAAAACGAAACGCGTTGGTCATGAGACCAAAAGCGCAAAGAGTTGTTAATTTGCGGCCTGCATGACTTCCTCCTTATTGGGGGCAGCGCAGGCCGTGTTGTTGATGCCATCAGTTTTTAGAGACAGGAAGAGTATTTTGACTACTGACACTCATACTCTGGATATTGCAGAAATTTTAGAGTTGCTTCCTCACCGTTACCCGTTCTTGCTGGTCGATCGCGTCCTCGAGTTTGAGGAGCACAAATTCCTGCGTGCGGTGAAGAACGTATCTGTAAATGAGCCGTTTTTCCAGGGACACTTCCCTGGTAAGCCGATTTTCCCAGGCGTATTGATTCTGGAAGCCATGGCGCAGGCCACCGGTATTCTGGCGTTCAAAAGCGTCGGCAAACTGGAGCCGGGTGAGTTGTATTACTTTGCCGGTATCGACGAAGCCCGCTTCAAACGACCGGTAGTGCCTGGCGATCAAATGATCATGGAAGTCACCTTTGAGAAAACTCGTCGTGGTTTGACGCGCTTTAAAGGCGTGGCGACCGTCGACGGCAAAATTGTCTGCGAAGCAACCATGATGTGTGCGCGCAGCCGGGAGGCCTAATCCGTGATCGACAAAACCGCCTTTATCCATCCTAGCGCGATTATTGAAGAAGGCGCCGTTATCGGCGCTGGTGCACACATCGGTCCCTTCTGCTACGTCGGCTCCCAGGTGGAAATCGGCGAAGGCACGGTACTGAAGTCCCACATTGTGGTGAATGGCTTGACCAAAATCGGCCGCGATAATCAGATCTATCAGTTCGCCTCTATTGGTGAAGTGAATCAGGATCTGAAATACGCGGGTGAACCGACGCGTGTCGAGATTGGCGATCGCAACCGCATTCGCGAAAGCGTCACCATTCATCGCGGCACAGCGCAGGGCACTGGGTTGACCAAAGTAGGTAATGATAACCTGCTGATGGTTAACGTGCATGTTGCGCACGACTGTGTGGTGGGTAACTCCTGTATTTTGGCAAACAACGCCACGCTGGCCGGCCATGTGGAAATTGATGATCATGCCATTATCGGTGGTATGACGGCTATCCATCAGTTCTGCATTATCGGTACTCACGTGATGGTGGGCGGTTGTTCCGGCGTTGCCCAAGACGTGCCTCCTTTTGTCATCGCGCAGGGTAACCACGCCACGCCATTCGGTGTTAACGCCGTTGGCCTGAAGCGTCGTGGTTTTGATAAAGATGAAATGCAGGCCATTCGTAACGCCTACAAAATTCTTTATCGCAGCGAGAAAACGCTGGATGAAGCGAAAACAGAAATCGAAGCCCTGGCGAAAGAACAACCGGTGGTGCAGCAGTTCCTTGATTTCTTTGGTCGTTCCACCCGCGGTATTATTCGCTGACCTATGCAAAATCGCCCATTGACCATCGGATTGGTCGCCGGAGAAACTTCCGGTGATATTCTTGGCGCCGGTTTAATCCGCGCGCTCAAGGCGCAGATCCCCGACGCGCGTTTTGTTGGCGTCGCCGGCCCGCTGATGCAGGCCGAAGGCTGCGAAACCTGGTACGAAATGGAAGAACTGGCGGTAATGGGCGTGGTCGAGGTGCTTGAGCGCCTGCCACGCCTGTTAAAGATCCGCAAGGATCTTACCCGCCGGTTCAGCGAACTGAAGCCGGACGTGTTTGTGGGTATCGACGCGCCGGACTTCAATATCACCCTGGAAGGTCGCCTGAAACAGCGCGGCATCCGCACCATTCATTATGTCAGCCCCTCCGTCTGGGCCTGGCGTCAAAAGCGCGTTTTCAAAATAGGCAAAGCCACCGATCTGGTGCTGGCATTTCTCCCTTTCGAAAAAGCGTTTTACGATCGTTTCAACGTTCCCTGTCGGTTTATCGGCCATACCATGGCCGACGCCATGCCGCTGCAACCAGATAAACTGGCTGCGCGCGCCACGCTGGGCATCGCCCCGGATGCCCGTTGTCTGGCCCTGTTGCCGGGCAGCCGCGGTGCGGAAGTCGAGATGCTAAGCGCCGATTTTCTGAAAACGGCCCAGTTGCTGCGTACCCGCTATCCGGATCTGGAACTGGTGGTGCCGCTGGTTAATGCCAAGCGACGCGAACAGTTCGAGCGCATCAAGGCCGAAGTGGCGCCCGAGTTAAGGGTTCACCTGCTCAACGGCCAGGGGCGCGAGGCGATGATCGCCAGCGACGCAGCATTACTGGCCTCCGGCACTGCCGCGCTGGAGTGTATGCTGGCCAAATGCCCGATGGTGGTGGGTTATCGCATGAAACCGTTTACCTTCTGGATAGCGCAACGGCTGGTGAAGACGCCGTATGTCTCATTGCCTAATCTGCTGGCCGGTCGTGAAATCGTCACCGAACTGTTGCAGCACGATTGCGTGCCGGACAAGTTGGCGGCGTCGCTAATGCCGCTGCTGGAAGATAGTCCGCAAACTGACGAACTGAAACAGACTTTCCTTAACTTGCACCAAAGCATCCGTTGTGGTGCCGATGAACAGGCCGCTCAGGCTGTGTTGGAGCTGGCAAAAGCATGATTGAACCTTTCATCTATCCTGTCGCCACGCTGATTGCCGGCGTGGACGAAGTCGGGCGTGGCCCCTTGGTGGGCGCGGTTGTGACCGCTGCGGTGATCCTCGATCCTGCACGACCGATCGTAGGGCTGGCGGACTCGAAAAAACTCAGTGAAAAACGCCGCCTGGCGCTGTATGACGAAATTACCGAGAAGGCCCTGTCCTGGAGTTTGGGGCGCGCCGAGCCGGACGAGATTGACCAACTGAACATTCTGCATGCCACTATGTTGGCGATGCAGCGTGCAGTTGCCGGATTGCATATCGCGCCGGACATGGTATTGATTGACGGTAACCGCTGCCCGAAATTGTCGATGCGCTCGCAGGCGGTGGTGAAAGGCGACAGCCGCGTGGCGGAAATCAGTGCAGCGTCCATTCTGGCGAAGGTAACGCGTGACCGCGAAATGACTGAGTTGGATCGGGAATTCCCGGACTACGGTTTTGCGCAGCATAAAGGCTACCCAACCGCTTTCCATCTGGAGCGGCTGGCCGCGCTGGGTGCGACCGAACATCATCGCCGCAGCTTTGCCCCGGTCAGAAGGGTGCTGGCGCTGTAATCTGCCGGCCTTATCCGGGCCAGGCACGCGATAGAGTTAACCCGGGTTCAGTTCGCTGAGCCCCTAGATTCAGGTATCTGGATATGGCCGAACCTCGTTTTATTCACCTGCGCGTTCATAGTGACTACTCCATGATTGATGGATTAGCCAAGATCGGGCCGTTGGTGAAAAGAGCCGCCGCGTTAGCCATGCCTGCTTTGGCAATTACCGACTTTACCAACCTGTGTGGTCTGGTGAAGTTCTATGGCAGCGCGCACGGCGCCGGGATCAAACCGATCATCGGCGCGGATTTTCATGTGCAAAGCGAAGTGCTGGGCGATGAGCTGGCGCAGCTCACCGTGCTGGCCGCCAATAATGAAGGTTACCAAAACCTGACGTTGCTGATTTCTCGCGCCTATCAGCGTGGTTACGGCGCCGCCGGTCCGATCATCGATCGTGACTGGCTGATTGAGCACCGTGAAGGGCTCATTCTGCTCTCTGGCGCCCGTCTGGGCGACGTCGGCAAGTTTCTGCTGCGTGGCAACCAGCCGCAGGTGGATCAGTGTCTGGAGTTCTATCAGCAGTACTTCCCTGACAGCTATTATCTTGAACTGATCCGCACCGGTCGGCCGGACGAAGAAAACTACCTGCATGCTGCGGTGGCGCTGGCGACCGAACGCGGGCTGCCGGTGGTGGCCACTAACGATGTACGATTTCTGGTAGCGGATGACTTCGACGCCCATGAGATCCGCGTCGCCATCCACGACGGCTTCACGTTGGACGATCCCAAGCGGCCGCGTAACTATACTCCGCAGCAATACATGCGTAACGAAGACGAGATGTGCGAGCTGTTTGCCGACATCCCGGAGGCGTTACTCAACAGCGTAGAGATTGCCAAGCGTTGCAACGTGACTATCCGCCTTGGCGAGTACTTCCTGCCGCAGTTCCCAACCGGTGATATGACTACCGAGGATTTCCTGGTCCTGAAGTCGAAGGAAGGGCTGGAAGATCGTCTGGAGTTCCTGTTCCCGGATCCGCAGGTACGTGCTGAGCGCCGCCCTGAATACGACGAACGTCTGGATATTGAGCTGAAAGTGATCAACCAGATGGGCTTCCCGGGTTACTTCCTGATCGTGATGGAGTTCATCCAGTGGTCGAAGGACAACGACGTGCCGGTAGGGCCGGGTCGTGGGTCTGGTGCCGGTTCTCTGGTGGCCTATGCGCTGAAAATCACCGATCTTGACCCGCTGGAATTTGACCTGCTGTTCGAACGTTTCCTTAACCCGGAACGTGTTTCGATGCCTGACTTCGACGTCGACTTCTGCATGGAAAAACGCGATCTGGTGATTGAGCACGTTGCGGAGATGTACGGCCGTGAGGCGGTATCGCAGATCATTACCTTCGGTACCATGGCGGCGAAAGCGGTTATTCGCGACGTGGGCCGTGTACTGGGTCACCCGTATGGCTTCGTCGATCGCATCTCCAAGCTGGTGCCGCCCGATCCGGGCATGACGCTGGAAAAAGCCTTTGCCGCCGAACCGCAGCTGCCGGAAATCTACGAGGCCGATGAGGAAGTCAAAGCGCTGATCGACATGGCGCGCAAGCTGGAAGGGGTGACGCGTAACGCCGGTAAGCACGCCGGTGGTGTGGTGATCGCACCGACCAAAATCACTGACTTCGCACCGCTGTACTGCGATGCCGAAGGTCAGCATCCGGTAACCCAGTTTGACAAGAACGATGTGGAATACGCCGGGCTGGTGAAGTTCGACTTCCTGGGGCTGCGAACCCTGACCATCATCGACTGGGCGTTGGCGATGATCAACGCCCGCCGCGCGAAAACCGGGCTGGAACCGATCGATATCGCCGCCATCCCGCTCGAGGACAAGAAAAGCTTCGACATGCTGCAGCGTTCGGAGACCACGGCGGTCTTCCAGCTCGAATCACGCGGCATGAAAGACCTGATCAAACGCCTGAAGCCCGACTGTTTCGAAGATATGATCGCACTGGTGGCGCTGTTCCGCCCGGGACCGCTGCAGTCAGGCATGGTAGATAACTTTATTGACCGTAAGCACGGCCGTGAAGAGATTTCCTACCCGGATATCCAGTGGCAGCATGAGTCGCTTAAACCGGTGCTGGAGCCTACCTACGGTATCATCCTGTATCAGGAACAGGTGATGCAGATTGCCCAGGTGCTGGCCGGTTATTCGCTGGGCGGCGCAGACATGTTGCGTCGTGCGATGGGTAAAAAGAACCCGGTTGAGATGGCCAAGCAGCGCGGCGGTTTCGAGGACGGTGCAAAATCACGCGGCATCGACGGTGAATTGTCGGTAAAAATCTTTGACCTGGTGGAGAAATTCGCCGGTTACGGCTTCAACAAATCGCACTCCGCCGCCTATGCGCTGGTGTCATACCAGACGTTGTGGCTGAAGGCGCACTACCCGGCCGAGTTTATGGCGGCGGTAATGACCGCCGATATGGACAACACCGATAAGGTGGTGGGGCTGGTGGATGAATGCTGGCGCATGGGCCTGAAAATCCTGCCGCCGGACATCAACAGCGGCCAGTATCATTTCCACGTTAACGACGAAGGTGAGATCGTTTACGGCATCGGCGCTATCAAAGGCGTCGGGGAAGGGCCGATTGAAGCCATTCTTGAAGCGCGTAACAGTGGCGAGCAGGGTTATTTCAAAGACCTGTTTGATCTCTGTGCTCGCTCTGATATCAAAAAACTGAACCGCCGTATTCTGGAAAAGTTGATCATGTCCGGGGCATTCGACCGCCTTGGGCCGCACCGTGCCGCACTGATGAATTCATTGGGCGACGCCCTGAAAGCGGCGGATCAGCATGCCAAAGCCGAAGCGATCGGCCAGGTGGACATGTTTGGCGTACTGGCGGAAGCGCCGGAGCAGGTAGAGCAATCCTACGCCAACGTGCCCCTCTGGCAGGAGCAGGTGGTGCTGGACGGTGAACGGGAAACCCTGGGGTTATACCTCACCGGCCACCCGATCACCCAGTACCTGAAGGAGATCGAACGCTATGCCGGTGGCCAGCGTTTGAAAGATATGCATCCGACGGACCGGGGCAAAATGACGACCGCCGTTGGGCTGGTGATCGCCTCACGGGTAATGGTCACCAAGCGCGGTAATCGCATCGGAATTTGTACGCTGGATGACCGTTCAGGCCGTCTGGAAGTGATGTTATTCACCGATGCGTTAGAAAAATACCAGCATTTATTGGAAAAAGACCGTATCCTGATCGCCAGTGGACAGGTCAGCTTTGATGACTTTAGCGGTGGGCTTAAAATGACTGCCCGCGAGCTAATGGACATCAGTGAAGCCCGTGAAAAATACGCTCGCGGACTTGCTATCTCGCTGACGGACAGGCAAATTGATGACCAGCTTTTGAACCGTCTCCGTCAGTCTTTGGAACCCCATCGCTCGGGGACGATTCCAGTGCATCTTTACTATCAACGGGAAGATGCGCGGGCCAAGCTGCGTTTTGGCGCAACCTGGCGCGTGACGCCCACCGACCGCTTATTGATAGATTTGCGGACTTTGGTAGGTAATGAGCAGGTGGAACTGGAATTTGACTAAAATAGGAATGCTATGAGTCTGAATTTTCTTGATTTTGAACAGCCGATTGCAGAGCTGGAAGCGAAAATTGACTCGCTGACTGCAGTCAGCCGTCAAGACGAAAAATTAGATATTAATCTGGACGAAGAGGTTCAGCGCCTTCGTGAAAAGAGCGTTGAGCTGACGCGCAAGATTTTTTCCGATCTTGGGGCTTGGCAAGTTGCCCAATTGGCACGCCACCCACGCCGTCCTTATACCCTGGATTATATCAAACACATCTTTACCGACTTCGAAGAACTGGCAGGCGATCGCGCCTATGCCGATGATAAAGCGATTGTCGGTGGTATTGCTCGTCTGGATGGTCGCCCGGTGATGATCATCGGTCATCAGAAAGGCCGCGAAACCAAAGAGAAAATCCGCCGTAACTTCGGCATGCCGGCACCGGAAGGCTACCGCAAAGCGCTGCGCCTGATGGAAATGGCTGCTCGCTTCAAACTGCCGTTGATCACTTTCATCGACACTCCAGGGGCATACCCGGGTGTGGGCGCGGAAGAACGCGGTCAGTCAGAAGCGATAGCCCATAACCTGCGTGAAATGTCTCGTCTGAATATCCCGGTGATTTGCACCGTGATCGGCGAAGGCGGTTCTGGCGGTGCATTGGCTATCGGCGTTGGCGACAAAGTGAATATGCTGCAGTACAGCACCTACTCGGTGATCTCACCGGAAGGCTGTGCCTCCATCCTGTGGAAGAGTGCTGACAAGGCTCCTCTGGCTGCAGAAGCGATGGGCATTACCGCACCGCGTCTGAAAGAACTGAAGCTGATCGACTCGGTGATCCCGGAGCCTTTGGGCTCTGCTCACCGTGACGTGCCGGCGATGGCAGCCTCGCTGAAAGCGCAGCTGTTGGCTGACCTGAAAGATCTCGACGGCCTGAACAACGAAGAGTTGCGCAACCGTCGTTACCAACGCCTGATGAACTACGGCTACTGCTGAGTTTTATCATGTGTTGCAAGAAACCGCCTCCGGGCGGTTTTTTTTTGGCTGATGAAAAGGGAGTTTTTGGGGTACACAGTCCGGGTTTTTCATGTTGTTATAGATGATTGCTGGTTAACTGACAGGAGCAGCCGTTGAATATCATCGCGATCATGAGCCCAGCGGGCGTTTATTACAAAGACGAGCCGATCCGCGAGCTTCACACCGCACTGACTGCAATGGATTTCCAACTGGTGTATCCGAAAAACAGCGGTGACCTGTTAAAGCTGATCGAGGCCAACGCGCGCATTTGCGGAGTGATTTTTGACTGGGACGATTACAGCCTGGAATTGTGCAGTGACATCAACGAGCTGAATGAATATCTGCCGTTGTATGCATTTATCAACACCCACTCCACCTTTGATGTCAGCCTGCATGAAATGCGTATGGCGCTGTATTTCTTCGAGTACGCCCTGAATGCGGCGGATGATATTGCCCAGCGCATCCAGCAATACACTGACGAATATATCGATACCATTACGCCGCCCTTGACCAAGGCGCTGTTTAACTACGTGCGTGAAGGGAAATACACCTTCTGTACCCCAGGGCACATGGCCGGCACTGCGTTTCAGAAAAGCCCGGTCGGCTGTTTGTTCTACGACTTTTTCGGTGCCAATACTCTCAAAGCCGACGTTTCGATTTCGGTTACCGAACTGGGTTCGTTGCTGGATCACACCGGCCCGCATCTGGAGGCCGAAGAGTATATAGCGCGTACTTTTAACGCCGAACAGAGTTATCTGGTGACCAACGGCACCTCCACTGCCAACAAAATTGTCGGCATGTATTCGGCGCCGACCGGCAGCACGGTATTGATTGATCGCAACTGCCATAAATCCTTATGCCATTTGCTGATGATGAGCGATATCGTCCCGATCTACCTGCGCCCACTGCGTAACGCCTATGGCATTCTCGGTGGCATCCCACAGCATGAGTTTACCCATGAGAGCATTGCCGGCCGGGTCGCGGCGACGGCTAATGCCAGTTGGCCGGTGCATGCGGTGATCACCAATTCTACCTATGACGGTTTGTTGTATAACACCGACTACATCAAACAGACGCTGGACGTGCCCTCGATCCACTTTGACTCAGCCTGGGTGCCCTATACCAACTTCCATCCGATTTACGACGGTAAGAGTGGCATGAGCGGTGAGCGCACGCCCGGCAAGGTGATCTACGAAACCCAGTCTACGCACAAATTGCTGGCAGCGTTTTCGCAGGCCTCGATGATCCACATTAAGGGAGACTATGACGAAAGCACCTTTAATGAAGCCTATATGATGCACACCACCACTTCGCCGAATTATGGCATCGTGGCCTCGATGGAAACCGCGGCGGCGATGCTGCGTGGTAATCCGGGGCGGCGTTTGATTAATCGCTCGGTGGAGCGTGCATTGCATTTCCGCCGTGAGGTACAGCGGTTACGAGGGGAGAGCGATAGCTGGTTCTTCGACATCTGGCAGCCGGAGGAGATCGACGAGGCGCAGTGCTGGCCACTGAACCCGGATGATAACTGGCACGGTTTCGGCAACACCGACCGTGACCACATGTACCTCGATCCGATCAAGGTCACCATCCTGACGCCGGGCATGAATGAGTTGGGCATGCTGGAAGAGAGCGGGATACCGGCGGCGCTGGTGGCGAAATACCTGGATGAACGCGGTATCGTGGTAGAAAAAACCGGGCCCTATAACCTGCTGTTCCTGTTCAGCATCGGCATTGATAAAACCAAGGCGATGAGCCTGCTGCGTGGTCTGACCGATTTCAAACGCGCTTACGATCTCAACCTGCGGGTGAAGAACATGCTGCCGGATCTGTTTGCTGAAGATCCGGATTTCTACCGCAATATGCGCATTCAGGATCTTGCCGCCGGGATCCACAGTTTAATCCGTCGGCACGATCTGCCAGGCCTGATGCAGCGGGCGTTTGACGTGCTGCCTGAAATGAAGCTGACGCCGCATCAGATGTTCCAGCAACAGGTGCGCGGCAACGTAGAAACCTGCGAACTGGATCAGTTGGTTGGCAAGGTGGCGGCCAATATGATCCTGCCTTATCCGCCAGGGGTACCTTTGGTGATGCCGGGCGAGATGATCACCGAAGAGAGCCGTGCAGTACTCGATTTCCTGCTGATGCTGTGCTCGATCGGTGAACGTTATCCAGGCTTTGAAACCGATATCCATGGCGCGAAGCTGACCGAGGACGGACGTTATCTGGTGAAGGTGCTGAAAACGCCGCTGGCTTAAGCAAATTCCCGGCAAATCAGGTTCACGCTGCTTGATGGCAGCGGTTCCTGCGTCAGCCCACAAAATGGTTGGCCGTCCTGTCGCTGGTGGTAACGGCAACGATGGCATTCGCCGAATAACGCCACATTATTATCCTGCTTTTGCAACTGGCGCAGTAACTGCGTCAACAGTTCCAGCAACTGCCCACCGTCCTGCTGCATGGCATCCTGCGCATTTTGTAAATAGGCCGGTGGGAACAGAGCATCCATCAATGCACGTGACTTGTCGGTCAGCTTTAACCTGACGCTACGGCGGTCCTTCTCGTCCGCAGTACGGGCGATCATCCCATTACTTTCCAGCTTTTTTAGCGATTGCGATACCGTGCCCTTGGTCAGGCCGAGATATTCCGCCACTGCCATCGGCGTGTTGGAGTAATGGTTGCAGCGTGCCAGATAATACAACGCGCTTAACTGCACCGGGGGCAGGTTATCCAGTTCTTCATGGTTGCGCAGCCAGCTGCGTTGCAGGCTATTCAGCCGCTCCAATAAATCAAACAGTCTCAATATGTACTCCTCATTAGGCTGTGAAAATAGTATCGATTAAAAACTATATTGACAAGTCAGGAGCGAGGATTTATTGTGCATTTGGTTTCGAATCGAAACCAAATGGGTGAGCATATTTCGCCCCCAACAGTCAGAACCAAGGAGAATTATCATGACTAAGGCCGTTTTCTATCATGCCGGTTGCCCGGTTTGCGTCAGCGCAGAGCAGCAGTTGTTGGGTCTGTTGAGCCAGGATGTGCAGGTGGACGTGGTGCATCTGGGTGAAAAACCGGCGCGCATCGCCGAAGCAGAAAAAGCAGGAGTACAGAGCGTGCCGGCGCTGGTGGTGGATGGGCAGGTGCTGCACATCAACTACGGTGCAGCGTTGGCTGACCTTAAAGCCTGATCTGTCCGTGGCATTATAGATAGCTGAATGATAGCCCCGCCTTATGCTGCGGGGCTTTTTGCCGTTGACGTTGCCCGCGTCGCCGGATACCGTGCCTCATCAAACCGATCATGAGGCATCACCATGTTGGCACTACGTCAGGTACATCACATCGCCGTCATTGGTTCAGATTATGCTGCCAGTAAGCATTTTTACTGCGATATTCTGGGCTTCACCCTGCTGGATGAGTTCTATCGTGAAGAGCGTGATTCCTGGAAGGCGGATTTGGCGCTCAATGGTCAATACAGTATCGAACTGTTTTCATTCCCGTCGCCGCCCGCCCGCGTCAGCCGCCCAGAAGCCTGTGGCCTGCGCCATCTGGCATTCAGCGTCGACGATATCGAGCAGGCCATCGAGCACTTGCAGGTTGCCGGGGTGGTTTGTGAACCGGTACGTGTCGATCCTTATACCCAGTCACGCTTCACTTTTTTCAGCGATCCTGATGGATTACCTCTAGAATTATATGAGGTATGAATGCTTAATCGGGGCGTATCGACGCAGGCCACGCCCTCATATGGTATTATCCCGCGCTTGCCGTACCCCCTTTTGAGTTATTTTCACTATGCAAGAACCTGTTTTTCGCGTTGGTGAGTGGTTGGTTACTCCCGCAGACAACAAAATAAGCCGTGACGGGCGCCAACTGGCGTTGGAACCCCGCTTAATCGATATGCTGCAATATTTCGCCCGACATCCGGATGTGGTGTTGAGTCGCGATGAGCTGATCGACAACGTTTGGAAGCGCAACATTGTCACCAATCATGTGGTGACCCAGAGTATTTCCGAACTGCGCAAATACTTGAAAGACGGGGACAGTAACAGCCCGGAATACATTATTACCGTGCCCAAACGCGGCTATAAGCTGGCCGCCCCGGTAATGTGGTGTGAAGGGGAAGAGGCGACGATGCCTGCGGTGCCACGGGTGGCGGTCATTACTCATGAGCCGGAAGATGGCAGTGAAGACGACGGCATAGATTATGAGCCGCCTAAACCCAGCGTGGCAAAAAAATCGGCGGCAAAATCGACGGTTCCTTTTTACCGTCAATCACCGTTCTGGGTCTGGTTGGCTTTCCTGACCGCGTTGAGTGCCTGCGTGGTGTTTGTGGCGATAGCCACTTTGTCACAGCGCATACCGGAATCCACGATGCCGGTACTGATGAACCCGCGTGATATTGATATCCGCATTCAGGGTGGCAACAGTTGCAGTAACTGGACGCCGCAACTTTCCTATGTCGTCGGCCTGAGCGAAGTGGTGACGGATTCGCTGAATACCTATTCCACCTTCCTGGTGCACGATCAAACCAACTATAACTACACCGGGCCCAGCAGTTCGGGTAAATCACTGACCATAGAGTTCGTCAACCAGCGCCATTATCGCGCGCAACAATGCTTCCTGTCGGTGCGGCTGGTGGACAATGCGGACAGCTCGATCATGCTGGACAAGCGTTACTTTGTGACCACGGACAACCAGCTAAAAATCCAGGAAGACTTCCTGAGCAGTCTGTCTGTTGCACTTAATCAGCCGTGGCCGGCACCCCTGCAGCAGCGCCTGATGCAGCTGTTGCCCAACTCCGGCCCAGCCCTGCAACAGTATTATCAGGCACATCAGCTGCTGATCCAGGGGGATATCGATTCCCTGACCCATGCCAGCAACCTGTTGGGTGAGATGGCCAAAAGCTCTCCAGACTTTATTTATGTTGCGGCGGAAAAAGCGCTGGCGGACTTGCTGCGTAACTCTTATCAACCTTTTGACAGCGTGCAACTGACGCAACTGGAGACGGAGATCGCCCGCCTGGATGCGCTGCCGGCATTAAAAGACAGCCCCATTATTCAGCAAATTCGTACGATACAGGCGCTGGGGGAGGGGAAAACCGATGAGGCGTATCAGGCGATAAATAAGGGTATCGAGCTGCAGATGTCATGGATGAATTATGTGTTACTCGGCAAGGTTTATGAGATGCAGGGTCATAATCGTCTGGCTGCAGACTCCTATATCACCGCATTTAATCTACGCCCGGGTGAGAATACTTTGCATTGGATCCGCAATGCCGTCTTCCATACCTCAGTTAACACCGTAGTTCCCTACCTCGAAAACTACAACCCAGACAAAGAGTCTCAATAATCTCACACCGCCGGGCGATATCATTGCTCGGCGGTGTTATTTATTGTGTTTTATTTGTTAAGTCAAATAACCCCGCGCGTTGATGAATTACCCTCTTGAATTCTAATTTGTTATTGCAATTAACATGTCTATTTTGTTGTTTTTATTGAATGTTTATCTTTTCTTGACCATCTGTTTATCTCTTGATTTGTTAATGAAAAACCTCAATTTATCATTTGTATGATCATGAGCGTAATATCACTTTATCTTTAGGACTTTATTCCCGCCGATGATTAGCATCCTGACTATCAAGTCCGGTCATTAGCAAAATTGCATAACGACCAAGACTTATAAGAAATCAAAATCAGGAGAAACTGACCATGGCTTCATCCAAGAAAATAGGGCTTATTGCCTGCACCGGTGTCGTTGCCGGTAATATGATGGGGAGCGGCATTGCCTTATTACCCGCGAACCTGGCAAGTCTCGGTTCTATCGCTATTTGGGGATGGGTAATCTCCATTATTGGTGCGATGTCGCTGGCTTATGTTTATGCGCGTCTGGCCACCAAAAACCCACAGCAGGGCGGCCCTATTGCTTACGCCGGTGAAATCTCCCCGGCATTCGGTTTCCAGACCGGCGTGCTTTATTACCATGCGAACTGGATCGGTAATTTGGCCATCGGCATTACCGCAGTTTCTTATCTCTCTACCTTTTTCCCAGAGCTGAACAATCCGGTGCCGGCAGGTATCGCCTGTATCGCCATCTTGTGGGTGTTCACCTTTATTAACCTGCTCGGCGGGACCTGGGTCAGCCGTTTGACCACCCTCGGCCTGGTGTTGGTGCTGATCCCGGTGATTGTGACCGCGACTGCCGGCTGGCATTGGTTCGACGCTGCAACTTATCACGCTAACTGGAACACTTCCGGTACCACCGACAGCCATGCGGTAATCAAAAGTATTCTGCTGTGTCTGTGGGCGTTCATCGGCGTAGAGTCTGCCGCCGTGAGCACTGGCATGGTGAAAAACCCGAAACGCACCGTACCGCTGGCAACCATGCTGGGTACCGCGCTGGCCGGGATTATCTACATTGCGGCCACTCAGGTGATGAGCGGTATGTTCCCGGCTAGCCAAATGGCTGCCAGCGGTGCACCGTTTGCCGTCAGTGCCTCTGCCATTATGGGTAACTGGGCCGCGCCTCTGGTCTCTGCCTTCACCGCCTTTGCCTGCCTGACTTCACTCGGTTCTTGGATGATGCTGGTTGGCCAGGCTGGGGTCCGTGCCGCCAACGACGGTAACTTCCCGAAAGTGTACGGCGAACTGGATAAGAACGGCATTCCTAGAAAAGGCCTGCTGTTGGCCAGCTGCAAAATGACCGCGCTGATGGTGCTGATTACTGCCATGAGCTCCGGTGGTGGTAAAGCTTCCGATCTATTCGGGATGTTGACCGGTATTGCGGTGCTGCTGACCATGTTGCCTTACTTCTACTCTTGCGTAGACCTGATCCGCTTTGAAGGCGTCAATATCCGTAACCTGCTGAGCCTGGTGGCATCGGTTCTGGGTTGTGGCTTCTGCTTCATCGCACTGATGGGGGCCGAATCGTTCGAACTGGCCGGCACCTTCATCATCAGCCTGATCATCCTGATGTTCTACGCCCGCAAAATGAATACCCGTCAGACAGCTAAAGCCAATGCTGTAGCCATCGACAACAGCTCGACGGCCAAAGCGCACTAAGCACGCACTGACCCACTTCTTAATTCAGCCCCTTGCAACAACTGTTGTCATCCGTGATGGCAAGGGGCTCGCATTACCTGGAGAAATGATTATGAACGTTATTGCTATCATGAACCACATGGGTGTCTACTTCAAAGAAGAGCCCATCCGCGAACTGCACAACGCGTTGGAAAAACTGAACTTCCGCATTGTCTACCCTAACGATCGCGAAGACCTGCTCAAACTGATCGAGAATAATGCCCGTCTGTGCGGGGTGATCTTTGACTGGGATAAATACAACCTTGAGCTGTGCCAAGAAATCAGCGAATTGAATGAGTACATGCCGCTGTATGCCTTTGCCAACACCTATTCAACGCTGGACGTCAGCCTGAACGATCTGCGTATGCAGGTGCGTTTCTTTGAATATGCGCTCGGTGCGGCCAACGACATTGCCGACAAGATCAAACAAAACACCGATGAGTACGTTGACACCATCCTGCCACCGCTGACCAAAGCGCTGTTCAAATACGTGCGTGAAGGTAAATACACCTTCTGTACTCCGGGTCATATGGGCGGTACCGCCTTCCAGAAAAGCCCGGTCGGCAGCCTGTTCTATGATTTCTTTGGCCCGAACGCGATGAAATCCGACGTTTCCATTTCGGTTTCCGAATTGGGTTCACTGCTGGATCACTCCGGCCCGCACAAAGAAGCTGAAGAGTATATTGCTCGCGTCTTCAACGCTGAACGCAGCTATATGGTGACGAACGGGACTTCTACCGCCAACAAAATTGTCGGTATGTACTCTGCACCTGCCGGCAGCACCGTGCTGATTGACCGTAACTGCCATAAATCGCTGACCCATCTGATGATGATGAGCGACATTACGCCGATCTATTTCCGCCCGACCCGTAATGCTTACGGCATCCTCGGTGGTATTCCACAGAGCGAGTTTGCTCGCGCCACTATCGCTAAACGCGTGAAAGAGACGCCTAACGCGACCTGGCCGGTACATGCGGTAATCACCAACTCGACCTACGACGGTCTGCTGTATAACACCGATTTTATCAAGAGCACGCTGGATGTGAAATCCATCCACTTTGACTCTGCCTGGGTGCCTTACACCAATTTCCACCCGATTTATAAAGGCAAATGCGGTATGAGCGGTGGCCGCGTGGAAGGGAAGGTGATTTATGAAACCCAATCCACCCATAAACTGCTGGCGGCATTCTCTCAGGCTTCGATGATCCACGTGAAAGGCGACATCAACGAAGAAACCTTCAATGAAGCCTACATGATGCACACCACCACTTCACCGCACTACGGCATCGTGGCTTCTACCGAAACCGCAGCGGCAATGATGAAAGGCAATGCCGGTAAGCGTCTGATTAACGGTTCGATTGAACGTGCTATTAAGTTCCGTAAAGAAATCAAACGTCTGAACGTCGAGTCTGAAGGCTGGTTCTTTGACGTTTGGCAGCCAGAGCACATTGATGAAGCGGAATGTTGGCCGCTGCGTTCCGACAGCGCCTGGCATGGTTTCAAAGGTATTGATAACGAGCATATGTACCTTGACCCAATCAAGGTCACCATGCTGACTCCTGGGATGAGCAAAGACGGCGAAATGGAGTCGTTTGGTATCCCGGCCAGTCTGGTTGCTAAATACCTTGATGAGCACGGCATCATTGTTGAAAAAACCGGCCCGTATAACCTGTTGTTCCTGTTCAGCATCGGCATCGACAAAACCAAAGCTCTCAGCCTGCTGCGCGGTCTGACTGACTTTAAACGCTCGTTCGATCTGAACCTGCGGGTGAAAAACATGCTGCCTTCGCTGTACAAAGAGGCACCAGAGTTTTATGAAAACATGCGCATCCAGGAACTGGCCCAGAACATTCACAATCTGGTGAAACACCATAACCTGCCAGACCTGATGTACCGTGCTTTTGAAGTGCTGCCGGCGATGGTGATGAACCCGTTCAAAGCCTTCCAGAAAGAGCTGCACGGCGAAGTGGAAGAGGTTTATTTGGAAGACATGGTGGGCAAAGTGAATGCCAACATGATCCTGCCATATCCTCCGGGTGTTCCTTTGGTGATGCCGGGTGAAATGCTCACCGAGGAAAGCCGTCCGGTGCTGGAATTCCTGCAAATGCTGTGCGAAATCGGCGCGCATTATCCAGGCTTCGAAACGGATATCCATGGTGCTTATCGCCAGGCGGATGGACGTTACACCGTGAAGGTGTTGAAAAACGATAAATAAGTGAAATCACAGGGGGAGGCGCTTGCGCCTCCCCTTTTGTCGTTCACCGACTGATGGGAGAAAACCATGAAAACACCCTCACAGCCGCGCGCAATCTACTATGTCGTAGCAATACAAATTTGGGAATATTTCAGCTTTTACGGCATGCGTGCGTTACTTATTCTCTATCTTACCCACCAACTTGGTTATTCCGATAGCCGCGCCATTAGCCTCTATAGCGCCTACGCTTCCCTGGTCTACGTCACACCGATCCTCGGCGGCCTGCTTGCCGATCGCCTGCTGGGTAATCGCGTCGCGGTCATTGCCGGAGCGGTACTGATGACGTTGGGCCATATCGTGCTCGGTCTGAGCGCCGTCTCGACGCATTCACTCTACCTGGCACTGTCGATCATCATCTGTGGCTACGGCCTGTTTAAATCCAATATCAGTTGCCTGCTGGGCGAGTTGTATCAACCGCAGGACACGCGCCGTGAAGGTGGCTTTTCACTGCTGTATGCCGCCGGTAATGTCGGCTCGATCCTGGCACCCATTGCCTGTGGGCTGGCGGCCGAACGCTACGGCTGGCACGTCGGCTTTGCGCTGGCGGGGATCGGCATGCTGGCCGGGTTGACGATCTTCTTGTTCGGCAGCCGTCATTTCAGCCATACGCGCGGCGTAGATCGGGCGCAGATGTGCGTTACCACGCTGCGGGTACCGAACTGGGTATGGCTAAGTGCCCTGCTGTTATTGGCACCGCTGTTCTTCACTGCGCTGTTCATTTACGATCTGGCCGGCCAATTGCTGATGCTGGTGTGTGCTGCTGCGGTAGTGATGGTGATACGTATTATGGCCCGGGCCACAACGGTGCAGCGCCGTGGGTTGTGGCAGATAGTGATGTTGATGCTGTTGGGCACCTTGTTTTGGGCCTTTGCCCAGCAGGGGGGCAGTTCGATCAGTCTGTTTATCGATCGCTTTGTCGACCGCCAATGGTTTTCCTGGACGGTGCCGACTGCATTGTTCCAGTCGGTTAACGCTTTTGCCGTGATGTTTGGCGGTGTGATGCTGGCCTGGTTGGTACGGGGTAACGGCAATGGCAGTCGCACCCTGCGTATTTGGGGAAAGTTTGCCTTTGGTTTGCTGCTGATTGGCGTCGGTTTTACCCTGATGGCGCTTAACGCCCGTTACGGCCAAGGGTCAATGAGCCTGATGATCGCCGGGCTGTCGGTGATGGGGCTTGCCGAACTGTTTATCGATCCGGTCGCCATGGCACAAATCACCCGGCTGAATATCCCCGGCGCTACCGGGGTGCTGACCGGTATTTATATGCTGACCACCGGCTCGATAGCCAATTACCTGGCCGGCATTATCGCTGGTCAAACCGCTGAAGACCCGGCTACGGGAGCGACGGCGCAGGCCTATGTCCACCTGTTTGCACAAATTGGTTGGTGGGCATTGGGATGCACGGCGGCAGTGGTCGCAGTGTTGGCCATGTGGTGGTTGCTGGCCGGTCGTCATATCCGTGCGGTTAATGCTTGATTGATGGTAGGACGGGGGTTAACGTGCAGCTATCTGGACGTCATTAAGCCTAATCAATGAATAGCAATCAATTATCTGCACAGCTTGCCCGCCAATTGGGCGCACACCGGCACTTGCTGGTGGCATTCAGTGGCGGGCTGGATTCCAGCGTGCTGTTGCACCTGCTGGTGGGGTTACGCCAGCAATTGCCAGACTTGCAGCTTCGTGCAGTACACGTGCATCACGGTCTGAGTGCTTTTGCCGACCAGTGGGTGGCGTACTGCCAGCAACAATGCGCCGCCTGGCAGCTACCCTTGGTGGTTCAGCACGTGCAGGTTGATAGCCAGCACGGGGGGATAGAAGCCGCAGCCCGGGCGGCACGCTATTCTGCTTTCGCCTCTACGCTGGCGGCCGATGAAGTCTTGCTTACCGCACAACACCTTGACGACCAATGTGAAACCTTCCTGCTGGCACTAAAACGTGGCAGCGGGCCGGCGGGCCTGTCGGCAATGGCTGTACAGACGGCGCTGGGGGAGAATAGCTTGCTGCGCCCACTGCTGGGTCACTCTCGCCAGCAGTTGGAAGCCTACGCGCAGCAGCATCAGCTCAGCTGGATTGACGACGACAGTAATCAGGACTCGCGCTTCGACCGCAATTTTCTGCGCCTGCAGATATTGCCGTTACTCAACCAGCGCTGGCCGCACTTTGCCGCTGCGACGGCGCGTAGCGCCAGCCTGTGTGCCGAGCAGGAGCAATTACTGGATGAGCTGCTGGCAGAGCAACTGCACTTGTTGCTCGACGAAGACCGTACGCTGGCGATTGATGGGTTACTGACGTGTTCGCCAGCCCGGCGTTTTGCTTTGTTGCGCCGTTGGATCGCGTTATTTGGCGTTACCATGCCCTCACGCGAGCAGTTGCAACGGCTATGGGACGAAGTGGCGCTTAGTCGCGCTGATGCCGAACCGCAATTACAACTGGGGCAATATCAGATCCGCCGTTTCCGCCGACGCCTGTCTCTGCTGCCACTGATGGCGGATCTGCATGATATCTGGCTAAGCTGGTCATTGAACGGCCCGCTGACACTGCCGGATGGATTGGGTGAATTGGTCAGTGGAGAGGGCGATATTTGCCTGTGCGCGCCGCAACCCCAGCAAAAAGTCAGCATTCGTTTTACCGCTCATGGCAAACACCGCATTCTTGGGCGCACGCATTCGCGACCGATCAAAAAACTGTGGCAGGAGTTGGGTATTCCTCCGTGGCAGCGTGAGCGTATCCCGTTGATCTATTATGATGACCAGCTTATCGCTGCGTTGGGGGTTTTTGTCAGCGAGGCCGGACAAGTGCCCGAAGGGCAGCAACCCTGGCGGCTGCATTGGCGTAAAAAATAATAATAGACTGAGGAACCATGATGAAATTTGTGAGCGCAATGGTAGTGATGTTGGGGTTGTGCAGTTTGCCGGCGATGGCGGCGGGCGATGCGGCTGCTGGCAAGGATAAATCCGCCAGTTGTATGGCCTGTCACGGGGCGGAAGGGAAGGTTTCAATGCCCATGTACCCAAATCTGGCAGGGCAAAATGCCATGTATCTGGAGCATGCGTTGCAGGCGTACAAGAAAGGCGAGCGTAACGGGGGGCAGGCGGAAGTGATGAAAGCCTACGTTTCCGCGCTGTCTGATGAGGATATTGCCGATCTGGCGGCCTACTATGCCAGTCTTAAACCCTAGGCCAGCCTCAAACCCTAGGCCAGCCTGAAGCTACAAATGACGAGGGCAGCCGTTGGGCTGCCCTGTTGGGATGGCGTTACCGCTAAATCAATCAGACAGGCTGACGACCACGGTACCGATTTCCGGATGACTGAAACTGAGGATGTGATCCAGACGCAAGCTGAGAGCGTCGCCGGCCCGATCGATAATCAGGTACTCAACGCCCTTGGTAAACTTCAGCTCGGTGGCTTTGCCTTCGAATTTTTCTCCGTCGCGTAACTCCAGCTTCAGAATGTAGTTATGCTGACAGGCGAGTTCCAGGCTTTCATAGTCATCGCAATTGATGGATTGGTACTCATCATTCATCAACATAGTCGCTCACCAATAAGTTAGCGGCGGCAAAGGCCGCCTGTTCCCTAACGGAGGACGGTAGCGTGCTATTCGCAGCAACTTCGTCCAATGCCTTTAATACACATGCTAACGCATCAGGCACGTAGCCGAGATCACCACTGCCGATCTCGGCGTAAAAACGGCGTACTAACTCACAGTATTGTTGCACAGTTTCCTCCCTTAAGAACCTCTGCGTCATCGAAGCCCTATAGCGATGAGGCGCAGGCACTCGGAGCTTGACTCTATCCTAGACGACTATAGCACAGCTATTGTGGAGTTATTAGCACCTCAGCGCGGCTTTCGCACCGGGCTTTGCCCGGCCGTGCTGGCCGCGGTTGGGCCAAATCTAGTACACTGTCGCCTGATAATAATGAGGTCACCCATGGCGCTGAAAGCTACTATTTATAAAGCCACGGTCAATATCGCTGATATGGACCGTCACTTCTACCACGACGCCACGCTCACTCTGGCCCAACATCCTTCTGAAACTGAACAGCGCATGATGCTGCGTCTGCTGGCCTGGATCTGCCATGCCGATGAGCGTCTGGTGTTTACCAAAGGCCTGAGCGCCGATGATGAGCCGGAAATCTGGCGACGTAACGATCATAACGGGCTGGAAATGTGGATCGAAATGGGCCTGCCGGATGAGAAACGCATCAAGAAAGCCTGCAACCAGTCACCGCGCGTGGTGCTGTACGCTTACGGCGAACGCGCGGGCCACGTGTGGTGGCAATCGATGCAGAGCAAAGTGGCAAACCACAAAAACCTA
Organism: Serratia myotis; assembly: GCF_027474885.1. Lineage (NCBI taxonomy): Bacteria > Pseudomonadati > Pseudomonadota > Gammaproteobacteria > Enterobacterales > Yersiniaceae > Serratia > Serratia myotis. Next base: position 4,357,811 of record NZ_CP099707.1, on the reverse strand, counting down.
AGCATCCGTTTTCTGGATGATGAACAATTAGGCAAGCTGGCGGCGCTGGTCAGCCGCAATATGACGCTGCAGGCCACGCTGCAAGAGGGAACTATCTGGCTTTCTGACGCTCAGAATAGTCTGGAAATCCAGTTTGCCGAATGGCAACAGGCACAGGTGTGACCGGTGCTTGAACTGTCAAGAAACGTAGCCATACCGGATAACGAAGTGGAATTGACGGCGATCCGCGCGCAGGGCGCGGGTGGCCAGCACGTGAACAAAACCTCAACGGCTATCCATTTGCGCTTTGACATCCGGGCATCCAGCCTGCCAGAGTATTATAAGGAAAGGCTGCTGGCCCTGAATAATCATTTAATTACCGCCGATGGTGTAGTGATTATCAAAGCGCAGGAATATCGCAGCCAGGAATTAAACCGCGAGGCGGCGCTGGCCAGACTGGTTACGTTGATCCAGCAGGCGATGGTGGTGGAAAAAACACGCAAGGCGACCAAGCCCACTAAAGGGGCAAAATTACGTCGTCTGGAAGGCAAGGTACGCAAAGGCGCGACTAAAGCGCTGCGCGGCAAGATCCGTAGTTAAGGACACATGAACACAGTAGGAGAATAACTGTGAAAAAAATTACACTGGCCCTGTTTTTAGCGGCAGGGGCACTTTCGTTACTGGGATGTAATAACCACTACCAGCCGAAAGAACAACCTCTTCAGGCGATGCAGCAAAGTTATCAGGGCGTGCTGCCTTGTGCTGACTGCGGTGGTCTGGATACCAATCTGTTCCTGGATAAAGACGGCACTTTCGTGCTGCAGGAAACCTATCGCGGCACCAAAGACGGCGATCAAACCTTTGCTGACTACGGCAAATGGGCGCGTACCGCCGATAAGCTGGTGCTGACCGACAGCCGTGGTGATAAGCGCTATTTCCGTCCGGTAGGTAAAAGTTTGGAAATGCTTGATCAAACCGGCATGCCGATTGAGTCGCAGCTAAATTACCGCCTTGATCCGGTAGAAAAAGCCTTGCCCAAAACGCCGATGTCGCTGAAAGGCAGCTACACCTACATGGCGGATGCGGCGGTGTTTAAAGACTGCGCCACCGGTAAGACTTTCCCGGTCGACAATACTATTGCGCTGGAGCAGGGTTATGCCAAGGCGTACAAAACGCCGGGTGAACCGGTGTTCCTGACCCTGAATGGCCACTTTAGCGTTCAGCCGTCAATGGAAGAGGGGCTTACCGAGAAGGCACTGGTGCCGGACGGAAAAATCGCCTTCGACCGCAGTAAAAATTGCGATAGCAAATAATCACCATAAAAAAACCCGCCTAGGCGGGTTTTTAGTTTCTGCAATAGCGGATTAGCGCTTGATCTGTCCCAGCAGGAAATCAATGACTTCGCCGGTTTTAATCATTCGCTTCTCGCCGACACGGCGGTTCTTGTACTCAATCTCTTCGCTGTCGAGGTTACGATCGCCGATCACGATAGAATGCGGTACGCCAATCAGTTCCATATCCGCGAACATCACGCCTGGGCGCTCTTTACGGTCATCGAGGATCACGTCGATACCGTGGGAACGCAGCGTGTTGTACAACTCTTCTGCCAGCGCTTGCACGCGGAAGGATTTGTGCATGTTCATTGGCAGAATCGCCACCTGGAACGGCGCAATAGCGTCCGGCCAGATGATGCCACGTTCGTCATGGTTCTGCTCGATGGCGGCAGCGACTACGCGGGTGACCCCGATACCGTAGCAGCCCATGGTCAGCACCTGATTACGGCCGTCTTCGCCCTGTACGGTAGCTTTCATCGCTTCGGAGTATTTGGTGCCGAGCTGGAAGATATGACCCACTTCGATACCGCGCTTGATCAGCAGCGTGCCTTTACCATCCGGGCTGGCGTCGCCTTCTACGACGTTACGGATATCGGCAATCTGTGGCAGCGGCAGATCGCGCTCCCAGTTAATGCCGAAGTAGTGTTTACCGTCGATGTTGGCACCAGCACCAAAATCACTCATCGCCGCTACGCTGCGATCGGCAACCACGGGAACCTGCAAATTGACCGGGCCGAGTGAGCCAGGGCCTGCACCCACGATGGCGCGGATCTCTTCTTCGGTGGCAAAGACTATCGGAGCAGCAACCTGCGGCAGCTTCTCGGCCTTGATTTCATTCAGTTCGTGATCGCCACGCACCAGCAGAGCAACCAGCTTGTGGCCGCTGTCTTCTTTGGCCCGTACCAGCAATGTCTTGACGGTTTTTGTCACCGGCAGTTGGAATTGCTCTACCAGCTCGGCGATGGTTTTGGCATTCGGCGTATCCACAATGCGCAGTTCTTCACTGGCTGCAGCGCGAGGTTCGGCCGGGGCAACCGCTTCTGCCAGTTCGATATTGGCGGCAAAGTCGGAGCCGGTGGAAAACACGATATCGTCTTCACCGCTGTCGGCCAGCACCTGGAACTCGTGTGATGCGCTACCGCCGATCGAACCGGTATCGGCATGCACCGGACGGAAGTCCAGACCCATACGGCTGAAGATTTTGCTGTAGGCTTCGTACATTGCTTCGTAGGTTGCCTGCAGAGATTCCTGTGAGGTATGGAACGAGTAGGCGTCCTTCATCAGGAATTCACGCGAGCGCATAACGCCGAAACGTGGGCGCACTTCATCACGGAACTTGGTCTGAATCTGGAAGAAGTTCAGCGGCAGCTGCTTGTAAGAGCTGATCTCGTTACGGATCAGGTCGGTGATCACTTCTTCGTGGGTTGGACCCAGCACGAAGGGACGATCGCCGCGATCAACAAAACGCAGCAACTCAGGGCCGTACTGTTCCCAACGGCCGCTTTCCTGCCACAAATCGGCAGGCTGTACCACCGGCATGCAAACTTCGATCGCGTTAGCATTGTTCATTTCTTCGCGAACGATATTTTCAACCTTTTTCAGAACTCGCAGGCCGGTTGGCAGCCAGGTATAAAGACCGGAGGCCAGCTTGCGAATCATCCCGGCGCGCAGCATCAGTTGGTGGCTGATCACTTCGGCATCGGCAGGTGTCTCCTTCAGAGTGGAGAGCAGATATTGGCTAGTACGCATGGTGTTTTGGTTCCGTTAGAACTGCAAATTGCAACCGGCTGCCAGTAGTAGGGCAGCCAAAATTTTCGAAAGTAATTTAGTTTACCAGTGCGAGCGGGTTGTCAAAAGAGAGACGGTGGAATTTTAACGCAGGTCGAGAGACAGCACCTCGGTTTGTTGATCCACCACTCGCCAACGCACGTTGAAATCCAGTAGCCAGACGGCATAATCCCGTTCCGCTGATTGCCCCTTGCGGTAGGCGGGACGCGGATCCTGAGCCAGCACCTGGCTGATAAACCGCCGCAGGTGCGGATAACGCTGTTGATGTTGCTGCAGCTGTTGTTCCGCCTCTGGGGCAAAGCATACCGGCATATCCCCGGCGGGCGCTGCCTGAGCAAACCCGGCTCGGGCCTGCGGCTGGCTTTCGGCAAACGGCAGATAGGGTTTGATATCCACCACCGGCGTGCCGTCAACCAGATCGAGACTGCCCAACTCCAGCACTACTTCGCTGCCCTGCACACGTACGCCTTTTAATTCGATCAGCGACATGCCGAGCGGATTGGGGCGGAAGGTCGAGCGGGTAGCAAATACTCCCATCCGGGCATTACCGCCGAGGCGGGGTGGCCGGACGGTAGGCCGCCAGCCGCCCTCCATGGTTTGATGGAAAATAAACATCACCCACAGATGGCTGAATTCGCTGAGGCCGCGTACCGCTTCCGCCTGATTATAGGGCGGCAGCAGCACTAACTCACCGCCACCGTCTTCGACTAATCCCGGTTGGCGGGGAACGGCGAACTTTTCTTTATACGGTGAACGGATGGTACCGATCTGATTGAAAACAAATTCGGTCATTTGGACGAAACGTTAAGCGCTGAACCCTGGCAAATAGCCTGTTGGTAACAGCCGGCAACACCGCTGACAATCTGGCAGTCATGCAACAGCACGGCATTAGCCTTCATATAAGAGGCGCGGATTTGCATACGCTTACGGGCGGTCGCCAGATTCGGCGGTGAATCCTGTACCGTTGTCTGGCAGGATTCGCCAGAGACTTCACCCAGATCGCGGAATGGTTTACCCACTAATTCTTCTGCACTTTTGTACAGTTTAACCGGGGCCGGACGTGCTGCTGGCGTGGTTTTCGTTGGAGTGGTTGTTACCGGTTTGCTGGTGCTGTTTGTTGACGGGGGCGCAAAACGCTGCGACGAACACCCTGCCAGCGCAAGCGCTAACAAACAGAGAGGTAAAGCACGCATTGAGATTCCTCTGCCTTGATGGAATAGGTAAGTGGCGCTATTGAAGCAATCTATGGTGGAAATAACAAGACGGGCCGTAGCCCGTCCTGCAATTATAGGAATAAATTCGGTAATTAATGATTACCAGCCTTTAACTGCACCACCGTTAAAGATCTTGTTGGCTGCTTCGTTCACTTCGTCAGACTGGTAAGCCTGAACGAATTTCTTCACGTTTTCCGCGTCTTTGTTGTCTTCGCGGGCAACCAGCAGGTTAACGTACGGTGAGTCTTTATCTTCAACAAACAGACCGTCTTTCGCTGGCGTCAGGCCAATCTGGCTGGCGTAAGTGGTGTTGATTACTGCCAGGGCGATTTGTTGATCGTCCAGTGAGCGTGGCAGTTGTGGGGCTTCCAGCTCGACCAGCTTCAGGTTTTTCGGGTTTTCAGTCACGTCCAGCACGGTTGGCAGCAGGCCAACACCGTCTTTCAGCTTGATCAGGTTAACCTTCTGCAGCAGCAGCAGGGAACGGCCCAGGTTGGTTGGGTCGTTAGGCAGGGCAACCTGAGAACCGTCTTTCAGCTCGTCCAGCGATTTGATTTTCTTGGAGTAACCGGCAATCGGGTAAACGAAGCTGTTACCGACCGACACCAGCTTGTAACCGCGATCCTTGATCTGCTGATCCAGGTAGGGTTTGTGCTGGAAGGCGTTCAGATCGATATCCCCTTTGCTCAGCGCTTCGTTTGGCAGCACGTAGTCATTGAAGGTCACCAGTTCGACGTCCAGGCCGTATTTCTCTTTCGCCACTTTTTGCGCGATTTCAGCGACCTGCTGTTCAGCACCGACAATCACGCCGATTTTGATATGGTTCGGATCTTTTTCTTCCTGACCGCAGCCTGCCAGAGCCAGAGTACCGATCAGTGCGCCGATTGCCGCGATGGATTTAAATTTTAACGACATATCCCTTCCTCATTAGACTCGCATTTGAAATACGCTGTGTAAGCGCAGTTGCTGTAAAAGTTATTTATGGGTGACGGCCTTGACGATCCGGTCACCGAAGAACTGAATCAAATAGACCAGCACCACCAGTAATACTAATACGGTATTCATTACTGTGGCGTTATAACCGATATAACCGTACTGATAGCCAATCTGTCCCAGACCGCCTGCGCCTACTGCGCCCCCCATGGCGGAATAACCCACCAAAGTGATCAAGGTAATGGTAGCGGCGTTAACCAGGCCCGGCAGGGCTTCCGGCAGCAGCACCTTCTTGATGATTTGCATTGGCGTCGCTCCCATCGCACGGGCAGCTTCTACCAGACCGGATGGGATCTCCAGCAAGGCGTTCTCGACCATACGGGCAATAAAGGGTGCCGCGCCCACGGTCAGCGGAACGATAGCTGCCTGCAGACCGATCGAGGTACCGACGATCAAACGAGTAAATGGAATCATCCACACCAGCAGAATAATGAACGGAATGGAACGGAAAACGTTCACCAGGCCGGACAGCGTTCTATATAGCGTGTTGTTGGCGGCGATTTGCCCGGGACGGGTCACATACAACAGCACGCCAACCGGCAGGCCAAGCACGAAACCGAAGAAGCCGGAGACAAAGGTCATCATGACGGTTTCCCACACGCCACGTGCCATTAACCACATCATTGCCTCAGACATAACCCAGAACCTCTACTTTTACCTGATTTTCCTGCAGGAATTTAATCGTTGCCAGCGCGTCTTCATCACTGCCGTGCAGCTCTGCCAGCATCACGCCGAATTTAACACCGCCGGCATAATCCATCTGCGCACTGATAATGTTGTTGTTAACGTTGAAGCGACGGGCGGCTTCTGACAACAGCGGTGCATCAACGGATTGGCCGGTGAACTCCAGACGCAGCAGAGGCTGACGGCCGCCACTGCGTTCCGGTGCCAGGCGCTTGGCGTAGTCATCCGGGATATCCAAATGCAGCGTGGCCTGAATAAACTGTTGGGCCAGCGGGGTTTTCGGATGCGAGAACACCTCGCTGACGCTGTCTTTCTCAATTAATTGACCCTGACTGATAACCGCAACCTGATCACAGATTCGTTTAACCACGTCCATTTCATGGGTGATCAACAGGATGGTCAGGCCGAGACGACGGTTAATGTCTTTCAGCAGTTCCAGAATTGAACGGGTGGTGGCCGGGTCCAGCGCGCTGGTGGCTTCATCACACAACAAAACTTTGGGTTGGCTTGCCAGAGCACGGGCAATTGCCACGCGCTGCTTCTGGCCGCCCGACAGGTTGGCCGGGTAGGCGTCATGTTTATCTGACAGCCCGACCAACTCCAGCAATTCGGTTACGCGTTTTTTGATTTCAGCGCGTGGAGTGCTGTCCAGCTCCAGCGGCAATGAAACGTTGCCAAACACCGTGCGGGAGGATAACAGGTTAAAGTGCTGGAAAATCATGCCGATCTGACGGCGAGCGCGCGTCAGTTCGCCTTCAGACAGCGAAGTCAGATCCTGTCCATCAACCAGCACCTGGCCGGAGGTTGGGCGCTCAAGCATATTGGCGCAGCGGATCAGCGTACTCTTACCGGCACCTGATGCACCGATAACGCCATAAATTTGCCCGGCAGGGACGTGAAGAGTCACGTCAGAGAGCGCGGTAATGGTGCGCGAACCCTGCTGGAACACTTTGGTGATGTTAGAAAGTTTAATCATATTCTTCTTATTTTAGCGTGGTTGCCCGTGGCTAGATAAAAGTAAACCTTGGCGTGGACCAAGGTATGGATCAGATGTTAAGGCGTCTAGACGTCTAAGTCAACGATCAACGCGGTTCTCTGCCGTTCTCAGCACTGGGTAAAACATGCGATACTGTCCGCGTTTTCAGGCCCTCAGGAGCAAACCGGTGACACAAAGCGTTCCAGCAATTTTCCTCGATCGTGATGGCACGATTAATGTTGACCATGGCTACGTCCATGAAATCGATAATTTCCACTTTATTGATGGCGTGATTGACGCCTGTCGTGAACTTAAAAAGATGGGCTTTGCTCTGGTCTTGGTGACCAACCAGTCCGGCATCGCACGCGGCAAGTTCAGCGAAGACCAATTTATGTACCTGACCGAGTGGATGGACTGGTCGCTGGCCGATCGTGATGTTGACCTGGATGGCATCTATTTCTGTCCGCATCACCCAGAAGCAGTAATAGAAGAGTTCCGTCAGGTATGTGACTGCCGTAAACCTCAACCGGGCATGTTATTGCAGGCGCAGCAGGAATTGAACATTGATATGGCTGCTTCTTATATGGTTGGCGACAAACCGGAAGATATGCAGGCAGCAATCGCAGCAGGCGTCGGGACCAAAGTGCTGGTGCGTACCGGCAAACCGGTCACTGAACAAGGTGAGAAACTGGCGGATTGGGTGTTAAACAGCCTGGCAGACCTGCCGGAAGCCATCAAAAAGCGGGTTTAGTAGACGTTATGCATGAATAGTGAGCTGTCAGATAAAAAGTGAATATAAACCCTTGTCATTCTGAACCAGCTCCCTATAATGCGCCTCCATCGACACGGAACATGTGAACAACTTCACAAAGTCTCCGGGGTTCGAAGAGAAAAAATCCTGAAATTTAGGGGTTGACTCTGAAAGAGGAAAGCGTAATATACGCCACCTCGAGATAGCAAGCTACGGCGGCTAACTCACTGCTCTTTAACAATTTATCAGACAATCTGTGTGGGCACTCCACAAGACGATATCCAGAACCTTCGGGTTCGAAAAAATATCAAGTCTTGAAGAGTGACCAAGCAATACGTTGTTTCGTTGGCTTGTCCAACAGAACGACTATTACGAAAGTTATTTTCGAGCATCGCTTCACGAGTTGAAGCAAATCAAGCTTTTAATTGAAGAGTTTGATCATGGCTCAGATTGAACGCTGGCGGCAGGCCTAACACATGCAAGTCGAGCGGTAGCACAGGAGAGCTTGCTCTCTGGGTGACGAGCGGCGGACGGGTGAGTAATGTCTGGGAAACTGCCTGATGGAGGGGGATAACTACTGGAAACGGTAGCTAATACCGCATAACGTCTTCGGACCAAAGTGGGGGACCTTCGGGCCTCACGCCATCAGATGTGCCCAGATGGGATTAGCTAGTAGGTGGGGTAATGGCTCACCTAGGCGACGATCCCTAGCTGGTCTGAGAGGATGACCAGCCACACTGGAACTGAGACACGGTCCAGACTCCTACGGGAGGCAGCAGTGGGGAATATTGCACAATGGGCGCAAGCCTGATGCAGCCATGCCGCGTGTGTGAAGAAGGCCTTCGGGTTGTAAAGCACTTTCAGCGAGGAGGAAGGGTAGTGTGTTAATAGCACATTGCATTGACGTTACTCGCAGAAGAAGCACCGGCTAACTCCGTGCCAGCAGCCGCGGTAATACGGAGGGTGCAAGCGTTAATCGGAATTACTGGGCGTAAAGCGCACGCAGGCGGTTTGTTAAGTCAGATGTGAAATCCCCGCGCTTAACGTGGGAACTGCATTTGAAACTGGCAAGCTAGAGTCTTGTAGAGGGGGGTAGAATTCCAGGTGTAGCGGTGAAATGCGTAGAGATCTGGAGGAATACCGGTGGCGAAGGCGGCCCCCTGGACAAAGACTGACGCTCAGGTGCGAAAGCGTGGGGAGCAAACAGGATTAGATACCCTGGTAGTCCACGCTGTAAACGATGTCGACTTGGAGGTTGTGCCCTTGAGGCGTGGCTTCCGGAGCTAACGCGTTAAGTCGACCGCCTGGGGAGTACGGCCGCAAGGTTAAAACTCAAATGAATTGACGGGGGCCCGCACAAGCGGTGGAGCATGTGGTTTAATTCGATGCAACGCGAAGAACCTTACCTACTCTTGACATCCACAGAATTCGGCAGAGATGCCTTAGTGCCTTCGGGAACTGTGAGACAGGTGCTGCATGGCTGTCGTCAGCTCGTGTTGTGAAATGTTGGGTTAAGTCCCGCAACGAGCGCAACCCTTATCCTTTGTTGCCAGCACGTCATGGTGGGAACTCAAAGGAGACTGCCGGTGATAAACCGGAGGAAGGTGGGGATGACGTCAAGTCATCATGGCCCTTACGAGTAGGGCTACACACGTGCTACAATGGCGTATACAAAGAGAAGCGAACTCGCGAGAGCCAGCGGACCTCATAAAGTACGTCGTAGTCCGGATCGGAGTCTGCAACTCGACTCCGTGAAGTCGGAATCGCTAGTAATCGTAGATCAGAATGCTACGGTGAATACGTTCCCGGGCCTTGTACACACCGCCCGTCACACCATGGGAGTGGGTTGCAAAAGAAGTAGGTAGCTTAACCTTCGGGAGGGCGCTTACCACTTTGTGATTCATGACTGGGGTGAAGTCGTAACAAGGTAACCGTAGGGGAACCTGCGGTTGGATCACCTCCTTACCTAATGATATTGATTGCGTGTAGTGCTCACACAGATTGTCTGATGAAATGAAAGAGAGCATAAGGTTTAATCTTCCCGGTTAAGCCTTAAAGCACCTTGTCGGGTCTGTAGCTCAGGTGGTTAGAGCGCACCCCTGATAAGGGTGAGGTCGGTGGTTCAAGTCCACTCAGACCCACCAATTCCCTCCTATCCTGCGTTGTCGCCCTGGTTGTTTACGTGAGTAAACGTCGCAGGACTTCGCTTTGACTAGAAGCGAATTGGCGAAGGTAGTAGACAGGGTGTAGAAAAATGCTTTTCTGATATGGGGCTATAGCTCAGCTGGGAGAGCGCCTGCCTTGCACGCAGGAGGTCAGCGGTTCGATCCCGCTTAGCTCCACCATATCAAAAAAATCTTAAAACTGATTCGCAAGAATCACGTTTAAGATTTTGCTCTTTAACAATCTGGAACAAGCTGAAAATTGAAACATGACAGCTGAAACTTACTCCTCCGTAGAAGTACTGGAGTAAGGACTAACCTGTCATAGAGTCTCTCAAATGTAGCAGCACGAAGGTGGAAACACTTTTGGGTTGTGAGGTTAAGTGACTAAGCGTACACGGTGGATGCCTAGGCAGTCAGAGGCGATGAAGGGCGTGTTAATCTGCGATAAGCGTCGGTAAGGTGATATAAACCGTTACAACCGGCGATACCCGAATGGGGAAACCCAGTGCAATTCGTTGCACTATCATACGATGAATACATAGTCGTATGAGGCGAACCGGGGGAACTGAAACATCTAAGTACCCCGAGGAAAAGAAATCAACCGAGATTCCCCCAGTAGCGGCGAGCGAACGGGGAGGAGCCCAGAACCTGAATCAGTTCTTGTGTTAGTGGAAGCGTCTGGAAAGTCGCACAGTAAAGGGTGATAGTCCCGTACACTAAAATGCATTAATTGTGAGTTCGATGAGTAGGGCGGGACACGTGACATCCTGTCTGAATATGGGGGGACCATCCTCCAAGGCTAAATACTCCTGACTGACCGATAGTGAACCAGTACCGTGAGGGAAAGGCGAAAAGAACCCCGGCGAGGGGAGTGAAATAGAACCTGAAACCGTGTACGTACAAGCAGTGGGAGCCTACTAGTTGGGTGACTGCGTACCTTTTGTATAATGGGTCAGCGACTTATATTTTGTAGCAAGGTTAACCGTATAGGGGAGCCGTAGGGAAACCGAGTCTTAACTGGGCGAATAGTTGCAAGGTATAGACCCGAAACCCGGTGATCTAGCCATGGGCAGGTTGAAGGTTGGGTAACACTAACTGGAGGACCGAACCGACTAATGTTGAAAAATTAGCGGATGACTTGTGGCTGGGGGTGAAAGGCCAATCAAACCGGGAGATAGCTGGTTCTCCCCGAAAGCTATTTAGGTAGCGCCTCGTGAACTCATCTTCGGGGGTAGAGCACTGTTTCGGCTAGGGGGCCATCCCGGCTTACCAAACCGATGCAAACTCCGAATACCGAAGAATGTTATCACGGGAGACACACGGCGGGTGCTAACGTCCGTCGTGAAGAGGGAAACAACCCAGACCGCCAGCTAAGGTCCCAAAGTCATGGTTAAGTGGGAAACGATGTGGGAAGGCATAGACAGCCAGGATGTTGGCTTAGAAGCAGCCATCATTTAAAGAAAGCGTAATAGCTCACTGGTCGAGTCGGCCTGCGCGGAAGATGTAACGGGGCTAAACCATGCACCGAAGCTGCGGCAGCGACGCTTAGGCGTTGTTGGGTAGGGGAGCGTTCTGTAAGCCGTTGAAGGTGGCCTGTGAGGGTTGCTGGAGGTATCAGAAGTGCGAATGCTGACATAAGTAACGATAAAGCGGGTGAAAAACCCGCTCGCCGGAAGACCAAGGGTTCCTGTCCAACGTTAATCGGGGCAGGGTGAGTCGACCCCTAAGGCGAGGCCGAAAGGCGTAGTCGATGGGAAACAGGTTAATATTCCTGTACTCGGTGTTACTGCGAAGGGGGGACGGAGAAGGCTAGGCTAGCCGGGCGACGGTTGTCCCGGTTTAAGCGTGTAGGGGGAGTGACTTGGTAAATCCGGTTACTTATTCAACCCTGAGGCGTGATGACGATGCACTACGGTGCAGAAGTAGTTGATGCCAAGCTTCCAGGAAAAGCCTCTAAGCATCAGGTAACATCAAATCGTACCCCAAACCGACACAGGTGGTCAGGTAGAGAATACCAAGGCGCTTGAGAGAACTCGGGTGAAGGAACTAGGCAAAATGGTGCCGTAACTTCGGGAGAAGGCACGCTGGCGCGTAGGTGAAGAGACTTGCTCTCGGAGCTGAAGCCAGTCGCAGATACCAGCTGGCTGCAACTGTTTAATAAAAACACAGCACTGTGCAAACACGAAAGTGGACGTATACGGTGTGACGCCTGCCCGGTGCTGGAAGGTTAATTGATGGGGTCAGCCGCAAGGCGAAGCTCTTGATCGAAGCCCCAGTAAACGGCGGCCGTAACTATAACGGTCCTAAGGTAGCGAAATTCCTTGTCGGGTAAGTTCCGACCTGCACGAATGGCGTAATGATGGCCAGGCTGTCTCCACCCGAGACTCAGTGAAATTGAACTCGCTGTGAAGATGCAGTGTACCCGCGGCAAGACGGAAAGACCCCGTGAACCTTTACTATAGCTTGACACTGAACATTGAGCCTTGATGTGTAGGATAGGTGGGAGGCTTTGAAGCGTGGACGCCAGTCTGCGTGGAGCCAACCTTGAAATACCACCCTTTAATGTTTGATGTTCTAACTCGGCCCCGTAATCCGGGGTGAGGACAGTGTCTGGTGGGTAGTTTGACTGGGGCGGTCTCCTCCCAAAGAGTAACGGAGGAGCACGAAGGTTAGCTAATCACGGTCGGACATCGTGAGGTTAGTGCAAAGGCATAAGCTAGCTTGACTGCGAGAGTGACGGCTCGAGCAGGTACGAAAGTAGGTCTTAGTGATCCGGTGGTTCTGAATGGAAGGGCCATCGCTCAACGGATAAAAGGTACTCCGGGGATAACAGGCTGATACCGCCCAAGAGTTCATATCGACGGCGGTGTTTGGCACCTCGATGTCGGCTCATCACATCCTGGGGCTGAAGTAGGTCCCAAGGGTATGGCTGTTCGCCATTTAAAGTGGTACGCGAGCTGGGTTTAGAACGTCGTGAGACAGTTCGGTCCCTATCTGCCGTGGGCGTTGGAAGATTGAGAGGGGTTGCTCCTAGTACGAGAGGACCGGAGTGAACGCACCACTGGTGTTCGGGTTGTCATGCCAATGGCATTGCCCGGTAGCTAAGTGCGGAAAAGATAAGCGCTGAAAGCATCTAAGCGCGAAACTTGCCTCGAGATGAGTCTTCCCTGGGGACTTGATCCCCCTGAAGGAACGTTTAAGACTAAGACGTTGATAGGCTGGGTGTGTAAGTGCAGCGATGCATTGAGCTAACCAGTACTAATGATCCGTGAGACTTAACCTTACAACACCAAAAGTGTTTTGATTTGAGAGTAGATTTTCAGCGAATGTTCCGAGATTGGTTCTGATGGCTACGCGAGTGGCGGTTGGAATGAAACAGAATTTGCCTGGCGGCAATAGCGCGGTGGTCCCACCTGACCCCATGCCGAACTCAGAAGTGAAACGCCGTAGCGCCGATGGTAGTGTGGGGTCTCCCCATGCGAGAGTAGGACACTGCCAGGCATTAATTAAAGTCGAAAGCCTCATGCGAAAGCATGGGGCTTTTTGCTGTGTGCGAAAGAAAGAATTGCCGCCATTCTCCTCAATTTTCACCCCAGTCTTCAATGTGCATCACATAAATCACGCTATATTCTTCGCCCGCTATTTGTTTTAATCGTTAACTAAATACTAACAATTAAATCACATTTAAACGGCAGGACGCCGACTTCACTGTTTATCTGGCTCGGAGAATATAAAATGACAGAAACAACCTCGACCATTGAGGATGGGGATACCGCCGGTCTGGCCGTTCAGGACAAAAAGAAACGTATTTTCGCGATTGTTGGGGCTTCATCCGGGAACCTGGTGGAGTGGTTTGATTTTTATGTCTACTCGTTCTGTTCTATTTACTTTGCCGCTTCATTTTTCCCTGCCGGCAACAGTACTACCCAACTGCTGCAAACCGCCGGTGTGTTTGCCGCAGGTTTCTTTATGCGTCCGATCGGCGGCTGGTTATTCGGTTATATTGCCGATAAGCATGGCCGTAAAAACTCGATGTTGATTTCAGTCTGTATGATGTGCGCTGGATCCCTGGTGATCGCCTGCTTACCGACCTATGAGTCGATCGGCAGTTGGGCGCCGGTGCTGCTGCTGGTTGCCCGCCTGTTCCAGGGGCTGTCGGTTGGCGGCGAATACGGCACCAGTGCCACCTACATGAGTGAGGTAGCCATAAAAGGGCGGCGTGGCTTCTATGCATCGTTCCAATATGCCACGCTGATTGGCGGCCAGCTGTTGGCGCTGCTGGTTCTGGTGGCACTGCAGCAAATCCTTTCGACTGAAGAACTCAAAGCCTGGGGCTGGCGTGTTCCCTTTGCAATAGGGGCGGTATTGGCCGTAGTGGCGTTATATCTGCGCCGCTCACTGAATGAAACTTCCGATGCTAAAACCCGTAACCATAAGGATGCCGGTTCGCTGAAAGGGCTGTGGAAGAATCGCAAGGCCTTCCTGATGGTGCTGGGCTTTACCGCCGGGGGCTCGCTGAGTTTTTATACTTTTACCACCTATATGCAAAAGTATCTGGTCAATACCTCGGGGATGGATGCCAAGCTGGCCAGCGGTATTATGACCGCTGCCCTGTTTATCTATATGCTGCTACAGCCGCTGGTTGGGGCATTATCGGATAAGATTGGTCGTCGTAGTTCAATGCTGATCTTTGCTTCGTTCGCCACCTTACTGACGGTACCAATCCTGCTGACGCTGAAAAACGTCACCAACCCCTATGCGGCGTTTGGCCTGATCGTGCTGGCGTTGTTCATCGTCAGTTTCTATACCTCAATCAGTGGGTTGCTGAAAGCCGAAATGTTCCCGCCGGAAGTGCGGGCGTTAGGTGTTGGTCTGTCTTATGCGGTGGCTAACGCGATGTTTGGCGGATCTGCAGAATATGTTGCGCTGTCGCTGAAGTCGTACGGCATCGAGAACGCCTTCTTCTGGTATGTTTCCGGCATGTGTCTGTTGGCACTGATCGTTTCGCTCCGCTTGCATCGCAGGGGGAAAGAGATCCAACTGTGAATCAGCGGGTAGCCTGGTACAGGCTATAACCGGTAGCCGCTCCCGCCACATCCCAGGCAAAATCCTTCCAGCTCCAGCCGGTGCCGCCCTCGCGACTGTCATACAGTTCTTTGGCGGCACCGAGCCCGATCGAGAACATCAGGCCGAAGCTACGGCTGCTGGTCTCACTCCAGTTTTGATGGTCACCATAAGCGGCACCGGCGGCGGCAAAGACGGCGGAAGAGACAAAATGCTGAGCCTTGTCCTTCCCGGTCCAACGGTCATTGGCCAGATGTGTGCAACCGCTGGTGAACAGTAAAAAGGGCAACACAGCCAGGCAGCGGAGTAGACGCATAATGAAAACATCCTGTTGTCATGACACATAAAAAACCCCGGCATGGGCCGGGGTCTGCGATAGCTGAATTATAGCGCGGTTACAGTATACGGCTAATCAATCGGTCGATGCGGATACGGCGCAGACGACGGATCAACTTACGCACTTTGATCGGATATTCCTGGATGCTTTGCAAGTCCAGGTAGTGCCCTACCACGGTGGTATGGGTACGGATGCACTCGAGCTCTTTGTGTCGCTGCTCACGCAGTTCCTGCTTGGGATCGTGGATCAGAATGGCATTCTCCAGATCCAACCGCCAGGCGCGCGGGTTAAGGTTATTGCCGGTAATCAACTGCCATTCGTCATCCACCCACATGCCTTTCAGGTGGTAGCTGTTATCGCCGTCTTTCCACAGCCGAACAATCAGCTGGCCGGTATCGACATAACGCTGCAGGCGGCTGAGAAAGCGTCGCAGGTTAATTTCGTACAGGTAAGGCAGCGCGCCGATAATTTTGAACGGCTGATCTTCCGGAATATAGAAGTCATTAGCGGTTTTATCACCGACAATGATTTCCACCTGTTTGCCCTGACGCAGCAGATAGATGATATTGCGCACCAACAACGCAGGCAGGTTGAAGTAGGGAGTACACAGCGTCAGTTTCTGATCGGCGCTGGACATCAGGTGGTGAATGGTTTTATTCAGCACGCTTTGTTTACCCAGGCCAACCAGCGGCGTTACCGCCAGCTCATCGTTGCTCGCCTTGTTACTAAACTGATAGCCGGCGCGGCGCAGGCCGAAGCGAAACAGGCGAGTTTCGTTTTTGATCTCTGGGCTTTTGGGGCGATCGTCACGATCCAAACGTTGTACGGCGCCGGCGGTGAGCAGGTGCTGTTTGATGTAATCGATCAGGGTATTGGCCAACGGGTTGTTGGTGATCAACTGGTAGCGATCGTAGCGGTATTTCTCATGCTGATGCAGGTAAACGTCGTTGATACTGGCACCGCTGTAAATCACGGTATCGTCGACAACAAAACCTTTCAGATGCAACACGCCCAAGGCTTCACGGGTATTGACCGGCACGCCGTAGATTGGCACGGGCAACCCCGGATGCTGGTCTGCCATGGCGCAGTACCAGTCGGCATTGGTATTGGCGGCCGCGGCACCGATGCGCCCACGCTGGGCGCGATGCCAGTCGACCAGAATGCAAATCTCCAGCTCGGGACACCGCTGCTTCGCCTGATAAAGTGCGTTGAGAATATCGCGCCCGGCGTCGTCGTGCTCCAGATACAGAGCGACCAGATAAATGCGTTGGGTGGCGTTAGCGATTAATTCCAGCAGGGTGGCGCGGTAATCAGACGGCGTGTACAAAGTGCGTACATCAGCTACCGTCTGGGGGAGTTTGGGCAGTTGTGCAAGGTGTTGTTGATGTTTGCTACGTTTAAATTTTGACAACATCACAGTGCGCTTCTTCTCTCATGATTAGATGGCCTGAACGCCAAATACGGAAAAACAATAAATCGAATAATCGGGCGATAATACCACTAGTTGCCTCGATTGTGCGTATGTTTTGGCGTTAAGTGGTGGATTCGTAGCGCATTGCGACACAGGTCACTGCGCTTCTTCCGCCTGTAGCGGCAGGGTCAAATTGACGATACCGTCCTCCAGTTGCACATCGATACCGAAGCCCAGCCGTTGTGCCAGTCCTATCATGCCGCGGTTGTTTGGCATGGTGATCCCGGTCAGACGGGTCAGCCCGTGGGCACGGGCATAGGCAATCATTTTTTCCAGCAGTTGACGGCCCAGTCCCAGCCCTTTCAGGTCGGAGCGCACCAGCACGGCGAATTCCGCGTCGGTATTGTCCGGATCAGACAGAGCGCGCGTTACACCGATGATCTGTTCATCGCGCACGGCGACAAAAGCCATCTCCCGATCGTAGTCGATCTGCGTCATGTTAGCCAAATCGTCATGGGTAAACTCGTTGATCTCACTGAAGTAGCGATAGTAGAGATCTTCCTTGGTCACGCGATCGATAAAGTGTTTCAGCGCAGGTTCATCCTCCGGCAGGATTGGCCGGAACAGGCATTGTGAGCCGTCTTTCAAGCCAATGGTCTCTTCCAGCTCATGAGGATAGGGGCGGATGGCCAGCCGTGCCTGCGGGTCACCCTCAAAGGGAGCAAGCTGCATGGAAACGTCCAGCAGGGTGAATTCGCTGCCGGAGGCCAGTACCGGGTGGATATCCAGTCGGGTGATTTCCGGGCAGTCGAGGATCAGGTTGGATACCTGAACCAGCAGGCGGCTCAGTCCGGGAATATCCAGAGGTCTCAGGGCACTGCGCCCGCGGATCTTGCCGCCTTTCACTGCCTGCAATACCAGATAGCGCGCCAGCGCCATATTCAGCGGTGGTAACGCCACTGCGACCTGATTTTCCTGCCGCCATTCGATGCCGCCTTCACCCAGCATGATCAGTGGGCCAAAAATGGCATCCTGTTCCACCGCTATACGCAATTCCTGAGCGCCGGCGCGGTTGGCCATGCTCTGTACCAGCAGGCCATGAATACGCGCCTGTGGATAGGTGCGTTTTACGCGGTCGAGAATAGCCTCTGCGGCACGCTGCACCTCGGTGGCGGTGCGCAAATAGAGCATAACGCCCTGGACTTCAGACTTATGGGGAATATCCGGCGAACGCAGCTTTAAGGCAACCGGGTAGCCAATTTGTTCGGCTATATGCACCGCTTCGGCGCTGTCTTCGGCAATCCAGGTCGGTAGTGTCGTCAGGTCATAGGCCTGCAGAATGGACTGCACCTCGTGGGTATCGAGCTGAGTAGCGCCTTCGGCCAGCGCCTGCTGAATCAGCCTATGGGCATCGGCGGTGTTGGCGGTCAGGCCGACCGGGAGTGCCGGCGTCTCTTTGAGCTGTTTCTGATTACGGCGATATTCCACCATATGCATAAACGCGGTCACCGCGCCTTCCGGGGTACGGTAGGTTGGAATCCCGGCCTCGGTAAACAGTCGCCGGGCTTCCTGCGAAGAGTATTCGCCGCACCAGTTGGTGAGCAGCGTAATACGTTTGCCACGTGGGTGTTGGCGTACAGCCTCGATAATCCGTTCGGCGGTGAGAGTGCCCGGGGCCGCTGCGCTTGGCGCGTGGATCAGCAGCAGGGCGTCGTAATCATGGCTGTCGAGCAGCGTTTTGACCGCCGCCAGATAACGTTGTGGCGTCGCATCATCGCGCAGATCGATTGGATTACCCGCATGGATAAACTCGGGCAAAGCCTCACCAAGCTGAGCCAGAATTTCGTCCCCTAACTGTGCCAGCTTGCCGTTGCGGCCCAGCAGTTCGTCCAGGGCCATCGCGGCCGGTGCGGCGCCGTTGCTGACGATCATCAACCGCTCTCCGCGCAGCGGGTGCATATGGCTCAGGGTTTCTACTGCCGAGAACAACTCGTGGGTATCCTGCACGCGCAACAAACCGGCGCGCTGGATGGCGGCATCGTAGGCGGCATCCAACCCCTGTTGGCTGTTGAGCAACAGTTGGGCCTGCTGGCTGCGCCCGCTTTTAACCACCAGAATCGGCTTGTTGCGTGAAGCGCTGCGCGAGGCGGATAAAAAGCGCCGCGCGTCGCTGATATTTTCCAGGTACAGCAGGATGGCGCTGGTTTTACTGTCGCGCGCCAGAAAATCCAGCAGGTCGTCGACGTCAATATCCAGGCTGTCACCCAACGCGATAAAATAGGAAAAGCCGACTTCACGCTGTTGCGCCCAGTCGAGAATGGTATTGGCCACGGCGGCGGACTGGGAAATAAACGCCAGCTTGCCCTTGAGGATGGGCACCGGTGAGAAACTGGCGTTGATGCCTTGCCACGGTGCCAGCAGGCCCAGACTGTTTGGCCCCAGCAGGCGCATCGAATAACGCTGTGCGCAGGCTTTCAGCTCGGCAAACTGTTCCGGCGGGGAGGAGAGCACAATGGCGGTTTTGCAGCCGCGTTGGCCCAGATCTTCAATCAGTGCCAGGTTGCGCTGTGCGTGGGTGCAAAGTATCGCCAAATCGGGGCTGATTGGCAGGCTGGCGACGTCCGGGTAGGCCATGACACCGCACACGGCCTTGTAGCGTGGCGTCACCGGCATCACCGGCCCGTTGAAGCCACCGGCCAGCAGGTTGCTCATCATCAGGTTACCGGCGCGGCCGGGCTGTTGTGAAGCGCCGAGAACGGCAATCGATTTAGGACGTAAAAGCGCTTCTAACCCTCGCTGGCTCATGCACGACTCCTTTAGGCAACGTTACGCCTGATTCTAGGCGTTTTGCGACGGCTTTGCTGTGACCGGTGCCTCCGGTCGGGTAGGTTTCCCTGCCAGATACTGTTGACGGAAATAGTGAAAATGCTGGGCCAGCCCGTCGGCGGCGGCCACATCACCGGCCTGCTGCAACAGCGCTGTCGCCACTTCGGCCGTGCAGTGCTGCTCGGTGCGGCTGGCTTCGCGCAGTTGGTAGTTGGAAGCGGCGGTCACGTTGAGTGAGAACACCGGGAACTGATTGAGGTACGGGCTTTTACGGAACATTTTGCTCGCCTCGGTCCAGGTGCCGTCGAGCATAATAAACAGCGGTGGTTTGCCACCGGCGGGCAGTTCGCTGAACACTGGCCGCTCGGGGGCGGCATAGGACGCGGGAAACACCACGTAAGGCTGGCGTTCGGGATCGTTAATTGCCGCCAGCAGGGCTGGGTCTACTTCGGTGCGCGACCAAAGAAATGCCTGAGTCTCCGGCAGAATATCGGCGATCAGTCGGCCGGTATTGCTCGGCTTCAGCGGCTCTGCACCAAACATGATCAGGCAAAAACGGCTGGCGGCCGGCTGCGGCTGAATAGTGTCACACAGGCAGTTCTTATGGGGCAGCAGGCAGCCCTGACAACGCGGTACGCGGTTGCCACGCGCCAGAAAGGGGCGGGTAGAGCGTTCCAGGCGAATTTTGCGCAGGCGAAGTACGGCGTTGTCGGTCATAAAGATCTCGGGGAAAACCGCCATTGTAACGCAGAAAAAAGCCCGACGGGAGCATTCGGGCTGGATTGGATCCTGACGGTGTCATCCACAATGGGCAACACCGCCTATACTTTCTGCGTTAAACTAGTTCATTGAGCCAGTTATCGAACGGCGTTTTCGGCATGGCGCCGTTGAGCATATCGACCATTTTCCCTTCGCGGAACAGCATAATGGTCGGGATGCTGCGAATGCGGAAGCGGGCGCTCAGTTCCGGTTCGGCCTCGGTATTCACCTTCACGAAGCGGACTTTGCCGGCGCGCTCTTCGGCGACGTCTTCGAAGATCGGGGCAAAACTGACGCAAGGCCCGCACCACGGCGCCCAAAAATCGACCACTACCGGCAGGCCATCTTGCAACAGCGAGTCCAGAGTGGCAGCGGTGGCGTTGATTACCTCGCCGTCAAAGAGCGCATGGCCACAACGGCCGCATTTCGCACCGTCAGCCACTCGTTCTTCAGGGACGCGGTTGGTAGCATTACAAGCTGGACAAACTGTATTCATGATGGCCTCGGATACTGAGAAAGCACGACACACCGCACTCGGGTTGCGGATATGTTTCTTTAATGCTGCTTATTATCGTTAAAAGTGGGGCAATGAACAAAGAGGTTTGTTCGATGAATACGATAGTTGTTAGCTTTTAGCGCAAGTAGGTGGCTTAGCACCCTAACATCAGGTAATCTTCGCGCCCTGCGCGTTGGTGGAGAAGAAAATGAACGATTCATTTAGTGGCAAGAACGGTAAAGTTAAAGTGATGTACGTCCGCAGTGACGACGACAGCAGCAGCGACGACCGTAACAAGAATAAGCGTCCGGCCGGCAAAGGCCGTCCGGCAGACGGTGCGCGCACTTCGGGCCGTACCGGTCAGGACAAGCCGCGCGGTAATAATGATCGCCGTGGCTCTGGCACTGATTCCCGCCGCAGTGAAAGCGATCGTCCTCGCCGTCCAGCGCACACTGAAGACCGTGGCGGTTATGATTCGCCGTGGAAAACCGTGTCACGTGGCCCGGAAGAAGAGCCGGCGTTTGATCACGGTGGCATCAGCGGTAAAAGCTTTATCGATCCAGAGCAGTTGCGTCGTCAGCGTGCGGAAGAAACGCGCGTTTACGGTGAAAACGCCTGTCAGGCCCTGTTCGCCAGCCGCCCGGATGCTATCGTCCGCGCCTGGTTCGTACAGTCGGTCACGCCACGTTTTCGTGAAGCACTGCGCTGGATGGCGGCGAACCGCAAAGCCTACCACGTGGTGGATGAAGAAGAGCTGGCCAAAGCGTCCGGCACCGAACACCACGGCGGCGTCTGCTTCCTGATTAAGAAGCGCCAGGGTCTGGATGCGCAAACCTATCTGAAAGAAGCTCCGGCGAAAGACTGCGTGCTGGCGCTGGAAGAAGTGGGTAACCCGCACAACCTGGGTGCTATTGTCCGTTCTTGCGCTCACTTTGGCGTTAACGGCGTATTGCTGCAGGATCCGGCGGTGCTGGAGTCTGGCGCAGCGGTGCGTACGGCTGAAGGCGGCGCGGAACACATCAAGGCAATTAACGCCGATGATTTCCTGTCGGTGCTGGATACCTTCCGCAAGGCGGGTTACGCCATCGTCACTACCTCGAGCCACAAAGGGACCCCACTGGCGCAGGCTAAACTGCCGGCCAAAATGGTGCTGGTACTGGGTCAGGAGCGTGACGGCCTGAGCGACAGTGCCTGGCAGCAGGGTGACATGAACGTGTCTATCGGCGGTACCGGCAAGGTGGAAAGTCTGAACGTATCGGTCGCGACCGGCATTTTGCTGGCTGACTGGTGGCGTCAAAACCAAGCTTGATATACCCGTCGCCTTTCAAGCCGCAGCGTTGTTACCTGCACTAACTCACCCCAGTCACTTACTAGAGTAAGCGCCTGGGGATGAGTGAGTTGGTCGCCTAGCTACAACTTGAAATTCATAGGGTATACATAATATGTCATAAAAAACGGGCGCCTCAGGGCGCCCGTTTTGTTTTCTGCTGTTTAGTGAGCGCCGCCGCCCCCACCGCCGGAGCTGAATGGCGGTTTCGCCACCCAGACCAGCGCCAGTAGGATCAGGAACACCCCAGCCGACAGCCAGAATATCTCGTTAGCCGAGATAATCAGCCCCTGCGCGGTGATCTCGTTGGCGATATAGGCCGATGCCTGCTGCTTGCTCATGCCAATCTGTTCCAGTTGCCGGTACATGTCCTGCGACTGCGGGCTGTAAGGATTCACAAACTCCGCCAGCTGCGAGTGATGCTGCGACTCGCGTTGCGTCCACAGGGTGGTGGTGATCGACGTCCCGATCGACCCCGCCAGCGTACGGGTAAAGTTCGACAGGCTCGATGCCGCTGCCATACGTTCCGGCGGCAGGCCGGACAGCGTAATGGTGGTCAATGGCATAAAGAAGCAGGCGATGGCGAAGCCCTGGACAAACTGCGGCCAGGCCGAGGCACCAAAGTCCATTCCCGGTTCAAACGTATAGGCGCGCCAGTAGAAGCACACGGCATACATAATGAAGCTGAAGGTTACCAGTCGACGCATGTCGAGCCGGTTACCGAACTTACCGATGATCGGCGACAGCAAGACCGGTATCAATCCGATCGGTGCCGAAGCCAGCCCCGCCCAGGTGGCGGTATAGCCATACACCTCCTGCAGCAACTGCGGCAATAGCACAATGGCGCCGAAGTACAGCATATAGGCCAGGCTGATACACAGGCAGCCGACGGTAAAGTTGCGCGACTTGAACAGCGACAGATCCACCACCGGGTGGTCGTCCGTTAGCTCCCAGATTATCAGGAACACCAGCGCCACCACCGCCACTACCGTCAGCACTATTATCTCGGTCGAGTTGAACCAGTCCAGCTCCTTGCCCTGATCGAGCATCACCTGCAGCGAACCAATCCCGACGATCAACAACACCAGACCGATGGTGTCGATCGGTTTGATCTCGGTTTTGGTTTCCCTGCCTTTCAACGTCGACATCGCCACCAGGATCACCACGGCGCCAATCGGGATGTTGATGAAGAAGATCCAGCCCCAGTGATAGTTGTCACTGATATAACCGCCGAGGATAGGCCCGAATATGGGCGCGACGATCACCGTCATTGACCATAACGCCAGGGCCATCGCTCGCTTGGCGGGCGGATAGTTGTTCAGCAACAGACTCTGCGACAGCGGGATCAACGGCCCCGCGACCACACCCTGGATCACGCGGAAGAAGATCAGCATGCCCAGACTGTTGGAAATACCGCACAGCCAGGAAGCGAGCACGAACAGCGCGGTGGACCACAGGAACAGTCGCACTTCACCGACGCGCTTTGCCAGCCAACCGGTAATTGGGATCGAGATGGCGTTCGCCACGCCAAACGAGGTGATCACCCAGGTACCCTGCGAGTTGGAAGACCCGAGGTTACCCGCAATGGTCGGGATCGCCACGTTGGCAATGGTGGAGTCCAGTACCTGCATAAAGGTCGCCATGGCGAGCGCGACCGTCATCCAGGCGAGCTGGGCACCTTCAAGCGGTTTCTGTGCCAAGGTAGCCTCCCACGCGCTTAGCCGGCATTCGCATGGATCACGTCGGCGATCATCTGGTTAACCGGTGCCAGGTTCAACGCCAGTGCGTTGGTCTGATACAGCGGCTTGTCACGCACCACGTCAGACAGCACGCGGCCATCCAGGTTGGTGGTGTCAACTTTCACCAGCGTCGACAAACCAATACGCAGCGGATGATCGGCGATTTGTTTGGCGTCCAGCTCAATACGAACCGGCAGACGCTGAACCACCTTGATCCAGTTACCGGTGGCGTTCTGTGCAGGCAACAGTGAGAAAGCGCTGCCGGTGCCCATATCGATACCGACCACTTTGCCGCTGTACACCACGTCGTCACCGTAAATGTCACTGACCACGGTGGCCGACTGACCGATACGCATATTGGCGATCTGGGTTTCTTTGAAGTTGGCGTCCACCCAAATGTGTTCGGCAGGGACCACCGCCATCAGCGGGGAACCGGCGGCGATTTGCGCGCCAACCTGTACGCTGCGGCGAGACACATAGCCGGTGATCGGGCTGATGATTTTGGTACGTTGCAGCGCCAGCCAGGCGTCACGCATTTGCGCAGCGGACTGTTGAATCGCCGGCTGTTGCTCCAGCGGGGTGTTCAATACCATCGCCTGGTTGGCGTTGTATTGTTGAACCGCCACTTCCAACGCCGCCTTGGCGCTGTCGACCGCATCACGCGCATGTTGCAGTTCTTCACGGCCGATGGCGTCAAGGCTGCCCAGTACCACGCGGCGTTTCAAGTCGTTCTCCGCTTTGCTCAGGTCGGACTTGCGCAAGGCAATGTTGGCCTGATACTGCTTGCTGTTGATGATCAGCTGGTGGGTCTGACGCACGCTGTTGGCCAGGCCGGTTTTGGCGCGTTCGAGCGCCTGTTCGGCATCGGTTGGATCCAGCGTGAGCAGCACATCCCCCTGCTTCACGTAGTCGGTATTGTCGAAGTTGACGCTGTTAACGCTACCGTTCACCTGGGCCATGATCTGCACCTGGTTGCCGGCCACATAGGCGTCGTCCGTTTCCTGATGATGACGCAACACCAGGAACCAATACACTAAATATGCCACCCCAATAACAACGAAAATAACCGTCAGCAACAGCAGCCAAAATTTACGCTGTTTCTTTTTGCCGGCCGGTTGTGGCGGGGTCTGAGTCTCCGCACTTGCGCTCATGGTGTTCTCCAAGCTCTCAATTTTATTATGCTTTTGAATCCGCAGCGACCGGGGCCTGATAGCCACCGCCCAGCGCACGGATCAGTCCTATCTTCGCCTGCAGCAAGTTGCTGTTGGCATTCAGTTCCGCCTGTTGCTGCTGCAAGAGCTGCGTCTGGCTGGTTAACAACTGGTCGCGCCCGATAATCCCTGCCTGGTATCGAGCGTTAGCGACGCGGTACACCTGTTGCATCGATTGGGACGCAGATGCCGCCTGCAGCTGCTGTTGCGCAGTGCTTTGTTGGACGGTGATGGCATCGGCGGTTTCCTGCACGGCATTCAGGATAGTTTGGTTATAGGACTCCACCGCCTGGTCATACAGCGCGGACTCCTCACCCAGCTTGCTGCGCAGCGCACCGGCGTGGAAGATCGGCAATGAAATCGCCGGCATCACGTTCCAGGCCTGGCTGGCCGCTTCAAACAGATTCGGGCTGGTGCCACTGGTGTTAGTGGTGGTCAGGCCGGCAAAGGCTGAAATGGTCAGGCTGGGGTAAAATTCTTTACGGGCGGCGCTGACGCGTTGGTTATAGGATTCAACCAACTGACGTTGCGCGGTGATATCCGGGCGTTTACCCAGCAGATCGGCAGTCAGCTCACCTTTTGGCGCCATCAGAGTGCTGGCGGGCAGAGCCACCGGGCGCAGGTGTTGCATAGCGCTCGGGCCCTGGCCGGCCAACGCGGCCAACTGGTGTCTAAGTTGTTCAATCTGCGATTGCAGTTGCAGGATCTGCTGCTTGGCGCCGTCGGCTTGCGCCTGGCTTTGCTGTGGAACATCAACGCCGGTGATGCCGGCTTTATATTGCTGTTGACGCAAATCCGTCAGGCGTTGGTTGTTGTCCACTTCTTGTTGCAGCAGTTTTTCCAGCGCGAAATTGCTCTGCAACTGGTAATAGGCCGAGGCTACCGAACTGGTCAGCGTCAGCGCAGCCTGTTCCTGCTCGGCGCGGGCCGCATCGACCTGTGCCTTGGCGGCGTTAACCTGATTGCGGTATTTACCCCACCAGTCAAATTCATAGGCCAGGTTCAGCCCCAGCGAGTTGGAGCTCTCGTAGATAGGCTTATGTGGATAGCCCAGACCCATGTTGACGTTCTGCGGGACTTTCTGGCGGTTGCTGCTGGCGTTCAGATCCAGATTCGGGCCGTTGGCCGCGCTGGCTTCGCCCACCACGCTCTGTGCTTCACGCACGCGACCGGCCGCTTGTCGCAGCGTCGGTGAGCTTTGCAGCGTCTGGGTCATCAGGCTGTCGAGCTGAGGATCGTTAAGCGAACGCCACCACTGTGGGCTAACGTTCAGCGAGCTGACCTTCGGCTGTGACAGTTGCAGGCTCTGCGAGTCCATCAGGGTGGATTGCGGGGCAATATTGTCGGTAGAGGCGCACCCAGCCAGCAGCAATACGGCGAACAGCGGGGTGAATCTCCAGTTAAACGGGGATCGCATAGTCGGTTACCTGAACAGAAATTATTGGGATAACTGTCCTGAAACTTCCATCTGGTCCAGACGCGTTAACAGTTTGCGCGTCAGCTGTTCCAGCTGTTGCTGTTCATCATCGTTCAGCGTGGACCACAGGAAATGCAGACATTTGTGCTGCGGTGGCAGCAATTGGTTGAGAAACTCTTCTCCCTGCGGCGTCATGTGCAGATGCAGGCAACGACGGTCATGGTCGCTTTCCCGGCGTTCAATCCAGCCGCGTTTTTCCAGTTCATCGGCAATCCGCGTGGCATTGGTCCGTGACGAGCCCAGGGCAGAGCTTAGCTCAGAAGGCTGAATGCTGTGACTTTCCTGCGCATCCAGAGTAATCAGCGCCATAAACAGGGTTTCGTTAATCCCTTGTGCCTTAAGCATTTTATTGCGATTTTCCAGCAATTTGCTTTGCATGTGCATGCACAGCCGGGTCAGCAGGATTTCCTGATACGGAAAGTCTTTCTGACGTTTTGCACGGAAATTAAGCATTTGTTCAATGGGAGTAAACGAGCTTTCCATAATTTGGGGCCTCATTAATTTCGTTCGAGATAGTAACGATAGTGATTAATAATGTAAATCTTCAGCCATGCGAATAATTTAGCAATTCGTGTCATTTGTAAGTTATTTGTCAACGACCCCTTCGCGAGCGACAGCCCAGAATGGGGGCAATGGACAAAATCAAAGGCTGGCTGAACTGAGAATCATAAATATTTTTAACGTGATACCAAAGGCGACTGCGCCGCTCAACGTCGACAGAATGATGCTTTTACTGCGGTAAAAGCACAGTCCCAGCGCGGCAAAACCGACCAGCGTCGGCCACAGCTTGTCCGGTTCGCGCATCACCACCGGCGTGCTGGAAACCACCAGCAGCGCACAAATGGAGGCGATACCAATGCTGTCGAGCAACAGTGCGGTTTTGCCACGTTTGATCCCCGGTTGGGCACGCGCCGGTGCCAGGCGTAAGGGTAAGTAGCGAAACAGGTAATTTGCGCAACCGACCACCAGGCCAATCACCACCACATCAGTGTTCATCAATCGCCTCCGATACGCTGGGTTGGAACAGGGCGGCAATACAGCCGGCGCTGATGCCGGCCAAGATGGCGACGGGAATAGAAAACAGCACCACACCGAGCAGTGCGCCAGCCAGTGCGGCGGCGATGGTCAGACTTTGCGGACGCCTGAAGGCCGCCAACAGGAAGCTGAGGAACAGCGCCGGCAACATAAAGGATAACGAGGCTTCAATCACCGGGTATTGCTCCAGCGGCCCGTTACCGAACAGTGCACCGATGGCGGTGCCCGCTACCCAGGAAAGCCAGGAGCACAGTGAAATACCGATCATCCAGTTCTCGCTCCAGCTGCGGTTATTACGCATCAGCTTGGCGGTAGCGGCGGCGAACACCTCATCGGTCAGGCCGAAGGCCCAGAGTGCGGTTTTGCCGCCCGACATGCGTGAAACGATGCGGTGGCGCAGGGCGGGGCCATACAGCAGATGCCGTATGTCCATTGCCATCACGGTCAGCGCGGAAACCCACAGCGACATTCCGGCACTCAGCAGGGCTGTGATCACAAACTGGCTGGCACCGGCATAGATAATGCAGGAAAAGAAGATGCTTTCCAGCGGGGAGAACCCCAGCTTAACGGCGCTCAGGCCAAAGGCAAAAGCCACCGGCACATAGCCGATGACGATCGGTAAACTGTCGACGACGCCGTGGGTGAAGGTAGAGCTGACGGCAGGGGGATTAAGGCTTTCTGCAGCTTGGCTTTGCATTTTTATTAGTGTCGCAGGATAGAGATTAATAGTTCATCTGCAGAACATTACCAGAGAGTGAGTAATGTTTATACCCTGCGGCGCTAATAAATTTCGACTATGACTATTCGCTTGCTAATCAGATCGTCGCCGGTCCTTGCGGATCATGATGCTTGCCGCGCCACCAGGTCAGCAGGTTGAGCAGACACAAAATACCCCCGGCGGTGGCAACGCCAGTCCAGCCGGCATGTTGATAAGCCGAGGCTGACAGCAGTGAGCCGAGCGCACCACCGATGAAATAGCTGGTCATGTAGCCGGCGGTCAGACGGTTGCGTGCTTCCGGCATAATCCGGTAAATCACGCTTTGGTTAGTGACGTGTACGGCCTGTACGGCCAGGTCGAGGATCAGGATACCGGCGATCAACGCCCACAAGGATTGTTTAGCGAAAGCGATGGGTATCCAGGAAAGCAGCAGCAGTACCAGGCCCACGGTGGTGGTTAAACCGCCCTTACCCTGATCCGCCAAATGCCCGGCTCGTGAAGCCGCCAATGCACCGGCAGCGCCTACCAGGCCAAACAGGCCAATCACCCCTTCGGAATAACCAAATGGCGGTGCTGCCAACAGAAAAGCCATCGAGGTCCACAGCACGCTGAAGTTGGCGAATGACAGTGCCCCGAGTATCGCGCGGGTACGTAGCAGGGGGGTACCGCAAAACAGGGTGAAGATAGATTTCAGCAACTGCGGGTAATTCAGCCCCGAATGCTGCTTGTAACGCGGCAGTGCGCGCCACAGGATCAGCGCCATCAGGATCATCAGCACGCTGGCTACCCAGTAAATGGTGCGCCAGCCGCCGATCGACGCCAGCGCTCCGGCTACGGTGCGCGCCAGCAGAATGCCGAGCAGCAGGCCGCTCATAATAATGCCGACGGTTTTGCCGCGCTTCTCCGGATGGGCCAGGGTGGCCGCCAGTGGCACCAGAATTTGCGCCACTACCGAGAACAGCCCGGTGAGCGCGGTGCCGAGGATCATCATCGGCAAGGTGGTGGAGCTGGCGGTGATCAGCATGCCGCCCGCGGCCAGCAGCGTCATAAAGACGATCAGCCCACGGCGTTCAAACATATCGCCGAGCGGTACCAGCAACAGCAGGCCAACGGCATAACCCAACTGGGCGGCGGTAACGATAAAACCGGCCTGATTCACCGACAGATCAAAGTTTTGTGCAATGGTTTCCAGCAGCGGTTGCGCGTAGTAGTTACTGGCGACAGCCAGACCGGTGGCGATGGCGATCAGCACGATCAGCGCCGGGCTGAGACCCGACTGTGAATGTTGTTGGCTCATAAGATATTAATCACAGGGAAAAGTTAGCCGAAGTATCGGGCACGACAGCCGGTGAAACCAATGTATAATTTTCATTTGATCAATCTCATTTTGCGATAGATGCCATGAACCTGAAACAGATCCGCTTTGCGCTGGCGGTAGCCGAAGAGCAGAGCTTTACCCGGGCGGCACAGCGTTGCCATACGGTGCAGTCGGCCCTCAGCCACCAGATCGCCAAACTGGAAGAGGAACTGGGCTGTACATTGTTCGAGCGCACCTCGCGTCGGGTCAGACTGACCACCGCCGGGCAGGCGTTTATACAACCGGCGCAACGGCTGCTGGCGGCGAAACAGGCGCTGGTGGAGGAGGTGGTTGCCGCCAGCGGCACGGTATCCGGTACCCTGACTATCGGCACCATTTCAACCATAAACGCGATTGATCTGACCGAAAAACTGGGTAACTTTCATCGCCATTATCCGGCGGTGAATATCCGGCTGTACGTGGGCATGAGCGAAGCATTGCTGGAGGACGTACGCCAACAAAAGACGGACGTGGCGTTTGTCGGTATCTGGCCGGGGGATATCGATATGCTGCCGGTGTCGCATCGGCAGCTCACCGATGAGCCGCTGGTGGCACTGGTGGCGACGCAGCATCCGCTGGCCAGTCGTCAGCGGGTCAATCTGCAAACCCTGTCAGAAGTGCCGCTGGTGGACTTTTACAGCGGGACTGGTGCCCGGCGGCAGACCGACCGTGCGTTTCAGGCGGCGGGCATCAAGCGGCATGTCAGTTTTGAAATTGACCATATCGAATGGCTGGAGAATCTGGTGCGGCGTGGGCTGGCGGCTGGCATTGTGCCCATCTCAACGGCGCAGCGTTTGAGTTCGCTGGTGTCGATCCCGATTGAGGATGGTCCACGGCGACAGGTGTACTGCGTATGGCCGCAGCCGCTGTCCAGAACCGCCGAGCGTTTTTTGCAGTTTAGTGGGATTGATATTGCTGGATGAATCTAGTCGGGGCGCAGTGGCCTGCGCCCCGGTGTGATTACTTCTTCGCGGCTTCTGCGGCGGTTTTCACCCAGCCGTCGAAGGTGGCCTGATGTGCCTTGATCCAGCCGTTAACGTGATTCTGGATATCGGCTTCGGACGCCTGACCTTCATGCATACGCAGGTTCTGCGCATTCACATCGCTAATCGGCAGCTTCATGATGGCAAACAGCTCGGCAGCCGCCGGGTTGGCTTCAGCCCATTTTTTGTTGGCAACGATGCGCATGACACTTACTGGGAACCCATAGTTAGCGCCGTTAGGCAACTTGGTATCGATATCTTTCTGACTGCCCGGCAGGGAGGAGAAGGGGACCTGTAACCAGACAACGTCGCGCCCCGTGACCAGCACGTCGCTGAGCCAGTATGGTGTCCAGGTGTAGTACAGAATCGGTTTGCCTTCTTTGTAACGGGTAATGGTATCGGCAATCATCGCCGCGTAGTTACCCTGGTTGTGCTCGACGGTTTTATCCAGGCCGTAGGCCTTGATGTGATTATTAATCACCGCTTCACAACCCCAGCCTGGCGTACAGCCGGTCAGATCGGCCTTGCCGTCTCCATTGGTGTCAAACAGCTTGGCGATCTTCGGATCTTTCAACTGCTCAATGTTGGTGATGTGGTATTTATCGGCGGTTTTTTTGTCGATCAGGTAACCCTGCGCAGCGTTATCTACGTAAATGCCTTTGCGGTAAAATTTAGCGTCGCCGCCGGCGGCCTTGTATTGATCATTGTGCAGCGGCTGCCAGTTCACCGCCATGAAGGTGGCATCGCCGGCAGCGATCGAGGTGTAAGCGACGTTATAGTCGACTTCACGGGTCTCCTTGACGTCATAGCCCAGCTTTTCCAGCGCTTTGCTGACCAGCAGCGTCTGGAAGGTCTCTTCAGAGATGGTGCTCTGCACCGGTTGAACGGAGATGCCTTTGCCTGGCAAGTCTGCGGCGAAGACCGCCTGTGAGCTAATCAATGTGGTAAGGGCAACCGCCCAGATTCCTGTAGTGCGCATAGTGAAATACCTTTTTTATGTTATGAAGCCGGGATTTCCGGCACGTCGGGATTATTTCGCTGCCGCAGCAGCGGTGCTGACCCAGCCATCAAAGGTGGCCTGATGGGCTTTAATCCAGCCGTCTACGTGGCGTTGTATATCGTCGGCGCTGTTCTCGCCCTTGTGCATACGCAGGTTCTGCGCGTTAACGTCCGCCAACGGCAGTTTCATGATGGCGAACAGCTTGGCCGCCGCCGGGTTGGCCTGCGCCCACGGCTTGTTGGCGACGATGTGTTCGTTATTGACGAAGAAGCCGTAATTTTTGCCGTTCGGCAACGCGGTATCCTTGTCTTTCAACGAACCCGGGCTGGCGGAGAACGGCACGGTCAGCCAGACCACATCGCGGCCGGGCACCAATTCGTCGCTGACCCAATACGGCGTCCAGGTGAAGTACAGCACCGGTTTGCCCTGTTTATAGCGGGTCAGGGTGTCGGCGATGATGGCGGAGTAGTTACCCTGGTTTTGAGTAACCCTGTTGCTCAGGCCATAGGCTTTGATATGGGTGTTGATCGCGCTGCCGCACACCCAGCCGGGCTCACAGCCGGCCAGATCCGCCTTGCCGTCACCGTCGGCATCAAACAGCCTGGCCAGCTTGGGATCTTTCAACTGGGAAATATCGCTGATGTGGTATTGATCGGCCGTTTTCTTGTCGATCAGATAACCCTGTGCCGCATTAGTGATATAGGCACCCTGGCGATAAAACTTTTTGTCGCCGCCGGCGCTTTGGTACATGTCGGTTTGCAGCGGATCCCAGTTCACCGCCATGTAGGTGGCATCACCGGAAGCGATAGAGGTATAGGCAATATTGTATTCCACCTCGGCGGTGGGCTGGACGTTATAGCCCAGCTTGACCAGCGCACGGTTGACCAGCTCGGTCTGGAAGCTTTCTTCGGCGAGGGTGCTTTGCAAGGGTTTAACCGTGACGCCTTTGCCGGGAAGTTCGACGGCGAACGCCTGTGTGCCAAGCAATGAAGTCAGGGCTAAAGCCCAAATTCCTGTCGAGCGCATAGTGGTTCCTTCGATTTTATTCGTGCTGTCGGTGCCCCCGGCCAGCGCCGGGGGCAGGGCGATTAAGGCTTTTTGATGAAGGGCCGGGTGACCAGGCCGATGGGACCGTGTGCGTACCAACGTCCCATGCCTTTGCTGCGGCGATCTCGTCCCAGCGACTGGGTAAGGCGGTCGAGAATAATCGCCAGGATCACGATACCGACCCCGCCGACGGCGGCCAGCCCCATATCGAGACGACCGATACCGCGCAGCACCATCTGGCCCAGACCGCCGACGGCGATCATCGAGGCGATCACCACCATCGACAGTGCCAGCATCAGCGTTTGGTTTACCCCGGCCATAATGGTCGGCATCGCCAGTGGCAACTGCACTTTAAACAGCAGTTGGCGCGGGCTGGCACCAAAGGATTCAGCGGCTTCGATCAGATCTTCCGGCACCTGTTTGATGCCCAGGATAGTCAGTCGCACGATCGGCGGCAGGGCGAAGATAATGGTGACCACGACTCCGGGCACGTTACCGATACCGAACAGCATGACAATCGGCACCAGATAGACGAAGGCCGGCGTGGTCTGCATGGCGTCAAGCAACGGCCGTATGATTTTGCCTGCGTGCTTGCTGCGCGCCAGCCAGATGCCGAGCGGCAATCCTATGACGATACAGAAGAACAGGGCGGTCAATACCAGCGCCAGCGTCACCATGGCCTGCGACCAGGCACCAATAGCGCCGATGGCTATCAGCGAGACCAGCGTAGCGGCACCCATGCTGAGGCTGGAGAGCTGCCAGGCAATCAGCGAGAACAGCAGAATGGCGATCGGAGCCGGCATACCGAGCAGCAATTGTTGAAAACCGCTGAGGATGAAATCGACCGGCACGCGGATCCCCTGGAACAGCGGGCGAAAGTGCAGCACCAGCCAATCAATGCCGTGGGTGACCCAGGAGTCAAAGGGTATCCAGGTCTTGTGGAACGGATCCAACAGGTTGAAGTGCTCCGGCTGGACCGGGGCGCTATTCAGCCAGTCTGAGCCTTGAGCGGCCTGACTGGCGGCGTCATGGGTCGCCGGTGGTGGCGTGCTGGACCAGGCATCGCCGGCGGGAGCTGCCGAGTTTGCAGCGTCAGCGGCCGGTGCGGCACTGGGGTCGACAGGCGCAGTGGCCCAGGGATCTTGTGTTGTATCACTCATTCGTTGGGCCCTCTTTATCCAGGGCCTGCAACAGCATGGCCTTGGAAATGATTCCGATATAGTTGTTTTCTTCGCAGACCACAGGTACCGCGCAAGGCGCCAGAGCGACCAATGAAATCAGTTCGCTTAGCGGCATGTCGGCCGGTACCGGGGCGGGCGCTTCCAGCAGGGCATCATCCAGCGTCAGATTGGCCGCCAGTGCCTGCTTGAGCGAATCTACCGACACCACGCCGATAAATTTCTTTCCGCGTTCAACAACATAACCATAATCACGGTCTTCATCGCGCAGCAGCTGTAACGCCGACCGCGGACCAAAACCGGGGGTTTTACGAATAAGCGCCACCGGACGACGCTTGGCGATATCCTTGGCGCTGAAAACATGGCTGACATCTACGCCACGGAAGAAGGTACGTACATAATCGTTGGCCGGATTATTTAATATTTCCTCCGGCGTGCCGACCTGAATCACCTCACCGCCTTGCATAATGGCAATACGATCGCCAATGCGCATAGCTTCGTCCAAATCGTGAGAAATAAAGACGATGGTGCGCTGATGCTGGGCCTGTAATTTGACCAGCTCATCCTGCATTTCGGTACGGATTAAGGGATCGAGCGCGGAGAAGGCTTCATCCATCAATAATATATCCGGATTATTTGCCATGGCGCGGGCTAATCCTACGCGCTGACGCATGCCACCGGAAAGTTCATCAGGATAAGCATGGGCATAATTCTCCAGTCCGACCTGACGCAGGGCTTCCAGCGCTTTATCCAGGCGTTCCTGGGGAGGAATGCCGGCTAATTCCATGCCAAATGCAGTGTTATTCAATACATTCATATGTGGCATTAAAGCGAATGATTGAAACACCATGCTGATCTTATTACGACGTACGGTACGCAGTGCGCTGTCGGATATTTTCGATATATCCTCGCCATCAATCAGCACCTGTCCGCGAGTGGGTTCTATCAGACGATTGAGAAGGCGTACCAGGGTGGATTTTCCGGAACCGGAAAGCCCCATGATGACAAATATCTCGCCTTCTTCAATGGCCAGAGAGGCGTCTTTTACGCCTAATGATAACCCGGTTTTTTCAAGCAGTTGGTCTTTTGTCAGACCTTTCTCAATCAGTTTGAATGCGCGATCCGGGTGTTCGCCAAATATCTTATACAGGTTCTTTACTTCGAGTTTAATTGCCATGCAATTTGCTGTTTCCTCTGATGAATTATCAAACGATAAAAAATGTCCCAATAGAAAATAATAGTCCCCTATACCCTAACACAGTGGATATCTGAGACAACCCTCAATGTCCGCTGAATGGGATATTAGCGATTTACATCAACATTTCTATTGGTTATGGTAGTGCGGTGAATATTCAATTATTTGCGTTTGATATTCCCCGTAAACGCTTGGTTTTAAGTAAAAATAATCCCATTGTATTAACGCTATTATTTACTCGCAGAGACTTCTTGCCAGGCAATAAAAAACCCGACCAGAGGTCGGGTAAAAGTCATCAGTATTTCATCAGTTTTTAACGACAGGTGCCGATATCGAGGGGATATCGTCGCAGGCATATTATCCGCTTAATATGACAGCCAGATGTCAGCCTACGCCTTGCGATACAGGCGGCGTGGATGGCCAATATTGCCGTACATCATCTCTACGCGTACGAACTGGGTGGCGACACAGTATTCCAGATAACGTCGGGCGGTGGTTTTACTGATACCGACCTGTTCGACCACGTCTTCCACCGCGTGCGCAACCTCTGGCCGTTTGATAAACAACGCCTGAACCAGCTCCAGCGTATTGGTTTCAATGCCCTTGGCGCTGGGCTCGCTGGAGAACTGTTTGGATTGCAGGTTATACAGCGCGTCGACGTTGCTTTGGTCGATCACCTTGAAGGTGCGCTGGGTTTGAACAAACTGCATAAAGCGTTCCAGCGAGTTGCGCAGCCGTTTGTAGGACACCGGTTTAATGATGTAATCGAAAGCGCCGTTGCGGATCGCCTGGCTGCAGGTGTTCATATCGCTGGCGGCGGTAATGAAGATCACCGAACAGCCGGGATTTTTCACTGCGGCTTCCTCCATTAGCTCAATACCCTGGCCGTCCGGCAAAAAGTTATCCAGCAGGATCAACCGTGGCTGGTGGATTTTGACCTTGGCTCTGGCCTCGGCCAGCGTGGCGGCATAGGCCACCACCCGCAGAGCAAAGTTCTGCTCAATGAACTCGGCGTGCAGCGTCGCCAACTGTGGCTCATCTTCCACGATCAAAACGTCCAGTGCTTCTGGTTGCATTATTCGGGTGCTCAAGATTGTTTAGGGATAAACAAAGAAAAAATGGTGCCGTGCGGCTCGTTGTCCGACACTTCTATGCTGCCATGCGCCTGCGCTACGTGGCTGGCGACCAAATGCAGGCCGATGCCGTGGTCACCTTTGTCATCTTTGGTGGTGACGCCTTGTTCGAACAGCGTATCACGCACCTCGGGGGCAATGCCGGTACCGCGATCGGCCACTTCAATCACCAACTCATTGCCGTTATCGCTAATATAGAGTTCTACCGCTTCATGCGGCGCATCGCAATGCAGCGTAGCGTCAACCGCATTATCCAGCAAATTGCCAATGATCGACATCAGTTCGGTTTCGTTCAGCGCCGCCGGGATTTGCCCCAGTTGACAGGCGGGATCGAAGCGCAGCTCAACGCCTTTTTCCTTCGCACTGGAGTACTTGCCCAATAACAGGCCACAGAGTGCCGCCGAACTGAAACGCTGAGAAATAAAGTCGAGGATCTCCTGCGCGCCTTCCGACTGAGCCTCAACATAACGGATCGCCTCGTCGTAGCGCTGCATATGTAACAGCCCGGCGAGGGTGGCGGTCCAGTTGAGCTGTTCATGGCGCATGATACGCAGGTTGTCAGCGTAGCGTTTGACCTGGCTGAGTTGGCTGCTCAGGGTATTGATGTCGTTCTTGTCGCGGAAGCTGATCACCCAGCCTTGCAACTCTTCTTCCTGCATAATCCGCACCCGGCTGGCGATGACCCGCACGTGGTTGAAACGGCAAACCTCATCATGGGTGTCGTGTCCCAACTGGGAAGCGCCGAAAAAGTCCGGCTGTGACTGGATCAACTCGCCAATTTCACGTCCCATCAAGGCCCCGGCGGGTTGACGCAGATCCAGTAATTCACGTGCTGCGTGGTTGATGGTGATGATGCGCAACTGGGGATCGACGGCAATCACACCCTCATAAATCGCTTCCAGCAGGGCCTTTTGTTGGCGCACCAGCAGCGCAATTTCCTTCGGCTCCAGCCAGAACATCTGGCGTTTTAAATTCTTCGATAACAGCCAGGAAAAGACAAACAGGGCGATTAATAACATCACAATCGACACCACAATTTGCGTCAGGGTTCTGGCATTCAGGTTATCGATATGTGATTTCAGATAGCCGACCGAGACAATACCGATAACCTTATTATTGTCATCCATAATCGGTGCTTTGCTACGCAATGAAATTCCGATACCGCCTTTGCGGATGGAAATAATACTTTTTCCTTCCAGCACCTCTTGGTTATCGCCGCCGACCATCGGGGTACCGACACGATCAGTATATTCAGAGTGGTAAAGATGCCGGGTTTGTTTATCGCCGATCACGATATAGCTGGCATCACTGCTGGCACGTATTTTTTTCATCAGCTCGGCGATTTTTACCGGATCGTTTTTTTCCACTGCGGTGACCAGGGACGGGATCAGGGCAATCTCCCGTGCCTGCACTTGCGCCCGCGCGCCGAGGTCGCGATGCAGCTGGGCATCCAGCTGATAGTAGGTGTAAGCACCAATAAAGGTTAACAGCACACAAGAGAAGGCGACCAGGCACAGGAATAGCTTGATTTGAAATGAGAGTTTTATGCGCATGGCCTGGGGGGCGTCCTGAGAGATCCTGAGCGCTTACCCTATCATGAGTCGTGGTTAATGTAATATTGCGCCCGATCAACTTGTGATCGTCACCACGGGTTTATCCTTAATGGGTCGCGGTATTAAACGACTGCAATAAAACTGATAAGCTTTAAAGTTAAAATAACATTAACACCATTAAAACCTCGCTCTATTTTACATAACCCCAATTAACACCATAGAAACCATAACCACCATTAAAAACCCTTTTTAATTTTGAACAAAATCACAGCAGGTAATCCGTGCGTTTCTCTATGATGGCCGAACAAACTAATAAGAGGCCAGATTATGAGCACAACAGATGATTCTTACCTCGTCGCCAAAGACAAAACGGCTGAAATACCG
The DNA here is from genome assembly GCF_027474885.1 of Serratia myotis. Taxonomy (NCBI): domain Bacteria; kingdom Pseudomonadati; phylum Pseudomonadota; class Gammaproteobacteria; order Enterobacterales; family Yersiniaceae; genus Serratia; species Serratia myotis. The sequence continues at coordinate 4,319,697 of NZ_CP099707.1, read as the reverse complement.
TTGCGTGAAAAATGGTGGCACATACTGGACAATTACAAAGTAGGGATTATTCCGTTACCGTTCTTCGTTCTGGCCGGCGTACTTATTTTACTGGATTGCCTGGAAGGGAAATTACCCAGCGATATCGTGGTGATGGTCGCTACATTGGCCTTCTTCGGTTTTGCCTGCGGCGAGTTTGGCAAACGCCTGCCGCTGATCGGCAAAATGGGGGCAGCAGCCATTTGCGCCACCTTTATTCCTTCCGCGCTGGTGCATTACGGTCTGCTGCCGGACGTGGTAGTGGAGTCGACCACCAAGTTCTACAAGTCGACCAATATTCTGTATCTCTATATCTGCTGCATTATCGTCGGCAGCATTATGAGCATGAACCGTCAGGTGTTGATCCAGGGCTTCCTGCGCATCTTCGCGCCGATGCTGTGCGGCGAGATTGCCGGCATGCTGGTGGGCATGGCGGTCGGCATGGCACTGGGGCTGGAGCCGTTCCAAATATTCTTCTTCCTGATCTTGCCGATCATGGCCGGGGGCGTCGGTGAGGGCGCGATCCCGCTGTCGATGGGCTACGCGGCAATCCTGCATATGGAGCAGGGAGTGGCGTTAGGGCGTATTTTGCCGATCGTGATGCTCGGCAGTCTGACCGCCATTGTGCTCGCCGGCTTGCTCAACCAACTCGGTAAACGCTACCCGCACCTGACCGGTGAAGGCAGCCTGATGCCGAGCAAGCAGGGCGACAGCGAAATGAGCGCGGTGGATAAAATCAGCGGCAAGGTGGATGTCAGCACTATTGCCAGTGGCGCGCTGTTGGCCATCCTGCTGTACATGGTGGGAATGCTGCTGCACCGCTTGATTGGCCTGCCGGCACCGGTTGGCATGCTGTTCGCGGCGGTGGCGGTGAAGCTGGCGCACGGTGTGTCTCCACGCATTCAGGAAGGTTCGCAGGTGGTGTATAAGTTCTTCCGCACGGCGGTGACCTACCCAATCCTGTTTGCCGTTGGCGTAGCGATCACGCCATGGCAGGAACTGGTTAACGCATTCACTATTCAAAACCTGGTAGTGATCGTCAGCACCGTTTGCACGCTGGTGGCGACCGGCTTTTTTGTCGGCAAGAAAATTGGCATGCACCCGATTGATGTGGCGATTGTCTCCTGCTGCCAGAGCGGACAAGGCGGTACCGGTGATGTTGCTATCCTGACCGCCGGTAACCGTATGTCATTGATGCCGTTTGCCCAAATCGCTACCCGCATCGGCGGCGCGATTAACGTCTCACTCTCTTTGTTAGTGCTGGCCAAATTCTTCGTATAACAAAAAAACCTTAGTTTTCTTTGCCTTTCCCCGCCCCCGCGGGGATTTTTTTTATTCATTTTCTTCTCCTGCAGGCGTCATTTCCACTTTGGGTTAATACTTAGCGCTTAAATGACAATCGGGAGTCACTATGTTCTGGAAACCTTACCTGCTGGGGGCGGCGCTGGCCGTCATGTCACTGCAAACCCTGGCCGCCGCGCCACAGGTGAAAACTCCCGCGCCGGGTTTTTATCGCCTTATGCTTGGCAGCTATGAAATCACCGTATTGTCCGATGGGGTGCTCCGTTTGCCGGTGGATAAACTGCTGCTGAACAGCACGCCAAAACAGATCGAAACCGCGCTGGCCGAGCATCATCAGAGCCTGCCGGTAGTGACCTCGTTCAATTCGTACCTGATCAATACCGGCAGTAAGTTGATCCTGATCGATACCGGGGCCGGTTCGCTGCTGGGCAAGGATCTGGGTAAATTGACCGCTAATCTGAAGGCGGCCGGCTATCAGCCGCAACAGGTGGATGAAATCTATCTGACGCACATGCACCCGGATCATCTCGGCGGCCTGATGCAAAACGGCCAGGCGGTGTTCCCAAATGCGCTGGTGCGTGCCGGTCGGCAGGAGGCCGATTTTTGGCTGAGCGAGAGCCGCTTGAAACAGGCGAAGGCGGAAGATAAAGCGTCATTTGAGAATGCGATAGCGGCGATCAAACCTTATCAGGCCGTCGGGCACTTCAAACCTTTCAACAGTGACGGCGAGTTGTCGCCGGGCATCAGTGCTTTTGCGGCCCACGGTCATACGCCGGGCCACAGCATTTATCAGGTGGAAAGTCAGGGTAAGAAACTGCTGTTAATTGGCGATCTGATCCACGTGGCAGCGGTACAGTTTGCCGATCCGAATGTCGCGATCAGCTTCGACAGTGATGCCAAAGCAGCGGTGACCCAGCGACTGAGGGTCTTCGGTGATAGCGCCCGACAAAAGGAGCTGGTGGGCGGGGCGCATCTGTCATTCCCCGGGTTGGGCTATCTGAATAAGCAGGGCGAAGGATACGACTGGGTACCTTTGGACTACGGTGCACTGTAAGCCGCTGGCCGCCCTGACGGGCGGCTTGTTACCCGTTGCGTGCGGTAAAAACCTTGCTGAACCAGTCGATAAATACCCGCACCCGGGGTGAAAGTTGTCGGCTGCGCGGATACAGCAGCGAGACCGGCATCGGTGTGGAAGGGTATTGCGGCAACAGCGGCAGCAGGCTGCCATTGGCCAAATCGTCGCGCAGGTGATAGCGCGGCACCTGAATAATCCCCAGTCCCATGCGCGCCGCGGCCACCAGGCTTTCCGCCGCGCTGACCGACACCGTGCAGGGCAGCATCACCTGCTGCGGCTGACCTGCGACGTTAAATTCCAAAGGCATAATGGTGCCGCTGGCCGAGGAGCGAAAACCCACCATGCGGTGCCCTGCAAGCTCACCGATGTTAAGCGGTGTCCCGAAGCGTTGCAGGTAGTCGGGGGCTGCGCAGGTCACTTCCTCCAGCTCGCCTAACCGACGCGCTACCATATCGCTGTCTTTCAGCTTGCCGACCCGCACCACGCAGTCGATACCTTCGCGCACTGGATCTACCAGCCGATCGCCTTCGCTCATGAACAATTCGATATCCGGATAGTGCGCCAGAAAATCAGGCAGCCCCGGCAGCAGAAAGTGACGCGCCAGGGTGCCGTGCACATCGATACGCAGTAGCCCACGCGGCCTGGCACCGGCAAATGCCATCTCGGCATCTTCGATATCCGCCAGAATAGTCAGGCAGCGCTGATAATAGGCCTCGCCATCCAGTGTCGGGCTGACGTGGCGGGTGGTACGCTGCAGCAGCCGTACCTGCAACCGGGCCTCCAGCTGTTTGATGGCATCGGTCACCGTCGAGCGCGGCAGGCCCAGATCCTGTGCGGCCTGGGTAAAGCTACGCTGTTCTACCACGCGGGTGAACAGACGCATGGCGTCAATTCTGTCCATGGTGATTGTTCGCTTAATTCGGATAGTGATAACGAAGATTAGGGGATTATTCGCCATTGCGAAAGGTGCATGATGATCCCACGCCAGCAAGCCTGCCGGCGCATCGTCGACGAGGAGAGATCAGATGAACACCACTGGCCAACAAGTTGCCATCGTCACCGGCGCATCACGCGGCATCGGTGCCGCCATCGCCGAACGCCTGGCTGCCGACGGTTTTACTGTGATCGTCAACTATTCAGGTAACCAGGCATTGGCCGATCTACTGGTGCGCAAAATTGAGCAGAATGGTGGCCGGGCGCTGAGCGCCAAAGCGGACGTCAGCGATACCGCTGCGGTGGCCCAACTGTTTGACCGTGCCGAACAGGCTTTCGGCGGCGTGGATATTTTGGTGAACAACGCCGGGGTGATTGCATTGGCCCCGGTGGCAGAAATGAGCGATGCCGATGTCGATCGGTTGATCGACATCAACCTGAAGGGCACCTTCAATACCCTACGTGAAGCGGCGAAACGCCTGCGTGACAATGGCCGTATCATCAACTTTTCTTCCAGTGTGGTCGGGCTGTTGCAGCCGAGCTACGGCATGTACGCCGCCAGCAAGGCCGCCGTCGAGGCGCTGACCAGCGTGCTGGCGAAAGAGCTGCGCGGGCGTAATATCACCGTGAATGCCATCGCACCCGGGCCCACCGCGACCGGGTTGTTCCTGGACGGTAAAACGCCTGAGCTAATCGAGCGACTGGCGAAAATGGCACCGTTGGAGCGTTTGGGCCAGCCGCAGGATATCGCCGCAGCAGTGTCATTCCTGGCCGGTGCCGACGGCGCCTGGATTAATGGCCAAACCCTGCGTGCCAACGGTGGCATCATCTGATGCTGGCGGGCGGTTTTTTCGCGGCAGGATCGGGTATCCTGTGGCGAGAAATCCACCTCGAGGAAGCATTTAATGGTAGGGCGCAGCAGAAGAAGGAAAACGGGCAGTCAGATTGACGATAGCGTCCGTTCACCCTGCAATAATGTTTGCCAGATCGACGCCGAAAAATCGTGGTGCCGTGGCTGTTGGCGCACGCTGGATGAAATCGCCGCCTGGTCGAGCGCCGATGACCAGGAAAAGCGGGCCATCTGGCAACGCATCCGGCAGCGTTCCGGGAAAATCTAAACAGTAGGGGCGCTGCATGCTGCGCCCGTTCACAGGTTATCGTTGTAGGGTGAAGTTATGCACCCCGCGACTGTCCTCAGAAATCCCAGTCGTCATCCTCGGTATTAACCGCTTTGCCGATTACGTAAGACGAGCCGGAGCCGGAGAAGAAGTCGTGGTTTTCGTCGGCGTTCGGCGACAGTGCCGACAGAATCGCCGGGTTGACCTCCGCCATCGACGGTGGGAACAGCGCTTCGTAACCCAGATTCATCAGCGCCTTGTTGGCGTTATAGTGCAGGAAGGTTTTCACGTCCTCGCTCCAGCCCACCCCGTCGTACAGCTCTTCGGTGTACCGCACCTCGTTGTCATACAGATCCTGCAGCAGATCGAAGGCGAAGTTTTTCACCTGTTGCCGACGGGCAGCGTCGACCTTCTCTAACCCTTTCTGGAACTTATAGCCAATGTAATAGCCGTGTACCGCCTCGTCGCGGATGATCAGACGGATCAGATCGGCGGTGTTGGTCAGTTTGGCGCGGCTCGACCAGTACATCGGCAGGTAAAAGCCCGAATAGAACAGGAACGACTCGAGGAACACGCTGGCGACTTTCTTCATCAGCGGATCGTCACTGCGGTAGTGGGCCAGAATGATATGGGCCTTTTTCTGCAATGCGCGGTTTTCCTCACTCCAACGGTAGGCGTCGTCGACGTCCGGCGTCTGGCACAGCGTGGAGAATATCGAGCTGTAGGAGCGGGCGTGCACCGCCTCCATAAAGCATATGTTGGAGTACACCGCCTCTTCGTGCGGCGTAATGGCGTCGGCGATCAGCGCCGGGGCACCGACGGTATTCTGAATGGTGTCCAGCAGCGTCAGGCCGGTGAACACCCGGATGGTCAACTGCTGTTCTTTCGGTGTCAGCGTGGCCCACGACGGAATATCGTTCGACAGCGGTACCTTTTCCGGCAGCCAGAAGTTAGAGGTCAGGCGGTTCCACACCTCCAGATCTTTATCGTCTTCGATGGTATTCCAGTTGATTGCGCGCACCAGCTGCGCCGGTTTAATGCTATTCATAAGTTGCCTCACAGCGCGCAGGACACGCAGCCCTGCACCTCGGTGCCTTCCAGCGCCATCTGGCGCAGACGGATGTAATAGATGGTTTTGATGCCTTTACGCCAGGCGTAAATCTGCGCGCGGTTGATGTCGCGCGTGCTGGCGGTATCGCGGAAGAACAACGTCAGCGACAGCCCCTGATCGACGTGCTGGCTGGCAGCGGCGTAGGTATCAATGATCTTTTCCGGCCCGATGTCATAGGCATCCTGGTAGTACTCCAGGTTGTCGTTGGTCATATAGGGCGCCGGATAATACACGCGACCAATCTTGCCCTCTTTGCGGATCTCGATGCGTGACACAATCGGATGGATGCTGGAGGTCGAGTTATTGATGTAGGAGATGGAGCCGGTCGGCGGCACCGCCTGCAGGTTCTGGTTGTACAACCCGTGCATCATCACCGACTGGCGCAGCGCCAGCCATTCCTCGCGGCCCGGAATGGCGATATTGGCGTCGGCGAACAGCGCGCGCACTCGCTCGGTCTGTGGCAGCCATTCCCTTTCGGTGTATTTGCTGAAGTACAAGCCGGACGCGTAGGTGGAATCCTCGAAGCCGGCGAATGCGCTGCCGCGCTCGATAGCCAGCTGGTTAGAGGCGCGAATGGCGTGGTAAGCGACGGTATAGAAATAGAAATTGGTGAAGTCGATGCCTTCCTCAGAGCCATAGAAGATGCGTTCGCGCGCCAGGTAGCCATGCAGGTTCATCTGGCCCAGGCCGATAGCGTGCGAGCTGCGGTTGCCTTCGGCGATTGAGGGTACCGAGCGGATGTCGCTCATGTCCGCCACCGCAGTCAGCGCGCGGATCGCGGTGTCGACCGCTTTGCCGAAGTCCGGTGCATCCATGGTTTTGGCGATGTTTAGCGAGCCGAGGTTGCAGGAAATATCCTTGCCGACCTGGTCATAGCTCAGGTCATCGTGATAAGTGCTGGCGCGGTTAACCTGTAAAATCTCCGAACACAGGTTGCTCATATTGATACGTCCGGCGATCGGGTTCTCGCGGTTGACGGTATCTTCAAACATCATGTACGGGTAGCCGGATTCAAACTGGATCTCCGCCAGCACCTGGAAGAACTCGCGGGCATTGATGCGCGACTTGCGGATGCGTTTGTCATCCACCATTTCGCGGTACTTCTCGCTGACGCTGATTTCCGAAAACGGTACGCCATACACCTGCTCGACGTCATACGGCGAGAACAGATACATCTCTTCGTTATTTTTCGCCAGCTCGAAGGTGATATCCGGGATCACCACCCCCAGCGACAGGGTTTTGATGCGGATCTTCTCGTCGGCGTTTTCGCGCTTGGTGTCGAGGAAACGCAGAATATCCGGGTGGTGAGCATTGAGGTACACCGCACCGGCGCCCTGACGCGCACCCAGTTGGTTGGCGTAAGAGAAGGCATCTTCGAGCATTTTCATGATCGGAATGACGCCGGAGGATTGGTTCTCAATACGTTTGATCGGCGCGCCGACCTCACGGATGTTGGTCAGCAAAAACGCCACGCCACCGCCACGTTTCGACAGTTGCAGCGCGGAGTTCACCGCCCGGCCGATCGACTCCATATTGTCTTCAATGCGCAACAGGAAGCAGGACACCAGTTCGCCGCGCTGCTGTTTGCCGCAGTTGAGGAAGGTGGGCGTCGCCGGCTGGAAGCGGCCGGAAATCATTTCTTCTACCAGAGCTTGCGCCAGTGCGGTATCGCCAGCGGCCAGCGTCATGGCGACCATGCACACCCGATCCTCGTAGCGTTCCAGATAGCGTTTGCCGTCAAAGGTTTTCAGCGTGTAGCTGGTGTAGTACTTAAAGGCGCCGAGAAACGTCTCGAAGCGGAATTTTTTCGCGTAGGCCTGCTGGAACAACTGCTTGATAAAGGCGAAGTCGTACTGCGCCAGCACGCTCTGCTCGTAATAACCTTCTTCCACCAGATAGCGCAGCTTCTCTTCCAGGTTGTGGAAGAACACGGTGTTCTGATTGACGTGCTGCAGGAAGTATTGTCGTGCCGCCAGTCGATCCTTATCAAACTGGATACGGCCTTCGGCATCATAAAGATTGAGCATCGCGTTGAGCGAATGGTAATCCAGCGCGCTGGTAGCGGGCCTGGTCAGTTCTGTCGTTGCCAAAATGCGGTTACTCCCTGTCGAACGTTTGCAACGTCTTGTGTGGTGCCGAGCAGCTCAAAACGGTAAAGAAAAGGCACCTGACATTTTTTGGCGATGATATCGCCGGCAATGCCGTACGCTGCGCCGAAATTGGTATTCCCGGCGGCGATAACGCCGCGCAGGAAAGCGCGATTCTGCGGATCGTTGAGAAAGCGGATCACCTGGATCGGCACGGCTCCCACGGCGCTGCCGCCGCCATAGCTGGGCACGATCAAAATATAGGGGCTTTCCATCAGCAGTTTGCTGCGGGCTCCGGCGATCGGTATGCGCATCGCTGGTAAGCCCAGCTTTTCAACGAACCTGTGGGTGTTCTCCGAACTGCTGGAGAAGTAGACCAGCGGGTTCATGGCCAACCTCAGGACGCGACGGCGTTAGCCAGCGCGCCAATTTTGTCTGGCCGGAAGCCGGACCAGTGATCGTCTCCGGCGATAATCACCGGAACCTGTTGATAGCCGAGGGATTTAACATGGCTCAGCGCCTGTTGATCCTGGGTGAGGTCAATCACCTGATAACCAATCCCTTGTTTATCGAAGGCGCGATAGGTGGCGTTGCACTGGACACAGTCCGGTTTACTGTAAATAATAATGCTCATGATTCGCATTCACCTTATGGGCTAAAGGAAAGGCGGACAGGTCAGATAACGGAGCATTGAACGGCGTTTCTGACGGCGTTACCAACGGCTACATGTTCCCTGCGGTTGATGGATTAAATACTATATGTAGATATTTAATTTATCAACCACGCTATATATGGTGTTTTGATTGAATTTGAACGCAGGCCGCAGCGGCGCTGGAAAAGTGCTGGGGAATTTTTTTTTGCGGGGAAGTTAGTGACGAAAAAACCCTCTCGCAGCGAGAGGGGAGGTGCAGTTTGATCATTGACGCATGCTGATGGCCAGGCGATTAAAGGCATTCATGATGCTAATGGCGAAGGTCAAATCGGCAATTTCCGCATCGCTAAAGTGCGCCCGTAGCGCTTCAAACGCGCTGTCCGGTGCGCCGGTAGCGGCGATCAGGGTGACTGACTCTGCCCATTCCAGTGCCACATGCTCGCGCTCACTGAACGCATGGCTGACGCGCCAGCCTGCAAGCTGATCCAGCTTGGCGCTGCTGACGCCACTTTCGCGCAGGGCTTTGCCGTGCATATCCAGGCAGTAGGCGCAGCCGTTGATCTGCGAAACACGCATAAACATCAGTTCAATTGTCGCTTTATCCAGCGCGCCTTTCTCCAGCGCCATCAAGGCGTTCACCATATTTTTGTACGGAGCCGGTGAAAGTTCGGAATAGTTCAAACGTTGCTTAATCATGGTCAACCTCGGTTAGCGAATAGCAGAATCATGGTGCTACTTTAGCGGCGATATGGACTATGCTATAGGGCCATAAAGTGATTATTTAACCGGGCCATGATGCGTCAGTTTCTTACCTCCTTGCGGCTGGACAGCCGGCTTGCCGACCCCTTGTACCGGCAGATTTATTTGCGGATCAAAGACGCCATAGCGCAGGGAACCCTGCCGGCGGGCAGCCGCTTGCCTTCGGTTCGTGGATTGGCGAGCGATCTGGGCGTGGCACGCGCCACGGTAGAAAGTGCCTACGCGCAGCTGATTGCCGAAGGTTTTCTGCAAAGCCGGGGGCAGGCGGGGACCTATGTTTCGCCGCAGTTGCAGAACCTGCCGGTGCGTGCGGCGCTGGCAGTGGAACCTTTGCCGACGGTAACGGCAAATCCGCTGCATCCGAACGGGGCGACGCCGCCGTTTCAACTGGGGCTACCCGCGCTGGATGCGTTTCCGCGTGCGCAATGGCAGCGAATTGTCGGTCGCCAGTTACGCACTGCCCCGTTGGCCTCTATGGCACATCCGTCAACTCAGGGCTTGCCCGAGCTGCGTGCGGCAATCGCCAATTATTTGCAGCTTTCGCGCGGCATCAGTTGCCGCCCGGAACAGGTGTTTATCTGCGCTGGTTATCAGGCACTGCTGGATCTGGTGATCGGCACTTTGCTTCAGCCGGGGGAAGCGGTATGGCTGGAGGATCCGGGCTATCCGGTCACGCTGCCGCTGTTTCGCGCCGCCGGTATGCGGCCAGTGGCGGTGCCGGTCGATGAGCAGGGCATGAACATTGCCGCCGGTTTGGCCAGCGCCCCCCAGGCACGGATGGCGGTGCTGACGCCGACCCATCAGAGTCCGCTGGGGGTCACACTCAGTCTGGCAAGGCGTATGGCGCTGCTGGAGTGGGCGCAGCAGCAGCAGGCGTGGATCCTTGAAGACGACTATGACAGCGAGGTGCGTTATCACGGTCGGCCGCTGCCGCCGTTGAAAAGTCTCGATCGTCAGGGGCGGGTACTGTACGCCGGTACCTTCAGCAAAACGCTGTTCCCAGCCTTGCGCATGGCTTATCTGGTGGTGCCTGCCGGGCAGGTAGAGGCCTTTGGCCACAGCAGTCGGCTGCGTGGCTGCGGTTGTCCACCGTTGCTGCAGGCCAGCGTGGCGGATTTTATTCATCAGGGGCATTTTTATCGCCACTTGAAGCGGATGCGGCCCATTTACCGCCAACGGCGCGCATGGCTGGCACAGGCACTGGAACAGCAGTTGGGAGAGCATTTGACGGTCGCGTCACAGGCCGGTGGCATTCAGTTATTGGCCCGGCTGAAGGGGGAGGGGCAGGATCGGCTTTTGGCGGAACTGGCCTGGCAGTGCGGCTTGTCGATACAGGCGCTATCCGACTGGTGCATTGCGGATCCGGCGGGGTCGGGCCTGTTAATGGGCTTTGCCAACTTTATCCAGCAGGCGGAGACGGAGCGAGCGGTAGCCCGGTTGGCCGGATTAATCAAAGGCACAAATTAAACGGCCCGCGGTTTCCCGCGGGCCAGACGCACATCTGTTTTATCTTTATGACTGCAAGGGGTGTTAACGCCGGGCCAGCAGCACGCCGAGGACGATGCCAACTGCGGCCCCGATCCCTACGCCCTGCCAAGGTTTGTCGCGCACGTAGCTGTCGGCTTGTTCGACGGCATCGCGAGCGTGCTGTGTCAGACTGCTGGAACCATTAAAGCGTGCCCGGGCATCGCGTAATACGCCTTTTGCCTTGCTGTGCAGCTCTTTCAGTTCCTCTTTGGTCTTGTCACCGGATTCGCGTAGCACCTCATCCAGCGTATCCGCCAGCAGGGTGACGTCTTGATCGATGTCGCGTTCTACTTTTTCTGATCTCTTAAACATTCGATTCTCCGTTTCGACACATGTCTTTTAAGTGTAGACCATTTTTTAAAACGTGTTGGCGATCACGGAAAAAACGCCATGTTCGTCGGTCATACGGCCGCTGTACATTTGGTTACTCGGCGAAACCAATCACTCACGGAAGCGGCTCAGCGATTCCTCTAGTATCTGCTTCAACGGCCCAACGGGGCTTACTGAAAAAACACTCTGAGGAATTAAAGATGAAAAAAGTATTAGCCCTGATCGTTGCTGCTACCATGGGTCTGTCTTCTGTTGCTTTCGCTGCTGATGCTGTAGCTCCGGCGGCGGCTGCTCCGGCTGCAACCACTAGCGCTGCACCAGCCGCTGCTGCTGCTGAGAAGGCACCTGCTAAAGCCACTCATCATAAGAAGAGGCACCACAAGGCAACCAAGAAAGCGCCAGCACAGAAAGCTCAGGCCGCTAAAAAGCACCACAAAGCGACCAAGAAAGCCCCAGCCCAGAAAGCTCAGGCTGCTAAAACTCACCACAAAGTGAGCAAAAAAGCCCCAGCCCAGAAAGCTCAGGCTGCTAAAACTCACCACAAAGTGAGCAAAAAAGCGCCAGTGCAGAAAGCTCAGGCCGCTAAAAAACACCACAAAACTACCAAAAAAGCAGCAGCTCCAGCCGCTAAATAAGTGAAGTCTGCGGGAACCTCCGCATCCAGACGCTATGTAAACACCCGGTTTTGCCGGGTGTTTTCTTTTGAGGGCCAGCCCATGATGATCAATCGCTATCTGTTCGAAGTGATTTTCAGCGCCGTTACCCTGTGTGGGCTGATCGTCGCCTGGGAGCTGTTTCTGGCCGACGGTTTTCTCTGATTACTGTGCCAGCGTGGTTTCATGCAGGTGCCGCCAGCCCAGCCCGGTTTGGGTCTGCTCGAACACCACGGTGGAGTTGCGTAGCGTTACCGCCTGTCCAGGCAACATTTGTTTTTCACGATAGCTAACCACCGCGCCCGTTGGCCATTCGGCCACTAACGTCATCTCTTCTATAGTGATTTCCAGCCCTGGTTTAGCGGCGCGATGCGCGTGGAAAAAGGCGCTCAGTGCGGCGAAATCCAGTCGGCTGCCGTTCAGCGCGATCATGCTGAAGGCCGGATCAAAACGCGCCAGCAGCGCTGTTTCCTCCCCCATTCCTTTTTCCAGCCAGTTTTCAATGGCGACGTGAGCGTCGATCACTTCGGTAAAATATCGGTTCATGGAGCTTCCTGTTGAGTGTTGAGACGGTGCACGATGGCACGGTTAGCGATACGCAGGCACAGCAACAGCGGCACTAGCGTGCTGGCGGCGGCCAGGTAAAAACAGATTTTGTAGGCGGCAGCGGGCGAAAAATGCTCAAGCAGCAGATTTAACAGCAGGCTGAGCAGGGCGACACCCAGGCAAAAGCTGAGCTGGCGATTGATATTCCACAGTGCACTGGCATCCGCCAATTGTTCATCGGCAATCTGCAGGAAAGCGCTGCTTTGTGCGGTGCTGCTGCACAGGCTGCCGCCAAAGCCCATCAGGGCGAAGGCCGTCAACTGCAATCCGTAGTCCCCGGCGTGAGCAATCTGCGACAGCGTCAGAATACCCAGCCCCTGCAGCAGACAACCGAGGATAAACAGCGGCCGCGGGCCAAGGCGATTGAATTTCTTGCCGGTCAGGGTGATGGCCAGAAACGAGGCCAGCGACCAGGGCAGCATCAGGCTGCCGACCTGTGCGGCGCGCATGCCCAATTGGTTTTGCAAATACAGCATGGCCACCAGACTGACGCCGATAAACAGACCGGGAATACACTGATAAATCATCATTGAGGTGCGCAGCAGCGGATCTTGCATCAGCCGCAGGTTCAGCAGCGGTTGGGCGATGCGCAGGCTGCGCCGCAGGTAATAAGCCAACGTCAGCGCCCCGGCGGCCAACAGCAAAGCGCCCTGCAGCAGGCCATCGGCATCACCCAGCCGGGTCAGGCCCAGCAGGATCAGCGTCAGAGCGGTGCAGGCGCTGAGCAATCCGTTGACGTCGAGCGGCTTGCGTTGTAGCTCGGCTGCCTGAGGGCGCAACCACAGCGCGGCCAGCAACAGTGCCAGAGCTGCCAGTGGCAGGTTGGCGAAGAACACCCAGCGCCAGTCAAGATTGTCGACAATCAGCCCGCCCAGCGCCGGTGACAGCGCGGGTGCCAGCAGGCCAACCAGCATAATGGCGGCGGAAAGCCCGGCGCGTTCGTGGCTGCGATACAGTTGATAGGTTAGTGTTTGACCGATCGGGATCAGCAAACCGCCCCCCATACCTTGTAGCACTCGCCAACCAATCAACTCGCCAATTGAGCCGGCATAGCCCGCCGCGGTTGTTGCCAGCATAAACAGTGTCAGCGACAGCAAAAACACCCGCCGTCCACCGATGCGCTGCGCCAGCCAGGCGCTGAGCGGGATCACCAGCGTCAGGCCGAGAATATAACCGTTGCTGACCCAGGCCAGTTCACCGACCGAAGCCTGCAACGCATGACCGATCGACGGATAAGCGACGTTAGCGATAAACATGTTGATCAGATCGACAAAGAATCCGAGCAGATAGACGATTGCGACTTTGATGCGATAGGGCATGGGGCCTCCGGTTGAAGGCCAGCAGTGTAGCGGGCGGGAAACTGCGGATAAATCGGCTGCGAACGATTACACTGTCAAAATAATTTTGACAATAAGGCGTGACACTATGCTTAACCTGCAGCGTTTGGCGATCTTTGTGGCGGTGGTGGATGCCGGCAGCTTTACCGCTGCGGCGGTGGCGTTGGGGCAAACCAAGGCGGTGGTCAGTTTCAATGTCAAACAGCTGGAAAGTGAGTTGGGGGTGTCGTTGCTGGTGCGCAGTACCCGGCGGCTGGCGCTGACCGATGCCGGTGAACGCTTCTATCAACGCTGCCTGCGGTTGCTGCAGGATGCGGAAAACGTGCTGGATGACGTGCGCCGCGATCACCACGGTCTGAGTGGCGTATTGCGAATCACCACTACGCCGGAATACGGCGCGCAAGTGGTGGTGCCGGCGCTGGCGGCATTTTCCCGGTTGCATCCGCGCTTGCGCATTCAGCATGTTTCTTCTTCTTATCATGCCGATTTAATTTCGGAACGCTTCGATGTGGCGATCCGGCTGGGGCAACTGGCGGACTCCAGCCACCATGCGGCGCGGCTCGACAGTTTTGCCATCCTGCCGGTCGCCTCGCCGGAGTATCTGACCCGCCATCCGGTTGGCTCGCTGGCGCAACTGGCGCAGGCGCAGTGGATCGCCCACAGCCGCCTCAGTTCACCGTTGAGCTGGCAGGTGATTACCCCGGAGCGGCAGGCGGTGCTGTTTAAGGTTGAAGACGCCGCCACATTAATGGGCGACAGTGCCTCCGCGCTGCTGGCGTTTGCCCTGCACGGTGCCGGGGTGGCATTACTGCCCGAATGGCTGGTGCGGCCCGCCATTGCCGAAGGCAAACTGTGCCCGCTGCTGGCAGACCATCAATTTCCGGCCCAAAGCATTTATGCGCTGTACCCCAATACCCGCCATGTGCCGGAGAAGGTGCGGGCGTTTATTGATTTCCTGCGGGCGCGGATAGCCACGGGTGAATAAACGTCATGATGGCCGTCAATGTCTTCTGGTGTACCCATTCACGCTGTGTATTTGAGGAGGCGCATAACACCTCTGCATCTTTCTCCTCTGCAGCCAGAATTTGGCGTCCATTCGGCTGACAAAGCGGAATAAAATCAAAATGGTTACCGTTCGACAGCCGTAGTGCATCAATCGGTTGCTGTCCTGCGTCTTTGGCCAGTGTGGCACCGCCAAGACCGGGTATTTGGCTGTCTGGTTCGAAATGTTGAGGTTCGATAACCAATAAAGGGGCGCTGAGCCGATGCAGGCTGTCAGGCAGCAGATAAGGCACCATGCCGGGATCGAGGGCGACGGCAAAGCGAATGCGCGGGTCGGTATAATCGGCATCAAATTGCCGGGCGGAGAGCGCTTCTAAATCAACTTTGGCCCGGGTATAAAACTGGCAGTTGGGTGACTGTGGGGCTTGTTGGCAGCCGCTGACAAAATCGGCCAACCGGACTCGTCCACCGATGGCGGCAATGGCACTGTAACCGCCCTTGGAATGGCCGATAACGCCAATCACCTGGCGATTGACGACTTTACTCCACTGAGGATCGGTGGTGATGGCGCTGATCAGGCCGGAAATATCCTCGGTCTGTAACCACAGTTTGGCGGAGAGCGCCGGAACCGAGTTGCCGGTGGTGCTGCCTGGGTGATTGGCTGCCACGACAATCATTCCCTGCCGGACTAACGCCGCCGCCAGCCAGGCCTGACTGCTGTTATTGCCGCCGCTGCCGTGGCTGATCACGATCAGCGGAAAGTGTCCGTTCGCCACCGGCGCATCTGGCCGGCTGCTGATGCCAGTAAAGACCTTATTCGCACCGGTGAGCCATTGCCCATTCGTCTCGGTCGTGGGGTAGTAAATTCGGCTGTTCAACGAACGTGAACCGGCCTGAAAGACTTGATCGCGGGTGGCAACCTGATAGGGGGTGGCGCTGGCAATGCCGCACAGCAGTATCCACAACAACAACGCTCTGTTCATTTTCACTCCTCAAATGTTGACCTCGAGAGGGTGGCATGAGGGGCGTTATCCGGCGACCTCGATCGCGATCCGGGTCGTTAAAGGTTTGTTTTAACAGTACACTGCCGTTTCTGTGTGAACACAACAAGATGCCGACGATGCCGCTTATCCCCCTCACTTTTTTGTTTGGTCTGCTGTGCCTGGGGCTGCTGTATCGCCTGGGGCGACCACGGCCGCAGCGCTGGGTCTTCCAGTTATTGCTGTTGCTGTGCGCCTGGCAAAGCCTGCTGGTGGGGATCCGCTATGGTTATGGCGTGGCGCAGTTTAATGGACTGCAACCCTTCGGTGCGGTGGCGATCCCTACGCTGACGTATCTGGCCTTTCTGGTCAGCACCCAGGGCAGGCTGCGGCGACGTGAACTCGGGCACCTGATGCCGCTATGCCTGACGCTGCTGGCGAGCGTGTTCGCGCCTTTTTGGCTGGATGTGCTGATCGCTGGCGCTTATCTGGGTTATGGCACGGCGCTGCTGTACGCACTGCTGCGTGGTGAGAACGCTTTGCAGCAGGTGGCGCTGGCGGAAAGCTGGCTCAGCTATCGACTGTGGCGGGGGCTGGGCATCTTGCTGATGGGCGTGGCGGCGGCCGAACTGGTGATTACGCTCGATTTTTCACTGTTCGACGGGCGTCATGCCGGCAGGTTGGCGACCCTGGTTAATCTGCTGGTGGCGGTAAGCCTGTGTCTGGTGTTGTCCCGCAGCCGTCCCTCAGACAGCCCGGTAGAGCCGTTGCCGGAGCCGACGCAGGAGGTTGCCGAAGACGAGGAGCAACTGGCCGAGTGGTTTGACCAGGTGCAGCAGCGGCTGCGGCAGGACGACCTCTATCTGGAGCCTGAACTGAATCTGGCCCGCCTGGCGCGCAAGGTCGGTTTGCCGACGCGGCGGGTTTCACAGGCGATCAACCGCCATACGGGCATGAATGTGTCGCAATATGTGAATCAACTGCGCATCCGCCAGGCGGCCCAGTGGCTGCTGGACGGGGAGGATCCGGTGACAGATATCATGCAAAAGGCCGGATTCACCACTAAATCCAACTTTAACCGTGAGTTTCTGCGCATTCAGGGCATTAGCCCGAGCGAATGGCGCAGGCAGCAAAAGTTGAGTTAAATAATAATTGGTTATAACTCGCAGATTTATGATCGACCCCCGACCGGGTATGCTGAGTGCTGTTGCCTACCCGGTTTAATGCGAGCCACCTTCGATGACCGCCGTCAGTTCTAAAGAAAACAACTTTCAGCTTAACCAACGGATCCTGTCCGTGGTGATGTTTACCTTTGTCTGTTACCTGACCATAGGTTTGCCGTTGGCGGTATTACCAGGGTTTGTGCATAACGAGTTGGGGTATAACTCGGTACTGGCCGGTTTGATCATCAGCGCCCAGTATTTCGCCACTCTATTCAGCCGGCCACATGCCGGGCGCTATGCCGATCAGCTCGGGCCAAAAAAGGTAGTGCTGTTCGGGCTGGCCTGTTGCGGGGTGAGTGGTCTGTTTTACGCCATGGCTTTTTGGTTTGTCGGTATACCGCTGTTGAGCCTGATTTTGCTGTGCGTTGGCCGGGTATTTCTTGGCGTCGGCGAAAGCTTTGCCAGCACCGGTTCCACATTGTGGGGCATTGGTCTGGTGGGGCCGCTGCATACCGCTCGGGTGATTTCGTGGAACGGGGTGGCGACTTACGGTGCCATGGCGGCCGGAGCGCCGCTCGGCGTTTACCTTAACCAGCAATGGGGGCTGGCCGGGGTGGCGGCGCTGATCGTGTTGGCCGTCGCGATTTCGCTGTGGCTGGCGAGTGCCAAGCCCAATGTTTCGATCACTGCCGGCAAACGCCTCGCCTTTAGCGCGGTATTCGGCCGCATCTGGACCTATGGCCTCGGACTGGCGATGGGCACCGTGGGCTTTGGCGTGATCGCCACATTTATCACCCTCTACTATGCTGATAAGGGCTGGAGCGGGGCGGCATTCTCACTGACGCTGTTCAGCGTTGCCTTTGTCGGTATCCGCTTGATCTTCAGCCAGACCATTAATCGTCACGGCGGCTTAAAGGTCACGCTGGTGTCGTTCCTGATCGAGATTGTTGGATTGCTGCTGATATGGCAGGCCAGCGATCCGTTGATGGTGCAGGCGGGCGCGCTGTTGGCCGGTGCCGGTTTCTCGTTGGTGTTCCCGGCACTGGGCGTGGAGGCGGTTAAACAGGTGCCGCAGCAAAGTCAGGGCACCGCGCTGGGCACTTACTCGGCGTTTCTCGATCTGGCGTTGGGGATCACCGGGCCGCTGGCCGGGCTGCTGATGAGCCACATGGGCGTGCCGTCGATCTATCTGGCGGCAGCGCTGATGGTGTTTTTGGGCGTGCTGTTGACGCTGCGGTTACTGGTGCAAAACCGGCAAAACCCATAATTAAGGATTATTCCTAAACCCACATCCATACCGAAAAATTTATTGTTTCATCTCATGATTACGGTAAGGTCGCTCAGCGGTCCAGAACGAGAGGAGAAATCGATGTATTTACGGCCGGATGAAGTGGCTAGAGTGTTGGAGAATACTGGCTTTGAGCGTGATTATGTCACCGACCAGTCTTATGGTTACCGCAAGGGTGAGCACTACGTATATGTGAATCGTGAAGCGCGGATGGGCAGAACCGCGTTGGTGATCCACCCGGCGCTGAAAGAGAAAAGCGTGCATTTTGCCACGCCGACCTCGCCGGTACGCATCAGCAATCAGTATCTTGAGTTTCCCCTGGATTTAAGCAGCGATGCCCCGAGTGCGCGTTACGGCATTCCACACGGCTTCAGCTCGCGTGATGCGCTTTCGCGCTATATCTACAGCATGTTCCAGTAATGCTTCCCCCGCCTGCGGGGGACACATTCTTACCAGTTCGCAATGGCTTCCTGATTAAAACGCTCATTGTAAGCGCGGCGAAACTGCGCCAGTTCGAAGGCGTCAATATCCAGATCGGCAAAGTAAAACAGCGCGGCCTCGGTGTGTTCGGCATGCAGCTCCGGCGATAGCCCGGCGCGCAGCAGCGTTTCACGCCACAGGGCGATCTGTTGGTCATCCGCCTGCTTGATAAAGGTCAGGTAGATAAACAGCAAATAGGCCGCCTGGTGCATCTCTTCGGTGTAGCCGTTGTTCAACACGCGAATAAAGGTCTGGCTGTTGCGACTGCCCATCTCCTGAATCATGGATTCAATCAGCATCGGTTTTACTTTCAGCAGGTGGGCCAGAGAGTCGATGGCTTTGCGGGTATCGGAAGTCAGAATGCGGTAGCCAATAATAAATACAACGATCAGGGCAGCGATGATGATCCAGGTCATTTATGATTTATTACACTCTCAGAACGCCAGTATTTGGCAGGAGGCGCTGCGTGACAGCGCCCGGTGTCAACGCTGTTCGCCGCTGAAGTTGTCGGCTGCCCGCTGTTGATTGTGCAGGTGGTGGTTAAAGGTGGCGGCATCTTTGGCCAACGCGTCCAGATGAGCGCCCAGCATTTTGATTTGCTTCACTAACGCGTGCTGTTCCGGCACTGAACTGGCGGTGCTCAGTTTGCGCACCAACTGTTCATTCTGCATACGCAATGCGACTTCGCGCTGTTTAGCCTCTTCCAGCAACTGCTGCAGTGCCTGATAGCTGTGCTGCCATTCACGATGCTGCTTTTCGAAGCTGGCCTGCAACTCGCTCATGGCATTTTGAAACTGGGTTTCCAGCTCGCGCATTTTCATGGGATCGATCCTTTGCGGCACTCAATAATGGTTTAGCAGTATAACGAAAACTGCACAGAACCTCACCCGTTGACGACGATTGCGGAAAATTCCCGGCTTGCAACCGGGGTGAGGCGTCTTACAATCAGGGTCATTCCCGGCATTAAAGGCCCAGTCTAGGAGTGGCAGAGCGATGAGCAACCAGGACAAAGACTTTTTTGAACAGGCGATGGCGGATGTGATCCCGTTATCCAGCGCCCCCGAGACCCTGTACCTCAAGCCGCAGGAGACGGTGGATAAAAGCGCACGCCGTGAGGCCGAGGCGCTGCGGCAGGAAAACTTTCTCAGCACCGGTTTTCTTGAGCTGATCCCTTGCGAAGTCCCGCTGGAATACAAAGGCGAGGGCATTCAGCAGGGCGTTCTGGACAAGCTAAGCCATGGGCGCTATCCGTCGCAGGCCAGTCTGAACCTGCTGAAACAGTCGGTAGAGGCCTGTCGACAAGCGCTGTTCCGCTTTATTGTTCAGGCGGAAAAGCAAAACTTGCGCTCGCTGCTGATTGTCCACGGCCGTGGTCGCGAAGATGAAAGCCATGCCAACATTATCCGCAGTTATCTCGCCAAATGGCTGGCGCAGTTTGAACAGGTACAGGCCTTTTGCCGCGCGTTGCCGCGTGACGGCGGGGAAGGTGCTTGCTACGTCACGCTGCGTAAATCGGCGCAGGCCAAAGCCGACAATTTCGAGCGTCACGCCAAGCGCAGTCGTTAGGGAATTGCGGAGCAGCAGCCGGCAGCGATGCTGCCGGCTGAATAAAGCTATTTATTGAAGAATTTATAATCCAGCGAATAACGCCCGGCACCGGTGACCGCCAACAGCAGCAGCCCGCCGATAATGCTGATATTTTTAAAGAAGTTTATTTCATTGCCCATCATTTCCATACCGGTCATTTTCCAGAATGGATGACCGATAAAGGCGGTGCCGAGAACATAAACGGCAAAAATAACCGCGATAGGCCGGGTAAATAACCCGAGAATAAGCGCGATGCCAAAAAAGAATTCAACCACCACGGCGATGATCGCCGCTAAATAGGGCATTGGCGTGCCGTACCCTTCCATCGCTGTCACGGTTGCGCCAAAACTGGTCAATTTCATCCAGCCAAAAATGATAAACAGGATCATCAACAATATTCGGGATAGTAGAATTACGCCGTCTTTTGAGCCTTCACCCATTTTGAACTCCTCAGCCACTGTCACAATTATGTTGTATTACTGATTAAATAGTAGACTAATATCAGGTTTGTTCTAGACCCGTCATCTTTCAAGCTGCAGCGTTGTTACCTGCTTATAAGGCCCATCCATGGTCCTTGCCCTTTCAGGGCCGCTGCAAGCAGCGTTCAAATCTGTTCCCGACAGATTTGTCGCTCACCCCAGTTACTTACTGAAGTAAGCGCCTGGGGATGAGCGAGCTGGGCGCCTAGCTGCAGCTTGAAAGCTATAGGGTATAAATTTATGTATTTTTAAAATGGGATAAATGTATGGATCTTGAAATTCTGTCAGACGAGAAACGTTTCTATATAAACGATCAGCAGGGAAAAATGATCGCCGAGATATCTTTTGTGCCGAGCGGGGATAAATTAACCATTATCGATCACACCTGGGTGGATGAGGTGCTGAAAGGTCAGGGCGTCGGTAAAAAGCTGGTGGCGCTGGTGGTAGCAAAAATGCGGGAAGAGAACCGTAAAATCATTCCGTTGTGCCCGTTTGCCAAACACGAGTTTGATACGACGCCAGAATATCAGGATATCCGTGCCTGAAGAGTGGGTGAGGCGGGAGTTTGGGGGGAGGTAACCTCCCCAAAATTGGATGTGTTAAGAATTTACTGTGACGAATACTAACTACGCGGGTTTATGGGCGGCCAGAATAAAGATCATCGGGCGTTCTTGCTCTTCGTCGAGCGCCGGATTTTCTGCGATTTGCTGTGCCGAAGGGCCCCATTCATTCAGATAGGTGACGACGAACCCTTGCTGCACCAGCAGATTAAGGTAGCTGCCGAGCATACGGTGCTGCTTGATCACCCCTTCCGCCAGCCAGTTGGAAATGCGCTGGCCTTCCTGCTGATAACCATTGACCGGCCAGTATTTTTGCCCGTTTTCGTCTACCTGCCAGCCTTGGTGCTTTGGCGCGGTATAGATCGGGTGTTCGGCGGTGAAGATAAATTGCCCGCCCGGCACTATCGTCTGATAAACCGTGGCGAACAACCGTGCCAGATCTTCGATGTAGTGCAGCGTCAGCGAACTGTAGGCCAGATCAAAACAGGCCGTTGGCAGTTGAAGCTGCTCCAGATCCTGCTGGTGATATTCGATACCGGCGTCTTGCGTCAGCGTGCGGGCTTTGTTGAGCATTTTCTCCGACAGATCCAGACCGAGAACCCTGGCAGCGCCCTGTTCACGCGCGCTGCGACAGAACCAGCCATAACCACAGCCCAGATCGACCACCTGCTTGCCATGTAAGTCCGGCAGGATACTGCGGATGGTCGGCCACTCCGGCGCACCGTCCAGCCCGTCTACCGAGCGGCTGAGCTGCGCATAGCCGTCGAAGAAGGTTTGGTTGTCATAAATATTTTGCGTCATAACGACTCCTGTTTGAGTTAAACCGCTGCCGTATATTTAGGCAGCGTCGTCATGTTATCCGCACATCCCGCTGATTTCCATGTTAAATAAGGTAGGCATGATCGGGCGGTCAGCTTGCTGTCAGGCAATGGCGTCCAGCGCTTGGGCAATCTCTTCTGTCCAGGGCAAGTCAGGGACCGCGAGATTTTCTCGCAGGTGCGCCACGGAGGAAGTCCCCGGTATCAGCAGAATATTGGGCGAACGGTGATACAGCCAGGCCAGGGCGGTTTGCAGCGGGGTGGCCCCGAGGCGCTGGGCTATATCGGATAAGGCCGAAGACTGGATCGGACTAAAACCACCGAGTGGGAAAAAGGGTACGTAGGCAGTGCCTTCACGCGCCAGGCTGTCAATCAGGGCATCATCGCTGCGATTGACCAGGTTGTAGTGATTTTGTACGCAGACAATACGACAAATATTACGTGCCTGGGCGATCTGGGTCGATGTGACATTACTCAGGCCGATATGCCGTACCAGCCCCTGATGCTGGAGTTCCGCTAATGCGGTTAAAGGGGCTTCGATAGAACCTTCTGCCGGGCCATGGGCACTGAACATAATCCTCAGGTTAACCACATCCAGCGTCTCAAGACCCAGATTGCGCAGGTTGTCATGCACTGCACTGGTCAACTCTTCGGCGGAAAATGCCGGTAACCATGAGGCATCGGTTCCCCGTCGCGCACCGATTTTGGTAACCAGAGTCAGGTCGTCCGGGTAAGGCGCCAGCGCGGCTTTAATCAGTTGGTTAGTGACGTGCGGGCCGTAGAAGTCACTGGTGTCGATATGGTTAACGCCAGAGGCTACCGCTTCGCGCAGTACCGCCAGTGCGGCATCAGTATCCTTCGGTGGCCCGAACACGCCAGGGCCGGCCAGTTGCATGGCTCCGTAGCCAAGTCGCTTGACGTTTCGATCGCCGAGGTTGAAGGTGTTGTGTTGATCGCGATTGAACATAACCAGTCTCCTAGAGGGTAAGCGGGGCTACCGCATCCATTTATAATAAGCGTTGCCGCCGACGGTGATAAGTAGCGGGGTAGTGGACGGGTTGTACGGGGAAACGCACAATGAACACCGATTTAGATGATTTGCATGCCTTTCTCGCCGTGGCGCGTACGGGGGGATTCCGTGAAGGTGCCAGAACCCTGGGGCGCAGTGCCTCCGGCGTTAGTGATGCGGTGCGTCGTCTGGAGAAACAGCTCGGTGTCAGGCTGTTCAACCGCACCACGCGCAGCGTCACGGCCACCGCCGCTGGTTATGGCCTGCTGGAAAGGCTGGGGCCGGCGCTGGCTGAAGTGCAGGGGGCGCTCGATGTGGTCAATGGTTTTCGCGATAAGCCTGCCGGTTCACTGAAG
Organism: Serratia myotis; assembly: GCF_027474885.1. Classification (NCBI taxonomy): domain Bacteria; kingdom Pseudomonadati; phylum Pseudomonadota; class Gammaproteobacteria; order Enterobacterales; family Yersiniaceae; genus Serratia; species Serratia myotis. Next base: position 4,296,467 of record NZ_CP099707.1, on the reverse strand, counting down.
CTGAATGTGCCGACCAGCGTGGCGCGGCTGGTGTTGCCGGCGCTGATCCCGGCATTTCTCGCTGCCTATCCGGAGATCAAGCTGGAGGTGCAGACGGACGAAAGCTTTGTCGATGTGCTGGCCGCGGGCTGCGACGCCGGTATCCGTTATGAAGAACGGCTGGAAAAGGACATGATCGCGGTGCCTATCGGCCCGAGAATACAACGCTTTGCCGCTGCTGCTGCGCCGGACTACCTTGATCGCTGTGGGCGGCCTGAACATCCGCAGGATCTGTTCAGCCATGCTTGCCTGCAAGGGCGTTTTCCCAGTGGTAAAACCTATCCCTGGGAGTTTGAGAGGCAGGGTGAGAAACGGGTTATTCACCCGGAGGGCCCGCTGACGGTGCAGGCGGGGGGCGCTACCGATCTGGCCATAGAGGCTGCCGTGGCTGGCGTGGGGATTATCTATTTATTTGAGGACTGGTTAAGGCCTTATTTGACCCGAGGCGAGTTGGAGCCGGTGCTCGAAGCCTGGTGGCCGCAGTTTTCAGGGCCCTATCTCTATTATTCCGACCGACGATTCATACCCGCGCCATTGCGGGCATTTATCGATTTTATCAAACAGGCACAGGACCACGGCTGACAGGGCCGGTGGGGTTAGATCAGGCGATGCTCATGTATTTTGATGGTATTCATGATGCTGTCCATCATCACCTGCACCCGGTGGGGGAGCACGCCGCGTTGACGGTAAATAAGGTAAGCCTGCATATCGATGCAGCGCTCGCGCTCGATGCAAGGCAACAGTGAACCTGATTCCAGCGCGGAAGCCACCGAGTAATAGGGGGCATAGACAATGCCCAGGCCCTGTTTGGCCAGCTCGATCGCCGGCAGGATATTGTCACAGATACTGGTGCCGTTGACCGCCACATCGACCAACTGGCCCTGCGCGTTGTAAAAACTCCAGGTATTGCGGCTGCCGCCCAACACTCGCAGAGTAATACAACGATGTTGCGCCAGCTCGGTCGGCTCGATAAGCGGTGAGCGGGCAATATAATCCGGCGATGCGAATAAGCCAACGCGGAAACGGGTCAACGGCCGGGCGATCAGGCTTTCATTCTGCGGCTGGAAGAGGCTAATCAGCAGGTCGCAGTCGCAATCAAAAACCGCACCGTATTTTTTCTCGCGTTCATCCGGGTTGCGGGTGACCAAATCGACGATCAGTTCGGGGGATCCACGCAGCAGGGGCGGCAGCAGATAACGGGTCAGGAAGGAATGGATACCGTTTGGCGCACCCAGGGTCACCATGCCGCTCAGGCTTTGTTTATAGGTGCCGGACATGTCGAGCAGGTCGTTATGCTCATCTAAAAGCTGAGTGGCACGGCGTAGAAATTGCTCACCGAACTCGGTTAATGACAGCGTTCGTGGGCTGCGCAAAAAGATCTCCAGGCCCAGCCGCCGCTCAAGTGCCGTCAGGGTGCGTGACACATTGGATTGCGGCATATCCAACAGCTGCGCTGCTTTGCTGACGCTGGCGGTTTCTGCAATGGTGCGAACGATCCTGAGCTCGTCAATCCTGAAGTCTTTTGATTTCACAGTGCGTACCAAACTGAGTTTGTATATCAAAAATGATATACATTTTTGCCGGTATTGTCATATGACTTATCACTGACCGGCGGGTATTCTTTTGGTCAATTATTTGCTATGCATTAAAGTTGACATGGAAGATTATAATGAAAATAACCTGCGCGATCATTTTGCCATTGACGTTAACGCTGACCGCCTGTTCGTCGTCGGTCACTGAAAAAGAGAAATATTCGACGTTTTTGCCTAATTATAATGATATTACCAAAAGCCAATCTGCTTCTGGTAAGGACGTATTATATTGGAAAGATAGTAACGTTGATTTTTCCAAATATAAATATTTGGTTTACCAACCGATGATCTATTTCCCACGGCCAAAACCTAGCGAGATGGTGAGCCAGCGTGCACTCGATAATATCCTGAGCTACACCAATCAGCAGTTCAGGCAGGCGATGGGCTCACACTTCATCCTGGAGGATGTACCGCGTGAAAATACGCTGATTTTCCGTGGGGCTATCACGGCTATCGATACGCAGAAGAAGGGGCTGCAGGTGTATGAAGTGCTGCCGATTACGCTGCTGGTTGCCGCAACGCAAAGCGTCACCGGCCACCGCACCATGGAAAGTGCCGTATATATGGAAGGGGAATTTATCGATGCCTCAACCCACCAACCGGTGATCAAAGTGGTGAGGAAAGCGTCCGGAGAGAACCTGAATAATGAAAAGTCACAGTTAAAAGTGGCCGATGTTAAAAATGCCATCGATACCATTGCCAAAGATATTAAAGAATATAAAACCACATAAATATTGCTAAATAATTTAGCCTTACCAACCAGGATACTGCATGTTTCTAGATTACTTCGCTTTAGGGGTATTGATCGCCGTATTTTTAATTTTATTTTACGGTGTGATCATTATCCACGATATTCCTTATCTGCTGGCCAAGAAACGGCAGCATCCTCATCAGGATGCCATTCATGTGGCGGGCTGGGTCAGTCTGTTTACCCTGCATGCCATTTGGCCACTGCTGTGGATTTGGGCGACATTATATCGACCGGAACGGGGTTGGGGGATGGCCGACAAGCCTGAGCCACCTGACGTGCTGCAGGCGCGAATAAATCAGCTCGAAGGTGAGTTGCAGCGTATGCAGCTACAGGTTGCCGAACAACGCTTGTCGTCCAACAAAGGTTAAGCAAACAGTATGGATCTCTTAATTATCCTCAGCTACGTCGCGCTGAGCTACGGCGTATTCAAACTGTTCCGTATCCCGGTCAATAAATGGACGGTACCGACGGCGGTGCTCGGCGGTATTTTTATTGTTGGCGCCTTAATTCTGGGCATGAATTACAACCATCCTTATACCTACCGGGCGCAGAAGATCGCCATTTCAGTGCCGATCGTCCCGCAAGTCTCGGGCGTGATTGTTGAGGTCACGGATAAAACCAATGTGCTGTTGCACAAAGGGGACCTGTTGTTTCGCCTTGACGATACCCGTTACCGCGCACGCTTAAGCAAGCTGCAGGCGGAACTTGCCGGCGCAGAAGCGGATGTGCGGGCGCGCCAGGCTACATTAAATGAGTCTGCCGCGAATGTTCAGCGGGTAAATGCCGAGTATGAACGGGCCCGCAAGGATTATCAGCGCTATGCCAAAGGCGCGACCATGGCGGTCAATCCTTTTTCCGAGCAAGACATCAGCCATGCGCAGCAACAGTTCCAGGCACAATCTGCCGCATTGCAGGCTGCCAGGGCACAGCATCAGCAGGCTAAGGAACAACTTTCTGGTCGTTATAACGGCGAAGATGCGTATATTGCCGGCCTGAAATCGCAGATTGCCGAGGCGACTTATAACCTGGAACAAACCATTGTTCGCGCACCGAGCGACGGTTATGTCACTCAAGTGCTGGCCAGACCGGGCACCACGGCAGTGCGCTTGCCTTTCAAGCCGGTGATGATTTTTATTCCGCAGCAAAAGCGGCAGGTGGTGGCGGTATTCCGTCAAAACTCGATCCTGCGTTTAACCCAGGGAGATAAGGCCGAGGTGGTATTTAACGGTTTGCCGGGCAAAATCTATGGCGGCTCGGTAACGCGAGTGCTGCCAGTGGTGCCGGACGGCAGCTATCAGGCCAGTGGCGTATTGCAGGGATTAAATGCCGGCGCCCAGCAGGAAGGGGTCTATGTGATGATCGATCTGGATCCTACTGCGGATCTCGACAAACTGCCCGATGGGGTAACTGCCCAAACTGCGGTGTATACCGAGCACTTTGAGCACCTTTCCATTATGCGCAAAGTCCTGCTGCGGATGACCAGCTGGATGCACTATCTCTATTTGGATCACTAGTTGTTATCTGTTTACAGGCACAAAAAAGCCCGCAACGTGAATTGCGGGCTTTTTCGTTATTGTCACCGGATCTATCTGGTATCACCGGTGACCTATTTGGTGGAGCTGGGGGGATTTGAATAACCTGGCTAGTTTATTGTAATTATTGATAAAAAACGAGTTCAGATTTGTAGGATATACCTAAACGTATACCAATGCAGGAAAGTGATACCGACTTAGAGGGTGATTTTAGAATCCGGCATCAGCAGCTATCCCTTAAATGAGCCTGTTTTTGGGGCAGCCCCATGATAGATCCAATCTGTCATCTCGCTCAGAAAAAAAAGATTTATAGAAAAACTGGTCACAGTGTTCACTTTTTAATTTAGTCTTTTAAAAACAACGAATTAATCAGTGACCAGTTGGTGATGAGTTTGCCCCAACTGATCACTTCCCGTGAACAGTCAGCCCTAAAATGCAAAATACCGGCCTGAGCCGATTATTGAGTTGCTTCCCACGATGATGTCGGTGATTTCTGCTGTGGTAGAATTTGTGCGGGATCTGTTGCTTGAGCTCACACACTCAGGTACAGCGAGGAAAAAACAGCAGGAAAGCGATTTTCTCGTCATTTAGTACTGAATAACGAACGGTAACTTACTGTATTTAAAAGCATAAACGCCGGAATCAGTATCAACACCATTGCACGGGAATTTGATACCATCCGGTAAATATTACTCCGGGTTGACAGTTTGCTATGTGTCAGGAGGGGGCGACGGTTCAATCATACTATGTTAATTTAACCGCGAACCAATTATTATAAGAATAATATTTCATATCTAAATTTCACAGATGGCTTATTACTCATAGGAAAAAATAAATGCTTGCTGAAAATGAGTTAAACAACGAGTTAAGATCAGGAAAAATTTTCGCTCTGACTAATACTAACATTTCAAAGTTCAAGATACAGCCATCAAGTATTGATTTAACTATAAAGTTAATTCATATTCCTGATAATAATAAAATAAAAAAATCTCATTCAATTGATCCTGGTGAAACCGTGATATTAGAGATCAACGAGGTTTTTTCATTATCAAGTGATATTTCTGGTATTGTATTCCCTAAAAACACGCTTTCAAAAAATGGAATTATAATGACAAATCCCGGTCATGTTGACCCAGGTTATAACGGTATACTAACTTTGTATCTCGTGAATATGTCCAAAGAAACATTTAATCTAAGAGAGCAAGATGCTGTTGCAAGATTGTTGCTGTTTAAAACATCGTCAATTACGTCAGGATATCAGGGGAACTCAGTTACGCGAGTTGATGAAGATCAATTGAACAGGATGGGTAAGGATTTTGCCGGGTTAAATAAGCGAATAAAATTTGCACTTGGGGCGGTATTAGCAAAATGGTCCGTAGGGCTTTTTGTATTGGTGGCTATAATGCTTTCGATTGTTGGAATGGCCGTACCCATAGCATTTACAATGACATCATCATATTTTGATAATACAAAAGATTTAAAACAAAGTATCAAACAGCAAGAGGAAAAAATAGAAAAGTTAAACAAAGAAATAGCACTTCTAAGTTCACGAGAACCATTGCAAAGTGCTACAATCCCCAAAAGAGTTGGTAAGTGATGGTTGTAAAATGATAAAAATTGCTGAATTATCAATAAAATGTATCTCGCACCCAAGTTTTGAACAAGACGTTTTCACAGAATTTCTCACAGAAAATGGTCTCACGTGGGTGCAGAGGGGAGTAGCCACTGATGCCGAACATCTTGTTGAGGCATCTGGGCGGCTATGTTACATGTCTTTTGGTGAATTAAACCAATCCCCGAAGAATAGTGTTGAATATATAATGAATTTAATTGACCAAGGACATGAAAGTGTACTTGAACATTTAAATTGGACTTTTTTAATAACCGGTGTATCCAGAGCTTTTACACACCAACTAGTTCGTCATCGTGCAGGGTTTTCTTATAGCCAATTATCCCAACAGTACCATGATGAGTCTGATGCCAAATTTGTAGTCCCAATTGAAGTAAAAAACAACCCTGCGCTTTTTGATGCATGGGAAAAACATATTGAAACTTGCCTAGAATTTTATAGATCGTCTTTGTTAGATATAAAATCCAATCAGAAAATGGATAATTACTCTAAAAAAGAAAGTATGAGGGCACTAAGAAGCGCTTCAAGATCAATATTACCAAATGCAACAGAAACAAAAATCATCGTGACTGCCAATGCACGTGCCATTCGCCATTTCCTAAAAATGCGAGGTTCTCTGGATGGTGATTATGAAATGAGAATGGTTTCTGAGAAGATATATGGAATAGTTAGCAATGATGCACCAGCCTTGTTTCAAGACTTTAAAGTTTTAAATGAAAAAACTGGTAATGCCAAAGTGGTAAAATTATTCACCACATAAAAATATAACTCTTTATTAACATTGCGCTTGAAATCCCGGCATTGGAGGGACAAGCGCGAAATATAAATATAATTACCCTGCAATACGAACTATTAACTTTAAGAGACATTTCTGCATTTCAGTTGGCATAACTTACGCTATTTGCTCAAAGCTGCCTGTCAGAACCTGTTTGCCTAAAAATTCTTAGAGTGAGATTTTTCCATTTTCCAAACGGCTCCCTCTATGACTGACTCTGGATAAGGCATATTATTAGGCAGTCTTTATTGATACCCAATGAAAGGATTCGGATGATGGCATTTGAAGATAAGAAGAAAAAGGCAATAGCCCTGATGGAAGATAAAAAGATGTGGCGGAGCAATTATGCGCCACCGATCTTGCGTTTGTTTTGGAAGTTGGGGGGTAAAATGCCACCGCCACCGTTTGCCCCCTTCTGGCTGAATACGTTGTTCTTCACCGTCTGGTTTGGCCCGCTATACGGCATTCTCATGTGGTTTCGTAGCGGGGAAAATGAAGGTTTCAGCGTATCGCTTGCGGTGTTAAACGCCCTCTTTGCCGGTTTGCTGTTTGGTGTATTCATGGCGTTAATTCACTCTTGGCGCAAGCGGGCCAACAAACTGCCTGACTGGAAGAGTCTCTAATGGGGCGACAATCTAAACCTCAGGAAAAAAAGATTTATAGAAAAACTGGTCACACTGTTCACTTTTGTTTTTAGTTGTTTAAAAACAATAAATTAACCAGTGATTAGTTGGTGATGAGTTTGCCCTGACTGGTCACTTACCGTGAACAGTCAGACCCAAAAATGCAAAATACCGGCCTGAGCCGGTGATTGATTGCACAGTGGGTGAGCGACAGTGAGAGATTTCAGGTAAAGAAAAGGCCTGCAATGCAGGCCTGAGTACTCACCGCTACGGGGTTCCCCGGTGTTGGGTGTATGCGGTTTGTACAGAACGACTATAAGCGGCCCCGCGCAACAGCGTCCAATGGGTTCGGCAGATCAATAACCGCGTATTGATCGGCAGAAACGATCGTGACGCTATTTGCTCAGCGCATTTCACACTTGGGGAGCCAGTCGGCTTCACAGTCTTCGCTTAATATCAGGTTGGTCTGCATCCCCTGATTGGTCTTGCGTTTCAACAGCGCTATTTCGTACTCACGCAGGGTTTGCGGCACCGCACGCCCGAACGCGGTCAGATTCAAGGGGTACTTGTGTCCCCGGGCCTCCATGTAAGAGAGGTACGCGTGATACAGATATTTGCGTGGGTTCGCCGGGGTAATGTTGGCATTACCGATATAGAGGCCGTCGGGCGCACTGACCGCCAGCAGGTAGCCGCAAAAATCGACCAGCGGATCGGCACTGCGTTTAATCTCCAGCGCTTCATCGGAGTTCTGTTGGGCCTCGAGTAATACGCGTGCGTCATTGGGCGCGGCAAAACGCTGCATCAGGTGGCGCACGATCACCGCCAATTCACCGGTGATTTTTGCCAGCAACTGCGGGTCACGTTCATGGGCCGGTATCACCTCCGGGAACGGCAGGATCACCCGGCGGCGGGAGACACCGCCGCTGCGGTCACTGAACTGCATCGGGTTGTTATTCACCGCCAGAATCACCGCCGGAATGTGCGTGGAGTAGGCATCCCGGTATTTCGGGTCGATAGCCACCGCATCGCCGCCGGTGATCGCTTTGATGCCCGCCCCGTCACCGCTCCATTTCTCTTGGTCAGGCAGGATAATCAGCGAGAATCCGACCACGGAGGCGCGTTCCCGTGAGGATTCCAACGTATCGATGGTGGCCGAGGTGGTGTTGTCTTTCCCCGCCAGCAGGCTGGCTATCGCGGCCATCACGCTTTTACCGCTGCCACCGGGGCCGGTGACCTCAAGGAACAGTTGCCAGTCATAACGGTTCGCCAGCACCATAAACAACGCGGCAAGAATACGCGCCTGCTTTTCGGGCTGATGCCCGGCGGCGCGGGTTAGCCAGCGCCAGAAGTGCGGGGCATGGTCGGCCAGATTCTCCCCGGCCTTGGGCGGCGTGTAGTCCACGCTGTTGACGGTACGCAGCCATTGCGTTTTCTGGTGTGCGCTGAATTGCCCGGTGGTGGTGTCAAATACCCCGTTACGGAAACCAATCAGGTGCCGTGCCGGCGTGCCCATTTGCGGCACCATCAGCCTGAGTGTGTCCAAAATGCTGTTGATACCCGCAGCCGAGAACGGGGCGCGGATTTTCTGGAACAGGGCGGCAATCTCCCGGCTGAGTACCCGGTACGGCAACACCTGCCATGCGCCGTTTTCATAGCGACACAGGTCTTCACCGACCGGTGGCACGGCCAGCAGGTGCTGGTAGTGCTCTGCCAGCAATTCGGCCTTTTCACTGGCGCTCAGGGCTTTCAGGTCGGCATCGCTGAGCGTATCAAACGGGCTGGGTTGTTTGGGCTGGCTAAAGGCCGCCAACTGCGCAAGCGCGGCTAGCTTTCCCTGTTGCAGATAAACGTCATTCCAGTCGCCTGTTTCTGACGGTAACGCTGGTTTGCCGCCGCTCAGTTGCGCGGCCTCGGCGGCGCGGGCCTGCCCGGTGCCGTTCTCGTCATTGTCGGCCGCCAGCAGCAACAGCGCATCAGGGTAGTGAGCACGCAACTGCTGCGCCATGGCGGGCAGGTTATTGGCGCTGAGGGCAACACAGACACTTTCCCCGGTCAGTTCATGCACGGTCAGGCCGGTAGCGTAGCCTTCCGTTAGCCAGATAACGGCATTATCTTGCCCGTGCAGAAAATGGCAGGCGTGTTTTATTTGCCCTCCGGCCAACGTGCGTTTGTCGCCTGCAGCATTAATTAACTGGACGTTGACCACCTCCCCGGCGCAGTCGGTCAGGGGTAACAGCAGGTCGCCGGGCTGGTAAGTGATACCGCCCACGCGCAGTGACGGCCCCTGTAGTGTCAGAGTGTCGCTATCCGGCCAACCTTTGTCGGTCAGGTAGGCATTCCCAGCCTGTTGCCGGGCGCTGGCGAGCAGTTGTCTGGCCTGCTGTGCTGCGTTATTTCGCGCCTGTGCTTTGTCCAGCTGTTCCTGTTGGGGATTGTATTTGGGCAACGTACTGCCCGACGGCTCACCCAATACCCCGGCCACCTTCACGGCGGCCTCTTTGGCGGTCACGGCCAGTGCTTTTTCGACCAGATTCAGGCCATCGCCACCGCCACACTGGTTACAAAACCATGTCCCGCGCCCTTGCAGGTTATCAAAGCGAAAGCGGTCTTTGCCGCCGCAGACCGGGCAGGGCTGTGCCCGGCCCCCTGCAGTAATGTGAATGCCCAGTGCGGGAAGCAAGACCGGCCAGTGACCGGTAGCAGCACGTGAGGTGTGAGAAACGCTTAATGCAGTCATTGTTTTTCCTCCTCAGTGCACGGTGGTGTTGCGGGTGACGGCCATCCGGCCACAGCACAGCTCATCCATCATCTTTTGGCCAAGCGTTGTCAGGCGCGGGGGCGCTACCAGAATATCCGGTTGCACCATGTCACTGAGCATGGTGCAGGCCATGTCCATGCCCACCTCCGCGCCGTGCTGGCGGACAAAGTAGCCTTCAATGTCCATTGCAATCGCCATTTGCAGCTCATCCAGCGTGTAGCCGGGGTTCACCCGGTAAAAGGCGCAGGTATCGAGATAGGCATGGGCCAATGCACGACGGTAAACAGCGGTACGGACTTCAACGGGTAAACAAGACTGTGGGGTGTTCATGCGGCGGAAGCCTCCATGCTGGCGATAATGTGGGAGTCACAGGTTTTTACGACCTGCCCGAGCTGGTCAGTGAGTACCGCAATGACAGACGCGAAAGCGGCTTTTTGAGTGGCGTCCGGACACTGGCCGGTCGATTCAAGCGTGTCCAGCATGTCGAGGAATAGCACGCCGGTAGAATGCGCGTGCTGAAGACGCAAGAAGTCAGCATGTGGAATGGGGTAATAGGTTTCACTGTGGAAACGGGCGGCCAGCGTATTCATGCCACCCCCTGTACAGGCAGACGGCCCGCAAACGACAGAATGTAGTCACGCGCCAGCAGGCGGCGGGCGCTGTGTTCAGAATCCGCCACGGTGCGCAGCATGCACGGAGTTGCCGTCAGGGCAGTACGGCGAATGGCCGCAAACAGGAAACAGAATTCAGGGTGAGTCGGGGTGAGGGTCGTAGCCATGGCGGCAGCCTCCAATAAGTATTGGTTATTGCTACCACCGAAGTTTCCACGCTTATGGGTGGTAGCCCAGACGGGGGTGGAAATACCGGCCTTATTGGAAACCGGCCTGACCGAAGTCAGCCCCGCCTGAGCCACCATTGTTTGACAGCCACAGTAGCATAAACACCACTGTGCAAAAAATGAGCGCACTAAGGCTACGACATAAAAAAACACGCATGGCGCGTGTTGTGTCGCCAATAAGTTACACGGGTTTCCACGCCCGGCCGTCGATTGTGCGACAGCGGGGGGACTATAGCGCAGGGCCGGACGTGGGGGCAAGCCGTAAGACGCCCCCGGATGTTCAATCGATCGCATAGTGATCAACAGTCGGTAAGCGAGTCATTGCGGGTATCGGCTCCCGCATCGGTCAAGGGGATCGGCCCGGCGCGGAATAAACGCGGTTCGGCCAGGCTACTGGCCAGACGGATCATGCCGTGTTTATCGCTGCGGTGTTCCGGTAAGGCAATATCCGGCTGTTTGCGTTGCAACAGGATGGCTTCTGCGACAAACAGTGCGTCGTTGTCGTTCAGGGTAAAGCTCTGTCGGCCCAGAGTTAACTGCATCATGCCGCGGCCCCCTGATGACGGTTGGCGATGCGCTCAGCCATCCAGTTTTCGATTTCTGATTCGAGCCATGCCACGGTTTTACCGCCAAGGGAAATTTGGGCCGGGAACTGCTTGCGGGTCATCATCTCGTAGACGGTAGAGCGTGACAGCCCGGTGGTGTACAGGACTTCCGGCAGGCGAATGAAACGCTCACGGGGCGTGTAATCGACCGGGACGGGCGGGAATGTGGAAGGGGTCTGTGTGGCAACTGCAAACATGGAATGCTACCTCGTTTATACCCGGTGGGATCTCACCGGTGCTGTGTGGGTTCGTCTGGTAGCGCCCTATTATGAGAATATTTTGCGGGGTGGCAACAAGGGGATGTTGTGTGGTGGGCTAGGGAATTGTACGTAAAAACAACGAATTGCACTAAGTTGCATTAACCCATCACTCCTCGTACTTCCTCACCTTTAGTCCATAGTTTTCAGCAATCAATAAGCGATTTATAAATAGGCAGGAACAGCAAAAATAAATCTAACCATGGCTAGCCAGAGAAAAGGTCTTTTTTAGAAGAGTGAACAGTAGTGAACACTGTGTGATGAGTTTTAGATAAACTAGCCACTAGTTTATTAACTGATTTAATTACCTTTTTTATTAAAGTGAACAGTAGTGAATAGTTTTTATAAGAACTAAAACTTCGTTGGTGGTTTTACAGTCAATTTTTGGGACTGTTGTCCTGCGGACAGTCCAACCGGGATGAATGGCGATGTTGTACGGCAGTCAGCAGAATAGCCTCATATTGACTGACACCGGAGATAACCCCATGAGCACGACTGCATTACCCCAACACATCAACGACAAGCTGCAAGCCCTGCGTGATGCCCGCGCCGCCCACGACAAAAACTATCAGGCGCTCACGGACGTCATTACGGGGATTGCCCGCTGCCATCAACAGAAGAAAGACACGGAAGTGGAAAGTCATGAGGCGGAAGGCCAGTGGCGCACTCTGTTCCGCAAACTGCGTGGGGAAATGACCCCGGAGCTGCAAGCACAGCACCACAACCGGATCTCCAAGCGGGAGCTGACGAAGGAATTCGACGGCCTGATTGAAGAAATGGAGATGGATAAAATACAGCTCCACCTCAATTGCGGCGGCACCGCTCCGACATTAAAAGATGCGCACCGGTCTGCCATGCTGGCATTTGGTGACCACGCAATGGATAAGGCTGTAGAGGCCATTCAAGCTGCCGTTATCAATGATGATGTTATCAAAGCTTGCGCAGTGGCAAAGCAGGCCTATGGTGTATATCGGCGTTTCCCAATGGAGGTGATTGAAAAACGTTTGATGAGTGTAGTCAGTCTCCTCATAACAACGCATATGATGCTAAATACAGCAAAGCAACCGGTGTTATCCCCTGTGCTGGATGAAATCGGGTTGATACCACCAGACGCGCCAGGCGTATCGGAAAAACTGCAAAATAGCCCAGCCTACCGAACACAGGTGGTAAGAGAACTGGCAGAAAAACGCCAGAGGTTACAACTGAAAGGGGCAAAATCATGATGCGTTGCCCACTGTGTACTCATTCGTCTTATACCCGTACCAGCCGTTATGTCACGGAACAGACGAAAGAGGCTTATTACCAGTGCCAAAATATCGTGTGCTCCTGCACCTTTAAAACGGTAGAAAGCGTCGATAAGATTTTATGTCAGCCCATTCAAGCGGGAACGGTAACCGGCGATGATTTACCGCCGCCGGAAAAAAGGACATTAAATCGTTACCGTCGTTATAGCCAAAATCAAACACTTCACTGATTGAGCAAGCCCCGTTGCAATGTTGATTTTGCTGCGGGGCTTTTACCCATCCCCAAGCCCGAAAACAGCCTTTTTTTCTGGCTAGCCTGCCTTAAATCGAGCGTGCATGCATAGGGTGCATGATTTTGCATTAATCCCCTAGCCCTCAAAACAGCCAAAACCCCGCGCTACAAGGGCTTACAGAGCCTCTGTGTCATGCATGAAATGTGCATGATAAAGTCACAGCGCGTAGGCGAGGGAGTATTGCGCGCGCGCGAGGTTTGAGCCACTTTTCATTTAAAGCGTCAGCGTGTCTCTGAGCCGTTTAGGTATGTTTATTTAAGCTAGGTGAGTAATGGAGTTATCGCTCACTAACAGGCCTCTAGTGAACTTTTTCTGATTTGTGAATGGAAGATGGCAGAGACGCTCATGCACATTGGGGGCTGCTACTCATTGATTAACATCGCATGATGTTAGCAACATCTGCTTCTTGCACTGGACGACCCCGGTACCGCTCACTGACAGCTTTGAGCGAAAAATGGACGTACAAGTATCTTAATCTATATGATCTGCCAAGTTACAACAAACTCACTAATAACAATTATATATGTCAATCATTGGGGGATAAGTCAGGTGCGCAATAATTATTATCATTATCACGCATCAATATAGTCACATTAAATATTTCCTTCATGAAATTTAATATCTAATGTTTTATGTAGCATCTTGTGTATTTTAAGCTGACTTGTGCGCTCTGCCTCTCCACTTGACACAGCACTTTTATTCCTATAGGACCAAATGAAAGTATTATTGGTTTCAAGTTTAATACCAATTGCACCAACCTTATAAAGACATGATAAAACAGTGCTAATAATTTCATTTTCCGTCGAGCCAGTAACTTCAAAGTACTCCTTTGCTATAACGACACAAGGATCTGCAGTTTTCTTGGTGGATAACTTAGTAATTACCGATTCAAATTGAGAGTTTTTAAAATCACTAAAATTGAATGTGGACTTCCTACCCCTCAAAATTTCAATTGTATCTTCAAAAGATGGATATGTTTCACCCCATTCTTCCTTCAAAGACCTTAATCTTTTTTCGGAATAAGCCGTTTCTGCTTCATGAATCAATGTCCATGTTATTTTGTCTTTATCTACACCTACTTTAAATGTTTCATTTACAAACTGAAGAATATCTCTAGGCCTTAGGAGTGTACGCTCTAATATATATTCCATTGGCGTTTTACCATGGGCTACCTTTCGCGCCTCAGGAAATATATCAGAGATAGTCACTTGATCTTTTGTGTAAACTCTCCTAAAAGTTTCCCTAACTCTTTTTTCAACTAAATCAATCAACTCTGATGAGGACCATTGGATTTGTAAAATATAAGATTCGTACTTTTCTTCTTGAAACCCTGCGCCGCGTGTTTTATCAAAAACCAAGTCTATCAAATCTTTCCTAAGCGCAACCAATATTTTTACGTGACTTATTTTTCGAAATCCCTTTACTTCTTCGATTAATGCCCTAATGAATTTACATCTTGTATTGGTATCTGCCCAATCTTCATCAAGTTGATCGATTAAGAGATAGTAGTGTTTTTGAGGATCTTTAAATGAATATTCTGCCAGCATATCTAACATTTCATTTAATTGTTTTATCTGTAAACCACTGACGACTTGGCTTGCCCTCTGTGTTATTTCAGTTTTTTGTTCGTCGCTGAGCTTGCTTGCTCCACTTAGTGAAACGTCAATACCCGAATATTTAACACCTAAATTAGCCTTGGTCTCATCCTCAAGCTTTCTTGTTATTTGCTTTAATTGCTCGTCAGTATCTAACCAGAATTTATCTCCCCAATCTCTAAAATAATTAATTGCTTTTTGTTTAACCTCATCTCGTTTGAACCTATCCACTAACCCTCTAAAAAAACTTTCATTATCCTCTTCATTTCTAATTTTATATCGAAGTCTAACTAATTCAATTATTAGAATATGACGCCAAAGCATTTTGTAGAACAAATCAAGATTAACCCCAAGTTTATCCATAAATTGAATTATGTCAGAATGCTCAAGAAACTTAACAGAAATATCATTAGGATCAATTTTTTTATAGTTATCTATAGATGAACTTACTTTATACAGAAGAGCGCTCTTACCAGCCCCTGTTCTACCTACTATAATAGAACGTGGACTTTTAACATCTAATAAATCTTCCAAATACCCTTTATCGATAAAGCATGTATCTAAAAATTCGTTATCAGTCTCAGCATCTAAATCACCTATGCTTAAATTTCTTTTGATTTTAACTGGGTTCTTGTCCATATATTTACCTCAAAAATAAAGTACAGCAAGCTAAACTTAACATCTATACCCCAAAGAAAAAACCTAATCTAGTAGTTTTAAAAAAAAACATAACCCGACATTATAACCTGTGATCTGCTTCCTATAAATTAAGATATTGTGATGTCAGTAACATCCGGTTCGGGCACAGAGCTGCCTGTCAGATTAGGTATAACCCTGAAGTGTAAAGGTGTCATCTCAGATCTGAATTGACACATATAAGCCTATTTTTTTGCGTATACTTCCGCTCCCCACCAAGTCATTAACTCTTTGCGTTGTTCAAGGTACGTTGAGCGATTATAAGCACGTCGTACCTCGTTTTTGTCACTATGGGCTAACGCCGCTTCAATCACATCAGCACTAAATCCAGCTTCATTCATAGCTGTACTCGCTATCGAGCGTAAACCATGTGCGACTAATTTCCCGCCATAACCTATACGTTTCAACGCCGCATTCGCTGTTTGGCTGTTCATGGCCTTACGCGGGTCATTGCGGCTTGGGAATACGTGCTCGCGTCTACCGCTTATAGGGCGCATGATTTCCAGGATCTCTACGGCTTGTTCTGAGAGAGGAACAATATGATCACGTTTAGCCTTCATCCGTTCCGCCGGGATACGCCATTCACGTTTCTCAATGTCGATCTCGGCCCATGCGGTTGCAGAAGCTTCAGCAGGGCGTATCAGCGTCAGCAACTGCCATTCAAGCAAGCAGCGGGTAGGTATCGATAGATTGCTCATCGAGATTGTACGCATCAGTTTAGGCAGTTCTTCGGGCCGTATGGTCGGCATATGCTGCTTCTTAGGCCGTTCGAATGCGTTACCAATACCAGAGGCCGGGTTAGCATCAATCAATCCGGTGTTAACTGCGTAGATCATGATTTCGTTGATGCGTTGAACTAATCTACGAACGGTTTCTAATGCACCACGGGCCTTGATAGGTTCCAGCACCTGGATTAGCAAACGCGCTTTGATGTCTTGAACAGGGACATTTTCGATAGATGGCAGTATGTCTTTTTCAAGAGAACGCCAGATGTCCTCCGCATGCTTCGCGCTAACGCTGGCCTGCTTCAACGCGAACCATTGCTTTGCCACATTCAGGAAAATGCTTTCTTGGGCTACCTGCTTTTGTTCCGCCTCTTCTGCTTCTTTGGCCTGTGGGTCAATGCCTCTTGCCAGTATCGCGAGCTTTTCGGCACGTATTTGCCGGGCGTCGGCAAGTGACAGGGCAGGGTAGGCACCGAGGCTAACCATAGTCCGTGAACTGGTGCCGGGGCGGAGGTAGCGGAAACGCCACAGTTTCTTGCCGGTGGTTTTGACTAATAGGAATAGGCCGTCACCATCATGCAGGGTGAGGTCTTTCTCGATTGCTTTGGCTTTTTGTACTTCGGTATGTGTGAGGGGGCGTGTAGTCCGCGCCATGTAAGGATTCTTCCATAATTGGTATACGTTTATGGCATACATTTTAACGTATACCTAAACGTATACCAATAAATCCCGGATTTAGCTGGATATACTCGGACTACTACAGACACAAAAAAGCCCGCAAACCTAGGTGGTATGCGGGCTTTCCGTACTTCTCCGGACTTATCTGGTAATACCCGGATCATCATTTGGTGGAGCTGGGGGGATTTGAACCCCCGTCCGGAATTACTACACCGTCGGCACTACATGCTTAGTCCAATCTTCACATTCGCCGGTCAGCTGCGGATGGACACGCCACTAACAAACTAGCCTGATTGGGTTTAACGCTTCAGCCCCAGGCAGGACATCCACGCGATCTCTTTTGGGTTTGACCTCTCTTGATCCCCGTCCTAAGAGCGGAGGCTAGGGAGAGAGGGAATCTTCAGTTTCTTAGGCTGATTAAGCTGCTAAAGCAGCAGATTCGAATTGCGAGTCGTTTGCAATTATTTTTTTTGCGGCTTTTTACGAGGCAAACCGCCCCTCGGCATGCTCCTAAGGCCTCACAATCCCGTCGAATCCAGAATCAGCCCCAAGTTACGTCGCGCAGTATAACAGAAGTTTATCCCGTTAAGCCAGAGGCTTATCGGTTGGCGTGCTTCATGATACGGGATTTCGCCGTCTGCCATTCACGATCTTTGATGTCATCGCGCTTATCGTGTTCTTTCTTACCTTTGGCTACGCCGATTTTGATCTTGGCCCAGGCATTTTTCCAATACATGGACAAGGCAACCACGGTGTAACCGTCACGGTTTACACGGCCGAGCAGTGAGTCCAGCTCACGCTTTTTCAGCAGGAGTTTACGGGTACGTGTCGGATCGCAGACCACATGAGTAGAAGCTACGTTGAGCGGTGAGACAGTGGCGCCAAACAGGTAGGCTTCACCATCGCGAAAAGTCACGTAGCTGTCACTGATGTTGGCTTTGCCGGCACGCAGCGATTTGACTTCCCACCCTTGCAGAGACAGGCCCGCTTCGAATTCTTCCTCAATGGCGTATTCGAAACGCGCACGCTTGTTTTGCGCAATGGTGGCAGAGCCGGGTTTGTGTGCTTTTTTCTTTGTCATAGTGTGTTCATTATACTGGATGCGTCAGCGAAAGAAATCCTTTCCCGCTCAGCACCTGCGCAATTTTTCGCATTTTTGGCCTCTGTGTTGCATAGCAGATTTTTTGTTTGCCGATAGATAAATGGTATGATTTGTATGTTTTGTGTCTCACAGGAAATGATATGCCCCAGATCAGTCGATCTGCGTTAGTGCCATTCAGCGCCGAGCAGATGTATCAGTTGGTTAACGATGTTCATTCTTATCCCGATTTTCTGCCAGGTTGCACCGGTAGCCGGGTGATTAACGCGTCCAACAATGAAATGACCGCCGCGGTGGATGTTGCCAAAGCCGGTATCAGTAAAACTTTTACCACGCGCAACACGCTGCTGGATAACCAGAGCATCAATATGCAACTGGTTGACGGTCCGTTCCGCAAGCTGATGGGGGGCTGGCACTTCACGCCGCTCAGTCCGGAAGCCTGCAAGGTTGAGTTGCACCTGGATTTCGAATTTACCAACAAACTGATCGAGTTGGCGTTCGGCAAGGTGTTTAAAGAGCTGGCGGGTAACATGGTGCAGGCATTCACCCAGCGGGCGAAAGAGGTTTACAGTGTCTGAGATACGGGTCGAGGTGGTTTACGCCTTGCCGGAACGTCAGTATCTGCGCAACGTCACGTTGGCCGAGGGCAGCAGCGTTGAGCAGGCGATTGTCGCCTCCGGGCTGCTGGAGCTGCGTGGTGACATTGATCTGCAAAGTAACAAGGTGGGTATCTATAGCCGACCGGCCAAGTTGGGTGATGTGCTCAATGATGGCGACCGGGTGGAAATTTATCGCCCCTTGATTGCCGACCCCAAAGAGCTGCGCCGTCAACGGGCAGAGAAGGCAAAAAAATAAGGCGCTGAATGCGCCTTGTTTTTTATCAGAATTTTATCTTCCGAGTTGCAGCCTGGTACTGTCATGAAGAACTTGACGCGTCCCTCACGGGCCGGACGATAGTTCCTGCGCAGATTACTTGGTCAGCGCTGGCTTGTTCTGAATATCGGTCAATACACCCGCGCTGTTAAAGGTCAGCGTCAGGGTTTGCTGGGTGATATTTTCATGACCAGGTTGCTGGCGGAACACATAGAACCACGTCTGAGTACCGAACGGGTCCTGCAACATTGGGGTTCCCAATGTATAAGCGACCTGTTGCTGGGTCATACCTTTTTGGATTTTA
This sequence comes from Serratia myotis, assembly GCF_027474885.1. Lineage (NCBI taxonomy): Bacteria > Pseudomonadati > Pseudomonadota > Gammaproteobacteria > Enterobacterales > Yersiniaceae > Serratia > Serratia myotis. Next base: position 4,277,560 of record NZ_CP099707.1, on the reverse strand, counting down.
GCTACGTCGGTTGACGTCAGGTAGTTCCCTTGGTTGATGTCAGGCCGGTAAACCACCTTCTCAAAAGTAGAACAGCCTGCAGTCAGCATCACAAGAACCACAGCGGCGGCAGTCAGCGTTTTACAGCGCATAGTAATCACATTCCTTTAGGGCATAGGATGCCGATGATAATAGACCTTGCAGCAGTTGGAAACCTTTACAGGGCCCCAATATGACCTCAGGAAAGTAAAAAAGTTGAGCTTTTCTATGCAGCAAGCAGTTCTTTTGCGTTTGCCAGGGTGTTTCGGGTGACTTCACTGCCGCCGAGAAGGCGCGCCAATTCTTGCAAACGGGCACGTTTATCCAGGGGTGACATCTGTGTTTCGGTTTCGGTGCCGTCGGTCTGTTTGCTGACAAACAGATGCTGATGCCCACAACCTGCCACCTGCGGCAAGTGAGTAACGCACATCACCTGGGTTGATTCCCCCAACTGGCGCAGCAGGCGGCCGACGATGGCGGCGGTTGGGCCGCTGATACCTACGTCCACTTCGTCGAAAATCAGCGCCGGTGTTTCCATCTTGCGGGCGGTAATCACCTGGATTGCCAGCGCGATGCGCGACAGTTCGCCGCCAGAGGCTACTTTCGCCAAGGCCTGCAGCGGTTGGCCCGGGTTGGTGGAAACGCAGAACTCGGTACGGGTCGCGCCTTCAGCACTCAAATATTGCGGCTCGAAGCAAACATCGATATTGAATTTGCCGTGTGGCATGGAAAGCGCCTGCATGCTGTCGGTAATCAACGTAGTCAGTTCGGCGGCATAATGCTGGCGCTTCTGATGAAGTTGCTCTGCCAGCAACAGCGCTTGCTGATGATGCAGCGTGACCGCCTCGGCCAGGTGTTCGTGGTCGTTTTCTTGCTGTGATAACAGTTGTTGTTCATCCAGCATTTGCTGGTGCAACTGTGGCAGTTCCTCTGGCGCGACGTGGTGTTTACGCGCCAGGTTAATTTGGCGCGACAGGCGCTGTTCCAGTTCTTGCAGGCGGTTTGGATCCAAATCCATGCGATCGGCATAGTGGCGCAGTTCATCGCTGGCCTCACTGATTTGGATTGACGCCTCTTCCAGCATATCCAGCAGGCCACTGAGCTTTTCATCCATACTGACCAGCTCAACCAGCAGGTGTTTGGCGGTGTAGAGCTGGCTCAGCATATTGTTTTCTTCGCTATCAGCCAATAATTGCAGGGTTTGCTGGCTGATAGTCAGCAACTGGCCGCTGTTGGCCAGGCGTTTGAATTCGGTATCGATTTGTTCAAACTCACCGGCCTGCGGCGCAAACTCGTTCAGCTCTTTCAATTGGTATTGCAGCAGCTGTTTGCGTGCGTCACGCTCGATGGACTGTTGCTGATGGTGAGCCAGTTCACGACAGCTTTGATGCCAGCGCTGGTAAGCCTGCTGCATTTGCACCAGCAGGGCCGGTTCGTCGGCGTAGGCGTCGAGCAGTTGTTTTTGGTGCTCAGGCTTGAGCAGTAACTGGTGGGCATGCTGGCCGTGGATTTGAATCAGGCGCTGGCCGAGTTCGCGCAGTTGCGAAAGCGGTACGGCGGTACCGTTGATAAAGCCACGTGAGCGGCCGTCGGCGTTGATCACCCGGCGCAGCAGGCACTCATTGCTGTCGTCCAACTGGTTTTGCTCGAGCCACTGTCTTGCAGACGGAGTGTCCGCTAGTGAGAAGCGGGCGCAGATATCGGCACGGGCGGCTCCCAATCGAACGACATTACCGTCGGCGCGATTACCGAGGCACAGCCCCAGCGCGTCGATGGCGATCGATTTGCCGGCGCCGGTTTCACCGGTAATCGCCGTCATACCCGGTTGAAAATCAATTTCCAACTCACGAACGATAGCAAAATTGCTGATGGTCAATTGCGCCAGCATGGGAACCTTCCTGTGTATAAACACATAACTGTAGTTTCATACAGTATAGACTGGTTTTATATACAGTAAAGAGGCTGGCGCAGTTTTTAGAATAATTTTTTTGACCAGCCCAGCTTGGTGCTTAACGTGTTGAAATAGCTGTAGTCCTTTGGATGAATAAGATTCAAATGGAAATCACTACGGCGTATCAATACCTCTTCACCTTCCTGGATCGGCAACGCGATTTGGCTGTCGCAGCTGATTTCCAGATCGCTGCCAATTTGCGAAAACTTCAGCCGAATGGTGCTGTTGCCGTTGATCACCAATGGGCGAGCCGAAAGGGTGTGCGGGAACATCGGCACCAGCGCGATGGCCTCCAGCGAAGGCGTCAGGATCGGCCCACCGGCAGAGAGTGAGTAGGCGGTCGAACCGGTCGGGGTGGCGATGATCAGGCCGTCAGAGCGTTGCGAGAAGGCGAAACGATCGTCGATATACACTTCGAACTCAATCATGTGCGCCACTTTACCGGGGTGCAACACCACTTCGTTGATCGCGGTGCTGATGCGGCACTGCTGGTTCTCTTTGTGTACGATGGTTTCCAGCAGGAAGCGCTGTTCATCGATGTATTCGCCTTCCAGCACGTCGGCCAATTGCTGCAATGCGTTGTCAGGATCAAGATCGGTCAGGAAGCCGAGATTACCGCGGTTAACACCGATCACTTTAATGTCGTAGCGTGCCAGCACGCGTGCAGCGCCCAGCATATTACCGTCGCCGCCGACCACCACGGCCAGGTCGGCCTTTTGGCCAATCTCTGCCAGGCTACCGGTCACGGCGTCTTGCAGCCCCAAATCCTTGGCTATCTGCCGTTCAACCATCACTGAATAGCCTCGGGCGACCAACCAGTGAAATAACATCTCATGCGTTGCCAGCGCCGAAGGGTGACGCGGGTGGCCAACAATGCCAATACAGGCGAATTTTTTATTCATTGTTGTGATTTTCCTCACCGGGACCAGTTTATGCCCCACATTGTGACCGGTTGACTTGAAACCCCGGTTTTGATCCCCATAATAAGCCAAGTTGCGAGATTAATGCTAAAACGCGGAGATATTCATGAGTAGTAAAGAACAGAAGACGCCAAACGAGCAAGTCTCGGAAGAAATGGAACAGCAGGAAGTCTTGCCGGAAGCGGCTGAGGGCGTCGATCTGCGGGATGAGCGCATTGCTGAGCTGGAAGCTCAACTGGCCGAAGCCCAGCAGCATGAACGCGACAGCCTGCTGCGTGCCAAAGCGGAAATGGAAAACGTCCGTCGCCGCACCGAGCTGGATATTGAAAAAGCGCACAAATTTGCTCTGGAGAAATTCTCCGGTGACCTGCTGCCGGTGCTTGATAACCTGGAGCGTGCGTTGGATCTGGCGGATAAAAACAATCCGGAACTGACGGCGATGATCGAAGGTATCGAACTGACGCTGAAGTCCCTGCAGGACGTCGTGCGTAAGTACGGTATCGAAATCGTTGGCGACACTAACGTGCCGTTCAACCCGGAAGTGCACCAGGCGATGAGCCTGATGGAATCTGCCGAGCACCAGCCAAATCACGTAATGATGGTGATGCAGAAAGGCTATACGCTGAATGGTCGTCTGCTGCGCCCGGCGATGGTTGCGGTTTCCAAAGCCAAGGCTTAAGCGAAATTATGACTAGTCCTGGCATAGGTTGACACTTTGATGCCTGTAAAACGCCTGATGCACTGCATCGGGCGTTTTGTATTTCAGCGACTGCTGAGGGCGCTCTCTGTTGTAAATATCTATCGATTCTTTCACCATCTTTCTTGCCTGTTCCAGATCTGCCGGGCGTGACAGCAAAAACTCCGTCTTCAGTATTCCGTTCACCCTTTCCGCCAATGCGTTCTGATAGCAGTCATAGCCATCTGTCATTGAGCAGATTAGCCCGTATCTTTCATGGACTGCCTGGTAACTTGCTGAACAATATTGTATTCCACGGTCTGAGTGATGGATTAGCGGCTGGGTCGTTTTTCTCAGCTTTAAGGCCTGTTTTAGAGCCTGCACGACATTATCAGTACGCAGATCACTGTGCACATGATGACCCATAATTCTCCTTGAGCAGACATCCGTTATCAGGCTCAGGTAGACCATGCCACTCCGGGTTGGCAGATAAGTAATATCCGCCACCCAGACCTGTTCTGGCCGCCTTACCACCACCTGTTCCGGCCCCGCCTTTAATAAATTGGGATGTCGCCGAAAACGGTGATGACTGTCCGTTGTTTTATGGTACGCCCGTCTGACAGGAACCAATAGCCTGCGTTCCTTTAGCAGGGAGAACAACCGGTCACGTCCGATATGTAATCCATCATCTGATTGTTTATTCAGCAGATAATGCAACTTACGGGTTCCGATACGCGCCTGACGAACTCTTATTGTTTTAACAAAATCGACGATCCGGACGTCACGACTCCGCAGCTTACTGAGCCGTGTATTGTGTTGATACCAGGCCTGTCGGCTGTGCCCCAGGAACAGGCAGACCCGGGTAATGGTTATTTTTTTGGTCTGTTTTTGCGTGAGGACTTGCCTGGCCGCTTTTTTATGACGCTGATCCCATAGTCATTTTTCAGCACGTTAACGACGGCATCCAGGAACTCAGCTTTCTGGGTGACCAGCTCAAGCTGTTCTTCAAGTTCCCTGATCCTTTGTTCAGGTGTTAAAGGGAGGACAGGTTGATTCATGGGGAGCTCCCGGTTGGCGAGATGGGGAAGACCCGGAGCCCAGTTAAGGTGGCCATGCTTTCGCAACCAGGTCAGAACGGTCGAACGTCCCTGAATACCATAGCGCAGTTGAGCCTGTTTGTAGGTCATTTCGCCTTTTTCAACCTGCTCAACAACAGCAATTTTAAAAGACAAAGGATAGTCACGTTGTGTGCGTTTAAACTCAGCCATTATCACGTTCTCCGGATTTAAGGCGAAAACGTGTCAACGCTATTCAGGACGGGTCATTAAGTAAAGAAAAGGCACCTCCGGGTGCCTTTTTTGCGTCTGAATCAGGCCTGCGGCAGTTGCGGCAACCAGTCGATAGGCTTTAGCCCCTGTTGTTCCAACAGCTGGTTGGCCTGCGAGAAGTGACGGCAGCCGAGGAAACCACGGTGGGCGGAAAGCGGCGAAGGGTGCGGCGCTTTCAACACGTGGTGACGGTTGCTGTCGATAAAGTTGCCTTTCTTCTGGGCATGCGCGCCCCACAGCAGGAACACCACACCTTCGCGATTTTCATTCAATGCGGCGATCACCTTGTCGGTAAAGGTCTCCCAGCCCAGCTTGGCATGAGAGTGCGCCTGGCCGCCTTCAACGGTCAACACCGTGTTCAGCAGCAGCACGCCCTGTTCTGCCCAGCTTTGCAGGCAGCCGTGGCTGGGGCGCTCAAAACCCGGGATATCCGTTGCCAGCTCTTTATACATATTCACCAGCGAAGGGGGCGCAGGCACGCCAGGGAGCACCGAGAAAGACAGACCGTGAGCCTGATTCGGGCCGTGATAGGGATCCTGACCGAGGATCACCACTTTCACGTCTGCCAGTTCGGTATAACGAAAGGCGTTGAACACGTCTTTTTGTGGTGGGTAAATGGTCTTACCAGCTTGGCGTTCAGCGGCAACAAAGGCAAGCGTTTCATGAAAATAGGGCTGCTCTTTCTCCTTGCCGATGACATCATGCCAGGTGAGGGAGGTGGACATAAACGCTCTCCTTTGTTTTCGTTAACAATTCACTGGGCATAGCTTACCGTTTAGCTCCACACAGTGAAACCCGCTTTTATCCTGGCGTTATCGCGACAGATGCAAAAATTGTTGATAATTTACAAAAATAATTGCGAAGTGCTTTGTGGGGAAAATTGACATAAAACATAAACTTGCCCCTTGTCGCCGTGTGGGTACCCCGTGAAAATTGACTTTAATCAAAGAATTGCCCCGGCCAGACTGGTATACAGAACAACAAGACAACAATGGTTTTACCAAATGGCCGAAACCAGGATTGGTTTTTTCTCGAAGTAGAATTTTTCGCCCTTGTACGGAGGCAACAAAATGATTACTGGTATTCAAATCACTAAAGCGAACGACCAGGCGCTACTGAACTCTTTCTGGCTGCTGGATGATGAAACATCCGAAGCCCGCTGCGTTTGCGCTAAAGCCAAATACACAGAAGACCAGGTCGTACCGGTCAGCGATCTGGGCCAGATCGAGTACCGTGAAGTGCCGCTGGAAATGCAATCTACCGTGCGCGTGGAAGGTGGGCAGCACCTGAACGTGAACGTACTGCGTCGTGAGACGCTGGAAGATGCGGTTAAGCACCCAGAAAAATACCCGCAATTGACCATTCGTGTGTCCGGCTATGCGGTGCGTTTCAACTCGCTGACGCCAGAACAACAACGTGACGTGATTACACGTACCTTTACAGAAAGCCTGTAATTACCCGCGTGGTTAATAAGGGAGCTTCGGCTCCCTTTTTTATTGCTGTACTCGCCAGAAACTGAACCCGGATCACATTCCTCGCAAAGATAATCGCCCGAATTACAGAACTGCTCCGACCTGCCGATAGCTAAAGCAGCACCCATTGGGGTGCGGCATAGATAAGTCTATCGACAAGGAGTCGGCATGAGTATGTCTTTGAGTTTTACCTCTGCGGTGAGTTCCGCGGCCATCCAGCCCCCAGTGGCGCGCGCGTTGCCCGAACCACCGAGTTCACCTCAGCTCACAGAAACCCCACCGACCAAGGCACCGGCGTCCACGCTTTCCACTAACAGCCTGAATGCGCAGCACCTGCTGAATACGCTGGTGAGCGATATGTCGGCCGCTGCACCGGTGGCTGCTAATCAGGGCGTGACGCGTGGGCAACAGTCCCAGCAAGGGGACTATACCCTGGCGTTATTGGCTAAAGACGTTTACAGCATCACCGGCCAGGGTGTTGACGGATTTAGCCGGTTGAGCGACAGCGCCTTGCTCGGCGCAGGCATTGATCCCGCCAGCCTGCATGACTCGGCATCGGGTTTTCAGGCCGGCATTTACAGCGATAATCAGCAATATGTATTGGCCTTCGCGGGTACCAATGATATGCGCGACTGGTTGAGCAATGTGCGGCAGGCAACCGGTTATGATGATGTGCAGTACAATCAGGCGGTCGCGGTTGCCAAAAGCGCCAAGGCGGCGTTTGGTGATGCGTTGGTGATTGCCGGGCATTCGTTAGGGGGTGGCCTGGCGGCAACGGCGGCGCTGGCGACCGGCACGGTGGCGGTCACCTTTAACGCTGCGGGCGTGTCCGATTACACGCTGAACCGTATGGGGATCGATCCGGCAGCGGCGAAACAGGATGCGCAAGCCGGAGGCATCCGCCGTTACAGCGAGCAATACGACATGCTGACCGGCACGCAGGAATCCACTTCGCTGATCCCGGACGCTATCGGGCATAAAATCACGTTGGCCAATAACGACACTCTGAGCGGCATTGACGACTGGCGGCCAAGCAAACATGTGGATCGCAGCCTGACCGCGCACGGTATCGATAAGGTGATCGGTTCGATGGCGGAGCAAAAGCCCTGGGAGGCGAAAGCCAATGCCTGACAGGCGACGAGTACGGCAGGCGTTAATTATCGCCATGCTGTTGCTGACGGCGATCGCCGGTTTGCTGATGATGGCTAAGGAACAACAGATGAATCAGGATATCTCTCCGTTCAACGGACACGGCAATGCGGCGCTGGCTCAGGCGGTGGCGCGCGGTGATGTGCAGAGTATTGCCGAACATGCCACCCAAGGGCGACTGCGCGAGCAGGGCGACCGTCAGGTCACTTTGCTGCAATGGGCGATACTGTCGCAGCAACCGTCAAGTCTGGGCTCACTGCTAGAGCTGGGGGCCGATGCCGCCACGCCGGGGCTGGATGGCAACAGCGCACTGCATACCGCCGCGGCGGTGCAGGATCCGCAGTATTTGCGGCTGTTGCTGGAGCAGGGTGTAGCGGTTAACCCGCGTAATGCGGTGACCGGTGCCACGCCGCTGGCGGCTGCGGTGTTGGCGGGGCGAGAGGAGCAACTGCGGCTGCTGTTGGTCTCTGGGGCGGATGTTACGCTGAGCGATCGGCTGGGGGATACACCTTTGCACGTAGCGGCAAAAATCAATGCACCGCAATTGGCGTTGATGCTATTGCAGGCCGGGGCCGATGCCAAAGCCCGCAACCAGCAGGGAGTGACCTTCCAGTTCTATTTCTCACAGACCCCGACGTCGTTGCAAAGTGAAGAAATGCGCGATCGTTACCGTCAACTGAATGCCTGGCTGAAAGCCCATCAGCAGGCGACGCATTACGTGCAGCCGTAACGGGCATAAAAAAACCGCCTTCAGGTCAATGGAGGCGGTTTTTATTCACTACGGCAGCATTATTTCGCGCCATTGCCCTCAGGCTTGGCCTTTGGCTGGCGGCGTTTGCCGACGTTTTTCGCATCGCGATGGCGCACTTTCACCTTGGCTTTTTCTTTGTTCTTTTCTTTGTCGACAGCGCGCTTGGCTATCACCTTCTTGGAAGGTTTGCCGTTGCTTTTTTCGCTTGGCACTTTGGTTGATGGACGCAGCTCTTCGATCACCCGCGCTTTCAGCGGCTCGTTCAGGTAACGGCCCACTTTGCCCAACAGCAGGTGGTCGTGTGCCTCAACCAGCGAGATGGCGGTGCCTTTGCGTCCGGCACGACCGGTACGGCCGATGCGGTGCAGGTAGGTATCCGCAGTGCGCGGCATGTCGAAGTTGAACACGTGGGTGATATCCAGGATATCCAGACCACGAGCGGCAACGTCGGTAGCGACCAGCACGTTGACCCGGCCGTCCATCATGCGTTTTACCGCTTCGTTACGCTTGGCCTGCACCATTTCACCTTCGAGGTAACAGGTGTTGATGCCCGCCTCGCGCAGCCAGGCTGCCAGTTCATGCACGCGCTCACGCTTACGCACGAAGATCACGGATTTCTGCACGTCCGGTTGCTGCAGCAAATGCACCAACAGGGCGGTTTTGTGCACTACGTCGTCTGCACGGTAGTACCACTGCAGGATCTTTTTGCGCTCGCGGCGTGACGGGTCAGCTTCGACTTCTACCGGCTCTTTCAGAATGCGTTCGGCGAATTCGCGGATGGCATCGCCTTCCAGCGTCGCGGAGAACAGCAGGGTCTGGTTACGCCAGCGGGTCTCGGCAGAAATCGTTTCGATGTCCTGCGCGAAGCCCATATCGAGCATACGGTCGGCTTCATCGAGGATCAGCGTTTCTACCGCGCGGCAGTCGAAGTTTTCTTCTTTAATGTACTGCAGCAGACGACCGGTAGTGGCAACGACCACGTCCTGGTTTTCGCTGAAGACTTCTGCGTGGTTCATATAAGCGACGCCACCGGTGATGGTAGCGATATCCAGCGAAGTATGAGCAGCCAGTTCACGTGCCTGATCGGCTACCTGCATCGCCAGCTCGCGTGTCGGGGTCAGGATCAGTACGCGCGGTGGGCCGGACTTCTTGCGTGGGAAGTCGAGCAGATGTTGCAATACCGGCAGCAAAAATGCAGCGGTCTTGCCGGTGCCGGTCGGCGCCGAACCCAATACGTCGCGCCCATCCATCGCAGGCGGGATCGCCTCGGCTTGAATGGCGGTTGGGCGTTCGTAGCCTTTATCGCGCAGGGCGTTTATCAGGCGTTCATCGAGTTCGAGCTCGGAAAAATTGGTTACTGTCATGGTCTACCTCTACTTGGGGCGCCGATTATAGACGGGTTGGCCGCGTTCTTCACCTATTTAAGCGGAAAGCATGTCTTTTCCCAAAAATCAGATTGCCTTATGCTACGCGAGTTTTGTATTCAGGTGGTTATTGTGAGCACTCAATCGAAAGCGAATTTTACTCCGCGTCGCGGCGGTTTTACCTTCAAACAATTTTTTGTTGCCCACGACCGCTGTGCAATGAAAGTGGGCACCGACGGCGTGTTGCTCGGCGCATGGGCACCCTTGGCGCAGGCGCAACGAATGCTGGATATCGGCAGCGGCAGCGGATTGATCGCGCTGATGCTGGCGCAGCGGTCGGCCGAGAACGTGCTGATCGACGCGGTGGAACTGGACGAGGCCGCTGCCGCACAGGCACGTGACAACGTGCAGGAATCCCCCTGGCCGCAGCGCATTCAGGTCCACGCACAGGACATTCATCATTTTGCCCAGCATCATGCCGGTGAATATGATTTGATCGTCAGTAACCCGCCGTATTTCGAGCCGGCGGTTGCCTGCCGTGACCAGGCGCGCCACAACGCACGCTATACCGAAACCCTGACCCACGATGCTCTGTTGGCCAGTGCGGAGCAGTTGATCGCACCAAAGGGGACATTTTGCGTAGTGCTGCCCCATGACATTGGTGGCGCTTTCGAAAGCAATGCACAGCTACGTGGCTGGCATACTGCGCAGCGGCTGAATGTCAGCGATCGCGCGGATACGCCAATGCATCGGATATTATTGGCCCTGACGCGTCAGCCCGCCGAACAAGAAACCGAACAGAAGCTGGCTATCAAGTTGGACGATGGCAGTTACACCGATGATTTCCGCCGTCTGATTACCGATTTTTACCTGTTCTACTGAAATGAACAGGGCACCTTTATGGGTGCCCTGACGGTATCATTATGGTTGCAGGATGGTCGGTAGCGCTTCCGGCAGCAAATCCGGGTAGTCCAGCGTGTAGTGCAACCCGCGGCTTTCTTTACGCTCCATGGCGCTGCGGACGATTAATTCTGCCACCTGCACCAAATTACGCAGTTCCAACAGGTTGTTGGAGATGCGGAAGTTGGCGTAGTACTCGTCAATTTCTGCCTGCAACGTATTGATGCGGCGTAGTGCGCGCTCCAGCCGTTTGGTGGTACGCACGATCCCCACGTAGTCCCACATGAACAGCCGTAGCTCATGCCAGTTGTGCTGGATCACCACTCGTTCATCGGCGTCGTCCACCCGGCTTTCATCCCACTGCGGTAGCTGTTTGGCCAGCTTGATAAACGGCAGACGCGTCATGATGTCTTCTGCCGCCGACCAGCCATAAACCAGGCATTCCAGCAGTGAGTTTGACGCCATGCGGTTGGCCCCGTGCAGGCCGGTGTAGCTAACCTCGCCAATGGCGTATAGCCCGTCGAGATCGGTGCGACCGTGCTGATCGACCATCACGCCGCCACAGGTATAGTGCGCTGCGGGGACGATAGGGATCGGCTGGCTTGTCAGGTCAAAGCCCAGCGTCAGCAGTTTTTCATGGATCATCGGGAAATGCTGGGTAATGAATTCGGCTGGCTTATGGCTGATGTCCAGATACATGCAGTCCGCACCCAGACGCTTCATTTCATGGTCGATGGCGCGTGCCACGACGTCTCGCGGTGCCAGTTCGCCGCGTGGGTCAAAATCGGGCATAAAGCGGCTGCCGTCCGGGCGCTTCAGATAAGCCCCTTCACCGCGTAACGCTTCGGTCAGCAGGAAGTTACGTGCCTGCGGGTGGAACAGGCAGGTCGGGTGGAACTGGTTGAATTCAAGGTTGGCGACCCGGCAACCGGCGCGCCAGGCCATGGCGATGCCGTCTCCGGAAGAGATATCCGGGTTGGTGGTGTATTGATACACCTTGGCCGCACCACCGGTCGCCAGCACGACCGTTTTGGCGCGGTAAGTTTCTACCTGCTCCCGTTCGCGGTTCCAGACATAGGCGCCGACCACGCGACGGGTGCCCGGCAGGCCAATTTTGTTTGAGGTGATCAGATCGACCGCATTACGGCGTTCCATCACGCAAATATTCGGGTGGTTGCTTGCTTTCCCAACCAGGGTGGTCTCTACTTCTTTGCCAGTAGCATCGGCCGCATGCAGGATACGGCGATGGCTGTGCCCGCCTTCCCGCGTCAGGTGGTAATGTGCCTCGCCCTGAGCGTTGACCTCGGTGTCGAACAAGACCCCCTGATCGATCAACCACTGCACGCAGTGGCGAGCATTGCCGGCGATAAACTCAACGGCGTCTTTGTCGCACAGGCCGGCTCCGGCAATCAAAGTGTCATCAACGTGTGAGGCAATGCTGTCCGTTTCATCGAAAACCGCGGCGATCCCGCCTTGGGCATAAAAGGTGGCGCCTTCGTTGAGTGGCCCCTTGCTGAGTACGGTAACCTTGCAATGCTGCGCCAGGCGCAACGCCAGTGACAGGCCGGCAGCACCGCTGCCGACGATCAGTACATCGCTAACATGTTCAGATGATGGTTGCATAGCGTATGATGTGTGCAGAAGAAGAGTGAATTTCATGTTAGCCTAATTGTCCGGGCAAAAGCCACGGATGGGTGACATCAACATAAAAAACAATGGCAATACGGAACTTCGTGTTCTGTATGAACTCCAAGCGAGTGCTTGCTCAGGAAAATAATGTATGGCTGGCAGTACAATTTTACGCGTGGAGACGGATTTGGGGAGAGTTTACCTCGGATGAGCGAGCAGTTAACGGATCAAGTTCTGGTTGAGCGGGTCCAAAAGGGCGATCAGAAATCGTTTAACTTACTGGTGATTCGTTACCAGCATAAAGTGGCGAGTCTCGTTTCCCGGTATGTACCGCAGGGCGATGTGCCGGATGTGGTACAGGAGTCGTTTATTAAAGCCTATCGCGCACTGGAATCATTCCGTGGGGATAGCGCTTTCTATACCTGGTTGTATCGAATTGCTGTGAATACGGCAAAAAATTATTTGGTGGCTCAGGGCCGTCGTCCGCCATCCAGCGATGTGGATGCCAACGATGCCGAAAATTACGAAAGTGCGGGCGCACTGAAAGAAATTTCGAACCCTGAGAACTTAATGTTGTCAGAAGAACTGAGACAGATAGTTTTCCGTACCATTGAGTCTCTCCCTGAGGATCTTCGCATGGCGATTACCCTGCGGGAGTTGGATGGTCTAAGCTACGAAGAAATAGCTGCCATCATGGATTGCCCGGTCGGAACCGTACGTTCGCGTATTTTCCGCGCCAGGGAGGCTATCGATAATAAAGTTCAACCGCTGATTCAACGTTAGCAATGGCGAACACAGGAAGGGTACTTAGGCATGCAGAAAGAAAAGCTTTCCGCTCTGATGGATGGAGAATCGCTCGACAGCGAGCTACTGAGTTCATTGTCTAAAGACAGGGCGCTTCAACAAAGCTGGCAGAGCTATCACCTGATACGTGACACACTACGGGGTGATATCGGACAAGTCATGCATCTCGATATCGCAGATCGTGTTGCTGCTGCACTTGAGAAAGAACCTGCACGTCTGGTTCCTTCTGCAGTTCCGGAATCTCAGCCGCAACCGCACACCTGGCAGAAGATGCCGTTCTGGCACAAAGTCCGCCCTTGGGCGAGCCAGATCACTCAGATTGGTATGGCGGCCTGCGTGTCGCTGGCGGTGATTGTAGGCGTACAGCAATACAATCAACCGGCTGCACAATCTGGCGCTGCTGAATCACCGGCGTTCAATACCCTGCCGATCATGGGGCAGGCGTCACCGGTTAGCCTTGGCGTGCCGGCAGACAGTTTCTCCACTGGCAGCGGTCAACAGCAGCAGGTGCAGGAACAACGCAAACGTATTAACGCTATGCTGCAAGATTATGAGTTGCAACGTCGTTTGCATTCTGATCAGTTGCAGCTTGAGCAAAGCACCCCACAACAGGCTGCCGTTCAGGTACCCGGAACTCAGTCTTTAGGAATGCAACAGCAGTAATGAAGCAACTTTGGTTCTCCGTCTGTCTATTGACGGGCAGCCTGCTCTACTCAAACATCGCCCCGGCGCAGCCCTCTGCGTCCGGGGCGTTGTTACAACAGATGAGCAGTGCCAGCCGTTCACTCAATTATGAACTCGCCTATATCAGCATCAGCAAGCAGGGGATCGAATCGCTGCGCTACCGCCACGCGATGATCGACCAGCAGCCGCTCGGCCAATTACTGCATATGGACGGCCCACGCCGTGAAGTACTGCAGCGCGGCGGGGGTATCAGCTATTTCGAACCCGGTCTGGAGCCCTTCACGCTGTCTGGCGATCACATCGTCGATGCGTTGCCGGCCATTGTTTATGCTGATTTTGACCGCCTGGCGAAATATTACGATTTCATCTCCGTCGGCAGCACCCGCATTTCCGATCGTCCCTGCGAAGTGATCCGCGTGGTGGCTCGCGATGGTTCACGCTATAGCTATATTGTCTGGATGGATGAAGCCACCAAGCTGCCGCTGAGGGTGGATTTGATCGACCGCGACGGCGAAACGCTGGAGCAATACCGGGTGATTTCGTTCGTGGTCGGGCCGCAGGTGCAAAGTGCAATGGAGGGGCTGATCAAGGCTAGCCTGCCACCGTTGTTGTCGCTTCCTGCAGTGGATAAAATCAAGCTGAGCTGGAGCACGGGCTGGTTACCGGCTGGGGTGGATGAAATTGCACGTAATCGCCGCAAACTGCCGAACGTGACTGAGCCTGTTGAATCGCGGCTCTACAGCGATGGTCTGTTCAGCTTCTCGGTTAACGTCAGCCCTGCGGGCAGCGGTGCCGGTCAGCAGTATTATCGTCAGGGGCGTCGCACTATCCAGACCGAAGTCCGTAACGGCAATGAGATCACTATCGTTGGCGAATTGCCGCCGGCGACGGCTAAACGAATTGCTGACAGTATTTCCTTCAAGGTGCCACCACAATGATGAAAGAGTGGGCCACGGTTGTTTCGTGGCAACAAGGTGTTGCGCTGCTGCGCTGTGAGCCGAAAGCAGGATGTGGCAGTTGTACGGCCCGTTCTGGCTGTGGCGCACGCGCGTTGAATGAGCTGGTGCCGGAAACCGAACACCAACTGCAGGTGCGTATTGAGCAGCCGCTCGAGCCGGGCCAGCGGGTTGAGGTGGGTATTGCTGAAGGCAGCCTATTGCGTTCAGCCATGCTGGTTTATCTGACGCCGCTGCTGGGCATGATGCTGGGGGGCAGCCTGTTGCAATATTGGCTGGGCACCGATGCATCTGCCGCGCTGGGCGCACTGCTTGGCGGGGTTGCGGCCTTTATGCTGGCACGCAGTCTGGCACATCGTCTCGGTGAACAGGCGAATTACCAACCCATCGTTCTGCAAATTGGTTTACCGCCTGGGGCCATGCGCCTGCAGACGGAAAACTCACCTCAGCTTTAAAACTGCTGCCGCGTCATCGCCGGGTTATGGTAGGCGGTGATGCGGGTGTAGATCATATGTTCCAGCAGCGCGATAAACAGATCGGCGCTGAGCAGCGAAAAATATCCGATGGTAAATAACGCATTGCCCTGATTATCCAACAGGCGAATAGTGCCGCGCTGCGGATTATTTTCCAGTTCGCGGATCTGCTCAATCGGGATAGATCCCTGTGCCGTGATCAGTGCCGTTGAGCTCAGACTCAGTGTTTGGGTTGACGGCCGTTTCCGCTGTCCAGGCAGTAATTGATTCAGCCAGCGAGCGCCGCAGCTGAGGTAGTGAAACGACAGCATTTCCCCCTGATACAGCGCATTTAAGGCTTGCGGCCCACGCTGTTGGATCTGCTGAGCGATAATGGTATCTGCCAGCCGCCAGGAATGGGAAACATTGCTGAATACCGGGCACCAGGGCTGTTCAACCGAGGTGCGAAAAGCCATCACATCGAATACCCCACCAAACAGACGCCCACCGCGAAAACGATAAATATCACCGATTTTTTCAAAGGGGATAAATCGTTCTTTATGACTATGCGGGTTAATCACCCGAACACCGTGCTCGTACAGGCGATAGGTCAACGTTGGCCGCAGACAATGGCGCAGCGCCAGCAGAATGCAGTCGAGTACAATAGTTGCTGCGCCGGTTTGCAGTAAGGTCAGTACCTCATTTTCATCCATGTTGCTCAGTAGTGGCAGTAACAGCAGTGCCGCACCGAGAGTTAACAACAGCGCTGCCGCTGCCAGAATGCCCCAATTGACCTTTGAAAAATCGTGCCGGCTCAGCATTGGCCCTTTATCGATCATTTTGCACCTTCCAATCAATACGCAGAGATAGGCTGATGAACCCCGGTGGGCATGCCGATGTAGTGCCCTGAATTATGTTTTATCGCGGTGTTCACCCACATTTCTATAGAAGCAGCCGGTCAGCGTATATCGGGTTTTTCCTAAAGCCTGGGGAGTGAAGTGCAATTCTAAGATGTTGATCCAGATATTATTTTATCCAGAATTAGGAGGGGGTTTATTGCGTTATTGGCGGTTATGTATTAACGCCCGATCCCGCAGGCGGCAGGTGAGGGGATAGGGGAAGGAAAGGTTGTCATAACTGACCGTTTTGACTGCGTTGGGTTTTGTTAACATCTGCTTTCATAACCCGGAGCGCCCTGTAACATTAAAGTGTACATAATAGAATGCCTTCACTGCACCGATCGCTAGGTTTTCAGTGTTGTGGCATGTAGAATGCAGCGATTCAGGCGCAAGACGGCCGAACCCATTCACTGTCGCTTTAGGTCCATGCGGGTTTCTATAGGCGAGTAATTCAGAAATACCAAGGCAGAAAAACTTTTATAATGAAGCATATACGAAATTTCTCCATTATTGCCCACATTGACCACGGTAAGTCGACGCTGTCCGACCGTATTATCCAAATTTGCGGTGGCTTGTCCGAACGTGAAATGGCCGCACAGGTGCTCGATTCTATGGATCTTGAGCGCGAGCGCGGCATCACCATTAAAGCGCAAAGCGTGACGCTGGATTATAAGGCGCAGGATGGCCAAACCTACCAGCTCAACTTTATCGACACGCCTGGACACGTTGACTTCTCCTACGAAGTTTCCCGTTCACTGGCCGCCTGTGAAGGCGCACTGCTGGTGGTCGATGCCGGGCAGGGCGTAGAAGCCCAGACGCTGGCTAACTGCTACACCGCACTGGATATGAATCTGGAAGTGGTGCCGGTACTGAACAAAATTGACTTGCCAGCTGCCGATCCCGATCGCGCTGCGCAGGAAATTGAAGATATCGTTGGCATCGACGCTACCGATGCGGTGCGTTGCTCGGCCAAAACCGGCGTCGGCGTGCCAGAAGTGCTCGAACGCCTGGTGCGTGATATTCCGAGCCCGGCAGGCGATCCGGAAGCGCCACTGCAGGCACTGATCATCGACTCCTGGTTCGATAACTACCTGGGTGTCGTTTCCCTGGTGCGCGTTAAGAACGGCACCATGCGCAAGGGCGACAAGATCAAGGTCATGAGCACCGGCCAAACCTATAATGCCGATCGCCTGGGCATCTTTACCCCGAAACGTGTCGATCGCGACGTGTTGAACTGTGGTGAAGTAGGCTGGTTGGTCTGTGCAATTAAAGACATCCTTGGCGCACCGGTGGGCGATACCCTGACACTGGCTCGCCAACCGGCTGACAAAGCCTTGCCGGGCTTCAAAAAAGTGAAGCCGCAGGTTTATGCGGGCCTGTTCCCGATCAGCTCCGACGACTATGAATCCTTCCGTGACGCGCTGGGCAAACTGAGCCTGAACGACGCCTCCCTGTTCTACGAGCCAGAGAGCTCCACCGCGTTGGGCTTCGGCTTCCGCTGTGGCTTCCTCGGCCTGCTGCACATGGAGATCATTCAGGAGCGTCTGGAGCGTGAATACGATCTGGAATTGATCACCACCGCGCCAACGGTAGTGTATGAAGTGGAAACCACCAGCAAAGAGACTATCTACGTTGATAGCCCATCCAAGCTGCCGCCACTGAATAACATCGAAGAGCTGCGTGAACCGATCGCCGAATGTCACATGCTGATGCCGCAGGAGTTCCTGGGTAACGTGATCACCCTGTGTATCGAGAAACGTGGTGTGCAGACCAACATGGTTTACCACGGTAACCAGGTTGCGCTGACCTACGAAATCCCGATGGCGGAAGTGGTGCTCGACTTCTTCGACCGTCTGAAATCCACCTCGCGTGGTTATGCGTCACTGGATTACAACTTCAAACGCTTCCAGACCTCTGACATGGTGCGTGTCGACGTGCTGATCAACAACGAGCGCGTGGATGCGCTGGCGCTGATCACTCACCGCGACAACTCGCAGTACCGTGGCCGTGAGCTGGTAGAGAAGATGAAAGAGCTGATCCCACGTCAGCAGTTCGATATTGCCATTCAGGCCGCTATCGGAACCCATATCATCGCGCGTGCGACGGTGAAACAGCTGCGTAAAAACGTTCTGGCGAAATGCTATGGCGGTGACGTCAGCCGTAAGAAGAAGCTGCTGCAGAAACAGAAAGACGGTAAGAAACGCATGAAGCAGGTCGGTAACGTAGAGCTGCCGCAAGAAGCGTTCCTGGCCATTCTGCACGTTGGCAAGGACAAGTAAGTAACAGCGATAGAGTCGCGTAACTAGGGAGTTTGCATGGCGAATATGTTTGCCCTGATCCTGGCACTGGCCACATTGGTTACCGGGATCATCTGGGCCTTTGAGCGCTTCAGATGGGCGCCGGCCCGCCAAGCCAAGATTGCGGCGGTGAATGCACAGACTGCGGGCGCTGTAGACGATAAAACGCTGGCAAAAGTGGCGAAACAACCGGGTTGGATTGAAACCGGCGCGTCGGTTTTCCCGGTATTGTTGCTGGTCTTCGTGGTGCGTTCGTTTATTTACGAACCTTTCCAGATCCCGTCCGGTTCTATGATGCCGACGTTGTTGATTGGCGATTTTATTCTGGTGGAGAAATATGCCTACGGCATTAAAGATCCTATTACCCAGACCACGCTAATTGAAACCGGTCATCCGAAACGCGGTGATATTGCGGTATTTAAATATCCGCTGGATCCGAAACTGGATTATATCAAGCGTGTGATTGGCCTGCCGGGCGACCGTGTGAGTTATGATCCGATCAATAAGCGTGTGACCGTTCAGCCTTCGTGTAACAGCGGGCAGTCATGCGATACCGCATTGGCCGTGACTTACAACGATGCGCAGCCAAGCGACTTTGTCCAGTTGTTCAGCCGCAGCGGCATGGGCGAAGCCAGCAACGGTTTCTACCAAATCCCGTTGAGCGAAAACGTGCCGCAGGGTGGCATCCGTCTGCGTGAACGCCAGGAAAGTCTGGGTAATGTTTCTCACCATATTCTGACCGTGCCGGGCACGCAGGATCAGGTGGGCGCTTATTACCAGCAGCCGGGTAAACAGTTGGCGGAGTGGGTTGTGCCAGCGGGTCATTACTTCATGATGGGTGATAACCGCGACAACAGCGCCGACAGCCGTTATTGGGGCTTCGTACCAGAGAAAAATCTGGTTGGTAAGGCCACGGCTATCTGGATGAGTTTTGAAAAGCAGGAAGGCGAATGGCCTACCGGCGTAAGATTTAGCCGCATCGGTGGAATTCATTAATCCGGCGTCTATTAACGCAGCATTATATTTCCACTCGTTGTAGAATACCGGCTCGAGCGATAAAAAGTTGGCTCCCTGTTGGGGGCCACTGCAAACGAAACAGCTTTGGATTGGCTTTCAGCGAAGCAGGCCTGTTCCGTATGCTGCAAGTTTTTGACGCATTCTTGATCTATTGGTAACTCATGAATCCCATCGTAATAAATAGGCTGCAGCGGAAGCTGGGCTACACTTTTCAACAGCAGGAGCTCTTACTGCAAGCGTTAACTCACCGTAGCGCCAGCAGTAAACACAATGAACGTCTTGAGTTTCTGGGTGACTCCATTCTCAGTTTTGTCATCGCCAATGCGCTGTTCCAGCGTTTCCCTCGCGTAGACGAGGGCGATATGAGCCGTATGCGCGCCACGCTGGTGCGCGGTAATACGCTGGCGGAGATGGGACGTGAGTTCGATCTGGGCGAATGTCTGCGTCTCGGCCCGGGTGAGCTGAAAAGTGGTGGATTCCGCCGCGAATCAATCCTGGCGGATACGGTGGAAGCCTTAATTGGCGGTGTGTTCCTGGACAGTGATATCCAAACTGTTGAACGACTGATTTTGGACTGGTATCGCAGCCGGTTGGACGAAATCAGCCCCGGTGATAAGCAGAAAGACCCAAAAACCCGTTTGCAGGAGTTTTTACAGGGTCGTCATCTGCCGTTACCTTCTTATCTGGTGGTGCAGGTTCGCGGTGAGGCGCACGATCAGGAGTTTACTATCCACTGTCAGGTGAGTGGTTTGAGCGAACCCGTAGTGGGAACCGGCTCAAGCCGCCGTAAAGCCGAACAAGCGGCAGCGGAACAAGCGTTAATAAAGCTGGAGCTTGAATGAGCGAAGAAAAACAATACTGTGGTTTTATTGCGATAGTCGGTCGTCCCAACGTGGGCAAATCCACGTTGCTGAACCAACTGCTGGGGCAAAAAGTCTCTATCACCTCGCGTAAACCACAGACGACCCGTCACCGCATTATGGGTATCGATACCGATGGCGCCTATCAGGCCATCTACGTCGACACCCCGGGTCTGCATATCGAAGAAAAGCGCGCCATCAACCGTTTGATGAACCGTGCGGCCAGCAGCTCAATCGGCGACGTCGAGCTGGTGATCTTCGTGGTAGAAGGCACTAACTGGACTGCCGATGATGAAATGGTGGTCAACAAGCTGCGCAACCTGAAAAGTCCGGTCCTGCTGGCGATCAACAAGGTCGACAACGTTACCGACAAATCCAAGCTGTTACCGCACATTGCGTTCCTCAGCCAGCAGATGAATTTCCTCGACGTGGTGCCAATTTCTGCCGAAAAAGGCATGAACGTGGACACTATCGCGGCTATCGCGCGCAAGGTGCTGCCGGAAGCGGAACACCACTTCCCGGACGATTACATCACCGACCGTTCCCAGCGCTTTATGGCGTCGGAAATCATCCGTGAAAAGCTGATGCGTTTCCTGGGTGAAGAACTGCCTTACTCGGTGACGGTTGAGATCGAACAATTTGTGCCGAATGAGCGCGGTGGTTACAACGTGCACGGGTTGATCCTGGTTGAGCGCGAAGGCCAGAAAAAAATGGTCATCGGCAACAAGGGCTCGAAGATCAAAACCATCGGTATCGAAGCCCGTCAGGATATGGAACAGATGTTTGAAACCAAAGTGCATCTGGAACTGTGGGTGAAAGTGAAATCGGGCTGGGCGGACGACGAACGTGCGTTGCGTAGTCTGGGCTATACCGACGACCTGAAATAAACTATCCAATGGACGGCTGGGAGCGCGCTTTCGTCCTGCATGGACGACCGTACAGTGAAACCAGCCTGATGCTGGATATGTTTACCGAAGGTCATGGGCGGGTGCGTTTGCTGGCAAAAGGCGCGCGCAGCCGCCGTTCCAATCTAAAGGGTTGCCTGCAACCCTTTACTCCCCTGCTGGTGCGCTGGGGCGGTCGTGGCGAAGTCAAAACGCTGCGCAACGCCGAAGCGGTCTCCCTCGGTTTACCCCTCAGCGGCATGATGCTGTACAGCGGCCTGTACGTGAATGAACTGCTGTCACGGGTGCTGGAGCAGGAAGCCAACTACTCGGTATTATTCTTCGATTATCTGCAATGTTTGCAGGCGCTGGCGGCAGAAGATGTTTCGCCGGAACAGGCGCTGCGACAGTTCGAATTGGCCTTGCTGAATCACCTGGGCTACGGCCTGGACTTCCTGCACTGCGCTGGCAGCGGCCTGCCGGTAGATGACGGCATGACCTATCGTTACCGCGAAGAAAAAGGCTTTATCGCCAGTCTGGTGGTTGATCATTACAGCTTTACCGGCCGCGAGTTGCGCGCATTGGCGGAGCGCCAGTTTCCCGATGTGCACACCTTACGTGCAGCCAAACGTTTTACCCGCATGGCGCTCAAACCTTACCTGGGCGGTAAACCGCTGAAGAGCCGCGAGCTGTTTCGTCAGTTTGTCCGCAAACAGCCGGATTCGCCGGTCGACGACGCCTGACCTTTTCCCCTTTTGCAGCACTGTCCCCGCGTGTAAACTACGGCCACTGAAAATCGTTTTTTAGAGGGTTGTCATGGCTGATTTGCTGCTGGGCGTCAATATCGATCACATCGCCACGTTACGTAACGCGCGCGGAACCCAATACCCGGATCCGGTACAGGCGGCATTTATTGCCGAGCAAGCCGGGGCCGACGGGATCACCGTACACCTGCGTGAAGACCGCCGTCATATCACCGATCGCGATGTTCGCATTTTGCGCCAGACCATTCAGACCCGAATGAATCTGGAAATGGCCGTGACCGATGAGATGCTGGATATCGCCATAGAGTTAAAGCCACATTTTTGTTGTCTGGTGCCGGAAAAACGCGAAGAAGTGACCACCGAAGGTGGGCTGGACGTTGCCGGGCAGCAAGACAAAATGGCCGTCGCGGTTGAGCAACTGGCGAAGGCCGGCATTCTGGTTTCGCTGTTTATCGATCCAGATCACCGCCAAATCGATGCGGCGGTCGCTGTAGGTGCACCCTATATTGAGATTCATACCGGCGCCTATGCAGAAGCCGAAGGCGAACTGGCAGTAAAAGCCGAGCTGCGCCGTATTGCAGTTGCCGCGACCTACGCCGCTGAGAAAGGCCTGAAGGTCAACGCCGGCCATGGCCTGACTTACCATAATGTTCAGCCGATCGCGGCCCTGCCTGAAATGCATGAGTTGAATATCGGCCATGCTATTATCGGCCAGGCGGTGATGTGTGGGTTACCAGCAGCGGTGACTGACATGAAATTGCTGATGCGTGAAGCGCGTCGCTAATGGCAGTGCTGGGGCTGGGTACCGACATTGTCGAAATGGCACGCATAGAAGCGGTCGTGGAGCGCAGTGGCGATCGTCTGGCACGTCGCGTACTGAGCGAAGCCGAATGGCAGTTGTACCAGCAGCATCAGCAGCCGGTGCGCTTTTTGGCCAAGCGTTTTGCGGTGAAAGAGGCGGTTGCCAAGGCATTTGGTACCGGTATTCGCAACGGGCTGGCGTTTAATCAGTTTGAAGTGTTCAACGACGGGCTCGGCAAGCCGAATATTCGTCTGCATGCACGTGCCGCCGAACTGGCGCAGGAAATGGGGGTGACCTCCATTCACGTTTCGCTGGCCGATGAACGCCGCTATGCCTGTGCTACGGTGATTATCGAAGGGTAATAGTCTTATCCGGCTGTAAAACAAAAGGGCGCCTGTTGGCGCCCTTGTTGATCTGACCGCTGCGGTCAGAGTCGGTCGGCGTGATGCAATACCACAAACTTATCCCACAGCTGCTCGTTGGTTTCGTTGTGCTGCGGGTCAACCACAATGGTGTTATCGATTGGGCACACCTGCTGACAGGTGGGAATATCGTAATGGCCAACGCATTCGGTGCAGCGATCGGTATCTATCTGGTAGATATCATCGCCCATCGAAATGGCCTGATTAGGGCATTCCGGTTCGCACATATCGCAGTTGATGCATTTTTTGGTAATCAGCAGTGCCATATCAGTTATCTTTTAATCGGTGCACACGAACAGGCGCGCAATCTATCATAAAACCCATTTTACCGGGCATTTTTCCACCTGTAGCGGCAAATACGGTTAACCGGGGCGTCATAGTAACGCTGGCGGGTCGTTGGCCAACTGATCAAAATCAACCATTTCCTGACCATTGAAGACATGCCTCTTGCCTTGTGCCGTTACCGCTGAAGACAATTGTGGCTGGGCAATGGTAATCCCAGCCTGTTGGGCAAACAGACTGATAAAGTCAAAGGCGCTGTAAGGATCCTCAATAAGGGTCCGTTGCCGGTCTGAATCAGAAAGTACCAGCAGCGGAACTTCATAATTCTGCCGGGTACCTGCGCCATGGCGCAGGTAAAGTTTGCCGTCAATCTCACGGTGGGAAAGACCGTGGTCAGAGAAATAGAATAATTTAAACGGGGAGTGAGTCGCCTGCAGCATTTCATAAGCATGCTCGATGAAACGGTCCGTCTTGCGGTAGGTTGAAAGGTAACAAGCGAGCTCAGCGTTATCGCTGGTGAAAACCGGCGGCTCACCACCAAGGCGTTCGCAAAAGTCCGGGTGAGATCCCATGATATGCAGAACATACAGGTTTCCCAGACCATTGCTCGCCAATGAGCTTTGTAGCAGAGGCAATAGCTCATCATCGTCGGTGTTAAGTGACTGGTAATCCCCCTGTTTCAGGAACTGGTGCTCATCACTGAACATGGCTATTTTGGATACCGGCGTATCAAACTGGCCAATCAGACCCTGGTTGGAAAACCAATGGGTGTGTAATCCTGCGTTTTTCGCCAGCGTAATAATATTATCTGCAATATGACTGTTTTCCCCTTCACTCAATGCCAGCGTTCTCGGCAAAGATTCGAAGGTGTTCGGCGCGGTGGAAATATAATTACTGTAAAAGGTCCCGTTGACGTGATCCAGGAAGGGGGTTGTCGGCGTCGGATAACCGAATAATGACATGTAGTCCCTGCGCATGCTTTCGCCAACCACAATGACATAGTTAGCCTTGTTACTATTAGCGCCATTAAGGAGCCAATTGGGTTGTGAAAGCGTACTGACATCAATTTCAGCCATTTTTTGGTTGTAGCTCTGGTATGAAGAAATTAGTGAGGAAAAGAAATCCACTAATTTTAGGTTTCCCATTCCCCCACTGAGTATTCTGGCGAACAGCAAAACGATAAAAATCACCAAAAATGGCAATATCTTTTTAGTCGATAGTGGCCGCTGCCAGCTATAGCGAGCAAGAATAAACAATGTGAGCAGTGTGGCGCAAGGTAACAAATAGCAGCCGGCAGGTATGGCGCGCAGAAATTCGATGGCTTCCCCCCTGTTGGTTTGAAACAGGGCCGACACCACGGAGACTGACGGTGGGCCGTAGAGCATCCCTACAGGGGCATAAATGGCACAGAATATAATGTAGGGGATAACCAGAAAATATCGCGTGAGGGGGATGGCAGATAATAATAACAGGCTAAGGGAAATAAACAGGATATCAACCCCTTTGGTGCCGCCATACCCCATCGCTTTTATTAATATCAATGAAACGACAACGAAGAGCAAAAAATTGCGGGCCACGGGGGATGTTGCGAGTATGTGGGTTCTATTTAAAATTGTTGTATGTGTTTTCATAAACTCTATTATCAATATATTGCTGTCCATGGCTGTTAAAATTCCGGGCGGAATTTGAACAATAAACACCACACACTCTATTTTTAGATATGCTTTTTATATCCTGGTATTTGTGGCCTGAGCATTATACGACTCAGACGAGTTTTTTCACTAATTGTTCGCTATGTTTTATTCGGTTGCGGGCATGATCAAGATCGTGCTGGATTAAGGCCATAAACAGCAGGTCGGTGAGGGCATATTGAGCGGTGCTGGAAGAAATAGCGGCGCTGCGGGTATTGGGTTCTTCAGCAATGGTATATAAACAGTGGTCGGCGCGTTGTTGCAGGCCGTTCGGCGAGAAGCTGGTGAGCGCCAGCACTTTAGCGCCGGCCAGGCGGGCTTCTTCCGCTGCCAGGTTGATTTCCCGCCGCTCACCGCTGAACGAAATTGCCAATAGCAAATCCCGCTTATCCAGCGCCTGAACCGTTGCTAACTGGACGTGCATATCTTGCTCGGCCACCGCCATCACGCCAATTTTCATCAGTTTGTAGGAGAAGTCCTTGGCGACCAGGCCGGAAGCGCCAATTCCCAGCAGAATAACCCTCCGCGCCTGACGTAACATTTCCAGCGCCTGATGCAAACGTTCCTCACTGTTGATGTCCAGCGTGGCGCGCAGTGCTGCCTGCTTCTCTACCAACAGTTTTTCTCCGACGGTTTTCAGGGCGTCACTGCTGAGGATCTGGTTATGCACCGTCACCGAGGGTTCTGTCTGCGGTTGTGCCAGGGTTTCACTCAGCGCCAGTTTTAGCGCCGGGAAGCCCTTGTAACCCATCTTCTGAGCAAACTTCACCACGCTCGACTGACTGATCCCAGCCAGTTGGGCCAGCTTTTGTGAGCTGAGATGGCGCGCCTGCTCGGCGTTATGCAGCAGAAAGTCCGCCAGTTTGCGGTCATTTTGAGCCAGCGTTGGATACATCTGGCGAATACGAAGAAGGGTACTCATTGATATTTCCCTGAAAACCAGACGCCATTCTGCCACGTCGATGGCGAAAACGCGCAGTGAAAATTTTTTGTGAGCGAGTCTTTAAAATAGCAAAAAGCGCTCGCTTTGTTGAATAAAATATTCAAATAATGATTTAAGTTTGTGAATTAAAAATTCAAAGGTGAAGAGATGAACTTAGGCGCATTAGTATCCGAAACCCGCAACCCAGCCACCATGGGGCTGGACGAGATGTCGACGCTGGAGATGGTGAGCTGTTTTAACCGGGAAGATCGCAAAGTGCCCGAGGCGATTGAAAAAGTGCTGCCGGCCATCGCGCAGGCAGTGGATTTGGCGGCGGCGGCATTGAAGGCCGGTGGTCGGTTGATTTATTTGGGCGCTGGCACCAGCGGCCGCCTTGGCGTGTTGGATGCTTCTGAATGCCCACCGACCTTCGGCGTGCCGCATGGCATGGTGATCGGGCTGATTGCCGGTGGGCCGGGCGCGCTGCTGAAAGCGGTGGAGGGCGCAGAGGACGACGCGGCGCTGGGTGAGGCCGATCTCGTCGCGTTGGATTTAACGGCTACCGACATGGTGGTCGGGCTGGCCGCGTCCGGGCGCACACCTTATGTGATAGGTGCGCTGCGCTATGCACGACAACTGGGCTGCCCGACGGCGGCGATCTCCTGTAACCCGGATTCACCGATCGCCCATGAGGCACAGGTGGCGATTTCACCGGTGGTGGGTCCGGAAGCCTTGACCGGTTCAACGCGTCTGAAGTCTGGTACTGCGCAGAAGCTGGTGCTGAACATGCTGTCGACCGGTGCAATGGTCAAGCTGGGCAAGGTCTATGAAAATCTGATGGTGGACGTGAAGGCCACCAACGTAAAACTGGTGGATCGCGCCTGCCGCATCGTGGTGGAAGCCACCGGTGCCGAGCGCAGTCAGGCCGAAGCGGCGCTGACGCAGACCGGTTTTGAAGTCAAACCGGCAATCCTGATGATTCTGGCCGGCATCGATGCTGAAGAGGCGCAGCAGCGCTTACAGCAGCACGACGGCTATTTGCGCGCGGCATTGACGCGCTAAACCACTCCTGGGGCGGGCGATGGACAAGACAACGGCACTGGCGACACAGATTCTGGCGGGCATTGGCGGCGAGGGGAATATCCTCCGTCTGGAGAACTGCATGACAAGGGTGCGCGTCGAAGTTAGCGACGAGCAACGCCTTGATTTAGCGGCGCTCAAACAGTTATCGGGCGTTAAAGGCTATATCAAACAGGGCGATCAGCACCAGTTCATCGTGGGTCCGGGGGCCGCCGCCAAGGTGGTGGATGCCATGCGTTCACTGCTCACCGGCGCACCGGCGGCGGTAGCAGTTGGGGATGCTGTTGCCCGCAACAAGGCGCAGGCCAAGCAAAAGTATGCCGCGCCAATGAGCGGAGCGCTGAAAAAACTGGCCGATGTCTTTATTCCGTTGATCCCGGCGTTTATCGCTTCCGGTTTGATTACCGGCATCATTAACCTGCTGAAACGGCCGGATATTGCCGGTGAGCTGGCAGTGAATTACCCCAACGTGCTGGGGCTGTTGGCGATTTTCGGCAGCGCAGTATTTGCCATCATGAATATTCTGGTGGGGGTTAATGCCGCCAGGGTGTTTGGCGGTTCACAGGCGATGGGCGGCGTCATGGCCGGTATTCTCTCCAGCCCGGCGTTGGCGCAGATCACTCTGTTTGGTGAGGCGTTGCAGCCTGGCCGTGGCGGGGTCATCGCGGTACTGCTGGTGGTGGCGTTGATGTGCTGGGTGGAAAAGCGCCTGCGTAATTGGCTACCGGAGTCGATTGAGTTAATCCTCAACCCGCTGATCACCACGCTGGTCACCGCATCGTTGGCAATTGTGATCCTGCAGCCGCTGGGCGGCTATATTTCGGACGCTATCGCCCACGGCGCCAATTTGGCGATCGATAAAGGGGGCTTGCTGGTGGGCGCGGTACTGTCCGGGCTTTTCCTGCCGCTGGTCCTGTCAGGTTTACATCAGGGGCTGGTGCCGATCCACGTCGAACTGGTACAGGCGCACGGTTCTAATCCTCTGTTGCCGATTTTGGCCATGGCAGGGGTCGGCCAGGTCGGAGCCGCGCTGGCAGTATTAATGAAAACCCGTAATGCCCGCCTGAAAAAGGTGATCAAAGGGGCGCTGCCGGTCGGCATTCTTGGCATTGGCGAGCCCTTGATTTTCGGTGTGACTTTGCCGCTGGGGAGGCCCTTTATCGCCGCCTGTCTCGGCGGGGCAGTGGGTGGTGCACTGATCAGTTACTGGAAGGTGGCGACGGTGATCACCTTCGGCATCTCGGGTTTACCTTTGGCGTTAACCATTGTCTCGGGTAAGGTGATGTTGTATCTGGCTGGTCTGGTGATTACCATTGCTGCTGGATTTATTTTCACCTGGATAATGGGATTCAACGATCCTGAGGAGTAGCGCTTGAGCGAGAAACAGAACCAGCAGGCCGAGGAAGGCCGCCGTGTGGTGTTCTTTGATCTGGACGGCACGCTGCATCAGGAAGACATGTTTGGCAGTTTCTTGCGTTTTTTGTTACGCCATCTGCCTTTGAATCTGTTGCTGGTGGTGCCGTTGTTGCCGGTTGTCGGGCTGACACTGCTGGTGATGGGGCGCGCCGCCCGCTGGCCGATGAGCGTTCTGTTGTGGTCAATTACCTTTGGTCGCTCAGAGGCCCGTTTAAAGGCATTGGAACAGCGCTTTGTCAGTTATTTTCGCGATAAGGTGACCGCTTTCCCGGTGGTGCAAATGCGTCTGCGTCAGTACCTCGAAGTGCATGATGCGCAGGTATGGCTGATCACGGGTTCGCCGGAGCGACTGGTGGAGCAGGTGTATCAGGACTCTGCTTTTCTGCCACAGGTACATCTGGTGGGGAGCCGTATTTTACGGCGTTACGGTGGTTGGGTGCTGGCTCTGCGTTGCCTGGGGGTGCAGAAGGTGACTCAGTTGGAACAGCGTCTCGGTGCACCGCTCAAGTTATATAGTGGCTACAGCGACAGCAAGCAGGATAATCCTTTGCTGTATTTCTGCGAGCACCGTTGGCGGGTCAGCAAGCTGGGTGAGCTGCAACAGCTGGAATAACAACAAAGGGCGGGAGATCCGCCCTTTGTTGTTTTTGGTGGTTTACATTGCCGCGCGGAAGATAGCGACAATCTGCTCGTGGGTGGCTTGTATCGGGTTGGTAAAACCGCAGGCATCTTTCAGCGCGTTGGCCGCCAGCGTATCGAAGTCTTGTTCTTTCACCTTTAAATCGAGCAGCCCGGCCGGGATACCGACGTCTTTCGCCAGCAAACGGATGGCGGCGATACAGGCGGCAGCGCCCTGTGGGTCGTTAAGGTGTTTCACATCCAGCCCCATGGCGACGGCGATGTCTTTCAGCCGTGGTGCACAAACGCGGGCGTTGAACTCCTGCACATGTGGCAGCAGCACGGCGTTGCATACCCCATGCGGCAGATCGTAGAAACCGCCGAGTTGGTGCGCCATGGCGTGCACATAACCGAGTGAAGCGTTATTGAAGGCCATGCCGGCCAGGAACTGGGCATAGGCCATATTTTCACGCGCCTGCATATTACTGTCGTCGGCAACCGCGTCGCGCAGCGATTCGGCAATCATGGTGACGGCTTTCAGAGCGCAGGCATCGGTAATCGGGTTGGCGGCGCTGGAAACGTAGGCTTCAATCGCGTGGGTTAATGCATCCATCCCGGTGGCGGCGGTCAGCCCTTTTGGCATGCCGGCCATCAGGTGTGGATCGTTGACCGACAGGATCGGGGTGACGTGTTTATCGACAATCGCCATTTTGATGTGGCGTGCTTCATCGGTAATGATGCAGAAACGGGTCATTTCGGAGGCGGTGCCGGCGGTGGTGTTAATGGCAATCATCGGCAGTTGCGGTTTGGCAGAGCGATCGACACCTTCATAATCCTTGATCTCCCCGCCGTTGGTCGCGACCAGCGCAATGCCTTTGGCGCAGTCATGCGGCGAACCTCCACCGAGCGAGACTACGCAGTCGCAGCGGTGTTCTTGCAGCAGCGCCAGGCCCTGTTTCACGTTCAGCGTGGTTGGATTAGGGTGAGTACCGTCATAAACGCAGCTTTCGATCTGTTGTGCGGCGAGCAACCGTTGAACCTGGGCAACCACGCCAATGTTATTCAACACTTTGTCGGTCACGATCAATGCGTGGCGCAATCCCTGTTGTTTCATGGTGTTTGCCGCTTCGTCCAGACAGCCGGAACCAATCATATTGACTGAAGGGATAAAGAAAGTTGAGGCAGCCATAACTCACTCCTTGATAAAAGCTTTATTGCTTGCCTCAAACACTACTCCGCTAATTATTAAATCATTATGATCTATCGCAATTTTGCAGTGGTTAGACCAGGTGATTGATTTGATTCCAATTTAACCATTTTAATTGTATGGTCTATTTCCCCTGCATCAGCCCAATCCAGCAGTAAGACTTACGATTAAGCGACAGGCCTTAATCCTCGGTTTGATCGTGGGGTTTACGGCCCAGGTGCCATATCTTTTCTGCATAGTGGCCTAATGCCCACAGGCTCAGGCCGAGCAGTACGAAGAAAATCGCCTTTGGCATGGCGCCCCAGAAGAATTCGAAGAATCGGGTATAGAGGTTAATGCCAAGGAACGTCAGCCCGAATCCGCGCAGCATGCCGTCGTCGCGCTTCAGCCCCAGCCAAATGCAGCCGATGGCGACCAGGCCGAACAACAGGCTCCAGTGGAACAGTTCAATCTGACGCGCGTTGTACCAACTGTCGAGGTCGCCATAGTTACCAAAGATCGACAGCAACCACAGGGCAATAAACAGATACAACAAACCCATCGCCAGCGAAACTCGCTCCAGCCCGCGACTGGCGAGCAGGGGCCGCAACAGCAATGCCGCGGCGATCAATACTGCTCCGAAGGCGATAAAGCGCATTGGGAAGCTCATGCCCAGCCAATAAGCTCCCCAGCCGGACATATAGCCGGTTTCGGCACCGAAGGCATTGCCGAGTGACAGCAAGGCAAACCACCACACCAACCCGGAGCGGCTGAACCAGCCAATCACGGCATACAACAGGGCGGCAAACATCAGCAGCAGGGAAACCCGACCGCTGCCGTTATCGAGCCAGACGCCCATTTGCCACAGGGCGCAGGCAGTGAACAGCACGGCAACAAACAGTGCCGCTTCATTGCCATAGCGTTTTTCCGGATGACGGCGGCGACGGCGCAGCGCCCAGACATAACCCAGGGCGGCCACCACGGCGGCCATTGTCATGCGTACCGGCGCATCGAAGCGGAACAGTTGACCCAGCCGGTAAAGCAGCTCGCTGTCGGCGAACAGGCTGCTGATGGCAATCACCAACGAAGCCAACGCGGCGAGAAACGCATAACGCGCCAGTCTTCGCCAGTCAAAGGGCTGTACTTCGACATGTTGCAGCAGTTGTTGCTGTTGTTGCGGAGTCAGTGCGCCTTCACCCACCCAACCGTCCAGCGCCTTACGCACCACAACGGCATTCTTTTTGCTGAATTTCATGTTTCCTGTCCCTGAAAAACACTGTTATTCGGCCAGTATAGTCGAGTGGCTGCGACAAAAGGGGGGTACTGTGTATAATGCCCGCCGCAAAGTGCACGAGGAATGATGCAATGACTGAATATAATGATGAGTACTGGATGCGTCAGGCATTGCGGCTGGCCCTGCGTGCGCAGGAAGAGGGCGAGGTGCCGGTAGGCGCGTTGCTGGTGCTGGATAATCAGGTGATTGGCGAAGGCTGGAACCGGCCGATTGGTCGCCACGATCCGACGGCGCATGCGGAGATCATGGCGTTGCGACAAGGCGGGACAGTGTTACAGAACTACCGTCTGCTGAACGCAACCTTATATGTGACTCTGGAGCCCTGCGTGATGTGTGCCGGCGCGATGGTGCACAGCCGTATTCGTCGGTTGGTGTACGGCGCGGCCGATGTCAAAACCGGTGCGGCAGGATCGCTGGTGGATATTTTGCGCCATCCGGGCATGAATCATCAGGTGGAGATCCTGTCCGGCGTACTGGCCGAGGAGTGTGCCGCCACGCTGAGCAACTTTTTCCGCCTGCGTCGTGAGCAGAAAAAGGCGTTGAAGCAGGCGCAGCGCAGCGATACGGATAACAGGCCTGAATAATCAGAAGTTCAGTGCCAACTCCGGTGTCACGGCCGGATAGCCTTTCCCCAGTTCCGCCTGCTCGGCCGCTTCCTGCGCCGCCTTTCTCTCCTTTTCTTGCAAATAACCGACCAGGCTAACCTGATAGCGGCGGATGTTTTCCACGTAGTTATAGGCTTCGCGCCCGCGTGCATAGCCGTAGGTTAATTGCGGGTAGTAGCGTTTCTGGCTGAGCATCGGCAGGCGCTGTTTGACGTCGACCCAACTGTCCGGATTGCCTTTTTGCATTTTGGTCAGCTTACGGGCATCGAGCATATGGCCCCAGCCCATGTTGTAGGCCGCCAGTGAGAACCAGATACGTTCATCTTCCGGCACGCTGTCGGGCACCTTGGCCATCAGCCTTTGCAGGTAGAGGGCGCCGCCCTGAATGCTTTCCTCGGGGTCGAGACGATCGTTAACCCCCAGTCCGTCGGCGGTGGCTCGCGTCAACATCATCAGGCCGCGTACGCCGGTGGGTGAGGTCGCCTGCGGGTTCCAGTGTGATTCCTGATAGGCAATGGCCGCCAGCAGCTTCCAGTCGATCTCGCTGGCGTACTTTTCAAACAGCGAACGGAAGGTCGGCAGCACTGAATCGATGGCGGACAAGAAGGTTTTGGTGTCGACGTAATCGAAACTGCCGACGTGGCCGAGGTACTTCTCTTCCAGCCGCGCCAGCGTGCCGTCATCAACCATCTGGCTGTAGAAGTCCAGCATCGCCGCATACAGGCTGTCGTCACTGCCACGCTTGAGATACCAGGTGACCGGTTCTTCATCGGTGGCGTCGAAGGCTACCGCCAACTGAGGGTGAATGCGTTGCAGCAGGGCGATGGTGACGGAATCGCCGAGGGTGTAATCCAGCTTGCCGTCGGCCACCTGCTCCAGCAGCTCTTTCGAAGTGAGATCGCTGGAGGCTTCCCAACTGAGGTTAGGGAATTTACTTTGCTTAAGCTGTTTCAGGGTGCTGACGTGTGCCGAACCGGAGGCGACCGCCAGTTTGCCTTTAATGTCGGCAAAGGTTTTCGGGCGTGCGGTACCCAGGCGATAGACCAGCTGTTGGGAAACAGAATAATAAGCCGGGCCGGTGCGCGCACGGCTGAGCCGATCCTGATTGTAGATCAGCCCGGCGGCCAACAGGTCGGCGTCGTCATCGTCCAGATCGTCAAACAGGTCATTAATGTTGTTGTGCGGGATCACCACCAGTTTCACCCCCAGATAGTTGGCAAAGCGTTTTGCCAGCTCATAGTCGAGGCCACTCGGCCCCTGCTTGGTGGTGAAATAGGTTAACGGCGAGTTTAGCGTACTGATACGCAACTCTCCGCGGGATTTGATCTCTTCGAGTTGCCCGCCCTGACCGCCGCGCCAGGTAATATTGGGCCACAGGGCGAGCGCCAGAAGCAAGGTAACAACACCGATTAGAATGTAGTTTATTTTAAGGCGTTTCAAATAGTTATCCAGTGGTGGCACACATGCACTGCCGACGGCTGACCAGTCTTTTCTTATGGTTAAATCAACAGTGCCGGGGCATTTTGCGCAACAAAACGCCAGCGTGCAACTTTATTGACACGTTATGACAATTCGACGGCGCAGACAGCTTTTATTAATAATAGCTACGCAAACGGTTTCGTCGGCGGCGTAGATTCTCTATAATGGCGCGCGTTTTCCCCCTGTTGCGCCCAATGAAGTGCTGAAGTCAGTTGCTTCGAAGACGAGAGAACTTTGATTATGGAAATACTGCGTGGTTCGCCCGCTTTGTCGGCTTTTCGTGTTACCAAACTGCTGTCCCGCTGCCAGGACGCTCAACTCCCGGTCAGTGATATCTACGCCGAGTACGTCCACTTTGCTGATGTTAGCGCACCGTTAAATACCGAAGAGCACGCCAAGCTCGCGCGCTTGCTCAAGTACGGCCCCTCTCTCGCCGAACATGCCCCTGAAGGCCGCCTGCTGTTGGTGACGCCGCGTCCGGGTACCATTTCTCCGTGGTCTTCCAAAGCCAGCGATATCGCCCATAACTGCGGTTTGAAGCAGGTGCTGCGGCTGGAGCGCGGTCTGGCGTTCTACGTCAAGGCCCCGACGCTGACCGAAGCACAATGGCAGCAGCTTGCCACGTTGTTGCACGACCGCATGATGGAAACCGTCTTCAGCAGTCTGCAACAGGCCGAACAACTGTTCGCTCAGCATCAGCCGGCACCTTACCAGGCGGTCGACATGCTGGGAGAAGGGCGCAGCGCGCTGGAGCAGGCCAACATCAAGCTGGGTCTGGCGCTGGCCGAGGACGAAATCGACTATCTGCTGAATGCCTTTACCGGTCTGGGGCGCAACCCGACGGATATCGAACTCTATATGTTCGCGCAGGCCAACTCTGAGCACTGTCGCCATAAGATTTTCAACGCCGACTGGATCATCGACGGTGAACAGCAGCCGAAGTCGCTGTTCAAAATGATCAAAAACACCTTCGAGCAGACGCCGGATTACGTGCTGTCGGCTTATAAAGACAATGCGGCCGTGATGGAAGGCTCGCAGGTCGGCCGTTTCTTCGCCGCGCCGGAAGATGGTCAGTATGATTATCATCAGGAAGAAGCCCATATCCTGATGAAGGTAGAAACCCATAACCACCCGACGGCGATCTCCCCATGGCCGGGTGCTGCTACCGGCTCCGGCGGCGAGATCCGTGACGAAGGCGCTACCGGTCGCGGTGCCAAACCCAAAGCCGGTCTGGTGGGCTTCTCGGTTTCCAACCTGCGTATTCCCGGCTTTGAACAGCCATGGGAGCAGGACTTCGGCAAACCGGACCGCATCGTTACCGCACTGGACATCATGACCGATGGCCCATTAGGCGGCGCGGCATTTAACAACGAATTCGGCCGTCCGGCGCTGGTGGGTTACTTCCGTACCTATGAAGAGCAGGTCAACAGCCATAACGGCGTGGAACTGCGTGGTTACCACAAGCCGATCATGCTGGCGGGCGGTATCGGTAACATCCGTGCCGACCACGTACAAAAAGCAGAAATCACCGTCGGTGCCAAACTGGTGGTGCTGGGCGGTCCGGCGATGAATATCGGCCTGGGCGGCGGTGCGGCATCTTCTATGGCCTCTGGCCAGTCCGACGCCGATCTGGATTTCGCCTCGGTACAGCGCGACAACCCGGAAATGGAACGTCGTTGCCAGGAAGTGATCGACCGTTGCTGGCAGTTGGGCGAGCAAAACCCGATTCTGTTTATCCACGATGTCGGTGCCGGCGGCTTGTCCAACGCCATGCCTGAACTGGTCAGCGATGGCGGCCGCGGTGGTCGTTTCGAACTGCGCGATATCCTGAACGACGAACCGGGCATGAGCCCGCTGGAAGTCTGGTGTAACGAATCGCAGGAACGCTATGTGATGGCGATTGCCCCGGCGCAGATGGCGCAGTTTGACGAGATTTGTCGCCGCGAGCGCGCGCCTTATGCGGTGATCGGTGAAGCCACCGAAGAACAGCATCTGACGCTTAACGACAGTCATTTCGACAATCAACCGATCGACATGCCGCTGGACGTGCTGTTGGGCAAAACGCCTAAGATGACGCGTGACGTGACCCGTCTGCAGGCCAAAGGCCAGCCGCTACAGCGCGACGAGATCACCCTGGCCGATGCGGTCAACCGCGTTCTGCATCTGCCGGCCGTCGCAGAGAAAACCTTCCTGATCACCATTGGCGACCGTACCGTGACCGGTATGGTGGCGCGCGATCAGATGGTGGGGCCGTGGCAGATCCCGGTGGCCGACTGTGCGGTCACTACCGCCAGCCTGGACAGTTACTACGGTGAAGCGATGTCGATCGGCGAACGTGCGCCGGTGGCGCTGCTGGACTTCGCCGCCTCTGGCCGCCTGGCGGTCGGGGAAGCCCTGACCAACCTGGCGGCAACCGAAATCGGTTCGCTCAAGCGCGTGAAGCTTTCTGCTAACTGGATGGCGGCAGCCGGTCACCCGGGTGAAGATGCCGGTCTGTATGAAGCCGTGAAAGCGGTGGGCGAAGAGCTTTGCCCGGCGCTGGGTATCACTATTCCGGTGGGCAAAGACTCGATGTCGATGAAAACCCGCTGGCAGGAAGGTAATGAACAGCGCGAAATGACCTCGCCGTTGTCACTGGTGATCACCGGCTTTGCTCGCGTAGAAGACGTACGCCACACGGTGACGCCACAGTTGCGCACCGATAAAGGCGACAGCGCGCTGCTGCTGATCGACCTGGGTAACGGCCATAACGCGCTGGGTGCCACTGCGCTGGCGCAGGTTTATCGTCAACTGGGCGACAAACCGGCCGACGTGCGTAATGTTGAGCAACTGGCGGGCTTCTTCAATGCCATGCAACAGTTGGTGGCCGATCGCGCGTTGCTGGCATACCACGACCGTTCTGATGGCGGCCTGCTGGTCACGCTGGCGGAAATGGCGTTTGCCGGTCACTGCGGTGTGCAGGTAGATATCAAAGGGCTGGGCGACGACGCACTGGCTGCGCTGTTCAACGAAGAGTTGGGCGCGGTGATCCAGGTCACGGCTGACCAGCTTGCAGCGGTGCAGCAGGTGTTTGCGCAGCACGGCTTGAAGGACAATGTTCACCACATCGGCAGCGTGCAGGCCGGGGATCGCTTTGTGATTACTCAGGGCGATAAAGCGGTGTACAGCGAAAGCCGTGCCACGCTGCGTACCTGGTGGGCGGAAACTACCTGGCAGATGCAGCGTCTGCGTGATAACCCGGAATGTGCCGATCAGGAGCACCAGGCCAAGCAGGATGAACGCGATCCTGGCCTGAACGTCAAACTGAGCTTTGCCCCGGAAGAAGACGTTGCTGCGCCGTACATCGCCAAGGGCGCGCGCCCTAAAGTGGCGGTGCTGCGTGAGCAAGGGGTTAACTCTCACGTTGAGATGGCTGCGGCATTCCATCGCGCCGGTTTTGATGCGGTAGACGTTCACATGAGCGATTTGCTGGAAGGCCGTCGTGACCTGCAGGACTTCCATACGCTGGTGGCCTGCGGGGGCTTCTCATACGGTGACGTACTGGGCGCCGGTGAAGGTTGGGCGAAGTCGATTCTGTTCAACGATCGCGTTCGTGACGAGTTCGAGTCCTTCTTCCACCGTCCGCAAACGCTGGCGTTGGGTGTGTGTAACGGCTGTCAGATGATGTCGAACCTGCGCGACCTGATCCCGGGTGCTGAACACTGGCCGCGCTTCGTGCGCAACCTGTCAGACCGTTTTGAAGCGCGTTTCAGCCTGGTGGAAGTGGCGGCCAGCCCGTCGCTGTTCATGCAGGGCATGGCGGGTTCACGCATGCCGATCGCCGTATCGCACGGTGAAGGGCACGTCGAAGTGCGTGATGCTGCGCATCTGGCAGCGCTGGAACACCATAACCTGGTGGCATTACGCTTTGTCGATAATGCCGGCCAGGTAACGGAAACCTACCCGGCCAACCCGAACGGGTCGCCGAACGGGATCACCGCAGTGACCAGCACCAATGGCCGCGCAACGGTGATGATGCCGCATCCGGAGCGGGTCTTCCGCACCGTCAGCAACTCGTGGCATCCGGAAGAGTGGGGCGAAGACAGCCCGTGGATGCGCATGTTCCGCAACGCCCGTAAACAGCTGGGTTAAGCGAGCATTTAGCTGTAGCCCGAGGGGCGCAAGAGATTGCGCCCCTTTTTATTGTTCTGCGCGCTGGTGGTTGTCTGCATTTTGCGACAGAGGCTATTTTCATTGTCTCTAAAAAGAGACACTTAACTCATTGATTTATAATGGTGAAAAATTAATTGGCTTAAGTTGTCGGTTTTTGACGACAGGGTGGCGTTTTTTTCTTCACCCGATGTGGCGTTAATGAGCGACTTTTGACAGAGAATAAATTTTTTATCCATATATATCAGTATGTTAAAAATTACTTGAAAAGTTGGCACGATAAGTGCATTATTCTCCCCAGTTGCTCATTCAACTTTTTATGACGGCCCCGTATTTAGACGGAACAGTTGCCTCATAAGCCTCCGAATGATGCCAAAGAAATGGTGCCTATCGTCCAACCAAACCGATAACAGACGCGCAAGCGCTTTATCAAGCATCGGGCGACACGTGGAGTGAGGCACCGCCTGTATCCAACTGTGATGAATATTCATCAATCCCGGATACTTACGGATGCTATTCGTCCTGTTCGATGCCAGCCTTGTGCTACATCACCCTGGGGACGAGATTCAAGGGCATCCACACTTTCTTGCGATGGGGCAGCCCTGCCCCAGCGTCAAATCTCAAAGTTATGCTTACCTCTGTATTCATCCGTTATCGAAAGCCT
This sequence comes from Serratia myotis, assembly GCF_027474885.1. Classification (NCBI taxonomy): domain Bacteria; kingdom Pseudomonadati; phylum Pseudomonadota; class Gammaproteobacteria; order Enterobacterales; family Yersiniaceae; genus Serratia; species Serratia myotis. Next base: position 4,239,175 of record NZ_CP099707.1, on the reverse strand, counting down.
TAAACGCAAACTCCCTACGATGGCCCGCTGACCTGTATTTTCCTGACGCTCCGCGGAACGCCGGGCTTTCCTCTCATCGGCGACTCGGTTAGCATCGGAGCAGACTAGAGACAATGAGATGATTTCGTTGAAAAGATGGCGTTTATTTCCCCGCTCACTGCGCCAACTGGTGCTGATGGCGTTCTTGTTGGTGCTGTTGCCACTGCTGGTGCTGGCCTATCAGGCTTACCAGAGTCTGGATCATCTCAGTGCTCAGGCGGCGGACATCAACCGCACCACGCTGGTGGATGCGCGACGTAGCGAAGCGATGACCAGCGTGGCGTTGGAAATGGAACGCAGCTATCGCCAGTACTGCGTGCTGGTGGATCCCACCCTGGCTCGGCTGTATCAGAACCAACGTAAACAGTATTCGCAGATGCTCGATGCCCACGCGCCGATCCTGCCGGATGAACGCTATTATCAAACCTTGCGCGATCTGCTAACCCAACTGGCGGCGATTAAATGCCAGAACAGCGGCCCGGACTCGCAGGCGTCGACGCTGCTGGAGTCGTTCTCGCGCTCCAATGCCGAGATGGTACAGGCCACGCGCGCCGTGGTGTTCTCTCGCGGCCAGCAGTTGCAGCAGGCGATCGCCGAGCGCGGCCAGTTCTTCGGCTGGCAGGCGCTGATGCTGTTCCTGGTCAGCGTGATGCTGGTGGTGCTGTTTACCCGGATGATTATCGGCCCGGTAAAAGCGGTCGAGCGTATGATCAACCGTCTGGGGGAAGGGCGGGCGTTGGGCAGTACCGCCTTGTTTAAAGGGCCGCGTGAACTGCGTTCGTTGGCACAGCGCATTATCTGGTTGAGTGAACGTTTGGCGTGGCTGGAGTCGCAGCGCCATGAGTTCCTGCGCCATATCTCGCATGAGTTGAAGACGCCGTTGGCCAGCATGCGTGAGGGCACCGAACTGCTGGCGGACGAAGTGGCCGGTCCGCTGACCTCAGATCAAAAAGAGGTGGTGGCCATTCTCGACGGCAGCAGTCGCCACCTGCAGCAACTGATTGAACAACTGCTGGATTACAACCGCAAACTGGCCGATGGTCCGGCAGAACATGAGAATGTTGAGCTGGAAGGGATGGTCGAAATGGTGGTGGCTGCGCACAGTTTGCCGGCGCGGGCAAAAATGATCGGCACCGAGATCCAACTGGATGCGGAAATCTGCTGGGCAGAGCCTACGCTATTAATGCGCGTGCTGGATAATCTCTACTCCAATGCGGTGCACTACGGCAAGGAATCCGGTAACATTTGGATCCGCAGCCGTCAGGTTGGGCAAAGGGTGCAGATTGATGTCGCTAACAGCGGCACGCCGATCCCCGAAGCCGAGAAAACCATGATTTTTGAGCCTTTTTTCCAGGGGAGTCACCAGCGAAAAGGGGCAGTAAAAGGAAGCGGTCTGGGGTTGAGCATCGCGCAGGATTGTATCCGCCGCATGCGTGGCGAACTGCAGTTGGTCGAAGTCGCCGGCGCAGACGTCTGCTTCCGTATTGAATTGCCATTAACCGCCGAGAATGAATAATAATGTACACATGGTCTAAACGCCTTCGTCTCTCGCAGACCGAACGTTCACCGCGTGCCACACAGGGCACGCCGCTCGGCAAGCGTCGATTTTCCTTTTTAGGCAGCGTTCTTTTTATGCCGTTTCTGTTAGCGGGCTGCGTCGATCGTGCGGTCAGCGGTGGCCTGAATCAGCCGCAGCAGGAAGCGATCCCGGACACCAAAGTGGTGGATTACCGCATCGCAGCGTGCGACACCCTGTGGCCGCTCGACGAAAAAGACGCGTTGAATAACTCACTTTACTGGCTGCGCGCCATGGACTGTGCCGATCGTATCGGTTCAACCCAGGCCCGTGCGCTGGCGAAAACCTTGCCCGGCAACAGTTGGGACGGCATTTTCAAGCAAAGCATTCTGTTGGGCAGCGCCGAGCCGACCTCGGGCGAACGCCGCCAGATGATCGATCGCCTGAACAGTTACCGCATGGAGTTCCCAAGTTCCCTGCGCCCGCTGTTGCAGCTGTGGCGTCAACAGCAGGTGCTGCAGATCACCCTGTTTGATGAAAAGGCGCGCTATCAACACCTGCAGGAAAGCTCTGACAGCCAGATCGATACGCTGCGTCAGAGCCAGGTGCGTCTACAGGCGCAGCTGCAGGACACTTCACGCAAGCTGGAAAACCTGACCGATATCGAACGTCAGCTCTCTTCACGCAAGCAGTTGCAGAGTGACATCCCGGACAACGGCGGGACGCAGCAAAAAACCGACGCCACGGGCAAGAAAGTCGCACCGGCCAAGGCGGCAGAGTCGGACGCCGAACCGGAGAAGGGCACCGCCCTGCCGGTGGAGCCGGAAGACACTTACGCGCCGCCCCCCGCTAACAAGGAGTCTCACGCGCAATGACCGCACGCAAACCGGCCAATTTGTTATTGGTTGACGACGATCCCAGCCTGCTCAAGCTGCTGGGGATGCGCCTGACCAGCGAAGGTTTCCATGTCACCACCGCCGAAAGTGGCCAGGAAGCGCTGCGCCTGTTAGGGCGTGAGAAGATTGATCTGGTGATCAGCGACCTGCGGATGGACGAAATGGACGGCATGGCGCTGTTTGTCGAGATCCAAAAGCACCAGCCGGGCATGCCGGTGATCATCCTGACCGCCCATGGCTCGATCCCGGACGCGGTGGCGGCTACCCAGCAAGGGGTGTTCAGCTTCCTGACCAAACCGGTGGATCGCGATGCGCTGTACAAAGCCATCGACGATGCGCTGTCGTTGTCACTGCCAGCCGGTGATGACAGCTGGCGTGAGGACATCGTCACCCGCAGCCCGATTATGCTGCGCCTGCTGGAGCAGGCAAAAATGGTGGCGCAGTCGGACGTCAGCGTATTGATTAACGGCCACAGCGGCACCGGTAAAGAGGTGTTGGCACAGGCTATCCACGGCGCCAGCCCGCGTGGCAAGAAGGCCTTTATTGCCATTAACTGCGGCGCGTTACCGGAGCAGTTGCTGGAGTCCGAACTGTTTGGCCATGCCAAAGGGGCCTTTACCGGCGCGGTCAGCAGCCGCGAAGGGCTGTTCCAGGCGGCGGCAGGCGGCACGCTGTTCCTCGACGAGATCGGCGATATGCCGCTTTCACTGCAGGTTAAGTTGTTGCGAGTTTTGCAGGAGCGCAAGGTGCGCCCGCTGGGCAGCAACCGCGATCTGGACATTGACGTCCGCATTATTTCCGCCACTCACCGCGATCTGCAAAAGGCGATGGCGAAAAACGAATTCCGCGAGGATTTGTACTACCGCCTGAACGTGGTGAACCTGAAGATCCCGGCGTTGAATGAGCGGGCCGAGGATATCCCGTTGCTGGCCAATCATCTGTTGCGTGAATCCGCCAAGCGCCATAAGCCGTTTGTCCGCAGTTTCTCAACGGATGCCATGAAACGCCTGATGACCGCTACCTGGCCGGGCAACGTGCGCCAACTGGTGAACGTGATCGAACAGTGTGTGGCCTTGACCTCTGCGCCGGTGATCAGTGAAGCGCTGGTTGAGCAGGCGCTGGAAGGCGAAAATACCGCCTTGCCGACCTTTGTCGAGGCGCGCAATCAGTTTGAATTGCACTATCTGCGCAAGCTGTTGCAAATCACCAAGGGTAATGTGACCCAGGCCGCGCGCATGGCGGGCCGCAACCGTACCGAGTTTTATAAATTGCTGTCGCGCCATGAACTGGACGCCAACGATTTTAAAGAATGATATTTTCCGCCGCAGCCTGCGCACGCAGGTTCTCAACAAACGCGGCGGAATGATTTACACTCCGTTCTCTTGTTTGCGGCATGGCCCAACACAGAGCACCATGGAACGTATTAAGCGGGATCCTAAACAATGAGCAGATCACTTTCCATCGCACTGGCCCAGCTAAATCTGCTGGTCGGTGACATTGAAGGCAACACCGAACGCATGTTGCAAACCGTGCAAGAGCAGCAGAAGGCGGGAGCCGATCTGGTCATGTTCACCGAGTTGGCGCTCTCCGGCTATCCGCCGGAAGACCTGCTGTATCGCAACGATTTTTATCAGCGCTGTGACGCGCAGTTGCACCGTTTACAGCAGGCATCTGCCGAGGTCGCCATTCTGGTTGGTCACCCGTGGCGCGAAGGTGACAAGCTGTATAATGCGCTGTCGCTGTTCTCCGAAGGGCAGTTGCTGACGCGGTACTTCAAGCAGCAGTTGCCGAACTACGGCGTTTTCGATGAGAAACGCTACTTCGAGGCCGGTAACGAAACCTGTGTGGTTGAGCTGAAAGGCTATCAATTGGGCCTGCTGATTTGCGAAGATTTGTGGTTCCCGGAACCGGTGGATGCCGCCAAGGCGGCCGGTGCCGAAATGATTTTGTCGATCAATGCCTCGCCGTATAACCGCGAAAAACCGTATATCCGCAAGACGCTGATGGCCGGCCATTGCCAACGTACTCATCTGCCGCTGGTGTATCTGAACCAGATCGGCGGGCAGGATGAGCTGATTTTTGACGGCTGCTCGAAGGTATTCGACGCGGCCGGCAACATGACCCACCGCCTGACGGCGTTTGCCGAGCAGGTGACCCTGCTTGAGCTCAATGAGCTGGAGGTGGTGCCGATGACCGCTCCGGCCGCCGAGCTGCCGCAGTTGGCACAGGTGTACGAAGCCCTGGTGTTGGCGGTGCGTGATTACGTGACCAAAAACGGCTTTAAGGGCGCGGTACTGGGGTTGTCCGGCGGCATCGATTCGGCGCTGACGTTGGCGATTGCCGTCGATGCGTTGGGCAAAGACAAAGTGCAGGCGCTGATGATGCCGTTCCGCTACACCGCGGATATCAGCATCGCTGATGCGAAGGAAGAAGCGGAAATCCTCGGCATTGAATTCGACATCGTCTCCATTGAACCTATGTTCGATGCCTTTATGGGCCAGCTGACGCCAATGTTTGCTGGTACCGAACGCGACACCACCGAAGAAAACCTGCAGGCACGCTGCCGTGGCGTGGTGTTGATGGCGCTGTCCAACAAACGCCGTAGCATCGTGCTGACCACCGGCAACAAAAGCGAGATGGCCGTAGGCTACGCCACGCTGTATGGTGATATGGCGGGTGGCTTCGACGTGCTGAAGGACGTACCGAAAACGCTGGTGTTCAAGCTGTCCGAATACCGCAATACCGTCTCATACGTGATCCCGCAGCGGGTTATCGATCGTCCGCCGTCCGCCGAGCTGGCACCGGATCAGCTCGATCAGGACAGTCTGCCGCCGTACGACATTCTGGATGCGATTCTGGAAGGTTATGTTGAGCGCGATAAGTCGGTCGCCGATCTGGTGGCTGAAGGTTTCGACGAGGCGATCGTGCGCAAGGTTATCCGCCTGGTGGATATCAACGAATACAAACGGCGTCAGGCCGCCGTTGGGCCGCGCATCACCGCCCGCAATTTCGGCAAAGACCGCCGCTACCCAATCACATCCGGCTTTGGCCGCAAAAATTGGTAAAGGAAACAAGATGAAAAAGATCGACGCTATTATCAAGCCGTTCAAACTGGATGATGTTCGTGAAGCGCTGGCTGAGGTTGGCATTACCGGGATGACCGTTACCGAAGTGAAAGGCTTTGGCCGCCAGAAGGGCCACACCGAGCTGTACCGTGGCGCGGAGTACATGGTCGATTTTCTGCCGAAGGTGAAAATTGAGATCGTGGTGGCCGACGATATCGTCGATACCTGCGTAGAGACCATCATGCAGACGGCGCAAACCGGCAAAATTGGCGACGGCAAAATCTTTGTCTTCGACGTGGCGCGAGTAGTGCGCATCCGTACCGGCGAGCAGGACGAAGAAGCGATCTAATTTAACGTTTCTGGTCTGAAATCCCTGAGGGCGCAGCTCAATACTGCGCCCTTGTTGTTTCCGCCATTCCCCCTTGAGCCCGCGGTTTTATTCTCCAGTCTCAGTCATTCCTGTGGTTAGCATTCTAAAAAAGCGAAGGCTGTCGCGTTTTGGATAGTTTTTCCGATCGCTTTCCGCACGGCATCTACACTCAACCCAACTGTTTTGATTAAGGTTGTTACCTATGATGACGCTGCGCCAAATCCGCCATTTCATTGCCGTGGCGGAAACCGGGTCGATCTCCGCCGCCGCTCAGGCGGTGTTTGTTTCCCAGTCCTCACTGACGCTGGCCATTCAGCAGTTGGAAACCGACATCGGTGTGCGGCTGTTTGATCGCCACGCCAAGGGCATGAACCTGACGCACCAGGGCCACCAGTTTCTGCGCCAGTCTTATCTGATCCTCGCGACGGTGGATAACGCCAAGCGCAGCCTGCAACTGGGGACCGAAAGCCTGACCGGAAAGCTGACCATCGGTGTGACCAGCCTGGTGGCCGGGTACTTTTTGGTCGAGCTGTTGAAGCGGTTTAAATCGGCTTACCCCAACGTCACCCTTCAGGTGATCGAAGACGAACGCCCTTATATTGAGCATCTGCTGGTGAGTGGAGAGATAGATATCGGCGTGCTGATCCTGTCGAATATCGAAGACCGCGACGCGTTGCAGACCGAAGTGCTGATGCATTCGCCTTATCGCCTGTGGCTGCCACCGCTGCATCCGCTGTTGGATCATGAAAGCATTGGTCTGGCGGACGTGGCGAAGCTGCCGTTGATCCAGCTTAACGCCGATGAAATGGACGTCCATGCGCGGCGCATCTGGGCTCGCGCCGGAGTGAAACCGGAGATTGCCATGAAAACCGGGTCGACGGAGGCGGTGCGCAGCCTGGTAGCAGCGGGCATGGGTGTCTCGATCCTGCCGGACATGGCCTACCGCGCCTGGTCGCTGGAAGGCAACATGATTGAGGCACGCAAGCTGGTGGATCTGCTGGAGCCGCTGGACATCGGTCTGGCCTGGCGACGCGGCAGTGCGCGGCCGGAGCTGGTCACGCCGTTCCTTACCATTGCGCGTGAGAACGGCAATATGCACGCCGCTGGGCTGAAGCATTCGATTTAATCGAACGCGGCGTTCAGTATTTAGAATTTGTTGGCTGCCTGAGGCTCGCTTAGTCTGATTGAAACTAACTTATTCACATTTAGTTAACGTTTTGGTCACTTAGAGGCGATACGCGATGGCAGATGTGCACCTCCTTTCAGGTTTATCCTGTCAGCAATTCATTAACGGTCAGTCGGTCGAAGGCGAAGGCCAGCAAGAGTGCATCGTTAATCCCGCCAATGGCGAAACGCTGGTTTCCATCACCGAAGCTTCATCGGCACAGGTTGGCAGTGCGGTCAAAGCGGCACAGCAGGCTTTCGGCCACTGGTCGCGCACCACGCCGGCCTACCGTGCTGCTATTCTGCTGCGCATTGCCGACGCCATCGAACGGCAGGCCGGGCGTCTGGCCGGTCTTGAGGCGCTCAACTGCGGCAAGCCGTTGCATCAGGCGCTCAATGACGATCTGCCGGCCGCCGTCGATGTGTTCCGGTTCTTTGCCGGCGCGGTACGCACCCAGCAGGGGCAATTGGCCGGTGAATATATTGAAGGCCACACTTCGATGATCCGCCGCGACCCGATCGGTGTGGTGGCCTCGATTGCGCCGTGGAACTACCCACTGATGATGGCGGCGTGGAAGATCGCGCCGGCGCTGGCGGCGGGTAACACCGTGGTATTCAAACCTTCCGAACATACTCCGCTGACCATTCTGGCGCTGGTGCCTGCGTTGCAGGACATCCTGCCACCGGGCGTGCTGAATATCATTTACGGCGGCGGGGAAGGGGTCGGCAGCCATCTGGTCGGTCATCCTCAGGTGCGGCTGGTCTCGGTTACCGGCGATATCGTCACCGGGCAAAAAATTCTGCAGGCCGCGGCGAAGAGCGTCAAACGTACTCACCTGGAGCTGGGCGGCAAGGCTCCGGTGATTGTTTGCGACGACGCCGACCTGGATGAAGTGGTCAACAGCATCCGCACCTATGGCTACTACAACGCCGGACAAGACTGCACCGCCGCCTGCCGCATCTACGCGCAGGCGGGGATCTATCCCAAGCTGGTGGAGGCGCTGGGCGAGGCGGTTGCCAGCCTGCGTTTTGCCCGCAAACGCGATGAAGACAACGAAATCGGCCCGCTGATCAGCAGCCGCCAACGCGATCGCGTCGCCAGCTTTGTCGAGCGGGCGCTCAGCCAGCCACATATTGAACTGATCACCGGCGCTGCCGCGCATTCCGGCCCTGGCTTCTACTACCAACCCACGCTGCTGGCGGGCTGCCTGCAAAGTGACGAAATCGTCCAGCGCGAAGTGTTCGGCCCGGTGGTGAGCGTCACTCGCTTCGAACATCTGGAGCAGGCGGTCAACTGGGCAAACGATTCCGAATACGGCCTGGCCTCGTCGGTCTGGACGCAGAATATCGATCGGGCGCTGCATATTGCCGCGCATCTGCAATACGGCAGCACCTGGATCAATACCCATTTCACCCTGGCGAGTGAGATGCCGCACGGGGGCCTGAAACGCTCCGGCTACGGCAAAGATCTGTCCAGTGATTCACTGCAAGACTACAGCGTGGTCAGACACGTCATGGCGAAGTTTAAAGCCAGCTTCTAATGAAATTAGGGCGGCAGCCGTTCCCTGCCGCACACAGATACGCAACACAGGGGTAATTACGATGGGAAAAACTACCGCAGTCACCACCACAGTTTCCGCACTCTGTTTCACCGTGCTTTGTGGCCTGGCCCAGGCGGCCGACTTGCCGCAGGCGCTGGGTAAAGGCGAAGGGCGACTGGATATCATTGCCTGGCCCGGCTATATCGAACGCGGTCAGTCCGATAAAAACTATGACTGGGTCAGCCAGTTTGAAAAACAAACCAGCTGTGCGGTGAATGTGAAAACCGCCGCCACCTCCGATGAAATGGTCAGCCTGATGGCCAAGGGCGGCTATGACCTGGTCACCGCTTCCGGCGACGCCTCGTTACGCCTGATCTTCGGTAAGCGGGTGCAGCCGATCAACCCTGCACTGATCCCCAACTGGAAAAATATCGACCCGCGCCTGCTGAACGGGGCCTGGTACACCGTAGACGGCAAAACCTACGGCACACCCTATCAGTGGGGGCCAAACCTGCTGATGTACAACACTAAAACCTTCCCGACGCCGCCAGACAGTTGGGCGGTGGTGTTCCAGCAACAAAACCTGCCGGACGGCAAGACCAATCAGGGCCGGGTACAGGCTTATGACGGGCCGATTTACATCGCCGATGCAGCGCTGTTCCTGAAGGCTACGCAGCCGCAGCTTGGCATCAGCGACCCGTACCAGTTGAACGAAGAGCAATATCAGGCGGCATTGAAGATATTGCGCACCCAGCATGCGTTGATCCACCGCTACTGGCATGACACCTCGGTACAGATGAGTGATTTCAAAAACGAAGGCGTCGTGGCCTCCAGCGCCTGGCCGTATCAGGCCAATGCCCTGAAAGGGGAAGGCCAGCCGATTGGCACCGTGTTCCCGAAAGAGGGCGTTACCGGCTGGGCGGACACCACCATGCTGCACGCCGATGCCAAACACCCGAACTGTGCTTATCTGTGGATGAACTGGTCGCTGGAGCCAAAAGTGCAGGGCGACGTTGCCGCCTGGTTTGGTTCGGTACCGGCGTCTCCGGCAGGCTGCAAGGCCAGTACGCTGCTGGGTGACAAGGGGTGTGAAACCAACGGCTTCAACCAGTTCGACAAGATTGCCTTCTGGAAAACGCCGCAGGCTCAGGGCGGAAAGTTCGTGCCGTACAGCCGCTGGACTCAGGACTATATCGCCATCATGGGCGGTCGGTAACCCGCGGAGGGCGTAGCCTGCTACGCCCGATGAATGCCTATCAGGAGCGCAGATCATGACCATTGCCGTACAATTTATCGATGTTTCGCGGAGCTTCGGCGACGTTCGCGCCGTGGACCGGGTTTCTATCGAAATACAAGATGGGGAATTCTTCTCCATGCTCGGGCCTTCCGGCTCGGGTAAAACCACCTGCCTGCGACTGATCGCCGGCTTTGAACAACTCAGCGCCGGTTCGATCCGTATTCACGGCCAGGAAGCGGCCAATCTGCCGCCGTATCAGCGTGACGTGAATACCGTCTTCCAGGATTACGCGCTGTTCCCGCACATGTCGGTGCTGGAAAACGTGGCCTACGGATTGATGGTGAAAGGCGTCACCAAGCGTGAAAGGTTGGCTCGGGCCCAAGAGGCGCTGGACAGTGTGGCGCTGGGGTTCGTCGCCGAACGCAAACCGGCGCACCTTTCCGGTGGTCAGCGGCAGCGTGTGGCACTGGCCCGCGCACTGGTTAACCGACCACGGGTGCTGTTGCTGGATGAACCGCTGGGCGCGCTGGATCTCAAGCTGCGTGAACAGATGCAGGGCGAACTGAAAAAGCTGCAGCGCCAGTTGGGGATCACCTTTATTTTCGTCACCCATGATCAGAGCGAAGCGCTGTCGATGTCGGATCGGGTGGCGGTGTTCAATAACGGGCGTATCGAGCAGGTGGACGCGCCACGTGAACTGTATATGCGGCCGAAGACGCCGTTTGTCGCCGAATTTGTCGGGACTTCCAACGTGGTGCGCAGCGAGCTGGCGCAGCGCTTGCTCGGCCAGACCGCCACCTTCTCTATCCGCCCCGAACATATTCGCCTGGTGGATATGACCGGTGCCGCGCAGGGCGAAATTCAGGTGCAGGGCACGCTGCAAGAGATCCATTATCAGGGCGCGGCGACGCGTTATGAAATTGCGCTGAGCAGCGGTGAAAAACTGCTGGTCAGCGAGGCGAATCCTCAGTGGCACGCCGCCGGACAGCAGCATTTGATCGGTCAGCCGGTCACCGCCTGCTGGTCGCGTGAAGCGATGGTGCCGCTGCTGGAGGAGAGGTGAGATGGAGATGAGCATCGACTATCCCGCGCCGCGCCGCGGTACCTTGCGCGCCCTGTCGACCTTTCTCTACCGCCGGCCGACGCTGTACCTGCTGCTGTTACTGGTGCCGCCGCTGCTGTGGTTCGGTGCGGTGTACCTCGGCTCATTATTGACGCTGTTGTGGCAGGGGTTCTATACCTTCGACGATTTCACCATGACGGTGACGCCGGATCTGACCTTCGATAACCTGCGGGCGCTGTTTAACCCGGCCAACTACGACATCATCCTGCGCACGCTGACAATGGCGGTGCTGGTGTCACTGGCCAGTGCGGTGCTGGCGTTCCCGATTGCCTATTACATGGCGCGTTACACCAGCGGCCGCGTCAAAGCGTTCTTTTATATCGCGGTGATGATGCCGATGTGGGCCAGCTATATCGTCAAGGCCTATGCCTGGACGCTGCTGCTGGCGAAGGATGGCGTGGCGCAGTGGTTCTTGCAGCATCTGGGGCTGGAGCCGGTACTGGCAGCGATCCTGACCGTGCCGGGCGTCGGCGGCAATACCCTGTCGACCTCCGGGCTGGGGCGTTTTCTGGTGTTTGTCTATATCTGGCTGCCGTTCATGATCCTGCCGATCCAGGCGGCGCTGGAACGTCTGCCACCTTCGTTGCTGCACGCCTCGGCGGATCTGGGCGCACGTCCGTCGCAGACTTTCCGTTACGTGATCCTGCCGCTGGCGGTGCCAGGCATTGCCGCGGGGTCGATCTTCACCTTCTCGCTGACGCTGGGGGACTTTATTGTGCCGCAGCTGGTGGGGCCGCCGGGCTATTTCATAGGCAGCATGGTGTACGCCCAGCAAGGGGCGATCGGCAATATGCCGATGGCAGCAGCCTTCACCCTGGTGCCGATTGTGTTGATCGCGATTTATCTTTCCATTGTGAAACGTCTGGGGGCCTTCGATGCACTCTGAGCGCGCGCCATTAGGGCTGAAACTGGCCGCCTGGGGCGGTCTGATTTTCCTGCATTTCCCGCTGGCGATTATCGCCATCTATGCCTTCAACACCGAGGACGCGGCGTTCAGCTTCCCACCGAAGGGCTTCACGCTGCATTGGTTTAGCGTGGCTGCCGGTCGGCAGGACATTATCGATGCGATGCTGCTTTCCGCGCAGATTGCCGCGCTGGCGACGGCGGTAGCGCTGGTGCTGGGCACCCTGGCAGCGGCGGCGCTGTACCGGCGTGATTTCTTCGGTAAAGACAGCATTTCACTGTTGCTGCTGTTACCGATCGCGCTACCGGGCATTGTCACCGGTCTGGCGCTGCTGGCGGCGTTCAAGGCACTGAATATCGAGCCGGGGGTGCTGACCATCGTGATTGGCCATGCCACCTTCTGCGTGGTGATCGTGTTCAACAACGTCATCGCTCGTTTCCGCCGGACTTCCCATAGCCTGATCGAGGCGTCAATGGATCTCGGCGCCGACGGCTGGCAAACCTTCCGCTACGTGATGCTACCCAATCTGGGCTCGGCATTGCTGGCCGGGGGCATGCTGGCATTCGCGCTGTCGTTTGATGAAATCATCGTCACCACCTTTACCGCCGGACATGAGCGCACGTTGCCGCTGTGGTTGCTGAACCAGCTTGGCCGTCCGCGCGATGTGCCCATCACCAACGTGGTGGCGCTGTCGGTGATGTTGCTGACCATGTTCCCGATTTTGGGGGCCTATTACCTGACCAAGGGCGGCGAGAGCGTCGCCGGCAGCGGCAAATAACCTCTGACCCTAATGCGTACCAGACATCTTATAAAAGGATAACCCTATGCAAAGCCAATTGTTGATTAACGGCCAACTGGTTACCGGCCAGGGCGAGTTGTTGCCGGTGTATAACCCGGCAACCGGAGAGGTGGTGGTACAGGTGGCTGAAGCCAGTGCAGAGCAGGTCGATCAGGCCGTACTGGCGGCCGACGCCGCATTTGTACACTGGGGGCAGACCACGCCGAAAGAACGTGCTGAACACCTGTTGAAGCTGGCGGATCTGATCGACAGCCATGCGGAAACCCTGGCCCGCCTGGAATCGATCAACTGCGGTAAACCCTACCACTGCGTGCTGAATGACGAACTGCCGGGCGTGGCTGATGTCTTCCGCTTCTTCGCCGGGGCCAGTCGTTGCCTGAGCGGGCTGGCGGCCGGTGAGTATCTGGCCGGACACACGTCGATGATCCGCCGCGATCCGCTGGGCGTAGTCGCCTCGATCGCCCCCTGGAACTATCCGCTGATGATGGCGGCGTGGAAGCTGGCTCCGGCGCTGGCGGCAGGTAACTGCGTGGTGCTTAAGCCGTCGGAACAAACCCCGTTGACCACCTTCAAGCTGGCCGAACTGGCCGCCGGTCTGTTCCCGCCGGGCGTGTTTAACGTGCTGTTCGGCCGTGGTGCCAGCGTCGGTGATCGCCTGACCGGCCATAACAAAGTACGCATGGTGTCGCTGACCGGCTCAATCGCCACCGGCGAACACATCATTGGCCATACCGCATCCGGCATTAAGCGCACCCATATGGAGCTGGGGGGCAAGGCACCGGTGCTGGTGTTTGACGACGCCGACCTGCAGCAGGTGGTGGAGGGGATCCGCAGCTTTGGTTTCTACAACGCCGGTCAGGACTGTACCGCCGCCTGCCGAATTTATGCGCAGAAGGGGATCTATCCGCAGTTGGTGAAGGCGTTGGGCGAGGCCATCGGTAGCCTGAAGATCGGCCCACCGGAAGATCAAAGTAGCGAACTGGGCCCGTTGATAACCGCCCAACATCTGGAGCGGGTGGTGGGTTTTGTCGAACGGGCCAAGGCTTTGCCGCATGTGCAGGTGGTGACCGGTGGTGAAAGGGTTAACGGCCCTGGCTACTATTTCCAGCCGACGCTGTTGGCGGGGGCTCGGCAGGAAGATGAAATCGTCCAGCGTGAAGTGTTCGGCCCGGTGGTGACCGTCACGCCGTTCGACGACGAAGCACAGGTACTGGCCTGGGCCAACGAGTCTGACTACGGGCTGGCGTCTTCCCTGTGGACGCGCGACGTGGGCCGGGCACACCGCCTGAGCGCCCGTTTGCAGTATGGTTGTACCTGGGTGAATACCCATTTTATGCTGGTCAGCGAGATGCCGCACGGTGGCCAAAAGCTGTCCGGTTACGGCAAGGATATGTCGATGTACGGCCTGGAAGATTACACCGCTATCCGCCACGTGATGTTTAAACATTGATTCATCAGGTTTTATCTGCAAAATAACGCGGCTTTCAGACCGGCTCCGGCCGGTCTGATGATAATAAAAACAGACTGCTGACAAAGCCCGTTATTAGGGAGAGCGTGCCGAAGGGGTTGTAGCGGCTTGCCCGCCGGAGCGCCCCTCGGTGCGCTAGGCCCGGTATCTCGGGTTCAAAGACCACTTTGTCATCAAACTCAAAGGAAGCCAATTATGGGTATCACCAGACGCGATTTTCTTAATGGGGTAGCGATCACCATCGCCGCCGGGTTAACGCCGATGCAGATCCTGCGCGCATCGCCGCAAACCGCCAATCAAACCCTCTATTACCCACCGACGCTGACCGGGCTGCGGGGCAACCATCCCGGTTCGTTTGAGCATGCGCATCAATTGGGACGTGACGGCAAGGCCTTCGATTTTGCCAGCATCCCAGCCACGGAAGAGTTCGATCTGGTGGTGGTCGGTGCCGGAATCAGCGGGCTGGCGGCAGCCTGCTTCTGGCAGCAAATGAACGGGCCGCAGCAGCGTATTTTACTGATTGATAATCACGATGACTTTGGTGGTCACGCCAAGCGTAATGAGTTCAGCAGCGAGAACGGCACCATCCTCGGCTACGGTGGCAGCGAGTCGCTGCAGTCGCCGCGATCCAACTTCAGTCCGGTGGCGATGGGGCTGCTGCAAAAGCTGGGCGTCAGTATCGACAACCTGGAAAAGGCTTTCGATAAAACCTTCTACCCGGATCTGAACCTGAGCCGTGGCGTCTATTTCGATCGCAAAAACTTCGGCGTCGACAAAGTGGTGAACGGGGATCCGGGCCGCATGGTGGCGGATGATATCCCCCATGACCGCCTCAACGGCCGTTCCTACGAAGCCTTTATCGGTGATTTCCCACTGCCGGAAAGCGATCGTCAGGCGCTGATTGTGCTGCACACCGTGGATAAAGATTATCTGCCGGAGATGAACCAGGAACAGAAAAGCGAATGGCTCGACAAGCACAGCTATACCGAATTCCTGCGTGACAAGGTTGGCCTGAGCGAAATGGCGATCCGCTATTTCCAACAAACCACCAGTGATTTCCAGGCGGTGGGTATCGACGCCACCTCTTGCAGCGATGCGCGTATCTGCGATCTTCCCGGCCTGAACGGCATGAACCTGCCGCCGCTGGATGAAGAGTCGCAGGCGGATCTCGACGATCCTTACGTGTTCCATTTCCCGGACGGCAACGCCACGCTGACGCGCTTAATGGTGCGCCATCTGATCCCGGCAGTCTCACCGGGTGGTAACGACATGAATGACATCGTGTTGGCGAAGTTCGACTACAGCCAACTCGACCGAGCGGAGTCACCGGTAAAACTGCGGTTGAACAGCACCGGGCTGCACGCGGCCAACGTCGGTGATAAGGTCGAGGTGACCTATATGACCGGCGAGAAGATGACCAAGGTGCGCGCCGGACAGGTCGTGATGGCTGGGTACAACATGATGATCCCGTATCTGGTGCCGGAAATGTCAGCTGAGCAGCAACAGGCGCTGAAGCAGAACGTCAAGTCGCCGCTGGTGTACAGCAAAGTGGTGATCCGCAACTGGCAGTCGTTTATCAAACTGGGCGTGCATGAAGTTTACTCGCCGACGGCGCCTTATTGCCGTGTGAAGCTGGATTATCCGGTGAGCATGGGCGGCTATCAGCACCCGCGGGATCCGAACCAGCCGATTGGCCTGCACATGGTGTATGTGCCGACGCTGGCGGGCAGCGGGCTGAGCCCGCGTGAACAGTCGCGCAAAGGTCGCGCCTTGCTGTTGGGTACGCCGTTTGAAGTGCATGAGCAGATGATCCGCGAACAGTTGCAGGGCATGCTCGGCTCTGCCGGTTTCGATCATCAGCGGGATATCGAGGCGATCACCGTTAACCGCTGGTCGCACGGCTATTCTTACTTCCTCAACGGGCTGTTTGACGACGAGGACGAGGCGAAGAAAATCATAGAGACGGCACGCCAGCCGATCGGCAAAATTGTGATTGCCAACTCGGATTCAGACTGGAGTCCGTACGCCAATTCGGCGATCGACCAGGCATGGCGCGCGGTAAATGAACTGGCCTTCGGCCATGTTGCCGCCAAGGAGGGAGCATGAGCATGCGTTCACTGTATTTACTGACCTTACTGGTGGCGGGCGGTTCGGCCCAGGCGATGTCGGCCGGAGAATACGTGGCCAAGGCCGGTGACTGCACCGCCTGCCATACCGCACCGGGCGGTGCTCTGTTTGCCGGTGGCATGAAGTTCCCGACTCCGTTGGGCAATATTTACGCTACCAATATTACGCCAGATAAGCAGCAGGGCATCGGAGCTTATTCCTTTGACGAGTTTGACCGTGCGATGCGCCAGGGGATCGCCAAAGATGGCCATCGGCTGTATCCGGCGATGCCGTACACCTCTTACGCCAAAATGAATGCGGAAGATATGCGCGCGCTGTACGACTACCTGATGAAGGAGGTCCCGGCGCAGAATACGGCTAACCGTGCCAGTGATATCAGTTGGCCACTGTCGATGCGTTGGCCGTTGGCAATATGGAACCAGCTGTTCCATGAGGATATGCCTTACCAGCCGGACGCGGGTCAGAGTGCTGAATGGAATCGCGGGGCTTATTTGGTGCAAGGAGCGGGGCACTGCGGCAGTTGCCATACGCCGCGTGGTTGGGCGATGCAGGAGAAAGGATTGGACAGCAAAGAGCCGGCCTTCCTGAGTGGTGCCGAACTGGACGGGTGGTACGCTTCCGGATTACGCGGGCTGCAACAGGACGAGGTCGTGGCCCTGCTGAAAACCGGACGTAGCCAACATGCGGCGGTCGCAGGGCCGATGGGTGAGGTGGTTAGCCACAGTACGCAATATCTGACCGATGGCGATCTGAATGCCATTGCGACCTATCTGCACAGCCTGGCGGCGGAAAAACCGCAGGCGGACAAAGCCATGGCAATGAAGACCGGCAATTCGCAGGCAGGGCAAGCCACCTATGCCATGTATTGCTCAACCTGCCATGGCAATAAGGGCGAGGGCAGCGACAACACCATTCCGGCACTGGCGGGTAACACAACGGTCACGGCGGAAAACCCGTTAACTGCGCTGCGCGTGGTGCTGGAAGGGGCGCATACGCCAATCACCCAACATGCCACGGCAATCGCCATGCCGGGTTACGCCTGGACGTTGAACGATCAACAGGCCGCCGATCTGATGAGTTATTTACGGGGAAGCTGGGGTAACCAGGCGGCACCGGTTACGGCGCAACAGGTTCAAGAGACACGTAAGCTGGCGGAGAAATAACAGAAGGGCGCGGGTTGAGCTGTTTATTAGATAGAGATACTCGGGCCTAGCGCACCGAGGGGCGCTCCGGCAGCTAAAGCTGCTACGACCCCTTCGGCACGCTCTCCCTAATAACGAGCATTATCAGCCATCTGAGGGCGCGGCAACAGGTCGCGCCCCTTTTAATTACAGAACCTTATGCGGGCCGAAGCATTCGTAGTGGATGCGTTCGGCTTCTACACCCATCTCCAGCAACTGCTTGCCCACATGCTGCATAAACGGCACCGGCCCACAGAAATAGTAATGCATCTGCGGCGTGCTGAGTGTTCCGCGCAGGGCACTGAGGTTCATCAGGCCACGGCTCTGGTAGTCACGGCCTTCCACATCATTGACGCCCGGTTGGTTGTACCAGACGTGGCGGCTCAGATTTGGCATGCGGTCGGCGATGTTTGCCACTTCATCGGCAAAGGCGTGAACGCTGCCGTTTTCCGCTGCGTGCAACCAGTGTACGTCCGCAGGGTGCTGGTTATCGTGCAAGGTATTGAGCATGCCGAGCATCGGCGTTTGGCCGACACCGGCGGAGATCAGTGCCACCGGGGTTTCCGGCTGCGCTTCGAGGAAGAAATCCCCGTGCGGCGGAGCGAGATAAATCACGTCGCCTTCTTTGGCTTGCTGATGCAGGAAGTTCGATACCTTACCCTGATCTTCACGTTTTACCGCAATGCGATAGTATTCGCCATTCGGTGAGGTGGTCAGTGAGTATTGGCGAATTTCCTGGTTTTCCATGCTGTCGTGCTTGATGTAGACCGCCAGGTATTGACCCGGTTTGAAGTCGATCACCTTGCCACCGTCAACCGGTGCCAACACGAAGCTGCAAATCACCTCGCTCTGTGGCTGTTTTTTGACGATGCGGAATGCGCGCAGGTCACGCCAGCCACCGTCAGCCGTTTCACTGTCCTGATAAATCTGGCCTTCGCGCTGGATAAATACATCCGCCAACACGCCGTAAGCTTTACCCCAGGCATCCAGTACTTCCTGGCCCGGACTGAACATTTCATCCAGGGTTGCCAGTAAATGACCGCCAACAATTTGGTATTGGTCCGGCCGAATATTCAGGCTGGTGTGCTTCTGAGCAATACGTTCTACCGCCGGCAGCAACGCCGCCAGATTTTCGATATTCGCGGCATAGGCACAGATCGCGTCGAACAGCGCCTGACGCTGATCGCCATTGCGCTGGTTGTTCATATTGAACACATCTTTTAACTCAGGATTGTGCTCGAACATGCGATCGTAGAAATGGGCAGTCAGTTTCGGCCCGGTAGCGGCCAGCAGGGGAATGGTAGATTTTACGGTGGCGATGGTTTGGCTATCCAGCATGGTAGCGCTCCTTGGTCGATCATTATTGGAATATTTAAATGATGTATTTTAAATGCATCTTTAAGTTTTAACGCATCCTAACGGTTTCTGCCCTGGCTGTAAATACCCCTGTTTTTGTTGCGGGGTCGTTAAGCGACGATCTTGCTCACAGAACATGAAAAAACCGCATGCTCAGTATGAGTAAAAGTCCGTTGTCGAATGGGGTAGTTTATCGGATCAAAGCCTTGCTGCGCCTAATGCCAATCGTTTGCGTAAAAACCTCTGTCAAGGCCTATCCTCATTGGGGCGAAACAGTTTACACTGTGGGCCAGAACCCAACCGGGTAGTTATTTGGTGATTTTTTAGTTAGCCGATTTAAGTCAGGAGAAGCCGGATGTTAAAGCGTGAAATGAACATTGCTGATTACGATGCCGAACTGTGGCGTGCAATGGAGCAAGAAGTGGTGCGTCAGGAAGAGCACATTGAGCTGATTGCATCTGAGAACTACACCAGCCCGCGCGTAATGCAGGCTCAGGGTTCCCAGTTGACCAACAAATACGCTGAAGGTTATCCGGGCAAGCGTTATTACGGCGGCTGCGAATATGTGGATATCGTTGAGCAACTGGCTATCGACCGTGCCAAAGAGCTGTTCGGTGCTGATTACGCCAACGTTCAGCCACACTCCGGTTCCCAGGCGAACTTCGCCGTTTATACCGCGCTGCTGCAGCCGGGCGATACCATTCTGGGGATGAACCTGGCGCACGGTGGCCACCTGACCCACGGTTCTCCGGTTAACCTGTCCGGCAAACTGTATAACGTGGTGCCTTACGGCATCGACGAAAAAGGTCAAATCGACTACGAAGATCTGGCTAAACAGGCACAGACTCATAAACCAAAAATGATCATCGGCGGCTTCTCTGCCTTCTCCGGTATCGTTGATTGGGCAAAAATGCGTGAAATCGCCGACAGCATCGGCGCCTACCTGTTCGTTGACATGGCGCACGTTGCGGGCCTGATTGCCGCCGGCGTTTATCCGAACCCGGTCCCTCACGCGCACATCGTGACCACCACCACCCACAAAACCCTGGCGGGTCCGCGCGGCGGCCTGATCTTGGCGAAAGGCGGTGATGAAGACCTGTATAAGAAGCTGAACTCCGCCGTGTTCCCTGGTGGTCAGGGCGGCCCGCTGATGCACGTGATCGCCGGTAAAGCGGTGGCGCTGAAAGAAGCGATGGAGCCTGAGTTCAAGATTTACCAGCAGCAAGTGGCCGATAACGCCAAAGCGATGGTGGAAGTGGTTCTGCAACGCGGCTACAAAGTGGTTTCCGGTGGTACCCATAACCACCTGTTCCTGCTGGACCTGGTTGACAAGAACCTGACCGGTAAAGAAGCTGACGCAGCCCTGGGCCGTGCCAACATCACAGTGAACAAAAACAGCGTGCCAAACGATCCCAAGAGCCCGTTCGTCACCTCCGGTGTGCGTATCGGTACTCCGGCTGTGACTCGCCGCGGCTTTAAAGAAGCTGATGTGCGTGAACTGGCCGGCTGGATCTGTGATGTGTTGGACAACATCAATGATGAAGCCACCATCGAACGCACCAAGAAGAAAGTACTGGATATCTGCGCCCGCCTGCCGGTTTACGCATAATTCCGCTTTCTCGCTAAAAAACGCTCAGGCGTCATGCCGGTCACTTAGGTGACCGGTTTTTTTTTACCTGCTGTCGACGGTGGTAGATCCAACGTCGTATATATGTTTCCGTCATTAATATTAGTTATTAATATATTTAATAACAACAGGCTGTGATATTTATCGCCTTTTAATTAATTGCATTGTGTTGAGGGCGTGTTATGTGATGTGCGTCTATATGATTGTTATTTACTCTCATGGTATACCTTAATAAATGACGATTATTATACTATGGAGTGTCGTATGACGCAGGTTATTCATTTTGCTCTCTCTTGTCTGTTAGTAACGGTAATGGCATTGCTGGTAAGCCATAACCGAAAGTTAATTAAGGTTCGTTATATTATCCAGCTGCTGGTGATAGAGGTATTACTCGCCTGGCTATTTCTCCGTTCTGATATTGGCACCGGCTTTACCGCACAGGTTTCTACGGTGTTCAATGGGTTGATGCTGTTTGCCGGCGAAGGCACCGATTTCTTATTTGGTGGAATGCGAGCGCAAGGGTTGGCATTCTTCTTCCTTAATGTGTTATGCCCGATTATTTTTATTTCTGCATTGATCGGTATTATTCAGCATATCAATCTATTGCCGATTATTATTAGGGTGGTGGGGACGGTATTGTCCAAAGTCAACGGTATGGGCAAACTGGAATCTTTTAATGCCGTCAGTGCATTATTGCTTGGGCAGTCGGAGAACTTTATCGTCTATAAAGATGTGCTGGGCAAGATGTCTGAAAACCGTATCTACACCATGGCGGCTACTGCAATGTCAACCGTCTCGGTGTTTATGGTCGGCGCCTATATCAATATGGTTGATGCCCGATATGTCGTGGTGTCATTGATTCTGAATATGTTTAGCACGTTTATTGTGCTGTCACTGATTAATCCCTATCGCGTCGATTTGGAAGAAGAAGTTCAGATGCAGGATCTGCATCGCGGACAAAGCCTCTTTGAAATGCTGGGCGAATATATTCTCGCCGGCTTTAAGGTAGCAGTAATCATTGCAGCGATGCTATTGGGGTTTATTGCCCTGATCGCTGCCATCAATGCGTTGTTTAGCAGCCTGTTTGGCATCAGCTTCCAAGGATTACTGGGCTATCTGCTTTATCCTTTTGCCTGGGTGCTTGGCGTGCCGGCTCATGAGGCGCAGCAGGTTGGCAGCATCATGGCGACCAAAATTGTGGCCAACGAGTTTGTCGCCATGACTGACTTGCAACAAATCAAAGCTGCGTTGTCGCCACGCGCTGAAGGGATCTTGTCGGTGTTCCTGATCTCCTTTGCCAACTTCACCTCGGTGGGCATTGTGGCGGGGGCGATTAAAGCACTGAATGAGCAACAGGGGAATGTGGTTTCCCGTTTCAGTCTGAAACTGCTGTATGGCTCAACGCTGGTGAGTTTTTTATCGGCAGCGGTAGCCGGATTAGTTATTTAAAACGCCGGCTAGCCTCTTTCCAGGCCAGAAGTTATTTCTTTCCGACAGAGTTTAAAATCGACAGACATAATGAGGTATTACCATGAGGGTTTTGTTTATTGGTGAGTCATGGCATATTCACATGATCCACTCTAAAGGCTTTGACAGTTTTACATCGAGTAAATATGAAGAGGGCGCGGAGTATCTGTTGTCCTGTTTACGCGGCGCAGGGATGACTATCGATTATATGCCGGCGCATACCGTGCAAACCGCCTTTCCGCAAACGTTGGACGAACTGCTAATTTATGATGCTGTCGTGATTAGCGATATCGGCAGCAATACCTTCTTATTGCAAAATAAAACCTTTTATAAAATGGAGGTGATGGCCAATGCCCTGTCATTGATAAAAGACTATGTCGCCATGGGGGGCGGAGCATTAATGATAGGCGGTTATCTTTCCTTTACCGGCATAGAGGCAAAGGCAAATTATAAAAACACCCTCCTTGCCGAAGTGTTGCCGGTTGAAATGTTAGACCATGACGACCGTATTGAATTACCGCAAGGCTGTAAACCGTTCACGCTGAGCCACAGTCATGAGATCACCCGTGATTTAAATGAATGGCCGATTTTGCTGGGATATAACAAATTTATTGCCAAACCTGGCAGCGAAACATTAGCCGAGATTAACGGTGACCCCTTGCTGGTGGTTGGCAAGTATCAGAAGGGGCATGTTGCCTGTTTTGCCAGTGATTGTTCGCCACATTGGGGCGGACCGCAATTTATGCAGTGGGAAAACTATACCGCCTTCTGGTGCAATTTAATGAATTCAATCAAAAGGAGAAATTGAAATGGATGACAAAGCCAAGATACAAGAAATGATTGCTGCGGCCTCCCGAGCCAGGGAGTTTTCCTATGCCCCTTATTCTAATTTTACCGTGGGTGCGGCATTGATGACCAAGAGCGGTAAGGTGTACAGCGGCTGTAATGTCGAATCTGTTTCCTATTCGCCCACCACCTGCGCAGAACGCGTTGCTATTTTAAAAGCCGTTTCTGAAGGCGAGCGCAGTTTTGAAATGATTGTGGTGATCGGTGGTCCCAGAGAGGGTGAAAGCAAGGCTAAAGGCTATTCCGGGCCATGCGGTGTGTGTCGTCAAATGATCTATGAGTTTGGCAAGGACACCAGGGTTATTATTGCCAACAGCCTGGATGAATACTACGTACACGACATCTCGGAGCTTTTCCCCTTTGGGTTCGGTCCGGACCATTTATTAGGGTAAATCGCCGACCCTCCGTCATAGGGGCGCTGCAAGTTGCGCCCTGATTCCGGGCATAAACTGTGAACTGCATTGCACTCTATCCCTTTGAAGGTGAATGAACATTGCTAGCCAATGTGACCTCTGTCAAAGTATCGCCCTCACACCGGAGGGATCATGGTTCTGCAATCTACGCGTTGGCTAGCTCTCAGTTATTTCACCTATTTCTTTTCTTACGGCATCTTCTTACCTTTTTGGGGCGTTTGGTTAAAGGGTGAAGGCATACCGCCTGAAACCATCGGTATTCTGCTCGGCGCCGGTCTGGTTGCCCGCTTTCTCGGTAGTTTGTTGATTGCCCCTCGGGTAAAAGATCCCTCTCATCTGGTGACGGCATTACGCCTGCTAGCGTTACTGACGCTGGCTTTTGCCATTGGGTTCTGTTTCGGCAACGGCTGGGGCTGGCTGATGTTGGTGATTGCCGGCTTCAACCTGTTCTTTTCGCCGCTGGTACCGCTGACCGATGCGCTGGCCGGCACCTGGCAAAAACAAATTACCCTGGATTACGGCCGGGTCAGGCTATGGGGCTCGCTGGCGTTTGTGATTGGCTCGGCGCTGACCGGGCAAATGGTTTCCGTCTGGGGCCATAACGCCATCCTCTACAGCCTGATCATCAGCATACTGGCGATGCTGTTGGGCATGATGCTGAAACCAAGCGTGATGCCACAGGGCGAGGCGCGGACCCATAGCGAAGCCGACCGTTCACTGTGGGAGATGCTTAAGGAAGGGCCTGTCTGGCGCTTCCTGTTGTGCGTAACCCTGTTGCAGGGCGCACATGCCGGTTATTACAGTTTCGGCTCTATCTACTGGCAGGAAGCGGGCTATTCGGCTTCGACCATTGGCTACTTGTGGTCGCTGGGTGTGGTGGCGGAAGTGATTATTTTCGCCAGCAGCAATTTCCTGTTCCGTCGCTGGAATGCACGCAATCTGCTGCTGCTCTCCGCCTGCTGCGGGATCCTGCGCTGGGGCCTGATGGCCAGTAGTACCGAACTGGGGTGGTTGCTGGTGATCCAAATTCTGCACTGTGGCACCTTTACCGTTTGCCATCTGGCTGCGATGCGCTTTATCGCCGCGCGCAAGGGGCCGGAAGTGATCCGACTGCAGGCGGTCTACTCGGCGCTGGCGATGGGCGGTGGCATTGCGATTATGACGGTGATCGCCGGCTTCCTGTTTGAGCATCTGCAGGGTGGGGTGTTCTGGGTGATGGCGGCCGTGGTGGTGCCGGCGCTGTTTATCCGCCCGCCGGCGGTTACGGTCAGCGGTAGTCGTTAAGAGGTTTCCAGCAGCGCACGGATGGCTTTGCGCTGCTGGCGCTCTAACGGTAATTCGGTATGAATCAGCGGTGGCTGCGGTTCAGCGTGCTCCGTGGCATAAGGGGTGATCACCAATGTGACCCCCTGCGGAGCACCGGAGTGCAGATAGTCGTGCAGCGGCAAGTATTTGATGTTCAACGGCAGTAGCGTTAATTCGCGGATCTGATATTCCACTTCCTCTTCCAATTGCGGGTTGTCCAGCGTCAGCAATAACACCTGCTTTTCCTGCAACGCATTGCCCTGCATCAACCAGGCACCGAAACTGATGGCGACCAGCCCGGCTTCCTCGCTGGAGAAATGAATGCTGTACTCCTGTTCGAGCGGTGCCAGTGCTTCCTGAGCGGTACGCATCAGGCGTGGATATTTGCGCTGCACTTCTTCCAGCAGCGAGTTATCGATGCCGATCTCAAAGCGACAGCGTTCTACCGCCGGTGCCAGGTGGGCAAACAGTTGACTGATCAAGTCCTCTTTACTGCTGAAGGTCATGCCGGAAATCTGTTGGAAGCGCTCAACCATATTTTCAATCGCCGCCATCAATCGCAGATCTTCCGCTGAGTCGTTGCTGTGGTAGCTGTGGTTTTTCAGCATGGTGAACATTAACACCAGGAAGTCGCTTTCGCTGGCCTCGGGGGGCAGGACAAAAAGTTGATTCAACGCTTGATGCAGCCAGCCGGCGGCCTGATGCTCCGGTTTCTGATGCAGCCAGTCACGCTGGGCGGGGCTGAATGTCGGGTGCCGCTGACGTTGGGTTTCCCATGCGCAATAGCGCAGGTAGTGCTGCAGGAACTGACGATCGCGCCGATCAAAGCTGCGGTCGATCAGCGTTTCACACTCGCTGATACACTGCTCCAACTGCGGGGTCAGATCGGTGCTCAGCCCCAAAGCCTGCTGTAGCCAGTGGGAAAAATGGTGATCGATAAATTCCGGGCTGCAGCGCAGGGCTCGTCGCAACCAGTGGAGCAGGCAGAGGCGTTGGTTGAGCGCGCTGCCCCTGATCCGGTAACCTTCGTCGGGGTTGCCGTCGATCTCCAGATGGTGGAAACGCTGGATTTCACTGGCAACCTCGGCTATATCTTGCCGGGTGATGGGGGGGGCGACGCCATTAATTTGGCTGATAGTCTCCAGTTGTACTGCGGGCACCGGCGCATACAGCATCAATAACAGATGGCAGCGTCGTTGTTGACCGGAGAGCTCAGGCACGGGGCCAGTGTCCAGGCTCATATCACCTTCAGGCAGGTCACGTTTAAATTATGAATAAGCATAGCAAATGGCGCTGCGCGGCGTGGCAACGGCACCCGGTTTTACTTCGGCTTACAACTTTCGTCACAATTATTGGGCGGAATGGCGCTGGTTGAAGAACGGTTGATGTTACTTTATAACAATAATGAGTATCGTTTGATGATGAAGTTACGTTTTATTTTTGCCGGGTTTCTAACGCTATTCTGCACCGGCGCTGTCGCTCACCCGCACAGCTTTATTGATATGAACACCACCTTTGTGGCTAAGGATCAACAGCTGGTTGGCTTGAAAATGGTTTGGGTTATGGATGAAATCACCTCGGCGGATCTGCTGTACGATGCGGAAAATGCCAAAAACGACTCGGAAGTGTGGAAAAAGCTGGCGGCACAGGTGATGGCCAATGTCCTGGGGCAACACTATTTCACCGATGTCTATCGCGACGGCAAGCCGGTGAAATACCTGAATCTGCCAACGGAATATCACCTTTCGCGTCAGGGGCACCAGGCGGTGCTGGAGTTTGTCCTGCCGCTGGCCGAGCCGCAGCCGCTGGCGGGCAAGCCGTTTGAGATCTCCACTTACGATCCCACCTATTTTGTCGATATGACTTATAAAGATAAAACGGCACTGCATTTGCCGCCGGAGATGACGGCGCAGTGCAAGTTCAAACTGATGACGCCAAAACCAGACAGCTCCCTGCAGGCCTATGCGTTATCCCTCGATAAGAATGATTCACCCGGCGAAGATATGGCGCTGGGACAACAGTTTGCCCAGCGGGTCAGCCTGCAATGTCAATAAACCTCACTCAACACACCCCGCGTAAGCGACACTGGGCTTTCAGCCTGTGGCCGTTGTTGCTGTTTGCGCTGTTGCTGGCGCTGGGCGCCCAGTTGGTGTGGCACTATTGGCCGCAGCTGTTGATGCAAAGCGTGGTGTGGCAGAAAGGCCTGCACCAGCAGTTGGCTGGTTTGTTGCAGCAGGTAAAAGCGGCGCCACAGCAAGCCGGGTTGGCGTTGATGCTGTTCAGCCTGAGCTATGGCGTGTTGCATGCGCTCGGCCCAGGCCACGGCAAGGTAGTGATCGCCACTTATCTGGCCACTCATCCGGCGCGGCTGAAAAGCAGCCTGAAACTGACCTTTGCCGCTTCACTGGTTCAGGGCTTGGTGGCGATCGTCCTGGTGACGCTGATGCTGGTGGTACTGCAATTGTCGTCCCGGCAGCTGCATCAGAGCAGTTTCTGGATGGAGAAGGGCAGTTTTATTCTGGTGATGCTGCTTGGGGTGTTGCTGAGCTGGCGAGCGCTGAAGCGTTTGTATCACGCGGTGAAAGCCATGCGTCCCTCTCCGGCTCTGCGTATCAACAGTCTGCAACCGCTACCGGCGGATCATGTTCATAGCGACCATTGCGGCTGTGGTCACCGCCATATGCCGAGCGACAGCGAACTGCAGGCGGGAAGCGACTGGCGTACGCAGACTGCCATCGTGCTGGCGATGGGGATGCGGCCGTGTTCAGGCGCAATACTGGTATTGCTGTTTTCCAAGGTGATTGGCGTGTTTATCTGGGGCGTTTTTTCGGCGTTGGCCATGGCGCTGGGCACCTCGCTGACCATTTCATTGCTGGCGTTGCTGGTACATTACAGCCGTCGGTTGGCGGTGCGTCTTAGCCGTTCACGCGCGCCTGCGGCCTGGAGCGCAGTCGCCTGGGGTTCGCTGGCGCTGGCCGGTGGCCTGATACTGTTGTTCGCCGGGGTGTTGCTGTATGTCACTGCCCAGTCGGAATTCATCGGTGGCATCCGGCCTTTCTCCCGCTGACCGGCATAAAAAAAGCGCTGCAAATATTGCAGCGCTTTTTCTTTATTCATTCACTTCGCGATATTAACGCTTCAGCGCTTCGCTCAGTTCTTCCCGCATGGTGGAAAGCATGGCTTTCACGACGCGCGGGTTACCGGCTACCACGTTGCCGGAGCTGAAGTGGTTGTGGCCGCCAACAAAGTCGGTCACCAGGCCGCCAGATTCGCGCACCAGCAGTTCACCCGCGGCGAAATCCCATGGCTTCAGGCCAATTTCGAAGAAACCGTCAACGCGGCCGGCGGCCACATAGGCCAGATCCAGCGCGGCAGAACCGGTGCGACGGAAGTCGGCACACTGAGTGAACAGTTTGCCAACGATGTTGATGTAAGGGGTTGCGTGCTGCTTCACCTTGAACGGGAAGCCGGTTGCCAGGATGGTGCCATCCAGGTCTTTGGCATTGGTGCCGCGCAGACGGTAACCGTTGAGCTGTGCGCCCTGGCCGCGAGCCGCGGTGAACAGTTCGTTACGCATTGGATCGTAAACCACAGCCACTTCAGTACGGCCTTTGATGCGTACGGCGATGGAAACTGAGAAGTGTGGGAAACGTTTGATGAAGTTTGATGTGCCATCCAGTGGATCGATCACCCATTGTACATCTTTATCTTCGCCGACCAATTCGCCGCGTTCTTCGGTAACAATAGAATGTTGCGGATAGGACTTGCGAATGACGTCGATGATCAGATGCTCTGCATCGCGATCGACGTTAGTGACAAAGTCATTGGTCCCTTTTTGGCTCGCTTCTACAGCGTCCGGGGTTTCGTAGTTTTTGGCAATCAGGTTACCGGCCTTGCGCGCAGCGCGCACGGCGATCGTCAGCATCGGATGCATGGGTATCTTCCAACTAGGATGTTAAAGAACAGGAAACGGCGCGAAGTATAGCAGGTGTTCGGCAAAATGCCTACGGCTGTGTTAAGCTGCTGTGATTTTCCGCTACGCTCAGAGTTTGTATGCTGCATAACATCCGCATTGTTCTGGTAGAAACCTCTCATACCGGTAACATGGGCTCGACCGCCAGAGCCATGAAAACCATGGGATTAACCAACCTTTATTTGGTTAATCCGCTGATAAAACCTGATTCTCAGGCGATTGCCCTGGCCGCAGGCGCCAGCGACGTGATCGGCAACGCCACCATTGTTGACACTCTGGATGACGCCATTGCCGGCTGCAGTCTGGTCGTGGGCACCAGTGCGCGTTCACGCACCTTGCCGTGGCCAATGCTGGAACCGCGTGAATGCGGCATACGCGCCGTGCACGAAGGTGAACATGCACCGGTCGCGCTGGTGTTCGGCCGTGAACGTGTCGGCCTGACCAATGATGAGCTGCAAAAGTGCCATTATCATGTCGCCATTCCCGCCAACCCGGATTACAGCTCGCTGAATCTGGCGATGGCCGTGCAGATCCTGGCGTATGAAGTGCGTGTGGCTTACCTCGATCGCCAACAGGTGGGCGCGCCGCAGCTGGAAGAAACCCCTTATCCGTTGGTGGACGACCTCGAACGTTTCTATCAACATCTGGAACAAACGCTGCAGCATAGTGGCTTCATTCGTCCGTCCCATCCGGGGCAGGTGATGAGCCGTTTACGCCGTTTGTTCACCCGCGCGCGGCCGGAAGCTCAAGAGCTGAATATCCTGCGCGGTATGCTGACGTCGATCGAGAAACAGGATAAACATCAAGGTAATTAATTTGATGTGAAATGACGGCTGGCGGTAATAGTATTAGTTATCTAATGGTTATAATGTGTATTTTATATGCATATTATCTGGCTTAGTCCAAAACGTGCTAATACTTGAGTAAATTACTAGGTTAAATAGTTGACTGATTTACTCAGGAATGTCAGACTTTCGGCCATGTTTGACCAACAGGTAACCACTTAGCTATGAGACTGACATCCAAAGGCCGTTATGCCGTAACCGCTATGCTTGACGTGGCATTGCACTCCCAGGAAGGGCCCGTACCTCTGGCGGATATTTCTGAACGCCAGGGTATTTCGCTCTCTTATCTGGAACAATTATTCTCCCGTCTGCGTAAGAATGGCCTGGTGGCCAGCGTACGTGGGCCGGGCGGTGGTTATCTGCTGGGTAAAGACGCAAGTGAGATTGCCGTAGGTGCAGTTATCACGGCTGTCGATGAGTCGGTAGATGCAACCCGTTGTCAGGGTAAAGAAGGCTGTCAGGGTGGCGATCGCTGTCTGACTCATACCCTGTGGCGCGATCTGAGCGAGCGCATCAGCGGGTTCCTGAACAACATTACGCTGGCTGAACTGGTAAACAACCAGGACGTGCTGGTGGTGGCGGACCGTCAGAACAACGATACCCGTCGCACGGCCAACGGTCGTCAGCAAGAAACTATCAACGTTAATCTGCGCGCATAAGCAGCTGGCGATATTTTTTTAGTTTTTGGAAGTGATGTACGGAGCACAAGAGCAATGAAATTACCGATTTATTTGGATTACTCAGCAACGACGCCGGTTGACCCGCGCGTTGCTGAGAAAATGATGCAGTTTTTGACTCTGGACGGGACCTTTGGTAACCCGGCTTCCCGTTCCCACCGTTTCGGGTGGCAGGCGGAAGAAGCGGTAGATATCGCCCGTAACCAAATTGCTGAACTGGTTGGCGCTGACCCGCGCGAAATCGTGTTCACTTCCGGAGCCACCGAATCCGACAACCTGGCGATCAAAGGTGCTGCCAATTTCTATCAAAAGAAAGGCAAGCACATCATCACCAGCAAAACCGAACACAAAGCCGTGCTGGACACCTGTCGTCAGCTAGAGCGTGAAGGCTTTGAAGTGACCTATCTGGCACCGCAGAGCAACGGTATTATCAGTCTGCAGGCCCTCGAAGCCGCGATGCGTGAAGACACCATTCTGGTTTCGATCATGCACGTGAACAACGAAATTGGCGTGGTGCAGGATATCGAAGCTATCGGCGAAATGTGTCGTGCGCGCGGTATCATTTATCACGTTGATGCGACCCAGAGCGTGGGCAAACTGCCTATCGACCTGAGCAAGCTGAAAGTCGATCTGATGTCGTTCTCCGGCCACAAAATTTATGGCCCGAAAGGCATTGGTGCACTGTACGTGCGTCGTAAGCCACGTATCCGTATCGAAGCCCAGATCCACGGTGGTGGCCATGAGCGCGGTATGCGTTCCGGTACTCTGCCAGTCCATCAGATCGCCGGTATGGGCGAAGCCTACCGTATTGCCAAAGAAGAAATGGCGACGGAAATGGCACGCTTGCGCACGCTGCGTGATCGTCTGTGGAACGGCGTGAAAGATATGGAAGAAGTGTATCTGAACGGCGATCTGGAGCACGGTGTT
Source organism: Serratia myotis (assembly GCF_027474885.1). Classification (NCBI taxonomy): domain Bacteria; kingdom Pseudomonadati; phylum Pseudomonadota; class Gammaproteobacteria; order Enterobacterales; family Yersiniaceae; genus Serratia; species Serratia myotis. The sequence continues at coordinate 4,208,309 of NZ_CP099707.1, read as the reverse complement.
CCTAACATTCTGAACGTCAGCTTCAACTATGTTGAAGGTGAATCGTTGATCATGGCGCTGAAAGACCTGGCCGTATCCTCGGGTTCAGCCTGTACCTCCGCCAGCCTTGAGCCATCTTACGTGCTGCGCGCGTTGGGCATGACTGATGAATTGGCGCATAGCTCGATCCGTTTCTCTCTGGGGCGTTTCACCACAGAAGAAGAGATCGATTACACCATTCAACTGGTGCGTAAATCCATCGGCCGTCTGCGTGACCTGTCTCCACTGTGGGACATGTTCAAACAGGGCGTGGATATCAACAGCATCGAATGGGCACATCATTAATTCTCAGGATTCAGGAGCAAGGTCATGGCTTACAGCGAAAAAGTAATCGATCACTATGAAAACCCGCGTAACGTGGGTTCTTTCGACAACGAAGATCCGAGTGTTGGCAGCGGCATGGTGGGTGCACCGGCCTGTGGCGACGTGATGAAGCTGCAGATCAAAGTCAACAATGAAGGTATCATTGAAGACGCCCGTTTCAAGACTTACGGCTGCGGTTCCGCCATCGCCTCCAGCTCGCTGGTGACAGAATGGATGAAAGGCAAGTCTCTTGATCAGGCAGAAGCGATCAAAAACACCCAGATCGCTGAAGAACTGGAATTACCGCCGGTAAAAATTCACTGCTCTATTCTGGCCGAAGACGCCATTAAAGCAGCGATTGCCGACTACAAGAGCAAACATAGCGCCAAGTAATTATTGTGTAGGGGCGCTGCATGCCGCGCCCGCGTTGGTCGGGGCGAATATATTCGCCCCCTACACCGGTTAGCACCCCAATACCGGTTTTGCTATAGGTTGGGGATATTGAGTATGAGGTTGTGATGTCAATTACCATGAGCGACAGCGCTGCGCAGCGTGTTCAGGCATTTATGGATAACCGCGGCAAAGGCCTTGGCCTGCGTCTGGGGGTGAGAACCTCTGGCTGCTCCGGGATGGCGTACGTGCTGGAATTTGTTGACGATATGAACGATGACGACATCGTTTTTGAAAACAAAGGCGTTAAGGTGATCATTGACGGCAAGAGCCTGGTCTACCTTGACGGCACCGAGCTTGATTTCGTTAAGGAAGGCCTGAACGAAGGCTTCAAGTTCAACAACCCCAATGTCTCAAGCGAGTGCGGCTGCGGCGAAAGTTTCAACGTCTGACAGTCCATCGTGCTCCCCCGCCAGCCGCGGGGGAACTTCATTCGATAACGCCCAGAGCACGCTATGGATTACTTTACTTTATTCGGGCTGCCAGTTCGCTATCCCGTGGACGGCAGCCTGCTTGCATCTCGCTATCAGGATCTGCAGCGCCAATTCCATCCCGATCGTTTTGCCAGTCAGCCAGAACGCGAACGCCTGATGGCGTTGCAACAGGCTGCGACTATCAATGACGCCTACCAAACGCTGAAGCACCCATTAAAACGCGCAGAGTATATGCTATCTTTGCACGGCTTTGATTTGGGCAACGAGCAGCATACCCTGCGTGATACTGCGTTCCTGATGGAACAGCTGGAACTGCGCGAAGAGCTCGACGCCATAGAACGCAAAGCGGATGCAGAAACTCTGCTGGCCAGCTTTGGCGTGCGGGTGAACGAGACGGTCAAACAGCGCAGCGCGCTGATGGTGCAACAGCTGGATAGTCAACAGTGGGTTGATGCCGCCGACACCGTGCGTAAGCTGCGCTTTTTGGACAAACTCCAGCAACAGGTTGAACAACTCGAAGAAAAACTGCTGGGTTTTGAGTAACACATTTTTGATTGTGGAAGCTTCAATATGGCCTTATTACAAATTAGTGAGCCCGGCCTCAGCGCTGCGCCGCACCAGCGCCGTCTGGCTGCCGGTATTGATTTAGGCACCACCAACTCTCTGGTCGCCACGGTGCGCAGCGGGCAGGCGGAAACGCTGGCCGATGCCCAGGGGCGCGATTTACTGCCCTCGGTGGTGCACTATCAGGCTGACACCTTGCGTGTCGGTTGGGATGCGCGCCAGCAGGCAGCGCAGGATCCCGCCAATACCATCAGCTCAATCAAACGCATGATGGGCCGTTCATTGGCCGACGTGCAACAACGTTACCCGAACCTGCCGTATCAGTTCCAGGCCAGTGACAATGGCTTGCCGATGATAGTCACTGCTGCCGGTGCGGTTAACCCGGTAGGGGTTTCCGCCGATATCCTCAGGGCACTGGCCGAGCGGGCGAAAACGGCGCTGGAAGGGGAACTCGACGGTGTGGTGATCACCGTTCCGGCCTATTTTGATGATGCACAACGCCAGGGCACCAAAGACGCCGCGCGTCTGGCCGGGCTGCACGTGCTACGCCTGCTGAACGAACCGACAGCGGCGGCGATTGCCTATGGTCTGGATTCCGGGCAGGAAGGCATTATCGCGGTGTACGATCTGGGCGGCGGTACCTTTGATATTTCCATTCTGCGGCTGAGCCGTGGGGTGTTTGAAGTGTTGGCCACCGGCGGGGATTCCGCGCTGGGGGGCGACGACTTTGACCATCTGCTGGCCGACTGGTTGCGTGAGCAGGCCGGTGTGGCTGACCGTAGCGATCACGGCGTACAGCGCCAACTGCTGGATGCGGCCATCGCGGCCAAAATTGCGCTGAGCGATGCCGACAGCACTGTCGTTGAGATAGCCGGCTGGCAGGGCGAAGTGACCCGCGCACAGTTTGATGCGCTGATCGCGACTCTGGTGAAACGTACTCTGATGTCTTGCCGCCGTGCGCTGAAAGATGCAGGGGTGAGTGCCGAAGAAGTGCTGGAAGTGGTCATGGTTGGCGGCTCCACCCGCGTGCCCTTGGTGCGTGAGCAGGTCGGTACGTTCTTCGGCCGCACGCCGTTGACCTCGATCGATCCGGACAAAGTGGTTGCTATCGGTGCTGCGATCCAGGCTGACATTTTGGTGGGCAACAAGCCGGACAGCGACATGCTATTGCTGGACGTGATCCCACTGTCGCTTGGTCTGGAAACCATGGGCGGTCTGGTAGAGAAAGTGATCCCGCGCAACACCACCATTCCGGTGGCGCGTGCGCAGGAGTTCACTACGTTTAAAGACGGCCAAAGTGCGATGATGATCCACGTGCTGCAGGGTGAACGTGAGCTGGTGCAGGATTGCCGTTCGCTGGCACGCTTCTCGCTGCGTGGCTTACCGCCACTGCCAGCCGGCGGCGCACATATTCGCGTTACCTTCCAGGTGGATGCCGATGGCCTGTTGAGTGTCACCGCGATGGAGAAATCCACCGGCGTAGAGGCTTCAATTCAGGTTAAACCGTCGTACGGTCTGTCCGACGCCGAAATCGCCGGCATGATCAAAGACTCGATGGCCAACGCGCAGAGCGATGTTGGCGCACGCATGCTGGCGGAACAGCGGGTTGAGGCGTCACGGGTGCTGGAAAGCCTGCAGGGTGCACTGGCCAGCGATGCCGCATTGCTGAGTGAAGCAGAAAGTACGGCGATCCCCGCGGCGGTGGAAGCTTTGCAACTGGCGACGCAGGGCACCGATCCTGCCGCCATTGAAGCCGCAATTAAAACATTAGATGCACAAACGCAAGACTTTGCCGCGCGCCGCATGGATGCTTCCATTCGCCGCGCGCTGGCTGGCCATTCTGTGGATGAGGTTTAATCATGCCTAAAATTGTTTTCCTGCCCCATCAAGATTTATGCCCGGAGGGGGCAGTACTGGAAGCTGAACACGGGGAGTCAATCCTCAATGTGGCGCTGCGCAATGGTATCGAGATTGAGCATGCCTGTGAGAAATCCTGCGCCTGCACCACTTGTCACTGCATTGTACGCGAAGGTTTTGACTCTCTTGAAGAGAGCAGCGAACTGGAAGACGACATGCTGGACAAGGCCTGGGGTCTGGAGCCGGAAAGCCGTCTGAGCTGTCAGGCGCTGGTGGCCGACGAAGATTTGGTGGTTGAAATGCCGCGTTATACCGTCAACCACGCGCGTGAAGGGTAAGAGGATAATAGGAATGGGACTGAAGTGGACCGACAGCCGTGAAATCGGCGAAGCCCTGTACGACCAATACCCGGATACCGATCCGAAAACCGTACGTTTTACCGACCTGCATCAGTGGATTTGCGATCTGGAAGATTTTGACGACGATCCACAGGCTTCCAACGAAAAAATACTGGAAGCTGTCCTGCTGGTCTGGTTAGATGAAGCGGAGTAAATAGCGTAACGGGCTGCCATTGGCGGCCCGTTTATTTTGTATCCGACATACCCGTCGCCTTTCAAGCTGCAGCGTTGTTGACTGCACTCACTCCCCCCAGTTACTTACTGAAGTAAGCGCCTGAGGATGAGCGAGCTGGCCGCCTAGCTGCAACTTGAAACTCATAGGGTATACAATAAAAATCCCCAATAGATTTCGCGCAACAACGTGAAAATGAAGGGGAAATCCGGAGTAAGGCTATGACAACTGAATTTATGCTGGTAACGCTGTCGAACCAACCTGCTGACGCTCGCTGGGGCGAGAAAGCGCTGCTGAGCACCGGTACAGAAGGGATGACTATCCACCTGACCGGCAACGACAAACTGGGCAGCATTCAACGTGCCGCCCGTAAGATCGACGGACAGGGCATCAAGAACGTCAAACTGGCCGGCGATGGCTGGGATTTGGAAAACAGCTGGGCGTTCTGGCAAGGTTTCCGTGGGCCGAAGGGCAAGCGCAGCGTCGAATGGGCAGAATTGCCGGAAGCGGAAAGCAAAGAGCTGGAACAGCGCCTGAAGATTGTTGACTGGGTGCGTGACACCATCAATATGTCAGCGGAAGAGTTGGGGCCAGAACAACTGGCTACCCGCGCAGTGGATCTGATGTGTGATGTCGGTTGTGAAGCCGTCAGCTACCGTATTACCAAAGGTGAAGATCTGCGTGAGCAAAACTACGCCGGTATTCACACCGTGGGGCGCGGCTCGGATCGTTCGCCGGTGCTGTTGGCACTGGACTTCAACCCGACCGGCAACCCGGAAGCGCCGGTGTTTGCCTGCCTGGTGGGCAAAGGTATCACCTTTGACACCGGTGGCTACAGCCTGAAACAAAGCGCCTTTATGGATTCCATGAAAGCGGATATGGGCGGTGCAGCTACCATTACCGGCGCATTGGCGCTGGCGGCGGCTCGCGGTCTGAAGCAGCGTGTGAAGCTGTACCTGTGCTGTGCCGACAACATGGTCAGCGGCAACGCCTTCAAGCTGGGCGATATTATTCGTTACCGTAACGGTAAAACCGTTGAGGTAATGAATACTGATGCTGAAGGGCGTCTGGTGCTGGCCGATGGCCTGATCGATGCGTCCGCGCAGAACCCTCAGTTGATTATCGACTGCGCCACTCTGACCGGTGCGGCGAAAACGGCGGTGGGTAACGACTACCATGCGCTGTTCAGCTTCGATGACGCTCTGGCGCAAGAACTGCTGGCCAGTGCGGCCGCTGAACAAGAGCCTTTCTGGCGTCTGCCGCTGGCTGAGTTCCATCGGAGCCAACTGCCGTCCAATTTTGCCGAATTGAACAACGTGGCCGCTCCGGCTTACACGGCGGGTGCCAGCACCGCGGCCGCATTCCTGTCGCATTTTGTGAAAAATTATCAGCAGGGTTGGGTGCACATCGACTGTTCCGCCACCTACCGTAAAGGTGCCGTGGATCAATGGGCTGCCGGCGCGACCGGTCTGGGCGTACGTGCTCTGGCCAACCTGCTGCTGAGCAAAGCCAAATAATTGAATGCCCACCAAGGTGGGCGTTAGAATGTCGTTTACCCTCGGGGCCCAGCATGCTGGGCCCCGTTATTTGATTGCTGGAGTTTGCCATGAGTTCTCACCATCACGAAGTCGCCACAGGCGAAAATGAACTTGAACGTCTGTTGAAACTGGCGGTGACGGAGCAGGCCCATCGTCCGGCATTCTTCCGTGAACTGCTCGACGCTACGGTGTTGATCCTCGGTGACAGCGAGCAGGTGCAACTTGGCGGTGACATCACGCTAAATGCCGATACACCGGTGAATATCCAGCACTGGGAAAAGCAGGACGGCGGCAGCATCATCCCATTCTTTACCTCGGTAGAAGCGTTGCAAAAGGCCGTTGAGGATGAACAGCCGTTCATCGCCATGCCGGCACGCGTCTTATTCGAGATTACTCAGGGTGCTGATCTGTTCCTCAACCCGAAGGCCGAGTACGGCAAAGAGTTTTACCCTGAAGAAGTGGCAATGCTGTTAGCGACCGGGGGTGTGAGCAAACCGGCAGAACGTTATATCGATAAGGATACCCAGATCCTGCTGGGGCAGCCGGAAGAATACCCGTCGGCAATGGTCGATGCCTTGACCACGCTGTTCAGTCAGCGCAAGCCGGTGCGTCGCGCATTTCTGGCTCTGATGCACGATCAGGCGGTCGACGAAAAACCTAACCTGCTGGTTGGGCTGGAAGTGGATGGCGAGCAAGCCGACATTGAGGCATTGATCAACGAGGCGGGCAGCGTGGCCAGCGAAACCGCGCCTAATGATGAACCGGTGGATTTTTGCCTGGTATCGGAAGAGGAACGTGGCGTCAGCCATTATTTGATCACCCATACCCAACCCTTCTACCAGCGTCGCTGGGGCAGTTGGTTGCGTAATATTATCCCTTCGACTGATAAAACCCAGTAATCCTGTTTTTGCTGTTGTTCTCTGTATCAAAGCTAAGGAGAGCGGCCAGCCTCGAAAGGCTGGCCGGATACAACAATGGGCGCTGGAAAACCACTGCGTCACACCAAAACAGGCGGGGCGAACCCCGCCTTCAGGTTGCCATTTAACGTTGAACGTTACAGGACAACACTGCCGCTACCTCCGTATTTCCCTGCTTGAACGTCAGCTCACAAACTGAACCACGTATAAGCCAGATGAATACCAGAAACGTTACACAACTTACTGTAAATCCTGGTAAAAACAGTTTTCGCGACATGTCAGCCCTCCGTTGCATTTCTGCGGTTAAGAGGCTACCATGCTGGTGTTGATGCAGTATGGTGAAGCCTCATTCTGATTAAGAGTCAGTTTGGGGCTTTCTTCTTTCTGCTTCCCACCCAGGGCCTGAAGCAGAAAGCTTCAAGCGCCCATCCGCAGTCTAACAGAAGCTTTAATTTCAAAGCTATACCGTCAGGTCGCGGTAAATTCATTCAATCATTCCCACCAGATATCGTTCAAAAAAAGACCCCGACTGGGGCCTTTCATACACCGGTGATTGTTGCTCAGGTTTTTAGTCGGGCGAGCCCCGCGATGGCCTGTTCAAGATACTGCCGCGGGCAGCCAAGGTTGATGCGTATAAAGCCTTTTCCTTGGTCACCAAAGCTGATGCCCATCGAGGCGGCAATCTTTGACTGGTGGATCAACGCCTGCTGTAGGGCGTTATCATCCAGGCCTAAAGCGCGACAATCCAGCCAGGCAAGGTAGGTGCCCTCGGCTCGAGTCATTTTGCACCAGGGCGCGGCATAGGCTAATGCCTGTTCAAACCAACGCCGGTTGTCGGCCAGATAACCTTGTAAATCATCAAGCCAGGTTTCCCCCTGTTGATAAGCTGCCGTTGCGGCGGTCATCGACAGCGCATTGAAGACATCCAACCCATGGGCATTAAGGCGTTCGATAAACGCATTGCGGGTGCGAACATTGGGGATCAGGAAATTTGAGATCCTCAGCGACGACAAGCCAAAGCTCTTGCTGGCAGAGGTCGCTGAAATCAGGTGGTCATGCCAGGCTTCATCCAGGTGCAGCACCGAGGTGAAGGTTTCGCCGGGTAGCGTCAGGTCGGCCCAGATTTCATCGGAAATCACCGTCACGCCATGGCGGCTGCACAGCGCCATCAACTGCGTCAGTTCGCTGTGGCTCCAGCATCGTCCGGTTGGATTATGGGGGTTACACAGCAACAACAATGGCGGTTTCCGCTGCTCAAAACAGGCCTCCAGATGCTCGAAATCGAATTGATAGCCTTGTGGGCTTTCCTTCAGCGGGTTTTCGAGGACCTCTCGGCCATTCATGGTGATGATCTTGGCGAAAGATCCATAGTATGGCCCCTGGATCACCACCGGATCGCCAGGCTGGCTAAGCAACTGGATCAGGATCGCCAATCCGGGTACCACCCCTTCGATGGACGTGAACCATTCGCGCTGCAAAGGCAGATGGTGCCTGCTTGAGAACCACTCTATGACCGCCTGGTAATATGAGTCATCGCGTTCGCTATAGCCAAATATGCCGTGATCCACCCGCTGATGCAGCGCCTGCCGGACTTCCTCTGGACACTGGAAGTCAAAATCAGAGACCCACATCGGCAAAAGGTCGGTTTCATCGAGCTGCAGATAGCGGTCAATAAAGTCCCATTTCACCGAACCGGTGTTGTGGCGGTTAACTATCTGGTTAAAATCGGTTGGTTTCACGTCAGGCTTCCTTACGCTGTAAATCGTTTTCTGGCTGTATTCTGGCAATCCCGAATCCGGTAAAGCCATAAATCAGGGCGAAGAACACGGCGGCGTAGCATTGGATGGCCCAAGGCAATAAATCCAGCGTGCTGACACCCAGGGTGGTTGCCATATAAATACCTGCGGCGGTCCACGGAATTAAAGGTTCGATGACGGTGCCCGCGTCCTCCACGGTCCGTGACAGGTTTTTATTGTCTAATCCCATGCGGCGGTAGGCGCCCTTGAACAGTTCTGCGGGGATCAGCAGCGCCAGCTTGCCGTCGCTGGTGGCGCCGGTCACCAGGATGGTGGTTGCGACCGTTGCGGCAATCAACTGGCCGGTGGTATGAACCACTTTCAGCAGTCGGTTGATGATAACGGTCAGCGCGCCGGTCAGCGTTAAGGCCCCGGCAAAGGAAAACGCGCAGAACACCAGCAGGATAGTGCTCATCATCGAGAACATGCCGCCGCGGTTGAGCAGGCGTGGAACATCGTCGACGATGCCGGTAATGCTGTGCCCCTGGGCGGTAAACATCGAAAGGTTAAAACCGTCCATCAACGCATTTAAGCCCTGCTGCAGGTTAAAGCCCTGGAGCAGTACCCCAATGGCGATGGCCAGAGTACAGGCCGCCAGCATCACGGGGATCACCGGTCGTTTAGTGACGGCACCCCAAAGCACCAACACCGGCGGCAGGATCAGCAGCAGGTTAAAGTGATACAGACCCTCCAGCGCGGTCACTATCTCGGTGACTTTTTCCGGCGTGGCTACGCTGCCGACGGCGCTGGTGTGCCCGGCAATCAGATACACCACCGCGGCTAAAACGAAGCTCGGTAATGTCGTGTACATCAGGTGCTGGATATGGCTGTAAAGGTCGGTATCCGCGACGATGGCGGCGAAATTGGTGGAGTCAGACAACGGAGAGATTTTGTCGCCAAAGTAGGCCCCGGAAACCACGGCACCGGCGGCGGCGGCCAAAGGGACATCCAGCCCGGCGGCCACGCCCATCAGTGCCACGCCGACGGTACCGGCTGCGCCCCAGGAGGTGCCGGTACAAACGGAGATCACGCTGGTAATGAAGAACGCGGCGATCAGGATATATTGCGGGCTGATCAGTTTTAAGCCCCAGTACACCATGTAGGGAATGGTACCGCTGAACATCCAGGTGCCGATCAAACCGCCGACGCAGATCAGGATCATGATCACCGGCATCGCCTTGGCCAGCTTGGCCACGATCGAGTCGATAATGTCGTTCCAGCGGTAACCTTGCCACCAGGCCAGTGCGGCGGCAATGGCGGCTGAGACCAGCAGCAACGGCTCGATCCGCAGCCCAAGCTGGCCGTAGCCGATGATCAGCAGTAATAGCATCGCCACAATGGGTAGCATCGCTAGCCCCAGGTTGAGTTTCTTTTTGTTATTCATTAACAACTCCGGTTAAGGATGAGGGTGTGACGCCAGCCTAATGAATTCGTTTTGATTGAGGTGTGAGCGCGGGCAACTGTCCATGTAATCGGTTTCATGGACTGCTGTTGTGTGAAATAGCTCTCACTTTATGGCCTTGTTTTCTTTATTTGAGGTGTTTTTCTCGAGGGAGGCGACCGAGTCTCGCAGGATCAATTCAGCGGAAAACATATTATTCTGCGGTGCCACAGCAACAGCAGAATTGAGCTGTAGCGCCAAATTAGCCGCGCGTCGTGCCATTTTCTCAACCGGATAATGCACGGTGGTCAATGCCGGGTGGAGATATTTTGCCAGGGCCACGTCATCAAACCCGACAATCGAGATATCCTCCGGCAGGCTCATCTGGCGTTGGCGAAAGGTTCGCATCATACCGGCGGCCATCACGTCATTGAACGTCAGTGCGGCGGTAAAATGGTGACCGCTGGTCAGGATCCTTTCTGCCGCTAATTCGCCTCCTTGTTCATTGAAGGGGACGCTGATGATCCAGGCACCCGGCACCGAGATCCCGGCGTGAGCCATGGCGTTGCGGTAGCCTTCCAGACGCTGTTTTCTGTCATCGATCGGCAAGTCTGTCGTGATACAGGCGATATTCCGGTGCCCGTGTTGAATCAGCATCTGGGTGGCGGCCTGAGAGGCGCTGACGTTATCCAGCCAAATGCAGCGATTGGCGATGGCGGGCAAATAGCGATTGATCACCACCATTGCCGGGGTGTGGGCGGCGTAGCGTAAGACGTCGGCATCGCTCATCCGGGTCACGTGGGCCACGATGGCTTCGCAGCCCTGGTTGATCAGAAAATCGAGCCCGTTTTTCTCCAGTTCGGCCTGATGGCCGCCACTGCAGACCATCAATTTTACGCCGCCTTTGCGCGTGATATCTTCGACGCCCCGTGCCAGTCGCGAGAAAAAAGGATCGTCGAGATTGCCGGTCAATAACCCCAGCATATTGCCGCTTCTTTTCGCCAGGGCCAGCGCGGCAGCATTGCGGTGATAGTTAAACTCGCGCATGGCCTTTTCAACACGTTCACGGGTGACCGGTTCAACATAGGCGGTGCTGTTGATCACCCGGCTGACGGTGGCCGTCGATACACCTGCCCGTCGGGCAACATCTTTCATTGTGGCCATATCATCTCCTGCTCAGGCTTCGGTTGCCCTTTCTGTTGACGGGGAAAAATTGAGCTGGGTCTGATGCTAACAGCGCTGCTATCATTCATCCATATTCGGATATTGCGCCGACGGGTGTCGTTGCGTAAAGGCTGCCAGGGAGTTAAACGATGAAACCATGCCGTTCAGGGGCATTTGCATCAGGCAAGAAGCTTTGTCAGGGGATCGTATTGGCGGGGGGCCTGCTACTGCTGGCTGCCTGTGATGACAACGGTCAAACCTCAACCGCGGCGCAAGCCGATGCTCAGGCCAGCAGCGTCACGCAGGCCAAGCGGCTGGATGCCGCCGCGCTGGCAGCGTTGGCGAAACGCGACGCCGGGAAACCCTTAACGCTGCTTGATGCCTCCGAACTGCAACTCGACGGCGCCAGTGCCATGGTGCTGACGTTTTCTTTGCCGCTGGATCCGAATCAGGATTTCGCCGCGCGAGCTCATCTGGTCGACAGCGTCAGCGGTAAAATCGATGGTGCCTGGGAGCTGTCAGATAATTTTATGGAGCTGCGGTTACGCCATCTGCAGCCTAACCGCAAAGTGGTACTGACCCTTGAGGGTGGCCTGAAAGCGGTCAACGGTGCCGAACTGGGTAAACAGCAACAACAGACAATTACCACCCGCGACATCAAACCGAGCGTCGGCTTTGCCGGCAAAGGCTCACTGCTGCCAACCAAGCTGGCGCAGGGGTTACCGGTGATGGCGCTCAACGTCGATAACGTCGACGTTAACTTCTTCCGGGTGAAGGCCGATGCCTTACCGGCATTCCTGGCCAACTGGGAGTACCGCAATTCGCTTTCCAGTTGGGAATCGGAAGAACTGCTGAAAATGGCCGACCTGGTCTACAGCGGCCGTTTTGATCTCAATCCGCAACGCAATACCCGCGAACGCCTGCTGCTGCCGTTGAGTAGCATCGAAGCCTTGCAGCAGCCGGGGGTTTACCTGGCGGTGATGCAACAGGCCGGGCATTACGGTTATACCAACCCGGCGACCCTGTTCACCCTCAGTGATATCGGTGTTTCGCTGCACAGCTACCACGACCGTCTGGATGTGTTTACCCAGGCGCTGGACGGCGGTGCGGCATTGGGCGCGGTGGAACTGCGCCTGCTGGATGAAAAAGGCCAAACGCTGGCCCAGGGCACCACCGATAAGCAGGGCCATGCCCAGTTAGCGAAAAGCGCCAAGGCACGGTTGCTGCTGGCCACCCAACAGGGCCAGACCAGCATGATCGATCTCTCGACGCCGGCGCTGGATTTGGCTGAGTTCGATATCGCCGGGCCGGAAGGCTACAGCAAGCAATTCTTTGCCTTCGGCCCACGTGATTTGTACCGTCCTGGCGAAACGCTGATCGTTAACGGTCTGCTGCGTGACGCCGACGGCAAGCCGCTGCCGGCCCAGCCGGTGAAGGTAGATATCGTCAAGCCGGACGATCAGGTGGCGCGCAGCTTTGTCTGGCAGCCGCAGGACGGCCTGTATCAATACCAGTATTCCATTCCCGAAGGCGGGCCGACCGGTAACTGGTCACTGCGTTTCAACCTGGGCGATAACCAGCCACGGTTGTACAGCTTCAAGGTAGAGGATTTCCTGCCGGAACGCATGGCGCTCGACATCACCGCCGAGAAAACCCCGCTGCGCCCTGACGCACAGCTGGTGTTCGACGTCAGCGGTCGCTATCTCTACGGTGCTCCGGCCTCGGGTAACCGTCTGCAGGGGCAGGTATTCCTGCGACCACAGCGTGAGGCGGTCAGCAGCCTGCCGGGCTATGAGTTCGGTTCGGTGACGGAAGAAAGCCTGTCGCGCAATATGGATGAATTCGATCAGGCACTGGATAACGCCGGTAAGGCGCAGGTGGCAGTAGACAGCAGTTGGGCTGAAGTGAAGTCCCCGTTGAAGGCCATTCTGCAGGCCAGCCTGCTGGAGTCCGGTGGCCGCCCGGTGACGCGCCGCGCGGAACAGGCGATCTGGCCGGCCGATGCACTGCCCGGCATTCGGCCGTTGTTCAGCAAACAACAGATTTATGATTACCGCAGCGACAGTTATCAGGCCCAGCCGGTGGTGGATGAAAACACCCAGGCCGGGTTTGATATCGTCTACGCCAATGCCGCCGGTGAGAAACTGGCGGTCAGCGGGCTGAAGGCCCGTCTGGTGCGTGAGCGCCGCGACTACTACTGGCAGTGGTCAGAAGGCGAAGGCTGGCAGTCGTTGTACGACAAAAAAGATCTGCCACTGGCGGAACAGACTATCGATATCGCCGCCGACGGCAGTGCCAAGGTCAGTTTCCCGGTGGAGTGGGGCGCATACCGCATTGAGGTGGTGGATCCACAGAGCAATCTGATCAGCAGCCTGCGTTTCTGGGCGGGTTACAGTTGGCAGGACAACACCAATGGCAGCGGCGCGGTGCGTCCGGACCAGGTGAAGCTGAAGCTGGACAAACCGGCCTACCAACCGGGCGAAAAAGTGAAACTGCATATCGAAGCACCGGCCGCCGGCAAGGGCTATCTGCTGGTGGAATCCAGCGATGGCCCGCTGTGGTGGCAGGAACTGGACGTACCGGCCAAGGGCATTGATGTCGAGGTGCCGATCAATCAGGAGTGGAAACGCCACGATCTGTACCTCAGCGCATTGGTGATCCGCCCGGGAGATAAGCAACAGCAGTCGACGCCGAAACGGGCGGTAGGGCTGTTGCATCTGCCGCTGGTGGATGAAGGGCGCAAACTGGCACTGACGCTGGACGCGCCGCAGCGTATGCGGCCGAACCAAATGCTGACGGTGAAAGTGAAGGCCGCCCACAGCAGCGGTAAACCGCCACAGCAAATCAACGTGCTGCTTTCCGCGGTTGACAGCGGCATCCTCAATATCACCGACTACGCAACGCCGGATCCGTATCAGGCCTTCTTTGGCCGCAAACGCTACAGCGCCGATCAGTACGATGTGTACGGTCAGTTGATTGAAGGCAAGGGGCGTTTGGCTAACCTGCGTTACGGCGGTGACGGCGATGACGAAGATGCCTTGTCGCGTGGCGGTAAAAAACCGAACACCACAGTCACCATTGTGGCCCAGCAAGCGCAGCCGGTTAAGCTGGATGCCAATGGCGAAGGCGAAATTCAGATTGCCATTCCGGACTTCAACGGCGAACTGCGACTGATGGCGCAGGCGTGGAGTAATGAAGACTTCGGCAAGGCGGAGGGCAAGACCGTTGTTGCCGCACCGGTGGTCGCGGAGCTGGCGACGCCGCGCTTCCTGGCTGGGGGCGACAGTACCCAATTGGCGCTGGATGTCAGCAACCTGTCGGGGCAGCCGCAGACATTAACGGTGAAACTGGCTTCCAGCGGGTTAGTGGCGCTGCAGGGCGCTGCTGAACAACAGATCAGCCTGGCCAACGGCGAGCGCACCACGCTGCAGATCCCGGTGCAGGCGCTGGCGGGCTTTGGTCAGGGTGAAGTTGCGCTGACCGTCAGCGGCCTGGTGCTGCCGGGGGAAACGCTCAAAGACTACCAGCACAGTTGGAAGATTGGCGTGCGACCGGCTTACCCGGCGCAGACCCGCCAGTTTGCCAACGTGATCCACGCCGGTGAAAGCTGGGGCTTACCGGCAGATGCCGCCGCCGGGCTGGTGCAGGCGACGACCGAAGGGCAACTGCTGTTGACCAGCCGTCCGCCAATCAACCTGGCGCGCTACATCAGCGAATTGTACGCCTATCCTTACGGCTGTCTGGAACAGACCACCAGCGGGCTTTACCCGTCGCTGTACACCAACCGGGCGCAGCTTAGCGCGCTGGGGATCAAATCCGGCAGCGATGAAAGTCGCCGCAACAGTATCGACGTTGGCATTGAGCATCTGCTCAGCATGCAGCGCTATAACGGTGGTTTTGGCTTGTGGAATCGCGACAGTCAGGAAGAGTTCTGGTTGACGGCCTATGCTACGGACTTCCTGTTCCGTGCCAGCGAGCAGAACTACAGCGTACCGGCGGATGCCCTGACGGCGGCCAACAACCGTCTGCAGCGTTATTTGCAGGATCGCAGCCAGATCGACGTTGCCTCCACCCAGTACCCGGATCACACCCGTTTTGCCGTGCAGGCCTATGCCGGCCTGGTGCTGGCACGTCAGCAACAGGCACCGCTTGGGGCATTGCGGCAGCTGTTTGAGCGTCGTGCCGATGCTCGATCAGGCTTGCCGCTAGTGCAGCTTGGGGTGGCGTTGAAGTTGATGGGGGATATGCCGCGTGCCAATCAGGCGATCGAGCAAGGGCTGGCGACGCAGCGTAATGCCAAAGATTACTGGCTGGAAGATTACGGCAGCCCGCTGCGTGATGACGCGATGATCCTGGCGCTGTTGACCGAAAATAATCTGCTGCCGGCCGAGCGTGACCAGCGCTTGCTGACGCTGTCTGAGCGTCTCAACGGCGAACGTTATCTGTCTACGCAGGAGAGCAATGCCCTGTTCCTGGCCGCGCGCAACCTGATCGGCAGTGCTGAAACACCATGGCAGGCGCAAACGGCGCAGGGCAAGACGCTGTCCGGCAGCCAGGCGCTGACGCAAAACCTGTCCGCTGAACAGTTGGCGGCTGGGTTGCAGCTCACCAATACCGGCAGCGGCACGCTGTACAGCCGGGTCGATCTGGTGGGCTATCCGCAACAGGCACCGCAGCCGCAGAGCAACGTGCTGAACATCCGCCGTGAATTCCTGGGGCTGGATGGTAAGCCGGTGGATCTGACCCAACTGAAAAGCGGCCAACTGATCCTGGTGCACCTGGATGTCTGGGCCGACAATCAGGTACCGGATGCGCTGGTGGTGGATCTGCTGCCGGCCGGGCTGGAGCTGGAAAACCAGAACCTGGGGGACAGCAGTGCCAGCCTGGGCGAAAGTGCCAGCAGCGTGACCGAATTGCTGCAAGACATGCAGCAGGCCGACATCAAGCATCAGGAGTTCCGTGACGATCGCTATGTGGCGGCGGTGAATATCGACGGCTACCGTCATACCACGCTGCTGTATCTGGCGCGCGCAGTCACTCCGGGTACCTATTTGGTGCCTGCGCCGCAGGTTGAGTCAATGTATGTGCCAGCCTGGCGTGCGCTGGGTGCGACACCGCAACGGCTTGAAATCGCCAAATGATCCTCCTTGCCCCGCCCCGGAGGTTTAGCCGGAGGCGGGGCAAGGGAGTGATAGTTTCCCAATGAATCGACTCCTCACCCATTTACGTCGCCGAGGCGCCCTCTGGCTGCTGGTCATTGTCCTGCTGCCCGCTTTACTGTGGTTGGCGGATCGGCTGTGGCCGCTGCCGTTGAAAGATGCCGAGATGGCGCGCGTGGTGGTGGCGGAGGACGGCACGCCGTTGTGGCGCTATGCGGACAGTGACGGCGTATGGCGCTATCCGGTCAGCCTGCAGCAGGTCTCGCCCTATTATCTGCAGGCATTGCTGACCTATGAGGATCGCTGGTTCTATCAGCACCCTGGGATTAATCCGTTGTCGCTGGCCCGTGCTGCCTGGCAGGACCTGCGCAACGGGCAGATTGTTTCCGGCGGCAGCACGCTGTCGATGCAGGTGGCGCGGCTGATAGATCCCCATCCCCGCACGCTGGGGGGGAAATTGCGACAGGTATGGCGCACCGCTCAGTTGGAATGGCATCTGTCGAAGGATCAAATCCTCGAAATCTACCTTAACCGGGCGCCGTACGGTGGCACGCTACAGGGGATCGGTGCAGCAAGCTGGACTTATCTGGGCAAGCCGCCCTCGGCGCTGACGCGGGGTGAGGCGGCGTTATTGGCCGTGTTGCCACAGGCTCCCAGCCGTTTGCGACCGGATCGCTACCCGGAACGGGCACAGGCTGCACGTGACAAAGTGCTGGAACGGCTGGCGTATTATCAGGTTTGGCCGGCGCAGCAGGTGGCTGAAATCCGTCAGGAGGCGCTGTGGTTGGCCCCGCGCCAGGTGCCACAGTTGGCCCCGTTACTGGCCAGGCGCATGACGCAAAGTAACCGCAGTCAGGTGGTAACCACCACGCTGGACGCCACGTTACAGCGGCGGCTGGAAGAACTGGCACGCGGCTGGAAGAGCCAACTGCCCGAGAAAACCTCGGTTGGTGTCTTGGTGGTTGATCACACCAATATGAAGGTACGCGCCTATCTGGGCTCATTGGATTTGAACGATAACAGCCGCTTTGGCCATGTTGACATGGTGGCCGCCTGGCGTTCGCCGGGCTCGACGCTAAAACCCTTCTTGTATGGGTTGGCGCTGGACGATGGCCTGATCCACGCTGAATCGCTGTTGCAAGACGTACCGCGTCGTTTCGGCGATTATCGACCCGGCAATTTTGATACCGGTTTCCACGGCCCGGTCAGCGCCAGTGAGGCGCTATCGCGTTCGCTTAACCTGCCAGCGGTACAGTTGCTGGAGGCCTACGGGCCAAAGCGTTTTGCCGCCAACTTGCGTAACGTGGGGGTTGAACTGCGACTGCCAGCTCACGCCGAACCGAGCCTGGCGCTGATCCTGGGCGGGGCCGGTGCCCGGCTGGATCAGTTGGTGGCCGGATTCAGCGCGCTGGCTCGTCAGGGCCGGGTGGCACCGCTGCGTTTTACGCCTCAGCAAGGAGTTTACGATCGCCAGTTAATGTCACCGGGTGCCGCCTGGATTGTGCGGCGAATACTGGCGGGAGAGGCGCGCCCACTACCGGATGATGCATTGCCCGCCAGCGTGCCGTTGGCGTGGAAGACCGGCACCAGTTACGGTTACCGCGACGCCTGGGCGATTGGCGTTAATGCCCGCTACACGATGGGTATTTGGGTGGGCCGACCGGACGGCACGCCGGTGGCCGGGCAGTTCGGCTTCGCCACGGCGGTGCCTCTGCTGAATCAGGTCAACAACCTGTTGCTGACATCTCTACGCCAGCGTGGCGAAGGCATTCCGGCCGATCCACGCCCCGCCAGCGTCAGCCGTGCGGTGATTTGCTGGCCGGGCGGCCAGCCGCTTCCAGCGGGGGACAGCAATTGCCGTCAGCGGCGTCTGAGCTGGATCCTCGACGGGACTATCCCGCCGACGCTGCCCGCGCCGGGCCAGGAAAGCCTGCTGGGCAGTCAGCCGCTGATGTGGTTGAACGCGCGTGGATTGCGGGTGGCGGCGGATTGCCCGGGGGCGACACCGCGTCGGCTGGCACTGTGGCCAACGCCGCTGGAGCCCTGGTTGCCTGCGGCGGAGCGCCGTGCTCAGCGCTTGCCGGCTATCGATCCACAGTGCCCGCCGTTGCAGCAACAAGAAGCTCCGCCGTTGTTGATGTTGGGCGTGCGTGACGGCGCGATACTGCGTCGCCTGCCTGGCAACAATGCGCTTGATTTGCGGGTCAGCACCCAGGGGGGCGGCGGACAGCGCTGGTGGTTCCTCAACGGCCAACTGGTGGGGGAAGGGGAGTCGTTGTTGCAGACGTTGACCCAACCCGGCCGTTATCAGCTCAGCGTGCTGGATGAGAGTGGTCAGGTGGCCGTGCGCGAATTTAGCCTCGATTAGGCTGAGTTTTCATAACCTGTGCTCTGGGCCGCAAAGTGAAGAATAAAGATAATGATTTTTTAATGAAATGTTGTTTTTCCCGTAGGCAAGCGTTACCAGCGCACATATAATCTGCGCCACTTGAGAAGGCCGGCACCCTGTTTACAGACCGGCCTGTTTTGGAAGTTATACAGAGGCCATCATGACCGTAGAACGTACCTTTTCCATCATTAAACCAAACGCTGTAGCTAACAACGACATCGGCGCAATCTATGCTCGCTTTGAGCGCGCCGGTTTCAAAATCATCGCATCCAAAATGCTGCGTCTGACTCGCGAACAAGCTGAAGGCTTCTACGCTGAGCACAAAGGCCGCCCATTCTTCGATGGCCTGGTCGAGTTCATGACCTCTGGCCCGATCGTGGTACAGGTTCTGGAAGCGGAAAACGCAGTACAGCGCAACCGTGACATCATGGGCGCGACCAACCCAGACAACGCACTGGCCGGCACCCTGCGTGCTGACTACGCGGACAGCTTCACTGCCAACGCCGTTCACGGTTCTGACGCAGTAGAATCTGCACAGCGCGAAATCGCGTATTTCTTTAACGAAAGTGAAATCTGCTCACGTTAATAATACCCGTCCGAATTCGGTATTCACCGGCTGAAACAATAAAAATGCCCTGAATGCCTTTCAGACGTGGAAAGCTGCTACTAAAATTTGTACAATGCCGCGCCCCTGATAAGGCTTCTTGTCAGGGGCGCGCTTTTTAGCGCCGTCACCGCAATTGATGCGGGTTGAACGACGCACTTACTTTCCACTCTTTCGCGCCGTAACGTGTAACAACGAGGCCAGAGATCAATTATGTTAGAACCCATCACGTCCGAGCACATCGTGTCTGAAAATAATTCGCTGACTACTCAATCCGTTAACGCGGAACAACCGGCTGTGGCCAAAATTAACCTGCTGGATTTAAACCGTCAGCAGTTGCGTGAGTTCTTCGCCAAAATGGGCGAAAAACCCTTCCGTGCCGATCAGGTGATGAAGTGGATGTACCACTATTGCTGCGATGATTTTGAGCAGATGACCGACATCAACAAGGTCCTGCGCAATAAATTGCAAAGCGTCGCCGAGATCCGTGCGCCAGAAGTGGCGGAAGAACAACGCTCAGCCGATGGCACCATTAAATGGGCGATCAAAGTGGGCGATCAGCAGGTCGAAACCGTATTTATCCCGGACGGCGACCGTGCGACCCTGTGTGTTTCTTCCCAGGTGGGTTGTGCACTGGAATGCAAATTCTGTTCGACCGCCCAGCAAGGCTTTAACCGCAACCTGCGCGTGTCGGAAATCATTGGCCAGGTGTGGCGTGCGGCGAAAATCATCGGCGCACTGAAAGTCACCGGCGAACGCCCGATCACCAACGTGGTGATGATGGGGATGGGTGAGCCGCTGCTCAACCTGAGCAATGTGGTACCGGCGATGGAAATCATGCTGGACGACTTCGGTTTTGGCCTGTCCAAGCGTCGTGTGACCCTGTCTACCTCCGGTGTGGTGCCGGCGCTGGACAAGTTGGGCGATATGATCGACGTTGCGCTGGCAATCTCGCTGCATGCTCCGAACGACAAGATCCGCGATGATATCGTGCCGATCAACCGTAAATACAACATCGAAACCTTCCTGGCTGCGGTGCGCCGCTACCTGGCAAAATCCAATGCCAACCAGGGCCGGGTCACGGTCGAGTACGTGATGCTGGACCATATCAATGACAGCACCGACGATGCGCACCAACTGGCTGAAGTCCTGAAAGACACGCCATGCAAGATCAACCTGATCCCATGGAACCCGTTCCCGGGGGCACCTTACGGCCGCAGCTCCAACAGCCGGGTGGATCGTTTTTCCAAAGTGTTGATGGAATACGGCTTTACGACTATTGTTCGTAAAACCCGTGGTGATGATATCGATGCCGCCTGCGGGCAACTGGCGGGTGAAGTGATCGACCGTACCAAGCGTACCCTGAAAAAGAAAATGGCCGGGGAACCTATCTCCGTACGTGCGGTCTGAACCCTATAGCATGATTTTTTTGTTATCTTACAATCTGTTATACCAACAGATTGTAAGGTGACATCAGACAAGGAAATGAATGCAGGCATGAAGCTGACTCTGTGGGGGATGTTGCTGGCAGCCGGTTTACTGGCGGGCTGTTCCGGTTCAACACCGGAAGAAAAAGACGCGCAGTCACAAGCGGGCCAAACGCGTTTGCAACTGGGTCTGGAATATCTGAAGCAGGGCGATTTACCTGCCGCGCGACAGAATCTGGAGAAGGCGGCGGAAGCTGCCCCACAGGATTACCGTACCCAATTGGGCATGGCACTCTATGAGCAGCGGATGGGTGAAAATAGCGCGGCCGAACAGCGTTATCAGCAAGCGCTCAAACTTGCGTCTGGCAATGGCACCGTGCTGAATAATTACGGTGCGTTTCTTTGCAGTTTAGGGCAGTATGTACCGGCACAACAGCAGTTTAGCGCTGCGGCAGTAGCACCGGATTACGGTCAGGTTGCCGACAGCCTGGAAAACGCAGGTTACTGTTTTCTCAAGGCCGGACAGAACGATGAAGCACGCACCTTGTTAACGCGTGCGATGAAGATCGATCCGGACAAAGGCACTCCACTGTTAGTGGAGGCAGAAAAGCAATTTGGAGAAGGGAAGCGCGCGCAGTCGCAACTTTTACTCGATAGTTATCAACATGTTCTGCCGGCTAGCGCCGACAGCTTATGGTTACAGATTCGTTTCGCCGCGTTAGCCGGGCGCCAAGATAGCGTGCAACGTTATGGCAAGCAGTTATCGCGAAGTTTTCCACAATCCAAACAGTACCAGCAGTTCTTAGCTAATGAATACTGAAGCCTCCCAAGATAAAACCGTATCAATGACGACAGGCGAACGTCTGCGTCAAGCCCGTGAACAACTCGGGTTGAGTCAACAGGC
Source organism: Serratia myotis (assembly GCF_027474885.1). NCBI lineage: Bacteria > Pseudomonadati > Pseudomonadota > Gammaproteobacteria > Enterobacterales > Yersiniaceae > Serratia > Serratia myotis. Next base: position 4,186,813 of record NZ_CP099707.1, on the reverse strand, counting down.
CGTTGCAGAACGCCTGTGCCTCAAAATGTCTACCGTGCGCGATATCGAAGAAGACAATCTGTCCGCAGATTTGGCTTCAACCTTCGTGCGGGGTTATATCCGTTCCTACGCCAAGCTGGTGCGTGTACCAGAGGATGAACTGCTGCCGATGCTGGCCAAGCAGGCTCCGCTGAAGGTAGCGAAAGTTGCCCCCATGCAGAGTTTCTCATTGGGCAAGCGCCGCAAAAAACGCGACGGCTGGCTGATGAGCTTCACCTGGCTGATCGTTTTCGTAGTGGTTGGCCTGACCGGCGCCTGGTGGTGGCAAAACCACAAGGCCCAGCAGGAAGAAATCGCCACTATGGCCGATCAATCCTCTGCCCAGCTTTCACAGAATAACAATGAAGGCCAATCTGTGCCGTTGACCGACAGCAATGCCGACAACAGTGCACCTTTGGCTGACAATGGTTCCACGCCGGTTGATACCGGCGTTGCTCCACAGCAGTCGCAGACTCCGGCCGTTACCGGCAGTGCAACCGCGCAACAACCTGCGGTGGTTTCACCAAGCCAGACAACGCTGCCAGAGACCACGCCTGTGGCACCTGCTGCACCCTTGCCAACCGCTGACGCGGGTGTGACTGCAGCGGCGGTTGATCCTAACGCGCTGGTCATGGAGTTCTCCGCCGACTGTTGGCTGCAGGTGAGTGATGCCAGCGGTAAAACGTTGTACAGCGGCAGCCAGAAAAGCGGCGGCAAGCTGAGCCTGGCGGGTACCGCGCCGTACAAACTGACCATTGGTGCACCGGCCGCAGTACAGATTCAATATCAAGGTAAGCCGGTTGATTTAAGCCGGTTTGTTAAGTCAAACCGTGTTGCTCGTCTGACCGTTGCCGCGCAGTAATTGCGCGGCCATTGTCGTTGAGTCAGGGCAACAATGGAGAGTAAGTAATGCATAACCAATCGCCCATCATCCGTCGAAAATCAACGCGAATTTACGTCGGCAATGTGCCTATTGGTGATGGTGCGCCGATTGCCGTGCAGTCGATGACTAACACCCGTACCACTGATGTTGAAGCCACGGTTAATCAGATCAAAGCACTGGAGCGCGTGGGTGTCGATATCGTCCGCGTTTCAGTCCCCACCATGGATGCCGCCGAGGCATTCAGGCTGATCAAGCAGCAGGTCAACGTGCCGCTGGTCGCCGATATCCACTTCGATTACCGTATCGCGCTGCAGGTTGCAGAGTATGGCGTAGACTGCTTGCGCATCAACCCGGGCAATATCGGTAACGAGTCGCGTATTCGCTCAGTGGTAGACTGCGCACGCGATAAAAACATCCCAATCCGTATCGGGGTGAATGGCGGTTCGCTGGAAAAAGACATCCAGGAAAAGTACGGCGAACCTACGCCGGAAGCGCTGCTCGAATCCGCCATGCGCCACGTTGATATCCTCGACCGCCTCAACTTCGACCAGTTTAAAGTCAGCGTTAAGGCTTCCGATGTGTTCCTGGCGGTGCAATCCTATCGTCTGCTGGCTGCACGTATCGATCAGCCGTTGCATCTGGGCATCACCGAAGCCGGTGGCGCACGCAGTGGCTCAGTGAAGTCGGCGATTGGTTTGGGGCTGCTGCTGTCGGAAGGCATCGGCGATACCCTGCGTATCTCGTTGGCAGCCGATCCGGTGGAAGAAGTGAAGGTCGGTTTCGACATTTTGAAATCGCTGCGCATCCGCGCTCGCGGTATTAACTTTATCGCGTGCCCGACCTGTTCACGTCAGGAATTTGACGTTATCGGTACGGTGAACGCGCTGGAACAGCGTCTGGAAGACATCATCACGCCGATGGACATTTCGATTATCGGCTGTGTGGTCAATGGCCCGGGCGAAGCCCTGGTTTCCACGCTGGGCGTGACCGGTGGCCACAAAAAGAGTGGTTTCTACGAAGACGGCGTGCGCCAGAGAGAACGTTTCGACAACGAGCAGATGATTGACCAGTTGGAAGCCAAAATCCGCGCCAAGGCGTCGATGCTGGATGAAAGCAATCGCATCGCGGTCAACCTGCTGGAAAAATAAGCATTATACCGATACGGCGGGCTTTTTAGCCCGCTTGTTTATGAACCCGGGAGCAGAACTCTGCATTCGCGTTGAATACGGGACGGCAAAGTCCCTATAATCGGGTTCATTTTTATAGACAACGGACAGAGAACTCACGTGGCAAAGAACATTCAAGCCATTCGCGGCATGAACGACTACCTGCCGGAAGAAACGGCATTATGGCAGCGTATTGAAGGCATCCTCAAGCAGGTGCTTAGCGGCTACGGTTACAGCGAAATCCGTTTGCCGATTGTAGAGCAGACCCCGTTATTCAAACGCGCGATCGGCGAAGTGACCGACGTCGTGGAAAAAGAAATGTATACCTTCGACGACCGCAATGGCGAAAGCCTGACGCTGCGTCCGGAAGGGACGGCTGGCTGCGTTCGCGCCGGCATCGAACATGGTCTGCTGTACAATCAGGAGCAGCGTCTGTGGTACGTCGGTCCGATGTTCCGCTACGAGCGCCCGCAAAAAGGCCGCTATCGCCAGTTCCATCAACTGGGGGCCGAAGTGTTTGGCCTGCAGGGCCCGGATATCGACGCCGAGCTGATCCTGCTGAGCGCCCGCTGGTGGAAAGCACTGGGGATCTCCGAGCACGTCAAGCTGGAGCTGAACTCCATTGGTTCACTGGAAGCACGCGCCAATTACCGCGATGCACTGGTGGCATTCCTGGAACAGCATCAAGACAAGCTGGACGAAGATTGCAAACGCCGCATGTACAGCAACCCGCTGCGCGTACTGGACTCGAAAAACCCGCAAGTGCAGGCGTTGCTGAACGACGCGCCACGGTTGTCCGAGTATCTGGATGAAGAATCCAAAGCCCACTTCGAAGGTCTGTGTGAACTTTTGGCGCAGGCGGGCATCCCATATACCATCAATGAACGCCTGGTGCGCGGTCTGGACTATTACAACCGTACGGTATTCGAATGGGTGACCACCAGTCTGGGCGCTCAGGGTACGGTGTGTGCCGGCGGGCGTTATGACGGTCTGGTCGAGCAACTGGGCGGGCGTGCAACGCCGGCAGTCGGTTTCGCCATGGGCCTGGAACGCTTGGTGCTGCTGGTTCAGGCTGTTAACCCAGAGTTTAAAGCCGCGGCGACCATTGACGTATACGTGATCTCCTCCGGTGCCGGGACTCAGAGTGCGGCCATGCAGTTGGCGGAGCGCGTGCGTGATGCGGCGCCACAGCTCAAACTGATGACCAACTACGGCGGCGGTAACTTTAAGAAGCAGATCACCCGTGCGGATAAGTGGGGCGCACGCGTCGCCTTGATCCTGGGTGAGAACGAAGTCGCAGCCCAGCAGGTCGTGGTCAAAGACCTGCGCAGTGGTGAACAAGAAACGCTGGCGCAAAGCGAAGTCGCAGTGCGTCTGGCAACGATGTTAGGTTAAGGAGAAGGACACCGTGGAAGTCTATACCACTGAAAACGAACAAGTCGACGCCGTGCGTCGGTTCTTTGCTGAAAACGGCAAAGCGCTGGCAGTGGGCGTGGTGCTCGGAATTGGTGCCCTGGTCGGCTGGCGTTACTGGCAGAGCCACGAAAACTCCAACATGATGGTTGCGTCCCAATCTTATCAGGAAGCCAGCGATCGTCTGGCTCTCGGTAAACCGGACGATGTCGCCGCTGCGGAGAAGTTTGCACAGGCCAACAGCAACAGCTACGGCGTGATGGCCTCGCTGGAGCTGGCGAAGCATTTTGTTGAGCAGAATGAGTTTGCCAAAGCGAGCCAACAACTGGTGCTGGCTCAGGGCCAGACCAAAGATGAAAACCTGCTTTCGATGATTAACCTGCGTCTGGCCCGTGTCCAGGTGCAGGAGAAAAAGCTGGATGACGCGCTGAAAACGCTGGATGGCGTGAAAGGCGAAGGCTGGGCGGCGATGGCGCAAGATACGCGCGGCGACGTGCTGTTGGCCAAAGGCGACACCAAAGGTGCGCGTGAGGCTTACAGTAAAGGCATTGAGTCTAACGCTTCTCAGGCGCTGCAGGTTCTGCTGCGCATGAAATTGAATAACTTGTCCAGCTAAGGGGAATTCCCATGCAATTGCGTAAAACACTCTTGGTCGGACTGGTTTCCGTTGCCTTGTTGAGTGGTTGCTCACTGTTCAACAGTGAAGAAGACGTGGTTACCATGTCGCCGCTGCCGAAAGTTGAAAATCAGTTCACGCCAAACAAGGCGTGGAGTACCTCGGTCGGTGACGGCGTCGGTGAGTTCTATTCTCACCTGCGTCCTGCTTTCCAGGACAACACGATTTATGCCGCCGATCGTCACGGTATCGTGAAAGCGCTGGATGCCGATAACGGTAACGAAAAGTGGAAGGTTGATCTCTCTGAGAAAACCGGCTTCTTCTCCAGCAACCTGCCGGCACTGCTGTCGGGCGGTATGGCGGTCGCGGGTGACAAGGCTTACGTTGGCAGTGAGAAAGCGGTGGTCTACGCGCTGAATACTGCAGACGGTACCGTCGCGTGGCAGACCAAAGTGGCCGGCGAAGCGATTTCACGTCCGGTGATCAGCGACGGTATGGTGCTGATCCACACCACTAACGGCCTGCTGCAGGCGTTGAACGAATCTGACGGCGCGGTGAAGTGGACGGTTAACCTGGACATGCCTTCACTGTCGTTGCGCGGTGAATCCGCACCGGCCGTTGCCTTTGGCGCAGCCATTGTCGGCGGTGATAACGGTCGTGTAAATGCGGTGCTGATGCAGCAAGGTCAGTTGATTTGGCAGCAACGTATTTCCCAGCCGAGCGGCGCGACCGAAATCGATCGTTTGAACGATGTCGACACTACGCCGGTGATTGTTGAGGGCGTTGTCTACGCATTAGGTTACAATGGCAACCTGACGGCGTTGGATCTGCGTTCCGGCCAGATCATGTGGAAGCGTGAACTGGGCTCGGTGAACGACTTTATCGTTGATGCCGGCCGCATCTACCTTATCGATCAGAACGATCGCGTGGTGGCATTGAGCACCGAAGGTGGCGTGACCGTATGGACGCAGAGCGATCTGCTGCACCGCAACCTGACCCCGCCGGTGATGTACAATGGTTTCCTGGTGACCGGTGACTCAGAAGGTTACCTGCACTGGATCAATACCACGGACGGCCGTTTTGTTGCTCAGCAAGAAGTGGATAGCTCCGGCTTCCTGTCTGCGCCAATGGTTGCTGGCGATAAGCTGGTCATCCAGGCGAAGGGCGGAAAAGTTTACGCTTTCACCCGCTAACGCCGATCGTCGCACGGATTGCCAACGGCTCCTGAGTGTTCAGGGGCCGTTTCGTATTTTTATAAGCTGCACTCCTGGTGTCTACCCATGGTGTAGTAACGCTTTGATTATTAAGTAATGAGGCTTCACAATGATACCTGTCGTCGCGCTAGTAGGGCGCCCGAATGTGGGTAAATCCACCTTGTTTAACCGTTTAACCCATACGCGCGATGCGCTGGTGGCGGATTTCCCCGGGCTAACGCGAGACCGCAAGTATGGTCGTGCTGAGGTTGAGGGTAATGAATTTATTATCGTCGATACCGGGGGCATTGACGGCACCGAAGACGGCGTTGAAACCCGCATGGCCGGTCAGTCGCTGCTGGCGATCGAAGAAGCAGACATCGTGCTGTTTATGGTCGATGCTCGCGCCGGTCTGATGCCAGCCGATCTGGGCATTGCCCAGCATCTGCGCAACCGTCAGAAAGCCACCTTCCTGGTTGCCAACAAAACCGACGGTATGGATCCCGACATGGCCACCGCCGATTTCTACTCGCTGGGCCTGGGCGACGTGCATGCGATTGCTGCTTCCCACGGTCGTGGCGTGGCGCAGTTGATCGAACACGTGCTGGTGCCGTTTGTCGGTGAAAAGCCGGAAGAAGTCGAGCTGACCGAAGAAGAGGCTAACGCCGCTTATTGGGCCGAGCAAGAAGGTGAAAACCTCGAAGGCCCGGAAGACGAGCCGGAAGATGACTTCAACCCGCAGGATTTGCCGATCAAGCTGGCTATCGTCGGTCGTCCTAACGTAGGTAAGTCCACACTGACTAACCGTATCCTCGGCGAAGATCGTGTCGTGGTTTACGACATGCCGGGCACCACCCGTGACAGCATTTATATCCCGATGGTTCGTGACGAACGCGAATATGTGCTGATCGATACCGCCGGGGTGCGTAAGCGCGGCAAGGTGACGGAAACCGTAGAGAAGTTCTCGGTAATCAAAACCCTGCAGGCGATCGAAGACGCTAACGTGGTGTTGCTGGTCGTGGATGCACGCGAAGGCATTTCCGATCAGGACCTCTCGCTGCTCGGCTTTATCCTCAATAGCGGGCGCTCACTGGTGATTGTGGTCAACAAGTGGGACGGCATGAGCGAGGAAGATCGCGATCACGTGAAAGAGATGCTCGATATGCGTCTGGGCTTTGTCGATTTCGCCCGCATTCACTTTATCTCTGCCCTGCACGGTAGCGGCGTTGGCAACTTGTTCGTCTCGGTCCTGGAAGCTTACGAGTGTGCGACCCGTCGCGTGAACACCTCGATGCTGACTAAAATCATGCAGATGGCCGCCGATGACCACCAGCCACCCTTGGTACGTGGCCGCCGCGTGAAGCTGAAATATGCGCACGCCGGTGGGTATAACCCGCCGATTGTGGTGATCCACGGCAACCAGGTGACCGATCTGTCCGATTCGTACAAACGCTACCTGATGAACTATTTCCGCCGTTCTCTGAAGGTGATGGGTACGCCAATCCGTATCCAGTTCAAAGAGGGTGAGAACCCGTTCGCCGGCAAGCGCAATCTGCTGACACCGAACCAGATGCGTAAGCGTAAACGTCTGATGAGCCACCTGAAAAAAAGCTGATAATCAGTATGAGGGGCGCGGTATCACTACCGCGCCCCTTTTTTATTGGTCCGAAATCGTTTTATTATCCGTAGATTATCGCCGTCAGCCTGAAGGAACATCATGTCCTGGGAAACCTGGAGTTTTGCATTTAACGTCACTGTCCCCAATCTGTTAATGATGTTGCTGGGCATACTGCTGCGCCACTGGCGTCTGATGGACGATCGGTTTATCGACGGTGCCACCCGGCTGGTGTTCAATCTTGCGCTGCCCTGCCTGTTGTTCTTCAGCATCGCCACCAACCATCCGCAGTTGCTGGGTAACCTGCCGCTGGTGATCTTTGGCGCTGTCGGTACCCTCGTCACCTTCCTGTTGCTGGAAGCGGCGGCTATCTGGCTGGTTAAAGATCCGCGGGAACGCGGTGTCTTCGTTCAGGGGGGCTTCCGCGCCAATACCGCCATTGTCGGCCTGGCTTACGCCATGACCGCTTACGGCAGCGAAGGAATTGCGCTGGGGTCGCTGTACCTGACGGTGACGGTGATCCTGTTTAACGTACTGTCGGTGATTACCCTGACGCGTAGCTTGCAGGGCGGGCAGGGCAAGAGGATCAGTCGCCTGTCGCTGTTGCGCAGCATCGTCACCAATCCGTTGATTATTGGTCTGGTGTGCGGCTTGGCTTATGCGCAGACCGGCCTGGGCATACCTCAGGTGATCCGGCAGACGGGCAGCTACATCTCTGCACTGTCGCTGCCGCTGGCACTGCTGTGCACCGGTGCCAGTTTGGATCTGCGCGCCATGTTCCGTTCGTCCAACGTGGCGGCGCTGTCCTCTTCGGCCAAGTTGTTTATCGTGCCAGTGATAATGACGCTGGGTGGCTGGTTATGCGGCTTTCACGGTGCGGCACTGGGGATTATCTTCCTGTTCTCGGCTACGCCAACGGCGTCTGGCAGCTATGTAATGACGCGCGCCATGGGAGGGAACGCCACGCTGGCGGCGAATATTATCGCCATCACCACCGTCGGATCGTTTTTCACTACCGCGTTGGGCATCTATTTCTTACGCTCATGGGGCGTGATTTAACCTGGGAGTGACTATGGAAGTACAGTGTCCGCAATGCGATCAAACGATGGAGTGGGTGAATGGTCACTACCATTGCGCCGCCTGTAACAGCGATTATCAACGGTTGGCTCACTGCCCGGATTGCGGGCAACCGTTGCAAGAGCTGAAGGCCTGTGGCGCGGTGGACTATCTGTGCCAGAACGGCCATGGGCTGATCTCCAAAAAGCGCGTGCTATTCAGTTATCAGCCGTTGTAAGTGTTCACTCATCGACCTGGCCGGTTTTCCACAGGTCGACTAACGCCTGTGGAGCGCTGGTTTCCGGGATCAACAGCACGATTTCACTGCGCAGGGTTTGGCTGTAATAGCTGATCTGCACGCGAAAATAGCGTTGGTCACCGCAGCCGGGGGAGTCCGGCTGACCCTCTTCCTGGGCATAGGGCAGCGTCTGGTTCAACAGTTGGTTCAGGCGCTGCCGTTGCTCTGGCGTAATGTCGGCCAGCGCAATGCGCCGCTGGCCCGCCAGTTTGGGAATAAAGGCGAAACCGCCTTCACGCGCCAGCTCAATGACCGTATCCTGATTGAGCACCGGCAAAGGTTTCATTATGCCACCCCCACCTGATGCCAGGCCTGCTGTACCTTTTGCGCTACCTTGCTGTCGAAGCGCTGTTCTGCATGCTTCACCGTGGTACGGGCAAAGGTGGCGAAATCAGCGTCCTGCGGCAGTGCCTTATCACACAGGGTGTCGTACCAGATGTAACCGGCTTTCTCCCAGGCATAGCCGCCCAGTGCAGTGGCCGCCAGATAAAAGGCGCGATTGGGGATACCGGAGTTGAGGTGGACGCCACCGTTGTCTTCTTTGGTCTGAATGTAGTCTTTCATGCTGGCCGGCTGCGGATCTTTCCCCAGCAACGGATCGTCGTAGGCGGTACCGGGAGCCGACATCGAACGCAGGCCCTTGCCGTTGATGCCTTTCGCCAACAGTCCCTCGCCAATCAGCCAGTCGGCTTTATCAGCCGTTTGCTTAAGGTGGAACTGCTTGACCAAAGAACCAAACACGTCAGACAGCGATTCATTCAGCGCCCCGGCTTGCTGGAAGTAAATTAACCCGGCTTCGCTTTCGGTAACGCCGTGCGCCAATTCATGGCCGACTACGTCGATGGCGATGGTAAAACGGTTAAAGATTTCACCATCCCCGTCGCCGAAGACCATTTGCTGGCCATTCCAAAAGGCGTTCTGGTATTCCTTGCCGTAATGCACGCTGCCGGTCAGCGGCAGGCCCTGGTTGTCCAGCGAGTTGCGTTTGAAAGCCTGCCAGAAAAAATCGTAGGTGACGCCGAGGTAGTCATAGGCTTCATCCACCGCCACGTCGTGGTTGCTGGCCTGGCCCTCATTACGCACCTGTTTGCCGGGCAGTTGAGTGCTGTTTTCGGCATCGTAAATATCGCGGATGACTTCACCACCGGTCGAGGTTTTCGCCCCGGGGGCCCGCAGTGGCTTGTTGCCGAGCAGGCTCTGAACGTGATTCAGGGTGTGCAATGCGCAGTCGCGCTGCGGTAGGCTGCCGTGCTCAATGATCCGGCGCAGCATATAAGGGGGGATGACCGATCGTGCTGTTAGGGTCGGCATAGTGGCTCTCCTTAGGCAAAAAAGTTACCCGTCATCTTTCAAGCTATAGGGTATCTATAAATATTTTGACACTAAGTGTAGCTCAGACATCGTAAAGACGATGATCGTGGGTGCTGACCGCCGGGTTGGTTTTATGGGCGCTGATGCGTTTGACCGAGGTGCGAACCGCCAGCTTGCCATGCAGCAGCAGGTTGCATGGGGGCGCATCGGCACGCAGCATGCGGCGCTGCAACAGTTGAATGGCCTCATAGCCCAGTTCGTCACGCGGTACATGTACCGAGGTGAGCGGCACGTCATGAATTTCCGCCAGATTAAAACCGTCGGTGCTCATCACCGAGATATCGCCCGGCACGTTCAACTGCAGTTTGTTGAGCGCCTTGACCGCGCCGACCGCCATATAGTCGCCACCGGCGAGAATGGCCGTGGGCAACTGTGAGCGGTGGCTGACCCGATTGATAAAGGTGGTGAGTGCCTGTTCGGCCTCTTCGCTGCCGAAGCCGGAGGTGGTGACCAGATGGCGACCGTCGTCAAAGGCGATATTGTGTCGCGCATAGGCTTGTTTAATGCCCGCCAGCCGCAACTCCATGGTGTGCCGACGCAGGCATTGCAGGTTCAGAATATGGCTGTGGCCCTGCTGGAACAGATAGTTGGCGGAGAACTCGCCAATCAGTTGATGGTCGGGCGACACGCTATCGAGCCGCATCTGACGGTCGCTGCAGTTAATCAGTACGCAGGGTTTGTTCAGGTCGGCGGCTAACTGGTGAATATGTTCGTCATCGATGCCGATAATCAGTGCCGCCTGGGTCTGCGGATCGCTCATCTTTTCCAGAAACAGCGCGCCATCGCTGTGTAATTCCTCAAGCCCGCAATAGCGAATACGGACTTCGTGCTCTGCCAGCGCAGCAGTGATGCCCTGGATCACCTTGTAGTAAAAGATATCGGTGCGCACGTCAAAGGCCCGTTGCGGGGCGAAGACCATCACGTTGTTCAACATCAGTCGGCCGCTGGAAATCCCCTGCAGGATCCCCTTCTGTTGGGCGCAGGTCAGCACCTTCTGACGTGCCTCGGCGCTGGTGTTGGCTTTGCCTGCTAATACGCGTGAAACGGTGCTGATCGACAGCCCGGTTTGGCGGGCGATTTCCTGTATTTTCAGCTTTCCGTTCATTCTGTGATCTCCTTCAAATTTGGTAATGAAAATATTTTCACGGTGTTTTTTCGGCGTACTGTCAGGCTTTGGTCGCCATTATGGCGACCTTTTATCCTGTGTATGAAAACTTTTGCAAAAAACCACGTTTCGCTCACGCTTCCGGCTGGATAGTCTGAATTGGTATGCCAACTTTATAGATTTATCAGTCCAATTAATGGGCTGAATTATAAATAAAATGAAAATAAATCAGGTGGTTGTGAAGACGATATGCCTGCTTCTGTGAGGCGCATCTCAATTTCACGGGTTCCATACCTTCACTAGCCAAACGTACCCTACCAAAAAGCGCGCTGTGTCACCGGGCAGCCGTCGTGGAGAGAAGACAGATGAGTGTTGAAATTAATCAGACGGTCGTTGACAGCGGCCGGCGTAAATTTAAATCGCTGCGCTGGTGGATGCTGGCGCTGTTTTTACTGGGCGTGACGGTCAACTACATCACTCGTAATTCGCTGGGCATCCTGGCGCCGGAGCTGAAAACCAGCCTGAACATGACGACTGAACAGTACTCCTGGGTGGTGGCGTCGTTTCAACTGGCCTATACGGTGTTTCAGCCGATCTGTGGCTGGCTGATCGACGTGATCGGCCTGAAGATGGGGTTCTTGATCTGCGCCAGCATCTGGGCGGTGGTCTGCATGATGCACGCCGGGGCAGGCACCTGGGTGCAGTTGGCGATCCTGCGCTTCTTCATGGGTGGGGCAGAAGCGGCGGCCACACCGGCCAACGCCAAGGCCATTTCCGACTGGTTCCCGAAAAAGGAACGGCCGATCGCTGCCGGCTGGGCGGGCGTCGGGTTTTCTATTGGTGCCATGCTGGCACCGCCGATCATTGTCATCGCCCATGTCTCCTTTGGCTGGCAGGGCGCTTTCCTGTTCTCCGGCGCGCTGGCGCTGGTCTGGGTCGTGCTGTGGTGGCGTTTCTATCACTCGCCGCTGCAGCACCCCAATCTGAGCCAGCAGGAGCTGGATCTGATCCGCGAAGACAACGAGCCCGAGTTACCCCGGCTGCCATTTCTCAAGTCGCTGGCGATCCTGTGCCGCAATAAAAAGTTTTATGGCATAGCCATTCCGGCATTTCTTGCTGAACCGGCCTGGGCGGTATTCAGTTTCTGGGTGCCGCTGTACCTGGCCACCGAGCGCGGCATGGATTTAAAACACATCGCCATGTTTGCCTGGCTGCCGTTTTTGGCGGCGGACATCGGCAGCGTTGCCAGCGGCTATCTCACCACGCTGTACCGCAAATGGTTTGGCTGCAGCCGCGTCAACTCGGTGGTTGCCAGTTCGGTCACCGGCGCATTCATGATGGTCTCGCTGGCGTTTGTGGCGATCACTAAAGATCCCTACCTGGCGATCGCTCTGATCTCGATCGGCGGATTTGGCCATCAGGTGATCTCCTGCATGCTCAGCGCGCTGGTGGTGGAATCGTTCGATAAAAACCAGGTGGCGACGGTCAACGGCATGCGCGGCTCCAGCGCCTGGATCGCCAGCTTCCTGTTTACGCTGTTGATCGGCGCGGTCTCCGATACCGTCGGTTTCAATCCGCTGTTTATCGCCATGGGCTTCTTCGACCTGATCGGCGCCCTGTTCCTGATTGCCTTGATCGCCGAACGCGGCGGTAAAAAAACACTTAATAGTTAAGTTGGATGCCTATGAAAACCTTGAAAAATTGGACGTTGGCCGGTCAGTATGCCGATCGCATTGAACTGTTGGTCGACGAACGTCACCTGTTTTGCCTGTACGTACTGGAAAACGACCTGTTCCGCGTGTTGATCAAACGCAACGGCGAGCTGGCGTTGGATCGCACCTGGAGCATCGCGCCGGAAAGTGACGTGCCCTGGGAAGGACGTGATCGGCTGAGCGTGGCCGGGTTCGGCCTGCCGGGCTATCAGCTGCAGCAACATGACGATCGGCTGGTGGTGGCGACGTCTGCGCTGCGCGTGACCGTGCATCAGCCGTTGTGGCTGGAGTGGGAGCATTGCAACGCCGCCGGGGAATGGCGTCCACTGGCAGCCGATCGGCCCACCAGCGCTTACCTGCTTAATCCGCACGGTGACGGCGTGGCGCATTATCAGCGCCGCCAGACTGCCGAGCGTTACTATGGCCTGGGTGAGAAGGCCGGGGATTTGGAACGCAGTGGCCGTCGCTTTGAAATGCGTAATCTGGACGCGATGGGCTACAACGCCGCCAGCACCGACCCGCTGTACAAACACATTCCGTTTACCATCACCCGCGGTGAAGAGGCCAGTTTCGGGCTGTTTTACGACAACCTGAGCAGCTGCTGGCTGGATCTGGGTAATGAGATCGACAACTACCATCTGGCTTATCGGCGCTATCAGGCGGAGGCGGGGGATCTGGATTATTACCTGTTCCTTGGGCCGAGGGTGCTGGATGTGACCAAGGCGTTCGTGCGCCTGACCGGCAAGACCCACTTTGGACCGAAATGGAGCCTGGGCTACAGCGGATCCACTATGCATTACACCGACGCGCCGGATGCCCAGCAGCAACTGCAGCAGTTTATTCAGCTCTGCCGTCAGCATGATATTCCCTGCGACTCTTTCCAGCTGTCATCGGGTTACACCTCGATTGCCAACAAGCGCTATGTGTTCAACTGGAATTACGACAAGGTGCCGCAGCCCAAGCTACTGAGCCAAGCGTTTCACGACGCCGGGCTGAAGCTGGCGGCCAACATCAAGCCCTGCCTGTTGCAAGATCACCCGCAGTATCAGCAGGCGGCGGATCAGGGGCTGTTTATCCGTGATTCTGAAAGCGACCAACCGGAGCGCTCCAGCTTTTGGGACGACGAAGGCTCGCACCTCGACTTCACCAATCCGGCGACTGTCCGCTGGTGGCAGCAGGGCGTGACGCAGCAACTGCTGGAGATGGGTATCGATTCCACCTGGAATGACAATAACGAATACGAAGTATGGGACGGTGAGGCTCGTTGCCACGGTTTCGGCCGACCGATTGCCATCAAGCATATCCGCCCGGTGATGCCGTTACTGATGATGCGTGCCTCAATGGAGGCCCAGCAACGTTTTGCTCCCGATCTGCGGCCCTATCTGATTTCGCGCTCCGGGTGTGCCGGTATGCAGCGTTATGTGCAGACCTGGAGCGGCGACAACCGCACCAGTTGGCAGACCCTGCGCTACAACATCCGCATGGGGCTGGGCATGAGTCTGTCCGGCCTGTATAACCTGGGGCATGACGTCGGCGGTTTTTCCGGTGACAAGCCGGACGCCGAACTCCTGGTGCGTTGGGTGCAAAACGGCGTGATGCATCCGCGTTTCACCATTCACTCCTGGAACGACGACGCCACGGTTAACGAACCCTGGATGTACCCGGCCGCTACCCCGGCGGTGCGCGAGGCGATTAACCTGCGCTACCGGCTGATGCCGTATTTCTACACCCTGCTGTGGCAGGCCAGTGCCGACGACGAGCCGATGCTGCGCCCAACCTTCCTCGACCATGAGCATGACGAGCAGACCCTAAGGGAAACCGACGATTTTATGATCGGCCGCGATCTGCTGGTGGCCAGCGTGGTGGAACAAGGGCAGCGCCAGCGGCCGGTGTATCTGCCGGATAACGGAGATGGCTGGTACTGCTTCTACAGCGGCCAGTGGTTCAGCGGTGGCCAGACGGTGGTGCTGGAGGCCCCGCTGGAGCGCTTGCCGTTACTGGTACGTGCCGGTGCAGGGTTGCCGCTGTCATCCCGATTGGCTCATGTTGATGTGACGACCGACGATCGGCGCGAGCTTAAACTCTATCCGCTAAAAGGCTGTGGCAGCGCTTCTGGGCTGTTATTTGAAGACGACGGGGAAAGTTATGGCTGGCAGCAGGGCGACGCGCTGTGGCTGCGCTGGGAGATGCTCAGTGACAATCAGCGCATCACGTTGAACATTACTACCGAAGGCCGCTTTAAACCGGCATGGCAAACCCTGACCTTCAGCTTGCCTGCCGGAGAAACGCGCGAGTTGTGGATCAACGGCGTGCCCGGCGAGAGTTTTACGCTGGAATAAGCGGAGTTATTCAGCCGCGCGTTTTTTGCGCGGCTTTTTGGCGACGGTGATGGTTTTCACCTCGCTTTCCACCCAGCCATCCTGCAGACGGGTTTTCAGCAGTTCACCGACCTGAGCCTGCTTGGTGGTTTTCAGCAGTTCGCCGCGCGGGGTTTGCGTCACGCTGTAGCCGCGCGCCAGCGTTGCCAGCGGGCTGACCGCTTCGAGCTGGCTACAGGCGACGCCAAAGCGCTGACGCCAGGCGTTGAGCTGACGTTCCAGCGCCTGTTGCAATCGGTATTCCTGCTGTTGCACACGTTGCTGGTAGCGATGAATGCGTGCCTGCGGCTGCATCTGCGCCAGACGCTGTTGCGCCCGCTCGCTGCGACGTGAAGACACACGCAGTTGGTTCTGCATGCCATCTTCCAACCGCCGTTGCAGTTTGAACAACAGCGTCTGCTGACGCGCCAGGCGCAGGTGCGGATGCTGTTGCTGCAAACGGTGGTTGATGCGGGTGAACTGTTGCTGGCGCTGCGCCAGATAGTAATCCATCGCCATTTCCATCCGCTGTTGCTGGGACTGCAACTGACGCAGCAGCTCCAGCTGATTGCGACTGACCAGTTCGGCAGCGGCGGAAGGGGTTGGCGCCCGCAGATCGGCGACAAAGTCGGCAATGGTGACGTCGGTTTCATGGCCGACGGCGCTGACGATCGGAATGCGGCTGGCGAATATCGCCCGCGCTACGCGTTCATCGTTGAAGCTCCACAGGTCTTCCAGCGAGCCCCCGCCACGGCCGACGATCAGCACGTCACACTCGTCCCGGCGGTTAGCCGTTTCGATGGCGCGCACAATCTGCAATGGCGCTTCTGCGCCCTGCACCGAAGTGGGATAGATAACGATAGGCAGTGAAGGATCACGCCGTTGCAGTACCTGCAACACATCGTGCAGCGCCGCACCGCTGGCAGAGGTAATGACCCCGACGCGTTTGGCCGGGCTGGGCAAGGGTTGCTTGAACTGTTGGTCGAACAGGCCTTCGGCGCTCAGGCGTTGTTTCAACTGGTCGAACTGCTGTTGCAACAGGCCGTCACCGGCAGGTTGCATGCTTTCGGCAATCAGTTGGTAGTCGCCGCGCGGTTCATACAGCGTAATGCTGGCGCGAACCAGAACCTGTTGGCCATTCTGCGGACGGAAAGTGGTGCGGCGGTTGGTGTTGCGGAACATCGCGCAACGGACCTGCGCACGATCGTCTTTCAGCGTGAAATACCAGTGGCCGGAAGAGGGTTGGGAGAAGTTGGAAATCTCTGCGGAGAGCCAAATCTGGCCCATTTCCATTTCCAGCAGCTGTCGAACCGTCTGATTCAGGCGGCTTACGGTAAAAATAGACGGCGAAACAGGTAGCGACATGTGACCCAGATCAAATTTCAAAACAAGCACTTAATTGGTCGATACTACATGGCTGAAAAAGGTAATCAAGAGTTTTTGTGAGAAAGTGCTGGAGGCAACCGATTACGCTCTGTATAATGCCGCGGCAATATTTTATCTTTTTCACAGCCCACTCTGGTGAGATATTGCCCATGCTACGTATCGCAAAAGAAGCACTGACATTCGACGACGTTCTCCTGGTTCCAGCTCACTCTACGGTTCTGCCTAATACCGCTGAGCTCGGCACCCAATTGACCAAAACTATCCACCTGAACATCCCTATGCTGTCCGCAGCTATGGATACCGTCACCGAAGCCAATCTGGCTATCGCGTTGGCGCAGGAAGGCGGTTTGGGCTTCATCCACAAAAACATGTCCATCGAGCGTCAGGCTGAAGAAGTCCGCCGCGTGAAAAAACATGAAAGCGGCGTGGTCACCGATCCACAGGCCGTGACACCGACCACCACCCTGAAAGAAGTGAAAGAACTGACCGCGCGTAACGGCTTTGCCGGCTACCCGGTAGTGACCGAAGAAAACGAACTGGTTGGTATTATTACCGGCCGTGACGTTCGCTTCGTTACCGATCTGAACCAGCCTGTTACCGCCGTGATGACGCCGAAAGAGCGCCTGGTTACGGTGAAAGAAGGTGAAGCGCGTGAAGTCGTGCTGCAGAAAATGCACGAAAAACGCGTTGAGAAAGCGCTGGTGGTCGACGATCAGTTCCATCTGCTGGGCATGATCACCGTAAAAGACTTCCAAAAAGCGGAACGCAAGCCAAACGCTTGTAAAGACGAGCACGGCCGTCTGCGCGTAGGTGCTGCCGTTGGCGCCGGTGCAGGTAACGAAGAGCGCGTTGATGCGCTGGTCGCTGCCGGTGTTGACGTCCTGCTGATTGACTCCTCACATGGCCATTCCGAAGGCGTATTGCAGCGCATTCGCGAAACCCGCGCCAAATACCCGGACCTGCAGATCGTTGGCGGTAACGTCGCGACCGCTTCAGGCGCCAAAGCACTGGCTGATGCCGGCGTTAGCGCAGTGAAAGTGGGTATCGGTCCTGGCTCCATCTGTACCACCCGTATCGTTACCGGCGTAGGCGTACCGCAGATCACCGCTATCGCTGACGCGGTTGAAGCGCTGGAAGGTACCGGTATCCCGGTTATCGCCGACGGCGGCATCCGTTTCTCCGGCGACATCGCCAAAGCTATCGCGGCAGGTGCAGCCTGTGTGATGGTCGGCTCCATGCTTGCAGGTACCGAAGAATCTCCGGGTGAAATCGAGCTGTATCAGGGCCGTTCGTTCAAATCCTATCGCGGTATGGGTTCTCTGGGCGCGATGTCCAAAGGCTCTTCCGACCGTTACTTCCAAACCGATAACGCCGCCGACAAACTGGTGCCGGAAGGTATCGAAGGCCGCGTGGCTTACAAGGGCATGCTGAAAGCGATCGTTCACCAGCAAATGGGCGGCCTGCGCTCTTGCATGGGCCTGACCGGTTGCGCCACCATCGACGAACTGCGCACCAAGGCTGAATTTGTGCGCATCAGCGGCGCCGGCATTCAGGAAAGCCACGTGCATGACGTGACCATCACCAAAGAGTCACCGAACTACCGCATGGGTTAATGCTTTAACTTCTCCTGCGGGGGAAGCCGGGGTGGGGCGTAACGCTTCACCCCGAAAACACTATTTTCGCTCTTTTTCTCTGTTGCTGGAATTCGCCTCACATGACAAAAAATATCCATAAGCATCGCATCCTTATTCTGGATTTTGGTTCGCAATATACTCAACTGGTAGCACGCCGCGTGCGCGAAATCGGCGTTTACTGTGAGCTGTGGGCCTGGGACGTTAGCGAAGAGCAAATCCGCGAATTCAATCCAAGCGGCATCATCCTGTCCGGCGGCCCGGAAAGCACCACCGAAGCCAACAGCCCGCGCGCGCCAGAATACGTGTTCACCGCCGGTGTCCCGGTGCTGGGCGTATGCTACGGCATGCAGACCATGGCGATGCAGTTGGGTGGCCAGGTAGAAGGTTCCAACGAGCGTGAATTCGGTTATGCCCAGGTGGAAATCACCACCGAAAGCGCATTGGTGCGCGACATTGAAGACGCCCTGAGCCCGGCTGGCAAACCGCTGCTGGACGTGTGGATGAGCCACGGCGACAAAGTCACCGCTATCCCGGCTGACTTCGTGACCGTTGCCAGCACCGATACCTGTCCGTTTGCCATTATGGCCAACGAAGAAAAACGCTTCTACGGCGTGCAGTTCCACCCGGAAGTGACCCACACCCGTCAGGGCCAGCGCATGCTGGAGCGTTTCGTACTGGATATCTGCCAGTGTGAAGCCCTGTGGACCCCGGCCACCATCATTGAAGATGCGGTTGAACGTATTCGCCAGCAGGTGGGTGAAGATCACGTGATCCTCGGCCTGTCCGGCGGCGTAGACTCTTCCGTTACCGCCATGCTGCTGCATCGCGCCATCGGCGAACGCCTGACCTGCGTGTTTGTCGACAACGGCCTGTTGCGCCTGAACGAAGCCGACCAGGTACTGGAAATGTTTGGCGACCACTTCGGCCTGAACATTGTTCACGTGGCGGCAGAAGATCGCTTCCTGAGCGCACTGGCCGGTGTTGACGAGCCAGAAGCCAAGCGCAAGATCATTGGTCGCGTGTTCGTTGAGCTGTTCGACGAAGAAGCCTGCAAGCAATCTGAAGTTAAATGGCTGGCGCAGGGCACCATCTACCCGGACGTGATCGAATCCGCAGCTTCTGCCACCGGCAAAGCGCACGTGATCAAGTCGCACCACAACGTGGGTGGCCTGCCGAAAGAGATGAAGCTGGGTCTGGTCGAACCGCTGAAAGAGCTGTTCAAAGACGAAGTGCGCAAAATTGGTCTGGAACTGGGCCTGCCGTACGACATGCTGTTCCGTCACCCGTTCCCGGGGCCAGGTCTGGGCGTGCGCGTGCTGGGTGAAGTGAAGAAAGAGTATTGCGACCTGCTGCGTCGCGCCGATGCCATCTTCATCGAAGAGCTGCACAAGGCCGATCTGTACAACAAGGTCAGCCAGGCATTCACCGTATTCCTGCCGGTCCGTTCGGTTGGCGTGATGGGCGATGGCCGTAAATACGACTGGGTTGTTTCACTGCGCGCAGTGGAAACCATCGACTTTATGACCGCGCATTGGGCGCACCTGCCGTACGATTTCCTCGGCCGCGTCTCCAACCGCATCATCAACGAAGTGAATGGCATTTCCCGCGTAGTTTATGACATCAGTGGCAAGCCACCGGCTACCATTGAGTGGGAATGATTTGACGTTCGACAGCAACTAGCAAAGAACATAACCAAGTCCGCGTAAAAGCGGGCTTTTTTTTGTCTTTATTGTGGCATTTTTTTGCATCGTCCAACCCTCGACTTTATGATAATTTAGGTATTACTCTAACCTATACTATATTTAGCAGTTGCTATCATGATATTTATAGAAAGTCTTTACAGGGTTAAAATAATTAATGTTTTTATAATTGTGAGCGACGCTTTATGAGTTTCAGATTTTCAATATGAACGGGTTGCATAGTGGTGGAAATGTTGAAGAGAAAATTAGTCTTTAATCTGTAAATAATCATTCTTTCAATGCTTGCGTATACACAAAATTACTGTCACATCGTTTTTTCTATGAGTGTATTCTATACGAGTTAGTGTGATATGTTTTACATTTGTCTGTATCTATTGACAGTGTCAGGAAAAATATCTGAACTTTCAGTTGAAAGTTAATTGTCGTACATCGCTATTACTGGAAGATATATAATTTTAAATTGAAAGGCGCATTCTTATCTAGAATACTACAATTATCGAAAAATTCCACATGGTTTTCGATAGACTATAATATTTAGTAGAATGGTTATGATGGGCATTGTTTTGGATTTATTTCTTGCAGAAGAATTACGAGATGGTACGCTGCTTATATATGGTAAGGCAGGCACTAAATGATGTGTTTTCCGGTATTTAAATGGTCTGTAGGTTAAGTGATTTCTAATCCAATGCTCTTCTGTTAATATTTAATGTTAATTGATGCTTTTTATTTTTAATTTTTTTCGTACGCGATTAACTATATTGTTAAGTTTTAAATTTGCTGATACACTAATTGTTAATTATAAAAGGTGATCTTATGAACTATCTTGACCTATATGAGAAAGCAGAGCAGGAGTCTCTGCTAACCTTTAATCCTGCAGACATTAATGTCAAGCAAGAGAACTATAGTTGTGACCAAATTATTGAAATGCTTCAATATAAAGAAATAAATCTAAACACTGAGTTTCAAAGATCATCGGATTTGTGGGATGATGAGCGTATGAGTAAGTTTATTGAATCGATGTTTCTTAAATTACCTATACCACCATTCTATTTCAATATAATTCATTTGGAAAATAATTCGGAAAAAATTTATTGGGAAGTTATTGATGGCTTGCAAAGACTATCTGCACTGCGGAAGTTTTGTTTTGGCGATTTAAATAATAATATGTTGAAGTTATGCGGTCTTGATTTTTATACTGAATTAAATGGTAAATGTTTTGATGAAATACCTAGGCATTTGATCAGGAACTTCAAAGCAAGCCAGTTACAATTGCATCTTGTTTATCCAAATACGCCTTTCGAAATAAAATATAGAATATTTGAAAGGATAAATACGACAAATTTAAAGCTTAAAGATCAGGAGGTTAGACATGCTCTTTATCAAGGTGGGATAATAACCTTGTTAAAAAAAGCAACATCGGATGTTGTTTTTAAAAACAATGTTAACATAAATGATACTCGAATGGATGCTCAGGAGACGGTATTGCGAGCAATTTCATTTTCCTGTTTTGGTTATGCAAGGTATCCGCAAGGAAGTAATCTTAAATTATTCTTAGATCTTTCAATTAAGGCTTTAAGCAATCTTAATGCTCATGATCTAGATATAATATATAGGCAATTTAAAGTTGATTTTGAGTTTTGCTTAAATATACTAGGTCCAGATTGTTTTAAAAATAAATCTAGCAGCCGTAGTGTCTTTAATAAAGGGCTTTTTGACTCATTAATCTATGCTGCATCAAAAGTTAATAATAGTAAAAAGAATAATATTCAGAATTACACTAAAAAAGCAATACAAGAATCGTACACTAATTGTCTGCAAAATGAACGTTTTAAAAAATCAATAAGCAATGCAACAAGTAGGCAGGATAATGTTATTTACCGATTAGAGAAAGCATCGGAAATATTTAGGGGGATATAAATGATTAATAATGTATCAATAATTAATTTCAAATCAATTCAAAGTGAAAGTATCAAGCTCTCATCTTTGAATTTGATAACGGGAGTAAATAGCTCCGGAAAATCGACTTTGCTGCAAAGTATATTAATTTTAAAGCAACTAACACCTACAAAAAAAACATTAATACTCAACGGGAGTTATGTAGAGTTGGGGGCGGTTAGTGATATATTGCATCAATTTTATGTTGATAACAAAATTGAAGTGAATTTTAGTCTGGATGAAAAAGAAATATTATCAGTCTCAATAGATAACCCTGAAAATTGTCTAAAGAAAGATCATGCACCAATAGTTTTTAGTGGAAAAAAACACACGCTAAACTCACTAACTAAACGGATGAAGTATTTATGTGCTGAAAGGATAGGGGCGGAGTTTTCATATAAAATAGATAATTATCTACCTGACCTAGGAAAGAATGGAGAGAATACGGTTTCTTTCATTCACGAAAATAGAAATAAAAAAATAACAATAAAATCATTAATTCACAAAAATGCAAAAAATGTCGAAGGTCTTGAAAGTTCACTTCTAACTAATATAAATGAATGGATGAAGGAAATTTCAACTGGAATAAACTTAGAGTTTGATTCTAACCCGAAAACTAGAAGCTCAAGCATGTCTGCGGTATATTATAGTTCTACATTATTTGATAGTGTAAGCCCAAAAAACTTTGGGTTTGGTATAAGTTACTGCCTCCCGGTAATTACTCTGATCTTATCCTCAAAAGAAAAAGATATTTTACTTATTGAAAATCCTGAGGCACATATACATCCTACAGGACAAACTAAGCTTGGCTATTTATGTGCTATTGCTGCAAGTGCTGGCGTTCAATTAATAATAGAAACACACAGTGATCATTTCTTTAATGGAATAAGATTAGCCATAAAAGAAGGTAAGATAAAAAATGAAAATGTTTTAACATATTATTTTGATAAAGAATTAAAAGGGGAATTATCAAATCAATCGCTTTGTACAAAAATAAGTACCGTGGAGCTTTGTAGTGACGGTAAAATAAAAAGTGCGCCTACGGGGTTTTTCGATGAATGGCAAAACTCATTATTTAAATTATTATGATATATCTTAACACTTTATCCATAATATCATTAGAGAGTATCTTGCTCAATCAGAACTCTCTTAAACAGTCTCTTGCATTTCTAAATTCAATTGAACAGAAGTTTTTACTTTGTGTTCCGTGTAATACCCCAGAGTTTCTTGTAGAGGAAAATATTACATTTAAGCAAGCATTAAGTTCAATTTCAGATAGTGAACTCAGAACATTGTTAATAACAGTATTGGCTAATAGTACTTGTTACCTTGGTGAATATCCTAAAAGTTATTTTCATCAGTCTAGTAATGATTTTTTTAATGCATTTGAAACTTATTTAGGAACGGAACCACCTGAAAAAATAATCCTTTCCGTATATAGTAACATTCAATGGGAAAATAATTCCGTTAGTTTAATTAATGACACTGTTGAATCATGCTTTCCAAATTGCCCATCACTAAGTTTTAATAATTTCATTGATGGAATAAATAAATGGAAAGATATTATTAAGATTTTTATATCGAAAAATGAAAAGATAGAAAGTTATCTTTGTCACGGAGTTTCAGTTAAAAAACTGATACCTAAAATTATTTATGATAAATATTTGGAGGAAATTCAAAATCCCAACCTAAAGATTCAAAACATTCGTGCCATGGCAAAGTTGGTGGCAGAGTGTTGTGAGTATCAATATTCTCACGAGATTTCACAGAGAAATAGATCAGGTTCGGTAATACGTGATATATACTATAATCAAACTAATGAATTATATATTTCAACTGACATAACTCATGGGAGGTTTGAAGTCTTAAATAGTGCTGGTATTCATATTTGTGAAGTTGATTTTGAAGGTAAGCAGACAAAACCACGCGATGTAACTGGGTTGCACAATATAATAATCTAGGGATTATTTATTGATTGGTTTTTTTTTAAACTACCAACTCAGCTGCTGACTATGCCGAAGGCAGAGATTCTCTTCGTTGGGCCATTGTAGATTCGAGTGACGGTTTGCTCGGCACGGTGGGGTTGAACGAAATATCCCGCGAGCATGGCCGGGCTGAAATTGCCTACGATCTTGACCCGCGCCACTGCGGTCGGGGGTTGGCGACTGAGGCGGCGAGTGCCGTTATTTATTGGGCGCACACTGTTCTGGGCCTTCAGCGTGTGCAGGCTACTGTCCTTGATAGCAATATATTGTCCATTGCCGTTCTGGAGCGGGTGGGCATGCAACGCGAAGGCTTGATAAGGCAATACCGTCGCGTGCGCGGGCAGGCCCGAGATTATTGGATGTACGCAGCCATTCATCGCGCAGGAAATTGAGGCTGTCAGCCTCAATTTTCACCCTGTTGGTTTTGCTCATCATATCTGCGTTGACTGTCCTGTATCGACTCCATATTTCCCAGCGTCCAATCAAATAAAATTGAGAACGGCCCCTGCAACGACTCGCCGAGAGGCGTCAGTGAATACTCGACGCCCAGCACTCGGCCATCTAAAACTCTGCGTTTTACCATGCCGTTGCGCTCAAGCTTGCGCAGTGTCTGGGTAAGCACGCGTTGAGTGACGCCATCAAGGCGACGCTTGATGGCATTGAAACGCCGTGGCTCGCGAAGCACTTCCAGCACCATCATTGACCATTTATCCGCGATCTGGTCGAGAATGATTCTGCTTGGGCAGTCAGCGCGGTAAATCGGATCGGTCTGGTTCATCGGTATCCTCCAGCATCCCTGGGATGCTTAAAGTGCGTAATTGACCCTAGGTATGCAAAGTATACCATGTGCTGAACAGCACCCAAACCCGGTGCCAATGTCCCGCAAACCACCCAGGAAATTGACATGACTGATACAGATTTCGGCAGGCTGAGTATTTCCCATGATGCTGGCGTGTCGACGATTACGATCGATAATCCGCCGGTAAATGTTCTTGATGTGTCTTTGATGTCGGAACTTAGCCGCTTTCTTGTTTCTGTTCGTGACGACCCGAATACGCGAGTGCTGGTATTCCAGAGTGCGAATCCCGATTTTTTTATTGCTCATGTCGACATGACCTTAATTGATGAACCCCATGCTTTCGATGAGCTTGCACGTGATGCTCCGGAAGGGCTTAATCCGTTCCAGGCGTTCGGTGAGCTTCTACGCGCGCAGCCACAGGTCACGATCGTCAAGCTGGCCGGGCTGGCACGCGGCGGTGGTGCCGAATTTGTTGCGGCGGCCGATATGGCGTTTGCCGCAGAAGGGCTGGCGGGACTCGCCCAATGTGAAGCGCTGATGGGGATCACCCCCGGCGGGGGGGCGACCCAGTATCTGACCAGCCGGATGACGCGCGGTCGTGCTCTTGAAGTGGTGCTTGGTGCCGAGCTTATCGATGCGGCTACGGCGGAACGTTACGGATGGATTAATCGTGCATTGCCCGCAGGCGAGCTCGATGATTTCGTCGATCGGTTGGCTCACAACATCGCAGCATTGCCTGAGGGCGTTATCGCAGCAGCCAAGCAGGCGATGCCCGCACCAGATCTGCGGGAAGGCTTTTATCGCGAACACGAAGCCTGGGCAGGGCTGTTTGAACGCCCGGCAGCAGAAAAACTCATTCGCGGTGGGCTTAAGGCGGGTGCCCAGACCCGCGACGGTGAGCGAAACCTCGAAGGCTTGATGCGCGGGCTTGAGTTCTAAAAGGGATTTCTCCCCTGAAATCTGACCCATACGGAAACGGAATTCCGGTGTGGGTTCACTGGTTTAAAGCCTCCTCACTAACAGGATGCCCACTGCGACAGCAACACATAGAGTTTTGCAGGTTCCAATGGTTTTCTTAATACCAGATAGCCCTCCTGCTCGGCCTGTTGCAAAGTGGGTGAGTTAAATTCACCGCTGACCATGGCACCGCTGATATCCGGCAGGCGGTCAAACAGGGCTTTCAAGATATCGAAGCCGCTCTCGCCAGAGCGAAGTCGTTGATCGCAGAGTACGGCGAAAGGGCGAAAGCCTTCATCGATAATGGCAAAAGCCTCCTTTGCGGAAGCGGCGCAGCGCACGGTCAGGCCCCAGGTGCTCATCAAACTCGACCAGGCCGAAGTCACCAGCGGATCATCGTCCACGACCAGGCAGGAACCGTATAGCGGCGCATAGCGAGCAGGGGTAACGGTGTTTGAGTAGGTGTTTGCGATTTCGGGTGTTTTGTCTTCCCCGGTGTACAGGGCAAAGCGCATCCAGAAACGGGATCCTTTACCCTCAACGGAGTGCATGCCGTATTTCACCTTCATCAATTTGGCGCAGCGTGCCACGACCGCCAACCCCAATCCATGGCCGGCGCTATCAATTTTCCACGCCAGTTCGGGACGATAATAGGGGGAAAAGACTTTGCCTTTTTCTTCGTCGGCAATACCAACGCCGGTATCCCATACCTCGAACAGGCATTCCCCCCTTTGCGGGCGGATCGCTATCAATACACCGCCTTTTGGCGTGTAACGCAGCGCATTTTGGATCAGGTTAATCAGTGATTGCCTGATGAGTAATTGATCGCCCACCACGAGGATTCGTCGCTTTGGCCGCCAGGTCCGCAGTGATAATTTCCGGCTATTCGCTTCTTCACGAAACAGCGTAATTACCGAATCGAGCACTGTTCCAATATCCACGTGGGTAGTGGCGGTGCTGACGTTGCCGGATTCAATCTTGCTGAGATCGAGTAAAGAATTAAACATCAGGTGCACGGAGCGCACGCTTTGCTGCAGATCCATGAGTTGCGGGGTGAGCGTGGTATCGCGGTTTTTGTGAATGATGGCTTCGATCAAAAAACCCATGGCATGCACCGGTTGGCGTAAATCATGGCTGGCGGTGGTAAGAAATTGGTTTTTATCCAGCAGGGCCTGTTCCGCTTCTTCTTTGGCCTGCCTAAATTGCTCTGCAAGGCGGGAGCTGTTCTCTTCGAGGCGGGCTTGCTGGATGAAGAATTTATGAGAGCTTAACGCGTGGCGGTAGATGGCGAATCCATAAAGCAGATTAAGCATTAATACAATAAACATGACATCGTTTAATCGCCAAATGATACCAATATTCAGCATGCCCCAGCAGGAAAAGAAAAACAGGGTAAAGGTGCTAATGATTGGCGTCAGATGTGTTGCATTTGCCGCGACGATAGCCGCTATGCTGATGTTCAATAATAAGAAGAAATCAAAATTCCCGGTCTGCGGTGTGATTACATATAATGAGGAAATGCCTAAGCCATGAACGAAAGCGACTTTATTAATATGCGGTAGCCAGCGGCGGAGAATAGCCTCTGCGTCTTTTTTCTTGGCTTCATTTTTATAGCTGCGATGCCATACTCTGATAGCCACGGCACAGCAAAGATACAAGACTATCCAGCTAGTAATGGGCCACAGGTTTTCCCCCAGTAAATAAATCCAAATAGCAAAAGGGATGCCGACAAGAGGCACTGCGCTGAAGCTAAATACCAGGCGTAGAAAGGTATTGTCCAGCAGGCGGATTTGCGCTCGTGGAGAGATCCCATCATCCTGTAAAGACTGAATTATTTTCATTCTGATGGAGCCTGTCTGCCATGAAGTAAAGTAATCGCCTCCACCCGGCTGTTAACGCCTATTTTTTTCAAGATATTACTGATGTGTTCTTTGACGGTAGGTTCGGAAATAGAGAGTTGTGTGGCAATTCTTTTATTAGGCAGGCCGCGCATCATCATGGTTAAAACGTCAATTTGTCGTGGTGTTAAATTAAAGTTATGGAAATTATTTTTGACACTGGCGCTATCCATGGAATTATCCAGAGGAAACCATTGTCGATTGTCGGTTAGTACAGAAACGGCTTTTTCAAATGATTCAGGTGGTTCGTTCTTAAGTACAAATCCGTGACCGCCTGCATCACGCACCTTTTGCCATATTTCATTATTCTCATCACCACTGACCACCAGTAAGCGCACCTGAGGATAGAGCTGTTTTATCTCTTTCAGCAATTTCAATGCCGTGCCATCGGATAACCAAAAATCGATAACGATTAAACGCGGTGCGCCATTTTCAAGAATGTGTCGATAACAATTTTCTTCGTTGGTTGCCACATGAACATGCTTAAATCGACAATGCGTATTAAGGAAATTGGCAATGCCACTTGCCACCAAAGGATGGTCATCAACAACCAGTGCATAATCCTGCCCCAAAGCTATCTCCTTTCGCCTAAGCATATCAGATGGTTCTGATGATTTTTATTATTGACCCTCCCTACTTTAGGAGGGTTTTTTCGTTTAGGAAAGAGAAATATATTATGTGGGGATTTGGATAAGATAAAACATAGAGCCATTCAGTGTTTGGATCTGTTTGGTTGAAAAGGATAATTTATGAAGAAACCATTTATCGCTTTAGCCGTTACTTTACTGGTAAGCGGCTGTTCAACATTGAAAACCGATCAGGCAATACCCTTGCTGCAGGCGGAAACGGCAAAAATGCTCGGCTTGGGTTCATCGGACGAAATTACCGTGACCAATGTTAATGGTGCTCAACCCGATGCGCTGGGCGGGCAAAAGCTTTCTTACCGCGCCACCACTGAGAAAGGACGGATCTTCGACTGCTCCTCGATGATGATGCCAGGGTTTTTAGGATCGGCAGCCACACTGAGCACGCCAAGCTGTACCCCAGTTGTTACGCATAAATAATCCACCAACATGATGCCGACAGGGATATTTGGCCTGAAGTCACAATAAGTTTGGTATCGAGACGTTAGCGCTGGGGGGCAATAAGCTGGCGTCTCGATGGCAATCAGTTTGTGCATGCGACATTACGTAGCCTACACCCTCTAATACATTGAATTTTTCATATAAATAATAACTTTGATGGCATCAGGATAATTGAGCCGGAGATAACATGAAAGATAAAATATCGCATCACTTAGCGGTAAGAAAACCGCTTTCCAAAGTTTACCTCGCACTGTTTTCTGCACCACTGATATTGATTGGACCTGCTGATATAGCCCGGGCCGATGATGCTATTTTTGATGGCGAATCCAAAGTTACAGAATCTTTGGCCTACGCCGGTAATGTTTATGTTGGCCGCAATCAAAGTGGGAACCTATTGATCGATAATGGCGAGGTTAATGCCTATAACATCAATATTGGCACCCGTTCAGACGACAAAATTTATGAAAGTCTGGTCACGGTCAGAGGACCGAACGCGGTATTGAGCGCCATCAACGATCAATATGTTCTGCGCGGCAGTTTAAATCTCGGGCAGGGAACATTGCGGGTTGAAGAGGGCGCACTGGCCAGTGCGAAAGAAATTATCGTCGGTACCACCGGCGGTTACGACAGCCATCTGAATGTTAAAGGCGCCGGCTCCAGGGTTATCAGCGACAGGCTTGGCATCGGTTTCGGGCAGGGCGCGCGTTCGACCCTGTTGATTGAGGATGGCGGGGTAGTGACCACCGTGGCCGCCGCCAGAATTGACAGCGGATTCATACCCGATGAGGCCGACAAGCTGGGACCCAAAGCCACGGTGACCGGCAATAACTCTCAGTGGAACATCACTCAGGCGCTCACCGCCAACGGCGATATGGACGTGCTGAACGGTGGGGCGGTCAATGTTGGCAGTGCGCAGATTGCCGGCGTTTCAGGCTCACGCAAAACCGCCGAGTTGTATATCGCTGGCGAGGGCTCGCGTTTTACCAGTGCCAGCAGTGTCAATGTTGGGGACTATGGTAACGGCGTGGTGTCGGTCGTTGATGGCGGCGTATTTTCCACCGGTGCTAACGAACTGCGGTTGGGTGACACAGGATCGGGCTCGAACAGGGGCGCATTAATCATCGGCAGCCGCGGCAATATGGATACTGGCACCGGCTTGACCGAACCCACGCTCGGTGCGGCGGGAGGTGCGGGGACTGTCGATGCCCAAACGGTCGTCAATCTGCGCGGTGGGTTGTTCGGTAGTTACGTTTACTTTAATCACAATTCTGACAACTACGATTTCCGCAACAAAATGATGGGTGAAGGCGAGGTTATCAACACCGCCGGGCAAACGACGCTGAGCGGTGATCTGACTCAACTCAAGGCTAACGTGAGCGCTCGCGGCGGAAAAATCATCATTGGCAGCGATATCAATACGCAGAAAGAAGACAGCCCTTTCGACGTGCAGACGCTCAGCGCCGAAAATGGCGGGACGTTGATCCTGAATGCGACAGCCGGTTCTGACGTCAACAATGGTCAGGGTTACAGCAGTGCTGCATCGATCAAGTCCGGCGGTACCTTGGGCGGCAATGGCACTTTGGGTCAGACGGAAATTCAGTCCGGTGGCCATATTTCTCCCGGTGATGGCAACATCGGCACTTTGACGCTGAAACGCTATCTGAATTTCATTGGTGAATCTTTCTACGACGTCGATATTGCCGGCGATGGCAGCAGTGACAAGCTGGTGGTCACGGGTAAAACCACTATCAGCGATCAGGCGAAGGTGCAGGTGACTGCGTTGGACCCGCAAACCAGCTATCAGACCGGCCAAAGCTACCGTATTTTAACCTCGGAAGGCGGGATCGATGGGCAGTTCGCCGAAGCGGTCTCAAAATCTGCGTTTCTGGACGTGGCGCTCAACCACAGTGCGAATGCCGTGGATCTGACCATTGCGCAGAAAGGTGGTGGTGAGAATCCGGGCGGTGAAAACCCGGGAGGCGAGAACCCAGGCGGTGAGAATCCCGGCGGAGAAAATCCAGGAGGTGAGAACCCGGGAGGTGAGAATCCTGGTGGCGAAAATCCGGGAGAAGGCAGCGGCAAGCCCGGCATTTTCCAAACGGTGGCGCAAACCGGCAATCAGTGGAATACCGCCGGCGCGCTCTCGACTCTGGCACAAGGCGGCCCTTCATTGGCCCTGTACAACTCTCTGTTGTTATTGAGTGCTCCGGAGGCGCGAGAGGCGTTCAATCAACTGTCTGGCGAGGTCTATCCTTCCATGCAGTCTAACCTGATTGCCGGCAGCACCATGCTGTTCAATGTGCTCAATCAGCGTATGTTGCGCGCTTTTGATAACGATACGTTGCCTGTTCCACCATTGGCGATGACGCTGGTTCAACCGGCGCAGGCCGAAAACAGTGGCGTGTGGGGGCAGACGTTTGGCTCATGGGCAAGAAACAGCGGTAACGACAACGTCGGAAAACTTGATGGCAACACCAGCGGTTTCCTGCTGGGTGCAGACCATAAATTAGCGGATAGCAGTGTTCGCGTTGGCGGGTATTTTGGTTATAGCCGCGGTGATTATGATGTCGATAGCCGCCGCTCCAAGTCCGACAGCGATAATTATCACCTCGGTCTGTATGCCGCAGGGCAGCAAGGCGCCTTCTCGTTACGTGGCGCGTTGGGTTACACCTGGCACCGGCTGGAAAATGAACGCAACGTTAACTTCGGTAATTACTCGGATCGGCTCAAGGCAGACTATGATGCTGACTCGCTGCTGGCGTTCACCGAAGCGGGCTACCGTTTTGGGCAGTCGGACGCGAATCTTGAGCCCTTCGTCAATCTGAGTTACATCCGTCTGCATACGGATAACTTCGAGGAAAGTGGCGGTGCCGCAGCGCTGAGCGTGCGTAATGAAACGATGAATACCTTCTATTCCACGTTGGGCGTGCGCGGTACGGTTGAACTGCCGCAGAACGTCAGCCTTTATGGCTCATTGGGTTGGCAGCATGCCTACGGCGATAAAACCACGTCATCACGCATGGCCTTTGCCGGCAGTGACGCGTTTATCACACAAGGTACTGCGGTTGATGACAACCTGATGGTGGCGGACATTGGGGTGAGCGTGAAGTTGTCGCGATCCACCAGCTTGGATCTTGGCTATCAGGGGCAATACGGTTCTGATACTCAGGTAAATGCAGTCAATGCCAACATCAGATGGTCATTCTGATTTTCTAAAGAATTAGGTTTTTATAACGGGGTATCGTTGGGCAACAGGCCATTGTTGCCTGGCGATATCTCGGCTCCCTGCAACTGGTCGCCGTCCTCGGACGAAGAGTGCTCAAGCAGCTTGAATAACTCGGTTCGCTCATCCCCGGTCAAGTCCCGCCATTCGCCCAGCGGCAGCCCTTCCAGAGTGATGTTCATAATGCGTACGCGCTCAAGTTTGGTGACTTCATAGCCAAAGTGTTTGCACATGCGGCGGATTTGGCGGTTAAGCCCCTGAACCAGCGTGATGCGAAATACCTGCGCGGTTTCTTTCTCCACCCGGCATTGTTTCGTCACCGTATCCAGTATCGGCACGCCTGCCCCCATGCCCTGAATAAACTCATCGGTCAGGGGTTTATTGACGGTGACCAGATACTCTTTTTCGTGATTATTACCGGCGCGGAGGATCTTATTGACCAGTTCGCCGTTATTGGTCAGGAAAATCAGCCCCTGAGAAGCTTTATCCAGGCGGCCGACGGGGAAGGTGCGCTGGCTGTGGTTAACGAAATCGCCGATGTTATCCCGCTCATGTTTTCCCATGCTGGTGAGGATGCCAACCGGTTTATTCAGCGCGATCAGCAACAGATCTTCGGCATTGCGTGGCTCAATCAGCTGACCGTTGACACTCACCCGATCCCCGACCAATACCTGCGCGCCCACGTCGGCCAGGCAGTCGTTGATAAAAACCAGGCCCTGCTTGATATGACGATCGGCATGGCGACGGGAACAGATGCCGCTGTCGCTAATGTATTTGTTCAGGCGAATGGATGATTGAGTCAACATGGTTTCCCCGTAAAACGCGGACTATACCTTACCTGGGGAGGCATTGCGAAGGCCGCACCCGTGGGGTGAGCAGAGCGATAACATTGCATTCGCCAGTGATCCCTTTTCTATGGCAGGATAACCTTACAAAACGGATACCCACTCATTAAACGAGGCTGACTCATTGAATAAAATAGCACTTTCGTTCTCACTGACTCTGCTGCTTGCCGCATCCGTGATGCCTGTGCAGGCAAAGCAAAATTCATCCCTCAAGTCACCGGCATCAGGCGTGTTATGTGACCGTTACGCCTGTGCGAATGGCACCGATGGTATTTCCCGTGAATTGACCGAGAAGTATCTCGGCAAGAAAGCCGCCACCAAGCTGTATTCACAAGGTGACTTCGACTCGACCGAGTTCACCTTTGCCAATGGCATTTTCTGCGATGTCAAAGAGCGACTGTGCCGTGAGGATCGCTACTACGGCGAAGGCGGTAAACGCACCGGAGCCGTTTCCAAGAAATACACCGAGCTGCTTTTCGGCCACTAAACTGCCAGAGTCTGGCAGTTGCATTAACTAACTTATGGAGTGAGTTACAATGATAAAACCTGCTGCCAAGATAATGTTGTTAGTGCTTTTTTCGCTATCGCTGACGGCTTGCACCGGCAGTGAGAAGACTGCCAAATCGCCATCAAATTCAGTAACCGACCGGCAGAAGCCACAAACCAATTTCGCCAGGGTTAAATTTGACGTTGATGCAGAGGGGCGTGTCCAGAACATTCGCCTTCTTGAGTCTCATCCCAGCGGTATTTTTGATAATGAGATGAGGATGGCAATGCAGAAGTGGCGTTATGAAAGCGGTAAACCTACGAAAGATCTCATTGTTAACATCCGTTTTAAAAAAGAGAGTTCTGCAGTAGGTGAATCATTTTAGTTTTTTCTGCACTGCTAGCGCAGGCCAACGAGTGAATGGCAAGCTTTGGCTCACCCGCGGCATCAAAGCCGCGTTCTTGCCACTCATCTGACGTAGCGGCTGCAGTGCTTTACTCACACGATTTCATTCATCACCGACCTTCACCACCAAAGTATTCAGCGGCGTAAGAGTTTGCCCGGTGCTGCCGGTCGGCGTCATGCGCGGTATCGGCTGGCCGCTGTCGCTTTCGACCAGCGTTGATTTCGCCTCTGACGCGTCAAACAGATAATCCTCACCCCACTGGCGCAGGCCGACGATCACCGGGAACAGGGCGCGCCCTTTGTCGGTGAGAATATATTCCTGATAGGCGCTGCCGTCCGAGGCGGGTGCAATCTCCAAAATGCCGTGTGCCACCAGGGTGCGCAGCCGGGTAGAGAGGATATTCTTCGCCATCCCCAGTCCCTTTTGAAATTCGCTGAAACGGCGCACGCCGTCGAAGGCATCGCGCACAATCAACAGCGACCACCAGTCACCAATCACATCCAGCGTACGTGCCACCGGGCACTGTGCATCTTCCAGACTTTTACGTTTCACGGTTTTCAATTCCTGCAGCGGGATCGAGTTGCATTATAAAACCATCATGCGTAAAGTTCATTGGGTTTAATAATGAAACCACTTTGGGGCGAATGATGAGTGACAAAATGCTGGATCCGATTTGTGTATCGCCGGGGGGATCGCTGAGCCGGATGCCTGCGGCGTTGGTGCTGTTGCTGGCGGGGGCCAGCGCTTTTAGCGTGGCGAATGTCTATTACGCTCAGCCGCTGCTGGACGCCATTGCCCAGGATTTTAATATCAGCCTGGCGTCGGTGGGCATGGTGATCACCGTTACCCAGTTGGGTTGTGCTTTGGCACTGTTGCTGGTGGTGCCGTTGGGCGATCGGGTTAATCGCCACCGGCTGCTGGCGGTGCAGCAACTGCTATTGATTGCCGCATTGTGTGCGGTCGGCTGGGCGAACAGCAGTTTGTTATTACTGATCGGCATGCTGTTGGTCGGGCTGCTGGGCACGGCCATGACTCAGGGATTGATCGCCTTTGCTGCCACGTTGGCGGCGCCGCATGAGCGAGGGCGGGTGGTGGGGGCAGCACAAGCTGGGGTTGTCCTCGGCCTGTTGCTGGCGCGTACGCTTTCCGGCGCACTGGCGGATTTGGGCGGCTGGCGAGCGGTTTACTTCTTCTCGGCGGCGGTAACCTTGATCCTGTTGCCGATATTGGCGCGTTTGTTGCCTGCACCGCGCACGCCGCCATCAACGCTCAGTTACCCGGCGCTGTTGCGATCAATGCTGACGCTGTTGTGGCGTGACCGTACGCTACAGATCCGCGGCATGCTGGCGCTGCTGATGTTTGCAGCATTCAGTATTTTCTGGAGTGCACTGGTTCTGCCACTCAGTCAGGCGCCGTTTAATTTTTCACATTCGGTGATTGGCGTGTTTGGTTTGGTGGGGGCGGTGGGCGCACTGGCGGCGGTACGGGCTGGGCATCTGGCCGATCGTGGTTTAGGGCAGGTGGCGAGTGGGGTTTGCTTGCTGTTGCTGGTGTTGGCCTGGTTACCACTCGGCATGCTGAGTAACGGGCTGGGGTGGCTGATTGTGGGCATAGTGCTGCTCGATCTGGCCGGGCAGGCCATTCATGTGCTGAATCAGAGCCTGATTTTCAGCGCACATCCGCAGGCCCATAGCCGGTTAGTCGGCTGTTATATGTTGTTTTACGCGGTCGGCAGTGGGCTGGGTGCCTTTGCCAGCACCCACGTATTTGCCCTGGCGGGCTGGTCTGGCGTGTGCTGGCTGGGGGCGGGTGTCAGCCTGGTCGCTCTGTTGTTCTGGGGGCTGACGCTGCGTGCGATGCCCGCCTCAGGCACGGTGCATTAACCGGCATCCTTTCGGTTCTGGGACAGGAGTCACATATAAAATTCAGTACCCCCATTGTTTGTCATAATTCACCGCGATACTGTTGTGCAATCTGGTTTAAACCAATTGAGTGAGCTATGGAAAACAACTCCACCGTTGAACTGGCCAAGCAAAGGCTTAATGACTGGCTGAGTCAGGGCGCGATAGCCCCCGGTGACAAGCTTCCTTCGGAGCGAGAACTGGGGGAATTGCTGAACATTAAACGCATGACGCTACGTCAGGCGCTGCTGTTCCTGGAAAGCGAGTCGAGAATATTCCGCAAGGATCGCCGGGGCTGGTTTGCGGCACTGCCGCGGTTTAACTACAACCCCAACTCGTCTACCAGCTTCAAACAGGCAGCTATTGAGCAGAGGCGTTTTCCTTCCTGGGGCTATATGACCAAGGAGCGGGTCTTGACGGCACCGGCGGCTATTGGCGATTTACTGCAGGTGAGTGAAGGGGCAGAGATCTACCAGATTTGTGGCTGGGGGGCGCTGGATAATCACATCGTGTTTTATCACGAAACCTATATCAATCCGCTGGTGGCTCCCGACTTTATCGAACGTCTGGGTGAGAACTCATTTGCCGAAGTGTGGGAAAACGCCTACGGCACCCCCACTCATACCCGTCACCTGGCGTTTAAACCTACCCGATTATCTGGCGATGCCTGCAAGGTGATGGGCGGCAACGCCAGCACGCCGTCGATTCTGGTAGAGAAGCATCGTGCCGATGCCCAACGCCGTATCGTACAGGTGGATATCGAATACTGGCGCTTCGAGTCGGTGGATTTTTTCATTAACTTATAGGTGAACACCATGGATCGCTTAACGGCGGAGAAAGTCCTTCTGCGGGCGCAGAATTTGCCCCTTTACCTGCATGCCTACGCTTTTCATCTCAATATGCGCATGGAGAAAATCCTGCCAGAGGATCTGCTGACCATTGCTCATCAGCAGCAGTTGCGCGGCGTGAAAGTGCACGTGTTAGACGGAGAAAGTCAGGCGCTTTGCCACGCCGATGATGCCCGCTTACGCAAGTTTGGTGAGCAGGCGCAGCGCTATGGGCTGGATATTCATATCGAAACCAGCGCCTCCGACTCGCAGACTATCGATCAGGCGGTGAATATTGCCCTTAAATCCGGTGCCAGTTCGGTGCGCTTTTATCCGCGCTATCAGGGGCCATTGCATGAGGTGTTGGCACGTATCGCGGCCGATATTCAGTACATCAAGCAGCGTTATCAGCACTCGGGTCTGAGCTTTACACTGGAACAGCACGAAGATCTCAAGAGCCATGAACTGGTTAGCCTGGTTCGGGCGGCGGAGTTTCCTCAACTTTCCCTGTTGTTCGATTTCGCCAACATGATTAACGCCAACGAAGAGCCGCTGTCGGCATTGGCGACAATGGCCGGGGAAATCACGCAGGTGCATATCAAGGATGCACTGATTGTGCGTGAGAAGAAGGGCATGGGGCACCGGGCCTGCATTTCCGGGCAGGGGGACTTACCCTTCCGCGAACTGTTGCTGGGGCTAATTGGTTTGGGCGACGAGCGGCCGCAGGTCACCGCTTATGGGCTGGAAGAAGAAGTCGATTATTACGCACCGCCGTTTCGTTTCACCGATGAGGGCGATAACCCGCCTATCCCATGGCGCGAAATGAGTGAAACCGCTTTACCGGAGCAAGGGCTGGAAGAACGACTGAAAAAAGAGTCTCAGGATGCTTTAAATCAAATTCACCATGTTCGCACCATTATTAACAGTTTGACGCAGCAAGCCCGGGAACGGCTAACCCCGGCATAATATAATAACGAAATTTATAAATTACATATTCTCGCTGATGTGGAGATGTGCTCGTCCCATCACCGAGGTCACAACACCGCTTAATTATCTATTGGCTGTGAGGGAATGATGCTGACTAAAAAAAGATGGGCGCTATTTAGCTTGTTGGTCTTATGTGGCGGGACAATATATAAATTGCCCTCCCTTAAGGATGCTTTTTATGTGCCGATGCAAGAATATTTCCACCTGAGTAACGGAGAAATTGGTAACGCCATGTCGGTCAACTCGATTGTGACCACCATTGGCTTCTTCTTATCGATTTATTTCTCCGATCGTCTGCCGCGTCGCTTTACCATGTCGTTTTCACTGATCGCCACTGGCTTGCTGGGTATTTACCTGTCCAGCATGCCGGGCTACTGGGGCATTCTGTTTGTCTGGGCCCTGTTTGGCGTCACCTGCGACATGCTGAACTGGCCGGTGCTGCTCAAATCGGTGAGTATGCTGGGGGATAATACCCAGCAGGGGCGGCTGTTCGGCTTCTTCGAAACCGGGCGCGGCGTGGTGGATACCGTGGTGGCGTTTTCCGCACTGGCGTTGTTTACCGCCTTTGGCAGCGGCTACCTTGGTTTCAAAGTTGGGATACTATTTTATTCGGCGATCGCCATTATTGTGGGGATTATTATTCTGTTGGTGATGAAGGAAAGCCCGGAGGAGAAAATACCATCGAAAAGCGCAGTGTCAGTCGATAAAAAACCGGGCATGAGTAGCGTATTAAAAAATAAAACGGTCTGGCTGATTGCCTTCAGCGTTTTCTGTGTTTATGCGGTGTATTGTGGGCTGACGTTCTTTATTCCTTTCCTGAGCCATGTTTATGCATTACCGATTGCACTGGTTGGGGCCTACGGGATCATTAATCAGTATTGCCTAAAAATGGTGGGTGGGCCGATTGGCGGTCTGATTGCGGACAAAGTATTAAAATCCCCCAGCAAATATTTATTCTACACCTTTATTATCAGCGCCATTGCGCTGGCATTATTGATCTTGTTGCCGCATGAGCAAATGCCGGTCTATCTGGGCATGGCCTGTACGCTGGGATTTGGTGCGGTGGTCTTTACCCAACGTGCGGTGTTCTTCGCACCGATCGGTGAGGCGGGGATTGATGAGGAACACACCGGTGCGGCGATGGCGCTAGGCAGTTTTATCGGTTACGCCCCGGCAATGTTTTGCTTCAGCCTGTACGGCCACATTCTCGATGCTTTCCCCGGGCTAACCGGCTACAAGATTGTCTTCGGCCTGATGGGCATGTTTGCCTGCGCCGGGATCATCGTGTCGGGGCTGTTGGTCAGAAATATCCGCGCACGCGGCAAATTGACCCCGGCGGTTTCTGCCGCCTGATTTGGGGACTATGGATGGGCACGGTACAACACGCCGTGCCCTTACTTGGTCGGCGAGTGCATCAGGTAATAGTCCTCCGCGCCGTCATTGCCGGTGGTGATCGTCCGCCAGCCGTGTTTATGGTAAAACGCCAGCGCCTTCTCATTCTTGACCAGACATTTCAGCGAGCCGGTGGCGGTAAACGTCTGCTCCGCTGCCTGCAGCAGTGCGCTGCCGACGCCCAGGGGCGGCAGGTGAGGGTCGACATACAGATTGTGAATAAAGTTATCCTGACGATAAATCGAGACAAACCCCAGTCGCTTCCCCTTTTCTTCCGCCACCCAAATATCCTCGCCCAGTGTCGAACGATCGAAATCTTCCAGTCGGTAACCTTCGGTATCACGCCAGGGGAACGCCGCTTTGCGTGATGCCAGATACAGGGTGCGCAGGAACGGACGGTCGGCCTCCTGGTATTTTCTTATTTGCATGGCGTCTCCTTTTTATTTTTTGACACTATAGCGCGATTGACCTCACCGGCGGCAACCCCAATAATGACCGTCTTGACTCGGGGTGCCTCTAGGGGCTGAGATTTTACCCGTATTACCTGATCTGGATTATGCCAGCGTAGGGAAGTCTCGGTGCCCCCACCGGCACCCGCCTTCTTGAACGCCGGTTGGGAGGAATATGTTCGCTCGACCTGATGCTTTACCCGGCGCTCACGCCGCGGCTTGTTTGACCCAATTTAAACGCCAACCCCCTTTGATTCACTGCCTGACCAACGAAGTGGTGCAGGAACTGACGGCAAACGTATTGCTGGCGCTCGGCGCTTCCCCGGCGATGGTGGTGGAACCGACCGAAGCGGCGCAGTTCAGTCGGCTGGCGGATGCTTTGCTGGTCAATATCGGCACCCTCAATGCCTCGCGGGCCGAATCCATGCTGGCCGCGGTAGAGGCCGCCAATGCGGCGGGCACCCCCTGGACGCTGGATCCGGTCGCCGTCGGCGGGCTGGTGTACCGCACTGCATTTGCCCAGCGTTTGCTGGGGGAAAAGCCGGCGGCGATCCGCGGCAATGCCTCGGAGATCATGGCGCTGAGCGGCATGCAGGCGAACGGTCGCGGCGTCGACAGCGCTGACGATTCACTGGCGGCGTTACCGGCGGCACGTGAACTGGCGCGGCTCAGCGGGGCGATAGTGGCAGTGACCGGCGTGGTGGATTACATCACCGATGGCCAGCGTGACTGGGCGGTCGCCGGAGGGGACGTGCTGATGACGCGAGTGGTGGGCACCGGTTGTGCGCTTTCGGCGGTGGTGGCGGCATTTTGCAGCCTGCCGGGCGATCGGCTGGACAACGTAGCCACCGCCTGCCGGGTGATGTCGCTTTGCGGTGAACGGGCGACGCGCCGTGCCGCCGGGCCGGGCAGTTTTACCCCGGCGTTTCTCGATGCCCTTTACCAACTGCGCCCGGAGGACTTGCAATGAAACGGATTAACGCATTGACCATCGCTGGGACCGATCCGAGCGGCGGGGCCGGTATTCAGGCCGACCTGAAAGCTTTCTCTGCGCTGGGGGCCTACGGTGCCTCCGTGATCACCGCGCTGGTGGCGCAAAATACCCGCGGCGTGCAGTCGGTGTATAACATCGAGCCGGCCTTTGTCGCCGCTCAGCTTGATTCCGTGTTCAGCGATCTGCGTATCGACAGCACCAAGATTGGCATGCTGGCCAACGCCGACATTGTGCAGGCGGTGGCGGAGCGTTTACGTCACTATCAGCCGTCGTTTGTGGTGCTGGATACGGTGATGCTGGCGAAAAGCGGTGATCCTTTGCTGGCACCGGAGGCGGTGGAGTCGATTCGCCGCGAGCTGTTGCCGTTGGTGTCGATCATCACGCCGAACCTGCCGGAAGCGGCGGCTCTGCTGGAATGTGCCCCGGCGGAAAACGAAAGCCAGATGCGTGAACAGGGGCGGGCACTGTTGGCGATGGGCTGCCAGGCGGTACTGATGAAGGGCGGCCATCTCAGCGAAAGTGAAAGCCCGGACTGGCTGTTCAGTGTGGGGCAGGAGCAACGCTTTACTGCACCACGCGTAGCGACCCGCCATACGCACGGCACCGGCTGCACGCTGTCTGCTGCATTGGCCGCGCTGCGTCCGCGCCACGACGACTGGGCAGGTACGGTCGCTGCCGCCAAGGATTATCTGCAAAAAGCCTTGCAGCAGGCCGATACGCTGGAAGTGGGGCACGGCATCGGGCCGGTGCATCATTTTCACGCCTGGTGGTGAGTCAACTTTTTAGCCGTGCTGTGGTCTGACTAGATTCAGGCCCGGTTTTGGCCGGGTGCGATCGAATTCAATCAAGGGAGAAGGGCATGACAGGACAAAACGCACTTCGCGGCGCCATCTTCGGCGCGTTACTCAGCTTCAGCGTGGGCAGTTTCGCCCAACAGATTGTCACCACTTCGGACGTGATCCAGCAGCCGGGCTATCAGACCAGTTGGCAGAACATGGTGAAGGGGCAGGCCCGTTTGCCGGGCTGGGCGCGCAAAGGGGTAGGGACTTCAACCCCGGCTCAAAGCCTGAGCTGGAAGGGCCAGGATTATTTGGTGGGCAATGTGTGCAAGCCCCACGACTGTGCCAACAACTTTATGATGGTGGCGTTTAAAGAAGACAAGTCGCAGGCCTGGGCGGTGCGCGTTGAAGTGGCGAATAAGCCGGAAGCGGTTGATCATCCGAAGAAATACGCCAAATACCAATGGCTGGGCAAGCCGGATGAAGACATGAAGGCGCTGCTGAAACAACAGTTCGAGAATAATCCGGACTGGAAATAAGGCGGCCAGGGGCGCAGTGCTCTGCGCCCCTAAATACCACGGTCAGCCGATACCGGCCTGATGCAGGTCGTGCAGGTTGATCGCGCCCACCAGTACGCCATCCAGATTGACCACCGGCGCGGCGCTAATGTGCTGTTCGTGCAACGCTTCCAGTGCTTCTCCGGCGCGCCATTGCTCCGGCAAACGGTAGCCGGGCCGGGTGATCGCCGGGCTTAATGCATCCTGCAGGCTATTGCCTTTCACCAGCCAGCGGCGCAGGTCGCCGTCGGTAAACACTCCCACCACTTTCTGCTGTGCGTCACACACCGGCACTAACCCCAGCCCGGTGCGACTCAGTTCGAGCATCGCTTCCATCACGTTGGCATCTTCACTGACCTGCGGCAGGCGATCGCCGGTGCGCATCAGGTGATGTACCCGATTCAGCAGGCGTGCGCCCAGGCTGCCGCCCGGATGCGAGCGGGCAAAGTCTTCGGCGTTGAAACCGCGTTGACGCATCAGCGCCATTGCCAGCGCGTCGCCCATCATCAGCGTATTGACCGCACTGGAGGTCGGTGCCAGCCCCATCGGGCAAGCCTCACGCTCAACGCTGATGTCCAGCATGCAGGCCGCCGCCTGTGCCAGCGGTGACTCTTTGCCACCGGTAATAGCGATCACCGGGATGTTATTCTCCGCCAGTAGCGGCAGGATCAGATCCAGTTCTTTGGCGCGGCCGGAGTAGGAGATAAACACCACCACGTCGTCGGCACCGATCATGCCGAGATCGCCGTGCAGTGCCTCCGCCGGGTGGACGAAGAAGGACGGGGTGCCGGTACTGGCCAGCGAGGCGGCAATTTTTTTGCCAATATGACCGGATTTACCGATGCCGGAAATCACCGCCTTGCCGCGGCAGTTCAGCAGCAGTTCGCAGGCGCAGACGAAGTTGTCGTCCAGTCGCGCCAGCAGGCGTTGTGCTTCGGTCAACTCAATTTCCAGCGTTTCGCGGGCAAAGGCCAGCAGGGCAGCGGCGTTACTCATCAAAATCTCCTACCAGAATGATATTGATCCCTTTCGCTTGCAGCGCGGCGAGGTAATCCGGGTTGATGTTTTTATCGGTGATCAGCGTGTCTACGGCGCTCAGGTCGCAGACCACGTTCGGGCTTTTGCGGCCAAATTTTGACGAATCCACCAGCAGGATAATACGGCTGGCGGCTTCGCACATCGCCTTGCTGACGTTATGCACTTCGTTAAAGGTGGTGACACCGGCGTTAAGATCCACGCCATCCGCACCGATAAAAAGTTTGTCGAAGCTGAACTGCTGGAAAGCCGATTCGGCCAGGCTGCCGTGGAAGGACGCCGATTTTTTGCGGTAAGTGCCGCCGGGCATCAGGATGGTCTGGTCGTTATCCAACTCTACCAGCGCATTAACGATATGCAGGCTGTTGGTCATCACCGTGATGTTATTGAACTGCGCCAGATGCGGCACCATTTGCAGCACCGTGCTGCCGGCATCGAAAATCAGCGAGTCGCCGTCGTTGATCAGCTTAATGGCGGCGTAGGCGATTTGGCGTTTCTTTTCGGTATTGATGTGGGTTTTGCGGTCGATGGGCTGGTCGCCATCGTCGCGGCTGAGCACCACGCCGCCGTAGGTGCGGATCACCTCGCCTTCGTCTTCCAGCAGGGTGAGATCTTTACGAATGGTGGTGCCGGTGGTGGCGAAATGTGCCGCCAGGGCATCCACTGCCGTTTTGCCATGTCGCTGCAGATATTCAAGGATAGCGGCCTGTCGCTGCTTTGGTTTCATAGCCCGTCCTGTTCACAAGAGTTGAGCATTTCCCTTCAACGAATAATTCAATATGAAAGGTAATGTCTTTTAATGTGAAAATATCATGATTTAGGGGCAATCGCTAACGATAGTGCAGTCTGGCATGCGTGATCCTCGGGGAAGATCACATCCGGGCGCAGATCCCGCTGGTGCAGGCCATGCAGCCGGGCGATCGAACGGGGTTGGGCAAAAATGGTCAGGCCGCGCATCAACATGCTGCCGCAGACCCGTTGTTCGGTGTCGAAGGCCAACGCCAGCACCACCCGTGGCCGAAAGCGCCCGCCAGAACGTCCGACACCGACGCGACCCAGTTGGCAAAGGCCGTCGAAGGCACGGTTGAAACGCTGGAGCTGCCACCAACCGAGCGCGATTTGCAGCAGCCAGGCCAGTACGGCGAAGATGATCAATGCCTGGGTCATAGTGTCTCCTGTTTATTTTCCCTCTCCAGACGGAGAGGGAGGTGTAACCCCATCAGAACATCACCTGACCGCCGGTGATGTTGATCGACTGGCCCGTGCAATAAGACGCTTTATCGCTGGCGTAAAACAGCAGGGTATTCAGCACGTCCTGGTAATCGCAACCGCGTTTCAGCGGCACCTTGTCGGTGTAATATTTTTCAACTTCATCCGGCGCGATCCCCAGTTTTTGTGCGTACTGCGGCAGCAGCGACTGGAACATGGGCGACTTCAGCAGGTTACCGAGCATCAGCGAATGTACGGTGATGCCGTACTCCGCCAGATCGAGCGCCAGTGACTGGGTCAGCCCCACACCGCCGAACTTGGCGGCGCTGTAGCCTGAGTTGTGCTTGCTACCGACCTTGCCGGACTTGGAGTTGATCTGAATGATGCGCCCGGCAACGCCGTCGCGGATCATCAGGCGGGAAAACTCGCGGGCGCAGAGGAAATAGCCCACCAGATTGACCTGCAACGAACGATCGAAATCCCCTAATGGAAAATCGGTGATCGGCGCGGCCTTGGCGATACCGGCGCTGTACACCAACAGATTAGCCTGGCCAAATTGGTTATCTACCGCCGCCGCCAAGGCAATGACGCTCTGTTCATCGGTAGCATCGGCCTGGAAACCCTGCGCGATGCCAGCGCCGTATTGGTGGTTAATCTGCTGCGCCACCTGTCGGGCGTTATCCGCGTTTAAATCGGCTACCGCCACGCGGTAACCCGCCTGCGCCAGTCCCAGGCACAAAAATGCACCTAATGTTTGGCCTCCGCCAATCACTACAGCTACTTCAGACATGGTCTACTCCTTATGCGATAAATTTCAGCGTACTGCCTAAC
Organism: Serratia myotis; assembly: GCF_027474885.1. Lineage (NCBI taxonomy): Bacteria > Pseudomonadati > Pseudomonadota > Gammaproteobacteria > Enterobacterales > Yersiniaceae > Serratia > Serratia myotis. Next base: position 4,142,709 of record NZ_CP099707.1, on the reverse strand, counting down.
GGGATATCCACCGGTGTGGTACCGGCTACGTGGATAGAACCGGGGAATTCAGCCTGATTTTCCCCGTCAAAACGTACGGTAAGGTGGCCCAGTTCACGCAGGTTTTGGCTGGCGACCTCGCCAACGGCGGTAATCGGATAACGCTGCTCCGCCAGCTCCATCCAGCCGCCGGTCTGCAGTTCGCCGAGGGTATTGCCGTGCCGGTGGATGAAGCAAAACTCTTCGATGTCTGCCGGTGCCCCCTCACGGAAGGTGATCAGCATGTCGTCCAGCAATGCATCGCGGGCACTGTCGCCAATCTGGGTGATGGTAGTTTGGAAAATGGTGTTCATAGCTAGCCCCTGGCAGTAAGTAAAAGTTATTGGTAGATGAAGGCCGAGGCGGCCCAGGCGATCAGCACCGTAGGTGCGCCGGTCAGGAAACGCCCGACCAAGACCGAAGGCACACCGACCCGCACCGTGTCCTGCTTGGCTTCTGCCAATGACAGACCTACCGGAATAAAGTCACAGGCGGCCTGCGCGTTAATCGCGAACAGGGCGGGCAGCGCCAGCTGCGGTGGGATATGACCCAGACCGATTTGCACCCCGACCAGCACGCCAATCACCTGGGCGATCACCGCGCCAGGGCCGAGGAATGGCGACAGCAGTGGGAAAGAACAAATCAGCGCCAGCGTCACCAGGCCAATCGGGCTGCTGGCCAATGGCGTCAGGCCGTGGGCGATAAAATCCCCCAGGCCGGAGGCCATGATGATGCCGATCAGCGCCGAGACGAACGCCATAAACGGCAGAATGGTTTTCAGTACCGTGTCGATGGTGTCGCGGCCAGACTGGAAGAACACCGCCACCACCGATCCCATACCCATGCCGACTTTCGCCAACAGGCCGTCGCTCTGTTCGGTGATTTTTTTGCTGGTGTCGTAATCCCGTCCCTTGGGTTGCGGGGCGGGGGCTGCTTGCGCTGTCTCCGTTGCCGATTCCACCCGGCTGATGTTGCTATCGCGTACCCCGGAGACGTAAATATCCTCGAGGATAAATTTCGCCAGCGGGCCAGATTGGCCGGTAGCGTGGATATTGACCGTCGGAATACGGCGTTTAGGGTACAGGCCACAGCGCAGGGTGCCGCCACAGTCGATCACCATGACGCCAATTTCATCGGCCGGCGGTTCGCCTTCCTTAAAGCCGTCGACGGCCGGCCAGCCGGTCAGTTCGCTAAGCCGATCGACGATCGACGGGCGGGTACCGGCAGTGATGTACACCACTTTTTTTCCCGGCTCGATCGGTAACTGCAACGGGCCACCCCAGCCGCTGGCGCCTTTCTCAATACGGATATAAGCACTCATGCTGTACTCCACGAATTAAAGTTGTACCTGACGGTCCAGGCGGATGCCCATCTTGCGTTCGAACAGGCTGGTGGTGAGATCGGTTACCCAACCGCGGAAAAAGTTGGTAAACAGCCCGACCAGGAAATAGCTCACCGCCAGTGGCCCCAGCGGCAGGCCGAGGGTAGTTAGGCCACTGGCGATCCCGAGGTAAACGAACAGTTCGCCGGGGTTGATATGCGGGAACAGGCCATTCATCGAGTGGCAGCTGTAGGACGCCGCCGCGTAGTAGCTGGGTTTGTATTTCTCGGGCATAAAGCGACCGAGGCTGAGGGTCATCGGGTTGCAAAACACAAAGGTGCCGATCAGCGGCAGCAGCAGATAGCGTGAAACCGGGTTCCCCGCACAGCGCTGCGCCAAGCGTTCGATACGTTCCTGGCCAACAAATTTGATCAGCGCGTTCATAATGACCAACAGGCTGATTAACAAAGGTAAAATGCCGGTCACCATGCCGACAAACACTTCACCGCCTTTCTGAAACAGGCCGATAAACCATTCGGCGCCGTGGGTGATTAGCTCAATCATTATTGTTCTCCTGAGATGGAAGGTATGGCCTGGAGCGAACGGCGGCTCTGTCGCCATGGGCCTTACACTAATCACTTTATGGATTAATTTGTTTTAAATAGATCACAGTTTGAAAGATAAATATTTTATTATGAAAGTTAATTATGAAAGAAAAATAACATTAAAGCGCGGTAGCCGTTAGGCAAGGAGGAAGATGGCAGCAGATTAAGGGCATAAAAAAGCCCGGCGAACCGGGCTGGAGGTAACAGATTTTGCGAGTGACGGGATCAGGCGATGGTGACTTTCTTGTCCAGATAGGTGTCCTGAACCGCGTTGATCAGCGCGACACCTTCTTTCATCGATTTCTTGAACGCTTTACGCCCCAGAATCAGCCCCATTCCACCTGCGCGCTTGTTGATGACCGCGGTGCGCACCGATTCCTGCAGATCGTTTTCACCGGCGGCCCCGCCGGAGTTAATCAACCCGGCACGCCCCATATAGCAGTTGGCCAACTGGTAACGCACCAGATCGATCGGGTGATCGGTAGTCAGCTTGCTGTAGACGCGGTCGTCGGTATAACCGAATTTCACCGCGCGGTAACCGCCGTTGTTTTCCGCCATTTTCTGCTTAACGATATCGGCACCGATGGTGGCGGCAATATGGTTGGCCTGGCCGGTGAGATCGGCGCTGGAATGATAATCCACGCCGTCTTTGGTAAACGCCGGATTACGCAGATAAGCCCACAGCACGGTGACCATACCCAGTTCGTGGGCGCGCTCGAAGGCGCTCGAGATTTCTTCAATCTGGCGGCGTGACTGTTCGGAACCAAAGTAAATGGTGGCACCGACCGCGACGGCACCCATATTGAAAGCCTGCTCGACGCTGGCATACAGGGTCTGGTCGTATTGGGTCGGATAGCTCAGGGTTTCGTTATGGTTCAGTTTGACCAGGAACGGAATTTTGTGGGCATAGCGGCGCGATACCGAAGCCAGCACGCCGTAAGTCGAGGCGACGCAGTTACAACCGGCCTCAATGGCCAGTTCAACGATATTTTTCGGATCAAAGTACAGCGGGTTGGCGGCGAAAGACGCGCCGGCGGAGTGCTCAATCCCCTGATCGACCGGCAGAATCGACAGGTAACCGGTGCCGGCCAGGCGGCCGTGGTTGAGCAGGCTTTGCATCGAACGCAGAACGGTGTTGGGACGGTTATTATCGATCATGATCCGGTCGACAAAGTCGGCGCCCGGCAGGTACAGATTCTCAGCAGGGATGGTAGTACAGCGGTGTTGCAACAGGTCTTCCGCTTCCTTTCCTAACAACTGCGCAATATCAGTCATGATTGTCTCCTGATTAGCTTCTTCATACACCGACAATAAAAACCATAGGGGAGATTTATTCACCGGCGTAGTAAAAAGCGGTGATTGAAGCTGTAAAAACGATAGTAATGAAATCCTGATAGCAAGGAGAAACAATAGATGCGATTGAGAGGAAATGCCATTTGGGAAGCCAAATAGCGGGGGGCGATCGCCCCCTTGAAGGTCAGTGCTTGACTATTCGGCGTCGAACCACTCGGTATTCTGCAAAGCGATGGGGGTAATGGAGTAGATCATCTCTTGCAGGTGCTCATGGATGGCGCGCTCGGCGGCATCGGCATCCTGTGCCTTCAGTGCGGCAAAAATGCGGTAATGTTGCTGGAGCAGGCTTTCCGGTGGCGAAACCTCGCTCAGGCTGAGAAAACGCACCCGGTCCATGGTGGCCTTGATGGTTTCGATGGTCTCCCAGGCCAGCGGGCATTCGGCAAACTGAGTGAGCAACTGGTGGAACTCATCGTCCAGCGCCAGGAACTCACGTGTCTGCTTGTTCTGTGCGGCCAGCTCCTGACGATGCAAATTATGCTCCAGCGTCATCAACTGTTCCGGTGTGATGCGTTCCGCCGCGCGACGTACAACAGCGCATTCTACGGCCTGACGGATAAAACGCCCATCGGCTACCCGTTTGGCCGAAATCTTCATCACGAAAGTCCCGCGCTGCGGCAGGATCTGCACCAGTCCGGCCTCCGCCAGCTTGATAAAGGCTTCGCGCACCGGTTGGCGTGAAACGCTAAAGCGGGTGGAAATCTCTTTCTCTGACAACAGCGTGCCGGGGGGAATGGTGCAGTCGACGATGTCCTTACGCAGGAAACGGTAGATTTGCTGATTAACCGGAAGGCTATTGGTGAGGCTGTAGGATTCAGACATGGAGACGATCGGTCATCTGGCTGGGATTTGGATGCCACCATACTAGCAGATTATCGTCTGATGGCGGGTGGATAAATCCACCCGCCGAATAGGACAACTCAATGATGCCAGTCCTGGTATTCCTGTTGACGCCGTTGCGGTGCGGTCTCAGGCATCAGGCTCAAGCCGATGGCCGAAATTACCCCCAATACCATCATGTATCCCGCAAGGCCGTAATAATGGCCACCGGTCATCTGCAGGATCTTCACCGCCAGCAATCCGAGGATGCCGCTGCCGATCAGCGAACCAATCTGCCAGATTAACGCAATGCCGCTGCAGCGTACGCGAGTCGGGAACAGCTCAGGGAAGAAGGAGGCCTGTGGGGCATAGCACATGCTGTGCCCGAGGGTTAACACCAGAATCATGGCGATTTGGGTTATCCAGTAGCTGTCGAGGTTTATCGCCATAAAGAATGGCACTATGCAGATCACCTGCAGCAGCGCACCGGCGATATACACGGGTTTACGCCCCAGTCGGTCGGAAAGGTGGCCCATCAGCGGGATGGCGAATATTTCCAGCAGCACCGCGACTATCATCGCTTCCAGCAGAATGCTTTCATTCAGATGATTGGCCTTGCCGTAGGCCAGCACGATCACCGTGAACATGGCGAAGGCACAGGCCTCAATCAGCTTGGCGCACACCCCTTTGCCGATCAGGCCAGGGTAGGTGCGAACCACTTCCACCACCGGTCGGCTTTCAACTGCCTTGGTGGCGCGGATTTGGTTAAATACCGGCGATTCGTCGATTTTCAGGCGAATGAATAACCCGACGATCACCAGCAGCAGGCTGAGCAGGAACGGAATACGCCAGCCCCAGTCCAGCATTTGTGCCGGCGTCAGCAGCGCGGTCAACAGGGCGAACAGCCCCGAGGGCAGCAGGAAACCGGCCGGCGCGCCGATCTGCACCCAACTGGCGTAGAAACCACGGCGCTGGGGGGGTGAGTATTCTGCGGTCATCAGCACCGCGCCAGCCTGTTCGCCACCGACGCCGAAACCTTGCAGTACGCGGATCAGGATCAGGGCGATGGGCGCCCAGATGCCGATTTTTTCATAGGTTGGCAGCAGACCGATGCAAAAGGTGCCGAGGCCGACAATCAAAATGGTGATCACCAACGCTTTCTTGCGGCCAACTTTGTCACCGATGTGGCCGAATACGATACCGCCCAGTGGGCGGGCCAGGAAACCGACCGCGTAGGTGGCGAAGGCTGCCAGTGTACTGATCAGCGGATCAGCGCTGGGGAAAAATAGTTGTCCGAAGAACAGCACCGCAGCGGTGCCATAAGCGAAAAAGTCGTAGTACTCGGCTGCCGTGCCTATCGCCGAAGCGCTGGCGACACGCCGTAATAACGGTTGATTGTCGTTGGTAACGGCTTCATGTGGGGTTGCAGACATCAGAATTCTCCCGGTTAGTATCCGTTGATGGGCAGAGCGGCCACGGTGGTCTTGGCACCCTGCGCTAACAGCGCCTGATAGGCATGGGTGACGGTATCGACGAAGCTGTGATTGGCCGGCAGATCCTGACCAAAAACCGTATCGAGCTGCAACAGGGCCAACACCCGTTCCGGGCCTTCGCGACTGTTGCCGACCAAGTTGGCGAGGCGTTCACTTAAAGGATCGCTGATCTCAATAGGCTGACCCTGTTCATCCTTGCCGCCGACGTAACGCATCCAACCGGCGACGCCTAAAGCCAGACAGCTAAAATCGCTGCCGTGCGCCAGATACCAACGAATGGAGTCCAACATGCGCTGCGGCAGTTTTTGCGTGCCGTCCATGGCGATCTGCCAGGTACGGTGCTTTAGCGCCGTATTGCGGTAACGGGCCAGTAGCGAGTCGGCGTAGTGCGTCAGATCCAGCTCACGAACCTGCAGCGTCGGTGCTTGCTCCGCCAGCATCAGGTGGCGTGCGGCTTTAACGAAATACGCATCCTGCATGCAGTCGCTGATATGCGCATAACCGGCCAAATAGCCCAGATAAGCGAGAAACGAGTGGCTGCCGTTGAGCATCCTCAGCTTCATTTCCTCGTATGGCAGTACGTCGCTGACCAGCTCAGCACCGGCCTTTTCCCATGCCGGGCGTCCCTGCGGAAAGTGATCTTCGATCACCCATTGGCGGAAGGGTTCGCAGGCGACAGCGACCGGATCGGCGATGCCACCCAGTAAATCCTCAATGTGTTGCAGCGTTTCTTCGGTGACTGCCGGAACAATGCGGTCGACCATGGTTGATGGAAAGGCGACCTGCTGTGTGACCCACGCCGCCAGATCCGCATCCTGTTGCTGTGCCAGTTGGCTGAGTACATTGCGGGTTACCTGACCGTTGGCCGGCATGTTGTCGCAGGACATTACGGCAAACGCCGGCAGGCCCCGTGCCCGGCGTAGCCGCAGCGCGGCCAGGATCAGGCCGGGGGCCGATCGCGGATGCAGCGGGTGGGCGATGTCATGCTGAATATCCGGATGCTCTGCCAACAACTGGCCGCTGGCGGGCTGATAGCAGTAGCCTTTCTCGCTGATGGTCAATGAAACGATGGCAATCTCCGGCTGTGCCATGGCTTCAAGCACGGCTTCCAGCCCGTCGACCTGCAGGTGCAGCGCCTGCCTGATGACGCCGATCGTCTGACCATGCCAGCCGTCGCCGTCCATTTCTGCAACCGTATACAGCAAATCCTGCCGTTGTAGGTCGGCGATTTTTTGCCGGCCGTTGTGCATGCTGATCACGCAGTAACCCCAGTCGCTGGCGTGCTCGTTAGCCAACTGTTCGGTATATACCGCCTGATGTGCGCGGAAGAACGCGCCAAAACCCAGATGCACGATGCGCGGTTTAATCCTTTCGCGAGCGTAGCCCGGCTGCGCAACCGCCGTCGGCAGCACGCTGTTGCTGGAAAGTGTCATGCTGAAGTTCCTGAATGTGGGGACTGAAAGCGGGGCGACGTTGGCCGCCCCGGGCAGATTAGGGTTTTGAGATTTGTGGTTGTGCGGTATTGCGCGGTGCCTTGATCACCAGCAGTACCAGTACGGCCCCGAGCGCGGCCACGCCACCCGCCAGCATAAAGGCGCTGTCGAACTTGCCGGTGTTTTGCACAATGTAGCCGGTTACCACCGGGCCAATGATGCCGGAAACGCTGCCAACCAGATGGATAAAGCCACTGGCGCCACCGACCCGGGATTTATGCACCACGTCCTGGATAATCGCCCAGTAAATCGCCCCGGTGATGTACAGGAAGAAGATCGATACCGACATCAGCATCACCGCCGGCACTACGCTGCTGACGGTACCCGCCAGTGCCACACAGATGGCCGCCGCCAGCAGGCTGGTGACCAGCACAATCTTGCGCGACAGCAGCAGCTTGCCGGTGATATTGAAAATTTTGTCGGAGATATAGCCGCCGAGCGCCAGGCCGACAAAGCCGACAATCCACGGGATCATGGTGGTGAGGCTCATTTCCTTGATGTTCAGGTTGTGTGCCTGCACCAGATAGGACGGGAACCAGCTCAGGAAGAAGAACAGGATGTAGTTGTAGCAGAAGAAGGCGAACGCGGTGACCAGGATGATCGGCTGCTTCAGGTAGTAACCCAGCCCGTGCGCGGCATTGCTCAGCTCTTCTTCGGCGCTGTGAGTCTCTTCCTTCATCTGGTTAATCAGCGCCAGCTCTTCATCGCCGATGCGTTTGCTTTTCGCCGGGTTATCCGCTACCACGAAGAACCACACCAGCATCCAGACGATGCCGATCGAGCAGATGACCATAAACGCCGGTCGCCAGCCAAATGCCAATGCTAGATAGCCGACGATCGGCCCGGCGACGGCACCGCCCAAAGGGGAACCGGCACTGAGCAGGCCCATGGCAGTCGCCGCCTGTTTCTTCGGGAACCAGCCGTTGATCATTTTATTGGCGGAGGCGCAGATTGGCCCTTCGGCCATGCCGAACAGCACGCGCAGGATCAGCATGGAATAGAAGCCGGTGGCTAATGCCGTCATGCCGCAGAAAATCGACCACAGGCCGACGGCAATGCCGAGCACTAACGTCGGGCCGAATTTGTCTACCGCCAGCCCGCCGATAAAGTTAAAGATGGCGTAGCCGAAGAAGAAGCTGCCGAAGATGATGCCGAACTGCTCGGCATTCAACATCAGATCCTTTTCGATCATAGGTACGGTAATCGACAGCGCGACGCGGTCGAGATAGTTGATCATGTAAACCATAAACAGCAGGAATACGATGGTCCAACGCAGGTTTTTAAACATAAAAGCACTCCACTTGATGTTGTTTTAATCGCGATGCTTCATGGTTGGAGAGGGCCGCTTCCTGCAGCCCCTGGCCTTGGTAGAGTAATCAATCGAATTGCAACAACACCTTGCAGCAGGTGCGCTGATCTTTTTCGAACATTAACATCGCCTGCTCAACCTCGGCGGCTGGCACGCAGTGAGTAATTAACTTCTGTGGGGCGATTTTCCCGCTGGCCATCCACTCGATGACCTGCGGGAAGCGCGCGCTGTTGAGGCGTGAGGAGAAAATCGACAGCTCTTTACTGGTGATGCTTTGTTGAGTAACGGTGCAGGCCTCGCCGGAGAACCCCATGATGCCGATGCGTGCCGCTGGGGACGCCAGGTTGATCGCCTCCTGCAAAATGGCCGGATGGCAGGCGGCGTCGACGATCAGCGTCGGGCGGATGCCGCGTCGTTCCAGTTCGGCGGGCAGCGACGCTTCGGCATTGTTGAATGTCCAGTCGGCCCCGTTTTCCTGCGCCATCTCCAGTCGTTCCTTGATGCGATCGGTGACGATCACCTGCTTCACACCGTAGACGCCTTTCAGCGTTTGGATCACCGTCAGTCCCATCGGCCCCGCGCCGTAGACAAGCGCGATATCAACGGCATTGGGCTGCAGATGGGCGGTGATATTGGCGGCAATGGTGAAGGGTTCGACCATGGCGGCGTGGCGATCGCTGATACTGTCCGGAATGCGGTAGGCGTTACGCGCCGGGGCACAGGCATAGTCACTGAAGCCACCGTCGCGGTGCACACCTATTACCTGCAGTTCGGTACAGACGTTGGGGCGGCCTATAGAGCAAGGGTAGCAATGGCCGCAACTGACCACCGGATCGACCGAAACGCGTTCGCCGAGCCGTTGCGGGTCGACATCGCTGCCGACCTGATCAATCACGCCAAAAAACTCATGACCGATCACACGCGGGTAGCGGGCGAAAGGATTATGACCATGATAAATATGCACGTCAGAACCGCAGATACCGGCAAATTTAACCTTTACCCGCACTTCATTAGCGGCTGGCTGCGGCAGAGGGCGCTGCTGGATAGCCAGCAGGCCGGGCTGTTCAATGACCACGCTTTGCATGGTGCGTTCTCCTGTTACCAGTTCCATAGGGTGCCATCCTCCAGGCGTGCGACCGGCAGGTAAGCCGGTTCGTACGGATAACGGGCGGCCAGTTTTTCGTTGAACTCAATGCCCAGCCCCGGTTTATTGCCCGGGTGCATATAGCCGTCGTTAAAGCTCCAGCTATGGGGGAACACCTCGAGCATTTGTTCGGAGTAACCCATGTATTCCTGCACGCCAAAGTTCGGCACCCACAGATCGAAATGCAGCGCCGCTGCCATGCAGATAGGCGAAAGATCGGAGGGGCCGTGCGAGCCGGTGCGCACCTGATACAGCGAGGCAAAGTCGGCAATACGGCGCATGCCGGTAATGCCGCCGGCGTGGGTCAGGGTGGTGCGGATATAGTCGATCAGCTGCTCTTCAATCAGCTGTTTGCAATCCCAGATGCTGTTAAACACCTCGCCGACGGCGATTGGCGTGACGGTGTGCTGGCGGATCAGGCGGAAACATTCCTGATTCTCCGCAGGCGTGGGGTCTTCCATCCAGAACAGGCGGTATTGCTCAACGTTTTTGCCGAAGCGTGCGGCCTCGATCGGGGTCAGCCGGTGGTGCATGTCGTGCAGCAAGTGCTCGTCAAAACCAAAGCGGTTGCGCACGGCTTCAAACAGTTTGGGGGTGAAATCGAGGTATTTCTCCGTTGACCACAGCTGTTCTTCCGGCCAGTTGCCCTTGGTGGCGGGTTCATAAGCCAACCCTTTGCCCTTGGCCATGCCGTAGGTGGTTTTCATGCCCGGCACACCACACTGGGCGCGAATGGCTTTAAAGCCCAACTCTTTATGTTTGGCGTAGTCGTCGAGCACCTCGTCGATAGAATGGCCGGTGGTGTGGCAGTAAACCATCACGCCAGTACGTGATGCGCCGCCCAGTAACTGATACAGCGGCATGTTGGCGGCCTTGCCTTTGATATCCCACAGCGCCATGTCTACGGCGGAAATGGCGGACATGGTCACCGGGCCGCGCCGCCAGTAAGCGCCTTTATAGAAGAACTGCCAGATGTCTTCGATCTGGTGGGCATCACGACCGATCAATTGCGGACAGACGTGATCTTTCAGGTAGGACGCCACCGGCAACTCGCGGCCGTTAAGGGTTGCGTCGCCGATACCGGTAATCCCCTCGTCAGTGGTGATCTTAAGCGTGACAAAGTTCCTGCCTGGGCAGGTCACAAAAACCTCTGCGTTGATAATTTTCATAGGTCTAATCCTGTTCCCACGGGTCATCATAATGGACGAAAAATACGCCATGAACTAACTACCATACAAGTATGATTTAATGAATTTGCCGGAGAGGATCACATTTTGTCGCAGAAAAGGGAGCAGCGGAGGCAAGGCAAAGGCGGACGGGTTGCCCTTATAGCAAACCGCGCCCAACCTGTGCTGGTGGGCGCTGTGGGGGACTATTTAGAGGACTGAGGTTGGCCCAGTAATCCACAGTTGGGTGGCAGGCGGCATTCGATGGCGTTGGGCAGCACTTCAATATGGAAATGAGTGCCCTTGAGCGGTTCGCCGTCGAGATTAAAAGCCATCTCATGGGGCGCATCGATTTCCAGCCACGGCAGTGCAGCGCTGATCACGTTTTTATTTTCTTCATCACTAAACAGGCTGGCCACTAACGCCGGCAGCAACTCATCAGCGATCAACAGACGCAGTTGCAGCAAGCCATCGTTGATCAGTGCGTCCGGGCATAACTGCTGCCCGCCACCGGCTTGTTTGCCGTTACCGATGCCAATCACCAGCGCATCGCCGGACCAATGGAAATCCGGCCCACGGATCTCGCAGCGATCGGCCTTGAGCGTATCCATGCGCAGTAAGCCATGAATAAAGTAGGACACACCGCCTAACACGGCCTTCAGTTTTTCCGGGGTCTCGGTCGTGATACGAGTGCCAAAGCCGCCGGTGGCCATATTGATGAAATAGCGATGATCATTCACTTTGGCCAGGTCTATCGGGACTGCGCGGCCTTTTACGGCTAAACGCAGTGCCTGCTCCGGCAGCAGTGGGATATTGCAGGCTACGGCGAAGTCGTTGGCCGTGCCCAACGGCAGAATGCCCAATACCGGCCGACCCTTGGCCGGTAAGGTTGCCAATGCTGCGGCCACTTCGTTGATGGTGCCATCGCCGCCGCCGGCAATCAGCGTGGCCACACCCAGTTGGCAGGCTTCCTGCACATATCGTGCAGCATCTCCATGCTCCCAGGTGACGCGAACGTGCAGAGTTTGGCCCTCATCCCGCAACTTCTGGACGGCAAGGCGAACCTCTTCGTTGCCGGCGCCTTTGCCATTAATGATAAGAAGCGCTGGTGCTGGTGGATGCATTCCCGGTCTCTCCCTGCGGTAAACAGATAATGAGCAACGATAAACTACCCACCCGCGGCAGGCCATCAGAATATTCAGTTAATTCTGGGTAGATGCCGTTGGGCAGAGATAATTCCTACATAATTGACTTAATCTGAGATATACGCCGCAGATGAGTTAGCGTTTTTTGTTAATGAATTAATTAACCGTTGTAGCATGGTATTTATATCGCTGTGAGGGAAGGTGCTTTTAAAAATAGATTTAAATAATGTGTTAAAAAAATGGCTGGTTATATTAGCGATACCCGAGCGGATAGGCGGTTGAAACCAAAGAAAAAGCCAGTCCAAGGGAGATTGGACCGGCTAAGGAGGTGGTTCCTAGTATTGCTATGCAAATATTTTTCGTTCTTAGTTTTAAGCAGCCTGATATTAACCAAGCTGCGGACTAATTGATGTGATCCAATTCTAATATTTGCTAAAAATCACCACTTAAAGATAGCCAGCGGAATTTTCACACCGCAGGAGTATTGGTATCAGGCAAATTGCGGATCAGCAACGCGTAATTGAGATCGATATCATGCGGGATCGGCAAATAGACGATATGCCCGTTGCCTGGCGCCACATCGATCGCTTCACCTTTTTTATTCTGCATGCTCTCCAGGGTAAACAACACGTTACCACCGGGAGTCATCATCTCTACGCCATCACCGACCATGAACTTGTTTTTCACATCCACTTCTGCCCAACCGTCACGCCTGACGCCGGTGAATTCACCGACAAACTGCTGGCGATCAGACAGTGAGGAACCGTAATCATAGTTTTGCTGGGCTTCATGCACATGGCGACGCAGGAAACCTTCGGTGTAACCCCGGTGCGCCAAACCTTCCAGTGTGGTGAGCAGGGTGGGATCGAATGGTTTGCCCGCGACCGCGTCATCAATGGCGCGGCGATAAACTTGCGCAGTGCGTGCGCAGTAGTAGAAGGATTTGGTACGGCCTTCGATTTTCAGCGAATGCACGCCGAGCTGAGTCAGACGTTCTACGTGCTGGATGGCGCGTAAATCCTTCGAGTTCATGATGTAGGTGCCGTGTTCATCCTCAAAGGCGCTCATGTATTCATCCGGCTTTTGCGCTTCGGACAGCATGAACACTTTGTCGGTTGGCGCACCGATACCCAATGTCGGTTCGACGGTTTGCACCGGGATCGGCTCATGCATATGCACGATGTTGCCGGTCTCATCCTCTTTGCCTTCTTCCGCCTTGTACTGCCAGCGGCAGGCATTGGTGCAGGTACCCTGATTAGGGTCGCGCTTGTTGATATAACCGGACAGCAGGCAGCGGCCGGAGTAGGCCATGCACAACGCGCCGTGAACAAAGATTTCCAGCTCCATCTCCGGTACCTGGGCGCGGATCTCGGCGATCTCTTCCAGTGACAGTTCGCGCGACAGGATCACTCGCGTCAGCCCCATTTGCTGCCAGAACTTCACCGTTGCCCAGTTAACCGCATTCGCCTGTACCGACAAATGAATGTCCATCTGCGGGAAGGCTTCGCGCACCATCATGATCAGGCCGGGATCGGACATGATCAGCGCATCCGGGCCCATGTCGATCACTGGTTTAAGATCGCGCAGGAAGGTTTTCAGCTTGGCGTTGTGCGGGGCGATATTAACCACTACGTAGAATCTTTTGCCCAGTGCGTGGGCTTCGTTGATCCCCTGCGCCAGGTTCTCATGATTGAATTCGTTGTTGCGCACCCGCAGGCTGTAACGCGGTTGGCCGGCATAAACGGCGTCGGCACCATAGGCAAAGGCGTAACGCATGTTTTTCAGCGTGCCGGCCGGGGAGAGGAGTTCCGGTGTAAACATAATGAGTCTCGGTCTGATTTCAGGTCAGTACCGCACCACCAAATGGCGCAGTAAAAGCGGGGGATTGTAGCGGCAGCGTGGCAAGAAATCAGCAGGTAACCGGATTTATTACAGGGAGATTGATCCTGGTCATAAGAAAAACGCGCGATGGCAGCCATCGCGCGTCGCCCAGATGAAGTTATGCGCTCAAATCGCGTACATCGGTGCTCGGGCCGTTCTTGATCACCGACTGAATACCGTTTTTTGCTGCTGTTTCAGAGCTGTACATTTCACTGACGCCGATCACCTGATGGTTCTTGGCTTTCAGTACAAAGTAAGGCTGATTGCTGGTGCTGTGTTTCAGTTCGTACTGCGCTTCGTGAGGGGAATTGGTTTGCACTGAGGCAATGCCATTTTCCGCCGAGGCCTTGCTGGCGTACATCTCACTGGCCAGAATAATTTCACCATTACTGGCTTTCAGGTTGAAGTGGTACTGTCCATTCTTTGCTTTTTTCAGCTCATAGTGACCGATTGCCATGGTTCCTCTCCTGTGGGTTCCGATAAGTGATGTAAGTGTAGCCAATAGCTTGAAATTGGGCGGCTAATAAACATGATTTGCGCACCATAGCGCAAAAAACAGGCGATTTTTTTGCGCTGGCGTTGAGTTTTAACCAGCGGATAGTGCTGTAGCACGAGAAGCTAATGGGGGATTGTGATGCGCAGAAAGTCTGCGCAGCTGGCCGCATTTTTGCCAGGGCAGTATTTCACCGACGGTCACGCCACGTTAAGGTTGGCTCGCTGCGTCATTGGCGTTCAAAAAACAAGCACAGCATCTTGGCATCGAAGCTCAACAGGCATATGCTTAGGCCTATGCCTGTCAGAGGAGATGAAAATGGAAAGAGTCGCGAAGCTGTTTAAAAACGGCAGAAATCAGGCGGTGAGATTACCCGTGGAATTTGAATTTGATACAGATCGTGTGTATATCCGCCGCGATCGGGAGGGAAACGTGATTTTATCAAAGTATCCGGCAAAACCTGACAGTTGGGCTCCACTGCTGCAAATGATCGAGCAAACTCAGGTGCCGCAGGACTTCCTGGTGGCTGAGGATCGTCAACAGGGGATCGCCATCCGCGATCCGTTCGGCGAGGAAGAGTAAGCATGTACATGTTTGATACCAATACGGTCAGCCAACTGTTCCGTCGGCATCCCCGCTTATTGCGCGTAATGGAAAAGATCCCGCCGTCTGCGGTCTGCATTTCCAGTATCACGGAGGCGGAATTGTTGTATGGCGTAGCCAAGCGGCAAAGTTTGGCGCTAAAAGCGGCCGTGGCGTCATTCCTGGATTCCGTGACGGTGTATGCCTGGGACCGGGAAGCCGCGCATTGCTACGGAACGATGCGGGCGGATATGGCGAAAAAGGGGCGAGTAATGGGGGCTTTGGATCAGCTTATTGCCGCACACGCGCAGAGCCGTGGTGCGACAATAGTGACTAACGATAAGGCGTTCGCCATGGTGCCGGGGCTGAGGGTCGAAGACTGGACCTAGAACCGGTTACAGCCCATTCACCAGCCGACAGGCTTCGGCTTCCCAGCGGTAACCCACGCCATACACCGAGCGGATAAAGGATTTTTCGCCGTCGATCAGCTCCAGCTTGCGCCGCAGGTTTTTGATATGGCTGTCAATAGTGCGGTCGGTCACCACCCGGTAGTCATCATACAGATTATTCAGCAGTTGCTCGCGTGAGAACACGTTGCCCGGCTGGCTGGCCAGCGTTTTCAGCAGGCGGAATTCCGCCGGGGTGAGATCCAGCATTTGGCCCTGATAGCTAGCCTGAAAGCGCGGTTCATCAATATGAAGCTGGGTTTCTTCCTGCGTATTATCCAGCGGGCGGTAGCAACGGCGCAGAATGGTTTTCACCCGGGCGACCACTTCACGTGGGCTGTAAGGTTTGCAGATGTAATCATCTGCGCCGATCTCCAGCCCCAGCAGGCGATCAATTTCTTCAATTTTCGCTGTCACCATCACCACAGGAATGTCGGTAAAGCGGCGTAGTTCGCGGCAGACGGTCAGCCCATCGGAGCCCGGCAGCATCAGATCCAGCAGGATCAGTGCGGGGGCACGTTCATGCACTGCCGGCACGACTTCGCTGCCATTGGTCAGCCAGCGCGTGGCGTACCCTGCGGCCTGCAGGTAGTCCACCAGCAGTTGGCCAAGTTTGGGTTCGTCTTCAACAATCATAATTTGCAACGGCTGGTTCTGGGTTTCCATCATGACGCCTTATTCATTACCGGGACGGCGAATTCTACTGTAATCCGCACGCCGCCCAAAGGCGAGTGCTGTGCGTAGATCGTCCCGTTGTGTGCTTCCACTATGTTTTGACAGATCGACAGCCCCAGTCCGGAGCCGCCGCTGGCACGATTACGCGAACCTTCGGTACGGTAGAAGCGTTCGAAAATGCGCGCCAGTTGCTCATCATTGACGCCTGGCGCGCTGTCCTGCCAGTAAATCCGCAGGCGGCCTGGCAACGGCTCTGCACCGATTTCCAGCTTACCGCCGGCGTCGGTATAACGCAGACTGTTTTCCAGCAGGTTGTTAAACAGCTGATTAAGCCTGTCCGGATCGCCAAACAGCGATGCCTGTTCAGGCAACAGAGTCACGATTTCCAGCCCCTTGGCGCGGAACCGGTCGCGGAAGCTGGCGACTGCAATTTGCAGCAAGTGCACACAGTCGACTGGTGATTTACGGTAAGCGAGCGCGCCGAGATCGGATAACGACAGTTGGTGCAGGTCATCTACCAGCTTGGTCAGGGTGGTGACTTCCGCCAGCAATGAGCTGAGTGAGGCCGGGGTAGGTTGGCGCACGCCGTCTTGCAAGGCTTCAAGTTCGCCGCGCAACACCGCCAGCGGGGTACGTAATTCGTGCGAGACGTCGGCCATCACGGCACGCCGCATCTGTTCATTTTTTTCCAGTGAGGTGGCGAGCTGGTTAAAGTCCTGCGCCAGTCGCCCCAGTTCATCCTGGCTGCTGACGGCCACACGGGTGCCGAAATCCCCCGCAGCCAGGCGATGAGTACCTGCTACCAGGCGTTTGACCGGCGCCAGTAATCCGCGCGACATCAGCCAGGTCACCGCCGCTGCCAACAGCGTGGAGAGGGCGACAATCATCCAACTGGTGCGCCTTTGCTGTTGGTCGAAGTTGATGTCGGTATTGCGCGTCAACCTCTCAACCGGGGTGGTGATCACCCAGCCGACAATTTCATTGTTATAGCGGATCGGATGGCGCGGGCCTTCCTTCGGCAGCGGGCCGGAATGCCCGACCAGCCGGTTAAACTGGCTGTCTACCACCCAAAACTGGGTGCGCCAGCCTTTAGGTGGCAGATTGTGGCTGCTGTCGCTGTTCTGTTCGAACGAACGCATGATCTGGTAAACCACCTGATCGTTATTGCGCAGAAAGACCCAGTTGCCGTGGCGGCTGTACTGTTCTTCCAGCGCTTCACCCAGCATATTGATACGCTGCTCGTTGCTGTTCTTGATGTAGTCGATAAAACCGCGCTCGAAGCTGACACGCACACCCCAATGCATGGTGATGAGCACCAGCATGCAGGTGGCGAAGATCGCCATGAACAGTTTACCGGTAATGCCTATTTTCATTGCAACCTCGTGGAGCCGGTGCCCGGCTCTTTGGTCAGCGTACGGTTAGTCGTGGTATCGGCCGGGACACGGGCGAAGGCCAGCGCAGGC
Organism: Serratia myotis; assembly: GCF_027474885.1. Classification (NCBI taxonomy): domain Bacteria; kingdom Pseudomonadati; phylum Pseudomonadota; class Gammaproteobacteria; order Enterobacterales; family Yersiniaceae; genus Serratia; species Serratia myotis. The sequence continues at coordinate 4,125,303 of NZ_CP099707.1, read as the reverse complement.
AGGGCGATGATTAACGCCATGCAGCAGTAGCTGTAAATAAAGGCGCTGTGAATCGCCGGGCTGCCGGTGATCACCTGCTGATGGGCAAAGCTGCCGATCAGAATACCGGCGATGCTGACGCCAAGGCTCATCGACACTTGCATCACCATCGACAGCAGGCTGTTGCCGCTGCTGGCCAGCCGATCAGGCAAATCTTTCAGCGTCAGGGTATTCATGGCCGAGAAGCGCAGCGAGTTGACCATGCCCTGGAAGAACAACACCACCGGCAACAGCCAGATCCAGCCGAGCATGGCGACCAGCGGGAAACTCAGGCTGATCAACGCCAGCATCAGCGTTGCGGCCACCAGCACGTTGCGGTAACCGAAACGGTTAACCACTCGCACCACGATGCGCTTCATCCCCATACTGCCAATAATCATCGGGATCATCATCAACCCGGCGTGGAACGGGGAAAACCCCATGCCGACCTGCATAAACAGCGGCGTCATAAACGGCAACATGCCGCTGCCGATACGGCCCAGCAGGCTGGCCGTCAGCCCAACTTTATAGGTCTGGGTTTTGAACAACCGCAGCGAGAACAGCGCCCGGCTGTTGCCGTGAGCATGCCACCAGTAACCGGCCAGCGCCGCTACGCCGGCTACCACCAGGCCGCCGATGGCGGTGGCCGACAACCCCATTCCCTTGTGGCCGTCAAGCGCCAGCGTCAACGTCGCCATACCGATAGCCAGCATGATAAAACCGCTGATGTCGAAGCGCCGGGTCTGCATGCGGTAGTTGGGCATCAGCAGCAGCGTGGCGATGGCCCCGGCAATCCCCACCGGAATATTGATCAGGAAAATCCAGTGCCAACTGGCGTACTGCACCAAAAAGCCGCCCAGTGCCGGCCCCATTAGCGGGCCGATTTGGCCGGGCAGGGTAACAAAGGTCATCGCCGCCATATACTGTTCGCGCGGGACGATTTTCATCACTGTCAGCCGACCGACCGGCACCATCATCGCGCCGCCGATACCCTGCACCACGCGTGAGGCGATCAGCTCATTCAGGGTTTCGGAACGGGCACAGAGGATCGATCCCAGAGTGAACAGCACGATGGCACTGAAGAACACCCGCTGCACGCCAACCCGATCCGCCAGCCAGCCGCTGGCAGGCAGCATCACCGCCACCGTCAGTACGTAGGAGACGATTACCGATTGCATGCGCAGCGGATTCTCCCCCAGGCTGACAGCCATCGACGGCAGGGCGGTGTTGACGATGGTGGTGTCCAGCGTCTGCATAAAGAAGCCGAACGCCACAATCCAGAGTTGCCACTGTACTGAAGCAGTGTGTTTTATAAGCATCAATCAGCCATTATTGGGGCAAAGGATCCAGTTTCTTGCCGCGACGGAACTTCATCTGCAGCCGGTCAAAATACAGGTAAATCACCGGGGTGGTGTACAGCGTCAACAGTTGGCTGACGATCAGGCCGCCTGCGATGGTGATACCGAGCGGCTGGCGCAGTTCGGCGCCGTCACCGTGGGTCAGTACCAACGGCAATGCACCGAACAGCGCCGCCAGCGTGGTCATCATGATAGGTCTGAAGCGCAGCAGGCATGCCTGGAAAATGGCGTCTCGCGCACTAATGCCGCCGTTGCGCTGCGCATCCAGGGCAAAGTCGACCATCATGATGGCGTTTTTCTTCACAATACCGATCAACAACATAATGCCAATCAGCGCAATCAGGCTGAACGGCGCGCCAAACAGCTCCAGCGCCAGCAGCGCCCCCACGCCGGCAGAGGGCAGGGTGGACAGGATGGTCAGCGGGTGAATATAGCTTTCGTAGAGAATGCCAAGCACGATATACACCGTGGCGATGGCGGCGGCGATCAGCAGCAACTGGGATTTCAGCGTTTCCTGGAACACCTGTGCGGTACCGGCGAAGGCACCGCGCACGGTGGCGGGGACGCCGAGTGCCGTCATGGTACGTTCCACGGCGGCGGTGGCATCGGACAGGCTGCCGCCATCCGGCAGGTTAAACGAGATGGTCGAGGCGGCCGACAGACCCTGATGGTTAACCGACAGCGGTGCATTGGCCGGTTGCCAACGGGCGAAGTAGGACAGGGGAATAGCCTTGCCGTCCTTGTTGATCACGAACATCTTGTCCAGCGAACTGACGTCCTGGGTATAGGGCGGTGCCACTTCCATCACCACTTTGTACTGATTGAGCGGCTGATAGATGGTCGAAATCTGGCGCTGACCGAAGGCGTTGTTCAGCAGGCTGTTGGCGTCAGAGACCGAAATACCCAGCCGGGCCATCGTCTCGCGATCGTAAACCAGATCCATCTCCGACCCTTTGTCCTGCTGATCGGAGTTGACGTCTGCCAGCTCTGGCAAGGCGGCCAGTGCGGTACGGATCTTCGGTTCCCATTCACGTAACGCGGCGAGGTCATCTGCCAGCAGCGTGTACTGGTAGCTGGCGTTAGCCTGCCGACCGCCGACGCGGATATCCTGTACCGCCATCAGGAACAGGCTGGCTCCCGGCTCTTTGGCTAATTTGGCGCGCAGCCGGGCGATCACTTTTTGTGCATCATCGCTGCGTACCGACAGGGGTTTCAACGAAATAAACATCGAGCCGCTGTTGGTGCGTGACCCCCCGGTAAAGCCGGTGACGTTTTCCACATCCGGATCTTCACGCACAATCTTCATAAAATCTTCCAGCTTCACGCGCATCGCCTGGAAGGAAATGCTCTGGTCAGCCTGGATAAAGCCCATCAGCCGACCGGTATCCTGCTCCGGGAAAAAGGTTTTTGGAATGCTGACATACAGCCACACGTTGAGCGCGATGGTGGCCAAAAACACCGCCAGCACCCAGCGCGAATGGCCAAGCACCCAGCTCAGCGAGCGACCGTAGCCCTGTTGCAACGCCAACAGCATTTTACCGAAGCCGCGTACTCGCCTCTGCGAGCGCGGCGGCTGGTGGCGCAGCAGGTAGGCACACATCATCGGGGTTAGCGTCAGTGAGATAATCAACGACAAACCGATCGACACCGACAGGGTCACGGCAAACTCGCGGAACAGACGGCCCGGCAGGCCTTCCATCAGCAGCAGCGGAATAAACACCGCCACCAGCGACACGCTCATCGACAGCACGGTAAAGCCGACTTCACGCACCCCGACCAGCGCCGCGTTGACCGGCTTCATGCCGGCCTCAATGTGGCGGGAAATGTTCTCCAGCACCACGATGGCGTCGTCGACCACGAAGCCGGTAGCGATGGTCAATGCCATCAGCGACAGGTTATTCAGGCTGAAGCCGCACAGATACATGGCGGTGAAGGAACCGATCAGCGATACCGGTACGGCGACCGCCGGGATCAGCGTAGCGCGGCCGGAACGCAGGAAGATAAACACCACCAGGATCACCAGCCCAATGGCAATCACCAGCGACTGTTCTACCTCGGCCAGCGAGGCGCGAATGGTCGGCGAGCGGTCCTGGGCGATATTCAGTTGGATTGACGCCGGAATGTTGTCTTGCAGCGCGGGCAATTCGGCGCGAATACGATCGACGGTTTCAATGATGTTGGCATCCGGCGCCCGGCTGATGGCCAGAATAATCGCCGGTTTGGCATCGGTCATCCCGGCGTTGCGCACGTCCTGTACCGAGTCGTTGACCGCAGCCACATCACTCAGGCGCACCGCCGAGCCGTTGTTATAGTGAATAATCAGTGGGCGATAAGCCTCGGCAGTTTTCAACTCGTCGTTGGCCTGGAGCTGCCAGCGCTGCTGAGGATCTTCCACCGCGCCCTGCGGCCTGCGCACGTTGGCATTGCTGATGGTCTGACGCACCGCATCGAGCGATATGCCCTGATTGAACAGGGCGCTCGGGTTGAGTTCGACCCGCACCGCAGGCAGCGAACTGCCGCCGACCGAAACGTCACCCACTCCTTCAGTCTGGGCGATTTTCTGCGCCAACTGGGTAGAGGCAAAGTCGTAAAGCTGGCCCTGGCTGTAAGTATCCGAGGTCAGCGTCAGGATCATGATCGGCGCGTCGGAGGGGTTGACCTTACGGTAGCTGGGGCGGCTTGGCATGCCGGTAGGCAGCAGGCTTTGCGCCGCATTGATTGCCGCCTGTACGTCACGTGCGGCCCCGTTGATATCACGGTCGAGATCAAACTGCAGGATCACTCGCGTGCTGCCCAGTGAACTCATCGAGGTCATTTCATTGACCCCGGCAATTCGGCCCAGTGCGCGTTCCAGCGGCGTCGCCACCGATGAGGCCATGGTCTCTGGATCGGCACCCGGCAGCGAAGCGCTGATCGAAATCACCGGATAGTCGACCTGCGGCAGTGGGGAAACCGGCAGCAGGCTGAAGCTAATCACGCCGCTGATGGCGATGGCCAATGTCAGCAGCGTGGTGGCGACTGGCCGGTAGATGAACAGGGCAAAGAATTTCACGGCAGCTCCTGCGCATCCGGCTGGTGGCGAGTGTTACGCGCCAGCTTGTCAAACAGCAGGTAGATCACCGGGGTGGTGAACAGCGTCAGGATTTGGCTCATCACCAGTCCGCCGACCATACAAACCCCGAGCGGGTGACGCAGTTCCGCGCCGACGCCGGTACTGAGCATCAACGGCAGTGCGCCCAGCAACGCGGCCAGCGTGGTCATCAGGATCGGCCGGAAACGCAGCAGGCAGGCCTGATAAATCGCGTCATACGGCGTCATCCCCTGCTCACGTTCGGCGGCCAGGGCGAAGTCGATCATCATGATGGCGTTTTTCTTCACGATACCGATCAGCAGGATGATGCCGATAATGGCGATCACGTCCAGTTCGCTGCCGGCCAGCATCAGCGCCAGCAAGGCACCGACCCCGGCAGTGGGCAGAGTAGACAGAATGGTCACCGGGTGGATAAAACTCTCATACAGCACGCCCAGCACGATATACATCGCCACCACCGCCGCCAGGATCAGCCACAGGGTGCCGCCCAGCGCTGCCTGGAACGCCAGTGTTGCGCCCTGGAACTGGGTGGTGATGTCTTTTGGCATATTGAGGTTTTTTTCCGCCAGGGTGATGGCATCGACCGCTTCACCGAGCGAATAATTGCCCGCCACGTTAAAGGAGATGGTGGCCGCCGGGAACTGATCCAGATGGTTAACCGACAGCGGCCCGAAGCGCTGCTCAATTTTGGCAATGGTGCTCAGCGGTACTATGGTGCCGTTGCTGCTGGTCAGGCGGATATCATTCAGCGCCGCCAGCCCTGGCGTGCTGCTGACGTCATGTTCCAGCACTACGCGGTATTGGTTGGCCTGGGTGTAAATGGTGGAAATTAACCGCTGGCCAAAGGCGTTATACAACGCATTATCCACGTCGCTCATGCTGATGCCGAGTCGGGAAGCCGAATCGCGATCGACATTGACATAGGCGACCAGCCCCTGATCCTGCCAGTTGCTGGTCACGTCCGCCAACTGCGGGGTTTGTTTCAGCTCCGCCATCAGTTGCGGTACCCACAGGCTCAGATCGTCCAGCGACATCGCTTGCAGGGTGAACTGGTATTGGGTACGGCTGACCTGGGTATCGATGGTCAGATCCTGCACCGGCTGCAGATACAGCTTCACGCCGGGGAACTGCGCGCTTTGCTGCTGCAGGCGGGTGATGATGGCCGGAATGCGGTCTGCGCGTTCGCTTAAGGGCTTGAGGTTGATCTGCAACCGGCCACTGTTGAGCGTGGCGTTGGTGCCGTCAACGCCGACAAATGACGTCAGGCTTTCCACTGCCGGGTCCTTGAGAATTTCTGCCGCCACCTGCTGTTGGCGTTCCGCCATATTGCTGAACGACACGGATTGCGGCGCTTCCAGCGTGCCCTGAATAATGCCGTTGTCCTGTACCGGGAAGAAGCCTTTTGGGATGATCAGGTACAGCAACACGGTGAGCACCAGCGTGCTGAACGCTACACCCAGAGTCAGCCAGGGATGATTCAGCACCGTTTTCAGCCATTTGCCGTAGCGGGCGATGACCCGATCAAAGAAACGCTCGGAGGCCGCGGAAAAACGGTTCTGCTTACGCAACGATTCGTGGCTCAGCATGCGCGCGCACATCATCGGTGTCAGCGTCAGCGAAACCACGGCGGAAATCAAAATTGCTACCGCCAGCGTCACGGCAAACTCACGGAACAGCCGACCGACGATATCGCCCATAAACAGTAATGGGATCAGCACCGCCACCAGCGAGAAGGTCAGTGAGATAATGGTGAAGCCGATTTCACCGGCGCCTTTCAACGCCGCGTCGAGCGGTTTCTCCCCCTTTTCGATGTAGCGCGAGATGTTCTCGATCACCACGATGGCGTCATCGACCACAAACCCGGTGGCAATGGTCAGCGCCATCAGCGTCAGGTTGTTGATCGAAAAGTTCAGAAAGTACATGGCGGCGAAGGTACCGATCAGCGATAGCGGTACCGCGACGCTCGGAATAATGGTGGCAGGCACGTTGCGCAGGAACACGTAAATCACCATCACCACCAGCGCTACCGCCAGCAGCAGTTCGAACTGTACGTCGCTGACCGAGGCACGAATGGTGGTGGTGCGATCGGTCAGTACCTTGACGTCGACCGACTTCGGCAGGCTTTTAATCAGCGTTGGCAGCATCTCGCGGATGCTATCGGCGGTGGTGATCACGTTCACCCCCGGCTGACGCTGAATATTCAACACAATGGCCGGTTGCTTGTTGGCCCACGCCGCCAGCCGGGTATTTTCTGCGCCCTGTTCGATGGTGGCGATATCCTGCAGGCGGATCGCCGCGCCGTTTTGGTAGGCGACAATCAGTTGGCGGTAATCGTCGGCGGACTTCATCTGATCGTTGGCGGACAGCGTGACCGAACGGGTTGGGCCATCCAGGCTGCCTTTGGCGGAGTTGACGTTGGCATTGCTGATGGCGGTGCGGATGGTTTCGCTGTCCAGGCCGTAGGCGGCGACGGCTGCCGCATTAAGCTTCACGCGTACTGCCGGTCGCTGACCGCCGGAAATCGTGACCAGCCCAACGCCGGTGACCTGCGATATTTTCTGCGCCACGCGGGTTTCCACCATGTCTTCCACCTGGGTCATCGGCATGGCGGATGAGGTTACGGCCAGCGTCAGGATCGGTGGATCGGCGGGGTTAACCTTGCTGTAAATCGGCGGGTAGGGCAGATCGCTCGGCAACAGGTTGGTGGCGGAGTTGATCGCCGCCTGCACTTCCTGTTCGGCGACGTCGAGCGGCAACTCAAGCTGGAATTGCAGCGTGACTACCGAGGCACCGCCGGAGCTTTGCGACGCCATCTGTTTCAGGCCGGACATCTGGCCAAACTGGCGTTCCAGTGGGGCGGTGATGGCAGAAGTGACCACATCCGGGCTGGCGCCAGGGTACAGCGTGACCACCTGAATGGTCGGATAGTCGACTTCCGGCAAGGCGGAAACCGGCAGGGCGCGATAGCCGATAATCCCCGCCAGCAGGATGGCCACCATCAATAATGTGGTGGCGACCGGGCGCAGAATAAACAGGCGGGATGGGCCGCCGCCGGGGTTAGGTGGCATCACCTGCATCAGGATTTCCCCTGAGCGCGCGGTGGATGGCTGGGTTTGGTGGTGGTCGCAGCCGCCTGCGGTGTCACCACTTCGACCTGCATGCCTTCAGTCAGACGATCGATACCGTCGGTAACCACCCGATCGCCCACGTTCAGACCGGCGTTGATCACCACCTGTTGGCTGTCCTGCATGCCGGTAGTGACCAGGTGTTTGTTGACTTTGTTCTCTTCACTCAGGGTCCAGACGAAGTTGCCTTCGTTGCCCATTTGCAGCGCCGCGGTTGGGATAACGGTCGCATCATGCAAGGTTGCCACTTTCAGCCGGGCGTTAACAAACTGATTGGGGAACAGTGCGTCGTCCTCGTTGGTAAAACGCGCCTTCAGTTTGATGGTGCCGGTGGTGGTGTCGATCTGGTTATCCAGACTCAGTAGCGAACCGGTCGCCAATTGGCTTTGGTTGGTGCGATCCCAGGCTTCGACGCTGACCGGGCCGGCTTTTTGCGCCTTGATCAAATCGCTGATATTGGCTTCCGGCAGGGTAAACACCACGTCGATAGGGTGAGTCTGGGTGATCACCACAATGCCGGTGGTGCTGCCGCTGGTGATGTAATTACCGACATCCACCAGCTTCAGGCCGACGCGGCCGTCGATCGGTGCGGTGATACGGCTGTAGGTGATTTGCAGTTTGGCGCTGTCGACCGTGCCCTGATCGGCTTTGATCGCCCCTTCTGTCTGTTGCACCAAGGAAAGTTGGGTATCCAGATCCTGGCGTGAGACCAGATTGGTTTTCGCCAGTTGCTGATAACGCGCCAAATCACGCCGGGCGTTGGCGAGCGTGGCCTGATCTTTGGCCAGTTGCCCCAGCGCCTGGGTCAGTTGTACTTCAAACGGGCGTGGGTCGATTTCAACCAGCAGATCGCCGGCCTTGACCTGTTGGCCTTCGGTAAAGTGGACTGCCATCAGTTGGCCGTCAACCCGGCTGGTGACGGTCACGGTGTTGGCGGCGGTGGCGGTGCCCAGCCCGGAAAGATAGCGCGGTACCGTCTGCTGCGTAACGGTCGCGGCCTGCACCGGTGACATGGGTGCCCCACGTCGGCCACCGGCAGCTGGGCCGCTACCTGCATGGCGCGCACCTGGTGCGGTAGCCGTAGCCGGTGGTGAAGCGCTGAAGTGACGCCAAATCAGCACGGCGGCAATAGCCACAATGACCACCACCAGCAGGCGCAGTATCAGTGAACGACGTGGGTTTTTTGCATTCATGGCGGCGAAAATATCTCCAAAAGGGCAGGCGTGCGGGCACTCATTGCCTCAAAAGTTACACTCCTTACAGGATACTAGTTTAGCCAGCAAAGACGGCATAAAGATGAAGGAAATATGGAGGAACCGTCAGCATTGTCCGAATATATCCTTCATCTTTCAAACCGCAGCGTCGTTGGCTGCGCACATTCACCCCAATCACTTACCTCAGTAAGCTCATGGGGACTCCTGTACTTGCCGCCTGGCTGCAATTTGAAAGCTATAGGATATAAATTGATTATATTTATAAGTGATTTGTTTCGGCTTATAGCCAATGCGTTTTAGCCTGCCTTCCGATTTTGCGCTAATAATTAACCTGCAAATCATTAACCCCATGGAGCATGCAATGAGCAACAGAGAACTGGGCCGTTCGGGCATCAAAGTGCCGGCATTAACCTTCGGCGGTAACGTGTTCGGCTGGACGGCGGATCGCGAAACTTCCTTCAGCCTGCTGGATGCACTGGTGGAAAATCAGCTTAATTTTATTGATACCGCCGACGTGTATTCGAGCTGGGCACCGGGCAACCAGGGCGGCGAGTCCGAAAGCACGATTGGCCAGTGGCTGAAAAAAAGCGGCAAGCGTGATCAGGTGATCATTGCCACCAAGGTCGGCAAGCCGATGGGGGAAGGGAAGCAGGGGCTGTCGCCGCGCTATATCCAGCAGGCGGTCGAGGATTCACTGCGCCGTCTGCAGACCGACTATATCGACCTTTATCAGTCGCATGATGATGATCGGGATACGCCGCTGGCGGAAACCCTGGCGGCGTTCGATGCGTTAATCAAGGCCGGTAAGGTACGGGTGATCGGTGCCTCCAACTATCAGGCCGATCGTCTGGAAGAAGCGCTGAAAGTCAGTGAGCAGGAAGGGCTGGCGCGTTACGAAACCCTGCAACCGGAATATAACCTGTATGCGCGCGAAGGTTACGAACAAGGTTTGGAAGCGGTGGCGCAACGTCATGGCCTGGGGGTAATTAACTTCTTCTCGTTAGCCAGCGGCTTCCTGACCGGAAAATACCGCAGCGAGCAAGATATTGGCAAGAGCCAGCGTGGTGACAGAGTGATTGAGCAGTATCTCAATCCGCGTGGTTTTAAAATCCTGGCGGCGTTGGATAGCGTTGCGGCGAAACATCACACTTCACCGGCGCAGGTTTCGCTGGCCTGGTTGATGGCAAGACCGAGCATCACCGCACCGATCGTCAGCGCCACTTCGCTGAAACAGTTGGATGAGCTGATTAGTGCCACCCGACTGCGGTTGGAGGCTGAAGATATCAGCGCACTGAACCAGGCCAGCGCCTGGTAATATTTCTAACAATCAGCGGCGGGATTAGCCGTGGAGTTTTTCCCGCCAGGTTTGTTGTGCCAGCCGATACAGTACATGTTTTTGCAACGGATGGCCTTGCGGCAGTCGAGGGTGCAGGAAACTTTCGCCATGGGACATCATGCCAATGCGTTCCATTACCCGGCTTGATGGCTTGTTGCTTTCGGCGGTAAAAGACACCACTTCAGCCAAATCCAGCTGTTCGAAAGCGTAGCGCAGTGCCGCCTGGGCAGCCTCAGAGGCATAACCTTTGCCCCAGTACGCTGCCGCTAACCGCCAGCCGATTTCTACGCAGGGTGAGCAGGGCAGATCGTCCGCCGGGATCGCCAACCCGACAAAACCGATAAAAGGCGCGCCATCTTTTTCTTCCACCGCCCATAAACCCCAACCGTTTTGCTGCATAAACTGACGGATCTTGTCAGCCTGCGCGTAGCTTTGCTCGGCTGTCAGCGGGGCAGGGAAATAACGCATCACCTGTGGATCGGCATTGAGTGCGGCGAATGCCGGCAGGTCTTGGTCGCGCCAGGCACGTAACAGCAACCGGTCACTCTCGAAGGGGAGTATTTCACTCATCGACTTGGCTCCAGTGAACAAAGGCGCGGCAAGCCGCGCCTTCTGGTCATTAACGGAACAGCGTTTGCGCCCAGCGTGCCAGCCCGGCGGTGACCGAGCCGAAGTCGTTACCGCCGACGATAGGAATGCCCGGCAACTGCTGTTGCAGCGCGGCGCGCAGCAGCGGTGAACGTGCGCTGCCGCCGGTGAGATAAATCACCTGTGGTGCGGTCTGGCTGCTGGCCAGCGCGGCGCTGACCTGTTCCTGAATGCGCAACAGCGGCTGCGAAATAGCCTCGGCAAGCTGATCCTGGCTGATGGTTTCCGCCAAATCAGCCTGGACGAAAGCCAGCGGTGCGCTGATGTTTTGCTGCGCAGACAGGGCGATTTTACTCTCCTCTGCCGCGCGCACCAAACGGTAGCTCAGACGTTGCTGGTGGACTTTCAGCAGGCGTTTGACCTTTTCCGGCTCGGCGGCATCGCGGATCAAATCTTGCAGCATGCGGCCATTGGCGACGCTGTAAAAGTCGTTCTGCGCCGGCACGTCGTTGGTGGCGACGGCGTTCCAGTAGGGCAGCGCGGGCAGGGCGATACCCTTCCCGGTTTCGCCGCCCATGCCGAACAGCGGCATCAGCTGTTTGAATGCCAGCATGATATCCAGATCGTTACCGCCTACGCGGCAACCGCTGTGGCCCAGCAGGCTTTGCTGGCGATCGGCGCGGTCACGCCATTGCGGCCCCATCAGCAACACTGAACAGTCGGTAGTCCCGCCGCCAATGTCTACCACCAGCACGGTTTTCTCTTCGCTCAGCGTCGCTTCAAAGTCCAGCCCTGCCGCGACCGGCTCGAATTGGAATTCAATGTCCCTGAACCCGGCACGTTCGGCTGCGCGCTGCAAAATGCCCTGCGCCTGCTGGTTGGCCTCTTCACCACCCATGCCCTGGAAGTTGATCGGGCGACCGATGACCGCCTGGCTGATGCTGTCCTGCAGAACGTTTTCTGCCTGGCGCTTGATGTGGAACATCATGGCGCACACCAGATCTTCAAACAGTGCGATCTGCTGCGGCTTCAGGCCGTTGGCACCCAGGAAGGATTTCGGTGAGCGAACAAAATACACCTCTTCCGGATCTTCAACGTAGTGCGCCAATGCCTGCAGGCCAAACAGCACGCTGTTATTCGCGACCGGAATGTCTTCCTCGCGATTGTAGTTGATCGCCCGGCGCAGCAGTTGCTGGTTCTCTTCGCTGCCGGTCGGCACCTGCCAGTGACGGTGCAAGCACTCGCTCACGGCTTCCCGCGTCGGCGCACACAGCATCGACGGTAAATAGGGTTCGTTGTTTTCCAACGTCAGCAGCTCGGGGCCGTTATCACGCATCACTGCGACGGAACAGTTGGCCGTTCCGTAATCGAATCCAATAAACATGTCTTTTCTCACTCCCCATGCCGATGAAGGGGGGCGACTTTACCCGAGACTTGCCCCCCGGGCAATGTGTGAGCGCGTAACTGACGAAAATTTTAGCGGCGAACGGGAGTACATGCTTAACTTAATGTCCGAATCCCGCACGTCAGCGCATCAGCCGAGTCGCATAATGAACAAAAAACTGACCCCGAGCGTGGCCATGAAAAACCAACAGCAGGCGTTGTATCAGGCACTGAGTGCGCGCGATCGCAAATTCGATGGCCGCTTCTTCGTCGGCGTTTCTTCGACCGGCATTTATTGCCGCCCGGTGTGCAGTGCCCGCACGCCGAAGATCGAGAACTGTACTTTTTACCCGAGCGCGGCGGCGGCGGAGCTGGCGGGTTTTCGCCCCTGTCTGAAGTGCCGGCCAGAGTTGGCACCGGGGCTGGCGTTGATCGACCTCGGCAATCGCTACGCTCAGGTGGCGGTACAGTTGATTGAACAAGGCTATCTGTCGGAGCACAGCTGCGAGCAACTGGCCGCGCGGCTGGGGATTTCCGATCGCCACCTGCGGCGCATTTTTGCCGATCAGTTTGGCGCCTCGCCGATTGATTATGCCCAGTCGCACCGGCTGTTACAGGCCAAACGGCTGTTGGCGGATACCGATATGCCGCTGAGTGAAGTGGCGTTTGCCGCCGGTTTTGGCAGCCTGCGACGCTTTAACGAGTTGTTCAAGGCGCGCTACCGGCTGATCCCCTCGGCGCTGCGTAGCAGCAGCGGCCGTAATGAGCGTACCGTCGCGAGCGGGTTGGTGTTTCATTTGGGCTACCGGCCACCCTATGACTGGCCGCGCATGCTGAGCTTTTTGCAAACCCGTGCGGTGAGCGGGGTGGAACGGGTTGAGGGGCAACAATATTTGCGGGCGATCGCCATTACTCAGGGTGGCATTGACTATCACGGTTGGGTCAGCGTACAGCCGGAGGAAGTCCGCAATCGGGTGCGGGTGGAGATCGCTCCGGCGCTCAGCCGGGTAACCACGGAGGTGTTACGCCGTATCCGCCAACTGTTCGATCTGGATGCCGCACCGGATCTGATCACCCAGGCCCTGGGAGCCCTGGCCGCCGATGCGCCGGGCCTGCGGCTACCCGGCTGCGTCAACAGTTTTGAACAGGCGACCCGGGCAGTGCTCGGGCAGTTGGTCAGCGTCAAGATGGCGGCGACCTTTGCCGGGCGCATGGCGGAACGCTGGGGAACGCCGTTGGAACAGCCCTACGCCGGCATTACCCATGTGTTCCCCAATGCTGAGCAGGTGGCACAATTGCAACCTGAGGAACTGCGTCCGCTGGGGGTGCAATTAAAACGCGCAGCGGCGCTGATCGCCATTGCACGGGCGGTCACCGAAGGGCGGTTGCAGTTGGATAACGTGCTGGATATTGAGCAGGGGATCAAGGCATTGACCGCGTTGCCGGGAATTGGCAGTTGGACGGCCAGTTATATCGCTATGCGTGCCTGGTCATGGCCGGACGTCTTTTTGGCGGGAGATTATCTGATCAAACAGCGCTTTCCGGAGATGACGCCACGCCAGATTGAAAACTATGCCGAACGCTGGCGGCCATGGCGCTCTTACGCCACGCTGCATCTGTGGCATAACGATGGCTGGGTACCCTCAACGGACACTGACGGCTAGCCGCGCTACTCTTCGGCGGCAATGCGCGCCAGCAGGCTGTCGATCCCTTCACGCATCAGGAACGTCAGGACTTTCTCGCGTTCGCTTTCGCTAAGGTGATAGTAATACTCAACCCATACCGCCAGCGGATCCTTACGTTCAACCTGATATTCTGCGGGATCTTCTTGCAGTATCAACAGGCTGCGTGCGCCGATCGGCAGGCTGTCAATGTGGTATTCCACCGCTTTGCCCTGTACGCCTTTTCGGCGGCGGCTGATCCAACCTTCGCGGCGGGCCATCAAATTGATGCCCTGTGGCGAGGAGGGCAGTCCTGCAATGCCGGTTAGCTCTCTGGCGGCAAACCACTCGTTTTTCATAGCCATTATCCCTGAGCAATCACGTTTAAAGATGGGGTGGAAATTAACGCGCGTGCTGATTTCCGTATCGAGGTATTGTTTAAACGATTAACTTTGACCCGTTAGTTATACCACTAACCTCAGGTTGGCTAAGCAAAAAAAAACGTGATCGGGGGGCTGTGACCCAATGACGCCATAGCCCGAAAAACGGGAGAGTGGGGCAGAATGAAGGGGAATGGGGGGAGCGAACGCCACGGTCACCGCCGCGGCGTCGTGCGGTCAGTGCTTGTTTCAGGTCCCTGTGGCTAACTTTTGTGGTGTGGTGCGCCTGGAGTCAGTATCTTTTTTTGTCGTGCTTCGTACAGATAGACCTTCCCGCGACCCTGATGCTTGGCGGTGTAGCAGGCGAGATCGGCCTTAGCCAGCAGTTCACTGCTCTTGCCGCTATCTGCAGTGATGCAGGCGATACCCGCGCTGGCACCGACGTGATAAACCTTGTCTTCCCAATAGAACGGATGCTGGCCGATGTAGTTCACCAGTTGTTGCATCAGGGATTTGGCCTGCTCGGATGAGCAGTCAAACAGGATCAGGCCGAACTCATCGCCACCCAGCCGAGCCAGACAGTCGCTGTGGCGCAGATGGTGTTGCATCAGCTGCGCGATTTCCTTCAGCAACGCATCCCCTGCCGCATGGCCGGCACTGTCATTGACCGTTTTAAAACGGTCGAGATCGAGGAACACCAACGCATGCTGGCGTTGTTGCTCAACGGTGCCGGCGATGGCGTTTTTCAACCGTTTCTCAAAACTGGTGCGATTGGGCAGGGTGGTCAGGGCATCGTGAGACGCGCTGTAACTCAGCTTGCGCATCAATTCGCGTGAGACGGTAACATCTTGCAGCACCATCACTGCCCCCATCACTTCATCATTGAGGGTTTTCAGCGGTGATACCGATTGCTGAATGTCGAAATGGCGGCCATCGCGGCTGTGCAACACCAGGGCATAATCTGCCGAAAGCTGGCGGTTCTCCTGCAGGCAGCACTGAACCGGGTTTTCGACTTCTGCGCCGTCTTTGCCGTTGGTCAAACGTACTACCCCGGCGATCGGCATGCCAACCGCCAGGCTCAGTGGCCAGCCACACATCTGCTCGGCCACCGGGTTCATAAAGGTAATCTGCATCGCATCGTTGGTGGAGATCACACCTTCGCCGATGGCATCGAGGGTGATGTGCAGACGCTCTTTTTCCTGGTGGAGCGCTTCGGTCAGGTTGCGCACTTCCGTCATGTCGATGTTGGTGCCGATCATGCGCAGTGCCTTGCCCTGTGCGTCCAAAATGACATTGCCCTGACCGCGGATATGGCGCACTTTTCCTTCGCGGGTGAGCAGCCGGAATTCCAGGATAAACGGCCGCGGCTGATCCAGCAAAGAGGACATCTCAAGGTCGGTACGCTCACGATCTTCCGGCAGCAGCAGCGTCCGCCACAGCGACATCGTTGGCTTCTGGTCCGGGCTGAGATCATAAAGCTCAAACATGCGCTTGTCCCAGGTGAGTTCTTCGCCGTCCATCACCCACTCCCAAACGCCGATCCCCCCGACCTGATTGGCCAGGGTAATGCGCTCCATCAGTCGGTGATTTTCTGCTGAGGTGCGTTTCAACTCGCTGATGTCTTCCACCTGAGAAATAAAATACAGCGGCAGGCCTTCGGCATCGCGCACCATCGATACCGCCAGCAGCGTCCAGACGTGCTCCCCGTCGCTGCGGATATAGCGCTTTTCCAGGGTGTAGCTGCTGATATGGCCGTCGAGCAGGTCGCGCAATTGCACCAGGTCGGCATTAAGATCGTCCGGGTGAGTGATTTCCTGAAACGTCAGGCGTCGCAAGGCCTCCGGGGTGTAGCCCAGCAGTTTGCATAACGCCTGGTTGACCTGCAGCCACTGTCCCTGCGGCGATACCAACGCCATGCCGATGGCGGAATATTCCAGCGCATTACGAAAACGGATTTCGCTCTCGACGATATGCTGCTTCTCTACCCGGAAAGCGTGCATCACCATCGCCATCGCATGCGCCGGGATCAGAATCAGCAGGATCGGCAGGTAGATTTCAATGTCGCTGAGCGGCGTCGTGGGGATACGGAAATGCAATAACCCGAATGAAATCATCACGGTGATCATTACCGTGGTGCAAAAGCAGATAGTGAAGGCTTCCAACCGTGGCAGGGCGATCGCCGCCCACAGCAGCGGCAGGATGACGAAGGTAAACGGAAAGGGCAGGTGGGCCAGCGCCAGATAACCAAAAACCAGCGACGCTATCAGTGCCAATAACAGCGGGAACGGGTTCAGCTGTTCCAGCATGCGGCGGCGGTACACCAACCCGATGGGGGCCAGCGACAGCACGCCAATGGCTTCCGAAATAAACCAGGTGTTAAACGACTGCCAGAAGCTTTGCTCGGGAGCCGGCGCCCACCAGGCGGCCAGCAAGGCGCTGAACAACGGGGTGAAGATCACCGCACAGACCACAAATTTCAGCCAACTGGCCAGGCTGTTCAGCGGATCGTCCGGTAACAGCATGCGACGCAGTAACAGAGTACAGACTACGGCCTCCAGCAGGTTGATCAGCGACAGTTTGACCGGCAGCCAGCTAAAACCGTACAGGAGCGTGCTGGCGGTGACAATGGAGACACCGCTGGCCAGCAAGGGCAAACCCCACTGGTGCGGTGAGTGGCGGTATAGCACCGTGATGATAGCGGCGGTCGGGAA
The DNA here is from genome assembly GCF_027474885.1 of Serratia myotis. Taxonomy (NCBI): domain Bacteria; kingdom Pseudomonadati; phylum Pseudomonadota; class Gammaproteobacteria; order Enterobacterales; family Yersiniaceae; genus Serratia; species Serratia myotis. The sequence continues at coordinate 4,108,438 of NZ_CP099707.1, read as the reverse complement.
CCACAGCGGGGTAAAGTGACTGGATTCGTTGGACAACGTCAGGCACAGCAGCGCCAACAGGAAAACCACGGCGGCCGCCAGCAGGGTATGCATCAGCAGTGCGCCTTTGCGCGTGGTGAGATGATTCGGTGCGCTGATATCCATAAACAACCTTAACGCTGGCATCTGTCACTGAACGACGTCATGACGCGGATGAGGTGGAGAGTTCATTGCCAAAGGGTAGTACAGCGCGGCAAGAAAGCCTACTGAATCAGGCGGTTTTAGTGAGCGGTGGCAAAAGCCGGCGTTGTCGCCGGCCGTCAGGATTCAGAGCAGGAAAATGGTGGCCAGACCGAGGAAAATAAAGAAGCCGCCGGTGTCGGTCAGTGCGGTGATCAATACGCTGGAACCGACCGCCGGATCGCGCCCCATTTTTAACATGGTCATTGGGATCACCACCCCCATCAGCGCCGCCACCAGCAGGTTGAGGATCATCGCCAGCGTCATCACGCCGCCCATTGCCCAGTCGCCATACAGCAACCAGGTGACTATCCCCATGATCCCGCCCCAGACCACGCCGTTGATGATGGCGACCCCCAGCTCTCTGAACATCAGGCGGGAAATATTGCCGACCTCAATCTGATGCAGTGCCAGCGCACGAACGATCATGGTGATGGTCTGGTTGCCGGTGTTACCGCCGATTCCCGCGACGATCGGCATCAACGCGGCCAGCGCCACCAGTTGCGAAATCGTGTGTTCGAACAGGCCGATAACGCGTGAGGCAATAAACGCGGTACACAGGTTGATCGCCAGCCAGGCCCAACGGGTTTTCACCGCTTTGCTGACCGGGGCAAACACGTCTTCTTCCGGGCTTAAGCCCCCCATGCGGCGCAGGTTGCTGTCGCTTTCTTCGTTGACCACGTCAACGATCTCTTCAATGGTCAGGCGGCCCATCAGCTTGCCTTTGGCATCGACCACCGGGGCGCTAATCAGGTCATAACGTTCGAACGCGCTGGCGGCGGCCTCGGCTTTATCTTCCGGCAAAAAACGGGTGGGATCGCTGTCCATTACCGTCTGCACCAGCGTTTCCGGATCATTTAGCAGCACGGCGGTGAGCGGCAATTCGCCCAACAGGGTATTTTTACGATCGGTGACAAAGAGTTTATCGGTGGCTGCCGGAATGGTTTTGCGCAGGCGCAGGAAGCGATGTACCGCCCCCAGGGTGACGTCCGGGCGCACCGTAACCAGTTCAAAGTCCATCATCCAACCGACGGTGTCTTTACCGTAGTGGATCATCTCGCGCACCTGCGCGCGTTGCTCCGGATCCATCGAGGTCAGCAGGCGACCCATCAGGTTACGCGGCAGGTATTGCGCCAGATAGGCCTGTTCATCGACGTCCAGCGTTTTGATCGCTTTGAGCAGGTCTTTGTCGCTCATCTCTTCGATCAGGCTGTCCCACACCGGTTCGGCCACTTCCACCAGCGTCTGGCCGCGTTTGGCGTTGCCGATCAATCGCCATACTGCCAGGCGCTCGTCCTGCGGCAGGGCTTCCAGCAAGTCTGCCAGGTCAGCGGCGTGCATATCGTCCAGCAGGCCGGTGATTTCAGCAGTCTGGTTTAGCAGTTCACTTTTGCTGAGGGCATTTCCATCCCCTGGGCGACCGAGAATGCCGTCGACCAGGTCTTTGTTGTTTAACAGCAGAGAAAGAATGCGCTGGCGATACTCAGCGACTTTTTGAACGTTATGCGTTGCGGCTGACATGGTATTCCTTACTGGCACTCGGTGATCCTTACAGACGGACTCTGGACAACATAGAGCATAGTGAATGTAGGCGTCATTTTTATGAAATGGGTGCAGAAGCTGAGGAATAAGTAAGGGGCCTGGCATGCCGATACGCCGGCAGGCTGCTTAACTATTCGCAAGCCCTGCAGAGAAGCTCGAGTCTGTGGGTTCAGGGGGTTGTGTCCTGGTTTTCGCCGCCGATCTCGGTGGTGCTTTGATAAGGAGCGAGCTTTTTTTCCTGATGATGGGGCACCGCGACAACCGCGGCATACAACAGACGGCCGACCAAAATGATAAAGCTGATAAACAGCACTATTTTCGTCATCTGTCCGGTGGTTTTTTTACGCATATATCACCCGGCCATGCCGGTTTCCTGTGTTATACCCGCGGCCTTGCCAGCGGGAGAGGGCGATTACATTTTCCTCGATCCTGTCTGGGGATGGCGGGTGATTAAAGCCGATAAATTGTAACCGGAATTTTAGCTATCGATGACAAATATTGTCTATTTATTTCCGGACGGCAAAACCAGGTATTTCACCGGTGTTTAACTCGGGTTTGAGTTTGTCACTGGGATCAGCGGGTTAAGGCAATACAAAATATGGCTTTACATATTATTACCCAACTTTTCTTTTTTGATTGATCGCAGTCAAGCCTCCGCTGACCCCAGCGCCTAAAATTCCCCCCATTCCCCTGTCGCATATGTTATTTTCACTTTGCCTCATGAATGGAGAGAGGTACGTAAAGGAACCTGCCTTATTACCTGAACGCGTGAATGGAATTACGCTCTGAAGGACTCGTTATTTTTATGATTAAGCCAATATTCTGGAAGCATTTGCGTGAGCGCTGGTGGGGGTATCCCCTCATCTGGGGCCTGTTTTTGATCCCGTTTGCCGGTGGGTTGTCACCGCGCATTATGCTGCCCGAGGGCAAAGTCTATTTGCTCTATCTGCCACTGACGGCCTGCATGGCACTGCTGATGGTTTATGACTGGCGTGCGCTGCCGGGCATTACCCTGGCCATCATGCTGCGTTACTGTCTTCGACTGGGGCTGGAAAGCGGCATGTTGGTGATGTTGCTGTACCTGTTTTGCCTGAGCCTGTGCTGGTTGGGGTACCGCAGCCAGACCCAGCGGCGTTGGTGTGCGGCCCCGGGGGTACCGGCGCTGGTCAAGGCGCGGTTGATCTGGCTGGTGGTGTTGCCGGCGTTGCTGTTTGTCTTCGGCCTGAAGCTGTTGGTCGGCCTCGCTCAATTGCCTGATGAGCTGGGGATGATGTCTGGCGAGAGCAGTCATCTGCTGGCCTTGGTTAATTTTCAGGCTCTGCTGCTGGGCAGCCTTTCGGCCATGCCGTTGTTCTACTTTATGTTGCGCATATTGAACAAGCCCAGGTTTGTTCTGACCCTTTGGCGGCGTTTTGGCCGCGAAATGGCGCCAAACGCCGATAAAAAAGAGCTGGTGTTGTGGCTGTCAGTGCTGGGCACCATGGTGGCTCTGCTATGCCATCAGGCCAAAAGCGCCAGCCCTTTGCTGCTGGGGGGCTACGGCCTGATATTGCTGCTGCCGGTGATGTTGTACGGCGCGATGCGTTTTGGTTATCAATTCATTTGTATTATCTGGTCCGCCACCCTGCTGGTGTTGTTTTTCAATTATCCCGGTTATACCCAGCGTGAGAATCTGTTGCTGAATCTGGCGGTGATCTCTTCGATGATGGTGGTGTTTACTCTGTGCATTTACCTGATGTCGGCACTCAACACCCGTCAGCGCCTGAGCCACGCCAGGGCACAAAGCGCCTCGCTGCAGGATCCGGTGATTGGCCTGCCTAACCTGCGTGCCCTCAAGCGCGATCTGGCCCAGTCCCCTCCTTCAACGCTGTGTTTCCTGCGGGTCAGCGAGTTGGATTTACTGACCCGTAACTACGGCATGCAGTTACGCATTCGCTTCAAACAACAACTGGCGGCGCTATTGCATCAGGTGTTGGCACCTGGCGAGGGGGTTTACCACCTGCCGGGTTATGATCTGCTGCTGCGAGTGGACGCTGAAGACAGCGAAGCAAAGGTCGCAGAGATTTACCGCGCGCTGGAGAAATTTCGCCTGGTATGGAACGGCTTGCCGCTCCATCCCCCGCTGGGGTTAGGATTTTGCAGCGTGGTGTCCGATTTTGAACATCTCTACCTGCTGTTGGGGGAACTTAGCTCACTGGCAGAGGTATCCCTGACCAGCGGCAAGCCGGAGAGTGTGCAAAACGGCGGTCATCTGGTTCAGGAGGAGGTCAAACGCAAGGTGGCATTGCTGCATGGCGTACAACATTCGCTGGATAACGACGGGTTTATCCTGATGGCGCAGCCGATCGTTGGCCTGCGTGGTGATCGATATCATGAAATTTTGCTGCGTATGCGCGATGCTCGGGGGGAGATCATCTCGCCGAATGATTTTCTACCGGTGGCGCACGAGTTCGGCCTTTCTTATCGGGTGGACATTTGGGTATTGCGCAATACGTTGAAATTTATGGACCGACATCGGACCGAACTGCCCAGTGCGCGCTTTGCGGTTAATCTATCGCCTTCTTCGCTGTGCCGACCGATGCTGTGCCATGATGTGGACAACCTGTTGCAGCAGCACCGGATTGAGCCTTATCAGCTGACGCTGGAGGTAACCGAATCGCACTTGCTGCAGGATACCGATTACGCCAGAGCAAACCTGCAGGCACTGCGTGAAATGGGTTGCCGCATTGCGTTGGACGATTTCGGCACCGGCTATGCCAGCTACGATCGGCTGAAGATACTGCCGGTCGACATGTTGAAAATTGACGGTGGGTTTGTCCGCGACATGCTGACCAATCCGGTAGATTTCCAGGTGATTGCGTCTATCTGCAAGGTGGCACGGATGAAGCGATTGACCATTGTGGCGGAATACGTCGAAAGTATGGAGCAGTTGCTCGCGTTGAAAGGGGTCGGTGTTGACTATATGCAGGGCTATTTCATCGGCGAGCCACAACCCTTGGTGGCGCTGTTACCGGTACAAGATTGAATTGTGCCCCCCGGCTGGCAGGGGGCACAGACTCAGGCCGAGCGTTGCTCGTTCTGTGAACCTTCTTCTTCGCAAATCAGTTTCCAGCCTACCACGTCGTTCCAGTAGGCCTGTTCGCGTTCGAGATCCAGTTGCACCAGATTGTTCTGTGCCAGATAACCGGCTGGGAAGCGCAGCGTCCAGTGATTATCGTCGGTGCTCAGGCGCAGGGTCTCTGGCGTGGTAGTCGACTGGCGCTGGTTGTTGAGTAGGGTACTCAGACGTAACAGTTGGATCAGCGGCAGATAATGCTTCTTCTTGAACAGGTTCAGGCGTGGCAGTTCTTCCAGCTTGATGCCCTTGCGGTGGAACCGCACCAGCGCCGCCAGCAGCAACTGCTGCTCCTGGTTGAAGCCAGGCAGGTTGGTGTTTTGCAGAATATAGGCTGAGTGGCGGTGCATACCGCTGTGGTTGATGCTCAGCCCCACTTCATGCAGCATCGCGGCCCATTTCAGCAGCGCTTCCAACTGAGGATTCGCCAGTTTGGTGTTTTGCGCCATCCACTGCGCGTACAACAGCTCGGTGGTTTCCAGCACCCGTTTGGCCTGTTCACGGTCGATATTGTAGTGATCGGCCAGGCTCTTGGCGGTACGGCTGCGGATGTCCTGATGGCGGAAACGGCCTTCCATTTCGTACAGCACGCCTTCGCGTAATGCGCCGTCGGAAAGGCGCAAATCGCGGATCGCCAACGCATCGAATACGCCGCACAGGATCGCCAGACCCGGTACAAAGACCGACTGGCGGTCTTCCGACAGCCCCGGCAGACTCAGGGAACTGAAGCTTTTAAACTGCAACACCTGCTCCGCCAGCATCTCCAGCCGTTCCAGAGTGATCAGGCCGTCTTTTTCGCCCATCTCGACCAGCACTTCGTGTGCGGCCTTGATGGTGCCTGACGCGCCCAGGGCATACTGCCAGCCCTGAATACGGTATTGCCAGGCCAGAGTTTCCAACTTCTGTGCCGCCGCCAGGCGCGCACGTTTGAAATTGCTTTTGCTGATTTCACCGCCAGGGAAAAACTGTTGGGCGAAACTGACGCAGCCCATACGGCGGCTTTCTGCCAGCAGCGGTTCAAAGTCTTCGCCGATCACCAGTTCGGTGGAACCGCCACCGATGTCGATCACCAGCTTGCGGCCTTTTTCCGGTTGGGTGTGTTCCACACCCATAAAGATCAGACGCGCTTCTTCCTGCCCGGCGATGATTTCGATCGGGTAGGGGATCACTTTGGCCGCACGCTTGAGGAACACTTCGGCGTTAACCGCCTGGCGCAGGGTATGGGTCCCGACGATGGTGACGTTATCCGCCGGGAAGCCCTGCAGCCGTTCGGCAAACAGCGCCAGGCAGGCCAGGCCGCGTTCTATTGCCTCTTCACTGAGCACATTGTTGCTGTCCAATCCATCGGCAAGGTGAACCCGTTGTTTTAAACGGCCCAACACCTGTAAGGCGCCGTTGACGACGCGGGCAATCACCATGTGGAAGCTGTTCGACCCGAGGTCGATGGCAGCGATTTCCTGCGGTTTGTTTGTTGCAGTGCTTTTTAGCGGCATAGTGGCTGGCCTACTGTCCTGGTTGTTCCAGAGCTTTTAAATACTCATAAATGGCAACCTGAGAACGCACTTTACGGCGATTGCCGCGCGGGACGTACTGGTTGCTCAGTTCTTTATCGAGGTAACGCGCCTTGACCGTGTCGTTGAACAGGATTTCCAGAATATCCAGAACCCGTTGTTTCAGCGTTGGATCCAGCAGCGAGACCGCGACTTCGATGCGGTAATCTATGTTACGGGTCATCCAGTCGGCAGAGGACAGATAAACCAGTTTGTCACCTTTATTTTCGAAAACGTAAACCCGATCGTGTTCCAGATAGCGGTCGACGATGCTGATTACTTGAATATTGTCACTGATCCCCGGCAGGTTGGGAATCAAAGAACACATACCCCGCACCAACAGGCGGATTTTTACGCCGGCGCCGGATGCCGTATATAACCGATCTACCAGCCCTTTATCCACCAGATTGTTGATTTTCAGCATAATGCCAGCCGGAAGACCGGCCTGAGCGTTGGCAATTTCCTTATCGATCAATTCATACAGCTTCAGGCGCGAGTTTTGTGGCGACACCATCAGGTTGTCGAAGGTGACTGGCCGGTACGGATTTTCGATAAAGTTGAACACTCGGCGCACTTCGTTAGTGATGCGTGAGTCGGCGGTCAACAGCGAATAGTCGGTATAAATACGCGCGGTTTTCTCGTTAAAGTTACCGGTACCGATATGAGCATAGCGCACAATTTCGTCGCCTTCACGGCGCGAGATCAGGAACAGTTTGGCGTGAATTTTCAGCCCTGGTGCAGAGAAGATAACGTGCACTCCGGCTTCCGTCAGACGCTTGGCCCAGTGGATGTTGGCCTCTTCATCAAAGCGTGCCTGTAGCTCCACTACCACCGTCACTTTCTTGCCGTTGTGGGCGGCGTGGATCATCGATTCGATAATGCGTGAGTCTTTTGCTACGCGGTAAATATTGATTTTTATCGCCAGCACGCTGGGGTCAAACGACGCCTGGCGCACCAGCTCCAGCACGTGCTCAAAGGTGTGGTATGGGTAGTAAAGCAGCACGTCATGTTCGCGGATGGCGTCAAAGCCGTTGCGGAACTTTTCGAACCAGATATGGCGCAGGCGGGGCAGCGGTTTGTTGACCAGATTGGCCTTGCCGACGTTTGGGAAGCCAATAAAGTCTTTGAAGTTATGATAACGGCCGCCGGCGATCACCGAGTCGTAGTTGGAGATACCGAGCTTGCCGCGCAGCAGTTCCACCATTTCATTCGGCATGTCGCGCTGGTAAACAAAGCGCACCGGTTCGGCGGTCAGACGCTGTTTCAGGCTGGAGGACATCAGTTCCAGCAGGCTGGATTCCATTTCGGTGACCAGATCGTATTCCGCGTCGCGGGTCATTTTCATCGAATAGGCGTTGAGCACGTCGTAGTCGAAGAAGCCCTTGAAGATATCATCCAGGCAGTAACGCAGAATGTTGTCCAGCAGGATCATGGGCTTGCGGCGGCGTGGTGCTTCTGGTGGCAGGTTAACGAAGCGTGGCACTTTATCCGACGGGATCTCCAGCAGCGCATAATCGATGCGTGTGCCGCGAATAATCTCCACCGCCAGATAGGTGTAATCGTCTTTCAGGAACTGCACCAGATTGGTTTCGTGGTTGATCAGGATGGGGGTGATGTGCTGACGCAGATGCTGCTTGAAGTATTGTCGCAGCCAGATTTGCTGGTTCTCCGACACCTGACGTTCGTTAATCAGGAAGATTTGATTACGCGCCATTTCCAGCAGCAAATCGTTATACAGGCTGTCGAATTCTTGATCGGTTTTTAATACCTTGGCCTGGATCTTTTTCAGCAGATGACGTGACGCGCCACCGGAACCCTGTTCTTCGCTGATCAGGATACGTCGTTTGAGATCGGCAAAGCGGACCTTATAGAACTCATCCAGGTTATTGGAGTAAATGCCCAGAAAACGCATGCGCTCAATCAGGGGATTGCTCTTATCTGCGGCTTCCTGCAATACGCGTTCATTAAAGGATAACCAGCTTAGTTCTTTTTCGATGTAGAGCTTTTCCTGACCCATTGCCACTCCAGTTCAATTTTAGAAAAGGATCCGGGACGCAGCCCGGATGCCGCTCTAGTGTCCTTCATCATTATTGCGAGAGATTGACAGTAAAGTCCAACACATCCATTACCTTGGCGTGAGGCATTTTAAGCGGTAAATATATTTTCTGCGGCGTGGGAACTGTTGGCCATCACCAACTGGCATAAAATGGCGTATTTCATGCTTTATATTTATAGATGTGATCGGGTTTATCATCATTTTTCAGCAATATATAGCATTAATAATGCTGATGGGTAGCGCAAAGTTCGCTGCGCCTGGCGGGTAACTTTGTCATGCAAACGTCATAAAACTGACATAAGATGCCCGGTTATTCTATGGCGCAAGCCTGCTTACATCAGCGACAGCGAGAGACATGGCACAGACTACGGTAAACCAACATCCCCGGGATCGGCTGCGTGCGCGCATCGACCGTAGCGTGCAGGCGGCCGTGACCGTCAGCGGGCTACTGGTGCTGATGACGCTAATGCTGATCTTCGTTTACCTGCTGTTTGCGGTGCTGCCGCTGTTTAAACCGGCAACGATGGGGCAGGCAAAGCCTTTGCCGATCAGCGCCACTGCGCCTGCGTTGGCGCTGGGCATGGATGTGCAGCAGCGTATCGGGTACCGCATTGATGCGCAGGGGCTGGGGCAGTTCTACCGATTGGTACCGCAGGACACCGCCGCAGCGGGCACGCCGTTGTCGCAGCAGCCATTGCTGACCAAACCGACGTTATTGACCCAGGCCGCCGGTGAACGCGATCTGTTTGCTTTGGCGCAGGCCGATGGCCGCTTTATCGTTGCCAGCGCGGATTTTGCTGCCGCGAGCACTTCTGTACCACAGTGGCTATTTCCGCTGGGACAACGGCCGCTAGCGCTGGATAAGCAGGGACGGCCGTTGGCGCTGCTGGCACTGTCAGAGGTGCGACAGGGTCACTATCTGCTGGCTGGTGTCACTGATGACCACCGTTTGGTGTTTGGTCGTTTTGGCAGCGACCAAGCGCCGCAATTGAGCGAGAGCCCGCTGGAGAGCGCGGTGCAGCAGTTGGTGCTGACGCCGGATGGCCGTCAGTTGTATCTGCTGTCGGGCAACCGACTGGTGCGCTATCAAATTAACGACACCCAGTTACAGCTTAAAGAAACGCGCATCTTAGGCGATCACACGCCTTATCAACTGACCGCCTTGCCCGGTGGCAGCGCGTTATTGATCGAAGCGGCTGACGGTGGCATACGCGAATGGTTCGATGTTGAAAAGGATCAGCGCTGGCAACTGACCCCGGTGCAGCATTTCGCCCACCAGTCAGAACCGCAGGATCTGCTCGTGGCCGAGCCCTATCGTCGGGTGTTCGCCACCCTGAGACCTGACGGCGGCTTCTCTCTATTCTCCAGCATTCAGCCGCAGCCGCTGCTGAACGGCAGGCTGAGCACCGGCGTACAGCAAATGGCATTCGCCCCACGCGGTGACGGTCTGCTGCTGGAAACGGCGCAGGGCTGGCAGCATTATCCAATCGATAACCCTTATCCCGACGTCACCTGGCGCTCGCTGTGGCACAAGGTGTGGTATGAGAATTACCCCGAACCGGCCTATGTTTGGCAATCCACCTCCGGTGAGGACAGCTATCAGGCCAAATTTAGCCTGATGCCGGTCATTTTTGGCACCTTTAAGGCAGCGGCTTACGCCATGCTGTTCGCCATCCCGCTGGCATTGGCCGGGGCGATTTATACCGCCTATTTCATGTCGGCCGGGCTGCGACGGGTGATTAAACCGGCGATCGAGGTGATGGGCGCGCTGCCAACGGTAGTGATTGGGCTGGTGGCCGGTATCTGGCTGGCGCCGGTGATTGAACATTATCTGTTGGCGGTGTTGTCGTTGCCGCTGCTGTTGGCGGTGGTGGTGCTGGCCTGCGGTGCCCTGGTGAACAAGCTGGCACCGCGCCGCTTGCCGCCGGGCATGGATCTGCTGATCCTGCTGCCGTTGATGATACTTACCGTTTGGCTGGCGTTCAGCGTGGGGCCGTGGCTGGAGGTCAAACTGTTTGGCGAACCGCTGCATTTCTGGCTGGGCGATGACTATGACCAGCGTAATGCGCTGGTGGTCGGCGTGGCGATGGGCTTTGCGTTGGTGCCGATCATCTTCTCGTTGGCGGAAGACGCCTTGTTCAGCGTGCCGGCGACGCTGAGCCAGGGCTCGTTGGCGCTGGGCGCGACCCAGTGGCAAACCGTGATGCGGGTGGTCTTGCCTTCGGCCAGTGCCGGTATTTTCTCGGCGCTGATGATCGGCTTTGGCCGAGCGGTGGGTGAAACCATGATTGTGCTGATGGCGACCGGCAATACGCCGGTAATTGACGGCAGCCTGTTCCAGGGGCTGCGCGCCTTGGCGGCCAATATCGCTATCGAGATGCCGGAAGCGGTGGCCGACAGCAGCCATTACCGGGTGCTGTTCCTGACCGCGCTGGTGCTGTTTATTTTCACCTTTGTGTTCAACACGCTGGCGGAGGCGATCCGGCTGCGGCTGCGTAAACGCTATACCCTGAATCAGGAGGCGCCATGAGGCTTTGGGCAAAGAGCGGTTCGCCGTGGGTCTGGCTGACAGCCGGGTCGGTGGCCGTCAGCCTGCTGGCGTTGATCGGCATCATGCTGTTGCTGGCCGGGCAGGGGATGCGCTATTTCTGGCCCAGCCCGGTCTACCAGTTTGAGCTTAATCAGAGCGCTGCCGGGCCGGTGACGATGATCGGCGAACTGTACCAACAGCAGAGTATTCCGCGCCGTCAGTTGCAGGAGTCCGGCGTTGCGCTGCCGCCGGGGAATGCGCAGAGTTTTGAACGTTATCTGATCAAGGTGGGCAACCGAGAGAGCGAAGGGCAGGACTTCCGCACGCTGCTGGCCGGTGACATTTTAAGCCAAAGCACGCCGCGCAATTTGCTGGTACTGGAACGCAACAGCAATGGCACCGCCTATGGTTATCTGGCGGGCATGCTGGAGGACGGCCAGCCGTTGACCGGGCGTAACCTCAGTCAGGCGTTGCTACAGCGTTTGCCGCAAATTGCCGCGCTTTCGCGGCAGGCGCACGATATTCAGTTCCGCGATATGGCGCGTATCAACCAACGGTTTGACGCGTTGCGGCTGCGGGAGAAAAGCCTGCAGCATGACGACCAGCTCGACGCCCGTGCGCAGGCGTCCATCAAGGCAGAGAGGCTGGAGCTGCAGCGCCAGTATCGCTTGCTGTCTGACCGACTGGAAGGCTTGAACCGCGATCGCCAGCGTGATGCGCTGCTGCTGCGTGATATGCACGGCCAGGTTCATACTATTTCGCTTAGTCAGGTGCGCGATGCCTGGTATCCCAATGCGATGAATACCACGCAGAAGCTGGTGCACTGGGGCGAGCAGGTGAAGAAATTCCTCAGCGACAGCCCACGTGAGGCCAATACCGAAGGTGGCGTATTCCCGGCCATTTTCGGTACGGTATTGATGGTGATCCTGATGTCGATCGTGGTGATGCCGTTTGGCGTCATTGCCGCCGTCTATCTGCACGAATACGCCGGGAATAATCTGCTGACGCGGCTGATCCGTATTGCGGTGGTGAATCTGGCCGGCGTGCCCTCGATCGTCTACGGGGTGTTTGGCCTCGGCTTCTTTGTTTATATGATTGGCGGCACGCTCGATCAGTTGTTCTACCCGGAATCACTGCCCAACCCGACCTTTGGTACGCCGGGCGTACTATGGGCGGCATTGACGCTGGCGCTGTTGACGCTGCCGGTGGTGATCGTTGCTACCGAAGAGGGGCTGTCGCGTATTCCTGCCTCCCTGCGTCAGGGCTCGTTGGCCCTGGGGGCCAGCCGGGCGGAAACGCTGTGGCGCATTGTTTTGCCCATGGCCGCACCGGCAATGATGACCGGCCTGATCCTAGCGGTAGCGCGCGCCGCGGGAGAGACCGCGCCGCTGATGCTGGTGGGCGTGGTGAAATCCGTGCCGGTACTGCCGGTGGATGATATTTTCCCGTATCTGCATCTGGAGCGGAAGTTTATGCACCTGAGCTTCCAGATTTACGATATGGCCTTCCAGAGCCCGAGCGTAGAAGCCGCCCGGCCGCTGGTCTTTGCCACCGCCTTCCTGCTGGTGGCGATTGTGGTGGGGTTGAATCTGGCGGCGATGGGCATTCGACATTCGCTAAGGGAGCGGTACCGAGCATGGTCGCAGTAACAATGAAGCTATTTCTGGGGAGTGCCTAATGAGTTTGATGACGCCAGGCAGTTTGCCCCGGCTGGATGTCCAGCATCTTGGTGATGAAGATACCGCGCTGTCGGTAACCGACCTCAACCTGTTTTATGGCGAAAAGCAGGTGCTGCACGATATTTCACTGCGAATTCCGAAACACCGGGTGACGGCGCTGATCGGCCCCTCCGGCTGCGGTAAATCGACGCTGCTGCGTTGTTTCAACCGGATGAATGATTTGGTGGATAACTGCCGGATTGAAGGCGATCTGCAGCTTAACGGCCAGGGCATCAGTGGGGCACAAATCGATGTCGCGGCACTGAGACGGCGGGTCGGTATGGTGTTCCAGCGCCCGAACCCGTTCCCCAAGTCGATTTATGAAAATGTGGTGTATGGCCTGCGTCTGCAGGGCGTGCGTGACCGACGGATCCTGGACGAAGCGGTAGAGCGCTCGCTGCGTGCGGCAGCGCTTTGGCACGAGGTGAAAGATCGGCTGCGTGAGAACGCGTTTCGCCTTTCCAGTGGTCAGCAGCAGCGGTTGGTGATTGCGCGGGCGATCGCCATCGAGCCAGAAGTGCTGCTGCTGGATGAGCCGACCTCGGCGCTGGATCCAATCTCTACGCTCACCATCGAAGAGCTGATTTCCGCGCTGAAACAGCACTACAGCGTGGTGCTGGTGACACACAATATGCAGCAGGCGGCGCGAGTATCCGACTACACGGCGTTTATTCACCAGGGCCGATTGGTGGAGTACAACGACACCGACGACATCTTCACCTCGCCGCGCCAGCGCCGTACCGAGGATTACATTACCGGGCGCTATGGTTGATTTATCCCTGCGGTGCTGCGCCGCAGGGAAACCACCGCAAAATGATTCAATTTTCACCCATCCTTCTGCAACCCCTCTCTGCGCATTGCATGCTTTTTTAATTTTTTAATAAAAATGATTCTCATTCGTATGGAAATGTTGCCCTGAAGTGTTTAGACTTCGATAATATATGTAAATTATCGTAAATGGATGTTTTAAAGTGTGTGCATGGAAGCCCTGTTTCAGGATGATGGTGATCATTGTCTGCGGCGGTTTTTTTAACGTTGCCCAGGCGGCTGAACCCTCCAGCCCGGCGGACCGCGACAGCATTACTCAGCAGCAAAAGATGCTACTGGAACAGGCGCAGCAGCAGCGCGAAGCGTTGCAAAACAACGTCACATTACCGACGCTGCCTTTGCCCGTGCCAGAGACTTCTGGTGAAACCTGTCAAAAGGTACGGCAGATTATTTTTCAGGATGCGGAGCATCTCTCCTGGTCGGTAAAAGATAAACTGGCAAAACCCTATCAGGGCCGTTGCCTGACGCTGGCTCATATCAACCGTCTGGTGCGAGAAGCTACAAACGCCTATCTCCAGCGTGGTTACGTGACATCACAGGCGTATCTGCAACCTCAAGATATTTCGACCGGTACTCTGACCATCAACGCCAACGAAGGCCGGGTTGAATCCATTACGCACGATGGTGAAAACAGGTTGGCGCTGAGCATGGCGTTCCCCGGAATTGTCGGTGATGTATTAAACCTGCGAGATATCGAGCAGGGCATGGAACAGCTTAACCGGCTGCCCTCACAGCAGGTGAGCATCGACATTCAGCCCGGCACCCATTCAGGTTATTCAAAGGTGGTATTGCGGCGTGGCTCCACACGTTTGCCCGTTGCGATTTCTTTTAGTGCAGACAATAGTGGACAGAAAAGCACCGGTACAGGACAGATAAATGTCGGTGTGACACTGGAAAATCCACTGTACCTTGCCGATCAGTGGTCGCTTTCTGCGACGCGTAACGACGACTTTAGCCGTAACCATCGCAGCCGCAGCCTAAACGGAGGTGTGACCTTACCCTACGGTTACTGGCTGTTCAGTTATCAATATGCCTGGAACGATTTCTTTCAAAGCATTCCGTTCAATGCAGACACCTATCGTTATCAGGGAAGCAGCCAGACCCAACGGCTAGGCATCAACCGTACGTTGTTGCGCGATGGTACACGCAAGCTATCTGTAGACATGGGACTGACGCGAAGGCGCACCAACAATCAGTTGGCGGGTGAGCGGTTAGCTGTCAGTAGCCCCACGCTCAGCGTATTCAGCCTGGGTGCAAATTATAGTGCCGTAGCAGGGCGCGGTTATTTGACGCTCAACCCGACGATCAGCCAGGGCCTGCACGTGTTGGGGGCAACAGCTGATGATCCGCAGTATGCCGATGCACCGCGCAGTGAATTTCGCAAACTCAGCCTCAGTGGCAGCTATTTCTATCCCCTGACTTCCTCACTGTACTACCTCACCTCAGCTTATGGGCAAACTACACCGGATAACCTGTATTCCAGCGAGCGCATCTCTGTCGGCGGGCAATATTCGGTACGTGGGTTTAAAGAGCAGTATTTGACCGGCAATCGCGGCGCTTATTGGCGTAATGAGCTCAACTGGCAATGGATGACGCTGCCAGGTTTGGGAGAGCTTTCGCTTACCGGCGCGCTGGACACTGGATGGGTTCAAGGACGTACTGGCAAAGTTGATGGTGGCAATGTCACTGGAGCGGCAATGGGGATTTCGCTGAATGGACGTTGGCTCAACCAGTCAGCCACTTTGGGCAAGCCGCTAACACATCCCGACAGTTTGAAACCGGATCATTGGGTGGCCTACTGGCAAGCCACCGTCACTTTATAACGCCAGCACACAGCAAGGCGCCACCGGCGTCGATTATAAAATTTTTCGAGGGACTGAAACGTGGATAAATACAACCATCCGCTGGCTCGGGGCGCCAGCTACCTGCTGATTTACCTTACTGCGCTACAACCATTGCATCCGGCCTTTGCCGCTGGAATCAACGCTGCCAACGGCAACACCCAGGTGGTCATCAAACCCGGCAACGTACCTGTGGTGAACATCGCCACGCCCAATGGTGCAGGTATTTCTCATAACACTTATAAGGACTTTAACGTCGGAGCCCCCGGCGCGGTGCTGAACAACGCTACGCAGGGTGGTAAAACGCAGTTGGGTGTCGACATTATCAATGGCAACCCCAACTTCAAGGGCAAACCGGCCGATTTGATCATCAACGAAGTCACCGGTGGCAGCCGTTCCGAGCTGCAGGGCAAGCTGGAAGTGTTCGGCAACAAAGCCAATGTGATGATCGCTAACCCCAACGGCATCAGTTGCGATGGCTGCGGTTTTATTAATACCCCGGGCGTGACCTTAACCACCGGTAAACCGCAGTTTGATAAGCAAGGTGCGTTGGAAGCGCTGGAAGTCAAAAAAGGCACGGTCACTATTGGCGGTAAGGGGCTGGACGGTAACGCCCAGGATTATGTCGATATCATCAGCCGCGCCACAACATTGAACGGCAAAATTAATGCGAACAACCTGTCGTTGACCCAGGGGGCCAACCGGGTCAGTTTCAAGGATGGCACTATAAAATCCATCGCCGGCGAGGGCACCAAACCACAGTTGGCGGTGGATACCAAGGCATTAGGCGGCATGTACGCCAATAAAATACGTCTGGTGGCCAATGAAGATGGTGTCGGAGTCAATCTGAAAGACCTCACCAGTAAACAGCGAGATATTACGTTGAGCGTCAACGGTAAAATCTCGCTCAACGGCACTACGCACAGTAAAACCGATCTCAACGTCAGCGCCAAAGAGCTGCATGTCACGCCGGGTACTATCGTGCAGGCCGACGGCAACGCCACGCTTGCAGCCACCAAGCTGGTTAATGACGGACAGATCAGCACCAGTGGTGACATGCAGATTTTTGGCGACCACATTCGTAATGCGGGAGAAAACGCCAAACTCCATGCCAACAAGAGCATGTGGATACAGAAGGATGCTCAGGGCAACAAAGCGAATATGGTTGAGAACCGATCGGCGAAAATCATGACCAACAGCGGAGATTTGGTGATTCGTACCGAGAGTTTGAATAATGTTCGTAATGAAGCTATCTCTGGTTGGAGAAATATCCCAGGGGATTCGAAGGCATTCAATAAATCATTCGTTGGCAGTTACTACGGTACTCGGCAGGGAGTCGATGCGGTTGTACGACTGGAGCCGGAGTTGAAGGACTTTGGTATTGATAGTTGGTTTGGGGAAATCAACCTGTCAAGAAACGATAAGGTTAATATTGGGCGAGATGAGTATGCGATAACTAAGTCACAGATGCCGGGAGTGATTAGTTCAGGCAACAACGCTTATATAAATGCTACCAGTCTATGGAACGATCAATCTAATATTAACGCAGCTAAGGATCTGATCCTTACGGGGAACAACTTTGTTGTAAAAAGCCTACAACTGGGCCAAAAGGATAGATATTGGCGCATGGCCTCCGATACCTTTGGTGTGGGTAGTCTCGCCCGTGATGAAGATGCGCCACCAGGCGACTGGGATTTATTATATTCCACGGAGAAAGCCGTTTATACCAAGCAGCAAGAGTTATCGGTTTGGAAGATAAAAGGAAGTCAAAAATCGCTGATTACCGCGGGTAATAACCTGGTGGCGGACTTTAAAGACGATATTCATATTGATACACCACTTTCATATGATGTAAAAACCCACGAGGTTATTATTTCAACACTTCCAGACACGGTGACTGCAAAGAATATTCTATTACATGCCAATACTATCGGAAATACAGATGTTATTCGGGCCAGTGGCGATATCACGCTTGTTGCCGAGGATCGTATAAATCTGGGGCAAGGGGTACTTGCTGCAGGTAATGATATTTCTATGGTCGCAGTAAATAATATTGATGCATGGCAAAGCGAAGTTAAAGGAAAAAATGTCACGGTTACCAGCCGTAACGGTGAGGTTAAATTTCATACAAGCGAAGGTCCTCGTTATTTCTTCCCCGGCAGTATCCGTTGGGTAACCGCATTATCTGCCTCAGGGGATTTAACGGTTTCCGCTGGTAAAAATATTTATCTTCGAAATACGCTTCTGGCTCCTCAAAGCAAAAGTATCTCTCTGACGGCAAATCAGAATATTACTATCGAGAACAATAATGCGTTACTAGATAATAAAACATTGTCTGAAAGCATCAGCCAAGAGCAGGAGAAAACACTTTTCAATCGTCTGTTGGCGATTACGCAGTTAAACGCATCAGGTTCGGTATTGTTGAATAGTGGGGCGTATTTGGCGCTGCGCGGAGCGCAGATTACAGCAGGAAAAGACATTAGCCTGTTTGCCGGACATAACGTTGATCTGAACTACCGCGAACTTGGCGGACAGTTGAATGATTTATTCTCGCCATCCCGCACGCCGGAACTGGGCAGTAAGCTGCATGCCGGTGGTAATTTGCTGATTAATTCCGCACGAGATCTTGGTACGCAGGGGGGGACGCTATCCGCCAACGGCAATATTACCTTGCTGGCCGGGCAAAATCTGTGGCTGGCGGCAGTGGGTTACTCCGCTATCGATGCGGCCAATGACAATAACAAGGACGACCGCCATTTGGTGACGACCCTCAGCGCCGGGAAAAACCTCTCTCTGGCGGCGAATAATCAGTTATTGGCTTACGGCTCGAGGATTAAGTCCGGCGGCAATATGATACTGACTTCCGGCGGAGATATGCGTTTTGAGTCGGTGCAGAACCATAGCTACCGCGAAGGTGGCAATGAGTTTACCGAGAGCACCACGCAGCAGGGCAGCGAACTGAATGCCGGCGGTCTGATGACACTGATTTCTAACGGCAGCATTTTGTTCCAGGCGACCAGGCTGGTGGTCAAGGGGCTGGGCGCCAACTGGAAATCACCGGTGGCGGTGACGGACTGGGTGAGTCGTATTGCTGAGGCAGAAAACCAACTCATTGATATTCAACAACGCATCGCCCGTGCGGAACAAGAAAAAAACAATACCGAACAAGCATTAAACAGCAAACGTGGGCAACTGGAGCAATTGAACAAGGAGCTGAGTAGGCTTGAGAATGATTTTAAAGTTCAACCGCCGAACCGTATCCCTGTGCTCAGGCATTTAACCGAGTTAATGGTAGAAAAAAGGCAACAAATTGCAACGGTTTCAAATGAAATTAATGGATTAAATGCCACATATACGTCTGTGCAACAGCGGAATGAACAGGCCCGGTATGAACATGTAGTAATGCAATCACGCCTGACAACCGCACGCAATGAGGCTCAGAGCAAGGGGGCGGACGAAGCCAAACAAAAGGCCCAGGTCGACGCTCATAATCAGGCAGAAGCCATGCGTGCCGGCAATATGGATATCGCCGCCAAGGGCGGTTATCTCTACGCGCAGGCAATGGAAGAGTCCAGCCACTACGAAAAAACCGAGAAGAAACGCAAATGGTGGGGCAAGAAAACCGAGGTCAAGCAAACTCGCCATGACGTGACCAACAAGGTCACCGAGTTTACTGCCGCTGGCAATATCACGCTGATGAGCCGCGACGACAGCACCTACGAGGCCAGCAAGATAGAGGCCGGCAAGAATGCGAAGCTGACCAGCACCCACGGCCAGGTCAACTTCCGCGCGGTGAAGAATACCAGTTTCGAGCAGACCATCAGCAATTCGAAAGGTTTCTTCATCAAGCAGGCCAACAAGGGCTATGAAGACAACAAATGGGTGCTGCCGAGTATCCATGCCGGTGGCGGACTCACTGTGGATGCCGCCAAAGGCGTCAGCGCCGATGTGAAGGCGAAAAACGGCCAGTCACTGCAAAGTGCCATTAATGCGTTGGGCAACACGCCGGGCACCACTTGGGTAAAAGATCTTAACAAACGCAATGATGTGCAATGGAATAAGGTCAAGGACGCCTACGACAGCTGGGACTACAAGAGCCAGCATCTGAACCCGGCGGTAGCGGCGGTGATTGCCATTGCCGCGGCAGCGGTGACGGCGGGCAGTTCGTTAACGGCGCTAGCGGCCAGCAATGTCGCCGGGGCCATTGGTGGCGGAGCCATTACCAGCGGAGCCGTGACGGCCGGGATGTCGTCGCTGGCCTCTCAGGCGGCGGTAGCACTGGTAGAAAATCAGGGCAACCTGTCGAAAACCCTGAAGGCATTGGGCAGTAACGAGAGCGTCAAGGCGACAGCTACTGCGATGGCGATTGGTGGGGCGCTCAACGGGTTTGACAGTGCGATGGGCTGGAGTAAGGACGCGGCGGGCAAACCGCTCAATCCGAACAACGTGAAGCTGCCGCAACTGAGCAACGGCGACTGGAGCAAGGTGGCGCAGCGTGTAGCCGGTCAGTCGGTCATCAGTTCGAGCCTCAACACCACCATCAACGGCGACAGTTTCAAAGACAGTCTGGCTAACGCCTTGTTAGCCAATATCGGCAGTCAGATTAATGCCGAAGGGGCGAAGCTGATAGGGGATAATGGTCAGGTTCTCGGTGTGCCGGGCCGGGCCGTGAGTCATGCGGTGGTCGCCGGCGTGGCGGCTGAAATCGGACGTGGTGACGGCAAGGGAGCGGCAGCCGGGGCGCTGGCGGCGGAGCTGGCCGGGGTGATTATCAATGACAATCTGGTGAAAAACGAAGGATGGCAGGAGCGTCAGGCACAAATCAGCCGTGTCGCAGGTGCCTTCGCGGGGGCTATAGCTACCGGCAAAGCTGCAGGCGCCAATAGCGGCGCAAATGCCGGGGAGTTTGTTGAGCGTTTCAATCGCCAGTTGCATCAGGAAGAACTCAACGCTATTAAAGAGCTGGCGAAGGGCGACAAGGAAAAAGAAGCGCGTCTGATGGCGGCATCCTGCCGAAAAGTAGCCTGTACCACGCAGGAAGCGTTAAACTCGGAAGAGCGCAAGCAGTTTGAAGCTCTGATGAAGAAATACCCGTCAACGCGGGATGAAGATGGGCTCATTGCCAACTACTGGGTACAAAAAGAGCGTCAGCGCTTCGGCAATTACCCGGCGTTTGCCGGCTATGACAGTGAAAAGTTATTCACGTATGATTTGGGTGACCAGATAACCGACGGTCAGCTGTTTGCACGAAACCAACAGATAGAGCAAATCAGCAAGTTGACCGGATGGTCGCCGAACTGGGTGAACGCCTCGGTGATGGCAGTTTCTATCGCCAGTACGTTTGCCGGTATGGGGAAAGCGAGTGTTGGCAACCAGTACCTGTCATCCAAACTGGTCGGGCCAAGCAACGCCTGGAAAGGGTATCTGGTCAATGAGAAGACCATTCAGCAGGCAGCAACGTTCAGACAGCAGGTGCTGGATGCCAGAGCACCGTTTTCACAAAATATCAGGAAGACGGGGAATGCCGCAGTTGCACAAATCGATATTCCAGGTATGCCGAAAACACTTGCGGCACACAGTCGTGTCGACGTGGCAGAAAAAAGTTTTATAGGTGAAGGCAGCGGCAATTTTAAATATAAAACCATCAATAGCGGGGATGGTAAACCAATCCCTAGAAATACAGACTCGGAGTACAAAATCTTGGACAACCTGGCCGATAAGCTGGGTAACAATGTGTCAGCAAAGGGGAAAGTTACCATTTTCACTGAACGTGCTGCCTGTGAGAGCTGCTTGGGTGTCGTGGATCAATTTCAGGAAAAATACCCCGGGATCAGAGTGGAAGTTCTTGACAACAACAACGTAATGTTAATTCCTGGGAGATTAAAATGATGGATGAAGAACGTATGACTTACAGTGAAATAAGAGAAATGATACTGGGATGTTTCTATGATTGCTGTCGGAATATTCTATCCACGAATAAAAAGACTGGTGAAAAGTCATCCTATGATGGCTTAGAAATTGGGTATGCAGCATATCAGTGCGAAAATACGCCTTTTTCGCCTATAGAAAAGCTAATGTTCAAGGTCTTTCTCCTCATTTTAATGGCTGGAAGAGAACCCGGAGAGGTAGAAGATAACATTCGTAATTCTATCGCATTGATTATAAATGAAGCTCCTTTGGATGTTCTGATTGAAGACATCTCTGATAAAGAAAAAAATGACTTGCTTTATGATATGGAGTTGCTTGGATTGCTTGAGTAACCTTCCCGTTCCCAACACGTTTTGCGCATGCAGGTGCTAGCCAAGGTAAAAAAGTAACACTGCAGGCAGGATTGTCGGAAATCCAACGCCCTTACGAACGGCTCTTCGGAGCCGTTTTTTTCGTCTCGAGTAACGGCGCTAGCGGCCAGCAATGTCGCCGGGGCCATTGGTGGCGGAGCCATTACCAGCGGAGCCGTGACGGCCGGGATGTCGTCGCTGGCCTCTCAAGCGGCGGTAGCACTGGTAGAAAACCTGGGCAACCTGTCGAAAACCCTGAGGGCATTGGGCAGTAACGAGAGCGTGAAGGCGACAGCTACTGCGATGGCGATTGGTGGGGCGCTCAACGGGTTTGACAGCGCGATGGGCTGGAGTAAGGACGCGGCGGGCAAACCGCTTAATCCGAACAACGTGAAGCTGCCGCAACTGAGCAACGGCGACTGGAGCAAGGTGGCGCAGCGTGTAGCCGGTCAGTCGGTCATCAGCTCAAGCCTGAACACTACGATTAACGGCGGCAGCTTTAAAGACAGTCTGACTAACGCCTTGTTGGCCAATATCGGCAGTCAGATTAATGCCGAAGGGGCGAAGCTGATTGGTGATAACGGGGAGGTATTGGGTGTCGTCGGTAAATCCGTCAGCCATGCAGTGGTCGCCGGCGTAGCGGCTGAAATCGGACGTGGTAACGGCAAGGGGGCGGCAGCCAGGGCGCTGGCGGCGGAGCTGGCTGGCGTTATTATGCAAAGTACGTTGTTCGAACCGACCAACCTCAATGAAAAAGAACGTCAGCTGCTGCGTCTGCAGGAGGCGATGAATGGCAACGAGGTTAAAGAGCAAACGGCACGTGTTATCGGTGCGCTGACCGGTGCTTTGACTACCCATACGCCAGAAGGGGCTTACAGCGCTGCGGACAGTGCGCAATCTGTCTACCGTTACAACATGACGGAACATATGTTGCTGCAATATGCATTGGATAATCAAAAGGATATCCTGGCGGCAGATAAAGGTGATACTGCGGCAGCAAAACGCGTGGCCGCTCGTCGAGAGGCTGCAGCCATCGTCGCCACTGTTGGCGGCGGCGGCCTGGTTCTTGCTGCGGGGGGAATGACGTTAGTGGGGGCAGCACCTGAGCTGGTTTTGGCTGCCCGTTTGGCTATTGCTGGATGTAAAACCAATCCGGCGCTTTGTCTGAACCAGGCCGGAATTTTTGCCGCAGACATTGTGGCGCCGGAGGCCATAATTGGAACGGGAGCCGTCACTACCGGCAGCACGCTGATCTTGGGGAAAACCGAGGATAGCGTGAAGAAGCTAACGCAGCAGTTGGTGAAGACTTCCGATGAACTGTATAAAACCAAAACCTTCAATGCTCAACCGGTCGCAGATTTCATCAAGGGGGAAACGACTGCGGGTGCCAATTTGTCGACCAAAACGGCGAATTACCTGCGAGATATTCAAAAAAGCAATACGGATCAGCTTGTCAAGCTTTTCGATAAAACGGAGGCAGATGGCAAGGTAAATGTTTTTGGAAAATCAATACAGCAAGTTTTAGGTGATGGCGGGAGTAACAAAAAAGGAACAACAAAAGTTTTTGCGTCCGAGACGCTAACAGATAAGGAAATCTATGATTATGCTCAGTCACTTACTGGAGGTCTCCCTCTTAAAGAGGTAAGAAACTCGAAAGGGGTTGTTTACTTTGCTAAGTTTGATGGAAAAATAGTCAATTTAAGAAACTACTCTTCAAGTGCGCAAGAGTCGAAAGCTCGATGGACCATTGATATTATAGGAAATAAGAATATAAATACAATGTCTAAACTTTCTGATAATAAGTTTGAAATAAAATTTAGATAGGTGATTTCTATGCTGACAGAAGAACAATATAAAGATAGAAAAGAGATTCTTGAAGGCGCATCAATGGTGACTATATGGGAGAACATTCACCCGGATAGTATCTCTGGAGAAATAACTCTTTCTTTTAATGAAGAAAAAGAGTTATTTTTATGGTTTATTGAACGTCTTATGAATGATGGAAAAGTAAAGCTCGCCAGTTGCGGCCAGTTTTTGACTGGAAACATAAAGGAGCAAATGGATAGATTTCGTATTAACTTCCCCAATACTCCTGAAGATATGGAGCATGGGGCTTTCAATGGTTATTGGTTCTTATCTGATGCTTGTCCTGCGGGTATTGTTTGGATCCACGAAAATGGATATCAAGACTGGACCTGATTTTCTTTCGTCATATTAACGACAAGTAAGGGCCGATAAGTTCCCCATAAAAAACCCGCTTTCGCGGGTTTTTTGTTTACTTCACCAGGGGCTTATCGCTGGCCGCCGTTTTGAACTTCGCCATGTACTGCGGCTGGAAAATACACATGCGCAGCACGGTGCGATATTCACCGTAAACGAAGAACTCGTCGATCAACTCGCCTTCTACCTCGAAGCCCAGCTTGCTGTATATGTGGATCGCCTTCGGGTTCTCTTTGTCGACGATCAGATACAGTTTATACAGGTTCAGCACCGAGAAGCCGTATTCCATCGCCAGCTTGGCGGCGATAGTGGCGTAGCCTTTACCCTGATGGGTCGGATCGATAATGATCTGGAACTCTGCACGGCGGTGGATATGGTCGATCTCAACCAGTTCCACCAGTCCGACTTTGGCGCCCTGGTGTTCGATAATAAAGCGGCGTTCGCTCTGGTCGTGGATGTGCTTGTCGTACAGGTCGGAAAGCTCCACGAAGGCCTCGTAGGGTTCTTCGAACCAATAGCGCATCACGCTGGCGTTGTTGTCCATCTGGTGGACGAACGTCAAATCATCCCGTTCCAGTGGGCGTAGCTTGACGTTGGTAGGGCTGGACATGGGGGTTCCTTAATGTCGTTATTGTAGGGGATAGCGCTTTATATTGTGGGCAAGTATAGCGCTGGCAGTGCGGATGCTGCGAAAAAAAAACGGCGCCGTTAGAGGCGCCGTTTAGAAAATGTTCGGTTTTGCACTTTAGTCCGCCGCATGTCCCTGTTCGGGCAAGCGTTCGCCGTCCAGCCAGGCAGCGCCATCACGCATCGCCAACCGACCTTCGGCAAACCAGTTCACCACCAGCGGATAAATCTGGTGTTCCTGGACCTGTACCCGTTCAACCACCTCATCTTCCTCGTCACCGGGGAAGATCGGCACCTTGGCCTGCAAAATCACCGGGCCGCCGTCGAGCTGTTCGGTCACGAAATGCACCGAGGTGCCGTGTTCGCTGTCGCCGTTGTCTATGGCTTGCCGGTGGGTATGCAACCCCGGGTATTTCGGTAGCAGGGAAGGGTGGATATTCAGCATGCGTCCGGTAAAGCGCTGTACGAACTGCGGGCTGAGAATGCGCATGTAGCCGGCCAGTACCACCAGATCGGGTTGGTATTGGTCGATGGCTTCCGCCAGTGCGACGTCAAACGCCGCACGCTCGGCAAAGGCCTTGGCATCCAGCGCATGGGCGGCAATGCCTGCCGCTTCTGCACGTTGCAGGCCATAAGCCTGTGCCCGGTTGCTGAATACCGCCACAATTTCGGCGGCAATTCGGCCCTGCTGGCAGGCGTCAATCAGCGCCTGGAGATTACTCCCCTGGCCGGAGACCAACACCACGATCTTTTTCATCAGTTGATGACCACTTGTTGTTCGTCAGAAGAAGCGGTCAGTTTACCGATCTTCCAGGCTTTTTCACCGGCGGCAGTCAACAATGCGATGGCGGATTCAACCAATTCTTCCGGCAGTGCGATCACCATGCCCACGCCACAGTTAAAGGTGCGGTACATTTCATGACGGCTAACATTACCGGTCTGCTGCAGCCAGGTGAAGACGGCCGGCCACTGCCAGCTGGATTCGTCGATCACCGCCTGCATACCTTCTGGCAGCACGCGCGGGATGTTTTCCCAGAAGCCGCCACCGGTCAGGTGAGCGATAGCATGGACGTCGATTTTCTCGATCAGCTCCAGCACGGATTTCACATAAATCTTGGTCGGTGCCAGCAGATGGTCAGCCAGCGTTTGGCCTTCCAGATCGGTGGTGGTTGGGTCGGTGTTGCTGACTTCCAGGATTTTGCGCACCAGCGAGTAGCCGTTGGAGTGCGGGCCGGAAGCGCCCAGGGCGATCAAGGCATCGCCGGACTGAACCTTGCTGCCGTCGATGATTTCGGATTTCTCGACCACGCCGACGCAGAAGCCGGCCACGTCGTAATCTTCACCATGGTACATGCCCGGCATTTCGGCGGTTTCACCCCCAACCAGCGCACAACCAGACTGCTTGCAGCCCTCGGCGATACCGGTAATCACGCTGGCCGCGGTGTCCACGTCCAGTTTGCCGGTCGCGAAGTAATCCAGGAAGAACAGCGGCTCGGCGCCCTGTACCACCAAATCGTTCACACACATTGCAACCAGATCGATGCCGATGGTGTCGTGTCGTTTCAGGTCCATCGCCAGACGCAGCTTGGTGCCTACGCCGTCGGTACCGGACACCAGAATCGGCTCGCGGTATTTCTGCGGCAACGCACACAGGGCGCCAAAACCGCCCAGACCACCCATCACTTCAGGGCGGCGGGTCTGTTTAACTACACCTTTGATGCGGTCTACCAATGCATTGCCAGCATCGATATCGACACCTGCGTTTTTATAGCTGAGAGAGGTTTTGTCGGTCACTGCGCGATCCCCACGACGGTTTGCGGTTTGAAAACTGTGCATCCGGCATTGATTCCGGACTAAGGCGCGGCAATTCTAACAGCGCAGGCAAACGTTTGCGAGTGGCTTGTGAACCAGCTCCGCTTTTTCGTCATCTATACTGTTATTCAATCTTTTGTTGATCCCGATCGGGCTATAGTGGGTGGCGCAGTCGGCAAAAGGAGGTATAATCCGGCGATTTTTTTGGCCGTCAACCACCTTAATAGGAGAAAAATGATGAAGATCGTTGAGGTGAAACACCCGCTGGTGAAACACAAGCTTGGCCTGATGCGTGAAAATGACATCAGCACCAAACGCTTCCGTGAGCTGGCTTCGGAAGTGGGTAGTTTGCTGACCTATGAAGCGACCGCCGATCTGGAAACAGAGAAAGTGACCATCGATGGCTGGTGTGGTCCGGTTGAAATAGACCAGATTAAAGGGAAAAAAATTACCGTTGTGCCTATCCTGCGTGCCGGTCTGGGCATGATGGAAGGGGTGCTGGAAAACGTCCCTAGCGCACGCATCAGCGTGGTTGGCGTTTACCGTGACGAAGAAACCCTGGAGCCGGTACCTTATTTCCAAAAGTTGGTTTCCAATATCGAAGAGCGTTTGGCCCTGGTTGTTGACCCGATGCTGGCGACCGGTGGCTCGATGATCGCCACTATCGATCTGCTGAAAAAAGCCGGCTGCAACAGCATCAAGGTGCTGGTACTGGTAGCGGCCCCAGAAGGTATCGCCGCGCTGGAGAAAGCACACCCGGACGTCGAGCTGTACACCGCTTCTATCGATCAATGCCTGAATGACAAGGGCTACATCGTGCCGGGCCTGGGTGATGCGGGCGATAAGATATTTGGTACCAAATAAAAATTGAAGCCGACGTGAGTCGGCTTTTTTTTGACCGGAAAATGATTAAGGAAAAAAACATGACCCGTCGCGTCATCGGCGTCAGTGAACGCCCGCCGCTACTGCAGACCATTCCACTCAGCTTCCAGCATCTGTTCGCCATGTTTGGCGCTACCGTGCTGGTGCCTATCCTGTTCAAGATTAACCCGGCGACGGTGTTGCTGTTTAACGGCATAGGGACGCTGCTGTATCTGTTTATTTGCAAGGGCAAGATCCCGGCTTATCTCGGTTCCAGCTTTGCTTTTATCTCACCGGTCTTGTTGTTACTGCCATTGGGTTATGAAGTTGCGTTGGGCGGTTTTATCATGTGCGGGGTGTTGTTCTGCCTGGTGGGGCTGATTGTCAAAAAAGCCGGTACCGGCTGGCTGGACGTCATCTTCCCACCGGCGGCGATGGGGGCGATTGTCGCGGTCATCGGTCTGGAACTGGCGGGTGTGGCGGCCAATATGGCGGGGCTGTTGCCGGCCGACGGCGTCAGTGCAGACACCACTACCGTGACCATTTCGTTGGTAACGCTGGGTGTGACTATCCTGGGCTCCGTGTTGTTCCGCGGTTTTCTGGCGATTATCCCAATTCTGATCGGCGTACTGGTGGGGTATGCATTGTCGTTCTTTATGGGCGTGGTGGATTTAACCCCAATCCGTGAGGCGCACTGGTTCGCACTGCCGACTTTCTACACCCCACGTTTTGAATGGTTTGCCATCTTCACCATCCTGCCGGCGGCGTTGGTAGTGATCGCCGAGCACGTCGGCCACCTGGTAGTGACGGCCAATATCGTGAAAAAAGACCTGCTGCGCGACCCGGGTCTGCACCGTTCCATGTTTGCCAACGGCATCTCGACGGTGATCTCCGGCTTCTTTGGCTCAACGCCAAACACCACTTACGGTGAGAATATCGGCGTGATGGCCATCACCAAGGTTTACAGTACCTGGGTGATCGGCGGTGCGGCGGTTCTGGCGATCCTGCTTTCCTGCGTCGGTAAGTTGGCAGCGGCCATTCAGGCGGTGCCGGTACCGGTGATGGGCGGCGTATCCCTGCTGCTGTACGGGGTGATCGGCGCGTCCGGTATTCGCGTGCTGATTGAATCCAAAGTGGATTACAACAAGGCGCAAAACTTGATTCTGACTTCGGTGATCCTGATTATCGGCGTCAGCGGTGCCAAGGTGCATATTGGTGCTGCCGAGCTGAAAGGCATGGCGCTGGCAACCATCGTGGGCATCGGCCTCAGCCTGCTGTTCAAGGTCATTAGCCTGTACCGTAAGGAAGAGGAAGTGATCGAAGCGCCGGATGAGTCGGCCGAACAGAAGTGATGAATGAAAACGGGCAGCCGATAAGCTGCCCGTTTTATTAATACGCAATAAATTAGCTGCGGATTTTACGGTAAACAAACAGCACCACGATGGCACCAATCACCGCCACCACGAAGCTGCCGAAGTTGAAACCGTCCACTCTGCCGTAGCCAAAGAAGGTGCTGATATAACCCCCGACCACGGCACCGACAATACCCAATACGATGGTCAGGATAAAACCGCCGCCGTCTTTACCTGGCATGATCCACTTGGCTAAAATACCGGCGATTAGGCCGAAAATGATCCAGGAAATAATTCCCATTGACTGCTCCTTTCTTTGATATCAACTAAATTATTGTTGTGTTGCCGGCTGGGTATTGTTGTTCCCTGCTGCATCAGCATCACTTTTTAATTCTTCCGCTTTATTCTCAGCGCTGTTTTTAATCGCTTCGGTTTTCGCTTTGGCCTGTTCGGTCAAATCGTTGGCGCCATTAATGGCGTCGTTCTTAATGGTTTTAGCCTGGTCGACCAACTGCTGGCTTTGTTTGCTGGCGTCATCTTTGATGGCATCGGCTTTGGCCTTCGCATCATTGGTGATGGCTTCTGCCTGCTTGCTGGCATCGTCTTTAATCGCCGAAGCCTTGTCTTTAAGCTGGTCGGCCTGAGTGGTGGCCTCTTTCTTGATGTCCTTGGCCACGGCGGCGGCTTTATCGGTCAGATCGTCCGCTTTTTTCTGGGCGGCGTCTTTCATCTGCTCTGCGCTGTCTTTGGCCTTTTCAAGATTGGCGTCGACTTTGGATGAGTCATCACAGCCGGCAAGTACTAGCCCAATGAGTGAGGCCAAAAGCACTTTATTCCATACTTTCATTGTCTATATCCTTGTAGAACCTTGTTTATGGTGATTGCGTTTCGCTTATCTATACTAGGATAAGACTTAGCTGAAATACAAATTTCACTGACCAGAGCCGTCGGTTAATTTGACCGCGTTGGCCACCGTTGTACACTATTGCGGCATAAAATCCTGCCGGTTCAACAGAGCCCGTTTTCTGTGGTAGACTTACCGCGTTTTCCTGCCAGTTTTGGTTGAGGTGCTTTTCTGAATACGCCGGCACAGCTTTCACTGCCACTTTATCTTCCCGATGATGAAACTTTTGCCAGTTTTTATCCGGGGGAGAACCCATCCCTATTGAGCGCGATCCAGTCCGCCGTTCGTCAGGAACACGGCAACTATATCTATTTCTGGTCACGCGAGGGCGGTGGGCGCAGTCACTTGTTACATGCGGCCTGCGCAGAGCTTTCGCAGCGCGGTGAAGCCGTAGGCTATGTGCCGCTGGATAAGCGAGCCTATTTCGTGCCTGAGGTCCTGGATGGCATGGAGCAGTTGGCGCTGGTGTGTATCGATAATATCGAGTGCATCGCCGGTGACGAAGCCTGGGAAATGGCCATCTTCAATCTCTATAACCGCATCCTGGAAACTGGCCGTACGCGCCTGTTTATTACCGGGGATCGTCCGCCACGCCAACTCAATCTTCACCTGCCCGACCTGGCCTCACGCCTGGACTGGGGGCAAATCTACAAGCTGCAACCGCTGTCGGATGAAGAGAAACTGCTGGCGCTGCAATTGCGTGGCAAACTGCGCGGATTTGAATTACCGGAAGACGTGGGGCGTTTCCTGCTCAAACGCCTGGATCGCGAAATGCGCACGCTGTTTATGACGCTGGATCAACTCGATCACGCTTCGATCACCGCCCAGCGCAAGCTGACCATCCCGTTTGTGAAAGAGATCCTGGGGCTGTAACAGCTTCACTTCGAAAATTTTGGGCACCATAATCAGTGCCCAATATCAATATCACGCTTACAAAATCTCCAGCACCTGTTCCGGCGGTCGGCCGATACGCGCTTTGCTGCCGTTGACCACAATAGGGCGCTCGATCAGCTTCGGATTCGCCACCATCGCCGCCAACAACTGGGCTTCGCTCAGGCTTTCATCCGCCAACTTCAATTCTTTGTACAGATCTTCTTTCTTACGCATCAGTTCGCGTGCCGAGGTGAAGCCCAGCTCCTTCAGCAGTTTTTTCAACTGCTCCACCGACGGCGGCGTCTCCAGATACAGCACCACTTCAGGCGTTACGCCATGCTGTTCCAGCAGCGCCAGGGTTTCACGGCTCTTGGAGCAGCGCGGGTTGTGGTAAATCGTGACGTTCTTCATTTAAATCATCCTTATCAAAATCAGCTGCGCTGGTACTGGCGGAAACGCTCTTGCAACTGGTGCAACTGGTCGATGCGCGCATCATAGCGCGCCTGTTTCAGGCTGCCGAGTTTTTGCAGCGAACTGGCATTGCTGAGCAAACCAATGGCCTGATCGAGACGGCCGGTCAGTGCCAGGCTTTCGGCACGGGCAGAAAGCTCTTCATCGCGCAGTCCCTGAGCGGCACTGGCCTGGGCCAGCAGATCCCAGGCGTTGGGATCGTCCGGATGGGCGAAGGTATAACGGTTAAGTATTTTGGATGCCTGGGCCGGCTGGTTGCCTTCAACATAGGCATTGGCCAGGTTGAGCTGCAGCACCGGGTTGTTGCTTTGGGCGGCATTGGCCGCCTGCAGACGGGCGATGGCCTGCGGCGCACGTTTCTGACCGAGATCGATGTCGGTCATCAAATCGAGCAGCCAGACGTTTTTCGGATCTTGCGTCAGCAACGGCTGAATGATGTTACGGGCGTCATCGTATTTTTTCGCCTCATAGAACAGAATGGCGCGGCCATACTTGGCGGCGGTCTGTTCACGTATATTGCCTTTGCTGTAAGTATCGAGCAGTTCTTCGCGCAGGCCGTAACCTTCGGAACTGTACATCCCCAAAGAACGCACCTTGGCCATCAGGTAATCCTGGGTGGACTGCACCAAATGCTTGGGCATCTGGTTGGCGCGGTTGCGTGCGTCAGACAGACGACTGTCGGGTAATGGGTGGGTCAGCAGCATTTCTGGCGGTTTCGAGGCGTAGCGCGACTGGTCAGACAGCTTCTGCAAGAAGTCAGGCATGGCTTCCGGATCAAACCCGGCGCGTTGTAATACCTGAATACCGATACGGTCGGCTTCCTGTTCGTTGGATTGGGTAAAGCTGATCATGCCCTGTTGCGTACCGGCCAGGGTACCGCTCAGCGCCGCCATGCCCATGGTCGGGTTGGCCATCGCCAGCAGGATGGAGCCGAGGGCGCCAACCCAGGTCAGGGGAGCATTGCGTTGCTGATCTTCCATCGCTCGTGCCAGGTGGCGTTGGGTCACGTGCGAGATTTCATGCGCCAGCACCGAGGCGAGCTGGCTTTCGTTGTCGGTTTCGCGAAACAGGGCGGAGTGCAATACCACGTTGCCGCCGAAGAAGGCAAAGGCGTTAATTTCGTCGTTACGCACCAGATAAAAATGGAATGGCGTGCGTACCGAATAGGCGCTTGCCACCAGTCGGTTACCCAACTGGTTAATGTATTGAGTCAGCAGTGGGTCGTTGATCAGCGGTGCGCTGGCGCGAAGCTGACGCACATAGAAATCCCCCATGGCCATTTCCTGGCCAATGCTCAGGGTGCCGCCCGCAGAGGTGCCCATATCCGGCAGTTGATCCTGGGTTTCCGCCTGCACCGGCGCCATCGCCGTGGCGTTGAGCGTGCCAAGCAACAGTACTGCAATCGCTGTTTTGGTCAACCGGGTGGTCATAGTCAGGCTTTTCCCTTAAATAGTCATTTCTAAGACGTCAGCATCACCTAAGAGTTCTTGTTCCCTGCCGGACTCGCCAAAACAATCAGTGCGAAAGCGTGTTGGCTCACAAAAATGCACGCGTTGTGGCGGCCTGTTGGCAGATCACATCATAGTCAGCCAAAAGCGACAATGAAACTTATGTTCGGCAATAATCGGACAGAAAGGCTTTATTTTTCATTTCTGAATACCACCATGGCGATCGACGGAGTGACGCTTTCAGGCCATCGACTAAAAACAAAGACAAAGTTTGTCTGCGTTTTAATTGACAGGTTAAACGTGGACTAATATAGTCTGTGTTATTGAATTCACAGGTGCACCGCAAACCCCATATGGCTTACATCACTACCAGCGTTGAATACGGCATCCACTGTCTGCTTTGGCTCGTCGGCGATAACCAGCGTGCTCTTAGCAGCCGCGAACTTGCCGAGCTGCAGGGTATTTCCCCCAGCTTCCTGGCCAAAATCTTTCCCAAGCTGGAAAAAGCGGGGATCGTTGCCGCGAGCGAAGGCGTGCGCGGTGGTTATCGGTTGGCCCGCCCGGCAGATGAGATCACTTTTCTGGAGATCATTGATGCCATTGAAGGTCACAAACCGCTGTTCGATTGCCAGGAGGTGCGTGGCCGCTGTGCGGTGTTTGATGACAGCCCGCCAGACTGGGCGGTGTCGGGCAAGTGTGCGATCCATGCGGTGATGCTGCAGGCCGAAAAGGCCATGCGTGATGCGCTGGCGGTACAAACTCTGGGGGCTGTCGCTACTCGCTTCGGGCGCAAGGCACCAGAAGGGTTCTTCGGTGAGGTCAACATCTGGATGGATGAGCGCATGAGCGAGCGCACCACGCGCAGCGGCAAACCGGCCCGCACCAAGCCTCAATAACGCCTCAGTATTTTCTCTGACTATTTTTTCCCGCCTGTGTGCCACAGGCGGTAGCCCTTCTGCACCCTTTTATCCGGGAGCGGAACGGCGCCACTCGCCTGGAAAACAGTACGGGCAACCCGATAAACGTGTATGAAGGAGTTATTCCATGACGCAGAAAATAGTGATCGCCGGTTCTGGTTTTGCTGGTTTTTGGGCTGCCGTTTCCGCCATGCGGGCAATCTCGCTGGCCGGCAAGGAAGAGGACATCGAAGTGACGATGGTTTCGCCGACGCCGAACGTCACCATTCGCCCACGGCTGTATGAAGCGGTGTTGGAAAACATGAGTCCGGATATCTCGGCACAGCTTGCCGCTATTGGCGTTCGTCATTTGGCCGGTTTGGTTGCGCAGATAGACAGCGAAAACCAGACGCTGGTGGTGGAGCGTGCAGAAGGACAAAGACTACAACTGGATTATGATCGCCTGGTATTGGCGACCGGCAGCCAATTGTTTATTCCTCCGGTGGCTGGTTTTGCCGAGCACGGCTTCAACGTGGATACGCTGCAAAGTGCACAACGACTGGACGCCCATCTAAAAGCATTGTCCGATCAGCCAGAAACTCCGGCGCGTAACACCGTGGTGGTAGTTGGCGGTGGGTTAACCGGGCTGGAAAGCGCGGCCGAAATGCCAATGCGCCTGCGTGCCATTCTGGGCAGCGAAGCGAAAATCCGGGTGGTGATTGTTGATACCGCAGAAGAAGTGGGGGCGGGTATGGGGGCTGAACCTGGCGTGGTGATCCGACAAGCGCTGGATGAATGTGGCGTTGAGTCACGGGCCGGGCTGCGCGTTACGGCGATTGATGCCGGCAGCGTTACGTTGTCGAGCGGCGAACGCATTGCAACCGACACGGTGATATTGGCCGCCGGCGTGCGGGCGCATCCGTTGGTTGCACAAATTCCGGGTGAGCGTGACGGCTCCGGTCGCATTGTCGGTGATGCCTTCCTGCATGCACCGGCGGTGGATGGCGTGTTTGTTACCGGGGATACGGTTAAAGCCGCGACCGACGGGCAGGGGAATCATAACCTGATGACCTGCCAGCATGCGATGAGCCTGGGGCGCGTAGCCGGGCACAATGCCGCGGCGGAACTGGTCGGGCTGCCTCTTTATCCTTACAGTCAGCCCAAGTACGTGACCTGCCTCGATCTCGGTTCCTGGGGAGCGCTCTACACCGAAGGCTGGGACCGTCAGGTGCGCTTCACACGTGAGGAGGGAAAAAAGATCAAACAGGAAATCAACACCCAGTGGATTTACCCACCGGCAGCGGATCGCGATGCGCTGTTCGCCGTCGCCAATCCAGACTTTGTGATTGTCCCTTAAGACTTAAGTCACCCACGGGAGCGGAAACGCTCCCGTTGTTATTTCCCCATCGGCAAAAAAGAGCGCTCAGGCACCACGGTTTTCATCACCAGTGTCGAACTGAGGCGTTGAACGCCGGGCAGTGCGGAAAGCTTCTCGTCATACAGCTGCTGGAATGCGGGTAGATCGCGCGAGATCACATGCAGCAAATAGTCTGGATCACCGAACAGTCTTTGCGCCTGCACCACCTGAGGAATATCCACCATCGCATCCTCAAAGGCCGCCACGGCGTGGCGATCGCCTTCCCTCATGGTGACGAAAACCAGCGCGGAAAAGTTATACCCCAGGCTGGTGGGATCAAGCTGGGCGCGATAACCCCGGATCACTCCCGACTCTTCCAAAGCCCGGACCCGACGATGGCAGGGGGAAACGCTGAGCCCGATCCGTTCGGCCAGGTCGGTGACCGAAAGTCGCCCATCGGTCTGTAGTTCAGCAAGAATTTTGCGGTCAATCTTATCCATTTAGAAGAATTTCCCCGAACTCGTGGTTTTCAGGCAAGTAATTGGCAGCACATTTTAACGCCCTAAAGATATTCTTTCCAATAATTAACCGCTCGGGACTGCGCGTTTTTGCAGCGGCGCTCAGGGTCTTATAATGAGGAAAGTCAGGTGAACATACGGATAACACAGCAATCTCGGCAGGGGCTTAAACCATCATGACACTCGCCATTTTTGCGGCCTTTTGGGCGGTCTCTATGCTGTTTGTCATCACGCCGGGCATGGACTGGGCATACGTCATATCGGCAGGTATACGTGGCAGGGTCGTGGTCCCCGCCGTCGCCGGTTTGCTGTTTGGTCACCTGCTGGCGATTGTGGTTGTGGCGGCTGGCGTGGGGGTGTTGGTTGCAGGTAACCCCTTGATCCTGATCGTGCTCACCGTCGCGGGAGCGGCCTACCTGTTGTGGATTGGCATCAATCTGCTGATGAGCCCGCCTGTACCCAATTCCGCGGAGAAACAGAGCTCAGACTCATGGATGCGCTGGGCGAGTAAAGGAGTTTGCATCAGTGGCATGAACCCCAAAGTGTTCCTGCTGTTTCTGGCCCTGCTGCCGCAATTCACCGATCCGCATGCCGTTTGGTCGATACCGACGCAGATCCTGGCACTCGGCCTGTTGCATCTGGTCAGTTGTGGGCTGGTTTATCTGCTGGTGGGGTTTGGCTCGCAGTCTGTCTTGCAGACTCGCCCACAGGCGGCGCGAGTTGTCAGCCGTATCTCAGGTGCCGCGATGGTGATCATCGCCGTCGCCTTGTTAGCCGAGCAAGCGCTCAAATAAGAGAGGATATATCCGCCGACATGATGGCGGATATATCAAGGGGGATGCCGTCAGGCTCTGACGGCAAGCAGCACGGATGAGGCTTTGATCAGCGCAATCACCCGAGACCCGTTTTTCAATGCCATTTCCTGCAGGCTTTCGTTGGTAATCACCGAGGTCAGGGTAAAGCCCGCATCCGTTTTGATATGTACGGTGCTGTTGACGGCTCCTTGTTCCACCGCACTCACTTCTCCGGCAAACTGATTACGGGCGGAAAAACGCAGCCCACAATCTTCAGACGCCAGGATCACCCAAGGTGCTTTGATTAGCGCTACGGCTTCTTTGCCGGTGACCAGACCAAGCGATTGCTGGCTCTGCACTGTCACAATGGCGACCAATTTCTCTCCACCCGGCAGGGTGATTTCTACCTCATCATTAACGGCGCCTTTTGCGACCGCAGACACGGTACCGGATAACTGGTTACGAGCTGATACTGACATAAATTCCCCTTGGTCAGACATGATAATGAACTTGCCGTACAGCATGACCATTTCTCGTTTTATTTGCCACTGTCCAGCAAGAGTTGTGTGAGCATTCACCTGATGTTGCTGAGGGTTCATACGGCTTTACGCGGCTATTGGGACAGCCATTTACGCTTGCTTGCATAAAATGTAATGAGTATGATTATTATTCTCTTTGTTATTCGCATGCATAAAAGTGAAATACCCTCCACAGGGAACACTGAGACAGACGGTGGGGCTCATTTCTCGTCATGGGAAAGCCAAAAAATAATCCGCAGAGCCACCACTCAATAACTTTATATGGCCAAGGATTTCCCTGATGAAAATGAAAGTCTCCGCGCTCGCCCTGGTGATGAGCCTGGCGCTGAGTGGCTGCGTTACACAAAAGCAACCCTCTGCTTTTCCAATCGCCCAACCTGCCGCACCGGTGACTCAACCCGCCAATAGTGTTCAACGTGAACTGGCAAATGGTCTGTATGAGATCGCACTGGCTCCGGCGGGTGATGCGTTATATGTCGCCAGCTCCGAAGGTTTTAAAGATGTGCAGGGTGGGGTGGTTTATAAGCTGGATGCGAAAACGCTGAAAACGATTAGCCTGACCCACACAGATCTGAAAAACTTTGCCATGCAGATATCCCCTGATGGCAAAACTCTCTATGTGACTAATTCTCTGGATGGCGGTATCAGCGCTATCAATACTGCTGACGGCAAAGTGAAAGGTCGTCTGCTGTTTAGCGAACGCAACGAGAAAGGGCTGCCGTATGGCGCGCGCCAGATCTTGCTACACGAAAATACGCTGTATGTGGGCGCAGTGGCCGATCCGGCGCTGATTTGGGTGGTTGATGCCAATACGCTGAAATTAAAAGCGCGAATCAAAAACACCGGCAAATGGATGACCGGCCTGCATTACTCGCAACAAACCCAGCGCCTGTATGCCGCGAACGGCAGCGGGGAAATCCTGGTGATTAACCCGAAAAACAACCGCATCGAAAAACGTTGGAAGCCGCTTGGCGATAAGCCGGCGCTGTTGCTTAACCTCACGGAAGACAGCGACACCGGCCGACTGTTTGTGACCGACAATTCAAAAGCTAAAACCACGCTGGTATTGGATATTCATAGCGGCAATTTGTTGAAACAGCTCGATGTCGGCGATTCGCTGGCGGTGTTGTTCAATGCGAAACGTAACGAAATTTATATCTCGCAGCGCGAATCCGGCAAGGTGTTGAGTCTCAACGCCACCACCTATGCGGTGAAACAGAGCTGGGCGTTGCCGCCGAATCCAAACAGCCTGTCGCTCTCTGCAGACGGCCAGACCCTGTATGTCACCGTTAAGCAGGTATTTAATAAAGATCATTCGACCAAAGGCCCGGACAGCGTTGTTCGCATTGATTTGAATAAATAAGCCACACCGGCTCGGTAACGGGCCATTTTTGTTCCACTTATCCTCATCTATGAGTGAATTATGCATAACACCAGTTCAACATCTTTTCCGCAGCGCTTGACGCTATTGGCGCTGGCTATCGGCGCGATTAGTCAGGGGGCGCTGGCCGCACCCACAGAGAGCAGTAAAAAAAGTCAGGAAGAAACCCTGGTGGTTGAAGCCAGCAAAGACAGCGATTTTAAAGCCGGCGGTGATGACCTGGTGCCCGCTTATCTGGATGGGCAAATTGCGCATGGCGGGCGGTTGGGGATGCTCGGCGAGCAAAAAGCCATGGACGTGCCGTTTAACGTCGTTGGCTATACCGCGAAGCTGATACAAGATCAGCAGGCGAAAACCATTGCCGATGTCATCAGCAATGACGCGGGCGTTCAGGCGGTACAGGGCTACGGTAACTTTGCCGAAACCTACCGTATTCGCGGTTTTATGCTCGATGGCGACGACATGACCATGGGCGGTCTGGCGGGAGTGGTTCCACGCCAGGTGATGGATACCCAAATGCTGGAACGCGTGGAAGTATTCAAAGGCGCCAATGCCCTGCTGAATGGCGTAGCCAGCAGCGGAGTAGGCGGTATGATCAACCTCGAACCCAAACGTGCGGAAGATACGCCAACGACCCAGGTAGGCATTGATTACACTTCTGATTCGCAAGTCGGCGGCAAGCTGGATCTGGGGCGCCGCTTTGGTGACAACAACCAGTTCGGCGCTCGCGTAAACCTGGTTCATCGCGAAGGTGAAACGGCGGTTAACGACGATAAACGTCGCACAACCCTGGCCTCCGTGGGGTTGGATTACCGTGGCGATCGTTTCCGCACCTCACTGGACTTCGGCTATCAGAAAAAGACTTTCCATGGCGGGACCATGGGGCTCAACGTCAGCGGCGTTGATTTTATTCCCGCCGTGCCGGACCCGACCAAGAACTACAGCCAGAAATGGGGCTACAGCGATATCGAAAACGAGTTCGGTATGGCGAAAGCGGAATATGACCTCACGCAAAGCTGGAAGGCTTACGTGGGATTGGGTGCACAGCATGCCCATGAAACCGGTCTTTACAGCGCACCGAAGTTGATTAACGCCGATGGTGACGCCACGGTCGGGCGCCTGGATACTAACCGCATTATCGACGCGTTCAGCGGCATGGCAGGCATTAGCGGCGAATTCAACACCTGGGACGTGTCGCATAAGGTGAACGTCGGTTACTCGGCGCAGATCAAAAGTGACAAGACCGCCTGGCGTATGTCGGCCAACAATCCCACGACCAATATTTATGACAATCACGATGTCCCGGTGCCGGATAATGCCTACTTTGGCGGCAACTACTCCGATCCGTTAACCACCGCCCGTAATCGGACTCAGGGCTGGCTATTCAGCGATACGTTGGGCTTCTTCAACGATCAATTGCTGTTTACCGCGGCGGCACGCCATCAGAAAGTGGTCGTGCGCAACTACAGTAACACCACCGGCCTGGAGGATACTTCGTCTCGCTATACCCAAAGCCGTTGGATGCCGACATTTGGCCTGGTGTATAAGCCGTGGGAAGAAGTGTCGCTGTACGCCAACCATACTGAGGCGCTGCAACCTGGTGACAACGCGCCGCAGGGGGCCAACAACTATGGTCAGAGCACCGGCATTGCCCGCTCCAAGCAAAATGAAGTGGGGGTGAAGGTCGATTTCGAGCGCGTAGGCGGCTCGCTGGCGCTGTTTGAAATCAAGAAACCTTCCGCCATCCTCAACGACAGTGGCAACTATGTGCTGGATGGTGAGCAACGTAATCGTGGCGTAGAGCTGAATGTGTTTGGTGAACCGACGTTTGGTGTGCGCCTGAACGGCAGCGCGACCTGGCTTCAACCTGAGTTGACTAAAACCCAGGGCGGCGTGAATGAAGGTAATGATGCGATTGGCGTGGCGCGTTTCTACATGGTGTTGGGTGCTGAGTATGACATCAAACCGGTTGATGGCCTGACAGCCACTGCCAAGGTGAGACACACGGGATCTCAGTACGCCGATGCGGCCAATACCAAAAAACTGGACAGCTATACGACTCTGGACCTCGGTCTGCGTTACCGCATGCGCCTGAACGAGGATAAAAACAGTATGGTATGGCGTGTCGGCGTGGATAACGTCACTAACGAGAAATACTGGTCTGGTGTAGAGAGTTATGGCACCTATCTGTTCCAGGGGCAACCGCGTACGGCTAAAGTCTCCGTAACTTACGATTTCTGATAACCACCGGCCTTAGGCCATAGCGGCGGTTTGACTCGCAGTTAAACCGCCGCTCTACCTTCCCGCATTAAATCGATAATTGTCTTTCCCCTTGTCTGTACTGACAATCGCTGGCTGGCAGATGGCTGGCATGGTACAACCATACGCCTGAAGCCCCCCGCTTTGTGCTGGGGGAGCAATAAGTTAAAAAATACTCCATCACAGGAACAGCAATGCCTGCCAGTCAAACCTCTAGGAGCACTCTCTGATGCTGGAGATGTTATTACAGTGGTACCGCCGTCGTTTTACCGATCCGCAGGCCATCGCGCTGTTGGTGATCCTGGTTGCCGGATTCCTCATTCTCTATTTTCTGCATGGCATTCTGACTCCACTGCTGGTGGCCATCGTACTGGCATATCTGCTGGAGTGGCCGACCGCACGGCTGCAGCGTATTGGTTGCTCGCGTAACTGGGCGGCGAGCATGATGATGATCATGTTTGCCGGTATTGCGATGCTGCTGGTGTTTGTGGTGGCGCCGACCGCCTGGCAACAGGGTATCAACCTGATGACCGATCTGCCGGGCATGCTCAATCAGTTCTATAACTTTGCCGCGACGCTGCCGAAGCGTTATCCGGCGCTGGTGGATGCCGGTATCATCGATATGATGGCGGAAAACCTGCGTGGGCGTTTGTCGGGCATGGGGGAGTCGGTGGTGAAATTCTCACTGGCTTCGCTGGTTGGGCTGTTGACGCTGGCGATTTACCTGATCCTGGTGCCGATGATGATGTTCTTCCTGCTGAAGGACAAAGAGCAAATGCTCAACGCGGTGCGCCGCGTGCTGCCACGGAATCGCGGGCTGGCCGGGCAGGTATGGATCGAGATGAATCAGCAAATCACCAACTATATTCGCGGCAAGGTGCTGGAGATGGTGATTGTCGGCATAGCGACCTATCTGGTGTTCGTTGTTCTGGACATGCGCTATTCATTGCTGCTGGCGGTGCTGGTCGGTGTCTCGGTGCTGATCCCCTATATCGGTGCGGTGCTGGTAACCATTCCTGTGGTGGTGGTGGCGATGTTCCAATGGGGTATCGGGGCCGACTTCTGGACGCTGATCGTCGCTTATCTGGTGGTGCAGGCGCTGGATGGCAATCTGCTGGTGCCGATCCTGTTCTCTGAGGCGGTCAACCTGCATCCGTTGGTGATTATTCTGTCGGTGATCATTTTCGGCGGGCTGTGGGGTTTCTGGGGCGTGTTCTTTGCTATCCCACTGGCGACTTTGGTGAAGGCGGTGATCCACGCCTGGCCGGACGAACTGCGGGTGGAAACGGAACAGGAATAGGCAGGAATAACGAAGCGCAGCAGGCCGCTGCGCTTCGTATAAATTATTGCTGCAGGTAACTCAGAACGATGTCGTGATGATTGGTGGTTTTGAAATCATCAAACACTTTTTCAACCTTGCCCTTGCCGTCGAGCAAGAAGCTGATGCGGTGAATGCCGTCATAGGTTTTACCCATAAAGGTTTTCTCACCCCAAACGCCAAACTGCTGTGCTACCTGGTGATCCTCATCAGATAACAACGTGAAGTTTAACAACTCTTTCTCGGCAAAACGCGACAGTTTTTCGGGTTTATCCGTGCTGATGCCCAGAACTTCGACACCCGCTTTTTTCAAGTCATCCATGTTATCCCGCAAACCGCAGGCCTGTACGGTACAGCCCGGCGTCATCGCCTTGGGATAAAAATAAACCAGTACTCGTTGTCCCTGGAAGTCGGCCAGATTAATTTCCTCACCGTCCTGGTCAGGCAAACTAAAGTTTGGCGCTGTGTCACCGGCTTTCAATGGGGTCATCACTACTCTCCATCTTTCTCATCATGCTGTGGATAGTTCACAACGCTAATACTGCCTTGTGCTTTCAATTCTGTACATAGGTGATGAAAGGCTTGCTCAATATTTGATGAATCATGATTGCCAGGGCTGTGTGCGGTGATCTGGATATGGAGCTGGGGTGGCAGGTCAGTTTCTGCCGGCTGGGTGCGCGACACCAGTTCGGCAATGTTCATCTGGCTGGAGTAAAACAGGTCGGTAAAACGTTCAATAATGTGCGGTGAATCCTTCACCTCAACCTGTACCCACACCGTGGCCGGCATCGGCGGCCTTTCGTGCGAGTTGGTGCGCTTCATCACAATCAGCAGTTCCAGCTCCGCGCCTTTTTGCGGCAGGGTGGACTCGATCAGGGTAATGGCGTTCCAACTGCCGGAAAGCAGCATGATGAAAGTGAATTCCTCACCCAGCATGGCCAGACGGCTATCTTCGATATTGCATCCGCAACTGCTGACGTGGCGGGTGATGGCATTGACGATCCCGGGGCGGTCGGTACCGAGCGCGGTAATCACGAGATAGTGTTCATCTGGCTTAGGCAAAATGGAGCTTCCTGTCGTGCACAATGGGGTTACCATGGTAAACATAAAAAAAACCGCCTGCCAAGCGCTTACAACACCGTTGTTTGCTTGCTTTTGGATAGGCAGCAAAAGTACCATGAGTGACTTGTTTGTGGAGGGGACGGCCAATGTTTACGGGAAGTATTGTTGCACTGGTTACGCCGATGGACGACACAGGTGCTGTCGATCGCGCGAGCCTAAAAAAATTGATTGATTATCATGTAGCCAGTGGAACTGCGGCTATCGTTTCCGTAGGGACTACCGGCGAGTCAGCAACGCTTGCCCATGACGAGCACGTTGACGTGGTATTGCAGACGCTGGAACTGGCCGCTGGCCGCATTCCGGTGATCGCCGGTACCGGCGCCAACGCTACCGCTGAAGCCATTTCGCTGACCCAACGCTTCGAAAACACCGGCGTAGTGGGTTGTCTGACGGTCACGCCTTACTACAATAAACCGACTCAGGAAGGGCTGTATCAGCACTTCAAGGCGATTGCCGAAAGCACCGCGCTGCCACAGATCCTCTATAACGTGCCTTCGCGCACCGGGTGTGACATGCTGCCGCCGGTGATCGCGCGTTTAGCAAAAATTAAGAATATTGTTGCTGTTAAAGAGGCAACGGGGAACTTAAGTCGTGTAAGTCAGATCCAAGTGCTGGTTGATGATGAAGATTTCATTTTGCTGAGCGGCGATGACGCCAGCGGTCTGGATTTCATGCAACTTGGCGGCAAAGGGGTGATTTCCGTGACGGCCAACGTGGCGGCGCGTGAAATGGCGCAACTTTGCGCGCTGGCAGCACAGAGTAACTTTGCTGAGGCACGCCGCTTAAATCAGCGCTTGATGCCGTTGCATCAGGATTTGTTTGTAGAAGCAAACCCGATCCCGGTGAAATGGGCCTGTAAGGCATTGGGATTGATGGCAACCGATACGATGCGTCTGCCTATGACGCCGTTGACCGACGCTGCCCGTCCGGTAGTGGAACGCGCCTTGAAAAGCGCCGGTTTGCTGTAACTCTAAGGGAAATTTGATGGTTTATTCATTGCAAAAGTCGACGGTAGCAAAAGTCGTGGGTATTTCGCTGGTGATGATGCTGGTGGGTTGTACCACCGATCAGCGTTACAAACGCCAGGTGAGCGGCGATGAGTCTTACCTCGATGCGTCGGTGCTCAAGCCACTGAACGCACCAGCCGGTATGATCCTGCCGGTGCAAAGCGGTAATTATGATGTTCCGGCCACCACGCTGAAAGGCGGCGTCGGCAAGCAACTGGATATTCGTCCGCCAGTACAGCCACTGGCCTTGCTGAGCGGTTCACGTGCGCAATATGCCGGCGACAGCGGCACGCTGCTGCTGGAAAACAGCCCGCAGAACCAGAACCTGTGG
The DNA here is from genome assembly GCF_027474885.1 of Serratia myotis. Lineage (NCBI taxonomy): Bacteria > Pseudomonadati > Pseudomonadota > Gammaproteobacteria > Enterobacterales > Yersiniaceae > Serratia > Serratia myotis. Next base: position 4,064,671 of record NZ_CP099707.1, on the reverse strand, counting down.
TCACGCGTGACCAGCATGCTGCAAACGAAAAACATTGCGATCGCCTCACGTCAGGACGCTACTCAGACCCTGACCACCGACTGGGTGAAGTGGAACCGTCTGGATGAAGACAACCAGTACGAAGGCCGCTACCAGATCAGCGTACAGCAGCAGGGTTACCAGCAGGCGCTGGTGGTGAAAACCGTCGGCCTGCAGCAGCAGGGTAAAACCGAGCAGATTACCGATCCGTCGGAAGTGCAGCGCTACAACGGCATGATGATGAACACTCTGGTTGAAGGCCTGGACAAGCAGGACAACCTGGCGAGCAACCAGTCTGCCAACCGTTTCGGCACGCTGGACGTGCAGAGCGGCGCAGATGATACCGGCCTGCCAATGTTGGTAGTGCGCGGTCCGTACACCGTGGTGTGGGATCGTCTGCCGGCGGCGTTGGAAAAACTGGGGATGAAAGTGGGTGACCGCAGCCGTCCGCAAGGTACCGTTGCCGTAACCTACAAATCCCTGAGCAGCAGCGATTGGGATGCGTTGGGCGTCAAGGATCCTGAGCTGAAAGAAGGCGATTACAAACTGCAGGTGGGTGACTTGAACAACCGTTCCAGCCTGCAATTTATCGATCCTAAAGGGAAGCCGTTGACCCAGTCGCAAAACGACGGGTTGGTTGCGGCATTCCAGTCAGCATTCAGTAAAACCAGCGTTAAGTAACTGAAAAGGGGCCAAGGCCCCTTTTTCTTTGATGGTTACGGTATCGTTTGCGTCGCAGATTTGGCACAATATACCCATCATTCTTGCAGCGTTTTTAAAACAATTTTTTATTGGAGTAACTAAGATGCAAAAGCTAGCTGAGCTGTATCGCGGAAAGGCAAAAACCGTCTACACCACCGAAAACCCTGATCTGTTGGTGTTGGAGTTCCGCAACGATACGTCAGCACTGGATGGTCAGCGCATTGAGCAGTTTGATCGCAAAGGCATGGTGAACAACAAGTTCAACCATTTCATCATGAGCAAACTGGAAGAAGCCGGTATCCCGACGCAAATGGAACGCCTGCTGTCAGACAACGAAGTGCTGGTGAAGAAGCTGGACATGGTGCCGGTCGAGTGTGTGATCCGCAACCGTGCCGCCGGTTCACTGGTGAAGCGTCTGGGCATTGAAGAAGGACTGGTACTGAACCCGCCGCTGTTTGACCTGTTCCTGAAAAACGATGCGATGCACGATCCAATGGTCAACGAGTCCTATTGTGAAACCTTTGGTTGGGTGAACAAAGAGCACCTGGCACGCATGCGTGAGCTGAGCTACCTGGCGAACGACGTGCTGAGCAAGCTGTTTGACGATGCCGGCCTGATCCTGGTCGACTTCAAGCTGGAGTTCGGCTTGTTCAATGGCGAAGTGGTGCTGGGTGATGAGTTCTCACCGGACGGCAGCCGCCTGTGGGACAAAAACACCCTGGACAAGATGGACAAAGACCGTTTCCGTCAGAGCCTGGGGGGCTTGATCGAAGCCTACGAAGAAGTGGCTCGCCGCATCGGCGTCAAACTCGACTAAGCGTTTTCTCGCTATACGGGGTCTCTCCGGCCCCGTCATTTTCCTGACTTTCCCCGCCGTCTGTTCCTTCTGTCTGCATTTCCAGAAAAATTCTACATTTCCTTTGCCGCTGAGCATTTATAATGATCTACGTAACATGACAAAAACCTAATCTGGAGTTTACATATGCGTTGGCAAGGGCGTCGGGAAAGTGACAATGTTGAGGATCGTCGCGGGCAGTCTTCAGGTCTGGGTGGCGGTGGCGGCGGTTTCCGCGTGCCTCGCGGCAAGGGCGGTATCGCCATTCTGGTGGTGGTGCTGGTGGCCGGCTATTACGGCATCGATCTTTCGCCGCTGTTGAACGGTGGGGACGTTAGCCCACAAACTCAACAACAAAGCGCCAGCATCAGTCCAAAAGACGATGAACTGGCTAAATTTACCTCGGTGGTGCTGGCCTCTACCGAAGATAACTGGAAAGAAGTTTTCCAGCGCATGGGCAAAACCTACCAGCCACCCAAACTGGTGATGTATCGCGGCGTAACGCGCACCAGTTGTGGCACCGGTCAGGCGGCGATGGGGCCTTTCTACTGCCCGGGCGATAAAACGGTGTATATCGACCTGTCGTTCTATCAGGATATGAAAACCAAACTGGGGGCCGGCGGTGACTTTGCCCAGGCCTATGTGGTGGCGCACGAAGTGGGCCACCATGTGCAGAACCTGCTGGGCATTGAGCCTAAAGTGCGTCAGATGCAGCAGGGTGCCAGCCAGGCGGAAGTGAATCGTCTGTCGGTGAAAATGGAACTGCAGGCGGACTGCTTTGCCGGCGTTTGGGGCAAATATGCCGAGAAGCAACAGATGTTGGAAGAGGGCGACTTGCAGGCGGCGTTGAACGCTGCGCAGGCGATCGGCGACGACCGTTTGCAGCAACAGGGCCAGGGACGAGTGGTGCCGGACAGTTTCACTCACGGTACCTCGCAGCAGCGCTACACCTGGTTTAAACAGGGTTTTGATAGCGGTGATCCTAATACCTGCAACACCTTCGCTTCCCGTTAACATGCATGCCGGAGCCTGACTCCGGCATTTTTTTAGGTCTGGATCCTGATGTTACAGGCAATGCAACAACTTATGCAGCAGCAGGGCATCAGGCGCCTGCTGGTGCTCAGTGGCGAGCCGCAATGGTGTCGCCAGCAAGCACAACGGCTGGCGACCACCCTGCCGGGCGACTGGCCGTGGGTGGGAGAAAATCCGCCGCCTGCTATGCCGTCACTGGCCAGTGGTGCGGTACGGACATTGCTGGGGCAGGAGCGGTTGCATGCGGTGTTTGATGCGACCCGCGGCCTGGATGTCGAAGCGCTGGCCGCGCTGGCCGGTACCCTGCGCGCCGGCAGTTGGTTGTTGTTGCTGACACCACCATGGCAACAATGGCATCAGCAGCCGGACCACGACAGCCTGCGCTGGAGCGATTGCCCGCAGCCGATCATGACCCCTAATTTCATTCACCATCTACAGCAACACCTGGCGGCGGACAACGAAGTCACGCTCTGGCGAGAGGATGAGCCGCTGACTTTGGCACCCTTGCCAATACGCCCGCAGTGGCAAGCGCCGGATGGCCAGCCGACTCCCGAGCAGCAAAGGTTGCTGGCACAATTACTCGGCGCTGAGTCAGGCATTTGGGTGCTGACCGCTGCCCGTGGGCGCGGCAAGTCAACGGTGGCGGGTATGCTGGTGGCGAACACGCCGCTCACCTGCTGGATCACCGGGCCCAGCCGAGCGGCTACCGAGGTCGCTGGTGAATGGGCGCAGGGCCGCGCACAATTTTGGGCACCGGACGCGTTGTTGGCCCATTGTCGCGAACATGACGTCAGCGACGTGGGCTGGCTGCTGGTGGACGAAGCGGCGGCGATCCCCGGCCCGTTGCTGCAACAGCTGGTTAGCCATTTCCCCCGCGTTTTGCTGACCACCACGGTACAGGGCTATGAAGGCACCGGTCGGGGGTTTTTACTGAAGTTTTGCGCGGGGTTGCCTGAGTTTCAGTCGCTGAGGTTACAGCAGCCCATGCGTTGGGCGCAGGGCGATGCGTTGGAACGTATCGTCGATAACGCGCTGTTGTTCAACGAACTGCCACTCTGGCCGGCGACGAATAAACCCGTCAGTATCAGCGAGACAGAACAAGGAGCGCTGTGTGCCGACCCTCAAGGGTTAATGCGTTTTTACGCCCTGTTAAGCAGCGCCCATTACCGCACTTCACCGCTTGATTTACGGCGGTTGATGGACGCGCCCGGCATGCATTTTGGCGTGGCGCAGGTTGAAGATGAAGTCATCGGCGCACTGTGGCTGGTGGAGGAAGGCGGCCTGAGCGCCGAACTGGCACACGAAGTCTGGGCCGGGCGGCGGCGACCGCGCGGCAACCTGGTGGCACAGTCGCTGGCGGCACATGGCGGGCAGTGGTGGGCACCGACGCTGCGTTCACGGCGCATTACCCGCATTGCGGTATTACCGGCTTTGCGTCAGCAGGGCATTGCCCGCAGTCTGATCGTACAGCAACGTCGGCAAACGCAGGGGCTGGATTACCTCTCGGTCAGCTTTGGTTACACCGAGTCGCTGTGGCGCTTTTGGCAATCCTGTGGTTTTGAACTGGTGCGCATCGGCAGCAAAACGGAAGCCAGCAGCGGTTGTTACACCGCCATGGCCATCCTGCCGCTAAGTGAGCAGGGTGAGGCGCTGCGGCATGCGGCGCATAAGCATCTGGCGCGTGACTGGCGCTGGCTGCAGCCGCGTATTGATCTGCAACTGGAAATCACCGGTGACGACGGCGATATCCAGTTGGGTGAGGATGACTGGCGCGAACTTGCCGGGTTCGCCTTCGCCCATCGGCCGCTTGAGGCCAGCCTGGGGGCGCTACAACGTTTACTGCTAGCCAGTCCTTTGCCGCTGCCCGCACTGCGTCAGCATCTGCAACAGCAAACGACGCCGGCGGGCTGCGTGGCGTTGCTTGGCTTCAGCGGCCAGAAGGCTTTGCTACGCCGCTGGCGGCAGGAGGCGGGGTTAGCGCTTGAGCAACTTGATGCCCAGCACTGCCTGCGCTGGCACAATTGGTCGCAATCGTTGGAATAAATTGAAGATGTTGCTCAATAAAACCCGATTTTCCTGAATTCTCAGCGGCGTATAGTAGTTGACAGGAACCCGGGCAACTGGCGCCGGGCAGAATTTGATCAATACGAGGAGTCACCGATGAAACATGAGCATTTTGTTGTACAGAGCCCGGCAACCCCGGCTGCGCAGCTGATCCTGCTGTTTCACGGTGTTGGCGATACCCCAGAGGCGATGGGCGAGATTGGCAGCTATTTTGCCAAAGACTTCCCGCAGGCGCTGGTGGTCAGCATTGGTGGCCCTTTTGCCTTCGGTAACGGCAGCGGCCGTCAGTGGTTTTCGGTGCAGGGTGTGACCGAAGAAAACCGCGCCGAGCGCATTGCTGAAGTGATGCCACAGTTTGTCGAAACTGTGCGTTACTGGCAGAAACAGAGCGGCGTGAATGATGCCGGCACCGCACTGGTCGGTTTTTCTCAGGGCTCAATCATGGCGCTGGAAGCCTTGAAGGCAGAACCCAGACTGGCCGGCCGGGTAGTGGCTTTCAGCGGACGTTTTGCCAGCCTGCCGGAGCGGGCGTTCGGTGATTGCGTGGTGCACTTGATCCACGGCGAACAGGATGCGGTGATTGCGGTGCAACATGCCAGAGCGGCGGCAGAACAGCTGCAGGCTATTGGCGTCGATTTCACGCTGGACGTGGAAGAAGACGTGGGGCACGCCATCAATCAGGGCATGATGAACGATGCCCTCGAACGGCTGCATTACTACGTGCCTCAGCGCTACTGGGATGAAGCGATGTTCGGCAAACGCGGCGATTTGATCGCTTTTAAATAAACTTCAGGGCGCTAAATGCGCCCTGATATCATTTCTTCTTCGGCCAGTCGTCGTCGTTATCCCACTCGGCGTTGTTATCGCGGTGCGGTGGCAGCTCCGGCTTATCGGCCAGATAGCGTTTGACGTCAACGCGGCGCAGCTCTTTGATCCCACTGATAATCATGCCGAATAAAATCAGCAGGATGATCCACCAGTAGTCAGCTAACCATTCCATATTTACTCCTTTCCTTCAGGGCGTATAAAACGCGAAAATATCGATGGCAAATGCTCTTCAAGCCATTGGGCACCAGCAACGTCCTTATTTTTCCAGGCTGCCAGCAGCAGCGCCGGCGTCAGCAGATGCTCGGCTTCACGCGCCAGTGGCCGGTAACTCAGATGCCAGGGTTCTACCGCCACACCGTCACCTTCTTCGGTGAACGGACGGTAAAAGCCAAATTCAGCCATATGCGCCGTCATCCACTGATTGAGCGGATAAAAGTAGCCGCCATGCTGGTATTCCCAGGGCTCCAACTGCAACTTTTGCCCTGCCGGTAACAGTGAGGGATCGTAGACGTCGAGGTCACTGCCCCAGTGATGGCGGCTGGCACCGGGCAAAGCCGACCAACGCAAGATTGCCTCACAGCGCTCGGCGGCGGACAGTGGCGTGATGTCGATCGGTCGACTGTCCTTATCTAATACTGGGCGCTGCCCGCAGAATTTTCCATTCCAGATCGCCTGTTGACGATCAAAATCACGAAATGTGCTGGCGGGCTGGAGATCGAACCCGGCCGCAAGTGCCGCCTGTTGCATGGCGAGGAACGCGGCCACGGCGGCGGGCTGCAACCGGTGGTTACCGCAGAGCGGTACCAGATGATCGGTTGAGCGCCCGGTCAGCATTTCTGGCGTGATCATGCGACCAGTTGCTCCATGATGCGCTGGTACATGCGGCTGAGCAGCTGCAAGTCGGCAGCGTGTACGCATTCGTTGACCTTATGGATCGTCGCGTTGACCGGCCCCAGTTCAACCACTTGCGCGCCCATCTGGGCGATAAAACGACCGTCTGAGGTGCCCCCGGTGGTCAGCAACTGTGGCGTCAGCTCAGAATAGTGTTCGACGGCGTTAACCACCGCATCCACCAGTGCGCCGCGTGCGGTCAGAAACGGCTGGCCCGACAGGCGCCATTCGATGCTGTAGTTCAACTGGTGGCGCTCGAGCAGTTCTTCCACGCGTTGTTTGATGGTTGCGTCAGTCGATTCAGTGCTGAAACGGAAGTTGAACTGGACGAACATCTCGCCTGGGATCACGTTGTTGCTGCCGGTACCGGCCTGCACGTTAGCGATCTGCATGCTGGTCGGCGGGAAGAATTCATTGCCGCGATCCCACTCGGTCGCCACCAATTCATTCAGTGCCGGCATGGCACGGTGTACCGGGTTATCCGCCAGATGCGGATAGGCGACATGGCCCTGAATACCGTGAATGTGCAGGTTGGCGGTGATCGAGCCGCGACGGCCGTTCTTTACCACGTCCCCGACACGTTCGGTACTGGACGGCTCGCCGACCAGACAATAATCCAGGCGCTCATTGCGCGCCATCAGCGCCTCTACCACCTTCACCGTACCATGGGTAGCACTGGCTTCTTCATCGGAGGTGATCAGGAAGGCCAGACGACCCTGATGCTGCGGGTTGGCTGCCACAAAACGCTCAGCCGCCACGACCATCGCGGCCAGTGAACCTTTCATGTCTGCCGCGCCACGGCCATACAGCATGCCGTCGCGGATGGTTGGTTCAAACGGCGGGTTGTCCCAGCGTTTTTCGTCGCCGGTCGGTACCACGTCGGTGTGGCCGGCAAACGCCAGCGTTTGGCCTTCGCCACGCCAGGCCCAGAAATTCAGGGTATCGCCGAACGGCATGGGCTCAACGGTAAAACCAATGGCTTCCAGACGCTCAATCATCAGTGCCTGGCAGCCTTCATCGTGCGGGCTGAGCGACGGGCGTTTAATCAACTGTTGAGCCAGTTCGATAACCGGGCAAATCATGCTGCCACCTCGGAAATAAATTGCTGGTAGCCTTCGGCACTGAAGCCGAGCAGGGCGTGTCCGTTGCCGTCGTCCAGCAGTGGGCGTTTGATGATTGCCGGCTGAGCCAGCATCAGCGCGATGGCCGCATCGGCATTGTCGCAGGCGGTGCGCTGCGCTTCATCCAGTTTGCGCCAGGTGGTACCGCGGGTATTCAGCAGCGGTTCCCAGCCCAGGCGTTCGACAAAACCGCGCAGCTGCTGTTCGTCCAGCCCGTCGGCGCGGTAGTCGTGAAATTGATAAGCCACACCCTGTTCTTCCAGCCAGCGGCGTGCTTTTTTGATGGTGTCACAATTTTTGATGCCGTACATGGTCAACGTCATGGAGTAAGAACCTTCTCTGCAACCCAACACCGGCGCGCTGCCGGTGGTAAACCGCCGGTGGCGGTGAAATGAAAGCCAGCGACCAGCATGCCGAAAAATGGCGGGGAGTTCCACCGTACAATGGTCTGAAAGGCAGGGGAAAGCTGAAAAAATACCGATCGCGTTTATTGCGTTGCTTTTTTGCTAATCTCACTGTGCTACTCAGTAACCCTACATAAGAAGAAGATCATGGAAAATTACCGAATCGAAGTCACCGAAAGCGCCATCGACGAAATAGAAGCGCTGATTGCAGAAGGGCTGAATCAATATAACGATGAAGTGACCGGCACCAACGATCGTCGCCCGTTAGCGGTAGTGGTGAGAGACCCGATCAGCGGCGAAGTGCTGGGCGGTATTAGCGGGCGTTCATCGTTGGGTATGTTGTTTGTCGATCTGTTTTATCTGCCAAAATCGCTGCGTGGTTCAGGGCTGGGCAGTGAGTTGCTGCGTCGCTTTGAGCTGGAAGGGCGACGCAGGGGCTGCGTTTCCGCCGTGCTGTACACCATCAGCTTTCAGGCACCGAAGTTTTATGAGTTGAACGGCTGGACGAGCTTTGGCGAAGTGCCCTGTCTGCCGGCAGGTACCAGCAGGATCTTTATGATGAAGACGTTGTAGATTACTGGCCAGAAATCATTCTCTGGCCTGACGTAATTTATAACTCAGGCTTTTTTTCACCATCGGCCATTCGTGGTCGATGATGGAAAAACCACCGATAAATTCACTTTTCGCCCTGATCCTGGGACCAATGTTTCATTTCTTCGCTGATAAAATAATTAACCAGATCGCGATACATTTTTTCTATCACCTCCGGGCTTAAACCTTGCTCATCGGCCCAGACTCGTCTTTGCAGCAGCATGGCCTCAAAGCGTTCTTTGGCGCGTACCGCATCGGGGCTGGTCTTGAATTTGGCCGCAGCCTTCACGTAGGCGAAGCGTTGGGCGATCAGCTTGATAATGCTTTCGTCCATCATGTCTATTTCAGCGCGAATATCATTCATGTTCGCACAGTCCTGCGGAGACAGCCGGTTTTCAATAAGCAATGGGGAGTTCCTGTAAGGTTTTTTCAGCGTATATAACCATTTTGCTGCAGTCGCTCTAAAGCCGCGCTATCGGCATAGACCATGCCGGTGGTCAGCTCACGGAAGTGGTATTTTTTGTAGAACTCCAGCTTGTCGGGCACCGAGTAGATAAACACTTTGCCGAGCGGGGCCAGATCCTGCATGACCCGATCCATCAGTTGACGTCCCAACCCCTGGCCCTGAAAGTCTGGATGCAGAGCCACGTCGGCCAGATAGGCAACTGAAGTCATATCGCTAATAGCGTGGGCGGTGGCGATCAGCCGGCCATCCAGGTAGCCCCAGTAGCAAAATTGGCTGTGCTGATAAACGCGCTGGAGGACCTGCGAGTCACGCTGGCCCAATCCGGCGGCTTCCAGTAGCCCGGCCAACTGTAGCCAGTCGACGCCGTAGCGGTTCGGGTCGGTCACGATTTCCATGTTGACCTCGCTTAGCCAATCCGGTCCAGATCGGCGGCGTATTGACGGATCGCACGCTGGTAGCTGCTGATGTCGCTATGCGAAGAGGTTTCAGCCAGCAGCAACAGCAAATCCGCGACCGCTTGTTTGGTTTCACCCAGGTTGTACAGCGTCATGGCGCGGAACAGGGTAAGTTCTTTGGCCTGTGGGAACTCGCTCAGCCCTTCGTCGAAGGCGGCCAGCGATTGTTGATACAGGCCGAGCGCCCGGTAGGTACTGCCCAGGCCAAGCCAGGCTTCCTGGCGTTGCGTTGCCGACAAATTGCGCGCCAGTGCCGCGAGGTAACTGGGGATCGCCTGCTGCTCAAAGCCCTGAACGTCATACAGGCAAGCCAATTGGTAGTGCAGGGCGGCGTCTTCCGGTTGTTGCAGTAACTGTTGTTGCGCCAGTTCGGTCGCTTCCTGATAGCGGCCCAACTCTTTCAATTGTTCGATGGTCAGCGTAGGGGACATCACATGGCCTTAGGTGAGTAGGGTTTTTGTACCTTTTGCACGCTACTACGGAAGAATTCATCGCACAAGGGGTATAGGCATTGCTGAGGGAAGGTTGGCCCCGAGATCCGGGGCCAGTTTTTGCTGTCAAAGTTGTCTTTTAGCCCTAGATACCCGGGCCTAGCGCACCGAGGGGCCATTATGGGACACATCCTTGTGTCCCACCCTGCGGGCCGACTGGAAGTCGTTCCAACTTGTTCCCGACAAGTTGGTCGGCAGCTAAAGCTGCTACGACCCCTTCGGCACGCTCCCCCTAATAACTGGATTTTCAACGGGTTACTGTAGATAATCAGAACTCGTGTTTGAGCGTCAGCATGAAGTTACGCGGCTCGCCATAGTTGCGGGTACTGTAGAAATTAACCTGTGAGTAGTATTTCTGGTCGAAAACGTTGTTCAGGTTAAGTTGCACCGCAGTTTGCGGCGTCAGCCTGTAACGCGCCATCGCATCGACCAGAACGTAAGACCCTTGTTCGGCTTTGCGATTGACCATTTCACCGTTATTGGCCCCGCTAACGTTGGCGTAAACCTTGCTCTGCCAGCGTGCGCCGCCGCCCAGCGTCAGGTCGCGCAAGGCACCCGTCAGTTGGTAGGTGGTGAACAGGTTGATGCGGGTACGCGGCTGCTCGGTGTTGAGATCGACCTTATCCTTGTCCTTCAATGAGAAGTGGGTAATGCCAAACTGCGCGTTCCAGCCCTGAGCCAGCTCGCCGTTCAGTTCGAACTCAACGCCTTTGCTGGTGGCGCCCTGGCTCTCATGATAGGTCTGCTGCAGCCAGTCCAGATTGCTGGTGTCTTCGTCCAGCACACCCAGATTGTCCTGCGTGATGCGGAATGCCGACAGCGACAGGTTGAGCCGGTCATTGAGTAACGCAGCTTTAATGCCTACTTCCTTATTCACCCCTTCGATCGGCGCCAGGTAGTGACCGCTGCTGTCGAGATAGTTCTGATCCTTGAAGATGTTGGTGTAGCTGGCATAGGCAGAGACCTGATCGGTCAGCTTATAGACCGTGCCAACGAATGGGGTGACTTTGTTCGCGGTGCTGGTGGTGGTGTTTTTAAAGCTGTTGAAGCGAGCGCCGAGTATCAGATCCAGACGGTCGGTGACCGAAAAGTCAGCACTGCTGTAGAAGCCGATTTGCCGCGTACGGTAATCCATTTGCGGCATTTTGTCTGACCACTCGGGTTCGCCCAGGCCGCCGTTCCAATCCAGCAGGCTGCCGTTAAACAGTTGTGAGGTGCTGGCGCTACGATAGGTGCTGTAGCTGTGTTGCCAGGCAGAGGAACTGCCCACCACAAATTTGTGATTGCGGCCCAGCAGGTCGAAATCACCGTTCAGCTTCAGGTCTACCGCATGTTGATCCCGGTAGCCTTCATAGCGCCCGGCATAAGGGCTGGAAGGTTTCACCGCCCAGGTATCCGGATCAATCAGCCCGCCAAGACTCATCGCCATTTTGGCATCGAAGACCTGCCGACTGTGGGTGTAGTTGGCCACGCCTTTCCAACTGTTCTCGAACTGGTGCTCCAGCGTAGCGAACTGAGTACTGAGCGTGGTGTCCCAGCTCGACCAGTCAGAAGCGCCGCTATAATGGCGATCCCAATTGATCTCGCTGCCGTCGCTGAACCAGCCGGTTGGCAGGGCACCGCCCCAGGTGGAGGCTTTAGGCCGGTTTTGCTGATAATCCGCCCCCAGGCGCAGCAAGGTCTCGCTACTCAGATCGGCTTCCAGCGTGCCGTAAATCACCCCTTTGCGTTCCTGATGCCTGTCCATAAACGAGTGGCTGCGCTCGCCGGCGGCGGCGATGCGCACCCTGACGGTGCCTTCGTCATTGAGCGGTGTGCCGACATCGACCGTGGTGCGGTAGTGATCCCAGGAACCGGCGGAGAGTTCGACGCGGGCAAAAGGAGAAAGGCTGGAAGCCTTCTTTCTGACCAGGTTGATGGCCGCGCCCGGATTACCGACGCCGTTCAGCAGGCCGGCGGCCCCCCTGACGATCTCGACGTGATCCAGCGTGATCGAGTCAATTTCCGACTCACCGCCGGAATAACCTGAATCAAAGAAGGTGGGAACACCGTCATATTGATAGTTATCGACGCTAAAACCGCGGTAATTGAACGAGGAGCGTTCGCTGTCGTAGTTGCTCTCACTGACACCGGTGGACCAGCGCAGGATATCCTTTAGCGAATAAGCATTGATATCGTCAATTTGCTGGCGGGTGATAACCGCGACCGACTGCGGCGTATTCTTGATACTCAGCGGCAAGCCGGTGGCAGTGCTCATCTGACTGGTGGTGTAGGAACCGGTGTTTTCAGTGCTGCCGTCCTCGCTTAAGGGCGAAGCGACCACCTCCAGGGTTTCTTCTTTCTGTGGGCGGGGAGCCTGCCCGGTTCCCGCCGCCTGTACCACCATGACCGGCAGGCACAGCAGTACCCCGCCGGAAAGGCGGATCATAAAACTAGCCATGACCTGCCTCACAATCCGCCGAGATTAATCTTGAGCAGATAGTCCTGCTTTTTCTCCATCTCTTCCTTGGATTGCTTGATGCTGGCGAAGAGGGTATTGCCATCGGCAGAAAGCGCCAGGCTGTTAGGCAAAGCGTGGGTGGCGATGCTGTTTTTGACCTGGTAGCTGTTGCTGTCAACGATGCTGATGCGTTTGGCCTCGCGGTGAGTGATGTAGATCTCGCTGCGTGCCGGATTGAACAGCACCGCCAGTGAGTTGATCACGTCAATCTGGTGCAGGATTTTGCCGCTGTTGACATCGACTACCAGCACGTTAGGCAGGTCGGGGTCGGTGAGGAAGGCGCGACCGGTTTTGCTGTCCAGGCTGATGTTAAGGAAGAAGTGTTTCTTGGCGGGTTCGACCACCAGGCGATTGAGGATCTGGTGGCTGTTGGCGTCCAGGGTAATCAGTTCGCCGCCGCCATTAACACAGTAGATGCGGCCACGTTCGGTATCCAGGGCAAGGCCGGTAGGGTATTCGCCGACGTCGTTCAGGGTGGCAATTTTTTCCCGCTTGGCGGTATCGATCACCCACAGCACGCCTTTCTTGGACGTGCCAGAGACATACAAACGCTGATTTTTCTTATCAAGCACCATTTCACGCGTCGGGACGAACTGGTCTTCTTTCATGCTTTCACTGAGCTGGATGGTCGCGAGTTCTTTACCGCTCTGGGTATCGATCATGGTTACTGAACCGTCCACGGTGTTGCCGATGTACAGGACATGCCGTTCTTCATCCAGCGCGGTGGCGAAGGCACGACGTTGGGTGACGATTTTCCCATCTGTAGCCAGCGTGGCCGGATTGATACGGTAAACAATCCCGCTGTTTTTTCCTTTGGCGAATGAAGGCGTAGAAGCGGCAAACAAGGTGCTGTTTTGTCCATCAAATGCCAACTCATACAGGCCGTATCCCACCGGTTTGGCCTGGAAATGGCTTTCTGGCAGCTCAGCGGCCAGCGTTGAACAAGACAGCAGCAGCATGGCGGAGGTCAGTGCGCTGAAAGAGAAACCTTTGCCTGGGGTGAACAGGTGCAACTTCATATACATTCCTTTACATCAGTTTACGATTTAAGGATGCTAATGATATTGATAATTAATATCAATATCATTTAGTTAATCATATGAAGATATGTATTTTTCTTATTGAAAAATAAGTAAATATTTAAAATAACCCCATGATATGTCCGCATTGCGCGATCTTGTTCCCCGCGATTTTTATTGTTGTAATAATTTTCATTTCGTTTTAATGCGAATGATTATCCGCTATATTCGCCGTCAATCGTGAAGAATTGTAAATAAAAATACCATCAGCAGCGGTTATCCGCTGGCGTACAGAGCGAGTTGGCTAAGGCCATTGATCTCCTGCTGCGTCAGCCATTTTTGGACGCTTTGCGGGCTACATCACCTATCGGAAACCGGTTTTATTAGGAATGGTTATGAGTGTTAAACAATACATGGGAAAACGCAGCGTAATGGCCAAAGCGATGGCTCTGGCATTGATTATTGCCCCTCAGGCTTACGCGCAGGAAGGGGAGGCAGAACAGAAAAATAACGCCTCCCAGGAAGACCAACTGGTGGTCACCGCCTCCGGATTCAAGCAGAACAAGAAATACGCCCCGGCCAGCATTTCGGTAATCGATCACAAGGCGCTCGAGAAGCAGAACAGCCGCGATGTGGCCGAAGCGGTTCAGGATATTTCGGGGGTGTCTGTCAGCAACGGTGCCGGCACTGAGGTGTCCGGCGACGTCATGATCCGCGGTATGGACTCTAGTTACACCTCGTTCATGGTCAACAGCATTAAGCAGAATACCGGCGAATCCCGTCCCTATGGCCAGAATGTTGGCACCGAAGCCGGCTTTTTACCGCCGTTGGCGGCCATCGATCGTATTGAGGTGATCCGCGGCCCGATGTCATCGCTGTACGGCTCGGACTCCATCGGCGGCGTGGTCAACGTCATCACCAAAAAACCGTTTGGCGTACGGGAATGGATGGGCTCGATTGCCGCAAACAGTTTCCTGCAACAGCATCAGGAGTTCGGTAATACCCAACAGACCAACCTGTTCCTGATGGGGCCGCTGATACCCGATGTTCTGGGGCTCAGCCTGTCGGCGGATTACCTCGATCGCCGTGAGGACGAAAAACCCAACTCGTTCAGCAAGAACAACAAAAAGTCGCTCGACATGACGTTCGGTTTTGCCGCCAATGAGACCAACCTGTTCGACCTGAACCTGGTGAAAGGGGAGAAAAAACGCAGCCGGACGGAGAAAGGCGGTGGCACCCCTTGGGGCTGGGACTTTGATCGTGACGCCCTGAGCCTGACCCACTCGGGTTGGTATGCGGAAGATAGCATCGCCACCACCAGCTATTTTCAATACGAAAAAGGCGAATCAACCTTCCACACCAGCACGTTGGCACCACAGCATATCCAGACCGAGAATTACGTGCTGAATAGCCAGGCCAAGCTAAGCCTGGGTGAGCACAACCTGACCCTCGGCGCCAACTACAGCCGTGAAACGCTGAATGACGATTTCTATGCCGACAACAAACGGGCGCCGGGCATCGATCCCGTCACCAAAATCTCGCGCGACGGCTGGGCGCTGTTCGCCGAAGGGCAGTGGAACATTGATGACTTCTCGCTGACCACCTCGGCGCGTATGGACCGGGACAATTACTTTGGCACCCACATTAGCCCGAAACTTTACGGCAACTGGATCCTCGATTCAGCCTGGGCACTGAAGGGCGGCGTCTCTTCCGGCTATAAAAAACCGTCGCTGCGGGAAAACTCCGATCAATTCATTACGCCGCGTGGCAGCAACCCGCCTTATCCCTATCTGTCGGTGGGCAACAGCGAGTTGAAGCCGGAAACCAGCCTGAATACCGAACTGGGGCTGTACTGGAACAACAATCGCGATCTCTCCTTTGACGGCACGGTGTTTTATACCGACTTCAAGGACAAGATCGCGGAGGTGAATATCTGTGAGGCGAGTGCCAACCATCCCTGCGTGGTTAACGGTTATAACGCCGAATCGATCGATAAGTATTTCAATATTGGCAAGGCCAATGTTTACGGTGTCGAACTTAACGCAGACTGGCAGGCGACAGACAGTCTGAATCTTAGCGCCAACTACACCTTCAACAAGAGCGAGCAGAAAAACGGCGTCAATAAGGGCTATGCGCTAAATGACTTCCCAAAACACATGGCTAACTTATCCGCCAAGTGGGCTGCGGCATCGGCGCTGGACGTCTGGTCCAAGGTCAATTATCGCAGCCGCAACGAGGAGACCGGCGACCATACCCGCTACGGTGCTTACGCCTTGCTGGATGCCGGGGTGATTTACCACTTCGACAAGCACACCCAGGTGATGGCGGGCGTGTATAACATTTTCGATAGCGCGCCAAAACGCACCACCAGTTGGGGGGAATATCCGCAGCTGGAGGGCCGTCGTTATAACCTCGGCTTGCGCGTCGATTTCTAAGTTTTGCTGAGTCAATAGCCCGGCCGTTTGCTAACAGCGGCCGGGTTAGATCTTTTCTGCGTTGGCTTGGACGGATTAAGATCGGAAGGGAATAGCCGGGATTATCGATTGATCAGATAAATACGAAAATGTGCACTATCCCCGGTTTTCGCGGCTGGCATCGTTCCCAACCCCCTTCACTTGCTCAAAAAACAGGCGTAGAATTCGCTTCGTCTATTAATTGAGGTTGTAAATTATTATGGTTGATCGTGAGTTAGGAAACTGGAAAGACTTCATCGAAGAGATGTTGGGTAACTGACACTGCGTTGAGGCTGAAAACAAGGTTGGTTGATTTGTCGGTAATTGAAGCACCTTGGGAACGAGACTCTCGTTCGAGATAAAGCAGCATTGGTTTCCCGACGCTGCTTTTTTTTGCCTGTTATTCCGCGCTGTCTTGCGGCTTGGCGGTTCTCGAAGGTTTGCCCGGGAAGCGGCGACGGACCAGCACAAAGAACAGCGGTACGAAGAATATCGCCAGCAGGGTAGCGGAAATCATGCCGCCCATTACGCCGGTGCCCACCGCATGCTGGCTGCCTGAGCCGGCACCGCTGCTGATGGTCATCGGCAGTACACCGAAGATAAAGGCCAGTGAGGTCATCAGAATTGGCCGCAGACGCATGCGCGAGGCTTCCAGCGTTGCCGACATCAAATCCTGGCCTTTTTGATTCAGCTCGTTGGCGAACTCGACGATCAAAATGGCGTTTTTCGCCGACAGCCCAATGATGGTCAGCATCCCCACCTGGAAGTACACGTCATTCTCCAGCCCACGCAGCCAGGTCGCGGCCACGGCACCAATCAGCCCTAGGGGCACCACCAGCATCACCGAGAACGGAATCGACCAGCTCTCATACAGCGCCGCCAGGCACAGGAACACCACCAGCAGCGAGATGGCGTACAGCGCCGGTGCCTGGGAACCGGACAGGCGTTCCTGATAGGACATGGCGGTCCATTCCAGGCCGAAACCGGTCGGTAACTGGCTGACAATTTTCTCCATTTCGATCATTGCCGTACCGCTGCTGACGCCTTCAGCTGCCTCACCAACAATCTCCAGCGCCGAGCTGCCGTTATAACGCTCCAGACGTGGGGAACCGTACTCCCAATGGGAGGTGGCGAAAGCGGTGAACGGCACCATGCCGCCCGCGCTGTTACGCACGAACCATTTATCGATGTCGCCAGGCAACATGCGGAACGGCGCGGCAGCCTGCACATAAACTTTTTTCACCCGACCACGGTCGACGAAGTCGTTGACGTAGGTTGAACCCCAGGCGGTCGACAGCGTGTTGTTGATGTCATCGATAGAAACCCCCAGCGCCTGAGCCTTGCGTTGGTCAATATCAATCTGCAATTGCGGGCTGTCATCCAGACCATTGTGGCGTACCCGGGACAGCAGTGGATTGGCGGCGGCCAGTTGCAGCAGTTGATCGCGCGCTGCCATCAGTTTTTCGTGACCCAGCCCGGCATGATCTTCCAGTTCCATATCGAAACCGGAGGAGTTACCCAGCCCGGTGATCGCCGGTGGGCTGCTGGCAATCACCCGCGCCTCGTTAATCTTGTTAAATTCGTGGGTGGCGCGATTGATGATATCGAAAGAGCTGTTGGCACCCGAGGTGCGCAGATCCCAGTCTTTCAACCGAATAAACATACGCGCCACGTTTTGCCCGTTACCGCCAGGCCCGGCGCCGATGGTGGAAAACACCGACAGCACGTCCTGCTTCTCTTTGGTCAGGAAGTATTGCTCAACTTTTTCCACCACCTTGGTGGTCTGCTGCTGGGTCGATCCCGGCGGCAACTGCACCTGTACGGTGAACACTCCACGGTCTTCCTGCGGCAGGAACGAGGTTGGCAGCTTGATAAACAGCAACGCCATGCCCCCCAGCAGCAGCAGGTAAATCACCATATAGCGGGTGCTTGCGTGCAGAACCCGTGCCACACCGCGCTCGTAGCGATCGGCGTTGCGGTTGAACATGCGGTTAAACCAGCCGAAGAAGCCGCGTTTGCCGTGATGGTGACCTTTGGCGATCGGTTTGAGCAGGGTCGCGCACAGGGCAGGGGTCAGGATCATCGCCACCAGCACGGACAGCACCATGGCAGAAACAATGGTGATCGAGAACTGGCGGTAGATGGCACCGGTGGTGCCGCCGAAGAACGCCATCGGGATAAACACCGCCGACAGCACCATGGCGATACCGACCAACGCACTCTGGATCTGCCCCATGGACTTTCGTGTGGCATCCCGGGGCGACAGGCCTTCTTCGCTCATCACACGTTCGACGTTTTCCACCACCACGATGGCGTCATCCACCAGCAGCCCGATGGCCAGCACCATGGCGAACATGGTCAGGGTATTGATACTGAATCCGCAGGCCGAAAGAATGGCAAAGGTGCCCATCAGCACTACCGGCACGGCAATGGTCGGGATCAGGGTGGCGCGGAAGTTCTGCAGGAACAGATACATCACCAGGAACACCAGTAAAATGGCTTCCAGCAGGGTTTTTACCACGTCTTTGATTGAGGCTTTAACGAACGGAGTCGTCTCGTAGGCGACCTTCGCCTCCAGCCCGTGCGGGAAATACTGTGACAGCTCGGCAATTTTGTCTTTCACCAACTGGTCGGTTTGCAGTTCGTTGGCACCGGAGGCCAGCTTGATGTTCATGCCAGCGGCTTGCATGCCGTTATAGCGGCTGAGATAGTCATAGTTCTCGCCGCCCAGCTCGATGGTGGAAACATCACCCAATGTCACCAGTGAACCGTCCTGGTTGACCCGCAGGGTGATTTGTTTGAACTGTTCCGGCGTTTGTAGCTGAGACTGGGCGTTGATGGTGGCGTTGAGTGCCTGTTTATCCACGGACGGTGTGCCGCCGAGCTGACCAACCGCCACCTGGGCGTTCTGTGATTTGATCGCGGTAACCACGTCCTGGGTGGTGAGCTGGTAGCTGTTGAGCTTGTTGGCATCGAGCCAGATGCGCATGGCATATTGCGAACCGTAAACGTCCATGCTGCCCACGCCGTTGATGCGGCTGAGTGGATCCTGCAGGTTGGAAACGATGTAATCGGCAATGTCCTGCTTGTCCATGCTGCCGTCGGTGGAGACAAAGGCCACCATCATCAGCGTGGTGTCGCCGGATTTCGACACCGTCACGCCCTGGGTTTGCACGGCCTGTGGCAGTCGCTTAATCGCCGCCTGCAGCTGGTTTTGCACCTGCTGCATCGCCTCGTTGGGATCGGTGCCGGCCTCAAAGGTCAGCGTTACCGTGGCACGCCCGGTGTTGGTACTCTGCGACGACATGTACATCATGTTGTCCAGACCGGTCATGTTCTGTTCGATAATCTGGGTGACGGTGTTTTCCAGCGTTTGCGCCGAGGCTCCGGGGTAGTTGGCACTAATGCGCACGTTCGGCGGTGCCAGGTTCGGGTACTGTTCTACCGGTAAGGAAGAAATCGCCAAGGCGCCGGTCAGGCAAAGAATAATTGCCAGAACCCAGGCGAAAATCGGGCGATCAATAAAAAAATTGGCCATGCAGCGCGAACCTCGTTATGACTTGTTCTATCTTTAAGACGCATCGGAATTGCGTTTATCAGCGGCTGGGAAGGATTCCGGCGCTTATGCACTTTACTCGGGTAGGGGGAGTAAAGCGTGGAGAAAAAAAGGAGATAATGTAAATAACGGTAGTAGAAACCTGCAATGGTGCTGCTATTGCTGTTAATTACGCCATTAAGACAAATTTATTACTATCAAGGGCCTGACCGATCAGGGTTCACGGGAAATCATCAGGACTCATATTAATGCAGGAGCAAGGCATGGAAATTAACCCGGTATTTGCCCGTCGTCTTTATCTGTGCTGGCTGATCAGCCACAGCGAACGGCCCAATGTTCCACGTTTGATGGAGTTGACCGGCTGGCCGCGCCGTACTCTGCAAGACGTGTTGAAAGCCTTGCCAGGCCTGGGGGTGGAGCTGCAGTTTGTTCAGCAGGGCGTACGTAATAACGACGGTTTCTACCAGTTGGAAAACTGGGGGCCGATCAACAAGGGCTGGGTTAACCAGCACCATCAGACGCTGCTCGCCGCGATTGAATAAAGCCTCCCCGGCGTGCCGGGGA
Source organism: Serratia myotis (assembly GCF_027474885.1). Classification (NCBI taxonomy): domain Bacteria; kingdom Pseudomonadati; phylum Pseudomonadota; class Gammaproteobacteria; order Enterobacterales; family Yersiniaceae; genus Serratia; species Serratia myotis. The sequence goes on along the minus strand of NZ_CP099707.1, from coordinate 4,044,681 downwards.
AGTATTAATGACTCTTGTGCTCCAGATACATCACCGTGGCCGCCACGCGTGAACGCACGTCCAGCTTGCGTAGCATGTTGCGGATATGCACTTTTACCGTCTCTTCAGAAATGTGCAATTGCGCCGCTACCTGTTTATTGGACAGGCCGCGCGCCACTTCCTGTAACACGTCCAGCTCGCGTTCGGTCAGTTCGGCAAAGGGATCGTGCTGTTCGCTGCGGGATGAAAGATAGTCCGCCACCGCGTCGCTGATCACGTTCTGTCCTTCCGCCGCCGCGCGAATGTGTTCCAGCAACTGTTCCGGTTCACTGTCTTTCAGCAGGTAGCCGTCGGCACCGGCGTCGATCAACGCATACACGTCGTTGCGTGAGTCTGACACCGTCAGCACGATGATGCGGGCATCCACGCCTTCATTGCGCAGCGCTTTCAGCGTGTCCAGACCGGATAAACCTTTCATATTCAGATCGAGCAGAATGACGTCCGGCGCGTGTTGCAGCGCAAGCGTAATGGCTTCGTTACCATTACTGGCTTCGGCCAGCACGGTAAACAGCGGATCCAGCCCCAGCAGTTGTTTGATGCCGCGGCGCATCAGCGGGTGGTCGTCGACGATCATCACTCGGTAATTCTTCATCACCATGAAATATGCTCCCTGTAGCGAGTAAAGCCACTCAAACGCGCTGTGCAGCACGCTTCACAGTGGGACAGACTCTTATAAAATAGTGGCAATTAGCGCCCCGGACATCCTGAAATGACCGTTAGACTTCGCTAAACCGTAACGAAGGGTGAACAGTCCTGATTTTATGGCGGGAATGTCAGACGGACTTCCGTGCCGTCCGGCTCACCCCGCTGGATGCGCAGCGTTCCTCCCAGTCGCGCAGCGCGTTCGCTCATGATGGTCAGGCCATAGTGGCCTTCAGGTTCATTCAGGCTGGCAATGCCGCAGCCGTCGTCAGCAATGCTGATACTGTTATCCCCCTCGGCCGTCATTTCGCAGCGAATCACGATTTCCTGTGCTCCGGCATGTTTGATGGCGTTGAGCACCGCTTCGCGCACAATCTGCAGCGCATGCACCTGCTGCTGGGCATTGAGCGCCTGGGAAGAAAGCCGACAGTGTAACTGAATCCGTGCGTCGGTAAGAACCTTTAATGGCGCCAGCAACTGCTGCAGCGCGGTGTTCAAATCGGCCTCCTGAATGTTGAGGCGAAAGGTGGTCAGCAACTCGCGCAACTGACGATAGGCATCGGCCAGCGCCTGGTCAAAATCGGTAATGATCTCTTGGGCTTCAGGGGCACTGCCCGCCAGTTTGCGCTTGAGCAGGGTTAACTGAATACGCAGGAATGACAGGGCCTGTGCCAGAGAATCGTGCAGCTCCCGGGCGATGGTGGCGCGTTCTTCCATCAGCAAGAATTGCATATGCTGTTTCTGCGCCCGGTTAAAATAAACCCCTCGACTCAGCATGTTGGCCACGCTTTGCATCAGATGTGGGTGTGGCGGATGATCCTGATGCTGCCAGCTCAGTTCACCCAGCGGTTTGTCGCCCTGGATGATGGTCAACGATTGCCACGCCAGCGTCGGCGAAGGGCTACCGCTGCGCAATTGCCATTCGCTGAGGTTGTCCGCCACGTTTAGCCGAATGCAGTGCAAATCTTCGCTTTGGCGCACGATATGCAGGATCTGTTCGAATGCCTGCTGGTCTATCTGCCGCACGCTCAACGCTTGCGAGCAGTTGTACAGCACCTCCAGCGTCTTGTTCGCCTGTTGCAGCCGCTGGGTTTTTAACTGCACTTTCTGCTCCAGCGAGTTATATAACTTGGCCAGATCGCCCGACATGGCGGTAAAGGCCTGCGACAGTACCCCGAGTTCATTCGGCAGGGCGGTATCCAGCGGCGGGTGGTTAAAGTCCCGCTGTTGCACGCGCTGGCTGGCATCTACCAGGTGTTTCAGCGGTGCCACGACCTGACGGCGCATAAAACGGATGCAAAACAGCACCAGGCCGATAATGGCGATAAAGCCCAGCACGCTGATGGCCGCCACGATGGTCAGTTTCAGCTCGGAATAACGCTGTAACGCCAACACAAAATGGTCAATCTGGTTAACATAGCCGGCGATATTGGCCTGATAGTCGGTCGACTGGCCGGCTCGGATCTGCTGCGCCAGCGGTTGCCAGGCATGCTGCAGCGACAGGTACTTTTCCCGCACCTCCTCAGGCACGTAAAAACGGTCCAGCTTTTGTAATGCCGGGGCCTGCAGCGATTGCTGATACTGCAACAGGTGCTGCTCCAGCTCCGGAGCCGGGCGGGTGAGATCGTAGGCCAGTCGGTAGCTCTGCATGCGCAGTGAACCGGCAATGTTGACCGCTTCGGCGTCGCGCAGGCTGTCAGCAACGGTGGTCAGCGCCAGCCCGGTGGAGAGCACGGACAAAATTACAATGCAAAACAGCGCCTTGGCCAGGCTGCTGGTCACTGAACGTTTAACAAGCAATCATGCATCCTTTTCTGGTGGGCGATGAGCATCGCCGGGTTTCATTCGAAAGCAAAATTATAAGTTTTGCAACTAAAATGCACTGCGTTTTGCATTAAGTTGGTCTGCATCACCACAAAATTCAGACGCTATATAATCAACTAGATAGCGTCTGACTGGCGTTCCTGCGGCCGATAACCCATTGAGAGCGGAAATAGATTGATCTGGCGCAAGCTACCCCCGCATTTACCCCTTTAGGGTAATTATATACCCCCAGCGATCCCCTTATCTTACCCCCGTCTTTCTCAGGGTTTATTCCTGTCGTCTTTCACGTTATGGCGGCAACGGGAAATTCCCTGGCAATGACTACAATAACAATACAAAAACAGGTTTTATTTATTACGCGCGATGGCGTGTTTGCAATGTCGAGGAAAAACCGTATGACCGTATTGTCACGGCGCAAACTGCTCGGTGGACAATGGCGTCAGCCAACCGCAGCGATCCGCCCCCCGTGGTCGCTGCAAGAATCCCTTTTTATTGCCGGTTGCACTCGCTGCCAGGCCTGCGTTCGCGCCTGCGAAACCGGGGTGCTGATCGGCGGCAGCGGCGGTTTTCCCGAAATTGATTTTCAGCGAGCGGAATGCACGTTTTGCGGGCTCTGCGTACAGGCCTGCGAAGAACCGCTATTTCGCCCGTTGGCAGAAACCCCTTGGCGGCAACATGCGGTATTCGGTAGCGCCTGTCTGGCGCAGCGGGGCGTGGAATGTCGCAGTTGCCAGGATAGCTGTGAGACTCAGGCGATCCGCTTTCGGCCACGTCTGGGCGAAATGGCACAACCGACGCTGGATATCGCGGCCTGCAATGGCTGTGGCGCCTGTGTCGCCGGTTGTCCGGCCGACGCCGTCACCTTAACCCGGAGCGAAAATAATAATGAATAGCGAATGGCACGTCAGCGGGCTGGTAGTGCAGGCGCGACCGGAAAAAATTCCACGACTGATAACGGCCTTGCTGGCGATAACGGACACGGAAATCCCGGCGCAGGATCCGCAGCACGGCAAGCTGGTGGTAGTGATGCAGGCGGCTTGTTCTCATCAGCTGCTGGAAAAAATTGAGTCGGTACGCAATCTGGATGGCGTGCTGGCGGTATCGCTGGTTTATCACCAGCAGGACACTCAAGGTGAGGTAACGCCATGAAACTCAGTCGTCGAGACTTCATGAAAGCAAACGCCGCGGTAGCCGCTGCGGCAGCCGCCGGGCTGACTATTCCTACGGTGGCGCAGGCAGTGGCCGGCAGCGCTGACTCTATCAAATGGGACAAAGCGCCCTGTCGTTTCTGCGGTACCGGCTGCGGCGTGCTGGTTGGCACCCAGAATGGCCGCATTGTGGCCTCACAGGGTGATCCGGATGCGGCGGTCAACCGTGGGTTGAGCTGCATCAAAGGCTACTTCCTGCCAAAAATCATGTACGGCAAAGATCGTCTGACTCAGCCACTGCTGCGCATGAAAGACGGCCAGTACCACAAAGAAGGCGAGTTCACGCCGGTCAGCTGGCAGCAGGCGTTCGACATCATGGCCGAAAAGTTCAAGCAGGCCCTGAAAGAGAAGGGCCCAGACGCGGTTGGCATGTTCGGCTCCGGCCAGTGGACGGTGTGGGAAGGCTATGCCGCCGCCAAACTGCTGAAAGCCGGCCTGCGCTCCAATAACCTGGATCCGAACGCTCGGCACTGTATGGCTTCCGCGGTGGTGGGCTTTATGCGCACCTTCGGCATGGACGAACCTATGGGCTGCTATGACGATATCGAGCAGGCCGACGCCTTCGTGTTGTGGGGCTCCAACATGGCGGAAATGCACCCGATCCTGTGGTCGCGCATTACCGATCGCCGCCTGAGCAACGAGAAAGTCAACGTATCGGTACTGTCGACCTTTGAGCATCGCAGCTTCGAGCTGGCGGATAACGGCATGGTGTTCACGCCGCAGACCGATCTGGCGATCATGAACTATATCGCCAATTACATCATTCAAAACAACGCGGTGGATCAGGACTTCCTGAATCGACACGTTAACTTCCGCCGTGGGGCGACGGATATCGGCTACGGCCTGCGTCCGACTGACCCACTGGAAAAAGCGGCGAAAAACCCGGGCAGCGACGCTTCGGATCCGATGAGCTTCGAGGAATACAAGACCTTCGTGGCGGAATACACGTTGGAAAAAACGGCGAAAATGAGCGGCGTGCCGGAAGACCAACTGGAAGCGCTGGCCAAGCTGTATGCCGATCCGAATATCAAGGTTGTGTCGTACTGGACCATGGGCTTTAACCAGCACACGCGCGGCGTGTGGGCCAATAACCTGTGTTACAACCTGCACCTGTTAACCGGCAAGATCTCCAAACCGGGCTGTGGACCTTTCTCGCTGACCGGCCAGCCTTCCGCCTGCGGTACCGCGCGTGAAGTGGGGACTTTTGCTCACCGTCTGCCGGCCGACATGGTGGTCACCAACGAAAAGCACCGCCAGACAGCTGAACAGAAATGGCAACTGCCGGCCGGCACCATCCCGGCTAAAGTCGGGCTGCATGCGGTAGCGCAAGACCGCGCGCTGAAAGACGGCACGCTGAACGCCTACTGGGTGATGTGCAACAACAACATGCAGGCCGGGCCGAACATCAATGAAGACCGTATGCCGGGCTGGCGCGATGCGCGCAACTTTGTGGTGGTGTCGGATCCTTACCCGACCGTCAGCGCCCTGGCTGCCGATCTGATCCTGCCGACCGCTATGTGGGTGGAGAAAGAGGGCGCTTACGGCAATGCGGAGCGCCGCACCCAGTTCTGGCGTCAGCAGGTGAAAGCGCCGGGCGAGGCCAAATCTGACCTGTGGCAACTGGTGGAGTTCTCCAAGCGCTTTAAGGTAGAAGAAGTGTGGCCGGAGGAACTGCTGGCACAGAAACCGGAATATCGCGGCAAAACGCTGTACGACGTGCTGTTTGCCAATGGTGAGGTCAACAAATACCCGCTGACCGAAATCCCGGCGGACCAGTTGAACGACGAGGCGCGCGACTTCGGTTTCTATCTGCAAAAAGGGCTGTTTGAAGAATATGCCGGTTTTGGGCGCGGTCATGGTCACGATCTGGCGCCGTTTGATAGCTACCATCAGGCTCGCGGTCTGCGCTGGCCGGTGGTGGAAGGCAAAGAGACGCTGTGGCGTTATCGCGAAGGTACCGATCCTTATGTGAAAGCCGGGGAAGAAGTGCGTTTCTACGGCAAACCGGACGGCAAGGCGGTGATCTTCGCACTGCCGTTCGAACCTGCGGCGGAAAGCCCGGATAGCGAATACGACCTTTGGTTATCCACCGGTCGGGTGCTGGAGCATTGGCATACCGGTTCGATGACCCGCCGGGTGCCGGAGTTGCATCGGGCCTTCCCGGAAGCGGTGCTGTTTATTCATCCGCTGGACGCCAAAAGCCGCAACCTGCGCCGTGGCGAGAAGGTCAAGGTGCTGTCGCGCCGTGGCGAATTGATCAGCACGGTCGAAACCCGTGGCCGTAACCGTCCGCCAAGAGGACTGGTGTATATGCCGTTCTTTGATGCGGCGCAGCTGGTGAACAACCTGACGCTGGATGCTACCGATCCGCTTTCCAAGGAAGTCGACTTCAAGAAATGTGCGGTGAAGTTGCAGAAGGTATGAGGCGGACGAATTGCACGATGAACACCCCATTTTATTACCCGGGAGCCAAATAAAAATGAAAAGCCCTGTTGTGAAAAAGACGCTTGCCCTGTGGGTTACCTTGTTATCGCTGGCCTTCGCCGGTCTGGCGTTTGCTGCTGGTGATGTCGATCTCAGTAAGTCCCCGGAAGTGTCCGGGACTGTCAGCGGGCCGATCTCGATGCCGAAACAGCAGGAACGGATGGCGCTGAACTACGTCAATCAGCCACCGATGATCCCGCACAGCGTCGATGGCTATCAGATCAGCAAGAACACCAACCGCTGCCTGCAGTGCCACGGCGTGGAACATTACCGTACCACCGGTGCGCCGCGTATCAGTCCGACGCATTTTATGGACCGGGACGGCAAGGTGCTGAGTGAAGTCGCACCGCGTCGTTATTTCTGTCTGCAGTGTCACGTACCGCAAACCGACGCGGCGCCGATTGTCGGCAATGATTTCCAGCCCATGCCGGGCTTTGGGCACTAAGCGGGGGAGCTATGAGCGAAGACCAACACACCACCACTGAAAAAAAGCCCGGTCGGCTGCTGCGGTTATGGCGCTGGTGGCGCAGGCCTAGTCGGCTGGCGCTGGGTACGCTGTTGTTGCTGGGCTTTGGTGCCGGCATCATCTTCTGGGGCGGTTTCAATACCGGCATGGAGGCGGCGAATACCGAGCAGTTCTGCATCGGCTGTCATGAAATGCGCGAAAACGTCTATGAGGAATACATGGGCACGGTGCATTACAACAACCGCAGCGGCGTGCGCGCTACCTGTCCGGATTGTCACGTGCCCCATGAGTGGGGGCCGAAAATGCTGCGTAAGATCAAAGCCAGCAAAGAGTTGTATGCCAAAGCATTCGGTTTGATCGACACGCCACAGAAATTTGATCAGCACCGGCTGGCGATGGCGAGCAACGAATGGGCCCGCATGAAGGCCAATGACTCGCAAGAGTGTCGCAACTGCCATAATTTTGAATATATGGACTTTACCGCGCAGAAAACCGTGGCGGCGAAGATGCACGACAAGGCGATAACCGAAGGAAAAACCTGTATCGATTGCCACAAGGGGATCGCCCACAAGCTGCCGGATATGCGCGACGTGCCTAACGGCTTCTAAATGCTTTCGGTGGTAAAAACCCCGTAGTTCTTGATGAGCTGCGGGGTTTTTTGTTGCAAATCCTTTGTCACTTCGGCGCTTAATCGCGGTATCATTTTTGCGTTTCAGCTAACGGAAAAGAAGAAGGGTTCATGTCAGCGAAAATTGAGAATGTGAAAAAAGAGCTGTTGTCGAATAACTGGTATGTGTTGCACAAATACACTTTTGATCTGAAGCGCAAGGATGGCGGTTCTGTTCAGCAGATGCGTGAAGTCTACGATCGCGGTAACGGCGCAACCATTTTGTTGTATAACCGCGCCAAGGGCACGGTGGTGCTGACCAACCAATTCCGTATGCCGACCTACGTTAACGGCAACGACAGCGGCATGCTGCTGGAGGCCTGTGCGGGCCTGCTGGATGCTGACTCACCGGAGCAGTGCGCGCGCCGTGAAGCGGTGGAAGAAACCGGTTTTCAGGTTGGCGAGGTGAAGAAGATTTTCGAAGCCTACATGTCACCGGGCGGCGTGACCGAGATCATTCATTTCTTTATTGCCGAGTACCATGACGATGAGCGTCGTGCAGCCGGCGGCGGTATCGAAGACGAAGACATTGAAGTGGTGGAACTGCCGTTCACCGAGGCGGTGGCGATGATCGCCGACGGGCGGATGAAAGACGGCAAGACCATTATGCTGCTGCAGTACCTGCAAATTCATCGGATTATGGAATAAAAAACCCGGCATTGCCGGGTTTTCGTCATCATGTTCAGGGCGCAGCATGCGGCGCCCCTACTTACGGCTTACTTCAGCAGTGCCTGCGCCTTGGCCACCACGTTTTCCACGGTGAAACCAAACTCTTTGAACAGCTGCTCCGCCGGGGCAGACTCGCCGAAGCTGGTCATGCCCACGATGGCGCCGTTCAGGCCCACATACTTGTACCAGTAGTCTGCGATACCCGCTTCCACGGCCACACGGGCGCTTACCGCCGCCGGCAGCACGGATTCACGGTAGGCCGCATCCTGCTTGTCGAATGCGTCGGTAGACGGCATGGAGACCACGCGCACCTTGGTGCCCGCTGCGGTCAGCTGGTCTGCCGCTTCCACGGTGATGCCCACTTCCGAACCGGTGGCAATCAGGATCACGTCCGGCGTACCGGCACAATCCTTCAGCACGTAACCGCCACGGTAGGCGTTAGCCAGTTGCTCTGCGGTACGTGGCTGCTGGGTCAGGTTCTGACGCGAGAAAATCAGCGTGGTCGGGCCGTCGTTGCGCTCGATGCCGTACTGCCAGGCAATCGCCGATTCCACCTGGTCACACGGACGCCAGGTGCTCATGTTCGGGGTCACGCGCAGGCTGGCAATCTGCTCAACCGGCTGGTGCGTCGGGCCGTCTTCGCCCAGACCGATGGAGTCATGGGTGTAGACAAACACGTTGCGGATTTTCATCAGCGCCGCCATACGCACCGCATTACGGGCGTACTCCACGAACATCAGGAAGGTCGCCGAGTACGGCAGGAAGCCGCCGTGCAGCGCGATGCCGTTGGTGATGGCGGTCATGCCGAACTCGCGCACGCCGTAGTGGATGTAGTTACCCGCCAGGTCTTCATTCAGCGGCTTGGAGCCGGACCATAGGGTCAGGTTGCTCGGTGCCAGGTCAGCGGAGCCGCCGAGGAATTCAGGCAGCACCTTGCCGAAGGTTTCCAGCGCGTTCTGCGAGGCCTTGCGGCTGGCGATGTTGGCCGGGTTGGCCTGCAGTTTTTCAACGAAGGCTTTGGCGTCAGCTTTCCAGTTGGCCGGCAGTTCACCGTTCACACGGCGTTTGAACTCGGCAGCCAGTTCCGGGAAGGCTTTGGCGTAGGCGGCGAACTTGTCGTTCCAGGCCGCTTCTTTGGCTTTACCGGCTTCTTTGGCGTCCCACTGGGCATAGATGTCCTGCGGGATTTCGAAGGCGGCGTATTTCCAGCCCAGGGCTTCACGGGTGGCAGCCACTTCGGCGGCACCCAGTGCCGCGCCGTGCACGTCGTGGGTACCGGCCTTGTTCGGGGAACCAAAACCAATCACGGTTTTGCACATCAGCAGCGACGGCTTGTCGGTGACCTTGCGGGCTTCTTCAATCGCGGCCTTGATGGCGTCCGGGTTGTGACCGTCAACGTGACGCACCACGTGCCAGCCGTAAGCTTCAAAGCGCTCGGCGGTATCGTCGGTGAACCAGCCTTCGACGTGACCGTCAATGGAGATGCCGTTGTCATCGTAGAACGCGGTCAGTTTGCCGAGCTTGAGGGTACCGGCCAGTGAACAGACTTCGTGGGAGATGCCTTCCATCATGCAGCCGTCGCCCATAAAGGCGTAGGTGTGGTGGTCGACCACGTCATGGCCAGGGCGGTTGAACTGCGCGCCCAGGGTACGTTCGGCAATGGCGAAACCGACGGCGTTGGCGATGCCCTGACCCAGTGGGCCGGTGGTGGTTTCCACGCCCGGGGTGTAGCCGTATTCCGGGTGACCCGGGGTTTTGGAGTGCAGCTGGCGGAAGTTTTCCAGCTCGCTCATCGGCAGGTCGTAACCGGTGAGGTGCAACAGGCTGTAAATCAGCATGGAGCCGTGGCCGTTGGAAAGGACGAAGCGGTCACGGTCAGCCCAGTGCGGGTTGGTCGGGTTGTGGTTCATGTAGTCACGCCACAGGACTTCGGCGATGTCCGCCATGCCCATAGGTGCACCCGGGTGGCCGGAATTTGCTTTTTGTACGGCGTCCATGCTGAGTGCGCGGATGGCGTTGGCGAGTTCTTTACGAGCAGACATTACGGGACTCCAGAGTGATTACAGTTCAGCGGCCAGCATGTCTTCCAGCTTTTGCTGGTCAACGGCGAACAGACGGATACCTTCGGCCAGTTTTTCAACCGCCATGGCATCTTGATTGTGCTGCCAACGGAATTCGGCCTCGGCCAGCGGGGCAGGTTGATGGAAACCTTCGGTAGATGGCGTCAGTTTGCGTTCTACCGGTTGATCGCTTTGCTTGAGCTGTTCCAGCAGGTTCGGTGCGATAGTCAGGCGATCGCAGCCGGCCAGCGCCAGAATTTGCTCTACCTTGCGGAAGCTGGCACCCATGATCACCGTCTGATAACGGTGCTGCTTGTAGTATTCATAAATGCTGCGGACTGATTCCACGCCCGGATCCTGCTCGGCGTTATAGTCAGCGGACGGCTGTTTGGCCTGATACCAGTCATAGATACGGCCAACGAAAGGTGAAATCAGGAACACCCCGGCTTCGGCACAGGCGCGGGCCTGGGCGAAAGAGAACAGCAGTGTCAGGTTGGTGTTGATACCTTCTCTTTCCAGCTCCTCGGCGGCTTTGATGCCTTCCCAGGTAGAAGCCAGTTTGATCAGAATGCGCGACTTATCAATGCCCTGTTGCTGATACAGGCCAATCAGTTTACGCGCCTTGGCCACGCACATACCGCGGTCGAAGGACAGGCGGGCGTCCACTTCGGTGGAGATGCGGCCCGGGACGCTTTTCAGAATTTCGACGCCGATGTTGACCGCCAGTTTGTCGCAGGCGTTAATCAGTTGGGTTTCTTTGCTGCCGCCTTGCTGACGGGCATAGCTCAGGGCTTCGAGGATCAGTGGCTTATATTGAGGCAGTGCAGCGGCCTTCAGGATCAGGGAAGGGTTGGTGGTGGCATCTTGCGGTTCGAACTGGCGGATCGATTCGATATCGCCACTGTCGGCCACAACCGTAGTTAGCTGCTTGAGTGCGTCTAATTGATTCATTTATAAGCTCCTTGACCTAACGTCAATGTAGGAAATGAGAACGTTTTCCATCGTAGGCTGAACACACTGCATCAGAAGCCCGAAGATTAAAATGCGCTTTTTCTGATTGTTGCAATGGACAAGAACGATGGATCCTCTCAAAAGCCAGGCGGACTGCGGCTTTGCGTCGATTGTTCGACAGCGGGAAGCCGAATTTAGCCTGAGGGGAACAATAAGAAACATGCGCTGCGACGATCTATAAAGCAATAAAAAAGGGTTCAGCACCCGGCTGAACCCTGTGGTATTCCCCCTCCTTATTATTTAGTCAAATTAACGTCAATCGCCTGATAGAAGGCATTGGCCGTGTCTGCTACATCCCACACGGCAAGGATCACGTGCGAACCGCTACGGTCTGCCGGTATGTTGCACTGGTGGGTGACCTGTGCGGCAGGGATTGCACCGCCGTCGTTCTGTTGGCAGAACGGTGTGAGGTCAAACGACGCACGGGTCAGCGGTTGTGAAGCATCCCAGTTTGGCTTGGTAATGAAATAACGCCAGCTGGTGGTGCTGTGACGAGCCGTCAATGTCCAGGTGAAGGAATTAGGCCCGGTGTGCAGGTTGATCTTGTTCCAGCGGGTCGGCGTTTGCTGATCCAGCTCGAAGAAGGTGGTTTTGTCGGCGCTGGCGATATGCCCATCCGCTGGACCGGCCTGCGGGAAGCCTTTCAGCCCTTCAACGCTTTGCGGTTCGTATTGCACGCTGCCGCACTGGGTATTGAGCTGCAGTTTGCACTGGTAGGAGCGGCTGGCCGGTGTTTCGACATAGCCGTGGGCGGCAGCCTGTTGTGAGACGCCGAACAGTGCAGCACTCAAAAGACCAAGGGACATAAGGGTACGGGAAGTCGTGTTCATAAGTCACTCCTGACTGAAGTTGTTTTGTAAGTTGGGTTTATTTCACCGGTGAAATGAGAGGTTATTAACGAAATTAAAAACATCATTCTTGGCGGCTTGTTTTATTTTTACTCTTAGTCTCGCTCGTCAGGATGGAATGTTTTATAGGCTATTAACTAAAATTATTATGATGATTGTCTTTTGTTTTCTGGTTGAATTTATTTAAACGCTGCTGTCTAAAAAATCGGCGTCATGATGAATTTTATTTAAAGGATTGATGAATAGTCTTTCAGATGACGTTCTCCGATATGGAGTATATTGCTTGTGGTTTGACTTACTCTTGTGTGACTTGAACGACTTTTACGCGCCAACCACTTGGGAATTTAGTGTCAATTTTTTCTTATTTTATTTCAAAGAGGAATTTGTATGACTAGATTATCCCTGGATGCGATTAAAATAATCAGCACCATCAAAAGTACCGGCTCTTTCTCAATGGCGGCGGAGGCATTGCATAAAACCCCGTCGGCAATCTCTTATCGGGTTTCCAATATTGAAAGTAAACTCTGCGTGAAACTTTTTCACCGTAATGGCCCGATGATTACCCTGACAGATGAAGGGGAGTTCCTGTTGCAAGAGGGCGGCTGGATTTTAAATGCGGTGCAGGATCTGGAGAGTAGGGTAAGAAACATCCCGAAACTCGATAATAATATCCGCATCGTCGTCGATAATTTCTTTCCGTTGGAAACTATCACCCAGGATATCCGCGACTATATTGGGCACAGTCCGAATGCCAACATTTCCGTACAGCGTGAAGCGCTGAATGGCACCTGGGATGCCCTGAAGAACAACCGAGCCGATTTGATTATCGCCATCGGCCAGATCCCGGACAGCGTACAGGCCAAGACTCTGATGCTCGGCAAGCTGAATTTTGTGCTGTGCGTTTCACCTTCGCATCCCTTTGCGGCGCAGAAAAAGCCGGTGGATAAAAACCAGCGGTTAAACGATATCGTGGTGGTGATTGCCGACAGCAGCCACGAGCTGCCCAAGCGTAACCACGGCACCATGCCGTTGCAGCGCCAACTGGTGGTGTGCGACGTCGAAAGTAAGCTGGCGTTGTTGAAGCGCGGCATTGGCCACGGTTTCCTGCCACCGGCACTGATAGAAAAAGAGCTGGCGAGCGGTGAACTGGTGACGGTGCCGGTTGATATGCAAAAAGGTGACGAAATGATTTGGCTGGCCTGGCATCCGGCCAGCAAGGGGGCCGGGTTTACCTGGTGGCATGAGCGGCTGACGCGCAAAAGCGACGTATTTAGCCTGATGGGGCGTGAAGTGATACGTGACGGGGGTTACCCTTGGTGTAACAACTGAGGGAGTAGCCACGAAGGGATGCGAAAATTAAATGTTTAATGCAGTAAAAACCCCGTTGCCATCGGCCCCGGGGTTTTTTTATCGGATAACCTGCTGTTACGCCACGCGGCCCACTTTCAGCCAGGCGGTGTCGGAGCCGGGCGCCGACGTGATGTAGCCCCACTTGGTCTGCCAGACATAGCCCAGATATGACACCAACGCCCCCTGGTTATAGGTGGTACCGGCAACGTAGGCCGGGGCGCTCATGATCGGCAAATTACCCGGGCCAACGCCGGTATAACGCAGGCCGGTGCCCATATCCAGTTGGCTGTCATCGTAGTCAGTCGCGTTGAAATAGCGGTCCAGCGACGCCAGCAGATCCCCGTTACGGTTATCCTGGCCCAGGTGCCAGAACATCACGCCGCCCAACTGCTGCTGCTTGATGTACTTCGCCTTGTATTTGAAGCTTTCGACGTCGTCATAGGTGACGAACAGGCCATTGGCCGCGTGATACAGGTACGGCGTTTTGGTCTTGTCGTTCCACAGGCGCTGATAGCCGTAGTTGCCCAAAAGCATCTGTTCCAGTTGGCGGTAGGAGGCAATGCGCGGATCCTTGTCGCGGACACACTCTTCACAGCCCACCAACCAATAGTCGGTGCCCGGGAACGGATCTTCGCCCGGTGTGCTGTGGCTGCTGTACTGGCCGCCGTTGCTGCCGCTGACGCCCTTGAACGCACGGCCATAGAACGGCACACCCATGACAATTTTGTGGCTCGGCACGCCTTCCAGCATCAGGTGCTGTTGTACTGCGGCGTCCACCGTCAGGCTGAATGGGCTGGGGAAGGCGCGGGTCAGTTCTTCCCAGCTCCAGCCCAGGTTGGCTTCACGCAGCGCGTTGTAGAAGGTTGGCCCGGCGCTGTCGCCGAACAGCCCGGCCTGATGGTTGGTGATCTTTTCCCATGGGCCGGCCAGATCGTAGGTCATCAGGTTGATGTAATCGAGCGAGGCGACGATCTGCGGCAGCTTGCTGTAGTAACGCGACAGGAAGAACGCGCCACCGGCGCCGGCAATGGTCAACTGATAAGGCAGTGCCTGGCGGCCGTCGGCCTGAGTCTGCTGGTTCAGCAGGGTGCGGATTTCCTGTAGCGCGGCGACAAAGCCATCTACTTCGCTGCTCTGTGGGTATTCCCAGTCAATGTCTACGCCGTCAAAACCGTAGTCTTTCATGATGCGAACACAGGATTGTGCGAATTTGGTCCGCGCCGCCGGGGTTTTCACTGCATTGACATAGTTGGCATGGGAAACCCCCAGATCGTTGGAGTAATACCAGCCGCCGATGGAGAACATAATGCGCAGGTTGGGGTTGTGCGCTTTCAGCGCGGTTAACCGGCTGACCACGTCGCGCGCCTTGGCGTCGTTAGTGGCTGGATCCCAGGCGCATTCCAGATTGCTGTTAATGTCGAGGAACGAGAAATTAATGTGGGTCAGCTGTTTGGCCTTGGCCGGTGTGATGTTTGATACCGGGAAGGGCACGATTGAAGTATCAGACTCGGTATAGTTATTAATTTGGTTGGTTGGAATGAAATAATAACCAATAACGGCTTTACGTTCGGACATGGTATTTCTCCAGGGTTGAGGTTTTTTGTTATTGAGAGCCATTCTCTCGCCGCTATTAATGTTTATTTTTCTGATAAAGAGAAGTCGAAATAAATCACAGTAAAGATGAATTTTTTATCAATGGTTCCTGTTATTTACCTGGGCTTGTTGTGCTGTGGCTGAGCATGAATCAATTTGACCTTAGAGGCTATATTTATTCATTTGCTTTGTTATAGCATCCTTAACTAGATTCTGATGGTACCGATATCCCACCGGCCGTGATGGGCAGTTTATTAAAATAAAATAGGAGTGTAGCTATGTCCAGCTTAGAGCCAGACGCTGTTGGCTTAATTATCCAGCGAGCATGTGAATATCTCCAGCCGGTGATGAATGCCATTTTGGCGGGCATCATGGCGCTATTACATGGCGCCTACCGCAACGTAGGTATGCGGCGCCGGCTATTAAATGCAGGCATGTGTGCATTATTGGCCTGGACGGTACGCGATGCGTTGGCGCTGACCGGGCTGGAATTAAAATGGGCGAACCTTGCCAGCGTGCTGATTGGTTTCCTTGGGGCCGATTATATCAGCGCATTAATTAAAAAAATCATTGGAAAAAAGACGGGGTTTAAAAATGATAAATGAAATTGAGGACATTCAGTTTACCGCCCGCAGCGAGGCGAATTTAATCGGCGTTCATCCGGATTTGGTGCGGGTGATAAGGCTGGCGCTGCATTACTCGCTGGTGCCGTTCTCCATCACCGAGGGGCTGCGCACCATGGCTCGTCAGCGTGATCTGGTGCGCGGTGGTCAAAGCCAGACGCTGAAAAGCCGTCATTTGACCGGCCATGCGGTGGATGTGGTGGCGATGCCGGCGGGCGTGGTGTCCTGGGAATGGGATTATTACGCGCAAATCGCCGTAGCAGTGCGCCGTGCGGCACGCGAATGTGCCGTCAGCGTTGAGTGGGGCGGGGAATGGAAAACGCTGAAGGACGGGCCGCACTTCCAGCTTTCCTTCAGGGATTATCCGGCATGAGCGGCTTGTTGAGCCGGCTGGTGCAGGGGGGATGGCTGTTGTTGTTGTTGGCAGCCATCTGCCTTGGCGGCTATAGCTCGCTGTTGTCGCACCGGCTGGAATTGGTGCAGCAGCAGGCGGGTGAACAGCAAAAGACCCTGGCGCAGCAGGCAGGGTTGATTGCCACGTTGCAAATTCAGGATGCACAGAACCGGGCGCTGATGGCGGCCCAACAGCAGCAGGAGCAGCAGTTGCGCCAGCAAAGCGACGTTTATCAGAGGAAATACCGTGAAGCGATCAAAAATGACGCCTGCGCTGGGCAGCCTATGCCTGATGCTGTTATTGAGCTCCTGCGCCCAACCGCCGCAGGCAGCAGTGCCGGTGGTGCTGTTGCCCCCTGAATCGGTGTTTACCCCGTGCCAGCAGCCGCAGTTATTGGGCAGTACCTGGGGCGACGCGCTGAGTTACACCCTGGCACTACAAACCTCGTTACAAATTTGCGCCGGCCGGGTGGCAACGCTCAACGCCTGGCGTGCCCAACTGCCGTCGCACTGACGGCACTCAGGCTACTGATAATGTCCGATATTAGGGAGAGCGTGCCGAAGGGGTCGTAGCAGCCTTGGCTGCCGGAGCGCCCCTCGGTGCGCTAGGCCCGGGTATCTCGAGCTAAAAAACAACTTTGTTATCAAACTCACTAGCGTCGCACTGACGGCAGTGTTTTTCTTTTCCGTCCTGTGGTACTTCTTTTTTTACTTTTAAAAAACTATTTCGATCAAGGTTATGGCCCGGTTCAAAGTTTGTGACGTTTCTCTCACTATACTGGTCTAGCCTTAAAGGTTTACAAGTCTTACCTCAACATAAAAGCAAAAAGCATAGGAACCCATAATGGACGAACAGCTCAAACAGAGTGCGCTTGATTTTCACCAGTATCCGGTCCCAGGGAAGATCCAGGTATCTCCAACCAAACCGCTGGCAACGCAACGCGATCTGGCGCTGGCCTACTCGCCGGGCGTCGCAGCCCCTTGTCTGGAAATTGCTGCCGATCCGCTGGCGGCCTACAAGTACACCGCGCGTGGCAACCTGGTGGCGGTGATTTCCAACGGCACGGCAGTGCTCGGGCTGGGCAATATCGGCGCCTTGGCCGGTAAGCCGGTAATGGAAGGGAAAGGCGTCCTGTTCAAGAAATTTTCCGGTATCGACGTGTTTGATATCGAAGTGGATGAGCTAAACCCTGACAAGCTGATCGACATCATTGCCTCTCTGGAGCCCACCTTCGGTGGCATCAACCTGGAAGACATCAAAGCGCCAGAGTGTTTCTACATCGAGCAGAAACTGCGTGAACGCATGAAGATCCCGGTGTTTCATGACGATCAGCACGGCACCGCCATTATCACCACCGCCGCAGTGCTGAACGGCCTGCGGGTAGTGAAAAAGAATATTTCCGACGTGCGGCTGGTGGTTTCCGGTGCCGGTGCCGCGTCGATCGCCTGTTTAAACCTGCTGGTGGCGCTGGGGTTGCGTCAGCAGAACATTACCGTCTGCGATTCCAAAGGGGTGATCTACAAAGGTCGCGACGCCAACATGGAGCAGACCAAGGCGGCCTACGCCATTGAAGATAACGGCCAGCGGACGCTGGGGGACGCGATCCCCGATGCCGATATCTTCCTCGGTTGTTCCGGCCCGGGCGTATTGACCCAGGATATGGTGAAAACCATGGCCAAGGACCCGCTGATCATGGCGCTGGCCAACCCGGAACCGGAGATCTTGCCGCCGCTGGCGAAAGCCGTGCGTCCGGACGCCATTATCTGTACCGGCCGTTCCGACTACCCGAACCAGGTGAACAACGTATTGTGCTTCCCGTTCATCTTCCGTGGCGCGCTGGACGTGGGCGCAACCACCATCAACGAAGAAATGAAGCTGGCCTGTGTGCATGCGATTGCCGATCTGGCATTGGCTGAGCAGAGCGACGTAGTGGCTTCGGCCTATGGCGACCAGGACCTGTCATTTGGCCCTGAATACATCATTCCAAAACCTTTCGACCCGCGTCTGATTGTTAAAATTGCTCCGGCGGTCGCCAAGGCGGCGATGGAGTCCGGCGTGGCGACGCGTCCGATCGAAGACTTTGACGCCTACGTCGAAAAACTGTCCGAGTTCGTCTACAAAACCAACCTGTTCATGAAGCCGATTTTCTCCCAGGCGAAGAAAGAAATGAAGCGCGTGGTGATGGCGGAAGGCGAAGAGGAAAGGGTACTGCATGCGACTCAGGAACTGGTGTCGCAGGGGCTGGCCTATCCAATCCTGGTCGGTCGTCCGAGCGTGATTGAAATGCGCCTGAAAAAACTCGGCCTGCAACTGACGGCAGGTAAAGACTTTGAAGTGGTGAACAACGAGTCCGATCCGCGTTTCAACGAATACTGGGGTGAGTATTACCAGATCATGAAACGCCGCGGTGTATCGCAAGAGCAGGCGCGCCGTGCGGTGATTGGTAACCCGACGCTGATTGCCGCCATCATGCTGCATCGCGGTGAAGCGGATGCGATGATTTGCGGCACCATCGGCAGTTACCACGAACATTACGACGTGGTTGAGAAAGTGTTTGGCTTCCGCGAGGGGGCACACGTCGCCGGGGCGATGAATGCGCTGCTGCTGCCAAGCGGTAACACCTTTATTGCCGACACCTATGTCAATGACGATCCTACCCCGGAACAACTGGCAGAAATCACCCTGATGGCGGCGGAAACCGTACGCCGCTTCGGTATTGAGCCGAAAGTGGCGCTGCTGTCCCATTCCAGCTTTGGTTCCTCCGATAACCCGGCGGCCTGCAAAATGCGCAAAACGCTGGAGCTGGTGAACAAGATGGCGCCGGAACTGGAAATTGACGGTGAGATGCACGGCGATGCCGCGCTGGTAGAGAGCATTCGTAATGATCTGATGCCGGACAGCCCGCTGAAAGGGGCGGCCAACGTGTTGATCATGCCGAATATGGAAGCGGCGCGCATCAGCTACAACCTGCTGCGCGTCTCCTCTTCCGAAGGGGTCACCGTAGGGCCGGTGCTGATGGGGGTATCGAAACCGGTACACATCCTGACGCCAATCGCCTCGGTACGCCGTATCGTCAACATGGTGGCGCTGGCCGTGGTAGAAGCGCAGACCACACCGCTGTAAGCCTTTAGCGATAAACCGCCCCCTGACGCCCTCGGCGCAGGGGGTTTTTTTATGCCTTGCAGCTGGCCGCGATCTGACGGATATCCTGCGGCGTAGTACGGCAGCAGCCACCAATCAGTCGCGCACCGATGCCTTGCCACTCGCCAATTTGATCAATCAGGCTGCCGTGTGCGCCGCCGCAGGCATGCCAGGTTTTGCTCACCGCGTCGTAGTGTTCACCGGAGTTCGGATAGACCAGCAGCGGTTTGTCAGCCAGGGCGGCAAACTGTTGCAGTGCCGGGGTTACATTTTCCAGTGCAATGCAGTTAATGCCGATGGCCAGCACCTGTGGATTGGCGTGTAACAACGCCATGACCTCAGTCAGCGGTGTCCCGTCGCTGAGGTGTTGGCTGTCGCGCAAGGTGAAAGCGAACCAGGCGCCCAGCGTCGGGAATTCTTGTAACAACGTCAGCAACGCCTGCAGTTCGCTGAAGGACGGCAGGGTTTCGCAAGCCAGTAAATCCACCCCGGCTTCGGCTAACGCCTGGATACGCGGGCGGTGGAAGGCGATCATCTCTTCCTGCGGCAGTGAGTAATCGCCGCGATATTCAGACCCATCGGCCAGATAAGCGCCATACGGCCCCACCGAGCCGGCAATCAACAAGGGGGCAGCTTGCGGATGCTGCATCAGGTAATCACTGCGCGCCTGCTGCGCCAGTTGCACGCTTTTGGCAATCAGCGCCAGTGACTGCGCTTGATCCAGACCCCGGCGTAAAAAGCCTTGCGGCGTGGCCTGATAGCTGGCGGTGATGGCGCACTGTGCCCCCGCTTCGAAATAATCGAGATGCACCTGATAAATCAGCTCAGGGTTTTCAATCAGCACTTTTGCCGACCACAGCGGGTCGCTGAGGTCACAGCCGCGCGCTTCCAGTTCGGTAGCCAGCGCGCCGTCTAAAATCAGCGTGCCGTTAGCGGCCAAGAGGGGGGCTACGGGGTTATTGACCGACATGATTCTCTCCCAGTGAGGTTTTTTGCCCGGCACGGCGGGTCAGATAATAGGCGATGTAGCACAGGGCGACAAACGGCAGGCCACAGTAAAGCGCGATGCGCTGCTCGGGATCGAACGCCAGCCCGACACAGGCCAACAGGCACAGGGCGAAACCGACAATCGGTGTGAGCGGATACCCCGGCGCGCGGTATTTCAGGCCGGAGATCGGCTGGCCGCTGCGGACATAATGACGGCGGAAAGCGAAGTGCGAGGCACAGATGCTTAACCAGACCACCACCACCGCAAAGCCGGAAATCGCCGACAGCGCCACGAACACCGTGTCCGGGGCGATCACGCTGGTCAGCAGTGCCAGTACGCCGCCGAGCATGCTGAAGGTCAGCGCATTAATCGGAATGCCGCGTTTATTCACGCGGGAGAAATAGGCCGGCAGAGTACGCTGGTTGGCCAGCGACCACAGCATGCGGCCCGAAGCGTACAGGCCCGAGTTAGCCGCCGACAAAATGGCGGTCAGGATCACGAAATTAAAGATGTCGGCGGCATAGGGTACGCCGATGCGTTCAAACACCAGTACAAAGGGGCTTTTGACAATCCCGGCCTGATCCATCGGGATCAGCGCCGCCAAAATAAACACCGTGCCGATAAAGAACAGCATCAAGCGGATCACCGTGGTACGTATCGCCCAGGGCACCACCTTTTCCGGGTTCTCGGTTTCGCCGGCGGCAATGCCGATCAACTCAGTACCGGAGAAGGCGAAGTTCACCGCCACCATGGTCATCAGGATCGGCAAAGTACCGTTCGGCAGCCAGCCGGAAGCGGTCAGGTTATGCAGGAAGGGCGCCGGGGTGCCGTCTTTCATCGGCAGCAGGCCGAACATCGCCGCACCGCCGAGAATGATAAACGCCAGAATAGTGATCACCTTGATCAGCGAGAACCAGAATTCGCTTTCAGCAAAGAAGCGGGTGGTGACCACGTTGAGCAGGAAAATAGCTGCGCAGAAGATCAAACACCACAGCCACACCGGTGATTGCGGGAACCAATACTGCATGCAGAAACCGGCGGCGGTCAGGCTGGAGCCCAATGCAACCGTCCAGGTCAGCCAGTATAGCCAGGCGACGGTGTAACCGGTGGCCGGACCAAGATAACGTGAAGCATAGACGTGGAAGGCACCGGTTTCCGGCATCGCCACCGACAGTTCCCCCAGACACAGCATCACCAGATAGACCACCAGCGCGCCGATCAAGTAGGCCAGCAGGGTGCCGAGAGCGCCGGTGGTGGAAATGATATAACCGGTGTTGAAGAACAGTCCGGTGCCAATCACACCGCCTAGCGACAGCATCACCAGATGCCGGGCTTTCATGGTGCGTTTGAACTGTCCTTCGGTGGGAACGGCTGAGTGCATAATTTCTTGTCCGTATAGACGTCTGGGCTGCTAAGTGGCTATTGGTTATACCCGCAATACTTCATGAAATCAATGTGTGAGCGAAAACCATAAAGTAAAAAAATAGTTATCGACGTCTCAGGATCGGGTGCGACCTATATGCAAATGATAATTATTATCTATAATGTCGCCACTTTTTAAGACAGGGCAGCATCATGAGATTTCTGATTTTATTGACCGTGCTGGCGCTCGGCGCCTGTAGTCAGGCCCCGGTTTCCTCACCAAAAAATACCCTCGACAAGCTGGGGAAAATAACCGACTTGCATACGGGGGAAACCCTGACGCCTGACCAACTGCTGACCCGTTTGGCCGCTCAGCCACGGGTTATCGTTGGGGAAAAACATGACAACCCGTATCACCACCAGATTGAACTGTGGCTGGTGCAAAACCTGCCGCAGCAACGGCCGCAGGGCAGCGTGCTGATGGAGATGATTAACCCGAATCAGCAGGCCAAGGTAGATCAGGTGAAGCACTGGCTGCAGGGCAGCCCGGCGGTACGCGACAGCCGTGTGGCGGAGTTGATCGACTGGCAGCCAGGCTGGAAATGGTCGCTGTATGGCGAGCTGACGATGGTGGCGATGCGCGCACCGTACCCGCTGTGGTCGGCCAACCTGGATCGCGATGAGATCATGGCGTTTTATCAGCAGCCGTCTTTCCCACAGGGCCAACTGTCGGTGCGTCCGACGGTGCAGAAGGCACTGGAAGAAACTATCCGTACTTCGCACGGTGGGAAGATTGAACCTCAGCAGCTGCATGCGATGTTGGCGATCCAGCAGCAACACGACCGGCGCATGGCTGAACGTTTGCTGGCGGCCCCGACGCCGACGCTGCTGATTGCCGGCGGCTACCATGCTGCCAAGACGGTGGGGGTGCCGCTGCATGTGCAGGATCTGCAGCCGACGGCGTTGCCGACCGTGTTGATGCTGGCTGAACCTGGTGTGCAGCTCGATAAGCAGGTGGCGGATTACCTATGGGTTACCCTGCGATAACCCCTGAGGTTAAATGATTAAGTTAAGACAGTGAAAAGAACTGTTAATACAAATTACAAATGATTATCATTAGCAAATGAGATCTAAAATCATTCGTAATTAAATAGTCTAATATCCCTATGTTAAGTCAGTCTTTATCTTACCCGGCCGTCGCTCTGCCGCAGCCGCGTTGGGCTCGTGGTTTTCTGTGTGCGATAGCGGCACATGCGGCGCTGGTGCTGCTGTTTTACTGGCCGTCTTCGTCGTTGCCGCCGATGCAGTTGCCACCACCGGCGGTGATGATGAGTTGGGCTGCGCAGATTGAGGCATCGGATAGCCCCAGGCCGCTGCCGTTGGGCGTGCAACAGGCGGAGTCCGCAGCGGCACAACCGGCCGAACAGCAGGAACAGCCGGACTTGCCGAAGTTGGCGCGGGCTGAAAAGACCAAAATTAGCGTGGCTGAGAAAAAGCGGACCGAACACCGGCCACCGCAGAAAGCTCAGCCGAAGCCGGAAGAGCAGGCGAAAGAAGCCAGGCACGCCGCCGCGTCCAGCGCCGCAGCGCCGAAAGCGCTGAATATCTCCCGGCAGACGGCAGCGCCGCTGAACAGCGATTCCGCAAGCCGCGTGCAGGCCAAGCTGTCGTGGGAGAGTCAGGTGAAGGGAATGCTAAACCGCATCAAACGTTATCCGCCGGATGCGCAGCGTCGTCGCCGTAGCGGTATGCCGCAGGTGTCTTTTTTTGTGGATGCGCAGGGGCGGGTTTTCGATCTGGTATTGCATGCCCCGTCGGGCACTGCCTCGCTGGATCGGGAGGCGTTAGCGGTGGTGATGCGAGCACAACCGCTGCCACCACCACCGGGCGAGATGCTGCGGCAGGGTAATGTACAGGTGACGATGCCGATTGATTTTAATCTGGCGGCATTGAACGCCAGCCAATAATTTATTCCGTGAGCAGCGGCCTTGGTTTATCTAAACCAGGGGCGGGGTTGCTTATGCCAAACCATCGTGAGGGATTATGAAACATCCATTTCTGTCGGTTCGTCGTCGTTGGCGTACGGCCGCCTATGCAGCGATTTCATTGAGTTTATTGGGGCAGGTAGCCTGGGCGGAACCACTGGCACCCAGCGCTGAGATTATCCCGCATTCGTTAACCGCTCAGGGGGAAACCCGGGTGGATGATTATTATTGGCTGCGCGACGACAGCCGCCAGAATAAAAAGGTGCTGAATTATCTGACGGCGGAAAACCGTTATACCGAGCAAATGATGCAGCCGTATAAAAAACTGCGCGATACGCTGTATCAGGAAATGCTGGGCCGTATGAGCCCGGAAGATCGCTCGGTGCCTTATCAGCTTAACGGTTATCGCTATCAGGAAAGCTATGCGGCGGGCAAGGATTTTGCCCTGTATCAACGCCAGGCTTTGACGGCCGATGCGCCATGGCAAACCTTGCTGGACGCCAATCAGCGCGCTGTGGGCCAGGATTATTATCGTCTGGCCGGGTTGGAGATCAGCCAGGATAATCGGCAGATGGCGATCGCTGAAGATTTGCAGGGGCGCAGGCAGTACCGTATCTCATTGCAGGATATCGATAGCGGAAAATGGGCTCCGGAAGTGATTGAAAATACCTCCGGTGATATGGCGTGGGCCAATGATGGCAAGACGCTGTTCTATATCCGCAATCACCCGCAGACCTTGCTGCCGTATCAGGTTTATCGTCATCAATCCGGCACGCCGGTCACGGACGATAAACTGGTGTATCAGGAAAACGACGGCGGTTTTTATCTGAGCCTCGGCCGATCTTCCTCACGTGACTACGTCATTATTAGCATCAGCGGCAATACCACCTCGGAGGCGCGGCTGATCGATGCTAATCAGCCGCTGAGCACCCCGGTGTTGTTCGCTGCGCGCAAGAACGGCCTCGAGTATTATTTGGATCACTATCGCGGTGAGTTCTATCTGCGCTCCAACCACCAGAGCCCGCATTTTGGCTTGTATCACACCGCGGCGGTCGACAAGCCGTGGCAGACGCTGATAGCGCCGCAGGAAAAGAACGAGGTTGAGGGCTTTACCCTGTTCCGCGACTGGCTGGTGGTGAAGGAGCGTGGCGAGGGGCTGGTGCAACTGCGGCAAATCAGTTGGGACGGTAAAACTCAGCGTAGTATTCCGTTCGATGACGCCAGCTATATGGCCTGGCTGGGTTATAACCCCGATCCGGACAACCCGCAGTTGCGCTACGGCTATTCGGCGATGACCACCCCGACCCGGACTTACCAATGGGATCTCAATAAAGGCGAGCGCACCCTGCTGAAACAGCAGGAAGTGAAGGGGGTGGATCCCAGCCAGTATCATAGCGAGCGGGTGTGGATTCAGGCGCGTGACGGTGTGAAGGTGCCGGTCTCGCTGGTCTACAACAAAGCAATGTTCAAAGCGGGGCACAGCCCGCTGCTGGTGTACGGTTATGGTGCTTACGGCATGAGCATGGATCCGGCCTTTAGCGCTAACCGCATCAGTTTGCTGGATCGCGGTTTCGTTTATGCGTTGATCCACGTGCGTGGTGGCGGTGAGTTGGGGCAGAACTGGTACCAACAGGGCAAACTGATCCATAAGCCGAACTCCTTCAACGACTTTATCGATGCCACCCAGGCATTAATCCAACAGGGGTATGGTCAGCCGGGGCGGATTTACGCCATGGGCGGCAGCGCCGGTGGACTGCTGATGGGAGCGGTGATCAATCAGGCACCGCAGTTGTATAACGCGGTGGTGGCGCAGGTGCCTTTCGTTGATGTGCTGACCACCATGCTGGACGACGGCATTCCGCTGACGGTCGGTGAATACGAGGAGTGGGGCAACCCGAATCAAGCGCAGGCCTATTCGTTGATGAAGTCCTATAGTCCCTACGACAACGTGCGTAAGCAGGCCTATCCGAACCTGCTGGTCACCAGCGGCCTGTATGACTCGCAGGTGCAATATTGGGAGCCGGCCAAATGGGTCGCCAAACTGCGTCGCTTTAAACAGGGCGATTCACTGTTGCTGCTGGCGACCGATATGACGGCTGGCCACGGCGGAAAATCTGGCCGTCTGACGCGGCTGGAAAGTAACGCGCTGGAATACAGCTTTATTATGGCGATGGATCAGAAAACACAGAAATAACCATTACCACCGTCGGGTAATAAACCCGACGGTTTATTAAAACTATAAAAAATGAATTTACCGTCGATTTCGGCGGACTTTTTGCTGGGCATTGTCGGCCACCAAACCTTTTTGGCAATTTCTGGGGATATATGAAAATCAAATTAATAGTAAGCCTGATCGGCGCGGGAATAGCGCTGAGCGGGATGGCGACGGCTGCGCAGAACGGGGTTGAAGAGGGAAAGGGCCAGGTGGTTTTCAGCCCATTGAATGTTTCGGCGGCAGAGAGCAGTAACAGTAGCAGTGAAAAAGAAGCGCTGGAAAAGCCCGGAGCTTTCAGCTCACGCGGGGAAAATAAGAATCTGGAGTCGGTAGACAGCATCCTGCGCAGCATGCCGGGTACCTATACCCAGATAGACCCAGGCCAGGGTTCGGTCAGCGTTAATATCCGTGGCATGAGCGGCTTTGGTCGTGTTAATACCATGGTTGATGGCATCACCCAGAACTACTATGGCAGCTCACCCAGCGACGCGGCGCATGGCGGCCTGCCTACCAGTCAGTTTGGTGCGCTGATCGATCCCAACTTTATCGTCGGCGTTGATGTGGCTCGCGGTAATGCGACGGGGTCCGCGGGTGTTAATGCGCTGGCAGGCAGCGCCAACTTCCGCACGATTGGTGTGGATGACGTGGTGTTTTCGGATAACCCCTTTGGCGTGCGCACCAAATTTTCTGTAGGCAATAACGGTATTGGCCGCAGCGGTATGATCGCCGTGGGTGGGAAAACCGACGCATTCGGCGACGGCGGTAGTTTGGGAGCCATGGCGGCTATCAGCGGCAGCTCCATCACCTCTAATTATAAGAACGGCTCAGGATTTGACAGTGAAGAGTTTAATGTCGATAAAACCTATCGCCAGAATCCTAAATCCCAGTTATTCAAAGTGGATATTAAACCTGACGCCTTTAATAGCATTGAACTGTCAGCCAGAACTTATCAAAATAAGATCACCCGACGCCATATCGACAGTAATGACTTTTATATTAAATATCATTACGCCCCGTTTTCAGAGCTGATTGACTTTAATCTGACGGCCAGTACCAGCCGGGGTGAGCAGAAGTTTATGTCCGACAATATGGCGGGCTTTAGCGACAGCACAGCGAAAAATATCTCCGACGCGCTGGATGTGAACAATACCAGCCGTTTCAGCCTGCAGGAGGTTGATTTTGCCTTCAGCTACGGTGGCAAGCTGATTCGCAACGAATACAAGAAACATGCCTCCGGTCTGGTGACAGACGAGGGCCAGGCGGAAAGCTCGCCGGTCGGCATTGCAGGAAAACAAAATATTGCCAGTATTTACAGTGGCCTGCAGCTTAATTACGGCATCTGGCAGGGTAACTTTGACCTAAACTACAGCGCCTATGATATTTCCGGCTATAAACCCGCCTGCGATGAGCGCGTCGCCTGCTTCCCGCAGGGGGCCAGTAACATCAATTTGAAAGAGCATGGCTTTAACCCGGCGGTGATGTTGTCCGCGCAGGTAACGCCGTGGTTGCAGCCGTTCGTCAGCTACAACAAATCCATGCGTGGGCCGAATATTCAGGAAGTATTCTTCGCCAACAGCGGTGGGCAGTCGATGAACCCGTTCCTTAAGGGGGAAACGGCAGAAACCTGGCAGGCGGGTTTTAACGCCAATGCGCATGACCTGCTGTTTAAACAGGACAGTTTCCAGCTCAAGGCGGTGTATTTTGAATCGAAAATCAAAAATTACATTTCCAGCCAGAGCTACATGGTGTGCAGCAATCGCCAAAAATGTAATCGTGCCCAGACTAGTCAGGAGGAATGGGATAACGCCGATGTGAATGTCGCCATGACTATGTACAGCAACTCTTACGAGCCAGTCAGGTCACGCGGGGTGGAAGTGGAGGCGATGTATGATGCCGGTTTTGCTTACACCAAACTTTCTCTGAGCAAAGAACACACCAGTCAGCCGACCAATCAGGCCAGCAATGTGTTCGGTGCCGGTGACATTAGCGAGTTACCGGAGTTGTACTTCACGCTGGATACGGGGGTGCGTTTGCTGGATGAGAAATTGACGCTGGGCGGGCTGGTGAAATATACCGGCAAAACGGTGCGACTTTCTCCCGACTCCAACGTTGATGAGAATGAACAGTTGATGAAAGAACCGGCACCGCATATCCCAACGGTTATCGACCTGTACAGCACCTATCAGTTCAACCGCAATCTGCTGTTGAAATTCAGCGTGCAGAACCTGATGGACAAAGATTATTCCGATGCATTGAACAAGATGAACGCTATGCCGTCGCAGTCGCAGGATTTATCACCGACCAACACCGCCCGCGGCCGAACCTATATCTTCGGCGGGGAGGTGCGATTCTAAGCGCAATGCGGGCGCAGTTACTGCGCCCGTTTGGCCTGTTGCAGCCACTTGTCCAACTCGTTGGCGAACTGCTGACGGTCGCGCTGGTTCAGCGTATTCGGCCCGCCGGTCTGGATGCCGCTGGAGCGCAAAGTGTCCATAAAGTCGCGCATGTTCAGGCGTTCACGAATGGTGTCCGGGGTGTAGCGTTCACCGCGCGGATTTAGCGCCACCGCCCCTTTCTCTATCACCTCTGCTGCCAGCGGAATATCGGCGGTGATCACCAGATCGCCTTTCTCACAGCGGCGTACGATTTCGTTATCCGCCACGTCAAAGCCGGCCGGCACCTGCAGGGTGTGGATGTGTTTTGACGGCGGCGTTCTCAGTGGCTGGTTCGCGACCAGTGTCACCGACATCGCAGTACGTTCTGCCGCCCGGAACAGCACTTCCTTGATTACGTTCGGACAGGCGTCTGCATCAACCCAAATCTGCATCATTCTGGCTCCTTCAGCCAATCGCGCACCGGCAGGAAATCACGGTACAACGCCGCTTCCGGGCTGTCTTCTGCCGGTTGATAGTTGTATTCCCAGCGTACCAGCGGCGGCATCGACATCAGGATGGATTCGGTACGGCCACCGGTTTGCAGGCCAAACAGCGTGCCCCGATCCCAGACCAAATTGAATTCCACATAGCGGCCACGGCGATACAGTTGGAACTGGCGCTCGTGATCGCCCCAGCTCAGCGCCTTGCGTTTCTCTACGATTGGCAGATAGGCCTCGAGGAAGCCTTCGCCCACCGCCTGGGTAAACGCGAAGCAGGTGGCGAAGTCCGGGGTGTTCAGATCGTCAAAGAACAGGCCGCCGATGCCGCGTGCCTCGTTGCGGTGCTTGATAAAGAAATAGTCGTCGCACCACTTTTTGTATTTGGGATAGACCTGTTCACCGAAGGGCGCACACAGCTGTTCGGCGGTGCGGTGCCAGTGAACGGCGTCTTCTTCGAAGCCATAGAACGGCGTCAGGTCAAAACCGCCGCCAAACCACCACACCGGCTCTTCACCCGGCTTTTCCGCAATGAAAAAGCGCACGTTGGCGTGGCTGGTGGGAATGTAGGGGCTGCGCGGATGGATCACCAGCGAAACGCCCATCGCCTGGAAGCTGCGTCCGGCCAGTTCGGGGCGATGCGCGGTAGCGGAAGCGGGCAGGGTGGCACCGGAGACGTGTGAAAAATTGACGCCCGCCTGTTCGAACACCGCACCGTCGGTCAACACCCGGCTGCGGCCACCGCCGCCTTCTTCACGCGTCCAGCGGTCTTCGTTGAAAACGGCGCCGCCGTCGGCCTGGGCCAACTGGCTGCAGATGCGGTCCTGCAGCGTCAGCAGGAAGGATTTTACTTCTGCGATGGTCGATAAACTCATACGGGAAAATTCACAGCGTCTGACTGAACAAGCCGCAGAGTATACCTTTATTCATCGCGGCTGGCAGTATCAGCCGGGTTTTCGTTGGTGGGTATCGTAATAGCTGAAGAAGCTGATCACCCCGTCGGCAATGGCGCGGGCGATTTTTTCACGGAATGCGGTGGTGCCCAGCAGGCGCTCTTCGGCCGGGTTGGTAATGAACGAGGTTTCGACCAGCACCGATGGGATCGACGGGGATTTCAGCACCGCGAATGCCGCCTGTTCCGTGCTGTTGCTGTGCAGGTGGTGCACCGGACGGATCTGGCCAAGCACATGGCGGCCGAGCGTCAGGCTATTGTTGATGGTGTCAGTCTGCACCAGATCGAACAGCACCTGTTGCAAATAGTTGTCCTGGTTTTTGTATTTGCCGCCGGCCACGTCATCAGCCGCATTCTCACGGTTCGACAGGTAGCGCGCCATGGCGCTGCTGGCGCCGCGGTTGGATAGGGCGAACACCGAAGCGCCAGAGGCTTCCGGGCTGGTAAAGCCGTCGGCATGAATCGAGATAAACAGATCGGCCTGGTGCTGGTGGGCAATCTCCACCCGCTGGAACAAGGGAATAAACTCGTCTTCTTCCCGCGTCAGGCGAACTTCGACATGTTCCTGTTCGTGCAGGATGCGGCGGACGTGGTTGGCGATCTCCAGCACCACGTGCTTCTCCTGTGAGCCTTCACTGCCGACTGCGCCGGAGTCGATACCGCCATGACCGGGATCGATCATCACCAGCCTTTTGCTGCCGGAGGGTTTAGGCGCTGGTTTAGCGGTCGGTTTGGGATGTTGATTGCGCAGCATGCCGCCAGACTCGGCTTCGGCAGTGTGGCTTTTGCTGCCAAGTAACACCAATGCCAGACCGGAGAGCAGTAATTGACGTCGCGTGGGGGAAACAGAAAGCGGCTTAAAATTGAGGAATTGTTTAACCTGCTTTTTCATAACGCTACGCTCCATCGACAAATTCTATTTTGCGATGTTATATCGTATTGATAATCATTAATCGACCTGATAACTATGTCCATTTATTACTCGTGTTACCGGTGATTTCTACATAATTGAGGGGGGAAATCGCAGTTTGATATTGCGTAAGTGAATAATCACGCGATAATCAGATAAACATCTTAATTAACAGCGGCGAACATCGATGGAAATTCGCGTATTTCGACAAGACGACTTTGAAGAAATCATTACCCTGTGGGAGCGCTGCGATCTGCTGCGTCCATGGAATGATCCTGAGATGGATATTGAGCGCAAATTGAATCACGATCCGGATCTGTTTCTGGTCGCCGAAGTGGGCGGAGAAGTGGTGGGCTCAGTGATGGGCGGTTACGACGGCCATCGCGGCTCGGCGTATTATCTGGGGGTACACCCGGATTATCGCGGGCGGGGCATCGCCAATGCGTTGATTAGCCGCCTCGAAAAGAAGCTGATTGCGCGCGGTTGCCCGAAAATCCAACTGATGGTGCGGGAAGATAACGATACGGTGATCGAGATGTACGAGAAGCTCGGTTACGAAATCCAGAACGTCACCAGCCTGGGCAAACGACTGATCGAAGATCAGGAATATTGAGTGGTACTTTGGGCGGTGAAGCTTCACCGCCCTTTGCTACCGGTTACGGCAGTTTTTTGATGTTCTTCACATCCACTTCGACACTGCTCCAGTCTTTATCCACTTTCCCTTCCAACTGCACTTTATCTTTCGGGGTGATGGTCTGGCCGTTCCAGCGTTTTCTGTCGATCTCTACCGTCAGGGTGCCGCTGGCATCGCGGAAGGTATAGGTGTCGTCACCGACGCGCTGCTCAATGTTGCCCTGCAGCATCACCCAGGTGTCATCGCTCATCGACTTAACCTTGTCCACGGTGGTGAGTGCGGCGCTGGGGCCGGAGAAGCCGCCTTGCTGGGTGTTTTGCGTTTGCGTCTGCGGTGCTGCAGGATCGAGGAACCCACCTTGCTGTGCCAAAACCGGTGCGCTGCACAGAGCGATTAATGCGGCCAGGGTATATTTTTTCATTTGAAGCTTCCTTATCTCAATCGAGAATCAAAGCCCTGCCAATCAGGACTGCTGGTTTGATGGGGTTAAGTAAAGCATGAAAATCTTAAGGGGTTCTTAAGCATGCGCATTGAAAACCATAAATCGGGCTCCCATTTGAAGGAGTAATCAAATGAAATTGGCAAGGAATCGACGTTGAAGCCACTCTCCCCCCATTTTTCCCCCGACGATTACGATCATCACGGCGCGTTGCGTTTGCCGCTGTGGTTTTGGGGCGTGCTGGTTTTACAGGCCCGCACCTGGATCCTGTTCGTGATGGCCGGTGCCTCACGTCAGCAGGGGGAAGGGCTGCTGCAGCTGTTTTATCCGGATACTCAAAGGTTTTGGTTCGGCATCATATTGGGGCTGCCGGCGGCACTGGCATTTTTGTTAGCCCCGCGCCGTCATCAGTGGCCACGCCTGTGGCGAGCCTGGCGTTGGGTACTCTGCCTCTCGCTACTGGCGGCGCTGGGCGGTTCGCTGTTCAGCCTGTGGCAGCAGGCCGACAATCAGCCGCTGCTGGAGGCTGTTCTGGTGCTGCTTGATGCGTTGGCACTGGCCTGTCTGCTGCTGAGTGAGCGCCTGAAAGCCTGCTTTACCGTGCAGGACGAGGCGGGGTAATTGCCGCTGGCTGCGGCACTTTTCCTATTTTCCGCACTCCAAGCTCGCAACCGATGGCGAAGCGTGTGCAGTTATGAGAGGCTGACACGCAGCAAAACGCCGAGCGCGCTTGATATTAAGGAGTTAGAGATGAATATTCGCCCCCTGCTGTTAGGGCTCCCGCTGTTACTGACCGGCTGTTCGACGATGTCCAACTTCTCCTGGTCGAGCCTGTCACCGCTTAACTGGTTTGGCAGCAGTCTTGAGGTCAGTGCCAAGGGCGTTGGTGAACTCAATGCCGGCACCCCAATGTCGGAAAGCGCCATTAACGACGGGCTGAACGGCGATTACCGCCTGCGCGGCGGCATGGCTACCAGTCAGGGCCAGATTGTTTCTTACTATCAGGCGATGGACGGCAACGACGTGAAGCTGGTGATCACCGGTGAACCCAAGGGCCAAGTGCAGCGTGTGGACGTGATGGACAGCAAGGTCGCTACCGAGTGGGGCAGCAAACTCGGCACGCCGTTCAGCGACCTGTACAGCAAGGCGTTTGGCGCCTGTAAACCGGCCGATGGCGATGATGCCGGCAAGGTAGAGTGCGTGGCGGAGCAGAGCAAGTACGTCACCTACATCTTCAGCGGTAAATGGGCCGGTCCGCAGGACATCATCCCGCCGGATGACACGCTGAAAAGCTGGACGGTCAGCAAGATCATCTGGCACGCCAAACCTCAGTAAAACTTTCTTTTTGGGCGCCCAATCCGCGGCGCCTCCGCTCCCCTCATCATGACGGATATCCTTATTTTCTTTGCGTTCGGGCAAGGCAATTACCCTTGCTTGCGGTATGATGCTGCGCATTCGTAACAGGCCACTGTTACCCGATTCTGCTATTGAGGATAACGACAATGACACAGGTTCAGAGCGGCATTTTGCTGGAACACTGCCGTTTCGCCATTTTTATGGAAGCCACCGTGCAGGGCGAATTCGCCGATTTACGCCAGGGCTGCAAGCAGTTTTGCCAGACCTTGACCGAGCTGCAACAGCAGTTCCCCGATGCGCATTTGGGCGCGGTGATCGCCTTCGGCTACGACGTTTGGCATGACCTGTCCAGCGGTCAGGGTGCCAAAGAGCTGAAGCCATTCACCCCGCTTGGCAAGGGGCTGGCACCGGCCACCCAGCGCGACCTGCTGATCCATATTCAATCCCTGCGTCATGACGTTAACTTCACGCTGGCCCAGGCCGCACTGGCGGCGTTTGGCAACGCCATCAAAATTGAAGAAGAAACCCACGGTTTCCGCTGGGTAGAAGAGCGTGACCTGAGCGGCTTTATCGACGGTACTGAAAACCCGCAGGGCGAGCAACGTCCGGAAGTGGCGGTGATTGCCGAAGGCGAAGAAGATGCCGGCGGCAGCTACGTGCTGGTGCAGCGTTACGAACACAACCTGCGTCAGTGGCAGCGTTTCACCCCCGAGCAGCAAGAGCAGATTATCGGCCGCACCAAGCATGACAGCGAAGAGTTGCCGCCGGAGCAGCGTCCGGATACCTCGCATGTCAGCCGTGTCGATCTGAAAGAAGACGGCAAGGGCCTGAAGATCCTGCGCCAGAGCCTGCCTTACGGTACCGCCAGCGGCAAGCACGGGCTGTATTTCATCGCCTACTGCGCGCGCCTGCATAACATCGAAAAACAGCTGCTGAGCATGTTTGGCGATCTGGACGGCAAACGTGATGCGATGCTGCGTTTCAGCCGTGCAGTGACCGGCAGCTATTACTTTGCGCCATCACTGACGCGCCTGCTGTCGCTTTAACCCCTTCACCGGGGTTGGCCACGCCAGCTCCGGTTTTATATCCCCCTCCGCCATGCCGCTCCGTACCTGCCTTATAGCGTTTGATGCTTGAAAATCACTAAACGGTATATAAAAGCGTTACAGCTCCGCACCTAGTTATAAATACACTGGTCAACATCAGGGCGAAAGCCCGACGGATTGACTCAGTTATAAGGTGCACAATGAAACAAACACGGGTTAAAAATATCGTACTGAAAGGATGGTTGACGGCGGCGCTGTTAGCCAGCGGCACCGTATCGGCAACCGAATTGCTGAACAGCTCCTATGACGTTTCCCGTGAATTGTTTACCGCGCTGAACCCAGGCTTTGAACAGCAATGGAACCAGCAGCATCCGGGCGACAAGCTGACCATCAAGCAGTCCCACGCCGGTTCTTCCAAGCAGGCGTTGGCGATCCTGCAAGGATTACGTGCCGATGTGGTGACCTACAACCAGGTGACCGACGTGCAGATCCTGCACGATCGCGGCCAACTGATCCCGGCCGACTGGCAGACCCGTTTACCGAACAACAGCTCACCTTTCTATTCCACCATGGCTTTCCTGGTACGCAAGGACAATCCAAAAGGCATTCATAGCTGGAACGATTTGGTGCGTGACGACGTGAAGCTGGTATTCCCGAACCCGAAAACCTCCGGTAACGGCCGCTATACCTATCTGGCTGCCTGGGGTGCTGCCAGCCAGGCAGATGGCAACGATCAGACCAAAACTCGCGCCTTTATGACTCGCTTTTTGAAAAACGTCCTGGTGTTTGACACCGGCGGCCGTGGCGCGACCACTACCTTCGTGGAACGGGGTCTGGGCGACGTGCTGATCAGCTTTGAGTCGGAAGTGAACAATATTCGCAAGCAGTATGGCGAGGACAAATACGAAGTGATCGTGCCGCCGGTCGATATTCTGGCGGAGTTCCCGGTGGCCTGGGTAGATAAAAACGTGGCAAGAAACGGCACCGAACAGGCGGCCAAAGACTACCTGAATTATCTCTACAGCCCGGCAGCCCAGCAGGTGATCACCAGCTACTACTATCGCGTTTACGACAAGCAGGCGATGGCAGCGGCCAAGGGCCAGTTCCCGGAGACCAAGCTGTTCCGGGTGGAAGATCAGTTTGGTGGCTGGCCGCAGGTGATGAAAACGCATTTCTCCACCGGTGGTGAGTTGGATCAACTGTTAGCCGCAGGGCGTAAGTAATGTTGACGTTGACCAGCAAGCGGGTTCTGCCTGGGTTCGGCCTCAGTCTGGGGAGCAGCCTGTTTTATACCTGCCTGATCCTGCTGTTGCCACTCAGCGCGCTGGTGATGCAGTTGGCTCAGATGAGCCTGGCGCAGTATTGGGAAGTGATTTCCAACCCGCAGGTGGTGGCGGCCTATAAGGTCACGCTGCTGGCAGCGGGCGTCGCCAGCCTGTTTAACGCAGTGTTCGGCATGTTGATGGCCTGGATCCTCACCCGCTATCGTTTTCCCGGTCGCACGCTGCTGGACGGCCTGATCGATTTGCCGTTCGCGCTGCCGACTGCAGTGGCCGGCCTGACGCTGGCGGGACTGTTTTCCACCACCGGTTGGTATGGTCAGTGGTTGGCGCATTTTGACATCAAGGTAACTTTCACCTGGCTGGGGATTGCGGTGGCGATGGCGTTTACCAGCCTGCCGTTTGTGGTGCGCACCGTACAGCCGGTACTGGAAGAACTGGGGCCGGAATATGAAGAAGCGGCGGAAACCCTGGGCGCAACCCGCTGGCAGAGCTTCCGCCGTGTGGTGATGCCCGAGCTGGCACCGGCGCTGCTGGCCGGTACGGCCATCTCCTTTACCCGCAGCCTGGGCGAGTTTGGTGCGGTGATTTTTATTGCCGGCAACATCGCCTGGGAGACGGAAGTGACCTCGTTGATGATTTTTGTTCGTTTGCAGGAATTTGATTATCCGGCGGCCAGTGCGATTGCCTCGGTGATCCTGGCGGCCTCGCTGCTGTTGCTGTTCAGCATTAACGTTCTGCAGAGCCGCTTTGGCCGACGCATTGGGGGGCACTGATGGCGGATATCTCTGAGTTCAACGGTGTCGAACGCCCACGCGTCAACTGGGGCAAGTGGACGCTGATCGGTATCGGCGTACTGTTTTCGGTACTGCTGCTGGTGGTGCCGATCATTTCGATTTTCGCCGAGGCCTTTTCCAAGGGTGTTGGCGCGATGTGGGGCAACCTGATCGATCGCGACATGTTGCACGCCATCTGGCTGACGGTACTGATCGCTTTAATTACCGTGCCGTTCAACCTGGTTTTCGGCACCTTGCTGGCCTGGTTGGTGACGCGTTTCACCTTCCCCGGTCGCCAGCTGCTGCTGACGCTGATCGACATCCCGTTCGCCGTTTCACCGGTGGTAGCGGGGCTGATTTACCTGTTGTTTTACGGCAGCAATGGCCTGCTGGGCGGTTGGCTGGATGCGCATAATATCCAGGTGATGTTCTCCTGGCCGGGCATGGTACTGGTGACCATTTTCGTGACCTGTCCGTTCGTGGTGCGTGAGCTGGTGCCGATGATGCTCAGCCAGGGCAGCCAGGAAGACGAAGCCGCCATTTTGTTGGGCGCTTCCGGCTGGCAGATGTTCCGCCGGGTGACGTTGCCAAACATTCGCTGGGCGCTGCTGTACGGCGTGGTACTGACCAACGCGCGCGCCATCGGTGAATTCGGCGCGGTCTCGGTAGTGTCCGGTTCTATTCGCGGTGAGACCTTCAGCCTGCCGCTGCAGGTTGAGTTATTGCAACAGGACTACAACACGGTCGGTTCCTTTACCGCCGCCGGTTTGCTGACCCTGATGGCAATAGTGACCCTATTTTTGAAGAGTGGCCTGCAATGGCGTCTGGAACGTCAGAATGCACGTCTCGAGCGGGAGGAAAATCATGAGCATTGAGATTAACGGTATCAACAAGTTTTTCGGTCGTACCAAGGTATTGAACGATATCTCGCTCGATATTGCCTCCGGTGAGATGGTGGCGCTGCTGGGGCCTTCCGGCTCCGGTAAAACCACGTTGCTGCGCATTATCGCCGGGCTGGAAAGCCAGAGCGGCGGCAAGCTGGGCTTCCACGGCACCGACGTCAGCCATGTGCATGCCCGCGATCGTCGGGTGGGCTTCGTGTTCCAGCATTACGCGCTGTTCCGCCATATGACGGTGTTCGACAACATCGCCTTCGGCCTGAGCGTACTGCCGCGTCGTGAGCGTCCGAATGCCGCGGCGATCAAACAAAAAGTGACCCAGTTATTGGAAATGGTGCAGTTGAGCCACCTGGCTAGCCGCTACCCGTCACAGCTTTCCGGTGGCCAGAAGCAGCGCGTTGCCCTGGCACGTGCGCTGGCGGTCGAACCGCAAATCCTGCTGCTGGACGAACCCTTCGGTGCGCTGGATGCACAGGTGCGTAAAGAACTGCGTCGCTGGTTGCGCCAACTGCATGAAGAGCTGAAATTCACCAGCGTATTCGTCACCCACGATCAGGAAGAGGCGATGGAAGTGGCCGATCGTATCGTGGTGATGAGCCAGGGTAATATTGAACAGGTCGGTTCGCCGGAAGAGATTGTGCGTGAACCAGCCAGCCGCTTCGTGCTGGAATTTATGGGCGAAGTGAACCGCCTGAGCGGCGAGATCCGCGGTTCGCAGCTGTTCGTCGGTGCGCACCAGTGGCCGCTGTCGTTCCAGCCGATGCATCAGGGCAGCGTGGATTTGTTCCTGCGGCCCTGGGAAATGGAAGTCGGCACCGAAAGCAGCGACCGCTGCCCGCTGCCGGTTCAGGTGCTGGAAGTCAGCCCACGCGGCCATTTCTGGCAGATGACCGTACAGCCCATCGGCTGGCATCAGGAACCGATCAGCGTAGTGCTGCCGGATGGCAACGAACCCCCGGTACGCGGCGGCCGTTACTACGTTGGCAGCCTGAATGCGCGTCTGTATGCCGGTGACCAACTGCTACAACCTGTTGCGTTAGCTAAAAGCGCCTGATAGTTTTTAGCCCCCAACTTCATTTTAAAGGCAACCCTGGGGTTGCCTTTTTACATTACGTACTTCAACACAGGCCAAGATCGTGACAACGCTTGAACAATGCATCGGTAATACCCCGCTGGTAAAATTACAACGTCTGGCCGCAGGACTGGGCAGCGAGGTTTGGCTCAAACTGGAAGGCAATAACCCGGCGGGTTCGGTGAAGGATCGCGCCGCGCTGGCGATGATCCAGCAGGCGGAGTTGCGCGGTGAGATAAAGCCCGGCGATCGGTTGATCGAAGCCACCAGTGGTAACACCGGTATTGCGCTGGCGATGATCGCGGCGCTGAAAGGCTATTCGATGACCCTGCTGATGCCGGAAAACATGAGCCTGGAACGCCAGGCGGCGATGCGCGCCTATGGCGCAGAGCTGATCCTGGTCAGCCGGGAAGTGGGGATGGAAGGCGCGCGCGATCTGGCGCTGGAAATGCAGAATCAGGGGCAGGGCAAGGTGCTGGATCAGTTCAATAATCTGGACAACCCTTACGCCCACTTCACCACCACCGGTCCGGAAATCTGGCAGCAGAGCCATCAACGGGTGACCCATTTCGTTTCCAGCATGGGCACTACTGGCACCATTACCGGCGTGGGCGGCTACCTGAAAAGCCAAAATCCTCAGGTGCAGATTATCGGCCTGCAACCAGCAGAAGGCAGTAATATTCCCGGCATTCGCCGCTGGGCACCGGCCTACCTGCCGGGCATCTTCCGTCCGGAACTGGTGGATCAGGTGCTGGACATCGAGCAAACCGACGCCGAACAGACCATGCGCCAGTTGGCACAGCGCGAAGGCATTTTCTGTGGCGTCAGCTCCGGCGGTGCGGTAGCCGGTGCGCTAAAGATTGCGGCAGCCAATCCGGGCAGCGTGATAGTGGCGATCATCTGCGATCGCGGCGATCGTTATCTCTCCACCGGCGTTTTTGCCTGACAGTTATTCCCTTTCCAACGCATGTATCGGATCCATCCCGGCGGCGCGTTTCGCCGGGAAGAAGCCAAAAATCACCCCAATCAACGTCGAACAGATAAAAGCGGCGACGATGGATCCGGTGGAATAAACCATCTTGAAGTTGTCGCTGAATTGGCTGAACACCACGCCGATCGCCAGTGACAACAAGACCCCCAGCGCGCCGCCCAGCAGGCACACCAGCACCGCCTCAATCAAGAACTGTTGCATGATGTCGCTGGCGCGGGCACCCACCGCCATGCGGACGCCAATTTCACGCGTGCGCTCGGTGACCGACACCAGCATGATATTCATCACCCCAATACCGCCGACCACCAGCGAAATCAGCGCGATCATCGACACCAGCAAGGTCAGGGTAGCGGTGGTCTGTTCAATGGTCTGGCGGATGCTGTCGGTGTTCATCACAAAGAAGTCTTTGCCGCCGTGGCGCTGGCTCAGCAGGCGAGTGACACCGTCTTCGGCGCTGGTGAGATCGATATCGTCGTTAACCCGCACGGTAATGCTTTTCAGGTAGCTCTGGCCCAGCATGCGTTTCATGGCAGTGGTGTAGGGGATCCAGACGTTGAGGTTTTCATCGCTGCCGAAGCCGCTCTGTTTTTTGGCGGCGACGCCGATAATGCGGCACGGCAACGAACCGAGCAGGATCACTTCACCCAGCGGATTGGCGCCGTGGGGAAACAGTTTGTCGCGGGTATTTTCGTCGATCACCGCTTCCTGCATCAGATGATCGACGCTCTGGCGGTTAAACGCCATGCCGCTGTCAATGTGATAGCCGCGCACCAGAAAATACTGTTCGCCAACGCCGTTGACCGTGCCGCTGACCGACTGATTGCCATAGCGAAAAGTGGTGCTGCTGGAAACGGTCGGCGTCACGCTGTGCACGTAGTTCTGCTGCGCCAGCGCGTCGGCATCGGTGGCGCGCAGCGTTTGCACTGCGGCTGAACGCATATCACCGAAATCCTTGCCTGGATAGACCTCCAGCGTGCTGGTCCCCATGGCATTAATGTTCGCCAGCACCTGCTGTTGGGAGCCTTTGCCCAGCGCCACCACCGACACCACCGAGGCGATGCCGATAATAATGCCAAGCATGGTCAGCAGGGTGCGCAGACGTTGGGAAGCCATCGCCAGCAGCGCCATTTTGAACGCCTCACGCAGACGGTCGCGTTGTGATTGCCAACGACTGCTGGTGCTAGTTGGCCTCTTTGGCAGGCGTGCGACGGTCTGGGCGCTTTTCTGTCGGTCGGCGATGATTTCGCCGTCGCTAAGCTCGATGATGCGTTGGGCATGTTCCGCGACTTGCATGTCGTGGGTGACGATCACCACCGTGTGACCACGGGCGTGCAGGTCTTTCAGGATGCCGATCACCTCCTGACCACTGTGGCTGTCCAGCGCACCGGTCGGTTCGTCCGCCAGGATCACTTCGCCACCGTTCATCAATGCACGGGCGATGCTGACCCGTTGCTGCTGGCCGCCGGAGAGCTGGCTGGGACGGTAATCCAGCCGTTGTGCCAAACCAAGCCGCTGCAACAAATCGGCGGCGCGCTGTCGGCGAGCACTACGCTGATGGCCCGCATACACCGCCGGGACTTCCACGTTGCCCTGTGCGCTAAGATCGCCCAGCAGATGGTAGCGCTGGAAGATAAAACCAAAGTGTTCGCGGCGCAGTTCGGCCAGGCTATCGCGATCCAGCCGCCCGGTACTGCGACCCGCCACCTGATAGTCGCCCTCACTGGGATGGTCAAGGCAGCCGAGAATGTTCATCAGCGTCGATTTACCGGAGCCGGAAGCTCCCACTATCGCCACCATTTCGCCCTGGCCAATGGTGAGGTTGATATTGTTCAGCACCGTCACGGTTTGCTCACCGGCCTGAAAATGGCGGCTGATGCCATGCAGTTGCAGCAGAGGCTGTTGGCTCATGATTACATCCCCATCGGCGGCGGGCCCATACGGCGGGTGCTGCTTTTAGTCGTGGCATTGACCTGGCTGACAATCACCTGCTCGCCGGCCAACACGCCGCTGATTATCTGCGCATCAACGTTGTTATTGATGCCGACCTTGACCGGGCGGCGGGCGATATTGCCTTGTTTATCCACCACCTGTACCCAGTTGCCCTGCAATGCGGTGGCGGGGATCACCACCGCGTCTGCGGCCTTGGCCAGCACGATATACACCTGTGCGGTCATGGAGATGCGTAGCGCGCCGTCCAGGTTGGCTACGTCAAACAGGCCGTTGTAGTAAATCGCAGTGCTGGTGCTGGAAGTGCTGCTGGAACTGCTGGTGCTGGACGAGGTGGTGTCGTCATTGATGGAGTCCGGTGCCGGCTCTATCGCCCGCAGGGTGGTGCGGTAGCGCTTGCCCGGCTCGCCGAGAATGGTGAAATAGACCGGCATGCCGGTTTTCACCTTCACCACGTCGGCTTCGGAGATTTGCGCTTTGATGGTCATGGTCGCCAGTTGAGCGACTTTGACGATGGTCGGTGCGCTCTGTACCGCGTTCACCGTCTGGCCTTCCTCCACCGGCAGGGCGACGATGGTGCCGTCGATCGGCGAGGTGATTTTGGTGTAACCGAGGTTGACCTGGGCGGTATTGACCGCGATCTGCGCCTGAACCGTCTGCGCGTCCAGCGCATTGATGTCAGCGCGGGTCGCAATCAGCGTGGCCTGGGCGTTGTCCAAATCTGCCCGCACACCAACGCCGCGCGCCACTATGGCCTGCTGACGCTGATAAGCGAGCTGATTGTTATGCAGTGCCGCCATCTTGGAAGCGCGCTGGGCCTGAACGTTTTTCAATGCCGCTTCTGCGTCCCTCAGGGCGTTCTGCTGCGTTAAGTCGTCAATCTCGGCTACCCGTTGCCCCTTATGTACTTTATCGCCCAGCGTCACGTACAGGGCCTTTATCTGGCCGGAGACCTGGGCACCGACGCTGACCTGCTTTTGCGCCTCGATGGTGCCATCGGCCAACACCGTTTGTTCCAGCTCGCGCGTTTGCGCCACCGTAGTGATATAACGGGGAGTTTCTTCGCCGCCTTGCGACCTGAAGTAGAGAAATAAGGCGATAGCAGCCACAATAACGGTGGGCAGCAGATAGCGTTTTGAGCGTTGAAACGATGGCATGACGATGGGATTCCCTGGCATAAAAGCGCGGCAAAAATCTGTTGGCACTAATTTAACGCGCCGTCGCTCAGGCTGCGGTTAAGTGGCGTTCAGGAATATGTAAGGATTGAGTAAAACCGGCTGCGAAGCAGACAAATAGGCGTGAAAATGGCGAAAATCCGCGAAGGAGCAAGGCATGAAAATTTTATTGGTCGATGATGACCTCGAACTCGGCACCATGCTGAGTGAGTACCTGACCGGCGAAGGCTTTAACGCCACGCTGGTGCTAACCGGCAAAGCAGGGGTAGAAGGCGCGCTGTCAGGCGATTACACCGCGATGATCCTCGACATTATGCTGCCGGACATGAGCGGCATCGACGTATTGCGTGACGTGCGTAAAAAGAGCCGTATGCCGATCATCATGCTGACGGCCAAAGGCGATAACATCGATCGGGTGATTGGCCTGGAAATGGGGGCCGACGACTATATGCCCAAGCCGTGCTATCCCCGTGAGCTGGTAGCGCGCCTGCGTGCGGTACTGCGCCGTTTTGACGAGCGTCCGGATGAAGTGGACGACGAGATTGCGATTAATTTTGGTGAGCTGACCCTTAACCCTTCGACCCGCAGCAGTGAATGGCGCGGCAAGGCGTTCGATCTGACCGCTTCCGAGTTCAACCTGCTGGAGCTGTTGCTGCGTGCGCCCGAGCGTGTGGTGTCAAAAGATGAGCTGTCAGAGAAAGGGTTAGGCCGCCCGCGCGAAGCCTATGACCGCAGCGTTGATGTGCATATCAGCAACATTCGCCAGAAGCTGGGGGCGCTGACGGACAACGCGCTCAGCATTGAGACGGTGCGCAGCATCGGCTATCGCATCCGATAATGCCCATGCGCGGAAGATTATTCTGGAAAATCCTGCTCGGCTTCTGGCTGACTTTTATCATCATGACCCAGGCGCTGTGGGTCGCTTTTTCTTTGTATGGCGATCGCTA
The DNA here is from genome assembly GCF_027474885.1 of Serratia myotis. NCBI lineage: Bacteria > Pseudomonadati > Pseudomonadota > Gammaproteobacteria > Enterobacterales > Yersiniaceae > Serratia > Serratia myotis. Next base: position 4,001,816 of record NZ_CP099707.1, on the reverse strand, counting down.
CGAACCGCCGGAAAATGCCATGGCCCGGCGGGTGATCACACTGCAATTGACGTCGGCCGCCACCCAACTGCGCAGCGGTGGCATGCCTGCGCTGAATGCGATGCTGAAAGACTGGTCAGATGATGACCGACGTTTGCTGTCTGTGACCCCCATGGCACAGCCACCGGCACCGGTACCAGAACCCGAGGAGCCGGTGTTTGAAGGCCGCCGGATGCCGAAAGCGATCACCGCCTGGGTAGAAGGTGAGGGCGGTAACGGCTATTGGCTGAGTTACGACATGCGTGGCCTGCGGGAAGAGTATCGCCCCAACAAGCGTTCGCATTTCTTCAATATTCCCGCGCCGATGCTTTGGGTCGGGGGGCTGGCGGGGCTGTTGTTCAGTGCGATGCTGGCCTGGAACCTGACCCGGCCGATGCGCAAGCTGCGTGACGGTTTTGATCGCGTGGCGCAGGGGGACTTGTCGGTACGTTTGTTCCCGGCGATGCGCCGACGGCATGATGAACTTTCTGAGGTCGCGCGTGACTTTGACAGCATGGCCGAACGGCTGGAACTGTTGGTCAGCGCCCGCGAGCAGTTGCTGCACGATGTTTCGCACGAGCTGCGTTCGCCGCTGGCCCGTTTGCAATTAGCGATTGGCCTGGCGCGGCAGAATGAGGGCAACGTAGAGAACTCGCTGCAGCGCATTGAGCATGAAGCAGGGCGGCTGGATAAAATGATTGGCGAACTGCTGGCGCTGTCGCGTGCCGAGAGCAACAGCCTGCCGGATGAAGAGTATTTCGATCTGTACGGGCTGGTGGACGCGGTGGTGAGCGATGCGCGTTATGAAGCCCAGATCCCTGGGGTGGAAATCGTGCTGCAGGCCAGTTCGGACGTGGATTACACCGTCAAGGGCAATGCCGAACTGATGCGACGTGGGGTGGATAACATCGTGCGTAACGCGTTACGGTTTTCCAGCCACGGACAGCGGGTGACGGTGGTGCTGACGCGTATCGAGCAACTGTTCCAGATTGAGGTCAGCGATCAGGGGCCGGGAGTAGAAGAGTCGAAGCTTTCGAGCATCTTTGATCCGTTCGTCAGGGTGAAATCGGCGATGTCGGGCAAGGGCTACGGGCTGGGGCTGGCGATCACCCGCAAGGTGGTACTGGCACATGGCGGCCAGGTTGAAGCGCGTAACGGCGAACAGGAAGGGCTGGTGATTACCCTGCGCATTCCACGCTGGAGTTAATCGCTATCGCGACGTTGCACAAATCACAGACATAAAAAAACGGCGCCGAGGGCGCCGTTCTTGCGTTCATTCGCTATTACTTCTTGATGCGGATGATCGGGGTCTCACCAACGGTCACGGTACCGGACAGTTTGATCAGCTCTTTGATCTCGTCCATGTTGGAGATAACGACCGGCGTCAGGATAGACTTGGCTTTCTCTTCCAGCAGGGCCAGATTGAACTCGATGACCACATCGCCTTTCTTGACACGCTGGCCTTCTTCAGCGATGCGTTTGAAGCCTTCGCCTTTCAGTTCAACGGTGTCGATACCGAAGTGGACAAACAGCTCGATGCCGCTGTCGGATTCGATAGAGAAAGCATGGTTGGTTTCAAAAATTTTACCGATAGTGCCGTCAACCGGAGCAACCATTTTGTTGCCCGTTGGTTTGATAGCAATACCGTCGCCAACGATTTTTTCAGCGAATACTACGTCAGGTACATCTTCGATATTAACGATTTCGCCAGAAAGTGGAGCTACGATCTCGATAGTGCCCGTGTCTTTCTTGTCATCAGAAACCAGAGATTTCAATTTATCGAACAAACCCATGATCTTCTCCTAAGCATTAAATTGGGCGGCGTTCCAGTGTCGTGGAAGTTTAGCAGAGCGTCTTTTCTTCGATGAATTTATTCACGCAATTCATCAGATCTTGCGCCGTTGGCTGTGCCAAGGCTTGCGCTGCCAACGCCTTCACATCTTCGAAATTCGTATTACGAATAATTTTCTTGATGCGCGGGATTGAAATCGCACTCATGCTGAACTCATCCAGCCCCATGCCCAATAACAACAGTGTAGCACGCTCATCGCCAGCCAGTTCACCGCACATACCGGTCCACTTGCCTTCTGCGTGAGATGCATCAATAACCTGTTTGATCAGGCCAAGCACTGATGGGGACATCGGGTTATAGAGATGAGAAATCAGCTCGTTGCCGCGATCTACCGCCAGAGTATACTGGGTAAGATCGTTTGTCCCAATACTAAAGAAGTCGACTTCTTTCGCCAGGTGGTGAGCAATCACCGCTGCGGCCGGTGTTTCCACCATCACGCCCACTTCAATTGTTTCGTCAAATGCCTTGGCTTCTTCACGCAGTTGCGCTTTCAGCGTCTCGATTTCACCTTTCAGATCGCGGACTTCTTCCACGGAAATGATCATCGGGAACATGATGCGCAGTTTGCCGAACGCGGAGGCGCGCAGGATGGCACGCAGCTGGGCGTGCAGGATTTCTCTGCGATCCATGGCGATACGGATGGCGCGCCAGCCGAGGAACGGGTTCTCTTCTTTCGGCAGGTTCATGTACGGCAGGTCTTTGTCGCCGCCGATGTCCATGGTGCGGACGATCACCGCCTGTGAGCCTACGGCTTCCGCAACGGCTTTATAGGCCTGGAACTGCTCGTCTTCGGTTGGCAGTGAGTCGCGGTCCATGAACAGGAATTCGGTACGATACAGGCCGACACCTTCAGAACCGTTGCGCTCTGCACCTGCGACGTCGCGCACGGTGCCGATGTTGGCACAGACTTCAACCTGATGACCGTCCAGCGTAATCGCCGGCAGATCTTTCAGCTTGGCCAAATCGTTTTTCTCGGTCAGATATTGGTTCTGTTCGGCTTTCAACTGATCGATAACGTCAGCGGTTGGGTTAACGTAAATTTTATTGTTAACCGCGTCCAGAATCAGGTAGTCGTCGTTCTTCACCTGTTTGGTCACGTCGCTGGTGCCTACGATTGCCGGCAATTCCAGGGAGCGAGCCATGATGGAGGTGTGGGAAGTACGACCGCCGAGATCGGTGATGAAGCCCAGCACTTTGTCCAGGTTCAACTGTGCGGTCTCAGACGGAGTCAGATCGGTAGCTACCAGAATCACTTCGTTCTGGATTGAGCTCAGATCGACGATAGCCAGGCCCAGAATGTTCTGCAGCAGGCGTTTACCGATGTCCCGTACGTCGGCCGCACGTTCTTTCAGGTACTCATCGTCGAGTTCTTCCAGCGCTTTCGCCTGGCCTTCGATGATGGTGTAGGCAGCCGCGTCCGCAGAAGCCAGATCATCTTTGATTAGGGCTATGATTTCCTGCTCAAGCTCTTCGTCTTCCAACAGCATGATATGGCCTTCGAAGATAGCTTCTTTCTCTTCGCCGAAGGTTTCGCCAGCTTTGGTCTTGATTGCTTCCAACTGCACGGATGCCTTGGCGCGGCCATCAAGAAAACGTTGGACTTCCTGCTCTACAGCGTCTGCAGAGATTTTCTTCCGGTTGATGACAATTTCATCTTCTTTCAGTAGGAGAGCCTTACCAAAAGCGATACCCGGTGATACTAAAATGCCTGAAATCATAACCCTACCTTACTCTTGACTGGTGTTAACTAAGAAGACGGGCCGATTACTCAAGCTCTGCCATCAGTTTTACCAGGTGCTCAACGGCTTTCTGCTCGTCTTCACCCTCAGCGGAGATGGTCACTACGGTCCCTTGAGTCAGCCCCAGAGTTTGCAGTTTGAACAGGCTTTTGGCGCTGGCGCTTTTACCGTTGGAGGTCACGGTGATGTCAGACGTGAAGCCTTTGGCTTCTTTCACGAACTGAGCGGCAGGGCGAGTGTGCAGACCATTCGGAGCGGTAATAGTAACTTCTTGCTGGAACATTGATGTTTCCCCAACTTATTGGTGTGTTGTGGAGCTAAAGTTTAGCCCAAGGGTATGACTTTAGCTTGTCTGGTTAGCGCCTGACTATGGTACAGGGGCGAGCATTGATGCAACAGAAAACGACGAGTTAGGCACTTCAGATCAAAAAATTCGGCTTCCATCGTCGTTTTAATCCGCTCTCCATTATGCCGTGTTTAACGCCTTGGCGACAAATGAGTAAATCGATTCAGCTTAAACCAGAAATGAAGGGTGATTAATTTCGCGCATCGAAATAATGCACCGTTAAATACTAAAGCTGGCGGGTAAAATCAATCTTTGACTGCTATAAACTTTGATCCAGTCCACAAAAAAGCACCCCGGAAGGTGCTTTTTTAGCGATTAGTGCGCGGTTGGCACTACTGTTGTAATTCTTGTTCGGTGAACAAATCGGCGAACAACGCGGTGCTCAAATAGCGCTCACCGGAGGACGGCAAAATCACCACGATGGTCTTGTCGGCGAACTCGGGTTCTTCAGCCAGTTTCACCGCAGCAACCACTGCTGCACCAGAGGAAATGCCCGCCAGAATGCCTTCTTCGTCCATCAGACGGCGCGCCATGCTGATGGCTTCGTCGTTGGTGACTTGCTCAACGCGGTCGACCAGATCGAGATCCAGGTTGCCGGGGATAAAGCCAGCGCCGATGCCCTGAATTTTGTGCGGACCCGGTTTGATTTCTTCACCGGCCAGCGCCTGGGTGATCACCGGGGAGTCGGTAGGCTCCACCGCCACGGTGGTAATCGCCTTGCCTTTGGTGTTCTTGATATAGCGGCTGACACCGGTCAGCGTACCGCCGGTACCGACGCCGGAGATGAAAACGTCGACTTCGCCATCGGTATCGTCCCAGATTTCCGGGCCGGTGGTTTGTTCATGAATCGCCGGGTTGGCCGGGTTGCTGAACTGCTGCAGGATGAGGTAGCGGTTGGGATCGGTGGCGACAATTTCTTCCGCCTTGGCGATCGCGCCTTTCATGCCTTTAGCGCCTTCGGTCAGCACCAGATTGGCGCCCAACGCTTTCAGCAGCTTGCGGCGTTCGATGCTCATGGTTTCCGGCATGGTCAGCGTCAGCTTATAGCCGCGCGCTGCGGCGACGAACGCCAGTGCGATACCGGTGTTGCCGCTGGTTGGCTCCACCAGTTCTTTGCCGGCAACCAGTACGCCGCGTTTTTCTGCGTCCCAAATCATATTGGCACCGATGCGGCATTTAACGCTGAAGCTGGGGTTGCGTGATTCAACCTTGGCCAGAATGCGTCCGTTGCCGATACGGTTCAGACGAACCAGCGGCGTATGGCCGATTGTTAATGAGTTGTCTTCATATATCTTGCTCATAGCCCGTCCTTTAACTCTATGAAAATGTGGGGAACGTCGAAAGCATACGCTAACAGTACCGGCAGGGAAGTAAAGAATTGGTATATCTATATGTTATTAGGAAATAAGTTTTAAGCACAAGGGTAAGGGCGCAGATTGCGCGCCCTGTCGAAGAATTAATCGTGAAACGGTCAGTAAAACGACTCAGGAACGAACAAATTGTGGGCGGTAACGATCGACCCACATTGCAGTAGCACCGCAAACCGCGACCGGCAGGATCACCAGATTAAGGATGGGGATCATGGTGAACAGGCTGACCATCGCGCCAAACTGCAGGTTGTCGGTTTTATGCTGGCGCAGTGCGCGGCGCATATCGGCGAAGCTCACCTTGTGGTTGTCGAACGGGTAGTCGCAATACTGGATCGCCAGCATCCAGGCGCTGAACAGGAACCACAGCACCGGCGCCACCGTCTGGCCGATGCCCGGAATGAAATAGAGTATCAACAGCAGCAGCGCACGTGGCAGGTAGTAGGCCAGCTTGCGCCATTCACGCGCCATAATGCGCGGCAAATCTTTCACAATGCCGAAGATGCCGGTGTCCGGCAGCGGTTTGCCGGTCAGGCTGCCCTCCAGGTGTTCGGCCAGCAGGCCGCAAAACGGAGCGGCAATCAGGTTGGTGATGGTGCTGAACAGATAGCTGAACACCAGCAAGACGGAAATGACCGCCAGCGGCCACAGCAAATAGCTAAGCCACTGCAGCCAGGTAGGGACATGGCTCATCATGCTGGGGATCCAATCCCCTAGCTGGCTGAACAACCACCAGAAGGCGGACCCCATCAGCAGTACGTTGACCAGTAACGGTAATACGACATAGCGTTTAATCCCCGGGCGCGAAATCAGGCGCCAGCCTTCGGCAAAATAATGAAGGCCGTTGGTGGAGTGAGAAGGTGACTGCGTATAGGACATATCTTAAGTTATCTCTTTGTCTGAACAGGCTTAGCTATCATATCGGGATGATTTTCTACTGGCTAGGGTGACATTGGCTGAAAAAACAGCAAAAAAAGGCAGTATAATCATCTTTATTGGCATAAAGTTCAGCACGGACTTGCACTTGTGTGCTCGGGCAAATAGAGTTAAAGAGTGAATGTTTGCCGCGGTGGCAATGTATTGGAACAACAGAGATAGCAATGATGCAGGATTTGCGTCTGATATTAATCGTTGTTGGCGCGATCGCCATAATAGCGTTGTTATTGCACGGTCTTTGGACCAGTCGTAAGGAACGCTCATCGCTTTTTCGCGATCGCCCAGCCAAACGTTCCAAAAAGGAACGTGAACAATCCCCGATCGACGAACTCGATGAAGGTGTGGGAGAGGTGCGTGTACGCTCCGCTCACCCGGAAGATGAGCCGTCCTTTGGTCATTTTGATGCCGCTCGCGAAGAACCCGTGGTTGCGCCCAAGCCTGCTCCGGCGGCTGAGCCAGCACCGCGTGCCGTTCAACCGGCTGCTCATCAGGCTCCGCCACCGCTGTCTCAGCGGCCGGATTATGATGACATCCTGTTGGACAATTACGCGCAGGACGAAGACGACGAGCCGCAGCAGCCTGCGCCACGCCGTGAACCGCGCGTTGATGATCTCCCGCCTGTGGCACCAGTAGCAGAGCCGGCATTCCACGCCGAACCTGCTCATCAGCCGCAGCCGGAAGTGAAGCCAGCCGTGGCACACGAGCCTCAGCCAGCGCCTGCTGCCATCAAGGCTAAACTGAAAGAAACCGTACTGGTGCTGCACGTTACCGCACATCAGGGTGGCGTGATCGGCGGCGAAATTCTGCTGCAGAGCGTACTGCAGGCGGGCTTCCAGTTTGGTGAAATGGGTATCTTCCATCGCCATATCAGTCCTGCGGGCAGCGGTCCTGTGCTGTTCAGCCTGGCGAATATGGTTAAGCCGGGGTCCTTTGATCCTGAGATGATGTCCGATTTCTCTACGCCGGGCGTGTCGATGTTTATGATGGTGCCGTCTTATGGCGACGCTAATCAGAACTTCAAGCTGATGCTGCAGTCGGCACAGCGGATCGCCGACGATGTGGGTGGTGTGGTGCTGGACGATGAGCGCCGCATGATGACCCCGCAAAAGCTGGAAACCTACAAAGCGCGCCTTCGTGAAGTGTTGGAAAACAACGCCTGATCGACGGCCACGCGCACTGAACATCCGTAACAACAAAGCCCCCGCTTGCCGGGGGTTTTTTATCTTTGATGGTGAGCCATGGAATCGATAATCCAACAAATCAATCAACTACGAACCTCACTGCGCCATCACGAATATCAATATCATGTGCTGGACGCGCCGGAAGTGCCGGATGCGGAATATGATCGCCTGATGGGGGAACTGCGTGCACTGGAAAGCGCAAACCCGGAGCTGATCACCGCGGACTCTCCGACTCAGCGTGTGGGCGCAGCCCCGCTGGCGGCGTTCGATCAGGTGCGTCATGAAGTGCCGATGCTGTCGCTGGACAACGTTTTCGACGAAGAAAGCTTCCTGGCGTTCTATAAGCGAGTGCAGGATCGCCTGAAGAGCAGCGACCCGCTGACCTTCTGCTGCGAGTTGAAGCTGGACGGTCTGGCGGTCAGCCTGCTTTACGAAGAGGGCGAGCTGGTTCGCGCGGCCACGCGTGGCGACGGCACCACCGGTGAAAATATTACTTCCAATGTGCGTACCATCCGCGCCATTCCGCTGCGACTGACCGGTGACAATATCCCGCGTCGGGTGGAAGTGCGTGGCGAAGTGTTTATGCCGCAGGCCGGTTTTGAGCAGATGAACGAAGAGGCGCGTCGCAAGGACGGTAAAATTTTTGCCAACCCGCGTAACGCTGCTGCCGGATCGATCCGTCAGCTTGACCCACGTATTACCGCCAAACGCCCGCTGACCTTCTTCTGCTATGGCGTTGGCCTGCTGGAAGGCGGCGAGTTGCCGCGCAGTCACTGGCAGCGCCTGATGCAATTCAAAGACTGGGGTTTACCGGTCAGCGATCGTGCCAAATGCTGTACCGGCAGCGACGAAGTCCTGGCATTCTACCGCCAGGTAGAACAGGACCGTGCGCAACTCGGGTTTGATATCGACGGCGTGGTAGTGAAAATCGACGATATTGACCTGCAGGAAACGCTCGGCTTTGTGGCGCGTGCACCGCGTTGGGCGACGGCGTTCAAATTCCCGGCGCAGGAGCAGATCACGCTAGTGCGTGAGGTGGAATTCCAGGTTGGCCGTACCGGTGCCATTACGCCGGTGGCGAGACTGGAGCCGGTGCTGGTGGCCGGGGTGATCGTCAGCAACGCCACGCTGCATAATGCCGACGAAATTGAACGTTTGGGCTTGCGTATCGGTGACACGGTGATTGTACGCCGCGCCGGTGATGTGATCCCGCAGGTGGTGGGAGTGATGACCGAACGCCGTCCGGCGGATGCGCGTGAAATCGTATTCCCACAGCATTGTCCGGTATGCGGTTCCGACGTTGAGAGAGTGGAGGGCGAAGCGGTGGCACGTTGCACCGGCGGGTTGATCTGCGCTGCACAACGTAAAGAAGCGCTGAAGCACTTTGTTTCCCGTCGGGCATTGGATGTCGACGGCATGGGCGACAAGATCATCGAGCAACTGGTCGAAAAAGAGTACGTGAAGAATCCGGCCGATCTGTTCCGTCTGTCCGCCGGTATACTGACCGGGCTGGATCGCATGGGGCCGAAGTCGGCGCAGAATCTGGTTAACGCGCTGGAAAAATCCAAACAGACCACTTTTGCCCGTTTTCTGTACGCGCTGGGTATCCGCGAAGTCGGCGAAGCCACGGCGGCCAATCTGGCGGCACATTTCGGTTCGCTGGATAAGCTGATGTCTGCTGATATTGAGGCACTGAAACAGGTGCCGGAAGTAGGCGAGGTGGTGGCGAAGCACACACGTCATTTCCTCGACGAAGAACTTAATCAGCAGGTAATCCAGGAACTGGTCAGCGACGAAATCGGCATTAACTGGCCGGCACCGGTAGTGATAGTGGCGGAAGAGATCGACAGCCCGTTCGCCGGCAAAACCGTGGTGCTGACCGGCTCGTTGAGCCAGCTTTCCCGCGACGAGGCCAAAGATCGCCTGACGGCACTGGGCGCCAAGGTCAGCGGCAGCGTATCTAAGAAAACCGATCTGGTGATTGCCGGTGAAGCGGCGGGCTCCAAGCTGGTGAAGGCGCAGGAGCTGGGCATCGCGGTCATCGACGAAGCGGAAATGATCCGCCTGTTGGGTGTCTGATGGAAAAAGAGAACCTGATCGAAATCGCCAACACCCTGATGCCGTTCGGCAAGTACCAGGGTCGAGTGTTGATTGACCTGCCGGAAGAATACCTGCTGTGGTTTGCCCGCAAAGGGGAGTTCCCCCAGGGGAAACTCGGTATGCTGATGGAAATGACGTTGGCGATTAAAATCGAAGGGCTCGACCACCTGGTCAAGCCGCTGAAGAGAACTTGAGTTGCCGGGCGCGGTATCTGTGCCGCGCCCATTTTATTATCCCCGTACGGTTTCGGCTTCTGCGCTTAGCGCCGCCTGTTTTTCCTGCTGTTTCTTCTGATAACGCCGAGCCAATACCGCACAGGTCATCAACTGCACCTGATGAAACACCATCAACGGCAGCACCATAATCCCCACGGTCGCGGCCGGGAACAGGATATTGGCCATCGGGATGCCGTTCGCCAGGCTTTTCTTCGAGCCGCAGAACACAATGGTGATTTCGTCGGCTTTACTAAAGCCCAGCCAGCGTGCCATATAAGTGTTCACCACCAGCACAATGGTCAACAGCACCAGGCTGCCCACCACAATAAACACCAGTGAACCCAACCCCACCTGATGCCAGATGCCGTGCGTCACCGCTTCGCTGAAGGCGGCATATACCACCAGCAGAATCGAGGTCTGGTCAGTTTTGCCGATCAGCTTGCGGTTGCGTTCAATCCATTTGCCGATCAACGGCCGTGACAGATGACCGGCAACAAATGGCACCAGCAGTTGCAGCACGATGGAGCCCACTTGTTGCAGGCTGCCGGTTTCTCCGTGCACGTTCATCAACAGCCCGACCAGCAATGGTGAGACGAAGATCCCCAGCAGGCTTGAGGCAGACGCGCTGCACACCGCCGCAGCCACGTTGCCGCCCGCCAGTGAGGTAAAGGCGATGGCCGATTGCACGGTAGCAGGCAGAATGCACAGGTAGATAAAACCGGAATACAGCTCGGGGCTGACGTTGACCGGCGACCACCATTTAAACAGCACGCCGAGCGTCGGGAAAATAATAAAGGTGCTGAACATCACCCACAGGTGCAGCCGCCAGTTGTTGCTGCCGGCCAGAATGGCTTCGCGAGACAGCTTGGCACCGTGCATAAAGAACAGCAGGGCGATGGCGGCGATGGTCAACGCGTTCAGCCAGCCGACGAACTCGCCGCGCGCCGGCAGGAACGAGGCCAGCAGCACGGTGGCGATCAGCGTCAGGGTAAAGCGATCGGGCAAAAATCTCATGGCGGCGTACTCGAAGAAAAATCAATGCACCCATTGTCGCGCGACGGCATATAATAATTAAATTGATTTATTTAATTCATTTATGAATAAAAAACATGAATTACTCGATTAAACAACTCAGGGTTTTTGTCGCCATTGCCCGGCACCGCAGCTTCAGCCGGGCCGGTGAGGCGATTGGCCTGACCCAGTCGGCGGTCAGTCACAGCGTAAAAGAGCTGGAGGCGGAAATCGGCGTACGCCTGCTCGATCGCACTACCCGCGAAGTGCTGCTGACCGACGCCGGGCAGCGGTTGGCCAACCGCGTTGAACGATTGCTGGATGAATTACAGTCGTCATTGCTGGATGCGCGCAGCTTTGGCGTGCTACGCAGTGGTACGGTGCGGGTGGCGTCGAGCCAGACCATCTCTGCGCACCTGATGCCGCAATGTATCGCCGCAGGGGAAAAGCAGTATCCGGAGATCCGCATTATGCTGCGTGACCAGGCGCAACAGCAGGTGCTGCACAGCATTCGCAACGCCGAGGTCGATTTTGGCATCGTGGTCGATCCGGTGCAGGCGTTGGATCTGGACTGTGAACCGATCCTGCATGAACCTTTCCTGCTGCTGTGCCGTAACGATCATCCGTTTGCCGAATTGCCCGAAGTGCACTGGTCGGCGCTGAACGGCAGTCGGCTGGTGTTGCAGGATTATGCCTCCGGCAGCCGACCGTTGATTGACTGCGCACTGCGCCAACAAGGGGTGGAAGCTACGGTGGTGCAGGAGATTGGCCACCCGGCTACGTTGTTCCCGATGGTGGCGGCGGGTATCGGCATCAGTATTTTTCCGGCGTTGGCATTACCCTTGCCGGAAGGGGGCCAGTTGAAGGTTCGGCGGCTGGTGCCGGAAATCAACCGTGCGCTGATGCTGGTACGGCGTAAAAACCGCTCGCTGACACCGGCGGCGGAGGTCATCTGGCAGGTGGTGGGACAGCAGGCGGCGTTGTTGCAGCAGCAGCGCCAACGGCAGGCGGATTACTGAGTTAAATATACACATCCACGGCGTTAAGTGCGGTCGGGCGGTTGATGCCGTCGCCTTTGGCGGGGGTAACGCTGTCAGCCGTTTTGGCCATTTGCTCTGCCTGCTGTTTTTCCATCTCTTCTTTCTGAATCCGCGCGATTTCGGCCTGCAGCATTTTGATCTGTGCCTGGATCAGCTGTCTCTGTTTTTCGATCTCTTTAGGATCACCATCCGAGTCTTTCAGATCTACCAGCTTTTGTTGCAGATCCTGGATTTGTTTATTCAGCGATTTGATCCGTGCTGAGGCGCTGCTGTCGGCCACTTTTACCTGATCGCTACCGCCCGCTTCCCTGGTTTCTTTCATCTTGCCGCCTTCCGGCTGCTGGTTGACCGGTTTGGCCATCAGCAACTGGCCTTCGTTACCGGGGGCGCTAAAAACCTTGCTGATGCCGGGTACGGTGTTTTTCACCGGGACAATCATGGTAATGCTGGTCGACATAATACTCTCCCTGAGTTTGATTCTGCTGCTCAGGGTATCGGCCGCGCGGGGGAAAACTTTACCCGCGGATTTGCCGCAGGCGTGGCCAGTGTTGCAACCAGCCTTTGCTGGTTACCCGTTGTTCATAGGCGCTGAGGTCGCCGTTTTTGGCATTGAAGGTGATGGTGTCATCGAACAACCCGTCGAGGCCGAATGGCGCGACCAGTTGGATGCTGTCGTCAGCGTTCAGACGTGCGCCCACCGCGGTTTCCCGCTCGGTCCAATAGCTGATGGCATCTTCGCTGTTAAGATAGGGCGCCCGGCCGCTGCGCAGATGCATACGCGCCTGGTTTTTCACCGACCACGGCTGTGGCAACCACTCTTGCAGTCGCGTTTCCAGCATTTGGTCACGCTCCGCTTCCGGGCGTTGTGGATCAAAATGGATCACGTCGATGTCGTTAAGCGGCGTTGACGTGGTGTAACCGTGCAACCGATCCCACACCAGATTACGCACAAAACCGGCCCCCAGGCACCAGTCATTCAGACCAAGCCGCCGTGCGGTGCGCAATGCCGCCATTCTTTCACTATCTTGCTGTAACCACTGGATAATTTTCTGTTGCCGGGTCATTACCTCTCCTTTGTTGCGGCTACTGTAACCTGAAGTGCCCGTGGGTGAAACAGCGAGCGAATATATTCGCTGGCCGACTGACTACACTTGGTACAGGGTTTGCAACTTCAGGTGAGTATTCAGGGCACAACAGGGGACACTATGTATCAGGCAACGCTTAGCCGGCGCAGCTACCGTTTCAGTGATTTACGCCAGTTGATGGCCAAGGCGTCACCGGCCCGTTCCGGCGACTATCTGGCGGAAGTGGCGGCGGACAGCGCAGAGGAACGCATGGCAGCGCGCATTGCGTTGGCAGAGGTGCCGCTGAAAACTTTCCTCCAGCAGTTGCTGGTGCCGTACGAACAGGACGAGGTGACACGGCTGATTATCGATAGCCACGATGCGTTGGCCTTTGCGCCGATTTCGCACCTGACGGTGGGGGACTTTCGCGACTGGCTGCTGAGTGAGCAGGCGGACAGCGCTATGTTGGCGCGGGTGGCCGCCGGCATTACGCCGGAAATGGCGGCGGCAGTGAGTAAACTGATGCGCAATCAGGATCTGATCCTGGTGGCTAAAAAGTGCCGGGTGATCACGCGTTTTCGCAACACCATTGGCTTGCCGGGCCACCTCAGCGTGCGACTGCAGCCGAACCATCCTACCGATAGTCTGCAGGGCATTGCGGCCAGCATGCTTGATGGCCTGCTGTATGGCAGCGGTGATGCGGTGGTGGGCATCAACCCGGCCAGCGACAGCCTGCCGCTGCTGGAGAAACTCAATTATATGCTGGACGACGTGATCCAGCGTTTCGCCATTCCTACCCAATCCTGTGTGTTGACGCACGTCACCAATACGCTGCGCCTGATCGAACGTGGCGCGCCGGTGGATTTGGTGTTCCAGTCGATCGCCGGTACCGAGGCGGCCAACAGCGGTTTTGGCATCAATCTGGCCCTGCTGGCGGAGGCGCAGCAGGCAGCGCTGAGCCTCAATCGCGGCACTCTGGGTCATAACGTCATGTACTTTGAAACCGGGCAGGGCAGTTGTTTGTCGTCCAATGCGCACCACGGTGTTGATCAACAAACCTGTGAGGCACGTGCCTATGCGGTAGCGCGACATTTCTCGCCATTGCTGATCAACACCGTGGTCGGCTTTATCGGGCCGGAGTACCTGTACGACGGCAAACAGATTATCCGCGCCGGTCTGGAAGATCATTTCTGCGGGAAATTGCTCGGCCTGCCGCTGGGTTGCGACGTGTGTTACACCAATCACGCGGAGGCGGATCAGGACGATATGGATACGCTGTTGACGCTGTTGGCCACCGCCGGGCTGACCTTCCTGATTGGCGTTCCGGGGGCGGATGACATCATGCTCAATTACCAAAGCACCTCATTCCACGACGCGCTGTATATCCGCGAACTGCTGGGGCTGAAGCATGCGCCGGAGTTCGCCGACTGGCTGACGAAAATGCATATCATCGACGATCTGGGGCGACTGCGCGACACCGCCGCTAATCATCCGCTGTTGCTGGCGTTACAGGGAGAGCAACCATGAGCAAGCCGGTCCACGTTAATAGTTGGGATGCGCTGCGTGCCTTTACCGATGCGCGCATTGCGCTGGGGCGCACCGGCGCCAGCCTGCCCACCGAGGAGCTGCTTAAATTTGGCCTGGCGCATGCGCAGGCGCGTGATGCGGTGCACCAGCCGTTCGACAGCGATACGCTGGCCAGCGCTTTACAGCATCAGGGCTGGCAAACCTTGACGGTGCACAGCCAGGCGGCCGATCGTACCGCTTATCTCAGTCGACCGGATCTGGGGCGTCGGTTGGCCGCGGACAGCCGCAGCCTGCTGCAGGGCCTGTCGGACAAGCCGGCTGACTTACTGCTGGTGGTGGCGGACGGTTTGTCCTCCAAGGCGGTACATCGTCAGGCGCTGCCGTTGTTGCAGGCGCTGCGGCCTTATCTCGACCTATTGGGGCTCTCGGTCGCACCGGTGGTGTTGGCGCATCAATCGCGGGTGGCATTGGGGGATGATATTGGTGAATGTTTGCGGGCCAGAGCGGTGGCGATGTTGATCGGCGAGCGGCCGGGCCTGTCATCGCCGGACAGCCTGGGGATCTACCTGACCTGGGGGCCGAACACCCAGCGGCGGGAGTCGGAGCGTAATTGCATTTCCAACGTGCGTCCGGAAGGGCTGGATTACCCGCAGGCGGCGTTTAAACTGGCGTGGCTGCTGGAGCAGGCTTTCCAGCGTCGCCTGACCGGAATAGAGCTGAAAGACGAAAGTGACAACCCGGCGCTGTATGGCCAGGTATCACCGCTTCACTCCCAACTCGGCGGCTGACCGATACTTTGCTTGAGCAGAGTAATAAACAGATTCAGCCGTGTGGACACCTTCGCCAGCGGCCGCAGCAGATAAATCCCCTGTTGCTCCTGCCGCGGATCTTCCAGCAGCGGCAGCAACCGACCGGCCTGAATATCCGGCCCGACGACCCAGTTGGGTAAAAAGGTGATCCCCAACCCCAGCAGCGCCGCCTCGCGCTGAGCGGTAAAGTCATCACAGCGCAATACCAGATTGCAGCGATCCATCAACGGAGCGCTGAGAATTTGTGCCCAACAGGCCGGCTGTTGTTTGTGATAGCGGGCAATCAGCCGATGTTCCGGCAAGGCGTTCAGGTCGGCTGGGCGGCCATAGCGCGCGAGATAATCAGGGCTGGCGCACATCATCCAGCGCTGGGTGGCTATCCGGCTGGCATACAGCCCACTGTCTTTCTGCTCGCCGATGCGGATGGCGGCATCCAGCAGTTCCTGGGTCGGATCGGTCTGACGCTCTGTTAAATCCAGCTCAACAAACAGCTGCGGATAGCGTTCAGCCAGCGTCGGCAACAGTGGCAGAATATAGGTTTTGCCAAAGGTCGGCAGGCAACTGATGCGCAAGGTGCCTTGCGGCCTGTCACTCAGCGAAGTCAGTTCGGCGCGGATATCGCTGATATCCGTCAGCAACGTGGTGGCTCGCGTCTGCAGCATTTCCCCGGCGTCCGTCAGCATCAGACCGCGCGTTGAACGAATAAACAGCGTCGCGCCCAAGGCACTTTCCAGTGCATCAACGTGGCGCACCAGCGAAGAAGGCACCATTCCCAGCTTGCGGGCGGCGGCGGAGAAGCTGCCCAACAGGGCCACCTCGAGAAATATCGGCAGATGTTCAACATAGCGGGCGTCATTCATCTTTGCATTATATGCAAAAGCGTTTCTTATGAATACCTGGTTCTCCGTCCGTCGCAATGCGGCTACTCTTTTTTGGTGCTTACGGCGGATAACAACGTGCCATGAGCTCACCGCACAGAGCAAGAATGCATAAGACACGCGGTTTTTAGAACTTCAGATAGCTTGTTTTTCCCAGGCACCGCCGTGTGCCTGCGGTATTGATAACTGCTTCAACACCAGACTAACCGTTCAATTTGGCACCCTGTTTAACGACAATGATTAGTGAATCTAAACCGTTGTTGACCTTGGGTGTCACCGGCCTGCCGTGCCGGTTTTTTTGTCATCGTTGGCTGAATCGTTCCAACTGAACGCGTCGCCGGTGACATCTTTGCTCACCTTCAGGTGAGCATTTTTGAACGCGCGGGGCATTCCACTCCGCGCTGGTGGAGGAGTAGTTTATGAACGAAGACCACGGGTGTTCCTGTGCGCAGCATTTGGCGCAAGGGTTTGCCAGGCAGTCGCTGAGCGTTGGGGAGGGCGAGATCTACCAAATCTCGCTGATGAGCGCGTTAATCAGCGGCGTTTACGAAGGGGAGGTCACTATTGCCGAATTGCTCCGGCACGGTAACTTCGGCCTGGGCACCTTCAATCACCTTGACGGCGAACTGATCGCCTTCGACAAGGAAATTCACCAGTTGCGCGCCGACGGCAGTGCGCGGCCGGCCAGTCTGCAGCAGAAAACCCCGTTTGCCGTTGTCACCTTTTTCCAACCGAGCATTACCCAAAACTTTGATCGCCCGATCACCAAGGCGCAACTGCACCAGTGCATTGACGAACAGGTGGCTTCACCAAATCTGTTCTGCGCGGTACGCGTTGACGGCGAATTCAGCCACGTGGAAACCCGCACCGTACCCCGCCAGGAACGCCCCTATCGCCCGATGCTGGAAGCGATAGAGGAGCAGCCAACCTTTGCCTTTCATCACTGCCAGGGCACCCTGGTCGGTTTCCGCTCGCCTGACTATATGCAGGGCATTGGCGTGGCCGGTTATCACGAACATTTTGTCACCGAGGATCGCAACGGCGGCGGCCACGTGCTGGATTACCAGCTCGACCACGGTCGCCTGCAATTTGGCGTGATCACCCGTCTCAATCTTCAGTTGCCGCATGATGCGGATTTTCTGCGCGCCGACCTCTGTCCAGAGGATTTGGACCGCGCAATTCGTTCTGCCGAGGGTTAAGTCCGCGACAGTCTTGGGTTAATTTTCAGGAGGTATTCCATGAGCAAGGCAAAAACAGACCATAACTGGGCGTGCGGCGCAGATTTAGTGGTGAAAAATCTGGAAGCGCAGGGGGTTAACTACGTATTCGGCATCCCGGGAGCCAAGATTGATCGGGTATTTGATTCGCTGGAGGACGCCCCCTCGATAGAAACGGTGGTGGTGCGTCACGAAGCCAACGCCGCGTTTATGGCAGCGGCGGTCGGGCGTTTGACCGGTAAGGCCGGGGTGGCACTGGTGACCTCCGGGCCGGGCAGTTCCAATCTGATCACCGGGCTGGCGACCGCCACCTCGGAAGGGGATGCGGTGGTGGCGTTTGGCGGGGCGGTGAAACGTGCCGATAACCAGAAGCAAACCCACCAGAGCATGGACACCGTCAGCATGTTCCGGCCGGTGACCAAGTATTGCGCCGAGGTGCATGCCGGTTCGGCGATTTCGGAAGTGATCGCCAATGCTTTCCGCCACGCCGAGTTTGGCCGTCCGGGGGCATCGTTCGTCAGCCTGCCGATGGACATCGTCAATGAGCCGGTCAGTGCACCGGTGCTGGCGGGGTGCCGATTGCCGCGCATGGGGGCAGCGGCGGCGGCGGATATTGGTGCGGCGGTCAAACTGATCCAACAGGCGAAATGCCCGGTGCTGCTGTTAGGCCTGCAGGCCAGCCGTCCGGAAAACAGCGAGGCGGTGCGTCAGTTGCTTCATCGCACCCATATGCCGGTGGTGGGTACCTATCAGGCGGCCGGGGTGATCGACGTCAATCACTTCGCGCGTTTTGCCGGGCGTGTTGGGTTGTTCAACAACCAACCCGCCGACCAGCTATTGCAGAAGGCCGATCTGGTGGTCAGCGTTGGCTACGGGCCGATCGAGTACGATCCCTGCATGTGGAACAGCCAGGGCCGATTGAAACTGGTGCATATCGACGTGCTGCCGGCGGACATCGACACCTGCTATCGCCCGGACGTCGAGCTGGTGGGCAATATCAGCGCCACTCTCGACATGATGACCGAAGCCTTTAACAGCGTGGTGAGCGTACCGGCGGAGGTCGAACTGATCCTCAGCGATCTGGGGCGTCAACGCAATGAATTGGCGGAACGTGCCGCACGGCGCGGCGGTATGCCGATCCACCCGTTGCGCATCGTGAAAGAGTTGCAGGACATTGTCAGCGACGACGTAACGCTGTGCGTGGACATGGGCAGTTTCCACATCTGGATTGCACGTTACCTTTACAGTTTCCGCGCGCGCCAGCTACTGATTTCCAACGGCCAGCAGACCATGGGGGTGGCGTTGCCGTGGGCCATCGGTGCGGCGCTGGTGCGCCCGGGGGACAAAGTAGTGTCTATATCCGGCGACGGCGGTTTTATGCAGTCAAGCATGGAGCTGGAAACCGCGGTGCGGCTGAAAAATAACATCGTGCACGTGATTTGGGTGGATAACGCCTACAACATGGTGGAAATGCAGGAGGTGAACAAATACCAGCGTAAATCCGGGGTGGAATTCGGCCCCATCGACTTTAAAGCCTATGCTGAGGCCTGTGGTGCGGTCGGGTTTGCCGTGCAGTCGGTGGAGGACTTGCGGCCCATGCTGCGTAAGGCGATGGAAATTCAGGGGCCGGTCGTGGTGGCCATTCCGGTGGATTACGCCGACAACTACAAACTGATGGCGCAGATGAACTTCAGCCAGATGATTTAATTTCAGCAAGTCGTTAAACCACGGGGAATGCCGCCTCTGGCACTCCCCGTTTTCCATGCTCAGAATTTGTTCTTTACATCCCTAACTGCATGATTTATTGGTATCCCTCGAGTCTGTTTTTTACTCTGGGGATGGCACGATGAATCAGAAATCAAAAGCAAAAGCGATAACAATGACGCTGGGATTATTGGCCCTGGCGGTGATGGGCGGCGCGCGCGCCAGCACGCTGGTTTATTGTTCCGAAAGCTCGCCGGAAGGTTTCAATCCGCAGCTGTTTACCTCCGGCCCGACGGTCGATGCCAGTTCGGCGACCATTTACAACCGGCTGGTGGATTTCAAAACCGGTACCGTCGAGCTGCAACCGAGCCTGGCGGAAAGCTGGCAGGTGAGCGAAGACGGCAAGAATTACACCTTTCATCTGCGTAAAGGCGTGAAGTTCCAGAGCAACAAATACTTTACTCCCACCCGCGACTTTAATGCCGACGACGTCATCTTCTCCTTTATGCGGCAAAAAGACGCCAATAACCCTTATCACAAGGTCTCCAACGGGGCTTACACCAACTTCGAATCGATGGAGTTTGGTTCGCTGATCAACCAGATTGTCAAAGTGGATGACAACACCGTGCGCTTTGAACTTTCGCGCGCAGAAGCGCCGTTTGTGGCCGATCTCGGCATGTATTTCGCCACTATTCTATCCGCCGAATATGCCGATGCGATGCTGAAAGCCGGCACCCCGCAGCGGGTGGATAACGATCCTGTCGGTACCGGCCCCTTCCAGTTGGTGCAGTACCAGAAGGATGCGAAGATCCTCTACAAGGCGTTCGACCAGTATTGGGAGGGCAAACCGAAGATTGACCGTTTGGTGTTCTCGATCACCCCGGATGCGGCGGTGCGCTTCGCCAAGCTGCAAAAGAATGAATGCCAGGTGATGCCATTCCCCAACCCGGCGGATCTGACGCGTATGCGTGAGGACAAAAATATCCAGTTGATGGAGAAATCCGGGCTGAACATCGGTTTCCTGGCGTTCAACACCCAGAAAAAGCCGTTGGATAACCTCAAGGTTCGGCAGGCGCTGGCTCTGGCGGTGAACAAGCCGGCTATTCTCGAAGCGGTGTTCCATGGCGCGGGGCAGCCGGCGAAGAACCTGCTGCCACCGACCCAGTGGGGCAGCAATGATAAAATTGAGGACTATCCGTACTCACCGGAAAAAGCCAAACAGTTGTTGCAGGAGGCCGGGCTGGGCCAGGGCTTTGCTATTGACCTGTGGGCGATGCCGGTACAACGGCCGTACAACCCGAATGCCAAGCGCATGGCGGAGATGATCCAGGCCGATTGGGCGAAGATCGGCGTGAAGGCCAAGATTGTCACCTTCGAGTGGGGTGAGTACCTGCAGCGGATAAAAAACGGTGAACATCAGGCAGCACTGATGGGTTGGACCACTGCCAACGGCGATCCGGATAACTTCTTCGGCCCGCTGTTTACCTGCGTGTCGGCCAATGGGGGTTCGAACTCGGCCAAGTGGTGCTACCCACCCTTTGATAAGCTGATTTTGCAGGCGCGTGAAGAGAATGACCACGCCAAACGGGTGGCGATGTATCAGCAGGCGCAGGTGATGATGCATGACCAAATGCCGGCAATGATGATTGCCCACTCAACCATTTTTGAACCGGTGCGCAAAGAAGTGAAAGGTTACGAGATCGACCCGTTTGGTAAGCACATCTTCAAACAGGTCTCGCTGGAGAAATAATAAAAAGGGGCTGCATGGCAGCCCCTGAGGTCGTTGGCAATCGGCTCTGCTTTTTAATGGTAGGGGCGCTGCATGCTGCGCCCAGTTGCATAAACACTGGGTTAAATCGGGTCGAACATGTTCGACCCCTACCGGTTTAGCCCCTTAGTGGGGGGTTAGCAGTCTTGATTAAGCTGGCCGTTTAGAAATGGGTATTCACGCTCATATAGTAAGTCCGGCCCGGTTCGTTATAGGTGGCTGCCCCTGCACCGGCGATATTAATCGCGCCGGTGGTTGGATCACCCACGTTCTGCGAGTTACCTTCACGGAACTGGCGTTTGTCGAACAGGTTGTCGATACCGGCGGTCAGGCTGATGTTCTTGGTCACATCATAGGTGGCGCTGGCGCCCACGACGGCGTAAGGGCTGACTTCCTTGGTTTCGGTGCCGCTAACCGGCTTACCCTGGTAGTTATACTTCTTCGGTTTCTGGCGGCCGTACCAGGTCAGGGTCGATTGCATCGACAGCTCCTGGGTTGCCTGCCAGCTCAGGGTCGAGTTGATGGTGAACTCAGGAATAATCGACAGGTAATCACCGGTCGTCTTATTCTTGTTTTCAATCATGTAGGTGGCGTTGTTGGTCCAGGAAACGGTCTCGCTCACCGGCACGTTCAACGACCCTTCCAGCCCCTGTACTACCGCTTTAGGCACGTTTTCCCACTGGTAAATGGCGGTACCGGTGCTGCTGGTGCCGATTCGGGAGTTGCCCGCTTCAATTTTGTTGTGGTAGTCGTTACGGAAATAGGTCACGCCGGCCAGCCAGCCGTCGTTATGAAATTCCAGACCAATCTCTTTGTTGACGCTGGTTTCCGCTTTCAGATCGTCGTTACCCAGCAGGTAACAGCCATTTTTGACGTCGCTGGACGAACAACCTTGCCCCTTGCTGTAGAGCAAATAGTTTTGGTTGGTCTGGTACAGGTTTGGTGCCTTATAGGCACGGGCGATGCCCATCTTCAGGGTGAAGAAGTCGCCCAGTTCCTGCGACAGGTTCAG
Source organism: Serratia myotis (assembly GCF_027474885.1). Taxonomy (NCBI): domain Bacteria; kingdom Pseudomonadati; phylum Pseudomonadota; class Gammaproteobacteria; order Enterobacterales; family Yersiniaceae; genus Serratia; species Serratia myotis. The sequence goes on along the minus strand of NZ_CP099707.1, from coordinate 3,980,032 downwards.
TGACGGGCTCCAGTTGTTGCCAGCCTCGGAGTGCAGGTCGTAACGCAGGCCCGGTGTCAGCATGGTGCTGTCAGTCAGCTCCATATTGTCTTCGGCAAACAGCGAGAAGATATGCGCGGAGGCGTAAGGGCTACGGGTGCCGGTGTCTTGGCCTGGAATGGTGCCGCCCATCTGAGTTTGGCTGGTGGAGGAGCCGTCCTTCATCTTCTGTTGGTTCCACTCGGTCCCGACCGTGGCGGTTTGCGTCACGCCCAGTTCGAATGGCACGCTGACTTCGCTGTGCGCCAGGAAATCGTCCAGCTTGGTGGTGCCGAAACCCTCGTTTTTGGTATCGAAGATGCCTTCGGTACCGCCGGCCAGGCCTTCGTTCAGACGGGTATTACGCGTGCGTTCGAACTGAATATAGTTGTTGGTGCTGACGCCGTTATCCCAGGCACCACGATGGTTGAGGCCGAAGGTTTCACGGTAAATACGGTTGGTCTCTTTGCCGTAGTTGCTTTGCACCAGCGCGTTGGAGTTGGTGTTTTGGGTATCCCCGGCATACAGGTTGCCCTGGCGACCGTAGGCATACTCAAACTCCAGTGACTGCAAGTGAGCAAAGTCCCAGTGCAGCATGGCATCGATGTTTTTGTCTTCTACGCCTTCACGTCCGGAGGGCGTGCTGCTGGCATAAGCACCCACACGCGCGGATTTGTGTGATTCGTTGATATCCCAGGCATCGGCCTGAGTTTTGCTGTAGCCGCCAAACAGGCGGAAGCTCAGATCGTCGGTCAACGGACCGGACAGGCTGAAGTCGGTGCGCTTGGTAGAGCCTTCTTGCTTGTGCTGCGGGACGTTGAAGTAGGCATTTAACGAGCCGTGCAGCTCTTTGGTGTTCTTCTTGGTGATGATGTTGACGACGCCACCGGCGGCACCGTTGCCGTAGCGTGCTGCCGCCGGGCCGCGCAGCACTTCGATGCGTTCAATCATCTCCGGTGGCACCCAGGCGGTATCGCCACGGGTATCACGTTCGCCACGCCAACCCTGACGCACTGAATTACGGCTGGTAGCGGGTTTGCCGTCGATCAGGATCAGGGTATTTTCCGGACCCATGCCGCGAATATCGATCTGGCGGTTGTTGCCGCGCTGGCCGCTGGTGGAGTTACCGGTCAGGTTAACGCCAGGCATGGTACGGATCAGTTCGCTGATATCGCGCGCCGGTGGGCGCTTTTTGATTTCGTCGGCGCTGATGGTAGAAACGCCTGGGGCCTGCAGGTTCTGCTTGGCGGCGGTCACAACAATGGTTTCTTCAGCGGGTTGTTTTTTGTTTTTGGCGACGGAGTCTGTTTCTGCGGTGGTTTCTGTTTGCTGTGCGGCGTGCGCAAAGGCGGACGCGCCTAATCCTAACCCGATGAGTGTGGCTAAGGAATAACGAGATAATTTGCGGTTCATGTGAGTGTTCCTACCTTGCTGCCTTTCCCGGGGCACCCAAGCTGTAGGCCACCGGCGGAGAGAAGGGCGGTTGTAGTTTTTGTGTTTTCGAAAATAAAAATCCAGCCAGCCGAGACGCGACGACACCGATACCGACATTGGATTCAGCGCTAAAACCCGGTATCCATCCCTGTTGAAGAATACCTGCCCCGTTTGCGGGCCTACACACACTATTGCAAACGCAAATAATTATCAATAGTATTCGGTTTACGGTTTTCTTGGGCAGCGCCTCGCGCCGCGAATTTACCGGCTTTCCTGAAGCTGCCAGCTAAAAAGTGAATAGGCGTTTTGAAAACAAAATCCGAGTCAGAAAGCAGCAGATTATTATCGAGCAAGCACGCCGGGCGCCATGGATGGTGGCTGAATATCGCCAAACGCGGCACGCCGCTGGTGGAGCTGCTGGGGGATGGGCGAGGGAAGGTCACATTTTTATGGCGCGATCCGCAGGGATGTGAGCTCACTTCAGCCTATCAACGCGTTTGGATCCACATCAATTGCCTGACCGACCACCATCAGTCGTCGCCGCCACAGAGCCTGCAACGGCTGGAAGGCACCGACGTCTGGTATTGGCAAACCGAGCTGAGCGCGGACTGGCGTGGCAGCTACTGCTTTATCCCCTGTATGGACGACCGACCGCTGGAACACAGTGGTGACGATGCGCACGCCAATATGCATTCGATCCGTCACTGGTGGCATCAGGTGTTTGCCGGTGCGACTCAGGATCTGCTTAATCCCCATCGTTCATGGACCGGTGTTGGCGGCAATGTGCTGTCCGGGCTGCATATGCCGGAGGCCCCATCGCAACCGGCCTGGCTGGATTTTGATCGCTACGCCGTGGCCAGTGGGCGCTGTACGCCAGCGCCGCCTGCGCGACTGCAGCGTCATAGTTGGCACAGCGAGCGACTGGGTAATACCCGTAACGTCTGGGTTTACACCACCGGCGACAGCAACCCGGCGCAACGGCCGCTGGCGGTAATGCTGGACGGGCAATTCTGGTCGAGCAACATGCCGGTCTGGGATCCGCTGATGCAGTTGACCCGCGTAGGCAAACTGCCGGAAGCGGTTTATCTGCTGATCGACATCATCAGCCTGAAACACCGTAGTCAGGAACTGGCCTGCAATGAAGATTTCTGGCTGGCGGTGCAAGAAGAACTGCTGCCGCAGGTGGCCGAATGGGCGCCTCACCGCCGTGATCCGGCCACGACGTTAGTGTGCGGCCAGAGTTTTGGCGGCCTGTCATCGCTGTATGCCGGCTTGCACTGGCCGCAGTGCTTCGGCGGCGTTATCAGCCAGTCTGGCTCCTTCTGGTGGCCACGTCGCGATATGTATCAGCGTGAAGAGATACCCGCCGATGCCGGCTGGTTGCTGCATCAGGTTGAGCAGGGCGTTGGCAAGGGTAGGTTGAAGGTGTTTATGGAGGCCGGTGTGCACGAAAAAGTAGCGCACCGGGTGAACGACCAAATGGCGGCATTGCTGCGTGACGCCGGACATCGGGTGCAATACCGGGTGGTAGCGGGGGGACATGATCACCTGTGCTGGCGTGGCGGTCTGATCGATGGGCTACAGGCGCTGTGGGCGGATCAAGTTCCTGCTCCTTCAGCCAAGCTAACCTTCACTGTCCAAGGAGTCCGTGATGGAAACTCTGAACCCGTTCGATGACGAACAACAAATCTGCCTGATTGTGCAGAATGACCAACGGCAATACAGCCTGTGGCCGGATTTCAGCGCAGTACCGGCGGGGTGGACGCCGGTATTCGGCCCGGCGGCCCGGCCGCTGTGCGTGCTGTGGCTGGAACAACATTGGCAGGATATGCGGCCCGCATCACTGCGTAAGGCGTGATGGCATCAGTCCCGAAAACAGGAGTCAGTCCCTTGTCAGACAGCATTTTATTATCGTCCGAACAGCAGCTCGCCACTGAGCTGCCGTTGGTCGCCGCGCAGCCCGGGATCTGGGTTGCCGATCAAATTTCACCGCATGCCAATGCTTACGCGGTTTCCCACTATATTGAGCTGAACGGCCCGCTGGACCAGGATTGCCTACTAAAGGCGATCGCGCAGGGGCTGTCCGAAGTGGATACCCTGCAGTTCCGTTTTGCAGAGCGTGACGGGGTGCCGATGCAGTGGCATGACCCGGCGCTGGCGATCCTGCCGGTCGAGTTTATTGATCTGCGTGATTCTCCTGACGCAGCCGTTGCAGCACGCGCCTTGATGCAACTGGATATGTCCGGTGATTTACGCATCGGCAGCGGCAATGCGCTGTACCGCCATATGTTGATCCGCCTGTCGGATCAGCGCTGGTTCTGGTATCAGCGTTATCACCATATTTTGGTAGATGGCTTCAGTTTCACCGCCATTGCCCGCAGAATTGCCCATATTTATACCCGAACGTTACGTAATGAACAGCCGGACCCGACGCCGTTTAGCGCCTTCAGCGAAGTGGTTGAAGAATATCAACGCTACGCCCAGTCGCCTACCTGTCAGCGCGACGCGGCCTTTTGGCTGAACAAGGCGCAGCAGTTGCCGACCCCGGCTACGCTCTGTCCGCAGCCGTTGGCCGGCCAAACGCCGACCACCCGCATTCATCGGTTATCACAGCTGTGTGACCGCCAGGACTTTAGCCAACTGGTGAACGCCGGTCAGCAGCAGTTCAGCGTGGCAGATATGGCGCTGGCATTGGTGGCGCTGTGGGTGTCTCGCCTGAGCGGCCACGCCAGCTTCAGCGCCGGTTTTATCTTTATGCGCCGTACCGGCTCGGCGGCACTGTGTGCCAACGGGCCGGTGATTAACGTATTGCCGATCGAAATGCACCTCGACCCTCAGGCTACGCTGAGCGAAGTCGCCGGCAATATCGGCCGAGAGCTGAAAAGTGTCCGTCGTCATCAGCGTTACGAGGCGGAACAGGTGCAGCGTGACCTGGGGCGGATTGGCGATGCTCAGCCGCTGTACGGCACCGTTTTCAACTTTAAGATGTTCGATTTCCAATTGGATTTCGGTGATATCGAAGGCATTACCCATGAGCTGGCCTCCGGGCCGGTGCGTGACCTGGAAATCGCGTTGTACCTCGATGAGGCCGGTACGCTGAAGGTTGATCTGCTGGCTAATGCCGAGCGTTATCAGCCGGATGAGTTGGCGGCGCATCTGCAACGCCTGCCGCTGTTGCTGCGCCAGTTTGCGGCACAGCCACAGATGCCGATCGGTGAAGCCGATTTGCTTACCGAGCAGGATCGTCAATTGTTGGCCCGGGTTAACGACACCGTTCATCCAGTGGCGCCGCAAACCCTCAGCGGCCTGTTGGCGCAACAGGCGCAGAAAACCCCGGATGCCCCGGCGCTGGCCGATGCGCAATACCAATTCAACTACCGCGAAACCCGTGAACAGGTCACTGCGTTAGCGCGTCAACTGACGGCACAGGGTGTGCAGCCCGGCGATATCGTCGCCGTTGCCTTGCCACGGTCGGTGTTTTTGTCGCTGGCATTAATGGCCATCGTCGAGGCCGGGGCGGCTTATTTGCCGCTGGACACTGGTTATCCTGACGAACGCCTCAGCATGATGCTGGAGGATGCCGCACCACGCCTGATTATCACCGAAGCCAGCCAGCAGGCGCGTTTTGCCGGCCAGGGTGAGATCTTGCTGTATGACGCACCGCTGCCCGCAAACAGTGCGGCGGACGTGGTGCTCAGTGGGCCAACGCCGCATCATCCGGCCTACATTATCTTTACCTCCGGCTCAACCGGGCGGCCGAAAGGCGTGCTGGTGGGGCATCAGGCGATCGTCAACCGTCTGCTGTGGATGCAGCATCAGTATCCGATGGCCGCGGGCGATGTGGTGTTGCAGAAAACCCCCTGCAGTTTTGACGTCTCGGTGTGGGAGTTCTTCTGGCCGTTGATGGTGGGTGCCCAGTTGGTGATGGCACCGCCGGAGGCGCATCGCGATCCGGAACAGCTGCTGCAACTGATTGACCGATATCGGGTCACCACTATGCACTTTGTGCCTTCGATGCTGGCGGCCTTTGTCGGTGCATTGGACACTCGGCAGGCGGTGGCGTGTTGTGTGCCGTTGCGGCAGGTGTTCTGCAGTGGTGAAGCCTTGCCGGCCGAGCTGTGCCGCCTGTGGCAAAGCCGCACCGGGGTGCCGTTGCATAACCTGTACGGCCCGACCGAAGCGGCAGTGGATGTCACCTGGCATCCGGCCTGGGGCGAGGCGTTGGCCGCCGTCACCGGGGCTAACGTGCCTATTGGTCTGCCGGTATGGAACACCGGTCTGCGTATTCTCGACGCACGCTTGCGGCCGGTGCCGCCGGGTGTCGCGGGTGATTTGTATCTCACCGGTGTACAGCTGGCGCACGGCTATCTGGGCCGACCAGAACTGACCGCCAGCCGCTTTGTGGCCGATCCGGAAGGTGACGGTGGGCGGATGTATCGCACGGGTGACGTCGCACGCTGGTTACCGGGGGGCGAAGTGGAATACCTCGGCCGCAGCGACGATCAGCTAAAAATTCGTGGTCAACGCATAGAACTGAGTGAAATCGATCATGCGTTGCTGTCATTACCGGGCATCAAGCAGGCGGTGACTCATGCGCTGGTGCTGGATAATACGCCGACAGATCCGGCCGGTGGCGATGCCCGTCAACTGGTAGGTTATCTGGTGGCGCAGTCCGGTGTGCGCCTCGATCTGGAGGTGCTACGAGCCGCGCTGACCGATCGTTTGCCGCCGCATATGGTGCCGGTGGCGTTGGTCGAGATGGGATCCTTGCCGCTGAGTGCCAATGGCAAGCTGGATCGCAAAGCGTTGCCGCAACCACAGAGCGGCGTCAGAGCCGCCGGGCGTGAACCTGAAGCCGGGCTGGAAACGGCGATTGCTGCGGTGTTCGCCCGTCTGCTGCAGCGTGAAACCGTGTTTGCCGACGACGATTTCTTTGCCCTCGGTGGTCACTCGCTGCTGGCGATGCGTCTGGCGGCGGAGCTGCGCCGTGAGCTGGGTAAAGCGGTCTCGGTAGGGCAGGTGATGGTGGCTTCCCGGGTGGAACAACTGGCGCAGCTGCTGGCGGAAGAACGCACGCAGGAAGAGGCCGATCAGACCGGTTTTGACAGCGTACTGCCATTACGTACCACGGAAGGCCCAACGTTGTTCTGTCTGCATCCGGCATCCGGATTCTCCTGGCAGTTCAGCGTATTGCCGCGCTATATCGATCAGCATTGGTCGCTGGTGGGTATTCAGTCACCACGGCCAGAGGGTCCGTTGGCGCTGAGCGAGGATATGGATCAGGTCTGCGACGCACATCTGGAGACGGTATTGCAGGTGCAGCCGCAGGGCCCGTACCACTTTATCGGTTACTCATTGGGCGGCACATTGGCGCAGGGCATTGCCGCCAGGTTGCAGGCGCGGGGTGAAGAAGTGGCCTTCCTTGGGCTGCTGGATACCTATCCGCCGGAAACCCAGAACTGGGACGTGATGCTGGATGACAACGTACTGAAAGAAGTCCAGCGCGAACGTCAGCAGTTCCTGGCAGTTTCCGAGGATGCGTTGGATCCGGCATTGGGCGAAACCCGTGTGGCGATGTTCGATAATATCGAAGCCAATTATGCCGATTCGGTGCGCCTGCTTTCAGCGACTCATACGGCGAACTTTAAAGGGCAGGCGACGCTGTTTGTCGCGCGTCAGACGCTGCAGGAAGGGATGGACGTGCAGCAGACCTGGTCGCAATACGTGGATGCCTTGCAGGTGCATGAGCTGGATTGTGCTCACGTCGATATCGTGTCACCGGCGTCGTTCAAGGTGTTAGGGCCGTTGCTGAACCGGATTCTAAGAGCGCTGTAATCCCCAGTGACGGTAGGGGGCGAATACATTCGCCCCGATTAATGCGGGCCCAGCATGCTGGGCCCCTACAATATCTATGACTTACCCAGCGGTACCACCAGCGGCGTGTGCGAGACCGGATCGTCAATGATCATGCAGCGCAGGCCGTACACTTCTTCGATCAGTTCTGCGGTCACAATGTCCTTCGGCGCCCCTTCGGCCACCACCTTGCCATTGCGCATGGCAATCAAGTGCGTGGCGTAACGGCAGGCATGGTTGAGATCGTGCAGCACCACCACTAGCGTATGGCCGTTTTCACGGTTTAACTGACGCATCAGCTCCAGCAGGTCAATCTGGTGGGTGATATCCAGCCAGGTGGTCGGTTCATCCAGCAGCAGCAGTGGCGTTTGCTGCGCCAGCACCATCGCGATCCACACCCGCTGACGTTGTCCGCCGGAGAGCGTATCGACCGGCTGTTCGGCCAGCTCGAATACGCCGGTAGAGCGCATCGCCTGGTCTACCGCCTGTTGATCCTCCTCACTCCAGCGACTGAACAGGCGCTGATGCGGATAGCGACCACGGGCTACCAGATCAAACACGGTGATATCACCCGGTGCGGTCGAGCTTTGTGGCAACAACCCCAACTGGCGCGCCACCTCTTTGGTGGCGTATTCGCTGATTTGTTTACCGTTCAGCCAGACTGCGCCGGCTTGCGGCTGCATCAGGCGGCTGAGGGTACGTAGCAGGGTCGATTTACCGCAGGCGTTCGGCCCGATAATTACCGTCAGTTCGCCGTGCGGGATAGAGACGGACAGGTCGCTGGCGACAATTTTTTTGTCGTAGCCGAGCGTCAGATGTTCGGCGCGCAACGGCGCGGGCTGCAGGGGTTCAGCATTCATTTTTTACGTGACTCACGGATTAATAGCCAAATCAGATAAATGCCGCCCAGGCTGACGGTCAACACCCCGACCGGCAACTGATAAGGCATAAACAGGCGCTGTGCAACGACATCGGCGAGTAACAACAACAGGGCACCGATCAAGGCGGTCAGCAGCAGGACGCTGCGGTTGGCGCACAGGCGTCGTGCAATCTGCGGAGCCACCAGCGCAATAAAGGAGATCGGCCCGGCCACGGCGGTCGCGGCGGCCGTCAGCAACACGCCGATCAGCAGCAGCATAACGCGCGATCGTTCTACCGGTACGCCGAGTGCGCAGGCGGTATCATCACCCATTTCCAGCAGCCGCATGCGGCGGGACAGTGTCAGCAACAGCAAGCAGCACAGCGCGAACACCACCAGCACCGGCAGGCTTTTCGCCCAGTTCACTCCGTTGAGTGAACCGGCGCTCCACAGTCCGGCGGTCATGGCGGATTCCAGCGAGGCGCTGATGATCAGCCAGGTATTGCCCGCCACCAGCAGGGCGCGGACGGCAATGCCGACGATAATCAAACGGAAAGACTCGACGCCGTTGCGCCAGGCCAGCAGATAAATCAGCGCGGCGGTCAACAGACCCCCGACCAGCGCCCCGGAAGTGATGCCGATAACGCCGCCGTTAAACAGCACTATGGCCACCAGCACGCCGCTGTAAGCGCCGGTATTAAAGCCAATCACGTCCGGACTGCCGAGCGGGTTGCGCAGTATCGACTGGAAAATGGCACCGCTGATGCCCAGTGCCGCCCCCAGTAGCAGTGCCATCACCACGCGTGGCAAGCGCCATTGGGTGACGATCACCGCCAGGTTGGCCGGGCCTTCACCGCGCAAGGCGTCGATCACCTGCGAGGCGGTCAGTGACAGAGCACCGGAACCCAGCGCGTAAATCGCCAGCGCCAGCACGGCCAGCAACAGTAGCAGCGCAGTCAGCGCCGGACGCGAAAGGGCGCGCATTTTGTGGTTGGCCATCAGGCGGGCTGCGGACATCGACATTAGCGCTGCCTCCTGAACATATGGCGTTGCCGCACCAGCATGATCAGCAGCGGTGCGCCAATCAGAGCGGTGACGATGGAAACGCGCAGTTCACCGGCCACCAGGAAGCGGCCGATCAGATCGGCGCTCAGCAGCAGGATCGGGGTTAATACCAGCGTCCATGGCAGCATCCAGTGTAGCTCGGAACCGGCCAGCCGCCGGGCGATGTGCGGCATCATCAGACCGACAAAGGCAATTGGGCCGACGGCGGCAGTGGCACCACCACACAGCAAGGTAATCGCCAGCAGACCCAGCAACTGGGTACGCACGATACCGGTGCCCAGTGCGGTGGCCAATTCATTACCCATGCTCAGGCTGTTCAGTGACTTGCTCATCCACAGGGTAATCAGCGTACCCAGCAGGATCGGCAGGGCCACGGTACGCACCACCTGCATATTTTGAATATCCAGCGAACCGGCCTGCCAAAAACGGAGCTGATCGAACACCAGTGGGTTCAGCAGGGAAATCCCGGAGGTCATGCCCTCCAGCACCGCGGCCAGCGCGACACCGGCCAGCGTCAGACGTACCGGGTTAAGGCTGCTGCCGCCCAAAGCGCCGATCAGCGCCACCAGCAGCGCAGCGAACATCGCACCGGCAAAGGCAAACCACAGATATTGGCTGACCTCGGCAGCACCAAAGAAGGTGATCCCCAGTACCACGGCAAAGCCCGCACCGGCGTTAACCCCGAGAATGCCCGGATCGGCGAGGGGGTTGCGGGTGAGGGTTTGCATCAGTACGCCGGACAGGCCCAGTGCGATACCGGCCAGCACGCCCACCAGTGTACGTGGCAGCCTGGCATTGGTAATTATGGCGCAGTCTGCACCGCTGCACTGGCCGTTCAGCGCCTGGATAACCGTGTCGAAGGGAATAGATTTAGCGCCAAGTGACAGGCTGAGCAGAATCACGACCAGCAATGCACAAAAGGCAATCAGCAGGCCAAACAGCCTGCGGCGAAATGAGCGGGGAGTGCCGCCAATAAGACGCTCCCGGGGGGCAGGAACGGGCTGTGTGCCAGGGTGTGAAATCCGTAACATACCAATCCATTATTTAATTGAATATAAATGAGTTTTATTATCATTATTGATTGCTTTCATCTATGGTACCATGAGTCCCTTCGCTATTGCAGCACAGACGCTGCCCCTTTTTCTTTAGTTGTGGTGAGAAAGCTCATGAGTAAGCCCTCTATTTTGCTTGATTTTGGCCTGCTTAAGACCAATGGCGCGTTTCGTGCCGTTTTTTGCGCGCGTTTTATTTCCATTTTAGCGCTGGGGTTGATGGCCATTGCGATCCCGGTGCAGATCCAGGCCTTGACCGGGTCGACGTTGCTGGTTGGTTTGTCCGTGACGCTGGCGGGCAGTGGCATGTTTGCCGGTTTGCTGATGGGGGGCGTGCTGGCCGATCGTTACGAGCGCCGTCGCCTGATTTTGTTCGCCCGCTCCACCTGCGGCATCGGTTTTGTCGGTCTGTGTCTGAACGCCGCTTTGCCTGCCCCCTCATTAACGCTGATTTACCTGCTGGCCGTCTGGGACGGCTTCTTCGGTGCGGTTGGCGTTACGGCGCTGTTGGCGGCCACACCGGCACTGGTGGGGCGTGAAAATATCGTGCAGGCCGGGGCTATCAGCATGCTGACGGTGCGTTTTGGCTCGATCCTCTCCCCGGCGATCGGGGGGCTGGTGATCGCCAACGCCGGTGTGGCCTGGAACTACGGTCTGGCAGCGTTTGGCACCTTGCTGACGCTGATCCCGTTGCTGCGCCTGCCGCAGTTGTTGCCACCCCCGCAGCCACGTGAGCACCCACTACGTGCGCTGGCCGGGGGCTTCGGTTTTCTGTTCCGTAACCGGGTGATTGGCATGGTGGCGCTGATTGGCGCGCTGTTGACCATGGCCAGCGCGGTGCGGGTGCTGTATCCGGCCATGTCCGGCATGTGGCAGGTCAGTGCGGCGCAGTTGGGCTTTATGTATTCCGCCGTGCCGCTGGGTGCGGCGATTGGCGCCTTTACCAGTGGTCGTGTAGCCCACGTGGCGCGGCCGGGCTGGATGATGCTGATGACGGCGATTGGCGCTTTTGTCGCTATCGGCCTGTTCGGTTTGATGCCGTGGTATGGCCTGGCGCTGTTTTTCCTGGTGGTCTTCGGTTATCTGAGCGCGCTGAATTCACTGCTGCAGTACGGGTTGATCCAGAACCTGACGCCGGATGCGTTTCTCGGACGTATCAATGGCCTGTGGACGGCGCAAAACGTGGTGGGTGACGCCTTGGGCGCGCTGCTGCTGGGGGCTATGGGGGCGTTTATGCTGCCGGCGATGACCTCAACCAGTTTTGGCTTTGGCGTGGCGCTACTCGGTGTGGTGCTGGCTTTTGCGATGCGCGGTCTGCGTCAGGTGGGCCGTGGCGGGCAAGAAAGCGATCTCCAGCCCGCCGCAGAATCTACTGAGAAATAAACTGTTTTTCCAACAGCGTCAGCAGGTTGCTGGCGCTGTAGTAATCCAGTCGGAAGGTGTCACTCCCCAGTGCGTAAACCCGCTGGTGCTGCACCGACGGCAGGTCCGCCAGGAAAGGATTGGCCATCAGCCGCTGGACATCGCTGTCGTTGTTGGCGAACAGCATCAGCGTCTGGCCGTTCAGGCCTTCAGCCAGGTTTTCACCGCTCAGTTGAATAATGTCCTTACGCATCCCCATGCTGCGGCTGTTGTTCAGCTTGGCCGGTAGCGGTGCCAGGGTAAAACCCAACTGCTTGAGCATCTGCCCCTGGGAAGAAGCGGCGGTCCACAGGTTGGCGGATTTGCCATCAGCGTTGAAGACCAGGGCGGAAATCGGTTGTTCCGGCAGTTTCATACGCTGCTTCAGTGATTTTTCACGCGCATCGAAATCACTGACCACTTTCTGTGCCTGAACTTCATGCCCGGTAGCCTGACCCAGTTCGGTCGCCAGTGCCTGCCAGCTTTTGTCGTCGTAATTGACCACCAGCACCGGGGCAATGGCGGAGAGCTGATCGTACAGGCGCAGGGCGGAATCGGCACCGGTGGCCGAGATGATAATCAGATCGGGGGCTTCACCGGCAATGGTTTCTGCGTTGGGTTCGCCGATATACAGACGCTTAACGCCGCGCTGTGCCGCGATAGCGCCCCATTGATGGAAGAAGCCCTGTGAGTCCGCCAGACGGTTGCCGGGCGTGGTGGCGCCACTGGCGATCACCGGGGCGTCGATTGCCAGCAGGGTACCGGTGACGGTGACGCTGGTGGAAACAATACGCGCAGGGGGCTGGCTGAGTGTCACCACGCCGTGTGAAGTTTCAATTTTACGCGGCCAACCGGCGTCTGCGGCATGGGCAGTACCGATGACCATCAGGCCAAACAGCACCAGGCTGAAGATCGGGTTCTTCTTCATAAAGCATCCTTAGAAGTTAAATAGTAATACTTATCATTTATATAATTAAAACTGCTGGTTTTATATCACGATTATGAATGGAAGAACTGTTTACATTTATTGACATAGCATATTCACGAGGGTAATTTAACGCGATTCAATACAAATGATAATCATTATTATACCGGTTATTGTTCATGATACGAAAGGGAGTACCGATGAGCGTTACAGTAAAGAGTTCCGGGCAGAAGAAGCCGCAAAGCAAGGATAGCGAACAGTCTGCTGCAGGCGTGTCGCCGACCTCCGGCTTTTTCTTTACCTCTCCTTTCCGTAGCCTGAGTACTCAAGGCTGCTTCGCCAAAATCACGCTGCCGGCCCAGGACGGGGACCAGCTTAACGGCGAGTTCCAGCAGGCGGTACAGCATGCTTTTGCCGAGGCCAAACTGGCGGGGGTGAAAAACCCAATACTGTGCGGTGCGATCCCGTTTGACACTCATCAGCCCTCCGCGCTGTTTATTCCCCAGCAAACCCAATGGTTTGAGCGCGATGCCTATTTGGCTGGCGTAGCTTCACCGCAGGACGCCCTGCCGGAAATTACTCGCCAAAATGAAGTGCCTGCCCAGCAACCCTTTATGCAGATGGTGGCGGATGCGGTGGAAGCGACCCGTGGCGACCAGTTGGATAAAGTGGTGCTGTCGCGCTTGCTGGAGATTGAAACCCGCGAGCCGGTAGATCGCCAGGCGTTGATGGCGCGTATCATCGCCCAGAATCCTCATGGTTTCCACTTCCATGTCCCGCTGGAACAGGGGGCACTGTTGGGGGCCAGCCCGGAATTGCTGCTACGCAAATCCGGCGCGCAGTTTTACTCCAACCCGCTGGCCGGCTCTGCCCGTCGTGATGCCGATCCACAGCGGGATCTGGAAGTCAGCCAGCAGTTATTGGTGTCAGAAAAAGATCGCTATGAGCACCAGTTTGTCACCGAAGGGATGCGTCAGGTGCTGGCCGATCGCTGCCGTTATCTGAATATCCCCACCGTCCCTGAATTATTGAGCACCACCACGCTGTGGCACCTGTCGACACCTATCGACGGTGAAGCCGCCAGCCGCGCTGAAAATGCGCTGTCGCTGGCCTGCCTGTTACACCCGACGCCGGCGCTGTGCGGTACGCCGACCGCGTTGGCACATCAGGTGATTAAACAGTTGGAACCTTTTGATCGCGGCCTGTTTGGCGGCATCGTCGGCTGGTGTGACGCCGAAGGTAACGGCGAGTGGGTGGTGACCATCCGTTGCGGCACCGTGCAGGGCAATCAGGTGCGACTGTTTGCCGGAGCCGGCATCGTGCAAGACTCTTCGCCGGAATCCGAATGGCATGAAACCGGCACCAAACTCAGTACCATTTCGCGGGCGTTTGGCCTGAACCAAGGATAGACATTCCCATGAGTATTGCTTTTACCCCCTGGCCTGAGGCCTTGGCCCGTCGTTATCGTGAGCGCGGATATTGGATCGACCGGCCGTTGACCGACATCATCACTCGCCAGGCCAAAAATGACGCCATCGCGCTGATCGACCCGGAGCGCAGCCTGAGCTATCGCCGGCTTAATCAGCTTTCCGATCGGCTGGCCGCCGCCTTGCAGCGTCGCGGCATCCAAAGCGGTGACACTGCGCTGGTGCAGCTGGGCAACGTAGTCGAATTCTATGTGACCTTCTTTGCGCTGCTGAAAATTGGCGTAGTGCCGGTGAATGCGCTGTTCAGCCATCAACGCAACGAGCTGAACGCCTACGCCGTACAGATCAAACCAGCGTTGCTGATTGCCGATCGCCAGCATGGCTTGTTTGGCAACGATGAATATCTGACGGCTTTTCATGCTGAGCATCCTTCACTGCGCGTGGTGGCACTGCGTAATCAGGCCGAGGGCGAACAGTCGCTGGCGGCCTGGCTGGAAGAGGACAGCGGTGATTTTGTTGCGACGCCAACCCCGGCCGATCAGGTAGCATTTTTCCAGCTTTCCGGTGGTAGTACCGGCACGCCAAAACTGATCCCGCGTACCCACAATGATTACTACTACAGCATTCGCCGTAGCGTGGAAATTTGTCATTTCGATGTCGATACCCGCTATCTGTGCGCGCTGCCGGTGGCCCACAACTATCCGATGAGTTCCCCGGGCATCCTGGGCGTGTTCTATGGTGCCGGGCTGGTGGTATTTGCCAGCGATCCGGATGCCGGACAATGTTTCCGTTTGATCGAGCAGCATCAGATTAACGTGACGGCGCTGGTACCGCCGGCGGTCACGCTGTGGTTGCAGGCGATTGAAGAGTGGGGCGGTTGCCAGCAACTGGCCAGCCTTAAGCTGCTGCAGGTGGGCGGCGCCAAGCTGGGAGAAACCCTGGCGGCACGTATTCCGGCCGAGATCGGCTGCCAGTTGCAGCAGGTGTTCGGCATGGCGGAAGGCCTGGTGAACTACACCCGACTGGACGATGACGACCAGCATATTCTGACCACCCAGGGCTGCCCGATGTCGCCGGATGACGAGTTGTGGGTGGCCGATGATGAGGGCAACCCGCTGCCGGTGGGCGAAACCGGACGTCTGATGACCCGTGGTCCTTATACCTTCCGTGGCTATTACCAAAGCCCAGAGCACAACGCCGCCGCCTTTGATGACGACGGTTTCTACTGCTCCGGTGACCTGATCAGCCTGACCGAAGACGGTTATGTGAAGGTTGAAGGTCGTCAGAAAGATCAGATCAACCGTGGTGGGGAGAAGATCGCCGCCGAGGAGATCGAAAACCTGCTGTTGCGTCATCCGGAAGTGATCAACGCGGCATTGGTTTCGATGCCGGACGAACTGATGGGTGAAAAAAGCTGTGCCTATATTATCGCGACCAGCGCGCTGAAAGCGGTGGTACTGCGCCGCCATTTGCGCGCCGAGGGCGTGGCCGAATTCAAATTACCCGATCGTTTTATACAGGTTGATACGCTGCCGCTCACCCCGGTTGGCAAAGTGGATAAAAAACTGTTGCGCCAACGCCTGGAGGCGCAACAACTGACTCTGGTCCAGGGAGAATAAGTCATGGCCATTCCAAAACTTAATGATTACGCGTTGCCGACTCAGGCTGAACTGCCGACCAACAAAGTGAGCTGGAAGGTGGAACCGCAGCGCGCTGCACTGTTGATCCACGATATGCAGCAGTATTTCCTGAATTTCTGGGGTGAAGACAGCCCGCTGATCAAACAGGTGGTGGAGAACATCGCCAACCTGCGCCGTTACTGCAAATCCCAGGGGATCCCGGTGTTTTACACCGCGCAACCTAATCAGCAGAGCGATGAAGATCGCGCCTTGTTGAATGACATGTGGGGCCCAGGTCTGAATAAGCACCCGGAACAGCAGGCAGTGGTTGCTGCCCTGGCACCGGAAGCAGACGATACCGTACTGGTGAAGTGGCGTTACAGTGCTTTCCACCGCTCACCGCTGCAGGAGATTCTGCAGGAGTCGGGGCGCGATCAGTTGATCATCTGTGGCGTCTACGCGCATATCGGCTGCATGACTACGGCGATCGATGCTTTTATGCGCAATATTCAGCCGTTCATGGTGGCCGACGGCCTGGCCGATTTCTCCCGTGAAGAACACCTGATGGCATTGCGTTATACCGCCGGCCGTTGCGGTCGCGTGGTGACCACCGCCGAGCTGTTGCCGGGCATTGCCAGCAAGGCTGCGCTGCGTCAGCAAATCATGCCTTTCCTCGATGAAGACAGCGAAGACATGGGCGACGACGAAAACCTGATCGACTACGGTCTGGATTCGGTGCGTATCATGGAATTGGCGGCACGCTGGCGCAAGATTCGCGGCGATATCGATTTTATCGCGCTGGCCAAGAACCCAACCATCGATGGCTGGTGGGCGTTGTTGTCAGAGGGGAAAGCCTGATGGAGCAACAGGGCGATTTCGCCGGTAAGCGAGTCTGGGTGACTGGTGCTGGTGCCGGAATTGGTCTGACAACGGCACTGGCGTTTGTGCAGGCCGGTGCCGAAGTGGTTGGCTTTGATAAACACTTTGGTGAGCCGGAATACCCATTCCGTACTGAAGTGCTGGATATCGCTGACAGTGATGCAGTAGACCGCGTGTGCGGACGTTTGCTGGCGGAGCAGGGGGATTTGGACGTGCTGGTCAACGGTGCCGGTATTTTGCGCATGGGGCTGACGGATGAAACCAGCACCGCAGACTGGCTGGCTTGTCTGGCGGTCAATGCCGGTGGGGCATTCAATATGTTCCGCCATGCCTTGCCGGTGTTTCGTCGCCAACGACGCGGTGTGATTGTCAGCGTAGCGTCCAACGCCGCCCATGTGCCGCGCGTCGGCATGGCGGCCTACTGCGCTTCTAAAGCTGCATTGCGCAGCCTGTGCCAAACCGTGGGGTTGGAAATGGCCCCTTATGGCGTGCGCAGCAACCTGGTTTCGCCGGGCTCGACCAATACGCCAATGCAGCGTGGCATGTGGCAGGATGAAACCGGTGAGCAGAACACCATTAACGGTTTCCCGGAACAGTTCAAACTGGGCATTCCGTTGGGCAAAATTGCTCAACCACAGGAAATCGCCGATGCCATTCTGTTCCTGGCTTCCGATCGCGCCAGCCATATCACTATGCAGGATATTGTGATTGATGGTGGAGCGACGCTGGCGGCCTGATAATCAGGTTCTACCTTCGCGATAGCCGTAAGGCGCTGCTTGCAGCGCCTTTATTAGTTGTCTTTAATCTCGAGATGCCCGGGCCTAGCGCACCGAGGGGCCATTATGGGACACATCCTTGTGTCCCACCCTGCGGGCCGACTGGAAGTCGTTCCAACTTGTTCCCGACAAGTTGGTCGGCGGGCAAGCCGCTACGACCCCTTCGGCACGCTCTCCCTAATAACGAGCATTGTTAGTTGTATGGAGATATTGGGAGAATTACTGAGGTTTTGAGCGCTTCCGGACGTCAGATGCGAAAAAAGCGCCAAAAGGCGCTTTTTTCTGTAGTGGTGGGTCGTGCGGGATTCGAACCTGCGACCAATTGATTAAAAGTCAACTGCTCTACCAACTGAGCTAACGACCCGCAGAAGTGGTGGGTGATGACGGGCTCGAACCGCCGACCCCCTCCGTGTAAAGGAGATGCTCTACCAACTGAGCTAATCACCCACTTCAGAACTTCCGGGTACTGCCAAACAAGAGAATGAGTGGTGGGTGATGACGGGCTCGAACCGCCGACCCCCTCCGTGTAAAGGAGATGCTCTACCAACTGAGCTAATCACCCTCATTCTTCTCATTTCTTACTGCTTTACTGCTCAACAAGATGGTGGGCGATGACGGGCTCGAACCGCCGACCCCCTCCGTGTAAAGGAGATGCTCTACCAACTGAGCTAATCGCCCCGTCTTGTTGGAGTCGCATTATAGGGATAGTTGAAAGTGAGTCAACGGTTTTTAAAATGATTTCAATCGTTCGCCGCAAATTTAAACAGGATGAGATATTTATAGCCCGCAATGACGGATCTTTGCACATTGTTATGCGAAACCTGCCGCAGAGATAACGAAATCAGGGGCAGCAATATCGTGTCAGCGTTGAGGAATTAGCGCGTGGTGGTACAATGTTGCCCACTTTTTTAAATTCCGAGCAATCGTCGGCAACCGCCGACACGCGTTGCGTAATAAGGCAGTGAACCCAATGAAAATCAAAACCCGTTTTGCACCGAGCCCAACCGGCTATCTTCACGTCGGTGGCGCCCGTACTGCGCTTTACTCCTGGTTGTTCACCCGCCATATGGGCGGTGAGTTCGTTCTGCGTATCGAAGATACCGATCTGGAACGTTCAACCCAGGACGCTATTGACGCAATTATGGATGGCATGAACTGGTTAAACCTGGATTGGAACGAAGGCCCGTACTTCCAGACCAAGCGTTTTGACCGCTATAACGCGGTGATTGACGACATGCTGGTGCAGAATACCGCCTATAAATGCTATTGCTCGAAGGAACGTCTGGAAGCGCTGCGTGAAACGCAGATGGAAAACGGTGAAAAACCACGTTACGACGGTCATTGCCGTGACAGCCAGTGCAGCCATACCGACGACGAACCCTACGTGGTGCGTTTCCGTAACCCGCAGGAAGGCTCGGTTATCTTCGATGACAAGATCCGTGGCCCGATCGAATTCAGCAACCAGGAGCTGGATGACCTGATCATTCGCCGTACCGACGGTTCACCGACCTATAACTTCTGCGTAGTGGTGGATGACTGGGATATGGAAATCACCCACGTGATCCGCGGCGAAGACCACATCAACAACACCCCGCGTCAGATCAACATTCTGAAAGCGCTGGGCGCGCCAGTACCGGAATACGCGCACGTTTCGATGATCCTCGGTGACGACGGCAAAAAACTGTCGAAACGCCACGGTGCGGTAGGCGTAATGCAGTATCGTGACGACGGCTACCTGCCGCAGGCGCTGCTGAACTATCTGGTGCGTCTGGGTTGGTCCCATGGCGATCAGGAAATCTTCTCTATTGATGAGATGAAAGAGTTCTTTACTCTGGAAGCGATCAACAAATCTGCCAGCGCCTTCAATACCGAGAAGCTGCAGTGGCTCAACCACCACTACATTAACCATATGCCTGCCGAAGAAGTGGCGGTGCACCTGGCGTGGCATGTTGAGCAACTGGGTATTGAAACCCGCAACGGTCCTGAGCTGAAAGATATTGTTAAGCTGCTGGGCGAGCGTTGCAAAACGCTGAAGGAAATGGCCGAGTCCTGCCGTTACTTCTACGAAGACTTCAGCGAGTTCGACGCTGATGCTGCCAAGAAACACCTGCGTCCGGTTGCACGCCAGCCGCTGGAGGCAGTACGTGCCAAACTGGCTGCTATCACTGCCTGGACCCCGGAAAACGTGCATGACGCCATTCAGGGCACGGCTGATGAGCTGGGTGTAGGTATGGGCAAGGTCGGCATGCCGCTGCGCGTAGCGGTGACCGGTGCCGGTCAGTCACCGGGTATGGATGTTACCGTTCATGCTATTGGTCAGAAACGTTCTCTGCAGCGCATCGACCTGGCGCTGGCTTTCATTGCCGGGCGTGAAGCTTAAGGCTGATAGTTTCCCAGCCTGTGAATGAAAAAGCCCCGTGGAGCAATCCCGGGGCTTTTTTATCGGTGTCGATCAGGCCTGTTCGCTGGCCGGAACGGCGGGGCGGTAGGCGAGGAAATACATCAGGCCGACGAAGCCTGCGCCGCCCAATGCGTTACCGAGAAACACGGCGGTGAAGTTGGGCAGATACTGGCTCCAGCTCATGCCACCGGCAAAGATGGCCGCCGGGATAATGAACATGTTCGCCACCACGTGCTGGAAACCGATAGCGACGAAAGCCATCACCGGGAACCACATACCAATCACCTTACCCGGCACGTCTTTGCTGGCAAAGGCCAGCCACACCGCCAGACACACCAGCCAATTACAGCCGACGCCGGAAATAAATGCGTGCAGGAAGTCAGCATCCACTTTGGCTTGCGCGATGGACAAGGTTTTGTGCAGGAATGTCCCTTCTGTCAGGCCAAGCAGGTGGCCAAAGAAATAGGCAACGGCCACGCTGCCGGCCAGGTTGGCCAGAGTGACCCAGAACCAGTTGCGCAGAATGGCAAACAGCGATATTTGGCGGGCAAACCAGGCCATCGGCAGAGTCATCATATTACCGGTCAGTAACTCTCCTCCGGCCAGAATTGTCAGGATCAGGCCGATCGGGAACACGGCGGCGCCCAGTAATGCCCCAAACGAGCCCCATTCGGCTGGCAGGGTGCCGATCACATGGATATCCAGCAGGAAGCCGGTAGCGATAAAGGCACCGGCGAGAAAGCCCAGAATGAGCAGATTGGCGAGTGGCGCCTGGCTTTTGTTTACGCCGGCCTGAATGGCTAACGCAGCGATTTCTTTTGGTGAATGCAACGACATAACTGACTCGGTTTATAGTTGTGGATTTTACGACGCGGGCAGTCTATGCCTGTGGGGATGATGACTCAAGCGTATTTCGCTAACATTCCATTAAATAAAAATCAACACAATGGGTAAGGTTTTTTGTATTTTGTGAGATGACCAGGGTAATGGCTGATTTTCACCCGTCCTGGCGATTTTTTAGCGTGAAACGCGCTGATTTGGCGGCTTTTTCAGCGCTTGATCGAGTAATTCAATTTAGCCGTTGACAGTGTTTCAGGGGTTTCATATTATGCGCCCCGTTCACAGGATTTTGTGATTGTGGATTGGGGCTATAGCTCAGCTGGGAGAGCGCTTGCATGGCATGCAAGAGGTCGACGGTTCGATCCCGTCTAGCTCCACCAACCTTTATCTCAGAAGGGTTGGGGAATACCGTAACGCCGGTTAAAGCGTACCACTTTTGTGGGGCTATAGCTCAGCTGGGAGAGCGCTTGCATGGCATGCAAGAGGTCGACGGTTCGATCCCGTCTAGCTCCACCACCATTTAAAAAGCCGACCTCAGGGTCGGCTTTTTGCTTTCTGTCTTTCCTCCTCCATCCCGAACACCGAATTACAGGCATTAAAAAAGGCCGCCGAAGCGACCTTTGTCTCACTGAGGTTTCGGCTTAGCCCAGAACCAGGCCTGCGATGGACGCAGACAGGATGCTGACCAGCGTAGAACCGTATACCAGCTTCAGACCAAAGCGGGACACCACATTGCCCTGATGTTCGTTCAGCCCTTTAATCGCACCGGCAACGATACCGATGGAAGAGAAGTTGGCGAAGGAAACCAGGAACACCGACAGGATCCCCATGCTGCGAGGAGAGAGTTCAGCAGAGATTTTCTGCAGTTCCATCATCGCCACGAATTCGTTGGAAACCAGTTTGGTCGCCATGATGCTGCCTACCTGCAACGCTTCGTGCTTAGGAATACCCATAATCCAGGCGAATGGATAGAAGAAGTAGCCCAGGATTTCCTGGAAGCTCAGGCCGAAGATGGCGCTGAACAGGCCGTTGAGCGCGGCGATCAGGGCGATAAAGCCGATCAGCATCGCAGCAACGATAATAGCTACTTTAAAACCAGCCAGAATGTATTCACCCAGCATTTCGAAGAAGCTCTGGCCTTCGTGCAGATTGCCCAGATGCAGTTCTTCTTCTTTACTGGTGTCATACGGGTTGACCAATGACAGCACGATAAACGTGCTGAACATGTTCAGTACCAGCGCGGCGACCACAAACTTGGCATCCAGCATGGTCATGTAAGCACCGACGATGGACATGGAAACCGTAGACATCGCGGTTGCTGCCATGGTGTACATGCGCTTTTCTGACATCTTGCCCAGAATATCTTTATAGGCAATGAAGTTTTCAGACTGGCCCAGGATCAGCGAGCTGACGGCGTTGAAGGATTCCAGCTTGCCCATACCGTTTACTTTTGACAGCACGGTACCAATAATGCGGATGATAAACGGCAGTACTTTAATGTATTGCAGAATACCGATCAGCGCAGAAATGAAGACGATCGGGCACAGTACCTTCAGGAAGAAGAAGGCCAGACCTTTATCACCCATACCGCCGAATACAAATTCAGTCCCTTGCCCAGCAAACCCGAGCAGCTTGTCAAACAGCGCTGCGAATCCTTTTACAAAGCCTAAACCCGCTTCCGAATGCAGGAAGAAATAGGCCAGCAGTACTTCAATAACCAACAGTTGTATAACGTAGCGAATGCGGATGCTTTTACGATCGCGGCACACTAACAGTGCCAGAACCGCAACCACCACTAACGCCAACGCAAAGTGCGCAATATGGGACATGTTTGCTCCAAACTTGAGGCAGGCTGAATTTCGGATGTCATTTTATGTAACGCCACGTTTAAAAACGAGAGGTCTATTGCAAATATGGAAAGTCATAGTGGGATATGTCTTAAATTAGTACGGTAAAGCATAAAAAATCAAGAGCTTAATGAAACCATATGAAATTCCTATTCCTGTGCTAATTCCATTATAAGACCGATTGTGCTCTGAATCAGGCTCGGCAGAGTACGGAAAATATCCATCTACCCGCTAAACCTTTCGTTAAACCCGTGGTTTTTCTCTATCGCAGAGATAAGTATTACCGCTCCAAATGCACTTGATAATTATTATCATTTACATAAAATAACCTCAGGCTTAATAGAAGTAAGGGTTCAGAGCATGCTGAACAGTCGCGTGGTAGAGACCACTCAGCGCCCATCCAGAAAGATCAAACTCTCCCTGATGGGGCCCGCATTTATCGCGGCTATCGGCTATATCGACCCTGGCAATTTCGCCACCAATATCCAGTCAGGGGCTTCTTTTGGCTATACCCTGCTGTGGGTGGTGGTGTGGGCCAATGTGATGGCGATGCTGATCCAGCTGTTGTCCGCCAAACTGGGCATTGCCACCGGTAAAAACCTGGCGGAGCACATTCGCGATCGTTTTCCACGCCCAGCGGTCTGGGCCTATTGGGTGCAGGCAGAAATCATTGCGATGGCGACCGATCTGGCCGAGTTTATTGGTGCGGCTATCGGTTTCAAACTGCTGTTGGGCGTAACGCTGCTGGAAGGGGCGATCCTGACCGGTATTGCCACCTTCCTGATCCTGATGCTGCAAAAACGTGGGCAAAAACCGCTGGAATGGGTGATTGGCAGCCTGCTGCTGTTTGTCGCCCTGGCTTATATGGTGGAGCTGGTGTTCTCCCAGCCGCAGTTGGGACCGTTGTTAAAAGGCATGGCGCTGCCGGATTTGCCGAACGGCGATGCGGTGTTTCTGGCTGCGGGCGTACTGGGCGCTACCATTATGCCGCACGTGATTTATCTGCATTCGTCGTTAACCCAGGCCGCTGGCGAGAATTCAAAGGCAGATCGCTACGCTGCTACCAAGTTCGATGTCGCCATTGCCATGACCATCGCCGGGTTTGTTAATCTGGCGATGATGGCCACCGCCGCCGCGGCCTTCCATTTTAATGGTCATAGTGGCGTCACCGATCTCGACCAGGCCTATCTGACGCTGCAACCTTTGCTGGGTCAGGCGGCAGCGACCATTTTCGGGCTGAGCCTGGTGGCTGCCGGGCTGTCTTCTACCGTGGTGGGCACGCTGGCGGGGCAGGTGGTGATGCAGGGGTTCGTGCGCTTTTACATTCCGCTGTGGGTACGCCGCGTGGTCACCATGCTGCCGTCATTTATCGTGATTATGCTGGGGATGGACGCTACGCGCATTCTGGTGCTAAGCCAGGTGCTGCTGAGTTTCGGGATTGCCCTGGCACTGGTGCCATTGCTGTCGTTCACTGGTAATCGTGAGTTGATGGGCGAGATGGTGAACAGCCGTACCATACAGACGATGGGTAAGCTGATCGTGGTGGTAGTGGTGGGGTTGAACGGTTATTTGCTGGTCAGCAGCCTGCTGTGAGCTCCTGTTAAATGAAAGGCCGGCATGATGCCGGCCTTTTGCTGTTAGTCGTCGTGGTCGCCATGACCACGGTGACCGTGATCGCGGTCATCATGGCGACGATCTTTCCAGTGGTGTTTATCATGATGCTTGTAGTAGTGCTTATCGTATTTGCGATAGCGGCCTTCATGATAGTAATAATTTTTGCGCCAGTAGTCGTTGTCGCGCCAGCGATAACCGTCCCAGTTGTAACCCCGGCGGTTGCGATCGCCCAGGTAGCGGCCCTGATGGCCCTGCCACCAGTCGCGGTCACGCCAGTCATAACCGTCCCAGTAACGGCCACGGTTGTCTTGTTCACCGATACGTAATGACACGCCCGGCATCAGATCAATACTGAGGCCGTCCGCCTGGGCTTGCTGCATGACAGGCACCGTTGACACCACCAACAGGGCGGCCAATAACAGAGGTTTAAACATGAATTCTCCTTTCCGCCGCAGCGGGTTGGCCGGTTTTATAAGTAATGAAGCGCGTTCATCAGTTTATAAAATGGCCTTATAGTTTTACCTGCAATAGCGGCATCTTAGCCTGTGGGGCTAGGGTTGAATCTTAGAGAGATTCTGAAAAGCGGTGTGGAGCAGTTGATTTAAGATTTGTCTGGCGAGGATAGACGATCGCCGGCGTGGGATCCGGCGATCATTGTAACCGATTACACTAATATTTGTTCGATCTGGGCAATTTCGGCATCGCTGAAGCTGCGGTTAGCCAGCATGCCTACCGCGTCTTCAATCTGACTGGTCTTGCTGGCACCAATCAGTACCGAAGTGACGCGATCGCCGCGTAATACCCAGGCCAGTGCCATTTGCGACAGCTTTTGCCCACGCTGTTGCGCCAATGCATTGAGTCGACGCACTTTTTCCAACTTATCGTCGGTGAGCTGACCGGGCTGCAGAAACTGACTGCCGCTGGCGGCGCGCGAATCTTGTGGAATACCGTGCAGATAGCGATCGGTCAGCAGACCACCGGCCAGTGGTGAGAAGGCAATGGAACCTACGCCGTGTTCTTCCAGCGTATCCAGTAACTCGGGTTCAACCCAGCGTTCGAACATCGAGTATTTGGGCTGATGGATCACGCAAGGCGTGCCGAGTTTTTGCAGAATGCGAAACGCTTCGCGTGCACGGTCGGCCGGGTAGTTTGATAGCCCGACGTACAGTGCCTTGCCCTGACGCACCAGCAAATCCAGCGCGCCCATGGTTTCTTCCAGCGGCGTATCCGGATCGGGACGATGGTGGTAGAAGATGTCCACGTACTCCAGCCCCATGCGTTGCAGGCTTTGATCCAGGCTGGCGACCAGATACTTTTTCGATCCCCAGTCGCCGTAAGGGCCAGGCCACATGGTGTAACCGGCCTTCGAGGAGATAATCAGTTCATCACGCCAGGGCTTCAGGTCCGCGTTAAGAATACGGCCGAAGTTTTCCTCGGCGGAACCGGGAGGCGGACCATAGTTGTTGGCCAGATCAAAGTGGGTAATACCACGATCGAACGCGCAGTGGATCAGCTTGCGCGCATTGTCATACAGCGTGGTGTCGCCAAAGTTATGCCACAAGCCGAGAGAAATGGCCGGCAGTTTCAGGCCGCTACGGCCGCAGCGGCGGTATTCCATATTTTGATAACGCGAAGAATCAGCCTGGTAGAGCATAGGAACCCTTTTCAGCAGAGGTGGAATGAATTTTAGTGTATGCGTTTCCATAGCCTTTGTCAGAGTCGCCGATCACGCTTAATCGCCATAACGTTATAAATACAACTTATGAGGTATAACTTATGCCTGCCAAGGGTGCGTCGATGTAACGCTGGGTTGCCAATCCCTTTTTAAACACAAAGCTCGAAATTCATACCACATCTTCGATACTTAATACTGACAATCTCAACTGTTGGCAGGTGATGATCATGAATAAAACCTATAGGGTGGCCGATTACCTACTCGATCGTTTGGCTCAGATCGGTATCCGACATTTCTTTGGCGTGCCCGGGGACTACAACCTGCAGTTTCTCGATCATGTCATCGCTCATCCGCAGATCACCTGGGTAGGCTGTGCTAACGAGCTGAATGCCGCCTATGCCGCAGATGGTTATGCACGCTGTAAACCGGCTGCCGCTTTACTGACCACTTTTGGCGTGGGTGAACTGAGCGCGGTCAACGGCATTGCCGGCAGCTACGCTGAGTACTTGCCGGTGATCCACGTAGTGGGTGCCCCCACATTACGTGCCCAGCAGGCTGGAGATTTATTGCACCATTCTCTGGGCGATGGCGATTTCGGCCACTTTGCCCGTATGGCGAAAGAGGTCACCGTCGCGCAGGCCAGCCTAACCGCCGACAACGCCGAAGCAGAAATAGATCGGCTGCTGACCATCGCGTTGTTTGAGCATCGTCCGGTTTATCTGCTGTTGCCGAGTGAGGTGGCAGAAGCGCCGCTGGCATCCCGACCGGCACCGCTGATGCTGCGGCAGGCCCATTGTTCTCAGGTGTCACTACAAGCCTTTATCGCCGCCGCGCGGGAAATGCTGCTGCCGGCCAAGCGGGTCTCCCTGCTGGCGGACTTTCTGGCGGAACGCTTTGGGGCTGAGAAGGTGCTGGCACAGTGGATGAATGAGGTTGATATGCCACATTCAACCCTGTTGCTTGGCAAGAGCGTATTGGATGAAACCCATGCCTGTTTTACCGGCACCTATGCCGGTGCGGCCAGCGATCTGCAGGTGAAGCAACTGATTGAGGGCGCCGATGTCGTCATTAACGTCGGCGTGCGTTTTACCGATACCATTACCGCTGGCTTCACTCATCATCTGCCGGCGGAGAAATGCATTGATATTCAGCCGTTTGAAGCACGGGTAGGGCAGCAAGTCTTCAGCCAGATCCCAATGCGAGACGCGGTCATTGCGTTGCACCAGTTGACGCTGACGCTGGTAAAACAATGGCAATTACCGGCGATTAAACGCCCGGTATTACCGGATCCGAACGGCAGTGGTTTGGATCAGCACGGTTTTTGGCAACAGATGCAGGACTTTCTGCGGCCGGGCGACATTGTGATCGCCGAGCAGGGCACGGCCTGTTTTGGTGCTGCGGCGCTTAGCCTGCCGCAGGGCTGTCGGTTTATCGTCCAGTCGTTGTGGGGGTCTATCGGTTATACCCTGCCGGCGGCATTCGGTGCCCAGACGGCGGAGCCGGACCGTAGGGTGGTGCTGTTAATCGGCGACGGTTCGGCACAGCTCACCGCGCAGGAGCTGGGCTCGATGCTGCGCGACGGGCTGAAACCGGTGATTTTCCTGCTCAATAATGACGGTTATACCGTTGAGCGGGCTATCCACGGCCCGCAACAGCGTTACAACGATATCGCCCAGTGGAACTGGACGCAGTTGCCGCAGGCGTTAGCCGGCGAACATCAGGTGAAAACGCTGCGGGTTACTGAACCGGAACAGTTGCGCCAGGCGCTGAGAGAAGTCGGCGACAGCCCGCAACTGGCTTTTGTGGAAGTGGTGCTGCCAAAGATGGATATTCCCGAATTGCTGGATACCGTCTCGCGCGCCATTCAGTCGCGTAACGCGGCGGCCTGATCCGTCGCGTTCTCCAGCAGGCGTTCCAGCAACCAATACCCCGCCGGCCCTGGCGGGGTCAGTTTCGACCAAACCGCATCCACTGAAATCAGCTTCGGCCATCCGCGTGGCTTAAGTTCGGTTAATTTGTCATGGCCATATTGCCGCACCAGCCAGTTCGGCAATGTGGCCCAACCGACCCCTTGCTCGGCCATTTCCAGCAGCATCAGGTAACTGGGTGCCGACCAGACCCGGCCCTGAGGACGGGACGCACCGGCGCCGGTGTAGGTGTTCAGATAGAGTTGGCGGGTGCTGGACAGTTGTTCCGGCGTGGGGGAAGGCGTCTGCGCCAGCGGGTGCGAGTGGGTGACGAACAGCCCCATCTCCGTCTGTTCCGGCAGCCGTGCAAAGCCGATATCCGGTGGATAGCTGGCCTGCACTTCCACCATACCCAGATGCGCACGGCCACTTTGCAACAGATCCAACACGTCGCCGTCCTCGGCGATCATGCACTCCAGCTCTATATCCTGATAGCGTTGTTCAAAGTGCTGCATCAGGCGATCGTGGTGGGTGGGCTGGTAGGTATCGGAAAAAACGATGGTCAGGCGGGGTTCTATATTGTCCGCCAGCCGAATACTCAGCGCGTCGAGTCGTTCGCTGGCCGTGAGAATGTCCTGCACATGGGCCAGCACTTTGTGGCCGGCGGCGGTTAAAACCGGCTGACGCGCCTGGCGATCAAACAGGATCAGCCCGAGATCGGCTTCCAGATTGGCGATCGCGGTACTGACAGTGGACTGACTTTTGCGCAGCTTGCGCGCGGCGGCTGAGAAAGAACCGAGGGCGGCGGCCTCAACAAACGCCTGTAGGGCTTCGGGAGAATAGCGCATGATGTATCTACTTTATCGATGGAACCTATTTTTAATCTACCCAAAAAATCGATGATAATCACCTGAGTTTATTAGGGGGCGAATATATTCGCTCCAATTTATGCGGGCGCGGCATGCAGCGCCCCTACAAATTCATAAGGGATAAAACAGGTGATGTATGCAACTGCAAAACAAGTCTTTCATTGAACGTATCGTCCACGCCGTCGGTTTCGAAGCCATTGCCGTGATGGTCTGCGCCCCGTTGGGCGCGTGGTTGTTGAACCGTTCGATGGTACAGGTCGGTGCGTTGGCGGTGATGTTGTCCACCGTCGCCATGGTATGGAACATGGTTTATAACACCGTTTTTGACCGCCTGTGGCCGGTGGGCCGCGTGGTGCGTAATCTTAAGGTGCGGGTGTTTCATGCCCTGGGCTTTGAGGCCGGTTTTGTGTTGATCGGCGTGCCCATTGCCGCCTGGATGCTGAGCATTTCTTTAGTACAGGCGTTTATGCTGGAGATCGGCTTCTTCCTGTTCTTCCTGCCGTACACCATGTTCTATAACTGGGCGTACGATACCCTGCGTCAGCGTTGGTTTGAGGCTCGTCAGCCGGTCAACTCTTCCGCTAAATAAGGCGTCGTCATCCCTGCGATTCTCAGGTAATGTCGGATAATTGCAGCAATGACTGAGGAGCAAACGATGAAAGTGTTGGGCCTGCTGGGCGGCATGAGCTGGGAATCGACCATTCCTTATTACCGCATGATCAATGAACAGGTTAAGGAGCGACTTGGCGGCCTGCATTCGGCCAAAATCGTGCTCTACAGCGTCGATTTCCACGAGGTGGAACGCTTGCAGCATCAGGGCGATTGGCAGGGGGCGGGGCAACTGCTGGCTGCCGCTGCGGCCTCACTGCGTGCTGCGGGGGCACAGGCCATCGTCATTTGTACCAACACCATGCACAAGGTAGCGGATGCGGTTGAACAGGCCAGCGGCTTACCGCTGATCCACATCGCCGACGCCACGGCGTTGCAGGTGAGTCAGCAGGATATTCGCCGCGTCGGGCTGCTCGGCACGCGTTTTACCATGGAACAAGAGTTCTATCGTGGGCGACTGCAGGAAAAGTATGGCATTGAGGTGGTCACCCCGGTGGCGGCCGATCGCGATATTGTGCACCGCATTATTTATGAAGAGCTGTGCCTGGGGAAAATCCGTGATGCGTCGCGCGATGAGTATCGCCGCATTATCGGCAATCTGGAACAGCAGGGCGCTCAGGGGATTATTTTCGGCTGCACCGAAATTGGTCTGCTGGTTGGCGCGCAGGATGCGTCAGTGCCGGTATTTGACACCACCGCTATCCATGCGCGCGCAGCAGCAGAATATTCGCTAGCCTAATTGTCGTGCGGCGGTTGGAGTTTACCCACCAGCATCAGCGGTTTGCCCGCCAGCACCAGCCAGGCGGGCAGCATCACCACACACAGCACCGGTAGCAGGTGCAACTCCGGCACCACCGCAACGGCCATAAACAGGCTGAGCCAGCCGTCACGCGTGACCACCAGCACCAACCCCATAATGGCGCAGGAGACGGTAATGGCCGCCGGCACCGCCGGAACATGCTGATGCAGCATCAGGCCCAACGCCACCCCGACAAACACTGCCGGGAAGATGCGCCCACCACGAAAACCGCTGGCGGCAGCAATCACCAGTGCCGCCAGTTTGGTCAGCGTGATCAGCAGCAGTTCCGTGACCGAAAAATTCTCGCCGATCGCCAGCCGCTTCATTTCATCCAGCCCTTTAAACAGGGTGACCTCGCCGCCGATTAATGCCAATAGCCCGAGCACAAAGCCGCCCAGCCCCAGCATCAGTACTGGGTTCTTGATCGAATGGAACAGGCGATGGATATGCGGAAAACTCCACAGCGCCACCATGCCCAGCGCGATGGCGATCAGCGCGACGATAGATCCACTGAAAATATCCGTCAGCCGGGTAACGCCATAGGCATCAAGCTGCAGGGTAAAGTTCGGGGTGAAAAAGAGTTGGGTGGTGACCGCACCGGCTGCTGCTGCCATCAGCGGGGCAAACAGCCGATCCCACAGCGGCACATCATTATTGCCCGCCAGCGTTTGTGAAAAGATCAGCGCAGCGGCGACCGGAGTGCCGAACAGTGCGCCGATGGTGCCGGCTGCGGCCAGAATAATCCAGTCCATGCGCGGGACTCTCGGCAGCAGACGTGAACCGATTGCCACCACCAACGCGATATTGATGGCAGTGATCGGGTTTTCCGGCCCCAGGCTGACGCCACCCACCAGGCCAACGATCAGCGCCAACGCAAGACCGGGCACCGCCGACAAGGGCAGAGGCATGCCGATCAGCGATTCCGTTGCCGGGTCTGGCCCCGCATGGCCGGGCATATAGCGGATAATTAACCCGACGGCGACGCCGGTCAGCGTCAGAATGCCGATCAACCACCAGGGCGACTGGGTGTCGATATTCATAACCGCGGGAATATTCACCCACAGCAGCCGCTGCAGTGCATCGGCGAATTTCATCACCAGAATGAGCACCAGGCTTGAAGCCGAACCGATAACGAGAGCGGGCAGAGCGAAAGCCAACATGGCATTGGCGCGCGGGTGCAACATGCGGGGATCCCTTGTTAATGGCCCCGGATGGCAGGGCGAACGGGTGATTGAATTGTGACCACAGCTTGCCAGACAATCAGCACTCTGGCACGCAAAGAAATTTCCGGCCAGGCCTGGGGCCACAGCCGATTAATAGTGCCTTTCTGTGTTGATGGTTAACAGCCGTGGTAGCGCGTTTTTTGCCGCAATTTGTTTCAAATCGCCCTGAAAGGGATGGGCTGAAATGTTTTTTGTGATCTGGATCGCTAATGGATGGCCGCGTGAAGGATGGTGATTGTTGTTTTTGCAGCGGGATTTTACAGTGTGGGCAGCTTTCAATTATTCATTCCGCGGAGAAGATACTGATGACTTATGCCCTCGTAGGTGATGTAGGCGGCACCAATGCCCGCCTGGCGTTGTGCACTGTGGCGACGGGTGAAATTACCCAGGCGAAAACCTATTCCGGCCTGGAGTTTGACAGCCTGGAGGCGGTGATCCGCCAATATTTATCCGAGCAGGATATTCAGGTGCAGGACGCCTGTATTGCCATTGCCTGCCCGGTCACTGAAGACTGGGTAGCGATGACCAACCATACCTGGGCGTTCTCGATCAAAGAGATGAAGGCCAGCCTGGGGCTGAGCCACCTGGAAGTGATCAACGACTTTACCGCCGTGTCGATGGCGATCCCGATGCTGTCGCAAGACGACGTGTTGCAGTTCGGCGGTGGCAGCGCGCAGAAAGACAAGCCGATTGCAGTGTATGGCGCCGGTACCGGTCTGGGGGTGGCGCATCTGGTGCACGTTAACCGTCGCTGGGTGAGCCTGCCGGGCGAGGGCGGCCATGTGGACTTCGCACCGAACAGTGAAGAAGAAGATATCATTCTGGAGGTGTTACGCGCCGAAGTGGGCCATGTGTCTGCCGAGCGTGTGCTGTCCGGGCCGGGGCTGGTCAATCTCTACCGCGCTATCGTTAAGTCGGATAAGCGCCTGCCGGAAAAGCTGGAGCCAAAGGACATTACCGAGCGCGCACTGGCCGACAGCTGCATTGATTGTCGCCGCGCCTTGTCGCTGTTCTGCGTCATTCTAGGGCGTTTCGGCGGCAATTTGGCGCTGAGCCTGGGCACCTTTGGCGGCGTTTATATTGCCGGGGGCATAGTGCCGCGCTTTATGGAGTTCTTTAAAGCCTCTGGCTTCCGTGCGGCGTTCGAGGATAAAGGGCGTTTCAAAGATTACGTGCACGACATTCCGGTATTTATGATCACTCACGGGCAACCTGGCCTGCTGGGTGCCGGCGCTCATCTGCGTCAAACGCTGGGCATGCATCTGTAATGCATAATCCCGGCAAAACAGCGGTATGCTGATTTGCCGGGATTATTTGTACCAAGATTATTGTGGGGGGGGGGACGAATCTTGGCGGTAAGTTCACTTAATACAGACTGGAGATATACGCGTTAACGGGTTCAGGCAATAAGTCTTGTGGATGGTCACCTCCAAATGTTGCCCATTTGCTTTTCCCGCTAATAATTGTTGAAGCAACTCTAGTATTTGATTCTGCATTGTATATGGTGATTTTTACTTCTATTTTGTCAGGTATGCCGGACCATTCAGTAGCTCTGTCTTCCCAGTGTAATATCTGTGGGATTACGTAATACCCACGACTAATTGGGTGATTACTCTTCAGGCAAGCAGTGTCCTCGCAATCTGTGAAAACACTCACGTTATCTGAGTGTTGCAAGAATGCGGCTTTAACAGCCGTTGCTGTAGCATTACCCGAACCTGCGTAATTATGCGTTTCATATGCGCCATCAGCAGGTTTCGCTATGACTACGGGGGTATCTTTAATTAAAAGCTCTGTGTTTTTTTGGATGTTATTTGTGTTGTATTTGGCTGAGCAACCAGTCAGCAATAATATTGCAGAAGAAAACAGTAATAAACTTTTCACTTCCCTATCCTCGACATTGAATTCCGCTCATCATAACAATGTTTTACAAACCCAGAACAATAATTATTAATTTCTTTGCTAATTATTTTTTGTTGGGCCAATTACTATTATTTCGCTATCAATATCTCTACTATAAAAAAAGGGGCGCAACCGTTAAGTTGCGCCCCTTTTATCGTTTGAGGAGTTAGGCTTTTGCCAGCTCCGTCTGCGGGAAGTGTTCTTCTTCCTGCGCTACCGCCTTCGGTGCCTTGATGAACAGGGTGATTATCAGAGAAGCCACTGACAACACGCCAATCACGATGAAGGTGGCATGGAAGCCGCCGAAGTATTTGGCGACAAACGAACCGGCCAGTGCGCCCAGACCGAAGCCCTGATAGATGATGCCGTAGTTTTTGCTGTGGTTTTTCAGGCCGAAGAAGTCACCGACAATCGCTGGGAACACGGTGATGTTGCCACCGAAGCAGAAGGCGACGGCGCCGACGCAGATGAAGAACAGCGTGTGGTTCAGGGTAAGGAAGCTCAGTGCCACAATCGCCAGTACGGTAACCAGCATGGTGAAGCTGATGACGCGCATGCGGCCCACTTTATCGGACAGCGTACCCAGAATGATACGGCCCGCAGTGTTGAAGATGGCGACGGCAGAAACGGTGTTGGCGGCAGTAGCTAAATCCATTCCGGCCAGTTGCACGCCCATGTCTTTGACGATACCAATCAGGTACAAGCCACTCATACAGGCCGCGAAGAAAATGATGAACAGCAGGTAGGCTTCTTTGGTGGCCAGCATCTGGCGCACGCTGTAGTCATTGCCCAGGCCGTGGGTGCCTTGTTGTGCAGAGTTGTTCACCAGTACCGGTTCTTTCAACAGCAGGGAGCCGAACACGATCAGCGCCATTACAATGGCACCCCAGTAGAAGAAGGCGGAGGACACGCCGACGTCGGCAATCAGTGCGGCGTTAACGTATTTGAACAGCAGGCTACCGGTACCGAAAGCCCCGACTGAGATACCGGAGATCAGCCCTTTGTTGGCCGGGAACCACTTGATCAGGTTAGACAGGGTAGAGATGTAAGCGATACCGACCGCGAAACCGACCACTACGCCGGCCAGCAGATAGACCATATTCAGTGAGCTGACGTAGGCGCTGGCCATCAGGCCCAGACCCACCAGGATACCGGAGCACAGCGTCAGGTTGCGGATACCGAAACGTTCCTGCAGTTTGCCGGCAAACAGCGTGGCGAAAGCCAGGAAGAAGCTGGTGATGGAGAAGGTGGTGGCGACGTCGCCTAGGCCCCAGTGGAACTTATCGACCAACGGCTGGTTGAACAGGCTCCAGGTATAGATAGTACCGAGACCCATCTGGCAGATGATGGTCCCCAGAACGATTAAGCTGCGATTTGCCGGTTTGGTGTTCATGGCCGGACTCCTTCCTGTGTGTGCATTGCCGGGCGTTAGCCGTTGGCGGAAATTTGCGGATAGCGTCTAAGGCCCCGCGGTATGGGCTTATTATAAGGCTGGTAATACCACTGGACGGCGGATCGGGAATGAGTTGCACAAGGGAAGGAATGAAATGCATCAGAAGGCGCATGAGTTGCCGTTTTTTGCGCTTAAAAGGGCGTGAAATGCGGCGGGTGCCACGTGATCTATATCAAGAATGTTAGCGATTTATCGCCGATCACCCGGCGGTGATTGTGGTTGAATTGTGAAGGATCTGTGTGAAAGGCGTAAATGGGCATTGTTCCTATAGAGCGGCGGCTGGCGCAGATCTATGTTATCTGCGAACGGACGGGTTCCGCTCTGCAGGAGTCGTTGAGATGAAGAAAATACTGTTGTTACTAGCCGCACTGCTGTCGCTACCGTTGGTGAGCCACGCAGTCGTATCGATTGGCGTCAATGTACCGGGCCTTTCATTGCACATTGGCGATCGCGATAATCGTGGTCACTATTGGGACGGCGGTCGCTGGCGCGATCCGCGTTGGTGGTCTGAACACCGTGGCTATGAACGCCCACGCGGTTATTACTATGGTCCGCCACCACGGGTGATTTATTACGGCCCGCCACGACGCGAATGGCGCGACCGCCCGCATTACCGTATGCCACCACCACCGCCGCCGGGCTATTACTATCGCCCGGGGCCACGCTGGTAACGGCTGGCGATTATAAACGCATCAGTTTGCGAAACTCTTTTACCTTGCTGCGGCTGACCGGCACTTCAAAATCCAGATCGCTCAGCCGCAGAATATAGGTGTTGTTGAACCAGGGGACGATCTCGCGAATTTTTGACAGATTGACGCAGTAAGAACGGTGGCAGCGGAAGAAATGTTCTTCAGGCAGACGACCGTAAAATTCGCTGAGGTTCATCGGCATCACAAACTCTTCGCGTCGGGTATACACCCGTGTCACTTTCTCATCGGCGGCAGCATAGTAAATGTCGTTGATGTCGGTAACGATAATCCGCTCGTCTTTGATCAGGTTAATGCTATGGCTGCTGCGGTTCGGTGCGCTGGCCTGTTCCGGCAGGCTGGCGGGGCGGTTATGCAGCGCCTCCAGCTTTTGCAGCATGGTGACGATACGCGCTTCGTGATAAGGCTTGAGGATGTAGTCAAAGGCCTCGATTTCGAAGGCTTCCACCGCATGCTCTTTATAGGCGGTGATGAACACAATAGAAGGGCGATGGGCGAATTTGCTGATGTTCTGCGCCAGTAATACCCCATCCAGCGACGGGATATTGATGTCGAGGAAAATGGCATCGACCTGATGGTTCTGCAGGTATTTCAGCACGTCCAGCCCGTCTTCGAAGGTGGCTTCGATAACGATATTGCTGTGTTTTTTGATCAGATAGCTGAGTTCTTCCTGCGCGAGGAACTCGTCTTCAACGATGATGGCTTTCATGAGGGTTCCCCGGCCGGCAGTGCGTTGTTCTCTACCGGCAGTTTGCCGCCATTTTTGCTGATATAAAAGGCAATTTCGGTGCCCGGCTCCAGGCGACGAATGCGCAACCCTTCACCGTACAGCAGGGACACCCGGTGATGCACATTCAGCAGGCCGATGTTGTGCCCAGGCATCTCGTTGCGCGCTACCCGTTCGATGACCTGCGGGTCAATGCCGTGGCCGGTATCTTTGATCGAAATCCTGACCCGGTCCCCCTGATCTTTCACCGCAATCACCACCACCCCCTTGCCTTTGCAGGGTTGAATGCCGTGCACGATGGCGTTCTCCACCAGCGGCTGGATCAGCAGGCTGGGGATGCGCACCGAGATATCGTCATCGATGTCATAAATCACCGTCAGCTTGGCACCGAAGCGCGCCTGCTCGATGGCGATATAATCCTGAATTTGGTGCAATTCCTTGCGAATGTCGATCAACTCGTCGTTCAGCTCCAGGTTATAACGCAGGTAGCGGGACAGGTTGATAATCAGTTGGCGCGCGGTGTCCGGATTGATGCGGATCGAGGACGAAATGGCATTCAGCGCGTTGAACAGGAAGTGCGGGTTGATCTTGCTTTGCAGAGCGCGCATTTCCGCTTTGTCTGCCATCTGCCGCAGATGTTCAATGCGCGACACCTCCATTTGGGTGGAGATAATCTGCGACAGGCCCACTGCCATCACCTTCAGCGTATTGGTGATCTGGTGTGCATGACAGTAGTAAATTTTCAGCGCGCCGGTCACTTCGCCTTTTTCCCACAGCGGGATCACCAATTGCGAGTGGATCTGCGGCGTGGCCGGGTTTTCCAGATTATTTTTGATGATGATCTTGCCGTGCCGGATGCTTTCACGGGTCACCCGGCTCAGCCCTTCACGGCCGATCGGGTAAGCCTCTTCACCCACGCCGACATAGGCCTGTACCTGATGGGTATCGGTGATAGCCACCGCATCGGCCTGAATGTCCTGGCGAATAATGTCACAGATGGTGGCCAGCGATTCACTGTTGATATTGCGGAAATACGGCAGCGTTTTGCGGGCAATATCCAGCGCCAGTTTGGCCTGCCGGGCGGCGATCACTTCTTTTTCATCTTCCACGCTCTGCACCAGCAGCACAATCAGACCGATGCACACCGTACCGAGGATCATCGGCAGCGCGATTTTGGAGACGATATCCAGCCCCAGTTCGGTCGGCTTGGCCCACAGCACAATCAACAGCATGGTCAGGCATTCGCACAGCATGCCGCCGATGATCCCGGCGCGCCAGCGCTGCTCTTTTTTCACCTTCAGGTTGATATAGCCGGCGCTGATACCGGCAATGATGCTGGTGATCAGGCAGGGAACCGAGGTAATGCCATCGATATCGATCAGATAACGGTGCACCCCGGCGATGATACCGGTAATGATCCCCACCCAGGGGCCGAACAGGATACCGCCGGCCATGATGGCGATCACCCGC
The DNA here is from genome assembly GCF_027474885.1 of Serratia myotis. Lineage (NCBI taxonomy): Bacteria > Pseudomonadati > Pseudomonadota > Gammaproteobacteria > Enterobacterales > Yersiniaceae > Serratia > Serratia myotis. Next base: position 3,942,684 of record NZ_CP099707.1, on the reverse strand, counting down.
ACGTTGACCAGCGAGCCTTCAACATTAACGCCGGAATAGGTGCTGAACAGCGCAAACAGCGAGAAGATGGCGGTGACCATGCCCAGTTCCAGCGGCGTATGGTCTTCTTTTTGCAGCAACTGGCGGAACAACCGGGTGCGGGTGAGGAAAAACAGGCAGATCAACATCAACGCGGCGCGATCAAATACCGCTAACAGCATTTCAAAAAAAGGGTGCACGACGGGCTCTCGCTGCGGCGGAAAGATGCGGGGAGTATATCACAGCGAATTGGCCCCGTGGCGGCCGGGCGGCGCGCCACGGGGAACGGCGCTATTTGATGCCCAGTTGTTCCTTGCCGAGCGGTGTCAGCAGTTCAAGCGTGGCGCGGCCGATGAAATCCACTTCGAAATCGTCGGGGGCGAAATCCGGCGGGGTTTTACCGGCAATAAAGCTGGGCAGTTGGCGCTGCAGATAGGTATCGTTTTTCTCGCAGCCCGGCGCAGCAGCGATATACATTACGTTGCTGTCGAACTCGCCGTTATGCTCGTTTTCCACCGCGTGGATCACGTCGCAATGCCAGAAAACCGTGTCGCCCGGTTCTAAATCGGGAATAGGGGAAATCCCACTGATTAAAAGGGGATGCCATTTTTCGGAGATCGACAGCGCACGGCCCGGGGCGGCATCGCACAAATCGTCGTCGGCGACGTCATCCTGTAACGCACGCAACAGCACGTAGGCCATGGCGTTGGCAATCGGGACCAGATTCAGCGTGCCGGCGTGGGTGCGCTGTGGCGTCAGTGCCGTCCATCCCTGGAAGGTACGGAACATTGAGCACACCGCCGGTGATGCGATTTCACGGACTTCGGTGCGCCCGTCGGCGGCAAAGGGATCATAATCCTGCCAGTTGCCAGAGAACACGTGGCGATAAACGTAGCGGAAGTTCTCATCCAGCCAGCGCTCAATGGTGCCGCTGTCTACGTGTGGCGACAGGCCGAGTGACGAGGAGTTCGGTGGGCGGCGGCGGGTGCGATCGGCGTAGGTGGCCACGCGCGTTGGGTCAAAATGCTGTTTGCCGTTGCTCTCGGTTTCCCACAGGCTGTTGAGGAACACTTGCACCGCGTGCATGCGGGCGTCCTGACGGGCTTCCACCTGCGGTTTGGACCAGTAAATACCGTAGATTTGCGGCTTGCTGGCGGCCAGTTTGCCAAAGTAATTGTCTTCGGCGGCCCCTTTCAGGCGTTCGACGAAGTTGTTGCGCTCGAGATAGTCGCCGATTTCCTGGTTCCAGGCTGCGGCCTTGTCGCGGGGGAACACGCCACGAATGGCACAGGCACCGCGCTGTTTGATCAGCGCTTTTTGCTGCTCGCTGACGCGTTGTTGCAGGATATCTTCGGCATTGACTTGCGGCACCGGACTTTGACCGGCGGCCAGTTCCCGGCGGATTTGTTCAACCTGCTGGCGGATGTTTTCTTCCAGCGCCAAAAAGGTCTCACGGTAATCAGGCAATGCCTGGCGGAGCTGCTGTTTGACGGTTTTAATTGTGCCTGGAATATCGTCAATCTGTAAGGAAGCCATGGTGTTCTCCTCGCGCTGCGGATGGGCAACGACGGACGGTTGTAGGTGACCGGGTAAGGCGTTATGGTTTTGTTGTTTTGACGTTAATGATTATCTGGATTTAATAGGGGAAAATAAAGGGATATCTTTCATTCGTAACTTCCTTATTTTCGTTTTTCGGAGCTCCCCGTTTTTAGGAGATAAAAGCAATGAAGTTGGTCACTGAGCGTTTGACCCTGGAGTCGCTGACGGCCGACGACTGGCCGCTGTTTTTAAGCCTGTATCAGGATCCTGATGTGATCCGTTACATCTCCGACCCGTACTGCGAGGAAGGTATCCTCAGTCGTTTCGAGGCCCGTTTACCAACCTGGGACAAGCATTTGGATCAATGGTTGTGCCTGGTGTTGCGAGAGAAAGAAAGTGGAGAAGTGGCTGGCATGACCGGTTTTCGCTCGATGTGGCTGCCTTACCAACAGGCGGAAGTGGGATACGCCTTGCTGCCGTCCGCGCAAGGTAAGGGCTATGGCAAGGAATCACTGCGTGCAGTGCTGGATTTTGGTTTTAACGCCTGTGGTTTCCATAAGCTGACTGCCACGGTGACCGAGGGCAATATCGCTTCGCGCCGGTTGCTGGAGTCTTGTGGCTTCTTGTTGGAAGGTACGCTGCGCGATAACTACCGGCTGGCGGGGCAGTGGCGTGATGACTGGCAGTTCGGGCTGTTGGCCAGGGAGTTTAAGGCCGGAAAATAAAAAAGTTGTGCCGGGTATCGACAACCCTGCTGAAGCTGGGATATGTTCAATATCCGGTCAATCTTTAGGTTGGCCAGCGTCGCTCGGATGGTCCGGGCGCTAACGTCTCTTCGAGGTATCTATGGCTGATAATAGTCCGCAACGCCGTTTCACGCGTATTGAACGTCTTCCCCCTTATGTATTCAACATCACCGCCGAACTGAAGATGGCTGCACGCCGTCGTGGCGAGGATATTATCGATTTCAGCATGGGTAACCCCGACGGGCCAACGCCGCCGCACATTGTGGAAAAACTCTGCACCGTTGCCCAGCGTGACGACACCCACGGTTATTCCACTTCGCGGGGTATTCCGCGTTTACGTCGTGCTATTTCACGCTGGTACGCCGACCGATACCAGGTGGAGATCGATCCCGAAAGCGAAGCCATTGTCACCATAGGTTCAAAAGAAGGGCTGGCACACCTGATGCTGGCGACGCTCGACCACGGCGATACCGTACTGGTGCCGAATCCGAGCTATCCGATCCACATTTACGGTGCGGTGATTGCCGGCGCCCAGGTGCGTTCGGTGCCTTTGGTGGAGGGCGTGGATTTCTTTGGTGAGCTGGAGCGCGCCATTCGTGAAACCATCCCTCGTCCGAAAATGATGATCCTCGGCTTCCCGTCGAACCCGACCGCCCAGTGTGTGGAACTGGACTTTTTTGAACGCGTAGTCGCGCTGGCCAAGCAATACGACGTGCTGGTGGTTCACGATCTGGCCTATGCCGACATTGTGTATGACGGCTGGAAAGCACCCTCGATTATGCAGGTGCCTGGCGCCAAGGACATCGCGGTGGAGTTTTTCACCCTGTCTAAAAGTTACAATATGGCGGGCTGGCGTATCGGCTTTATGGTCGGTAACCCGGAGTTGGTCAACGCGCTGGCGCGCATCAAGAGTTACCACGACTACGGTACCTTTACGCCACTGCAGGTGGCCGCCATAGCTGCGCTGGAAGGCGATCAGCAGTGCGTGCGGGATATCGCGGAACAGTACCGTCAGCGCCGCAATGTGCTGGTGAAAGGGCTGCATGAAGCGGGCTGGATGGTGGAAAACCCGAAGGCTGCGATGTACGTCTGGGCCAAAATTCCCGAGCCTTATGCGCATCTCGGTTCACTGGAGTTTGCCAAACGCCTGTTGGCAGAGGCCAAGGTTTGCGTATCGCCAGGTATCGGCTTTGGTGACTACGGTGACACCCATGTGCGTTTCGCGCTGATAGAAAATCAGGATCGCATCCGTCAGGCGGTACGCGGTATCAAAGCCATGTTCCGGGCGGATGGGTTGATCAAACCGAGCACCACCAAATAATTGCTTCAGGCCGGCGCATTCGCACCGGCCTTTTTTCTCGTCGCTAAGGTTTTCTTCATCATTTACCCACTATGATCCAATAAGATTTTCTTTATTTATCAGGATGAGTGTATGGGTAACCGTTATGCAAAATCACAAATTGTGTTGCACTGGCTGACGCTACTGATGGTGATCCTCACCTATGCGGCGATGCTGTTAAAGGATTCGGTGCCGGATAACCTGGTATCGCTGGTAAAAAATCTGCATTTTAACTTTGGCCTCGCGGTCTTTTTGCTGATGTTCATCCGGCTGGGGTTACGTCGGCGATATGGCACGCCGGCCACCACACCGCCGCTTGAAGAATGGCAGGAATGGGGCGCCAAAATTTTCCACTGGCTGCTGTATCTGCTGTTCCTGGCTTTACCGGTGCTGGGGGTGTTGACGCTGGCTTACGGCGGGAAGGAGTGGGTGCTACTGGGTTGGCAGGTGCCGCAGTTCGTTACGCCGGATCCCCTGCTGCGTCGGTTCATCAAAAGTACTCATGAGACCCTGGCCAATACCGGTTATTTCATCATTGGTGCACATACGCTGGCGGCGCTTTACCACCATTATCTGCGCAAGGATGACACCTTACGCCGCATGATGCCGGGCAAATAGCCCAGATTCAGAAACAACAAAGGGGCGCTGGTGCGCCCCTTTATCTATGTATCTGACCCGTCCTAAATAGCGTTGACACATTTTACTCACGCACAGAGGAAAATGTGATGAACCAGTATGTTAAACGCACGCAACGCGATTACTCTCTATCCTTTAAATTAGCCGTCGTCGAACAGGTCGAAAAAGGTGAAATGACCTGCCGTCAGGCCACTGACCGTTACGGTATTCAGGGAAACGCAACGGTGTTGAACTGGCTACGCAAGCACGGTCAACTCGACTGGCGTTCATCCTCCCCCACAAGAACGTGCGGAGTCACCATGCCCAAAATGCCGCTTACGCCCGAACAACGCATTAAAGAACTGGAGCAGCAACTGGCTGAATCAGAAGTCAAAGCCCAGTTTTTTGAAGCCGTTGTGAAAGTGATGAATACCGAGTTCGGAGCAACACTGACAAAAAAGCAGTTGGCCGTCTTATCACGCAAACACAAACGCCGAGACTCACAATAACGCGCGTCTGCCGGTATATGGGCATCAGTCGGCAGGCGTGGTATCAGTCATTGCAACGTGAGTGCGGGAAAGAAAGACAGGCCCGGCACATCGTTGAGCAAGTGACCGCCATTCGGTTGCACCAGCCCCGGTTGGGCACACGCAAACTGCATTACTTGTTGCGACAGCAGCCAGAGCCCGCGTTGCACGTTGGCCGGGACCGTCTGTTCCAGATACTGCGCTGTTCACGATTGCTGGTGATGCCCAAACGGGCCTATCACAAGACGACACACAGCCACCATCGTTTTTACCGTCATCCCAACTTGTTGAAGCCGGGTGCAAATCAGGTCATTGCCCATCGCCCGGAACAGGTGTGGGTAGCGGATATCACCTACCTTCCGCTGAGGACAGGCACGGCGTATCTGAGTTTGGTAACCGATGCCTGGTCGAGAAAAATCGTGGGTTATCATGTTCATGACAGCCTGCATACCCGGCATGTGGCCAACGCGTTCAAAATGGCGTTAGCCGGGAGGCGCACAACCCATGCGCTGGTTCATCACTCAGACCGGGGTATCCAGTACTGTTCGAAGGAATATCAGGAATTACATCAACGGCATGGTGTCATCTGTTCAATGACGGATGGGTATGACTGTTACCAGAATGCCCTGGCGGAACGGGTAAACGGGATATTAAAAATGGAGTATCTGCTCGGCAGCCCGGAAGATATCGGGCAAGCAAGAAAGATGGTCAGGCAGTCAGTGGAAATCTACAACACACGACGGCCACATCTGTCGCTACAATACAAAACGCCCGATGAAGTTCATCGGGCGTTATAAGGCTGAAAAGTGTCAACCTATAGCCGGACTAGTCAATCTATATTCCCGGTCATGCCGTGGTTATGCAACCATCAGCATAAAGGTGCCAATCCATGTAACCAACATGAATGAAACGCCAAATACAAAATATTTCACTGAACAACTCCCGTCTGGAGTCCCTCGCAAGCCAATGATCCCGATTGTTGTGCTGAGTATTTTGTGGGTAGTCGGCAGTGGAGAGGCGGATCCTTCAATAGGAAGAACAACGTCCTTGACCACAGATTACCCGGTTGTCGTGCTTCAAAGTCCGTGAGGTAAAACATGAACCACGACAGGATCGGCGTTAATGTACTCCCAATGCCAGCCAGATTACAATACTGTGTTTTTGATCACACTTTTTGACGGTTTTTTAACCAGCGCAGACTGTTTTTAAACGATTTTTATTTCGCTTTTTTATCAGGGAAAAGGGGAATAGCCCGCTTGAGCGGGCTTTATTATTGTGTTTGCTGTGATGTTATGAAAAGGGATCAGGCGACGGCGTTGGCACCGGTCAGCAGGATGGCCCAGAAGACAAGGCACGACAGCAGAATAACGGCCCAGATATTGCGGCGACTCCACTCCATTTTTAGCCTTCACTTTTGCTCTTGAGGATTCGGTAATGAACACATCGGCGAAAAGTGGCGGAAATTTAGCCCCCGGCAAAAATATTTTTTATTGTTGGCGAATTTCTGCTACTGCGGTTTGCACCTCATAGCCCAACAGGTAAAGAGCCTGTTCCAGAGCTTCGACCTTGGAGGCATAGGCAACGTCCAGCAGGCGATCCATTTGCCCGGCGTTAAAGCCCAGTTTACGTGCCAGTTCCGCTTTTGAGGTGGTTCCAGCCAGCATAATGTTATGCAGTTCGAGCTTGAGTTTAACCAGCACCGGCAGGTGGATTGCCAGTTCATCCTGCAGGGGGCGGGAAGGGGGCGGCACCGGGCGACCTTCTTCCATTTCCAGCGCAATGGCAATCAGCAGACTTTCCTGCGCTTCCAGTTCTATGTCTTCACGTTTATAGCAGGCGGCCTGTTGTTCAGGGAAATCACGAAAGTGAATCTGCCAGGCATCGCTGTCGTTATCAAAGGCGTAGTGGGCGGGATAGTGGCAAGACATGGTATTTCCTGTTTGGGCCGGGAATGATGCGGCATTGTGACCGCTTGCCCCACAGATAGCCAGTGGCGATACTGACGGTTAACCCGCTTTGCGCGTGCGCCATCCGGTAGGTAACAACAGTGCGCAGGCCACGCCAATCAGACTGATAACCACAAGCCAGCGCTGTATCGGGCCGGGATAATAGTTATTCACCACGCTAAGCAGATACATCACCAGTGCCAGCGGCCAGCCAGGCGTGCCGACGTCATTGAGACGAAAGGCGGTACGGGCGACGAGCCAGACGGTTAAACTTATCCAACTCAGTGACCAGAACATAATGCACAGTAAATAGACAAATACCGAAAAGAACTCGGCAATGTCGCTGTGCGCATAGGCGCGAAAAAGATTTTTATCCAGATAGGGTGACAGGTATGACAGCAACGTCAGACCGGCGGCGAACACAGCCACCGAGAAAACATATTCCCTGCGGGTAATACGGCGTTTAAAGATGTTTTTAGCGATCTGTCCTAGAGTTTCCACAGTGACATTCCGTTGTTTCAGTGATGACTGCCAGCGCAGTCAGCCAAAGAGGGGGAGTGTAGTGATGCTTTTTTTTGAGTCAATATGATAATTGTTCTCATTTATTCAATGTTTAGGTTCTGTTTGTGCGGTTGCTTACCCTAAGTAATTCCTTGTTTCTGTGCTTCCCGTCACGTTTTATAAGGTTTTGGCGTCAAGACGCCATGATCGGCCACATAATCCAGTTTGTTCGCACCTGACAATGGATTAACATAACCCACACTTATCACTGGCCTGGCTTATATGGATATCCGATGCGTCATTTAGTTGTTCTTCTCCCCCTGCTTACCTTACTCACTGCCTGTAGCAGCGGGCCGAAGTCGACCCCAGCCACGCCTCAGGACAACAGCGTCAAAGGCGGTTTTTTGCTGACGCCAGCGCATTCCGGCCAGCCGCTGGGCGGTGATTTCGCCAACAATCCGAACACCGCCCGTTTTATCGATAAAATGGTGCAGGAACACGGTTTTGATCGTCAGCAACTGCATGACGTGCTGGCCCAGGCCAAACGCCTGGACTCTGTACTGCGGCTGATGGATCGCCAGGCACCGACGCCAACCACTCAGGCGCCGTCCGGCCCGAACGGTTCCTGGCTGCGGTACCGCAATAAGTTCATCACGCCGGATAACGTGCAAAATGGCGTGCAGTTCTGGAATCAGTACCAGGACGCGCTGCAACGTGCTTACCAGGTTTACGGCGTGCCGCCAGAGATTATTGTCGGCATTATCGGCGTTGAAACCCGTTGGGGCCGCGTGATGGGTAAAACCCGCATTATCGATGCGCTGTCTACTCTGGCCTTCAACTACCCACGTCGTGCCGATTACTTTGCCGGCGAGCTGGAAACCTTCCTGCTGATGTCGCGTACTGAAGGGGATGATCCGCTGGAGTTACGCGGTTCTTTCGCCGGAGCAATGGGTTACGGCCAGTTTATGCCGTCCTCGTTCAAGAGTTATGCGGTTGATTTCAACGGTGACGGCCACGTTAACCTGTGGGATCCGGTGGATGCCATCGGCAGCGTCGCCAACTACTTCAAAGCGCACGGCTGGAGCAAGGGTGAACCCGTTGCTGTGCCGGCCAACGGTCAGGCTCCGGGGTTGGAGAATGGCTTTAAAACCCGCTACTCGGTTGCCAGTTTGTCTGAGGCCGGGCTGACGCCGCAAGGGTCGCTTGGCGGCAATCAGGAAGCCAGCCTGCTGCGCCTGGATATGGGGACCAGTTACCAGTATTGGTACGGTTTACCTAACTTCTACACCATTACCCGCTACAACCACAGCACCCATTATGCGATGGCTGTGTGGCAACTGGGCGAAGCGGTGGGTCGCTCGGCGCGTGGCGGATTCTGATGCTGGGCAAATAATGGAAAGGCCGCAGAAGCGGCCTGATTTTGATGACAAAGTTGTTTTTGAATCCGAGATACCCGGGCCTAGCGCACCGAGGGGCCATTATGGGACACGTCCGTGTGTCCCACCCTACGGGCCGACGGAGTCGTTCCAATTTGCTCCCGGCAAATTGGTCGGCGGGCAAGCCGCTACGACCCCTTCGGCACGCTCTCCCTAATAACGGGCTTTGTCCGTAGTCTGAGGCCGCTTAAGCGGCCTTTTTTACGTCGCTAGCAATTAGAAATCGTAACGCAGACGCACCAGCGTCATATCGCCGAGGTTGTCAGTGCTTGAAGTCAGCACGTGTTCCACATCTACCCGGAAACCGTAATCAAACTGCACGGTAACGCCCAGGCCGTTATCAATGCGTTGATAGTCACGGCCGCTGACGTACTCCAAACGGTCGCCCATAAAGTACGGCATTACGGATTTCACCGCATATTGCCCTACCGGCACGGTATAACCGGCCAGATACTCAATACCCCAGGCGTCACCGGCGAAGTAGTCGTCAAGGTTGGCTTTTTTGGTGGTCAGGAAGTTGTTGTACCAGCCGCCGCCAAAGGTCAACGTCCAGTTATCCGGTTTCCAGCTCAGCGCGGTACCCAGGATGTTTTGGTCGTAATCTTTTGTGCTGTTGCTGGAGGGATCACGCATTTCGGCGCGGGTATAGTTCCACGCGGTGCCCCAGGTCAGGTCCGGCGTCAGGTGGTAATCCACACCCAGTGAACCCCCGCCTTCGCGCTTGTAGCGCAGGCCGTTACCCGGCAGGTACTCGTTATCGCTGAACAGGTATGAGGCATAAACGTCAGCATCACCAAAGGTGTTTTTGTACTTCAGCATCTTGCGTGAACGGTAGGAGCCGTCGTAATCCCCGTTGATACCGTTGCCCGGAGCCTGGGCCAGCATGTCGTAATCCCAGATATCGGTTTTGGCGCCGACCACGTCGTAATACACGCTGTTCTGCTGACCAAAGGTCAATTGTCCCCAGGTTTTGCTTTTCAGACCGGTGTACAACATGCGGCGGCTGGTGTTGTTGGCACCGTCGGCATAGTGGCTATCCCAGTTGAACAGCGCAGGGATATTCACCCCCAACTCGTAGTAGCTGATCCAGCTAATGTCATCGAACAGGTAGTAATCGGCGGCAAAGCGGAAGCGGGTGCCGCCGTCGAAACCGTTACGTTTGTAAGAACCTTTATCGCCATCGCCGGTCATGTTGTTGAACTGCGGGCGGATGCTGCCGCCGACGGTAAAGTTAAGACGGCTCAGCGGATCACCCGCTTGTGGATCCTGCTTCAGCAGGGTGATTTCAGCCTGAGCAGCGAAAGAAGCACTGCCAACTACCAATCCCAGAGCAATTGCCTGAGTTAATGCGCGCAATTTGTATGTCATTTTATATCCCTGTGTGTACTTGCCAACTTCACTGAACCTTCTGGCATCAGTGATTTGCTCAGGAAGTTTTCTGAGCGTTTTCATTGCTTTTAGCGTGGGTAAAGCGAAATGCATATGTAACACAACGTGCGTCACAAAAAGTTACTTTTCCTGCTAATTATTGGTTTTTTTTGTAACTGGCAGCAGTGCGGTGCTGCGATGCAGCCAGGCGATGGAAAAACTTAACTTAATGGCACAACAATGACGATGATGCTCGGATGAATTCATCTAACACGAAGGTTTATATTTTTCACTTGTCAGTGAAGGGCAGATGCCGTGTAATTTCATCGCGCAGAACGATATTTAAATAAGCGGATATAACGTCATTGACTAGGGTGATATCTGAAAAATGGATAAGGCTAATAAGGATCATGGAGAGGGTTATGAAAAAGTATTTAATGTTGATTATCGGTCTGTTGCCATTGCCGTTGATGGCGGCCGAGTCGCACGTTTGCCAGTCACAAGCTTATGATTATGCAAGTATTGGTAATCTTAGACTGAGTGATGACACGATCTTTAACTGTCGTGATATTGGGCGCGTCACTATCCCTGAGCTGGCCAAACGGGGCTGGAAGGTGACCCATGTAGCGCAACAGACGGAATATACCGGTGAAGTCGACAGTGATAGCGAAGTCATTAAGATGTACCAGGAAATAGTGGTTTATAAAGACTAACCTTTTATATTTCCCTCAGATTTATCCATCACCTTTTTATTAGCGGTGAGGGAAGAGTGTATTTTTATTTAAGCGGCTTGAGGTGGTGTGATGAGTGCCAGAAACAACATAGACAGCAGGGCTGCCGCCGCCATGATGATGATATGCGCCATATGGGGGCTGCAGCAGGTGGCGATCAAGGCCGCCGAGCCGGACATTTCTGCCGTACTGCAAATCGCCATTCGATCGGGCATTGCCGCCCTGGCGGTTTACCTCCTGGCGCGCTACCGAAGCGAAAAGTTCGTTTTCGATCGCCCCACGCTGCTAGCAGGCCTGTGCGTTGGGGGGCTGTTCGCGTTGGAGTTCTTTTTCGTCTCCGAAGGTTTGCGCTATACCAGCGCGTCGCACATGGCGGTATTTTTGTATACCGCACCTTTATTCTCCGCCATCGGGCTGCATTTTGTTATTCGGCATGAACGGCTGTCGTTGATACAGTGGGTCGGTATTGCCATCGCCTTCGGCGGTGTGGTGCTGGCCATCTCCGGCATGAGTGGTAGCTCGGGCGCAGAAAGCCAACTGCGTGGTGATATTTATGGCCTGCTGGCGGGAATGTCCTGGGGCGGTTCGACCATCGTCATTCGCACCACCGGGCTGGCAAACTGCTCGTCAAAACAGACCCTGTTGTTCCAGCTCTCGGGTGCCTGCATTCTGCTATCTCTGTTGGCGCTAACCACGGAGAACGTTCATTTCACTTTGAGTGCTGTGGCCTGGAGCAGCCTGATATTCCAAACGGTAGTGGTCTCTTTTATCAGCTATTTGATCTGGTTTTCTTTACTGCGTCATTATCAGGCGTCCTCGTTGGGTATCCTGACCTTTATGACGCCCATTTTTGGAATTTTAGCCGGCGTGGTGATATTGGGGGAGCCGCTGCAGATTGAGTTTATATTGGGTTCTGTGCTGATCGTTTTAGGATTGATTGTCGTGAGCTGTTCTTATTTATTTTATCTCAATAGAGGAATTGTACCTAAAATATAAGCTATGGATGTAGATGTTAATACCTATCAAATTACTTGTGAAAGTCAATTCACCATTACTGTGCAAATATCAAAGTATGCCTGGGGTTATCCTTTGATTACACTCAGTGATAATGGTGACTTTTTCGTGGTGAAAAGCACTAAGCGCGGTCGGTTATCTAACCAGACACCGGTTGAGATAATAAAATTCTCTAATAACGCTACAGTAGTGTGGGATAACGGCCGCAAGCATATTTATTATTCAAAGGCCGGGCGGTTGTACAGCTGCGCACTTGAATTTTCTTATACCCCAAAGAAGTGGTAATCATTTTAAACCTCTGGCAATCAGGCCAGAGGCTCTATCTTCATCATCCACTGTTTGAACGCGATGATCTTCGGCCACTGACGTTCGGATACGGTCGACACAAAATAACAGTGTTCGCAGGGCAGGATCATGTGGGGAAATGGGATAATCAGTTCGCCGCTTTTGATCCAGTCTTGCACCAGATTAAGCCGTCCCATGGCAACGCCAAGGTGTTGAGTCGCCGCCAGCACCGCCAGGTCAGAACGATCGAACTCCATGCTTTTGCTGTCGGTATCCAGGCCCAAATCAAAATGTTGTGACCAGGTTTGCCACTCGTCTTCGCCGGAATTATATCTGTCATGCAACAGGGTGCTGTGCGCCAGATTTTCAGGCGCATTGTAGAGGTTATGCGTTTTGGCGTACTGCGCAGTACAGACCGGGACCATGGACTCTGACATAAAGGCTTCATCCAGCTGCTGGCCCGACGGCAGCCGGCCAAAATATAGAGCCAGATCAACCCCTCTGTTGGCCAGGTTAATGTTTTCCTGCCCGGTGAGAATGTTTAAATGAACGGTGGGGTACTGGGCAATAAAGTCACCGATCCTCGGTATCAGCAAACACTGTACGATGGAGGGGTGGGAGTAAATGGTCAGGGTACCCGTCAATTCACGGTTCCTGATATCAAGAATTTCCTGAGTCAGGGCATCGAAGGAGCTGCTTAACGACCATTGCATCCGCTCGCCTTCCGGCGTTAGCGTAATTCTGCGGTGAAAACGCTGAAATAAAAGAAAGCCCAACTCTTTCTCAAGCAAATTTATTCTGTGACTTACGGCGCTGGGGGTAATTGACAGTTCTTCCGCCGCCAATGAAAAGGAGAGGTGACGAGCGACACATTCAAAAGTATGCAAGCGTGAAAATTGATAACTGGTCAGCGGATTGGCTCGTTGTGAATATTTTTTGTTGGGGAACATGCTATTACTCCATTCGCGTCATGTTACCAATGTTAGCATTTTAATTTATGGATATAAAATGAGAATTCACTTATTTATGAGGGGTGGCGATATTTGAATAATTTTTTTGCGCTGGGTTTAATATTTTCAGGGAATATAGCTTGGCATTATTACCGACCAGGGCGGGCGGAACTGAGAGGTGAGGGCAAGGGTTATTGTCCGTTGCCCCAAGCATTTCTTACCACATTAGATCATCAGGCACGACAAAATCGGCATACGGATCTTCATCGTCTTGATCCTCCTGATTCAGTACATTACTGACTACAATGCTGCTGGCATCACGCTGCGCAATTTTATTTGCCACGATTGCGGGGATAATCGCGTAATCGTTATCAAGGCCATTATCAGCAACCAGGCGCGCAATGGCGAGACGACCACTGATTAACTGGGATTGCGTCGCTTTATCCACACTGATATTTTTAATTAAATTATTGTCTGTGAAGTTATAGCTAACATTGCCTTTTGAAATAATGATCCGGTTCATTTCAATTAACTGTTTAACCTGAGCTTTATACTCTTTAGACAAGGCCGCTTGCTTTTGTTGCTCACTAAGCTGTTTATCACGTTCAACTTGTGCCTTTTTATTGACTTCCACCGCCTCTCTGGCCTCACGAGCCTGAACTCGCGATTTTTTAGCGGTTTTCTGCACTTTCGCCAGTTTCTTACTGTTGACCAATCCGGCTTTAAGCATCTGCTCTTGTAATGTGAGTTTTGTCATGTTCGTTTCTAAAATCAATTAAATCGTGTGTGAGATTATACCTTTAATAGTCGACCTTGCGCCAGATTGTGAGGCAGGGTGATGCATCATGCTGATAACACGGTAAGTTTTAAGGCCTGGTGAGGCAAGGGAGCTGGGGAGGCGAAAGTGCTGAATAGGCAGGCTTAATGGTGTCCCCGACTGGAATCGAACCAGTAACTAGCCCTTAGGAGGGGCTTGTTATATCCGTTTAACTACGGGGACGCTGCGGGCTGGCAACCTGAGGCTGCCGGGGCAGTATACCTTTTTTTACCCGCAGAATAAGCGCTTAGCGGTGCGTTTGCTCATTCCCTCGCCAATATGCGCGGAATTTCGTGTGCTGCGCTGACCGCGATCACGGTTTTCTCGCCTTGGCAGTCTGTTTTTCTGCCTCCAGCCGCGCCGCTTTGTTTTTATCACTCATATCATTGCGGATCTGTGCATGGCTGATTAACGCAAAGATAAAGGTGCCGCCGATAATGTTGCCGGCCAGCGTCGGAATGGCGAACGGATAGATAAAATCTTGCCAGGGGATCACACCGCTAAACACCAGATAAAGGATCTCGACCGATCCGACCACGATATGGGTCAGATCGCAGATCGCCACCAGATAGGTCATCAGGACGATCACCCAAATCTTGGCGGCGCCGGCGGAAGGGAACATCCACACCATGGTGGCGATGATCCAGCCGGCAATAATACCGTTGGCGAACATTTCTGACGGTGAGTTTTGCATCACCTCTTCCGACAGGCTAACGAAGGCACTGCGGGTGTTTTCATCAAAAATCGGCATGTGAATAAATGCCAGTGACACCAGCCCGGTGCCAATCAGGTTGCCGAGCAGCACCACGCCCCACAGGCGGAACAGGATGATGAAATTTCTCGGCGTCGGTTTATGCATAATCGGCAGCACGGCGGTCACGGTATTTTCGGTAAACAGCTGCTGACGGGCCATAATCACAATGATAAAGCCAAAGGTATAGCCAATATTCTCGATAAAGAAGCGGCTGGGGTCGTCCGGTAAACGGGCATGAAAAATGCCCTTTGCCATCAGTGAAGCCCCCATCGACAACCCGGCGGCCACCGCTGACCACAGTAAAGCCAGCCAATCGCGTTCCAGCTCTTTCTCACCCTCCATGCGGATCTGCTCATGCACCGCTGCCGCGCGTGAGGGCAGGTTTTGTTCCTTTACCTCTATTTCGCTCTTGCCCTGTTCATGCTCCTTGCTCTCCACCTGCAGATGATCGTCGCTATCTGTATCAGGGCGCTGTTGTGGGTCGCTCATTATCTGCTCTCTCCTTTAACTGCTGTCTGGGTCACGGATTAAGCATAGTTGGCGTGTCGGCACGGCGAAAGCCATGTCGCAAATTGCAGAAAAAAGTAACAAGAGTTTAACGCCGTCGGTTTTTTCTTCGCATTATTGATCTGGGGCGCAATATTACCCCTATTGGAGTAGTTGAGTGACCCGCGGCGGGCTACGTGCCGCAGCATGGCTTATGCTATGATCGCTATCCCAAAGAAAAATATGAGTTCTCCCGATGCTGGAAGCTAAAAATCTGAGTTGCGTCCGCGATGAGCGCACCCTGTTTAGCGGGTTAAGCTTTACGGTGAAACCGGGCGATATTATTCAGGTGGAAGGGCCGAACGGCGCGGGCAAAACCAGCCTGTTGCGTATTTTGGCCGGTTTGGCGCGGCCGGAGGGGGGGGAAGTTTGCTGGCACGGGAAAAATACGTTGCGCCATCGCGAACGTTATTACCAGGATCTGCTGTTTCTCGGCCATCAGCCGGGAATTAAAGCCCAGTTAACACCTTTTGAGAACCTGCAGTTTTACCAGGCGGTACGTACCACGCCCGATCGTCAGGCCATTTGGCAGGCGCTGGAGCAGGTCGGGCTGGTGGGCTACGAGGATTTGCCGGTGGCGCAGCTTTCCGCCGGGCAGCAGCGCCGGGTTGCACTGGCGCGCTTGTGGCTCAGTGATTGCCCGCTGTGGATCCTGGACGAGCCGCTGACGGCCATCGACAAGCAGGGCGTGGCTGAATTAATTAGCCTTTTTGAGCAACATGCGCAGCAGGGCGGCATGGTATTGTTGACCACGCATCAGGATTTGGCCGGCGTAACGCAGGCGGTAGGAAAAATCAGCCTGACGGAAAACCGCGCGGAGAGTGTTTGATGTTTTTGACTATATTGCGCCGTGAGCTGAAGATTGCCTTTCGCAAAGGGTCGGAAATCGTTAATCCGCTGTGGTTCTTCCTGATCGTTATCACCTTGTTTCCACTGGGGATCGGGCCAGAGCCGCAGTTACTGGCGCGTATTTCGCCGGGGATTATCTGGGTCGCCGCGCTGCTGGCGGCATTGTTGTCGCTGGAGCGTTTGTTCCGTGATGACTTTCTGGATGGCTCACTGGAGCAACTGCTGTTGCTGCCGACGCCGCTGCCAATGACGGTGTTAGGCAAAGTGTGTGCTCACTGGGTAGTAACAGGCTTACCCCTGTTAATTCTGTCGCCGCTGGTGGCGTTGTTACTGTCGTTGGATATGAATACCTGGCTGGCGGTGGCGTTTACACTGCTGTTGGGGACGCCGACGCTGAGTCTGATCGGCGCTATTGGTGTGGCGCTGACCGTCGGGCTGCGCAAGGGCGGTGTATTACTGAGCCTGTTGGTGTTGCCACTGTATATACCGGTGCTGATATTTTCCACCGCCGCCATTGATGCTGCGTCTATGGGCATGCCGATAGACGGTTACCTGGCGATTCTGGGCGCGATGCTGGCGGGCAGTATAACGCTGGCACCATTCGCCACCGCAGCGGCGCTGCGTGTGAGCGTGCACTAGCTAACTTATTGAAATGCGGGTTAACGCCATCAAGAGCGTGTTCCACCGCACTGTAATTTTCGTCGCCTTGGTCAACGGGGCGGCCACCGTATAAATTTACCGTGAGCAATGACGACAATGTGGAAATGGTTACATCAATTTGCCCAGCCTGAACGGCTGTATCGTGTCTGCGGCCGCTTTATCCCCTGGTTGGGGCTGGCCGGTGCGGCCTGCCTGCTGCTGGGTTGGGTATGGGGTTTTGGCTTTGCCCCCAAGGATTATCAGCAGGGTGACAGCTTCCGCATCATGTATATCCATGTCCCGGCCGCCATGTGGTCGATGGGGATTTACGGTTCGATGGCGGTAGCGGCGTTCATCGGTCTGGTGTGGCAGATGAAAATGTCCGATACGGTGGTGGCGGCCATGGCGCCGGTCGGCGCGGTATTTACCTTTATTGCCCTGGTCACCGGCTCTGCCTGGGGCAAGCCGATGTGGGGCACCTGGTGGGTGTGGGACGCGCGCCTGACCTCTGAACTGGTGTTGCTGTTCCTTTATATTGGCATTATTGCGCTGTACAACGCCTTTGAAGACCGCCGCCTGGCGGGCCGCGCCGCCGGTATTCTGGTACTGGTGGGGGTGGTGAACATCCCAATTATTCATTTCTCGGTCGAATGGTGGAACACGCTGCATCAGGGATCGACCAATATGCAACAGAGTATCGCGCCAAGTATGCGCACCCCGCTGCGCTGGGCGATCCTCGGCTACCTGCTGTTCTTTATTACCCTCACTCTGATGCGCCTGCGCAATTTGATTTTGTCTCAGGAAAGTCAGCGCCCATGGGTCGTCGGGCTGGTCAATAAGGAGCGCCAACCATGAATGCCGCATTTACTTCCTGGCAGGGGTTTTTCGCTATGGGGGGCTATGCCTTCTACGTCTGGCTGGCGGTAGCCGTCACGCTGCTCTCGTTGTTGGGCCTGGTGGCTCATACTTTCTGGCAGCGTCGGCAATTGCTCGATGAGATCGGCCGCCGTCAGGCGCGCGAGCGACGTATTCGTCAGTCGCAGCAGTCGAAACAAAAATCCGCCAACCCGCGGGAGAAATCATTGTGAATCCACGTCGTAAAAGTCGCCTGTATCTGGCGATCGTAGTGCTGATCGGCGTTGCGCTTACCGCGACCCTGATGCTGTATGCGCTGCGTTCCAACATCGATCTGTTTTATACCCCGAGCGAAATTCTGCAGGGCAAGGGCGAAAATCATGAGAAGCCGGAGGTGGGCCAACGTCTGCGAATCGGCGGCATGGTGATGCCCGGCTCGGTGAAACGCGATCAGAAAACGCTGCAGGTCAGCTTCAAGGTCTACGACGCGCGAGGTGCGATCGACGTCACCTACACCGGCATTCTGCCGGATCTGTTCCGTGAAGGGCAGGGCGTGGTGGCGCAGGGCGTGCTGGGTGAAGGCAACGTGGTGAACGCGCGTGAAGTGCTGGCGAAACATGATGAAAAATACACGCCGCCGGAAGTGGCCGACGCGATGAAAGAAAATCATAAGGGGCCGGCTTCGGCTTACGCTACCCCGCAGAATGAGGGTGCCAAATCATGATGCCGGAAACGGGAAGTTTTCTGCTGTGCCTGGCGCTGGCGATATCGCTGCTGCTGAGTATTTACCCGCAGTGGGGCGCTGCGCGTCAGGATCGCCGCATGATGGCGGTGGCGCGCCCACTGACCTACGGCATGTTTGGTGCTATTGCGCTGGCATTCATCTGCCTGGTGTATGCCTTTGTCACCAATGATTTTACCGTGGCCTATGTGGCCGCCAACTCCAATACGCAACTGCCGGTGTATTACCGCATCGCCGCCACCTGGGGTGCCCATGAGGGATCGCTGCTGCTGTGGGTGCTGCTGCTGAGCTGCTGGTCGCTGGCGGTGGCGTTGTGCAGCCGTTCGATGCCGCAGGATGCGGTGGCACGCGTGTTGTCGGTGATGGGCATGATTACCGCAGGCTTCCTGCTGTTCATTATCATGACCTCCAACCCGTTCACCCGCACCTTGCCGAATTTCCCGATCGACGGCAGTGACCTCAACCCTCTGCTGCAGGATATCGGCCTGATTTTCCATCCGCCGTTGCTGTATATGGGCTACGTTGGTTTCTCGGTGGCCTTTGCCTTTGCGATTGCCTCACTGATGGCCGGCCGGCTCGATACTGCCTGGGCACGCTGGTCGCGTCCCTGGACCACTGCGGCCTGGGTGTTCCTCACCATGGGTATCGTGCTGGGCTCTGCCTGGGCTTATTACGAACTGGGCTGGGGCGGCTGGTGGTTCTGGGATCCGGTAGAGAACGCTTCATTTATGCCGTGGCTGGCCGGTACGGCGCTGATGCACTCGCTGGCAGTGACCGAAAAGCGCGGGACTTTCAAGGCCTGGACGGTGCTGCTGGCGATTACCGCCTTCTCGCTGTGCCTGTTGGGGACCTTCCTGGTGCGCTCCGGCGTGCTGGTCTCGGTGCACTCCTTTGCCTCCGATCCGGCGCGCGGTATGTTTATCCTCGCCTATCTGGTGATTGTGATCGGCGGTTCCTTGCTGCTGTACGCCGTCAAGGGTGGGCAGGTGCGCAGCCGGGTGCAGCATGAGACTTTCTCGCGTGAAACCTTCCTGCTGGGTAACAACGTACTGTTGATTGCCGCGATGCTGGTGGTGCTGTTGGGCACGCTGCTGCCGCTGGTGCATAAACAGCTCGGCCTGGGCAGTATTTCTATCGGCGAACCCTTCTTCAATACCATGTTTACCTGGCTGATGGCGCCGATGGCGCTGCTGATGGGGATTGGGCCGCTGGTGCGCTGGCGTCGTGATGAACCGACCAAGTTGTGGCGCCGCCTGAGCGTGGCGCTGGTGATTACGCTGGTGTTGTCGATCCTGCTGCCGTGGCTGTTGCAAGACAGCATCGCCGGCATGACGGTGGTGGGGCTGATCATGGCGGTCTGGGTCATTATCCTGACGCTGATGGAGTTGCACGAGCGTGCCACCCACCGTCACGGTTTCTGGCGTGGTTTGAGCCATCTCTCCCGCAGTCACTGGGGCATGGTGCTGGGTCACCTTGGCGTGGCGGTGACGGTGATCGGTATTGCCTTCAGCCAGAACTACAGTGTGGAACGTGATGTGCGCATGAAGGCTGGCGACAGCGTGGATATCCATAACTATCACTTTGTGTTCCGCGATGTGCATGATATTCGCGGGCCGAACTACACCGGCGGTGTCGGTATCATCGACGTTACGCGCAACGGTAAGCCGGAAGCGACGCTGCACGCGGAAAAACGCTACTACAGCGTGGCGCGCAGCATGATGACCGAAGCGGCTATCGACGGCGGCTTCAGCCGTGATCTTTACGCGGCACTGGGTGAAGAGCTGGACGATGGCTCCTGGGCCGTACGGTTGTACTATAAACCCTTCGTACGCTGGATCTGGTTCGGTGGCGTGTTTATGGCGATTGGCGGCATCCTGTGTATTCTCGATCCGCGCTATCGGATGAGCAAAAAACTCAAGCGTGAAGGTAAACTGGAGGAGCAGGCATGAATCGTAAGCTGCTGTTTATCCCGTTAATCCTGTTCCTGCTGCTGGTGGCGGCGTTTATGGTGCAACTGACGCGCAATGCCGGTGGCGAAGATCCGACCATGCTGGAGTCGGCGCTGATCGGCAAACCGGTACCGGCCTTCAAGCTGGAGTCGCTCGATCACCCCGGCAAGACTTACGATCAGGCGGTGCTGCGCAATGGCAAGCCGATGTTGCTGAATGTCTGGGCCACCTGGTGCCCAACCTGTCGGGCCGAACATCAATACCTCAATACGCTGGCCGCGCGCGGTATTCGCGTGGTGGGGCTGAACTATAAAGACGATCGCAGCAAGGCGGTGACCTGGCTGAATTCGCTGGGCAACCCTTATGCGCTCAGCCTGTATGACGGCGACGGCATGCTCGGGCTGGATCTGGGCGTGTACGGCGCACCGGAAACCTTCCTGATCGACGGGCAGGGCATTATTCGTTACCGCCACGCCGGGGATATGAACGAACGCGTCTGGCAGCAGGAAGTCTTGCCGCTGTACAAAAAGTACGGGGGTGAGGCATGAGGCTCATTGCTCTGCTGTTTGCCGCGCTGCTGAGCTGGAGCGCCGCTGCGGCTATTGATACCTATCAGTTCAAATCGGTGGAGCAGGAACAGCAATACCGTGAACTGACCGAGCAACTGCGCTGCCCGAAATGCCAGAACAACAGCATTGCCGACTCTAACGCCATCATCGCGGCGGACATGCGTACCAAGGTATACGAGCTGATGATGCAGGGGCAGAGCAAGCCGCAGATCATCGACTACATGGTGGCGCGCTACGGCAATTTCGTCACCTATGAGCCGCCGGTGACCCCGGCGACGCTGATCCTGTGGGTTGGCCCGTTACTGTTTGTGCTGATCGGCGGTGCGGTGGTGATACTGCGTACCCGCCGTCGCCGCAGCAGTGCCGCTAACGCTAACGATGAATTCTCCGAGCAGGAGCAGCAGCGTTTGGCGGCGCTGCTGAAAGAGACTGACAGGAAGAAACCCTAATGGCTTTTTGGCTGATTATTATTGTATTGCTGGTTGGCGCTGCGGCGTTGCTGGTGGTGCCGGCGATGCGCCAAAGCGACAAAAGCACTGCCGCTAGCCGCGATACGCTGAACAAAGCATTTTATCAGGACCGTCTGCACGAGCTGGAGCAGGACGAAGAGCAGGGGGTGGTTGCCGAACGTCCGGAGTTGGTGAAGGAGCTGCAGCAAAACCTGTTGAATGATATTCCCGGTCAGCAGGAAGCACAGGCGAAACCGATCAACCGTTGGGCGCTGGTACCCGGCGTCGCGTTATTGGTGGTGGTCACCCTGGGTTTTTATCTGAAAACCGGTGGGCTGGCGCAGGTGCTGGACTGGCAGCAGGTGGAAGCTCAAATGCCGGATCTGCGCGCACGGGTTGCCAATGAACGCGCTCAGCCGCTGAGTATGGAAGAGATTGCCCGTCTCGGCCTGGGCCTGCGTACCTCACTCCAACAGGACGATCGTAATATCAACGACTGGATGATGCTGGGCCGGGTAGGTATGGCACTGAATAACGCCACCACCGCGACTCAGGCATTCGCTCATGCTTATCAACTGGATCCGAATAGTCTGGAAGTTCGTCTCGGCTACGCGGAAGTCTTGACGCGATCCAACGATCCAGAGGATAACAAGCAGGCCACGCAGATGCTGCGCAAAATGATCGCCGAAGATCATACCAATCTGCGGGTGCTGAGCTTATTGGCCTTTAACTCCTTCGAACAGGGTGATTTCAAGCAGGCGATCGGTGCCTGGCAGGTGATGTTGAAACTGCTGCCGGCTAACGATCAGCGCGCCGAGGTGTTAAAGCGCAGCATTGAACAAGCAAAATCCCAGGCGGGCGGAGAAACTGTTAAACTTGGTATTAACGTGACGTTATCGCCGCAGGCGAGTAACGCTTTACCGCCGCAGGGGACGCTGGTGATCTCTGTGACCGATGGCACCAATCCGGTGCCGGTGGCGGTAAAACAACTGCCCTTAAGCCGTTTCCCGCTGTCATTCTCCCTGGATGACAGCAACGCCATGATGCCTGAGCGCCTGCTTTCGGCTCAGCATCAGGTCAAGGTGCGGGTGCGGATTTCTCAGGATGGTCTGGCCACGCCACAGGCGGGTGACTGGTTCGGTGAGAGTGCGCTGCAGAATTTCAGTGGTAAAGAGCAAATTGACGTTCAGATAAACAAACAGGTCCCCTGAATAAAAGACCGAACGTGTTTTCATGGAGAAGAATATGAACTTTCGCCTGACTGGGCTGGCTTTCACAACGGTGTTATTGGTGGGCTGTGCCAGCGCGCCACAAGATGAACCACAAGGGCGATCCGATCCTCTGGAAGGATTTAACCGGACGATGTTCAACTTTAACTATAACGTCCTGGATCCGTACGTACTGCGCCCGGTGGCCGTGGCCTGGCGCAACTATCTGCCGATGCCGGCACGTAATGGTATCAGCAACTTCACTTCCAACCTGGAAGAACCGGCCAGTATGGTCAACTCCTTCCTGAAGGGCGATCCGTACAAGGGGATGATCCACTTCAACCGTTTCTTCCTCAACACCCTTCTGGGGATGGGCGGCCTGATCGACGTGGCTGGCATGGCTAACCCGAAACTGGCGCGTGAAGAGCCGAACCGTTTCGGCAGCACTCTGGGGCATTATGGTGTCGGTTATGGCCCTTATGTGATGTTGCCGGGCTATGGCAGCTTCACTCTGCGTGAAGAGGGCGGTGACTGGGCAGATACCGTTTATCCGGTGCTGAGCTACCTGACCTTCTGGATGTCGGCGGGCAAATGGGTGGTTGAGGGGATTGAAACCCGCGCCGAACTGTTGGATTCCGACGGCTTGCTGCACAACTCTTCCGATCCGTACCTGATGGTGCGTGAAGCCTACTTCCAGCGCAACGACTTCCTGGCGAACGGCGGCTCGCTGAAGCCGGAAGTTAACCCGAACGCCCAGGCGATCCAGGGCGATCTGGACGAGATCGACTCGCAATAACCTCGGTTAGCGAAGATAAAGAACCTGCCATCCGGCGGGTTTTTTTTTGTCTTGTGAATGCGTAGGTAATAAAAAAGCGCCCCGCAGGGCGCTTTGGCTTCATCGTCGAAAGGATTAGAAGCGGTAGTTGAAGTTGGCACCGTACAGCCAGGCCTTGCCCACCGATTCGAAGGTGTATGGGCCTTCTTTAATGGTGACTTTCTGACCGTGCATGTAGGAGATACCGACGTCAACCGAAGCGTCTTTGTTGAACGCGTAGCTGGTACCGGCGCTCAGCCAGAAACGGTCCTGATCCGGGATAGAGATAGAACGGTTTTGAGCCGGTACCGGGCTGTCATCGAAGGCGATACCGGTACGGAAGGTCCAGTTATCGTCGTAGAAGTAGGTGGTACCCAGCGCGATGCGGTAAGCGTCTTTGAAGCCTTCATGCTTCTCGAACAGCGTCTGGCCGTTGTTGCCGGTAGCTTTCAGCTCCTGGAACTGACTCCAGCTGGTGTAAGCCAGGCTGTAGTGGACAGCCCACTGCGGCGCAACCTTGTTGTAGCCTGAGATTTCCCACATTTCCGGCAGGTTCAGGGTCAGAGAGCCAGGAATGGTATTGCCATCGGTCCCCCATGGCAGACCGGTTCTTCCCTGCAGCGGGTTAAAGCGGGATGGAATGCTGCTTTTGTAGTCGCCGTCGAAGTCGACTTTCACTTCTGAACGGTAAGTTAAGCCATAGCGGTTGTTTTCGTCGACTTCATACAGCAGGCCGGCGTTCCAGCCAAAGCCCCATTCATCGCCCTTCAGGTGAGAGATTTGAGTATCAGCCGGCATTCCGAGGGCTGCACCACTTTCACCCGCATAACGCTCAAGTTTGGCTTTAGCATAAACCGCATCAAAACCCAGACCGAAGCTGAAGTTTTGGTTCAGACGATAAGCACCGCTCAGGTTGAGGTTTACGGTGGTCAGGTCAGTTTTACCGCCGTAAGCGCCTGCGGTATAGCCATCGTTGAATTCGGTAGCCAGGCCGTAGTTACTGGTGACAGAGGCACCCACGGCAAATTGGTCATTAATCGGCTGCACATAGTGCAGGTTCGGCACCCAGGCGGTAGGGGCGATATTTTTAGAATCCAGGCTGGCACCAGAAGGTGACTTGCCGGTGATGTCCACGTCCGGATCGATAAACACCGCGCCGAAAGACAGCTCTGGGCGAGTGTACATCATCAACAAGGCCGGGTTGCGACTGGCGGAAGCCGCAGTGTCTGCCATGGCGCCTTCGCCAGAATACGAACGTCCCAAACCAGCTGATGAGAACTCATTCAGCTGGAATCCTGCGGCAGACACGTTTGAAGAAATAATTGCCACTGCAGCTGCGAGAGCTGATTTAGTCAATAGGTTTTTCTGGCTCATGACCAAAACCTCATTTTATGTGTTTATTATTTAAACATGTTACATAAAGTAACAAGGAAGCGCGCGATTGTAGGGTCCGATCCCATTCAGACAAATCAGACCAGTGGCTGAATTATAGGTCCGACCTGTGAGAATGTTGCAACATTGTTTTTGAAATATTTCCAAATTGATATCAAAAGAGAGATCTGGCTAACAAAAAACCAGCGATAGATAACAAAATTCTTACCATTTCTTAGCAGACGACGATTTTCATTTGTGATTTCCATCACTTAAAACACCTATAAAAAGTAAGTGCTAGTGATCGGTTTCGTCGCAGAGTAAAATGAGCGCAGAATCTTGTGTCTTTGCGCCAGTAGTTAAATGGCAATTCGGATCCGCGTCATGGCGATCCCTGAGGAGAATTAATCATGTCAAATGCACTTAATAAATGTAGCGCCCAGGAAACTGCCGCTTGTTGCTGTGTTGATGTCGGTACCGTCATGGACAATACCGATTGCACCGCCTCCTACAGCCAGGTGTTTGCTAATCAGCAAGATGCAGAGAAAATGCTGGCGGTGTTGACTGAAAAAGCCCGTAGTGTGGAATCCGACCCTTGCGACATCAGCAGTAGCATTAAACCGGTTGACGGTGGTGTGGAACTGGTGGCTGATTTCACCTTTGCCTGCCAGGCAGAAACCTTTATTTTCCAGCTCGGCCTGCGTTAATTGCTGCTTTAAAACGGTGCGGGGTTCACCCGCGCCGCTGACTACCCCGATTATCCCCCCTTAGAAAGTTGCTCCTGCTCTCAGTTTTCACTTCTGCCGGTTTGCCAAATATAAACATTTGGTTAACAATGACCCCATCAGGTCAGACCTCTTTTTAGCCGTTGCGCTGACGTTATTCTCTTCAGGAGCGTTTATGAGTAAGGCACTGCCGTTGGTGACCCGTCACGGTGACCGTATTGCGATTGTAAATGGACTGCGCACCCCCTTTGCCAAACAGGCGACCGCTTATCACGGTATTCCTGCGGTGGATTTGGGTAAAACGGCGGTGAGTGAATTGTTGGCCCGCAGCGGTATCGATCCTGCATTGATTGAACAACTGGTGTTCGGCCAGGTGGTGCAAATGCCTGAAGCACCGAATATCGCGCGTGAAATCGTGCTCGGCACCGGCATGAGTGTGCATACCGATGCCTACAGCGTGTCGCGTGCCTGTGCGACCAGCTTCCAGGCGATTGCCAACGTGGCGGAAAGCATCATGGCCGGCAGCATCAGTATCGGCATTGCCGGTGGCGCTGACTCTTCCTCCGTACTGCCTATTGGCGTCAGCAAGGCGCTGGCGCGTACATTGGTGGACGTCAACAAGGCCCGCACCCTGTCGCAGCGCCTCAAGCTGTTCAGCCGACTGAAATTCCGTGACCTGATGCCGGTCCCCCCGGCGGTGGCGGAATACTCTACCGGCCTGCGTATGGGTGATACTGCCGAGCAAATGGCGAAAAGCCACGGCATCACCCGGGAAGAGCAGGATGCGCTGGCGCACCGTTCTCATCAGTTGGCGGCCAAAGCCTGGGAACAGGGGCTGTTGCACGATGAGGTGATGACCGCCTACGTGCCGCCATACCGCACGCAAATCACCGAAGACAATAACGTCCGCAAAGACTCCAGCCTGGCTTCTTACGCGAAGCTGAAACCGGCATTTGACCGTAAGCATGGCAGCGTTACTGCCGCCAACAGCACGCCGTTGACCGACGGTGCGGCAGCGGTACTGATGATGAGTGAATCGCGAGCGAAAGAATTGGGCCTGCAGCCGCTGGGCTACCTGCGCAGCTTTGCCTTCTCCGCTATCGACGTGTGGGAAGACATGCTGCTCGGGCCGTCTTACGCCACGCCGCTGGCCTTGGATCGCGCCGGCATCGGTCTGGCCGACCTGACACTGATCGACATGCACGAAGCCTTTGCCGCACAAACCCTGGCCAACCTGAAGATGTTTGCCAGCGACGAGTTCGCTCAGCAAAAATTGGGTCGCAGCCGGGCCATTGGCGTGGTAGACATGGATAAATTCAACGTATTGGGCGGCTCGATTGCCTACGGCCACCCGTTTGCCGCTACCGGTGCGCGTATGATCACCCAAACGCTGCACGAGCTGAAACGCCGTGGCGGCGGACTGGGGTTGACCACCGCCTGCGCCGCCGGGGGGTTAGGGGCCGCAATGATCGTAGAGGTGGAATAATGAGTTTTGAAAATGCATTGCACGAACAGCGAGCCAAACCCTCAGCCTTTCAACTGACGATACGTCCGGACAACATTGGTGTGATCACCATTGATGTTCCGGGTGACAAGGTGAATACGCTGAAGGCCGAGTTTGTCGAGCAGGTCAACGACGTACTGATCCGCGCACAGCAGCACCCGGCACTGGAAGGGCTGGTGATCATTTCCGGTAAGCCGGACTCATTTATTGCCGGTGCGGACATCACCATGATTGCCGCCTGTAGCACCGCCAAAGAAGCCGAGGTGCTGGCGAAAAAAGGGCAGAGCACCCTGGCTCAGATTGCCGCGTTCCAGGTTCCGGTGGTGGCGGCTATTCACGGTGCCTGTCTTGGCGGTGGGCTGGAGTTGGCTTTGGCCTGCCACGGTCGCGTCTGTTCACTGGATGATAAAACCGCCCTCGGCCTGCCGGAAGTTCAGTTGGGTTTGCTGCCGGGTTCCGGCGGCACCCAGCGTTTGCCAAGGTTGATTGGTGCCAGCAAGGCGCTGGACATGATCCTGACCGGCAAACATATTCGGGCGCGTCAGGCACTGCGCATGGGTCTGGTGGACGATGCGGTGCCTCAGTCTATCTTGTTGCAGGCTGCTATCGAGCGAGTCAAACAGGGCTGGCAGAGCCGACGTGAACTGCCATGGCAGGAGCGTCTGCTCAACGGCCCGTTGGGGAAAAGCCTGCTGTTCAGCATTGTGCGCAAGAAAACGCGGGAAAAAACCCACGGAAACTACCCTGCGGCGGAACGTATTATCCAGGTGGTGCGCACCGGCCTGGATCACGGCAGTGCCAGCGGTTATGAAGCCGAGGCTCGCGCCTTTGGCGAACTGGCCATGACGCCGCAGTCGGCGGCGTTACGCAGCCTGTTCTTCGCCTCCACCACGCTGAAGAAAGAGCGCGGTGGCAATGCACAACCTCATGAATTGCACCGCATCGGCATTTTAGGTGGCGGCCTGATGGGCGGGGGTATCGCGTGCGTCACCGCCACGCGCGGCGGCCTGCCGGTAAGAATTAAAGACGTTAACGAAACGGGCATTAACCACGCGTTGAAATACAGCTGGGATGTGCTCAGCAAGCGGGTTCGCAGCAAACGCATGCGCCCGATGGAGCGGCAAAAGCAGATGATGCTGATCTCCGGCTCGACCGATTACACCGGCTTTGAACAGGTGGATGTGGTGATTGAGGCGGTGTTTGAAGACTTGTCCCTGAAGCAGCAGATGGTGGCTGAGATCGAACAGCACGCTGCGCCGCACACCATTTTTGCCTCCAATACCTCATCGCTGCCGATTGGCCAGATCGCCGCCAGGGCGCAGCGGCCGGAGCAGGTGATCGGCCTGCATTATTTCAGCCCGGTAGATAAAATGCCGTTGGTTGAGGTGATCCCGCATGCCACGACCAGTGAAGAAACCATAGCCACCACCGTGGCGTTGGCGCACAAGCAGGGCAAGACGGCGATTGTGGTGGCCGATCGCGCCGGTTTTTACGTGAACCGCATTTTGGCTCCTTATATAAATGAAGCGGCGCGCTGCCTGTTGGAAGGCGAGCCTATCGAAGCGCTGGACAAGGCGCTGGTCGATTTCGGTTTCCCGGTGGGGCCGATAACCCTGCTCGATGAAGTGGGCATTGACGTCGGTACCAAGATTATCCCGGTACTGGTGGAACAGTTGGGGCCGCGCTTTGCCGCCCCGGCGGCTTTCGATGCGGTGCTGAAAGACGGGCGAAAAGGGCGCAAAAACGGCCGTGGTTTCTATCTGTATCCGAGCGAAGGCCAGCAGCGCCAGCGGAACAAACGTGCCGATACCTCGCTGTATATTCTGTTGGGCATTACACCGAAGTCGCATTTGCAGCCGGCGGTTATCGCTCAGCGTTGCGTGATGATGATGCTGAACGAAGCGGCGCGCTGTCTGGACGAAGGTGTGATCCGCAGTGCACGCGACGGTGACATCGGCGCGGTGTTCGGCATTGGCTTCCCACCCTTCCTTGGCGGGCCATTTCGTTATATGGACCAGTTGGGCGCCGAGAAGGTGGTTAAAACGCTGGAGCACCTGCAGCGGCAGCACGGGGAATATTTTGCGCCCTGTGAACGCCTGCAGCGCATGGCTCAGCAGGGGGAACGTTTCTACCCGCAGGGGGCGTGAGCGGCACGGTGACGTGATTTGTACTAGAGTAGGATCAAGGATGCATTGTGATCGTTATCACTCCTTGCAACACCAGTAATCCCGGACCCTATACAGGGAGATAGGGACGAGGTAACGTAACCTGATGGCGGTGAAACCCTGGCCGCCATCAATAAAATTCATGATGAAAAGGTTAAAATTTAACCTGTTGAATTGGTTGTTAAGTGAGCGCCTAATAGGTATCAAGACGCCATTGATGTAAAAAACAGCGTTTTCTTTACGTGAACTTTCAGGCAAAATGCCCGGCCGCCATAAAGAGACGGCGCGTTATCGTTTCAAAGCTTTTGCTTTGGGGTTGTAAAACTCGGCGATACAGCACGCTCGGCGTTTCTGTATAGCGTTATTTTGTCAACAACAGCGGTGCAATATGCAAGTTTTGATTATGCGTCACGGAGAGGCGGCACTTGATGCGGCCAGCGATTCGGTAAGACCTCTTACTGTTTGTGGCCGTGATGAGTCACGTCAGATGGCGGCCTGGTTAAACACCAAGTCTGTGGATATTGAACGAGTGCTGGTCAGCCCTTACCTGCGGGCCGAGCAGACGCTGGCCACGGTGCGCGAAGCCTTAAGCTTGCCGGCAAGCGAAGAAGTGCTGCCTGAGCTGACGCCGGGCGGGGATGCCAGCCTGGTAGGCAGTTATTTGCAGGTGCTGGCGCAGCAGGGGATTACCTCGGTGCTGATCGTCTCCCACTTACCGCTGGTGGGTTACCTGGTGGCAGAACTTTGCCCGGGTGAATGCCCGCCGATGTTTGCCACCTCGGCGATCGCCAATGTCGATCTGGCGGCTGACGGCAGCTGCGGTAAATTTGAATGGCAGGTCAGTCCGTCACAGGTGATGGCTAAAGTGTAGGGACCGCAGGTCGGCCCCAAACAAAAGGGCGATGTTTAACATCGCCCTTTGTCATTTCTGCAGTTTACTCGGCCAGTTCGACCAGCAGCAGGATCGCCGCCGTGCCGCCCCATTCTTTGGGCGCCTGATGGAATACCAGTACGTCGGGGTGCTGTGCCAACCACAGTGGGGTTTGCTGTTTAAGGATGTGCTTGCCGTGGCCGTGCATCACACAGGCGCAGTGCACATGTTCGCGTCGACAAGCGGCGATCAATGCGCCCAACTCCTGCTTGGCCTGCATTTGGGTCAGGCCGTGCAAATCGAGAAACAGTTCTGGCGAATAGTCGCCGCGACGCAATTTTTTCAGCTCAAAGGCGCTGTAACCGGGGCGCACATAGCGCGTCGGCCCTTCCTCTTCCAACTGCGGTTGGTATTCATCCGAGAAATAATAACTGGCGTCTACCTGCTCCTGCAGCAGGCGCTGCGGAACAATTTGTTTGGTTTTTGGCTTGGGTTTACGGTGGACAATGGTGTCCTGACGCAGCTTTTTTGCGTCTACTACCGACTCTCTGAAGAGCTGCAATTCATCTTTGCTCAGAGGGTGCTTGTTCTTCATTTTTTATTCACCGGAAATCATTTATCGCGGTAGTTTACCGTGTCGCGGGTATCTGTCGACGCAAAATTCGCGCCAAAATGAAAAGCGCAAGGGGTTAGCGTGATTTGTCGCGGGCTTCATGGCAAACTATGCGGCTAAATCATGAATCACAGTGCCTGCCGGAGGGCAAATTGGACAAAATTTTCGTCGAGGAAGCAGTGAATGAACTGCACACCATTCAAGATATGCTGCGTTGGACAGTAAGCCGTTTTAACGCCGCCGATATCTACTATGGTCACGGAACCGATAATCCGTGGGACGAAGCGGTGCAATTGGTGCTGCCAAGCCTGTTCCTGCCGCTGGATATTCCAGAGGACATGCACACTGCACGTTTGACCTCCAGCGAGCGCCACCGCATCGTTGAACGCGTGATCCGCCGCGTCAACGAGCGTATTCCGGTAGCCTACCTGACCAACAAAGCCTGGTTCTGTGACCTGGAGTTTTATGTCGATGAGCGCGTGCTGGTTCCGCGTTCCCCGATTGGCGAACTGATCAACGATCGCTTTAGCGCGCTGATCCCTCATCCGCCGAGCCATATTCTCGACATGTGTACCGGCAGCGGCTGTATTGCCATTGCCTGCGGCTACGCTTTCCCGGAAGCAGAAGTAGACGCGGTAGACATCTCCGCCGACGTGCTGGCGGTGACCGAGCGCAATATTCAGGCGCTGGGTGTTGAACAGCAGGTGACCCCGATCCGTTCCGATCTGTTCCGCGACGTTCCCGCGATCCAGTACGATCTGATCGTCACCAACCCACCGTATGTCGATGCGGAAGACATGTCCGATCTGCCGCAGGAATTCCGCTTTGAACCTGAGCTGGGCCTGGCGGCGGGCAGCGACGGCCTGAAGCTGGTGCGTCGCATTCTGGCCTGTGCGCCGGATTACCTGAGCGACGACGGCGTGCTGATTTGTGAAGTGGGTAACAGCATGGTACATCTGATGGAACAGTATCCGGATATTCCGTTCAACTGGCTGGAGTTTGAAAACGGCGGTGACGGGGTGTTCATGCTGACCAAACAGCAACTGGTAGATTGCAAGGATCATTTCAGCCTCTACCGCAGCTAAGCATTCTTCGGGCCTGCTGTGGCGGGCCCAACAAAGATAATAATCAAGGGTAAGGATCCGCGATGGCAGGAAACAGTATTGGGCAGATTTTCCGCGTCACCACTTTTGGTGAATCTCACGGTGTGGCGTTGGGATGTATCGTAGACGGCGTGCCACCGGGCATTCCGCTTACCGAAGCTGATTTGCAGCACGATCTGGACCGCCGCCGTCCGGGCACCTCGCGTTACACCACTCAACGCCGCGAGCCGGATCAGGTGCGTATTCTTTCTGGCGTGTTTGAAGGCGTGACCACCGGCACCAGCATTGGGCTGATAATCGAAAACACCGACCAGCGCTCGCAGGACTACGGTGCCATCAAAGACGTGTTCCGTCCGGGACATGCCGATTATACCTACGAACAAAAATACGGCGTGCGCGACTACCGTGGCGGCGGCCGTTCTTCGGCGCGTGAAACCGCAATGCGCGTTGCGGCAGGGGCAATCGCCAAGAAATACCTGCAGCAGAAATTTGGCGTACAGGTGCGCGGCTATCTGGCGCAAATCGGTGATGTGGTCTGTGAGCTGAAAGACTGGGAGCAGGTTGAACAGAACCCGTTCTTCTGTCCGGATCCGGACAAGCTGGAAGCCTTGGACGAACTGATGCGCGCGCTGAAGAAAGAGGGCGACTCCATTGGTGCCAAGGTCAGCGTAGTGGCAGAAAACGTGCCGGTTGGCCTCGGTGAACCGGTGTTTGACCGCCTCGACGCGGATTTGGCGCATGCGTTGATGAGCATCAATGCGGTTAAAGGCGTGGAAATTGGCGACGGCTTTGCTGTAGTGACCAAGCGCGGCAGCGAAAACCGTGATGAAATCACCCCGGAAGGTTTCCAGAGCAACCATGCTGGCGGTATTCTCGGCGGCATCAGCAGCGGCCAGGCGGTGATTGCGCATCTGGCGCTGAAACCGACTTCCAGCATTATGGTGCCGGGCAGAACCATCAATCGCCAGGGCGAAGCGGTGGAAATGGTCACCCGTGGCCGCCACGACCCTTGCGTAGGCATCCGTGCGGTACCGATCGCCGAAGCGATGATGGCGATTGTGCTGATGGATCACCTGTTGCGCCAACGTGCGCAGAACGGTGATGTGGTTTCTAACGTTCCACGCTGGTAATCACCATGAAAAACTGGATGTTGGGCATCGTTGCCCTGATGGCTTCGGGCTCTGTCATGGCGCTGACGCCGTGGCAAAAAATCGATCACCCGGTGGCCGGTGCGCCGCAGGCGGTGGGCGGTTTTGCCAATGGTTGCGTGATCGGCGCCCAGCCGCTGCCGCTGAACTCGCCGGATTATCAGGTGATGCGTCCCGATCAACGCCGCTACTTCGGTCACCCGGATTTGCTGGCGTTTATTCAGCGTCTGAGCAGCAAGGCGAACCAAAAAAACCTCGGTACGGTGCTGATCGGCGATATGGCGATGCCGGCCGGCGGGCGCTTTAGCAGTGGTCATGCCAGCCACCAGTCCGGGCTTGATGTCGACATCTGGCTACAGTTGCCGCGCCAACGCTGGAGTGCACAACAACTGTTGAAGCCGCAGCCGATCGATTTGGTTTCCAGCGACGGCAAGCAGGTGGTCGCACGCCAGTGGCAGCCGCAGATTGAAACGTTGATCAAAGCGGCGGCGCAGGATCAGGAAGTGACGCGCATCTTCGTCAATCCGGCGATCAAGCAGCGTCTGTGCCTGGATGCCGGTGCCGATCGTGACTGGTTGCACAAGGTACGGCCGTGGTTTGGGCATCGTGCGCACATGCATGTGCGTCTGCGTTGTCCTGCCGGTAGCCTGGAGTGTAAAGAACAGGATACCCCGCCGCCGGGTGACGGCTGTGGTGCCGAACTGGCAAGCTGGTTCGTCCCGCATCAGCCAAGTGCCAAACCGGGTAAACCGGTACCGCCGCCTTTACCGCCAACCTGCCAGACTTTGCTGAATAACCATTTCGCTGCGGAATAATAAATGGATTGGTTCGTCGTTGGCCCCGAGATGCTCGGGGTCTTGTTTGTGGTGGCATTGCTGGCGGGTTTTATTGATTCGATTGCCGGTGGTGGTGGCCTGTTGACCGTGCCGGCGTTGCTGGCGGTGGGCGTTCCCCCGGCGCAGGCGCTGGCGACCAACAAGCTGCAATCGGTGGGCGGTTCCTTCTCCGCCAGCCTGTATTTTATCCGCCGGCGAGCCGTCGATCTCAAGGATCAGAAACTGACGATCCTGTTGGCGTTGATCGGTTCCGTCGCCGGGACCATCCTGGTGCAGCACATGCGTGCCGATCTGCTGCGGCAAATGCTGCCGTTACTGGTGATCGGCATCGGCCTGTACTTTCTGCTGACCCCGCGTCTGGGAGAAAGTGACCGGCAGCGCCGTTTGAGCGCCTTGCCGTTTGGCCTGGTGGCGGGTGGCTGCGTAGGCTTTTACGATGGCTTCTTTGGCCCCGGTGCCGGTTCCTTCTACGCACTGGCCTATGTGACGCTGTGTGGTTTCAATCTGGCCAAGTCTACCGCCCACGCCAAGGTGCTGAACTTCACTTCCAACTTTGGCAGCCTGGTGTTGTTTATCATCGGCGGCAAAGTGGTGTGGAGTATCGGTTTGGTGATGCTGGTAGGGCAGGTGCTGGGGGCTCGTCTCGGGGCGCATATGGTGATGACCCGTGGGCAGAAGCTGATCCGCCCGATGATCGTCATCGTTTCACTGGTGATGAGCTGCAAGCTGATATACGACAATCACGGTACGGAAATTCAGCAGTGGCTGGCATTGCATATTTAGCATGCCAAGAGAGCGGTAAAGTGAAATAATTGCCGCTTTATTTTTGTGGTTATTGGATTTTTTATGTCAGACACACAGGTTACCCATCAATACGAACAGCTGATTGATATCTTTAATCAGTGCTTCAGTGATGATTACAACACCCGACTGGTCAAGGGCGACGATGAGCCCATCTATCTGCCGGCCGACGACGAGTTGCCATACCACCGCATCGTCTTTGCTCATGGCTATTACGCCAGCGGCATGCATGAAATCTCTCACTGGTGCATCGCCGGTGAGCAGCGCCGCAAACTGGTCGACTTCGGTTACTGGTACTGCCCGGACGGGCGCGACGCGCAGACCCAAAGCGAATTCGAAGCGGTAGAAATCAAGCCGCAGTCGCTGGAGTGGATGTTCTGCGTGGCGGCCGGTTTTCCGTTCAACGTCAGTTGTGACAACCTGAACGGTGATTGCGAGCCGGATCGCATTGCCTTCCAGCGTAAAGTCCGCGAACGGGTACTGTTGCTGCTGGAACAGGGAATACCCACAAGACCTGCGCGCTTTATTCAGGCGTTACAATCGTTTTACAATACGCCACCGCTGACGGCCGAGCTTTTCCCCTATCCGGAAGATCTCAATTGACCGTCAGTTTGTTATTTAATGAGGAAATTTGATGATCGCAGAATTCGAAGCGCGCATTTTGGCGCTGATTGATGACATGGTAGAGCACGCCAGCGATGATGAACTGTTTGCCGGTGGCTACCTGCGCGGTCATCTGACGCTGGCGGTTGCCGAAGTGGAAGAACAGGGCGATCACACCGCTGAAGCCTTGAAGGCACAGGTGGAAAATAGCTTGCATAAAGCCATCGCCGCCGGTGAACTGTCGCCACCGGACCAGGTACTGGTGTATGGCATGTGGGAAACCCTGTACCAAACCGCGTTGCCGACCGCCTGATCCGCTTTACAGGGCGCTGGCAACAGCGTCCTGTAAAATGCTGATTAAACCTAAACCTCACGCCCCTTCAGTAATTTTCTTACCCACATCCGGTTCGGATTCAACGCCGCCATCATCTGGGCGTCACCCGGCAAGGGCTCGCCAAACAGCTGCGCCGCTAAAATTTCCGCCGCCAGCGGTGCCGAACACAACCCACGTGAACCTAACGCACCAATCACAAACAGATTGGGATAGCTCGGCGCATTGGCAATAGCCTCACCGCGCTGATGTTGGCGTTGCAGATCCTGATACTGGGCCAGCGTCGCCTGGAAGTCCGGGACTGCGCCAATCATCGGCAGATGATCGCGGGTAGCGCTACGCACGCCGCAGCGGGCGTGGTGACCGCTGACGTCCACCTGCAGCGGCCAGCTTTGGTCCGGCAGGCAGCGCAGCAGGCGGGCACGGTTGGCCTGCTGTTCTTCTTCGCGGTATTCGGTGGCAGTTTCGCCGCGCTGGTAGCTGGCGCCGATACAGTGCTGCTGGTTATGAGGATTGACCGGCGTCAGGTAGCCGTCGTAACACAGCACCTGTTTCAACTCACTCAGCGCCGGGGTGGTGGGGATATGGGAGACCTGACCGCGCACCGCATAAACTGGCATCGCTTCGCTTTGCGCCAGTTCGCCAAGCCGATGGCCACTGGCCAGGATCACCGTCGCATGCTGTTGGGGTTCACCCTGACTGAAGCTGAGCTGCCAGCCGCTGTCGGTGGCGGTCAGAGCGCGGACATCAGATTGATACTGACAGCTCAGCCCCTGAGCTTGCGCCAGGGCAATCGCACTGCGCGTCAGCTCGGCCGGGCACAGCCAACCGCCCTGAGGGTAGTTAATGCCGCCAAAACCGCTGTCAATGCCGCACAGGGCGCTGAGCGTGGTGCGATCGGCCGCCATGGCCAGTTCCTGCGGCCATTCAACCGCCAGCATGTTGGCAATCTTCCCGGCGCTCTTCTCATCAAAAGCTAACTGACTGACGCCGCACCACTGGTGATCGAACGCCACGCCTTGTTGTACCAGCGCATCGTACTGACGGCGGGCAAACAGGAAGGCGGCGCTGAAGAAGTTTTCCAGTGCATCGCCCCGGCCGTTCAACAACGGGTAGAGCGCGCCCTGACGGTTGCCGGATGCTCCTTCGGCCGGTTGCGGATCGGCACAGTACAGCGTGACCTTCGCACCCCGTCGCAACAGGGCGAGGGCGGTCAAGGCGCTGGCAACACCGCCGCCGATGATGGCGATATCGTCGGTATGCTCCGCCGCCGGGCGCAACAGCCAGGGGGTGGGATGGGCGATCGCGGGCGCATCGGCAGGCAGTTCGCCAATCAGCATTTCACGTTTCTGGCCGAAACCTTTGCTTTTGATGACCTCAAATCCGGCCTGCTGAAGCCCACGGCGTACGAAACCGGCGGCGGTAAAGGTGGCAAGGCTGCCCCCCGGCCGGGCAAAGCGTGCCATGGCGGCGAACAGCTGTTCGGTCCACATATCCGGATTTTTTGACGGGGCGAACCCGTCGAGGAACCAGGCGTCGATTTGGCGGTTCATACTGGCGTCAAAGTGCGGCAGCAGAGTATTCACGTCGCCAAACCACAGGTCGAGCGTAATGCGGCCTTCCGCCAGCAGCAGGCGGTGGCAGCCCGGCAGCGGTAACGGCCATTGGGCGCGTAACTCATCGGCATAGGGGGCCAGCTCCGGCCAACGTGCATGCGCCGCCGCCAGATCGGCCTGCAGCAGCGGGAATTTTTCAAAGCTGATAAAGTGCAGTCGCTGCAGCGTGGCGTTCGGCGTGGTTGCACGAAAGCCGGTAAAGGCCTGCCACAGGGTTAAAAAATTAAGTCCGGTGCCGAAGCCGGTTTCCGCGACGATAAACAGCGGGCGAGGGTGTTCGGCAAAACGCAGTGGCAGTCGGTTGCCCTTGAGAAACACGTAGCGGGTTTCTTCCAGCCCATCCTGATTAGAAAAGTAGACGTCATCAAACTGTTTCGAAACAGGTGTACCCTGTTCATTCCAGGATAACGCTGCGGTTTGGATCGGGGCGTTGCTCACGGTTGGTTGCTCGTAACTCAAGGGGTGACGGGATTCTAACGGCGCTGGCGCTATGGCGCAAACTGGATAAGAATAAAGCTGAAAAACGCTGATCGGACTTGTTCGGCGTACATCTGTACGCTAAAGTGCGATGCAAAATCCCGAATGTAAAATTGTGGAAGAGGTACTGAATGAAACGTGCAGTGATTACTGGCCTGGGAATCGTCTCCAGCATTGGTAACAACCAGCAGGAGGTCCTGGCGAGCCTGCAGGAAGGACGTTCTGGGATCACTTTCTCCCAGGAGCTTAAAGATTCCGGCATGCGTAGTCACGTATGGGGCGATGTTAAACTGGACACCACCGGTCTGATCGACCGTAAAGTGATGCGCTTTATGAGCGATGCGTCCGTTTATGCCTATCTTTCCATGGAAGAAGCCATCAAAGACTCAGGTCTGGCTGCCGATCAGGTTTCCAACGATCGCACCGGTCTGGTTGTTGGCTCAGGTGGCGGCTCTCCACGCAACCAGGTTGCTGGATCCGACGGCATGCGTGCCAAAGGCCTGCGCGGCGTTGGCCCGTACATGGTGACCAAGGCTATGGCTTCAGGCGTTTCCGCCTGCCTGGCAACCCCGTTCAAAATTCGTGGCGTTAACTATTCCATCAGCTCAGCCTGCGCAACCTCTGCACACTGCATTGGCCACGCGGTTGAACTGATCCAACTGGGCAAGCAGGACGTGGTCTTTGCCGGCGGCGGTGAAGAACTGTGCTGGGAAATGGCCTGTGAGTTCGATGCGATGGGCGCACTGTCCACCAGCTACAACGACACCCCGGAAAAAG
This sequence comes from Serratia myotis, assembly GCF_027474885.1. Lineage (NCBI taxonomy): Bacteria > Pseudomonadati > Pseudomonadota > Gammaproteobacteria > Enterobacterales > Yersiniaceae > Serratia > Serratia myotis. The sequence continues at coordinate 3,904,537 of NZ_CP099707.1, read as the reverse complement.
CTTCCCGTACTTACGACGCAGCGCGTGACGGTTTCGTCATCGCCGGCGGCGGCGGTATGGTGGTAGTCGAAGAGCTGGAACACGCTCTGGCGCGTGGCGCACACATCTATGCCGAGATCATCGGCTACGGTGCGACCTCTGACGGTGCAGACATGGTTGCACCATCAGGCGAAGGCGCAGTGCGTTGCATGAAGATGGCAATGCAGGGCGTTGATACCCCAATCGACTACATGAACGTGCACGGGACTTCCACGCCGGTTGGCGATGTGAAAGAACTGGGCGCTATCCGTGAAGTGTTTGGCGACAACACCCCGGCAATCTCCTCCACCAAGGCCATGACCGGTCACTCACTGGGCGCCGCCGGCGTGCAGGAAGCGATCTACAGCCTGTTGATGGTTGAGCACGGCTTTATTGCGCCGAGCATCAACATCGAAAACCTGGATGAGAAAGCCGCAGGCATGAACATCGTGACTCAGCCGACTCAACGTGAGCTGACTACCGTGATGTCCAACAGCTTCGGTTTCGGCGGCACCAACGCCACGTTAGTCATGCGTAAACTGCAGAAGTAATTCCGGCCTCAAGGTTGTCGATCAAGCCCGCGTTTTCGCGGGCTTTTTACTGCCTGCAGATCTTGTCGGGGACCGTTCGGAGTTATCCCAAATTACATCTTCTGACGGATCATTAACGCTTCGTTCAGCCTTTTGCGCATACAATGGCTCAATAGCGCGAATATCACTCGGCGTCGCATTTCAGAGTGATCGAACATTGAGGCAAAAGTATGAAAAAGTTAATTGCGGTTGGGCTGCTGTCGGTATTTCTGGCTGGGTGCGCGACTGAGTCACCTTGTGTCCCGGTTTATGACGATCAGGGGCGTCTGGTGCACACCAACACCTGTATGAAAGGCACCACTCAGGATAACTGGGAAACCGCAGGCGCCATCGCCGGTGGTGCGGCGGCGGTTGCCGGTCTGACGCTGGGTATTATCGCGTTAACCAAATAACCTTCCGTCGGTGAGTTTCCCCGAATCAAGCCCAGCCTCCGCGCTGGGCTTTTTCTTTGGTTGAGACGCCACCGGTTGATTGATATCAAAGAATTTTAATTTCCACTTCGCCGCTGAAAGCCGCTTTGTCAGCGGGTGTAAATTCCATTCCTGCGCAAGCACTTGGCCGATATACTTCCGCCATCTCCCGCTCTGGAATGACCTGATGTCGGCTTTGGCGTCCATCTCTTTATCTATGCACCGTCTGCGCTTTGCTAAAAAGCGGGCTGGCGCATGGTTATTGGTCGTCTGCTGGCTGCTGTTGAATAGCCAACTGGCGCTGGCCAGCCATAATTGTAACCTGCAGTTCAGCGGCGAAGCGCCGATGGCCCAGCATATGATGCATATGCAAAACAGCCTGCCGTCGTCGGAACAGATGCAAACCCAGGGGCCACTGTGTGAGAAACACTGTGTACCGGAGTCAGCCCAACAAGACCACGCCAGCCTGACGTTAGCCGCCTTGCCGATCAGCAGCGAATGGGCCGTTATTGCGCCTTCCCCGTCACTTTCTATCCCGGTTAATACCTGGCAAACACCCCCGATAACAGGCCCGCCGACAGAGATAGTTTTCTGCCGGTTCCGTGAATAGCTCTGACAACCGCTTTGCCGTCCCTGACGGCCACTCGCGTTTGTTAACTATTTAATGGAGTACCCGTTATGCGTAATTTATTTGTCGTTGTATTGATCACCCTGTTTTTCTCCTCTGCCGCCAGCGCCGCCGATATGGCGATGCAACATTCTGCCGTAAAACCTGACGTCGAAATCCATAGCCAGGGCGTGATCAAAGCCTGGGATGAGCGAAAGGTGTCCATCGCGCACCAGGCTATTCCGGCGCTCAACTGGCCGCCCATGACCATGAGCTTCCAACTCCCTTCATCGCCATCGCTCACCGCATTGCCTGCGGGAACGGCGGTGGATTTCAGCTTCCTGCCCGTCGACGGTGGTTATCAGTTGGTGGCTGTCGCCGCCGCTCGCCAATAACGGAGGCGTCATGACCATTATTCTTTCTCACTCTTGGCGGGTGGGCTGGCTGCTGCTTGCCTGTTGGGCACCGGCCAGCCAGGCGGCGGAGTTGACGCTGCAACAGTCGCTGACGGCCGCCGAACGTTATTCGGCCGAGCTTTCGGCGAATCGACATCAGGTGAATGCCCTGGAGAACATGGCGGATTCGGCGATGCAATTGCCCGATCCCAAGCTGAAGTTCGGTATTGAAAACGTGCCGGTGCAGGGTGGAAACGCCCGACGCTTCACCCGTGAAGGCATGACGATGGGGCGGGTTGGCATCATGCAGGATTACGTCAGCAGCACCAAACGCCAACGTAAGGCGGATACCCTGCGTGCCGAGGCCAGCCAGACGGACGCCGGCAGTGCCACCATCCGAACCCGTCTGCAGCAGCAAACCGCACAGGCATGGCTGGAACTGGCGCTGAGTCGGCAAACCTTGCGCGATGCCACTGCCCTGGTCACGGAGAGTGAGCGTCAAATTGCCACTCAGCATGCTGGTGTGGCCGGTGGCGGTACTCCTGCCAGCGGCGTGCTGGACGCCAGACTGACGCTGTTGGCCATGCAGGACCGTATCAGCGAGGCGCAGCGTGACGTCGCGGTGGCGCAGGCACGCCTGACACAACTGACCGGTCTGGCGGCGACGGATACCGCCGGAACCCTGCCGCGCTTTGAACGTTTGCCGGCCGACAGTGACGTCTTGCGGCAGGCGATCAGGCAGCATCCCGAGGTGCTGCAGGCCAGCCGTGAGGCCGACGTAGCCAAGGCGCGTTCGGCGCAGTCAGAGGTGGCAGCCATACCGGACGTCGGCGTAGAGGTCTATTACGGCAAGCGTGCCGATGATTACGAAGATCTGGCTGGGGTGATGTTTACCGTCGATCTGCCGCTGTTCCGCTCACAACGGCAGGACAAGAACTACGCCGCTGATGTGTCCCGCAACATGGAGGCCAACGATCGACTGACGTTGCTGATCCGCGATCATCAGGCACAACTCGATACGCTGTTGGCACAGTATCAGGCGGCACAGGCGCAATGGCAGCGCCAGCAACAACAGGCGATCCCCCTGCAGCAACAGCGAGTGAGCTTGCTGTTGGCGCAATATCGCAGCGGTAAAGGCGACTTGTCTGCGGTGCTGGAAGCAAGGCGAGCACTGCTCGACAGCCGTCTCAGCGCCGGTAAGGCCGCTCGCGGACTGGCACAGATTTGGGCCGCCATCCGCTATCTCACCCCTCAGGAGTCGATGCAATGAAAATGCCATTTAAGCTGGCGCTGTTAGCGGCGTTAATCGGCGCTGGGCTGGCCGGATACTGGTTTGGTGCGTCGGGTGAAACCGCACCGCAGGTGGACAAAAGTGAACGGCAGGTACTGTATTGGTACGATCCGATGATGCCTGCCCAGCGTTTTGATAAGCCGGGGAAATCGCCTTTTATGGATATGCAACTGGTGCCGCGCTATGCCGATGAGGCGGAGACGGAGGGCGGTGTGACCATCAGCGCACGCCAGCAGCAGAACCTGGGGGTACGTATCGAAACCGCCCAGTTGCGTCCGCTGGATCCGCAGCTTAACGTTTTTGGCAGCGTGGCCACCGATGAACGTGGGGTGCAGATCATTGCCGCCCGCGCCAATGGGCTGGTGGAAAAACTCTATGTCCGTGCCAGCCAGCAGCAGGTGAAAAAAGGCGAAGCACTGGCACAGTTGTGGATCCCGGACTGGAGCGCGGCGCAGCAGGAGTATCTGGCGATACGCCAACTGGGTGACCGTGCGTTGACCGCCGCCGCACGCCAGCGGTTGCAACTGCTGTTTATGCCTGAAGCGGTGATTCGGCAGGTAGAGCGCAGGGGTAAACCCGAGCCTCGCATTACGATAGTGGCGCCGGAAAGCGGTTATGTGAACAAGCTCAGCGTGCTCGAAGGCGCGCAGGTGACCGTGGCGCAGGGGCTATTCGAACTTGCCCGTCTCGATCCGGTGTGGATCGTGGCTGATTATCCGCAGGCGCAAGCCGGGTTGCTGAAAGTGGGGGACAGGGTGCAGGCCAACTCCGCCAGTTGGCCGGGAGAGCGCTTTGAAGGCGAGGTGAGTGAACTGCTGGCTAATGTTGATCCGCTGACCCGAACCTTTAAAGCGCGGATCCTGTTGAAAAATCCTCAACAAAAGCTGCGGCCGGGTATGTACCTGCAACTGACGTTGTCGCAGAGCCACGTCGGTAAACCGGTGCTGGCAATCCCGCAGGAGGCGCTGATTGGCAGTGGCGATCGTAATCGGGTATTGATCGCCGAAGGTAATGGTCATTTCACGCCGGTTGAGGTGGTGGCCGGGCGCGCACAGGACGGCTGGGTGGAAATCAAACGTGGGCTGAACGCCGGGCAGCAGGTCGTGACCTCCGGTCAGTTCCTGATCGACTCCGAGGCCAGCATGCGCAGTGCCTTGCCGCAGATGGCGGCGGAAACCGAGGTTAAGCAGTATCAGGCTGAGGGCGTGATTAAGGCGCTGAATGGCGACAGCATGACGCTGTCCCACGGGCCGGTGCCGGAATTGCAGTGGCCGGCGATGACCATGGATTTTGCTCTGCCGCCGGGGGGATTACCGGCAGACATCAAGCCAGGCGACCGGGTGAAAATCCGCTTTGGCGTCGACGACAGCGGTTCGCATATCAGCCAGGTCCTGCCGGCGAGTACTGAACACGGAGGCCACTTATGATTGCATTAGTGATCCGCTGGTCGCTGCGTAATCGGCTGCTGGTGTTACTGGCTTCGGTGTTGTTGGCCGGCTGGGGTGTTTGGGCTTTGCAGAAAGCACCGCTGGATGCTTTGCCGGATTTGTCTGACGTGCAGGTGATCGTCCGTGCCACTTACCCAGGCAAGGCACCGCAGGTGATTGAAGACCAGGTTACCTATCCGCTGACCACTACCTTGTTGACGGTGCCGGGGGCTAAAACGGTGCGTGGCTTTTCCATGTTTGGCGATGCCTACGTCTACGTGCTGTTTGAGGACGGTACCGATCTTTACTGGGCGCGTTCACGGGTGCTGGAGTCGTTGAGCCAGGTGCAATCTTCATTGCCTGAACAGGTGAAGGTGGCGCTGGGGCCGGATGCCACCGGTGTGGGTTGGGTGTATGAATATGCTCTGGTGGATAAAAGCGGCAAACACAGCCTGGCCGACCTGCGTGCGCTGCAAGACTGGACGCTGAAGTTTGAGCTTAAAACCGTCCCCAACGTGGCGGAAGTGGCCAGCGTCGGCGGCATGGTGCGCCAGTATCAGGTGGTGCTGGATCCGCAAAGTCTGCGTGCGCTGAATATCACTCATCAACAGGTGGTGACGGCCATTCAGGACGCCAATCAGGAAGGCGGCGGGGCGCTGCTGGAAATGGGCGAAGCGGAATATATGGTGCGCACCTCGGGCTACCTGAAAAAGCTGAGTGATTTTGCCAACGTGGTGATCACCGTGCGCGACGGTGTACCTATCCTGCTGTCACAGGTGGCGACGCTGCGTGAAGGGCCGGAGATCCGCCGTGGCGTGGCGGAACTGAACGGGGAAGGGGAAGTGGCAGGCGGCATTGTGGTGATGCGCTACGGTAAGAATGCGCTGGAAACCATCAACGCGCTGAAGGTGAAGCTACAGGAGATTCAGCAGACTTTGCCGCCGGGGGTGGAAATCGTCACGGTTTACGACCGCTCTCAGTTGATCGAGCATGCCATCGAAACCTTGTCCCACAAGCTGCTGGAAGAGTTTATCGTGGTGGCTCTGGTCTGCACCTTGTTCCTGTTCCATTTCCGCTCGGCACTGGTGGCGATGATCACGCTGCCACTCGGCATTCTCGGTGCCTTTGTGGTGATGCATTATCAGGGGGTGAACGCCAACATCATGTCGTTGGGCGGGATCGCCATCGCGATAGGGGCGATGGTGGATGCGGCGATCGTGATGATCGAGAACATGCATAAGGTGCTGGAGCAGTGGCGACAACGCCACCCTGGGCAACAACCGACGTCGGCAGATTACTGGCGCATTTCGGAGCAGGCGGCGGTGGAAGTGGGGCCGGCGCTGTTTTGCAGTCTGCTGATCATCACGCTGTCCTTCATTCCGGTGTTCACACTTCAGGCGCAGGAAGGGCGGATGTTCTCTCCGCTGGCCTACACCAAAACCTATGCCATGGCGGTGGCGGCCGGGCTGGGGATTACGCTGGTGCCGGTGTTGATGGGTTACTTCATCCGTGGTCGCATTCCCGACGAACATGCCAACCCGATCAATCGCTGGCTGATCCGTCTGTATCAGCCGGTGCTGGCGGCGGTGTTGGCAAGACCGAAAACCACGCTCGGGGTTTCCTTGCTGCTGCTGTTGCTAACCTTGTATCCGCTTAGCCGCCTGGGCAGTGAATTTATGCCGCAGCTCGATGAAGGCGATTTGTTGTATATGCCATCGTCATTGCCGGGCATGTCGGCGCGCGAGGCCAGCAGGCTGCTGCAACTGACCGACCGGTTGATCAAAACCGTGCCGGAAGTGGCGACGGTATTCGGCAAGGCGGGGCGGGCGGAAACCGCCACCGACCCGGCACCGCTGACCATGCTGGAAACCACCATTCGCTTCAAGCCGCGTGATCAATGGCGGCCGGGGATGACCATGGACAAGCTGGTGGCGGAATTGGACAGCGTGGTCAAGGTGCCGGGGATAGCCAACGTGTGGGTTCCCCCAATCCGCAATCGGCTGGATATGTTGGCCACCGGGATAAAAAGCCCGGTCGGTATCAAGGTGAACGGCAATAACATGGCCGAGATCGAACGGATTTCTGGGCAGATTGAGCAGGTGGTGAAGCGGGTTCCGGGCGTTACCTCGGCACTGGCCGAGCGCATTACCGGCGGCCGTTACGTGGATATTGATATCGACCGCCAGCGGGCGGCACGCTACGGTGTTTCGGTCAAAGAGCTGCAATCTATGGTTGCGACGTTGGTGGGCGGCGAAAACATTGGCGAAACCATAGAGGGGCGGGCGCGTTATCCGATCAATGTGCGTTACCCACGTGAAATCCGTGATTCGGTGCAACAACTGCAGGCGTTGCCGGTTCTGACCGCCAGCGGGGGCCAGGTGCCGTTGTCGATGTTGGCAGACATTCGGGTGACCGAAGGGCCGCCGATGTTAAAAAGTGAGAATGCGCGGCTTTCCAACTGGATTTATGTCGATCTGCGTGGGCGCGATCTTAAATCGGCGGTGGAAGAGATGCAGCAGGCGGTCGCGCAGCAGGTCAAGCTGCCGGCCGGGGTGTCATTGGGCTGGTCCGGGCAATTTGAATATCTGGAACGCGCCAGCGCCCAGCTGAAAATCGTGCTGCCGGTGACACTGGCGATCATTTTCGTCTTGCTGTTTGTCACCTTCAGCAGCGTGCGCGATGCGCTGCTGATCATGGCGACGTTGCCCTTCGCGCTGATCGGCGGCGTGTGGCTGCTGTACCTGTTGGACTACAACCTGTCGGTGGCCGGGGCGGTTGGCTTTATTGCCCTGTCCGGGGTGGCGGCGGAGTTCGGCGTGATTATGGTGTTGTATCTGAATCACGCGTTGGAAAAACACCGTCAGCCAGGGCAGCCGCTCACTCAGCAACAACTGATGGCGGCCATCAGTGAGGGGGCGGTACTGCGCGTGCGGCCAAAAGTGATGACCGTCGCCACCATCATGGCCGGGTTGTTACCGATCATGTGGGGCGATGGTGCCGGTTCTGAGGTGATGCGACGCATTGCGGCACCGATGATTGGCGGGATGGTCAGCGCACCCTTGTTGTCGATGCTGGTGGTTCCGGTGGTTTATTTGCTGTTGCACCGTAAAGGATGACGGAGCGGGGCGCGGTATTGAACTGCGCCCCTTATTACTGAACCCGAAACTATTTCACCAGAAACGCTTTAAACTGCGGCGTCATCACGGCGCTGAATCCCTGGTCAGTTTTGCTGACCAAATACACCGCCAGCCCTTTTTCCTCTGCCAGTTTCAGTGCTTTTTCCGTTCCCAGCACCATCAGCCCGGTATCCCAACCGTCGGCTTCAAGCGCGGTCGGGGCGATCACCGTGGCGGACACCAGACGGTGGGTAATAGGTCGGCCGGTCGCGGGATCGATCACATGTGAATAACGCTGCCCATCCTGTTCGAAATAGTTGCGGTAGCTGCCGGCGGTGCTGATGCCATACCCTTGCAGATCCACCAGGGCCTGCACCGCATTCTCGCGGTCGGTTGGTTTTTGGATCGCTACCCGCCAGGCTTTGCCCTGGCCGTTAACGCCGCGTGAGGAAACCGCACCGCCGACCGAAACCAGATAGTTGGTGATGCCGTTGCGCGCCATCAACTGCACCAACTGGTCAACGCCATAACCTTCACCCAGGGTTGAGAGATCGACATACATCTCCGGCAGGTCTTTTTGCAGCCACTCACCGCGATCGTCACTGATCAGCTTGAGATGCTGCAGGCCGACATTCTTTTGCGCCGCTTCTATTTGCTGCTGGCTCGGCACCTTGACCACTTTTTTATCCGGGCCGAAGCCCCACAAATTGACCAGTGGACCGACGGTAATATTCATCGCGCTCTGAGTATCGCGGCCGATGCGTTGAGCCATCAGGATAATGTCCGCCATACCGCGTGGGATCGGCTGTGGATCGGCGCTGCGGGTCTGATTAAAGCGCGACAGTACCGAATCATTGCGGTAGGTGGAGATATCGTCGTTGGCCCGCTCCAGCACGGCGTCGATCTGCTGTTGCAACTGCTGTTTATTGATTGCCATGTCACCGCTGACCTTGACGCTGTAAAAGGTCCCCATGGTTTTGCCGTCGATGTCCGTCTGCGGGCGGGAGTTCTGGTCATTACAGGCGGTCAGCAAACCGAGCACGAGACTCAGCAACAGTCCTTTGGCGAAAACGTTAGCCATAAAAAATCCTTTAAAACTGGGAAAGGCGCTACCAATAAAGTAAAGCGCGACGAATGAAAAGCAGTTAAAGGTAAAATAGCATTTTGCTGGCGTTCCCGTCGTGCTTGGGCTAACTTCTGGCTCCCGACCCCTGGTTGATTTTTGAAGCGCTCAACATGAGTTCAAACGCCGCTCTCCGGCTGATCCAGCCGTTCCTGAAAGATCGTTTTTTACATATTCTGCTGTTGGCCGGCGTGTTGATGGCGGTCATTAATCCGCAGCCACTGCCCGCGCTCAGCGGTTTTATTGACTGGCGAACCATTATTACCCTGCTGGGCCTGATGCTGTTGACCAAGGGGGTTGAGGTCAGCGGCTATTTTGATTTTATCGGCCGCAAGATAGTCAATACGCTGCACAGCGAACGGCGGCTGGCGCTGTTTTTGGTGTTTTCTGCCGCGCTGTTGTCGTCATTCCTGACCAACGACGTGGCACTGTTTATTGTCATTCCGCTGACCATCACGCTGAAAAAACTTTCTTCGCTGCCGATTAGCCGGCTGATTATCTTCCAGGCGCTGGCGGTCAATGCCGGCTCGCTGCTGACGCCGATTGGCAATCCGCAGAACATTTTGCTGTGGAGTAAATCCTCGTTGTCCTTCCTGGGTTTCATTGCCCAGATGGCACCCTTTGGTGTGGCGATGCTGGCCAGCCTGCTGCTGTTGACCTGGTTCAGTTTCCCGGCGCGGGATATCGTTAAGGCCCCGCACACCGAAGGCTACCCTTATCAGCGACGTCTGTTGCTGAGCTGTGTGGCGTTGTACGTGATTTTTCTGCTGTGTCTGGATATTGACCTGCCGCTGTACGGTCTGTTGGCGGTATTCGCCGGTTTTTTACTGCTGGCGCGCCGGGTATTGCTGCAGATCGACTGGAGCCTGATTTTTGTCTTTATCGCCATGTTTATCGACGTGGGGTTGTTCACTCGACTAGAGGTCGTCCAGCCCTGGTTTGCTGACATTGCCAGGCTAAGCGAGGGCGGTATTTATGCCCTGGGGATAGGCCTGTCACAGGTGATCAGCAATGTGCCGGCGACCATTTTACTGCTCAATTACGTGCCTTCCAGCCAACTGTTGGCCTATGCGGTGAACGCCGGTGGTTTTGGTCTGGCGATCGGCTCGCTGGCCAATCTGATTGCACTGCGGATGGCGGGCGAGCGAAAAATCTGGCTGAAATTCCATTATTATTCGCTGCCACTGCTGGCGTGGGGTGGGTTGCTTGGCTGGCTGTTGGCCTAAGAGCGGTATTTTTGTATGAAATACCGCTCTCCCTTGGCCAAGCAATTAACCGCGAGCCGCCAGCAAACAAATACTGCGGGTGACCTGATAGGACTTCACAAAGGCGCTGATCGGCAGAAACTCAAAGCGTGAATGGAAATTGTGCGCGCCGGTAAAGTAGTTGGGGGTCACCAGCCCGCGGCTGGACAACGCCGCACCGTCGGTGCCACCGCGCATCGGTATCACCTTTGGCGGAATACCATGGGCGGCGAGGGCGCCGAAAATCAGTTCGATGGCACGTTTGTCTTCACCGATAGAGTTGCTGATATTGCTGTAGATATCCGTGACGCTGCAGCTGACCCTGGCCCGCGGGTAGTTTGCCGCCACCTGCTGCACCACTTGCTGAATACGCTCTTTACGCGCATTGAAATTCGCCAGATCAAAATCACGGATCGACACTTTCAGCGTGGCGAGGTTGGCATTGGCCGTCATGTCATTGAACCAGAAGTAGCCTTCACGTCCCTCGGTATGCTCCGGCGTATCCTGGCTGTCGAACTGGTTGATGATGTCGTTGGCGATGCGAATCGGGTTGATCAGCACGTTCTTGGCCGACATCGGGTGAGCGGTCACCCCCTCAATGCGGATCTCCGCCGCGGCCGCGTTGAAGTTTTCATACACCACTTCCCCCAGTTCGCAGCAGTCGATGGTATAGGCGAAGTCCACATCAAAGCGAGCCAGATCCAGCGCCTTGGCACCGCGCAGGCCAATTTCTTCATCCGGCACAAAGGCCACCAGAATATCGCCGTGGCGGTCGGTGGCGCTCAGGTTAGCCAACAGGGTCATCACTACCGTCACTGCGGCCTTGTTATCGGCACCGAGCACGCTGGTCCCGTCGCTGAAAATAATCTCTTCATTCGGGTAGGCCAGGATCTCCGGGTGCTCGGCGGTGCGCAGCCAGATGTCATGCTCCGCGTTCAGGCACAGATCCTGGCCGCTAAAGCGCAGGCGCTGCGGATGAATATGTGCTGACAGGCCGACGTCAACGGTATCGATATGAGTAATAAAACCGATGCGCGGCGCACCTGGCTGGTTACCGGGCTTGCGTGCGGTGACGGTGGCGTGCTCATCAATTTGCACGTCTTTCATCCCCAACTGGCGCAGTTCGGCGGCCAGCAGCTTGGCCATATCATGCTGGCCCAGCGTGCTGGGCAGGGTGGTGACGGCGGCATCGCTCTGGCTGGTCACCGCCAGATAGCGGAAGAAACGTTCGGTGAGCTGTTCGGCTATGGCGCTGGTCATGCGGGTTCCTCTCGGTAAGCGGTCTATTGGTTTTAAAGGTAAATCAGCCGGTTGTCCAATGGTGCAATACTTCGGCTGTCGGAATGCGAGACGCCGCGCAGAATAAAAAAATAGCGGCACAACTAGGAAATAGTCGCGGGTAACTGCGGCAAAATCGTTGTTAGCTGTGGGGAGCGGGTGCCCCAACAAAAATCTTAACCTTAAAAGGAGAATTCATGCGCTCACGTCAGGCTTTGCTTATTACTTTGTTATCCCTGGGAATATCTCAGACCGCCTGGTCTTCTACCGACGGCGGCCATGCCAACAGCAACGCCAATAGCCGCGAAGTAGCCAGCGCGCTCGGCGGCCTGAAGAACAAAACCTATAGCCTGGAGCAGGCACCGAAGATCCGCGTCGCCAGCTTCAATATTGCCGCCGGTAAGGTCAGTGACATGACCGCCATCGCCAAAGCGATCAAGGCGATGAACGTCGACGTGGTGGCGCTGCAGGAAGTGGACAAGCTGACCGGCCGCAGCGGTAAATTGGATCAGGCTGAAGAGTTGGCCAAGCTGACCGGCATGCACGTGGTCTTTGGGCGCGCGATTGACTTTGACGGCGGTGAATATGGTCTGGCGTTCCTGTCAAAATACCCGCTGCATGACAGCAAGATTTATCCGCTCCCCTCCGGTCAGCGTGAACAGCGCATTGCCTTCAGTGCCCAGACTGACGTGCCTGAATTCCCGGCCCCAATCACCCTGATCAATACCCATCTGGACACCAAGGAAGATCCTGCCATGCGTTTGGAGCAGGTGCGTGAGTTGAACGATCGCACTATCGAGATGCGCGGTATCAAGCTGTTGTTTGGCGATATGAACGACGTGCCGGGCAGCGTCACCTGGACCGAACTGGGCCGTTACTGGAACGACATCATGCCCAGCGCGCAAGATGGCCGCAGTTGGCCGGCAGAAAACGCCGAAATCAAGGTCGACTACATCTTTAGCGGCAATGCCCAACGCTGGCACCTGGACAGCCTGACGGTGCCGAACGCCAGCGGCGACTGGAATGGCATTCACTGGCCGGCGGTCAGCGATCACCTGCCGGTGGTTGCCGAACTGCGCCTGACCGAGCAGTAATTTAATCGCAAACGGCGTTGTCAGTTTAAACGAGGGAAATCTGTGCCAGCCGTTCGATAGCGGCACGGATTTCACCCGGTGTCAGGGCAGAAAAGCCCAACAGCCAACCGTCGCGCCGCCCGGCTGGCATTAGATAGCCCTCGGCCTCAAGTTGGCCGTAGGCCGCCTCGGCGGTCACGCGTGAGACCGCTAAATCTGCCGCCAGTACTCTGGATGAGGGCAAACGTTGCCCGCTGATCAACGTCCCGTTATGCATAGCCCGGCGCAGCGTGCTGGCCATAATGGGACTTATCAATGGGCGAAAATGGGTATCAATCATCAGAGTGCCTCCGGGAAACCTCGGCCTTCAGGCCGGGGAGGAAAGGAGGCGGTTTTCGAGCTAACCAGTGTTTATTAACAGGAGTGAATTCCATGGCGGTATCTTCATTGGTTTTGGCCTTTCCACCGGGGACGGCGGCGCAGAGTCTGGATTATCTGGCCGCGAAGCTGAGTTATTACGCAGATGCGTGGGACGTGGCAGAAGATCTGCGCAATGGCGTCAGTGAGATCCTGGTGATCGATACCCGTGCGGAAGCCCTATACGCGGCCGGACATATTCCTGGTGCCATCAGTTTGCCCCATCGCCTGATGGACGAGGCCGGTACGGCGCATCTTGCGCGCGATAAAGTCTATGTCACTTATTGCGATGGCATTGGCTGCAACGGCTCCACCAAGGGGGCGTACAAGCTGGCGCTGCAAGGATTTCGGGTGAAGGAATTGATTGGTGGGTTGGACTTCTGGCTACGCGATGGCCATCCATTGGCCACCGGTGAACAGCCGGGCTCGCTGCAGGGAAGTGCTATTGGAGAAGACTGCGGCTGCGCCTGAGGGGTTAAAACACCAGCGCCAATACCAGGGCCAGCACCAGAACAAACAGGATAAAGGCCACGGCCGGTTTGCTCAGCGCTTTTTGCAGCGGTTGGGGCAGGGCGGCAATCAGTGGGTTGAGCAATGGCTGCGGTTCGGCATGGCTGCCGGACAGCGGCTGTGCCGGACCGGTCTTTTCCAGGCGGCGCGCAAACAGCTGGTTGATAATATCGCTCATCTGCGGATGGGTCAGCGGTGCGCTGGCATTGCAGTGAAAACGTGACTGGCAGTAGTCATTCAACTGCTGTTGCTCCTGCGAGTCTGCAGGCTGTTTGAGCACGGCCAACAGGTTGTTCAGCGTGGGTGCAGTCTGTGGACTCAGCGCGACCTTCACCTGCAAAAACTGGTTCAGCAGTTGGAAGTGGCGGGCAGGCAGCGGATCGTTGGTTTTTACCCCACTCAGGTCAAACAGCGTCTGCCAGATCTTGACCGGTGATTCGCCGGTGGCGGCGCTGAGCTTGGTCACCTGCTGTTGCAGGCTCTGGTGCTCGGCAGGCAGCAGCGGGCGATCGCTGGTGGTGGTTTGCTGCGGCTGAGGAATGGCCAGGCTGCGGGTCTGCAACAGGTTCAGTACCTGTTCTAACTGCGGATGGCTCAACTGGCTCAGCACCGTATGGCCAAACTGCTGGCGAATAAAGTCGCTGACGGCCAGGCGGTTATTGCCCTGCGGCAACAGTTCGGTAAGCTGCTGCAACAGTTGGCGGCTGGCATGGCTTTGTTGCACCTGTGCCAGACGGTTTTGCAACAGTTGCTCGGCCGGTTGGAAATGGCGTGCCAGCAGTTCGCTGTTGTTGTCCGTCTGCAGGTCATGGCGCAGCGTGACCCAAATCTCTGCGGACTTGGCCGGGCTGAGCGCCATGATCTTGACGACCAGCTTCTCCAGCGTCGTGCGTTGTGCCGGGGAGAGCGGACTACCGTCAGTGGCTGTGGTTTTGTCCGGGCTCGGGGAACGATCGTTGGCGATCGGGGTGCCCGGACCACTCAAAGGTTGCATATCACCTGTCCTTCGCTGTGTAGAAAATCGTCATACCCGGCGAAAAGCGCAGGATTGTGCTTATGATACCTGTAAATTGCCGTCATCAATACCGCCGTCAGACATTTCTTTACAGGCAAAACATTGCTAAACGCGTCTGCGCCGCTAAGATAAGCGCAGACTTGGAATTGAGGACGGCATGGTTAAACAGCAGCGGATTGCAAAATGGTTTTTATGCCTGGCTTGCCTGGTCGTATTGACCTGCATGACTCAGCGCATGGCGAGCCTGCATGCGTTGCAGCAAGTGACGGGTCTGCCTGCCGCCAGCGCCGCACAATCCCCCGCCGATGACACCGCCGAATTGCAACCCACGCCCTGCGAACTGAGTGCCAAATCGTTGTTGGCCTCGCCGCCGGTGATGTTCGAAACCCTGCTGTTCGGCCTGGGTCTGTTATTGGTGCTGTTGGCACCCACCGTGGCCGCGCGCCTGCGCATTCCCCCTCCCAGAGTTATTTCCCCCACCACCCTCAGGGTACATCTGCGATTATGCGTGTTCCGTGAATGAGTTAATCACCCGTCTGTTTTGGTGATTGGCTTATTTATGGAGAAAAAACATGTTGAATATCATCAGGTCGGCATTAGCCTGCCTGTTACTGCTGTGGCTACCTGCTTTGCAGGCGGCGGACAGCGGCTGGCTACAAAGTCCGACTAACGATCACGCCAAGGTGCGGCTGCGTGCCGACACTTCGCACAATGGGGAAACCCGTTTGCTGCTGGGCATAGAGCTGCAAAAAGGCTGGAAAACCTATTGGCGTTCGCCGGGGGAAGGCGGTATTGCGCCGGCCATCACCTGGCAGGGCAATCCACCGCCGGCGACCTGGTACTGGCCGACGCCGCAGCGTTTTGACGTTGCCGGTATTTCTACCCAGGGTTATCACGACCGGGTTGAGTTGCCGATGGTAATGAAAGGCGCGGTGCCGCGTCAGTTGGCGGGCACCCTGACGCTTTCTACCTGCAGCAACGTCTGCATCTTGACCGACTATCCGTTCAGTCTGGATCTTGGCGCGCCGTCAGACGCGCAGTTTACCCATGACTTTGCCCAGGCGATGGGGCAGGTACCCATTGCTGATGGGCTGGTGGAGAGCATTAAAGCCGGCTATCAGAACGGGGAGCTGCAGATCAGCGCCGAGCGAACCGCCGGTTGGCAGCAGCCTGAGCTGTTCTTCGATACATTGGAAGATGCCGACCTCGGCAAGCCGAAGGTCAGCAGTGAGGGTTCACAGATGTTCGCGCGGGTGCCGGTCAGCGATGGCTGGGGTGACAGCGCAGCGGATTTACGCGGCAAAACTCTGACGTTGGTGATCGGTGACGGTGGCGTGGCGCAACAGGTGACTCTGCCGATTGGCGGGCCGTTGGCCTCACCGATTGCGGCGAGTTTCTCGTTGTGGCAGGCGGTCCTGATGGCGCTGCTCGGTGGGCTGATCCTCAACCTGATGCCCTGCGTGCTGCCGGTATTGGGCATCAAACTGGGTTCGATTTTGCAGGTCGAACAGCGCGACCGACACAGCATTCGGCTGCAATTTCTGGCCTCGTCGTTCGGCATTGTGGCGTCGTTTATGGCGCTGGCCTTGCTGATGACGCTGCTGCGGCTGAGTAATCAGGCGCTTGGCTGGGGTATCCAGTTCCAAAACCCGTGGTTTATCGGCTTTATGGTGTTGGTGACGCTGTTATTCAGTGCCAACCTGTTCGGCCTGTTCCATCTGCAACTTTCCTCTTCGCTGAACACCAAACTGGCGACCCATAACGGCCGTGGTTTGGGCGGCCATTTCTGGCAGGGTGCTTTTGCCACCTTGCTGGCGACGCCGTGCTCCGCACCTTTCCTGGGTACCGCGGTGGCATTTGCCCTGGCCGCGCCGTTGCCGGTGTTGTGGGGTATGTTTGTCGCGCTGGGCATCGGCATGAGCCTGCCCTGGCTGCTGATTGCCGCCTGGCCGGCGCTGGCGCTGCGTCTACCTCGCCCTGGGCGCTGGATGAACAGTCTGCGCCTGGTAATGGGCCTGCTGATGCTGGCTTCTTCGCTGTGGCTGCTAAGCCTGATGGCCAACCATATCGGTGGGATGCCGACGCTGGTGGTGGGGGTTATCGCTCTGCTGGCCCTGTTGCTGGCGGTCGGCTGGCAACATGGCATTCGTCTGGCGGCCAAGCTGGCTGCCGGGACCCTGGTACTGGTCGGAGTGGTGCTATTGGCCGGTTCGCTGACCGCCGGGCTGTGGCGTCAGCCGCTGCAAGACAATGTAGCCTGGCAGCCGCTGAGCGAAGAGGCGATCACCCAGGCGCTGGCCCAGAACAAGCGGGTGTTTGTCGACGTTACTGCCGACTGGTGTGTAACCTGTAAAGCCAACAAATTCAACGTACTGCTGCGCGATGACGTGCAAAAGGCGCTGAGCGCTGAGGACGTTGTTGCCCTGCGGGGGGACTGGAGCCGTCCATCGGCTGAAATTAGCGCCTTCCTGCAACAACGCGGCAGCGTCGCCGTGCCCTTTAATCAAATTTATGGCCCCGGCAGCCGAGATGGCGTGGTGTTGTCCCCGCTATTGACCCGCGATGCCGTATTGCAAACTCTGTCCGCCGCCAAAGGAAACTCACAATGAAAAAATTAATGATTTTACTGATGTTGATCGCCACCCCTGTTTGGGCCGCCGCCCCTTTTACCCCGGATCAGGAAGTGCGCATTAAAGAGCTGATCCGCGAAACTCTGGTGTCGAACCCGGATATTCTGGCGCAGGCGGTTGATGCCTGGCAGCAGCAAACCGCCGGCCAACAAATCAGCCAGGCGATCAAGCAAAACGCCAAAACCCTGTATGAAGACCCGGCCAGTCCGCGTCTGGGGGCGGCCAATGCCAAACTGACGCTGGTAACCTTTACCGATTACAACTGCCCGTACTGCAAGCGTTTTGATCCGATGCTGGAAAAAATCGTTAAAGAGAACCCGGATGTGGCGTTGGTGGTGAAACTGTTGCCGTTCAAAGGGGAAAGCTCGGTCAGTTCGGCGCGCGTGGCCTTGACTACCTGGCAGCAGCATCCTGACCAGTTCTGGGCGTTGCACCAGCGGCTGATGGCGAAGAAAGGTTTCCACGACACCGCCAGCATTGCCGCCGCACAGCAGAAAACCGGGGTGAAAGCCGTAGCGCCCAGCGAGGTAAGCATGACCACGCTGCGCACTAACATGGAACTGGCGGAGCAACTGGGCGTGCAGGGGACGCCGGCGACGCTGATTGGTGACCAGATGCTGCCGGGGGCCGTGTCTTACGAGGAGCTGGAAACGATGGTGAAACAACAATTGGCGAAGGTCAAAAATGGCTAGGCTGCGACGTTGGACGCGCGAACTGCTGATCCTGCTGCTGATCGTCCTGGTGGCGGCGTTCGGGATGGACTGGCTGCGCGCACCGCAGGCACCGGCAGCCTTCGACTCGCAGGTTCTGACGACGCTGAACGGTGAACAGATGTCACTGGCGCAGCTCAGTCAGGATAAGCCGTTGCTGGTCTATTTCTGGGCCAGTTGGTGCGGTGTTTGCCGCTTCACCACCCCCTATGTCGCCAGACTGGTCGGAGAGGGGGATAACGTGTTGACCGTAGCGCTGCGCTCCGGCGACGACACTCAGGTAGCGCAGTGGCTGGCGGGCAAACGGGTGACCTTGCCGGTGGTGAATGATCCGCGTGGCGAGCTGTCGGCGCAGTGGCAAATCGGCGTCACCCCGACGCTGGTGATCATCTCCAAAGGCCAGGTGGTGCAGAGCACGACCGGGTGGACCAGCTACTGGGGCATGAAGCTGCGGCTGTGGTGGGCCGGGCTGTAATCAGCGGCTTATTATGACGCCATCACCTGACTAATCGCCCGGCACAGCCGGGCGATACCTTCCTCAATCAGCAGCGGCGTATTGGCGGCGAAATTCAATCGCAGGCCGTGTGCGCCACGCTGTTCATCGGCATAAAAACATTCTCCGCGCGCAAAAGTCACACCCTGTCGCCAGGCCACCGGCATCAGGGCTTCGGTGTTAACGGTCGCAGGCAGCGTCAGCCAGATAAACAGCCCGCCCTCCGGTGTTTCAAAATGGCAGCCTGGCGGCAGTTGTTGCTGCAAAGCCGCCACCATCACGTCCCGGTGTTGGCGATAGATCCGCCCGGCGCGCCGCAACTGTTTGTCGTAGCGACCTATGGTGACGAAGGCGTCCAGCGCCCGCTGGATCAGGTTGGAACTGGTAAAGCTGTCGACGTGTTTCAGCCGGGCGATGCGCTGATAATGTTCGCTGTCCGCCACCAAATAGCCGATGCGCATACTGGGTAACAGCATTTTGGAAAAAGTGCTGACGTAAATCACCGCACCCGGCTGCGCCAGTGCCCGCAGCGAGGGCAACTGCTTGCCGTTGTAGCGCAGATCGCCGACAAAATCGTCCTCCAGGATCACCACGCCAGCACGCTGGGCCAGTGCCAACAGGCGTCGACGGCGGGCTTCGCTCATGCAGCGTCCGGTGGGATTATGGAAGTTGGGAATGGTGTAAATCAGCTTCGGGCGATGTTTTTCCAGCAGGGCGGGTAGATGTTCAACCAGCATGCCGTGCCGATCGCTGGGGACAGTGACGATATTGATGCGGTGCAGGCGCAGCAGCCCCAGCGCTTCGGCGTAGGTCGGCTGTTCGACGATCACCGTATCGCCCGGCTCCAGCAGGCTTTGCACAATCAGGCTGATGGCGTGCTGCGAACCGTTGGTGATCAGCAATTGTTCTGCATGGGTCGGAATGCCCTGCGCGGTGAGGATCCGCCCCAGCGTATCGCGCAGCGGGTAGTAGCCACAGTATTCGCCATAGCTGAAAGCCTCTTCCGCATGGCGGCTGAGTACTGACAGCAATATCTTGCGGAATTCTTCCTGAGGGAAAACCTTCGGGCTACCGACACCGGCGGCAAAGTTGATGATGTTGTCCGGCAGCGGGATATCGGGGTAGCCATCCAGCCGTGAGGTCAGGGTGGTGAAACGTTCCGTCGGGAAAGCTGTGTCGGTGCTGGGGCGCGGTTGAGCGGGTTGTGGCAGCGGGTGCTGGACATAGGCACCGCTGCCGCGCCGTTGGCGCAAGAAGCCTTTGGCCGCCAGTTCGGCATAGGCGTTATCTACCGTCAACCGGCTGACGGCCAGTTCGCTCGCCAGCGTACGGGTTGAAGGCAGCTTATCGCCATCGACAAACACGCCGCTCAGGATCGCCCGCCGCAGCGCTTCTTCAATTTGCAGATACAGCGGGACGTCCTGCTGGCGGTCTAATGGAATATGCATGCGAAATTGGCTCGGTTAACGGTGATGATTTTTACTATACCCCATAGCAGCAAGCCTTCAAGCGGATAAAAGTGGCCTGTATAACATTGGGGGAAAGTGGCTCTGGCGGCAAAATCGCGCGGCGTTAGAATCTCTGCCTGAGTCTATTACCGCCGTTTTTTGAGGGTGTCATGTCATTACCATCGGGTGTTTCAGCCAGGCCGGTTTTCCCCGGCGCGGGTATTTTACAGGGCAGCAGTCAGGGTTATGTGATTGCCATTATCAGCGCCATGTTGCTGGCTTTTACCGCCATTATTATCCGCGTGCTGACGCAGTATTATCACCTGCCGACCTTTGTGCTGGCCTTTTGGCGAGCGGCGTTGGTGGCGCTGGTTTTATTGCCGGCGCTGTTGCTGTTTAAGCCCGAGTGGGCGCGTTTACGGCGTTCGCAGATCCCCTTTTATGCCTGCTATGGCCTGCTGCTGGCGGTATTCAACAGCCTGTGGACGTTGTCGGTGGCGCTGAACGGCGCGTCGGTGGCGACCATTCTGACTTACTGTTCGGTAGGCTTTACCGTCTTTCTCGGTTGGATGATCTACAGCGAGCGCCTGAACCTGCGTCAGTTGGTGGTGATTGTGGTCAGCCTGGGCGGCTGTTTCCTGGTCAGCAACGGTGACAGCATGGGCAACAGCCATTTTAACCTGCTGGGGCTGCTGGTCGGTATGTTGTCCGGTATCGGTTATACCCTCTACACGCTGGGCGGGCGGGTCGCGACGGAGCGTCATTATCCGGTGTGGAATACCATTTTATATGTGTTCGGCTTCTCGGCCATCTACCAGTGGCTGTTCAACGCCGCGTTGACGTTCTACCCGCTGGCGGCGTTCCACGGCATGACCGGTTCTTTGTGGTTCCTGTCCCACGGGGTTCAGGGCATTGAGTGGCGTGGCTGGCTGTTGTTGCTGACCCTGGCCGCCGGGCCGACGCTGTTGGGGTTTGGTTTGTACAACATCAGTCTGAAAACCTTGCCGCTGGCGGTGGCTAACCTGATTTTGTCGCTGGAGCTGGTGTTTACGGCGGTGATCGCCTATTTCCTGCTGGGGGAAAACATGAATCAGTTGCAGTTGCTGGGCAGTGCGCTGGTGATGGGCGGGGTGCTGATGTTGAAGAGCAAGACGGCGGAGGCGTGATTTGTTACTCAAAAACAATGCCTCAGGCTTTAGGATGTTGTTTCTTGCAGTAGATAAAGGGCGGAAATCACTCACCCTCAGACGGCTGACAAAGCTCGTTATTAGGGAGAGCGTGCCGAAGGGGTCGTAGCAGCTTTAGCTGCCGGAGCGCCCCTCGGTGCGCTAGGCCCGAGTATCTAGGGTTCAAAGACAACTTTGTCATCAAACCAAGGGCGGGGTAAACACCCCGCCCTTTGGCTTACTCGGCCTTGGCCGCTTCCGCCCTTTGGCGGCGTTTGCGTACGATGCGCAGCAGTGGCGGCAGCACCAGCACGGACACCGCCAACACCAGCAAGGTTTGCGCGATGCTGCTGCTCCACAAAATGCCAAACTCCCCGTTGCTGATCGACAGCGCGCGGCGCAGGTTCTGCTCCAGCATCTCCCCTAATACGAAGCCCAAAATCAACGGCGACATTGGGAAGTGCATTTTCCTCAGAATATAGCCAAACACCCCCAGCCCGACCATCAACAGCAGGTCAAAGGTGGTGCTGTGCACTGCATAAACGCCGACCGCAGACACCGCGGCAATCGCCGGGACCAGGAACCACAGCGGAATGGTCAGCATGCGGGTGAACAGGCCGACCAGCGGCAGGTTCATGATCAACAAGATCACGTTGGCAATCAACAATGCGGCGATCAGGCCCCAGACAATATCCGGTTGTTCGGTGAACATCGCCGGGCCAGGCGTGATGTTATACAGCGTCAGCGCGCCCATCATCACCGCCGTGGTACCGGAACCCGGCACGCCCAGCGTCAGCATCGGAATAAACGAGCCGCAGGCTGAGGCGTTATTGGCGGCCTCTGGCGCTGCCACGCCGCGAATATCCCCTTTACCGAAGGTGTCGCTGTTACCGCTGATTTTCTTTTCGGTCATGTAGGTGAGCGCACTGGCGATGGTGGCACCTGCGCCCGGCAGAATGCCGACGAAGAAACCAATCACCGAAGAACGCAAGGTTGGGCCAACGCACTGGGCGGCTTCCTTACGGTTGAACAGCAGGCGGCCGGTTTTGCGCACCAGCTTTTGTCCGCCGCTGGTGCTTTCCAGCATCAACAGGATTTCACTGACCGAGAACAGGCCAATCACCACCACGATGAACTGCACGCCGTCGGAGAGATGAACACTGTCGAAGGTGAAGCGGTAAACTCCGGTGTTGGCATCCACCCCGACCGTCGCCAGCCCCAGGCCAATCAGCGCCGCCAGCAGCGACTTCAGCGGGTTCTGGCTCATCATGCTGCCCAGGCAGGCGATGGCGAACACCATCAGGGCAAAGTACTCCGCCGGGCCGAACGCCAGTGACCAGCGTGCCAGCAGTGGGGCGAACAGGATAATCCCGCCGATGGCGATCATCGAACCGACAAAAGAGCTGACTGCCGAGATCGACAGTGCCACACCGGCACGGCCTTGCTGCGCCATCGGGTAGCCGTCCAGCGCGGTCATGATGGCCGCCGCGTCACCCGGTACGTTAAGCAGTATCGAGGAGATACGACCGCCGTACTCGCAGCCGATATACACCGTCGCCAACAGGATCAGCGCGGACTCGGCCGGCAGTTTGAGGGCGAACGCCAGCGGCAGCAAAATAGCCACGCCGTTGATCGGCCCCAACCCCGGCAGCAGGCCGACAATGGTGCCAACGAAGCAGCCGATCAGGGCAATAATCAGGTTCTGTGGCACCAATGCCACCTCGAACCCTTGAGATAAATACATCCAGGTTTCCATCATCGCCCCCGTTAGCTCAGCCAAACGCCGAGTGGCAGTGTCACATCAAGTAAGCGGTCAAAGGCGTAATACAGCGCCACGCCCATCACCACGCCGGACACCAATGCTGCCTTCAGGCTGGCCTGGAACAGCAGGCCAATGCTGAAGGTCAACAATGTCGTCGCCAGCGGAAAGCCCAGCCACTCGAAGCCCCAGGCGTACAGCACCAGGGTAATCACCAGCACCAGCAGGCGTTGCATGACCTTGTTATGTGGCCATTCAACTACCTGAGGTTTGTTCAGCAGCAGCAGGGCTGCGCACAGCGCCATCAGGCTGAGGATCGCCAGCGGGAAGGGACGTGGCCCCAGGGGCTCGTAACTGTATTCGCTCTGGATACCCCAGCCGATAAACAGGCCGCCGATACACAGCAGCAGCCAGAAACCGGCAAAAATGCGATCGCTCATGGTATGCCCCCGGTTACTTGGCCAGGCCGAAAATTTTGGCCTGTTCGCGGTACTGATTGACCTGGGTTTTCACGTAGGCATCCAGTTCCTTGCCGGCCAGGTTGAATTCAAACAGGCCACGCAGATCGCGCTGTTTTTTGAACTCATCGGTCGCCGCCATTTTCTGGAAGGTGTCGAGCCACCATTGGTATTCCTCTTCACTGACCTTCGGGCCAAGGTAGAAACCGCGGATAACCGGCCAAACCAGATTGAACCCTTGTTCTTTGGCTGTCGGTACATTGGCTAACTGACCCGGCAGACGCTGATCGGCATATACCGCCAGTACGCGGATTTTGTCGCCCTGCAGGTAGGGCACCATTTCGCTCAAATCACCGGAAACTGCCTGAATGTGGTTGCCGAGCAGGGCGGTAACCGGTTCGCCGCCGCCTTCGAATGCCACGTAACGCATCTTGTGAGGATCGATCCCGACCTCACGCGCCAGCAGGGCGGTTTTCATCCAGTCCTGGCTGCCGATAGAGGCACCTGCGCCGAACACCACGCTGTTCGGATCTTTTTGGAAGGCATCCATCAGGTCTTTCAGGGTTTTGTACGGCGAGTCGGCGCGGACCGCGATCATGCCGTAATCAGTACCGACGGCGGCCAGCCATTTCACGTCGTCGACGTTGTAACGGCCAAATTTCCCTTGTGACAGGTTCAGCAATGAGCCGCCGGAGAAGGCGACCACGGTGCCGAATTCCGCCGGACGCTGGGCGACAATGGCGTTATAGGCCACCGCGCCAACGCCGCCGGGCATGTAGGTGACGCGCATCGGTTTATCGATGGCTTTGGTTTCCTGCAGCGAGACCTGAATCAGCTTGCAGGTCAGGTCAAACCCACCGCCGGGCTTGGCAGGGGCGATACATTCGGTACGTTTCGGTGCTTCAATGGCAAAGGCCTGATGGGTTGCCAGCAGCAGGGCGGTAGCGGTCAGAGTGCGGGTGATTATTTTTTTCATTGCTTTCCCCAAGGTATTTTTTCAGTCGGTGTCGATCCCCGCCGATACGGGTTGCTGGATTGTTAAATCAACAACCTTTCATTTACCTTTCAACCCGCGGAAAAGTTTACGGGATGTGATACGCATCTCCTGTTAGGGGCAAAACAGCGGTGTTTACGGGGCGGCCGTTGCGCTAACACATGCCCTGTGATAATTACAGCCCGTAAACCTTGCTTAAAACCTGTGTATTATCAGTTTTGCCGAGGTTTTTTTGAGATAAAATGCCTAAAACTAAAATTATGACGGGTGCGGGATTATGTTTTTATTAGGGAAATTATTCGGTGGCAGGGATAGCGATAAAGTAAGAGCTATTAAAATGTTACCGTCGGCGTATGCCGAGATGTCCGGAGGGGCAGGAGAGTGTCGGCTGAAACGCCTGCGACCGGAGATTGGCGTTTTTGAACTGCATTTTTCTACTGAAAAAGGCGATAAATACGTTTGCCCAATGACGGCCTGTATTACCGGCATTGATATTGTTTTTGCCGCCCATAATCGCTCGGTGCTGGTGTCACCGCCATTCACCCCAACCAAATTGCAGCCGGTGTTGGATATTGCCCTGGCCGAAAGCGGAAAATAATAGCCCGCCCACGGAATAGACGGCTGCGCCGACTGGCCAGCGTTTATTCCGTGTCACAATTGTGCCCCAGCTCCCAAAACTGGCTCGGCATAACCCTTCTATCCCCCGGTCTTACGTGCCATCCTTCGGTTATCAATATGTTAATTAACCACTGACCAGAGCCGGGTCCCTCGGCACCGCATCTGGCCTGTAGGTATAGATAAATCAATGGAATGGAAAAATGCGTCTGTTATTGGTTGAAGACCATCCCGAGTTATCTCACTGGTTGCAAAAGGCGCTGACCGGCGTCGGTTTTGCCGTCGACGTCGCGCCGGACGGGCTGGCGGCCGACCATCTGTTATTAAACGAAACCTATGCGCTGGTGGTGCTCGACGTGGCGTTGCCGCGCCTGAATGGGCTGGAGCTGCTGGCCCGGCTGCGCAAGCGCGGACAGGATTTACCGGTGTTGTTACTGACGGCCAGAACCGACGTCGCCGATCGGGTCAAAGGGCTGAATCTGGGCGCAGACGATTACCTGACCAAGCCGTTCGAGCTGGATGAGCTGGAAGCGCGTATCCGGGCGTTGCTGCGCCGCAGCGTCGGCGTCACTCAACAGGCGCTGCAGTACGGGGCGCTGACCTATCATGATGAAGGCTATTTCCAACTGGACGACAAACCCTTGCAGTTGACGCCACGGGAACTGGCGGTGCTGACCGCGTTGATCCACCGGCGTGGCCGACCGGTTGCCAAACAGCAGCTGTTTGAACAGGTGTTTACCCTGTCCGATGAGGCCAATCCGGAGAGCATCGAACTGTACGTTCATCGGCTGCGGAAAAAGCTGCAGGGCAGCAATGTGGCAATAATCACCCTGCGTGGTCTGGGCTACAGCCTGGAGCTCAGCAATGAGGTGGTTTAACGCGCCGAGATCGCTGTTTTATCAACTGTTGTTATTCTTTGGTTTACCGTTGCTGGTGTTGGGCGGCATCTCGATTTATACCCACTACTTCAGCGCGATGAATGCTGCCACGCTGGCCTACGATCGCACGCTGCTAGCATCGGCGCGTACCGTGGCCGAGCGGCTGGTGGTGCGCAATGGTCGGCTGGAAGCGGATGTACCCTATGTGGTCCTCGACAGCTTCGAGCGCAACATGAACGATCAGCTGTATTACGAAGTGATCTCCCCGCTGGGGGAAAGTATTTCTGGCTATAACGATCTGCCGCCGATGCCGCCCCATATTCTGCGTTCCAGCCTGTATCCAGCGCTGGTGCATTTCTATGATGCCGAATATCGCGGCCGACCTATTCGCGTGGCTGCGCTGTACCAGCCGATCAACGAGTCTGGCGTGATGGGCATGGCGACCATTCTGGTGGCGGAAACGCTGGAGTCACGCCGCTATCTGGCGCGGCAAATGATGCTTTCCGCGTTGCTCAGCCAGGGTACCGTGGTGGTGTTGACCATGATCCTGGCCTTTGCGCTGCTCAAGCGGGTGCTGAAACCGATGCGCAAGCTTTCCGGCATCATGCTGCGGCGCGATCCGGGTGAACTGACGCCCTTGCCGATGGTGTTGCCCTGGTCGGAAATGCAGCCACTGCTATTGGCATTTAACCGTTATATTGAACGGCTGCGGCTGATGGTGGCGCGTCAGGAACGTTTCAGTGCCGACGCTTCGCACCAGCTTCGCACGCCGTTAACCGTGCTAAAGACTCAGGTGGGGGTCGCGCTGGCCAGCGATAAACCGCAGCAGTGGCGGGAAAGCCTGTTAGCGATGAGCGCTACGCTGGATAACACGGTGGCGCTGACCGATCGTCTGCTTTATCTCTCCAGGCTCAAAGCCCATGAACACCAGGCGGATCGCCAGTTGCAGCCGGTGAATCTGGCGCAGGTGCTGCGCGATGCCTGTTTTTCACGACTGCCACAGGCGCGCAGTAAACGTATCGATCTGGGGTATGAGGGGGAATCCGTCTGTTGGGTCGGTGGGGAGGCGTTGCTGCTGACTGAACTGTGTGCCAACCTGCTGGACAATGCGCTGAAATACACCCCGAATCAGGGTACGGTCACGGCACGACTCACCATGGATACGTTGGCACGGGAGTGCGTGCTGGAAATTGAAGACAGCGGCCCAGGCATTGCCGAACAGGACACGGCGCAGGCGCTGCAGCCGTTTCATCGGCTGGATAACGTGGGCAATCAGCCCGGTGCCGGCCTGGGGCTGGCGCTGGTCAGCGACATTACCCGTTATCACGGCACCCGCCCGGAGCTGTTGACCTCGGCCACCCTGGGAGGCCTGCTGGTGCGGGTGCGCTTTCAACTGCTGCCTTAGCTTTCACACTCTGCGGTTTGTTTTGCCTTGCGTGCCAGCGGCGTGCGCAGGCGCTGCGACAGGATCACCCCCAGCAGGGTGATGCCGCCGCCGATCAAATGGTAACTGTGCAGATGTTCATGCAGGAACAGCACCGCAATGATAGCGGTAAATACCGGTGCCAGATTCATAAAGATCGACGCGGTATTGGCACCCAGACGCATTACGCCGTGGATCCACAGGTAAGGTGCAATGATCGAGGCCGGGATACCGGCGAACAGCACCAGCGGGATATTCTGGCTGGTCAGCGCGACGTCCTGCGCCATCAGAAAATTAGGCAACAGCAACACTACGCCGAAGACGATCTGTACATACAATGACTGCCAATTTGGCAGGGCGATCGCCCAGCGCTTGGTCAGCACGCCATACAGCGCATAGGCGGCGGTGGCGGCAAACATCATCAACTCGCCTTTGCCGATTCCATGTTGCAACAATTCGGCCGGGTTACCGGCGCTCACCAGCCAGATTAAGCCAGCCAGCGACAACAGGCTGCCGATCGCAATGCCCACCGTCGGTGCTACCCGCAATAACACAATACTGATCAGAATGGTCAGTAACGGGATCAGGGAAACAATAATCCCCATAAACAGCGCGCTGACGCTCTGTGCCGCGTAATAGGCCAGGCTCTGATACAGCACCATGCCCAACATGCCGAGAACCAGCAGCTTCCACCAGTTGGCGCGTATTGCCCCCCAGTGACGGATCACCCCTGGCAGGACGAAAGGCGTCAGAGCGATCAACGCCAGCAGCCAGCGGTAGAAGGAGATGGCTGCCGGATCGATGGCGGTGGCGGAGAGCTTGCTGACCACGGCATTGATTGACCAAATCAACACCGCCAGCAGAGGGAACAGCATATTCATGATAATTATTCTCATTAACAACGGACATGCTGGCTAGTTTACTCGTGTCCGGTTTATTATATATAGCGATATCCAGACAATATTTTCCCTAAACAAGACAAGTCACGGGGCGAAACCATGCCAGAAATTCGTCATTATCCCGAAGCGCTGATCCCGGCGCCACGGCCGGTGCAATTCCGCTGCGAGGAGTTCAACGCCCGTACGGAGTTTCAGCCACACCAGCACAGTTGGGGGCAGTTGATGTGGGTCAAGGCCGGTGTGATGGTGCTGCGCATCGGCGGCCAGCGTTTTTTGGCTCCGCCGGAGTTTGTGCTGTGGGCACCGGCGGGCATTGAACACTCCTGTTATAACCAGCGTTTGGCGCAGTGCCGCATGGTCGATATTGCGTTGCCGCTGTGCGCCGGGCTGCCGGTTGACCCCTGTTTGATCAGCGTAACGCCGATTTTCCGCGCCATTGCCGAAGATTTTTACGCACGCAAACAATACATCCCTCAGAGCAAACAGGATTTGCGCCTGTGCCGGGCGCTGATCGACCAACTGCATCTGTCGCCGATTCAGCAAACCTACTTGCCGTCGTCCGAAGACAAATTCCTGGCACCGGTGCTGGAGGCGCTGGAGCACTGCCCTTCGGACAACACGTCGCTCGCCGCCTGGGCTGCCCGGGTTTATACCACCGAACGTACGCTGTCGCGCCGTTGCCAGCAGGATCTGGGGATGTCATTCAGCGAATGGCGCCAGCGGTTGCGTTTCCTGCATGCCGTATCCTTACTGGAACAGGGCAAAACCGTGCAGGAAGTGGCGCTCGAGGTAGGGTATAGCTCGGCCTCGGCGTTTATTGTCATGTTTCAGCAAATCGCCGGTACCACCCCCGAGCGCTTTCGCCGGGCATGATTCGGTGGCACACTATTTCCCAGCGAAATAGCCGTAAACCGTCGGAGCAATAAGTGAAAATCCTGGTTGATGAAAATATGCCGTACGCGACTGAATTGTTCAGTCGTTTGGGGAATGTGCAGGCGGTGCCTGGCCGTCCGATCCCGAGTGATGCGCTGGCTGATGCCGATGCTTTGATGGTGCGTTCAGTGACGAAAGTCAATGAAGCGCTGCTGGCCGGTACCCGTATTGGCTTTGTCGGCACCGCCACCGCTGGGACCGACCACGTAGACGATGCCTGGCTGCAACAGCAGGGCATCGGTTTTTCTGCGGCACCGGGCTGTAATGCCATTGCGGTGGTGGAATATGTGTTCTCCGCGCTGATGCTGCTGGCCGAACGTGATGGTTTTCAACTGCGGGATAAAACCGTCGGCATTATCGGCGTGGGCAACGTAGGCTCGCGTCTGGATGCCCGCCTGAAAGCCCTGGGGGTGCGCACCTTGTTATGCGATCCACCGCGTGCCGAACGTGGTGATGCCGGTGAGTTCTGGCCGCTGGAAAAACTGGTGGCGGAAGCCGACGTGTTGACCTTCCATACGCCGCTGAATAAATCCGGCCCTTATAACTCGCTGCACCTGGTGGGCGCTGAACTGCTGGCGGCACTGCCGGACAATCGTATTCTGATCAACGCCTGCCGCGGTGCGGTGGTGGATAATGCTGCGCTGCTGCAGGCGCTGGAAAAAGGCAAAAAGCTGAGTACGGTGCTGGACGTCTGGGAACCGGAACCGGAGCTCTCGCTACCGTTGCTGGCGCGGGTGGATATCGGCACCGCGCATATTGCCGGTTACACGCTGGAAGGCAAGGCACGCGGCACCACTCAGGTGTTTGAAGCCTTCAGCCGCCACCTGGGGCAGCCGCAACAGATCGAGCTGGCCTCGCTGCTGCCGGTACCCGAATTCAGCCAGATCCAGCTCAATGGGCCGCTGGATGAAGGCAAATTAAAACGATTGATGCACTTGGTGTATGATGTGCGCCGCGATGATGCGCCGCTGCGCAAAGTGGCCGGGCAACCGGGCGAATTTGATCGTCTGCGCAAGCATTATCAGGAACGCCGCGAGTGGTCTTCATTGCGCGTCCAGTGCGATGACAGCGCCAGTGCGGAGCTGCTGCACAAGCTGGGTTTCCTGACGGCATAAGGCTTTCTTAAGCCACAGCGACTAATTTTGTTATCAGGGCGGTGCAGTAGCCGCCCATCTGCATTTGAATAAATACTCTGGAGAAACCCAATGTCTGACGGCTGGAATATCGCTCTGCTTGGCGCCACTGGCGCGGTAGGTGAAGCGTTGCTGGAATTATTACAGGAACGCCAGTTCCCGGTGGGCGAACTCTATCCCTTGGCAAGTGTTCGTGGTGCCGGTGCTACGGTGCGCTTCAATGGCAAATCGGTACTGGTACAAAAAGCGGAAGAATTTGACTGGTCACAGGCGCAGTTGGCGTTCTTCGTCGCCGGTACCGAGGCCTCGGCCCGCTACGCGGAAGAAGCCGGCAACATGGGCTGCCTGGTGATCGACACCAGCGGCCTGTTTGCGCTGGAGCCGGACGTGCCGCTGGTGGTCCCTGGGGTGAACCCGCAGGTGCTGGCAGATTACCGTAACCGCAATATCGTTGCCGTGGCCGACAGCATGGTCAGCCAACTGCTGACCGCGATCAAACCTCTGACCGAGCAGGCCGGGCTTTCCCGTCTGCACGTTACTACCCTGATGTCGGTATCGGCACGCGGCAAAGTGGCGGTCGACGATCTGGCCGGCCAAAGTGCACGCCTGTTGAACGGCATTCCGGCTGAAGCGGGCGTTTTCGCCAAGCAGTTGGCATTCAACCTGTTGCCGTTGCTGGCTGATGAACAGGGCAGCGTGCGCGAGGAACGTTTGATTGTCGATCAGGTACGTAAAGTGCTGCAGGACGAAGGGTTGCCGATTTCCGTGAGCTGTGTGCAGTCGCCGGTATTCTACGGCCATGCGCAGGTGGTTCATCTGGAAGCGCTGCGCCCAATGTCTGCGGAAGAAGCACGCGGTGAACTGGAGCAGGTGGACGATATCCAACTGAGTGAAGAAGACGACTACCCGACCCAGGTGACGGAAGCCTCCGGCAGCGATGTGTTAAGCGTCGGCTGCCTGCGCAATGACTACGGCATTCCGGAGATCCTGCAGTTCTGGTCGGTCGCTGATAACGTACGCTTTGGCGGCGCGTTAATGGCGATCGAAACTGCCGAACGTCTGGTGCAGGAGCAGATGTACTGATGTCTGAAGTTGTCTTGCCCACCCAGCCGACCTTAAAAATCGCGCTGGGGATTGAATATGACGGCAGCCATTATTACGGCTGGCAGCGTCAGCAGGAAGTGGCCAGCGTGCAGGCCTGTCTGGAACAGGCGTTGAGCAAGGTGGCCAATGCGCCGATCAACGTGCTGTGCGCCGGACGTACCGACGCCGGGGTGCATGCTACCGGCCAGGTGGTACATTTTGAAACCACCGCGCAGCGCAAGGACGCCGCCTGGACGATGGGGGTCAACACCCATTTGCCGCCGGATATCGCCGTGCGCTGGGTGACCGGCGTGGCTGAAGATTTTCATGCGCGTTTCAGTGCTACTGCACGCCGCTATCGCTACATTATTTATAACCACCGCTACCGCCCGGCGGTATTACAGCAGGGGATGACCCATTTTTATCACCCGCTGGATGCCGAACGGATGGAAAGGGCGGCTCAGGCGCTGCTGGGCGAGAACGACTTTACTTCGTTCCGCGCCGTACAATGCCAGTCGCGCACGCCCTGGCGTAATGTAAAACACGTTAAGGTTACGCGCTACGGCGAGTATCTTGTGGTAGATATCAAGGCGAATGCCTTTGTACATCATATGGTTCGCAACATTGTCGGTAGCCTGATGGAAATTGGCTGCGGCAATCAGGATGAGAACTGGATGGCCGAGTTGTTGGCACTGAAGGATCGAAATCTGGCTGCGGCGACGGCGCGGGCCGACGGGTTATACCTGGTTAGCGTCGATTACCCTGAGCACTTTGCCATACCCCGGCCGGCAATGGGGCCACTGTTTTTACCCGACAATTAAACAAATGTGCCCTATGAATTTCAAGCTGCAGCTAGGCGCCCAGCTCACTCATCCCCAGGCGCTTACTTGAGTAAGTAACTGGGGTGAGTGAGTGCAGGTAACAACGCTGCAGCTTGAAAGGCGACGGGTATAAACACTGGCGCGCTTGACGCGTTACTCCCTTGTGTACCTGCCGGGTGGGTGAGACACCCGGTAAAAGAGAGAACCTATGGACATTATCAAGTTTGTGATTGATTTTATTCTGCATATTGACGTGCATCTGGCCGAACTGGTGGCGCAATACGGTATGTGGGTGTACGCGATTCTGTTCCTGATCCTGTTTTGTGAAACCGGGCTGGTGGTGACGCCTTTCCTGCCGGGCGATTCTCTGCTGTTTGTTGCCGGTGCGCTGGCGGCATTGCCGACCAACGATCTGAATGTGCACACCATGGTTGCGTTGATGATAGGTGCGGCGATACTCGGGGATGCGGTCAACTACACCATAGGTCGGCTGTTTGGGGAAAAGCTGTTCAGTAACCCGAATTCGAAAATTTTCCGCCGCAGCTACCTGGATAAAACCCACCAGTTTTATGAAAAACACGGTGGAAAAACGATTATCCTGGCGCGATTTGTGCCGATCGTGCGTACTTTTGCGCCGTTTGTTGCCGGTATGGGGCATATGTCCTATCGCCATTTTGCTGCCTACAACGTGATTGGTGCTCTGGTTTGGGTGCTGCTCTTCACTTATGCTGGCTACCTCTTTGGCGATCTGCCGATCGTGCAGGAAAACCTGAAACTGTTGATCGTGGGTATCATCATTGTTTCAATTCTGCCGGGGGTCATTGAAATTTGGCGCCATAAGCGCGCGGCTGCCCGCCAGCAAAAACAGTAAAAACATCGCTTAACCTGTCGGTTCGACCAGTTTTTTGTCCACAGAGTCGGGCCGATATGGTTTAATGAGCGACATTTATGGTCTGTTCCTGTTAACAACCTTGAAACCTGTGCCTTGCTCGCGCGCATGCCGCGTTTTGCCCAGGCATTTTTCATTGGTGTGTTTTCGGGGGGATTGTTAAAGCATGAACAGCGGACTGGCGTCTGCCAGGTTCAAACAGAAAGGTCATCGATGAGCTGGATTGAACGAATTCTTAACAAGAGCAATATCACCCAAACCCGTAAGGCGAGTATTCCTGAAGGGGTCTGGACCAAATGCGATAGCTGCGGTCAGGTTCTCTACCGCGCCGAGCTGGAGCGTAATCTGGAAGTGTGCCCGAAATGCGACCACCACATGCGCATGACTGCGCGTATGCGTCTGCATACCCTGCTGGATGAAGGCAGTGAAGTGGAACTGGGCAGCGAACTGGAGCCGAAAGACGTTCTGAAGTTCAAGGATTCCAAAAAGTATAAAGATCGCCTGGTTGCCGCACAGAAAGCGACCGGTGAAAAAGACGCGCTGGTCGTGATGAAGGGCACGCTGTACGGCATGCCGATTGTCGCGGCTTCGTTTGAATTTGCCTTTATCGGTGGTTCCATGTCGTCCGTGGTCGGTGCGCGCTTTGTGCGTGCGGTTGAGCAGGCGATGGAAGATAACTGCCCGCTGGTGTGTTTCTCAGCCAGTGGCGGTGCCCGTATGCAGGAAGCGCTGATGTCGCTGATGCAGATGGCGAAGACCAGCGCAGCGCTGGCGAAACTGCAGGAACGCGGTCTGCCGTACATTTCGGTATTGACCGATCCGACCATGGGTGGTGTTTCTGCCAGTCTGGCGATGCTGGGCGATATCAATATCGCCGAGCCGAAAGCGCTGATCGGTTTTGCCGGTCCACGCGTTATCGAACAGACGGTACGTGAAAAGCTGCCGCCGGGCTTCCAGCGCAGTGAGTTCCTGATTGAAAAAGGCGCGATCGACATGATTGTACGCCGTCCGGAAATGCGCCAGACCCTGGCGAGTATCCTTTCCAAGCTGACCAACCAGCCGCAGCCGCATTTCGATGAAGCCGCGCCGGTGTCTGAGCAGGAAAATCAGGCCGACGCCTGAGGCAATAAGTGACCCACACCGCTATCAGTCGGTGTGGGTTCAGCCGCCATTTTGTGGCTAAATGACGGCTGAAAACGGAGAGCATCGCCTTTACCGCGGTGAGGGTGGTGCCCGATGGATTAATGAACCCAAGTTCAGTGACGGGACTCATGCAAAACCACCAAATTCCCCAAGCCACGTCGCCATTGAGCTCGTGGCTTTTTTATCTGGAACGTCTGCACAGCCAGGCGATCGAACTCGGCCTGGAACGCGTACAGCGCGTTGCGGCGCATCTTGATTTACTCACTCCTGCACCGACGGTATTTACCGTTGCCGGTACCAACGGCAAAGGCACCACCTGTCGCACCCTGGAAACCATCCTGTTGGCGGCCGGTTTGCGCGTTGGCGTCTACAGCTCGCCGCACCTGGTGCGTTATACCGAACGGGTACGCATTCAGGGCGATGAACTGAGCGAGGCCGAGCATTGCCGTTCGTTCGCCGCTATTGAGGCGGGCCGGGGTGAAACTTCTTTGACCTACTTCGAATTCGGCACCCTGTCGGCGCTGCAACTGTTTAAACAGGCTAAGCTTGACGTGGTGATCCTGGAAGTCGGACTCGGTGGACGCCTGGACGCGACCAATATCGTCGATCCGAGCGTGGCGGTGGTGACCAGCATCGCGCTGGATCATACCGACTGGCTGGGCAACGATCGCGAAAGCATTGGCCGCGAAAAGGCCGGTATCTTCCGTAGCGGCAAGCCGGCGGTGGTAGGTGAACCTGATATGCCGGCCACCATTGGGCAGGTAGCGGAAACCCTGGGTGCCCAACTGTACCGCCGTGGCGATGCCTGGACCTTCAGTGAACAGGGCGAACGCTGGCAGTGGCAAGGCGGCGGCACTTTGCTGACCGACCTGCCGATGCCAAACGTCCCCTTGGCCAACGCTGCGACCGCGCTGGCAGCGCTGCATTTTTCTGCATTGGAAATTGATGAGCGGGCGATCTTCACCGGGCTGCAGCAAGCGACATTGCCTGGGCGCTTCCAGATTGTACGGCGTGAGCCGACGCTGATCCTCGACGTGGCGCATAACCCTCACGCGGCAGGCTATCTGGCCGGGCGTCTGGCGACTTTGCCGCGCAAGGGTGGCAAGGTGCGTGCGGTGGTAGGGATGTTGTCGGATAAAGACATCGCCGGCACCCTGGCCTGTTTGAGTGAGCAGGTCGATGAGTGGTATTGCGCACCGCTGGACGGGCCGCGCGGGGCCAGCGTTGAACTGTTGGCGCAATATTTGACGGAACCGCGGCAGTTTGCCGATGTCGAAACTGCCTGGCGTCAGGCTATGCAGGACGCAGATATTCAGGATATTGTGATCGTCTGTGGATCGTTCCACACCGTTGCACAGGTTATGGCGGCGTTAGACGAGATGCGGGGAGTGTGAGTGGCAAGTAAATTTCAAAACCGATTGGTCGGTACCGTTATTTTGGTCGCGCTGGGGGTGATTATCCTGCCAGGGCTGCTGGACGGTAAAAAGAAGCATTATGAGGACGAATTCGCCGCCATTCCATTGGTGCCAAAGGCCGGTGATGTGGAAGAAAACGACGTGCTGCCACCGGTAAGCCAACCGCTACCGGCACAGCCGCCGGAAGGGGCGGGCGCGTTGGTTGAGCAGCAGGCGGCCAATGAGGCCGCAGCGCAGCAGGCAGTTCGCCAGCCGACGCAGCAGCCGACGTTGGTTACGCCGCCGGTCGAAACCCGTCCACAGCCGACACCACAGCCGACGCCACAGCCAAAACCGAAACCGGTAGAGGTGAAGCCAAAACCGGTGCAGCAGCCGAAGCCGGTAGAAGTGAAGCCGGTAGTGAAACCTGAGCCAACGCCAGTACCCAAGCCTGAGCCTGCACCTGTGCAGAAACCGGCGGAAGAGAAAGCGCCGGCGGGGCAGGCTTATGTGGTGCAGCTCGGCGCGCTGAAGAACGCCGCCAAGGTCAATGAGGTGGTGGCATCGCTCAGGCTGTCCGGCTATCGCGCCTTTACCGTGCCGTCAACGCCGGTACAGGGGCAGATCACCCGGATTTATGTCGGTCCGGACGCCTCGAAACAGAAGCTGCAGTCTTCGCTGTCCGCGCTGAACTCGATCAGTGGTTTGAGCGGTCAGGTGAAGCCGTACGGCGTACGTTAAGATGAGGGGGCACAGCATGCTGTGCCCCTGAAACGATGGATGCCGATATAATCATTAAAAATAATGTGCCTTTCGTAGCTGAAATGGCCTATGTAGGCGCGGCGATTGGGAATTTTTTTATCGCCGTTTTTTATTTGTAACGTGGTAGGAAAACCCCTACGCAAACGTTTACGTTTTCTGTTAGAATTCGCCGCGAAATGGATGCAGGGGCGATTCATCATTGGAATAGTTCATGGTCTGGATTGATTACGTCATTATAGCGGTGATTGGATTTTCGGCTCTGGTGAGCCTGATCCGAGGGTTTGTTCGCGAAGCATTGTCACTTGTGACATGGGGATGTGCGTTTTTTGTTGCCAGCCATTTTTACTCTTACCTTGCAGTCTACTTCACTCGTTTTGAAGATGAACTGGTGCGAAACGGCATCGCGATTGCCATCTTGTTTATCGCGACCCTGATCGTAGGCGCTATTGTTAACTATGTGATTAGCTCACTGGTAGAGAAAACCGGGTTATCAGGCACCGACCGGGTGCTGGGCGTCTGTTTCGGCGCACTGCGCGGCGTGTTGATCGTTTCGGCGATACTGTTTTTCCTGGATACCTTTACCGGCTTTTCACAAAGTACCGACTGGAAACAGTCGCAGCTGATCCCCCAGTTCAGTTACATCATCAGGTGGTTCTTTGACTACCTGCAGAGCACGTCGAGTTTCTTGCCGACCCATTTACCGGGGCGGTAGCGCTGATGAGGAAAAGACAACATGTGCGGTATTGTCGGTATCGCCGGTTTTATGCCGGTAAACCAGTCGATTTATGATGCGTTGATGGTGCTTCAGCACCGTGGCCAGGATGCCGCAGGCATCGTCACCATAGATGCCCATAATGGGTTCCGTCTGCGTAAAGCCAACGGTCTGGTGAAGGATGTGTTTGAGGCACGCCATATGCAGCGCTTGCAGGGCAACATGGGTATTGGCCATGTGCGCTACCCGACGGCTGGCAGCTCCAGTGCCTCAGAGGCTCAACCCTTCTATGTCAACTCGCCGTTCGGCCTTACGCTGGCCCACAACGGTAACCTGACCAACGCCCATGAGCTGCGCCAAAAGCTGTTTGAAAGCGGCCGCCGCCATATCAACACCACCTCCGATTCCGAGATCCTGCTGAACGTACTGGCCAGTGAGCTGGACCGTTTCCAACATTTTCCGCTGGAGTCCGACAACATTTTCACCGCCGTTGCCGCCATGCATCAGCAACTGCGTGGCGCATACGCCTGCGTAGCGATGATCATCGGCCACGGTCTGCTGGCGTTCCGTGACCCTAACGGTATCCGCCCGCTGGTGATTGGCAAACGCACGCTGGAAGATGGCCGTAACGAGTATATGGTGGCTTCCGAGAGCGTGGCACTGGACACGCTGGGCTTCGAATTCCTGCGCGACGTGGCGCCGGGCGAAGCGGTGTACATCACCGATAAAGGCCAACTGTTCACTCGCCAGTGTGCAGAGAACCCGAAAACCAACCCGTGCCTGTTCGAATACGTCTACTTTGCTCGTCCAGACTCCTTTATGGACAAGATTTCGGTCTACAGCGCCCGTGTGCGTATGGGGCAGAAGTTGGGTGAGAAGATTGCCCGTGAGTGGGAAGATTTGGACATCGACGTGGTGATCCCCATCCCGGAAACCTCCTGCGATATCGCGTTGGAAATTGCGCGTATCCTGGATAAGCCGTATCGTCAGGGCTTTGTGAAGAACCGCTATGTCGGCCGTACCTTCATCATGCCGGGCCAGCAGGCGCGCCGTAAGTCGGTACGCCGCAAGTTGAACGCCAACCGTGCCGAGTTCCGCGACAAGAATGTGCTGCTGGTGGATGATTCCATCGTGCGCGGTACCACTTCCGAGCAGATCGTAGAGATGGCGCGTGACGCCGGGGCGAAACGCGTTTATCTGGCTTCCGCTGCGCCGGAGATCCGTTTCCCTAACGTGTACGGCATCGACATGCCGAGCGCCAATGAACTGATTGCCCACGGCCGTGAAGTGGATGAAATCCGCCAGATCATCGGTGCCGACGGCTTGATCTTCCAGGACCTGGACGATCTGATCGAAGCGGTGCGCGAAGAGAACCCGGATATCAGCCAGTTCGAATGCTCGGTATTTAACGGTATCTACGTCACCAAAGACGTCGACCAGAGCTACCTCGAGTATCTGGAATCGCTGCGCAATGACGACGCCAAAGAAATGCGTGGGCAGACCGAAGCGGAAAATCTGGAAATGCACAACGAAGGCTAAGCCTTGGCCTTGACCAAAACAGTGCACCGTGGCGCTCGCTGCGGTGCATTATCCCTCCCTGACTTGCTTATGTAGCCCCATTGCGGCAAAGTCTGCCTGATCCCATTTTTTCCTTGGCAGAGGCCAGCTTTATGAAACGACTCATCATCGGTATTTCCGGCGCCAGCGGCGCAATCTACGGCGTGCGCCTGTTACAGGTATTGCGCGACGTCGCAGAGGTGGAAACCCATTTGGTGATGAGTAACGCGGCCCGGCAAACTCTGGCGCTGGAAACCGATCTCAGCCTGCGTGAAGTGCAGGCGCTGGCCGATGTGGTGCATGACTCACGCGACATTGGTGCCAGTATTTCTTCCGGTTCGTTCAAAACGGCCGGGATGGTGATTTTACCTTGCTCGATCAAAACATTATCGGGTATCGCCAATAGCTACAGTGACGGTCTGCTGACGCGGGCTGCCGATGTGGTGCTGAAAGAGCGTCGTCGGTTAGTGCTGTGCGTACGTGAAACCCCGTTGCATATCGGCCATCTGCGCCTGATGACTCAGGTGGCGGAAATGGGAGCGGTGATCATGCCGCCCGTGCCGGCGTTTTATCATCGCCCTGAAAGCGTAGAAGATATCATCGATCAAACCGTTAACCGGGTGGTCGATCAGTTTGACATTGAATTACCGCAAGATTTATTTGCCCGCTGGCAAGGCACGAATTAACAAATTTTTCCCCAATTTGGTACATTTGTGCAACACCGCACTGAATTAGGGCGGCGCATGCACCATAATGATCCCACTTCATCACGCTCACTGTTTCAAGGCTCTGGTATTTCTCCATTGCCCGTGGCGCGGCCAACACTGGCCGATTTAATTTTGCGGTTATCGTCCCAGGAAACAGTTTTGTGAAGGCCGGAGCCGTTCCCTCCGCCTACAGCAACAAATGTGGCACGATTACTGCAAATTGATTTGGTGGAAAAGTAATGCCCGCAGTGGCATCAAAAAATCAATTTGAGGGTAATTTATGAAAAAGCTGGTTAAGGTTCTCCCTTTAGTCTTGGCTTTAGCAGCAGCAAGCAGCGCATTTGCCGCGGTACCATCGACGCTGAAGATAGGTACCGATCCGACCTATGCACCATTTGAATCCAAAAATGCCAAAGGTGAGCTGGTCGGTTTTGATATCGATCTGGCCAAAGAGCTGTGTAAACGCATAAATACCCAATGTACCTTTGTGGAAAGCGATTTTGACGCGCTGATCCCGTCCCTGAAGGCGAAGAAAATTGACGCCATCATCTCTTCTCTGTCGATCACCGAAAAACGCCAGCAGGAAATAGCCTTTACCGACAAGCTGTACGCCGCTAACGCCCGTCTGATTGCACCGAAAGGCTCCAAGCTGCTGCCAACCGTGGACGCGCTGAAAGGCAAGAGCGTCGGCGTGTTGCAGGGCACCACCCAGGAAGCCTATGCCAACGCCATGTGGCAGCCTAAGGGCATCACCGTTGTGCCTTATCAGAACCAGGATCTGGTGTATGCCGACTTGGCATCCGGCCGTATCGATGCCGCCTTCCAGGACGAAGTGGCGGGCAGCGATGGCTTCCTGAAACAGCCTCCAGGCAAGGATTATGCTTTTGCCGGTGAGTCGGTGAAGGATGACAAATTCTTCGGCGTGGGTACCGGCATGGGCCTGCGCAAGACCGATACCGAGCTGAAAGCGGCGCTGGATAAAGCCTTTGCTGAAATGCGCAAAGACGGCACTTACGACAAGTTCGCGAAGAAATACTTCGATTTTGACGTCTACGGCGGTTAATGCCGCAACCGTTCCGTGTTGTGACTTCGGGGCTGGCTCGCCGGCCCCGATGGTTCGGGATCCAATGACGACAGGGTGAAGTAAATGCTGCAAGGCTATTCCCAATTGATATTTGAGGGCGCTCTGGTGACGCTGGAGCTGGCCCTCAGTTCTGTACTGCTGGCGCTGGTGATCGGTTTGATCGGTGCCGGTGGCAAGCTTTCCCAAAATCGCCTGCTTTCAACGCTGTTTGGCGCCTATACCACGCTGATCCGCGGCGTGCCTGACCTGGTGCTGATGCTGTTGATTTTCTACGGCCTGCAAATTGCGCTCAACAACCTCACCGAACTGCTTGGCTTCTCGCAAATCGATATTGATCCGCTCAGCGCCGGGATCATTACCCTCGGGTTTATCTACGGTGCCTATTTCACTGAAACCTTCCGCGGTGCCTATATGGCCGTGCCGAAGGGGCAGATCGAGGCGGCAACCGCCTATGGCTTCACCGGTTCGCAGATTTTCCGCCGCATTCTGTTTCCCGCGATGATGCGTTTTGCCCTGCCGGGCATTGGCAACAACTGGCAGGTGATCCTGAAGGCGACGGCGCTGGTATCTATTCTGGGCCTGAATGACGTGGTGAAAGCCACTCAATTGGCCGGTAAAGGTACCTATCAGCCGTTCTTCTTTGCGATCGTCGCCGGGGTGGTTTATCTGATTTTCACTACTCTCTCCAATGGCGTATTGCTGTGGCTTGAACGGCGTTATTCCCTGGGCGTCCGGAGGGCTGAGCTATGATCGAAATTTTGCAACAGTACTGGCAATCGCTGCTGTGGAGTGACGGCTACCGTTTTACCGGTGTCGCCGTCACCTTATGGCTGCTGATTTCCTCGGTGGTGATGGGCGGCTTACTGGCGATCCCAATGGCGGTGGCGCGCGTTTCTTCCATCACCTGGGTGCGTTTCCCGGTCTGGCTCTACACCTATATTTTCCGCGGCACGCCGCTGTATGTGCAACTGCTGGTGTTCTACTCCGGTATGTACAGCCTGGAAATCGTCCGTGGGACGGACTTCCTCAATGCCTTCTTCCGCAGCGGGCTTAACTGCACCATTTTGGCGCTGACGCTGAACACCTGTGCCTATACCACCGAGATCTTCGCCGGGGCGATCCGCTCGGTGTCGCACGGTGAAATCGAGGCGGCCAATGCCTATGGCTTCTCACGCTTCAAAATGTACCGCTGCATCATTTTGCCTTCTGCGCTGCGCACCGCACTGCCGGCCTACAGCAACGAAGTGATCCTGATGCTGCATTCCACCGCACTGGCGTTTACCGCTACCGTGCCGGACTTGTTGAAGATAGCGCGAGATATCAATGCGGCGACCTACCAGCCGTTCTATGCCTTTGGCATTGCGGCGGTGCTGTATCTGATCATCTCTTACGGGTTAATCAGCCTGTTCCGCAAGGCGGAAAAGCGCTGGATGGCACACGTTAATCACTGATAATGACGGGAACCTACTATGTCTGAGAATAAATTAGCCGTCACCGAACTGCATAAACGCTATGGCGAACACGAAGTGCTGAAAGGCGTCTCGCTGGCGGCCAACGCAGGGGATGTGATTAGCATCATCGGGTCTTCCGGTTCTGGTAAAAGTACCTTTTTACGCTGCATTAACTTCCTGGAGAAGCCGAGTGAAGGCTCCATCAGCCTGAACAACGAAGATATCCGCATGGTGCGTGACAAGGACGGCCAACTGAAGGTCTTCGACAAGAAACAGCTGCAGCTGCTGCGTACCCGCCTGACTATGGTGTTCCAGCATTTTAACCTGTGGAGCCACATGACGGTGCTGGAGAACGTGATGGAGGCGCCGGTACAGGTGCTGGGGCTGAGCAAGACCGAAGCGCGTGAGCGCGCGATACGTTATCTGGATAAGGTGGGTATCGACGAGCGGGCTCGCGGCAAATACCCGGTGCATCTGTCTGGCGGCCAGCAACAGCGTGTGTCTATCGCGCGCGCCCTGGCGATGGAACCGGAAGTTTTACTGTTCGATGAGCCGACGTCGGCGTTGGATCCGGAGTTGGTGGGGGAAGTCCTGCGCATCATGCAGAAGCTGGCGGAAGAGGGCAAAACCATGGTGGTGGTAACCCACGAAATGGAGTTTGCGCGTCATGTTTCCAGCCACGTTATCTTCCTGCACAAAGGGCTGATCGAAGAGCAGGGGCCACCGGCCGAGCTGTTTGGCAATCCGAAAAGTCCTCGCCTGCAGCAGTTCCTGTCCGGCGCGTTAAAATAGTGACCTGCCGGGGTCGGATCTTTCTGGCCCCGAGCGGATCGTCAGCGGGTTTCGGCCCGCTGATTAATCACATCATCCAATGCCTGTTCCAGCTCCAAAAAGCGGAAGCTAAAACCGGCTTCCTCCAGCCTTCTGGGTACTGCTCGCTGCCCACCCAACACTAATACTGCCGCTTCCCCCATCAATAAACGCATGGCGAATGCCGGTACGCGTAGAAATGCCGGCCGATCGAGCACGTTGGCGAGCTGAGCGGTAAACTGTTCGTTGTGAACCGGGTAGGGGGCAACCATATTGAACGGCCCTTGCAGGGTTTGGTGTTCCAGCAAATAGACAATGCCATCGACCATGTCTTCCAGATGGATCCATGGCAGATATTGGCGGCCGTCGCCTATGGGACCGCCCAGCCCAAAGCGGAACGGTGGCAGCATTTTCGCCAAGGCACCACCTTTGGGCGCCAGCACCACGCCGGTACGTAGCAAACAGACGCGGGTGGCATCGCTTTGCGCTTGCAAAGCCAGGGACTCCCAGCGTTGGCACAGCTGATGGGTGAATTCGTCGTGTGGGGCTTCGTCTTCGGTGACCACCGCCTGGCCCTGATCGCCATAGTAGCCAATCGCAGAACCGGAAATCAGCACGCTGGGTGGCGCGCTGCCAGCGTTAATCAGCTTGGCCAACTGCTCGGTCAGATCCCAACGGCTGTGGCACAGTCGTTCTTTCTGCGCTTTGCTCCAGCGCTTGTCGGCGATCGGCTCCCCGGCCAGATTGATCACCGCGTCAAAACCGTCCAGCGAGGGTTGATCCTGCAGCGTTGACCAGTAGCTGACCTGCTCGCCGAACTGCTCACGTGCGCGCTGCACGTTGCGGCTCAGCACCGTAATTTGGTGAGAAAGGCCCAGCAGCCGCTGCGTCAGGCTGCTCCCTATCAATCCTGTGGCACCGGTGATCAGGATCCGCATGGTCGATTCTCCCTGAAACTGTGGTTTTCAGGCCCGGCGATAGCTCATGGTCATCGAAACCGAGTCGGCGTAGCGCAGGGCCAGTAGTTTATCTATCTCCACTTCAGCATAGGTTACCCAGGCGTGTTGTTTCACGATATCGAGCACATCCTGAGTTAATTTTTCCAGCAGGGCGAAGCGGTTATCTTCCACATGGCGGATGATGGCTTTGGTGATGGTGCGGTAATTGAGCGCGTCGTCGATATTTTCACTGTCGCGCGCCTTGTCCGCCGGGTAATGGATCACCACATTAATCAGGATGTCCTGACGGTTGTTGATTTCTTCTTCCTTGATACCGATGAATGTACGCAACCGCAGATTTTTTATACGAATAATGGCGTCGGGTTGACTGAATGACATCAGAGAGTCTCCACAGGTCTGATTATTGGTGCTCAGAATACACGGAAAGCAGGGAAAAGATAACGAGTCGGGGGAAACTCCCCGGAGGCCGGGGAGCTGGAAATTTAACCCTGCTCAGCCAGCTTGTAGGCACGCTCGGTAGCCGGGCGGTTGCTGATGCGTTCGAACCAGTTGCGTACCGCAGGATAATCCGCCAGATCGATGCGCTGACGCGGGTGTGACACCACCCAGGGATAAGTCGCGATATCGGCTATGCTGTAGTTGTCACCGCCCAGATAGGGGTGCTTTTGCAACTCGGCTTCCAACACGGCATACAGGCGCTTGGTTTCCAGGTGGTAACGTTCGATGGCGTAAGGTACCGGCTGTGGTGCGTAGTGGTTGAAGTGGTGATTTTGCCCGAGCATGGGCCCAAAGCCCGCCACTTGCCAAAACAGCCACTGCAGCGTGGCAGCGCGCTCACGCAGCCCTTTGCTCAGCAGCTTGCCGGTTTTCTCCGCCAGGTACAGCAGAATTTCGCCGGACTCGAACAGGCTGATCGGCGTACCGCCATCAACCGGTTGCTGGTCGACAATCGCCGGGATTTTGTTGTTGGGTGAAATGCTCA
This sequence comes from Serratia myotis, assembly GCF_027474885.1. Lineage (NCBI taxonomy): Bacteria > Pseudomonadati > Pseudomonadota > Gammaproteobacteria > Enterobacterales > Yersiniaceae > Serratia > Serratia myotis. Next base: position 3,860,130 of record NZ_CP099707.1, on the reverse strand, counting down.
GAAAATCCGGCTTGAACTGGTCGCCGGCGCTGATATTTACGCGGTGGATACGGTAGGGTAAGCCAACCTCCTCCAGAAACAGGGTAATCTTGTGACCATTGGGAGTAGGCGCGTAATACAGGTCAATCATGTTGCCTCCTGCGGTAAGGTGATCTGTAAGTCATTACACGTTGTTGCGGTCTTCGCCGCGCACAAAGGTATATCAGAGATCTTTCTCTAGGGTTACCAACAATAGCAGCTAAGAATAGCAGGCTATGTGAGATTCGTCTGATGCTATCTCCACAAGATGCATCACAATGCTTTGCAGGCGTATCTGCGGTTTGCCGCACGGTGCCAGCGCGCTAAAATAGGGCTTATTTCCTTAACAGGGACAAGGTTATGAAGCTGTTATTTGCCTCGGACATACATGGTTCGCTCCCCGCCACCGAAAGCGTGCTGGAGCGTTTTGAACAAAGCGGCGCCGACTGGCTGATCCTGCTGGGCGATTTGCTGAATCATGGGCCGCGCAATGCACTGCCGGTGGGTTATCAGCCGGCGCAGGTTGCCGAACAATTGAATCGCTATAGCGACAAGATCATCGCCGTTCGCGGCAACTGTGACAGTGAAGTCGATCAGATGCTACTGTCTTTCCCTATCACCGCGTCTTGGCAGCAGGTGCTATTACAAAAAAGACGATTGTTTTTAACCCACGGTCACCTTTATCATCCCTCGGCACTGCCGCCGTTATCTGCCGGTGATGTGTTGGTCTACGGACACAGCCATTTGCCGCAGGCGGAACGGCAGGGAGAAATTTACTGCTTTAATCCAGGGTCGGTCAGCATTCCGAAAGGGGGCTTTCCTGCCAGCTATGGCATACTGGAGGACGGCGTTTTAAGTGTGGTCACTTTGCTCGGCGGCAAGGCTGTTGCAGAGGTGGCATTAACGCACTAATTTATACACACACAATAAAAATCTTTGAAAAACACTCATTGATTAACCAGTGCGCGGGATGCATCGCGCCAAAATAGAAGGTTTTAGAGGATGGCGGAACAGGATCAGGCTGCAGATACCGAGTGGGTTGATATCGTCAACGAGCAAAACGAAGTGATTGCTCAATCCAGTCGCCAACAGATGCGTGCCCAACGGCTGCGTCATCGTGCTACCTATATTGTGGTGCATGATGGAATGGGAAAAATTCTGGTGCAGCGTCGCACCGACATTAAAGATTTCTATCCGGGCTGGCTGGACGCCACTGCGGGTGGTGTGGTGCAGAGCGGGGAGAATGTACTGGATTCCGCCCGTCGCGAAGCGGAAGAGGAGCTGGGCATTGCCGGCGTGCCTTTCGCCGAACACGGCCTGTTCTACTTTGAAGAAGATCAGTGCCGGGTGTGGGGCGCATTATTCAGTTGCGTATCTCACGGCCCGTTTGCGCTGCAGGAAGAAGAAGTGGCTGAGGTGAGCTGGCTGACGCCGGAAGAGATCACCGCCCGCTGCGACGAATTCACGCCGGATTCGCTAAAAGCGCTGTCGCTCTGGCTGACACGCAACAACGAGCAGGCTTACGGTAAACCGCTACGCGATAGCGATGAAAATGCCTGATGGGGTTTCAGAAATGAAAAAGCCGGTCAATTGACCGGCTTTTTTTATCGGATAACCCAGAGGTTATCAGGCTTTCACTACAGCTTCATCAGCCTGGGAAGACTGAATGGCGGTCAGCGCCACGGTGTAAACAATGTCGTCTACCAGTGCGCCACGTGACAGGTCGTTCACCGGCTTGCGCATGCCTTGCAGCATTGGCCCGATGGACACCAGGTCAGCAGAACGCTGTACCGCTTTGTAGGTGGTGTTACCGGTGTTCAGGTCCGGGAAGATGAACACGGTAGCCTGGCCCGCAACCGGTGAGTTAGGCGCCTTGGATTTGGCTACGTCAGCCATGATCGCGGCGTCGTACTGCAACGGACCGTCGATGATCAGGTCAGGACGTTTTTCCTGTGCCAGACGGGTCGCTTCACGCACTTTCTCAACGTCGCTGCCCGCACCGGAGTTGCCGGTGGAGTAGGAGATCATCGCTACGCGTGGTTCGATACCGAAAGCGGCGGCGGAGTCGGCTGACTGGATTGCGATCTCAGACAGTTGCTCAGCGGTTGGATCCGGGTTGATCGCACAGTCGCCGTACACCAGAACCTGGTCAGGCAGCAGCATGAAGAACACGGAGGACACCAGCGAGCTGCCCGGTGCGGTTTTGATCAACTGCAGCGGTGGACGGATGGTGTTGGCAGTAGTGTGAACCGCGCCGGAAACTAGCCCGTCAACTTCGCCTTTCTCCAGCATCAGGGTGCCGAGAACCACGTTGTCTTCCAGTTGCTCACGCGCAACCACTTCGGTCATGCCCTTGCTCTTACGCAGCTCAACCAGACGCGGCACATAGAGTTCGCGGACGGCGACCGGATCAACGATTTCGATGCCTTTGCCCAGTTCAACGCCCTGAGCGGCAGCAACGCGCTTGATCTCTTCCGGATTACCCAACAGCACGCATTCTGCGATACCGCGTTCGGCACAGATAGCTGCCGCTTTCACGGTACGCGGCTCGTCACCTTCAGGCAGCACAATGCGTTTGCCGGCTTTGCGTGCCAGCTCGGTCAGTTCGTAACGGAATGCCGGTGGAGACAGACGACGTGAACGCTCGGAGGTGGCGGTCAGAGACTCGATCCATTCGGCGTTGATGTGGCTGGCCACGTAGTTCTGCACTTTCTCGATGCGCTGATGGTCGTCCGCCGGCACTTCAAGGTTGAAGCTTTGCAGGCTGAGCGAGGTCTGCCAGGTGTTGGTGTCGACCATAAATACCGGCAGGCCGGTCTGGAAGGCACGTTCACACAGCTTTCTGATCGGCTCGTCGATGGCATAACCACCGGTCAGCAGGATGGCGCCGATTTCTACGCCATTCATCGCAGCCAGACAGGCAGAAACCAGCACGTCAGGACGGTCTGCCGAGGTCACCAGCAGTGAGCCTGGGCGGAAGTGTTCCAGCATGTGCGGGATGCTGCGCGCACAGAAGGTCACAGACTTCACGCGGCGGGTCATGATGTCGCCTTCATTGACCACGGAGGCCTTCAGGTGACGAGCCATGTCGATAGCGCGGGTGGCGATCAGATCAAAGCTCCACGGCACGCAACCCAGAATCGGCAGCGGGCTGTTGGCGAACAGCTGCGCCGGGTCAACGTTGGTCACGCTGGCCTTGGTGGAGTCGTCGAAGATCTCGGACAGGTCAGGACGGGTGCGGCCCTGCTCGTCAACCGGGGCGTTCAGCTTGTTGATGATCACGCCGGTGATGTTTTTGTTTTTGCTGCCGCCGAAGCTGCTGCGGGCCAGCTCGATGCGCTCTTTCAGCTGTGCCGGGGAGTCGTTACCCAGCGCCAGCACGAAGACGATTTCTGCATTCAGCGTTTTGGCGATTTCGTAGTTCAGCGCGTTGGCGAACTGATGTTTACGGGTCGGTACCAGACCTTCGATCAACACCACTTCTGCGTCTTTGGTGTTTTCGTGGTAGCGAGCCACGATCTCTTCCATCAGCTCATCTTGCTTGTTGGAGCTCAGCAGGCCCTCAACGTAGCTCATGCGCAGCGGTTCGGCCGCGGTGATGGTGGAGTTGCTGCTGCGGATGATGGTGGTGGTTTGATCGAGCGAGTCGCCGCCAGTACGTGGCTGTGCGATAGGTTTGAACACGCTCAGGCTAACGCCTTTTTGCTCCATGGAGCGAATGACACCCAGGCTGACGCTGGTCAGGCCGACGCTGGTGCCAGTGGGGATCAACATAATTGTACGTGACACAGAATAGTCCTCTTCACGAATTAACATGAGGCTAAAACAGCACCGTCAGCCTGGGCTGACGGTGTCGGAGAGCGTTACGCGGTCAGACGGGATGCGTCTTGCGCGATGACCAACTCTTCGTTGGTCGGGATAACCAGCGCCAGGCGGCTACCGTCTTTGGTGATGGCACCGGATTTACCGAAGCGAGCAGCCATGTTGCGGTCGTGGTCAACTTCGAAGCCCAGCAGGCCCAGTTTGTTCAGGGTCAGCTCACGCACCATACCGGCGTTTTCACCGATACCGCCGGTGAAGACGACTGCGTCCAGACGGCCGTCCATCAGTGCGCTGTAGGCACCGATGTACTTGGCCAGGCGGTGGCAGAATACGTCCATCGCACGCTTGGCATCGGCTTTGCTTTCGTAGTTGTCTTCAACATAACGGCAGTCGCTGGTGACTTCGGTCAGGCCCAGCAGGCCGGATTCTTTGGTCAGCATTTTGTTGATTTGATCAACGCTCATGCCCAGGGAGTCGTGCAGGTGGAAGATAATGGCAGGATCGATGTCACCGCTACGGGTACCCATGACCAGGCCTTCCAGCGGGGTCAGACCCATGGAGGTGTCAACGCATTTGCCGTTGCGCACTGCGGTAACGGAACCGCCGTTGCCCAGGTGGCAGGTGATCAGGTTAACTTCTTCAACCGGCTTGTTCAGCGCCTTGGCCGCTTCTTGAGTCACGTAGAAGTGGCTGGTGCCGTGTGCGCCATAACGGCGAACGCTGTGGTCACGGTACAGGCTGTACGGCAGGGCGTACAGGTAGGATTCTTCCGGCATGGTCTGGTGGAACGCGGTGTCGAACACGGCAACGTTTTTATCCGCCAGTTTAGGGAAAGATTTCAATGCTTCAGCGATACCGATCAGGTGCGCCGGGTTATGCAGTGGTGCAAAAGGCACCGAATCTTTGATACCCTGCAGGACTTCGTCATTGATCACGGCAGAAGCAGTAAACTTCTCGCCGCCGTGCACAATGCGGTGACCGATAGCGGTCAGCTGTGCAGAAAGCTCAGGTTTTTGTGCCAGAATTGTATTAACAATGTAGTTCAGTGCTTCGCTGTGCGCAGCGCCGGCGCCCAGAGCCGCTTCGTGTTTCGCGCCGTCCATCTTCCACTTGAGGCGAGCCTCAGGCAGGTGGAAACATTCGGCTAAGCCGGAGAGGTGTTCTTCACCGTTGACAGCATCGATGATAGCGAACTTCAGGGAAGAACTGCCGCAGTTCAGGACCAGTACTAGCTTACTCGACATGGAAGTACCTACTTAAATAGTTCGTGTTGTTAAAGGAAAGACCAAAACACGTGGTGAATTAATCGTCAATCAGACAACAAGCGTAGCGCATAATGCCGTTGACATTTATGATTAACATCATGTGAATTGCACAAACCACATGACGATGAAAAAACCGATGATTTCTCTGCGGTTTAAGTAATCTTGATTTTTATAGGGCTAAAAGTTGACAGAATTCTTGTCATCTTCTACCGGCCAAAAGGCCGGCTTAGGATACCGATAGCCTGAGGCAAACACAAAATAAATTTAAAGCTTCAACTTTTTTAGTATTGTGTTGGCTGTGTCCTTATTTTTCTTTGTGACGTTGAGGTACGCAATGACGAGCAAACCGTCCGGTTCCGTTAGCTGGTTTCAGGTCTTCCAGCGCGGGCAGCATTATATGAAAACCTGGCCGTCGGACAAACGTCTGGCTCCGGTCTTTCCGGAGAATCGCGTTGCGAGTGCCACCCGTTTTGCCGTCCGCTTTATGCCACCGCTGGCGGTGTTTGCCCTGACCTGGCAGATTGCCCTGGGTGGCCAGTTGGGCCCGGCGATCGCCACTGCGCTGTTTGCGTGCAGCATGCCGATGCAGGGTCTGTGGTGGTTGGGCCGTCGTTCGGTCACCCCGTTGCCGCCAACGCTGCTGCAATGGTTCCATGAAGTCCGCAACAAGCTGGCGGAAGCCGGTCAGGCGGTAGCACCGGTAGAAGGCCCGCCGACCTACCAGGCGCTGGCGGACCTGCTGAAACGCGCCTTCAAGCAGTTGGATAAAACCTTCCTGGATGACCTGTAACCACAAAAATGGCCGCATTGATTGCGGCCTGATTAAGTTTGATGTCTAGTCTGAGATACCCGGGCCTAGCGCACCGAGGGGCTATTATGTGACACATCCATGTGTCCCACCCTTTGGGCCGACTGAAGTCGTTCCAATTTGTTCCCGACAAATTGGTCGGCAGCTGAAGCTGCTACGACCCCTTCGGCACGCTCTCCCTAATAATAGGCCTGGGCATAGCTTGTTCCAGCCAATAACCCCGGTTTAAATCAAAGAACCGGCGAGTTGTGATTTCCTGCGATATTGCGCTGTGCGATGCTTCCGCCATTAGTAATTTATCGAGGAAATTATAATGGAAATGACCCACGCCCAACGGCTGATCCTGTCGAACCAATACAAAATGATGACCATGCTGGATCCGGATAACGCCGAGCGTTACCGCCGCCTGCAGACCGTTATCGAACGTGGTTTTGGCCTGCAGATGCGCGAGCTGGATCGCGACTTCGGCGAAATGAGCGAAGAAGTGTGCCGCACCATTATCAACGTGATGGAAATGCACCATGCGTTGCAGGTCTCCTGGGATAACCTGAAGGAAAAACAGGGGATTGAGGCGCGCCGCCTGGCGTTTCTCGGCTTTGACGCCGCAACCGAAGCGCGTTATCTCAGCTATGTGCGGTTCCTTGTGACCACCGAGGGACGCTATACTCATTTCGATTCTGGCAGCCATGGCTTTAATGCCCAAACCAAAATGTGGGAAAAGTACCAGCGGATGCTGGCTATCTGGCTGTCATGCCCACGTCAGTATCACCTGAGCGCCGTTGAGATAGCGCAAATTATCAATGCCTGATTAAAAGAGGTTTCCTGTGGAGTGTAAGGGTTTTCTGTTCGATCTTGATGGGACGTTGGTTGATTCACTGCCGGCGGTAGAGCGCGCCTGGATTAACTGGGCCAAACGCCGCGGTATTAATCCGCAGGACGTACTGGATTTCATTCACGGTAAACAGGCCATTACCTCGTTACGTCACTTTATGCCGGGTGAAAGTGAGGAAGCCATTCAACAGGAGTTCCTGCTGCTGGAGCAGGTGGAAGCGCAGGATACCAATGGCGTCACGGCATTGCCTGGGGCTGCAGCCTTGCTGGATCGCTTGAACCGCCTCGATATCCCGTGGGCGATCGTGACTTCCGGTTCGATCCCGGTGGCTACTGCTCGTCGTAATGCCGGTGGTTTGCCGCAGCCGGAGGTGTTCATCACCGCCGAGCAGGTAAAACATGGCAAGCCGCAGCCGGATGCCTACCTGCTGGGTGCGGAGCGCCTGGGGCTGGCGCCTCAGGACTGTGTGGTGGTGGAAGACGCCGCTGCCGGTATTCTTTCCGGGTTGGCTGCGGGCTGCCAGGTGATTGCGGTCAACGCACCAGCCGACGCCCCCAAGCTGGAGCAGGTTGATCTGCTGTTAACCTCGCTTGAGCAGATTGCGGTGAGTAAAACGGAACAGGGTGCGGCGATAAGCCTGGTCGCCTGACCGAACCTATCTTCACCCAAATTGATTAGACCCCGCACCGGCGGGGTTTTTTTATGCTAATTTTTAAGCCCTTGGATATCTCTGCCGGATGAGGCCGTTTTGAACAGCGAATTACTGTGGGTGCTGAGTTTACTGTTGATTGCCATCGTGCTGTTTACCACCAACAAGCTGCGGATGGACGTCGTGGCGTTGCTGGTGATCATCGCTTTTGTGTTGAGCGGCACGCTGACCCTGGCGGAGGCCACGGTGGGCTTCAGCGATCCCAATGTGATCCTGATCGCCGCGCTGTTCGTGATTGGTGAAGGGTTGGTGCGCACCGGCGTGGCTTATCAGGTGGGGGACTGGCTGGTGAAGGTGGCCGGCAGCAGCGAAACCAGGATGCTGATGTTGTTGATGGTCACCGTGGCCGGACTCGGGGCTTTTATGAGCTCGACCGGCGTGGTGGCGATCTTTATTCCGGTGGTACTCAGCGTGGCGGCGCGGATGAAAATCGCGCCGGGCAGGTTGATGATGCCACTGAGCTTTGCCGGTTTGATCAGCGGCATGATGACCCTGGTGGCAACGCCGCCGAACATGGTGGTCAACAGCGAGCTGGTCCGCGAGGGTATCAGTGGTTTTGGCTTCTTCGGCGTAACCCCGGTCGGTCTGGCGGTGCTGGTGTTGGGCGTGGGGTACATGCTGGTGGCCCGGCGCTGGTTGGCCAATGACGACGGTGATAAAACGCGTGAAACCTGGCAACGCCGTACCTTCCGCGATCTGATCCGTGACTATAAGCTGACCGGTCGTGCCCGCCGCTTGGCACTGCGCAGCGGCTCGCCGCTGGTCGGTCACTCGCTGGACGAGCTGCACCTGCGCGCCCGCTACGGCGCTAACGTGGTGGGGATTGAACGCTGGAAACGTTTCCGGCGGGTGATGGTCAGCGCATCCGGCAGCACCGAGCTGCGCGAAGGGGATGTGCTGCTGCTCGACATGTCGGACAGTCAGGTCGATCTGCGTGAGTTCTGCAGCGAGCAGCAGTTGGAGCCGATGGTCCTGCGCGGCGACTATTTCTCTGAACAGTCACGTAACGTCGGCATGGCGGAAGTGTCGTTGATCCCCGATTCAACTCTGTTGGGCAAAAGCCTGCGCGAGTCTGCCTTCCGCAGCCGCTACGATCTGAACGTGGTTGGTATTCGTCGCAATGGCGAAACCCTGGCAGGCAAGCTGGTGGATGAGCCCCTGGCGTTGGGTGATATTCTGTTGGTGATCGGCGACTGGAAGGCGATCCGCCAGTTGCAGGCGAAAACCCATGATTTTATCGTGCTCAATCTGCCGGCCGAGGTTGATGAAGTGGCACCGGCCATTACCCAGGCACCGCACGCACTGTTCTGCCTGGCGCTGATGGTCGCGATGATGCTGACCGATGAAATCCCCAACCCGATCGCCGCGCTGATTGCCTGTCTGCTGATGGGCAAGTTCCGCTGCATCGACATGGAAAGCGCCTATAAGTCGATTCACTGGCCGAGCATTATTTTGATTGTCGGTATGATGCCGTTTGCCCAGGCGCTGCAAAAAACCGGCGGGGTCGATTTGATCGTGCGTGGTTTAATGGACGTGGCGGGGGATGCCGGACCGCGGGTGATGCTGGTGTGCCTGTTTGCCCTCTGCGCCACTATCGGCCTGTTTATCTCCAACACCGCCACCGCGGTGCTGATGGCGCCGATCGCCATTGCGGCCGCGCGTGAAATGGGCGTTTCGCCTTACCCCTTTGCGATGATTATCGCCATCGCCGCTTCGGCCGCATTTATGACGCCGGTTTCTTCACCGGTAAACACGCTGGTGCTGGGGCCGGGAAACTATAAGTTCGGTGATTTTATCCGCATGGGCGTGCCGTTCACGCTGTTGGTGATGGTGGTTAGCGTGATTATCGTGCCCTGGCTGTATGCATTCTAATAAACGGCGCAGCGTGCTGCGCCATGAGAATTACAGGGAGGAGTCCAGGCTGATTTCATCCAGCGACAGGCTGAAGCTGGGGATAAACACGTTCATGAAATAATCCATCTCCGGGCTGCTACGCTGCTGCAGGGTTTTTTCCAGTCGTGCTTTCGCCAGCTTGAATTCGTTATTGCCGGCAGACAACTCTTCCAGACATTTCAGGTAGGCGCACAGCGCATCGGCCTGTTTCACCACCAACTTTTCGTCTTCGGTGTAATAGTGTTCGTCGAGGATCGAGCGGAAATCGTTGCGTAATTCCGCCGGGATCATATCCAGCAGCTTCTGCTGGGCGATCTTTTCGATCTTCTTATACTCGTGGGCGATCTGCGGATTGTAGTATTTGATCGGCGTTGGCATGTCGCCGGTGATCACTTCGCTGGCATCGTGGTACATCGCCAGCAGGGCGACGCGATCGGCGCTCAGGTTGCCATTGAATTTTCGGTTTTTGATCACCGCCAGGGCGTGGGCAACAAATGCCACCTGCAGGCTGTGTTCGGAAACGTTCTCGGTGCGAACATTGCGCATCAGCGGCCAGCGGTTAATCAGTTTCAAACGGGACAGATGGGCAAAAAAGTGGCTCTGGCTCATGGTGCTCTCTTTTACAACGGCAAGTGAGGGTTCCATTGTGAGCAGTGGCAGCAGGTTATGCAAATATCCTTCATGCTTCACGCTGCCTCTTTGTTGGCTGCCTTCGCTCACCCCGGTCACATAGCTATCTATGCTCCCGGGGATGTGCTCAGTTGCCGCCTTGATGCAACGCGAAGCATTTCGGTTATTACGAGAGCGTGCTTAATTTTTACTGACGGTAGCCTTCCAGGAAGCGGCCCAGTTTGCCCACTGCCATTTCCAGTTCATCCACCCGTGGCAGAGTCACGATGCGCACGTGGTCCGGATACGGCCAGTTGAACGCGCTACCCTGTACCAGCAGCACTTTTTCCTGCAGCAACAGGTCCAGCACCAATTTCTGGTCATCGCGAATATTAAAGCGTTTAGCGTCGATGCGCGGGAACATATACAGCGCCCCCTGAGGTTTCACGCAGGAAACGCCCGGGATTTGGTTCAACAGTTCCCAAGTCCGGTTGCGTTGTTCATACAGACGCCCGCCCGGTTGAATAAATTCGTTGATGCTCTGGTAGCCACCCAGTGCGGTTTGGATTGCGTGCTGCATCGGCACGTTGGCACACAGTCGCATGGACGCCAGCATTTCCAGCCCTTCGATATATCCCTTGGCGTGCTTCTTCGGCCCGTTCAACACCATCCAGCCCTGGCGGAAACCCGCCACGCGGTAGGTTTTTGACAGTCCGTTAAAGGTCACGGTCAGCAGGTCCGGCGCCAGCGCAGCGATCGAATGGTGCTCGGCTTCGTCATACAGAATTTTGTCGTAGATTTCATCGGAGAAGATGATCAGGTTGTGCTGACGGGCGATCTCAACAATCTGCTCCAGCAGTGCCTTGCTGTAGACCGCACCGGTCGGGTTGTTTGGGTTGATGATCACGATGCCACGGGTGCGTGGGGTGATCTTGCTGATGATGTCGTCCAGATCCGGGAACCAGCCGGCTTCTTCATCACACAGGTAATGCACGGCTTTGCCGCCGGACAGCGAAACAGCCGCGGTCCACAGCGGGTAATCCGGTGCCGGTACCAGCATTTCGTCGCCGCTGTTGAGCAGCGCCTGCATGGATTGCACAATCAGCTCGGAAACCCCATTACCGATGTAGATATCCTCAACGGTCACGTCACGTATGTTGCGCGCCTGATAGTGCTGCATGATCGCTTTACGCGCCGAGAAGAGCCCTTTGGAATCGGAATAGCCTTGCGCCGTGGGCAGATTGCGGATCACGTCGACCAGGATTTCATCAGGGGCGTCAAAACCAAACGGGGCAGGGTTGCCGATGTTCAGTTTGAGGACTTTATGGCCTTCTTCTTCAAGACGTTTAGCTTCTTTGAGCACCGGGCCGCGAATGTCATAACAGACGTTGTCCAGTTTGCTGGATTTCTCAATGGGGGACATAGAAAGTTGAGCCTTTTGCTGGGATAGGGGCGTTCCTACCGTGGAACACCGCAACCTGCTCAATGTACTCCTGGCGCAGATGCTTTTGAAGGGTTGTGCACGCCTTTGGTGCAAACGAAGGGCTCAACGGGGGATTTCAGGGATGATGAACAATGCCAAAGTGGTTTGTTGGTATTTAATTCCAGTATTTGTTGTCTTATTGGTTTTTTATTCTGTGGTGATGAGACCAGGTAGAGATAATGGCCCCATGTTATTGATGCAATGCTGACAGAACCGTACTCACTGTTAAGCCACATCGGGGATTTAGCGGAGATAAACTGTAAAGAAATGATAATGCCAGAGTAGTCTGATAGTCGCTTGTCCAGGCTCACTCCAAACTGAATCATAAGAAAATTCACATTAGCGCTATTTTAGTTTCTCTGTTAAGCCGCGTTTAAGTAGTTATTCCTTAGTTATTCACGGGGTAAATGTTACTGATTGAATTTATTAAAATCATTAAAAAATGTACCGGCTGTTACAAGAGGATCGTCTTACTCTTTTACGTATGAGAATACGCTGAGGCCAGTCTGGCTGCGGAGGTTGTGCAGCACAATTGGTGTGGTAATCCCGCTATCTGAATGAGTAAAATATTTTGTTCGGTAAAAATGAAACACTTGCACCACTTATAACGTCAGACGTTGTATAAGCATTCTCGATAGATCACATTTTAAAAGGCGATAGAGGTAACGAAATAAAAGTAATTTTTTTGCCCTCCACTAATGAGTGGGGTACTGTCATGTCTGGCATCGTCCCTTTTAAACGATGTCTTAGAAACACACCAGGGTAGTTTGTAAATTAGAATTTAAAAAGTGAAGAAAACACTATGACAACTGCAAATCGTCCGATACTCAATCTCGACCTCGATCTGCTAAGAACCTTTGTAGCTGTTGCTGATTTGAATACTTTTGCGGCGGCGGCAGTCGCCGTTTGTCGTACTCAATCAGCCGTCAGCCAACAAATGCAGCGGTTAGAGCAACTGGTTGGCAAAGAGTTGTTTGCCCGTCACGGGCGCAATAAATTACTGACTGAACACGGTATTCAGCTTCTCGGCTACGCCAGAAAAATTCTGCGCTTTAACGACGAAGCCTGTACCTCTCTGATGTACAACAATATTAAAGGTGTTCTGACTATTGGCGCTTCTGATGATACCGCCGATACCATCCTGCCTTTCCTGCTTAACCGCGTCACTTCTGTGTATCCAAAACTGGCGATTGATGTGCGGGTGAAACCCAGCTCGTTCATGATCGAGATGTTGGAAAACGGTGAAGTTGATCTGGCGATTACCACGATGGCTACCGAAGATCGCCCGCACATTGTGCTGCGTACTTCGCCAACCCTGTGGTATTGCGCGGCGGATTACCATTTTCAGGCCGGTGAACCGATCCCGTTGGTGGTGATGGACGAACCCAGTCCGTTCCGCGCGATGGCGATTCAACACCTGGATGACGCCGGGATCCCATGGCGCATTGCCTATGTGGCCTCGACGCTGTCTGCCGTTCGTGCAGCCTGCAAGGCTGGGTTAGGCATCACCGTTCGGCCAATTGAAATGATGAGCCCGGACCTGCGGGTGCTCGGCGCAGCGGAAGGCTTGCCGACGCTGCCGGACACGCAATACAGCTTGTGCAAGGACCTGCAGTGCGGCAACGAGCTGGCGATGGCCATTTTCAGTGCCATGCAGAACGGTAACGACAACTACAGCTTCAATGGACCGAGTGCCTCGTTGCAGGATGACACCTGCCTGGTTGACGATGAGGAATAACGCCAAAACGCGTTAAATCCGGTCATAAAACCTCTGCTTCGGCGGAGGTTTTTTTTGCTCTGAATTCAGTGAAAATTTAATTTATGAGGGGTTCGTTTTATTTTCATAGCGAAGTGGTTATTTGTTTGGCTAAAGCGTTGCCGATGAGAACGGTTATCAGACGAAGAAATAGCCTTTCGGTTATTTTTTGAACGAATAATTATAAAGGTAAAGGCCTGGAATCAATATGGTTATTTTGGTAGTTTGTGCCGGGATTATTTGACCGGCGTAATTGACAAAATTTATTAAAGGGCCACACTTTTTTTGAGGGTTTATGCTAAAAACGTGTCCTGGATCAAAAAAATACCCCTAGGTAGTGAGTGGAAGAACAGGAGATTCCTGAGACAATGGTATAGTAAAACTGAAATGAGCATGTTGGTTTATATCTATCTGTTTCTACACGTCAATTAACTGACACGATTTAGCCTAAGCCAGGCGCATCAAATGTTAATTAAATGATATGTATGTAAACTAGTGTGTAGATACTTTTGTCAAAGTTGACAAAAGGTTATAGAAAGGAGTAAAAAGCCCACAGTAAAACGCTGGCTAACTTGCTGTAATAGCAGTTTGTTTGTGTGGTTTATTTATCCTTCCCTTAAATCGATGTGGTGCACTAACTGCCAGAAACAAGAGCAGAGCGATCGACGCCACTTTTGATGAGTAAGCATAGAGTATGTCAACAACCACTGAAGTTATCGCTCATCACTGGGCGTTCGCCGTATTTTTTGTCGTGGCAATCGGGCTTTGCTGTTTAATGCTTATGGGTGCGTTCTTCCTGGGTGGGAGAGCCCGTGCGCGCGCCAAACATACCCCGTTTGAATCAGGCATCGACTCGGTCGGTACGGCGCGCATGCGTCTGTCCGCCAAGTTCTACCTGGTCGCCATGTTCTTCGTTATTTTCGATGTTGAAGCCTTGTACCTGTACGCCTGGTCGGTCTCCATACGTGAGAGCGGGTGGGTAGGCTTTATCGAAGCCGCCATTTTCATTTTGGTGTTATTGGCTGGGCTGGTTTATCTGGTGCGTATTGGCGCATTGGATTGGACTCCGGTGCGCTCCCGGCGCCAGAGCAAGCCAGGCACAATCAAAAACGCCACTAACAGTCATCCGCAGTAGTCGGTTAAAAACGAGGCATTAAGATGGACTATACGCTCACCCGCATAGACCCGAACGGTGAGAACGACCGTTACCCCCTGCAAAAACAGGAGATCGTTGCCGATCCCCTGGACCAACAGGTTCACCGCACGGTTTACATGGGTAAACTCGAACATGCATTGCATGACATGGTGAACTGGGGGCGTAAAAACTCTATTTGGCCGTATAACTTCGGCCTTTCGTGCTGTTACGTGGAGATGGTGACGTCGTTTACCGCCGTTCACGACGTGGCGCGTTTTGGTGCTGAAGTTCTGCGTGCATCACCGCGTCAGGCTGACCTGATGGTGGTGGCCGGTACCTGCTTTACCAAGATGGCCCCGGTTATTCAACGTCTGTACGAACAGATGCTGGAACCAAAATGGGTGATCTCCATGGGTGCCTGTGCCAACTCCGGCGGCATGTACGATATCTATTCCGTGGTACAGGGCGTGGACAAGTTCCTGCCGGTCGACGTGTACATTCCTGGCTGTCCACCGCGCCCGGAAGCTTACATGCAGGCACTGATGCTGTTGCAGGAATCTATTGGCAAAGAACGCCGCCCTCTGTCCTGGGTTGTCGGCGATCAGGGTGTTTACCGCGCCAACATGCAGTCTGAAAGAGAGCGTAAACACGGCGAGCGTATCGCGGTGACCAACCTTCGGACGCCTGACGAGATTTAAGACGTTCATTTAACGTCCATCTTAGTGCGCTATTGGTTAACACAGCGAAAAGTGAACTTGCGGCGAAATAACCCTTCAGTGTGGTGAAAAAAATTATGACAGATTCAACGACGCACGACGCATTGCCGGCCTGGCAAACCAGAGATCACCTTGACGATCCGGTGATTGGCGAACTGCGCAACCGTTTTGGGCCGGAAGCCTTTACTGTTCAGCCTACCCGTACCGGAATACCCGTGGTATGGGTCAAAGCCGATCAGTTACTGGAAGTAATGACGTTTTTGAGAAAGCAGCCGAAGCCTTATGTCATGCTGTTCGATCTGCATGGCATGGACGAGCGTCTTCGTACCCACCGCGACGGCCTGCCTGCTGCGGATTTTTCTGTTTTCTATCATCTGATTTCTATCGAACGCAACCGCGACATCATGCTGAAAGTGGCGCTGTCTGAAAAAGACCTGCACGTGCCCACAGCGACCAAGGTATTCCCTAATGCCAACTGGTATGAGCGTGAAACCTGGGAAATGTTCGGTATTACCTTCGACGGCCACCCGCACCTGACGCGCATCATGATGCCGCAAACCTGGGAAGGCCACCCGTTGCGTAAAGATTACCCGGCGCGTGCCACCGAATTCGATCCCTTTGTGTTGACCAAACAGAAAGAAGATCTGGAAATGGAAGCGCTGACTTTCAAACCGGAAGACTGGGGCATGAAGCGCGGCACCGAGAACGAGGACTTCATGTTCCTTAACCTCGGCCCGAACCACCCGTCTGCGCACGGTGCATTCCGTATCATTCTGCAGTTGGATGGCGAAGATATTGTCGACTGCGTACCGGATATCGGTTACCACCACCGTGGCGCCGAGAAGATGGGCGAGCGTCAGTCCTGGCACAGCTACATTCCGTACACCGACCGTATCGAGTACCTCGGCGGCTGCGTGAACGAAATGCCTTACGTGCTGGCAGTTGAGAAACTGGCAGGCATCAAGGTGCCGGATCGCGTTGATACCATCCGCGTGATGCTGTCCGAACTGTTCCGTATCAACAGCCACCTGCTGTACATCAGTACCTTCATTCAGGACGTCGGCGCCATGACCCCGGTGTTCTTCGCCTTTACCGACCGTCAGAAAATCTACGATCTGGTTGAAGCGATCACCGGTTTCCGTATGCACCCGGCCTGGTTCCGTATTGGCGGTGTTGCACACGACCTGCCGCGCGGATGGGATCGTCTGCTGCGCGAGTTCCTTGAGTGGATGCCAAAACGTCTGGATTCTTACGTCAAGGCCGCACTGAAGAACAGCATCCTGAAGGGCCGTTCCGTTGGCGTGGCATCCTACAATGCGAAAGAAGCGTTGGAGTGGGGCGTCACTGGCGCGGGTCTGCGTGCCACCGGTATCGAGTTCGATGTGCGCAAATGGCGTCCGTATTCCGGCTATGAGAATTTCGATTTCGAAGTTCCGGTCGGTGACGGTAACAGCGACTGCTACACCCGTGTGATGCTGAAGGTGGAAGAGTTGCGCCAGAGCCTGCGCATTCTCGAACAGTGCCTGAACAACATGCCGGAAGGCCCGTTCAAGGCCGATCACCCGCTGACCACGCCGCCGCCGAAAGAGCGCACGCTGCAGCACATTGAAACGCTGATCACCCACTTCCTGCAGGTTTCCTGGGGCCCGGTGATGCCAGCCAACGAATCATTCCAGATGATTGAAGCCACTAAAGGGATCAACAGCTACTACCTGACCAGCGACGGCAGCACCATGAGCTACCGCACCCGGGTACGTACGCCAAGCTTTGCGCACCTGCAGCAAATCCCAGCGGTAATCCGTGGCAGCCTGGTCTCCGACCTGATCGTCTATCTGGGTAGTATCGATTTTGTAATGTCAGATGTGGACCGCTAACTATGCATGATCAAAAAGACAATCACGCGAATAACCCCGCGCTTGAACCTATCAATGCGGCCGCTCCTCAGAGCGGCGTTGATGCATTTGAGCTGAGTGCGGAAGAACGTGATGCGATCGAGCACGAAAAGCACCATTACGAGGACCCACGCGCCGCCTCTATCGAAGCACTGAAAATTGTGCAGAAGCAGCGTGGCTGGGTTCCGGATGGGGCGATTTATGCCATCGCGGAGCTGCTGGGCATTCCTGCCAGTGACGTAGAAGGCGTGGCCACGTTCTACAGCCAGATTTTCCGTCAGCCAGTAGGACGTCACGTGATCCGTTATTGTGACAGCGTTGTTTGTCACATCACCGGTTACCAGGGCATTCAGGCCGCCATTGAGAAGAAGCTGAGCATCAAACCGGGTCAAACCACCTTTGATGGCCGTTTCACTCTGCTGCCAACCTGCTGCCTGGGCAACTGCGATAAAGGGCCGACCATGATGATTGATGAGGACACTCACAGTCAGCTGAAGCCTGAAGATATCGAGACGCTACTGGAGCAGTATCAATGATTAAAGACATTGTGCGCACTCCCGAAATGCACCCGCTGACCTGGCGGCTGCGCGATGACAAACAGCCGGTCTGGCTGGATGAATACCGCAGCAAGAACGGCTATGCCGGTGCCGAAAAGGCCATCAAGGGCATGGCTCCGGACGAGATCGTCACCCTGGTGAAAGACGCCGGGTTGAAAGGTCGCGGCGGTGCGGGCTTCTCCACCGGTTTGAAGTGGAGCCTGATGCCGAAAGACGAATCCATGAACATCCGTTACCTGCTGTGTAACGCCGATGAAATGGAGCCGGGCACCTATAAAGACCGCTTGCTGATGGAGCAACTGCCGCACCTGTTGGTGGAAGGCATGCTGATCTCGGCGTTCGCGCTGAAGGCCTATCGCGGCTACATCTTCCTGCGTGGTGAGTACATCGAAGCTGCGGTGCATTTGCGCCGGGCGATCGCTGAAGCCACCGAAGCCGGTTATTTGGGCAAGAACATCATGGGCAGCGGCTTCGACTTCGAGCTGATTGTTCATACCGGCGCCGGTCGCTACATCTGTGGCGAAGAAACCGCACTGATCAACTCGCTGGAAGGCCGTCGTGCCAACCCGCGTTCCAAGCCACCTTTCCCGGCGTCCTCCGGTGTCTGGGGCAAACCGACCTGCGTCAATAACGTAGAAACCCTGTGCAACGTTCCGGCGATCCTTGAAAGCGGCGTTGACTGGTACAAGGGGATCTCCGCCGGCAAGAGTAACGACGCCGGTACCAAACTGATGGGCTTCTCCGGCCGGGTGAAAAACCCAGGCGTTTGGGAGCTGCCGTTTGGCACCACCGCACGTGAAATTCTGGAAGATTACGCCGGTGGCATGCGTGACGGTCTGCGTTTCAAAGCCTGGCAGCCAGGCGGCGCGGGCACCGACTTCCTGACCGCCGATCACCTCGATCTGCCGATGGACTTCGAGAGCATCGGTAAAGCCGGCAGCCGTCTCGGTACCGCGCTGGCGATGGCCGTAGACCACGAGATTGGCATGGTTCCGCTGGTGCGTAACCTGGAAGAATTTTTCTCTCGCGAGTCCTGCGGCTGGTGTACGCCATGCCGTGACGGTCTGCCGTGGAGCGTGAAGATCCTGCGTGCGCTGGAGAATGGCGAAGGGCAGCCGGGGGATATCGAAACCCTTGAGCAGCTGTGCCGTTCTCTCGGCCCGGGCAAAACCTTCTGCGCCCATGCGCCAGGTGCCGTAGAGCCACTGCAAAGCGCGATTAAATATTTCCGTGAAGAGTTCGAAGCGGGCATTGCCGTGAAGCACTTCAGTAACGCGCATGCGATTGGCGGTATTCAGCCGAACAATCTGCTGAAGCAACGCTGGTAAGCCGACTCGCCCCGACGACACGGCCAGAATTTTTGATTAACGCCTGCCGCAAGGCAGGCCACTTGGAAGCATGCTGACTATGGCTACGATTCATGTAGACGGCAAAGAATACGACGTAGATGGGGCCGACAACCTGCTGCAGGCTTGTCTCTCCCTCGGGCTCGATATTCCTTACTTTTGCTGGCATCCGGCGCTGGGAAGCGTCGGCGCTTGCCGCCAATGTGCGGTAAAGCAATACCAAAACGCGGAAGATACGCGTGGCCGTTTGGTGATGTCTTGTATGACACCGGCATCCGATGGAACCTTTATTTCCATCGACGATGGCGAAGCCAAACAGTTCCGTGAAAGCGTGGTTGAGTGGTTGATGACCAACCACCCGCACGACTGTCCGGTATGTGAAGAAGGCGGTAACTGTCACCTGCAGGATATGACAGTAATGACCGGCCACAGCTTCCGTAAATACCGCTTCAGTAAGCGTACTCACAACAACCAGGAGCTGGGGCCGTTTATCTCGCATGAGATGAACCGCTGTATCGCCTGTTACCGTTGTGTGCGCTACTACAAGGATTATGCGGACGGCACCGACTTCGGTGTGTACGGCGCGCACGATAACGTCTACTTCGGTCGTACCGAGAGCGGCACGCTGGAAAGCGAGTTCTCCGGCAACCTGGTGGAAGTGTGCCCGACCGGCGTGTTCACCGATAAAACCCACTCCGAGCGCTATAACCGTAAGTGGGACATGCAGTTTGCGCCAAGCATCTGCCAGCAGTGCAGCATCGGCTGTAACACCAGCCCAGGCGAACGCTATGGTGAACTGCGTCGTATCGAAAACCGTTATAACGGCAGCGTGAACCACTACTTCCTGTGTGACCGCGGCCGCTTCGGTTATGGCTACGTGAACCAGAAAGATCGTCCGCGTCAGCCACAACAACTGCGTGGCAACGACTGGATCACCCTGAACGCCGAGCAGGCGATGCAGGGCGCTGCGGATATTCTGCGTCAGGCGAAGAAAACCATCGGCATTGGCTCACCACGCGCCAGTCTGGAAAGTAACTTCGCACTGCGTGATTTGGTGGGTGCCGAGAACTTCTACACCGGTATCTCGCAGGCCGAGCAGGGCCGTCTGGACCTGATGCTGAACGTGCTGCAAAACAGCGGTGTTCACACCCCTGCGCTGCGCGAAATCGAAGGTTACGACGCGGTGCTGGTGCTGGGTGAAGATTTGACCCAGACCGGCGCACGTATTGCCCTGTCGGTACGTCAGGCGGTGAAGGGCAAGGCTCGCGCCATGGCTGCGGCCCAACGCGTTGCCGACTGGCAGATTGCTGCGGTGCAGAACATCGGCCAGCACGCCAAACACCCGCTGTTCGTTACCAACGTGGATAACACCCGTCTGGACGACATCGCGGCATGGAACTACCGTGCACCGGTGGATGAGCAGGCGCGTTTCGGCTTCGCTATCGCTCATGCGCTGGATAACGCGGCACCGGCGGTCAACGATTTGGCTGACGGCCTGAACAAGAAAGTCGACATCATCGTGCAGGCGCTGACCGACGCGCGTAAACCGCTGATCGTTACCGGCAGCAACGCCGGCAGCGAAGCCATCATCGAAGCGGCGGCCAACATCGCCAAGGCGCTGAAGGATCGCGGTTCTGACGTCGGCATCACCTTTGTCGCCAGCGCTGCCAACAGCATCGGTTTGTCGATGATCGGCGGCGGTTCGCTCGATCAGGCACTGACCCTGCTGGAAAGCGGCGAAGCCGACACGGCCATCGTGATGGAAAACGATCTCTACCGGCATGCGCCGGCGGCGAAAGTGGACGCTGCGCTGGCCAAGGTCAGCAACCTGATCGTGGTCGATCACCAGCGTACCGCCATCATGGACAAGGCTAACCTGATCCTGTCGGCGGCCAGCTTCGCCGAAAGCGACGGTACTCTGGTCAACCAGGAAGGCCGCGCACAGCGTTTCTTCCAGGTTTACGATCCGGCGTACTACGACGACGCGAAGAAAGACGTTTACACCGTGATGCTGGAAAGCTGGCGTTGGATGCACTCGCTGCATTCCACCTATACCAGCCGCCACGTGGACTGGACTCAGCTCGACCATGTGATCGAAGCCTGTGTCACCGCGTTGCCGCAGTTGCAGGGTATTGTCGACGCCGCACCGGACGCGAGTTTCCGTATCCGCGGCCAGAAACTGGCACGTTCTCCGATCCGCTCCAGTGGCCGTACGGCGATGCGCGCCAATATCAGCGTGCACGAACCGCGTCAGCCGCAGGATAAAGACACCATGTTCGCCTTCTCAATGGAAGGGAACAACAGCCCGTTTGCCGATCGTCAGCAGATCCCGTTCGCCTGGGCACCAGGTTGGAACTCACCGCAAGCCTGGAACAAATTCCAGGCCGAAGTGGGTGGCAAGCTGCGTCATGGCGATCCGGGCGTGCGCTTGATCGAAGCGGGGGAGGGCAAGCTGGGTTACTTCACCAACGTGCCTGCCGCCTTTGGTCAACAGCAAGGCTGGCGTGTCGCGCCGTATTACCACCTGTTCGGCAGTGATGAAATGTCACAGCGTTCCGGGGTGATTCAGCAGCGCATGCCGGATGCCTATGTGATGGTCAACCCGACCGACGCTGCTGCGCTTGGCGTCAATGCCGGTGCGCTGGTGGAGTTCAGCTGTGCGGGCCAGACCTTGCGTCTGCCGGTGCGTCTGAGTGAAACCCTGACCCAGGGCCAGGTGGGCTTACCGCTCGGCTTGCCAGGGATCTCGCCGGTACTGGTGGGTGCAACGGTTGAAAATCTGCGGGAGGCAACACGATGAGCTGGTTTACCCCTGAGGTGATCGACATTCTGATCTCCATTCTTAAAGCGGTAGTGATCCTGCTGGTCGTAGTCACCTGTGGGGCATTCATGAGCTTCGGCGAACGCCGTTTGCTCGGCTTGTTCCAGAACCGTTATGGACCGAACCGTGTCGGCTGGGGTGGCTCACTGCAGCTGGTCGCCGACATGATCAAAATGTTCTTCAAGGAAGACTGGGTACCGAAATTCTCCGACCGGGTGATCTTTACCCTGGCGCCGATGATCGCCTTTACTTCCCTGTTGCTGGCATTTGCCATCGTCCCGGTCAGTCCGACCTGGGCGGTGTCCGACCTCAACATCGGTATTTTGTTCTTCCTGATGATGGCCGGCCTGGCGGTTTACGCCGTGCTGTTTGCCGGCTGGTCGAGCAACAACAAATACTCGCTGTTGGGGGCGATGCGTGCTTCTGCGCAAACCCTGAGCTACGAAGTGTTCATCGGCCTGTCGTTGATGGGTGTGGTGGCGCAGGCGGACTCCTTCAACATGCAGGCGATTGTTGAATCTCAGGCGCACATGTGGAACGTCATCCCGCAATTCTTTGGTTTCATTACCTTTGCGATTGCCGGCGTGGCGGTGTGTCACCGTCACCCGTTTGACCAACCGGAAGCCGAGCAGGAACTGGCTGACGGTTACCACATTGAATATTCCGGCATGAAGTTCGGTCTGTTCTTCGTGGGTGAATACATAGGTATCGTCACCGTTTCTGCCCTGATTGTGACGTTGTTCTTCGGTGGCTGGCAGGGTCCTTTCCTACCGCCATTCATCTGGTTCGCGCTGAAAACGGCTTTCTTCATGATGATGTTCATTCTGATTCGTGCTGCTCTGCCACGCCCGCGCTATGACCAGGTGATGTCCTTCGGCTGGAAAGTCTGTCTGCCGTTGACGCTACTGAACCTGCTGGCGACTGCCGCAGTCATTTTGTACAACGCTCAATAAGGGGTGAATAAACCATGACATTGAAAGAGTTATTGGTTGGTTTCGGCACCCAGGTGCGCAGTATTTGGATGATAGGCCTGCACGCCTTCGCCAAACGCGAAACCCAGATGTATCCGGAAGAACCGGTTTACCTGCCGCCGCGCTACCGTGGCCGCATCGTGCTGACGCGCGATCCGGACGGCGAAGAGCGCTGTGTGGCTTGTAACCTGTGTGCGGTTGCCTGCCCGGTGGGCTGTATCTCGCTGCAAAAAGCAGAACAGAAAGACGGCCGTTGGTACCCGGAGTTCTTCCGCATCAACTTCTCGCGCTGCATTTTCTGCGGCCTGTGCGAAGAAGCTTGCCCAACTACCGCGATCCAGCTGACGCCGGATTTCGAAATGGGTGAGTTCAAGCGTCAGGATCTGGTGTACGAAAAAGAAGATCTGTTGATCTCGGGGCCGGGTAAATATCCGGAATATAACTTCTACCGGATGGCCGGTATGGCGATTGACGGCAAAGCCAAGGGCGAAGCCGAAAACGAAGCCAAACCGATCGACGTCAAAGGTCTGTTGCCTTAAGGAGCCAGCAAGCATGGAAATTGCCTTTTATCTGGCAGGTTTTATTGCGGTGATCTCGACAATTCGCGTGATCTCGCATACCAATCCTGTGCATGCGTTGCTGTATCTGATCGTTTCGTTACTGGCGATCTCTGCAGTCTTTTTCTCACTCGGCGCGTACTTCGCCGCGGCATTGGAAATCATCGTCTACGCCGGCGCCATCATGGTGTTGTTCGTGTTCGTGGTGATGATGCTGAACCTCGGCAACGCGGTGCAGCAGCAAGAGCGCGATTGGCTGAAGCCGTCGGTGTGGATCGGCCCTGGCATCTTGTCGCTGGCGCTGTTGGCGGTGCTGATTGTCGCTATCCGCAGCGTGTCCGATCAGGGTATCAGCGGTGAGATGGTTGACGCTAAAGCGGTGGGGATCAGCCTGTTTGGTCCTTACGTTCTGGCGGTTGAGCTGGCTTCAATGCTGCTGTTGGCAGGTCTGGTTGTTGCCTTCCACATTGGCCGTGAGCACAAACCGGGTGAGGTGTTGAGCAACGCCCCGGCCAGTAGCGAAATGGCGAGAAGAAAATCGGAGGAGCAAGCATGATCCCTCTTCAACATGGCCTGATCCTGGCGGCGATCCTGTTCGTCCTGGGTCTGACCGGGTTGCTGGTCCGTCGCAATCTGCTGTTTATGCTGATCAGTCTGGAAGTGATGATCAACGCCGCAGCATTGGCGTTTATCGTTGCGGGCAGCTACTGGGGCCAACCGGACGGGCAGGTGATGTATATCCTGGCGATCAGCCTGGCAGCCGCCGAGGCCAGTATTGGTCTGGCATTGCTGCTGCAGCTTTACCGTCGTCGTCATACCCTGAATATTGATACTGTCAGTGAGATGCGCGGATGAACCTATTATATTTAACTATTCTGCTACCGCTGATCGGGTTCCTGCTGTTGGCCTTTTCCCGTGGCCGCTGGTCTGAGAACACCTCGGCAACCGTCGGCGTAGGCTCTATCGGCCTGGCTGCTCTGGTCACGGTCTATGTGGGGATGGATTTCTTCGCCCAGAAAGCCACTGGCGTGCAGCTGTTTGAGCAAAGCCTGTGGAACTGGATGAGCGTCGGTAACTTCAACATTGGCGTGACTCTGACGCTGGATGGCCTGTCGTTGACCATGCTGTCAGTGGTGACCGGCGTGGGCTTCTTCATCCACATGTTCGCTTCCTGGTACATGCGCGGTGAAGAGGGCTACTCACGCTTCTTCGCTTACACCAACCTGTTTATCGCCAGCATGGTGATATTGGTACTGGCAGACAACCTGTTGCTGCTGTACCTGGGTTGGGAAGGCGTGGGCCTGTGCAGCTATCTGTTGATCGGCTTCTATTACAAGGATCCGGCCAACGGTGCGGCAGCGATGAAAGCCTTCATCGTAACTCGCGTTGGTGATGTGTTCCTGGCGTTTGCGCTGTTCATTCTCTACAACGAGCTGGGCACGCTGAACATCCGCGAACTGATGATCCTGGCACCGCAAAAACTGGCGATCGGCGATACCGCGATCACCTGGGCTACCCTGATGTTGCTGGGTGGTGCGGTCGGTAAATCGGCGCAGTTGCCGTTGCAGACCTGGCTGGCAGATGCGATGGCGGGTCCAACCCCGGTTTCCGCACTGATCCATGCGGCGACCATGGTGACCGCGGGCGTTTATCTGATTGCCCGTACTCACGGCCTGTTCCTGATGGCGCCGGAAGTGTTGCATCTGGTGGGGATTATCGGGGCGGTGACCCTGGTGCTGGCCGGCTTTGCTGCGCTGGTGCAGACCGATATCAAACGCGTACTTGCCTACTCCACCATGAGCCAGATTGGCTACATGTTCCTGGCGTTGGGCGTGCAGGCGTGGGATGCGGCTATCTTCCACCTGATGACCCATGCGTTCTTCAAGGCGCTGCTGTTCCTGTCCTCCGGTTCGGTGATCCTGGCCTGCCATCACGAGCAGAACATCTTCAAGATGGGTGGCTTGCGCAAGAGCATTCCACTGGTTTACGTCTGCTTCCTGGTGGGTGGCGCTGCGCTGTCGGCCTTGCCGCTGATCACCGCAGGCTTCTTCAGTAAGGATGAGATCCTGGCCGGTGCGATGGCTAACGGTCACATCAACCTGATGATTGCCGGTCTGATCGGTGCGTTCATGACCTCGCTGTACACCTTCCGTATGATTTTCATCGTGTTCCATGGCGAAGAGAAAATCAAAGCGCATGCCGGTAAAGGCATCACTCACCACCTGCCGCTGTTGGTTCTGCTGGTGCTGTCCACCTTCGTTGGCGCGATGATCGTTCCGCCACTGCAGGGCGTACTGCCAGACACCACCGAGCTGGCGCACGGTAGCGTACTGCAACTGGAGATCACCTCCGGCGTAGTGGCTATTGTCGGCATCCTGTTGGCGGCGGCACTGTGGCTGGGCAAACGTAGCCTGGTGACCCGCATTGCCAAGAGCGCACCGGGACGTTTCTTCTCGACCTGGTGGTTCCATGCCTGGGGCTTCGACTGGCTGTACGACAAAGTGTTCGTCAAGCCGTACCTGGGTATTGCGAAGTTGCTGCAGCGTGATCCGCTGAACTCGATGATGAATCTGCCGGCCATCTTCTCCCGCTGGGGGAACCGAGGTCTGACAGTGAGCGAGAACGGTCAGGTGCGTTGGTATATAGCGTCTATGGGTGTGGGTGCAGTGGTCGTATTGGCTCTGTTGATTCTGGTTTAATTGAATAATTTAAACAGACGCATTTTTCGGGCGTAGCGCCCTGCAGGGCAGGCGCTACGTACAAAGTTTGAAATTATTCGTATAAGGGACACAAAACGCCATGCTATTACCTTGGCTAATTCTTATCCCCTTTATTGGCGGTCTGCTGTGCTGGCAGTTTGAGCGCTTCGGTACTAAGGTGCCGCGCTGGATTGCGTTGATCGCAATGGGGCTGACATTGGCGCTTTCTCTGTATCTGTGGATGCAGGGTGGCTACACATTGACTACGCCGAAAGGCATTCCGCAGTGGCAGTCTGAATTCCTGCTGCCGTGGATCCCACGCTTTGGCATTTCCATCCACCTGGCGCTGGATGGCCTGTCACTGCTGATGGTGGTGCTGACCGGCCTGCTGGGCGTGCTGGCGATCCTCTGTTCCTGGCGTGAAATCCAGAAATACCAGGGCTTCTTCCACCTGAACCTGCTGTGGATCCTGGGTGGGGTAATCGGCGTGTTCCTCGCCATCGACATGTTCCTGTTCTTCTTCTTCTGGGAAATGATGTTGGTGCCGATGTACTTCCTGATTGCGCTCTGGGGTCACAAGGCGTCGGACGGGAAAACCCGCATCACTGCGGCCACCAAGTTCTTCATCTATACCCAGGCCAGCGGTCTGGTGATGCTGATTGCGATTATGGGCCTGGTGTTCGTGCACTATAACGCGACCGGCGTGTGGACCTTCGATTACGAAGACCTGCTGCAGACGCCAATGTCGCACAACGTGCAATACCTGTTGATGCTGGGCTTCTTCATTGCCTTCGCGGTGAAAATGCCGGTGGTACCGCTGCACGGCTGGTTGCCTGATGCGCATAGCCAGGCCCCTACCGCAGGTTCTGTGGACTTGGCGGGGATCTTGCTGAAGACCGCGGCCTACGGCATGTTGCGTTTCAGCCTGCCGCTGTTCCCGGAAGCGTCGCACGAGTTTGCACCTATCGCCATGTGGCTGGGTGTGATCGGTATCTTCTACGGCGCCTGGATGGCGTTTGCGCAGACCGACATCAAGCGTCTGATTGCTTACACCTCGGTTTCCCATATGGGCTTCGTGCTGATCGCCATCTACACCGGCAGCCAACTGGCTTACCAGGGCGCGGTGATCCAGATGATTGCGCACGGCCTGTCTGCGGCCGGTATGTTCATCATCTGTGGCCAGCTGTACGAACGTCTGCATACCCGTGACATGCGTGAAATGGGCGGCCTGTGGGGACGTATCAAATACATCCCTGCGCTGTCGCTGTTCTTCGCAGTGGCGACGCTGGGGATGCCGGGTACCGGTAACTTCGTCGGTGAATTCATGATCCTGTTCGGCAGCTACCAGGTTGTGCCGGTGATCACCGTGATTTCTACCTTCGGTCTGGTGTTTGCTTCGGTTTACTCGTTGATCATGATGCAGCGCGCCTATTACGGCAAAGCCAAATCTGACCAACCGTTGCCGGGCATGACCGCGCGTGAGCTGTTTATCGTTCTGTTGCTGGTGGTATTGCTGGTTCTGCTCGGGGTTTACCCGCAGCCGATTCTGGATACTTCCAATGCGGCGATGAGCAACGTGCAACACTGGTTTGGTTCGTCAGTTTCAGCAATTTCAACAACAAGGCCGTAATTCGCCATGACAATAACTCCTCAACAACTGATCGCATTGTTACCACTGTTGATCGTCGGATTGACGGTGGTGGTTGTGATGCTAGGCATTGCGTGGCGACGCGACCACTTTATCAACGCCACCCTGACCGTGATCGGTCTCAACCTGGCGCTGCTTTCACTGTACTTTGTTGGCCAGGTAGGCCCAATGGACGTCACCCCGCTGATGCGGGTAGACGGCTACTCGATGTTCTATACCGGGCTGGTGATACTGGCGAGTCTGGCGACCTGTACCTTTGCCTATCCTTGGCTGGTCGGTTACCCGGACAACCGCGAAGAGTTCTATCTGCTGGTGCTGATTGCGACCATGGGTGGCATTCTGCTGGCGAGCGCCAACCATCTGGCGTCGCTGTTCCTCGGTATTGAACTGATCTCGCTGCCGCTGTTTGGCCTGGTGGGCTATGCCTACCGCCAGAAGCGTCCGCTGGAAGCGGCTATCAAGTACATGTTGCTGTCTGCTGCCGCGTCGTCATTCCTGCTGTTCGGTATGGCGCTGCTGTATGCGGAGTCCGGTGACCTGTCACTGGCCGGCCTGGGCAAAAGCATGCAAGAAAACATGATGCACCAGCCGCTGATCCTGGCGGGTATGGGCATGATGATTGTTGGTCTGGGCTTCAAGCTGTCGTTGGTACCCTTCCAACTGTGGACGCCGGATGTGTATCAGGGTGCGCCTGCGCCGGTTTCAACCTTCCTGGCGACCGCCAGCAAGATTGCGATCTTTGCCGTAGTGATGCGTTTGTTCCTGTATGCACCGGCTGCCGACAACGAAGCGCTGCGCATGGTGCTGTCAATCATTGCCGTCTGCTCAATTTTGTTCGGCAACCTGATGGCCATCAGCCAGACCAACATCAAGCGTCTGCTGGGTTACTCGTCGATCGCCCACCTGGGTTATCTGCTGGTGGCGTTGATTGCGGTGCAAACCCATCAGCTGTCGCTGGAAACTGCCGGGGTTTACCTGGCCGGTTACCTGTTCAGCAGCCTGGGCGCGTTCGGCGTGGTCAGCCTGATGTCCAGCCCGTACCGTGGCCCGGACGCCGACTCACTGTTCTCCTACCGTGGTCTGTTCTGGCATAAGCCAATTCTGTCCGCGGTCATGACGGTGATGATGCTGTCACTGGCCGGTATCCCGATGACCCTGGGCTTTATCGGTAAGTTCTTTGTTATCGCGATGGGCGTCAGTGCTCACCTGTGGTGGTTGACCGGCGCAGTGGTGCTGGGCAGCGCCATCGGTTTGTACTACTACCTGCGTGTAACCGTCAGCCTGTTCCTCAGTGCGCCGGAAGCGCTGCAGCGCGATACCCCGAACAACTGGGCGTTGACCGCAGGCGGTGTGGTAGTGCTGATCTCCGCCGCGTTGGTGCTGCTGTTGGGTGTTTATCCACAGCCACTGATTACGCTGGTGCAGATGGCACAGCCGATGTTCTGATTGGCAGCAAGGCAGTAAAAAAGGGCGCCATTTGGCGCCCTTTTTTTGAGTTTGATGAAGATGAAATCGTCATTGAAGCCGAGATACCCGGGCCTAGCGCACCGAGGGGCGCTCCGGCGGGCAAGCCGCTACGACCCCTTCGGCACGCTCTCCCTAATAACGGGCTTTGTCAGCAGTCTGAGGTCGCTTCGGCAACCTTTTTTTATGAGGCGGGAGATCAGCCGGGATTGTTTTGAAACGAGGCTTCCAGTGCCTGCACGACGGCACGTACCCGCGCGGCACGCTGCAGATCGGGATGCAGCACCAGCCAGATATCGACCCAGTCTTTATTCTCCGGGAAGATGCGCACCAGATCCGGGTCTTTATCCGCCAGGAAGGAGGACAGCAGCCCAATCCCCAAGCCGTTACGGGTCGCCGAGCGTAGCAGTAACTGTGAATTACACTGCAGAACCACGTTGGGATCGATCAGCGCTTCGCCACAAAAGTCGTTCCAGTGACGGGGTACCAGTTCACGCGGGAACATCAGCAGATCGTGACCGCGCAGATGGTCACCCTTGGTCGGCAGGCCGTGTTTGTCGAGGTAGTCCTGCGTCGCGTACAAGCCCATTTCGATGGTCGCCATGCGTTTGATAATCAACTCATCGGATTCGGGCCGTGCGCCGCGGATCGCCAGATCTGCCCCACGGTAGGAAATATCAGAGATATTCACCGCCGTCAGCATAGTGACGGTGATTAGCGGGTGTTGCTCCCGCAGTGCTTTCAGCGCCGGGATGACAAAGGCCTCGGCCATGGTATCGGTGGTGGCGATGCGCACATTGCCGCACAGGCTGTCGTCGCCGCTGGTGGCTTTACGGCCAATCGCCTGCACGGCGTTTTCCATATTCATGACGTCCGCCAGCATTTCCTCGCCCAGGGGGCTGAGGGAAAATGATTTCGGCGTGCGGATAAACAGCTTGGAGCCGAGGCTCTCTTCAAAAGCGGTAATGCGCCGTCCGACGGTGGCCTGGTCGACGTGTAGTTCATTGGCGGCCTTTCGTAAAGTGCCGCAGCGTGCTACTGCCAGGAAGAAGCGTGCGTCATCCCAATTCATCATGCCATTTCCTTTGTACAGGCTTATCGGCCTTGTCGATGTTCATTCTTGCGCAACCGTACTGGCTCTGGTTTAGGCTGCAAATGGAGCCCACGTATCATAATTATTTATTATGTTTCAGGATATGAATAAATGCATCAACGTGAAGCAGTTTTGCATCTTTATTTTTACCCGACAATCTTTATGCTTATCAACGTTTATGCTGTGATCTGGCGCACATTTCGTGCCAGTGTTACCCTAAACGCATAAACAGATGCGTATGAGAGCCTGTCTCTGTTGGCTAACAGCCTGGTGGGATCGACTCTGAATCAGGTTGGCCTACCACGACTGGACATTAAAAATGGAGTCTCACGCAGAGAAGTTATACACCCCCGTTGCACTGGCAACTGCGGACGGTGTCAGGGTTATTGCAACGCCCGGCGCGAAAGCGGCAGAGCAAAGTAACGCTGATGTGATTATCCAGAGTCTTGAAGCACGCGGCATTCAGCACATCTTCCTGGTACCCGGCAAGCTGGTGTACCCACTGATTAAATCCATTGAACATTCAGCCATTACCGGCATCGTCGGTGCTCATGAAACCGCCTGCGGTTTTATGGCCGATGGCTACGCCCGTGCTAATCGCAAATTTGGCGTCTGCCTGGGTATCTCCGGCCCCGGCACCATGAATTTCCTGCCGGCAATGGCCGCGGCACAGGCCGATAAAATCCCGGTGCTGTATCTGGCCGGCGGGATCGCCACTTATCATGAAGCGCAGGGCGCTTTCCAGGACGGCAGCAATAGCGGCATCGATGAGCTGACTATCGTCAAACCGCTGCTTTCCGCCGCCATAGAAGTGAAAAATAACCTTACGTTGCAGCACGAGCTGCGGCGCAGTTTGTCCTGCCTGAACACCCAGCGTAAAGGCCGTGCTTATTTAAGCGTGCCGGTTGATATGCAAAAGAAAGGGGTGGCCGGCAATTATGAAGCCAGCCCGCAGCGTACGCCGCAGTGCCGCGAAGCAGCGATCGACCAGCAGGCGCTGGAGCAGGTCGTGGACGATTATCTGCTGCGCGGGCTGAACGTTGCCTGCCTGGTGGGAAACCGCATGAATAACCCGCTGGATGCCGCACTGTTGTTGCGCCTGGCGGAGAAATACCGTTTGCCGGTCGCCACTACGCTGTCCGGCAAGGGCGCTTTTCCCGAAGGACACGAACTGGCGCTGGGGCTGTATGGCTTCGCCGGTCACACCCGGGCGGTGGAAACCATCAATGGCGACGAAGTCGATGTGCTGCTGGTGCTGGGCTGCGATCTCAGCCAGCGCGACAGCCTGAACTGGAACCCGCGGCTGCATGGCACCAAAACGCTGGTGGTAATTGATGAAGATTTTGACAAGGTCAGTTCGCATTATCAGCCGGACATGCAGATTTTCTCCAGCCTGACCGGCACGCTGCACCACCTGTTGGATGCAGTCAGCGATGAAGATGCGCATTTGGTCGGTATCAAAAGCTTGCGCAATGGCTGGCTCGAACAGGTGCGTTCACTGCCGCTGGAGCAACAAAGGCCCGATTTACAGGCGCGTCTTGCCCTGGGTGAAGCCAATATGTACCCCGGCGATGCCATCAAACGCATTCGCAGCCGCATGAATCAGGACACTAACGTGGTGGTCGACTCCGGTGCGCACCGGATCTTTATGGCACATCATTGGCTGGCCAGCGGGCGTGGTGATTATCATACCTCAAGTTCCCTGGCACCGATGGGTTGGGCGATTTGTGCCGGTATCGGCATCAAGCTGGCGGCGCCGCACCGTGATTGTGTGGTGGTCACCGGCGACGGTTGTATGCTGATGCACGGCATGGAGATCCAGACTGCGGCTCGTTATCAGGTCAAAATGATCTTTGTGGTGATGAATAACTGCGCCCATGGTGCGATGCACATAGATACCTTGCAGAACCGTGGTGTCTCGGCGGACTATACGGCGCTGCCGAATCACGACTGGAAGGCCTTCGCCAACAGTCTGGGGGTTTCTTCTGCCAAAGCAGCCACGCTGGAAGAACTGGATGAGGCGTTAGCCGCTGCGGCTGAGCACGAAGGACCGTTCCTGATAGAAGTGTTGGTAGGTAATCATGTGGCGCCTAATCGATACTATGCCGAGAGCATCGTAGAATACGAGCAGCGTATCAAAGGCTTGTAAGGACGTAGCCCACAAACTGCGGGAGCCGTCATTATTGCTTTTGTATCACGCCATTCTATTTTGTTCACAGTAGTCATGGAGCGATAACAATGTATAAACTGGCACTTCTGGCATTAATGATGACATTTCAGGGCTATGCCCAGGCCGCTGACGATCACGGCGAAGGCATTACCAAAGAAACCCTGCTGAAAACCGAGACCTCGTGGGAAGGTTCGCCGTACCAGCATTATCCGGCCGGCGCCCCGCAAATCACCATGTTGAAGGTCACGGTGGAGCCGAACAAGGTGCTCGCCTGGCATACCCATCCGTGCATTAGCGCGGTGTATATGACCGGTGGCAGCGTCTCACTGACGGTAAAGAAAACCGGCGTGAAGCACACCTTTAAGCAGGGCGACTCCTTTACCGACACGGTAGATATCGTGCATCAGGGCGTTTCCGGCGATAAAGGTGCCGAGATGCTGGTATTCTTTGCTTGCGCCGATAACAAGCCCTTGACGGTGAAAGCCGCCGAATAATATCCCCGGCATCTTTCAAGCTACAGCGTTGTCGATTGCGTTACCTGTAGGGGGCGAATACATTCGCCCCGTTTTATTTTATTGCCCATTGGGGGCGGTATACCGAGGGAATCATGGTTGCTTTGTGGATGGTTGTCGCCAGCGGGTTCTTTGCGCTGATGGGGGCCAGCATCAAACTGGCTTCGGCCAAAGTCGGCTTTTTCGACATCATTTTTTACCGCTCGGTGATTAACGTGCTGATCGTCGCTGCGTTAATTCAGGTTAAAAACCTCGGCTTTCGCACCCGGCACCTGGGTCTGCATATGAAGCGCGCCGCCATCGGTAATGTGGCGATGTACTGCGGTTTCTATTCGCTGATCCACCTGCCGATCGCCACCGCCACCACGCTGGGCTACACCAACCCGATTTTCCAGTCGGCGATCGCCTTTGTGACGTCGAAAGGGCAGTTGACCGGCAAGCTGCTGTTCTCGGTGCTGCTGGGCTTTATCGGCATTGTGGTCCTGCTGCGCCCTGATACGCCGAACGGTGAGTATGCCGCTACGCTGATTGGCCTGTTGTCTGGCTTGTTGACCGCGCTGGCCTATTTTAACGTCGGCAAACTGGTACGCAGCGGTGAACCGGAACTGCGGGTGGTATTTTACTTCTCGCTGGTGGGCACCCTGGTGGGTGGCGTGATGACGACGGTTGTGGGCTTCACCACGCTGGATAGCGCCATGATGCTGTGCGTTGGTGCCATCGGCGTTTTTGGCAGCCTGGGGCAGATCACCATGACCCGTGCCTATGGCAGCGGCAACGCGGTGATCGTCAGTATTCTGTCCTACAGCACCATCATTTTCTCCACGCTGCTCGGCTATCTGCTGTTTGGCGAGACGCTGTCTTATATTGCCGCGGGTGGTATGGCGCTGATTATACTTTCCGGCGCGCTGG
This sequence comes from Serratia myotis, assembly GCF_027474885.1. NCBI lineage: Bacteria > Pseudomonadati > Pseudomonadota > Gammaproteobacteria > Enterobacterales > Yersiniaceae > Serratia > Serratia myotis. Next base: position 3,826,445 of record NZ_CP099707.1, on the reverse strand, counting down.
CTATTTTAAAACGCGCGCCGGCGAAGGTCGCCAAGGCCGAAGCGGTGTAGTTTTGCATGCAACAGAATGCATTAATGAATCACTATGATGCATTCTTGGCTATTTTGACGGTTATACCCGAAAGGTATGATGAACGCGTCTCCTGATGAGTTTGGTTTTCAGGGTTTAGTGTTTATCCAGATTATTTCGGGAGAGAAGAATGTCTGAAGGTGTGGCTGTTGATGAAGCGGCTAAAGCGAATTCGGGCACGTCGCATTTTGCCATCCTGCTGTTTTTAGCCCTGGCCTTAATGTCTGCATTGCTCAACAGCAGTGCGCCGACGCCGCTTTATCCGCTTTATCAACATGAGTTGGCGTTAAGCTCGGTCAGCCTGACGGTCATTTATGGTGCCTATGCCGCCGGTGTGCTGATCTCGCTGTTCGGCGTGGGCAACATGGCCGGTAAGGTGAAAGACCTGCGCAGCATGATAGTACCGGCTTTGCTGGTGGTGCTGGCCGGGGCCTTGTTGTTCTCGATGGCCGATTCGTTTTTGATGATGTTTATGGCACGTTTGCTGGCCGGGATCGGCACCGGGGCGTTGACCGGAGCGGCCAACATTGCATTGGTGCGTTTTGGGCCGAAAGACGGCGGGAAAAATGCGGCGCTGATTGCCACGCTGTCATTCACCACCGGCCTGGCACTGGGACCGATTTTCAGCGGTGTGGCGCTGCAAACCGGGTTCCATACCACCTCGCTGCCGTTCATTATCATTATGGCGGTGGCCGCCGTGGCCGCGCTGGGCGTGATGCTGAAATGGCCGGTTGAAGCCGTTGCCGTGCCGTTAAGCGGGGCGCAGGGGAGTGATGCCGCAGCAGAGAAAAGTTCGTTGGCTGACGGCCTGCGCGCTACCGGCGGCAAGTTCTACCTGTGTGCCGGCGCACTGTTTATCTGTTGGGCGGTGGCCGCCAGTATTCTGGCGATCGGTCCGAGCGTGTCGGAAAAGCTGTTGGGTATGCATAGCCGCGGCGTTTACGGCTATGTGATTGCGGTTTACCTGGTGATTGCCGGTATCAGCCAGATCCTGAGTCGCCGCGTTAATGCGCGCCACTCGCTGATGTTTGGTTGTCTGGCGCAGGCGTTGTCGGTGGTGGTGTTTGCCGAAGCCATTCAGATCAACTCGTTGGGTCTGGCCAGTGCCGGCATGGTGATTGCCGGTTATGCCTACGGGGCTATTTTTGTCGGCAGTGCCACGCTGGTGAACCTGATTTCACCGAAGGCCAGCCATGCCAGACTGATTTCACTGTTTTACGTTATTGCTTATATCGCCAACTGGGTCCCGATCCTGTTGGGGGTAGTGATCGACCATGCCAGCCTGCATCTGGCGGTCAATCTGTTATTTATGGTCAGTGCCGTGGTGTGCTTAATTTTGAGCTTCATGGTGACCCGTGCGGGCTTCCCGCGCTGAGATACCCGTCGTCTTCCAAGCTGGATGTCTGATTGACTGAAAGTTGAAGTTGGTAGGGTATAAGTCTCTAGTCGCTGCGCAATGTGGCGATCCGATTTCCCTGGTGTTGTTGTGTGTCATTTCCAGCGTGCTTGCCACGCTGGTTTTTTTTGTGACAAATTCCACAACTCTGTAATTACCATGTTTCTCATTACATGTTTTATGTGAATTTCATCACATAATATTGCCGATTTTCGAGTAAACTGCGCGCTTTCTCTGCTGCGGGTCGGTTTATGAACGTTATTTTTGCCATTGCTGTGACGACCGGGATCCTGTCCGGCGTGTGGGGCTGGGTGGCGGTTAGCCTGGGGCTGATCAGCTGGGCCGGTTTCCTGGGCTGTACGGCCTATTTTGCTTGCCCACAGGGCGGGCTGAAAGGGTTGTTGATCAGCACGCTAACCTGTTGCAGCGGGATCTTTTGGGCGATGGTGATCATTCACGGCAGCGAATTGGCGCCCGCCTGGAGCATGCTCGGCTACCTGTTAACCGGTGCGGTGGCCTTCCTGATGTGCATTCAGGCCAGGCAGCAGTGGTTGGGGTTTGTACCCGGCACCTTTATTGGCGCCTGCGCCACCTTCGCCGGTGGCGGTGACTGGCCGCTGGTCACCCTGTCCTTGCTGGTGGGGTTGGTATTCGGCTACGCGATGAAAAACAGCGGCCTGTGGCTGGCGGCGCGCAAAGATAAACCTAAACAGACAACGGCTGTTACCGAGCATGTTAACCGCTGATTTAAATGGTGCCGCCGAGTGAAATGCGGTAGTGCAGGTCAACGCGCTCAATGCAGGGCACCCCTTTGATGCGTTTCAGCAAAATCTCTGTAGCGACCTTGCCCATATCAAATCTTGGGGTGATCACGCTGGCGATCCCCGGCGTGGTAGCCTTACCGATATCCAGACCGTGAAAACCTGACAGGGCGATATCCTGCGGGACCTTCAGCCCGAGCCGCAGACACGCCTGCAATACGCCCACCGCCAGATCGTCATTGGTGCACAAGATAGCATCCAAATCGGGGTAGAGCTGTCGCGCCATCGCCAGCATGTCGGAGCCGACCGAGACCGATGACACCCGATGCGGCGTGATTTGCCGCGGCATCAACCCCTGCTTCTCCATCGCCCGGCAATAGCCCTGGAAACGTTTGGTGTCGCGTGCGTCGGACATGGCGCCAAAGTAAACCACCTGACGTTTACCGCTGACGAGCAGCGCTTCGGTCATGTCAAAACCCGCCTGATAGTTATCGAACCCCACGGCGATCCGTCCTTCAGGTCCTTCAAGATCCATGACCTGCGCCACCGGGATTTTTGCCGCCGCCAGATATTTTTCCGCCCGCAGAGTGTGCTCTGAATCGGTGAGGATCAACCCGGCGATCGGGTAGGCCAGCAGCTGGATAATGTGCTCTTCTTCCCGCTGACGACTGTAGTCATAGTTCACCACCAGGGTTTGATAGCCGTGCTCCAGCGTGATGGATTCGATACCGGCCAGCAGATCGGCAAAAATCTGGTTGTTGAAGGAGGGGATCAACACGCCAATACGCGGTTTTTGAGTTGAGCGCGCCTCATCGCTGTCGGTGAAGTTAACTTCTTTCATCACCTGGGCAATTTTCGCGGCGGTTTCGGCCGCCACCTTTTCCGGCGTACGCAGATAGCGGCTGACGGTCATTTTGGTCACACCGGCGAGCAGTGCAATGTCCTGCAGCGTGACGCGTTGGTTCTTCATTCAGGGGCCTTAACAGGGTGGAGCGGAAAGATGGCTAATTCTGCCATGTTAACAAATCGATCTGGTGATAACAATCGACGCCGTAAAGTATAAACTTCATGTTTTTCAATTAAATATGGTAATTCCCTGCCCCGGGTGAATGCGCGGCTTCACGTTAAAGGTAACAGCTTTTAGTAACACTGTTTTAAGTGATCTTTATCACGTTTTTACCGACGACGATCCGCTGAGATAGGCGTCAGTCCTATCCAAATGCTATTGCCGGGGAACGTTATGAACACCTTATTTTCACTGGATAACAAAAAAATACTGATTACCGGCGCTTCTCGAGGCATTGGTTTTCTGCTGGCTCGTGGGCTGGCGCAGTATGGCGCCCATATTCTGGTCAATGCCACCACTCAGGAAAACGCCCAGCGTGCGGTTGAAACACTGCGCCGTGAAGGGTTCCGCGCCGATGCGGCGGCTTTCGACGTCACCGACTCACAGGCTATTCATGCCGCGATAGAAAAAATCGAGGCGGAAAGCGGCGGGATTGATGTGTTGATCAACAACGCCGGTATTCAGCGCCGTCATCCGTTTACCGAATTTCCGGAAAAAGACTGGGACGACATTATCGCCGTCAACCAGAAGGCGGTATTTATGGTGTCACAAGCCGTAGCGCGCCATATGGTGCAGCGCCAAAGCGGCAAAATTATCAATATCGGCTCGATGCAGAGCGAACTGGGCCGCGACACCATCACGCCGTATGCCGCCTCCAAAGGTGCGGTAAAAATGTTGACGCGTGGCATGTGCGTGGAGCTGGCACGCTACAACATTCAGGTCAATGGTATCGCACCGGGCTATTTCAAAACCGAGATGACCCAGGCGCTGGCGGATAACCCGGAGTTTACCGCCTGGTTGACCAAGCGTACCCCGGCCGCCCGCTGGGGCGATCCGCAGGAGCTGATCGGTGCGGCGGTGTTCCTGTCGTCCAAAGCCTCGGATTTTGTTAATGGTCATCTGCTGTTTGTCGATGGCGGCATGTCCGCTGCGGTCTAGCCGCCTGCTCAAGGGAAAATCATGATGAAAATTCAAACCCAATCCTGCGTGGTAAACGGCAAATATGACGTGGCGGTGGTGGAGCAGGAAGTGGATTATCAGGGGATCGGTACGCTGGTGAAAATCACCCGTGGCGGCATCTGCGGTTCCGACCTGCATTATTACCAGGAAGGCAAAGTCGGCAGTTTTCAGGTGCGGCAGCCGATGGTGCTCGGCCATGAGGTGATCGGTGAAGTGGTGGCCAGTGATACCGCGCGGCTGCCAGTGGGGCAGAAGGTGGCGTTAAACCCCAGTAAACCCTGTGGACAGTGCAAGTATTGCCTGGCGAGTCAGCAAAACCAATGTACCCAAATGCGTTTCTTCGGCAGCGCGATGTATTTCCCGCATGTTGACGGCGCCTTTACTCAGTACAAGGTGGTCGATAGCGCCCAGTGCATTGCCTTCGATGCCGATCGCGATGAAAAGGTGATGGTGTTTGCCGAACCCCTGGCGGTGGTGATCCACGCGGCGAAACAGCCGGGTGAGGTTAAAGGGAAAAGGGTGTTTGTTTCCGGCGTTGGCCCGATTGGCTGCTTGTTGGTAGCGGCACTGAAGGCGCTGGGCGCCGACGAAATTGTCTGTGCCGATCTCAGCCCGCGTTGCCTGGATATTGCCCAGAAAATGGGGGCGACCCGTTGTCTGCATGCCGACAATGACGATTTTAGCCCCTACCAGCAGGAAAAGGGGGCCTTTGATATCGCTTTTGAAGTTTCCGGCCACCCACTGTCGTTGCAGCGTTGTCTGGAAGTCACCCGTGCCAAAGGTACGGTAGTGCAGGTAGGCATGGGCGGCAGTTTCCCTGACTTCCCACTGATGTTGCTGATCGCCAAGGAGTTGACTCTGCTGGGATCGTTTCGTTTTGTTGAAGAGTTTGATTTGGCGGTGGCCTGGTTGGCCGAGGGGACCGTCAATCCGTTGCCGCTACTGTCTGCCGAGTTTGATAATCAGCAACTGGCACAGGCGTTGACCTTTGCCGGTGACAAGAGTCAGGCGGCCAAGGTACAGCTGGTGTTCTGATTTTAGCCGATAGTCTGATGGCGAAGAGCGGTGATCCTTGTCTATAGTTAAGGGCCGTTTCATTTTTTATCACGGAGAACTTAACATGGCGAGAAATACGGATGCGGATCAAACCACGCTCGATGACGATCTGAGAATGCTGAGCGACACGCTGGAAGAAGTGTTGAAGTACTCCGGCGATCGTGCCGATCAGGCCTATATTGACATCAAGGCTCATGCCGAAGAGGCGTTGAGCGAGGTCAAATCACGGCTGGCTGACTCTACCGAGTCCTACTATGCACGGGCCAAGGATGCGGTTTGCCGCACCGACGGTTACGTGCGTGAAAACCCATGGCACAGCGTGGGCATCGGCGCGACGGTCGGTCTGGTACTGGGCTTGCTGCTGGCGCGTAAATAACGCCTGTCAGAAGGTGGGCGCGGCAACCGCCGCGCCCTGACATTTACTGCCCCAGCGTGACCTCCACCTGATGGACTTTCCCATCGTCCAGCAGTGTGATCACGGCCTCCGGCTGTTTTTCACCGTCGACAGTCACCTGCGCATCTCCCTGTCCCTGGCGGACAATCAACTGATACTCGCTGCCTCCTTCCCGATAGTTAACCGTCACCTGCGGCCAGTCGGCTGGCAGACGGGTGTTGACGGTCAGCCGATCGCCATGGCGTTTCAGCCCCAGCAGAGACTCGAGGATCAGCCGGTACATCCAGCCGGCCGAACCGGTATACCAACTCCAGCCGCCACGGCCAACATGCGGTGCCACCGCGTAAATATCGGCGGTGACCACGTAAGGTTCGACCTTGTAGCGCTCGGCGGCGGTGCTGTCCAGGCTATGGTTGATCGGGTTGATCAGCGCCATCAATTCCCAGGCGCGTTCAATATTGCCCATCTCGGCGAAGGCCATCACCGCCCATACGGCGCCATGGGTATACTGACCGCCATTTTCCCGCACGCCGGGCAGATAGCCGCGAATATAGCCAGGATTAGGGCCATTGCCGTCAAACGGCGGCGTCAGCAATTTGATCAGACCGGCCTGATCGTCGACCAGATGTTTGTCCAGTGACTGCATGGCCTGCAGGCTGCGCGGCTGATCGCCGGCCCCGGACAGCACTGACCAGCTCTGGGCGATGGCATCGATACGGCACTCGGCCGACTGATGAGATCCCAGCGGTTCCCCACTGTCAAAATAGCCCCGGCGATACCATTCGCCGTCCCAGGCGTGGTCGCGCAGATTATCGCGCAGGGTGGCGGCCTGTTGACGACACTGCGTGGCCAGGTCGGCGTCGTTACGGCGTTGTGCCAGTTCACCGTAGCGCTGCAGAATATGGAACAGGAAGAAACCGAGCCACACGCTCTCACCGCGGCCCTCCAGGCCCACCATATTCATGCCATCGTTCCAGTCACCGGCGCCCATCAGCGGCAGACCGTGTTCACCGAAGGTCAAGCCGTGTTTCAACGCTCGCACGCCGTGCTGGTACAGGGTTTCCTGCGTTGCACTCAGGGCCGGCTGTTCGTAGGAAGATTCCTCGCCCGGCGCCAGCTTGCGTGCCTCCAGATAACCTACCTGTTCGTCCAGAATGCTTTGATCGTCGGTGGCGTCCAGATAGTGACAAATCGCCAGCGGTAGCCACAGATAGTCATCTGAACAGCGCGTGCGCACCCCATTACCCTGTGGCGGGTGCCACCAGTGCTGCACGTCGCCTTCGACAAACTGACGTGAGGCGCACAGCAGGATCTGTTCTCGCAGGCGCTCAGGGGCGGCGTGGGTCAATGCCAGCGTATCCTGAAGCTGATCGCGGAAGCCAAAGGCACCGCCGGATTGGTAGTAACCGCTGCGCGCCTGAATTCGGCAGGACAGGGTCTGGTACAGCAGCCAGCCGTTGGCCAGCAGATCGACGGCCGGCTGCGGCGTGCCGATCTGCACCTTGTTGAGAATGCCGTCCCAATGCGCGGCGACCTGCTGCAGTTCATCTTGCAGGCTGTCTTCCCGCAGGTAATTTTGCAGCAGCGCCTGGGCCTCATCGGCGTTTTGCCCCAAGCCGAGGGCGAATACAAAGCTGCGCTGATCGCCGTCGATCAGACTGATGGCCGACTGCACGGCGCCACAGGGATCCATGGCTGCGCCGACCTTGCCAGACAGCCGCCGCAGCTTCAGCACCGCCGGATTGGTTAGCGAACCATTGCGGCCAATGAATTCACGCCGATCGCCGCTGATCGAACAGTGCACACCGGTCACGCCAAAGAAAGCCGTGCGTTCCGATCCGCTGCTGCCGTAGTGGTTGGTGGCCAGGATCCCGCAGCCGCTCTCGAGCGTTGCCGCCTGGGTGACGATGTGCATGGCGGATTTTTGCCGCAGATCGCCGAGGATAAACTCCACATAGCCCGTGGCAGACAGCTTGCGCGTGCGCCCGGAAGTGTTGGTCAGCGTCAGCAGGAACAGTTTGACCGGTGCCTCTTTGGCCACCAGCACGGTGAGCTGGCTGTCGATACCGTTTTCGCGGTGATCAAACACGCTGTAGCCAAAACCGTGGCGGGTCAGATAGTGACCGCGGCCGCGGGCGGGCAACGGTGTGGGCGACCAGAAATGCCCATTCTCTTCATCACGCAGATAGAAGGCTTCCCCGCTGCGGTCACAGATCGGATCGTTATCCCACGGCGTCAGGCGGTATTCATGGGCGTTTTCGTACCAGGTGTATGCCTGACCACTTTCCGAGATCACCGAGCCGAACATCGGGTTGGCGATCACGTTTGACCAGGGCGCGGGGGTGATCTTGCTTTCATTCATCGCAATCACATATTCACGGCCATCCTCCGAGAAGCCGCCGAGACCGTTATAGAACTGCAGTGCGTCAATGGCGGGCAACTGCGGTGAATGCAGGTTGCGCGGCAGATTGTCCACCGTGGCCAGTTTCGACGAGGCGGTCACTGGCGACAGCGGTTGCTGCAGAATTTGCGGCAGTTGCAGGCGTTGATTGAGCTGTTCGGTCAGTCCACCGCGTCGATCGTCGAGATAAATCCGCGCCACGCTGAGCAGCAGGCGGTGATCATCCGGTGACATATGTTCGCTGGTGCGCACGAAGATGCCGCCGGGCTTGTCGGTCTGGGTAGATTCCATCCCGGCGGCGATCAGGCTCATGATCTGATTTTGCAGCTCCTGGCGGTAGCCGCCGACGTCTTCGTTGAGGATCACCAGATCCACCTGCAGCCCTTTCAGACGCCAGTAGTTGTGCGCCTGGATCAGCTGCTGCACCAGCTCGATATTTTCACCGTCGGTGACGGTCAGCAGCACAATAGGCAGATCGCCGGAGATCGAATGTCCCCACAGCCCTGACTGGCCACGGCGGTTTTGGATAATCTCGTTGCTGGCAGCGCGCATTTCCTGCGCCGGGAACACCACCGCGCTGGCCAGGCGATTGAACAGGTTGGCGTCTTCCTCGTTGGCATTCAATTGGCGCAGTACCACCTGGCTGTGTGACCAGGCCAGTTCAAACACGCGGTCCGCCAGATGACGGTCGCGGTATTTTTCCAGCATCGCCAGGCTGCTGACTCGGTCTTCACAGACGCCATAGAAAATATCCAGCGTCAGCGGCACGTTCGGTTCCAACACCACGCGCTGGCGAATAGCGATGATCGGGTCAATCACCGGACCGGCGCTGTTGCTCAGCGGCGTATTTTGATACAGCGCCTGGGGGTTGGCCGGGGTACGGCCACGGCCGATAAATTTGGCACGGTCGGTTTCAAACGACGTTTGGCTGCTGCGGCCCTGTACCGTCATCATATGCAGCAACCACGGGCATTTCTCTTGCGGTTCGCGTGGGCGGCGGTGGCACAAAATAGCGTCCTGATCCGCCAGCAGCTCGGTTTGTACAAACAGGTTGCTGAAGGCCGGGTGAGCCAGATCGTTGCCGGCCGGCGCCAGCACCACTTCCGCATAGCTGGTGACTTCGATAGTCCGCGGCTGTTTACCACGGTTGATCAGCGTCACCCGGCGTAGCTCGATATCATCCTCCGGTGACACCACGATCTGCGTTTTGACCGACAACGCGCCCTGCTGGCGCTGGAACTCGGCGCCGGCATCGTTGAATACGGCGCTGTACCCCTTGGCAGCACCGCCGATCGGCTGCCAGGTATTACTCCATACCTCGCCGGTTTGCGGATCGCGCAGGTAGCAGAAAGCGCCCCAGTTATCGCAGGTGGCATCTTCACGCCAGCGGGTCAGCGCCAGGTTCTGCCAGCGGCTGTAGCTGCCACCCGCCTGGGTCAGCATCAGGTGATAATTGACGTTGGACAGCAACTGCACTTCCGGGATCGGCGAGTCCACCCGGTTGAATTCGCGTGCGGCGAAACTGGCCGGGGTAATGGTGCCCTCATGGGTTTCGAAGTGGCGGCGGGTGCTGTACAGCTCAACCGCATCCGGCACCCGTTCCTGCAGCAGCAGGCGTGTCGACTGGAATGCCGGATAGTCTGCAAAGCGCGCCACCATCGGCGCATCCAGCAGCAGGTGCGACAGGGCCAGGAAGCTCATGCCCTGATGGTGCGCCATATAAGAACGGATAATTACGTACAACTGACCGCGGCTGAGGCGGGCAGTGGTGTAATCCAGCGCCTCGTAGAAACCATAGCGGCCTTTGGCGCCGTTTTGTTCCAACGTGACCAGGTTATTGCAGGCGGCGTGCGGATCAACAATCAACGCCATCAGCGTGGCGTAAGGTGCGACCACCATATCGTCACCCAGCCCGCGTCTCAGGCCCAGTCCGGGCACGCCAAAGGCATGATACTGGTAGTTCTGATCGGCATCGAAGCCAAAGTAGCCGGATTCGGAAATGCCCCAGGGCACGCCGCGTTCCTTGCCCCAGGCAATCTGCCGTTCCACCGCCGCCCGGCACATTTGCACCAGCAGCGAATCAGGGTAGGCGGGCATCACCAACTGCGGCATCAGGTATTCAAACATCGAACCGCTCCACGACATCAGCGCCGGTTCACGGTCGATCACGGTGAACAAGCGGCCAAGCGCAAACCAACTGCGTTGCGGTACCTGGTTAGTGGCGATAGCGACGTAGTTGGTCAGGCGGATCTCCGATGCCAGCAGATCGTATTTACTGCTGTCCATGCGGTTTTGATCGCAGTTAAAGCCGACGGTCAGTAAATGGGTCGATTCGTCATACAGGAAGTGGAAGTCCATCTGCGCCATTTTTTCCAGCCGCTGCTGCAGGCTGTACAACTGGGTCAGTCGTTCCTGCGCCAGGGCGCTGGCTGCCTCGAGTTGGCTTTGCTGCTCCGGCGACAGCTTCAAGGTTCCCGGTGGGTTAGCCAGCCAGTGCAGGCTGGGCACCTGTTCCAGTTCTGACAGACCGTCGCTCAGCCAGTCGCACCACTGCGCCCATTCCGCACAGAGCTCATTGAGCTGTTGATGCAGTGCACCGGCCCAGCGTTGGGTTTCCTCATCGTGATTCAGTGCCGGCTCTTGCAGCCCGTTGCTGTAATTGCGCATGGCATTCAGCTCCGCCAGCAGGGCGGCGGGGTGGCTGTGGTGCGCTCGCTCCCAGTGATTACGCAGCTTCGACAGGTTTTTCGGCGCAGCGTCGCCCCAATGTTGCTCCAGCAGTTGCAAACTGTCGCCCAGCCCGGCCAGCATCTGTTGCGGGTCAATGACCGGTTGGTGAGCCAGGGCCGGCAAGCCGGCGCTGAGGGTCAACAGGTGACCGGCCAGGTTGCCGCTGTCGACGCTGGAGATATAACGCGGGGTCAGAGGCTCCAGCGTGCGAGTGTCGTACCAGTTGTACAGGTGGCCGCGATAGTGTTCCATGCGGTCGAGGGTATTGAGCGTCAGCTCGATACGCCGCAGTGCCTCACTGAGCGTCAGATAACCAAAGTCATAGGCAGTGAGGTTCGCCAGCAGCGACAGCCCGATATTGGTCGGTGAAGTGCGGTGCGCGACGACCGGTTCGGGTATTTCCTGATAGTTATCCGGCGGCAGCCAGTTTTCCTGTTGATTGACGAAGGTATTGAAGAAGTCCCAGGTCTGGCGGCTGGTATGGCGCAGGAAGCGCCGCTGTTCATCGTTAATGGCGGTTTTACTGCGCTGGGGTTCGTGGCTGAGATAGCACAGCAGCAACGGCGCCAGCATCCACAGGGCGGCCAGCGGCAGAGTGATAAACAGCGCCATCGGGTTATGCATCAGGGTGAAGAACAGCAGCACCAGGCCGGTCACCGGATTGATCCACATCGCGCGGTAGAAGTTTTTCAGCGTGACCTGCTGGCGGGCTTTGGATTGATCGTAACTGGTCCACTCCTGCAGGTTGCGTTGAGTGATCAGCAATCGCCAGAGGGTGACGGCAATCGCTTTCAGGCTGTACAGCGTTTCATGCGGCAGCGTGGCCAGCCGTAATCCAACCTGCGACAGTCGGCGCAGTGAGCCTTTCAGCGCCAACAACAGGTGCTGCAGGAACGGCCTGCGAGGCGGTTTGTGCACGATGTCCTGCACCAGCGCCAACAGGGTCGGCAGCAGCAGAATAATGGCGAACACCGCCAGCCAGTAACGGGTATTCGGCAGCCAGACGAAGCCGCAAAACAACAGCAATAGCAGGCTGGGTGCCGTCAGGCTGCGACGCAGGTTATCGAACAGCTTCCAGCGCGACAGGGTGCTCAGCGGGTTGGCGGTACGGCTGCCGTCTGCGGTTTTCACCCGTGGCAGTAGCCAGTTGAGCAGTTGCCAGTCACCGCGGATCCAGCGCGAACGCCGCGCCACGTCTACCAGATAATTACTGGGATACTGTTCATACAGCAGCACGTCACTCAGCAGGCCGGAGCGGGCATAACACCCCTCTAGCAGGTCGTGGCTCAGCACCAGATTCGGCGGACAGGTTCCCTTCAGACTGTGTGAGAACACGTCTACGTCGTAAATCCCCTTACCGATAAACGAGCCTTCGCCAAACAAATCCTGATAGATATCCGAGGCCATCAGCGTATAGGGATCGTTACCCGGCGTACTGCTGCACAGCGCGGCATAACGGCCCTGACCATAGCTTGGGATCTCCTCGGCCATGCGTGGCTGCAGGATGGCATAACCTTCCACCACCCGTTGCTGACGCGCGTCATACTGGGGCTGATTGAGTGGATGGGCCATGGCGGCAATCAATTGGTGGGCGCTTTCGCGCGGCAAGACGGTATCGCTGTCCAGGGTGATGACGTATTTGACGTTTTTCAGCACTTCCAGCCCGTCGCCAATCTGGGTGCAGAAGGCGTTGCCACGGTTGCGCAGCCAGTCGTTCAGCGCATTCAGTTTGCCGCGTTTACGCTCCAGTCCCATCCACACGCCCTGTTTTTCGTTCCATTCACGGTTGCGGTGAAACAGGAAAAAATGGCTGGGTCCTTCACAAGGATAGCGCCCGTTCAACGCCTCCATCTGTTGGCTGGCATAGGCCAGCAGTTCGGCATCGTCCGCGTGCTGTTGTTGCGGGGCATCGTTGAAGTCGGTAAGCAGGGCAAAGTGCAGATGTTTCATCGCGTTGCCCAGATAACAGACTTCAAGAGCATTGATCAGCTTATCGACGTCGCTTTTACTGTCAATCAGCGTCGGTATCACCACCAGGCTACGGAACTCGGCCGGAATGCCGCAGGAGAAATCGAGCCTCGGCAGCGGTTGTGGGGTACGGCTGCGGGTAGTGACCTCGCTGAGCAGGTTGAGCACGAATTGGCTGATGACGATCGCCATGGGGAAAAACAACAGCGCCAGCCCCCAGCTGATGCCGGTGCTGTAAGCGTGGCGCAGCAGCTCGGCGCAGCAGGCGGTGGTGATCAGACTCAGGCTGCCGAGCCAGGAAAGCAGCGGCGCCTGACTCAACGCATGGCGCAGGCGGGTAATACGGCCGAGGCGCACATCAAGTTGTTGCTCCAGCTCCGGGCGACCATCATCAATCAGGTAATAGCCGATGTGGTTGCAACGTGGATCGCTGGAGGGAATTTCAGCCGCAATGCGTGCCATATTCAGCACATGCTGGGCGACCTGCACCTCATTGTGCGGGCAATGCCGCGCCAGCATTTCAATCACGTGGCGGTAGTTGTCGCGGGTGGTGAAGTGCATCAACGGGTAAACCCCGGCCGGATCCTGGCGCAGAGTTTGTTCCACCTGGCTCATGGTTTCGACAAATTCAGCCCAGTCCATTTCGCTCAGTTGGCGCAGCCCGGAAATACTGTTGCTAACCGACAGCTGGCTGACCGCCAATTGCTGGTTAAAGCGGTGGATCAATTCGTCGGAGGTCAGGCCGACTTCCGCCAGGCGCTGCTCCACCCAAGTGAGCGGCAACGCCAGCATGGTGCCGTGACCCTGCAGGCGGCGAACCAGCTCGGCGACGAAGGCACTGGTGCGCGGGGGATTGGATCGCGCCATGTCGGCAATCACCACGATCAGATTGGCCGGATCGTTTTCCGCCGATTCCAGCATTTTAGTCACCCAGCTGTCGGCCAGATTGCGCTCCTGCTGCGCCTGGGCCACCTCAACGCTGACGCGCCGCAGGTTTTCGATCAACGCCAGGCGCAGCATGCCAGGCAGCGCCCAAAGTTCCCCCAATGTCAGATTGGCTTCTTTTTGATAGGCGGCGATATAGCGCGTGAGGCTCTCGGCATCCCAGCGGCCGTCGCCGTGTGCAATGGCTTCCGAAGCGACGTCATAGATGCGTGGACAGTTATGCGGTGCACTTAATTGCGGCAGGCCGCGCCCGAAGGTTTTCGGCAGATGATGGCGCACGACGCGGATTTGTTCTTCGATCAGATAGTAGTTATCCAGCAGCCATTCGCCGGCGGGGGTCATGCTGGCTTTCTTGCCATTGCTGAGTTGATGGCAGCTTTCCGCCAGGATGCGCTCGTTATCATCCAGTCGTTTCAGCAAGTAGTAGGGAGTCTTACGCGTCGCCAGCTTGTGGGAGCGCGCCAGACGTTGGCCATAGCGCTCCATTTGATCGACAGAAAACAGCTCGGCCTTGATCGTTCCGCCGCTAGGCTCGGGTTCGCCCTTGCTGCGCCGGGCGGGTAAAGATTTTACTTTCGGTGTTCTGCGTTGTTTTTTTAACCAATTTATTAGTATTTCTTTCACACAAAAGCTCCTTACATCTGACCCAAAGGGCAGCCGGTGAAACCGCTGGGAGATCGTGAATATCCTGTTTTTAGCGCCGGGCAGATTTGGCGTGGGTTCGCAGCAGGCAGGAACATGCCTTCTCAGTATAGCTGCATAATGGCATGTTGGCCGTTTTTTGAACTAATTGTTTAATTTTAATAAACAATTAAAGGCCGCTGACGTTGATCCCCAACGCTATTTTTCCGCCGTCCTGCCTTGATTTGCCGTATAATTCCTTACATTAAGCTTGGTTATTGAGGTGGTCGTGGAACAACTTTCGGGATTGCTGAGGCGGTTACGCCAGCAGCTTGAACAACCTTTTTCAGCTGTGGGTGGTTTCCGGCAGCTTTCACTTCCCGTACCGGCACCGTTAGCCGACCATTTGCTGGAGTGGCTGGCGGCGCAAGCGGCATTCCCGCAATTTTATTGGCGTCATCGCGATGGGCATGAGGAGGCGGCAGTCTGCGGCGCAGTGTGTCAGTTTAGCCAGCCACGGCAGGCACAGGCATTTCTCAGGGAGCATGAGGGAGCGCGGGTATGGGGGCTGAATGCTTTTGACGGTGTGGCCCATTTATTTTTGCCACGGCTGGAAATTCTGAGCCGTGACGGTGAAACACAATTAACTCTGAATCTGTTTTCTGCCAGCTCGCTGCGTGAAGATGCGGCGTTAGCCGGCCACGGGCTGGAGCAGCTCTCGTTGGCAAGGCCCATCACGCCATTAAAGGCGCAGGTGACCCAGGTGCAGCATCAACCGGATTTTGCCGGGTGGGAAATCATGCTGCACGACGCACTGCAAGCGATAGGTCGGCAACGGATGGAGAAGGTGGTGTTAGCGCGCAGTACGTTACTGACGCTGGATTGCCCGCTGTCTGCACCGGCGATGATGGACGCCAGCCGCCGGGTGAACCACCGCTGCTACCACTTTATGCTGCGCTTTGATGCAGATTGCGCCTTTCTCGGCTCCAGTCCGGAAAGGCTGTATCTGCGCAACGGTCGCCATCTGCAGACGGAGGCGCTGGCGGGCACCGTGGCCAATCACCCCGATCGACAGCAGGCTCAGACGCTGGCGCAGTGGTTATTGCAGGATGGCAAAAACCAGCATGAGAATCTGCTGGTGGTGGATGACATCTGCCAACGTCTGCAAGGGGGAGCCGATGCGGTGGATGTGTTGCCGCCGGAGGTGGTGCGCTTGCGTAAGGTGCAGCATCTGCGGCGTCGCATTGAAGGCCGGCTCAACCAGGGTGACGATGCCGATTGCCTGCAGCGCTTGCAGCCCACGGCGGCGGTTGCCGGGCTCCCACGCCAGGCGGCCCGCGAGTTTATCCTGCAACACGAACCTTTCGACCGTGGCTGGTACGCCGGATCTGCCGGTTACCTGTCTTCTTCCCGCAGTGAGTTTTGTGTGTCCCTGCGCTGCGCGCAGCTCGATGACCAGGGATTGTGGCTGTATGCCGGTGCGGGCATCGTGGCCGGCTCTGACGCCGCCGCAGAGTGGCAGGAAATTGAAAACAAGGCCGCCGGGTTGCTGAGCTTGCTGCAACCCTAAGCCTGGCCTGAATTTCCCTGCTGTTGTTCTGGATTCATTGAGAGAATGGCGCGGTGAGTGTAAACTGTTTGTGATTTTTATGTTTATTTTTTGTTCAAAATCAATTGATTGTCTATCATAAAGTCACCGGGATATACGGCGTTTTTGCGCTGGCGCAAAAGTCGTAAAGATAACTACTCATATAATGCAGAACATCATTTTTGGCACACCGCCGATTGGCGGGGCCAGCGGACGATTCTGTTAACCGACTTGTGAGCGAATTATGTCGACAAGTGTTTTTAATCGCCGGTGGGCGGCGTTGCTGTTGGAAGCGCTGGCCCGCCATGGAGTGCGACATGTCTGTATCGCTCCGGGGTCACGCTCTACACCGTTGACGCTGGCGGCGGCGGCTAACAAGTCTTTTATCTGCCATACCCATTTTGATGAACGCGGGCTGGGCCATTTGGCGCTTGGCCTGGCGAAGGCGTCGCGGGAGCCGGTGGCGGTGATCGTCACTTCCGGTACTGCGGCAGCCAACCTTTACCCTTCCCTGATCGAAGCCGGGCTGACCGGTGAACGGCTGGTGTTTCTCACCGCCGATCGGCCACCTGAACTGATCAACTGCGGCGCCAACCAGGCGATCCGCCAAAATGGTCTGTATGCCAGCCACCCGGCGCTGAGTATTGACCTGCCGCGCCCGACGACCGACATTCCTGCCCGTTGGCTGGTGTCCACCGTCGACAGCGCGATGGCACGCCTGCAGCACGGCGCTTTGCACATTAATTGCCCGTTTGCCGAACCGCTGTACGGCGGTGATGAGCAACAGTATGCCGACTGGTCGGCGACGCTCGGCGACTGGTGGCAAGGCAGCCAGCCCTGGCTGCGGGAAATGGATCCCCACCAGGTGCTCAAGCAGCCGGACTGGTTCTTCTGGCGGCAAAAGCGTGGCGTGGTAGTGGCGGGGCGCATGAGCGCGGAAGAGGGCGAGCAACTGGCCCAATGGGCCGAACTGCTCGGTTGGCTGCTGATTGGCGACGTGCTGTCTCAGACTGGGCAGCCGCTGCCCTGCGCCGATTTATGGCTGGCTCAGCCGCAGGCGCAAAAGCTGCTGGATGATGCGCAGTTGGTGGTGCAGTTCGGCAGCAGCCTGACTGGCAAACGCCTGTTGCAGTGGCAGGAGCAGTGTCGTCCGCAAGAGTATTGGCTGATCGACGATTTACCGGGGCGGCTCGATCCGGCGCAGCATCGTGGACGTCGCATTCGTGCCAGCGTGGCGCAGTGGCTTGAACTGCACCCGGCGCAGCGGCGTTCTCCCTGGGCCGATGAGTTGACTCGGTTGGCGGACAACGCGCTGGATACCGTCGCCGGCCATTTGGTTAACCGCTTTGGTGAGGCACAGTTAGCCCACCGACTGCCGGAGTTACTGCCGGTAAACGGCCAACTGTTCCTCGGCAATAGCCTGATCGTGCGGCTGATCGATGCGCTGACCCGCTTGCCGGCCGGTTACCCGGTATTCAGCAATCGCGGGGCCAGCGGTATCGACGGCCTGATCTCCACGGCGGCTGGCGTACAGCGGGCAACCGCCAAACCGACGCTGGCAGTAGTGGGGGATCTCTCTGCGTTGTATGACCTGAACGCGCTGGCGCTGCTGCGCCAATGTTCTGCGCCGACGGTGCTGATCGTGGTGAATAACAACGGCGGCCAGATTTTCTCACTGTTGCCGACGCCGGAAGAAGATCGGCAGCGGTTTTACTGCATGCCGCAGGACGTAGAATTCAGCCATGCGGCGGCGATGTTCCAGCTGGCTTACGCCTGCCCGGAAAACTGGGGGCAACTGCTGCAGGCGGTGGAACAGGGCTGGCGCCATAGCGGTGCCACGCTGATTGAGCTGCAGGTGCCGCCGAGTGATGGTGCGCAGACGCTGCAGCATCTGGTGCAACAGATGGCGGAGCAATGATGCTGGCAACCAAAGTATTGCAACAGGGCGAGGCCGATCGCCCATGGCTGATCTGGCTGCACGGCCTGTTGGGCAATAATAATGAATGGCGAGTGATCGCTTCACGCTGTCCGGAATGGCCGTCGCTGGCGATCGACTTGCCCGGCCACGGGGATTCCGTTGCGGTAGTCTGCACCAGCTTTGACGATATCAGCGCGCAGATCAGCGCCACTCTGCAAATGCACGGCATCGAACGCTATTGGCTGGTGGGCTATTCGCTGGGCGGACGTATCGCCATGTATCACGCCTGCCACGGTGAAACCCGTGGCTTGCAGGGTGTCATTATTGAAGGGGGGAACCCAGGGCTGGCCGATGTCGCGCAGCGCGAGCAGCGGTTGGCGCATGATGCCGCCTGGGCCGAACGTTTTCGCCGTGAGCCACTCGCCGAGGTGCTGGCAGACTGGTATCAACAGCCGGTGTTCGCCAATCTCAGTGCGGTGCACCGTGAGGCGCTGATCGACGCCCGCTCTGACAATGCCGGCGCGGCCGTGGCAGACATGCTGGAAGCCACTTCGCTGGGCAGACAGCCCGCTCTGGCGCCACTGCTGCAACAACTGCCGGTCCCGCTGGTGGTGCTGTGTGGTGGTGACGATCACAAATTTCAACAGCTGGCGCGCGATGCCGGGCTGCCGTTACGCATCGTGCCGCAGGCCGGGCATAACTCGCACCTGGCCAATCCGCAAGATTTCGCCGCCGAGCTGCGCACTTTTCTCGTTAACCCTGGTTAAAGGAACAGAACATGCTCTATCCGAATGAAGAACAACTGTACGCCGCCATCGACTGGCAGGATTGCTCCGGTGATTTCGAAGATATCCTGTATCACAAGTCCAGCGACGGCATTGCCAAAATCACCATCAACCGTCCGCAGGTGCGCAATGCGTTCCGGCCGCATACGGTAAAAGAGATGATCGAAGCGTTGTCCAATGCCCGTTATGACGACGGGATCGGCACCATTATCCTTACCGGTGCCGGCGACAAGGCATTTTGCTCCGGTGGCGATCAGAAAGTACGCGGCGACTACGGCGGCTATCAGGACGACAGCGGTGTACATCATCTGAACGTGCTCGACTTCCAGCGTCAAATCCGCACCTGCCCGAAACCGATTGTGGCGATGGTCGCCGGCTATTCGATCGGCGGTGGCCACGTGTTGCATATGATGTGTGACCTGACCATTGCGGCGGACAACGCCATTTTCGGCCAGACCGGCCCGAAAGTCGGTTCTTTCGACGGCGGTTGGGGCGCTTCTTACATGGCGCGTATCGTCGGCCAGAAGAAAGCCCGCGAGATCTGGTTCCTGTGCCGTCAATATGACGCAGCCGCAGCACTGGACATGGGCCTGGTCAATACCGTGGTGCCACTGGCGGAGCTGGAAAAAGAAACCGTGCGCTGGTGCCGTGAAATGCTGCAGAACAGCCCGATGGCGCTGCGCTGCCTGAAAGCGGCCCTGAACGCCGACTGCGACGGTCAGGCCGGTCTGCAGGAATTGGCGGGTAACGCCACCATGCTGTTCTACATGACTGACGAAGGCCAGGAAGGGCGCAACGCGTTTAACGAAAAGCGCCAGCCTGACTTCAGCAAATTCAAGCGTAATCCGTAATGAACACGGCTAGACGTAACGCGGCCGTTTACCGTTACAGCCTGCTGATGGACGCTGGCGTAGTGCTGCGCAACCAGCGGCTGAAAACCCGCGATGGCTTGCTGATCCATCTGCAGCAGGGTGAACAGGAGGGCTGGGGTGAGATCGCGCCACTGCCGGAGTTCAGTCAGGAAACGCTGGCGCAGGCCGAACAGGCCGCACTGAGCTGGCTACAAAGCTGGCAAGGCGGGGCATTACCGGCAGAAAGCCCGTTAGCTTCGGTGGCGTTCGGCATCAGCTGTGCATTGGCCGAGCTGGAGCAGCGGCTGCCGCTGCAGGCCGATTACCGCAAGGCGCCGCTGTGTACCGGTGACCCCGATGAGCTGTTCGAAGTATTGACCGCCTTGCCGGGGGAAAAGGTCGCCAAGGTGAAGGTCGGGCTGTATGAAGCGGTGCGCGACGGCATGATCGTCAACGTGCTGTTGGAAGCACTGCCGGATCTCCGACTGCGGCTGGACGCCAACCGCAGCTGGACGCGGGCCAAGGCCGATGGTTTCGCTAAATACGTCAACCCGGCGCTGCGTGACCGCATTGCTTTCCTTGAAGAACCTTGTAAAACCCGTGATGAATCGCGGGATTTCGCTCAGGCGACCGGCATTGCCATTGCCTGGGACGAAAGCGTGCGCGAGGCCGATTTTGTGGTGCAGGCGGAACCGGGCGTGGCAGCGATAGTGATTAAGCCGACGTTGGTCGGTAGCCTGACCCGTTGTCGCGCGTTGGTGGAGCAGGCCCATGCGGTGGGGTTGACGGCGGTGATCAGTTCCAGCATTGAATCCAGCCTGGGGCTGACGCAGTTGGCGCGCATCGCGCACTGGCTGACACCGGCCACCGTGCCTGGACTCGACACGTTGGATCTGATGCAGGCACAACTGCTGCGGCGCTGGCCGGACAGCAAGCTGCCGCTACTGGATCAGCAAGCGCTGGAGTGTTTATGGCGCAGTTAAATGACTGGCCATGGCGATATTGGGCGCAACGGCGTCCGCAGGCGACGGCACTGATTGTCGGTCATCAGCCGGTGAGCTGGCTGGTGTTACGGCGTCAGGTGGATAAGCTGGCGGCGGATTTTCAGTACCAGGGGGTCGAGCTCGGTTGCGGCGTTGCGCTGTGTGGCAAGAACAGTTATCCGCTGTTGTTGGCCTATCTGGCGCTGTTGCAGTGTGGTGCACGACTGCTGCCGCTGAATCCGGCGCTGCCTGCTACCCTGCTGGCGACGCTGTTGCCCGAGCTGGATATCGATTTTGCCTTCAGCCCAGACGCGTTGCCGACCTTGCCGGCCAGCGTTATCCGCTTAAATCCTCCTTCTACCGAACCCCGTTGGCTGAATCCGCCGCGCTGGGATCCCCAACGGTTGGCCACGCTGACCCTGACCTCCGGCTCCAGCGGCAGACCGAAAGCGGCCGCACACAGTTTTGCCGGGCATCTCGCCAGCGCCGAAGGCGTGTTGCAGCTGATGGAGTTTCAACCTCGGGATCGTTGGCTGCTGTCGTTACCCTTGTTTCACGTGTCCGGGCAGGGCATTGTCTGGCGCTGGCTGAAGGCGGGTGCCACGCTGGTGGTGCGCGATATGCACCCGCTGGCGGATGCTTTGGCGGGCTGTACCCATGCCTCGCTGGTGCCGACTCAGCTTTGGCGTCTGCTGGCGCAACC
This sequence comes from Serratia myotis, assembly GCF_027474885.1. Lineage (NCBI taxonomy): Bacteria > Pseudomonadati > Pseudomonadota > Gammaproteobacteria > Enterobacterales > Yersiniaceae > Serratia > Serratia myotis. The sequence continues at coordinate 3,805,250 of NZ_CP099707.1, read as the reverse complement.
GCTGGCAGGGCTGACGCTGAAAAAAGTGCTGCTGGGGGGCGCGATGATCCCGGTTGCGCTGACCGAACAGGCGGAGGCCGCGGGTATCCGCTGCTGGTGCGGTTATGGGCTGACCGAACTGGCTTCCACTGTGTGTGCCAAGCGCGCCGATGCACGGCCGGGTGTCGGCCTGCCGTTGGCCGGTCGGGAAATTAAGCTGGTGGATGAAGAAGTGTGGATCCGTGCGCAGAGTCTGGCGTTGGGATACTGGCGGCAGGGTGCGTTGCAGCCGCTCGTTGATCCGCAAGGCTGGTTCCATACCCGCGATCGCGGCGTTTTGGAGCAGGGTGAGCTGCGGATTATCGGTCGGCTGGACAACCTGTTTTTCAGCGGTGGAGAAGGCATTCAGCCGGAGGATATTGAGCGTGTGTTGGCAGCTCATCCGCAGATTTTACAAGTGGTAGTGGTTCCGGTGAACGATGCCGAGTTTGGTCAACGCCCGGTGGCGGTTATCGACAGTGAGCAGCCTCTTTCGCTGGAAGAACTGCTGGCCTGGTCGCAAGATCGGCTGGTGAACTTCCAGCGACCAATGGCGCTGTTGCCGATGCCAAATGCGTTGAAAGCCGGCGGTATCAAGATCTCGCGCCGTCAGTTGCAGCAATGGGTGGCGGAGCAGATCTCCATCGAATAGGCAGCATGGATCGAAACGTTATTTTCTGGCAGTGAGATAAAAAGGGAAAGCGGGGCCGACTGTTTCTGGCACCGCTTTTTTTCGGCCAAAACCGTCGCTCAGCGGTCGTGTTGCGCAGCGCTTTCCATCGGTGTGCAGGGTTCTGTCGCCGGATTTTTCGTCAGGACAATCAGCAACAGCACCATCGAATTCAGGGCAATCACGATCTTCCAGGCCAACCAGAAATCCAGTCGGTCGGCTATCAGGCTCAATCCCAGACTTAACACCGTGGACAGGCAAATGAACAGCACTTCGTTGAAGGCGAGGATGCGTGCCAGTTCTTTGCTTTCTGCCTGGGTCATGATCAGTGTGTTTCTTCTCACCCGAATATGGGAATGACAGAAGGCGATCACAAAAAGACAGATATAAACGGCGGGGAGACTTTTGAAAAACAAGGGTAAAAGCAGTCCGATAATAAAACCGCTGCCGAAAATAACATACACGGATTTTAAGGTTGGCACCCAAGATTGTGTATTTAGCATACTGCCTATAATGGCACCCAGCCCATAGGGGACGACGAGAATAGCATATGCGCTGACGGGGGCCCCTATATGAGTAAATAGAGCCGGATATAATGCGTTCAAGAACACGACGCAAATGTAGGGGAATAATGAGAGCAGTTCAATAATTCGTTTTTTGTCACCGAGGAAAAATACATAGCCATTATGGTACATCGTCAGTTTTTTAGGTTCTGGTGTTGTTGACGCATCCACCTCATTGATAATGTCTCGGGGGATATAGCGGTTGATAACTAATGAAAGAGAGAAACAGATCAGGGCAATCAAACAAACGTTTTGAATGGATTTATCCTGCAAGATCAAAAATGCAATTCCGCCGGAAAGAAAAGTTATCCCTTGCCTGACCATTTCCAACAACCTGTTGGCGTGGTACAGCTTATGTTCAGGCAAGACCTTTTTCATGTAGGTGGAACGGATCACTTGGTCAGATGCACGTATCAGCGTAAACACCGCTGTGGATAACAAAATGACGATAAATGAAAGTAATGAGTCGTGCGTGGCTGGATTTATTATCAAAAAAACCAGCGCATTGAAGGCCCCCGCGACGTAAATAATATTGAGCATTTTTTTACATGTTGTTTTGTCTGTCAGGTGACCGATGTAGGGCAGGGCAAAAAAGGTGATGATATACCCTGACGACAGAACGACAGAAACCAGCAAGCTGGAATTGAACGTGCTCTCTATAAACCAGGCAATGGCAGTGAAGAATACTGCCATCGAAACGCCGGATGTGAATGCGGAGAGCAGAATGGGAAACATATCTTATATACCAAAGTAGTCGACTCGTTGACGAGGGATGTAGTTGCCTTCTTTTGAATAATACTCTTCTATTTCAAGACACTGAAGATCAATGGCATGTTTTATGTCATGTATGGCATTCAAAATGAAAGAGGTTTTTTCCAGGTCCCCGAGGCTAACCAGATGGCTATGTTCGTCGAGCAGGCGTGAATGGCCCAATTCGTAGTCGATTTGTGAATGTTGGAAGAATGGCTCAAGGGTACCTGGTTCAAGGTCATAGTGCTGCGTGATGTCCTCAATGGCTTTTGTGACTTCTGCCTGGTCAAAGTCATGAGACTCGATGACCTTGGCAATAAGGAATACGGTACTGGGGTGGGTTCTGAACAACGCGCTTATCATGCTGATTAAATTAAGCGTTGAGACCAAAGGAACCGAGCTTTCCACTTCGGCCTGTTTCATTCCCAGTTTCAGTAATGTCGACAATATAAAAGATTCATGCCCTGTTTCTTGCTGTTTGTATTCTGTTAAAACCATTTTTAGCTCGGGATTGTCTGTGTTATCAATCGCAGCGTTAATGATGGATGGGAAGGCCTTTATATAATGGTAAGTTTCCATGAAAAAACCGATAAGGACGTTTCGGTTGGTGTCGCCATACAGAAATTTATTAAATAAATGCGTTTCTTCGACCTGCTCCGCCCACATCTCACAGGCTTGGATAGCTTTGCCAAGAAAATCTTCATTAGCCGATTTTGTCTCGTTCCTAACCATGCCTATTTCGTTAAGAGAAGCGACCATCTCCTCGATACGCTGAATGGGGATATCTGTTTTACTTGAAATTTCAGCTACGGTGTTATGACCGGTGCAATAGCTGCGTATTTTATAAAAATCCCGGGCATCTTCCTTTTCCACTTCGTAAAGCCCTGCGGTAAAACGCAGATAGTATTCGTCATCTTCATTAGTGGTCCACAGGTTGTGAACGAATTTCGGAGAAGTCTGGTAGTTTTTATCCATGGCATTTTCCTTTTATTCTGAAGGCAGGGCCGGTGCTTATGACTGGCCCTGCTTATTATGATCACCGGTTAGCCGCAGGTTGCGCCGCCCAGCTTCTTCGTGGATTTTTTGCTGATTTTTTTCAGTTTCATCACATTGATCCTTTTGTAGGGTTGGTATGCCTGACATCAGGCACCAGCATATTTCTCAGAAGTCAGTCGGAAGGGCAAAGGGAATGTGTTTTTTTGTACGAATCATTAGATGTTTATCACAATTCAACTAACGAGGTTACTTTTCGTACTTTTTAGCCTTGCGTAATTGCATGCCGATATCTATGCGCAGAGAGGTGGGAAGAACAATGAATCCCGCACCATACCTGGGTTTTTCCGCTGTTCTCAAGTGTTTATGGTGTTTGGTTTGGCCAGGTGCTCGTTTTCGGCGCAGGGTAGATGGTTATAAAATACATTCAGAATGGTAATGGATGTCATTTGATGTAAAAGGTTTCAAAATCGGACGCCGAGTCTGATTTCAACGCCTTTATTTTCCGGTAAAAAAAGCACCGACGAGATAATCAATCGGTGCTTTATACCTATAGCGGCTTTCCCATTCAGCGAGCTTGCGTGCATGGTATTAGCCGCAGGGGCAGTTTGTCTTCAGGACAGGTTTATTTCAGACCCAAAGCCTTGGCCACGCCGGCACCGTAATTCGGGTGCACTTTGCTAAACAGATCAACCTGACGGCGCTGAATTTGTTCCGGCACCTGCGACAGCTCACCGGCGATGCGGGTGAACATGCGCTGATGCTCTTCGGCACTCAACAGGTTGAACAGCGCGCGTGGCTGGCTGTAGTAATCATCGTCTTCACGGTGATTCCAGTGGTCGGCTGCGCCTTCGATGCTCAACGGCGGTTCGCTAAAGTCCGGTTGCTCCTGGAACAGACCGAAGCTGTTCGGCTCGTAGGTTGCTCCGTTGCCGCTGTTGCCATCCACGCGCATTGCACCGTCACGGTGATAGTTGTGGAATGGGCATTTTGGACTGTTAACCGGGATTTGATGGTGGTTTACGCCCAGACGGTAACGCTGTGCATCTCCGTAAGAGAACAGGCGCCCCTGCAGCATTTTATCCGGAGAGAAACTGACGCCAGGGACCACGTTGGCTGGGTTCACCGCCATCTGTTCAACTTCGGAGAAGTAGTTTTCCGGGTTGCGATGCAGTTCGAAGAAACCCACGTCGATCAATGGGTAATCACCGTGTGGCCATACCTTGGTCAGGTCGAACGGGTTGTATGGAGTTTGGGAGGCTTCGTGTTCTGGCATAATCTGGATTTGCAGTTTCCAACGCGGGAAATCACCCCGTTCGATGGCCTCATACAGATCGCGCTGTGAGCTTTCACGATCCTTGGCGATGATCGCTTCCGCTTCATCGTCCATCAGGTTCTCAATGCCCTGCTCGCAACGGAAGTGGAATTTCACCCAGAAGCGCTCGTTGTTGGCGTTGATAAAGCTGAAGGTATGGCTACCGAAGCCGTGCATATGACGGTAGGATTTCGGAATGCCACGGTCGCTGAAGTCAATGGTCAACTGGTGCAGGCTTTCCGGTGACAGCGAGAAGAAATCCCACTTGTAGGTTGGATTACGCAGATTGGTGCGTGGATCGCGTTTGACCACGTGGTTAAGATCCGGGAATTTCAGTGGATCGCGCAGATAGAATACCGGTGTATCGTTACCTACCAGATCCCAGTTGCCTTCCTCGGTGTAAAACTTCATGGCGAAGCCACGAATGTCACGCTCGGCATCTGCGGCACCACGCTCACCGGCGACGGTGGAGAAGCGGATGAACATGTCAGTTTGCTTGCCGATTTCAGAAAAGATTTTTGCGCGGGTGTACTGGCTAATATCGTGAGTCACGGTGAAAGTGCCGTAGGCGCCGGAGCCTTTGGCGTGCATACGGCGCTCGGGGATCACTTCACGATCGAAATGGGCCAGTTTTTCCAGGAACCACACGTCCTGTAACAGCATCGGGCCGCGTTTGCCTGCGGTGATCACGTTATTATTATCGACAACCGGGGCGCCGGCTGCGGTAGTCAGTCCTTTCTTGCTCATCACTTGCTCCTTAAACTTAGTGCAATCGAGTGAAAACTCGGGCGAATTAAGCGTTCATCATCATAATTCAGCAGGGAATGGTTACCCTGACTTGGGTCAATGCCACTACTAGTTGTAGCCCTATTGAACGCTCGCGGCAAATAGGTCTGAGTTATCGTTGCCATTGCCTCGGGGGAGATGCGCTTTGCTTGCAAAACTTTACATTTGTTTGATTAATTAAGGATTTATCCCTTAAGGACTGGTTGTGCTTTGGTATAGACTTGTGACGGTATTATTACGGGTTAACTCATATCATTCGCAATGGATGAAGCAGCAAGAGGGATAGATGATGAAAAAGACTTTGGTGGCCTGCGCAGCAAGCATGCTGTTCGTGACCGGTGCGGCGAGCGCTCTCAGCCTGTCGGGTGAAGCCGGGCAGCACTACACCAACCTTGGCTTTGGCCAAGACACCGGGACCACCGGGTTGGGGCTAACTGGCAACTGGGCGCGTAGCGATCATAACGGCAACGTTGGCAGTCTCGGGTTGAATTTTGGCCTGCCGCTTGGGCCGCTGACCGCCACTGTGGGCGGCAAGGCACTGTATCTGAGTCCGAAAGACGGCGATAACGGTGGCGCATTGGCATTGGGCGGCGGCCTGGACTGGGCTATCAGCCGTTACTTCAGCCTGCATGGCGAAGGCTATTTTGCTCCGGATTCACTGACCAGCGGTGTGAAGGCGTATAACGAAGCCAGCGGCGGCCTGCGCTGGAATATATTCCGTCCGCTCAGCGTAGATGTAGGTTATCGCTACATTAAGATGGAAGGGAAAGACGGGCATCGTGACAACACCCTGGCCGATGGCCCCTATGTGGGTGTCGGTCTGAGCTTCTGATACCAACAACAAAGGGGCCAATCGGCCCCTTTGTTTTATTGACCAATCTATTACCCTACTGCAGGCAGGATGCCGCTGGCGATGCCCAACTGAATGGCAATCACCGTTATCCCGCAGACAAACACCAATGCCAATGCCGGTGTGCCACCCCAGACGCGGTATTTTGCCTGATGCTGCTGACGGGTTTTCCACACCAGTAGTGACGGTAATAACAGCGCCAGCACCGCCAGCGCGATGGCAGCAAAGCCCAGAGCCAACACAAAGCCACGTGGATAGAACAGGGCGAAAGCCAACGGCGGCAAGAAGGTAATGGCCCCGGTCTGCAGACGACCCCGCACGTTATCCTGGCGCTTAAACAGGTCAGCCAGGAAATCAAACAGCCCGAGCGCTACGCCGAGGAATGAAGTGGCCAGCGCCAGATCGGCAAACAGATGCACCGCCAGTTCGACGTGTGGGGATGCCACGACGTCACGTACTGCCTGCAACAGGCCGTTCAGACCGGCTTGCTGCGCCAAAATGCCCACGAAAGTGGTGGAGCTGATGCTGCCGAGCGTCGCCAACTGCCAGAAGATATAGGCCACCAGCGGAATGGCACTGCCGATAATGAATACCCAGCGCAGCTTGCGGATATTGCCGCCCATGTAGTTAACAATGCTGGGCACGCTGCCGTGGAAGCCAAACGAAGTGAAGATCACCGGGATGGCCGACAGCGCCAGTCCCTGTTCCAGCGGCAGGGTCATCAGGTTGGTTTGATGGATATTGGGTAACATCAGGCCCAGCATGACGATCAGGAACACCACTTTGGCACTGAACAGGATACGGTTAAACAAGTCGACCGAATGGGTGCCGATGCAGACGACGCCGCCTGCTACCAGAGTAAACAACAACACGCCGAGCGTGGTGGGGAAATCCTGTGAGGTCCATTGACTGATACTGGCCGCCAGCAATTCGCCGGCGCCGCTGATATAAGCGGCGGTCAGGGCATACATCAGGAACATCATGCTGAAACTGGTAAGCCATTGGCCCCCGCCGCCAAGGTAGCGTTTTGCCAGCGTGCCGAGGCCGGTACCGGCCTGCTCATGCTGATAAACCTCAACCAGCAGCAGCGCGGTATAACACATCAACAACCACAGTCCGACCAACAGACCCAGCGTGACGCCAAAGCCGACACCGGCAGCCGCCAGTGGCATCGCCAACATCCCTGCGCCAATGGTGGTTCCTGCCACGATAAAAACACTGCCAAGCGTGCGATTTTTCACGTTTTTCTCTACCAGCCAAAGATTTTGTAAAATTATAGGTAACCCATGCTATGTGCGGCAGGATAGTGGATGGATTATTTTGTGTCAAACAGGCGTTACGGAGGATGTTAACTTATATTTACACCTGATGGGCCGCGTGATATCGCAAAAAAGTGCCTTCGACAGAAATTATCCGCTGATGCTTAGTGAAAACTTATTTACGGGCTTCTATAGTGGAATGATCAGAAAATGTGGGAGAGATCAATGTTAAGGGTGGAGATGCTCAGCACCGGTGATGAGGTGCTGCATGGGCAAATTATAGATACCAACGCCGCCTGGCTGGCAGACTATCTGTTCCAGCAGGGTATGCCGATGAGCGGGCGCGAAACGGTGGGGGACAGTCTCTCCTCTTTGATCGAAACATTACAGGAGCGCAGTCACATCGCCGATGTGCTGATCGTTAACGGGGGCCTGGGGCCGACCAGTGACGATCTCAGCGCGCTGGCGGCGGCCACCGCTTGTGGCGTTGAGCTGGTTGAACATGCTGAATGGATGGCGCGTATTGAGGCTTATTTTGCCGAGCGTGGGCGGCCGATGGCGGCTTCAAACCGTAAACAGGCGCTGATCCCGGCTAACGCCGAGATGCTCGATAACCCGGTCGGTACCGCCTGTGGCTTCGCCTTGAAGCTGAACCGATGCACGATGTTTTTCACCCCTGGTGTGCCTTCTGAATTCAAAGTGATGGTCGAGCAGCAAATCGTACCGCGTCTGCGTGAGCGCTTTACCTTACCGGCACCCCCGCTGTGCCTGCGTTTAACCACCTTTGGCACCTCGGAGAGCGATCTGGCCGCCGCGCTGGATGGCATGCCGCTGCCGGCAGACGTGGTAATGGGCTACCGCTCTTCCAGCCCGATCATTGAACTGAAGTTAACCGGCCCGGTGACCCAGCGAGCAGCGATGGAGCAGGCATGGGAACGAGTGCGTCAGGTGGCGGGGGATAACACCCTGTTTGAGGGGACTGTTGGCCTGCCGGCAGTATTGACGCAACGCTTGAATCAGCAGGGGTTGAAGTTGGCGTTGAGCGAACAGTTTAGCGCCGGCTTGATCAATCTGCAGTTACAGAGCGAGGGCGCGCCGCTGGCCGGTGGTGAGCTGCTGCCGGCGCACTGTGTGGAAACGCTGGAAACCACGTTGGTCCGCGCTCGTTCGCTGGCAGAACTGACCGGGGCACAGCTGGCGCTGGCGGTCAGTGCCATGAGCGGCGACCAGGTGAGCGTGGTGTTGCATACGCCAAAAGGCGGTATCGGGCAGACAGTGCGTTACCAGGCATCGCGTCATGGTTTGCGTCTGCGGCAGGAGTCGGTGGCAATGTTAGCGCTGGACATGTTGCGGCGCTGGCTAAACGGCGGGCCAGTGTGCGGGAAAAACGGCTGGTTGGAAATCGTCGAGATTATTGAGTAGAGAATGCTTGATGGCAGTGATATATCCCTTATTAATCATAATATTATAAGGGGTTATCGAGTTTGGAATAGGCTGCTACAATCGCTGCGGGTGCTTGAGACTGTTCGTCTTGGGCATTGTGTGGCAAGGCGGATAGAAGAAAGCCCCAAACTGACTCTCAATCAGATTGGGGCTGCCCTAACGCCTAGACACCGTTATGGTAGCCCCTTCACAGCAAGGAGGCAAGCCATGTATAAAAAGCATGCGCTATACGCGTTAACTGTTGTATGTATTACGGTTTTGGTATTTATCTGGATGATTAAAGATCGCTTTTGCGGATTGGAAATCTACCAGAAAGATATCACTATCCTGATGACGTTAACCTGTATGTGAAGCGGTAATCATAGGGCGGGGGAAACCCCGCCTTCTGGTCTCCAGGCGCGGTTTCCGGCACCCAACTTTTTACAGTTCCAGTTCGATATCGGTCAGTGGCATACAGCAACAAGGCAGGATCTCGCCGTCGTTGATAAACGCCAGCGGCTGCTGGTGATAAACCACTTCGCCTTTTACCAGCTTCAGGCGGCAGGCGCCGCAATAGCCGGAACGGCACTGGTATTCCACTTCAACGTCGTGCAATTCCAGCACGTCGAGCAGGCAGCCTTCACTTTTTGGGCAGGATAGCTGCGTACCTGTGGCACGCAGCGTCACGATTGATGATGCCATCGCTTAGAGTTCGAAGTCGCTCAGGTCGTCGGCATGCACTTCCGAGTCGATCTGGCCGACCAGGTAGGAGCTGACTTCCACTTCCTGCGGGGCAACCTGCACGTTATCAGACACTAACCAGGCGTTGATCCATGGGATCGGGTTAGAGCGGGTTGCGAACGGCAGGCCAAGACCGACCGCCTGCATGCGGATGTTGGTGATGTATTCCACATACTGGCACAGGATGTCTTTGTTCAGGCCGATCATCGAGCCGTCACGGAACAGGTATTCTGCCCACTCTTTTTCTTGCTCGGCCGCCAGCACGAACAGGTCATAGCATTGCTGCTGACACTCAACGGCAATTTCCGCCATCTCTGGGTCATCTGCGCCGGAGCGCATCAGGTTCAGCATATGCTGGGTACCGGTCAGGTGCAGCGCTTCGTCACGGGCGATCAGCTTGATGATTTTGGCATTGCCTTCCATCAATTCACGTTCCGCGAAGGCAAACGAACAGGCGAAGCTGACGTAGAAGCGGATGGCTTCCAGTGCGTTAACGCTCATCAGGCACAGATAGAGCTGTTTCTTCAGTGCGCGCAGGGTCACGGTCACTGTTTTACCGTTGACCTGATGCGTACCTTCACCCAGCAGATGATAGTAACCCGTCATTGCGATCAGATCGTCGTAGTAGCCGGAGATATCTTTCGCGCGCTTGAGGATCTCTTCGTTGGTGACGATGTCATCAAACACCACCGCCGGATCGTTAACGATGTTACGGATGATGTGGGTGTAAGAACGCGAGTGAATCGTCTCGGAGAAGGACCAGGTTTCTATCCAGGTTTCCAGCTCCGGGATCGAGATCAGCGGCAGCAGGGCGACGTTCGGGCTACGGCCCTGGATCGAATCCAGCAGCGTTTGATATTTCAGGTTGCTGATGAAAATGTGTTTTTCATGTTCCGGCAGCGCCTGATAGTCGATACGGTCGCGTGAAACGTCCACTTCTTCCGGACGCCAGAAGAAGGACAGTTGCTTCTCAATCAGTTTTTCGAAAATTTCATGTTTTTGCTGATCGAAACGCGCAACGTTAACCGACTGACCGAAAAACATCGGCTCCAGCAACTGGTTATTTTTGTTCTGAGAAAATGTGGTGTAAGCCATAAGCCTGAATCCATCGTAACGTGGCTAAATGAAGGGGCCGGAAGAGTTCCGGCCCGCTGTGTCAAACTTTAGATCTTGCAGGCGCCGCTTTCGCAGTCATCATCGCCGCCTTTGGCCGGCAACAAATCTTCCTGAATATCATCGGCACCGTCGCGGGTGTTCTGATAGTACAGCGTCTTGACACCGAACTTGTAGGTGGTGAGCAGGTCTTTCAACAGCTGCTTCATTGGCACCTTGCCGCCCGGGAAACGGGTTGGGTCATAGTTGGTGTTGGCCGAGATCGACTGGTCGATAAACTTCTGCATCAGACCGACCAGTTGCAGATAGCCGTCGTTGTTCGGCATTTCCCACAGCAGTTCGTAGTCGTTTTTCAGACGCTCATATTCTGGTACCACCTGGCGCAGAATACCGTCTTTAGACGCTTTGATACTGATGTGACCGCGTGGCGGCTCAATGCCGTTAGTGGCGTTGGAAATCTGCGAAGAGGTTTCCGAAGGCATCAGCGCCGACAGGGTAGAGTTGCGCAGACCGGTTTCCTTGATCTCTTTACGCAGGCTTTCCCAGTCGTAGTGCAGTGGCTCCTGGCAGATGACATCCAGATCTTTCTTGTAGGTGTCGATCGGCAGGATGCCCTGTGAATACGTGGTTTCATTGAACCATGGGCAGGCGCCTTGTTCCTGAGCCAGACGGTTCGAGGCCTTCAGCAGGTAGTACTGGATGGCTTCGAAAGTCTTGTGGGTCAGCGCGTTAGCGCTGCCGTCGGAGTAGCGTACGCCGTTCTTCGCCAGGTAGTAAGCGTAGTTGATCACGCCGATACCCAGGGTGCGACGACCCATAGCGCCACGGTGAGCGGCTTTGATTGGGTAGTCCTGGTAATCCAGCAGGGCATCCAGAGCACGTACTGCCAGGGTAGCCAGCTCTTCCAGATCGTCCAGGCTTTCGATGGCGCCCAGGTTAAAGGCGGACAGCGTACACAGGGCGATTTCGCCGTTTTCGTCGTTGACGTCATCCAGCGGCTTGGTCGGCAGGGCGATTTCCAGGCACAGGTTGGACTGGCGTACCGGCGCGATCTGCGGATCAAACGGGCTGTGGGTGTTGCAGTGGTCAACGTTCTGGATGTAGATACGGCCGGTAGAAGCGCGTTCCTGCATCATCAGTGAGAACAGTTCAACCGCTTTCACTCGTTTCTGGCGGATGCTGCTGTCTTGTTCGTACTGGGTGTACAGACGTTCGAATTCGTCCTGATTGGCGAAGAACGCGTCATACAGCCCCGGCACGTCAGACGGGCTGAACAGAGTGATGTCCTGGCCCTTGATCAGGCGCTGGTACATCAGGCGGTTCAACTGCACGCCGTAATCCATGTGGCGCACGCGGTTGCCTTCAACGCCACGGTTGTTCTTCAGCACCAACAGGCTTTCAACTTCCAGATGCCACATCGGGTAGAACAGCGTAGCTGCACCACCACGCACACCGCCCTGAGAACAGGACTTCACTGCGGTCTGGAAATGTTTGTAGAACGGGATACAGCCGGTATGGAAGGCTTCACCACCGCGGATCGGGCTGCCCAGCGCACGAATGCGGCCGGCATTGATACCGATACCGGCGCGTTGCGAAACGTATTTCACAATGGCGCTGGAAGTGGCGTTGATGGAATCCAGGCTGTCGCCGCACTCGATCAGCACGCAAGAGCTGAACTGGCGGGTTGGGGTGCGCACGCCGGACATGATTGGCGTAGGCAGTGAAATCTTGAAGGTGGAGATCGCGTCGTAGAAACGTTTAACGTAGTCCAGACGGGTATCACGCGGATAGTTGGAGAACAGGCACGCGGCCACCAGGATATACAGGAACTGTGCGCTCTCGTAGATCTCGCCGCTAACGCGGTTCTGCACCAGATACTTCCCTTCCAGCTGCTTAACGGCTGCGTAGGAGAAGTTCATATCACGCCAGTGATCGATAAAGGAGTCCATCTGCTCGAACTCTTCAGTGCTGTAGTCTTCCAGCAGATGCTTATCGTACTTGCCCATCTCTACCATGCGCGTTACGTGAGCGAGCAGCTTCGGTGGCTCGAATTGGTCGTAAGCTTTTTTACGCAGGTGGAAGATGGCCAGGCGTGCTGCCAGATACTGATAGTCCGGCGCGTCGCGCGAGATCAGGTCGGCTGCCGCTTTGATAATGGTTTCATGAATATCAGCAGTTTTGATGCCGTCATAAAACTGAATATGAGAACGCAACTCTACTTGAGAAACCGAGACGTTGTTTAACCCTTCCGCGGCCCAGTCGATGACACGGTGGATTTTGTCGAGGTTGATGCGCTCTTTACGGCCATCGCGTTTAGTTACAAGCAGACTTTGGTTCATGTGGTGTTTTACCTGTCCGTATGGTGCCCCTAAGCAGAAGTGTAGTAGCTCTGCTCAGTATGTAAACACTATATATAGGGGTTGTATGTCGGTGAGGTAACAAGATAGTGAGAAAACAGGGCGTTTGCAAGTGAACAAAAGTGGCCTAATTTGTGGATAACTTGGGGGTGAAATGTGACTTGTCTTTCGCAGTGCGCGCTGTGACTGGCGCGACAAGCTTGTCAATAAGCGGGATAAGAATTTCCTTAGAATCAGAAAAACGTGATCGTTTGCCGCTTTATTAAACGTTAGAAAAAAACGGCATATTGATCTGATTTAATATTCTTAAAAACTGTTTACAACGGTGATTTTGATCGAAAGCGGAAAAATCAGGTATTTATCTTAATGTTATCGGCGCACCGGAACAGACAAGCCAGTCCCGGCGCGCTTTGGAAGGCTCAGCCTTCGTGCTGAGTATGTACCATATAGTTCACATCAACGTTGCGGCCAAGCTTGAAATGGTCGGTGATTGGGTTGTAATGCAGGCCAATCATATGCTTTTCGCGCAACGGCGTGCCGTCAACCCAGCCGATCAACTCAGAAGGGCGGATGAACTTCTTATGGTCATGGGTGCCCTGTGGCACCATCTTCAGAATATATTCCGCACCGACCACCGCCATCAGCCAGGCTTTGGTGTTGCGGTTAATGGTGGAGAAAAACACGTGGCCACCCGGTTTGACCAGGTGAGCGCAGGCGCGTACCACCGAAGCCGGATCGGGAACGTGCTCCAGCATTTCCATGCAGGTCACTACGTCATAGCGTTGTGGGTTGGCCTGCGCATGGCTCTCCACCGTTTCCTGTATGTAGTTTACATTCACGCCGCTTTCCAGTGCGTGCAGCCGGGCAACCTGCAGCGGCTCGGCGCCCATGTCCAGCCCGGTGACCTGTGCGCCTTCTCGCGCCATGCTTTCCGCCAAAATGCCGCCGCCGCAGCCCACGTCGAGGACGGTTTTGTCAAAAATGCCGCCGGCGCGCTGCAGGATGTAGTTCAGACGCAGCGGGTTGATACGGTGCAGAGGCTTGAATTCACCTTCCAAATCCCACCAGCGTGAGGCCACGGCCTCGAACTTGGCGATTTCATGATGGTCTACGTTTTGCGCTTGGCTGGATGATTCTGCATTCATGGGCGTATTTGGCTCCTGGTTCTCGTTGCGCGGATTATACATGTTCCGGCGCAGCACCGTCTGCGTCGATGCATTTTTACTGCACATATATGCATAATTTAAGTTAAACAGCGGCGGTTATTTTCCCGTAAAGCGTGCTTTGTGATATAGTTTTACACCTTTGCCACTATGGCAGCGGGCAGATGAATCATTAGTAGAGGGATAGCAGCTCCATGAGCGACCTTGCCAGAGAAATCACACCGGTAAACATCGAAGACGAGTTGAAAAACTCGTATCTGGACTACGCGATGTCCGTAATTGTCGGACGTGCGCTGCCAGATGTTCGTGATGGACTGAAGCCGGTGCACCGTCGCGTTTTGTTCGCGATGAGTGTATTGGGTAACGACTGGAATAAACCATACAAAAAATCGGCCCGTGTCGTCGGGGACGTAATCGGTAAATATCACCCACACGGTGACAGCGCGGTTTACGACACCATCGTGCGTATGGCTCAACCGTTTTCGCTGCGCTATATGCTGGTGGACGGTCAGGGTAACTTCGGTTCTGTCGATGGCGACTCCGCCGCGGCGATGCGTTATACCGAAGTGCGCATGTCCAAAATTGCTCACGAACTGCTGGCGGATCTGGAAAAAGAAACCGTCGACTTTGTGCCTAACTATGATGGCACCGAGCAGATCCCAGCCGTCATGCCAACCAAGATCCCGAACCTGCTGGTTAACGGCTCGTCGGGCATCGCCGTGGGCATGGCCACCAACATTCCGCCGCATAACCTGTCAGAGGTTGTCAACGGCTGCCTGGCTTATATCGATGATGAAAACATCAGCATCGAAGGCCTGATGGAGCACATCCCGGGGCCGGACTTCCCGACTGCGGCGATCATCAACGGCCGCCGCGGCATCGAAGAAGCCTACCGCACCGGGCGCGGCAAAATCTATTTGCGCGCACGCGCCGAAGTAGAAGCCGATGCCAAAACCGGTCGCGAGACCATCATTGTTCACGAGATCCCGTATCAGGTGAACAAGGCGCGTCTGATTGAGAAGATCGCCGAACTGGTCAAAGAAAAACGCGTGGAAGGTATCAGCGCGCTGCGTGATGAGTCCGACAAAGACGGCATGCGTATCGTGGTTGAAATCAAGCGCGACGCGGTCGGTGAAGTGGTACTGAACAATCTGTACTCGCTGACGCAACTGCAGGTCACCTTCGGTATCAACATGGTGGCATTGCATCAGGGTCAGCCAAAACTGCTGAACCTGAAAGACATTCTGAAGGCGTTTGTCCGCCACCGCCGCGAAGTGGTGACTCGTCGTACCATCTTCGAACTGCGTAAAGCCCGCGATCGTGCCCATATCCTGGAAGCGTTGGCTATCGCCCTGGCGAACATCGATCCGATCATCGAAATGATCCGCCGTGCGCCAACCCCTGCGGAAGCGAAAGCCGCCCTGGTGGCTCAGGCGTGGGATCTGGGTAATGTGGCCTCCATGCTGGAACGCGCTGGTGATAATGCCGCTCGTCCTGAGTGGCTGGAACCGGAGTTCGGCATCCGTGACGGTAAATACCATCTGACCGAGCAGCAAGCTCAGGCGATTCTGGATCTGCGTCTGCAGAAACTGACCGGCCTGGAGCATGAAAAGCTGCTGGACGAATATAAAGAGCTGCTGACGGCGATTGCCGAGCTGATCTTTATTCTGGAAAACCCAGACCGTCTGATGGAAGTGATCCGCGAAGAGCTGGTGGCAGTCAAAGAACTGTACAACGACGGCCGCCGCACCGAGATCACCGCCAATACTTCAGATATTAATATCGAAGACCTGATCAACCAGGAAGACGTGGTCGTTACGCTGTCGCACCAGGGCTATGTGAAGTATCAGCCTCTGACTGACTATGAAGCGCAACGCCGCGGCGGTAAAGGCAAGTCGGCAGCACGTATTAAAGAAGAAGACTTTATCGATCGTCTGTTGGTGGCTAACACCCACGATACGATCCTGTGCTTCTCCAGCCGTGGCCGCCTGTACTGGATGAAGGTGTACCAACTGCCTGAAGCCAGCCGTGGCGCGCGTGGTCGTCCAATCGTCAACTTGTTGCCGCTGGAAGCCAATGAGCGTATCACCGCTATTCTGCCAGTGCGTGAGTATGAAGAAGGGCGTCACGTGTTTATGGCTACCGCCAGCGGCACCGTGAAGAAAACCGCGTTGACCGATTTCAGCCGCCCACGCAGCGCCGGCATCATCGCCGTTAACCTCAATGAGGGTGACGAGCTGATTGGTGTTGACCTGACCGACGGCAGCAATGAAGTCATGCTGTTCTCCGCCAACGGTAAAGTGGTGCGCTTCCCGGAAACGCAGGTGCGTTCAATGGGCCGTACTGCTACCGGCGTGCGCGGTATCAATCTGGGTGAAGGCGACAGCGTTATTTCCCTGATTGTGCCACGTGGTGAAGGCGATATTCTGACCGTCACCCAGAACGGCTACGGTAAACGTACTGCGGTTACCGAGTATCCGACCAAGTCACGCGCCACCCAAGGGGTTATCTCCATTAAGGTGAGCGAGCGTAATGGTCAGGTAGTGGGTGCGGTTCAGGTGGATACCACCGATCAGATCATGATGATCACCGATGCCGGTACGCTGGTGCGTACCCGCGTATCGGAAGTCAGCGTGGTCGGGCGTAATACCCAGGGTGTTACGCTGATCCGTACTGCGGAAGACGAGAACGTCGTCGGTCTGCAGCGCGTTGCCGAACCGGTGGAAGATGAAGAGCTGGACAGCCTCGAACCGGGTGCGGAAGTAGCAGAAGAAGACGCTGCACCGCTGGACGAAGGCGATGATGATTCTGAAGCGTCAGATGACGTGGAAGATGACAACGCCTAAGTGGTAGGGGCTGGCTTGCCGCCCCTGTCGCACTGAGGTTAAAAGGGCCTGGCAGCGATGCTAGGCCCTTTTTCAGTTATATGGTTTAATTGCCGGACCCAAGTCAGAGATCCCGGCTCTGATATGAACGCGCTGGTCGCCACTCACTTTTGTATGGTATCCGATTGAAATATTTAGCTTCTTTTCGCACCACGTTAAAGATATCCCGCTATTTGTTCCGGGTGCTGGCGATAATGCTGTGGTCGTTGGGGGCGTTGCTCACCACCTTCTATATCCTGAATATCCTGCACCAGAAAGAGTCTGACATTCGACAGGACTACAATCTGAATTTCGATCAGGCGCAGGGCTATATCCGCCATTCGGCCGATATAATGCGTGATATCAAATATATGGCGGAAAACCGCCTCAACGGCTCAGTCAGTAGCCTGGACATGTTCAGCGGTATTTTCCCCGGCAAGAACACTCCACTGGAGTTTGTACCACTGTATTCAGAGTCCAACTGTTCACTTAATACCACTTATCGCAGCTCGCTCAATTCACTGAGCGGACTGATTCAGTATTGGAAAGAGAATTTCGTTGCGGCCTACGATCTCAACCGGGTGTTTTTCATCGACGGTGACACTTTATGCATGGCGGAGTTTGGTGGCAGCAGCAGCGGTGTGGCCAACCGAGCCGACGCGCTGAAAACCCTGCATGAGCGCATCCTCAAATACCGTAATGCCAAGAACCAGGACAAAGACAATAATCTGTACTGGATCAGCCCAAGCCAGCAGCGGCCGGATGTCGGTTATCTGTATGTGCTGACGCCTATCTATATTGGTAACAAGCTTGAGGCGCTGCTGGGTATTGAGCAGACCATTCGTCTGGAAGACTTTGTCACCGCAGGCAGCTTGCCGACCGGTGTAACCCTGCTGGATGAGAATAACCAACCGATATTGCGGCTGGTGGATGGCGAGCGCGATGCGCAGGCCCCCGGCAGCTATCCGGACGATCCGGCTTACTTTGGCTATGTAGATAACTACCGCGACCTGATCATGAAGAAGGCGCTGCCGCCGTCATCGCTCAGTATTGTTTATGCCGTGCCGGTGCAGACGGTGGTTGAACGCTTCAGGATGTTAATCCTCAATGCAGTACTGCTGAATCTGCTGTCCGCCATCGTGCTGTTCAGCCTGGCCTGGCTGTTTGAGCGAAAAATGTTCCTGCCGGCGGAAGACAACGCTTTCCGGCTGGAGGAGCATGAGCAGTTCAACCGTAAGATTGTCGCCTCGGCACCTGTGGGCATTTGTATTCTGCGCATCAGTGACGGTACCAACATTCTGAGTAATGAGCTGGCACACAACTATATCAACCTGCTGACTCACGAAGACCGTGACCGCATTACACGCATCATCTGCGAACAGCAGGTGAATTTTGTCGATGTGATGACCAGTAATAACAATAATCTGCAAATCAGCTTTGTTCATTCCCGTTACCGCAACGAGGATGTGGCGATCTGCGTGCTGGTGGACGTTAGCGCACGTGTGAAAATGGAAGAGTCGCTACAGGAGATGGCGGCGGCGGCAGAGCAGGCCAGTCAATCCAAATCGATGTTCCTGGCGACCGTCAGCCACGAGTTGCGTACGCCGCTGTACGGCATCATCGGCAACCTCGATTTATTGCAGACCAAGGCGTTGCCGCAGGGCGTTGATCGACTGGTCAATGCGATGAACAACTCGTCCGGGCTGTTGTTGAAGATCATCAGCGACATCCTGGACTTCTCGAAAATTGAATCCGAGCAGTTGAAGATTGAACCGCGTGAGTTCTCCTGCCTGGAGGTGATCACCCACATCGCCGGCAACTATTTGCCGCTGGTGGTGAAGAAACGGTTGGGGTTGTACTGTTTTATCGAGCAGAACGTGCCGGAGCGCATTTCCGGCGATCCGGTGCGTTTGCAGCAGGTACTGTCGAACTTGTTGAACAACGCGATTAAGTTTACCGATACTGGCTGCATCATTCTGCAAGTCTGTACGCGTGGTAGCTATCTGGAATTCAGCGTTCGCGATACCGGGGTCGGCATTCCGGAGAAAGAAATCACCCGTCTGTTCGATCCGTTCTTCCAGGTCGGTAGTGGTGTGCAACGCCATTTCCAGGGCACCGGGCTGGGGTTGGCGATTTGCGAAAAGCTGATCAACATGATGGATGGCGACATTGCCGTTGAATCCGAGCCGGGATTAGGCAGTCTGTTCACCATTCGCATTCCGCTGTTTAACGCCCAGTTCCCGATCCCGCAGCCCAGCGATACCTGGCAAGGTAAAACTCTGTGGCTGGATATCCGCAACCAGCGGTTGGAAAGTTACCTGATGGAGATCCTTGGTGGTTATGGAGCTACGGTACTGCGTCACCAGGGGCAGGATACCGCCGCAGGGGATGTGATGCTCAGCGATCACCCACTGATGGTCAACACGCCACTGCTGGCACAGATCCAGTTCACTACCGAGCATATTGGCCCGTCGCAGGAAACCCGGCCGGGCTATTGGATGCACAGTACCTCGACGCCGCGTGAAACCCTGACGCTGCTCAACCGTTTGTTTGGTACCCGTGATGAAAGCGGCAATAGCCTGATGCAATTGCCGGTACCGGCCAAGGCCAGCAGGGTAGACAACGGGGATATTCATTTGCTGGTGGTGGATGACCACCCGATTAACCGCCGGTTGCTGTCCGACCAGCTTGGCTCACTGGGCTATCAGGTGGTGACCGCCAATGATGGGGTAGATGCACTCGACGTACTGAATCGCAATACTGTCGATATCGTGCTGACCGACGTCAACATGCCCAACATGGATGGCTATCTTTTGACCCAGCGTTTGCGCCAGTTGCACTTTACCGCTCCGGTGATCGGCGTGACGGCGAATGCCCTGGCGGAGCAGAAGCAGCGCTGTATTGAGGCGGGGATGGATAACTGCCTGTCGAAACCGGTGACGCTGGAAACGCTGGAGCAGACTTTGGGGTATTACAGCCAGCAGGTGCGTCGTACGCGGGCTGAGTCAGAAGACGTCTGAAAGCAAAAGGGCGCAGCAAAATGCCGCGCCCTCTGTTAACTACCGGGATTTTAGTCTTTGTCCAGCGGTGCCATGCTGACAGAGGAGAGGTAGTTGAGCAGCGCAATATCGTTCTCAACACCCAACTTCATCATCGCCGATTTCTTTTGGCTACTGATGGTTTTGATGCTGCGATTGAGTTTCTTGGCGATCTCGGTCACCAGGAAACCTTCGGCGAACAGGCGCAGTACTTCGCTCTCTTTCGGTGACAGACGCTTATCACCGTAACCGCTGGCGCTGATCCTCTCCAACAGTTTGGAGACGCTTTCCGGCGTGAACTTCTTGCCTTTCTGCAATGCGGCCAGCGCTTTCGGCAGGTCGGTCGGCGCACCCTGTTTCAGCACGATGCCTTCGATATCCAGATCCAGCACGGCGCTAAGAATAGCCGGGTTGTTGTTCATGGTCAGAACGATGATCGACAACTGCGGATAATGGCGTTTGATGTATTTGATCAGCGTAATGCCGTCGCCATACTTATCACCCGGCATCGAAAGGTCGGTGATCAGGACGTTCGCGTCCAGTTTGGACAGATTGTTGATCAGTGCTGTTGAGTCTTCAAACTCCCCAACGACATTCACCCATTCAATTTGCTCAAGTGACTTCCGGATGCCAAACAGTACGATAGGATGGTCATCAGCAATAATTACGTTCAGGTTATTCATGTTGTTGGCTACCTTGCTGCAGCAGTCTACTGACGAAAAAATCAATCTGACTGATGTTATTCTCGATCTTGAGCGCATCACCGTCTGCGATGTGCTGTTCTAACGATTCACACAGTTGCTTGCCGGGAAGCAGATTTAACATGGCAAACACGCCTTTCAGGCGGTGTGCTGTCTGTGACAGAGCATTGAAATCACTGCTGCCCGCCTCAGTATACAGTTTTTTGACATCGTCGGGTACTGTATCAATAAATAGGCCATAGTAATCACTTGATTTCAATTGTTTTTCATAGAGTTGGATGTCATCGGCGGTCAGTGAAAGCGCGCTTTCCTGCTGTTCCAACGCGGCCATTTGCTGCTCAATCAGCATCAGCACGGCGTCTATCATCGCACCACTCAGGTTATAGTTTACCCGAATATACCGTTTTTCAAGCTGCTGCCATCCGGCTTCATCGCTGGTCAGCAACAGGGTGTAATCGTCTGCTCTTTGCGGGTTATCGGTCAGCAATACGTCGTAGTCGCGATTAATCTGGCGTTCGTCGGCAACGATGCAGCTTGCACCGTAGGCGTGCAACAGATGGGTGACGATGCCACGCACTTCTTCAGAAGTGATGTCCAACAATGCGGTCACACCGTCGAGCAGCTTTTCCTGCGCTTCCGTCTCTTTTTTCTCCATTTCCATCGGCACGCGGATGGTGTAGCGGGTGCCGATATCAATCTTGCTGCGGATATCCAACTGGCCATTGAGCTTTTTGCACAGTTGATTACACAGGAAGAAGGTGAGGCCGGAGCCGTGATTAAAACGATCCACCAGCGTCTGGCTAAGGAACGGATAGTTCAGGTTGCTGATCTCTTCGTTGGAAATGCCCGATCCGGTGTCATTGATATGGAACACCAGGCGATCGGGATGCTCGGGCTCATGATCGATCACCAGCGAAATCTTGCCGCAGGCGGTAGTGATAATGGCGTAATGCACCAGCAGTGAGATCACCTTGCGCAGTGCATTGGCATCCCCGATATATTGCTGTTCGACATCAAGATGGAAATGATTGAACAACGACAGACCTTTTTGATTGATGGATGGCAGGGCTTCCTGCAGTAATTCATCTATCAGGGCCGATGGGCTAAAGGGGTGACGCGAAGGCTGCCAGTCCTGGGTTTCCAGCCGGGTGAGCAGGGTGATGTTTTCAATCAGCCCCAGCACCGTCGACGATTGTACCGTCAGTTGCTTCAATAGCGCTTGTTGCTGTTCTTCATCCGCTTGCGTACGCAGGCGATCGGCCAGATCGTGCATCTGGCGCACCGGCTGGTTCAGCTCAATGCCCAGGTTATGCAGCATCAGTTTGCGTGCCTGGACATTTTTATCGTACTCGCGCTGCGCCTGCTGCAACCGCTTGTTAACCATCACTTCCTTGTCCTGATCGTTGAGCAGGAACAGGTAGGTTTCCGGCGACAGTTGGCTGCGGAAAATGCGGATCTCATACACTTCATTGTTGACCGTAGCCTGAATAACGCCGTGATGCTGTTCGGCCATATGGGCGATTTTTTGCAGGCTTAAATGTGGCAACAGGTGTTGGGCGATCTTGTTACTGGCGATCACCGTATTGCTGGCGAAGTTGTACACCAGCAGGCCGGAAGGCAGGCTGGCGATGATTTCCTGATTCAGTGCGCGTTCGGCTTCAAGTTCAACCGCCATATTCTCGCTCGGGCGGATATATTGGCGACGGATAAAGTAAATACCCACCAACGACAGCGCCAACAGCAACAGATTGATGGCGATCAGCCAGATATTGTTCCGCAGCAGGTCGATCGCCAGGCTGATAGCGGAGACGCGGTAAACCACTTTCAGCGGCGAATTAGGCAGGGGAGCGCTGAACTCCACCCAACTGCCGCTCATCGCTATGCCGGTGCTGGTCGCCGTATCCAACGGCAAGGTTCCGTCATCCATGCTGCTATCGTCAGGCAACAGCATGAAGTTGGCGCGCGCCATATTGATGGGGATGATGTCGTTAATCGGCAGGTCGAAGGCGATCACCGTGGCCAAATGACCCGGCTGGTTAAAAGTGGTGCGGATTGAAAACGAATAGGTGTTCTGGAAGCGTTGTTTGCGCAACGCGGAAAAACTTTCACGCTCGTCGAGCATATTGGCTTGTTGCAGCATTTCGGCCCGACGATCCTCTGCCGAGGTTGTCAGATAGCTTTCCTTGAAGCGTGAGGCCAGTTCTTTCAGCGGCTGGGTGGTGATCAGACTCAGGCTGTTATCTTGCCCGTTAAGGTAATACATGGCGTAATTTTCAGTCTTGGCCCCCCAACGGGTGTCCAGATAGTCTGAAATATTGGCGATCATCGCCAGAGTGCTTTCTTCATGACTGCCAAAAATAACCGCGTCGGTCTTTTTATGCGGCTTCTCCAGGTAATAAACGTCCGGGCGCAGCCGGGTTTCCTGCAGGCTGGGATCGACATTCAATGACGGCGCATTACCGAATTTGTCGTAGATCTGATAAGTGATGTAGCGGTAGTTGTCGATACGCTTTTGCAGGCCGTTGGCGATGCTGTTCAGCGCATATTTCTTTTCTGCCAGCCAGGCGTTGGTGTAGTTGTAGCCATACAAGCCGATGGCTATCGTCAGCAGTACGGAAAATAACAGGAAGCAGCGGGTAATATTGCTTGAGCTGATGGTCAGTTGTTTATTTTGCATAGTTGACTGCGCATTCCTGAATCAACGGGTTATGGCCCGGGCACTGGCGGTGACTGCCAGGAGTAATACTGCAACGCAGGCAAAGGCCGCCGTCAGGCTGGAGAACTGGGCGATAAAGCCGATCAGTGCTGGTCCGGCGAGAATGCCGGCATAGCCCACGGTGGTCACTGAGGCGATAGCCAGATTGGCCGGCATATCATGTTGGTTGCCCGCCGCACTGAACAGGATTGGCACCACGTTGGAAGCCCCCAGGCCCACCAGCATAAACCCAATCAGTGAAACCATGGCGTTGTTGAACACAATGGCCAGGCTCAGGCCAATGGCCGCACACAGGCTACCCAGCAGCAATACCTTATATCTGCCCAGCCGGTTCACTACCCAATCGCCGTTCAACCTGCCGATAGTCATGGTGATGGAGAACAACGCATAGCCTAATCCTGCCTGGCTATGGTCAACCCCACGCAGGGTGGTGAGGAACAGGGCGCTCCAGTCGAGCATCGAGCCTTCCGCCAGGAACATAATGAAGCACAGGATACCGATAAACATCACCCAGCCACGAGGCAGCACGAACATCGGCCCGCCTTCTTCACCGCCGCTTTCGCGCAATAAATTGCGACTGGCCAGCATCAGCAGCGCGGCAATGGTCAATACGGTGACCCAGGTTGCCAGCAAGGGTGACAGTCCCAGCCACAGCATCAGGCTGACGCCGCCGGCACCGGCGATACCGCCGACGCTGAAGAAACCATGGAAACCGGACATCATTGCCTTGCCGCTGGCGCGCTCGACTACCACCGCCTGCACATTCATTGCCACGTCGATCATGCCGATCGCCGCACCAAACAGCAGCAGGGCCAACGCCATACCGGTGGTGGTGTTCATCAGAACCAGCAGGGGTAAATCAATACACAGCGCCAGGCCAGCGAGCAGGATCACCGGTCGACAGCCCAACCTGCCGGTCAGGAAGCCGGTTAACGGCATCGCTAACATCGAACCTGCGCCAATGCACAACAGCAGCAGACCCAGCGAGCCATCGTCTATGCCGATACGTGCTTTGGCAAACGGCACCAAGGGTGCCCAGGCGGCCATACCAAAGCCGGCGACAAAGAAAGCCAACCGAGTTGCAATCTGGGCCGGGACGCCGGGTTTTTGCTGTTCATTACACAAGGTGGATGTCATGTGGGCATCAGGATCTATTGTGGAAATGCGGGCTGAAAGTTATGGAGTGTTTTTATCACAATCCGCGATCCGGGTCGAAAGGATTCGCGCTGTCATCGGCCTTTGCGCCTGCTCGTCGCTCCAGCCACAAGGCAATGACTTGCACAATGTACCGCTTTTGTTGCTCATCCAGCGCTTGCCCCTGGGGAATGTCATGCCACTTGGCCAGACAGCCCCGGCAACAGGTGGCGGTGGCATGCTGAGCGACAAATACCGGATGGCCACGCATCGGGGTTTGCTTACCGTCATTTTTCGGGAAAGGGGCCGCCAGCCGTTGCTCGATAAAATCTCGTGCGTGGCTGAGGATCAGCGGCAACCCTTTGGTATCAAAGTAAAGTTGGTCTTTGGGGTTCAGGCGGAACCTGGCGCGGAAAGGGGAGCTTTGCAGCCGACGCCATAACGCTTCGGGTTGAAATAGCATGGGTCATCTCTTCGGGATATTTTGCACAGGCTATCAAAATAGGCAGGATGAGCCAATGTTGCTTCCCCAAACCGAATGCCGACTTAAGCTGAAGGTGTTTTAGCAATAAAACGCTCTCCTAATTAATGCGATTAATTCATAGCCTAAATCAGGCTAATAAATTAGCGATTAGTGCGAAAGTTAATTAGGGGGATAATATCTATAGGTGATTATTTTTTGGCAAAAAGTGCGGATAAAGATGAAATGTGAAGAAAATGTAAAATAATAAAAAACCGGCCAGAAGCCGGTCGAAATGTACAAAAATTATCTTACAGATAATGAAGGTAATAATGAAAATAATGATGATAGCGGGATTATTATAACGTCAGAGATATGAGATGTTTTTGGCACAATGTGCTTATCAGTGGTGAGTTTTGTATATCAGTCTGTTTTTTCTTAAAGTTTTGTATAACTAACTGATTTTATATCTATAAATGTATTTTTTGGCATTGTGTGCCTTATTTTGTTTGTCTGTAATGTTTTGTGGAAGTTCGCGCAAATTTACATTTGGAAACCTTTATTAATCACAATGAAACACTATCGGATACTTGGTATCATTTTCTTTCTGGATTAATATAACCCTTGTTACCAGAATGGTAATGCACAGTCGTGCTAATAATGCTCAAAAGGGCAGTGGCCATAGTTCGACATAATTAACGAGGATAATAACGATGAAACTTCGAGTACTTTCACTGATAGTACCCGCTCTGCTGGTTGCAGGCACTGCAGGCGCGGCGGAAATCTACAACAAAGACGGTAATAAACTGGATTTGTTCGGTAAAATCGATGGTCTTCACTATTTCTCCGACGATAAAGGCTCCGATGGCGACCAGTCTTATATGCGTTTTGGCCTGCGTGGCGAAACACAAATCAGCGACCAACTGACCGGTTATGGTGAGTGGGAATATCAGGCAAACCTCAACCGCGCAGAAAGTGAAGACAACAATAACTTCACCCGTGTTGGCTTTGCCGGTCTGAAATTCGGCGATTACGGCTCATTGGATTACGGCCGTAACTACGGCGTGCTGTACGACATCGGCGCCTGGACCGACGTACTGCCAGAGTTCGGTGGCGATACCTACGGTGCGGACAACTTCATGTTCCAGCGTACCAATGGCGTGCTGACTTACCGTAACTCAGACTTCTTTGGTCTGGTTGACGGTCTGAACTTTGCTCTGCAATACCAGGGTAAAAACGACAGCGCTACCGAATCCAACAATGGTCGTGACGTGTTGGCACAGAACGGTGACGGTTATGGTATGTCCGCGTCTTACGATCTGGGCTACGGCATCAGCGCTGCAGCGGCGTACTTCTCTTCCGACCGCACCAACGATCAAAATGGCAATAACAACCCTGGCATTCTGGGCCGTGGTGACAAGGCTGAGGCCTACAGCGGCGGTCTGAAATATGATGCCAATAACGTCTACCTGGCAGCGATGTATACCCAGTCTTACAACGCAACCCGCTTCGGTAGCAGCAACAGCAGCACTTACGGTTACGCTAATAAAGCGCAGAACGTTGAAATTGTTGCTCAGTACCAGTTCGACTTCGGTCTGCGCCCATCCGTGGCTTACCTGCAGTCTAAAGGCAAAGACATCGATCGCGGTTACGGCGATCAGGATCTGATGAAGTATGTTGATGTGGGCGCGACTTACTACTTCAACAAAAATATGTCTACCTACGTTGATTACAAAATCAACCTGATGGACGAAAACGACTTCACCAAATCTGCCGGTATCAACACCGACGACGTGGTTGCCGTGGGCCTGGTTTACCAGTTCTAAGCAACAGAGTGTGGATATGATCACGCGGCCTTCGGGCCGCGTTTTTTTTGCCTGCGGTTTGGCACAAATTGGAATTTTAGCGGCACGGATTGCTATTTCGATGTGCCGGGGTTTACCTAAACTTCTGCCATATAGATAAGTCAGGGGGCTAATATGGAACTCAAGATAGATCGAGTGGTTGAAACGGTGCTGTACGTCAAAGATATCGAGCGTGCCGCGGTTTTCTATCAGCAGGTATTAAAGCTTTCAGCGATGGTGGCCAACGAGCGTTTTCGCGCCTATGACGTGGGCCAACAAAGCGTGCTGCTGTTGTTCATTGAAGGCGACTCGGTGAAAGGCGCGCATTACCCGGAAGGGTACATCCCTCCACATGACGGCAGTGGGCCACTGCATATTGGCCTGGCAGTAGCGAAAGAACAATTACCGCAATGGGAACAACACCTGACGGCACATGGCGTAGCGATAGAAGGGCGCATGAGTTGGGAACAGGGTGGAGAGAGTATTTATTTCCGCGATCCCGATGATCATCTGCTGGAGCTGGTCACACCGGGGATCTGGGCTAATTACTGATGGTTCCAGGCGGTGGCCAAGGCGTTCAGCATTTCGTTCAGGAGCAGTAGTGCGTTCTGTGCCTGCTGCTCAATTTGCACCTTGACGATCGCTCCGTCGATCAACATCGCCAGCATCTCTGCCTGTTGTTCCTGTTCAGGACCGGCGGGCAGGTAGCGGGCAAGCACTTCTGCCATCTGCGCCTTATGTCGGCGGGCTATGATTAGGCTTTCCGGTAGCATGTCCGCCAGTTCCACCGCTGTATTGATAAACGCGCAACCACGGTAGTGGGGATCGCTGAACCACTCTTCGAGACAAGGCACCAACGCGAGCATCACATCTCCTGACCGCGCGACATGCTGCTCCAGCGACAGACTGAACCAGCTCAGCCACTGATCGTGACGGTAGGCCAGAAACGCTTCAATCAGTTCATTTTTACTGGGGAAGTGACGATAAAACGTCACCTTGGCCACGCCTGACTCGCTGATGATGCGATCGATACCGGTCGCGCGTACCCCATCGCGGTAAAACAAATCATGGGCAGTCAGCAGGATACGCTGACGCGGCGGCAGAGCGCTGGGAGTAGCAGGCATCGAAATATCTCCTGAAATATTGGCTTGAATGATTGTAGACAACTCTGTCTACATGCGCTAGCTTAATCGTGTAGACAAACCTGTCTACTTGATTATAACCCGCAGAGGTGAGCTATGAGCATTAAACCCCCGCTACCGCCGTTTACCCGTGAATCGGCCATCGAGAAAGTCCGTCTGGCGGAAGATGCCTGGAACAGCCGCGATCCTGAACGAGTCTCACAGGTCTATTCTGTGGATACTCACTGGCGTAACCGGGCGGAGTTTGTTGATGGCCGTGAGGCCGTCTGCGCGTTCTTACAGCGTAAGTGGGCAAAAGAGCTGGAGTATCGGCTGATTAAGGAGCTCTGGGCGTTTGATGGGGCGCGTATCGCGGTGCGTTTTGCCTACGAATGGCGTGATGACTCCGGCAACTGGTACCGTAGTTTTGGCAACGAGAATTGGGAGTTTAATCCGGACGGTCAGATGATTAATCGACACGCCTGCATCAACGATATGCCAATCCGCGAACAGGATCGTCGGTTCCACTGGCCGCTTGGCCGTCGTCCGGATGAGATTGCGGCACTGAGCGAATTCGGTTTCTGACCGGCGTTACTGATAATAGGGCCGCAGTTGTGTATGAAGCGTGGAGATAAGCCGTTTTTTCCACTCCAATTCCCCCTGTCTATAGTGCGAAAACAGATGACCAATAGCCAGATTGTCCAGAATAGGCAGGGTGAACAGCCCTTGTTTATCCGGCTGCGCGCTGAACCATGGCTGCGGAACTACCGCCATCAGCTGAGCTGCTCGCAGCACCGGCGGTAGCTGGGCATAGTCAGCGCAGCTGAGTTGGATCCTGCGCTGCAACCCCTGGCGCTCCAACTGGCGATCCAGTTCATTTTCCGCCTGAGGCCAGGGATGACAGTAATAGTGTGCGTAGTCTGCCAATTCGCTGAAGGCCAGCCCACTCTTGTGCTGCAACACAGGCTGCAAAGGCGGCCCAAATACCGCCACCAGCCGGGTGCTGCCAATGAGTTCATAACACAGTGCGCTGGTGCGCTGTTGATGATCGCCGACTGCGATCACCATATCGATACTGCCTTCCAACAGTTCATTGCGCCATGAGCGTCGCTCAAAGTTTTGGCAGCGGATATCCGCGTTGACGAGAGTGCTTTTCTGCGCCAACAGTGGCAGTAAAATTGGATGCAGCGCCGGTGGTGCAACCAGGGTGAAGTTCCGTGGCACATCCTGCACATGACCGAACAATTCGCCGTCCAGTGAAGAGAACAGCGGCGCCAGTTTTTCTTTAAGTGACAGGGCAAAAAGTGTAGGTACCTGGCGATGTCCCTCGCGGCGAAATAAAGGTTCATCCAGCACTTCACGCAGGCGAGCCAACGCATGGCTGACGGCTGAGGTGCTGATGCCCAACTTGTCCGCCGTTTTCTGACTGGATCCGGTACAGGTCAACAGATAGAGCACTTTCAGCAGGTTCATGTCCATTTGCAGGATATTCATTAATGGCCTTTTGAATTGAATACCTTTCAATATTGGTCTGAGTATACTTCAGCCCCATTTACCCCGATAGAAGTGGATCATGAAAAAGAATGTTGGCTATCTGACGGCCATGACTCTTGCCTTGTGTTTCAGCGCTCAGGCGCAGCTTAACCCAGCCCAACCCTTGTCCAGTGCGCCACCGTATTCATTGTTTGAGCAATGGGCGCAGCCGGTGGCACCCTTCCAGATGTTTCCACATGTTTATTATGTCGGTACCCGCAACCTTTCGTCGGTGTTGCTGAGTACGCCAGAAGGTTTGATTCTGATCGATGCTGCGTTGGATGCCAGCGCTCCGACGATAAGAGCACACATTGAGGCTTTGGGTTTCAACATTAAGGATCTGCGCTATATCATTAATAGCCATGCGCGTCTCGATCAGGCGGGTGGTATCGCGCGAATGAAGGCCTGGAGCGGAGCAAAAGTGGTCGCCAGCGCTGCCAATGCAAAGCAGTTGGCACTGGGGGGCAAACAGGATTTCGCGCTGGGAGATGCGTTGAGCTTCCCACCGGTGAAGGCCGATATTATCGTCGGAGAGGGGGACAGCGTTACCCTGGGAGGTCTGAGATTAACGGCATTGATGACGCCGGGCCATTTACCGGGAGCGACCTCATGGCTGACCACTCTGCATCAGGGCGGGCGAAGTTACCGGCTGGTTTATGCCGACAGCCTGGCTACGCCGGATTATTACCTGATCAATAACAAAAACTATCCCAGCCTGGTAGCGGATATCCGCGGCAGTTTCCTCAGCCTCGCGCAGCAGCAAGCAGATATTTTTATTGCCAATAAGGGAACGCGCTTCGATCTGGAAAATAAAATGTTACGACTGCAAGCGGGTGATCTGGACGCGTTTGTCGATCGTCAGGGGTTGCAGCAATACGTACAACAGTCACAACAGACATTTGAGGCGCAGTTAAAACAGCAACAAAATAAAATGTGAATTACGTTGGCCTGTCCACCGTGGACTGGTGAGGATATTGGCGCGAACCGCACCTATCGACAAAGTGAAATTTGTAGAAAAGCCTTCTCTCTTCTAGACTTAGAGGACAATAAACGTACTCTAAGAGGACAAACCATGACGAATAAGCTGGTTTTAGCCATTTGCACTGCAGCGACTTTCACCCTTCTCGCCGGTTGTACGGCTTATGACAGGGCCGCCAGTTACGTAGCGGAACCCGTGGTCAGTGACGTAAAAGTGGGAATGACCAAACAGCAGGTACGGGCGATTGCCGGACCACCGTCTACCACAGCTACCCTGGTTCATGCGCAGGGTACCTGCGACACCTATGCGGTGGCGCCACGTGACGGGAAAGTTCAAACCTATTTTGTCAGCTATAGCGACACCGGTCATGTGATGAACAAAGGTTATCAGACTTGTTCAGACTACGACTCACAACCTAAATAACCCCGTATTACTGTTCAATCCAGCCCCGCTTTAGCGGGGTTTTTCATTTTTTAACCGCTAGTGGCATGAAGTTTAACCAAACGCACTTTTTCCTGCATTTTTTATCATGAAACGATAGACATTTCATAACGGTAGCGCTAATATCTGCGCCCATTGGAAGGATGGCCGAGTGGTTTAAGGCAACGGTCTTGAAAACCGTCGAGTGTAACAGCTCCCAGAGTTCGAATCTCTGTCCTTCCGCCAAATTTAGCCGGCTTAGCTCAGTAGGTAGAGCAACTGACTTGTAATCAGTAGGTCACCAGTTCGACTCCGGTAGCCGGCACCATATAAGTTGTACAGACGTTTAACCCCGTCTACGAACCCCAGTAATCGTAATGATTGCTGGGGTTTTTCGTTTTCCGCCCGCGCCGACCGGGTCTTAAAAGGGCATTGTCAGGCGCAAGATGTTAATCTGCATAAATTGCAACCGGAGGTAGTTATGGGCAGCGGCTTCGAAGATTCAAAAGCCTTGTATATCGGCATATGTACGGTGATAGGCGATGCGGTTCTAGTGTTAATTAATGAAGAGCGCGCCACGGAAAAGGCCGATATCATTGATGTGTTAAAAATGGCGATCACCAGGGATGGCAGGGATGTCAGTCTGGATGAGGCACGAATATTGGCCGTCGAATGGCTGGAGCGATAAGCGCCAAAAGCCGTTGTTACTTGACCTGTTGGATATAGAAAAACCTGCCGAAAAGCAGGTTTTCTAAGTTTGTTGGTATGAGCTGACTCTGCAAACCTTTCGCAAGTCTAAATGTGAAGAGGAGCAGAGGTTTTCACGAAAACTGACAGTTTGTTGAAAGACAGTTAGCCATGAATGAGATATAACCGGATAGCAAAAAGATAAGGAGCTTTGGATGCGAAGGGTGTTATTTCTTTTGGTTATTTTGACCCTGTCAGGGTGTTCGGGCTCTTTGGGCTCCATATTGGGCGTGATCCCGCAGAGTTCCGACGTTTGCCCTCAGGGGAAAAACTCGATCACGGGTGAATGCCGAGTTTAAGAGATAAAAAAACCAACCGCAACGGGTTGGTTTTAATGGCGTTTATTTTAAGTATGATAGGGTTTGAACCTCCCATTCCCCACGTCGCTGTGTGTCATTTGGCTCTGTGGATCGATCCCCTGATTGTCGAGTAGGTGCGCTGTTAACTCGTGGACTTCGTGAAACGTTGGGTGTTCTTCTATGGTCAGATTTCCACGGCACCCCAGTTTATCCCTAAGATCTGAGAATGAATGGCTCGGATAAGTCTGGCACCTCCTGGGTGAGGGGGCGATTTCGTTGAGCGTTCGACACTCCTTTTTGGGGGGCGCTGTACTACATAGGGACTGGCGACATTGCCATAAATCATACCTTTTATACAGGTAGGTTTTTACTAGTAAGTACTTCAGCTCTTAATGAAATAAAAGCATCTAACACTTCAGGTACTGTCAGGTTAGAGACGTCCTCGTTTGGCGCTTCGAGTACGCGCGCCGGCACCTTCCACGGACTCCAGAAGAAGGCATCACTATTGCCGAATAGGGCAACAACTGGGCGTTCGACACCAGCAGCTACGTGTAGTGCACCACCATCGCTTGTTATAATTTGATCACAAAGTGACATTCCCGCCATAAGATCACGAACACTTTTCGTTTCAAACGGGAGTAATGGAAAGTCTTTACATTGCCTTACTATATATTTAGCTTTGTCATCGTCGCCAGGATGCGTGGGATTATCACTTGCACCTGGAGACCAAAATAATATAATTTTACACGGCTCTCTCTCTGATAAACTATGCGCAAGTGCAATAAATTTTTCAGCAGGCCAGCGCTGCTTTTCCTTTCTTGAGCTTATCTGTAAGCCATAAATGGGTACTCCAGTTCCTTCACCCAATTTAGCTTCTGCCTTTATAATTTCAGATTTTTTCAAGTAGAGTTCAAGTTTGCCTGGAGCCTCATCATACCCTAGTGGTTTGGCTAATTGACTTAGCTCTTCAACTATATGTCTATGTCCATGCGTATATGGCACCTTATCGGTGACAGCATTGGGAGCATCTTCGCCTATTGCAATAATGCGTTTTGCACGAGATAGCCTGGCCCATTGCAAAGGGCGCTTATCCCAGTTACCGGCCACAATGGCAACATCGTAGCGCTCGCGCCAAATATTAAAAGAAGTCTTTACGCGCAGTAATATTGCGAAAACTTTAGCTTTAAGTGATTTTTCATGGTGTAGTTTCGTATAAAGATAAATTTTATTGAGATGCGGATTTTCGTCTATCACCTGACTGTTATACGTATTTACTAAAATATCAATTTTATGGTCTCTGCCTAGCAGAGCAATAAGGGGTGTCGTAAGAATTAAGTCACCAATGTTTTCACGTCTAATAATTAGTATTTTCATCACATCCCTATATATTTAATACTACGGCATATTGATTGTATGTTTTTTAAAAGGCGGATGCTAACTATTTCATATTAAGCTAATCAAGTTATCCTTACATAGGTTATGTAATCCATGACCCTTGGTGTCTCTATAGGCTACGAGGATAAACTGCAAAAAAAGGTTCAGATGGACGTTGCTACGGGGCAGGTTTTAATCGGGCATTTCACCATTATTTTACCATGGTAAAACTGCAGGTATAAAAAAACCAACCTCAATGGGTTGGTTTTTATGGGTATTTTTTGGTCGGCATGAGAGGATTTGAACCTCCGACCCCCGACACCCCATGACGGTGCGCTACCAAGCTGCGCTACATGCCGATGCTATAGAAAATTATACTACCCTTTCCCAATCTCAAATCAAGAGTACGCCAACTGACTGATTGTATTTTAAGCAATTAGTTGGCGATAAAACGTTTCACATCGGTCAACACCTGCAGCAGCAGAGCGAGCTGTGGCTTCTCGTCTTTGATCTCTTTGTCGTTCTTGTCATACGCACGGTAGTTACCGCTGCTGTCCAGCACCAGGGTTTGCGTTGGCGTGGTGATCACCAACAGACTGTTATCACCGGTAGCGACCCAGTTGTTTCTGCGCTGGGCGGTAAACAGGTCTTCACCCTGTGAATAGTCATTAGGGCTGGTTTTCACGTGCAGCAAACGCTGCATCAGCGTGCGCATCACGTCGTTATGACCGGTCAGTTTATTGATGGTCTGCGCCGGGGTTCCCGGCCAATGGATAACCAACGGCACCTGCAACTGTTGCTGGTTAAAACTGGTACCTGCGCCCCAGTAGCCTTTGCCGGAGTCATTAAATTCCACACCGTGTTCAGCGGTAATCACCACCACGGTTTTATCCAGAACACCACGCTCTTTCAGCGTGCTAAGCACCTGAGCAATTTGCGCATCCACATCCTGCGCACCTGCGCGGTAGCGCTGAATAAAGTCGGCCGGGGCCAGCGTTTTCCCATTGGCAGCCGATTCAGCGCCACGGAAATTAATATAAGAGAACCATGGGCGGTTACTGTTTTGGTCGGCCAGCCAACGTTGCCATTGTTGCGTGGTCGCCGTGTCATTTTGCTGTATTGGCGCCGGCAGCGTGAAGTCGGTCAACAGCGCCTGGCGATAAAGGCTGGCGTTAAAGCCGTCTGACGAGAACAAACCAAACTGATAGCCTTGGGCGCTGAGTGCACTGACCAGAGCAGAAGGTTTGCGCGCGGCAAGAATGCTGTCCAGATAGGTCGGTGAAATACCGTAGAACAGGCCAAACAAGCCGGTATCTGCATGATTGCCGGAACTGTAGTGATCGCTGAAACGGACATTTTCCTGCGCGAAGCGGGTCAGGGCAGGCATATCCTGTTTCATATCCTGCTCACGTACGCCGTCCACCACGATCATCAGCAGGTTATAGCCACTACCTTTGTCGCTGTAGCTCAGATCGTTCAGCGGATATTCCACCGCAACGGCTTCCGGATTCCCTTGCTGCACCAGTCGGCGTTCATATTCCTGCGAATCAAGCAGGCCATGTTTCTCAAGGAATTTACGCGCGGTCATTGGGTATGACAGCGGCAGGTTGGCCCGTTGCATGGTGATCGGGCGGTAGAAATTGGCGTCGGCCCAGATATAAATCAGGTGCGAGGCGAAAAAGGCGCTGATAAACAGCGCGGCCAGCGGTTTACCGAACCTTTGACGGTTCAGACTGCGCAGCTTTTGCCAGCTCCAGGTGCCAAACAGCATCTCCACCAGGAAGATAACCGGCACGCAGATAAACATCAGCTGCCAGTCGCGCGCCAGCTCACTTTGATCCGGGTTGACCACCAGTTCCCACACCACCGGATTAAGGTGAAGGTGGAAGTGGGTGAACACTTCGCTGTCTACCAGCAACAGTGTCAGTCCCGCAGTGGCCAGCGCGGCAGAAATAAATCGCAGCAGCCGCTGCGACATCACCACAAAGGTGAGCGGGAAGATCACCAGCAGATAGCCGGCGAAAACGATAAAGCTGAAATGCCCCAGTAAGCTGACCAGGGCATAAACCCGGCCCAACAAGGAAGAGGGCCAGTCGGTGACAAACAGGTAGCGGCTGCCCAGCCCGAGGGCAAGCAGGATATTGAATAAGGCGAACCAGTGCCCCCAGCTAATCATCTGGGAGACTTTTTCACGATAACGCTGACGGTTTGTCACCATAATTAATTATTAATGCGCTTTATCTTCACGAATAGAAGCTTGCAGAGCTTCTGCAAACGATCTTGCCAATGTTTTCCGCTGCGCGGGAGCAACACTGGTGTTGATCAGATTAGTTACCATGTTACCCAGCACCATCAGAGAGAGATCGGTGGGAGTATGGTGTTTTTCCAGAACATTAACCAGCTCAGAGAGCAGCTGTTCAACGTGTTCGTCACTGTAACGGGATGATTGTGGCATAAAAATTGCGCTCAACGCCTGACAAAGTCCCATATCTTACCGTATAGGACAGTGATTTTCCGCTCTTTTATCTATTCCCTTTGTCTTTCAAACCCTAGCGTCGCGGGTTGTGCGAGCGGCCCCCGTCTCTGGCTCGGGTTGGCTACCGGCCCGCTGCCTGAATTCCATGGGATATTCCAGCTATTTATGGCCTGTATGGGTGCCGGAAATTTATCGATGGCTGGTGATGTGATCGCTGCTTAAAAGTTGCAGCACGGTAGCCTTCAGTGTTTGAATACGCGCCTAAAGAACAGGAGGATTTACCATGAGTCTGGATATCGACCAGATCGCTCTGCACCAGTTGGTCAAACGCGACGAACAAACGCTGGACGTGGTGCTGCGCGATTCTCTGCTGCCAACCAATGCGGCGGTGGAAGAGATGATGGAAGAGCTGCATCGTGTCTACAGTGCCAAGAGCAAGGCTTACGGCCTGTTCAATGAAGGCAGTGAACTGGCGGACGCGTTGCGTACCTGCCGCAAGGAAGATAAGGACTTTTTGGCCTTCAGCCGTGCGGCGACCGGTCGCCTGCGCGATGAGTTGGCCAAGTATCCGTTTGCCGAAGGTGGTGTGGTGCTGTTTGGCCAATACCGTTACCTGGCGGTGGAGTATTTACTGATTGCGGTTCTGAACAGCCGCAACAGTTCGCGCGTTAACGAAGAGCTGGATATCAATACCACTCATTATCTGGACATCAACCACGCCGATATCGTGGCGCGCATCGATCTGACCGAGTGGGAAACCAATCCGGAGTCGACCCGTTACCTGACCTTCCTGAAAGGGCGAGTGGGTCGCAAGGTGTCCGATTTCTTCATGGACTTCCTGGCGGCGGCCGAAGGGCTGGACACCAAGGCGCAGAACCGGGGCTTGCTGCAGGCGGTTGACGATTATTGTGCCGATGCACAGCTGGACAAAAATGAGCGTCAGTCGGTACGTCAGCAGGTTTACAGCTACTGCAATGAACAGCTGCAGGCTGGCGAAGAGATTGAGCTGCAGGAATTGTCGAAAGAGATTGCACCGGTGGGCGAGAAAGATTTTCTGCAGTTCTCCAGCGAGCAGGGTTATCAACTGGAAGACAGCTTCCCGGCCGATCGCGGTACGCTGCGTCAGTTGACCAAGTTTGCCGGCAGCGGTGGCGGTATCAGCATGAACTTTGATGCCATGCTGTTGGGGGAGCGAATTTTCTGGGATGCGGCTACCGATACGCTAACCATCAGAGGCACGCCACCGAACCTGCGCGATCAGCTACAACGCCGCCAGAATAGCGGTAATAAGTAATTTCGCCGGATCGCAGACAATAAAAAACGCCGCAATTGCGGCGTTTTCTACTTCGGCGTCCCGAAAGGTTCGATTTCGTTGCGATTAAACGCGACGGAAGTCGATGTGAGCCAGTTTCGGCTTGAACGGGTGACGCTGTACAGCCTGAACTTTCACTTTGGTTTCTTTACCGTCGATAACCAGAGTTACTGCTTCGCTGTAGAATTCTGGTTTGATTTCCATGTTCTTAACAGAATCATGGTCCAGTTCGATGGAAACTGGAGCTTCTTCGCCACCGTAAACGATAGCTGGGAATTTGTTGGCAATACGCAGGCGGCGGCTCGCACCCTTACCCTGGTCTTTACGTACTTCTACATTGATAGTGAACATTGTTTTTTCTCTAAAAAGAAAATTTACCCTGCTACAGGCGACCCAGTAG
Organism: Serratia myotis; assembly: GCF_027474885.1. Classification (NCBI taxonomy): domain Bacteria; kingdom Pseudomonadati; phylum Pseudomonadota; class Gammaproteobacteria; order Enterobacterales; family Yersiniaceae; genus Serratia; species Serratia myotis. The sequence continues at coordinate 3,767,832 of NZ_CP099707.1, read as the reverse complement.
CAAGTTCGATTTACCCGTCGTCTTCCAGGCCACAGCTTGAAATTCATAGGGTATAACCTGCTTTAGCACCGGGCGAACCCAGGCAAAGCGGGCGGCAGTTTAACGGAAAGCCGTCCGCAGGGCAATGGAAACCTACCCGATTTGCAGGCTGACAGGATCAATACAGCTCATTGGCTCGGCGGAAGCGGCCTTGATAATCGAACACTTTTTCCCGTACCTGCCAGAATTGTCCGCGCTTGCGTGCCACCACAAAATCCGGATGGCGCAGCAGCGTTTGCTGGGCCAACACGTCGGCGGCGGTTTGCCAGGCAAACGGCACCCCGGGTGCACGCTGATGCGGGCGCAGGAACAGCATTTCGAAGGCTTTGCGCTGCGCCGGCGTTTGCAGTCGAAAACGTTCGCTGGTGCTGGTGCCGTCTTCGTCGAAATAGGTGGCTTTCAGCCACTCGCCTTTATCATCGCGGCCAGTTTGCAGCTCCATACCGCCACAACGCAGTACCAGAGCGTCTTTCAGTTTCAGTGCGGCCTTCAGCATATCGTCAGGGTCGACCAGCACTTCCTGACATTGGTGGCAGCGACGGGCGGCAATATCATTTTCCGCGCCGCAGTGCGGGCAAATTTTGAAGCGGAAACGGTAGTCGCATTGCTCGCGATGGCCTTCATCGTCCTCCAGCCAGCCCTGACAACGGCGACCGTAGTGTTCGATGATATCGCCGCTCTCGGTGCACTTGCCCCAGAACAAATTGGCGAAGCCGCAGCCGGGGCAGAACACCTGTACCGGCTGGCTGTCGCTGTGTGGCTTGCTGACCCCGACCTCGGGCGTAAACAGGTCGTGCGGGTTACCGGCGTAGTCGAGGATCAGACAATCCTCTTTGCCGGGGGCCAGCCGCAGCCCACGGCCGACGATTTGCTGATACAGGCTGACGGATTCGGTTGGCCGCAGAATGGCGATCAGATCGACATGCGGCGCATCAAAACCGGTGGTCAACACCGCCACGTTGACCAGGTAACGCAATTGCTGTTGTTTGAATGCCTCAATCAGCGCATCGCGCTCGGCTGCGGGCGTTTCGGCGCTGACCAGCGCGGCTTCACCGGAAGGCAGCAGGCCATGGATCTCACGCGCATGTTCAACGGTGGAGGCGAAAATCATCACCCCCTTACGCGTTTCGGCATATTCGACGATTTGGCTGATGATATGCGGTGTAATACGATTTTGCTGTTTCAGCTCACGGTTCAGGTCCACTTCACTGAACAGGCCGTTGCTTCTGGCCTCCAGTCGGCTGAAATCATACTGTACTATCGGCATATCCAGCCGTTCCGGTGGCACCAGATAACCGTTTTTGATCATATAGCGCAATGGCAGTTCATAAATGCAGTCGCGAAACAGGCTATTGGCATCACCGCGGGTAAAGCCGTGATAGTGATACTGATAAATCCAGCCTTTGCCCAGCCGATAGGGCGTGGCGGTCAGGCCCAGCAGCCGCAGCTGTGGATTGGTTTTTTGCAGATGCTGAATAATCTGTTGGTACTGGCTGTCGTCATCGTCACTGATGCGGTGGCATTCGTCGATAATCAACAGGGAAAAAGCCCCGTCAAACAGCGGCAGATTGCGTGCTACGGACTGCACGCTACCGAACACCACCTTGCCTGCGCTGTCTTTCTGCTGCAGTCCAGCGGCAAATATATCGGCTTCCAGTCCGTAGGCGCGGTATTTGGCATGGTTCTGCGCCACCAGTTCTTTCACATGGGCCAGTACCAATACCCGGCCGCGCGCACGTTTCGCCAGTTCGGCGATCACCAGGCTTTTTCCGGCTCCGGTCGGCAGTACGATCAGCGCCGGTTGCGGGTGCTGACGGAAATGTTTGATGGTGGCTTCGACCGCTTCCAGTTGGTAAGGGCGTAGAGTAAAGGCCATAAATTAACGCCGTGGGTTGAGAAGGGCCGTCGGGAACAGGTTTTGTAACCTCTGATCCCACCAAAACAGTGACATTTTACTCCCATGACGGCTAAAAAATTTCTATTATTATGCCTTCTGAGCACTCGCGGTGCGAGAAGCATGGAAATTACCTCTGTCAGGGGGCCGTTTCCATCGCTATACTTGTGTGACAGTAATCGCTGTATCCCCCTCTTCGAACCTGCTCTGTTGCACCTGGTGCAACGGCGGGTGTCATATTTTAGCAATACGATCAATGCGATCATAACAACGACAGGCAAAGCAGATTCAATGCGACTGGACAAGTTTTTATCTCAGCAGTTAGGTGTTAGCCGTGCGCTGGTAGCGCGCGAACTTCGGGCAAAACGCGTCACCGTGGACGGTGAAGTGGTGAAGAGCGGGGCACTGAAACTGACTCCGGAGCAGGAGGTGGCGTTCGACGGCAACCCGCTGCAGCGCCAAAATGGCCCGCGCTATTTTATGCTCAACAAACCGCAGGGTTACGTTTGCTCCACGGACGATCCCGATCATCCGACGGTGCTGTATTTCCTCGATGAGCCGGTGGCCTACAAGCTGCACGCTGCCGGTCGCCTGGATATCGATACTACCGGTCTGGTGTTGATGACCGACGACGGCCAATGGTCGCACCGTATCACCTCACCGAAACATCACTGTGAGAAAACCTATCTGGTGACGCTGGAGCATCCGCTGGCGGAAGATACCGCACAGCAATTTGCCGAAGGCGTGCAGTTGCATAACGAAAAAGATCTGACCCGGCCTGCGCAACTGGAACAAATTGAAGACAAGCTGGTGCGTCTGACCATCAGTGAAGGGCGTTATCACCAGGTGAAACGCATGTTTGCAGCGGTCGGCAACCGGGTTCTCGAGCTGCATCGTGAACGTATCGGCGCCATCGTGATGGATGAGGATCTGGCAGAGGGCGAATACCGTCCGCTGACCGAAGAAGAAATCGCCAGCGTCGGTGCTCCGCACCTGCAAGATTAATTCAATACTAGATTACGGCTGATGAAGGAGTCGTCGAACGTGTTACAGAACCGGTCATCTCACCTCGGTTTGATTTTTATTCTGGGCCTGCTGTCCATGCTGATGCCGCTGGCTATCGACATGTACCTGCCCAGTATGCCGGTGATTGCCAAACAGTTCGGCGTCGGGGCGGGCAGCGTACAGATGACGCTCAGCGCCTATATGCTCGGCTTTGCCCTAGGGCAGTTGTTCTACGGGCCAATGTCGGACAGTATTGGCCGCAAGCCGGTGATCCTGTGGGGAACGCTGATCTTCGCGATTGCCGGTGGTGCCTGCGCCATGGCGCAGTCGATCGATCAACTGATCAACCTGCGTTTCCTGCATGGGCTGTCGGCGGCGGCGGCCAGCGTAGTGATTAACGCCCTGATGCGCGATATGTTCACCAAGGACGAGTTCTCGCGCATGATGTCGTTTGTCATCCTGGTGATGACCATTGCGCCGTTACTGGCGCCGATGATCGGTGGCGCGCTGTTGTTGTGGTTCAGTTGGCATGCGATTTTCTGGACCATGGGGGCCGCGGCGCTGATCGGTTCGTTGCTGGTGGCGTTCTTTATTAAAGAGACGCTGCCCAAAGAGCGGCGGCAAAAATTCCATCTGCGTACCACGCTGGGTAACTTCGCCTCATTGTTCCGCCATAAGCGCGTGCTGAGCTACATGCTGGCCAGCGCCTTCTCCTTTGCCGGTATGTTCTCGTTCCTCAGTGCCGGCCCGTTCGTGTATATCGAACTGAATCATGTTTCACCGCAGCACTTTGGCTACTATTTTGCGCTGAATATTGTCTTCCTGTTCCTGACGACGCTGGTCAACAGCCGCAATGTCCGGCGGCTGGGCGCGATCAAGATGTTCCGTTTGGGGCTGTTTGTTCAGTTGGCCATGGGGCTGTGGTTGCTGGCGGTGAGCGCTATTGGCCTGGGGTTCTGGGCATTGGTGATTGGCGTGGCGGTGTATCTGGGCTGTATTGCCATGATTTCATCTAACGCCATGGCGGTGATCCTGGACGATTTTCCGCATATGGCGGGCACGGCGTCTTCACTGGCCGGTACCTTGCGTTTCAGTATCGGTGCATTGGTGGGGGCGATACTGGCAATGGCACCCGGCAAGAGTGCCTGGCCGATGGTCTCCTCGATGGCGCTGTGCAGCATCGTTGCGGTGCTGTTCTATCTGTATGCCAGCCGGCCGCGGCATAAAGCGTCGCCTGATACCCCGTAGTTTCTCCTTTCTGACTCAGGCTCAATCTGGTGTTGGGCCTGAGTGAAATCAGCCTTCTGTCACTCCCTTCTGAAATTCAGGCGCAATAAAAAATTCGTTGCTAAATATAAGCGCGCTAAGCGATGGTTTGTCGTGCTGCCTGTGTGCTTTTTGTTAAAAAAAATGCTCTGCCTGCGCCGGGCTGCAACCGGTCTTTCCCCGATAGGTTTGACCTGGAAACGTTGCGCAATTTAACTTAGTGATAATGATAATCAATGAGTTAACGCGTTATCACTGGCTGTTGAACAACCTTAAATGTTTCCTCAATGTAAAATTATGCGGAGCAATAAGTAACCGTATTGCAAGAAAAAAGAGTTGAGATCGCGGCGGGAAAGGGTTACATATAACGAAAAAATGCGAGCTGAGTCGCAAAATGCCGTGAAATGACCCCCAATGGGAGTCACTAAAACAGCAGGACATCGGCAAGCGCAGGGAACTAGTTAACCGCTTGTGACATATTTTACATTTAAATAACATTCATGAGCGGCAGAGTCAGGCGTCAACGGCTATAACTTAGTTACCCTGTCAGGTAAAAAGTGTTTCATTTTTCAAACTAGGGATTTCATGTGGAAAGTATCCAACTTTCGGTAGTTCATCGCTTGCCGCAAAGTTATCGTTGGCTATCAGGTTTTACCGGCGTCAAGGTTGAACCGATTCCGCTCAGCGGAATAGACGAAGATAACAACCTGATGGGGCTGAAACTGCTCAGCCATGAGGGCGCGGACGCCTGGCAGGTGATGCAGCAGCTTAAGCTGTCTTTGCAGGAGATTCAGGTCGACTGCGCCATCGTAGAGTGGGAAGGGGAACCTTGCCTGTTTGTGCATCGCGGCGATGAAAGCGCCACCATGTGCCGGTTAAAAAACGTAGGTGCCGCCATTGCCGAGCAGATGAGTGCTCAATACCCTTTCTAGCTCCCGTCGCTAATCCGCCAGCTGTAACAGCTGCTGCGTATAAGCGGCGGTCGGTGAGTTAAAGATCGTCTGGCAGTCGCCTTGCTCCACCACTTCCCCCTGTCGTAACACAATCACCTGATGGCACAGTGAACGCACCACCTGTAGGTCGTGGCTGATAAACAGATAGGCCAGCCGGTGGCGTTGTTGCAGCGATTTCAGCAACGTCAGGATTTGCGCCTGTACTGATTTATCCAGCGATGAGGTCGGCTCATCGAGGATCAACAACTGCGGTTGTAAAATCAGCGCCCGTGCGATGGCGATGCGTTGGCGTTGGCCGCCGGAAAACTCGGTGGGGTAACGGTAGCGCAGGGCGGGATCCAATCCTACCTCCTGCAATGTTTCAATCACCCGCTGCTCTCGTTGTGCGGCGCTCAGTTTCTGGTGCACTTCCAGCCCTTCGGCGATGATTTGCAGCACATTCAGCCGTGGATTCAGCGCGGAGAAAGGATCCTGGAACACAATCTGCATCTGGCTGCGGTACGGCAACATTTGCTTCATGCTGAACTGGTGCAACGGCTGGCCTTTAAACCACATTGAGCCGTTGGCATTAAGCAAACGCAGTAACGCCAACCCGGTGGTGCTCTTACCCGATCCTGACTCGCCCACCAGCCCGACGCTTTCCCCGGCCTTCAGTTCAAAGCTCAAATCTTTCAGCGCATAATGTTGGTCCACCGTGCGGCGCAGTAAACCACGCCTGATCGGGAAACTGACCTGGAGGTTTTCCACTTTCAGTAACGGGGTGGCATCCGCCGGCAGCGGCAGCGGGTCACCCAGGTTCTCTGCCGCCAGTAATTGTTGGGTATAGGGGTGTTGTGGCTGGCTAAACAGGCGGGCTCGGTTGTTTTGCTCAACGCATTGACCCTGGCGCATGACCGCCACGTTGTCCGCCAGACGGCGCACAATATTCAGGTTATGGGTGATAAACAGCAGTCCCATGCCCATTTCTTGCTTCAACTCTTTCAGCAACAACAGAATTTGCGCCTGAATGGTCACATCGAGCGCAGTGGTGGGCTCATCGGCAATCAGCAGCTTAGGCTGGGTTAACACCGCCATGGCGATCATCACCCGCTGGCGCTCGCCGCCGGAAAGTTGATGCGGGTAGTCTTTCAGGCGGCCTTTGGCGTTACGGATACCAACCCGATCCAGACATTGAATTATCTCACCGCGTGCAACATCGCGCCGCATACCGCGATGCAGCACCAACACTTCCGCCAGCTGTTTCTCAATGCTGTGCAATGGATTGAGCGACACCATCGGCTCCTGGAAAATCATCGAAATCTGGTTGCCGCGCACCTTGCGTAGTTCGGCCTCCGGGGCGTGCAGCAACGAATGGCCGTTGAACTGGATATCACCGCCGGTATAGACCACCGGTGGCGAAGGCAGCAGGCGCAGCACCGACAGCGCGGTGACGCTTTTGCCCGAGCCGGACTCCCCGACCAGTGCCAGCGTTTCTGCCTTTTCTATCTGTAGCGAAATGCCGTTGACCACCTGATTCAGTTGGTCACCCTGGCGGAAAGCGACGCCGAGATCCTGAATTGAAAGCAAAGGAGTGCTAGCCATATCAATGCGCCTTGCTGGGGTCAAAAGCGTCGCGTACCGCTTCGCCAATAAAAATGAGTAAAGACAGCAACACGGCCAACACCAGGAACGCGGTGATGCCGAGCCACGGCGCCTGCAGGTTGTTTTTACCCTGCAGCAACAGCTCCCCGAGCGACGGAGAACCGATCGGCAGGCCAAAGCCCAGGAAGTCGAGTGAGGTCAGGGTGGTGATGGAGCCGCACAGAATAAACGGCAAAAAGGTCAGCATCGCCACCATCGCATTGGGCAGCATATGCCGGTACATAATGACCCGGTCCTGCACCCCCATGGCGCGCGCGGCGCGGATGTAGTCATAGTTACGGGTGCGCAGAAACTCGGCGCGTACCACGCCCACCAGGCTCATCCAGCCAAACAAAATGGTGATACCAAGCAGCCACCAGAAATTGGGTTGTACGATGCTCGACAGCATAATAATCAAAAACAGCGTCGGCATGCCTGACCACACTTCAATCAAGCGCTGGCCCCACAGATCCACGCGGCCGCCGTAGTAACCTTGTATCGCACCGACACAGACGCCAATCACGCTGGAAAACAGCGTCAATGCCAGCCCGAACAGCATCGAAATACGAAAGCCATACAGCACGCGGGCCAGTACGTCGCTGCCGTTACCGTCGGTACCTAACAGATTTTTGCGCGAAGGGGCTGAGGGGAAGGGCACCTCGGTGGCGAAGTTGATGGTGTCGTAACTGAAGCGAATCGGTGGCCAAACTGCCCAGCCGTGGCTATCGATCTGTTTTTTGACGAACGGATCCTGGAAGTCGGTGACGGTATTGAGCTCACCGCCGAAGGTGGTTTCGCTGTAGTCGATAATGAACGGCAGGTACAAGCGACCCTCGTAGCGCACCAGCAGCGGCCTGTCATTGGCGATCAGATTGGCTCCCAGGCTGAGGATAAACAGCACCAGAAAAATCCACAGCGACCAATAGCCACGGCGGTTGCTGCGAAAGCGAGCCCAGCGTGCCTGATTGATCGGGCTTAAGCGGCTCATTGGCGGGCCTCGAAATCAATGCGAGGATCGACCAGGGTATAGGTGATATCGCTGAGGATATTCAACAGCAGGCCAATCAGGGTGAAGATATACAGCGTGCCGAACATCACCGGGTAATCGCGCTGGAGGGTCGCGTCATAGCCCAGCAGCCCCAGACCGTTAAGCGAGAACATCACTTCGATCAGCAATGAGCCGGTGAAAAACATGCTGACAAAGGTCGCCGGGAAACCGGCGATCACCAACAGCATGGCGTTGCGGAACACGTGGCGGTAAAGGATCTTGCTCTCGTCCAGCCCTTTGGCGCGCGCGGTGACCACGTATTGTTTGCGGATCTCATCAAGGAATGAGTTTTTGGTCAGCATGGTCAGGGTAGCGAAGCCGCCAATCACCGTTGCCAACACCGGCAGCGTGATATGCCACAGGTAATCGGTGATCTTGCCATACCACGGCAGGGTATCGAAATTGCTGGAAACCAGACCGCGCAGCGGGAACCAGTCAAGGTAGCTGCCACCGGCGAACAGCACGATCATCAGAATAGCGAACAGGAAGGCCGGGATGGCATAGCCGATGATAATCAGGGTGCTGCTCCAGGTATCGAAGGCGCTGCCGTTATGCACCGCTTTGCGGATCCCCAGCGGGATCGACACCAGATAGATAATCAGCGTGCTCCACAGCCCCAGGGTGATCGACACCGGCAGGCTATGGCCAACCAACTGCATTACGGATGCACCACGAAACAGGCTGTCACCGAAGTCGAGGCGCATGTAATTCCACAGCATGGTGAAATAGCGTTCGTGCAGCGGTTTGTCGAAGCCATAGCGTTTGGTGATCTCAGCGATCACTTCCGGATCCAGCCCGCGTGAGCCGCGGTATTGGCCATCCGTCGCACTGCCGACACCGATATGCGCATGTCCCAAACCTTCACCGGCACCGCCGCCACCAAAGCCGCTGCTCTGGCCCATTTCGATAGTGGCAATCGCCTGATCGACCGGGCCGCCGGGGGCGATCTGCACGATAAAAAAGTTAATGGTGATGATCGCCCACAGGGTGGGAATGATCAGCAACAGCCTGCGAATCAAATAAGCCGTCATCGCTGACCCCTTACTGTTGTTGAGCCGGCAAACGCGCCGCCTTGTTGACGTCAAACCACCAGTTATCGAAACCAATCACGTAGGCCGGGCGGATCGACGGCGTGGAGAATTTGTCCCAGTAGGCATAGCGGTCGTGGTTGGAATACCACATTGGCAGCATATACCGGTTCCAGGTCAATACCCGATCCAGCGCGCGGCCCAGCGGCAGCAAGGCTTTCTCGTCGCCCTGATGCGCGGCGATCTGTCTGACCAGGCTATCGACTGCAGGATCGCTGACGCCCGATCGGTTATAGCTGGAATTAATGTATTCGGAATCCCAGAGTATTTTCAGATCGGGGCTAGGGAATGGCACCGCCATATAAACCGTCGGCATCATATCGAAATCACCGTCGCGCATGCGCTTGGTGAATTGGGATATGTCGATTTCACGGATCTGCATATCGATGCCCAGTCGTTTCAGGTTGTGCTGGAATGGCAATACGTACTGGAAATTGCTGCCACTCAGCAACAATAATTCAAAGCTAAACGGCTGACCGGTTTTGCTGTTGACCAACTGTTGGTTTTTCACTTCCCAGCCGGCCTGTTTCAGCAACTGAGTGGCTTTTAACAGATTTTGGCGATCGTTGCCGCTGCCATCAGAGGAAGGGGGTTGATAGATACTGGTAAACACCTCTGCCGGCACCTTGCCCTTCAGCGGTCCCAGTAGCGCCAGTTCGGCCGCATCCGGATAGCCGCTGGCGGCATACTGAGTATTCTGGAAGTAGCTGTTGGTGCGCTGATAGGCGTTGTAATACAGCGCCTTATTCATCCAGTCGAAGTCAAAGGCCAGCGTGAGCGCTTCCCGCACCCGAGGGTCGGCGAACAGAGGGCGTCTCATATTGAAGGCCATCCAGCGGGTGTTCTGCGCCGACTGGTTGGTTTCGTCCTGCTTGATGATGTAATTGCGGGCGAAATTGCCGCCCTGATACTGGGTCGCCCAACTTTTTGGCGAACCTTCGATGCGGAAGTCATAGGCACCGGCCTTGAAGGCCTCCAGCGCAACTTTGTCATCCAGATAATAGTCGTAGCGGATACTGTCGAAGTTAAAGCGGCCGCGGTTGACCGGCAGATTGGCGGCCCAGTAATCGCGAACGCGCTGATAGGTAATGTATTGACCGAGCCGGTAACTGGCGACCTTATAAGGACCGCTGCTGAGTGGCGGGGTGTTCAGCGGCTCGCTCAGTTTGTGATCTTTCCAGAAGCTCTGCGGCAAAATAGGCAGGCCGAACAACCCCAACAACTTATCTTTATCCGGCTGCGGGAATTCAATACGCACCGTCAGACGTGAGATAGCCTTGACCGTAACGCCTTTATACAGCACGCGAAACTGCGGTACGCCTTCGGTCATAAATTTGTTAAAGGTGAAGGCGACATCGGCAGCGGTGATCGGTGAGCCATCGTGGAAGCGGGCGCGGGCGTTAATATCCAGCTCCACCCAGCGCATATCGGCCGGGAAGCGAGCAGATTCGGCAATCAGTGGGTAGTAGCTGCCGATCTCATCGTCTGAGGTGGTAAACAGGGTGTCATACAGCGCGTCGGTTCGCTCGCCGGGTACGCCACGTTGCGCATAGCGGTTAAAGTTATCATAGGTGCCAATCGCCGCCAGTCGTACGTCACCGCCTTTCGGTGCCGCCGGGTTGACGTAGTCATAATGGCTGAAGTCGGAGGCATATTTCGGCTCACCGAGCTGGGCGAAAGCATAGCTTTCATTGAGGGTTTCGGCCTGCAGGCCAAAACTCAGTGCTGAGAGCACCAGGGCAGCAAAAACGCGCACGGACATCTTGACGGTAAGCTCCTGCTGTAAAGTCGATGAAATCTGGGGCAGCATAACATTTTCTGCCGTGCCTAAGGGTAAAGAAGTTAAAAAATTCAGTCCTTTAGCACCTGATGGTCCATGACCGTATGGGCGTTACAGAAGGCCACGAAGTTATCGATGCTCAGCGGCTTGCTAAAGTAATACCCCTGCATAAAGTTAACGTCCTGTTCCTTCAGGAAGTGCAGCTGTTCGGCGGTTTCCACCCCTTCGGCCACGGTTTGCATTTTCAGTTTCTTGGCCAGGGAAATCACCGCGTCCAGCACCGGGGCAGTGACCGTATCCCGACCGATGGAGTTGACGAAGCCGCGGTCTATTTTCAGATAGTCCATGCTAAAGCGTTCCAGATAAATCAACGCACTGTGGCCGGTGCCAAAATCATCGATGGCGATTTCAATGCCTTGTTGATGCAGCCAGTCGAACTCGGTCAACGCGTTGCCTTCCTCCACCATGCCACGCTCGGTAATTTCAAACACCAGTGTGAAGTAGTCCCCCGGCAATTGCGCCAGCAGTTCGTACACGTCGTGGTGGAAAGAGGGGGCATTGAGGTGGGAAGGGGAGATGTTCAGGCCGAGCTTGGCCCCCTGCGGCAATGCCGTCGCCAGCTTGGGCGCGTCTTCGGCAATCAGGCGGAACAGGTGTCGTGTCAGCGGTACAATCAGCCCTTCGTTCTCGGCATAGGGAATGAAAAGGTCCGGCGGAATACGTCCTTCGATGGGGTGCTGCCAGCGGATCAGTGCTTCCAGCCCGCCGATGGTGCCGGAACGGGTATGAAACACCGGCTGATATTCGATAAAGAACTCGTTGCGTTTGATTCCGCGCATCATTGCCCGCTCCGGGCTTTGGCGCAGCAACAGCATGTAGTAGCACAGCACGCCGATCATCAAAGACAGCACCAGGCTGCCCAGCAGCGTCAGGCGGATGTCGTTGGGCGTCAGTTTTTGGTTATAAAACAGAATGGTCATCGGCGTGCCGGCGATGGAGATGCGATCGGCCTTTTCGTCCGGCAACTGGTTCAGCGGCATCAGGTTTGGACTGAAACTGGTCAGGGCGCGATCGCCCAGAATAATGGCAACGCCATGGGACCGAACGGTGCTGGTGCCGAACATCTGTTGGGGCATCAGGCCAATATCCAGGGTGGCCAGTATGCCGGTGTCTTCTTTACCTGGCTGACGCAACCAAACGGCAACCGCCGGTTTTCCAGGGACCAGTGGGGTACCCTGCTGCAGTTTGAGATCCAGCCGTTGCTGTTGGTCAATTTCCGGGTAGATGTTTTTTAACGCCAGCATCATGTTACCGGTAGCGGAAGAGCAATAGGCAAAGCCGTTTTTCACTAACATAAAGGTGCGCACACCGGAATGGAAGGCTGCCTGGTAGGTAAGTTCTGGCTGGCTGGTTGCGCAGGGGCGTTCGGTTAACGGCATCAATTGGTGCATGACTGCCGTGAGGCTGTTAAAGGTCTCGAGGGTGAGTTTCTGCGTCCGTTGTTCTAGCGCACGTTGATATTCTGTGCGCTGGTGGCTAATCAAAGAAAGCGTAATAGCCATAAACAGGATAAAAAATACCAGAGCCACGATACCGCTTTTAGCCAGGCTGCGTCGTCTGTGCGAGACGTGGCGTGCAAATGCCCTTTTCAAGCCCATAAACCTGCCCCCTGAGCACGGCGTATCAATTTGTTTTTGTTATAGAGTGACTGTCTAATATATCGCAATGACGGTGTTGCAGCCATTATTCATCGTTTATCCCACGGTGATAATAGTTTAAACCCTGCATTATCGCTGTTATTCCCATTTGACGATAATAGGTGAGTTTTTCATCGTTGGCGTCGTTTCCCAGCAATAATCTTGCGAAATATAAACGGGGATGTCGAAAACATCGCAAATAGATAATGGGGGGGCTTAGTGGGGGGAACTCCGCGCAAAAAAAACGCTGCCCGTAGGCAGCGTTCTATCGCTCGTTTGGTCTTCAGGACAATCAGGTTTTGCTCCGTCAGCTGCTGGTAAGCACCCGGCGGGCTTCGCGATAACGTTTATTCCAATAGTTATCGCTCAGTTTCGAAATCATCACGCCGCTGCTGGTAGAGGCATGAACGAATTGATCGTTACCTAAATAGATGCCGACATGGCGTCCGGTAGAGCCGGCGCGGAACAGCACCAGATCGCCAGGACGCAGTTTGGTGCGCAAGATTTTCTTGCCCATGTCTTCCTGTTCATAGGTAGAACGAGGTAAGTCCATGCCAAACTGTTCACGGAAAGTACGCTGTACAAACGCTGAGCAATCAATGCCGCGCTTGGTTTCACCGCCTAAACGGTAGCGAACGCCTTTCCAGTCTGCATACTGATCCATAATTTTTGACTTAACGTCAACGTTACGGACCATTGCTTCGAATTCATCCTGAGAGGCTTGCAGTAAAAGACCATCTTTGTCATTAACTGCACGCATCTCAGTTTGTGCGTTATTCAAGTTCGAAGTGTGTGTCGTGCTGCACGCGGAGAGCATTACCGCTGCGGCAATTGCAGGTACTACCCGCAAAAAATATCTCAGAAACGGTTGAGATTTGACCATTGTTATTGTTTTCCCTTGAAGTCCTTAACGACGTCAGTCGCTACCTGAAAAATGCCAAACGGAACGAGACTAATCTGCACCTGCTTTATCGACAATCAGATACCGCCGAAAACGTGCTGGAACGCACACTTTTAGTGGATTTGATGCTGAGTCGAGTTAAACCAGGCACAAACGCATCCGAGATTACCGTAACGAATTGGGGATTGCGAGCCTTTTTCCGCCCTTTTATATATGAATTTGTGATGTAACATAATGTAAATCATCATATAAAAAACGCTGATTGTCCGTTGTGTTGATTTTGCGTGAAATTAGGTGACAGAAGCGTTAACGCGGTGATGTGGAAATAAACAGGAAGCGGCGGGGAAATTATCAGGAGGCTGGCGGCCTCCTGCGGGTCATAACGGTGGGTTATGGTTGTGTTGGGCGGTGCTTACCGGGCAGCATACGATTCAGGCGCAGGATCAACACATCGCTGAGTGGGGTCATCAGGCACCAACTGGCCCCCACCAACACCACCGACAGCGAACCGACGGCGATATCCGTAAACCAGTGAGCGCCAATCATTACGCGTGGTAATGAAAACACCACCGTGATCAGCAGCGCGACGGCAAAGGCGCGGCGGTTAAAGTAGCGCAGCATAAAGCAGGAGAAAATCATCAGCATCATGCCGTGGTCGCCAGGGAAGCTGTCGCTGGAGGCATCTTTGGTGGGAATGCCGGTCAGTTCACTGACGCGATTAACATTATCAAAACTCAGCGACGGGCTGGGGTGCTTGACCGGTAACAGATGACCCAGTTGATTCAACACCACGGCGGTCAGCAGCATAACAACGCCGGTGACCAGCAAACGGCGACGGCCGGCGGCATCCTGTTGCAGATAAAAGCACAGGTACAGCAACCCCATGGCAATCAGCGAAATTACATCAAACGCACGGTTATTGGTAATGGCCACCAAATGCAGAAAAGCGGGGTCGGTCGCCAGATGACGATTAAAAAAGAAGAAAATCGACGAGTCCAGGGTAAACCAATAGCCGTGGTTGGCTGGCAGGAACCAGGACAAAAACAGCGCAATGCCCAGTATATTGAAGAAAATGATGAAGGGTAAATTGCGGCGAGTCATGGCATAACCTGTTGTAAGTCTAAAATGAAAAGGGTGCTAACGGTAAAGATCTCAACTTAAACGAATGTTAAACAGTTTGGATTGCAGCGCGTTCCAGTCCGCATTCTCGTTGTGAATCAGTTCAATTCGGCTGTCCAGTGGTGCGACCGGGCGCGTTTCGATACTGAGATCCTGTCCCTGACGGTTGATCAAAAGGGTGCCTTCAGCAATACGCACTACGCCTTTGGCCCGTTCGACCGGTGCCAGCCGTATCCACTCCATGATACCAACGGTATCGAACACGGTATCGGCATCAAAGATCCAGCCGCAGCTGGTAAATCCCTGGCCCTGATTGAGCGCTCTTCGCCAGCGTGAGTTTTCCGGCAGTCGCAATGCAGCCAAGCCCTGCGTTTTACTGTGGCTATGATGATGCTGCGCATCCGGTAATTCTGTGCGATTCGTGCGAGGAAGGTCGAGCAGGGCGACATCCGCCTGACCCTGTTGGATGTGATAAAGCGGTCGCTGCCGGGGATCCTGTTCCGCCCACTGCTGCAGGGCCAGCAGATCTTGTGGCTGATAAGTGTCGCTCTTGCTGGCCAGAATAATGTCGGCGGCCGCCAGTTGATCGCGGAAGTTTTCGTTTTCGCGGTAACGCGGTTCGCTGAGCTGGCGTGCGTCCAACAGGCACAGGGTCGCTTGCAAGTCGATCCAACCGGCATAGCTGTCCTGCGTCAGCAACGACAAGATCTGTTTGGGATGCCCCAGGCCGGTGGGTTCGATCAACAGTCGGTCGGGTTTACTCTGTTGCAGCAGCATATTCAGCCCGACCTGCATTGGCAGTCCGTTGACGCAGCACATGCAACCGCCAGGGATCTCTTTGAGTACCGCGCCGCTGTCTGCCAGCAGTGCGCCATCGATGCCAATTTCACCGAACTCATTCACCAGCACCGCCCAGCGTTCATGCTCTGGCTTGTTAGCCAGCAAATGACGGATGGTGGTGGTTTTACCGCTGCCAAGGAAACCGGTGATCAGGTTAGTTTTAGTCATGGATTATTCCTGATGTAATAGTAGTGGTTGATCAATAAATAAGCAGTGCAACTCTGTCTGAGCGAATGAGGTTGCTTTACCAGCGCCAGATCACAAATTTGGCAGGTTAAGATGCGATATTTAACCGGCTAAATCCACGATAAATTGTCGGAAAATTCTTAGGTAAAACCATGGATTAGCCATGGATACCGTTTGTTATTAGCTTGTTTTTTCTTTGTTAATTGCCCGATTACCCCACAAATAATTCCTCTGACCTTGCGATTATTCTTAAGAAGATCCTCTATGGTTAAATTGGCTTAACAAAAAATGAGGTTGCCATGAATGTCTTCCGGTTATTTTTGATCGCAGGAATATTGTTTTCATGGACGGCAGCAAGTCATGCAGGAACCACTGGCGGGGTTATTCGTTTTGTCGGTTCTATTGTGGAAAGTCCCTGCACGGTGAACATCGCCGATTCAACGGCCAAGACACAATGTTACCGCAATGGGCAGCACTATCAAGGCCAACAGACACTGTCTAAATTTGATGCTACGCGCAAAGAGCTTCCACTGAATTTAGGGTCGACCGAGATGAAGTGGGTGGATCAGCAGAAAAACCTTGCAGTAATGACGGTAGTTTATCGTTAAGTCGTTCGGCCATGACGGACAGTTTATCCGGCATGGCCATTTCCCCGTCGCCTTTCAAGTTACAGCGTTATTACCTGCACTCGCTCACCCCAGTTACTTACTCAAGTAAGCGCCTGGGGATGAGCGAGCTTGGCGCCTGGCTGTAATTTGAAATTCATAGGGGATATATTTTATCTTTTACGTCATTGCCAGCGCTACGCCAGTTGAGTCGACACCCAGTTTTGTACCGTTTGTCGCGCTCCACGATCGCGCAGTGACAGATAGGCGCGCGTAACCGCCGCTACAAACTCCTCATTAACCGCCAACTGCTCACCAAAAACCGCCTTCAACCCCAGCAGGGCTTTTACTCGCTGTTCATCGTCCGGCGTTGCCGCCACCGTCTGCTGCAGCGTTGCCAGCAGCGGATCGCGAATATCGATAGCCTGTCCGGCGTCATCCACGCCGCCGACATAGCGCATCCAGGCTGCCACGCCCAGTGCCAGACCGGCGTAGCTGCCGCCATGTTGCAGATGCCAACGGACCGAGTCCAGCATGCGCTGCGGTAATTTCTGCGTCCCGTCCATGGCGATTTGCCAGGTACGGTGTTGCAGCGCCGGATTGCTGTAGCGTTCGATCAGTTGCGCGGCATAAGCGGCCAGGTCGATGCCGCTGACGCTGAGCGTCGGTGCCTGTTCGGCCAGCATCAGGTGGAGCGCGGCATGGCGATAAGACTCATCGGCCATACAGTCGTTGATATATTGATATCCCCCCAGATACCCGAGATAGGCCAGGAAAGAATGGCTGCCGTTCAGCATGCGCAACTTCATCTGTTCAAAAGGCAGCACGTCATTCACCAACTGTGCACCAGCCCGTTCCCAGGCCGGACGACCCGCGACAAAATTATCCTCTACCACCCATTGAATAAAGGGTTCGCAGGCGATGGCACATTCATCACGCACACCGCCCAGTGCGACGGCCACTTCATCCAGCGTTTCCGGTGTGGCGGCCGGAACAATGCGGTCGACCATGGTGCTGGGGAAGCTGACCTGCTGGGCTATCCAGTCGGCCAGCGCCCCGTCGCGGGCCTGTGCCAAACCGATGATGGCGTTACGCAGCACATGGCCGTTCTCCGGAATGTTATCGCAAGAGAGCAGGGTAAAGGCGGGCAGACCACGCTCCAGGCGCAGACGCAGTGCTTCGACCAAAATACCGGGTACGGTGGTGGGTTGGCCGGGATTCGCCAGATCGGCGCGGATCCCTTGGTGTTGCAGATCCAGTTTTCCGCTGCCTGGTTCGATGCAGTAGCCTTTTTCGGTGATGGTCATTGAGACGATCGCTACCTGAGGCTCTGCCAGTTTTTCCAGTACCGCATCGATCCCTTCCAGTTTGCGGTGCACGCTTTCATGTACAGCACCGATCACGATCGCCTGATTACCCGCCGCACCTTTCTCCAGCACGCTATAAAGATGGTCTTGCTGACGCAGCGTCTGGAACAGAGGATCGCCACCAAACAGGCTGATCTCACAAATCCCCCAGTCACCTCCCTGGCGGTTCAATACCCGGTCGGTCAGCAAAGCCTGATGGGCGCGGTGAAAAGCGCCAAACCCAATGTGCACCATACGGCTTTGCAGCGCGCTGCGGTCATAGTGGGGTTGCAGGACGGCGTCGGGAAGCGGTGAGTTGGCGATAGTCTTCATGCATGGCTCCTAAGCTGAATGAAAGGTACTGGCCGTTAACTTTCCAAAAGTTATCAGACCAGTTTTGCGAGCAAAAAACGGCACGGCGTTTACCCTTTTTCGCACGGGGTCTCTGCCGCCAGTGTAAGGCCGTATGGGCGCTAATAACATTGCTCAGCTCAAAATAAGCCAGAACCGTGAAGTGGATCAACCAATCAGGGTTTCGCTTTTGACAGTCAGGTGCGAAAGAGTAAGGTGAAAGATAACTGATATCTAATTCAATTTGGTATAACAAGATTGCCAAAACTGTGCGATCTTTATCCCCTCCATAATACTGGGCGATTCTTACAAGGATAAAAAATGGAACAAACATGGCGTTGGTATGGGCCGAACGATCCTGTCTCTCTTGACGATGTGCGCCAGGCGGGTGCTACCGGCGTGGTTACTGCATTGCACCATATCCCGAATGGCGAAGTGTGGCCGATCGAAGAGATCAAGGCCCGCCAGGCGCTATTGGCAGAAAAGGGGTTGGTGTGGTCGGTAGTGGAAAGCATTCCGGTGCATGAGGAAATCAAAACCCACAGCGGCAATTATCAGCAGCATATCGCCCATTATCAGCAATCGCTGCGTAACCTCGCGGCCTGCGGCATCGACACCGTGTGCTACAACTTTATGCCAATCCTCGACTGGACGCGTACCGATCTGGAGTATTTGCTTCCGGACGGATCAAAAGCGTTACGTTTCGATCAGATTGCCTTTGCGGCTTTTGATTTGCATATTCTGCAACGCGCGGGGGCAGAGCAAGATTACACGCAGGAAGAGCGGCAGCAGGCCGCCGAGCGTTTTGCTGCCATGAGCGCTGCAGAGGTTGCCAAATTGACCGGCAACATCATTGCCGGGCTGCCGGGGGCGGAAGAGGGCTATACGCTCGACCAGTTCCGTGCCCGTCTGGCCGAGTACGATGCCATCGACAAGGCGCAACTGCGTGAAAATATGGCGGTGTTCCTGCGCGCCATTGTGCCGGTAGCGGAGGAAGTTGGTGTGCGGCTGGCGGTGCATCCGGACGATCCACCGCGGCCGATCCTGGGCCTGCCTCGCATTGTCTCGACCATCGAGGATATGCAGTGGTTCAAGCAGACGGTCGACAGCCTTCATAACGGCTTTACTATGTGTACCGGTTCCTATGGGGTGCGTGCGGATAACGATCTGGTGCGGATGATTGAAACCTTCGGCGATCGGATCCATTTCACCCACCTGCGCGCCACCTGCCGTGAAGAAAACCCGAAAAGTTTCCATGAGGGCGCGCATCTGCAAGGCGACGTTGACATGGTGGCGGTGATTGAGGCGATCCTCTGCGAGGAGCAGCGGCGTCATCAGGCGGGCGATACCCGGCCGATACCGATGCGTCCCGATCATGGGCATCAGATGCTGGATGATTTGAAGAAAAAAACCAACCCGGGCTACTCGGCGATTGGTCGTTTGAAAGGGCTGGCAGAGCTGCGCGGGGTTGAACTGGCGCTCAAACGCCGCTTCTTCCCTGAATTGCCATCGTAAATATTTTCAGACGACGGGCAGTGTCAAATATTAGGGAGAGCGTGCCGAAGGGGTCGTAGCAGCTTTAGCTGCCGGAGCGCCCCTCGGTGCGCTAGGCCCGGGTATCTAGGACTAACGAACCACTTTGTTATAAAACACAGGGGCCATAATCGGCCCCTGAATTTCAACTAGTCAGCACGGCTCATATAGCGGCGTTCGGCAATATGAATGCGGATTTTGTCACCAGGGCTAAGATATTCCGGCACCTGAATGGTCAGGCCGGTCGCCATGGTGGCCGGCTTGTTGCGGGCACTGGCGGAGGCACCTTTGATGCCCGGCGCGGTGTCGACAATTTCCATATCCACGGTCTGTGGCAGTTCCAGCGCCAGCACCTGGCCGTCCAGTGTCAGCACCTGCATGCCCGGCAGACCGGCTTCAGGGATGAACAGCAGTTCGTCTTCGATCTGGTCTTTCTTGAAAATGTAAGGGGTGTAATCCTCATCATCCATAAACACGTATTCTTCACCGTCGATGTAAGAGAAGTTCACCTTACGGCGGGACAGGCTAATGGTGTCCAGAATATCGTCGCCCTTGAAGCGCTCTTCTACCTTCAGCCCGGTACGGACGTCAGAGAAGCGCATTTTGTACAAGGTGCTGGCACCACGTGCGCTTGGGCTCTGCACATCGATGTCTTTTACCAGCAGCAGTTTGCCGTTGTAGCTGATCGCCATGCCACGCTTAATTTCGTTAGCCTTTGCCATATAAAATAACCTGCAATAAAGAGTTTTTGGGAAGTTGCGACAAGTTACTCGCGCCGATGATTTCAGGCAAGCAGATCGAGCAAAAACAGGGGCAGAAAAGGGATGGCGGGCGCCATCCCCTGGGGTATTACTTGAAGACCGGCAACAGACCGAGCAATGCCAGCACGTGTGCGACGGCGTTGATCACCCCGAACAGAATGATAAACAGGATCATACCCCGGCCGCCGGGTGCGCGATACTGCGCTTCGGCAAAGCGACGACGACTGGCGCGTGCCATCATTGCCGGCACGATCACCGCCCAAACGGTGGCCGCCAGCCCGGCGAAACCGATGGCATACAGGAAGCCGTTCGGGAACAGCAGGGCGGCGATGGTCGGCGGTGCAAAGGTCACCAGCGCGGTCTTACTGCGCCCGGCGGTGTCATCGCTGAATTTGAAAAAGTCTGCCAGATAATCGAACAGGCCCAGCGAGACCCCGAGGAACGAACTGGCCAGTGCCATATAAGAGAAGGCGCTCAGGAGCTGGCCAACGGTCTGGCTGCTGGACACGTTGCCCATCTGCTTAAGCAGGCTGCCGATGTTGCCGCCTTCGGCAATCACCTGGCGAAAGGCGTCACGGGCGATGTTGCCCTGAATCACATACTGCCACAGGATGTAGATCGCCAGCGCCAGCAACGTGCCGTACACCAGGCTGCGCACCACGGCCCTGCTGTCTTTGTGGTAATACTTCACCAGTCCCGGCACGTTGCCGTGATAGCCGAATGAAGTCAGCAGATAAGGCAGTGCCGCCAGGGCATAAGGCAGATAGCTGGCCTGGTCGTCACCGCGGTTGAACAGCACCGCCGGTTGTACATGAGTGAACATATCGCCCACCGACATCACAAAGGTGATCACCATACCGCCAATCAGGATAGTGCTCAGACGATCGACGGCACGGGTGGACAGCCAGACGATAAACGCCACCACGATGGCAAACACCAGCCCGGCAGTGGTTTGCCCAACGCCAACAATACCCTCCAGCGTGTGGGCGATGATCGAGCCACCGGCGGAAATATAAGCGTAGGTCAGGATATACAGTACAAAGGCGATGGAAATGCCATTAATGGCGTTCCAGCCTTTACCCAGCAGATCCTTGACGATGGTGTGGAAACTGGCCCCGCTTGGGTAATGCATTGCGGCTTCGAGGATCATCAGCCCAGAGATCAGCATGCAGGCCCAGGTATAAATCAATAGCGCGACCGAGCCGCTGAACCACACGCCAGAAGTGACAATAGGGATGGAGAACATGCCGGCGCCGACGGCGGTGCCTGCAATGATCATCGCGCCGCCAAGGACCGAAGGGCGGGAAAGCTTCTGGATGGTGTCCGCGGACATTTTTTGCTCCTGAGTGGCCGGGTTGGCCGTGAGTTCTTTTGTACTAGCTCAATGGTACAGGTGCGGTTGGCGCATGTAAAGCCGTGAATGCGCTTGTTTCATGCATTAATCGGTGTGAATGGGGCGATTTGCGGCGTGTTTTTGCCCGACATGAGTGCAACCCATTAGCGGTGAAATGGGGGCGATGTAAAGATTGTTGGGCAAACCCGGATTATGCTGGCGGCGGATGAGCGCTACTGATATTGTCGCGCTTCAATTCCGCCAGCCCACCGGGAGACTTGCTGATGGACTGTCGTGCCGACTGTGGCGCCTGTTGTATTGCGCCTTCAATATCCAGCCCGATCCCCGGCATGCCCAATGGCAAGCCCGCCAATACCCGCTGTATTCATCTGAGCGAGCAACTGCGTTGCGGTCTGTTCCATTCACCGCTGCGGCCCAGGGTCTGCGGCAGCCTGCAGGCCAGCCGCGAAATGTGCCACGACCACCGTGACGACGCGTTGATTTATCTGATCAAACTGGAAGCGGATACCGCGCCCTAAGCGTCTTTGAGTTTCCACAGGCACAGCACTGCGCCGACAACCATCGCCAGCGCGGAATAAAACACCGCGTGATAGCTCCAGACCTCCGCCACCACACCGGCGATGGAACCGGCAAAAATCCAGCCGACACGCGTCGTATTGGTAAACAGGGTGGTGGCCGCGCCGGCCTGTCCAGGCATCAAATCCTGAAAATAAAGCATGCCAATCCCCGCCAGCACGCCGATAAACGCCGCATTAAGCAGTTGCAGGGCGATCAGTGGCCAGGTGCCGGTGATAAACAATAACCCGAAGTAAAAAAGCAGGCCTGCCACCACCGCCCAACGCATTAAAAAGCGTTTGCCGAAACGTTTCGCCACCATGCCGGCAATCAGCATAGTCGGTATTTCCAGCCCGGCCGCCGTGCCCATCAAGATCCCGGCCAGCCTTTCCGGCAGTTGCAGCTCATGCACCATATACAGCGGCATATTGATCAGATACATGCTGTTGGCGGTCCACATAAAGGTGCAGGCCATAAACAGCAGCAGCGTATCACGACGGTTCTGTCGTGGTGCTTCCAGCGTGGTACTGGCGGCCACCGGCATTTTGCGCATCGACGGCAGCATTTTCCACACCAGCACGCCACACAGGATAAACGCCGCGGCGGCGGCCAGGTACATCACCTTAAAACCGAATCCCAGTGCCAGCGCGAAGGCGATAGGCGGCCCGATCACCCAGGCAAGGGAAACCTGCGCCCGCAGGATCGAACTGAACATGACTGCTTCGCGACCGGTGCGATCGGCGTGCTCGCGCGCCAGGGCGAACATCTGTGGGTTAGCGGTAGAGCCGAAACTGGTCAGCACCACACCAACGGCCAACAACAGGTAATAATTGCGGTTCCAGGCGAACAGCACACAACCCAATGCGCCCAACATGCAGCAGAGGAAAATCAGCGTCTTGCGGTCACCCTTTTGATCTGAGCGGCGGGCGAGAAACTGGCTGACCAAAATGCCGATCACCGCGCTGCCGGTGAAAAACAGCCCAACCATGGAGGGGCGCACATTGACTTGCGTCGCCAGGAACAGGCTCAGCGTGGGGGTCTGTAGCGCCCCGGCAATGCCAGTGAGGAACGCCACCACTAAAAAGGCCAGCGATGTGAGGTCGGGCGAGCGTCGCGTTACCGCAGTTGAAGTAGGCATAGAGGTCAGGAAATAGCCGAAAATGAGGGGTTCGCGCGCATCATACGCCCATTTATTTTAAATAAAAAGAAAGAAACAGAAACCGGTTTCACCCTGCTTAATAGGGAAATTATTTCCCTGCGCAGGGACAAAAAAAGGGGCGATATTATCATCGCCCCTGATGCTTTTGGATCTGCCGTTACGCGCCGGCCGGCACGTCGTGCGCAGTGTTTTTCAACACTTCACCCTGATACTTCTCGATCTGCAACTGGGCCATCTGCCCACAGTTCCCCTGAGCCAGGCTGGAGGAGCCGACGTCGAAGGTCAGGCAGTTGACGTTGCCGTTTTTGCACAACGAGCCCGGCTGTGACGGATCGGCCGGATCGAACCAGGCCCCTTCGCTGATACGAACCACACCAGGGCGTACGTCTTCACTGACTACCGCGCCCACCAGGATCTGGCCGCGATCGTTAAAAGCACGGACCAGATCACCGCTGGCGATGCCGCGTGACTTGGCGTCTTCCGGATGGATCACAATCGCTTCCCGATCGGCTACCGCATACTTTTTACGCAGCGGCGTGTTGTCGAGCTGCGAATGCAGGCGGTTGATCGGGTGCGCGGTGTTCAGCGACAGCGGATATTTAACCGCTTCCGGCCCACGATACCATTCATGCGGCGGCATCCAGGTCGGAATACCCGGGCAGTCCAGGTATTTCATTTTGGCGATAGCGTCGGAATGGATCTCGATTTTGCCGGACGGCGTCCCCAAAGGATTGAGCAGCGGGTTTTCGCGGTAGTCGGCGAAACGCACCCATTGGGTGTTGGCCTCGGGCACCGGGAAGCGCACATAGTTATTGGATGCCCAGAACATGTCGAACGGCGGCAGGGCCACCCGGGCACCGCGCGCCTGGGTTTTCATGTCATCGTACATGCCTTTCAACCACTGAGTTTCATCTTTGCCTTCGGTAAAGGCATCCTGCACACCCAGTTTGGCCGCCATCGCCGCGAAGATATCGAAATCGCTGCGCGACTCGTGCTGTGGCTCCACGCACTGATGCATTGGGAACACGTACAGTTGCGAGTAGTCGCCGCCCATTTCCAGATCGTTGCGTTCATAGCTGGTAGTGGCCGGTAACACGATATCGGCGTGTTTGGCGGTAGCGGTCCAGTAAGGTTCGTTCACCACGATGGTGTCCGGCCGCTGCCAGGCCTTGACCAGATTGTTGGTGTCCTGGTGCTGGTGGAAGGTGTTACCCCCGGCCACATACACCATTTTAACCTCGGGATAGGTGACCTGCGCGCCATTGAAGTTAATGGTCTTGCCTGGGTTGGACAGGCATTCGGCGATACGTGCCACCGGGATCGGTGCCGGTGAGTTTTTCGGCGCATTACCGGCAGAAATACCGGAAACAATGCCGCCTTTCGCCGTCGGACTGCCGCCGGAAGAGTAGTGATAGCTGAAGCCAAAGCCGCCGCCCGGCAGGCCAATTTGGCCGAGCATCGCCGCGACGGTGACCAACAACCAGTGCTGCTGTTCACCATGATGCTGGCGCTGAATGCCCCAACCGCCCATGATCATGGTGCGATTTTTCGCCATATCGCGCGCCAGTTGGCGCAATACATCGGCATCGACGCCGCAAACGTCGGCGGCCCATTCGGCGGTTTTCGGCGTGCCATCGGTTTCACCCAGCAAGTAAGCCTGGAATTTGTCGAAGCCGGCGGTGTAGGTTTTCAGGAAGTCCGGGTTATGCAGCTTTTCGGTCAGCAGCGTGTGGGCGATGCCGATCAACATGGCGCCATCGGTATAAGGACGTGGGGCGATCCACTGCGCATCGATAAATTTGGCGCTGTCGTTGTGTACCGGATCGATGCTGATAACGCGGGTGCCTTTCTTCTTCAGCGCTTCAAAGCCCGTCTGGCCGTAGTGGTCCGGCACGTTCCAACTGTTTTTCAACGTGATCATCGGGTTACAACCCCACAACACCACCAGTTGGCTGTTTTCAATCACGTTTGGCCAGGCGGTTTGCTGTTCGTAAACCTCCATGGAGCCGACCACGTGTGACATGATCACCTGCGCGGCGCCGGTAGAGTAGTCACCGGCATAACCGAGGAAGCCACCGGTCAGGTTCATCAGGCGTTGCAGCAGCGTGCGGCTGTTGTGCAGCATGCCGACGCTCTTCCAGCCATAGGAACCGGCATAGATTGACTGCGGGCCGTGATCTTTTTGCAGACGGGTGATTTCACCGCAGACCAGTTCAATCGCCTTGTCCCAGCTGACGCGCACCCATTCGTCGCGGCCGCGCAGTTCGGTATGGCTACCCGGGCCACCTTCCAGCCAGCTTTTACGCACCATCGGATACTTGATGCGGTTTTCAGCATGCACCTGGTAGGGTGCCATGGTGATCAGTTCGTTCGGGTAAGGATCGTCTTTGACCGGCTGCACGCCAATCATTTTGCCGTCCTGCACTATGGCTTCAAACGCACCCCAGTGCGCACCGGTCAGAATGCCTTTCTGCGCCTGACGCAATGCTACAAATTGCGGCAGCGCCTGGCTGATGGCCTGCGCCAGCGCCGACTTGGGCCACAGGCCTGCCAGCAACGGGGCGGCGGCCAGCGCGGTGGCGCCGGTCAGGAAGCGGCGGCGGCTCATTTTTAACGCTTGTTGTTGATATTTGCTCATTTCGCTTCTCCCTTAAAGCTTGGCTGGTGCGGCTGGCTGCATGTCACTGGCGTGTTTCTGCACGTATTGTGTCAGAACGCGCAGTTGTTCCTGCGTCAGCGAGGTGCGTGGAGCCATACCTTTAATCACGCCGATCCACTGGTTGGCGTTGAAGCGATCGAGGGCGGTCAGACCGTGGCAACCTGTGCAGTTGGCCGACATCATATCCGCGGTGTAGCGCCAGATTTTTTGCTGATCGTCGATCAATTGTTTACGCGGTAGCCAGACTTGCAGGGAAACCTGATGCCACACCAGCCCGGTGTCGCTATCGGTCATGGTGGTGCCGGTTTTCAGCAGTTTGCGGGCGTCTTCACCCAGCAATACGCTGAGGATACGCTTGCCCTGCGCGGCGTAGAACACTTCACTGACGCCGTCTTGCTGCCAGCCGGTGACGCTGGCCAGCACCTTGTCGCCTTCCTGCGTCACCACCTGAACTTCGGTGGATGGCATCAGGTTGCCGGCATTGTGGCTGTCGTCCGGTTTCAGGAAGAAGGGTTCAGTGGCAATGGTGTACAGCGTAGTGGCGGTCGGTGAGGTTTCGGCTGCGGCCTTCGCCAGTTCGGCGGCACCGGCCTGAGCTGCACCGCTCATGTCTGGCAGGATATGCGCCACCCCTTTATGGCAATCGATACAGGTTTCACCCTGTTTGATGGCCACCGGATGCTGGATACGCGCTTCAGGCCGCTGGGCGGTGATGTCCATGGCGTCAAAGCTGTGGCATGAGCGGCAGGTGGCGGAATCGCTTTCTTTCAACGTTTTCCATACCGACTGTGCCATCGCCAGCTTATGCGCCTCGTATTTCTCTGGTGTATCGATGGTGCCCACCATCTCGCCATAAATGTCTTTTACCGCGCGGATCTTGGTCCACAGGTAATCAAGCGGTTCGTGCGGAACGTGGCAGTCGGCGCATTCAGCGCGAATACCCTTGGTATTTTGGAAGTGAATGCTGCCCTGATATTCGGCCAGCGGTTGTTGCATGGTATGACAGGACACACAGAAGGCGGTGTCGCTGGTTTTGTGGAATACCGTGGCGGTACCCGCCAATAATGCTGCTCCGAGGATAATCCCCAGCAGCAAAAGCCACAGCCATCCCCAGCGGTGCTTTTTTATCAAGCCAGTGAATTTATTGGTCATATTGAACCCGCTTATAATTATGAAATACCAAGGAAAACCTTGCCAAAAAAATGGCCGGCCGAGTGCCGACACACCTGAAGAAGTATAGGTATAATTAGCAATGACATCTAATACTATAGGGTTATTTTTAGCAGGAAAAAGGTCATTCGAGGGATTTTCCAGCGTTATATTCTGGGTTATATAACGCATTTTTTATGAGGTTTTATCAGTCTATGAGCAAGATCACGGACAGAGTGGAAAAATCATGATTGAAAACAGCTACTTTGTGGGCAGGTAGTTCTGGCCCGTCAGCCAAAGATGAATGGCATTGCGGCTGGCTTCGAAATGGGGCTCCGGTAACTTGTTCGGCGAGCACCAGCGCCACTCGGCACATTTTTCCGGCTCTTTCAGTTCGGGATCACCACCGGGATGCTGGGTCAGCAAACATACGGACAGGGTATGTTTTCCCTCGGCGCGCCAGGTTTGCAGATTATTGCTGATGCCGATAAAAGTGGGCGGGGCGATGATCAGCCCGGTTTCTTCGGCAATCTCACGTTGTGCACATTGTTCAATGGTTTCACCAGCATCCAGGTGCCCTCCGGGGATCGACCAAAAGGGCGCGTGTTGGCCGCAGCGTTTCCCCAGCAATATTTCCCCTTGGGCATTTACGATGATTACCCCTACGCCAGCCACTACAGTCATGCTTTTCTCCGTCAGCAAAGTTTCAGCACAGTATGTCATTTTACCCTCGTGACAGGTAACCCTTCAGGAAAAGTGTGCGTAAGGTCAAAAATCTAGCACATCAATATTGAGAAAACTTGCTTTCGGTCAGTGCTACTTACACACTCCTTGAAACGTTTCAGCGTTATGGGCGCGATGATTCCGTACCGATAACGCTCCTTTTTCCCAATGAAGCTGAAACGATTCAATTCAGCAGGAGAGGAGAATCATGTTCCAGTTGTCACAGCAAGATATTCACCTGGGCGCGGCTGCCGGCAGCAAGCAGGAAGCCATCCAACAGGTTGCCGCCGCACTGACCGAGGCCGGCTGCGTCAGTGCCGCCTACGTGGACGGCATGCTGCAGCGCGAGCTGCAAACCCCCACTTACCTGGGTAACGGCATCGCCATCCCGCATGGCACCACCGATACCCGCGATCTGGTGCTGAACACCGGCGTGCAGGTATTTCAGTTTCCACAGGGCATTGAGTGGGGCGAAGGCCAAACCGCCTTTGTGGTGATTGGCATTGCCGCCCGTTCCGACGAACACCTGGCGCTGTTGCGCCAGCTGACACACGTACTGAGCGACGACAGCGTGGCCGAACAGTTGGCGAAAACCACCTCGGCTGAAGAGCTGCGCAGCCTGTTGATGGGCGAAAAGCTGACGGCGGAATTCCAGTTTGACGCTTCCCTGATTGCGCTCGATGTGGCCGCTGACAGCCTGATGACGCTGCAGGCGCTGAATGCCGGTCGTTTGCAGAAGATCGGTGCGGTCAACGCCCAGTTCGTCAGCGACGTCATTACCCGCAAGCCGCTGAATCTGGGGCAGGGCATTTGGCTGAGTGACAGCACCGAAGGCAATCTGACCAGCGCAGCCACCCTGAGCCGCCCGGTGCAGGCGTTTGACGAAGACGGCGAGAAAGTTGCGCTGCTGTTGACGCTGTCGGTGGCTGACCAACAACCGCTGGCGGTGCTGAACTACCTGAGTGACCTGCTGTTGGCGAATAAAGCTGAACGCTTGCTGAACGCCGATGCCGTCACCGTGTTGGCATTGCTGACCAGTGAGGTCGAAGAAGAAAATACCACCCTGAGTGCCGAATACGTGATCCGTAACGAACACGGTCTGCATGCCCGTCCGGGCACGGCACTGGTTAACGTCATCAAGCAGTTCAGCAGTGAAATTACCGTCACTAACCTGGATGGCAGTGGCAAACCGGCCAACGGACGCAGCCTGATGAAGGTCGTGGCGTTGGGCGTGAAGAAAGGACATCACCTGCGCTTTACCGCCAAAGGTGAAGATGCTGAAACGGCGCTGAAGGCGATCGGAACGGCAATTAACGAAGGACTGGGCGAGGGCGCAGCATGAGCAGAAGAGTAGCAACAATTACCCTGAATCCGGCTTACGATCTGGTGGGCTTTTGCCCGGAGATCGAGCGCGGTGAAGTGAATCTGGTTAAAACTGCCGGCCTGCACGCCGCCGGAAAAGGCATTAACGTCGCCAAGGTGCTGAAAGACTTGGGCATTGATGTGACAGTCGGCGGCTTCCTCGGCAAAGACAACCAGGACGGCTTCCAACTGCTGTTCAGCGATCTGGGCATTGCCAACCGCTTCCAGGTGGTGCCGGGCCGTACCCGCATTAACGTCAAATTGACGGAAAAAGACGGCGAAGTGACCGATTTCAACTTCTCCGGCTTTGAGGTCACCGGCCAGGATTGGGAACGTTTCGTGACCGACTCCCTGAGCTGGCTCGGTCAGTTTGACATGGTGGCCGTGAGCGGCAGTCTGCCGGCCGGGGTTGATCCCGATGCCTTTACCGACTGGATGGTTCGTCTGCGCGCCCAGTGCCCATGCATTATTTTCGACAGCAGCCGTGAAGCCCTGGTTGCCGGCCTGAAAGCCGCGCCGTGGCTGGTGAAACCGAACCGCCGTGAGCTGGAAATCTGGGCCGGTCGCCCGTTGCCACAGCTGGCAGACGTGGTTGAGGCCGCCCATGCGCTGCGCGATCAGGGCATTGCCCACGTAGTGATTTCTCTCGGCGCAGAAGGCGCGCTGTGGGTCAACGCTTCCGGCGCCTGGATCGCCAAACCCCCGGCCTGCGAAGTGGTCAGCACCGTCGGTGCCGGTGACTCGATGGTGGGTGGGCTGATCTATGGCCTGCTGATGCGTGAATCCAGTGAACATACTTTGCGTTTGGCCACCGCCGTGGCTGCACTGGCCGTCAGCCAGAGCAACGTTGGCGTGACCGACCGTCCACAGTTGGCCGCGATGATGGCGCGTGTCGATCTGAAACCTTTTAATCAATAGCAGGAGGCAGAATGAAAACACTGCTGATGATAGACAGTTCGCTGGGGCAGGCGCGTGGTCACCTGGCGAAACGTATGCTCGGTGCTGCTGCAGCAAAAACCGGCCTGACGCTGGTTGAGTCGCTGGCTGAGGCTGAACTGGTGGTGGTCGCAGGGCAATCTGCGCCTGCTGACGCCGCGCTGAACGGCAAACGGGTTTATGTGGGTGATGTGGAACACGCGGTGCGTGAACCTGAAGCCTTCCTGACGCAGGCTATCGCCGAGGCAAAAGCCTGGCAGGCACCGGCAGCGGCTGAGCCGGTCAAAGCGGCCGGTCAAAAACGCATTGTGGCGATCACCGCTTGCCCAACCGGCGTGGCGCATACCTTTATGGCGGCAGAGGCCATTGAGAGCGAAGCCAAAAAACGCGGCTGGTGGGTGAAGGTTGAAACCCGTGGTTCTGTAGGCGCAGGCAATACCATTACGCCAGAAGAAGTGGCGGCGGCCGATCTGGTGATTGTGGCGGCTGACATCGAAGTGGATCTGGAGAAATTTGCCGGCAAGCCGATGTACCGTACTTCGACCGGTTTGGCGCTGAAGAAAACCGCGCAGGAACTGGACAAGGCACAGGCCGAAGCCGAGATTTTCCTGCCGCAGAAAAGCGGTACTCCGGCCGCAGCCGGCAAGAAGAAAGAGAGTGCCGGGCCATATCGCCACCTGCTGACCGGCGTGTCCTACATGCTGCCGATGGTGGTGGCGGGCGGTCTGTGTATCGCACTGTCGTTCGTGTTCGGTATCAAGGCATTTGAAGTTAAAGGCACGCTGGCGGCTGCGCTGATGCAAATCGGCGGGGGATCGGCCTTTGCGCTGATGGTGCCGGTACTGGCCGGTTTTATCGCGTTCTCGATTGCTGACCGTCCGGGCCTGACGCCAGGGTTGATCGGCGGCATGCTGGCCGTGAGCACCGAAGCCGGTTTCCTCGGCGGTATCATTGCCGGTTTCCTGGCGGGTTATGTCGCCAGATTTATCAGCACCAAACTGCGTTTGCCGCAGAGTATGGAAGCGCTGAAGCCGATCCTGATCATTCCGCTGGTGGCCAGCCTGATCGTCGGTTTGATCATGATTTTCATCGTCGGTACGCCGGTGGCGAAAATCATGGAAGGCCTGACCCATTGGCTGCAGTCCCTGGGTACCGCTAACGCAGTGCTGCTGGGGGCGATCCTCGGTGCCATGATGTGTACCGATATGGGCGGCCCGGTCAACAAGGCGGCCTATGCCTTTGGCGTGGCGTTGCTGAGTTCTTCGGTGTATGCGCCGATGGCGGCGATTATGGCTGCCGGTATGGTGCCACCGCTGGCGATGGGGTTGGCTACGCTGCTGGCGCGTCGCAAGTTCGACAAGTCACAGCAGGAAGGGGGCAAAGCTGCGCTGGTGTTAGGCCTGTGCTTTATCTCTGAAGGGGCGATCCCGTTTGCTGCCCGTGACCCGATGCGCGTGTTGCCTTGCTGCATCGCCGGTGGTGCATTGACCGGTGCGCTGTCCATGGCGTTTGGTGCCAAGCTGATGGCACCACACGGCGGGCTGTTTGTGCTGTTGATCCCTGGTGCTATCACCCCAGTGTTGCTGTATCTGGTGGCGATTATCGCCGGTACGCTGTTGGCGGGGGTGTCTTACGCGGTGCTGAAACGTGCTGACGTCCCGGCGGCTAGCGTGGCTTAACCTTTACGCGGGCAATAAAAACCACCTCAAGGGACCCTATGGGTCCCTTGTCTATTCCTGCATCTTAAGATTGTTTTAATGGTCTCGCGTGACTACAATGTGACTACAAATGTAGGGGGTAATGATGGAAACTTATGTACGTGCTCGCATCGACACTGATCTTAAAGATGCCGCAACCGCTGTTTTGAAAGATTGCGGACTGACGGTCAGTGCAGCCTTTAGAATATTTCTGAGTGAAGTCGTTGCAACCAAGGCTATGCCAATAGAAATAAAGGCCCATACGCCTAACGCACGCCTTCGTGCGGCCATTGAAGAAGCTGATGCTCTAGCGGCAGGAAAGCCGGACCACTTTAATAGTGTTGAATCCATGATGGAGAGCCTAAAAGTTGGTAAAAAAACCACTATCGAAAGCCAAGACCAAGGCGAAAGCAGCGAGGGCGGCGCGTCCAGCGGGGATTAGGCCGCGAAAATTGGACTACACATCCCGTTTTGACAAAGATTGGGCCCGCTACGATAAAGCCGGCCGACATGACATGTCACTCATCCAAACCGTCAGTGCCCTATTGGTCGCGCGGCAAATGATACCAGCAGAATATCTTGATCATCCCTTGACGGGAGAGTGGTCCGATAACAGGGAAATGCACCTGGGAGGGGATTTTCTACTGGTCTATAAAATTTATGAGGAGAAGGATCTCATCATGCTGGTAGCTTTGGGCACGCATGCTGAATTATTCAAATGAACCACTCCGTTAGCAGGACGCGCTAGAGTCACCCCCACTCAGTCATCCTATTGCTCACCGGGGAGGGTGACCCACACACAACTACTGCTGAGCTTTCAGCCAGGCGATCTCTTCCGCCCAGATATCCGGGTTCACCGTTTCCAGGATCAGCGGGATATTGTCGAAACGCGCGTCGCGCATGATATAGCTGAACACCGTTTTACCGATGTTTCCCTCACCCAGGCTGTGGTGCCGATCGACGCGGCTGTTGAATGCGCTCTTGGCGTCATTCAGGTGCATACCGCGCAGATAGTTGAAGCCCACCACCTCACCCAGCTCTTTAAAGGTCTGTTCGCAGGTTTCCTCGGTACGCAGGTCGTAACCGGCGGCAAAGGCGTGGCAGGTATCGATACAGACGCCGACGCGGCTTTTATCTTCCACGCCGTCGATGATCGCTGCCAAATGTTCAAACTTAAAGCCCAGATTACTGCCCTGACCGGCGGTGTTTTCGATCACTGCCGTCACGCCGGTGGTTTTATCCAGCACCAGGTTGATGGATTCGGCGATACGCGCCAGGCATTTGTCTTCGTCAATTTGCAGCAGATGGCTGCCAGGGTGGAAGTTCAGCAGCGTCAGCCCCAGTTGCTCGCAGCGTTGCATTTCATCAAGAAAGGCTTCACGGGATTTTTCCAATGCCTCGGTCACCGGGTGGCCGAGATTAATCAGGTAGCTGTCGTGCGGCAGGATCTGCCCAGGGCCGTAACCGTATTGCGCACAGGCGCTTTTAAACTTATCAATCACGTCAGCAGGCAGCGGGGCGGCCTTCCATTGACGCTGATTTTTAGTGAACAGGGCGAATGCGGTCGCCTCTAATTCGTGCGCGCGGATCACTGCTTGATCCACGCCGCCTGACGCGCTGACATGTGCACCGACAAACTTCATTTTCATTCTCCTGTGTAATCGGCGTCATTATGGCATTGATAGCGGAAGGATTGAATGGCTGGAAAAGTTCAGGCCCGCGATGGCGGGCCTGAGGTCGGAAAACAACGGCGGAGATAATCAGAGGAAATGTTGCACCAGCAGGTTAATCACAGTACCGCCAACAATCAGCCAGATGAACAACAGGGTGGCCAGCAGAATCGGTTTGATCCCTGCCTGACGCACTGCGCTGATGTGGGTGGTTAGCCCCAGCGCCGCCATCGCCATCGCCAGCATCCAGGTATCGGCGGTAATCAGGTGTTTCACCAGTGTCGCCGGGATCAGGTCGAATGAGTTCAGCCCGGCTACGGCGATAAACAGCACGGCGAACCAGGGAATGGTGATGGCGGATTTTTCTGCCTTCTCCCCAGTGTTTTCGGTGCTACGGCTGCGGCTGATAAACCCGGAGAGCACGACCAGGAAGGGTGCCAGCATCATCACGCGGATCATTTTGGAGATCACCGCGGCATTTTCGGCATCCGGCCCGATGGCATGCCCGGCGGCGACGACCTGTGCCACTTCGTGGATGGTCGAACCGGTAAAGATACCGAAAGTTTCCTGATTAAACGGCAGCCACTGGAATTGCTCATTCAGATGGTACAGCCATGGGTAGGCGAAGATCGCCAGTGTGCCGAACACCACCACGGTGCTGACTGCGACGGCCACTTTATTGGCATCGGCTTTCAATACCGGCTCGGTCGCCATGACCGCGGCCGCACCGCAGATGCTGCTGCCGGCACCGATCAGCATGGTGGTGTGACTGTCGAGGCCAAACACCCTTTTGCCCAACCAGCAGGCCAGCAGGAAAGTGGTGGTTAGCGTCAAGGCATCAATGATGATGCCGGTAGTGCCCACGTCGGCAATTTGCTGGAACGTCAGACGGAAGCCGTAAAGGATAATACCGAGACGCAGCAGGCGCTGTTTGGCAAATTGAACGCCGCCATGGCAGCTTGGTTGCAACCAGGGATACAGCGTATTGCCCACCACAATGCCGAGTAAAATCGCCAGCGTCAGCGCCCCTAATCCCAATCCGGCTACCCAGGGAATATCACCGACCCATACCGCCAACGCGGTGATGGCACCGGTCAACAACAGCCCGGGGACCAGGTGAGGTATACCGAACAGGGGGAATTGTCGGGTTGGGAAATTGTGTGTGGTATTGGTCGCCATAAGTCAGCCCTTTTATTCAAAATCTTGAGCACAGACTACGTTCTGGCAGCATAAAAGAGAAATTGATTATATGGTTATAACCTATCTGAATAAGTGGTTAGTCGACCTGGCTGGCTTTCATGCTGATTTCTGCAAACGTGGTACCATTAATGTTATTCACCCTGTGCGTTGTTGCCGGTCAGCAGCGCAGATTTTGCATTAATTTCAGTGACTTTTTTCGATGTCACCTTTGATCAATACCGAGACGCTATGCATATCACCTTACGTCAATTGGAAGTTTTTACCGAAGTGCTTAAAAGCGGTTCGACCACGCAGGCCTCGGTGGTTCTGGCGTTATCACAATCGGCGGTCAGCGCAGCGCTGGCCGATCTGGAAGGGCAGTTGGGCGTGCAGTTATTCGATCGCGTGGGGAAGCGTCTGGTCATTAATGAGCACGGCCGGTTGCTGTATCCGAAGGCCCTGGCGCTTCTGGAGCAGGCGGGCGAGATTGAACAGCTGTTCCGCCATGACGGCGGTGCGTTGCGCATCGGTGCCAGCAGCACCATCGGCAACTATATGCTGCCGGAGATGATCGCCCATTATCGGCATGATTTCCCCGCTTCACCGTTGGAATTGAACGTCGGCAACAGCCAGGACGTGATTGGCGCGGTTGCGGACTTCCGGGTCGATCTGGGGTTGATTGAAGGCCCTTGCCATATGCCGGAACTGATCACTCTGCCGTGGCTGGAAGATGAGTTGGTGGTGTTTGCCGCGCCGGACAACCCGCTGGCCGGGCAGCCGCTGACTCTGGAGATGCTGGCTACCGCTCCCTGGATCCTGCGTGAAGGCGGCTCGGGTACGCGCGAGGTGCTGCATCACCTGCTGCTGGCGCACTTGCCGCACTTCCAGTTGGTGATGGAACTGGGCAACTCGGAAGCGATCAAGCACGCGGTACGCCACGGCATGGGGATCAGCTGTCTGTCGCGGCGGGTGATCGGCGAACAGTTGGACAGCGGGGTGCTGGTGGCACTGAATGTGCCGTTGCCGCCTCTGATGCGGACCCTTTATCTGATCCATCACCGGCAAAAGCATCTCTCCAACGCGCTGCAGCGTTTCCTCGGCTACTGCGGGTTTCAGCCCCAATGACGTCTCTGTCAGGAGAAACAAAGCATAAAAATCTGCTCCCTGTCACATTAATGACAGTAAGTAAGGTATTGTGGCCCGTTGCTAATAATTAGCCCTGAATTATGAAGCTATCTTATATCAGTGCAATGTTACTAGTTCGCCGGTGGGTATTTGTTACAATCCGCCCTCATTTTTTTTGACCAGCAGATAGGGTAAGAATGGCTCAGCAGGATATAAAAACATCGGGGCAACCAGCACCCGGATTGCGCCGCGAGCTGAAAGCTCGGCACTTAACCATGATTGCTATTGGTGGCTCTATTGGCACCGGTCTGTTTGTCGCCTCTGGCGCTACGGTTTCTCAGGCCGGTCCGGGCGGGGCACTGCTGTCCTACGCGCTGATCGGGTTGATGGTTTACTTCCTGATGACCAGTCTGGGCGAATTGGCAGCTTTTATGCCGGTCTCCGGCTCGTTCTCTACCTACGGTGCCAAATACGTAGAAGAAGGCTTTGGTTTCGCGCTGGGCTGGAACTATTGGTACAACTGGGCGGTGACCATCGCCGTTGACCTGGTGGCTTCACAGCTGGTGATGACCTACTGGTTCCCGGACGCGCCAGGCTGGATCTGGAGCGCACTGTTCCTTTGCCTGATGTTCCTGTTGAACTACATTTCGGTTAAAGGTTTCGGTGAAGCGGAATACTGGTTCTCGCTGATCAAAGTGACCACCGTCATTATCTTTATCGGTATCGGTGTGCTGATGATCTTCGGCATCCTCAAAGGGGGGGAGCACGCAGGCTGGCAGAACTGGACCATAGGCGACGCGCCGTTTGCCGGAGGGTTCTCGGCAATGATAGGCGTGGCGATGATAGTGGGCTTCTCGTTCCAGGGCACCGAGCTTATCGGTATCGCGGCCGGTGAGTCGGAAAACCCGGGCAAAAACATCCCGCGCGCGGTGCGTCAGGTGTTCTGGCGTATCCTGCTGTTCTATATCTTTGCCATCCTGATTATCAGCTTGATCATTCCTTATACCGATCCGAGCCTGCTGCGTAACGATGTGAAAGACATCAGCGTCAGCCCGTTCACGCTGGTGTTCCAGCACGCCGGTCTGCTGTCGGCGGCGGCGGTGATGAATGCGGTGATCCTGACGGCAGTATTGTCCGCCGGTAACTCCGGGATGTACGCTTCCACCCGCATGCTGTTTACTCTGGCATCGGAAGGTAAAGCGCCACGTATCTTTGCCAAACTGTCGAAGGGCGGGGTGCCACGCAACGCGTTGTACGCCACTACCGTGGTGGCGGGTCTGTGCTTCCTGAGCTCGATGTTCGGCAACCAGTCGGTTTATCTGTGGCTGCTGAATACTTCAGGCATGACCGGCTTTATCGCCTGGTTAGGGATTGCCATCAGCCATTACCGTTTCCGTCGTGGCTATATGATCCAGGGGCGCGATCTCAACGATCTGCCGTACCGTTCCGGCTTCTTCCCGCTGGGGCCGATCTTTGCCTTTGTCCTGTGCCTGGTTATCACGCTGGGACAGAACTATCAGGCGTTCCTGCAAGACCGGATCGACTGGTACGGTGTGACGGCCACCTATATCGGTCTGCCGCTGTTCCTGATTATCTGGTTCGGCTACAAGCTGACGCGCGGCACCCGTGTCGTGAAGTACAGCGAAATGGAATTCCCGAAAATGGACGTGAACTAACTCCGATCTTTAGCCTGTGAATTTCAAGCTGCAGCCGATCGCCTGGCTGCAGCTTGAAACGCCGTGCTACTCCTTTCTGTTGACCACCAGCGCTTGCTGCGCCGCCGCCATCAGGCTTTCAACCGTTTGATAATCCTGCGTTAACGCCAGTACACCGCTATTCAACTGCAGCGTCACCTCACCGAATGCACCAAAGTCGTATGGCACCTCCAACGGGGGAACGATACGCGCCAAAAACTCCCCTTCGGAACCGTAAGGCAGGCCGTGCACCAGGATCAGAAACTGACCACCGCTATAGCGACAGACAAAATCACTGGGGCGAACCAGCATTTTCAGGCGCTCGCCAATGGTGCGTAACACATCATCGCCGATCAGCACGCCGTGGCTTTGGTACAGCGCTGCCAGTGGGGTGAATTCGATCATAAACAGATGAGAAAGTGGGTGGATGGTGGGCGAGGGGCTACAAATTTCCTGCATCACCGCTTCGCCGCCAGCCCGGTTGAGGAAGCCGGTCAAATGATCGCGCTGGGCCGCTTGCTGTTTTTCTGCGGTCAGCGTGACCTGCTGTGCCACCTGACGATGGTAAAACGCGATCAATCCATGGGCCAGCAGCAACCACAGCGGAATGATATCCGCCAGTAAAAACAGATTTTGCACGCGTGACAACGGCGCGGCCAGCAGATAGGGCAGCGTCAGCAGCATCACCTCCAGCAAGGCAAAGCGCGGTGCGGCGGCGTGGCGCTGTATCAGCCAGAACGCCAGCGCGGTAATCAACAGGCCGGCGAACAGGATCAGAACCATGCGACCAGACAGCATCGCCAGCAGGGCAATGGCTCCCACCAGGGCGCACCAGAGCAGCACCGTTACCAGCATGGCGGTTGGCCTGCGGGGGGGACTGACGCGCGCCAGCCACCAGCGCACGCCGGTCAGCAGGACCAGCAACACCAGCAGTGCTGCGCCAATGGTCATATGGCTCAGCCAGGCATAAGCCAACAGCAGCAGCGCCACCCCGGCGGCATTCAGCCAGGGGGTGACTGGCGAAGGCACCAGGGTCAGCCGCATCTGGCGTTGGAATTGGGCGTCATCAGCCTGCTGCGGGCTTTGTACCAGCCAGTGCAGCAAGGCGGGCTTTTTAGGCGTTAAGGTTTGGGTTCGACTTCTCAATGCAGCCTCTTTCATCGGGGCCCTGCCAACAGGCCAAAATATCCGGTCTGGCGCGGTGAGCACGCCATTTACCGGTCTGGTTTTGGATTCTATGTGGTTTCGTTGCAATTTGTCACAGCCGGACGGAGTGAGGTGAAACTTTCGGATTTATTAACCTTGTCCGCTAACCACGGCTTGTCAGACCTGTTTGGTTAATCACCTTATAAAATAAAGCGTTACATATTCACATGGCGGGTAATAGCTATTGATATGATTGATAAGTATTATCGTTTGCTTTATTGTTACCGGCTGCTTATCAGGTTCAAGCGGCCGTCTGGCACACCGCTATGGTCATCGTCGTAACAGGTATCCGAAATAATGAGCGTATCCACCGATCCTCTGTCTGACGCCAAGGGGCAACCCGACGTCAACGTTATGGGGCGTTATCACCATATTCTCCGCCACCGTTTATTGATGATGGGGGTGTTGGCATTGGCGATTTTGGGGTCGCTGCTGCTGGATTTTACCCTGGGGCCCTCAGGTCTTTCGTTGTCCTCGCTGTGGCAAACGCTGATTGATCCTGCGACGGCCGATGCCGGAACGCGGGTGATCGTCTGGGATATCCGCCTGCCCTATGCCTTGATGGCGGTGGTGGTGGGCTTTGCGCTTGGCCTGGCCGGTGCCGAAATGCAGACCATCCTGAATAACCCGCTGGCCAGCCCCTTTACCCTGGGGGTGTCTTCTGCTGCGGCTTTCGGCGCGGCGCTGGCCATCGTGTTGGGGATTGGCGTACCGGGCATTCCCGACCAGTGGTTTATTTCCGCCAATGCGTTTGTTTTCGCCCTGTTCGCCGCGCTGATGCTGGACGGTATTACGCGCTGGACGCGGGTTGCCACCTCCGGGGTGGTGCTGTTTGGCATTGCGCTGGTGTTCACCTTTAACGCGCTGGTTTCCATGATGCAGTTTATTGCCAGCGAAGACACGCTGCAGGGACTGGTGTTCTGGACCATGGGCAGCCTGGCGCGCGCCTCATGGGACAAGCTGGGTATCCTGCTCGGAGTATTCGCCGTGCTGCTGCCGTTGTCGATGATGAGCTCATGGAAACTGACCGCGCTGCGTCTGGGTGAAGATCGGGCGGTGAGCTTTGGTATCGACGTGCGTCGTCTGCGTCTGACTACCTTGCTGCGTATCAGTATTCTTTCCGCATTAGCGGTGGCGTTTGTCGGGCCTATCGGTTTTATCGGCCTGGTGGCGCCGCATATCGCCCGAATGATTTTCGGTGAAGATCACCGTTTCTATCTGCCGGCCAGTGCGCTGATTGGTGCGCTGGTGTTGTCGATGGCTTCCGTAGTGTCGAAAAACCTGATCCCGGGGATCATCATCCCGGTGGGTATCGTCACCTCGCTGGTGGGCGTGCCGTTCTTCCTGAGTATTATTCTGCGTCATCGGGGGAATGTATGAGTCAGGGATTACGCATTGAGCATTTTTCTGCCGGTTATCCGAAGCGTCAGGTGATCAGCAATCTGGCGGTCCCGATGTTATCTCGCGGTCAAATCACCGTGCTGTTGGGGCCGAACGGCAGTGGAAAGTCGACGCTGCTGCGTTCATTGGCGGGGTTAAACCCGGCGCAGGGGCAACTGTGGCTGGATGATACCGATTTAATGCAGATGCCTTTTGCCCGCCGGGCTGAAAAGGTGGTGTATCTGCCGCAATCGTTGCCTGCCGGGGTGCATCTGCACGTGCTGGAGT
This sequence comes from Serratia myotis, assembly GCF_027474885.1. NCBI lineage: Bacteria > Pseudomonadati > Pseudomonadota > Gammaproteobacteria > Enterobacterales > Yersiniaceae > Serratia > Serratia myotis. The sequence continues at coordinate 3,727,664 of NZ_CP099707.1, read as the reverse complement.
CGATCATTGTGGCGCAACGCGCTTCAGGCGGCCGCAGCAACGCCGGCAGCGAGGCCGAGGTGATGGCGCTGCTCGAGCAGCTTGGCATCGCCCATTTGGCGCTGAGCTATCTTGATCAGCTCTCCGGTGGGCAGAAACAGTTGGTCGGGTTGGCACAGTCGCTGATCCGCCAGCCCTCGCTGTTGTTGCTGGATGAGCCGCTGAGCGCGCTCGATCTCAACTACCAGTTCCACGTGATGGATCTGGTGCGTAAAGAGACGCGTAAACGCAATATCATCACGGTGGTAGTGGTGCATGACATCAATATTGCCCTGCGTCATGGTGACCACGTACTGATGCTGCAGAATGGCGAATTGATTGCCGACGGTGCGCCGGAAGAGGTGATTACGCCGCAGAGTCTGGCACGGGTGTATGGCGTACGCGGGCGGATTGAGCGTTGTTCGCAAGGGACACCGCAGGTGTTGATCGACGGCCTGGTGAACCAGCCGGTGGTTTGATATCAGGAAGGCCCGGTGATCGCCGGGCCTTTTACTATTACTTCTTGTTCAGCGCGTCGGCGACGCGTTCGACGATATGCTGACTGGTGATAATACCGCCAGACAGATAGACCTCAGCCGCCGGTAAATAAACCACCTGACCTTTCTTCACCGCCACGGTGTTTTTCAGTGCGGTAGTGGTGAGTATCTTCTGCGGAGCAACCGCATTCGGACGGCCGGTTGCCGCATCGCGATCGATGATAAACAGCCAGTCCGGGTTCAGTTTAGCCACCTGCTCAGGCGACAGCTTGTTGCCGCGAACATCGGGGTTTTCGCTCTGTAACGCCGAAGGGAATCCGAGCGCATCGTAGGTAAAGCTGAAACGGCTCTTAGGCGCATAAACGCTGATTTTCCCGCCAGAGAACAACACCACCAGGCCACGCCCGGCTTTTGCCACTTGCGGTTTGACCGCTGCAATTTCAGCGTCCAGTTTGTCGACCGCGGCCTGTGCCTGCGGCTGTTTATCGAACAACTCACCCAACTGCAGCGTCCGTTGCTTCAGGCTGCCCAGTTGATCTTGCGGATCAATCGCCATATTCAACGTTGGCGCGATACCACTCAGTTCGCTATAGGCCTTGGAAGAGCGACCGGCGATCAGGATAAGATCCGGTTTGGCTGCGCGCAGCGTGGCCATGTCCGGTTCAAACAGGGTACCGGCGTTGAGGTATTTGGCATCCTGATACTGCTTCAGGCTATCCGGCAGCATGGTGCGGTTGCCCGGCAGTGCCAGCGGCTCGACGCCCAGCAGTTGCAGGGTTTCCAGCGAAGCGTAGTCCAGCACCACCACGCGTTGCGGGTGTTTTTTCACTTCTGTGTTGCCGCTAAGATGTTGAAAGTTGACCGTTGCCGGGGCCGCAGTGTGGGGCTGACTGTTGCAGCCTGCCAGCGCCATACAGGCCAGCAGGGCGATAACCATGGGGGAACGACGTAATGTCATTAAGGCTTCCTCGGGTGGGAGAGTGACAAAAAGGGCGCGCAGTTTGAAGTGCGCGCCCGGTGTGGCATCAGAAGTTGTAAGTCATGCCGACGGTGTAGCGGCGACCATCCAGTACGGTGTTGTAGTGATCGTAATCCACGGTTTTGTCGAGGATGTTGTAGACCCCACCGGTAACCTGCAGGTTTTTATTGGCCTTATAGCTCAGACCGGCGTCGACAAAGGTGTAAGACGGCGTGCTCTTGGCCATTGAGGTACGGCTTAAATAATCTGAAGTCTTGCTGCGGAAGTTCACGCGTGACCACAGGCTGACGTCTTGTGTGGCCTGCCAATCCAGCACGCTGTTAACCATATGTTTCGGCATCTGGTTCAGCGGCTTGCCCTGGAAATCTCCGCTTTTCTGTTCGGACGAGGTATAGGTGTAGTTGGTGGTCCACTCCCAGTCCTTGGTGATTTCCCAGCCGAAGGTGGCCTCTACGCCGCGCATATTGGCTTTATCAACGTTAGTGCGGTCACTGATAAAGTAGTAAGGCGTATTGCCGATCATGCATTGTGCGTCGCCATCACCGCTGTCACAGCGACGGACTTCGGTGATCTTGTCTTTGAAGTCGGTGTTGAACAGGGTTACGCCGGCGTTCAGGCCCTGTTGGTTATCCCACATCACGCCGATCTCTTCGCTCAGGCTTTTCTCTGGCTGCAGATCCGGGTTGCCGATAATGATTGAGGTGCGCCCACCACCGGTGATTTGCCCCCAGTTGGCAGAGGATTGGCGCAGGTCTGGTGACCGGTAGCCGGCGGAAACGCCGCCTTTCAGGGTAAATTGCTCGGTCAGGTGCCAGACGCCGTACATGCGCGGTGTCCAGTGGTTGCCGTAGTTCTGGTCCTGATCCATACGGATGCCGCTGGTCAGGCTGAAGTCGTTGGTCATCGCCCATTCGTCTTCGGCAAACAGCGCCCAGCTCCAACGGGTCAGCTTATTCAAGTCATCTGCCGCTGCCAACTGATTGCCTTCGTCACTCAATTTTTCGTAACGGTATTGACCACCCAGGCTCAGCATATGGGCGCCGAGATCAAACTGGGTTTGGGTATTGAGGATGGTGTTATACATCTTCATGTTGCGGCCCGGGTTATTGTTTTCTTCGTGCTGAATGTAACTGGTGGTGTTGCCGAAGTCGTAATAACCGTTATGCGTTAGTGCATAGTTGGTGCGGGCGTAAAGGCTGTCACTGGCGGTGTTTGACGTACATTTGTTATTGCGGCAGTTTTCGGCCGCCATGGATTGACCCGGCGTGCTGTTACGGTCCTGCAGCGAGCGGCCAACTTCAAAATCGAATTCGTTTTTATCATCCGGTGTCAGGCTAAACACCGCGGTGCCGCTGCGCATGCGCTGTTCGTTAAAACCGTTGAGGATTTGGTCCTCGGCACGACGCGACAGCAGACCGTTGACCCGCAGGCCCAACAGGCCTTCAATCAGCGGGCCGGAGGCGTAGGCGTTGGTCTGGAAAATATCGCCGGAGTCACTGCGTTCCTGGAAGGTGGCGTCGCCGTGCAGAGAGCCTTTCCATTCGGTTCTGGAGGTCTTGCGGGTGATCACGTTGATCACGCCGCCCATGGCGTCGGAACCATACAGCGATGACATAGGGCCACGTACTACTTCGATGCGTTCGATGGCTTCCAGCGGTGGCAACCAACCCTGTTCGATGCCGGAGTTATCGCTGTTCGGGCGAGTGCCACGCGTGTCCACGCGTTTGCCATCTACCAGAATCAGGGTGTATTTGGAGGACATGCCGCGGATGCTGATATCGCTGCTGCTGGCCCCGCCGGTGACTACCACGCCCGGCACGTCTTTTAATGCGTCGGTGACGTCGCGATAGGCTTTGTCTTCAATCTGCTGGCGTGGGATCACCGAGATAGAGGCTGCGGAATCCTGGATCCGTTGCTGGAAACCGGAGGCGGTCACCACCATGGTGTCCTGTGCATCATCTTGTGGTGCGGCGAACACGCCGGCGCTGCCGAGTGAGGCAATAATCAGTGCGGTAAGCTGGTTATAACGTGGCTTTTCCATGAGGCAAACCTTTCCTGGTCTGATGTAAATCGACAAAGTGTCGTTTTAACGATTTGAATAATAAGTAGAAGCGACCTCCATCGTAGTGGAGATCGTCATTCCGTCAGTATTTCGTCAGGCCATTGTAAGGATTTCAAATAAAATGTAAACGCAAATGATAATTCGTATCATTTGTATACTTATAAAAGGAAAGGGGATATGACGAAGAAATTGATGAATGGCAGGAAAAAACCGGCGCAGCAGGGCGTGCGCCGGGGAGATCAGCGTTTCTGGATGTAGGTGATAGCCAGCGCCAGGGCCAGCACCAGGCCTTTGATAATGTCCATCGCGTAGTAGGGGACGGAGAGCATCACCAGGCCGTTTTGCAGCACGCCGAGGATCACCGCGCCGACCAGCGTGCCAAGCGCGTTAGGTTTGCCGGAGCCGGCCAACGAAAAACCAATGTAGGCGGCGGCAACCGCATCCATCAGATAACCGCTGCCGGCATTCACCTGCGAAGAACCAATACGTGACGCCAGCAGTATGCCGCCAAGCGAGGCCAGCAGGGCAGAAATGACATAAGCCGCAACCCTGTAACGTACGGTGCGGATACCCGAAAGGCGTGCCGCCTCCGGGTTACCGCCGATGGCATACATACGACGGCCATGCTTGGTCAGCGACAGGAACAGCTGCACCACAACAGTGACTGCCAGCATAATCAGCACGATCACCGGTACCTGGCCCAGTGACGAGAAGATCTCCGGGATCAGGCCTTCCGCTATATCGCCGTTCGGCAGCAGCATATTTTGGGTGATGGATCCGCCGTAGCTGTAGGTCATCGCCACGCCCTGGATCACAAACAGGCTGGCCAGCGTCGCCAGCATATCGGGGATTTTCAGCACCACGATCAGGAAAGCGTTAAACAGCCCGACCAGCGTGCAAATCAGCAATGTCAGTACAATCGCGCCGGTGGTCCCGAAGCCGTACCAAACAAACAGCGAAACCACCAGGGCGTTAGCCAGCGAGGCGGTGGAACCGACGGAAAGGTCGAAACCGCCGACCGACAGCGAAATGGAGACCCCGATGGCGATCACCGTGACGATGGCAATTGAGCGTAAAATATTGATGATGTTATTGGGATCGAGGAAGTTGTCCGACGCGAGTCCGAACAGGGCGATCAGCGCGACAACGGTGAGTAACATCCCCCATTTGTAGAGAAACTCAAACAGCTGATGGCGCCAGGGTTGCGCATTCTGCAGGGATAATTCTTTACTCACGCTGGGGTTCCTCCGGTGGAATACAGTAATAGGGTTTCTTCATCAATCTCGGCGGCGTTAAGCTCCGCCACTACTCGGCCATCCCACAGCACGCAGATGCGATCGCATAAACCGACCAGTTCGGAGAACTCGCCGGAAGCATAGATAATGCCTTTACCGTCGCGTGCCAGGCCGTCGATCAGGGTGAACAGCTCCTGTTTGGCCTTGATATCCACGCCCTTGGTCGGCTCATCGAAAATCAGTACTTTGGCGTCGCCGCGTAACCATTTGCCAATGGCGACTTTTTGCTGGTTGCCGCCCGACAGCCTGGCCAGCCGCTGTTGCGGGCCAGAGGCACGGATATTCAGGCGCTGCATGATATCCCGCGCCCAGCGCAGTTCCTGACGGCGGCTGAACAGGCTCCAGCGTGAGAAGCTTTCGTCGGCGCTGACGCTCAGGTTCATCGGGATGGCTTCATCAATAAAAATGCCTTCTTTGCGCCGTTCTTCCGGCACCAGCGCCAGCCCTTGTTCAACGCTGAGGTGCGGCGCACGCGGGGCCCAGGGCTTGCCCAGCAGTTCGCCCCGTTCAACCCGGGCTGCTGAGGCACCAAACAGCGCCTTGCACAGCTCGGTTTTGCCTGCACCGGCCAGCCCGGCAATACCGAGGATTTCCCCCTGATGCAGCCTTAGCGTGACGTCACGCAACTTGTGGCGATCGTTCAGACCTTCCACCTGCAACAGTGGACGGGCACCGTGCGGTGGGCGCGGCGGCGGGAAGATGTCGTCCAACTGATGGCCGAGCATTTTTTCGACAATCTGTTCGCCGCTCAGCCCCTGCATGGCGTCTTCGCTGACGTGGCGGCCATCGCGCAGTACCGTCAGGCGGTCGCAGATTTCGCTCAGCTCATGAATGCGGTGGGAAATAAACACCACGCCGATGCCTTCGGACTTAAGACGGCGCACCACGCGGAACAGACGTTCACTTTCAGCGCGATCAAGCGGGGCGGTGGGTTCATCGAGCACCAGGAAGCGGCAACGGTGGGACAGCGCACGGGCCAGCAGCACCTGCTGTTTTTCCGCCAATGTGCAGTCCGCCAATCGTTGACGAAGGTTAATGGTCAAATCCAGCTGGGTCAGTAACTGTGCCGCCTGGCGATACAGTTGCGCCCAGTTCAGCAGATGGCCCGGCTGGTTCAGCCAGTCGAGCATGATATTTTCCGCCACCGACAGCGTGGGGATCAGCGCCACATCCACTTCCTGCTGCACCACGTGGATCCCGTGCTGACGCGCCTGCAGCGGCGAATGAATATCCACTTTTTGGCCGTCGATAAAGATCTCACCACGGTAATGGTTGTGCGCGCCGGAAAGTATTGCCATCAGCGTGGATTTTCCTGCGCCATTAGCGCCGACCAGCGCATGGGTAGAGCCGCCCTGCAGGGTGAAGTCAACGTTTTGCAGGGCGTTGAAGCCGGCAAAGGCGATCGAGATATTGCGCATCTCGAGGCGTGAGGGCGTAGGGATTGGCATAGTGTGATTAAAAGACGTTTAGGTGTTTAGATGGCTAAAGTAAGTCTTTTGTAACACAGATTGCGATTTCCGCAACAAACTAAATGGCATAACTGAGATCAAAAAAATCTGGTCGGGCAGGCACTAGAACCCCAGCCGGTCACGCAACGCATAGTAGGCCGCGCCGAGGGCGGTGAAGGGGACGCGCAACTGGCGGCCACCCAAAAAAGGCAGGTGCGGCAATTTGGCGAAGGCGTCAAAGCGTTCGGCATCGCCGCGCAGCACTTCGGCGATCAGCTTGCCCGCCAAATGCGTGCTGGTCACGCCATGACCGCTGTCGCCCTGCATGTAATAGACGTTATTCTCCAGCCGACCAAACTGCGGCATGCGTGACAGCGTCAGCAGGAAGTTGCCACTCCAGCGGTAATCAATCCGCACCCGTTTCAGTTGCGGGAAAGTCTTCAATAGCTTGGGCAGGATTAACGCGTCGATATCGGCAGGGTCGCGGGCGCCATACACCACGCCACCGCCATACAGCAGGCGGTTGTCGGCGGTCAGGCGAAAGTAATCCAGCAGGTAATTGCAGTCTTCGACACAGAAATTATTGGGCAGCAGCGACAGCGCCATGTCACTGGACAATCGCTCGGTGGCGAGAATTTGTGAGCCGCAGGGCATGCTTAAGCGGCTAAGGCGGGGTTCGAGTTGCTCACCGAGGTAGGCGTTGCCGGCAATAATCACAAAGTTGGCGCTGACCAACCCCTGGGCAGTGTGCACCCTGACCGTTTCACCGTAGTCAATGCGCGTGGCGGCAGATTGTTCGAACAGTCGCCCGCCGTGACGGCGTACCGCCTCGACTTCACCCAGCGCCAGATTGAGTGGATGCAGATGGCCGCCGTTGCGATCCAACAGCCCGCCGACGTAACGCTCGCTGGCAATCTCACGGCGAATAGCCTGCTGATCCAGCCATTCCAATTGGTGATTGCCATAGCGCTGCCAGCGGACCTGTTGCTGCTGCAGCTCATGACGTTGTTTTGGATTCAGAGCGGCGAAGATGCCGCCGGGACGGTAGTCGCAGGCGATGGCGTATTGATCGATGCGCCGGCGGATAATCTCCGCCCCTTCGAACATCATGCTGCCCAGCATCGCTGCGGTATCCGCGCCATAGCGCGCTTCGATCACATCGATATCACGACTGTAGGAGTTGACTACCTGACCCCCGTTGCGACCGCTGGCGCCCCAGCCGATGCGGGCGGCTTCCAGCAGTACCACATCGTAACCGGCCTCAACCAAATGCAACGCCGACGACAGGCCGGTAAAGCCGCCGCCAATAATGCAGACGTCGCAGCGGACCGGCCCGTTCAGCGCCGGACAGGGCGCGAACGGGTTGGCGGTAGCGGCATAATAACTGGCGACATGTTCCTGCATAACGCCTCCGCCCCTAGGGGTCAGAAGGTGGTGGGGGTATGTGCGCTGACGATGCGGCAGACGCGCGCCGAGGTATTGCTGAAACTGTGGGGAATGCCGGTGTTAATCGCATAGCTCTGGCCGGCGCTCAGGCAGTGGGTCTGGCCGTTGATGGTCAGCATGATCTCGCCTTCCAGCAGGGTGCCAATCTCCTCGCCCTGGTGCTTGATCTTCTCTCCGGTGGTGGTGCCGGGTTGATAGGTTTCCAGCATCATTGCCAGATTGCGCGTTGGGTTGCCGTTGTGCACCAGCTTCATCGACACGCCCTGGCTGCCGATCTCGATCAGATCTTCGGCCTCGATCACCACTTTGGGTTCATTGGCGGTCTCAGGCTCGGCAAAGAATGCCGACAGCGACAGCCCGTAAACCTTCAGCAACTTTTGCAGCGTACTGATGGCCGGACTGACCTTGTCCTGCTCGATAGTGCTGATTGCGCTGTGGGTTAACCCGGACAGTTCGGCGACCCGGCGCTGCGACAAACCCAATTGCAGACGGATCTGTGACAGGCGCTTGCCTGGTGCCAAGCTGACTTCGCTCATAGCGGTACTTCCTTCTGGTAGGGACGACAGGCAGAAATGAATATCGGTGTCAGGTGCCTGTCTGAGTGAGTTCGACACAGCATGATATCGGTAGTTGTGACCGATATGGAAAATATATTGCCCATGACCACCCCCATTCTGGCGGACGAAATTCTGTACACAAAAAGGCAGTTAACGCCTTTTCGGTCAATATTTTATCAATTTAGCAGTCGGTGGCGAATAATCAAACAGGATTGTAACATTTGCAAACCATTTGTGTTAAGGCTATGTTTCATATTATGGATGTTATTTTGAGCGCCCATTCTGGCGCAGTCTACAGAGAAATCAGACCATGTGTTGAACCTATCGGCAGGCGAACGCAAGCGCGTTCTCAGAGCATAATGGCGGGTGATGTATGCAAACCAATATCGCAGCAGTTGAAAATTTTGCACAGCATAATGAAGAGAGGCGAAGTAGCGCGTTCCAACGTGAGGTTGCTCACTATTTGGAACGCCATCCCTCAACGCAGTATATCGATATCCTTCTCACTGACCTGAATGGTTCCTTCCGCGGTAAACGTATTCCCGTCTCCGGACTGAAAAAATTGGAAAAAGGCTGTTACTTCCCCGCCTCGGTATTCGCTATGGATATTTTGGGCAACGTGGTGGAAGAGGCAGGCCTGGGCCAGGAACTGGGTGAGCCGGACCGCGTTTGTCTGCCGGTGCTCGGTTCGCTGACGCCGTCAGCGGCGGACCCGGATAATATCGGTCAGGTATTGCTGACCATGCTGGATGAAGATGGCACTCCCTTTGACGTTGAACCCCGTAATGTCCTGAATCGAGTGTGGCAGGCGTTGCGCCAGCGCGGCATGTTCCCGGTGGTAGCGGTAGAGTTGGAGTTCTATCTCATTGATCGACAGCGAGACTCAGAGGGGTATTTGCAGCCACCCTGTGCGCCCGGTACCCAGGAGCGCAATATGCAGAGCCAGGTTTACTCGCTGGATAACCTGAATCATTTCGCCGAGGTGTTAAACGACATCGACAGCCTGGCGCAGATGCAGGGCTTGCCGGCGGACGGCGCAGTAGCGGAGGCCTCACCCGGCCAGTTCGAGGTGAACCTGAAGCATACCGATAACGTGCTGCTGGCCTGTGACCATGCGCTGGGGCTGAAACGTCTGGTGCGAATGGTGGCGGAAAACCATCACTTGCACGCCACCTTTATGGCTAAACCTTATGAAGAATACGCCGGTAGCGGCATGCACGTGCATATCAGCATGCTCGACGGCAACGGTAACAACCTGTTCGCGCAAGCGGACGGCGAAGACTCGACGTTGCTGCATCGTGCGCTGGCCGGGATGATCACCTTAATGCCGGCCTCCATGGCGCTGCTGGCACCCAATATTAACGCCTTCCGTCGTTTTCAGCCGGGCATGTATGTGCCTACCCAGGCATCCTGGGGACACAACAACCGCACCGTTGCGCTGCGTATTCCCTGCGGCGAGCAGGAGAATCATCGGGTGGAATACCGCGTTGCGGGCGCCGATGCCAATCCTTATCTGGTGGTGGCGGCGATACTGTCAGGTATTCTTTACGGGCTGGACAACGAACTGCCATTACCTGAGCCGGTGACCGGCAACGGGCTGGAGCAGGAAGGGCTGCCGTTCCCGATCCGCCAAAGCGATGCGCTGTATGAATTTGAGCATCAGCACGAACTGACGCAGTATCTCGGCGAACGTTTCGCGCATGTTTATCACGCCTGCAAAATGGATGAACTGATGCAGTTCGAGCGGCTGGTGACGGAAACCGAGATCGACTGGATGTTGAAAAATGCCTGAGGGGGCGTAAACTGAGCGTCATTAAGTTGATCGGTGAAAGTGAAGATAGCGGATTAATTCACCCGTAAGGGCGCTTTTCCGAACGATCGCGAAAAGAATTTGTTTAACAGGCCTTCCTGATCTTGTCATCAGGAGGGTTTCTGGTGCAAAATATCCCTAATGCAGATAGCCGACGTTTTAACGCGTCGGTTATTTTTTTTGCATTTGTGTTCTACAAACTGTGCGTTTCATACACCAAGCGAGGCCGGACACCGATCCGGATAGATAAATAGTTTCGTGCGCGATCAAATAAAACTTTATGGTCGTGACTCATGAGGATAAGAAAGATGGGGCAATTTTTCACTTTAGCACCGGTGCCCGCCGGTTTCCGCTGCGGTCGCAGCGATTATGGAGCAGCCAAGGCCGCCTTGACTCGTTATCCAGCTTCCAATCCCCTTCTTTTTGAATTCAGTCGCAAGTTGCGAAGTTTCCCCGCAACCTTAAGTCTTGGCGTGTCTACGCTCCGCAAGGCTGAAGGTAAGGGGGGGCTGCGTCATGTCCGATAACATCATCAGCGCCGCTCCGGCTCAACGCGCACAGCTGCGTAAAACCCTGACTTTAGTTCCGGTAGTGATGATGGGGCTGGCTTATCTGCAGCCAATGACCATCTTCGATACCTTTGGCATCGTATCCGGCCTGACCGATGGCCACGTCGCCACTGCGTACGCCTTTGCTCTGCTGGCGGTACTGTTTACCGCACTGAGCTACGGCAAACTGGTACGGAAATTCCCGTCCGCCGGTTCTGCCTATACCTATGCCCAGAAGGCCATCAGCCCGCACGTCGGCTTTATGGTGGGCTGGTCCTCACTGCTGGACTACCTGTTCATGCCGATGATCAACATTCTGTTGGCCAAAATTTACCTGGAAGCCATCTTCCCGGGTGTGCCTTCGTGGATCTTCGTGGCGGCACTGGTCGCGCTGATGACAGTGTTCAACCTGCGCGGCATCAAGCTGGTGGCGAACCTGAACTCCATTATCGTGGTGGTGCAGGTAGCGATCATGATCGTGTTCCTGTTCCTGGTGGTGAATGGCATTTCGCATGGTGAAGGTGCCGGTACGCTGATCAGCAGCCGTCCGTTCTGGTCTGAAGGTGCGCATGTGGTGCCGATGATTACCGGTGCGACCATTCTGTGCTTCTCGTTCCTCGGTTTTGATGGCATCAGTTCGCTGTCTGAAGAAACCAAAGACGCGGAGAACGTGATCCCGAAAGCCATCTTCCTGACGGCGTTGATCGGCGGCGTTATCTTTATCGTGGTGTCTTACTTTGTACAGTTGTACTTCCCGGACATTTCACGCTTTAAAGATCCTGACGCGTCTCAGCCGGAAATCATGCTGTACGTGGCCGGCAAGTTCTTCCAGTCGGTGATCCTGGTGTTCTCTTGTGTGACCGTACTGGCTTCCGGCATGGCATCGCACGCCGGTGTTTCGCGCCTGATGTATGTGATGGGTCGTGACGGCGTATTCCCGGAGCGTTTCTTCGGTTATGTGCACCCGAAATGGCGTACCCCGGCACTGAACGTGCTGTTGGTTGGCGTGATTGCGTTGTCTGCGGTGTCGTTTGATCTGGTGACGGCAACGGCGTTGATTAACTTCGGTGCGCTGGTGGCGTTCACCTTCGTGAACCTGTCGGTGATCTCGCAGTTCTATATTCGCGACAAGCTGAACCGTACCGTTAAAGACACCTTTAACTACCTGATCCTGCCAATTATGGGCGCGCTGACCGTGGGTGCACTGTGGCTGAATCTGGAAGCCAGCTCAATGACGCTGGGCCTGGTGTGGGCGGCAATTGGCCTGATTTACCTGGCCTTTGTGACCCGCAGCTTCCGCCTGCCGGTACCACAGGCTAGCGAAGACCTGGCCTAAGTCTTAACAGGTATGTGCATTAAAAAGGGCGCCTCGGCGCCCTTGATTGATGGCAAACACCCGAAAAACGTGGTTTTCGGATGTTTGGGGTAAATCGTAAGACAGAATTCTTTGTTTTTATTAGTAATAAATCTATTACTTTAGTCACCGGGAACTTTGTCAGCAGTTTTAGGGCGCTTCGGCGCCCTTTGTTGTTTTTGTCAGCCGACCAATTCTTTGCCGTACTCAAACAGCGCTTTCAATAGCGCGGTCTTTTCCTGATCGCCTTCATGCAGGTTATACAGCGACTCCAGTTGCAGGACATAGCTCTGCACCCGTTCGGCGCTCAGGGCTTCCTGACGATGCTGTAACCAGCGGCGTTGTTCGGCGTCATCCAGCGTATTGGGGTAGTTGCGGGCACGGAAACGGAACAGCAACTCCTTCATGCGGCTATCGCTGAAGGTCAGATCCAGCGCCGGCAGGTTCTGCGGTTTGGTCTGCTGAATAATCTTCATCGCCGCCTTGTCGGCATCGCTGAAGAAACCGTCGTACAGCCGCGCATCGACATCATCAGACCCCTTGAAAGGCTCGGCTTCGGCGAACAGCGCGACGACTTTTTCACGCACTTGCGGATGCTGGCGCAACAACTGCAGGTTTTGCAGGCAGGCCTGACGATCGATACCCAGCCGCTCGGCGTTTTCCGGCAGCAGGGTTTTGGCCGGTGCCAGCACCGGACATTTATTGATATGCACCAGTTTGATTGGGACTGGCGACTGTCCGGGGGCCAGATCGTCGCGGCGGGTATACAGCCGTTCACGCAGCTCGTCGGCGCTCAGCGTCAGCAGCGGCGTCATATCGCCGGCCAGATCGCACATGATCACCGCGTTCTTGTTATCCGGGTGCCAGGACAGCGGCGAGACCCAACTGGTGTTGCCGCGTGCGGCCCCGAACATGCCTGAAACGTGCACCAGAGGTGTCATTTCTGCAATGTCGATCAGGGCGTTCAGCTTATGCTTGTTGCGGTGCTGCAGCAGGAAATCAAACAGCCGTGGCTGCGCCTGTTTAACCAGTTTGGCCATGGCGATGGTGGCGTAGACGTCCGACATGGCGTCATGGGCATGCTCATGTTCGATGCCGTTGGCGCGAGTCAGGTGCTCCAGACGGAAGCTGGGGAAGCCGTCTTCGTTCTCCGGCCAGACGATGCCGTCCGGGCGCAGTGCATAACAGGCTCGCATAACGTCGAGTAAATCCCAGCGTGAGTTGCCGTTCTGCCAGCTGTAGGCATAAGGATCATAGAAGCTGCGGTAGAAAATATTGCGGCTGACTTCGTCATCGAAGCGGATATTGTTGTAACCCAGAATACAGGTGCCGGGCACGCTGAACGCCTGGTGGATCTGACGCGCAAAGTCGGCTTCGTTGACGCCTTTGGCCAGCGCCAGTTGCGGCGTGATACCAGTGATCATCACCGCTTCAGGATCGGGAAGGTAGTCATCGGCCGGGGTGCAGTAGATGACCAACGGCTCTTCGATAATATTGAAATCCGCATCGGTACGCACACCGGCAAACTGCGCCGGGCGGTCCAGCGATGGGCTAATACCGAAGGTTTCGTAGTCGTGAATGTAGAATGTGGCCGGTGCCTTGCTGCTCAAAATCGCATCTCTCACGTGGCGTAGGGAATATGCCTCTATTGTAACGGCGAGATGTACGAGTCGTTAGTGTTAATCACCGAAATGCGCGGCATTACGCACTGCGGTAGTAGTTCAGGCGCAGATGAAAGTAGGGCCGTAGCTCATCGGGTACCTGTTGTTCGGCGTTGGCGGCGTCATTGACGGTAATGCCATAGCGTTCGTTATAAATGACGCTGAGGGCCAGTAAATCGACTTCAACTTTTTCACGTTCTGCTTGCGGTAAGCTATCCAGCTTTCGACCCATATTATTCTCCCTGTGAATCATAGGGCATCATAGGATCCTTGGCCGCGCTTGTCCCTACCCCATTCTGGGGGGAGTCTCAAGAAGTCGGCGACTTTGCCTGGAGAGCGTGGCTTGGCGCGGCAGTACCATGATTATGCTGAACATATCGGGCGGCAAAATCCTGCTGGCTTTGCAGATTAGCGCGCTCGAAGGCCTCATGGGCCGAGAAAACACTGCCGATCACCGCCAGCCAGAAAACGCTGCACAGGACCAGGATGCCCAGCCAGACTTTTTGGTTATAGCTCATAAATACTCCTGATGAGTAAAGGTAATAACATTCACCAGGGAATTAAATCAGAGTTAATATCAATGCAATGTCAACGGACCGGTTTATTTCGGTTTGTTTTTTATTAATGTGTTACCAAATACCGCTGCGATGTTTCAAGATATTCCTTAAGATAATATTAAGAAAAGATAAATAGGTGCCACTGAGTTTTATTTAATATCCGTTTAATTACTTCCCCCTACAATCAGCAGCATTCAATACCAATGTGGACACCTATTATGAAAACTCTGCTGTTGACCGGCGCTACCGGCTTCCTCGGTGGTGCAGTGCTCGAGAAATTATTGAAAGAAAATCAGGCGATTAACTATCTTCTGTTGGTGCGAGCTGACAATGCACAGCAGGGGCTGGAACGTATTCGCCAGAATATGGAAAAGTTTAATATTGATGCCGATTTATTCTCGAAGATCACGATAGAAAATATATTGTTGGGCGACTTAAGTGAGCCAGCTGACTTTTTAGCGGACACACGAATTAACAATGTAACGCACGTTATCAATTGTGCCGCCGTTGCGTCATTTGGCAATAACCCACTTATTTGGAAGGTTAATGTTGAGGGCACACTGGCCTTTGCCAAAAGAATGGCGCAGGTCTCTGGATTAAAACGTTTCCTGCACGTGGGCACCGCCATGTCTTGTGCGCCGGAACCGGGTTCACTGGTAGCGGAAAGCGGCGAGTTTGAAGCAACCGCCGAGCATCTGGTGGAATACACCCGTTCCAAATCGACTATCGAACAGCTGATGCGTCAGCACTGCCCGCAGCTGCCACTGGTGATTGCCCGTCCATCGATTGTGGTGGGGCATACTCGCCTGGGCTGTCAGCCTTCCAGCAGCATTTTCTGGGTGTTCAGCATGGCGCTGATGCTGCGTAAGTTTATGTGTTCGCTGCAGGATAATATCGACGTGATCCCGGTCGACTACTGTGCCGATGCGATGGTGATGCTGCTAAACAGCGAAACGCTGGAGAATGACGTTTATCATATCTCCGCCGGTGAAGAGAGCAGCGTCAGCTTTGCAGATATTGACCGTGCGATTGCCGCCGCGCTGGAAAAACCGCCGCTAGGCGATCATTACGCGCAGGTCAGTTACGAAGCGCTGTTGAAAATGCGCAAACAGCTGAAGGATATTTTCGGGCCTTGTAACGAGCGACTGATGCTGAAGGCGATGCGCCTGTATGGATCTTTCGCCATGCTTAACGTGCGTTTCAGCAATGACAAAATCCTTAAGCTGGGCATGCCGAAGCCGCCGCGCTTTACCGACTATATCGACTGTTGCGTGCAGTCCACCCAGGGATTATCGATCCAGCAGCAGATGGTGGTCGATTTTAAATAACAGCAAGGCGCCAACCCACGGCGCCCGGCTGATTACCAGGACGACGACGACCAGAAAACGCGGCCCAGCACCACCAGTTGGTCTTTGCGCTGCGGATAACTCAGGTGTTCGTCCTGGTATTCTTCCCGGTTCAGGGAGCGAATAGTGACACCGCCGTCGGGCTGTTCGATCAACACTTTTACCCGCAGCAGATTACCGTGCCGAATGGCGTAGGTTTTGCCTTCGCGAATGCGGATGTCATCGGTATTAATCCCCACCACATCGCCGTCTTGCAGACGCGGTTCCATGCTGGAGCCGGAAATGCGGATGATGCGCGCGGCATTCACCGCCACCCCCATCTTGTGCAGATAGTAGCGACGGAAGATCAGCGAAAACTCTTCACGATCGACGATTTCATAACAGCCGTCGCCGGCAGAAAAATTGATATCCAGCAGCGGGATTTCCACAAACTCTTCCTTGTCCTGTTCGGTGTCTTCCCATACCACCGGCTTCAGGCGGGCTGGTTGAAAGTCCGACTCTGCCGCCACGTTATCAAACGGGCGCACCAACTCTTTTTCATGGAAAACGTCAAACCAGCCCTTGGGCAGATTCAGTTTAGCCTCGATCCGTCTGGCGAGATTATCACCCAGGTTACGGGAGGACTTTTCACCGCTGATTTGGCTCAGCGTAGGCGAAGAGGACTCAACCAGCACCGCAAATTCGTTCTGGTTAACACCCTGGCGGGCGTAGCTGGCCATCAGCTCGCGCAAATTATTGCGTCTTATTTCTTTGGTTTCCATTGTCGGATGATCGCACTCTTTAGCAAAAAGGTAAATATTGCTTTCACTAAATATTTCTTGCTTTAACTTTAGCAATTAGCTAAACATTAACGGGTGGACAAGGTCCACGAAGGCATTGTAGGGTCGCTGCATGGTGCGACCGCTTGAGCGGGAAGGATCCTGCAATGACTGTGGTACGCAAGTTTAACTAACAAGGAATCTACTATGTTCAGTATGGATTACAACAGCTACCGCTCGGTAGCCAGCTTTGGTCACCGGGTGCGCTTTCTGGTGCTGCATTACACGGCGCAAAACTTCGCCGATTCCGTGCAGTCACTGACCGGCAAGTCGGTCAGCGCCCATTACCTGGTGCCGGATCCGCAAGATCAAAGCTATCAGGCGGCCGGTTTCAGCGGCGTGCGCATTTTTAATCTGGTTGATGAAGTGGAACGGGCCTGGCATGCCG
This sequence comes from Serratia myotis, assembly GCF_027474885.1. NCBI lineage: Bacteria > Pseudomonadati > Pseudomonadota > Gammaproteobacteria > Enterobacterales > Yersiniaceae > Serratia > Serratia myotis. Next base: position 3,710,880 of record NZ_CP099707.1, on the reverse strand, counting down.
GTGCCAGTCAGTGGGGCACTCGCAATAATCTCAACGATACGTCGATTGGCATCGAGATCGTCAATCTGGCCAGCGGCGATGGCGAAGACATTACCTTCCCGCCGTTTAATCCGCAGCAGATCGCGGCGGTCAGCCAACTGGCACAGAACATCCTGCAGCGCTATCCGGATATCACGCCGGTCAACGTAGTAGCGCATTCCGATATTGCCCCGGGCCGCAAGAGCGATCCCGGCCCGCAGTTCCCCTGGCATCAGCTGTATCTGGCCGGTATCGGCGCCTGGTATGACGAAGCCGTGCAGCAGCGTCACCAGCATGAGTATCAGTGCCATGGTGTACCGGCGCAGCCAGATTTGCTGGCGCTGTTTGCTAAATACGGTTACGACACCTCGGCAGCGACCGATGCCGAAGGCTATCGTCAACTGGTGCGCGCCTTCCAGCTGCATTTCCGTCAACGGCAGTACGACGGGGTGATGGATGTGGAAACCGCCGCCATTTTACGCGCGCTGGTGGATAAATATGCCGCTTAACGCCTGACTGCGGATAGGGGACGCCTTATCTGCCTTTTCTCTGCCTGCCTTCCTCCGCTAAACTAATGTTCTTTCTCGCCATCGATAACGGGATGCATTGTGCGCCTCGACAGAAAAATATCGTCGTTTGAACATCTGACTTATCGCCATTACCGCATTGTGCACGGCGTGCGCATTGGGCTGGCATTTATCCTGACCTTCCTGCTGATCCGCCTGCTTGAAGTGCCGGAAGGCACCTGGCCGCTGATTACCCTGGTGGTGGTGATGGGGCCGATCTCGTTCTGGGGCAACGTGTTGCAAAGGGCGTTGCAGCGTATCGCCGGCACGGTGTTTGGTGCCGCCTCGGGTCTGATCGCGCTGTATCTTGAGCTGTATTCACTCCCCTTAATGCTGGCGTGGTGCGGGGTGGTGATGTTTTTCTGCGGCTACCTGACGCTCGGTAAACGGCCCTATATGGCGCTGTTGGTGGGTATTACGCTGGCGGTGGTCTGTGGCGCGGGGGCCGGTGATATGCACACCGCGCTGTGGCGCAGCGGCGACGTGATATTTGGCTCACTGCTGGCGCTGTTGTTCACCAGCATTTACCCACAGCGCGCCTACATCTTGTGGCGCATGCAGATGGCGGATTGCCTGCAAAGTGCGGGCAAGATCTACGGCGCTTATCTGTCCCCGAACATGATCGAACGGCCGCGCCTGGAGCCACAGCTGAAAGATTTGCTGAATCAGGTGGTTAAATTACGTGGCCTGATTGTCCCCAGCAGCAAAGAAACCCATATTCCCAAAGCGGTGTTTGAAGCAGTGCAAACGCTGAGCCGCAATCTGGTGTGTACGCTGGAGCTGTTGGCCGATGCCTACTGGGCCTCGCGCGAAACCCACTTTATTATGCTGAATGCCAAAACCCTGCGCAGTGCGCAACTGCTGACGCTACGCTCGCTGGAAGCGCTGGCAGAGACAATGCATAACGGCCCGCAGGCACAGCAGGCTGTGGTGGCGGGGGAGCTGAGTGAAGTCGCCGCCGAGCTGAAAACCCTGATGCAGGAGGCCAGCGTCAACCTGCACGGCGAAGCACCGATCTACGGCTATGTCTGGCTGAGCATGGAGCTGACGCAGCAGTTGGAAGAACTGGGTGACTTGCTCAAGGTGTGTACCGCCGGCGAGCGCGAATAGGGGGCCAGATCATGAAGCAGGCGCTTCGGGTTTTTGTCGCGGCGCTAAAGTGAGTAAGATAGGGCGATGAGTGTTGTGTCTGAGCGCCACAAACCTGTATCTTGGTCTCATTGTGGCCGTAAGCAAATGAATCTGTGTATTACTAAAGCAAGGGTATGAAGATGGATAATGCAAATAAGCCGAGTTTCCAGGACGTTCTGGAGTTTGTGCGTATGTTCCGACGTAAAAATAAGCTGCAGCGTGAAATTGTCGACAACGAGAAGAAAGTCCGCGACAACCAGAAGCGTGTGCTGTTGCTCGATAACCTGAGTGAGTACATCAAGCCGGGCATGAGCATTGAAGATGTTCAGGGTATCATTGCCAACATGCGCAGCGACTATGAAGATCGCGTTGATGACTACATCATCAAAAATGCCGATCTGTCTAAAGAACGTCGCGAACTGTCCAAAAAGCTGAAGGCTATGGGCGAAGTGAAGTAACCGTTTTTATTGGGCCAGGCACTCGCCTGGCCCTTTTAATCAGTCCCTCAGTTATTCCCCTTTACCGTACATATCAAAATCGAAGTATTTATCGTTCACCTTCTTATAGGTGCCGTTGGCGATAATGGCTTTCAGCGCCGCGTTGAAGGCATCAAGTAATGTACTGTCCTCTTTACGCACGCCAATACCATCGCCAATGCCAAAATATTTGCTGTCGTTCAGTTCCGCACCGGTAAAGGCGAAGTCCTTGCCGCCGGGCGTTTTGAAGAATTCGCTGGCGCTGACGCTGGCCAGCAGCGAAGCATCCAACCGGCCGTTGGCCAGATCCTCATTCACTTCCTGTTGGCTCTGATAGGCAACGACGTTGACACCGGCCGGACGCCACAGTGCGTTCGCATAAGCTTCCTGGCTGGAGCCTTGCTGCACGCCAATCGACTTGCCTTTTAACGCAGCCGCCGTGGGCTGCAGATCGCTGCCTTTGCGTGCCACCAGCCGCGCCGGGGCGTTAGACACCTTGCTCGAGAAGGCGATCTGCTTTTCGCGCTGCGGCGTAATGGTCATTGAGGAGGCGATAGCGTCAAACTTTTTTGCCTGCAACCCCGGGATCATCCCGTCCCAACTGCTCTCGACCCACACGCATTTTGCCTGCATTTCATCGCACAGCGCCTGAGCGATATCCACACCGAACCCGGTCAGGGCTCCTTGCGCAGTTTTGTATTCCAGCGGCGGGAAGGTGGGATCGATGCCCAACTTAATCACCTTGCCGCTAAACTCACCGCCAAGGGCCGAAAAACTTAACGCTAACGGCAACAATAAAACCAAACCCATCGTTTTTTTCATGTCATTTTCCTTAGCGGAGTGGATTAAATAATGCATTAAGCCAGGAAGCGTTCAACCAGCTTGACCCAATAAGTGGCGCCCATCGGCAAACACTCGTCGTTAAAATCGTAACCGGCGTTATGCAGCGAATTCCCGGGCGTGCTTTCCCCGTTGCCAATCGAGATATAACTGCCGGGGCATTTCTCCAGCATAAAAGCGAAGTCTTCACTGGCGGTAATCGGGCGCAGGTTGGCGATAACCCGGCTTTCACCGGCCCATTCCAGCGCGACCGAACGTGCCAACTCAGTTTCCGCCGCGTGGTTTACCAACACTGGATAACCCTGTTGGTAATCAATCTCTGCCCGGGCACCAAAACTGACGGCCTGTGCTTCCACCAGTGCCGTAATACGGTCTTCCAGCCGTTGACGGACATCGGCATTCAGCGCGCGCACGCTCAGCGTCATGGTGGCGGTCGAGGGGATGACATTGCTTGCAAGACCGGCCTGGATCGCGCCCACGGTCACAATCGCCGTTTCCTGCGGATCGATATTTCTGGATACGATGGTCTGCAGGCTCATCACGATGGCGGCGCAGGCCACCACCGGATCAACGGTATGCTGCGGCACCGCGCCGTGGCCGCCGTGGCCATGCAGAACGATGTTGACGGTATCGGCCGAGCACATGAAAGGACCGCTGGCAAAGCCCAGTTGGCCGACCGGGAAGCCGGGCACGTTATGCATAGCGAAAACGGCATCGCAGGGAAAGCGTTCGAACAACCCGCCTTCCATCATCACTCGGGCACCGCCGCCGCCTTCTTCCGCCGGTTGAAAAATCAGGTGCAAAGTACCGGTAAAGTCAGACCGCTGCGCCAGATAACGCGCCGCCGCCAGCAGCATGGTGGTGTGGCCATCATGACCGCAGGCGTGCATCACGCCGCTGTGGGTGCTGGCATAGGGCAATTCGCTGGTTTCTTCAATCGGCAACGCGTCCATATCGGCGCGCAAGCCAAGTGATTTCCCCACGCCGCGTTGTAGCGTGGCGACAACCCCGGTTTGTCCTATATGGCGCGTGACCTGATAACCCCATTCGGACAGCAGTTTTGCCACCAAATCGCTGGTGGCGAATTCGTTAAATCCCAATTCGGGATGAGCATGAATATGGCGACGAATGGCGACCATTTCGTGCTGAGCAGCGGCTATTTCAGGTAAAACCAGCGAATGAGTCATCAGGGTTTCCAACGGGAGTATTCGGTTCCCGATGCGTTCAATAACCGGGAACAAGGTACTTCGGAGACTAACAAACAACCTTTTGCCCGGGGAGCCGTCGTTCGGTTATGCTGACAACCTTTGATTGTCAGGGGGCGTGATGAAACTACATCAATTACAGGCCTTGGTCGCCAGTGCCGACGGTGGCAGCATCCGCGCCGCCGCACGACAACTGGGGCTTTCACAGGCGGCGGTCACGCGCGCCCTGCGCGAGCTGGAACAGCAGCAAGAATTGCCATTACTGATCCGCACCCCGGCTGGACTGGGCTTTACGCCTTACGGGAAAACGCTGCTGGCGCACGCCCGGTTGGTGCTGAACCAACTGGAACAGGCCAGCAATGAAATGGCAGGCCTGCGCGGGTTGGCGCAAGAGCAGGTGAAGGTGGCTATCACGCCCTGGCTGATGCTGACGGTGTTACCGACGGCGGTGGTGGCCTTTCGCAAAAAGATGCCCAGCGTGAAACTGGAGCTGTTTGAAAGCCTGATGGCCAACGCACAATCCCAACTGCGAGAGGGCACGATGGATTTCGCCATCACGCCGCTTCCGGCCTCGATGGCACCGCAGGAATTTCATTGCGAGCCGTTGCTGGATTATGAAACAGCGGTGATGGTGCGGCACGGGCATCCGTTGGGCCAAAGCACCTCAATCCACCAGTTGCTTGAGCAGGACTGGGTGCTGAATTACACCCCAGACAATTATGACGAATTAATCCATCAACTGTTCAGCCGACACGGCGCTCAACTCGATCCGAACCGCATTATTCATGCGCATTCCCTTGGTATGCTGCAGGCAATGGTGGAGTCGGCAGACATGTGCACCTGGTGCCCGGCACCGTTGCTCGGATTACCGCAGTTTGCCGGACGGCTGCAACCGCTGGCGCTACAGGAAGGCTGTGACCTGGCGCGGCTGAATATCGTCACCCGGCGCAACAGCATTCTTAGCACCGCCGCCCATGCGTTGATTGATAACCTGATCCGCACCCTGCGCCAGCATGCCCGCTCCGCGCGGCTCGAGGATCGACTGATTTATGATCGGGTGAGGTTGTTGATTTAGGGGAGGGTAGTTTGGAGTTGTTGGGGTTGGGGGCATTTTGGTTATTCTGGGGACGTCCTGACCGTTGGTTTTGTGCCAAAAGCGGACATTCGGACATTCGACCGTTTAGAAATTAGGTTAACTGGTTTACTTCGTAAACTGCTCAATGGCATTTGCAAGCACTTTGGCCTACCCCGACTATTTGCGGATCGGGCCTGATTCGTGAGTAACAATTACGGCGATAATCACTTGATCGATAATCGTGTCGAATGACCGTTCCTCGATTTTGCAAATCATCGCATAATCTTAGTTCTTCGAAGCAAACCGGCCAATGCCAAGGTATCACGATGAATAAAGCTGTTACTGCAGCCGAACTTTTCCGGCAGATTAGAGAGTCTGAGGGGGCGGGTTACCTCGACCGTACCCATCAACGAAGTTTCTCGTTCAATGTTTTCCAAATGAATGCGTTGGAACTTATTGAGGCAGTTGAAAGAGTCAAGGACCCTGACCAGGGCATACTCTTGATGATGGAGAAGAACCGTGAGGCTGGACTCCAGGCTCATCGCGAACTCAACCGCCATGTTCACAACTTCGTTTCATCCTCCTTGACCCTTGTGGAGCATACACGGGTATTCATGAGGAAGCATTACACGGGTACTAAACTTTTCGAGACCTACGAAATGCAAGTGATCGCGACTTTCGCTAAATCACCTGTAGCTCAATTTGTCCAAGGCCTTCGCAACTACATGCTTCATAAAGGGCTGCCAAATTCCAGAATGTTTATGAAATTCAATACTAATCCAGGCGCAGCGGATGGTTCCGGTACGATGGAAACTGGTGTGCAATATGACACTGCTTCACTTTTGGATTGGAAAGACTGGAAACCTGTAGCTCGCATCTACCTCGAGCAGGCCGGAGAACATCTAGATGTTCATGAATTTACAGTAGAGTATCTAACGCTCGTCAACCAATTCCATGAGTGGTTGGACGCTACCCTCGCAATGCACCATCATTCAGACCTCCAAGAACTCAACAAGCTTCAAGTTCAACTCGAGGATATTAACCTAACAAAAGAACCAATTGCGCCAACAAAGCCGTCTGACTCTCTCACTATCGAACCGTTTAGATTTATGCCAGTTCATGCTGCTGAACTTGATCAGATTTCCCTTGAACTTATGGGGAAGATTCAAGAGCTTCATTTCAAGCAGACAACTCAGGAATTTCCGTCTGAAATGCCAGTAACTCCCATTACGGATAGAGAGCTGATTGGGCCCATTACATTTTGGGGGCAGGAAATGAACGGAGGCGCAGCTCTCATGTTCCTTCAATATGATGGCAAGCCATATGGATTTGTGGAGGAGGATTACAAATTCTTAGATAGCTTAATAGATGCTGTTATGAAAGCAACTTGGGCTCGTATTAGTTTAAGCCGTAAGTTTGTTGAAACAGCTTTCTTTGATTGGGTAAGACAACAATTTCCGGCTACCCAGTCCTCATTCTCAGAGGGCTTGGGCGATGCGGCTCGAGAAAAGGTCACGAATGTTGAAGTCTGGGCCCCAATCGCTAACATGGAAGTCGAAAAGGGATTCGACTTTGGCCCGATTCGCATCGAATCGATCACCGCTGCTGCAATAGATAGTTTACGCAGCAGAGCACCATTATCCCAGTCAGGACAAGAGCAGGAGGTTGGTCAATACTTCGAAAAGTTCAGGAAGGATTTTCAAGGGTATGCTGTAGCAATTGTGTCCATTGAAGCCGAGGCAAAATTTGCTGTAGAACGAGCTTTTCAGATTGCCCAAGATGCTGTGGGGCTGCTGACCTTCTTCTCTCCAGCGGCCCCTAGATCATACCTTTTCAGCCCGGTAGCTCTCGCAGGTACAGAGTATATTCCGACATCGAAACTAATTGTAATGCATGAAGGTGGCTATAGTCACAATGAATGCATTTTGCCGAAGCAGATGGGATATTGGCGTCTATCCGCACAGCAAATTTCGGCACTCAATACCGATCTGTTGGAAGCCGCAGGATCACTCGTACTGTCAGAGGGGTTGAGCGAATTCGCCTTAGCAGTACGAACAAGCATCCTAGTCTACAGTAAAGGGGCAACTTTATTAGCACCGAAGGAGCGCTTGCGGAGTTGCTTATCTGCTCTTGAATCTATTTTACTCAGACATGACATGGAACCACGAGCGCATAGTATCGCTAATCGGATGAGCATCATACTGTCCCACAAAGGAGTTGATGGTGAAGAAATTAAGAAGACCATCCAGCAAATCTACTGGTTGCTGGAGCAGCCACAACTGACAGAGCAGGGACATAGAGAAAGCGAATTGATCGCGACATTCACAACCTATGCTTACAATGTTCTACACATGGCACTTGGTAACGTCCAAACCTTCCGTTCGAAAGTTCAGTTTGTGATCGAAGTTGATAGGATGGGTATATCTCGTCAGTAGTTTCCCATACTGGTGTAACTATCCTACTGTTGTAGTCAATTAAAACTGGCCACCACTTTAAAGCTTTTCCAGTACCGGTTTACCGATTCGTTTGGCGGTAGTCCGTCGTTAATTTGTTCGTTCTGAGAGTTCTGTATTACTCGACAATGTAGTCGGTGATAGTATTAGAGGCTGGATCGCCATGGGTTTAACAGAGACCTTAAGACCATTCATGGACTGGCTACTCATTGTCAGGAAAATTCAGTTCGAACATTACAAAACTGCTGTCAACTTCCGCCTCTCGCTCCTAACAGACGGAGCAGTCCTTCCACCTGACCTCCTCGTACCACAAGCGGTCATTCAAAGGTTCTGAAAAAACGCTAATGTCGTGGCTAGATTAAATTGAATTTTTCACGGTGGCATAAATATTGACTATATTATTTGTTTGTAACATAGTGAATAAAAATATCCAGTTTGACTAATCATCATACAACGATGTATTAGTCCTCAGGAGGAAACATGAAAGAAGATTGGCCAGTATGTGGGAGAACTGTATTTTTGTCTGGTGGCCCGATTGCTACCATTGAACCACAAAGTGATGTGGTTGCGATTTGGCCAAAAACCAAAGACGGAAAAATTGTGGAAATTAAAATTGATACTTATGGAAATCTACTCTCTACACTTAGCAAATATAACTTAACAATTATTGGCGTTGAATTCACTACTCATTATAGTGAGTATATAGGTGAATCGCCAAAAGAATTCCGAGGTTATACCTCCCAAGGTAAAGGATGGCCTAATTGGGAGGCATTTCAACAGTGGAGTGGTATAGCTCTGTCATCATTCCATAATAAAAATGGATTCAGCTATGATCTGTCAAATAGAATAGCATTTCAACTTAAGGCCATTAATAATCGACTGAAAAGCTTAGCTTTGTCATATCAAAATCAGCTCAATGCATTGGTTCTGAAAGATAGTTTTAAATGTGGTCAGCGTTTTCAAGACGGATATACAGACATGGTATATCAAGAGTTTCACTCTTTTTTATTTGATGCGGGAATTCTTCGAGACAATTTATGTGAATATGTATATAATTTTTCTAATAACGGTTCTCGTAAAAAAGATGGGGAAGAGATCACAACTGCAGGTGGTCTATTAAAGAAGGTATTGAGTAAATTGAATAATCATACAAATCTGGAATGTTACTTAAAAGATGAAATGAATAAAGGGGGCTGGTTATTTGAATTGGGACATTATCGAGACTTAGTTATGCATTCTGCACCAATAAATATAGCCAGCCACCGCTTATATGCAATTCATGAGCCAATTTCCATGCCAGATAATAAAGTTCTTCTTTCAGTCCGTTTTCCCTTACCTGCAAATCCTGACAAGCTTTATAGTGAGCGTTGCAAGAAGGATGATTTTAATAAATATATAGAACAGTTTGAAGAGTTATCTCGAATCTCTAAAGAAGATCGAGGGGAATATGATTGTTTAGAATATGCACTTAAAGTGTTTGGGTTACTTTCTAAGTTATCTCTAGAAGTAGCAAAAGAGTCGCCATTTAGAACGATGCAGCAAATATATATTCGAACAGATGGCGGAACAATCTCTAGGTGTGAGTACGTAAAGTAATTTCCGCTTCTCGCAAAGCGGACCCAGTGCACTTGCTGATGCTCTGCGTGCAAGAAGCTGATCGTAGTAATAGCGGATGTAAACGTCGGTAGAATAATTACAGAGAAACATTTTCTAACGCCGCTACATCCAGTAAGGTCACTAGTACTCGAATGAAACCCCTGCCATAGCTTTTAAGAACCGGCAAAGGTCATGCCCTGCATCATCAATCGTATGAAAAGCAACGGAGTCTACACATCCGGATTCACGTTCATTAAGACAGGTAATGAATGGCGGTGTAGGATCTTGTCCTGTAAGACTTCTGAATCTGACAGCATTAACACGCCAACGATACATTGCCCTATAACGTTGCACACCCCTGATACCGGTGCGGGTATTTTTCGTCGCTTTAACAGAAATTAGCTAATGAGTTACCTATTACGTGAGATTGTGGGGATAATTGCATATTTCTGAAACAACCGATCAGAACAATTCATAGCAGGCTGTTGAATGGCCGAAAGAATCGCTACTACTTTGTAGCCGTAATTGATGACCACAGGCACGTCCGCTTTTCGCTCGTAGCCGATATAGTTCCACTTGGAGGGCGAGACGGAGCTGTGGAGGACATCAAAACATCAATATATTGTTATAAGAAAGGAATAGCACAGTCTATTAAAACTGGGCGAAAAGCCGATGAACTGTAAGTCAGGCTTCCAGACTCCGCTCTTCTATAACACTTGGCCATAGTACCAACGTTCGCCTGTAAACCATTCATCAGGATCGTCACCGCCATAGTATTTAAGCGAGATCCCCAGTTCCTGTATATTCTCTGGCAGAGTTAATCCCCATTCTTCAGCAAGGCTACGCCCCTTAATGACTGATGAAGCTCCATTTTCAGAAGTGCTCTCGCATATGAACCCCTGATAGTACTCTTCAGAATGGTAAAGACAGACTTCGCTGGTAAACATATCCGGGAGGCAGATAACAGAAGTAATTCGCGGGCTGTAACCCGAATCAGCTGTTGCAAGTATTAAATTAGAACATGCGTCAATTAACGCTTGCGCGCAGGCTGCCTTGGTTTTCTGGGTACTGTGTTTTCCTTCAACAAGATTGACATCTACAGGAATTTTGTAGTTCCAGTAGCGCTGGTCTTCTGGAAAATCTACGCGGATTGGATCATGGAAGGTTTCCGCCCAACGGTTAAGCGCTTTCAAGCGGCGGGGGATGTTTCTTATTTTAGTACGGTAATCTCTGTTTAGACGTCTACTCATATATTTTAAGCTTCCCTATCTGTTCAAACAGTCCTGACTAAAATCATAATTTAGAACTGTGCTGTCCCTCATTGATAGCTTAAATATTACCAGTAATGACATCGTTGTCACTTGGCAACCGTCACAGATTGGAACGCTGACATGTCCACCCCTGGCTCCTAACCACCAAAACAAAAGCAAAAAGCCCGCTCAGGTTTCCCTGAGCGGGCTTCTCTAATATGGCTCCTCTGACTGGACTCGAACCAGTGACATACGGATTAACAGTCCGCCGTTCTACCGACTGAACTACAGAGGAATCGTTTGAACGGGGCGAATAATAGCGGGGTGGTGCGGGTTTGTCAAAGCACTAAACTGTGAGAAAAGTGCGTTTGCTGATGGAATGAGCATGTTGCGTTGTTTTTCGGCACTCATCCTGTTTATCCCTGTTGTTTAACACCACAAAATCCCCGGCTTCAGGGTTGCACCTGCCATTGCACGTTTCTGGTGCGAAGGGGGAGAGGGTTGTTGGCGAACTGCAGAATAATTTTGCGGAGTGTTTGCCACCTGATCCCCCCCACAGCGCCTCCTGACGGCAGTGAGCCCCCTCGTTTTGCCTCTGATATGTAGGATGAATGAACAGAAAATATGTATTGGCCGTCACAATGGCTGGATTTTTGCTTAGCTAAATTCGGGTAATGCGACTGCGCTCTCGCGCAAATTATTTTCCCCGTCTACACATAAAGTGACTGGTCCACGCCCCTGGGCGTTTCGCTATACCCGTCATACTTGAAGCCGTATCGGTGTTGGTTGCGAACACCCACCCCAGTCACTTACTTGAGTAAGCATCCTGGGGATGGATGTTCTTGCCGCATTGATACAGCTCCAATTATTTAGGGTCTAAAAACAGTGCTGAGGAATACAACAATGTCATCGAAATTAATTAAAAGTCCGCTCGCTGCTCTGCTTATCGGTTGTTTAGGTTCAGCTTTTTATGCTCAGGCCGATATCGTTATCGGCGTCGCCGGGCCGTTCTCTGGGCCGAATGCGACCTATGGCGATCAGTACTGGCGTGGTGCCTCGCAGGCGGCAGCGGATATCAACGCCGCCGGTGGGATTAAAGGGGAAAAAATCAAACTGGTGCAGGGGGATGACGCCTGCGAACCCAAACAGGCGGTCTCGGTCGCCAACCGGTTAGTGGATCAGGACAAGGTCTCGGCGGTGGTCGGGCACTTCTGCTCCTCCTCCACCATGCCGGCCTCCGAGGTGTATGACGAAGCCGGGATTATCGCCATCACTCCCGGCTCCACCAACCCGCAAATTACCGAACGCGGCATGACCAACATGTTCCGCATGTGCGGCCGCGATGATCAGCAAGGGGTGATCGCCACCAACTACATGCTCAATACCCTGAAAGCCAAACGCATCGCGGTGATCCACGACAAAGACACCTACGGGCAGGGGCTGGCAGATGCCGCCAGGGCAGAGATGAACAAGCGTGGCGTGAAGGAAGTGCTGTATGAAGGGCTGTCACGCGGTGAAAAAGACTTTAACGCGCTGGTGACCAAGATCGCCTCGGTCAAACCTGACGTGGTCTATTTCGGTGGCTGTCATCCAGAAGCCGGGCCATTGGTGCGTCAGATGCGTGAGCAGGGCGTGACCGCCAAGTTCTTCTCCGGCGACTGCATCGTGACCGAAGAGCTGGTGACCGCTGCCGGTGGGCCGCAGTACACCAACGGCGTGCTGATGACCTTCGGCAACGATCCGCGCCAAATTCCGGAAGGTAAAGCGGTGATCGCCAAGTTCCGCGCCAGCGGTTTTGAGCCGGAAGGCTACACCCTCTACTCCTACGCTTCGATTCAGGCGATCGCCGCAGCCTTCAGCGCTACCGGCGGCAAAGACAGCGCCAAGGCCAGCGAATGGCTGAAATCGCATGATGTGGATACCGTGATGGGCAAAAAGGCCTGGGACAAGAAAGGCGACCTGAAGGTATCGGATTACGTGGTCTATCAATGGGACGATAAAGGAAAATATCACCAACTCTAATCCATCTTCGGCGTCTTTCAAGCTGGCTGCAACTTGAAATCCATTGAGGATTAACCCATAAGCGGATCCGCGTGTTCGGCGGGTCCGCGCCGATACTTCCCTTGGGCCGCGTCTGCACTAGCTTGCGGTCCCACCAGGCGAGACTGCTCATTATGGATGTTTTCTTTCTGCAACAGATGATCAACGGCCTGACGCTCGGCGCGGTTTACGGCCTGATCGCCATCGGCTACACCATGGTTTACGGCATTATCGGCATGATTAACTTCGCCCACGGCGAGGTGTACATGATCTCCGCCTACCTGTGCGCTATCGGGTTGGCGCTGCTGTCGTTCTTCGGCCTGCAATCCTTCCCGTTGCTGATCCTCGGTACGCTGGTGTTCACCATCGTGGTCACCGGCGTGTATGGCTGGGTGATCGAACGTATCGCCTACAAACCCTTGCGTAACTCCACGCGTCTGGCACCGCTGATCTCCGCCATCGGCATGTCGCTTATTTTGCAAAACTACGCGCAAATCAGCCAGGGGCCTCGCCAGCAAGGGATCCCGACGTTGCTGGATGGCGTGTTCCGCCTCAACTTTGACGGCGGGGTGATCCAAATCACCTACACCAAGGTGTTTATCCTGGTCGCCTCACTGCTGGGCATGGCCATCCTCACCTACATCATTCAGCGCACCCGTCTGGGGCGCATCTGCCGCGCCACCCAGCAGGACCGCAAGATGGCGTCCATTCTGGGCATCAACACCGACCGGGTGATCTCCCTGGTGTTCGTGATTGGTGCCGCGATGGCCGGGCTGGCAGGGGTGTTGATCACCATGAACTACGGCACCTTTGATTTCTACGTCGGCTTTATCATCGGTATCAAGGCCTTTACCGCTGCGGTGCTGGGGGGCATTGGTTCGCTACCCGGCGCGATGTTGGGCGGGCTGCTGTTGGGTGTAGCGGAGGCGCAGTTTGCCGGCATGGTGAACTCGGATTACAAAGACGTATTCTCCTTCGGTTTGCTGGTGGTGATCCTGATTTTCCGTCCTCAGGGCCTGCTCGGTCGGCCAATGGTCGCTAAGGTTTGAGGGGAAAACTATGTCGCAATCTGTAGCTCACCCAGGGCTGAACGTTAAACGCAGCCTGCTGGATGCGGTGCTGGCCGGGTTGATCGCCCTGATCGTCTTCGGGCCGATCGTCGGTATCGTCCTTAACGGATACAGTTTTAACTTTGAACCGCGCCGCCTGGCGTGGATTATCGCCGCGGTGATGGCCGGGCGGTTGTTGCTGAGCCTGTTCCTGCAAACCGCGCCGGGGCGCAAACTGTTGACGCGTTTTGACGGCGGCAATGACGGGGTATATGTCCGGCCGATAGGGGCCAAAACCAGCCTGCGTTGGATTATTCCGTTAATGGCGGTGATCGCGCTGCTGTTTCCGTTTGTCGCCACCAAATATCTGCTGACGGTAGCGATACTGGGGCTGATTTACGTGTTGCTTGGGCTGGGGCTGAACATTGTTGTCGGGCTGGCCGGGCTGCTGGATCTCGGTTATGTGGCGTTCTACGCCATTGGCGCTTATGGCCTGGCGCTGGGTTACCAGTATCTCGGGCTGGGGTTCTGGGCGATGTTGCCGCTGGGCGCGCTGATGGCGGCGCTGGCCGGTGCGCTGCTGGGGTTCCCGGTATTACGCATGCACGGCGACTATCTGGCGATCGTCACGCTGGGGTTCGGCGAGATTATCCGCCTGGTGCTGAACAACTGGATGTCACTGACCGGCGGTCCCAACGGGGTCTCGGTGCCTGCGCCGACGATTTTTGGCCTGGAGTTTGGCCGACGGGCCAAGGACGGTGGGGTGCCGATCCACGAGTTTCTCGGTATCGCCTACAACCCCAACCTGAAGTTTATCTTTATCTATGCGGTGCTGTTTCTGGTGGTGCTGTTGGTGTTGTACATCAAGCACCGGCTGACGCGCATGCCAATCGGCCGCGCCTGGGAGGCCTTGCGCGAGGATGAAATCGCCTGTCGCTCACTCGGGCTGAACCACGTTCTGGTGAAGCTGTCGGCCTTTATGATGGGCGCGTCCACCGCCGGGCTGGCCGGGGTGTTTTTCGCCACTTATCAGGGTTTTGTTAACCCCACCTCGTTCACCTTCTTTGAGTCGGCGCTGATCCTGGCGATAGTGGTACTGGGCGGCATGGGCTCGACCATCGGCGTGGTGCTGGCGGCGTTTGTACTCACGGTGGCCCCGGAGCTGTTGCGCAGCTTCGCCGAGTACCGCGTGCTGTTGTTCGGCGTGCTGATGGTGGCGATGATGATCTGGCGGCCGCGCGGCCTGGTGCGCATCAGTCGAACCAGTTTTGCGACCCGCAAGGGGGTGGAGCCATGAGCGACGCTATCCTGCAGGTTGAGCATCTGATGATGCATTTTGGCGGCATCAAGGCGCTGAACGACGTCAATCTGGCGGTAGAACGCGGTTCCATCACCGCACTGATCGGCCCCAACGGGGCCGGTAAAACCACGGTATTCAACTGCCTGACCGGTTTTTATCGTGCTACCGGCGGCGCGATCCTGCTCAACACCCACAAGCGGCCGACCGACGTGATCCAGGTGCTGGGGCAGAAATTCCACGCCGGTGACTGGGTTAACCCGAAACGGCTGGGCTCGCGTGTTTACTACAAAATGTTTGGCGGCACCCACCTGGTCAACCGCGCCGGGCTGGCACGCACCTTCCAGAACATCCGCCTGTTCCGCGAAATGTCGGTGGTGGAGAATCTGCTGGTGGCGCAGCACATGCTAAGCAACCGCAACCTGATCGCCGGCGTGCTCAATACCCCGGCCTACCGCCGGGCGGAAAGTCAGGCACTGGATCGCGCCTTTTACTGGCTGGAAGTGGTGGAACTGGTGGATTGCGCCAACCGGCTGGCGGGGGAGATGTCCTACGGCCAGCAGCGGCGGCTGGAGATCGCCCGGGCGATGTGCACCACGCCGGAGATGATCTGCCTCGACGAACCCGCCGCCGGGCTGAACCCGGTGGAAACGGCAACGCTGAGCCGCATTATCCGTTTTCTGCGTCAGCATCACGGCATCACGGTACTGCTGATAGAACACGATATGGGCATGGTGATGGAGATCTCCGATCGGGTGATTGTGCTCGATCACGGCGATGTGATCGCCGAAGGCACACCGAAAGAAATTCAGCATAACGATACGGTGATCGCCGCTTACCTTGGCGCGGATGAAGAGGAGCTGGCGGGATGAGCAATGTGATGTTGGAGTTTCGCAACGTAGACGTGTTTTACGGCCCGATCCAGGCGTTGCAGCAGGTTTCGCTACAGGTAAATGAAGGGGAGACGGTGGCGCTGATTGGTGCCAACGGCGCGGGCAAGTCGACGCTGCTGATGTCGATCTTCGGCCAGCCGCGCATCAGCGGTGGGCAGATCCTGTTTCGCGGCGAGGACATCAGCCAGCGTTCCACCCATTACGTTGCCAGCAGCGGCATCGCCCAGGCACCTGAAGGGCGGCGCATTTTCCCGGACATGAGCGTGGAGGAAAACCTGCTGATGGGCACCATTACCATCGGCAATCGCTACGTGGATGAGGACTTATTGCGCATGTTCGAGCTGTTCCCACGCCTGAAGGAGCGGCGTAACCAGCGGGCGATGACCATGTCCGGCGGTGAGCAGCAGATGCTGGCGATTGCCCGGGCGCTGATGAGTCGGCCCAAGCTGCTGTTGCTGGACGAACCGAGCCTGGGGCTGGCGCCGATCATCGTTAAACAGATCTTCAGCATTTTGCGGGAGCTGACCCGTGGCGGCATGACGTTGTTTCTGGTGGAGCAGAATGCCAACCACGCGCTCAAACTGTCCGATCGCGGCTATGTGATGGTCAACGGCCAAATCCGCCTGACCGGCAGCGGTGCGGAGCTGTTGAACGATCAGGAGGTGAGGAAAGCCTATCTGGGCGGTGCCTAGAACTGGCGCTGGATCCAGCGCACGTTCAGCCGTACCAGTGCAACGATGCCGTTGGATAACATCCGCAGCCCGGTGGGTAAATCGCGGCGGCGGATATCCAGCAGCAGCACGGTGCGCACCTGGTCGCTGTCGTTCCACACCTCATGTTCGAAGGTATCGTCCCACAGCATAAATTCCCCCTCATTGAGCCGGTATTCTTGCCCGTCGACTTTCAACACGGCGGCGGGCAGACCGTCGGCGCGTTTGGGCATCGCCAGCACCAGATAACCGCGCAGAATGCCCCGGAACGGGCCACGGTGCGCCGGCACCTGCTTGCCGGGCGCAAGGAAGGACAATGAGGCTGAAAGCACATCCGGAGAGGAAGCGATCAGGCTGGCCAATAACGGGCAGCGGGCAAGGTTACGGGGAATCGGCTGACCATAGGCCTGCATAATAAACATGCGCCAGTCACGCGCATCATTGGCGGAGATCGACGCCTGTTCGCTCATGATCTCGTGAAATCGAGGGATATTGCGCAGATCCTGCGCCAGGGTCAGTGCCTCGTCACGGATCTGCGGCCACTGGGCGGTAAAACGTTGTGCGTCGGGGAACAGACGCGCGCTGTCGAGCACCGGCGCACCGCTGATGCGGCGATCGTAAATGCGGCGTAATGCCAATACCGACCAATCATAGAGAGCTGACATATGACCTCAATAAGCCTGACCCGAGTTCTCGCCGTCTGTTGATATCATTATTGTTTAATATGCGACTGCCGGACGATTAATTCACCGTTATACAAGCGTTGACCACCCGGCTCAAAAGCCTGCGTCAGGCAATGAATACCATCGGCAATCAGCGACTGCATCGGTTGACGATAGGTGGTCAGCTGATAACTGGGGGAGGCAGCCAGCTCAATGTCATCAAACCCCACCACGGCAATCGGCGCACAGCCCGGCGTGGCGCGTATGGCGTCGATAACGCCTACCGCCAGAATATCGTTTTCACAAAAAATCGCTTCAACCCGTTGTTCCGCCGGGGTGGCGGCCAGGTAGGCCGAGAAAGCCTCCATGCCGCAAAGGCGTTGATAATGCGGGGCCTGCAGCAGCACGCTGACATCGCGTTGTTTTTCCGCCAGTGCGGCACGGAAACCGTCGAGACGGCGTAACCGGGTGGATTCACTCACCGGGCCCGCCAGATAGCCCATGCGCTGATAGTTCTGCGTCAGCAATAGTTCGCCAATTTCGTGCCCGGCCTGATAGCCGTTGGTGGCCAACACCTGGATATACGGGCTGTCGCTATAGCGATACAGCACCACCAGTGGAATATGGTGAATATCCTGTGCCAGCGTAATCAACCGATCGTTAAGCAGGGTACCGAGAAACAGCAGGCCATCTACCTGCATTTGATCGGCCAACGTCAGCACCGATTCATAGTCGTTTTCCGAGGTGATATTCAGCAGCAGAGCCATATAACCCCGGCTTTGCAACTGCCGGGTGACCTCGTCCAGCAGCGTAAAAATATGCGGATTCTTCAGTTCGTCCGCCACCAGTCCGATGATGCGGGTGCTCTTTTTCGACAGGCTGCGCGCCAGCAGATTAGGGCGGTAACCCAATTCACGCGCTGCGGTCTGAACGCGCAGCAGTGCATGGGGCGAGATCGACGCGCCATCGGTAAAAGCACGCGATACCGTCCATTTAGACACGCCGGCGCGGGCAGCCACATCACTGGCCGTCGCCTTGCGTGTAGAGGGCGCGGGGGGAGCGCCGGGTTTCTTCGCCATCATCTTTGCTCGTGATGAAAAAACGGTATGGGTTCAACAGATTAGCACAGCCTTGTCGGATGCGGGAGTTGCTGCCGCCTGCGGTGGGATCCACCGAGCAAACAGGGCATATTGTTCCCTCTCCCAAAGGAGAGGGGGCACCTACAGAGCAGTGTATTCATCACTTTGCTTGGGTGACTGGTATTAAGACACCTTCGATCGTTTTATCAGCAAATTGTGATCCTGAGCGGCAGATTTATCATGGCGCATTTGACTTATTTTTGACCATCTCCAATAGTCCATCGCAAGTGGCATTTGTTTCGCGGTCAAGTTGTCACTCAATTTTGCACCCGGGTGCATTTAAAATTTGCACCCGGGTGCAATACGACGAAAGCAGCGCAATCTTAGGCTTCGGGAGCAACTATGTTGAATGGTGAAAGAAAAACGGCACGTCCTCTGCGTTGGGCGATGGTCGGCGGCGGGCGCTTGGGGCAGGTGGGTTACAAGCACCGCTGCGGCGCATTGCGGGATAACACTGCTTTTGCGCTGGTGGCCGGGGCGTTTGATATTGTCCCGGAGCGTGGCCGCGAGTTCGGCGTCAATCTGGGGGTCGATGCCGAGCGTTGCTATGCGGATTACCGCACGCTGTTTGCTCAAGAGATTCAGCGAGAGGACGGTATTGAAGTGGTGTCCGTGGCCACGCCAAACGGTACCCATTACGAAATTACCCGCGCGGCGCTGCTGGCCGGGCTGCACGTGATTTGTGAGAAACCGCTGTTTTTTACCCGCCAGGAGGCTTATGAAATCAAGGCGCTGGCGGCAGAAAAAAACCGCATTGTCGGCGTGACCTACGGTTTCTCCGGCCATCCGTTGCTGTTGCAGATGCGCGCGATGATCGCCAACGGGCAGATCGGTGAAGTGCGCATGGTGGATCTGCAATACACCCACGGTTTTAATGCCACCGACGAAGTCGATCGCCTTAGCGAAGCGCAGAAATGGCGCATTGACCCCAAGATTTCCGGGCCCAGCTTTGTACTGGGGGATATTTCCACCCACACCTATTACCTGTCGCAACTGGTGATGCCGCAGATGCAGATCAGCGAACTGTTGTGCGATCGGCAGAGCTTTATTCCCTCGCGTGCCCCGCTGGAAGACAACGCGTTGGTGATGATGCGCTATGCCAACGGCGCGGTAGGGCGGATGTGGGCCTCGTCGGTCAATGCCGGCGCCATGAGCAGCCAGCGCATCCGTATCGTCGGCTCGAAAGCCAGCCTGGAATGGAGCGATATCAACCCCAGCGAGCTGCGTTACGAGGTACAGGGGCAACCGAACCAGACGCTGTATCGCGGCATGCCCTATCTGGACGAAACCTGTAACGCCTGGGAACGGCTGGGGGCGCTGCATACCGAGGGGCTGACCGAGTCCTGGGCCAACATCTACCTGAAATTCGCCCTGGCTATTGATGCCACAAACCGGGGCGATCGACAGGCGCTGGCGCAGCTGGTGTATCCGGACATCGATGCCGGGATCGACGGGGTGCGCTGGATTGAAAACTGCGTGCGTTCAGCCGATCAGGGTGCGCGCTGGGTGGCCTTTGAATAACCTTTTTGTTTGCGGAGATATGACATGAAGCTTTCCTTCTGTACCGACAGTTTGGGCCACCTGCCGTTTGAAGCCATGCTGGATCGGTTGGGCGAACTGGGGGTGTTTGGCGTGGAGATGACCACCGGCGGCTGGTCTTCGGCACCGCATCTGGACACCGTTGCGCTGTTGCAGGACGCCGGCAAGCGCCGTCGGTTGCTGGCGGCACTGGAGAGCCGCGGCATGAAGATTGCCGCGCTGAACGTTTCCGGTAATCCATTGGAGCCGGGAGTGTTGGGCGAAAAGCACCGCCACGATACCGATAACACGCTGGCGCTGGCTGCCAGTCTGGGGGTAAAAAAAATCGTCATGATGAGCGGATTACCCCCTGCGGCCCCCGGCGACAGCATCCCTAACTGGATCACCTATACCGTCAGTTGGCCGCCGACGCTGAAGAACTGCCTGGACTACCAGTGGAACGAAGTGGCGATCCCGTATTGGCAGCGGCTGGTGGATAAGGCGCAGGCGTTCGGCATCGAAAAGTTCGCGCTGGAAAACTTCAGTTCGATGCTGGTGTGGAACCCGGACACGCTGTTCAGGCTGCGTGACGCGGTCGGGCCGATGGTCGGGCTGAACCTTGATCCCAGCCACCTGATTTGGATGGGGGCCGATCCGATAGCAGTAGCGCGCCGCCTCGGGGACGCTATCCATCACGTGCATGGCAAGGATGTGCGGTTGGAAAGGGGAATAGTGGCGGTTAATGGACTGCTGGAAACCCGACCGGTGGAGCAGGTGGCGGAGCGTGCCTGGAATTATGTGGCGGTCGGCTGCGGCCAGGATTTACAGTGGTGGAAGGAGTTTTTCTCGGTGGTACGCATGATGGGCTATAACGACTGGGTATCGCTGGAAATGGAGGATCTGACCATGTCAGTCGATGCCGGTATCAATACTTCGGTGGAGGCATTACAGCGCTGTATCAGTCAGTAAACGGCATCCGCTTGCATCGATGGCCTGTCAGGGGACAGGCCATTAAACGGCAAAAGACTGTCGAAAAAAACAGCCCAATAAAAGTGTGACGCATATCGCATTTACCACACCGATTGGTTAAAATATCGCTACTTCCTGCACCTGCCCGGATCCCGTTTAACATGGAACAAACCCAGGTCTCTCGCTCAACCGCCTGGTTGCGCGTGGTCATTCTTGCCGTGTCGGCCTTTATCTTCAATACCACCGAATTTATTCCGGTGGGGTTGCTGAGTGATATTGCCCAAAGCTTCTCGATGCAGACCGAGCAGGTGGGGTTGATCATCACCATTTATGCCTGGATCGTCGCCGCCAGTTCGCTGGTGTGCATGTTGCTGACCAGCCGGATTGAGCGGCGAAAACTGCTGATCGGGGTATTTATCCTGTTTATCGCCAGCCATGTGCTGACCGCCGTGGCGTGGAATTTCACCACGCTGGTTATCTCGCGTGCCGGTGTGGCGCTGGCCCATGCGGTATTCTGGTCGATCACCGCCTCGCTGGCGATCCGGGTCGCCCCGGCGGGCAAGAAGGCGCAGGCATTGAGCCTGTTGGCGGGGGGAACCGCGTTGGCGATGGTACTCGGCTTGCCGCTGGGCCGAATCGTGGGCCAAATCCTCGGTTGGCGCATGACCTTTATCGGCATCGCCGTCTGCGCTACGTTGGCGTTGGTGCTGCTGTGGCGCTTGCTGCCGGTGCTGAAAAGCGAACATTCCGGCTCCCTGGCCAGCGTGCCTATGCTGTTCAAGCGCCCGGCGCTGGTCAGCCTGTATATGCTGACCATTATTGTGGTGACGGCGAATTTCACCGCCTACAGCTATATCGAACCCTTTATTCAGACCGTGGCCGGGCTGTCGGAAAACTTCACCACCCTGATGCTGTTGCTGTTTGGTGCCGCCGGTATCATCGGCAGCCTGTTGTTCAGTCGCTTCAGCGAACGTTTCCCGTCGGGCTTTTTCATCGGCGCTATCGCCTTATTGATGCTGAGTCTGCTGCTGCTGTTACCGGCCTCCGGCGATGAAAATCACCTGACGGTGTTGTTTGCGGTATGGGGCATGGCGATCATGGCGATTGGCTTGTCGATGCAGGCCAAGGTATTGAATCTGGCGCCGGACGCGACCGACGTGGCGATGTCGATCTATTCCGGGTTGTACAACTTCGGCATCGGCGCTGGTGCACTGCTGGGCAATCAGGTCAGCCAGTATCTGGGCATGGGTAACATCGGCTTTGTCGGCGCCCCGCTGGCGTTGATCGCCCTTGGCTGGTGCCTGCTGAATTTTTACCGCAGCGAACGCCTGCAACAGCACCACAGCCGCTAACTCCCTTCGTCCTGATAGCAAGCCGCGGCTTGCTATCAGGCACCGGCCCACAGGCTAAATTTTCTCTCAGCAAAACAGATTGCTGCAGTTTTTTATGCTTAATTATTTTTCGTAGCCTGCTAATTAAATATTTAACTCCGACACCGAGCCTATAGCATAGAAAATTATTGATTATGTTATGGCGGGGTTAATGGTGAGTGATTCTTTGGTTGCAGGAAGCGAGGCGGTGGCCCGGTCACCGATCCATGAACGGGATTTGTCGGCAAGAATTGACGCACTGCCCACCTCTGCCGGTCTGTGGCGGTTTATCGCTTTGCTGGCGTTGGGCGGTTTTTTTGAGCTTTATGACCTGTTTCAGACCGGTTATATCAGCACCGGTTTAATCGCCGAGGGGATATTCCATACCGGGGCGCAAGGCGTGTTCGGCGTCTCTGACCAGGCGGCGTTTGCCTCCGCAACTTTCCTTGGCCTGTTTATCGGTGCCAGCCTGCTTAGCCCTTATGCCGATCGTTTTGGCCGCCGCACCACCTTTATGTTTGCTCTGGCCTGGTATGGCGTGTTTTCGCTGTGCCTGGCTTTTCAGCATCAGGCAGAGTGGGTGATCTTCCTGCGTTTTCTGGTCGGCGTTGGGCTGGGGATTGAGTTGGTAACCATTGATACCTATCTGACCGAGTGGGTGCCTGCGCATCTCCGTACCCGGGCTTTCGCCTTTTCCTTTTTCATTCAGTTTCTTTCCGTGCCGACGGTGGCGCTGATGTCGTGGTGGCTGGTGCCGCAGACCATTTTGGGCCTGAGTGGCTGGCGTTATGTGGTGAT
The DNA here is from genome assembly GCF_027474885.1 of Serratia myotis. Lineage (NCBI taxonomy): Bacteria > Pseudomonadati > Pseudomonadota > Gammaproteobacteria > Enterobacterales > Yersiniaceae > Serratia > Serratia myotis. The sequence goes on along the minus strand of NZ_CP099707.1, from coordinate 3,687,825 downwards.
CGCCGGTGCCGTGGCTTCACTGGTGATTTGGTTGGTGCGTAAAGGCTTGCCGGAATCCCCGCGTTGGCTGGCACAACAGCGACGTTATCCGGAGGTCCGGCAGGTGATGCTGGCAATGGAACGCCGCTGCGGTGTCACTCACAGCACGGAGTTCCCGCTGCGCGACGCCGGGCTACAGAGCGAAGCACCAACGCAGGGCAGCTTTAAAGATATCTGGTCGCCGCGTTACCGGGGCCGTACCCTGATGCTGGTGGTGATGAATTTCTTCCAGGCGATCGGTTTCTTTGGTTTTGGCAACTGGTTACCGGCCTTGCTGGCTGGAAAGGGCGCTTCGGTCACCCACAGCCTGCTGTACGCCTTCTTTATTACCCTGGCTTATCCGTTGGGGTCGCTGTTGTGTAGCCGCTATGCCGACAAGATGGAAAACAAATGGCAGATCGTCCTTTCCTGTCTGGTCACGGTGATTTTCGGCTCATTGTTTGCCATGCAGAATAATCCCCTGTGGCTGATTCTGTGCGGGTTCTTCATCACCTGGTCCAATGCCTGGCTGACCTACAGTTACCATTCCTACCAGTCAGAAGTGTTCCCGACTTACATCCGTGCCCGCGCGGTCGGATTCTGTTATTCATTCAGCCGACTGTCGACGGTATTCAGCAGCCTGATTATCGGCATGATCCTGCAATACGGCGGCTCGGTGGGGGTGATTGCATTTATCGTTGCCAGCATGCTGATTGTGATGGTGGTGATCGGGGTGTTTGGCCCCAAAACCCGTGGTATTGACCTGGAAAATATCTGACGCAAGCACCCGGCGTTGTGCCCTGAAGCCAGGCCGGGATCTTCAGCAAAAAAACTCGCGATCATCCGAAAATAATTCCGTTATCACCGTTTCCCCTCCTGCCTTACTGTTAACCCGGAAGACCTACCTCTACCACCACCGGGAGTTAACCTATGAGCACTCTGACCACCCAAGATGGCACCCGTATTTTCTATAAAGACTGGGGCCGCGGGCAGCCGATTCTGTTTTCTCACGGTTGGCCGCTATCCGCGGATGCCTGGGATAATCAAATGCTGTTCTTCGGCCAAAGCGGTTACCGCGTTATCGCGCACGATCGCCGCAGTCATGGCCGCTCCGACCAAACCTGGGACGGCAATACCATGGACCGCTATGCGGACGATTTGGCGGAGTTGATTGAAGCGCTGGATCTGCGGGATCTGATCCTGGTGGGGCACTCCACCGGGGGCGGCGAAGTGGCGCACTATATTGGCCGTCACGGCAGCGCACGGGTGGCGAAGGTGGTGCTGGTGGGCGCGGTGCCGCCGTTGATGCTGCAAAGCCCGGCTAATCCTGAAGGGTTGCCGATGTCGGCATTCGACGGTATCCGCAGCGGAACGGCAGAAAATCGTTCCCAATTCTTCAAGGATCTGGCGGTGCCTTTCTACGGCTATAACCGCCACGGCGTGAAGGCCAATACCGGGCTGACGGACAGTTTCTGGCTGATGGGCATGCAGGGTGGAGTGAAGGGGTTGTATGACTGCGTGCGTGAGTTTTCCGAGGTCGATTACACCGCGGATCTGCTGGCCATCGACAAGCCGACGCTGATTGTGCACGGCGACGACGACCAGATTGTGCCGATCGCCGCATCCGCGTTGAAAGCCGCTAAGCTTATTCGGCAGGTTGAATTGAAAGTCTATCCGGGCGCTTCGCACGGGCTGGCGCAAACAGACCCTGAACAGTTTAATGCCGATCTGCTGGCGTTTATCCAGTCTTGACCCCTGTCCCCCGGACGGGGGGCTTTGTCTGTGAACCGGAGTCGACCATGAGCACTGCCGCTTTTATCTGCTCGCTGGCTGTTGCTGGTGGCGTTGTACGATCTAAAGGAGCAAAAGATGGCCGAACCGGCTGAGAATAAGGCAGCACCCGGCGGTTTCGCGCCGCTGAAAATCCCGGTATTCGCGGTGTTGTGGGGGGCCACGGTGCTGGGCAACGTCGGCAGCTTTATGCGTGATGTCGCCAGTTCCTGGCTGGTGACGGATTTGTCCTCTAACCCGTCGGCGGTGGCACTGATGCAGACCGCCGCCACGCTGCCGGTGTTCCTGTTGGCGATCCCCGCAGGGGTGTTGTCAGACATTCTCGATCGTCGCCGCTTTCTTATTTTTGTCCAGATCCTGCTGGCCAGCGTCAGCGGCACTTTATTACTGCTGTCGCAAAGCGGTGCGCTGACCGTTGAGTATTTGCTGGCGCTGACCTTTATCGGCGGCATCGGCGGGGCGCTGATGGGGCCGACCTGGCAATCCATTGTGCCGGAGCTGGTACCGCGCGCCGATCTCAGAAATGCGGTGGCGCTGAACTCGTTGGGGATCAATATCGCCCGAGCCATCGGCCCGGCGGCCGGGGGGTTGCTGCTGGCGAGCTTTGGTGCCGGTGCGGCCTACGGTGCCGACGTACTGAGTTATGTGTTCGTGGTTGCCGCCTTGCTGTGGTGGCGCAGGCCGAAGGTGGAGGACAACGGGCTTTCCGAACATTTCTTTGGCGCTTTCCGTGCCGGTATTCGCTATGCCCGTGCCAGCCGTGAGCTGCACGTGGTGCTATTGCGGGCGGCGGTGTTCTTTGTGTTCTCCAGTTCGGTCTGGGCGCTGTTGCCCCTCGTTGCGCGGCAGATGCTGGGTGGCACCGCCGGTTTCTACGGCATCCTGCTGGGTGCGGTGGGGGCCGGTGCAATAATCGGCGCGGTGTTATTACCCCGGCTGCGTCAGCGGTTGAACGCCGATGGCCTGGTGCTGGTGGCTGCGGTGATCACCGCCGTGGTGATGGCGTTGCTGTCGTTGGCGCCGCCGCAGTGGCTGGCAGTCTTGCTGCTGTTGGCTCTGGGTGGCGGTTGGATTATCGCACTGACCTCCCTGAACGGCGCAGCGCAGGGCGTGTTGCCAAACTGGGTGCGCGGACGCGGGCTGGCGATTTATCTGATGGTGTTTAATGGCGCGATGGCTGCCGGGAGCCTGCTGTGGGGGTTGATTGCCCAGGAGATTGGTGTGGCCGCCACGCTATTGGCGGGCGGTGTGGGTCTATTGGTGATTTCGCTGGTGTTCCACCGTATTCGCCTGCCTGAGGGCGAGGCCGATCTGCAGCCGTCCAACCATTGGCCGGAGCCCTTGCTCAATACCCCGGTTGAAAACGATCGCGGGCCGGTGATGATCCAGGTGGAGTACCGGGTGCGACCGGAAGATCGTCCGCAGTTTCTGCGCACGCTGCAACGGCTCTCGCGGGTACGCCGCCGTGATGGTGCCTATGCCTGGGGGCTGACCGAACATACCGCCGATCCGCAGTGCGTGATGGAGTGGTTTATGGTGGAGTCCTGGGCCGAACACCTGCGCCAGCACCAGCGGGTCTCGCATGCCGATGCCGACCTGCAGCAGGAGGCGCTGCAGTTCCATATCGGCCCGGAGAAACCGGTGGTACACCACTTCCTGTCGCTTGACCTGCGGCACCTGGAGCGGCAAGTGACCGGAGAGTAAAAATAAAAAGCCCGCCTAAGTTGTCTTAAGCGGGCTGCGTTACTGCTGTTCTGACTTAGGCCAGGTCGAAACGATCGAGGTTCATCACCTTATTCCAGGCGGCGACAAAGTCGTGGACAAAACTCGCCTGGGCGTCTGAGCTGCCATAGACTTCCGCCAGCGCACGCAGTTGGGAATGTGAGCCGAAGATCAGATCGGCGCGGGTCGCCGTCCACTTGAGCGCGCCGGTTTGGCTGTCGCGGCCTTCGAACACACCGTCCTCGTCTGCCGCTTTCCAGGTCGTGGCCCCATCAAGCAGATTGACGAAGAAGTCATTGCTCAGTGCCTGCGGCCGTTGGGTCAGCACGCCATGCTGGCTCTGACCGACGTTGGCGTTTAACACCCGCAACCCGCCTACCAGCACCGTCATTTCCGGCGCCGTCAGCGTCAGCAGCTGCGCTTTGTCGACCAGCAAGGCTTCGGCCGGAATGCTGAACTGGCGCTTCAGGTAGTTACGGAAACCATCGGCAACCGGCTCCATCGCTTCGAAGGAGTCGATGTCGGTTTGTTCCTGCGTAGCATCCATGCGGCCCGGCGCGAAGGGCACGCTCACCGGATGCCCGGCGTTGATTGCTGCCTGTTCGACGGCTGCGGCACCGGCCAGCACGATCACATCCGCCAGCGAGACGCGTTTGTTGCCCGACTGCGCACTGTTGAACGCCTGCTGGATCCCTTCCAGCTTGGCCAGCGTTTGCGCCAGTTGAGCCGGTTGGTTGATTGCCCAGTCTTTCTGTGGTGCCAGACGAATGCGCGCACCGTTGGCACCGCCGCGTTTGTCGGAGCCGCGGAAGGTGGAGGCTGAAGCCCAGGCGGTGGACACCAGCACCGAGAGCGGCAGGCCGGAGGCCAGGATACGGGTTTTGAGATCGGCGATATCCTGATCGTTAATCAACTGATGATCGATGGCCGGGATCGGATCCTGCCAAATCAGCTCTTCGGCCGGCACTTCCGGGCCGAGATAGCGGGCGCGTGGCCCCATATCGCGGTGGGTCAGCTTGTACCAGGCGCGGGCGAAAGCGTCGGCGAGCTGGTCAGGATGTTCATAGAAGCGACGAGAGATCTGCTCGTATGCCGGGTCAAAGCGCAGCGACAGATCGGTGGTTAACATGGTTGGGCGCTGTTTTTTCGCCGGATCGAACGCATCGGGAATGGTCTCGCCCACGTCTTTGGCTACCCACTGGTGAGCGCCAGCCGGGCTCTGCGTCAGTTCCCACTCGTATTCGAACAGGTGCTTGAAGAAGTCGTGGTTCCACTGGGTCGGGGTGGTGGTCCAGGTTACTTCCAGGCCGCTGGTGATGGCGTCCTTACCTTTACCGGTGCCGAAGCTGCTCTGCCAACCGAGGCCCTGCAATTCGAGGCCAGCAGTTTCCGGATCGTCACCAACATGTGAGGCCGGGCCTGCGCCGTGGGTTTTGCCGAAGGTGTGGCCACCGGCGATCAGCGCTACGGTTTCTTCATCGTTCATCGCCATCCGCGCGAAGGTCTCACGGATGTCACGGGCTGCAGCGACCGGATCCGGGTTGCCGTCCGGGCCTTCCGGGTTAACGTAGATCAGGCCCATTTGAACCGCCGCCAGCGGATCTTCTAGGTCACGATCGCCCGAATAGCGACTGTTCTGACCGCCGCTCAGCTCCAGCCAGATTTTTTCCGATCCCCAATAGACGTCATCCGGCTCCCAGGTATCGGCACGGCCACCGGCATAGCCGAAGGTTTTAAAGCCCATGGATTCGAGCGCGACGTTACCGGTCAGGACAATCAGGTCAGCCCAGGAAATTTTGCGGCCGTATTTCTGTTTGATTGGCCACAGCAGACGACGGGCCTTATCGAGGCTGACGTTATCGGGCCAGCTGTTGAGCGGGGCAAAACGTTGCTGGCCTTCACCTGCGCCGCCACGGCCATCGCCGATGCGGTAGGTACCGGCGCTGTGCCAGGCCATACGGATAAACAGGCCGCCATAGTGGCCAAAGTCTGCCGGCCACCATTCCTGTGAGTCGGTCATCAGGGCGTGCAGATCCTGTTTAACGGCGGCCAGATCGAGGCTGTTAAAGGCTTTGGCATAATCGAAATCGGAGTCCATCGGGTCGGAAAGGGAGGAGTGCTGGTGCAGCGGTTTCAGGCTAAGTTGGTTGGGCCACCAGTCCTGATTCGAAGGGCCGCGGCGTGGAGTGTTCGGCTTGCCGCCGCCCGAAAATGGGCATTTGCTTTCAGTTGTCATGATGCGCTCTCTGCTTCTGTAGGTTCGCTCGCCAGGCCCTGTCTGCCTGTACCTGGGGAGCCGTTAACTTGACATCGCGGGCTAATGCTCGCGTCGGGTGTTGCGCTAATGGTTTATCTAATCAACTGATTTTCAATAATAAGATATGAGTTTTTCGCCAACCGCGGATGAGGCTCGCACTGACACTCATGACTAAGCTTAGTCAGTGGAAGCCGATAGATAAAATAGGAATGGTTGAATGTTGTAATAGTCTGTGGCTATTGAGTTAGGGTCGATTGATAGGAGGTTGCCGACTGGTTCGCCTTTGTCAGCAAACTCACTGCCGTGATCAGACTAAATACTCCTGATGACTCTTTTTTGCCGTTCTCTGCGTCTCTTTTATGTAGTCAATAAAAGCGCGTAATGGGCCAGACATATATTGGCGATTAGGGTAGTAGAGTTGCAGGCAGGGGCGTTCGGGGAGCCAGTCGTCCAGGACCTGGACCAGCCTGCCGCTTGTCAGATGTTCTTTCACCTGTTCGTAATACAGATAACCCAGCCCAGCTCCGCCCAGAACAGCCTCGAGCGCTGAATCCATATCGTCCAGCATGATATTGCCGATTGGTGCCACTTCAAGTTTTTCCGAAGCGTTTTCAAATTCCCAGAGATACGGGCGGCCACTCGGGAAACGAAAAACAACGCTTTGGTGATTAACCAGCTCGCACGGATGCGTCGGTGCGGGATGATGCCTGAGATAATCCGCTGTGGCGGCTACCACCAGTTTGATTTTCGGCCCAATGGGGACGGTAATCATGTCTTTTTCGACTTTGTTATTCAGGCGGATCCCGGCATCAAACTCCTGTTGGACAATATCCACCAGTTTGTCATCGGTGGTGATCTCAACTTTTATGTCCGGATATTTGCGGCTAAACCCTGTTATGGTCGGCAGCAGAAAGAGACGCGAGGCCAGGCGTGAAGTATTGATTTTCAGGGTGCCCATCGGGGCATCGCGAAAGCAGTTCATCTCGTCGAGTATGGTATTGAACTCATCAAAGACCGGGCGTAGTCGTGCAAAAAGGGTTAGCCCCGCCTCGGTGAGTGCCACGCTGCGAGTGGTGCGATTAAATAGTCGGACTTTTAATCTCTGCTCCAGCTGTTTGACGGAATGACTCATGGCGGAGGGGGATAGTCCCAATTCATCACCCGCCGCCCGAAAGCTTTTGTAGCGTGCGACGGCAATAAACGAAGCAAAGTCTGAAAAGTTCGGCTGCATTAGTGAATTTCCCTCAATAACCCATCTCAAATACTACGTTTTACAGAACTATCGTGCAGCCGTAAAGTAATGATTCCTCCACGGAATGTTAAGGTAATTTCATGAAATTAAATAATATTTACTTTATCTGGGCTCACCCTCGGTCCAATTCTTTAACCGCGCAGGTGGTGAAAGAGATGCAGAGCGAGGCGGTGCGTCATGGCTACAACGTTTCCAGCCTTGATCTCTATCGCAGCGATTTTGACCCGATACTCAGGGTGGAGGATGAGCCGGACTGGGATAATCCGCAAAAAATCTATTCGGAGGAAGTACATCGACTTTTCGATGAGCTGGGGGACAAGGACACATTGGTTCTGGTGTTCCCGGTTTGGTGGTACTCCTTCCCGGCAATACTCAAGGGTTACCTGGAACGCGTCTGGAACTATGGTCTGGCCTACGGCGACGAAAATAGACTGAAGGATAAAAAAATTCGCTGGCTGGCTTTGGTGGGTGGTTCTCAGTCAGGATTCATTAAGTACGGTTGGGAAAAGAACATGACCGATTACATTAATGGCGGCATGGCATATCTGGGCGTGGAGGATGCAAGGATCGATTTTCTCTATAACACCATCGGAGTAGAGGAGGGGATTACCGACGGCGAGGCCCATTACCATAAACTGTTCGCCGAGGCGCGTGAGGTTATAAGTTCTCTGAGAGAAACCAGTGAAGCATAAGCAGTAACGCCTGGCTAAAATACAAAAAGCAGACTTCCGGGGAAGTCTGCTTTTCTAATTTGGCGAGCTTATTTAGCTGCGAGTTCTCTACGGATGATTTCCGCGCCTGCGCTTAAAGCATTGAGCTTACCGGTGGCTACCTGACGAGCCAAGGGGGCCATGCCACAGTTGGTCGAAGGATAGAGCTTGTCGGCATCAACAAACTGCAGCGCCTTGCGTAACGTATTGGCGACTTCCTCTGGAGTCTCTATGGTGTTGGTTGCCACGTCAATGGCGCCTACCATCACTTTTTTACCGCGGATCAGTTCAAGCAAGTCCATTGGAACATGCGAGTTATGGCATTCCAGTGAGATGATATCGATATTAGAGGTCTGCAGTTTGGGAAAAGCTTCTTCATATTGACGCCATTCTGACCCCAGAGTCTTTTTCCAATCGGTATTGGCTTTGATGCCATACCCGTAGCAGATATGCACCGCCGTTTCACATTTAAGCCCTTCAATGGCTCGTTCTAAAGCGGCGATGCCCCAATCATTCACTTCATCAAAAAAGACATTAAATGCGGGTTCATCAAACTGGATAATATCGACGCCGGCCGCCTCTAACTCTCGGGCTTCCTGGTTGAGAATTTTAGCGAATTCCCAGGCCAGTTTTTCGCGGCTTTTATAGTGGCTATCGTAAAGCGTATCTATCATGGTCATCGGGCCTGGCAGGGCCCATTTAATCGGCTGCTTGGTGAGCTGACGTAAAAATCGGGCGTCTTCAACAAACACCGGTTTTTGACGAGTCACTGCACCGACGACCGTTGGTACACTGGCATCATAGCGATTACGAATTCTAACCGTCTGCCGTTTTTCAAAATCAACGCCGCTCAGGTGCTCAATAAAGGTAGTGACAAAGTGTTGGCGCGTTTGTTCGCCATCACTGACAATATCAATGCCTGCTCGGAGTTGATCTTCCAGGGACAAGCGCAAGGCATCCTGTTTACCCTCAATCAGTTCCTCATCCTGCAATTTCCAGGGGGACCAAAGTGTCTCAGGTTGTGCCAGCCAGGAAGGCTTGGGTAAGCTGCCGGCAGTCGAAGTTGGTAATAATATTTTCATAATGGATGACCTTTTATTTTTGGTTAATCAAAGCGCGCAGTGAGCAGACCATTGCTCAAAAATAGTCTTATAGGGTTTGATAAAGTGTTCTTCAGTAAATTTCCCCTGCTCAATAGCCAACTGGCTACGCTCTTCACGGTCATAAACAATTTTTGTTAATGAATGATCCTGGTGATTCAGGGCCGGCTGATAGTATTGTCCGGCTGCAGAGTTTGCATTGTAAATCTCAGGGCGATAAATCTTTTGGAAAGTCTCCATCGTGCTGATGGTGCTGATAAGTTCAAGATCGGTGTAATCACTGAGTAAATCACCAGAAAAATAAAAGGCCAAAGGCGCAACACTATTTTTCGGCATAAAATAGCGAACCTGCAAGCCCATTTTGCTGAAGTATTGTTCAGTCAAAGAGGAATCGTTTTGCTGGTATTCAATGCCCAATACAGGATGCTCATTTCCAGTCCGATAATAGGTGTCTTTACTGGATACGCTTAAACATATAACCGGTAATTTGTTAAAGTTATCTTTGTACTCATTTGAGTTGACGAAATATTTAAATATATTCCCGTGCAAGTTACCAAAGTCATCTGGAATGCTAAATTCGGGTTGGTTATTATTGTGTTCTGACAGCAACACACTAAAGTCATAATCCCGCACGTAAGAAGAGAAGTTATTTCCTACAATGCCCTCAGTGCGCTTGTTGGTTTTCTTGTCAATAATGTTGGTTTTCAATATTTCAATCACTGGGAAGCTATTGCCCTTGTCTTTAATATTCATCTCAACAGAAATGATTTCAAGTTCGACAGCATAGCGATCGCCTTTGGGGTTATCCCAATGCGCCAGGGTATTGAAACGGTTGTCAATCATCACCAGAGTGTTGCGCAAGTTCTCCTGGCGGTTCTTCCCTCTGGCCAAATTGGCAAAGTTGGTGGTAATACGCGTATTTTCTGAAGGGTTATAGTTTTCATCGAAACTACTGCTCTTAACCGTAAATGTAAAATTTTTATTCATCGCGTTCTTGCCCCCTGAGTTCTGGTATGAAAACTGAATCTAACTTTTTTGATTCTCAAGAAACTACTGGGTTTCTCATTCGTCAGTCTTCATGTTGTCAATAAGTTAACATTGCATAATTTATGCCAGAGCCATTGGATGAGTGAAAGCGACTTAATTTCATTACCACATGAGCCATATTCATGATCTGGGGTGCGGAGGGGGGGAGGTGCCGATAGTGGGGGCAGTGACGGGTCAAAAAGCTTCGAGAAACGCCCCCTACAAACGCCTTTGATGTTTATCGCTTCAACCCGGCCCCTCGCTTCCTGCCGCCAGCAAAGGAACCAGGATGTCGCTAATAGGGGTAGGAATACCTTGTGAATGGCCATAACGCTGCACGACGCCGTTGCGTATTTCCCATTCCAGCGGGCGATTGGTCTGGCGATCGGCGAGAATGGAGGTACCCAAGTCCGCAGGCGCACGATGAAAACCGTCAACGATCTCCTGGGGAACGTTATCGCTAAGTACCGCACCTTCGGCACGTGCGACAGCCAGACATTCATGCAGATAAGCCAGTGCCAGTTTCGTGATATCCCCGCGTGAGAACATTCCCGCACGGCGGTTTGCAAGAACCATCAGGCCCGCGACCGCATTCTGCAATAGTTTGCGCCAGGCGATCGAGAGGAAATCGGATGACAGCTCAACGCTGCAGCGGGTACCGCTGAGCGCATCAACGATCCGTTTTACCTGTGGCACATCCGGGAGTGTCAAACGCGGTTTAGCCCGCAGGCGGACAGAGGAGTCTGGTTCGCGCTGTGCCGGGAACCATACGACTGAAGGCAGTACCGTTGCTCCATTAACATAGGGTTCCAACAGAGTTTTCTGTTCGACACCGTTTTGCAGCGCACACACGACAGTGTTTTCATCGCATAACGCGGCAAGCCAATTGGCGCTCTCAGCCACCTGGGTCGTTTTTACCGCCACAAAGACCAGATCGAAGGGGTGAGTATTGGTCGGTGGCTTGCTCAATACCGGACCAGGAACCACCACTTCCCCTTCATCGTGACGCAGAATTAATTGTGGGTGCGCGGTGCGTCCGCAAAGCAGTGGCGTGCGGCCAACTTCATGCAGTGCAGCAGCGATAGTGGTACCAATCGCACCGGGACCAATCAGAGCAATAGTAGGGGAGTCAGGCATTTCAAGTCCTCCAGTGATCGTCAATCCATCAACAGCGTGCCGGTAACACTCACCGTGCGCGCCAGTATTTTGCTCAACGTGTGTATTTCACCGAGAAACAGATAACCCAGGACTGCGGCAAACAGCAAGCTGATTTCGTGTCGCACCGATACGGCACTTGATCGCCTCTGGTAGCCCACAGGAGAGCCTCACAGAGTCGTTGCTTTGGGATGTGTTGAAAATAGAGGGAAAAAATTGCTTAAAGCCAGGATACGAGCATGTTTTTGCCTGGCATGCGCGATATCTGGAAAAGCAAAAAGCCCGCTCAGGTTTCCCTGAGCGGGCCTCTCTGATATGGCTCCCTGACTGGGATCGCCGTTGCCAGTATCTGGCTAATAAGTAAGCTAAAGCTGAGTTCCCTTTCTGTCAAGCCCTCCAGAATGACCACCAAAAGTTGCTTGTTACTTAAAGCGGGTTTAAACACTTCGCTTCATGTATTAATCGTTCTACGCTGTTCTCTGCAAAGGAAGGGGAGCCAGAACGAGCATCAAAAAGTCGGCTCAAAGCGAGATTGTATTCAAAGAGCTTTAACAATCTGCTCTGTGCCAGGAGCGGGGTGCAGGTCAGGAGCAAAGCTGACAGTCAGGCAGATTTTGAGATTACGCGAGGGACCAAGTTAATCAGTCCTGCCATCGCAACACTAAATTATAGTCAAGAAACGCTTTAGGTTGCCGAAATATACATTTAGAGTTATTCCTGAAAATAAACAAAATGGATTGATCCGTATGAAGAAACTCTTACTTCTTGTTCCGCTGGTGTTTACTGCGCCGGTACAGGCTTCTGAAGTCACGGTAGGTCAGGTTTGCAAGGCTGCTTCTGCTGCGATGTTTGGCCGTGACCATAAGATCATGCAGTTGGATAAAGTCGAATCAGGTATTGCCTACGTACATTATATCCGACAAAACGATGGCACCCGTTGGGCAATCAAGTGCAAACTTATAGGTGATCAAGTTATGTGGGCATCTGACAATCCTGACAGTACCGGTCGCTGGCGGGATGATCCTGCAGATAGTACGGTCAAATATGCTATTGATGGTAAAAAAATCATTATTACCGAGCTCTACAGCGACGGTTCCAGTACCACTAACTCTTATCCATTGAAGCAACTAAAGTGACTATGACCTGCTCTCCGTTGATTAAGACACCTCAATGTTAGTCATGTAGTTGTTGGCGTTGCGAACTTCCGCTCCTCGCTCGTAGCAGCCATACACCAAAACAAAAGCAAAAAGCCCGCTCAGGTTTCCCTGAGCGGGCTTCTCTAATATGGCTCCTCTGACTGGACTCGAACCAGTGACATACGGATTAACAGTCCGCCGTTCTACCGACTGAACTACAGAGGAATCGTTTGAACGGCCGGAATCATAACGGGGTGTTGGCAGCATGTCAAAGGTGGATTACGCATTCTGTGACTGTTTGCTTACAGAATGCGCAACCCGTTGAGCTTTTGGCAGATTTATCCTGGTTCCGTGCGTTTTAGACGCAGTTGATAGTGGTAATGGCTATGGCTGAGCAGGTAGTCCTGATTAACGCTCGGGCTCCAGGAGTCGTCGCCACCCACTCCCATATGGAAGCCGTCCAGGTTGAGCCAGGTACCGGCTTCCGGTTGCAGCAGGTGCTGGTGGCTGCAATCCATCAACTGGCGCAGGCCGTAGCGGCTGAGCGAGAAGTGGAACAGCCCGTCGATGTGCCAGTCACCGTACTGCAGGCTGCGGGTCTCACAGCGCAGACCATTCTCGCCGGGGAAGATGTACGGCGTGTGCAGCTCTTCCAGGGGGAGTTGCCAGCGTCCGAATTGCGCGGCAAGGCGACGGTCAGGGTAGTTCTCATGCGGGCCCAGGCCCAACCATTGTGCCTGTGGATGAATTTCTGCCAGTTGGCAGCTCAGACCGATACGTGCCGGTGGCGGCAGGCTGGCGGCGATGTCTACATCAACGCTGATACTGACCGCGCCCTGGTTGTCGAACAGCCACTGTTTACGGCTGCGTAGCAGCGTTTGCCCATCGGCCCCGAACAGGTGTTCACTTACCACACGCACGCCATCGCTTAGCAAGTCGGCCTGTAACTGCGTGCAGCGTGCTTCCAGCCGGTACATGCCCGCCAGCTTCCAGCGCTCGACCCAGGCGTTGGGATCGATGCGTTCGACTTCACTGATGCCGATGTCGTTATCCAGCGGTGCGCGGATAAAATTATCACGCAGTGGCGTCAGCATCTGAGGGTGTTCGTGGTGCCACCACTGGGCTAAACAGCCGTCGTCGCGCGTAAACTGCCAGCGTTGATTACCATGGATGATGTCGATCCTTTGGTCATCTTGGCTTAGCTGTGGGGGCGAGCCTGCCGTTGGTGGCGGCGCCAGATGCAGCGTGCGGGGCACCAGCCATTGATCCCAGGCGCAGCGATGGTTGGCCTCGGACCAGTCAGTGGCCTGCGGTTGAACCACTTCGACATTCAGCCACAGTTCGCCGGGTTGATGGAGCATCGGCAAGCGCTCGAGCAGTTGGACGCTGGCGCTACCCTGTGGTTTCAGGGTGAGATCGACGCTGCCGCTGGCGCGCTCAATACCATCCAGCTCCAGCCGCCAGTTCAGGCGTTCGTTGTCGGTAGCGCGGAACAGATACTCGCTGCTGACGGTCAGCGTCAGCGTGTCGGCATCGAAGGTAAACTGGAAAAACTGCTGTGCACGCTGCGCTTCAAACAGCGCGGGATGCGGAGTGCGATCGGGGAATACCAGCCCATTAAGGCAGAATTGCCGATCGTTCGGTGTGTCGCCAAAGTCGCCACCGTAAGCCCAGTGTTCGTCGCCGTTCTCATCACGGCGGGTCAGTGCCTGATCGACCCAGTCCCAGACGAAGCCACCCTGCAGGCGCGGATGCTGACGGAAGGCCTGCCAGTAGCGGTCAAAGCCACCGAAGCTGTTGCCCATCGCGTGGGCGTATTCACACAGGATCAGCGGGCGATGTTCATCCGGCAGGCCGATCCATTTTTTGACTGACCACTTGGGCACGGCAGGGAATGGCTGATCCTGATCCACTCGCGCATACATCGGGCAGATAATATCGGTAGCGGCGCTGTTGGCACCGCCGCCTTCGTATTGCACCGGGCGAGTGGGATCCTGACTTTTCACCCAGCGATACAGCGCGTCGTGGTTGCAGCCGTGACCAGACTCGTTACCCAGCGACCAGATAATAATGCAGGGATGGTTGCGATCGCGCTGCACCATGCGGGTTACGCGTTCGCTCATTGCCGGCAACCACAGCGGATCGTCAGACAACCGGTTCATCGGCTGCATGCCGTGGGTTTCAATATTGGCTTCATCCACCACATACAGCCCGTAGCGATCGCATAGCCGGTACCACAATGGATGGTTTGGGTAGTGCGAGCAGCGCACCGCGTTGAAGTTGTGCTGCTTCATCAGCAGGATGTCATGGCGCATTGTGGCTTCGTCCATCACCTGGCCGTGCTGCGGATGATGTTCGTGACGGTTAGTGCCGCGGATCAGCAGCGGCTGGCCGTTAAGCTTCAACAGCCCATGGCTGATTTCCACCTGACGGAAGCCAACGTCATAGGCTTCCACCTCAATAATTTCCCCTTCCGGCGACAGCAGGGCCAGCGTTGCGCGGTACAACGTGGGCGTTTCCGCGCTCCACAGTGCTGGTTGCTCCACCGGCAGGCGCAGGGTGGTGCGATCCTCATAGGCACCGCGTTCGTCGATAATCTCGCTGCCGAACGCCTGGTTTTTTTCCCCCACCAACTGCCCATCATGCCATAGCTGCAACTGTACCCGGTGCTGGGCGGCCCGGTTGATGTGTACTTCTGCCACCAGTTCGCCACGGCGGAAACTGTCATACAGCGGGGTGGTAATGCGGATATCGCTCAGGTGCGTGGTGGGTTTATGCAGCAGGCTGACGTCGCGGAAAATACCGCTCATGCGCCACATATCCTGATCTTCCAGATAGCTGCCATCGCACCAGCGCAGCACCATCACCGCCAACCGGTTTTCACCGGCCTGCAACCATGGGCTGAGATCAAACTCGGCAGGCAGGCGGCTGTCCTGTGAATAACCGACCCAGTGGCCGTTGCACCACAGATAAAACGCCGAGTTAACGCCGTCAAAGATAATGCGCGTCTGGCCTTCAGCCAGCCAGGCGGGATCGACAGTAAACTGTCGCGAATAGCAGCCGGTCGGGTTCTGTTCCGGCACCCGCGGCGGATCGACCGGGATCGGGTAGCGGACGTTGGTGTAGATTGGCGCGTCATAACCGGCAAGTTGCCAGTTAGACGGCACCGCCAGGGTATCGGCGTCGGCCAGGTCCTGCTGCAACCAACCGTCGGGGACCGCCTGCGGGCTGCCGAAATAGCTGAACTGCCAGTCGCCGTTCAGAAGTTGCCGACTACCGCTGCTCTCATCGTCACGCGCAGCATTCAGGCTGCGCCAGCTCGAGAAAGGCGGATGTGCAGCCAGCCGTTGATAATGGGTACAGGCCGGATTTTGCCAGTCCCGGCGGGCGAGAAGGTCTTTCAGGGAAGGAAGGGGCAGGCTACTCATCAGCGATCGTCCTGTCGGCGGATTATAGAGGCATCATGCCGAATAAGATGCTGAGGATAGTGATAAAAGTAAAGCGGTTACATTCAAGCTTGCAGGGGCGATCAAATAACCGCTTATTCTGGCAGGTTGGGGCGGTAAATCCGCTGCGGGCGGCCCACTTTGCCGTAAATGATTTCTGCACGCAGCTGCTGGGCGGCGGTGCAAAACTCCAGATAACGGCGTGCGGTGGTGCGGCTTAGCCCCATTTTTTGCGCAACGCTTTCAGCGGTGTGGCTGGCCGAAGGCAGTTCAAACAAGGCACGGATTTTCACCAGTGTCAGTTCATCGATGCCTGCCGGCAAGCTCGCCTGCTGTTCACCGCGTGCGTAGGTGTTGAACATCTGATCAATGCGGTGCTGACTAAGCCGCGCTTTGTCTTTCAACGCCTGCCGCCGCTGGCTAAAGCGCAGCAGCGTGTGGGACAGACGATCGTAGGCCAGCGGTTTGATCAGGTAATCGAAGACCCCATAACGCAGCGCTTCGGCCACGGTATCCATATCGCTGGCGGCGGTGATAAACACGATGCCACCGGCATAACCGCTCAGGGTCAGTTCACGCAGCAGCTCAATGCCCTGACCGTCGGGCAGGAAGTTGTCCAGCAGGATCAGATCCGGTTTGAAGCGCTCGCTCATCATGCGCGCCTGCGCCAGGTTGCCGGCCAACCAGATTTGCCGGCAACCGCCGTTCTGCCGGATAAATTCCGCATGCATCTCCGCCAGCGGTGTTTCATCTTCGACAATCAGTATGTTCAACCATTCCATAGGGCATTTTCCAGTTGCAATGAATATGCTACGTAAATGTAATTTAATTGCGCCATCAATTAAAGATTATCTCAATAATAAACACCATAAAAATAATTAAGTAAATAAAGAACATTAAATAACTTATTAACCGGGAGGGGTTTGTGAAATAGGTCAATAATTCGCTACTTTTTTCTGCCTACTATTGTTTTATTAAATGTGCCTGATGGTTTTAACGGTTTTATCTTTATGGTTTTTAAGGTTTTAATTATTCCTAAAGATGTTAATTGATGTTTATTTTCTGTTTAATTTGTTATTTATTAGTTAACCCAGAGAGTGTGCCATGTTGGGCGATGCCGTATTTGACCGAGTGAAAAGATCAGATCATAAAAATATAGCGCAGATTAATGCCTTTCTGCGGAGTAACGACCTGAATATTGATACTACGGTTGAAATATTTATTACCGTGACGCAAAACGATGAATTGGTCGCCTGCGGCGGCATTGCAGACAATATTATCAAATGCGTCGCTATCAGCCCACAAATGCGTGGCGAAGGGTTGGCACTGCGGCTGGCGACCGAACTGGTCAATCTGGCTTATGAACGCCACCACACCCAGCTATTTATCTACACCAAAATCCAAAATGAAGCGTTGTTCCGCCAGTGCGGTTTTTATCCGATAGCCCAGGTACCGGGCATTGTGGTGCTGATGGAAAACAGCCCGTGCCGCCTGAAGCGCTATGCCGCCCAGTTGGCGGGCCAGCGACAGCCGGGCCACACCATTGGCAGCATCGTGATGAATGCCAACCCCTTTACCCGCGGTCACCAATATCTGGTGCGCCAGGCGGCAGAAAAGTGCGACTGGCTGCACCTGTTTTTGGTCAAGGAAAACACCTCGCGTTTCAGCTATGAAGACCGGCGGCGGCTGGTACTGGCGGGCACCACGGATATCCCTAACCTGACGGTGCATGAAGGTTCGCAATACGTCATTTCCCGCGCCACTTTCCCTTGTTACTTCATTAAAGATCAGGGTATTGCCGACGACTGTTACACCGAAATCGATCTCAAGATCTTTCGTCAGTATCTGGCCCCCGCGCTGGGCATCACCCATCGTTTTGTCGGCAACGAGCCGTTCTGCGCGGTCACCGCGAAATACAACCGCGATATGCGTTACTGGCTGGAAACCCCGGCGTTACCCAGCCCGCCGATCGCGCTGGTAGAAATTGAGCGTTTGCAATATCAGGGCACGGCGATCTCGGCCTCCTGGGTACGCAAGCTGTTGGCGGCAGGCGATTTTCACGCCGCCGCGCCGCTGGTACCGCCAGACACCCTGTATTACCTGCAAGATTTGCAAACGCAGCGCCGGGCCAAACCGGCAGTCACCCCCTTTGAATCCGCACAATCAGGTGAAAGATGAAAATTATCCGAGAAGCAATGGCCGGCACGCTGGAGTCCAGCGATGTCATGGTGCGCATCGCGCCCGCTGAGGGGCCGGAACACGATCTGCTGATCGCCAGCAGCGTGGAAAAACAGTTCGGCGAAGCCATCCGCCAGACGCTGCTGCAGGTGCTGCAACACTACCAGGTGGAGCCGGTGCAGGTGATGGTGGACGACAAAGGCGCGCTCGACTGCGTACTACGGGCCCGGCTGGAAACCGCGCTGATGCGTGCCAGCGACAATGGCCAACTGCCATGGGGAGCGCCTAATGAAAACGCTGAATAAACACCGCCTGCGCCGCAGCATGCTGTTCGTGCCCGGCGCCAATGCGGCGATGGTGAGCAATGCCTTTATCTATCAGGCCGATGCGCTGATGTTTGATCTGGAAGACTCGGTGATCCTGCGCGAAAAAGACGCGGCGCGGCGGCTGGTCTATCACGCGTTGCAACATCCGCTGTATCAGGAAGTGGAAACCATTGTGCGGGTTAACGCGCTGGATTCCGCTTACGGCCTGGCAGATTTGCAGGCGGTAGTGCGTGGTGGGGCCGACATTGTGCGCCTGCCGAAAACTGACAGCGCGCAGGACGTGGTGGATATGGATCGCGAAATTGCCGCCATCGAAGCCGACTGCGGCCGCCCGGTCGGTAGCACCGGCCTGCTGGCGGCGATTGAGTCGGCGGCGGGCATCACTCAGGCGGTGGCTATCGCCCATGCTTCGCCACGGTTGATCGGTATTGCACTGGGGGCGGAAGACTATGTGCGCAACCTGC
The DNA here is from genome assembly GCF_027474885.1 of Serratia myotis. Taxonomy (NCBI): domain Bacteria; kingdom Pseudomonadati; phylum Pseudomonadota; class Gammaproteobacteria; order Enterobacterales; family Yersiniaceae; genus Serratia; species Serratia myotis. The sequence goes on along the minus strand of NZ_CP099707.1, from coordinate 3,669,244 downwards.
GTACCGAACGTTCCCCCGAGGGCATCGAGCTGCTGTTTGCGCGCTGCTCACTGTTGCAGGCGGCGCGGGCCGCCGGCATTCAGGCGTTCGATACGGTCTATTCCGACGCCAATAACGAAGTCGGTTTCCTGCAGGAAGCGGCGCTGATCAAACAGCTCGGTTTCGACGGCAAATCCCTGATTAACCCCCGGCAGATCGAACTGCTGCACAACCTGTATGCGCCAACCGCCAAAGAGGTGACCCATGCCCAGCGGGTGGTGGATGCCGCCGCAGCGGCGGAGCAGGAAGGGCGCGGCGTGGTGTCGCTCAACGGCAAGATGGTCGACAGCCCGGTGATTGAGCGCGCACGGCTGGTGTTGCAGCGCGCAGCGCTTTCCGGCATCCGCGAAGCCTCGGTTCAGCATGGAGAGGAAGCATAATGAAACGTCAACAACGACTGATGACCCTGAACAACCTGGCGGATTTGCGCTGCTATCAGGACTCTTCCAAGGCTAACCAGCAGGCGCGTAAACCCCGCGATATCAAACGCTGCGACACGCTGGAACAGGCGGTGCGCCGCAGCGGATTGCAGGACGGCATGACCATTTCTTTCCACCATGCGTTTCGCGGCGGCGATCTGGCGCTGAATCAGGTGATGGAAACGCTGGCGGCGATGGGGTTCCGCAACCTGACGCTGGCCTCCAGCTCGCTGAGCGAATGCCATGCGCCGTTGGTTGGCCATATTCGCAACGGGGTGGTAAGCCGGATTTATACCTCCGGTGTGCGCGGCCCGCTGGCGGACGCCATCTCACGCGGCCTGCTGGCCGAACCGGTGCAGATCCACTCCCACGGTGGTCGGGTCAACCTGATCGAATCCGGTGAACTGGCGATTGACGTCGCCTTCCTTGGGGTACCGGCCTGTGATGAATTCGGCAATGCCAACGGCTACAGCGGCGAAGCCTGCTGCGGCTCGCTGGGTTACGCCAAAGTGGATGCCGACGCGGCGGGCACCGTGGTGTTGCTGACCGAGGCGATTGTGCCTTATCCGCATCATCCGGCCAGCCTGGCACAGGATCGGGTGGATCTGATCGTTCAACTGGCACGGGTGGGCGACGCCGACAAGATTGGTGCCGACGCCACGCGTATGACCTCCAACCCGCGTGAACTGCTGATTGCCCGTCGGGCCGCCGAAGTGATCGCCGGTTCCGGCTACTTTACCGAAGGTTTCTCGCTGCAGACCGGCACCGGCGGCGCCTCACTGGCGGTGACGCGTTTTCTGGAAGACAAGATGCGCGCACGCGGTATTCGCGCCGGTTTCGCACTCGGTGGCATCACTTCGACCATGGTGGATTTGCATGAAAAAGGGCTGATCACCCGGCTGCTGGACGTGCAAAGTTTTGACCGCGCGGCGGCGATGTCGCTGGCGCGCAACCCTAACCACATTGAGATCAGCGCCAACCAGTACGCCAATTTCAGTTCGAAGGGTGCCTCGGTCGATAGGCTTGACGTGGTGGTGCTGAGCGCGTTGGAAATCGACACCGGATTCAACGTTAACGTGCTGACCGGCTCCGACGGCCTGCTGCGCGGTGCCTCTGGCGGCCACTGTGATACCGCTGCGGCCGCGCGGCTGGCGATCATCGTGGCACCGCTGGTGCGTGGGCGCATCCCAACGCTGGTCGAGCAAGTGACCACCTGTGTCACGCCCGGCTCCAGCATCGACATTCTGGTTACCGATCATGGTATTGCCGTTAACCCGGCGCGGCCAGAGTTGGCGCAGCGGCTGAAAGAGGCCGGTTTGCCGGTGGTCGGCATCGACTGGCTGCGCCAGCGGGCGCTGCTGCTGACCGGTGAACCGGAGCCGATCGTCTTTACCGACAAGGTAGTGGCGGTCGTGCGCTATCGCGACGGTTCGGTGATCGACGTGGTGCATCAGGTGGCGGAGTAATCCTATGGCTAGCGTCCTTCCTGAACTGGCCGCCAACCGCGCAGTCAGCCTGCCGGAACTGCTCACCAGCCGCGAATGTCGTCAGGCCCGCCAGCAGGCGTGGTTGGCGCAGCATCAGTCTACCTTGCTGGTGCTGACGCTGGTGGTGCCCGGTGGGGTAAAAGACAGCGCGCTGACGCGCAATATCTTCAACCTGGGTTGGCAGGCGCTGCAACAGCTGTGGGGCGAGCAGGGCTGGCACTGCCTGCAGGCCGAAACGCTGGCGCTGTCCACCGGCTGCGAAGGTTTTGTGGCGCTACAGGCCGATGCCCAGCGGGTGAAAGACTGCGCCATGCAGTTGGAAGTGCAGCAGCCGATTGGCCGACTGTGGGATATCGACGTGCTGGACTCACAGGGGCGCATTTTGTCGCGCCGCGATCTGGGGCTGGCGGAACGTCGCTGTCTGCTGTGCAGCCAACCGGCCAAACTCTGCGCCCGTCAACGGCAGCACAGCAGTGAACAGCTGCTGCAGGAAATGGAAAGGATGCTCAATGATGCACTCGCTACCCGCTGATCCCGTCCGTTATGCCCGCCAAACGCAAGTCGGGGACTTCGCCCATGCCGCCTACCGGGCGCTGCTGGTGGAAGTGAATCTGACCCCCAAACCGGGCCTGGTGGATCGTCATAACAACGGCGCACACCGGGATATGAACCTCGGTCATTTTTACCGCAGCGCCCGTGCCATTGGCATCTGGCTGCCGCGCTTTATCCGCCAGGGCCGTGACGATGCTTTCCGCCCGGCAGCCGAGCAGTTATTGCGGCTGCGCCCGTTGGGGCTGGCCTGCGAAAACCACATGTTCCAGGCCACGGGCGGCGTCAACACCCACAAAGGCAGCGTGTTTTCACTCGGTCTGCTGTGTGCCGCCTTCGGCCGTTGTGATCAGCAGCAACGCCATATCGACGCCAAAACCTTGTGCGCCGAAGTGGCGACGATGTGTGACGGGCTGGTGGCGCGCGAGCTGCAACAGCACAACGCGCTACAGACTGCCGGTCAGCGGCTGTTTGCCGGGCATGGCCTGAGTGGCGCGCGCGGCGAGGCCGAATCCGGCTTCGAACGGGTGATTAACGGCGCTTTGCCGCTGTACCGACAACGGCTGAACGCCGGTTGTGATGAACAGACCGCGCTGATGGACAGCCTGCTGTGGCTGATGGCCCACAACGATGACACCAACGTCGCTTCGCGCGGCGGCATCGATGGCCTGCACTGGCTTCAGCAGCGTGCCGCCGGGCTGTTGGCTCAAGGTGGCGCACAGGGCGAGCAGGGCATACAGCGCCTGCGGCAGTTTGACGCCGACTGCATCATGCGCAACCTCAGCCCCGGCGGCAGCGCCGACCTGTTAATCGTTACCTGGCTACTGGCGCAGTTACCGAACTAAAAACAATATCCCGTCTCTGGAGAAACTTATGTCCGAAACCAAGGAAAAAATCTGGAAAGCGCTGACGCCGTTGCTGGTGCTGGCTATCCTGTTATGGATACCCACGCCGGACGGCATGCCGCCGCAGGCCTGGCGTTACTTTGCCATTTTTGTGGCGATGATTGTCGGCATGATCCTGGAGCCGATCCCGGCGACGGCGATCAGCTTTATCGCCGTGACCCTCAGCGTGCTGAGTGCCAACTGGGTGCTGTTTGGTGCGCAGGAGCTGGCAGAACCGGGCTTTAAGGCCGGTAAAGAGGCATTGAAATGGGGGCTGGCGGGGTTCTCCAGCACCACCGTCTGGCTGGTGTTCGGGGCATTCATCTTCGCGCTCGGCTACGAAGCGACCGGGCTGGGGCGACGTATTGCGTTGTTCCTGGTGAAGTTTATGGGTAAGCGTACCCTGACGCTCGGCTATGCGGTGGTGATCATCGACATTCTGCTGGCGCCCTTTACCCCGTCCAATACCGCCCGTACCGGCGGTACCGTGTTCCCGGTGGTGAAAAATCTGCCGCCGCTGTTTGACTCTTTCCCCAATGATCCCTCGTCGCGCCGTATCGGCGGCTACCTGATGTGGATGATGGTGGTGGGGACCAGCATCAGCTCCTCGATGTTCGTCACCGGTGCCGCGCCGAACGTGCTGGGGATCGAGTTCGTCAGCAAGATTGCCGGGGTGCACATCAGTTGGATGCAGTGGTTCCTGGCCTTCCTGCCGGTCGGGCTGCTGCTGTTGATTATCGCGCCGTTGATCTCCTATTACCTGTACAAACCGGGCGTGACCCACAGCAGCGAAGTGGCGACCTGGGCCAATACCGCGCTGGCCGAAATGGGCAAGCTGACGCGCAAGGAATACACGCTGATTGGCCTGGTGCTGCTCAGCCTGTGCCTGTGGGTGTTTGGCGGTAAGCTGTTGGATGCCACCACGGTTTGCCTGCTGGCGGTATCCTTGATGTTGGCGCTGCACGTGGTGTCGTGGAAGGAGATCACCAAATATTCCAGCGCCTGGAATACGCTGGTTAATCTGGCGACGCTGGTAGTGATGGCCAACGGCCTGACCCGCTCCGGCTTTATCGACTGGTTCGCCCAGACCATGAGCACCCACCTGGACGGTTTTTCACCGAATATGACGGTGGTGGCGCTGGTGCTGGTGTTCTACTTTGCCCACTACCTGTTCGCCAGCCTGTCGGCACACACGGCCACCATGCTGCCGGTGATCCTGGCGGTGGGTAAAGGGCTGCCGGGGGTGCCGATGGAGCAACTGTCGATGCTGCTGGTGCTGTCGATCGGCATCATGGGCGTGCTGACGCCGTACGCTACCGGCCCTGGGGTGATCATCTACGGCTGCGGCTATGTGAAGTCGAAAGATTACTGGCGCATGGGCGGTATTCTCGGCGTGGTGTATATCGCCGCGCTGCTGTTGATCGGCTGGCCAATCATGCGTTTGTGGCTGTAGTTTTTTGAGTTAACGGCGGTCATCTGCGGATGGCCGCTGGGCAGACCTTTCCTTGTGATACTCATCACACACTTTCCCCGTTAACCTCTCCATCATAGCGAAGCAAAAGCTAACACATTAAAAATAATCATTTTCCTGGAGCCTCTGCGGATGAAAAGAAAAGCCTTATTGCTGTGCTTGCCGTTATTAATGACCGGGACTGCCCTGGCGGAAACCAACGACTATCAATTGGATCAGGTGCTGGTGATGAGTCGCCATAACCTGCGTGCGCCACTGGCCAATAACGGCAGCGTGCTGGCACAGTCCACACCTAAAGCCTGGCCGGCCTGGGACACGCCGGGTGGCCTGTTGACTACCAAGGGCGGGGTGCTGGAAGTGTATATGGGCCACTATTTCAATGCGTGGCTGAAGCAAACCGGAGTACTGCCGCAGGAAGGCTGCCCAACGGCCGGCAGCGTTTACGTTTATGCCAACAGCCTGCAGCGCACGGTAGCGACCGCGCAGTTCTTTACCAACGGCGCGTTCCCTGGCTGTGATATCAGCGTGCATCACCAGGACAAAATGGGGGAGATGGATCCGACCTTCAACCCGATCATCACCGACAACAGCGACGCTTTCAATCAACAGGCGCTGGGGGCGATGAACAAGGAACTGGCCTCGCTGAAGCTGGATGCGGCCTATAAACAACTCGCGAAAATCATCGATTATAAAGATTCCAGCAGCTGTAAAACCGACAAGCACTGCGATCTGACCAAAGAGGCCAGCAAAATGAGTGCGGTACCGGGCAAAGAGCCGGGTGTCGCGGGTCCGCTGCGGGTGGGCAACTCGCTGGTGGATGCCTTCATGCTGCAATATTACGAAGGCTTCCCGATGAAGGACGTGGCCTGGGGCAAAATCACCACGCCGCAGCAGTGGAAACAGTTGGCGCAGTTGAAAGACGGCTATCAGGATTCGTTGTTCACCTCGCCGGTGGTAGCGCAGAACGTGGCCAAGCCGCTGCTGACCTACATCAACGGCGCACTGATTGGTGAACGCAAACCGGACTCACCGAAAGTGACGGTGCTGGTGGGCCACGATTCCAACATCGCTTCTCTGCTGTCGGCGATGGAGTTCCAACCGTACCAACTGCCGCATCAATATGAGAAAACGCCGATTGGCGGCAAGCTGGTGTTCCAGCGCTGGCACGACAAGAAAAACGATCGCGACCTGCTGAAGATTGAGTATGTGTATCAATCCACCGACCAGTTGCGTAATGCCAGCCCGCTGACGCTGAAAACCCCGCCACAGCGCGTAACGTTGGCGCTGAAAGGTTGCCCGGTAGATAAACAGGGTTACTGCGCCTGGAGCGACTTCGAAAAAACCATGAAAGGCATTCTGTAATCTTGCCGTTCCTCTCCCTCAATGGCGGGGGAGAGGAATAATCATTGTTGCCCATGGATTCGGCGTCTAAAATTAGCGCCTACACACCCAACATGGACGACAAGTGTTCTCTTCTTTTATCCCCAGAATTGAATGGCTGAACCTGGATGATTACCCGGGGCAGATCGCGCGTTGCCACTTTTCTTTGGCCCATTATCAGGACAGCTGTTTTGACGAAATCGGCATGACACTGCCCGATCATCTGGCGCGGGCGGTGCCAAAGCGGCGGGCGGAGTATCTGGCCGGACGTTACCTGGCACGAGAGTTACTGGCGTCGCTGGGGTTTGCCGACTTCACCTTATTACCTGGCGAGGACCGTGCGCCACAGTGGCCGCCGGGCATTGCCGGTGCGCTCAGTCATAATGCGGATACTGCGCTTTGCGCCGTACATCGGGAAACGGGGTTGGGTGGCGTGGGGCTGGACGTTGAAACGCTGATCCCTGCCGCACGGGCGGAGGAGTTGTGGCGCGCTATCGTCAGCGAGGCGGAGTGTGAGCAACTGCGCGCACAGCCACAGGCATTTAACCCACTGTTGACGCTGGTGTTCTCCGCCAAAGAAAGCTTGTTCAAGGCCTTGTACCCACAGGTGCGCAGCTATTTTGATTTTCTTGATGCGCACCTGGTGGCACTTGATCCGCAACAACAGACCTTTGAATTGGAATTGCTCAAACAGCTCACGCCGCATTGCCATGCCGGCCGACGTTTTAGCGGGCGCTACTGGCATGAAAGTGACGACGTCACTACATTTATTTGTTTGTAATCAATGTAATAAATGCGTTGCACTGTCACGTAGTTGATTTTATCCGTTGCCGACGCAATAGATGACCAGCACCTTCTGACACCAACAACAGCACTGCCAGCCAAATTGGAATATAGGTCAGCCATTCCTCCCGGCCGATGCTCTCGCCGAGCAACAGCGCCACGATCACCAGCAGCACCGGCTCCACGTAGCTCAGTAAACCGAACAGGCTGAACGGCAACAGGCGACTGGCCAGGATATAACACACCAGCGCAGCGGCGCTGATCACCCCCAACAGCGGAATTTGCCAATACAGCGTCGGGCTGACGCTCAGCGCGGCCAGCGGCCCGTTCCCCCCGAAGGCAAACCAGGCGGCGACCGGCAGCATCAGCGTCAGTTCACACCACAATCCGCCGAGATTATCGGTGCCGAAACGTCGGCGCAGAATAAAGTAAACCGGATAGCCCAGCGCCACCACCAGCGTGGTCCAGGAGACGCCGCCCACCTGATACAGTTCATTGCCAACGCCGATGATCGCGCAGGCAACCGCCAATTTTTGCAGCAAAGAAAGCCTGTCGCGGAAGATCAAACGACCCGCCAGCACCATGGTCAGTGGCAACAGGAAATAGCCGAGTGATACTTCCAGCGCTTTACCGTGCAAGGGTGCCCACAGGAACAACCAGAGTTGAACCCCCAGCAGCGCCGAACTCAGCGGCAGAAACAGCAGGCGGCGCGGCCGTTGTTTTATCCAACACAGCGTTTCGCTGACTTTGCGCCAGTCGGCGGAAATCACCATAAACAGGGTCAAAAATGGCACGGTCAGTAGCGTGCGCCAGCCAAACACTTGCTCGCCGTCGAGCGGGGTCAGGGTGGAGGTGTAGTAATACATCACGCCGAACAATATCGAGGCGATGACGGAAAGGGCTATTCCTTTAATCACGGACTGTCCTGAAAAGTGATTGATTTTATTGCCGTCTACTCTAGTGAAGTTTGGTGCCGACAACAATGTCGCGCATCACACTGGACAATCGGCGTCGGCAGGTTAAAATAAATACTGTGTATTAATACAGATGTTTTGTGATGACCCTCGATCTTTTTGAAGACGCCGTACCGCCGCCGTGGCGGGAGCAGATTGCCCCAGGGGCGGTGGTGATGCACGGTTTTGTGCGCGATCACGGCCCGGAGTTGCTGGCCGCGGTGAATGGGGTGATCGCCCAGGTGCCCTGGCGGCACATGACCACGCCGGGTGGCCACGTGATGTCGGTGGCGATGAGTTGGTGTGGCAATGGCTGGAGCAGTGACAGCCGGGGCTACCGTTACTCCGAACGCGACTCGCGCAGTGGCAAACACTGGCCGCCGATCCCGGCGATTCTGATGGCGCTGGCGGATGAAGCGGCGCAGCAAGCGGGCTTTGCCCCTTTCGTGCCGGACTCCTGCCTGATGAACCGTTACGATCCGGGCAGCAAGCTGTCGTTGCATCAGGATAAAGACGAGCATGATTTCGGCTCGCCGATCGTTTCGGTCTCACTGGGGTTACCGGCGGTGTTCCAGTTCGGTGGCATGCAGCGCAGTGACCGCGCCCAACGCATTCCGCTGGCACACGGTGACGTGGTGGTGTGGGGTGGCCCGTCGCGGCTGTGCTTCCACGGTATTATGCCGATCAAAGAGGGCTACCATTCGCTCGTGGGCCCACATCGGATCAATATCACCCTACGCAAGGCGCTTTAGCTGTGGCTCTTTCGCCAGACAGGCGACCAGATAGTCGATAAACACCCGCAGTTTGGGCGGCAGATGCTGGTTAGGGCCATACAGCAGCCACAGGCCGCCGTGATAACTGCTGAGAAAGTCCCATTCCGGCAGCACCTGCACCACTTCACCGCTGTCCAGCGCCTGCCGGGCCGTAAAATACGGCAGGCTGCCAATGCCAATGTGCTGTTTCAGCGCATCCAGCCGCACGCCAGTGTGGTTGGCGGCATAGCGCCCGTGCACATTCACCGTGACCGTTTTACCGGCGCGACGGAATTTCCAACGGGCGTCGTTGGGCGTTTCTCCCAGATAAATACAGCTATGCTGAGTTAAATCCTGCGGATGCTGCGGCGTGCCGTGCTGTGCCAGATAACCGGGGGTGGCGCACAGCAGGTGTTCGATGGTCATCAGCTGGCGGCCGATCAAGCCGGGAGAAGGGCGTTCGGTAATGCGCAGCGCCAGATCGACCCTATCGTCAATCAAATCCATATAGCGGTCTTCCAACCGCAGGCGAACATCTACCTTGGGATAACGGCGTAGAAACTCTGGCATATGCGGGTGCAACACAAAGCGGCCGACGGCTTTGGGCACGCTGACGCTGACCAGCCCCTCCGGTTCTACCGCTCCCCGGCCGCTGAACGCCATCACCGAGTGCGCGGCGTCCAGCATGCTGCGACAGCGCAGAAACACCTCTTCACCTTGTTCACTCATGCGCAGCTTGCGGGTGGTACGGTGCAGCAGTTGCAACGCCAACGCCTGTTCGAGTTTGGCCACGCTACGGCTGGCGGCAGAAGGGGAAGTGCCCAGCCGACGGGCAGCGGCGGAAAAACTGCCGCTTTCCACCACCTGAACAAACACGGCCATTTCGGCCAGCAGTGAATGAGAGATATTTGTGCTCACAGCGCAAAGGTCCATTGTAAAGTTGACGGATTATGCTTTGATTATGGCATGAATATAATGGGGCCACTAACCAGGAGAAAAACCATGACCGAACGACTCTATTTTTACAGCGACGATTTACAGGCTGAAGCGCAGGTGCTGGCCTGTACCCCGGTTGAAGACGGCGGATACGCGATAACACTGAACGCCACGCTGTTTCATCCTCAGGGCGGCGGACAACCGGCAGATGGCGGCAGGCTGGGTGCTATTCCGGTGCAGCGTGTGGCACAACAGGGGGATCAGGTGCTGCATTTTACCGCCGACCCCGTGCCTCTTGGCCCGGTCAGCGTGCAGGTTGAGGGCGAGCAGCGTCGGTTACATACCCGCTGGCACTCCGCCGGGCATCTGATTGGCTGGCTGGGTGAAACGCGCGGCTGGCAACCGGTCAAGGCGCATCACTGGCCGGGTGAAGGGCGCATTACCTTTGCACCGGGTGCAGAACCCCAAACCCTGGATCAGGATTTTCTGGACGCGGAGTTGGCGCGGCTGATCGCGGCGGATTTACCGCGCAGGCAGGTAGAGGTCGAGGGTATGCGTCAGGTGGGGTTCGGCGAGCTGCCTGCCTATGGCTGCGGCGGCACCCATGTCCTCTCACTGGGTGAGTTGGGGGCGGTAAATATCACCGCGCTCAAGATGAAAAAAGGGCAGTTGATCGTGCAGTATGAGCTGGGCTGAGTGCTTTCAGCCCGGCTCGGCAGGGGATCAGAATTTGATCTGCACCTTGGAAGACAATGTTTTGTCACCGGCTGCGATCAGTGCGTTTTCGATGGCTTCCGGTGGATATTCACCGCTGAGCAGTGGCAGTGGATCGATACGGCCGTCCTGTAGCCATTTAACGGCGGTGGCAAATTCGTCGACAAAACGGAATGAACCTACCCAACGGATTTCCTTCACCAGCATCGGCATAACCGGATAGTCAACGTTAGAGGCTCCCATGCCCACCTGCACCACGGTACCGGCAGGGCGGGCCAGCGTCACGGTGGATGCGATGGCCGCCGGGCTGCCGGAGGCCTCAAACACCACGTCGAAATAGCCTTTATTGCTCTGATAAACAGTAGCGCTGCCTTCCTCCAGCGGGTTAAAGGTGTTGGTCGCGCCCATTTGTCGCGCCAGCTCCAGGCAGCGTTCACTGACGTCGGAAGCCACCAGTTCGGCGGCACCGGCACTGCGGGCGGCGGCCAGGATCAAACAGCCAATAGGGCCGGCACCGATCACCAGCACACGTTTGCCCACTAGCGTGCCCGCGACATTGACGGCATGAATGGCAACCGCCAGCGGTTCGGCAAAGGCCATGATCTGTGGGGATACGTCATCGCGATAGGGAATGCATTGTTGTTCTGTGGCTACCACGTATTCGGAAAATCCGCCGTCAACGTGCGGATTAAACTGCGCACTGCCCATAAAACGCATAGTGGCGCAGAGGTTCTGTTTGCCTGCCAGGCAGTATTCGCAATGATTACAGGGTTGTGACGGATTGATGGCCACCTTCTGTCCCACCCGAAATGCCGAACCGACCGGCACCTGGCTAAGGGTGCCGACGAATTCATGCCCGACGACTATCGGGTGTTTGAGGATCGACATGCCGGCACGGCCGTGCTGGTAATAATGGATATCCGAGCCACAGATACCGCCGCGTTCGACCTTCACCAGTACGTCATTCTCATCGTATTCCAGCTCGCGTTGCTCAACGCGCACATCTTTTTCACCGTAGGCGAAGCAGGCTTTACAGCTTAGGATCCGTTTGCTCATTATTTTGCCTCAAGTTTGTGGAGATCCGCGTTGGAGCGCGGTGCTAAAGGTTGATCGGATTTCGGGGGTACGATCACTTCAATCTTGCCGACCAGGAAGGTGTAGGCCAACAGACCCATCAGGGCTACGGCGGCGATATACCACATTGCATAGTGGAAGTTATTGGTGCGTTGCAGAATGACGCCAATGACTATTGGACTGATGATGCCGGAAAGGTTGCCGCAGATATTCAGGCAGCCGCCCATAGTGCCGATAAAATTACGTGGGATCACATCGCTCCAGACCACCCAACCCAGATTGGAAAAGGCGTTGGCGAAAAAGGCGATGGACAAGATGGCGATGGCGATCACCGGTTGATCTTCGAAAAAATTGACCAGGCAGATAATCATGGTCAGACACAGGCCGGACATCACCGGCAGTTTGCGGGCAAAGGTGCGGGATTTGCCCTTTTTCAGCAGCAAATCACTCAGCGTACCGCCACACAGTACGCCTGCCATCGCCATCAGATAGGGGAATGAAGCACCCAGCCCGGCTTTGGCGATCGGTAAGTGCAGACCTTTCTCCAGGTAAACAATAAACCAGGTCAGGAAGAAATAGAGTGTGGATGAGCAAGCGAACTGGGCGATGAACAGGCCCCAGACGGTGCGATTCTTCAGGAAAAAGGCGATATCGCGCCAGCGCACTTTTTCACTGACGCAGGCCTGGTTTTTTGAACCATAGCCACCGCCTTCACGAATGTAATCCAACTCCTGTTGGTTGGTTTTACTGCTGTGTTGCGGATCGCGATATTTAACTAACCAGTAAATGCCAAACAGGATGCCAACGCCGCCGGACAGGTAGAATGACATCTCCCAACCGTAATCCGCCACCACAAAGGACAACGCCGGGGTTAACAGTGCCAGCCCGATATATTGTGCGCTGGAATAAATCGCCGTGGCGCGTGCCCGCTCGTGGTCGGGGAACCAACTGGCGATGATCTTGGTGTTGGAGGGGAAGGAGGGGGCTTCGGCAATACCAATCAGCGCCCGACAGGCCAGCAGCATTAAGAATGATGCTGTTGCAGTGGCGAACAAATGATGCGAGGCGAAGCCCATCAGGAAAGTAAAGACGCTCCACAGAATAATGGCGCTGCCGTAAAGTATCCGTGAGCCAATGCGATCCAGTACGTAACCAACCGGGATCTGGCTGGCGGCGTAGAACCAGGTAAACATGGAAAACAGTAAACCCAGTTGGGTGGCGCTGAGATCGAACTCAGACTGAATTTTACTGCCGGCGACGGACAGGTTGGCCCGGTCCATATAATTTATAGCCGTCACAATAAACAACAGCGACAGAATAAAGAATCGCGATTTTGTTGCTTTCATAGTGTTGTCCTGGTCAGGGTGTTTATTTTTATAAATTTTGGCTACAGAGATGCCCCCGTAACAGTCATATGCCACGGGTAAGTAAACAGATTTAAAGCGGGTCAGGGTTACAGTACGGCCAACCAACCGCCATCGACGTAAATAATTTGTCCATTCACGTAGTTGGAAGCATTGGACGCGAGGTACACGGCGGTGCCGATCAGCTCTTCTGGTTTACCCCAGCGTTTAGAGGGATTGCTGGCTTTCACCCAGGCATCGAACTCGGGGTTATCAACCAGCGCGGCATTCATATCGGTCAATATATAACCCGGACCGATGGCGTTGGACTGAATATTAAACTCGGCCCACTCGGCGGCCATTGAACAGGTGAGCATCTTGATGCCACCTTTGGCGGCGGTATAAGGCGCAACCGTGGCGCGGGCGGCTTGGCTGGTCAGCGAACCGATGTTAATGATTTTCCCCCCTTTACCGCGGGCGATCATCCGCCTGGCGGCGGCTCGACCAACGATAAATGCGCTGGTCAGGTTGGTATCGAGCACCCGCTGCCACTGTTCCAACTCCAGGTTGAGCAGGGGGCTACGGTACTGAATACCGGCATTGTTGATCACAATATCAACCTCAACCCGTTCCTCGTCGAGCTGATTGAATACCGCCTCTATGGCTTGTTCATCGGTAACGTCAAAGGCGAAACCGCGCGCCTGCAGACCTTGAGATTGCAGTCGCTCGACCGCGGCCTGTACCGTTGCAGGTTGCGTACCGTTTAAAATGACGCTGGCTCCGGCCGCAGCCAACCCCTCAGCGTAGGAAAAACCTAATCCGCGAGAAGAACCGGTGACCAGCGCCGTTTTCCCCGTTAAATCGAACAGAGCAGACATATCAACCTCTTACTGTTGGTTATAGGATCCTGATTCGGCATGTACCGCTATTGGCATCGTGTTAAGCTTAGTGCTGCTCAACATGTATGACATCATTCATATAAACGTTGCGTTAAGCCTTGGCAGAAATCAATTCTGTTAAATGGTTTTTGAAGCGCGGATCACAAAAGAAAAATTCAACATTAAATAATTGTAATGTAAAACAATTGGTTGAGTTTGTTTTCATGACGCGGCGCACATAATTTTTGAACGACGCTTTAGCCCATGCACTATCGATGATATAAATCTAACCACACCTTGTAGGACAACTGATGAGTTAGCGGCAAAGGAGTTTACAGTGGGTAATCTAAGAATCACCGGCGTGAAAACTATTCTCACCGCGCCAGGCGGTATCGATCTGGCTGTAGTGAAGGTCGAGACGAACCAACCGGGCCTATATGGCCTGGGGTGCGCGACCTTCACTCAACGCATTCATGCGGTGAAAACGGCCATCGACGACTATATGGCACCGTTTCTAATCGGTAAGGATCCATCGCGCATCGAGGATATCTGGCAGTCTGCCTGCGTAAGCGGCTACTGGCGCAGCGGTCCGATCATGAACAATGCCCTGTCCGGTGTGGACATGGCGCTGTGGGACATCAAAGGGAAAGTCGCCGGTCTGCCCGTTTATGAACTCTTGGGCGGCCAATGCCGCGACGGTATTCCGCTGTATTGCCACACCGACGGTAGCGATGAGTTTGAGGTAGAGGACAACATCCGCGCACGTATGGAGGAGGGCTATCAATACGTGCGTTGCCAGATGGGGATGTACGGTGGGGCGGGCACGGACGATCTGAAATTGATCGCCACCCAATTGGCTCGGGCAAAAAACATTCAGCCTAAACGTTCCCCGCGCGGCAATACACCGGGCATTTATTTTGATCCCGATGCCTATGTGAGAAGCGTGCCACGTCTGTTCGAACACTTGCGTAATAAGCTGGGCTTCGGCATTGAGTTTATTCATGATGTACATGAGCGTGTTACGCCGATCGCCGCCGTTCAACTGGCCAAAACGCTGGAGCCATACCAATTGTTTTATCTCGAAGATCCGGTGGCGCCGGAAAATATAGACTGGTTGAAAATGCTGCGTCAGCAATCCTCCACGCCGATTTCAATGGGGGAGTTGTTCACCAACATCAATGACTGGAAGCCACTGATTACTAATAACCTGATCGATTATATCCGTTGTCACGTCAGCACCATTGGCGGTATTACCCCGGCGAAAAAATTGGCGACGCTGAGTGAAATCCATGGTGTGCGTACCGCGTGGCACGGGCCGGGCGACATTTCTCCAGTCGGCGTCGCCGCCAACCTGCACCTGGATATGAGCGTGACCAATTTTGGTATTCAGGAATACACGCCGATGAATGACGCCTTGCGTGAAGTGTTTAGCGGCTGTCCGGAAATTGAGCGGGGTTATGCCTACCTGAGCGTTCGCCCAGGGTTAGGTATAGATATCGATGAGCAAAAAGCGGCGCAGTACCCGTGTATCGGCGGTATCCCGTCCTGGACTCTGGCACGTACGCCGGACGGCACGGCGTCACGGCCTTAACCTCACCTGTGGACGCATTCAATTGCGCCCTTTGAAAGTGCATCACTCGGTGTCCGGTGTGGCCTGTTTGAGTTTTTCGATGGCGGTGACGTTGTCCGCCATCGCCTCGTTGAGTACTGCAACGGCGGTAGAAGAGTCGCGGTTTTTAATCGCCATAAACACCTTGATGTGTGCCTCGACGCTTTCCAAAGAAATCCCCAATGCCCGGTTCAGTTCTTCCAGGTAGTAGTAATAGGTGTCTTTGATTGAGTTCATCACGTTGTAGAACACCTTGTTCTGTGACGCTTTGGCTATGGCCAGGTGAAACTCAAAATCGGCCTGAGAGTACTTTTTGTAATCGTCTTTGTTGATCAGCATGCGGTTCAGGGCTTGTTCCAGCGCGGTAATGTCCTCGGGCGTGGCGTTTAATACCGCCAGCTCCATACATTTGAACTCCACCGTTTGGCGGAACACCATCATGTCGTGAAACTCTTCACGGCTGAGGTGCATGATCGGTTGCTGTTCATTGAACAGGCTCTGTGGATTGAGGTGTTGGGCGACAAAACTGCCTTTGCCCTGATGGGTCACCACGATGCCCAGATCGCGCAGACGCTGCACCGCGCTGCGAATGCTGACCCGGCTGACGTTGAAAGAGGTGGTCAGTTCCGCTTCTGAGGGGAGTTTGCTGCCAGGCGGCCAACTGCCGTCCAACAGTTTTTCCTTTATTTGCTCATAGACCGCGTTGACCACGTTGTGTTTTTGGATTGATTGAAGACTCATGATATCCATCGCATAAGTTGTCCTACAACATGCCTGTGGTATAGCACGCCATGCCGCAGGTGTGAAGCTGTTCGCCACATTTTTGCGTGGCTGACACCAGGTCGGGAGAATAAATTTATTTTGTGATCGTCATTTCAATTCGAAGCACTGGCCATTGAATACGACCGAAATGTGATTCATTTTTAATCTTGAGTGATGTCATACAAGTTAAGGTATGACATCAGATGTTTTAAAGGGGCACCAACAAGCGCGGTCATTAGGTATAAACCGGCATCCATTAAAATTCCTGGGGAAAACGAATATGAGCATCAATTTACCCACCAAGCTGGCACCGATCCGCTGGCGAAAGCTTATTCCGCTGGCTTTCATTACCTATAGCCTGGCCTACCTGGATCGTGCCAATTACGGATTTGGAGCGGCCGCAGGGCTGGCGCACGATCTCAATATTACGCCGGGTATGTCTTCACTCTTGGGGGCGCTATTTTTCCTCGGTTATTTCTTTTTCCAAGTGCCGGGAGGAATTTACGCCGAGAAACGCAGTGCCAAGGGGCTGATTTTTTGGAGCCTGGTGTTGTGGGGCATTTTGGCCACCGCTACCGGTTTGGTCAGCAATGTGGCAATGTTGGCGGCGATCCGCTTCCTGCTTGGGGTGGCGGAAAGCGTCGTGATGCCGGCGATGCTGGTGTTCCTCAGCCATTGGTTTACCAAGCAGGAACGCTCGAAAGCCAATACTTTCCTGTTTCTTGGCAACCCGATTACCGTGCTGTGGATGTCGATACTGTCCGGTTATCTGGTGGACGCCTTTGGCTGGCGTGGCATGTTTATCATTGAAGGGGTGCCGGCCATTATCTGGGCGGCAATCTGGTGGGTGATCTTTGTCGATCGGCCAAAAGATGCCACCTGGCTCAGTGAGCAGGAGAAAGCTGCTCTTGAGGCCGCCCTCGCCGCTGAACAGACCGGTATGCAACCGATTAAAAATTACGGCGAGGCCTTTCGGTCACGCAAGGTATTGGCACTGTCGTTTATTCATTTCTTCTGGAATATCGGTATGTACGGTTTCATTATGTGGCTGCCGTCGATCTTGAAAACCGCTTCCGGCATGGGGATTGTCGCTACCGGCTGGTTGTCTGCTGCACCTTATTTGTTGGCGGTGCCGCTGATGCTTGGTGCATCCTATTTCTCTGATAAGTATCAACAGCGCAAGCTGGTGGTGCTGTTGTTTCTGGGATTGGGGGCGGTTTGCTTCTGCGCGTCTTTCACACTGGGTGCTAACCATTTTTGGTTGTCCTACGTCTTGCTGGTGATTGCCGGCGGAGCTATGTATACGCCTTATGGCCCGTTCTTTGCGGCGATCCCGGAGCTATTGCCACGCAACGTGATGGCGGGGGCGATGGCATTTATCGTGAGTTTTGGCGCACTGGGGTCATTTGTGGGGGCCTGGATTGTCGGCTATCTCAACGGTATTACGCAGGGGCCGCAGGCTTCCTATATCTTTATGGGCACTTCGCTGGTCATCGCGGTGGTACTGACGGCACTGACCCGTTTCTCTAACACACCACAACGAGTTGTGACCCCTGGCGTCGCAGCCTGCCGATAAGCTATGCCGGACAGGTTATTTTGCCGGTCCGGCCTGCCGCAGCATGGTGCAGAAAGCACACTGGCATCCGGCCTGCGGCAAGGCGGCGCAGGTGCCGACATTGACCGTTTGCGCATCCAGCGCATGAAAGCCGTAGAACCTATTCTCGATATTATTTTCCGCTGCGCGCGTCTGTTCAGGCTGGGGTTCTGGCACCCTGGATTGAAACGCGGCGGCGCGTCCGGCCAACAGGCCAAGGAACAACAGCGAGAGCTGAATTTTCATTTTGGTCTTCCTGATTTAATTTCTGATACGTTATAACAAAACATCCTTTCTGCCAACCACCGATGCCTTGTGCATTTTCCGCCATTGGTTAGCGAAATTAGTTCGTTCAACTCCCCGCTGATTTGGTTTGTTATCTAACCCATAACATTCCGAAATAAAGAAGGCGTGGCATACGATGTTTAATTTCTCTTTCAATAGATTAACCCGCGGGATAACGGTGGCATTGGGCCTGGCGGCGGTGATGAACCCGGCGCTGGCCTCGGTGCAGGGCGGCACGCTGGTCTACCTGGAACAGCAGGCGCACACCAACCTTTATCCGCCTTCCGGCGGCTTCTATCCCAATGGCGGCATCCTCAATCAAATCACTGACAAACTGACCTACCAGAACCCGCAAACGCTGGAGATTGAGCCGTGGATCGCCGAATCCTGGAACAGCAACGCTGACAAAACCGAATACACCTTCAAGCTGCGGCCGGGTGTGACCTTCTCCGACGGCACTCCGCTGGATGCTAACGCGGTGGCAAAAAACTTCGATACCTATGGCCTGGGCAATAAAGAGAAACGCCTGCCGGTGTCTGAAGTCATCAATAACTACGACCACAGCGAAGTGATCGACCCGTTAACCGTCAAATTTTACTTCAAGCATTCGTCGCCAGGTTTCCTGCAGGGTACCGCCACGATTGGCTCGGGATTGGTTTCGCTCAGCACCCTGAACCGCAACTATGACCAACTCGGCGATGCGCACCATATCATCGGATCCGGCCCGTTTGTGGTCAGCGCCGAGACGCTGGGGCGTGAGGTCAGTCTTAGCGTTCGCAAAGATTACCACTGGGGGCCGGCCAGGCTGGCTCAACAAGGGCGCGCCAATCTGGACGCGATCAAGGTAATTGTTACCGGTGAGGACAGTGTGCGCATTGGTGCGTTGCAAGCCGGGCAGGCGGACTTTATTCGCCAGATCCAGGCCTACGACGAGAAGCAGACTCAGGATCAGGGGTTCACAATCTACGCGGCCCCAACGCGTGGCGTTAATGACAGCATCGCCTTCCGACCGGATAACCCGCTGGTAAGCGATCTGCGCGTGCGTCAGGCGCTACTGCATGCCACCGACAGCAAGCAGATCGTCGATACGCTGTTCTCGGTTAACTACCCACAGGCCAAATCGGTGATTGCCTCTTCCGCCGCCGGTTTTGTCGACTTGTCCGCCAAGCTGAAGTTCGATCCGCAACTGGCCAACCGCCTGTTGGATGAGGCGGGCTGGAAAAAGGGCAGCGACGGCCTGCGTGAGAAAGACGGTAAAAAACTGCTGCTGAATGTCTACGAATCGCTGCCGCAACCGCAGAACAAGGCGGTGCTGCAACTGGTTTCGCAGCAGTGGGGCAAGGTCGGTGCGCGCTTGAATATTCTGGCCGGTGACGCCGGCAGCCGGGTAGCAGATAACCTCGACCCGCAGAAAACCCCGGCGGCGGTGGTGGAGGTGGGGCGGGCCGATCCGGACGTGATTAAAAGCCAGTTCTACCCGACCAACCGCGATGCGCTGTTGCAGCAAGGTGGCTCCGGTAAAAACAGTCAGTTCAGCGACGACAAGCTGAACACGCTACTGCTGGGCATTGCCTCTGAGGTGGATGCGCAAAAACGCCTGCAGATTGCCGGCGAGGCACAAAATTACCTGCTCGATCAGGCCTATGTGATCCCATTCTTTGAGGAGCCGCAGGTGTTTGCCGGCGCGCCTTATCTGAAAGGGGTGAGTTTCGAAGCCGTGGGTCGCCCGAGTTTCTACGGCGCCTGGTTAGAGAAACATTAAGGAGATCATGATGAGCCGATATCTGGCGCGGCGTATCGCACAGGCGCTACTGGTGCTGTGGGCGACCTTTAGCCTGTCGTTTCTCCTGCTGCAGGTGCTGCCGGGTGATGCGATCCTGATTAAGTTCCAGAATCCGGACATGGGACTCAGTCCGGCGCAGATCGCCGATATGCGTGCCGCCTATGGTGCCGATGTGTCGCTGTGGCAGCAGTATCTGCATGCGCTGGGTAACGTGCTGCGGGGGGATCTGGGCTACTCCATTCAGGCCGGGGTACCGGTCACCGAACTGTTGGCCACCAACCTGCCCGCTACGCTGCAACTGGCGGTGCTGGGCTTTACGCTGGCGCTGCTGTTGGCGCTGGCGATTGCCTTTATCTCCAATCTGACCGGTTTTGGCTGGCTGAGATCGGCGCTGCAATCGCTGCCGTCACTGTTCGTTTCGGTGCCAACCTTCTGGCTGGGTATTGTGTTGATTCAGGTGTTTTCGTTCCAACTCAAGCTGATCCCGGTGATCAATCCGGGTGAGTGGCAAGGGCTTATCCTGCCGATTGTGACCCTGGCGGTGCCGATCTCCGCCCCGCTGGCGCAGATCCTGATCCGCAGCATTGACCAGGTGCAGACCCAGCCGTTTGTCGCCGTGGCACGCGCCAAAGGTGCCAGCCGTAGCGGGGTGCTGTGGCGGCATGTGGCGCGCAACGCCATGCTGCCGGCGCTGACCATCGCCGGCATTCTGCTTGGCGAACTGATTGCCGGTGCGCTGATCACCGAAACCGTGTTTGGCCGCAGCGGGCTGGGACAACTGACCCTGCAGGCGGTGCTGAATCAGGACGTGGCGGTACTGCAGGCGATTGTGGTGATCTCCGCCGCCGCTTTCGTCACCCTCAATCTGCTGGTGGATCTGCTGTTCCCGCTGTTGGATCCACGACTGAAAACCCACACAGGAGTCGCCGTATGAGCAGTAT
The DNA here is from genome assembly GCF_027474885.1 of Serratia myotis. Lineage (NCBI taxonomy): Bacteria > Pseudomonadati > Pseudomonadota > Gammaproteobacteria > Enterobacterales > Yersiniaceae > Serratia > Serratia myotis. Next base: position 3,648,608 of record NZ_CP099707.1, on the reverse strand, counting down.
CTCCTATGAAAAAGCGGTCGTACCGGAGCGAGATCTGGGCGGCCTGGAAAGTGAAGGAACCTTACCGACCAGCCGTCCACGCCGTCGTCGCGTGCCGTTGACCTTGCTGCTGGCCTGGGCGGTGATCGCCATTGCGGTGCTGTGGGCGCTGGCGCCCCAGTTATTCACTGCCTACAGCGGCACCGAAGGTATCGCCGGTGCGCAGCGGCTGGCGCCGGGCGGCGAACACTGGCTGGGCACCGATCAACTGGGGCGTGACCTGTATGCGCGCATTGTCTATGGTGCTTCGCAGACGCTGTCCGCAGCGCTGGTGGCAGTCGCGTTGGGTTTATTGTTGGGCACCGCGCTGGGGCTGATTGCCGGTGCGGTCGGGGGCATCGCGGACGAAGCGGTGATGCGTTTTGTCGACGTCTTGCTGTCTATTCCCGGCCTGCTGCTGTCGCTGAGCATCATTATTTTACTGGGGTTTGGTACGGTTAACGCCGCCATCGCCGTCGGGATTACTTCGGTCGCCAACTTTGCCCGCCTGGCGCGCGCAGAAGTAGTGCGGGTGCGGCACAGTGATTACGTTGAAGCGGCCTATGGCAGCGGTGGTACCTTCTGGGCGGTGCTGTGGCGGCACATCCTGCCGAACTCGCTGACTTCGGTGATCGCCTTCTCGGCATTGCAGTTTGGCAGCGCTATTTTGGCGATCGCCACCCTGAGCTTCCTGGGTTATGGCACCCCGCCACCGACGCCGGAGTGGGGGCTACTGATCGCCGAAGGGCGCAACTACATTTCCACCGCCTGGTGGCTGACGACCTTCCCAGGGCTGGCGGTGGTGGCGGTGGTGCTGGCGGCCAATCGCATCAGCCGTGCATTGGGGAGAACGCAGCCATGAGTATTCAGACGGCATTACAACGGGCGGCGGCCACGCCGGTGCTGGAGCTGGAGCAGGTGTCGATTGCCTATCAGGGCGCAACCGGCAGCCAGCGGGTGGTGCATCAGGTGTCGTTCGCCATTCAGCCGGGGGAAGTGGTGGCGTTGGTCGGCGAGTCCGGTTCGGGCAAAACCACTACCGCGCAGGCAATCATTGGCCTGCTGACGGAAAATGGCCGTCTGGAGCAGGGCGCTATCCGTCTCAACGGCACCGATATCAGCCATTGGTCGTCACGACGTCTGGATGCGGTGCGGGGCGCACAAATCAGTCTGATCCCACAGGATCCGTCCAGCTCGCTCAACCCGGTGAAAACGATCGGCGAACAGGTAGCGGAAATCCTCAATATTCACCGTCGCCTGCCGCGCAAACAGGTGCAGCAGCGGGTGGTGGCGTTACTGACCCGGGTTGGTCTGACCCACCCGGAGCTGCGGGCGCGTCAGTATCCGCATGAACTTTCCGGCGGCATGAAACAGCGGGTGTTGATCGCCATCGCTATCGCGCTGCAACCGGCGCTGATTATCGCCGATGAGCCAACCAGCGCGCTGGATGTCACGGTGCAAAAGCGCATTCTCGATCTGATCGACGAACTGCGGCAGGAGTTTGGTACCGCGGTGCTGCTGGTGACTCACGATCTGGCGGTGGCGGCGGAGCGTGCCGACCGGCTGCTGGTGTTTCGCCATGGTCGGGTTCAGGAGCAGGGTGTGACCGCCGAAGTGCTGCGTGCCCCCACCAGCGATTATACCCGCCGACTGTTTGCCGACGTGCCATCGCTGACCCGTGCGGCGCTGTCGCAACCCAGCAACAGTACGCAAGAGCTGGCGATCCAGGTTAATGGGTTGGTGAAAGATTTCCGCCTGGCCGGTGTGGGGGGCAAAACTTACCGTGCGTTGGATCAGGTGTCGTTTAGCGTGCCGCGTGGCACCACCCATGCGCTGGTAGGGGAATCCGGCTCCGGCAAAACCACGCTGGCACGCTGCCTGCTCGGTTTTCAACGGCCGGACGCCGGGCAAATCATTATCGACGGCGTTGACTTCACCCAGTTGAAGGGCGAAGCGCTGCGGCAGTTCCGTCGCCGCGTTCAGTTGGTGTACCAGAACCCGTTCGGCTCGCTCGATCCGTCGCAGACGCTGTATCAGGTGATTGAAGAGCCGTTGCTGAACTTTGAACCGCTGGGCAAAGCCGAGCGTTATCGACGGGTACGAGAATTGTTTGAACGGGTGGCGCTGCCGGACGAGTTGCTGAGCCGCAAGCCGCGCGAACTGTCTGGTGGCCAACGCCAACGGGTGGCGATTGCCCGGGCGCTGGTGTTGCAGCCACGGGTACTGGTGCTGGACGAAGCGACCTCGGCATTGGATGTCACGGTACAGGCGCAGATCCTGCGGCTGTTGCAGGATTTGCAGCAGGAACTGGGGCTGACCTATTTGTTTATCTCACACGATCTGGCCAGGGTACGGCAGATTTCACACAGCGTTTCGGTGTTGCACCGAGGGGTACAGGTGGACAGTGGCGCGACCGGTGAGCTGTTCGCCATGCCGGGCAGTGATTACACCCGTCAGTTGATTGAGGCCATTCCCGGCCGTCAGTTTTATGCCGAACAGCCCAAGATTAAGGATGCGATTAATGAGCAGTAAAAGACTGGGTTTTTTCACCCGCCTGCTGGATCAGGGCAGTGCACAACAGCGTTACCGGCTGGCAACCGAGCAAATCGTGCATGCCGAACGGGTCGGCTTTGATAGCGCCTGGGTGGCGCAGCACCATTTTCATGAGGATGAGGGCGGCTTGCCTTCTCCCCTGGTGTTCCTGGCTCAGGTGGCGGCACGAACTTGCCATATCCGGCTGGGCACCGGGGTGATCACGCTGCCGATGGAGTCAGCCATTCGGGTGGCGGAGGATACCGCGGTGCTGGATCTGCTGTCTGACGGCAGGCTGGAGGTGGGGATTGCCGCCGGTGGCACGCCGTCATCGTTCAGCGCCTTCGGTTTTGATGCTCAGCAGCGCCACGCGGTGTTTGCTGACAACTTCAACACGCTGCTGCGCGCCTGGCGTGGTGAGGCCTTGGGCGGTGAGGATAACCGTTTGTACCCGGCCGCGCCGCAGTTGGCGGAGCGGGTTTGGCAGGCGACCTTTTCGGTGGAAGGTGGTGAACGCGCCGGACGTGCCGGTGACGGCTTAATGCTGTCGCGTACCCAACCGCGCTCGGCGGATGCGCCGGATTTGCCGCTGGACGAATTGCAGAACCCGATTATCGACGCCTATCTGGCGGCGCTGCCGCCCGGCATCGCACCGCGCATTATGGGGTCGCGCACCGCTCTGGTGACCGATAATAGCCAACAGGCGCGGGACTTTGCCGCGCAAGGGTTGGGCCGTGGGCTCGAACGCCTGCGCGCCAGTGGCCATCGGCCGACGGATGAATCGCTCGATGGGCTGATCCGGGCCTTTGACGTGCATCTCGGTACCCCGGATCAGGTGATCGCCTCGTTGCAGAAAGACAGCGCGCTGGCGCGGGTCACCGACCTGGCGTTCCAGGTGCATTCCATTGATCCACCGCACGCCCACATTCTGCGTTCTATTGAGTTGATCGCCCGCCACGTTGCCCCGGAACTGGGCTGGCAACGTCGCACTCCCGCTTCCATCTCCCACGAACATCACGCTGAGGAAAAGGTATGACTGCAACATTGAATAATGACGACCTGCTGGCCGTGCTGGCAGAGATCGCACCCGGTTCCGCATTGGCACAGGCCAGAGTGACACGGCAGGCGGCGACAGACGCGATTCAGGCCAGCTACCTTGCGCTGTTTGCTCCCGCCGATGCCGGCGATTTTCCTGTAGCGCAGCGGTTGCAAGTCGCCCAGCGCATCAGCGAATGGCATGCGGATAGATCACTGGCGGCCCATTATTATGCGGCGTTGCTGCAACAACAGGGCGGCGCAGAGGATAGCCCGCGTTTGCAGGCGGCGCTGGATCATGCCGAACGGTTGGCGTTCAAACCCGCCAGCGCCGATGCCCAGCATTTGCAGGCATTGCAGCAGGCCGGTTGGTCACTGGACGCTATCGTCACCCTGTCGCAACTGATCGCGTTTGTCAGTTTCCAAAGCCGTCTGTTAACTGGCTATCGGCTGCTTGGCGGTCAGCCGGTTGAGGAGGGCAGCAGCGGCTCACCGGTCAGAGCCGGCAGTTGGCGCACCGAGTCCGTCACCCTGAGTGGCCGCCATGCGCCGCCGGTGTTTACCCGTCAGGAACTGGGTTGGGAGCCGTGGATCGCCGCCAAGCCGCTGGCGGAGTTTGATGCATCGGGTCAGGCGCTGTTGACGCGCTTCGGGCATAGCGACTCGGATTATTTCCGCCTGCTGGCACGTAACCATCCGGTGCTGGAGCAGCGAACGCTGGCGGATCGGGCCATTTTCTATACGCAAGGCGGGCTGGAACGTAAGGATCGCGAACTGGCGGCCACGGTGGCCAGCAAGGTGAATGGCTGCATCTATTGCGCTTCGGTGCATGCGCGCAAGGCGGCACAGTTGTCCAAACAGACGGATGAGGTGCAGCGTCTGCTGGAGGTGGCTCCAGGGGGCGTGTTGAGTGAGGGGCAAGGGGAGCCGTGGCGGGCACAGATAGATTTTGCTGCGGCGTTATCCGCCACGCCGCCGCAGGTTAACGCCGAACATCTGGCAGTGCTGCGCGAGCAGGGGCTGGATGAGCTGGCGCTGCTGGATCTGGTGCAGTCGACGGCGTTCTTTGCCTGGGCAAACCGGCTGATGCTGACTTTGGGTGAACCCTTCGACGATTAATAAGTCTTCCGCCAATAACCGCCGTGTAAAACGGGGCGAAAGTTTTCGCCCCTATGCAATTCAAGATAATAATTACCTTTTAAGGCAGGTTTTTAACGTTATTAACAAATAGACATATCTCTTGTCGTTAATATAACGAATAACTCAAATTGCATAAATTGCTCGCCGTCATGAATGCTCCGATACTCATCCCATCAATGGATTTAATTTAGATCAGACAAACCTTTGTTGGCGTGGATGCATTTTTGATGGGAAATTGGCTCGATGGGAAGTTTTTTTAAGCAGATATACCGTTATTCACATTCCCGCCCTTATCGGCATAATGAAAACCTCTGGCCTTACGTGAAAATTGAACGTGCGGAGAGTGGCGAGATTGTCGAGTTTCATTATAAAAGCCAGATGATTCCTATAGTGAAACTTTCAGCGTTAAAAAACCGCTTTCAGGGGCCGATATTGCTGACGGCCACCGGGCCATCGGTGAGTTCTGTTTGCTTTAGCGATATTCCTGAAATGCCGGCCGTCGGGGTCAATGGGGCCTATTTCTTAAGCCAACAGGTGAGCTTTCGTTTTTACGTCATTGTCGATATGGGATTTATTGATCAACGGCCGGATATTATAGAAGTCATTGTTCTGACAGAGGATTTAATCCTGTTTACGACGGTCCACGGCGTGGCGAAAATCATTGACCGTTTCACGCTGGCAGGCGTGAAGTGCCAGTTTGCCGTCATCGAAGATGCGGCTTTCAAAATTTACAGCCCAAAAATAAATCCTCCGGCATTGTGGGAACATTACCGCCATGACAGTAACGTCTATTTCTCTGCTGTCTGTAAATCCATCGCTTTTAGTCATGATATTCGGCATGGAATTTTTGATGCCGGCACGGTGGTTTATTGGGTGTTTCAGATCATCGCCTTCCTGGGGTTTAAACAGCTCTTTATTGTCGGGCTGGATATGAACAATTTCCATTTGCCACGCTTCTATGAAACGCCAGAAAACAAACTGCCGACATTTTTACCCGAAAAGGTCGAGGATATGATCATCCCGGCTTTTAGCCATGCCGCTGAAAGAATGAAAATCAACAATATCGCCGTAAAGAATTTTTCATTGGCGAGCGCCATAGATACCCGTATTTTTGAAAAGGTTGATTGCAGTGATTTTTTCAAAAAAAACTGATGTAACCACAGCGATCGCTGTTTACGTCTTCCTGGTGTTCTGCTTCTTTAGCGCCATTTTTTGCGGCCATACCCGGGTGAATAATCTATTCCATATCTCGGCATTTTTTTTCCTGCTGACGCTGCTCACCCGGCCGGAATTTCGTCAGACCTGGTTTGGCAGACGTGCTGCGGTCACCGGAATAGCCTTGGCGGCGTATTTTCTGGCGTACTACTCCGCCAGTAATTTCTGGGGAGGCACGCCGGGAGATGCGCTGTCTGCCCTGACGCATAGCGCTTATATCCTGATTTATTTGGGTCTGTTGGTCAGCGTGCTGGATAGCCCCCGGCGCAATCTCTTGCTCTGCTGCGTGATCGCCGGTATCTCGTTGTTATGCCTGTATCTGGCATGGAGTGATTACCAAGAAATTTATACCCTCAGAGAAACCTCTGACGCCAATCCCGGCCCGCGTAATGTGATCGATCTTGCCGGTTATGCCGCTTTGGGCATTATTTTAAGCCTGATGGTTTTTCGTGATACCCAACAAAAAAAGGTCCTGCTGACGATCCCACTACTTTTTGCCTTTATGGTACTGACACAAAGCCGTGGGCCTCTGATTGCCTTAGTGGCGGCGCTGGTGTTAACCACGCATTACCGGGCGCTGAATAAAAAATTGGCGATGTTGATTATGGCAATGATCATATTTACCGCAGGCATGGTGCTATGGTCGTCCATCGGGGAAATGCTGATTACGCGCTTTGCCGAGTTGTATCAGCAGAGCTTCGTGCGGATGAGCATTTGGCGGCACAGCCTGGCGTTGATAGAACAGGCGCCGTTTTTCGGCTATGGATTTGATAAAGAACTGACTTTTACCAATTATACCGGCGAGTTTATTCATACCACTCACAGCCTGTATCTGGGGGCGTTGCTCAAAGGCGGGTTGGTTGGTTTTTGTTTGTTCGCTGGGTTACTGGCGTTTGGCGCGCAGCTTGCCGCGCGTCACCTCAGGGCCGGGCGGCGGCTGGAGGCGGCTTTATACCTGTTTATGCTGATCTTCTACTGCTCGCAGGGCATGTTTGTCATCGCCAACCCGGCCGAGTTCTGGTACCTGTTCTGGTTCCCATTGGCGATGGTTTTTGCCCAGCCGACCCAAAGGGTTCGTTAGTCAGCCTGCGAGCGCGTGAATGCCAGCGCGCTCGTCACTTTTTCAAACACCTCATTTTCGGTGATGATGCTGAGCGGTTGGCGGCGTTGAGCCGTGGTGAGCTTTTGCGCATCCACCGATACGTTCATCACCTGATGCAGTTCGCTATTTTGATAGGGGCCGGTGTGCTGCGGATTGGCCGTGACAAACAGGCTGATGGTCGGTGTTTTCAGGGCGATGGCCAGATGTAATGGGCCGGTATCGCCGGTTACCAGCACCTGCATGTTTGACATTACCGCCAGCAGTTGCGGCAGGGTGGTTTTGCCAATATGGCTGACCACGCGTCGCTGTTCGTCCGCCGTTAGCCCCGCCATAAATTCCTTTTCGATAGCCAGCTCTTTCGGGGAGCCGATTAATTCGATTTGGTGGTGTGGCGACTGTGCCAGCAACAGTTTCGCCAGGCGAATAAACTGGCCGACGGGCCAGCAGCGCAGCGTTTCAGAGGCGCCCATTTGAAAACCGATTGGGATTTTATCCGCGGTTTTATTAACCGGCGAAAATTCAACGGGAATAAACATCTCGGTGTTGTCGGTTTTACACCCCAGTTGCGCCACCAGATCCAGCTTGCGCTGAATTAAATGCCCGCCGGTACTCTGGCTTACGCCGCTCAGCCAGGTTTCCATGCCGGTGGCTTTATTGCCGTAGACGTCTTTGAAAAGATACTGGCAACCGGCCGTGATGGCGACAATCACATCGTAGGGGGATTTGGAGTGCAGGATGACGGCCAGTTGCGGCTTATGCTTACGCAACTGGTGAATGATACTGAGCATGTCTTTGGCTTTATGATCCCAATAAATAACAGCATTAAAGTAACGGCTGGTCGCGACCAACTGTTTATTCTTATGGCTGGAAATCAGGGTGATATTCGCCATGGGGTAACGTTCACGCACCGCGCGAATGGCCGGCGTGTTAAACATCAGGTCACCGAGGGCGGTGGTGGAAAAAATAACGATGCGTTCAAAAGTCAGCTCCGGTGTAAAACTGGCCTTTTCTTTGAAGTTGCCGCCCAACCGGGTGTACACCTGCAGACAGGCGTTGGCCGCCGTTATTTTCCACTGTTTTGACATCTTGTTTCGCTTCGAGTTAATGAGTGCGCCAGTCTGGCATCTGCATCATATGATGTTTGTCCTGGTGGGCCAATGGTCGGCAATAGTTTGCTACATATGCTTGCGTAACCTTGATAAAGGGGCAGCAGACCGCCCCTGTGTTGAGTCAATCTTGCCAAACCTGTGTGCTGCGCGGCGTATCCATCCGGTAATCCGAATAGTGGCGAGTGAAAATCTCGCGCCCCAAGTCGCGGGCGGCCTGTAGTGGATTGCGCGGATCGCGGCTGACTTCGCCCCGGTTGTTGCCCGCCCCCTGGACCATCCCGATGAATTCGCAATGCGAGTAGCGGCTGAATTCCTGAATTTGATGCACGATCCCCATTGCCCCGCCGGGGTAAGTTTCTTCCGAGGCCACCGTCAGCCCGATGCGTTTGCCGCTCATACGCTGATGCACCTGTTCCGCATCCGGATAGGCGTTGGAGTAATAGCTGAAAGAGCGGTCGAAAAAGGCTTTGGTTTGTGCCGACATGCCGTACCAGTAAAGCGGGGTGCAAAATACCACCCCATCCGCCGGCAAAAAGTGATCCAGAAACAGTTCGCCATAGCGATCGGCAGGCGGCTCGGCATGGCGCCCATCCACCAGAAAACCACTGATGTAGTCATCGAGAAAATGCAGGCTGGCTTCGGTCCCGGCTTCGGCGGCACCCGCCATGACGGCTTGTGCCAGGGTGGCACTGTTGCCGTCGCGGCGTGGGCTGCCCACCAGGACGATAAGGCGTTTGGGTTGTTGAGATGAGTTCATGTCACTCTCCGTTTGCTGAGTAGGGGAATACGGTTGTCAATTTACGTTGAGTGCAGCGCAAGCGACAAATGACGGTTACTCTGTCAGGATGAGATAAATTCATCTGTATGGGTCTTGTTCATGTTTGCCTCGCTTCCCGTAACTGCATTGCGAACTTTCGAATCCGCTGCCCGTCTGTGCAGTTTCAAACAGGCGGCGCAGGAGCTGGCGGTTACGCCGACGGCGGTATCACATCAGATCAAGGCGCTTGAGCAGCGGTTGGGTTTTGCCTTGTTCGAACGGCTGCCGCGTGGCGTTAGATTGACGCAGAAGGGCGAGCGTTTGTTTGCAGGGGTTCACACTGCGCTGCTTGATGTCGCCACCACGCTGGATGCTTTGCGACCGGTGCCCAGCGCCGGATCATTGAGTGTTTCTGTCACCCATTCTTTTGCGGCCTTATGGCTGGTGCCGCGCCTGGGACGTTTTTATCAGGCCTATCCGCATTATCTGGTACGGCTGGAGGCCTGCGGCGAGGTGATTGATCTGCAACAGGACGCCAGCGTGGACATTGCCATTCGCTACAGCAGCGCAAGCTACCCGCAACTGCATCAGGCGGCGCGGCTGGAGGAGAGCTTTGGTGTCTACGGTGCCCCGGATTTGTGTGCAATGGAGCAACCCGCGCCCACGCTGATCACCGTTCATTGGCATGACTCCACCCTGTATGAAACCGGCTGGCGTGAGTGGTGCCAGGCTGCGGGAGTCGACTGGTGGCAGCAGCATGCCGCATTGCGGGCTTATGACGAAGAGCATTACGCGCTGCAGGCGGCAGTAGCCGGGCAGGGGCTGGTGCTGGCCAGCTCGGTAATGGTGTCCGAGCTGGTGCGTAACGGTTTGCTGGCATCTTATCGACCGGACATTTGCGTGCCGGGTGCGGCTTATACTGCGCTGTGCGTGCCTGGCCGCGAACGGCACCCGCCGGTGCGGGCGTTTCTGGACTGGCTGCAACAGGAGGTTCGGCGCTGAGTCAGGGCACAAAATAAAAGTTTTTCTGGCGTGAGACATGGGAATATCAGATAACTTTGTTATCCATTCCCATGAGAGAGATGTCCATGAGCCAGCCAAGAGTTTCTGATTACCCGATTGATGCGCAGTTTATTGAACGTTGGTCGCCGCGCGCGCTGGCCAATGATGCTATCGACGATGAGACCCTGCTGAGCTTCTTTGAAGCGGCGCGTTGGTCACCTTCGGCCTATAACATTCAGCCATGGCGTTTTGCCTACAGCAAACACGGCTCGGCCAGTTGGGACAGCTATCTGGATTTCCTGATTGAGTTCAACCGCGGTTGGGCGCAGCACGCTTCGGCGCTGGTGGTGGTGATCTCCAAAACCACCAGTCTGAACGGTGAGAAGGAAGTCAGTAACCCGAGTCATGCCTTTGATGCCGGTGCCGCCTGGGCCAACCTGGCGCTGCAGGCGCATCTGAAAGGTTGGTTGACCCACTGCATGGGCGGTGTTCACCATGACAAAATCAAGGCTGCGTTGAACCTGCCGGACAACTATCAGGTGCACGGCATGGTGGCGATCGGCAAAGCGGGCGACAAATCCCTGCTGCCGGAGTTCTTGCAGCAAAAAGAGATCCCTTCAGGGCGCTTACCTCTGGAGCAGACGGTGGTAGAAGGGCTGAACTTTACCCTGTAATTATCCTGGTCTAAATGTTCATCCGCCCGCAGGGTTTTCGCTCTGCGGGTTTTTTTATGCGCTCAGGTAACCAGGTAAAACTTTGTGAGTATGTCCATGCACGTAATGATCGTTATATAATATTTTATATATCGATTAATGATAGAGGAGGTGCCATGAACAATCACTTCGGTAAGGGGCTGATGGCCGGTTTAGCCACGCAGGACGTCAGGCCTGCTTCGGAGCTTACCCGGTTCTGCTGTGACTACAAACGTGGCTTTGTACTGGGTTATGCTCACCATTTGGCCCAAAGCCTGGGTGATGAAAACCAGGCGGCATTCGAAGCCGGGTTGCTGTGTCGGGCGTACAGTCTCAATGGGGAAGTGATGAGCGAATTCTTTTCTGGCGGTGCCAATCGCCTGGCCGAAAAGTTCTTCTGCGCAGGATATAACCGCGATCGACAAAACTAGGCGCTGCCATCATATGGCCTGACGGGCTCAGGCCTTATTCATCACCACCACCAGATAAATGCAGGTTTCGGCGCTCTCATTTTTGAACACGCAGTCCGTGGGAGGCCCGAGTTCCAGGCAATCGCCCTCGGCCATTTCATGGCGGGTTTCACCCTCCTGAAATACCAGCGAGCCGGACAACACCCAGATTAATTGCCGCATAAAGGCATAGGCCGAAGCCGGCATGGGGATGGCGGCACCGGCGGGCAGTTCAATGCGCACCAGATCAAGCGGGATGTCTGACTGCGGTGACACATGGCGACGTACATAGCCGCTGTCGGGATCGACCCACAGCGGTTGGTCCTGGCGGCGCATCAACCGACCTTCCTGCGTTTCCGCCCGGGCGATCAGTTTGGACATGCTCAGGCCAAACGCGCCGGAAAGCCTGCCCAGCAACATCGCCGTTGGGCTGCTGTCACCACGTTCGATTTTGTGCACCATCGCCCGCGAAACGCCAGCCCGTTCCGCCAGATCGGACAACGACCAATGGCGTGCTTCACGTTCGATGCGGATCCTCGCACCGATGCGCTGATTTAGGTTGTCTAATTTATTATTCATATCGTAGTATGATAGTAGACGGTCAACCAAGAGGTCAACATGCTTATCCGTAACGCGACTATAACCGATAGCGCAGGCATTGCTGCTATCTATAACGACGCGGTGCTTAATACCACCGCGATCTGGAATGAACTTAGTGTCGACGAGGCAAACCGTGCCGCGTGGATGGCGGAGCGGCAAGCGGCAGGCTATCCGGTGCTGGTGGCGAGCAATGAGGCAGGCGAGGTGATGGGTTACGCCTCGTTTGGCGATTGGCGGGCATGGGACGGTTACCGTCACACGGTGGAGCATTCGGTTTATGTTCGGCAAGACAGCCGTGGCGGCGGGGTGGGGAAAACGCTGCTGATTGCGCTGATTGAACACGCCAGGGCGATGGGCAAACACGTGATGGTGGCGGGCATTGAGTCCGGCAACCAGGCTTCTGTACAGCTGCATATCAATCTGGGTTTCGAAATGGTCGGTCGGATGAGTGAAGTGGGGGCCAAGTTCGGCAAATGGCTGGATTTGACCTTCCTGCAGTTAAAACTAGACGACAGCAACGCACCGCCAGCCCGCCAATGACGTTGCAAAGAACGGAACCTCTATGAATATCATGCTATTGCTGCTGGTGGCGGCCGGGGTCAGCCTGGTTATCCAGAATCTGTTGATGGTGCGTATCACCGAAAGCGTTTCGACGGTGCTGATTACGTTGGTGATCAACTCCAGCGTTGGTCTGGTGTTGCTGATGGGGCTGCTGTTCGCCAAAAATGGTGTCAGCGCCCTGGCAGAGGTAACGGGCACCCTCCGGCCGTGGATGTTATTGCCCGGCCTGCTGGGTTCGTTCTTTGTCTTCTCCGGCATTCTGGGGTACCAGAAACTGGGGGCGGCAACCACCATTGCGGTACTGGTAGCCAGCCAACTGGTGGCGGGCTTGATGGCCGATATTTACAAGGCCGGCCCGGAGGCACTGCGCGAAAATCTGCCGGCACTGCTGGGCGGTATATTGTTGGTGATTGGCGCTTTTCTGGTGGCCAGAAGAAGTTTTTGAGCGCTAAAAAGCCCGCTCAGGTTTCTCTGAACGGGCTGGTCTGCATTTTAATCGATCAGAATGACAGGGTCATGCCGGCGTAGTAAGCGCGACCGGGCTCGTTATAGGTCGATGCCCCTTCGTTTTCACGATATAGCTGTTTATCAAACAAATTACTGATGCCCGCATTCAGGCGCAGATTCTTGGCCAGATCATAATTCACGCCAATGGCTGCTACCGAGTAAGCTCCGACTTCATTGGTCGCCAGCGAGCCCACTTCATTGCGGATTTCGGCATACTCACGCGGTTTTTGCCGGCCGTAAAAAGTCCAGGTGAGGTTGGTGGAAAGCTTATCGGTTACCTGATAATCCAGCATGGTATTGACGGTGTATTTAGGGATCACCGAAAGCGGGTTACCGGTGTCCTTGTTCTCTGATGTGACCATGTAAGTGGCATTGGTGCGCCAGCTAAACCGGTCTTTGACCACCGGGATCACCAGGCTGCCTTCAAGACCTTCTACCACCGCTTTACCGCCGTTTTCCCAGCGCAAAATGTTGTAGCCGTTAGAGGCATAGCCCATCAGATCGGTGCCTGAGACGATCTTGTTTTTATAATCGTTACGGAAATAAGTGATGCCGGCGTTGAACCCCTCATAGGCAAACTCCAGACCGATCTCTTTGTTAATGCTGACCTCAGGATCCAAATCGTTGTTACCCATCAGGTAGCAGCTTCCCAAGGAAATATTGTTCGGGCAGCCGTTACCCCGGGTGGAGAGCAGATAACCTTCGCTGGATTGGTACAGGTTGGGGGCTTTAAACACCCGTGCTATCCCGGCTTTCAGTTTGAAATAGTCACCCAGTTCCTGCGAAGCATTCAGGCTCGGGCTCCAGTTACTGCCGAATTTACTGTGATAATCAAAACGCAGGCCAGGGATCAACAGCGCTCCCGGTACGGCCTCGATATTATCTTCAAAATAGAGGGCACTTAGGTCGGCGCTGTTTTTGGCGCTGCGATTGCTGGGATCGCCGGAGATATCACCAATGGTGATGCCGCTGGCGTCGGTGACCTGCATCGAAGCCGGGTCGTTGAGCTGTTCGCGGTTCCACTCTGCGCCGAGCGTCATGGTTTGTTCCAACCACAGATCTAGCGGCAGTGTCACCTCACCTGTGGTTCTGACATTTTGCAGTCGGCTGGTGTTGTATTGGTCGCTATTAATCATCCCTTCAACACGCCCGGTAGAGCCTTCCTGAAGGCGGGTATTATTGGTTTTTTCGTAGTAGACGCCGACGCGTGACTGGCCCCAGTCCCAGATACCGTTATGGGTAACACCATAAGTCTGGCGATAGAGGCGGTTGGTTTCCTGTCCGTAAAGTGATGACACCAGGTCATTCGGGCTGAGGTTACCGTTGCTGTACTGGGTATCGCCGGCATAGATATTGCCCTGACGGCTGTAACCCAACTCAAAGTCGACGATTTGCGTGGGGGTCATTTTCCAGGAGAACAGGGCGTTGATATCTTTATTACGCACCCCTTCGTTGCCTGCGGCATAGGAGCCGTTTTGTGCCGTGTTGATATCAGCGGCATCGGCGTCGGTCTTATTGAAATTTCCGTACAGCCGCATGGTGAGCGCATCACCGGCCAGCGGGCCGCTGAGGCTAAAGTTAGTGCGTTTGGTCGCCCCTTCTTTGTCATTTTCAGGCTGGTTGGTAAACAGCGATAAGCTGCCGTGCCAGTCTTTGGTAGGGCGCTTGGTGATGATATTTATCACGCCGCCCGCCGCACCTGAGCCATAACGCGCCGCGGCAGGGCCACGCAGAACTTCAATGCGCTCAACCATTTCTGCCGGTACCCAGTTGGTATCGCCCCGGGTATCTCTCTCGCCGCGCCAGCTGTAACGAACTGAGTTGCGTGAGGTCGTGGGCACGCCGTCGATCAGGATCAGCGTATTCTCAGGTCCCATGCCACGAATATCGATCTGACGGTTGTTGCCGCGGCTGCCGCTGGCACTGTTGCCGGTCAGATTCACGCCGGGCATTTTGCGAATGATGTCAGATAGATCGTTGACCGGCGGATCCTTGGCGATATCCTCGGCGGTTATGATGGATACGCCAGGCTGTTGTTTTAATTGTTCTTCTGCCGGTGCCAAAACGACCATTTCTTCACTTTCACCCGCCAGGTCATCGGCGGCATAGCCGTTTGCGCTAATTAACCCTGCCAACAGGATCGCGCCCGGTCTCAATTTGAAAAATTGTGTGTAAGTCATGCATCTTGTCCCTGAAAGTGTGTGCAAATGTTTTTGAATGATTATGGTAACGATAATCATTTACATTCACTGTAAGGAAAGTGCAAATTCACAATATCTCCACATTTTTACGTCATGTGGGTAAGGCATTAATGTGATTGATAATATTAAGTTTCAACTGGGACTGGGGGCGATAGTGACCCGGATATGGCACTCAGGTGAGTGGACTACTTAGGAAAACGCGGCGGCGACATTGCGTAATTCCGGCAATATGCCTAAGTTTTTTTCCTGCACCAGGTCCTGGTAAATTTTAAGGATCACCGCTTTTACCACATCAGAACTTCGAGTCAGGCTCTGCTGTTCCATTATGCTGTTTAATTCTTCCAGCTGCTTTTTACTGACTTTCATCGACAGGCGTTTCGACGATTTGGCCTTCGCCAGTTCACTGCCCAACAGCGTTTTCAGTTCTTGCTGCTGATAGCGGCCGGTGGTTAGCGCATGGAGATAGTAAAGGATCAGTATCTTATGAAAATCTTCGTCCAGCGAAGCATCTATTTTCTGCGTGGCAACGTTGAGAATATCGAGATAGTGCGCCGGAACTCTGACTTCCAGCGCTGACTTTGTTTGTTCAAACTCGCTTTTAACACGTGGCGTAGACTGGGCGGGAATACTGACTACCGCATCACACTGGTTGCAGACGGCAGCCAGAATGTTCTTTACCGTGCCGCGACGATCGCTGAACTCCACATCGCGTAAACGATAAGTCGCCATTGATTTTCCGCAGTGCTGACACAGAACGGTGCGCGTATCGCCTTCTTTGACAATTCTCATTGTGAGCCCCTTGCTGAAGACAGCATATAGCGAGTTGTTTTACGTCCCTGAACCCCATACCACCTCCTTATTTTGTACGCTGCTCATCGTACAGTCAAGCTGTCTGAAGAATTTCATGATAGACAAGTCTATTGGGGGAGGTGGCTGGGAAGCCAAGTGATATGGGGGGAGGGCCGGGGCAAAAGATGAAAAGGCGAGATGTCTCGCAGACTAATGTAACGGGCTTGGGTTTTCAGATGGAGCTCAAGCGTCCAGACGGGTAATAGCCTACGCAACTAACGGCATTCGCCAGGCGGCCCTGCTTCACAGGGCCCGCCTTATGACAGCCCTAAACCAATTCGGCCAAGGATGCTGGGTTAAATCCACTCAACGCGGTGAAGTCGCCATTCTCCACCTTGGTTACCCAATCTTGATCACTCAGCAGGGCACGGCCAACGGCGATCAGATCAAACTCTTCACGCTCCATGCGCTCAATGAGTCGATCCAGGCTCGCTGGCGCCGATCCTTTTCCGGAGAAAGCATGAGTAACATCATTATCCAGACCAACCGAACCCACGCTTATTGTCGCAGCCCCGGTTACTTTTTTCGCCCAACCCGCGCAGTTAAGGCCGTTTTCGCCGTCAATCTCCGGGAACTCAGGCTCCCAGAAGCGACGTTGCGAACAGTGCAGCACATCAACACCCGCCTCAACCAAGGGTAATAACCAGTCTTCCATAACAGCGGGTGTTTCGGCAATGCGTACCCCGTAGTCCTGCTGTTTCCATTGGCTTACGCGCATGATGATAGGGAATTCAGGGCCGACCGCATGACGAACGGCCGTCACGATCTCACTGGCAAAGCGTGAACGCTCCCTGATCGTTGGTCCACCGTAGCGATCGGTGCGCAGATTGGTCCCAGACCAAAAGAACTGATCGACCAGATATCCATGGGCACCATGGATTTCGACCGTGTCGAATCCCAAACGCTTGGCATCTGCCGCCGCTTTTGCGAACGCTGAGACGGTATCAGCGATATCCTCTTCACTCATCGCAACGCCGCGTGGATCTCCGGGTGCATCAAAGCCGGAGGGACTCTCGACCGGTGCATCAGGTTCCCAGCCGTTGATGTAACGTGCTGCACCGGTATGCCAGATCTGCGGTGCCATGCGACCCCCCGCATGGTGAACGGCATCAATGATGTTTTTCCAACCTGCCAGTGCCGCTTGCCCATGGAAAAAAGGAATGCCGGAATCGTTACGTGACGCAGGGCGATCAACGACGGTGCCCTCTGACAGGATCAGACCGACTCCCCCTTCGGCCCGGCGCTGGTAGTAGGCAGCATTATTTTCACCAGGGATACCGTCCGGTGCAAAAAGCCGCGTCATGGGGGCCATCACGATCCGGTTTTTAAGCTGAAGAGAACGGACGGAAAAAGGACTGAATAAAATACTGGATTTATTTTGTGACATACAAATCGACTCCATTGCGTTAGGAGTCCTATTAGGTATATTTTATATACCTGCTGTCAATTAGGCACCTTGAGTAGCCCAGGTATACCAAAGGAAACCTCGTATGCTGACTTTACACCCACAATGCTTTTCGGCGGATTGCCCCAGTCGGGCATTGTTTGATCAAATTGCAGACAAGTGGTCAATGATGGTTTTGGTCGCGCTTGATGACGAACCTCAGCGTTTTAACGCCCTCAGGCGCCGACTCGAGGGCGTGACTCAGAAAGCCCTGACGCAATGTCTGCGGCGGCTGGAACGCAATGGTCTGGTATTGCGACAGGTTATCTCGTTCTCGCCTGTGGCGGTGCAATACGAAATCACGCAACTGGGTCGGACCTTGCTGCAACCGTTTCGTGCACTACACCTGTGGACGCTCGATAAATTGCCTGAAGTCGAAGCTGCCAGATTGCAGTTTGATCAGGCTGCTGAGGTGAAATGAGAAGAGGGGGGAGTCTGCCCGTCGTGGGGCTGTTTCCAAAGCGATCTGACAGTTTTCTCAGTGCCAGAAGCGGACGTTTTGGGTTGAGACGTCGTGAAGATATGGTTGTATACGCACATCTGGATACGGCTCCTCTTAGAGGATTAAGTGCGACAAAAGACTAACTACCTGATGAGTCGCAGTCCTCTCGCAACGACATTGTTGAACTCTTCACAATGGGCATGCTCCGGTTCTGTACAGCGGGCAGCATGCTTCAACCCCTTGCTTAAAAGTTGCAACCTACGAATTGTGCCGTCAATTTCCTTGGCACGATGATAAAGAAGCTCACGGTCGATTACTGTCCGACCTTCCGTATTGAACATCACTGCCATTTCACCCAGAGTAAATCCGGCAGCCTGCCCCAGTACTATCAGCTGCAGTTTATTCAGCACACTTTTGTGATACTGCCTTCTCAGGCCGTTACGGCCAACAGGTTTGATTAGTCCTTTCGTCTCGTAAAACCGTAACGTTGATGGCAGAACGCCGGAAAGATTAGCCACTTCTCTTATATCCAGTTCTTCCATCATTGACTTAAACCTGACTTTAAGTTGCACACTGGTGGCCAGCTTAACATTTTCTAAAAATAAGGACGAAAAAATTGGATATGGTTACTGTTTTTCAAGCGGTCATTACAGGTATCTATGCAACACTAGTTATGGATTTATGGTCACTCTTCCAGAAGCACATCATTAACGTACCACCTTTGAATTATGCACTGGTTGGGCGCTGGGTTTTATGGATGCCCAGAGGAAAACTCCGACATAAAACGATAGTTTCAACATCATCTGTGCGTAAAGAATTTTTAGTTGGGTGGGTGTTTCATTATTTGACCGGGATACTGTTTGCCTTTATACCCTTTGTCCTGGAGGGGCCAACCTGGATCAGTGAACCTTCTTTCACGACGGCTCTGCTTGCAGGACTGTTAACTTTAGTTGCGCCCTTCCTGATCCTGCAGCCCGCCTTTGGTTTTGGCATAGCTGCTTCCCGTACGCCCCGCCCATGGTTGGCTCGGCTGTTGAGTGTGCTAACACATCTGGCGTATGGGTTAGGACTTTATATCGCAGTTCTTGTTATAAAATCTTGAAGGTAAAGCTGTTGAGACAGACCCTGCAATTGGCGTTCTTGTGTTAGTTATGTATTACGGAATGTTTTTCGCCACTCTCTGGGGCTGACACCGAATTTTTCCCGAAACTGCAGCCTGAACGTTGCAGCAGACTGAAAGCCCGCTTTCTCAGCGACCTGTTCTACAGGAAGATCCAGGTTCTCCAGCAACTCCTGACTCTTATGCAACCGTGCTGCTGTAATCCACTCAACGACGGACATACCGGTCGCTTTCGTGAAATGTCGCGTCAGCGTCCTGCGGCTCATTGAGGCGTATTCGGCCAGAGAATTAATATCGTGCGGCTCCTGAAGGTTCTGTAGCAGGTAATCAAGCACTATGTTAATTCTACAGTCGGCGGTCTTTTGCGTGACGTGATGATTAATATACTGCGCCTGACCACCTTCACGGTGGGGAGGCGTGACCATCCTGCGGGCAATGCTATTAGCCGCCAGACTGCCAAAATGTTGACGAATAATATACAGACAGCAATCCATCGCCGCAGCCGTTCCCGCCGATGTAGTCAGTCCATTGTCATCAACATAGAGTTCATTAAGATTTAAATGAACGGATGGAAACAGCTGCCGAAAATCATCCTCATATTCCCAGTGAGTTGCTGCCATATGCCCATCCAGCAAGCCTGCATAAGCCAATACGAAAGTGCCCAAGCACAATCCCACTATCTGGACTCCCGCTTCGCGGGCTTTGACCAGAGCGTCAAGCAGAGGGCGGGATGGTCGTTTCCGCACATCTCCCCAGAAGGGCACAATGACGATATCAACCTGCGTTAGCACCTCCAGACCATGATCGGCCTGTATTGCCGTTCCTTCCTCAGACCAGACAGTGGTTTACAGCTTCCATGTGGGTGGCAACAATTTGGGCTTCAGGCAATACAAAGTGTGCCTTCAAAATATCCTCTTTACCAAAGATGATTGAGCCATAGCCCAGAACATGAGCCCAACCGGTATTCATAATCAACACACCCGGCATATATTTGCGCATGTTTTGTTCAATGGCCTTCACCCAGATAGAGTCACCAACAAGATATAAGGTTTTTTCTGCTGGATGACGGAACACAACGCCACTGGCATCGCCAAGAATTTCGGCCATCTGCGGGTTGGCATAGGCTTCATCTGAACCGTGCTGGCATGCTGTCTTAATCAGTTCAATATCTTCAAAGCGGCTGGTTTCGCTAAGAATAACCAGATTAGTAAAACCCTGAGCACACAGCTGTGCTTTATCGTTCTCATTCTGGACGTAAATCAACTTATCTTTCGGCACAATATCTGCAGCGGCCAGATCCCAGTGATCCGGGTGCGTATGGGTAATTATAATTGCATCCACATCAAGCAGTGAGCTTATATCCAGAGGCAATTCCACCATAGGATTACGAATTTCTGAGCGAGCCGTTCCCTCAAAACCATCCCATGCATCTTTATCAGAAAGCATGGGATCGATAAGGAACTTCTTACCTGCATATTCGAGGATCTGGGTCGCATTACGGATCTGAGTAATTTTCATTTTGTGTTCTCCCGAACGCTATTTAACTTGGTAAGAGCCACGGCAACCATGGCCCGATAACAAATTGTAGTGATTATCGGGCAACCCTACTATGTCCTAAAGGCCAAGTTTCGTGCATATCGGGTCAAGATACTGCCAGTGAGGTCAGCAGCATAAGCCAAATCTTTTATGTCCGCTGTTCGCTCATCACAGACCAGTAGGTCACTTCTGTTTGACCACTTTGTGCCAGCCGTGGACGTAGCTGACATCAATGGTGAGCAGGCCAATTAGAAAAGATATGGTAGATTTAAAAGCTAAAAATAAATCAGGGGTAGCTGATGTTTCACATTTCAGAAGTTGATAAGGGCGACCTTGAGTTAGGGTGCCTAATCGGTGAGCTTGATGCCTTTCAGAGCGAACTTTATCCCGCAGAAAGTAATCACTGCCTCAACCTTTCAACGGTCAGCAATGAACAGCTCCGGTGTGTCATCGCACGCGATGAGAAGGGTACTCCTGCAGGATGTGGAGCCTTGGTCTTTCAGGGCGAGGGTTCAGCTGAGATTAAGCGGGTTTACATTCGCCCGGAATTTCGGGGCCTGAAGCTTGGAGAGCAGATTGTTAGCGCAATTGAGAGTATTGCTTCAGTAAACAGCTACCGCCTTTTGCGTCTTGAAACAGGGGTTTACCAGCAACCTGCCATAGCACTGTATCGCAGATGCGGGTATGAGATTTGTGAGGCCTTTCCCCCTTATGCTGCAGACCCATTAAGTGTCTTTATGTGCAAAGAAATATAAACTAAATCCCTCTGCGCCTTGCTAAAGAGTTCTGCATGCTGACCGGAATAAATCACATCACCCTTGCAGTGAGTAACGTAGCAAACAGTCTGAATTTTTATGTTGAGACGCTTGGGTTCACACCTAAAGCCAAATGGGCTCATGGAGCTTATCTTTCGCTGGGTGAGCTCTGGCTGTGTCTTTCAGTGGATAAAGTCTCTGTTGGTGATGACTACACGCATTATGCATTCAGTATTCCTACCGAAGAATTCGATGTGTTTGTTGAACGGTTGAGAGCGTCTGGTGTTACAGAATGGAAAACTAACAAGAGCGAGGGAAAGTCCGTCTACTTTTTAGACCCCGATGGCCACAGGCTTGAGATCCATGATGGAGACCTTGAGAGCCGCATCCGTGCTTGCCGCACTCAGCCATATGAAGGAATGGAGTTCTTCTGAATGTTCATCAATGTCTGTTTATAAGTGCTCTCGATTAGGTTCGCGCTGACGTGCCAAGCGGCTCCAACGAACGAAGAGGGGGGCAGCTATTCATACGAAGGAAATAAGATGTTTTTGCCAGATGCAAGCTATACAAAAAACCTATATCAATCGTCATTTCAAGCATGAGTCGTCAGCTGTTTGTTTCTCTGGATGGGCCCAAAGGAGCCGGTAAAACCACACTGTTGGAGGCCATGACGAAAGTACTAAGGGCAGACAACAAGAAGGTGGTCCGACTTTGCGAGAAAAAAAGCGATCCCTACAGGGGGGAAACAATGGCCCTCGTTAACCAGCTCGCCAGAAATCCCACCCTGGATTTGGAATTGGAGGTTTGTGAGCGCCTTGCAGATAGCCGTGCCTGGATTTCCCAGCAAGTGCTGACTAAACAGCCACCGGACAGTATTATCTTGATGGATCGTTGGTACCCGTCGGACGCCGCGTTTCGCCGGATGGTGCCATTTGCAGAGATTTTACAGCTTAACATGGAACGAAACGTGCGAACGCCAGATCTGCATGTCGGGGTGGTTACTGCGCCTGATATTTCATGGGCGAGGGCTGCGGCCCGATCGCGTGGGCTAAGTAGTACGGTGATTTATAAGCTGGAAGAACAAGTCGCTTGTACCAAGGCGTTCGAGCGAGAAATTGCCAATCACGGCTGGGTTTTATGCCGTAATGAAGGAACCATCGAAGACGCAACGATGCAGGTGATCACTGAGATCTACAGAGTGCTTGGATGCCCATAGGCACCGGTTTTGCGGGCAGAGTTTGACCTGCCATAGCCTGTGGCTGAATTCCAGAATCCGGTTTAATCGGATGAAATCCGCTGTCTGCCACAAAAGGCAGCGCTTCCAACGGGTTCTGACTCAAAGGGTGCCCCTGCTCTTGCTTAAGGCAGTTAATTTGACATCTTTGCTAATCTGGATCCTCATATTATCTACAGAATCTTTAATCGACATGCAGAATGCCTTTATTTTTCAGAAAGACCGGCACAATAGGGATTGACTCCTTCCCGGTTGTCATTGCTGCCGTTTGTTCTATATACTCCTGAAAGTGCGGCGTCTCTCTGTGCCGTTGATAATCAACCGCACTGGCGTAAATTTCATAGAAGTACCAGCGGTTTTCATTATTTACCTCGATTGCGGCATACATGGCCAGCACACCATTTTCAAGCCTCAATGACTCAGCCATTTCCGTCAAGACGATTTTTTTGAACGCTTGCTGGTACTCGGGTTTTACATCGACAATCACCAGGTTATTTATCGTTGTTGCGTTTTGTACGATTCTCTTATCGCCGATAAATTGTGGTATGACATCAATTTTTCGTTTATGGCTTATAATTTCAGGAGCATGATAAATAAATTCCTTGTACTGCTCTGAATTTAAATGTTGATTGTGCTCTGATTTGTTTTTATATATTTCAATCATATATGCATGGCTGAGATCATCCTTGCGTTTGAGTGAGTACATTGCCAGTGTGCCGCTTTCATTCGCAACAGATTTGGAAATATTGTTTCTGGCTATTTCATCATATTGTTGGTCTTTCCCTGTTTTGATGCCAAGTTCAAAAATGTTCATAACGGTTTTATCCAGTAAGATCGAACTGTTTGCAAATGCGGGGCTACCTATCATCAGACAGAGTGTCATGGTTACGATGTTTTTCATAAAATACCTTTTTCTATTATTTTGTTATAGAGTAATCGGTTGTTGATTACATCTTCAGACGCTCAATAAGCTGGCGCTGATATTGAGGTAACTTATCGCTACTGGCTCCCTGGAAGACAAGCGGAGGGAGGTAAGTCATACCGGCATGGAGGGCGCTGGCTTTCATAGGCAGGAAGACATCGGCAAGCGTAACACCAATTCTACCTTCATTTCCGTAAGTTGATGCTCCTCCAGAGGCAGTGCTGATAGCTTTGCAGACCGGTACCGTAAACATAAAAAATAACGTAATGAATTTTGCAAACTTGCCTGGTTCAATCCAGTTCATTCCCTTCTCCTTTAACTTTCTGGGTGAAATAAACGACTCGAACTGGTGATATTTCTATGGTTTATCTCATTCATGCTCAGGTAAACCTTCAACGATATAGGTACGAGAATTCCCTGAACGATGACGTATTGGTATGAGGTTCTGATACTCTGGAGAGTTGTACCAATCCTGAGCGCGTTTCAAACTGTCAAATTTAATAATTACCAGCCTTCCTTGTGCGCCAAACCCTTCCTTAATGTCAGGCTCGCCTCCACGAACGATAAAACGTCCACCGTAGGGACTGAAAGTAGATTCAACCTGAGCACTATAGGGCTTGATCGCTTCTCGATCGGTAGACTGAAATTCTGCAACATAGTAGGCAGGTGTCACTGCCAGCGCAGATGAAATCCCGCTAAATACTACAAGGCAAGCCAGTATCATTTTTTTCACTATATATCCTCCTGCCTTATTACGAAATGCCATTAAGGCACTTTTACCCAGTTGCATATATTGCATCGTATTTCCACCCCTTAAATATGTCCAGACAGAAGGCATACTCGCTAAGCATTGCAATGTTTTCCCCTCACCGAGTGATAATTAATAATCGGCACCGCTCCTTTACAGGGCCAGTTTTAATTCCCGGGACGATTTTTTCAAAAGCGCTATCAATCTGGATGCATGTTCCTTGGCCATTATTCTTTGTTGCGCTATTTTATTTTCATCCCTGTCTGCGTAACTAATGCCACAGGTATACACAGGTTTTTGCAAATCCAGACTGCAAAGTTTGGCGGTGGTTTTAAACTGGGTAAGGTAATCATCAACGTCATGGTCAAATAATCCATTCGATGAATAGAGAGACTGTGGTGCACCGGTAGTAAATGAAAGAATAAGTTTTTTACCGCCAAGTTTGGCCGTTGAACCGTGTGCGAATCCGTGAACAAAAACCTCATCCAGCCATAGCTTCATTATTCCTGGAAGTGAATACCAGGAGAAGGGGAATTGCCAGACGATCACGTCAGCTTTCAGCAGGCTCTCCTGCTCTTCGTTAACATTAATTTTGTAGTCAGGATAGAGCCAGTCCAGACGGCGAATTTCAGCCTCTGGTAGCGCCGAGGCAACCTCGTTGAGGATAGTTGCGTTACCAATTGACTCGCTCAGATTTGGATGACCGGAAATAATTAGAATATTTTTCATTTTTAATTAATTAAGGTTAAGTGTTTAACAGGTGTCCAGTATAGAGCGGCCGTATTTTGTTTTTTAGGGTATTAATAGCTCAATGACTTTTAGCTAAAAGCTAATAATTAACCCTGATGGCGCAATGCTCGTGCAGGGCCGTTTTCATCAAGATCTTAATCCGAGCAATTGCTCAGCATTGCGGAAGGCTATCGCTTCTTTATCCTCTTCTGAAACGGGCAAACTTTGGATAAATGCCTTCACGCCATCCAGCGTCTGGTAGGGATAATCGACAGAGAAAAGGATCCGCTCGGCCCCCATCAACGCATGGATAAATTGAAAATAGGGCAACGTCAGCATGCCGGATGGCGTCACATAAACCTGTTCTTGAAAGGTCTGGGTAATGGTGCGTCGTAATCCCGTAGCGGCCTGTGGGATGCTGTCATCCAAACGCTGTAACCAGAATGGCAGCATCTCTCCCCAGTGACCGCTGATGACCTGCAGATTTGGATATTTATCAAAAGCGCCAGACAGGATTAACCGAAGCAGGTGAATGCCCGCTTCGTGATGCCAGCCCCAGCCAAACATCGATAGCCTGGCGGTGACTTCATCACTGAAGCCGCAGTAATAAGCCTGTTGCACACTGCTAACGGGAAGTCCGGGGTGAAGATAAAGCGGGACGCCCAGAGTGTTGAAGCGGGCCAGCAGTCCGTCGAAATCCGGATGGTCGAGAAAATTGTCTGATGGCCTGCCATTCAGTAGAGCGCCTTTAAAGCCTAACGTTTTAACCGCTCGTTCAAGTTCTTTCTCTGCCGCATCGGGCTGAGTCCATGGAAGTGTGGCGAATGCAGCAAAGCGGTCTGGATGTTCGTTAACCGCAGTAGCGAGACGATCGTTAGCCACGCGGTTTAAATCTACCACCTCAGCGGCTGGAGCCAGGTGCGGAAATCCTCCCACCGAAAGAACCTGCATGGTGATACCGGCCTTGTCCATATCGTCCAGCCGCCCACTGCCGATGTCTGTGCCTTTAATGTTAATCCGATCATTTTGTTCAATTTGGGGTCGACTTCGGTCCAGATGATTGCCATCAGTAACCGTCTTTCCCCAGTCGCTCAGAAAGGGAGCCTGTGCAAGTGCTGCGGGCATGGATGCCATACCCAGCGCTTTATCCAGAGTATGTTCTTCAAGGCAAATAATTTTCATCGCTTGCTCCTGTTCACGGCTTATTTGGACGGCGTAAAGCCGACAGGTAAAGGTGCAACCTGACGACCTTCTCCGAGCCGCTCGCTAGACCATAGGTTTTTCCCATGCCCCGCGTGTATCCACACCTGCTTCTTGAGCAAGGCGTTCCAGCGTTACCATTTCCTCAGCGTTAAGCTGAATTTCCACTGCGCCGGCAGCGTCCAGGACATGATGAACCTTGGTCGCACCTATGATCGGCAGGGTGCCCTTGGCTATTGCCCATGCGATGGCAACTTGTGCCACGCTGGCGTTTCTGGCATTCCCCATCGTCTTCATCGCCGTCGTTAATTTTTCCAACTGCGGTAAAACGTTGTTATAAGTTTCAGCACGCCCGCTGCCAGCGGGCATAGGATTTTGCGAGTTATAACGACCACTCAGCGCACCTTGCTCCAGCACCATATAGGCAAAAAAGGTGATATTGTTTTTGTGGCAATAGTCGAGGATCCCGGCATCTTCCGAGGTTCGGTAGAGCAGGCTGTAGTGATTTTGAACGGCACTCACAGAGAAACCGGCCGGTTTCAAGATCGCATTTGCACGCTTTATTTGCTCCAGGCTGTGATTGGATACCCCAACCTGTTTAACCCTGCCGTTCTGCAAAAGCGGAATAAGATCTGGCGTCCATTTTTCCACGTCGGAAGGATTATGGATCCAGTAGATATCAATTTCTTCCACACCCAGACGGCCGAGACTTTCCTCAAGCATGTCACTTACGGGCATAGCTGACTGCTTGTCGGCTATTTGTGGCGTAAACTTAGTCGATAAGATTATCTCTTCACGCGGATACTGGCTGATTAACTTACCCAACGCTGTTTCGGAACTTCCCATTCCGTAGACGGCGGCGGTATCCCACAGATAAAGCCCTTTATCCATGGCATTGCTGAAGACCTGTTCCATCTGCTGGTCGGAAAGGTGGTTTCCGAATACGGTATCTCCACCCGCAAATCCCACTCCCCAGGACCAGGTTCCTAAGGCTATTTTGGGTAATTTTTTCATTATATCCTCCTGAAAAAAGGGCCGGAGGAAGCACTCACCGGCCGGCCAGAATGAGGTTTAACCCGCGATGACAAAATGTAGTGTCCGCCGTCAAACTACCTGGCGCAGCGCGTTTACCAGCGCTATGCCAACGCCGTGTGCTGAAGTTGGGTTCTGACCGGTGATCAAACGGCCATCTGTCACCACGTTTTCAGACCAGTTGGGCGCTTCATGATGAAGTGCACCATGTTCTCGCAGGGCGGTTTCCAACAAAAAGGGAACCACAGTTGTTCCCTGAACTTCGTCTTCCTCTTTATTAGTGAAGGCAGCCAGATTTTTGCCGTTCACGAGGTATGCACCGTTGCTGAGTTTTGCGTCAACCAGCGCTGCAGGGCCATGGCATACCGCTGACACGATCCCACGGTTTTCGTACACTTCCCGGATGATGCGTTGTGCATCCAGGTTATCTCGGAAGTCCCACATAGTGCCGTGCCCGCCAGCAAAGAAGACGGCGGAATAATCGACACCGTTCAGCTCAGATAATGGCGGCGTGGTGGCGAGGCGATGCTGGAAATCAGTCTCGTTCCAGAACCAGGCATTAACGGGATCGCTGAGATCGAAACCGTCAACCGGCGGCTGGCCCCCGCGAACGCTGGCGATGACTGTTTCTAACCCAGCCTCCTCAAGTACCTTCAGAGGGTGGGTGAGTTCGGCCATATAGAAGCCAGTGGGGACACCTGAGGCTCCTTTGATAGGATGGCTGGTGACGACGCACAGTACGGGTTTATGATCTGATTTCATTTAATTGTTTCCTCTGAATGACTCTTGAACTCTTCAGCAAAGAGGTTTTCCCAGTTGGTAAATGAATCTAGAGGAATACACTCAAAGGCAAGCAGCCCGGCTTTTGCCAGCGGGAAGTCAGCCATCACCGTGCGGGCAGTTTCAACAGAGTCACACTCTAGAAAAATCGCTACGCCCGGTCGATCCTGACGAAAATAGATATCCCGAATAACGCCGGATTTATATAAACCCCAGGCATGTAATGCTTCTGAATTTAGATGGGGAGCGTATTTTTCCAGCGTGGCGTCGGAAGTGGGAATATCCAGACACAAAATTCGCATTTCAGTCTCCTGTATTTCACTACTCGTTGGGAACAGACAAGAAGTATAAGCACGAGATTTAGATAAGATTAGGTCATCCTTGACTCAAGGATTTTTAGCCTGTAGTTAATAATCAACAGGCCATTGCTTAAGGATGATGTAATGAATAACGTGATTTACAACCAGCTACGCATCTTTCAGAGCATTGCCCGCGAAGGCAGTATCACTGCTGCCGCCAGAAAGCTCGAGATTACTCCTCCCTCCGTCAGCAAGGCGCTTAAGCAGCTTGAGCAACATATCGGTCACCCGCTTTTTGTGCGTACAACACGGCGTATTGAACTGACGGATGCCGGGCAACAGCTGTTGGAACAGACTACAGCGGCGGTGGACTCGCTTGAAAAATCGCTGGAAAATATCCGCGATCAGAGCCAGGAGCCATCAGGCCTGGTCAGAATTACGCTTTCTCGTTTTGCTTACCTGCTTATACTCAAACCGGTTATGGCGGCCTTTTGTCAGCAATTTCCAGGCGTTCAACTTGAAATTTCTGTCTACGACGGCACAGTTAAAATTATTGATGACCGTTTCGATCTGGGGATCCGCTTTGGCGATATTCTGGAGGGCGGCGTGGTGGCCCGCCAGTTGATGAAGCCGTTTCGGGAAGGGTTGTATGCGTCATCGTCCTATCTTAAGGAATTCGGTACCCCAACGATGCCCGCCGAGCTCTATCAGCACAACCTTATCGGTTATCGATTCATCACCAATAACCGCATTCTTCCACTGATTCTGGATCACAATGGGGAACAGCTGACTGTTGAAATGCCTGGCCAGTTAATTAGCAACGATATTGACGTTATGGCCGATGGAATACGTAGCGGACTGGGTATCGGAAGATTGTTTGAACCCATTCACAGCTTACAGCCGGATAAAGAGCAATTTATTCCCGTGATGGATAAATACTGGAAAACATACCCACCCGTTTATCTCTACTATCCTAAAAACGCGGGCAAGACTAAAAGAGTGAAGACATTGATTGATTTTCTAATCAAAAGAACCGCAGCTTAAAATGAAGATCGCTCACGAAAGTTTCAAACGTGAGCGACGATTTTTCGCTCAGCTTTTATCAAACTGACTATCTGTAAAGGGGTCTGCTCGCTCTCCCATAATGTCTATGCGTGCAAGTCCCGCATTGAATTCGCGAAGTTCATTACTGGTAAAAACGACATGAGCCGCACCTGCATTTTCTATAAGGTGTGGATATTGCGTAGTCCCTGGAATCGGCACTATCCACGGTCTTTGCGCCAGCGTCCATGCCAGAGCGAGTTGTGCGCTGGTCGTGTTTTTTTGCGTCGCCCAATCCTGAACATACTGCAAGAGAGGGCGATTAAAGACCATTGCCTCCGGGGTAAAACGAGGTAGATTATGGCGACGATCGGTTTTATCAAAACGCTGACGGGAATTAACTGCTCCGGCAAAGTAACTCCGTCCTACCGGACAGTAGGGGACGAAACCTATACCCAGCTCTTCAAGTACCGGAAAGATTTTGGTTTCAGATTCACGCCACCACATGGCGTATTCACTCTGAACTGCTGTAAGAGGGAGAACCGCGTGGGCCCGACGTATGGTGCTTGCACTTGCCTCAGAGAGGCCCCAATGTAAAACTTTCCCCTCTTTGATGAGTGCCATGACCGTTTCGGCGACCTCTTCAACGGGTATTTTGGGATCAGGCCGATGCTGATACAGCAAATCGATACGGTCTGTTTTTAAGCGTTTCAAAGACCCTTCCACGGCCCGACGCAGGTGACCTGGTTCGCTATTAAGAGCGGTTGGATGATTTTCCTCAACGCCAAATCCAAATTTTGTGGCAATGACAACGTTGTCGCGTATGGATTTCAGCGCCTCACCTGCATATTCCTCGCTAAGGTAGGGGCCATACACTTCCGCCGTATCAAAAAAGGTCACACCATTGTCTGCCGCAGCCCGTATTAGTGACACCATGGCTTGGCGGTCTCGCGGGCCCCCGCCGTAATATCCCACCATCGGCAGGCATCCCATTCCAATCGACGACACTTCCAGGGAACCGAGTTTTCGCCGGGGCAGCCGCCGTTCGGAATGGATATCTTGCTGTCCGACAGAATTCAAAGACGGTGAAGCTTGGGCAAACGCTCGATTGATAGTCGACATTGATACTATTGCCATACCCGTCATAAGTCCTGTTCCAATAAACTTACGACGGCTTAAGGAATGTAGATTTTCTGTGGATGTTTTATTTTCAGAATTATTTGGCATTGAGCTTTTCCCCATTCTTAAGTATCTCTATTAATTCGCGTCAAACGAGTCCTGCCTTTTGCTAATACACGCCTACCATGCATAGGCTTCGGGAGCCTCACCTCCGGGCCCGGGCCAGATTTTATCAATACAGCGCAAGGTATCTTCGGAGAGAGTAATTTCAACAGCACGTAAAGCCAGGGTAAGTTGTTCCCGTGTCCTTGGGCCGATAAGAGGCGCGGTAACTGAAGGATTGTGCAGCAGCCAGGCTAAAGCCACATCTGCCGGCTTTTCACCCAAGTCCAGGCAAAGTGTTTCCCATTTCTGCAATGCTTC
Organism: Serratia myotis; assembly: GCF_027474885.1. Taxonomy (NCBI): domain Bacteria; kingdom Pseudomonadati; phylum Pseudomonadota; class Gammaproteobacteria; order Enterobacterales; family Yersiniaceae; genus Serratia; species Serratia myotis. The sequence continues at coordinate 3,618,015 of NZ_CP099707.1, read as the reverse complement.
AAAATGGTGAGTGATATTATTCTTCATTTCTGGCGTGGCTCGACGCCCGGTTCTGGCCTTTTCTAGCACTCCACCCAGCAAACCACCACTCAATGGGCTCCATGGGATAAGACCCATACCGTAATGGCGTAGAGCAGGAATCACTTCCAGTTCAATCGCGCGCTGGGCGAGATTGTAAATACTCTGCTCAGATGACAGTCCCAGCAGATGGCGTGACGCTGAAGCGGACTGAGCGCAGGCGATATGCCACCCGGCAAAGTTACTGCTACCTACGTAAGTAATTTTTCCTTCGCGGATCAGCTGTTCCATCGCCTGCCATATCTCATCCCACGGTGTCGCTCTGTCTACGTGATGCATTTGATAGATATCAATGTGATCGGTTTTGAGACGTTTCAGACTCGCGTCACAGGCGCGACGAATATGATATGCCGATAAATACTTATCATTCGGCCCGGTTGCCATTGGTTGATAAACTTTGGAAGCGAGTACAATTTTGTCTCTGTTGCCGCTTCTGGACAGCCACCGACCAATGATCTCTTCCGATAAGCCGTTTCCCGAAGTAATGTCAGGAGACTGCGGGCAACCATATACATCCGCCGTATCTATAAAATTGATGCCAGCATCTAATGCAGCATCCATAATGTTATGACTTGTTTTTTCATCGGTCATGTCACCGAAATTCATGGTGCCGAGACAAAGTCGACTGACCTTTAAGCCTGTGCGGCCAAGATGGGTGTATTGCATGTCATTATCCTGTTTACAGATGAGAAGTTCAGTCAGAATTAAAAATTGAAAAGATAATGTTTGCCTTCCGTGGCAGCGGCTTAATTTGAGCGGGTTATAGAAAGGGTTGGCTGCTCCCCGGGCAGCGGCGGCACAATGCCATCAACAGGATGTGGCATGTAGAGCGCTTCGAGTGCCACTATTTCGTCAAATGAAAGCGTAAAATCGAGCGCGTCAATTGCTGTTGCAAGATGCTCCGCTTTTGTCGCGCCAACGATAGGTGCCGTTACCGTCGATTTTGAAAGCAGCCATGCCAAGGCAACATGAGCGCGCGGTACGTTCCGTTCGGCCGCGATGCGCGCGACGACTTCGACAACCTTACGATCCAGTTCAGCGGTGTTTTGATACATTTTGAGCGCATACGCATCATTCTGCGTTCGCGGGGTGGTTTCGCTCCAGTCACGTGTCAACCTGCCGCGCGCCATTGGACTCCATGGGATCACACCAACACCCTGATCTTCACACAAGGGGAGCATTTCCCGCTCTTCTTCCCGATACAGGAGGTTGTATTGCGGTTGCATGGAGATAAATTTCGTCCAGCCGTTACGGTCAGCGATGTGCTGCATTTTAGCGAAGCGCCAGGCTTCCATTGATGAAGCACCCAGATAGCGAACCTTTCCTGCTTTCACCAAATCATGCAGTGTCTCCATGGTTTCTTCCACTGGGGTGCCAGGGTCGAAGCGATGAATCTGATAAAGATCCACATAATCCATACCTAACCGGTTCAGGCTATCGTCGATGGACTGAAGCAGAGCTTTACGGGAAAGAAAGCCGGTGTTTGGTGAGTTTCTCCATGGGAAAAATGCTTTCGTAGCAACGACAATCTCGTCACGGCGGGCCATCTCTCTCAATGCCGTACCCACAATTTCTTCTGAGCTACCGCCGGAGTAAATATTGGCTGTGTCAAAAAAATTTATACCGGCTTCAAGTGCCTGGCGAATCAGAGGCCGCGAAACCTTTTCATCCAGAGACCAGGGTTGAGGAAGACGCTCTGGTTCACCATAACTCATGCAACCGAGGCAAAGTCGTGACACTTTCAACCCACTTCGGCCAAGATTCACATATTGCATATTCCTCTCCTTACAACCTGGCTGTAGGTCGCGAACCTAAAAAATGAAAGCGCTATCAGCCCAATGATTTATTAGAGGTAAGGTTAAGGCAGCGGTAGCGACTGAACCAGTAGCCGCCGTCGAATGGAGCAGTGAGCTTTTTACATAAATGGGTCTAATCCGCTAAAGACCCAGGGGTTTTAACTCTTTCACCAGGTCAATTAACAAACGAAGACCGGTAGGAAGCTGATGTCGGCTGGAATAATAGATATGAAATCCTGGCCCGAGAGAGGCCCATTCAGTAAGAACCAGGCGCAATCGCTCTTCTTTAAGGTATTGAGAGATGAGAGGTTCAGGGCAATACATCAGACCCAATCCGCCGAGTACAGCCACTAAACCCGTTTCAGCTTGGTCGATGGTAAGCAGAGGTGGAACTTTTATCGTAATTTCTTCCTCTCCTCGCTCAAATTCCCACTGGTAGATTCTGTTATCGCCGAGCCGGTTGCTGATACAACGATGATTCATTAAGTCGTTAGGATGTTGAGGTGTTCCAAATCGGTTGAGATAACCCGGAGATGCGGCCACAACCCAACGAATATCGGCTGAAAGACGTTGTGCGATCATATCTTCCGGTACAGTCCCACCATAACGAATTCCTGCATCGAACCGTTCTTCAGTGACATCAACAATACGATTAGTCGCTGCGATATCCAGCTCAATATTGGGATAACGTTCAAAAAAAACAGGCAGGACGGGCCCAAGTAATAACGTCGCGGCTTCGACTGCAACATTGAGCCTTATCCTTCCTGCTGGAGCATCGCGATAAAAGTTTAATTGTTCCAGTGCAGAGTCAATAGTTTCTAATGGCAAACATATTGTGGTGGCAAGACTTTCCCCAGCAGCCGTCAGGGTAACGCTTTTGGTTGTCCGGTTCAGAAGCCGGACACCCAATCGTGCCTCAAATCCCTTCAGGGCGTGGCTCAGCGTGGAAGCACTAACGCCAAGCTCAATAGCCGCTTTGGTAAAACTGTGATGTCGTGCAATGGCCAAAAAATAGATCAGGTCTGCCATGTCGGCACGATTTAAATTCATACAGCCTCTGGGTCTAAAGAGAGATACGCAAGATTTTTTATGATGGCTCCTCCAGGGACTGCATGCAATCACGATATTAACTTCTACCACTCGATAATAAATATCGATGTTGTTCATCCCCTATATCATTACAGCCTGTAATGAGACACTGAGCGCCAGCCCATGGAATATTAGAAACGGTACAAGATCCTGATGATTACGTTGTCTCAGCTTCGCGCTCTTGGTGGTCTTCCAGCAAAAACCAAAAGCAAAAAGCCCGCTCAGGTTTCCCTGAGCGGGCTTCTCTAATTTGGCTCCTCTGACTGGACTCGAACCAGTGACATACGGATTAACAGTCCGCCGTTCTACCGACTGAACTACAGAGGAATCGTTTGAACGGGGCGAATAATAACGGGGTGGCCTGGGCTTGTAAAGCCTGAAAACGCCTTGTCGTTTCGTTTGCTGCAAGATTATTCAACCTGCTGCTTTTTATGGCTTTTATTGCTGCACTGCTGCGCAGTGGTTCAGCTCCTGCCACTGGGTCGCGTCAGCATGCCTTATGCTGGTGCAAGCTTGGGCTATTCTCGCAGGTTGTGGAGAGCGCCATTAAATCGGCCACTATCATTTTTTCTTATTTTTCCGTCGATTAGTTCAGGCTTTCTCTTATTCCGTCGCTCTGGCCCGGATCTTGCTGCTGTTTAGCGATACGCAGTTAAGTGGCACGACGGAGGCAATATGAATTTCAGACGTCTTAAGTATTTCGTGAAAATCGTCGATATCGGTAGCCTGACGCAGGCAGCAGAAGTGTTGCATATCGCTCAACCGGCGCTCAGCCAACAATTGGCCACGCTGGAAGGCGAGCTGAAACAGCAATTGTTGATCCGCACCAAGCGCGGCGTAATGCCAACCGAGGCCGGTAATATTCTATATGCCCATGCCCAGACTATTCTGCGCCAGTGCGAACAGGCGCAAAGCGCGGTCAATAGCGCCGGGCAGGCAATGAGCGGCCATGTGTCGGTCGGGTTGGCGCCGGGGAGCCTGGCGTCGCAGTTGGCTTTGCCGCTGTTGCAGGCGGTGCGCGATCAGCATCCGGGGATTTTGCTCAGCCTGAATGAAAACATCGGTTCGACGCTGGCCGGGCAGGTCGCCAACCAGAATTTGGATATGGCGGTGATCTACGGCGCTAAAATGCCTGCTGGTTTGCAGGCCACGGCGTTAATGCGGGAAGATCTTTATCTGGTGGCGACGCGTGCGGTACCGAATCCCGGCAACAGCGTTGAACTGCTGGACGTTGCGCGACTGAATCTGTTCCTGCCGCGTGAGGGGGACGTAGTACGTAGCCAGGTAGATGAAGCCATGGCGGTGCGTAAGCTGGCCGCTAACGTGATTGGTGAAATTGAATCCCCCGGCACGTTGAGTGCGGCCATCGCCAGCGGCCTGGGCGCCACTATTTTGCCAGAGTCGGTGGCCCGCGCGATGATTGGCCCGGCCAAGGCATGGATGGCGCGGATCAATGTTCCGTCATTGAGCGTGCCGCTTTCGCTGTGCATTTCCGGCCAGCAATCCCTGTCGGCCCCGGCGCTGGTGGTGAAAGAGATCCTGCTGTCGATCGCCGCCAGCCGCAGTCAGGAAAAACGCGTGCTGGCGCTGGTGCAGTAAATCAGGACAGACTTTCCCGCTTAATCTTGCCGATGGCGGGGATGACCTGTACTGGCCCGGAAGTCGGGGGGCCAGGATTTTCTTCGGGAAGTGACAGTGCCAGTGAGAAACCGAAGGTATTGACGCCATCGACGCTGCGGACGAATGCTTCGCCATGGTGCATTAACGCGATAGCACGAACGATGGACAACCCCAGACCGTGGTGCATATCGCTGCGCACGCGCGAAGAATCAACGCGATAGAAGCGTTCAAATAACCGCGTCAGATGCTCCGGGGCGATGGCCTCTCCCTGATTGGCAACCGCCACCACGGCAAACCCGCGTTGTTCTTGTAAACGTACCGACACCGCGCTGCCTGTCGCCGCATGCCGCGCGCTGTTTTCCAACAGATTGGCCAGCGCACGATGAAACAGCCGCCGATCGACCTGCGCCCGTACCTCCCCGGAAATCTCAATAACCAAATCCTTTTCCATAAACGAGGGTTCGACATATTCGGCGGTTTTCAGTGACTCCTCGCGCAGTGACACCTCACTCAATTGGGTGGCGTATTGGCCCGCCTGCGCGTGAGATAAAAACAGCATGTCGTTGACGATAGAAGTCATGCGATCCAGTTCTTCCAGGTTCGATTGCAGCAGTTCCTCCAGTTCATGCACGCCACGTTCCCGCGCCAATCCCAACTGAGTTTGGCCGATCAAATTGGTGAGCGGAGTGCGTAATTCATGCGCCACGTCGGCGTTAAAGCTCTCCAGTTGCCGCCACGCGATTTCTTGCCTTGCCAGCACGCCATTGAAGGATTCTGCCAGATTGCGCAATTCGGCGGGCAACGCGGCGCTGTCCAGCCGTTGGCCGCTGGTGCCGGGCACCAGACTGTGTGCTTGTTCACTGAGATTAAGCACCGGGCGCATGCCGATGCGTGAGATGGCGTAACCCAGCATGGCCGCCAGCCCAATCCCCAGCAGTGAAATGACCACCAGCGCCCGGGTAAACTCGTTCAAGGTGCCCATGTAGGGGGTGGAATCAATGGCCACCACATAGCGTACTTCAGGGCGATCCCCCAACGGCGGCAGGGTAGCGATCAACATATACAGCGGACAGCCGCCCTGCGGATCCGGCGCGGTAGCGAAACCGTCCGGCAGTTTTGACCAGTGGGTGCCTGCCGGTGGGGGGCCGCCGATACGGTAGCGAGGATCGTTACTGATCACCCAGTATTTCACCTGGTTGCCTTCGCTGTTGGACAGAGTATTGAGCTTTTGCTGCACCATCGGCCAATCGCGCGCGGTGCCTTTGGCTTCGATAAATGGCGAGATCAGCGAATGGCGAAAATGCAGTTCGTTGTGCATCTGGTTTTGCAGTGAGGCCAGCAGCGAGCTGCGCAGAAACAGTGCCAGCACCAGCATGAGCAGCGCCATAGTCAGCGCAAACATTAAGGCCATGCGGCTGGAAATAGAAACTTTCATTAAGGGGTGATCCGTGGGGCATCATGGCGCAGCGGGCGATTTTCCAACACATAGCCCATGCCGCGCACCGTGTGCAGTAGCTTTTGCGGATAAGGGGCGTCAATTTTGGCGCGCAGCCGCTTAATCGCCACTTCAACCACGTTGGCATCGCTGTCGAAATTCATGTCCCACACCTGTTCGGCGATCATCATTTTGGAGAGGATCTCCCCTTGATGGCGGGCCAGCAGGCTGAGCAGGGCGAATTCTTTGGCAGTCAGATCGATGCGGTCTCCGTCGCGAGTCACCCTACGCGCCAGCAAATCCACATGCAGATCGTCGATCTGTAATTGGGTCACATCAATGCCGTCGCTGGTACGGCGACGCAACAGCGCCTGAATGCGGGCGACCAGTTCGATCAGCGAGAAGGGCTTGGGCAGATAATCATCCGCTCCGTGGCGCAGGCCCTTGACGCGTTCGTCTACCGAACCGCGAGCAGACAGCATCAGCACCGGCGTTTGTTTGCTGGCTCGCAGGCCTTCCAGCACCGCGTAACCGTCCTTGCCCGGCAGCATTACGTCCAGGATCACCGCGTCATAATCCTGCTGCACCGCCAGGTGCAAGCCTTCAATCCCGTCCCCAGCGACGTCCAGGGTATAGCCCAGTTCGCTTAGCGCGCGGTTAACGTAGGACGAAGTCTTTTCCTCGTCCTCAACCAACAGTAATCGCATGGCCACTCCCGTCATGGTTGCCTGGGGTTTAATTAATCATGAAACCTGCAGCCATACCACAAGGCATCACGTTCTGTGATGAGTTTATGACAGCCATAGGGTCGTCAAGCTGACGGCTGGCTGACATTTCTGTCAGTTAAGGACGCGGCTGGGGGAAAAACCGGTTAACTGACATGAATGTTATCTGGCGGTCACGTTGAGGTCAGTTCCCCGCTCGTACAGTAACCTTTGGCTGCCGGGTGGTGTGCCGCAAAACTCCAGACCCAATACGCAAAAGGAAACGCATTCATGAGCCTCAAAATCGCCTCTCTTGCTGTCGGCGTGGTGGTCATCGCGACCTCGCTTTCCCTGTGGTTGGTGGTGGCTGCCAGGGAGGCACCGCCTGCGGCCCCTCCGCCGCCGCCGCGAGTCGGGGTGGTGACGCTGAAAAGCGAACCGATCGCATTGACCAGCGAACTGCCGGGCCGTATCGCGGCTTTCCGCAATGCCGAGGTGCGGCCGCAGGTGGGGGGGATTGTGCAAAAACGCCTGTTTACCGAAGGGGAAGAGGTCAAGGCGCAGCAGCCGCTTTACCAGATTGACGCCGCACTGTTTCAGGCGGAATACAATCGCAGCAATGCTGCGCTGGCACGGGTACGGGCGCAGTTGCGTACCGCCGAATTATTGATCCAACGTTATCGCCCCCTCGCGAATAGCCGCGCCATCAGCCGTCAGGTATATGACGACGCGGTAGCCGCTCATCAACAGGCGGTGGCAGATGTACAGGCGGCTGAGGCACAGTTGGAAACGGCGCGCATCAATTTGGTTTATACCCGGGTATTGTCGCCCATCGACGGCATTATTGGGCGTTCGTTGGTCACCGAAGGGGCTCTGGTGACGGCGCAGCAGGCCGCGGCGGTGGCGGCAGTACAGCAGATCGACCCGATTTATGTGGATGTTACCCAGTCCAGCGCCCAGTTGCTGCGGCTGAGAAGTGCGCTGGACAGTGGTGCAGTCGCCCAGGCCGAGGGCCCGCAGTCCGCTGCGGTCAGCCTGACGCTGGAAGATGGCTCACGCTACGCCCACAGCGGCAAACTGCAATTCTCAGAGATTACGGTAGACCGCTCCACTGGATCGGTAGTCCTGCGGGCGGTGTTTCCCAACCCGGAGCGCAAGCTACTGCCGGGCATGTTTGTGCGGGCGCGGCTAATCGAGGGTATGGCGGCACAGGGAGGGGTGCTGGTGCCACAACGCGGGATTACCCGCAACCCGCGTGGTGAGGCAACCGCGCTGGTGGTGAATGCCGCAGACAAGGTTGAACTGCGTGAGCTGACCACCGAACGGGCGTTGGGGGACAGTTGGCTGGTTTCGGCCGGACTGTCGCCGGGCGAGCGGGTGATTGTTGAGGGCGTGCAATTGGTTCGGCCCGGGGTGCAGGTGAATGCGGTGGAATGGGAACCGGCCACCACAACGGCGCAACGAGACAGCACGCGCAAGGAGCCGGCTCATGGCTAAATTCTTTATCGATCGGCCGGTGTTCGCCTGGGTGCTGGCGATCATCATGATGTTGTGTGGCCTGTTGTCGATTGCCAATTTGCCGGTGGCCCAGTACCCGAGTATCGCGCCGCCCACCGTCAGCATTCAGGTCAGTTACCCCGGCGCGTCGGCGAAGACGGTGCAGGATACGGTGGTGCAGGTGATCGAACAGCAAATGAACGGTCTCGATAACCTGCAATATATTTCCTCTGAAAGTAATTCCGACGGCAGCATGAGCATAGCGCTGACCTTTGCCCAAGGCACCGACGCCGATACCGCTCAGGTTCAGGTGCAAAACAAGCTGGCGCTGGCGCAACCGCTGTTGCCGCTGGAGGTACAACAGCAGGGGATCCGCGTCACCAAGTCTACCGCCAACTTTATGATGGTGCTGGCGTTTGTCTCAACGGACGGCAGTATGACCCGTCAGGATCTGGCGGATTACGTCGCCTCCTATGTGCAGGACCCGATCAGCCGGACCAATGGCGTGGGGGATTTCCAACTGTTTGGCGCGCCTTATGCGATGCGCATTTGGCTGGATCCCGCAGCCCTGGTGAACTACAGCCTTACGGTCACCGACGTCAGCAACGCAATCCAGGAGCAGAATGTTGAGGTTTCATCCGGCCAATTGGGCGGACAACCGGCGCTGCCCGGGCAGGAACTTAATGCCACCGTGATTGGGCCTTCACGTTTACAAACGCCGGAAGAGTTTGGCCAAATCCTGCTGAAAACCGATCCGGACGGTTCGCGGGTGCGTTTGGCCGACGTGGCGCGCATCGAACTGGGGGCGCAGAACTATTCCATCGACAGTTATTACAACGGCGACGCCGCGGTGGGGCTGGGGGTTCGGTTGGCAACCGGTGCCAATGCGTTGGAAACCGCCCAGGCGGTGCGCGCCACGCTGGCGGAGTTGAAACCCTTCTTCCCGCCGGGGATGGAGGCCGTCGATGCCTATGACACCATTCCCTTTATCAGCCTGTCGATCGAAAACGTGGTGCGCACGCTGATAGAGGCAGTGGTGCTGGTGTTTGCGGTGATGTACCTGTTCCTGCAGAACTTCCGGGCCACGCTGATCCCGACGCTGGCGGTACCGGTGGTGCTGCTGGGTACCTTCGGCGTACTGGCGGCTTTCGGGTATTCAATCAATACCCTGACCATGTTCGGCATGGTGCTGGCGATCGGCCTGCTGGTCGATGACGCCATTGTGGTGGTGGAAAACGTCGAGCGATTGATGCATGAGGAGGGATTGTCGCCGAAGCAGGCGACCCGAAAATCGATGAGCCAGATCACTGGCGCACTGGTGGGGATTGCCATGGTGCTGTCGGCGGTGTTTGTGCCAATGGCGTTTTTTGGCGGTTCAACGGGCGTGATCTACCGTCAATTCTCGATAACCATTGTCTCTTCTATGGTGCTGTCGGTGATCGTGGCGGTGGTATTTACCCCTGCGCTGTGCGCCACGCTGCTCAAACCGGTTAAACCGGCGGATCACGCAGCGAGAAAAGGTTTTTTCGGTTGGTTCAACCGCCGCGTTGAGTGGGCCAATCACAGCTATGCGGCTTCAGTGATGCGTGGGTTAAGTCGCCCACGTCGGTTGATGCTGATTTATCTGGTGATTGCTATCGCCACCGGCTGGCTGTTTACCCGCATCCCCACCTCGTTCCTGCCCCAGGAGGATCAGGGCGTGCTGTTTGCTCAGGTGCAGGCGCCGGCCGGTGCCAGCGCGGAACGTACACAAACCATGCTACGTGGTGCCTCCGACTACCTGTTAGAGATGGAGAAGGACAGTGTGCGATCGGTGTTTGCCATCTCTGGTTTTAACTTTGGGGGGCGCGGACAGAACGTCGGCACACTGTTTATTCGCCTGCACGACTGGGATCAGCGACCGGACGCATCGCAGAAGGCCGAAGCGGTTGCGGCCCGTTTGAATGCCATGTTCGCGCGCGACTTCCGCGATACCCGCACCTTTGTGGTTTCACCGCCGGCAGTGCGTGAATTGGGCAATGTAGCGGGCTTTAACTTTCAACTGATGGATCGCGGCGGCATTGGGCATCAGCGGTTGCTGGCAGCGCGCGATAGCTTCCTGACGGCTGCCCGACAAAGCCCGGTGCTGAACAACGTTCGCGCCAACGGTCTGGAGGATGCGCCACAGTATGAACTGTTGATCGACCGGGAAAAGGCGCGGGCACTCAGCGTACCGATCTCTGAGGTTAACCGTACCTTGTCACTGGCCTGGGGGTCGGGCTATGTGAATGACTTTATCGATCGTGGCCGGGTGAAAAGGGTTTACGTACAGGGCGATGCTTCGTCACGCATGCTGCCACAGGACCTGGAACAGTGGTTTGTGCGTAACGACAACGGCGATATGGTGCCGTTCTCCGCCTTTGCCAGCGCCGAATGGACCTATGGCGCGCAGAAACTCAATCGTTATAACGGTGCACCGTCGTTTAACCTGCAGGGTGAACCGGCGGCGGGGTTTAGCTCTGGTGACGCCATGGCGGAAATGGAACGGATTGCCGCCACGATGCCACCTGGCGTGGGCTACGACTGGACCGGGTTATCGTTTGAAGAGCGGCTTTCCGGCGCACAGGCCCCGGCGTTGTATGCCATTTCGCTGTTGGTAGTGTTCCTGTGTCTGGCGGCGCTGTATGAAAGCTGGAGCATCCCCAGTGCGGTGATGCTGGTGGTGCCGCTTGGGGTGATCGGTGCCGTGGCGGCCACGCTGTTACGGGGCCTGGCCAACGACGTGTATTTCCAGGTGGGCTTACTGACCACCGTTGGGCTGGCGGCCAAAAATGCCATTCTGATCGTGGAGTTCGCCAAGGCGCATTTTGAGGCTGGGGCCAGCCCGGAGCAGGCAGCGGTACAGGCCGCCAGGCAACGGTTACGACCGATCCTGATGACTTCGCTGGCATTTATCCTTGGTGTGGTACCACTGGTGATTGCCAGTGGTGCCGGCTCGGGCAGCCAGAATGCCATTGGCACCGGGGTGATTGGCGGCATGCTGACCAGCACCTTCCTGGCGATCTTCTTCGTGCCGGCGTTCTTCGTCATCATGCTGCGGTTGTTCCGGGTGAAACGTGCTAGTGAACGACGTCAGCAAGAGGAAGAAGCCGAACTCAGCGCCCCGGCACCGGGAGAGCCGTCATGATGAAATCTGTGGGCATGATGCTGGCAGCCGCCACTTTGGCGGGGTGTTCGCTAACGCCAGAGTACCAACGGCCCACCGCGCCGGTTGCATCACAGTATCCAGCCTATGGCACGGTGCAAACCGCAAGTGCGGTGACTGCGGATAGCGGTTGGCGTGAGTTTTACCGCGATCCGTTGCTGCAAACTCTGCTCGCACAGGCATTGGCCAATAATCGCGATTTGCGTATTGCGGCGCTGAACGTGGAGGCCGTTCGCGCTCGTTATCGTATTCAACGGGCAGATTCTCTGCCCACACTGGCGGCACAGGGGGATGCTGCGGTGCAGCGCACGCCGGGCGATCTGGCCGCTGGGGGGCAATCCGCTATCGGTCGCAGCTATCAGGTTGGCGGGGTCATGGCATGGGAACTGGATCTGTTTGGTCGTCTGCGCAGCCTTAATCAGCAGGCGCTGGAATTGTATCTGGCGCAGGATGAAACGCGGACGGCGGCACAACTGGCCTTGATCGCCGAAACCGCCAACGCGTATCTGGCGTTGCGTGCCGATAGCGAACTCCTGGCGCTGGCGCAGGAGACGCTGAACTCACAGCAGGCGGCCTATGAGCTGGTAGATCAAAGCTTCCGGCTCGGCGTGGCGACCGAACTGGATCACAGTCAGGCAGAGATCGGGGTGCGAACGGCGCAGCGCGATTTGGCACGATATCGGCGGCAGGTCCGACAGGACAATAATGCCCTGACGTTATTGGTCGGGCAGCCTTTGGCGCCAAACGTTTCCGCGCAGTTGGTACAGGTAAACAGCTTGCCAGACGGCCTGTTGCCTGAGGCGATCCCGGCGGGTTTACCGGCAGAGTTACTGACCCGGCGCCCCGATATTCGTGCGGCGGAGCATCAACTGCGCGCTGCCAATGCCAATATTGGCGCGGCACGAGCGGCATTCTTTCCGGCTATCAGCCTGACCGGTTTCGGCGGCACGGCCAGCGCGGGTCTGGACGGGTTATTCTCCGCCGGTTCCGGTGCCTGGAGTTTTACGCCGCAAATCTCACTGCCGATCTTCTCTGGAGGAGCTTTACGTGCCGGGCTGGACCTGAGCGAGGTGCAAAAGCGTATTGAAGTCGCGCGTTATGAGCAGGTGATACAGCAAGGATTCCGTGAAACGGCGGATGCTCTGGCCGGTCGCGACACGCTGGATGAGCAGATCCTGGCACAGACGCAGTTGGTGGCGGCAAACCAGCGTGCTTACAGCCTGTCGCAGCAGCGTTTTCAACAGGGCGTAGATAACTACCTTAACGTGCTGGATTCCCAACGCTCGTTGTATGCGGCGCAACAGGTATTGGTAGAGACGCGTTTGGCGCGGTTGACCAATCTGGTCGATCTTTACCGTGCGCTGGGTGGCGGCTGGCGGGAGTAACGGTCACTGGGGCTTCAGGCGCGATTTACACCGGCCTGAAGCGGTAACAGATTAACTGAGCTGGTAACGACTGTCTGGCTGCGCGGCGGCCGGCAAGTCTGTTTCATCATTCATTTCACGCAGGTTGATCTCAATCGTATTGCACATGGCATTGAGCGGCAGATCGTTGGCTGCAGTACCAAAAGGATCTTCCAGTTCTTCCGCCAGCGAGTCCAGTGAGATGAAGGTATAGGAGATAAATACCGATACCAGCGGCGTCATATAGTGCAGATCCGGCACCAGCGCGAAGGGCAGCAGGGTGCAGAACAGATAAACCGTACGGTGAACGATCAGGCTGTAGGCGAAGGGGATCGGCGTATTGGCGATGCGTTCGCAGCCGCCGAGGATCTCCGACAGTCGGTTTAGATTCTGATCGATGCTATGAAACAGCACGTCCGACAACTGGGCCGATTGCCGCTTCTCACCCAACCATTGACCCATCATCAGTAGCAGCCGGTTACAGGGTGACGCGCTGCTTTCAATCGCCCGCAGGTCGGCATTAGGTAGCAGGCGCTGTAGGTCTGCGCTGATATCAGTGCCACGCAGCTGATGTTTCAGGCAGTAGCTAAACGCCATCAGCAGGGCGGCAAACTCATGTGTCGCCTGGTCCTGCTGCGGCAGCAGGCTTTTAATCTGGCGCAGCAGCGAACGCTGGACGATCAACAGGCTGCCCCACAGCAACCGCGCCTCGGTGAAGCGCGCATAACTGACGCTGTTACGAAAGCCGAGAAAGATAGCGATCGCCACGCCCAACAAGCTGAAGGGGGCCAGGGTCAGCTTGACGCCCAGGTGTTCGTACCATTGGAAACAGAGCACCGCGACCAGCGACATTGCCACGTTAAGGCTGAGGCGGAACAAAATTTTGGAGAGCACCGAGCCGTGCCAGACGAAAAGCCGTCTGAACCAGTGTTGCTGAGGTCTGACAATCATAGGTGTGGGGCTGACTGGGGAATAGAAGCCGCAGTTGTAACAGATTTGCGGCCCGTTCATCAACGGTCTGAGCGCTAAAAGTTAAAAGTCTCCCAGCAGACGGAATGCTGTCCCGTTAATTTCCGGGAGGCGAAAAGTAAGCTACATCCGTGCCGATCTCAGTCTCCATCCGTCATAACCCTCAGATTTTTATTTCGTTTACATTACATTTTCTGATGGTGCTTAAGCTAAGGTAATAGCGTGGGCGCGGGATGCTCCCGGCGAGCGGGGGAAGGCGACCATGGGTCAGACTGTCTGCTCGGCATCAACATAGGAGAAGATAAATCTGTTTAGTAAAGTGAGGCTATGGTGAAGCAACGTAAATATTTAACCCGCAATGAGATTGAAAAAATCTTACGCGCCACGGCACAGGGGCGTCATCCGCAACGGGATGCCTGTCTGTTAAAAATGTGTTTTATTCACGGGTTTCGGGTCAGTGAATTGGTTCGTCTGACATTGTCGGACATTAATCTGGAGGCCGGCATCGTTTATGTCAGGCGGTTGAAAAACGGGTTTTCCACTACCCATCCCTTAACACCGGAGGAGTTGCCTTATTTGCATGCCTGGCTGGCACACAGATTTACGCTGGACGACCGCTCTGCGCCCTGGCTATTTTTGTCGCAAAAGGGCGGTCCGCTTTGTCGGCAGGCGGTGTACAGCTTGCTCAAGCGACTCGGCCGATTGGCCGGCGTGGATGTGACCGCTCATCCGCATATGTTGCGCCATGCCTGCGGGTTTGCGCTGGCCGATTTGGGGGCGGATACACGCCTGATTCAGGATTATCTTGGCCACCGTAATATCAACCATACGGTGCTCTATACCGCCAGCAATTCGCAGCGTTTCAATGAAATTTGGACACGAAATGGGGCGAGAAACTTAAGGGCAAGAGTCAAAGCGGAATAATCGGAATTGGTTATTAATCAGTAGGTTAATTCAATAAAAATGTGTCATTTTGTATCAAAGTGTCGCCATATTAAGAATGCCCCCCCATTTTGTCAAGCCTTGTCAGTGGATTGTTGTATCACATTGATAAACAAAGATTATTTTTTCAACCTCCTCGTGTGTGTCATCTCCGTAGCTTATTTTCTACCACCTAATTTCTGCTTGAGTAACGCTTAGAACTCTTCTTTGGGTATATTTCTAGAGTTATATTCTTTTTGGTTTGCTTTTTTAAGAATAAAAATCAAATTAATTATTAATTTACAGTCATTAAAACTTAATGTGTCACTTTGATACAAAATGGAACATTGCCTGGATGGCGTGGCCGTTTTTTATCGGGGTGAATTTGGTGGCGGCGGAGGGATGCCCGTCTGCCGGAATTTATCACCAACTTTATTCCCGGTTCGTTGGGAACCGGAATCGAAAATCACGTCTTTTAAGGGATTACAAAGCATGAACATGAACAAAAATCTGATTGCGGCAGTACTGGCTACCATGGCGATGGGCTCAATGGTTTCCACGGCTAATGCGGCCAACCAGGGCAGCGGCTCCGTGACCTTTACTGGGTCAATCATCAACGCACCATGCTCGATTGCGCCGGACTCCGTTGACCAAACCGTCAATCTGGGCAGTGTGGCCAACAAGGCACTGAAGGACGGCGGCAAATCCAGCCCACAATCTTTCAACATCAAGCTGCAGGACTGCGACATTACCGGTCTGACCAATAACACCGTCACCGCCACCCCGTCTAAAATCAATGCCAACAATCTGGGCCTGACTGGCACCGCCAGCGGCGCGGCCATTGTGCTGACCCAGGGCGGCACCGACATTAAACTCGGTGAGCCTACCACCGCCACTAAAGTGGGTGACGGCAATAATACTCTGACGTTTGCCGCCTTCTTGCAGGGTGAATCCACTACCACCGCCGCCAGTGGGGGGACTCCAGCCAAAACCACCTATTCCCCGATTGTCCCGGGTGATTTCAAGTCTGTTGCCAACTTCACGCTGGCCTATCAGTAAGCCTCGCACGGGCGCTATTGCGCCCGTCCCTTTCTGTCGCCAGCCCGATTGAAGTGAGGTTGCCTCATGTTCCGCTTTAGGTCTTCATGCTTCACGCCTTGCCTGTGGGCTATTTGCGGGTTTTCCGTTGCGGCCTCTGCCCATCAGGGGCAGGGGTTAGTCAATATGCAGGGCTCGATTGTTGACGTGCCCTGTGCCATTGCCGTCAGCAGCCGTGACCAGAGCATCGATCTGGCGGTGCTGCCGGTCGGTCAAATCATGCGCGACGGCCAGGGGCCGGTCAGCCCCTTCAGCATTCAACTGGTCAACTGTTCGTTACAACAGATGCGCCCCGGCCGTGCCGACTGGACGCAATTCCGCGTGACCTTTGCCGGTGAGGTGACCGACAGCGCCTTATTCGGCATATCCGGTCATAGCCAGGGTGTGGGGATACAAATTACCGATGCCGCCGGCAACGTGGCGCAATCTGGCGTGCCAATGCCGCCCGGCGCACTGGTACCTGGGGATACGCGACTGGACTACAGCCTGCGGCTGGTGGGTACGCATCAGATACTGCGCGCGGGGGCTTATCGCACCACGGTGCGGTTCAAAATGGATTATTACTGATGAAGGAACATGCCGTGTTGTTGCTTTCCCCACGGGCAAAATGGATATTGCGCCCCCTGGCGGTGTGGATGGGTCTGATGTTGGGCCATGCCGGGCAGGTGCTGGCAGCCGACAGCATTGAATTCAACACCGACGTACTGGACGTCAAAGACAGAACCGCCATTGATCTGAGTGAGTTTTCACGCGTTGGTTACATGATGCCGGGCAAGTATGCGCTGGTGTTACGGGTCAACAAACAGGAACTGCCGGAGCAGCAGATCACCTTTTTGGCCCCCCCGGACGATGCCAAGGGCAGCGTCCCCTGCCTGACACCGGCCATGGTGGATCAACTGGGGCTGAAAGCCTCGGTGCAGCGCAATCTGGCCTGGTGGAACCAGGGGCAATGTCTGGCGCTCGACTCGTTGAAGGGCATGCAGACGAGGGCCGACCTGGGGTCCGGTTCGCTGTATCTGAATGTGCCACAGGCCTACCTGGAGTACACCGACGAGAACTGGGATCCGCCGTCGCGCTGGGATCAGGGTATCGCTGGCATGCTGTTTGACTATAACGTCAACGCGCAAACTGTCCGCCAAAGCCAGGGGCAAAACAATCAGTCGCTGAGCGGCAATGGCACCACCGGGGCCAATCTTGGGGCCTGGCGCTTTCGTGCCGACTGGCAGGCGCAGTATGACCATACCACCGGCCAGAACAGCAGCTCACAGCAGCGCTGGGACTGGAGCCGTTATTACCTGTACCGCGCGATTGCGGCGCTGCGCGCCAAGCTGACGTTCGGTGAGGACTACCTCAACTCCAGCATTTTCGACAGCTTCCGCTACACCGGCGCCAGCTTGGTTTCGGACGACAACATGTTGCCACCCAACCTGCGCGGCTATGCGCCGGAAGTGACCGGGGTGGCGAAAACCAACGCCAAGGTGACGGTCAGCCAGCAAGGACGAGTGCTGTATGAAACTCAGGTACCGGCGGGGCCGTTTCGCATTCAGGATTTGAACTCCGCCACCATGGGCAAACTGGATGTACGCATTCAGGAACAGGACGGCAGCGAACGCACTTTTCAGGTGGACACGGCGGACGTGCCTTACCTGACGCGCCCGGGTCTGGTGCGTTACAAGATGATGGCCGGCAAACCGTCCAATCTCCGGCACAACAGCGAAGGCCAGGTGTTCAGCGGCGGCGAATTCTCCTGGGGGGTCAGCAACGGCTGGTCACTGTTCGGCGGTGGGCTGCTTTCCGCCGGCTATAAAGCGCTGGCATTGGGGGTAGGTCGTGATCTGCTGGCCTTTGGTGCGTTATCGCTGGACGCCACGCAGTCACGCGCCGAGTTGCCGGGCAAGGGGACGCCGTCCGGCACCTCCTGGCGACTGAACTACTCCAAGCGTTTTGACGAGTATGACAGCCAGGTGACCTTCGCCGGCTACCGCTTCTCCGAACGCAATTATATGAGCATGTCGCAATACCTGGACGCGCGTTACCACGGCGGCAATTACAGCAACAGCAAGCAGATGTATACCGTCTCGCTGAACAAGCAGTTCCGAACGCTGGGGCTGAGTGCATTCCTGACTGCCAGCCATCAAACCTATTGGGATAGACCTGCCAACAACAACTATAACCTGTCGCTGTCGCGCTATTTCGACATTGGCTCGTTCAAGAACATCAGCCTGAGCCTGTCGGCCTACCGCACGGTGTTCAACAACAGCCACGACGACGGGGTTTACCTGGGGGTCAGCGTGCCCTGGGGCAGAACCGGGACCATGAGCTACAACAACCAGACCACACGGGCCGGCAGCACCAATACCCTCGGCTATTACGATCGCATCGACGACAACAATACCTACCGCCTGACTGGCGGCGTGGGTAACGGTGGGCGCGGTACGGCCAGTGGCTACTTCACCCATGACGGCGATCTTGCTGAAGTGACCGCCAATGCCAGTTATCAGGGTAGCCAGTACAGCTCGCTCGGTTTGTCCTTGCAAGGCGGTGCGACAGTGACGCCAAAAGGGGCCGCATTGCACCGGGTCAATACGCTAGGGGGCACCCGTATGATGGTCGACACCGCCGGTGTTAGCGGTGTACCGGTACAGGGATACGGTGGTACCTCGAACACCAACATGTTTGGCAAGGCGGTGGTCAGCGACATCAACAGTTATTACCGCAACAGCGTGTCGGTGGACGTCAACAAGCTGCCGGATAACGTCGACGCCAACCAGTCGGTGGTGCAAGGCACCCTGACCGAAGGGGCGATCGGCTACCGCAAGTTCAGCGTAGTCGCAGGGGAGAAAGCCATGGCGGTGATCAAACTGGCCGACGGCAGCGCGCCGCCGTTTGGCGCCATCGTGGTCAATGACCACCTCTATCAGACCGGCATCGTCAATGACGAAGGCAGCGTATGGCTGACCGGGCTGAATCCGGGGGAAGGGATGGACGTGCGTTGGAACGGCCAGACCCAGTGTCGGGTGCATTTACCCAGCCCACTGCCGGCATCGGCCCTGTTACTGCCGTGCCAGACGGTGTCAGGCACGGCGGCGCCTAAGGCCGCAGAGACACCCGCTCTGACGCCGGTTGAATCATAACCCGACCCCTGAAAGCCAATAATAGTGAGTGAAAGAGATGAAATTAAAGACTTCCCTGGCGGTAACTGCCGTCTTATTGACCGGTGTATTGAGCATGCAGCAGGCGGTTGCCGCCATCGCGTTGGATCGTACCCGCGTCATCTTTAACGGTGACCAGAAATCCATCAGCCTGAGCATCAGTAATCAGAACAAGGAATTACCCTATCTGGCACAGGGCTGGATAGAGAATGCCGAAGGCAACAAAGTGACCTCGCCATTAATAGTGTTGCCACCACTGCAGCGCGTCGAACCGGGGGCGAAAAGCCAGGTAAAAATTCAGGCCAGCCCGGAGGTGGCAAGCCTGCCGCAGGATCGGGAGAGCCTGTTTTACTTCAACCTGCGCGAAATTCCACCCAAGAGCAGCAAGCCGAACACTCTGCAGATCGCGTTGCAGACGCGCATCAAACTGTTTTACCGCCCGGCGACGCTGGTGACGCGAGATGCCAAGGCCTGGCAGGAAAAGCTGACGTTGACGCGGGTGGGGGATCAGTATCAGGTCAACAACCCGACGCCGTACTTCATCACGCTGGCGAGTGCCTCGGCCAGCCTGGGTGGCAAAGACATCCCGGGCGTTAACCCGGTGATGATCGCCCCCAAGGCTAACGTGATGTTGGGCGGATCGGCGGCAGCGCTGGGGTCTGCCCCGGTGCTGACCTACATCAACGACTACGGCGGCCGCCCGAAGCTGGTATTTGGCTGTAACGGTGCCACCTGCAGCGTGCGCAGCAGCAAGGCCGGCTAAGCGCGGCACGGAATGCGGCAATCAACAAGGAGAAGTGTATGAACAGGATTGATCGAACCCCGCCCGCCTGGGTTGCCGCGCTGGTGTTGATGAGCACGGCGATATCGGCACAGGCCGCGCCGGACAACTGGGGGGTAGAGGGTGCTCACGGTGAGTTACATATCAGCGGTGCGCTGGCGGCCGGGGCCTGCCGACTGGATATGACGTCGTTGTTTCAGCAGGTGGAGATGGGGGTGATCCCGACCGCGACCCTGCTGCGCCCGGGCGACCAGGGCGAGCCGGTGGCAGTGCAATTGCAACTGCGGGACTGCCTGCCGGTCGGCGGGCGGCAGCGCGATGACCGCATCGGCAGCCTGACCTGGGACAGTATTCAGCCGGTGGTGTCGGTGTCTTTTGCCGCTCGCATGGACGATGACAACCCGGACCTGGTGCAGGCACGCGGTGCGTCGGGGCTGGGCCTGCGGCTGCTGGACAGCCAAAAGCGCGATGTGCGGCTGGGGTCACGCGGCGCCCCGCAATTTCTGACGCCGTATAACGACCAGTTGACCTATTACGTGGTACCTGAGCGTACCCGGGCGGCGTTGGCACCGGGGGCGTTTCGCGCCAGCGTCGATTTTCGGCTGAACTATGACTGAGGGGCAAATGATGCAAAACACCCTTAGGCGGCGGGGCCCGCAGACAATGCAGGTGTTGGCGTTGGCGTCATTACTGCTGTCCGGAACTGCGCTGGCCAAAATGGATGATTCGACGGTGAATGTGAAGATCAGTGGCACGGTAGTGGCAAAAGGCAGTTGCACCTTTATTGGCACCCGGCCTATCGCAGTCGAGTTTGGCGATGTGTTTATCAAAGACATCAAGGACGGCGCCTACAAACAAAGCCTGCCCTACACCCTGGATTGCCATGGCGATCCGGAAGGTAAAAGCATCCAAATGAAGCTGACGGGCACTGCCGCGGACTTTGACGGCACGCTGCTGAAAACCGATGCCAAGGGCCTGGGGCTTCGCCTACAGAAAGATGGCAAAACCCTGACGTTGAACCAATGGATCGATATTGATCCCGCTGCACCGCCGAAGTTTGATGCGGTATTAGTGAAAGGGAAGGATGCCAGCTTTCAAAATGGTCAGGCGTTCAACGGGGCAGCGACCTTAATTGTCGGTTTTAACTGAGGGCAGTGAGATGAACCAACACAGAGGGCTGTCGGCGGTGATGCTGATGATGGCGCTGAGCTTTCAGACAGCCGCCGCTCCAACTGGCGACCAGATCGACGTGACCTTCCACGGGGTGTTGAAACAGCGCCCTTGTCACATCAATGGCGATCGGGATATCGAGGTGCATTTTGGCAACGTGGGTGTCAACAAGGTGGATGGCAGTCGCTATCTGCAAAAGGTGAGTTACAGCCTGAGCTGTGACGATCCGGACGACAGCGCCGCAATGACCCTGGTGGTTAAAGGTATAGCAACCAGTTTTGATCAGGCGGCGGTGAGCACCAGCGCCAATGGTTTGGGGATCCGTATTTTGCAGGATGGCAAACCCTTTACCCTCAACAGCCGGATGAAGATTGATGATAAAAGTCCACCCAAGCTGGAGGTGGTACCGGTCAAGGATCCCAGCGTCACGCTGGTTGAAAGCCCGTTTACGGCCACCGCAACCCTGCTGGCGGAGTATGAATGATGCAACGACAACACAGAACTCACCCGCTGTCGGCGCTGTTGTTGACGCTGTTAATGGCGGCGGGCGTGCAGGCGGCAACCACCGATAACCTGCGCTTTGATGGCACTTTGGTAGCCGACCCGTGCGAGCTGGACCCGAAAACCACCGATATCTCGCTGGATTTTGGCACGGTGATCGACAAGTACCTGTACCTCAACACCCGCACCCACAGCAAGCCGATCACCATCCGGCTATTGGGCTGTGATTTGTCGCTGGGCAAGACGGTGTCGCTGACCTTCAAGGGCACCGAGTCGCTGGTATTGCCGGGCTTGCTGGCGGTGAACACCGGGGGGGCGGGCGGTATTGCCATCGGCATGGAGCTGGCGGACGGCACGCCGCTGCCGATCAATAAGGCCACGCCGTTAATGGCGTTAACCCAAGACACCACCACGCTAACGCTGATGAACTATGTGCAGGGTGAGCCCACGGCGATAAAGGACCACAAGATTGTGACCGGGGACTTTACTGCGGTAGCCACCTTTGCGCTGGATTACCCGTGATGGCGGAGTTTGGGTGTTCGGAACGAGCGGGTCCGATAACAATAATGAGTATCACTACTGGGTGGCTAGTTTTTGGGTTCTAAGGGGCCCCACAGACAGTGCCGCCGGATAAGGATAAATGATGGGGATACAAAATATAAGTCTCATTGCATCGATACGTATAGGTGCATTGTTGGTTGGGATTATGGGGATGTGTTACGGCAATCTGGCCTGGGGTTTTTGGGGCCCTGTCAGGTGTGCCAGTTCGGGTTCGGCGACATGGTGCGTAGATCAGAATGGCCCCAATGGCCCCTTTTGGCGGCGAACTGATGGAAAAGCTGGTCCGCTGGGGATGAGTTTTACAACTGCGAGCGCTACGCCCCCTGTGGGGTATACCCCAGCAGGTGTAACCACGATAAATGGGGTATTTCGTGGATGCCAAGGCAAGCAATCCACAACGGCATTTTGTCCCAACGGAGAGGAGGGGGTTGGGATCGCATCGATTGGTGCCGCCATAAAGTGTACTGCCGGGGAACCATGGAGCGATTGTATTTCACGGTCGACATCTGGTCAGCCGATATTTGACGTGGCATTCCTGCCAGGAATGCAATCTGTTTGTCTGGTCTATAAGGATCAACTGGGGAGGCTATGGGCATTGACATACTCGGATGGTTCTAAGTGTGGAACCGGGAAAACCGTGCCGACCACCCCAGATAACTGCACGGTAACTACGACCGACAACTGGAATATCCCCTTTGGCAGCGTGGAGCGTAGCGAAATTCCCACCACTGGCGGAACCGAACAAATCAAAGCACTGACCCTGGCCTGCACCGGTACTAGCGCCCATGACTTCAACGTCAAATTAAATATGACTGCGACCTCTTGGTCGACGTCGCAGTTGGCCACCAGCAACCCCGACCTGGGGGTACAGGTCACCGTGGGCGGAACCGCGGCCAAGCTGGGGGAGTCGTTCGCCATGAAGGTCACAGGGTCGGGCAGCACAACCCTCGGCTTCTCGGTGCTGCGTAACCCGGCGAGCAAAGCGTTGGATATCGCCACCGGTGACTTTAGCGCCTCGGGAACGTTGGTGGTGTCCGAGCTATAACCCGCGTCAAAGCCAGAATGACTCGCCGCAGGCCAGACCTGCGGCGAACAGGGAAGCCGTTAATCATGGAGCAAGATCATGGAGTTCAGCTATCGACCCACCGTCGTTGACGGTTCGGCACCCGATGCCATTACGCAGGTGGTGATTTATTCGCGCGACTGTTTTTGGCAGCAGGGGTTGCAGGCACTGAGCCTGCCGTTGCTGCCCGCTGATGCACCACCGGTCGTGGTTTCTACGCTGGCGGGAGTGGTACACGCGGTTAAACAGAGCAAGTTGCCGGTGCTGGTGATTTACGCCTATTCGTATGGCGTAGCTTCATTACAGGGGGCGCTGTCGATCCTTAAACAGGTGGCCGATCTGTCACCGTTTTGCCGACAAGTGGTAATGACCGATGAGCTGCAGCCGCTGTTTGCGGCGATGACTCAGCGCATCCCCAGCCTGACGGTGCTGGACGCACATATGGCGCGCGAGCTTTTGCGGCAGGTGCTGTCATCGCTGCTGGAGCCTTCGCTAGCGAGGGCGGTTTATCTGCCGCCGTTACCCAAAGCCGATATTGATCTTAGCTTTCGTCAGCGGGGGGTATTGCGCCTGTTGCGCCAGGGCGTGAAGCAGCAGGACATCGCCCGGCGGCTGCAAATCCATGAAAAAACGGTCAGCGGCCACAAGGTGGATGTCTTTAAGCGCCTGCATATCCGTGGCGGGCGGGAAATGATGTTGCTGTTTTCGTTGATGGATGAGTTTTTCCGCCTGACCCTGGTCGGGTACCCGTTACCGTCATGTTGTTTACCGCCGCCAGTGCATAGTGTCGCTTATTTCGATGCTGGGTGGCAAAAAGCAGAACGTTAATTATCGAGAATTTACAAGGGCTTTAACCAGAATATGAATGCTTACTTTAGGTCCGGCGCCTTGCGTCGCAGTGTGATGATGGGAATGGTCGGCAGTTTTCTTCTTCTTGGCGGTTGTACCACCTCGCCGGAGTCACGACTGCGCCCGCAGGACGCACCCAACATAGCGGCGGTACCGATGAAAGTCACCGCGACTGCCACTAACCCCAATGCCACACCGGAAGCGCCACCGGTCATGGAGAAAGACAGCAAGGTCACGCAGTGCAATAACGAACTGGCCGCGCTGAAAACGGTTAATGCGGCGCAGTATGCTCGTTATCGCAGCGAAATGGACCATCTGGTGGCCAGCGGTCGGCGCTATATGGAGGTCAAAACGGGTATCAGTAACGACATCAACGACATCATGACGCCACGTTACCAATACGGTATGGCCAGACTGTGTTGGGGAATTCGTAATGCGTTGTCGCAATCGCTGATGGCGCAGGCGGATATCCCGCAGGGGCGTGGGCAATGATCAAGACGTGGTCAGTAACGGCCTGCACCTTGTTGGCGGTTCCGCTGTGCTTCGCCGGTACGGCGACGGCGGCTTACACCCCACCGGAACCCCTGTCTTCGGTCGATGCGCTGGTGCGTCCGCAGCAGGATAACGGCTATGGGCTGGGCGCGTTGATTGAGTCACAACAAAAAGGGCGAGGTGAAAAGGAGCGGGGTAC
Source organism: Serratia myotis (assembly GCF_027474885.1). Lineage (NCBI taxonomy): Bacteria > Pseudomonadati > Pseudomonadota > Gammaproteobacteria > Enterobacterales > Yersiniaceae > Serratia > Serratia myotis. The sequence goes on along the minus strand of NZ_CP099707.1, from coordinate 3,593,453 downwards.
AGCACCGGTGTCAGTTTCAGCCGCCGCGGCGGCTGCGCGCCAGGCGCAGTCCGCCCGCCGCCAGAGCAGCGCGTTGCAGGCGGAAATTGCCGGTCTCAAGGAGCAACTGGCGGCAGGCAGCCGGGATGATCAGCAGTTGGCGAGCAGTGAAGCGGCCCGTGCCACGCTGGCCGCCGATAAAACCGCCCTGCAACAGCAGCTAGAGAGCCAATTGGCCAAGGAACGCTCGGTGGCCGGACATCTTGCGACTGCCAGAGAAGCACTCAAAGAACGTGACAGCCAGTTGCGGGTACAACAGCGGCAACTGGAAGCGCTGCAGTCCCAATTGACCCTGCGTGGAGATAACCAAAAACAGCTTACCGCTCGCACGGCCGAGCTGGCGGTGTCGCAATCTGCGCTGGCCGCGTTACGCGCCAAACCTGCCGGGCCGCAGGCCAATCTGACCACCACCAGCGGCAAGCAGGATTATGTGGTGGGGCAAAGCATTGCCGCCAACCTGCGTGAGCGATTGCAGAGTTACACCAGTGCCGGTTTGACGTTGGATCAACAGGGTGTGCTGGCCGGTATCAGCGACGGCCTGAAGGGCAGTATGCAGATGAAAAAAGCGGATATGGATGCCGTTTATCTCCAGTTCGCGACCCGGTTGCAGCAGCAGGTGAGCAAGCAGGTCAGTGACGGTGAGGCGCTGATCGCCAAGAAAAGCCGGGGACGCACGCCGGTGAAACAGGTGGATGGCATTACCTATTTTGTGGTGAAAAAGGGCAAGACGATTACCGATCCGGATGCGCCGGTAATGCTGTCGTTGACCGAAGCCATCGCCGATGGGCGCACGGTCAGTCAGTTACCGCAGTTGGTATTAACGGTCACTGATGAAATGCCGGCGGTGGTGCGCGAAGCCCTGCCATTGCTCGGTGAGGGGAGTGAAGTACAAGCCTATGCGCTAGCCAAATCGGTCTATGGCTCGCTGCCGTTGCCGCGTGGGGTAGAGGCGTTCACCGTGCTGAGTTACGATCTGAAAGGATTAACCCCGCCACGTCCGGCCAAGAAATGACCGGCAGTTGCAGCGGGGCTACCCGTCAGCGGAAAGGTGGCTCGTTAAAGGTACGCAGCTTGCGGGAGTGCAAACGATCGCCTTCTGCACGCAGCAGATCGATCGCGCAGATACCGATCTGCAGGTGCTCCGAGATTGCGCCTTCATAGAAGCGGTTGGCCTGGCCGGGCAGTTTGATTTCGCCGTGCAGCGGCTTGTCGGACACGCACAGCAACGTGCCGTAAGGCACCCGGAACCGATAACCCTGAGCGGCGATGGTGGCACTTTCCATGTCTACCGCCACGGCGCGGCTGAGGTTAAAGCGCAGTGCCGAAGCCGAGTAACGCAGCTCCCAGTTGCGGTCGTCGGTGGTGACCACGGTGCCGGTACGCAGGCGTTGTTTGACCTCTTCGCCCGGCATGCCGCTGACCATTTTGGTGGCGTCATACAGCGCGCGCTGTACTTCGGCAATGCTGGGGATTGGGATGTCCGGTGGCAGTACCGAATCCAGCACGTGATCGTCGCGCAGGTAGGCGTGGGCCAGCACATAGTCGCCAATCGACTGGCTTTCACGCAGGCCGCCACAGTGGCCAATCATCAGCCAGGCGCTGGGGCGCAATACCGCCAGATGGTCGCAGATGGTTTTGGCGTTAGACGGACCGACACCGATATTGATCAGGGTAATGCCCTGGCCGGTACGGGAAATCAGGTGGTAGGCCGGCATCTGGTGATTCTTCCAGGCCAGATCGGACACGGCCTGGTCCGGCGCGGTGGTTTCCGGCGTGATATAGATGCCACCGGCGCTGGACAACGCAATATAAGGGCTGGCCGGATCGGCTATCTCGGCGCAGGCCCAGCGGACAAACTCATCCACGTAGCGGGTGTAGTTGGTGAACAGCACGAACGGCTGGAAATGCTCCACCGGGGTGCCGGTGTAGTGCCGCAACCGCGCCAGTGAAAAATCGGCCCGCAATGCGTCGAAGTGTGAAAGCGGGAAAGTGCTGGTGGCGTTGAACAGACCGTCAGCGGTTTCGTCACCAATTTGCGCCAATTCGGTGGTAGGGAAATGCTGCGCCAGACTGGCACTCATCGAACGATCCAGCATCAGATTGGAACCGTCGATCACGTATGGGAAGGGGATTTCCTGTTGTGATGGCCGCACTTCAATATGTGCATCATATTCCCCCGCCAACAGGGTCAATTGTTCGGTCAGATAGTGCCGAAACAGCTGTGGTCGGGTAATGGTGGTGGTGTAGCAGCCGGTATGGGTGAAGCGGCCGAAGGCGCGGGTCTTGGTCTGACCGGTCGATTTGCCATCCCAACTGACTCGCAGTTCAGGGTAAACAAACAGCCCTGCGGCGCGGGTCTGCGCGTCGGGTAGCCCGCCGTGACTGATAAAATCCCCAACCGCCTGGCGCAGCGCTTCAACCGAGGCTTCATACAGCGCTTCCAGTTGTTCAATCGCCTGAGCGGGGGTGAGGCCGGTGCCGGATAGCTGACTGCTCATACTCTCTCCTGGGTTCTCCCGGCTCTGCGGCGGGAGGCATGCGGATGCCGATATCAATTCACAGCAACAGGTTAGCTGAAGATGGGCGCAAAAGCTTTGCAGAAATAGAACCGGAGGAAAGAAAACGCAGCGTTCAAATCTGCGCCCGGTAGATTTGCTGTTGGGGGCGAATAAATTCGCCCCCAACAAGGAGATGATCAGGAAGCGGGGGCGGTCTGTTCGACCTTCAGCGAGACCAGGCCAATACCCAGTTTTTTTGGTATAAAGCCCCCGCTGGCACCTTCCTGCGGCTCGGTCGGTGCCGGTGGCGTGATGCTGATGTTCTGCGCGCCGCCGGGGTTGTCGAAACGCAGGGTCACGGTGCTGTCCTGCTCAGTGAGCGTCACAAACTGCTCCTGATCCCCAACGCGTACCGAGATCGGCTCACCGACATTTTTGCCGTAAGCGCGTGCGCGCAGCACCAGATCGAAGGCGGATGGCAGTGGGTCAACGTAGTCAATGTTCACCGTCGGAGCCAGATTGGCGTCTGACCAGCGGCCCCAATCCTCGACGCTGGAAACGCCGGTGATGGCCTTCACCTGTTCCGGCATCCCCGGCAGCATAAAGGCGATGGCATCCGCGTGATATTTAACCGCGCTGTCGTCCACTTTCAGCCGCTTGACGGCCTGTTGGTAAGCGGCAACGCTGTCCGCTTCTGGCGCAGTAAAGTTGACCTTGCCGCGATAACTGCCCGCTTTGGCCTGCACAATCTGCGGTGGGGCGGCCAGATTGCCGGAGGCGACGCAGGTTTCGGTGCTTAGCGCCAGCTCCGGTGCCCACACCCGACCGATTTCATAGCACTTGTCGACCCAGACAAATTTTTCACCTGCTCCCAGACCGGCCAGCTGTTTCTTCAGCGGCGTGGACAGGTAGACGTTAAACATTGGCTCAATTTTGTTGTCCGTCACCTTCAGGATAAACGGCACCTTAAAGGTGATGCCAGAGAAGGTAAAACGGCTGCCCTGGTCGTCCAGACTAAAGTTGCTAATGCTGTTCGGGAAGCCCCATTGCTTCACCACCGCCGGTTTCCAGGCGTTGATCTTTTCATCAATATTCAGGAACACGGTGGCCAGCGTTGGGCTGGACAGGCTGCTGCGGCCGAGGCCGATGTAGTTATCGCCGCCCATCACATCCAGCACCGTGGCACCGTTGTCCAGCGTGCTGCGCTTTTCGTTATGCAGCGCGGTCTGCGGGTGGGTGCCATCAATGATAAAGAACAGGTTGCGGCGTTTCTGTTTGGTCAGAATGTCATAGGCGGTGTTGTTCATCGCCAGATGATCTGAGGACACCACGATGACGGTGTTTTTGAAGTAGTCGGACGCTTTGATTTTGTCGATCAGCGCCGCAATGTGCTGCTGGCTGCAGGCCACCGCGCTCAGCGAACGGTTTTCCTTGTTCTGCCAACTGAATGATTTTTTGCTGCAACTGGCGGAGATGAAACCGTCCGGGTGGTGGGTGTCGACGGTCAGTGCAAACAGCGAGAACTTTTTATCCTGTTTCGACAGCTCGACAAACTTGTCGAACACCAGATCCAGCACGGTATCGTCGTACCAGCCCCAGTCATTTTTGTAGCTTGGGTCGCTGACCTGCCCGCGCAATTCCTTGAAGCCGTAGGCATGGTCAAAACCGTGCGATTTCAGGAAGGTGTCCTTACCGGCAAAGGCCAGTTCGGCACCCTGATAGAAGTAGTTGTCGTAACCGGCGGATTTCAGCACGTCACCCAGGCAGACGTTTTCCGGATAAAAGGTGGACACCGCGCTGGAGGCGTTGCCATCAAAGGGGGCAAACAGCGGAATACCGCACTGTGAAGACACCATTCCGGCAATGGTATAGCCGGTGCCCGGCAACTGCTGGGTGTTGCTGAAGTCGATGCTGTTTTCACGGTGCTGATTCAGTTCATCGGCCAGGCCGGGGAAAACATCCTCATCCAGGTAGGTTCTTTCCAGGCTTTCGGCATAGATATACACCAGGTTCGGTGCTTTGCCCTGCACGCTCTTCTTCGGGGCTTTGTAGTAGGTATCAAAGTCGGCGGTGTCACCGCTAATCTGGCTTCTGACCAGCAGGGAAATATCCTGAAAGGCCGGGGTGGTGCCGACGGAAAACAGCGCCAGCAGCACGGCGATCACGCTATATACCACGCTGCTGCTTTTTGCCTTGCGCCGCACCAGGCTCCAGGTCAGCACGGCGAAGATCAGTGCCAATACCGCCAACAGCCCAATAAACGGCAGCAGGTATTTGCCGACGCCGGCGCCCTTCAGACTGCTGGTGAGGGTGTAGAGCACCGCATCGGTAATGCCGTCGCCGGTAAAGTAGTTACTGGCGATCAGCACCACGTTGAGGATCAGGTAGCTGCCCAGCAGCGTCAGCAGAGCGGCCAGCCACCAGCGGTTGGCGGCGGCCCGGGTCCGGTAGATGAGAATTGAGGCTAAGAAAAGTGCAAACGAAATTAATGCTGAAACCATCCACCGTACCCTGTCTGATTAAAAAGAAAATCTTAACTGCCCTGAGAAACGCGGCTGAACCGCGCACAGCGCGAAAGAGGAAGGGTATAGCGCATTGACTGCGACAGGGTCAATGCGTGTTTGCAGCGGCCCGGTGCGGCGGGGGGCGATTGGTCATTTTTGTGACAATACTGTGACACCAGTCACGTCTCCAGGGGGAGCCACGCTTAAATGTTGCTCAGCCGATATTGGGCTATAACATTAATGGGACGCGTTGAAGAGGCGCAGTGACTCATTATTAAGGAGATAACCATGGACCCTATTCCCGCAGCCGTACTTGCTGACTTGGCCCCACAGGGTGTCCTGCGCGCGGCGATCAATCTTGGCAATCCGGTTTTGGCGCAGACGGGGCCGGATGGCGAACCGCAGGGCGTGTCCGTGGTTTTAGCCAGCGCATTGGCGCATGAACTGGGCGTGGCATTGGAGTTGGTGACTTACGACGCGGCGGGCAAGGTTTTCGCCGCGTTGGCAACCTCGGCCTGGGATGTGGCCTTTATGGCTATCGAGCCGGTGCGGGCGGAACAAATCGCTTTCAGTGCGCCTTATGTGATCATTGAAGGCACTTATTTGCTGGCACAGGCGTCACCCTGGCAGCAGGTGGCCGAGTTGGATCGGCCTGAGGTGCGCATCGCGGTGGGCAAGGGCGCGGCCTATGACCTGTATTTGTCGCGCACCTTAAAGCATGCGCAGTTGGTGCGAGCAGAGACCTCCGCCGAGGCGATAACCCTGTTTCTGGAGCAGGGCCTGGATGCCGCAGCAGGTGTACGTCAACCCTTGCTGGCCGCCGCAGCGGCAAATCCGGCTTTCCGGGTGTTGGCCGGGCACTTCACCGCGATCCACCAGGCGATGGCAGTGCCGCGAGAAAAAACAGCCGGGGCGGCCTATGTGCGCGAATTTGTGGAGCGGTGCAAGGCGAACGGACTGGTGCAGCAGGCCCTGCAGCGCAGCGGCCAGGGGGATGTGACCCTGGCCCCCTCTGCCTGAGTCCAGTTAGTGGTAGGGGCGCTGCATGCCGCGCCCTTAGTGCAGCTCCACCGCATACTGCTCTACCGGGGTGATTTTCTTGATCAGCTTATTGTCGAACAGGAATTGTTCGTAGGCCTGATAGCGCGCTTTATCCAGCCTGGCCGGATCGCGGGCGAACAATGGCAGGCTGGCTTGCCAGGCCTGTTTGTTTAGCTCGGTATTCAGTTCCGGGTGGGCCTTGGCGAACGCCAGCCAGCTTTCCTGCGGGTGGGCCTGCAGGTAGTCGTTGCCTTTTTTCAGTGCCACGAGGAATTTTTTGATTTTCGGCTCGGTCACCGCGTCGCGATTGGCGACAATAATCAGCTCGTCGTAAGCCGGAACCCCGTAGTCTTCCACGTTAAACACCACCGGATCCTTGCCCTGCAGCTTGAGTTCCAGCGCTTCAATATTGCGATAACCGCCAATCACCGCATCAACCTGGCCTGCCATCAGGGCGCTGGTCAGTTGGAAATTAACGTTGATCAACTTGCCGTCGTCAGGCTTGAGGTGTTCATGTTTGAACATGGTTGCCAACGTGGCCTGTTCGATACCGCTGACCGAGTAGCCGATTTTTTTGCCCTTAAGACCCGCCGGGGTGGTGATATTTTTATCCAGCGTAATCACGGTATTCAGCGGTGAATTAATCAGGGTGCCTACGCGCACCAGCGGCAGGCCCTGATCGGCGAAGAAATGCAGCTGTGGCTGATAGGTGATCGCCAGATCGGCCTGTTTTGCCGCCACCAGCCGCGGTGGCAGCGCCGGATCGGAAGGCGGCACGATCTTGACGTCCAGCCCTTCGGCCTTGAAGGCACCAATCTGCTCGGCCACCATAATCGGCGCGTGGTCAGGGTTGATATACCAGTCGAGCACCAGCGTCAGTTTTTCAGCGGCAGTGGCTTGCCCGGCCAGCGTGGCGCTAAGCATCAGGCCGCACAGGGTATTTTTAATCATGGTGGATCCCTTATTTTCAGTCATGTTCCGGCGCCCAGTTGATCAGGCGCAGCAGCAGCGCGTCCACCGTCACCCAAAGCAAGACGGTCATCAGCACCAGAATAAACAACGCGGCGAAACAGACGTCGGTCTGCATGCGCGCGTTGGCGTTAAGCATCACGTAACCCAGCCCCTCCGCCGAGCCCACCCATTCGCCGATAATCGCGCCAATCGGGGCGACGGCAGCGGCCATCCGCAGCCCGGAACCAAAGGCCGGCAGTGCCGCCATTAGCCGCACGTGCCGCAGTTGGGCCCAGGGGGCGGCGCGCAGGGTGCGGGCCAGATCGAGATAATCGTTATTGACCCGGCGCAGCCCATCGAAGAAGGCCGAGGTGACCGGGAAGAAGATCACCAGCACCGCCATCACCACCTTGGCGCTCATGCCAAAGCCAAACCACAGCACCAGCAGAGGGGCCAGCGCAAACACCGGTATCGCCTGGCTGGTCAGCACCAGGGGCATCAGCCAGCGTTGTAGCCGTGGGGAATAAATCATGCACAGCGCCAGCACGGCACCGAGTAACACCCCGGCCAGCAGGCCGCAGGCGATCTCGGCGGCGGTGATCAGCGTGTGATAAGCGAGGTAGGCCCGGTCATTCCATAGCGCCTGCGCTACCGCAGAGGGAGACGGCAGCAAAAAGGCGGGAATATCACCCAAAGTGACCAGCCCCCACAGCAGTAACAGGCCGGTAAACACCGTCAGGCTGCGGCGCATCCGTGACAGGCGGCTTTCTACCTGCGGCGTCATCTGGCGGCCCTCACCAGTTGCAGCAGTAACTCGCTCTGGCTTTTCAGCAGTTGAGGATCGTCCGGTGCGCGCGGCGGCAGGCCTTCGATAATATGGCTATCGTCGATACCGGCGGAGTGGCGGGACAGCACCAGCAGGCGATGACTAAGGCGGCAGGCCTCCATCGGGTCATGAGTAATCAGCAACACGGTATGCTGCGCCAGCAGGTCGGCGGCCAGCGTCTGGATCATGGCGCGGGTTATGGTGTCCAGCGCCGAAAAGGGTTCATCCATCAGCACAATCGGCTGGCGTTCATATAGGGTACGGGCGATGGCGGCGCGCTGGCGCATGCCACCGGACAGCGCGGCAGGCAGAGCGTTGCCATAACCGCTCAGCCCCACGCGTTCCAGCAGGTGCTCCGCCCAGGGGCGATCGGCCTTTTCACCGCGTAGCCGCGCGCCGAGGCTAATGTTCTGGTCAATGGTCAGCCACGGATAGAGCAAATCTTTTTGCCCCATGTAGGCGATGCGCCCGGCAATCGGCTGGCCATCGCTGCCGATGACCGTACCGGAGGTGGGTTTCGCCAGCCCGGCAATAATCTTCAACAGGCTGGTTTTCCCCGCACCGCTGGCACCGAGCAGGGCGACAAAGCTGCCGCCTGCGATATCAAAACTAAGCCGGTCGAAAATCACCTGCTGACCAAAGCGCAGGGTTAAATCCCGCACCTGAATACCCGGCCGGCCGCCATCGTGTTGCGCATTGCCTATACTCATTGGGCATTCAGCCCCATTTGCCAGAAGGCGGATTCCAGCCGGGTGGCGGTGGTGAAAATCACCGACAGCTCGGCCAGGCGGCTCTCAGCCCCACGCTGGCGGCCAACGTTTTCCAGCAGGTCGAGTGCGGCCTGCACCCCGGCCAGATAGGCCGGATCGCCATAGTTGCGGATCCACGAGGCATAAGGATTAGCTTCCATCACCGTGGCGGGGTCGTTGAGCAGGCGCAGGCCAATCTCGGCATAGCCGGCGACACAGGGCAGCAGGGCCGCCAGCAGATCCAGAGCATCACCGGCGTGGCCGATATCGAGCACATAGCGGGTGTAGTTGAGGGTTTCCGCTGCCTCGGGTTCGGCGGCAATCTGCGGCTCGCTCAGCCCCCAGTCGGCGCAGTAGGCCAGATGCAAAGGCAGTTCGGCGACAATCGCATTGAGCGAGGCGGTGGCTGCGCGCATCTCCGGCAGGGTGCGCAGCTTGCTGACCAGCAGCGCGTAGGCGCGGGCAAAGTGGATCAGAAACAGATAATCCTGGGTCAGGTAGCGACGGAAAGCGGGTTCCGGCAAGGTACCGGCAGCCAGTTGCTGAATAAAGGGATGAGCGACATAGTCCTGCCAGTGGCTACCGGCCTGTTGGCGTAGCCGTCCGTAAAGACCGTCGTCGAATTGGGGGGTAAACATGGGACCTCCAAAAATTAAGTGGAGATCCGGGCGTGCTGAGGTAAGAACGGGCAATAACTGATGGTGTTATTGCCGACCCGTCCCTTCGCTGGCATGACCCAGATCAGGTTCAAAGGGTTCGGCTTACGCCATCTCAGCCCTTTACAGGACACCCCTCGGAGGAGCCTGTTATACGATATTTACTTTTTGATTACAATGCCCGTGCGGTGGCCATGGGCACCCGGCATTAAGGTTTTTCCTAGCCGAAAACGGTTCGTTTAGTGCGGTCCAATACAATTTTTCTGGCTTGCAGGGGGGCATGTTTGTCACTGTATTCCGGTCATAATTCACTCTAAGGACACTACCCATGAAGAAAATTGGATTTCTCTCTTTTGGTCACTGGACGCCTTCGTCGCAGTCGGGCACCCGCTCGGCTGGCGATGCACTGTTGCAATCCATCGATCTTGCCGTCGCGGCAGAAGAGCTGGGGGCGGACGGGGCCTATTTCCGCGTACACCACTTCGCGCGCCAACTTGGTTCGCCATTTCCGCTGTTGGCCGCCATCGGTGCCAAAACCCAGCGCATTGAGATCGGCACCGGCGTGATCGACATGCGTTATGAAAACCCGCTGTATATGGTGGAAGACGCCGGCGCCGCCGACCTGATTTCAGGCGGGCGCTTGCAGCTTGGCATCAGTCGCGGCTCTCCCGAGCAGGTGATTGATGGCTGGCGTTACTTTGGCTATACCCCGGCCGAAGGCGAGACCGAAGCCGATATGGCGCGCCGCCACACCGAAGTGCTGCTTGATGCGTTGCGTGGCGAAGGGTTCGCCGAACCTAGCCCGCAGCCGATGTTCCCGAATCCACCGGGCTTGCTGCGGGTGGAGCCTTTCTCCGCCGGACTGCGGGATCGCATCTGGTGGGGCGCCAGCTCAGACGCTACGGCCGTTTGGGCGGCGAAGTTGGGGATGAACCTGCAAAGCTCAACGCTGAAAAACGACGAAACCGGCGAACCGTTCCACGTGCAGCAAGCGAAGCAGATCCGCGCGTATCGCGAAGCCTGGAAGGTCGCCGGGCATAAACGGGAACCCCGCGTGTCGGTCAGCCGCAGCATCTTTGCGTTGATGGACCAGCGGGATCGCAACTATTTTGGCAATAGCGGGCAAGACGGCGATCAGGTGGGGTATATCGGCGATCAGACCCGGGCGATATTCGGCCGCAGCTATGCCGCCGAGCCGGAGCTGTTGATCAAACAACTGGCGCAGGACGAAGCAATTGCCGAGGCGGACACCTTGCTGCTGACCGTGCCAAACCAGCTGGGTGTTGATTATAACGCCCATGTGATTGAGTCGATCCTGACCCATATCGCCCCTGCGCTGGACTGGCGCTAATTAGGTCATAGCCAAAAGCCCGCCTGAGGTTTCTGCGGCGGGCTTGACTTATTTTGCTCAATTTGTATTTTAACGACATGCATACATTTCTGATTATCGTCCCTGAAGGGGGCATGTTGTTTGAGTCGGCGGGGATCGCCGACATCCTGATGCAAGCCAACCGCTTGAGGCCTGATGACGCGCCGCTCTACCAGATAGCGATAGTCACTACCCAGTCTCACCGCGTGGTGCATGGGTCCTCCGGCTTGAACCTATTGGCCGACCATCGCCTTTGCGATCTGGATCCAGAACAAGCGCGTGACACCATCATCGTCACCGGCAAAGGGGCGACCGAGGAAGAAAGTGCTTTTGTGGTGGATTGGCTACGTCGTGCCGCACCCAAAGCGCGCCGAATTGCCTCCGTTTGTGGCGGGGCCTTGTTGCTTGCTGAAGCCGGCTTGCTGGATGGCCGTCGTGCCACCACGCACTGGCGGTTGCTGGACACCTTGCAATCTCGTTTCCCCAAAGTGCTGGTCGAAAATGGGCCGATCTATGTGCAGGACGGCAGTGTCTGGACCTCCGGCGGCGTCAGCTCCGGGTTCGATCTGACGCTGGCGCTGGTGGAAGACGATTACGGTTTTACTCAGGCCCGCGAAGTGGCGCAGGACCTGGTGATGTTTTTGCGTCGGCCCGGCGGGCAGGCGCAGTTCAGCCGTTACCCGTTAAATCAGGCTAAAACCCCCGGCCCAATCCGCGATCTCCAGTGCTGGATCCTGGAAAATCTGGCGGAAGATCTTTCCGTCGAGAAACTGGCCGAACGGGTTGCCATGAGCCCACGCAACTTTACCCGCGTGTTCACGCGTGAGGCCGGTATTCCTCCGGCCAAATTTGTCGAAGAAGGGCGTTTGCACAGCGCCCGACAGCGTCTGGAACAGAGCTCGGCAGGCATTGAGCAAATTGCCCTCACCAGCGGTTTCGGCAATAGCCTCAATCTGCGGCGTGTCTTCGAACGGCATTTGCAGCTGACCCCGACAGAGTACCGCGAACGTTTTCATGCACGTACTTTGGCCTAAATTGATCTGTAAACGTCATTTACGACACACATCCCTCAGGCTTAAATTGGCAGCAGAGCCAATAACGAAGGAGTAGATCATGGTCAAAGTAGGCATTAATGGATTCGGCAGGATCGGCAGGAATGTTTTGCGTGCGGCATTAGGTCGCGATGACTTTGAAGTCGTGGCGATTAACGATTTGACCGACAGCAAAACCCTGGCGCACCTGCTCAAATACGATTCGCTTTCGGGCACTCTGGCCGCCCGGGTTGAAGCCGGTGAAAACCAGTTGCTGCTCGATGGTCGTCCGATTCATGTATTCTCCGAAAGAGATCCGGCCGCCATCCCATGGAGCAGCGTGGGTGTCGAGGTGGTGATTGAGGCGACGGGTTTCTTTACCGACAAAGCCAAGGCTGAAGTGCACATCACGAAAGGCGGAGCCAAGCGAGTCATTATCTCGGCACCGGCCAAGGGCGACGACATTACCCTGGTACTGGGCGTTAACCACCAGCAATACGATCCGGCCAAACATTTTGTCGTCAGCAACGGCAGTTGCACCACTAACGGTCTGGCTCCCGCCGCTCAGGTATTGCACCAGGCTTTCGGCATTGAATACGGCCTGATGAATACCACCCATGCCTATACCAACAGTCAGGCATTGCATGACCAACCGGAAAAAGACTTGCGCGGTGCCCGCGCCGCAGCAGAGTCGATTGTGCCTTACTCCAGCGGCGCGGCCAAAGCGCTCGGCAAGGTGATCCCGGAGCTGGAAGGCCGTTTGACCGGTTACTCGCTGCGGGTGCCGGTACCGGTGGTGTCTATCGTTGACCTGACGGTCACGCTGAAACGTGAGGTGACGGTGGAAGAGATCAACGCCGCTTTCCGCCAGGCAGCCGAATCCGGCCCTCTCAAGGATATTCTTGGCTACAGCGATGAGCCGTTGGTGTCGAGCGACTACAGAGGCGATCCACGCTCTTCCGTGATTGATGGGCTTTCCACGCTGGTCATTGGCGGCAAGCTGGTCAAGATCCTGGCCTGGTATGACAACGAGTGGGGCTTCTCTAACCGGCTGGTGGATCTGGCGGTACTGATGGATAAACGCGGGTTGTAGACGAGTAGGGGCGCTGCCATGCTGCCCCCTATAGCATAATCAATGGGTTAAATCGGGTCGAACATGTTCGACCCTTACTGGTTTAGTCCTTAAACAGATTGGCTAGCAGTCTGAATTACAGCTGCGCGATGCGCATTAAATCTTGTTTGGCCCCAGGCGCGACCGCCAGCACCGGCCCGCCGTGCAGCAAATGTTCCCCCTCGGTATTAAACTCATGGGTCCAGCCGCCGGCTTCGTTGACCAGGCAGTATCCCGCCAGACAATCCCAGGCATGCATATAAGGTTCGTAATAACCCACCAATCGTCCTGCGGCCACCCAGGCCAGCATCATGGCGCCGGAGCCGTTACGGAAGAAATTGCCACCGGCCGCGGTGATCTGGGCGGCGATCTCGCCAACGCGTTCCGGTGTCACATAGCTGTTGGCACCAAAGCCGGTGACGTGGTTTTGCATGGTGCGCTGTGGATCCACCTGCAGCGTTTTACCGTTGAGGGTGGCACCCGCGCCGCGCGCCGCGACAAAACACTCCTGCTGGCAGGGGGCGACGATCACCCCGATCACCGGCTCTCCCTGATGGATCACCGCAATCGACACGCACCAGTTCGGCATACCGTTCACAAAGGGACTGGTGCCGTCGATCGGGTCTACCACCCAGGTGTAGCCAGAATCACCAGGCTGCAGGCCAAATTCTTCTCCCAGAAAGCCGTCGTCCGGGAACTGGCGGGCTATCTGCTCGCGGATCAGCAGTTCAACTTCGCGGTCGGCGATCGATACCACATCTTGCGCATCGCGTTTGGTTTCAATCACCAGGCTTTCGCGGCGGTTAAAATAGTCCAGCGCTTTGTCGCCCGCTGCTCGTGCCGCCTGTTCGGCCAGCGTCAAACGCTGGGAAATGGGCTCATTCATCTTTGCTCCTTAAGGTATTGAGGTTCACTGGGCAATCAGCGCCAGTCCCTGAGATTTGAAATCAATGGCCACGCGGGTGGTCGGTGTCAGTTGGCGTTCCATCTGCACATCGACAATAAACAGCGCGCCGAGATCGGTTTTCACTTCATATTCGATATGGTCCCCCAACCAGGCGCTGTGGGTCACTTCACCGTTTAATGCGCCGCTCTGCTCGGGCTGTAAGGTAATAAACTGTGGCCGCACCGAAAGCTGCGCAGCACCGGGACGCGCTTTGGCACCCGGTACACGATACTGACGGCTGCCGAGGGTGATCAGCGCTTCGCCGTTGTCTACCCGCTCAATGTCGCAGGGCAGGATGTTAGCCTCACCCATAAAGTCGGCAATAAACACTGAAGCCGGCGAGTGATATAGCTCCTGAGGCGCACCCTGTTGAGCAATATGCCCTTCTTTCATGACGATAATCTTATCGGAGACCGCCAGCGCCTCTTCCTGATCGTGAGTGACATACACCGCGGTGAAGCCGAGGCGCTGTTGCAAATCGCGGATCTCGGTGCGCACTCGGCGACGCAGCCGTTCGTCAAGGTTGGATAAGGGCTCATCGAGCAGCAACACCTGAGGTTCCAGGACCAGTGCGCGCGACACGGCGATGCGCTGCTGCTGGCCGCCTGACAGTTCGGCGGGCAGGCGTTGGCCCATATTTTCCAGACCCACCAGTTTTAACCCTTCGCGCGCCCGATCCTGCGCCTCTTTACGTGACAGCCCGCTGGCCAGCAGGCCGTACATGACGTTGTCCAGCGCGTTCATATGCGGGAACAGCGCGTAGGACTGGAACACCATGGCGACGTCGCGCTCATTGGCCGGCAGATGGGTGACGTCTTTGCCGCCAATCAGAATACGCCCCGAGGTCGGGTGCTCCAGACCGGCCAGCAGGCGCAGGGTGGTGGTTTTGCCACAGCCCGAAGGGCCGAGCAGCGTCACCAGCGTACCGGGTTCGACGGTGAGCGAAAGGCCGGGCAGGGCGGTGAAGTCGGCAAACTGTTTGGTGACGTTTTCAAACACCACCGAGCCGGAACGAATGGCGGTCATAGGGCATTCTCCTGATGTAAGGCCGCGGGTGGCGTCACCGGCGGAGTGGCAGTGATGGCGCGGCGCAGGCGACGTTCGCCAACCAGCAGCTGGAAGGTGAGGATCACCGCCAGCATCACCACGATAAGCACCGAGGAGTAGGCGATAGCCACGCCGTATTCCCCGTTTTCGACCAGCCCCACGATGTAGGAAGTGGCCATGTTGTATTGAGCGCTGACCAGGAAGATCACCGCACTGATCGAGGTAATGGCCCGCACGAAGGCATACACTAGTGCTGCGCTGATGGCGGGTTTCAGCAGCGGCAGGATCACTTTGCGCAGGGTGCGGAAACTGCTGGCGCGCAGCGTCAGCGAGGCTTCATCCAGGCTGCGATCCAGTTGGCTCATGGCGGCGATCCCACCGCGTACGCCGACCGGCATATTACGGAACACAAAGCAGGCCACCAGGATCAGCGCAGTACCGGTGATTTCCAATGGCGGCAGGTTATAAGCCATGATGTAGCTGACGCCGATCACCGTGCCGGGGATGGCAAAGCTGAGCATCAACATAAACTCAAAGGTCTGACGACCGGCAAACTTCTGCCGCACGATCAGCCAGGCGGTGAGCAGGCCAACGATGGCGGTAAGCGGCGCGGCGATCAGCGCGATCTCCAGGGTGGTCCAGAACGAGTTCCAGGCGACGCCGGTCCAGGCTATCTGGCCGTTGTTCCACTGGAAACCGAAGGCGCGGGCGTAATGCCCCAGCGTCAGGCTGTTATCCAACCCCCATGACTGGACAAAGCCGCCGATCAGGATCATGCCGTAGACCACCAGCGTGAACAGACCCCAGGGGATCACCAACGCGTACACGCCATAACGCAAGCCGCGTGGCAGCCCGCAGTGCGTGCCGGAGTCCCCTTTGCCGGTGACGGTGGCGAAGTTTTTCCCTGCCAGCCACAGGCGCTGCAAAATAAAGGCGCTGAGGGTAAAGCACAGCAGGATAATGGCCAGCACGGCGGCGCGGCTTGGATCGTTCTGCGCCCCGACCACCGAGAAGAAGATCTCGGTCGACAGCACGCCGTGACTGCCCCCCAGCACCATCGGATTACCGAAGTCCGCCATGCTTTCGATAAAGCTGATCAGAAAGGCGTTGGCCAGGCCGGGTGCCATCAGCGGCAGTGAAACATAGCGGAAAGTGCGCCAGCGGTTAGCGCGCAACGTCTGTGAGGCTTCTTCCAGCGAGGGACTCACCCCTTCCACCACGCCAATCAGCACCAGGAAGGCAATCGGGGTGAAGGAGAGCACCTGAGCAATCCAGATGCCGGTCAGGCCGTATAACCAACGGCCGGGCTCGATGCCAAACAGGCTGGCGAGCAGTTCGGTGACCACCCCGGCGCGGCCAAACAGCAGCATCAGCGCCAGGCCAATCACAAACGGCGGCGTGATGATCGGCAGTATGGTCAGCAGGCGCAGCCCTTTTTTGAACGGCAGCGGCGTGCGGGTGGCGGCCAGCGCAAAAGCCAGACCGAGCAGCGTAGAGCCGCTGGCGGTCATCAGTGCCAGGGTCAGGGTGCGCCAGGCGGTACCGCAACTGCCACCCTTCAGGCAGCCGAGGCTCCAGATGGCCGGATCCTGCATATTGGCGATCAGCCCGTCGGGCTTAAACGACCCATCCACATCCTGTACCGATGAGACAAACATGCTCAGCACCGGATAAAGCACGAAGGTGGTCACCAGCGCGACCAGCAGCACAATGGCGGCCACCACAAAGGCATCCCCCTTCAGCACGCCGCGTTCGGCTAGCGCAAAAGAGAGCAGCAGCAAAAAGGTGGTGATCAGCAAAATGGCACCGGCGCCAAAGGCGGGTTGGCCGTCGTTGAGCGCGCCAAACAGCTGTTCGCTCCACTGCCAGTTCCAGCCGCTGTAGCCAATGGCATGGCCTTCAAACAGCAAAAACAGGATGCCGATGACGCTGGCCCCCATCAGCAATTGCGAACGCAGGCGACTCACCGGCAACAGACGAGCCGGTGCGCAAACCAGTAGCATCAGCAGAGCAATCAGCAGCCAGGGCCGTTGAAAGGTGATTACTTGCCACAGCGCAGGCGCGCTTGCCTGATCCTGCCACAGCGTACCGAGCCAGCCAAAGTCGAAGAACCCGGCTTCCTGGCTGTACCAGGGCAGCAATAACACGGCCAGTGCGCCCAGCACGAGGGCCCCGTCAAGGCGGCGGTTTTGAGCATTCATCGTAACCTCGAGAGTTCATATTTCCGTTACCGCGCTTTGTACAGGCGAGGGTTGCCTCGCCCGGTTTATCGCAGAGCGCGTCGCATACGGGAGGAAAAGGGCGTGAATTATTGGGCGCTGGCGCCGATCTCTTTATCCCAGCGGCTGAGCAGTGCCTTGCGTTTTTCTGTCGCGCCGTAGGTTTTAAAGTCGTAATCGATCAGTTTGATGTTCTCGAAGCGTGGCGCATATTCGGAAATCGCCGCGTTGCGATTGGACGGCAACTGGAAGGATTTGGCGTCTTTCATGTGTGACTGGGCATCGGCACTGAGCGCCCAGTCGTACCACACCTTGGCCTGGTTGAGGTTGCGTGCGCCTTTAACGATCGACATCGAGCCAATTTCAAAGCCGGTGCCTTCGCAAGGGGCGACTGCCTTGATCGGGAAGCCATCGACCTGCATCGCGACGGCATCATGCATAAACACGATACCGACGGTGGTTTCACCGCGAGCAGCCGCTTTCACCGGCGCGGAGCCGGATTTGGTGTACTGTGAAATATTGGCGTTGAGCTTTTTCAGGTAGTCGAAGGCCGGCTCTTCACCCATGATTTGCACCAGTGTGGCGAGGGTGTTGTAAGCGGTGCCGGACGAGTTCGGGTTGGCCATCTGGATCTCGCCTTTGTAGGCCGGATCCAGCAGGTCACTCCAGCAGGCCGGAACCTTGAGTTTTTTCTCTGCCAGCAACTTGGTGTTGTACCCCCAGCCCAGCGCCCCAGCGTAGACACCGACGGTGCGGTAGCCGGCACTTTCTGCCTGTTTACGCGCCCAGTCGTGTTGTTGATCAAGCAACGGGGATTTATAGGGCTGGGTTAAGCCTTCGTCGGCGGCCTGCATATGCGGGTCGCCAGTGCCGGCCCACCAAATATCGGTGCGTGGGTTACGGGCTTCGGTACGAATACGTGCATAGGCTTCCCCGGCGGAGAGGCGCACCATACTGACTTTGATATCCGGGTGTTGTTTCTCAAACAGATTGGTCATTTGCTCGCAGACCACGACGTCGGCGGAGCAGATCATATTCAGTTTCCCGGCTGCGTGAGCAGGCAGGGCAGAGAGTGCAGAGCCGGCGGCGATGACCGCCATCAGAGTAACGCGATGCATGGTGTTCTCCTTGGTTGTGTAGGGTGGCGATACGTTGTCGCCTATTCTTTTTGCACGTGTGTGCAAATAACTAGAGGATATAAATTGCGCTGTCAATCGCGCAGTGAAACAATTCAACCTACTCGTCACAAAAATGAAACATTTTGACCGGCAAAAATTTGCACAGCTTTGCAAAATGCGGCAAACTTTTCTCAGAATGCGAAACGGATGGATGTGAAGATGGCGATGGACAAGGCGATGATCAGTGCGAAAGACGTAGCGGAGTTGGCCGGGGTTTCCCGCTCGGCGGTTTCGCGGACTTATACGCCCGGTGCCAGCGTGTCGGCGGCCACCCGCGAAAGGGTGATGCGGGCGGCTGAAGAGCTGGGTTATCACGTGAATCACTTGGCGCGGGGATTGGTGCGTAACCGCAGCGGCATTGTCTGCCTGATCGTTTCGGAACTGGCGACCCCCTATCGGGCCAGCCTGGTCCGCTTGCTGACCCAGCATTTGCAGGATGCGGGCAAGATCGCCATGTTGATTAACACCGATCGCTCTGATGACAGCGTCTCCCAGGCGTTGCAGCAGGCGATCAACTTCCGTGCCGATGCTTCCTTTGTGCTTTCCGGCATGCCGGACAGCGCCATTGCCCGCCTGTGCCATAAACACGGCCAGCGGCTGGTGCTGATCAACCGTAATGACACCTTGCCCGGCTCACTCAGTATCCGGCTGGATAACGAAGAGGCGGCCGGCAGGGTGGTGATGGCGTTTGCCCGAGCGGGCTGCCAACGCATCGCTTTTGCCAACTCATTGGCCGGGACGCCCAGCCTGATGGCGCGTGAACGCGGTTTTCTGCAGGCGGCGGAAGCGGCGGGGCTGCAGGTAAGCGTCGAGCGCTTTGGCACGACGTCGTATGAGAGCGGTCAGATCCTGGCGCACCGGCTGTTGACCCGTCGCGAGCGCCCCGATGCGGTGTTCTGCGTCACGGATTTATTGGCCTGCGGCTTTATGGACGAGGCGCGCCACCGCTTTGGGCTGCGTATTCCAGAAGATCTTTGCGTGGCGGGCTACGACGATATTCCCCAGGCGGCCTGGTCCTCTTACAACCTCACCACCTTTACCCAGCCGGTGGCGTTATTTGCTCAGGATTCGGTTGCCTGGCTGATGGCGGAAGAGAAGAAAGAGGAGAGCATGATGCCGACGTTGGGCCACGAGATGCCGGGTGAAACCCGGCTGTACCATGCCGATTTTGTCTGGCGCGAAACTATACGGAGAGGATGACCCATAGCAAAAGACCCGCCTAAGTTTCCTTAAGCGGGTCTTTCGAATTTGGCTCCTCTGACTGGACTCGAACCAGTGACATACGGATTAACAGTCCGCCGTTCTACCGACTGAACTACAGAGGAATTGTCTGAACGGGGCGCATCATATCCAGCCACCCAGAATGTGTCAACGCTAAAGTTGCCGATTCGGTGCGACTGCTCAGCATATGAGCAATGCGGGTCGGCTTATGGCAATTCTACGCCATCTTCGGCCTGCAACCGCTGCAAGCGTGCCAGCGGATCCTGTTTATAGAAGCGGCAGAAATGCTGGTACAGCAGTGGGAAACGGTTGGCCAGCAGCTCGGGCGCACTGAAAAAATACTCCGACAGTACCGCAAAACATTCGGCCGGATCGGTGGCGGCGTAGGCGTCCATGCTGGCGGCCTCTTCGCCGACCATGTCGATCTCATCCTGCAGGTTTTCCATCGCGGCATGCAGGTCATGTTCCCAGGCAGCGATATCGCGCAGCGGAATCGGTGGGATGCCGGTGGCGCTGCCGCCGTTGCGCATATCCAGCTTGTGCACCGCTTCGTGGATCACCAGGTTAAAGCCGGAGAGATCAAAAGAGTCCTGCACATCCTGCCAGTTAAGCACGATAGGCCCCTGTTCCCAGCTTTGACCGGACTGCACCACCGGCCCGGAGTGAACCAGGCCGAAGTCGTCCTGCCATTCGTCTTCCACCACGAACGGCGTAGGGTAGAGCAGGATCTCATTGAAGCCGTCGAGGCACTCGGCCCCCAGTTCCAGCACCGGCAAAGCGAACAGCAGGGCAATACGTGCCTGCATTTGTGAGGTCAGCACCAGCCCCTGCAAGGGGACAATGCGTTTTAGTTGTAAAATTTGCCCGGCAACGGCAATCAGCCGCTGTTGTTCCTGCTCATCCAGTGGAGAGAGCAGGGGAATAGCCAGCGCGTCTTGCCACTGGGCAAGCGTTTCCGCCTGCGGTTGATGCGTTTTCCACGGCCATTTAATCATCGCATTGCTCGTTAAGTCGTCACTTGAACATTCGGCAGGAGGCTAACCCTGTAAAAATGCCGCAAAAAGGGGCATGATAGCAAGCACTTGAAGGAGAGATGCCGGAGCGGCTGAACGGACCAGTCTCGAAAACTGGAGTAGGGGCAACTCTACCGGGGGTTCAAATCCCCCTCTCTCCGCCATTATTCAAGCACTTAGCTAAAATTCTTTCAACGATCCCCGTCACACATAATTTACTCACGCATAGTCAGACTCATGGTTAGTTTTTTACATAACTCTATTCATTGGTTAAGTATCCATCGAATGGGGTGTCCCTGTCATAGTCTCCTCACCTGTATCATCGATATCGATTATTTATTTTTGTTGTTTGGGCTCCAGGCAAAAATATCTCAGTAGTGGTCGTTTAACACTAATGCGACTATACGGTTGTTCATGTTTTTCGAGTGAATTAAAAAACAACTTAATTGAGAGGATAAATATATGGCTGATACTATTCTTGACTATGTTACGCCAGAAATGTTTGGTGCGGTGGGTGACGGTATTGCAGATGATACTGCTGCCTGGCAAACAGCAGTATCTAAGGAAGTTGACATTCATGCAAACTCACAAGCTAGATATTTAATTACATCGCCCATTAAACTTCCGTACATGAATGGATATCAATTGATCGAGGGCAACAATTGCACATTGATTACACTTGGAAATTATAGTCCTTTTGGTCAGCTTAATGGAAATGGTACGACTCAGGTTGTTACAATAAGAAAGAATTTTCAAAATATTTTTGCTATTGGTGGAGTGAATAAAAATACCGCGTGGGATAATGCGTCCTCTGCGGTTTTTTTGTCATTCTCATATGGGTATGCGAAAAATATAAATGCCATTGGTTTTTGCAATGCATTACGGGCATACGGGCATACATGGGCCGAAAATATCTTTGGCGATGACTTACGTAACGCACTATGGAGCGCTTACGCTCCTGGTTACAATTCGATATCGAATTCTCGCTGTGGCTGGTGTTCTGGGGATGGCATCATCATAAAAGGTGAGCATACATATGTTGATAACATCCATTTTGAATATGCTGGTTGTATCAGTCTGGAGAATGAAGACGGTACGACTGCAAATCGAGGTGTAGTGATCTCTTCTGGAGCAGATCTTAACCCTGCACAATATGTATCTATTAGTAATATAACTTGTCAATATTTTGGTGCTGGTGCTATAAACCTCAATGCAAAAAACCTTTCAATAGGCGGCGTAATGAGTTTTGGCAGTATTTACGAGGAGAACTTTCTTGCGAGTAAGTCTACTTCGGCAATCTGGTTAAGCGTTAGCGACAGTGATATTGGTGATATTAAACTTGGGAATGTATATGCAGGGGTTGGCGTTAACGCTAGAACAAATAATACAAGAATCGGGACCATAGATATAAAATCAAAAATGCCAGTGGCTGGGGCTATTTTGTTAAGTATTACTGATTCGATAGACTCTAAAATTGTAGGGCTTGAGATTGAAGGGGTTATTTTTCATGGTCAAAGTACATTAAATGATGATATCTATCTGAATAGTGAAGGTGTTCGTATTGGCCGAATATTTGTCAATTCATTAGCTAATCAACAGGGCGGGAATTCAGTTAATTTCGCCAAAGCATGCCGGGTTGATAGCCTGTATTTGCAAGCAACGACATCTTCTTCAAAAAATAACATCTGTTATTTTTCTGCACCAGCGTCTGTAGGTACTTTGGAGATAATTCGAGTTTACGGTTCGGCCATAGTTGTCGCTTCTGACATAGTTCCTGATATCGGTAATGTTTACATCAGGAATAAACAAGGTATAGCTGCACCAATAAAAATAATTGGCTCGGGAAATCAAACTCATTATTGGGGAAATGTATATATTCTTGGCGTTTCCATAGCTCGGCCTACGGTGGCGGGAACATTGGTGATGCAAGGATATTCAGGGCCTTCATGGCGACTCAATGATACTGAAATTGCAGGGGCGACGTCTTTTCCTGAAAAAAAATTAACCGTGTTGAATAATTAATCAATAGCTCCGTTCTTTGGTTGGTAACCTGTTTAGAGCGGGGCATATTGAGCACTTATTTTCAGCTCGAGTAGCTACAGCTAACCACTGTTAAGTAGCCAGTACATTGCCGTGGTGCCATAAAACGTTTCCTATAACACCAAATTATCGAGAAAGAAATTATATCTTTGAAATCAAAGGTTCAAGTGATATTTAATAAGCATGCTAATTAGTATGGAAATAAACCGGAGGAAGAAATGTTGGCGCATTTATTTTTACGATAATTTTATTGATATAGGTTTTCTATGCATTGTAAAAAAATAAAATAATCAATTTATTGTGTTAGTAATACTCAATTGAGGTTTAATGTTGCTTATTAAATCGATGAACGAGCGCTAAAGATACCATCAACAATAAAATAGGTGGGGCAAGGGTCGTTAATTGAACGTTGAGAGAAAACAGCAATCCAAGGTTAAGAATTATCTGGTATATGATATACGTAAGCAGCCCAACAATGACACCAATGGCTAACCGGCTACCCAACCCTGGCGCACGGGGAATACTGAAGGTGAATGGGATGGCTAATAAAATCATGGCCAGGACTAAAATTGGGCGGCCCAGTTTTTGCCATAAAGCGATCTGATATTCATTACTGGGTTGCTCCGAATTTTGCAGATAATGAATGTACTGCTTCAGTTGTTTGCTAGAGAAGCTATCAACAGGCATGGTCAGGCCTTTCAGGTTCATCCCGGCAAATAGAGATTGCCAGGGTAAATCATCATAGGTTTGTACGACTTCTTTCTTGTTTTTCCATTGTTTTTGCATGACTTGATGCAAGGTCCACAGTCCGTTATTGGCGGTGGTAGCCTTTTCAGCGTAAACGTAGGATTCAAGGGTGAGGTCGGGTTGGTAGCGAAATATCTCAATCCCGACGGGTTGGTTTTGCTTATCCAGGGATTTTACGGTAACAAATTCATTTCCACTTCTGGCCCACAAGGCATTGCCGGAGTCAGCGCCGTTATTGGTTTTAGCCAGGGCGGTGTCTTTAAGTTCCTGGGCCTGTTGCTGCATCGGTGAGGCTACCCACTCATCGAGAGCGCCTAATGACAGATTGATAAAAAGGCCGGCATAAAGAGTCACCAAAGCAATTCTGAAAATTGAAAAGCCAGCGGTACGCATCGCCGTTAATTCAAGCGTTTTTGACAGTTGTCCAAGTCCAACGATGCCACCCAGCAAGGCGATAAACGGGCCGAGATCAACGAGGCTTCTGGGTAATGTCATTAACACAACTAACAGAGCCTGAGTCCAGTGGTATCCATTGGGAGTGACGTCTTCTAGCTCGTTGATCAGATTAAAGGTGGTAAATAATGGAATTAACAATCCGGCAGCGGCTGCAAATCCGATAAAGAGATTACGGATCAAATAACGACTGAAGATGTTCATCGAAATGGTTTCCGTAGCAGTGAGAAATCACGCGAAATTAGAATTAACAGGCCAATGGACATTAATAGCGGGACTAACCAGACACCTGGAGTAATGGGAAGAGTCCCGTTAGCCACCAACGTACGGCAGATATTCCCACCATAAAAAATAGCGGTAAATAAGAGCGTGAGGGGGAGCAGTGTTGTATAGCGACCCTGGCGAGGTTTTATGCGGCTTAATGGAATCGCCAATAACACCATCAGTAGGGTGCTGATACCACGACTTTCCCGCCATTGTAATTCCGCCCTGTCCGCAGGGACAGTGGAGCGTGATAACGCAGCCAATGATGCTGATTTCCGCTTGACTTCTATGTTTTCAATAAAAGGTTTAAGCGATATCTTTAAATTATTATAATTCTGCATGTTATCATCTGTGCCTTGGCGATCTAACACATAGGCGGTTCCGGATTTTAGCATCACGGAGGGGCTTGAAGGTGAAGGATCTATAACTTCAACCGAATGAGCCCGATATAAACTGGTGTTGTTGGTCGAGCGTGAATAAATCAATGCGTCTGTAAGATGATTTGACGTTGGGTCAATACGAGAGGCGAGGATCATTCTGCCGCTGCCATTAACGTTAAACTTATTCGCCTGCAGATGACTCACGTCCAGCACGGATTGTGACTGTTGTTCCAACTGATAAATATTGGCGTAAGCCCAGGGTCTGCCGTACAGAGAAAGAAGTGTTACTAACAGGGCCAGAGGAATGGCAAGAACCAACACCGCTTTGTATAGCCGCCACGGGCTGGCGCCAGAGGCGTGAATGGCGGTTATTTCAGAATCGCTGTAGAGCTGGCCCAGCGCAACCGCGACGGCAACATAAAGGCCTACTGGTAGAAGCATCTCCAATGCAATCAATATCTTATAACAGACAACATCAAATACGATTTGCAGAGCCAATGTCCCATTGGCAGCTTCTGTGAGATACCGTTGGGCTGAGTAGCTGGCAAACATAAAGATGAGAAAACCCACGATGATCATCACTAATCGGCGGATTTCAACCATGATATAGCGCTCAATCAAAGCCATAAGCTAGTTATATCCCTTAATATCAAACGCATGTTTGCTGAGAAAAGGCCCGCTTCCAGCACGTTTTTCTTCATGATTTATCATCGGCAATCAGCTTTCGCAGCAGGGCGATCACCTGATTAACCTCATCCGGGGTCAGAGCTCCATCTTTTGCCCATTGGACGCGTCCTGCTTTATCCAGTACCACAATTGTTGAACTTTCTTCTGGCAGCTTCCAGGCGTTATGGACCAGCCCATTACTATCGACAATGAATTGTGCCCAGGGATAATGCCTTTTGTTTTTCTCAATTTTACTGCGCACGAAGAAGCCCGAGCCCGGAATTGCATCGTCAGTATTGACGATAGTGGTCGGCTGAAAACGGTCGTTCGGAAAATTTGCTTCCTTGACGGCGGTAATCAGCATCGAGTTTTTCTTCTTGGCAGAGGTGCGGCCGGCGATGCACTGAATGACGCGAACTTTTCCTGTCAGTTCTGAACTACCCCATTTCTTATAGCGAAAATTGTCATTTTCAAGCAGTAACTCTCCGCGATCGGCTATGACTACCGGTGCGACAGGTTCACCCTGAACAAAATTATGCGCTGATGTGACCAGTGGGAACAGCAGCAGCGAAATTGTCAGTAATCTACGTAACGTCATGCAAATAACCATAATGTATAAAAATTTTGGCTGCAGAGGAGGGCGGTAATCTCCCGTTGCGGCTAAACTTGCATAGGATATCGCTCGAGAAGTAACTCCAGACGTTGGCGAATATCGACATCCAGCATCGTTGGCTCATCATAGGATTTCCCCCCGGCCAGTTTATCCGCCACCATCACATCATGCCGATCTCCCATTAACCCATTAATAGCGGCCAAAAATCTGGAAATCTGACGGGCTTCCCGGTTGCTGGGATCTATAGATCTCAGCGTGTCGTAAAATGAGACTTGTTGGCTAATAATTTTCCGCACATCGTGGAACTGCTTTCCAGTGAGCTGTGGATCAGCAATTAGCCTCTGAAGTTCGCGCATTTGCTCCTGGCGATATGCAATAAAATTGCTCTCGGTTTCTAAGTGAATATGACGCAAAGCGTAATTCACCAGCGACCAAATCGGCTTGCTGAGGAGGATCCGGAGAATATTACCGTAGAGTTTAAGGTTCTCTTTATTGCCGTTGCGAAAAGCATCCTGAAAATGCCCAAGAACTACGGTTGTTAAGTGAAAGAGGTGACTGGAGTTATGCTTTTTGCTGTAAAGCCGCTGAGCAAAGCGTAAATGCTTATAACGCGCACGAATATACTTATAGCGCATACGCGTTGCCGCAGATAATTCTACATCTTTAAGAAAATCATTGACTAAGCGTAATAGCTCCTGTCGGGTGAAACCGTCCTGCCAAAACTGCAGACACAAGGCATAATTATCCTGAATGCTCTCATAGGAACATTGCAAGTCAATATGCTGAGGTAAATGAATATCCGCCTCAACGATGTCATCTGTCTCTACCGCAGTAAACAGTAATTGGATCGTTTCTGTTGAGAATTTTTTCCTGTTGCTGCTATTAGTCATTGATTACTCTCTCTGGATACATTGAATCCCAGTAAATAGCGATTACGGTAAGCACTTATAGTCGGAATTAGCGTCAACAAAACGTCTAGACATTGGCCTGCCAAATAAGCGAATGCCGCGCCTTGCACACCAAAGATATGAGACATGACGATTAAGAGCCCAATGTATGAGACTGCGGCGATGGTTTGCACTATCAAGAAAGCCCGCTGTTTACCTGCCATAAACAATAGGGACTCCTGAGGAAATCCCAGCATGGACACGATAATGGCACCCAGCATGATTTGGATTAAATCATAGGCTTGCAAGTACTGGTAACCGAAAACAACTGAAATTAATGGCTTACCAACGACGATCACCAGAAGGGCCACGGCGAAGCCAATACCCCCGGCTAACAATGCCGATCGGAGGCCCAGTAGCCAGGGTTTTGTCGTGCGAGGATCCAGGCGCATGATCTCAGGATAGAAGCTCTTTTCCAGCAACTTGGCCGGGGTGCCTGTGGCATCAAAGAAGGTCATTGCAATTTTGAACAACCCAGCCGCTGCCGGACCCAAAACGACGCCAACTAAAACGGTACTGCACGAGTTACGCGTAGCCCAAATCGTATGTGCAAAATTGGTTGTCCATACGAAATTCCAGGCTCCCTCTATGCGGCGTGCGGTCTTAAATAGCCGTGGTTTCAGCGCATTATGAATATCCCTGCGGCGTAATTCACGCGCGGCAAACCACCAAAACAGGGTTCCTCCGATTAAGTTGGAGGCATACCATGTGATGATAAAACCCGGGAATCCCAGGTCAAAATAATAAGACAGGACACTTCCGATCGCCTGCAAAAAGGGTTTTATAGCCTGCTGAACGGCAATCAGATCGAAGCGGTCAAACGCCCGTAAAATCCCCGTAGGGGTTGACGACGTCATGGACGGGATTAATGTGCAGTAAAGAATGGCGAGCCAAAAACTTTCCTCATCCAAGCCTAAGGCGTGAGAGAGGAAGGGGAGTAATAACATACCGCCAAGCACGGCAATGGTTCCGCTCGCGATATCCAGACCGAATGAAAATGAAATGACGTCACGAAAGCGTTGAATGTTTTGGCGTTCTAATGCGGGAGTGCCAAATTGAACAACGAATTGCCATGTCTGAAACTTGATAAAATCACTGATCGCTTTTGTATAAGCCTGAATGATTACAAGTACACCAAACATTTCGGGCGACATGCCTTTACCGGCACAAGAAAGCGCAAGTAACCCAAGCAATGCACTAGCCACACTGCCGGAGCCTAAATAGGCGGCGTTACGTAAGATGGAGCGAAAAGCACCATCGGAAAACCAATGCTTCATAGTCAAACCAGCCATACTAACCACATGTACCCACTCTGACTTGAGAATGAGTAATATTGTTGGGATCCCGGCATATAAGAGTGATTTCGCTAGCCGAGAGTGGAATGGGTACGCGATGGAAGCATTGAAACTGAAGTTATCGCATTCAGTGCTTTTTCCAGTACTTCATCGTAGGGGGCTTTGGCATCCAACTCGATAATTCTGGAGCCATTATACTGTAGCCGAACCATGGCTGAAATTTTGTCCTTCAGTTCTTCATAACTGTGGTCGGGCTTACGTGAAAAGGCGGTATCGACATCAATATCAAGACGAATGATAAGTTCGGGGCGGCATAAGGCCATCCGCTGATACAGTCGTCGTTCACGAGCCGCTAAACGAGTCATTAGCCAGCCCTTTGCGCGCTCCACACCAATGCCCGGTCCGTCATAGTAAAAACCGGAAATTTCTGCCTGTGGAAAACGATCGCTGATCACCAATACCCCACTCTGTGCCAGACGCTGTACTTTGCGTAAATTGGCCGCGCGCCACAATGAAAAACCGTACATAATCAATGCCGCCCAGAGTGCCGGTGGTTTATTGCTCATGCGCTGAGTCTTGTCAGATTTGGCGGCCAGGCGCCGTTCAAGCCATACGCCAATGAAAGGCAGGCGCTTAATTTTATCGCCATCCTCCCCGGAGATAAGCCCTAAATAACGACGCTGGGTTGTCCGGTATTTTTGCAGATTTTTGACCAAATCGGCGGTAAGCGTGGACTTTCCAGTGCCGTCGCTGCCTACCACCGCAATAAGGCCGGTAATGCATGCAGATGAGGGATCTTTTTGTGTATTTGATTTATTTTTTTGCATTTTTTTCAGCATGAAAAGGTCATCAAAAGACTAAACCTCTGACGTCGTCAGTGAGGTTCGAATTGCACGCAGTGACTCATCGAGAATTTTACTCGCCGGCTCGCGCCCATCTAAATCCAGTATCTTTGCGCCATTAAACGTAAGGTGAGGGATGACGGCAATCTTTTCACGCAGAGCCGAAAGCTTATGATCGGGTTTACGTGAGTACGCGGTTTTTTCATCAATATCGAGACGAATCAATAAGAAAGGTGGATAAGACGCCATCCACTGATACAGCTTTTGCTCATGTTTTCTCAACCTTTGTACCCAACGATTACCGCCAACCGTTTTTGCAAGTTGCGGACCATCGAAACGAAAACCCGCCACTTCCGCTTGTGGGTAACGATCCGTCACCAGCAATTGCCCCTTGCGACTTTTCGCCAACATTCTGCGAAACTTATAAACTCGCCAATATGACAATAAAAAGATCACCAGCGCCGTTACATTGCCAGGAGGTGTTGAAGGGTGCTCATGAACACGATCAGACTTCGCCAGTAAATAACGACCAAAGGGTGCACCAATAATGGGCAAGCCGCTGATCCATTCTCCTATACGTCCCGAAGACTGGCCGAGATAAAGTAATTCCGTCGGCTCTTGCGCTGATAGATGATTGACCAGACTGGCAGCCAAAGTCGATTTTCCTGAACCATCACAGCCCGTTATTGCTATTACGCGCACAGGGGGATGATTAGCAATGGATATTGTCTGTTGACTCACAGTAATGGGTCCAATACAAAGAAACCATTGTATTGTAATCAGTCTTGGGTTCAAGGTATTTATTGTGCTCTATCTCGATAATTATCAAATTTATTTTGCCGGTAATTACATTCCACCATGGCAGTCTTGTTTTTTTGTGCTAATTGTTACCGAGATTTACCTTATGGCTCTTATTGCTAATGGGATATCACAGTGACGGGGACAGGAACGAGTGCTTCAATATTTTCTTAATATTTTGTGTGCAATCTCATTGGATTAAGGATGTTTATTTCTTGTCGGGTTGGTCACGGCTTTAAGCGACTTTTTTCTTGCGAAATGGTACATTTTATCAGGTGTCTTAAAAGCGAGTCTTATTATGAATTCAAAATTACCGCCGCTGATTGCGGTTATTGGCAGTGATGGCTCTGGTAAGTCTACTGTCTGTGAATCTCTTATCGTTCATGTAAAAAAATACGGCCCGGCAGTAAGGGTTCATCTGGGCAAGCAGGCAGGAAATGTCGGACGTGCTGTCTCACAATTCCCACTCATGGGGAGTTTTTTTGGCAAGGCCATTGAACGTAATACAAAAAAAGTCAAATCCACCAAGGCCAGGCTTGGTTTATTGCCGGCACTGGTCATTATCACTTTCGTTTTACGTCGATTGATACGTTTTCGCCGAATGTTGGCTTTTCGTCGGCAAGGGCTCATCGTATTAACCGACCGTTTCCCACAGGTGCAAATCCCTGGCGGATATGATGGCACCGTATTTCCCGTAAATGTAAAAGGCAGCCGCTTTGTCAAGTGGTTGGCGGGACGTGAGCGCGCAGCTTTCCAATGGATGGCAGATCATAAACCGGACTTGGTCATAAAGTTAAATGTTGATATTGATGTCGCTTGTGCGCGTAAGCCCGATCATCAGAAAGAGTCATTGGAAAAAAAGGTTGCCTTGACACCGCTACTCACTTTTGAAGGCGCGGAAATTGCAAATATTGATGCTAATAAGTCGCTTGATGAAGTGTTATCTGACGCTGAAAAAGCCATTGATGAATTTATGGAAGCGCATGGATATCGCTATGCTGTCGAAAATGATTCAGTCGTAACCTACTAATTATCACCGGCCTTTCTGCCAGACAATTAAGAAAGGCCGGTATAATCTGTAATACCAAGAGAAGGGCATCGTCTCTTTGAATATTAACCATGACTCTCTCATGGGCAATATGAAGGCAATTACTTTTTCAGTGCGGCAAAAGCCTGAATGATCGTATCAATCTCTTCTTCACTGTGTGCAGCATTAACGCTGCAACGCAGAAGCGTCATTCCTGACGGCGCTGCCGGTGGTAATACCAGATTGACATAAACACCCTTTGCGATCAGGTCGCGCCAGAAACGCAGGCCATCTTCTTTCGAACCAATCATGACCGGAACGACCGGGCTGATACGCGGGCCCAGCTCATAGCCCAGCTTGGCAAGACCCTGATAAAGCCGATGCGCGTTGCTCCAGAGTTTTTCCCGCAGTTCAGGATGCTGCGCGATCTTTTTCAAAGATGAACGCACCGAAGCGATACTTGATGGTGAAGGTGAGGCGGTAAAAATATAGGGGCGACTGCTGTAGCGCAGCACCTCCATGGCCTTGCTGCCGACGGCAAAGCCACCGATAGAGGCCAGGCTTTTACTGAATGTGCCCAGAACAATATCAACATCTTGCTCAACACCCAGCGCTTCTGCAAGACCGCGTCCGTTAGCCCCCATCACGCCAAATGAGTGAGCTTCGTCTACCAACAGATAACCGCCAAGACGCCGTTTGATGTCGACGATTTCGACCAGCGGAGCAACGTCACCCAGCATGCTGTAAATGCCTTCAACGATTATTATTGCCTCTCGAGCACGCTCGCCGAGGCGCACCATACGGCGCTCCAGATCTTTCGCATCATTGTGGCGGAAACGAATGATTTCAGCGCCGCCCAAGGCACAGGCATCATAAATACTCGCGTGGCTGTCTGCGTCTATCAGCACCACTGAGCCGGGGCCCGCTAGCGTGCTGATTACCCCGAGGTTTGCGGTATACCCAGTGGGAAACACAATGGCGGTAGGGCGGTCAAAGAAAGCAGTCAGTTCTTGCTCTAACATTAAGTGAGCACTGTAGCTGCCATTCGCCATGCGCGAACCCGTTGTACCGGTGCCCTGGGCGGCTAACGCAGCCTGCCCATCGGCAATCGCCTGCGCATCGAAAGTCAGGCCAAGGTAGTTATTTGTCCCTGCCAGGACAATTTTCTGGTTACCAATCCGTCCTTCGGTCGCGGAGTAAATCTCATCAATGCAGGTGCCAAAGGGATTTAGGCCAGAAGTCTGGAATTGCTCACGATCGTTGGCAAGCCGTGAAAATTTATCATACAGGCCCATTCGTTGCCTCCAGGCGAGGGAGTAGTGCGTTCAGCAACTGCTCTGGCGTTCTGACATCAAGTAATATATTGATAGGAATAGAAATATCCAATTCATCTTCTAACATCATCAGCAGATCCAAGACCCTGATGGACTCCAGGCCAAGATCATTGACGAGATCACTATCAGGTTTGATTTCTAATCCGCCTTCGACGAGACCTTGTAAGCAAGTAAGAATATAATCCATTACAGCGTCGCGATTTAGCATAAGAACTTTGGCAAACCTCTAATTAAGATAATTAAAATAGACCTTCACGCAGCGCGCGCTCCAAACTGACCTTGGGAAACCAATTAATACTCTCGGATAAGCGATGATTGCTCGCAGACCAGTCCGGATAGGTTAATTCACGTATTTTGTTGTGCGTCAGCATGGGTTCTTTCTTTGCCAAACGGCTCAACAAAATGCTGATGTCTGCCATGATATTCAGCAGAGGCAGCGGGATCCCCAGTAGCCGCACGGGGCCATTACGCACCGCGGCACCTATTTCCCGTAAGCGCCGCCAGCTATAACCACCGGCTATCCCATCGCATAATTCATAAGTCTGCGCCTGGGGACGTTCGGCTAATAACCATTGACTCACTGCTTCAGCTAAATCGCTCACATGCAGGAAAGTCAGCTTGGCTTCCGGCGAACCCAACCGGGGGAGGACGCCACGTAGCAGCCAGCTAAATATCGGTTTAAGCTCTTTATCACCGGGCCCGTAAACTGCGGTCGGACGAAAAATGCCCAGTGAAATGTCCGTGGCCATGGTCATTAACCGTTGTTCGGCAATATGTTTTGAATTCGCGTACCAAGACAGCTCAGGATGGCGGGCAGCAAGGGAAGATATAAACAAGAAACGCTTACAACTGCCACTTTGTCTCGCCGCCTGCATCAGGTGCAGGCTGCCGCTAACGTTGCAATGGGTAAAGGTTTCTTCGGTCTGCCCACGGACCTGTCCCGCACAGTGAACCACGAATTCCGCGTTACTAACCAACTCGCTGAGAGAGTCCCGATCTTCCAGAGCCCCCTGGATCCAGGTCAGGTTATCGGTCGACGTTTTACCGGTACGCCGGGTTAGGGCCCGCACGGTAAAACCCTGCGAAAGCAGGTTCTGCACGACGTGTTGGCCAATAAAACCCGTGGCGCCAGTAATGGCAACGGTGCCGATCATTGCGCAAAACCTGCCAACTGATGCATCGGCGGACAGATTGATGCGCTTAGCCAACGCTTCTTGGCTTCGGCGCGGGCCGGTTTCCCCGAAGATGTACGAGGAATGCTATGGGGTGGCAGCAGTTCAATATCCACCGCAATGCCGAATTCGCTTTGTATGCGTGCGCTCAGCGTATGGACGATTTGCTCTCGCCGCTCTTCAGCACTGACCCGGCACTGGATTTGCAGAATAATTCTGGCGCCGTCAGCGTGCTCTTCCGTGACGAAGGCAATGGCATCACCTGAGCGGATTTCAGGCTCGGATTCCGCGACATATTCAATATCCTGAGGCCAAATATTCCGGCCCCGAATAATGATCAGATCCTTCTTGCGGCCGGTGACGTAAAGATACCCATCCAGCAAATACCCCAGGTCACCGGTATCCATCCAACCCGTCGCCTGAATTTTTTGCTGCGATGCATCATCACGAAAATATCCATTCATCAGGCTGGGGCCGGAGATAAAAATACGGCCGACCTGCCGCTCTGGCTGGGGGAGCCCGGTTTCATTTCTAATTTCGATACGATGGCCTGGAAGCGCCTTGCCGCAATTGACAAACGTTGATGTGGCACGCGTTTTTTTGCCAGGTGCTACCGCTTTGCCCTCGTATTCCAAAATCTCGCGGTCGACTGCGTTGATTGGTGCGCCAGAGGCTTCGTCATAAAAACTTACCGCAAGGGTATTCTCGGCCAAACCATAACAGGGCATGAGTGCCTTGCTGTCAAAGTTGAGGTGGCTGAAGTGCTCACCAAACTGATTAAGTAACTCTGCCGGAATAGGCTCCGCCCCCACGCCAGCAACCCGCCAACTGGAAAGATCCAACCCGGTCAGCTCTTTGTTGTGGCTGTAACGTAAGCACAAATCGTAACCAAACGGAGGAGCGACGGACACCGTACCGCGATTTTTGGCAATCAGTTTTAACCATTGCATTGGTCGCATTGCAAAATCTTGCGTGCGCAGATAGTCAACCGACAACTGGGTCGCCACGGGGGTGAGCAGGAAACCGACCAACCCCATATCGTGATAGAAGGGCAACCAGGAGACGCAGCGATCGCCTGCACGTAATTTGATGCCGTCATGACTGATAGCACGCAGGTTAGCCATAACGGCACGTTGGGTAATTATGACTCCGCGCGGAAAGCGAGTGCTACCCGATGTATATTGGAGATAGGCAATGTCGTCGGATGACGGCGCTTGCAGTTCAATATCCCGCTCAGGCAATGCGTTAAAATCTGCGTTGCTAAGAATATGTGCCGGTGGTGTATCCAGAGCCGCCGAGCTAATCAACGGCACCCATTCTTCACCGCTGATAATGGCTGCAGGTTTACAGCTATTGATCAGACCCTGAAGCTTGATGGTATAGGACTCACGCTGTCCGACCCCCATAGGAATGGCCAGGGGCACAGCAACCAGGCCGGCATATTGGCAGGCAAAGAACGCCTCGACGAAACCCGCACTGGTTTCCGCGATAAGCGCAACGCGATCGCCTTTGTTGAGATTCAGTGATAACAGACGTCGTGCACCCGCTGCCGCCCGCTGTTTCAGCGTACGATATTCCAGTACGGCCACGAGCTGATTACGACGATCGTAAAAATTCATTCCTGTACTGCCCTGCGCTGCATAATCTAAAGCCTCCACCAACGTGGGGAAATCTGCATAACGCATGGGAAGAGAATGAGTTGAGCTTGTTTCAGACATAGACAAATTAGCCATAGATTAAAATCACCAAAAAGACAAAAGGCTATTGGCGTGAGAGTTAGCGTTTTACAATGAAAATGCTTTGAATATATCTGTTATTCAATCATTTTCTTTCATTCTACAAATAGCGCATGCGATGGTTAATAACCACCATGTCTACTCTGAACTAAAGATGAGAGATTGGTTGTCGATATTCCATGTCTATTTCACGTGAGGATCATGCCCAGCGAACGGTGGATGTACGGGCTGTTATCATTGGCTCCGGATATCATGGCCCTTTGGTCGACAACCTTCATCCAATGCCTGTCTTCGACACATTTTTGGATGGGAATAATCGCCGGTTTATATGATCTGACCTTGCGCATGGTTATCTCCGTACTTAAACATATCATAAACAGTATCCGGAAGACGTCGAAAAGTGAAAGCCTCATTTAGTCGGAAGGATAGAAAGAGCATTTAATGGTAAAATATGACAATGCTTCCCCAGACTAGAATTAGTAAACTAAAAACGGTAAGTTTTTTATCGCCAGAAATAGCACTAAATAATAAAAGGAGTGGTTTCCTTAGCGTTTGCACGTCCCTGTCAGGTAGCTCTTTGGATAAAGAACAGCAACAGCCAGGGTAAACTCTGGCCGGGTAACATCTTTTTTGACTTTAGACATTAATTAAATTTTCTTATCTCTTATAGGAATAAGACATCGTCAATAATGGATCCCCGGTCAGAAAATATCACTGGCGTAATAGTGATTTCATTTGATTATGTTATTAAATTTTAAGGTTATTTATGATTCGCATTGAGACTGTCCTGGATAAGCGTGATCTTAAGGCATTTATCGATTTTCCCTCATCACTCTATCGCAATGATCCTAGCTGGATTACTCCCTTGTATGTAGAGCGTGAAGAGCATCTTTCCAAGAAGAACCCTGGCACTGAACATATAGAATGGCAGGCATGGGTAGCCAAAAAAGAGGGGAAGGTCGTCGGGCGGATAACCGCTCAAATTGATTCCTTACACCGCGAACGCTATGGCGAAGATACCGGCCATTTTGGCATGATCGATGCTATCGATGATCCGGAGGTTTTTAGAGCGTTATTTACCGCAGCGGAAGATTGGTTGAAGTCAAAAGGTGCATTAAAAATCACCGGGCCATTTAGCCTTAATATCAATCAGGAAAGCGGCTTATTGGTTGAAGGTTTTGATACTCCGCCGTCAGCCCTGATGACACACGCCAAACCTTACTATGCCACCAATTTAGAGCGCCAGGGATATACACAAGGCATAGATTTATTGGCTTATTGGATGAAACGAACTGACCTGAATTTCTCGCCTTCATTAACCAAAATGATGGCGCAGGCAGGTAAAAAGGTGACCCTTCTCCGCCTCAATCGCAAACGATTTAACGAGGAAATGCAGGTACTTCGCGAAATTTTTAACTCGGGTTGGCAAGATAACTGGGGCTTTGTCCCCTTTACCGAGCATGAGTTCGCCACCATGGGGGACCAGTTGAAGTTTCTGGTCCCTGACGACATGATTTTTATTGCTGAAGTAGATTCAGTCCCTTGTGCCTTCATTGTGGGGCTGCCCAATATCAATGAGGCTATAGCCGATCTGAACGGGCGTTTATTGCCCTTTGGCTGGGCGAAGCTGTTATGGCGTCTGAAAGTGAGTGGCGTACGTACTGCCAGAGTCCCTCTGATGGGGGTTCGCCAAGAGTATCAATTTAGCCGGATAGGGCCGATTATCGCGTTGTTACTTATTGAGGCGTTACGTGACCCTTTTGCGAAGCGCAATATCGATGCATTAGAGATGTCATGGATCCTGGAGTCCAATAGCGGTATGCGTACGATCCTGGAGCGAATTGGGGCAGTGCCTTACAAGCGCTATCGTTTATACGAAAAGCAACTCTAACTCGTCTGATAGAGGGCACTTAAGGTGCGCTCAAGATGATGCAATACGTGCTGTGGTCAGAGGACATCCATGGCCGAAATTCCTTTTTTGTCGTTTGTGATCCCACATTGCCGGATTAACCCTGTTACCAGGGGGATTGTTTTATTTTATTAATCATTTAACCAATAACTACCGGTGCGTTATTTATTGGTTTTATAAATCACCCTGATTTTTATAAGAGTAAATGCATGTCATTTGAAAAGAAAAAAGGAATAAGACGCTTAACCAGTAGCATAAAAAACTCATTGGACGGTTTTGTTGGTGCCGTTATCACAGAGGACGCTTTTCGTCAGTTACTCATTATTAACTTAATCTTACTGATAGTTACATTTCTTATAGATATTACAAAAATGGAAAGGCTGTTATTGATTTCAAGTTGCTTCCTTTTACTGGTGGTTGAGTTGCTTAACACTGCGATTGAGAGCGTCGTCGATCGCATTTCTCTGGATATACATCCCTTATCGAAGCGAGCCAAGGATTTAGGCGGTGCGGCACAGTTGGTCACGGTTATTATGACAATAGCCCTTTGGCTGGTCGTGTTATTTTGATCACCAATCGCATCGGCGCCGATATTCCCTGCGCAACATGCAAGAATTTGAAAGACCGTACCAACAACGAAAAGTGTTCTTTGCCGTTGATTTGAATTGCTATCCAAGACGCCCGTTATCCGTCGGCTTGCAGTATTTCATCGCTCGCCTAAGCTGATGTTAACCATCTTTTATTTAAGGGTAATCGCTATGCTTAGGGTGTTAGGTACTTCAGTTTTGGGCGCTATGGCCCTGGTCTTTCTCGTGGGTTGCCAGCAAACGGCGCATAAGCCACCAACGGCACTGCAAGCGCAGCTGGATCAGCTTTCTACCCTGTTGGCGGGCAGTCATTTCCTGCGGCAAAACTGTGGTCGTGCGGATATTCCAGATGATGTCAAACTGCAACGCACCGCGATGCGCGTGGCAGAGCATCGCGGCTGGGATACGAAGGCGGCGGGCTATCAGCAGTTGCCGGCACTGGCTCAGGCACGCTACCTGGCCGTGTTGGAGGATCGTCAGTTGCTGACGGACAAATGTGCCGTGATGAACAATCGCACCGCAAACTTTATTGCCGCAGCCAAGTCCGATCAGGAAGACTACATGGAGTAGTCTATGCCTGGCTGAGGTGGGCGCTGCATACAGCTCTGCCCCAGCCATTTTCCTAATCCGCAGCGCATTGGCAAAAAATTCTTTGCAGGATAAGCATCTGTCACTCATTATTTGAAATGTTGTTTCACTTTTATCCCATGAGCCGATCTTGAACTTATATGCTGCCCTGCGTCAGCGTGTGGAAAACACGCCCTGGTACCCCAAACGCAAAAGCTACCGCGTCCTGTTTTGGCGTGAGATCACACCGCTGGCGGTGCCGATTTTTATGGAGAACGCCTGCGTCCTGCTGATGGGGGTGCTGAGTACTTTTCTGGTGAGCTGGATTGGCAAGGAGGCGATGGCCGGAGTGGGGCTGGCAGACAGCTTCAACATGGTGATTATCTCTTTCTTTGCCGCGGTGGATCTGGGTACCACGGTGGTGGTGGCCTTCAGCCTCGGCAAACGGGATCGCAAAAGAGCCCGTTCGGCGGCCCGTCAGTCGCTGGTGTTGATGACGCTGGTGGCTCTGGTGCTGGCTGTGGGCATCCATTTGGCGGGCGAGCAGATTATTAATGTGATTGCCGGTGCCGCCACGCCGGAGGTGAAGGCGCTGGCGCTTTCTTACCTGCAAACCACGGTCTGGAGCTACCCGGCGGCAGCCATTGCACTGATTGGCAGTGGGGCGCTGCGCGGTGCCGGGAATACCAAAATCCCGCTGTTGATCAACGGCGGCATGAATATCCTGAATATCATCATCAGCAGCATCCTGATTTACGGCATGTTGGGCTGGCATGGCCTGGGCTTTGTCGGGGCTGGACTGGGGCTGACCATTTCCCGCTATATCGGTGCGATAGCGATTATTTATGTGCTGATGATCGGCTTTAACCCGGCGTTGCACATCACGCTGAAAAGTTATTTTAGCCCGTTAAAGCTGACGATCCTGTGGGAAGTGCTGGGGATCGGCATTCCCGCCAGCATCGAGTCGGTGTTGTTCAACGGCGGTAAATTGCTGACGCAAATGTTTGTCGCCGGCATGGGCACCAACGTTATCGCCGGCAATTTTATCGCTTTCTCTATTGCCTCCTTGATTAACCTGCCGGGCAACGCCCTGGGGTCGGCGTCGACCATTATTGTCGGCAAACGTCTGGGGAAAGGGCAGATAGCCCAGGCGGAAAGGCAGTTGCGCCATATCTTCTGGTTGGCGACCATTGGCCTGACGGCGCTCGCCTGGGGTACCGCACCGCTGGCTGGGGTATTCGCCTCATTTTATAGCCAGCAAGATGACGTGAAGGAAGTGGTGAAGGTGCTGGTCTGGCTCAACGCCGCCTTTATGCCCATTTGGGCCGCCTCATGGGTGCTGCCCGCCGGTTTGAAAGGCGCGCGTGACGCCCGGTTCGCCATGTGGGTGTCGATGCTGGGTATGTGGGGCTGCCGCGTGGTGGCCGGCTATACGCTGGGTATCCTGCTGGGAATGGGCGTAGTCGGCGTCTGGCTGGGCATGTTTATGGATTGGGCGGTGCGCGGTGCGTTGTTCTACTGGCGAATGGTCAGCGGGCGCTGGCTGTGGAAGTACCCGCGGATAAAATCGAAAGTCGCTGAGGAAAAGGATCGGGTGAAGTGATCATTCCGCGTCCACCGGCGTTAGCGGGCAGTGCTCCTGCCGCCATTTGGCCGGTGAGATACCGTGGACCTGCTTGAAGGCTTTGGAAAAGTGCAGCTGGTTTTCATAACCGACCGAAATTCCCACCACTTTGATCGCCGTCTGGCTGTTGCGTAACAGACTGGTGGCGAGCGTCATGCGGAAGTTAAGCAAATATTCCTTTGGCCCAATACCGTATGCCCCTTTGAACAAGCGGCACAGATAACTGCGGTTGATATTGCAGTAGGCGGCCAGGCGCGCAATGGTCAGCTGTTCGTGGTAGCGGTTTTCAATCAGTTTGACCGCTTTGTGCAGATGCTGCGCCTTGTCACTGGGGTGTTCGTCGCTGCCCTGTAATCTATGGTCGATCAGCGCCGAAAAAAACAGGTAGCTCAGGCCGAGCGTTTTCAGGCGGTGTTCATCGTCATGAGTGACCAGTCGCCGCAGGTAGCGCAGGGCCTGGGGCGTCTCATCCGAGGGGCGGGCGCGATAAATCGGGAACTGGCGACTCAGGTGGCACTCTTCGAAAAGCTTGCCGGCCATCAGCCCGTCGACTTCCAGCCACATGTAATGCCAGGGATCTTTTTTATCGGCGCAATAGGTGGTCACGTCGTGTGGGTGGATCAAAAAACCTTCTCCGGCCACCACCGGAAATGCACCGTATTCGCTGTGCAGCACCCCGGTGCCGCTTATCACATAATGAAATAAATAGTGCTGGCGTACGGCGGGGCCAAAGCTATGCCCTTTGTCACAGTTCTCCTCACCATATTGGTACAGATTCAGCTCAATATTGTCGGTGCGGCTTAGGGTAAAACTCTTGTGCATCAGTTATTGTCCTGGTTTTCTTACCCACTGTAGCAGTGTAGCTGCCGTATAAGGGGTGAGGTGCCACCAAATCCAGACCTGGCTCACAGTTTTTGCGCTGCGTCATTTTTCGCCATAATGAGGTCACATTCATCCATATCTCGCTTCGGCATTGCAGGGTAATTTCAGCCTATCGAAAACCAGTGCAGCGGAGAAATACGATGATTAAAGTAACTTTTATGGGCGCGGGCAGCACCATCTTCGCCAAGAACGTCCTCGGCGATATCATGGCGACCCCGGCATTGAAAGAAGTGGATATCGCGCTGTACGACATAGACAGCGCCCGTCTCAACGAATCTTTCGCCATGCTGAGCAATATCAACCGCAATATTAACGCCGGCAGGGCGAAAATCACCCCTTATCTCGGGGTGGAAAATCGCCGCACGGCATTGAAAAATGCCAATTATGTGGTGAATGCCATCCAGGTCGGCGGTTACGATCCTTGCACCATCACCGATTTCACCATTGCTAAAAAGTACGGCCTGCAACAGACCATTGCCGATACCCTGGGGATAGGCGGGATCTTCCGCGCACTGCGCACCCTGCCGGTGATGTTTGATTTCGCCCGGGATATTGAAGCGGTA
Source organism: Serratia myotis (assembly GCF_027474885.1). NCBI lineage: Bacteria > Pseudomonadati > Pseudomonadota > Gammaproteobacteria > Enterobacterales > Yersiniaceae > Serratia > Serratia myotis. The sequence goes on along the minus strand of NZ_CP099707.1, from coordinate 3,552,608 downwards.
TGCCCGGATGCCTGGCTGCTGAACTACACCAACCCGATGGCAGCCTTAACCGGCGGTATGCTGCGTCATACCGGCGTGAAAACCGTGGGGTTGTGTCACAGCGTTCAGGTCTGCGCAGAGACGCTGCTGACAAGCGTGGATATGCCTACCGATGACGTGCAGTTCCATATCGCGGGCATCAACCATATGGCCTGGCTGCTGGATGTTCGCCGTCATGGCGAGGATCTGTACCCGGAAATCAAGCGCCGCGCCAACGCGCTGCAGGGCAAGCATGATGATATGGTGCGCCATGAAATCATGAAAACCTTTGGCTATTACGTCACTGAGTCTTCCGAGCATAATGCCGAGTACATGCCTTACTGGATTAAGCGCAATTATCCGGAATTGATTGAGCGCTTTAACATCCCGCTGGATGAGTATCCGCGCCGCTGCATTGAACAGATCGACCAATGGCAACAGCGCAAGCTGGCGCTGACGAATGACGCTACCCTGACGCATACCCGCACGCATGAGTATGCGTCCTATATTATCGAAGCGATGGAAACCGATCGCCCGTACAAGATTGGCGGCAATGTGCTCAATACCGGTTTAATTACCAACTTGCCTGCCGAGGCCTGTGTCGAAGTGCCTTGCCTGGTGGATGGGCAGGGGATCTCGCCATGCTATGTCGGGCATTTACCGGAGCAACTGGCGGCGCTCAACCGCACCAATATCAATACCCAACTGCTGACGATTGAAGCAGCGGTAACCCATAAACGTGAGGCCATATACCACGCGGCGCTGTTGGATCCGCATACGTCTGCCGAGCTTTCGATTGATGATATTCGCAAGCTTTGCGATGAACTGATTGAGGCTCACGGTAACTGGCTTCCCGCCTACCGTTGATCGCTGAACTGACTGTATTACCTCCTCAAAACGCACAAGGCGCGGGGCTTCCTGCGCCGTCATAAATGGGATGGTGAGCCATGTTTTATTTAAGAAACAAGAACTTTTGGATCTTCGGTGCCTTCTGTTTTTTCTATTTCTTTATCATGGGCGCGGTGCTGCCGTTCTTTCCGATTTGGTTGCATGACGTCAACCAGCTCGATCAGCAGCAAACCGGCCTGGTATTCGCCAGCATGGCGCTGTTTGCCCTGGTGTTCCAGCCGATCTTTGGTTTTGTCACCGACAAGTTTGGCCTGAAGAAACACCTGCTGTGGATGATCATTTTCCTGCTGCTGTTTCTGGCGCCGCTGTTTATTTATGTCTTTTCGCCGCTGCTGAAAACCAACTTTGTGCTCGGGGCGCTGCTGTGCGGTATTTATCTGGGGCTGGTGTGCAGCGGGGGTTCGCCGGCGATTGAAGCTTATATCGAGAAGGTGAGCCGCCGCAGCCAATTTGAGTATGGCCGGGCGCGCCTGTTTGGCTGTATTGGCTGGGCGATTTGCGCCTCGATCGTCGGCTATATGTTTACGATTAATAACCAGTTCGCTTTTTGGCTGGCGTCGAGCTTTGCACTGGTACTGGCCGGTCTGCTGTATATGTTCAAACCGGAGCAAAATAACACGCTGGCGGTGGCGGACGGATTAGCGCTTAACCATAAACCCGTCAAGTTGAAAGCGGCGCTGAGCCTGCTGAAAATGCGAAAATTTTGGTGCCTGGTGATGTATATCGTTGGGGTAGCCTGCGTGTACGACGTGTTCGATCAGCAGTTCGCCAACTTCTTCACTTCGTTTTTCAGCGACCGACATGCGGGGACCCAGGCGTTTGGCTATGTGACCACGCTGGGTGAGTTTCTTAACGCTTTTATCATGTTCTTTGCGCCGTTGATCATCAACCGTATTGGCGGCAAGAACGCGCTGCTGATTGCCGGGGTGATTATGTCGGTGCGGATTATCGGTTCTTCGCAGGCAGATTCGGTGACCGCGGTGATCTTCCTCAAAACCCTGCATATGTTTGAAGTGCCGTTCCTGCTGGTGGGCATTTTCAAATACATTACCACCCAGTTTAACGTTAACCTCTCGGCATCAATTTACCTGTGGGGCTTCTGCTTCTTCAAGCAGCTGTCGGCTATCGGCATGTCCTATGCCGCGGGCCTGATGTACGTCAACTACGGCTTCAAAACCTCGTATCTTATCCTCGGTTGCATTGCCTTGCTGTTTACCCTGATCTCGGCCTTCGCGCTGAGCGGCAAGGTTGCGGTGGTAAAACAGGAAGCCGTGCTGCCGGTGGCGGCGAATTAATCAATACAATAGCGTCATGAGGCCGAAGAACAGCAGGGTCAGGGCAATGATAAACCCGGTTTGCAGCGTTTTGCGAACCAGGCGGCCCTGGCCCCAGCGGGTGGTGCTCAGGCGGTTATCGATAGCGAACAGCGCCGGTACCATCAGCAGCAGATAAATCAGCATCAACATGGCGGTCAGGGGTTGTTGGCTCATATGAGATCCTCCGCGCCGGTGTGGATAGCTGGGGTGATAGGGGTTGTTTGCCTGCTGCGCTGTTTGGTCATATGCCTCCGAATAGGGCCGCCCGAAGGCGGCCGCCAGTTTACTGCCTGTGATATAGAGATGATTGTCGGCCACTGCCGGGGCCTACGTGGGTATAATATTGCGAATGATAATCATTATCAATATGTAAGGTGAAATTTATTGTGCGGTTGGTGCGATCAGGCAGGAAAGGATCTGGCGGGTATTTTGTGGAGACAGAGCACGCCGGGTGGCGTGCTCTGTGATAGGACTATCCTCGACGATTATTTCTCATCTGGCAAGGCGTAAGCGACAATATAGTCGCCCAACTTGGTGCCGAATGAGCCATGACCGCCTGCGGAAATTACCACGTACTGCTTACCGTTGACCTCATAGGTCATTGGTGTCGCCTGGCCACCGGCCGGCAACCGCGCTTCCCACAGTTTTTCACCGTTAGTCACGCTGAAGGCACGCAGATAGTTGTCCGCCGTTGCGCCAATGAAGAACACATTCCCGGCAGTAGAGACCGGTCCGCCCAACATCGGCATACCCATTTTGAACGGTAACGGCAACGGAGAGCTGTCGCGCACGGTACCGATGCGTTTTTTCCACACGATGTCGTTGGTTTTCAGATCCACCGCGGAAATATAACCCCAGGCCGGCTGTTTACACGGCAGGCCAAGCGGTGACAGGAACGGGTTCAGGGTCACGCCGAATGGCACACCGTACTGTGGTTGCACACCGGCTTCGGTACCGCTGCCGCCTTTATCGCCGACCGGGGGCTCGATAGGGTTGCCCGGACCGCGTGGGATCAGTTTTGACACAAACGGCAGCGCGATAGGGTTGGCGATAGCCACCTGACGGTCAGTATCGACAGACAGGCCGCCCCATTCGAACATACCGAGGTTACCCGGGAATACCAACGTACCTTGTTCGGAAGGCGGGGTGAAGGTGCCTTCATAACGCAGGCTGTGGAACATCACCCGGCAAACCAGTTGGTCATAAATGGTGGCGCCCCACATATCCGCGCCGGTCAGTTTTTTCTCCGGGCGGAAAGTCAGTTCAGAGAAAGGCTGAGTCGGTGACAGGCGGTCGCCCTTGGCCGGGCCCTGCGGAACCGGTTTTTCAGGCGCCGGTACCACCAGCTCGCCGTTGGTGCGGTTCAGTACGAAGATGTTACCGGTCTTGGTCGGCACATAAATCACCGGCACCTTGTTGCCGCTCTTGTCGGTAATGTCCGCCAGCGTTGGCTGGGCCGGTACGTCCATATCCCACAGGTCATGGTGCACCGTTTGATAGAACCACACCAACTTGCCGGTAGAAGCGTTCAGCGCCAGCAGGCCGCTGGCGTAGCGCTCCATATTCGGTGTGCGATCGCCACCCCAGATATCCGGCGTGGTGACGCCCATTGGCAGGTAAACGATATCCAGCTTGGCATCGTAGGCGGAAGGCGCCCAGGAGTTAGGCGAGTTCGGCGTGAAGTGATGCTCATCCGCCGGGATGGCGTTGGGTTCATCTGCACCCGGATCAAACGCCCACAGCAGTTTGCCACTGTTAACGTCAAAACCGCGGATCACGCCCGAAGGTTCGCGATTGGAGTAGTTGTCGGTCACCGCACCAGCAATGACAATCACCTTGTCGGTGATCACCGGCGGTGAGGTCGGCTCGTAATGGCCCGGGGTGGCATACGGCATATTGCTTTGCAGGTTGAGCTCACCGTTATTGGCGAAGTCGGCGCAAGGCTTGCCGGTCTCTGCATCCAGCGCAAACAGGCGGCCGTCATTCACCGGCAGAATAATGCGGCGTGCGCACTGTGCCGGAGAGGCGTCGGTGGCGGTACCCGCGGCGGCAGGGGTCTCATGATAAGAGACGCCACGGCAGGTGATGTGCTGGAAGGTCGGATTGAACTTCAACTGAGGATCAAACGTCCACTTCTGCTTACCGGTGGCCGCATCCAGCGCGAACAGCTTCTGGTGTGGGGTACACAGATAGAGCGTGTCGCGGATTTTAATCGGGGTCACTTCGTTGGTGATTTCCCCCGGATCGTTGGCGGTTTTCAGATCGCCGGTCTGGAAGGTCCAGGCTTCTTTGAGCTGGCCGACGTTTTTGTCATTGATCTGGCTCAGGGGGGAATAGCGCGTGCCTTCCTGAGTACGGCCATAGGCCGGCCAGTCAGCGTCCGACGCCTGAGGGGTAACCTTGGCCTGTGCCGGTTCAAGGGTGCCGTTGATCTCTTGCGGATCGTTAAACACCGCATAGGCCAGTGCCACCACGGTGACCACCAGTGCCAGGCTCAGTGCGCTGTAGGCCAACTTGCCATGGGCGTTAAGCTTGCGATAGATAAAGGGCAACACCAGCCACAGGCCGAAGAAGAAGGTGACATCCAACCGCGGCGTCAGCGCCCAGAAGTCCGGGCCGACTTCCCACAGCGCCCACACCGTGGTACCGAGTAAAAACACCGCGTACAGCAGCAGTGCGGTCGCACGGCGGCGAACCAGCAGCCAGGCCGTTACTAACAGCACCAGGCCGGCAATGATGTAATACAGTGAACCACCGAGCTTGGCCAGCCAGATGCCGCCTCCCAGCAGATAGAGTCCGCTCAACGCGGCAAACAGCGCCGTGATGATGATGAGCGGCGACAATGATGCTTTATTTTGCATAGTATTATCCTTACCAAAATGAAAAGTCCCCGATTTAGAGATTAAGCCATATCCAAAAAAACACGCGGTTTCTCCCTAAAAATCCATCCCGTGCGTTCGGCAAATCCTCTCCATCGCCAGGGCTAAAAGGCCGTGGCCGCTAAAAGTGGCGAGGTTGGTTTTGGGCTATTGAATAATCTCTGTCATTGGGGCGAAAGCAAAAAAGGACTGAGTCAGACCTGGCTTTCTGCGCCGTTGTTGAGATGATCGCCAACGGGCGAGACAGCTCTGGCTGAAGCGCGGGCAGGTTACTCTAATTGTTATTATTTTATTACGTAGCTTGTGCTGTTTTTTCGATTATTTGTTGGTTTTATGCATGTAACCTAACCGTTCAGGTTTGACGCGGGTAACGCAGTGCCTCAATAAACAGCGCAAAGGCGGTGGTGTGCTGCCTGCGACTGGGATAATAGAGGTAATAGCCAGGGAAATGCGGGCACCATTCGTCGAGCACCTGCACTAAACGGCCGTCGGCCAACTCCTGGGTGACGGCATCTTCCGGGACAAAGGCGATGCCAAAGCCCAGCAGCGCCGCGTCAATGCGTTGGCGCAGGCTGTTAAAGGTTAGTTGCCCCTCGACACGCACCTTGATCTCGCGGCCGTCTTTTTCAAACTCCCAGGCGTAGAGGCCGCCCATGGTCGGTAAGCGCATATTGATGCAGCGATGGTTTTGCAATTCCTGCGGGGTGTCCGGCGTGCCGTTTTGCGCAAAATAGGCGGGGGAGGCGATGGGGATCATGCGCATGTCCGGTGCGATGCGCACGGCAATCATGTCCTTGGCGACCTGTTCACCCAGACGGATCCCGGCATCAAAACGGCCGGCGACAATGTCGGTCAGGGTATTGTCTACCGTGATTTCGACATTGATATCCGGGTAGTCCGCCAGAAATGACTTCAACACCGGCCACAGCACCGAATCGACGGCATGTTCGCCGGCGGTGATGCGGATATTACCCGCCGGTCGCTCGCGCATTTCACTTAAGGCATCCAGCTCATTTTCAATTTCAGCAAAGCGCGGACCGATGCTGTTCAACAGTCTTTCACCGGCCTCGGTAGGCGCCACGCTGCGGGTGGTGCGGGTTAATAAACGCAGTTCCAGCCGCTCTTCCAGCCCCCTGATGGCATGGCTCAGGGCCGATTGGGAAACGCCAAGTTTTGCCGCCGCCCTGGTGAAGCTGCGTTCGCGGGCCACCATCAGAAACGAAATCAAATCGTTAAAGTTTTCTTTTAACATCCCGGCCTCGCCGTGTGGGCTGAATTAATGGCGATATTCTAGTCGCTTGCCACGGCCATAGACAATTAATGAATTCAGCTCATAGCTCCTTGCGCATTTTGCTATCTAGTCGTGATGCGGGCGTGACGCTATCTTTTGTCTAACGTGTCATTTTTATCGGGAGATAGATTAATGAAATACTTTGCAGCAACGGCCCTTTCGTTGTCGATGGCGATATCTGGCAGCGCCGGGGCAGAAACCCCTGAGTCGGAAGAGCGGGTTAAAAGCGTCTCACCGGCATTGGCGAAATTTCAACGCGACACCTTACAGGGCGATCTTTGGCAACGTCCGGCGCTTTCGCCGCGCGACCGTAGCGTGATCACCGTCGCCGCAGTCATCGCCCGCAACCAAACGGCGCTGATGACTGAGCAATTTAACCTGGCATTGGACAACGGCGTAACCGCCGCCGAGCTGTCGGAGATCATCACTCATCTGGCTTTCTATACCGGTTGGGGTAACGCCATGGCGGCGGTGGCGGCAGCGCGAGAGGTTTATCAACAGCGTGGCATCAGCGCTGCCGAATTACCTGTGGCGGATCCTCAACGGTTGCCGCTTGACGAGGTGGCGGAAGGGTTACGGGTCAGTGCGGTGGAAAACGCGGTCGGCAGTGAGCAATTCCCCGGGCTGGTGGCCTATACCACCGACGTGTTGTTTCACGACCTTTGGCTACGGCCGGCACTGGCACCCCGCGATCGCAGTTTGGTCACGGTGAGTGCGCTGGTGGCTAACGGACAAGTGGCGCAAATCACCTTCCATCTCAACAAGGCGATGGACAACGGCCTGACCCAGCAACAGGCGGGCGAGGTGATGGCTCATTTGGCGTTCTATGTCGGTTGGCCCAACGCCATGTCCGCCGTTCCGGTCGCCAAAGAGGTGTTTGCCAAACGTTCCTCTGTCTCCTCCGTCACCCGTTAGGAGTTATCCGGTGAAATTACTCGCAGCCACTACAATTATTCTGTCCATGTTAGCCCCGGCCGCATTGGCCGAAACGGAGAAACAAGTGAAAATTCAACGCAGCGGTTCCCAGCCTTCCCGTCCGGGCCCAGAAGATTATTTTACCGGTAAGGTGCGAATTGATGCGCCTTTTGCCGGCAGCGAACCGGCCCGCGTAGGCGGTGCTACCGTGACTTTTGAGCCCGGCGCCCGTACTGCCTGGCATACCCATCCGCTTGGTCAGACGTTGATCGTCACCCAGGGGCGCGGTTGGATCCAGGTGTGGGGCGATGAGATCCAGGAAATGAACCAGGGTGATATTGTCTGGATCCCGGAGGACGTCAAACACTGGCACGGCGCGACGCCGGACACCGCCATGACTCACATCGCTATCGCCGAGTCACTGAACGGCAGCCCGGTGGACTGGATGGAGCAGGTCAGCGACGCGCAGTACCAAAAGTAGTGCCTGCGGGGCTAGCGGATCACGGCCCGCGCGGTGCGGGCCGTCTGCTGGGGTCGGGCGGTTAGCTCCCGAGGCCGCCGAGGCACAGATACTTAATCTCAAGATAATCTTCGATACCGTACTTCGACCCTTCACGGCCCAACCCGGAGTTTTTAACCCCACCGAACGGGGCAACCTCGGTGGAGATCAACCCTTCATTAATGCCGACGATGCCATATTCCAGCGCTTCGGCGACGCGCATTACCCGGCCAATATCCCGGCTGTAGAAGTACGAGGCCAGGCCAAACGGCGTATCATTTGCCAGCTCAATGGCTTCGGCTTCGCTGTTGAAACGGATCAGCGGCGCTACCGGGCCAAAGGTTTCCTCATGGAATATTTTGGCCTGCCGTGGTACGTCGGTCAGAATGGTTGGCGTGAAGAAGTTATTGCCCAAGGCATGAGGCTTGCCTCCCAGCAGAATTGATGCGCCGCGTTGCACCGCGTCGGCGATATGCTCGCTGACTTTTTCCACCGCGGCCGGGTTAATCAACGGGCCGATAGTCACGCCGTCGTCCATGCCGTTGCCCACTTTCAATTTCTCCACCGCCGCTTTCAGCTTTTCGGCAAAGGCGTCGTAGATGCCGTCCTGCACCAGAAAACGGTTGGTGCACACGCAGGTCTGGCCCGCGTTGCGGTATTTGGAGGCCACGGCACCGATCACCGCGGCGTCCAGATCGGCATCATCAAACACAATAAACGGTGCGTTGCCGCCCAGTTCCATACTGGTCTTTTTGATGGTCGGGGCACACTGCGCCAGCAGTTGCGCACCCACCTCGGTGCTGCCGGTAAACGACAGCTTGCGTACGTCCGGGTTGGCGGTCAGTTCTGCGCCGATGGCCTGGCTCGGGCCGGTAATCACGTTGCAAACACCGGCCGGTAAGCCCGCTCGCTCGGCCAGCACGGCGAGCGCCAATGCTGAGAAAGGCGTCTGGCTGGCGGGGCGGATCACCCCGGTGCAGCCTGCCGCCCAGCCGGGGCCAGCTTTGCGGGTGATCATTGCCGCCGGGAAGTTCCACGGCGTAATGGCAGCAAATACCCCAATCGGTTCTTTCTGCACGATGATGCGCCGACCGGCCTGGGGCTGCGGAATGGTATCGCCGTAGACACGTTTGCCTTCTTCGGCAAACCACTCGATAAAGGACGCCGCGTAGGCAATCTCACCCCGGCTTTCAGCCAGTGGCTTGCCCTGTTCAGCGGTCATGATCAGCGCCAGATCGTCCTGGTTTTCCATCATCAACTCGAACAGGCGGCGCAGTTTGCCGGCGCGCTCTTTGCCGGTCAGTGCACGCCAGGCCGGCTGGGCCTTCTTGGCGGCGGCAATCGCCTGGGCGGTTTCTTTGGCACCCAACGCCGGGACCTGACCGACCAGTTCGCCGGTGGCGGGATTGTGGACTTTGATGCTCTGGTCGCCTTTGATCGGTAGCCATTGCCCGTCGATATAGTTGGCCTCGCGGAACAACGAAGGATCTTTGAGGGTGGCAGAGAAGTGATTGCTCATTGGTTATCTTCCTTTTTCAGAATTCAACACAGGGTGACCTATCCCAAACGGCACCCCTTTACCCTAGCAAACTTTTCCGCCTTCATTTGCCCGATCCGTGGCAACCAATCAATTTGCTGGGATGCGCACCTTCTGTACAAAAAACACCCGCAGTCGGGACGATACTGAAGTCAGCAGGCATATGACCCTTTTCGATGCGATTAAAAGGAGTGTGCAAATGATGAAATCAGTGGACAGACATCTCTATGGCGGCGGTGAAATGGATTTTCTGGCGTCGAGCATTGCGCTGATGGAATGGCAGGGAAGGGAGGTTGATGCCGGCAAAGTGGCCGGCAATATGTCGGAACCGCAAAGCCGCTTGTTCTTTGAACGTCTGAGCTATTTCCGCCAACTTTATCAGGCGGCCACCACGGTGGAACACAGCGTATAAAACCCAATCAACTGACCCCGCCAACGCGGGGTTTTTTATACTGTCCACACGCCAGTGTTCAGCGTTGCCGGGGAGAACTCAAGATTGCGGCCGCGCCACGGCAGGGCCTGTGAAAAGCGCCATGCGCTGTGTATATCGAAGCGCCAGTAGCGTTCCGCACCCGCCACACCTTGGCCCACCTCCGCTTGCCAGAGGATCTGCGTTTCCCCCTGCAGGTGCAAAATACTCCCGTTTTCAAAATCAATAAACAGTAACGCCGCACGCGGTTCCGCCAGCAGGTTACCCAGGGTATTCATATAACGGTTACCGCGAAAATCCGGCATCCACAGGCTGTTTCCCTCCAGATGGATAAACCCCGGTTTTCCGCCCCGGTGCGAAATATCCACGCCGCCTTGCGCCAGCTGGGTATGGGCAGCACTGGCCACGAAACAGGTATCCGCGTTGCGAATCAACGCCTGTGCTGCTGCGTCCAGCGTAGTGAGATGCTCAATCGGTGTGGGGTTGGCGGGGGCCGGGTACAGCTCGCGCCGCTGAATATACTGCGGACAGTTGCCAAAGCTTTGCCTGACGTCGATCTCAATGCGGTTTTTGTCGGTACGCCCGATCACACCGTTGGCACGGTTACGCCGCCGATTGCTGAAGTCCAGCCCCAATACTCCCACCGGCTTGCCGGATTGCAAGGCTGCCTGTGCCGGATCATCGCTACGGCGGGGCGTGCTGATACGCAGGTGTGTGCTGTCCGGCGTGCGCAAAAATCCGGGCGGGCCGCTGAACAGGGTCGCCACCGGCCAACCTTGCTCGTCCAGCGTGGCGACAAACAGGTAAGGCAGTGCCTCGAAAAACTTGCGGTGCTGGTCGGGCATGTTGGGGAAAATGCCGCCGCCCACCTGGTCAAATCCGGCCAGGGTCTGAGCACGTAGTTCATCGGGGTGGAACATCTGCGGGATCATCGGATTTACCTCCCGGTGGGGTACGGCAGCGACGGCATGGCAAAGAAGCCAGGCAGTGCCGCGATGCGCGCCACCCAACGTTGGATTGCCGGGTAGGGTGCCAGCGAAATGCCCCCTTCCGGAGCTACCGCCACATAGCTGTAGCAGGCCAGATCGCCAATGGTGGCCTGTTGCGTTGCCAGAAACGAACGGTCGGTCAGATGTTGCTCCACCTGCGGCAGGAAGCGGGCGCTTATCGCCAGCGCGGCCTGATAATCCTCCGCCACCCCAAACTGGGCGATCAGACGAGCGGAAGCCGGCCCATAGCGGACTTCTCCCGCGGCTCTGGACAACCATGCTTGCACCTGTGCCGCGGCTGCCGGGTCTTCGGGTAACCAATGGCTGTCCGGCGCGTAGCGTTTGACCAGATACAGCAAAATGGCGTTACTGTCGGCCAGCGTCAGCTCGCCATCGACCAGCAACGGGATCTGACCAAAAGGGTTCAGCGCCAGAAAGGCTTCGCTTTGGCGCACCTCGGCAGGCGCTTCGATAAATTCATACGGCAGCTCGAGCATCCGCAACAGCAACGCCACGCGGTGGACGTGGCCGGAAAGCGGGGTACCGTACAGTTTTAGCTTTTGCATGCTCACACTCCTGAAGGATTTTCATTAGCATACTCTTGCGGTCAGTAGGCGAAATCCGGCAATCTGGAAATTGATAATTTCACTTTATGGAACAGTCTATGGATCGGTTGGACGAACTGGAGATTTTTGTGACGGTGATCCAGCACGGCAGTCTGGCCGCCGCCGGTCGCAAACTGCGGCGTTCCGCCCCGGCAGTGACCCGGGCTATCGCCTCGCTGGAGCAGCGTTTTGGTGCCCGACTGGTTGAACGCACCACCCGGAGGTTAGCTCCGACCGAGGCCGGGCTGCGGTTGGCGGAGCGTGCGCACTTGCTGCTGCATGAATATCAGTCGGCGGTGCTGGACACGGCGGATACCCAGCTCAGTGGCCTGCTGCGTATCACCTCGCCGGTGCAGTTCGGGCGTAAGCACGTGGCGCCGGTAGTGATGGCGTTTCTCGATCTCTATCCGCAGATGCAAATTGAAATGGTGCTCAACGATCGCAACCTGGATTTGATTGACGAGGGGCTGGACGTGGCGGTGCGTATCGGTCATTTGCAGGACTCTTCCCGCGTGGCGCGGCGGTTGGGGCAGGTCTCGCGGGTGACGGTCGCCAGCCCGGCCTATCTGGCACTGCGCGGCGAGCCAAAACAACCGGCGCAACTGGCCGATCATGACACCATTGTCGGCACCCAACGGGCGTCGTTGCGCGAATGGCGTTTTGGCCCGCAGGAGAACGGTGACAGGGTAAGGCTGACACCACGCCTGCTGCTTAATGAAGTCGAAACCCAACTGCTGGCGGCGCGAGCGGGTAAGGGCATCGCCCGGTTGTTGTCATATCAGGTGGCAGAGGATTTGGCGGCGGGGACGCTGGTGCGCCTGCTCCCGGCGTTTGAACCTTTGCCAATGCCGGTGCAACTGGTGGCGCAGAACATCCAACGCATGCCGCTAAAGGTAAGGACCTTTTGGGATTATGCCTGGCAAGAATTAAGTCAATTAGCGCAAATTCAGCCGGGAATAAAATAGCCATTAAGGCGCAATAAGTTTCACTGGTTAAACTTATTGCGCTGTAGAAAAGATTTATATTACCCTGCACGCATTGCTGCTGCTCCCTTCTTGACAATATTATTCCCGGTGCTAATAGTTAACGCATATCTTAAATAATAAACGAAGTTTAATATATGAAACTTTTGGCGGGGAGTTACGATAACGGTTCGACGGTGGACAATGAAGATCAGATCCTGACCTCATTCCAAACCCGCAGCCTGGCCGTTTATCAGCAAGTTCGCAGCGAACGCAATATTCCCTATGGCGATTCTCCCCGGGAAGTTTTTGATTGGTTATATTCTGACGGCCAACCCAAAGGCACGTTAATATTTATTCACGGCGGCTATTGGCAATTTTGCAGCAAGGACGATTTTGCCTTTATTGCCGCCGTGCCATTGTCATTGGGTTTTGACGTGGTGCTGCTGGAATATACGTTGGCCCCTCAGGCCAATCTGGACGATATTTGTCGGCAAACCGGCGCGGCGCTGAGTGCCATTCAACAACGGCTTGCGCCAAACAAGTCTGCGCCGGTTTACCTGTGTGGCCATTCTGCCGGTGGGCATCTGGCCAGTTATTGGCAGCATCATGCGGTGGTCGACGCGGTGTTACCGATCAGCGGTATTTTCGAACTGGAGCCCTTGTTAACCAGCTACGTTAACCGGCAATTGCAGTTGACCCCGCAGCAAATAACCCAGTTGAGCCCGGTGCGGAATATCCCTGAACGTATCAAACCGATGACGCTATTTTTCGGTGATGCTGAGCTGCCGGAGCTGATTGGCCAGTCGCAGTATTACTATGCCGTGCTTAAAGCCAAACACCTGCCCGTCAGCCTGGTCGCGGTTGCCGGTGTCAACCATTACAATGTGCTGGATTCGCTGTTCGCCAAAGGCGGAGCGCTGATCCGCCAGTTAACCACTACGGGGAAGTAAACCATGCGCACCATCATTGATACCGGCCTGCCGGAAATTGGCCAACCCTTTTCCTGGGCAACTAAAGGCGGCGGTATGCTATTCACTGCCCATGGCCCGGTCAGACCCGACGGCAGCATTGAAACCGGCGCGCCGGAAAAGCAGATTACCCTGACCTTTGATAATCTGGCCCAGACGTTAAAAGCGGCAAATAGCCACAGCGACAATGTCTTGCAGGTCATTATTTATCTTACCGATGTGAATGACGTTAAATTACTCGATGAAATTTACAAGAAATACTTTAATTATCCTTACCCCAATCGTTCAACGGTGATCGTTGATAAATTGGTAGTGCCTGGAATGAAAATAGAGATTACCGTCAGCGCTACGGCCTAAAACTTTATATAACCAGAACACCCACCTGCAAATTCATTACATAATGAATTAAGGAATCGCTATGTTTAATCACATTGGCCGCTCGGCGGCCGATCCTATTATGTCGTTGATGGAAGCTTATTTACAGGATGAAAATACGCAGAAAGTGAATCTGGGTATTGGTCTTTATTACGATCAACAGGGCCGGATCCCGCTGATGCAGGCGGTTGAGGCGGCCGAGCGGCAGTTGCTCGAGCAGCGTCGCCCGCACGGCTATCCGCCGATCGAAGGGTCGGCACTGTTCGCTCAACAGGTACAGACTTTGTTGTTCGGCGCGGCGGCGTTACCGTCCATTTGCACGGTACAGACCGTTGGCGGTTCCGGTGCCCTGAAGCTGGCCGCCGATTTTATCCATCACTACCTGTCCCGCCGTGACATCTGGGTGTCTGATCCGACCTGGGCCAACCATTGGGCGATCTTTGAGGGCGCCGGGCTGAACGTCCATACCTATCCGTATTTTGATGAGGCCAGCGGCGGTCTGCGGTTTGACGCCATGCTGGATACGCTGGACAGCCTGCCGGAAGGCAGCGTAGTGCTGCTGCACCCTTGCTGTCATAACCCGACCGGTACCGATCTCAGTCAGGCACAGTGGCGTGCCACCCTTGAGGTGGTCCAGCGTCGTCGCCTGCTGCCGTTGTTCGATATCGCCTATCAGGGCTTTGGCGACGGTCTGGACGAGGACTGTTTCGTACTGCGTGAGGCGCTGAAAACCGATGTGGAATTCTTGGTCGCTAATTCGTTTTCGAAAAATGTCGCGCTGTATGGCCAGCGACTGGGCGGGCTTTCGGTACGCGGTGCCACCCCGGAGAGTGCGGCAAACGTCAAGGGGGCGCTGAAAACCTTGATCCGCCGCAGCTACTCCTGCCCGCCGACCCACGGCAGCCAGATTGTGGAAACCCTGTTGGCAGACGCCGGCCTGCGGCAGCAGTGGGAAAGCGAACTGGCCGGCATGCGGCAACGTATCAAACAGATGCGCCAAGTCCTGGCTAACGGGCTGGAAAAGGGCGGTTCGCCGTTGGACTACCGTCGCATTCGCGACCAGAAGGGCATGTTCAGTTACACCGGACTGAACCCACAACAGCTCGAGCGGCTGCGGCAAGATTACGCCATCTATCTGGTGGCCCCCGGCCGCATGTGTCTGCCTGGCCTGAACCAAAATAATGTCGACTACGTTACTGCCGCCATCCTGGATGTCACCCGTACTGCGTGAATAAGGTAGGACCGCCATGAAACAGATGAAAGGTTTTGAAGAGATAGCGCGGCGGCAGGGTGGGTTGAAGAAACAGCTTACCGCCGGGCAGATGACGATGCTGGCAATCGGCGGGGCGATCGGCACCGGGCTGTTTCTCGGCAGTGCCTATGCCATTCAGATGGCTGGTCCCAGCGTACTGTTGAGTTATTTTATCGGCGGCGTGGTGGCGTTGTTGCTGATGGGATGCCTGGCGGAGATGACTTCCGAGCACCCAACGCCGGGCTCTTTCGGCGACTATGCCGAGTTTTACATCAGTCCGCTGTTCGGTTTTCTGGTGCGTTACTCCTACTGGTCCTGCGTAGTATTGGCGGTGGGCACCGAGGTGACCGCCATCGGTATGTATATGCAGTTCTGGTTCCCGACCACGCCGATTTGGCCGTGGGTGCTGCTGTTCTCCGCCGCGGTGATTTTCATCAACGTGATTGGCGTCAAGTCCTTCGGCCAGGTGGAGTATGCGCTGTCGACCATCAAGGTGGTGGCCATCGCGGCCTTTATCGCCATTGGTATCGGTATTCTGCTGTTTTCCGCTAACCCGGCGTACGGTATTCACAACTTTACTGCCAACGGTGGCTTCTTCCCGTTTGGCGTCAAGGGCATGTGGTTCGCGGTGATTGTGTCGATTTTCAGCTACCTGAGCATTGAGATGATCGCGGTGGCCGCCGGTGAAGCTAAAAACCCGGTGATTGCGGTCAAAACCGCCTTCAAGGGCACCATTTTACGGCTGTTTATTTTCTACATGCTGTCGATTGCGCTGATGCTGGCGATCGTTCCCTGGCGGCAGTCCGGTACCGGCGAAAGCCCGTTCCTGATGGCGATGAACGTGATCCACCTGCCCGCCGCCGCCGGTATCTTCAACTTTATCGTGCTGGTGGCCGCGTTGTCGGCGATGAACAGCCAGTTGTATATCACCACCCGCATGATGTTCTCGCTGTCTCGCGCCGGGCAAGCACCGGCTGCGTTGGGGCGGGTCAGTAAACGCGGCATCCCGGTGAGTGCGCTGGCGATGTCGTGTATTGGCATTGTGGTGTCGATCGTACTGAGCCTGGTTTATCCGGAGAAATCCTTTGCCGCGATGATGTCGATCTCGGTGTACGGCGCCTGTTTCACCTGGCTGATGATTTTTGTCACCCACCTGTTTTTCCGCCGTCAGCACCGTCAAACCCACCTGAAATTCCGCATGTGGGGGTTCCCGTACACCACGTTGGCCGGTGCCGGTTTGATGGCGGCATTGTTGATCTCGACGGCGTTCACCGAGTTTTTCAAGATGACGCTGTGGTTTGGCATTCCGTTTACCCTGCTGCTGGTGGCGATCTACTTCTTCTATAGCCGCCATCAGCCGGTACCCGCCGCGATGGAGACTTCGGGGGTAGAGTAAAGTGGTTCGCTAAAAATGTGATTATCTGGCTCTGGCAGCAAACCACTTTAACCGGAGAATAAAGGATCTTTTGCCGATGTAGAGTGGTGTTGCCATGAGCAGTGAAACAGAAAAAAACCAGGTTATCGGCGGTAGCCGTCATTCGACGCAGGGTTGGGTCAACGGCTTTTTGGGTATGTTGATTTTTAGCGGTTCTTTGCCCGCCACGCGCCTGGCAGTGCAGGAGTTTGATCCGCTGTTCCTGACCGCGATGCGGGCGGTGCTGGCAGCCTTATTGGCTCTCTGCGCGTTGGGGTTGATGCGTCAACGCCGGCCACGGCGTCATGACATCGCGCCCCTGGTGTTGGTCGCTATCGGGGTGGTGATCGGCTTTCCTTTGCTGACGGCATTGGCTTTGCAGCGCACCACTTCGGCGCATGCACTGGTGTATATCGGGCTGTTGCCCTTGGCGACCGCCTGTTTTGGCGTGCTGCGCGGGGGAGAACGCCCGAAAATCGCTTTCTGGTTGTTCTCGGTGTTGGGCAGCCTGCTGGTGGGGGCTTTCGCGCTGAGTCAGGGGGCGGGCGCTTCCTGGGCCGGTGACCTGCTGATGGTGGCTGCGGTACTGCTTTGCGGTCTGGGCTACGCGGAAGGCGCAATGCTGACGCGTAAACTCGGTGGCTGGCAGGTGATCTCCTGGGCGCTGGTAGTGGCCTTACCGCTGACGGCCATGGTGGCCATTGGGGCAGCGCCTGCGGATTGGCCGCAGGTCAGCGTCGGGGCCTGGCTTTCTCTGGGCTATATTTCGCTGTTCAGCATGTGGATTGGCTTTATCTTCTGGTATCGCGGTTTGGCGCTGGGCGGCATTGCCGCTGTGGGGCAACTGCAATTGCTGCAGCCCTTTTTTGGTCTGGCGCTGGCCGGGCTGGTGCTGCATGAAACCATCCAACCCTCGATGCTGGCGGTCATGGCCGGGGTGTTGGTCTGCGTGTACGGCGCGAAGCGGTTTTCACGTTAAACCGGGCAAGATAATGCCTGAGACCCCTTCACTTAAACACGATATTAGGGGAAACCGGAGGATGGGGTTCCCGCAGGGACGCCCCACCCCCGGGTCGCCCCGGGTATCTCAATCTCGCCGCTTTACTCTGCCTCGGCTAACGTCACCAGCACCTGATTCAGCCGTTGAGTGGCTTGATGGATTTGCAACTCATCGTAGCCGCCCAGTCCGAGTATCAAGCCGCTTTTCCCGCTGCCGACGGCATACATCGGCGACAGTGCGCTAACCGCCACCCCGGCTTCGGCGGCACGGCGAACGACCTGTTGGTCATCCAGTCCCGCCTTCAACCACAACACCAGATGCATGCCCTGATCGCTGGGGTGCAGGGCGGCCAGCTCGGCAGAAACATGGGCACTGATGGCTTCGGTTAATACCCGCCGTTTTTCCGCATACACGCTGCGCATGCGGCGGATATGGCGATCCAGATGCCCCTGCGCCATAAAACTGGCCAGCACGTGCTGATCGGCGCTGGGTGGGTGGCGATCCATCAGCACTCGCGCACCGCAGAAGGCATCCACCAAGGGTTTGGGCAGGATGGCATAACCCAGGCGCAATGAAGGGAAAAGGATCTTGCTGAAGGTACCCAGATAGACAACTCTGGCCGGATCCAGCCCCTGCAAAGAGGGAAACGGATGGCCGGAGTAACGCATTTCACTGTCGTAATCGTCTTCGACAATCCAGGCCCGCTGCTGCTTGGCCCAGGCCAGTAGTTCGAGCCGGCGCGACATGCTCATCGGCATGCACAGCGGGTATTGGTGAGAAGGGGTGACAAAAACGGCCTTGGCCTGCGGCGCGATCTTGCTGCCTGCCACCACGTCTATCCCTTCGGCATCGACCGGGACTCTGGCCATCAGCCGGTCGCGGAATACGCTATTGAAGATGGCGGTAATACCGTGATAGGCCGGATCTTCCACCCAGGCGGTGTCACCGGCATCCAGCAGGATTTGCGTGGCCAGATACAACCCTTGTTGAGTGCCGGAAGTGATCATCACCTGTTCCGGCGTACAGAGCACCGAACGGGACTTGCGGACATATTCACAGACGGCCTTGCGTAGCGGCAACGCACCCAGCGGCTCGCCATAACCGGCGGGGGCACCGGGCCCGCGCGCGCGGACACGGTTGCCGAGGCGACGCCAGACGTCATCGGGCGCGGTATCATTGATTGGCACCGAGACGGTAAAGGGGACCGGCGGCAGTGGTCGTAACTGGCTGGCAAATTGCGCCAATGCCTGCGCCTGGCTGGAAAGGGTTATGTCACAAATATCAGCGCTGTTGGCCAGTACAGGCGGCTGGCGGTGAAGTGACAGGGCGACACGGGTGCCCGAACCGGGCTGCGCTTCCAGAAAACCTTCCGCCGTCAGTTGTTCGAAGGCGGCCAGCACCGTGCCTCTGGCCAGCCGCAACGCACCCGCCAGCACGCGGGTTGAAGGCAAGGGATCTCCGGGCTTCAGTTCGCCTTTATTGATCGCGGCCCGCAGTGCCTGGGCAAGTTGCAGAATCAACTGCCCCGCTTGGCGATCAAGCTCGCCGATGGCGGGGACTTCCACCGTTTTAGCCGTTCTGGGCATGAATTCCGGTCCAGATAAAAGAAGTTAAACAGGGGTTCACTGTAAACCACTTTGGCTTGAAACGGCGCTTTTTTACCCGGCTTAAAGCTGACTTTTTGGGATCAGGTGGTCGCCAAAACTTAAGCGCTGACGGCCCGGTTCGATTTCGGTCAGTGGAGCCACTTCCCGCAGTGAGGAGCGACAGCGCAGCACCAGGTCATGATATTCACGCGTACCGGCCACTTTCCACGCCAGCTCCTGCTCAGTCAGGTCGCGCAACACCCGCGCAGGGCTACCGATTACCAGCTTGTTGGCTTCAATCACCGCGGCGGCTTTGACGAACGCCATGGCACCCACGATGGTGTTTTCACCGATCTCCGCACCGTCCATGATCACCGCGTTCATACCGACCATGGCATTACGGCGGATGCGGCAACCGTGCAGGATCGCGCCGTGGCCGATATGCCCGTCCTGTTCCACCACGGTGTCCTGTTGCGGAAAGCCGTGCATCACGCAGTTGTCCTGAATATTGGCACCATCGCCGATCACCAGTCGGCCAAAGTCGCCGCGCAGGCTGGCATTGGGGCCGATATACACCCGTTTGCCGACGATCACATCGCCAATCAGCACCGCGGTCGGGTGCACATAGCTGCTGGGGTCTACCACTGGCGTCAGGCCGTCAATCTGATACACGGGCATAGCAAAAGCTCCTAAGGTTGTTTCCCATAATAGTACGTGAGCGCCGCTGGCGGTCATTTGAGCGCGCAGCAAGGCGCGGGTCGTGAGGTTTGGTGGGCCAAATAAGCGGCTCGTAACACAGATGCGCGTTCAAATGGCCCCAGCCCTTCGGGTCGCGCCCCAAAAGCCCGTACTCTGCGTTGTCAGGCTTGAACATAGGCCCACTATGCCCTGCACCCTCCGCCTTGATTACGGGCTTTTGGGTCTGCGACGGTGCCACGCCCTATTGTGGGACACAACCTACAGTGAAGGATCACGCGGCAAGCCGCCAAAGCGTCGGTAGTAACCGGCCGCCGGGGCGGGCAGAGCGCCGATAGTGGTTTCCGCCAGCGTGCTGACATACTCGGTCGCGGCACGGTCCACCCGCTGATAAATATTGATGCACAGGTTGCGGGCGATCTGCCCCTCCCACTGGACAGGCAATAAAGCATCCGGCAGCAGGGGATCTTTCAGCACCACGCGGCGGAAGAAGTGGATCAATAATAGCTTAATCTGGAAACAGCGCTGGGGTGTCAGCAGCGCATCGTCGGTTTCGCGCAGCAGTGTCATTAGCGGGCGGAAAGAGACGATAAACTCATGATAATCGGCGGCCACGTCGCCCAAAGCCCAGCAGTTGGCCACCAGCTGTTGCAGGGTTTGCTCGGAACGGTTGTAAGGGTAGTCGGCGCGAAAGTAGATCACCTGTTCGCTGGCGTTAAGCTCGCCGAGCAGGGCGGTGACGTCGGTTTGTGCATGGGTGGGGGCCGCCATCAGGTTATTGGCGATTTGGCCGAAGCCCAGCCAGCCCAGCTCTTTTTTCAGCCGTGCCCGCTCGCTTTTTTCCGCGCTTTCCAGCAACAGCAGATCCCATTTACCGTCCCAGGCCGGTGGCTCGCTAAGGTAGATTTTCGACTCGGCGTGGCGGAATTGGCGCATGCCCTGATCGGTCACCCGATAGAAGCTGCGGCGGCCGATTTTTTCGACTGCCAGCCAGCCCTCTTTTTGCAGGCGAAATACCGAAGTGCGCACAAAGCGGTCACCAAAACCCAGTGCTTCCAGCAGCGCGCTCAGGCTGCCGAGCCACACCTCGCCGCCGCGATGGCTAAGCGCATCGCCGTAGAGGGAGATAATCAGTGAGGTACCGCTGATCGGCTGCGCGTCTATAGCATGGCGGATAAACTCATCCAGTTTATGTTCCATATTTTTCCATGGGTTAGCCGACGATGAGACACAACATTACCACAAATTATTGTGGCGTCATCCGTGACGCCGGCGGGATCAGCGTGGTCGCAGATCGACCACCCGCTGGGCCTTGCCTTCCGAACGGGGAATATCACCGCAGTTGGCAATGCTGACGTCGGTGCTGACGCCGATAATCGACTTGATATGGTGGCGCAGCTGGTGGCAAATCTCACAGCGCTGCTGGTGACTGAGGCTGAGCGCCGCCTCTTTCAATTCAACGCGTACCGCCAGGGTATCCAGGTGCCCGCTGCGGCTGACCTGCAGCTGGTAGTGCGGTGACAGCTGTTCGAACTGCATGATTTGTTCTTCCACCTGCGATGGGAACACATTGACGCCACGGATGATCAGCATGTCGTCAGAGCGGCCGGTGATTTTCCCCATGCGGCGCATCTGGCGGGCATCGCCGGGCAGCAGACGGGTGAGATCGCGGGTGCGATAACGGATCACCGGCAGCGCCTCTTTGGTCAGGGTGGTGAACACCAGTTCACCGTGCTGGCCGTCCGGCAGGGCAAGGCCGGTCTCCGGGCAGATGATTTCCGGCAGGAAGTGGTCTTCCCAGATGGTCGGGCCGCCACCGCTTTCGGCACATTCCATCGCTACCCCTGGCCCCATCACTTCTGACAGGCCATAAATATCCAGCGCCTTGATGCCCATGCGGCTTTCAATTTCGTGCCGCAGCGCTTCAGTCCAGGGTTCTGCGCCAAATACCCCCAGACGTAATGAGCAGTCACGGGCATCGCCGCCCATTTTGCGTTCCAGTTCGTCGATCAGCGTTAAACAATAGGACGGCGTCACCATGATCACATCGGGTTTGAAATCCAGGATCAGCTGCGCCTGCCTTTCGGTTTGGCCGCCAGACATCGGGATCACCGTCGCCCCGAGTCGTTCCGCGCCATAGTGAGCGCCGAGCCCACCGGTAAACAGGCCATAGCCGTAGGCCACGTGCACCTTGTCTTTGGCGGTGGCACCGGCGGCGCGCAGGCTGCGGGCGACGATATCGGCCCAGTTATCGATATCCCGCTGGGTATAACCGACCACCGTTGGTCGGCCGGTGGTGCCCGACGAAGCGTGAATGCGCACCACCTGTTCCATTGGCACCGCAAAGGTGTCGAACGGGTAGTTATCGCGCAGGTCCTGTTTGGTGGTGTAGGGGAAGCGGGTCAGGTCGCTCAGTTGTTTGAGATCGTCGGGATGCACGCCCGCCTGATCGAACTTGCGTTTGTACATCGGCACATTGTTATAGGCATGGTGCAGCGTCCATTTCAGACGTTCCAGTTGCAGCGCTTCAATCTCATCACGCGAGGCGAACTCAATGGCGTCGAGTGGCTGTGGATTGGTAGTCATCATTATTAGCCTCGGGGTCAAACTCGCTCAATGATCATGGCGATGCCTTGGCCGACGCCGATGCACATGGTGCAAAGCGCGTAGCGGCCGGAACGCCGTTCCAGTTCAAACAGGGCGGCCAGCGCCAGACGTGCACCGCTCATCCCCAACGGATGGCCCAGGGCAATAGCGCCGCCGTTGGGGTTCACCTGCGGGGCGTCATCCGGCAGGCCAAGCTGGCGTAGTACCGCCAGCGCCTGGGCGGCAAACGCCTCATTCAGTTCGATCACGTCCATTTGCGCCAGGTTCAGCCCAGCCAATTCCAGCACCTTGCGGGTGGCCGGCAGCGGCCCGATGCCCATCAAACCGGGTTCGACGCCGCAGGTAGCGGTAGCGACGATGCGCGCACGTGGCGTTAAGCCCTGGCTGACGGCCATCGCCTCCGAGGCGACGATCAGCGCTGCGGCACCGTCGTTCAAGCCGGAAGCGTTACCGGCGGTCACGGTACCGGGTTGGCGGAACGGCGTTTTTAACCCCTGCAATTGTTCCAGCCGGGTATCTGCGCGCGGGTGTTCATCCTGGCTGAACAGCGTCACCGCGCCTTTTTTACCGCTGAGGCTGACCGGCACGATCTCCTGTGCCAGTAAACCCAACTCCTGCGCCCGGGCCGCGCGCTGCTGGCTACGCAACGCGAAGGCGTCCTGATCGGCGCGACTGATATTGAACTGTGCCGCCACGTTTTCGGCGGTTTCCGGCATTGAGTCGGTACCGTACTGCGCCTGCATCAGCGGGTTGATAAAGCGCCAACCCAGGGTGGTGTCATACAGCTGCGCCTGGCGACTGAAGGCCGTGTCGGCCTTACCCATCACCAGCGGCGCGCGGGTCATGGATTCCGCACCACCGGCCAGCACCAACCCGGCTTCCCCGGCCTTGATGCTGCGTGCCGCCATGGCCAGCGCGTCCAATCCTGAACCGCACAGACGGTTGACGGTGGTGCCGGAAACGTTCACCGGCAGGCCCGCCAGCAATGCCGCCATGCGCGCCAGATTACGGTTATCTTCCCCGGCCTGATTGGCGCAGCCGAGGATCACATCATCCACTAACGACCAGTCCACCTGAGGGTGGCGTGCTACCAGGGCACGCAGCGGCAGCGCGGCCAAATCATCGGCCCGCACGTGGGCCAATGCGCCACCGTAACGGCCAATCGGCGTACGGACGCCATCGCAGATAAACGCCTGACTCATGGTTGTTCCCCTAAAATGGCATGGCCGAGGCGATGCGCACGCCCGCGAAACCAGGCGACGGTTTTGCCCAATTGATTGACGATTTCCACGTCGTACAGCCCGGTGGTTTTGCCCTGATGACGGACTTCCGCACTGGCGGTCAGACGATCGCCGGCCAGCGCCGGGCGGATAAACTCGATGTTGCAGCCGGACGCTACCGCCGCCAGCCCCTGGCTGTTGCAGGCATAGGCGAAGGCGGTGTCCGCCAGGCTGAACAGTTGGCCGCCGTGGCAGGTCTGGTGGCCGTTGAGCATCTGCGGGCCGACGGTCATGCTGACCTGGGCGAAACCGGCATCGACCGCATCCACCCGCATACCCATCGCCTGGGCGCAGGTATCCTGCTGGAACATCTGTTCGGCGCAGCGTTGTGCCAGCGCGTGGGGCGTATTGGCGTTCATTGTTGGGCTCCTGAAGAGAGGGATGCGTAATGGCGCAACAGCGGCATTGGGCGGTAGCGGGGCTCGCCGTAGTGGTGTTGCAGATTTTCCAGCGTGGTCAGGATTTGTCGCCAGCCCAGGGCGGCGGCCCATTCCAACGGACCGCGTGGGTAGTTGACGCCGCAGCGCATGGCCTGGTCGGTATCCTCGGCACTGGCGACGCCCTTGTTCACCACGTCGAGCGCTTCATTGGCCAGCATGGCGAGGGTGCGCATCACCAACAGGCCGGGATAGTCCGGCAAGAGGATCACCTTCTTGTCGAGAGATTGCAGCAGGCGAACCACGCTGGCGTTGTGCCGGGCATCGTTTTGCGCCGCGCAGCTGATAGCAACGGTGGTGGCCTGCGAGTAGTTGGCGGACAGATCAAACAGCACCACGGGGGTTCCGGTTTCATCGGCGACTTGGCTGGCTGTTTTACCATTCGTTAACATCAATGTAACTTCATCGATCCGGGCAAAGGCACTGGTCTGGCCAGATTGTTTGATCGACTCCGCATTTCCTGCCAGTAACTCGCGCAGCACGGCCATACCCTGCGGATCCCCATGCAGCGTGACGCTGCGCGCTAATGCCGCCGTGGAAGGAGGCAGCACCGCAGCGACCGGCGTTTGCTGATCGCCATAGCGATAAAACCCCCGGCCGCTTTTGCGACCAAGACGCCCGGCCGCCACCAGTTCCTGCTGCACCAGCGACGGGGTAAAGCGGGGATCCTGGAAGAAAGCCTGAAACACCGATTCGGTCACGGCGTAATTGATGTCCTGACCAATCATATCGGTCAGTTGCAGCGGCCCCATGGCGAAGCCGCCCGCGTCGCGCATCACCGCATCCAGCGTGGCGGCGTCGGCGACCTGTTCTTCCAGTGCGCGCAGGGTTTCGGCGTAAAACGGCCGCGCTACCCGATTGACGATAAACCCCGGCGTGGAGCGGCACAGCACGCTTTGTTTGCCCCATTGCCGGGTTAGCGTTTGCAGCGTGGCGAGGGTTTCGGCACTGGTGTCCAGCCCGCTGACGATCTCTACCAGCTTCATCAGCGGTGCCGGGTTGAAGAAGTGCAGCCCGGCCAGCCGCTGTGGATGCTGCAACGCACCGGCGATCGCGGTTATCGACAGCGACGAGGTGTTGCTGGCAAACAGCGTGGCGGGCGAGCACAGGGCTTCCAGATCGCGGAACAGGCTTTGTTTGATCGCCAGCTTCTCCGCTACCGCCTCTATCACCAGCGCACTGTCGGCCAGCGGGTGTAGCGAATCTACCGGCTGAATGCGTGCCAGCAAGGCTTCGGTGGCCGCGGTATCGGCCTTACCGGCCGCCACCCGTTGACGCAGCCGCTGGGCGAGCACGTTGAGCGCCTGCCGGGCAGCGGAGGCGTCGATATCAAACAGCTGCACGGGATGCCCGGCAGCGGCAGCCACCTGGGCG
The DNA here is from genome assembly GCF_027474885.1 of Serratia myotis. Lineage (NCBI taxonomy): Bacteria > Pseudomonadati > Pseudomonadota > Gammaproteobacteria > Enterobacterales > Yersiniaceae > Serratia > Serratia myotis. The sequence goes on along the minus strand of NZ_CP099707.1, from coordinate 3,527,266 downwards.
ATGCCGATGCCCATGGTACCGGCACCTATCACCGCGACCCTGGCGTTGAAGTTCGACTGGCTCATGGTTATTTCCCGCTGAAAGAAGGAGGGCGCTTGGCGAAGAAGGCACTAACCCCTTCACGGTAATCGTCGCTGCGGCCGCCGAGACGCTGCAGATCGCGTTCTAAATCGAGCTGCTGATCGAGGGTGTTGCTGGCCGAACTGTAGAGGGCTTTTTTAATCAGCCCCAGCCCGTAAGTCGGTTGGGTCGCCAGATGCTGCGCCAGCGTTTGGCTGGTGGCGGCCAGTTCATCCGCAGGCACCACCTGCCAGATCATCCCCCAGGCCAGCGCCTGTTGTGCGCTGATTTTATCCCCCAGCATCGCCATGCCCATGGCACGGGCATGGCCCGCCAGGCGCGGCAGGAACCAACTGCCACCGGAGTCCGGCACCAGCCCCAGACGGCAGAATGACTGGATAAAGTTGGCATTGTCGGCGGCTATCACGATATCGCAGGCCAGCGCCAGGGCGGCCCCGGCTCCCGCTGCCACGCCGTTGACCGCGCAGACTACCGGCTTCGGCAAGGCGGTCAGGCGGCGGATCAGCGGGTTGTAGAAGCGTTCTACCGACAGGCCCAGATCCGGTGCCTGTTGTTCAACGCTGACGTTGCGATCGTTCAGATCCTGCCCGGCGCAAAACCCGCGTCCGGCACCGGTGATCAGCAGACAGCGCACGCTGTCGTCGCGCTCGGCGAGGGTCAGCGCTTCGCTAAGCTGGCGGTGCATCTCGTCGTTAAAGCTGTTGAGCCGGTCCGGCCGGTTGAGGGTCAGGGTCAGCACCCCGGCTTCCAGATGGGTGAGAATCAATGCGTTATCCATAAATCAGCGCCCCTGATAGTTTGGCGTACGTTTTTCGAAGAAGGCGGCGATGCCTTCACGGCGATCGTCGGTGGCGGCCAGGGTGACAAACTGCTGGCGCTCAATGGCCAGCCCCTGGCTAAGGCCGGTTTCTTCAGCCTGTTTCAATGCCTGTTTGGCGGCGCGTAATGCCAGCGGCGCCTGCAGGCTGATACGTTCGGCAATCTGTTGCGTGCGTTCCAGCGTCAGCGCATCGACACAGACTTCGCTGACCAGGCCGCTTTGTAGTGCACAGGTGGCGTTGATGGCTTCACCGGTCAGAACCATCTGGCTGGCGCGCGATTTGCCGACGCAGCGGATCAGGCGCTGGGTGCCACCGGCCCCCGGCATCAGGCCGAGGGTGATTTCCGGCAGGCCAAAACGGGCGCTTTCACCGCAGATAATGATGTCGCAGGCCAGCGCCAGTTCGCAGCCGGCGCCCAGCGCATAGCCGTTTACCGCCGCCAGCAGCGGTTTGCTGAACTGGGCCAGCCGCTGCCACAGCAGTGGGCGGCGATCCGTCAGCGCGGCAGGCAGATCTTGTTTTTGCAGCTCATGCAGATCGGCACCGGCGGCAAAGAAGCGGGGCGCACCGGCAATCACCACGGCACCCACGCTGACATCGGCATCAGCCTGTTCCAGCCAATAAACCAGCTGTTCCAGGCAGGGAGTATTCAGGGCGTTGCGGGCCTCTGGACGCTGTAACGTCAGGGTCATCACGCGCTGTTGGCGTTGTTGCAGGATCAACGGGGTTTCCATGGTCGGTTCCTATACGTCAAAGTCCAGGACCACGCCGTCGCCGCGTGGCCACGACTGGCAGCTTAAAACGTAACCTGCGGCCAACTGATCCGGCTCCAGGCTGTAGTTGACGGCCATATCCACCTGACCGGCCTTCAATCGGCATTTGCAGGTGGCGCACACGCCGCCTTTGCAGGCGTAGGGCAGATCGGCGCCCTGACGCAGCGCTGCATCCAGAATGCTGTCATCCTGCGCACTCACTTCGATATTCAAGCGGCGGCCGTCCAGCAGAATTTCCACCCGGGTAGCATTGCGGTTGGCGTCATTGACCGGGCGGGCAACCATGCCACTGGTGTTAAAGCGTTCGCTGTGAATGTGCCCGGCAGGTACGCCGGCCTGTTCAAGTACGCTCTGGGCGTCGTCCATCATGCTTTCCGGCCCGCAGATAAAGGCGTGGTCATAGTCACGGTAATCCAGCAGGGTGTCGCCGATCGCCAGCAGGTGCTCACGGTCGATACGGCCGCTGAGCAGCGGGCTGTCGAGGCTCTCCTGGCTGAACATGTACAGTGGCTGAAAGCGTTGCGGGTAGCGGTTCTTCAGATCGCACAGCGCCTCTTTGAACATCACCGAACGGCTGCTGCGGTTGCCGTAAATCAGCGTGAAACTGCTGAGGGGTTCGAGTTGCAGCGTGGCTTTGATGATCGACAGCATCGGCGTAATGCCCGAGCCGGCGGCAATCGCCAGATAGTTACCGCAGTTTTCTGCCTGTGGCTGATAGCCGAAACGTCCCTGCGGCACCATCACCTCCAGTGCGTCACCGACTTTCAGCAGGCGATTAACGAACGAGGAGAAGCGGCCCTGATGAATGGCTTTAACGCCGATCTGCAGCAACCCTTCCTGCGGCGAGCTGCAAATGGAGTAGCAGCGGCGTAGCTCTTCGCCGTCGACCCGCGCCTTCAACGTCAGATGCTGGCCGGGCGTATAGCAATAGTGACTTTTCAGTTCTTCGGGCACCCGCAGAGTGATGGCTACGGCGTCCGGCGTTTCGCGCTCGATGGCGGCGACGTTCAGGCGATGGAAGACCGTCATGGTTTTTCCTAAATGCATTTGAAGTAGTCGAAGGGTTCACGGCAATCGCAGCAGCGGTACAGCGCCTTGCAGGCGGTAGAGCCGAATTCGCTGATTTTCTCGCTGTGGGTGCTGCCGCAACGCGGACAGGGCACCGGGCCGTGCGCCAGCGGTTTGTCACAGGTATGGCCCTGTGGCGGCGCGACGCCGTATTCCCGCAGTCGCTCACGCGCAGCCGCATTCATCCAGTCGGTGGTCCAGGCGGGGCTGAGTTGGATGGTGACTTTCACCGGACTGAAACCGGCCTCGGCCAGCCGTTGTTCGATCGCTTCGAGCAGGAACTCGGTGGCGGGGCAGCCGGAGTAGGTCGGCGTAAAGGTAATATGCCAGCCGTGCCCTTCGGCTTCGACGTCGCGCACCATGCCCAGATCGGTAATCGACAGTACCGGCAGTTCCGGATCGCTAATCTGTTGCAGACAGTGCCAGATTTGCGGGATTTCGGCGGGTTGCAGCCGGGTAACGTTCATCACGGCCTCCTACCAGTTAGCGTTGGGATAGGCGCGTTGCAGAAACTGCATCTCCGCCAGCAGTGGGCCGAGGTGCTCGCTGTGCCGCCCCTGTTTGCCACCGTGACGGAAGGCCTGTTCGGCCGGCAGTTGCAGGTTGGCCTGTCGCAAGGTGTCGCTCACCAGTGCCAGCCACGGCGCTTCAAGCTGGCGCGGATCGGCGGCAATGCCCTGTTCTGCCAGTTGCCGCTCCAGCTCATCGGCGTGAAACAGCTCGGCGGTAAAGCGCCACAGATTGTCCAGCGACTGCTGAATTTTTTGCTGACTGAGCGGGCTGCCGTCACCGAGGCGGATCATCCAACCGCGGCTGAAGCGCAGGTGGTAATGCGCCTCTTTGAGGGACTTGGCGGCAATGGCGGCCAGTTGCGCATCGCGGCTGTGGCTCAGTGCCTGATGCAGTTGCACGTGATAGGCATCCATCAGGAACTGGCGCACCAGCGTGTCGTTGAAACCACCGTTGGGCTGTTCAGCCAACAGCAGGTTGTGAAACTCACGTTCGTCACGGCCGAAGGCCAGGCGATCTTCGCTGTATTGCGGCCCGGCCAATTCGGCGGCATAACCGAGAAAGTTGCGTGCCTGGCCGAGCAGATCCAGGCCAATATTCGCCAGCGCCAGGTCAATCTCCAGCTCCGGCGCGTGGCCGCACCAGGCGCACAGTCGCTGAGCGAGGATCAGTGGCGTATCGCCCTGACGTAAAATATAAGTAATTCGCGGATCGGTAAGGGTCATGGCCGCCTCTACATGTTCTTGATGCCGTCGGGAATGGTGTAGAACGTCGGATGACGGTAGATCTTGTCATCGGACGGATCAAAGAAGGCTTCGCGGTCTTCCGGCTGCGAGGCGATCAGATGGCTGGACTGCACCACCCAGATGGAGCAGCCTTCGTTGCGGCGGGTATAGGCGTCGCGGGCATTCTCCAGCGCCATCTGGTCATCGGCGGCGTGCAGGCTGCCGACGTGACGGTGCGCCAGTCCTTGTTTGCTGCGGATAAACACTTCATACAGCGGCCATTCAACGTGTGTCATCATCGGTTCCTTTTAGGCGGCGGTTGAGGTGTTTTTGGACGCGTGAGCCAGGGCACCTTCGCGGACCCAGGCACCTTCGTCCCAGGCGCGACGTTTGGCCTGCAGCCGCTCGTGGTTGCATTGCCCGCGGCCTTTGATCACCTCGTGCAGTTCACTCCAGTCGATTTCACCGAAGCGGTAGTGGCCGGCGGTTTCGTCCCATGCCAAATCCGCATCCGGGGCCGTCATGCCCAGGGCTTCCAGCTGCGGCACGGTGTTGTCGACAAACTTCTGCCGCAGCTCGTCGTTGCTGTGGCGTTTGATCTTCCACGCCATGCTTTGCGCGCTGTGCGGTGAATCGGTATCGCTTGGGCCGAACATCATCAGCACTGGCCACCAGAAGCGGTTAATCGCGTCCTGCAGCATGGCTTGCTGTTGCTTACTGCCGTTGGCCATCGCCATCACGGCCTCGTAACCCTGACGCTGGTGGAAGCTCTCTTCCTTGCAAATTTTCACCATCGCCCGCGCATAAGGGCCGTAAGAAGCACGGCACAGCGCGACCTGGTTGACGATCGCTGCGCCGTCTACCAGCCAGCCAATCACCCCGATATCCGCCCAGTTGAGCGTCGGGTAATTGAAGATCGAGGAGTATTTCATCTTGCCGTCGAGCATTTTCTGGTAGATGTCCTGGCGCGAGCAGCCCAGGGTTTCGGCGGCACTGTACAGATACAGGCCGTGCCCGGCTTCGTCTTGCACCTTGGCCAGTAACACTGCTTTGCGGCGCAGGGTCGGCGCCCTCGTCAGCCAGTTGGCCTCCGGTAACATGCCAACCACTTCGGAATGGGCATGCTGGCCAATCTGGCGGATCAGGTTTTGGCGGTAGGCCTCCGGCATCCAGTCTTTGGCCTCGATGGAGGTATCCGCCGCAATCTTGTCGTCGAAGTGTTGCTGATATTGCGCGTCAGTTGTCATGCTTGCCTCTTGGTGATTCGTATTTTTCACATTAAACATAAAAATGTGAATCACATTAACTAACCATAAGGCTACAAACTGATAACAAAAAGATCAAACGACATTTATGTGGTTTTGCGATGGCACTCACAGGTGTTTTTGTTATTTGATTGTTATTTATCAGTATTTAAAATTAAAAAGCGGCAGGGAATGACCGGATTAGCGCGCTAAAACCCGCTGGTGTTCTATTTTTGTTAAATTTCATCCAAGAGAAAACTGGACAATACCTGATACGTAATTAATCCTTGTGGTGTAAATTTATGAATTCCGGAGGGGCCATGCAGCAGTTACACAGTTATCTTTCTGGCGGTTGGGTGTTCGGCCAGGGAGCCGCCCGTGAAATCCATCATGCCGTTACCGGCGAAGCGCTGTATCAGGTTTGTTCCGACGGTCTGCCGCTGGCTGCCAGCCTGGCGTATGCGCGTAGCAAGGGTGGCCGGGCGCTGGCACAAATGACCTTCCAGCAGCGCGCGCAAATGATGAAAGCGGTAGCCAAACACCTGTTGGCGCATAAAGAAGCGCTGTATGAGATTTCGTATCAGACCGGCGCGACCCGCAGTGACGGCTGGGTGGATATAGAAGGCGGTATCGCCACGCTGTTTGCCTATGCCGGTCTGGCGGGGCGTGAACTGCCGGACGATACCCTGTGGCCGGAAGATGAACTGATCCCGCTGTCCAAACAGGCGCAGTTCGCCGCCCGGCATGTACTGACTTCACGCCCAGGCGTGGCGCTGCATATCAATGCCTTCAACTTCCCCTGCTGGGGGATGCTGGAAAAGCTGGCTCCGACCTGGCTGGCGGGCATGCCGGCGATCATCAAGCCGGCAACCGCCACCGCGCAGTTAACCCAGGCGATGGTCAGGCTGATTATCGACAGTGGCCTGGTGCCGGAAGGCGCGTTGCAACTGGTGTGCGGTGGCATCGGCGATATGTTTGACCATCTCGATTATCAGGACGCGGTGACCTTTACCGGCTCGGCACAGACCGGTCAGCGGCTACGTGCCCATCCGCGCCTGCTGGAAAAATCCATTGCCTTCACCATGGAGGCCGATTCGCTCAACTGCTGTGTGCTGGGGGAAGACGTTACGCCGCAGATGCCGGAATTTGCGCTGTTTATCAAAGAAGTGTGCCGCGAGATGACTGCCAAGGCCGGGCAAAAATGTACCGCTATCCGGCGGATTATCGTGCCGGCGAAGCGGGTCGCTGAAGTGCAGCAGGCGCTGTTGCAGCGGTTGGCCGGCGTTACGGTGGGTGATCCTAAACTGGAGCAGGTGCGCATGGGGGCGCTGGTCAGCCACGAACAGCGCGATGACGTACAGCAGAAGGTTGATTTCCTGCTGCATAACGGCTGTGAGCCACTGTGTGGTGCAGTGGCGGATAAACTGGCGGTGTTGGGCGAAGAGGCCGCCAGGGGGGCATTTTACCCGGTCACGCTGTTGTACTGCGCCGATCCCTTTACTCATCAGGCGGTGCATGGAACCGAGGCGTTCGGGCCGGTGGCGACCCTGATGCCTTATCAGCATACCGAACAGGCGATTGAACTGGCATTGCTCGGACAGGGCAGCCTGGCAGGGTCTTTGGTGACCGCCGATGAAGCGCTGGCAACGCAGTTTATCCGCGCCACCGCCTGTGCCCACGGCCGCATGCTGATCCTGGATCAACAGGCGGCGGCGGAATCTACCGGCCACGGTTCACCTCTGCCGATGCTGGTGCACGGCGGACCAGGGCGGGCCGGTGGCGGCGAGGAGCTGGGCGGGCTGCGGGCGGTAAAACACTATATGCAACGCACGGCGATCCAGGGCAGTCCGGCGATGCTGGCGGCGATCGGCCGTGAGTGGGTGCGCGGAGCAACGGTGATTGAGGATCCGGTTCATCCGTTCCGCAAATACTTTGAACAACTGCGGCTGGGGGACAGCCTGCTAACCGCACGCCGCACCGTGACCGAAGCCGACATTGTTAACTTTGCCTGCCTGAGCGGCGACCATTTCTATGCCCATATGGATAAGATCGGAGCCGCTGAGTCACTGTTTGGCGAGCGGGTGGCGCACGGCTACTTTGTGGTTTCTGCCGCTGCCGGGCTGTTTGTCGATCCGGGTGTGGGGCCGGTGATCGCCAACTACGGCATGGAAAATCTGCGTTTTATCGAACCGGTGAAAATTGGCGATACCATTCAGGTACGGTTGACCTGCAAGAAGAAAATCCGCAAGCCGCAAAAAAACGCTGAAGATCGTCCGCACGGCGTGGTGGTGTGGGACGTTCAGGTGCTCAACCAGCATCAGCAGGCGGTGGCGTTGTACAGTATTCTGACCCTGGTGGCGCGCCAGCAAGGGGATTTTGAGGCGGCAAGCTGAGAGGGCAACAGCAGGGGGAAACCCTGCTGTTGGAAGCGGATTAAAGCAAGGGTTGCTGCAGCAAGGTTTCCAGCATCTTCAGCGGTGATTGCTGTGGGTTTTTCATGGCGTCGACCGGAGCAGGAAGGTTTGTTCCAGCATAAACTGGCCGGCCATCGCCGCATGCGGGGTTTGATCGGAAAAACAAATCCAACTGCTGCCCGGTGGCAGGTCGAGCGCCAACTGCGAGCTTTGCTGCTGGTAGTTCTGGTCAGCCTTCATCGCATCATGCAGTTGCAGCATCAGGTGATCGTAATGGCTGCGGCGGCGCTTGGTGATACCGACTTTATGTTGCAGCCAGCTGTTCAATGGCGAATAGCGCGGCAGCCGCGGCATAAAGCGTTGTGCCAATTGGGGAAAGGGTTCGCCGATACGCCATTGGCGGTGTTCACCGTGGGGATTGATGTTGGTGAAAATACGCAGGATACGTTCACCCAGGTTGGGGCGCGAAGGGAAAGCGTCGACGTGCAGACGACTGTCGTCTTTACGCCATGAGCTGGTCGCACGCCAGGCCGATACCGGGTGCAGGCGCAGGCTGTTGGCCGGCGTATGCAAGGTTTGCTGATAGTGAGGCAACAGCCCGGCGATCAACTGCCGACTGGCCTGATAATAACGTTCCAGCAGTGCCTGCACCTGTGGCCGTTGCGCGGCTATGGCTACGCCGGATAATTTGTGAGTCTCCGGCCAATAGCTGATGTTTTTACGTTTTATATCTACCAGTGCGGGATCCAATAACGTTATTTCATCGTCTAATAATGGAAAGTTTAACTCGGGCAAAAACAGGATTTTCCCTTGCTCCAGCGCCTCGACGGCGGTGAGGGAAAGGGGAGTGGGAGCACTGTCCCACTGCTGCTGTGGCAAGATCATCAACGCCTGCTCTGGCGTAAGGTTATCCGCGCGCATAATATCTCCTTGCGAATGGGTAATATTTTAATTGTTTTTATTTGAAATGATTTATATCCAGCAGGAATGAATTTGGAATTAAAATAAATGCTATTAATAAGCTGGATGGCGTGATGCTAGCATTATTAAAATGCACCAAAAAGTAAACAGACATTAAACGGCAGGGTAATGGCACGAATGGGTAAAATAGACTGGGCTGAAATCAATTAATTTTCATCGGTAATCAATTAAAGATATAAATTGGTTTTTATGTTTTTAATCAGTGGGTTGGTTTTGTTTTTGTCGATTGCCCGGCGTTTATCCAGGGCCGCCCTGGTCAGAGACGGCCCCGGCAGATTAAGCGGTATAAATACGGTTTTTACCCTGGGCCTTGGCTTGATACAGGGCGCTGTCCGCCTGATTGATAAAGCTCATTGGCGTGTCGTTATACATATGTGGCACCTTGGCATAGATACCTATGCTGATGGTGACGATACCATGCGGGTTGCCCTGATGCGGGATTTTCAAATCGCGCACCGCTTCGATGACGCGCTCGGCGAAAATCAGTGCCCCCTGAACGTCGGTATCCGGCAATATAATGGCCATTTCCTCTCCGCCGTAACGGGCCATAATATCATTACTGCGGCTGGCCATTCCCTTGAGCATTTGCCCGATCTGTTGCAGACACTGGTCACCGGCGACGTGGCCGTAGATGTCGTTATATTGCTTGAAACAGTCGATATCCAACATCAGCAGCGCCACGCTGCGGTAATTGCGAGAAGCGCGCATCAGCTCATTCTTCAAGGCGATATCAAACTGGCGGCGGTTGGCCAGGCCAGTCAGGCCGTCCAGCAATGCCAGCTCCTCCAGCGTCCGATTGATGCTGGTTAGCTGATCGCGAGTGCGCATCAGTTCGGCTTCGGTGCGCACGCTGTGGTTAATTTGACGCATCAGCACCAGCCCCATCGCCAGCAGAATGGCCAGCAGGGTGGCACCGCCGAGGGCAAACACGCTGGAATCATTACGCCAGTCGGATAGCGCATCTTGCTTCGATAACCCGGCGGCGATCACCAGCGGATAGCGGTTGACCCGCGAATAGCCATAAATCCGCTCTACCTTGTCGTAACGGGAGGTGATAGTGGCATTGCCGAATTCGGAGTGCGGCAGAATCTCACGGAACAGCACGCCCTCGGCGATATTCTTGCCGATGGCGTTAAGGGAGTAAGGGCGACGGTAGAGAATGGTGCCGTCAGCCAGTAACAGGTTGAGTGAAGCGTCACTGTTCAGCGCAAAGGTATCGTAGAACTGGCGGAAATAATCGACATACAGCGTGGCCAGTATCACTCCGGCAAAGCTGCCGTCCGGGTTGTTGATACGGCGTGATACCGGAATGATCAAATCGCCGGTAGAGCGGCTGCGTACCACCTTGCCGATATAGATCGCGTTACTGTTGTGATCGAGGTGATATTTAAAATACTCGCGGTCGGCGTTATTGGCGTTTTGTACGAACCGGCCCGATGAGGTGACGATCCAATTGCCACGGGCGTCGTAAACAAACAGGCCATGCAACTGGGGCTGATTGCCCACCTGTGTTTGCATCACTTTCTGCAGTCGCAGCAGGGGGTGTTGAGCCAGGCCGTCAATTTGAATACGTTCGCTCAGGTCAGACAGCGTGCTGTCTGTCTGCATAAAGGTATCGTCGGCATGCTGCGCTAACGCGCGGGCCAGATTGGCGGATTCCAGTTCGGCGCTTTGCAAGTCGCGTTGATAGGCATTCCAAATCTGCCAGGCGTTAAACAGCACCAGCGTGACGGCAACGATGACGACGAACACGCCGGCCTGAAATAATAACGGGGAATTTTTACCGTTGCGTGGCCGTTCGGCATCCTGCGGTTGCTGCTGTGTCATGTCACCCTTGCTGTAAAATATTCAAATCGCGCTAAGAACAATCCTACATCTTATTCGTTAATCACCTGGACCACTACTCCTTAAACGGTGAAAATGAATAAGTTGTTGAGGGCAGAGGAAGAATATATTGGCTCCGATTATATCCTTCGCGCTAAACCGGCCGAGAGAATACAGGGATCGCTTGCATGTCTGACTACATCATTATTACTTTGTTGACGCTGGTGGTTTATTACCCGCTGACCCTGGGAGTGCTGGCGTTAATGATCGCCTTTGCCTGGCGGCAGCGTAAGTCGCCTTATTGGCGTTTGGGATTGGTGCTGTTGACTGCGTTGTTTGTGCTGTTCGCCATGGCGGCCTATGACTGGTATCGCTATAACTGAGGATTGCTGCTGCGATGTTCGCTATTGGTGGCGCACACCGCAGCGGGATGACGGGCTATTCAACGTTAACCATCCAGTTGACGCCAAACTGGTCGGTCAGCATGCCAAAACCTTTGGCCCAGAAGGTGGACTGGTAAGGCATGGTCACCTGGCCGCCCTGCGACAGTTTTTCAAACAGTTCGCGGCCTTGCTCCACGGTCGTCGGGTTGAGTGACAGGGCAAATCCTTTGTGTGATGCGTCGGCGCCATCTTGTGGGCAGCCATCCGAGGCCATCAGCGCCGTTTCACCGATCAGCAACCGGGCATGCATGATGGACTCCGGATTGACATCCTGCGGGTTGCCCTGTTTGGCTTCCTCGGGCATCTCTTTGTAACGCATCATCATTTCAAGCGTCGCACCTAGCTGCTGCACGTAAAAGTTCACCGCCTGTTCACAGTTACCGCTAAAGAACAAATAGGGTTGAATCACCATGACATTGACCTCTGTTATGGCCCGTCTGGGCGTTTAGCGGCCGGCGGGCAGGGAGCAATAGTTTCGATTTGCGACTATTACCGTTGGAAACTTACAAGTGTAGTGCGAATTATGCTGAATGCGCGGCTGTTCGATCACGCTATGGAGATTTATTACCTCCTCAGGCCTATTGGCCGAAAAAGCGGGATGGTTCATCCCGATTTGGACAGATTATCTGAGCGGTCAGGGTTCCTATACTCGTTGCAACCTTCACTAATGGAGTCACTGTAATGAGCAAGCAATCTTTGAATGGAAAAGTGGTGTTGATCGCTGGCGGTGCCAAGAACCTGGGTGGCCTGGTGGCACGCGATCTGGCGGCCAGCGGGGCTGCGGCGGTGGTTGTGCATTACAACAGTGATGCGACCCGGGCGGCAGCGGAGGAAACGCTGAAGGCGGTTAACGCGGCGGGCGCCAAGGCGATCCTGGTGCAGGGCGATCTGACCCAACCGGCTAACGTGGCACACCTGTTTGAGGAAGCGATCAAGGTATTTGGCAAAGTGGATATTGCCGTCAATACCGCCGGTCTGGTGATCAAAAAACCGATTGCCGAGGTGACCGAAGCGGATTACGACAGCAGTTTCGACATCAATTCCAAGGCGGCTTTCTTCTTTATTCAGCAGGCGGGCAAGCATCTGGCCGATAACGGCCGAATTGTGTCGATCGTCAGTTCACTGCTGGCGGCTTATACGCCGTTCTATGCGGTCTATCCAGGGAGCAAGGCACCGGTGGAGCACTTTACCCGTGCGGCATCCAAGGAGTTTGGCGAACGCGGCATCAGCGTGAATGCCATCGGCCCCGGCCCCATGGACACCCCGTTCTTCTACGGTCAGGAAAGCAAAGAGGCCGTGGCGTATCACAGTACAGCCGCTGCGCTGAGCAAGTTCTCGAAAACCGGCCTGACCGACATTGAAGACATCGCGCCGATCGTCAAGTTTTTGGTCACCGACGGCTGGTGGATCACCGGGCAGACGCTGTTTGCCAACGGTGGCTATACTACCCGTTAATATCAATTCTGCTGCGGCCGGTGCCGCAGCCTGTTTAACAGGATGCACTGCCGGTGGATAAAATAGGGAGATTACGGGTGTTTATCCAGGTTGCCGAGGTGGGCAGTTTTATCCGCGCTTCGCAAATTCTGATGATGCCAAAAACCACGGTTTCGGCGGCGATACAGCAACTGGAACACGAAATGGGTGCCCGCCTGTTTCATCGCACCACTCGCCGGGTACAACTGACCAGCGATGGTGAGCTGTTGCTCGAAAAAGCGCGTGACCTGCTGTTAGACGTGCAAACATTGGACACTTTGTTTCATCGGCACAATGGCCCGATCGATGGCCGTTTGACGGTCGATGTCCCCAGCCGTATTGCCCGGCGAATGATTGTACCGGCGTTACCGGACTTTTTTCTGCAGTACCCCGAAATTCAACTGTTTCTCAGCGCCAGCGACCGTTCGATCGATCTGATCCAGGAAGGGATCGACTGCGTGGTGCGTGTCGGTAGTCTCAGCGACAGCAGCCTGGTCAGCCAGCCGCTGGGTCGCCTGAGCATGATCAACTGCGCCAGCCCGGATTATCTGCAACGTTACGGAACGCCTGCACACCCTGATCAGTTGGACGATCATTGGGTCGTGGGCTACGCGCAGCCGACTCTGACAGGGGCGGATAGCTGGCAATGGCAGCAGGATGAACAGTGCGTTGAAAAAACGCTGCGCAGTCGGGTGACGGTAAATAATGCAGAAAATTATATCGGCTGTTGCCTGGCGGGGTTGGGAATGATGCAGATACCGCGTTTTGATGTTCAGCATTACCTGGATAATGGCAGCCTGTGTGAGATCTTGCCGCAGGCCCGGCCGCCCTCGATGAGCATTGCGCTACTTTATCCTCATCGTCGCCAGCGTTCCGCACGTTTAACCGCTTTTGCCGAGTGGTTTAAACAATTGATCAAACCCTTTTGTGAGATCTGACCTTTGACGGCCAATGGGATTTTTATCCAAGCACAGGGGAATTTGTTGTTGGCTTTCAGGTAATTAATCTTCTGTAAAAACAAGACACAATTAAAATCATCAAAAAAGTGACAAAGGGTGTGTAACATTACATCAGCAGTAGGGTGGCAGAGCCATCCCAGACGGCAGCCAGGGCGTAAAGCGTGGCCAGTATCAGCAGAAACGGCGTATTGGTCATGGTCTGTCTCCTGCGGGATGATTCCCTTTGTTATAGCGTGCAGAAATGACAGTGGGATGAATTCGGTCGATTTTTTTACCCTAAAATTCAGACGGACGGAAATGGGTAAACTGCTGATATTTGACTATAGTAACAGTGTGAAGATGCGTGTTTATCAAGATTCACCCCTGTATCGCGCTGCCGGTAATGCTCGGCATAGGGCAATAGAGTTGTGAAAGTATCGTCAGGGTTGGAGCAGGTGCCATCATGGGCCTGGTGATAGGGTTTCTTTTAGGCAAAAAGTAATAGGGAGAGTAAAAATGGGCATCATTTCCTGGATCATTTTTGGGTTAATCGCCGGTATCCTGGCTAAATGGATCATGCCGGGCAAAGACGGCGGTGGCTTTATCGTGACCGTCATCCTGGGCGTCATCGGTGCAGTTGTCGGCGGCTATATCAGTACCTTCTTCGGTATGGGTCGTGTTGATGGCTTCAATCTGGGCAGCTTTGTTGTCGCAGTCATCGGTGCCCTGGTGGTGCTTTTTGTCTACAGAAAGATCAGAAACTAATCAGATACTGATCAACAGGGTCGCTGCGGCGGCCCTTTTTTCGTTAAATCACAAGGGTCGAGCGGCCTGAGCCGACGGCTGGAAGGGGAAGATCATGGGTCTGTTTGATAGCGTATTGGGCAACATTCTGGGCGGCGCCAACGGTAAAGGCATCGATTACGTCGCCATCATGCAATGGGTTGAGCAACAGGGTGGCCTGCAGGCGATCCTGGACAAATTCCGTCAGGGACAATTCGGCGATGTGGTCGGTTCATGGCTGGGTAACGGTGAAAACCAGCAGATCAGCGGCGATCACGTGCAGCAGGCGCTGGGCAGCGATGCCATTAACCAACTGGCCGAAAAGCTGGGTATCGATCCGGCTCAGGCATCCGCCACCATTGCGCAGTTCCTGCCAACGGTCGCTGACGCCGCCTCGCCAAATGGTGAAGTGCAGCAGAACAGTAACGAACTGGGCGATATGGTCGGCAAACTGTTCAAATAAGATTTATGCCCCCGGCACCTTGTCGGGGGCATAATTTAGCGTCACACCCTTAATGTTCCCCAATGCCCCCTGCAAATAATCTACCCAGGCCCGCACTTTGCCGGGTATAAACCGTGCAGCGGGATAAACCGCATGCAGCGCCATCGGCGGATAACGCCAGGCCGGCAAGATGGGGACCAGTGCGCCACTAGCCAATTGTCGACCGATCAGCGGCCGCTGTGCGCCGCCAATACCCAGCCCTGATTCAATCGCCGCCAGCAGTGAAAACGTATTGTTAGCGCGGAATACCGGGCGCAACGCCACCACCTCGGTACCATCAGGGCCGATTAACGTCAGCGTGTCCCCGTCGCTCAGGCCGCTGTAGCGGATATGTGGATGGGCTGCCAGTTCCTTCAGGCTTTGCGGTTCGCCCTGTGCCGCCAGGTAGGCCGGTGAGGCCACCAGAATACGCTGTAACTCTCCCAGCCGCCGCGCCACCATCCCCGGTGAACTCAATTCGCCAAAGCGGATCGCCACATCGATGCCTTCCGCAATCACATCCGCCCGACGATCGTCCAACAACAGTTCGATATTCAGATCTGGATGCTGTTGCTGAAAGGCAATTGCCAGTGGCGTCAGGTGCTGTTGGCCGAACCCCGTTGGTGCATGGATGCGTAACGACCCTTGCAGCCGCAGGTTTTGGCCGTGTAGCGCTTCTTCCGCTTCACCCACCGCCGCCAGAATCGGTTTGACCTGCCGGTAATAGCCCGCGCCGGCGTCGGTCAGCGTCACCGCACGGGTACTACGAAACAGTAACTGCACGCCCAGTTGCTGCTCCAAACCGGCAATCTGCTGGCTGACGGCAGGCTGGGTCAGGCCCAGATCGCGGGCGACGGCCGAGAGGCTGCCCAGTTCCGCGACCCGGACGAAGGTATTCATCGCGCTCAGCTTGTCCATCGCCACTCCATCTATAGATTTATC
Source organism: Serratia myotis (assembly GCF_027474885.1). Classification (NCBI taxonomy): domain Bacteria; kingdom Pseudomonadati; phylum Pseudomonadota; class Gammaproteobacteria; order Enterobacterales; family Yersiniaceae; genus Serratia; species Serratia myotis. The sequence continues at coordinate 3,511,765 of NZ_CP099707.1, read as the reverse complement.
TTATAAGTGTTAATGGTAAAGGCCCTCTACCGCAAGCTTTGTTAATCAATCAAAGTGAAAGTCTCAAGCGATACGAAACCGGAGACACAACATGCAAAACAATAAACTGGCGCTGGTGGTCGGTGCTAACGGCGTTATTGGCGGCAAGCTGATTGAAGAACTGGAGCAACAAGGTTGGCAGGTGGTGGGTTTGTCCCGGCGCGGAGGCGTTGACCGGCCGCAGGTGCGTTATCTGGCGGTCGACCTGCTGAATGCACAAGCCACACGCGATGCCTTGCGTTCGCTGACCCAGGTCAGCCACATTTTCTACGCCGCCTATCAGGACGCCCCGGACTGGGCGGGGCTGGTGGCGCCTAATCTGGCGATGCTGAGCCATGTGGTGGAAGCGCTGGAACCGGTAGCGCAAGGGTTGGAGCACATCAGCCTGATGCAGGGCTATAAAGTGTATGGCGCTCATTTGGGGCCGTTCAAAACTCCGGCGCGGGAGAGTGATGCCGGGCACATGCCGCCGGAGTTCAACCTGGCGCAGCAAAGCTATCTTGAACAGCGCCAGCAAGGGAAAAACTGGCACTGGAGCGCAATCCGTCCCAGCGTGGTCGGCGGCTTCTCGCTGGGCAACCCGATGAACCTGGCGCTGACCCTGGCGGTTTATGCCTCTATCAGCAAGGCGCTGGGGCTGCCGTTACGTTTTCCCGGCAAACCCGGGGCTTACCACAGCCTGCTGGAAATGACCGACGCCGGGCTGCTGGCGCGCGCTACGCTGTGGGCGGCGACTGAGCCTGCGGCCGCTAATCAGGCGTTTAATATCAATAACGGTGACCTGTTTCGCTGGAGCGAGCTGTGGCCGAAAATTGCCGGTTATTTTGATCTGGAGGTCGCTCCGCCGTTGCCGATGCCGCTGGCGTCGGTGATGGAGGATAAAAATGAGCTGTGGCAGGCCCTGGCGCAACAGCATGAGTTGGTCGAAGCGGATTACCGTGCGGTAGCGAGTTGGCGCTTTGCCGACTTTGTTTTCTCGTGGGATTACGACATGTTTGCCGATGGCAGTAAGGCGCGCCGCTTTGGCTTCCATCAATTTGTCGAAACCGAGGCGATGCTGTTCGCGCTGTTTGACGAATTCCGCCGTCGCAAGATTATTCCTTAAGTCGGCTGGCGGGACGGGCGTTTTTTATGGCAATCTTTGGCTGCCGCCAAACGCGGCAGTCAGGAGGCCGTCACCCCGACAGGCCCGGATCGATGATGAGGAATTAACCGTGACAGGGATTACCGCCATACTGACGCTTTTGCTGGCGCTGGTGACCATTGCGCCACTTTCAAAGCATGCAGCCTGGTGGATCCGGGTGTGGGACTTTCCCCGCCTGCAAATACTGGCGCTTTCGTTATTGGTGTTATTGCTTAACCTGCTGTTTGTGCCGTTGTCACCCTGGGTGTGGGGCATGATGGCGGTAAACCTGGCCTGTGTGGTTTATCAGGCCGCGTGGATTTACCCCTATACCCGGCTGAGCAAACCTCAGGTGCTGGGTTTTACCGGCTATCAGAAGAAGCCGCGCATCCGCATTCTGGTATCCAACGTATTAACGCCCAATCGCCAGGCGGATAAACTGCTGGCACTGGTGGCGACCGAACGACCGGACGTGCTGGTGGCGGTAGAAACCGATGGTTGGTGGGAGCAGCAACTGTCGGCGCTGGAGCAGGACTATCCCCACAGTTTGAAATGTCCGCTGGATAACCTGTACGGCATGCATGTCTATTCACGGCTGAAACTCAGCGATGCGCAAATACAGTATCTGGTGGATGAGCAGATCCCGTCGATGCACATGATGGTGCATTTGCCGCAAGGGCCACAGGTACGTCTGCACTGTGTTCATCCGATGCCGCCGAGCCCGACCGAAAATGAAGAATCGGAAGACCGCGACGCCGAACTGGTGATGGTGGGGAAAAGCGTGGCCAAATCGGAGGTTCCGGTGATTGTGACCGGCGATCTGAATGATGTGGCCTGGTCGACCACCACCCGGCTGTTTTTGAAAGTCAGCGGCCTGTTGGATCCGCGTCGCGGGCGCGGCATGTTCAGCACCTTTCATGCCGGCTACCCGTTCCTGCGTTGGCCACTGGATCACGTGTTTCACAGCGATGACTTTGTTCTCGGTTCGCTGCGTCGTTTAACCCACGTAGGTTCGGATCACTTCCCGATAATGGTGGAGTTGGTCTATTCACCAAGGCAGGGGGCACAGCAGGAAAGCCTGGAGAAAGACCGCGAAGACGAAGCGCTGGCGCAGGAGAAACTGGCCAATACCGACTCATCTCCGGAAGACGTGCACACGCCAGGTACCTGAAACCATAACCCCGCAGTGCAGGCTGCGGGGTATTCGGGTTTAGACAGTCAGCATGATTTTGCCAATATGCTGGCTGGACTCCATCAATGCATGGGCTTCGGCCGCCTGTTCCAGCGGGAAGGTTTTGAAGATCTGGGGTTTTAACGTTCCGCGTTCCAGCAGCGGCCAAACCTTCTGCAGCAAATCAGCGGCAATTTGCGCCTTATCTTCCACGCTACGCGCGCGCAGGGTGGAGCCGGTGTGGGTCAGGCGTTTGATCAGCAGCGGCATCAGGTTCAATTCCTTCACCACGCCGTTCTGGGTGCCGATTTGCACAATGCGGCCGTCCATCGCTGCCGCCTGATAGTTCTTCGCCACGTAGTCACCGGCAATCAGATCGACAATCACGTCGGCGCCCTTGCCGTTAGTGGCGCGTTGGGTCTGCTCAACAAAATCTTCGTTGCGGTAGTTAATCGACACATCGGCACCCAATGCCAGGCTGGCCTGGCGTTTTTCTTCGGAGCCGACGGTGGTGATCACCCGGGCGCAGAAGGCTTTCGCCAGCAGGGTTGCCACGGTGCCAATGCCGGAGGTGCCGCCGTGGATCAACACGGTTTCACCGGCCTTCAGATGCCCGCGTTGGAACACATTGACCCAGACGGTAAAGAAGGTTTCCGGGATCGCCGCCGCTTCAATCAGGCTAAAGCCCTCGGGGACCGGCAGTGCGTTGCTTTCATGGACCTTGCAGTATTCTGCATAACCGCCGCCGGCAATCAGGGCACACACCTTGTCGCCGATGGCATAATTTTGCACGCCTACGCCGGTGGCGACCACCACACCGGCGATCTCCAGACCAGGAATATCCGATGCGCCGGGTGGTGGCGCGTACTGACCCCGGCGTTGCAGCACGTCAGGACGGTTAACGCCGGCAGCGGCAACTTTCACCAGAATTTCTCCCTGTTGCAGGGTCGGCAGTGGCCTTTGGCTACTAACCAGAACCTCGGGTTCGCCAGGCTGGCTGATTTCGATGACTTTCATGGTGCTGGGCAGCGCTGGGTTGGCTGACATGGTGGTTCTCCTCAGTTGGCGTTCAGGCGCAGTAACCAGTGTAGGTAACCGCCTGCTGTAATTCATAATTTATCTTACAGAAATGCTGAGGGGAGAATGTGGATCATTGGGCGGTTTCAATACGGGAAAGTGGGGCGCCGCCGCAGGGGCGGCATGGGATTAATCGTTGGGCGGGATGCGAAAACCTTTTAGCGAGACGATAAAATGTTCTTTCCCTTTGGAGATTTTGGCACCGCGATCACACCACAGGCTGGCAAGCTGGAAAAAGTCATCGCTGTCGATGTCATAGGCCAGTTCGATTTTCTTAGCCGTGCCGTAGCGGATCAGCTTTTCTGCTTCCTGGTGGTTTGTTGCTCTAATGGTAGTCATAACGAAATCCTTGGTATTGAGCCAGAGCGGATAATCGTCGACCATGATATGGCTGTATTGTGACAATTTTGTGATAAAAAAATGACAGAGCGTGGACTTGTGGCCTGGAGCATAGCGCCGATGCCATGCTCCAGTAACGCTTGCGTTAACGATCGTGTGGACGCAATAGGGTGCTTTTCTTCTGTGATTTAAAGTGCTTATACAACGCGAACCCTGAAATGCCGGCTAATGCGGCCAGCAAAAGTAGATATTCAGTCGCCATCTGACAACCCTCCGATAAAGCATGGCTAAGGAGCGGCTATTTGTGACAGTTATCACGTTATGCCGCAATGAGACCATTCTGTAAGAAGCCAGGTGACTGAAATTCAGAGATAAAAAAAGCGCCTATAGAGAGGCGCATAAAATATTGCAACACAGCTTGTTGTGTTCAGCACCAGGAGGAGTGGTGAACAGGTCGCCATTGTATGAATTGCACGCGGCGGCAGCTATAGGGATAACTCTTAAAGCGCCGCTACCACTGATAACCCATGCTCACGTTGTAATCAGGCTCCTGATCGGTGGAGTAGGGATCTGACTGGCGGCGGCGATCGGTTTTTTTCACCGGGCCAAGATTCGGGCCGTAATTAAGGGATGAATACGGCTTGGCGCGCGGACGGCTGCAGCCGGGATGATCACATTCCATATCAACGCGAAAACCGGTTTTGTCTTCGGTTTCTGACCACACCACCGGCGGCTTGACGGCTTTTTTTTCTGGGCCAAGGGCGGTTTGCGGTGCGGGTGCCGGTTTGATGCTGGGCTCCGGTGCGGTGTAGGACAAGTCCAGCGCCTGGGCTGGGGTGCTCAGTATCAACAGAGCGGTGCAGCAGGACGCTGCCAGCGTATGCCATCTCAGCATGGTCAATCTCCCTTTATAGTTACGCAGCGCAACTATAAATCAGCCAGACGAGAATTACTATCATTTGTGCTTATTCATCGCCGGCGCGGGAGTTGGCGGCGTCAATGTTCAGGTCTACTCTATCAGTAACTTCTCTTTATAAGACATCGAACTATGACCACTGACACTGCGGCGTTGAACCTACGCCAACGCAGCTATCGACTGCTGTTCGACAACCATTCCCGCAGCGGTCGCAGGATGGAGGCTTTTTGGGTCAGCACCGCATTGCTCAGCGTGGTGCTGCTGTTCCTTGAGCCGGGCGGCAGCGCCTTGTACGCTCCGGGCCAGCAAGCCATTTATCTTTTCTTTTGCACCGAGATTATTTTTACCGTTATTTTCACGTGTGAATATTTGCTCCGACTCTGGAGCACGCCACCTGACCAGCACTATGCCCGCAGTTTTTTCGGCGTTGTCGATTTATTGACGGTGTTACCGATGTACATCATCTGGCTGTACCCGCATATGACGGTAGAATTCGTGATGCTACTGCGAGTCGTGCGAATACTGCGGGTATTACGGGTGTTGAAGCTGCTGCGTTACATGAGTGAGATGGGCATGATCTGGCGCAGCATCAAGTTGGCGCGTCATAAGCTGGCGATGTTTTTTGGTTTTGTCGCCGTGGTGCTGTGTGTCTTTGGCGGCCTGATGTATGCGGTTGAGGGCGGGAGTGGGGGCTTTACCAGCCTGGCGGCCTCCGTCTATTGGGCGGTAGTGACACTGACCACCGTGGGATACGGTGATATTGTTCCTCATACCCCGTTGGGGCGGTTATTGACCTCGGTACTGATCCTGTTGGGTTACTCAATCATTGCGGTACCGACCGGCATTCTGACGGCTTATATGTCACAGGAGTTGCAACGCAACCGCGAAAGGCGAAATTGTGAGCAATGTCAACGAGGTGGCCACGAGACGGATTCTGCATTTTGTAAATTTTGCGGCAGCCTGCTCCCTCCGTTAACGGGGAAACACAGCCAGAAATGATTAAAAATCGAGCTAAGTGGTTTAAATCCTGCGCGTTTGGTCCCGTTTCCACCGAGGGGCTTATAAAAAGAGTTGCTATTAAAGTCTCATCGTGAGTTAATGCTTCTCGGCCTGTGGTACAGACCTATTTATGCACGACATTTTGAGTAAAGTAGTTCAAATTTAAAGCGTTATCCTAGATAGCACTTCACTGACGAATTTCCTTTCTAGTGCCTCCATAAGTAACTGATGACCGGCTATTTCTTGCCCATGGTGGCGTAAATTTAATATTGTAGGAATTAACATGTCTAACATGATCAAAGGTCAAGTGAAGTGGTTCAACGAGTCTAAAGGTTTCGGTTTCATCACTCCAGCAGACGGCAGCAAAGATGTGTTCGTACACTTCTCTGCTATCCAGGATCAAGGCTTCAAGACCCTGGCTGAAGGCCAGAACGTACAGTTCTCTATCGAGAACGGTGCTAAAGGTCCGTCAGCGGCTAACGTTACCGCTATCTAATCGGCCTCTCGCTGATTAATAAAAACCCGCCAAGGCGGGTTTTTTTGTGTCTGTCATTCGCCACAGGCAAAAAAAAGCCCGCAAGTCTGCGGGCAAAAGTTCCTTGTTACTTCTTCATTTGCAGGTACTTCTCTGGGGGGGAAGCACCAGGCAACAGACTACCCGTTGCGCGCTTAAGATTCTGCCGACAAAACGTTAAGAAAGTGAAAAAGCCGCATGCCGGATGGCCTGCTACGCTTGTAGGAAGACGCTATGCAGGTGATCAGCGGATTAACTGGTGGTGCACGGTATTTTTCTCACCTCATTGTGTAATACACTGACATCAATGATAAATGATGGGGCAAGGCATGAAAGCTAACGATCTGGTAACGGTAAAAACTGACGGTGAGCAGCGCCGCGAAGGAGTGATCCTGGCGGTGGAAGAGTTTAATGAGGGGATCATGTACCTGGTGTCCTTGCCAGACTATCCAGCCGGTGTCTGGTTCTTTAACGAGATAGACAGCCGTGACGGTACCTTTGTTGAGCTACGGCAGGCGGTACCCAAGTAACCTTGGGGGAAACGGCAATACCTCTCCAGTACATTAATTTAATTCGCAAGGTTTACGGCAGGCAATTATTCCGTAGCGGTAGGAATAATCCATTTTTTACTGCGGGAATACCCGTCGCGGCCGAGAATTTCGTCGCGAGCAGGTATTTAGGTTATTTAAATGTGTGATATCCAGCACTATGGGCTGAACGACATTTAAAACCAACGTTTAGCAGAGTACACGACAAAGCTGTCCATCTAGCGGCTATTGACAAATATCCCACTGGTCAGCGTGTCGGTTAAACGGACAACATGGTAAATAATCTGCTTGTTGTGCGTTTTAATTTTTCTTTTGATATTTCCCTTATGGGAAGAGACTGTTTTCGCTTTAATTTGCATCTGGTCGGATATCTGGATGGTGCCCTGACCCGACATCCACATACGTAACATGTTGGACTCGGTTTGGCTCAGCGTAACGGGTGTCTGATCAAAAGAAGTTTTTTCAGTACGGGGGACTTTTCTCTCCAGATAGTGACTAAGTAATTGATTCATAGTCTCTGGTTTGATTGATTTCGACGAGATGATGACATTTTTACGAACATATAAATAATCGTCAAAATGTACGTTGGTAATAGCCATAAAGATGAAGAATAAAGTGTCAGGGTGCAGCGAAATCACCCCTTTTATACGTTCCGTCGCGTTCGCTTCGTGTATAAAACAGTCTTCATTAATAAATACCAGACTAGGCTTCAACTTGCTGCATTTTTCATGTAGATCGTCGATATCATTAATAGCATTAATCTGGCGTTTTTTTACTCCATGTGTTGTCAGGTAGTCTGTTAAACCTAATCTGGTATAGCTGCATGAATCCATAATGATCGTTGGCATATCTCACCCCCACTTAAATCCGTTTTACCGCGGTAACAAAAAGAAAAAGCCTGAAGCCTAAAAGGCAAAAAAGTACAAAAAAATCACGTATAGGAATGTTCTATCAATAAATACGGCGGTACTCAACGATATTTTCTTTCTAAACTAATTAGCAATGTGAACCTATAAGTTTAGCTTAAGTCAGAATAATCCGCTACCGCAGAGGTTTCGGGGCTGTAACGTCAATTGGTGCTTGAGCCGCGCGCCTGCTGGTATCTTTACCGTCGAATCTGTTCATCATGTCACGAAACGAAATTTTTGATTGCTAGGAAAATTCTTAAAAAAAATTCATGTGTTGTTTTTTTAACATTTTTTAGCCTGTTTCGTCATCAGTTTGAATGTTGAACAGTATGAATTATTTTATTTTTTATAATATTATCATGTATTTATGCTTTATTTGTTTGGTTCTGATAATGATAATTCTTTCATTCCTTATCACTTGTGATAATCAATAATCACATTAAGTTAACATTAATTCGTTTTTTTGTTGCAAAAACCGGTCATATAACAACGAGTTGATGTAACTAATCGTGCTGTACTCACAGATGTGAAAAATGTCAGCGAGTGATTAATTGGTTTTTCTGAACTATTTAGTCACCACGAAAAGTTGTCTACTCTTGGTGGTGATAAAAGGTTTACATTTGCTGGCAGTAAAAAAACAGAGCGGCGTGTCTAAAGGCGCTCTTAACTTTTCCCGTCAGTGTGGTTCTGCAAGGCAGTGCTGCATCGATTCCAACGCCAGGTGAATATCGCTTTCTTGTGTCATCCAATTGACCAGCGCAGCCCGGATCCCCGGTTGCCCGTTATAAAAGGTAGGGGTACAGCGTACCGCGCCGTGTCGATCGAGACGGGCGATAAAGCGATCGCGTGCGGCAACGGCATCTCCCTCAATGTTCTTCAGTGCAAAGCACACCACGTTCAGATTGACCGGTGCCAGCAGGCGGAAACCCTCGCTGGCCGCCAGCGCTGCACCCAGCAATTGCGCCAATTGGACATTGCGCTCAACCATGTCCTGCATGCCACTGCGGCCATAGGCTTTCAGCGCCATCCACAACGGCAGGGCGCGGAAACGCCGCGAGTTTTCCGGCGTCAGGTGGAGATAGTTGTCTGGCCGCAGCGTCGGCGCTTCCAGATAAGCCGAGTGGTTTTGAAAGACCTGCATCTGTAACGCCAGATGACGGCTGAATTGGATCGCGCTGTCGTAGGGCACATTCAACCATTTATGCGCATCGACGGTAATCGAGTCCGCCTGCTCCCAGCCGGTTAACCGGGGAGCATAGCGCGGTGAGCAGGCCGCTACGCCGCCAAAGGCCGCATCAACGTGTAACCAGAACGGGTAGCGTTCGCGCAGCGCCAGCAGGTGCGGCAGGTCGTCGAAGGTTACAGTGTTCACCGTTCCGGCGCTGGCCAGCACCAGGGTGGGAGCGCCGATGTTGGCGGCAAGATGTCTTTCCAACGCGACAGGGTCAATAGCTTCACTATCCGGCAGGCTGTCGATAATTTTCAAGGCGTCACGGCCAATGCCGAGCATGCTGAGCGCCTTTACGCTGCTGGAGTGTGCGTTTGCTGACAGCACCTGTACCGGACCCAATGCCGTCACTCCCTGCTCAGCGACATCAATACCGCGTTGCTGGCCCAGCCACTGGCGACCGATGGCCATGCCGACAAAGTTGGCCATGGTGGCCCCGCTGACAAAACTGCCGTTGAACACCTCCGGCAAACCCAGCAAATTTTTTAGCTGCGTAATGGTTGCCAGTTCGATTGCCGCGGCAACCGTATCGTGACTCAACTGACTGTTTTGGTCGATAGCGCTAACCAGCCAGTCTGCCGCCAATGCGGCCGGGGTTGAGCCGCCGGTAACAAAGCCAAAATAGCGTGGCCCGGCGCTGGCAGAGAGCCCCTCAGAATAGCGCAGCCAGAAATCGTCCAGTGCTGCCAGCGCACCGTCACCCTCATCGGCCAACCTGTCATCACCCGGCTGCAGTTGCTGTGAAGCCAGGGGAGGGCAAACCGGGCGCTGTTGCAATCCGGCAAGAAAGCCCTCGGCCAAATGGCGAGTACGTTCGAGTATCTGTGGAAACTGGTCAAGATCCTGCTGTAAACGTGGGTGCATGGGTGACTCCGGTTATCAAAAGGTAAGGGTGACACCCTAGATCATTTGCTTTGCAACGAAAATCGATGAAAAATACCCCTTTTGGATAGCAGGGCTAACCAATGTTCAATGAACGTATTCCACTGCACATCCTGCCGACCTTTGTGATTGCCGCCCGGTTGGAAAATCTGCGCGCTACCGCCCAGCAGGTGCATCTTACCCATGGCGCCGTCAGCCAGCAGATCCAGCAGTTGGAACAGGCGATCGGCTGTCCGTTGTTTGAACGGCAGGGCCGTGGATTGCGTCTGAATACTGCCGGTCGTGAGCTGTTGGCGGTTGCAGAGCCGGCTCTACAGGCGTTGCAGCAGGGCGTTAACCGGGTCAGGCGAATTGCACAAAGCCAGGCACTGCGCATCAGCGTACTGCCCTCTTTCGCGCATTACTGGTTGATGCCGCGCTTGCCGTCTTTTCACGCGGCCTGCGCCGATATTGCGCTGGATATTGATGCATCGCTGGCGGTGCAGGATTTGGTACGTAAAGGGTTCGACGCGGCCATTCGTCTTGGCAATGGTCAATGGACCGATATGCAGGCACAGCGTATTGCCTCCGGGGAGGTGGTGCCGGTGGCGACTCCGGTGTTGGCTCATCAGTGGCAGGTGGCTTTCAACAGTGGGGCGTCAGATGTGCCGCTGCTGGAACACGATGTTACGCCTTGGCGCAGTTGGTTCCCGGCGCATCAGCAACGAGATAAGGCTAGGCCATTGGCACTGTTCAATGACGCGGGATTATTGATCCGCGCCGCCGAACAGGGGTTTGGCATCGCGTTGGTGAAAAAGCTGTTGGTGAGCGATGCGTTGGCAGAAGGCCGATTGGTGGCACTGGCTCAGCCACGGCATCTGGATCAGGTGGATTTTTATCTGGTTTGGCCGCAGACCGCCGGGTTGACGCCGGCGGTCGAGGCGCTATTACACTGGTTGCAGCGCCAATTGGCCTGAGATCAGCGGCGTAGCCATTCGGGCTGCGAGCTGCCAAGGTGGGCTGCGGGCTGCGCCCAAAGCAGTGCAGTGCCGGTTAACTGCAGTGGTGGGAGCAGGCGCTGTGCTGGGCCCCAGTGGGTCAGTTCGGTTTCCAGGTTTTCATCTGCAGGAGTGACCGCCGCCAGCGGGGTCAACGGATAGTGTTGCGGATAGGGATGATCGGACAACAGTTGTGCCGTTCGTGCCAGAGACAGCCGGGCGCTGTAGCCGGTACCCTGTTGCAGGCGTTGGCGTAGACCGTGCAGAACCGCCGCCGCCATCAGATAGCCGGTGGCATGATCCAGTGCCTGTACCGGCAGCGGCACCGGAATGGCGGCATTTTTCCATGCCATACCCGACTCTGCCAGGCCGCAGCTCATTTGTACCAGGCTGTCGAAACCGCGCCGTCCTCGCCACGGGCCGCTCCAGCCATAGGCGTTCAGGCAAACGTCGATCAATCCCGGCGACAGCGCGCGTCGCTGCTCAGCACCATAACCCAACTTTTCCAGCGCGCCGGCGCGGTAGCCGTGAACGATAACGTCGGCGTTTTTCAGTAAATGTTCAAAGGTGTGGCGATCGTGAGCATTCGCCAGGTTCAAGCGCGCACAGCGCTTGCCGAGGATCACTTCATGTTCGACGCCGGGTTCATCCCAACCGTAAGGATCAATACGTAATACGTCGGCACCCAGCCCGGCAAGAAAACGGGTGGCTACCGGTCCGGCGATAATTCGCGTCAGATCCAGCACGCGGACGCCGTGCAGCGGTCTGGCAGGGGGGAGTGTCCAGCCGGCGGGGGGCGCTTCCGCTTGCTGCAGCTGATGGATCAGTGGCTCCAGCGCAACGCTCTTGCCCTGAATATGTTGCCGCCATGCTTCGACTGAACGCATTTCTGCCGCACAGCCGCCGGCCTCTATGACTGCCTGCTCCAGTTGGCCTTTTTTCCACGTCTGCACCTTTTGCGCCAGTAGGTTTTTATCCTGATGCGGGCCCAGTACCTGTTCTACGGCTTTGCGGTGATGGGGGGCATTGGTATGCAGACGGATCCAGCCGTCACGGGTAGCGTAGTCACCCGCCAGCGCGTCCCAGGCGGCTGGTAATGGCCACCCCAGTGGTCGCAATGTCCAGCCAAACCACAGCGATGCCAATCGACTATCGACAAACACCTGCGGCACACCGCCCTGATTTTGTTGCAGCAGTTGGGCACAGGCCAGCCCGGCAGCACTCCAGCAGGCGGTTGCCAGTTCGGTGACCGGGAATGCGCTGTTCAGAGCGCCTTCACCGCTGATGGTCAACGGGCTCTCAGGGATTGCGCTGTGGCCGAGGCTTTGCCCGATCTCTGCCAGCAGTGTTTGAGTAAGGTTATCCATCATCAACTCCAGGTTGCCGGTCGGGGAGACTGTGTCTAGCCTAGTTCACCCCGACTGGAGTTGCTATGGCGTGATGTTGAGGATGCGACCGTCCGCCAGTTTGGCACGCAGGCTATGGGCAGCTATGCCGTCGAATGCTTGTTGGCCAAAGTTGGCCGTCAGGATTGAGCCATCGCTGAACGTGGTTTGCTGCACCCATCCAGCCTGATCTCGCCAACGGAAATCGGTCAGCGCCTTATCCCATAGAGCCTGATGCAACGGACGGAAGGCGGCATCAGCCTGTTTAATGTGTGGCAAACGTGCCTGAAGAGTAGCGCGGCTGAGATGGAACATCGGTGCGGTGTTGTACAGTTGGCTTAACAGGCTGCGGGTGGTTTTAACGTCGCTGAATTTCAGATTATCGTAATTCCAGTGGTGGCTGCTGATCACCGCGTCGTGAAACACCGCCTGATACATGGGCAGGCGATAACGCGGATCGAACTCCACGGTGCGATAAGGTTCTTTTACCTTGGCCGGGCTGAAGAAGAAGGCTGGCTGGGCGTTGGGCCACCAGGCACCCAGATAATAAGGCGAGGATTTATCCTGATGCATCTGCTTATCACCCCAGCCAAAACCCCAGGTTTCCATGCCATGGGCAAACATGATGTGGCGTGCGGTTACCGCATTGCCATCCTCAGAGCCGAGTGGCAGTTTAAGCGTATTGCTGAACCAGGCCAGACGAGCATTACGGGCCTGTGCCATCTGCGCTGCACCGGTTGGGTGCCCGGGTTGATAGTCGTCGGAGACCATCCCGGTGCCATCAACGTCAAGGAACAGGTTGTTTAGCCCGGCTAACTGCACCAGTTCGCGCATGCGTTGCTGAGAATAAGGCAGCACGCAACCCGGATTCAGGTAGTAGCCCTGCTTGCCGAAACCGGGTTTTTTACTGCCGTCAGCGCGCACGATAGCGCATTCCTCACGCAGCGTCGTCGGCAGTTGGGCCGTCAGCCAGCTGTCATTGACCCCACGTGGAATAGCGGTGTCATAAGAGTCGTAGCTGGCGATCAGATACCCCGATTTTTTGGCACTTTCTACAGCCTGTGGGTGCAGGAACTCGGCGGTCCAGTTGTCGGTACCCAACCACAGACGGGGCAGGCCGGCCTGGTGCAGCGCCTCGACCAGCGGTTTTGCCAACCCCTGACCCCAGCTATCCGCCGGTGCGAGGTAATTGCCAAGCTGTCGCTGTGCCCATTCCCTGACGTGAGTGGCCTGTTGGCGTTGTGCCTGCAGGAAATCGGCATCATCCGGTGTCGCCTTGAGCGGCGTCAGCGCCACCAATGCCTGATTAATCGCGTCAACGAGTGCTTGCTGTTGCCAGGATTCTGGTATTTTTCCTGCCAGTTTTTGCACGGTTTTCTGGCTATCGGCGTCCATTTTTTGCCACAGGACCTCGCCGGTTGGCGATACCAGCCAGGCAAGCAGCCCCGGCCAATTCTTCACGTCGGCCGGTGCCAACAGCTTGTCGCCCCACAGATAAATATGCGTGGCACCAATCAGTTTCTCACCCTCTGGCGCGATACGGATTTTATCGCGCAGGCTGCTGAACTGACCGCTTTGCTGCAAATATTCGCGATAACGGCGAGCCCCGGACAGCGGGGTATCTCCCACGTGCAGCAAGACCTCGAAGGCCTGCTGTTGATTAAAACGGTTGAACTGATGGCTGCTGCGCATAGTGAGGCGATCTTTGGCGCTGGCGAAGCTGACCTGATTACTGAATGGGGTAAGCAATAACCAGCTGTATACCTTGCCCTGTTGTTGTTGGCTCCACAGCGGCAGTTTCAGATCCCAGTTGGTGTCCAGCGGCGTCATCTCTTTTACCAGGTAGTGCTGCCAGACGGTGTTATCTAATGGAATGCGGCTGCCTTCGCCAATCGGTAACAGCAGAGTGGCCGTCTGTGGCGGCAGGGTGAACCAGTCCAGCGTTTGCGCCCGGCTGCTGCTGAAACTCAGGCGTAGATCGCCGCCTTCCAGCCTGGCGGTGATCTGCATGTCACTATTGGGCCATTGCCAGCTTGCCTGGGTGAGCGTGCTCTGCAGACCCGCCACGGCTTGCTTGCTCTGCGCCTGGTTGGCCAGGATGTTATCGGTGGTTACCTGTAACGTGGCAGGATCAATGTTGAAACGGGCTTCTCCCTGCTGTAAAAGCAGGGCCTGAGCAGGGAAACCGGCAAGCAGGGCGAGGCTGAAGGAGAGGCGAAGCGTGTTCATCTAATAGGTTGTCCTTAGGGATGATTGTCCTGCTGAGATTTCATTTTATCGGTAATTAACGGACTGCCCAATGCTAAATATCTATAATCGTGTGCCGCTTCAAATATACGGAATTACTGAGTTTAATTTCCGTTTAATAAATTCGCCTTTACATCATCACCCCACGTCACTATACTCAGCCAAAATTTCAGTGAGGAAACACAATTGGACAGTTTTAGTTGCAGTGATATAAACAAGGCAAGCTGACCAATCCTCTTCTGATTTGTTGCTTGCCGAAAACGGCGGGCAGCACCCCTCTCAAGTTATTCCGAGCTGTGCAAACCCGAATCTTATTGTTGTCCCTGCTGCCTAATGGCATCGGGTGAATTGATTTGGACGCTATTATGGCCATTTTCAGCCACAGCCTATTCCCTCCAGGCACTGATACGCTCAACCGCTGATCTATTATCAGCGCGATTTCGCGTGTGCTAAAAAGCACATGATTTTATCTCCTGCAGTTATTTAAGGGGAAAGTCATGGCTATGACTCCTTTTGTTTTAAATTTATTACTGGCGATGAGCCTGGGCGCAGTTATTGGCGCTGAACGGCAGTGGCGCCAGCGTATGGCCGGCCTGCGAACCAATGCGTTGGTGGCCACCGGTGCGGCGGTGTTTATTCTCAGTTCCATGTCTACCGATCCTTCCAGCGCCGGGCGGGTTGCCGCACAAATTGTCTCCGGTATCGGCTTTTTGGGGGCCGGGGTCATCATGCGTGAAGGGCTGAATATTCGCGGTTTGAATACCGCCGCTACGTTGTGGTGCTCGGCGGCAATTGGCGTGCTGTGCGGCCTGGGTGAGTATTGGAATGCCGTGTTGGCGACGCTGGTGATCCTGTGCGCGAATATCCTGCTGCGTGAAGCGGCGCAGCGCATCAATCTGCAACCCCAGCAACAGGCAACCGATCTGGAGGTCTGCTACCGCATTCAGGTTACCTGCGGCGAGCAGGATGAAATACTGGTACGTACCCTGATATTGCAGGCGCTGAATGGCGTGGCATTAAGATTACAATCCCTGCGCAGTGCAGATATTTCCATTCCGGGCCAACTCGAGGTTTGTGCAGAAATAACGGCAAACCCCTCAGTCCAAAAGGAAATAGAGGGCATTGTCTGCCGCGTCAGTCTGGAAAAGAGCGTTAGCGCGGTACGCTGGCGTATCGCTTCTGAATTACCCGTTTAAGTATTGATTAATATTCACTGTATTCAGTGATAAGGAGGCGTCATGGACGGTGACCCCGAAAGCTTAATGACTCAGCGTATCTGGCGCGTAAATAAAGCGCGTTAATTACGCCAATAAAATAAATTCCACTCTGTGCTTATTCACCTGTTAATCGGGCGGGGTAACCCTGTGCGCAGAGTAAAATAAGAGAATAGCGTTATGACTTATATTAACGAAACCGTACGTCGTCGTGATAAAAAAGCGACGTCTTATGCCATCGCCCAAGAGGCGAAAAACAGCGTTGATCAAACGCTGGCCAATTTAAAATGTAACCGCAATGGCTTAACTCAGGACGATGCGGTCGAACGTCTGGAGCAGTTTGGTGTTAATCAGGTCGCTCATGAGAAAGCGCCACACGCGCTGGTGCAGCTAATCGCTGCATTTAATAACCCGTTTATCTTTGTGCTGATGGTGCTGGCTGCGATCAGTTTCTTTACCGACTACTGGTTGCCCGCTCAGCGTGGTGAAGAAACTGAACTTACCGGCGTGATCATCATACTGGTGATGGTGTCACTCAGTGGGTTACTGCGTTTTTGGCAGGAATACCGTACCAACAAGGCGGCTGAAACGCTGAAATCCATGGTGCGCACCACCGCCACGGTCCTGCGGCGCAGCAGCTACAGCGCGCAGCCGTTGACGCTGGAAGTACCGATCCGCGAGTTGGTGCCGGGCGATATTATTAAGCTCTCTGCCGGCGATATGATACCGGCGGACGTGCGTTTGCTGGCCTCACGTGATTTGTTTATCAGTCAGGCGATCCTCACCGGGGAGGCGATCCCGATCGAGAAATACGATGCAATGGGCAACGTCAGCCAAAAATCGAGCGAGGACGAAGTCTCCAGTGAGCATGCGCTGCTGGAATTGTCGAACATCTGCCTGATGGGCACCAACGTCGCCAGCGGGACGGCCACCGCGGTAGTCGTGGCGACCGGTGGCCACACCTATTTTGGTTCGCTGGCAAAGTCGATTGTCGGTTCCCGTTCGCAAACCGCGTTTGATCGCGGGGTGAACAGCGTCAGTTGGCTGCTGATCCGCTTTATGTTGGTGATGGTGCCCATCGTCTTGCTGATCAACGGGTTTACCAAAGGTGACTGGAGCGAAGCGGCGCTGTTTGCCCTGGCGGTTGCTGTCGGGCTGACGCCAGAGATGCTGCCGATGATCGTCAGTTCTAACCTGGCGAAGGGCGCTATTGCCATGTCACGGCGCAAAGTGGTGGTCAAACGGCTGAATGCCATTCAGAACTTTGGCGCGATGGACGTGCTGTGTACCGATAAAACCGGCACCTTGACTCAGGATCGCATCATCCTCGAACACCATCTGGACGTCAGCGGCGTCAGAGATAATGAGGTATTGCATCTGGCCTGGTTGAACAGCTTCCACCAGAGCGGGATGAAAAACCTGATGGATCAGGCGGTGATCCGCTTTGGGCGCGGCAAGCCGGGTATTGAAGCTTTGGGCCGCTTCAGCAAGGTCGATGAGCTCCCCTTTGATTTTGTACGTCGCCGTCTGTCAATTGTGGTGGCAGATGAAAACAACCAGCAGCGCCTGATTTGCAAAGGGGCGGTGGAGGAAATGCTGGAAATCGCTACCCATATGCGTGAAGGGCAGCAGATTGTCCCGCTGGATCCGGCCCGGCGTGAGGCGCTGCAAGCGCTGGCCGCCCAGTACAATGAGGATGGTTTCCGCGTGTTGGTGTTGGCGACCCGCGAACTGGGGGAACAGAAAAACGCCTTGCCACTGAGCGTAGCCGATGAGCGCGATATGGTGATCCAGGGCGTACTGACGTTCCTCGATCCACCGAAAGAGAGTGCGCAAGAAGCGATAGCTGCCCTGCAGGAAAACGGCGTGGCAGTGAAGGTGTTGACCGGCGATAACCCGGTGATCACCTGCAAAATTTGCCGCGATGTTGGACTGGAGCCCGGCGAGCCGCTTTCCGGCCCGCAAATTGCCGAAATGGACGACGTTACGCTGGCACGTGAAGTGGAACAGCGCACGGTGTTTACCAAACTGACGCCGCTGCAGAAGTCGCGCGTGTTGAAGATGTTGCAGGCGAATGGCCATACCGTTGGTTTCCTCGGCGACGGTATTAACGATGCGCCGGCGCTGCGCGATGCCGACGTGGGTATTTCCGTGGATACCGGTACCGATATCGCCAAGGAGTCGGCGGACATCATTTTGCTGGAAAAAAACCTGATGGTGCTGGAAGAGGGGGTGATCAAGGGACGTGAGACCTTCGGCAATATCATCAAATACCTGAACATGACTGCCAGCTCCAACTTCGGCAACGTGTTTTCGGTGTTGGTCGCCAGCGCATTTATTCCGTTCCTGCCGATGCTGGCGATCCATCTGCTGATCCAGAACCTGATGTACGATATTTCCCAGTTGTCGCTGCCATGGGACAAGATGGACAAAGAGTTCCTGCGTAAACCGCGCAAGTGGGATGCGAAAAACATTGGCCGCTTTATGCTGTGGATTGGGCCGACCTCGTCCATCTTCGATATCACTACCTATGCGTTGATGTGGTTCGTGTTTGCCGCCAACAGCGTAGAGCATCAGGCCTTGTTCCAGTCCGGGTGGTTTATTGAAGGGTTACTGTCGCAAACGCTGGTGGTACATATGTTGCGTACCCAGAAGATCCCGTTCATTCAGAGCACCGCCGCATTGCCGGTTCTGTTGACCACAATATTGGTGATGGCACTGGGTATCTATCTGCCGTTCTCACCGCTTGGCGCTTTGGTTGGGCTGCAGCCGCTGCCGTGGGAATACTTCCCATGGCTGGCCGGCACGTTGGTCAGCTACTGCGTAGTGGCTCAGTTGATGAAGCGTTTCTATATTCGTCGCTTCGGCGAGTGGTTGTAATTATTGCAGAAAAGGGCGAATAGCTTCGCCCCTAGAGTAATTTTTTCACCAGCAGACCGAGCATGATGGTCAGCGTAAAAGAAAACAGCGTACCGAGCAGCACATACTCGGTACGCATTTTGTCATCACTCTGCCGCAAGTCGCCAAAGCGAAAGATCGACTTGGCCGCCAGCAAAAAACCGACCGCGGGTATCTGCCCGATCAGCACGAAAGTCAGGATCAGCGTCCTTTCCAGATAACCTATTTGTTTGCCCGCACGTAACAGTGAATCGTTATCCGCTTTGGCTGAGGGCGGCATCTGTGGCGTCCAGTGCGCCAGTAATTGGCCAATCAGAATGCCCATCGGCATATAAATCAATAAATAAGCCAACAGTACCAGCCCTGATTGCCAGCCGGTGACGGCGGCCGCCAGTGCGCTAAGCAGGCCGTGAGCGTTCGGCGTGAAAGACAGCCACAGCAGAACAATCACCATCAGATGCAGGCCTTGATCGAGCAGAAAACCACTGGCCTGGCTGAGGCGCGTCAATAGAGTGACTTTCAGCAGATCGATCAGCCAGTGGCTGATGGCGATAACCGGCAGGGTGGCTAACACCTGGGAAGCGGACAGACCGTCATGCCACAGGGCAAAACCAGCCACGGCGCAGGCAGCCAGTATGCCGTGCAGCAAGGCGTGTACGAGCAGAAAGCGGGAACCAGCGCGGTGACGGATCTTATCCTCGACCCAACGAGGCGACTGTAGCGGAAAATCGGCAAGCAAGTGGACGATCAGCAACCAGACCAGCAACGGCGCGTAGCTCAAATCCATATCAGGTAATCCTGTTAATCGCGTTAATAAATCGCATGATTTCCTCGTAGGCCGCGCGTTTGAGCGTTGCGGAGACCGTGGAGGCGGCCTTCTGCAATTTTTCCGCCACCTCCTGGCTGGTGGTGGCGAAGATGCGCGCCTGGACGATCTGCGCTTCGGTCTGCGAGAGACGGCTAACCACATGATCTAACATTGGCAACAGATCGCTGACAATGGCATTTGTCTGGTCATTATCATTTTTCAGAGCCAGCCGGCAATTTTTCATCAGGCCGTCCAGCGCCTGACCCGAATTCACAAAGGCGCTGCCATAGCCGGCGGTATCTGCCTGCGCAGTGCCCAGACCTACGGCGATGCGGGCATCCCAGTTTGGCGAGTCCATGGCTTTGAGCGCAATGCGGATATATACCGCCAGCAGCAAACCGGATTGCGGTTCCGCCACGGCCTGAAAGGCATCACCGCGGAAAATCTCGAACGCCTGAATAAGCTTAGCCTGTTGCAGTTGGCCAAGCAGGGCATTTAACTCGCTGATGTAGTGAGTGGTGTCTAACCGACGGGAGTTAACCAAATCGCCGGTGATTACGCTGACTTGTGCTGCCATGCCTTTTTCTGCTCTGAAGCGATGAATTATCCGTAAAGTTCGCATCTAAATACGAATATGTCAATTATTCGTATCTCAATACGAATTTAATGATTATTCGTCTCCAGAGGCGAAATTATCCCAGTAATTTAATGCGCTCATGTATCAGCGTCATCAGGGGTTTTTCCATCCTGGCCAAATAGACACCCAGCAGGATCAGGCCCACGCCGAGTATCTGCAACCCGGCAGACCCATTGCTGTCGCGCAGGCGGTCGATAACGACCCCTGCCAACATCTGGCCACTGATAATCAACAGTGCAGCGCGCAGGGTACCGAGACGCGGCAGCACATAGCTGTTCAGGGCGACAAACAGCGCGCCGATAAGCCCGCCAAGATAGGCTCCCCAGGGAGCCTGGCCAAAGGAGTCACCATTGAAGCCGCCGACCATTGCCAGCAGCAGGCTGAGGAACAGAAAACCGACAATGTGGTTGCAGAGTGAGGCCGAGAAAGCGCCGCGATCCAACGCCAGACGGCCGTTGACCGCGCGGCTGATGCTGATGCAAACGCCATTGAACAATGCGAGGAGTACCAAAGTGATCATGGGGATTATCTCAGGAAGATGAGCAGGGCGCAGCCGGAGAGGATCAGCAGCGTAGCAATAATGTCGTTGGCACTTAGGCGGCGTGTCAGCACGCCAAACCAGCCGCAGCTGTCGGACAACATGCCAAATAAAACCTGGCCGGTGAGCATCAGTGCCAGACTGCCGGAAAGCGCCAGTGGGCTGTTAACGGTGATAGCCGCCAACACCACCGTCAGGGCACCGGGAATGCCGCCAAAATAGGCCCAACGGGGAACCGCGGCCGATGTCGAAGAAGACCCCGGGGCACGGCGACTCAGTAACAGCAAGAGTAGCCAGGCGGTGATTGCACCGACGCCATGGGCGACCCATGAAGCAAGCAGCGGAGAATTATAGCTGGCCAGCACGCTGTTGATGCTGATCATCAGGGCCAGCAATGCGCCGGCGACCAATGCCAGCAGGGGATGGGAAAAATGTTCGCGCATCTTGGTGTCCGTTTTATGTTTAGATGGGCGAACAGGCTATATTGTTTTTGTTTTAAACATAATCCACTAAAATAGAAACTCATTGTTGAGTAAAAGTTGACGATAGATGAATGATAACTTTGCAGCGATCCCGGTGTTTGTGGCAGTAGTGGAATGCGAAAGTTTTTCAGCTGCCGCCCGACGGTTGGGCATTACAAAATCAGCGGTAAGCAAACGAATTTCCCAGTTGGAAAGCTCGCTTGGCGTGCAGTTGTTACAGCGCACGACCCGCAGCCTGAGCCTGACCGAAGCGGGTGAACAGTATTTTGGCTACGCCCGTAATGCCTGTGTGGTGGCGCAAGAGGGGGAAGATGCGGTCACCCGTCTACAGGGACAGCCGCAGGGCAGTCTGCGGATCAGTGTGCCGATGGTGTTTGGCCGTTTGCATGTGGCCCCGTTGATCGCCCATTTTCTGGCGGCTTACCCGGAGGTGGAGATCAATATGATGATGGATGATCAATTGGTCGATTTGGTCGAAGGGGGTTATGACCTGGCGATCCGCATCGGTCGGCTTGCCGATTCAAGCTTGATCGCCCGGCGTATCGCGCCCTGTCACAGCGTATTGTGCGCGGCACCGTCTTATTTGGCGCGCTGTGGAACACCGGCAGATCTGGAACAATTGGCCCAGCATAACTGTTTATTTTACAGCTATTTCCGTGGTGGCAGTGAATGGCAGTTTGAGGGGCCTATGGGCGCGGTGCGTTTTCAGCCGCGGGGGAATTACCAGGTGAATAACAGCGAGGCTTTGCGCGCAGCACTGCTTGGCGGTCTGGGCATTTGCCAGATGCCGACCTTCATTGTCGGGGATGATATTGCGCAGGGGCGGTTGGTTGAAGTGTTGTCGGCATATAGGCTGCCGGAGCATGCCATTTATGCGGTGTACCCGCAGCGAAAATACCTGCCGGCTAAAGTATTGGCCTTCGTCGATTTCCTGCTGGCTCAGCTTGGTGGAGAACGACCTTATTGGGACCTACCGCGTCGGTGATGAAACCCCTCGCCGTTAAGCCGGGAATACGCGGGCCAGATGGCTCGCCACCGGCGAAGCGGGCGGTATTGCGTGCTTCAGAAGCTTTGTACCAACACTTCGCGCGGCTGTTCGCTGCCGTGCTTCAACAAATAGTCGAACGATTTTTCGCTGCTTTTCAACTGCTGCAGAAATTCCTGCGGTGACAGGTCGTGTTTTTTGCCGCTCATATAAGCCAGCGCCAGTTCTTTTGCCTGATAACGTGAGAAGTTGTACATAGTAGCCCTCGATACGGTGGATTTCAGTGCTAACGATTGTAACCAAAGAGCACATAATGAACAGACGCTTTGGCGTATGGAATCGATAGCTAAAACTTAACTCGCCGGTTGCAATAGCTCGTCGCACAGTCGTTGAATTATCTGCTTTTGCGACAGGCCGTTATCCAGCATCTGCCGAATTCGTTCCGAGTCGTTCACCCCGAGCCTGACATGGCGCTCAATCTTGTCCAGCAAGCTTTGTGTTTCCAGATCGTTAGCGTCAGTGCGTAACGCTGCCAGTGTGGTCAGCATATGTGAGGTCAGGCTGCTGCGCTTCAACGTGGTGGAGTCGACGTAGTCGGCGTCAAAACCGTTGCGGTAGGCATTGATTTTGTTGTAGTTGGTAAAGGCGTAATATTCCGGGGCTATTTCAGTGCGGTGCGACAACAAAAAGCCGGCCAGCAGGCGGCAGTAACCTACCAGCAGCACGGCGTGGGAGATATGCAGTGGCGTATCGCAGATACGGATCTCCACAGTTCCCAGTTCCGGCTTGGGTCGGGCATCCCAATAAATATCCTTGATGCTGTCGATCACGCCGGCGGCACTCAGCCGTTCATAATAGACATTGAACTGCTCCCAATTGTAGATCTGCTCCAGACAGCCATAGTTGGGAAAGGAGTTTTGCGCGCTGAAACGCGAACTGGCAAACAGTGTGTCTACCCCCTGGTAGAGCGGAGAAGAGGCGCTGAGGGCAATAAAATGGGGGAAGTAGGGGGTTAAAGCGTGGCACAGATACATGGCTTCATCGCCGTCATTGACCCCGATATGAATATGTTGACCAAACACGCAGGCCAGCTTGGACAGATAGCCGAAGCGGCTGGCTAATTGCTGATAGCGCTGGGCATCGGTAATGACCTGTTTTCTCCAGTCATTGCTCAGATGGCGGCCACCGCCACAAACGTCACAACCGAAGTTTTGTGCACTAAGGCGGATGCTGGCGGTCAGTTCCCGCAGTTCGTCGTGCAACAGGTCAATATTGGTGTGCACCGAGCTGTTCAGTTCCACCATTGATTTGGTCAATTCATGCTTGATGCGTTTATTGTCGCCAAGATCCGTTACCACCTGATCGGCCTTGTCGGTGAGATCGTAGCTTTCAATATCAACCAACTGCAGTTCTATTTCTGTGCCAATGGAGAGTCTTTGCGAGCGTTTGAATGCTAACGGCATAGTTCATCCCTCAGAGAAATAGCGTTGCGGTAATTATAATCCTCCATCGAGACTTTGCTGCTTGCCTGGTTATATTTGATAATTCGAATATGTTTTTTTGACATTCTCTGCAGACGAATTATGATGACGGTCTTGACTCAAGGAGCGCGTGCATGACATCACTGACACCGTTACAACTGTTTAAAAATTTGTCGGAAGAGACTCGTCTGACGCTGGTGCTTCTGTTGCGCCAGGCGGGGGAGCTGTGCGTTTGTGAGTTGTCCGGGGCGTTGGCCGAGTCACAGCCTAAAATTTCCCGCCATCTTGCCATGTTACGTGCAAGCGGCTTGCTGCTTGATCGGCGTGACGGCAAGTGGATCTACTACCGGCTGTCGCCACATATGCCGGCCTGGGCGGCGGCAATTATTGAACAGGCTTACCTTAGTCAACAGCAACAGGTGAACGAGCTGGCGCAACGGGCTGCCGGTAATGGGATTATCTGTCGTTAACGATAAAAAATTTAACCATATATATTCGAAATTTCATATGTGTTTGGCGTGAGCCGCTAAGGAGTTGTGATGGTGCTGGCCGGGGCAATTTTTATCCTGACTCTCATTTTGGTGATCTGGCAACCTAAAGGTCTGGGCATTGGCTGGAGTGCGTCCCTTGGGGCGGTGCTGGCGTTGCTGACCGGGGTAGTTCACATCAATGATATACCACTGGTCTGGCAGATAGTCTGGAATGCTACCGCCACCTTTATTGCCGTGATTGTGATTAGCCTGCTGCTGGATGAGTCCGGTTTTTTTGAGTGGGCGGCGCTGCACATTGCGCGCTGGGGCAAGGGTAAAGGACGCTGGCTGTTCACCTATATTGTGCTGTTAGGGGCTACGGTGGCGGCGTTGTTCGCCAATGACGGCGCGGCGCTGATCCTGACGCCGATTGTGATTGCGATGCTGTTGGCGCTGGGGTTCAGCCCGGGAGCCACCCTGGCATTCGTGATGGCGGCGGGGTTTATTGCCGATACCGCCAGCCTGCCGCTGGTGGTGTCCAACCTGGTAAATATCGTTTCTGCGGATTTCTTCCAACTGGGGTTCACCGAGTATGCGGCGGTGATGGTGCCGGTGAACCTAGCTGCTATCGTCGCCACGCTGGGGGTGCTGCACCTGTTCTTCCGTAAAGATATTCCGCAGAGCTATGACCTGACGTTGCTGCGGCCGCCGCGTGAGGCAATCCGTGACTTACCGACTTTTAAAGCCGGTTGGGGCGTATTGGTATTGCTGCTGGTGGGGTTCTTTGGCCTGGAGCCGCTCGGCGTGCCGGTCAGCCTGGTCGCCGCTGTTGGCGCGTTGATCCTGTTGGTGGTGGCGAAAAGAGGCCAGGCCATCGACACCGGTAAAGTGCTGCGAGGTGCCCCCTGGCAGATCGTGATTTTCTCACTGGGGATGTATCTGGTGGTCTATGGTCTGCGTAATGCGGGGTTAACCGCCATGCTGGCCGGTGTGCTCAACGATCTGGCCGATCGGGGAATATGGGCGGCCACGCTGGGTACCGGTTTCCTGAGTGCATTTCTGTCTTCTATTATGAACAACATGCCGACGGTGCTGGTAGGGGCCTTGTCAATTGACGGCAGCAACGCCGAGGGCGTGATCAAGCAGGCGATGATTTATGCCAATGTGATAGGCAGCGATCTGGGGCCGAAAATTACCCCAATCGGCAGTCTGGCCACATTGTTATGGCTGCACGTGCTGTCACAGAAAAACATTGTCATCACCTGGGGATATTATTTCCGCGTGGGCATCGTGATGACGATCCCGGTGCTGCTGGTCGCGCTGATCGCCCTGGCGTTGCGCCTGTCGCTTTAGGCTTAACTCAAGAGAGAACCGTCATGAGCAACTTCAAGATTTACCACAACCCGGCTTGCGGCACGTCGCGCAATACGTTGGCGCTGATCCGCAACAGCGGGGTGGAGCCGGAGGTGATTTTATATCTGGAGACTCCGCCCAGTCGCGAACAACTGGTCAGGCTGATTGCCGACATGGGGATCTCTGTTCGTGCGTTGCTGCGCAAAAATGTCGGGCCTTACGAAACGCTGGGCCTGGCGGATAGGGGCTGGAGCGACGAGCAACTGATCGACTTTATGCTGCAGCAACCGATTTTGATTAACCGGCCGATAGTGGTGACACCGCTGGGAACCCGGCTGTGTCGCCCATCAGAAGTGGTGCTGGATATTCTGCCGGATGCGCAGCAGGGCCCGTTCAGTAAAGAGGATGGCGAAGCGGTGATTGATGCGCAGGGGCGGCGGATTACGGCGGATTAATCCTTTATGTGTTTTCCCGTCAGGAACTCGACAACGCTGCGGTTGAAGAGCTCCGGGCAGGTAATGTTGGAAATGTGCGAAGCCGGTAGCCGCAACAGTTCGGCTCGCGGCGCGTTGGCGACCAGAAATTCGGCGTCCGCCACCGTCGTCACCGGATCTTGCTCTCCGGCGATCACTCGCATTGGCCGCGTCATGGACGCCACTTCGGCGCGGAGATCGGCCACCGCCAGCGCATCGCAGCAGGCGGCGTAACCCTCGGCGCTGCCGGCCGCCAGCCCGGCGACCAGTGGGGCAACCTGTTCAGGGTGTTGCTGCAAAAAGGCTTCGTTGAACCAGCGCGCTGGAGACGCTGCGGCGATCGGTGTCAGCCCGGAGTTACGAACCTGTTGGGCGCGCTGTTGCCAGCCTTCGGCACTGCCGATGCGCGCGGCGGTATTGGCGACCACCAGCCGCTTGATGCGCTGCGGATGGTAGCGGTTGAGCCACAACCCGGTCAGGCCGCCCATCGAAATACCGCAAAAATGAGCGCTTGGCGCGTCCAGATGGTCGAGCAGGGCAATCACATCCTGGCCCAGATCTTCAAGCCGCAGCGGGGTCGCTGGCAGCGGCGTAGCACCGTGTCCGCGCTGGTTATAGCGCAATAGATGAAAGTGTTCGCTCAGCACCGGCAACTGTGCCAGCCACATGTCGAAGGTGGTACCGAGCGAGTTGGACAGCACCAACAAGGGTGCCCCGGCGCGGCCATCAAGGCGATAATCGATATCCATGTTCTTTCCCCGTTTCACACCCGTTCGATAATCAGCGCAATACCCTGGCCGACGCCAATACACATGGTGCATAAGCCGTAGCGGCCACGCGTTTTCTGCAATTGCCAGGCGGCGTTCATCACCAGCCTGCCACCGGATGCGCCCAGTGGATGACCGAGGGCAATAGCGCCGCCATTGGGATTCACTTGAGCGGCGTCGTCACGCAACCCCAGTTCACGGGTCACCGCCAGCGCCTGTGCCGCAAAGGCTTCGTTAAGCTCGATAACGTCCATTTGGTCGAGGCTCAGTCCGGCAATCTTTAATACCTTGCGTACCGCTTCCGCTGGGGCAAAGCCCATGATTGAGGGTTCGATCCCGGTAACGGCGCTGGCGACAATGCGTGCCATCGGTTGCAGCCCGTGGCGAGTCACCCCGAGTTCGCCGGCCAGCAGCAGTGCGCAAGCCCCGTCGTTCAACCCGGAGGCATTACCGGCCGTTACCGTGCCCTGCGGATCCACTACCGGCTTCAGTTTCGCCAGGGCTTCCAGCGTGGTGGCACGCGGGTGTTCGTCCTGACAGAACCGCAACGGGTCGCCTTTTTTCTGGGCAATGCTGACCTCAATTAGCTGGTCGGCGAAAAAACCGCTTTCCTGCGCGGCGGCGGTGCGCTGCTGGCTGCGCAGGGCAAAGGCGTCCTGATCCTGACGGTTAATACCGAACTTTAGGGCGACGTTTTCGGCGGTTTGCGGCATAGACTCCACACCATACAGCGCTTTCATCTGTGGGTTGATAAACCGCCAGCCCATGGTGGTGTCTTCCAGTTTCATCATTCGACTAAAGGCGCTTTCCGCCTTGCCCATCACGAAGGGTGCCCGAGACATACTCTCGACACCGCCGGCGATCATCAACTCGCTTTCGCCGGTTTTTATCGCCCGGGCCGCCATCGCCACTGCGTCCAGACTGGAGCCGCACAGGCGGTTGAGGGTGCAACCCGGGATCTGCACCGGCAGCCCGGCCAGCAGCAGCGCCATGCGTGCCACGTTGCGGTTGTCTTCCCCGGCCTGGTTGGCGCAGCCGAACAACACGTCGTCCACCGCCGCCCAGTCAAGTTGCGGATGCCGCGCCTGCAGCGCTTTCAGCGGCAGGGCGGCCAGATCGTCGGCGCGGACACTGGCCAGGCTGCCGTTCAGTCGGCCAAAAGGCGTGCGGACGGCATCACAAAGGTAGGCGGGATTCATGCGGCTGTTCTCCGTGTTGAAGGACAAAGGTCAGTTCGACCGGGGTGACTTCCTGTAATTGCTGTGGGGTCAACCCGCCGAATATTTCGCGCACCACCAGGCCCTGTGGGGTGACGTCCATCACCGCCAGATCGCTGTAAATACGATCAATACAGCCGACGCCGGTCAGGGGGTAAGTGCAATGGCGGACAATTTTACATTCGCCTTTTTTGGTCAGGTGTTCGGTCATCACAAACACCTGACGGGCGCCGATTGCCAAATCCATCGCGCCGCCAACCGCCGGGATCGCCCCCGGTGCGCCGGTGCTCCAGTTAGCCAGGTCACCGCGTTCGGAGACCTGATAAGCGCCGAGCACGCAGATATCCAGGTGGCCGCCGCGCATCATGGCAAAGGAGTCGCCGTGGTGGAAAAAGCAGCCGCCTTTTAGCAGGGTCACCGGCTGTTTACCGGCGTTGATCAGTTCGGGATCTTCCTGGCCGGCCGCCGGTGCCGGGCCCATGCCGAGAATGCCGTTCTCGCTGTGCAGGAAGATCTCTTTATCCGCCGGCAGGTAGTTGGCGATCTGGGTTGGAATACCGATACCCAGATTGACGTAGGCACCTTCCGGAATGTCGCGCGCAATGCGCTCGGCCAACTGCTGATGAGTGAGTTTGGTCATAGGTGCGTTCCTTAAGCCGACAGTGGCGCTGAGTGATCGGGCGCGGTCACCAGACGTTGCACGAAGATCCCCGGCGTAATGATATTTTCAGGATCCAGCTCCCCCAGCGGCACCATAAGATTAACCTCGGCAAGGGTGCAGGCGGCCGCCATAGCCATGATCGGCCCGAAGTTACGCCCGGTTTTGTTGTACAACAGGTTGCCCCAGCGATCGCCTTTGTCGGCCTTGATCAGTGCGAAGTCAGCTTTTAGCGGCAGCTCGAACACATAGTGTTTGCCGTCGATCTCGCGAGTCTCTTTGCCTTGCGCCAGTTCGGTGCCGTAGCCGGTTGGGGTGTAAAAACCGCCGAGACCGGAACCGGCGGCCTGGATCCGTGCCGCCAGATTACCCTGCGGGATCAGCTCCAGCTCCAGTTCGCCACGGCGGTACAGATCGTCAAATACCCAGGAGTCCGACTGGCGCGGGAAGGAACAGACGACTTTGCTCACACAACCGGCCTTCAGCAGCGCCGCTAACCCAAAATCCCCGTTGCCCGCGTTGTTGCTGATCAGCGTTAACCCGCGGGGCCGGTGGCGGATCAGGGCGTCCAGCAGGGCATAGGGCTGACCGGCGGGGCCAAAGCCGCCGACCATAATGGTCGCGCCGTCAGGGATATCAGCGACGGCGGCGTCTGCGGATGCCACACTCTTATCGATCATTTGCTCTCCTCGGCACGCTGCGAAGCTGTCAGCGCTGCAGTAATGGGTCTTGAATCAATTTATGGGATGAAAATTCAAGCAGCAAGTGCGAATATCAGCATGTTGTGCGATTATCGAAGCGTTAATCATTTGGCTGTTAATTCTGTGATGCAGATAACTCTATGTGAGTCGGAGGTCAGGATGGGTGATGTATCTGAGTTTGGTGCTGGGGAGTTGCGTCGGCTGCAGGAGATCGGGGATTTAAGCAACGATCAGTATAAGGGCGACCCCAATTTTATGGCGTCGTTGGCCAGAGGACTGGAGGTGCTACAGGCCTTCCAGCCACAGTATTCTCAAATGTCGGTTTCTGAAATCAGCCAAATTACCGGTATTCCGCGTGCAGCAGTGCGTCGCTGCCTGTACACCCTGCGTGCGCTGGGGTTTGTGCATTGCCCTGACGGCCGCCATTACCGGCTGCTGCCGCGAGTGCTGACTATTGGACATGCCTATCTTTCTTCTTCCGAACTGGCGAAAGCGGCGCAGAACTCGCTGGATTATCTCAGTAAGCTGCTGAACGAATCCTGCTCGGTGGCGACGCTGGACGGTGACAACATCCTGTATATCGCCCGCGCCTCGGTGAAGCGCATCATGACGATTGATCTGGGACGCGGCAGTCGTCTGCCGGCCTACGCCACCTCTATGGGGCTGGTGTTGCTCAGTGCGCTGGATGAAGAACAGTTGGACGATTATCTGTCACGGGTGAGTTTCGCACCGCTGACCGAGTTCACCGTGACCAGTGCCGATCAGTTGTGTGAACAGTTGGCTAAAGTGCGGCGGCAAGGGTACGCCATCAACGATCAGCAGTTGGAAATTGGCCTGCGGTCGATTGCGGTGCCGATGCATTCACGCAAGGGCGGTGTGGTGGCGGCGATGAACGTGGGGGTCAATGCTTCGCAGATATCGGCGGCGGAATTGCGCGAGCGGGTGCTGCCACAGCTGCAGCGCACGGCGATGGAGCTGGCGCTGCTGCTGTAGTTATCGTGCAAGAGTTATCGTGCAAAAGTTATCGTGCAAGCCTCAGGTATTACGATCGGCCAGTTCTTCCAGCAAAGTCGCCGAAGGGGCAAAGAACAGGCTACCAGTGACCGCACGGCTGAAATCCAGCAGGCGATCGTAATTGCCGGCCGGTCGACCAATGAACATGTTTTCCAGCATTTGCTCGATCGGTTGGGGAGCGCGCGCGTAACCAATAAAGTAGGTGCCAAACTCGCCCATGCCGGGTTTGCCAAATGGCATGTTGTCGCGCAGGATTTTGACTTCATCGCCATGCTCATCCACCAGCGTGGTCAACGAACTGTGGGATGACGAAGGTTTGACGTCCTCATCCAGTTCAATATTGGATTGCTTGTGGCGGCCAATAATGCCCTCCTGCGTTTCGACGGGCAGGGCATTCCAGCCTTTCATATCATGCAGATATTTCTGCACCAACACGTAACTGCCGCCGGAAAACGCGCCATCTTCATCACCAATCACCGTGTAGTTGACTGCGTCATTTCCCTCCGGGTTTTCGGTGCCGTCGACAAAGCCAATCATCGCGCGCTGGTCGAAGTAACGGAAGCCGTGCACTTCCTCAATCACCGTCACGGCGTCGCCGAGTTTGTTCATTAACTGGGTGGCCAGTTCGAAGCACAGATCCATCTCGTCGGCGCGGATATGCAACAGGATGTCGCCGGGGGTTGAGACAGCCACGCGGTCGCCGGAGCCTATTGCGCCAAAGGGATGAAGTTGTGCCGGACGGGGTTGGCCGAATAACCGATCCCAGGCCATTGAGCCAAATCCGCAGACGCAGGACAAGTTTCCTGCCGGGGCTCTTTTGCCGACGGAACGGATCACACCGCTGATATCAGCGCACCAGCCACGCACCGTTGCGAGCTGTGCAGGGGCGGATGACAAGGTAGCAACCAGGAAAATAGCGTGGCGCGTAACAGGGCTGGAAACAGCTTGTGGTAGGGGGGAATTGATAGTCATAGCATCCAGTGCCGGAGTAAGTCAGAGCTTAAAACTAATCTATTTTAAGGGCTACGCCAACTGATTAACCCCAGTTGGCGTAGGGCATCGTTAAATGCTCAGAGTGTGCAGGTGGGTCATCATCAACTTTCTGCTGTCAGGGCGTTTAATTCTTTCAGTAAGCCGAAGGCCAGTTTCATATGGTCTTCGCTAACGATAAACGCGCGCAACTGTTGTTGCCGATCAAAACCTTTGGCAATCATGCCCTGTTGTTCGGCGACAATGTTCCAGCTCAAATCCTGACGATGGGTTTCCCCTGCCAGGTGCAGCGGCAGGCTGGGGGTTTTCACCTTGACCAGCATGGCCGGCAGCTTCACGCCTTCCTCGGCACCCAGCAGATTTTTCGCCAGGGCCATGGCGCTAAACTGTATCGGCTGGAGGAATGGCAGCAGTTGGCCATCAATCTCTGCGCAATCGCCGAGGGCGTACACATCGATCTGCGAGGTCTGTAAGCGATTATTCACCCGGATGCCGCGATCCACCTGCAGATTAGCCTGGCGCGCCAGCCCAACGTTCGGGCGCAGTCCGACCGACGCGATCGCCGCATCAACCGATAATTGACGTCCATTCCCCAGCGTTGCCTGTATGCCACCGTCTTGTTGTATCAAGGCGCTCAGTTGCTGGTTGAGCAGCACTTCGACACCCATCTGTTGCAGACAATGGTGCAAACGGCTGCTGGCTTCAATCGGCATCAGTGCCGACAGCAGGCTGCCGGATCTGTCCACCAGGGTGACCTGTTTACCGGCCCGGCACATGTCCATCGCCAGTTCACACCCGATCAGGCCGCCGCCCAGGATCAGCACTCGCTGCGCCTGAAGCAGTGTCAATTCGCCGTCGCGATATTCCTGCTGGCTGTTGAGCGTCAGCATCAGTTCATTGCCGGTCACCGGCGGTACGATAGCCGAAGCACCGACCGCCAAAACCAGTTTGTCGTACTGCCAGCTTTGCTCGCCGCTGCACACCCTTTTATGCTGGGTATCAATATCCGTGATCCGCGTGTTTGGGTGCAACGTCAGTTGGAACTGTTCGGCAAAGCTGCCGCAGGTTTGCCGCGTTAAGGCATCTGCAGTTTGATTCTGGCTGATCACATGGCTCAGCTCAGGTTTGTTATATTCATCACAGCTATCGGCGGCAATCAGGCGGATCGGGACCTCGCTATTGAGCCTGCGCAGATTTTTTACCAGCTGTCGGGCGGCAAAGCCGGAGCCAACGATCAGAATGCCAGGGTTCATTTTGCCTCCGAAGCGAGGGGATCGAACACGTCTTTGCCCATTGCGCATTCCGGGCACAGGAAATCATCCGGCACGTCTTGCCAGCAGGTTCCGGGGGCCACATCTTGCATGGGTTCGCCCAACGTTGGATCGTAGATCCACAGGCAGACGCTGCATTGCATGCGCGGCCCGAGATCGGCATCGGCATCGGCGTTGGTATCGGTATCGACATTGGCGCAGGATACTTCAGGTTGTGGTTGTGGTTGTGGTTGTGGCTGTGGTTGTGGTTGTGGTTGTGGCTGAGCGACGGCAGCTGCAGGAACTGGGGCTGCCGTAGTCAAAGGCAAGGAGGTTAAAGCCCATTGACGAGCGATATCCCGGCCATGTTGACGGCAGATTGCCAGCATATCGCCATCGGGACGCCATTTGGC
Organism: Serratia myotis; assembly: GCF_027474885.1. Taxonomy (NCBI): domain Bacteria; kingdom Pseudomonadati; phylum Pseudomonadota; class Gammaproteobacteria; order Enterobacterales; family Yersiniaceae; genus Serratia; species Serratia myotis. Next base: position 3,479,063 of record NZ_CP099707.1, on the reverse strand, counting down.
TTTCAATGCCAGCGTGGTTTCAAAACCACAGTCCATCAAACGGGTTTGAATACGGTCTACCGCGCCACCGTTCCAGCCGTAGCTGCCGAAGGCCGAGGCTTTCTTATTGCGAAAACGCAGCCCGGTGATCTCTTCCAACAGCCCGGCAACTTTTGGCATCATCACATTATTCATGGTCGACGAACCCACCAATACGCCTTTGGAACGGAACACGTTAGTCAGGATTTCGTTTTTGTCATGACGCGCCACGTTAAAAATCTTCACCGCCACGCGTGGATCGACTTCGTTGATGCCCTGTGCAATAGCGTCCGCCATCATGCGGGTGTTGTTGGACATGGTGTCGTAAAAAATGGTGATGCGATCTTCCTGATAATCCGCCGCCCACTCTAAATAGCGCTGCACAATTTGCGTCGGATTATCGCGCCATACCACGCCGTGTGAGGTGGCAATCATGTCTACCGGCAGGTTGAAACCGAGGATCTCGTTGATTTTGGGTGTCACCAGCCGGCTGAATGGGGTCAGGATATTGGCGTAGTAACGCTGACATTGTTCAAACAATTCATTTTGATCAACCTCATCATTAAACAGATGCTCATCGCAATAATGCTGGCCAAAGGCGTCATTACTGAACAGCACGGCATCGCCAGTCAGGTAGGTCATCATACTGTCCGGCCAGTGCAGCATCGGCGTTTCAACGAAGATCAGCTGTTTACCATTGCCGATATCCAGGCTGTCACCGGTGTGGACTACGTGGAAGTTCCACTCTGGGTGATGATGGTGACCGTTGATTGAATCAATGCCATTTTCGGTACAGTAGATAGGCGTTCCCGGGATCTGCGCCATCAACTCGGTCAGCGCCCCGGCGTGATCTTCTTCTGCGTGATTGATGATGATGTAATCCAGCGTGTTGAGATCAATTTCCGCTGACAGATTCTGTACAAACTCACGGCTAAACTTATGGTCCACCGTGTCGATCAACACGGTTTTCTCTTCACGGATCAGATAACTGTTATAGCTGCTGCCCTTCAAGGTTTTGTATTCTGTCCCATGAAAATTACGCACTTCCCAGTCACGTTGACCGACCCACTGGATATTATTTTTCACCTGAATTGCCATGCTCATTACCTTATTGTCGTTTACTGGGTTTCGATACTTGTAATGAGCAAACAGCGTGCCAGTTTTTATGTTGTTGTTTTTTATGTAATAATTATTTATTGATGTCATTCTGACATGGGCGTAGCATTGTCCGTATGACAATTAAGTGTCGGAATGACATCATGACCCTCTCTATACAGTCCCTTGCCACCATCGCTATCGAATTACAAAGCGGCCTGACACAAGGCGACCGCTTTCAACGCCTGATCAACAGTTTGCGCCGCCTGCTGCGCTGTGATGCTTCGGCCTTACTGCGCTTTGAAGGGCAGCAGTTCCGCCCATTGGCGATTGACGGTTTGGTTCAGGATGTTCTGGGGCGACGCTTTGCGCTGGATGCCCATCCGCGCCTGGAAGCGATTGCCCGCGCCGGTGACGTGGTGCGTTTCCCCGCGGATAGCGATTTACCGGACCCCTACGATGGTTTGATCCCCGGCCATGACCAACTTAAGGTTCATGCCTGCATTGGACTGCCCTTGTTTGCCGAACAGGATTTAATCGGTGCGTTGACTTTTGACAGTCTGGACCCGCTGCAATTTGATCGCTTCAGCGATGAAGAACTACGGTTAATCAGTGCACTAGCGGCGGGAGCGCTAAACAATGCGTTATTGGTTGAAGCCCTGGAGAGGCAGGCGTTGTCTCCGCTGGCATCGCAAGGGGTAAGCACGCCTAGAGAAAATGATGAGATCATCGGACTTTCGTCGGTTATGCAGCAACTCAAGCAGGAAATCAGCATCGTTGCCGGTTCCGAACTCAACGTTTTGATCACCGGAGAGACCGGGGTAGGTAAAGAGCTGGTGGTGCGGGCGATCCATCAGGGATCGGCGCGGGCTGCCAACCCGCTGGTCTACCTTAACTGCGCCGCTCTGCCGGAAAGCGTGGCGGAAAGCGAACTGTTCGGCCACGTCAAAGGGGCATTTACCGGTGCCATTCAGCACCGCGCCGGCAAATTTGAAATGGCGGACAATGGCACTCTGTTTCTCGATGAGATTGGTGAGCTTTCACTGTCGCTGCAGGCCAAGCTGTTGCGGGTGATCCAATACGGCGATCTCCAGCGAGTGGGGGATGATCGGGTCAAGCGCGTTAATGTACGAATTTTAGCGGCCACTAATCGTAATCTCAAACAGGCGGCGGTTGATGGGGAATTCCGGCTGGATTTATACCATCGGCTGAGCGTGTTTCCGCTGTTCGTGCCACCGTTGCGCGAGCGAGCCAGCGACATTGCCCTGCTGGCGGGGTACTTTTGCGAACGTTGCCGTATCAAGCTGGGTTTGGTGCAGTTAACGCTTTGCGCAGAAGCATTATTCACGCTCGAGCAGTATTCATGGCCGGGGAATATTCGCGAACTGGAACATGTCATCTATCGGGCGGCGATTTTAGCTCGCGCGGAGCAAAACAGCAGCGAGCTACAACTGTTGCCGGCGCATTTCACTATAAAGGCCGGCTCTTTGCCGACCGGGATCAGCGATGAAGCACTGCCAGAGACAGCTATTGAGGCGGATCTCGCGACGATGACGCAACATTTCCAGCGCAGCGTGATTGAGAAAACCTTGGCGCAATGTGAGATGAACTGGGCGGCGACCGCACGTAAATTGAACCTGGACAGCGGTAACTTGCATCGATTGGCCAAACGATTGAATATTAAATAAGTGTGCCTTTGTGATGACATCTATTAATTTATTTATTCAGCATAAAAATAAACTGCCCGCGTATATTCTCATATGTGGGGCGGTTTTATCTATGTTTTTTTGAAAATCACACAGATGATTTTGTATATAAAAACAATAATGGAAAGTGAAAAGAACATGGCAACGATAAGTTTTGATATTTTTTCTGGCGCAGAGTAAAGATAATCAACGCCGATGCCTGCACCCGCTAATAAAATAGAGGATAAAACCATCCCAATTAAAACTGATATTGTCCAGTATGTTCTTTTCATGCTGAAGACTTTGTAAAAATATCGAATAATTTAAAAAATAACGAAATGAAAAAAGAGAAGGTGGCAATGATAATGACTAATTGAGACATACCTGCCGGCGCGGCCAAGCCTGAACCAGGATTAAGCACTCCAGCACCGCTAAGAAAAGGGCTGCTGGAAACTATAGCTAAAAGTATAAGTAACGGCCTAATTTTCTTTGTCATATATAATGCGGCTCTAATATATAGAGCGGTAATAATAAACTACCGCCTATGATTTTTAGTCTAGATACGGCACGAGCCACCAATTGAACCATTACAATTAGAGCTTTTATTTCCGGCATTGCTATTATTATCACCATTAGAACCTTTGTTCGTGAAGCACCCACCAGCAAGTGATCCACCAATAAGTCCTAATCCGAGACCAAGCGGTCCGCCAGCAGCTCCTGCAATCATGCCGCCGATAATGCCAGCACTACAGTTTGTTGTCTCCTGACTCTGTTTCTTATAATAACCAACATTATCAGCCTTGCCACTGGTGTTGCTGGTTCTGCCTCTGTTTCTGGCGCCATTATCTACACGATCGCCGCCATTATTGCCACGGCCACCGGCGATCGAGTCTAACAAGGCTACATCAATTGTTTTCATCATCAACTCCATTTGAATATATAATTTATTGTTATATTCATCTTTGAATGGGACGGTTAGTTTTTAACTCACAACTATTTTTATATCAAGAGTTATTTTATCTGACAGATAAAAAATTTTTAATTAATTAGTAATTGCACTAAATTGTATAATTAAATGATTTTATTAAACATGGTCGATATTAATATTATATTTAAATCCGAGCGGCAACGCCGCCCGGGGGATGATCAGCCAGCTAAATCAAATGGATCATCAAGGGATTTTGCCGGCGGGGTAAACCAGCGAGCGCCGTCTTCAGTGACGTAAAAATGGTCTTCAAGGCGGATACCAAACTCGCCCGGCAGGCACAGCATAGGTTCGATGCTGGCGCACATACCAACATCGAGCTGTTGCTGCTGTTTGCGGATCAGATACGGCGCTTCGTGAATGTCCAACCCGATACCGTGTCCGGTGCGATGTGGCAGGCCCGGTAACTGATAGTCTGGTCCGAAGCCATGAGAAACCAGCACATCGCGCGCCGCGTCATCCACTTTATGGCAGGGTACACCCGGTGCGATAACGGCAAAGGCGGCCGCCTGTGCGTCATGTTCCGCCTGCCAGGCGAAGCGTTGCCGTTCGTTGGGTTCGCCATACACATAGGTACGGGTGATATCGGACAGGTAACCCTTGTAGCGGCAACCGGTATCGAGCAACACGATATCGTTGTTTTGCAGCGGTTTGGGTTGCTTCACGCCATGCGGAAACGCGCTATCGGAGCCGAATAGCGCAATACAGAAATAAGAGCCACTGGTGCCCATTTTACGGTGGGCTTTATCGACGAAGTCGATCAGCTGGTCGGCGGTGATCCCTGGGTGCAAGATACTGGCCGCAGCCTGTTGTACCCGCAAGGTAATGTTATTGGCGGTTTGCATCAGCGCGATTTCCGTCGCCGATTTTCGGCTGCGACAGCCACCGGTGATGGGCAGGGCACTGACCAGTTTATTGTCCCCGGCATACTGTTGCAGACCGAGGAACAGCGCGATCGAAGCGGTTTCGCAAATCGCCACTTTGTGCTGGCGGCCAGCACCAGTCAGCCCGCGAGAAGCCAGCACGCTGAAGAACAGTCGATAGGGGTCTTCTTCCTCATGCCAGCTAAAGATTTCGGCCTCAATCACCTGTGCGTCTTTGAAGGTGCCGATCTCGAACCAGGGGGCGATATAGGCGATTTCACCTTCGGCCGGGATCACTGCGCCGACCATGCGTTCGCTCGGTGACCATGGAGTTCCGGTAAAATACAGCAGGTTGCTGCCCGCATTGACATAGCAGGCGTCAATGCCGTTTTCGCGCATCAGGCGCTGTGCGTGTTGAATACGTTGCCGATACTCTCCGGCGGCGATTGCAGGCGGATTATCCGTTAACGGTTGCAGTTGTTCCAGGGCCTGTTGCGCCGTGCAACCGCCAATGCCTGTAGCCATGTTTTTCTCCTCGCATAATGTTCAATGTCAGGGTCAATGTCCCAGCGCGCCAAACCTTCATCATAAATAAACCGCAGCGACAATACTTGGCTCCAATAGATAAGAAAGATGCCGATTACAGCACAGTTTTACCTTCGGCGATGTTGTGTCCTCGTTTTACCCGACAGATTCTGCTGTAAAAGGCGCTGCGGGCGAACCAAAAATTACATTTACCCCTTAATCTATCTGTAACTGATTCTATTTACTTGATAATGCAATAACGCATCAATGTGATGCAAAAACGCTCTTGTAAATAATGATTAGCGTTGCTAATTGTTAATGCCCATCGTATTAAATAAATTTATAAGGAATTTTTATTTTTACACAGTAGTGAATGAATCATTGTTCATCACGATAATTTCAATGCTAACGATGCATAAATAACCAAGTTTTAAACGGATAATTTTAATTTATTAGCGTGTTATTAGACACTCGCGCCGTCACGCATAAATAAAATTTGAAATTATTTTCTCTATTGCGAAAACCTAACCTGATAAGTGAGGGGATATATTGTTGTTGATATATTCAGTTGCTTGGGCATAAGCGATTTTATTATTGAGAGTACTTTATGGAAACAAATGCCGTTGAGTCTAAATTCAGTTTTGGTTCCTATACCCGATTACTGTCTGGTCCCGGGCATGCCGTGCTTTCTTTGTTTGGGCTATTAGTTCGCTTTCCGGTGGCGATGCGTTCTATAAGTTGCATTATGTTGTTATCGGCTACTACCAATTCGCTGTGGATCGCGGGTACCGTCGCCGGAACCTTAATGATTACCCAGGCTTTGGCCAGCCCGATACTCGGGGGCTTTGCCGACCGATTCAGCCAACGCAAAGTGCTTATTGTTACCTGTTGTTGTCACGTTATGGCCATAGCTTTACTGATTGCCCTGGTCTTTCTTAATGCCCACTTATGGGCAATCATGGCCGCCGCTATGGGTATTGGTTGCTCGTCAGTGCCGGTAGATGGCTTTATTCGCACCCGTTGGGCGGCAATGGTCACCGATGAGGCTCTGCGAACCGCTTATGCTTTAGAAACCGTACTCGATGAGATTATTTTCTTGTTGGGGCCGCTGGTCGCCATTGTTTTAGCCACGGTATTACACCCCGCTGCGGGGTTGGTTTTATGCGCCGTATTCACCTTCAGTGGTTCGATGGCGCTGGTGCTGCATCGGCGTTCAGAACCGGTTGTTGTGCAAAGGGTCGATGAAAAAAACCGCAGAGCCATTAGCATGGCCTGGGTTCGTAGCCTGATGATCTCCTATGCAGCAGTGGGGATATTTCTTGGCTCGATCGATGTGATGATGATCGCCTTTGCCAAAGAGGCAGGTAATCCCACGCTGGCTGGCATGTTGTTGTCTATTTGTGCCGCGGGCAGCCTGGTGGGAGGGCTCTGTTATGGTGCCATGAACTGGTCTATACCGCAGCCACGGCTGCTGTTACTCACCTCTGCCACGCTGTGTGCCGGTACTGTTCCCCTGGTGTTCACCAGTTCCCCGATCGTCATGGGGTTCTCCGCTTTTATTGCCGGTTTATCGGTGGCGCCGTTATTAATCACCTGCAGTAACCTGCTGGAATCGTTAACGCCCAAAGGTTGCCTGTCAGAAGGCTTCTCCTGGCTTTCCAGTGCGGGTTGGCTGGGGTTTTCCCTGGGAGTGTCGGTCGGCGGGCAACTTTCAGATCAAACCGGGGCTGCTCAGGTCGCCTGGATCGCTTTGGCCGCTGGCATGCTCGCCTTATTAGCCAGTCTGTTCAGCCAATCACTACTCAGTAAGAAATCAATACCCAGTCCGATTTAAGCGGGTTCTCTCATTATTATTACCGAGACAGGAAAACGGCCATCGTGAATCAGTTAACCACGGGTATTCCCGTACCACGTATTACCTTTAATGAATTTGTCGCGCTGGGGGTTGAGGCTGTTTTCCGGGCCGACGTTCCTGTGATTATTACCGATCTGCCGCTTGATACCAGCCGTAGCGCTAATGACCTTATTGCTCAACGGTTAGGTGATGACAATGTCACCTTGTTCCGGGAAGCCAGTAATAAGGAAAATACCGAACGATGGCAGACCATGAAGATTCAACTGCGTGGCTTTCTGGAAAATAAAGAATACCAGCAAGACAACAGCACCTGGTATCGCGTGGTTTCCAATATTATGCACCGGCCAGAAGACATCAATACTCTTCTCGGCTTCGATGCATTTTCGCTACTGGCTTCCCGTCGTGGTCTGAACGCGGCCAATTTATGGATAAGTTACCACGGTGTATTTACCCAAAGCCACTTCGATGAACTCGAGAACTTTAATATCGCCCTGCAGGGAAGAAAACGATTCATCCTTTACCCACCCGGCCGACGCGATTATTACCCGCGTTCTATCTTAAAGGGGTTTGGCGACAAATCGCAGGCCTTCGATTTTAACAATATTGACCCACAGCGTTTCCCACGGCTGGCAGCGAAATCCCCGCAGCGTCGCGATTTTATTCTGGAGCCCGGTGAAATGCTGTATTTGCCGCTGGGATGGTGGCACCAGGCCGAGTCGTTAGACGACCTGAATATCAACGTTAATTTTTGGCTGTGGGATCTGAAAATCCTGCGCAGGCCTTATGTTTTGTATTCCGCGCTCTACACGGCCGCCTACCGTAAGTTCAAAGGTATTTATAACTATCAACCCGAACCTGCCAAGAAGGAAGGAATTTGATGACCAGCCGTAAGAAGATCATGCCAACCAACCACTATCGCAACAACGACAAAGCTATCGGTATTGGTAATCCCTTCTGGGATATGTCAGAGCAGAACGGACTCGCAGGGATCGTCGCCGGACTTGAAAACGATCTCCTGTCCACCCCGAGTGGTCATCAATTTGTCAATTTTAGCTGCTGCTCCTACCTGAACCTGGACTCCCATCCCAAGGTGGTAGAAGGGGCCATCGACGCGGTACGTCGCTATGGCGTGCTGGATCATTGCATCGCCCGTAGCCGGGTTCAACTGCCGGTACTGAAGGAGCTGGAGGAATCGCTTGGTGAACTGTTCCAGGCCGATGTTCTCAGTGGCGTGTCGGCCAGCAGCATCAGTGGCGGGCTGCTGCCGCTGATCGCCTCCGGACATTTGGGCAACGGTGCTCGCCCGTTAATGATTTTCGATAAGCACGCTCATGTGTCGTTGGCCGCAGCCAAACCCGCCTGTGCCGATGAAACCGAGGTCGTCACCTGCAATTACCACGATCTGGAGTTCATTAAGGACTGCTGTAAGAAATATGAACGGGTCTGCTACGTGGTTGACGGCAGCGATAGCCTGGGCGGCTATGCGCCGGTTAAAGAGTTGGCCGAACTGCAGGACAAATACGGCCTGATAGTGTTCTACGATGATTCACATTCTATTTCCGCCTATGGCGAACGTGGAGTCGGTTATGTTCGTTCACACAGCCCGGCACTGAATGAGAACACCGTTATGGTGGTCACGCTCAACAAGGCTTTCGGCACCAGCGGGGCGGCCATACTGCTCAACGGCTATTCACAGCCGATGTTGCGCCTGGTCGAACGCTTTGGCGGTGGGCTCAACTATTCGCAAAATCTGAACACGGCGGCCATCGGTGCCAGCCTGGCTTCGGCCGAAATTCACCGCACGGCTGAATTGCCGATGTTGCAGAAGAAGCTGTACGACAACATTGCCCTGTTCGACTCACTGGTTCCGACAGAGCAGAGCGGCAACAGCTACCCGATCCGTCTGGTGCCGATGAGCGATGAAACGGTGATCAGCGAAGGTCGCAAGGTGATAGAGGCCGGTTTTTATGTCTCGCCGGTATTCTTCCCGATCGTTGCGAAAGGCACCGCAGGCCTGCGGGTGATGATGCGTGCCGGGCAAACAGAAGATCAGATTCGCCGTTTGTGCAAGATACTCGCTGAAGTAAGGGCTCCCCAATGACGGATATCACACGCGCTATTCCACGTAGCATTCTGTATACCCCGGCCTTATCACTTAACCGGGTGGTCAAGGCGCTGACTTATGACGCCGATGTTCATCTGATCGATTTGGAAGACTCGGTCCCGGGCCCATTGAAAGCGGAAGGGCGGATCATCTGCCGCACCGCCCTTGATAGTGCCCCTCCGTCGGCGAATATAGCTGTGCGCATAAACGCGCTGGGTACGATTGATGCTTTGCATGATTTGGTGATGCTAAGCACCGGCGTTGCCACGCCGGGTTTTATCGTTATGTCGATGGTCAGGTCACCTGCCGAGGTTATTTTTCTGCGTGAGACTTTTGCCTCAGCGGGCAAGTATCCGGAAATTTACCTGACGATAGAGACGGTTGAAGCCATTACCGATCTCGATGACGTCGCGGCCGTAGCCGATGGCCTGGTTTTTGGCTCTGCGGATTTAGCGGCTACGCTTGGCGTGCCAATCACCTGGTCCGGAATGCTGGCGGCGCGTCAGGCGATGGTTTTGGCCAGTGCCAGACACGGTATTGGTTGTATTGATACCGCCAACTACCGGCTTTCCGAGCCGGAGGTGCTGGCCAGCGAAATTCAGAACATCAAGGACCTGGGTTTCCACGGTAAAGCTACCGTCCACCCCAGCGAACTTGAGCCGATCAATTCAGCATTGCGACCCAATGAGGGCGCGCTATTGGCCGCATCCCGGATCACCGACGCGGTCAAGGCCGCCGCCGGAGGCATTGCCTTACTGGACGGACATATGGTGGGGCCACCTTTTGCGCGTATGGCCCACACCACGTTGCAACTAGGCAAAGCCTGGGCTGAACGTTTCAACCGGGGGAACTCATGACTCTCTCCGTTGCCGTCATCGGGACCGGAGCCATCGGCATGGATCTGGTCAATAAAATTCATCGTTCGCCCTGGCTTCATTGTGGGCTGCTGGCGGGGCGTAACAAGGATTCTGCCGGTCTTGAAATCGCGGCCAAGCTGGGCTGCCCGACCAGTGCCGGAGGGATTGACGCTATTCTGGCCGCACCCAAGCCGTTCGATGTGGTATTTGATGCCACTAATGCGATGTCGCACGTCAAACACTGGGAGCTGCTTCGCCCACTGGGTACGTTGCTGATCGACCTGACCCCCAGCCACTTGGGCAAAATGATAGTTCCTACGGTGACCGGCACCGAAGCGCTGGCCGATCGCAACGTCAGCTTGATCAGCTGTGGCGGGCAGGCGTCGATCCCCATCCTGCATGCCCTTAGCCGGCATTTCCAAATTAACGACATCGAGGTGGTGGCGACCGTCGCCAGCAATATTTTGGGGCGAGCAACGCGTATCAACATCGATGAATATGTAGAGACTACGCAGATTGCGCTCAGCGCTTTCACTGGCGTGGCAAACACCAAGGCGATCCTCAATATAAGCCCGGCAACCCCGCCTGCCATGTTCAGGGTCACTATTTTTGCCGATATCCCCGGCGTGACGGCAGAACAGATAACCCCGGTGGTCACCGCGGCGGCGGCGGCAGTGCGGGAATTTTCGGCGGGTTATCGATTAACGGCGATCAAGGTCACCGAAGGGCGAGTGTCTGTCTCTCTGGAGGTGACCGCCAGCAGTAAGGTGATGCCTGAATACGCGGGTAACCTGGACCTGATCAATTCCGCGGCCATTCTGGTCGCCGAACAGTATGCGCACTCTCGAAATAAAGCGGAGGTGGCCAATGACTATTCTCATTAACGACTCAACCCTGCGCGATGGGCAACATGCAGTAAAACACCAACTTACTGCGGCGCAGTTGCGAAGCTACGCCACCGCGGCAGACAAAACCGGCGTGGCGATTGTTGAAGTCGGCCACGGTAACGGGCTGGGGGCTTCCTCCTATCAGGTGGGCCGCGCGGCACTGAGTGACGAAGCCATGCTGACTACGGTGCGAGAGTCTTTGCAAAACAGCAAGATGGGGGTGTTTATGCTCCCCGGTTGGGGCACCAGCGCTGACCTGTCGAAAGCCCTGGCCTGCGGCACCGATGTGGTGCGTATCGGCACGCATTGTACCGAGGCTACGCTGGCTGAACGTCACCTGGGCTGGCTGCGTGAACAGGGTGCGGAGGCGCATGCGGTGCTGATGATGAGTCATATGGCCACCCCTGCCGAGTTAGCCGAACAGGCTGAGTTATTGGTGGGTTATGGGGCTCAGGCGGTCGGCATCATGGATTCGGCCGGCAGTCTTTTGCCGCAGGATGTCACTGCACGTATTGCTGCGATGCGCATGCAGGTAGAGGTGCCGCTGATTTTCCACGCGCATAACAATTTGGGTATGGCGGTGGCGAACTCGGTGGCGGCCGCCCAGGCGGGGGCCGGCATTATTGATGGTTGTGCTCGCGGGTTTGGTGCGGGGGCGGGTAATACCCAACTGGAAGTGCTGATCCCGGTATTGGAACGCCTGGGGTATAACACCGGCATCGATCTCTATCATTTTCTGGATGCCGCCGATCTTGCCGCCCGGGAGTTAATGGTGGTTCCGCCGATGATTGACTCTTTGGGCATCGTCAGCGGGCTGGCCGGCGTATTTTCCGGCTTCAAAAACCCGGTACTGAATCATGCTGGCAGCGCCGGGGTGGATGCGCGCGACGTGTTCTTCGAACTGGGAAGGCGACAGGTTATTGCCGGCCAGGAAGACCTGATCGTTGAGGTTGTCGCCGAGTTGAAGAGGGCAATCTTGTGACGATGCAAATGATAAACGCTGCCGAAATGGCGGGTGAGGACCGACTTCGGCAGGTGATGGCGACCCTGAGTGAAGTGTTCCAGGACTTACGCAGCGGTAAAGAACAATCTCCGCCGCGCACCTTGCTGAACCACGGTCGTTCTGAAATGTTGATCAGCCCGGCAAGCTGGATGAAGCGCGGCGTTGCCAGTGTCAAAATTACCACCCTCACGCCGGGGAATGCCGAACATGGCCTTCCGTTGATCCACGGGGTGGTGGTGCTGACCGACGTCGATAGTGGCCAGATGCTGGCATTACTTGATGGGGCGAGCTTAACCGCAGTACGAACCGGCGCCGTTGCCGGCTTGGCGACCCAGCTGTGTGCCAATGCAAATGCCGGGGATCTGGCCATTTTGGGCGCAGGGGTACAGGCCCGGGCCGTACTGTTGGCGATGCTTGCCGTCCGCCCGATCCGCAGGGTGCGGATTTTTTCCCGCACGCCGACCAGAACCGAAGAGTTTGCACGGTGGGCACGCTCGGTGATGCAAGCCAGAGTCACTCTGTGCAATAGCGCATTCGAGGCGGTGCAGGGGGCGGAGATTATTTGTACGACCACATCCACCAGCGCTTGTGAGCCGCTGATCGAAGCCGCTTGGATAGCGCCGGGGGCGCATCTGAACATTATTGGTGGAACCCACGAAGAGGCTATTGAGGTTGAGCCCAGCTTGCTGAAGACGGCGTTTGTGGTGGTGGAAACCGCCGCTGCCGCTCAGGAAGACGCAGGAGAAGTGCGCATCGCCCTCACGCAGGGCTACATTCAACCTGAAGATCTAAATGAACTCGGCGCCGTCATTCTTGGCCAGGTTGCGGTAAGAGAAGGGCAGACAACGTTGTTTCGCAGCGTGGGGCTGGCGATTGAAGACACGGCAGCGGCGATTGCACTGTATCCATCCAGGGAGAAAAGGTCATGCTAAGACGAGTTGGCGAAAACGAGTATGTTGAAGAACACGGTGGGGATTACGAGGACTTCGAGCCGGGAATGACCATCAAACACTGGCCGGGGCGCACGTTATCCGAGGCCGACAATACCTGGCTAACCTTGCTGACGATGAACCAGCATCCTTTGCATTTCGATCAGGCCTATGGCGCCCAGGTTGAATATGGCCGCGTATTGGTGAACAGCAGCATTACCCTGGCGTTGGTCAGCGGAATGACCGTACAAGCCCTGTCTGCCAGGGCCGTCGCTAATCTGGGGTGGGAAAAAGTGCGTTTGAAAGATCCGCTTTTTGTCGGTGACACGCTCTATGCCACCAGCAAAATCCTGGCAAAACGCCCTTCAAAATCCCAACCGAATAAAGGCATTATCACGGTAGAAACCCTGGGCATCAAATCCACGGGCGAAACGGTGATCACCTTCGAAAGATCCTTTATGGTTCTGCGCCGGGAGTATATTGCCGCCCAATCTTCATCTGCGCGGGATTAAACAGGGCGACTCATTCCCGTTGATAACCGCAGCGGGGATGAGCAGAAAAAACCTTTGAAATGAATGTGCTGCCACCCAGCCTGAGATCTGCGTGGCAACTCTGGTTGATAGTCCTTCAGGCCTGGGGGTTCTGTACTATGTTTTCTGTTTGCAGCACGCTACACACCGCTTCCGGTCGTGGGCGCAGCGGAGAGAACAGATGAACAAACGGGAAATAGAAAGCGCGATTGTCACCGATTTTTCCAAACGCATGAGCTACGGTGACTACCTGTGCCTGGATCAACTGCTGGACTGCCAACATCCGTTGTCGAACCCACAGCATCATGATGAGATGCTGTTTGTGGTGCAGCACCAGACCTCTGAACTGTGGATGAAATTAATGCTGCACGAGCTGCAGGCGGCGCGGGCACTGGTGCAGCAGGATAAACTCAGCCACTGCTTCAAAATCCTGGCCAGGGTCAAACAGATCCAGCGGCTGCTGTTTGAACAGTGGGCCGTGTTGGAAACCCTGACGCCGTCGGAGTACGTTGAATTCCGCGATGTGCTGGGCAATTCATCGGGTTTTCAATCCCATCAGTACCGCTCAATCGAATTTTTGCTGGGCAACAAGAATGCCGCCATGCTGGCGGTGTTCAGCAACGATGCGGAAAAACACGCTGCGCTGAAGGCGATCCTTGAAGCACCGAGCCTGTACGATGAATATCTGCTTTACCTGTCACGCCACGGCCTGCCTATTCCGCAAGAGTGTATCGAACGTGACTGGACGCAGCCTTACCAGCGTAACCCGAACCTGTTGCCGGCATTTAAAGAGATCTACGATCATCCACAAAAGTATTGGGAAGCCTATGAAATGGCTGAGAAGCTGGTGGATATAGAAGAAAGCTTCCACCTGTGGCGTTTCCGCCATATGAAGACGGTGGAGCGGATTATCGGCTTTAAAACCGGCACCGGCGGCTCCAGCGGCGTCAGTTTCCTGAAAAAAGCGCTCGAGCTGACTTTCTTCCCGGAACTGCTGGATGTGCGCACCGAGATTGGTGCCTAAGCTTTATCCCGTAACAGTGCGAGGGGGTCGTGATGGCGATAAGAATTGAAGATAAAGCGGCAGAAACCGTGGTGGGCTTGCGGGTCGTTGGCCCTTATCCGCAAACCATCCCTCAGGGCTGCCAACGGCTGATGGCCTGGCAGCAGCAACACCAGGTTCCATTAGGGAAATGGTTGGTGCTGTACTGGGACGACCCGGCTGAAGTCGCCCCCGAGCGACTGCGGGCCGACGTGGTGTTTACCGTGGCGGATGATTTCGTATTGCCGACGTCGGCCAGTGAAGGGGTGGTACTGCAAACGCTGCCCGCCGGGCAATATGCGATTTACAACGTTCGTGTCAGCGACGGGGATTTCGAGCGGGTATGGGGCGATTTTTATCAGCGGGAACTGCCGGCCAGCGGTTACCAGCCGGTAGAGGGCGTGTGCTATGAGCACTACCTTAACGACTGTGAGGCAGACGGCTACTTTGACCTGGATATTTACCAGACGGTGAAGAAAGGTTGAGTTTGCGGTGCGGGGAAGGGGAAATGCTGAGGTTTCAGGGAGAGGAAAGGGGCTGAACCCGGCGAATACCGGGTTCAGTTCCCTATATTAGCTGCTAGAAGGTACTGGCGATTTCATACATTAACTTCATATGCGCCTTTGAGATATCCGTCGTGCCCCTATCACTGATTACCGAGACATACTGCTGCTCACTGGTTAACAGGATTTTCGCTTGTAACGGCGCGGATCGTTCATTCAGGGTGGTAAATAACAGAGTTTCAATGCGATCCAGATTTGGATCCGCATTGCCCCTGGCCTGGTCCGTATAACGTCTGCCCATATACAGCTCGGCATTACTGCGGCATTTTTCTTCATCCTTGATTATTTTTATCCGCGTTTCGTTAACGAACTCAATCAGCTTGATCCTCGCCTTGGCCGTTCTTTTGGTTGCTTCCAGCAAGTCTTTATTATCCGTCTGCTGACGCTCAGACAAGGTGTTTCTGAGCATCAACAGGCCGGCACTGACGATACCGGTCGCGCCGATCGTCGTCATGGCATACCGGACATAGATATTGGTCATCAGCGTGTCTGCTGCCTGAGCGGCGGCGATCGCCGCATAGGTAGCCCCTGCGCCCGATAATGCCCCCACGGCACCTACTGCCTTGGCGGCATAATCATAGTTACTCTTTTGCCTGTCGTTATAGACGTTGCCCCCATAACCCCGCAGCGAGGTTTTATATTTTTGGAAGAAACCAGAGCGCTCTTGCAGAGTGGTATTGTTGCCATGATTTAATAGCCCCATTTCCATCACGTCGGTGTCATCTTCTTCACCATTGCGCTGAGCATCACTGCTCTGGCGCAATCGTTCGAAACTGGACATGATTGCCCGTTCGGAGTCATTCTCATACTGGTTGAGCGCTGTATTGTCCAGCTCATTAACAAAGGCGATAATTATCCGCAGCTCGGCAGCATTGTATACCGAGAGATCGTTGAGCAGATTGTCTATCGCCAGCGTTGGGTCTGCCATAGTGCTGCCCTCGTTTAAATCTCTTTATTCTGTTTAATATCCCAACCGGCTTTGGTTTCTGCACCTTTGGTGCCGCTGGCGCTTTGCTCCCAGTAATGCAGGTTGACCTTGGAAGCCTGGAAGCGATATTTAACCAGGATATTGTCGGTGTGCCCAACACCGGTAAAGTCCGCCATACTGACCAGGACATCTTCCAGCACGATCCTGGTATATTCGACCTGGGTACCCCCGGCCTTGCAGATAGAAAGTTCAACTTTGGTTACATGTTTACCGCTGGAGCAAAACTTCAGAATGGCCGGTGTGGATTTATCGATAAGTGCCTGCACCTCCAAATCCTTGAAGTTTACTTTCCCTGTCCCGCCGCCACCGCCTACGGCCATATTGCCAGACTGGGTCGCCCCCCAGTTGAATGACAGAATATCAGTCCAATTTTTGTGATTAGAATCATTAGATTCGCCAGTAACCCCGTCAACCTTCAGAAATGAGTCAATTGCCATTTTGATACCTATATGAAATTGATTAATTTGCATTGGCGAAGCGGATTTATATCCATCAAGGCCAATAAGTGAGGTGATACTTCTGGGCAGTTACAGCATTTGCTAATACGCCCAGAATTAAACTTGAACTAAATATCAATGGTGATTGCAACGGCTATGGGTGGGTATCTCTCCTTTGGTTTTTAGGGTGAGTTTGGTTGTGCAGTGCAGAGAAGTAGCACTACCACAGGTTTTTAAATTTAGGGGTGAGTTAACGAATGCTTTTTATCAAACTATTATTGATTAGATAGAGTGGTTATCTATTTTTATAATGTGCCTTTGTCTATATTTATCAACGCAGGTCGCTTTGGCATATATTGATGCGTGTTAATCCCATCAGCCTGAAAGGATTATATCGGATCTGTATAGGCGGCAGGGGATCTTTACGGTACAGCGTACGACTTCGATCTAAAACCAAAAAGACACTTTGGATTAAAACCCAATCGAAGAGATAGTCCCCGTTAATTCAGTAAGTTATTTTGTTTCTTCTGCAATAACGTTGCCATTCTCCTTCATCACGAAAGCTGCTTCGATAGTTACATACTATGGTTCCGGTTAAATTATGAGGGTCATAGGCAGCGTCAATGTGTCCCCAAGGCCCACTAACGGGCAACTGTATTGAGGTTTCACTTTTAAACCATGCTCGAAGACTTTTGGTAACTTTACCCTCAGGTTTACTTTGTTCTCCCATCATTAATTTCTCCGGAGCAAAACGCCAACTACAAAGTAAAGCATTTTTTGAAAATGGTTCGGAAAAATCAATTATTAAATATATTTTACCTAGTTTTTTATTGCTTGAATTTATTATGGTTCTGTATGAAGTTGTACTGCCATCTGATTTCTCTGGCCACCCTTCAAAAGATACAGGCTTTATCATTAACTCTTCTTTAGTTGTGGTCGGACTTACAGTTATTTTGTTTAGTTCTAACTCACCATTATGGGTATTTATTTGCATCTTAAAGTCCAAGTTCAAAAGGTTTTCCAATCGGTTCAAGTACAGTTTTATAATTCGAGAGAAAATATTGAGTTCCTCCCCCCTTACCGAATCTCGATTGATCCTGTGATAGCGCTTTACCTGTTCCAGCTACTGCTTCTCTTTTAACTCTATATGCTTGTATTTTTGATCTAAAGCCAAATTTTTCATGTGGAAGCACTTGCAAACTCTCCCAGAGTTTCTGTCGACTTCCACCTGCGGCATTTAATGTGGCCTTATCAAAGTAGAAACCTGACTGCCCAGGAGCGCCACCATAAACAATATCACCTTCTTTTAGCATTGTGTTTGACCATGAATCCCGTCCTTTATAGATACCACGCCCTTGCCACTGTCGACCAAAAGCAGCCTGATTATGATCGTTGTCTTTGGTTGGAGCACATCGCGGTTTCCATCCCCAAGGATCCACCCACCCCAAAGGATTCGGCGCATACTGATAAAGGTTTATCCCGCCCGCCAACCCAATCGGGTCGTGCTGGGTAAATCTGCCGATATCCGGGTCGTAATAACGGAACAGATTGTAGTGCAATCCGGTTTCGCGATCCAGGTATTGGCCCTGCAGGCGCAGGTTTTGGGAGTAATCCAGATGCTGCTGATTTTCCTCATACTTTGTTTTGCCCCAGGCGCTGCTGTGGCCTTGCCAGCATAGAGTGCCATCGCGGTCGGTCAGGCTTTCCGGCTCGCCGTTGGGCGCGGTGTGGAAGTAAAACACCTGCGCCTGCGGCCCGCCGTCGATACGTGCCAGCGGCTCGTAACTCCCCTGATCGGCATACACATAGGTGAGCGGCATACCGTCGCGCGTTTCCTGCAGCAATCGGAAGCCTTCCCACAGGAAGGTGGTGGTCTGGCGCTTGCCGGTCGTTTGGCGCAGGTCCTGGCTTTGCAGCCACACCTGTTTCTGCGTGCGTCGCCCGAGCGGATCGTAACGAAACTGCACATGCTGCAAGGGTTCACTACGGTGCAGGCTATAGCGTACCACTTCGCAAAGGCGGTGCTCGGCGTCGTAGCGGTACTGCCAGCGTGAGTTGCCCTTGCGCTTTTCCACCGTGCGGCCAAAGGTGTCGTAACGGTAATCGATGCCTTGATAGTGCATCACGCGGTTATGCCGTTGGCGGAACTGACCTTCATCCAACAGGTTGGAGGCCGGGTCGTAGCGGTAGCGCTCGGTGTCCGGCAAGGTGCCGTCCTGGCTTAGCAGGCGGCCTGCGGCATCGTAGTGATAGCGCTGATAGGCGAACGGGTTGGCGTTCTGTTCTTCGCGCGTCAGGTTGTTCTGATAGTCGTAGAACCACTGCCGCGAGCTGTTGGCCGGGGCAGGGCGTTGGCGGTTATCGTTAAAAATCTCCCTGCGGTCTTTGCGTCCGAGCCGATCATAGTGCAGCCGGCTGGTCAGTCGGCCCTGAGTGCGGCTCAGTTCACGGTGCAGGTTGTCGCGTTCGAATTCGCTAATGGTGACGTCATCCAGCGCCACCTGCAGCAGGTGGCCGCTGCCGTAATACAGCGAGCGCAGGGTGCGGCCGTCGGGCAGGGCAATCTGCGTGCGGTTGCCCATCGGGTCGTAATCATAGTTCAGCGTGCCCTGGGTGCTTTGCTCGCTGAGCACCCGACCCAGCAGGTCATAGCTGAAGCTGACTTCGCTTTCCGCTGTCGGCTGGTAATCCCGCCACACATCGCCGCGATAGAAGGCGGCGTGCAGTAACTGGCCGACCGGGTTGTAGCGATAGCGGGTTTCCCCGTCCGGTGTCTGTTTGTTCGACAGTTGCCCGGCGGCGTCATGGCTGAAGTAGTGTGAAAAAGCGGCCGGCGTATTGGCCGCAAAGGTGCGTTCAATAACCCGGCGGCACTCGTCATAACGATAGCGGGTGCTGATACCGTCCAGCCCGGTCTCTTCCTGCAGCAGATTGGCCGCTGTCCATTGGAAGCCGTAGCTCTCGCCGTTCTCATTGCGCAGGGCGGTCAGCCGACCACGAGTATCGTAGCTGCGCAGCACTTCGCCATCGAGCGGGTTGCGGGTCGCCAGCAGGCGGCCGACGCTGTCGTAACGGTAGTGTGTCAGGCGGCCATCGGCCCCCTGGTAATGCACCAACTGACCCTGTTCGTTCCAGCCTAATCTCTCCTGCCAACCTTCGGCACGTTGCAACTGTGTCAGGCGGCCGGCTTTGTCGTAATGATAGTGGGTGCTCTCACCGGCGGCGTCGGTGACCTCGGTTAACCAGCCTTGTGGCAGGTAGCTGTAGGTGGTCTGTTTGCCGGAGCAATCGCGGGCGCGGATCAACTGGCCGTGTTCATCATAGGCGAAATGGCTGATGCCACCGTTGGCGTCGACCGACTGCACGACCTGGCCGTAGTCATCGCGCAAATAACGCTGGGTGTGACCGAGTGCATCAACGTCGGCTACCAGCGCGTGGCGCTGATCGTAATAAAAATACTGTGCGGCACCGTTTGGCGCTTTGATACTGACCGGCAGCGCACGCTGTGGCAGCCATTGAGTCAGGCGGATGTGGCCGAGCGGGTCTTCTTCTTCGACCAGATTACCGGCC
Organism: Serratia myotis; assembly: GCF_027474885.1. Classification (NCBI taxonomy): domain Bacteria; kingdom Pseudomonadati; phylum Pseudomonadota; class Gammaproteobacteria; order Enterobacterales; family Yersiniaceae; genus Serratia; species Serratia myotis. The sequence continues at coordinate 3,459,127 of NZ_CP099707.1, read as the reverse complement.
TCGTCATAGCGAAATTGCCAGCCATGACCCAGCGGATCCTGGGTGGCGACCAGCATATCTTCGTCGTTCCACTGGTAACGCCAGATTTCGCCGCGCTCATCGATGTATTCGGTAATTAATTGCTGGGCGTTCCAGCGGTGGCTGTGTTGCAGACCATCGTATTCGGTGACGGTGGTCAGGCCTGCAGCCAGGTCGTAATCAATGGTGCAGCCGCTACCGGCTTCATCGCGGTGTTCCACCACTCGCCAGTCGTCAAACATCGCCCAGCGATACTCGAAATAGGGGCCACCGGCCTGTTGATGACGGGTCAACAGAGACTGGTCGTTATAATGGAACTCACGAGTAATCAGGTCACCGGCGTCAACCACCTGGTGGAGATCGCCGGTGTCGTTATAGCAATAACGTACTCGCGTCTCATCGTTATGGCGCAGTGCCGTAACGCGGTCCGCAAAGCGTTCGTCAGCGTATTCCAGTTGCAGCGTCATGGCGTTGGCACTGTCGCTGATCTGGCTCAGGCGTTGCTGTTCGTCGTAGCTCAACAGCAGCGCATTATCATATTCGTCGCTGAGCGACATTAACCGCAGGCGAGAGGGATCCTGTGGTAGCGGGACAAACAGCCGCCACACGCTGCCGTCGGTATCGGCGATGACCAGTTGGCCTTCTTCACCGCTGCGGAACATCAGCCCTTCACCGGCGCTGAAGCTGGGTTTATTCACCTCGGGCAGAGGGAAGCGCAGTTCGCGGCCAGTTTCATCATGCAGACAACATTCGACGTTGCCTTTACCGTCGTCAGCCAGATCGACCCAGGTTTCAAACGGCGTGCGCCAGCCGTGACCGAACAGGCCCTGATAGCGGTTGCGACTGTTGTAGTTACGCTGCCAGACCAAAGGGAAGCGTGCCGACAGCAGCAGATCGATATCCTCTTCGCCGTTCAGTACCTTGGCACCGGTGGCAGCGTGCACTGGATTAAATGCGGCGTGGATCGCTTCTCCTAACGCATTGGCACCCGCTGCGGCCAGGCCGCCGCCAATCATGCAGGGCAGGTTTTTAACCAACTTGGCTGGGTTGCCTAGCAACAAGGGCAGCACGGTCAGCGCCAGGCCGATACCCGGCAGTTTGCCGCTCTTGATATCCCGTACCACAACCGCGTCACCGCCGATCAGCACGTTCTTTGAAACGTCGGTCGAGACCTTGGCTTCACAGGTTGAACGGTCGTTACTGCGCACGGCCGGTTGACCGTTAATGAATACCTTGCCGGAACCTTCCGCCAGGTATTGCGGGCTGGGGTGCTTGTCGCAGGCGATCTTGTCTTCTTCCAGCGCCTGGCTGGGCAGGCTGGGACCGGCGACGCTGGGCTGCCACAACTGCGAGATGATATTACCGCCAGCGGCCAGCAGCTCAGAACCGTAATCCCAAAAACTTTGTGGCGGTTGCGGCGCGGGCAGGGCCTTGATCTCATCAGCGGTGAGCAACCGACCGGCGGCACGTGCGGCCGGTTTGGCGTTGGTTAAAACGTTGGCAGATCCCGTGAGGATCACACCGGAGACCACGGGAGGAAACAGCCAGTTGGCCACGGTGTCGCAGCCGTTGCTGATATGCTCGCCGACGCCGGTCAGGCTGGCGGTGAAACCGACGATCAGACCGGCACCGACACAGCCGGAAGCCGCCGTCGCCGCAGCCCCCAGCACAGCCACACCCGCCAGTGCCGGGGCTGCCGCTGCCGCTGCGGCCGCAACGGCGGCTGTCGCCAGTGAGTAAACCGCGACCTCGGCAACGGCGCTGGCGATGTCCGCCAGCGGGCTGGTATGGATCAGTTCGTCATCCTTTCTTGCCGCCCAAATATCGCTCATGGTTATCGGTCATCCTGTCCGGTCAATGCCAGCGAGGCTTTCACCTGCTGCCATTCATGGTCATCCTCAGCGGTGAAAGATTTCATTGAGGAATAAGTCACGATCAGCAGCGTCTGGCTTCCCTCGGGTTGGGCCGCTAACTGATGCTGATGGTGGTGGTGTCCGGCGCGAATAAAATTGCTGGTGACCTCGATAGCCCGGATAAGGTGGTTGGGCCCGGCGCTGATGCGCTGGCGTGGCGACTGCTGCAAATCCGTGATCTGCGGCAGCAGCGCCTGCCACTGTTTGTCAAACTCGTCTTCCAGCGTGCTGTCCTGCGGGATCGCGCCACGGGTGATCACCAGCGAAGCGCCGGTCTGCGGGTTTTTGAGGATATTGACGGTGCAGTCCTGCCAAGGGCCGGCGGGCAGGGTGAAATGACCTTCCTGGAAAAGATAATTCATGGGTATTCTCTAAAGATATTGAGGACCGAAAAATTCAGCGGTCAGGATTTTGGGAACAACTGGTCGACGGCACCCTGGATTGCCGTTTTGTGATCCGGCCCTGGGGCGGCAGTGCGCGCGGCACCGCCCGGTTGATTGAGTTGCAGCTTGCCGCCGGTGTTGATCTCGCCGTCGTTTTTGACCGTGATGTTAAAGCTGGTGCCGGTGATGTTGATCTGGCCATTGGCCCGCAGCTCAATGACACTTTCCCCGCATTCCAGCCGCAGTGACTCCCCGGATCCGAGGGTGAAGGCGTCTACCACATTGTCGGCGCGCGTTTTGCCGGTCAGCGACGAAGCGTCGCCTTTAACCCCGGTCGCCTGGTTGAGCACCACCCGTTTCATCTGGTTACCGCCGACCAGGTGAGTATGGTTCTTGTCAATGCTATGGCTCTCGTCGTTCTTTACCTGGGTATCCATATTGCGTTCCGCCTGGATCCACACCTGTTCCGAACCGGCTTTATCTTCGAAGCGCAGGGCGTTGGCGTTGTCAGCGGTGCCGTCCTTGGTGCGGCTCATAAAGCCCATTTGGGTCGCGGCGGCGGGCAGTGCCCAGGGCGGCATGCTGGCGTCGTTATACACGCGACCGGTCACGATCGGGCGGTCCGGGTCACCGTTGATAAAGTCCACCACCACTTCGTCGTTGACGCGTGGGATCTGCACCCCGCCGTAACCCTGTCCGGCCCAGGCACTGGAAACGCGCACCCAGCAGGAGCTGCCATCGTCTTTGGGTCCGAAGCGATCCCAGTGGAATTTCACCTTGATGCGGCCGTATTTGTCGGTCCAGATTGACTCGCCTGCCGGGCCGACCACTTTTGCGGTCTGCGGGCCGTGGGTTTTCGGCCAACTGGCCTGCTGTGCCGGGTGCCAGGGAATATCGGCCGGTAACACGGTGAAATCGATGCGGTGCTCGCTGTGCTGATCGTCGCCGCTGGCGTAGCGGTTTTCCTTCAGGTGATATTTGGCTTGCAGCGTCAGGTATTCCCGGTTGTCGTCCGCATGCGGCGCGTTATACAGCGTGAAGGTGCTGCCGGGGGCGATACCCAGCGCGGTGGCGGTGCCTTCAATCTGCTGATGCTCGGCCTGCCAGGTTTCCTGACGGATACGGGCGTAGAACTCCCCCTGCTGATGCTCGGTGTAGCGGCCCGGCCAGTCGTAAACGTCAATCTGACCCGGCGTCGGTGAAGCGGGGTTCTGACGTGCCTGAAACAGCCAGGCGTTGGGTTTGCGGAAGTCGTAATCATCGAGACTGTAAATGCCCGGCGTCACGTGATCGGACAAGGTCCACTGGCTGATACCTTCTTCGCTGGTACTGCCGCCGGAGGGCGTCAGATGGTAAGGGATCATCTCGTAGCCGGGATAGGGCTGATGATGGTGGGGCGCATCGCCCAGCACCAGGGTGTGCTTGCCCATCTCATGTTTGAAATAGTAATAGATGCCTTCCAGCTCCATCAGTCTGCTGATGAAGTTGAAGCTGCTCTCGTTGTACTGCACGCAGTAGCCCCACAGGCGGTAGTCGCCTGTGAGCTGGTCTTCCAGCTGAACATTATGTTCAGTCAGCAGGGTTTTGACGATCTGCGGTACCGTCTGTTCCTGGAAGATGCGGAAGTTGCGGTCCTTGGTCATCGGCCACAGGTCTGGCTGCACGTGCAGGTTATACACTGCATAACGGGTGCCGCCGATCTCTTCGCTGCCGACGGCGATCGAAGTGATCTTGCCGTTCAGGTAGCGGGGGGTACTGAGAAACCCCTGGGTGGGGATTTCCAGCGTCAGGGGTTGGCCGAGCAAGGCCTTGCGGTCGAGGCGGGCATTTTTGCTCAGCAGCTCGATGCTGAAATCAAAGGGGGTAGAAAGGGCTTCGGTCCCTTCCAGCGAACGGAACAACAATGGCTCCGGGCCCAGTGGCGTATGCGCAATAATGCGGTCCAGCATGAGAACGTCCTCTGTGAATGACGAAATCACCTTCATATCTGTCATTGTGACTGTGTTGGCTGCTCTCCCTCACCCCAGTCACATAGTTGTCTATGCTCCTGGGGATGGGGTCGTTTGCCGCCTGGTCGCACCGCCAGTTATTTTGGGGATTTACAGCGTCAATCTCATGAAAATGGTGTGGCCCGCCGTGGCGGGCTGGAGACGTCGGGGTTAACCGGCGACGGCCGGGTTGACCAGCCAGGTGCCGGCGTTATCGATGCTAAGCTGTTGGCGACGCAACTGGTCGTTATGGCGGATTTCCAACTGATAGCTGCCCGGTGCCAGATTCAGGCTGGCGAAACCGTTATTGCCCGCGCTCACCTGCTGGGGTTTGCCGTCCAGGCTGACCTGTTCGCCGGGTTGCAGTTTGAAATACACCAGCGCCACCGGCTGAGGCACCGGGGCGGTTTGGGCCGCAGGTGGCTGCTCAGGCGACGGATTGGCCGCCGTCTGCGGCGCGCTCTGTTGCGGCACCAAGGGCTGATCCGCCGGTGGATTGTCCGGGGTATTGGCGGCTATCGGCGTTGGGGTACTGTCGCCGCCGCTCAGCCAGGCGATGATGCCAACCACCAGCAGAGCCACTACGCCAGCGCCTGCCATCATTGGACGTGTGAGCTTCATGCTATGTGCGGTGACGGTGCCTGCCGCTGCGGCGCCGGCTGCCGGATTGGTGGCCACCAGCAGGTTTTCCGGGGCGGCGGCCGGGGTGCTGATGATTTCGTTTTCATCGGCAATCGGCAGGTGCAACAGTTCCGCCATCTCGTCGATGGTTTGCGGCCGATCTTCCGGTTTCAATGCCAGCGCATGATCGATAGTGCGCAGCAGCTCCAGTGAATAGCCCGTCGGGCGGCGCTCGGTCAGCGGTTGATAGCTGTCCTCGATGCTGCGCACCACGCTGACCGGCGGCGGTGAACCGACGATCAACGTATGCAGCACGGCACCCAGAGCGTAAATGTCGGTCCAGGGGCCCTGTTCACCGTCGCTGTTCTCGGTGTATTGCTCAATCGGCGCGTAGCCCGGCTTCAGCATGATTTCCGTTTCGTCAGACAGGTTGCCGATCTCTTTGCGCGCCGAACCAAAGTCCAGCAGCACCGGCAGCTGATTTTCCTGGATCTGAATGTTATCCAGTGAAATGTCACGGTGCAGATAACCTTCCTGATGGATGGTGTTGATGGCGCTGAACAGCGGCGGCAGCAGCCTGCGGATCCAGGGCTCGTCGATTTTCTCAGGCTGTTGGGCCTGCAGGTTCTTCAGGGTGGTACCGCTGTAAAACTGGGTGCCCATGTAGGCGGTACCGTTCTCTTCCCAGAAGCGCAGCACGTGCAGCAGCCCTGGGTGTGAGAAACGCGCCAGCAGACGGGCTTCCTGAATAAAGCTGTTTAACCCGGCCTGGAAAGTTTTGCTGAAACGCTCACCGCGCAAGCCGATGCTCAGATCGTCATTGCGCATGGCCAGCGAGGTCGGCATGTACTCTTTGATGGCGATGGTGCGTTCCAGTTGATGATCGTAGGCGCGATAGACGATGCCGAAACCGCCTTCGCCGATAGCTTCCTTGATCTCGAACTCATTAAACCGATAGCCGATCGGCAGGCTGTTTGAATTCGGTTTGATTACCCCGGTTCCCGACATAATGATGACTCTCTGTGAACAATGGCCGCCGTGCCGGCGGCCGCGGCGTTATGCCTGAAATTGACAAATAAATTCGTTTTGCTGTAGCGCGATATGCAGTTGGCGATAGCGCTGATCGTTGGCGCTGCCGGTCAGTAAGGTGTGGCTGATCTGCGGCAGCAGATTGTTGGTCAGAATGGCGTCGACCATACGGCCGCCGGACTCCACTTCGGTACAGCGGCTGACGATTTGCTCGATCACCGCGTCGTCGAAGGTGCAGACGATATCGTGGTTTTCCGCCAGCCGGCGTTGTACCCGTCCCAGTTGCAGCCGCACGATGTTGCCCAGCGTGGCGTCGGTCAGCGGGTAGTAAGGCACCACCAGCAGGCGGCCAAGCAGCGCCGCCGGGAACACCGACAGCAGCGGTTCGCGCAGGGCACCGCTCAGCGCCTCCGGTTCCGGCATCAGATCCGCATCGCTGCACAGTCCGGCGATCAGATCGGTACCGACGTTAGAGGTCAGAATAATGATGGTGTTACGGAAATCGATATGGCGGCCTTCGCCGTCTTCCATCCAGCCTTTATCGAACACCTGGAAGAAGATCTCGTGTACATCCGGATGGGCTTTTTCTATTTCGTCCAGCAGCACCACGCTGTAAGGGCGACGGCGTACCGCTTCGGTCAGCACGCCCCCCTCGCCGTAACCCACATAGCCTGGCGGGGCGCCTTTCAGCGTTGAAACGGTATGCGACTCCTGGAACTCGCTCATGTTGATGGTAATCACGTTCTGCTCGCCGCCGTACAGCGTTTCCGCCAGCGCCAGCGCGGTTTCGGTCTTCCCGACGCCGGAGGGACCTGCCAACAGGAAGACCCCGACCGGCTTGTTCGGATCGTCCAGCCGTGCCCGAGAGGTACGTACCCGGCGGGCGATCAGATCCAACGCATGTCGCTGGCCGATAACCCGTTGGTTGAGCGTATCCGCCAGTTGCAGTACCGCGTCAATCTCATTTTTGACCATGCGACCCAGTGGGATACCTGTCCAGTCGGATACCACTGCGGCTACCACGTTGGCATCGACAGCGGCGAAAATCAGCGGAGCCTCACCCTGCAACTCGCCAAGCTGTTGCTGCAATTGCGCCAACCGGGCGCGCAGTTCTTCGGCAGTGGGGACGGTTGGTGATTCATCTGTTGTGGCCTCGTCAGTTGGCTCAGCCACAGCGTCTTCCCCGTGCAGTTCGGCACGCAGATCGATGATCTGTTGGATCAGCGCCAGCTCATCCTGCCAGCGGGTAGTGAGCTGTTCCAGTTGCTGTTGCAACAGCGCCAACTGAGCTTCGATATCCTGCGGGCGCTGCGGATTGCCGATGCCGACCTTGGTTTCGCGCTGGGCGATCTCCAATTCAATCTGTAATGCTTCAATGCGGTGGCGGCAGTCTTCCACCTGTGCGGGTTCCGCATGTTGACTGACCGCGACGCGTGCACAAGCGGTGTCCAGCAGCGCTACGGCCTTGTCCGGTAACTGGCGGGCCGGAATGTAACGATGCGACAGACGCACGGCGGCGTCGACCGCCTCATCCAGCAGCAGCACGCGGTGGTGTTGCTCCAGCGGGCTGACGGTGCTGCGCAGCATCAACAACGCCTTGTCTTCGCTCGGCTCATGCACCTGCACTACCTGGAAACGGCGGGTCAGCGCCGGGTCTTTCTCAATGTATTTTTTGTATTCCGACCAGGTGGTGGCACCGACGGTGCGCAACTGGCCGCGTGCCAGCGCCGGTTTCAACAGGTTGGCGGCATCACCGGTGCCCTGAGCGCCACCGGCACCGATCAGCGTATGGATTTCGTCGATAAACAAAATGATGGGGGTCGGGCTGGATTGAACTTCATCAATCACCGTCTGCAGACGTTTTTCGAACTCGCCCTTAACCCCGGCTCCGGCCTGCAACATGCCGATATCCAGTAGATAAAGCTGAACATCGCGCAACTGCGGCGGGACGTCACCGGCCACAATACGCAGCGCCAGCCCTTCGACCACAGCGGTTTTGCCGACTCCGGCCTCACCGGTCAGCAGCGGGTTATTCTGGCGGCGACGCATCAGAATATCGACAATCTGGCGGATTTCTTCGTCACGCCCGGTCACCGGGTCGATCTCGCCGTTGCGTGCCCTGGCGGTCAGATCCTGAGCATATTGCGCCAGCACGCTGCCGCCGCTCTGCGCCGCCATCGGGGTAGTCTCGGCCTGGGCGCTCGGCGTCAGGTTGTTTTCTGCCGAGTGGGCGGTGATGGTGGCAAATTGCTCCATCAGCAAATCGGCGTTGATGTGTTCAAACTGTGCGGAGATGGCCTTCAGCAGGTGGCGCAGGCTGTAGGTTTTCAGGATGCCAAGCAGCAGATGGCCGCCGCGGATCTGTGTGGCACCGAACTTCAGCGAACCATAAACCCAGGCACGCTCTACGGCGCTGTCGATATGCTCGGACAGATCGGAAATCGCGCTGGCACCCCGCGGCAGACGGTCCAGCGCCTCGACGATATCGCGCGCCAGTTGCGCCTCATCCAGTGCAAAGTGGCGGATCACCTGTTGCAGGTCCGCATCCGGTGCCTGCATCAGTTGATGCAGCCAGTGCACCAGCTCAACGTAAGGGTTACCGCGCAGCTTGCAAAACGCCGTCGCACTTTCCAGAGAGGTGAATAACAGGCTATCCAGTTTGCCAAATAATACCGAGCGGCTGATTTCAGACATGGTTTTCCTCAGGTCTCAGAGTGGCGGAGCGCTGTATGGCTCCGGCCAGAATAAAGTCAGAACGGGTTTTCCAGCGGTTCGGGGCTGAAGATCAGATCGTCAAGGTCGCGTTGGTGGCGGGCGTCTTCCAACCAACTGCTTAATCCCAGGCGCTGAGTACCGCCGAGTTGGGTGCCGCTGAGCTGATCTTTCGCCAGAATCAGCCGCAGTTCCCAAACAAACTCGATGCCCAGATATTGGCGCACCCAATCACGCAACTGACGGCACAGTTCGGCACCGGGCAGAAAACGCTCATAGTTTTGTTGTGACATTGGCCCCAGTTCGATGCGGAACTTGTGTTGAATATCGCGCACTGCAATGCCAAGGAACGAGGATTCTCCCAGCCGGGGGGCACCGCGACCCGCCTTGAGGCGAGCCTGTTCGCGTGGTTCTACCCGCAGCCAGTGCGGTACGTTTTCCACGATGCGCACCGGTACCTTGAAGTACTGCTGCAAGATTTTGCTTAACCCTTCCGGATCGCGGCTGTGGCGAATCAGATGACCGGCCATAAAATGCTTGGCATGGGCATTGATACTGTCGCGTTGTTGTTGCGCCGGTTGGCCGATGCCAATCAGGCTGGAAAGGTATTGGTCGAAACGCCGGTCATCCTGACGATCCAGCGATACCGTGGGTTGTGCATCGGCCCAGGCGCGGTAAAACAATAGCGTTAGCCGGTGGTGAAACAGGTTGGCAAAGGCCAGCAGGGTGGTGTCCTGATGGTGATGGACCCGTTCACGCACGTATTCGGTCAGGTGCAGCGGCAGCGGCCCATTGGGACCAAACAGGCCAAAGCTGAAAATCGAAACGTCGTGTAACGGACTTTGCGACCGTGGGCTGACCTGTGCCAGCGTCGACGGGGCGAACGACAGCGAAGGTTCTTGCCCCAACCGCAGCATTTCATGGCGTGGCAATGGGGCGCGGCCCAGCAGGTAAGCTTGCCCGCCCTGAGCATCGAGGCGGCGCAGCAACTGAAATAAATCGTGTTTATAAGGCGCATTGCTCAGCCGCAGCCAGAAATCCTCCGGCAGGCGGTGCAAGGCATTAATCTGTGGCGGTGCCGTCAGTTCCGCCCCGGCGAGATGCGGGCTCAAATCAGCGTCCTTTTGCCCATGCGCGCCTGCCAGTGGGCGATCTCGCCGCGTTGTTGGCTGGAAAGCGTCATTTCGGTAAAGGTGTTCATCGCCACCAGTCGGGAGAACAACCGCTCCAGCACGCTGCCCAACAGGTAGGGGCTGCTGCCGGAGAACGACTGCTCGTCAACGGTCAGATCGATGGCGATGCCGCGTGCGAATACGATCGGGCCTGGCTCGGGTACGCGGCGGTAAACCGGGCGCAGGTTACAGTGGCGCACGCCCTGGATCTGCTTGGTGATTGCCGGTTCGCTCAGGTTACCGTACAGCCCGAGCAACTGGCGCAGGCTGGCAGCACCTTGTTCCGGGTCACCGTCCATCATGCTGAGGTAGTTCAGTTGCAGCTGGCTGATCAGCCGCCAGGTGATCATGCCTTCGGCCAGTGCCGGGCGCGGCGGCGTCGGGCCTTTTTTCAGCGACACCTGTTTAATCGGGATCGAGTCCGGCATCACGAAATTGCCCTGATCCTGTTGCAACAGCATTAGCGGCAAATCGCGGCTGGTGCACAGCACGTCGGCGGTGAGGTATTTCAGGTCGCTATGCCAGGGTGACTGCCGTTCATCCACCAGCGAGACGAACACTTCCGAACCGACATAGCCGGTGCGGGTGCCGTAGCGGCGGGCGTGTTCGGACAGCGTGCGCTGTTCGCGGCGCAGTGAAAAGTAAGCGCCATAGTTGCCGTCATCCGCGCTCAGGGTGCTGTAAAACGGTCGAAACTCCTGCTCATAGCGTTTTTCGCTGGCGCTGCCGCCGAGCCGTTGAACAGAGAACACCTCATAATCAAGTGGGCGAATATTATCGACCACCAGATGATATTCATGGCTTTTTTCGCTGACAGTGATGCGTTCGGCGACTTTGGGGAACAGATTAATCACCGGCGTGCAGTGCAGCGCCAAATGACTGACGTCGATCACCCGTTCCAGCGCCGCATCCTGGCGGTCAAGCAACACCAGGATCTCAAACTGCCGCAGCGTTTTTTTGCCTTCACGTACGCTTTGCAACAGCGGGCGTATACCGTTGACGCTGAAGAACTGGAAGCGCGCCGGGAAGGCAAAATATTCCTGTAGCAGGCGATAGCCTTCAAAGTTGCGCAGATCGTTCGGCAGCAGTGCCTGATCGGCGGCAAAGCCTTCCTGGCGTAACCCATCCAGCGCCAGCACTCTCCGCTGCGGTTGTGCTTCCACCGTCTGGCAAATCAGCCCGACGCTGTGCTGCATCAGCAGTTCCAGCAGTTGCTGCGCCTGCAAATCCGGGCCAGCGAGGTAGAACATCAATTGGTCTAACTGCAGGTTGTTCAGCGTGACGCTGTCATAACATTCCAGCCGGATACGCAACGCGCTGACGCAGCCGTTGTGCTGCAACCCCAGGCTGGCCAACGGGATATCAGCCGGAATGCCGCCCAGCTCGACGCTTTTCAGCCGCACAGGCTGCAGCGTGACGTCGTGCGCGGTGGTATAGCTGCAGGTGATGCCGCTCTTTTTCAGCGACTGGCTGTCCATCATGGTACCGCGCGGCACCACAAAGCCGTTGCTGATGTCGCCTTTGTTGCTGTCCGGTTGCAGTTCGGCAATCGCCATCGACGGCGTCGGCGACAGGTAATTGGGGTAGATAATCTCCAGCAGGCGTTGGGAGAAACGTGGAAACTCCGCGTCCATCTTCAGTTGCACGCGCGAAGTGAGAAAGGCGAAGCCCTCCATCAGACGCTCGATATAAGGATCCGCCACGTCGATGCCACGCATGCCGAGGCGGCCCGCCACTTTCGGATACTGCTCGGCGAATTCCGCGCCCATCTCGCGCAGATAGGCCAGCTCGCGGTTGTAATAATCTAAAAGTTTACTGTCCATCGCCTTACCCTATGTCTTTCAGATCGAAGTGGCCGTTTTCCAGATCCACGTCGGTACGGAACAGAAACTCAAGCGGATAGGGCACGCACCACAGGCGGCCCTTGATTTCAATCGATAACACGTTGTGCAGCTCCAGCGAGCCGGTGTCCGAAATGCAGCGCACCTGCAGGCCATCGGGCAGGATGCGTGGTTCGAAATTGAGGATGGACTCGGTCAGCGCCTGCTGAATATCCTGCCATTCGATATCCGACATGCGCTTGCCGGCCAGCGAGGCGATGCCATAGTTCAGGGTGGATCGCCGCACCTGCGGGAAGTCGCCCAAATCGAGACTGGATTCGCTGTTCACGCAGTTAAACAGCCACTGCAGGTCACGCAGCACCCGGCGACGCAGTTCGCTGTGCGAGACCAGATTGCGCACCTGCGCTTCCTGTTTTTTCAGCGGTTGGTCGTCGGTCAGCATGTCGAGCAGCACCGGCTGCATTTTGTCGCGTGACGTCAGGCGCTCGCTGTCCTGACGGGCGCGATAGCCCTGACGGCGCAGATCGCCATCATCATGTTGGGTTGGCCGCTTGCTGTTCATGATTAGGCGCTCGCGTTAAAACTCAGGTGGCGCAGGCTGTGCAGCGGGAACTCATCGTTCTCGCTCAGCCAGGTTTTCAGGCCCAGTCCGGCGTAGTGCGGACCCTCGCCCAGCGCGAGCCACTCGGTGCGTTTACCGAGCAACAGGGCATCGTCGCTGTCTGCGGCCAGCGGATAGCGAGCAGGCAGTTGGCAAACCTGTTCACGACCGTCGTTCAGCCGTACCAGTGCATGGCTCCAGACCAGATCAATGGCGCTTTGCGGTGCCTGGAACTGAATTTCCGCGATATCGGCAAAAGGCAGCCAGTAATAGGTGCCGTTCAATGCCAGTTCGCACACCGGGCCGAGGCGGCCGTCACCGTCGGTCAGCCAGTCAAACGCCACCGGCTGTTGCTGTTCATCCAGGGTCAATTGTCCGGCACTGGCCGGTGCCGCTTCCAGCGCGCTATCGCGCAATGCCTGCGCCTGTTCAGCCTCACCCAAGACATCGTGACGTAACGCCTGGATCATCTGTTGCAGCCAGGGCTGATTTTGTTGCAGTAGCGCGGGGGCTGCCTCACCGGCGAACACCGCCTGGCGCTGCTGTTCCGCATTGATCGATTGCATTAACAGCAAAGTGGTCGGCTGGGCGATCGGCTTCAGAGCCTGCCAGGATTTCAGTTGCGCGTTGGCGCGCTGCCAGTTACCGCTGATGCACAGCAGTTGCACCAGCGCGGCACGCAGATCGGCATCCGCCGGTCGCGCTTTAATTTCACTTTCCACTGCGCCGATAGCCGCGCTGACCGAGCCGCCTTGCAACATGTTTGCTAATGATTTCACGGGGCTTTCCTTAATAATCAGTGAGTGGCGTCGTTAACCGACAGGTAGCTGCCACTGGCAGGATCGACCCGATCGCCGGCCAGCTTTTCCACCAGTTTGAAACTCAGCGGCGTGGCCGGGTGGGTCAGCAGCGGCTGCCAGGCACGTTGCACCTGTTCAATGCGCTGTTTGATTTTGTTGGTGTCTGCGGCTTCTTCACGCGGCATTTCGACGATCACTTCGCCATTAAACGACCAGGCGTGCAGCTGCGGTGCGAAAGGTAGCAGCAGGAAACTGCCCGGAGCCTGCGGGTTGGCGCCGAGCACCAGCCGCTGCACGTTGGCACTGATCACGCTCAAGGGGTGATCGCCGACGTTGATCTTCACCAGCGGGTAGCCCTGGTAGAACGACAGCGCCGGCGAAGCGGTTTTGCCATTTTGCTGCAGTGTCACGCTGCTATTGCCGTTTAACCCGCCGTCCTCACCACAGCGCAGTGCGTCGCCGCTCGGGATGAACAGCGCGCTGCCGTTGGTTTCTTCGTTCCAGTAGGTGCGGAAATGACAGCCCTGCGGCAGGTCAAATTGGGGTACCGGTGCGCTGTCTGCCTGCGGCGAGGTGATTGCCACGGCAGCCGGGATCACCGGCGCTGGGGGAGTCATCGGCTCGACGGCCTGCTGTTTTTGCACCGGCTTCCAGCCCCGTACCTTGCTGGCTTCGCCAGACGCCAGTTTTTCACCGCGCTTGTCGGTCAGCGTCCAGGGCAGTTGGCTGGCCCTGGCGCATTGCTTGGCCAGCAGATTGCCGACGCGGGGCAGGAAGTCATCCAGCACGGCGGGATCTTTGCTCTGCGCCGAAACGATGCGCAGCGGGATGGTTTTGCTGCACCAACTGGCTGGTTGGCTATTTTTGACGTCGTCGATAAACACCTCCAGCTTCTGGCTGGGGGAGTAGACCAAGCGATAATTCGCCGCCTGCGCGGCCGGTATCGCCATCAGGGCGATAAATCCGGGCATCCAGTATTTCATAGGGAACCTTGCTGTAAATGTGTACCTGACTCAGTCGCGGGACAAAAACCGCTCTGCATCCGCCAGCGAATGCAGCAGGGTGGTTTCCTGCGGTGAGCCAATCCAGACGGCGATAGCGCTGTAGTTATCGCTGTTATTATTTTTCTTCCATGCTTGCTCCATCAGGGCAATCCACTCGCTGGGGGAGTTGACCATATGCAGCGATTGTTCCAGTTCCGACTGGGTAAAACTGTGCCAAAAGCCGTCGGTGCACAGCAGAAAGACGTCGCCATCTTCCAGTTGCAACACGTCGCTGTAGGTGGCGTCGCGCTCTTCATTCAGGCCCAGAGCGAAATACAGCAAATTGCTGTTGATGCCGCTGGTCTGGTAGCCGGCGTCCTGCATTTGCTGGATCAGGCTGTGGTCGGTGGTGACCGAATACAAATAACCGCGGCGGAACAGGTACAGACGACTGTCACCGGCGTGCGCCCAATAGGCCAGTTGGTAATCACGATCGATAAACAGGCTGACCAGCGTGGTGCCCATCTTGCTGTACTCATGCGCCTGTCGCTGCTGCTGGTGGATGGCGGCATTGGCACTGGAAATGTGTTGGCGAATGCTCTGGGCGTTCAGGTGCTTTTCACCGTCGAAGTTTTGCAGGATGGTGTCGTGTGCCAGCTTGGCGGCGATGTCCCCGCCGGGAAAACCGGCGATGCCGTCACAAACCACGAAACAGGCTGCGCGGTTGCCGACCACTTCGCCGGTCTGATCCTGATTAGAGGCGCGGCCGCCCTGATTGGAGGTAGAGGCTATAGTGATATTCATTACGCATCCGGTTGGGTCTGTGAGTCTTTATATTGATTCACTTCAACGTCATAGGCGTGCAGGAAGGCTTCGCCGAACAGGGTGTGGAAGTCGTCCTCGATTTCGCCAGAGGTCTGCTGATAGCTTTTTACGAAGTAATCCCACAGGGCCGCCTTGCGGCTGGCGGGCAGCGACAGGCGAGGGGCCGCACCTTCCTTACGCGCTTCTTCTTCGAGACGATCCGGGTTGAACGACTGCAACATGGCGGCGATGATGGCGCGAATACCGGCGATCATGCCTAGCTGGTGTGCCTGCAGGTCGATCAGCGCGTCACGTACCGCCTGTTCTGGCGGCATAAACCCCGGCATTTTGCTGCCGAACATCTGCATCAACACCGTCTTGCCCGAAGGCAGCAGTTTGAATGGGTTATTGGCCTCATCGAGGATCATGGTCATCTCGGCCTTCACGCCACGCTTAAGGATCGAGCGTGAAGACAGCAGAGCGACGGTGCCCTGAGAAAACAGGCTCAGCAACCGACCGGCCTGACGGAGCTGTTGCTCATCAAAGTGCGGCTGTGGCTGTAGATCATCCAGACCGACCCCTTGCAGGAGTGCCGCCAACAGGGGGCCTTCCAACCGTTCGCCGCTAGTTACTGAACCATGTTGAGTGCGTGCGGACTGATAGGCTATCGGATCGATACCCAGGCGGTTGGCCGGACGCGGACGCGGCTGAGCGGTGGTTGGCTGAACCGGGGGGGAATATTGTGGCTCTGGTTGCGGTAGCGGCGTTGGCTGTGCGACCGGCTGCGGCGTGGCTTTGGGTTGAGGTGTTTCCTCGCGAGCTACCATTGCCGGCTGTTGCAACGGTGGCTGGGGTACCTCCGGCTGTGTCAGAGGGACGGCACTGCCCATCAGCAGACCGAGGGGATCGTTGCTGTTTAATGCCTCCGGCGATGCGGGAGTGGAAGAACCGCCAAACAACGCCAACGGATCGAGCTCCTGCTCATTTTTTTTCAGCTCAGCGGGTTTGATCGGCGCAGCTTGGCTGGTGGTCGGACGCTGTTCGGCCAATAGCGCACTCGGGGTGGTATCGGCCAAAATTGGATCGCGTTCGAAGGTGGTGTCGGTGTTGAACAACATAGCCGGATCGGTTTGCTGCGACTGCAGTTGACGTAGTTCGACGCCGCCTGCCAATTGCGCCAGCGGATCGGCCGGGTTCATCTCAGGTTCCGGGGTTTCCAGCAGCGGATGGCTGTCCTGATTAATGACGGGAGCCGGGCGCGGATTTACCGCTGCGGCTGGCGTGAACTCTTCTACCAGGCTGTCCCAGATCTCATTCGGGATGGGGGCAGCCGATTTTTCTTTGGCGACCGGCGTAGTCACTGGCGCGGTGTCGGCGGTTTTCACTGCCGGTTGAGCCTGCGGTGCAGCCGCTTGCTGTAAGGAGGTGACCTGGATCTGGTAATCGTCGATGCCGAGAATGTCCCCATCCTGCAGTTCGACCTGACGGCCACGCTCCAGCGGGATATCGTTCAGCAGCACACGGGTGACGTTACCGCGGTTGGTCACGCGGCATTCGCCGTCAGCAGAAATATGTACGATCGCCTGCAGCCGGGAGATGGCGCGCTCTTCGTCCGGCAGCACCAGGTTGTTGTCCACGCTACGGCCAATGGTGCCGCCGGGCGGCAAAAAGTCGCAGCTACTCTGTGGCGCAACCTGGCCACTTTTATTTTTCACAATAGAAAATCGCATAAGGCATTCCTGCTGATTAGGATGTATTGCAGTTAGTTATTATTTCGGTGTTTGGCTTACCAAAATTAGCGGCTATTTTGGTAAGCCGGTTTATGCTGTGGTTTTTTGCAAATATTTAAAGGTCAATTGGGATTTGAGGTCAGTTATAAAACCTAGTTGTCATCTTTATCTTTGTACTTGCTGATTATTTGTTTTAGTTCTTGGCTATGGTAAAGGTCGATACATTTTGCCATCGTCATCGGTTCGCCAGACATGCTGTCGTATTGACGTGCTAAAAACTGTTTGGCGAGATTACGAACTGCGGTGTGCGCTTCAAGGGAGTAATTACCAAACTCGGTATAACCTCGAGCGGCGGCCGCGGCGTCATTTTTCACCTCTGCAGCTGAATAGCCTTCGGCAATACAGACGCTAAGTGCGTAGTTTTCAAGCTGTGACTTTGGGCTATACATTTGCTTAAACTGAGCAAGCCCTGAAGGGGATGCTATTAAGCTTGTAATTATGAGCAACAATCTCAGCCTTGCCTGCCTATTCATTTTTTTCATATTTTTTGAAAATAATTTTGGCTTCTGCGGATTGAGGAAGTGAGAGGCATTCCATTGTATGGTAGCTCCCCTTAACCGAACCCTGCGAGTGTTTCTGCAAAGTTTGACTAACCAATTCCTCCCCCTTGTCGAAAGCATCAATAGGTAACTTGCTGAACTCCAAATAGGCGCTGGCTGAGCGGAATGCATCTTCACGGGTCTTTTCGGAGTCGGTGGATTTTCCAATGCATCGGCTAACCAACCAGTTATTATATATTGTCTCTTGTGGAAGATTTTCTATTTTAATATTCCCTGCAAGTAAAGATGTTGGTAAAAATAAAAGAATGAAGGCAGCGTGTGAATTTTTCATTTTAATATCCATAGTGAGACAACTTCAGGTACGAATGATCCATTCTCCTTATCAGTATGTTTGAAGACCCCCGGCCGGAACCGGGGGAAACAGATTAAGCTTCGCGGTTTTCCTTGATATTCCAACCTGCGCTGCTTTCTGCGCCTTTGCCGCCTTTATCGCTCTGCTCCCAGTACTGCTGTTTCACTTTCGATGCCTGGAACGAGTAAGTCACGCCCACGGTGTCTTCACCGCCGGCACCGGTGTATTGCACGGCAGTGACCAGTACGTCGTCCAGGGTGATTTTGACGTATTCAACCTGGCTGCCACCGGCTTTACAGACTGACAGTTCAATCTTGGTCAGGTGTTTACCGCTGGAGCAGTGTTTCAGCAGCGCCGGGGTTGATTTGTCGACCAGCGCATTGACATGCAGATCGTTAAAGCAAACCTTACCGGCACCGCCACCACCACCCACGCTCATGTTGCCTGGTTGAGAAGCGCCCCAGGAGAAAGAAGTAATGTCGGTCCAGCCTTTGTGATTTGAATCTTTAGATTCACCGCTGGCACCTTCAACTTTCAGGAACATATCAATAGCCATAGTATCTACTCTTTTTTAGGGATAAATAACATTGCTGCTTTCGAAAAAGCACTTATATGGCAAACAGGAAAGCATGGGGCCGAATAAAATCGTCCATATTTTACCTCTGCCTCGGCGTGAACTACTTCCATAGTTCAGTGAAACTCGAAACGATGATATAAGATTCCCGTTTCGAATAGGTTAACCACAAAGCACGGATGAAATGCTAGACATTAATCTACCCGTTACACTAGAATCACTTCCCATGATTGGCTTTGTGATTTTAAAAAGGTTGAAAATGAAAAAAATTATCGCTGTAGTACTTTTAACCGCCTCGTTCATCATTGGTGTTTATGCACTTATTGATGTCATTCGTTCTGCTTACTATGTTCTGGTATATGAGTCTTTGACCGGAAGTTCTATTGGGGTTATTTTTGGTAAAACACTCTTCTTTATAGTTATGGTTGCTATTTTTTTATTTGCTTGTAAGTTTTACAAAAAAAATTAAATTTTTGATTTTATTTTTTCCGCAATGTAATAAATGGCGATAGATGTGAGGACTAATAGCAGTAACATTCCAGTGTTTATCGCCAAGCTGGAATTTTCACTCTTCCAGTCAAAGACAAGGATGTAGTAGCCTAAGGTTGAAAAAAAAGTCACTGAGGAGATGAAAATTAATATGTATACCAGTGAGTATTTGATGGTTTTTTCAATCACGTGGCACTCCCGCTAAAAAGCGATCAAATATTTGTTTGTCGTAAGCACCGTGCGAGCCTTGATAGTTTATTGCATCAATGAATGGTTTTATATTATCGTCAACCAGAAAGTAAAGTAGATCTAAATCCCCGGCAGCTCTTAGCTCGTTATAGATATTTTGATTTAATTTTCTAAGTTCGTACGATGAATAAATAGAACGTGAAACTGATGCGCCAATACTTAAAACCCCTGTCATGCCAGCGGAAACCAAAAAACGAGGGATGATTTTCGATACAAACAAAGAAATTAATTCATTAACGAAGACCATTTTAAATGCCATATTACCTGATGTACGACCTGCCTTTTTCAACAACAAATCTTTAGATTGTTCTTCTGTTAACCCTGTGAGGTATTTTCTGATCACAATGTTAAGTAAGCGTCGAACATCTTCTGAAGTTAAACCCTTTTTTATCAGTGTGATTAATCGAATTCGGTCCGTTTGATTGCGCCAACGATTGTCTGAGTCAAAAAAATCTCTGGTAAGCATCCATAAATCTTCTGGGATCTCTATAAATCCACTGACGGCACTCTTGGCAAAGATTTCAGCGTTACTTTTCTTCCGTGTATCGAAAATTTTCAGCATGCCATCGGCAATTTCTCTTGGTGAGCTGGTTGCCATCATTGGTCCCTACTATTAACGTTATTAGATTATTGTTATAAAAAATTCAGATCAGTCAGGCCGTGTTTCCACGGCCTGACTTTCAGCACATCAGGATGCGTCGTTCTGCTTCAGTGAAGGCAGCTTCGATACCAGACGCAGGGAGACGGTCAAGCCTTCCAATTGGTAATGTGGGCGCAGGAAGAACTTGGCGCTGTAGTAGCCCGGGTTGTCTTCTATCTCCTCCACCTGCACTTCCGCCGCGGCCAGCGGTTTACGCGACTTGGTTTCCTGCGAGGAGTTGGCCGGGTCGCCATCCACGTAGTTCATGATCCAGTCGTTTAACCAGCGTTCCATATCGTCACGCTCGCGGAAAGAACCGATCTTGTCGCGGACGATGCACTTCAGGTAATGCGCGAAGCGGCAGCAGGCGAACAGGTACGGTAAGCGGGCGGAGAGCTGAGCGTTGGCTGAGGCATCGGCGTCGTAGTATTCCGCCGGCTTCTGCAACGACTGGGCACCGATAAAGGCGGCAAAGTCGGAGTTTTTCCGGTGCACCAGCGGCATGAAGCCGTTCTTGGCCAGTTCGGCCTCGCGGCGATCGCTGATGGCGATTTCGGTTGGGCACTTCATATCCACGCCGCCGTCGTCGCTCGGGAAGGTGTGGCACGGCAGATTCTCTACCGCACCGCCGGATTCCACCCCACGGATCGCAGTACACCAGCCAAACTCTTTGAACGAGCGGTTGATGTTGGCGGCCATGGCATAGGCGGCGTTGGTCCAGGTGTAGTTACCGTGGTTGGCACCGTCGGTTTCTTCCTCGAAGTCGAACTCGTCAACCGGATTGGTACGAATGCCATAGGGCAGGCGCGCCAGGAAGCGTGGCATCACCAGGCCCAGATAGCGGGCATCTTCCGATTCACGCAGGCTGCGCCAGGCGGCGTATTCGGTATTTTGGAAAATCTTGGTCAGATCACGCGGGTTGGACAGCTCCTGCCAGGACTCCATCTTCATCACGCTCGGTGCGGTACCGGCGATGAACGGGCAGTGGGAGGCGGCACTGATTTTCGCCATCTCACCCAACAGCTCTACGTCCTGCGGGCTGTGATCGAAGTAGTAATCTCCCACCAGACAACCGAACGGCTCGCCACCGAACTGGCCGTACTCTTCCTCGTACACCTTCTTGAAGATGGGGCTCTGGTCCCAACCCACGCCTTTATGGCGTTTCAGCGTGCGGCCCAGCTCCTGCTTGGAAATGCTCATAAAGCGGATTTTCAGCATTTCGTCGGTTTCGGAATTATTGACCAGATAGTGCAGGCCGTGCCAGGCACCTTCCAGCTTCTGGAATTCAGCGTGGTGGATAATCTGGTTAACCTGCTGCGACAGCTTTTCGTCGATTTCGGCGATCAGCGCCTGAATGGTGCGGTAGGCGTCAGAGGAGACGGTAACGGTATTTTCCAGCGCCTGCTGCGCCAGGGTTTTTACCGCATTTTCAACCGCTTCCTTGGCCTGATCGGTCTTAGGCCGAAATTCTTTGTTCAGCAGCGCACTGAATTCATCACTGGAGAAGCTTTCGGTGGTCTGCAGCGCTTTTTGTTGCTGAGGCGAGTTGCTCATCAATTAATCCTCACGCTGATTGTTGTCGTCTTCTGCAGCCGGTTTCGGCGCATCGGTCAGGGATTGCAGCAACGCCGGGTTTTGCAAGATCTTCGAGATCAGCTCTTCGGCACCGTTTTTACCGTCCATATAAGACAGCAGGTTGGAAAGCTGAGTACGGGCATCCAGCAGGTTGTCCAGCGCGTCAACCTTGCGGGCAATCGCGGCAGGGGAGAAGTCTTCCATGCTTTCGAAAGTCAGGTCGATGTTCAGCTTGCCTTCGCCGGTCAGGGTGTTGTCGACCTGATAAGCCACGCGCGGTTTTAGCGATTTCATGCGTTCATCGAAGTTATCGATGTCGATCTCCAGGAATTTGCGCTCATCAACGCTCGGTTGCGGATCAACCGATTTCCCCACCAGATCGGCCATTACGCCCATCACGAACGGCAACTGGATTTTGCGCTCTGCGCCATAAATTTCGACATCGTATTCAATCTGTACGCGCGGTGCGCGGTTGCGGGCGATAAATTTCTGCCCGCTGCGGGATTTCGAGTTTGGCATGATTTACTCCATCTTATGGCGATTGGGAACGCGCCTCTTCCGGCTTGGAGAGTCAGGTTCAAATGCAGGTATGACTATCGTTAAGAGAACAAAGGGATCGGCGGCTAGTTGTTCTCCTCGTTATCGGGACGACCGAGAATGGTCTCCAGTTGGTTAAGACCATCGGGCGCCAAATCGCGGATAATTTGCATAAAGTCCAGTGCAATCAGCCGTTGTACCCGGTCGATCATCAGCGGTGCCGGGTGGCTTGGCTCATGAAGACGAAAATAGCTTTTTACCTTGTCCAGCATCAGTTGGGCGTCATCGCGCGACTGAATCTGTGCACTGCGCCAGTTGAGCGTGGCACCCGATGGCGCTGTGGTAGCGTTTGTGGGTTGGGCGGCAACGTCATCTGGCTGTTCGACCATTTCGGTAACCGGAGCGATGCCCTGACCGAACTGAGCGACCAGGGCAAAGATTTTGGTCAGGTTGTGCATTTCCGGCAGGGCGCTTTCCCCCAAATGGCGGATGACCGTCGCGCGGATAGCACCGAGGGTTTCGGTGATGTGCACCACCAACTGCGTTTCCGGGCGGTCCGGTTGCGACAGTTCGTCCTGCAGGCGCGCTCGGCCGCCGGGGAAATTAGGACACTCCAGCTTGCTGCCGTCGAGCAGTGCCCCGGCATCACGCAGTGAGATTTCACCAGCGGCCCCTTTCAGCAGCGGCGCGGCGCGCACGCTGGCGGTCAGCGTGGCTTTATCGCCGAGATCGGCCAGCACGTTGATGCGAAACAACGGGTCGGCCTCGCCGTCGAATTCCAGCAGTGGCAACAATGTGTCCCAGTAACGATCCAACGCCTGGTGGATCAGCATCAGGCCGTCGGCGTAGCCTTGCAATCCGCGCAGCTGCGTCCAGGCGCGGGTCAGACACAGCATCACCCGTAAATCTTTGGTGCGCGTCAGCAACGTGGTCGCGAGTCGCTCCACCTGCACCCAGTCCGGTGCTTCTGCCGGGATAATGGTGCTGCCGAACTGCTGCTCACTCTTACCGGTGGCAGCCTGCTCCATCGCCAGAAAATCGGTGTCGTACTCCAGGTTTTCGCCGCAGGGATTTTCTGCGTCAACCGGGGCTAACAGGGTGTCGATAGCCATAAAATTTCCTTCAACAGGCGAGGTTAATCAAACATCTGCGGATAGTGACCGCCACGACCGGGGCGTGCCCAGCCATTGGGTTCAAACAACAGAGAGAACAGTTGCACGGTAAGGTTGCCGCTATGCACATGGGTATAGAGCGGATGCCCATCGGCCTGATTGGTCCACCAGAAACTGGTGTACTGCGCTGGATCGAAGCAGTCGGCCGCCTGTTGCCAGCCGAGGCCGGGCACGTCCGGATGCTGGAAGCCGATGATCGACAGGATCTCGGAATCTGTCTCAACGGGTGGGCTGGCAAGAACAGGGATCTCCAGCAACGAACGGTCGAGTTGCTCGGCAGAAAAACCATTGCGCACGCCATTCAGTAACCGATGCCCGAGCTGGTTGTACCATTCTGCCGCCATGTTCAATTGCTGCATTCGCCAGTCTTCCTGGCAGAACAGGCGCAGAGCACAGATCGGGTAATGACGTCCCACCCGATCGCGGGCGGGCAGCAGGCAGCCCATTTGGACATACTGGCTGCCGAGCGTGGCCGGAATGACGAAGTTCCATACCGGGGCGTTGCTGAAAGGGTGCCCGTTCGGCCCCGGTGGATTGCGTTGCAGGTTCACCAAACCGTTGTGAAACCAGTGGGCCCAATTGTTGACCACCAGGTCGGGCAGGCGACGCTGCAGGAAGTCACCGGCGGAAGGGATCTTGCCATACCAGCCAATGCTTGTGGTCGGGCTCGGGTCATTGCTCATCATCTTGTCCTTTCGGGGCTACGGGCAGGAGAATGCCGGCAACTGGAACGGATTGCGGATACTGTTGGCCGTGAACTCCAACGTGACGCGGTGGCCATCCAGGTTAAAGGTTGCCTGACGGCCGAGGCTGCTACTGCCGGCGGAGGACTGTGCCGTATCCACCAAACGGTTCAGCGCCCAAGGGCCGCTGGTCACCAGGCTGGCGGTGGAGCCGTTGGCCAGCGCCAGTTGCAGGTGCACCTGATTGGTGTTGCGGGTACCCGGCCAACTGACCACCAGAGGAACCTGCGGACCGTGGCTGTATTTGAACAACTGCCCGTCGATATCCAGCGTCAGGTTGAGGATGTCGTTATCCATCCGCACCGGTCGTACGGTCACGCGGTAAGACGGCGCGGCGGTACCGTTGGCGAAGAAGGCATCACGAATACGTTGCGCCTGCTGGAATGAACGCAGGATGCCTTCGCCACCTGGCAGCGTCTTGCCGTCTACCCCAGGGGTAAAACGCCAGTTGGCGCGGGTGGTATCGACCTTGCCCTGCAGGTTGTCACGGAAGAAGCTGTCCATCAGTCCGCTATTGGGCGCAAACATACGTGCCAGGTCGTCCGGCGTCACTTCCTGCCGTGCCCGGGCGGCCAGAGGGTAGCGTCCGGCGATCGCCTGACGGCAGAAGCTGCCGACTTCGACACTGATGCGTTTCTTGACGTTTTCCATCTCCTTGCGCTGGGTGTCACTGCTGGCACCGATTGCCAGCGACAGCAGCATCTGTTTGAACGGCACCGGCAGACGTCCGGATTCGGCCTGCAGGCGTGAGATGATATCGCTCGGCGGGGCCGACATGCCGCTGTTGGCCGCGCCCTGGACCGCAGTCAGGTAGCTGTATAGCTCATCAACCTGTTTGAGCACGCTGTCGAACGGGATCGCTTTGTTGCCTTCCCCCTGACTTTGCGCCAGTTCCAGTAACGCGGCAAAGTGCGCCATCACCAGTTGTTCCGGCTGGGCAGAGACGTCGCCGTCGGCGTTGGCAGGGCGGTTGGTGAACAGGGCTTCCAGTTGGTGGTTAGCATTCTGGCTCAACCGATCCTCGGTTTTATCCAGCAATGAGCGGGAATCAGCATCGTTTTTCTCATCGCGCAGGGTGACATTCTTGCTGACGTTGACCAGCAGGTTCCGCATTGGCGAAGGGTTGCCGGATAACAAACGTGCGCTGCTGATGCGCTGGCTCAGGCTGCCAATATTGGCCAATTGAATATCACCCAACAGTTCATCCCAGGCGCTGATAAAGTCCTGCATATACAGTTGGCGAATGGTTTTGATCAGATCGGCGTTTTTCTGATCCGGCGTTTTGCTGTTCAGCACCCAAACATCTTCCTGACGCAGGGTATCGGTCACCGGATCAATATTGTCGTTGAAGGTTTTCCAGTAGCCTTGCGAGGTAAACAGGCCCGGTACACCGTCGGTCACCGGCTTGCCGCTTTTGCGCGAAAAAGCCAGTTCGGTCTGCGGGCCGGCCAGGTCAACCAGACTGACCGGTTTGATTTCGGTCTGTTTCAACAGCAGGCGCTTGAGGCGGCCGTACACCCGTTGCGACAGGGGAGCACGGTTCAGCGCGGCCTGTGCTTGCTCGACCAAAGGTTCATCTTTGGCATAAGGCGAAGCCTGGATCTGCACGTCGAGCAGTTGGCTCAGGTGCCACTCAATCTGCTGCAACTGTTTTTGCGTACTGCCCTGCGGCAGGTTGCGCTGCAGGTTGAGCATTACCCAGGCGCGCAGGAATTTACCGTCGTACTGTTTCGGCAGATACAGCATCTGATAGGCCTTCAACGCTTCGTAGCTGAAGTCGGCATCGCCGTGGTTGTCGTTACGCAGCGTAGTGGCGATCTGCTGCGCCACCTGCGGCAGCAGCAACTCCTTTAGTGCTTTCTGATACAGCGAGTCGCTGGCGTCGCTGACCTGATCGCCACGATACAGCCCCATGCGATAAGTGAACGGGGGATCTTCCAGCGAGAAGTTTTGACTATCCGGCAAATGCAGCACGCTGTTGAGGAACGGCAGCAGCGATAACATGTCGCCGTTACCCAACTGCGTCAAACCCAATCCCTGACGTTCCACGCCGGGCACTTTGGCGGCAACTTCGGCCAGATAGGCCTTGTTGTTGCTGTAACTGGTGAACCAGAAAATCGCCAGGATCGCCAGGCAAGCCGCCAGCGCGATATAGCCTGCCCAATGCAGGGCGCGGTTGCGGTATTCCCACCAGCGGTTGCTGCCTGCCAGTCCGGACTCCTGGAAAATTACCGATTCCAGCGTGTCTTTCAGGAAAAAGCTTTGGCCCTTGGTCGCCGGGATGGGCGCGGTCGGGTTCACATTGTCCCAGGCCGGGTTGGCATGCTGTTGGCTGTTTGCGGTCGGCAATTGCAGGTAACGGTTCAGTTCGCCCATCACCCGATCGAAAGGCAGACCTTCCTGGGTGCCGCTGGTGAAGTAAATGCCGCGCGGCGTAAAACGAGTCTCAAAACTGGAGGTGGCAAATACCTGATCCAGATACTGGCTCAGCAACGGACGCAGAGCGGCGAATTCCTGCGGAAACAGATAGGTTTCGGCGCGTTGGCGGGCGTCATGTTCAACCAGCAAAGTCTCAGGCAACGCGGCATCCAGCCGTTGCTGCAGCAAGGTATATTGTTGTTCGAAGGTGGCGTTCAGGTTGAAATCCGGTTGACGCGAAGCCTCATAGGGGAAAGTGAATCCCCAAATTTGGTCGCGCTGCGCCTTATCAAAACCGTTGAAATAGGCCATAAAGCCATTGAGCAGGTCGGTCTTGGTCACCAGTACGTAAACCGGGAAATGGATCCCCAACTGCTCATGCAGTTCAATCAGGCGTTTACGCAGCGCGCTGGCCTGCGCGGCACGGGCATCGCTGCTGTCACTCAACAGATCGGCGATGCTGATGGTCACCATCACGCCGTTGATTGGTTGGCGGGTACGGTATTTTTTCAGCAGGCTGACGAAGCTTTTCCACTCGTCGGCATCTTCTTCTCGCTGGCTTTCCTGTGTGGTATAGCGACCGGCAGTATCAAGCAGCACGGCGTCATTGGTGAACCACCAATCACAGTTGCGTGTTCCTCCGACACCCCGTAGGGCAGATTTGCCGAAGCGATCTGCCAGCGGGAAATGGAGACCGGAGTTGACCAGCGCGGTGGTTTTCCCTGCGCCCGGTGCACCGATGATCACATACCAGGGGAGCTGGTAAAGATATTGACGGCTGAAGTGAGTCATCCAGCGGTGCTTGCTGTTGCCCTGGCCCGGTGCGAAGCGGGCTTTTTTCAGCAATTGCGCCGCTTCATCAAAACGCTGGGCCAGCAGTTCATCCTGTTTGGCTACCGGCTTGCCGTTTTCTGCCGGGATTTCCTCGCTGGCACGCAGGTTGCTCAGCAACCTACGGTTGAGCCAGGCATTGTAGATACGCGGAATAATGCGGCACAGAAACCAGATCAGATAGAGAGCGCCGATGGCTAACTGGCGGTTGAGTTCCGGTTCCAGCGGGCGATAATCGCCGATAGCCACCAACGGGCCGATCATCCAGATGATGAACGCCAGCGCGGTAATACCGGCAAAGCCCCATAACAGGCGACTGGTGATGATGGAGAATAACGTACTGAGCATTACTTTCCGTTTCCTTGCGGCAAGCCGTTGATTTCCGCCTGGGTATTTTCTGGCGCAACCAACAGCGTAATTTCTACCCGACGATTCAGCGCCCGGTTCACTTTGCTATTGTTCGGTGCGACCGGGTTGCTTTCACCACGGCCCTCCGCCTTCACCCGTTGCGGGTTATCGAGGTGTTTCTGCAGCCGGGCGCTGACCGCCTCGGCGCGGGCCAGTGAAAGTTCCCAGTTGGAAGCGAAGCGCGCGCTGCGGATCGGCAGATTATCGCTGTAGCCGGTGACCAGGATCTTGCCGCTGACGCCGTTCATGGCGGCGGCAACGCGGTCAATCACCGGAATATAGTTGCCGCGTACCGTGGTGGCGGCGGAGTCGAACAGGCCGTCACCCTTCAGGATCACCACGCTTTGCTGTGCTTCGTCACGCACCACCACCAGGCCTTCGGCAATTTCTTTACGCAGGAAGCTTTTCAGACTCAGCGTCGGGGGCGCCGCCGGTGCCGGGTTGCTGATGGCAACCTGAGGCAGATTGGTCTGATAAATGGCGGCCAATACCGGGCTGGTACTGTCGCCCAGTCGCCAGTTGAGGGCGATAAACAGCAACGACGCCAGGAAACCGGTCAGCGCCACGCAGGCCCAGAGCGGCACCAGTGGGCGCCACAGCTTTTGCTGCACCGGCAAGTCCAGTGCATTGGGCGACAGCGGTGGGGCATAACCGCCACGCACCGAGCGGATCAGTTGCAGCAGGCGCTGCTTCATGGTCTCCAACTGCGAACGACCGTTCTCCATCACCCGGTAGCGGCCTTCAAACCCCAGCAGCAGGCAAAAGTTAATCAGCTCCAGCAGTTGGATATGTTCGCGCGGACTTTGCGACAGCTTGGCCAGCAGTTGGAAGAATTTTTCTCCACCCCAGGTTTCGTTGTGAAAAGTCACCAGCAATCCGCTGCCGGACCAGACGCTACTGCTGCCCCAGGGGGTCAGCGCGGCGGCTTCATCCAGCGCGGTGCACAGGCAATAACGTGCGCCGATAATCACTTCATACGGCAGGTTGGCGCGCTGCCCGTGGAGTTCAAAGTGACGCACTTTATCAATCAGTTGCTGGCGCAGTTGCGCCGGGTTGGCGTGAGTGGCCGACTGACGGATTTGCGAGATGGCGTTCAGCAACGGGTTGGCGGCCTCTACCAGCGGGTTGCCCGCCGGTGTCATGCTATTTTCCTGAGTCATAAGTTACCGGTCCGTATGGCTGCGAATCGCCCAAAATTCCATATCCAGTCCTGGGAAGTCGCCGGCCAGGTGCAGGGCGAAGGCGCTGGATTTTTCCATCTGTTTCCACAGGTCGCTGCCTTTTTCCAGTTCGAAATAGGTGTAACCCGCGTGATAGGGGATCTGACGTGGCGCGGCTGGCATGGTACGCAGCCCAATGCCCGGCAGTTGCAATTGAACCAGATCACGGATACGCGTGACCGGGGCTATCTTCATCTGCGCCGGGAAGTGGGTCAGCAGCACTTCGGCGGCCACGTCGGCACGTACCGCCAGCACGAAACCGAAGTCGCGCATCATTTTGGTGTCTTGAACGGTGGCGATGTTCAGGCCATGCGAGCGCTCGACCAGGGTCAATTGGATGGCGTTGTCTTCCAGCACCACCGACAGTCCCTGACGCAGTAACAGCATTAACTTGCCAAAACACAGTGCCAGGTTGTCATGGTCATACACCGGTAGTCGGGCTTCCGGCGTGCGCTGTGCCGAGAAGCTGGCGAGTTCGGTGGCGAATTGCAGCCAGTCGGCGAACAGGCGTTCCGGGTGCAGATGATCAAGATGGTAAGCGTGGCTCACCTGGCCGAGATGGCGGTTAATCAGTTGCAGCAGCATGAAGTCGACCATTTCGGAACTTCCGCCGCGTCCCGGTTGCAGCAGGCGCTGGCTCATCTGTTGGCTGCGCTGTTGTAACAGGCCCTGCAAATCGTTGATAAAGTTTTTCAGCACCGGGCTTCCCTGACAGTTCAGCATCGGCGGGATTTGCACCTGATCGAGACGCAGGCTGGCATCGCCGCGTTTTTCCAGCACCCGGGTGACACCTAGTGCCGTCCATTCAGCGTTAAGGTCGCTTTCCAGCATCAGGCGTAGGCGCAATTGACCAAACTGCAGTGCTGCGCTGCCGACCGAGACGGCGTTCAGGTCGTCGACTTCGTTTTCATAGGCCAGATAGCGTGCCAGCGCGTCCGGCGCTTCCTGAAAAATCACGTCTTCGCGGCCCGCGCGATAGGTCGGCAGGGCCAATACGACGTTTTCGCCGGTCTTGTTTTCGGCGATGGTCAGCGGGGCGGGGGCCTGTTGGGCGCCGGAGAAACGAAACGGCGTGCCGTCCGGCATGATGCCGCTGGCAGCGTTGAGGGCAATTTTGCCCTGACGCAGCAGGGTCTGATCCAAATCCAGATTGAGGAAACCCCAAAAACAACCCTGGTGGGCCTGGCCCCAATTGCGCATGTAGCTTTCGAGATAGTTTTCCGCCTGCTGGAAATGGTGAGGGCGTAAAAACATCCCTTCAGTCCAGACTACCTTATGAGCATCTTTCATCATCACACCTTTGGTTACTTCGCTTCAGCACAGCGGTGGGTCAGTCGGGATCTTTCAGGGTACGCAGGCCACTAATGCCTGCGACGATGTGGGCTTCCAGCTCATCCGGCGAGAATTGCCATACTTTGTAAAAATTGGTCTCGGTCGGTTCCGGCAGCGGTAAGGAAATGCGCCAGGCTTTGCCATCGAGGTTTTGATATTCGGCGATGATGCCGATATATCGGGTTTCCAGCGTGCTTTGGCCGCTGAGCTTTTTGCCCATCTGGCCCGGAGTCAGGAAGAATTGGTCACTGTCCAGCAGGCTGGCTCCCAGCACGCTTTTCGCATCGCTCTGCAGGCTAAAGAAGTCGGCCTCCATAAATTCCGCATCAGAGCGCAGCAGCAGCACGCGAATTTTAATCGGTGCAGGACGTTGACCGGCTACGACATTGACCTGGCGGTCGGCGTCAAAGACCAGGCTGTAGCGAGAGGGCACACTCTTGGCAGAGGACATGCAGCCGCTGAGCGTCAGTGCGGCCAATATCAGGATCAATAGCCCGCACCGGCGGGAGGTGATGGATGTGGTTATCATGTTAAGTCTCGTCAACCTGGGGGGAACTACTGAAGGATCCAGGTGGCAGAGCCGGCGCTTTTACAGGCCTTGCTGTCACCGCCGACTTTTACGCAGTCCTGCTGGGCGGTACGGGTACGGCGCGGTAAATCTTTACGCAGCGTCGATTTGTAACGCGTTGCCGGTACACCGGCGTTGGTCTGGATGTACCCCATCAGATCGCCTCCGTCGACTTCGGAGATTGCCAGCCAGTGGTTTTCGACTTCACCCAACGCATAGAAAGCGGCGGCATTGTCCAGGCTGCCGACCGGAGTGCCGTTGTAGCCGGGGCTGCTCATGATGCTGGCGGCGTACAGACTGCGGTATTCCTTGCCTATGGGTTTGAACTGTTGGGGAGCGGTGATGGCGACGCGGTGCTGCAGTTTTACACCGTCCACTTCGCTGCTGATCAGGGCGTTGTTATCGAGTACCGGTGGTGGTGGTGGCGGGGTGGAGCAGCCGGCAAGCGTCAGGGCGGTCAACAGCGTTAAGGTAATCCGTGTTTTCACAATATCCTCTTTGAGCTTTTTATGGGCAGAAATGAAGCGGCTGTGTAATAAAAGCGCCGGCTGGAGGCGCAAGCGACATTATTTTTAGCTGGCAGGTCAGGATGCGTATCAGAGGTGTTTTGCCGGCTGAGGCGAGTAAACCAGCGTAGCCGGCGAACCTTTCAGCCATGGGGCAAAGGTATCCGTCGGGATGCCTTTTTCGTCGTGGGGGGAGTGACGAGCTGATGATTAACCCAGTGGCCGAGCGGTAACACTTTATGGGGCAGTTGCCACAGTTCGGGTTTAGGGTACAGACGCGGGGATACTCCGATGTCGGCCAGCGCCAAAACGGAGACATCCGGATGATGTTTTCCCTGCCCGTGGCAAGGACGATGAACTGCGCTTGGGCGCAATGGTTTTACGGCTTTCATTGTGTGTAAGGCTTCCCGTAGATATCAGCGAACAGCCAGGCCGTATCGCTCAAAAACAATCCCGTTTTTCGGTTTAATAGATATCAGGCTACTTCACAATCTTTGTGCTGCTGGCTGTTTTAACCTGGTTGTTTGATGGTGACGGTCAGGTTTTTTAGGCTCAATAACTCAACTGTAAACTCAAAAAGCCCAGCGAGTGACACTCACCGGAAAGGCGTTTAAACCGCGGTTGACGGCAACCCGAGAGGGATGCGGAATGATAAGATAATTCGCACAATCTCTCGATTGAGACATAGCTACCGCACGAGAATTAACGCAGGATCCCGATGACGTATCTGTCACGAATTGAGACATGGACTGACGAAAAACTTAACAAAGTTTACATATAAACAGACTTTCCGCAGTCTACAATAGCCTTACAAATTTGCAAAATAACCTTCTGGATCAATGTCCAATTCGTTATCTCACTCACAATTTAAATTTAAACCATACAAAACATGTATTTATGCAGTAATTGTTTTTGCGTGGATATTTTTTGGATCATTGGTAATACCATGAAATATTTATGTAACACTTAAGCCAATGTACTTAAATAACGACTATTTTTTAACGCAAATAAAGTGACAGGTCGTTTTATGTACTTACCATTCGCAGGGTAAAGATGATCTCATATATAAATAAAAGGAATGTTATTTAGGAGGATTCCTATTTGGTTGGGCGAAAAGTCGCTCAGGGCGGGGGCGGACGCGGGTCGATTGACCGAATGGTTAATGCTTTAGTAGGGATGAATTAACGGCGAAAAGGATTGAGATTGAGTTGGGGCAGGGTGTCGCATAACCACGCCAAAGCAGGGTCGTGCTTGATCTGTCGTCCGGCAACCATTTCGATCGGAAAGGCCGGTACGGCCAATTCACCCGGTAGCGGCAGAAACTGAATTTTTGAGGGATCGGCAAATTGCCGGGCGGCACTGGATAAATTTATTGTATGAATACTCTATATACAAATAATCTATTTCCAGAATCATACCGCGTTGTTTAGGCTGGGAGCACGCTGATTCAATAACAACATAAGGTGTGACGATGGACAGGGTATTGGTGACCGGCATTGAGCCGTTTGACGGCGACGCGATCAACCCCTCATGGCAGATTGCCCAGGCGCTGGCCGGGGAACAGATAGCCGGTGCGGAAGTTGTGGTGCGCGAATTGGCCTGCGTGTTGGGTTTATCCAACCAGCAACTTATTGCAGCGATCGAAGAGTTACGGCCGCGGGTGGTGATCTGCCTGGGCCTGGCCGGTGGGCGTGGGGAAATCTCTATTGAGCGCGTGGCCGTCAACCTGATCGACGCCCGTATTCCCGATAACGCCGGTAAACAACCGATAGACGTACCCGTGGTGAAAGGCGGTCCGGTGGGTTACTTCTCTACGCTGCCGGTGAAGGCGATCGTGCATCACTTGCGTCAGTCAGGCATTCCGGCCGCGGTATCGCATACGGCGGGCACCTACAACTGCAACCAGCTTTTTTATGGACTGAGTCATCATATCGCCAGCCATAATCTGGCAATCAAAGGTGGGTTTATCCACATTCCGTACAGCCATGAGCTGGCGGTCAATCATCCGGGCAAACCGAGCATGGCGTTAGCGACGATGATTGAGGCGGTGCGAAGTATTGTGCATACCAGTTTGACGGTCGGGGAGGATTTAACGATTTCCGGCGGGGCGCTGCATTGAGTTAATAACAGGGCGCAGTTCACAATGACTGCGCCCTGAAACATTACTCGTCGCTAACGCGGATCACCAGTTTGCCGAAGTTCTTGCCTTGCAGCAGGCCGATGAACGCCTGTGGCGCATTTTCCAGCCCGTCGACCAGATCTTCGCGGAATTTGATTTTTCCCTGACCAACCCATTCGCCCATCTGCTGCAGGAATTCGCCAAAACCTTCTGCATAGTCGTCGAAAATAATAAAGCCTTGCATGCGGATGCGCTTGCGCAAGATCAGCCCCTGCAGCATCGGCAGGCGATCCGGGCCGGCAGGCAAGTCGGTGGCGTTGTAATGGGCGATAATGCCGCACACCGGAATACGAGCCTGGGTATTAAGCAGTGGGATCACCGCATCAAACACGGCACCACCGACGTTTTCATAATAAATGTCGATGCCCTGCGGGCAGGCGGCGGCCAGCTGTTCGGCAAAATCAGGCGCCCGGTGATCAACGCAGGCATCAAAGCCCAACTCTTCTACCACATAGCGGCATTTCTCTTTACCGCCGGCCACGCCAACCACGCGGCAACCTTTCAGTTTGGCAACCTGCCCGACGACGGAACCGACGGCACCACTGGCGGCCGCCACCACCAGGGTTTCACCGGGTTTAGGCTGACCGATATCCAGCAGGCCCATATAAGCGGTGAAGCCCGGCATGCCCAAGACGCCGAGCAGGCGGGAAGGGTGTTTTTGATCCGGGCCTAGGTTACGTAAGCCGCTGCCGTCAGACAGCGCATAATCCTGCCAGCCGTCGTAACCCAACACCCAGTCACCGGGTTTGAAGTCAGGATGTTGCGATGTGACAACCCGGGATACCGTGCCGCCAACCATCACTTCGCCGATCTCCACCGGTGGGGCATAAGAAGGAGCATCGCTCATTCTGCCGCGCATGTAAGGATCAAGTGACAGGTAAACGGTGCGTAACAGCAGTTGGCCGGCAGTGGGTTGCGGTATCGTCGTTGTTTCCAGACGGAAATTGTCTGCGGTAGGTTCACCGTGCGGACGTGAGGCTAACAGAAAACGGCGGTTTTGTTGCGTAGACTGGGACATCGTAGACTCCTTAAGCGGACACGGGCCCTAAGTCTAGACAATCCTTGGCAAGGGGAAATGGCCTAATGTGCTCAGCCTCAAAGAGGAATGATCAGCACGTCGATATGGCTGGTATTGATAAAGCGTGCTGCAGAGCAGGAAACCTTGTTCATCATGCTGTCACTGTGATTGCCACAAATCACCAAATCAAAGGTTTGCTGATGGCTGGCATAGTTAAGGCTGTCACCCAACTCGCCGTGGACGATCAACGTATCGGTTATCGGGTAATCGGCCCGCAGGCGTAACTCTTCCATAAACAGCAACGTTTCCTCTTCCATCAACGCACGCAGATCTCCCAACATCGGCCCGGCGAAGTTATTGTACATTTCTGGATTGGCGATCATGCTCAGCAGGGTGATTTTGCCGTTGTAAGGTCGCACGATGGAGACGGCTTTTTCAACCAGACGGTGACTGTCTGCCGCCACGGCGACGGTAACCAAAACGTTTTGATATCCCATCTTCCACTCCTGTTTCCTGTTCTTAGGGGAAAGGGTAGAGCCTGAGGAAACTAATAAATGTGTTTTGTATCACGCGCGTCAATAAATCACAGACTATTGCCGTTATTTAGCAATAAAAGATAAACGGGTACGCGCGTGTAATAAAAAAATTATAGCACTTGTGCCCACAGCGTTTTCGGCACTTTGCCCAAGTCGAACAATTTACCGGCAACCAGTTCGGCGCGGCGGTGATCGGCGGCTCGGTACATGTTGCTGATTTCAATATCATTATCAATGGAATAGTTGAGCTTGTCGTACACTTTTTCCACGCTGTCCAAGCTGGTGCATTTACGGAATGTCATCAGGTAATCCAGGGTATCAGTCATGATTAAAATATAGCCTGTTAAGAGTTGTCGCCGGACGAAGAAACATCACCCTGTCATCATGACAGCAGCAAAAGTGTGATGTGTGACCTGAAAAATTAATTTCAAATAAATAAATTTCGATACGGTAATAAATGGCTGCGCGCAAGTTGATCCTGCGTCGAGAATAATAATATGACCGTGCGTTGTCGGCAATGCCAACCTGCTGATTGGCACCCAAAATAGGGAAAGTCTCAGGTTTGGAAAGTCCAGGTGATCAGATCGGCAGGGCATTGCTTGCGATGAGCGCACATGCAACATGCACTGCCGCGTGATTCTCGAGAGCGGAACACCCGCTGGTGCTTTTTTCAACCAATTAGTGCGAATCGGCGATGAAATGTACCTGCTCGTCCTCAAGATGTGCGAGCAGGCGGTAACTTGAAATCCATCGGGTATAGATGAAACCAAGGTATAAAATAAAACGAAACTACGTTTTAATTTATAAGCGTGACGGGAAATGACACCGAGGTTTATTGGCCAATAAACATTATATGAGATTTAAATGATTTTTCGTCGGGCGATAAAAAATTATTAAAGTTTTAATTAATACTGCCGATAAATCGTCTTGGGATAATTCGCTCAAGAAAAATCCGAAACCAGACGCTTCATTCTCCTTATCGTGAAACATATGGTTACGACTACTGTCTTGTTCACAACTTAAGCGAGACTTTGTTAACCGAAAGCGATCATTAGCTGAAAAATAAAACAACCTATCACTCGAGTTTTAAGTCAAATCCGAAACCCCATAACCTTATAGTTTACATGAGTTACTTTTCAATGCGGATAGTTTATGGCTTATTAAACGGTTATTTATACTGTCTTTATCGGCTACGAGCAGATTTTTGTTCTGTTATTTTAGTTTGGTAATGCTTTTGTTCGAATTGATCTAAAAAAGATATTTTTTTGGCTTATATACATTGTTTTTAAGACGTTTTTTTACTTATGGCTATTTTTTGCCCTAAAACCAGATTGAAAAACAGACGGTAAAGCGGATATTTGGCTTAAATATTTTTTATTTTTGTGATCTAGATCACATTGTATTTAAAATTGCCTCTTACTTACATTGTGTGTGCTAATGGTTCGGGGGTAGAGTTGCGCTGCATTAGGAATAATCTTATTAATTTTGTAAAAATAGTTTCACGGTGATTAAACACTGCTGGAGCAAAATGCTGTACATCCATACACGTTGGTTTACGCACGTATCAAATACTGAATGACGGTCCGAATTTAGTGATGTTGAAAAATTTATAACGGTCGTTATTTAGGGCTTCATTTGCCAACTTAGGGAACAAACCCAGGTCACGGGCGATAAAAATTATCACCCAGCGTATGTTTTTAAACATAGTCTGTCGGGATGGGGAATATGGGTACGTCTGAATTACTTAAGCATATTTATGACATCAATTTGTCATATTTACTTTTAGCACAGCGTCTGATTAATGATGAAAAAGCATCGGCAATGTTCCGTCTGGGTATCGACGAGACCATGGCTGATGCACTCGCTCAACTCACGTTACCGCAAATGGTCAAACTGGCTGAGACCAACCAATTGGTCTGTCAATTCCGTTTTAACGATCACCATACGATTGAACGCCTGACAAAAGAGTCGCGCGTGGACGATCTGCAGCAAATCCATACCGGCATTTTGCTATCAAGCCACTTACTGCAAGAGCTGTCGGCTAAAGACGGTAGTGCGACGAAGAAAAGAGCTTGATGATGGCAGAGAAAAGTATTGTTCAGGAAGCCAAGGACATTCAGCTGGCCATGGAGCTGATCACGTTGGGCGCCCGGTTGCAGATGCTGGAAAGTGAAACTCAGCTCAGCCGTGGGCGGTTGATTAAGTTGTATAAGGAGTTGCGCGGCAGTCCGCCACCCAAAGGGATGTTACCGTTCTCGACCGACTGGTTTATGACCTGGGAACAGAACATCCATTCATCAATGTTTTATAACGCCTATAGCTTCCTGATGAAGAGTGGGCACTGTACGGGCGTTGAAGCGGTGATTAAAGCTTATCGCCTGTATCTGGAGCAGTGTCCGCACGCGCCGGGCGAGCCACCGTTGCTGGCTTTAACCCGGGCCTGGACGCTGGTGCGTTTCGTCGATAGCGGTATGCTGCAGCTTTCTGCCTGCAACTGCTGCGGCGGTACTTTTATCACCCATGCGCACCAGCCGTTGAACAGTTTTGTTTGCAGTTTATGCCAACCCCCATCCCGCGCAGTAAAAAGACGTAAACTTTCGCCGCAACTGGCCGATATTATTCCTCAACTGCTGGACGAGCAGGTTAAACGCGCGATTTGAGCCGGCGGCAGCGCCGGTTTATCCAGACCTAAACCGATTTGTGAAACGCAGGGTTCGGCATGCCGAACCCATCGGCGCAGCCCAGCCTGCTGCGTCGGTGCGTCTCAAGCGCGCGCTTAGCCCACCTTCCATCCACATTGTTAATTTAAGGAATGCGTGTGTTAGTTATTTTGGGTTATCTCGTGGTATTGGGTGCGGTCTTTGGGGGCTACCTGATTGTGGGGGGCCATCTGGGCGCGCTTTATCAGCCGGCAGAATTTTTGATTATCGGCGGCGCGGGTATCGGCGCTTTTATCGTGGGCAACAACGGTAAGGCGATAAAATCCACCCTGCGCGCCATTCCCAAGCTGATGCGCCGTTCAAAATACAGCAAAGATTTATACATGGATCTGATGGCGCTGCTGTATCGGCTGCTGGCCAAGTCCCGCCAGCAGGGCATGCTGTCTCTCGAGTTCGATATTGATAATCCGCAGGAAAGTGAAATTTTCTCTAATTATCCGCGCATTCTTGCCGATAACACCCTCGTAGAGTTTATTACCGATTACTTACGGCTGATGGTGAGCGGCAACATGAATGCGTTTGAGATCGAAGCGTTGATGGACGAAGAGATCGAAACCTTTGAACAGGAAAGCGAGGTGCCGGCAGGCAGCCTGGCGATGGTCGGTGATTCGTTGCCGGCCTTCGGTATTGTTGCGGCGGTGATGGGGGTGGTGCATGCGCTGGCCTCGGCCGATCGCCCGGCGGCCGAGCTGGGGGCGTTGATCGCCAACGCGATGGTCGGTACCTTCCTCGGCATTTTGCTGGCCTACGGTTTTATCTCGCCGTTGGCGACCCTGTTGCGGCAGAAAAGCGCCGAAAACGTCAAAATGATGCAGTGCATCAAGGTCACTTTACTGTCCAGTCTGAACGGCTATGCGCCGCAGATTGCGGTCGAATTCGGCCGTAAAACGCTGTACACCACCGAGCGTCCGTCCTTCGTCGAGCTGGAAGAACATGTGCGTCGGGTGAAAGCGCCGGCACAGCAGGCGACGGAAGAAGAACAGGCATGAAGCAGAATCATCCGGTTATTCTGGTCAGAAAACGCAAGTCGCATCAGGCCAGCCACCACGGCGGCTCCTGGAAGATTGCCTATGCCGACTTTATGACGGCGATGATGGCATTCTTCCTGGTGATGTGGCTGCTGGCGATCGCCAGTCCGCAGGAACTGACGCAAATCGCCGAATACTTCCGTACGCCGCTGAAAGTGGCGCTGACGAACGGCGACAAAAGCAGTTCGGAAAGCAGCCCTATCCCCGGCGGTGGGGATGATCCTACCCAGCAGGACGGACTGGTGAAAAGGCAGATCGATACGCTGGAAAAGCGTGACGAGGAGCTGCGGTTGAACAAATTGCGGGAAAAACTGGATGAGCTGATTGAGTCCGATCCGCGTCTGAAAGCGCTGCGCCCGCATCTGCTGATCAACATGATGGATGAAGGTTTACGCATCCAGATCATCGACAGTCAAAACCGCCCGATGTTTAAAACCGGCAGTGCGCAGGTTGAAAGCTATATGCGAGATATCCTGCGGGCAATCGCTCCGATCCTCAATGACCTGCCGAATAAAATCAGCCTGTCTGGCCATACCGACGATATTCCTTACGCCAGCGGCGAGCGCGGTTACAGCAACTGGGAGCTTTCGGCCGATCGTGCCAATGCTTCACGGCGCGAACTGATCGCCGGTGGTCTGTCGGAAGGAAAAGTGCTGCGGGTGGTGGGCATGGCCGCCACCATGAGTCTGAAACAGCACGGTGCCGACGATGCCATCAACCGTCGCATCACCGTACTGGTGCTGAACAAACAAACCCAGCAGGGCATTGAACACGAAAATGGCGAAAGCAACGCGATGGATGTCGCCCGGCCGGTCGATCTGAAGTCGCTGGCTCCGTCGGCGACGGCCCCGGCCACCCTCATTGCACCGGAGCAGCCGGTGGCTGTCCCTACACCGATTAACAGCGACTCACAGCAGAGGTGATCCCGTGAGCATGGATATTAGTGCGTTTTATCAGACCTTTTTTGATGAAGCAGACGAGTTGCTGGCCGACATGGAGCAACACCTGCTGGAGCTGGATCCGTTGGCTCCGGACATTGAGCCGCTGAACGCCATTTTTCGCGCAGCGCACTCAATCAAGGGCGGTGCGGCCACCTTTGGCTTTTCGGTGCTGCAGGAAACCACCCACCTGCTGGAGAACTTGCTGGACGGTGCACGGCGTCAGGAAATGAGCCTCAGCACCGAGATTATCAACCTGTTTCTGGAAACCAAAGACATTATGCAGGAGCAACTGGACGCCTATAAAACGTCGCAAAAGCCTGACGCCGACAGCTTTGAATACATCTGTCAGGCGCTGCGCCAGCTTGCGTTGGACGCACAGCAGCAGGATGCCTCTGTAGCGCATCCGGTCACGGAACATGCCGCCGCCACGCCTGCGGCGATTGAAGGTGGGATGCGGGTTTGCCTGTGTGGCCTGAAGCCGAACGAAGTGCCGCTGATGCTGGAAGAGCTGGGGAATCTGGGCGAGGTGAAAAACCCGCATCAGACCGAAAGCAGCCTGGAAGTGACGCTGCTGACCTCCGCCAGCGAAGATGACATCAGCGCAGTGCTCTGTTTTGTGCTGGAGCCGGAGCAAATCAGTTTCACCACGCCGCCGCAGGTCGAGACGCCAGTTGTGCCCCCTGAGCCGGCAATGCCGGTTGCTGTAGCACTGCCGGTCGCCAAACCCGCCCCTGTGGTGACCGAAGCGCCGAAGCCGCGGGCCAAGGCCAGTGAATCCACCAGCATCCGCGTAGCGGTAGAGAAAGTGGACCAACTGATCAACCTGGTCGGCGAACTGGTGATCACCCAGTCGATGCTGGCGCAGCGTTCGGGCGACCTGGATCCGGTCAATCACGGTGACCTGCTGAACAGCATGAGTCAGTTGGAGCGCAACGCGCGCGATCTGCAAGAGTCGGTGATGTCGATCCGCATGATGCCGATGGAGTACGTGTTCAGCCGCTTCCCGCGGTTGGTGCGCGATCTGGCCGGCAAGCTGAATAAACAAGTAGAGCTGCAGTTGCAGGGCAGTTCTACCGAACTGGACAAGAGCCTGATCGAACGCATTATCGATCCCTTGACCCACCTGGTGCGCAACAGCCTGGACCACGGCATTGAAGATCCCGACACGCGCATCGCCGCCGGTAAGTCGGCGGTGGGTAATCTGATCCTGTCGGCGGAGCATCAGGGTGGCAATATCTGTATCGAGGTGACCGACGACGGTGCCGGCCTGAACCGTGAGAAGATTCTCGCCAAGGCGGCCTCGCAGGGGCTGCCAGTCAGTGACAGCATGAGCGATGAAGACGTCGGTATGCTGATCTTTGCCCCGGGTTTTTCCACCGCCGAGCAGGTGACCGACGTATCCGGTCGCGGTGTTGGCATGGACGTGGTGAAGCGCAATATTCAGGAGATGGGAGGGCATGTAGAAATCCACTCTCAGGCTGGCAAGGGCACCGCGATCCGCATCCTGCTGCCGTTGACGCTGGCGATCCTCGATGGCATGTCGGTCAAGGTAAACGACGAAGTGTTTATTCTGCCGCTCAACGCCGTGATGGAATCCCTGCAGCCACAGGCCGAAGACCTGCATCCGTTAGCCGGTGGCGAGCGGGTGTTGCAGGTGCGTGGCGAATATCTGCCGCTGGTGGAGCTGTTCCGGGTGTTTGAGGTTGCAGGTGCCAAAACCGACGCCACCCAGGGCATTGTGGTGATCCTGCAAAGCGCCGGCCGTCGCTATGCGTTGCTGGTGGATCAACTGATCGGCCAGCATCAGGTGGTGGTGAAGAATCTGGAAAGCAACTATCGCAAAGTGCCGGGCATTTCCGCGGCCACTATTCTCGGTGACGGCAGCGTGGCGCTGATTGTCGATGTCTCGGCGCTGCAAACGCTGAACCGTGAACAGCGTCAGACCGACGCAGCCGCATAACAATTAATCTATTGATTTGAAGGGTGAATGACATGGCAGGACTGGCAACCGTCAGCAAACTGGCTGGCGAAACGGTAGGGCAAGAATTCCTGATTTTTACCTTGGGCAATGAGGAATATGGCATTGATATCCTCAAGGTGCAGGAGATCCGCGGCTACGATCAGGTTACGCGTATCGCCAATACTCCGGCCTTTATCAAGGGCGTCACCAACCTGCGCGGCGTGATTGTGCCGATTATCGACCTGCGGGTGAAATTCGCTCAGCAGGACGTATCCTACGATGAAAATACCGTGGTGATCGTGCTGAACTTTGGCCAACGGGTGGTGGGTATCGTGGTTGACGGCGTGTCCGACGTACTGTCGCTGACCACCGAGCAGATCCGTCCGGCGCCGGAATTTGCCG
This sequence comes from Serratia myotis, assembly GCF_027474885.1. NCBI lineage: Bacteria > Pseudomonadati > Pseudomonadota > Gammaproteobacteria > Enterobacterales > Yersiniaceae > Serratia > Serratia myotis. The sequence goes on along the minus strand of NZ_CP099707.1, from coordinate 3,417,574 downwards.
TGACGCTGGCGACCGAATACCTGACCGGCCTGGGTTCGCTGGGCGATCGCATGCTGATCCTGGTTGATATCGAAAAATTGCTGAGCAGTGAAGAGATGTCGCTGGTCGACAGTGTGGCCAAAAGCGCCTGATCCGCTACCCGTAGGGGCGCTGCATGCCGCGCCCTGATCTGGAAACCGGACAAACCTAAACCCTACATAAAAATAGTTACCTCCCCGCATAAAGTTCTTCCCAACCGCGCCGATAACTCTGTCAATCAACGTAATCAGGGCCTGTCCGCGCGGGCGTTTAACAAGGGAAAACATGTTTAATCGTATGAAGGTGGTCACCAGCCTGTTACTGGTGCTGGTGTTATTTGGCGCCTTGCAGTTGGTATCAGGCGGGCTGTTCTTCTCCTCACTGAAGAATGACAAAGAAAACTTCACCGTATTGCAGACCATTCGCCAGCAACAATCCGAGCTGAACGAAAGCTGGGTCAACCTGCTGCAGGCCCGCAACACGCTCAACCGTGCCGGTATTCGTCACATGATGGACACCAATAACATTGGCAGCGGTGCCACTGTGGCCGAGCTGCTGGCGCGAGCCAAAAGCAACCTGGTGGTGGCAGAACAACACTACGCCGCCTATGACAAAATCCCTCTCAATGCCCGCCAGGACGCGCAGTCAGCCGAAAAGCTCAAGCAGCAATACGGCATCCTGCACGGCGCTTTAACCGAACTGACCGTATTGCTGGGTGAGGGCAAGATCAACGCCTTCTTTGACCAGCCGACGCAAAGCTATCAGGACGCGTTCGAAGATATCTACAACACCTACCTGGCGCAAAACGACAAGCTTTATCAGAGCGCAGTAGAAGACAGCAACAACTCCTTCAACTTCGCACTCTGGACGCTGGCGGTAGTGTTACTGGTGGTTCTGGCGGTGATCATGTTGGTGTGGAGCGGCATTCACCACATCCTGGTGCGTCCGCTGAACCGCATGATCGAACACATCAAAATGATTGCCGCCGGCGATCTGACCCAGCAGATTGCAGTGAACAGCCGCAATGAAATGGGCGTATTGGCCGCCAGCCTCAAACATATGCAGAACGAACTGATCGACACCGTCAGTGGGGTCCGTCAGGGCGCCGACGCGATCTATAGCGGTGCCTCCGAAATTGCCGCCGGCAATAACGACCTCTCTTCTCGTACCGAACAGCAGGCCGCCTCACTGGAGGAAACCGCTGCCAGCATGGAGCAGTTGACCGCCACGGTGAAACAGAACGCCGAAAATGCCCGCCAGGCCAGCCAGTTGGCGTTGAGCGCCTCCGAAACCGCGCAGAAAGGCGGCAAGGTGGTGGCCAATGTGGTGCAAACCATGCATGACATTGCCGGTAGTTCACAGAAAATTGCCGACATTACCGGCGTGATCGACGGCATTGCTTTCCAGACCAACATCCTGGCATTGAACGCAGCGGTAGAAGCGGCACGCGCCGGTGAACAGGGCCGTGGTTTTGCGGTGGTGGCCGGTGAAGTACGTAATCTGGCCCAGCGCAGTGCGCAGGCGGCGAAGGAAATCAAAGGGCTGATCGAAGATTCCGTCAACCGGGTTGATATGGGCTCGGTACTGGTGGAAAGCGCCGGGGAAACCATGGGCGATATCGTCAATGCGGTTACCCGTGTCACCGACATCATGGGGGAAATTGCCTCGGCGTCCGACGAACAGAGCCGTGGCATCGATCAGGTTGGTCAGGCGGTAGCAGAAATGGACCGCGTCACCCAGCAGAACGCCTCACTGGTGGAAGAGTCTGCTTCTGCAGCGGCGGCGCTGGAAGAGCAGGCCAGCATGCTGACCCAGTCGGTGGCGGTATTCCGTTTAAAAGCGGCAGGCCAGGATGAATTCAAAATGCCCGCCAGCAGCAAGGCAACAGTAACACCGGTACTCAATCATAAAAAAATGAACGCCAGCGATCCGCAGGATAACTGGGAAACGTTCTAACCGGCATTAGGCCTCCTTCCTGTTCGGGGGGAGGCCGATTCCCCGTCGTGAGCTGGCCATCGGCCGGCTGCAAGGAGGTTCACAGTGTTTAACCGAATCCGCGTCTCTACCAGTCTGTTTCTGTTGTTGATGACTTTTTGTGTTATGCAGTTGGCCACCAGCGGCTTGTCGTACACCGCTTTCCGCTCCGATCACCACAATCTGAATTTGATCACCCTCGGCAGCCAGCAGCGCGATGCCCTCAGCCTGAGCTGGGTATCGCTGCTACAGGCGCGTAATACGCTCAATCGCGCCGGTACCCGTGCGGCGCTCAAACTGCCGCAGGATCAGGTCAATGCGCTGATGGGCAATGCGCGCAGTTCACTGCAAAAAGCCGATCTCTATTTCAACCAGTTCCTGGCGGTACCGCGTAACAGTGAACAGGAACAACAGCTGACCGCAACTACCAAGGCCAGCTATGACCGGCTGCGCAATACCCTGCGTGAGCTGATTGGCTTCCTGGAGAATGATAATCTGCAGGCGTTTATGGACCAGCCGACGCAGAAAACCCAGGACCTGTTTGAAGCCGATTTTGTCCAGTATCTGCAACTGGTGAGCGCTAACGTCAGCGACGCCAATACGGCGAATCAGCGCTCCTTCACCCTGTCGGGCTGGCTGGTAGCCGGTGCGGTACTGATGCTGATCGTGGTCACTGGCAGCGCCACCTGGTGGCTGCGTAACATGTTGGTACGGCCGTTGAATATCATGCGCAGTCATTTTGACCGCATTGCCGCCGGCGATCTGGCCACGCCGATCCAGGTGTATGGCCGTAATGAAATCAGCCTATTGTTCGCCAGCCTGCAAGGCATGCAGCAGTCGCTGATCGGCACCGTGGGTGCCGTGCGCGATGGGGCGGAATCGATCCTGATCGGCCTGCAGGAAATATCCGAAGGCAACAACGATCTCTCTTCCCGTACCGAGCAGCAGGCGGCCTCGCTGGAAGAAACGGCTGCCAGCATGGAGCAGTTGACCGCCACGGTGAAACAGAATGCCGATAATGCGCGCCAGGCTTCACAACTGGCACGAGACGCCTCGACCACCGCGGCCAAGGGCGGCGAGCTGGCGGGGGACGTGGTGACTACCATGCACGACATTGCCAATAGTTCGCAGAAGATTGGTGCCATTACCAGCGTAATCGACGGTATTGCCTTCCAGACCAATATTCTGGCGTTGAACGCGGCGGTTGAAGCTGCGCGTGCCGGCGAGCAGGGCCGAGGTTTTGCGGTGGTGGCCGGCGAAGTGCGCAACCTGGCGCAACGCAGCGCGCAGGCGGCGAAAGAAATCAAAGGGTTGATCGACGAGTCGGTCAGTCGAGTCAAGCAAGGTTCGGTGCTGGTGGAAAACTCCGGTGCCACCATGCAGGACATCGTGCGTTCGGTCACCCGGGTAACCGACATCATGGGCGAAATCGCCTCGGCGTCGGATGAACAGAGCCGCGGCATCGAACAGGTGACGCAGGCCGTGACCCAGATGGATCAGGTCACCCAACAGAACGCCGCACTGGTGGAGGAAGCCGCCTCGGCGGCCACCGCACTGGAGGAACAGGCGATCACCCTGGCCGATGCGGTGTCGGTATTCCGCCTGGCGGACGATAACTTCACCGCACCGACTCACCCTCAAGACGCAGTTTCACCCGTGGTAAAGGAAGCCCCAGATTGTCAAACCGCATAAGCAGCCCGTTTTTTCTGAGTGACATGGTATGAAGCCGGCACCGTCGACCCCAAACCGAGACCCTGCGACATTGCTGACGCAGATGGTGCAACGCCTGCCGTTGCTGGACGTGCATTTTCGTCGTATCAGCCAACTGATTTACCAGCGCGCCGGCATCGTGCTGGCGGAGCACAAGCGCGAGATGGTTTACAACCGTCTGGTACGACGCCTGCGGTTGCTGGGCCTGAACGACTTTGGCGATTATCTGGCGCTGTTGGAAAGCGATCCGAACAGCGCCGAATGGCAGGCGTTTATTAACGCATTGACCACCAACCTGACGGCCTTTTTCCGCGAGGCGCATCACTTTCCGATCCTGGCGGAGCATGCTCGCTCACGACCAAACGGCTATTGCGTGTGGAGCACGGCGGCCTCGACCGGGGAAGAACCTTACTCGATCGCTATCACCCTGAGTGAAGTGTTGGGGCAACGCGCCACCGGCTGTCAGGTGTGGGCCAGCGACATCGATACCCAGGTGCTGGAAAAAGCCGAGGCGGGGGTGTATCGCCAGGAAGATCTGCGCACCCTGACGCCGACGCAGATGCAACGCTATTTCCTGCGCGGCACCGGGCCGCATCAGGGGTTGGTGCGGGTGCGGCCGGAACTGGCGGGGCGGGTGAATTTTCAGTCGCTTAACCTGCTGGCGCCGGAATGGGCGCTGCCGGGGCAATTTGACGCCATTTTCTGCCGCAACGTGATGATCTACTTCGATAAGGCGACACAGGAGCGCATCCTGCGGCGCTTCGTGCCCTTGCTTAAACCGGGGGGGCTGATGTTTGCCGGTCACTCCGAGAACTTCAGCCAGATCAGCCGGGATTTCTACTTGCGTGGGCAGACCGTGTATGGCCTGACCAAGGAGAGGTAATGAATAAAATCAGAGTATTGTGCGTCGACGATTCGGCCCTGATGCGCCAGTTGATGACCGAAATTGTCAACAGCCATCCTGATATGGAGATGGTGGCGAGCGCACCGGATCCGCTGGTGGCACGCGATCTGATCAAAAAGTTTAACCCGCAGGTGCTGACGCTGGATGTCGAAATGCCACGTATGGACGGCCTCGACTTCCTGGAAAAACTGATGCGTCTGCGGCCAATGCCGGTGGTGATGGTGTCGTCGCTGACCGGTAAGGGTTCGGAAATTACGCTGCGTGCACTGGAGCTGGGAGCGGTGGATTTTGTCACCAAACCGCAGTTGGGCATTCGCGAAGGCATGCTGGCCTACAGCGAACTGATCGCCGAGAAAATCCGTACGGCGGCCAAGGCGCGGTTACCCCAACGCTCCAACAGCCCGGCCCCGGCGATCCTCAGCCATACGCCGCTGCTGAGCAGTGAAAAGCTGATTGCCATCGGGGCCTCTACCGGTGGTACCGAAGCGATCCGTCAGGTACTGCAACCGTTGCCGGCCACCAGCCCGGCGCTGTTGATTACCCAGCATATGCCCCCGGGCTTTACCCGTTCGTTTGCCGAACGGCTGAACAAGCTGTGCCAAATCACGGTGAAAGAGGCCGAAGACGGTGAGCGCGTGCTGCCGGGTCATGCCTATATCGCACCGGGCGATCGTCACCTGGAACTGTCACGCAGCGGGGCTAACTATCAGGTGAAGCTGCATGACGGCCCACCGGTCAACCGCCATCGGCCGTCGGTGGACGTGCTGTTCCGCTCGGTCGCGCAGTACGCCGGGCGTAATGCGGTGGGGGTGATCCTGACCGGCATGGGCAATGACGGTGCCGCGGGCATGCTGGAAATGCACCGGGCCGGTGCCTATACCCTGGCGCAGAACGAAGCCAGTTGTGTGGTGTTCGGTATGCCGCGCGAGGCGATCGCCACCGGTGGCGTCAATGAAGTGGTGGAGCTGGAACGCATGAGCCAACGGATGCTGGCGCAAATTGCCGGTGGCCAGGCATTACGTATTTGATTTTGAGCTCTTAATTATACCCGTCGCCTTTCAAGCTGCAGCGTTGTTACCTGCACTCGCTCACCCCAGTCACTTACTTAAGTAAGCTCCTGAGGATGAACGAGCTGGGCGCCTAGCTGCAACTCGAAATTCATAGGGTATATAGAGGGGTTATAGCGAACAGCTGCCGTCAGGCTGGCTGTTGTTGTTTGGGATCGTTTAATGGGAGTAAAAATGGCAGACAAGAGCCTTAAGTTTCTGGTGGTGGATGATTTTTCCACCATGCGTCGTATCGTCAGAAACTTGCTGAAAGAGTTGGGATTCAACAACGTAGAAGAAGCCGAAGACGGCGCGGATGCGTTGAACAAACTTCGTGCCGGTGACTTCGACTTCGTGGTTTCCGACTGGAACATGCCGAACATGGATGGCCTGGAGCTGTTGCAGACTATCCGTGCCGACGGCGCGCTGGCGACCATGCCGGTACTGATGGTGACGGCGGAAGCCAAGAAAGAAAACATTATCGCGGCGGCGCAGGCCGGTGCCAGCGGTTACGTGGTGAAACCTTTTACGGCGGCAACGCTGGAAGAAAAGCTCAATAAGATCTTTGAAAAACTGGGCATGTAAGGAGAGGGCGATGAGAGACATTCCAATGCCTGCCAGCGATGCGGCAACCGCGGGGGAGATTATCTCTCGCATTGGCCAACTGACGCGTATGTTGCGTGACAGCATGCGTGAACTGGGGCTTGATCAGGCGATCGCCCAGGCGGCAGAGGCAATCCCGGATGCGCGCGATCGTCTGGATTACGTAGTCACCATGACGGCGCAGGCAGCGGAACGGGCGTTGAACTGTGTGGAGGCCGCGCAACCGCGCCAGGCGGAGCTGGAATCAGAGGCCAGGGCGTTAAAAGGCCGCTGGGACGACTGGTTCGCCGATCCGATCGAACTGGACGATGCGCGCGAACTGGTGACCGACACCCGTCAGTACCTGGAGCAGGTGCCGGAGCATACGGCATTTACCAACGCCCAGTTGCTGGAAATTATGATGGCGCAGGATTTCCAGGATCTGACCGGTCAGGTGATCAAACGCATGATGGACGTGGTGCAGGAGATTGAAAAGCAGCTGCTGATGGTGCTGATGGAAAATATTCCTGAACAGCCGGCGAAAGAGAAAAAGCCGAGTGACAGCCTGCTCAACGGTCCGCAGCTCGACCAGAACGGCGCCGGTGTGATCGCCAATCAGGCACAGGTCGACGACCTGCTCGACAGCCTGGGTTTCTGATGACGGGGGCGCGACATGAGTCGTGCCCCGAACTGCGCAACGACTCGCATAACTCAAGGTATATAGCATTGCTATATACGCTGTGGTGGTTATAATTTAAGCCACACCACAGAGGAGAGTCGCTATGACATTAGGTTCTGTATTTACCAATAACCGCACCCAGGCCGTGCGTTTACCTGCTGAGGTCCGCTTTCCCGATTCCGTTTCAAAAGTCTCGGTACGGGTGGTCGGTAAAGAGCGCATCCTTTCGCCGGTAGAAAATACCTGGGACAGTTTTTTCTGCACAGACAATCACGTCAGCGATGATTTTCTCAGCGAGAGGGCCGACCAGTATCAGTCTGAAAGGGAAGAATTTTGATGTTCAGCCACATGCTGGATACCAACATTGTGATTTACGTGATCAAGCGTCGGCCACTGGAAGTGCTGCAAAGATTTAATCAGCATGCCGGCAAAATGGTGATCTCGTCGGTCACTTATGCCGAGTTGATTCATGGAGTGGAAAAAAGTATGCGGCCTACAGAAAATGCCCGGGTGATTGACGACTTTGTCTCCCGTCTGGAGATACTGGATTACACGGCCAAAGCTGCCGCTCACTACGGTAATATTCGTGCCTGCCTGGAACGGCAGGGTACGCCAATCGGCATCAACGATCTGCATATTGCCGGACATGCTCGCAGTGAAGGATTGGTGCTGGTGACCAATAATCTGCGTGAGTTTGAACGCGTTGACGGCCTGCGTCTGCAAAATTGGCTGTAGCGCCACCTCGCTTCATTGAACCATCCCGCAAATAACCCGCCTTTTTCCTCGCTGTTCCATCAATGAAATCAGCATTTTTTTGGCATGCTGACGGCAATTTTATTCCCTCCCGGCACAGGAAACTCGCTCGTGGCTGAAGACAGCGATCTGGAAAAAAGCGAGGCTCCCACACCCCACAGGGTGGAAAAGGCCCGCGAAGATGGCCAGATCCCGCGTTCGCGCGAGTTGACGTCGGTGTTGATGCTGGTGGCAGGGCTGTCGATCATCTGGCTGGCCGGCGGCAATATGGCGCAACGCTTGGCCATGATGCTGACGCAGGGTCTGAACTTCGATCACAGCATGGTCAGCAACGACAAACAGATGCTGCGCCAATTGGCGACCTTATTGCAGCAGGCGGTTTGGGCGCTGTTGCCGGTTATGGCGGGGTTGACGCTGGTGGCGATCACCGCACCGATGCTGCTTGGTGGCCTGCTGTTGAGCGGCAAATCGCTCAAGTTTGATTTAAAGCGCATGAATCCGCTGTCCGGGTTGAAACGGATATTTTCCAGCCAGGTGCTGGCGGAATTGCTGAAGGGCATCCTGAAAGCGACGCTGGTGGGCTGGGTCACCGGCCTATACCTGTGGCACAACTGGGCAGCGATGCTGCACCTGGTGACGCAACAGCCGCTCGATGCGCTCGGCAATGCACTGCAGATGATCATCTTCTGTGGCTTGCTGGTGGTACTGGCACTGACGCCGATGGTGGCGTTTGACGTGTTTTATCAGCTGTGGAGCCACTTCAAAAAACTGAAAATGACCAAGCAGGACATCCGTGACGAGTTCAAGGATCAGGAGGGCGATCCGCACGTCAAAGGGCGCATCCGTCAGCAGCAGCGCGCCATGTCCCGGCGGCGGATGATGGCAGACGTGCCGAAGGCCGACGTTATCGTGACCAACCCGACGCACTACGCCGTCGCACTGCAGTACAACGACAAAAAAATGAGCGCACCGAAAGTTCTGGCCAAGGGGGCCGGTGAAATTGCGCTGCGTATCCGTGAGCTAGGTATGGAACACCGCATCCCGATGCTGGAAGCGCCGCCGCTGGCGCGCGCGCTGTACCGACACAGCGAGATTGGACAACACATTCCCGCCACCCTGTATGCCGCCGTGGCCGAAGTTCTGGCCTGGGTTTACCAGCTAAGACGCTGGCGGCGTGAAGGGGGGCTGATCCCGAAAAAACCTGAACGTTTACCGGTGCCGGAAGCACTGGATTTTGCTGGAGAAAGTGACACTAATGGCTAATTTGGCCGCCTTGCTTCGTTTGCCGGGCAGTTTTAAAGATACGCAGTGGCAGGTATTGGCCGGGCCGATACTGATCCTGATGATCCTGTCGATGATGGTGCTGCCCTTGCCGGCATTTATCCTCGATCTGTTGTTCACCTTCAATATTGCCTTGTCGATCATGGTGCTGCTGGTAGCCATGTTTACCCAGCGCACGCTGGAATTCGCGGCATTCCCTACCATCTTGCTGTTCTCGACCTTGCTGCGCCTGTCGCTCAACGTAGCTTCGACGCGCATCATCCTGATGGAAGGACACACCGGCTCCGCCGCTGCCGGTCGCGTGGTGGAGGCCTTTGGTCACTTCCTGGTGGGCGGTAACTTTGCCATCGGTATTGTAGTGTTTATCATTTTGGTGCTGATCAACTTTATGGTTATCACCAAGGGGGCTGGGCGTATCGCTGAAGTGGGCGCACGCTTTGTACTCGACGGCATGCCGGGCAAGCAGATGGCGATCGACGCCGATCTCAACGCCGGTCTGATCGGTGAAGAAGAGGCGAAAAAACGCCGTTCCGAAGTGACGCAGGAAGCGGATTTCTACGGTTCGATGGACGGTGCCAGTAAGTTCGTCCGTGGTGATGCGGTGGCCGGCCTGATGATCATGATGTTGAACGTGGTCGGTGGCCTGTTGGTTGGGGTGATCCAGCACGGCATGGAACTGGGCGCAGCGGCGGAAACCTATACCTTGCTGACTATCGGTGACGGCCTGGTGGCGCAGATCCCGGCGTTGGTCATTTCGACTGCCGCCGGTGTTATCGTGACCCGCGTGGCGACCGATCAGGACGTTGGCGAGCAGATGGTTAGCCAACTGTTCAAGAATCCGCGAGTCATGCTGTTGAGTGCCGCAGTACTCGGCCTGCTGGGTATGGTGCCGGGGATGCCGAACCTGGTCTTCCTGCTGTTTACCGCCGGTCTGTTGGCCCTGGCCTGGTGGCTGCGCGGGCGGGAACAGCAAGCGCCAAAAGAACAGGAAGTGCCGATAGCGCAGGATAATCCGCAGGCGGTGGAAGCCAGTTGGTCTGACGTGCAGTTGGAAGATCCCCTGGGGATGGAAGTCGGTTACCGGCTAATCCCGATGGTCGATTTCCAGCAGAACGGTGAGCTGCTCGGCCGTATTCGCGGCATCCGTAAAAAGTTCGCGCAGGAGATGGGTTACCTGCCGCCGGTGGTGCATATCCGCGACAACCTGGAACTGCCGCCGGCCAGCTACCGTATCCTGATGAAAGGGGTAGAGATTGGCAGCGGTGAAGCGCAGCCGGGACGTTGGCTGGCGATCAATCCGGGCAACGCCGTGGGTGAATTGGCAGGAGATAAAACCACCGATCCGGCCTTTGGGCTGGAAGCGGTATGGATCGACAGCGCACTGCGTGAGCAGGCACAGATCCAGGGCTTTACCGTGGTAGAAGCCAGCACCGTGGTGGCGACCCATCTTAATCATCTGATTGGCCAGTTTGCCAGCGAGCTGTTTGGCCGACAGGAAACGCAGCAGTTATTGGATCGTGTCGCGCAAGACATGCCAAAACTGACCGAAGATTTCGTGCCGGGTGTGGTGACGCTGACCACGCTGCATAAGGTATTGCAGAACCTGTTGACGGAGCGGGTTTCGATCCGCGATATGCGCACTATTATCGAGACGTTGGCGGAGCATGCGCCGTCCCAGACCGATCCCTATGAGTTGACCACCGTAGTGCGGGTGGCACTTGGGCGGGCGATCACCCAGCAGTGGTTCCCGGGCAACGGCGAAATCCAGGTGATAGGCCTGGATACCCAGCTGGAACGCTTGCTGTTACAAGCCCTGCAGGGCGGTGGCGGTCTGGAACCGGGGCTGGCGGATCGCTTGCTGGATCAAGCCAAACAGGCATTGCAGCGGCAGGAAATGCTCAGTGCGCCACCGGTACTGCTGGTGAACCACGCGCTACGTGCGTTGCTGGCGCGTTTCTTGCGCCGCGGCCTGCCGCAACTGGTGGTGCTGTCGAATCTGGAAATCAACGACGACCGTCAAATCCGCATGACCGCGACCATTGGGGCCGCATAATGAAATACCGCATGGCGTTAATCTGCCTGTTAGCCCCGCTGAGCTTGCAGGCGGCATCGGGTTCCTGGGTGGCCGACAGCGTCGGTGCTACGCTGGAATACGGTGGGGAACGGGGTGAATCACCCCGGCTGCGTGCGCCAAATGAATTACCGGATGCGAATGCGCGTATCACCAGCGTAAGTTGGCGTTACCGCTTATTGGCTGCCGAACCGGCCGGCATGCAGGTGCAACTCTGTACCCTGACCCGCTGTATTACACTGGGGGGCGGCAGTGGCAGCAGCATTGGGCTGCAAGGCGAACCGGCAAATGCCGAACTGCGTTTTGTTTATTACGTGCAGGCGCGCGGCAGTTTGAATCCGCCGCTGCGGGTGATCAGCAATCAGGTGATTGTTAATTACCAGTAACGGTTAAGCCAGGATCGCCAGACCGTTGCGGTCGACCAACGAAAGCAGCTTCATCGCGGCGGAGTTGGGAACGGCTTCGCCGCGTTCCCATTTTTGCACCGCCTTTTTGCTGACGTTCAGATGCAAGGCAAACACCGGCTGGCTGACGTTCTCGCGCTCGCGCAGGGCGCGGATGTCCGCTGGGGTATATTGTTTGACCGGGCGTAAACACAGCATGTCGAAGGTGCGCATGGTGCCGGCATCGACAAATCCTGCCTGATACAGCTCCTGCACTTCCTGGTGGATCTCAGCAAGGATCTTGCTCATAGGTCAGTCTCCTCAACCTCTTGTCATTAACCAACTGATAAAGCCTGAAAGGGGAATAGTCCAGATAGAGCGCAGCAAGGCGCTTTAACCCGACCAATTCATCACTGGCAATGTTGTCCATTTCATTTTTGGCAAATCCTCTCATGAAAAAAAACCGGTCTTCATCTCGAAAGGCAATAAGTACCCGGTAGCCACCGCGTTTACCGCCACCCGCCCGGGCGACTCGTTTCTTATAAACGCAACTGCCCAAATTGGCATCGTACAGTTGGTTTTGTATTTCTCGCGCAGCTTTGATTACCGTGGCATCGCTAATGCGTTCGTGGGCAGCGAATGCCTGAAATGTTTTGGTGAGGTAAATATCGGTCATTCACACTCCCTGTGAAACTATCCCCTTTACGGGTATAGATCAAGTGGTTTAAAAAACAACACAGGGTGGGGGAATGGGATGGAACAGAACAGATGGAAATACCAGGTATGTGTAGTGTTACGAAAATAAAATCAGAGGGTTAGATAGAATGGCAACGGAAGTGCGAGTTATCTCGCATTGGGAAGCAATGCACCCGGTTGAACGCAGAGCTGACCGGGTGAAGTGCCATTAATTAAACGCCGATTTTTCGTCCGAGCAGGCTGGCGTTGCGCGACTGGCCATCGGGGCCGTACAGCGATTTGTTTTGCTTGCTCAGGATCGCCAGCGCCTGGGCGTTGTGATCGATCTGTTGATTGAGCAGCATACCGTTATGCTGGTTTTTTTCCCGCAGCCGTTGGCTGAGCGACTGCACCCGTTGCCAGGCTTCCGCCAGACGTGGATGTGCAGAGTAGGGTGCCTGTTGCCCTTGTGCACTTTCCAGTTTCAGCCGCTGCTGTTCCAGATAGTTTACCGTGGCCAGCAGCTGGCTTTTTGCGTCGGTGGCACGTTGCAGCGCCACGCCCGGTAATTGGCCTGAGCACAGCAAATGATGCTCTTCCGCCAGCACGGTATCCAACGCTTGCAGCGTTTCCAGCAGCTTATTGATCAGTTGCGCCAGATTTTCCATTACGATAAATCACCTTTCAAAGAGTTCCCTGGTGTTTAACCCGGCGGTTAAACCTTTGGTGTCGGGTTGCCGTTTGACATCCACTGGGCATCGCTTTGCGCGTCTTGCAGCAGGGCATCGGCAATTTTACCGGCATCCATTTTCAGTTCGCCGTTGCGGATCGCCTGTTTGATGGCGTCCACCCGGTTCATATCAATATCCTGCGTCCCTGGCTGCATCAGGCGCGCTTGCGCATCGCTCAACTTAACCTGGGTGCCACTGACGGTGCTTTCCGTCTGGGCGGCCTTGCGTGGCTGAAGTTGATTTTCAGCCGGCGTCTCACGCGGTTGCACCGTTGGAACGGGTTGCAGCCGCTGGGTGCGATCGATACTCATGGTCAATCTCCATCGATGCCGTCGCCGCGCGGGCAATGGCTGATACTATTTGTGGCCCTGGCGGCCAATAAAATACTGCTTATGACTTTATTATCGGCAAGGTTTGATAAACCTTTACCTTTTTATACCCGTCATCTTTCAAGCCGCAGCGTTGTTACCTGCTTACAAGGCCCATCCATGGTCCTTGCCCTTTCAGGGCCGCTGCAAGCAGCGTTCAAATCTGTTCCCGACAGATTTGTCGCTCACCCCAGTTACTGTAGGGGGCGAATAAATTCGCCCCGATTAATGCGGGCGCAGCATGCGGCGCCCCTACAATGCCTGGGGATGAGCGAGCTGGGCGCCTAGCTGCAACTTGAAAGCTATAGGGTATGTAGCATGATGCGAATTGCACCGTCGTCACCGACAATACCGCTAACAATTTGCCCGGAGGCCATGCGTACTCTGACGCTATCTTCGGTGGCGGCGTTGTTCATCGCCTTGCCTGAACCGCTGATGTTAAATCCGTCCCCCTGTGCGCTGACCTGCACCGCCTGACCGGCCTTGATCACCCAGGCACGGCGCAACATGGCGAAGGTCAGCGGCTGGCCGGGGCTGATATTACGCAGGCTGACGGCGCCCAGCGCCTTGCCGGCTTCGGTCAGCGTGCGGGGGGCCAGAGTGTCGAGTCGACCGGTTTTCAGCCTGATGTCCGCCTCTGTCAACTTGCTGCCTGCACTGATACCGCGTGCCGACACCAGGTATTTGCCGATCACCTGAACCTGCGTCTGGATAAAACGCCGCTCCTGACCGCAACGTGCCGAGACGCTGATATTGCCCCAACGGCGGGCATTTGGCGCGAGTGATAGCTGCGGAAATTCGCACTGTGGCCATTGGGCCGCGGGCGTGCGCACCAGCACTTTAACCTGTACCGGACTGCCGCTGAACTGGCTGTTGATGAAGCGATCGATCTGCGCCGTCAGATCCTCGGCCCGTGCGTTCAGGCTGCACAGCAGGGTGACCAACAGCAGTATTTTACCTTTCATCTTCGCTTCCTCAAGAACCATCAGGGTGCGCGTAAGTGTACCCGGACTGCGTTCAGGCTAAGCAGATAAATAGCGACGCATTTTGCCCTTATTCCCGCGATCGGCTGGCGGAAGGGGCGTTTATGCTGTCGGCTCCAAATTCTAACCTCGCGGAGGGAGCATGATCGACAAACTGGACGCTGCTCTGCGCTTTGGTCAAGAGGCGCTGAACCTGCGCGCCCAGCGGCAGGAAATTTTGGCCGCCAACATCGCCAACGCAGACACCCCGGGCTATCAGGCGCGGGACATCGATTTCGCCAGCCAACTGAACAAGGTACTGGAGCAGGGCCGTGTCAGCGGCAGTGGCATTGCGCTGAACATGACGTCGGCCCGCCACATTCCGGCGCAGAACATGCAGCCGCCACAGCTCGACTTGCTGTTCCGCGTTCCGGATCAACCCTCGATGGACGGCAATACGGTGGACATGGATCGCGAACGTACCAACTTCGCCGATAACAGCCTGAAATATCAGACCGATCTGACGCTGATCAACGGTCAGATCAAAGGGATGATGTCAGTGTTACAACAAGGATAAGGCGCATGTCGCTACTGAATATTTTTGATATCTCTGGCTCGGCGCTGTCTGCCCAGTCGCAACGCATGAACGTCAGTGCCAGCAACATGGCCAACGCCGACAGCGTCACCGGCCCGGATGGGCAGCCTTATCGGGCCAAACAGGTGGTGTTTGAAGTTGCCGCGGCCGCCGGGCAGCCCACCGGCGGTGTCCGTGTAGCCCAGGTGGTCGACGACCCGGCCCCGGAGCGTCTGGTTTACCAGCCGGGCAACCCACTGGCGGACGGCAAAGGCTATGTGCGCATGCCGAACGTGGATGTGGTGGGTGAAATGGTCAATACCATTTCCGCTTCCCGCAGCTATCAGGCCAACGTTGAGGTGCTCAACACCACCAAGTCGATGATGATGAAAACCCTGACGCTGGGTCAATAACCGGAGTTTGCCATGGCTATTGCCGCAACTACCAATGAAACGCTGGATAACACCGTCATCGGTGCCAACAGCAAAACCACCAACAGTCAGGATCTGAACAACAACTTCCTGACGCTGCTGGTGGCGCAGTTGAAGAACCAGGATCCGACCAACCCGATGCAGAACAATGAACTGACCAGCCAATTGGCGCAGATCAACACCGTTCAAGGCATCGAGAAACTCAATACCACGCTGGGGTCGATTTCCGGCCAGATCAACAGCAATCAGTCGCTGCAAGCCAGTGCGCTGATCGGCCACGGTGTGATGGTACCCGGCAGCAACATTCTGGCCGGCAGCAAAGACGGCAAGGTCAGTACCACGCCGTTTGGTCTGGAACTGGAGCGTGCGGCCGACTCGGTGACCGTCACCATTACTGACGAGACCGGCAAAGCGGTGCGCACTATCGAACTCGACGGCCTGACCGCCGGTGTGCATTCGTTTAGCTGGGACGGCACGATGACGGACGGTACCGCTGCACCCGACGGTGCCTACAGCTTTACCGTCAACGCCAAGGGCAACGGTGAGCAACTGGTGGCGCGCAGCCTGCATTTTGGCATGGTTAACGGCGTTATCCGCGAAGCGAATGGCGCGAAGCTGGATCTGGGTCTGGCGGGCAGCACCACGCTGGATGAAGTCCGGCAGATACTTTAATTCGATTTTTTATTTCACTCATTCATTGGGCGTTATCGGACGATAGCCTAAACAATATTCGGAGAATGACATGGCCTTTTCTCAGGCAGTAAGCGGCTTGAACGCGGCAGCAACCAACCTGGACGTGATCGGTAACAACATCGCCAACTCCGCCACTTCCGGTTTTAAATCTGGCACCGTTTCTTTTGCCGATATGTTTGCCGGCTCGCAGGTGGGGTTGGGCGTCAAGGTGGCCGGCATTACCCAGAACTTTAAGGGTGGCACCACCACCGGCACCAGCCGTGCGCTGGACGTGGCGATTTCCGGCAACGGTTTCTTCCGTATGCAGGATCAGGACGGTGGTATTTTCTACAGCCGTAATGGCCAGTTCAAACTGGATGAAAACCGCAACCTGACCAACATGCAGGGCCTGCAACTGACCGGTTATCCGGCGGCCGGTACGCCACCGACCATTCAGCAGGGGGCTAACCCGGTGCCGCTGAGTATCCCTGAAGGCATGATGAACGCCAAGGCGTCGACCTCCGGCACCATGGTCGCCAACCTGAAATCCACTCATAAGGTGCCGGACAACAAGACCTTCGATCCGGCCAAGCAGGATTCTTATAACTACGTCAACACCATCACCGCATACGACTCGTTAGGCAACTCGCACAACATCAATGCCTATTTTGTGAAGACCGACGACAACCAGTGGCAGGTCTATACCCAGGATGGCTCTGCTGCACCGGTCGATGCCGGCACCATGACCTTCGATACCAGCGGCAACCTGACCAGCACCACCAGTAAACAAGGTACCGCCGCTGAGTTCAGCATGCTGATCCCGATGTCCGCCAAAGACGGGGCTCCGGCGCAAAACCTGACTCTGAGCTTTGCCAAGAGCATGCAGCAGAGCGTCAGTGCCGACTCGGTCAGCAAGGTATCACAGGATGGCTATGGCGCCGGTGAGTACACCAATTTCCAGATTAACAACGACGGTACGGTGGTGGGCATCTATTCCAACCAGCAGACTCAGGTGCTGGGTCAGATCGTCATGGCTAACTTCTCCAACCCGGAAGGTTTGTCCTCGCAGGGCGATAACGTCTGGCAGGAAACCGGCGCATCGGGTCAGCCACGCGTGGGTATTGCGGGCGGCGGCGGCCTGGGCAAGTTGACCAGCGGCGCGCTGGAAGCGTCCAACGTCGATCTGAGCCAGGAACTGGTGAATATGATTGTCGCCCAACGTAACTACCAGTCGAACGCCCAGACCATCAAAACCCAGGACTCCATTCTGCAGACGCTGGTCAGCCTGCGCTAATAGGATTGATTTATGGATCACGCGATTTATACCGCGATGGGCGCGGCGCGACAGACGCTGGAACAGCAGTCGGTCACCGCCAACAATCTGGCTAACGCCTCGACACCGGGCTTTCGCGCCCAGCTGTCGGCGCTGCGTGCCGTGCCGGTAGACGGACCAAGCCTGCCAACCAGAACGCTGGTTACCGCCTCAACGCCGGGGGCTGACATGAGCCAGGGAGCGCTGAACTACACCGCGCGTCCGCTGGACGTGGCGCTGCAACAGGACGGTTTTCTGGCGGTCAGCCTGCCGGACGGCAGCGAAGGCTATACCCGCAACGGCAACATTCAGATCTCACCCAACGGGCAACTGACGGTGCAGGGCAGGCCGTTGATGGGTGACGGTGGGCCGATTGAGGTACCGCCGTCGGCGGAAATCACTATCGCTGCCGATGGCACCATCTCGGCGCTGAATGCGGGCGATCCGCCAAACAGCATCGCGCAGATCGGCCGGTTGAAACTGGTGAAGGCTGATGCGCGGGAAGTGATGCGCGGTGACGATGGCCTGTTCCGTTTGACGCCGGAAACTCAACAGCAGCGGGGCAATCAGTTGCCCAATGATCCACTGGTGCAGGTGATGCCGGGGGTGCTGGAAGGCAGCAACGTCAAGCCGATGGAAACCATGGTCGACATGATCGCCAACGCCCGTCGCTTTGAAATGCAGATGAAGGTCATCCACAGCGTGGATGAAAATGAACAACGCGCCAACTCGTTGTTATCAATGAGTTAAGCCGCAAGGAAATAACCCATGATCCCATCTTTATGGATTGCTAAAACCGGTCTGGACGCGCAGCAGACCAACATGGACGTGATTGCCAACAACCTGGCCAACGTCAGCACCAACGGTTTCAAACGCCAGCGCGCGGTGTTTGAAGACCTGCTGTACCAGACCATGCGTCAGCCGGGGGCGCAGTCCTCTGAACAGACCACGTTACCTTCCGGTTTGCAGATCGGTACCGGTGTACGTCCGGTGGCGACCGAGCGCCTGCACAGCCAGGGCAATCTGTCGCAGACCAATAACAGCAAAGACATCGCCATCAAGGGGCAGGGCTTTTTCCAGGTGATGATGCCGGACGGCACCCTGGCTTATACCCGCGACGGCTCGTTCCAGCGAGATCAGAACGGTCAACTGGTGACCGCCAGCGGTTTCCAGGTGCAACCGGCGATCACCATTCCGGCCAATGCCCTAAGCATCACCGTAGGCCGTGACGGTATCGTCAGCGCCACCTTACAGGGGCAAACCGCCGCCCAGCAGGTGGGGCAACTGACGCTGACCACCTTTATCAATGACAGCGGCCTGGAAAGCATGGGCGAGAATCTGTATCAGGAAACCGAGAGTTCCGGCGCGCCGAACGAGAGCACGCCAGGCTTAAACGGCGCCGGTCTGCTGTATCAGGGCTACGTGGAAACCTCTAACGTCAACGTGGCGGAAGAGCTGGTGAATATGATCCAGACCCAACGGGCTTATGAGATCAACAGCAAAGCGGTATCGACCTCCGATCAGATGCTGCAAAAGCTGACGCAACTGTAATTGACGGGCGCGGCTGCGCCCGTAACCCTATTTTGTGCAACAAAGGCGATACCCGTGGTAACCACAACTCTGATGGCAAACGTGCCGCCGCAAGGCAAACGCTGGTTGACGGCGATGGTGATGCTGACGCTGGGCGGCTGCGCATATATTCCGCATAAACCTCTGGTGGACGGCACGACCACGGCACAACCGGCTCCGGCGGGCGCTCCGGTGCCGAACGGCTCGATTTTCCAGACGGTACAGCCGATGAACTACGGCTATCAGCCTCTGTTTGAAGACCGACGTCCACGCAATATCGGCGATACCCTGACCATCGCGTTGCAGGAAAACGTCAGCGCCAGCAAAAGCTCCTCCGCCAACGCCAGCCGCAACGGTGCCAGCAAGTTTGGTGTTGCCACCGCGCCGCGCTATCTCGATGGCCTGTTAGGCAATGCGCGCGCGGATATGGAGATGTCCGGCGACAGCACCTTCGGCGGCAAGGGCGGGGCCAACGCCAACAATACCTTCAACGGCACTATTACCGTCACGGTCAATCAGGTGCTGGTTAACGGCAATCTGCACGTGGTGGGCGAAAAACAGATCGCCATCAATCAGGGGACCGAGTTCATCCGTTTCTCTGGGGTGGTCAACCCGCGCACCATCAGCGGCAGTAACTCGGTCGCCTCCACCCAGGTGGCGGACGCGCGTATTGAATATGTCGGCAACGGCTATATCAACGAGGCGCAGACCATGGGTTGGTTACAACGCTTCTTCTTAAATGTTTCACCGTTTTGAATGCCGGCTATTTTACTTGCCATTTTGAGGTTGGGCAGTGCTCGGAACCGTCACGTACTGCGTGTACGCTCCACTTCCTGTGCGCTTCCGCCCCCAAACTGCCTGCGACAATAACGCCTGTTAGCTAGGGTGAATGAGGTCACAATGTTAAACAAAATTCTAATGGCGCTGTTGATTAGCCTAATGAGTCTGCCTGTGGCGGCGGAGCGCATTCGCGATCTGGTCACGGTACAGGGCGTGCGTGATAACGCGCTGATCGGTTACGGGCTGGTGGTGGGGCTGGATGGTTCCGGTGACCAGACCATGCAGACGCCGTTCACCACCCAGAGCCTGAGTAATATGCTGTCGCAACTGGGTATCACCGTACCGCCAGGTACCAATATGCAGTTGAAAAACGTAGCTGCGGTCATGGTCACCGCCAAGCTGCCGCCGTTTTCACGCACCGGGCAAAATATTGACGTGGTGGTGTCCTCAATGGGGAACGCCAAAAGTCTGCGTGGTGGCACCTTGCTGATGACCCCGCTGAAAGGGGTGGATAACCAGGTTTACGCGCTGGCACAGGGCAACGTGCTGGTGGGCGGCGCGGGAGCGTCGGCTGGAGGCAGCAGCGTGCAGGTCAACCAACTGGCGGGGGGGCGCATCAGTAACGGCGCTACCATTGAACGCGAACTGCCAACCACCTTCGGTGCCGGTGGGGTGATTAACCTGCAGTTGAACGATGAAGACTTCACGCTGGCACAGCAGATCAGCGACGCCATCAACCGCCAGCGAGGCGGCGGCACCGCTTCACCGCTGGACGCCCGTACCATTCAGGTGTTGGTGCCGCAAGGCAAGAGTTCGCAGGTGCGCTTCCTGGCGGAGATCCAGAACATTAACGTCAGCGTCGGGCCGATAGACGCCAAGGTGATCATCAATTCCCGTACCGGTTCGGTGGTGATGAACCGAGACGTGATCCTGGATTCCTGCGCGGTGGCACAAGGCAACCTGTCGGTGGTGGTCGATCGGCAAAATACCGTCAGCCAGCCGACGACGCCATTTGGCGGCGGGCAGACCGTGGTGACGCCGAATACCCAGATTTCGGTGCAGCAGCAGGGCGGTTCGTTGCAGAAGGTTAACGCCAGCGCCAATCTGAACAATGTGATCCGCGCGCTTAACGCGTTGGGGGCTACGCCGATCGATCTGATGTCGATCCTGCAGGCGATGCAAAGCGCTGGTTGTCTGCGCGCCAAGCTGGAAATCATTTGATGGCTGGCGATCTGATGGCAATGTCGGGTGCGGCTTACGATGCGCAGGCACTCAACGGGCTGAAGCGTGACGCGGCGAGCGATCCGCAGGGTAACCTGAAACAGGTGGCCCAGCAGGTTGAAGGCATGTTCGTGCAGATGATGCTGAAAAGCATGCGTGCCGCGCTACCGAAGGATGGGGTGTTGAGCAGCGATCAGTCGCGGCTTTATACCTCGATGTACGACCAGCAGATCGCCCAGCAAATGTCGCAGAAGGGACTGGGGCTGGCCGACATGATGGTCAAGCAGATGAGTAATGCCAACGCGGTACCGAGCGAGACCGCGGGCATGTCGCCGATGGCGCTGGACAACGAGGTGCTGCAAACGCTGCCGAATCAGGCGCTGGAGCAGATGATCCGTCGCGCGGTACCGAAAGCACCGGCCACGCCGCCGCTGTCGCTCAATAACGGCAACTTTGTCGCCCGCTTGTCTATCCCGGCACGGGTTGCCAGCCAACAGAGCGGCATACCCCATCAGTTGATTGTGGCACAGGCGGCGCTGGAATCCGGGTGGGGTCAACGCGAGATCCCGACCGCCAACGGCACGCCGAGCTACAACCTGTTCGGCATCAAGGCCGGTGGCAGTTGGAAGGGGCCGGTCACCGAGATCACCACCACCGAGTTTGAGCAGGGGACGGCGAAGAAGATCAAGGCACAGTTCCGGGTGTATGGCTCTTACGTCGAGGCGATGGCCGACTACGTCAAGCTGTTGACCAATAACCCACGCTACGCCGAGGTGGCCAATGCCCGCAGTCCGGAGCAGGCGGCGCATGCACTGCAGCAGGCCGGTTACGCCACCGATCCGCAATATGCCAATAAACTGGTCAATGTGATCCAGCAGATGAAAAACGCCGGCGAGCAGGTGGTTAAAGCCTATACCCATGACCTGAAGGATCTGTTTTAGCCGCTGGGCGCAGCATGCAGCACCCCTACGCAATAGGCCGTATTTAAATGTAGGGGTTCAGCATGCTGAACCCGTTTTTTTCCTCAAGTTTCCCCGCTTTTTGCCGATAACCAAGACAGGCTGAGTGAACCCTCTCAGCAGATTAATTGACTTCTGTGGGCCAGCGGCGCCGCAGCAAAAGGAACTTTTATGTCCAATAGCTTAATCAATACCGCGATGAGCGGGCTGAATGCGGCTCAGGTGGCGCTCAGCACTGTCAGTAACAACATCTCTAACTACAACGTGACCGGCTATAACCGCCAGACGGCGATCCTGGCGCAAAACGGTGGCTTGAGTACCATGAACGGCTTTATCGGTAACGGTGTCACCGTCACCAGCGTTAACCGCGAGTATAACCAGTTCATTACCAACCAATTGCGCAGTGCGCAGGGCAGCGCCGAAGCGCAGGGTGCCTATTACGAGAAAATCTCTCAGATCGATAATCTGTTGGCGAGCAAAACCAATACCTTGTCGACCAACATGCAAGACTTCTTCACCAACCTGCAGAATCTGGTAAGTAACTCTGGCGACGATTCGGCGCGTCAGACGGTGTTAGGCAAGGCCAACGGCCTGGTTAACCAGTTCAACAACACTGACAAATATCTGCGTGATATGGACAGTGGTGTTAACCAGCAGATCGGTGACAGCGCGCAGCAAATCAACAGCTACAGCCAGCAAATTGCCCGTCTGAATGACGAGATTACCCGTCTGCGCGGCAGTGGCGGCGAGCCGAATGCTTTGTTGGATCAGCGCGATCAACTGGTGACTGACCTGAATAAAGTGGTGGGTGTGCAGGTGACCCAGCAGGATGGCGACGCCTATACGGTCTCATTCGCCAACGGCCTGACCTTGGTGCAGGGCAGTACGACCTACCAGGTGTCGGCGGTACCTTCCAGCAGCGATCCTTCCCGCTCAACCCTGGGTTACGACCGCGGCAACGGTGCCAACGAAGTCCCTGAGAGCCAGATCAACAGCGGCAGCCTGAGTGGGGTGTTCAAGTTCCGCAGTGAGACGCTGGACGGCGCTCGCAACCAACTGGGGCAAATTGCGCTGGCGTTGGCAGACAACTTTAACCAGCAGCACCGCGCAGGTTTCGATCTGAACGGTGACGCAGGGACAGACTTCTTCAGTTTCGGCGGCGGTCGCGTGGTGGATAACACCCGTAATACCGGTGACGCCTCGTTGTCGGTCTCTTACACCGATACCAGCAAGGTGAAGGCCAACGACTACCGCGTCGAGTTTGACGGCAGCAACTGGCAGGTGAGCCGCCTGCCGGACAACGTTAAGGTTAACGCCACTGCGGGTACCGATGCTGACGGCAAGCAGACGTTGAGCTTCGACGGTCTGCAGGTCAGCATCGACGGTAACGCCAAGGCCAAAGACAGCTTTACCGTGAAACCGCTCAGCGATGTGGCGGGCAGCCTGAAGGTGGCTATCACCGACACGTCACATATCGCCGCAGCCGGCAAAGATGACAGCGGCCGTGGTGATAACGAAAATGCCAAAAAGTTGATCGATCTGCAAACCCAGAAGCTGGTGGACGGCAAAGCCACCTTCAGCGGTGCCTACGCCGGTATGGTCAGTAGCATCGGCAATCAGACCGCTGCTGCCAAAGTGGCCACCACTTCGCAGAGCAACATCGTCGTACAGCTGACCAACCAGCAGCAGTCGATCTCTGGCGTCAACCTGGACGAAGAGTACGGTGAGCTGTTGCGTTTCCAGCAATATTACATGGCTAACGCGAAGGTGGTTGAAACCGCCAGCTCGCTGTTTGATACCTTGTTGAATATCCGTTGATTTAATTGCTGACCGGCGTCCTGTGGGCGCCGGTCGCTCACCGTGAGGAACCTACAGCATGCGTATGAGCACCAGCATGATGTACCAACAAAACATGTCCGGCATCACCGGCAACCAGTCACTGTTTATGAAGGCCGCTGAGCAGTTGTCGACGGGCAAGCGAGTGATCAATCCTTCCGACGATCCGCTGGCGGCGTCGCAGGCGGTGATGCTGTCGCAGTCGCAGGCTGAGAACAATCAGTATACGCTCGCGCGCACCTTTGCCCGGCAGAGCGTCTCGATGGAGGAAACCGTTTTGAGCGGTGCAACATCGACCATTTCCGATATTAAGGCGCTGATCGTCAACGCGGGTGGCACCAAAAGCGATAACGACCGCGACTCGCTGGCGACCCAACTGCAGGGGCTGAAAGATCAGCTGCTCAATCTGGCTAACAGCACTGATGGTAACGGCCGCTACATGTTCGGCGGCTATGTGAACGACAAGCCGCCGTTTGTCGATGAAGGTGGAACCGTGAGCTATAAAGGCGGTGACAAGGTCGTCGAACAGAAGGTGGACGCCAACCGGACCATGACCATTGGTCATACCGGCAAGGGGGTATTCATGTCGTTGACCAGCAACCCGAAACCCGAGCCGGACGGCAGTGCGCCGGTGGCTAACGTGTTTGAGAGCATCGACATTGCATTGAAAGCGCTGAAAACCCCGCAGCAGGACGCGGACGACGCCACCAAGCAACAGGTGACAGATGCATTGGCCAAGGCTAACCGCGGCATGGACAACTCCTACAACAAGGTGCTCAGTGTGCGTGCTGAATTGGGCAGCCAATTGCAGGAAATGGACCAGTTGGACAGCATCGGCAAAGAGCGCGACATGACCAATCAAGTGCAGATGAGCGCGCTGACAGATGCGGATTTGGCCGAGTCGATCTCTGCTTACTTTATGCAACAGGCCGCGCTGCAGGCGTCATATAAAACCTTCGGTGATATGCAGGGGATGTCGCTGTTCCAGATGAACCGCTGATACCCGTCAATACCCGTCGTCTGTAGGGGGCGAATATATTCGCCCCGTGACTGATGCGGGCGCAGCATGCAGCGCCCCTACAGTGCAGGGTGGGAATGGCAATAACCCATATCCGCTGTGAAGTTATGGCGGATCGCTCTTTGGGTGTGCTTAGAGGACTTTATCGCTGTAAACAGGGGTAGGGAATTCTTGAAACCGGGCGCACTTGTTTGGCACGTCACTCTTTCCCCCACGAAGGTTTGAGTGACGTGCCTTTTTTTCGGCTGAGGCAAAGTGAAACCTGCCGATATCCGCCTGATTCAACGTAGGGAAACGTCTTAATATTCAGGGGTGACGGGGTGAATAATTCCGGAGATTATATTTCGGGATTTATTTATAACATCGTCGTTATTTCTTCTTTTTCACCATAGCCCATTTTTCACCGTTCGGCGAAGGGGATAATGCAATTTGAATTCGGTTGGTTGCCCAGTGCGCCATACCTAAGGCTCTGCGTGCTCTGCGGTTGGTTTTAGCTTTCATTTCTGTGCTCCTGAGAGTAGGATTAATTCCGCAAATAATAAATATAACCGTCCCGCCGGCTGACCCCGGTGAAAGAATATCTTTATCCTTGCGGATAACGGATGGAGTTTTAAATTCACTTCCCTGTGTGTTGCTTTATATTTAAATTCCCTCCTGCATTTAATTTCTACGACTAAATACTGACGGTTTTACTGATGGCTTTTTATTTAACAAGGCCATTCTAAGGTGGGGGATTTATTATTCAAGTCGATAAAATTAATCGAAGCCAAATAGTGTTAATAGGTTTTTTTCAACTTTTTATAGCGAGAAAGGGGTTTTACTGCCCGTTTGTCCGGCGAGGTGCGGCCGTTAAGCCGCATTGATCAGGGTTACGCTAGGGCGTCATGCTGCCGAGGACATCGGCCAACCTGTCGAAGAACTCGCCAAACAGGTGCTCACAAAACGGTGCCAGCATCGGCATCATCATGCCAATGGTCATAATGCCGATGGTCATGGTGACCGGGAAGCCAATGACGAATACCGACAGTTGCGGCGTCATACGGTTGAGCAGACCGAGCGCCATGTTCAGCGTCAGTAACAGGCAAATCAGCGGCAGCGCCAGCATCATGCCGTTGATAAAGATCAGCGAGCCGGCCTGGGTCAATGCCAGAAAACCGTTGCCGTTCAGCGGTTCGGCCTGAATAGGCAGGGTATGGAAGCTGTCTACCAGCAGCGAAATCAACCACAGGTGGCCGTTAAAACTGAGGAACAGCAGCATCGCCAGCAGGTTGAGCAACCGTGCCAGCACCGGGGTGTTTGGCCCACCGCTGGGGTCAAAGAAGGTGGCGAATGACAGGCCCATCTGCATGCCAATCACTTCACCGGCCAGGCGGATTGCCGCGAAGGCAAACTGCATGGTCAGGCCCAGCGCCACGCCGATCAGGATTTGCTGAGCCGCCAGCCACAGGCCGGCAGCGGAGAAAATAGGGACAGAGCTGATGGGCAGACCGGGGGCCACCAGGACAACGATCAGACCGCCCAGGCCAATTTTCACCTTCTTGCTGATCTGCTTTTCGCTGAACACCGGCGCGGTGCTGATCAACGCCAGAATGCGCAGCAGCGGCCAGAAATATTGGCTGAGCCAGACGCCGAACTGGGCGCTGTCAAATGTGAGCATGGTTAACCAATCAGATTTGGCAGGTTAGTGAAAAGCGTGCGCATATAGTCCAGCAGCAGGTTCAGCATCCACGGCCCGGCAATCACGATGGTGGCCACCACCGCCAGAATTTTGGGGATGAACGACAGGGTCATTTCGTTGATCTGGGTGGCGGCCTGCAGCAGGCTGACCACCAGACCGCTGACCAGCGCGGCGAGCAACATCGGGGCCGCCAGCGCCAGCGCCACTTTCATCGCTTCGGTGCCCAGCGCCATGACCGATTCGGGTGTCATCGTGAATCCCTCAGTGGCGGGGTGCCCGCCGCGAATTACCAATAAAAACTAGGAATAGAAACTCTGTGCCAGCGAGCCAAGCAGTAACTGCCAGCCATCGACCAACACAAACAGCATCAGTTTGAACGGCAGTGAGATGGTCGCCGGTGGCACCATCATCATCCCCAGCGCCATCAGCACGCTGGCCACCACCAGATCGATAATCAGGAACGGAATAAATACCGTGAAACCGATTTGGAACGCGGTTTTCAGCTCGCTGGTGACGTAAGCCGGCAGCAAAATGCGCATCGGCACCGCCTCCGGTCCTGCCAGCGGCGGCAGGTTGGCGAGCTTGGCATACAGGGCCAGATCGGTTTCCCGCGTTTGGCGCAGCATAAACTCGCGCAGCGGCTGCGAACCTTTATCCATCGCCACGTCCAGGCTGATTTTATCCTGGCTGAACGGCAGATAGGCGTCCTGATAAACCTTGTCGAACACCGGTGACATGATGAAAAAGGTCAGGAACAGCGCCAGACCCAGCATCACCTGATTGGGCGGCGCGGACGGGGTGCCGAGTGCGTTGCGCAGCAGCCCGAGCACGATGATGATACGAGTGAAACTGGTCATCATCAGCAGCATGGCAGGCAGGAAGCTGAGCGAGGTCAGCAGCACCAGCGTTTGTACCGGCAGCGACCAGCTTTGGCCACCGTTGGCTAACGGCTGGCTGATCAAGCCGGGCAGTTGCGCGAAAGCCGCGGGGCTTATCAGCAGCAGCGCAGCAGCCAGAAGTTGTTTTCCCCTCACCCCGGCCCTCTCCCAACAAGAGAGGGGGAAGGCGGCGGTTTTCTGCCAATCCGAGCCGAGGGGAGTCATCGTCGGGGATGCCGATTGTTGAGTGCGAGTCATGCCGATTTTTCCGGACGTTTCAGAACTTTTTGCATCAGTTGGCGAAAATCCGCCGGCGCGGTGGCCTCGGCTGCTGTGCTGTCCGCCGCAGGGGCGGGCAGGGTATGCAGCGGGGTGATTTGCTGGGCGGTGACACCCAGCACCAGCAAGGTGTTATCCACCTCGATCACCACCACGCGCTCGCGTTGCCCGACCTGGCAGCTGGCACGCAGGTTTAACAGTTTGTTGTTGCGCGCCTGTGGGGCAAACCCCAGTCGGCGGAACAGCCAGCCGGCCAGCAGGATCAGCAGCAGGATGCCACCGAGCGCAGTGCTGACCTGCGTCAGAACCGAACCGGCCGGCAGTGCCGGCGCGGCAGGTTGTAAGGTGCCCTGGCTGGGCGCGGCGGTGCTTGGGTTCATCAGCGGCTCAGGCGACGCATGCGTTCGGAAGGGGTAATGATGTCGGTGATGCGTACACCGAACTTGTCGGCCACCACCACCACTTCGCCCTGGGCAATCAGATAACCGTTGATCATGATATCCAGGGGTTCACCCGCCAGCCCGTCCAGAGCCACGACAGATCCCTGCGACAGGCGCAGCAGCTCCTTGATGGTCATTTTGGTGCGGCCCAGTTCGACGGTCAGTTTGACCGGAATGTCCAGGATCAGATCGATGTCCTGCAGGCTGCCGCTGGCATCCTGCGGTTCCAGCGATTTGAACACCGCGTCGCTGGCAGAGGTTTTTTCGGTAGATTGCTGCTCGTTAAACGCATCAGCCCACAGGTCGTCCACGGATTCCTTTCCTTCGCCAGACGGTTGCTTAGGATCACTCATTTGGGCTGTTCCTCACTCAGAGCATTCAAAATAGGGTTAATCAAATGTTCAACACGCAGGGCGTACTGCCCGTTTAACGTGCCGTATTGGCTGGTCAGAACCGGTACGCCGTCCACGTGGGCGATCAGGCGATCCGGTTTATCAATCGGTAATACATCACCCGGCTGCAGCTTCAGGATTTTTGACAGCCGCATCGGGATATCGACGAAGTTGGCAATCAGCTCCAGTTCAGAATGCTGTACCTGCTTCACCAGCGTTTCGCGCCAGTGGCTGTCTTCCTGCCGTGAGTTTTCCAGCGGCGGGTTGGTCAGCAGTTCGCGCAGCGGTTCGATCATGGCGAACGGGATACAGATGTTGAACTCACCGCTCAACGCACCGATCTCCACCTGGAACGGAGTGGTGACCACAATGTCGTTCGGCGAAGTGGTGATATTGGTGAACTTCACCTGCATTTCAGCGCGCACGTATTCCACGTTGATCTTGTAAATCGCACTCCAGGCGTCGCCATAGGCGTCCAGCGCCAGGCGCAGCATGCGCTTGATCACCCGTTGCTCAGTAGGCGTGAATTCGCGGCCTTCCACTTTGGTCGGAAAGCGACCGTCGCCGCCAAACAGGTTATCGACGGCGATAAACACCAGGCTCGGCGCGAACACGAACAGCGCGGTACCGCGCAGCGGGTTCAGGTGCACCAGGTTGAGATTGGTGGGCACCGGCAGGTTGCGGGCAAATTCGTGATACGGCTGGATCTTGATCGGGCCAACGGTAATGTCCGGACTGCGGCGCAACAGGTTGAACAACCCCATGCGGAACTGCCGGGCAAAACGCTCATTGATGATTTCCAGCGCGTGCAGTCGCTCGCGCACCACGCGGCGCTGGGTGGTCGGATCGTACGGCTTGACCTCGCTCTCGTTACTGGCGACCGCTACGGGTTCATCCCCCGCGCTGTCGCCGTTGAGCAAGGCGTCGATCTCTGCCTGTGAAAGAATGCTGTCGCCCATAGTGATTACCGCAATATGAAGGCGGTGAACAGCACGTCGCTGACCACCTGCTTCGGTTGTCCCTTAACCAGCGGCGGGCTAAGCACGTCCTTAATCTGCGCCACCAGTTGCTGTTTCCCTTGTTCACTGCTCAACTGACCCGCTTCCTGACGGGACAGCAGCATCAGCAGACGGCTGCGCACTTCCGGCAGAAAATCATTCAGTTGGCGGCGAGTATTTTCGTCCGGCAAGCGTAACGTCAGGCCGATATACAACACGCGATCGGGGTTGTTATCCGGCGTCATCAGATTGACGGTAAAGGTGTCCAGCGGCATAAACACCGGCACGGCCGGCGGCTGAGGTTTTTCTGCAGGTTGCGTACCGTTCTGGTGCTGCTTGAGCTGCCACCAGCTGTAGCCGGCGGCGCCGCAAGCGAGCACGGCTATCAACACCAGCAGGATGACCAGAAGGGAGCGTTTTGGTGCTGCCGGTAGGGTATTTTGAGACATAGCTAAATCAAATTCCTGTTGTTATACCCGACGTTCTGAAACCCGGCGGATATATAGCGCGCGCAAAAGCCACACGCATGACATGTAACGGTATTATCGCGCCTATTGCGGCGCACAATAGCCAGAATAGGCGGGGAAAAACGTGCCAGCTTGGGCGTTTGCGGCCACTCAGGCGAAAATATCAACGCCGCTGACGCCGCGGGCCATGGCCTGCAATGCCAGTGGGGCGCTGAGCGCCTCTGTGGCCGGTTCGCTGCCACCGTGGCTTTCGCGATAATTCGACCGGCCCTGTTGCTCGCCACTCTGCTGTTGTGCCTGTTGCCCCTGTGGCATTGACTCACCGCCCACGCTGCTGTGCCCCAGATTGATACCGCTTTCCGCCAGTGCATGGCGCAGTTGCGGCATAGCGGCTTCCACGGCGGCACGCACCTGACCGTGGGCCGAGGCAATGTGCAGCTGTGCCTGGTTGTCATCCAGCTTGAGGGTGATCTGCAACGCCCCCAGTTCCTGCGGATGCAAACGCAGCTCGGCACTTTGCTGGCCGTTGCGATGGAACATCAACACCTGCTGATTCAGCGCCTGCTGCCACTCGGGACTGCCGAGCTGGGCATTCAACTGTGGCGTGGGTGGGGCGGTGACCAGCGAGGCGGCTGGGGTGGCGGCCAGGGTCGGGCTGGATACCGGCGGTGCCACCAGGTGATTGACCGGCGTTTGCGGTTGCGTATCGGTGCCGAATTTCAATGCAGCGACATCCGGCTTGTCATGGGTTGCCGCGGTCTGTTGTGGCGTGTCGGCGCGACTTTCCATGTTGAGCGGATCTTGGCTCACCGTTGTCGGGTTTTTTTGCGTGTCTGCCAGCGGGCTGCCGGAAGCATCCGAAGATCGGCCCAGAGCGGCGCTCAGCACCGCTGCCGGTTGCGTGGCATTCTGCTCGCCTTCAACGGTCAGTTCAGTGGCTCCGGAAGAACCTGGCATCACCGGCGTGACGGCAATGGGCAGCATGGCGAACAGCGCCTGCAACGTGGCGGCGTCGATCTCACCGGCAGGGCGCAGAGCCGTCTCCTCTGGCGGTTGATTTTTCTGCGGTTCTTCGCCGGGAGCGACGGCGGCGGGCTGACCGTTGCTTAACAGCGACGGCGCTAAAAGCTCATCACGTTCGCCGAAGGCGGCCAGTAGCTGGGTGAGCTGGTTGCGGCTCAGCGGCGCTGACTCCTGGTCTGCGCTCAAGGTCATCGGTGACAGCTTGCCCGCAGCCTTATCGGCAGGCAGCACGCGGGCACCGAGCAGTTGTGCAAAGGCGGACGAAAGGGACGACTCATCCAGCGGCAATGATGCGTCCGGCAGTAATCCGCTATCGCCCGCGGGCGACATTGCGGGCAAAACGTTGAGGTTCATTGGTGAGTATTCCTTTGTGCACTGCGTTGAGCGAACTCATCCATCAGCTTTTGATCCCGTTTATTCTCCAACTGCAGCTCCGCGCTTTGGGCTCGGGTATGCAGGGTTTCGAAGGCGTTCAGCCGCTGCTGTTTGTCCTGCCAGTGCTTCATCGCGTGGTCGACCTTTTGTCCCCACTGCGTCAGTTGCTGGCGGTGCTGGGTAATGGCCTGCTCCAGCGTGCCGATAAACTGCTGGTAGTTCTGCCAGTTGGATGACTCCATACCGCCACTCAGTTGATTATTCAGCTTCTGGCGGTACTCATCCTGATAATTGAGCAGCATGGAAAGCTGCTGCTCAGCCGCCTGCTGCGCCTTGCGCACCTGGCCCAACTGCTGCGTCGCCTGTTCCACCGCATCCTGCGCCAAATCGCGCAGGGTAATCAGGGGTGACTGTGGTTTCATCGGATTTGCGCCTTTGGTGACGTTAAACGATCAATTGCTGTAACTGTTGGCAGGCGTCGTCGTAACCGCTGCGCTCGAAAATGCCCTGTTGCAGATAGGCTTCCATCTGCGGGTACAACGCCATCGCCTTGTCCAGCAGTGGATCGCTGCCTGAGACGTAGGCACCGACGCTGATCAAATCGCGGTTGCGTTGATAGCTGGCCAGCATTTGTTTGAAATTGCGTACCCGACGGTAGTGCTCTTCGTCGATCAACGACGTCATGGCGCGGCTGATCGACGCTTCAATGTCGATGGCCGGATAGTGACCGGCCTCCGCCAATCGCCGCGACAGCACCACGTGACCGTCGAGAATGGCACGCGCCGAATCGGCGATCGGATCCTGCTGGTCATCACCCTCGGTCAGCACGGTATAAAAGGCGGTAATCGAACCGCCACCGCTGATGCCGTTGCCCGCGCGTTCCACCAGTGCCGGCAGTTTGGCGAACACCGAAGGCGGGTAACCTTTGGTGGCCGGTGGCTCGCCGATGGCCAGGGCGATCTCACGCTGGGCCATCGCGTAACGGGTCAGTGAATCCATAATCAGCAACACGTGCTGGCCGCGATCGCGGAAGTCCTCGGCGATACGGGTGGCATAGGCCGCCCCCTGCATCCGCAGCAGCGGTGAGACGTCCGCCGGTGCGGCGATCACCACCGAGCGTGCCCGGCCTTCAGGGCCGAGGATGTTTTCGATAAAGTCTTTAACCTCGCGGCCGCGTTCACCGATCAGCCCGACGACGATCACGTCGGCCTGGGTGTAACGTGCCATCATGCCCAGCAGCACGCTTTTACCGACGCCAGAACCGGCGAACAGCCCCATGCGCTGGCCACGACCGACGGTCAGCAGGCCATTGATGGTGCGTACACCGACGTCCAGTACCTGTTCGATCGGTGTACGTTGCAGCGGGTTGAACGGGGCGGTGATCAGCGGCGCACGATAGCCGGTTTCCGGTGCGGGCAGGCCGTCGAGCGGCTTGGCGCTGCCGTCCAGCACCCGGCCCAGTAGTGCCGGGCCAAGCGGCAGCTGTTTGCTGGCGCTCTGTCCTTCCGGCGAGACGCGGGCATAAACCCGGGCGCCGGGCACAATGCCTTCCACTTCTTCCAGCGGCATCAGAAACAGTCGCTGGCCGTTAAAACCGACCACTTCGCTCTCGACTTCCTGCACTTCACCGCCGTCGTGGCGCTCGATCAGGCAGGTGGCACCGATAGGCAGTTGCAGCCCGGTGGCTTCCAGCACCAGCCCGGTTGCGCGCGTCAGGCGGCCGTAGCGACGAACCGTCGGGGCCAGAGTAATACGTTTTTCCAGCGTATCCAGTGAGGTCAGCCAGCGGCCGAGGCGCTGAGTCATTACACCTCTCCCGGCGCTGCCAGACGGCAGAGTTCGTGCCAGCGGGTCGCCAGACTGGCGTCGAGATCGCCCTCATCGGCACTGACCTTACAGCCGCCAGGGTGCAACTGACCGTCCGCCAGCAGCCGCCAGCCGTGCAGGCTTAGCGTGGCACCCAACTGCTGCTCTATCCGATGATAATCATCCGGATGTACGCGCAACTGCGGCTTGCCGCTGAACATCGGCTCCTGTTGGATCAACTGTTGGATCTGCGCCAGCAGCGCGGTGCCATCACACACCGGCGGCTGACCGAGCACCTGTTTGGCGGCGGTCAACGCCAGTTGCATCAGGCGCGAGGCGATCACGCTGTCGAGAGCGTCCAGCGTGTGCTGGAATTCGGTCACCAGCTGCTGCCAGTGGGCGGTCAGCGGTTGCTGCTGTTGCTGCGCCTCCAGCAAGCCCTGTTGGCGGCCTTCCTCCATTCCGGCCTGGAACCCGGCGTCGTAGCCTTTTTGCTGACCGTCGGCATAACCCAGTTGCTGGCCTTGCTGCTCTGCCTGCAGGCGTAACTGGGCCAGTTGCTGTTCCTGAACGACGCTGTCGTCCAGGGGAACGCCGTAAGTTTCCACCACCGGTAACGGCAGGGGTTCGAGCTCCGGTTTGGGGTCGTTCAGGTCATTGAGCGACCAGGGCTGCCAGGGCAGGGTGTTAATGCGATCAGACATAGGTGTCCTCGCCACCGCCGATAATCATTTCGCCGCTCTCTGCCAAACGACGCACCACCAGCAGGATGGCTTTCTGCTCGTTCTCTACCTGCGACATGCGCACTGGGCCACGGTTGGCCAGATCGTCGCGCAGAATATCGGCCGCGCGTTGCGACATGTTCTTGAGGAACTTCTCGCGCAGCGGCTGTTCCGCGCCTTTGAGCGCCACCAGCAAGGATTCGCCTTCCACTTCCTGCAACAGGCGCTGGATGCTGCGGTCGTCGACTTCCACCAGGTTTTCGAACAGGAACATTTCGTCGATGATCTTCTGTGCCAGCTCGCCGTCGTATTCGCGCATGGCGTCGATAACCGCCTCTTCCTGCTGCGTTTTCATCAGGTTGATGATCTCGGCCGCGGTGCGTACCCCGCCCATTTTGCTGCGCTTGAGGTTCTGGCCGTCGAGCAGGTTGTTCAGCACTTCGGTCAGTTCCGCCAACGCCGCCGGCTGCACGCCACCGAAAGTGGCAATACGTAGCATGACGTCGTTGCGCAGGCGTTCGTCGAACAGCGCCAGAATATCTGCCGCCTGGCCACGCTTCAGGTGGACCAGAATGGTGGCGATGATCTGCGGGTGTTCGTCGCGGATCAGATCCGCGGCGCTCATCGGCTCCATAAAGTTGAGCGTTTCCATGCCGGTGGTGGTTTCGCGAGATTCGAGAATATCCTCCAGCAGGCTGGAGGCACGCTCTTCGCCTAACGCCTTGATCAATACCGAACGCAGGTAGTCGCTGGCATTGACGCTCAGTGCTGCGTACTGTTCGGCATCGTCTTCAAACTCGCGCAGTATTTCTTGCAGTTGCTTGTGCGAGACCTGGCTCATGCTGGCCATGGTGCCGCTCAACTGCTGAACTTCACGCGAGGAAAGGTGTTTGAACACCTCGGCAGCGCGATCTTCACCCA
The DNA here is from genome assembly GCF_027474885.1 of Serratia myotis. Taxonomy (NCBI): domain Bacteria; kingdom Pseudomonadati; phylum Pseudomonadota; class Gammaproteobacteria; order Enterobacterales; family Yersiniaceae; genus Serratia; species Serratia myotis. The sequence continues at coordinate 3,383,086 of NZ_CP099707.1, read as the reverse complement.
GCGTCATCAGCAGGATGGCGCTTTTTTCGGTACCGGTCAGACTCATAATTCGTTACTCATCCATTGGCGGATTACCAGAGCGACCACGCGTGGGTCTTTTTCAGCCAGTTCGCGGATCCGCTGGCTCTGGACTTCTGCACTGACGCGCTGCTGCGATTTGCGGTGCTGCGCCAGCTCCTCATTACTCTGTTTATTGCTGTCGGCCGCTTTGGCCATTGGCGCATTGGCGCTGGCTAGGGCGGCTTTCTGTACCGCCTGACGGTTTTGCAACTGCGGCCGCACCAGTTTGCGCCACAGCAACCAGGCCACCAGCAGGACCAGCAGATAGCGACCGGCATCCAACAGGCGATCGATAAAGCTTTGGCTTTGCCAGAACGGCAGTTCACCACCGGTGACTTCGTTATCGGTAAACGGCGTATTGACCACGTTGAGGGTATCGCCACGGCTGCTGGAGAAGCCCATGGACTCACGTACCAGCGATTCGATCTGCGCCAACTGCTCTTTGCTCATCGGCAGCGGTTTGCCTTCTTTATCGGTGCCGCGATAGTTGACCACTACCGCCACCGACAGCCGCTGTACCGTCCCGGCCTTCTGCTGGGTATGGCGAATGGTGCGATCGACCTCATAGTTGGTGGTTTCATCGCTGCGCGTATTCTGTGGCCCTGACGCCGCACTGCGGGTTGCCGTGGCATTCGGTTTGGCGGTGTCGGCGTTGGTGCCGGCAGCCGGTTTGGCGGTTTCAATCGGCGCGGTAGCCGGTGCGCTAGGCTGGTTGGACAGTGCGCCCGGCACGCCGCCGACCAGCGGCCCGCCAATTTGGTCGCTTTGGCTCAGCTGTCTGGAGCGTACGGCGGCTTTATTGGGCTGTTGGTTCGGCTGGTATTCTTCGTCAGTTTGCTCGCGGGTGGCGAAGTCAATCTGTGCGGTGACCTGCGCACGGACGTTGCCGCTACCGACCATCGGCGCCAGGATTGCTTCGATGCGACGCTGATAGCGATTTTCCACTTCACCGGCGTACTTCAACTGTGCCGCGTTCAGGTCACGCCCGGTGCCGTCAGACTGGGTCAGCAGGCGGCCGGACTGATCGACCACCGTGACGTTGCCCGGCGGTAAACCGGCAACGCTGCTCGAAACCATATAAACGATGGCGTTGATCTGACCGTCATCCAGTGCGCGGCCGGCTTGCAGCGTCAGGGTTACGGAGGCGGAAGGGGATTTTTGTTCGCGGACAAACAGCGAGGGTTTTGGCAGCGCCAGATGCACGCGGGCGTTTTGTACCGGCCCCAGGGATTCGATGGTGCGTGACAGTTCGCCTTCCAGCGCGCGCTGATAGTTGATTTGCTCACTGAACTGGCTGATGCCGAATTTTTCCTGATCCAGCAGTTCGAAACCCACTGCGCCACCTTTCGGCAGACCCAGCTGCGCCAGCCGCAGGCGGGTTTCATGTACTTTATCGGCCGGGATCAGCAGCGCCGCGCCGTTTTCGGCAAAGCGGTAGGGGATGTTCATCTGCGTCAGTTGGGTGACGATAGCACCCCCGTCGCGATCGTTAATGTTGCTGTACAGTACGCGGTAATCTGGGCTTTTTGCCCATAACAGCAGCGCAACCACAATGGCGATGGCGGCGGAAGCGGCGATCAGCAGTGGGATTTTCGGGTTGGCGCGCAGACGGTCCCACAGGGCTTGCAGACCATTATCGCGGTTTTCGGTGGCGGAGATTGAAGCACTCATTTTAGCCAGTGTCCTTCAATGACGCTCAGGATCCGGTGCGGGCCACGGCGTAGCTCCCTGCCAGGCTGATGAACGATGTGGTTAGCGTTGTGTGACAAAACAGACTCCCTGATACACATATAAATATACCCTATGCCTTTCAAGTTGCAGCTAGGCGACCAGCTCGCTCATCCCCAGGCGCTTACTTGAGTAAGTAACTGGGGTGAGCGAGTGCAGTTAACAACGCTGCAACTTGAAAGACGACGGGTATAGCGGCGCTCCCATTTCTGGGCATGCCATTATTTCCCCTTTGGGGCTATTTCGATGGCCCGATAAGCCGGGTTTTTTGCAGTTAATTAGCCGCTTTAGGATAAAAATGCTGTGTTAGGGTGTGCAGCATCAAAGTAGTGCCTGCCGCCACAACGGCAGGTAGCCGCGTTTTTATTGAGGTCACGATGGCAATTCAGGGTATTGAAGGGGTGTTGCAACAGTTGCAAGCCACGGCGATTCAGGCAGGGCAGCTCGGACAAGGCGCTGGTGCGCCAGGCGTCAGTTTTGCCAGCGAACTGAAAGCGGCAATCGGCAAGATCAGCGATACCCAGCAGACCGCACGCAAGCAGGCGCAGGATTTTGAGGTCGGCGTCCCCGGCATCAGCCTGAATGATGTGATGGTCGATCTGCAAAAATCATCGATCTCGCTGCAGATGGGCGTGCAGGTGCGTAATAAGCTGGTTTCCGCTTACCAGGAAGTGATGAACATGGCGGTGTGATAAAGCTGGCCTCAGAGGTGAGGCCATGACGGGTTTCAGGAGAGCAGTTCAACCAGTTTATGACGGGCCGCTGCCAGGCCGCTATCCCGGCCATGCGGTTTCATATCCAGGCCTTCGGCATAGACGAATTGCACCTCGCGGATGCCCATCAAACCCAAAACAGACCTTAGGTAGGGCGTGACTGCATCGGTTTCTTGACCGACATGCACACCCCCGCGAGAACTGATCACCAGGGCTTGCACAGCTTCCACCAGACCGACCGGATAAGTCGCGGTGTAGTTGAATGTCACCCGTGCACGCGCCACCAAATCAAACCAGTTCTTCAAATGGGTTGGTACGTTGTGGTTGTACATCGGCGCACCTATGACCACCAGATCGCTGGCTTTGAGTTCGGCGATTAATTGGTCAGAAAGTGCCACCCCATCGTTGATCCGCTGGCTTGAGATTTCACCGCCGCGCAGCGCGCTGAACAGCTCGGCGTCCAGCACCGGCAGGTTGAGCTCAACCAAATCACGCACCACGATATTGTCCTTCATTCCTCTGACGCTACGCTCGTTCAGGAAGCTGTCGATCAGCATATTGGTGTGGGATTGGTCACCCTTGAAGCTGGATTTGAGTACCAGAATATTGCTCATAATATTTTCCTGATTGGGGTCTGAGTTAAATCCCCTGGCATTACCTTTGCCGCTGGGGCATTCGAGATAACGCATGTTAGCATTGCTGAATATTCACCAGTGGTGATAGTGTTTCACATCATTGATGCCTAAATGGACGCAATAAGGTGAGAGCTGAACTGAGTGGGATCCCGGTATTTGTCGCCGTGGCAGAGGCCGGTAGCTTTGCCAATGCCGCAGAAAAACTGCATCTGACGCGGTCCGCTATCAGTAAAATCATTTCCCGGCTGGAAGAACGGCTTGGAGTGATGCTGTTTCTGCGTACCACGCGCAGCCAGAGCCTGACGGATGAAGGGGTGTTGTTCTACGAGCACTGCCGACAGGCATTAGCCACCATCAACAGCGCGGAAACCCTGCTGGAGAGCGGCAAGGTGCAGGCCAGTGGCCGACTGCGGGTGTCGATGCCGGTACTGTTCGGCCATCTGTGCATTGCGCCAGTGCTGACGGAGCTGGCGCAGCAGCATCCGCAACTGACATTGGAACTGTCATTTAGCGACCGCAGAGTCGATTTGATTGATGAGGGTTTCGATCTGGCCATTCGTATTGGTGCCTTGCCAGACAGTAATAGTCTGGTTGGCCGGCAGTTAGGCCAGCACGGCATGACATTCTGTGCGTCCCCGGCCTACTTGCGGCGCTGTGGTGAGCCGCAAACACTATCAGAGCTCGGCCAGCATCAGGCGGTGGGGTATTTACACGCCGGTACGCTGCAGCAATGGCAGCTCAAAAACGCCGGTGGCAGCCTGCAGGAAATAAAACCGCAGGCAAGAATAATGATGGACGATATGCAGGCCATTACGGATGCTGCCGTGAGTGGCGCCGGTGTGGTTTGGTTGCCTTATTGGCTGGCCCGCGAACACCTTGCCGAAGGCCGTTTGGTAGCAGTGATGCGCGACTACGATAGCGTAGATTTCCCGGTTAACGCAGTCTGGCCCCATGCGGCGTACCAGCCGCTAAAAGTGCGGCTGGCGGTTGATCAATTGCTGGCACAACTGCCCGCCAGATTGGCGCTGATTGCGCCTTAATTTATGGTGGTTGGGGTTTTATCAGTGCGGTTTTGACCACTGACCTGGCACATTGGATGTATTACCCTTAGCGAATTGTACCAATCGCCAGAGCAAGCGGGCAGAAACCTCGCTTCAACTCACATTGCCGTACGGGTTACGGGGTTATAATTGTCGGGATACAGGATGTGTTAATTACCGGACAAGATGATGAGTAGCAAAAGTGAAAGCAGATGGCGGCTATTGAGTATTTTAATTTTGGTGGTGCTGGTCGTACTCATAGGCGTTTTAATTAAACAAAGTTAAAAAAACGGGCCACAGGTTGTGGCCTTGCTGATTTATTTTCCCGCCAGTATCCGCATGGCGTCTTCTTCGTACGTCAGGCCCAGCAGCCAGATACCAAGCAGCAAGACGGCCAGGGAAAACAGCAGTTTTTCGTTGAGCATGGCTTATCCCTCCTGATGGCGTTAACGCTCGCCGATGCTATCTCACCCCGCGGTTTTCCGCTAACCCGACCTGCATAAACCACGATTCCATTGTTCAATGATTTAACTTACGCCCGTGGTCATCAGTCCCGCGCTTCCATCAAGCTGAAATGGTCGGGACGAATGGTGCTGGGTTCCATGGCTCGTTGATGCCCGCGAATGGCGGTGGGGGCAAAGCCGAAGCGTTTGCGAAAGCGTTCGGCGAACCGCGAAGAGCTTTCGTAACCGACGTGCTGGGCGATGGCGGATATTGGCCAGTCAGTGGACTGTAACAATGTCAGTGCACTGTTCATGCGCACGTCGATCATCAGATTACGCAATGAGGTATTTTCCGCCGACAGCTTGCGACGTAACATGACCTCGCTCATCGACAAGGTGTCCGCGACCTCGGCTGCCGTCCAGATGTTGTGTGGATCGGTTGCCAGACAACGTCGCACCCGTTGGGTTAAATTTCTAACCTCGTTATGCACGAAGTTGATATTGAACTGCTTCAACCACAGCAAGATTTCCAGCATTTTGTGGCGAATAATGACAGTAGGGAAACGGTGTTTAAGCGCCAGCGCCAGGCTGGTGGTTTCAAAACTGTGCATGAGGGCGCAGGGCAGGTTGCGTAGTGCCAATACCGGGTCGAAGGCCGTAGGGGCCAGGGTTTCCGCCTGGGTCGGTTGTGCCGCGAACAGTAACGGATCGCAGGTCAGCAACTGGCAACTGAATACCCCTTCCTCTGAGGGCTCGTTAATAATATCCACGGTTTGCCCTCCGTCGATAATCAACAACTCTCCGGTCTGAGCCACGACTTCACGCTGTTGCCAACGTACACGTTTGTGGCCTTGCTGTACCAAATACAGATGGGGTTGTTCAAAATAGACTGAAGGGAATAATAATTCAGTATGCTGAATGATGTGCGCCGAGGCACCAATTCCAGGACAAAGATTAATTGTACGTTCCATCGATATTCATTTCGCAGCCATTATCTGAGAATATCTTTACGCTTTGATTGGCGTTGGAGCAACATTTTTCCATGCGTTGTGAAACACAACGACGTGTTTTATCTATCAAAAATCAATTTCCTGCTGAACAGAAAACGTCCGTGTCGGCGTAATATTTATCCGTCTCGTAGGGGCGTTGCATGCTGCGCCCGTGTTAGTCGGGGCAATATATTCGCCCTACGGGCCCAGAGTGATCAATATGTTGAATGTATATAATTCAAATGCCATGGATTAATATCCTGACTTAACCGGAGAATAATAGTGCATGCTGCTATTTATTCCGCCATTACCATTATTGTTAAGGGTTTATCTGATTTGCGGCTCTCCCAACAGCAGGGCGCGGTCGTGAAACTGGCCATAGGTGTTGTTAACCACGTTCTGTCGCGTTGACTGGCCGATCAATTCTTTCAATTGGTCCATGCGTTGTTGCAGCAGACGTTTGAGCTCGGTTTCATTGTCCAGGATCTGTTGCAGCTTATTGCGCAACAACTCCTGCAGCGCCATGGACGGGCCGGCCTGACCGGTGAAGGCGGCGGTACTTTCCACCGCCGTCACGTAAGCCAGCTCCAATTCGATCAGATCCTCCCATCTTTCGGTTTGCGCCAGGGCGATCATCTGGCTGCTCAGACTATATATTTGTTGATACGCGGCTAGCAGTTGCTGTTGACGTTCCATTATACGGCGTCCTGAGAGGGGTGATAATTGGGGCCAATCTGGCGCCAGGCATCGGCAATATTTTCCAGCAGTTTGACCACTTCGTCGATCGCCGCTTCGTCATTATGCAGGTTGGCCTGCATCAGGCGGCGCTTCATATAGTCATACAGCGCCGCCAGATTATCGGCCATTTCGCCGCCCTGCTGGGGATCGAGACCGCTTTTCAGGCCGTTATCGATAATATTGATGGCCTTTGACAGTGCCAGCCCCTTGCCGGCGATATCCCCCTGTTTCATCAGAATGCGTGCGCGTAACAGGGCGCTAAGCGCCCCGTCGAAAAGCATCACGATTAACTGATGCGGGCTGGCGCTCATTACGCCGCTTTCCAGACTGACCTGGGCGTAGGCTTGAGTTCCGCTTCGGTTATACATGCGATTTATTACCTGGTTAAAAAGTTCTATTTGAACTGTTGGGTTAAATAATTACCTGTACTGCCCAACTTTGACATCATGGTATCCAGTTGAACGAATTGTTGTTTATAGCGATCTATGGTGTTTTGAATGCTGGCCGTCACCGTGGTGATTTTACTGTTGAGGCGATCGAGGCTGGTATTAATGCTTTTGGTCGAGTTCTCAATGATGCCGCCGGCCTTGATGTAGTTCTGGATCTCGTTATGGATCTCGGTGGCCATGCCGGTGTCTTTGCCGTTGCCAGAGAAGAAGTTGGTGACCTGGTCTGGTTTCTCTTCAATGGCTTTGTTCAGCTTGGTGCTGTCGATCTCCAGCTTGTTGGTTTTGGTGTTGGTGGTGATACCCAGATTGCCGAGACCCTTCAGTTCTGGGTTGTCTTGTGCGGCGCTGAGTGCGCTTTTGATCGACGACTGAATGCCACGCAGGGTGTTATCGCCCAACAGCGCGCCATTTTTGGCATTCTGCGCTTCACCGGTCTTGACCGGAGTAAATTTGCTTAGCGAGTTAAAGGTGTCCAGCAGCGAGTTATAGTTGTCGACCCACTCTTTGATCTTATCGGCGGTGCCGGTTTTATCGGTACTGATCACCAGGTTTTGTGGTGCATCAGTTTTGGTGGTGGTTTTCAGGTCGATAGTGACGCCCTGTAACGCATCGGCAATCGAGTTGGTGCTGCGTTTAATTGGCGTGCCGTTAACCTCGATCTCGGCATCCTGACCGGCCACGGTTTGCTTCATCGCACCGCTTTTGGCCTTGTAGTCATAGTTGAGGATAGCCCCCAGCTTATCGTCATTATTGACCTGCACCGAGACGGTATTTTTCGCCCCGGTGGTAGTGGAACTGATCGCCAGTTGATAGTCGTTGTCGCCTACGCGCATGATGCTGGCGTTGACGCCGGCCTTGGCGTTGTTAATCGCATCGCGCATTTCCACCAATGAGGTTTGGTCGTCGCTCAGTGGGATCTTCACGTCTTTTTGTGGATCGCCAGCGGTAATGGTGATTGAACGGTCGCTGCTGCCTGGCGTGCCCAACGTTTCTGTCTGATTGGCAATAGGGGTTTGGGTGGTCAGCGTTTGCGGCTGAGCCAGCGCGATCACCTTAACGATGTAGTTACCTGCCACCGCCTTGTCGGTCGTGGTGATAGCGAACTGATCGTGTTTGCTGGCGGTGGTATTGTTGAAGAACGCCGGTTTCGCCAGCTCTTTGCTCAGGTTATCGAACTTTTCCAGTGAGCCTTTCAGGGTGCCGTAGGCGGTCAGTTGGGCGTTATAACTGGTTTGCTGGGTGGTGTACGGCGTCAGACGCTGCTGTTCCGCTTTGCTTAGCTTGTCCAGCAAGCCGTTGAGGTCGAGTCCTGAGCCGATGCCTAATGAACTGATCGATGCCATTGGTAATTCTCCTTAATCATGACTTTATTCGCTTTACGCGTTTATCGGCCCAGCGGAGAAAAAGTTTACCGAAAAATTAAAAAAGTGATGACGCAATAGAAGAGGGAAAAACCGCGTTATTTCTGCCATTGCGGTGAAAAGAAAAAAAAACAAAAAATTTCTAAAGGTTGCAGGGGGAGGGCCGATACCTGATGGGACGGTGGTTGACGCCGTGGGCAAAGCAGCCCGAACCTTTTAACCACATTGCGAAGATCGCAACTGATTCGTAAGGAAAGTATACAATGGCACAAGTAATTAATACCAACAGCCTGTCGCTGATGGCGCAGAACAACCTGAACAAATCTCAGTCTTCTTTGGGTACTGCGATCGAGCGTCTGTCTTCTGGTCTGCGTATCAACAGCGCCAAGGACGATGCCGCGGGTCAGGCCATCTCTAACCGCTTCACCGCTAACATCAAGGGCCTGACTCAGGCTTCTCGTAACGCTAACGACGGTATCTCTCTGGCGCAGACCACTGAAGGCGCACTGAACGAAGTTAACGACAACTTGCAAAACATCCGTCGTCTGACCGTACAGTCTCAGAACGGTTCTAACTCTTCCAGCGACCTGCAGTCCATCCAGGACGAAATCAGCGAGCGCATGTCAGAAATTAACCGTATCTCTGAACAAACCGATTTCAACGGCGTGAAAGTACTGAGCGGCGACCAGAAACTGACCATCCAGGTGGGCGCTAACGACAACGAAACCATCCAGATTGATCTGAAAAACATCAATTCTAAAACTCTGGGCCTGGATAAGTTCAGTGTGGCAGACGGTGTTGATACAGCTAAAGTCGGCGCAGCGGTTACTACCATTGCGACAGGCAAAGACCTGACCATCACTAACACGACCAATAAGCAGGCTAACGGTGCTGCACCGGCCAGCTATCTCAAAGATAATACTACTGGCGACGTTTATGCAGTAGGCACCGACGGTAAAAACTACAAGGCCACCGTTGACAAAACCTCTGGTGACATCACTGCGATCGCGGGGACTGAAACCACCGGTTTGACCGACACCGCTGCTACCACCACCGTTAAAGAAGAAGTTACTGCAACCGGCGACACTACTGGTTTGAAATCTTATGACGGCGGCAAATCTTACCTGATTCAGGAAGGTACTGGCGCAGCGGCTAAATACTTCAAAGCCACTGCAGATAGCGCAGGTAAAGTCACCAAAGGCGCAGAGATGAGCTCTGAACCTAAAACTGCCGACCCACTGGCAACTCTGGACAAAGCATTGTCACAGGTTGACGGTCTGCGTTCTTCTCTGGGTGCGGTACAGAACCGTTTCGATTCTGTTATCAACAACCTGAACAGCACTGTGAACAACCTGTCTGCTTCCCAGTCCCGTATTCAGGATGCTGACTACGCGACCGAAGTGTCCAACATGAGCCGTGCCAACATCCTGCAACAGGCTGGCACCTCTGTTCTGGCACAGGCTAACCAGTCTACTCAGAACGTGTTGTCCCTGCTGCGTTAATCGACTCTCCCCGATTAACCTGTCGCAAAAAGAACCCCGCTTCGGCGGGGTTTTTTTTATGGTCGCGCGCTGTGCAGGTATTGCATGGCGCAAATAAGGCCTGTTTTGTACGACTGTTCAGCCGATTGGCATTTTGCCCCCTACGGATAATAGCGCTGACTCTCTTATCCGCAGGTTTTAGACATAGTGAGCGATTTGTATACCGCCGAAGGCGTGATGGACAAAAATTCTCTTTGGTTGCGCTACGTTCCGTTAGTGCGCCACGAGGCGTTGCGCCTGCAGGTCAGGTTACCCGCCAGCGTGGAGCTTGACGATCTGCTGCAGGCCGGGGGGATAGGGCTGTTGAACGCCGTCGAGCGTTACGACGCCCTGCAGGGAACTGCCTTTACCACCTATGCGGTGCAACGCATCCGTGGCGCCATGCTCGATGAGCTGCGCAGCCGCGACTGGGTGCCACGCAGTGTGCGTCGCCATGCGCGTGAAGTGGCACAGGCGATGCGCCAGTTGGAACAACAGCTAGGCCGCCCGGCCAGCGAAGTGGAAGTGGCGCAGACGCTAAACCTGTCACTGGATGAGTACCGTCAAATTCTGTTGGACACCAATAACAGCCATCTTTTCTCCTATGACGAATGGCGGGAAGAGCATGGTGAAAGCGCGGAGCCGCTGCTGGAAGGGCACGAAGAGGCCAATCCGTTACATCATCTGCTGGAGGGCAATCTGCGCCAACGGGTGATAGACGCCATTGAGGCATTGCCGGAACGCGAAAAAATGGTGCTGACGCTGTATTACCAAGAAGAGTTGAATCTGAAAGAGATCGGCGCCGTGCTGGACGTGGGGGAATCGCGTGTCAGCCAACTGCATAGCCAGGCGATCAAACGTCTGCGTGCCCGTCTGGCGAACGAGAACTGACATGTATTCAACTCTGATCCTTCAACTCGATCACCCTTGCGATAACCGGACTGCCTAATGCCAGCAATACTGTTGAAAAAGCGGCCGCTGAGCCGTTATTTGAAAGATTACAAACACAGCCAGACTCATTGTTCCCAGTGCGGCAAGATATTGGATCGCATGGCGCTGGTGTTTCGTGGCAAGATCATCAACAAAGACGCCATTGCGCGTATGGACCAGCCGATCGACGATCACGTCTGGCTGAATGTACAGAACGAGCTGACCGCGCTGTGCCGCTTTTGTAGTGAAATTTCCTGCAACAGCCATCCGAGCTATTTCGACATTATGGCCTTCAAGCAGTATCTGTTTGAACAAACCGAAATGAGCCACAGCACCATCCGTGAATACGTGGTGCGCCTGCGTCGTCTGGATGAAATGCTGGTGGAGCGCAACTATCCGGCCGACAAGTTCGCCAGCAATGCCAGCCATCAACGCATCATTGAAGAGTTGCCTTCTGCGGCGCACAACAATTACCGCATTGCCCTGCGTAAATACGACCAGTATCTCGCCTGGCAAAAAAGCTACTGATCCGCTCTCCCCGGCGCGCCAGCCGGGGTTTTCGTCTTCCCCCCATAACTAATAAATAGTGATTATTAGGTTCACATCTGCTAAATCTATCCTTTAGCTGTTGATACCTTATTCCCTGGGGGAAGTTGTGAATCTGCAACAAAAATTGGCGCAGTTCCCGCGCCTCGATTTAGTCGGCTCTGCCACACCGCTCGAAAAACTGTCTCGCCTCTCAGACTACCTTGGCCGTGAAATTTATATCAAACGTGACGACGTCACGCCGATGGCGATGGGCGGTAATAAACTGAGAAAGCTGGAGTTTCTGGCTGCTGAAGCCCTGCGTCAGGGGGCCGATACGCTGGTCACTGCCGGGGCAATCCAATCCAATCATGTGCGCCAAACGGCGGCGGTGGCGGCCAAACTGGGCCTGCACTGCGTAGCATTGCTGGAAAACCCAATCGACACCCAGGAAGAGAATTACCTGACCAACGGTAACCGTCTGCTGCTTGGGCTGTTCAACGCGCAGGTGGAGATGTGTGAAGCACTGCATGACCCACAGCAGCAGTTGGCCGATTTGGCTACCCGTCTCGAGGCACAGGGTTTCCGGCCTTATGTGGTGCCGGTCGGCGGCTCTAACGCATTGGGTGCGCTGGGTTACATACAGTGTGCGCTGGAAATTGCCGAGCAGAGTCGCCTCAGCAATGTCGCGTTTAGCTCCGTGGTGGTGGCGTCTGGTAGCGCCGGTACCCATGCCGGGCTGGCGGTCGGTCTGCAGCAACTGCTGCCAGAGACTGAGCTGATCGGTGTGACCGTTTCACGCAAAGTCATTGACCAACTGCCCAAGGTGGAACTGATCCAAAAAGCGCTGGCCTGTTCGTTGGACATCGATGAACTGGCGTCCATCACCCTGTGGGATGATTATTTTGCGCCGCAGTACGGCATGCCGAATGAAGAAGGGCTGGCGGCCATACAGCTGCTGGCGCAGCAGGAAGGGGTGTTGCTGGATCCGGTGTATAGCGGCAAGGCGATGGCGGGTTTAATTGATGGTATAGCCCAGCAACGTTTCCGTGATGACGGCCCGATTTTGTTTATCCATACCGGCGGTGCACCGGCGCTCTTCGCCTACCATCCGCAGGTGTGAGCCGAGTTTGTTATTCCATTTTGAACTATATTTATAAGGTTATATTCCTTCAAGCAGGCGGTCACACTGTTAAAGTGCTGATATCAAAAAAGATAAACAACAGATGGGGTGTTTATGATGTTTTCTAAAGTTCGTCGTCAACTGCTGCTGGGTGTGATGGGCGTTGCGCTGACGGCGGGGTTGAGCACGCAAACCTATGCCGCCGATAACCTGCTGGAGCAGGTGAAGCATCACGGTACTCTGGTTGTTGGGCTGGAAGGCACTTACCCGCCGTTCAGCTTCCAGGGTGAAGACGGCAAGCTGACGGGTTTTGAAGTGGACTTCGCCAACGCGCTGGCGCAGCATCTTGGCGTGAAAGCCAAACTGAACCCGACCAAGTGGGACGGCATGTTGGCCTCGCTGGATTCAAAACGCATCGACGTGGTGATCAACCAGGTGACCATTTCCCCGGAGCGTCAGAAGAAATATGATTTCTCCACGCCTTACACCGTCTCCGGTATTCAGGCGCTGGTGAAGAAGGGCAATGAAGGCACCATCACCAAGCCGGAAGATCTGAAAGGCAAGAAAGTCGGCGTCGGCCTGGGCACCAACTACGAACAGTGGCTGCGTGACAATGTGCAGGGCGTTGACGTGCGCACCTATGATGATGACCCGACCAAATACCAGGATCTGCGCGTAGGCCGTATCAATGCCATTCTGGTTGACCGTTTGGCGGCGTTGGATCTGGTGAAGAAAACCGGCGATACGCTGGCGGTAGCCGGCCCGGCGTTCTCTCGTCAGGAGTCTGGCGTAGCGGTGCGTAAAAACAACCCGGAACTGCTGGCTGCGATCAACCAGGCGATTGCCGAAATGCAAAAAGACGGCTCGCTGGCGAAGATCTCTGACAAATGGTTTGGCGCGGACGTAACTAAATAATGCACGAAAGTATCCAACTGGCGCTGGATTCAGCGCCATTTTTATTGAGGGGCGCGATACTCACTCTCCAGCTCAGTCTGGGGGGCATGGCGCTCGGTTTATTGCTCGGTTTTCTGCTGGCGCTGATGCGCCTTTCGCCGTTATGGCCACTGTCGTGGTTGTCGCGCTTCTACGTGTCGTTGTTCCGTGGCACGCCGCTGATTGCCCAGCTGTTCATGATTTACTACGGTTTGCCGCAGTTCGGTATCGAGTTTGATCCCTTCCCGGCGGCGCTGATTGGCCTGTCGCTGAATACGGCAGCCTATACCTCGGAAACCCTGCGTGCGGCGATTTCGTCGATCGAAAAAGGACAGTGGGAAGCCGCGGCCAGCATCGGCATGACTCGTTGGCAGACGCTGCGTCGGGTGATCCTGCCGCAGGCAGCGCGTACTGCATTACCTCCGTTGGGCAACAGCTTTATCGGCCTGGTGAAAGACACCTCGCTGGCGGCGACCATTCAGGTACCGGAGCTGTTCCGTCAGGCACAGTTGATTACCTCGCGTACGCTGGAAGTGTTCACCATGTATCTGGCGGCCTCGCTGATTTACTGGGTGATGGCGACTTTGCTTTCTGCGCTGCAAAATCGTCTGGAAGCGCACGTCAACCGCCAGGATCAGGAGTAACGCATGAGTGCCATTGAAGTGAAACAGCTGACCAAGCAGTTCAAAGGTCAAACGGTGCTGCATGGGATCGACCTGGAGGTCAGTGCGGGTGAAGTGGTGGCGATTATCGGGCCCAGCGGCTCGGGTAAAACCACCTTGCTGCGCTGTATCAACCTGCTGGAGGTGCCGGATTCCGGTACGATCCGCGTTGGTGATATTCAGATCGACAGTTCCAAACCGCTGAGCAAACAGAAAAATCAGGTGCGTGCGTTGCGCCAGCAAGTGGGCTTTGTGTTCCAGAGCTTCAATCTGTTCCCGCACCGTTCGGTGCTGGAGAATATTATTGAGGGGCCGGTCATCGTTAAAGGCGAGTCGAAAGCCAGCGCAGAACAGCGTGCGCGGACATTGTTGGCGAAGGTAGGGTTGAACGGCAAAGAGTCGGCTTATCCACGCCGTCTTTCCGGTGGGCAACAGCAGCGGGTGGCGATAGCCCGCGCACTGGCGATGCAACCGGAAGTGATCCTGTTCGATGAACCGACTTCTGCACTCGATCCAGAACTGGTGGGCGAAGTGCTCAACACCATCCGTTCGCTGGCGGAAGAAAAGCGCACCATGGTGATCGTGACGCACGAAATGAGCTTTGCCCGTGACGTAGCCGACCGCGCCATTTTCATGGATCACGGCCGTATCGTTGAGCAGGGTCCGGCGAAAGAGCTGTTCGCCAATCCTCAACACCAGCGCACCCAGCAATTCCTCGATAAATTCCTGAATCAGTAACCTGTAGAGGCCGAACATGTTCGGCCTTTAAATTAATAATCCTCGGCTTTATCTGTCCCCCATTGTGCAGGATTATTCGCAATGTATTCCCGTGTTAACGCCAATTCTCTTTCATTTCGGATGACTCTTTCCCAGTAACCACGCTGCCATGTAGGGTGTTGCAATTGGCGTGTCACTGCCGCTTTGTAACTGCGAATAATTATTGGAATGGCCACCCCTTTTCCTTCGCGAATATGCAGCAGCGCATGTATATGGTTCGGCATCAAGACAAAATGGTCTAACTGAACGTGGGTAAAATGCTGAGAGATTTCCAACCAGCATTGTTTTGCGATGATCCCATGGGCGTTCAGCAGCATGATCGAATCGTCTATTTTACCGAAAAGACACTGTCGCTGATGCGTGCAAATCGTCACAAAATAGATACCGATAGAGGCATAGTTATAATGGCGCAAGCGAAGGGTTTTTCGCGATTGGAAATGTGTCATTTATCCTCCTGAATTTCGGATACTTAATCAGAATTTGGCTGGATAAAACATATCTGAGGAGCGGTTATGCGAGGTGTTTTGCAGGAAACCGCTGTCATGTGCAGGGCGCAGCATGCAGCGCCCCTACAGGTTCGCAGAGTCCGTTGTAGGGGCCGAACATGTTCGGCCCATCGGCTGTTGGCCAAGAAAAAAGGGCACAGCCATTACGCTGCGCCCTTGGGCTGATTAACTGAGGTCGTTAACCAATCGTCATCAGGCTGGCGTTACCGCCGGCGGCGGCGGTGTTGACACTCAGCGAGCGTTCGATCAGCAGGCGCTCCAACAGGATATTGGTTTCGCCGTGGGCAAAGCCTTGTACTGAAACGATCGCGCCGCTGCGCTGGGCGATTTGCTCGCACAGAGTACGTAACTGATCGGCATCGCCGTGGTAAATGGCGGCGTCAAACTCCACCTTGTCCTGCTGCCAGTCTTTGCTGAGGCTGATGCTGGCCTGAACCGCCGCCGGCAGGCGACGATACAGGGCGCGTTGCAGCTCGGCTTCCG
The DNA here is from genome assembly GCF_027474885.1 of Serratia myotis. Classification (NCBI taxonomy): domain Bacteria; kingdom Pseudomonadati; phylum Pseudomonadota; class Gammaproteobacteria; order Enterobacterales; family Yersiniaceae; genus Serratia; species Serratia myotis. Next base: position 3,367,471 of record NZ_CP099707.1, on the reverse strand, counting down.
GCCACAGCACGCTGCTGCCCACCGCCAGTACCGCAGCCAACTGAGTCAGGGCATCGGCTTCGTTATCGGCCAGGCACAGTACGCGCTCACGCGGCAGCAGGGCATAGGTATTACGCTCGCCGGTTGGGCCTGGCAGAGGGCGCAGGGTGCCGCCCTGACCCAGCTCGGCGTAGCGTTGTGCCAGCGTCACCAGCTCTGCCTGTTTTTCGGCAATCGCCCACTGCTCCAGCGCCTGATGGGCTTTGAGCAGCTGTGGGCGCGCGGTGGCTTCCAGCGGGCGTTCATCGTCCTGACGACTCAGGGTGCGCAGCACTGCGTCATCCGGACGGTTAGCCAGCAAGCGGTACAGGTACAGCGGGCCACCGGCTTTCGGACCGGTGCCGGACAGGCCTTCGCCGCCAAACGGCTGCACGCCGACCACGGCACCTACCATGTTGCGGTTCACGTACAGGTTACCCACCTTGGCACGTTCGGTGACGCGGGCGATGGTCTCATCGATACGGGTGTGAATACCCAGCGTCAGACCGTAACCGGCGGCGTTGATCTGATCGACCAATGACTCCAGATTGGAGCGCTGGAAGCGCACCACGTGCAGTACCGGGCCGAAGATCTCTTTTTGCAGCTCGTCGAAGCTGTCCAGTTCAATCAGCGTTGGCTTGATAAAGGTCCCGCGTGACCACTCTTTCTCATCCTGTGCATTGCCTTTCGCCGCCTGATAGACCTTGCGGCCCTTGGCACGCATTGCTTGGATATGGCGTTCGATACCGGTCTTGGCTTCGGCGTCGATCACCGGCCCGATGTCGGTAGACAGGCGTTCCGGGTTACCCATGCGGCACTCGGCCATCGCACCGCGCAGCATTTGCAGCGTATGGTCCGCCACGTCTTCCTGAATGCACAGGATACGCAGGGCAGAACAACGTTGACCGGCGCTGTCGAAGGCGGAGGCGACCACGTCGGTTACCACCTGTTCGGTCAGGGCGGAAGAATCGACGATCATCGCGTTCAGGCCCCCGGTTTCGGCGATCAGCGGCGTTGGGCGACCTTGCGGATCCAAACGACCGGCGATGCTGCGTTGCAAAATACCGGCAACGTCGGTGGAGCCGGTAAACATCACGCCACGGACGCGGGCGTCATTGACCAGCACCGAGCCGACGCTTTCACCCTGGCCTGGCAGCAGTTGCAGCACGCCCTGGGGAATACCGGCCTCCAGCAGAATGCGTACTGCCTGTGCGGCGATCAGCGGAGTTTGCTCGGCCGGTTTAGCCAACACGCTGTTGCCTGCCGCCAGCGCCGCGGCAATCTGGCCGGTGAAGATCGCCAGTGGGAAGTTCCACGGGCTGATACAAACTACCGGGCCCAGCGGGCGGTGGCTGTCATTGGCGAAGTCATCGCGCACCTGACCGGCGTAGTAATGCAGGAAATCGACCGCCTCACGGACTTCGGAGATGGCGTTGTTAAAGGTTTTACCCGCTTCACGTACCAGGATGCCCAACAGGCTCTGCAGTTGGCCTTCCATCAGTTCTGCGGCGCGTTCAAGAATGGCGGCGCGCTCCGACGGTGGAGTGGCGAACCAGATTGGGCCGGCAGCGGCAGCGGCGTCGAGCGCCCGGCTGACTTCCCCTTCGGTGGCTTCACGCACGTAACCGACGATATCGCCCGGTTCGGCAGGGTTAATCACCGGTTGTTCCACGCCCTGATCCAGCTCGGCGTCGATAATCGGCTCGGCACGCCATGGCTGAGTAGCGCTGCTCAGCAATGCGCTGGACAGAGAAGCCAGACGCTGTTCGTTGGACAAGTCCAGACCGCTGGAGTTGGTGCGTTTCTCGCCATACAGCTCGCGCGGCAGCGGAATACGCGGATGCGGCAGACCAATTTGCCCTTCGCTGGCGGCCATAGCTTCAACTGCGGTGACCGGATCGGCCACCAGTTCGTCGAGCGGCAGGGTGGCGTCGGCAATGCGGTTAACGAACGAGGTGTTGGCGCCGTTTTCCAGCAGGCGGCGCACCAGGTATGCCAGCAGCGTTTCATGGGTACCGACCGGGGCATAAATGCGGCAAGGGCGGTTTAATTTGCCGTCGGCCACTTTACCCACCACCTGCTCATATAGCGGTTCGCCCATGCCGTGCAGGCATTGGAACTCATACTGACCTGGGTAGTAGTTGTTGCCTGCCATATGGTAAATCGCGCTCAGGGTGTGGGCGTTATGGGTGGCGAACTGCGGATAAATCAGATTGGGTACCGCCAGCAGTTTGCGGGCGCAGGCCAGGTAGGAGACGTCGGTGTAAACCTTGCGGGTGTAAACCGGATAGCCTTCCAGCCCGTCCATTTGGGCACGTTTGATCTCGCTGTCCCAGTAAGCACCTTTCACCAGACGGATCATCAGGCGACGGCGGCTGCGTTGCGCCATATCGATCACGGCGTCGATGGCGAACGGACAACGTTTCTGATAGGCCTGGATCACGAAGCCAATGCCGTTCCAGCCGGCCAGCTGTGGCTCAAAACACAGTTTCTCCAGCAGATCGAGTGAGATCTCCAGGCGGTCGGCTTCTTCGGCGTCGATATTGATGCCGATATCATATTGACGCGCTTGCAGGGTCAATGACAGCAGGCGTGGGTAAAGCTCTTCCATGACGCGTTCGTACTGTGCACGGCTGTAGCGCGGGTGCAGGGCGGAGAGCTTGATCGAAATACCCGGGCCTTCATAGATGCCGCGACCGTTAGACGCTTTGCCGATCGCGTGAATGGCCTGCTGGTAGGACACCAGATAGGCCTGAGCGTCGGCTTCGGTCAGGGCGGCTTCACCCAGCATGTCGTAAGAGTAGCGGAAGCCTTTGTCTTCCAGCTTGCGGGCATTGGCCAGCGCTTCGGCGATGGTTTCGCCGGTGACGAACTGTTCGCCCATCAGGCGCATCGCCATGTCCACGCCTTTACGGATCAGCGGTTCACCGCTCTTGCCGATAATGCGGTTCAGCGAGCGCGACAGGTTGGCTTCGTTATGGGTTGAAACCAGCTTGCCGGTGAACAGCAGGCCCCAGGTGGCGGCGTTCACGAACATCGATGGGCTGCGGCCGAGGTGGGAATGCCAGTTGCCATTGCTGATTTTGTCGCGGATCAGCGCGTCACGGGTTGGTTTGTCCGGAATACGCAGCAGGGCTTCCGCCAGGCACATCAGCGCCACGCCTTCCTGTGAGGAGAGTGAGAATTCCTGCAGCAGACCTTGCACCATACCGGCGCGGCCGTTTGCACTTTTTTGGTTACGCAGCTTCTCGGCGATGTTGTAAGCCATCTTATGGGTGGCTTTGGCAAGATCGGCCGGTAAGCGTGCCTGTTCGAGCATCATCGGAACCGCTTCGGTCTCAGGACGACGATAGGCTGCGGTGATGGCGGCGCGGTTAACCGACTGCGGCAGGATTTGTTCAGCAAATTCAAGGAATGGCTGGTGGGACTCTTCCTGCACTTGCGGCATAATGTCGTCCGCTTCGGTCTGGCCGGCAGCGGCAACAGCAGGAATTTCAGGCAGTTCGGAACCGTTCTCGAGACGCTCGAGATAATTGAAAATGGCCTGTTTGATCAGCCAGTGCGGCGTGCGATCGATACTTTGTGCTGCGCTTTTAATGCGATCGCGAGTTGCCTCGTCGAGCTTTACGCCCATGGTGGTAGTGCCCATGCCAATCCAACTCCTGTGTTTAAGAACCTATACACAAACTGCGGGCCAGAGAGGCTGCGGGGATAGGTTCGTGCGTTGAGTGCTGTGATGAATGCAGACAATATCCAGCATGTTGCAACTTTGTGCAACCGTGTTAAATCAGGCTGATGAGCGAAGTGTGAGTTCCATCGATTTTTTAACATCAATAACCGGCATGCTTCTTGCTCAGCCTCTGGGCAGGGAGGGATGAAGACGGAGTTTAAGTACGTTGTCCCCAGTGATATCAGGGGTAACATCAGAATTATATTAGGTGCAACTCCGCTTGGGGGTGAAAGGTGTAACCCTGAGAGCGGTTAAATGTGACGCAGGGTAAACTTTGTGTAACTTTGTTGTTAAATATCTTGTTGGATAATGAAAGGGTCATCTAGGATAGCCGTCGGCCAGACAATTGCGGGCGGAAACTATTTTCACCTGCGGGGTACCTGCAATTTCGCCACGTTCCGGCGGATGGGCAAGCAGTAACTATCGCAATACAGCGCGAAATAATAATGAGAGTGGAGAATTTCATGACAATGAGCACACCAATGCTGGTGACCTTCCTGGTGTATATCTTCGGGATGGTGTTAATCGGCTTACTTGCCTACCGGGCAACCAATAACTTTGACGACTACATTCTGGGCGGCCGTAGCCTGGGCAGCGTGGTGACCGCGCTCTCTGCCGGCGCATCGGATATGAGCGGCTGGTTGCTGATGGGCCTGCCGGGCGCCATCTTCCTGTCCGGCATCTCCGAAAGCTGGATTGCCATTGGCTTGACGATCGGCGCTTACCTTAACTGGAAGCTGGTGGCGGGGCGGCTGCGCGTGCATACCGAAGCCAACAATAATGCCCTGACACTGCCGGATTACTTCACCAGCCGCTTTGAAGACAAAAGCAAGCTGCTGCGGGTGATTTCTGCCATCGTTATTCTGGTGTTCTTCACTATCTATTGTGCTTCCGGCATCGTGGCCGGTGCGCGTCTGTTCGAAAGTACCTTTGGGATGAGCTACGAAACCGCGCTGTGGGCCGGTGCCGCCGCTACTATCCTCTATACCTTTATCGGTGGATTCCTGGCGGTGAGCTGGACCGATACCGTGCAGGCCAGTCTGATGATTTTCGCGCTGATCCTGACGCCGGTAATGGTGATTATGGCCGTGGGTGGCATTGACACCTCGATGCTGGTGATTGAGGCGAAGAACCCGGCCAATATCGATATGCTGAAAGGCCTGAACTTTGTGGCGATCCTCTCACTGCTGGGTTGGGGGTTGGGCTACTTCGGTCAGCCACACATTCTGGCGCGCTTTATGGCGGCGGACTCTCACCGCACCATTCGCAGCGCACGTCGCATCAGCATGACCTGGATGATCCTGTGTCTGGCGGGGACCATTGCCGTCGGTTTCTTCGGTATTGCCTACTTCTCCAACAACCCGGATCAGGCGGGCAATGTGTCGCAGAACGGTGAACGCGTGTTTATCGAGCTGGCGATGATTCTGTTCAACCCTTGGGTTGCGGGCATTCTGCTGTCAGCCATTTTGGCAGCGGTAATGAGTACCCTGAGCTGCCAGCTGTTGGTGTGTTCAAGCGCGATTACCGAAGACTTGTACAAAGCCTTCCTGCGTAAAGGCGCCAGCCAGCGTGAGCTGGTGTGGGTTGGCCGCTTCATGGTGCTGCTGGTGGCGCTGATCGCCATCGCGCTGGCGGCAAACCCGGAAAACCGCGTGCTGGGTCTGGTGAGCTACGCCTGGGCCGGCTTCGGTGCGGCCTTTGGTCCGGTGGTGTTGATCTCGGTAATGTGGTCACGCATGACGCGTAACGGCGCATTGGCTGGCATGCTGGTCGGGGCGGTGACGGTGATCGTCTGGAAACACTTTGCCTGGCTGGATCTGTATGAAATCATCCCGGGCTTCCTGTTTGCTTGTATCGCCATCGTGACGGTGAGCCTGATGGGTCGTCAGCCTTCGGCGACTATCACCGAACGTTTTGATCAGGCAGAAGCCGAGTTCAAAACCGTTTAATCCTCGCGCAGCACGAGTCTCAAAGGGCGCTTAATGCGCCCTTTGTCATTTTTCATTCCGCTGTTTTCTGTCATCTGCCTGAAACACCTGGCGACATTTGATTAGAAAAAATCACCCTTGCGGCCCTTGTATTTCTTCCAGCCAGAATGATAATCACTATCGTTGTGTTTTACTTTTCTTTACATTGGCGTTGCCGTCTTTTCCGGCGTGCGGACGCTTCGCAGCAGATGCCTTTTTAGGGGTTATTATTTATGTTTGTTCCCTTCCTTATCATGTTCCGTGAGGGGCTGGAGGCGGCGTTGATCGTCAGCCTGATCGCCAGCTACCTGAAACGCACCCAGCGGGGTCAATGGCTAGGCGTGGTATGGATAGGGGTGATTGTTGCCGCTGCCCTGTGCCTGGCGCTCGGCATTTTCATCAATGAAACCACCGGTGAATTCCCGCAGAAACAGCAAGAGCTATTCGAAGGCATTGTTGCGGTGGTGGCGGTACTGATCCTCACCTATATGGTGTTCTGGATGCGTAAGGTGTCCAAGTCGGTCAAGGTACATCTGGAAGGCGCTATCGATAACGCGCTCAACTCCGGCAAAGGCCAGGGCTGGGCACTGGTGGCGATGGTGTTTTTTGCCGTGGCGCGTGAAGGGCTGGAGTCGGTGTTTTTCCTGCTGGCCGCCTTCCAGCAAGATGTGGGTATTGAAGCCCCGATCGGTGCAGTGCTCGGTCTGGTGGCCGCCATCGTGCTGGGTATGGCTATCTATTGGGGCGGCGTGAAGCTGCACCTGGCCAAATTCTTCAAATGGACCAGCCTGTTTATTCTGTTCGTTGCCGCCGGTCTGGCTGCCGGGGCGATCCGCGCCTTCCACGAGGCCGGACTGTGGAACCATTTCCAGGATATCGCGTTCGATCTCAGTAACCATCTGTCGACCCATTCGCTGTTTGGCACTCTGCTCGAAGGCATCTTCGGCTACCAGGAAACGCCAACGGTGAGCGAAGTGGCGGTCTATTTCCTGTATCTGATCCCGGCGCTGATTTTCTTTTTCCTGCCGCAGCGTGCGGAACCGGCAGCGGTTTCGGCGCAACGTAAAATCAATCATTAATTTTAATAGGGAATCTTGTATGTCGACTCCATTATTCCGCCGCAAGGCGTTGCACGCAGCATTACTGGCACTCCCGGCGTTCGCGCTGAGCATCAATGCCCAGGCGGCGGATGTGCCGCAGGTGAAGATTACCGTTAACGACAAGCAGTGTGAGCCGATGCAGCTGACGGTACCGGCCGGTAAAACCCAGTTTGTGGTGCACAATACCAGCCAGAAAAACGTTGAATGGGAAATCCTCAAAGGGGTGATGGTGGTAGAAGAGCGCGAGAACATCGCGCCGGGCTTCACCCAGAAGATGACCGCCAATCTGGAAGCGGGTGAATACGACATGACCTGCGGGCTGCTCAGCAATCCGAAAGGCAAGCTGACCGTAACTGCGGCTGCGGGCGCCGCCACCGACGGCAAACCGAACGCGATGGATTTGGTTGGGCCGATTGCCGAATACAAGGTTTACGTTACCAAAGAAGTGGAAGGGCTGGTCAAGCAGACCAAGCTGTTCACCGACGCGATCAAAGCCGGCAACGTGGAACAGGCGCGCAAACTCTATGCGCCGACACGTCAGCACTACGAGCGTATTGAGCCAATCGCCGAACTGTTCTCCGATCTGGACGGCAGCATCGACGCCCGTGAAGACGATTACGAGAAGAAAGCGGAAGATCCGAAGTTCACCGGTTTCCACCGTCTGGAGAAAGCGCTGTTTGCCGATAACACCACCAAAGACATGAGCAAATACGCCGATCAACTGTACAACGACACCGTCGAGCTGCAAAAACGCGTCACTGACCTGACCTTCCCGCCAAACAAAGTGGTGGGCGGGGCGGCCGGTTTGATCGAAGAAGTGGCGGCGAGCAAAATCAGCGGTGAAGAAGACCGTTATAGCCGCACCGATCTGTGGGACTTCCAGGCTAACGTCGACGGCGCGCAGAAAATCGTTAACCTGCTGCGTCCGCTGCTGGTGAAGGCCAACAAGCCGTTGCTGGACAAGATCGATGCCAACTTTAAAACCGTTGATACCATTCTGGCGAAGTACAAGACCAAAGATGGCTATGAGTCTTACGAGAAGCTGACCGATGCCGATCGCAATGCCATGAAAGGGCCAATCACCACCCTGGCGGAAGACTTGTCACAACTGCGTGGCGTTCTGGGTCTGGATTGAGGCAAAGCATAATGAGTAACAAGATCGGCCCGGCAAACGGGCCGCATCCACAGCCGCAGGACGCGGCATCACCGTCGCGCCGTCGTTTGCTGCAAGGATTGGGGCTGGGCGTGCTGGCGTTGGGCGGCAGCCGTCTGACTCAGGCGGCAGATAAAGTGGCAGAACCGCTGGCGGTGCCGCAGGATGAACGGTGGCAGAAGCAGCCGTTTTATGGCGCGCATCAGGCCGGGATCCTCACCCCACAGCAGGCTGCGATGATGCTGGTGGCGTTTGACGTGCTGGCCAGCAACAAGCAGGATTTGGAGCGGCTGTTCCGGTTGCTGACCACCCGCATTGCCTTCCTGACGACCGGCGGCAGGGCACCGGAGGTGGATCCCAAGCTGCCACCGCTCGATTCGGGCATTATGGGGCCGGAGATTTATCCGGATAACCTGACCATCACCGTGTCGGTCGGCACCTCGTTGTTTGACGAACGCTTCGGGTTACAGGCACAAAAACCACTGCGTCTGCAAAAAATGACGCGCTTCCCTAACGACTCGCTGGACGCCAGCCTGTGCCACGGGGATTTGGTATTGCAGATTTGCGCCAATACCAATGAAACGGTGATCCACGCGCTGCGCGACATTATCAAGCATTCGCCGGATCTGCTCAGCGTGCGCTGGAAGCGGGAAGGGTTTATTTCTGCCCACGCCGCACGTAGCAAAGGCAAAGAAACACCGATCAACCTGCTGGGCTTTAAAGACGGCACCGCCAACCCGAAAACCAGCGATAAACCGCTGATGGATCAGGTGGTGTGGGTGGCGGATAACGCCGGAGAACCCGCATGGGCGGTGGGCGGCAGCTATCAGGCTGCACGTATTATCCGCTTTCACGTGGAGTTCTGGGATCGCACGCCGTTACAGGAACAGCAAACCATCTTCGGTCGCGACAAGCACAGCGGTGCGCCGCTTGGCATGAAGCATGAGCATGACGAGCCGGACTACGCGCAAGATCCCGAAGGCAAGCTGATCCCGATGGATGCGCATATTCGCCTGGCAAACCCGCGCACGCCGAAAACTCAGAGCAATTTGCTGTTGCGGCGGGGTTACAGCTATTCGATTGGCGTGTCCAATTCCGGTCAACTGGAAATGGGGTTGCTGTTTGTCTGTTATCAGGCCGATTTGGAGAAAGGCTTCCTGACGGTGCAAAAACGTCTGAACGGCGAGGCGCTGGAAGAGTACGTCAAGCCGATCGGCGGTGGTTACTTCTTTGCGTTGCCGGGGGTAAAAGACGCTAACGATTACCTGGGCAGTGGCCTGTTGAAAGCCTAAGTCACCTCTTACAAGGCGGGGTTTCCCCGCCTCATTTTTCTGATCTCTGCCGTGCACCGCCGTTTATTGAAATCAACCCTGTCCTTGCGCAATTGGGGGAACGGGCTTTAATTAGGTAACTATTTTCATTTTTTGTTAAAAGCATTAACATGTCGGCCATAACGTTCCAAATGGTTCATACCTTCCGATCCCTTTAACGGCATTCTCCAGATGAAAAGCACTCATAAAAACCGGTTGGCAGTTTCGGCGCTGGTTATTCCAGCCCTACTGCCTGTTTCTGCCAGCTTTGCGCAGGACAAGGACAGCGAACAGACCATGGTGGTCACCGCCAAGCGCAGCGGTCTTTCTGAACTTTCAACCCCGGCTGCCGTCAGCGTGGTCACGGGTGATCAAATCCGTGAGGCACGACCGCAGATCAATCTGTCGGAAAGCCTGGGTAGCGTGCCGGGTCTGCAAATTCAGAACCGACAGAACTATGCGCAGGATTTACAGTTGTCGGTGCGTGGTTTTGGTGCCCGTTCTATGTATGGCGTACGCGGCGTGCGTATTTATGTCGACGGTATTCCTGCCACCATGCCGGACGGCCAGGGGCAGACCTCGAATATCGACCTTAACTCGGTCGAGAAGGTGGAAGTACTGCGCGGACCGTTTTCCGCCCTTTACGGGAATGCCTCCGGCGGCATGGTGAATGTGGAAACCGAAACCGGCCAACAGCCGACTCGTCTGGAGGCCAGCTCGTATTTCGGCAGCTACGGCACCTGGCGCTATGGTGTTAAAGCCTCCGGGGCGACCGGCGACGGCACCCAAGCCGGCGATGTTAACTACACGATTTCCGGTACCCGTTTCACCACCCAGGGGTTCCGCGATCACAGCGGCGCGCAGAAAAACCTCGGTAATGCCAAGCTGGGCGTGCGCATCGACGATGTCAGCACGCTGACGCTGTTGTTCAACAGTGTTGATATCGACGCCAATGATCCAGGTGGCCTGACTTCTGCCGAATGGCACGATAATCCGCGCCAGGCACCACGAGCCGATCAGTACAACACGCGCAAAACCACGTCACAGACCCAGGCCGGGCTGCATTATGAGCGCCAGATGGGTGCCAATGATGACCTGAGCATCATGATGTACGCCGGTGAGCGCGAAACCACCCAGTACCAGTCGATCCCGGTCGCGGTGCAGCAGCGCAGTGCGCAGCATCCGGGCGGGGTGATTGACCTGACGCGCCATTATCAGGGAATTGATACTCGCTGGACGCACCGTGGTGAGCTGGGCGTGCCTTACACCCTGACCGGCGGGTTGGATTATGAAACCATGACCGAGCAGCGTAAAGGGTATGAAAACTTTACTCAGGTCAACGGTGTAACCGAGCTTGGCACCGAGGGGGCGCTGCGCCGTAATGAACGCAACCTGATGTGGAACCTCGACCCTTATCTGCAAACTTCGTGGCAGTTAACCCAGCAACTGACGCTGGATGTCGGTATGCGTTACAGCACCGTCAATTTTGACTCCAACGATCACTACATCACCGGCGCCAATGGCGATGACAGCGGTAACGCCAGTTATCATAAGTGGTTACCGGCCGGTTCCCTTAACTATGCGGTGATGAGCGGCTGGAACCTGTATCTTTCCGCCGGCCGTGGCTTTGAGACCCCGACCATTAATGAACTGTCCTACCGTTCCGGCAATCAGTCCGGGCTCAACTTCGGCCTGAATCCTTCGACCAGCGATACGGTAGAATTTGGCAGTAAAACCCGTATTGGCAATGGGTTGCTGACCGCCGCAGTGTTCCAGACCGACACCAGCAACGAAATTGTGGTTGATGAAAGCAGCAACGGACGCAGTAGCTACAAAAACGCTGGGCAGACCCGCAGACGTGGGCTTGAGTTGGCGCTGGATCAGCAGTTCGCTTATGACTGGCGGGTACAGTTAGCCTGGACGTTGCTGGATGCGCGTTACCGCGACGATGTTTGTGGTGATAGCCAGTGTTCGGCGGCCAACAGGGTACCGAGTGGCAACCGGATGCCGGGCATTGCGCGTAATATGGGTTATGCCTCGTTGGCCTGGTCACCGCCGGAAGGGTGGTATGCCGGTGCCGAGGTACGCTATATGAGCGATATCGAGGTTAATGACGCCAATAGCGAACAGGCTCCGGCTTATACCACCGTCGGCTTAAATACCGGCTACCGTTATCCGCTGGGCAACTGGATGCTTAACGTTTTTGGCCGGGTAGATAACCTGTTTGACCGTCAATATGTCGGTTCGGTGATCGTCAATGAAGGCAATGGCCGTTACTACGAACCGGCACCGGGTAGAAACTGGGGCGGCGGATTGAGCGTTTCTTATACCTTCGAGTAACCGCCGGATGAGTTTATCGGCGTGATCACTCAGCAACAGGGCGGGAGCTATCCCGCCTTTTTTATTAATAAATTTCTGCTGACGGGGCGGTTATGAAGTGTGCGAAATTTAATCAGGAAACTAAAATGTCATTTGCGGATTATAATCATAACTATTTGATAATTATCAATATAAAAAATTTATTGAATGACGTAATCAGCGTGATATAGTGTTCTGGCCGCGGCTAAAAACAAAAAAGATTAAATTTTTTTACATTTTAGCAACGCGCGAGGTTTGAATGTCATTATACTGTAATCATCTGGCGGTAGTTTTCACAAGGTGCACAGCTCGAAGCTGTAAATAACACTGCGGGGATCGCTAATGGTAAAGTCCTTGGTTGGGCTAGAAAGAACAAATAACAGACCTTTCCTGATTTCTCGTTGTAACGAGGGTTCTCTCTCCGACTCTCTTTTCCTGGCCACTCCGCACTCTCGTCATTCCAAATTCTTGTCACTTTTTACTCTAGGTTTAATTACGCAATCGCGTTCTCCCGTGAAAAATCGGTGTGCTAACACGCCCGCCGCGTATTCACTTTTACTCTTGGCTATTGTTGGCTCAAAAGGGAGCCAAAACCTAATCTGTGTGTGAAACATAATCGCGCGGTCCAGACCGCCGCGGTAGGTGAAACAAACTGTAAGGTGCCACTATGAGACAAAAAGCAGTGATCAAAGCACGTCGTGAAGCGAAACGCGTTATTCGTCGTGACGCTCGTAGTCATCGCCAGCTTGAAGAAGAGTCCGTTACCTCGCTGGTACAAATGGGTGGTGTTGAGTCTATTGGCATGGCGCGAGACAAGCGCGATAGCTCTACCATCGAGGCTAGAACCGAAGCTCAGGGTCATTACTTAATCGCCATAGATAAGAAGCAGTTGATTTTTGCCACCGGTGAAGCCGGCTGCGGCAAAACTTTCATCAGCGCTGCGAAAGCGGCAGAAGCCCTTATACATAAAGAAGTGGATCGGATTATTGTTACTCGCCCGGTTCTTCAGGCGGATGAAGACCTCGGTTTCTTACCTGGGGATATTTCTGAGAAGTTCGCCCCTTATTTCCGTCCGGTGTATGACATTCTGGTGCGCCGCTTGGGATCGTCCTTTATGCAATACTGCCTGCGTCCGGAAATCGGCAAGGTAGAGATCGCGCCTTTCGCCTACATGCGCGGGCGTACCTTCGAAAATGCGGTAGTTATCCTGGATGAAGCCCAGAACGTGACCGCCAGCCAGATGAAGATGTTCCTGACCCGTTTGGGTGAGAACGTAACGGTAATCGTTAATGGTGACGTAACCCAATGCGATTTGCCGCGCGGTGTGAAGTCCGGCCTCAGCGATGCGATGGAACGCTTCGAGGAGGATGAAATGATCGGCATCATCCGCTTTGATAAACAAGACTGCGTCCGCTCCGCCCTGTGCCAGCGTACGCTCAACGCCTACAGTTAAAACCTGCCCGCTAACCTAAGGCCGCCTCGGCGGCCTTTTTCTTGTCTTGAATATCAGTGTTGTCTATATAAAACAGAGGGTTAATCTGCACCATAGGCAACTACAACCACCAGAAAACCATCTATGTGTGGACGCGTTGTGGACGCTAGACATTGATTTTCCCTCCCAGCGGATTATAAGAAATTGCATCCTGTAGGAAGTCAGGTGCAAAGTGAGCGTAGTTCATTGTTTGTTCAATTCTCGCATGACCAAGTATTCGCTGGAGCGTGATGATATTGCCCCCGTTCATCATGAAATGAGTTGCGAATGTATGGCGTAACGAATGGGATGCTTGTCCGTGGGGGAGGTTAGGTTTAGTCGCCTTCAATATTTCTCGGAAAGCACTGTAAGACGCTTGCGGAAACAGTATTCCTGACGGCTGAGACAAGATTTCGTCAGAGACCTCTTGAGAAATAGGAACGCTGCGCCTTTTACCGTTTTTTGTTTGAACAAACGTCACGCGGTTGTGAATGACATGCTCTGCTTTGAGCTTGATAGCTTCTCCCCAACGCGCGCCAGTGCTAAGGCATAAAACGGCAACCCGGCGGTTATCGCCATCCAGAGCTTGTAGCAATGCACTTATCTCATCGCGGGCAAGATAAGTCATTTCTGTATTGGCTTCTTTGAGTTTCCCACTACCACGAATCGGATGCTCACCACAGTAAAGCCCCGAGTCGATAAGGTCGGTAAACATGCCGCTTATCGCTGTCATTTCGCGATTAATACTGGATGCTTTAATGCCTTCGGCTAGCCGCGCCGACCGATAAGCTGTAATGCGAGATTTATCAATCTGAAATGCGGCTGGGCTGTTCATCATTCGCGTAATACGCTCCAGTTTTTTTAGGTAGGACTGCCCGTGGTCGTTGTTCTTGCCATGGTAGCTCCACCACAGTTTAACCAGCTCAGATAATGACCTTTTATCCGTTGGTTTAGAGAGCCATTCTTTGTCGTGATAGCTGACAGTTATGTACTTCTCAAAAGCTTGTGCTTCATGTTTCCTATCAAATTTCCGACGGATGCGCTTTCCGTTGCGCCCGTTCGGCCTAATGTCCACTTCATATCGACCATCTTCGAGCTTCTTAATCGCCATCGCGAAGCCCTCTGAGGAAGTTTTTACTTTCAGGTACGCAACAAGCCCTTACCCCAAAAGTGTTAAATAAATAACTTAGGTGAATGGTTAGCCAATCTTTTGGCCTGAGTGCTGCGAGGTTGTTGCCTCTTGCCCAAAGTGTGCGAGTGCCGGTGCTATTTGACCGGATTCTGGGGAGATTCGATCACTCATAAACCACAGCGTGTATTTTTCGAACCGTGGGTGGCTTAGGATTTTCATAGCTGCATCTAACCCCATCCCTTTTGACCTCGTTTCATAACTAGATAGTGAACTATAAGGAACACCAGTTAACTCACTGAATTCTTTCCTATTAAGCCGCTCAGACTCTCTAATCAACTTTAACTTCTCTGCTATGTCTATTGACATGGGACTCCCTTTGCATGATTATTTGCAAATCGTAGTAATTAAATGTCTTTGGTAGTAATTAAAGCCCTATAGGTAACTATAAACCCCTATAGGCAACTGATTACTACAATCGGAGAGGTTACCAGATGGAAAAGCAAGTAGTAAGGCTTTCTGATGCATTGCCGTATCAAGAATTTGCCAAAGTCATTGGCAAAAGCCCGGAGGCAGTGAAAGGGATGATTGATAAGGGCAAATTGCCAACGGTTGAAATGCGCAACCCCGAGACTCCTACAGCACGCGCGGAGCATTGGGTTTACCTACCGGCGTGGAATGCGGGAATGAAATTAGCCTATGAGCGCCGTCCAAAAGAAATTCGTGATGGGTGGCTTTTATGGTTAGGGCTTGGCGAACCATCGTCTTGATATCAGTGAAAGGGGGATAAAAACATGCAACAACCCATCTCAATCGCTCCAATGCTCTGGAATCATCAGACCGGCCGCGCGCTTGATATCACTATCACCCATGGCAAGGGCCGGAAAGGTATCGTCATTCGTACCCGCCGGGCTACCCGTTGGATCTCCTCCATCAAATCAACAATGCGGGGTTTTTCAAAATGACAGCTATCACCGCCGGTATTGTTCGTAACCAGCCCGCCGGGCTGCGTGCTTTAGTTGGGGAACGCCTCGCAGTTCCTCGCTGGAAAAGCACCTGTAATTTTTACAATCAGATGATGGAGCGTGAGCGCCTGACGGTTTGTTTTCACGCGGACTTAAAACAGCGCCACGCTGTTATGCGTCTGGAGGAAATGAGTGACTGCGAACGTGAGCGCGTTGTTTGCGCCATTGATGAGCTTCGCAGTGCCTTCGCTACCTATCGTAAACACGGCATTAGTAAATCTGGTTTTATTGGCAGACTGACTATCAGCCAAAGGCGCACTTTATTTCTGCATGCTGGGTTAACTGAGGCTGAATACAATCAGCCGTACTGGCGCATTGATGATGAGTCTTGCACATGGCGCGAGGCTTTATTTAGAGCGTTGCGTGAGCTATTTAATTTATTTGACCATGCGCCAACTATATTGACCTCGGTTAAACCCGAAGCATATTTCCATTAATTAATCAGTTCTAATTTTAAAGGCGCTTTATTGCGTCGGGCATTCTTTTATCTGGAGTTCTCTATGCACATGTATAAAACCGTGGGCCAAGAAATGCGAAATAAGGCTGATGCGGACTCACGTAATTTTATGTTGAACAACGCACGCGTTGAGGCAAAGGCTGATGCCGCTGTTAGCTTCTCATCTCACCTTGACCGTCTCGCAACGCATGCCGCCGTCAATCAACTGTCTAGCGTTGAGATTATCGAACTACTGCGGCAAGAGTCGGATAAATTTGACCATGAAGGCCGTGCGCATAAGCAGGGGGTTAATCATGGCTGAGTATCATTGTGTGGAAGTAAATAACGTGTTCGCCATCATGAAAATGGAAGCGGGCGGTTTAATTCTGGCCGAAGTGAAAATGGATAAAGAGACAAAAGAAAAATACTATCCAACCAGAGCTATTTACTCAAGTGAGTTAAAGCTGATTGCTGACCTTATTAATTTATCAGTGAAGCGGGGCGTTTTTCTTAAAACAATTACCAGCATTAGCGAAGTGATGAAGGAATCGCACCGCATTGCTGAATTAGGTCAGCAGGCACTCATTCATCTGAATAACGAATCGGAGCTATAACGATGCCGGATTTAATGGATCTGGTGCAACAGCGCCAGCAGGAGACGCTCACCGCGCAAATTAATGCGGCACGCATTAAAGGCGGAGTGTCTGCGTCAATTTGTGAAGAGTGTGACCAAGCTATCCCGGCCGCGCGTCGTGCAGCTTTTCCCGGTGTGACTCGTTGCGTGGCATGCCAAACCATCCACGAACTACAAACTAAACATTTCAGGGGGTAATCATGCTGCGCATTCCTATCGGTAAGGATTGGGTCGTCACCAGCGATGTCCATCAGTTCATTTTAAACCAGAAGAAACTGGTTAAAACCGGCAGCAAGAAGGGCGAGGTGTGGCTCGACGCAGTTGGTTATTACCCGACGGTCACGCAGTTGGTTTCCGGGTTGGTGCATCACCACGTTCGCGACTCAACCGTCACCAGCATTGCCAGTTTGGCCGCTGAGATTGAGCGTATCGGCAAGCTTTGCCAAGACGCATTTTCCACTCACTACGCGGCAGAAAAAAAATGACAACTAAGCAGCAATTTTTGATGGCCGTGACATCACCTTTTTCATGGGGCGCTTATGCCGCCGGTGTTTTTTTATCAATCCTAAAAGTCATGGGTTTTGTTCCCCATGGCTCATGGCTGCAGGTCACGTCTCCGGTGTGGGGTGTCCCGCTGATTCTGTTTGCAATGGTGGTGTCGTTCGAGTGGCAGGCTAACCGGAAGCAGAAATGAACAACGCCAGCGAACAAAGAGAGGCAAGGGGGCGTATAGCCCCCTCACCGCCGCCATCATTCGCTACAACTTCCGGCGAACCGTTCATCGGGGTTCATTCATGGAACGCCCCAAAAGCCGCCATCGGCAAAGAAAGACCGCTTACCCGTGAGCAACACGCTCAGGGGCAAGCTGTTTTGCGTAATATCCAATCCTTGCCGCATTTCCTCAGCCTTATTTTTCTGGGCCGCCATACCTATTTGCTGAAAGAGCAGGGGATCCACGCCGCTAATAAATGGCTGGTGCTCCAGTTTCAGCGTCGCATCTGGCCGCGTATCGAAATCGTTAACGAAAAG
This sequence comes from Serratia myotis, assembly GCF_027474885.1. Lineage (NCBI taxonomy): Bacteria > Pseudomonadati > Pseudomonadota > Gammaproteobacteria > Enterobacterales > Yersiniaceae > Serratia > Serratia myotis. The sequence goes on along the minus strand of NZ_CP099707.1, from coordinate 3,350,111 downwards.
AACTCGATGAACATTAACGCATCGCCGTGCTTTATGGCGGAGGTGGACAACTATGCGAGCCTGCCGGGCATGGATGACAAGGAATTGCGACGCTTTGCTGACCGCGTTGCTGGTCAATTGCTGCAAAATTATGACCGCTATTGCGAGGAGTTTATCGCTGAAAATAACGGGGATAATTCACAGCTAATCAGCAACGGTGTTCAGGCTGAATTCTATGGCCGCATCGCGCGTATGGCACGGGCGTTTAACATTACTCCGATGCACTGGCGCAAATACCTCAAAGGTAGGCTGGACGCTACATCAGCGGTTGCCAGCCTGTCACGTCTGGTTAACTCCGAGTGGTGGGAACGCCAGTTGAAGGCCCAGCGCACGCGCTGGCGTGAGGCGTTGCTTATTGCTGCCGGTGAAGTGAACCTCAAAAAACACCCTTACGCGAGTAAGCAGGCTATCCGTGAGGTGCAGGCCCGGCGGCTTGCTAATATGGACTATCTGAAAGGGTGCGAGCTGGAGAATGTTGCTACCGGTGAGCGTATCGACCTAATTGATAAGGTTATGGCCAGCATATCTAACCCGGAAATCCGCCGCATGGAGCTGATGAGCACCATCGCAGGAATAGAGAAGTTTGCGGCCAGCGAGAAGCATGTCGGCATGTTTATCACCATCACCACTCCATCGAAATACCACCCGACCCGCGTCGTCGGCAAAGAAGGGGCTGAAAAAGTCCAGTTTAACCACAACTGGGATTTAGAGGCTTTTTCACCGAAAGACGGTCAGCGTTATCTCGTATACATCTGGAGCAAGATGCGCACCGCGTTTAAAGACAACGATTTGAGCGTTTACGGTATGCGCGTCGTTGAGCCACATCATGACGGTACACCGCACTGGCATATGATGCTTTTTTGCCAGTGCAAGCAGCGTCAGGACGTCATCGATATCATGCGACGCTATGCCTTGAAAGAGGACGGCGACGAACGCGGTGCGGCAAAGAACCGGTTTGAAGCCAAGCACATGAACAAGGGCGGCGCGGCGGGGTATATCGCAAAATACATCGCCAAAAATATCGACGGTTATGCGCTCGACGGCCAGATTGACCACGACACCGGCAAGCCGTTGCGCGATATGGCTGCGGCGGTGACATCCTGGGCGTCAACGTGGAGAATCCCGCAGTTTCAGCCTATTGGCGTTCCCACCATGGGCGCTTACCGTGAGTGCCGGGCCGCTTGCCTTCGTGGCGTTAGCCTGTCCGATTCCTTTGATGAGCGAGTCGAGGCAGTGCGTGCGGCGGCTGATGCTGGAGACTTTGCCGCCTACATGGCCGGGCAGGGTGGCGCAAACGTCCCGCGTGATGTGCAGACTGTTCGCGTTGCGCGCAAGGTGGCTGATGAGCCGAACGTGTATGACGAAGAAGTGCAAAAGGTTGTCGGCATTTTTGCCCCACACCTTGGCGCAGGCCATATCCACGAAACCCGCTCAACAGAATGGCGTATTGTTCGTAAGGCTGTTGACGTTGACGTTAATCCTTTGGCTTTAAAAAGCGCCTCCGGCGCGCCTCGGAGTCCTGTCAATAACTGTGGGGAGGTTCAGCAAGAACCTGATCCAGATATGCAGGTAGCAACGCCTGAGTTTGTCACGGCGGTGATGAATTTGATTGAGGGCGGGGATGTTAGCTGGAATGACGCCGACGTTGCCAAGACGATGAGAGACGCTGCAAGGGGGCAATCACCGAAGGGCAACCACCAAGAAATCGCCCGGAACCGTAGGAAATCGCGAAATGATGCGCCATCGGCACGTTTAACACCGGCAGAACGGGCAAGGATTCCGCAAATACGGTTTGAACTGGCGCAGCAGGGCATTATCGCAACTTATTGGGAGCTGAGAGTGTTGGCGCGTGGAGCAATGGTATGCTTTTCCGATAAGAGGTTTTTATATCCAGCCATTGATTTATGGCCGGTGTTTTGAATGCACCTTTGGCTCAAAAAGTCTATAATACTTAATGTAAATTCCAAACTGAACTAGTAGGTATAACATGGAGTTGTTGCATACGTTAGGGTCGGTAGTGAAAATCGTAATTATGCCTACCGATGGGGAACAGAGTTTTTTTCAGGGTTTTGATAACGGGGTTGTTAAAAATCCAGAGGTGGCGGAGCTTATTTTTTTACTCAGCAAGACCCCTAAGGATATAAAAGAAATATTCATTCGTCCAGAGGGGGAAGATGAAGGTGAAGAGTTACTTGTGGGGCAAAATACAATGGTTCTCGTTTCCAGAGAATATGTAGAAAAAGTCAGTTTGTTTTTTCACGCTCCTTTTTGTTTGATTTTTTGTATTCCTCAAGATTTTTCTTTTGTTAAATCATTGTCAAAGAAATTCACTATCCCACCTATAATATGTAGTAGTATAAAGGGTGCTGATATTCTCCCGTCTGCAGTGAATAGTATTTACGCATTTGATAGCCTTCTTTACTCAAAATTAAAAGTGCTAGAAAATAAACTAAAAAATAATGGTGGTGGAAAGAAAATCACCCCTAAGCTTAAAAGAAGGGGTGCTATATTCAAAGGGAGCCCTTGGAGTGGGACGCTAAACAACACTACCAAGCCTAATGAGTTACTTATCGAGTCTATGGGTTTTATGCTTTCGCGCGAGAAAGAACTTAAAAAAGGTAGTAGCAGGAGAGAATTCATAAATTGTATTATAAATAGCGTTGTTGCGTATGAGGACTGTTTAAGGGAGTTGGGTACGGCCCCGTCATCTGAAGTGATAGTTTATGCGCCAGGTATGTTTTCGTTCTTTCATAATAAAGAAAGTTCATTATTTGAATTTATTGAAAGGGATTTGAGTAATGATGAGAAAAAGTTCTTAATTAATGGTGTGTTAAGAAATCCAGATTATTCAGGGTATATAATAAAACCTGAAAATGAAAATAATAGCATTAAAAATATCATGAATAATCCCAAGGTTAATTTTTTTATTCGGATGAGGCGTGCGGAGTTGCGTCTTACCGCAGCAGCCATTTCATTATTCAGCATTAATAAAAACTCGCCTGCAATAAGATTGCCAAATGAAATTAATCACTTTGGCCATCACCTTAAAAAGCTTGAGCAACTAGCTTGCTTACATGGAATAGATGACCCTAGGTTTATAAAAAAAGGTAAAGCGTTTAACACACTAATAAAAAGAGTTATCGGCGGGAAGTTGAGAGATTTCATTAATGATGGCTATAATGATATTACTTTTGTTTGCGATATCCCTTTGGATTGGATTAGATTTGGCAAAATACCAATTATGTTAAGTCATGACATATCAAGAATTAATGCAACTCCGGGCAATTTTTTATTGCAGAATGCATCTACGTTTTTAAAGGTTGTTATTAAAAGTTCCGAAATGAGGAAATTTTTAATAATACGTTCATTTGAACCAGATGATCACTTAAAGTTTCACTTGGAGATGGCGATAGAAACTTTCAAGAAAAACATGCCAGATCTTGAGTGTTTAATTGTTGATGTCAAGACAAAAGACGAGTTTATTGATGCCTTGAATCAATATGATGGTTATATACTTATAATAGATTGTCATGGGAGTCATGGGGGGGACAAAGAAAATGGATGGCTAGTCATTGGTGAGGAAAAGGTGGATACATGGCAATTAAAGAAAGTAGCACGTGTGCCACCAATTGTAATCCTCAGTGCTTGTTTAACATCAGCCGTTAGTGGTTCCCATGCTTCGGTAGCAAATGGTTTTTTAGTTAGTGGCGCGCTAAGTGTAATTGGAACATTGTTACCTGTAAATGCATTTGATTCTGCGGTTTTTGTAAGTAGATTAATTTATCGTTTTTACCAATTCCCATTAGCAATACCTCATGAGTACACTCATATTAATATGCGGTTTTTCCTTTCGTTATTTCTTAGAATGTCATATGTCACCGATATATTTCGAGGGTTTGAAAAAACAGGAAGATTAGAGGCGGATTCTTGGTATCAAAAAAATATAGAAATAAACACGTCGATAAATATGCTTAATCCCAATTGGTTTGAATATCTCGTAGAGGGTATTTCAGAAATGACATCACTTTCAAACTCGGAGGTCTATAATATTATAGAGACTGATTTTTTCATGACTGAGACTATGTGTTATAGTCAGATTGGTTTTCCGGACTCAATAGAAATAAGTCTTAGGGATTGATTGCTCTTATTTTTTTAATTTAGTTTTTTGCCACGGTTAATTGTTTCTGTGGCTTTTTTTAATGACGGTATTGTTTTGTATTATTGTCGTGGTTGCACATGTTAAGTGTTCGTTTTTAATTGATTGTTTTGTTACAACCTGCGGTGATGATCGTTTTTTTATATTTCTTTGTCTTCTGAGTTGGTTGTAATTCCCATTTCCTAAACGGTGCTTGTTAGAGGATTAAAAGAAAAATGAACTTTTATTGATAGCAGAGATAGACAATGTTGATATAACTCTTACAGACAAGTCTCTTTATAGTTGCTGTTATTTTTTATTGTTGGCTTGATAAAAAACACTAAATTTATTATTTTGTCAGGGCATTGAATTGCGATGGTAAAATTGAAAAATTTGGTCGGTGTCTCTGACACAACAAAAACCATACTATGGATAAGGGACCGGCTCGCTCGTAAAAACCTGCATTTTGCATTTCAATCAATCTTATGAAAAATCATCTCAGTCATCACTGAGAAATGAGAGCTATATGATGTATGTTTTCTAATAAAGGACAAATCACCGAAGCTTACATACGCTGCATCATATTGCATGTGAATCTCTCTATTTGTTTGGGTAATGGTGGGCAGAACTGACACGGCTTGGATGACCTATTGCAACTGCATTAAAACCGACCCATGAAGCGGGCAGGCGTGGCGGGGATAGCATTGCGCGCAGGCACGTATTTAATTATCAGAATTGACGGCGTCAGCGCGTCGTGATGGTGTTGGGGTTCTTTGGTTTGATTCGTGGTGCGTGCAGTGGCGCGGGCTGTGGTGGGCGTCAGAGGGCGTTTGCGGGTGGGTGTGAAAAGGCCGCCAATCAGGCGGCCGGTTTATCATTCGTCATCGTTGTCGAGGGTGTATTTTTTAAAGCGGATGACCTCCTCGCCGATCCAATCATTCACCTCAGTGATGCGCTGCTGTAGCGGCGTCAGCTCGTTGCGGACGAACACCCTTGCGGCCTTCTCCACGTCACCCACTGACCCGACGTTCTCCGGTTTACCACCCATCAGTTGATAGGGGATGCGGTGGGCGTCCAGCAGGTCGGCGGCGCTGACTTTTTTGATGTTGAAGAAATCGTCCTTTGTCGCTACCTCACTGAGCGGCACTATCTTGATGCCGTCGGGCTTTCCGTTCGGCGCGTAGAAAAACAGGTTTTTAAAATTCCCCATGCCTTTCGAGTCGCTCATCGCATCGCGCAGCGCTTCCACGTCGGTATTGTTCTGCGCAGCGTCCGTCACGTACATGATATAGCCTGCGTGTGCGCCGTTCTGGTAATACTTGCGGCGGAACAAAGTGGCGGACTCGTTTAGCCAGGCTGAATTGAGCGCCGACAGGTATTCCGGCATCCCATACAGCTCTTGGTTGATATCCGGCTCCAGCAGGTGGAAAACGCTGTTAGCGGCGAACGGGTGCGGCTCAACGAACGATTGCACAAACCAATACACGCCGGGTTCAACACCGCGCCGGGTGTATTTGGCCGGGGAGGTCTCCAGCTTCAACAGCTTGCCGCTCACGCTCTGGCGCTTCTCTAAAAAAGCGTTGCCGAACACCAAATAATCCAGCACAAACCGGCTGAAATCTTGCTGTGATAGCAGGGGGTGCGTGATGTAGGTGCTCGCTAAAATGTTGCGCTTTACATAAATCGGCGAGCTGTGGTGAACGGCGGCGCGCAGGCTTTTCGCCAGCCCGGAAAAGCTGATAGGCGGTTCAATCCACTTGCCGTTACCCACGCACTCGGTGTAGTCCAGAATCTCGCGGCGATCCAGAACGGCCGACGGCTCGCCAAAGGTAAACGCCTGCATTTTCTGGTCAGGTTCTTTGACGGTTAGATTCTCTTTTGCCTTGTTGCGATTACGTTTGCTCATCGGTTGAACTCCAGAATAGATTTAGAGGGCTGGCCGTTGGCGGCGGTCAGGGGTTCATTTAGCAGAGCGTGCATGGTGGCCCACGCAACGTCGGCGTGACTGGCTTCCTCGCTGCGGCTCGCCTCGTAGGTCATGCCTCGGCCGCTGGCGGTCATGGTTTTGCGGATGGCCATAAACGATTTTGTGATGTCGGTATAGGCGGTGTCGTACTCCAGCCGGCCGCTGCCGATAGTGTCTTTTGCCTTCAACACCATGGCGGTCTTCACCTCGGCGCTGTAGCGGATTTCGCGGGCGGCCGGGTAGAAGGCGCGCACCAACTGGAAAACACCTTGCCCGATGCCGGTGGCGTCGATGCCGATATATTCCACGTTATATTTTCCGGTCAGTTTGCGGATGGATTCGGCCTGCGTGGCAAAGTCCATGCCTTTCCACTGGTGGCGCTCCAGTATGCGGAACTTACCGCCCGTCACCATCGGCGGGGCCAGCACCACGCAACCGGCGCTGTCACCGGAGTGCGCCGGGTCATAGCCGACCCACACCGGCCGGTCACCGAATGGCCGGTCAGCGTAAGGGTTAACGTCCGTCCATTCGACCAGACTGTCGACCATGCAGCCCTGCAACTCCTCAAACGGGAACACTGACGCGCTATCGTCGACAAACTCACACATGAACAGGTTGCGGAAATCCTCGGCGCTGTTCTCGCGCTTCAACACGTCGAGGTCAAACAGGTTACAGCCACCGCGCAAGGCGTCCTCGATGGTGACGATTTGCCGCCATTGACCGTCATCGCACAGTTTCCCGGCAGCTAAGGTGCGGTGGCTGATATCGATCTCGACGTGTTCGCTGGTGCTTTTGCGGCCCTTGTTAAACAGCTCGCCAGACCAAAACGGAAACGCGCCATGTGCCAGCGTTGATGGGGTGGAAAAGTAGGTCGACCGGAGGTGCTTTTGCGAGGCCATGCCGGAGGCGACTTTGCGCAGCTTCTGGAAGTTGGGGATCCAAAAAATCTCATCGACCAGCAGGTCGCCGTTATGGCTCTGCGCGGTGTTGGAATTGGTGCCGAGAAAAATCAGTTTCGCGCCGTTGTTGCCGAGCACAATCGGGTCACCGGTCAACTCAACGTCAACCCGCCGGGCAAACTGAATAATGTACTCGCGGAACACATACGCCTGCGTTTTGCTGGCCGACAGGAATATTTGGTTATGGCCGGTTTTAAGCGCGTGCAGCAGTGACTCGCGGGAAAAATAGAAGGTCGCCCCAATCTGGCGCGATTTCAGAATATCACGGATGCGGTGCGCCAGTCCGGCCTTGTGCCAGCCGAGCTGATAATCGAAAGACTCGTCATAAAAAATCTCCTCCAGCTTCGCAATGGCCTCGTCACTGAAATAGTTCTTTGTCGGCTTTTTGCGCTCACCTTTGTTGCGGTTGGCAACGTTGGGATTGAGGTCCGCCTCATTGTCGGAATTCATGTAGCGGCTGACGCGCGCGAGGCGCTCAATCTGGCGGCCTAACAGGTCAATTTCTTTGTAGTCGCTGCCCTCTTTTTTCGTCTTGAGAACGAGCTGCACCATTCGCGCCTCAATGCTGGATTCGACGCGGGAAATCGGCGCGATATCGTCCCATTTTTCCCGCTGTTTCCAGCTCTGCACCGTGGGCGCTTTCTGCTTCAACATCTCTGCGATTTGCTTCACTGAGAAACCTTGCCAGTACAGCAACGCAGCCTGTCGGCGCGGGTCGCTGAGTAACGAGGTGTCGGTCTGGATTTGCATGATATGCCCTCATGTGGATGACGAGGGCAAGGCTACGCAAGCCACGACGGCCGCGCGCTAATGTGCTGTTGTCTGGGGGATAGTCCGTCGGCAGTCGCTGGCCGTGAGGGTGGTCAGTCGGGAAACTAGCTCCGACCTTAACCACTCAGGACAATGGCTCATGGCAAAGAAAGTATCGAAATGGTTCCGCATCGGTGTCGAGGGCGACACCTGTGACGGCCGCGTGATTGACGGTAACGATATTCAGGATATGGCGGACAGTTTTGACCCGCGAGTTTATGGCTGTCGTATCAATCTGGAGCATTTTAAAGGCTTGCTTCCTAACGGCGATTTTAAACGCCTTGGCGACGTGGTCGAAGTGAAGTCCGAGAAGATTGATGATGATTCCATCCTCAACGGCAAGTTGGCGCTGTTCGGCAAAATGTCCCCGACCGATGAGCTGGTCGGCATGGTCAAGGCCAGCCAAAAAGTTTACACCTCGATGGAAATCCGCCCGAATTTTGCCAACACCGGCAAATGCTACCTCGTCGGTCTGGCGGTCACTGATGACCCGGCCAGCCTCGGCACCGAATACCTCGAATTCTGTTCCCGCGCCAAGACTAACCCGCTGGCCGGTAAAAAAGCCGAGCCGGGTGATGTGTTTTCGGTGGCGACTGAGGTGCTGCTGGAGTTTGAGGAACTGCCTGACAGTCTGCTGACCAACCTGACCGACCGTGTAAAAGGCATGTTCAGCCGCAAACAAGTCAGCGATGACGCGCGATTCAGTGATGTGCATGACGCGGTCACTGTTATCGCCGAGCAGGTGCAAACCAACGGCGACAGTACCGAAACACGCTTCGCGCAGCTTGAGCAGGAAATTGCGGGGCTGAAAGGTGAGGTAACAGCCGGTCAGGAGCAGCTTTCCGAGCTTCAGACCACCCTCGATACCACCGAGAACCTGAGCCAGCAGCGACGCCCGAAAGCCTCCGGCGGCAACGGTGAAGACAGCCTGTTGACCAACTGCTGATACCAGCCAGGGCGGGGCGCGTTGCGCGCCGCTGTGAAGTAACCCGAATTCATCGAATCAGGATAATGCAATGAAGACAAAGACCCGCTTTCAATTTAACGCCTATCTGAAACAAGTTGCCAAGCTAAACGGCATCACGGACGTCGGCGATGTCGGCAAAAAATTCAGCGTAGAGCCGTCAGTGACGCAATCGCTGATGAATATCGTACAGGAGTCCTCTGAGTTCCTGACCCGCATCAACATGACCCCGGTTGCCGAGCTGAAGGGCGAGAAGGTCGGCGTGGGTGTTAACGGTTCGATTGCCAGCACCACCGATACCGACGGCGGCAAAGAGCGTCAGACCGCGGATTTCACCTCGCTGGAGTCCAATAAATACGAGTGCCAGCAGGTGAACTTTGATTTCCATCTGCGCTATAACCAGCTTGATTTGTGGGTGCGCTATCAGGATTTCCAGTTACGTATCCGCAACGCCATCGCCAAGCGTCAGGCACTGGATTTCATCATGGCCGGGTTCAACGGCACCAGCCGCGCGGCGACCTCTGACCGTGCAAAAAATCCGATGCTGCAAGATGTGGCTGAGGGCTGGCTGGAAAAATACCGCAAAGAAGCCCCATCCCGCGTGATGAGCAAAATCACCGGCGAAGATGGTGCGGTAATTTCGGCGGTCATTCGCATTGGCGAGGGCGGCGATTATGCCAACCTCGACGCGGTGGTGATGGATGCGACCAACAACCTGATTGCGCCATGGCATCAGGAGTCGCCTGACCTTGTGGTGATTTGTGGCCGTAAATTGTTGGCCGACAAATACTTCCCGCTGGTTAATCAAGCGCAACCCAACACCGAGGCGCTGGCCGCCGACGTGATTGTCAGTCAGAAGCGCATCGGTAACCTGCCTGCCGTGCGCGTGCCGTTCTTCCCGGCTAACGCCATCTTTATCACCACGCTCGCCAATCTGTCGATTTACATCATGGATGACAGTCACCGTCGTCACATTGAAGAAAACGCCAAGCGTGACCGCGTCGAGAACTACGAGTCGATGAAAATTGACTATGTGGTCGAAGACTATCCGGCCGGTTGCCTGATTGAAAACATCGAGCTGCTGCCCGCACCGACTGAAAAATCGGCCGCGCTGGTATCTAACGTGATCCAGCAGTCATCCGGTGCGGATATCACTGCATTGGCTGACGCTATCGTGCTGGCGGTCAGCAAGGGGGCGGCTGCGCAACCTGCGCCAACCGGTGAAGACACTCAAGAAACCAAAGGCGAAGAGTAACCATGACGAGTCCCGCACAGCGTCACATGATGCGGGTCTCGGCCGTGGAGGCCGCGCAGCGGGTAGATAACCCGCTGCGCCATGCCACCGCCTACGAGCAAATGCTCGTTAAGCTGGCCGCAGACCGCACCAAGCTGAAACTTATCCATTCTGTTGAGAGAAAGGCCGACCACAAGCGCGCCATGTTGCCGTTATACGCGCCATGGGTGGCGGGTGTATTAGCCGAAGGTCGGGGTGCGCAGGATGACATTCTGATGACGGTCATGCAGTGGAAGCTCGACGCCGATGACATTCCCGGTGCGCTGGAAATTGCGCCCTATGCCCTGAAATACCGTCTCAAGGTGCCGAACAACAAACGGCCGGTCGCGTATCTGTTTGCCGAAGAGGTAGCGCTGTCGGCAGAACGCAGCCGCAAGGCGGGAAGCCCCGCCAACATTGATGACCTGCGCGTCGCCATTGAGATGACCGCCGCCGAGGATATGCCTGACATGGTCAAGGCCAAGCTCTACAAGGTGGCCGGTCTTATGTTGAGCGACAGCGGTGACCCTGCGCAGGCGCTGGAGTACCTCGCCCGCGCAATGCAGCTCGACAGCAATGCCGGGGTGAAAAAAGAGATCCAAAAATGCGAGAGCGCCCTCAAGCCGAAGCCTGCGCCCGTCACCAAGAGAACAACCACGCGCACGCGTAAGGCTGCCGCCACTCCGGCCAAACGCGGGCGACCACGAAAGGCGGTAAAAACCGCCGGTTAACAGAACGCACCCCGTGCCGGGCGGCACGATGGCCGCGAGTGTCTTTTGACTTATCAACGCCATCGTCCACCGCCCACCCATTTTGAGGTTGTCATGACGACAGTGATTATGCGTAACCCGGTCGAACCGCAGGCCGAGCCGACGGCCATTATCCCGCAGCCGGATGCGCCAGAGCCGGTGATTAAAAACACGTTCTTTTTCCCGGACGTTGACCCGAAGCGCATCCGCGAATTGATGCGGCTGGAGTACACGGTCACGCCTGAGCGCCTGCGCTTTGCCATTCGCAGCGGTATCGCGGAGGCGAATGCGGAGCTGTATCTCTATCGTGAGAAGCAAATCGCGGCCGGGTTCAAGACGCTGGCCGAGGTTCCTGCCGATGAAATCGACGGCGAAAGCGAGAAGTGTTTTCACTACCTGAGCGCGGTCTGTGCCATGACCACGGCAACGCTGTACGAACGTTACCGGGGCGCAGATGCCAGCGCCAAGGGGGACAAAAAAGCCGACAGCGTTGAGGTGTCCATTGATGAGCACTGGCGGGATATGCGCTGGTCAATCGCCCGGTTGCAGGGCAAGCCGCGCTGCATTGTCGGGCAAATCTGATGAACGTCATCGCGCTTCAAGGGGACACGCTCGACGCGCTGTGTTATCGCGCCTACGGCCGCACCGAGGGCGTGGTCGAGGCTGTGCTGCTGGCTAATCCGGGGCTGGCTGAGCTGGGTGTCATCTTGCCGCATGGCACGGTGGTCACGCTGCCAGTGATTGACACGGCTCCGGCATCCGAAACCGTTCAGCTATGGGATTAACCATGGAGAAAGTTACCTCGTTTATTGCCTACGCCGTTGCGGTGCTGCTGGCGTGGGCTGGGAAGTATTCCGCGCAGGATATCGCGCTGATTGTTGGCGCGGTGGTCGGCGTCGGCACTTTTTTTACTAACTGGTATTACCGCCGCAAAAGCTATTTGCTGCTGAAAAATGTCGGCATCCCCCGGGAGGTTTTCGATGAAATCAATCGTTAAGCGGTGCAGCGTCGCCGTCGTGCTGGCGCTGGCGGCCCTGTTGCCGGACTTTACCCGGCTGCATACGTCGATGGCGGGCCTTGAGCTGATTGCCAATCTGGAAGGGTGCCGCCTGAGTCCGTATCAATGCAGTGCGGGCGTCTGGACAAGTGGCATCGGTCACACGGCCGGGGTTAACCCCGGGCGACCCATTACCGAGCGGGAAGCGGCGGTCAATCTGGTGGCTGACGTCATGCGGGTCGAGAAACGCCTCGCGCAGTGCATGCCGGTGACCATGCCGCAACCGGTCTATGACGCCGTGGTCAGCTTTGCGTTTAACGTCGGTACCGGCGCGGCCTGTTCGTCGACGTTGGCGCATTTCATCAATAAAAAACAGTGGTCCGCCGCATGTAATCAGCTTCCCCGTTGGGTGTTTGTCAATGGCGTCAGGTCTGCCGGGCTGGAGAACCGCCGGGGGCGGGAAGTGGCGTTATGCATGACGGGGGCATTATGAGTCGCAGTAGCAAACTTTTTCTGGCGCTGGTGTTGCTGGCGGTCATTGCCTTGATGAAATGGCAGGTTCTTACCCTCGGGGATCGACTGGATGCCGCGAAGCTGGAAAACGTCAGGGTAGTGGCGGCGCTAGCCGAAAGCCGCACGGCTATAGCTGCGCTACAGGACAGCGCCTTGAGCAATGAGCGAGAGCAGGTCATTTTACGCCAGCGCATCGCTGCCGCTGACCAGTTGGCAAGTCGCCGAAACCACACAATTACGAGGTTGCTCAATGAAAATGACGTTCTGCGCCGCTGGTATCAGTCTGCTTTGCCTGATGATGTTATCGGGCTGCACACCCGTCCCGACTTTGCCACCCCCGACGATTATTTACGCTGGTTGTCCGAAGGTCAGCAGTTGCCCGCTGCCCGGCAGCAGCCCGAAAACCAACGGTGATTTAAGCGCGGATATTTTCAATCTTGAGCGTGCGCTGGTGAGCTGCGCGCTACAGGTAGAGACCGTGAAAAAATGTCAGGAGGAACACGATGTTAAAACCGAAAAGTTTGCGCAAAGCGCTCTATGACGCAGTGCCGAAACTCAAGGCGAACCCGTATATGCTGCGTATTTTTATCGATAGTGGTGTCATCGGTGCAACGCTGGCCGCGTCCCTGTCCTTTGAAAATCGCTACATGCTCAACGTCATGGTCACCGATTACCCGGATGATATTGATTTTCTGCTGGTGCCAATTGGAGCATGGTTGCGGGAGAATCAGCCCGATATCATGACCACGGATGAGGGCAAGAAAAAAGGCTTTACCTACGAGGTCGATATCAACAGCGACGACAGCATTGATGTCAGTATCTACCTGAAACTGACCGAGCGCACGCTGGTGAAAGAGGTTGACCGGGCGCTGCACGTCTCACACGCGCCGGAGCCACCCTTACCGATACCGGTGGAAAGGCCGATGCAGCTTTATGTTAACGGTGACTTGGTGAGTAAATGGGATGAATGAGTTAAAGCCCTTTGATGACAAGCTCGCCGGGCTGATTGCGGGGCTGTCTGCCTCCAGTCGCCGACAGATGGCCGCCGAGATTGCGAAGCGTCTGCGCACCAGTCAGCAGGGCCGAATTAAACGCCAACAGACACCGGACGGTGCGCCCTATGCTGACCGTAAACGTCAGCCGATCCGCAGCAAAAAGGGGCGGGTTAAGCGACAGATGTTCGCCAAGCTGCGCACCAATCGCTACATGAAGGCCAAAGGGTCGGCTGATGAGGCGCTGGTCGAGTTTGTGGGGCGTGTACAGCGCATGGCGCGCGTGCATCAGGAGGGGTTATATGATCACGCAAGTCGTTTTTCGAGGTTGGTAAAGTATGAAAAACGTGCGCTTTTGGGCTGGGAGCCAGCCGAGGTTGAAGCGATTGGTAATATTATCATTAATTATCTTGACTCTTAATTTTTCAATATTACAATCTGTTTCAGAGGTGGCATTCGCCTCTTGTGCTCTTTAGATATGTCAATTTCAATCAGGAACCGAAGCCTAGGCGATCCGAAAGGATCATGACCGGTCATGCGGGGGTATCGTGCGATTTCGTGGAAGATGTGTTCCGCGCATCAATTCGTTGCACATACAATCGACAGTTGTCTGGCGAAAAGGTTAGGAGTTATTCAAGTCGATTATTTTATCCTGATGTAGATCCTTGGTCTGGCCGTACATGTGTACGATTAAACTAGGAAATACGAAAATGTTTACATTCAAACTAAAATTGACTATCAACAAAACTAAGAGCTTGGTGCAAAATCTTCGAGAGAGGAATTGTACGACAGAGCAAATTGACTTGAATTCACGCAGCAGAGTAACTACGTTTGTGGGACTCGCTCCGTGGGCTAGTTTAGTAGTGGTATGTATTGAACTGCTATTGAAACTTAGCTAACTCCTAACCACTTTTCCGCTCTAATACATTTGGAAAGGTTATGGACAAACCTAATTACCCACATTTTCCCATCGCTTCTATAGATGCATTGGCCCGTTGTTTGGGAGTAGCATCAACTAAGCTGTTATCAATTTCTAAAGATATAGATAATTCATATTCTGAATTTATTATAGAATCCAAAGGAAAAGATCGCACAGTATATGAACCAAAGTTCGAGTTAAAGAGAATTCAAAAAAGAATAAACAAAAGAATATTCGAGAAGGTTAAATATCCGACATATCTACATGGGGGAATTAGAGACTCTGATAATAAGCGTGATTATGTAGAAAACGCGCGAGTGCATTCAGCTAGTGGTTGTAAGACTATTATTGGTCTCGATGTGAGGAATTTTTATGACAATATAAAGTCGGATAAAGTCACTCCAATATTTAAGTTGTTATTTAAATTTCCAAATGATGTGTCTGAGCTTTTGACTAATCTAACCACATATAGAGGTAAGGTTCCTCAAGGAGCATGTACCTCATCATACATAGCCAACCTTGTTTTCTTTAACTCAGAATACACAGTTGTATCGAGACTTAGAAGTCTAGGTATTAGTTATACACGGCTATTAGATGATGTAACTTTATCCTCACCAAAGGAGCTATCGGCGGAGCGCATTAGTGAGTGTATCCGAAGCGTGGTTGCTCTATTCAAAAAACATGGCTTAGAACACAATAAAAAGAAAACAAGAGTTGAGAATAAAAAAATTAATGTTCAATCCTTTATTGTTACTGGCCTTTGGGTTGGACATAAAGTACCTAAAGTAACAAGGCATGAGCGCAGATATATCAGAGCTATGGTTCATGCTTGTGAACGTTTATACTTGGCTGGGAATTCAACTGATGAGTATCATGAGATTTGGAACAAAACATCAGGGCTGGTTGCAAAATTAAATAGGTTGGAACAGTCAAATCATAAAGGCCTTAGGGAACGGTTAAATAATGTTTTGCCAGTGTATGATGATTCCGCTAGACGGAAAATAATACTGGATTGTAAAAGTTTGTTGAGGTTGAATCCGGCAGGATTGAATTATGGTCAGTTGACCAGGCTGAATTTGGTTTATTCTAAGTTAGGGATTCTGTCTAGAAACTATCTTTTTGAATCCAGGTTGTGGCGCCGACGATTAAGTGCGCACTTTAAGAATAAACCAAAGAAAAGTGAGGTGTGGTAGATGTCGTCTCAAACAGAAGTTCATGATGGTGTTGTGAAGGCCTTCAATTCTTTTAAGGGATTCGGGTTTATCACTAGAGATAAAGGTAAGGATGTGTTCTTTTTTTATGAGGAAATAGTTGGAGAGGATAGGTTCTTAAATATTGGTGATAGGGTTAGGTTTACCATTGAGAAAAAATCCAAAGGCCCTAGAGCCTATAACATTGAAAAGCTATCATCAGAGTGATTTGTTCTGGAGAATTAGTGTGTTGTTTAACACATTAATTCCCCCAGTATGTTTAAAGTGTGTTCACCATTGTAATGGTGATTTAGGCATCTATTCATCTTAATCTGAGCATATCTAAAAAACTACGCTTGTTGTTTCACCCTCTAACTAATTGCATTTGTTTGTAGACTGATAATGTATCGGTCATCCTTCCTTCCATGAACACACTCGAATCGATTTCAGAACTTACTCGCGCAGTGCGCAACCTCATCCGTATTGGTGTCATCGTTGACGTTGACACCGGGAGAGCACGTTGTCGTGTTCAACTTGGAGGTAATACCTCGGACTGGTTGCAATGGCTGACCTGCCGCGCCGGTGGTGCCCGCACATGGTGGGCGCCGTCCATTGGCGAACAGGTATTGTTGTTGGCGTTGGGCGGCGAACTCGATACTGCTTTTGTGCTGCCGGGTATTTATTCCGACGACTTTCCGGCCCCGTCGGCGTCGGCCGAAGCCTATCACGTCAGCTTTCCCGATGGTGCGGTCATTGAGTACGAGCCACAAACCGGCGCGTTGAGTGTTTCCGGCATTGTCACCGCCGACGTGAGCGCCTCGACGTCCGTCAAGGTGACCGCCCCCACGGTGACTGTTAATGCTAGCGAAAAAATCAACCTCAACGCCCCCGTCGTGGAATGCAGTAATCAGTTAGTGACCGGCACCATTCAGATTAAAGAGGGTGGCGAGATGACCGGCGACCTGAGCCATACCGGCGGCAGCATCACATCAAATGGCGTTGTCGTGCATACCCACACCCACGGCGGCGTTCAGACCGGCGGCGGCAAAACGGATAAACCCTCATGACAGTGCGCTACACCGGCATGAGCCGGGAAACCGGCCGAACCCTGACAGACAGCGAACATATCAGCCAGAGCGTGCGCGATATCCTCATTACGCCTGTCGGCTCGCGGGTGATGCGCCGTGAGTATGGCTCGCTGTTGTCGGCCCTGATTGACCAGCCACAAAATCCAGCGGTCAACGGGCAAGTGATGGCCGCCTGTTACATGGCCATTCTCAAATGGGAGCCGCGTATCAGGCTGTCGTCGATCACCTTTGAGAAAACCTTCAGCGGTCAGATGTTCGTTGATATTACCGGCGTGCGCCAAGACACCACCGGCGGCACATTTTCGTTAACCGTTCCATTGAGCTGACACCATGCCGACTATTGATTTAAGCCAGCTTCCCGCGCCGAACGTGGTTGAACCGCTGGACTATGAAACCCTGCTTGCTGAGCGCAAGGCAACGCTGATTTCTCTTTATCCGGCAGACCAGCAGGAAGCCATTGCCCGCACTTTAGCTCTGGAGTCCGAGCCTATCGTCAAGTTGCTGCAGGAAAACGCCTATCGAGAGGTGTTACTACGCCAGCGCGTAAATGAGGCGGCGCAGGCGGTCATGCTGGGGTATGCCGCAGGCAGTGACCTCGACCAGCTCGGCGGCAATTATAACGTTGCCCGACTGGTGATTACCCCGGCCGACGACAGCATATTGCCCCCTGTGACCGCCGTCATGGAAAGTGACAGCGATTTCCGTGTGCGGATCCAGCAGGCCTTTGAAGGGCTGAGCGTGGCCGGGTCGGTCGGCGCGTATCAATTCCATGGTCGCAGTGCTGACGGCCGCGTCGCCGACGTGTCTGTCACCAGCCCAACACCGGCGAGCGTCACGGTGTCGGTGTTGTCCCGTGAGGGTGACGGCACGGCCAGCCCGGAGCTGATTGCGATTGTTGCGGCGGCACTCAATGCCGAGGATGTGCGGCCGGTGGCTGACCGGGTGACCGTACAGTCGGCGACGATTGTTCCCTATGTGATTGAGGCTGTGCTCTACCTGTTTCCGGGGCCGGAGGCCGAGCCTGTTCGACAAGCATCGGAGCAAAAGCTCAAGGCCTATATCAGCACGCAGCATCGCCTCGGTCGGGATATCCGCCTGTCGGCCATCTATGCCGCGCTGCATGTGGAAGGGGTGCAGCGGGTGGATCTAAAGAGCCCGGCGGGCGATATCGTTTTAGACGAGACGCAGGCATCAAGCTGTTCACGCTACCAACTGACTGTTGGGGGATCCGATGAGTGATGGTCGCCTGCTGCCGGTCGGCGCGTCACCGTTAGAAGTGGCAGCAGCCACGGCCTGCGCTGAGTTTGCACGGGTGCCGGTACCGCTGCGACAGCTCTGGAACCCTCAAGCCTGCCCGCTCAACCTGTTGCCGTATCTGGCATGGGCATTTTCTGTCGACCGATGGGATGAGCGCTGGCCGGAGGCGACAAAACGCAGCGTTGTCGAGAGCGCGCATTTTGTTCATCGACATAAAGGCACCATCAGCGCACTGCGTCGCGTCGTTGAGCCGCTGGGTTATCTGATTGAGGTGCGCGAGTGGTGGCAGCTTAACGAGACCCCCGGCACGTTTCGGTTGGTTGTCGGCGTACTGGAAACCGGCATCACCGATGAAATGTATCGGGAGCTGGAGCGCATGATAGCCGACGCTAAACCAGCGAGCCGCCACCTTATCGGCCTTGCGATTAGCCTGTCCAGTGTTGGTGCTGGCTATGTGGGCGCAGCCAGTTACAGCGGCGATGCACTGACCGTTTATCCCTATTTACCCGAAACAATTTCTGTCGGCGGTACCGGTTACACCGGCGCGGCAATTCATCTTATTGACAACCTGAGAGTAAACGCATGACAGCAAAATTCTTTGCCATTCTGACCAATCAGGGCGCGGCGAAACTGGCGAATGCGGCCGCACTTGGCACCCGAGTTGATATGACGCATATTGCCGTCGGGGACGGTGGCGGCGTCCTGCCGACGCCTGACGCGGCGCAAGCGACCCTTAAGGGGGAAAAGCGTCGCGCGGCCATCAATATGCTGACCATTGACCCCGGCAACGACAGTCAGATTATCGCCGAGCAAATCATCCCGGAAAATGAGGGAGGTTGGTGGATCCGAGAGATTGGTCTGTTTTCTGCTGACGGCACGCTGATTGCGGTCGCTAACTGCCCGGAAACCTACAAGCCGCAGTTACAGGAAGGCAGCGGCCGCACGCAAACCATTCGCATGGTGCTGATTGTCTCCAGCACCGAGGCAGTGACGCTTAAGATTGACCCGTCCGTCGTGCTGGCAACGCGGCAGTATGTTGATGAACAAATCGGCCAGCATGCAAAATCGCGCAATCACCCCGACGCCACTTTAACGGAAAAGGGCTTTGTGCAACTCAATAGCGCCACTGACAGCAATAGTGAGGTGCGGGCAGCAACCCCTAAAGCGGTGAAGGCGGCGAATGATAATGCGAACACCCGATTATCAACGGCCAATAACCTGAGCGAGATCCGCGTCGCCGGGCGCAATGCACAATTGGTCGCACAGGAAAATATTGGGCTTGCTGAATACGGTATTTCCCCGGCGGTTAAGGCAACAACGGGGACGGATTTAAATACTGTCCTGACGCGGGGTGATAGCGTTGTGACTGCTCCGCTTAATGGGCCCATGAGTGGTGATACCGGGACTATTTTCTTGCAGGTGAGGACATGGCAATCGGGAACGGGTGTTACAGGTTACCGTACGGTTCAAGAGGCTAGCGGTTACGGTCAATCAGGTAGCACGGGCGGCAGGGTTTGGCGGCGCACGTGGACGGGCAGCGTCTGGAGCAATTGGATTGAGTTTTATTCTGAATCACGCAAGCCCACCGCTGATGATGTTGGGGCAATTACGCGCAGCGATGCACCTGTAGGTATTCCGCAACCCTGGCCGCTTGCCACTGCGCCGACAGGCTGGTTGAAATGCAACGGGGCCGCATTCGATAAAGCCAAATACCCATTATTGGCACAAACCTACTCAAATGGCCGCCTGCCTGACCTGCGCGGTGAATTCCTGCGGGGCTGGGATGATGGCCGAGGGGTAGACAGCAGTCGTGCCGTTTTGTCCGCTCAAGCTGACGCCGTGCAGAAATTTACCGGTAAAACCAATGGCATTCAGCACTTTATCCCCGGATTGTCGACCGAGGGGATTATCGCACAGGGGCAGGCCGTTGCCAGCACAAGTGGCCTGACAGAAACATCAGGCGGCACCGGAAATGGCGTGTTTAGGGTTGAAATTGATGCATCGCGACAAATCCGCACGGCAGCAGAAACCCGCCCACGCAACATCGCATTTAACTACATCGTGAGAGCCGCATAATGAGCAAATACAGTACTGCACTACCTACCGCAACTCTGAGTGATACAGGTCTGGCCGTGGGGGCGGGTTGGCTGACGGTTTACAGCATTGAGCCGGTACAGCGTGAGTATCAGCAAGCCGTATTGGAATATCTACCGGAGGGTGTCGGCCTGCCTGCGTTGAGTTTCGTGGATAAACCGACACTGCCTAATAAAGCCGGATTGGCGCTGGTGCGAAGCGTTGACGGGACTGCGTGGGAGACACTGCCTGATTACCGTGGGCAGACGGCTTACAGTACGATTACCGGCGAACCGCAGACTGTGGCTGTCATCGGTGATTTTCCGCACGATGTGACGCTGGAAGTGCCAGCAACGCCGTTTGATAAGTGGAACGGTAAAAAATGGGTAACGGATACCCGTGAGCAACAGCAAGCGGCAGTTGATGCGGCGCAGCAGGAGCTGATGTTACGTCAGCAAACGGCGGAGAGCGCAATCGCGCCACTGGAGACGGCCATTAGACTGAAGATGGCAACGGAGGCAGAAAAAGCGGCGCTTACCGCGTGGGAAACCTACAGCGTACTGTTGAATCGTGTGGATACGACAACCGCGCCTGATGTGGCGTGGCCGCAGTCGCCGGACGCCTAAAAAAATAGCCCGTAACGCATGTTACGGGCTGTTCTCTGTTGCGCGGTCTTTCCCTGATGTTGCCGCGTCTTGCCCAGTGACAGTAACCCACCTGATTAAAATCTGTCCAATTGGTTGTGTAGATCAATGCGTCTGGATTGATCGGCCAAATCGATCGTAGTGTCTTCTCATCCCCTCATGTTTCTTCGCTCCGTTGTCTGGTGGGTCATCCATCGGCCATTGCGTGCGCCTGCGCAAGCCCGGCGGCAAGCTAGGCACACCACCAACAACCGGAGTCACAATATGGGTGATTATCACCACGGCGTGCGCGTCGTTGAAATCAATGACGGTACGCGCATCATTTCCACCGTATCGACGGCTATTGTCGGCATGGTCTGCACCGGCAAAGATGCCGACCCGAAGGTTTTCCCACTCAACACCCCGGTATTGATTACCGATGTGATTGCCGCCGCCGGTAAGGCGGGAAAATCCGGCACGCTGGCGAATGCCTTGGCCGCCATCGGCGACCAGTGCAAGCCGGTGACGATTGTCGTCCGTGTCGAAGAGGGTAAAGACGCGGCGGAAACCACGTCGAACATCATCGGTGGTGCGGATGAAAATGGCCGCTATACCGGCATGAAAGCCTTGCTCACCGCGCAGGCGGTCACCGGCGTGAAACCTCGCATTCTTGGCGTGCCGGGGCTGGATACGCTGGAAGTGGCGACGGCGCTGGCGGGTATTTGCCAGCAGTTACGCGCGTTCGGTTATATCAGTGCGTATGGCTGCAAAACCATTTCCGAGGCCATCACCTACCGCGACAATTTCAGCCAGCGCGAGCTGATGCTCATCTGGCCGGATTTCCTCGCATGGGATACCACTGGCAACGTGAGCGCCACGGCCTATGCCACCGCTCGCGCGCTGGGCCTGCGCGCCAAAATCGACACGGAAACCGGCTGGCATAAAACCCTGTCTAACGTCGGCGTCAATGGCGTGACCGGCATTTCCGCCAGCGTGTTCTGGGACCTGCAAGCGCCCGGCACCGATGCCGACCTGCTCAATGAGGCTGGAGTCACGACGCTGGTGCGTAAAGACGGTTTCCGCTTCTGGGGTAACCGCACTTGTTCTGATGACCCGCTGTTCTTGTTCGAAAACTACACCCGCACCGCGCAAGTGCTGGCTGACACCATGGCCGAAGCGCACCTGTGGGCGGTGGATAAGCCGGTCACTGCGACGCTCATCCGCGACATTGTCGACGGCATCAAGGCCAAATTCCGCGAGCTGAAATCGAACGGTTACATCATCGATGCCGATTGCTGGTATGACGAATCGGCCAACGACAAAGAGACCCTCAAGGCCGGGAAACTGTATATCGATTATGACTATACCCCGGTTCCCCCACTGGAAGACCTGACCCTGCGCCAGCGTATCACCGATAAGTATCTGGTGAGTCTGGCCGCTGGCGTCAACAGCTAAGAGGACACGTTAAACCATGGCACTCCCGCGCAAACTGAAGTACCTCAACCTGTTTAACGACGGCCTGAGCTATATGGGCGTGGTCAGCTCTGTGACCCTGCCGAAACTGACCCGCAAGCTTGAAAACTATCGCGGCGGCGGCATGAACGGTGCGGCCCCGGTGGATATGGGGCTGGACGATGACGCGTTGAGCGTGGAATGGACTGTCGGCGGTTTCCCGGACGACCAGCTCTGGGAACAGTACGCCGCCGCCAGCGCGGCATCGGTACCGCTGCGCTTCTGTGGCTCCTACCAGCGCGATGACACTGGCGACATGGTGGCAGTGGAAATCGTGATGCGTGGACGTCACAAAGAGTTTGATTTTGGCGACCAGAAACAGGGCGAGGATACCGAGACAAAAATCTCGACCCAATGCACTTATTTCAAACTGACCGTCGACGGAAAAGAGCGCATCGAAGTTGACACCGTCAACATGATTGAGCGCGTGAACGGCGTCGACATGCTGGAACAGCACCGCCGCAACATCGGGCTGTAATTACCGGGCGGTCAGCGACGCTGGCCGCCATTCCTCCTGACTTATTTAATTTGAGAGCACACCATGAAAAACGACAACACCATCACCGCTACCGAAAACCCAAACGTCGTGAAACTGGATACGCCGGTCAAACGCGGTGAGACCCTTATCGATACGGTCACGCTGGTTAAGCCTAATGCGGGCACCCTGCGCGGCGTGGGTCTGGCCTCGCTGGCAAACTCTGAGGTTGATGCGCTGATTAAGGTGCTGCCGCGCATGACTTACCCGGCATTGACAGAGAGCGAAGTCACGGCGCTGGAGTTGCCTGACCTTGTGGCATTGGCCGGGAAGGTTATCGGTTTTTTGGCACCGAGTTCGGCACTCTAGATTTCCCGGCTGGTTTGTCGGTTGATGACCTGATGGCAGATATCGCGACGGTTTTCCACTGGCCGCCGTCAGAGCTTTACCCGATGACACCGCAAGAACTCCTCAACTGGCGCGACAAAGCGCTACAACGAAGCGGACAACCGAATGAGTAACAACGTCAAGTTGCAGGTGCTACTCAAAGCCGTTGACCAAGCGACCCGCCCGTTTAAAAGCATCCAGACAGCGAGTAAATCGCTGTCTGCCGAAATCCGCGACACCCGGCAGAACCTGAAAGAATTGAACGCGCAGGCCGGGCGCGTCGAAGGATTCCGCAAATCGAGCGCGCAGCTTGCCGTCACCGGTCAGGCGCTGGCAAAGGCTAAGCAGGAAGCCGCCGCGCTGGCGGTGCAGTTCAAAAACACCGAGAAGCCGACCCGAGCACAGGCGCAATTGATGGACGCGGCCAAGCGCTCGGCCGCCGAGCTGCAACTCAAATACAACGGGTTGCGCCAGTCGGTACAGCGTCAGCGCCAAGAGCTGGCGCGGGCTGGGATTAATACCCGCACCCTGGCCGTCGACGAACGCCGCCTGAAATCATCCCTCACTGAAACCACTACCCAGCTTCACCGGCAGCGTGAGGCGTTATCTCGCGTCAGCCAGCAACAGGCCAAGCTCAGCGCGGTACGCAAGCGCTATCAGGCCGGGAAGCAATTGGCGGGCAGCGTGGCCGGAGCGGGGGCGGCCGGTGTTGGCGCGGCGACAGTCGGCGGTTTTGCAGCAAAAAAACTCCTGACGCCGGGGTATGATTTTGCGCAAAAAAACTCTGAGTTGCAGGCTGTGCTCGGCGTCGCAAAAGATTCGGCTGATATGGTGGCGCTCCGCACGCAGGCGCGACAGCTTGGTGATAACACGGCCGCATCTGCCGATGACGCCGCCGGGGCGCAAATCATCATTGCCAAAGCGGGCGGCGACAAAGACGCCATCACCGCTGCAACGCCGGTTACGCTCAATATGGCACTGGCGAACCGTAAAACCATGGAGGAAAACGCCGCCCTGTTGATGGGGATGAAATCCGCTTTCCAGCTCTCTAACGACAAGGTCGCCCACATTGGCGATGTATTGTCGATGACGATGAATAAAACGGCGGCTGATTTTCAGGGACTCAGCGACGCGCTGACCTATGTTGCACCGGTGGCAAAGAATGCCGGAGTGAGCATTGAGCAAGCCGCCGCCATGGTTGGTGCGCTACATGATGCGAAAATCACCGGTTCAATGGCCGGTACGGGCGGTAGTGCGGTTGTCAGCCGCTTACAGGCTCCGACGGGTAAATCGCGGGATGCGCTAAACGAGCTGGGGGTAAAAACCTCCGACAGCAAAGGCAATACACGCCCAATCTTCACCATCCTGAAAGAAATGCAGGCCAGCTTCGAGAAAAACAAACTCGGCACCAGTCAGAAAGCTGAGTATGTAAAAACCATTTTCGGCGAGGAGGCCATGAAGTCCGCCTCGGTGTTAATGGACACAGCAATCTCGGGCAAGCTGGACACGCTGACAGCGACGTTTAAAGCCGCCGACGGCAAGACGGGGGAGTTGGTCAAAATCATGCAGGACAATCTCGGCGGGGACTTGAAAGAGCTTCAATCCTCCTTCGAGGCTGTCGGGATTGATTTGTTTGACCAACTGGAAACACCTTTCCGGGAGCTGACGACGAAGGCGACAAAGTTCCTGCTGAAAATTGACCTTTGGATCAAGAACAACAAAGAGCTGTCCGGGACAATGGGAAAAATTGCCCTTGGTGGCCTTGCCATTGTCGGCATTCTGGGGGCAATTGGTTTGGCATCGTGGCCGGTCATCATGGGGATTAACAGTATCGTTGCGATTGCTGGCGTGATGGGGACGATATTTAGCGCCGTGGGTGGCGCAATCATGACGGCGCTTGGCGCACTGACGTGGCCGATAGTCGCGATTGGCTTGGCTATTGTGGCCGGGGTGCTGTTGATTCGCAAATATTGGCAACCTATCAGCGCTTTTTTCAGCGGTGTAATTCAGGGTGTTATGGAGGCGTTTGCGCCGGTTGGTGAGCTGTTCAAACCCTTAAAGCCGGTTTTTGACTGGCTCGGCGATAAGCTAAAGGCGGTCTGGCAGTGGTTCAAGGACTTAATCAAGCCGGTGGAGTCCACCAAAGAGACCCTCGATAGTTGTAAAAACGCGGGGCTGGCTTTTGGCCGGGGGCTGGCTGACGTGCTCGGCCTGCCGCTTAGGGCGTTCAACAAACTGCGGCAGGGCATTGATTGGGTGTTGAAAAAGCTGGGGGTCATCAACTCCGAATCCAGCGACCTCGACAAAAAAGCGAAAAAGGCCAATGACTACGCCAACGGTGCGAACGGGCGCGGATATTCCCCATCGGGCGGCCTGCTGACGGGCGGCTATGCGCCGGTTACGGCCGGGGGTGGCAAGTCCTTTGTCGATAACAGCGTCAACAACTTCCACGTCGGCAGCCAACACCCCGGCGGCACCAGTGCAGCAGAAACCAAGCGGATGTTGCTGGAAGTGGTGGAAGAACGGGAGCGTAAACGCCGTGCGGCGCAGCGCTCAAACATGGCGACGGATTAAGGAGGGTGTGCTGATGATGTTAATTCTCGGGCTGTTTGTATTCCAGTTGCAGACGGTGCCCTATCAAACGCTGGCGCGCTCGGTGGATTATCGCTGGCCGTCAAACAGCCGTGTCGGCCAGCGGCCGGCTCTGCAATTTCTCGGCGTCAATGAGGAGAAAATCACGCTATCCGGCGTCCTGCTGCCGGAAATAACTGGCGGTAAAATCTCTATGCAACTGCTTGATGCCATGGCCGTCGAGGGTAAAGCGTGGCCGCTGCTGGAAGGCACTGGCACCATTTACGGTATGTTTGTTGTGAACGGCGTCAGTGAAACCCGCACGGAGTTTTTCTCCACCGGCAGCGCCCGGCGCATAGAGTTCACGCTCACGCTCACTCGCGTGGATGAGTCCTTTACGGCGATGTACGGTGATTTACAGGCGCAGGCGGAGGGGATGCTCGGTCAAATGAGCGAATGGACAGCCAAGGCCGGGAACATGGCGGGAGGGCTGCTCCAATGATTACCGGGATGACACTGGATGCCGGTGCGACAATGGCCCCGGCGTTTATGCTCAAGATGGGCGAGAAGGATATCACCCATAATGTCAGTGACCGCCTGCTCTCGCTGACACTGTCGGACAATCGCGGATTTGACGCCGACCAGCTCGATATTGAGCTGGATGACGCCGACGGGCAGGTCATTATGCCTAACCGGGGTGCAGTGCTGGCGCTCCACCTCGGCTGGCAAGGTGCGCCACTGTTCAATAAGGGCAATTTTACCGTTGACGAGATAGAGCACCGGGGCGCGCCAGACACGCTAACGATCCGCGCCCGTTCTGCTGATTTTCGCGGTTCGCTCAATGCCCGCCGGGAGGAGTCCTATCACGACACCACACTCAGCGCAGTGATTAGCAAGATTGCCGAGAGGAACAAGCTGACGGTCAGCGTCGCGAAAGGATTGGCCGAGATTAAAGTCCCGCACATCGACCAGTCGCAGGAGTCTGACGCCAAGTTCCTGACGCGCCTAGCCACCCGTAACGGTGCAGAGGTCTCGATAAAAGCCGGGAAGCTGTTATTTATCCGGGCCGGGAATGGCGTGACGGCCAGCGGCAAGCCTATCCCGCAGATGACGATTGAACGCCGCGACGGTGACGGGCATCAGTTTGCTATTGCAGACCGAGCGGCCTATACGGGCGTTACGGCCAAGTGGTTGCATACCAAAGACCCTAAGCCGCAAAAACAGCAGGTGAAACTCAAGCGCAAACCGAAACCGCAGCACTTGCGTGCGCTGCAACACCCAAAGGCAAAACCGGTGGCGGCTAAGAAGGCAGCGAGCAAACCGAAAGAGGCGCGGGAAGGCGAATACATGACCGGCGAGGCCGACAATGTGTTTGCTATCACCACGGTTTACGCCAGCAAGGCGCAGGCGACGCGTGCCGCACTGGCAAAATGGGATAAGTTGCAACGCGGTGTTGCGGAGTTTTCTATCAATCTTGCCATGGGGCGAGCGGATTTATTCCCTGAAACGCCGCTAGCGGTGAGAGGATTTAAGCGCGTCATAGACGAGCAGGCGTGGACAATCACTAAGGTGACCCATTCACTCAGCAATAGCGGCTATACGACGGCGTTAGAGCTTGAGGTTAGGCTTTCGGACGTGGAGTATGAGGAGGAAAACAAACAAGACTGAATGGTTAATAATTGATTGATATTAAAGGAAAAAAGACTAAAATCACTTTATCAATGTTGAATGGTGGAAGTGATAAATTATGTTTCATTGCAATATCTGCGGAACTGCTGCACATGCTCGTTCAAGTCGTTATCTCAGCGAGAACACAAAGGAGCGTTATCACCAGTGTCAGAACATCAATTGCAGTCATACATTTGTCACCATGGAAACCATTGAACGCACCATTGTGAAACCCGGCCATGTGGTGCCGGTGATGCCTCACCCGACCCATTACGGCCAGCAAAGCATGTTGATGTAACAGAAGCGAAAAACCCCGGATTTCCGGGGTTTCTTTTTTAAGATTAGATGTGAGTTTTTCGAGGCGGATAATCTATCCCGCCATTAGGTGGGCAACAGCGTCTAAGTCGGTTAATCCCTAACCTCCAGCCAGCAAAAAAACCAAATCTTTTTATCGATATGAGCGTGTATTTTGAACAGGACGGATAGTATCTGCATCTATCCCGTATTTTTCTCGGTGCTAACTTTCGATAGGCAAGTATCATTCTGATACTCAACCAAGTAAGCATTCTTAAACTTCTTTTCTAAATGTGATGACGTAGTAGTTAACTACACCTAACTTATTGCTACCAAAACAGCCCGGTTTTTCTTCAATGCCGATGGTGTCGACTCGTTGGAACTCCCATCCTTCCTGAGCGAACTCGTTTACAACGTTCTCTAGGTATTGAGCAGCGATGCCATTTTTATTGTCTTTGGCTTTTACCGAGATATTCGGCGGTATTTGAACCATTTTGTATTGGTACATTTTCAACGTCCCTATATGTTAAATTCTTCTTATGTTACATCGGATATCAATAGGAAGTGAAGGGATGAGGCTGTGAAAGAGGCAGAAGAAAAAACCCCGGAAATCCGGGGCTGTTTTCGAAGTGTGGTCAATGCGTGGACATACTTAGAAATAAATCCTTTTATTTCAATCGACTATGCTACCTTTGCTAGGCCGCCTCGGCGGCCTTTTTCTTGTCTTGAATATGGGTTGCCCCGTCATCTCAAAACCAAGGATATTGGCTCATCACGCCAGAGTAAAACAGCATTCGGCCACCCAGCGAGGCGGAGAGCAGCGCCAGCATCAGCACACTGGCGACTCCTGCCGACAACACCGGTCGGCGATAAAGATAGGTCGCCAGTCCGGTGGCGATAATCAGCCCGGCAAAAATCAGCCAACTCATCCAGCCTGAGCCAAAGATGGCGATGGCACTGGCCAACATTTTGCCTTGTTCACTGAAACCTGCGCTGTACCCCAGGATCACCGCCAACATCAGTGCCACCGCCAGCAAAATGCCTCCCGGCAGCTGGGTGGGGAGCTGTCGCTGATGCTTATCCAGCGCCGCATTGAAAACGCTGATCCTTAAGCCAAGAGTGGTAAACCCCAACAGCAGCGCTGTGGCAATAAAACTGAGATGGGTGATGGGCGAGTGCCACAGCGGGTGGCTGCTCATCTGGTAATAAACCTGCGCTGAAACCAGAATGGCCGCCAGCCCGGCGACTGAGGCCAGCAGGCTAACGCCGCGGATCAAAGCCTGGCTACGATTAAAGCGAAACAGGATGGCTGCCCAGCTAAATACCACCGCATTGAGCAGAAAGAAGGCGACGACTTCCCGGCTTAGCCAGGAATGACCGATCCCCAGAATGGCGCGATAGGCCCCGGTTGGTGAACCCAAATGCAATAGCGACAGCAGCGAGCCGATAATATTGACCGCCAAAATAGCCACCGCCATTTTGCGCAGAGCATTAAAGCGTTTTTCTTCCGTCAGCCATCTTGGTTGGGCGACGATTAATACTGTGATGGCCACAATTGCGCCCACCGCCCACTGACAAAATACGGTAAAAAAGACTAAAGGGAGCTCATATTCAGACATGGCCTCTATTCCTTATCCCCGGCGGGAATAATCACGATATTGGGGTGGCTGATTTGGTGGCTTGGCAGTGAGTAGCGGGTTTCGATACGGGTTAAGTCAGCCCGGTATTTCTGCCGCAGCAGATCAATATCACCAAACTGCAGTACCCCGGCCGGACAGGACTCGACACAGCGTGGTTGCAATCCTTCATCCAGTCGCTCAGCACACAGATTGCACTTACTGGTTTTCCCTTCGACCGGATCAAAAACCGGCGCATTATAAGGACAAGCCATAATGCACATCCGGCAACCAATACATTTGTCGTGATCCTGCACCACGATGCCGTCCGGGCGTTTACTGTAGGTATCTGCCGGGCACACTTTCATGCACTGCGGATCGTCACAGTGATTACAGGACATCGAGATAAACGCCATCGCGTTCGGATCGTCAAAGCTAAATTCCCTGACCTGACGCCAGAGCACGCCCGCCGGGGTCGCATTTTCGGATTTACAGGCCATCGAGCAGGTTTTGCAGCCGTAACAGCCGCGCATATCCACTAAAAATCCATATTGTCTGACCATGATTATGCCTCCGCCCTAACGTCAACCAGGGTGCTGTTACAACAATGGCCAGAGCCCAGGACTTCGGCATGATCGTTAGTTACGTGGCTGCTGCTGCCCCCTTGCTGTTCCCACCAGCCATTGTCCAGGCACACCACGCCGCGTTTGATTTGGCGGGTTACTACCGCCAATGCCCGGTGTTCTCCCCGATGATTGAAAGCAATGGCCCATGCGCCATTGTGGATATTGCGACTGGCGGCATCTTCCGGATGGATCATGATATTAGGCTGATTACGCTGAACTTCGAGGATCCATTCATTCATCCCGTGGCTGGAGTGAATACTCCGGGCCAGCTTGCGCTGCACGGCCATTAATGGGTATTTTCTTGCCAGCTCCGGCGACCCTTTCGGCGACTCTTTAACCTGCATATAGGTCACAATCGGTGGGAAGTCTTTCTTCTGCCAGGCTTCAATAAAGAAGTGGGCTTTTTTAGTGGGTGTGCGGAAGATACCGTCCCTGAACGGGATCCACGGCACCTCCGCCGGTTTGATCGGCCCGTGGCGCAGTTGTTCAATGGTGATGCCGGTACCGGCCAGACAGTTTTCGATATAGTGTTCAATCGGTTGATTAAACACTTCGCCAAAGCCGAAACGTTCGGCCAGCCGGGCAAAAATCCAGTAATCCGGTTTGGCCTCACCGACTGGCTCCACCGCTTTTTCCATCAGTTGGACATAGTGGCTGCGGACGCCGGCCATCAGGCTGAGATCTTCAAAAATGGTGGTCACCGGCAACACCAGGTCTGCATACAGGGCGGTGGAACTCATCAGATTATCGGCCACCACCACAAACGGCACTTTCTTCAGGGCCTTTTTCACCATATTGGTGTTAGGCAGTTGGGTGAGGGCGCCCAGAGTCATAATCCACCAGAAGTTAATCGGGTGAGGACGATCGTTGACGATCCATTCTCCGGTTTTAGAAACCGGTATCGGTGGGATTTTTTGCACGTCAGGTGCGGGTGGTACCGGCGGATTGAACTTCATCATCTGTTTTGCTCCGCCCGCATCGCAGACACCCCCACCGGCTTTGCCCATATTGCCGGTCAACAGCGCCAGATAGAACTGACTGGCGGCCACATAGGTGCCAAACTCGGTACGCTGAGCGCCGGACATATTCTGTACGATCATCGAAGGTTTGTTGCTGGCATACTCTCGCGCCAACCGCAGCAGGGTGGCTGCCGGAACATCGGTTTCTGCCGCTACTTTCTCCGTGTTCCAGGGGGCGGCCTCCTGGCGGATCAGTTCAAACACCGTGGTATAACCGGCATCTGCAGGCAGTTCTGCCTGTGTCAGTGCCGCAACAATGGCGGGTGTATCATGGAGAACCAGCTTTTGGCTTAGGTTGTCGTAGACCAGATAGCTTTCTTTATCCTGCGGATCTTCCCTAAGCTGTTGTTGCTCGGCATCCACCAGATAAACCGCTCCGGTGTGTTGGCGCAGGAAGTCAGCATCATAGCGCTGCTCATCCATAATGATTTTTATCATCCCCAGTGCCAACGCGGTGTCGGTGCCAGGAATAATCGGGATCCATTCATCGGCTTTGGCCGCCGTTTCGTTAAATCTCGGGTCGATCACCACCAGGCGCGCCCCCTGTTTTTGCGCCTTAATATATTCTTTAAAATAGGCTTGCATGGTCACGGCCGGATTATTGCCCCAGCACAGGATGTATCGGCTGTCGGCAAGCGTGTCGCGCATATCCGCGTAGCGCAGGCCAAGCATCGGGATCATGGCAGCGGTCACGGCAGAGCAACACAAGGAGCCGGTGCGTTTGGTGGCGCCGCCGAGGTAATCAAAGAAGCTCTTGGCCATATCATTTTTAATGGAATCCATGTTGCCGGCATGGGTCGAAATCAACAGGCCTTTATTTCCGTGGCTGGCAAGGGTGTTGCGGATATTTAGCTCAATCAGGTCCAGCGCCTCATCCCAGGATATCGGTTTGAATTTCCCTTCGCCTTTTTCTCCGACCCGAAGCAAGGGTGTTTTAACCCGCAGTGGGTGATACACCCATTTGGTCCGACTTATTCCGCGCAGGCAGCACTTGACGTTAAAATCTTTGCTGGCTTCTATTTTCTTCAGCTCACCCTGATAGACATAAGCCGTTAAATTGCAGTGTAAACACTCCATGGCACAGGTTGATCTAAAGGTTTGATAGTCGGTTAGTTTAAGCCGCACTCGGGGCAAGGGTTTACCCTTGTCCAGCGCCATGGAAAAAACGCAGGGTGAGATGCTGGCCAACCCAATGACCCCCAGCCCTTTTAACAAGGTTCTGCGATTCATTCTGATTTCTGATATATTTTTCATGATATTTCCCGCACGTATTATTTGTTTTTATTATTGTTCGCGTTTTTGCCATTTAATTTAAATAACACTCTGAGTTAATCATGGGTAAATTATGGCGTACTGATCGAAATCAAATTATTAATTTATTGCTTTACCGTAACTTACTCGTGCCGTTAATAGAAGAAACCAAAAAGTAATTGTCGATTATTGCTTTTAGCGGGTTGCTCAGCCTCGACTGGTCGGAGTCCAATCCTCGCTCGTTTAGCTTTTGTGTAAACTATTGTGGTTTTTTGTATAGATTTTCGTTGAGTTAGCGTTAATGATTAGTGGGGTTCCAGCAGGGCGTAGCGGTGCATCCGCCAAAAGGGAATATCTGGGGAGTATGCCGGAGTGGCGTACTGGGCATTGGGATCTTCAAAGCGGTTCAATCATGAAATATATTATTTTATTGCTATTTATTTTGTGCGTTGTGTATGTCCATTACCGTGGCAGGGTGCGTTACACCTTCTGGCGGCAGCTTTCTGATCACTCGACCTTTACCGCGCCACTGAACGTTTTTATGTATCTGTTCTCACGCGTGCCGACCACGCCTTATTTGCAACCGGAGCAATTCCCCGAGTTGAAGGTACTGCGGGATAATTGGCAAACTATCCGTGATGAAGGGCAGCAGTTGATGGCGATCCAGCAAATTAAAGCCTCGGATCAGTTTAACGATGCCGGGTTCAATTCGTTCTTCAAAACCGGCTGGAAACGTTTTTATTTAAAATGGTATGAAGACAGCCACCCGTCGGCGATGAGTCTGTGTCCGCAGACTACCGCGCTGTTGCGCAGCCTGCCTTCAGTCAAGGCGGCGATGTTTGCCGAACTGCCGGACGGCAGCCGCCTGCCACGCCACCGCGATCCTTACGCCGGTTCGCTGCGTTATCACCTGGGGCTGATTACCCCGAATGACGACCGCTGTTTTATTGAAGTGGACGGCGAGCGCTACAGTTGGCGCGATGGCGAAGGGGTAATGTTTGATGAGACCTATCTGCATTTTGCCGAAAACCAGAGCGGGCAGAACCGGCTGATTCTGTTCTGTGACATTGAACGGCCGATGCGTTTCCGCTGGGCACAGGGTATCAACCACTGGCTGGGACGTAATTTGATGAGTGCGGCCACTGCACCCAATGAAGAGGGTGATCGTA
Source organism: Serratia myotis (assembly GCF_027474885.1). Taxonomy (NCBI): domain Bacteria; kingdom Pseudomonadati; phylum Pseudomonadota; class Gammaproteobacteria; order Enterobacterales; family Yersiniaceae; genus Serratia; species Serratia myotis. The sequence goes on along the minus strand of NZ_CP099707.1, from coordinate 3,316,976 downwards.
CCGGGGGGGTTAACAAGCTGTTCAAGTATATTTATGCGGTGCGCAAAGTGGGGAAACGGCTGAAGGCGTGGAACCGTACCGGGTATTACATCATTAAATGGATTTTGTTTGGCGGTATCGCGGCGGGCATTTTTTTCGCGGTATAAGCTTTTGCGCTATGTATAAAGACGAAGGGCGCCACGGGGCGCCCTTCGGGTAATCAGGCAAAGATGGTCATCATATAGGCGGCGAACAGCGCCAGGTGCGCCGTACCGTTCAGCACGTTGGTCCTGCCGGTGGAGAACGAAAGCTGGCACAGCAACAACACCGTCAGCATCACCACGATATGCGGCGTCTGCAAACCGAAGATCAACGTCTGACCGGTCAGCGTGGCGATGACGGTGACCGCCGGTACCGTCAGGGAAATGGTCGCCAGCACCGAACCGAAAAACAGGTTCATGGCGCGCTGTACCTGATTATTCAATACCGCTCGCAGTGCCCCCAGACCTTCAGGCGACAGGATCAGCAGGGCGACCAGGAAACCGGTAAATTGCGCCGGGGCATTTACCTTGGTCAACAAACCTTCCAGCGGATTGGCGTTGAACTTGGTCACCGCGATCACTGCAATCAGATGTACCACCAACCAACCGGCATGCCAGGCACTGCTGTGCGAGGAAGGCTTGCCATGGTGCGGGTCGCCATCGTCATCTTCGTGCTCGTAGACGAACAGGCTCTGGTGGGTTTTGGTCTGGATCACCAGGAACACGCCGTACATGGCGGCAGAAATCACCGAAACCAGCAGCGCCTGACCGGTAGTGAAGTTACCGCCCGGCAGCGCACTCGGGAACACCAACACAATCACCGCCAACGGGAAAATCGCCATCAGATACTGTTTTATACCGCCGAGGTTAACGTACTGGGTGGCGAATTTACGTCCGCCAAGCAGCAGTGCAACACCCACCAACCCGGCGCTGACAATCATAATGATCGAGTAAAGGGTATCGCGCATCAACGCCGGAGCGGCATCACCGGTGGCCATCAATGCGGAGATCAGGCTGACTTCCAGGATCACCACCGACAGGCTGAGGATCAGCGAGCCATAGGGTTCACCCAGGCGGTGAGCCAAGACGTCGGCGTGGCGTACTACGCTGAACGCACTGCTGAGAATACCGATCAGGGCAACGATGTTAATACCGACGATCAACGGAAAGTTGCTGGTATTGCCCCACAAATTCAGCACCACCAGGGCGGCAATGGGCAGCAGCAGGGAATACTCGGTGTGGCGGGATTTGGATCGGCCAGGATCGTTTTGCGACTTCATTTCGATGGTACTCCTTCTCAAACAGCGTGGTCCCGTCTTCGCTGACTGCCGTTAAAGGCAACTCTGCGCATCCAGAATGCATTTTTATTTTATAATAATAGGATACACCCAGTGGCTCGTGCCGGGGAATGATGTGATGTTGTTTTACTTGCAAAAGCAAATGCTTGCAATATGTGACTAGGTTAACAAAAAAACCGCACGGGATGCGGTTTTCTTTACTTACTTTTACGCAGTGAGATTTGTTTTCTTCATTAACGGCATATAAATTGCAGTTTGCGAATCTATTCCTTGGTTAATAAAGGGAAAAATTCCTATCAGTCATCAATATTATCCATAATTTCATGCCGCTTATTATGGTAACCCTCTTCATTTAGCCCCTCACGCCAGTAAGGCACGGCATAAAGGCGATTACGCTCACATTGACGATCGCGGCGCAGGTAGCGGCGCAGTTCTACCACCAGACGATCTTCACCGGCCAGCCAGTACTGGGTCTCGGCCTGCGGCTGCGGCAATGCACAAAACTGCGTGACCAGCTCTGCCGTTTTCTCGGTGCCGCCAATAATCCAGCTCAGTTCAAAACCCGCAGGTTTTTTCAGGTCGATCACATCGGCTGCACTATCAACCCGGATAAAGGCATGACCTTCGCTGCGTGCCGGTAGTGTTTCCAGCAACGCCGCCAAAGCGGGTAAAGAAGAAGGATCGCCGGCCAGGCAGTAGAAGTCAGCCTCTGGCAGCATAGGTTTCGGGCCACCGGGATTGCTGATGCCAATTTTATCGCCGGCTTTCGCCGCGCGAGCAAAGTCAACCGCCGGGCCGCTGTGGTCATGAATGGCGAATTCAATGTCGACTTCCGCCAGTTCCGGACGTACCGCACGGATGGAGTAGGTGCGAACAATGGGGCGTACCGCATCGGCTGCCCAGCGTGGGCCATTTTCGGTCAGCGTCGGCAGATCCGGCTGTGTCTGGCCTGCCAGCGGCAGGAAAACCTTAATGTGCGCGGCAGCAGCATTTGCCGGGTAATAGCGCAGGTCCGGCGCGGTGAAGGTGATACGACGCAGGTGCGGGGTAATATCGCGAATGGCACTGACTGCAATCAGGTAGGGTGCGCGTGAGCGTGGGGCTTCGGTAGTCACGGGGTTCTCCTTATGTTCGTTTGGCGCTGAGTATATCACGCCATTTGATAATGAGAATTGTTTGCTGATCGTGGCAGACGTGCCCGGTCACCGCGACGAAGCAGGATGGCGATCGCTTAATGCTTAACTGAGGTATTTTACCCTTCGATATTATTGCTGCTGAGTACAAATACTTTTTCACTTTAAACATCGTCTGAAACTTGATTGCTCCCCGAGAAAAGAATAAGGTCATTATTATCGCGGAAAGGGTTATAGAATTAATAAAATTCCGTACTCAATAATAAAGTTGAACAGTGGCTAGGGAGTAGGAGCGATCTTATTCCCGGGAGGTTGTTAAGGTGTTAACGCGAGATTTTCTGCAAAATGCGGATTGCAAAACAGCATTCGGCACCATTGAGGAGTCGCTGTTACTGACATCAGAGCAGCGTGCGGCCTCACTGGATTGTACTTTATCCCGTCGGCCGGATAACAGCCCGGTGTGGGTTTTCGGCTACGGGTCACTGATGTGGAACCCGGTATTTGAATCTGAAGAGGTGCGACCGGCCACGTTGCAGGGCTGGCACCGCGCTTTCTGTTTGCGGCTGACCGCCGGGCGCGGCACCTTGCATCAGCCTGGGCGTATGTTAGCGCTGAAAGAGGGCGGAAGTACCACCGGGCTGGCGTTCCGCCTGCCGGAAGCCAAGCTGCGCGAAGAGCTGGAACTGCTGTGGAAACGTGAGATGCTGACCGGCTGTTATTTGCCGACCTGGTGCGATCTCACCCTGGCCGATGGCCAAGTGGTGACCGCGTTGGTGTTTGTGATGAACCCGCAGCATCCGCTGTTTGAAGAAGATACCAGCCACCAGGTGATCGCACCCTTGATCGCCAGTGCCAGTGGGCCACTGGGTACCAACGCTCAGTACCTGTTCTCACTGGATACCGAGCTGAGAAACCAGGGTATGAAGGACGACTGCATTGGCGATTTGGTGTGCTATGTGCAGCAGTGGTTGCAGCAGAATACCTCCGGTCCTGTCGGTGGAGAGGCAACGGCCTGATCCCCGCACTGCGTTTTAATGAGGCTCAGCATGCTGAGCCTTTTTTCGTTTCATATATCTAATACCTATATTTAATAACTTTATTCTGGATGAGTATTTAATCCACAATTTACAAGTGGTTATTTATCTCATTAATATTAAAGGAATTGGTTATTTTAAGACTAAGAAACAGTTAATTCACAGCGGTGAAAAATTCACTTAGCATGAAAATGCATAACTAAAGGTTATTTCTTATTTGTCCCCTCACGCCAGACTCCGTATCACTGTGTTAACAATATTGTTCGACCGGGGGGAGTGGATGAACTTTCAACAATTAAAAATTATTCGGGAATCGGCGCGCTGCAACTACAACCTGACCGAGGTGGCCAACACTTTATTTACCTCGCAGTCGGGTGTCAGTCGTCATATTCGGGAACTGGAAGAAGAGCTGGGCATTGAGATATTTATCCGCCGCGGCAAGCGTTTATTAGGCATGACCGAGCCGGGCAAAGAGCTACTGGTGGTGGCGGAACGCATCCTGAATGATGCCAATAATATCCGCCGCCTGGCGGACGTATTCAGCAGCAACGACGCCGGTCAGTTGCATATCGCCACTACCCATACCCAGGCACGCTACAGCCTGCCAGGGGTGATTAAAGAGTTTCGCGCGTTGTATCCGCGGGTGAGGGTGGTACTGAATCAGGGCAGCCCCGAAGAAATCGTCGGCATGCTGGCTTCCGGTGAGGCCGATATCGGCATTGCCAGTGAGCGGTTGATGAGCGACGAGTCTCTGGCGGCGTTTCCTTATTACCGTTGGCACCACACCATACTGGTGCCGGAAGGGCATGAGTTGACCCGTCAGCCGCAGGTAACGCTGGAAATGCTCAGTACTTTGCCCCTGATTACCTACCGGCAGGGCATTACCGGCCGGTCACGGCTGGATAGCGCTTTCAAAGCTGCCGGGTTAACGCCGGATATTGCCTTAAGTGCGCAGGATTCTGACGTGATTAAAACCTATGTTGAGCTGGGATTGGGGGTGGGCGTGCTGGCGGATATGTCCTACGAGAAGGAACGCGACCACGGGTTGGTTAGCCTTAACGCCGAACACCTGTTCGAACCCAATACCGTGTGGTTAGGTTTGAAACGCAGTCAGTTACAACGTAACTATGCATGGCGATTTATCCAGCTCTGTAACCCAACGCTGTCGCTGACCGAAATCAAAGACAAAGTGTTCTCCTCACAGCTGGATACGGTGATCGATTACCAGATTTAATCGGAGGGAAGGTGGCTGGCAAGCAGGCCGGGCATGGTGCCCGGCGATAGGGAAAGTTAAAGCTGTTTTCTCAACAGTTTTCTAACCATACGGCGTTTGCTTTTTTGCACTGGGCCTATGAGTTCTAATATGGGGACTTCTTCAGGAGGCGGTGGATTCGCCATTTGCCAGCGAAGATGTTGCTGCAAAATTTCGATCATGATTTCTTTTTCTTCTTGAATAGTTAGCGTTGGGTCGTTCAGGTCCCTGTCCTTCATGTTGCTCTCCTTTTTGAACGTTATTTGTACACACCATATCACGCAAGGACTTAACGCTGAATTTTTTTAAAGCGGCTTAGGTATTTTCTCAATGAGATGAATTCCGTTGTGCAGTTCATAGTGCCGGGTATCACGGTGAATGAAGCTTGACGGGTATAAAGCTCGAGCAGGCGATTGTTGAGAACGTTACTGATCAGTATGTCGGGAAGCGTTGTAGATATCAGCCCTTGCCCACGCAGATTCACGCCATAAAAATAGAGGGTGTGCAGGCAGTGTTGCAGCATTTTGCCGCTTAGCGGATGTTTATCTGCACGTCTGGTAAAACTCTCCAGTGCGGCCAGTTCGATGACGTTTTCCACTTTGTGGTAGTAGCACAGGCAAAAGCCGACACGAGTCAACGGCGCAGCAATCCACCTGAAAACAAAAGCAAAGCTTCCTGTTTCGAGCGCTGTACTGTCATAAAATTTCAACAGTGAGCGCCAGTTGAGCGCATGACCATTTTTTCTGCCTTTTTGCCAGCGACGATCTTGTTCGGCCAATCGGCTAATGAAGAGCCCTGATTGGGCCAGCACGATGTTCATATCTTCAATGGTTTGTTGCACCGCCCGATTATGTGAGTTTTGACCGCCGTCCGCTGGCGTGCTTGTTTCCATTTGATAGCTCCCTGTAGCAATTAGCCGCAGACTAATTGCTGGCAAGGAAGGGTACAAAACGTTGTTTTCCCCATTGCGCAGCGCCACGCAAAAGAAGTCATTGGTGCTCAGGGTTACCCCAGCAACTGCGCACCCACACGCAAAAGTCCGTCTGCTTAATAATCAAAATCTCAGCTATAGACATAAAAAGAATATCTATAGTTATTTAAGTACCTTCGCCTGCCGATGGCTCTCACATACACTCGCGAAATTACTATAAATTCCATCCGCTTGGAGAGTTTTTGATGAAAGCGTTCGTTCCCTCTTTGGTATTTTTGGCCGTGGCGGCCAGTTTCAACGCGCAGGCGGCAACCCCGGCCAATACTTTGGTGATTGCCCAATCCATCGATGACGTGGTCAGCTTTGATCCGGCCCAGGGCTTTGAATTAACCACGGTGCAGTCATTCAACAGCCTGTACCAACGCCTGATCCAGTCAGATCCAAAAAATCCGATCGAACTTAAACCCACGTTGGCCAGTGAATGGCAGGCGGGCAGTGATAACCGCAGCCTGACTTTTACTCTGCGGCCAGACGCCAAATTCTCCAGCGGCAATCCACTGCGCCCGGAAGACGTGATCTTCTCGTTGTCGCGGGTGGTGAAGCTGAATCTTGAGCCGTCGTTTATCCTCACCCAACTGGGCTGGAACGCAAAAAATGTCGACCAATACCTGAGCAAGGTGGATGACCAGCGGGTCAAAATCAGCTGGAGCGAAAACGTCAGCCCGGCGTTTGTGCTTAGCCTGCTTTCGGCCCCGGTGTCCTCCATTGTCGATGCCAAAGAAGCATTGGCGCATCAGCAGGGTGATGACTTTGGCCACCAGTGGCTGAACAGCCATTCCGCCGGTAGCGGCCCGTATAAAATCCGCACCTATGTGCCGCATGAAGTGGTAGTGCTTGACGCCAACCCCGGTTCGCCAGAGGGTGCGCCAACGCTGAAAACTATCCTGATCAAAAACGTGCCGGATCCGGCCGCCCGCCGTCTGCTGATCGAGCAGGGCGACGCCGACATTGCGCGCAACCTTGGGGCAGACCAGATGGCCGCGCTGAAAGGCAAGCCGGGCGTCAAGCCGCTGGCCATTCCGTACGCCTCACTCTATTTCCTGCAGTTCAACGCCAAGGCGTCCCCGGCGCTGGGTAACCCGGCCTTCTGGGAAGCGGCGCGCTGGCTGTTCGACTATAAAGGCATTGCCGATGACCTGCTGAAAGGCCAGTTCCAGAACCATCAGGCATTCCTGCCAGAGGGTTACCTGGGGGCACTGAAAGACAAGCCTTACAGCTTTAACCCGGCCAAGGCTAAAGAAATTTTGGCCAAGGCCGGTCTGAAAGACGTCAGCTTTAAGCTGGAGGTCAACAACCAGCCGCCATACCTGGACATCGCACAGGCATTGCAGGCCAGCTTTGCTCAGGGCGGGGTGAAGGTGGATCTGGTGCCGGGCCTCAGTGCGCAGGTCTCCACCAAGGTCAAATCTCTCAACTATGATGCGGTCCTGACCTCCTGGGGGCCGGACTATTTTGACCCGAACACCAACGCCGCTGCCTTCGCCTATAACCCGGAAGACGGCAGTAAAACGCTGGCCTGGCGTGCCAACTGGCAGATACCGGCATTGAACAAACTGACGCTGGCGGCCACGGCGGAAAATGACACCGCCAAACGGGTTGCGGATTACCAACAGTTGCAGCAAGCCGTCCAGAAAAGCTCGCCGTTTGTGATTGGTCTGCAGGCGCGCAGCCTGATTGCGGTACGCGACAACCTGAAAGGCTACGAGCAGGGCATCAACCCTGACATGGTGTTCTACAGCAAGGTCAGCAAGTAATGATCAGTCGTACCTCTTCCGCCGGGTTAGCCCGGCGCAGTTGGCGCTGGGGCCGCAGGCTGTTTACCGGCCTGCTGTCATTGGCGCTGACGCTGCTTGGGCTGCTGTTATTCACCTTTATGCTCTCGCATCTGGCACCGATCGATCCCACGCTGCAGATAGCCGGCGATCACGCCAGCGAAGCCACCTATGCCCAGGTACGCCACGATCTGGGGTTGGATCAGCCCTTGCCGGTGCAGTTCTGGCATTATCTGGTGCATCTGGCGCAAGGGGATATGGGTATCTCGCGGATTACCTCGCAGCCGGTGATGAGCGATCTGCTGCGCACCTTCCCGGCCACGGTGGAGCTGGCGACCTGCGCGATTATTCTCGGAGCGGTCGGCGGCATTACCCTGGCGTTTCTGGCGGTGATCAAACCGGGTGGCTGGTTGGATAATGCGGCGCGTCTGCTGTCGCTGATCGGCTATTCGGTACCGATCTTCTGGCTCAGCCTATTGGGGCTGCTGCTGTTTTACGCCACGCTGCATTGGTCGGCGGGGCCGGGGCGGCTGGATGATATCTATCTGTACAGCATGGAACCGCGCAGCGGATTTATCCTGATCGACAGTTGGCTGTCCGGCGATCGTGAGATGTTCTACAACGCCATCAGCCACCTGTGGTTGCCGGTGGTGGCACTGGCGCTGCTGTCGATGGCGGGTATCACCCGCTTGCTGCGTGCGGCGATGCTGGAAGAGTGCAATAAAGAGTACGTTACCCTGGCGCGTTCCAAAGGGGCCAGCCGCACGCGTATTCTGGTGCGTCACGTATTCCCCAACGTGTTGGGCACGTTGATCACCGTACTGTCGCTGTCCTACGCCAGCCTGCTGGAGGGCGCGGTGCTGACTGAAACGGTGTTCGCCTGGCCGGGGGTGGGACGTTATCTGACCACCGGACTGTTTGCCGCCGATACGCCGGCCATTCTCGGCGCCACCTTGCTGATTGGCACCTGTTTTGTGGTGCTTAACGCGCTGGCCGATGCGCTGACCTATTTAGTGGACCCGCGAACCCGATGAGCCAATATCTTTCTGAACATGAACCCCAGAGCGAACCGGCTGCCGTTTATCGCCCACGCGGTAGGCTGACCACGCTGACGATTGGCGCGACGCTGGTGGCGATCCTGATCCTGACGGCGCTGCTGGCCCCGTGGCTGGCGCCTTTCGATCCCAATCTGCAGCATATCGAGTTGCGCCTGCTGCCGCCTGCTTCCGGCCATTGGCTGGGCACCGACGGCTTTGGCCGCGATCTGCTGTCACGGGTGATTTACGGCGCTCGCCCAACGCTGATCCTGGTGTCATTGATCTTGCTGCTGACCATCCCGATTGGCCTGCTGGTGGGCATTAGCGCCGGTTATCTCGGTGGCTGGGTCGAGCGTATTCTGATGCGCGTGACCGATATTTTTCTGTCGTTGCCCAGCCTGGTGATCGCACTGGCGTTTGTTGCGGTGCTGGGGCCGGGGTTGATGAACGGCGCGTTGGCGCTGGCGTTAACCAGTTGGCCTTCTTTTGCCCGACAGGCGCGGGCAGAAACCCTGGCGTTGCGCCGCAGTGACTATCTGGCCGCAGCGCGCATGCAAGGCATTGGTGGCTTGCGGCTGATGGCCGGGCATATTTTGCCGCTGTGCCTGCCCAGTGCCGTGGTGCGTGCCGCGCTGAGCCTCGGTGGCATCATCCTGTCCGCCGCCGGTTTGGGCTTTCTCGGCATGGGCGTGGCACCACCGACCGCCGAATGGGGCTCCATGGTGGCCGAGGGCAGCAAAGTGATATTTGACCAGTGGTGGGTCGCCGCAGTACCGGGTGGGGCGATCCTGTTCGCCAGCCTGGCCTTTAACCTGCTGGGCGATGGCCTGCGCGATAAAATGGATCCTCGTCATGGGCATTGATAACAATTTATTGACCGTCGAACGGCTGTCGGTGGTATTGCCGGGTTCCCAGCCGCTGGTCAAAGACATTTCCTTCAGCATGGGGCAGGAACGGTTGGCGCTGGTGGGTGAGTCCGGCTCCGGTAAATCCTTGACCGCGCGTGCCTTGATGGGTTTGCTGCCACCGCCGTTACAGTTGCAGGCGCAGCGTTTAACGCTGGGTGACGACGATCTGGCACGGCTGAATGAACGCCAGTGGAACCGCCTGCGCGGCAACAAAGTGGCGATGGTGATGCAGGATCCCAAGCATGCGCTGAACCCGACCCAGCCGATTGGCCGTCAGGTGGAAGAGCCGCTGTTGCTGCACACCCGCCTGGGCCGGGCAGAACGGCGGGAGAAGGTGCTGGATATGCTGGCGGCGGTAGGGCTGCCCGATCCGCAATCGCTGCGCCAACGTTACCCGCACCAGTTGTCTGGCGGCATGGGGCAACGGGTGATGCTGGCGATTGCGCTGATTAACGACCCGCAATTGTTGATTGCCGACGAACCCACGTCCGCGCTGGATCACCAGATGCGCGATCAGGTCCTGCAACTGATCGAAAATTTGGTTGAACAACGCAATATGGGCCTGATTTTGATCAGCCACGACCTGCAGCAGGTGGCGCACTATTGTGAGCGGGTGCTGGTGATGTACAAAGGCGAACTGCTGGATCAGTTGCCCGCCGATCGCCTGGCCTCTGCCACCCATCCTTACACCCGCACGCTGTGGTCGTGTCGGCCAAGCCGAGAGACCCGGGGTAAACCCTTGCCGGTGTTGGATCGTGCGCTGCTGGAGTCACTGAAATGAGCCTGATTACTCTGGACAATCTCAGCGTCAGCCATCGGCAGGGCTATGACGTGCGCACCGTAGTGCATGAGGTTAATCTGCATATCGAACCGGGTGAATGTTTCGGGCTGGTCGGCCCTTCCGGCTGCGGTAAATCCTCGCTGCTGTGGGTGTTGGCCGGGCTGAATGAAAGCTGGAGCGGCGGTTTCAACCTGCTGGGCCGCGATCTGCAGCCGGGGCGTCCGTTCACCGGCACGCTGCGACGTGAGGTGCAGATGGTATTTCAGGATCCCTATGCCTCGCTGCACCCCAAACACCGGTTGTTGCGCACCCTGGCGGAGCCGCTGAAATTACTGAAAGAGAGCGGAATCGAGCAAAAAATCAGCGCCGGTTTTCGTCAGGTGGGGTTGGATCCGCGCTTGTTGGATCGTTACCCGCACCAGCTTTCCGGCGGCCAGCGTCAGCGGGTGGCGATAGTACGAGCACTGCTGTTAAAACCCAAACTGCTGTTGCTGGACGAACCCACCTCGGCGCTGGACATGTCGGTGCAGGCGGAGATCCTCAACCTGCTCAACGAGCTGAAACAGGCGGGTGACCTGACAATGATCCTGGTCAGCCACGACGCTGATGTGATCGACCACATGTGCGATCGCTCGGTAGCGATGGCGCACGGCCGTTTGGTGAACTGAAAATTGCCCGCCGCTAACCCGGTGGGTATATTCATCTGCGTAATAAATAAAGCAATTTTTAGTCGTTCTTCTGCTAAGCCGCTGCCTCTACACTCGAAAAATAACGCATCCGCGTGATCCTGGAGAGTGCATCGATGAAACGGCTAATCCCCACCTTATTGTTCAGCGCCCTGGCGGCGAGCTTTGGCACGCAGGCGGCCACCCCGAAAGACACGCTGGTGGTGGTCAGTTCGCTGGAAGGTATCATCAGTCTGGATCCGGCCGAAAGCTTTGAAACCGTCAGCTCGGCCAACCTGGTCAACCTGTATCAGCGGTTACTGACGCCGGATCGCAGCACGCCGGAAAAACTGGCTCCAGAGCTGGCCAGCGGCTGGCAGGCGGGGGCGGATGGTCGCAGCCTGATTTTTACCCTGAAGGCTGACCAGCGCTTTGCTTCCGGCAATCCGGTACGGCCGGAAGATGTGATCTTCTCGCTGGTGCGGGCGGTGAAACTGAACAAGGCGCCGTCGTTTATTCTTGGTGAGTTCGGCTGGACGCCAGAAAACGTCGAGGGCCAATTGAAAAAGCTGGGGGACAACCAGCTGCAGTTAAGCTGGTCGGCCAATATCGGCAGTGGGCTGGCATTGCGGCTGTTGACCGCGCCGGTCGCCTCGATCGTCGATGAAAAGCTGCTGACTGAGCACAGTCAACAGGGGGATTTCGGTAACGCCTGGCTGCGTTCTAATTCCGCCGGTGCCGGGCCTTATCGCGTCAGCAACTATGTCCCGCATGAGGCGCTGCTGTTCAGTCGTAACGACTATGCCCAACCGCAGGCGAAGTTGAAAACGGTGCTGCTGAAGAACGTCAGCGATGCCGGAACCCGACGCCTGTTGCTGCTGAAAGGGGACGCCGACGTGGCTTACGATTTGGGTGCTGATCAGTTCAATTCGCTGCGTAAAGAGCCGGGTGTCAGGATAGAGCAGCAGGACTCGTCCAAAGTTTATTACCTCGGTTTCAACACCGGGAGCAAGCAGGTCCCTGCGTTGAGTAACCCGGCATTGTGGCAGGCGGCGCGCTGGCTGGTGGACTACCAATCCATTGCCGACAACCTGCTGAAGGGCCAGTACCGCGTCCATCAGGCGTTTCTGCCGCTGGGGCTGGACGGGGCGATCGACAACCAACCGTTCAAGCTCGACGTGGCCAGGGCCAAACAGATTTTGCATGACGCCGGTATTGCCGAAGGCACGCGCATTGATCTGATCGTCATCAACCAGCCGCCGTATACCGATATCGCCCAGGCGCTGCAGGCCAGCTTTGCCAAGGCCGGTTTGCAACTGGATATTCATCCGGTGGTAGAAAGCGACCTGTGGGGCAAGATGCGCAGCCGCGATTTCCAGGCCATTTTCACCTATTGGGGAGCGGACTATCTGGATCCGAACACCAACGCCAGCGCCTTTGCCTACAATGTGCCCGACGGGCCGAAAACCCTGGCCTGGCGCACCCAGTGGACTATCCCGGCGCTGAGTGCGGAAACCCGCGCAGCGGCGGCGGAAGGTGACGGGGCAAAGCGCGCCGCGCACTACGCCAGCTTACAGCGCGAATTGCAGACCAGCTCTCCCTACGTCGTGGCATTGCAGGGACAAACGCTGGTGGCACTGCGTGACAACGTTAAAGACGCCAAGGTGGATATCGCCAACAGCATGCTGTATCTGGATCGCGTGAGTAAGTAACCCAGCACGGCACGGCTTTTGCAGGATCGGTTTATTTAGCCCACCGGGGATCCTGTCATGAGCCGTAACCACACTTTCCCGCCCAGTGCCGGCGATTTTTTGCTGGCCTCCAAACGTTGTGAAATCACCGTATTGCAGCAACTGTTGCAGATGGGGCAGTTGGTTGGCCGGGTCAGCCAACTGATCCACGTGCTCCAGCGGGAACGCGGTACCGTCAATATTTACCTGTGTTCACAGGGAGCGTTGTTTGGCGAGCGGTTGGCCGGGCGGGCGCAGGAAGTGGAGCAGGCTGAGCTGGCGGTGCAGCGGCAGTTGATGCAGTTGGATGACAGCACTGCGCCCCTGGCCAGCGCCAGTCGTCTGTTCAGCCGCATTGCCGGCGCGCTGCATCATCTTACCGTCTTGCCTGAATTGCGCCGCCAGGTGCAGCAAAGGCAAGTTCTGCAGCCTGCGGCCATGGGCACCTTTAATGACATCATTCACAGCCTGCTGGCGCTGGTATTTGAAGCGGCGGATGCCTGTGCAGAACCCATCACGGCACGTGCGTTGATCGCCATGTTCAGCTTTATGCAGGGCAAGGAGCTGGCCGGGCAGGAACGGGCAATCGGTTCGGCCGGTTTTGCCGCCATGCGTTTTGGCGAACCGGCACACCAACAGTTACTGATGCTGATCGAAGGGCAGGAGCGTTGCTTTGCCACCTTCAGCGAGTTTGCCGATGAAGCTTCTCTGGCCCAGTGGCGGCACATGCAGCAGCAGGATGACCGCGAGTTTGAACGCCTGCGGCGTATTGCCTGTACCCAATTGCAACTGAATGATAAAGCCGACACCAGCCTGCGCTGGTTCGAGATCACCAGTGCGCGTATCGATCTGATGAAACATATTGAAGACCGGCTGGAGGAGGCACTGATGACCAGTTGCCGCCACAGTCTGGCGCAGGCCCAGCGCGCGCTGGCGGTGGACTGCGTCGATTACGCGCCGCAGCCGATGCAAGAAAGTTACGCGGTTTTCGTGGCGGCACCCTTGGGGGATGCATCGGCGCTGGCGGGGGACGGTATCCATCCGCGGTTGGGCCGCTCGATGCTGGAGTTGATTCAGCAGCAGTCGCAACGGCTACAGGTGTTATCGGAGGAACTGGCGACGGCGCGGGCAACGCTGAATGAACGCAAGCAGATTGAACGCGCCAAAGGCCTGCTGATCCAGCATCGCGGCTTGACCGAGGAGGCGGCCCATCGTTTGCTGCTGAAGATGGCGATGAACCAGAACCAGCGTCTGATTGATATCGCCAACGCCATGCTGGCGGTCGCGGATATTCTGCCACCCAGCGGTAATACTCCCTAAGGGGTATATGCACACCGTCAGTGCAGTTACTGCCTTGCGATCGTGCAAAAGGGACGAATACATTTGCCCTGAATCATGCGGGCGCAGCATGCAGCGCCCCTACGGCCCGTATAACTATGAATGGGGGTATGTGAAGTTATAGAATTGGCACGTAGGTTGCATTACTAAAACGTAACCTGGCCAATGGCGGTCGGTTGCCAACAAGATTTTGGATAAAGGCGTCCTTTCAGCATGTTCACCCCAACGGTGGAATGTGCTGATGGGACGCCTTTTTTATTTTATCGCCTGATTGAAGGACTTGCCGATGACGCACACCAAACTCCCCGGGCTTAGCCTGACGCGCCGCCGCTTTTTGGCCGGTAGCGCGGCGCTGGGCGGCAGCATGATGTTGCCCGGCCTGATGAACGCCGCCTGGGCGGCAGGCTCTGACGCACCGGAGAAAAAAGAGATCCGCGTGGGCTTTATTCCACTTACCGACTGCGCTTCGGTGGTAATGGCGGCGGTGAAACAGTTCGATCAGAAGTACGGCATCAAAATTATCCCCAGCAAGGAGGCCAGTTGGGCGGCGGTGCGCGACAAGCTGTTGTCCGGGGAACTGGATGCGGCCCATGTGCTGTACGGCATGGTGTATGGCCTGCAGCTGGGTGTTGCCGGGCCGCAGCAGGATATGGCGGTGTTGATGACACTCAACAACAACGGCCAGGCGATCACGCTCTCCAACCAGTTAAAACAGGCCGGTGTCACCGATGCGGCCAGCTTGAAAAAAACCGTCGATGCCAGCGCCAAAGGCACTTACACCTTCGCCCAAACCTTCCCGACCGGTACCCACGCCATGTGGCTGTACTACTGGCTGGCCAACGCCGGTATTCACCCGTTTGACGACGTGCGCAACGTAGTGGTGCCGCCGCCGCAGATGGTGATGAACATGAAAATCGGCAACATGAGCGGTTTTTGCGTGGGTGAGCCGTGGAACCAACGTGCGATTGCCGAGGATATTGGTTTTACCGCCGTCACCAGCCAGGAAATTTGGCCCGATCACCCGGAAAAGGTGCTGGGCACCACCGGAAACTGGGTCGCGGCCAACCCCAACAGCGCCCGTGCGCTGACCGCTGCGGTACTGGACGCCGCGCGCTGGATCGACAGTTCGGACGCCAACCGCCAGGAAACCGCCCAGGTGGTGGCGGGGCGCGCCTATATCAATACCAAACCAGAGATCATCACCGGCCGCATGCTCGGCCAGTACCAGGACGGTCTGGGCAAGTCATGGCAGGACGCGCATGCGATGCGCTTTTTCCACGATGGCGAAGTGAGCTACCCCTACCTGTCCGATGGCATGTGGTTCCTGACCCAGCATCGCCGCTGGGGCCTGTTGAACGCCGAACCGGACTACCTGGCCGTCGCGAAGAAAATCAACCGAACCGAAATCTATAAGCAGGCGGCCAGCGCGGTAGGCGGAGTGGATTTGCCTACCGGCGATATGCGCACCAGCACGCTGTTGGACGGCAAACGCTGGGACGGCAGTAATCCGGCGGAATACGCCAACAGTTTCTCTTTAAAGCGCTGAGGTAACCGATGAAAAATCTCGCTGAACGGATCGATATTCCTGCGTCACCCGGTGTAGAAGTCAGTGCGGAAATCGTGCCGCTAAAGCGCCCGCACAAGCTGCAGCCGCAGCGCAAACCTCGTTGGGGCTTGCTGCTGCAACAGGGCTTCCGCCGGGGCGTGCCCGCGGTGCTGGGGCTGGTGCTGACCCTGGTGGTCTGGCAGATAGCGGCGCTTAACAGCAAGGGGTTCCCAACGCCATGGGCGACCTGGCAGGCGGCGCTGGTGCTGTTTGCCGACCCGTTTTATTCCGCCGGGCCGAACGATCAGGGCATTGGCTGGAACGTACTGGCCTCGCTGCAGCGCGTGGCGACCGGTTTTGGCCTGGCGGCGCTGGTCGGCATCCCGGCCGGTTTCCTGCTGGGGCGCTTTGCGTTTCTGGCCAACATGCTCAACCCGATCATTTCTTTGCTGCGCCCGGTCAGCCCGCTGGCCTGGCTGCCGATTGGCCTGCTGCTGTTCCAGCGTGCGGAACCGGCGTCAACCTGGACCATTTTCATCTGTTCAATCTGGCCGATGATCCTTAACACCGCCGAGGGCGTCACGCGTATTCCGCAGGATTACCTCAACGTGGCGCGGGTGCTCAAGCTGTCGGAGTGGACAGTGATGCGCAAGATCCTGTTTCCGGCGGTGCTGCCCTACGTACTGACCGGCGTGCGCCTGTCGATCGGCATCGCCTGGCTGGTGATCGTCGCGGCGGAAATGCTGACCGGCGGCGTCGGCATCGGTTTTTGGATCTGGAATGAGTGGAACAACCTCAACGTCGAAAACATCATTATCGCCATCATCGTGATCGGCGTGGTCGGGCTGCTGCTCGAGCAGGGACTGATGTTACTGGCAAACCGTTTTAGCTATCAGAACCGCTAAGGAGCGCGCCATGAAACCGATTATTCAGGTCCAGAACGTCAGCCAGCGCTTTGCCACCCCGCAGGGGGAGTTTATCGCGCTGGATCGGGTGAGCTTTGATATTCAGGCCGGGGAAACCCTCAGCCTGATCGGCCACTCCGGCTGCGGCAAATCAACGCTGCTGAATTTGATCGCCGGGCTCACGCTGCCCAGCGACGGTGTGTTGCTGTGCGACAACCGGCAAATCACCGGGCCGGGCCCGGAGCGCGGCGTGGTGTTCCAGAACCATTCACTGCTGCCGTGGCTGACCACTTACGAGAATGTGGCGCTGGCGGTGCATCAGGTTTTCCGCCACGAGATGACGCGCAGCGAAATGCGCGACTGGATCGAACATAACCTGGCGCTGGTGCACATGAGCCATGCGCTCGACAAACGGCCACATGAAATCTCCGGCGGCATGAAACAACGGGTTGGTATCGCTCGCGCATTGGCGATGAAACCCAAAGTTCTACTGATGGATGAACCCTTCGGCGCTCTGGACGCGCTGACCCGCGCACATCTGCAGGATGCGGTGATGGAAATCCAGCAGCGGCTGCACACCACCATAGTGCTGATTACCCACGACGTCGACGAAGCGGTGCTGCTGTCCGATCGGGTGCTGATGATGACCAACGGCCCGTCGGCCACCGTCGGTGAAATTCTGCCGGTGGCGCTGCCGCGTCCGCGTTCACGAGTGGCGCTGGCGGATGATCCGGAATATCACCATTACCGTCGGCAGGTGCTGAAGTTCCTGTATGAGAAGCACGCGAAAGCGGCATGAGAGCCGGATGATGGACAAACCCAAACTGGTGGTGATTGGTAACGGCATGGCCGGTATGCGGCTGGTAGAAACCCTGTGTCGGCTGGCGCCAGAGCGCTATGCCATCACGGTGATTGGCGAAGAGCCGCGCGGCAACTACAACCGTATTCTGCTGTCGCCGGTACTGGCGGGGGACAAAGCGTTCAGCGATACCCTGCTGCACGACTATGACTGGTATCGGCAGCAGGGGGTGCAGCTGCTGGCCGGGGAACCGGCGCTGGCGGTGGACAGGCAACAAAAGCGGGTGATCACCGCGCGGCATCAACTGCCTTATGACCTGCTGGTATTTGCCACCGGTTCGCGCCCGCTGCGACCCGTACTGCCGGGTGGGGGATTGGACGGCATTTATGGCTTTCGCACCCTGGACGATGTTGAAGCGATGCTCGGCCGCTGCCGGCCAGCCCAACCGGCGCTGGTGGTGGGCGGTGGTGTCCTGGGGATTGAGGCGGCGGCGGCACTGGCGCAGCGCGGTATGAACGTCACCGTGGTGCACCGGGGCGAGCATTTGATGGAACGGCAGTTGGACGCTCGAGCAGGGCGGATGTTGCAGCAGAACCTGTTGCAGCGCGGTATCGAATGCCGGTTGAACTGCGAAGTCAGCCGCTTTCAGGGAACCGAACGGGTCAGCGCGGTCACCCTGAGTCACGGCGAGTTATTGGCCTGTGAACTGGCAGTGATCGCCATCGGAGTGCGGCCCGAAATTAGCCTGGCGCAGGCCGCCGGACTGGTCTGCGAGCGCGGCATTATGATCGACGACCGCATGCAAACGGACGATCCGGCAGTGTTCGCCATCGGTGAGTGTGCTCAGTTTGGTGAGACCACGGTGGGTCTGGTGGCACCCTGCTGGCAACAGGCCGGACTGTTGGCGCAGCGGCTGAGCGGGGAACCGGTGGCGGGTTACCGGCCAGCGCCGTTGCATACCCGCCTGAAGGTCAGTGGCGTTGAAGTATTCAGCGCCGGCGAAATGGTTGCCGACGGACAAACCGAGATCCATCACGCCGAAGATCCTCAGGCACAGCACTACCGCCGCCTGCTGGTGCGCGACGGCAAATTACAGGGCGTGGTGCTGTATGGCGACGCTCAGGACAGCCCTTTTTATCTGCAGCAGCTTGGCCTGCCGGTTTCACAGCCGGATACCTTGCTGTTTGGCAGTAGCGAACCCGGGACGCCAGCGGCGTCTGATGAGAGGAATTCTGATATGCACAAGCCCGTTTTGTTGGTCGCCGGTCACGGCATGGTCGGTCATCACTTGTTGGAACAACTGGTCGCCCGCGAACTGCACTTGCAGTATCACATTGTGGTGTTTGGCGAAGAGCCGGTGGCGGCCTACGACCGGGTGCATCTGTCCGAGTTTTTCTCCGGCCGCAGTGCGGATTCGCTGTCGATGGTAGAGGCGGGCTTTTTCGACCGTAGCGGCATAGAGCTGCGGTTGGGGCAGGCGGTGTGCGCTATCGATCGCCAGCGCAAATGTGTGATCGATGCCGAGGGGCGAGAAACGGCCTATGACCAACTGGTGCTGGCGACCGGCTCTTATCCGTTTGTACCGCCGATCCCGGGTAACGATCGCCCGGGCTGTCTGGTTTACCGCACGCTCGACGATCTGGCCGCGATAGCCGATTGCGCCAAAACCGCCCGCGTCGGGGTGGTGGTCGGTGGTGGCCTGCTGGGGCTGGAGGCCGCCAATGCCTTGCGTCAGCTTGGGCTGAACACCCATGTCGTGGAATTTGCGCCACGGCTGATGGGGGTGCAACTGGACGACGGTGGCGCGACCATGCTGCACAAAAAAATCGAGGCGCTCGGTGTCAGCGTGCATACCGGTAAGCAAACTCAGGCGATTACCGAGGGTTCGTTACACCGTCACTGCATGAATTTTGCCGATGGTGAGCTTCTTGAGGCTGATTTAATTCTGTTTTCTGCCGGTATCCGCCCACGAGACCAGCTTGCCCGCGAGGCCGAACTTGAGGTGGGGGCACGCGGTGGCATTGTGATCGACAGCCAGTGTCGCACCAGCGATGAGGCGATTTATGCCATTGGCGAGTGCGCCTTGTGGAACGGACAAATCTTCGGGCTGGTGGCTCCCGGCTACCAGATGGCGCGTACCCTGGCCGATCGGCTGGCCGGCAAGGAAACGGTGTTTTGTGGTGCAGACATGAGCACCAAACTCAAACTGTTGGGCGTGGAAGTGGCTTCGCTGGGTGATGCTCATGGCCATACCCCCGACAGCCAAAGTTACAGCTGGGTCGACGGCCCGGCACAGGTGTATAAAAAGCTGGTGATCGACGCCGAAGGCAAGCGGTTACTGGGCGCGGTACTGGTGGGTGACAGCGCTGAATACAGCACGCTGCAGCAGATGATGCTCAACGATATGCCGCTGCCCGCGATGCCGGAGAGTCTGATTTTACCTGCGACGGCCGGGTCAGCACCGAAAGCCTTGGGGGTCTCGGCCTTGCCGGCCACGGCGCAGATCTGCTCCTGTCATAACGTCAGCAAAGGGGATATCAGCGCCGCAGTGGAACAAGGCTGCGGCGATTTGGCAGCGGTCAAGGCCTGCACCAAAGCGGGCACCGGCTGTGGCGGCTGCGCGGCATTGGTCAAACAGCTGATGGAGTACGAACTGCAGCAACGCGGTGTGGTAGTGAAAAAAGACGTTTGCGAGCATTTCGCCTATTCACGTCAGGAGCTGTATCACCTGGTACGTGTCGGCAACATCCGCACCTTTGACGAACTGCTGTCTCGACACGGTCATGGGCGTGGCTGTGAGGTGTGCAAACCGCTGGCGGGGTCGATCCTGGCTTCGTGCTGGAACGAATACCTGCTCAAACCGCAGCACCTGCCGCTGCAAGACACCAACGATCGCTTTTTCGCCAATATCCAGAAAGACGGTACCTATTCAGTGGTCCCGCGGGTACCGGCCGGTGAAATCACCCCGGCTGGACTGATCGCCATTGGCCAAATTGCCCAACGCTATCAGCTCTACACCAAGATTACCGGTGGTCAGCGGATTGACCTGTTTGGCGCCCGGCTGGAGCAATTGCCGGAGATTTGGCAGCAATTGGTCGACGCCGGATTTGAAACCGGGCATGCCTACGGCAAGTCGCTGCGCACGGTGAAATCTTGCGTCGGCTCCAGTTGGTGCCGCTATGGTGTGCAGGACTCTACCGCTCTGGCTATCGAACTGGAGCACCGTTACAAGGGGCTGCGTTCACCGCACAAAATCAAGATGGCAGTCTCCGGTTGCACGCGAGAGTGCGCAGAGGCGCAGAGCAAAGACGTTGGGGTGATCGCCACCGAGAAAGGCTGGAACCTCTATCTGTGCGGTAACGGCGGCATGAAACCGCGCCATGCGGACCTGTTTGCCAGCGATCTCGATACCGCCACGCTGATCCGCACGGTCGATCGCTTCCTGATGTTCTACATCCGCACCGCCGATCGCCTGCAGCGCACCAGCACCTGGATGGACAACCTGGAAGGTGGGCTGGACTACCTGCGTGAAGTGGTTTTGCAAGACAGTCTGGGCATCGGCGTCGAATTGGACGCAGAGATGGCAAGGGTAGTCAGCCACTACCAATGTGAATGGCAGACCACGCTCGCCAGCCCGGATCGCCTGAAACTGTTCCGTCCGTTTGTTAACAGCGAACAGCCGGATGAGGCGATCGTCTGGCAGGCGGAACGCGGACAACGCCGCCCGGCGATGGGTGTGGAGCGGGGCCAGGTGATCGAGGTACAACCGGCGAAGGCTGTCGGGGAACAGTGGCTGGATGTCTGTGCGCTGGCGGAGATCCCGGCCAACGTCGGCATGGCTGCCCGGCTGGGGCAGCGGCAAATTGCGCTGTTCCATCTGCCGGACAGCGGCGTTTATGCGTTGGCTAACCAGGAACCGGACAGCGACGCCAACGTGCTGGCGCGTGGGTTGCTGGGGGACGTAGCGGGCGAACCCGTGGTGATTTCCCCGTTGTACAAGCAGCGTTTCCGCCTGAGTGACGGTATCTGTGTGGATAATGCAGAGCGTGCTGTCACCGTCTGGCCGGTGCGGGTCGAGGAAGGCCGAGTGTGGGTGCGCAGTACACCGCTGGCGGTGCAGGCTGAACTGCCGGAAACGGCGGAAGTGACGTCATGACCGCCACGCATTGCACCACCTGCCCGTATTGCGGCGTGGGCTGTGGCGTAGCCATTGAGCAGCAGAGTAATGGCGAACTGACGGTCAGCGGCGATGTAGCGCACCCGGCCAACCAGGGGCGACTGTGCGTCAAAGGCAGCGCACTGGGTGAAACACTGGATCTGACCGGCCGCTTATTGCAGCCGCAGGTCGATGGCCAGCCGGTCGCCTGGGATCAGGCACTCGGCCAGGTGGCGCAGCGTTTTAATCAGATTATTGAACAACATGGCCCGCAGGCAGTGGCGTTTTATGCCTCCGGCCAACTGCTGACCGAAGACTATTATGCGGCTAACAAACTGATGAAGGGATTTATCGGTGCGGCCAATATCGACACCAACTCGCGGCTGTGTATGGCGTCGGCGGTGGTTGGCTACAAGCGGGCATTCGGCGGCGATGTGGTGCCTTGCTGTTATGAAGATATCGAACAGGCGGATCTGGTGATACTGACCGGGTCCAACACCGCCTGGGCGCATCCGGTGGTCTATCAACGGCTGGTGAAAGCCCGTCAGCAGCGCCCGCAGATGCGGGTGGTAGTGATCGACCCGCGTGAGACGGCAACCTGCGATATTGCCGATTTGCATCTGCCGCTGCGGCCCGGCAGTGACGCGGCGTTGTTTACCGGTGGGCTGCACTGGCTGGCCGAACAGCAAGGGCTGGATACCGCCTTTTTGCAACAGCATGCCAGCGGCGCAGAGGCCACGTTGGCCGCAGCGGCAGAGTGGACGCCGCAGAGGGTGGCGGAGTTTTGCGGGCTGCCGCTGAGTGCGGTGCTGATGTTTTTCCAGCTGCTGACCGCGTCCCACAACTGGGTCACGCTCTATTCGATGGGCATTAACCAGTCGGCCAGCGGTGCGGATAAATGCAATGCGATTATCAATCTGCACCTGGCGGGGGGACGTATTGGTCGGGCAGGCAGCGGCCCGTTTTCGATTACCGGCCAACCCAATGCCATGGGCGGGCGGGAGGTCGGTGGGCTAGCCAATCAACTGGCGGCGCATATGGGGTTCAACCCCGAGGATATCGACCGGGTTCAGCGTTTTTGGCAATCGCCGCGCATCGCCAGGCAACCAGGGCTGAATGCGGTGGATCTGTTCCAGGCGATCGCCGCCGGGCAGGTAAAAGCGGTGTGGATTATGGGCACTAACCCGGTGGTCTCGCTGCCGGATGCCGATACGGTGCGCCAGGCGCTAAAACAGTGCCCGCTGGTGGTGTTGTCCGAAGTGATGGCCATGACCGATACCGCCGAACTGGCGCATATTCGCCTGCCGGCGTTGGCCTGGGGGGAGAAGCAGGGCAGCGTGACCAACTCCGAGCGCTGTATTTCGCGCCAGCGCGCCTTTCTGCCGGCACCGGGGCAAGCCCGCGCCGATTGGTGGATCCTCAGTCAGGTTGCGCAACGTATGGGTCATGGTGCGGCGTTTGATTACCAACATCCTTCGGAAATTTTCAGCGAACACGCGGCCCTGTCCGGATTTGAAAATAACGGAACGCGCGCGTTCGACATCGGCCAACTGGCGGGTCTGAATAGACAGCAATGGTTGCAGATGGCCCCGGTGCAGTGGCCGGTGAATGCGCGGCATCCTGCGGGGTGTCGGCGCATGTTTGCCGATGGGCGTTTTTTCCATCCTGATGGCAAGGCGCGACTACTGCCGGTGACGCCACGCCTGCCGCAGAATGCGGTTTCGCCACGTTATCCACTGGTGCTGAACACCGGTCGTATCCGCGATCAGTGGCACACCATGACGCGCACCGGCAAAGCGGCACGGTTGATGCGTCATTTGAGCGAACCTTTTTGCGAAATACACCCGCAGGATGCTGCCGAACTGGGGATCGTCGACAGCAGTCTGGTACGACTCAGTTCGCCCCACGGCTGGATGCTGGCACGCGCACAGTGCAACCCGGGGCAACGGCGCGGCAGTGTGTTCGTACCGATGCACTGGAACGGTCAATTTACCGCTCAGGGCCGGGTAGACAGCCTGATCCCGCCGGTGGTGGATGCCGACTCCGGCCAGCCGGAAAGCAAACATGCGCCGGTACGGGTCAGCCATTGGCCGGTGAGCTGGCAGGCGGAGATTTTTATCCGTGCCGACGTCGCCGCCCCCGGGGGAATTTACTGGAGCCGGGTCGCGCAGGACGGCCTGACTCACTACATTATGGCCGGGCAGCGGCCGGTTGAAGACTGGCAGGCCTGGCTACAGCGGCATTTCTCGCTGGAGGGCATGACGCTGCAAACGGCACAGTTGGCCCAGCGCGGTCTGCACCTGATTGGCTGGCGACAGGGCGAGGTGCAACTGGCGTTTTATGTTCGCCAGCAGGCCCCGCAGCTGGATCGCCCGGCGATCCTCAGCGCCTTTGAGCTGGCCCCCAGCGGTGGGCCACAACGGCTGGCGCTGCTGGCAGGGCGCGGTGCGTCGGGGCAGTTAGCGGCAGGCACCACGATTTGCAGTTGTTTCGGCGTAGGCGAGAACCGCATCATTGCGGCCATCCAGCAGGGTTGCCACAGCGCAGAGGCATTGGGTGCCCGTCTGCAATGCGGCACCAACTGCGGTTCCTGCCTGCCGGAGCTAAAAAAACTGATTCAACAGCATGCATCCCAACGGGTGGCCTAGCAGAGGTGGTGAGATGAGCGCGATTGAGAAACTGATGTTGGCCGGCGATCATCGCCAGCCGGTACGCAACGGTGAAGTGTGGCTGGTGGGCGCCGGGCCGGGGGATGCGGAGTTGCTGACGTTAAAGGCATTACGGGTGATCCGCCAGGCGGACGTGGTGGTGTTCGATCGTCTGGTTTCCCCGGCGGTAATGGCCTTGCTGCCGCAGGAGGCGCTGCGCATCGACGTAGGTAAGTCCATGGGCTGCCACACTCTGTCGCAAAAGCAGATCGATCACCTGCTGGTCGAATTAGCCCTGTCCGGTAATCGAGTGGTACGCCTGAAGGGGGGAGATCCGTTTATTTTTGGTCGCGGCGGGGAGGAGATGGTTGAATTGCAGCGCCATGGCGTGGTCTGTCATGTGGTTCCGGGGATCACTGCCGCCAGCGGTTGTGCGGCGGCGAGTGGTATCCCGCTGACCCACCGCGATTACGCTCAATCGGTGCGTTTTGTCACCGGCCATTGCCGTAACGGTGAGGTGAGTCTGGACTGGCACGGCCTGGTTACTGCGGGTCAGACACTGGTGTTTTATATGGGACTGACATTAAGTGAAACCATCGCCGCGCAACTGATGCGCCATGGCATGGCGGCACAGACGCCGTTGGCCATTATTGAACGCGGTACATTGCCTCAGCAGCGGGTATTGACCGGTACCCTGTCAGAATTACCGACGTTAATTGCCCGTCAGCGGCCGGTTTCACCCAGCCTGCTGGTGATTGGTGAGGTGGTCAGCCTGTACCGCGCGCCGGCTATTGTCGCCGAGATGCCGACAGAGGCGTTGACCGCCTGAGTCGCTATTGGCCGAAGCGACCGATAATGCCCGCACCGCCCTTGGCATGGCCCTGTAATTTCTCCAATAGCTGTTCACGGGTAAGCCCCGGGCCGAGCGCATGCGGCGGCAGATCGGTGGCGATCAACACAAAGGTATAGTGGTGCTGCCCTGAACCCGCCGGTGGGCAGGGGCCATGATAAACCGCGGTACCCGGTGAGTTTTTTCCACCGATAAAGCCTTTGCCCTGGGTGAGATCGCCCTCGGCGAAGCCGCTGGCGCTGGCAGGAATGCCATAGGCCACCAGATGACTGACTCCCAGACCTGCGCGGCCTTCGGGATCGGACAGCAGCAGGGCGAAGCTTTTGGTGTCTGCCGGTGGGTTGGCCCAGCTTAGCGGTGGCGAAACGTTATTGCCGGTGCAACTGGCGTTGCCCGGTGTGGCTCCGGCATATTTCTGTGCCAGCGTGCCGCCATCCTGAAATGCCGATGAGCTGAGGGTAAAGGTGCCGGCGGCCTGTGCCGCGAAAGACAGCGAACCGGTAGCCAAAGCCGCGCTAAGCGCGAGTGCAGATAAACCACGACCGACCATACAACCTCCTGTGTTTGATTAAACCCATCATAGTAGCGCCGGGGGCGGCTCGCCATAACAGCTATGCCAACAGCCGGCTATAACAGCGGTAAACGGCTAGCTGTCAGGGTGAAATTAGATGAAATAGCGTGATTTCTTCGCTGAAGGGTGAAATGCCAATATCGGCCGCCATCAACAGAACCAGCCAGCCGGAAAGCGCCAGATAAAGGCCAAACGGCAGCGTATCCTGCCTGCCGGACTTGCGCAGTAAACAGGCGATTGCCGTTGTGCACAGTCCGACTGCCGCGGCACCGGTGACCAACACGGGCAGAGCGGCCCAACCGGTCCAGGCACCCAGTGCCGCCAACAGCTTAAAGTCGCCCTGACCTATACCGTCCGTTTTCCGTTTATAGCGATAGGCCGCATTGAGTAACCAAAGCGACAGATAACCGACGCTGGCCCCGGTCACGGCGTCGGTCAGTGAAGTAAAACAACCCTGCTGATTGACCCATAGCCCGGCCCAGAGCAGCGGCTGCGTCAGGCGATCCGGCAGTAACTGGTGTTGCCGGTCGATGAGCGCCAGCGCCAACAATATCGCCGCCACTGGCAGCAACAGCAACCGTTGTAGCAGTGGGATAGTGAAAGGCAGGGCCGCCAATCCGGCACCAACGGCAATCAACATGACTGTACGTGCCCCCGGCGGCGGGTGTTGTGACAGACTTTGCGGCAGGGAATTCATCAGCCGCAGGGCGATCGCTGCCGGCAGTAACATAGCCGGGATAAACAGGCCGCGATACCAGAGGTCGAGTGGGAGGTTATCGAACACATTGCGTCCTTGCCGAGCTGAAATTAGCGTTCAAAATAGCGGCAAAACGGGTTTCATGGGGAACCCATAACTCACCGATTATCGATATTGCGCAGGGGGCCGCAAAGCGTTGTTTCATGCCAGATGAAATACACTGAAATTGCGAATTGCTACGGATAATCAATTAATTAGTTTTCTTATGAATGCTAATTTGCGGTTTTTTTCGGCAAAATTTGCGATGAAATTAAGTGAATTTTTGCTATTCAGGGGCGGGGATTTCAGCGTGCTCTTGGTCGCCACATCATCGACTGAAATAATTGGGTCCCATGTGACGTTGTCACTTTATCAAATGAGGTTTATCTGATTGTTTCTGATGAGGAACCCACTAGACTTTAGGGTTCATGATGCAGTTTGGCCGTCGGGCGCCCGTTAGGGTGAAATACCGGGTAGCAGACTGTGCAAAGTTTGGGTTGTCTGCCGTCTGGAGTGATGGCAGCAAAAAAGGTTTATTTGCCAACCCTCTGGATGAAGGGGCGGCGACGGTGTAATGACAGACGTTATCGATAAAGCGCGTTACCGATTGAAAAAGGTCGTTGATTTGTTCTTCTCACCCGCCGGCTGTTTACCGGCGATGGGGTTGGCGTGGCTGGTTGGCGCGTTGCCCGCCTATGCCGAATCTCCACCCGCACCCGAATCTGTGGCTCATCAACCGGGCGACACGCTGCCCGAACTGGGCGGCAGCGCGTCGAACGATGCCGAGCGTGAGAAAGAGTGGGCCACCATGGCTAAACAGTTAGGTGAACGCAACCTGAATAACGTCTCGGGTCAGCAGGTGCGCACCCGGGCCGAGAGCTATGCGGTGGGGCAAGCCGGCAACGTGTTGCAACAGCAGGCGCAGGAGCTGCTTTCGCCACTGGGTAACGCCAAACTGTCGCTGGTGATGTCCGACCAAGGGGATTTTAGCGGCAGCAGCGGCCAGTTATTCAGCCCGCTGCATGATGTTAACGGTTTGCTGACCTACAGCCAACTCGGTCTGTTGCAACAAACCAATGGCTCGCTGGGCAATTTTGGCCTCGGGCAGCGCTGGGTCGCCGGTGATTGGTTGCTGGGGTATAACACCGTGCTCGACAGCGACTTTGAACGCCATCACCAACGTGCCAGCCTGGGTGCCGAAGCCTGGGGGGATTTCCTGCGTTTTTCCGCCAACTATTACTATCCGTTATCGGCTTTGGCGCAACAGGCCGATAACGCTCAATTCCTCAGCCGACCGGCGAACGGTTATGACATCACCACTCAGGGCTACCTGCCGTTTTACCGCCAGATTGGCGGCTCGCTCAGCTATGAACAGTACTGGGGGGAAAACGTCGATCTGTTTGGCTCCGGCAAAAAGCAAAATGACCCGCGTGCGATGCAACTGGGGGTGAATTACACCCCGGTACCGCTGGTGACGGTGAAAGCGCTGCACAAGATGGGGGAAGGCGGAGTCAGTCAGGATCAGGTCGAGCTGGCGTTAAGTTATCGGCTTGGTGTGCCGCTGGTGAAGCAGATATCGCCGGAGTATGTCGCTCAGGCCAAGTCGCTGCGCGGCAGCCGCTATGACAACATCGAACGGAAAAATGTGCCGGTGATGGCGTTCAAACAGCGTAAAACGCTGCAAGTGTTCCTGGCCACGCCACCCTGGCGCCTGCAACCCGGGGAAACCTTGCCGTTGGTGCTGGAGATTAAAACCACCAACAAAATCACCCGTGTCAGTTGGCAGGGCGATACCCAGGCGCTGAGCCTGACGCCGTCGCAAAACAGCAACGATCCACACGGCTGGAGCCTGATTGTGCCGCAGTGGGATAACTCGCCGGACGCTGCCAACAGCTACCGTCTGTCGGTGACGCTGGAAGATGACAAGCAGCAACTGGTGACCTCTAACTGGATCCAGCTGCAGGTGACGCCGCCGCTGACCGCGTCTTCCAGCATTGATCCTGGGTTGCCACCGGCAAAAACACTGCAAACACCGCCCATCCCGGCTGAAACCGGGCCGTTGAACGGGGCGGATTAACCGTTCTTCCCTTGCAGCACCCAGACGGCGGCCTCAACGCGGGATTTCAGCTTCATTTTTTTCAACAGGTGTTTGACGTGCACCTTGACGGTGCTTTCGGTGATGGTCAGCTTGCGGGCGATCATCTTGTTGGGCAGGCCTTGAGCGATCAGCTTGAGAATATCGCGCTCACGCGGTGTGAGCTGTTGGATATCGCGTTCGGCGCTGGGGCGGTTCTCACGCAGGCTGGCGGCCAGGATCGGCGTCAGGGCCTCGGTTAACACCATCTGCCCGGCCGCTGCCTGATGCAGTGCCTTCAGCAGCTCCTCGGGCTCCATATCTTTCAGCAGATAACCATCGGCACCGCGTTTTAGCGCGCTGACGACATCATCTTCATGGTTCGACACGCTAAACACCACGATACGTCCGGAAAGGGCGGTCTGGCGCAGGCGATCCAGTGTTTCCAGCCCGTTGATGCCAGGCATGTTCAGATCGAGCAGGATCAGATCAGGATCGTGTTCTTCGGCCAACGCGACCCCCTGTTCGCCGTTACCGGCTTCAGCAATCACCTGCAGGCGTGGGTCCATGCCGATAAGCTGTTTTACGCCATTGCGCAGCATCGGGTGGTCGTCAATCAGTAAAATAGTGGCGGCAGTTTCGGTGGTCATGGTTTCTCCCATTAGTCGATGGCGTGGCTGTCCGGTTTAAATACCACCCGGACTTCAGTGCCGCCGCCGCTACGGGGCAAAATTTCGCAGCGGCCGTGCAGGCTTTTGGCGCGATCGCGCATAATGATCAGGCCGTAGTGATCGGGACGATCGGTCTCTTCCGGCAACCCGCAGCCGTTATCGCAGACGCTCAGGGTGACCTCGCCACGTTGATTGACCACCTGAATGCTCACCTGGTTGGCCTGAGCATGTTTGTTGATGTTGCTTAACGCCTCACGGGCGATCTGCAACAGGTGGATGGCCTGATAAGCGGGGACCGTACGCGGCGTTAACTGGTAGTCTAGGTTGATGGTGATCCCGAGCCGTTGGCTAAACTCCTGCACCGTCGATTGTAGCGCCGCCAGTAGCCCCGGTTCCGTCAACCGCAGGCGGAAGGTGGTCAACAGCTCCCGTAACTGGCGGTAGGCAATGTTCAGCTCTTCACGCATCTGTTGCACCAGCGCCAGGTTGGCGGGCGACAGCTCGGCACCCTGCATTTGCAGGCAACTGGTTTGCATTTTCAGGCACGACAGTGACTGAGCGATGGAGTCATGCAGCTCGCGCGCTATCGCTGCCCGTTCCTCCATCAACATCAACTGTTGTTGATGATCGACCTGGCGTTCAATCGCCAGCACGCTGGTCAACTGTTCGACCAGGGTACTCATCAGTTGTTGATGATCGTCATTCAGCGGCTGCTGTGGCGCATGTTGCGCGACGATCACCCCGTAATCTCCCAGCTTGTCGCTCAGACTCCAGCTCAAAGAAGGGTGATCGGCCTGTTGTTGGCCCTCGTCGTTCAGGCAGGCGCTGCACACCGGATTATTGCAATACTCCGGCCGCAGCGGCTGGTTGCCGCTCAGTTGCACAAACTGCTCCTGACTGTTGTTTTCGTACAGGCGCACCTGGATGGCACGCAGCGGCGTCAGGGTTTGCAACTGATTGAGTATTGGCGTCAGGCGGCTGCACAAAGGTTCATTGGCATGCAACTGACGACTGGCGCGATATAAAAAGCTCAGCACCTGATTCTTTTGCTGCAGGTCGGCGGTTTTTTCCGCCACCCGTTGCTCCAGCCCGCTGTACATGGCGGCAAGTTCGTCGGACATGGTGTTTAATGCGCCGCCGAGCGAGGCCATTTCATCCTGATGCCCACGTTGGGCAAAACGGCGACTGAAATCGCCGCGGCCCGCCGACAGTGCCATCGCCACCAATTGCCGCCAGGGGTGCAGCAGGCGCCGGCGCAGATAACAGATGGTGCCCACCAACAACAGCAGCGTCAGTGCGATAAACACCCCCTGCACCAGTGTTACCGTCAGCAGTCGGCGTTCCGTATGGTGGTCGATATCGGAGACCAGGGTATCCAACTGGGAAACAAAATGTGCCACCTGCGGCGCGGCGTCAGCCGGTTGCTGGGCTTCGCGCAACCTTGGCAACAAAGTCGATTGCCAGTAGCGGTACAGTGCCTGAAATTGTTCGGTCAGTTGCTCTTGCGTCACCGAGTGTTGCAGATCAGGGCTGTTGGCATCCTGATCCAACTCGCGGATCAATGCTTCGCTGTGGGCATCCAACGGCACCTGCGCCAGCAGGCGGTAACTTTGCATCCGCAGCGAACCGGCTTTGTTGATGGCATGCGCGTTGCCCTGAATGCTTTGTGACATCCAGGCGGAAATGCTCATGCCGGCCACGCCAAGAATGCCCAACAGCAACATCAATACGGCCACCTGATTAACGATGGAAAGCGGAGCCAACAGGCGTTTCATAAATTTGGGATCCCCGGCGCAGAGCAAGACAACGGCGGGTAACCAGAGGACAAAAGCAGGTGGCACCAGCCGGTGTGGCAACAATTCAGCGCCATTTTTTATCATACCGGGGCATAACCCCATACCTCTAACGAAGTACCCCCTAGTTTCCACGTAGCGATGTTAGCGAGTTGCTGAGGCATGGCGTGTTTTTCAATCGATTGATTTATTTTGCTTTTATAAGAATCCTCGGGTTACTCACAAAGGGATGGCGAGCCTTTTTCGGCCGTTGGCTACCTGCATCCGGGTTGATTTACATCAACTTTGCCATGGGGTGCGCCGCCTAGGGTGGGCGGAGTTATCATCCTGTGTCTGAGGTTTTTATGTCGCAATCTGCAACGTCATTATCAAAACAAACAGGCGCGGTTATTCAGGACTGGCAACCTGAGGATGCCGCATTCTGGCAACAGCGTGGCCAACGCATTGCCAACCGCAACCTGTGGATTTCCATTCCTTGTCTGTTATTGGCTTTCTGCGTCTGGATGTTATTTAGCGCGGTCGCGGTCAATTTGAATAAGGTTGGCTTCAATTTCACCACCGATCAGCTGTTCCTGCTTACTGCATTACCTTCCGTTTCTGGCGCTATCCTGCGCGTGCCTTATTCCTTTGTGATCCCGCTGTTCGGCGGCCGTCGCTGGACTGCCATCAGTACCTGCTTTCTGTTGGTACCCTGTCTGTGGTTGGGGTTTGCGGTACAAGACGCCACTACCCCTTATAGCGTGTTTGTGATTATCTCCCTGCTGTGTGGCTTCGCCGGTGCCAACTTTGCTTCCAGCATGGCCAATATCAGCTTCTTCTTTCCGAAGGCCAGGCAGGGCGGCGCGCTGGGTTTGAATGGCGGTTTGGGCAACCTGGGGGTTAGCGTGATGCAGTTGGTGGCTCCGCTGGCCATCTCTGTCGCTATCTTTGGTGCCTTTGGTGGCACCGCTCAGACACAGGCGGATGGCAGCTCACTGTGGCTGGAGAACGCCGCATGGATCTGGGTGCCGTTCCTGTTGGTCGGTACGTTTGCGGCCTGGTTTGGCATGAACGATCTGGCGGCTTCCAAAGCGTCGCTGCGTCAGCAACTGCCGGTACTCAAACGCGGTCACCTGTGGGTGCTAAGCCTGCTGTATCTCGCCACCTTTGGTTCCTTTATCGGTTTTTCCGCCGGTTTCGCCATGTTGTCTAAAACCCAGTTCCCGGACGTGGTGATCCTGCATTATGCCTTCTTCGGCCCGTTCCTTGGCGCTCTGGCACGGCCGGTCGGCGGCGCACTGTCCGATCGCTTCGGTGGTATTCGTGTCACGCTGATTAACTTTGTGCTGATGGCGGTGTTCGCTGCCTTGCTGTTCCTGACGTTACCGGGGGCGGGGCATGCAGGGTCGTTTATTGCGTTTTATAGCGTCTTTATGCTGCTGTTCCTCACTGCCGGGTTAGGCAGCGGTTCTACCTTCCAGATGATTGCCGTGATCTTTCGTAAAATCACCGTTGACCGGGTTAAGGCCAGCGGGGGCAGTGACGAAAGCGCTCAGCGCGAAGCGGTGACCGACTCTGCGGCAGCCCTGGGCTTTATCTCGGCAATTGGTGCTGCTGGCGGCTTCTTTATTCCGAAAGCCTTTGGCACCTCTCTGGCCTTGACCGGCTCACCGGCGGGAGCGATGAAAATCTTCCTGGTGTTCTACGTGCTGTGTGTGGTGGTCACCTGGGTAGTTTATGGCCGCAAGAAACAGTAAAACCTTCGAGTAGCACCGGTTCCTCCCCAACAGGGGAGGGACTCATTCCCCTTTGTCCCCGATGAAATTTTACTCCCCCAGTGAAATTCCCACCTCTTTAGGTAATATTCTTATTATCGCGTACTGTTTTTCCCTTTGTTTATAGGTATCTCTCTCAAACCGTGAGTTTTCACTGTTGATGACTGGCTTTTTTTCTGTGCGTTATTTTTTCATTATCCAGTTGAATTCCTTACGAAAATAAAGCACTGTGTATGACGTATGGTGCGGTAATGAATTTTGGTTTTTTTTTGTTATTAGAGATTCATCTCATCAGGACGGCAATAGGCCTTTGTATTTGGTGCTATATTTTAACCGGGTGTTCTGCGAAGGATTAAATCAGATAACTCTCATTCTGTTTTTGCAGGCTTTTTGTAGGCTATCTGGCAATCGGATTAGACGGAAAAACAGAGGGTGTCCTTGGTGGTGAGTATGAAATTTCACAATTTCACTTAAATAACAATATTATAACATATTTGTATTTTGTGTTTTAAAACAGCAATTTGGCTGTATTTTATTGCCGGTAAACATGATAAGAAACCATGATGCCAACAGGGAAATAGAGACATTCAAAGAATCAGAACCTCCATTTGAGAGGTAATGTAAAAAATGAAATCAGCGAATTTTTATAAAAGTTAATATCTATTGAATGCAACCTGTTGAGTTTACATTTAATTTCTTGAACATTTTTTCATATTTCTATACAAAGTGTGCAGGACAGGCACGCTAAGGAAATTAAAAGTGAATCTTGATAAAAGAATAAAGATTAGGAATCTAGATGTTCTGACACCGTCCAGGGAAAAGTTTCGTCTACGTTGGAAGGAGTATCAGATACTTTCACTTCTTGTCGCCAGATCACCTGAACTGGTTAGTCGTACGGAAATTATAGAAAACATATGGAAAGGAACCTATTGTTCAGATTCAACGATAAATCAAACAATTAAATCAATTCGCCAAAAAATCGGTGATACGGAGCATACACTTATCAGAACTATTCCTCGCCTGGGTTATAAGGTTGAGAATAAGGCTGTTTTTCACTTTATTTCTGAAGAAGATGAATACGTCGCTGACGAAATATGGAATGCTGAAGAGGATGCTAATAAAGATATTCAAGCGGAACTTTCTGAAAATGACAATAAAGATGATGAAATTCTTACTGAAGAAATAGAGCAACCCGAGAGGGATATGGCTCCAGTTACTCCGTCTGTCACGTCAGGAACGCTTAAAAATACGTCAATAAGAAAAAAAATTCCGATGCCGGCAGGTTTTTTCTCAGTTCCTGCCGTCAGAGTTGTAAAATATCTGTCGGTATTCGTGTCTTTGCTGATAATTTCACATTTCTCATATGTGCTGGGGAATCAAACTCGCCCACCCATTATCAATGATATTCAAAACAATACCCGCGTGGTACTTACCCTGACGCTGAACAACTCCCGGAGCAATGGGCCACAAACCTTGCTTTGTCTGTATCAGGGTGAAAGCCTGGACCAAGCGACCATAGAGTGTGTCGATCCCAAACAGGGAAAGTTGAAACAGCCAGTGAAATACGAAACTTCAGATGCGCAGGGAACGGGTAAGATTAATCTTATACTGCCGAATAAAACCATGGAATATCAGGTTGCTTACGATGTTAAAAATTAGCACAAGATAATATTTCACCTTTATCGATAATTTTACATTCGGCCAATATTTTTATTTCATTATTTGTTATTTGAAAGCTCGGTCTGTTTTGTCCAGTCTGGTTTCCATGTTCTAACGCCAATTAGCGTCCTGCCTCAATGGTGCGGTAGGGAATAATGGGTAACCGGGTTGAGTGACAAATTATGGATAAGCGTAAAGTAGCTATCATCGGGGGTTCCGGCTTTATCGGGACGCGTTTGGTTAAACGTCTGAGTGCGCGTAACGACCTGGTGTTGACCATCGTGGATAAAAAGCCAAGTGAGCATTTTCCTGAGCTTTATCAATTTGGCGATGTAACCCAGCCCGAGACCCTGCGGCAGTCACTGGCGGATTGTGACGCCGTGATTAATCTTGCGGCCGAGCATCAGGATAATGTCGATCCTGTCTCACTGTATTATCAGGTTAATGTTGAAGGCGCGCGCAATGTTTGCATGACGGCCTCGGCATTGAATATCAAGCAAATCATCTTTACCTCATCGGTGGCGGTCTACGGTTTCGTGACCCAGGAAACCGGTGAAGAAGGGCTTTTCGAACCCTTTAACCATTACGGCAAATCCAAGCTGGAGGCCGAGTATGTCTACGAAGCCTGGCGCAAAGCCGAGGGCAGCAACAAATTAACCATCATCCGCCCGACGGTAGTGTTTGGTGAAAATAATCGTGGCAACGTCTATAACCTGTTCCGGCAAATCGCCAGCGGTCGTTTTGTGATGATTGGCAGCGGCAATAATATGAAGTCCATGGCTTACGTGGAAAATATTGCCGCCAGACTGGAGCATGCGCTGGATCAGCAGGCAACTTATCAGGTCAGTAATTATGTTGATAAACCTGACTTCACCATGAATCAACTGGTCGATGTTATTTCTTCTTCATTAGGAAAAAGTAATAAGACTATTCGCATTCCCTATTTATTTGGTCTCTGTGGCGCAACGGCATTGGATTTGGTGAGTAAAATAAGTCGCCGTAAATTCCCTATTAGCCGCGTACGGGTGCAAAAATTCTGCGCCAGAACACAATTTAAAAGCAATGTACAAAGTGATTTCGTGGCGCCGATTGAACTTGATTCGGCAATCGAAAGAACAATTAAACACGAGTTTTCCTAGAGATAACTTTCTCTAAGATCAGGGTTGTTTATTTTTCACCGCTGACAAGCGGATAAATCTGTATTTAACAGGATTAACTCATGCTGACTTATATCCTGGCACTGTCAATTTTATTTCTGTTAATAGCGCATTGGGAGCTGTAACTCAAGGGCGGTAGCGTGCTTATTCGCTGGAGGGATCATGTTATATCAACTGAGTGTGATATTTATTTTGGCGCTGATGCTGGTGGTTATTGCCCGGCGTGCTGCGTTAGCGGTGGGATTAGTGGATAAACCCAATGCGCGTAAGCGTCATCAGGGACACGTTCCGCTGGTCGGCGGCATTGCCATTTACCTGATCATGACGCTGGTGACCTTCTGGCAACCGGACTGGCTGCCGCACAGCACTACCTATTTGTTGTGCGTCACGGCGTTGGTGATGCTGGGAGTGCTGGATGACCGTTTTGATCTGCCGGTGGCGCCGCGCGTCATTGTGCAGGGAGGGATTGCGCTGGCGATGATGCTGGCAGCAGGGATGCAACTTACTTCCTTCGGGCATCTGTGGGGTCACCAGGAGTTACTGCTGGGTTATGCCGCCTTGCTGATTACGCCGCTGGCGGTATGGGGGGCGATCAACGCCTATAACATGGTTGACGGCATCGACGGCCAGCTCGGCGCGCTGTCCTGTGTCACCTTTATGGCATTGGCCATCCTGTTCGGTCTGGCCGGGCATGACGCGCAGGCGTTGTGGTGTCTGAGCCTGATAGCGGCTCTGGCGGCGTATCTGTTGTTTAACCTCAGCGTGTTCGGTGCGCGTAACAAGATTTTCATGGGTGATGCTGGCAGCATGGTTATTGGCTTCAGTGTGCTGTGGTTGTTGATTGTCGCTACTCAGGGAGACGACGCAATAATACGACCGGTGACCGCACTGTGGTTAATCGCCATCCCGCTGATGGATATGGTGACAGTGATGGTACGGCGTTTGTTGCGTCGCCAGAGCCCGTTCAAGGCCGGGCGCGATCACCTGCATCACATTCTGATGCGTCGTGGCCTCAATGCACGCCAGGCGCTGGCCATGAGCTGCATGTTGGCGGTCACTTTGGCCTGCGTGGGCATCTGTAGCGAAGTGTTGCAGTTGCCGGACCACCTGATGCTGTTGGCTTTCGTATTTTGCTTCTTCGGTTATTTTGCCCTGCTGCACGAACCTCGTCAGGCAAGGATCTTTACCGATAACCCTACCGCCGATCGTTAATCCTCCAACGGGCCGCAACGGCGGCCCGTTTTCTCACGGTACCGTTATGAACCTTCATTTGCCTCATTTGATGCCACTGGTGCTGTCCAGCGTTTTGCTTAGTGGTTGCACTGCCTTTCCGGGTTCACACCTGCCGACCCATGGCAAAGAGACAGTGACTCAACCGGACGAAGACTTTGATTTGAATAAACAGGTCCAGGTGTACCGCGTTACGCCGATGCTGCTGCAAAAAATGCGTCGGGTTGAGCCGGTAGCGCGACCAAACCTGGCACTGGACCAGCGTCTGCAAAGCTATCAGTACCGCATCGGTGTCGGCGATGTGCTTAACGTCACCGTCTGGGATCATCCCGAACTGACCACGCCGGCCGGACAATACCGCAGCGCCAGCGACACCGGCAACTGGGTACATGCCGACGGCTCAATCTTCTATCCGTATATCGGTCGGGTGAAGGTGGTGGGAAAAACCGTCAGCGAAGTGCGTAACCAGATTGCCGGTCGACTGGCCACCTATGTGGAAAGCCCGCAGGTGGATGTCAGCATTGCCGCCTTCCGCTCGCAAAAAGTCTATGTGACCGGTGAAGTGAAAACTTCAGGACAGCAGGCGGTGACCAACGTGCCGCTGACCATTCTTGATGCGGTCAATGCCGCCGGCGGCCTGACGGACAACGCCGACTGGCGCAACGTGGTGTTGACGCATCAGGGTAAAGAGCAGCCGATTTCCCTGCAGGCACTGATGCAACGTGGCGATATCAGCCAAAACCACCTGCTGGAGCCGGGCGACATCCTGTATGTGCCGCGCAACGACGAACTGAAAGTGTTCGTTATGGGTGAGGTCGGCAAGCAGTCGACGCTGAAAATGGATCGCAGCGGGATGACATTGACCGAGGCGTTGGGCAGCTCCGAAGGGATCAGCCAAACGGTCGCCGACGCGACCGGCGTGTTCGTGATCCGCCCGAACGGGGGCAAACAGCCACAGCGGCTGGCGTCGCTCTACCAGTTCGACCTGTCTGATGCTTCCGCGTTGGCGATGGGCACCGAATTCCAGTTGGAACCTTACGATGTGGTGTACGTCACTGCGGCGCCGATCGCGCGCTGGAACCGTTTGATCAGCCAGTTGGCACCGACCATTTCCAGCTTTAACGACCTCAGCGAGGCCACGTTGCGGGTACGTAACTGGTAAACCCGTAACGGTGACTAAAGGAAAACCGATGATGAAGAACAATGCATTGCCGATTGTGATGGCTGAGCAGGACGACAAACTGGAGTGGGAGCGACTGATTGGCCCGCTGTGGGACAACCGCTGGCGCATTCTGCTGGTGACCGGCGTGGCCGGCATTCTCGGCTGCGCTTATGCGTTGATGGCAACGCCAATCTATCAGGCTACCGCACTGGTGCAGGTGGAAAAACAGCTTTCGGGTGACTCGTTGCTGCGTGAAACGCTGGACAGTTCGATTGGCGGATCCATCGGGCAAAACTCGGCGACCCAGGACGAGGTTTCGCTGGCAAAATCGCGCTACGTGATTGGCAAAACCGTTGACGACCTTGGCCTGACGGTGCGAATCAGCCCGGAATACTTCCCGCTGTTCGGCAAGGGCATTGCTCGCCTGAGCGGCGAAACGCCCCCGGTACTGAATATCTCCGGCATGAAGGTCCCGGCCATCATGCAGGGCCAGGAATTGACCCTGACGGCGGAAGATCAACAGCGCTATAGCCTGAGCCATGACGGTAAAACCCTGTTCAGTGGCAGCGTTGGGCAGGTAGTGCAGCAGGGCGGCTGGGCAATCAATGTGACCGCGCTCGAAGCCTTGCCGGGGACCACCTTCAGCGTGGTTAACGTGCCACGTCAGAAAGCGGTGGACGATCTGCGCAACATGCTGGATGTCGCCCCCGGTGGCAAGGAAAGCGGCATCATGACCTTCAGCCTGGCGGGGGAGGATCCGCAGCGTGCGGAGGCGGTGCTTAAGAGCATCACCGATAACTACCTGCAGCAAAACGTGGATCGCAAAACCGAGGAAGCACAGCGCATGCTGGCTTTCCTGCACGAACAGTTGCCGCGTACCCAGAGTTCGCTTAATAACGCCGAGAATCAGCTTAACCAGTTCCGTCAGCAGAACGATTCGGTGGATTTGTCACTGGAAGCCAAATCGGTGCTGGACACTCAGGTGCAGTTGGAAGGCCAGTTGAATGAGCTGACCTTCAAAGAGGCGGAAATCTCCAAGCTTTATACCCGCGTACATCCGGCCTACCGGGCACTGTTGGAAAAGCGCGCCACGCTGGAAGCGGAAAAGGCGCGGTTGGGCAAGCAGGTACAGAGCTTGCCAAAAACCCAGCAGGAAATTCTGCGTTTGACCCGGGACGTGCAGGTGGATCAGCAGGTCTACATGCAACTGATGAACAAGCAGCAGGAATTAAGCATCAGCAAGGCCGGCACGGTGGGCAACATCCGTATTATCGATGAGGCGGAAACCGGTCTGCGCCCCGTTCAGCCGCAAAAAATGATGATCGTTTTCTTCGCTCTGTTGATGGGCGGTGTGCTGTCAGCCTCGGTGGTGGTGTTGCGTGCCGCGCTTCACCGTGGCATCAGTGACACCGATACGCTGGAAAAGCGCGGCATCAGCGTGTATGCCACGGTGCCGTTATCCCCCTGGCAGCAAAAGCGTAATCGTACTCAGCAGCAATTGTTGACCAAAAGCAGCAGCGGCAAACTGCCGATCCTGGCGCAAGAGGAACCGGAGGACTTGTCGGTTGAGGCGATCCGCAGTCTGCGCACCAGTTTGCACTTCGCCATGATGGAGGCCAAAAACAACATTCTGATGGTCTCCGGCGCCAGTCCCGCCAGCGGTAAAAGCTTTACCAGCACCAACCTGGCGGTGGTGATCGCCCAGGCCGGTCAGCGGGTGTTGTTGATCGACGCCGACATGCGCAAAGGCTTTTTGCACCGCTGGTTGAACAACAGCGCCAAGGGCGGTCTTTCAGACATGCTGTCGGGGTTGATCGCCCCAGACCAGGCGGTGAAGAAAACTGATATCGCCAATCTGGACTTCGTGCCACGCGGTCAGGTACCACCGAATCCGTCTGAACTGCTGATGCACCAGCGCTTTGCCGACTTCCTGCGTTGGGCGGGGCAGAACTATGATCTGGTGCTGATCGACACGCCGCCGGTGCTGGCGGTGACCGACGCCGCCATCGTGGGCCATCATGCCGGGACCGCACTGATGGTGGTGCGCTTTGAGGTCAATACCGTCAGGCAGATTGAGACCAGTATCCGCCGCTTCGAGCAGAACGGGGTGACCATTAAAGGGGTGATCCTCAACGGCATGGTGAAGAAAACCGCCACCGATGCCGGGTACTACGCCTTTGCTTACCCCAGCCATCAGGAAAAGGTCCAGTAGCCGCATGAAAGCGATGCTGATGAACTCCCTGTGGTTGATGTTGGAACGGGTATCGCTGAGCCTGTCAGGCATTTTCGTTTCGGTGTACGTGGCGCGTTACCTGGGACCGGCGCAATACGGGCTGATTAACTACCTGCTGTCGGTGATCGCCATTGCCGTACCGCTGGTGCAATTGGGGGCCGATGCGGTGTTGTTTAACCGCGTCGCCCGGCGACGGCACAGCGGTATCCGGCTGATGCTGGCCTCAATGCGCCTGCGCCGACAGTTGTTTGCGCTGATCGCCGTACCGCTGATGGCCTGGGCGCTGCTGACGCAGGATCGCACCAGCCAGATCATGATGGCGTTGATGCTGATCAGCGCTTATTTCTCGGTGCAGGACGTTTATAAAATCTATTACGACGCCCTGCTGAAATCGAAGTTGAACACGCTGATCAACAATCTGGCGCTGTTATTGTCGATCGTGGTTCGGCTGGCGCTGGTGCATGCCAGGTTGCCGCTGGAGTGGTTTGCCGTGCCTTATGTGTTGAGCAGCCTGATCCCCTACGCGGTGCGTTGGGTGCTGTTTCGCCGAGAGCGCAGTGGGCTGCGGCCGATCAGCGGGCGACATCAACGACGCTACGGGCGTTACCTGCTAAAGGTAGGGCTGCCGTTGGCGGTCTCCGGACTGTCGATTGTCATCTATACCCGTATCGATCAGATCATGATCGGCAACTATCTGGGCGAGCACAGCGTTGGGCTGTACAGCGCCGCCATCACCCTGAGTCAGGGGTGGATCTTTGTGCCGATCGCGCTGATTACCTCGATGATGCCGGGGGTGGCAAATGCCCGCACCCAGGTCGAGCAGGAAGGGCGCATTCAGTTGTTGTATCTGGTGGTGCTGCTGCTTTCGATGCCGGTCATTTTGCTGCTGTCGTTGTTCCCCGGGCCGATAGTGGCGCTGATGTTTGGTGACAGCTACCGTGAAACCGCCACTATTCTGGCGCTGTGTTCGGTGACTTCTTTGTTTTCGGTGATGGGTACCGTGTCCTATCGGGCGATTGTGCTGTTTGGCGGTTATCGGTTTATCGCGATAAAAATGCCGCTGGCCGCCCTGGCCAACGTTCTGATGAATCTGCTGTTGATACCGCGTTACGGCATCGCGGGCGCTGCGATTTCCACCCTGATCACCGAGTTTATTTCATTCTTTGTACTTAATGGTTTCTTCAGGAGAGGACAAATTACCCGGTTGCAGGTCACCTGTTACCGTTGTTTACCTCAATTAATAGGGAAGGTGCGAGAACTTTATGCTAAATAATCTGGTGAAGGGTTTTTACCGTAATATACCCGACGCATTATATCATCAGTTAAAATACGCCTTGTTTTTTCACAAGGTGCCGCACCTGGCCAAGCCGGTGGGGTATAGCGAAAAACTGATGCGCAGAAAAGTCTATCCTCTGGCAATGTACACTCAGTTATCCGATAAATATCAGGTTAGAGAGTACATCAAGAATTTGTGGGGGGAAGAGTACCTGATTGAACTTTATGCCCAGGGTAATGAATTAACTGAGGAGATGTATGAGGCACTGCCTGATGCATTTGTTATTAAGGCCAATCACGGCAGCGGTTATAACAAACTGGTGTTTGATAAAAGCCAGACCAGCTTCAATGAATTGAGAGTGCTGACCAACAGCTGGCTGCGACAGAATTTTTATCAGGTCTACCGCGAGCGTCATTATAAGGATATTCCACCCTGTGTGATGGTGGAAAAAATGCTGCTGGAAGATGGCAAAACACCCAATGATATCAAGATCCACTGTTTTAACCGCGGTGGTGAAGTGCGGTTTTTCATCCAGATCGATTACCAGCGCTTTATCGATCACCGTCGTGACTTTTTTGATGCCGACTGGAACCGCACCGAGATCCGCCTGGGGGTGCCCAACAGCGAAGTGCCGATGGACAAACCCTGCCGGTTGGAGCAAATGCTGGCGCTGTCGCATCAGGTTGCGGAGCAATTTTCCTATGTTCGTGTCGATTTTTATCAGGTGCAGCAACGTATCTATTTTGGCGAGCTGACATTCACCCCGGGGGCCGGCCTGCAAAGGTTGATGCCAGAAACCATTGAACAGGAGTGGGGAGGTTATTTCCAGGAGTAGTTGAATAACCGGTAGGCTGCGCGAATTTTAACCGCGTCAGGACGGGGGGTAATAACCGGACAAGGAAATTCTGGGATAACAAACTATTCCGTTGGCAATAACGTTGTTATGCCAAATGATAATATATTGTTGAGGTAATAAATGGACTTATCGATTGTCATGCCCGTTTTTAATAACTCAGCCAGTTTGGCCGCCACGCTAGTCCGGATGACCAATGCCTGCTCCGGCTTTGATTATGAAATTATCGTGGTTGATAATGCTTCCGATAAACCAGAGCTGGATAATATGCGCAGCTTATTGGCCGCCAATCGTCGGGCGCGCCTGCATGAAAATAAAATACGTACTAATACTGCGGTTTCCTGTAATACCGGTTTTCGGCTGGCGCGTGCGGAAGTGGTTTTCTTTCTTGAACCGGAAGACTCCTTCAGTACCAACTATATTATCCGCCGTCTGAAACGCCATCAGGATACCCGGCTGGACATTATTTTTGGTAATTACGCCACGGTGAGTGACAAAAACATTCGCAGTTACCGATTCGATTATAAGGAAGGGGCGGCAGGGGCCGACTTTTTATTCCTCGATATGGGCGATATTCGCACCTCCACCATCAGCCTGCGTAAAAAAGAGGACCGACGGTTTTTATTCCCGGAATTCCTCTACAAGTACCAGGACTGGGGGTTTTTAGTCAATGCCACCAATCTGGGGGCCAGGGTGGCCTTTGACGAAGGGCACGGGGTATTCATTCGCTGCGGTGATGCTGACACGGATCGCTGCCGGATGAACATCGACGCCAGCGAACAGTTTATTGATGCCTACCTGCACACCAGCGGCCGCTATATCAGCGGATTTGCCTGCAAACACCTGCTGGCCTCGCTGTACAGCGAGAACCTGCAGGCCTTCAACTATTACTCGTCGCGCACCGAACACCATGCCCTGAGCAGCAAGTTCAGGGCGATCAAACTGTACGGCGACTGCCTGGCCAGACTGGGGCTATTTCCATTGGGGGGGCGTCTGTTGCGCACCGCCCGTGAGGGATTTCGGAGATGACATGCAGCAACGAAAAGTAGCGATTGTGATTGAGAACATCGCCGAAAAGGGCGGTACCGAGCGGGTCGCCAGCAGCCTGGCCAATGCGCTGTCCACGCGTCTGGGCCATCAGGTGGATCTGGTGTCGATCAGCGGTGACCGGGCGTTTTACCCGCTGGATCCCGCGGTGACCCTGCGCTTTATGCCCGGCAGAACGCTGCTGTGGCCCTGGCGCCTGGCGTGGTTTCTGCGGCGTGGTCGCTATGACGTGATCGTCACCGTTTCGATGGGAAAACTCTCGTCGCTGATGGTGCCGTACCTGCGTTTACTCTGTCCGCGCAGCCGCCTGTTGCTGAGTGAACACGTCAGCTTCCATCAATACGCCTGGCCGATGAAATGGCTGAAGGTGCTGGTTTATCGGTTGGGGGACCGTACGGTGCTGCTGACCAGGAAAGATCTGGCCACCATCAGCCGCTGGGTACCGGAACGTAAATGTCGGGTGATCGAGAACGTTTCCCCGTTCCCGGTGCAAGCACCGCAGCCGACGTTGCAACAGCCGGTGGCGCTGGCGGTCGGTCGGCTGTGTCATCAGAAAGGTTTTGATCGTCTGATTGCCGCCTGGCAACGGGTGGCGCAGCAAACGACGGGCTGGCAACTGCATATCGTCGGTGACGGCCCGGACCGCGCGACGTTACAGCAGCAGATTGACGCCGCCGGGCTGGGTGAACAGGTGAAGTTGCTGCCGGCAACGGCAGACATTGCCAGCCACTACCGTCAGGCAGCGATGCTGTTGATGACTTCGCGTTACGAAGGGCTGCCGATGGTATTGATTGAAGCCATGAGCTTCGGCCTGCCGCTGGTGGCGTTCGACTGTCAGACCGGGCCCGCTGAATTGATCGATGACGCGGGTAATGGCTATCTGGTGGCGGAGGGCGATATCGAGGCCTTCAGCCGACGCACGCTGGCGCTGATCGAGGACGGCGAGTTGCGTCAGCGCTTCTCTCTGCACTCGCTGGAACGGGCACAGCAGTTCATCCCTGAGCGTATTTATCCCCAATGGCAACAGCTTATCGCTGGAGGTTAAGATGGAAAAAGTTTCAGTTATCATGCCGGCTTACAACGCCGCGGGCTTTATCAAACAGTCGATCCTCGGGGTGCTGAACCAGACCTATCAGGATTATCACCTGTACGTGATCGACGACGCTTCCACCGATCAGACCGCCGAGGTGGTGAAGCCTTTTATCCACGATCGCCTGACCTACATTCGCAACAATACCAACCAGGGGGTGGCCGAAACCCGCAATATCGCGATTGAAGCGGCACGCGGCGATTATATTGCGTTCTGCGACAGCGATGATGTCTGGCACCCGAACAAGCTGGCGCGCCAGGTTGGCATCCTGAAGACTTCCCGTTATGACGTGGTGTGCTCGCATTATTACACCTTCGAAGATGACCCGGCGCGGGTGAAAAACTACCGGGGTTCCGGCGAGATCATCGCATACCAGGACATGCTGAAAAGTAACTGG
Source organism: Serratia myotis (assembly GCF_027474885.1). Taxonomy (NCBI): domain Bacteria; kingdom Pseudomonadati; phylum Pseudomonadota; class Gammaproteobacteria; order Enterobacterales; family Yersiniaceae; genus Serratia; species Serratia myotis. Next base: position 3,272,410 of record NZ_CP099707.1, on the reverse strand, counting down.
ATCGGCAACCTGACCGGCATGTACAACCAGCGCCAGATCGGCAAGGTGTATCAAAGCAAGGTCGGGCACGAGGACTATGTGATGTGGCTGTCGGTGCTGGAAAAAGCGCGTAACCACCTGGCGTATTGCATTCCCGAACCGCTGGCCTTCTACCGCCTTTCTGCACAGTCGTTATCCGGCAATAAAATCCAGGCGGCCGACTGGCAATGGCAGATTTATCGCCGTCATCTCGGGCTCTCCTACCAGAAGTCCTGTTATCTGTTCTTCTCTTATCTGTACAACGCGGTGATGAAACGCCAATGAAACTCAGCAAGCTAAGCACGGCCTGCCTGCTGGTGGGCTCCGGGCTGGCCAATGCCGCCCCCTGCAGCAATAACCTGCTGCAGGATCCCGGTTTCGAGCAGGGCGGCGCGGACTGGTCACTGGCTTCCGCGCAGGTGGTGGCCGGTGGTCATGGCGGCCAGAGCAGCCTGTTCTATCAAAATCACAACCCCGCCAACTACCACAACATGCTGCAGACGCTGGCGGTTAAACCCGGTCAGCAACTGGCTTTTGGCAGCTGGGTGCGCGGTGAGAACCTGAAGGGCAAGGGGGATAATCAGGGCGCCGGGGTATTTATCGAAAGCTATGACGATCAGGGGCGTTTTTTGGCCGGTAGCTATCCGCAGGGCCTGCTGGGCACCAGCGGCTGGCAGCCGGTCACCGGGGATTTTCGGGTGCCGCCACGGGCGGTGAAGGTGGTGCTGGGTGTTTATCTGCGCCAGGGCACCACCGGCAGCGCCTGGTTTGATGACGTCTACGCCTGTCAGCAGCCGGTAGCGCCGGAGTTATACCAGATGCGCAGTGCCAACGGCGCGGCATCGAGCCTGATCGAAGTGGTGGATCCGCAACAGGTGCAGGTGGACAGCACGCTGGTCGACGACAAAAACACCGCCGTGAAGCACGACAGCCGCTGTTACCGTATTAGTGGCAAACAGCAGGTGGAGTTCCCGTTGCCGGCCGATTTGGCTGCCGGGGAGTATCGCCTGCAGCAGCAGGTGACGGATGTGGCCTCACAGCGCAGCCAGCGAAGCGAAATGCCGATCAGTGTCGGTCGTGCGCAGCCTAAAGTGGCGCTGGATGCCCAGGGCTATACCCTGAAACAGGGCAAGCGCTTCTTCCCGCTGGGTATTTACATGTACGGTGAAATGGCGACGGATGAGCATCTGGCGCGCATCCGCGATGCCGGTTTTAACACGCTGCTCAATTACAACTACGGCACCGGCCGCGATCCCGATAACTATTTCCGCAAAACCCAGCAGTACGGTTTGCAGGTGATTTTCTCGCTCAAGGACATGTATGCCGGTACCCGGTTCGCGCCGGAAACCAAAATGAGCTATCCGCAACTGACGGCGAGCTATGTGGAAAGGTTCAAACACCAGCCGAACCTGCTGGCCTGGTATATCAACGACGAACTGGGGCCGGAATACGTGCCGCAGATCGAGCAAAAGCATTTGCAGGTAAAACGCCTGGATCCGGATCACCTGACGTTCCAGGTGCTGGACAAGACCGGCACGCTCAACGCCTATTTCAACAGTTCGGACGTGCTGGCCAGCGATCCTTACCCGGTTGGCCGAGACGCCGACCTGACGCGCACCCTGGAGTACAGCCGCATCACCAGTCAGGTGGCGCGGCAGGTCAAAGGGGCCTGGTTGGTGATGCAGATTATGGATCACGCCGCTTATGCGCCGGGTCGCAAGCCACGCCAACCGACGGAGGCGGAGATCCGCAATCAGGCCTGGCTGGGGCTGATTGGCGGGGCCAAAGGCATTCTGTTTTATTCCTATACCGACTTGTTCTACAAGCGCCAACGCGGTGGTTTTAGCCAGCAGGAGTTCGATGCTATCTGGCAGGGGGTGGCCAGCGTGGCGCAGCAGATTGTCAGCTTTAGCCCTTACCTGCTTTCCGGCGAAAGCACCTTGTTACAGGGCAACAATACCGCCATCCCGGCCAGGCTGTTTATCAATGGCGAGCAGGGCCTGGTGCTGATCGCCAACCCTTACTACCGGCCCATGTCGGCGCGCTTTGACTTGCCGGCGGGCTGGCAGGCGCAAGGCCAGCGGCAGATCGAGGCTGAATTGCCGTCGATGGGCAGCCGGGCGGTCAGGGTGCAACTTCAAAAAGAAAACCAAGGATAACCGATCATGAATACCACTCTGAGCCTGATTATTCCGGTGTATAAGGTCGAGGCTTATATTGAGGCCTGCCTGTGCTCAGTGCTGCAGCAGCTGCCGGACTGGGCGGAAGTGATCATCGTGGATGACGGCAGCCCGGATGGTGCCATTGCACTTGCCGAAGAGGTGCTGTGTCGTTACCCGCAACACAAACGGCGGGTCAGTATTCTGCGGCAGAAAAACCAGGGGCTGAGCGAAGCGCGTAACAGTGGCATTGTCCATGCGGAAGGGCGCTATATCGGTTTTCTCGATTCCGATGACGTGCTGCTGGCAGGGTATTTCAGCATTTTAGGCCGCCTGCTGGCAGATAACCCGCAGGCAGACATAGTGGCGTTCAATGCCCAGCGCTTCTCGACGATCAACAACGGCAAGATCCAGTCGGACGGCACTATGGCTATCGTGCCCGGCAATGCCGCGCCGCAGCAGCGTGATGCTCATATGGCGCTGCTGGCGGACAGCTTCAACCGCAGCATGTGGTTCGCCTGGGCGCGTATTTACCGCAAAACGCTGTTCGATCAGGCACGCTTCCCGGCGGGACGCAATTTCGAAGACATTCAGCTGATTCCGCAACTCTATCTGAAAGCGCAACGTATCGTGGTTTGCGACACGCCGCTGGTGGGCTACCGCGCCAACCCGAATGGCATCACGCGTGCACCCAAACGACGCGATCTGGATGATCTGGATTATGCGCTCGACGGTGCCGACAGTGGACGCCGCCAGGGGATGGGGCATGGGCTTTACTCGGTGCTGTTCGTCACCACGCTGAAGGCACGTTTGCTGGTGGGACTGGACTTTTTCGGGCTGCGTGACGCGCTGCGCGAAACCCGTGAACTGAAACGCCGCTACTCCGGCCTGCGGGCGGAAGAGCGTAAAATGCTGAGCCGCAAGAACCGACTGTTCTACCGCAGCCCGCTGGCTTATTACCTGATGGCCCGGCTGTATAACCTGCGCGGATAGCGGCGCACCTATGTTAATTGGGGCAAATCTATATATGAGTATTACCGTCAGCGTCATCATACCCACCTATGGCCGCAGTGAACTGCTGGCACGCGCCATCGACAGCGTGCTGGCGCAAACCCATCGCCCGCTGGAGATTATCGTGGTGGATGACAACCCGCAGGGCGATGCACAACGCCTGGCGACCCGCCAACGCCTGGCCGGCTATATCGAACGGGGGCAGGTTATCTATTATCCGCGTCGGCATAACGGCGGTGGCGCGCAGGCGCGTAACAGCGGGATCCTGCGCTCACGCGGCGAGTACATTGCCTTTCTGGATGATGACGACTACTACCATCCGCAGAAAATCGCCCGCCAGTTGGCGTTTATGCAGCAGGGGGATTACGACGTCAGCCTGTGCGATATGGATATCCTGAAGGACGGCCAGATCAGCGCCGAGCATTATTACCGGGCGCGTTGCGAGGGGCTGGAAGACTTTATGCTGGCCGGTGTGGCCTACACGCCGATGATTATGCTGCGACGCAGCATGGCGATAGCGGTGCGTGGTTTCTTCAATACCCCACGCTACCAGGACCATATCTTCCTGTACCGGCTGTTGGCGGCCGGGGCGAAGGTGGGCACGCTGCATGAACGGCTGGCGGTGCACAACGACCACGACGGTGAACGCATCACTTCCAGCCCGAAAGGCATTATTGGCTATCGCAATAAAATGCAGTTCGAGCAGCGATTGATGCCGCAGATCTCAGGCCGGGCGCGCAACATCATGCGGCTGCGCCATACCTGCATTAACTCGCGCATCATTACCGACGGCAAGAACCGCCTGGCCGGGGTGGTGTACGGGTTGAAGGGCATTGTTTATGTCAATAGTGGCCTGATGGCCGGCGTATACATGAAAAATATCATCCGCAATGTGTTCTTCCGTGGCGTGCCGTTCTGACGTTTCAGCAATACAGATAAGAGAACAACCCTTTCCAGAGGATGATTATGCGCTTTGAACGTTCTACGCTGATCGGCAGCGTGCTGCTGCTGACGGTACCGCTGTTCGCCTTGCTGCACAGTATTGCCACGCTGCGGGCGGGAAAGAAAAACACGGTGGCCTATCTGCTGATTGCGCTGTGTTTTTTCTTCTTCTTTATCAAGATCCCGCCGCTGGCGGATCTCTATCGCCACTTTGCCAATTACGATGCCATTAACTCGGCCACCAGCCTGGGTGATGTCATTCAGGGCAAGGTGGACGTGGTGCTGTACGCCAACTTTTATATTTTCAAAACGCTGGGTATCCCGTTCTTCGTCATCCCGGGGCTGTACGTCGCGCTGTCGGTTTACTGTTACCTGAGCGCGTTGAATATTGTCATGCTGCACTCCGGCAAGGTGTTTTCAGCCCGGCAGTTTGTGTTGCTGCATCTGGCGGTGCTGTTTTTGATCAACCCGTTTATCATCGGCATGGGCTTGCGTTTTGGTTTCTCGATGGCGGTGATGACGCTGGCGATAGTGCTGTTTTGCCATAAGCAAAATCGGCCGCTCGCCGCCGGTCTGATGCTGTTTGCCATGCTGACCCACTTTTCCAGCATGTTGCTGGTCGGGGTATTTCTGTGCAGCCGGGTGATGCGCCTGAACCGCCTGCTGACGGTGGTGTTTAGCGCCATTGCGTTGCTGACCGCCAAGTTCGCGCTGCCGTTTATCGTTTCCCATATTACGATTTCCGGCATCAACAGTTATTCCGACGTCTATACCTCCGGCATGTATGCCAGCGATTACCTGACCTCCGGCAATGCCAACGGGATGATTAACTTCCTGATTGTGCTGTTTCCGGCGCTGTTTCTCGGTGTTTTCATGCTGGCTCACCCAATGCGCAACCAGACGGGGGACATCAAAAATACCGCGGCCTGGCTGGTGGTGTTTGTTTTCCTGTGTTCCAGCTCGTTACAGGCGGCCAGCCGCTATGCCAGCGTGGCGTCGGTCTTTCTGCTGTTTTATTACGTGGCTCATCAGAGCTCGTTTATCCGCGGCAGGTTTAACTACTTCTTCCTGTGCTTCATGCTGATGGCTACCGGCTATAACCTGATCGAGAACATTTATGTCCCGCGCCGACCGATCATGCTGGGGCAAATGTGGCAGTCATTTTATAAAACGCCGTTGCTGAACCTGTTCTACGGCGAACAGGAATATGAGCAGTATCTGCGTGTGATTAATCGCGACAGCGGCGAGTGGATCGGCCATGAGATGGATCTCGGCTAATGCGTCTTTCCCACCAATAACAGCAACATTGCCGTCAAGGATGCGGGCACCCGCCCGCATCCTACCCCCAAATACCCCGACTGACCCCGCAGCATATCCCCTCGAACATCTGACTCATCATTTCTATAATATTTTCAATTCATTAAACCCAATACTTGCCATGATACTTTAGGGGTAGTCACGCCGCTGCCGCCGTTCTTCTCCCTCCGTTCTCTTGATCGCAATCAATTTGCCACCGCAACCGCATTAGTAGGCTGGCGGCAGATTGAGCAATGTCACTTCATATAACAATGAAAGCCTTCAGGAGAACTCCGGATGAGCAAGTTTCTAGACCGATTCCGCTATTTTAAGCAGTTGGCGGAACCCTTTTCTGGCGAACATGGCCAGACGCTGAACACCAACCGCGACTGGGAAGACGGCTACCGCAGCCGTTGGCAGCACGACAAGATTGTGCGATCCACCCATGGGGTGAACTGCACCGGCTCCTGTAGCTGGAAGATTTATGTGAAAAACGGCCTGGTGACCTGGGAAACCCAGCAAACCGACTACCCGCGTACCCGCCCAGACCTACCCAATCATGAACCACGCGGCTGTCCACGCGGCGCCAGCTACTCCTGGTATCTGTACAGCGCCAACCGCCTGAAATACCCGCTGATGCGTAAACGCCTGATCAAACTGTGGCGTGAGGCCAAAGCGCTGCACAGCGATCCGGTCGATGCCTGGGGCTCGATCGTCAGCGATGCGGAAAAATCCAAAAGCTACAAGGTCGCACGCGGACGCGGTGGTTTTGTCCGCTCCAGCTGGCAGGAAGTGAACGAACTGATCGCCGCTTCTAACGTCTATACCGCCAAAACCTTCGGCCCCGACCGCATCATCGGCTTCTCACCGATCCCGGCGATGTCGATGGTGTCCTACGCCGCCGGGGCTCGCTATCTGTCGCTGATTGGCGGCACCTGCCTGAGCTTCTACGACTGGTATTGCGACTTGCCACCGGCCTCGCCAATGACCTGGGGCGAGCAGACCGACGTGCCGGAATCGGCCGACTGGTACAACTCTTCCTACATTATCGCCTGGGGCTCCAACGTGCCGCAGACGCGTACCCCGGACGCCCACTTCTTCACCGAAGTCCGCTACAAAGGCACCAAAACCGTGGCGGTAACGCCGGACTACGCCGAAGTCGCCAAACTCTGTGACCAATGGCTGAACCCAAAACAGGGCACCGACAGCGCCATGGCGTTGGCGATGGGCCACGTGATGCTCAAAGAGTTCCACCTGGATCGTGAGGTGGGGTACTTCCGCGACTACGTGCGTCGTTACACCGATATGCCGATGCTGGTGCTGCTGGAGCCGCGCGAAGAGGGGCATTACGCCGCCGGACGCCTGCTGCGTGCCGCCGATCTGGTCGATAGCCTGGGGCAGGAAAATAACCCCGAGTGGAAAACCGTCGCCATTGATCAACGCAGCGGCGAACTGGTGGCCCCACAGGGGTCGATCGGTTTCCGTTGGGGCGAGCAGGGCAAATGGAACCTGGAACAGCGCGCCGGTGAAGATCAGCAGGAAGTCGAGTTGCAACTCAGCCTGCTGGGCGCACACGACGAGGTGGCCGAAGTGGGCTTCCCTTACTTTGGCGGCATCAAAAGCGGCGGTGCCGAGAGCGAACACTTCAACAGCGTGGCGCTGGACGAGATCCTGCTGCACAAGCTGCCGGTAAAACGCCTGCGTCTGGCAGACGGCAGCGAAGCGCTGGTGACCAGCGTTTACGATTTGACCCTGGCTAACTACGGCCTCGAACGTGGTCTGGATGACGTCAACTGCGCCACCGATTACGACGACGTCAAAGCCTATACTCCGGCCTGGGCCGAGCAGATCACCGGCGTGTCGCGCCACAACATTATCCGCATTGCCCGTGAGTTTGCCGACAATGCCGAGAAAACCCATGGCCGTTCGATGATTATCGTCGGTGCCGGTGTCAACCACTGGTATCACATGGACATGACCTACCGCGGCCTGATCAATATGCTGATCTTCTGCGGCTGCGTCGGCCAGAGCGGTGGTGGCTGGGCGCACTACGTCGGCCAGGAAAAGCTGCGCCCGCAGACCGGTTGGCTGCCGCTGGCGTTTGGCCTCGACTGGCAGCGTCCGCCGCGCCATATGAACAGCACCTCGTTCTTCTACAACCACTCCAGCCAGTGGCGCTATGAAACCGTCGGCACCGAAGAGCTGCTGTCGCCATTGGCGGACAAAACCCGCTTTGGCGGCAGCCTGATCGACCTTAACGTGCGCGCCGAACGCATGGGCTGGCTGCCGTCAGCTCCCCAGTTGGGTACCAACCCGCTGCATTTGGCGGCACAGGCGAAAGCCGCCGGTCAGTCGCCGCTGGACTTCACCGTTGAAGGGCTGAAAAAAGGCACCCTGAACTTCGCCGCCGAACAGCCGGACAACCCGCAGAACTTCCCGCGCAATCTGTTCGTCTGGCGCTCCAACCTGCTGGGGTCATCCGGCAAGGGCCACGAGTACATGCTCAAATACCTGCTGGGTACCGAAAACGGCATTCAGGGCAAGGATCTGGGCCAACAGGGCGGTGCCAAACCTGAGGAAGTGGAATGGCTGGATAACGGCGGTGAAGGCAAGCTGGATCTGGTGGTGACGCTTGATTTCCGCATGTCCAGCACCTGTCTTTATTCCGACATCGTGCTGCCGACCGCCACCTGGTACGAAAAAGACGACATGAATACCTCGGATATGCATCCGTTTATTCACCCGCTGTCGGCGGCGGTTGATCCGGCCTGGGACTCGAAAAGCGACTGGGAGATCTACAAGGGCATCGCCAAAGCCTTCTCCGAAGTTTGCGTCGGGCATCTGGGCCAGGAGACCGACGTGGTGACGCTGCCGATCCAGCATGATTCGGCCGCCGAGCTGGCACAGCCTTACGGCGTCAAAGACTGGAAAAAAGGCGAGTGCGATCTGATCCCCGGTAAAACCGCGCCGCACATCATGGTGGTAGAACGTGATTATCCAGCCACCTATGAGCGTTTCACTTCGCTGGGGCCGCTGCTGGATAAGCTGGGCAACGGCGGCAAAGGCATCAGCTGGAACACCCAGACCGAAGTCGACTTCCTGAAAAAACTCAACTACGTCAAGACGGAAGGCCCGGCCGCCGGTCGACCGAAGATTGAAACCGCCATCGATGCCGCCGAGGTGATCCTGGCGCTGGCACCGGAAACCAACGGACAGGTTGCGGTCAAGGCATGGGACGCGCTGGGCAAGATGACCGGTCGCGATCACCGCCATCTGGCGCTGAACAAGGAAGACGAAAAAATCCGCTTCCGTGATATTCAGGCCCAGCCGCGCAAAATCATTTCCAGCCCAACCTGGTCAGGGTTGGAAGACGAACATGTGTCGTATAACGCCTGCTATACCAACGTCCATGAGCTGATCCCATGGCGCACCATCAGCGGCCGCCAGCAGCTGTATCAGGATCATGAGTGGATGCGTGCCTTTGGCGAGAGCCTGCTGGTGTACCGTCCACCGATCGACACCCGGGCCGCGCAGCCGTTGCTGAACCAGAAGCCGAACGGCAATAAAGAGAAGGCACTGAACTTCCTGACGCCGCACCAGAAGTGGGGTATTCACTCCACCTACAGTGACAACCTGCTGATGCTGACCCTGTCGCGCGGCGGGCCGATCGTCTGGATGAGTGAGGACGACGCCAAAGACTTAGGGATTGAGGACAACGACTGGATCGAAGCCTTTAACGCCAACGGCGCGCTCACTGCGCGGGCGGTGGTTAGCCAGCGTATTCCGGCCGGCATGACCATGATGTACCACGCGCAGGAACGCATCGTGAATATTCCCGGCTCGGAAATCACCAGCCAGCGCGGCGGCATCCATAACTCGGTGACCCGCGTCTGCCCGAAACCGACCCATATGATCGGCGGTTACGCCCAACTGGCTTACGGTTTCAACTATTACGGCACTGTCGGCTCCAACCGCGACGAGTTTGTGGTGGTGCGCAAGATGAACCGCATCGACTGGTTAGACGGTGAAGGTAACGACGACTCGCAGGGCAGCCAGCAGGAGAAAGCAAAATGAAAATTCGTTCACAAGTCGGCATGGTGCTGAACCTGGACAAATGTATCGGTTGCCACACCTGTTCGGTGACCTGCAAGAACGTCTGGACCAGCCGCGAAGGCATGGAGTACGCCTGGTTCAACAACGTGGAAAGCAAGCCCGGCGTCGGTTATCCGCACGCCTGGGAAGATCAGGAAAAGTGGAAGGGCGGTTGGATCCGTAAAATCAACGGCAAGCTGGAGCCACGCATGGGCGGCCGTGTCGGCCTGCTGTCGAAGATTTTCGCCAACCCGGACGTCCCGGCGCTGGACGACTACTACGAGCCGTTCGACTACGACTATCAGAACCTGCATACCGCGCCGCAGGGCAAGCATCAGCCGATCGCCCGGCCGCGCTCGCTGATCACCGGCCAGCGCATGAAGAAGATTGAAAATGGTCCGAACTGGGAAGAGATCCTCGGCGGTGAATTCTCCAAGCGCTCGAAGGATAAAAACTTCGACAATATGCAAAAGGAGATGTACGGCCAGTTCGAAAACACCTTCATGATGTACCTGCCGCGCCTGTGCGAACACTGCCTCAACCCGGCCTGCGTCGCGACCTGCCCGAGCGGGGCTATCTACAAGCGTGGCGAAGACGGCATTGTGCTGATCGATCAGGATAAATGCCGCGGCTGGCGCATGTGCCTGACCGGCTGCCCGTACAAGAAAATCTATTTCAACTGGAAGAGCGGCAAGTCCGAGAAATGCATCTTCTGCTACCCGCGCATCGAATCCGGCCAGCCAACGGTGTGTTCGGAAACCTGCGTCGGCCGTATCCGCTATCTTGGCGTGCTGCTGTATGACGCCGACCGTATCGAGCAGGCGGCGGCGGTCGAAAACGACAAAGATCTGTACCAGAGCCAACTGGATATTTTCCTCGACCCGCATGACCCGGCGGTGATTGCCCAGGCGTTGGCGGATGGCATCCCACAAGGGGTGATCGAATCTGCCCAGCAGTCGCCGGTATACAAAATGGCGATGGACTGGAAGTTGGCACTGCCGCTGCACCCGGAATACCGCACGCTGCCGATGGTGTGGTACGTGCCGCCGCTGTCACCGATTCAATCCGCCGCCGATGCCGGTGAGCTGGCGCACAGCGGCGTACTGCCGGACGTGGAGAGCCTGCGTATTCCGGTGCAATACCTGGCCAACCTGTTGACCGCCGGTGATACCGCCCCGGTGCTGTTGGCGCTCAAGCGCATGCTGGCGATGCGTCATTACAAACGGGCAGAAACCGTTGACGGCGTGCTGGACACCAGCGCACTGGAACAGGTGGGGCTGAGCGAAGCACAGGCGCAGGAGATGTACCGCTATCTGGCGATCGCCAACTATGAAGACCGCTTTGTGATCCCGTCCAGCCACCGTGAACTGGCGCGTGAGGCCTTCCCGGAAAGCAAAGGCTGCGGCTTCAGCTTCGGCGATGGTTGCCACGGCAGCGACGGCAAATTCAACCTGTTCAACAGCCGCCGCATTGACGCCATTGATGTGACGAAAAAAACGCCTCGTCAGGAGGACGCCTCATGATCAGCCTGAAAGTGATTGCCCGCCTGCTGGACTACCCGGAGCAGGCATTGTTTGACCACCAACAGGCGTTGGTGGAAGCGCTGGAACCGGCCAGTGAACTGGATTTGCACCACAGCGCGCAGCTGATCCTGTTTATTCGCCGTTTTTGCGCCCGCCCGTTGCTGGATGTGCAGGCCGAATACTGCGAGCTGTTCGACCGTGGCCGCGCCACTTCGCTGTTGCTGTTTGAACATGTGCACGGTGAATCACGCGATCGCGGTCAGGCGATGGTCGATTTGATGGCGCAATACCGCGAAGCCGGGCTGGAGATCGACAGCCGCGAACTGCCGGACTTCCTGCCGTTGTACCTGGAGTATCTCGCCAGCCGCAGCAAGGAACAGGCCGCCGGAGGGCTGCAGGATATCGCGCCGATCCTGGCACTGCTGGGTGCACGGCTACAGCAGCGGGAAAGCCCGTATGCGGTGCTGTTTGATCTGCTGCTGGCGCTGTCCGGTAGCGAAGTTCAGGCACAGGCGCTGGAGTCCCAGGTAGCAAAAGAAGCCCGCGATGACACGCCGCAGGCGCTGGACGCGGTATGGGAAGAGGAACAGGTTAAGTTTTTGGGCGAGCAGGGCTGCGCTTCGGCGCAGCAGGCGGCGCACCAACGGCGCTTTGCTGGCGCGGTGGCACCGCAATACCTGGACCTGACGGATGCGCTAACCGGAACCAAAGGACGCTAATCATGCAATTTTTAAATCAGTTCTTTTTCGATATCTACCCCTATCTGGCGGGCGCGATTTTCCTGATCGGCAGTTGGCTGCGCTACGATTACGGGCAATATACCTGGCGCGCCGGATCCAGCCAGATGCTGGATAAAAAGGGCATGCGGTTGGCTTCCAACCTGTTCCATATCGGCATTTTGGGCATCTTTGCCGGGCACTTCCTCGGCATGCTGACGCCGCACTGGATGTACGAGTCTTTCCTGCCGGTTGATGTGAAACAGAAGCTGGCGATGATCGCCGGGGGGGCCTGCGGTGTAATGACCTTGATCGGCGGTGCGCTGTTGCTGAAACGCCGTCTGACCAACCCACGGGTGCGGGCGACCAGCAGCTTTGCCGATATCATGATCCTGACCTTGCTGGTGGTGCAGGTGTGCCTCGGTCTGCTGACCATTCCGTTCTCCGCCCAACATATGGACGGCAGCGAGATGATGAAGCTGGTGGGTTGGGCACAGGCAGTGGTGACCTTCCATACTGGCGCATCTGAGCATCTGGTGGGCGTTGCGCCGATCTTTAAACTGCATATGGTGCTGGGCATGACGTTGTTCGTGCTGTTCCCATTCTGCCGCCTGGTGCATATCTGGAGTGTGCCGGTGGAATACCTGACCCGCCGCTACCAACTGGTGCGTAACCGCCGCTGAGGGTATTTCTTCTCGCTTTAAAGCCCATTCGGCGGACTCTTTTCCGCCAATGGGCTTTTTATTGATTATGTTTGGCACACCCTGCAATGGTCAGAGTCGGTCAGGGGTTTTGCCTTTCTTGGTTTTTTATCCCGCAATAGCGGGCTCAGACCATCCTGACCAGTCAGCCATCAAGGCCCGTGCCTGCTGGGGTTCCAATGCAAATAACCCTACTTCACTCTTTAACCCCAATTTTTGCATTAACTGGCATTTCTGATAACTGATAGTTTTCACGCTGCGGCGCTGTTGGTGGGCAATGTCGGTCACACAGTGGCCTTTGAGCAGGGCGTTTAGTACCTGTTGTTCGCGGGGGGCCAGTAGCTGACGGCGGGCGGCGATCTCGGCTGGCAGCGGTGGGCCGAGCAGCGCCCCCAGGGCATACAACATGGCATTGCTGGTCAGCGCCAGTCGGGCCATTGCCCGTTGCTTGTGACTGCTGATGGTCCGGATATCACGGTGCAGTTTCCAGGCAATGGCGGTCAACTCCTGGCCGCTAAGCAGGGCCTGCATGATAATGTGTTCAGTCGGTGTCAGCCGGGCGGCCAGTTGGGGTGGCAGGAGGGGCAAACGTGTTGGTTCCTGGTCTCGGGTGTTGGTCGCAGTGTGGTTCGGTAATAACATGGTCATCTCTCCCTGACAGGGTTTTAATGCCTCTTTTCTGGATAGGGGCGAAGTCTGCGTTTCAATGCTCGTAAGGCCTTGCACCGCTAGTAGGTCAGTCGTTTTGTTCAATCCAGTAGGGTGAACGTCAACCCGCTCTCGTTTTGTGTTCGCCTAATGACGCGGGTGTCCTGTTCGCTCAGCAGCGGCGTCAGCGTGAGTTGCAGGCTCAGGGTGCGTCCGGTGCGCGGCTGGCCGGGTTCACCGGCGGTCAGTTCGCTGTCCGGCCCCAGCGTGACCGGTAACGTCACGGCCGTGGCCTCATGATGACCCGCTCGGCTCAGTGCCAGCCCAACCGGCTGTCCGTCCAACTGAGCGGCGGTCACCCGGACCTGCAATTCACCCCGGTCGCCGTAGCGCAACTGTCCATTGGGGCCCGTTTCGCCCTGCAACTTCAGGCGCAGTACCTGGCTGTACGGGCAAGCGGCCGTCACCGTCAGGGCCCGGTCACCCGGGGATAACAGCGTCGTCCCCGGCATAGTTCGTAACTGCCAACGGGTTTGCATGCCATAGTCAAACTGCGTGGTACTGGCCGACAGGCTGCAACGGGTGTCGGGTGGCGGCAGGCTTTCCGCCCCGGCCATCCAGATAATCAGGCTCAGCAGCAGCCCCGAAAGTACAACGATCCGTTTCATCTTCCTCTCCATGTTCAGCGGCAGACCGCTGCGGCGGTTTCATAAAGCCCGGTGTTATCCGGCTGTTCCGGCAGAGCCAGCCGGAGCGAACACAAGGGTCGCCCGGCATTTTGTACATCCAGTGATTTGCCCGGTTCGGCGTCCGGCAAGAAGGCTGCGCCGTCATTGCCGACTACGGTGACAAAGTTGCCGGCGCTGTCGAACAGCGCTGCCCCGTGCGGCAGGAATTTTCCTTGCGCATCGCGCAGGCTGATCAGTACCCGCCGGGTGCGCACCACCTCAAAGTCCATTCGGCCTACTGCGCCGCGAGCCAGTTCGCTGTCTTGCCAGGCGTTACCGATATCCAGGCTTTTCGGCAGGCTGCGGGTATCCACCTGCACGGTGGCGCGTTGGTAACCACTGAGTGATGGCAGCACCGCATACCCCCGGCTGTCCGTCCAGGTTGGGCCTGCCGGTGTGTCCAGCCGGATACCGGCCTCGCGGCCGACCCGGGCGATGCCGAAGGTATCGCCAATGCGGTAGGGCGAAAGCGTGACACCGCCGCCGTGCGCCACTACGCCGCCGGAGGCGCGGGCGCTCCAACTGGAGTAATCGTTCGAGTCACGGGTCAGGCTGCCGCTAAATTGGCTAACGCGGGTGACCCAGTCCAGTGAGCCGGTGCCGCTGGAACGCTGACTGCCGGAGTCATGATCGGCAGACAAACTCCAACCCCAGTCCTGATGGCTGCGATCGCTGTAGCGCAGCCCGCTGCGGGTGCTTTTATCCGTGTGGGTGACCGAGGCGCTGAGGCTGCGGCTACCGAAAGGGATGCTGAGGGTCAGGTAGGCGCGGTCTTCGGTCTTGCCATCCAGCGAACGGGTATTACGCTCCAGGCTAAGGCCGAGATAGGCCTGGGCTATCTGGCGGCTCCAACCGGCGCGCAGGTAGCGGCTGCGGGCACCGTCAAAGGTGTTACTTTGTGCCCAGCCGATGGACAGGTTACCGACATAAGGCGCAGCCCAACTGAGGTTGGCACCATATTGGCTGCGGGTACGGCCTTGCGTGTCCTGTTCGCTGCTTTGCAACGCATCGCTCAGTTCCTGATAATCGAGGGTTTGCTGCGTGGTGTTGAGACCGGCGCTGATTCTTTCCGTAAGCTGTCGGCTGAGTGAGGCGGAGAGCGATGCGCCGGTCTTGGCATGGCGATTATCCTGCGCCACCTTGCCCTGCAGCGACAGTTGGGTGGCGTCAAACACCTGGCTGTCCAGCGCCACACCGCCAGCCCGATAGGGGGACGAGGCCAACACACCGGCATTGAGACTGGTGTGCGGCGTCAGTTGCCAGCCGTTGGCTGCGGTACCCAACCAGGGGGCTTCGCTGCTGCCCTGTTGGTCCATTTTCCCAACGCCAAAGGACCAGCCCGGGACTATGGCATTGCCGCTCAGCAGGAAGGCGCTGGCCGGTACGCTGAACTGGCGTTGCCCACCGTCACTGCCGGTCAGGTTCACGGCCAGATCGGTGCTGGTATTGAGCAGGGAAAACCCCTGCAGGCGAAACGGCCCGGCGGGCACGGTGGTGCGGTAGAGCAGCACCCCGGACTGGCGTACCTCGACTACCGACTGGCTGTCGGCGATGCTTTCCACCAAGCCTGCGCCACCGCGACCTTGGGTGAGTGCGGTCTCCGGAACTAGCTGGGCACCCAGTACCTGTCCGGTGCCGAACAGTGAGTTGGCCAGGCTGATTTGTCCGGTCTGGAACACTTTTTTGATGCCGACGAAGCTGCGCTGGGCATAGGCGGCCTGATGCTGCAGGGTTTGTGTGCCGTTAAACCGCGACAGGGTTTGGCGGCTGCGTACTATCCAGTCACCGGCGTTAAATCCGGCTTCGCTGTCCAGTTGGCTAAAGTTGACCCCGGCGCTGTTGCCGGCGGTACCCATGTATTGGGCATCGTAGTTGAACAAACCGGCGACGCCGCCGTGTTGCCAGTTACCGTTGTCGCTGCCGGGGGCGACGACCGCCTGCGGCGGCACCACCAGATCAACCCGGCGCTCACCGGGATCCAGCTGCAGTTCGGTCTGTGGCCAGGCGCTGCGCAGATCAAAGCAGGTCTCTTTGCCGGTAAAACCCGGCGGAGACGCCAGACCGGCCAGCTTTTGAAAGTCGGCATCGGCACAGAGTTGGCCATCGTTATCAAAGTGGGCGCTGATCCGGCCGCGGCCGCTGCCATTGACCGTCAGCATCACCGGATTATCCCCGGGTAAAAAGCGTGGCCCCTGACGAAAGGTGTCGGCGACGGCGGTATCAATATTGCGGGACTGCAGCATTTGCGAGTCAAACAGGGTTTCTTCGGCATGGGGCGCTATTCCGGTCGCCCAGGCGAGAGGAGCCAGTAAATGCAGAGCTACGCCAGAAAAAAGGCGCAGGGCCACCGCCGGATAACGGTGCGAGGAAAGGGGCTGCATTGAATAACCTTTTTCAACATGGCACACCGCGTGGGCCGCCATAGTGAAGGATATGCGGCCGGTATAACGCCGGCCGCCAGAACTTACAGGTAAACCAATTCGAGGGTGGCCAAACCATCCAGCTTGGTTGGTTTGGTCATGTCGAGTGCGGAGGCCTTGTTGATATAGGCCTGAACCGACAAGGTGCCAGCTAGAGCCTTGAGGGCGACTGGCACCAGGGTGCCGCTGGTCGCCCAGGAGGTGAGTGTCAGTTGATCGGTACTGGTGGTCAGGGATGACTTGGCTGCACCCTTGGCCCAGGTGGTGACTGATGCATCCGCAGATTTGTAGATGGAGTCAACGGCGGTACCATCTGCCGTTGGTGTACCCAGTGCTATGCCGTAACCGCCAATTTTGGCGCTGCCAGCCAGACCCAGCCCATAGGCCGCATCGCCGGTGGTTAAGGTGACTCCGGTCGGTGTTTTACCGGCACCTGATAGTGGGTTTTCGGTGGAGCCCGCGAGGGTATTAGTACGGCCATTCACCACTTTCACTGCTACCTTGGCATTACCGTCACAGGTAATGGTAAAATTCAAAGTTTTTTCATCCAGCACGGTATAGTCGTCTTGTTTTAAGGTGTCGGCCTTTATGTCACCGTAATCGATGCTGCCACCGCCACTCAGAGCTGGTGTACAGGCCACCGGTGAAATAGTACCGATCACCTTGAGTTCTACGCTGTCAACGGCGAAGGCGGATGAAGCGGAGAACAGGGTGGTTGCCGCCAACGAGGCGGCCAGCAGTGTTTTTTTCATGAGCATTATTCCTTGATGCTTGTGCTTCTGCACATTGAGTCCATTAACCCTTGCGAGGGTTTCCTTTTTTGTTTGATCGCTCTGCGCCATCTGGCGGCAGTTTTGGCGAGTCAAACTGTTTTTTAATGCACCAGCAGCGCATCATAATGGTCGACGCTAAACCCCCAGGTGGTGGCGGGACTGATACGTACCTGTGTGTCGCTGCTCGGTGCCTTATTGCCGTTTTGCTTCAGGGTCAGCGTCTGACCCGGCAGTACGTAGCTATTCGGCAGCATCCAGATGCTATTGCCCGGTAGAGTCTGCACACCCTGACTGAGACGTACCACGTAAGCCGAGGGATTACTGACCGTCAGTACTTTGCCCACCAACTGCCAGACCAGGTGTTTCCACGGCGCCTCATCGCGCGCCAACTCTGCAGGGCGGATAATTACCGGCAGATTTTGGCGCACCGTCATACGTACCTCGCTTCGATCCTTTTGCTGTGGCGGTACCCCTTCGAAGGTGACGCGCTTAAGACGCTCGGTCTTCAGCAATTTCTTACTTGTCAGCAGAAAACGTACGCTCTGGCGCTTGCCGGGTTCAACTCGAGCGGCGGGGGGTGTGACCGTTAGCAGGGTTTCGGTATCCTCGGGGATATTCTCAAGCTGGGTCAGCAACAGGACTGGGTAGGGATCGGTGTTCTGAACGTTGATGCTACCTTCACCGTTAGCGGCCTCCACGATCACCACCGGACTGTCCGGTACCATGCCGCTGGCCAAGGTGCTTACTGGTGTCAGGCACAATGTCAGGATCCCGGCACATAGAACAGGTGAGTGAATAAAAGCAAGGTAAGTCATAGTTCATCCTTGTTATAGCGACGGAAGTGCACATCTCGTCCGTCAATTTTTGGCAGAGAAAATAGTCTCGTACGCTTTTGAAAAAGAGACAGAAAGTTATAGGTAGATCAGCTCAAGCGTAGTCTGGCCGTCAAGCTTGATCGGTTTGCTGATGTCCATTCCTGAGGTTTTATTGATATATGCCTGAACTTCCAGCTTGCCCCCCAGAGTTTTGAATTCTATCGGTGGAAACTCAGTGCCTTTGACTGCCCAACTCTGTTGGAGAACCACGTGACCGTAATAAACATCACCGTATATTGCTTTAAACCAGGTTTTTCCATAGTTACTGCTTGCAATGATGTCAACAGCAGTACCATCAGCGGTGAAACTGCCATGCTTAAATCTTGCGATGTAACCACCGATTTTTTTAGTTCCGTCCATACCCAGGCCTACAGCGCCATTAGTCGACAGAGGTTTACCAAACAGATTTACTGGAGGAGTTCCCCCTCCGCCAGACCCTTCAGGAGCTCCGGCCAGACTATTACGACGGCCATTGATCGCCTTAAGTGCCACTTTAGCTTTGTTGTCACAAACTATGGAAAAGTCCAGTGATTTAATGTCTAGTATGGTGTAAGCGTCGCTTTTCAGAGTGTTGGTTTTGATCGTGCCATAGTCGATGATGCCTCCACTGCTCAACGTAGGAGTACAGGCTTTCGGTAAGAGAGTTCCGCCTACTTTTAGGTCTACACTGTCTGCAGAATAGGCGGAAAATACGGAGAACAGAGTGATGGTCGCCAGGGTGGTGGCGAGAAGTGTTTTCTTCATGTGCATAATTCCTTGATGCGTGTGCTTCTGCACTGATATCCCATTAACCCATTGATAGGGCTGTCCTTTTTAAATTCAACCGTTATGTTTCCCTTCAAGAAAAAGGCAACATTTTGAGTCAAAATGTCACATTAAGTGAGTCGTGTTGTTAGCTGGGTAACAAAGTGTTTTTAATGGTGTAAAACACCATGGATGGTGTTTTTACGGAGTAAATGGTTGGGTTTTATTTTTTATTTAGAATGATTAAAGAATGCAATAGGCTGTTTTTGACTGAAATCTTATGCAAGTGATGAGTTTGATAGGCTGCGAACAATAGTTTAATTAATTGATAATTATGCTATTTATAAAAAAAATAAAATAACCATTCTCCAGATATTGACTTTTAATCAGGACATTCTTAAGTTATGTGTCAGTTTGACTCAAAAGGTAACATTTTCTTCTGCTTTTTCCTCCTTCCACAGATGTTTAAATCGTCCTGAATTGGCTGCGGTATACAGCACGGTATGCTGAATATTCCGGTGCCCCAAATAGTCCTGAATCACTCGCGTATCGGCCCCGTTATCGGCCAGGGCATAGCCACAGGCATGGCGCAGCATATGTGGGTGCGCAGCCACCGCCAGCCCGGCCTGTTTGCCGTAGGCCTGCAACATGCGATAGATGCGCTGGCGCGACAGTCGGTAGCCCTTTTGCGACAGAAACAACCACTCTTCATCCTCCAGATTGCGACACGACTGACGCTTTTCCAGCCAGCGGGTCAGCAGCTGCTTTTCGGTTGTTTCCAGCGGATGAATAGTAGAAAGGCCATTTTTCAGCCGGTTCATGTAAACACAACCGCTTTCCATATCCAGATCGGCCAGGCGCAGGCCGTTAAGTTCACTAACGCGGCAACCGTGAATAAAGCCCATCCAGATCAGGCAGCAGTCGCGCTCGGGGGCGCGGCCGGCAGCGGCCTGTTGCAGTAGTCGGGTGACTTCGGTGCGGGTCAGGTGCTTGCGGTGAGCGTGGGATTTTTGCATTGCTTATCCTCAAAAAAGACAATGGCCGGCAACAAGCCGACCATGGGCGCAGTCCGTCAATCATTGACGATGCACAGGGAGTATAGTGCAGGTTTGGTGAAGAAGAGCGGCAGTCTGTGGGCAGGATAATCTGATCTCCTGTAGCGGTTGTCTGCGATACCTTTACTTTTCATGTCCGGCAGCAGCAACAGGGTATTTAATTCACACAACCTGCTGAATTTGCGAAGCGTTACGCAGTTCGCTAATTGAACAATCCTTACCGCTAAAGTAAGCTTTACCCCACTAACAGACAGCCACAGGAGGTGGGATATGCGTAGTTTACCGATTCGTTTATCAAATGAAATTGATGATAATCTGAACGATATTGCCAAGCGGCATGGAATGAAGAAAACGGATGTGATCCGCTTGGCTTTTGCGTTAATTAGCATTGCCGACAGGCAATGGGTGAAACAAGACGGCTCTTCTCTTGGCATCGTACGGGAGAACGGTGAGGTGCTGGAGGCGGTAGGTCAGGTGGTGGGGGTTTTCCCATGAGCATCCAAAACAATAGCCACGCCAAATAACTCCCGCCGATTTGCCCATTCTTGCTTCCTTGCCGTAAACTTGCTATCTCAGTAGGGTTACATTTATTCGTCGGCGGCTGCCGGCAGTTTGCAGTGCATAAAAACAATCAATAGCCCCTGTTTGCGGGCACTTTGGGATTTAAAACCGGGGATGACTCGCCGCTGCCTGCTGGGGTGCGCCGGGAGATCGCTTTATGGATATTCAGGTTAGTTAACAATAATAATGACAACACAATCTTGTTCTCCCGCGTTACTGCCTCTGAAAGTCATCGCTACGGGGGCCGCGTTGCCACCTAACCGTGTCGACTCCTCCACACTGGACAGCCTGCTGCGCAAGCCGCCTGGCTACGTCGAAAAACGTTCCGGCATCAGTTACCGTTTTCACGCTGCGGATGATGCCAGCCAGGCCGAACTGGCGGTCGCCGCACTGCAGGATGCTATAACCCGTGGCCGCCTCGAGGCACAATCAATCGATCTGCTGATTTCCGCGTCAGCGATCTCAGTGCAGGCGCTGCCTTGCACCGCTGCACACATTCTTAAAGTGGCCGGTCTGGCACCGGGCACCGCCGGTTTTGACATCAACAGCAGCTGCGTCAGCTTTATCTCCGCCATGCAGGTGGCCGCCGGGCTGTTGAATGCCGGTACCTACCGGCGTATTGCCATTGTCTCTGCCGATTTGGCTTCACGCGGGATTGACTGGGATCACGAAGAGTCCTCGCTGATTTTTGGCGACGGTGCGGCCTGTGCCATCGTCGAGCGTGGCGACGGCACCAGCGGTATTTTGGCGAGTCTGGTAGAAACCTATCCTGAAGGCAGTGAGCTGTGCGAGATCCGCGCCGGTGGTACGCGGCGCAACCCGCGCGCCGGTATGAATAACAGCGATTTTCTGTTCCATATGCAGGGCAAAAAATTGTTCCGTCAGGCGTCGGCGTTGATCGAAGACTACCTTGACCGTTTGTTGGCGGCCAGCGGCCTGACGTTAGCGCAGATCGCCACGGTGGTGCCGCATCAGGCGAGCCACCTGTCGCTCGAACATATGCGCAAGCGGCTGCACGTTTCTGCCGAGGTTTTGGTGGATATCTATCGTTATCACGGCAATCAGGTGGCGGCCTCTATCCCCACGGCACTGCACGCTGCGGTCACCAGCGGGCGTTTTAATCCCGGCAAACCGGTGATGCTGATCGGCACCGCCGCCGGGCTGTCGCTGGCCGGTATGGTGCTGCTGCCATGAGGGTGCTGGTCACCGGAGCCACCAGTGGGCTGGGGCGTAACGCGGCGCAGTGGCTGCTGGAGATAGGCCATCAGGTTCATGCCACCGGGCGTGACAGCCGTGCCGGGCAGGAACTGCGTCGGTTGGGGGCTGAGTTCACCCAGCTAGACCTGACTCAGGCGACGGAGGAACAGTGTCGTCAATTGATGGCCGGTTGCGATTGGGTCTGGCACTGTGCGGCAAAATCTTCACCCTGGGGCAGCAAGCGCGAGTTTTATCAGGCCAACGTGGCCGCGACAGAAAAGCTGGTGCAGGCGGCGGGGCACTGTGGCATCCGGCGTTTTATTCATATCTCCACGCCGGCGATCTATTTTGATTTTCAGCCGCACCAGAATATCGATGAAGAGTATCGCGCCCGGCGTTTCGCCAATCATTACGCCGCCAGCAAATATGCCGCGGAGCAACGGCTGCAGGCGCTGGTGCCGCGCTACCCGCAAACTACCTATATTATTCTGCGCCCCAGAGGGTTATTCGGTCCGCACGACCGGGTGATTGTGCCGCGGCTGCTGCAACAGCTGGATCGCGATCGCGGGGTGCTACGGTTGCCCGGCGGTGGTAAAGCGCTGCTGGATCTGACCTTCGTGCTGAACGTGGTACATGCGATGGACCTGGCCAGCCGTCAGCAGCCACTACCTTCCGGTGCGGCTTATAACATCACCAATCATCAACCACAGTGGCTGGCGGATATGCTGGATGCACTGCTGCACCGGCAGTTGGGGTTGCGCTACCGGCTGCAGGCCGTGCCATACCCCTTATTGCAGGTGCTGGCCGGGGGGCTGGAGCTGCTGGCCCATTTCACCGGCAAAGAACCCCTGCTGACGCGCTACAGTGTGGCAGCGGTGTATTTCGATATGACCTTGAGCCAAACCCGAGCCGTGGAGCAACTGGGCTACCGGCCACGTTATTCGATGGAAGAGGGGATCCGCATTACCGGAGAGTGGCTTAAACGACAGGGAGATGTGCCCCATGGCTAAAGTTACCGCTTTTGAAGTGGGGTACTGCACCCATATAGGTTGCATGGCGCTACGGGGCGCAGGTTTCCGGGTGTGCAAATTCCCGGCTCGGGCCTATTTACTGGAAGTGGGGGATCGCCGTTGGCTGTGGGATACCGGCTATGCGCAGTATTTCCAGCAGCAGACACAGTCCGGCATTTTCCGCATTTACCGGCAAATGACGCCGGTGTATTTCGATCCCCGAGAGTCGCTGAATCAACAGTTACGTGCCGCCGGTTACGCCGCTAATGACATACAGGCGCTGATTGTTTCGCACTTTCACGCCGACCATATTGCCGGGCTGCGCGATTTCAAACATCTCGATTTTATCTGCTCGGGCGAAGGCTGGCGGCAAACCCGGCCATTGCGTGGTTTCGCGGCGTTAAAATGCGCTTTTATCCCCGGACTGATCCCTGAAAATTTTGAGAGTGGCCTGCAGTTTATCGAGGGTTTCCCAGAAGTAAGCTTGCCCGCGTTGCTGGCACCTTTCGAGCGTGGCTATGCGCTGCCGGGCAGTGAAGGGCAGATCCTGCTGGTCGATCTGCCGGGGCATGCGGCGGGTCATATTGGCGCCTTTATTCTTACCGATGACGGTTGGACGCTATTGGCCAGCGACGCGGCCTGGTCGCCGCTCAGTTATCAGCAGTTGCGCGGCCCTTCACGGTTGGCCAATCTGGTGATGGACGATTCCAACGCCTATTACCACACGCTGGAACGGTTGAATCAGCTATGGGAGAGCGGCAACGCGAATATTCTGCTGTGTCATGAGGGGGATTTATGATCCCGCTGATGACGCTGTGGCATTACTTCCGTGCCCGGCGCTTAACCTTTGACGATCGTCAGTCGCTGGAGGCTTACCAGGCCAAAAGGCTAAAGCGTTTTGCTCGTCGCGTGCTGACCAAAAGCCCTTATTTCAGCCGCTTCAACCGGCAAGCCATCGCCACCTGGCCGCAGATGGACAAGGCGCTGATGATGGAACAATTCGACCAAATGAACACCGCCGGGTTGCAGCGCGATCAATTGCTGGCCTGCGCGCGACGCAGCGAGCAACAGCGGGATTTCAGTCCGAAAATCGGCAAATACAGTGTGGGTCTGTCATCGGGTACTTCCGGCCAGCGCGGTATTTTTGTCGTCAGTCCGCATGAGCAAAGCGTTTGGGCCGGTGGCATGCTGGCGAAAATGTTGCCGGAGGGGCTGTTTGCCGGTGAACGCGTGGCGCTGTTTCTACGGGCGGACAATAACCTGTATCACAGCGTCAACAACCGCTGGCTGAGCCTGGAGTTTTACGATCTCTTTGCCCCCTTTGCCGTACAGCTCTCGCAGCTGGAACAACAGGCACCGACGATTATCGTCGCACCGGCGCAGGTGCTGCGTGCATTGGCGCTGGCGGTGTTGGCTAAACAGATTCGGCTCGAGGTCAAAAAAGTGATTTCAGTGGCCGAGGTATTGGAAGAGCAAGACCGGCAACTGCTGGCGCAGGTGTTTTCGACGGTGGGTGAGGTGTATCAGGCTACCGAAGGGTTCCTGGCCGCCACCTGTGCGCACGGCACCCTGCACCTGAACGAAGAGTTTTTGCATATTGAACCTCAGTGGATTGATGAGCAACGCTTCACGCCATTGATCACCGACTTTACCCGCAGCACCCAGCCGATCGTCCGCTACCGACTGGACGACGTGCTGGTCAGGCAGACGGAGCCTTGCCCTTGTGGGCAGCCGTCGATGGCGATTGCGCGCATAGAAGGAAGGCGCGACGACCAACTGATGTTGCCGGATGCCTTTGGCCAGCCGCAGGTGGTGTTTGCCGATCTGTGTAGCCGGGCGATCGCCAATGCGCTGCCGCTGACCAGCGACTACCGCCTGGTGCAGTCCGGGGAACGGCAGTTGCAACTGATGGCCGATTGCAGTGAAGCAGAACTGACGCACTGTCAGGCGCAGCTGTCAGCCTTGTTTGAACGTCAGGGTATTGCCAGCGCTGACCTGGAGTGGCAACTGCGGGTGCAGGCGGTGATGCCGCAGTTTGATCGCAAGAGAAGGCGGATTATTCGGCAGGTGGCGCCATGATGAAAACGCTGGCGTACCGGCTGTGGCAAATGCTGTTGGGCTGGGGATTCGTTGGGGTGATTTATAGCAGCAGCGATCGCCTGCAGGGCGTGGGCACGCTGCTCCCTCCTTCGGCGATTGACCGTTGGATCCCGTTCAGTCCGACGGCCATTTGGCTGTACCTGTCTTTCTTTATCATTATCCCGCTCGGTTATCTGCTGGCACCGATGCCACGGGTGAAATGGTTGCGTACCGCGATGCAACTGACGGCTCTGGGTGCCGGGGCGGTCTATCTGTGGTGGCCGACCACTATGGCTTATCCGCAAGACAGCGGGGTCGGTGTGAGTTCAAAACTGCTGGCGGCGCTGACCCAGGTGGATTCGTTGCAAAACTGCCTGCCGTCGCTACATATGGCGTTGACGGTGCTGGCGGTATGGGCACTGAGCGATCGACAGCGTAAAGTGAGAACCGCGCTGTTGATGCTGTGGGCGCTGGCGATCGCCTTTTCCATTCTGCAGCTGCGCCGCCATCTGCTGGTCGATCTGGCCAGTGGGGCATTGCTGGCGTTTTTGGCCGGCTGGCTGGCGCAGCGCATAGAAAATTGGCGGCGTGACGCCGTCACAGGAGAGATAGGTTGAGCGAACTGGCGATGCCCATCGTGTTCATGCTGTTTGTCGTCATTGGTGAGGCCCTGGTGCTGCAGTATGCGCAGCGGCGACAGGTCAACTGGCACGATCTGGTGTTCAATCTGAACTCTGGCCATATCATGCTGTGGCTGTTCCGCGGGCTGGAGATCACCTGCTACGGCTATGTGGCGGCGCATCTCAGCCTGGATTTGCTGAGCGACTGGCCGCCGGTGCTGATGTGGCTGTTTGCCCTGCTGGCGTGGGACTTCGGCTTTTATTGGCTGCATCGCTTGCACCACTATCTGCGCGTGCTATGGGCGGTGCATGTGGTGCACCATCAGGGCGAGCATTTCAATTTATCGCTGGGGGTGCGCAATTCCTGGTATTCGTCGCTGACCTCGATCCCGTTCTTTCTTCTGTTGGCACTGCTGGGCGTGCCGCTGTCGGTGTTTGTCACGGTCTCGATCCTGCATTACAGCATCCAATTGTTTAACCATAATGCGTTGACCCCCAAACTCGGCTGGCTGGAACACATTCTGGTTACGCCGGCGCATCACCGGGTGCATCACGTTAAAGACATGGCCTATTCGAACAAGAACTTCGGCGGCAGCTTTATTTTTTGGGACAAGCTGTTCGGTACTTTTTGCCCGAGCCTGCCGCAAACGCCGTTTGTGTATGGCGTCAGCGGCGATAAGCCGTCCGCCAATCCGTTTTGGGCCAGCAATCTGCCATTCCTGCGCTATTTCCGTCTGCGCTGGCGGCCCAGGGCGAGCAGTGGGGGGTTCCGCTACTCGGCGCTTAGCGTGTTCAGCGGTGCGATGCTGCTGTTTACCCTGGTGATTGGCTATGTTTACCAGTACGGCTATGGCTACAGCGATATCAGCTGGCCGCAAATGGCGCTGCTGGTGTTACTGGCGCTGGGGTCGATGGCACTGGGCGGCATGACCGAAGGGCATCGTTGGGCGATTGTCGTCTGGTTGTTGATAACGCTGAGCCTCCCGCTGTTGTTTATTGGTTATCTGGGCTGGCCGCAGCTTTACTGGCAGGTTGCGATGGGCATAACCGCCTTGCACGGCGTTTGTGCGGCATTGGGCTGGGGCCGGACGAGCGCGGCTGCAGCGGTGGAGGAACCCTATGGCTGACTCACTGGCTCCACTGACGTTTCCCGCCGACGGCGAACAGGCATTTCATCGCGATCTCAAGCGGGCGGCTCATGCCTATTTGGCCGAGGATCATCGTTATGCCGACGGCTGGCGGTTAGCCAAGGCGGCGCTGCTGCTGATACTGTGCGTGGGTTTTTATGTGCTGGGCCTGATGCAGCATCAGCCGTGGGCGTTTTTCGGCTGCTATTTCCTGTTTGTTATGATGGGGATGTTGCTCAACGTGAATGTGAATCACGATGCCTCGCATAATGCTTTTCTGCGCGCCCCCTGGGCCAACCGCTTGGCGGGGCGGCTGGTGACGCTGCCGTTGGGGGTGGATCCGGATTATTGGCGGGTGCGGCATGTGGAATATCACCACGTTTATGCCAACGTCGAGCACTACGATCTGGATACCGAAGAGAACGGTTTCTTCCGCCAGACGCCGTTTCAGCGCTGGCGTAAACATATGCGCTATCAGCACCTGTACTGGCCGTTGATCGCTGCACTCTCCTTGCCCTACATCGCCTGGATATTTGACTGGTCGGATCGTTTGGGTAAAACCCCGCTGCATGAAAAGAATATTTTACCGGGTCATCGCGGTTGGGCGATGTTTATCCTGTGCAAAATCGGTCATTTGGTGCTGGTACTGGCTCTGCCGCTGGTACTGTGCCAGCAGAACGGTATCGGCTGGCAGTGGGTGCTGCTGGCCTACACCGTCAGCCAGATGTGCGCCTCGTTGTTGGTGGTGTTCTTGCTGCTGGGCACCCATTGGGCGCAGGCCGAGTTTTACGCTGTGCCGGAAGGCGGGAGTATGCCACACGGTTGGTATCGGCATAATTTCGCGACCGCTTGTGACTGGCAGACCTCCCCACGCGGGTTACAGCACCTGACCGGCGGGTTGAATTATCACCTGACTCACCATCTGTTTCCCGGCTGGAATCATCGCCATTATCCGGCGTTGGCCGCCATAGTGGCGCAGTTGGCGGCGCAGCACGGCATGGAATACCGCTGTATCGGCTACCGCGAGCTGCTGGCACAGCAACAGCAATTCTTACGCCGGATGGGCCAGCCATGAAGCCATTGCGCCCATTGGCCTTCAAGCCGGATGACAGCGGGCTGCATCGTGCGTTGATGCAGGCCGCACAGGGCTATCTGGCCGACAATCGCGACCATCGTTTTGCCGACGGCGGCATGCTGGCGAAGGTGCTGCTCTTGTTGGCGCTGTGTGCGCTCTGTTACGGACTGAGTCTGCAACAACAGAGTTTTTTGGCATTCTTTACCTGCTACTTCGGTTTCATTTTTATCGGTATGTTTCTTACGGTGAATGTGGTGCACGACGCGTCGCACAACGCCTTTTTCAGGCAGCCCTGGGCCAATCGCTGGCTGAATTGCCTGGTGAGTATTCCGCTAGGATTAGATCCCGATTGCTGGCGGGTACGGCACGTTATTTTTCACCACGCGCACAACAACATTGAGCATTACGATCCCGATATCGACGCCAATGGCGTGCTGCGGCAAACGCCGTTTCAGCGTTGGCGGCCCTTTATGCGCGCGCAGCGCTTTTATTGGCCGCTGGTGGCGGCGATGACCTTTCCGTATTACATCTGGCTGTTCGACTGGTTGGATCGGGCGGGGCGGACCCGGGTCAGGGCGAGGATGGCGCAGCAGGGTGTGCGTGGCTGGAGTGTTTTTCTGGCGGGCAAAGCGGCACACCTGATCCTGACGCTGGCGATCCCGTGCTATCTGTTGCCTCCGGCGATTGGCGTGGGGCAAATCCTGCTGGTTTACCTGCTGAGCCAGATGCTGTCTTCACTGTTGTTTGTGATGTTGATTATCGGCACTCACTGGGCCAAGGCGCAATTTTATCAGGCACCGGAACAGGGGCCGTTAGCGCACGGCTGGTATCACCATGTGTTCGCCACTACCTTTGACTGGTTCCCCCGGCCGCGTTGGCTGGGCTATTGGTTGGGTGGCGCTAATCTGCACCTGACGCACCATTTATTCCCGCACTGGAGTCATCGGCATTACCCGGCGTTGAGCCGCATTATTGCTGAAGTGGCACCGCGCTTTGGTATCGACTATCGGGTGCTGGAACTGGGGGAGTTGCTGCGTCTGCAACAGCGCTTTCTCAGTGCGATGGGGCGTAAACCGCTGTAGTTATTATGGGTGTAATATTTGCAATTTATTGAATTTGCGAAGCGTTACGCAGTTCACTAATTGAACGAAATGCAGGCTTCACGTAGACTCTATCCCACTGAAAGAGAGTAATAGGCGGCGAGCTAAATGTTGTTTTCCGATTCATTTATCTAATGAATCGATAACAGCTTGCTGAGGTTATATCCTGTACAGGTACGTGATAATCGTTTTTTGAAATGTTAATCTCTGTCATAAGCACATAGACATGCGTGGATAGAGGTTGCTATGAAAGAAATTACTTTTACCCGACTCCGAGCCGATTTATCTCAGATATTAGATGAAATTCGTGACGGTGAGACTTTTATTGTTACTCAACGAGGAAAGGAATCTGTAATGCTGGGTCAGAATAATAACAAATCATCAACTTCGAAAACCAATGCGTTGGATAACGAAATTTTAAAGGCGATGGTCCGTAATGCTGTATCGGCTATCAATGCTAATAAGGTTACGCCGTCCATTGTATCGCAAGAGGTCGAAGCGCTTGGAAGAATGATAAAACTTCAGGGAATGCTCGATAAAACCACGATTGATGCCCTTCAACAACAAACTGCGTCGGCGGAAAAGCCAAGCGCTTCTAACCAAGTTTCTGTCAAAGAGGCTGTCGAAGAAGTGAGAAAACGCCATGCCAAAACCATAAGGAATTTGGAGGGTAAGTGATGGAGAAACTTATCTTTCTTTCTACTCAAGAGGTAGTTGATATTCAGCGCACAACCCTACCTCAGGGAGCCGTAGTAGATATTGATAAGCTTGAAGGTGCCCTGGGCCGGGTTACCAATCATCATCACTTTCACTTATGTGATGATGTATTTGAACTGGCCGCAGTATATTTAATTTCGATAGCAAAATCGCATGCATTTGCTGATGCTAATAAGCAAACCGCTTTTATATCATGTGCGACATTCATGCTGGTTAATGGGCAGGTTTTGAGAGAGTCATTTTTTCTCGTCAAGTTAACGGTAATGGTTACGGAAGACAAGGTGGATGTTAATCAGGTTGCATTTTTACTGCGTCTTCTTAGTGATTATTATTATAAGTCTATTTTCGGCAGCGTTGATGATTTACCGGAAGAGGAAAGAGAACGTTTGTTATATAACTTAACGGTATTTACCATCACTGCCGATGATATTGAAACAGCAGAGCTTATAGCTGTGGCAAACCGCCTGATGAATGACACTGAACTGGATGAAATGGCACACCAAATCGTTGCTGGTTACCGTAACCCGGTTTAAAACTGCTCGCATATTGTTGCCCAAATAACCACCCAGGTCAGGTGGCATTTGGGCGTGTATTTTTAGTGCGATCTCATGCCCGCGGCGTTCATCAGCAGACGAAACAGCGAGGCGACGGCGAACAGCCCCAGCACGCTGGCACTCCAGATCACCACCAGCCAGCCGACGCGTTTCCACCAGGGTGCCGGTGCGGGTGCGGTTTTATCCTGCATAGTTTGCTCCCTCATCAGTGATAGCCATGTTCATGGCTGACCTTGCCGCGGAACACGTAGTAGCTCCAGAAGGTATAAACCAAAATAATTGGAATGATAAACAGCGCGCCCACCAGCATAAAGCCGAGGCTTTGCGGCGGCGCGGCGGCTTGCCACAGGGTGATAGACGGCGGGATCAACAGGGGCCAGATACTGATGCCCAAACCACTCAGGCCGAGGAACACCAGCAGCAGGGTGAGCAGGAACGGTGAGTAGTGCGCCGCATTTTTCACCCCATGCTGAATGCCCCAGGCGCTGAGCAGCACCAGGATCGGCACCGGCAACAGCACAAACAGATTCGGCAGTGAGAACCAGCGGGTGGCGATCTCCGGGTGAGCAATCGGCGTCCAGATACTGACCACGGCTAATACCAGCAGCAGGGTAGCCAACAGTGGCGTCGCCAGCCGGTACATGCGGGCCTGCAGGTCACCGGCGGTTTTCATCACCAGCCAGGTGCAGCCGAGTAACGCATAGGTCACCACCAGCCCCAGCCCGCAAAACAGCGCAAACGGCGTCAGCCAGTCGAGGGCGCCACCGGCATAGGTGCGGCCGTTGACCGGGAAACCCTTGATGATGGCACCCACTACCACGCCCTGACTGAAGGTGGCGAAGAGGGAGCCCCAGATAAACGCCTTGTCCCAAATGTGGCGTTTTTCCGCCGTGGCCTTAAAGCGGAACTCAAAGGCCACGCCGCGGAAGATCAACCCAAACAGCATCAGCGTCAACGGAATAGCCAGCGCGTCGAGGATCACCGCGTAAGCCAGCGGGAAGGCGCCAAACAGCGCCGCACCGCCCAGCACCAGCCAGGTTTCATTGCCGTCCCAGACCGGGGCGACGGTGTTCATCATCACATCACGGTCACCGCTGTCCTTAACCCAAGGGAACAGGATGCCGATACCCAAATCAAAGCCGTCCATTACCACGTACATCATGGTGCTGAAGACGATGATCACAAACCAAATCAACGGAAGATCAATGCCCATGCTCAGCTCCTGTCATCCAGAGTTTCTTTCACCGCAGACAGCGGACGCGCCGGTCGGCCTTCGGTGTCATCTTCGTGGCCTTCATGTTGCTGCGGCCCTTTGCGGATCAACCGCATCATGTAGGAATAGCCCACGCCGAACACCGAACAGTAGACGATGATAAACGCCAGCAGGCTGATGCTCATGTGCAGGTCACCGTGTGCGGAGACCGCATCCTTGGTGCGCAGCAGGCCATACACCACCCACGGCTGACGGCCAATTTCGGTAGTGAACCAGCCCGCCAGCAGGGCCAGCAACCCGGAAGGGCCCATCCACAGGATGAAGTAAAGGAAGGGGCGGGACTGATAAAGCCCGCCGCGCCAACGCAGCCACAGGCTCCAGACCCCGGCGAGGATCATCAACATACCCAGTGCCACCATAATGCGGAACGACCAGAACACCACGGTGGAGTTAGGGCGGTCCTCAGGCGGGAAGGATTTCAGCGCCGGTACCTGCTCGGTCAGGCTGTGGGTCAGGATCAGGCTGCCCAGGTAGGGCACCTCCAGCTTGAAGCGGGTTTCTTCGCGTTGCATATCCGGCCAGCCGAACAGGATCAGCGGGGTGGCTTCACCCGGTGCGTTTTCCCAGTGACCTTCGATGGCGGCAATTTTTGCCGGCTGATATTTCAGCGTATTCAGGCCGTGGGCATCGCCGATCATCGCCTGTATCGGCGCGACAATCAGCGCCATCCACATCGCCATCGACAGCATTTTGCGCATCGCCGGAGTATCGCGCCCGCGCAACAGGTGCCAGGCGGCGGAGGCACTGACAAAGAATGCCGAAGACAGGAAGGCGGCAGTGGACATATGCAACAGCCGGTACGGGAATGACGGGTTGAAAATCACTTTCAGCCAGTCGACCGGCACCACCTGGCCGTTAATGATTTCGTGGCCCTGCGGCGTTTGCATCCAGCTGTTGGACGCCAGGATCCAGAAGGTGGAAATCAGCGTACCCAGCGCCACCATGCAGGTAGCGAAGAAGTGCAGGCCAGGGCCGACGCGGTTCCAGCCGAACAGCATCACTCCCAGAAAACCGGCTTCCAGGAAGAAGGCGGTCAGCACTTCATAGGTCAGTAACGGGCCGGTGATACTGCCGGCAAACTCGGAGAAGAAGCTCCAGTTGGTGCCGAACTGATAGGCCATCACCAGGCCGGAAACCACGCCCATGCCGAAGTTGACGGCGAAAATTTTTGACCAGAAATGATAAAGATCGCGGTAAGTTTCGTTACGGGTTTTCAGCCACAACCCTTCCAGCACCGCCAGGTAACTGGCCAGGCCGATGGTTATCGCCGGAAAAATGATATGGAAAGAAACGGTGAAGGCGAACTGTATTCTGGCAAGTTCCAGTGCATCAAGACCCAGCATGGCGCCTCCTTGGGTTGTACATAAAATGGCCTCTTCAGTATAGCGGTAATTTTTCTCTCGAAAGCTTGGCGCCAAGTTAAGCACGGAGTACATTAACTATAATAGTGACAGTTATTTCACTTTTTCATATAACAGTTAGGGCCTATGACCAGATACGAGCAGCTTGCACAACAGATTCGTGAACAGATCCAAAACCGGGTATGGCGGGCGGGGGACAAGTTGCCGTCGCTGCGTGAAAGCGGCAAACGCGCCGGGCTGAGCCTGATGACGGTGGTGCAGTCGTATCAATTGCTGGAGAGTCAGGGCTGGATCGTCGCGCGGCCGCAGTCCGGTTATTACGTGGCGGCACGCCCGCAGCCGTTGCCGCAGCCGGTACACGGCGAGAAGCTGTTACTGAGCGAGCAGGTGGATATCAACACCTTTATTTTTGATGTGCTGCAGGCATGCCAGGATCCGGAGATTGTGCCTTTTGGTTCGGCGTTTCCCGACGCCACCTTGTTTGCCCAACCGAAGCTGGCGCGGGCGCTGAGCAGCGTGGCACGCAAGTTTACGCCGCACAGCTCACTGGCCAACCTGCCGCCCGGCAATGAAGCGCTGCGCCGCCATATTGCCCAGCGTTATGCCCTGAGCGGCATGCAGGTGGCGCCGGACGAAATCGTGATTACCGCCGGGGCGATGGAGTCTCTGAGCCTCAGCCTGCAGGCGGTGACCCAGCCGGGGGACTACGTGGCGATCGAGTCACCGGCGTTTTATGGCGCATTGCAGGCACTGGAGCGGCTGCGCTTGAAGGCGGTGGCGATTGCCACGCATCCGCAGGACGGTATCGATCTGGGCGCACTGGAGCAGGCGCTGGAGCAATACCCGATCAAAGCCTGTTGGCTGATGACCCACTTCCAGAACCCGTTGGGGGCCAGCCTGTCGGACGACAACAAGCAGCGGCTGGTGAACTTACTGCGAGAGCGGCAGATTTCTCTGATTGAGGACGACGTTTACGGCGAGCTGTATTTCAGCGCCGAGCGGCCGCAGCCGGCCAAGGCGTGGGACAGCGAAGGGCAGATCCTGCACTGTTCGTCATTCTCCAAATGCCTGGCACCGGGCTTCCGTGTCGGTTGGGTGGCGGCGGGGCGCTACGCGCAGCAGATCCAGCGGTTGCAGCTGATGAGCACCGTATCGACCAGCGTACCCACCCAGTTGGCGATTGCCGACTATCTGCTGCACGGCGGCTACGATACCCACCTGCGGCGTTTGCGTCGCTTGCTGGCGCAGCGCCAAAGCATGATGCGTCAGGCGATCGCCCACCATTTTCCGCCTACCGTTAAAGTCAGCCAGCCCGACGGCGGCTATTTCCTGTGGCTGGAGCTGGATCCCGCGCTGTCGTCGATGGAGCTGTATCAGCGTGCGCTGGCATTGGGCGTGAGTATCGCGCCGGGCCGGATGTTCACCACCGGCGACCATTTCAACCACTGCTTCCGCCTGAACGCCTCTTTTGACTGGAGCGACAAACACGAGGCGGCGATCAAAACCTTAGCTAAACTTATCCGGCAGCTCGAACCGACAGGCTGAGTCATGCGGCTTGGCCGGGTATCGCAATAGAAAAATTCATAATGCTTTTTTCGGCAATGTAATGCCGGTTTCGTTGTTAGACAGCCCTCCGGCTGCCCATTACTCTTCGATAAATTTTGTCACATTTTATCAACGGGTAGACAAGGGGCAGTGGGTGAGCAAAATAAAAAATAATATAAACAGACTGTTGCAAAAACGACTGGTGCCGTTGGCACTGGCCAGTGCGATAGGCCTTTCATTCAGTGTTCAGGCGGAAACGCTGGCGGAAGGGATCACTCCGGCGAGCGATGCCAGTTTGGTGCCGGCGGCAGCCAAGCTGCGCAAAGACACCGTAGTGGCCGGTATCCTCGAGCCGCAGGGCAATTTTAACCCTTATCTGTTTACCAACGGTTGGGACGAAAACGTCACCGACGTGATCTTTACCCGGTTGATTGGCCTGGACAGTGAAGGCAAACCGATAGCGCGCCTGGCGGAGTCCTGGCAGGTCAGCGCGGATAATTTGGTCTATACCATCAAGCTGCGTCCTAATCTGGTCTACAGCGACGGTTCGCCCATCAAGGCGGAAGACATCGCCTTTACCCTGACGCTGCTGCATGACCCCGCCTATGACGGTGACACCGACATTGCCCCAACGCATATTCAGGGTGGGGCGGAATACAAAAATGGCACTGCCCCCGCGATCAGTGGGTTGAAGGTGATTGACGATCGTACCCTTCAGATCACCACCACCCAGCCGGGCGCCACCACCCTGTTATTGATTGGCGGGCCGGTGCTGTCGAAAGCCTATTACGGCAAGGATTACCAACGCGGCAAGCTGGAGAGCGTGCGGGCGCTGAACGGCAAGCCGTTGGGCAACGGCCCTTATATTTACGACAAATACATACCGGGGCAGGAGATCCGTTTTCACGCCAACCCGAACTTCTACCTCGGCCCGCCGGCGGTGGCCCGCTTTATTTACCGCGTGACCAACCCGACCACCAACTTCCAGCTGTTTCAGACCGGTGAAACCGATTACGACGCCTTTACCTCCAAGCCGGACGATATCGAGCAGTTGAAGCTGTTGGGCTTCGCCAATATCAACCTGTACAGCTCCAGCGACTACAGCCGGGTGGATTTCAACTTTAAGCGCCCGGCATTGCAGGATGCGCGCGTACGTCAGGCGTTGATCTACGGGCTGGATCGCCAAAAACTGATCACCGTGGTGTATCAGGGATACGGCACGGTGGCGAATCAACCCATCTCTCCCGTTTCCTGGGCCTATGATCCGCAAGGCATCAATCCTTACGCTTATGACGTCAACAAGGCGAAGCAATTGCTCGATCAGGCCGGCTGGAAACCGGGTGCCGACGGCATTCGCCAAAAAGACGGTAAAAAACTGGAATTGACGCTGCTGGTGACAAAAAAGCTGCTGAATGACGCCCTGGTGCCGATCGCCAAAGACAACTACCGGCAGATCGGCGTGCTGTTAAAGCCGCAGGTGTTGGATTTCAACGCGTTGCTGGCACAGCGCAAGGCAGGAAATTATGACCTGGCGTCGCTCAGCACCAGCGGGCTGAATGACCCGCATGATGGGGTGCGCGACTTCATCAGCCAGGTGAGTGAGACCGGCTATAACAATCCGCAGGCGGACAAGCTGATTAGCCAGGCTAACGCCACGCTGGATATCGGGCAGCGCAAGCCTCTGTACCACCAGCTGTATCAGGTGCTGGCCGAAGATCCGCCGGTGATCCTGCTGGGCAACCGTAAAGTGCTCAGTGCCAGCAGTGCCCGCGTCACCGGCTTTAAGCCGGATGTCTACAATGGCCTGACCGGCAGCCTGCCGGACGTCAAACTGGCCCAGTAACGGCAAGGCACCGCCGCGCTCCCCCGTGCGGCGGTGATGGAAAACACCATGAGAAATTTTATCCTGCGCCGCCTGCTGCAAACCCTGCCGATGCTGCTGCTGGCGTCACTGCTGATTTTCTTTATCTTCGCGCTGACTCCCGGCGACTTTATTGACGGCAACATCAACCTGACGCCACAACGTGCCGCCGAGCTGCGGGCGCTGTATGGGCTGGACCAGCCGCTGCTGATCCGCTATTGGCACTGGCTCGGCCAGTTGCTGCAAGGCAACCTCGGCTTTTCGCTGCAGTACCAAATCCCGGTCAGCACCTTGTTGAATCAGTATATTTGGAACTCGTTCCTACTGGCCTCGGTTGCCCTGGTGTTGTACTGGGGCATTGCGCTGGCGGTGGGCGTGGCTTCGGCGATGAAACCCTATTCGCTGTTCGATCATCTGGTCACCGTGGCGGTGTTCGGCGCCATGTCATTTCCGACCTTTTTCCTTTGCCTGCTGCTGATCAAATGGTTCGCCGTCGATCTGCACTGGTTGCCCGCGGGCGGCATGTTGCGTACCGGCAGCGAAGCGACCGGGCTGGCCTGGGTAGCGGAAGTGGCGGCACACCTGCTGTTGCCGGTGCTGGCGCTGGTGATGCTGCAGGCCGGCACCCTGACACGCTATTTCCGCGCCAGCATGCTGGACGTGATCCGCATGGACTATATCCGCACCGCACGCGCCAAAGGCCTGAAAGAAAAAACGGTGATCGTCAAACACGCGCTGCGCAATGCGCTGTTGCCGATTATCACGCTGCTGGGCTTTGAATTACCGGCACTGTTTTCCGGCGCGTTGATCACCGAAAAAATCTTCAACTGGCCTGGGGCGGGGCACATCCACATTGACTCGCTGGCCGCACGTGACTATCCGGTGCTGATGGGCTTCACGCTGTTTCTGGCGGTGCTGACTATTTTGGGCAATCTGCTGGCGGACATTCTGTACGCCTATGCCGACCCACGAATTCGTTTGAGGTGAACATGCTGGCAACGCTGTTTTTTGGTCGCCGTCGCCGCTGGCGGCAGGCGCAACTTCCGGCGCTGGCGCAACTGTCGCCGCCCCCGACCGCTCAGGCCTGGCAACGGCTGCGGCGTCACCGGTTGGCGATGCTCTCGCTGCTGTTGCTGCTGGTATTGGCGGTGCTGTGCCTCTTTGGGCCGATGCTGTCGCCCTGGCAGGACGATGCCGGGGATGCGTTGAACATCAATCAGGCCCCCAATGCGGCGCACTGGCTCGGCACGGATTTTCTTGGCCGCGATATTTACACCCGCCTGCTGCTGGCGGGGCGCATCTCGCTGACCATCGGCCTGGTGTCGATGCTGCTGTCCGTCACGCTCGGTTACCTGCTGGGGGCGCTGTCCGGCTATTTGGGCGGCATGGTGGACAAGCTGATCATGCGCTTTGCCGATCTGTTGATGACCATCCCCAGCCTGCCGCTGCTGATCATTATGGGGGCGATGCTGTCCGAGCTGGACGTCTCGCCGGATTACCGCATCTATATGGTGATGATTATGCTCAGCCTGCTGGGCTGGCCGTCGCTGGCGCGGCTGGTGCGGGGGCAGATCCTGTCGCTGCGTGAGCGTGATTTCATGCTGGCAACCGAAGTGTTGGGGCTGTCCACCCGGCGGCGCCTGTTCGGCCATCTGCTGCCGAACACCATTCCGATCCTGGTGGTGGTGGCCACCATGGGCGTTGCCAATGCCATCCTCAGTGAGTCGGCACTCAGCTATCTGGGGCTGGGCGTGGTGCCGCCAACGCCGTCGTGGGGCAACATGATGGATGCCGCCAACAGCCTGATCGACTTTCAGCGTCGTCCCTGGCTGTGGATGCCGCCGGGCCTGGCGATTTTTATCACCGTGGTGGCGATCAATATTCTGGGTGACGGTCTGCGGGACGCGCTCGATCCGAAAATGAACGGAGTAAAACCATGAGCCGACCCCTGCTGGCTTTTAATCAACTGTCGGTGGCCTTCAATGGTGAGCAGGGTCGGGTGCAGGCGGTGCAGCAACTGAGTTTTGAACTGCATGCCGGACAGACGCTGGGAGTGGTCGGTGAGTCCGGCTGCGGTAAAAGCGTCACCGCCATGGCGCTGATGGGGCTATTGCCGCAGCCGCTGGCGCAAATTGACGGCGGCGAAATCCACTTCGACGGTCAGGATTTACTGAAGCTGCGGCCGCAGCAGATGGCCGATCTGCGTGGCAACCGGCTGGCGATGATTTTTCAGGAGCCGATGAGTGCCCTGAACCCGGTGCTGACCATCGGCGAACAGCTGGTAGAGCCGTTGATCCGCCATCGTGGGACTTCGCCGAAGGTAGCATGGCGTGAGGCGACGGCGCTGATTACCGAGGTTGGGTTGGCGCGGGCGGAACAGTTGATGACCAGCTACCCGCACCAGCTTTCCGGCGGCATGTTACAGCGCATTATGATTGCCATGGCCATCAGCTGTCGCCCGGCGCTGTTGATTGCCGATGAGCCGACCACCGCGCTGGACGTCACCGTGCAGGCGCAGATCCTGACGCTGCTGCGTGAGCAGACCCGTAAAAATAACATGGCGATGATGTTGATCACCCATGACCTTGGCGTGATTGCTCAGATGGCCGACCGGCTGGTGGTGATGTACGCCGGGCGGATAGTCGAGCAGGGGGGGACGCGTGAGGTACTGGCTAACCCCCAGCACCCTTACACTCAGGGGCTGATGGCTTCGCGGCCGGTGGCCGGGCAGCGGCGGCGCAGGCTGTATTCGATCCCCGGTCAGGTGCCGGATCTGGCCAAGCTGCCGGACCATTGTGCGTTTGCCGATCGTTGTGCTCAGGCCAGTGCGCGCTGCCGCGACGGCATTCCGCCGTTGTATGGCACATTGCAGCGTCAGTCGGCCTGTTTTCTGAATGCGGGAGGGCGTATTCATGTCGGCTGAGTGGCTGGTGGAAGTCAAAGGCTTGAAGAAGCATTTTCCGCTGCGGGAAGGCCTGTTCGGCCGGACCACCGGGCAATTGCGGGCGGTAGATGACGTCAGTTTCGGTATTCGAAAAGGCACGATTTTCGGCCTGGTGGGCGAGTCCGGCAGTGGGAAAACCACCGTTGGCCGCACGCTGCTGGGGCTGCATGATAAAACCGCCGGTGAGGTGTTGTTCAACGGCCAGGCGCTGGATGCGCTCAGCCCGCGTCGGCTGCGTGAGATGCGCCCGAAGATGCAATTGGTGTTTCAGGATCCCTACAGCTCACTGAACCCGAGGATGCGTATTGGCGATACGATTGGTGAAGCCCTGTTACAACACGGGCTGGCGCAGAAAAACGAGCTGCGTGACCGGGTGATCGACACCATGGAGATCTGCGGACTGTCGGCCCAGCATTATGGGCGTTTTCCGCATGAGTTTTCTGGTGGCCAGCGCCAGCGTATCGGAATTGCGCGCGCGCTGATCCTGCAGCCGGAATTTATCGTCGCCGACGAGCCGATTTCGGCGCTCGACGTCTCGATTCAGGCGCAGATCATCAACCTGTTTTCCGATCTTCAGGAGCAGCAGGGGGTGACCTTTCTGTTTATTTCGCACGATCTCGGGGTGGTGGAGCACCTGTGTCAGGACGTGGCGGTGATGTATCTCGGCCAGATTGTCGAGAGCGCAGACCGCGACAGCCTGTTTCGCCAACCGCGCCATCCTTATACCCAGGCGTTGCTGGCAGCGGTGCCCAGTCTGGATCCGCAACGCCAACCGCAGGCGATGGCGCGGGGTGAACTGCCTAACCCGGCGCAACCGCCGCAGGGTTGTCGTTTTCATCCCCGTTGTCCGCAGGCCACCGCACAGTGCCGGGAGCAGGCTCCGGCGTTACGTACGGTGGCTGCGGGGCATCGGGTGGCCTGCCATTATGCCGATTAACCTAGGCCAGATAATGCTTGAGCGCCCGTCCGGCCTGATGGATGGCGGAATGCACCGCCGGCACATGGGCAATGGGGTTCAGCAGGCCATAATCGTGGATCAGGCCGTTATAGCGGGTGGACGTGACTTCGACCCCGGCGGCATTCAGCAGCCGGGCATAGGCCTCGCCTTCGTCGCGCAGCACGTCCAGCTCGGCGGTTTGTACCAGGGCCGGTGGCAGGCCTTTTAACTGTTCCAGCGTGGCATTGAGCGGTGAGGCGTAGATCTCTTTGCGCTGGGCTTTATCGGTGGTGTAGTTGTCCCAGAACCACTTCATCATGTTACGGGTCAGGAAGTGGCCTTCGGCGAACTGGTGATAAGAGTCGGTATCAAAACTGGCGTGTGTCACCGGCCACAGCAGGATCTGGGTGCGCAGGGCCGGGGTGCCTTTCTCTTTGGCCATCAGGCTGACCACCGCCGCCATATTGCCGCCGACGCTGTTGCCGACTACCGCCAGCCGGGAGCCGTCGACGTTGATTTTCTCGCCGTATTCCGCCACCCACTCGGTGGCGGCATAGGCCTGATTGATGGCGGTGGGGTAATGGGCTTCCGGTGATGGGGTGTAGTTAACGAACACCGCCGCCGCGCCGGAACTGTAAACCAGATCGCGCACCAGCCGTTCATGGGTAGGGAAATCTCCCAGCACCCAACCGCCGCCGTGGAAGAACATAAATACCGGCAGTGCTTCCTTGACCTTGGCCGGCCGCACGATGTGCAGCAGGATGTCCTGCCCCTCGACATGAATGGTTTTCTCGCTGATTTCGACCTCGTGCAGCGGCACTTCGACGCTACGCTGCGCGCCTTCCAGCACCTTACGCGCCTCTTTCGGTTTCATCTGTTCCATCGGCTTGCCGCCCCCGGCATTCAACGCATCCAGAAAAGTACGGATATCGTGCTGAGCGGCGGGTTGGGTTGGGTCTACAGTTTTCTTGGACATCATGGCTCCTCATGCGCTTTTCGGTCGAGATCACAGTGTAGTTGAATGGCGCACGTTTGCTGGCCCTGTAGCACGTTGAGAAAAAGCGTGCCAAGCCACGCTTTTTGCCGCCTGAGTTTGACTTTTCAGCGAGGCGAAGATACTTTTTAAACACCAATGGAACACGTGTTCCATTGGCACTGAACACCGGAAATCCCGGTGCCTCTCTTTGGGCGCTCAACGCCGTGCGGGAAAAAAAATCCTATGATTGTGATTGCAAACTCTGAAGGACATCCGGGGATCGGTCTGTCGGCCGAACGGCTGCAGCAGGGGCACAATGGCCTGCGCGCCATCGTTGACGGCATCAAGCTGGTGGAGCTGGATCCGAGCGTGCGCACCGTGGGTTATGGCGGCTGGCCCAACGTCCTGGGCGAGATGGAGCTGGATGCCTCGGTGATGGACGGCGACAGCTTGCGCACCGGTGCGGTAGGGGCATTGCAAGGGTACCTGCATCCGGTGGAGGTGGCTTACCGGGTGATGGAAGATCTTAACCACGAGATCCTGGTCGGTGCCGGGGCGGCACGTTTTGCTGCCGAAATTGGCGCACTGGCGGGCGACAACCTGATTGCCGACTCCAAACGCGTGTGGTGGGAAAAGCTGGAGCAGGCGATGAGTGCGGAACAGCGCCGCGACTGGCCGAATATTCCGCTGGCCGGCTTGTCGAACAACGCCACCGATCCCGAGCGAGTGCGCGATACCACGGTGTTCTTGGCGCAGGATGGCGGGGGTACCCTGAGTGCGGCCACCTCTACCTCGGGTTGGGCATGGAAATACCCGGGCCGTTTGGGGGACAGTCCAATCATCGGCAGCGGCTCTTATGCCGACAGCCGCTATGGGGCCTGCGCCTGTACCCACACCGGGGAAATGACCATCCGTTGCGGTACCAGCCGTGCCGTGGTGTTGTACATGAAGATGGGCATGACGCTGGATCAGGCGGTGTATGAAGCGATAGAGGATTTGAACTACCTGAAGGACGGTTACACCGAGGGGGTGACTATCCATGCCGTCGATAAACACGGCAACCACAAGGTGGTGAGCCTCAACTGCCCCGGTCCGATCCAATATTGGCTGTGGCAAAGCGGCATGGCGGCACCGGAATTACGCGATGCCGAGATCATTACCACCCGCTGAAAAGCGGGGTTAACAGGAGGCGCGAACCACCAGTTCGGTGGGGATGGTCACCTGCTGCGGTGCGGCCTGCGGGCTGCTGCTGCGTAATTCTATCAGTTGCACAATGGCGGCGATCATCGCGCTGATATCCCGCCGCACCGAGGTCAGTTGATAGCTCGGCCAGGCGGCCATCGGGATATCGTCAAAGCCGTAGACCGCGACGTCCTGCGGGATCCGCAATGACGTATGCAAACGAATATAATCCATCACCCCCATTGCCATGGAATCTGCGGTGCAGAAGATCGCCTGTGGGGCCGGCTGTGCCGCCAGCAGCTGCGGTGCCAGCGTGAAACCACTCTGGTAGCTGTAATCTCCGCTGAGCTGGGCCACGATCTGCAACTGTTGTTGTGCCGCCTGAGCTAAGAAGGTCTGCTGGCGTAGCTGTTCCCCTTTGGCGCTGCTGCGCCCGCCAAGCACCGCCACCCGCCGCTGACCCTTTTGCGCCATCAGCGCCGCCAGTTGTTGCAGGCTGGGGGCCTCGTCGGCGTTGAGCGCATCGCACAGGGCGTCACCCGCCAGGCCGTTGAGCATAATTGGTGTGGCAATGCGGAACAGATCCTTCGCGGCGCGGGCGCTGATGTTGTCGGCGAACACCACGGCAGAATCCACGTGATAGGAAATGGTTTGTTTCAGGTAGCCGGCCGGATCTGCGATGCCTTCCAGCCGGATCATCACCGCCTGTCGGTTGCTGTTTTGCAACTGCTCCACCAAACGGTCGAAAAACTCCAGATCGGACAGGTCATGAAAGTGGTTAACCACCACCGCGACAAAGCCGGTTTTTCCGGTGTGCAGGCTCTGGGCGATGGCGTCCGGCGCGTAGCCCAGTTGGCTGGCGACACGCATCACCAGTTCACGGTTCTTCTGCGATACCCGGCCCTGATTGGAAAAGGCGCGGGAAACCACGGTGCGTGACACACCGGCAACGCGGGCGACATCGTGAGAGGTGACTTTTTTAATCGGCATGGGGCGAATACTCAACGGAAAACAGGGCGCTGCGGTAGGGTCGCGCAGCGGTGATAGGGTCTCACAGAACGCCGGTCGGTAACACCGTTTCCCCGCATGCCGCCAACCGTTCGCCCGTTTGCGGATCAAAAAAGTGCAACGCGGTGGTATCCAGCGTCACCGCCAGTGGTTGCCCTTGCGAGTGCTGCAATTGAGTATGCTGTTTCACGATGTACTGTGCGCCGTTGTCACCCTGCACGAACAGATTGCTCTCCGCACCCAGATTTTCGCTGTACACCAGCGTTCCGCTGAGATGCGGCTCCGCCAGCGGCGCGCTGATGCTACAGGCCTCCGGACGGCAGCCCAGCGTCAGCCAGGCACCGTGCAGAGGGCTCAGCGCCGGGAAGTCGGCCGCCGCCAGCGGCAACACCAATCCCGAATCGCCCTGCAGCACAATCTGCTCGCCCTGAACCTGGACCTGCACCTCAAACAGGTTCATCTGCGGTGAACCGATAAACTCGGCGACAAAACGATTAACCGGCCGGTGATAAAGATCCAGCGGCGTGCCGATTTGCTGCACTTTGCCCTGGTTCATGATCACTACTTTGTCCGCCATGGTCATCGCCTCCACCTGATCGTGGGTGACGTAGATGATGGTGGCGCCGATCGCCTTGTGCAACGCCGACAGCTCCTGGCGCATGCGGTTGCGCAGTTTGGCATCGAGGTTGGACAGCGGCTCATCGAACAGGAACACCTTGGGTCGCCGGACAATCGCCCGACCGAGCGCCACCCGCTGGCGTTGGCCACCGGACAACTGACCGGGTTTAACCTGCAGGAACTCGCTCAGGTGCAGCATTTCGGCGACCGCGGCAATCTGGCTGGCGATCTCCGCCTTGGCCATCCCTTTGATTTTTAGCGATAGCGCCATGTTCTCGTACACCGTCATGTGCGGGTACAGTGCATAGCTCTGGAACACCATAGCGATATCACGGTATTTGGGCAGCACCTCGTTCATGCGTTCGCCGTCAATCCTCAATTCGCCGGAGGACAGGGTTTCCAGCCCGGCGATCATGCGCAGGGTGGTGGATTTGCCGCAGCCCGATGGGCCGAGCAGCACCACAAACTCGCCTTTCTCCACCTGCAGATTCACATTGCTGGCGGCCTGATAGCCGTTGTCATAACGTTTGTTGATATCAAGCAATTCTACGTAGGCCATCAGTGCTCCGTTTCGGCAAGCAGGGAACTCAGCCGTGCCAGTAACAGCACGCCGAATGAGGATGCGCCGTTGGCGTACAGCTTGCGGTGCGGCATATCGGTCGACATGGCGGCGATGTCCAGGTGTGCCCAGCGTTGGCCCGGTTGCACGAACTCGCTG
This sequence comes from Serratia myotis, assembly GCF_027474885.1. NCBI lineage: Bacteria > Pseudomonadati > Pseudomonadota > Gammaproteobacteria > Enterobacterales > Yersiniaceae > Serratia > Serratia myotis. The sequence goes on along the minus strand of NZ_CP099707.1, from coordinate 3,228,246 downwards.
ATAAAGGTCGCCGCCACGCACGGGCTGCCGTGCGGATCTTCGCCACCGTGGCGGTAGTCGGCAAATTCAGACTTCAGCACGCCGCGATACCAGCCGCCGTGCGGCATCGGCCAGACCGGTTCTGCGCTGACCTTGCCCGCCTGGCTGACCTGCGCCAGAAAAGCCTCGTCGTTACCCATCATGGCGGCATATTCCTTGCCCAGCGCTACGCCGGCACCGCCGGTCAGGGTGGCGATATCCAGCAGATAATCCGGCTGGAAGCGTTGCTGGGCATAGCTGATCGCGTCGGCCAGCACCATGCGACCTTCGGCGTCGGTCGAAATGATCTCTACCGATTTGCCGTTGTGCATGGTGACGACGTCACCGGGGCGCTGGGCGCGTGAGGAGGGCATATTTTCCACCAGTCCGCACAGGCTAATGACGCGGATTGGTAATTGCAACGCGTCGATGATTCGCATCGCGCCCACCACCGCCGCCGCGCCGCCCATATCGAACTTCATGGTGCTCATGCGAGCCGCGCCTTTAATACTGATGCCGCCGCTGTCGAAGGTGACGCCTTTGCCGACCAGCGCCAGCGTGTGGCGGGCGTTGGCCGGATGGTGATCGAGGATCAGCAACTGCGATGCACGGGCGCTGCCCTGGCCCACCCCGAGCAGGCCGCCAAAGCCCAGTGCTGCCATTTGTTCATCCCCCAGCACTTCCTGGCGCAGGTGGCTGAACGGCAGTTGGGCTACCGCTTCCACAAAGCTTTCCGGGTAGAGAATATTGGCCGGTTTGTTCATCAGCTCGCGGCCAATGATCACCCCCTCGGCATGCAGATTAGCCCAGTCGCACAGCGCCTGGGTGGTCGCATCCTGGCTGTTCAGCGGCTGGGTGGGGTCGGTGAGCTTCGCACTGTCGTGATGCTGATAACGATAAGCCCCCAGGCGCAGGCCGAACAGCAGCCAGCGCCAGCTCTCGGCTTCTGCCGGCAGCTCTGGCGTTAGCGTCAGGCGTAGCTGCTGCAAGCCGAAATCTTTTTGCCCGGCGGCGATAATGGCCCCGGCGTCCTGCAATGCGGCGGGCGTCAGCGGCGTGCCGATATTGAGAGCAAAACGACTGTCGCCCAGCGGATAAAGCGTGCCGACCACTGCCCGTTGCAGACCGGCATTTTGCAAGGTGGCAGGCAGTGCGTCCTCTGCGGTGGCAAACAGGATCACTTGCTGGCGCTCAGCGGTGCTGTGAGCGCGGTAAATATCGATTGATTGCATAAGTTACCCTTTGACCGCCCCACGGGTGAGGCTCTCCATCATTTGTTTGGAAGAGAAGATAAAGGCGATCAGCAGCGGCACGATCGCCAGGAAGCTGCCGGTCATCACCAGGTTCCACGGCGTGGCGGTGGCACCGCTCAGGCTACGCAGCACCAACTGTAGAATTTGTTTGTCCGGTGACTGTAACGCCACCAGCGGCAGCATAAAGTTGTTCCAGGTATCGACCACCACCACGATCGCCACCGTCAGCAGCGCCGGGCGCATCAGCGGCAGGCCGATACGCAGGAAGATCTGCAGTTCGTTCAGGCCATCCATACGCGCGCTGTCGAGGATTTCGCTGGGCAGCGAGGAGCTGACGTACTGGCGCACCAGGAAAATACCGAAGATGTTGACCCCGGCCGGTAGCCAGACGGCGGCGAACTGATCCAGCAGGCCGACGCTTTTGATCACGAAGAAATAGGGCACCAGGTTGACCACGCTGGGCACCATCATGGTCAGCATCAGGGTGGTGAACAGCACCTTCTTGCCCTTGAACTGATAAACGCTGAAGGCGTAACCCGCGGCGGCGGACACCAGTACGCTGGTCAGGGTGGCCATGGCGGTGACATACAGGGTATTGATCAGCGAGCGGGTGAAGGGGACCTGTTGTTCCAGCCCTCGGTAGTTTTCCAGCAGGTGGCTGCCAAAGCGCAGCGACATGCCCATGATGCTGCGGGTGTCCTGCGTTGCCAGCAAGGCCGACCAGTAGAACGGGAACAGTGACAGCGAAGCAAACAGCGAGACCAGCAGGTAGATCAACAGCTTGCCGGTGTCAAAACGGCGTCCGTTAGCGTTCATCTTTTAATCCCCCGCGGTTGCCAAAGCCCCAAAATACCAGTGCGCTGACCACGGCTATCAACAGGAACAGGATCCAGGAGATTGCCGAAGCGGTGCCCATATCCAGATAGGACCAGCCGGTTTTATACACGTACATCGACACCGTCAGGCCGCTGTTGTCGACGCCGCCGGTCCCTTGCGTCAGGATCATCGGTTCATTGAACAGCTGCATATTGCCGATCAACGTCATCAGCGTGGCGAAGAAGATAAAGGGGGCCAACAGCGGCAGGGCGATATAGCGGAATTTCTGCCAACGGCCGGCACCATCCAGTTCAATCGCTTCGTACAGGTCCGGTGAGATCGACGCCAGGCCAGTCATGTAGATCACCGTATTGATACCGGTAAACTTCCAGGTCACCTGATTGGCGATGGTGAAGCGGATCCAGTCACTGTCAAAGAAGTTGATCGGCAAGGCTGCCGCCAGCGCGCCAAGGTGCAGCCGGGTCGCCAGCCCGCTGAGCAGTTCGTTGACCATGCCGACCGGGGAGAACAGGTTGAACACTATCAGGCTGACGGCGACGGAAGAGGTGATGTAGGGCAGGAAGATCGCCGCCTTCAAAAAGCGTCGGCCCCGCACGATGATGTGCAGCAATGAGTAGGCCAGAGTGATGGCGAACAGGTGCTGGCACAGACCGGACACCAGCGTAATTTTGATGGTGTTGACCAGCGACACCCAGAAGGCATCGTCGGTGAAGGCATAGTAAAAGTTATCCAGCCCGACAAACTTCATCGAACTGAGGCCTTTTACCGGGTTCCACGACTGAAATGACAGAAACGCCGAGAAGAAGATCGGGAAGGCGTTGAACACCGCGAACAGCAGCATAAACGGCAGCAGCAGCAGGTAGGCGGTGCGGTGATCGTGCAGCAGCCCTTTGAAAAATCGCTTACGCATAGACTCCCCGAACCGACGGAAACATAAAGTCGGCGGCCGACTGACCGCCGTATCTGATGATTACAAAGCACGCATCCGACGTTCCAGCAGCTTGTTGGCATCGCGCAGGGTGCTGTCGATGTCCTGATGCTGCACCAGGATTTTCTTCGCCGCTTCGTTAAGGATTTCGTTGGCGATGTTGTCCTCCGGCGATGAGGCGACCGGTTTCAGATCCGGCACCAGGCTGGCGTAGTAGCGCATCGAATGCTGACCGCCGAGAATGCTGCTCGGGGTGTCAAAGTAGGGCGCGTTATACACGTCGAGACGGGCTGGCAGGGTACCGGCGGTTTTCGCGGCGTCGATCACCACGTCACGCTGCATAAAGTACTGAATGAACTGCCAGGCTGCCGGAGCGTTTTTGCTCTGCTTCGGGATCACCAGCGTGGTGCCGCCGGCATTGACCTTGATATTGCCCGGTACGCCAGTGACGCGCCACAGCCCGGCTTTGGCACCGTCCGGATCCAGCTCCTGCTCAATCCGGCCTTCGTCCCACGGGCCGTCGATATCCGCGAACAGTTTCCCCTGACGGTACAGCTTGATGTATTCCTGCGAGTTGGTAGAGCCGTCGAGCGAGGCAGCCAGTCCTTTGTCATACAGCGTTTTGATCACCGTCATCAGCTGTTTGATTTGCGGGGAGTCGAGATTGGGTTTGCCGTCTTTGGTGTACACCGGCTTGCCCGGTTCACTGTTCATGCCCACCACCAACGGGTTGATCAGGCTGGTGGCGGCCGGGAGCAGGTAAGCGCCTTGCTCTTTTTTCAGTTTTTCCCCAAAGGCAATAAAGCTGTCCCAGCTTTTGGTGATGTCTTCAATCTTCACGCCCGCCTTCTGCACCATGTCGTTACGGTAGATCATGATCACCGGGCCGGTGTCATAAGGCACGCCATAGATATTGCCGTCGTTGCCCTTCGCCAGGCTGATCATCGAGGGATCAAACTGCCAACCCTGGCTATCGATACTGAACGGTGGGGCGCTCAGGTTGTTCAGCCCGCCGGAGTTGGCAAAGCTGCCCAGCTTGATGGTGCTGACGCTGAAGATATCGGCGGCTCCCTGGCCAACGGCCAGTGCGGTGGTCAGCTTTTGGTGGCAGTCGGCGAAGCCGCATTTGATCGACTGCACCTGGATGTCCGGATGCGCCGCCTCAAAGTCTTTAATCACCTTGTTGATGTAATCATTCGGCAAATAGTTGGCGAAGGTGATGCGGGTGTTGGCGCTGGCAGAAACCGGCAGGCCCAACAGCACGGCCAGTGCGGCCCCGGTAATCCTCTGGTTAGTACGCAAGCAGAAATGAGCCATGATAACCCCGATGCTGTGCAGTCGATGTGGTGTGTGTTTTTTCATCATGGAACACGTGTTCCATTGAAATTAACCTATTATCGCGCCCTCAGACTGTCAACAATTTGTTCGGTAAGTTAACAAATATGAGATCTGGCGCGGAGGTTGCCCACGGAGGCGCCCGATTCGGGGCGGCTGTTTGTCGCGCAGAGCCTGAATTGACGCGGCTTTGCCCGTATGTGGTGCATTCTCTGCACCGATGTGGGGCAAAAGTGTGATCGGACGCAAATCAGGCCAAATTATTTTTGCGAGCGCGATCAGAATTATTGAAGTTTTTTGTAATTGAATAGGATTTCGCAGCCAACGATGATTTTTAGCCTTATTTTTTCAATTATTCATTACCAATGCATATTTATTGAATAAGTATGCATTGTAAGCCGTTGTTTTAGCGTAAAAAAACGCAAAAATCGCCGAAAATCCCAGTTTGGCACGATAGCTGCTCTACACTCTTTATCAAACGGCATGTATTTTAACTGCTCGTTAACATTTATTCCCCGTTCCAGGACCCGATACCCGGCATAAATAGCGAAAAACGCGTTTGATGTAACAGATTTGTTTCTGAATAGGCGGTGAAAGGCAGAGTTATCACCGGTCGAAAAGTGGCAGCGACGGCGTGGTTTTTGTTGTTTTGTGGCGGGACATCCGGGCAGGAGCGGCCCTTACAGTCAAAATTCAGTCTTTGCTGAAGTTATGAGGTCATTATGGAACAGCCAATCGCAGTTACCCGCCAGTCTTTCGACGACTGGATGGTCCCGGTTTACGCCCCCGCTGATTTTATTCTGGTACGGGGAGAAGGCTCGCAGGTCTGGGATCAACAGGGTAAGTCGTACATCGATTTCGCCGGCGGTATCGCGGTCAACGCGTTGGGCCATGCTCACCCGGTGGTGACGGCGGCGCTGGTGGAGCAGGCGGGCAAACTGTGGCATCTGGGCAATGGCTACACCAATGAGCCGGTACTGCGTTTGGCAAAGCAGCTGATTGACGCCACCTTTGCCGACAAAGTGTTTTTCTGTAACTCCGGGGCGGAAGCCAACGAAGCGGCACTGAAGCTGGCACGCAAACGCGCGCTGGACAAGGGCAACAGCAGCAAGAACCAGATTGTGGCGTTCAACAACGCCTTCCACGGTCGCACGCTGTTTACCGTTTCTGCCGGCGGCCAGCCGAAGTATTCCAAAGATTTTGCCCCGCTGCCGGGCGGCATCACCCACACGCCGTTCAACGATCTGGCGGCCGCCGCCGAAGTGATCAACGACCAGACCTGTGCGGTGATCGTCGAGCCGATTCAGGGCGAAGGTGGCGTATTGCCGGCCGATCCCGCTTTCCTGCAGGGCCTGCGTGAGCTGTGCGATCGTCACGATGCGGTACTGATTTTCGATGAAGTACAAACCGGCATGGGCCGTACCGGCGAGCTGTATGCCTATACGCAATACGGCGTAGTCCCGGACGTGCTGACCACCGCGAAAGCGCTGGGTTGTGGCTTCCCTATCGGCGCCATGCTGACCACTGACGAACTGGCCAAGACCCTGGGCGTCGGCACTCACGGCACCACCTACGGCGGTAACCCGCTGGCGACGGCGGTGGCAGGTGCGGTGTTCTCGATCATCAATACGCCGGAAGTGCTGGAAGGGGTTAAACAGCGTCACCAGTGGTTCCTCGACGGTTTGAACAAGATTAACCAGCAGTACCCGATTTTCTCTGAGATCCGCGGTGGCGGCCTGTTGATTGGCTGCCAACTGACCCAGGATTATGCCGGCAAGGCAAAACAGATCACCCAACTGGCCAATGAAGAGGGCGTGATTGCCCTGATCGCCGGGCCGGATGTGGTGCGCTTCACCCCTTCACTGATTATTCCTGAGCAGGATGTGAAAGAGGGGCTGGCGCGATTCGCGCGAGCCGTGGCGCGGATTTGCAGCTAACACAGGGGTTGCGCCTTCACCGGCGCAGCCTGATTAAGAAGAGGTTCGCATTATGATGATTATTCGCCCTATAGAGCGTCGCGATTTGGCTGATTTATTGACGCTGGCCGGTAAGTCCGGCATCGGTCTCACTTCCCTGCCGCAAGATGAAGATACCTTGTCGGCACGCATTGAGCGGGCGTTAAAAACCTGGCAAGGCGAACTTCCGCAAAGTGACCAGTGTTATCTGTTTGTTCTGGAAGACAGCGAGCGCCAGCAGGTGGTCGGGGTGTGTGCCATTGAAGTGGCCGTGGGGCTCACTGAACCCTGGTACAGCTTCCGCGTTGGCACCCAGGTGCATGCGTCCAAACAGTTGAATGTGTATAAATCGGTGCCGACGCTGTTCCTCAGCAACGATCACACCGGCCATTCCGAACTCTGTACGCTGTTCCTCGATCCGGACTACCGCCACGGCGAAAACGGCAAGCTGCTGTCGAAGGTGCGTTTCCTGTTTATCGCCGCTTTCCGTGAGCGTTTCTCCGCCCGGCTGATTGCCGAAATGCGCGGTTTCTCCGATGAGAACGGCCGTTCGCCGTTCTGGGAGAGCGTAGGCAACCATTTCTTCTCCATCGAGTTCGCCAAGGCGGACTACCTGAGCGGCACCGGCCAGAAGGCGTTTATCGCTGAACTGATGCCGAAACACCCGCTGTATGTCGATTTCCTGGCCGAAGACGCGCAAAAAGTGATTGGCGAAGTGCATCCGCAGACGGTACCGGCGCGCCGGGTATTGGAGTCGGAAGGCCTGCGTTATCAGGGCTATGTCGATATCTTCGACGGCGGCCCGACGCTGGAAGCGGAAATCGACCAGATCCGTGCGGTCAAACAAAGCCGCCTGGTGAAAGTGGTACTGGATGAAACGCCGATGCGCGCCGATGCGCCGGTTCATCTGGTGGCTAACGATCATTATCAAAATTACCGCGCACTGCTGGTCAATGCCGATCTGTATGACGACCGTCTGCATATCAATGCGGCCACCGCTGCGGCGCTGGGCGTTGAGCAAGGCAGCCCGGTGCGGGTTATCCCCCTTATTGCACAGGAGAAAGCGTAATGTCCCATCCTGCACTGTTTATTAATGGCACCTGGCAGCAGGGCCATGGCGCTGAATTCAGCAAAACCGATCCGGTCGACAATCAGCCGCTGTGGCAGGCTAACGCCGCCGACGGCAGTGATGTCGCCGCCGCCTGTGAAGCGGCTCGTGCTGCTTTCCCTGCCTGGGCGCGCACGCCGTTTGAACAACGTGAGCAATTGGTGAAGCGTTTTGCCGCGCTGTTGGAAGAGCACAAGGCGCATTTGGCAGCGACCATCAGCCGTGAAACCAGCAAACCCCGTTGGGAGACGCTGACCGAAGTTCAGGCGATGATCGGCAAAGTGGCGATTTCCCTGCAGGCTTATCAGGCGCGTACCGGCGTAAGCCAGACCGCGATGGCGGATGGCGCTTCGGTGCTGCGTCACCGGCCGCACGGCGTACTGGCGGTGTTTGGGCCTTATAACTTCCCCGGTCATTTGCCTAATGGGCATATCGTACCGGCGCTGTTGGCGGGTAACACGGTGGTGTTTAAGCCGAGTGAGCTGACGCCGCAAACCGCCGAGGAAACCCTGAAGCTGTGGCAGCAGGCCGGTTTGCCTGCCGGGGTGATCAATATGGTGCAGGGCGGACGTGAAACCGGCGAGGCGCTGGCCGCCAGTACCGATATCGACGGCCTGCTGTTTACCGGCAGTGCCGGCACCGGCTATCACCTGCATCGTCAGTTGGCGGGGCAGCCTGAGAAGATCCTGGCGCTGGAAATGGGTGGCAACAACGCACTGATTGTCGATCAGATTGAAGACTGCGATGCGGTGGTCAACCTGGCGATCCAGTCGGCCTTTATTTCCGCCGGTCAGCGCTGTACCTGTTCGCGCCGTATTCTGGTGAAACGCGGCAGCGAGGGCGATGCCTTTATTGAGCGTTTGGTGCAGGTGGCGAGCGCCTTGCGCATTGGCCGCTGGGATGCCGAACCTCAGCCATTTATGGGCGGGGTGATCTCTTCGGCGGCGGCAGAAAAAATGCTGGCGGCGCAACATCACCTGCTGTCTCTGGGCGGCAAAGCCTTGCTGACCATGCAACGTCTGGAGAGCGGCAGCGCGTTGCTCAGCCCGGGCATTATTGACGTGACCGGCGTGCAGAATGTGCCGGACGAGGAATACTTTGGCCCGCTGACCACCATCATTCGCTATAACGATTTTGATGAAGCGGTGCGTATCGCCAACCAGACGCGCTATGGCCTGTCGGTCGGGCTGGTTTCGCCGCAGCGTGAGCGTTTTGATCACCTGCTGTTGGAGGCGCGTGCCGGTATCGTCAACTGGAACAAACCTTTGACCGGGGCTTCCAGTGCGGCACCGTTCGGCGGTGTGGGGGCCTCTGGCAACCATCGCCCAAGTGCCTACTACGCAGCGGATTACTGCGCCTGGCCAATGGCATCGCTGGAGAGCGAAAGCCTGACGCTGCCGGCCAGTCTGTCGCCGGGACTGTCATTTAATTAAGTTTTACCCGTCGCCTTTCAAGCCGCAGCGTTATTACTGTAGGGGTGCAGCATGCAGCGCCCCTACAATATCAGGAGAACAGCATGTCAGGATATGAAGTCAATTTCGATGGTCTGGTGGGCCTGACGCATCACTACGCCGGATTGTCATTTGGGAATGAGGCCTCGACCCAGCACCAGAATAGCGTGTCGAACCCGAAACTGGCGGCCAAGCAGGGGCTGCTGAAGATGAAGGCGCTGGCAGACCTCGGCTTCCAGCAGGGAGTATTGCCACCGCAGGAACGCCCGCACGTGCCGATGCTGCGCAAATTGGGTTTCAGCGGCAGCGATGAAAGTGTTTTGGCACAGGCGATGCAGCAGTCGCCACGTCTGCTGTCTGCGCTCAGTTCGGCCTCTTGCATGTGGACCGCCAATGCGGCCACGGTGTCACCTTCGGCGGACAGCGCTGATGGCAAGGTGCATTTCACCGCCGCCAATCTGAACAATAAATTCCATCGCGCGATTGAGGCCGAGACGACTTCCGGCGTACTGCGAGCGATGTTTAACGATCCCCGCCATTTCGCCCATCATGAGGCCTTGCCGCAGGTGGCGCTGTTCGGTGACGAAGGTGCGGCTAATCACAACCGACTGGGCGGCGACTACGGCAAACGCAGCGTGCAGATGTTTGTTTACGGCCGTCAGGAGTTTGGGGGTGAAATTGCCCCAACGCGTTATCCGGCACGTCAGACGCGTGAGGCCGGGGAGGCGATTGCCCGTCTGCATCAGTTGGACGAGCAGCATACGGTGTTTGTGCAGCAGAACCCGGAGGTGATCGATCAGGGCGTGTTCCATAACGACGTGATTGCCGTCAGCAACCAGAACGTGCTGTTCCATCATCAGCAGGCTTTTTATCGCCAGCAGCAGGCGTTGGATGAAGTGCGTCGCAAGATGGCGACGCTGGACACCGAACTGGTGGTGATTGAAGTGCCGACGACGCGGGTGTCCGTGGCGGATGCGGTGGCAACCTATCTGTTCAACAGCCAGATCCTGACCAAACCCAACGGCAAAATGATGATCGTGGTGCCGGAAGAGTCGCGTCAGCACAGCGGCGTCTGGAGCTATCTGAGCGAGATGGTGTCCGGCGGCGGGCCAATCGATGAAATCAAGGTGTTTGACCTGCGTGAAAGCATGCGTAATGGCGGCGGGCCGGCCTGTTTGCGGCTGCGTGTGGCGTTGAATGAGCAAGAGCTGCGGGCGGTTAATCCGCGCGTGATGATGAACGATAGCCTGTTCGTCACGCTGAATGAATGGGTCGATCGTTATTACCGCGATCGTCTGACGCAAAATGATTTGGCCGATCCGCAACTGCTGCGCGAAGGGCGTGATGCGCTGGATGCCCTGACGACCATCCTCGGGCTGGGCTCGGTTTATCCTTTCCAACAATAGGCGGAGCCACCATGTTTGATTTGTTGGCCCTGACGCTGACGGGGCAGGTCCCGGTTGAGCAACAGGGCGAGAACGCGAATTTGCACTGGCACTGGCTGGGGGAAGGCCTGCTGGAGATCACCCCACGGCAGGATTACCGCCAGGCGGTAGTGCTGTCAGCGGGTATCCACGGTAATGAAACTGCCCCCATTGAGCTGCTGAATCAGTTGGTCAATGATCTGCTCAGCGGTAGCCGAACCTTAGCGGTTAGGCTGCTGGTGGTGCTGGGCAACCCGGCGGCGATGCGTGCCGGTAAGCGTTATTTGCACAGTGATATGAACCGGATGTTTGGCGGCCGTTATCGTGATTTTGACCACAGTGGTGAAACCGCGCGGGCACAGCAACTGGAGCAGGCGATCGCGGAGTTTTTCGCCGATGAGGACGCTGCCCGTTTCCATTATGATCTGCATACGGCGATACGTGATTCACGCCTGCCGCGCTTTGGTATTTTGCCTTTCCAGACGCGGCCTTACAGTGCCGAGATGCTGGCCTTGCTGGATGCCGCCGATCTGGATGCCCTGGTGATCCACAGCGCGCCGGGTGGCACTTTCAGCCATTTCTCCAGTGAGCATGCCGGCGCTGCCAGCTGCACGCTGGAACTGGGCAAGGCGAGGCCGTTTGGCAGCAACGATCTGCAGCAGTTTGCCGCCATTAACCGTGCGTTACAGACGGCGGTGAGTGATGAGCCTTTACCGCAACGAGCGGCGGATACCTTGCGGCTATTCCGCGTTGAGCGCTCGCTGATCAAGCGTAGTGAAGACTTCAGGCTGCATCTCAGTGATGATACTGCCAACTTTACCGAGCTGAAGCAGGGCACGCTGTTGTGTGAGCAACCGGGAGAAGAGTACCGGGTACAGCATGCCAGTGAGTGGATATTGTTCCCTAACCCTGGCGTTGCACTTGGGTTGCGTGCCGGTATGGTACTGATCGAAGCGCCACGCAGCACGCTGTATTGAACCGTTCTTCCTAAATACGTTTTTATACTTGCCGTGTTTGAGGTTGTAGTGATGTTGGCTGCAACCTTAAATAACGGCGGTATATCATGCTACCCCTTCCGCTTATTTCCCCTTCTTTATATTCCGCTGTTCAATGTTTTTTATTTTTTACCTTTCATCTTCGCCAAACCTCTTTTTGATGGTTTGACTTCGATTAATTATTCGAAGCGGTAAAAGCTTGGCTTAAAACACGGGTAAATGTCCTAAATGACCAGCGCGACTTTACTCAGATAAAAATGTGAAATAAGTAACGTTATTAATAACCATGCTAAGTTTCATGATATTTATGAAACGAATGGAAAGCATACAAAAAGAAACTAAATTGCACCAAATTAGTGCATTGCACCAATGTGGTTATAACTTATGTGCCAAAATATAATGAAAATCAATGGTTTGATTGGTTGTGGTGTTGTAATATTTAGTTACAAATAAACATGCTTTATCCACGGTGTTTTATGAACTTTTTTATTTGAAGTTACGATTCATGATGCTAATGTCACATGGCTCCTTTATTAGGGGCGCTCATAAAACGCTAAATGATAAAGATCACAGCCCAAACCATAAATTGGGCGTGATGGGCAGGAATTAAAAATTATAATATCTAGGAAAATAAATGATGAAACGCAGTGTATTAGCCTTAGCTATTGCCCTCGGGGCAATGACCTCCTTTGCCAACGCGGCTGAAATTTATAATAAAGATGGCAATAAACTCGACCTGTATGGTCGTGTAGCGGCCAAACATGTTTTCAGCGATGATAAATCCGAAGACGGCGACAAGACTTATGTCCGTTTCGGTTTTAAAGGCGAAACGCAAATCAATGACCAACTGACCGGTTATGGCCAGTGGGAATACAACGTTCAGGCCAACCACGACGAAGCGCAGGGTACCGCGGGCACTAAAACCCGTCTGGGCTTTGCCGGCCTGAAATTCGCCGACTACGGTTCATTCGATTACGGCCGTAACTACGGCGTTGTGTACGACCCGGAATCCTATACCGACATGCTGCCGGAATTCGGCGGTGACTCCTATAGCTACACCGACAACTACATGACCGCACGTTCCAACGGCCTGGCAACTTACCGTAACCGTGATTTCTTTGGCCTGGTTGAAGGTCTGAGTGTTGCGTTGCAGTACCAGGGTAAAAACGACGGTGATGGCCGTGGCGTGACCAAACAAAACGGTGACGGTTACGGTATGTCCCTGGATTATCAGGACATCGGTGGTTCTGGTATTGGCGTAGCGGCGGCGTTCTCTGACTCCAACCGCACCAGTGCACAAAAAGAATTGGCTTACGGCAAAGGCGACAGCGCAACAGCCTGGACCACGGCAATCAAGTATGACGCCAACCAGGTTTACCTGGCAGCCATGTATGCCGATACACGTAACATGACGCCAATCAGCGGCAATGGCGTGTCTGGCTTCGCCAACAAAACGCAGAACTTCGAAATGGTGGCTCAGTACCAGTTTGAGAACGGTCTGCGTCCTTCTCTGGCCTACGTGCAGTCCAAAGGCAAGGATATCGAAGGGATTGGTGATGTCGATCTGGTGAAATACGTGGAAGTGGGTGCGACTTACTACTTCAACAAAAACATGTACACCTATGTTGACTACAAAATCAACCAGTTGAACGACGATAACAAGTTGAAACTGAGCACCGACGATATCGTGGCAGTGAACTTGACCTACCGTTTCTAAGTTTCAACGCTATTACCTTCTTCCTGTGTCGGGAACCAAAAGGTAATCAGGCAGAGCGCGAGCTCTGCCTTTTCTATTATTGGGGCCGCTATCCTTTCGGGGCTTGCCCCATCACCTCAATCGCCGAGCGCAAGGTGGCAAAGCGCTGCTGATTGGTCTCATGCTCAATCTCGTTAACCAAATGGGCCAGAATATTATTGCCAGAAATTTTTTTATTGAGATTGATCAGTTGGATCACTGCGCCGCCGACCACCAGGCTGACGTCGCGTAACAGGGTTTCATAATGTTCGTTTGAGAGGGTAGATACGGGCATCACGCCGTCTCCATATCGTTCGGGTGAAGCAATTTAGCAAACTGGCGGCATAAAGCATTGTAGGCAGACCTGTTTTCCGGTGAATTCAGAAATTCCTCAGAGGAAAGTAGCGGAAAACTTGTTCGATAGTTTACATCGGCGCATATTCGTTGGCCGGCAACCAGAAGCCGTCGATAAAATCCTCAAACGGAAAACAACCGGCATGGCGCAGGTTCTGTTCCTTCATGCTGATCAGACACTGGCGTTCATCGCGCAGTACGTCAACCACGATATCGGCACAGCCGCCATCCAGATAACAGACAAACATCACCAAGGCGTACATTGCGTCTCATGTCCTTCACCCAATCCTTCCATACCCCTATTGTAGGTAAAGTCGGCGATTGTTTCATGCCGGGCAGGTGCAACTGGACAGTTTGGCAACTAAATGTGGCACTTTCGGATTACTCTAACCGCTTAAAACCGCAGGGCCAATTGAATATCCCTCTTGCAGTGCTAAGCTTAACAAGCCTTAAGTCAACGCAACATTGTAACCATCGAAAGGAGTGAATATGGGTTTGTTTAACTTCGTCAAAGAAGCGGGCGAAAAGCTGTGGGACACAGTGACCGGCAATGCGACTGCCGAAGATCAAAGCGCCAAACTGAAGGACCACCTCAATAAGACCGGTCTGCCGGGTATTGATAAGGTTGATGTGCAGGTGGTTGACGGTAAAGCCGTGGTGACTGGTGACGCAGTCAGCCAGGAACTGAAAGAGAAGATCCTGGTGGCCGTAGGGAACGTCGCCGGCATCAGCGGTGTGGAAGACAAGGTGACGGTTGAACAAGCCGCCGCAGAAAGTCGTTTCTATACCGTGAAGAAGGGCGATACCCTGAGCGCCGTTTCGAAAGAAGTGTATGGTAATGCCAATCTGTACAACAAGATTTTCGAAGCGAACAAGCCAATGTTGTCCAGCCCGGACAAAATCTACCCGGGGCAGGTACTGCGTATTCCACAGTAACCGCGACACATTCTGCCTGGCCGGATCTCTGGTCGGGCTTTTTTATGCCATTTGCTATAAGTTGGTCTAATTATTTTATTGTTTTAATAAGTGTTGAGAATGCTTCCTGTTCTTCGCCGTATCTGTCAGGGGGGAATATTGACCCTGGCGAGGAAAGTTGATAGCGTCTTGCCACTCTTGAGGTCTGAGCGGCATTGGGCGCGGAATCTGACAAACCTGCAATGGCGGGCTTTTTATCAATCACCCCTCACAAAAACGTTAACGCGTGATGAGTTAAGATAGATTCTGTGAAACAACAACGTAATACCTCACAAGATAAAAACTACCGTGAAACTTTGGGAGACGCGCAATTTGCTGTCATTGTGCTGGCGATAGCGTCCTGCTCCCTGATCATCTTTACGCTGTCAGTCACGCTGTGGCTGACATGACGTCTTTCAATGCAGGGGATAAAATGGAGCACAATCTCCACGATGAAACCAAGCTGCTGGCTGTTATCGGCTTACTGGTTTCCGTGTTGTTAGTGGTATCAATACTCTTTGGTGTGACTTACTTCTCCGATCTGAAGCATGCTCGCGATGAAGTCGATATCAAAGGCTGCTACATCAAGGCATCTTAGCGCTCAGACCACCCAGGTTACGTTCTGGCCGCCGGCTCATGGTAAGCTGGCGTCCGGTTACTCACTCACCTGTGTGACGTTCTGGAGGCGTTTTATCATGAGCAATTCCCGCCCAACTCATTCTTCATCTTCCCGTGATTGTCCTGTGGTTGACGGCATCCGTCAGATCCAACGCATTGCCGTACGCAACGCCGAAGTCGGCGGCATTGAGATCAATCGTGCCTTGCCTACCCGTGAACGCCGTACCGTGGGGGCCTGGTGCTTTCTCGACCATGCCGGTCCGTCGGTATTCAGTGGCTCCTCGCAGGGGATGGACGTCGGGCCGCATCCGCATATCGGCCTGCAAACCTTTACCTGGATGATTGAAGGTGAAGTGCTACACCGTGACAGCCTGGGCAGTGAACAGGTGATACGTCCCGGCCAGGTCAATCTGATGACTGCAGGGCAGGGTATCGCGCATACCGAACAGTCAACGGGCGAACAGCGGCGTTTACACGCCGCGCAATTGTGGATCGCGTTACCTGCCGAACATGCCAATATGGCACCACGCTTCGATCATTATCCTGATTTGCCGTGCTGGCAACGCGACGGGGTCAGGCACACTTTGTTGGTGGGCGAGTTTGAACAATATCGTTCCCCGGTGTTCACTCTTTCGCCTTTAATCGCCATTGATTTGGAATGGCAGGCCGATGGCTATTTGCAATTACCTCTGCGAGAGGACTTTGAAATAGGATTTTTGCCCCTTATTGGTGCATTTGAGGTTAATGATGAAAAATTTTCACCTGATGAGTTTGCCTATTTAGGTAAAAATCTTAACCGTATCGAGTTACATGCCAGGAAGGGCAGCCGTGCATTATTAATCGGCGGACTCCCTTTAAACGAAGAGATTCTCATTTGGTGGAACTTTGTCGGTCACAACAAGCAGGAGATTACTCAGGCGCAACGTGACTGGGAACAGGGGAATACACGTTTTCCCGAAGTTAGCGGCTATTATGGTCAACGTATGACCGCGCCACGCCTGCCCTGGAGCGATGTTTGATATCATCAGGCTATAACAAACTAATGGTTTTATTCATTTCGCTCTATTAACGTTAAATTAATGTGATCGAAATTCCATGTTTGGGCGTAAATATAGTTTATCTGGTAAATAGTGATCTGGCGCAAATAAAAGGTCGGAGCAGTGGATTAAGATAAATCTCAAGAAGTGATGTTGTCCACCGCTAGTCAGAAGCCTGTGAGGTCATTATGAGCCAAGTACTCTATCGTGCAAGATTATCCCATGTTGTTATTGCAACGGCGGCGTTTTGGATCACCATCGCAGCCATGTTGGTTGTCGCACTAAACTAACTCTGAATGATTATGCAATAAACCCGCTACGGCGGGTTTTTTTATGCCGGATTATTCGCAATATTCTGAGTGCGGTTATACTGGTTAAACCTAATCCCAGGTTAACCCCGTAAAATAAAATGATAATTCTTTCTAATATAATCGTGTTGTTAATTGCCGCGATCCATTTGTATATCCTGATCCTGGAAATGTTCCTTTGGCAGAAACCTACTGGCAGGCGAGTGTTTGCTACCACCGCAGAATTTGCTGCGGCAACGCGGGTGCTGGCAGCCAATCAGGGGCTGTATAACGGTTTTCTGGCGGCAGGACTGGCCTGGGGTGTCTGGCGCAACGATCCGACGGCGCAGCTGTTCTTCCTCGGCTGTGTGCTGGTGGCGGGCGTGTTTGGCGGGCTGACGGCCAGCCGTAAAATCCTCAGGGTGCAGGCGCTGCCCGCGTTAGTGGGGCTGGTGGTGGTCCTTTGGGCGCACTAGCCCGCCGTTGACGGCGGCGGGAAAGCGGTCAGGCGGTCTTCTGATGAATGACGTGCAGCGGCGGGGCGATGTGCAAATCCACGCTTAAATCCTGACGAAAATCATAAGGCGTGATATCGAACCGCTTTCTGAACATATAAGTGAAATGTGACTGTGAGCCAAAACCAAAATCGAGGGCGATGTCGAAAATAGAAGCGTCACTGCTACGCAACTGGTAAACCGCGCCGGCCAGTCTGCGCTCACGGATGTATTTGCCCAGCGAAATCCCGGTCGCTTCTTTGAACAGCTTCTGCATGTGCCACAGAGAGTAGCCGGAGTATTCGGCCAGCTCTTCGAGATGGATCACTCTTCCAAGGTGAGTTTCGACCCATTTACTGAGGGCGCAGACTAATGAGAGGTGATGTTCTTGTATCATCAGTGCGTCTGTGTGAGATCTACATAGCGCTGAAGTATACACAACTTGCCGCCACGGACAAAAAAGCCACCGACACCGAGGCGAAATTATTCGGAAAAACCATCGTCAGGTGGCTTGTCAGCCGGAAGGGAAAACGGCTAATCTGAGATTGGCCGCTACTGCCGATAGTAAAGTGGGTCAGATCGCAACACATAACAACTCAAGCAGATCCAGCCGTGACAATTCAGCGTTGATGGGGTGATCGCATGTTAATGACAGTGATTATTACTCTGGTTGTAATTGTAGGTGTAGCCGCTTTTATGGTGACACCGGTGATGAGAATGAATAATGCGGAAGGTGTGGGAGGTGAAGAGCCGTGATATCAGGGCAGAATATGACCCCCAATGGGGTTTGACAGACTACCGAAAAAGCCTGGGCACAGAGTGACCCGGGCTTTTTATTGCTGAGCATTAGCCGATTAAACGTTTTTCCGTTCCACGGTTTCTTCACCCCAGTACAGTTGGTCGGCGCTGGTTTTGGCAAAGGCCATTTGCAACGCTTCGTCACTGCCTTCTTCCCAGATTTTTTGTGCCAGAACCTCATCGTTTTTTGCCAGTTCAAAAATAGCCTCGGCGATCTCCACCGAAGTTTCACGCACGGTAGCCCAGGATTTCACATTGTGGTTTGCCATAACTTTCTCCTGTTGGGTTGTGGCTGAGGGTTGCGCCGAAAAGCGTGCCGCTCAAGGCTCAAGTATAGGTCAATTCAACCGGGCGTTTTGGCAGCCAATGCGCAACATCGTTGAAAATTCAGCGGCAAACGACCAGGAGGCGGTAAAGCCTCAGGCGGCATGCTATTCTGTGCGGCGTCTGAATTAAGAAGGAAAGGAATTATGTCCGACATGCTGAGCAACGATCAGGAATTGGCTTCCGACCTGGTGGCCTGCCAATTGGTGATCAAACAAATCCTGGACGTTATCGACGTTATCGCCCCCACCGAGGTGCGGGACAAGATGGCAAGCCAGTTGAAGAGCATCGATTTTACCACTCACCCAGCCGGTGCCGATCCCGTGACCCGGCGGGCGATTGAAAAAGCAATTGCATTGATTGAGATGAAGTTTACCCGCAGCTAATGGGGAAACCGCCGCTGAGCGACGGTTCTGAGCGGTGGTGATTAATCCACCACCGTTTCGACTTTCTTGAACAACGGGCAATCGGCCACGCCAATCACGCCGTTATCACCATGCAGATACTGGGCGATCACCAGGTTGCGTGCCGTCATGTACTTACACTGCAATCCCAGCCCACCGACGTTTTTATTGCTGCCGACCAACACGCCATAGCCCGAGAACAAAAACACCCCATACACTACTGCCAGCAGCACTGCCCATTTCACCAACTTACCCATTGTGACTCCTTGTTATTTATCGTCGTTGCGATATAGCCACGCTCCGGAGAAGGGGGCAATGGTAACAATCTGAAAAGTAGCCCTCAAGCCGGTTTCTAAACGACAGGTTAAACTTCGTTTAAGTTGGCTGTGATAGCATGCCCAACAAATTATCAAGATAACAATGAGGCTGCTAAATTTGTTACGGAAAAAAATCCTCGTGATAATGGCGTTCCTCGCTGCCTGCCTGTTCTTTTATCTGCTGGCGCTGGATAGCTATTGCGATGAGGGGGGCACATTCGCGTTGGGAGTTTGTTCCGTTACCCGCTTGATTCCCTGGTGAGATGCGAGGCAGTGCGTAACAATTTTCTATCAAGATGTTCGAGCCGGGGCCCGGAGTGCTAAGATGTCCGCCTGTTTTTAGCAGTAGATAGGGTTGTCCATGTACGATTTAGGTTTTGGTCCGAATAGCCTGGTGTCGCTGGTTGTCGCCGTGCTGGCACTGCTGGTGGGATTGTGGATCTGGTTCCTGGTGAATCGCGCCAGTGTGCGTGCCAATGAGCAGATCCGCCTGCTGCAGGAAATTGCCGAGCAGCAGCGTCAGCAAACTGCATTATTGAAAAGCCTGGCGCATAGCGCGCGCGGCGATAGCGTGACGGACGATGACGATCTCAGCCCGACGCTGGATTTCAAAGGTTTTATCCCCGAGCGTTAATCAAGATGCCTGTCGGGTGGCGTTGCCACCCGCATCGCGCCGAAAAACATTAGTGTAGATAATATAAAAACCCATCCCATTGTCATAAATCTGTCGTATTAGCATCGTAATGTAGCGCCAACTCTACGAAAGATGGATAAAGCCGATGATTAAATGGTATGAAGAAAGCGACGCCGAGGTGAACCGCAGCATTGCGTTGATCACCGGAGAAAACCCGGATAAATGGTATCCTTACGGCGGTGTGAAAGGTAAAGATTATTGCAAGAATCCCTCCGATGCCTGGCCGATTATCTGCGCCAATAAAATCAGTCTGAATGCCGATGCTCAAAGCGACAGTACTCAGTGGCAAGCGCGCATGAGCACTCAGCTTGGCGAGTGGCAGGCGGACTGCAGCAGCCCCCTGCGTGCAGCGATGATCTGTTTCCTGCTGAGCCAGCAAACTAACGAAATGGTTCGTTGAAACACCAGAATTACTGATGACTTTCCCTTTTTATGACAACAGAACTTGTCTCTGGCGGAGCCTGTTTATGAAGCGCATTATTAAAGGTGATAAAAACTTGTCTCATCTGGTGGTTGCCCATGCGGCAATCGATCGTCATGCCGAAAGCTTTGGTCAGCGCCGACAGGGCTGGCCGTCAACCTATCTGATAAAATATCAAAACGATCGCGTGGCAGTAGAGGTGGTAACACGTCGCCAGTCCTACGTCGCAACGCTGATGATTGGCGCGCGCAATCTGACCAAGTTGTGCGGCCTGTCCGGTTAAAAACTCACCCCTTCTACGGTTATTCCCAGTATAAAATAGCGCCCTGGCCATCGTTGCCGGGGCGCTACTCCTTGATGCTCACGGGGTTAAGTGTTAAAAAGCCGCCCGCAGATACATTTATTGATTGGCGAAATCTTGCGCAAAAGCGGCAGGATCCCACGCCATATGAGGATAAGATGGGCGGTCAGCAGCAGGATACCCCGCTAAAACGCGGTTTAAAAAACAGACACATACAACTCATCGCCCTGGGCGGCGCCATCGGTACCGGCCTGTTTCTCGGCATTGCGCAGACCATTAAAATGGCCGGTCCCTCGGTGCTGCTGGGTTATGCCATTGGCGGTTTTATCGCTTTTCTGATCATGCGTCAGTTGGGGGAGATGGTGGTTGAAGAGCCGGTCGCCGGGTCGTTTAGCCACTTTGCCTATAAATATTGGGGTGATTTCGCCGGTTTTCTTTCCGGTTGGAACTACTGGGCGATGTTCATTTTGGTCGGCATGGCCGAATTGACCGCGGTCGGTATTTATATTCAGTATTGGTGGCCGGACATCCCGACCTGGGTTTCCGCCGCAGTATTCTTTGTCCTGATCAATCTGATCAACCTGGTTAATGTGCGGCTGTACGGCGAAACCGAGTTCTGGTTTGCCATCATCAAGGTGGTAGCGATTGTCGGCATGATCGTCTTCGGCGCCTGGCTATTGGCCAGCGGCAACGGCGGTCCGCAAGCCAGTATCGGCAACCTGTGGGAGCAGGGCGGCTTTATGCCACACGGCATTGAAGGGCTGGTGATGGCGATGGCGGTGATCATGTTCTCATTCGGTGGGCTGGAGATGGTGGGCATTACGGCCGCTGAAGCGGCCGATCCACGCCGCAGTATCCCCAAGGCCACCAACCAGGTGGTGTACCGCATTCTGATTTTTTACATCGGCTCGCTGACGGTACTGCTTTCGCTCTATCCGTGGGACAAAGTGGTCGAAGGCGGTAGCCCGTTCGTGATGATTTTCCATGCGCTGAACAGCAATCTGGTGGCAACCCTGCTCAATGTGGTGGTGCTCACTGCGGCGCTGTCGGTCTACAACAGTGGGGTCTATGCCAACAGCCGTATGCTGTTCGGGCTGGCGACGCAGGGGAATGCGCCCAAGGCGTTGACCCGGGTGAACAAGCGCGGTGTCCCGGTATTGTCGATCGCGCTGTCGGCGCTGGTGACCTCGGTCGGCGTGCTGATCAACTATGTGATGCCGGGGAAGGCCTTTGAGTTGCTGATGGCGTTGGTGGTCTCTACCCTGGTGATTAACTGGGTGATGATTTGTCTGGCGCATCTGCGGTTCCGCGCGGCGAAAAACCGTCAGGGCGTGATCCCAATCTTCAAGGCGTTGTGGTACCCGTTTGGCAACTACCTGTGCCTGGTGTTCCTCAGCCTGATTCTGGTGATCATGTATTTCAGCGAGGGGATCCGTATCTCGGTATTGCTGATGCCGGTGTGGATCTTGCTGTTGTGGACAGGCTTTATGCTGACGCGCCGCAAAGGCGCTAAAGTTCGGCGGTAATCTATAACGGAGGCGCTGTCTGCGCCTCCGGTTCATCCTTTAGCTGCGAGGCATAAAGGCATTGCCTGGGGCGGCGCGGCCTAATCCCAACAGCTTCCTGCACAGCAGGAACAGGGTGGTGATGACATCGATAGCGACCACGCTCAGCATCAGCATTCCCAGCATGAAGAAACTCACCAGCGCGCCAACCAACAGCACCAGTGGTGCCGGTACGCGCACCCGACGCAGTTTCATCGCGGCATACATTTTCCAATACTGCATCTGTGCCAGCATCGCGCTACGGATACGGCCCAGTCGAACACGTGATTTGCGTGATGTAGAACGGCTCATAACTTCTCCTTTTCTGAATGTCCTAATAAGTAAATCACAAGGATCTTAAGAGATGCTTAACAGGCTCTAGTCGGCCCTGGCATTCTTACAGGAACTGTGACAACACAATACCCGAAAAGGTCCCCCTGAGGTGAGCACGGTTCACAAAGCGTGCGGATCGCGTATCTTGTTATGCTGTCGAACCTGCCCGTGCAGGGTGTCCGCAATGGTCGGGAGAGCAACTTGAAGATAACCAATCGTTACTATGATGCCGGCAAAGCGCACCATACCCCGCAGGGGTTTCGCAATCCGGAGCCTTCGCAACGTCAGGCGGGGGATTTAAAACGCTGGCAGGATGAGCGCAAACAGCTGGGGTTGCCCAAACCGCCGCAGATGGGCTATCCGCAGTTTACCCAGCGCTGGTGGCAACGTGCCGATCTTAGCGGCAGCGATAACAGTATCTGGTGGCTGGGGCATGCCTCGATGCTGCTGCGTCTCGATGGCCGTTATATCCTGATTGACCCGGTACTGTCGGAACGCGCATCGCCGTTCAGTTTTTATGGCCCGAAGCGCAAGACACCGCCGCCGTTGACGGTTCAACAGTTGCCGACGGTGGACATAGTATTAATTTCACACAATCATTATGACCATCTCGATCGACGCACCGTTCGGCAACTGGCGCGGCGATTTCCGCAGGCGACCTTTATTGTGCCGCTGGGGCTGAAGAATTGGTTCCGACGTTACCGCCTGCAGCGGGTAGAAGAGCTGGACTGGTGGGATAGCCTGCAGTTGGGGGATTTGACGTTTCACTGCACACCGGCGCGTCACTGGAGCATGCGCACCCTGTGGGACCGCAATCGCTCTCTCTGGTGCGGTTGGGTGATCCATCATCCGGCGCTACGCTTCTATTTTTCCGGAGACAGCGGCTATTCGGATAGTCTGGCAGACATTGGCACCCGTTTAGGGCCGTTTGACGTGGCGGCGTTGCCGATTGGTGCTTATGCACCACGCTGGTTCATGCAGGAACAGCATATGGATCCGCAGCAGTCGGTGACGCTGTATCAACAATTAAATGCGCCGCGGGTGATTCCGATCCATTGGGGGGTTTTTGAGTTGGCCGACGAGTCGTTGGATGAACCGCCGCAGCAATTAAATCTTGCTCTGAGTGCAGCGGGAATAGAGCAGCACCGGTTTCGGCCAATCAAAATTGGTGAGCGCATCGCGCTTGAGGCTAACTCTTAAGCGTTAATCCTGGGCCTGCAGGACGGACGCGAAGGTTGCCACCGCCTGCAGGCCAGCGCCGATGCGGGCTGTGGCCATTCCGTAGTGCGGGGCCCGGTTATCCCATGCCTGAGGTTACGCGTTGGCCTGAATAGATACCACGTGGAGAAAAAGAGAAAATAAATACGCCCGGTAGACATTCTTATTGACCGAGTAAATACCTGCGCGTTTTTTAAGATTTAATTTCGCTATAGATTCCCACACTCTTCAAGGTTATTGCCGTTATTTAACCCCCGTAATAAGTAATGTATTTCACTGCTGCTGCACGACAAGAGTGCGTAAATTCTGATTTTGCATGCTTATGCACCCTAAAGTGGCACGCTATTTGATTTTTGTTATGAGATCCCGGTTGCACAAATTGTGGCCACCCTGATTGAGAGCAATAATGAGCCTGGGTATTATTTCGTTGCCGGGGGCAGGGAAGTCGCGGACGGAAGGCGGTGCCAGCGTCGGGCCATCCAGATGGCAACCCGATGGTCGGATCATCCGATATCAAATGTGCCCGTTCATCGATATTCAAAAGTTGTATAAGAAATTCCATAAAGATTCAAATTTTTTAACGTTCTAAGCGTCTGCCTGGGGTTATATGTTGCAACATACATTGGTCAATCGGATGAAAGAATTGTTAAAATTCAGTCAGGGTGCGGAGTGTAGCGAGGTATCACTGTTAAGCAGAAAATAGCTAAGGCTTCAACATCTTTTAGTCTATTTAAGCTTATGTTGCTCTCGACCGTTTCAAATATGTGCGACAGCTCCACCAGTGATTAAAAATGGCTTGCCATCGAATACAGAGTATGTGATAACGCATCTGGGTAAAACGAGGTACAGTTCTGTATATGTGTGGCATTTTCAGTAAAGAAGTTCTGAGTAAAAACGTTAGCGTTGAATACCGCTTCTCTGCCGATCCTTATCTTAGTGCCTCAAGCAGTAACGACTCTAGTTTGTCTATGTAACGCCTCCGGGCGGTTTAAACAATCCAAAGGAAATACTCAAGATGGCAAAGATTAAAGGTCAAGTTAAGTGGTTCAACGAATCTAAAGGTTTCGGTTTCATCACTCCAGCTGACGGCAGCAAAGACGTGTTCGTACACTTCTCTGCAATCCAGGGTAACGGCTTCAAAACCCTGGCTGAAGGCCAGAACGTTGAGTTCGAAATCCAAGATGGCCAGAAAGGCCCATCTGCAGTAAACGTTACTGCAATCTAATCAGCGTCAGCTGTACAAAAAACCCGCCTTAGTGCGGGTTTTTTCGTTTCTGTTATCTACCGGTAATAATAATCCCCGCGTACTGATTTCGCCCGGTAATACCCGGATGCGTAGGGTCTTGCTCGCGCCGGTGACTGTTGCGACGGTAGCTGGTGTATTTAAAACGCTGTGGCTGGTGCGGGTCGGTATTGGGGGTGCAGATGGTGCAGCTTCCGGCATGGTCAACGGCGGAAAACCCCAGTTCGCGGAGTTTGGATTCGGCGATGGCGGCCAGATCCAGGTGGCGATAATGGGGACTGATTAAGGCCGCGGGCAGGGGTAACTGTTGCTTGAACCTTGCGACCAGTTCCTCGTTGACCTCGTAACAGCAGGGGCCGGCCGCAGGGCCAATGGAAGCCACCCAATTAGCGGTTGAGTCATCACGGCTGATACGCGCCGCCAGTTGCTCCAGAATGCCGTCCAGCAGGCCACGCCAGCCGGCATGCACGGCAGCAATGGCAGAACCGTCGTTACGGCTGAAAATCACCGGCAGACAGTCTGCCGTTAACACGCTGAGCAAAATACCGGGCTGGGTGGTATAGAAGCCATCGGCTTCACCGCACAGTTGCGTTGTCTGCGTAACGTCAACAATACGAGTGCCATGCACCTGTTTCTTCTCCGGCAGGGTGACGCGGTAGGGCAGCAGGTGGCCGGGCAGCAGCGCACTTTTGTTGCCGAAACCGTGCTGAATGGCCGGTATGGCGTTGAGCAGTAGGGAATAATCGGTCATATAAGGTTTTTGCCTGCGTCAGAAAACTTAACGTCAGTGTAGCCAGTTTTTTTCCCGCTTGGCTAGGCCCTGGCGGGATGTACCTTGCATCACACCAGCGCCTTCTTTAGACTAGCCGCGCCGTATCTCTCTGGAATCCAAGCCATGTCTTATCAGTGCCCTCTGTGTCATCAACCGCTTCATTTATCTCATCTGCAATGGCGTTGCGACGCCAACCATCAGTTTGACTGCGCCAAAGAAGGCTATGTCAATCTGCTGCCAGTACAGCACAAGCGTTCAAAGCAGCCCGGAGATAGTGTGGAAATGATGCAGGCGCGGCGCGCTTTCCTGGATGCGGGTTTCTATCAGCCCTTGCAACAGCGGGTGGCCGAGCTGTTGGATCAGGCGTTGGCGACCGATGCACAGGCGTTACTGGATATTGGCTGTGGTGAAGGCTACTACACGGCAGAGGTGGCCGCCCGATTGGCACAGCAGCGGAATATTACGGTGTATGGCCTGGATGTTGCCAAGGTGGCAATTCGCTATGCCGCCAAGCGTTATCCGGCAGCGTCATTCTGTGTGGCGTCGAGCCACCGCCTGCCGTTTGCCGACGGCTCTCTGGACGCGATACTGCGTATTTATGCGCCTTGCAAAGCTGAAGAGCTGGCTCGGGTGGTGAAACCCGGTGGTGTAGTGGTCACGGTATCGCCCGGCCCACGTCACCTGTACCAATTGAAAGAACAGGTCTATCAGCAGGTGCAACTGCATGTCGAACAGGATGAGCAGTTCGCCGGTTTTGACTGTGAACGCGTTGAGTCGTTAGCCTACCCGATGACGTTACCGGGTGAGCAGGCGGCCAACCTGCTGCAGATGACGCCGTTTGCCTGGCGGGCCTCTCCAGAGGTACAGCAGCACCTGATTGGCTGCGAGGCCTTCGCCTGCGAAACCGATTTTGTCATCGCGCTGTACCGCCGTCAGCCTGATTAAGCCTGAATCACGGGCCACAAATAAAAAAACCTGCCATTGGCAGGTTTTTCTTTGCGTTCAGCAGGATCAGGCGAGATAACCCAAATGCTCCAGCAGGATATTGAAGCCGATACCGATCAGCACCACGCCGCCGAGGATCTCCGCACGTTTGCCTAGCAATGGCCCGATAAAGCGGCCAATCATCATGCCCAGGGTGGCCATAATCATGGTGGCACAGCCGATAGCCATGGCAGTGTGCACGATATTCACCTGCAGGAAGGCGAGACCGACACCGATGGCCATGGCGTCGAGGCTGGTAGCAATGGCGGTGGCGACCAACAGCCAGAACCCGTGACGCTTCACTTTTTCCACTTCGTCCGGCCGGTTTCTGACGCCTTCGACGATCATGCGCATACCGAGGATAAACAGCAGTGAGAAGGCGACCCAGTGATCCCATTCCATAATGTATTGGCTGGCGAACAAGCCGATGCCCCAACCGATAATCGGCGTAATGGCTTCGACCACCCCGAAGATGAGTCCGGTGCGTAGCGCTTCACGAAAACGAGGTTGATGCAGGCTGGCACCTTTGCCGATCGATGCGGCGAACGCATCCATAGACATGCCAAAAGCGAGAATGAGTGTAGCTGACAAGTTCATGTTAAGTAACCTCGGCCGGGCGGCTCCATATACACGTAACCCACCCCCAACCATACGACGGAGTTACGTGTCTATGGTCTCGCCAACCTTACCTGGCTGCCCGCACCACGTTTTAATGGATAAAACGAGTATGTTGATACGGGCGTTTCTGGCGTTTTATTGTCCAGAAACCGGCTACTCCCCAATGACGGCGCAACCATACCATATTAATTCCGTTACCAACAACCCTTATTCCCGATGGACATTTGTTTGGAGTTGATAATTGTTTTCATTAATGGAATGTACAAGAATGAATATAATGTAGGCGAGTGCAACAATATTGCGTAAATAATCATCAGGTAGCCTCGTGCGCTGGCGAATAATTATCCACATACAGCGCAGGGTGAGGCGGCGGGAGAGTTAAGGTTATTTCTTACTCACTGATTTTCTACAAAAAAGTGATAAATCTTTTCCAGATCGTCTAATTGAGTGACCTGAATCAGCAAGCGACGCTGCTCCAGATCTATCACCAGGATGCCATCCTCGGATAAATTCATGGCTTTAATCCGGTTATATTCAATAAAGGCGTTGGCATAAAAGAAACCCTGGGCTTTAAACAACATCTTGGGCCAACGGATATAAGAAATATAAATGGCGATCAGTGCTAAAGAAATAAGCAGATAGGTGGTTATTAACGCACCCTGAGTGGTGACATTTCGATAGAGCAGAATGGCGATCAGGCCGATAAAAATCAGGCCATCAATCCGATTACGGCGTTTTAACTGCACCTTGAGCAAGGTTTTGCCTTTCAGCAGGTTCATACCGAACTCGTCGTAAATCGCATACACCAGCATCAGCGCGGTGAAAATCAGTAATACGCCATCGGTCAGCGACATCTTTCAACTCCAGAAATAAAAAAACCGGGGGGTTCCCCCCGGCGATTAAAACGCTTACAGACCCAGCAGACCTATCCAGTAACCGAAGATACCGATGGCAAAGAAGCCAATGATGATCCACAGCGCATTCACTTTTCTGCGCAGTAGCCACATACAGCCGAAGGTCAGCAGCAGCGGCACCAGACCCGGCATCAACTGGTCGAGGATGGTTTGCACCGTGGTCACTGTGGTATGCCCGGTCTGGTCGGTGATCTTCGACACCACCAGCGGGATATTCACGTGCGTCCACTTGTTAACCAATGCCCCCATGACAAACAGGCCGAGAATGGACGCTCCTTCCGTCAGTTTTTGCAGGAAGCCGCCGCCCATATCATTAACGATATCCACCCCTTTGCGGTAACCGTAGGCCACGCCGTAATAGCGGGTCATCAGGCGCACCAGGTTGAACAGAACGAAGAACAAGAGCGGACCCAGCAGGCTGCCACTCATGGCAATACCGGCGCCGAGTGCGGCGAATACCGGCCGTACGGTACCCCAGAAAATCGGGTCGCCGACGCCGGCCAGTGGCCCCATCAAACCGACCTTGATACCGTTGATAGCCGCATCGTCGATCGGTGCCCCGTTAGCGCGCTGTTCTTCCATCGCCATGGTAACGCCAAGTACCGGCGCCGCCACGTAAGGGTGGGTGTTAAAGAACTCCAGATGGCGTTTGATCGCCTGTTTGCGGTCGTCGTTATTTTCCGGGTACAGGCGACGGATCACCGGCACCATTGAGAAGCAAAAACCCAGCGCCTGCATACGTTCGAAGTTCCATGAACCCTGGAACAGATTCGAGCGCATAAACACACCGCGAATATCGGCTGGCGTGAGTTTCTTTTGAGCTGTTGTATCAACCATTTCTCTCACCTATTCCTAGTCGAGTTCGTTATCGAGGTCGTTGGCATTAGCCGGACCAGCCTGGACTACCTGAGACTTGTTGTATTTCGGGCTGAGCTGGATATAAAGCACCGCCATCACCACGCCGATCACGCCGAGGGCGACCAGGTTAAAGTTGGTGAAGGCAGCGGTAACGAAACCGAGGTAGAAGAATGGCATCAGGTAGCCGGCACGCATCATGTTGATCACCATGGCGTAACCAACCACCACGATCATCCCACCGGCGATGTTAAGGCCGCTGGTGACGACTTCCGGGATCGAGTTAAGCAGCGCGTGAACGCCTGAGGTGCCCACCGAAACCGCAACGATAACCGCCGGGATGGCGATACGCATTGCCTGCAGCAGCAGGGCGGAGATATGCAACCAGGTAATGGCGCGTAAACTGCCGCGCTCCGCCGCGCTGTCTGCCGCATGCTGGAAGGCCACGGTCAGGGTACGCACGATGATGGTCAGCACTTGCCCAGCGGCTGCCAGCGGTATGGCCAGGGCGATACCGGCCCCGACGCTTTGCCCACCGGCAATAACCAGAATGGTGGAAATGATTGACGCCAACGCCGCATCTGGCGCTACCGCCGCACCGATGTTCATCCAGCCCAGTGCGATCATCTCCAGCGTACCGCCGATGATGATACCGCTTTTCATGTCACCGAGAATAAAACCGATCAGGGTACAGGCGACCAGCGGACGGTGAAACTGAAACTCGTCGAGGACAGAACCCATCCCGGCGATACAGGCAACGATAAATATCAGTACAATCTGAAGAGTGGTAATCTCCATTGCACTTCTCCTATGACCAAAGATCTCTGAGTAAAATAATTATTGGCTATCCCCTTCATACTTGAAGCTGCATCTTTGTTGGCTGCATCCACTCACCCCAGTCACATAGTTCGCTATGCTCCTGGTGATTCGCAGACTTGCCGCCGCGATGCCACTCCAATTATCTTGGGAGATGTCGCCATTAATTGAGTTTGTTAATCAGGTCCATCATTTTTAACCGACTGTCGGACGAGACTTTACGAACTTCCAATTCAATACCGCGCTCGTTTAATTTCTTAAACGCTTCGATATCTTTTTCATCAACCGAAACGGCGTTGTTCACCTGGGTTTTGCCCTGACGGAACGCCATACCACCGATATTTACCGACTTGATATCCACACCGGCTTCCACCAAACGCCAGACGTCGGTCGGGTTGGTGAACAGAAACATCACGCGATCGCCGGCGTATTTCGGGTTGTTCCAGACGCGGATGGCTTTCGCCACGTCAACCACATGTGCGGTGACGCCCGGCGGGGCAACCTGAGTCAGTAAGGTCTTGCGAACGTGATCGGCGGCAACTTCGTCACTGATCACGATGATGCGAGTGACGTCGGTTTCCTTGGTCCAGCGGGTCGCAACCTGACCGTGAATCAAACGGTCATCGATGCGGGCCAGGCCGATTTTCATATGGTCATTAGGGCCCAGCGGTGCCAGAGGCGCAGCGGGTTTTGCGGCAGGAGCACTCTGTGGTGCCGCGGGCTTAACACTCTCTTCGGCTGGTTTTTTCAGCGCTTTCACGCCCTCACGGCCGGTTTCCAACGCCAGCGCGACCAGATCGTCGAAGCCAGGGTTGTCATCTCGTGCCATGAACGTTTCCACCAACATCGGAATGTTAACCCCGGTGACGACCTCATAGTTTTCTTTATCGACGGCAATGCGGCTGGCCGCATTGAACGGGCTGCCGCCCCAGGTATCGACCAGGAACAGGACGCCACCGCTGGTGTCGAGCTCACTGATTTTTCCGTTGTATTTCTCGATTAACGTTTCGGCATTTTCACCGGGGACGAAATCTATAAAAGCGACGTTGTCCTGTTCGCCCAATAGCATTTCCGTCGTTTTCAGCAATTGTTCTGCTGCGGTCCCGTGTGTGCCGATGATAATAGCTATTGCCACTCGCTACCTCCTCATTGAACTTCATGCACGGATTGTGTCGTTGTTTAGTTCATTTCCTTGCTGGCAGTCACCTGCGTGGTTCAGATACATTATGGTAGAAATTTGGAAACCCGCCGTTAACATTTCCCGCGCAGTTTCAAACGCCTGTGCGCAATGAACCCCATCAGCGCCATTTATTTTAGTGAGTGAAAAAATAAATTTTGTGACGTTGCTCTGTTATTGAACGCTCGGATAAGTCCTAACCCGGTGTTTGCGGAATTAAACACCAGAGCTGTTACAAGACGATGCAGAAGGTAAAAAAGCTTCTTTGCCGGCAAAAAAATTCCTGCTAGAGTATTTCTTCTTTCATATTTAGGAGTGAAGGGCCTCAGCCCACCCTATGGACTGTCACCGAAGTTACTGTTTTTCAAGGTTCCACCCGCCACCTGCTGGCGTTGTACAAGTCACACGGCCGTTCGGCCATCCCCCGGTACTGCAATCCCGATATCTTGCTGTTTCTGTCCGCGCCCTTGCTGCGTCGGCATTGTCACGTCTGAGCACCGCTCGGCCATCCCGTCTTTTTTTCGGAGTCTGATATGGAATTTTTAATGGACCCCTCAATTTGGGCTGGGTTACTGACACTGGTGGTATTGGAAATTGTACTGGGTATCGACAACCTGGTGTTTATCGCCATTCTGGCCGATAAGCTGCCGCCGAAGCAGCGTGATAAAGCGCGCATCCTCGGCCTGTCGCTGGCGCTGTTTATGCGTCTGGGCCTGTTGTCGGTTATTTCCTGGATGGTGACGCTGACCACACCGCTGTTTAGCGTTGGGGAGTTCAGCTTCTCCGGTCGCGACCTGATCCTGCTGTTCGGCGGGGTGTTCCTGTTGTTCAAGGCCACCATGGAACTGCACGAACGGTTGGAAGGGCAAACGCACCAGGATGGCGCCAACCGCGGCTATGCCAAGTTCTGGGCGGTGGTGGTGCAGATTGTGATCCTTGACGCCGTGTTCTCACTCGACGCGGTGATCACCGCTGTGGGCATGGTGAACGACCTGCCGGTCATGATGACCGCCGTTGTCATCGCCATGGTGGTGATGCTGGTGGCTTCAAAACCGCTGACTAACTTCGTGAATGCACATCCTACTATTGTGGTGCTGTGTCTGAGCTTCCTGCTGATGATCGGCCTGAGCCTGATCGCCGAAGGTTTTGGCTTGCATATTCCTAAAGGTTACCTGTACGCCGCGATTGGTTTCTCAATCCTGATTGAGCTGTTTAACCAAATCGCCCGCCGCAACTTTATCAAGCATCAGGCTCATCGCCCGATGCGTGAACGCACCGCAGAGGCGATCATGCGCCTGATGGGGCAACAGCGGGCACAGCAGACGGACGAAACGGCACCGCAGCCGGTGGATGAAACCTTCGCCGAAGAAGAACGTTATATGATCAGCGGCGTGTTAACGCTGGCCTCACGTTCACTGCGTAGCGTGATGACGCCACGCACCGAGATTTCATGGGTGGATTGCGATCGTTCCCGTGAAGAGGTGCGTGAGCAACTGCTGGATACGCCGCACAGCCTGTTCCCGGTTTGCCGTGACTCGCTGGATGAAATTATCGGTGTGGTTCGTGCCAAGGATCTGCTGGTGGCGGTAGAACGGGGTGATGATATTGCCGAGTTTGCCGCGCGCACGCCACCGATTGTGGTGCCGGACACCATGGACGTGATTAACCTGCTGGCGGTATTGCGCCGTGCCAAGGGGCGTCTGGTGGTGGTGACCAACGAGTTTGGCGTAGTGCAGGGGCTGGTCACGCCACTAGATGTGCTGGAGGCGATTGCCGGTGAATTCCCGGACGAGGATGAAACGCCCGATATCGTGGTGGAAGATGCCGGCTGGCTGGTGAAGGGCGGAGCCGATCTGCACTCACTGGAACAGGCGCTGAACTGCGAGGATCTGGTCAGTCCGACGGCGGATTTCGCCACCCTGGCGGGGTTCCTGCTGTCCCACTACGGTCAGATGCCGGCGGTGGGCGAAACGGTAGAACTTAACCGACTGCGTTTCGAAGTCGTTGCCGTGTCCGAGTACCGCATTGAGTTGGTGCGTATTACCAAGGTGGAGCCTCTCGACGAGGAACACCAGTAACACCGGGGCCGGGGGCATCACGCCTCCGGCTTGCTTTCTTGTTCCTTCTGCCGTTCCTCCCGCTGATTCACCGTCCGCAATCTTGATTCGTACTGCTGTAACCACAGCGGGAATACATTGATCGGCATCGGCTTGGCAAAATAGAAGCCCTGCAGCGCGTTCACCTCGCGTGAGCGAAGATAATCCGCCTGCTCGGCGGTTTCCACGCCCTCGGCCACCAGCCTTAATTTCAGGCGTTGCGCCAGCGTGATAATGGTATCGGTGACGGTAGCGTTAATCGCATCGGTGCCGATAGCCGCGGTAAAGCCACGGTCGATCTTCAATACGTCTGGGCTGAGTTTCTTCAGATAGCTGAGTGAACTGTGTCCGGTGCCAAAATCGTCGATCGCCAACATGATACCCATTTCCTTCAGCGTTTTGATTTGCTCATACTGAATTTCCGACAGGGCGGTGCGCTCGGTCAACTCCAGCATCAGCGAAGGCATGGGATGGGCCGGCAGCCACAGGCGGCGGATGTCATCGATAATGGTCACTCCGTTGAAATGCTCAGCCGCGACGTTAATGCTGATATAAAAAGACGGGCGTGGCGGGAATAACTGCAGGTTTTCCACCACGGTGGTCATCAGGTAACGGGTCAGGGCGATGATTAAGCCATGCTGCTCCGCCAGCGGAATAAAAACGTCGGGGGAGATCCAGCCCTGGCGTTTGTTCTTCCAGCGCAGCAGCATCTCAACCCCGACGCAGCGGCCGGTTTCAGCATTGATGATTGGCTGACAGTAAACGCGGAATTCGCGATGGGAAATGGCGTGACCAATATGGTACGACAGGCTCATGCGGTTTGCCGTTAGCAGATACACCACATAGGCCGCTAGCAGGCTGATCAACAACGACAATGGGATATGGCGTGGTAGCGCCGCCAACGCCAGCATACTGGCCTGAGGGCCGAACAGCGAAATAGAGAACGGATACTGAGTGGATTTTGCGGTAAAGCGCAGGTTGGTTGTCAGGGTATTGCTACGCAAAATTTCCCGGCGGCCATATTCCAGGCTGTAGTCGCCGACGTTCAGCACCACCCGCTGTGCATAGGGTTCCTGGGGTTCCAGCAGGAAGTTTGCCAACAACTCAATATTGAAGACGTGTAACACGCCGTTGCTGCGGTTATCTGCCTCGGTTGGGGTCCACATAATCAGGGTTGGCACGCCTTTGGCGACCGAGAGTGAAGGGCGCAGCGCCAACGTCGCGCCATCGTTTGCTATTGCGGGCAAAATAGCGGCTAAAACATAGGTACGGGTACCAAACAGGCTGGAACAGTAAATAATGCCGTCTTTGACCAATAGCATGGCCCGTAAAGCCTGATTTTGTGCGGCGCGAAAACGTAACGTCGGCATCGCGATTTCACAGGATTGACTCAACATCGGCATACTGCGTTTGGCTTGCAGCTTGGCTGGCGTCAGCAAATCATTAATCTTGGCGACGGTACGGGTGGCAAGCACCTGTCGGCTTTGTTCAATGGAGCCAAGCTCCTGATAATAACGGGTATACAGTGACAGCAGTAGAATAGCCAACCCGACCGCCCCGGCCAGTAGCCAACGGTAATAGCGGTATTTGGTCACGGCAAGTTGGGTCATCAACATCGCTCAATCCTTGTTCGGTAAGCCAGCCCAGAACCACCGTCAGGCCAAACAGCCCTGCATGATCCTCGGCTAATTCTAGCCTGTCGTTATACAAGAGTGATGGTAACCCAGTAAATTATTTAAATTTAGTGAAACAGAGGGCTAAATTGCAGGTTAACCGCAGGATAGACGGAATATTCTTCGTGGGCTTGGTGTGACGCTGTCACTAAAGTGACGTTAATGATTTGATTAATCAGGGTCATAGCAAGAAAAACCCCGCCATTAAGGCGGGGTTAGAGGGTCAGTCACATTGCACTTTGATCGCCAACCCACCGCGAGAGGTTTCGCGATATTTGGCGTTCATGTCTTTGCCGGTTTCGTACATGGTTTCGATCACCTTATCCAGAGACACGCGTGGCTCACTGGTGCGACGCAAGGCCATACGCGCCGAGTTGATCGCTTTCACGGAAGCAATGGCATTACGTTCGATACAAGGCACCTGAACCTGGCCGGCAACCGGGTCACAGGTCAGCCCCAGGTTGTGCTCCATGCCGATCTCTGCCGCGATGCAAACTTGCTCCGGACTCCCGCCCAGCAGTTCGGCCAGGCCGGCTGCAGCCATTGAGCAAGCTACACCCACTTCCCCCTGACAGCCCACTTCGGCGCCGGAGATAGAGGCATTCATCTTGTACAACGCACCGACTGCGCCCGCCGCCATAAAGTAACGGATGTAGATATCCGGGCTGACGGATTCGATAAAGTGGTCGTAGTAAGCCAACACGGCCGGAACGATACCACAGGCACCGTTAGTGGGTGCGGTAACCACACGGCCACCGGCGGCGTTCTCTTCGTTGACCGCCAGCGCGAACATATTGACCCAGTCAATCACGTTCATTGGGTCGCTGGACAGCTTGTCGGAAGACACCAGCAGGCGGCGCAGCGCAGAAGCACGGCGTGGTACACGCAGTGGCCCCGGCAGCACACCTTCGGTATTCAGGCCACGATCGATACAGGCGCGCATGGTCTGCCAGATATTACCGAAGTAGGTCTCGATATCCTGCTTGCTGTGCAGCGCCAGTTCGTTCTGCATCACCAGACCGGAAAAGGACAGCCCGGTATCACGGCAGTGGGCGAGAATATCACGAGCAAAACTGAACGGATAAGGAACGCTCAACTCGTGCGCGTCGGCCTTGCCGAAGTTCTCTTCGTCGACGATAAAACCGCCGCCGAGCGAGTAGTAGGTCTTGCTGTAAACTTGCTTGTCCCCAGCGAAGGCGTGGATCTGCATGCCGTTCTCATGCAGCGGCAAATTGTCGCTGCGGAAAACCATGCCACCATCACGTGGGAAATCAACCTCATGCAGGCCGTTGGCCAGCATCAGGCGTTGACGTTGTTCTACATCGCGAATAAAGCCCGGGATGCTATCGATATCAACGGTATCTGGCATATTGCCCGCCAGGCCGAGGATGATAGCGATATCGGTATGGTGACCTTTACCGGTCAATGAGAGTGAGCCGTAAACATCTACGGCAACACGCGTGATAGAAGGCATCAGGCCTTGATTTACCAGATCGTCGACAAACTGTTTGCCGGCTTTCATCGGTCCAACCGTATGAGAGCTGGACGGGCCGATGCCGATCTTAAACATGTCGAAAACGCTAATCACGCTAAAACTCCTTAGAGGCATATTGTTATGGCTGCGGCGGTTAAAAACCGAGCAGGGAACAGCGATATTGTAAAAGGGCCACGCGGGTTTGGCTGCCTTTTTCGCATGAAATAAAATAATCCTTGGTGTTAGTTTTGTTGCTGATTGCCTCAGGCATTCGGCCGGCCGTGGAACCTCCGTTGCCTAAACTCGGTTAATGGCAATCGCGCCAGCTTCCACTGCTGAACGCGGCCGGCTTAAACCTTGCTTCAATAGTGGTTTATTCCGGACGACGGTATTTTACAGGTATTTCGTAAGGTTGAAGAGAGGGTTTACAGTTTTTTTAAAACTCTGATAGACAGGAAGGTAGTTGAAAAAACAAACCAATGAAGTGATGACGATCGCTTTACCCACGCCAGTGGTACAGGTAACCGTTTGGCTTGTGATGGGGGTCACATTATTGGCGCTAAATGCTGACCTGCTGCGCCAGTCTTCGAATGATGGCGGCAGTCAAACCCCAGACAAATTGGCTCTGATACCAGGACAAATAAATGCGGTGCGAATGGCCGGCACGCTGAATATCCAGCGGGTAATAGCGCGAAAGTGTCAGCGCTTCGTGCAGCGGCATTTCAAACACGTCGGCCACTTCGTCTTCATTGGCGAAAAATTGCACATCGGGTGAGATCAAGCCGACCACCGGGGTCACCTGAAAACCGGTGCTGCTGTCGAGCGGGGCCAGTTGACCCAGAATGGTCACTGCCTGCGGGGGGATAGCCACTTCCTCCTGAGCTTCGCGCAGGGCGGTGATAATCGCCGAGCCGTCTTCAGCGTCGGTTTTACCGCCCGGAAACGCCACCTGGCCCGGGTGTTTGCGCAGCGAATCGGCACGGCGCGTCAGTAACAGTGTGGGTTCGGGGCGACAGATAATCGGGATCAGCACCGCGGCCGGGCGAATGTTATGTGAGATCTGCGCTGCCTGTGGCAGTTGCAGTTGAAAGCGGCTGATAAAGGCTGCCAGCGAGGCCGGATAAGTCGGTGGATTCACGAAGCGATAAACTCCCCCAGTTGCGGCAGGATGCGGCCGACTTTATCAAAGGTTTCCTGGTATTCCGCCTGTTCCTGGCTGTCGGCAACGATACCGCCACCGGCGGAACAATAAATACGGCCGTTTTCGGTGATCAGGGTGCGGATAGTGATGTTGGTGTCCATGGTGCCGCAGGCGCTGATATATCCGATGCTGCCGCAGTAGGCATTACGTCGCTGGGGTTCCAGTTCTTCAATAATTTCCATCGCTCGCACCTTGGGCGCACCGGTGATGGACCCCCCAGGGAAACAGGCGCGCAGCAGTTCGGTCGCCGGAGTGTGCTGCGGCAGGGTGGCGGTAATGGTGCTGACCAGATGATGTACCGCCGGGAAAGGTTCGACCACGAACAGTTCGGGAACCTGCACGCTGCCCGGTTCGGCGACGCGGCCGATATCATTGCGCAGCAGGTCGACAATCATCAGATTCTCCGCACGGTCTTTGGCGGAATTCGCCAACCGTTGCGCCTGCTGTGCATCCTGTTCAGCATCGGCCAACCGCGGCAGGGTGCCTTTGATGGGCCGGGTTTGGATCTGTTGATTCTCCAGCCACAGAAAACGCTCGGGTGAAACGCTGAGCACGGCGTTGTCCGGCAGGCGCAGGAAGGCGGAGAAGGGTGCGCGGTTGCTGGCGCTCAATTGCTGAAAGGCTTGCCATTCATCGCCCTGATAGTCGGCAGAAAAACGTTGCGCCAGATTGATTTGATAACAATCCCCGCTGCGCAGGTAATGCTGAATACGCTGGAATTTATCACCATACTGCTGCCGCGTCATGTTGGCCTGCCAGGGGCTGGTCAAGGAAAATGCTGACCGGGGCGCGGGCTGTTGACTGTGGAGCCACTGCCAGCGCTGCTCTACATCAGCATGGCTGAGCAGGGTTAGCCTTTGTTGGTGGTGATCGGCTATCAACGCCCAGTCATAAATGCCGACTGCCATGTCCGGCAAGGCGATATCCGCCAGTGCCCGCTGCGGCAGTTTCTCTACCCGGCGGCCTAAATCGTAACCGAACAGCCCGAGGGCCCCGCCCTGGAACGGTAGGTTGGTATCCGCATCCGGCTGCAGGTTCTGTTGTTCCAACTGCTGTTGTAACAGGCTGAAAGGATCTTCCGGCGACTGCCAGCAGGCTTCACCACGGCGGATCTCGGTTGAGGGGCCGCGCGTGGTCAGAGTGGCACAGGGCGCCGCGACCAGAATATCAAACCGGTTATGCGAGTGTTCGGCAAAACCGGAATGCAGCAACATCGCCCAAGGCTGTGAAGCCAGCGGGGCAAACAGCTCCAGCAGGGCGGTGCGGGTGTAGGGCAAAGACTTGATATTCGGTGCGGTTGCGCTCATGGGCCTCAATAAACCTGACTGACGGGGCGGCTGTTTCTGTAGGCTATTCTGCCATATTCAACCGGTTGGCGCATGCTCTGGCTGCACGCTACACAGCACACTTCATATAAACCGCGAGTAAACAATTTTGCAAATGAAGCATTTTTTGCGACTTTGGCTATAATCCAATATGTTAAAAACTACATCAATGAATGGCTAAGATAATTCTTGATTTCGATGATTTGAATTTCAAACACTAAACTTCACTATTAGTTTCATTCAGTTATTGTTTTTGCTTGTTATCAGTCATCTGTGAGAGCACAGAGCTTAAAATATAAATGGTAACAAGACGCATTTGTGCCTGCGACTTTGTCGGTTGGCCTGTGCCTTATTTAATTTAATTGCACCCTGATATTTTTTAAAAATAGAAATATTCATTCGTTACCTTTGCGAAGAGCTGCCTATGCCCCTAATGCTGAGTGTCATTGTCCCGTTGCACAACGTGGGTAAATTGTTTGAGCCGTTTCTGGCATCGCTGCTGGCACAAGATGAGCAGCGGCTGGAGGTGATCATTGTTAATGATGGTTCTACCGACGGCTCTGGAGATATCGCTCACCGCTATGCAAAGCAACACCCACATATTACCGTCATCGACCAGCTTAATGCCGGCGTGTCCAATGCGCGTAATGCCGGGTTAGCGATCGCCAGGGGTAAATATGTGGCGTTCCCCGATGCCGATGATTTATTGGCGCCTGAAATGTATTCAACGCTGGTAGAATTGGCCGAGCAAAATCAATTGGATGTTATGCAGTGTAACGGTGAACGTTATTTCACCGACGCAGATGAACTGCAGCCGATTATTCCGCTAAAACGATTGGGCGACACCGGCGTTATTAGCGGCGTCCAATGGCTGGAACGCGCACTAAAATCAAGAAAGTTTATTCATGTGGTTTGGCTGGCGGTGTATCGCCTTGATTTTATTAAGCAGCACCGGTTGTATTTCGAACCGGGTTTGCATCATCAGGATATTCCCTGGACGACAGAGGTGATGTTTAATGCGCAGCGGGTGAAATACCTCAGCAAAGCGCTGTATCGCCAGCGGGTGCACGATCAATCGATCAGTAATCGCCGCCGCACGGGTAAGGCAAACGTAGAGTATCAGCGTCATTACATGAAAATCGTGGCCATGCTGGTGGCGCTTAACCAGCGCTATGCCGACAAAATCGACATTCGCCCGGCTTTCCACTGGCAGATCACCCGCGAGGCATTGGGCATTTGCCACAGCATTCGCCGTGAACCTGAACTGGCGGCGCAGTGCCAGATCACCGATGAGTTCTATCAAAATGGCATCGATCGGGCGATGGTTGACAACGCACGCGGGCTCAAACAGGATTGGCACGTCATTCTCTGGCTGCACCGTCTGAAGCAGTGGCGGCACGGCGACTCACGTTCACTGCAGGCTACTGAATAACAGGCGTAGGGTTCTGCCGGTTAAAGGCGTATACTCAGCCTCCATTTTGCCGGAGAGAAACACATGCTTGCAGGTATGCCGTCACTGAGCCATCTAGAGCAGCAGGAAGCTGCGGACCGTATCCATCTGTTGATGGAACAAGGCATGAGCAGTGGTGAAGCCATCGCGCGCGTCGCGCAGGAAATCCGCGAAAAACATCAGGGTGACCAGGTTAGCGTCATGTTTGATGATGAAGACGACGAAGAAGAGTATCAGGAACGGCCGGACGACCAGGCTGACGATGACTCGGAAGAAGACGAAAACTATTGATGTTGCTGGGGCCGGCAAGCCGGCCCCAAAGCGTTAACCTTCAATTACCACCGCCGCCGCGGCCAATTTGGCCGACTCCACCGCCAGCTCTACATTTTCTGCCGTAGCCAGCGCGACGCCCATCCGACGTTGACCGTTAATTTCCGGCTTGCCGAACAGACGCAGTTGATTGTGGCCGACAAACGCGCGATCCAGACCGCTGAAACGCAGATCACTGCTGGTCAGCTGTGGCAGGATCACCGCAGAGGCTGAAGGGCCGAACTGGCGAATGGCACCAATCGGCAGACCGAGGAAAGCGCGAACGTGCAGCGCGAATTCTGACAGGTCTTGTGAAATCAGAGTCACCATGCCGGTATCATGTGGACGCGGTGAAACTTCGCTGAAGATCACCTCATCGCCACAGACAAACAGCTCAACGCCAAACAGGCCAAAACCCCCCAGCGCCTTCACCACATTTTCTGCAATCGCCTGCGCGCGGCTCAGCGCCAGTTCGCTCATCTGCTGTGGCTGCCATGACTCGCGGTAATCGCCATCTTCCTGACGATGGCCGATCGGTGCGCAGAAATGCACACCGTCGACCGCACTGATGGTCAACAGGGTGATTTCAAAATCGAACTTCACCAGACCTTCGACAATCACCCGGCCACCGCCGGCGCGCCCTCCCTGTTGGGCATAATCCCAGGCGGCTTGCAGCTGTTCCGGGTTGCGGATCAGGCTTTGGCCTTTGCCGGAGGAGCTCATCACCGGCTTGATAATGCACGGGTAGCCGATTTCATCGACTGCCTGCCGAAACGCAGGTTCGCCGTCGGCAAAGCGGTAACTGGAGGTCGGCAAGCCGAGGGTTTCTGCGGCCAGACGACGGATGCCTTCGCGGTTCATGGTCAGACGGGTTGCTTCGGCACAGGGGACTACGTGGTGTCCTTGTTGTTCCAACTCGACCAGCATGCTGGTGGCGATAGCCTCGATCTCCGGCACGATGTAATCAGGACGTTCCTGCTCAATCACGGCTTTCAGCGCGTTGCCGTCCAGCATGTTAATCACGTGACTGCGATGTGCCACGTGCATGGCGGGGGCGTCGGCGTAGCGATCGACGGCAATCACTTCGAGCCCCAAACGCTGGCATTCGATAGCAACTTCTTTACCCAGCTCGCCGGAGCCGAGCAACATAACGCGGGTGGCGGACGGGCGCAGGGCGGTTCCAATAGTTAACATAGTCTGGTACCTGGATCTGTGGCGTGTAACGCGGTCTGATAATGGCCTCGCAGTATATACGAAAACGTTTGCGTGTGCAGCCGGGGGCTATTGTGCTGTCGGTGAGAGGGAGAAAAGGCGCGGGGAGCGGCTTTTTTTATGCGTGAAATCCGTAATCCAGCCTATCTCTGTTATCATCTGCGGCTGATTCGGTGCTGCCGTGGGCGCGCCGCCATTCCATTTGCCATATAAGAGTTATCGCCGTGAGCACAGTATCTTTTTCTTCCCTGCCGCTGCCAGCCGAACAGTTGGCCAACCTCAACGAACTGGGGTATGCCGAAATGACACCGGTGCAGGCCGCCGCACTGCCCGCCATCCTGAATGGGCAGGACGTACGTGCCAAAGCAAAAACCGGCAGCGGTAAAACGGCGGCGTTCGGCATCGGTTTGCTGGACAAAATTAACGTCGCCCAGGTGGCCGCGCAAGCGCTGATCCTGTGTCCGACGCGTGAGCTGGCTGACCAGGTGAGCAAAGAACTGCGCCGTCTGGCACGCTTCACCCAGAACATCAAGATTTTGACCCTGTGCGGCGGCCAGCCTATGGGGCCACAGCTCGATTCGTTGGTGCATGCCCCCCATATCGTGGTGGGAACGCCGGGGCGCATTCAGGAACACCTGCGCAAGAAAACGCTGGTACTGGATGAACTGAAAGTGCTGGTGTTGGACGAAGCCGACCGCATGTTGGACATGGGGTTCGCCGATGACATCGATGACGTGATCAGCTATACACCGCCACAGCGTCAAACGCTGTTGTTCTCGGCAACCTATCCGAGCGGGATTGAACGCATCAGCGCCCGTGTGCAGCGTAGCCCGTTAAATGTGGAAGTGGACGACGGTGAAGAACAAACCACCATCGAACAACGCTTCTATGAAACCACCCGCGATCAGCGTCCTGCGGTGCTGGTGTCGGCAATCCGTCATTACCAGCCTTCTTCCTGCGTGGTGTTCTGTAACACCAAGCGTGACTGTCAGAGCGTGTATGAAGCGCTGGAAGCTCGCGGCATTAACGTGCTGGCGCTGCATGGCGATCTGGAACAGCGCGATCGTGACCAGGTGCTGGTGCGCTTTGCCAACCGCAGTTGCCGGGTGTTGGTGGCGACCGATGTCGCTGCGCGCGGTCTGGATATCAAAGAGCTGGAGCTGGTCGTCAACTATGAGCTGGCATTTGATCCGGAAATCCACGTGCACCGTATCGGTCGTACCGGCCGTGCTGGTTTGAGTGGCAAGGCGATCAGTCTGTGTACGCCGCAAGAAATGACGCGTGCGCATGCGATTGAAGAATATTTGCAGATCAAGGTTAAGTGGGCACCGGTATCTGAGCTGAGCGGCGCGGGTAATACCACGCTGGAAGCCGAAATGGTCACCCTGTGCATCGACGGTGGGCGTAAGGCCAAGATCCGTCCAGGCGACATTCTTGGCGCATTGACCGGCGATGCCGGGCTGACGGCGGCAGAAGTCGGCAAGATCGACATGTTCCCGGTGCATGCCTACGTAGCGATCCGCAAGGAAAGCGCGCGCAAGGCACTGCAACAGCTTCAGCAGGGCAAAATCAAGGGTAAGAACTGCAAGGTGCGGTTGTTGAAATAAGTCGCGTCAGGGGTGCGCTTGCATCCCTGCGTAATATCACTTTTTACTGTATAAAAATACAGTATTCTAACCTTTGAGGAATGCACACATGGCAGTTGAAGTTAAATATGTGGTGGTGAGAAACGGTGAGGAAAAGATGACTTTCGCAACCAAGAAAGAAGCCGACGCTTACGACAAAATGCTGGATCTGGCGGATAGCCTCGGTGAATGGCTGCAGCAGTCACCTCTGACCCTGGATGATGAGCAGCGTGAAGGGCTGAGCTTCTTCCTGGCGGAGAATAAAGACGTGCTGGGGCAAATTCTGCGCGGCGCTGCACCGGCGGAAGCACCGAAGAAACCCGCCAAAGTGAAAA
This sequence comes from Serratia myotis, assembly GCF_027474885.1. Classification (NCBI taxonomy): domain Bacteria; kingdom Pseudomonadati; phylum Pseudomonadota; class Gammaproteobacteria; order Enterobacterales; family Yersiniaceae; genus Serratia; species Serratia myotis. The sequence goes on along the minus strand of NZ_CP099707.1, from coordinate 3,185,030 downwards.
CGGAAAAACCTGTCGCTACCACTAAAGAGGGATCTGCGTCAGAAAAGCAGGCAGCATAATGACTTATGTTGCGGCAATGTGATGAAAAAGGATCTAGAATGAGCCGTGAAATAACTTTCTTCAGCCGCTTTGAGAAAGATATTTTGGCCGGGCGCAAAACCATTACCATTCGGGATGCCAGTGAATCCCACTTTCAACCCGGTGAGGTTTTACGCGTTAGCCGCAATGAAGACGACGTATTTTTCTGCCAGATTGAAGTGCTGTCAGTCACACCGGTGCGCCTGGAGGCGTTAACCGAACTGCATGCCCGGCAGGAGAACATGTCACTCAGCGAACTGAAGCAGGTGATCAAGGAAATCTATCCGGGGCTGGATGAGCTGTTTGTCATCACCTTCGCCAAACGCTGATCTGTCGCCAGGCCAGTTGTGAGCCAAGGGCCAATGCCTGCGGATAGCGTTAATCACAACTGGAGGGAATATGAAAACAACGGGACTGAGTTTGGCCGTAGCGCTGTTGGCTATGGCGGGTTTAACCACCACGGTGCAGGCGCAGGAGCAACGTAGCGCCAAAGTGGCGCAATGCCAGGGGTTGCAACCGGCTGATGTTGCCGCTCAGGTGAAACGCGATTTTCTGCAAAACCGTATCACGCGTTGGGAATCAGATAAAAAGCTGCTTGGCACGGCCACCCCGATAGCCTGGATTAGCCCGGAAGCCATTACCGGTAAGGACGCCGTTTGGCAGGTTCCCTTGACGGTCCGCGGTACCAAACAGGATAAAACCTATAACGTGATCCTGGACTGTAACGCCGGTAAGATTACCTACAGCGAACCACAGTAATCACATGATTTTTAGGCGGTGCTGCGCATAGCTTGCCCAATTGAAAAGACTCAGCCCGCCTTATCAGCGGGCTTTTTGTTTTAAACTGCGGCTCTTAGTCGGTAAACGGGATCACCAACTCACCCGGTTTCACTTCCAGACCTTTAGCCAGTTTCTTCGCCATCGCTTCGGTTTTACTGTTATCCGGGTTCAGCACGTAGGCCGGTTTTTGGTCGAAGTAGGATTTCAGCGACTGATTCAGGTAAGGCGTCAGCGCTTTCATCACCGTCTGCATCTTCTCCGGTTGCACGCTATAGTCGGTCAATTCCATGTCCTTCAGGAATACCGCGCCTTGCTCACGGTCATAGACCGGCTGTGCCTTCAGCGTCAGCTTCAGGTCCGCAGTCTGTGGGCCGAGGATCGAGGTGATATTCACTTTCGCATCGCCGGAAAGGGTGACCTTGCCCGGTTCACTGCGGCCAATTTGGCTCTGCAATTGCGTCAGCACGATATTGGCGTCCAGCAATCCCGGCACGCCGATCTGCTTCTGGTAATCGTTATGCTTTTGCAGGTAGTCGTTGACCTCCTGCTCGCTGAGTGTGTACTGGGTCAGTTGGTTACAACCGACCATTGCGCCAACAAACGCCAGGGCTGCCACACCCATCAGAATCTTCTTCATTTTTGCCTCATAAATACTAACTGTGTAGCTAATTGATTTTTCATTATAAAGGGTAACCGACGGCTAAAGAAATCCTGCTCACCGACGGATAACACAGATAGTGCGCGTGAAACCCGCCATGACCTATCGGATAACGCTGAAACTGTTTAGCGGCGTAACCGCAGTACCAACAGCAATACGCCACCCAGACAAGCCAGCGCACCCAGCGCCGGAAACAGCGGAATGCCCCATAACCGCACCGAAGATTGCATCAGGTAGGGGGCCAGGCCGAGCGTGAAGGCGGCGGTGACAATAGCAATGGCCAACGTGACGGCGGCCCGCTCCAGCGCCTTGCTTAACTGATCGAGGTTCTTGAGGTTGATATCGGCGCTGATTTGCCCGCGTTTAAGGCGGCGCATGAGCAGGCGGATAGTTTGCGGAAGTTCTTCACCTGCGTCCAGTGCTTCACCGCCCAGCGCCAACATACGCCGACGCACCGCTTCAGGGGTGTAACGCTGTAGCATGACCTGTTGCAGCATCGGTTTCAGGGTAGCGATGATATCGAAGTTGGGATCCAGTCGGTGCAATACGCCATCTGCGGTGATTAACGCCTTGAATAGCAAGACCAGATCCGGCGGCAGCGCTAGCTGATGTTCACGCGCCATCACCAGAAGATCGGTCAACGCCTTGCCCAGTGTCAAGGTAGCGGAGGCCTGCTTGTCGAGAAAGTTTTGTGCCGCCAGTTCCAGATCCAGCAGATCCAAAGGATCGCTATCCGACCAGGCGATCAGGGTATTGACGATGCCGCCGGATTCTCGTTCAGCGATGGACTGCAGCAACAGCAGCAACTGATTACGCCGCCGTTCGGAAAGCTGGCCCACCATGCCGAAATCGATAAAGCCGACGCGATTATCTGCCAACGCCATCACGTTACCTGGGTGTGGGTCGGCGTGATAAAGACGGTGTTCCAGCACCATTTTCATAAAGGCCTGGGCGCCGCGCTGGGCGAGAAGCGGGCCATCAAAGCCGGCGGTGGCCAATTGCTGTGGGTTTTCCGGCGCGATACCGGGCAGAAACTCCTGCACCAGCAGACGTTTTGACGACCATTGCCAGTAGATTTTCGGTATCACTACGTCGGGCTGTTGGGAAAATTGCTGGGCCACCCGTTCACAGTTATTGCCTTCGTGCGTCAGGTCCAGCTCGTGATTAAGCGCCGTCGCCAGCGCTCGTACCATCTGCCGTGGGCGATAGCGGGCCAGCGCCGGACTTTGCTGCTCCACGGTTTCCGCCAGATAGGCCAGCAGGCGCAAATCGGCGTGAATGGTTTTCGCCAGACCGGGGCGTAATACTTTGATCACCACCGCTTCACCGCTGTGCAGTCGGGCACGGTATATCTGTGCCATCGAGGCGGCGGCCAGTGGGGTTTCGTCAAACTCGGCAAACAGGCTGTGTGGCGAGGCACCTAAATCTGCGGTGATCTGCGGTGCCAATTCGCTCCAGGACAGGGTAGACGCCTGGCTGTGCAGGCGATCCAGTTCGTCGGTCCAACTGGAGTCCAGCAGGTCGGAGCGGGTCGCCAGGATCTGGCCGAATTTGACAAAGGTCGGCCCCAGCGCTTCCAGCGCGGCGCGCAGGCGTTGCGGCAAGGTTTGACTATCTTGCGACTCACTGCCGCCTTCACCGCCGCTTAGCAAGGTGCCCAGGCCCAGCAGGCGGATCACATCCTGCAATCCGTAGCGGATTAGCACTGCGGAGATTTCTTTCAGCCGTGCCCGATCGCGGGCGGTGACCAGCACCATTTTCAACATTTGCGCGCTATATCCTTATTGCGAGGAGATCACTGTTCCATATCGAACAGCAGCGGGATATCACCGCGCTGCGCCATACGGTTACGATAGCTTTCAACGTTATCCGGCAGTGTCAGTCCGGCAACAATCGACAGCGAACGCAGCAGGGGGAACAGGTGAATATCGTCCTCCGACAGGCTGCCATTGACGGCTTCAGGGGAAACAATCAGCCCGGAAAGCGTTTGAAGATCGGCCTCCAGTTGGGCAATCAGATCGGCGCTGTCGGCCAGGTGCGTGGAAAAGTCACCGATCGAGGCTTGTTTCTTGTCGGTAAAATACTGACGGGCGCTGTCGGTGGCGAACTCTTCAAAGTCGGCGTTGGCGAAGCGCGGCAGCAGTAAATTGAGGCTGTAGCTCCCAACGTGTTGCAGCCAGTCGGCGATTGCCGGGTTGGTTTTACCGGTCAGCAGCGGCTTGCCGTCGAGGTTATCGATGTAATGCACGATATCCATGCTTTCCGGCAGATAGCTGCCGTCGTCTTTTTGCAAAATGGGCGCCATTTTCTTGCCAATCATGCTGACCGGTGTCGCCTCATCATCGTTGAGCAGGGTGACCAGGCGGACGGGCAGGTTTTTCAGGCCAAAAATCATGCGGGCTTTAACGCAGAATGGGCAATGATCGTAGATAAACAGTTTCATGCTTGCTCCGGTTGTCAGGTTTTAACAGCAATAGTTATCACAGCATACTGAGGCTGTCGCGAAGAGTTCTTGCTGGAAGGTGCGTTATCGTTGTATTACCCGCGCATCTGCGCGGGACTAAAGCAGGGGTTATTTTTTGGTTGGTACGGAATTGATCACTTCTATCAGGTGCATACGCGCCTCTTCCAGATCGATTTTATCCCGCTCGTTGGTGGCGTTAACGATCTGCAACTGTTTGATGATGTCACTCTTCAGGTCGGCATTCCCTGCGATGATATGGGCCAGCGCTTTTTCTACCAACGTTGAGCGTGCGTAGAGCATCCGCAGGTTCAGTACCATGTGTTCCAGCAGCTGCGGTAATTTTGATTCATCAGTCATCGCCAACTTCTCCTGTTTATGTTTTTACTATCAGGATAGCAGCTATGGGAAATTCGGCTGATTTTCTGGCAACTTAGAGAAAAACCTTAGCCTCCGGGAGCAATTGCCGGTGCGCTACTGCGCGGATTGAACTGCCAATAAAGTGCGAACAGGGTAATAAAGCCCACGATACCGAGCAGGATCCACGGCAGTTCCGGCATGTTCATCGCATGGCCGGTGTCGTACATCCAACCGCCGCCGGTATAACCCAATGCGCCGCCCAATGCCAGCCCCAGGCGACTGAATCCCATATAACTGCCGCGTGCGCGTGGATCGGCCAGCGAGGCGCTGAGGGTTTCACGCGCCGGTTCGGCGATGATCGAGCCGAGATAGAAACAGCAAATCAGGGTGAAGACGCTCTGCAGGCTGGTCGCCAGCCCGACCGGCATCAGGCTGAGGGTCATCAGCAGCAGGCCCGCCATTAACCGCTGTTCCAGCCGGAAACGTTTTTCGCTCCAGCGTGCCAACGGGTAGAGCAATGACAGCGACAGCGCGGCCTCAATGGCATACATCCATTTTACCGCCGCGGGTGAACCGGCGATTTCATTAACCACGATCGGCAGCATCAGCATCACCTGTACCGACAGCATGTAGTAGCCGGTAAGGGTCAATACGTAGGTCAGGAAACGCCGATCGCGCAAGACGCGCATCATGCCTTCTTTCATTGGGGTACGAACGGTAGAAATACGGTAGGCCGGCAGCAGCCACGCGTTCCAGCCTGCCGCCAGCACGAAAATACCCGCACCGACCCAACAGACAAAGTGGAAATCATATTGCAGCAGCCAACTGCCGATCAGAGCGCCAATCACCGCGCCGGCACTGTCCTGCATCATCAACAGAGAATAGAAACGGCCGCGCTCGTGTGGACGGGTGAGCTTAATCACCAGGGCGGTGCGAGGTGGGTCAAACAGCGTGCCGCCGAGGGCAGAAAGGGCACAGGAGAACCACAGTAGCCAGGGTTGATCGGCCATTGCCATGGTGGCGAAACCGGCGGCACGCATCAGCATACCGGTGACAATCATCGGTTTAGCGCCGAATCGATCGGCTATCGCCCCGCCGAAGATGCCCAATCCTTGCTGGATCAATTGTCGCAAACCCAGTGCGGCACCGACCACCACGGCCGCCCAGCCAAGCTGATCGACAAAGCGAATCGAAATAAGCGGGAAAACCACAAAAAAGCCTAAAACCACTAACAGGTTATCGAGTAATAAAAAATATTTACCCAAGCTCCGAGCTTGCGATACCAGAGACATGCTTCACCACGAGCAATTAAAGGGGGGGGGGAGGAGTGCGACTGCTCTAGTTTGTACCCAATCCCGGGTTGCCGATAGGGGCGAGGTAGATAATATTTTTTTATCGTCAATATGTTGGCTGAACAGCAAAACAGCACGAAAATAGCCGTAAAATGACTAATCGCTTATTTACTGAGCGGCCGGAGTTTTACCTGCGGGGCAGGCTGCGGTTATATTAAATGAGGGTAAGTGCGGTTCTGCGCCGGTGTTTGAGAAATAATGGCTCAGGATAGGTTCGTCGCAGGATGAATATCCGGACGTGCGCCCAATAAATACTTCTTATCGAACCGTTCTGACCGCGGGGGAAATGATGTTTGGCTATCGCTCTGCATCACCAAAAGTACGCCTCACCACCGACCGACTGGTTGTCCGTTTAGTCCATGAACGCGATGCCTACCGGCTGGCCGAATACTATGCCGAAAACCGAGCCTTCCTCAAACCCTGGGAGCCGGTACGGGATGAAAGCCATTGTTATCCTTCCGGCTGGCAGGCGCGGCTGGGGATGATCACCGAAATGCAAAAGCAGGGCAGCGCCTACTACTTTATCCTGCTCGATCCGGAAGAACATGAAGTGCAGGGCGTGGCCAACTTCAGCAACGTGCTGCGCGGTTCGTTCCATGCCTGTTTCCTCGGCTATTCGCTGGCCGAAAAATGGCAGGGGCAAGGGCTGATGTATGAAGCGCTGCAGTCCGCTATCCGTTATATGGTGCGTCAGCAGCGAATGCACCGCATTATGGCCAACTATATGCCGCACAATCAGCGCAGCGGCGCATTGCTGACCCGCCTGGGATTTGAACGTGAAGGTTATGCCAAGGACTATCTGCTGATCGACGGGCAGTGGCAGGATCACGTACTGACGGCATTAACCAATAAAGAATGGCTACCGCCACGCTAAGGCCAAATAATGAAATATGAATTAAACGCTAAAGAAGCCAGGGTGATTGGCTGCCTGTTGGAAAAGCAGGTCACCACGCCGGACCAGTATCCCCTTTCCCTCAATGGCATTCAGCTTGCCTGCAACCAGAAAACCAACCGCGAGCCGGTGATGGAACTGACGGAAAGCGAAGTTCAGCAGATCCTCGACCTGCTGCTGAAGAAACATTTTCTGCGCACCTTGAGCGGCTTCGGCAATCGGGTGGTCAAGTATGAGCACCGCTTCTGCAATTCGGAGTTTGGTCAGCTAAAGCTGTCTGCTGCCGAGTTGGCAGTGATTGCCACCTTGCTGCTGCGTGGCGCGCAAACGCCCGGTGAACTGCGCACCCGTACCAATCGCATGCATGAATTTAATGACGTTACCGAAGTGGAGCAGGTGCTGGCGAACCTGAGTGCTCGTGAGGATGGGCCCTTTGTGGTGCGGTTGGCGCGGGAGCCGGGTAAGCGCGAAAGCCGATTTATGCATCTGTTCAGTGGCCAAATTGACGAGGCACCGGCAGAAGCACTCCCGGCCAATGACGCCGAATTGAACGAGCGAGTGAGCGCACTGGAAAACGAAGTGGCGCAGCTCAAGCAACAACTGCAGGCGCTATTGGCCCGGGGGACGGATGAGTAAATTACGCATTGGTGTGGTTGGGCTGGGTGGTATTGCGCAAAAAGCCTATTTGCCGATCCTCAGCCAGGCGGCGGACTGGACGCTGGTCGGCGGATTTTCGCCTAATCAGCAAAAGGCGCAGCCGGTTTGTGACAGCTATCGCATGACCTGTTTTTCGCGGCTGGACAGCCTGGCACAGCAGTGTGATGCGGTATTCGTGCACAGCAGCACCGCCAGTCATTTTCAGGTGATCGAGGAGTTGCTACGTTTGGGCGTCCACGTTTATGTCGACAAGCCGCTGGCGGAGACGGTAGAGCAGGGCGAACAGTTGATCGCGCTGGCGGAAAAGCAGGGCAAAACGCTGATGGTGGGGTTTAACCGTCGTTTTGCGCCACTGTATCGTCAGTTAAAGCAACAGATGCAGCAACCGGCGTCGATTCGCATGGACAAACATCGCGCCGACAGCGTCGGGCCAAACGGCCTGCGTTTTACCCTGCTGGATGATTATCTGCACGTGGTGGATACCGCGCTGTGGCTGGGTGGTGATGCGGGGAAATTGCTCAGCGGTAGCCTGCGTGCTACGGATGCCGGTGAGTTGATCTATGCCGAGCATCATTTTGCGTGCGGTGAAACGCTGGTCACCACCAGTATGCATCGCCGGGCCGGCAGTCAGCGTGAAAGCGTGCAGGCGGTAACCGATGGTGCGGTCTATCAGTTGAACGATATGCGCCAGTGGTTGCGGGAAGACTCACAAGGCGTACTGGAGCAACCGGCGCCAGGCTGGCAAACCACGTTGGCACAGCGCGGCTTTGACGGCGCGATCCGCCATTTCATTGCTGCTGTCAGCAATCAGACGGTGCCGGAAACCGCCAGCGAGCAGGCAATTTCCGCCCAAAGGGTGATTGAAAAACTGCTGCGTGATGCCGGTTTATAAGGTAACCCCATGTAACATATGGCAGTAGCTATTCTGCCGTGGACGGGTAAACTTAGCCGATAGTTTTACTGACGCCTGCTGATGCAGGCGTCGACATTTACAGGGCACATCAGAAAAACCACATGAACCTACTAAAATCATTGGCCGCCGTCAGCTCTATGACGATGTTTTCGCGGGTGCTGGGCTTTGCCCGTGACGCGATCGTGGCGCGGGTATTTGGCGCCGGTATGGCAACAGATGCCTTCTTCGTGGCGTTCAAGCTGCCCAATCTGCTGCGGCGTATTTTTGCCGAGGGGGCATTTTCGCAGGCGTTTGTGCCGATCCTGGCCGAATATAAAAACCAGCAGGGTGAAGAGGCGACGCGGACCTTTATCTCCTATGTATCCGGGCTGTTGACGCTGATATTGGCGCTGGTGACGGTGTTGGGCATGTTGGCCGCGCCCTGGGTTATCTACATTACGGCTCCGGGCTTTGCCGATTCGCCGGACAAGTTTGCCCTGACGTCGTCGCTGTTGCGCGTCACCTTTCCCTATATTTTGTTGATATCGCTGGCCTCGCTGGTCGGCTCGATCCTCAATACCTGGAACCGTTTTTCGATCCCGGCGTTTGCGCCGACGTTGTTGAACGTCAGCATGATCGGTTTTGCGCTGTTTGCCGCCCCTTACTTCAATCCACCGGTGATGGCGCTGGCCTGGGCGGTGGTGGTTGGTGGGGTACTGCAACTGGGTTACCAGCTTCCGCACCTGAAGAAGATCGGCATGTTGGTGCTGCCGCGCATCAAACTTGGCGATGCCGGCGTATGGCGCGTGATGCGTCAGATGGGACCGGCGATTTTTGGCGTTTCGGTTAGCCAGATTTCACTGATTATCAATACCATTTTCGCCTCGTTCCTGGTTTCAGGTTCGGTTTCCTGGATGTACTATGCCGACCGTTTGATGGAGTTTCCTTCCGGCGTGCTGGGCGTGGCACTGGGGACTATTCTGTTGCCGTCACTGGCGAAAAGTTTCTCCAGTGGTAACCACGACGAGTATTCACGCCTGATGGATTGGGGCCTGCGCCTGTGCTTCCTGCTGGCGCTGCCGAGTGCGATTGCTCTGGGTATTTTGGCCAAGCCGCTGACCGTTTCGCTGTTCCAGTATGGCAAATTCAGCGCCTTTGACGCTGCCATGACTCAGCGTGCGCTGGTGGCCTATTCGGTCGGGCTGATGGGGCTGATCGTGGTCAAGGTGTTGGCACCCGGGTTCTATTCGCGCCAGGACATTAAAACGCCGGTTAAAATTGCCATTATCACGTTGATTTTGACTCAGGTGATGAACCTGATGTTTATCGGGCCGTTGAAACATGCCGGGCTGTCGCTGTCGATCGGTCTCGGGGCCTGTATTAACGCCTCGCTGCTGTACTGGCAGTTGCGTAAGCAGAAGATTTTCCACCCACAACCGGGTTGGGCGATGTTCCTGACCAAGCTGGTGATCGCGGTGATTGTGATGTCGGTAGTGCTGGTGGGTGTGATGTGGCTGATGCCGGCCTGGGATCAGGGCAATATGCTGGAGCGTTTGCTGCGTCTGGCGTTGGTGGTGGTCACCGGCGTGGTAGCTTACTTTGGCGTGTTGGGCGGTTTGGGCTTCCGCCCTCGCGACTTTGCCCGTCGGGTGGCATAAACGGATATCCCTGTCACCAATACAGTAAAAAGGGTCGCCTCTCGGCGACCCTTTTTCGTATTCAGCCTTGATGGCTTACATACGTTCGACGGTTTCGATACCCAGCGTATCCAGACCCGCTTTCAGCGTTTTGGCGGTCAGCAGCGCCAGCTTCAGGCGGCTCTGACGTGCTTCTTCACTGTCCGCATTCAGGATCTGGCAGTGTTCGTAGAAGCCGGAGAACAGGCCCGCGAGGTCGTACAGGTAGCTACACATCACGTGCGGAGTGCCTTCGCGCGCCACGGTGGTGATCACTTCTTCAAACTGCAGCAGACGGGTCGCCAGAGTGATTTCACGCTCTTCGGTCATTACCAACGGCAGGGTCAGATTGCTTTCGTCAATCCCTGCGCGCTTAAATACGGAGGCCACGCGGGTATAGGCATACTGCATATAAGGTGCGGTATTGCCCTCAAACGCCAGCATGTTGTCCCAATCGAAGATGTAATCGGTAGTACGGCTTTTTGACAGGTCGGCGTATTTAACCGCACCGATACCCACGGCATTGGCCAGGCTTTGCATTTCTTCCGCCGGCATGTCCGGGTTTTTCTCGGCAATCAGTTTACCGGCGCGATCCACAGCTTCATCCAGCAGATCGGACAGTTTCACCGTACCGCCTGAGCGGGTTTTGAACGGCTTGCCGTCTTTACCCAGCATCATGCCGAACATGTGGTGTTCCAGCGACAGGCTGTCCGGGATGTAGCCGGCTTTGCGCACGATGGTCCAGGCCTGCATCAGGTGTTGGTGCTGACGCGAATCGATGTAATACAGCACGCGATCGGCGCCCAGCGTTTCATAACGGTATTTGGCACAGGCGATATCGGTGGTGGTGTACAGGTAGCCGCCATCCTTTTTCTGGATGATGACGCCCATTGGATCGCCGTCTTTGTTCTTGTATTCGTCGAGGAAGACCACGGTAGCGCCTTCGCTTTCCACCGCCAGGCCTTTAGCCTTGAGATCGGCAACGATGCCTGGCAGCATCGCGTTGTACAGGCTTTCACCCATCACGTCGTCTTCGGTCAGGGTGACGTTCAGACGGTTATAGGTCAGTTGATTTTGCGCCATGGTGATGTCGACCAGCTTGCGCCACATCTTCAGGCAATATTGATCGCCGCCTTGCAGCTTCACCACATAGGCGCGAGCGCGTTCGGCAAAATCGGCGTTTTCATCGTAGTGCTTCTTCGCTTCACGATAGAACTGTTCCAGATCGGACAAGTCCATATTGCTGGCGTTTTCATTCTGCATTTTTTCCAGATAGGCGATCAACATGCCGAACTGGGTACCCCAGTCGCCGACGTGGTTGGCGCGGATCACTTTATGGCCCAGGAACTCCTGGGTACGTGCGGCGGCGTCACCGATGATGGTGGAACGCAGGTGGCCGACGTGCATTTCTTTCGCCACGTTAGGGGCAGAGTAGTCAATAACGATGGTTTGTTGTTTAACCGGGGCAATATCCAGTTTGGGGGCGCTCAGCACGCGATCGGCTTGCTGCGCGACCCATGAACTGTTCAGGAAGATATTGATAAAGCCGGGACCGGCGATTTCTACTTTGCTGGCGACGTCGCCGAGATCAAGCAGTTGCACCACTTTTTCCGCCAACTGGCGCGGTGGCATGCCAAGTTTCTTGGCAACGGACATCACGCCATTGGCCTGATAGTCGCCAAACTGCGCTTTTGCGGACTGACGGACCTGGGCTTCGCAATCGGCGGGTGCGCCTGCGGCAATCAGCGCCTGGCTGACTTTATCTGAAAGAAGAACCTGAATATTCACCGGGTTACCTTAATGACGAACGAGGGGCCGTGTGCCATGCCCCTGCGGGATTCAAAGGTGGTTTTCTGGCTGCGCGTCAAGACGGCGGCCCACCACAAAACAGCCTGTAATTGTAACCGATCTGATGGGTTACGTCAGCAGTTGACGCGGGGGGATTAGGTGAAAGTCGGGGTTCATAAATGCCCGCCGGCTATGAGTGAAAAATGCAGATGGCAATGTGGGGTGCATACGAGAAAAGACATGAATGGGATAAAATGGAATCAGCGAGGTTAGTGTTTTTTCTTTCGACGGCCAGCGTCCAGCGTGTTATTGCGACGCGATTTAAAGTGGCGATATATCGCATAGGCAGCAATGACTACCAATAGCAAAGAAACTATTAAAAGGAACATAAGTGATTATCTCTAACTCAATTTTCACTAAAGTAGCTCAATTGATATTTTCAAGCAATTACGTCGCTTCTGTTTAGGAAGATTCTCAGGTGTGGTGATTAATAAAGTGATGTAAAAACAGTCTGTTGGTATTTTTGTTTGAGTCTGGCTCCATTTTTCTCGTTAGGAGGTTAACTATTTCTTAAGCTTTTGTAAGTAACGGATGGCGTGAATTGACTTACTTAATAAGTTAGTAATACCTTCAACATGCCAGTCATAAGAAAAAGCTATAAACTTATGCTGCAACTATTTTCATGAATTAAAAACCAGGAAAGGCTAAGCCAAAGTGTAATAAAAGCCGAGGAAATTATTCTTTTGTGCTTTTTATGACAAATGAATGGCAGATTTAATCTGGCGTGGAAATTTGAACCAGGAAATGGCCACTTTCCCCATCAGCCGAGTGGATAGCTACGCCTCAGGCGTGTAAATTACCCCCCCTGAAAACCGCTTTCCGTAGTTGCGAGGATCCTATGACCACCTTCCCGGCGATTGCCGAACTGAATGACTTAGCGCTGGACCTGCCACGCTTTGAACTGGCGTTGAGCCGGTTTGCCGAAAAACTACACTTGGATTTGTCCCAGTTTACGGCCGATCATATTTCGGTACGTTGTCACCAAAACACCACGGCCGATCGCTGGCGGCAGGGGTTGCAGCAGTGTGGCTCACTGTTGTCAGAGTCGATGATTAATGGTCGTCCGATTTGTTTGTTTGATCTCCAACAGCCGCTTGAGGTTGGACCCTGGCTGATTGACTGCGTGGAGCTGCCTTATCCCGGCGATAAACGTTATCCGCATGAGGGTTGGGAACATGTGGAACTGGTGCTGAGCGGCGAACCGGCCACCTTGTATGCGCGGGCATTGAGTCATTTGCCTGATGAGGCGCTGCTGGCACCCGGGATTAAATTGAAACAGAGCTCTCCGCAGGGCGAGGGCGAACGTTTGCCGAACCCAACCCTGGCGATCACCGACGGTACGGTGACCATTAAATTTCATCCTTATTCGATCCGGGACATTGTCGCCAGCGAACAAGCCTAATTTGGCATCAGCGCCTGGGTTGCCAGCGTCATGCGATCCAGCGCCTGGAGCAACAACTCGCGCCGACAACCGAAATTTAAGCGGACAAAGCGTCGGTTGCCAAAATCCAGCCCCGGACTTAAACCGACTCCGGCCTGCTCAAAGAAGGCGTGTGGGTTATCGACCGCCAGTTGGCTGCAGTCGATCCAGGCCAGATAGGTCGCTTCGATGGGCTGTAGCAACAGACCGGGCATGGCATTAATACGTTCGGTCACCAAATCACGGTTGGCGCGCAGATATATCAACAGCGCGTCCAGCCAGGCTTGTCCATGCTGGTAGGCGGCCTGTGCGGCAACCAGTGCCAGCACGTCGACCTCCGGCACGATGCCACTGCGCGCACGAACCAGCTTTTGCCGTAACTCTGGGTTGGGAATAATCGCCATCGAGGCGCCCAGCCCGGCAATGTTGAAGGTTTTCGACGGCGACATCAGCGTGATGCTGCGCTGGGCAGCGTCTTCATTCAAGGTAGCAAAGGGGATGTGTTCGCAGCCAGGTTCAAGCAACAGGTCGCAATGAATTTCATCCGAACAGACCATCAACCCATGGGCCTGGGCAAACGCTAGCTGCTGCAATAGCTCCTGTTTGCGGTAGACGGTTCCACCCGGGTTTTGCGGATTGCACAACAACAGTAATTTCTCTTTGCCATTGAGCTGACCGGCGATGGCATTGAAGTCCAACAGCCAGCGACGGTGGTGCAGGGTTAAGGGCACCGACAGCTGTGAGCGACCTGCGAATTTTGCCGCCTTGCGAAACGGGGGGTAAATCGGTGACGGAGCCAGGGTGCCTTCACCTTCGGCGGTAAAAGCGCGCACGCTTAAATTAAGACCGCAAACCATTCCAGGCAGGAAAATCAGCCATTCGGGGTTGATACGCCAGCCGTAGCGCTCTAGCATGCGGCGGGTAAAAACCTCGATGAGTTCAGGGGAGGGATGACTGTAGCCGAATACTGCATGCGCTACGCGCTGCTGTAATGCGTCGATGATAGCCGGCGGTGACGGGAAATCGGTATCGGCGACCCAGAGTGGAATGATGTCGCGGTCACGATATTTATCCCACTTAACGCTGTCACTGTGACTACGGTCTACCCATTGATCAAAATTGAATGCCATAGTTACTACCCTGTATAGGTTTATACCTTTGTATCAGCCTACGAGATAAATGGAAAAATTAACAATTGCCGTCGCAGGTTAGCCGTCATCTGGGGGTGACAATGATTAAACTGGAAGTTTGCTGCTATAGCGTCGATTGCGCGCTGACGGCTGAGCGGGCAGGTGCCGATCGCATAGAATTGTGTGCCAGCCCGAGTGAGGGCGGTTTGACACCCAGCTACGGCTCATTACGCCTGGCGCGCGACAGAGTCAGCGTGCCGGTGCATCCTATCATTCGCCCACGTGGCGGAGATTTTTGCTACGGTGCGGTGGATTTCGACGTAATCAAGCATGATATTGCACAGATCCGCGATATGGGTTTTGCCGGTGTGGTGGTTGGCATGCTGGATGAAGAAGGGCATATCGATCTGCCTCGCATGCGCGAAGTGATGCGGTTGAGTGGCAATATGGCGGTGACTTTTCATCGTGCTTTTGACATGTGCCAGAACCCGATGGTCGCGCTCGATCAACTGACTCAGTTGGGTGTCGCGCGGATACTGACCTCCGGCCAACAGCAAAACGCAGAACTGGGTTTACCCTTGCTACGTGACCTGCTGCAGGCCAGTGAGGGGCCGATGATTATGGCGGGTGCCGGTGTGCGGCTGAGCAATCTGCATAAGTTTGTTGATATCGGCATTCAGGAACTGCACAGCTCATCCGGTCATGCGGTGCCTTCGACCATGCGCTATCGTAAAGCCGGTGTGACCATGTGTTCAGACAGTGAGTTTGATGAGTTTAGTCATTATTGCGTGGATGGTGAAATGGTTGAGGCGATGAAAAACTCGCTGGCGCTGGTTGATCCGCTGGCGCAAAGCGCCTAGCCAAACCCTTTACTGACTGACAACATCATCCCCGTTGAATGCAAATCCAGCGGGGATGATTGTTTTGTGCCTTAAGGCTTCCGGGCCACCAGCACGGCACGCAGCGGGGCGGGGTAACCTTCGATGGTTTTGCCAGGGTCGTTAGGGTCGAGGAACTCGGCCAGTGACTCACTGGTCATCCAATCGGTGCGGCGCTGTTCTTCGGTGCTGGTCACACACATGTCGGCAATCTTCACGTCGACGAACCCGCACTTCTCCAGCCAGCATTTCAGCGCTTCGGCTGACGGAATAAAGTAGACGTTACGCATTTGCGCATAGCGGTCGCCTGGCACCAGGACCTGATTACGGTCGCCTTCTATCACCAGGGTTTCCAATACCAATTCGCCTTCGTTAACCAACTGGTTTTTCAACTGGTACAGATGATCCAGCGGCGAGCGACGGTGATACAGCACGCCCATCGAAAATACCGTATCGAAGGCAGCCAGTTCAGGCAGTTGTTCAATGCCGAGTGGCAACAGGTGAGCGCGCTGATCGCCGCCCAGCAGTTTACGCACCGCTTCGAACTGACACAGGAACAGCTGCATCGGGTCGATGCCCACCGCCAACTGCGCACCCGCGCCAAGCATGCGCCACAGGTGATAGCCGCTGCCGCAGCCGACATCGAGAATAGTACGACCGGCCAGCGGTGAAATGTGTGGTAAAACGCGATCCCATTTCCAGTCGGAATGCCATTCAGTGTCGATATCGATGCCATACAAAGAGAACGGCCCTTTACGCCACGGCATCATGGTGCGCAGCATTTTTTCGATACCTTCCAACTGGCCCGGTGACAGCGGTGGGTCCATTTCGGTACGCACGCCGTCCAACAGGTCGAGGCGGGTCGGCGTCAGCGCCGGCAGGTGTTCAACCGAGTTAAACCACTGTTTGAACTTGCCGTGCAGCGATTCTCGCTGCCAGGCGCTGAGCTGCGCGGGCAGAGTATCCAGCCAGTGGCTGAGGTTGCTTTTCGCGATGCGCTGATAAAAATCACCGAACTCAATCATGCTGCAGCTCCTGATTTCAGGGCGATCAGTGAACCGAAGTTAAAACACTGGAACCAAACTTCCGCATGTTCAAAACCGGCCTGTTTCAGACGGGTCTTGTGGGCGGCAACGGAGTCGGTCAGCATGACGTTTTCCAGCATGCTGCGCTTTTGGCTGATTTCCAGTTCGCTGTAGCCGTTGGCGCGTTTGAAATCGTGATGCATGTTGAACAGCAACTCACCGACATCGGTATCTTCAAAGCTGAATTTCTCCGACAACACCAGCGCGCCACCCGGACGCAGCCCGCGGTAAACCTGTTCCAGCAGGCGCAGGCGATCGGCCGGCTCGAGGAATTGCAGGGTGAAGTTAAGCACCACCATGGAGGCGTTTTCGATGTTGATATCGAGGATATCGGCCTCGATCACTTCTACCGGGGTGTCGGCGCGGAAGGCGTCAATATGGCGGCGGCAGCGTTCCACCATCGCCGGGGAATTGTCTACGGCAATGATGTTGCACCCGGCCACCTTGATATTCCTTCGCATCGACAGCGTTGCTGCGCCCAGTGAACATCCGAGGTCATAGACCTGGCTGTCGGGCTGAACGAAACGTTCGGCCAGCATGCCAATCATCGAAATGATATTGGAATAGCCGGGAACGGAACGCTGGATCATGTCAGGGAACACTTCAGCGACGCGTTCGTCGAAGGTCCAGTCGCCCAGTTTGGCGATTGGGGCAGAAAAAAGAGTATCGCGGTTTGGCATGGCGGCAAATCAGTTCAGAATTCGAAGGCGCATATGCTAACAGAAAATGGCAAGAAAGAGCAGCGGAAGCAGGCGGCGTAACCGCCTGAGGTCGTGCGGGGATCAATGAAGGCTGAAAATAATATCCCACGGCAGATAGAAAATATTGGCCAGCACCATTAACACCAACGAAAGGTAGGTGGCAGTCATGCCGGAACGACGCCAGCGGACTTCACGATTGCGTAAACCGTAATAATGCACCAGACGGCCGGCCATCAACATCAGGCCACAAATATGGATCATCCACACTTCAGCGCCGTTCATCTCCATGATCACCAGCAAAACGGCGGCGATAGGAATGTATTCTACGGCATTGCCGTGAACGCGGATGGCGGTTTGTAGCTCGTAAAAGCCGCCGTCTCCGTAAGCGACACGGTATTGCATCCTTAGCCTAACCACGTCATAAGATAGTTTGATCAACAACAGTGCGCCGAGCACGACATAAAGCGCGCTTACCATTTTTAACTCCATTCCCTAACCAAAACTGGCAGCCAGCATCATAGCCGCCATTGCATTCACTGTCGCGAGGAAAAATCTGATGTTATTGGTCAGATTAATAGGTCAAAACAGTGCATCCTGCTCGGGCCAGTCTGGCGGGGGCGGTAAATTCGGAATAGCCTGGCGCAGTTGCTGCCAAATTTTCTGTGCCTGCTGGGGGGAATCGCCGTTATCTGGCGTATGGATAAACAGGAAAGGCTGATGCTGTGATTGCCAGGCAGGCAGTTTTTGTTGCCAGGCATCAAACCAGCGCAGGTTATCTTGCAACACATCGCCACCGATAAAACGCACCAGCGGATTGTTGGCGGTGACCAGCGCATGCACCGGCAGTTTGGGTTTTTTCTGCTGAGCATCACGAACTGCTGCACTGTTGGGGGCGGCGTGATGCACCGGGCGACTGTCGAGGATCACCCGATTGATGCCGCGCTGATGCAACCCCTGATTTAACAACCGCTCCTCTTCACCTTTGGCGAAAAACGACGGGTGACGAACTTCCACCCCGTAGGTGAACTCTTTCGGCAAGGCATCAAAGAATTGCCACATTGCCGGTAATTCCGCCGGGCCAAACGCGGCAGGCAGTTGCAGCCAAAGCTGGCCGATGCGCTGATGCACCGGGCTCAGACAGTGGTAGAACGCCTGTAGATCGGCATCACAGTTGCGTAGTGCGGCCTTATGGCTGATGGTGGCGGGGAATTTG
The DNA here is from genome assembly GCF_027474885.1 of Serratia myotis. Taxonomy (NCBI): domain Bacteria; kingdom Pseudomonadati; phylum Pseudomonadota; class Gammaproteobacteria; order Enterobacterales; family Yersiniaceae; genus Serratia; species Serratia myotis. The sequence goes on along the minus strand of NZ_CP099707.1, from coordinate 3,166,949 downwards.
AAACAGAAGCGAAAATCATCAGTGGTCATGTCGCGCCAGCGCTGAACGATCTCCAGTTTAGGTAACGCGTAGAAGGTGGTATTGCCTTCCACGCAGTTAAAGTAGCGGCTGTAATCCGCCAGATCGCGCAGCCCGATACGGTTCCAGGCCGGGTGTTGCCACTGTGGGAGTCCGATATACATCAAGCTGGCATCTTCCTTAATTTTCCCTGTCAGTCAAACGCGGGCGCAGTATGCCGCGCCCTTACAACTTAACGTTACTTGCTGAGGGCGGCAAGAATTTCGCGGGTGCTGCGAACGCGCGCCAGACGCGGGAAGATGTTGTCGAAAGCGAACTGGTGCATTTCAGCGTTAGGTGCGCTGCACAGGTCTTCGGCGATCACCAACTCGTAGCCGTGCTCCCAGGCAGCGCGGGCGGTTGATTCCACGCCAATGTTGGTGGCAATCCCCCCCAGCACGACGGATTTAATGCCGCGACGACGCAGTTGCAGATCAAGGTCGGTACCGTAAAATGCGCCCCATTGGCGTTTGGTCACCAGAATGTCGCCGTCGTTAACCGCCAGCGATTCAGGGAATTCCCACCAGTTGGCAGGCAACTCACCGGCTGGGGAAGGTTGATCCACCGGTTGTTTCAGCGCTTCGGCAAAGGTCTCTGACCAACCGACGCGCACCAGGATCACCGGTGCGCCCAGTGAGCGAAAGTGTGCCGCCAGTTGCGCTCCGTTGGCCACCACGCTCTCGGCGCTGTGAGGCCCGCCGGCGTAAGGCAGAATACCCTTTTGCAAATCAATCAATACCAAAGCTGTGGTTTGAGCATCAAGTTTTAACATGGGAAGATCTCGTTACGGGGTGGATGAAATACGCGCAACTGAAGTGACGCGCCAAACAAGCGTGGATTCAGGCTACGTGAAAAAAGCGTCACGGGTTAATGAGAAATTTGTTAAGCAATGTGTTATTTCGGACAAAAACAGGTCATTTAGTGCTGCAACAAAGCTGTGTTCGCACTTATCTGGCGCATGAATTTCCTTTATAATGATCGCCTTTTTTCAACACACTTTACTCCAACGACCTATGCCGATTTATGAATATGCATGTGGTGCTTGCAGCCTTCGATTAGAGAAACTGCAAAAATTTTCCGATGCGCCGCTGACAGATTGTCCGGCGTGTGGGCAGCCCGCGTTAACCAAGCTGATTTCTTCCACCGGTTTCCAGTTAAAGGGCACCGGTTGGTATGCATCAGACGCCAAACCGGGTAATAAATAGAGTTCATCAGAAAACAGCCGTGTGGCAGGTGCCAAAAGCCCGCGCGGCATCGGCTTAAGCCAAAAGGATAGCGTATGCGTACTGAATATTGCGGGCAGTTGAATCTGTCTCACGTGGGCCAGGAAGTCACTTTGTGTGGTTGGGTCAACCGTCGTCGCGATCTGGGCGGCCTGATCTTTATTGATATGCGCGACCGCGAAGGCATCGTGCAGGTGTTCTTCGATCCGGACCAAAAGGTTGCGTTCGATAAGGCATACGACCTGCGCAATGAATTCTGCATCCAGATCGTCGGCACCGTGCGTGCCCGTCCGGACAGCCAGATCAATAAAGATATGGCGACCGGCGAAGTGGAAGTGTTCGCCCATGCTCTGGAGATCATCAACCGCTCCGAGCCATTGCCGCTGGACTCTAACCAGGTCAACAGCGAAGAAGCGCGCCTGAAATATCGCTACCTGGATCTGCGTCGCCCTGAAATGGCCGACCGTCTGAAAACCCGCGCCAAGATCACCAGCTTCGTGCGCCGCTTTATGGATAGCCATGGCTTCCTCGACATCGAAACGCCGATGCTGACCAAAGCCACGCCTGAAGGCGCTCGTGACTACCTGGTACCGAGCCGCGTACATAAAGGCAAATTCTACGCGTTGCCGCAGTCACCACAGCTGTTCAAGCAGTTGCTGATGATGTCCGGTTTCGACCGTTACTATCAGGTCGTCAAATGCTTCCGCGACGAAGATTTGCGTGCCGACCGTCAGCCTGAATTTACCCAGATCGACGTGGAAACCTCCTTCATGACTGCCGAACAGGTGCGTGAAGTAATGGAGAAACTGGCGCGTGAACTGTGGCTGGACGTGAAGAAGGTAGATCTGGGCGATTTCCCGATCATGACCTTCGAAGAAGCCATGCGCCGTTACGGCTCCGACAAACCCGACCTGCGTAACCCGCTGGAACTGGTTGACGTTGCCGATCTGGTGAAAGACGTCGAGTTTAAAGTGTTCTCCGGCCCGGCTAACGATGCCAAAGGCCGCGTTGCCGCGATCTGCGTTCCGGGCGGCGCACAGCTGACCCGTAAGCTGATCGACGAGTACGGTGCTTTCGTTAATATCTATGGCGCTAAAGGCCTGGCATGGCTGAAGGTCAATGACCGCGCCGCCGGCATGGAAGGCGTACAGAGCCCGATCGCCAAATTCCTCAGCGCGGAAGTGCTGGAAGCGATCCTGGCGCGCACCAACGCGCAGTCTGGCGACATTCTGTTCTTCGGTGCCGACAGCTTCAAGATTGTGACCGATGCGATGGGCGCGCTGCGTCTGAAGCTGGGTCGTGACTTGCAACTGACCAAACTCGACAGCTGGGCACCGCTGTGGGTGATCGACTTCCCGATGTTCGAAGAAGACGGCGAAGGCGGTCTGGCGGCGATGCACCATCCGTTTACCGCACCGCGCGACATGAGCCCGGAAGAGCTGAAAACTGCGCCAACCACCGCCATTGCCAACGCTTATGACATGGTCATCAACGGTTACGAAGTGGGTGGCGGTTCGGTGCGTATTCACCGCAGCGAAATGCAGCAAACGGTGTTCAGCATCCTTGGGATTAACGAACACGAACAGCGCGAGAAGTTTGGCTTCCTGTTGGACGCCTTGAAGTACGGTACACCACCACACGCCGGCCTGGCTTTCGGCCTGGACCGTCTGGTGATGCTGCTGACCGGTACCGACAACATTCGTGACGTCATCGCCTTCCCGAAAACCACCGCTGCGGCTTGTCTGATGACCGAAGCGCCGAGCTTCGCCAACCCGGCGTCGTTGCAGGAGTTGGGGATTTGTGTGGTGAAGAAAGCCTCTGAACAAGAGAGCGAGTGATGAACTACAAGCGACCCGAGTCAATTCTGGTAGTGATTTATGCCATCTCCAGTGGCCGGGTGCTGATGTTACAGCGGCGCGATGATACTGAATTCTGGCAGTCGGTGACCGGCAGCCTGGAGGAGGATGAGTCGCCGCCGCATGCCGCACGGCGTGAGGTCATGGAAGAAGTCGGCATCGATATCGAAGCAGAGAATCTGCCGTTGTTCGATTGCCAGCGCTGTGTGGAGTTTGAACTCTTTGTCCATTTGCGACATCGCTATGCCCCGGGAACCACGCGCAATAAAGAGCACTGGTTCTGTCTGGCTTTGCCTGAAGAGCGCGATCCGGTGATTACCGAGCATCACGCCTACCAGTGGCTTGAGGCGGCACAAGCCGTGAAGTTGACCAAGTCCTGGAGCAATCAGCAGGCGATTGAAGAGTTTGTGATTAATTCAGTCCAGTAATTTTTTTCGGAGATTTTTTATGGCAGGTCATAGTAAGTGGGCCAACACAAAGCACCGTAAAGCAGCGCAGGATTCCAAGCGCGGTAAAATTTTCACCAAAATTATTCGCGAGCTGGTGACTGCCGCGAAACTGGGCGGTGGCGACCCGGGGGCTAACCCGCGTCTGCGTGCGGCGATCGACAAAGCGCTGTCCAACAACATGACGCGTGACACCCTGAACCGTGCCATTGCGCGCGGCGTGGGTGGCGATGATGATTCCAACATGGAAACCATCATCTATGAAGGCTACGGTCCAGGCGGCACTGCCGTGATGATCGAATGCCTGAGTGACAACCGTAACCGTACCGTGGCCGAAGTGCGTCATGCCTTCACCAAGTGCGGCGGTAACCTCGGCACCGACGGCTCCGTGGCTTACCTGTTCACCAAGAAGGGCGTAATCACTTACGCACCGGGCCTGGATGAAGACGTGGTGATGGAAGCGGCACTGGAAGCCGGTGCTGAAGATATCGTCAGCTACGACGACGGTGTGATCGACGTATTCACCGGCTGGGAAAACCTCGGCGAAGTGAAAGACGCGCTGACCGCAGCCGGTTTTACCGCCGACTCGGCAGAAGTTTCCATGATCCCATCGACCAAGGCCGATATGGATGAGGAAACCGCGCCTAAGCTGTTGCGCCTGATCGACATGCTGGAAGACTGTGACGATGTGCAGGAGGTTTACCACAACGGTGAGATCTCCGACGAAGTTGCAGCGACGCTGTAATCGGGTTGAAGTACGGCGCTGCTTTGTGGCAGCGCCTGGCGAAGTTAATGCTTAACGCAAGGTGGGTGTAGGGATGACGATCATTCTCGGTATCGATCCCGGATCGCGCGTCACCGGTTATGGCCTTATTCGCCAGCAGGGCCGCCAGTTGACCTATATTGCCAGCGGCTGTATCCGCACCGTGGTGGATGATATGCCGACGCGTTTGAAGCTGATTTATGCGGGCGTTAGCGAAATCATCACCCAGTTTAAACCGGACTTTTTCGCCATCGAACAGGTGTTTATGGCGAAGAACCCGGATTCGGCGCTCAAGCTTGGGCAGGCGCGCGGCGTGGCGATTGTCGCTGCCGTGAACCAGGATCTGGAAGTGTTTGAATATGCGGCTCGCCAGGTGAAGCAAACGGTGGTCGGTACCGGCGCGGCGGAAAAAGCGCAGGTGCAGCATATGGTGCGCTCCTTGCTTAAACTGTCGGCCAATCCCCAGGCTGACGCCGCCGATGCGTTGGCCATCGCCATCACCCACTGCCATCTCAGCCAAAACGTGCTGCGGATGAGCGAAGGGCGATTGAGCCTGGCGCGGGGACGTTTAAAGTAGGGTTTAATCAGTGATCACTTGGGCTGGATATTCATCCAGCCTTTTTTATGTTATAAGCTTTACCAGCACGGCATGGCAGCAGGTCATGCTCATGAATTCTGCAGGAGGGTAAATGATAGGTCGTCTCAGAGGAAATATTCTGGAAAAGCAGCCACCACTGGTATTACTGGAGGCAAACGGCGTGGGCTATGAAGTGCATATGCCGATGACCTGCTTTTATGAGCTGCCGGAACTGGGGCAAGAGGCTATCGTGTTTACCCAATTTGTGGTGCGCGAAGATGCACAACTGCTGTACGGCTTTAATGATAAACAAGAGCGTGCGTTGTTCCGCGAGTTGATCAAAGTCAACGGCGTAGGGCCAAAGCTGGCGCTGGCTATTTTGTCCGGCATGTCAGCGCAACAGTTTGTCAGTGCGGTAGAGCGTGAAGAGATCACCACGCTGGTGAAATTGCCTGGGGTTGGCAAGAAAACCGCTGAGCGTCTGGTGGTGGAAATGAAAGACCGCTTCAAAGGGCTTAATGGCGATCTGTTCAACAACAGCAGTGAAATCACGCTCCCCACCGCAGCACAAGCTGCCGAAATGGATGCGGAAGCCGAAGCGGCCTCTGCGCTGGTGGCCCTGGGCTACAAACCGCAAGAAGCCAGCCGCATGGTCAGCAAAATCGCCAAACCGGGCGCCGATTGCGAAACCCTGATCCGTGACGCGTTACGCGCCGCGCTGTAAGCGTCAATAAGGGGTAGATAATGATTGAAGCCGATCGCCTGATTTCTGCCGAACCGATCAATGAAGAAGAATTTCTTGATCGCGCCATTCGGCCGAAGCTGCTGACAGAATACGTTGGTCAGCCGCATGTCCGCGAGCAGATGGAAATCTTTATTCAGGCGGCCAAGCAGCGTGGCGACGCGCTGGACCATTTACTGATCTTCGGTCCACCAGGGTTGGGTAAAACCACGCTGGCCAACATCGTTGCCAATGAAATGGGCGTTAACCTGCGCACCACTTCCGGGCCGGTATTGGAAAAGGCGGGCGATCTGGCCGCGATGCTGACCAACCTCGAACCTCACGACGTTTTGTTTATCGATGAAATCCACCGTCTCTCTCCGGTAGTAGAAGAAGTGCTGTATCCGGCGATGGAAGATTATCAGCTGGATATCATGATCGGCGAAGGCCCGGCCGCACGCTCGATCAAACTCGATTTGCCGCCGTTCACGCTGGTGGGCGCCACCACCCGCGCCGGCTCACTGACCTCGCCACTGCGTGACCGCTTTGGCATTGTGCAGCGTCTGGAGTTTTATCAGGTCGCCGATTTGCAGCATATCGTTTCACGCAGCGCCAATTGCCTGGGACTGGATCTGTCGGAAGAGGGGGCCCATCAAGTGGCTCGCCGCGCACGTGGGACTCCGCGTATTGCCAACCGCTTACTGCGTCGGGTGCGTGACTTTGCCGAAGTCCGTGCCAATGGGGTGATCAATGGTGAAGTGGCGATGCAGGCGCTGGATATGCTGAACGTTGATGCCGAAGGTTTCGACTACATGGACCGCAAGCTGCTACTGGCGATTATCGACAAGTTCACTGGCGGGCCGGTGGGTCTGGATAACCTGGCAGCCGCGATAGGCGAGGAGCGGGAAACTATCGAGGACGTTATCGAACCCTTCCTGATCCAGCAAGGCTTTATCCAACGCACGCCGCGCGGACGCATGGCTACCAATCATGCCTATAAACACTTTGGCATGGTGCGCGAAGAGTAAGTATTGGATAACCGTCAGCATCAAAAAAGGGCCGCGTTGCGGCCCTTTGTACATCTATAGCCCTCTGAAATCAGGCTTGCTGCTTTTTGGATAAGCTCAAAACAAACAGCACTGCGGCGCTTAAGACTACTGATGGGCCAGCCGGGGTATCGTAGAAGGCCGAGAAGGTTAACCCACCGGTTACGGCCAGCACGCCCACCAACACCGCATATCTCGCCATTTGTTCCGGCGTACGGGCGAAGCGTCGTGCGGTCGCTGCCGGAATAATCAGCAGTGAAGTGATGATCAGCGCACCGACGAATTTCATCGCCAGGCCAATGGTCAGGGCGGTCACCAGCATCAACACGGTACGCGCGCGCACCAGATTAACGCCGTCAACGTGTGCCAGCTCAGGGCTGACGGTCATCGACAGCAGATTACGCCACTGCCACCACAGGATCAGCAGCACGACTGTGACCCCAATGCCAATCATCCAGATATCGGTGAGGGTGACCGACAGCAAATCACCAAACAGATAGGCCATCAGATCGACCCGCACGTTGGACATCAGCGCGACTACGACCAGCCCCAATGAAAGTGCGCTGTGCGCCATAATGCCGAGCAGAGTATCAACGGAAAGCTGCGGGCGACGCTCCAGCCACACCAACACCAGCGCCAGGACCAGCGTTACGGCAATCACCGCATAGAAGGGGTTCACGTCCAGCAGCAGGCCGAACGCCACGCCTAACAATGAAGCGTGCGCCAGGGTATCGCCGAAATAGGACATACGACGCCAGACCACAAATGAGCCGAGCGGACCGGCGGCACAGGCCAACAACACGCCGGCCAGCCAGCCGGGTAATAACAGTTCGATCATGCCTCACGGCCCCCGGTATTCTTCAACACAATTCGTCCTTGCAGGTCGTGACGGTGATTATGGTGGTGACGATAGACCGCCAGCTGTTCCGCACCGCGGTTACCGAACATGGCGATAAATTCAGGATGCATCGAGACCACTTCCGGTGCGCCGGAACAGCAGATGTGTTGGTTGAGGCACAGCACTTCATCGGTTTTCGCCATCACCAGGTGCAGGTCATGGGACACCATCAATACCGCACAGCCCAACTCTTTACGCAGTTGGTCGATCAGATCGTACAGCGCCAGTTGGCCGTTGACGTCTACCCCCTGGGTGGGCTCATCCAGCACCAGCAGTTGTGGCTTGTTCAGCAGCGCACGGGCCAGCAATACGCGCTGGTTTTCACCGCCGGAGAGTTTTTGCATGGGTTGATCGAGCAGGTGGGCCGCTTGCACGCGTTTCAACGCAGGCAGAATATCGGCCTTTTTGACGCCGGGCTTCAGGCGCATAAAGCGGCTGACGGTAAGCGGCAGGGTAGCGTCGAGGTGCAGTTTTTGCGGCACGTAACCAATGCGCAGGCCAGGCTCACGCACCAGTGTTCCTTCGGTGGGCGCAACCAGGCCCAGCACCACTCGCACCAGCGTGGATTTGCCCGCGCCATTAGGGCCGAGCAACGTCAGAATACGGCCCGGCTGAAGGCTGAGCGAAATATTCGACAGCACCTTGCGGCTACCAAAGGAGACGGAGATATTTTTTAGCGTTGTCAGTGTGGACATCTCATGATTACATTTTGCAGAACTAACCGAATGTTATAATATCACGCCTCGCTGATGAAAACGACGGGATAACTGAGAATGGCACAGAAAAATAAATGGCTGCAGCGCACGCTGCTGGCAACCGCATTGATGATGGCCGGGCCCCTGAGCAGCGCTTCTGCGGCGGTGGTGACCTCGATTCGCCCGGTCGGTTTTATCGCTGCGGCAATAGCCGACGGCGTGACGCCGACCGAGGTGCTGTTGCCGGAGGGTGCATCACCACACGATTTCGCGCTGCGGCCTTCCGATATCCAGCGTCTGCGCGCCGCCGATCTGGTGGTGTGGGTGGGGCCGGATATGGAGGCTTTTCTGACCAAACCCTTAACCTCAGTGTCGGCTAACCGCCAACTTGCCATCAGCGAATTGAGTGGGGTGAAACCTCTGCTGATGAAGGGTGAAGACGACGAACACGACCATGAGCACGACCATGATCATGCAGCCGATGCGCATAATCATGCCGATCATGCCGGGGACGATGGACACCATCACGGCGAGTATAACATGCACGTTTGGCTGTCTCCGGAGGTGGCAAAAGTGACCGCGATCGCGATTCACGACAGGTTATTGGAACTTATGCCACAAAATAAGGACAAATTAGACGCAAACCTGCGCCAGTTCGAGAATCTGCTGACGCAAACTGACAAAAATGTTGGTAACATGCTTAAGCCTGTGCAAGGTAGGGGATATTTTGTTTTTCATGATGCTTACGGCTATTTTGAGAAACATTTCGGGTTGAGCCCATTGGGCCATTTCACCGTTAATCCCGAAATCCAGCCTGGAGCACAGCGCTTACACCAAATTCGAACACAGTTGGTTGAGCAGAAAGCAGTCTGCGTTTTTGCTGAGCCACAATTCAGGCCAGCCGTAATCAATGCGGTTGCCAAGGGGACCAAAGTGCGTTCTGGAACGCTGGACCCGCTGGGCACCGGCATCGCACTGGGGAAAGACAGCTACGGGAACTTCCTGACTCAGCTGTCAAACCAGTACGTGAGCTGCCTGAAGTAAAGATTATGAGGATAAAATCGAGTGCAGCAGATAGTCAAAACTATCGCTCTGGCGTATAACAACCTGCCACGGCCCCATCGCGTCATGCTGGGGTCGCTGACAGTGGTTACATTGGCCGTTGCCGTCTGGCGGCCTTTTGTTTATCACCCAGAACATAACCCCATCGTTAAGAGTATTGAATTAGAATCCAGTCAGTTACGGTCCTTGCTGCCCGAAGCCAGTGAGCCGATCGATCTCGACCAAGCCACCCCCGATGATGACATCCCACAGGATGAGCTGGACCAGAAGGTCGCCGGTGAGGATGGAGTGCATGAATATGTGGTTTCCACTGGCGATACCCTGGGCAGTATCCTGACCCAATATGGTATCGATATGTCGGACGTCACGCTGCTGGCATCGCAAAACCGCGATCTGCGTAATCTGAAAATCGGCCAGCAGCTGTCATGGACAGTGAATGATGCCGGCGATCTGCAGCGTTTGACCTGGGAAGTCTCCCGGCGTGAGACCCGCACCTACGATCGTACTGGCAACAACTTCAAAGAAACCCAGGAATCTCAGCAGGGCGAATGGCGCAACAACGTGATCAGCGGCCGTTTGAACGGCAGCTTTGTCAGCAGCGCCAGCAGTGCCGGCCTGAGCCGAGCAGAAATCAATTCGGTGATCAAAGCGCTGCAGTGGCAGTTGGATTTCCGCAAACTGCGCAAGGGCGATCAATTCTCGGTATTAATGTCCCGCGAACACTTTGACGGCAAGAGTGCTCAGAGCCAGTTACTGGGTGTGCGCATGCGTACCGGCGGCAAGGACTACTATGCTATCCGTGCCGAGGACGGTAAATTCTACGATCGTCAGGGTTCCGGTCTGGCGAAAGGCTTTATGCGTTTCCCAACCATGAAGCAGTTCCGCATTTCTTCCAACTTCAACCCGCGTCGGGTTAATCCGGTCACCGGGCGCATTGCTCCGCACAAAGGTGTCGATTTTGCGATGCCGGTTGGTACCCCGGTGCTGGCCGTGGGTGACGGTGAAGTGTTAATCGCCAAGCGTAGCGGCGCTGCCGGTAACTACGTAGCGATCCGTCATGGTCGCCAATACACCACGCGTTATATGCACTTGAAAAAGCTGTTGGTCAAGCCAGGGCAGAAGGTGAAACGTGGTGACCGTATCGCGTTGTCCGGCAACACCGGCCGCTCAACCGGCCCGCATCTGCACTTTGAAATGTGGACCAACCAACAGGCGGTGAACCCGTTGACGGCGAAACTGCCACGCTCTGAAGGGCTGAGCGGTAAAGATCGCAGTGATTATCTGGCGCAGGTGAAGGAAGTCACTCCGCAACTGCAGTTGGATTAATCCCTTTGTTCGGGCGCGTTACTGCGCCAGTGATTCCATCGGCCTGATTTCGGGCCGATGTTGTTTTATATTGGTGCTTCGCCGTGGTTAATTGCAAAATCGACCTTTGCAATTATGATTAGCCGAACCGCTAAGTTAAGAGCTTGTGCATGCAAAACGAAAAAAAATCGAACTCAGAGTTCATTCCACAATTTCAAAAAGCCTTTTACCACCCACGCTACTGGGGCGTTTGGCTGGGAACCGGGCTGATGGCCGGCATTTCATTGGTGCCTGCTCGCCTGCGCGATCCGGTGCTTGGTGCGGTTGGCAAGCTGGCCGGCAAAGTGGCCAAAGGTGCCCGACGCCGCGCGCGTATCAACCTGCTGTACTGCCTGCCGGAAGTGCCGGAAAACGAGCGTGAGCACATCATTGATGAGATGTTCGCCACCGCGCCGCAATCGATGATCCTGATGGCCGAACTGGCCTGCACCAAACCGGAGAAAGTGCTCAAGCGGGTTCGCTGGCATGGTGAAGAGGTGCTGGATAAAATCCGTGAAGAAGGCCGTAACGTGATTTTCCTGGTGCCGCATGGTTGGGCGGTGGATGTTCCGGCGATGCTGATGGCGGCTCGCGGTCAGCCGATGGCGGCGATGTTCCACAACCAGAGCAATCCGTTAGTCGATTATCTGTGGAATACGGTGCGCCGTAAATTTGGTGGCCGGATGCATGCGCGCAATGACGGCATCAAACCGTTTATCAGTTCGGTGCGTCAGGGTTACTGGGGTTATTATCTGCCCGACCAGGATCACGGTGCTGAACACAGTGAATTCGTCGATTTCTTCGCCACCTATAAGGCGACGCTGCCGGCGGTTGGACGCCTGATGAAAGTTTGCCGCGCGGCCATTGTGCCATTGTTCCCGGTGTATGATGGCAAGACCAGCATGCTGGATGTTTATATTCGCCCGCCGATGGATGATTTGGCTACGGCCGATGACCACACTATTGCGCGTCGGATGAATGAAGAGGTGGAGAATCTGGTGGGGCCGAACCCGGAGCAGTACACCTGGATCCTTAAGCTGTTGAAAACGCGTAAAGAAGGTGAGATAGAACCTTATTCGCGTGATGATTTATACCGCTAAGCGAGGTTTTGCTTGGGGTTAAGGGCCAGTCATCTCAGGGTGTCTGGCCTTTTGTTTTAGCTGCGCTTAGATATGTACCATGCAACCTTGAGCCATCAGCGGCTCCAGTACGGCGGGTATCTGGGCAAAGTTGTTCCAACGCAGGTCCAACCGTCGCAGGTTCGTCAATGCCGTCATGCTGTCCGGTAGGTTGCTCAGGTGGTTAGCGCGCAGGTCAAGCGTGCTCAGGGCCGTTAGCTGGCCAAAATCCTCCGGTAACTGCTGTAGCTGATTAGTTCGCAGGTTGAGGTGAGTCAGGCTGGGCAAGTGGCAAAATGCAGCCGGTAGCCGGTTGATGGCATTGTTTTCCAGATCCAGCACGGCCAGCTCAGCCAACAGGGCAATTTCATCGGGTAGCGTGGTCAGGCGGTTTTTCATCAGGTGCAGTTCCCGCAGTGCGGTCAACTGCCCGACAGTGGTTGGCAAACTGACAAGTTGATTATTGTACAACCGCAATTCTTGCAGGGCACCGAGTTGAACAATGGCCGCTGGCAGTTCACTGAGCTGATTATCCGTCACGTTCAGATAGCGCAGCTTGTGTAACCGGCCCAGCTCGACAGGCAGGTCACAAAAGGCGTTGTCGCTCAGATAAAGATAGGTCAGCTCACGCAGTTCGCCGATGCTTGCCGGTACGCTGCTGGCCTTATTGTGGCCGCAATCCAGCATTGCCAGCCCTCGCAGTTGGCCTATTTCGACCGGAAGTTCACTAAGCTGGTTGCAGGAGATATTCAATACCTGCAGATCGGTATGCTGCAGGATTTGCATCGGGAACTGGCGAAGTCGATTGTCGTACAGACTGATTTTCAGCAGCGAGTTACCCCGCAGGCTTCCCTCTGCCAAATTCTCCAGCCCCAGGCCGTCGAGATCCAGCGCTTGTTCAGTGTGGTTTTGCTGTGGGTGTTGATGAAGCATCGATGGCTCTCCATTTGCCGTAGTGGCGACTGGAAATGAGTTTAACAGGGGGGAAGGGCGGAGCGGGAAAAAATGCCGGCCGAGGTACGGCCGGCAGCAGTCTGGGTTACTCGACGCGCAGGATACGGCTGGTGTTGGTGGTCCCTACGGTTTCCATCACGTCGCCCTGGGTGACGATCACCAGATCGCCGGATACCAGGAAGCCTTTGTCGCGCAAGCGGTTAACCGCGTCATTGGCCGCGATGACGCCGTCTTCGTGGCTGTCGAAGTACACCGGCGTAACGCCACGGTACAGCGCGGTCAGGTTCAGCGTGTGCTCATGACGTGACATGGCGAAGATAGGCAGGCCGGAGCTGATACGTGACATCATCAGCGCTGTGCGGCCGGACTCGGTCATGGCGATCAGGGCAGTCACGCCTTTCAGATGGTTAGCCGCGTACATTGAAGACATGGCGATAGCTTCTTCAATGTTGTCGAACTGCACGTCCAGACGGTGTTTGGAGACGTTGATGCTTGGGATCTTCTCAGCGCCCAGACAAACGCGTGCCATCGCCGCCACGGTTTCTGCCGGGTATTGGCCTGCCGCAGTTTCAGCAGACAGCATCACGGCGTCAGTCCCATCCAGCACGGCGTTCGCCACGTCCATAACTTCGGCGCGGGTCGGCATTGGGTTAGTGATCATCGACTCCATCATCTGGGTCGCGGTAATCACGGCGCGGTTCAGCGTACGGGCGCGACGGATCAGTTTTTTCTGGATGCCGACCAGCTCCGGATCGCCGATTTCGACGCCCAAATCGCCACGGGCTACCATCACTACGTCGGAGGCCAGGATGATGTCATCCATCGCTTCGTCGCTGCAGACGGCTTCGGCACGTTCCACCTTGGACACGATCTTGGCGTTACAGCCTGCATCGCGGGCCAGACGGCGGGCGTAGTTCAGGTCTTCGCCGGTACGCGGGAAGGAAACTGCCAGGTAGTCAACGCCGATTTTTGCCGCAGTGACAATATCGGCCTTGTCTTTCTCGGTCAGGGCTTCAGCGGACAGGCCGCCACCCAGCTTGTTGATGCCTTTGTTGTTGGACAGCGGGCCGCCAACGGTCACTTCGGTAAACACTTTCATGCCCTGAACTTCGAGCACCTTCAGCTGTACGCGGCCGTCATCCAGCAGCAGTACGTCGCCTGGCACCACGTCGGCAGGCAGGCCTTTATAGTCGATACCGACTTTTTCTTTATCGCCTTCGCCCTTGGACATATTGGCATCAAGCAGGAATTTATCACCGATGTTAAGGAAGATTTTGCCTTCCTTAAAGGTGGAAACACGAATTTTCGGCCCTTGCAGGTCACCCAGAATAGCGACGTGACGTCCCAACTTGGCAGCAATTTCGCGCACTTTGTCAGCGCGGATCTGGTGGTCTTCTGCGGTGCCGTGGGAAAAGTTAAGCCGAACTACGTTAGCGCCGGCGGCAATGATCTTTTCCAGATTATTGTCGCGGTCAGTAGCCGGACCCAAGGTGGTAACAATTTTGGTTCTTCTGAGCCGTCTGGACATGTATTACTCCGTTGACTGGTGAAGCAAATTATTGGTGTTGCGATAACGTCGGATAACGAAACCAGGAGTGAAATGTAATTTTACTACACTGATGTTTCACTCGGGTTACCCGCATGAGCGTTTTAACAGGGTACTGCCTCTAATGCCGCCGTTCAGACTGTTTTGAACGACAGTTTTTTTCACATCGGTTACGAGTCGAAATTGTTGGGGATGACTACCCCCTTATCAAAGCGCGATTCTTTCAACGCTTCCTTGACCCGCTTCAAGTTATCTCTGAATTTGGCCCCTCTGCGCAAGGTAAATCCGGTGGCCAGAACGTCGATGAGCGTTAATTGCGCAATTCGTGACACCATCGGCATATAAACGTCGGTATCTTCCGGAACATCGAGCAACAATGCCAGGGTTGCTTCGTGCGCCAGAGGGGTGTCGCGTGAGGTGATGGCAATGACCGTGGCGTCATTTTCACGCGCCAGCTGTGCCATCTCCACCAGGTTTTTGGTACGGCCGGTGTGAGAGATTAACACCACCACATCTCCCTCGCTGGAGTTCATGCATCCCATGCGTTGCATGACGATGTCATCGAAATAGACCACCGGAATATTGAAGCGGAAAAATTTGTTCATGGCGTCGTGAGCGACGGCCGCCGAGGCGCCTAAACCGAAGAAAGAGATTTTTTTTGCCTGGGTGAGCAGGTCAACCGCACGATTGATTGCTGCAATATCCAAATTTGCCTTTACTGTATCCAGACTGGCCATTACAGATTCGAAAATTTTACCGGTATAGGAAGCAACGCTGTCATCTTCCTCCACGTTACGGTTTACGTACGGGGTGCCATTGGCCAGGCTTTGGGCAAGATGCAGTTTGAAATCGGGAAAACCCTTGGTATCGAGACGGCGACAAAAGCGGTTGACGGTGGGTTCGCTAACGTCCGCCATGCGGGCCAGCGTCGCGATACTGGAGTGAATGGCGGTCTGCGGGGAGGCCAGGATCACCTCAGCGACTTTCCGTTCAGATTTGCTCAATAGCTCCAGATGGCTCTGGATTTTTTCCAGCGTATTCATATAACGAGAGTCCACTCATAGGGTATGTCGATTTCAATCAAAGGAGAAATCAATGCCGGTTTAGTGAAAATATACTACGTGCTGGTAACCGTTGGCAGTGTCGACAGAGGGTATGCAGAGTTTTTTCATCAGAACATGACCTGTGTCTAACTTTCATAATGGTAAAAGGGCGTCAAAAAAGACAGAAAATTACAGTTTTTAGTTTGGTCAGCGGTATTTACCACCGACAGCGCTTAACACTGCAATTTCTGGGGCTTTTTTTCTGCTTTTGATCCGGGTTTACTGGCCGTAGTTAAAGAGAGTACATTAGTAATGTAAGAAAATTACAAATATCCTGCAACGAGGAGATGAACATGGCGGTAACCTCTACAGCCCAGGCGTGTGACCTGGTTATTTTCGGCGCGAAAGGCGATTTGGCGCGTCGTAAGCTGTTGCCTTCCCTGTACCAGTTAGAGAAAGCCGGTCATATCCACCCGGATACCCGTATTATCGGCGTCGGTCGTGCCGAGTGGGATAAAGAAGCCTACACCAAGGTGGTCAAGGAAGCGCTTGGCACCTTTATGAAAGAAAAACTGGATGACGAACTTTGGGCCACGCTGAGTGCGCGCCTGGATTTCTGCAACCTGGATGTGAACGACAGCAAGAACTTTGCCAAACTGGGCAAAATGCTGGACCAGAAACATCGCACCACCATTAACTACTTTGCCATGCCGCCAAGCACCTTCGGCGCGATCTGCAAAGGCTTGGGTGAAGCCAAGCTGAACCACGATCCGGCGCGCGTAGTGATGGAAAAACCGCTCGGTACCGATCTGGCGTCTTCCCGCGTGATTAACGATCAGGTTGCGGAATACTTCAACGAGACCCAGGTTTACCGTATTGACCATTATCTCGGTAAAGAGACGGTGTTGAACCTGTTGGCGCTGCGTTTTGCCAACTCACTGTTCGCCTCCAACTGGGACAACCGCACCATCGACTCCGTGCAGATCACCGTGGCGGAAGAGGTGGGGATTGAAGGGCGCTGGGGCTACTTTGACCAGGCCGGCCAGATGCGCGACATGATCCAGAACCACCTGCTGCAAATTCTGACCATGATCGCCATGTCACCACCGGCGGACTTGAGCACTGACCGCATTCGTGATGAGAAAGTGAAGGTTCTGCGCTCACTGCGTCGCATCAATCAGACCAATGTGCGTGAAACCACGGTGCGTGGCCAGTACACCGCCGGCTTCGTACAGGGCAAAAAGGTACCGGGCTACCTGGAAGAGGAAGGGGCGAACAAAAGCAGCAATACCGAAACCTTCGTCTCCATCCGTGTCGATATCGACAACTGGCAGTGGGCCGGCGTGCCGTTCTACCTGCGTACCGGTAAGCGTCTGCCGACCAAATGTTCTGAAGTGGTGGTCTACTTCAAGAACCCGCCGTTGAACCTGTTCAGCGATTCTTACCAGCAGTTGCCGCAGAACAAATTGACCATTCGTCTGCAACCGGATGAAGGCATCGAGATCCAGGTGTTGAACAAGGTCCCGGGGCTGGATCACAAGCACCGCCTGCAAACCACCAAGCTGGATCTGAGTTTCTCAGAGACCTTCAACCAGGAGCACGTGGCTGATGCCTACGAGCGCCTGTTGCTGGAGACCATGCGTGGCATCCAGGCGCTGTTTGTGCGCCGGGATGAAGTGGAAGAAGCCTGGAAGTGGGTGGACTCCATCATGGACGCGTGGAAAGCGGATAACGAAGCGCCGAAGCCGTATCAGTCCGGCACCTGGGGCCCGGTTGCCTCGGTGGCGATGATCACCCGCGATGGCCGTTCCTGGAACGAGTTCGAATAATGACCCGGCCGGCAGATTATCTGCCGGCATTTTTTTGCCTGCAGTGCCGGGGCACCACATCACTTGGGGTACGGCCGGACGCCCGCGTTTAGATGCGGAGCCCTGTGGCAGGGGCGTGCCATTGATAACCCGTAAGTAATGGAGAAGTAACGATGAAAAACTGGAAAACCAGCGCAGAACAGATCCTGACCGCAGGCCCGGTAGTTCCGGTGATTGTAATTAACAAGCTGGAACATGCGGTGCCGTTGGCCAGGGCGCTGGTAGCCGGTGGCGTGCGCGTATTGGAAGTCACCTTGCGCACCGCCTGTGCCATAGACGCGATCCGCGCTATCGCCACTGAGGTGCCGGAGGCGATTATCGGTGCCGGTACGGTGCTTAACCCGCAGCAGTTGCAGGCGGTGACCGAAGCCGGTGCGCAATTCGCCATCAGCCCAGGCCTGACAGAGTCGCTGCTGAAAGCGGCTACCGCCGGTACCATTCCATTGATTCCGGGCATCAGCACCGTTTCAGAGCTGATGCTGGGCATGGATCATGGCCTGCGGGAGTTCAAGTTCTTCCCGGCGGAAGCCAACGGCGGTGTGAAGGCACTACAGGCGATCGGCGGCCCATTCCCGCAGGTGCGTTTCTGCCCGACCGGCGGTATTACGCCGAACAATTACCGTGATTACCTGGCGCTGAAAAGCGTGCTGTGTATCGGTGGATCCTGGTTGGTGCCAGCCGATGCGCTGGAAAATGGTGACTACGCCCGCATCACTGAACTGGCGCGAACCGCAGTTAACGGCGCCACGGCGTAACCCGCGCCGGGCCTGGGATCGCCGATTATTGGGTCGGTCCAACTTAAACGAAGGCTCAACGACTTGTTGGGTCTTTTTTTATTTTTAAATTAGTTAACTTTCTTATTTTTAAACTGTTTTTTTATCGTTTTTGCGAAAACAGCGGTTTGCTTTATAATTATTGCTATGGTACAACTATCTCAGTTAAAAATTTTACTTGATGAGGATATTGGGCAAATCGCACTCCGTGTAACAAGATTATGTGCGGCTGAGAATAGAGAATACTTATGATGACAACTAATGGAATTACCCTCAGAACCTCTACTTGCCAGCTTTTCCTGTCTGCCATCCTTGCCAGTGAGCATCACTGGTGCAGCGAGCTATAGCGTCTTTCTCCCTTAACCGGTGCTGGTGACAGGCTCAGTCCTCCGTCATTCCGCGTAGCCGGGCAAACATTTTTATTACGTTTGGGTCAGTTTATCCCCAGGGATCTCTGCGTCGTCAGCGCCTCGTTGCGCCTGTCTGACGAGATAAATCGGGATAAATATGCCTTAGCGTGCGTTATTCGCCGTTTGGGAGAGAAATCATGATTTATTGGATCTTTTTAGGTTTGGCCATTGTGACCGAAATTATCGGTACCCTGTCAATGAAATACGCCAGCGTCAGCGGCGGCATGACCGGCCATATTGTGATGTATGTGATGATCACCGCGTCGTATGTGATGCTGTCGTTGGCAGTTAAACGCGTTGCTCTGGGGGTCGCTTATGCCCTGTGGGAAGGTATCGGTATCCTGTTTATTACCCTGTTCAGCGTGATGTGGTTTGATGAGCCGATCTCGGCGTTGAAAGTGTTGGGTCTGGTCACCCTGATTGCCGGTATCATGCTGGTCAAATCCGGTACCCGCAAGCCACGCAAACAGGCCACTCCGCGAGGTGACAACCATGCAACAGCTTGAGTTGTACCACATCGCGTTTCTGGGGCTGGCGATCGTGCTGGAGATTATTGCCAACATTTTCCTGAAAATGTCGGACGGCTTCCGCAAGGTTTGGTTGGGTCTGTTGTCTTTGTTGTCGGTGCTGGGGGCATTCAGTGCGCTGGCGCAGGCAGTGAAGGGGATTGATCTGTCGGTTGCCTATGCATTGTGGGGCGGTTTCGGTATTGCCGCGACCATCGCAGCCGGCTGGATCCTGTTCGGTCAACGGCTGAATGCCAAAGGCTGGATCGGTCTGGTGCTGTTACTGGCGGGAATGGTGATCATCAAACTGGCTTAATCAGCAGCCGGTGACACCCAATAAAACCGCAGGCGTTATCGTCTGCGGTTTTTTTACTTTACAGCGCGGCAATAATTTTGATTTCAACCTTGTACTTCGGGTTCATCAGTTTGGCTTGGACAGTGCAACGTACTGGGGCGCTACCGGCAACCACCCAGGCATCCCAGGCCGCATTCATTGCAGCAAAGTCGGCACCGTCGGCCAGAAAAATAGTGGCGTCCAGCACCCGGCTTTTATCGGAGCCCACACGGGCCAGGATCACATCAATCGCCGCCAGCGCGTTAGCGGTCTGCGCAGTGGCGTCATCATCCAGATTTTCCGGCACGCTGGTGTAATAAACCGTGTCGTTGTGAACCACGGCTTCTGACCAACGCTGGTCCGGATCAATTCGTTCGATATTCATTCAGTTATCTCCATATCATCATCACCTTAAGGGTATCACAGCCCCCGGTAGAAATGCTTGATGATAAAGTCGGTGGTAGCCGCGCGGCAGGATTGGCATAATCAACGCTGAATTACACCGGCAGAGAGATAGCGTGACAGACGATTTCGCAACAGACGGCGCCCTGGCGCAGGCAATCAAGGGTTTCAAACCGCGTGAAGCACAGCGGCAGATGGCAGAGGCGGTTACCGAAGCCATTAACTTCAAGCAGGAGTTGGTGGTCGAAGCGGGCACCGGCACCGGTAAAACCTTCGCCTACCTGGCACCGGCACTGCGGGCCGATCGCAAAGTGATTATCTCCACCGGTTCAAAAGCGCTGCAGGATCAGCTTTATGCACGCGATCTGCCCACCGTCGCCAAAGCGCTGAAGTACAAAGGCAAGATGGCGTTGTTGAAGGGGCGATCCAACTATCTGTGTCTGGAACGTCTTGAACAGCAGTCGATGGCCGGTGGTGAGCTGGCAGGACAGGCGCTGATCGATCTGGTCCATCTGCGCAAATGGTCATCAATGACCAAAGAGGGTGACATCAGTAGCTGCAGCGACGTGGCGGAAGACAGCTTCGTCTGGCCGCTGGTGACCAGCACCAACGATAACTGTCTGGGCAGCGACTGTCCTCTGTATAAAGATTGCTTTGTGGTCAAGGCGCGTCGCCGGGCCATGGATGCCGACGTGGTGGTGGTAAACCACCATTTGTTCCTGGCAGACATGGTGGTGAAAGAGGGCGGCTTTGCCGAACTGATCCCCGAGGCCGATGTGATGATCTTCGATGAAGCGCATCAGATCCCGGATATCGCCAGCCAGTATTTCGGCAAACAACTGACCAGCCGCCAACTGCTGGATCTGGCCAAAGACATTTCCATTGCCTACCGTACCGAAGTGCGTGACGCGGCTCAGTTACAAAAAAGCGCTGACCGCCTCAGCCAAAGCACGCAGGACTTCCGCCTGATGCTGGGGGAGCCGGGGTTTCGCGGCAACCTGCGTGAGGTATTAAGCCAACCCAATGTGCAACGTGCCTTACTGCTGCTCGATGACGCGTTGGAGCTGTGCTACGACGTGGTCAAACTGTCTCTGGGCCGTTCGGCTCTGCTGGACGCCGCCTTCGAGCGTGCCACGCTGTATCGCGCGCGTCTCAAACGTTTGAAAGAAGTCAATGAACCGGGCTTTAGCTACTGGTATGAGTGCAACTCACGCCATTTTGTCCTGGCGCTGACACCTCTGACGGTAGCCGATCGTTTCCGTGAACTGTTGGACGAGAAACCGGGCAGTTGGATCTTCACCTCGGCAACCCTGTCGGTTAATGAACAAATGGGGCACTTTACCGAGCGCCTTGGCCTGAACAAGGCGAAAACCTTGCTGCTGGCCAGCCCGTTCGACTACGCCAAACAGGCATTGCTGTGTGTACCGCGCTTTTTGCCGTCACCGAATCAGCCGGGTGGTGCTCGGCAACTGGCGCGTATGCTGCGCCCGCTGATTGAGGCCAATAACGGCCGCTGTTTCTTCCTTTGTACCTCACACCAGATGATGCGCGAACTGGCGGAAGAGTTCCGTGCGACCATGACCTTGCCGGTCCTGCTGCAGGGGGAAACCAGTAAGGGCCAACTGTTGGCGCAGTTCGTTGAGTCCGGTAACGCGTTGCTGGTGGCGACCAGCAGCTTCTGGGAAGGGGTGGACGTGCGCGGCGATGCTTTGTCGTGCGTGATCATCGACAAACTGCCGTTTACCTCGCCTGAAGATCCGCTGTTGAAAGCGAGGATTGAAGATTGTCGGTTACGCGGTGGCGATCCGTTTAACGACGTGCAACTGCCGGATGCGGTCATCACCCTGAAACAGGGCGTTGGGCGTCTGATCCGCGATACCGACGATCGCGGCGTACTGGTGATCTGCGATAACCGCTTGGTGATGCGGCCGTATGGCGAAGTGTTCCTCAACAGCCTGCCGCCGACGCCACGCACCCGTGATATCGCCCAGGCGATTGCCTTCTTGCAGGCAGAGCGCTAGCGGATAGGCGTGACCTCAGGGCTGTGCTACAATGCGCGCCCTGTATGAAAAACCCTGTTTTTTTCCCGCCTGAGGTTGGCATGTCCACGCGAATTTTAGCGATCGATACAGCGACGGAAGCCTGTTCCGTTGCTATCTGGAATCAAGGCGAAATCCACGCCCTGTTTGAACTGTGCCCACGTGAGCATACGCAACGCATTTTACCGATGGTGCAGCAAGTGCTGGCGGAATCCGGTATCACCCTTAATCAGCTCGATGCTCTGGCCTTCGGCCGTGGGCCCGGCAGCTTTACCGGCGTGCGCATTGGTATTGGTATCGCGCAGGGCCTGGCGCTGGGTGCCGGCTTGCCGTTGCTGGGTATCTCTACGTTGCAGACTATGGCGCAAGGCGCCTGGCGCGTCACCGGGGCTGATCGGGTGCTGGCGGCGATAGATGCGCGCATGGGTGAGGTTTACTGGGGCCAGTTTGAGCGTCAGCAAGACGGACATTGGCTGGAAAGCGAAGGCGAAGCGGTACTTTCGCCACCGCAAGCGTTGGAACGAGCGCAAGGCCTGCAAGGGCATTGGGCGCATGTGGGTACCGGTTGGCAAACCTACCCGGATCTGGTCAGCGGTTCCTCGTTAAGCCTGGGTGATGGTCAAATGCTGCTGCCGCAGGCGGAAGATATGCTGCCGTTGGCGTTGCATGCCTGGCAACAGGGGTTGGCGGTCGCGGTTGAAAATGCCGAACCAACCTACCTGCGTAATGAGGTCACCTGGAAAAAATTGCCGGGGCGTGAATAGCGCAACCTATTGTGCTTTGGTAGCAATCGGGATATGAATGAACTGCAACTTGCTCTGTGAATTGATGTCAAAGTTACAGCTATTTCAGGAGATTGCGACGATGTTAACCCGCACTGTAAATAAAAAAATGTCGCTGCTGGCCATTGCCGGTGGCGCGCTGGTGCTGTCGGGCTGCGTAACCGTACCCGACGCCATTAAAGGCAGCACGGAAACACCGGTGCAGCAGTTATCCTCGGTGCAGAATGCACCGAACCTGTTTGTTGGGGCCGAGGCCCGCTTTGGCGGTACCGTGGTGAATGTTGCCAATGAGCAGGGGCGCACGGTGTTGGAAATCGCCGCTGTGCCGCTCGACTCCGGTGCCCGGCCTATTTTGGGCGAACCGTCGCGGGGGCGTTTATTAGCCTCGGTTAATGGTTTCCTGGAGCCGGTGGATTTCAAAGGTCAGTTGGTTACCGTGGTCGGACCGATCACCGGCGTGAGAGACGGCAAGATTGGCATGACGCCGTACAAGTTTGTCACCATGAATGCTACCGGCTATAAACGCTGGCACCTCACCCAACAGGTGATGATGCCGCCGGCCCCGATGGGGCCATGGGGTTGGCGTGGCGGTACCTGGGGCCCAGGTTGGGGCGTGGGTTATGGCTGGTACAATCCAGGCCCGGCACAGGTGCAAACCATCGTTACCGAGTAGTGTTAGTTAGGCATTCACTATTTTATTAGGGCGGCTCCGGCCGCCTTTTTCTTTTGGCGCAGGGAAACGGCGCCAATTAGTGACGTACATCGCAACCTGAATATTGTTTAAAACTCAAACTGGTCTGCTGAGTTAAAATATTGTTATGGTTTGGCTGCATATTTAGGGGCTGCGATGACAATGAATAATGATTTCAGGAGTAATACCTTGGATAAGGTCTGGTTAAAACGTTACCCGGCGGATGTTCCGGCAGAGATCGACGCCGATCGTTATTCATCTTTGGTCGAAATGTTTGAAAATGCGGTTCAGCGTTATGCGGATCAACCGGCTTTCATGAACATGGGCGAAGTGATGACTTACCGCAAGTTGGAAGAGCGCAGTCGGGCTTTTGCCGCTTACCTGCAAAACGAGTTGGGCCTGCAGAAGGGCGATCGTGTTGCGCTGATGATGCCGAATCTGTTGCAGTATCCGATCGCACTGTTTGGCATTTTGCGAGCCGGTATGGTGGTGGTTAACGTTAATCCGCTGTATACGCCGCGAGAGCTGGAGCACCAACTGAACGACAGCGGTGCCAGCGCTATCGTGATTGTCTCCAACTTTGCCCACACGCTGGAAAAAGTGGTGTTCAACACCCAGGTAAAACACGTGATCCTGACGCGCATGGGCGATCAGCTCTCCGCCGCCAAAGGCACCTTGGTTAACTTTGTGGTGAAATATATTAAGCGGTTGGTGCCGAAATACCATCTGCCGGCAGCGATTTCTTTCCGCAGCGCACTGCAGCGCGGACGTCGGCAGCAGTACGTTAAACCCGATATCATCAATTCCGACCTGGCGTTCCTGCAATATACCGGTGGCACCACCGGCGTGGCGAAAGGCGCGATGCTGACGCACCGTAACATGCAGGCCAACGTGGCGCAGGCCAAAGCCGCCTACGAGCCGCTGTTCCGCGATGGTCAGGAGCTGATTGTCACCGCATTGCCGCTCTACCACATCTTTGCATTAACGGTGAACTGCCTGCTGTTTATTGAATTAGGCGGCCGTAATCTGTTGATCACCAACCCGCGTGATATTCCAGGGCTGGTGAAAGAGCTGGGGCGCTATCCGTTCACCGCGATAAGTGGGGTGAATACCTTGTTTAATGCGTTGCTGAATAATGCCGACTTCCATCAACTCGACTTCTCGACGTTGCGTTTCTCGGTCGGTGGCGGTATGTCGGTGCAGAAAGCGGTGGCGGACAAGTGGGAGCAAACCACCGGAAAGCACCTTTTGGAAGGCTATGGACTGACCGAATGCGCACCCTTGGTCACCTGCAACCCGCACGACTTGACGCACTACAGCGGCAGTATCGGTCTGCCGGTTTCATCCACTGACATACGACTGGTGGATGATAACGGCAATGATGTGCCGGTCGGCGAGCCGGGGGAACTGTGGGTTAAAGGACCGCAAGTTATGTTAGGCTACTGGCAGCGGCCGGATGCCACCGATGAAGTAATGAAAGATGGCTGGCTCGCGACCGGCGATATCGTTACAGTGGACGAGATGGGCTTTGTACGCGTCGTTGATCGTAAGAAAGATATGATCCTGGTTTCCGGGTTTAACGTATACCCGAACGAGATCGAAGACGTGGTCAGTCAACATCCGAAAGTGCTGGAATGTGCGGCGATCGGCGTACCGAGTGACGTATCCGGTGAAGCGGTGAAGATCTGCGTGGTGAAGAAAGACGCCTCGCTGACCAAAGAAGAGCTGTTGACCCATTGCCGTCGGCAGCTCACCGGGTATAAAGTGCCTAAAATTGTTGAGTTTCGCGATGAATTGCCGAAGTCTAACGTCGGTAAAATTTTGCGACGAGAACTGCGTGATGAGCAGAAAAAACCTGTGGCGGCCGATGCCGCCTAGGCTATCATCCACGCCTTACAGATCAACAACGCCGGTGAATGCCGGCGTTGTTGTGTTTGAATCATGAAAGCGACCAAGAGAATGACGTTTTGAACTATCAGTTGATCACTACCGATGCCGGATTGCAGCAGGTCTGCGAGCAGGCGAAAAAGCATGCCCAGATTGCGCTGGACACCGAATTTGTCAGAACGCGCACTTACTATCCGCAGTTAGGCCTGATTCAGTTATACGACGGTGAACAACTCTCCCTGATTGACCCCTTACCAATCAAGCAGTGGCAACCGTTTATTGAGCTGCTGAGCAACACACAGATAGTGAAGTTCCTGCACGCCGGCAGTGAGGATCTGGAAGTGTTCCTCAACGCCTTCAAAACCATGCCGACGCCACTGGTCGATACCCAAATCCTGGCGGCCTTTACCGGTCGACCTATGTCCTGTGGCTTTGCCACCCTGGTCGCGGAGTATATGCAGGTGGAGCTGGATAAAAGCGAAGCCCGTACCGACTGGTTGGCGCGTCCATTAACGGAAAAACAGTGTGTCTACGCCGCTGCCGACGTGTTCTATCTGCTGCCAATGGCCAAACGGCTGGTGCAGGAGACGGAAGAGGCCGGTTGGACCGCGGCCGCCAGCAATGAATGCCTGCTGTTGTGCCAACGCCGTAGCGAGACGCTGGCGCCAGAATTGGTCTACCGTGAAATCACCAACGCCTGGCAACTGCGTCCGCGCCAGTTGGGCTGCTTGCAGAAGCTGGCGGAATGGCGACTGCGCCAGGCGCGTGAGCGTGACCTGGCGGTGAACTTTGTGGTGCGTGAAGAGAATCTCTGGCAGGTAGCGCGTCATATGCCGACCTCGCTGGGAGAGTTGGACTCGCTGGGGTTGAGCGGCCCGGAAATCCGTTATCACGGCAAAACGTTGGTGGCGCTGGTGGCAGAAGCCAGTGAGCTGGATGAATCGGCATTGCCGGAGCCGTTACCGAACCTGATCGACCAGCCGGGTTATAAGAAAGTGTTCAAGGAAATCAAAGCGGCGATCGTCATTGTCAGCGAGCAAAGCGGCTTAAGCAGCGAATTGCTGGCCTCGCGTCGGCAGATTAATCAGTTGCTGAATTGGCATTGGAAATTGAAAGCGGGCGACAACTTGCCAGAATTAGTCAGCGGTTGGCGCGGTGATTTATTAGCGACGCCGCTTCAGGATATTTTGAAGGATTATTAATCGGGTTGCGAGAAAGTCGGGGCAGGGTAAGGAAACACTGCTCTGAATATTGATTAAAAATAATTTAAGTAAACACACTTACCGCCAGCATTTACTTTAAACAACCGTGACGCAAGATTAATTGAGATTATTCCCAAAGGGTAAAAATGATTATTGGGTCTTTTTCATCTCAATAACTGGGTATGCATACAGTTACCCCCTGTAGAAAATATACAGGGGGTAATTAATGCGTCACGCTCATTTAGTTACTTCTTCCGATTCCGGTAATGTCACGTTGAGTTCAAGTACCGAAATATCATCCCCTTTCTGCTCAAACTGCACGTGCAGCATTTCAGGGTCGATTTGAATGTATTTGCAAATTACCGCCAGAATATCACGTTTCAAATCAGGCAGATACGGGGGTTCACTGTCCCCCCGACGACGCTCCGCGACGATAATCTGCAGCCGTTCCTTGGCTATATTGGCTGTCTGCTTTTTGCGGGACAGAAAGAAGTCTAGTAATGCCATGGTTTAT
Source organism: Serratia myotis (assembly GCF_027474885.1). Lineage (NCBI taxonomy): Bacteria > Pseudomonadati > Pseudomonadota > Gammaproteobacteria > Enterobacterales > Yersiniaceae > Serratia > Serratia myotis. Next base: position 3,140,192 of record NZ_CP099707.1, on the reverse strand, counting down.
CCCCCAAAAAGGCGTTTCAGGAAACCCTTCTTCTCTTCTTCAATGAAGCGGAAGGGGCGTTCTTCCCCTAACAAGCGGCTAACGGTATCGTCATAGGCCTTGCCGGCATCGGATTCAGCATCAAGGATCACGGGTTCACCCTGGTTGGAGGCCCGCAGTACGGACTGATCTTCCGGGATAACGCCGACCAGTGGAATGCGCAGAATTTCCAGCACGTCTTCCATACTCAGCATGTCGCCACGGCTAACGCGGCCCGGGTTATAGCGAGTCAGCAGCAGGTGTTCCTTGATCGCCGATTCGCCTCGCTCAGCACGACGGGATTTGGACGACAAAATGCCCAGGATACGGTCAGAGTCACGTACTGAGGAGACTTCAGGGTTGGTGGTGATGATGGCTTCATCAGCGAAGTACAGGGCCATCAGCGCGCCGGTTTCAATACCTGCCGGAGAGTCACAGACCACAAAGTCAAAATTCATCTCACCCAAATCGTTGAGGATCTTTTCAACGCCTTCGCGGGTCAGCGCATCTTTATCGCGCGTTTGCGAAGCAGGCAAGATAAACAGGTTATCGGTACGCTTGTCTTTGATTAACGCTTGATTCAGCGTGGCATCACCCTGAATAACGTTGACGAAATCGTAAACAACCCGGCGTTCACAGCCCATGATCAGGTCAAGATTACGCAGACCGATATCGAAATCGATTACCACGGTTTTCTTACCTTTTTGGGCTAAGCCGGTAGCGATGGCCGCGCTTGAAGTGGTCTTGCCAACGCCCCCTTTACCCGATGTAACAACAATAATGCGTGCCATGAAATGGATTCCTTGTCAAAAGGGCTTAATTTAAAGGTTGTATGGTTAAAGCGTTATCCAACAGGCTGAGTCGTACTGCCTGCCCGACATAGTCGGACGGGATTTGGTCGCTCAACCAGTACTGCCCTGCGATAGAGACTAGCTCAGCACCCAGGTGCGTGCAAAAAATCTGGCACTGGGTATCACCTGAAGCACCGGCCAGCGCACGACCGCGCATCATGCCGTAAACGTGAATATTGCCATCGGCAATTAATTCGGCGCCGGCGCTGACACTGCTGGTCACTATCAGATCGCTGTTGCGGGCATAAATTTGTTGGCCGGAACGGACAGGGGCACTAATGATGCGCGTCTTGGCGGGGGCGTTGGGATCCACCACCGGGGCTGGCGCGGGCGCCGCTTCCGGGGCGGCCATCTTTTGGCCTTTACCTTCGTTCAGCAACGGTAACCCGGCACGGGCTATCGCGCGTTTTTGCCGCTCATCTCTGCAACCGCTGATACCCACAACGCGCAGCCCTGCTGCCGCGACAGCCTGTTGAAGTTCTTTCCAGTTTGCATCGCCGTTCAGCGTTGCAACGTTGATAACAACAGGGGCGTTTTTCAAAAAAGCGGGCGCTTGCTCGACTTTTTCCAGTAACGCCTGACGTATTACCTCGGGTTCCGAATTATACAAATGAACAACCGATAGGGTAAAACTGCTGCCTTTTAGCTCAATTGGCGATTGTGACATCTATCCTGACTCAGTCTCAGCAACTTTAAATCCCCGGAATACCAATCGGGGTGCGATATTCCGAAGTACTATAAGCATGTTATAGTCAGAGTTATATCCAGGCAAGACGCTGCCCCAATTAAATAGAGTTAAAAACATGCTTTGTGTGATCTATAGAAGCCCTAAACGCGATCAAACTTATCTTTATGTCGAAAAAAAAGACGATTTCTCCCGAGTGCCGGAAGATCTGATGAAAAGTTTCGGTTTGCCACAATTGGCGATGGTGCTTTCTCTTGAAGGAAGGGAAAAATTAGCCACGGCAGATATTGAGAAAGTGAAAGAGGCCCTGAAGGACGAAGGGTTTTATCTGCAGGTACCACCGCCGTTGGAAAATTTATTAAACCAGCATCTGTCTGACGACAAAAAATAACCGTCGTTGGCGTGCAGGGGCTACGCTGGATCAGTAACCCCAAACCGACAAAGGAGCTGCGTGATGAGAGGATCAGCGAAGACAACGACAGTGGTTCTGCTGATGCTGAGTGCCGGTCCGCAGGTGATGGCGCAGACTGTTTCACCGGGTGCCACTGCTGCGCCGGTGCAGAGTACGTTGGCTGAAACCGGCCGCGATCCCACGCAGTTCCCGGCCTATGTTGAGCAACTGAAACGTCATGCGTTGGCGCAGGGCATTAGTCCGGCTATCGTCGACAGTGCTTTTGCCAACGTGCATTTTGTTGATCGGGTGATCAAGGCGGACCGCAATCAGCCGGAAAAGAAAATAACGCTGGATGATTACCTTAAACGCGTATTGCCAGCGGCCAAGATCGCACAGGGCCGTTCCCTCTATCGACAATATCAGCCGCAGTTGACGCGTATTACTGCTCGCTACGGTGTTCCAGGGCGCTATGTGGTAGCGCTGTGGGGGATGGAAAGCGCCTTCGGCAAGATCCAGGGCCGCGAAGATGTCATATCTGCGCTTGCTACCCTGGCGTTTGAAGGGCGTCGTGAGGCTTTTTTCAGTCAACAATTGATGGCAGCGCTGCGTATCCTCGAACAAGGGCATGTCAGCCGCGAACAGCTAAAAGGCTCCTGGGCCGGGGCAATGGGCCAGTGCCAGTTTATGCCGACGTCGTTCCTGAGCTACGCGGCGGATGGTGACGGCGATGGCCGTATTGATATTTGGAATAACGTTGACGATGTGTTTGCCTCCGCAGCCCATTATCTGTCGAGTGAAGGCTGGCAACCGGGGGTTGGCTGGGGCAGGGAAGTTAAACTGCCCGCCGGTTTCAGCAGCGAGAGTCTGGGACTGAAAGATCGCCAGGCGCACAGCGTCAATGAATGGCAAAAGCGTGGCATACGTCGTGCGGATGGTTCAGCCTTACCGCATTCTACCCTGCGCAGTTGGGTTATTACGCCGGATGATATGCAGGGGCGTGCGTTCATGGTTTATGACAATTTTCGCACTATCATGCACTGGAATCGCTCTTACTATTTTGCCATCGCTGTGGGTATGATGGCTGACGGTATCGGGCAATAAAATAGGGTCACGGTACCTCCACCAATGCGTGGGATAACGGGCTTAGCATGCTAAGCCCCTACATGATTGTAGGGAGAAGCGGTATGTATCAACATAGAGACTGGCAGGGTTCATTACTTGATTTTCCGGTGAATAAGGTGGTCTGCGTCGGCAGTAACTACGCCGACCATATTAAGGAAATGGGCAGTGCAACCTCGGCAGAGCCGGTCGTATTTATCAAGCCTGAAACGGCGCTGTGCGATATCCGCCAGCCGGTGGCGATCCCAAAAGAGTTCGGGTCGGTTCATCATGAAGTGGAACTGGCGGTGCTGATCGGCACGCCGTTAAAACAAGCGAATGAAGATCGCGTGGCGCGTGCCATCGCCGGATACGGTGTTGCGCTTGATCTGACGCTGCGTGAACTGCAGGCGGGCTTTAAGAAGGCGGGGCAGCCCTGGGAGAAAGCCAAGGGTTTCGACGGATCCTGCCCAATATCCGGTTTTATTCCAGTGGCAGAGTTTGGCGATCCGCAAAATGCCGAGCTGTCCCTGACGGTAAATGACCAGGTACGTCAGCAGGGCAATACTCGCGATATGATCACTCCGATCCTGCCGTTGATCAGCTATATGAGCCGTTTCTTCACGCTGCGTGCAGGCGACATTATTCTTACCGGGACCCCACAAGGTGTTGGCCCGATGAGTTCCGGCGACATGCTGAAAATTACCCTCAATGGTAAATCGTTAACCACCCGCGTGATTTAAAGCCTGGGTTTGACGCATAAAAAAAGGCCCGCAGGGGCCTTTTGTCTTTTTCGGTAGTCATCGGGTAATAGTCTTATTTACGGCCCAACAAGAAACCGAAAACGATCCCGACCGCCGCAGCGATAGCCACGCCGGCAAGCGGGTTGGATTCAACCTGGGTCCGCACCGTATCAGCCGCATCGCGAGCTGCATAGCTGGCCTGAGAGGCATACTTGCGGGCTGCGCCTTTAACCTGGTGATCCGGCGAGTCCGTTGCTTTACCAAAGGCTTCCTCAACGGCGCCGGCAGCTTCATTAACCTTGTCTTCTGCTTTTCCAAACATACTTGGCTCCTTATCTCGGTTCTAAAGGCGAACATTAAACATAGCAGGAATATGCCGTGCCTGGCGGCAAATCGTGCGTTATAAGATGAATCTTACCGGTGAATTGAAGTATCGGTTGGCGATAATCTGGGGATAAAACGAAAAGGTGATAGACCTGTGATTTGTACGTATAATTAAGCGATAAACGCGCTATTTCTCCCCGCAGGAAGCAAAGCACAAGCGGTGGATAGTCACGGCGCGGAATGTTGAATGATGTTGTTTTAAATAGCATTTTTTTTAAGCGATTGTTTTGTTATCGCTATGATTATATTGTGTTTTCAGTCTTTCCATTTGGCTGGGATATCTATATAGTGCACCCTCAAAACCTGTACGCAGGTTATCTATTCATTTACCTATACCGGACGCGAACATGTCACAAACCCCTTTTTGGCAACAAAAAACGCTGGCTGAAATGTCAGAACAAGAGTGGGAATCGCTGTGCGACGGTTGTGGGCAATGCTGTCTGAATAAGCTGATCGACGAAGATACCGACGAGATTTATTTCACCAACGTAGCCTGTGACCAGCTGAATATTAAATCGTGCCAGTGCCGCAACTATGAACGTCGCTTTGAGTTGGAAGAAGATTGTATCAAGTTGACGCGCGAGAACCTCACGACGTTTGACTGGTTGCCCCCGACCTGTGCATATCGCCTGATTGGCGAAGGCAAACCGCTGTTCCCCTGGCACCCGCTGGTTAGCGGCTCCAAGGCGGCGATGCACGGTGAACGTATTACGGTGCGCCACATTGCGGTACGCGAAAGCGAAGTGGTGGACTGGCAGGATCACATCATGAACAAACCAAGCTGGGCGAGATAAAGAAAAAAGCCCCTGCAAAGAAGAGGGGCAAGACACACAACAACACCAGGGAAATCGTTACTATTAACTTGCGGATACTATAAGGATTTTTTGGCATAACTTCATCAAAATATTGATGCAATAATGCATCACTATGATGAGTTTTTTTGTATAAAGCGAGTAGAGGAGGAAATGAGTCTTTCCACTGTATTACGATTTACGGTCGATAAAGTGAGGTTGTACTCCTGCGAATAAGGCTTTTTACCCCTCCAACTTAATGTTATGTAAATTACGCACCAAATCCCATCCGAATGCTTCTTTTTATACAGAAGGTTAGGTAGTTTGACCGCTCTCACGCTAAGTTCCGAGAGTACAATAATGAAAATGATACGTCTGTTTGCCGTGGCTGGGGCGCTGATAGTGCTCGTTTATTACCTTACACACACTTAATGTCGCTATATCTCTGCATAGTATCCGCAATTCAATAAAAAACGGCGCCCTGAGGCGCCGTTTTTTATTCGCTCAGGCTTAACGACCAAACAGGTCACGGCGGCGCGGGCGGACAAATTGTGCGATCAACACGATGATGGCGAACATCAAATAAGCCGTGAAGATACCCACCAACCACTGCGGCATTTCCAGCGTCAGGAATTCCCATTGGCGCACGGAACAGTCACCGGATGCGTGGAACACCGCCGGCAGCCATTTATCCAGCGGCAGCCAGGACGGGAAGCTGACGAAGAAATCGCAGGTATTGAATGGCGAAGGATGCAGTTGGATCATGGTGTGTTTCCATGCCAGCTGCAGGCCTTCCCAGGCGCTGTAAATCCACAGCAGAATCGCGACATAGCGCAGTGGCGTTTTCGGCGCGATGGCACCGAGCAACGAGGCGCCCAGAATGCCAAACAGCGCGCAGCGTTCATAAATGCACATTACACAGGGTTGCAGCAGCATTACGTGCTGAAAGTAGAGAGCAACTAATTCCAGCACCAGCGCAGTCAGGGCCATCAACAGCCAAGCACCGCGCCCCTGCGAGCAGCGGTTAAAGAATTGCAACATATATTTATTCTTCCATGCAGTAAGCAATTGAACTGGCAGTGTAAACCAATTCAACTCTGCTGCCAGCTACCTGAGCCTGATTCAGCACAAAAATAGTCGCTGGCAGCGGGGCGGGTTAACCGGGTTAATGTGCAACGGCTTCAATCGCTGGCAGTGTCAGCCAATGCCACTCCGTTAACAGGTCAGTCATCGGTGCCAGAGTAAACTGTACGCACAGCAGACCGACCAGCGTTAATACCACAGTATAGGGTAAAGCCATCCACACCATTCGCCCGTAAGACAAACGCACCAGCGGTGCCAGCGCGGAGGTCAGCAGGAACAAGAAGGCTGCCTGACCATTCGGGGTAGCAACTGACGGCAGATTGGTTCCGGTGTTAATGGCGACCGCCAGCATTTCGAACTGCTTCAGGGAGATTGCACCGTTTTCAAATGCGGCACGTGCCTCATTGATATAGACCGTGCCGACAAACACGTTGTCAGATACCGAAGACAGCAGGCCATTAAACAGATAAAACAGCGCCAGTTGTGAAGAGGGTTCTGCCTGCAGAACAAACCGGATAATCGGCGTGAACAGGTGTTGCTCAATAATTACCGCCACCACGGTGAAAAATACCGTCAGCAGGGCAGTAAAGGGCAGCGCTTCCTGGAATGCCTTGCCGATGGCGTGCTCATCGGTTACGCCGCACAAAGAAGTGGCCAGGATGATCACCGACAGGCCAATCAGGCCTACTTCCGCCAGATGAAAGGCCAGCGCTACCACTAACCAAATGCCGATCAGCGCCTGAATCACCAATCTGACCTGTTCTTGTTTACTGCGTCCTGCGGTGGCCTGACGGTCAAACTCGGTCAGCACCTCACGGACACGTTCCGGCAGTTTTGCCCCGTAGCCAAAGATACCGAAGCGTTCAAGCAGCAGGCAAACCAACAGGCCGCAGACAAACACCGGCAGGGTAACCGGTGCCATACGCAGGAAGAAGTCGACAAATCCCCAGTCGGCACTTTTGGCGATAATCAGGTTCTGCGGTTCGCCCACCATGGTCATTACGCCGCCCAGTGCGGTACCGACCCCGGCGTGCATCAACAGGCTGCGCAGGAAGGCGCGGAACTGTTCGAGCGTCTGTTTGTGATCGTCACTGACCAGTGTGCTGTCGTCACCGACGTCAGTATTGCCGTCAGAACGGTTTGAAGCCACGTTGTGGTAGATCGAATAAAATCCGGTTGCGACGCTGATCACCACTGCAACCACCGTCAGCGCATCGAGGAAAGCTGACAACAGCGCCGCGGCAAAGCAGAATGCCAAAGAAAGCAGCATTTTTGAGCGAATGTTGAGCAGTAGCTTGGTGAACACGAACAGCAGCAACTGCTTCATAAAGTAGATGCCGGCTACCATAAAGATCAGTAACAGCAGCACTTCCAGATTATGGGCAATTTCTTCGCCCACCCGATCGGGGCTGGTCATGCCAATCAGTACCGACTCAATGGCCAGCAGGCCACCCGGCAGCAGGGGGTAGCATTTCAGCGCCATCGCCAGGGTAAAGATAAATTCGACCACAAACAGCCAACCGGCAATGAACGGATCGACCAGGAAGAAAACCAGTGGATTGATCACCAGGAAAATGAGAATGGCCAGTTTGTACCAGTCAGGTGATTGCCCGAGGAAGTTTTTTACCAAGGCACTGCGTAAGGTTGTTTCCATTATGAATTACACGTCCTGAAAATAAGTTGTCTCATACTAGCCTAACAATGCCGCCGGGGCAGATGCAATACGGGCTTGCTTTACGACGAGAAATTTCTCTATGCGGTGTTTTTGCAGGTTTTTTGCCACTTTATGCACAGTTTCGTTCAATGTTTTTCGCTCCCGCTAGGTCATGCAATAGCGATCTGGTATGATCAGCCGACTACTATTACTGATTATCGTCGCTACGGAACGTCAAACACATGGTCATAAAGGCGCAGAGTCCTGCCGGTTTCGCGGAAGAATACATTATCGAGAGTATCTGGAATAATCGCTTCCCTCCTGGCACTATTTTGCCCGCGGAGCGTGAGCTTTCAGAACTGATTGGTGTTACGCGCACCACGTTACGTGAGGTTTTACAACGCCTGGCCCGTGATGGCTGGCTAACCATTCAGCATGGCAAACCGACCAAAGTAAATAATTTCTGGGAAACTTCCGGCCTCAATATCCTTGAGACGGTGGCACGCCTCGATCATCAGAGCGTCCCACAATTGATCGACAACCTGTTGTCGGTTCGTACCAATATTGCGGCGATCTTTATTCGCGCAGCGGTGCGTAACCATCCTGAAGCCGCTCTGGAAGTGTTGGCGAAAGCCACCCAGGTGGAAGATCAGACGGACGCCTTCAACCTGTTGGACTACGAAATTTTCCGTGGTCTGGCGTTTGCCTCCGGCAACCCGATTTACGGTCTGATCTTCAACGGTCTGAAAGGCTTGTATACCCGCGTTGGCCGCTACTACTTCTCAAACCCTGAATCCCGCAAGCTGGCGCTGACTTTCTATAGCAAGCTGTCAACGCTGTGCCATGAGAAGTCGTACGATCAGGTAATGGATTGCGTGCGTAACTACGGTAAAGATAGCGGTGCCATCTGGCAGAGCATGCAAGGCACTATGCCAAGCGATCTGACCGAAGCCCGCCGCTAACACTATTACCCGCATTAAGCAAAAGGGGCGCCAATGGCGCCCCTTTGTTATGGTCTGATCTTACAGCGGTGCCGGTCGCGGTGGGCAACGTTCCAGCAGCTCAACGCTGCCATCTTCGTTCAGTTGCTCCAGAATAATGTCGAAACCCCACAGGCGGTGCAGGTGTTTCATCACTTCACGCCGGCTCTTGTCCAATGGCGCACGATCCTGCGGGATATAGCGCAACGTCAACGAGCGATCCCCGCGTAAATCCACATTCCAGATCTGAATATTCGGCTCATGGTCACTCAGGTTATATTGCGCCGACAGCTCTTCACGGATCGCCCGATAACCGGCTTCATCATGGATCGCTGCAATTTCCAGGTAATTATTGCGATCGTCATCCAGCACGGTGAATAGCCGGAAATCACGCATGATTTTCGGTGACAGGAACTGGCTGATAAAGCTTTCATCCTTGAAGTCGCGCATGGCGAAGTGCAGTGTTTCCAGCCAGTCTTTACCGGCAATATCCGGGAACCAGTAACGATCTTCTTCGGTTGGCGACTGACAGATACGCTTGATGTCCTGGAACATGGCAAAGCCCAGAGCGTACGGATTAATGCCGTTGTAATAAGGGCTGTTATAAGGCGGTTGATACACCACGTTGGTATGGCTGTGCAAAAACTCCAGCATAAAACGTTCGGTTACCCGGCCCTCGTCGTACAGATGATTAAGGATGGTGTAGTGCCAGAATGTGGCCCAGCCTTCGTTCATCACCTGCGTTTGTTTTTGCGGATAAAAATACTGGCTCACTTTGCGCACAATACGCAAAACTTCACGCTGCCAGGGCTCCAGCAGCGGCGCATTCTTTTCCATAAAGTAGAGGATGTTTTCCTGTGGTTCGCTTGGATAGCGGCGCGCCTGTTCTGGTGCTTCTTCACGTTCAACCCGTGGCAGGGTCTTCCACAGTGTGTTCACCTGGCTTTGCAGGTACTCCTCACGGCTTTTCTGGCGTGCTTTTTCTTCGACCAGTGAAATTTTCTGTGGTCGTTTGTAGCGATCTACGCCGTAGTTCATCAACGCATGACAAGAGTCGAGCAGCTTCTCCACTTCTTCAACGCCGTAGCGCTCTTCGCACTGGCTGATGTAGTGGCGGGCGAACAGCAGGTAATCGACGATCGAACTGGCGTCGGTCCAACTGCGGAACAGGTAGTTATTTTTGAAGAAGGAGTTGTGCCCGTAGCAGGCATGCGCCATCACCAAGGCCTGCATGGTGATGGTGTTTTCTTCCATCAGGTAGGCGATGCAGGGATTGGAGTTGATCACGATCTCATAGGCCAGGCCCTGCTGCCCATGTTTATAGCGCTGCTCGGTCTCAATGAATTTTTTACCGAATGACCAGTGGGTGTAGTTAATCGGCATGCCGACGCTGGAATAAGCGTCCATCATCTGCTCTGAGGTAATGACCTCGATCTGATGCGGGTAGGTATCAAGCCTGTAATGTTTGGCTACGCGATCGATGTGCTCCAGATACACCTGCAGCAACTCGAACGTCCAGTCCGGTCCATCGCTCAGACGTTTATCTTCCTTGACCTTATCATGTGTTGAAGTAGTCATCAGCGCACCCTCGTTATTACGGACCTTGCTCGAACGGCAGACCCTGTATCAATCATAGTTCAAGTAATAATAAACCGTTTTAAATCAGTGAAATAAAAACGACAGGTCACAATAAGTCGAAATTCAGTCAAAATCAGTTATACATCAACCCAGTGATTACCGCGATCATCTTGATATTTTGCCGTCATTTCTGCGGACTTATGGCCGAGCAAACGCTGAGCAAAATTCCCCTCGTTCTCTTTCGAGTATAGTCTTGCCGAAAGGCTGCGCAACTCATGAAATGATGGTGGTTGTTCCCAGTCCAGGCCTGAATCTTTGCGAGATTTAGTGAACCCCATCGAGATCGTGCTGGGGGATAGGGCACTGCGCAGGTGGCTGGCCAGCACGTTTTCGCAATCCCCATATGCTGCTTTACAGCAAGCCAGAACGTCCTCAAGTTTTAAGTCTGAGGCTTCAAGTTCGAGGCTGACAGGGATCGCTAACGCGTTGCCCAGTGATCAGTGCCAAGTCCATGTTGAAACCAACCCATGGTGCTTGTTTGTTGGCTGCTTCGCGGATCTCAGTATCACGCCTGTCATGAAGGCGGTGATCGAGCTGGGTTATCTGGATATAAAACCGTCCATCGTCCGCATCAAGAATTGCATCATCACAACCGAGTCGGGGCCGCTGTTCGGCTTCGATATCGACAACGAATTTATCTCAGGCTTCGATAAGGGTGCCAGGGGAACACTGCTGGGAGCATCACATGGCTAAGGACGAGTTTTAACCTTTGGCACGGCGGCGAATGCCAACGTTTACCCAACGCTGACTTTCAGGCATTGCCGGCACGCGTGGATGGCTTCAGTTCGGGCGTGGCGAAATCCGAAGAACTTAACACCGTATGGTAAGAATGGATTCACCCCCTTTGATCGGTTAGGTAATGACCCCGTAGCATTAAACAACTTTATGCGGTTTTCTATCGGTGTTTAATTAAATTAGCGCATGTAGATCATGCGCTTTTCATCCGATCCCTTAATTGAAGGACTTTAACTTCAAATAGGTCATAAACAAGTTTAGAAATGAGAATTGTCATGACTAGAAACAATAGCCAAATGGATATACATCCGATTAGTGACGTTGGCTTAGATATGTAATGATTTATAAAGTACAGAACAGGAAGGTTTGTAAGGTATGCGGCATAAGACCACCTGGCCATTCTTGATGTCACAAATTTTACCATTGGATTGACTTCTATATGATAGAAAACGGTTATTAAGCAAGCGAATCCAATGTTTGCGACATCAAATAAAAATATCTTTAGTAATGCGCTGTTGTCCATAAATGCATCTGGCTTTGCAGCTATATATATTGCTACCGGTACAAGTGAAATACCAAGTTTCGAAAATATGTTTATTTTTTTTGATAAAAACAACCATGAAAAAATAACGCCAATCATTAAAGAGTCAAGTCTGTATAAAGATGTGGAGCGTATCTCATTAAATGTCATTGATGTGTTAATTGCTGCGTTAATTCTAAATGCAAGCGACATCGCAATAATAAGCGTAATGGATAATATAATACTGTTTCTTTTGTTTGTTTTTGCAAATAAAAAAACAGATATAATAATAGGGAAGGAAAAATAAAAAACCTCCTCTACTGCGAGGCTCCATGCTTCACCAAAAAATGAAGGATGAGGAATCGTTAAGCTCTGAGTAAATGTAGAGAAAGCAAGCAAGTTAGGTTGTGCATCTGGCCTGATATTGTCAATGAGAAGCAGGTTCAATATTAGAAATAGGATGTAACTTGGGTATGTTCTCATCCAACGGCGAAACCAAAACGAAGGAATCCAGCCAAACGCAGTGTCAGATTTTTCGATCTTATCGAATATTATCCTTCCGATGAGGAAGCCAGATAAAACGAAAAATAACTCCACACCTAAAAATCCGCCGAATTTTAAATATTGAGATGAAGGCAATGCCGGCAGTTAAAATACTCTGCCATGAGAAAGTATCACCATAATGATTGCGAGTGACCTGCATAAATCAAGCCATGGGTTTAACTTTTTTTCCATAATTTATCAATCTCATACCAATTCTATACATTCATATCAATGCTCAAGATTCTAACATAGCACAATAAAAATAATTAATTCTATTAAACCAATCTGGAGAATATTCTATGTCATCTGAAGGATTGCCAGTTGATGGCGTCGTCGGTACTGAAATTGTGCTGGGCACCCGCAGCACGCAACAAGCAACAGACGAAGCCAGGGGCAGCCTGTCGGCGGATAGCGCAGCCCAATCAGCTGACACATCGTTTAAATACAGTCGTGAAGCCAAAACAGCGGTATCTGATGCAGAAGTTTATGCAAAACAGGCAAAAGATGCTTCACAAAATGCTCAGAATATCGCTGATGCCAATACCTATAACTCACAGAGGACAATCGGCTCGCATGGCGGGTTTCGGTTCGGGCGTGGCGAAATCCGAAGAACTTAACACCGTATGGCGCCAGGGTTCGACGATGGCCGCCGTGGTAGGACAGTTTATCGCAGACAAAACCGGATAGGATGTGCTGGACGACGGAGATCTGACCGGGTTGCTGGATAAATTTGAGGTCGCGATGGGTGGATGCCTGATTGGAGTTCAGCGTTTCACGGCCTCCGGAACTTGCACGCCAACACCTGGAATTTGATACGTGATTGTAGAGTCTGTGGGTGGCGGCGGTGGTGGGGCTTTTGCTGGGCCAACTGCACAAGGTAGAGATGGTGGCCGAGGATCTGCAGGTATAGTTATTATTTACGAATATTCCTAGAGTGTTGCTGGGTGGGGGGGCTCCCCCCCACAACCTAATTCATGCTGCTGAACGCATGGTGATTGATTTCAATTTCCCATACTTTCTGAAGGGAACCTCTATGATTCTATAGTTGATTTCACTAAATGTAACTGTTAGCACCAAAAACAACGAAACGTAAAGTAGCTCCATGCCTAAACTGAAGTTAGTGTTTTCATTAAAGAAAATACTCTTGACTACACTTATCATTACAACATGGGTGAGGTATATAGAATAAGAACGGGAACCGATATAGTCACAAGTATTTCGTATTGACATGTTTGATGAAAAAATATTCATATTTAGACTTGCGATAAGAACAAATATACCGGAGATTAATGCGGTTAATCCTACGGAAAAGAAAATAATGGGTTTTGGGCTTGTAAATATTGCCAGCAAAACAGTCAGTGTAATAAATATAACAACAGGGTGTTTTACTTTTCCATTTAGCGATTTTATTTCTTTGCTGTTAATTGTTTTACTATTTAAAATGGCTATGATAACACCAAGTGCAATTGCATCAGTTCTTAGTGCCCACATGAATGGAGTGGATGCATTTAGAGTTCTTGGTAAGAAAAACTGCTCAAGAAAAACAGCAGCGAAGAAGTAAATTAATTTCCGTGGTATTAAAAATGCTATCACCGGGAGCAGGAAGTAAAATTGATTTTCTAAAGATAGGCTCCAGTAAATCCCAAGATTACCACAGGCGCCAAGCGGCCTGCATTCTGAAAAATAAAAATCAGAGGTTTGTGTTACAGCAGCAAAAGCGGACTTATATAAAACCTCAATAGGAAGGAATGCTCCATTTCCGCCCCAGAGCATTGATAGAGCGACAGAAATGGAAATCCAAAGAAATGCAGATGGAATGAGCCTCCAGAACCGTCTCACCCAAAATGGGAGAGAAAAGTTTAAGAATGAGGAAATGGTTCTATCCGTGGGGATCTGTTCGAGAATCGACTTTGTGATAATGAACCCAGAAATACAGAAAAACAAATCAACGCCGCTACCGAATCTTGATATGTCTAGTAGTTTCCAGTAGGTCGATACTGGTGATAGCAAGGCTGCAATGTGAGCCAATATAACAAATACAATAGCCAGTGTTCTGAGAACTTCAATGTCATGATTTTTGTTGTCATTCATGTAATTTATAACGCCTGCATCAATAATTTTAAATATATTGCATATTTTATGCACATACGCACAAACCAATTACCTATCAACAGAAATATTGGAAAGTCATCCATGTTATCTGAAGGATTACCAGTTGATGGCGTCGTCGGCACTGGAATTGTGCTGGGCACCCGCAGCACGCAATAAGCAACGGACTAACCCAAGGGCAGCCTGTCGGCGGATAGTGCAGCCCAATCAGGGATACTACTGTCGTCAGGTGAAGACTGCAGCAGCAAAGGTATCTAACGATGCAGATCGCGCAGAAGCTACCTCTGATAACGTCCAGAATATCGCGGCTACCACTTACAAGCGTATGAAAATGGTTAAGCGGGCAGGTGGTGCACTGACAACACATGACATTGCTGACAGCGGTATCCCAATGAGCAATGACAGGACACTGTATGTGGCGGATGGGTGCATACTTTCTGATACATCGGTATTGGTTTGCTGTTGGTCAGGTGAGTTTACAGCGAGTTTTTCTGCTGAAGCAGGTTCTTATGTCTGCGAAACGTTATCTTAGATAAACGCGGTTTTTGTAGTTTTATATTCTGCATTGATGGCGCTGTTTCATTTTTATATTCTGTTAAATCCTTGTTGCGTACCTTGGCTTTTCTTGTCGATAGCAATGATATCATTGACATCATATTGGCCGCTGTTTCGCTCTAAAACTGGCCTTTCACAACATCTTATCGCTATTTATAGGTAGCTATTGCAAAAGACCCGGCCATGAACGATAAATTAATTGTGAATGTTGTCACGTTTAATGACGAAGATGTTGGACGGATTTTTCCACTGAGTTAATTTCCTGTGAGCAGAAGATTATGCTTTGTGATGCCTTGAGCTGGAGTCAGCGATGCGAGTGGTAATTTTAGGTAGTGGGGTGGTAGGGGTTGCCAGCGCCTGGTATTTGGCGAAAGCGGGCCATGAGGTGACGGTGATCGATCGTCAACCCGGTCCGGCGATGGAAACCAGCGCGGCGAATGCCGGACAGATCTCTCCGGGTTATGCGGCTCCCTGGGCTGCGCCTGGCGTCCCGCTGAAGGCGGTTAAATGGATGTTCCAACGCCATGCGCCGCTGGCGGTTCGTCTGGATGGCAGCAGCTTCCAGTTGAGCTGGATGTGGCAGATGTTGAAAAACTGCAATACCGAACACTACATGACCAATAAAGGGCGGATGGTGCGGTTGGCGGAATACAGCCGTGACTGTATCAAGGCGTTGCGTCAGGAAACCGGTATTCAGTACGAAGGCCGACAGGGCGGTACGCTGCAACTGTTCCGTACCCAGCAACAGTTTGAAAGTGCGGCCAAAGATATCGCGGTATTGGAAGATGCCGGTGTGCCTTACAAACTGCTGGAAGCCAGTCAGTTGGCTAGCGTTGAACCTGCGCTGGCGCAGGTGGCGCATAAGCTGACCGGCGGGCTGCAACTGCCTAACGACGAAACTGGCGATTGCCAGCTCTTTACCCAGCAACTGGCCAAACTGGCACAGCAGGCGGGCGTTACTTTCCTGTATAACCGCAGCGTTGATCGCCTGCTGGTGGAAGGGGACAAGATCAGTGGTGTGCAATGCGGCGGGGAAATCTTCAAAGCTGACAGCTACGTGGTGGCCTTTGGCTCTTATTCCACCGCGCTGTTGCGCGATCTGGTGTCGATCCCTGTCTATCCGTTGAAAGGCTACTCGTTAACCATTCCAATCACCGATGAGTCTGCGGCACCGTTCTCAACCGTGCTGGATGAAACCTATAAAATTGCCATTACCCGTTTCGACCAACGTATTCGCGTCGGTGGCATGGCGGAAATTGTTGGTTTTAATACTCAGCTGGAGCAAAAGCGGCGAGAGACACTGGAGATGGTAGTACGCGATCTTTACCCTAACGGTGGACGGGTGGAGGACGCGACCTTCTGGACCGGTTTACGCCCGATGACACCGGACGGTACGCCGATTGTCGGCAAGACCTCGCTGAAAAATCTGTTCCTGAATACCGGACACGGCACTTTGGGCTGGACCATGGCTTGTGGCTCTGGACAACTGCTATCCGATTTGATTTCCGGTGTCACCCCGGCCATTCCTTCAGACGACCTGGGGGTGGCGCGCTACAGCGCCGGATTTCGTAGCCTCTACACCGGCCCCTTGAACGATGTGCATCCCGCGCGTTAAACATCCTGATTTATCATGTTATTGTCACGGGCGTTGGCCCGTGACTGTATTCGCCGGCCCGTAGGAGTGCCCATGCCTCGCCCGATTTCCGCCACGTTGCACCTTGGCGCCTTTGAAAATAACCTGCAGGTGGTTCGTCGTTTTGCCCCTAACGCCAAAGTCTGGTCGGTGGTCAAGGCCAACGCGTATGGCCACGGTATTAAACACGTCTGGCGCAGTCTGGCGCAGACCGATGGTTTTGCCTTGCTGGATCTCGCCGAAGCCATTTTACTGCGCGAGTCCGGCTGGCAAGGACCGATTTTGCTGTTGGAAGGGTTTTTCAAACCGCAGGATATTGCCCTGCTGGATCACTATCGTTTAACGACGTCGGTACACAGTGATTGGCAACTGGCGGCGATCGCCGAAGCCAAACTCTCTGCACCGCTGAATGTTTACCTTAAAGTGAACAGTGGGATGAACCGTCTGGGTTTTGCGCCGGAACGTTTGCACTCTGTGTGGATGAAAGCTCAGACGATCGGCAATATTGCCAGCCTGACGCTGATGAGTCATTTCGCCACCGCTGACGGCCCACAGGGCGTTGAGGCGCAAATGGCCACCATTGAACAGGCTGCAGCGGGCATCACTTTGCCACGCTGTCTGGCCAACTCGGCCGCCACGCTGTGGCACCCGGAAACGCATGGTAGTTGGGTACGGCCGGGTATCGTGCTTTACGGGGCTTCACCGAGCGGCCAATCGCGCGATATTGCCGGTAGCGGTCTGCAGCCGACCATGACGCTGAGTAGCGAAATTATTGGTATTCAAACACTGAAGCCCGGCGACCAGGTTGGTTATGGCTGGCGTTACCGCGCCGAGGGTGCGCAGCGTATCGGTGTGGTGGCCTGTGGTTATGCCGACGGTTATCCTCGCCATGCCCAGACCGGTACGCCAGTCTGGGTGGAGGGTGTGCTGACGAGAACGCTAGGCACGGTTTCGATGGATATGCTGGTGGTTGATCTGACACCTTGCCCAGACGTGGGTATTGGGGCGGAAGTGGAGCTGTGGGGGCGACGCCTGCCGGTTGACGATGTTGCTGCCGCGGCAGGCACGCTGGGTTATGAATTACTGACGGCCCTGGCCGCCAGAGTGCCGGTCATCACCGAGGCATAAGCCTCAGGCAATTTTCTTCAACTGACCTTTTATTTGCTTGCTGCGCTGCCGTGCGTGCAGTGCCAGCAGGCAACCCACCAGCATCACCAGCGCCAACGACAGCTTGGGTTGCAACGGCAGTGCCATCGCCAATAAGCCCAGGCCTGCACCGCCGGCCATCTGCACAAAACCGACCAACGCAGAGGCCACCCCGGCCTCATTGGAATACGGCTCCAGCGCGTAGCTGGTTGCCGGCCCCATCACAAAGGCCAGCCCGGCACAGGCGCAGGCCACCGGCAACATATAGGCCAGCCAATGGGTTTGTGCCGTGCCGGAAAGCAAGGCCACGCCTAGCAGCAATCCGATACAACCGACACCCATCAAAATTCCGCCGGTCGCCAGGCAGACCGGACGTCCGACCTTGTGAATAATACGGTTGGCGAAAAAGCTCACCAGCATGATCCAAAAGCCGTTGGCACCAAACACCAGCGAGAATTGCAACGGCGTCAGCCCGGCGGTGCCCATTAACACGTTGGGTGCCAGTGAGACGTAGGTTAACGCCATGCCCATGGCGCCGGAGTTGACCACGGCAAAGGACAGGAAGCGGCGATCGCGGGCGATGCGGGCATATTGTCGTACCGGCAACCCTTTGACGCGCACCGTATCCGCCGGGCGAGTTTCCGGTAGACGCAGGGCGATCAGTACCAGCACGGCCAGGGCATAACACACCAGGAACCAGAACGGCGCACGCCAGCCAAAGGCTTCTGCCAGCAGTCCGCCGAGCAGCGGTGCCAGTGCAGGAATAATATTCAAGGTGCCGTTGAGAAAACCAAAGGCGCGGGCCGCATCGTCACCGTTCATCCGATCGCGCACGCCGCTGAATGCCACCACTGCGGTACAACAGACGGCCACGCCCTGCAGCAGGCGAGAAGCCACAAACATCATTGGCGTGGTGGCCAGCGCCGCCATGGCTGCACCAATCATGTAGATCACAATACCGGCCAGAGCCACCGGCTTACGGCCGTAGTTATCCACCAGCGGGCCGGCGATAACCTGCCCAAGGCCCAGCACCAGGATGAACAGGGAAATGGTGGACTGGATCAGCGCTTCACTGCTGTTAAGGCCAAGAGCGATAGCGGGAATGGTCGGCAGATAGAGATCGATACCCAGCGGGCCGAGCAGCACCAGGCTAAGAAGCAGAAACAGAAATTTTTGCATAACAAAAACAGCACATCCAAGTGACAAAGAGGGCTAGAGTAGAGATTCTGGCGCTAAATGGAAAGAGGCAAAGCATAAGCCTGCCAAGGGGATGCCAGTCTTGTTCGATTCAGGGGGCAGAGGCTTTGCGATAGTAAAGTGCCGATACCGTGTCTGCCACATAGCGTGCCTGATGTTTGGCGTCATCCAATGCCCGATGAGGCGTTCCTTCGAACGCCCGTTCTTTCTTCGGGTTAAAGCCCAGCATTTCGGCCAGGGTGATCACCGTGCGCACATCCTGCGTATCCCAAAATTTCCATGGGCAAGGCATTTCCAGTTGCTGGAAGGCATGCTCGAGGATTGTACAATCGAACTCCTTGCCATTACCCCAGACTTTGACCTGGTCGGTGCTGTTCATATGAATAAACCGACTCAGGTTGGTCAGCGTGCGTTTAAGACTCTCTGTGCCACCGAAAGCCAGCTTGCGTGCTTCGTCTGATTGTTTCGCCCACCAGGCAACGGTGTCCAGGCTGATGGTTCTGCCAGGCTGATCTTTTTGGCTGCTGACGGCGTTTTCAAACTCCGCTCCGAGCTGACCGGTTTTGGGATCGAAAAACACGGCGGCGACCACCAGGATCACCGCGCTGGGTTTTATATCCAGCGTTTCAATATCTAACATCAGGTGGTGCATGGGGTCTCCCGGCGGGTTGAGGTATCGCATAATGTTACTACAAACCGGGCGAGGATGCGCCGTCAGCCCCGACGGTTACCGGCAGTATTTGCCAGCGTTACTGCGAGCACTGCCAGTAATATCAGTGCGATCGCCGGTGCCAGGACTCCCCAGGGCGCCCGTTCGAGATAAGGCATGCCTTCCGCCAGCACCAGTCCCCATTCTGCGCTGGGCGGCTGCGGCCCAAGACCAAGGAAACCCAGCGCCGCCAGCGCCAGCGCAATGCCCGGCAGACGCAGCATGGCGTGGCGCAACAGGGGAGCCCAGAGCGCCGGCAGCAGGTAATGAGTCAACGTGCGCAGTCGGCCGACGCCCAATACCGGCAACATACGGATATAGGGTTGCGTGCGGGCTTCCGACAGCAACGAAGCACAATGGGCGGCCAGCGGCGCCCAACTGACCAACATCACCGCGCAGGCGGCTCCGTAGGCTGAAGGGCCACTAATGGCGACCACTAACAGGCCGGCGACGATTGGCGGTGTAGCGTTGGCCAGCTCTATTACCCCACACATCAACCGTGGCATCAGCCCGAACAGTATCCCGAGGAATAGCGACGCGAAACTTACCGCCAGTGCCAGCAGACTGGTATTCAGTGCACCGTAAGCGACGCGTGCCAGAATATCGCGGCCGGTGGCGTCTGCGCCGAAGGGCAGATCCAGGCTGGGCGGTTGCAGGCGGATATGTAGCGATGAGAGCGGATCGCGGATGATGCCGCTCAGCACCAGCAGACATAACAATAGCGCGGCACCGGCGGCGAAAAGATAGCTGATCTTGGTGCTGTGCTGTGGCGGTGCCGAATTGGGTAAGCTTGCCGCTACCCGGCCCAGCAACAAATAATGTGCGCCCTGTGCCAGAAACCCGGAGCCGAAGGCGATCAACAACAAGATCATAATGCCGCATTGCAGTGCCGGCAGGTCTTGTGCGATGGCAGCGCCCAATGTTGCTCTGCCCAGGCCGGGAATGGCGAACACTTTCTCGACGGCAATGGCTCCGCCGGTAAGCCCCACCAGCACCAACCCGATTTGCGGCAACAGGGCGGGTAGTGTGCGACGTAACACCGCCAGCAGACGCTGCCACCGGGAGATGCCGGCCAGACTCCAGGTGATCAGCCAGCGTTCGCTGAAGGTGGCGGCCAGGCCGTCATTGAACAGTAGCGCCAGCAGACCCCCGGCAGGCAGGCCTAACGCCAGCGCCGGCAGTACGACATGCCGCAGGCTTTGCCAGCCGTAGGGTGGAAACCAGTTTAGCCAGACGGCACCGACAATAAGCAATAGCGCCGCCAGCAAAAACTCGGGCAGGGCAGTCAGCGTCACCGCCAGAACCCCGGCAGGACGGCGAGGGTCACCCTGTATGCCGCGCCACAGCGTGGGCAGCGCCAGCATCAATGCCACCAGCAAGGCTATTGCCAACGCGTAGCCCATCAATGTCAGAGAAACCCCGGTCGCCTGTAACATCCCTTCCAGTACCGGACTGCCGGAGATCCAGGAATTCCCTGCATCGCCGTGCAGCAGCCGGTTAAACCAGCGGCCAAGCAATATCAGCGGCCCGTCATCCAGGCCAAAGCGTTGCCGAATGGCGTTCAGGGCTTCTGGCGTAGCTTCCTGTTCCGCAGAGCGGGCTCGCAGCAGGCTGAGCGCCGGATCGCGACCGGACAGCCAGGGCATCAGGCCGACCAGCGTTATCATTGCCAGCAGGGCAAACAGGCGTGAGGCCAATGGTAATAGCCGCTGTGCCAGTGTCATCAGGGCTGTCCGCTGGCGATCAGGCTGCGTGGTGTCACCAGCAGACGTTCACGTGGGTCGCGTTCGGCGTTCTTCATGGTTGCGGCCTCCCCCTGGATCACTCGCTCATGCAATAAGGGGATCGCCGCATGGGTCGCCAGAATACGATTTTCTGCTGCGATGATCGCCTGACGCCGTGAAGCACCGGCCGGGATCGCGGCGGCGTGGGTCAGGGCTTCGTCTACCTGCGGGTCGCACAGTTGGGCGATATTGAACGAACCCTGACAGGCGAAATCGCTGTACATGTAGGCCAGCGGATCGCCGGAGTCCAGCACCGTGGCGCGTGACAGAATAAACGCGTCGAATTTGCCCGCCAGCGCATCGGCTTCAATATGTGCATATTCCCGCACTTCCTGTTTCACCACAAAACCGGCGGCGCTGAGCTGTTGCGCCAGATAAACCGCGACCTCCGGCAACTCGGCGCGATCGCTGAAGGTGGCCAGGGTGATGGTTTTTCCTGTTACCGCAGTGGCTGGCAACAAGGGTTGTGGCTGTCGCAAGGGGGCGGCCCAGGGCAGCGCCGGACCCAGTAGCCCGCTGGCGACATCGGCACGGCCCTCGTAGACGTTATCCACCAGGGGTTGGCGCTGAATGGCCGCCGCTGCCGCAGCACGCACCGCCGGATCGCGGAAGACCCCGACCCGGGTGTTCAGATACAGCGTGTTGGTGCGTGGCATCGGCACTTCATGGATCAGTTCTGCTGCAATCAAGGGCAGCTGTGATACGGGCAGCGCTTCAACCAAATCGGCACTGCCGGTGCGTAGCGCGGCGGCGCGGGCGGCGCTGTCCGGCACAAAGCTGACGTCGATGCCTGGCGCTGCGGCTTTTTCGCCCCAGTAGCCGTCAAAACGGTTTAGCCGTGCGCTGCTGGTTCCGTTGATTTCCGTCAGCACAAAGGCACCGGTCCCGGCCTGCAAGGGATTAACCACGCCGTTGGCAGCGTAAGCCCGCTCGGCGAGGATGGCCAATTGTGGGCTGGACAGCCGTTGCGGCAGCAAAGGATCGGGCACCGCAGTAGAGATAAGCAGGGTGTGATCACCTTCTGTGCTGACGGATAATTCAACGCCGTCAAGGATGCGAGGTTTTGGTGCGGCGTTCATTGCCGCCGAAAGTGAACGTACGACACTCTGCGCCGTCATAACGCTACCGTCATGGAAGCTGACTCCCGGGCGCAACACAAAGCGCCAGCGGTGTTGATCGATTTGCTGCCATTCGGTGGCCAATGCCGGTTCAGCATCGCCGTTGGCGTTCAGCACGACTAACGTTTCAGCATTGCTCCAGCGAGAAAGTTTAAACGCGTCATCGCTCAGTGGCGTGAGCCCGGAACGAGGCGGCTGCAGCATGGCCAGCCGGATGCGCCGTTCTTCATTGGTGCTTTCTTTCGGTTGTACAGGGTCAAAGCAGCCGCCAAGCAGCAAACTGCCGGCAAGCAGGCAGCCGGTGGGGCCAATAAAGCGTGGGTTCAACATGAAGTATTCCTCAGAATATCAGGGCTGGAAAAGGGTGGGCAGCGATGGGATTGCGGCGATCAGATCGCGGGTAGCGGCATGCCGTGGACTGTTCAGCAGCTCAGCGGTTGGGCGATCTTCCACGATGGCACCGCACTCCATCACCAATGTGCGTTGGCATAAAGCGGCGACCAGCGAAATATCATGGGAGACAAGCAGCATGCCCATATTTTGCTGACGAGCAATCTGATCGAGCAGGTTGATGATCTGCTGACGCAGCGGCAGGTCCAAACCGCTGACCGGTTCATCGGCGATTAAAAAACGAGGTTGCAGCGCAATAGCCCGCGCCAGCGCCACCCGTTGTGCCTGCCCGCCGGAAAGCTGCCCTGGGCGCAGGTAAAGCAGACGCTCCTCCAGCTCAACCTGTCGCAATGCCCGTTCGGCGGTGATACCCAAATCCTGAGAAGGAGCAAGTTGCCGCAGAGGGGCGATAATCAGTTCGGCCACCGTGTGACGAGGGTTGAGTGAAGCATGGGCATCTTGCGGCACGTACTGCACCCATCGCCGGTACCAACGCAAGCGGTGCGCTGGGGCTGGGCGGACTGCGGCACCCTGGCAATGAATATGACCGGCGTCCGCTGCCTCCAGAGCCAGCAACAGTTTAAGCAGGGTGGATTTACCGGCACCCGAGCAGCCCACCAACCCGACGCGGTCCTCCGCGTACAGATTCAGGTCGGTGGGTTTCAGCCCGCCGGACTGCGCTGAATACTGCCGACAGACTTGTTGCAGGCTGATAAAGGGCAGCATCCTGCTGACTGACATGCCATTCATCCCGTTAACCTGCCAGACTTAACGGTGATGCCTGGTCGAAGGTTGGGCACTGTGCCGTGGCAACCAACTGCTGGGTATAGGGATGAACAGGGTGATGCAGTAACTGTTCGAACGTCCCCTGCTCGGCAATTTCGCCCGCCACCAGGACAATGGCTCGCTGACACAGGTTGGCGGCGACGGTGAGATCGTGGGTAATAAACAGCAATGCCGGGGCGTGGGGGCGTTCGGTGTAACGCTTCAGGATAGCGATCAGTTGATGTTGACTGACCATATCCAGTGCGGTGGTGGGTTCATCTGCGATCAGCAGGCTTTTCTCACCCACCAATGCCAGTGCCGCGCAGACCCGCTGGCACTGGCCACCTGACAGTTGGCCGGGATAGCGGGCCATTATGAGCTCTGGCGGCAAGCCTAATGCGGCCAGCAGCTCGGCGGCACAGCGTTGCGCCTGTTGTGTTTTCATCTTGCTCTGGCCGCGTAACGCCAGGATTAACTGCTGGCCCACGCGGGTCAGGGGATTGAGACTGCTGAAGGGATCCTGGAAAATAGCCGCCAACGCAGGTCGTTTGCGCAGTTGCAAACGTTGACCGCTGATTTCTTGACCCTGAACTCGGATTGAGCCACTGACTTGTGCGTTGTTGGGCAGTGTTCCCAAAATGGCCGCGGCAGTTAGGGATTTGCCCGAGCCCGATGCGCCAAGCAGACACACTCGTTCGCCGGGATACAGAGTGAAATTCAGGTTGTGAATTTTGACCTCACCGTCAAGCGACAGCGTCAGGTGTTCTACGGCGAGTAACGGTGGGGTTTGGCTTTCCATTGATGCATCTATGTAAAATGTTTTGATATGTAATAACATAACATTCACGTAACTGAGATGACCAGCGGATTTATGAAATACTTAGAAATAGTTTAAAACGGGGTAAGCAAGGTATGATGCTCAGGGTTCTGTTGTCAGGTTGGTCTAATCGGTGAGAACGCTTATCTTCATTTTGTGCATGGCTGGGTATCTGGTGGTACTAGGCTACCTTGGTATTTTTGTCACTGATAAGATCTGTGAGAAATCCAATAACTACACCAAGGTGTGCCGTCTGGTCGATATCTCGGAGCCGCATATCCCAAAGTAAATGCCGGCCGTCAGCCCAGATAATCGGTGGTGATCAAAGGTGTCAGTAAGCCGGACAATGCGGCCAGGGTTGTCCACTGTCGCCATCCTAAGCGCGCCAACCAATCCTGGCGCAGCGGTGGGGTAGCCAGTTGGCCTACGGCCACCGTACCGGTAAGCAACAGCGTCAGAAAAATAAATACCAGCCCACGACTCCACGCATTGAACTCGATATGCAGTACATTGGCGTAATACAACCTCATCAAAATGTAATAGGCCAGCATCAGCCAGGCGAAATGCGTGCGTTTTTTCAGCACATGATAAAGGATAAACGCGATGAAAACGCTGTGGCACACGGAGATCAGTGGCGCTTCAATCGGGCGTCTGACACAACCGTTATACACCGCCAAATAGATATTAAAGATCAACTGTGCATAGATGGTATATATATACCAGCCATAGGTGATTTTGAGTTTTTTTGGCGTGGGCGGGGTTGGGCAATAGTCCGGTATCATTGGAGCCTCCTGAGCTGACTAGCGTTATAACATCCAAAATCTAAATGAAATTTAAACGCCAAACAGGCTTTATTTTACCCTAAACCTGGAACTAATCAGCACTTGTCAGGTCTGTTTAAACCGCAATGTTCAGGGTGTTTTTAAATTGATTTGTGATGGTAATTCACTGATATGAAAGATTATAAAAACGATCGCGCCGCAGTGTATCTGCTGATAATCACCCTGGGACTCTATTTTTTCCTACCGCCGGTGCTGGTGGCTATCGTTTTCAACTGGTTAAATCTAAACCCTTTTAGCATTATTCGCTTTTGGCATTTTAATCCGTTCGGCGCTGCCCGTGGTATTCCCCTCTATCAAACTTTTATATACACATTAAGTTTGTGGGTTATAGCGAATATTCTGCTGGCGCTCATTCTGCTGGGAGCGGGGCGTCTCTACACCTGGTTCGTCAGAAAGTCTCGGTGAACACCACCGGCTACTGCCGAAAGGGGTAGATGGAAAGCGCCTTATGAAGGATAATGATAGTCGTTATCATTTTTAAGCACCAGTAAAGGTTAAAGGGTTGTCTCCTTATGCGCTGCCTGTACTGGCAATAAATTGCTCACATTGCTTCCAGTTTGTATGCCAGCCTAGCGCTGGCATTTTTTTGTTATTGATTTTCAGATCAATACTTCACATTCAGCCCGGTCCTTTCCCTGCGGCAAGTTACTTTGCCCGCTCATAAAAAGTTTGCTCATACTTGAAATTCCTTATCGATAAAGATAATAATTATCATTAATATTTCCTTTTCTTTACATGCGCAATACCGATAGTTCCTTCGCCCCTTCGTCAGCCAGCGTTGCTGACGGGGCCCCTGTCGGGTGCGGTTTAATGATACTTACCAGGGATTACCGGCATGCCAATGTTTTTTTCTGTCAAACGGTCGCGTGTTTTATGCGCGTTCGCGATGTTTCTGCCACTGACCTCGTTAGCTGAAGATACCCTGGTGGTCACCGCCAAACCCGCCGATACGGCTGAGGCTGCGACCCAGGGTTATCAGGCCACGACCAGTCAGGGAGCCACTAAAACCGACCAGCCGCTGATCCTGACGGCGCAGTCCGTTTCGGTGGTTACACGCCAACAGATGACCGATCAGAACACCCAGACGGTGAATGATGCACTGAAATATACCCCGGGTGTTTTCACCAATTTCTCCGGCGGTGCGACGCGCTATGACACCATTGCATTGCGCGGTTTCCATGGCGGAGATGTTAATAACACCTTCCTAGATGGCTTGCGTCTGTTAAGCGATGGCGGCACCTATAATGCCTTGCAGGTTGATCCCTGGTTCCTGGAGCGTATCGACGTCATCAAGGGGCCGTCTTCGGTGATGTATGGGCAAAGCATTCCGGGTGGGCTGGTGGCCTTGACCTCCAGGCGGCCGCAGTTTGCCACGCAAGGGCAGGTTAACCTCTCGGCGGGCAATAACGACACCAAAGGCGCGGCTTTTGATGTGACCGGCCCACTGTCGGACCAGTGGGCTTATCGTTTGACCGGGATGACGCGCAGCAGCGACACCATGTATGACCATCAGCGCGAAGAGCGCTATGCCATTTCGCCGTCATTGCTGTGGCAACCGGATGAAAATACCTCACTGTTGCTGAAAGCTTATTTGCAAAAGGATCCGTCCGGCGGTTATCACAGTGCAGTTCCGGCAGATGGCAGCCTCTATTCCAGCTCAGGCGACAAGCTGGGGCGCGGATTCTTTGACGGCGAGAGTAGCCGTAACGTGTTCAAACGCTGGGAGCAGATCTACAGCTATGCCTTCTCGCACAGCTTCAATGACGTTTGGTCATTCCGACAAAATGCCAGCTATACCCATTCCAACGTTGAATTGCAGCAGGTGTATCAGATTGGCTGGGATCAGGACCATCAGTTGCTGAACCGCTATTACAGCGGCTCGGCGACCTCACTGGATGCTTTCGCCGTCGACAACCAACTGGAAGCTGACTTTGCCACCGGACCGCTGGAGCACCAGGTGATGCTGGGTCTGGATTACCAGCGCTTTCGTAATAACCTGTGGGACGAGTCTGCCGGAGCTTCTGAGCTGAATCCTTATACCGGCGTGTCCGGTGGTGCGGGGTTGACCAATCTGACGCATACCGACTCCAGACGTCACTATCAGCAGACCGGCGTGTATCTGCAGGACGAAATCAGTCTGCAGAACTGGTATCTGAATCTGTCTGGCCGCTTTGACCGTATAGAGTCAAAAAATACGGTGCTTAATACCGGCACCAGCGATGAACGCCGCGACGATAACTTTAGCGGCCGCGCCTCGTTGCTGTACCGCTTTGACAGCGGTTTCTCACCTTACGCCAGTTACAGCACGGCAGTGACGCCAGAGGCGCTGTCCGATCAGAACGGTCATATGCTCAAGCCGAGTACCAGTGAGCAATACGAAGTGGGCTTGAAATACCAGCCACCGGGCAGTTCATCAATCTACAGCGTGGCGCTGTATGACCTGACACAGAATGATGTAGCCAACCGTGTGGTGCAGCAAAGTTATTATCTGCCCGCCGGCAAGGTACATTCTCAGGGAATTGAACTTGAGGCTCGCAGCAAGATCACCGAACGTTTCGATCTGATTGCAGGCTATACCTACAACAAGGTGAAGTTCAAAGATGCGATTGACGGCAACAACGGTAATACGCCGTATCTGGCCCCGGACCAAATGGCCACACTGTGGGGTAAATATGCCGCTGCCTACGGCGTAGATGTTGGCGCTGGGGTACGTTATATCGGCAAGCAATGGGCGGATAATGAAAATACGTTACGCATTCCTTCCGTGACGCTGCTGGATGCTTCGGTACGGATGAATCTGGACAGCGTAAATCCGTCGTTGAAAGGTGCTTATGTGCAGTTAAACGTGAACAACCTGACCGACCGGAAATATGTCGCGGCCTGTTATGGTACCGGTTATTGCTATTGGGGGGCGGAACGCTCCGTGGTGGCGACGGTGGGGTACGATTTCTAAGGGAAGGCTGACGACTGCCCCGTCGTTCTTTGGCGGGGCGGTTTCTACAGCGTTAGAACAAAGAGAACATCAACACTACCGGCAGGCTCAAAGGCCAGGTCAGACCAATCGTTAACGCACTGATAAAACGAATCTTGATGGTATCCCGGCTGACCAGGTAGGTAAAAATCATAGAAACCAACAGGCCAATTAAATAAAAGTATTGTGTTGCAACCCACAGCGACGACATGAAACCAATCCCAGTTGTATTTTTAAGCTGTAAATTTTAAGGGCTCAATTCCACATAATCAATGCTTATTAATTCTTTCTTTTATTCGCTCTGTAAAACCACAATATCTGTAGATATATCCGGCTTAAAAGGTTCTATAAGAATTTTCGATGAGAGCGTCATTTGAAAATGTTAAGGGTATGTAATATAT
Source organism: Serratia myotis (assembly GCF_027474885.1). Taxonomy (NCBI): domain Bacteria; kingdom Pseudomonadati; phylum Pseudomonadota; class Gammaproteobacteria; order Enterobacterales; family Yersiniaceae; genus Serratia; species Serratia myotis. The sequence goes on along the minus strand of NZ_CP099707.1, from coordinate 3,111,638 downwards.
TGGAGGCTTATAAAGCAAAATGAGGCGTTATTATGAGCTTTTGGAGAATCGTTTTTACCATCATCCTGCCCCCTTTGGGTGTACTGCTGGATAAAGGGATTGGCGGCGCGTTCATCCTCAACATTATTCTGACCTTGCTGGGTTACTTCCCCGGCCTGATCCATGCGTTCTGGATCCAGACCAAACAGTAGCGCATAGGGTGATATCACCAGCTTGCTGGTTTTCCCTCAGCTCAATGCTGCCGACCCTGGCGTGGAGACATGCCGGGGTTTTTTAATCTCTGAAGGGCCTAATGAATATTGAGGCCATAGACAAACAGCCATGAAAAAAGCATCGCCAACAGGCCTGCGATAAAAAGAATAGAGATCATTTCCTTCACGTAAAATTCCCTTTTGATTTTGTTTGAATGACTTCTCATTGTTTTTTCATGGAATTTTAGATCGTAATAGGTATAAATCCTAGTCTTAATGTGATGGCGTGGCTGATTCGTGGCCACATGCCGACGGAGATCTGGGAAATCACTCGGGCCGAATGGAACGCCAGAAGGGATGTGGCCGCGGGTTAACTATTCGTAGCTATTGCTGAAAACCACGGATGTGAACTATATACAACAGGGCATATAAGGCGTTTTGGGCTTGATGCAGATGGCGCTGGAAGGATAGCAGTGCTGTGTGAACGGGTCTGGCGTAACGCCTCCACGTGGTAAAAGAGGGAATCTGTCATGAAGGTAAAACCTACTGTAGTCCTGGTCCATGGATTTTGGGGCGGTGCAGCGCACTGGAGTAAAGTCATTACCGAACTGTCACATAAAGGATATCACTCGATTCATGCCGTAGAGATGCCGCTGACATCGTTGGCCGATGACGCAGAGCGCACGCGCAAGATGGTGGCACAGCAGGAAGGGCCTGTTCTTCTGGTCGGCCATTCTTATGGCGGCGCGGTGATCAGCGAAATGGGCAATCAACCCAATGTGGTCGGGCTGGTGTTTATCGCCGCCTTTGCGCCGGATGCCGGCGAAAGCCCTGGTGCTATCACTCAGCAACATCCACCGATCGCAGCGGCGAACCTGGCGCCGGACAGCGATGGCTATTTATGGATTAAAGCCGATAAATTTCACGAAAGCTTCTGTCAGGATCTTCCCGCCGATGCGGCACTGGTGATGGCGGTAACGCAGAAGGCACCGCTGGCCAGCACCTTCGGCAATGAAATCACTGAGCCTGCGTGGAAGCACAAACCTTCCTGGTATCAAATTTCCAGCAATGACCGGATGATTGCGCCTGAAAATCAACAGCATATGTCGGCGCGATTGAAGGCTAAGAAAGTGATCACTCTGAATGCCAGCCATGCCTCGCTCGCTTCACACCCACAGGAAATAGCCACTTTTATTGATGATGCGGCTAACGCTTCGTAAACGCCCATCGTTCAGACCCCGCAACTGCGGGGTTTTTTTATGCCCTGAGATGGGCGGCTAAAATTATTTTTCCTGCGCTGCATCCAAAAGCATCTCCTCGTACGTATATCCGAATGTGAGGCAAAACTTCACCTATCTTACTTTCGAGGAATTGGTCATGAAAAAGCTCATTACTGGCGTTTTATGTGCATCGGTCCTGTTTAGCGGCGCGTCAGCCGCTGCCATGATGTCTGATCAAGTCATGGTCGGCGGGGCAGCCATGTATCCAAGTAAAAATATCGTCGAGAACGCTGTTAACTCCAAAGATCACTCTACTCTGGTGGCAGCAGTCAAGGCTGCAGGGTTGGTAGATACCCTACAAGGCAAGGGACCCTTTACCGTTTTTGCACCAACTAATGCGGCCTTCGCCAAATTGCCCGCGGGCACCGTCGATAATTTATTGAAACCGGAAAATAAGGCGTTGTTGACCAGTGTGCTGACTTATCACGTCGTGGCGGGCAGATATGATATGAAGCAATTGGAAAAGAAAATCCACGAGGGTAAAGGGGCTGCTGAATTGAAAACGGTGAACGGACAACCTCTGTGGATCATGAGCAACGGGCCACACAATATTCAGCTTAAAGATGGAAAGGGCAATATTGCTAATATAAGCACCTATGATGTGTTCCAAAAAAATGGGGTGATTGATGTTATTGATACCGTCCTGATGCCTAAATAAATTAGGGCTATACTTGGTGCGGATGGCCTGAATAACGGTCATCCGCAACCCGAATCAGGATGGGACATGATAGTACCTTTACCGGAACATGATGTGGCGATGATGAAGGCTATAGGCCGTGGCGACCGTCAGGCCTTTGAACAGCTGTATCGTCAGATGTCACCGCGTTTGTATGCCGTTGCTTTGCGCATACTACGACGACAATCCTGGGCTGAAGAAGTGTTGCATGAGAGCTTTATCAGCGTGTGGAATCGGGCTGCCAGCTATGACCCGCAGCTCAGTTCCCCTCTGACCTGGCTGACGCACATTGTGCGCAATCGTGCCATCGACTGGTTACGCGGTACGGGTGGCAGGGCGGCAGAACGTGAGGAGGAGTTCGAAGATATTGACGGCGCCAGTCTCACCGAGCCCGTCGAGGAGCTGCAGCGTTCGCAGGAGGGGCAAAAGCTGACGGCGTGTTTAGAACATTTGCCCATCGATCAACGGCAAAGCATTGTGCTGGCTTACTATCAGGGTATGTCGCACGGTGAGGTTTCTGTCTATCTTCAACAGCCGCTTGGCACAGTTAAAAGCTGGATCCGCCGAGCACTCGATCATCTAAAAGACTGCGTGGGATTATGAAAAACCGGGGGGAGTATGACTCAGCCCTGGCCGCGGAGTATGCACTAGGTACGCTGCGTGGCCCGGCGAGATTCAGACTGGAGCAGCGGATCCGTCATGAACCGGAACTGGCCGCCCTGGTGGCACAATGGCAGCGATTATTGGCTCCACTCGACGATGGGTTGGTACCCATAATGCCACCGGAGCGAGTGTGGAAGAAAATTCAACTTAGCCTGCCACCGGTAGTGGGCCAACGTCGGTGGCGCTGGGATTATCTCGCCTGGGCTCTCGCCGCCGGTTTAGCCGCTGTGGTGTTGGTACCACGTTTTATCGAACCTCCGTCGGAGTTTATTCCTGCCGTGGTACTGAATGGCAGCCAGACCGGCAGCGGACAGTGGATTGTGGGGCTGGATAAAAAGACACGACATCTGCAGTTAACACCGGTCAATGCGCCGCCTATCGCCGTAGCTAACAGCCTGCAACTGTGGGCGATCCCTGCCGGGGAAAAACCGATTTCGCTGGGCATCGTGGCGGCACAACGGGTGACGCGACTCGCACTGGATCCGGTTCAGTTGTCCAGGGGGATGACCATCGCCATTAGCCTGGAACCGGCCGGCGGCTCGCTAACCGGGCAACCGACGGGGCCGGTACTGTACAGCGGGCTGCTCGCCTCATTGTAATGGCAATGGTGTTAAACCGGCCTGCGATGTTCGGCCGCATGCATTGCCAGATAAGTTTTGAGATTCTCGTCGCTCACCCCTAAGGTTGCTAAAATCTCGGCCATAAAGCTGACCGGAGCGCTACCGGGGGCGGTGATCACGCGCCGATCGGCTACGGCGTAAGGCACATCCTGATAGTACGCAGCCCCACGATAATTGAGTTGCGACAGGTTTTCCGCCGAATTGGAGGTATGACGGAGGTTATCCAGCACACCCGCTTGCGCCAATACGCGGGTTCCATCGCAAATGCCGGCGACAACGATGTTCTTCTCATAGGCCTGTGCAACCAGCCCGGTGATATTGGGGGCCTGTTCTGTCTGCCATGCGGTGCCGCCACAAACGATCAACAGGTCGATTTCATCCAGTTGGATGGCCTCGATCGCCAACTGCGGTGTCACCAGCATGCCGCCGGAGGAGATGACAGGGGTCCCCTTGGGTGAGGCAAAACGGGTGTCGAAGCCATAATAGCCACGGCAGGTGGAGTTGATCAGCGCGGTTTCCCAGTCGGAGAAATTCTCGGTAAGAATGGTGATAACTCGTGTCATTGGCGCGTATTTCCCTGTGCATTTGGTCATGGCGCGTGGAGGTTTTCTCCCGCAGGAATACCCAGTCTAACGGCGACCACTGCCAGTTTCTGTCAGTAGGGTTCGCGATTTAGCATTCTGTTCAGTGAAAAGGTTGAGACCAAAAAAATCCCGCACAGCGGCGGGATTAAGGGATGATATCGAAAGCTGGATGCTGTTGTGATTCTACGGTGTTGTGTGCCATCCATATGACGACAGTAGCGCACCTGAATTTCAGCGACAAGACGATAATCTATAATGCCGCATGTATCAGAATATCCTCATAAAAAATCAGAAGTCTTTGCTCAGAGGTTAATTCTGGCTGGTGTTGGAGCCAGCTGGATGAAGTGGTCATGTGATAAAGGTTATTGAACCACTTCCTTGTGGGGAGGCGTCCTATCGTCGGTTCCGCTTGGTGTTGAAAGTAGTTCCCCTTCTTTGTCGCAAATACATGACAAAGGAAAATACAACAACTGCAATCAAAACGACGATGATGGCGATGGTCAGTAATTCCATGGCACTCACCTGAGATGGCAATTTGGCCCCCCATTAAATAGGATTTTTCCTAACTTGCGCAATGGGCATTGGGTCCGTGATAGGTAATTAGGAATTACCTTAGCTATCGACGGTATCACCGGACTGGTTGAAAAAACCATGAAATGAACAACAACTTAGCTTTATACCTCAGGGGTAAAACGGGGAGGATGTTGAGTTTGTAATGAGGGGGATTATATAAAACCTGAAGTAAATCTCTCCAGTGGAGTTTTTCATTATTCTTCTAAAAGAAAACGGCCGATTAATCTGATTAACCGGCCGTGATTAATAGTACGAGTTATGCTGTTTGCTTATGAAAAAGCTCGCGGAATACCGGGTAGATATCGTCCGGTTCGCGGATATGCTGCATGGCAAAGTTTTCGAATTTTGCCTGTAAATCTTCGTACTCACGCCACAACGTTTGGTGGGCGCGGCGAGTAATTTCAATGTAGCTGTAATAACGCACCATCGGCAGCAGCTTCTTCGCCAGCAGTTCGTGACACAGCGGGGAGTCATCGGCCCAGTTGTCGCCATCCGACGCCTGTGCGGCATAGATATTCCACTGTGCCGGGTCATAACGCTCTTCAACCACTTCATTCATCAGCTTCAGCGCGCTGGAAACAATGGTGCCGCCAGTCTCCTGCGAGTAGAAGAACTCCTGTTCATCCACTTCCTTCGCCTGGGTATGGTGACGGATGTACACCACATCGACGTTTTTATAGGTTCTGCTCAGGAACAGGTAGAGCAGAATATAGAAACGTTTAGCCATGTCTTTGGTCGCCTGATCCATCGAGCCGGAAACGTCCATCAGGCAGAACATCACCGCCTGGCTGGAAGGTTCGGGCCGACGCTCATAGTTCTTGTAACGTAAATCAAAGGTGTCGATAAAGGGCACTCTTTCGATTTTTTTGCGCAACTCGGCAATTTCCTTACGCAGCCGCTCCTCTTCCAGCAGTTGCACCGGTTCGGTGTTTTCCATCTGGGTGAGTTCATCTTCCAACTCATGTAAGGCGCGCCGTTTCCCGGCGGTCATGGCGGTACGTCGCGCCAGTGAATTCTGCAACGAACGTACCACGCTGATATTGGCCGGCACGCCGTTGGCGGTGTAGCCGGCCCTATGGGTTTTGTACTCGGTGAGTTGCTTATACTGGTTCTTTTTCAGGTTTGGCAGCGCCAAATCTTCAAACAATAGGTCAAGATACTCGTCCTTGGAGATCTGGAAGACAAACTCGTCCTCGCCTTCACCATCCTGACTGGCGTTACCCTGGCCGCTGCCACCGCCGCCGCCACCCTGTGGGCGTTCGACGCGGTCATTCTGGACAAAATGGTCATTACCTGGATGAACGCGGTGGCGTGTGCCACCGCGACCCTGATGAAACATCGGTTCGTTGATATCGCCAGAGGGGATCGAGACTGACTCCCCGCTGTCTACGTCGGTGACCGAACGCTTGTTGATGGCTTCGGCAATCGACTGTTTGATTTGCGACTTGTAACGACGCAAGAAGCGCTGGCGGTTCACCATGCTCTTGTTTTTGCCATTAAGCCGTCGGTCAATAAAATACGCCATACTTCCCCCAAACGACGTTGCCAACTTTCTACGCCATCTCCATGACGCTAATTCTCATTAGACGTTATGAAGACTTTCTGACCCGCAGATACCATTCACACAGCAGGCGAACCTGTTTGCGGGTATAGCCTTTCTCCATCATGCGGTCGACGAAGTCGTCGTGTTTCTTCTGCTCATCCGTTGAGGTTTTAGCGTTAAACGAAATCACCGGCAGTAATTCTTCGGTGTTCGAGAACATTTTCTTCTCGATCACGGTACGCAGCTTCTCATAGCTGGTCCAGTTAGGGTTGCGGCCACTATTATTAGCGCGGGCGCGCAGCACGAAGTTGACTATTTCGTTACGGAAATCTTTCGGATTGCTGATGCCGGCAGGCTTCTCGATTTTCTCCAGTTCGGCGTTCAGGGCCTCGCGATCGAACAGCTGACCGGTATCCGGATCACGGTACTCTTGATCCTGGATCCAGAAGTCTGCATAGGTCACGTAGCGGTCAAAAATGTTCTGACCGTATTCCGAGTAAGACTCCAGGTAAGCCGTTTGGATCTCTTTGCCAATAAACTCGGCGTATTTCGGGATCAGGTAGCCTTTCAGGTGTTCCAGGTATTTCTCTGCCTGATCCTGTGGGAATTGCTCGCGTTCGATCTGCTGTTCCAGCACGTAGAACAGGTGGACCGGGTTAGCGGCGACCTCTGCGTGATCGAAGTTAAACACCCGTGACAGAATTTTAAACGCAAAACGGGTGGACAGGCCGTTCATGCCTTCATCGACCCCGGCATAGTCGCGATATTCCTGATACGACTTGGCTTTAGGATCGGTGTCCTTCAGGCTTTCACCGTCATAGACGCGCATTTTCGAGTAAATGCTCGAGTTTTCCGGTTCTTTCATGCGAGAGAGCACGGTAAAGCGTGCCAGCGTTTCCAGCGTACCCGGGGCACATGGCGCATGGGTCAGTTCACTGTGATCGAGCAGTTTGTCGTAGATTTTGATCTCTTCCGACACCCGCAGGCAGTAAGGCACCTTGACGATGTAAACACGGTCGAGGAAAGCCTCGTTGTTTTTGTTGTTACGGAAGGTCACCCATTCGGATTCGTTGGAGTGAGCCAGAATAATACCGCTGAACGGCAGGGCGGAGATCCCTTCGGTCCCGTTGTAGTTACCTTCCTGGGTGGCGGTCAGCAGAGGATGCAGCACCTTGATCGGCGCTTTGAACATCTCCACGAACTCCATGATCCCCTGGTTGGCGCGGCACAGGGCACCAGAATAGCCGTAGGCATCCGGATCGTTCTGCGCGTGATTCTCCAGCTTACGGATATCGACCTTACCGACCAGCGCCGAGATATCCTGATTGTTCTCATCGCCCGGTTCGGTTTTGGCGATGGCAATCTGTTCCAGAATGGAAGGGCGCACTTTTACCACTTTGAATTTGGTGATGTCGCCGCCAAACTCATGCAGGCGTTTGGCTGCCCACGGCGACATGATGGTGCCGAGGTAGCGATTCGGGATGTTATATTCTTTCTCCAGAATATTGGCATCCTCCTGCGGGTTGAACAGGCACAGCGGGTGGTCATTAACCGGGCTGCGTTCACCGTTGGCGCTCAGGGTGTAAATCGGCACCAGTTGCATCAGCGCTTTCAGGCGTTCCGCCAGCGATGATTTACCGCCGCCCACCGGGCCCAACAGATAAAGGATTTGTTTTTTCTCTTCGAGCCCCTGAGCGGCGTGTTTCAGGTAAGAGACTATCTGCTCGATAGCTTCCTCCATGCCGTAGAACTCTTCGAATGCCGGATAGCGTGCGATCACGCGGTTGGAGAACAGGCGAGACATGCGCGATTCGAGCGCAGTGTCGACCATTACTGGTTCACCGATAGCCATCAGCAGACGTTCGGCCGCATTGGCATAAGCACTGCGATCTTGCCGGCAAATGGTAAGAAAGTCCTGCAGTGTGAACTCTTCGTCCTTGGCAGCTTCGTAGCGCTGGCGATAGTGGTCAAATATGTTCATGGCGATGCCCGTCCTTTCGTTATTAGCACAGGTAAAGGGAGCTGGTGCTGGTCTTTTGGCTCCCGAAAGAAGAAGTTATCCCTGAGTACAGCAACCCGTATGCCAACTTGGTGCGCTTATTATCGCGAGTTGCGCTGTATTGCCACTGGCTCAGGATTTATTCACCTTCTGATTTAAGCTTAGTTTGCATACCAGAAAATTTCCTGCTTGGTAAAAGGCTTTTTTTAAGTCATATCAATGACTCAGTTATTACAGGGATAGCCAAATGCCTTGTCTGGCGCGGCTTGCGGCAAAAAACGTCATGGTTCTGCCATGATTAATTCATATTTCCGATCTAAGTTATTCGATCTTGGTCGTTTTCTATTGTAAAGATTCAGCGCGCAACGGAATTCTCACATAAACTAAGCACGCTATTAACTCTGTTATTTATGGAAAAAGAACCAGTGAAGATTTTTAAACTTAAAACGCTAGCAATTATCGCTTCCGCAATGGTTTGTGCGCAAAGTGCTCAGGCAGGAACTTGGTCACTCGGTGCTTCAGCGCTGGTTAGCCCGGATCCGTATCGTGGCTATCAAGACCGCGTATATCCGGTACCCGTCATTAACTATGAAGGTGACGACTTCTACTTCCGTACGCTGACCGCCGGTTATTACCTGTGGAAAGATCAGCAAAATCAATTGAGCCTGATGGGCTACTTCTCCCCGTTGGGCTATCGCCCAGGTGACAGTGACGACGACCGCATGAAGCAGTTGGACAAGCGTCGTGGCACCCTGATGGCCGGTCTGGCCTATTCGCATTTTGCCGAGTGGGGCATTCTGCGCACCACCTTTACCGGCGATACGCTGAACTACAGTAACGGTATGGTGGCGGACTTTGCCTACCTGTATAAATTTGAGCTGGGCGATTTCACACTGGTTCCGGGGGCAGGCGTCTCGTGGAGCAGCAAAAACCAGAACAAATACTACTTTGGCGTGAGTGAAAATGAATCTCGCCGCAGCGGCCTGGACAGCTACACGCCAGGTGATAGCTGGGCGCCGTACGCTGAGCTGAGTGCCAACTATAAGATCAACAAGGACTGGGATGCCTTCTTTGTTGGGCGCTACATCAGTTTGTCCAGCGAAGTGAAAGACAGTCCTATGGTGGATAAATCTTACACCGGGCTGTTGATGACGGGTGTGAAATACAGCTTCTAATCGAGGCTCGCACAATTATAGTGCGATGAATGCATCATAAAGGGGCGTTAGCGCCCCTTTTGCACATCTGTAGTGCAGTGGTTGGGTGGCAGGCTTCACCTCCCATAACGGGCTCAGGCGTTGTTACGGACCCGGAAGGTCACGGCCAACCGAGCCGGTTGTTCACCTGCAGCAACCAGCGGTTTACTGATGCGACCGGTTTCTACACAAACCATGGTTTTATAACCGTCGTTGGGCATATCTGCCATGCTGCAAGACAGCTCTACGCCCGGGTTCCAGGCAATCACATCACTCATGTGATGGTGATGAACCTCAATGGTGCGTTGTAGCGACGCATCCTTGATCAGGCTGAATGCGTCCGGCTGGGTATAAACCCGGTCAGTCTGGCCGACGAAGGTCACGTCACCCACCTGGCTGGCTTGTGCGCCAGCGGCCACTTTATCAATGTAAGGCTCGCCGAGGCCGGCCACTTTGACCTGGGCAATATCACCAATCTGGAAGTAGGTGTGCAGGGCGGCGGTCGCCTGGTAGTCGCCGTGAGATTCCAGCTCTATTTCACATTCCTCACCCAGTTTGAAACGGGCAATCAGCGTAAAGGCATGTGGCCACAGGCTGCGGGTTTGCTCATTGTCTTTCAGCGTAAAGGTCAGAATAACGCCGTTATCGTCTTCATCGTGCGCCGTCAGGCTCCAGGCTTGGTTGCGGGCAAAACCGTGCGAAGGTTTTGCCACTGGGCCAAACCAGGGCCAGCAAATCGGCACGCCACCACGGATGGCATTGCCTGTTTTAAATGGGGTGTTGTTGCTCAGCCAAATAACCGGTTTTTCACCGGCAGGTTGCCAGGCCAACAGGTGTGCGCCTTGCAGCGAGATGGCTGCGCGTACTTTAGGATGGGAAACCACCACCACCGGCAGCTCATCAAGCTGGCGTTGACTGATATAAGGTGTAATTTGTTCGGTAACGGGTAGGGTGAAAATTTTTTCGTTCATCGGGTTGCCTTTTGTTCGCCGTAAAAACAAAAAAAGGGCGACAAAAATGTCGCCCTCATCATCAGCTTAACATCAATCCATTATTTGGAGATGTGAGCGATCAGATCCAGAACCTTGTTGGAATAACCAGTTTCGTTGTCGTACCAGGCAACCAGTTTCACGAAGCTGTCGCTCAGTGCGATACCGGCTTTGGCATCGAATACGGAAGTCAGAGTTTCGCCGTTGAAATCGGTAGAAACCACTTCGTCTTCGGTGTAGCCCAGCACGCCTTTCAGCTCGCCTTCAGAAGCGGCTTTGATAGCAGCACAGATTTCTTTGTAAGAAGCTGGTTTTGCCAGACGAGCAGTCAGGTCAACCACAGACACGTTCGGAGTTGGAACGCGGAACGCCATACCGGTCAGTTTGCCGTTCAGTTCTGGGATAACTTTACCTACTGCTTTAGCAGCGCCGGTAGAAGAAGGGATGATGTTCTGGGATGCGCCGCGGCCGCCGCGCCAGTCTTTGTGAGACGGGCCATCAACAGTTTTCTGAGTAGCGGTAGTTGCATGCACAGTGGTCATCAGCGCTTCAACGATACCGAAGTTGTCGTTGATAACTTTAGCCAGTGGTGCCAGGCAGTTGGTGGTACAAGAAGCGTTAGAAACGATTTCCTGACCAGCGTAAGATTTGTGGTTCACGCCCATAACGAACATAGGGGTGTCATCTTTGGATGGGCCAGTCAGAACAACTTTCTTAGCGCCTGCAGCGATGTGTTTACGTGCAGTTTCGTCAGTCAGGAACAGGCCAGTTGCTTCAGCAACGACGTCAACGTTGACTTCGTTCCACTTCAGGTTAGCCGGATCTCTTTCTGAGGTACAACGGATGGTTTTGCCGTTAACAACCAGGTGGCCGTCTTTAACTTCTACTGTGCCGTTGAAGCGGCCGTGAGTAGAGTCATATTTCAGCATGTAAGCCATGTACTCTGCGTCTAACAGGTCGTTGATTGCAACGATCTCGATGTCAGAACGTTCTTGAGCAGCACGAAAAACAATGCGACCGATACGGCCAAAACCGTTGATACCTACTTTGATAGTCATATATTCCACCAGCTATTTGTTAGTGAATAAAAGGTTGCCTGTAAAATTACAAAAACCTTACCAAGCGTCAAGCGGAATCGTGTCAATTCTTGCTGCAAATCAAACCTGGAAGCCGGGTTTGAGTGCTTATTGCACATTCCGTTTGCGTTCGGCCTCATCCGTTATATGGGGTCAAACCGCTAAGTATAAAGTCAGCCTGTTTAAGATATGTGATCGGTGTCACATATTGTCATGGCGTGACCTTTATGGGCTACAGTTTAGGCCAAAAAGCGCTGCAGTGTTGTTAATTTTTTGTTATTATTACTCATTGTTTTCGTTGACATTATCCACATTCAGAGAAACGCACAAATGGCTAAAGAGACAACCCCTGACCATCCGGCCACGGAACTGAATGAAATCCAACGTTATGTCACTCAGGAACGTGGTACCGAGGCGCCGTATTCCGGCAAACTGCTGCACAACAAACGCGAGGGCGTGTACCATTGCCTGTGCTGCAACCATCCGCTGTTCTACTCCGACAGCAAGTATGACTCCGGCTGCGGCTGGCCGAGCTTCTATCAGCCGGTCTCCGACGATGCTATTCGTTATCTTGATGATAATACGCATAATATGCATCGCGTTGAGATCCGCTGTGGCCATTGTGACGCACACCTGGGGCATGTTTTCCCCGATGGCCCGCAGCCAACCGGCGAGCGTTTTTGCGTTAACTCGGCGTCGCTGAGCTTTACCGACGGTGAGAACGGCGACAAAACGGCCGGCTGACGGATTATTCAGTGAGAAAAATCGATTCAGCTAATTATTCTTCCACGAGTGAGGACATGCTCTGATGGACGTAAAAGATCTGATTGCCGCCATGACGCCGGAAATCTATCAGCGACTGGTGCTGGCCGTTGAGTTGGGCAAGTGGCCGGACGGTGTAGTGCTAACGCCGGAACAGAAAGAAAATAGCCTGCAGGCAGTGATGTTGTGGCAGTCATTGCACAATGCTGACCCGCAGCATATGAGTATCGGCACCGACGGCCAGATTGTGATGAAGAGCAAGCAGGAACTGAAACAGCAGTTCATTGCTGAACCGCTGGTCAAGTTAAAGCCGCAGTAAATCTGACAGCAGGGCGATGCTCGCATCGCCCGCTGATTTATCGTTTCCCGCCGTTAATTCCCAGTGACTCCGCCAGTTGATGTGCCAAGCGGTTATTGTCGTCTGCGCCATATTCCCAGAACATCGCACCGCCCAACCCTTTGCTTTTGATGTAGTCAGCCTTGAGTTCCACCGAACGCGGGTTCTCATATGAAATGGCAAACAGCGGCTTGCCCTCAGCGGATTTCATCGTCAGGTAGGGGACCTGTGCATCACTGTCCCAATGGGCGGTGAAGCGCCGTTGCGGATCGTTCAGCAGTTTGCTGACGATATCGTTGTATTTGAAGTAGCTGTCCTTGGTCAGATCCAGCCCCATCTCCTTGAACACGGCGGTTTCGCGTGCGGTGAAGTAGGGCTGGGTGACCGGGTTTTTGGCCGCGTCCGGTTTATCCCAGTCAACGCCCGCTTCGGTTGCCCGTTTTGGCACCCGGCCATAGAAACCAATGCCCAGATTCAACTGGGCCGGCTTCAACCCGGCCGCCAGATAGTTTTCCACCACAAAATTGGCGCTGTAACGATCGGCGGCGGCGACGGTCGGCCACTGTTTGGAGTCATACAGGTTGGAGTTGAAGTATTGGGTGCCGTACGCCATGTCGTAGGTCATCAGGTTGATGTAATCGAGGTAGGGCGCAATGCCTTTAACATCGACCCATTCCTGCGGGCTTTTCACATTGGCGCCGACGGCGATAGTCAGCAACTTGCCTTTATCCAGGGCTTTATGCAGCTCTGCCAGCAACAGCGTGAAGTTGGCGCGATCCGCCGGTTGGCTTTCGACCAGTCCCCAGGCGCCGTTAACCGGGTATTCCCAGTCGAGATCGATGCCGTCCAGATGATATTGCTTAATTACCTGCTGCACCGAACGGATAAACACCGCCCGGCTTTCCGGTGTGGCGGCCGCACCGGAGAACCCACGTGCACCCCAGCCGCCGACGGACAGCAGCACTTTCAGTTCCGGGTTCTGTTTACGCAATACCGGCAGCAATTGCAGGTCAGCCATGACCTTGGGCGACAGATAGATTTGGTGCAGGCGAGCCGGATCTTTTAGCGCCGGGTTGGTTTCCTGTTTCTCGTCGTTGTAAATCAGGCCGAAAGAGTAATTGAGATGGGTAATCTGAGTGACGTCCAGCTTGTTGATATCGCCGCCAGGGCCGGCGGTAACGTCACCGCCGCCGTTGAAATAACCGACGGACAGGTAAGAAGCGGCGTGGGCCATGCCGGCACCGGCCATACCAAGCTGCACCGCTACCAGTAAAGGCAGCAGTTTACGGGTTAATACCATGTAATCTCCTTTGGTCGACAAGGCCGACCGAAACCGCCTGAGGCGGTAATCTAAAGCCGGGCTCAATGGGCCCCGGATGCGTATAACTTACTGATGCCAATGCATCAGCGGTCATAACAGCAAAAGCGACGCAGACGAACAAGATGTAATCACAGGAGAATGGTTGGAATGTGAGCGATGTCGAGGTTTGGACCGAGGGAAGGGTAATGGGCGCAACCCGCGCCCAGGGATATCAGCGAGCGATAAATTGTGACAGGGTAACGAGGTGTGCACCGGCCTGCTGCATCGCCTGGAAAGCTTGCTGGCTGTCGCCGGGCTGTAAATCAACGCCGCGACAGCCATCGGTGATCACAGTGGTCTGATACCCCAGCGCCAGCGCATCCAGCACGCTGAACTTTACGCAGTAGTCGGTTGCCAACCCCATAATCGCCAGATGGCTAACCTGCTGCGCTTTCAGCCAGGTGTCCAATTCGGTTTGTGAGCGGTGACCGTTGTCGAAGAAGGCGCTGTAGCTGTCGATATCCGTATTTTGCCCTTTACGGAACACCGCGATAATGTCCCGCTGGTGCAATTGTGGATGAAACTCAGCGCCCTGGCTTTCCTGTACGCAGTGCACCGGCCACCACACCTGAGGTAAGCCTTCGAGTTCACCCAGGGTACCGACCTGCGCGTTGGCGTTTACCGCAAAGCTACGGTGATTGGCGGGGTGCCAATCCTGGCAAGCGACCACCGGCTCACCGCGCGCGGTGCAGGCCGCTATCGCCTGATTGGCTGCGGTAATCACGGCATCACCGCCGGTTACCGCCAGTGCGCCGCCGGGGCAAAAGTCGTTTTGCAAATCGATAAGCAACAGGGCAGTTTTCATCGTCACTCCGTGGTGTGGAAGGTTAACCGCTGATACTCAGCTCACCGCGCAGATCTTGCTGCATCTGGCTACGGATTTGTTCCGGCGTCAGCGGTTGGCTCAGCAGGTAATGCAGCTTGGTCAATGCGGCTTCGACCGTCATATCAAACCCGCTGATGACGCCGGCATGGGCCAGCGCATTCCCGGTGGCATAACCTTCCATATTGACCCGCCCGGAGATGCACTGCGTCAGGTTGACCACCACAATGCCGCGTTCAGAGGCATCACGCAATTCATCCACCAGCTCCGCTTTTTGTGGCGCGTTGCCCACACCGTAAGAGCGCAGGATCAAGGCTTTCACCGGCTGCAGCAGGAAGTTGCGCACGACCGCGCCAGAAATCCCTGGATAAATCGTCACTACACCGATCGGTTGTGGCGTAATGTCATGCACTTTGAGTTCGCCGTTGCAGGCCGGGCTGTCGATACCGTTCTGGCGGCGAATATGAATCCCGGCTTCCAGCAACGGCGGCAGATTAGGGGAAGCAAAGGCGTCAAAACCGTCAGCATGCGCCTTGGTGGTGCGGTTGCCACGGAACAGCTTGTTGTTGAAGAACAGGCTGACCTCATTTACTGGATGGTTGGCCGCCAGATAAAGCGCGTTCAGCAGGTTGGTCTGGCCATCGGAGCGCAGTTCCGCCAGCGGAATTTGCGAACCGGTGACAATCACCGGTTTGGCCAGGTTTTCCAGCATGAATGACAGCGCCGAGGCGGTGAACGCCATGGTGTCGGTACCGTGCAGGATCACAAAGCCGTCATAGCGGTCGTAATTCAGTTTGATATCGTCGGCGATATGCTGCCAGTCTTCCGGCGTCATGTCGGAGGAGTCGATCAACGGCGCATATTCATGAATGGTGAAGTCCGGCATTTCCGGCCGGTGGAATTCAGGCATCAAGGCCAGTTGACGCTGCAGGTGACCGGAGACCGGAATGTAGCCGTGCTCAGAGCGCTGCATGCCGATGGTCCCGCCGGTGTAGGCGACGTAAATCGATTTCTTTTGCATAGTGATTGTTTTAACAGAAATAAGATGGGCTGAATTATAGGGGGATAAGCGCAGAAAAAAAGCCCGGCGGGTGCCGGGCTGAGGATTAATTTGTTAGCGGACTTCTCCGCAGGTCAAACAAATGGCGTAGCGGTTTTGCGGATCGTTCAGGTTATTGAACAAACCCGGCTGCTCTTTGACCGCCATGGCCACCGACGCCAGCGGCGCAGGCAGCATGGACTGGATGGCTGCAGGTAGCATGGCGTGAATTGACACACCAAACTGGCTGAGCACCATGTCGGTCAGGCTTGGGGTATCAACAAACCAGTTAAGCTGCCACTGTTTCAACTGCGCCAGCTCGGCGGCTTTCTTCACCGCGTCGTCGAAGTCACCCAACTGATCGACCAACCCATTGGTCTTGGCATCGCTGCCCAACCACACGTGGCCCTGAGCAATCTGATCAACCTGCTGCGGTGTCATTTTGCGCGACTTGGCGACCAGGTCGATAAAGTTCTGGTAACCTTTTTCGATGTTCAACTGCATCATCTGCGAGAACTCTGGCGGCAGCGCCTTGGTGACGGCCAGATCTGCCAGCGGTGAGGTTGCCACACCGTCGGTATGCACGCCAATGCTGTCCAGCGTCTGCTCGTAGGTATTGATCACCCCGAAGATGCCGATGGAGCCGGTGAGGGTGCTCGGGCTGGCGATGATGTAGTCCGCTGGCGTAGAGACCCAATAGCCCCCCGAGGCAGCCATGCCGCCCATGGATACCACCACAGGTTTGCCGGCGGCACGTACCGCAGCCAACTCGGAGCGGATCACTTCAGAGGCACTGACGCTGCCCCCTGGGCTGTTGACCCGGAAAATCACCGCCTTGATGGCCGGATCCAGTCGCGCCTGACGCAGTTCTGCCGCGGTGGTATCGCCACCCACGGTGCCTGGCGTTTGCGGACCGTCCATGATCGCGCCGTTAGCGAAGATCACGGCGATTTTGCCGCCCTGATCCGGCGTCGGTTTCGGCTGGTAGTCGTAGATGCTGGTCGCGTTGAAATCATTCGCCTGCTTGTCCCAACCGAAAGTCTTGATCAGTTGGTTCTCGATCACGGTGCGCGACGCCAGTTCATCGACCAGTTTGTTATCCAGCGCATACTTCGCGGTATCACCACCGGCTGCCTGCATACCGCTAAGCACCCCTGCAGCACCCGGGAACAGTTGCTGTGCGGTGATCTGACGGTTGGCCGCCACGGTATCCAGATAGTTCTGCCACAACCCGCCAATCCAGCGGCTGTCGGCTTCACGGGCGGCCGGTGACATATCGTCACGGATCAAAGGTTCCACTGCGGATTTATACGTCCCGACGCGGAAGATGTTGGTGGTGACCTTGAGTTTTTCCAACAGCGACTTGTAGTAAAGGTTGTTGGTGGCAAAACCGTGCAGATCGACCGCGCCCTGCGGTGACAGGTAAACCTTGTTGGCGTAGCTGGCCAGATAATATTGCGTCTGGTTATAGCTGTCGCCGATGGCAAAGATCGGCTTGCCGCTGTCACGGAATTCACGCAGCGCTTTACCGATGTATTGCAGTGAAGGCTGGTCGGCACCGGCGAAGTCATTTAACTGCAATACCATGCCGGTAATGTTTTTGTCGTCTTTGGCCTTGCGGATGCTGTCAACCACGTCAAACAGGGAGTTTTCCTGCAGGCGATTGCTGGAAGCGCCCAGCAGTTCACGGCCCCATTGGCGTACCTTGTTGTTCATCGACGGCTGGTCAACTACCACGCCGCTCAGATCCACCAGCAACGCGCCGCGGGTAGGGACGGCAGGGGTGGTGGCACTCTGGAATGAAAGATAAATACCGACCCCAACCAGGATCAGCAACACCAGGAACAAATTAAGGATCAGTTCCCTGATAAAGTTCAGCAGACGCCATGTCCACCTGAAAACGCCGGCAATGATTTGCCACAATGTGCGCATGTGCTCTCCAGCAAGAGTCGAGAATGTTCCGCTATCCTAATGAGCGGCCGAGGAAATGTCAGCTTTAAATCGCGGGTCACAGAGGCTAATGCCGAGGCTGTCACTCACCGTTTAGCTATGTTAACGTGATCGTAATGAAAATTGTTATCAGGAGTTTATGATGGATGCACTGGATCTTTTACTGAATCGCCGCTCTGCGTCACGCCTTGCGGCTCCTGCGCCTACGGATGAGGCGCGTCAGAATATCATCAATGCGGGCCTGCGGGCGCCCGATCATGGCGCGTTGCAGCCATGGCGTTTTGTGATGATTGAAAACCAGGGTCTGGAGCGTTTTAGCCAATTGTTACAAGCTGCTGCGAAGCAGGACGAGATGGACGAAGCCGCGATAGAAAAGGCGACAAAAGCGCCATTCCGTGCCCCGTTGATCATCACCGTAGTGGCGCACTGCACCGAAGAAACCAAGGTCCCTCGCTGGGAGCAGGTGGTTTCTGCCGGCTGTGCGGTACAGGCGATGCAGATGGCCGCACTGGCGCAGGGCTTCAATGGCATCTGGCGCACCGGTGCCTGGACCGAGCATCCTCTGGTTCGTGAAGCCTTTGGTTGCCGCGAGCAGGACGAAATTGTCGGCTTCCTGTATTTGGGCACCCCGCAGCTAAAAGCGTCTACTAAAGTGATTGCCCCAGACAGCACGCCTTTCGTCAGCTATTTCTGATCCCTGTCGCGGCGACGGAAAAATGCGCTAAATCCCGCCATTCTGTGTTGTTTCTGAGCAGGCTGTTCGGTTATCGACAGCCCGCTCTTACCATTCCCCTCGGCAAGCGCTACCCTATGCTATCTTGAATGCCGTTAACCGAAGGGAGTGGTATATGACATCGCCAGCGATCCGTTTAACCCAGTACAGCCATGGCGCCGGCTGCGGTTGTAAAATCTCACCGAAAGTTCTCGAAACTATTCTGCACAGCGAGCGGGAGAAGTTTGTCGATCCCCGCTTGCTGGTGGGCAATGAAACCCGTGACGATGCGGCGGTGTATGACATCGGCAACGGCGTTGGCATCATCAGCACCACCGACTTCTTTATGCCGATTGTTGATAACCCATTCGATTTCGGCCGCATCGCCGCCACCAACGCCATCAGCGACGTCTATGCCATGGGCGGTAAACCGATCATGGCGATTGCGATCCTCGGCTGGCCAATTGCCAAGCTGGCACCGGAAGTGGCGCAACAGGTGATCGACGGCGGGCGCTATGCCTGCCAGCAGGCAGGTATCGCCCTGGCGGGAGGCCATTCTATCGATGCGCCAGAGCCTATTTTTGGCCTGGCGGTGACTGGCATCGTCAATACCGAGCGGGTGAAGAAAAACAGCGCGGCGCAGGCCGGATCCAAATTGTACCTGACCAAGCCGTTGGGCATTGGCGTATTAACCACCGCCGAAAAGAAAAGCAAACTGTTGCCAGAGCATGAAGGCCTGGCGACCGAAGTGATGTGCCAACTGAATAAACCGGGCACGGATTTTGCCGAAGTCGAAGGCGTGACGGCGATGACCGATGTCACCGGCTTCGGCCTGCTGGGCCACCTGAGCGAGGTTTGCCAGGGCTCAGGGCTACAGGCGACGGTATGGTTTGATCAGGTCCCTAAACTGCCTGACATCGAGCGTTATATTGCCGAAGGCTGCGTACCCGGCGGTACCGGGCGCAACTTTGAAAGTTACGGCCATCTGGTTGGTGAAATGACCGACCTGCAGCGCCAATTGCTGTGCGATCCGCAGACCTCCGGCGGCTTGCTGCTGGCAGTGCTGCCTGAAGCGGAGCAGCAGGTGCAGGCGATTGCCGAGCGCCACGGCATTCAACTCCAGGCTATCGGTGAACTGCATGCGGCCGTGCCGTCCAAACCCCTGATCGAGGTTGTCTAGTGTCAGCCTCGAGGGAACGGGAAGACACCCAGGACTACCGCCGTATTTTTTTGCAGGATATCCCGCTGATTGACGTGCGCGCACCGGTTGAGTTTCAGCAGGGTGCGTTCGCCAATGCGCTGAATCTGCCGCTAATGAATGACGATGAACGGCAGGCCGTCGGCACCTGTTACAAACAGCAGGGGCAGCAGGCGGCGATTGCGCTGGGTCATAGCCTGGTTAATGGCAGGCTGCGCGAGCAACGCACGGCGGCCTGGCTGGCGCAATGTGCCCAATGGCCGCAAGGCTATATTTATTGTTTCCGCGGCGGTTTGCGTTCACAGCTGGTGCAGCAGTGGCTGCGTGAGGCTGGCGTGACCTACCCGCGCATCACCGGCGGCTACAAGGCACTGCGTAATTTCCTGCTCACCACGCTGGAGCAGAGCGCCGAACTGCCGATGGTGTTGATCGGCGGCAATACTGGCAGTGGTAAAACTCTGCTGGTCAATGAACTGGCCGATGGCATCGATCTGGAAGGTGCTGCACACCACCGCGGTTCATCTTTTGGCCGAACGCTGGTGGATCAAAGCGCTCAGATAGATTTTGAGAATCGTCTGGCTGTGTTATTGCTGAAAAAACAGCATGGTGGCTGCCGCCGTTGGGTGCTGGAAGACGAAGGGCGCATTATCGGCAGCAACAACCTGCCGTTAGCGATCTTCAACCGCATGCAACTGGCACCGGTAGCGGTGATAGACGATCCCTTTGAGGTGCGTCTGGCCCGGCTACAGCAAGAATATATCGATCGGATGCGTATTGAGTTTGAACAGGCTTATGGCGTGCAGCTTGGTTGGCAGAAGTACGATGAGTATCTGCATCACGGCCTGTTTGCCATTCGCCGCCGCCTGGGGCTTGAACGTTTCCAACAGCTGACGCAACGCCTGGAATGGGCACTGCAGTGCCAGCAGGCCAGTGGAAATAGTGACGAGCATCAGGCGTGGCTGGTGCCGTTGTTGCAGCACTACTACGATCCGATGTATCACTACCAATTGGAAAAAAAATCCCAGCGGATTGTGTTCCGCGGGAATTATGCTGAAGTAAGAGAATTCCTGATGACGTACAGCCAGAATAACGGTGAATAATGCGACTGTTTATTGCCGAAAAACCGAGTTTGGCGCGCGCCATTGCCGACGTCCTTCCCAAGCCGCATCGTCGCGGCGACGGATTTATCGCCTGCGGTAACAATGATGTGGTGACCTGGTGTGTGGGCCACTTATTAGAACAGGCGCAGCCGGATGCCTACGACAGCCGTTATGCGCGCTGGTCGCTGGCGGATCTGCCGATCATCCCTGAAAAGTGGCAGTTGCAGCCGCGTCCGTCGGTCAGCAAGCAGCTTAATGCCATCAAAAAGCTGCTGCACGAGGCCGATGAAGTGGTGCATGCCGGTGACCCGGATCGCGAAGGCCAATTGCTGGTGGACGAGGTGTTGGATTACCTGGCGTTGTCGCCGGAAAAACGCCACAGCGTCCGCCGTTGTCTGATCAACGATCTCAACCCGCAGGCGGTAGAACGCGCCATTGAACGGCTGCGTGATAATCGCGACTTTATCCCCTTGTGTGTCTCTGCTCTGGCGCGCTCCCGCGCAGACTGGTTGTATGGCATCAACATGACCCGCGCTTACACCATTTTGGGACGCAATGCCGGGTATGACGGTGTGTTGTCGGTGGGGCGGGTACAGACGCCGGTGCTGGGGTTGGTGGTACGGCGTGACGAGGATATTGAAAACTTCGTTTCGAAGGACTTCTTCGAAGTTAAAGCACACATCGTGACGCCCAAAGACGAACGCTTTGTCGCTCTGTGGCAACCCAGTGACTCCTGTGAGCCTTATCAGGATGAAGAAGGGCGCCTGCTGCACCGGTCGTTGGCAGAACACGTGCTCAAACGTATCGAGGGCCAGCCGGCGCTGGTCACGTCTTATAATGATAAACGGGAATCAGATACCGCCCCCTTGCCGTTTTCACTGTCGACTTTGCAGATTGAGGCTTCCAAACGCTTCAACCTGAGCGCGCAGCAGGTACTGGACGTCTGCCAGCGGCTGTATGAAACCCATAAATTGATTACCTATCCGCGTTCTGACTGTCGTTACCTGCCGGAAGAGCACTTTGCCGGGCGTCATTCGGTGTTGAACGCCATCAGTGTTCATCAGCCGGATCTTTATCCGCAGCCGGTGATCGACAGCGATCGTCGTAACCGCTGCTGGGACGACAAAAAGGTCGATGCCCACCACGCCATTATCCCGACCGCCCGCGCTAGTAAGGTCAGTCTCAGCCAGGACGAACTGAACGTTTACGGTTTGGTTGCGCGACAATACCTGATGCAATTCTGCCCGGATGCCATGTTCCGCAAGTGCGTGATTGAGCTGGATATCGCCGGGGGCAAGTTTATCGCCAAGGCGCGTTTTCTGGCGGAAGCCGGGTGGCGAACGCTGTTGGGCAGTAAAGAGCGCGATGAGGAAAACGAAGGTTCTCCGTTGCCGGTGGTGGCGAAAGATGACGAGCTATTGTGTGAGCGCGGAGAGGTGGTTGAGCGTCAGACACAACCGCCGCGGCCGTTCACCGATGCCAGCCTGCTTTCCGCCATGACCGGGATTGCGCGTTTTGTTCAGGATAAAGCGCTAAAGAAAATCCTGCGAGCGACCGATGGTTTAGGGACCGAGGCTACGCGCGCAGGGATCATAGAATTGCTGTTCAAGCGGGCGTTTTTGTATAAAAAAGGGCGTTACATTCACTCCAGTGAAACCGGTCGGGCGTTGATCCATTCGCTGCCGGATATTGCCGCCCGTCCTGATATGACCGCCAACTGGGAAGCCACGTTGACGCAAATCAGTGAAAAATCCTGTCGCTATCAGGACTTTATGCAACCTCTGGTAGGCACTTTGCAGGAGCTGATTTATCAGGCCAAGCAGAGCCGGGCGAGTATGGCGTTTCGCGGGTTGCCGCCGTCACCTTCTACCGGGGCGAAAAAACGCAAGAAAAGCGCCGGTAAGGCGCGGGAGAAGAGCGAATGAATTATGGCTTACTGATGCTGGCCAGCGGCGCATTGCTGTTTTGTTCCACGGCGATGGCCAATCGTGGTGACGTGGATGTGGTGGTGCCAGTGTCGCCGGAAATCTGGGGTACGGCAAAAAATGCTGCCACTCAGCCAACGGCACAACCTTGCGTTCGCTGCTGTATCTATCAGGATCAAAACTATTCTGAAGGGGCGGTGCTCAAGGTGGAAGGGGAAGCGTTGCAGTGCGTACGCGACCCCAACGTGGTGGGGACTAACCCGTTGATCTGGATGCGTCTGAAGAAGTGACGCTGTAACTCAGACCTTCGCCCGCTGTGTGGCGATATAGGCAGTTAATAGCGGTACGTCCGCCGGGGCCAGGGGATAGTCAAACGCCTGCTCCGGCGCTAACCAAACAAAGTCCGAATGGCAGCGGTTTTGTAATTCACCGCTGAAGGTTGTCACCCGCCAGGCATGCAAGCGAATAATGCGTTCGCTTTGCTGCCACTGATTGCTGGCGACATAACTCCCCACACTGGCGACAATTCCTAACTCTTCGTCCAGTTCACGCGCCAGCGCCTGAGGTTGGCTCTCGCCTGCCTCGACCTTACCGCCGGGAAACTCCCACAGCCCAGCCTGATCGCTGCCGGCATCACGTTGTGCCAGAAGAATTTTGCCATTTTTTTCAATGATGGCGGCGACGACATCGATAATTTTCATGCGTACCACATAGCAAAACCCCGGCGGTGGCCGGGGTTGGATAAATTATAGTGAGAACTCTGCCCAGACCGGGGCGTGATCCGAAGGTTTTTCCATCCCGCGGATCTGATAATCGATGCCAGTCGCGGTGCAGCGTGCGGCCAATGGCGTGCTGGCTAACAGCAGGTCGATACGCAGGCCCCGGTTTTCATCGAACCCACGTGAACGGTAGTCGAACCACGAGAATTCATCGTTACGTTCCGGGTTCGCATGGCGATAGGTATCTACCAGGCCCCAGTTCATCAGGCGGTCCATCCATTCGCGCTCTTCCGGCAGGAAGGAGCACTTACCGGTACGCAGCCAGCGCTTGCGGCTTTCTTCACCGATACCGATGTCGTAATCGCTTGGGCTGATATTTACGTCACCCATCACCAGTACCGGTGAGTCCACCGACATTTGCTGCTCCAGGTAGTTTTGCAAATCCTGGTAGAAGCGCGTCTTGGCTGGGAATTTGATCGGATGGTCACGGCTTTCACCCTGTGGGAAATAGCCGTTGATTACCGTCAGTGTCCCTTGGGGGGTCGCCAGATCGGCCATGATGATGCGGCGCTGTGCGTCTTCATCATCGGTCGGGAAACCACGGCGTACGGCAAGCGGTTTTTCTTTGGTTAGCAGTGCCACGCCATAGTGGCCTTTTTGGCCATGGTAGAACACGTGATAACCGTGCTGACTGACTTCTTCCAGCGGGAACATGTCATCGTGAACTTTCGTTTCCTGCAGGCCGATGACGTCGGGCTGATGCTGTTCAATGATGGCGGCCAGCTGGTGCGGACGCGCACGCAGTCCATTGATATTAAAAGAGACAAACTTCATGAGCGGTGCCGTTTTTACAAGAAAAATGTGTTGAGATAGTAGCAGAGTTTGGCCAGAAATGTAACGCAGGCCAGCGGCAACGGCCGCCGGCGGCAAGCCAAATTATTTTGCCCAGCGGTCGTAATTCTTCGGCTGATAGTCGTCGAATTGTTGCAGCAAGGTTTGCGCTGAATCGCTGATATGCATGGTACCGAGGTAGTCATGGCGCATAAAGCCCTGATCGGCCACGTGCTGCAGGAAACTGTTTAACGGGCGATAAAAACCGTTCACGTCCAGCAGGCCAACCGGTTTGCTGTGATAGCCGATCTGACCCCAGGTCCAGATTTCAAACAGTTCTTCCAGCGTACCTATACCACCAGGCAGGGCAATGAATCCGTCTGCCAACGCCGCCATGCGCGCCTTACGGGTATGCATGTCCGGGACCACTTCCAGCTCCGTCAGACCCCGGTGTGCGGTTTCTGCTTCGACCAGGCGCTCAGGAATGATGCCCACGGCCTCACCACCGGCGGCAAGCACCGCATCCGCGACAATGCCCATTAACCCTTTCTTACCGCCGCCATAGATGAGGCGTCGGCCCTGAGTGGCCAGCGTCTGACCCAATTGCCGCGCATTCTCGGCATAAGCAGGATTAACGCCTTCGCTGGCGCCACAAAAAACGCAGATATTGTTACGCATGCACTTTCTTCCTTACTGCATTAAAGAAGTCAGTGGTATAGCGAATTGTTGGCCGGAGTTCAAGTTGAGGATGCGCTAAAAGGTTAGGGGAATTGATAAATGGGAGATCTGAGAGATAAAGAGGATTTGGTGTTTGATTGGGTTATTGGGGGCGTACAAGGATGGTGGTGGGGGAAGGATTATTCGTCGCTATGCGATTCACCCTTCGGGCCGCGCTGAAGCGCGTTGTCTCATTGCATGAGACTCGAACCTTGTCGAAGCTTCTCATCCCTCCCGGTAAGGAGTGATGTGGTACTTTCAGGTTTGATTTAATACTGGGGGATATACAAGGATGGTGGTGGGGGAAGGATTCGAACCTTCGAAGTCTGTGACGGCAGATTTACAGTCTGCTCCCTTTGGCCGCTCGGGAACCCCACCATGGTATTCATGGTTTTACTTATTATTTAACAGGAGATCGGCTAGATTCCTGTGGCGCTTCTTCTGAAGGATTACCGCGCTGAAGCGCGTTGTCTCGCTGCGCTCGGCTCGAACCTTGTCGAAGCTTCTCATCCTCCCCCTCCGTGTTTTATGCAGCTTCAGCTTTCGCTGTGCTCTCATCAACAGAGAGAAGATGGTGGTGGGGGAAGGATTCGAACCTTCGAAGTCTGTGACGGCAGATTTACAGTCTGCTCCCTTTGGCCGCTCGGGAACCCCACCACTGGCCTTGCTTGCGAAACATCTGTCTCGGTAAGCGGGGCGCATCATATCAAATGAAACGGGCGTGTAAAGTATTGAAATGCAGAAAATGAATCGTTTGCCGGTTTTTTACTCGTGGCGGTGCATCCCTGAACGAAAGGCACCGCTTTATTGAGCAATTACAGAATAACCGTCCGGTTGCCGTAAACAAATACCCGCTGCGCCAGCACATGGTACAGCGCGCGGCTGAGTGCATTCTTTTCAACGTCACGTCCGGCACGCATCATATCGTCAGCAGAATAGGTGTGATCGACATGGATCACGTCCTGCATGATGATTGGGCCTTCATCCAAATTGTCGTTAACGTAGTGGGCGGTAGCGCCGATGATTTTCACGCCGCGTTCGTAAGCCTGATGATAAGGTCGGGCACCGATAAACGCCGGTAGGAACGAGTGATGGATGTTGATCACCTGATTCGGGTAGTGCTGGACGAATGCCGGCGTCAACACCCGCATATACTTGGCCAGTACCACATAGTCCGGCTGATACTGATCAATCTGGGCCATCATTTTCTGATCGTGCTGGTCGCGCGTCAGGCCTTCATGGCTGACCAGGTGGAACGGAATATCGAAACGCTCTACCAGCGTTTGCAAGGTGTCGTGGTTACCGATAACCGCAGCGATTTCTACATCCAGACCACCGTAGGCGCTTTTCATCAACAGGTCGCCCAGGCAGTGTGCCTCTTTAGTAACCAGGACGACAATACGACGACGGCCAGAGTTATGCAGTTCACGAACCGAACCCACCGGCAGCGCGCTGTCGAGATCTGCCAGTAGTGTGGTGTCGTTGAAAATGCCTTCCAGTTCGGTACGCATAAAGAAACGGCCGGTGCGGTGATCAACAAACTCGTTGTTTTGAATAATGTTGAGTTCATGCTTGTAACAAATATTGGTGATCTTGGCGATCAGACCTTTGGCATCCGGACAAATGGTGCGCAAAACTTTTCTTTGTACATTTTGGTGTGGCATGGGAGTGAGGATCCTGTCTGATACTGAACGTCCTGTCTTCGCAGGCGAGAGTTTTTATCATCTTTGTTTTCAAGCTGTGCCCGATTAGCCACGCCTGAAATCTATGGTGCCTGTGACTGTCGGCTAACGCCCACAGCACTTTTTATATTTTTTCCCTGATCCGCAGGGGCAAATGGCGTTTCTGCCAGGCTGGGGTTTGGTTCCGTCAATATAATACCAGCGTTGGTCAAGCAGAAGGAAGCGCGAACGCTCGTGCATCGCTTTGTGCTCGCCGGTACTGCCGTCGACGAAGCGAGCGATGAACTCGACAAAACCTTCTCCGGTTTCATATCCCTGTTTTTCTTCCACCACCGTCAGGCCGATCCACTCGGTATTCTCGAAGCTATCGACGATCCCATTGCGCCATTCAGCGGCATGACAGTCCGGATGCCAGGTGGCTACCAGATAATCCACATTGTGTTTTACGTAAGCGCTAAAACGCGAACGCATTAATTTACCGGGGGTCGACGGCGTTTGGGTGCCGTTGATGTAGGGCTCGCAGCATGCGCTATACTCCAGGCCGCTGCCGCAGGGGCATAATTCGGGCAAGGTGACTCCTAAAATGGCCGGAACGAAATGAACGGGCCGATGCCGAAACAAATTTAGAGCATATGTTACCTAACAATATTCGGCTGTGACAATCTAGGCTGACAGCTCGGGCGTAACATTCACCGAAAAAGGACGGAAACGATGCGGAAAATTAAGATCGGATTGGCATTGGGCGCGGGTTCGGCCAAAGGGTGGGCACATATCGGGGTGATCAACGCGCTAAAGAAATTGGGTGTTGAAGTCGATATAGTAGCTGGCTGCTCGGTGGGTGCCTTGGTGGGGGCTGCCTTTGCCAGCCACCGTCTGCCGGCGATGGAAACCTGGGTGCGTTCATTCAGCTATTGGGATGTGATCCGTCTGATGGACCTGTCCTGGCAACGCGGCGGGCTGTTGCGTGGGGAACGGGTGTTCAATGCGGTAGGGCAGTTGTTAAAGATTGATGATATCGCTGAATGTTCACTGAAGTTTGGCGCGGTGGCGACTAATCTGAGCACCGGACGGGAACTGTGGTTAACGGAAGGGGATATTCATCAGGCGGTGCGTGCGTCGTGCAGTATGCCTGGTCTGTTGGCGCCGGTATGGTTTGACGGCTATTGGCTGGTGGATGGTGCGGTGGTGAATCCGGTGCCTATCTCATTGACCCGGGCTTTGGGGGCAGACATCGTTATTGCCGTTGACTTGCAACATGATGCCCATCTGATGCAGCAGGATCTGTTCTCGGTACGCACTCCTGATATGGAGACACCAAAAGATCTCCCTGCCCGAAACTGGCGAGGGCGACTGAGGGAACGTATCAGCAAAATGACCACCAGAAAGCCGAATTTCACGCCGACGGCGATGGAGATCATGGGGACCTCGATCCAGGTGCTGGAAAATCGGCTGAAACGCAATCGCATGGCCGGCGATCCGCCGGATGTGCTGATCCAACCCTATTGTCCACAGATCTCGACGTTAGACTTCCATCGTGCCGACGAGGCGATTGAAGCGGGTAGACTGGCGGTTGAAAAACAGCTGGATATGC
Organism: Serratia myotis; assembly: GCF_027474885.1. Classification (NCBI taxonomy): domain Bacteria; kingdom Pseudomonadati; phylum Pseudomonadota; class Gammaproteobacteria; order Enterobacterales; family Yersiniaceae; genus Serratia; species Serratia myotis. The sequence goes on along the minus strand of NZ_CP099707.1, from coordinate 3,083,505 downwards.
TGTTGCCATTGATAAAAAACAAATAATTTACGGTTCTTAACGGTATGCTCTGCGCTGGTGAAAATTTCAGGCAGGCATAAACGGTCTTTTTGAGCCACTATTACACTATGGAAAGGGAAGAGGCTCGGCTGATGGCATTACCACTGACTCACAAGCGCATTTTGGTCGTTGAGGACGAACTGGTTTTTCGTTCCGTGCTTGTTGGCTATTTGAAATCGTTGGGGGCGGAAACCAGTGAAGCGGCCAACGGTTTGCAGGCATTGAGTTTGGTGGATGATGTTCATCCCGATTTAATCCTGTGCGATCTGGCGATGCCGGAAATGGATGGGATCGAGTTTGTCGAACATCTGCGCCTGCAAGGCGTACAAACCCCGGTATTGGTGATCTCGGCGACCGACAAAATGGCGGATATCGCCAAAATGTTGCGGTTAGGCGTCCAGGACGTGTTGTTAAAACCGGTGACCGATCTCAATCGCCTGCGTGAAGCGGTGCTGGGCTGTCTGTATCCCAATATGTTTACCTCACCGGCTATCGAAGAAGTGGAACTGTTCCAGGACTGGGATGCACTGAGTAAAAATCCCTCCGAAGCGGTGAAGTTACTCAAACAGTTACAGCCTCCGGTGCAGCAGACCATCGCTCATTGCCGGATTAATTACCGGCAATTAACCACCGGCGAGAACCCGGGGTTGGTGCTGGATATTGCAGCGTTATCGGATAAGGATCTGGCGTTCTATTGTCTGGATGTGACCCGCGCAGGGGATAATGGCGTATTGGCGGCATTACTCCTGCGGGCTTTATTTAATGGATTACTGCAGGATCATTTAGCTAATCAGCGCCATCGGTTGCCGCAAATGACCGCATTGTTAAAGCAAGTTAATCAATTATTACGTCAGGGCAAACTGGAAGGGCAATTCCCGTTGTTGGTCGGTTATTATCACGCCGAATATAAAAACCTGATTTTGGTCTCCGCAGGCCTGCATGCCAATGTAAATACCGGCGATAATCAAATTCAACTGAGCAACGGCGTGCCGCTTGGGACGCTGGGTGCGACCTACATGAATCAAATCAGCCAGCACTGTGCTGCCTGGCAGTGCCAGGTTTGGGGCTCTGGCGGCCGGCTGCGCTTGATGCTCAGCGCCGAATAAACCACCGTGATTAAAACAGCATGTAAAATTTAGATATTTGACGTGCTTATTTTTACCTCAGTTAACCCATTGGGTAATTGTCCTAAAGTTTTTCTATTTGTGCTGCGGCTAATGCCAGTCAGTCATAAACTGGTATACTCCGGAGGTTTTTTGTATGGCGGATGAAGCTCATAAACCGAGCGCTATTAAGAGAGGAAATAATGCCTGCTGTAAATCGTAAAGTCAGAAAGGCTGTGATCCCGGTTGCAGGCTTGGGAACACGGATGTTACCGGCGACAAAAGCCATTCCAAAAGAAATGCTGCCGCTGGTTGACAAGCCCTTGATCCAATACGTTGTCAATGAATGTATTGCAGCAGGGATTAACGAGATTGTGTTGGTAACCCATTCCTCCAAGAATTCGATCGAAAACCATTTCGATACCAGTTTTGAACTGGAAGCGATGCTGGAAAAACGTGTTAAGCGTCAGTTGCTGGATGAAGTTCAGTCTATCTGTCCAAAGGGCGTTACGGTGATGCAGGTACGTCAAGGGGTAGCTAAAGGGTTGGGACACGCGATTATGTGTGCTTACCCGCTGGTGGGTGATGAGCCGGTGGCCGTGATTTTGCCGGATGTGATCCTCGATGAGTACAGCTCCGATCTGAAAAAAGATAATTTGCACGAAATGCTGCAGCGCTATGAACAAACCGGTATCAGCCAGATTATGGTCGAGCCCGTGCCACATAAAGATGTTGGCAACTACGGCGTGGCCGATTGCAAAGGGTATGATCTGCAGCCGGGCGAAAGTGCCCCGATGGTCAGCGTAGTCGAGAAACCTTCGCCGGATGAAGCGCCATCTAATCTGGCCATTGTTGGCCGCTATGTGCTCTCCGCCGATATCTGGCCGCTGCTGTCGAAAACCCCTCCGGGTGCCGGTGGTGAAATCCAGCTTACCGACAGCATTGAAATGCTGATGCAGCAAGAGACAGTAGAGGCTTATCACCTGAAAGGGATCAGCCATGACTGCGGCAATAAGCTCGGTTATATGCAGGCGTTTGTCGAATATGGCATGCGACATGCCGGGCTGGGCCAAGAGTTTACTCAGTGGTTGAAACAGTTACTGGCCGCTGATAAGAAATAATTTATTTATCTTTCGTCTTAATTTGAAAAACTAGGATTTTCCCATGAAAGTAACAGTTTTTGGTATTGGCTATGTTGGCCTGGTGCAGGCTGCGGTTCTGGCTGAAGTCGGTCACGACGTTATGTGTATCGATATAGACGAGCATAAAGTCGAAAACCTGAAGAAAGGGAACATCCCTATTTTTGAGCCTGGTCTGACGCCGTTGGTGCAACAAAACTATGAAGCCGGTCGTTTGCATTTCACCACCGATGCAAAAGCCGGGGTCGCGCATGGCACCATTCAATTCATCGCCGTGGGCACACCACCGGACGAAGATGGCTCTGCCGATTTGAAATATGTGACTGCCGTGGCTCGTACCATCGCAGAACATATGACCGATCGCAAAGTGGTGATTGATAAATCTACCGTGCCGGTCGGCACCGCAGATAAAGTCCGTCAGGTTATGGAAGAAACGCTGCAGAAACGCGGTAGCAAGGTTGCTTTCGATGTGGTTTCCAACCCGGAATTCCTGAAAGAAGGCGCTGCGGTAGCAGACTGCATGCGTCCTGAGCGCATCGTCATCGGTACCGATAACAAAGATGTGATCGAGCCTATTCGCGAGCTGTATGAGCCGTTCAATCGCAACCACGATCGTATGATCATGATGGACATCCGTAGTGCTGAACTGACCAAGTATGCTGCCAACTGCATGCTGGCGACCAAAATCAGCTTTATGAATGAAATGTCTAATCTGGCCGAAATGCTTGGCGCAGACATTGAGAAAGTGCGTCAGGGTATCGGTTCTGATTCCCGTATCGGCTATCACTTTATCTATCCAGGCTGCGGCTATGGCGGCTCCTGCTTCCCGAAAGACGTTCAGGCCCTGATCCGCACCGCGGAGCATATTGGCTACCAGCCAAAACTGTTGCAGGCGGTAGAGCAGGTTAACTATCAGCAGAAATATAAGCTGACCAAATTTATCAAGCATCACTTTGGTGAAGATCTGAAGGGCAAAACCTTTGCGTTGTGGGGACTGGCCTTCAAACCTAATACCGACGACATGCGTGAAGCCTCCAGCCGTGTGCTGATGGAGCAGCTGTGGGAAGCGGGTGCTACCGTGCAGGCGTACGACCCTGAAGCGATGAACGAAGTACAGCGCATCTATGGCCAGCGTGACGATCTGAAGCTGGTAGGTACCAAAGAAGCGGCCCTGCAGGGGGCTGACGCGTTGGTTATCTGTACCGAATGGCAGAATTTCCGCGCGCCTGATTTCGACGTGATTAAAGGTTCGTTAAAGCAGCCGGTGATCTTTGATGGCCGCAACTTGTTTGACCCTGAGCGTCTGGAAAGCCGCGGCTTTACCTATTATGCCATTGGTCGCGGTGCGTCCATTCAGCCGGTTATTTAAGGGACAAATATGAAATTCCTGGTTACAGGCGCGGCAGGGTTTATTGGTTATTACACCGCTGAGCGTCTGTTGGCCGCTGGGCATCAGGTTGTCGGTATCGACAACCTGAATGATTATTACGATGTGGGTCTGAAAATGGCTCGCCTTGATCTGCTGGCGGATAAACCCGATTTCCAGTTTATTAAGCTGGATTTGGCCGATCGTGAGGGCATGGCGCAGCTGTTTGCCGAGCACCAGTTCCAGCGGGTGATTCATCTTGGGGCTCAAGCCGGGGTGCGTTATTCATTGGAAAACCCGCTGGCCTATGCTGACTCGAATCTCATCGGGCATTTAAACGTGCTGGAAGGGTGTCGACACAATAAAGTCGAGCATCTGTTATATGCCTCTTCCAGTTCGGTATATGGGCTGAATCGTAAGCTGCCTTTTGCGACTGAAGATTCTGTTGATCATCCGATATCATTGTATGCGGCTACCAAAAAAGCCAATGAGCTGATGTCACACAGTTACTCTCACTTATATAGTCTTCCCACCACCGGTTTGCGTTTCTTTACCGTATATGGTCCGTGGGGGCGCCCGGATATGGCGCTGTTTAAATTTACCAAGGCCATATTGGCGGGCGAGAGCATCGATGTATATAACCACGGGGAGATGCACCGTGACTTTACCTACATCGACGATATCGCGGAGTCTATTGTGCGGTTGCAGGCGGTTATTCCTCAGGCCAATGCTGCCTGGACAGTTGAGCAGGGATCGCCAGCGACCAGTTCTGCGCCGTACCATGTCTATAATATCGGCAACAGCAGTCCGGTGAAGCTGATGGAATATATCAGTGCACTGGAACAGGCGTTGGGGATTGAGGCTCGTAAGAATATGCTGCCGATGCAGCCTGGTGACGTGTTAGATACCAGTGCTGATACTGCGGAGCTTTATCGTGTTATTGGCTTCAAGCCTGAAACCAGCGTTGAAGAAGGCGTGAAACGCTTTGTTGAATGGTATAAGTCATTTTATAAAGCTCAGTAATTGAGCAGTACGTAAATGCTATAAGGGGCCTTGGCCCCTTTTTTTATGCTTAGACAAAGTCAGGTCAGTTCGGTAAGTCAGGAGACAAAAACCAATGGGGAGAGGGGGCTGCCATAGGATAATTACCTAAAGCTTAACTTATGTTCTAACCAGCCAGGAAATAAGCATAACAAAAAGGCTCCCAAGGGAGCCTTTTTAACGTGCATCGAAATGCTATTACAGCAGGAAATCGTCCAGAGATTTACCTTGCTCTTCGATAGCTTTCTTAATCACTGCTGGAGTACGGCCCTGGCCAGTCCAGGTTTTCAGTTCGCCGTTTTCATCTTTATATTGGTATTTAGCCGGACGTGCTGCACGTTTAGCTTTACCAGCGGCTTTAGTAGCAGCCATAGTTTGCAGCAGTTCGTTAGGATCAATACCGTCAGCAATCAGCATTTCACGATATTGCTGCAGTTTACGGGTGCGTTCTTCAACTTCTGCTTGAGCCTGGCTGTCTTCTTCGCGACGTTCGTTCACAACAACTTCCAGTTTTTCAAGCATTTCTTCCAGCGTTTCCAGGCTACATTCTCTTGCCTGTGCGCGTAGAGTACGGATGTTGTTCAAAATCTTTAATGCTTCGCTCATTGTCCTAGTCTCAAATTATATTGGTGGGGGGCGTCTGGATAATAATAGAGTGCTCTTTTCTTTTCTGCAATAGACAAATTGAAAGGAACGCTCAAATTTACCTTTTAAAACACCTAACCGGAACACTACGGGTAATATAGGTGGGGGCGATAAGTATTACAACCTCCATTTTTAAGTCAAATTTTCAACAGTAGGGTATGTTTACTATGCCTGAAAGGCATTCATGGCTAAGTTATAATTGTGTTTTATATCAATATTACGCTGAATTCTGTGGGTTAAATCACGCGCCTAAGTATGCCAACACTGTAAACAATGGGGGTATACGAGTAAAGATAACGTCAAGAACTGTACCCTTAGCTGTTTTATGTCATTAAATACTCTGGTGTCGCACCGGTAGGCGTTAATAGATTCAATTTCTCTGTGTCTCGGGGGACGGGGCAGACCTGTTTTGCTATAACCATTAATGCCTGATGCTAATCATTAGCAGTAATTAAATGTGATGACAGACGGCAATTATCCTGTAAATAGATGTAAAGGCATGGCACGTACAGAACGGAATGTTTCACTTGAAAGTTTGGTATTCGTTTTGTCGGGATGTTGATTAACCCGGAGGCGTGAGCAGGCCGACAGGTTATGGTACACTTTACGCCTGAATCAACGTTTGAATATTTCTTATACCATTGGAGTTGCGGGCCCATGGCTCAACTTTATTTTTATTACTCTGCAATGAACGCAGGGAAATCTACCGCGTTGTTGCAATCTTCATATAATTATCAAGAACGTGGTATGCGTACACTGGTGTTTACCGCCGAAATAGATCACCGTTTTGGCGTGGGCAAGGTGAGCTCGCGGATTGGCCTGTCATCTCAGGCACAGCTCTATAATAATGAGTCGATGCTCTACGCGATGATTGCACAGGAACATCAACAGCAACCGATACACTGCGTGTTGTTGGATGAAAGCCAGTTCCTGACGAAGCAGCAGGTTGAGCAATTATGCGATGTCGTCGACCAACTGGATATTCCGGTTTTGTGTTACGGCTTGCGTACCGACTTCCTGGGTGAACTGTTCATTGGCAGCCAATACTTGCTGGCCTGGGCGGACAAACTGGTAGAGTTGAAAACTATCTGCCATTGTGGACGTAAGGCCAATATGGTGTTACGGCTGGATGAGAGCGGGCAGGCGATGCATGCCGGTGAGCAGGTAGTGATTGGCGGTAACGAGAGCTATGTCTCCGTTTGTCGCAAGCATTACAAGGAAGCCATACAGGCACTGGAGTAAGGTTTAAACACGACAGCGAGCCCTGTGGCACGTTTAAACGCTATTGTGCAACCTGGTAGATTGAGCTGAACCTTCCGCATAAAAAAAACCGCCTTTCGGCGGTTTTTTTATTGGCTCAATGAACCGTTACTTTTTGGTCTTTTTTTCTGTTTTGGCCGCAACAGGGGCTACCAAAACTTCTTCATCTTCTGCTTCACTAAACTTACGGCCGTAGAAGGTATCCAGCATAATTTGCTTCAGTTCTGCAATCAGCGGATAACGCGGGTTGGCGCCGGTACATTGGTCGTCAAAGGCGTCTTCAGACAGCTTGTCAACTTTCGCCAGGAAATCGGCTTCCGTCACACCGGCTTCACGGATTGATGCCGGGATGCCCAGTTCGGCTTTGATCTCGTCCAGCCAGGTCAGCAACTTCTCGATTTTCTGAGCGGTACGGTCGCCTGGAGCGCCCAAACCGAGGTGGTCAGCGATTTCAGCATACCGACGACGAGCCTGCGGGCGGTCGTACTGGCTGAATGCCGTTTGCTTGGTTGGGTTGTCGTTCGCGTTATAGCGAATAACGTTGGAGATCAGCATGGCGTTGGCCAGACCGTGTGGGATGTGGAACTCAGAGCCCAGTTTGTGGGCCATTGAGTGGCAAACCCCCAGGAAGGCGTTGGCGAATGCGATACCGGCGATGGTTGCGGCATTGTGCACGCGCTCACGGGCTACCGGGTTCTTGGCACCTTCTTTGTAGCTGGCTGGCAGATACTCTTTCAGCAGTTTCAACGCTTGCAGCGCCTGACCATCAGAGTATTCGTTCGCCAGTACTGAAACGTAAGCTTCCAGCGCATGAGTCACCGCATCCAGGCCGCCGAAGGCGCACAGGGATTTTGGCATGTTCATCACCAGGTTGGCGTCAACGATCGCCATATCCGGTGTCAGCGCATAATCCGCCAGTGGGTATTTCTGGCCGGTTACGTCGTCGGTCACTACCGCAAACGGTGTTACTTCTGAACCAGTACCAGAGGTGGTGGTCACGGCAATCATTTTTGCTTTGACGCCCATTTTCGGGAACTTGTAGATACGTTTACGGATATCCATAAAGCGCAGCGCCAGGTCTTCGAAATGAGTTTCAGGATGTTCGTACAGCACCCACATGATCTTCGCAGCATCCATCGGTGAACCCCCACCCAGCGCGATGATCACGTCTGGTTTGAAGGAGTTCATCTGCTCAGCGCCTTTACGCACGATGGACAGCGTTGGGTCCGCTTCAACTTCAAAGAAGACTTCTGTTTCAATGCCGTGAGACTTCAGAACGGAGGTGATCTGGTCTGCATAACCGTTATTGAACAGGTAGCGGTCGGTCACAATGAAGGCGCGTTTTGCCCCGTCGGTCGCTACTTCTTCCAGCGCGATAGGCAGTGAGCCACGGCGGAAGTAGATTGATTTCGGAAGTTTATGCCACAACATGTTTTCTGCTCGCTTCGCTACAGTTTTCTTGTTGATCAGGTGTTTTGGACCGACGTTTTCAGAGATGGAGTTACCACCCCAGGAACCGCAGCCCAGCGTCAGTGACGGAGCGAGTTTAAAGTTGTAAAGGTCACCGATGCCCCCCTGAGAAGCCGGGGTGTTGATCAGGATACGCGCGGTTTTCATCTTGTCGCCGAAGAAGGCAACGCGTTCCGGCTGGTTATCCTGGTCGGTGTACAGACAAGAGGTGTGACCGATACCGCCCATGGCGACCAGTTTTTCCGCTTTGCTGACGGCGTCGGCAAAGTCTTTGGCGCGATACATAGCCAGCGTAGGCGACAGTTTTTCGTGAGCGAAAGGCTCAGTTTCATCAACCAGTTTCACTTCACCGATCAGCACTTTGGTGCTTGCCGGCACTTTGATGCCAGCCATCTCAGCGATTTTCGGTGCAGACTGGCCAACGATAGCCGCATTCAGGCCGCCGTTTTTCAGGATAATGTCCTGAACGGCTTTCAGCTCTTTCCCCTGCAGCATGTAGCCGCCGTGGGTAGCGAAACGTTCGCGTACTGCATCATAGATTGAATCAACCACGATGACTGACTGCTCAGAGGCACAAATTACGCCGTTGTCGAAGGTTTTGGACATCAAGATTGAAGCGACAACGCGTTTGATGTCTGCGGTTTCGTCAACCACCACAGGGGTGTTACCTGCACCAACGCCGATAGCCGGTTTGCCGGAGCTGTAGGCGGCTTTCACCATGCCTGGACCGCCGGTCGCGAGGATCAGGTTGATGTCAGGGTGGTGCATCAGTTGGTTAGACAGTTCAACGGTAGGTTGGTCGATCCAGCCGACGATGTCTTTTGGCGCACCGGCGGCAATCGCGGCTTGCAGCACGATATCCGCTGCCTTGTTGGTGGCGTTTTTCGCACGAGGGTGCGGAGAGAAGATAATGCCGTTACGGGTTTTCAGGCTGATTAAGGCTTTGAAAATGGCCGTGGAAGTCGGGTTGGTGGTAGGTACGATACCGCAAATCAGGCCAATAGGCTCTGCAATGGTGATGGTACCGAAAGTATGGTCTTCGGCCAGAATGCCGCAGGTTTTTTCATCTTTATAGGCGTTGTAGATAAACTCTGATGCGAAGTGGTTCTTGATCACTTTATCTTCAACGATACCCATCCCGGATTCTTCAACGGCCAATTTGGCCAGAGGAATACGGGCATCGGCAGCGGCGAGGGCAGCAGCGCGGAAAATTTTATCAACTTGCTCTTGAGTGAAGTTGGCATATTCGCGCTGGGCTTTTTTGACACGTGCAACTAGCTCGTTCAGTTCAGCGACATTTGTTACAGCCATAATGCTCTCCTGATAATGTTAAACTCTTTCAGTAAATCAGCCGTGCGAGCAAGTAGTATAGACAGATCGGGGGAAAATGCTGCTTTAAAAACAAGGGCTTTCCGCCATTTTTTGTCACATGTCGCTGATTTGCTTAAAGAGCTTTACCCGATGCTTCAGCAGGAGAAGACAGCGGGCCGAACAGAGATGCCACTTTTTCCTTAACCTGTTCTACTCCCTGACTACGACTAAGAGCTTAACTACTCTTGGTTAGTGATTTTGTGATTTAAATCATAAAAACCGCAAGCTGACACCATTCAGCTATGGTTGTTGAGAATGATTCTTGATAACTGCCATGTCAGACACTTTTCTCAACATAAAAAATCATAAACCGTACATTGCTTTAACAATGGAGAATTATCTTATCGGTATGGGTATAAATAGATATAAATCCCGCCCATGACCAATGGATTACCCGTGGCAATTCTATTACATTAGCGCGCGAAGGCATTGTCACTTTTAGCGTTACTAAAGCGGAGTCATTTGTGGGCCCATCTCTGTTGGATTTTTCCGGCTTCATTAAATTTTTTGTCGGCCTGTTTGCACTGGTGAACCCGGTGGGTATTTTGCCGGTGTTTATCAGCATGACCAGCTACCAGGCGGCGGCCGGGCGCAATAAAACTAACCTGACCGCCAACCTGTCGGTCGCCATTATCCTGTGGACCTCGCTGTTTTTGGGGGAGGGGATTTTGCGCATGTTCGGCATCTCTATTGACTCGTTCCGTATTGCCGGCGGCATCCTGGTGGTCAGTATTGCCATGTCGATGATCAGCGGCAAGCTGGGCGAGGACAAACAGAACAAACAGGAAAAATCAGAGAGCGCGATCCGTGAGAGCATCGGCGTGGTGCCGTTGGCATTGCCGCTGATGGCTGGACCGGGCGCCATCAGTTCCACCATAGTCTGGAGTTCTCGCTACCACAGCTGGCAGAACCTGCTGGGGTTTACCCTGGCCATCGCGTTGTTTGCCTTTTGTTGTTGGTTGTTGTTCCGTGCTGCGCCTCTGCTGGTGCGTCTATTGGGGCAAACCGGCATTAACGTCATCACCCGTATCATGGGGTTGTTGCTGATGGCATTGGGTATCGAGTTTATCGTGACGGGTATAAAGGCCATATTCCCCGGCTTGCTGTAATCCGGCGAATGAGTCGCGAATAGGATGATTCGCGGCTCAAATTAATTTTAAAAAATAAAAACTATTATTGGCTCGCATTAATATAGTGCTTAATGTGAATGAATTTTATTCACTTGCACCATAATGTGGCATAAATCTTAATCTGTTGCTCAATAAAAGCTCTAAGCGCTATTTTTACCCCTTATCCCCCTCGGTTATTGCCCTTTATTACCTTCTGAACATCAAATTCGCTGTTAATTTAATCACATCATTCTGTAGGGCTTGTCTCGCTTTCATCCAGGTGTTATTAGTGATTAACCGCACATAAGCAGGTGTTTGTTCTTTGAACTGCGCCTTTGTTAACTGAATGTTTCTTTATCTGGTGTGTGGGTTCGCTGCGTACGGCTCTGACGGTTATTTTTTTAATTTTAATCATTAAAATCATTGGTTTAAATTATTTTTATGTACCCCCTTCACCAGTGGGTCAGAACCTTCTTGGAGCAATAAAAGAGAATTGCTTAACATTTCTGTAAAAATTATTGGCTATGGAAATTGCCTTCTGCTAATTTCCGAGCAACTTTCTACGCGTAATTAATGGTATCGCGTCGCCAAAGTGGGAATGATTTTTGCTGGTGTCTGTTTATTTAGAATTCTTATAAATACTTCACGAATATCGATAAGCATTGCTTGTTGGTGAAAAGGAGCCTCGACCATGCAGCAAACCTTAAAGCGCACTCCATTGGCCATGTTCATTGCCGGTTTGCTGAGTCTCAGCACCGTTTATTCTGCTCAGGCGGCTGATGTTCCTGCCGGGGTGCAATTAGCCCAACAGCAGAAGATTGTCATTAACAACGGTTCAGAAGTGGCTTCATTGGATCCGCATAAGGTCGAAGGCATACCGGAAAGCAATATCATTCTGAACCTGCTGGAGGGGTTGGTCAGTACCGACGCCAATGGGCACGTGGTGCCGGCCGCGGCGACAAATTGGGAAAATCAGGATTTTAAGACCTGGACTTTCCACCTGCGGCCCGACGCGGTATGGAGTGATGGCTCACCGGTCACCGCACAGGATTTTGTCTACAGTTGGCAGCGCCTGGCCGATCCGAAAATCGGCTCACCTTACGCCAGCTATCTGCAGTACGCCAAAATTGAAAATACCGACGCGATCCTGACCGGCAAGCAAAGTCCGCAGACCCTCGGCGTTAAAGCCATTGATGATAAAACGCTGCAGGTCTCCCTGAGCGAGCCAGTGCCGTATTTTATTAGCATGCTGAGCCACACCTCGCTGAAACCGGTAAAACGTTCGGTGGTTGAGAAGTTTGGCGACAAATGGACGCTGCCTGCGAACTATGTCGGCAATGGGGCCTATCGCTTGAAAGATTGGGTGGTGAATGAGCGTATTGTGCTTGAACGCAGCCCAACCTACTGGAATAACAAGAAAACGGTAATCGATCAGGCAACGTTCTTGCCGATTTCTTCAGAGGTCAGTGACGTCAACCGCTTCCGCAGCGGTGAAATTGATATCACTAACAGCGCCATCCCGCCGAACCTGTTCGCGAAGATGAAGAGCGAAATCCCTGAGCAATTGCACGTTAACCCTTATCTGTGCACTTTTTATTACGAGATCAACAACCAGCGCGCACCATTTACCGATGCCCGGGTGCGCGCTGCAGTAAAACTGACGTTGGACCGCGACATTATCGCCAACAAGATCATGGGCCAGGGACAGATCCCGGCCTACAGCTTTACCCCGACCTTTACTGAAGGCGCCAAGTTCACGGCGCCGGAATGGGCAGGATGGAGCCAGGAACAGCGCAATACCGAGGCGAAGAAATTGTTGGCCGAGGCAGGTTTCAGCGCGGCTAAACCGCTTAAATTCACGCTGCTGTACAACACCTCCGATCAAAATAAACAGCAGGCGATCGCAGCGGCGTCAATGTGGAAGAAAAACCTCGGTGCGGATGTCACGCTGCGCAATCAGGAGTGGAAAACCTCACTTGAAAGCCGCCATCAGGGGCAGTACGACGTGGCTCGGGCCACCTGGTGTGGTGATTATAATGAGCCAAGTGCCTTCCTGAACCTGCTGATCTCCAATAGCAGCATCAACACCATTTTTTACAAGAGCCCGGCGTTTGACGCCCTGATGGCCAGCACGCTGAAGGCGCCGGATGAAGCTGCCCGCGCTGCTCTTTATCAGCAGGCGGAGACGCAGTTGGACAAAGACTCAGCGTTGGTCCCGGTGTATTACCGCATTAGCGCGCGTCTGATCAGACCGTCAGTGGGCGGCTTTACCGGTAAAGATCCGCTGGATTACACCGATGTGAAAAATCTATACATCATCAAGCAGTAACGAGGGGTATTACGTCACGCCAACAACGGTGAGTAATACAGGGAAGACCGCCTGCCGTATTCGTTCATCGGTAGCCGGTATAACAAGGTCCGCTCACGGGCAACGCAGGCTCCACGACGAGCCTGTGATAATAAAAACTGGAGTATACACATGACCAACATCACGAAAAAAACCATCCTTGCGGCCGGCATCATTGCCGCGCTGGGCATCACAGCAACCGGAAGTGCTTTTGCGGCTGACGTGCCGGCGGGCGTGCAACTGGCGGACAAGCAAGAAATCGTTAAAAACAACGGTTCGGAAGTGCAGTCCCTGGATCCGCACAAGATCGAAGGCGTGCCGGAAAATAACGTTACCCGCGATCTGATGGAAGGCCTGGCCAACAATGGTCCGGATGGGGCTATCGTTCCCGGCGTGGCGGAAAGCTGGGATAACAAAGATTTTAAAGTGTGGACCTTCCATCTGCGTAAAGACGCAAAATGGTCGAATGGCAAGCCGGTAACGGCGCAAGATTTCGTTTATAGCTGGCAGCGCGTGGTGGATCCAAAAACGGCATCCCCTTACGCCAGCTATCTGCAATACGCTCATGTAGAAAACGTCGATGACGTTATCGCTGGCAAGAAAGACAAATCCACCCTGGGCGTGAAAGCAATCGACGATCACACCTTCCAGGTTACCCTGACCGAGCCGGTGCCTTACCTGGTTGAAATGACGCCGCACTATGCGATGAAGCCAGTGTTTAAAGATGCGGTCGAGAAGTTTGGCGAGAAGTGGACCCTGCCGGCGAACTACGTCAGCAACGGTGCTTATAAGCTGAAAGACTGGGTGGTTAACGAACGTATCGTGCTGGAACGTAACCCGGAATATTGGGATAACGCAAAAACCATCATTAATAAAGTGACGTTCCTGCCAATTGCGTCGGAAGTGACCGACGTAAACCGCTACCGCACAGGCGAAATCGACATGACCTATAACAACATGCCGATTGAACTGTTCCAGAAATTGAAAAAAGAGATCCCGAAAGAAGTTCATGTTGATCCTTACCTGTGTACCTATTACTACGAGATCAACAACCAGAAAGCGCCATTTACCGATCAGCGCGTACGTGAAGCGCTGAAACTGGGTCTGGATCGCGACATCATCACCAATAAAGTGAAAAACCAGGGTGATCTGCCAGCCTACAGCTTCACACCTCCTTACACCGATGGCGCCAAACTGACGCCACCAGAGTGGTTCGGCTGGACGCAGGAAAAGCGCAACGAAGTAGCGAAAAAACTGCTGGCTGATGCGGGTTATGGCCCAGGCAAACCACTGACATTCTCACTGTTGTACAACACTTCCGACCTGCACAAAAAACTGGCTATCGCTGCGGCCTCCATCTGGAAGAAAAATCTGGGTGTGGACGTGAAGCTGGTGAATCAGGAGTGGAAAACCTTCCTGGACACCCGCCATCAGGGGACCTATGACGTAGCGCGCGCCGGCTGGTGTGCCGACTATAACGAACCAAGCTCGTTCCTGAACATGATGCTGTCTGACAGCAGCAGTAACACCCCGCACTATAAGAGCGCGGAGTTCGATAAGTTGATGGCGAATGTGCTGACGGCGAAAACCAAAGAAGAACGTGCAGAGCTGTATCAGAAAGCCGAAGTGCAGCTGGATAAAGACTCTGCCATCGTTCCGGTTTATTACTATGTGAATGCCCGTCTGGTGAAACCTTATGTTGGGGGTTACACCGGTAAAGACCCACTTGATAACGTGTACGACAAAAACCTGTACATCATCAAGCATTGATAAGGTAAGTGCCGGCGGTGTGAACCGCCGGCCCATGTTGAGAATAATAAGCCGTTATCAGGCTGCAGCACAGGGTTAGGGCAATGCTTAAATTTATATTTCGTCGCTTGTTAGAAGCGATCCCGACACTATTTATCCTTATTACCATCTCATTCTTTATGATGCGTTTGGCTCCTGGCAGCCCATTTACCGGCGAGCGTGCATTGCCGCCGGAAGTGATGGCCAACATCGAAGCCAAATATCATTTGAACGATCCGATCTGGAAGCAGTACGGCCATTATCTGGTGCAACTGTCGAAAGGCGATTTTGGGCCGTCATTCAAATACAAAGATTACTCGGTAAACGATCTGGTGGCTGCTTCATTCCCGGTCTCCGCCAAACTTGGCCTTGCCGCATTTTTGTTGGCGGTCGTCCTGGGGGTTAGTGCTGGGGTGGTTGCTGCACTGAATCAAAATACCAAATGGGATTATACGGTGATGGGCTTTGCCATGACCGGGGTGGTGATCCCCAGTTTCGTGGTGGCGCCGTTACTGGTGTTGATTTTCGCCATCACGCTGAAATGGTTGCCGGGTGGCGGTTGGAACGGAGGGGCGCCGAAATACATCATCCTGCCGATGGTGGCGTTATCACTGGCCTATATTGCCAGTATCGCCCGTATCACGCGTGGATCGATGATTGAAGTGCTGCACTCAAACTTTATCCGCACAGCCCGCGCCAAAGGCTTACCGATGCGTCGCATTATTTTCCGCCATGCGCTCAAGCCTGCGTTATTACCGGTGCTTTCTTATATGGGCCCGGCGTTTGTCGGCATTATCACTGGTTCCATGGTGATCGAAACCATTTATGGTCTGCCGGGTATCGGCCAGCTGTTTGTTAACGGCGCGCTGAACCGTGACTATTCCTTGGTATTGAGCCTGACCATTCTGGTGGGTGGCCTGACTATTTTGTTTAACGCGATCGTCGACGTGCTGTACGCCGTTATCGATCCAAAAATTCGTTATTAAGCTGGAGCACGCAAATGATGTTGACGAAAAAGAACAGCGAGGCTCTGGAGAACTTCAGCGAAAAGCTCGAAGTGGAAGGGCGCAGCCTGTGGCAGGATGCCCGTCGCCGCTTTGTGCATAACCGTGCGGCAGTCAGCAGTCTGTTTGTGCTGGTGCTGATTACCCTGTTTGTGATTGTGGCACCCTGGCTGTCACAGTTTGCCTATGACGATACCGATTGGGCGATGATGTCGGCCGCGCCGAGCCTTGACGCGGGCCATTACTTTGGCACCGACTCCTCCGGTCGTGACTTGCTGGTGCGCGTGGCGATTGGCGGACGTATCTCGCTGATGGTTGGCGTATCAGCCGCGCTGGTTGCGGTGATTGTCGGGACGCTGTATGGCGCGATGTCCGGTTACCTGGGCGGTAAAACCGACTCGGTAATGATGCGCCTGTTGGAAATCCTCAACTCCTTCCCGTTCATGTTCTTCGTTATCTTGCTGGTCACCTTCTTCGGGCAAAACATCCTGTTGATCTTTGTGGCGATCGGCATGGTGTCCTGGCTGGATATGGCGCGTATTGTGCGCGGACAGACCCTGAGCCTGAAGCGTAAGGAATTTATCGAAGCGGCGTTGGTGTGCGGGGTGTCGAGCCGCAATATCGTGCTGCGCCATATCGTGCCGAACGTGCTCGGTGTGGTGGTGGTATACGCTTCATTGCTGGTGCCGAGCATGATCCTGTTCGAATCCTTCCTCAGCTTCCTGGGGCTGGGTACTCAGGAACCGTTAAGCAGCTGGGGTGCATTGCTGAGCGATGGCGCCAACTCGATGGAAGTTTCACCGTGGTTGCTGCTGTTCCCAGCGGGTTTCCTGGTTGTCACTCTGTTTTGTTTCAACTTTATCGGCGATGGCCTGCGTGACGCCCTCGACCCGAAAGATCGTTAAGGAGTGCAATCATGAGCACCATTGAAAATCCGCAGTTGCAAACCAGCACCGCCGCCAAATCGCCGCTGTTGCTGGATGTAAAAGACCTGCGCGTGACCTTCGGCACCCCGGACGGTGACGTGACGGCAGTGAACGATCTGAACTTTGACCTGCGCGCCGGCGAAACGCTGGGTATCGTGGGGGAATCAGGTTCTGGTAAATCCCAGACCGCCTTTGCGCTGATGGGGCTGTTGGCCAGCAATGGTCGCATTGGCGGCTCGGCTAAATTTAACGGCCGTGAAATCCTCAACCTGCCGGAAAAACAGCTCAACAAGCTGCGGGCGGAAGAGATTTCGATGATCTTCCAGGACCCGATGACCTCACTCAACCCCTATATGCGCGTTGGTGAGCAGTTGATGGAAGTGCTGATGCAGCACAAGAACATGGGTAAAAGTGCAGCCTTTGAAGAATCGGTGCGCATGCTTGATGCGGTTAAAATGCCTGAAGCGCGTAAGCGCATGCGCATGTATCCGCATGAGTTTTCCGGCGGTATGCGCCAGCGCGTGATGATTGCCATGGCGTTGCTGTGCCGGCCGAAGCTGTTGATCGCCGATGAACCTACCACCGCACTGGATGTGACGGTTCAGGCGCAGATCATGACGCTGCTGAACGAGCTTAAGCGCGAGTTCAACACCGCCATCATTATGATCACCCACGACCTGGGCGTGGTGGCCGGCATCTGTAACAAGGTGCTGGTAATGTACGCCGGACGCACCATGGAATATGGCAGTGCACGCGATGTGTTCTATCGTCCTAGCCACCCTTACTCGATTGGTTTGCTGAATGCGGTACCCCGTTTGGACGCCGAAGGTGAGGCGCTGATGACTATTCCTGGCAACCCACCGAATCTGCTACGCCTGCCGAAAGGCTGCCCGTTCCAGCCGCGTTGTTCTTACGCGATGCCGCAATGTGCAAGCGCTCCGCCGTTGGAGCAGTTTGGCGAAGGGCGTCTACGTGCCTGCTTTAAACCGGTGGAGGCGTTGGTATGAGTACGGTAACCGACAAGAAAGTCCTGCTCGAAGTGGCTGATTTGAAAGTGCACTTCGACATTCATGATGACAAACAGTGGTTCTGGCAGCCGCCGAAAACCCTGAAGGCCGTTGACGGTGTGACGTTGCGCCTGTTCGAAGGGGAAACTCTGGGCGTGGTGGGCGAGTCGGGCTGTGGTAAATCGACCTTTGCCCGCGCCATTATCGGTCTGGTGAAAGCGACCAGCGGGCGCGTTGCCTGGCTGGGTAAAGATTTGCTCGGTATGAGCGACGTTGACTGGCGCAAAACCCGCAGCGATATTCAGATGATCTTCCAGGATCCGCTGGCCTCACTGAACCCGCGCATGACCATCGGGGAAATCATCGCCGAACCACTGCGCACCTATTACCCAAAAATGCCGCGTCAGGAAGTGAAAGACAAGGTTAAAGCGATGATGCTGAAGGTTGGCCTGTTGCCAAACCTGATCAACCGCTATCCGCATGAGTTTTCCGGTGGTCAGTGTCAGCGTATCGGTATCGCCCGCGCTCTGATCCTGGAGCCAAAACTGGTGATTTGTGATGAACCGGTCTCGGCGCTGGACGTGTCGATCCAGGCACAGGTGGTGAACCTGCTGCAGCAACTGCAGCGTGAAATGGGGCTGTCGCTGATCTTTATCGCTCATGACCTGGCGGTAGTAAAACACATCTCTGACCGCGTGCTGGTGATGTATCTGGGCCATGCGGTGGAACTGGGCACCTATGACGAGGTGTATCACAACCCGCAGCACCCTTATACCAAAGCTCTGATGTCGGCGGTGCCGGTTCCGGATCCGGACAAGGAGAAGGATAAAAAGATCCAGTTGCTGGAAGGGGAACTGCCTTCACCGATCAACCCGCCATCTGGCTGCGTGTTCCGCACTCGCTGTCCCATCGCCGGGCCGGAATGCGCCAAGACCCGACCGTTGCTGGAAGGCAGCTTCCGTCATGCGGTTTCTTGTCTGAAGGTCGATCCGCTGTAACCGGTGTTTTCCGCCAACAAAAAACCCGCCAAAATTGGCGGGTTTTTTTATGCCTGATAGCCGCTTACTCTTTCCACAGAATGTGGCAAAGCTTGTGGTCTTTCTCTCGGCACAGCAGCACGCGGGCAAACACGTCATTGATCGGTTCGCCATCGCTGTCCGCCAGGCCAATCACCACTTCGGCGAAGAAGTCCGGGTTCAGGTCAAAATCCACATGCTCCGACCAGTCTTCCGCCGGGTCATACAGTTCGGCGCCACCGCGTTCCTCAAACTGCAGGTTGAACAGCAGAATATCCGCCGGATCCAGATTGTCGCCGGCCAACTCCAAAAAGATGTCGTAAGCCTGTTCCAGCGTTTCGTCTTCAGTAAGGCGGTTATTCAAATCCATAATTAAATCCCGATAACAAATGATTCCTCATTATACCCTATGAATTTCAAGTTGCAGCTAGGCGACCAGATCATTCATCCTCAGATTGGTGGGGCGCTGCATGCTGCGCCCGTGTTAATCGGGGCGAATTTGTTCGCCCCCTACGGAAAGGGTATAAAGCATGCCCGCTACGGCATTTATAGCAGCGGGCTGAAAAAGTAGAACAGGCGCTCAACAATACGGTGCCAGAACGGCCGTTTCTGCCACTCTTTGGCATTCAGCAACTGCGAGCGGGCTATATAGTCATCCTGCACGCAGGCCAGATCGCTGCCGAAACCGTCATCGTCGATCACCAGTGTGATTTCGAAATTCAGCCACAGGCTGCGCATGTCCAGATTCACTGTGCCAACCAGGCTGAGCTGGCCATCGACCAGTACGCTCTTGGTATGCAGCAGGCCGTCTTCAAACTGGTAGATATTGACGCCTGCTTCCAGCAGTTCGGAGAAGAAAGAGCGACTGGCCCAGCGTACCATCGTGGAGTCGTTGTCGCGTGGCACAATAATGCTGACTTCAACCCCGCGCAGTGCGGCGGTGCAGATCGCATGCAGCAAATCGTCACTTGGCACGAAGTAGGGGGTGGTCATGATCAACTGTTCACGTGCTGAGTAAACCGCGGTCAGCAGCGCCTGGTGGATCATTTCTTCCGGGAAGCCGGGACCGGAGGCGATAACCTGGATAGTGTGACCGCTTTCCTGTTCGAACGGCATGATATTGACGTCCGGCGGCGGTGGCAGGATCCGTTTACCGGTTTCAATCTCCCAGTCACAGGCATAAACGATACCCATGGTACTGGCGACCGGGCCCTCCATACGTGCCATCAGATCGATCCACTGACCGACACCGGCGTCCTGTTTGAAATAGCGTGGATCGACCATATTCATACTGCCGGTGTAGGCAATATAGTTGTCAATCAGTACCACTTTACGGTGTTGACGCAAATCCATCCGACGCAGGAATACGCGGAACAGGTTGACCTTGAGTGATTCCACCACCTCGATGCCGGCATTACGCATCATGCCGGGATAGGGGCTGCGGAAGAACTGCAGGCTGCCGGCAGAGTCCAGCATCAGGCGACAATGTACACCGCGGCGCGCAGCGGCCATCAGGGATTCGGCCACCTGATCCACCAATCCGCCGGGCTGCCAGATGTAAAACACCATCTCAATATTATGGCGCGCCAGCTCAATATCACGGATTAGCGCTTTTAGCGTTGCGTCGGTGGTGGTGAGTAACTGAAGTTGGTTGCCCTTGACGCCATCAATACCCTGGCGACGATTGCACAGTTGGAACAGGGGTCTGGCGACCTCGCTGTAATCGGTGGCGAAGATGCGCTGGCTCTCTTTTAATTCGCTCAGCCAGCGTGCGGTGGAAGGCCACATCGCCTTGGCGCGTTCGGCGCGGCGTTTGCCCAGATGCAATTCACCAAAGGATAAATAAGCCACAATACCGAACAGCGGCAGAATATAGATAACCAGTAACCAGGCCATAGCGGAAGGTACAGCGCGGCGTTTCATCAGAATACGCAGTGTCACACCGGCGATAAGCAGCCAGTAACCAAAGACCATGAGCCAACTGATTACGGTATAAAATGTTGTCATAAAGGCGAAAAATCCCGTTCGCAAACCACCAACGATGAGTGTACGCACAGAACGCTAAAGGGGAAACCTTTTCTCGGCGCTTATGTTGCAAAAATATGATTGGCTTAAGGCACTTGCTGTAAACAAAAAATACATTTTTCGCCGGTTGTCGCGTCGCCCAGTCGGATTAAAATACGGCGAACTGAGGCTTGGATCGCTCAGCGAAAGGGCTATAATGCCCGCCGTAGGTTTTTGACGGATGAGTGACAAAACGATGAGACGCAGTAGAAACGAGGTGGGCCGCTGGCGGATGCTAAGACAGAGTCAGCGCCGCAGGCATCGCTGGTTGGAACGCCAGTCTTGCAGCAATCGGCATATTATTCGGGTGCGACGTCGCCTGGATGACCAACACCGACGTTCATTGCTGTTTGTGGTGGCCTACGAGTGGTAAAGCAAAAACAGTCCCTGAGGGGACTGTTTTGTTAACTGCGGCTGGGTTTATTTCCCCAGATAGGCGTTAAGCATCCAAACCTGCTTTTCCTGCTCTTTGATGTAGTCGCTCATCAGTGAGGCCGTCCCTTCATCACCCGCATCGGCGGCCAGTGTCAACAGGTCGCGCTGCTGTTGCAGCAGCACCGAATAACCGTGCAGCAACCCACCCAGCGTGCCTTTATCGTCGGTGACGTTGGTGTCTTCCTTGATGTCGGAAGTTTTCAGATAATCGCTGAAGGCATGACGCGGCTGCGAACCCAGGGTCAGAATACGTTCCGCCAACTCATCAACCTTGGTCAGCAGATCGTTATAGGTTTCTTCAAATTTGACGTGCAGCTCAAAGAAGTGCGGGCCGGAAATGTTCCAGTGGTAACCGCGCACGTTCATATACAGCACCTGATAATTCGCCAGCAGCGCATTCAACGCTTCCGATAGTTTTGCCGATTGTTTACTGTCCAGGCCGATATGGTTTTTAGCTGCTTTCTTCGTCGTTGCCATAATAATCTTCTCCTGATTATTTGATTCGATGATTTACACAATATCCATAACAAACACAGTAACCGGATTTATCGCAGGGTTAAAGACGATCAAAAGCATCAATGCAATCGTTGAAACCAATAACGATAAATCCGACAAGCAAATTGCCAATTCAGTTTAAGCAGAATGCGTTAACAACAAAAGCGGCTTCTTATCATTCCTTGCGCAAGGCCATTTTTGCCACACCGGCACCCAGCACCATCAGTAATGCCGCCGTGATCAGCACCACGATAAATGCGCGGTCGAAAGCCAGGCGGGCCAGTTGCTTCAGCTGTTGGGCCTGATCGGCGGCCAGAGTTGAGGCCAACCGCAAGGCCTCATCGATACTGTCGTAAGCGACTTCACTCACCGGCAGACTGCCAGGCAGCGCCAGACTGTGGCTATAGATAGCGGTCATCAACCCACCCAGCAAGGTGATGCCCAGAACGCCACCCAGTTCATAGGACACATCTTCGATCGACGCCGCCATACCGGATTTTTCTTCCGGAGCATTGAGCATGATGGCGGTCGACGCGGCGGTAATTACTCCCCCAAGACCAAAACCGGCGATAAACAGGCAAACCAACTGCAGCACCAGGCTACTCTGATAAAGCAGCGCCAGGCCGCCAATACCCAAGCCGGTCAGGAGCAACCCACCAAATATCATGCTGCGCTCGCCGTAGCGTGGCAGCATTAATCCGGCCAGCGGACCGGCTAATGCCGATGCCACGGGGATCGGCAGAATGAACAGTGCCGCTTGTAACGGGCTAAGTTCAAGCACCAACTGCAGACGTTGAGTCAGCACCAGCTCCACACCGACCAGGGCTATCATCGATATCAGAGCCACGCCGACGCCGCCGGCAAACAGCCGATTCTGGAACAGCGAGAAGTCGATCATTGGATAACGCGCCTGACGCTGGCGGCGGACAAACAGCCAGAGCGAGAAAATACCGATGGCAGCAGACACCGTCAACGCAGTGAAGGAGGGCGTCGCCTTGCTCAGTTCCTTCAGCGCATAGATGCAGCCCACCAGCCCGGCCATGATCTGCACCGAACCGATGATATCGTAAGGGCGTTTATTTTCTCCGCCGCAGTGCGGTATCAACCGCCATGCCAGCGGTAACACCACCATAACGACTGGCACGTTGATCAAGAACACCGACCCCCACCAGAAATATTCCAGCAGGACCCCGCCAACCACCGGGCCAATAGCGGCACCACCAGAGGCGACTGCAGCCCAAATACCAATCGCCAGGGCGCGTTCGCGTTCGTCGGTAAAAACGTGGCGGACAATGGACAGCGTGGCCGGCATCATCATTGCTGCACCGACAGCGAGGAATACGCGAGCGGCGATCAACCATTCGGCTGAAGGAGAAAAGGCCGCACACAGGGAGGCGACGGCAAACACGGGCAGCCCGGCAATAAACAGCCTTTTATGACCAATGCGATCGCTCAACATGCCTGCACCGGGCAGCAAACCGGCAACCACTAACGGGTAGGCATTCACGATCCATAATTTTTGTGACGCACTGGCATCCAGCGCTAACGTCAGGCGTGGCAATGCGGTGTACAGCACGGTCATGTCGATGATGATCAAAAATAGCGCGCTGGAAATCATTGCCAGGATCAACCAGCGGTTGTTTACGTGCATAATATTATTCCAAAAAAAGCGAGCGACGCGGATGCGTTGCCATAAAGTCACTACCCGAACCTGTCGGGTGGTATACTGGCGTTAATATATATCCATACGTATGTATTGAAAAGAGAGTTTCTCAATGGGACGTCAACGCAGCATCGATCGTGACAAGGTTCTGGATACGGCTGAAGATATTGTCGCCACGCAGGGTGCCGCCGGGCTGACCATTGATTCCGTTGCCAAGGCGATGGGGATTTCCAAGGGCGGGGTGCAATACTGCTTTGGCAGCAAAGACGCGTTAATTGATGCGATGTTCGATCGTTGGGGTAAGGCCTATGACCGGGTGTTTGATGCCATTGCCGGGGACAATCCCTCCGCCACCACTACCGTACAAGCACATATGCAGGCGACCCGAAGTTCGGATCAGGCATCCAGCGCCAAGGCGGCGGGGCTGATGGCGACCCTGATCCAAACGCCAGAGCATTTGGACAGTACGCGCGAGTGGTACCGCAGCCGGATCGCCGGTCTGGACTTAACCAGCGAAGAGGGCAAACGCGCTCGATTGGCTTTTCTGGCCACAG
Source organism: Serratia myotis (assembly GCF_027474885.1). NCBI lineage: Bacteria > Pseudomonadati > Pseudomonadota > Gammaproteobacteria > Enterobacterales > Yersiniaceae > Serratia > Serratia myotis. Next base: position 3,059,663 of record NZ_CP099707.1, on the reverse strand, counting down.
AAGGGGCATTTATGCTGCGTTTCTTTGGCCTGATGGAGATTGACCAGCCAGAGTGGGACGCCATGTTTACAGATATGCAGGCGTTGATTTTGGCGAAAAAATAGCTCACCTATCACAGCGATAGATGGCGGACCGACAGGTGAAGAGAGTAAGTTTATCGAACAAGATATTCCCTCGAAGAACCCTTTAGCCAGCCACTCCGTGCTGGCTTTTTTTTGTATGAAAAAGCCGCGGTCATCTGCGGCTGCTGTTAACATTGTGCTCTTTAGACCTGACGCATATAAACGTCCGTAATTCGCAGGTCGAAGTTGCTTTTCATTTTAGTGGTATCCACCAGTAAGAAAGCATGCGTTGCCCAATCTGGAGCCCGTTCAAATGATGGTGGCTGGGTGACATAGCCCTGCATTTGTCCAGGAATGACCACGGTTTTCAATTCGGATTCTAATCCGCTGAAATTAAAGGTGTATGAGTGGCCGGTTTGTTGCATTAGTATTTTGGGCTCAACATCCTGCTGAGCACCAAATTCGCTCAGTTTTGCCCAAACAATTTTAACCTGGCAGCTTTGACCATCGCCTGCGAATGTATTGGCTCGGAGGTGATGAATGACACCGCCGTAGCCTTTCAGTTTTATGGTCCCTAACACGGCCTGAAATACACCGTCTCCGGCGCTTACATTACGCCCCAGGGAGACAAAGTTGGCCTGTCGGATCATGCTGAAATTGGTACTGGCTGCAGTACCCCAGCCGTAACGTGATTTGCGCACGGTATTAACGCCTCCTGGCGGTAATACCCAAACTTCCTCGGTCCATTTCTCATTTCCGGCACCGCTGGTATAGGTTGAGCCATCGAGCCAGTTGTCCTGCACCGTTGCATCGGTACGTACTTGCGACAACAAATAAGGCCAGGCGATCGGCAGTTGCGTATCATGCAATGATACTGAACCGTTACCATCAATCCAGCCGCTGACGTTTGCATCGCCACCTTGCTGCATCTGACCAATATTGACTTTTTCAAACACGACTCGTGCCAGGTTGCCAAAGTAGAAAGGGTTACAGGTAGTCGGATAGGTCGATGGGCTGCCACCAGCTTTAAAGGTGAATATGCCGCCAATAAAGTTAACTTTACAGCGTTTATCATCTGGGATGTTGACGATGTAATTTTGGGGGCCGTAACCCTCAAAGTGGCAATCGCGGAAAGTGTGTTGACCGCCTTCGATATGAATATATTTCCCCAGCCTGTCTGCCGACGTTTGCGGCCCATTTTTCCCGTAGATATAGTCGAAGGAACAATTGAAGAAGTAGCTGTATCCTCCCTGCAGGTTCACGCCGCAGTTACTTTGGGCAAAGACACAGCTGTGGAAATTCATCTCTTCACCGGAGTCTGAGGTATTGTTTGGGAAGAAATAGCAGGTGTCGCAATGGTTGAAAGTGAAACCGTACATGCGCAGGAAATAGAAATTAGTGGTACCTGTTATGCCGCAGGAGAACCCCTCGATGCCACCGCCGGTGAACGTCAGCGAGTTACGTGGGTAGCTGCCTGAAAGCGATGTAGAGAATGCCATTCCATCAATAAACGAGTCAGCGCCAGGGCCGATCATTCGCAGATTTTTAGCACTAAGATTACCTTGGGCATAACCGGCATTATTTTTCCAGTCGATGGCAGCCTTGTGAAGTTCTGCAGTGCCAGGTGTCATTACTGTGAAATCCAGTAAGGCACCGGAAAAATCATAATCGACGGTTTTGGTATCAAAGGTTAGTTTTGTAATACATTTGAAACGACCATTTCCAAAAATCAGATTGCCGTTTTTCAATACACGTGCACCGCTGGTGGTTGCCTGCGAACTGGCGTAATCATGAGCTTTTTGGATTGCATCGGTATCATCAGCAATACCATCGCCTTTAGCACCGTACATATAGGGTGAAACTGTACCCGCTACTTCTAATACGCGCAGCCACACCCACGACGTATTAGGGCGAATAAACATGCCGCCGTCGTCTGCCGACGTCGATTGCGCTTTTGCGACAAAAACACCACCTCCAGTGGGTTGAAGATTACTGGTGCTCCAGTCGGCATTATAGGCGGTTACGGTGATCAGCTCACCGGCAGCGGTAGGAATAGTCGTTCTTAATGTTGCGATATCAGGGCAGGTGTTCATTATTTAGATCCTCATAGTTTTCAATGGCTGTATGTATGCACAGTTATTTTAGTCTATGAGTACGTCGGCTAATTCACCACAGCATGTGGTTGTGCCATTGAACGCTAAACATGGCGACAGTCGCATGATGGGCAACTTATATCGGCAAACACCCCGCGGCAGTAGAACCAGCGGGGTACCATTAGACTACAACACTTGCTTGAAGGGTTTGACCGTCACCTCGGCATAAACACCGGCGGCGACGTAAGGATCCTGTTCGGCCCAGGCTTGGGCGTCGGCCAGTGAGGCGAATTCCGCAATCACCGTAGAACCGCTGAAACCGGCACTGCCCGGATCGTTGCTGTCGATGGCTGGATTGGGGCCGGCAACTATCAGGCGACCTGCGTCACGCAGTGCCTGCAGGCGAGCCAGGTGTGCGGGGCGTACTGACAGGCGGTTTTCCAAAGAGTTGGGCACGTCTTGCGCGTAGATCAGATAAAGCATGTTTCACCTTTAAAATCATTGCTATAGAAGGGTAAATTTAAAGTAGCGCAAAAGGAGATACAAGGGAATGCCCGCCCGCTGGAATTTAACTGTGGCTGGCGCTTATGCCTTGAAGCGACTAGCTTTTATTCGTATAGTGCGGCCGCGCGGTTTAATGAGACAAGGATTGAGAGGTGAGGAAATGACGGAACTGGTTAGAGATAAACTCGACTTGCCTGAGGGCAAAAGCAAACTGCTGTTGCACTCTTGCTGTGCGCCCTGTTCCGGCGAGGTGATGGAAGCCATTCAAGCCTCCGGCATCGAATACGCCATTTTCTTCTATAACCCGAATATCCATCCGCAAAAGGAATACCTGCTGCGCAAGGACGAGAATATCCGCTTTGCCGAGCAGCACGGGGTACCGATCATCGACGCCGATTATGATACCGATAACTGGTTCGCTCGTGCCAAAGGCATGGAGCATGAACCTGAGCGCGGTATCCGTTGCACCATGTGTTTCGACATGCGTTTTGAACGCACCGCACTCTACGCGCATGAAAACGGCTACGACACTATCTCCAGCTCGCTGGGTATCTCTCGCTGGAAGAATATGCAGCAAATCACCGACTGTGGGGTGCGCGCGGCGGAAAAGTACCCCGATCTGGAGTATTGGGATTACAACTGGCGTAAAAAGGGCGGTTCGTCGCGGATGATCGACATCAGCAAACGTGAGCGTTTTTATCAGCAAGAGTACTGCGGCTGCGTTTATTCGCTACGTGACAGCAACCTGCATCGTAAAGCGCAGGGCCGACCGCTGATCAAACTGGGCGTACTGTATTACGGCGATGAAGAATAACGCTGCATGGGCCAAAGATAACCCGCTACGGCGGGTTTTTTCGTTTTTGACCCGGGTGAATCAGGTTAATGAAGCGTGTAAAAGCCTCAGTTAAAAGGCAAATGAAAGGTTAATATCCTCATGAGTTTACAGGTTTTAGCAATGAATAATGACGATTAGAGCGATAGTTTGCCATTCGTTATTGAATATGATTGCTATTTGCATTTAAACTTGGCGAACCAGAGGAAACAGAATCATTATGCCGCTAAAAAAGATGTTCCTTAATCGCCGTTTGTCCGTGCCAATTGTCCTGTCCGTTGGCTTACATAGCGCCCTGGTGGCGAGTCTGCTCTATGCTTCTGTCAAGGAGGTGATGGAGTTGCCGAAACCTGAGGATGCGCCGATCAGCGTCATGATGGTCAATACCGCCGCGATGGCAGAGCCGCCACCGCCTGCACCGGCCGAGCCTGAGCCAGAGCCACAGGTGGAGCCTGAACCCGAGCCGGAGCCGGAACCGCTCCCAGAGCCTCCGCCGAAGGCGATACTGAAGCCTGAGCCGGTAAAACCCAAGCCGAAGCCAAAACCGAAGCCGAAGGTCGAGAAAACGGTTAAGCGTGAGCCGCAGAAAACCGAGCCGCGTGAGCCGTCGCCGTTTGAAAATAACCAGCCGGCCAAGCCTGTCGATAGGGCTCCGGTGAAGCAGGCGCCATCCGCGCCGGTTGCGGGCAATTCGCGTGATGTGACGCCGAGAGCGATCAGCCGTGCTGACCCGATTTATCCGCCGCGCGCCAGAGCCTTGCAAATTGAAGGCAATGTGCGGGTGCAGTTTGATGTAGATAGTGATGGCCGTTTGAGTAACGTGCGTATCCTGTATGCGGAGCCACGCAATATGTTTGAGCGTGAAGTGAAACAGGCGATGCGTAAGTGGCGTTATGAAGCCAAGGAAGCGAAGAATATCACCATGAGTATCCGCTTTAAAATTAACGGCACCACGGAAATGAACTGACACTGAGAGTGATTTTGATAAAGAAAAGGGTCGCCCTGTGGCGACCCTTTTTACTGCCTGCATTCCGGCTTATTCTTCGAAACCCACACGGAAGTTCATCTTACCGTCGGGCAGGGCGCGTGAATTACCTTCGTCGTCTACGGCAACATAGGTAAACACCGCTTCGGTCGCACGGTAGCGCTGGCCGATAGGGGCAGAAGACACTTTCTTGACCCACACTTCGATATTGATGGTGATCGAGCTGCGTCCGGTGCGGATGCAGTGTGCGTAGCAACATACCACGTCACCTACCGCGACCGGTTTCAGGAAGGTCATGCCATCCACTCGCACGGTCACGACACGGCCTTCGGCAATTTCTTTCGCCTGAATAGCGCCACCGATGTCCATCTGCGACATCAGCCACCCGCCAAAAATATCGCCGTTGGCATTGGTATCTGCCGGCATCGCCAGCGTTCGCAGCACCATTTCGCCACTGGGTAAAGGTCGTTGTTGAGTCATAGCTGTCTGCTTATCAAGGAAGGGATTTCACTATACTGCCCGTAGCAAACGCCACGGGCATTAACAATTTTGTAACTATTTTTTCTGTTCTTCCGGCATGTGCCGATAGATATAAACGCCGCTGAGCAGGGTATATACCAACGTCAGCGCGGTCAGGCCGAACACTTTGAAGTTAACCCAAACGCTCTGAGGCAGCCAGAAAGCGACGTAGATATTCGCCAGGCCACAGACCAGGAAGAAGACGGCCCAGGCCAGGTTGAGAGTGTTCCAGACTTTATCCGGCAGCGTCAGCTCTTTGCCCAGCATGCGTTGTACCAGCGGCTTTTTGAGCACCAGTTGGCTGATCAGCAGTGCCAGCGCAAACAGGCAGTAGATGATCGTCACTTTCCATTTGATAAACAAATCGTTATGGAACACCAGCGTCAGGGTGCCAAACACCAGTACCATCAGGAAGGTGATCAGCGTCATCTTCTCGATTTTGCGGTATTTAAACCAGGTGAACACCAGCGCCAGGGCGGTAGCAACAATTAGCGCACCAGAGGCGACGTAGATATCGTAGAGCTTATAAAATGCAAAAAAGACAATTAACGGGAGGAAATCAAGAAACTGCTTCATAAATCAATCCATCATCTGTTCATCGGCCGACTATACCGGATTTGGCGGGCTCTGTGTACCGCTGGCAAGCGCTGATTATCGGCGTTTGGCCGCCGGATTTCCGCCATGAAAGCAGGAATTTGCATAAACTTACGATTGAGGTCGCGAGTTCGCGGCGGGCAGATTGCCAGTACGGCATTGGCATCGCATGATACACACAATAATAGCCGGATAATTTATAACGGAAAACAGTTTATGCAGTGGAAATCTCTCCAGGCGCTGACGCCTGGTTTGACGCATTTATTAGGGTATCAACGCAGTTGGCTGAAACCGGACATCCGCGCCGGGCTTTCCGTGGCCGCCGTGGCCTTGCCGGTAGCGATTGCCTACGCCGAACTGGCGGGAGTCAGCCCGATAGTAGGGTTATATTCCTGTATTTTACCGATGGTAGCCTACGCGTTTTTTGGCTCCTCACGCCAACTGATTGTGGGGCCGGATGCGGCGACCTGTGCGGTAATTGCCGCCGTTGTGACCCCATTGGCGGCAGGCAATATGGAACGCCACTGGCAGTTGACCATTATGATGACCGCGATGATGGGCGCCTGGTGCCTGTTGGCCAGCCGCTTCAAGCTGGGTGCGCTGGCGGACCTGCTCTCCAGGCCGATTCTCAGTGGGCTGCTGAACGGCGTGGCGATCACCATTATCGTCGATCAAATTGGCAAGGTATTCGGTTTTGGCGTGCATCCGGCGCAGTTGATCGAACGTATCTACGCGCTGCCGGGCAACCTGATGCACAGCGATTGGCTGACCATGTCGGTGTCGTTACTGACGCTGGTTACGCTGATTGGGTTTAAAAAATGGCGGCCCAACTGGCCGGCGCCGTTATTTGCCATCGTCCTGGTGACCTTTATGACCTGGGCTGGTGGACTGCAGCAGCATGGTGTGGTGACGGTGGGCGGCTTTAGCGATGTATTACCCATCGTGCAGTGGCCGGATTTTCAACCGGGTTTACTGCGTGACATGGTGATCCCGGCGCTCAACCTGGCGGTGGTGAGTTTTGTCAGCATGATGCTGACTGCCCGTAGTTTTGCGGCGAAGAACGGTTATGAGGTGAACGCTGACGCTGAATTCCGCGCGCTCGGGTTGGTGAATATCGTCTCGGCGCTGTCACAGGGGTTTGCCATCAGCGGGGCGGATTCACGTACCGCGGTCAATGATGCCAACGGCGGCAAGAGCCAACTGGTGTCGATCATTGCGGCTGCGGTGATTGCTTTCGTGTTGTTGTTCCTGATGGCGCCGTTGCAGTTTATTCCGGTCGCGGGGTTGGGCGTGGTGCTGATGTACGCCGCCTGGTCGTTGCTGGATATTCGCGGTATCTGGATCATGCGGCGTCGTAATGCTCAGGCTTTCCGACTGGCGATGTTTACCTTCCTCTGCGTGCTGCTGGTGGGGGTGATCAGCGGCATTGGCCTGGCGGTCTTACTGGGCCTGATGCAGTTCCTGCGCACGGTGTTCCGCCCGACAGAACAACTGCTGGGTGTTAATGACGAAGGCATGATCCACTCAATGGGCAACAATAACGGCATTAAAGCGGTGCCCGGCGTGATGATGTATCGTTTCAATTCGCCGCTGACCTATTTCAACGTGGCGTACTTCAAGCGGCGGATCCTCAACCTGGTCGACAGCACGCCGTTCCAGCCGCGGTGGGTAGTGGTGGATGCGGTTGCCAGCTTTACCCATGCCGATATCAGCGTATTGGCTGCCATCGACGAATTGAAACGGGATTTGTTACAGCGTAACGTGAAGCTGGTACTGGCAGGGCGTCGAACCGAGCTGACGCGCTGGTTCCGTATCAATCGGTTAGGGCGCGACCGGGAATTGATCCTGGTGCCGGATCTGTACCTGGCGCTGAAGCTGATTCAAAGTAAGGAACAGGCGGAACCGCCAGTGGCTCAGTAAGCAAAAGGGCACGCCGAAGCATGCCCTTTACATTTCTGCTGCAAAATTAGCTGCGCAGCAGCATATACAGACGGAACAGGTAAACCAGCAACAGGGCGGAAACCAGGTTGCTCAACGCAGTCAATACCACGCTGGCGACGTTCGGGGTCAGCACCGAAAGGTGACTCACCATAAACAGCACCAACAGCTTGGCTGCCAGCCACAGCATCATCGCCGGAACAATCACACGCGCATTGGCGAAAGCCAACTTGCAGCTCAGCTTAATCGAGGCAAACACGCCTTTCTTGTCGGTAGCGGTGATCACCGGTGCCAGCGAGAAAGCGATCGCCATGATCACGCCAGGTACCACAAACAGCGTCAGGCCCAGTTGAATCAACAGCGTGCAGATGAACAGCAGCAACAGCAAACGCGGTAACTCTGGCGCGGAAGCACCGATAGCGCGCAGTGCGCTGATGCGCTGCCCCTGGGAAACCAGGCGAATCAATGTCAGCATCCCGCCAACCAGCAACACGTTGCCCACTAATGCGGAAAAGGTGGCGGCGGCTGAAACCTTCAATAACACCATCTGTTGCTCAGGCGTCATTTGTTGAATGATTTCCTGGATCCCCATACCGGCGGATGCAGCAAAGTCACCTTCCGTTGCGCTCAGGATCTTCAACTGTTCGACATCAGGGCTGAAAGCCTGATTGAGCAGTACAGAAATGAACGCGGTCAACAGCGCCAGCATCAGGATACTGGTCAGTTGGTTACGGAAAAAATTAAAACTGTCACGGTACAACGTGTTGGCCGTGATAGGCATGCAGACTCCTTGGCATCGAGAAACAGAGATAAATCAAAATCAGTGGGCGATTGTACCCTGTTCCAGGCCGCTGTGGCACCCCGTGAAGTGCACTGCGACGATTTCTTCGGCGATCGCCGTTATTGCTATCTACTCGTTATCCTTCAAGCCGCAGCGTTTAACCTAATTCCCGCTAGATTTGTCACCCTCGTGCCGGTTGAAGAATGAAAATATTTGTCCCGTTTATGCTACGACCTCATAACTAAACATGTAGATAATTTGCAACAAAAGTGTTTTTTGATTCAGATCAATTCTTGATTTATTAGCCCCTTAGGTAACCTTGTTTTTAGTAGGATTTAAAATTTTTACACATAAGATGTGATCTCGATGGGATCATAAATACCCGTAAGTAGGTATATTCCCCCTGGATGATAACCACACAAATGGAATGGATAATGAAAAAGACAACTCTGGTGGTATTGGCGGCGATGATGGCCCCTATGTTGGCAAGTGCACATCAGGCAGGGGATTTTCTTTTCCGCGCTGGCGCAGCAACGGTGCGGCCAAATGCCGGATCGGATGACGTGCTGGGGCAAGGCTCATTCAGTGCCGACAATAATACCCAGCTTGGTCTGACCTTCGGCTATATGGTCACGGACAATATTGGCGTCGAACTGCTGGCCGCAACGCCGTTTCGCCATAAAGTGGGGCTGAATGGCAAGGCGGTGAACGGTGATATCGCCACGGTGCGCGATCTGCCGCCAAGCCTGATGGCGCAATACTACTTTGGCGATAAGCAGGACAAACTGCGTCCGTACCTGGGGCTGGGGGTTAACTACACCACCTTCTTCGATGAAAAATTCAACGACAACGGTAAAAGCGCCGGGCTGAGCAACCTGAGTTTGAAAGACTCCTGGGGCGTGGCCGCGCAGGCGGGCCTGGATTACAACCTGGATGAGCACTGGATGCTGAACATGTCAGTGTGGTGGATGAACATCGAAACCAAAACTCGCTTTGACGACGCGGATGGTAATCATCACAGCATCGATACGCGTTTGGATCCGTGGGTGTTTATGTTCGGGGCAGGGTATCGCTTCTGACAGGGGTGAAACAGGGAGGCGCATACAGCGCCTCCGTTTTATTTTTACTACTTGATATTCATTACGTTCTCAACGGATTTCACACCCGCTACGCCACGAGTCACCTGCACCGCACGGTTGGCATCGGCGCTTGAGCTGACGAAACCGCTCAGTTGCACACGACCTTTAAAGGTCTCGACGCTGATTTCGGTAGATTTGATGGTTTTATCCGCCAGCAGCGCTGACTTCACCTTGGTCGTCACTACCGTATCGTCAATATAACCGCCAGTCCCTTCAGATTTCGCTGTTGGCGCGCAGGCACTCACTGCGAATGCCACAACGGCTGCCATGCATAAGACCGAAAGGGTTTTAAATAGCTTCATAAATTACTCTCCATGCAATGTTATTGTTGAAACTACATTTGGGTTTTCATCTAAAAACGTAGCGCATTCCCCCCAAATAAAGAAATGCCCGACGCGCAAGATTCATTGTGAGACAAGAATGGGGTTTGTTCAAATCCAAGCGGTAAAAAATTAGCACAACCTTGAAGGGAAACAATATGTTAACAACGGGCACAGATCCTCTGCACCCGTTATTGGGGAATTACGCCCGGGTTGCGGCCTTCATTTCACTGACAAAGGTCGCCAGTCGGGTCAGCATTTCGGCCGGTTGCGCTTGGTTTTGCTCGATAATCTTGACGATCGCCGAGCCGGATATCGCCCCGGCAGCCCCGGCCTGCAGTGCATCACGCACCTGAGCCGGCTCGGAAATGCCAAACCCTTGCAGCGGTGGGGCTGCATGGTATTCACGCAGTTTGTTCACCAGGTGATGCAGTGGCAATTGCGCGCGACTTTCGGTCCCGGTTACGCCAGCGCGTGACAACAGGTAGGTGTATCCCCTGCCGTGTGAGGAGATTTCACGCAACAAATCATCGTCGGCATTTGGCGGGCAGATAAAGATCGGCGCGATGCCATGGCGGATAGCGGCGGCCCGGAAGGGCGCAGACTCTTCATACGGCACGTCGGCAATCAACACCGAATCAACGCCCACTTCGGCGCAACGTTGGTAAAACGCATCGATGCCTTTATGGAACACCAGGTTGGCGTACATCAGCAAGCCAATGGGGATGCCAGGGTGCTTCTGACGGATGGCGGCCAGCATTTCAAAACACTGGGTTGGCGTGACGCCAGAGGCGAATGCACGCAGCGCCGCACTTTGGATGGTTGGGCCGTCAGCCAGTGGATCGGAGAACGGGATACCCAATTCCAGCGCGTCGGCACCGGCTTCAACCAAAGTATCGATGATTTGCAATGACAATGTCGGGTTTGGATCGCCGAGGGTCACGAACGGGACGAAGGCGCCTTCCTTGTTGCTTGCCAGGCGGTCGAACAGTTGCTGGTAACGTTCCATCAGATTTCTCCCCGTGCTTTCAGAATGTCGTGAACGGTAAATATGTCTTTGTCGCCGCGGCCAGACAGGTTAACCACCAGGATCTGTTCCTTTTGCGGTGTTTCACGGATCATTTTCAGCGCGTGTGCCAGGGCATGGGAAGACTCCAGCGCCGGGATAATCCCTTCGCTACGCGACAGCGCTTTGAAGGCGTCCAACGCCTCGTCATCGGTAATCGACACATATTCTGCGCGACCAATGCTGTTCAGATAGGCGTGCTGCGGCCCAACGGAAGGGAAGTCGAGCCCGGCCGAAATGGAATAGGACTCTTCAATCTGGCCTTCGGAAGTCTGCATCATCGGCGCTTTCATGCCGAAATAGATGCCCACGTGGCCGTGCTTCAAGGGGGCGCCGTGCTGACCGGTTTCAATACCCAGACCGGCGGGTTCAACGCCGATCAGACCCACGCTGGCATCATCGATAAAGTCAGCGAACATGCCGATGGCGTTGGAGCCACCACCGACACAGGCCAGTACCGCATCCGGCAGGCGGCCTTCGCGTTCCAACATCTGCGCTTTGGTTTCCTCACCGATCATGCGCTGGAATTCACGTACGATGGTTGGATACGGATGTGGGCCTGCTGCGGTACCCAACATATAGTGGGCGGTTTCGTAGCTGCCGGACCAGTCGCGCAGTGCTTCGTTACAGGCGTCTTTCAGGGTAGAAGAACCGCTGTGCACCGGGATCACTTCCGCCCCCATCAGACGCATGCGGAAGACGTTCGGTGACTGGCGTTCAATATCTTTGGCACCCATATAGATGCGACACTTCAGGCCGAGCAAGGCACAGGCCAGGGCCGAGGCAACGCCATGCTGACCGGCACCGGTTTCGGCGATGATTTCGGTTTTGCCCATGCGTTTGGCCAACAGTGCCTGACCCAACACCTGGTTGGTTTTGTGTGCGCCGCCGTGCAGCAAGTCTTCACGTTTCAGGTACAGCTTGGTTTTGGTACCGGCAGTGAGGTTTCTGCACAGCGTCAGCGCCGTTGGGCGACCGGCGTAGTTTTTCAGCAGGTCGATAAATTCAGCCTGGAACTCCGGGTCGCGCTGTGCGCTGACAAAGGCTTCTTCCAGTTGTTTTAAGGCCGGCATCAGAATCTGTGGCACATATTGGCCACCAAATTCGCCGAAGTAGGGGTTAAGCAGCGTCATTATAGTTCCCGTTATTATCCGTTAATGATCTTCAGTAAGCGCGCAGGGTCTGGAACACCGCCGCCAGACGGGCAGGATCCTTAATGCCGGGCTGGCTCTCAACGCCGGAGTTAAAGTCCAGACCGGCGCAGCCGAGCTTGGCCGCGTCAACACAGTTGTCTGCACCCAGGCCACCGGCCAGCATCACGTTTTCCAGGTTTTCACCCTGGAGTACCGACCAGTCGAAACGTTGCCCGGTGCCGCCCGCGCCGTTATCCAGCAGGTAGCGGTCAACGTGCTGCAAATCGCGCTTTGGCAAATGGTCTTTCACGCTCAGCGCCTTCCAAATCTGACAGTCAATCGGCAGTTCGGCGCGCAGGGCGGTGATATAGGTTTGGTCTTCCGCACCGTGCAGTTGCACTGCTTTCAGGCCCAGACGTGCGACAGTCTGTACTACCGTTTCTACCTGTGCGTCACAGAACACGCCGACGTATTTCAGCGGAGCGCCGGAAATGACTTCACGGGCACGGGTGATATCGACATAGCGCGGGGAGCGCCCGACAAAAATCAGCCCACCGTAGACGGCACCGGCCTGATAGGCCGCGGCGGCGTCTTGCGGACGGGTCAGCCCACAAACTTTATTGTCGCCGAGCATCACCCGGCGCACGGCGGCGCGCAGGTCGGGTTCCGACATCAATGCACTGCCAATCAGAAAACCGTTGGCAAAGTGGCTCAGTTCGCGGATCTGGCCGTAGTTGTTGATGCCGGACTCGCTGATCACCGTCACACCGTGTGGCACGCGTGGCGCCAACTGACGAGTGCGATCCAGATCGATGCTCAGATCGCGCAGATCGCGGTTATTGATGCCCACCACGCGCGCTTCCAGAGCAATGGCCCGTTGCAGCTCTTCTTCACTGATCACTTCGGTCAGCACGCCCATGTTCAGGCTGTGCGCCACTGCGGCTAACTGACGGTATTGATCGTCATTAAGCACCGACAGCATCAGCAGGATGGCATCGGCCTGATAGAAACGAGCCAGGTAGATCTGGTACGGATCGATAATAAAATCTTTGCACAGTACCGGCTGTGTCACCGTCTTGCTGACCAGCGGCAGAAAATCGAAGCTGCCCTGGAAGTATTTTTCATCGGTCAGCACCGAGATCGCCGAGGCGAAATCCTTGTAGACCTCAGCGATTTCCACCGGATCAAAGTTTTCGCGGATCAACCCTTTGGAAGGGGATGCCTTTTTACATTCAAGAATAAACGCCGTTCTGGCTCCCTCTAACGCGTGGTAAAAACCGCGTTCACTCGGGACGATTTCATTCTGAAAACTGGCCAGTGGCTGTTGTTGCTGTCGTGCTGCGACCCATTGCGCTTTGTCACGAACAATCTTGTTGAGCACGGTTTCCTGCATCATTTATCCTCTTGCTGCCAGTGCGGTGACGCGCTCGTAAGCTTGCCCGCTGTGAATCATGTCCAGTGCCTGCTGCGCGTTTTGGCGCAGGTCTTCATGCCCGAATAACTTCAGCAGCAGCGCCACGTTAGCGGCTACCGCAGCGGCGTGTGCCGGGTCACCTTTACCTTGTAACAACCTTGCCAGAATGTCACGATTTTCTTCCGGTGAGCCGCCCAGCAGGGCTTCCAGCGGGTAGCTTTGCAGCCCGAAGGACTGTGGCGTCAACTGATAGCTTTCAATTTCACCGTTGTTCAATTCGGCCACATGAGTAGTCGCATGGATAGCCACTTCATCCATTCCGCCGCCGTGCACCACCGCTGCCCGTTGATAACCCAGCACGCGCAGGGTTTCGGCAATTGGCAGCACCAGTTCCGGGCTGTAAACGCCGATCAGCGCCAGCGGTGGACGTGCCGGGTTGATCAACGGACCGAGCACGTTGAACACCGTACGGGTTTTCAGTTGCTGGCGTACCGGCATCGCATGGCGGAAACCGGTGTGATATTGCGGGGCGAACAGGAAGCACACGCCCAGTTCGTCCAGTGCCTTACGCGCTTCTTCTGCCGGCAAATCCAGGCGAATGCCAAACGCCGCCAGCAGATCAGAGGAGCCGGACCGGCTGGAAACGCTGCGGTTGCCGTGTTTGGCCACTTTGGCGCCGCATGCCGCTGCCACAAAGGCACTGGCGGTGGAAATATTAATGCTGTTGGTGCCGTCGCCACCGGTGCCGACGATGTCGGCAAACGGGTAATCCGGGCGTGGGAACGGCAGGGCGTCGGCCAGCAGCGCTTTGGCCGCTCCGGCGATCTCCTCCGGGCGTTCGCCGCGAATTTTCATGCTGATCAGTGCCGCTGCCAATTGGCTTGGTTCCAGCTCACCGCGCACGATGGCGCTGAATAACTGCTGACTTTCCTGTTGGTTCATCGACTCTGAGCGGTACAGTTTTTCAAGAATAGTTTGCATCGTCGTATCCCTCGTTATTTCGCCAGCGCCCAGGCCAGTGTCTGCTCAAGCAAACGCGCGCCGTGGGTGGTCAGGATCGATTCCGGATGGAACTGGAAACCGCATACGCGATGCTGGTCATGACGTACTGCCATCACCATCTCGCCAAACTGGGCGTTGACGGTGAGCTCGGCCGGGATATTGCTGCCGACCAGTGAGTGATAGCGTGCCACCGGCAGTGGGTTCACCATCCCGGCAAACATCCCTTCGCCGTCGTGGCTGATGGCCGAGGCCTTGCCGTGCAAGATCTCACCGGCCTGACCAACGTGGCCGCCGTAGGCTTCGACAATCGCCTGATGACCCAGACAGATGCCGATAATCGGCAACTGGCCGCGCAGGCGTTGTAACAGTTCCGGCATGCAACCGGCTTCGGACGGGGTACCCGGACCCGGTGACAGCATCAGAACCGGCTGTTCCAACTGCTGCAGGCGTTCGATAATCACTTCGGCAGAAATCTGGTTACGGTAAATCACCACCTGATGACCGCTGGCACGCAACTGGTCGACCAGGTTATAGGTAAAGGAATCAACGTTATCGAGCAGTAAGATATCGGCCATCAGAACACCTCCTTGGCCTGGTGCGCGCTGGCAATGGCACGCAGCACGGCTCGTGCCTTATTACGGGTCTCATCGGCTTCCGCCTGAGGAACAGAATCCAGCACCACGCCGGCGCCGGCTTGCACGGTTGCAATGCCGTCTTCAACATACGCGGAGCGGATGACAATACAGGTATCCAAATCGCCGGTGGCAGTGAAATAACCGACTGCACCGCCGTAGCTGCCGCGACGCGTGCCTTCAGAGGCGGCAATTAACTGCATGGCGCGTACTTTTGGCGCACCGCTCAGGGTGCCCATGTTCATGCAAGCCTGGTAGGCGTGCAGCACGTCGAGGTCGGCGCGCAGGGTGCCAATCACCCGGGAAACCAGGTGCATCACGAATGAGTAGCGGTCCACTTTGGTCAGGTCGGCCACATAGCGGCTACCGGCCTGACAGATGCGCGCCAGATCGTTACGCGCCAGATCGACCAGCATCAGGTGTTCGGCCAGTTCTTTGTGATCGGTGCGCATTTCCAGCTCGATACGGCTGTCGAGATCCAGATCCAGCGAACCATCGGCGCGACGCCCGCGAGGACGGGTACCGGCAATCGGGTAGATCTCGATTTGGCGGTTGCCGGCATCGTATTTCAGCGCGCTTTCCGGCGAAGCCCCGAACAGGGTGAATTCATCATCCTGCATATAGAACATATACGGGCTTGGGTTGTTGTCCTTCAGCGTTTGATAAGCGGCCAGCGGGGCCGGGCACGGCAGTGAGAAACGGCGCGATGGTACCACCTGGAAGATTTCGCCCTGACGGATGGCCTGTTGCAATTCGCTGACGACCGTACCGTATTCTTCATCGGTCTGGTTGCAGCTCAGCTGCATGTCTTCCAGTTTCTGGTGGGGGATTGGCTGCGGCGTCTGTTTCAATTGAACCTGCAGCTGTTCCAGACGCTGTTGCAGACGTTGCTCTTCCGCCGTGTCGGCAGTGAAAACGCTGGCCTGCAGACGGGCCACGCCGCGCTGGTGATCCAGCACCAGCAGGGTTTCCGCCAGATAGAAACAGAAGTCCGGGCAGCGCTGATCCTGTCGCAGTTCCGGCAGGTCTTCAAAACCGGCGACCAGATCGTAGGCAAACAGGCCGCCAAGCATCACCGCTTCACGTTCGTCAGCCGGGGAGTCAACCAGCGTCAGCAGGGTGCGCAGTGCATCAAACACCGACAGCGAACGCAGGCGGGCATCTTCATCCTGAATGGCATCAATCACCGGGAAGGTCAGTTCACGCCCATCAGGACGTACCTGGATCTGGACTTCGGCCGGCAGGGCTTCGTCCAGCAACGGCAGCATCGCCGCGCCGTTGGCGGTCAGCGCCTGCAGCGTCACGGTGCGGCCCAGAGCGGTGATGCGCAGGGCACTGTCGATCACCAACAGGCTTTGCAGGTTTTGCTTGCTGTTGATTTCAGCCGACTCCAGCAGCAGGGTGGCCGGACGAGCGCCGCACAACTGGTGGAAAATGGTGGTCGGATCGCCCCGGTAACTGGCCTCCGCCTTCAGTAATTTGAGTTGTGGTTTGATGTTCATCATTGGTGGTTCCAGTTAAAATTTATCCATAAAAAAGCCCGCGTTACCAGCGGGCTTAGGGAATCTGCAGTGTCAGATGACAGGTATGCGTGATTACTCCGCCCGAGAAAGGGAGTGACGCCACCAACGAAGAAGAGAAGTTTGCTTATTCATTTCTATGCTCTCTTGTTTATCATCCAACCAGGGAACTGCCCTGAACTTGTGTACTAGTTAACTGGTTCGTGGGAATAAAGTCAACCCTCTTTTCGCACAATGTTTTAGCGGCAAGCGTGAATTATTTTCATCAGCGGGAAGGGGCCTCGGACCAGAATAGATTTCCGTCCGCCGGGCGATCGCGGGTATGATAGAAGACCAAGCCATTGCCGGATATTCCTTTTGACAGACAGCAGCCCCCAACCTTCCGCATTTACTCTCTACGACCTCCACAGCCATACCACCGCCTCTGACGGCTATTTGACGCCAGCGCAGCTGGTGCAGCGGGCGGTTGAAATGCGGGTGGGCGTACTGGCGATTACCGACCACGACACCACCGCGGGCCTGGCCGCAGCGGCGGCAACCATTGCTGAATTATCGCTGCCGTTGCAGTTGGTTAACGGGGTAGAGATCTCCACGCTGTGGGAAAACCACGAGATCCATATCGTGGGGCTGGGGATAGAGACCACGCACCCGGCGATGGTGCAGCTGTTGGCCGAACAGACCGAGCGCCGTCACCTGCGCGCCCATGAAATAGGCGTGCGACTGGCCAAGGCGCGTATTGAAGGTGCTTTTGAAGGCGCACAAAAATTGGCAGACGGCGGGGCGGTGACCCGTGGCCACTTTGCCCGTTATCTGGTGCAGATCGGCATGGCCGATAATATGGCTCAGGTGTTCAAGAAATACCTGGCCAAAGGCAAAACCGGCTACGTTCCGCCACAGTGGTGTACAATAGAACAAGCCATTGATGTGATTCATCAATCTGGCGGCCAGGCGGTGATAGCACACCCGGGCCGTTACGACCTGACGGCCAAATGGCTGAAGCGGTTGCTGGCGCACTTTGCGGAACATGGCGGTGATGCCATGGAAGTTGCGCAGTGTCAGCAGGCGCCGCATGAGCGTTCGCAATTGGCGAAGTATGCGCAGGAATATCAATTATTGGCGTCGCAGGGCTCTGATTTCCATCAGCCCTGCTCGTGGATCGAACTGGGCCGTAAACTGTGGTTACCCGGCGGTGTTGAACCCGTGTGGCGTGACTGGTCGCAGCCACAACTGGCCAAAGTCGATTGATTTAACGTGGGCGATGCCGCCCGCGTGCATCATTTTTAGGAGCAAGTCATGAGTCAGCTTTTTTATATTCATCCAGACAATCCCCAACCGCGACTGATCAATCAGGCGGTGGATGTGCTGCGTAAGGGCGGTGTGATCGTTTATCCCACCGATTCCGGTTACGCGCTGGGCTGCAAGCTGGAAGAAAAGTCGGCGATGGAACGTATCTGTCGCATTCGTCAATTGGACGGCAATCATAACTTTACGCTGATGTGTCGCGATCTGTCTGAGTTATCGACTTACGCTTATGTCGACAATACCGCGTTCCGACTGATCAAAAACAACACTCCCGGTAACTACACCTTCATTCTGAAAGCGACCAAGGAAGTTCCGCGCCGCCTGATGAATGACAAACGTAAAACCATAGGCTTGCGCGTGCCGTCGAACCCGATTGCGCTGGCGTTACTGGAAGTATTAAACGAACCGATGATGTCGACTACGTTGATGCTGCCAGGCAATGATTTTGCCGAATCCGATCCGGAAGAAATCAGCGAACACCTGGGTAAACAGGTGGATCTGGTGATCCACGGTGGCTTCCTGGGGCAGCAACCGACCACGGTGGTTGACCTGACCGAGTCTGCACCGGAAGTGCTGCGCGAAGGGGCGGGTGACCCAACGCCTTTCCGTTGATTCATCGCGGTAGTTTTTGCTCATTATTCTGAAAAGTGGCCGAAACGGCGTCATTTAGGGTTAAAGCCGCTATTCTACAATATCAAAAATAGATAATAGGCAGGATGCATAGCGATGATTAAGCGGGTTTCTCTTTTAGCGGCCATATTGTTTTCCTCTGCGGCCAGTGCAGGTTTTTATTCCGGCAGCGCCTTGCTGTCTGAGACCAGCGGCTATGTGAAAAATAAAAATGGTGCAGCCACCGTTGCCGAAGCGCTCGATGGCGGGATGTTTATGGGCTATGTGGCCGGGGTATTTGATACCTTTTCGATGCAGGGCAACCGCAATATTTGCCCGGATGCCGGTATGAGCGTGGGCATGGCCTCGGATGCGGTCATGCAATATTTAAATGAACACCCGGAACAGCTGCACTATTCAGCGCCTTCGGTGATTATGCTGGCGTTAACCGCCGCTTACCCCTGTGAACGGCATTAAAACAGTCCGTTTCGTGCGTATTTTTTCATTAGGTGCGAAGCCTGTTTGTTAGCATCATTTCCCATAGATGAGATCGATAAACGCTGTCATTTTACCACTAGCGCATAAGCCCCTAAGTGATTTAGGGCAATGACGTTTAGGAGACAAAATGACAGCGTTTCGCCATGGCACTCTTTCCCTCGATTATCAAGATTCCGGCTCAGGTCCACTGACGTTGCTCTTGCTGCCCGGCTGGTGTGAGCCGAAAACCGTTTTTGCCCCTTTTACCGCACTGGCGGAGCAACAATACCGGGTGATCAGTCTCGACTGGCGTGGCCACGGGCTGTCCGCCGGCGGTGTCGATCTTGCTCTGGGTGCTGAGGATTTGCTGGCGGATTTGCGCCAACTGTTACTTGAACTGCGGGTGGAGCGGTTTGCGACGTTGTCGGTGGCACACGCCAGTTGGATTGCGGTGGCGTTGGCCGAGAGCTTGCCACAGCAGACGCAAGCCATGGTCTTTCTCGATTGGATCATGACTCAGCCTGAACCGGCATTTTTCGATTCGGTGCAACAAATGCAGCGGCCAGAAAAATGGCTGGCGGCACGTGATGAATTGTTTAGTTTCTGGCAGGGGGGAATTGAGCAACCACGGGTTAAACATCATCTGACTGTCGAAATGGCGCAGGAAGATTTTCGCGTTTGGCAGGCGGCTGGCGTAGCGATTGAACAAGCCTATCTGCAGTACCGTTCGCCACTTCACCGGCTGAGTCAATTAAGCTCCCCTCCGGTTTGTCGGCATATTTACTCGCTGGATCGTGATGACGATTACCTGCGGCACCAACAGGGGTTTGCCGTTGACCATCCGTTCTTCTCGGTTGCGCGGCTGGAAGATGCCCGCACTCATCTTGGTATTCTCGAACAGCCGGAGGTGGTATATCGGGAGGTTGTCAATTTCCTCGGTCATTAAATAACAGCAGTTGTTTATTTAACGGGCCTGCGCCCGTTTTCCCCCGTGTGCTGAAGCCATCAATAGCTTTCGATAATCGACCCGACAATAAAGTGGGTTTCAACCCTATTGAAAGCCTGTATAATGCGCGGTTCGATCTATGTAAACGTATTGTTACTGCCGTGGCGCTCGACGCCGCGGTGGTCATCCCCCCGACGCCTGTGAAGGCGACACTAGAGGTTGCTCAATGAGCGAGAAGTTACAGAAAGTTTTAGCGCGCGCCGGCCATGGCTCGCGTCGTGAAATCGAAACCATTATTGAAGCCGGTCGCGTCAGCGTCGACGGTAAAGTCGCCAAACTGGGTGATCGCGTTGAAGTAACCGCTTCAATGAAAATCCGTTTGGATGGCCACGTGGTCTCGGTTAAAGAATCCGAAGAAGCGGTTTGCCGCGTACTGGCGTATTACAAGCCGGAAGGCGAACTCTGCACCCGTAGCGATCCTGAAGGCCGTCCGACGGTATTTGATCGCCTGCCTAAACTGCGTGGCTCACGCTGGGTGGCAGTAGGGCGTCTGGACGTCAATACCTCAGGCTTGCTGCTGTTCACCACTGATGGTGAACTGGCGAACCGCCTGATGCACCCAAGCCGTGAAGTTGAGCGTGAATATGCGGTGCGTGTATTTGGTCAGATTGATGACGAAAAAATCAAGCAACTGAGCAAGGGCGTTCAGCTGGAAGACGGCCCGGCCGCTTTCCGCACCATCAGTTTCCAGGGTGGCGAAGGCATTAACCAGTGGTACAACGTCACTTTGACCGAAGGGCGTAACCGCGAAGTTCGTCGTCTTTGGGAAGCGGTTGGCGTGCAGGTGAGTCGCCTGATCCGTGTGCGTTACGGCGATATCGATCTGCCGAAAGGCTTGCCGCGTGGCGGTTGGACCGAGCTGGACTTGCCGGCAATTAACTATCTGCGCGAACTGGTTGAGTTAAAACCGGAAACCGTTAGCAAGATGCCGATTGAGCGTGAACGTCGCCGCGTGAAAGCCAATCAGATCCGTCGTGCCGTCAAGCGCCATACCCAGGTGGCCGGCAGCGGACGTCGCAGTGCGGCAGGCAGCAAGCCTGGCAAGCCCGCCAAGCGTAGCTAATCATTACGCCGCAACCCTCTCCGGGCTGCGGCGTTTTCTTTGCGTTACCAGTCAATTCCCTGCTGTGCCTTGATACCCGCGTCAAACGCGTGTTTCACCGGTCGCATCTCCGTGACCGTATCCGCCAGCTCCAACAGATCTCTATGGCATCCTCGCCCGGTGATAATCACCGTCTGGTGTGCAGGGCGTTGTCGTAGCGCCTCCAGCAGCTCATCCAGCTCAAGGTACCCGTAGCTGACCATGTAGGTCAGTTCGTCCAGTAGCACCAGATCCAGGCTGCTGTCGGCCAGCATACGCTTGCCGTGTTGCCATACGGCCTGACAAGCGGCGGTATCGCTGGCTTTATCCTGGGTTTCCCAGGTAAAACCGGTGGCCATCACCTGAAACTCAACGCCGTGCTGCTGCAGCAGATTCTTTTCGCCGTTCGGCCACTCTCCCTTGATGAACTGAATGACGGCGGCTTTCATCCCGTGGCCGACAGCGCGAGTCAGAGTGCCAAATGCTGCGGTAGTCTTGCCCTTGCCGTTACCGGTGAAAACCAGCAGTAAACCCCGTGCATCCTGAGCCGCAGCGATGCGGGCATCGACCTGTTCTTTCAGGCGCTGCTGGCGTTGTTGGTGACGATCTTCAGCCATGATAAAGCCCCTTTTATTCGGCGGCGCCGGGTTTACGGTTTGGCTGGGCATCGAAGCTCATGCCGGTTTTACGGCGGCTGTCATCGCCCATCAGATAGAGGTAAAGCGGCATAATATCAGCCGGGGTTTTTAGCTTGCTTTTGTCTTCGTGCGGGAAGGCTGATGCGCGCATTTGGGTGCGTGTTCCACCAGGATTGATGCAATTTACCCGAAGATGGCGACTTTTGTATTCATCGGCCAACACCTGCATCATGCCCTCGGTGGCGAACTTGGACACCGCATAGGCACCCCAGTTGGCACGTCCGGTACGGCCGACGCTGGAACTGGTAAAGACCAGCGATCCGGCGTTGGATTTCAGCAGCAATGGCAGCAGCGCCTGAGTGAGCATAAAGGTCGCGTTGACGTTCACCTGCATCACCTCATTCCACATTGCCATCGACAGCCCGGCCATGGGAGCGATATCACCCAGCAGACCGGCGTTATGCAGCACGCCGTCGAGGCGTGGGACATGAGTTGCTAATTCTTGGGCCACCTGTTGGCACTGCTCCTGGGTGGTATGCAGCAGATCCAGCGTGATGATGTAGGTTGGCGCACTGCTGAGTTTTGCGATCTCGGCTTGTACCGCCTGCAACTTGCTTTCGGTACGCCCCAACAGCACCAGCTGTGCGCCAAATTTGGCGTAAGTGAGTGCCGCTTCGCGACCGATGCCGTCACCGGCGCCGGTGACCAAAATGATACGTTTTTCCAGCAGATCTTGTTTAGGTTGGTAATGCACAATAATTCCTCGCGCCTTGGTGGCTGGTCTCCCGCTTGCATCGGGGAGGGGTGTGGATTGAGGGGCCATGACAGGAGCTAAGGCTCGACCGCATGCAGGGCCCCGCAGCGAATTTGGATCATCATGTTGATGAATAATCCGTGTTATATGCCTTAAATGGATCGTATTTTCAATGATTAGGCAGCAGAATCGGCATTCTTTTGTAACAAAAAGGGAACAGCAGCGGCTTGGTTAAGCTCAAATGTGCCCACATAGTAAAAAGGTATCACAAGGATTTTTTATTTAGCCGCGACAGCCACTGCGTCGGTTGGCTAGAATGAATGAGATCATACTAACAACCTGTTAATAAAGGCGGAATCTGTGGAGTTTATATCTGTTTATGGCCTGTTTTTGGCCAAAGTCGCGACGGTAGTGATTGCTATCGCCGCGCTGGCGTTGCTGGCGGTCAGCCTGGGGCAACGCAAGAACCGCCAGAAAGGGGAACTGCAGCTGACTGACCTCGGCGAACAATATCGCGACATGCAGCGTGATATGCGGCTGGCGCGCATGGGCGATGCGGAACAAAAGGCCTGGAGCAAACAGTTTAAAAAGCAGACCAAGGCCGACGATAAACTGAAGAAACAGCGTGCCAAAGCCGGCGCGGTTGAAGCCACCAAACCTTGCCTGTACGTGCTCGATTTCAAAGGCAGCATGGATGCCCATGAAGTGACTTCACTGCGTGAGGAAATTTCGGCGGTATTGGCAGTAGCGACGCCGCAGGATGAAGTGTTGCTGCGCTTGGAAAGCCCTGGTGGGGTGGTGCACGGCTACGGCCTGGCGTCATCGCAACTGGCACGTTTGCGTACCGGCGGTATTCGCCTGACGGTAGCGGTCGATAAAGTGGCGGCCAGCGGCGGTTATATGATGGCCTGCGTGGCGGATCGTATCGTTGCAGCGCCTTTTGCCATCATCGGTTCCATCGGCGTCGTGGCGCAAATCCCTAACTTCCACCGTTTGCTGAAAAAGAATGATATTGATGTAGAGCTGCATACCGCCGGTGAGTTCAAACGCACGCTGACATTGTTTGGCGAAAATACCGAGCAGGGGCGTGAGAAATTCCGTGAAGATTTGAACGACACCCACGAGCTGTTTAAACAGTTTGTTCATCAACAGCGTCCATCGCTGGATATCGATAGCGTGGCGACCGGTGAGCATTGGTTCGGCACTCAGGCGAAAGACAAAGGGCTGATTGATGCCATTGGCACCAGTGATGATTTGTTGATTGCTGAAATGGAAAACCACGAGGTGGTCGGGGTGCGCTATGCACGCCGTAAACGCATGATGGACCGTTTTACCGGCAGTGCGGCGGAAAGCGTCGATCGTCTGCTGTTACGCTGGTGGCAACGGGGTGAAAAGCCACTGCTTTAAACCGAATGTTTAAACATCAAGGGGGCCATGGCCCCCTTTTTTAATGCTTAATCGACCAAATGGTATTTATCAGAAAACACGTGAGCCAAGTGTTTAAACATATTAAATACTGCGGTAGTTTTTATCGTTGGCAATCCATCCGGATCCAAAAAGAATTCACCGCGGAAAACTAAAACGCTGCCTTTTTGTTCAACATCAGTGGCAACCATACCATGCAGATATTCATCATGCTGGCGAATAAGTTTATTTGCTTCTTCCAGCAGGGCTTCGCGAGCAATAGGTGAGGTATCAGTGCGCATTTATTACACTCCAATGAAAAATTCTGCACATATTCTAACGCCAGTTCGCATTTATCCGCAAACAGACTAAGGTTTATTTGCCGTCTGGATGGCTAGCACTATCTGCCGATTGGCGAAATCTGCCTTTCCGTGCTAATTAGGTTGCGTGACGCTTTTTATCAGGTACAGTGTGGGATTTTGCGGCGTCGGGTGGAAGGTTTTGTTTACGCCATGAATGAGTTTCACACTGCCGTACTTCTGGGGCATGAGTGAATAGTAGGCAGGATCAACAACTTGCGTTCAGGTTGAGCAGTTAAACAGCCGATAGAAAAAAACATGTTGATCTCTTGCCAGACTGCCGCAATATAAAAAAGAGATATGAATCGCTGCGGCACGGCGAGATAAAAGACTTCTTTTTAGAAGAAATAAAATTAGGTAAAGGTAAATATGGGTAAAGCTCTCGTAATAGTTGAGTCCCCGGCAAAAGCCAAAACTATTAATAAATATTTAGGTAATGACTACGTGGTGAAGTCCAGCGTCGGTCATATCCGTGATTTGCCGACCAGTGGCTCAGCCAGCAAAAAGAGCGCTGACTCAACCGAAGACAAAGCCAAGAAGAAAGTTAAAAAAGATCCGACGACGGCGCTGGTAAATCGCATGGGCGTCGATCCTTACCATGGCTGGAAAGCGCAATACGAAATCCTGCCGGGTAAAGAAAAAGTTGTCGCCGAGTTAAAGTCGTTAGCGGAAAACGCCGACCACATTTATCTCGCAACCGACCTTGACCGCGAAGGGGAAGCCATTGCCTGGCACCTGCGGGAAGTTATCGGGGGTGACGACAAACGCTTTAGCCGCGTGGTGTTTAACGAAATTACCAAGAACGCGATCCAAAATGCGTTCAAACAGCCCGGTGAACTGAATATCGATCGTGTTAACGCTCAGCAGGCGCGTCGCTTTATGGACCGCGTGGTGGGTTACATGGTTTCGCCGCTGCTGTGGAAAAAAATTGCCCGTGGCCTGTCCGCCGGGCGAGTGCAATCCGTTGCGGTTCGACTGGTGGTGGAGCGTGAGCGCGACATCAAAGCCTTCGTGCCGGAAGAGTACTGGGAGTTGCATGCCGATCTGTTGGCGAAGGGTGATACCGCGCTGCAGATGGAAGTGACACATGCCCACGACAAACCGTTCAAACCGGTTAACCGTGAGCAGACCCACGCAGCGCTCAAACTGCTGGAGAAAGCCCGTTATACGGTGCTGGATCGCGAAGACAAGCCGACCAGCAGCAAGCCGGGTGCGCCTTACATCACTTCCACCTTGCAGCAGGCGGCCAGTACCCGTCTGAGCTTTGGCGTGAAGAAAACCATGATGATGGCCCAGCGGCTGTATGAAGCGGGTCACATCACCTATATGCGTACCGACTCCACCAACCTGAGCCAGGATGCGCTCGAGATGGTGCGTGGCTACATCGGTGACAACTTCGGCGACAAGTACCTGCCGAAAGCCCCGAATCAGTACAGCAGCAAAGAAAACTCGCAGGAAGCACACGAAGCTATCCGTCCGTCGGATGTGAACGTGCTGGCCGAGCAGTTGAAAGATATGGAAGCGGATGCGCAAAAACTGTATCAGCTGATTTGGCGCCAGTTTGTCGCCTGTCAGATGACACCGGCGCAGTACGACTCCACCACGCTGTCGGTGAAAGCCGCTGATTACCAGTTGCGCGCCAAAGGCCGTACGCTGCGTTTCGATGGCTGGACCAAAGTGATGCCTGCTCTGCGCAAGGGTGATGAAGACCGCACCTTGCCATACGTTGAAGTAGGCAGCGATCTGGAACTGCAGAAGCTGATCCCAAGCCAACACTTCACCAAGCCGCCTGCGCGTTACAGCGAAGCGTCATTGGTAAAAGAGTTGGAAAAACGCGGTATTGGCCGTCCATCGACCTACGCTTCGATCATCTCGACCATTCAGGATCGTGGCTATGTGCGGGTCGAAAGCCGCCGTTTCTACGCCGAGAAAATGGGTGAGATCGTTACCGACCGTCTGGAAGAAAATTTCCGCGAGCTGATGAACTATGACTTCACCGCACGCATGGAAAACGGCCTGGACCAGGTAGCGAACAACCAGGCAGAGTGGAAAGCGGTGCTGGATGAGTTCTTTGCCGAGTTCAGCGAACAGCTGGAAACGGCGGAGAAAGAGCCAGAAGAAGGCGGCATGCGCCCGAATCAGATGGTGATGACCAGCATCGATTGCCCAACCTGCGGACGCAAGATGGGTATCCGTACTGCCAGTACCGGCGTGTTCCTGGGTTGCTCCGGCTATGCGTTGCCGCCGAAGGAACGTTGTAAAACCACCATTAACCTGGTGCCGGAAACGGAAGTGCTGAACATTCTCGAAGGGGATGACGCGGAAACCAACGCGTTGCGTGCCCGCCGTCGTTGCCAGAAGTGCGGCACGGCGATGGACAGCTACCTGATCGATAATCAACGCAAGCTGCACGTGTGTGGTAATAACCCGGCGTGTGACGGCTATGAGATCGAAGAGGGCGAGTTCCGCCTGAAAGGGTATGACGGTCCTGTGGTTGAGTGCGATAAGTGTGGTTCTGAAATGCACCTGAAAATGGGGCGCTTCGGCAAGTACATGGGTTGCACCAACGAGACCTGTAAAAATACCCGCAAGATCCTGCGTAATGGTGATGTTGCACCACCGAAGGAAGATCCGGTTCCATTGCCGGAACTGCCATGCGAAAAGTCGGACGCTTACTTTGTTCTGCGTGACGGCGCTGCCGGTGTGTTCCTGGCGGCTAATACCTTCCCTAAATCGCGCGAGACCCGCGCGCCGTTGGTGGAAGAACTGGCCCGCTTCAAGGATCGTCTGCCTGAAAAACTGCGCTATCTGGCGGATGCGCCGGTGGCCGATGCGGAAGGCAACAAAACCATGGTGCGTTTCAGCCGTAAAACCAAACAGCAGTATGTCTCTTCAGAGAAGGACGGCAAAGCCACCGGCTGGTCCGCTTTCTACGTAGATGGCAAATGGGTTGAAGGCAAAAAGTAAATTTGCAGCCTGAATGCAACATAAAAAACCAGCCCATGTGGCTGGTTTTTTTATTGGCGAAAGGGGGCGAACGGATCTATCCTTTGCTGCTTTTTCCCTCCTGGGGCCAGAGTTTCACCTTGATAGCAATGCAAAATAATCGTTACCACAGTGTGACGTGGATCTATACTTGAAGCTGTAGCGTGTTATAGTGGTTATATAAAAAGTTTTTTTATGATTAAAGCTTATTAACAGCGGCGGTTTCTTCAGCGTCTGGGTGAAACACGGTGTTTATGGCTTGTTACTTTTCAGCATACCGGGGCGACACCGATATACCTGGCTGCGGCTCAACGCAGTGTTTAACCTAGGATGGTATAAGATATGAAATTGCAGCAGCTTCGTTACATCGTGGAAGTGGTTAACCACAACCTGAATGTCTCCTCGACGGCAGAAGGGCTTTACACCTCACAACCCGGTATCAGCAAGCAGGTGCGGATGCTGGAAGATGAACTGGGTATCCAGATTTTCGCCCGAAGCGGTAAACACCTGACTCAGGTGACGCCGGCAGGTTTGGAAATTATCCGTATTGCGCGTGAAGTTCTGTCCAAAGTGGATGCCATCAAAGCCGTCGCCGGCGAGCATACCTACCCGGATAAAGGTTCACTGTATGTGGCCACCACCCATACCCAGGCGCGTTATGCTTTGCCTAACGTGATTAAAGGTTTTATTGAACGTTATCCGCGTGTCTCGCTGCACATGCATCAAGGGTCGCCGACGCAAATCGCTGAGGCCGTATCCAAAGGTACCGCAGACTTTGCCATTGCCACCGAAGCACTGCATCTCTACGACGATTTAATCATGCTGCCTTGCTATCACTGGAATCGTGCGGTGGTAGTGAAGCCCGATCACCCCTTGGCCGGTAAAAGCCACATCACCATTGAAGAGTTGGCGGCTTACCCGATCGTTACCTATACCTTTGGCTTCACCGGCCGTTCCGAACTGGATACCGCGTTTAACCGCGCCGGCCTGACGCCACGCATCGTCTTCACTGCGACCGATGCTGACGTGATTAAAACTTACGTACGTCTGGGGCTTGGGGTAGGTGTGATTGCCAGCATGGCCGTGGATCCGGTACAGGATCCAGACCTGGTGACGGTGGATGCACGCGATATCTTCACCTACAGCACCACCAAAATCGGTTTCCGTCGCAGCACTTTCCTGCGCAGTTACATGTACGATTTCATCCAGCGTTTCGCGCCACACCTGACGCGTGACGTGGTCGACAGTGCCGTTGCGTTGCGTTCCAACGAAGAGATCGAAGCGATGTTCAAGGACATTTTGCTACCAGAGAAGTAAGCCGTTAGATTAATGGCTGATAGCAGGATGGCGGACCAATATAACCCGCATGATCCCTCGTCATATAGGCCGCCCTGTGAATAGCCAGGGCGGCCTGCATATCAAACTTCCGCCCCCAGCGCGGCTAATTGCGCCACTTTCAATCCTGAGCCGTTAGCCCCACTAAACGTACACATCCATCCAGGTGACTGGTTTGCTAGCGACTCGCGTTTCAGAATTAGCGTGCCTTTTTGAATGATGCCGCTGATTTCGGCATAGCTGTTATCAACATAAATAATGGCCGGAGAGGTTTTGCCGATGCTGATATTATTTCCCGTGGCCGCAATGGATTCTTGCCCTATCACCACGTTATGCACTGCGCTGCAGTTGGCACCCGGCAGCGTGAGATCGCCAAATATATGACACCCGGCAACGCTGACTCGCTGCGCCGTCGCTCCAGCGATAAGGCTACCGGTAATCTGGCTATTGCTAATCTTGAGGCCGCCGGCAGACCCCAAAGGTGCGCCTGCTGCTGCTGCGACCGTGACATCACCATTAATTCTGCTGTTGGTAACCAGGGTTGATCCTGACATCACCACCGTTCTTAGGTAGTTCAGTACACTGTTGCTAATCTGATAATCCCCCTGAATATTACCTGATATGTATAGGCCATTGCAGATGGTGTTATCGAGTTTGATGCGACCATTACCAACAGTCGTCGTATCGTAAGGATAAATATCACCTGAAAGGCGGTTACAACCGTTGATTACCATTTGAGCGTATGGGCCATACGAAACCGCTCGTGTGAAATTGCTAATACCGCATTCGGTTAGCCACACTTCCCCCCCGACCTTGATAAAAGTCCCCAGGGGCCAATGACCTTCGGCCAGACTGCCGCCAGGGCGTTCAGCATGGATCCGCGTAAAGTGCATTTGAATGCCGCCACGAACCTCAACGAATGGCGTAACATTGTTCAGTTCGAAAGAACCGTCAAAAAAGCGATTAAAATTGCTTTGGTCGCCAGGGCGGGTGCTCATGATCAGTAGCGGTGGGTAAGCGGTCGCATCCGGATTAGCGATATCTTCAAGGTTGGTGTAGCTGTAACCGTCTTTCATTCGACCAGAGGCAAAGACGGAAACACGATTGAAGTTGTTATCGAAGGCATTGTCGAGATACAACGCTGAACCTCGGAAATTTTGTATAGCGACATCCTCCCACAGGGTGGCCGTGGTGCGGCAATAAACGCCGTGGCAATATGCCCGGCCTTTTTCGTCTTGGGTGGGGTCAACAATACTGGTGCCAATCCCTTGCACCATCAGGCTGCGTAGAGTGAGTTGCTGGAATCCGAAGTTTTCGCCCCAACAATGAATTGCGCCATAGTTGCCGTAGCCGGCGCTGCGCGGAATATTAAAATCGAGTACGGTACCCGAAGCGCCATGTCCGCCTTGTCCTTCCAAAAACCAGTCTTTGCTGTAATCCAGCACTATCGGTTTTTTAAAGTTTAATGTTCCACGCGGAAACACGATTTTGGCTACGTTCCCATTCATAGTCGAAGCATGGCTGAGTAATGCATCCATTGCATTGTCCCAGTTATTATTGGTGGTCTTAAACCAGGCAAGTTGCAGCGTATTGCCGTCTCTAACCAGGCGCCAGCGTTTGCCAGCAGTGGTGACGACTACTAATGTGCCGTCATCAGGCGTGTTGTCACCTGCTTTGTAAACATAAAAAAGTACGCGATCGCCAGTGCCGCGTAACAGAATTACCTGCCCCTCTGATTCTGGTTCTGTAACCCTTAATGCCTCCACGTTGGCAAGGGTGTTGATCTTGGTATCGGCCATATTTTTCTTCCCAGGTAGTGAGATATCGATATGCAAGACAGGGTATCCCCATGGTTGCACCGGTTGCATGACTTTGCCTGGAAAGAGTATCTCCGGAGGAACGGCGTGACATTTTGTACACGTCCTGTCAGGACTCACTAAACACTCACAGTTAACTTGTTGAGCTAACACCAGATCTTTAAGTTGATTGCTTCTGCCTATCGTTATGATCAAAACGTGTTGTTATCAAAACGTTACATCATCTTTGTGTTATCTTTAAATAAGACCTCAGTGATTACCCTGTTTTAGACATAATAAGAAATGGAGGAGCTATGTCGTCCGATCTTCGTGAAACAAGTATGGATAAGCTGGTTGCGCTCAATAGCGAGTATCGCTATTACAGTTTGCCACTGGCAGCGAGACAGTTGGGTGATATCGACCGGCTGCCAAAATCAATGAAAGTGCTGTTGGAAAACCTGCTGCGCCATGTGGATGGTGACACTGTGCAGGTTGAGGATCTGAAAGCTATCGTTGGCTGGTTGCAGACCGGCCATGCCGACCGTGAGATTGCCTACCGCCCGGCCCGCGTACTGATGCAGGATTTTACCGGCGTGCCCGCGGTGGTGGATTTAGCCGCGATGCGTGAAGCGGTACAGCGATTAGGTGGCAATGTCGACCAGGTCAACCCGCTGTCGCCGGTCGACTTGGTGATTGACCACTCGGTCACCGTTGATGAGTTCGGCGATGACGAAGCGTTT
Source organism: Serratia myotis (assembly GCF_027474885.1). Lineage (NCBI taxonomy): Bacteria > Pseudomonadati > Pseudomonadota > Gammaproteobacteria > Enterobacterales > Yersiniaceae > Serratia > Serratia myotis. The sequence continues at coordinate 3,028,643 of NZ_CP099707.1, read as the reverse complement.
GAAGAAAACGTGCGCATCGAAATGGAGCGTAACCACGAGCGCTATACCTTCCTGCGCTGGGGGCAGAAAGCCTTCAACCGTTTCCGCGTAGTGCCGCCGGGCACCGGTATCTGTCACCAGGTTAACCTGGAATATCTTGGTCAAACGGTATGGCACACCGACGAAAGCGGTCAGCGTATTGCCTACCCGGATACCTTGGTGGGTACCGACTCCCACACCACCATGATCAACGGCCTGGGTATTCTTGGCTGGGGCGTGGGCGGTATCGAGGCCGAGGCGGCGATGCTGGGCCAGCCGGTGTCGATGCTGATCCCGGACGTGGTGGGCTTTAAACTCACCGGTAAGCTCAGCGAAGGCATTACCGCCACCGACCTGGTGTTGACCGTCACCCAGATGCTGCGTAAGCACGGGGTGGTGGGCAAGTTTGTCGAGTTCTACGGTGACGGCCTGGCCGATTTGCCGCTGGCCGACCGAGCGACCATTGCCAACATGTCGCCAGAATTTGGTGCGACCTGTGGCTTCTTCCCGGTGGACGACGTGACGCTGGGCTATATGAAGCTGAGTGGCCGCAGCGATGAACAAATCGCATTGGTGGAAGCCTACGCCAAAGTGCAGGGCATGTGGCGTAACCCTGGTGATGAGCCGGTGTTTACCAGTACCCTGGCGTTGGATATGTCGACGGTGGTTGCCAGCCTCGCCGGGCCGAAACGCCCGCAGGACCGTGTGGCACTGCCCGACGTTCCTAAAGCGTTCAATGCCGCAACCGAACTGGAAATCGGCAACCAGCAACGTAAATCTGAATTCAAACCTTTCACTTTGAATGGGCAGCAACACGAGCTGCATAACGGCGCTGTGGTTATCGCGGCCATTACCTCCTGTACCAATACCTCCAACCCCAGCGTGATGATGGCAGCCGGTCTACTGGCGAAAAATGCGGTGAATAAAGGGCTGAAAACCAAACCCTGGGTGAAAACCTCGTTGGCGCCGGGTTCCAAAGTGGTGACCGACTATTTCGACAGCGCCAAGCTGACCGCCTACCTGGAAGAGCTCGGCTTTAATCTGGTGGGTTATGGCTGTACCACCTGTATTGGTAACTCCGGGCCATTGCCCGATCCTATCGAGCAGGCGATTAAAGAGGGCGACTTGACCGTGGGGGCGGTGTTGTCCGGTAACCGCAACTTTGAAGGCCGTATCCATCCGCTGGTGAAAACCAACTGGCTGGCCTCGCCGCCGCTGGTGGTGGCCTATGCGCTGGCCGGCAGCATGAAGGTTGACCTGTCCAAAGACCCACTGGGCGAAGGCCGTGACGGCAAGCCGGTTTATCTGAAGGATATCTGGCCAAGCAGCCAGGACATTGCCCAGGCGGTGGAAGAAGTTCGCACCGAGATGTTCCACAAGGAATACGGTGCGGTGTTTGACGGTGACGCCAACTGGCAGTCGATTCAGGTTGCCGGTTCGGCCACCTATCCGTGGCAGGAAGATTCCACCTATATCCGCCATCCGCCGTTCTTCAGTACCATGAAAGTGCAGCCGGATCCGGTGCAAGACATCAAGGATGCCCGCATTCTGGCGATCCTGGCCGACTCGGTGACTACCGACCATATCTCGCCAGCGGGGAATATCAAACGTGAAAGCCCGGCGGGGCGCTATCTGAGCGATCATGGCGTTGCGGCACTGGACTTTAACTCCTATGGCTCACGCCGTGGTAACCATGAAGTGATGATGCGCGGCACCTTTGCCAATATCCGCATCCGCAACGAAATGGTGCCGGGGGTTGAAGGGGGTTATACCCGCCATATTCCGTCACAGAATCAGCTGTCGATCTACGATGCCGCGATGCAGTATCAGCAGGAACAGGTACCGCTGGCGGTGATTGCCGGTAAAGAATACGGTTCCGGCTCCAGCCGTGACTGGGCGGCGAAGGGGCCGCGTCTGCTGGGGGTACGAGTGGTGATTGCCGAGTCCTTTGAGCGTATTCACCGTTCTAACCTGATTGGCATGGGCATTCTGCCGTTAGAGTTCCCGGCGGGCGTGACACGCAAAACGCTGGGGCTGAGTGGTGATGAGCAGATTAGCGTCAGCGGATTACAAACGCTGAAACCGGGGCAGAATGTGCCGGTGCTGATCACTTATGCCGATGGGCGTAAAGAAGTGGTCAATACCCGTTGCCGTATCGATACCGGCAATGAGCTGACCTACTATGAAAATGACGGCATCCTGCACTATGTGATCAGGAAAATGCTGTAATAAAAAGGGCGCCTGTCATGGCGCCCTGATTTTCCCCTGGGGGAAATTACTCTTGGTCCAGTAAATGGCCCATTTTCGCGGCCTTGGTCGCCAGGTAACGTTCGTTCTTCGGGTTACGCCCAACGATCAACGGCACTCGCTCGCTAATGTTAATACCGGCTTCCGTCAGGATCTCAACCTTTTTCGGGTTATTGGTCAACAAACGCACCGCATCCACGCCCAGCAGTTTGAACATGTCTGCACACAGGGTGAAATCTCGTTCATCAGCGGCGAAGCCCAACTGGTGGTTGGCTTCTACCGTGTCAGCCCCCTTGTCCTGCAGCGCATAAGCGCGGATCTTATTCAACAAACCGATATTACGACCTTCCTGGCGGTGGTAGAGCAGAATACCGCGACCTTCTTCTGCGATATGCTCCAGTGCCGCTTCCAACTGAAAACCGCAGTCACAGCGCAGGCTGAATAATGCATCACCGGTCAGACACTCAGAATGAACCCGTGAGAGTACCGGCGTCGCGCCAGAAATATCACCGAACACCAGCGCCAGATGATCGTGCCCGGTAGCCAGTTCTTCGAATCCTACCATCAGGAAATCGCCCCAAGGTGTTGGCAATTTGGCCTCTGCCACCCGTTTAAGCTGCATGTTGCTCTCCACAAATACATCCGATTCAATCATGGTTGCGCATCCTACGTCCGGCACAGTGAACTGACCAGTATTAAAATGCGCAACGACGATCGGCATTTCATTAATTATCGACTATTTTGCCATAACTTCTTGCCCTGAGGTGCTCAGCAAATCGGCATCCGGTGTTTTCAGCCAAGTATTATTGAATTAGGTTATATATCTGTTTAATTTTTAGAGTGTTATCAATATTACAAGATTGTTACACTGCCAATGGGTTTATGCAAAGGACGATAGGAATGTTTGAGATAGCAAAACGCACGGCAGCAGGCGCGATAGTGCTGTTGCTGATGCCGCTGGCAGCGTGGCTTTCCGGTTGGCAATGGCAGCCGGGTGGCGATGGCCGACTATTGAAAGGTCTGTATTGGTTGACCGAAACGGTCACTTCGCCCTGGGGGATTATCACCAGCATCATTCTCGGTGCCTGGTTCCTGTGGTGCCTGCGCTTTCGCATCCGGCCGGCGATAGGTCTGTTGGTGCTGCTCAGCGCATCGATTCTGATTGGTCAGGGGGTGAAGTCTTTTATCAAGGATCGGGTACAGGAGCCGCGGCCATTTGTGTTGTGGCTGGAGTCTGCCCATCAGATTGACGAAAAGTACTTTTACTCACTCAAGCGTAAAGAACGGGGTGCGTTGGTTAAAGAACAACTGCAAGATCAACCTCTGGTACCGGTATGGTTGCGTGAGCACTGGCAGTTTGAGACTGGTTTCGCATTCCCTTCCGGCCATACCATGTTTGCCGCCAGTTGGGCGCTGCTGGGCGTTGGGCTGTTGTGGCCACGTCGGCACTATAAGACCGTGGCGGTATTGATGCTGTGGGCAACGGGCGTCATGGGCAGTCGTTTGCTGCTGGGCATGCATTGGCCGCGCGATCTGGTGGTGGCGACGTTGATCAGTTGGTTGCTGGTGACAATAGCCTGTTGGTTGGCACAACGCTGGTTTGGCCCTTTGACTCCGCCGCCGCAAGAACAGCAGGAAATTGCAGAAAGAAGTTCTACCCATAAACATTAGGTGACGATGTCACTTATCGCGGCGCCGATACGGCGCCGCATTAACCCCTTACATTTCCCTTCGTTGTAATTCTTATTCATGCCCCCATATCCTTATTAATCTATTATTTTGAGAAGCTTTCTCATTAATTTGTTCGGGAGCGTCGTTTACTGTCGAATATGCCAGCAGATATGTGGTTTTATCGTGCCGCAGGGTTTCCCTGCCACGATGGGAAATGCTAACTTAAAGGTTAGGGACGCCACGTATAGGCATAGTTCATCCGATTAACTCGGCATCGCGGGAAAGAATGTGAAATATTTGCTGATTTTTTTGTTGGTTCTGGTGATTTTCGTGATTTCAGTCACGTTGGGCGCGCATAACGACCAGGTCGTGAGTTTTAATTACCTGGTTGCGCAGGGCGACTATCGCGTATCGACCCTATTGGCGGCATTGTTTGGCGCCGGTTTTGTTCTCGGCTGGGTCATTTGTGGCCTGTTTTATCTGCGTACCCGCATTTCGCTGGGTCGGGCTGAGCGAAAAATAAAAAGGCTGGAACTGCAGCTTGAACAACCTGCTGAATCGGCAGCTCCATCCGTTGTCAGCAAGGAATAATCTTCTATGTTAGAGCTGCTGTTTCTGTTGTTGCCCGTGGCTGCCGCGTACGGCTGGTACATGGGGCGCAGAAGTGCTCAACAGGATAAACAACAGGAAGCCAACCGTCTGTCACGCGAGTATGTGGCCGGGGTTAACTTCCTGCTCTCCAACCAGCAGGATAAAGCGGTTGATCTGTTCCTGGATATGTTGAAAGAGGACAGCAACACCGTTGAGGCCCACCTGACGCTGGGCAACCTGTTCCGTTCGCGCGGCGAAGTAGACCGTGCAATCCGCATTCACCAGGCGCTGATGGAAAGCGCTTCTCTGACCTTCGAACAACGCCTGCTGGCGGTGCAACAGCTGGGGCGCGATTATATGGCCGCCGGCATGTACGATCGCGCGGAAGATATGTTCGGCCAGTTAATCGGTGAAGAAGATTTCCGCATTTCCGCGTTACAGCAACTGTTGGTGATCCATCAGGCCACCAGCGATTGGCAAAAAGCCATTGATGTGGCGGAAAAATTGGTCAAATTGGGCAAAGATAAACAGCGTATCGAGATCGCCCATTTCTACTGCGAACTGGCATTGCAGGCGATGGGCAGTGACGATCTCGATAAGGCAATGGGCCTGCTGAAACGAGCGGCCTCGGCCGATAAGCAGTGTGCCCGGGTGTCGATCATGGTAGGGCGCATTTATATGGCTCAGGGGGAATACGCCAAGGCGGTAGAGTCGCTCAAGCGGGTGCTGAATCAGGATAAAGAACTGGTTAGCGAAACCTTGCCGATGCTGCATGAGTGTTATCCACATCTGGATCAGCAGCAGGATTGGTCGGACTTCCTCAAACGTTGTGTGGAAGAAAATACCGGCGCTACCGCTGAACTGATGCTGGCGGAAATAATTGAGCAGCAAGAAGGGCGCGATGTGGTGCAGGTGTATATCAACCGCCAATTACAGCGCCACCCGACGATGCGGGTATTTTATCACCTGATGGATTATCACCTGGCAGATGCGGAAGACGGCCGTGCGAAAGAGAGTTTGCTGTTGCTGCGTGATATGGTTGGCGAACAAATACGTACCAAGCCGCGCTATCGCTGCCATAAATGCGGTTTTACCGCGCACTCTCTTTATTGGCATTGCCCGTCGTGCCGAGCCTGGTCATCGGTTAAACCGATCCGCGGGCTGGATGGACAATAACGCACAGTAATACACAATAAAAAACGGGGCTAAATTAGCCCCGTTTTTTTATGAGAATAGCGCTTTATTTTTTCTTGCCGGCTTTGACGCCACCTTTCAGCAACTGACGCAGCTTCTTCAATTCTTTCTGGTTCAGCGGTTGCTCAATCTCTTCTTCAATACCCTGGTTGTCGATGTCACCATGGTGTAACTCCGCCGATTTCTTAGCGGCTTTTTCCGCCTTAGCCGGGAAGTCGAAGCTATGTTCAAGACGTTGGCAAACCTCAGCGCTCAGAGAAAGTTGGTTATCGGCGGCAATGGCACGAATTTTTTCTTTGAGTTCCAGAGGGATTTTAATCGTTAGTGTAGATATCTCGCTCATTTTGAAGCCTTTCTGCGGGAGGATTGCCTTCAAGCTAAGCCAGTCGTGGGTGAGTGTCTAGTGTGTAATAAAAATTTAATATTTATGTAACATTGTGACGGGGGAATAATGAACGATATGGCGGGGGGGATTGAGGTAGAGCCCGGCGTGCCGGGCCCCATACCGAAAGCACTTATTTGTAGATGACTGCGGTGCCGCTCAGCATGTTATTACCACCGGCTGAGATAATGCGGTAGCTGCTGGCGCCCTGGGCTTCAGCTTTGGCGGCCAGTTTGCTTTCCAGGCTGCTTAGGGTAGTAGCATGGCCTGCGGAGACGACACCGGAGGCGGTCAGGCTGGTGGCCTGCTGCAGATCAACCGGCTCAGCGGCGAAGGTAGCGAAAGAGGTCATGGCAATAGCGGCAGCGGCTGCAAAATATTTGATGCTTTTCATAGGAAACTCCAGTCTGTTTATTTAGGTTGGAAGCCGTTTGCTTCCGATGTGTTGAATAATAAAGCATCCACGCAGATTTAAAATCTGATAATGCTGAGCTTGTTATTCAAATTATTTGATTGATAATTTACGCATCTTTACGGCGCTTTACGCAGTCTGGGCTAATGGCATTCGGGTTATATTGACGCTTGATGACGAACCAGGGGCTAACATTACTTAACCGCAGCGCGCGCTGCGGCTGGGATTTCTGTCGACTGGCATGTAGAATGCGGCGGTCAGTTTGGCGGGTTGTTACCTGGTTATGTCCATTTTACAGAAGGTAGAAGAAATGAAGTCTGAAAATAACATTAATAACAATGACTTAAAATCATCGCCAATCATCGTTGCGCTGGATTACGCGGACAAAGGTGCCGCGCTGGCATTTGCCGATCGTATCGATCCGCAGGACTGTCGGTTAAAAGTGGGCAAGGAAATGTTCACCCTGTTTGGACCGCAACTGGTGCGTGATTTGCACGACCGCGGTTTCGACGTATTCCTGGATTTGAAATTCCACGATATTCCTAACACTACCGCCCGTGCGGTAGCGGCAGCGGCTGAACTGGGCGTATGGATGGTTAACGTTCACGCCAGCGGCGGTGCGCGTATGATGACCGCCGCCAAAGAGGCATTGCTGGCCTATGGCGCGCAGGCGCCGTTGTTGATCGCCGTGACCGTGCTGACCAGCATGGAAGCGGAAGATCTGCAGGCTATCGGTATCGACCTCTCTCCGGCCGAACAGGCGGAACGGCTGGCGCGCCTGACTCGCGATTGCGGGCTGGACGGCGTAGTCTGTTCTGCGCATGAGGCCGAGCGCCTGAAAGCGGCCTGTGGCCAACAGTTCCAGTTGGTGACGCCGGGTATCCGCCCTGAAGGCAGCGACGCAGGCGATCAGCGTCGCATCATGACGCCGGTGCAGGCTCAGGCGGTGGGCGTTGACTACATGGTGATTGGGCGTCCGATCACCCAATCCGCTGACCCTGCCGCCACGCTGAGCGCCATTCGCGCCTCACTGGCCTGAGGAGATGACCATGAAGGACGATAACAGCCGCTTGGTCTATTCCACCGACAGCGGTCGCATCAAACAGGAAGAGGTTAAGCCACAGCGCGACAAGGGTGACGGCATCGTGCGCATTCAGCGTCAGACCAGTGGGCGTAAGGGGAAGGGCGTTTGCCTGATCTCGGGCGTTGATCTGGATGATGCGGCACTGGAAAAACTGGCGGCCGAGTTGAAGAAGAAGTGTAGCTGCGGTGGTTCGCTCAAGGATGGCGTGATTGAGATCCAGGGCGATAAGCGCGATTTACTAAAACAGCTGCTGGAAGCCAAAGGAATGAAGGTCAAGCTGGCGGGCGGTTGATCGCCTGGGTGAATTGCCATGCCGCGGTGCAATGCTGCGGCATGGCATAGGGTGATGCTGCCGGGCGTTAACCCGTGAATGGCAATGAGCCATTGACTGAAGGTAAAACAGACCTGAAATAATCTTTATTATGGTTAATACGTCAAAGCGCAAACGCTTTTGCCAGCCTGTCGGCAGAGGTATCCAGATAGTGGCCGATCAGGTTATTTGCCTACCTGATGACCAATGATGCCCCCAACGGCGGCCCCGCCGAGCGTACCCAGTGCGCTACCATCGGTCAACACTGCGCCGCCTACAGCCCCTGCGCCGGCACCAATAGCGGTGTTACGGTCACGTTTGGACATGTTGGAACAAGCGCTGAGTGAAAACGCCAGTGTAAGCGCCAAAGCAGCGGTGGCGAAACGTTTATTGATAATCATCATAATGACTTCTCCTTAGCATTGGCTTATGGGAGTGCCCTATAAGTATAGGCATGAACCCTAAATTCGGCCTGCTATTAGCTCCCAAAGCGTATCGATATAAAAAATGGCATTTTTTGTTAAAGGCAGAACAATTGAAAAGCCTGAAGCGCTCTCTCTGCCAATATCCACTATAAGCCTCTGTCTGACGATAAACAGGTAAATAGTCTTAAAGTCCATTTCTCCGCCTTTTACAGGCAATTGTCTCACCTCACACAGTTCTCGGTTTCCAGCAGAAGGCTACGCGGTCTTTAGCGATTTACGCCATACCCTCTAACAGCCGGTCTGCCGACAATATTCCCAACAGGTTTAACCGGGACAGACACATGCTTAACGAACTCAAACAGCAGGTATTAGAGGCCAACCTGGCCCTGCCACGGCATCATCTGGTGACTTTTACCTGGGGTAACGTCAGCGCCGTCGATCGCCGCGAAGGGCTGATGGTGATCAAGCCTTCGGGGGTGGAATACGAGGTGATGACCCGTGATGACATGGTGGTGGTGGAGCTGGAAAGCGGCAAGGTCGTGGAGGGAGGTAAAAAACCGTCATCGGACAGTGATACCCACCGCGTACTTTACCTTGAGTTTGGCGCCGCCGGGGGCATTGTTCATACCCATTCACGCCATGCCACTATCTGGGCGCAGGCGGGGTTGGATATTCCTGCCTGGGGCACCACCCACGCCGATTATTTTTATGGTGATATCCCCTGTACCCGACAGATGCGGAATGAGGAAATTAACGGCCGCTATGAATGGGAAACCGGCAGGGTGATTGTCGAAACCTTTGCTGAACGCCAGTTGGATCCTGCCGCGGTCCCTGCGGTATTGGTGCATTCGCACGGTCCTTTTACCTGGGGGAAGGATGCGGAAAACGCGGTGCATAATGCGGTGGTGTTGGAAGAGATTGCCTATATGGGGATTTTTTCAAACCAACTGACGCCGGGGTTGGCGAATATGCAGCAAACGCTGCTGGATAAACATTACCTGCGTAAGCACGGTAAAAATGCCTATTACGGCCAGTGATCTTCAGAACGGCCGCCAATCGACGGCCGTTCATATTCTTGCCTGACGCCTAGTCGTTCACTATATCCAACTGTATTCCCTGGCGTTTCAACTGGTGTTGATATTCCAGTGACAGCCGCGAATCGGTGATTACCCGATGCACTTTTCCCTGCTGAGTCAGCGGATTGGGCTGGATTTGACCAAATTTGGATGAGTCTGTCAGGACAATATTTTCCACGCCCTTCGCCAGCACGGCATTAACCACGTCGGCGCGCATCATATCGCGGCCGGTGAAGCCGGTGTCCGCATGGTAGCCGTCAATGCCGATAAACGCCTTGCTGAAATGAACCTGCTGAATGCACTGGCGCGTTAAGGGGCCGACCACGGTTTCACTCTTTTTCTGATACATGCCCCCCAGCACGATCACCTCGCAGTCGGTCTCTTTCAGCAGGTTGGCGATGTAGTGGCTGACGGTGATCAACGTGATGCGCTTGCGCTCGGCAATGTAGCGAGCCAGCAACGCGTTGGCGCTACCACTTTCGATAAAGATGGTTTCATCGTCGTTAACCAGCGAAGCGGCATACTGCGCCAGCTTTTGCTTGAGGGTGAAGTTGGACATCATGCGCGCATCGACGTCGTCACTTTCCAGCGCCAGCGCGGAGCCGTGTACCCGCTTCAGATAGCTGCGTTTCTCCAGCAGGTTCAAATCCTGGCGGATTGTCACCTCTGAAACGCCGGTGGCGGCAGCCAAATCGCTGACGCTGATGCGCCGGCGGTCGTTAACCAATTGCAATATTGTCTGTTGTCTTGAATTCATATCAACCTGATGTGCGGCCACCAAGGTGCGGCCGCTAATATTTATTGTTTAAATAGTATGTTCTGTTCGCGTAATAATATCATCCTGCGCGTCAGGGGATAATGCGGTAAAGAAAGCGGAATATCCAGCAACGCGAACCACTAAATCACGATATTGGTCAGGATGTTGCTTCGCTTTCAGCAGGGTTTCCCGCGACACGATGTTGTACTGCACATGCCAGCCTTGGTAGGCCTCAAAGAAGGTACGCAACATCAACATCAGCTTTTCGCGATCGGCCGGGTTCTCCAGCGTGGTCGGGTTCAGCTTCTGGTTCAGCAGTACGCCACCGAGGATCGACGCGGTAGGCAACTTGGACAGCGAGTTGAACACGGCGGTAGGCCCCAGGTGATCGGTCCCGGAAGCCGGACTGGCACCTTCCGCCAGTGGCGTATGTGCTTTGCGGCCGTCCGGCGTTGCCAGGGTGGCGGCCCCAAAGGGGACGTTAGCCGAAATGGACGAGGTACCGGCGTAGTAAGTGCCGCCGATCGGGCCACGACCAAAACGGGTGTTGTGGTACTGCCTGAGTTCATCAATGTAGGTCTGATAAGCCCGCACCAGCAGTTGGTCAACTTCATCCACGTCGTTGCCGTATTTTGGCGCGGCGTTGAGCAGCCGCTGGCGTAACTGCTCGCCGCTCAGCCCGTCAAAGTCATTGGCCAGCGCAGCCGCTAACTGCTGCTGACCGATCACCCCCTGTTCGAACACCAATTTGCGGACTGCCGCCAGGCTGTTGCCCAGGTTGGCGATACCGACCTGCAGGCCCGAAACCCAGTCGTATTTTGCCCCACCTTGCTTAATGCTTTTACCGCGCTCGATACAGTCGTCCACCAGTGCTGAGCACAGAATGTCGTGCGCATTTTCTTCCAGCACGCTATCGACCACGCACTCAATTTCAATCGACTTACGGGTGTAATAGCGGATCTGGCTGTCCCAGGCCGCCAACACCTGGTCGAAATGACTGAAGTTGCCCTGTGACAGCGCCAGGTCCTGCGGCAGGAAGATCTGGCCGGAAGTGGCATCGCGCCCCTGTTCCAACGCGGCGAGCAGCACGCGGGCAAAGTTGATAAAGCTCATACCGGTGCAGCGGTAGCCCCACTTGCCCCCCACAGCGGTCTCGATGCAGCCGATTGCCGCATAGTCATAAGCATCCTGCGGTTCCACCCCCAGCTTGATAAACTCGGGAATGACGATTTCGTCGTTGTTGAAGGCCGGCATGCCAAACCCGCAGCGGATCACCTGCACACAGGCGTCGAGAAAATCGCTGCTCATCCCGGCGTGGTAGCGCACGCTGAGGTTGGGTTGGGTAGAGCGCAGGCGACCACAAGATTCCAAAATGGTATAGGACAGGGGGTTAACCGCATCGCACGGCTTGCCGTCGAGCAGTTGCTGCCCACCGATAGTCACGTTCTGATACAGCGGGCTGCCTGCCGAGGCTTTGGAGTGTGAGCCGGAACGGATCTTGTTGATCTCCAGCAGTTTCAGCCAGCAGCTGTGCAGCATTTCAATCGCGCGTTCGCGCGGCAAAGTCTGCTCCAGCTCGACATCACGGCGATACCAGGGATAGAGATATTGGTTGAGACGGCCAAAGGACACTGAATGCCCATTGGATTCAATTTGTAGCGTCAACTGAATGAAGTAACACAGTTGCAGAGCCTGCCAAAAAGTCTGTGGCGGACGGTGGGCGATCAGCTCGCAGTTTTCTGCGATGGCCAGCAACTCCTTACTGCGCCAGTGACGGCTTTCCGCCTGGGCCATGCTGCGGGCCAACCGGGCAAAGCGCAGGACATGTTCGCTCAGTGCTTCCAGCGTCAGGTCGATGGCCTTCAGGAATTGCTCCTGCTGCAGCTCTTGCCAGTCGGTGAGCCGAATGCGGCTGCGGCGCTCATCCACTTTGTCACGCAGCCCGTCGAGGCCTTTTTCCAGCAGCAGTGGGAAATTCACCGCCAGGTGCGCATCCCCCGAGGTCATATTACCTTCGGCCTTGATGATGCCGGTGGCCAGCAGGGCTTTTTGTTCATCGGTGAACATGCCGTAGCAGCGGTCCTGTACCGTTTGACCTCGCCACCATGGGCATATCCGGTGCAGAACTACCTTGTTCTCCTCGCTGACGGAGAAACCGGCACCCGGACGGTCGGCCAACTGGTCTATCTCATCTTCGATCCAACCGACGGTATATTCCGGGAAGATCGGCGCGGCGCGTAATTCGCTGGCCTGGTTGCCGATAATCAGCTCATCGTTGTCAATGCGCAGCGTGCGTTTGGCCAGATGGTTGGCCAACGCCAGTGCCCGGCGCACCGGCAAGGGTTTGTCCAGATGCTGCTGATAGGCCTCGGTATAATGCTGTGCGCGTTCGGTGCAAACCGGCGGTTTGACGATATGGATCAGTGCGTTCTTGTGGGCCAGGGTACGTGCGGTCAGGGTGGTCAGGTCCAGCGTGGTCATGATGTTATCCTCGCAAAATGGCGGTCAGCCCTTTGGCTTCGGCGTACTGCTCGGCATAGGCCAGCAATTCGGGCGCATCCAGTGGGGTACGGGCAGCGTGATAAGGTTCGCCAAGCAGATGATATTTATTGATGCCCAGCGTGTGATACGGCAGGAAATGGATCTCTTTGGCACCGGCTTCATCGGCAGCGAAATCGACAATCGCGCGGACAGAGTGGCGATCGGCGTTAAACCCTGGGATCAGCGGGACGCGTACGGTAGTTGGGGTGCCCTGGGCGGCCAGTCGGCGGAAGTTATCCATCACCCGTTTGGCGGATCCGCCGGTCCACTGTTTGAAACGTCGTTCATCGACGTGTTTCAAATCTGCCAGCATCAGGTCAAGCCAGGGCAGTGAAGGGGTGATGTGCGACCACGGGGTATGCAGGCAGGACTCTACCGCGGTATGAATACCGGCTTCACGACCGCGACGCAGCAGCTCTGCCGCCACGCTCGGTTGCATAAAGGGTTCACCGCCGGACAGCGTCAGGCCCCCACCGCTACGTAAATAAAAGGGCCGGTCGCGCAGTACCTCGGCCATGATATCGTCGATATTGACTGCGTTACCGCACAGGCTGAGTGCGCAGGTTGGGCAACGGGCGGCCAATGCGGCATAATCTTCGTGGCTGAGCAAATCGCGTTGGATCACCAGCTTGTCGTCTGTGCGTCGGATTGCCGGCGAGTGGTCGTCTCCACACAGCGTGCAGCCGCTCAGACACAGGCGAGGGTCGAACAGCAGATCGGCCTGTCGCGCGCGGCTTTCCGGGTTCTGGCACCAGAGGCAGCCGAGTGAGCAGCCCTTCAGGAACACCACGCTGCGAATGCCGGGGCCATCATGGGTGGAATAGCGCTGCAGATTGAAGATCACGAGTCACCTGTCATTCAGTTGCTTTACTGATGTCATTAAAGTTGTTTCGAATGAAAGTTGATTTGATTTCGATCAAATATAAACGCATTGCATGTCCTACTATGATGAGAGTTTGAATTCGCCCACAGAAGATTCAGGAGTCCGTAATGGAGCTTTATCTCGATACCGCTGATGTGAACGCAGTAAAACGCCTGGCGCGCATCCTGCCGTTGCACGGTGTGACCACCAATCCAAGCATTGTTGCCAAAGAAGGAAAGCCCATTTGGGAGGTGTTACCGGCGCTGCGTGATGCGCTGGGGGGCACCGGCAAGCTGTTTGCTCAGGTGATGGCCAACGATGCCGAGCGCATGGTGGCCGAAGCGGCGTTGCTTCATCAGCGGGTGCCGGGGCTGGTGGTGAAGGTGCCGGCGACCGCAGAAGGGCTGGCCGCGATTAAAAAACTGAAGGCGATGTCGATCCCTACTTTGGGGACGGCGGTCTATGGCGCGGGTCAGGGGTTGTTGGCGGCGCTGGCCGGGGCGGAGTACGTAGCGCCTTACGTTAACCGTTTGGACGCGCAGGGCGGCGATGGCATCGAAATGGTGCATGAATTGCAGCAGTTGCTGACGCTGCATGCGCCGGGAGCCCGGGTGTTGGCCGCCAGTTTTAAAACGCCGCGTCAGGCGTTGGCATGCTTGCTGGCGGGCTGTCAGGCCATCACCTTGCCGGTCGACGTGGCTGAGCAGTTCCTTGCAGCCCCGGCGGTTCAGGCGGCGGTAGAAAAGTTCGAGCAGGATTGGCAGGGGGCGTTTGGGACTAACTTGCTGAACTGAAAAGTCGTCTTTTAGCCTGAGATACTCGGGCCTAGCGCACCGAGGGGCAATTATGGGACACATCCTTGTGTCCCACCCTGCGGGCCGACTGGAAGTCGTTCCAACTTGCTCCCAGCAAGTTGGTCGGCAGCTAAAGCTGCTACGACCCCTTCGGCACGCTCTCCCTAATAACGGACTTTTAAGTTGTCTGAGGGCGCGGAAGCGCCCTGGTTATCACCAGTCGGAGTTAGCCATTCTCACGCAGGACGATCGGCGACTCTTTCACCGTTGGCTGGCTGGCGTTCAGCGCACGACGGATCACAAAGAAGGCGGAGACCAGCATGGTGACCGCCACCAGCATAAAGAAAGCACAGAGCGCGGCGTTAATCTGGTTGCTGAAAACGATGGTTTCCATATCCTTCAATGTTTTGGCAGGGGCGATCAACGTACCTTGCTCAATACCGTTAGAGAATTTCTTCGCCTGCGCCAGGAAGCCGATACTCGGTTTCTCATGGAAGATTTTCTGCCAGCCGGCGGTCATTGAGGTAATAAACAACCAGACGGTCGGCAGGATGGTCACCCAGGCATAGCGCTGTTTTTTCATTTTGAACAGCACCACGGTACCGAGGATCAGCGCCATCGACGCCAGCATCTGGTTGCCGATACCAAACAGCGGCCACAGGGTGTTGATACCGCCGAGCGGATCGACCACCCCCTGATACACAAAGAAGCCCCAACCGGCGACGGCTACCGTGGTGCCCGCCAGATTACCGAACCACGAACGGTTATTGGCCAGCCTTGGGATCGCCACGCCGACCAAATCCTGCACCATAAAGCGACAGGCGCGGGTCCCGGCATCGACGGCGGTCAGAATAAACAGGGCTTCAAACAGAATGGCGAAGTGGTACCAGAACGCCATCATCGCACGGCTGTTGAACACCTCGGTAATGATGTGCGCCATACCCACCGCAAAGGTTGGTGCGCCACCGGCACGTGACAGAATCGAATGCTCCCCGACGTCTTTGGCAATCATCGTCAGGGTTTCCGGGGTGATCATAAAGCCCCAACCGTTGATCACCTGCGAGGCATTCTCCACCGTGGTGCCGATCAGCGCCGCCGGTGAGTTCATGGCGAAGTAAACGCCCGGATCGATGACCGAGGCGCAGATCAGGGCCATGATCGCCACGAAGGATTCCATCAGCATGGCACCGTAGCCGATAAAGCGGATATGGCTTTCACGTTCCACCAGCTTCGGCGTAGTGCCACTGGATACCAGTGCATGGAAGCCCGAAATCGAGCCGCAGGCGATGGTGATAAACAGGAACGGGAACAGCGAACCGGCGAATACCGGGCCACTGCCGTCGATAAAGCGCGATACCGCCGGCATTTTCATCTCTGGCATGGCGAAGACGATACCGACCGCCAGCCCGATAATGACGCCAATCTTCATAAAGGTGGACAGATAGTCACGCGGCGCCAGTAGCAGCCATACCGGCAGCACCGAGGCAACGAAGCCATAGACCACCAGCACCCAGGTCAGCGTGGTGCCGTGCAGCGTGAAGAAGGGGCCCCAGTAGGGATCTTGCGCCACATTGCCGCCATAAATGATCGCCAGCAGCATCAGGGCGAAGCCCACCACCGAGATTTCAGCGATTTTACCTGGACGGATGAAACGCATATACACGCCCATAAACAGCGCGATAGGAATGGTGGCGGCGATGGTGAACAATCCCCATGGGCTGTCGGCCAGGGCTTTTACCACCACCAGTGCCAGCGCGGAAAGAATGATAATCATCACCCCCAGTGCGCCCAGCATGGTGATCACCCCGGCAAAGGCCCCCAGTTCCTGCTTGGCCATTTCACCCAACGAGCGACCGTCGCGGCGGGTGGAAATGAACAGGATCAGGAAGTCCTGCACCGCACCGGCCAGCATCACCCCGACCAGGATCCAGATGGTGCCGGGCAGAAAGCCCATTTGCGCCGCCAGGATCGGGCCAACCAGCGGCCCGGCTCCGGCGATAGCGGCAAAGTGGTGACCAAACAGCACCCACTTGTTGGTAGGAACATAATCCAGCCCGTCATTGCGACGCTCCGCCGGCGTCATGCGGCGATCGTCGAGCTCAAATACTTTTTTGGCGATGAACAGGCTATAGAAGCGGTAAGCGATGCTGTAGCAGGCAATCGCCGCCACCACCAGCCAAACCGCGTTGACATGTTCGCCACGGCTAAGGGCCAGCATGGCGAAGGCAAATGCGCCCACCAACGCCACCACCAGCCAGATGATCCCGGACTTGACGTTCTTCATCTTCAACGACTCCTTGGTGTGCAGAAATAAAGAAAGCGATGTTGTTATGGATAATGGATACCCATTAAAAGTAGGAGTTTTGCGCGTGAAGAACAGCAGGTCGGATGAGAAATGTGATGCTGGTTAAGTAATGGCGTAAAAACAATGTGATGAGATTGTTGCGGTCATCAGCAGGCGAAAAAAAACACCGGAGGTTGACCCGTCCGGTGTTTGTCTGACGTGAGATGACTCTCGCGGGGTTAGGCCGCCGGTCTGGCGATCACGCTGCGGGTTTCCATACGCACTTCGGCGATGGTGACCTGCAGGCTGTCGCCCTGACGATAGACGACTTCGCCTTTGATCTGCACCGTGCCGGTATCCTGGCTGCAGACCATTTCATCACGTACCGCGTGAATAAACGGCGCCGGGATAAAGGCTACAGCACCGTTGTCCAGCAGGCGCACACGCAGGCCGCCGCGGGTGACGTCGATGATTTCCGCATTGAAGCGCTCATCGGTGCCGGCTTTATCTTTCAGGTAGCGAGCGTACAGCCAGTCACCCACGTCGCGCTCCGCCATGCGGTTCAGACGACGGCGTTCGGCCAACTGGACGGTCACTTCATCCTGCGGCTTCTCAGCGGACTGCCCGGTAATAATGGCTTTCAGCAGGCGGTGGTTAACCATATCGCCGTATTTACGGATCGGTGAAGTCCAGGTGGCATAGGCTTCCAGCCCCAGGCCGAAATGCGGGCCCGGTGTGGTGCTGATCTCGGCATAGGTCTGGGAACGACGGATGCGGCTGTCGAGGAACTGGGTCGGCTGTGAATCCAGGTGACGACGCAGTTCACAGAACCCGTCCAGCGTCAGCAGTTTCTCGGCTTCGGCTTCTACGCCGTTAGCCTGCAGCACGGTAACCGCCTGCTCGACCAGCAGCGGATCGAAACCGGTATGCACGTTGTAAATGCCGAAGCCCAGACGGTCGCGCAGCACGATAGCGGCGCAAACGTTAGAAGCAATCATGCACTCTTCAACGATGCGGTTGGCGCTGCGGCGCTGCTCGGTGACGATCTCCAGCACTTCGCCTTTTTCGCCCAGCACAAAGCGGTAGTCAGGGCGATCCTTGAACACCAGAGCGTGCTGGTGGCGCCAGGCGTTACGCACATCGCACACGCGCTTGAGCAGGGTGATTTGCTGCGCAATGTCGTCACTCGGCGGTTGCCAGCCGGCAATGCCTTCCAGCCAGTCGGACACTTCGTCATAAACCAGTTTGGCTTTTGACTCGATCTCGGCGGCGAAGAAGTGAATGTCGTTAGCCAATGCGCCGTCGGCACCGACGGTCACGCGGCAGGCCAGCACCGGACGGCGTTGGTTCGGGCGCAGTGAACACAGGTTTTCTGACAGGTCACGGGGCAACATCGGGATGTTGAAGCCCGGCAGGTAGTTGGTGAAGGCGCGCTTGCGGGCGATTTCATCCAATGGGCTACCTTGCTCGACGTAAGCGGTCGGATCGGCAATGGCGATGGTCAACTGCAGTGAGCCGTCACCGTTGTCCTGCACGAACAGCGCATCGTCCATGTCTTCGGTGCTGGCACTGTCGATGGTGACAAAGTTCAGCGCAGTCAGATCTTCACGCGGCAGCGAAGCGTCCGGCTCGCGGGTAGCGATCATTTCCGGGGCTTCTTTTTCCAGATTGTGACGGGCCAGAGTTACCCACCACGGTGCCAGGTGATCTTCACCTTCGGTAATGAAATGGGTCAGATCGGCGTTAAAACCACGATCGCCCTTCAGCGGGTGGCGGCACATCTGGGCAACTGCCCAGTCACCAGCCTGGAAGTTATGCTTCAGATCACGCGCTGGACGACATGGGATCGCGTCTTTCAGCAAAGGATGATCGGGCACGATGGACAAGCGGTCATCGCGCTTTTGCACACGGCCGACAAAGCGCGACAGAAATGGCTCGATCAGGGTTTCCGGCTCGGCGATTTCGCGTTCTTTCTCGGTGTGCAGGGTCGCGCTCACCCGATCGCCGTGCATGACTTTCTTCATGTACGGTGGCGGAATGAAATAACTTTTTTGACCGTCTACTTCAAGAAAGCCAAAGCCTTTCTCAGTCCCTTTTACTACGCCTTCAACGCGCGGGGTCTGAGAGTGAAGTTGCTGTTTAAGCTGCGCCAGCAGCGGGTTATCTTGAAACATATCGTCCAGTGAATGGGTTGTGAGTGGCAAGATTTGCGGCTGACAGTTTTACGCGAATCACCTGCTGCGAGCAAGCCTAACGTCACGGTTTTACCGCGTTAGCGCGTGATTTTAGGGAATATCCAGCAGTCAAAAGTCATCGGAGAGAAAACCGGCACAGACAGCGATCGATATATTAGCGCGCCCGGCGTAAACCGGGCGCTGCGGGTCAGGCGATACGCCGTGTCGGTTGCGCGACACAACGGCGGATCTCTACCGGTATCGACTTGGAGGTCGGCGTGCCGGTGCCGTCACCAAAACTGGCCAGCGGCACCAGCGGGTTGGTTTCGGGGTAATAGGCCGCCAGATTGCCGCGCGGGATATCGTAGCTCACCAGTTTGAAACCGCTCACCTTGCGAGTGATGCCGTCATTCCACAGGGTTTCGATCTCCACCAGTTCGCCGTCCTGCATACCCAGAGCCGCCAGATCTTCCGGGTGAATAAACAGTACTTCTCGCTGGCCATAGACGCCGCGATAGCGGTCATCCAGCCCGTAGATGGTGGTGTTGTACTGATCGTGCGAGCGCAAGGTCTGCAGCGTGAAGGGGGCCTGGCGACCGTCCAACTGCGGGAACAGGCTGTCCGGTAACGGGGCTGCGCCAAATTCCGCTTTGCCGCTGGGTGTCGCGAAGCGCAGTTCAGCGGCGGCGTTACCCAGATAGAAACCACCCGGTTGATCACAACGACGGTTGAAATCCTCGAAGCCGGGAATGGTGGCGGCGATGTGATTACGGATCAACGAATAGTCATCTGCCAATTCCAGCCAGTCGAGCTGTTGGTTGCCCAGTACCGCATCGGCAATACCGCAGACAATGGCGGTTTCCGAGCGCTGGGTATCCGCCAGGGGTTTTCCGACGCCTTCAGATGCATGCACCATGCTGAACGAGTCTTCCACCGTGATGTACTGCGGGCCGCTGGCCTGCAGATCCTGTTCGGTTCGGCCGAGGGTCGGCAGGATCAGGGCGTCCTTGCCGGTAACCAGATGGCTGCGGTTAAGTTTGGTACTGATATGTACCGTCAGGTCACAGCAGCGCAGGGCGCGGGCGGTGCGTTCGGTGTCCGGTGCGGCAGCGGCCAGATTGCCACCCAGCGCCAGCAATACCTTCACTTCGCCACGCAGCATCGCTTCAATCGCCTCTACCGTGTTATGGCCCGGCTCACGTCGCGGCGAGAAGTTAAAATGCTGTTCCAGGCTGTCGAGCAGCGCCTTGGGTGACTTCTCATCAATACCCATGGTGCGGTTGCCTTGCACATTACTGTGGCCGCGAACCGGGCACAGGCCGGCGCCCGGCTTACCCAACTGGCCGAACAGCAGTTGCAGGTTGGTGATCTCACGCACCGTCGGTACTGAGTGTTTATGCTGGGTGATGCCCATCGCCCAGGTACAGATTACGCGCTCAGCCCCCTGATAAATGGCCGCTGCCTGGCGCAACTGCGCTTCACTGAGACCGGACTGCTGGGTGATTTGCTCCCAGGCGGTGGCATCTACCTGCGCCAGATAGCTTTCCACGCCGACGCTGTATTGCTCAATAAAGGCCAGGTCAAACAGACCAGCTTCACCGGCCGCCAGACGCTGACGATGGCCTTCCAGCAGCGCTTTCACCATGCCGCGTACCGCTGCCATATCCCCGCCGAGGTTGGGTTGGAAATAGGCCGAACTGATCGGTGACGACTTGGGGGTCAGCATTTGAATCGGACTTTGCGGATCGGCAAAGCGCTCAAGGCCGCGCTCGCGCAGGGTATTAAAGCTGACGATACGTGCGCCACGACTGGCCGCATTTTTCAAACTGTGCAACATGCGTGGGTGGTTGGTGCCGGGGTTCTGACCAAACACGAAGATGGCGTCGGCCTTTTCAAAGTCATCCATACGGATGGTGCCTTTACCCACACCGATGCTTTGTTTCAGGCCGACACCGCTGGCCTCATGACACATGTTGGAACAGTCGGGGAAATTACTGGTGCCGAGCATACGGCCAAACAGTTGATACAGATAGGACGCTTCGTTGCTGGCGCGTCCCGAGGTATACAGCTCGATTTGGTTGGGGTTGTCCATCTGGTGGATATGCTGGGCGATCAACGCCAGCGCGTCTGGCCAATCGATCGGCTGATAATGGTCAGTCTCGGCGTTATAGCGCATCGGGTGGGTGAGGCGGCCCTGATATTCCAGGAAGTAATCACTTTGCTGCTGCAGGGTGCTGACGCTGTGGGCGGCAAAAAATTCCGGTTCCACCGCATTACGGGTGGCTTCCCAACTGACCGCCTTGGCGCCGTTTTCACAGAAACTGAAAGTGCTGTGATTATCATCGCCCCAGGCACAGCCTGGGCAGTCGAAGCCGCGGGCTTTATTCACGCGCATCAGGTTACGCAGGTTTTTCAGCGTCTGTTTGCTGTCGAGCACATAGCGGGTGGTGGCTTCGAGAGAACCCCAGCCGCCCGCCGCGCCGGTATAGGGCTTTATTGACGGTTTGAATTTCATATTGGTCTTCGCAGGTGGTTGTAGCTAAAAAGTGAACGCTTTTTTAAGCGTTTTCAGTATTTATGTCACAAGTTTAGGAGGGGGCGGCGACAGCGTCTAATCGAATCGGGCTATGGCGGCATAGAGCCGGTTTATCGCGCCGTCGGCCGCAGCATACAAATCGTTGCATAATGACATCTGCTGAAAAAGAGTAATGATTCCGCTTTCCTCACAATTAATGCAGTCTATGCCACGGATTATATTGGTATTTTATTTTGCCCACAGGGCCTGAGGAACAGCGATTGAAGCGTTCAGTATTGGTGGTTATCACCGGGGTTTTGCTGCCGTTGGCGGTACAGGCGGCAGATGCACCCCAGAGTTTTCCCCTTAATACCCCGCCGGCGATAGACGCCGCCTCTTACGTATTAATGGATTACACCACCGGCCAGGTGCTGGCGCAGGCCAATGCAGATCAGCGTCGCAATCCGGCCAGCCTGACCAAACTGATGACCGGGTTGGTGATCGACCATGCGCTCGATCAGCACAAGATTGGCCTGGATGACGTAGTGACAGTGGGTAAAGATGCCTGGGCGCAGGGCAACCCAGTGTTCAAGGGTTCATCGTTGATGTTCCTGAAGCCAGGTGACAGGGTCACGGTTCGCGATCTCAGCCGTGGCATTATCATCGATTCCGGTAACGACGCCTGTGTCGCCATGGCGGATTACGTGGCAGGGAGTCAGGCTGCCTTCGTCAAGCTGATGAATGAAAAGAGCGCCCAGTTGGGTCTGCAAAATACCCATTTTGAAACCGTCCACGGCCTGGATGCGCCGGGGCAATTCACCACGGCGGGCGATCTGGCGGTGATTGCACGTGCCATCATCATGAGTGAGCCGGCGGAATACCATATGTACAGCGAGAAATCGCTGACCTGGAACGGCATCACCCAGCAGAACCGCAATGGGCTGTTGTGGGACAAAAACCTGCGGGTGGACGGCCTGAAAACCGGGCATACCGAATCGGCCGGTTTTAACATTATTGCCTCTGCCACCGAAGGTGACCGCCGGCTGATTGCGGTGGTGATGGGTGGAAAAAGCTCGAAAGGCCGTGAAGAACAGGCGCGTAAACTGCTGACCTGGGGCCTGCGTGATTTCGCCACCGTGCATCTGTTCAATGCCGGGCAAAGTCTGGGTCAGGAAAAAGTGTGGTACGGCGACCGCCATGAAGTCGCGGTAGGCAGTGTGCAGGATCAATACTTCAGCCTGCCGAAAAGCGAGGCGGCCAAATTGAAGGCGCAATATGTGATCAATGCGCCGCGTCTTGATGCGCCGTTGGCACAGGGGCAAGCGATCGGTGAAATTCGTATCAGCGATAACGGCAAGGTACTGAAAACCTTACCGCTGGTGGCGTTGCAGCCGGTCAATCAGGGCGGAATGTTCTCGCGCCTGATGGACTATGTGAAGCTGAAAATCTGACCCTCCGGGCGCAGGGCGCTGCGCCCGAAATCCTGCGGCGATGATATACTCAGGCCAGTCATGACTTATTGAGCCGTTTTATGGATATTAAGCAACTGATCTACCTGTGTAATCTCGAACGTGAGCGCCACTTTGGTCGGGCGGCCGAGGCCAGCTTCGTCAGCCAGCCGACGTTATCCATGCGGCTGAAAAACCTGGAAAAAGAGTTGGGCGTTTCGTTGATCAACCGCGGTAACAATTTCGAAGGCTTTACCGCCGAAGGCGAGCGGGTGCTGTCGTGGGCGCGTGAGATTGTCTCGGTTTATCAGGGACTGAAGCTGGAGGTGGAGTCGCTTAAGCACGGCCTTAACGGCACGCTGCGCATCGGCGCCGTTCCTCAGTGCAGCATTTCACTGGCGCAAATGTTAAAGGCGGTCAGTGAGCGTTTTCCTCAGTTGGATTACCGGGTGTCGGTACTGAGCGCCGATCAGTTACTTGAGGCGCTGACGGCACATACCGTGGATATTGGCATCGGATTTTTTGAGTTTTCCACGCTGCAGGAACTGCATTTCCAGTCGCAACCGCTGGCGGATGCCGGTGTTGAGCTGGTGTTCAACCCCGAGCATTTCCCCGAATTGGCAGGGGATGCGCCACTGACGCTGGAGGAAGTAGCCGCATTGCCGCTGTGTTTGGCGGAACCGACGCGTTACTTCCGCCGCTACCTTGATCAAAACTTCCGTGAAGCCGGTTTGACGCTGCATGTGCGCATGGAAACTACCTCAATATTCCAATTGCTGCAGGGCATTTTTGTTGGACTGGGATGCGGGGTGTTTCCGCACGGTAACCTGTTGCCGACCATGATGCCAGAGCTGCAACGCCGACCGATCGCTATCGCGGCAATGTCGCGCCATGCCGCCGTGGTGGCCGCCGAGCCGGGGCGTGCATCACCATTGGCGCAGCACTTCTTTGATGCCGCGCGCGGTTGGCTATTGCGGTAACTTATTCCGCCTGGCTTTCGCTGAGGCGCTGTGTGTCCCCCAGGGTTTGGCGTAAACGGTTCTCCCAGGCATAAAGCGCCCCGGTGAGGATCACGTCCAGCGCCTGCGCCTGATTCAGCCCACTGTTAAACAATGGCTGCACGCTGCGTGGCGTGAATTTTTCCGGCGTGCGGGTCAGGTCTGCAACCACCCGGATCACCGCCTGAGAAACCGAATTATCGGTACTCTCCAGCCCGTGATGAACATTGTCGAACAGGGCACTGACCAATAAGTCATCTTCAATATCCTGTGCGACGGTGGATGCGCAGTAGCGGCTGCCGTTAATGCGGGAAACCGCCAGCGTCGCCAGCGCTTTCAATCGAGCCGATAGGCCATAACCCTCGGCGTTGATGCTGTTAAACACGCCATTGCGCTCACGCAGTGCCGGAGCATCATGAGCCAGCAACAGATAATAAGACTCACTGCGGGCATCGGGATGGCTCTGATCGAGCACGTCGAGCTGTTCAGCGCGGGCCTCTTCCAGCACCACCGACGGCAGTCGTGATTGCCAGGCCAGTTCTTCCTGCGTGAATTCCACACCTTTTGCATCCTCTATGTTCGGAAAACCGGGCACCACACCGGTGGGCCGCCCGGCTAAGGCCGCGACACCGGCGACCACCCGTGCCTGATAGCTGACAAACCCGATAATTTGTGAAAAC
Organism: Serratia myotis; assembly: GCF_027474885.1. Lineage (NCBI taxonomy): Bacteria > Pseudomonadati > Pseudomonadota > Gammaproteobacteria > Enterobacterales > Yersiniaceae > Serratia > Serratia myotis. The sequence continues at coordinate 3,004,180 of NZ_CP099707.1, read as the reverse complement.
GCCACGATATCTGCCGGGCTTAACCCGACATCGCTGAGCTGCTGTAAGGCTTTAGGGCAAATCAAGGTCGGCTGACTGGCGAGTTGGCGGGCATATTGGGTGATTTGGGCCAGGCGGATATTGCTTTCACGCGAGGCATCGGGGCTGTACAGCGGGGCGAGGCGGGCCGCGTAGTGACTACAAAGAGACTGAACCCCGGTCACCTGAGCGACGGTCAGTGCGGTGCTGAGACGGTCATAAGGTGACAATGTCACAAGGCGGGTTAATTCGATCTGGTCCGGGAACAGCACGTGATAACTGGCAAGCGAGGCGTTAAACACCCCGCCGCGGGCAGTCAATGCGCTGTTCAACGCTTCGTCGGCAAAGGCTCCCAACCCCAGCAGGAAGCGATCGCGGATGCCGGCGGCCTGTGGCTCCAGCGGTTGGTCACCCCGGACGCTGCTTTGGGTTTCGTGATACCACTGGGCATTATGTTGTCGACGTAGTAGTTCCATAGGGGAGGATCCTTAATCAAGAGCAACAGCCACCGATGCGTAAGGCAGCGGCGGCAAGATAAAAAGGCAACATGCCCGTAGAGGGGCACGAAATGACAGGATCAGCGCTGACCATCGCAACACAGTGCGTGGCCATAAACAGAGAAACCTGCGGCTAAAGCGAGCAAGAACTGCGTGAGTCGGCGATTACGGGGGCTGGTCATCAGTGCGATATCCTGTCGTTTAATAAGCTCAACGTAGGGGATATCCTCACCGATTCGATTGGCGAGATAAAATAATGTTAAGTGCTAATCAATAACTGAATGGAATAAAATATAATGAGATATAACAAAATTGTAATTTGTATTTGAGGATTTTGGCTAAGCGCCATGCCGGGTAGATCAACAAGTCTGTCCGGCATGGCTTAAGCGGACGTCACCCTCTCCAGAGGGAGAGGGTCGGGGTGAGGGGCTCATGCATCTCAGGACCGAAGGATCAGAATCTGCCGCCATCGCGCCGCCAGGCGTCTGCGGTCAGGGCTTCGCCGAAGTGGCTGGCGATCAGCCGTTTGGTCAGTTCATGCAGCGGGGAAGCCAACACTTCGGCGGTGCTACCGCGTTCGACGATTTCCCCTTCGTGCATCACCATCACCTGATCGCTGATGTGTTTCATCATCCCCAGATGCTGAGTTACATAGATATAGGAGATGCCGTGTTTCTCCTGCAGCTCCAGCATCAGGTTGATGATCTGCGAGCGCATCGACATATCCAGCGAGGCCAGCGCCTCATCGGCAACGATCACCTTGGGCTGCAGGATTAGCGCTCGGGCCAGCGCCACTCGCTGTTTCTGACCGGAAGCCAACATGTGCGGGTAATAATTGGCGTGGTCCGGCAGCATCCCCACCTGGCGCAGCGTCTGGTTGATATGCTGTTCGCGCTCGGGGGCGGCCATTTCGGTATTCAGCCGCAGCGGGGCATCCAGCAGTTGGCCGATACGCTGACGCGGATTGAGCGAAGTGCTCGGATCCTGAAATATCATGCGGATGCGCTGGCTACGATAGCGATAATCGCCATAGTCGAGCCGATGGTCATCAATCAACAGTTCGCCGGATGAGGGTTCCACCATGCCGGACAGCATCTTGGCCAGCGTCGACTTTCCGGAACCGTTCTCGCCGATGATGGCCAGTGTTTGCCGCTCACGCAGCGTAAAGCTGACCGATTTCACCGCTTCTACGTGTTGACGGCGAAACAGCCCGGTGCGGTAGCGGTAGGTCTTGCTCAGATTGCGCACTTCCAACAGCGTTTCCATGTTATTGCTCCTCCATGTTCAACGGGAAGTGGCAGGCGAACAGGTGGTTTTTCACCGGGCGCAGGCGTGGTGTTTCAATACATTTTTTCTGTGCATAGGGGCAGCGTGGTCCCAGGCGGCAACCGATCGGCAAATGTTCCAGTGAGGGTATAGCCCCCGGCAGAGTATTGAGCCGGCTTTTATGCGGCAGTGCGCGGCCGAAGTCCGGCATTGAGCGGATCAGTGCCTGGGTGTAAGGATGGTGCGGTGCGGCCAGCAGGTCTTCACACTGGGCACTTTCCACCGTCTGGCCGCAGTACAGCACGTTGACCCGATCCGCCCATTTGCTCATCATTTGCAAATCGTGGCTGATCAGCAAAATGGTGGTGTTGTTGTTTTGGTTCAGGCGTGCCAGCAGGCGGAAAATCTGTGCCTGGGTGGTCGGCTCCATGGCATTGGTCGGCTCATCGGCAATCAACAGGCGCGGCTGATTGGCCAGGGCGATGGCGATCATCACTTTCTGGCACTCACCGTCGGTCAGCTCATAAGGGAAGCTGCCCATAATGTCTTTATGATCCTTGATGCCCACCCGGTGCAGCAACTCAATGGCGCGGCGTTTGCGCCAGTTAAAACGCTGCCACCAACGGCCTTTGTAGGTCCAACCCGGGATCGCCTGCGCCAGCTGACGGCCGATGCTTTCGGAGGGATCCAGACAGGACTGTGGCTCCTGGAAAATCATCGAGACGTTATGCCCGACCAGTTTGCGTCGTTCACGCGGGGTTAACTGCAGCAGATCGATATCGTCAAAGCGGAAGCGGTCCGCGGTAACGCGCCAGTTGTCTTTGGTGACGCCGCAGATAGCCTTGGCGATCAAACTCTTGCCGGAGCCGGATTCCCCTACAAGGCCGCGTACTTCACCTTCGCTCAGCGTCATGCTGACGCGGTCAACCGCCTTGACCGGCCCTTCGGCGGTCATAAATTCAATCGTCAGGTTGCGGATATCAAGTAATGGCATTATTCCACCCCCGTATTGATTGCGCGGCGCATACCGTCGCCCAACAGGTTAACCAGCAGCACGCTGATCAGGATCGCGGCACCGGGCAGCATGACCGTCCAGGGGGCGACATACACCAGCTCCAGCGAATCGCCGAGCATGGCTCCCCATTCCGGAGAGGGTAACTGTGCGCCGAGGTCAAGGAAGCCGAGGGCGGCAATATCCAGGATCGCCATCGACAGCGCGCGGGTAAATTCAGTCACCAGCACCGCCACAATATTTGGCATCACGGCGTACCACAAAATTTGCAGCGTAGAGGCACCGTCCAGACGCACCGCGACAACATACTCTTTTTCCAATTCGTCGTGCACTGCGCTGTAGATGGTGCGCACCATGCGTGGCAACAATGCCAGCCAGACGGCCAGCATGGCGTGTTCGAGCTTGGGCCCGAGGAACGCCACCACCACAATCGCCAGCAGCAGCGAAGGGATAGAAAGCAGGGTGTCGAGAATATGATTGAGCACCGCAGAACGAAAACCGCGGGTCACGCCGGCGAATACCCCGAGGATCACCCCGACAATGGCGGCCGCCACCGTGACCAGCAGTGCGGCACCGTAGGTGGAAGCCGTACCGGCCAGCAGACGGCTGAGAATATCGCGGCCCAGGTCGTCAGTGCCGAGGAAGAAGGAAACGTTGCCGTAACGCGACCAGGAAGGCGGCAACAGTTGATAGCCCAGGAACTGTTGGTCTAGCGCATAAGGCGCCAGCAGGCTGCCGAACAGGGAAAGCAGCAGCAGCGCTATCACGCCGTAGAAGCCAATCATCGCCAGCGCATCACCGTAAAAAATCCGCCAGGTGTAGAGCAGCGGACTCGGCATTTTCTTTTCGCGGTATACGTTATCTAAGGGCATACCATTCCTTATGTTTCAGTGGGTTGGTGGCAGCGCCCAAAATATCGGCCAGCACGTTAATGGTGATTACCAGCGTGCCGACCACCATCACACCGGCGGAGATCGCCGCATAATCCTGCTGGCGGATGGCGTTAATCATCCAGCGCCCCAGGCCCGGCCAACTGAACACCACTTCGGTGATCATCGCCAGCGTCAGCATGGTAGAGAACTGTAGCCCCAGCTTGGGCACGATCGGCGGCAACGCATTATGCAATACGTGGCGGCGGATAATGGTGAAACGGGATAACCCACGGGTCGCGGCGGCCTTAATGTAATTCTGATTGAGCACGTCGTCGGTGCTGATGCGCATCAGACGCACCACCTCGGTGGTCGGTGCTACCGCCAGTGCGGCGATCGGTAAAATCATGTGGCGCAATGCACTGCCGATCATTTCGCTGCGATAGGGTGAATCAGATAACCAGGCGTCAATCAGGGCGAAACCGGTGATCGGCTTCACCTGATACAACAAATCGAAACGGCCGGAAACCGGCAGCCAACCGAGGTGCAGTGAGAAAAACAGCATCAGCAGCAGCGCCAGCCAGAATACCGGCATTGAAAAACCGAGCAGCGCAAAGGTGCTGATGGCCGTATCTTGCCATTTACCGCGCATCACGCCGGCAATAATGCCCAGCGGAATGCCGATAAACAGCGCCAGGGTGAAAGCGAGAATGCACAGTTCCATGGTTGCCGGGAACACTTCAGCCAACTGTTGACTGATAGCCTGACCGTTAATGCTGGAGACGCCAAAATCCCAGTGCAACAGACTGACAAAGTAAAACTGGTAGGCGTCCAGCAGGGCGGCACCGTTCAGCGGCGCGTGCGGTGTGAAATAGCTCAGGCTAAAGCTGACCAGCGTCAGGAAGAACAGGGTAATCAGCAGCAGCAAGAAACGACGTAAGGTAAAGATAATCACTTTTTCGGCCCCTCCGCAGATTCACGGAACACGCCGGCAAATGACGCATTGCCGAACGGGCTCAGTACCAGTCCTTTGATGTCGTAACGATAGGCCTGCAGGCGTAATGAAGACGCCAGCGGCAACACCGGCAGTTGTTGTTCGAGAATTTTCTGCGCCTTCTGATAGTTTTCGATTCGCTGAGCCAACTGCTGTGACAGCAGGGCATTTTGCAGCACTTCGTCGAACCCCGGGTCACACCAGTGAGCATAGTTGGTTTGCGAGCGGATTGCCGCGCAGCTCAGTAATGGACGGAAGAAACTGTCAGGGTCGTTACTGTCGGTGGCCCACCCGGTCAGGGTCAGATCGTGATTCATCTCCATCAGCCGTGCTTCCTGGAAACGGCCTTCGACCGGCACGATGGTGACTTTAATTCCTACCTGGGCCAAATCGGCTTGGATCAGCTCGGCGGTTTTCAACGGACTGGGGTTGTAGGATTGCGACGCGGTAGGTACCCACAGACGAAGGTTCAGTGACTCAATGCCGGCCTGTTTCAGCATTTCGCGTGATTTGGCCGGATCAAACTCGGTGACGTGCGCATCATTGTCGTACGCCCAGGAGGCGCGCGGCAAAATGGAGGCGGCCGTTTCTGCGGTGCCGTAGTAAATCGACTGCATCAGACGCTGGTTGTTGATCGCCAGCGAAATCGCCTGACGGACTTTCAAATCGTTGAGCGGTGGTTTACGGGTGTTGAAGGCCAGATAGGCGATATTCATCCCAGGACGCAACGTCAGGCGCAGGCGCGGGTCATCACGCAGGATCGAAAGCTGGCTGGCGGCCGGGTAGGCCAGCACATCACACTCGCCGGTCAGCAGCTTGGATAACCGACCGGTGCCACCGGCACCCAGGTCGATCACCACCTGTGGCATGCGCGGTTTGCCTTTCCAGTACACGTCGTTGCGCGCCAGGCGAATATATTGCCCCGAGCGGTATTCATTCAGCAGGAAGGGGCCGGTGCCGACCGGTTCACGGTCGATCATCTCCTGGCGGCCTTCACGGGTCAGGTCATCGGCGTATTCCGCCGACAGCACCGGCGCATAATGGGTCGCGATATGCCATAAGAAAGAGGCGTCCGGCGCTTGCAGGCGGATCTCAACCGTGTAGTCGTCGAGCTTTTTCACGCTTTGCACCGAGTCGCCAAACTGCAGGCTGTCGAAGTACGGATACTCGCCGCCGTTGACGTCATGATAAGGGTGCTTTTGGTTAAATACGCGCTCGAAGCTGAATACCACGTCATCGGCGTTCAGTTTACGGGTTGGTGTGAACCAGGCGGTGCTCTGAAAAGGCACGTCCTTGCGTAAATGGAAGCGGTAGGTTGCGCCGTTATCCAGCACTTCCCAACTTTGCGCCAGCTCAGGGATCAGGCGGTAGGTATAGGGGTCGACATCCAGCAGGCGGTCGTACAGCTGTGCAGCCAGGGTATCGACTGTCAGGCCGCTGCTGGCCATCTGCGGGTTAAAGGTGTTCAGTATGCCGCTGACACAGTAGACAAAGCCGCTCTGGCGGATGTCCGGCAACGGGGGAGCCGCTGTGGGCGCAGGAGGTGTTGAGGCCAGGGCGGTGCCCGCCAGGCAACTCAACGACAAAATCCAAAGGGGTAAACCACGCATAGAGGCTTCATGGGTTAATAAGCAATAGCATTAGTGTATCGCACTCTGGCGAACAGCCCAATCCATTGAGCAAAATGGCTGAGTTTTCTGCTACTTGATTGAACAATTCCCCCGTATTGGCAAAAAAGTTACAATTGATATGTTATAACATAACAAAATCATGTTACCGTTCTCTGGCAATGTACTGATAATCGCAAGGGGATGTATGAACATGGTTGCACTTCCACCACGCCAACCGCTGCCGGATGCGCAGGCCTGGCAGGGCGCAATGAGCGAGGTTGGGCTCGATTGGGTAGGGATGCAAGGGATCGCTCTGCCGCTGGAATTGGCAGGCAAGCCGCTGATGGCAAAGGTCAATGCCGGGATCAATCTGCGAGCCAGTCGCCAGGGTGCGCGCGGGATACATATGTCGCGCCTCTACCTGGCGTTGGATGAATTAACCCAGGGCGAACTGACGCCGCAGCGTATTAGCGATCAACTGCAGGCCTTTCTGGCGTCGCAGCCGGAGAACAGCGACCGCGCCAACCTCAGTATCAGCGGCGAACTGCTGTTGTCGCGCCCGGCGTTGTTGTCGCCACAGCGTGGCTGGAAAGCTTATCCACTGAAAATTGACGCCATGCTGACCAGCGAACTGACCCTGTCCCTGACGGTTGGTGTGCCTTATTCCTCCACCTGTCCGAGTTCGGCGGCGCTTAGCCGTCAACTGGCGCAGCAGCAATTTCAGTTTGATTTCGAACAGTCACCCGAGAAAGTCGATCAACAGCAGGTGATTGACTGGCTGGGCGAACAGGGTATGCCTGCCACGCCGCACAGCCAACGCAGTTGGGCCTGGGTGACGGTCACGCTGAATGAGGACGAAGTCGCCTTGCCGGTGGTCAATTTAATCGATCGCATCGAGCATGCGTTGGGCACACCGCTACAGACGTTGGTGAAACGTCAGGACGAGCAGGCATTTGCCCTGGCTAACGGCCAGAACCTGATGTTTTGTGAGGATGCCGCACGCCGCCTGTATCGGATGTTACGCAGTCAGTGCAATCAGCGCGCGTTTTCGTTGCGGGTGGAGCATCAGGAAAGCCTGCACGCCCACAATGCCGTGGCGGAATTGAGCTGGCAGGAACCGGGAAATGCTGCGTAAAAACCCCAGTGGCCACCTGCCTCAGGTCTCGCCGAAAGCCTATATCGATCCCACCGCCATTATCTGTGGCCGGGTGATTGTCGAAGACTTTGTCTACGTTGGGCCGTACGCGGTGATCCGCGCGGATGAACTGAATTCAGCCGGGGACTTGGAGCCGATCATTATCGGTTCCCACTCCAATATTCAGGACGGCGTGGTGATCCACTCGAAAAGCGGTGCGGCGGTCACCATCGGGCGCTTCAGCTCTATCGCCCATCGCGCCATCGTCCATGGCCCGTGTCGCATTGAAGATCGGGTGTTTATCGGCTTCAACAGCGTGCTGTTCAATTGTCATATCGGTTCCGGCTGTGTGGTGCGCTACAACGCGGTGGTGGACGGTGTGACGCTGCCGGAAAACCTGTATATCCCGTCAACCGAACGCGTCGGCGCTGACAGCGATCTGTCGCTTTACGCGCAGGTCGATCGCGGCGCGCTGCAATTTTCTGAAGAGGTGGCCGCCACCAACATCGAACTGGTGCGCGGCTACCAGGCATTACGCAATGAGTTTTGAGTGAGGACTGCCATGAATCCATTACCCGTAACCGTGCTTTCCGGCTTTCTCGGCGCCGGTAAAACCACGGTGCTGAACCATATTTTGAATAATCGCCAGGGCATGCGCGTGGCGGTGATCGTCAACGACATGAGCGAAGTCAACATTGACGCCGCGCTGGTCGAGAACGAAGTCCAGCTCGATCGCCAACAGGAAAAGCTGGTGGAGATGAGTAATGGCTGCATTTGCTGCACGCTGCGTGAAGATCTGCTGATCTCGGTACGCGAACTGGCGCAGGCCGGCCGGTTTGATTATCTGCTGATCGAGTCCAGCGGCATCTCCGAACCCTTACCGGTAGCGGAGACCTTCACTTTTGAGGACGAGCAGGGGGAAAGCCTATCGCACTTCGCCCGCCTGGATACCCTGGTCACGGTAGTGGACGGGGTTAACTTTATCCAGCAGTACCAGCAGGCGCAGTCGCTGCAGGACGCGGGGCAAAGCCTGGGCGAGGATGATTTACGCAGCGTGGCCGATCTGTTGATCGAGCAGATTGAGTTCTGCGACGTGATGCTGGTGAGTAAAACCGACTTGCTGACTGCGGAACAGCAGGGCGAAGTGATGGCGCTGCTCGCCAGCCTGAATCCGGATGCCAATATTATCGCCATCTCCCCCGGTAAATTGCCACTGGAGGCGGTGTTGAACACCGGCAGCTTCAGCTTTGACAAAGCGCAGCAGGCACCGGGTTGGCTGAAAGAGCTGCGTGGCGAGCACCTGCCGGAAACGGAAAACTACGGCATCAGCAGTTTTGTCTATCAGGCGCGGCGACCCTTTGCACCGGATAAATTCTATCGGGTGATCAATGGCGACTGGGGCGGTGGCAAGCTGCTGCGATCCAAAGGCTTCTATTGGTTGGCAACTCGTCCGCGTCAGGCTGGCCAGTGGAGCCAGGCCGGTGGCATCGCCCACTATGGGCTGGCGGGGACTTTCTGGCGTGCCATTGCGCAAGATAACTGGCCGCAGGATGAAGAGACTCAGGCGCAGATTAGGGAAAAATGGGTCGAGCCTTTTGGTGATATGCGTCAGGAACTGGTGTTTATCGGTCAAAATCTGCAGCAGGCCGAAATAACGCGTTTGCTGGATGCCTGCCTGCTGAACGACGAGGAAATGGCCGCGGGGGTGGACTATTGGCATGAGATGGCCGATCCCTTCCCTGAGTGGTAATTGCACAATGACAGTGTGGTAATGAGAAAAATTCTCAACAAAGTGCTTTACAGGTGATACTGAGAACTATTATCATCACCTGGCAGTTCACGGAAGGCCACAGCTTGTGGCTCTGCTGTGAAAGGCACGACATTGCTCACATTGCTTCCAGTGTTTTTTAAGCCAGCTCGGGTGCTGGCTTTTTTTTTGCCTGTTATTCTTCTTCTACCTCGCCATTTTGCAACAATGCGTGCTTTTTCAGCATGCCGCGCAACTGGTGATAGGTCAGCCCCAGCAGCTCCGCCGCCTTACGCTGATTAAATCTTCCCTGTTGCAGCGCCGCTTCAATCAGCGATTTTTCCTGCGCCAACTGCCAGGTTTTCAAATCCAGCGGCAGTGTGGGACGTTCATCACCCGTCTCGCGTTGGGTGGGCAATGGCAGGGTTTCCCGTTGGGCGAACGGATTGATGATGATTTCATCCAACGCGCTGTCACTGGTACCGTGCCGATATACCGAACGTTCCACCACGTTTTTCAGTTCACGCACGTTGCCCGGCCAGTGATAACCGAGAAGGGTGTCTCTGGCGCGTTCGGTAAAGCCGGGGAACAGCGACAGCGACAGCTCGCGGCACATCTGAATCGCAAAGTGTTCGGCCAGTAACATGATGTCTTGCTGCCGCTGGCGCAGCGGCGGCAACTGCACCACGTCGAATGCCAGACGGTCGAGCAAGTCGGCGCGGAATTTACCCGCCGCCGCCAGTGCAGGCAGGTCGTCATTGGTAGCGCACACCAGCCGGACATCAACCTGCAGCGGCTGGCTACCGCCAACGCGTTCCAGGTGACCGTATTCAATTACCCGCAGCAGTTTTTCCTGTACCAGCATTGGGGCGGTGGCCAGCTCATCGAGAAACAAAGTGCCGCCGTCGGCACGTTCAAAGCGACCAAGATGACGTTTCTGTGCGCCGGTAAAGGCACCGGCCTCGTGGCCGAACAGTTCGGAGTCCAGCAGGTTTTCATTCAGCGCTGCGCAGTTAAGCGAGATAAACGGCCCCTGCCAACGGTTGGAAAGGTAATGCAAACGGTGGGCAATCAGTTCTTTACCGGTACCGCGCTCGCCGATCACCAACACCGGTTTGTTCAACTTTGCCAGTTGCGAGACTTGCTCCAATACTTCGACAAAGGCATTTGCTTCGCCCAGCAGGTTTTCTAACTGTTCGCTCATGATGAAATTCGCCAATGTTTGGTGAAAATAATCACTCTACAGTAAGTCCGCAGAGAGTCAAAAACAAATAATTGTTGTTATTCAATGAAATAAAAGTTGGCACGAGTTTTGATTAAGTCTTAGGGAAATCTGTATGACCTAACGCGGCGCTTCAGACGCCATCAGAACCAAGAGGAAGTGAATTATGGGTATTTTTTCTCGTTTTGCCGACATCGTGAACGCCAACATCAATACGTTGCTGGATAAGGCGGAAGATCCACAAAAGCTGGTCCGTTTGATGATCCAGGAGATGGAAGACACGTTGGTTGAAGTGCGTTCTACCTCAGCGCGTGCGCTGGCGGAGAAAAAACAGTTGCTGCGCCGCATTGAGCAGGGTGAAAACCAGCTTAGCGATTGGCAGGACAAAGCCGAACTGGCGCTGCGCAAAGAGAAAGAAGATCTGGCCCGTGCGGCCCTGATCGAAAAACAAAAAGTGGCCGACCTGATCTCTACGTTGACCCATGAAGTGTCTACCGTAGAAGAAACGCTGGCGCGCATGAAAAGCGAAATCGGCGAGCTGGAAAGCAAGCTGACCGAAACCCGCGCTCGCCAGCAGGCGCTGACATTACGTCACCAGGCGGCATCATCTTCTCGCGACGTGCGCCGTCAGCTCGACAGCGGCAAACTGGATGAGGCGATGGCACGTTTCGAGCAGTTCGAACGCCGCATCGACCATATGGAAGCCGAGGCGGAAAGCGTCATCATCGGTAAAAAGAAGTCTCTGGATCAAGAATTTGCCGAGCTGAAAGCCGACGATGCCATCAGTGAGCAGCTGGCGGCGCTGAAAGCGAAAATGAACCGCTCTGAGTAAGGCGACAGCGGCCACGGTGATGTGGCCGCTCACCAAGACGCATTAAGAAGGAAAAGAAATGAGTGCTCTATTACTTGCCATTCCGTTGACAATCTTTGTGTTGTTTGTCGCACCGATCTGGCTTTGGCTGCATTACAGCAATCGGCAACAAAACGGCATTCAACTGAGCCATCAGGAAATGCAGCGTCTGGCGCAGTTGGCGGAAGATGCCAAGCGCATGCGTGAACGCATTCAGGCGCTGGAAGAGATCCTTGATGCAGAACACCCGAACTGGAGACAGTCTTGATGAACAACACTCTGGGCAGTAAAAAGCTTTATCGCGTCCCTGAAGAAGGCATGCTGAAGGGCGTCTGCGCCGGTCTGGCCCATTATTTTGACGTGCCGGTGCGCCTGATCCGAGTGATTGTGGTGCTGTCGATGTTCTTCGGACTGTTCTTCTTCACCCTGATCGCCTATTTCGCCCTGGTGTTCGTGCTGGATGAAGCGCCAGCCAGCCGTTTTGACGGCGAACAGCAAAAAACACCGCGCCAGTTGCTCGACCAATTAGAGTACGAGCTGGGCAGTGGCGAACAGCAACTGCGGCAGGTTGAGCGTTATGTCACGTCGGATACCTTCGGCGTACAGAGTCGTTTCCGCAAGTTATAACCCCGCCTTGAGTGCAATGGCCTGCGCGTGGCGCAGGTCAGGCATTGCAGCTGACATCATCCTTTTGAACAAAATTGTGCCGGAGGGCATTGATAATGAAAAAAACCTATGCCGTAAACACCGTTAAATCCGGTGGATTTAAACAAGGAGCCGGTACAATGTTGAAGACATTGTCTAAAGTCATCATCATAGCGTTACTGAATTACGGCCCGGCAGGGGCGGCCGGTTGGCTGCTGCGTACCGTGGGTCGCAAACCGATTCGCTTTGTCCTGGCGCTGGTGCTGGAACCGCTGTTCCGCAAAGGCCTGAACAAGGTATTTGGGCGTTATGCCAAGGAGAACAATGAAACGACTGCAAAATGAGTTAACGTCGCTGGTCAACCGCGGGATGGATCGTCACCTGCGCCTGGCGGTGACCGGCCTGAGCCGCAGCGGTAAAACCGCTTTTATCACCGCTTTCGTCAATCAATTGCTGCACGTTCACAGCGGTGCGCGTATGCCGCTGTTCTCGCCGGTGCGTGAAGAACGTCTGCTGGGCGTGAAGCGCATTCCGCAACGCGATCTCGGCATTCAGCGTTTTACCTATGATGAGGGGCTGGCACAGCTTTATGGCACTCCGCCGAGCTGGCCAACCCCGACGCGTGGCGTCAGCGAAATTCGCCTGGCGTTGCGCTACCGTTCCAACGACTCACTGCTGCGTCACTTCAAAGACACTTCAACGCTGTATCTGGAGATTGTCGATTACCCTGGTGAATGGTTGTTGGACTTGCCGATGCTGGAACAGGACTATCTGGCCTGGTCGCGGCAAATGGCCGGTCTGCTGCAGGGCGATCGCGCCGAGTGGGCCAAGCCCTGGCTGGAGCTGTGTAAAAGCTGCGATCCGCTGGCCCCGGCCGATGAAAACAAGCTGGCGGCCATCGCCCAGGCCTATACCGATTACCTGCTGCGTTGCAAAAGTGAAGGGCTGCATTTTATTCAGCCGGGCCGCTTCGTGCTGCCGGGCGATCTGGCCGGTGCACCGGCATTACAGTTCTTCCCCTGGCCCAATGTCGACAGTCTCGGTGAATCCAGGCTGGCGCAGGCGGATAAACACAGCAATATCGGCATGCTGCGTGCGCGGTTCAACTATTACTGCCAGACCATCGTCAAAAACTTTTATAAAGAGCATTTCGTCCGCTTCGATCGTCAGATTGTGCTGGTGGATTGCCTGCAGCCGCTTAACAGTGGCCCGCAAGCGTTCAACGACATGCGGCTGGCGCTGACCCAACTGATGCAGAGTTTCCACTACGGTAAGCGCACGCTGTTCCGTCGGTTATTTTCGCCGACCATCGATAAACTGATGTTCGCCGCCACCAAGGCGGATCATATCACTGCCGATCAGCACGCCAATCTGGTGTCGTTGCTGCAACAACTGGTGCAGGAAGCGTGGCAGAACGCAGCGTTTGAGGGCATCAGCATGGACTGCGTCGGGCTGGCCTCGGTGCAGGCTACCGAAAGTGGCATTGTCGACCATCAGGGGCAGCGCATCCCGGCGTTGAAAGGCAACCGTCTGAACGACGGAGCGCCGCTGACCGTGTTCCCCGGCGAAGTGCCGGCGCGCTTACCGGGGCCGACGTTCTGGCAAAACCAGGGCTTCCATTTTGATCAGTTTCGCCCCCGCGCGATGAGTGTGGATAGCCCATTGCCGCATATCCGTCTGGATGCGGTGATGGAGTTTTTACTGGGAGATAAATTGCGATGAGCGAGCCGATAAAACCGCGTATCGATTTCGAACAGCCGCTGCAGCCACCGCAGGAGCCGGTGTTACGCGCCAATGTGGCCTTCGATGAACAGCAGGCGGAAAGTTTTTTCCCGGCGGCACCGGAACTGGAGCAGGAAGAGGAAGAAGGGCGCGCCGAAGGCATTATCAACGCGGCGCTGAAACCCAAACGCAGCCTGTGGCGCAAAATGGTCACCGCCGGGCTGACGTTGTTCGGCGTCAGTGTGGTGGCGCAGGGCGTGCAATGGGTACATACCGCCTGGGTGCAACAGGATTGGATTGCTATGGGCGGCGGTGTCGCGGGCGGTTTGATTGTCTTTGCCGGGGTGGGTTCGGTGGTGACCGAATGGCGTCGGCTGTATCGCTTGCGTCAACGGGCAGAAGAGCGAGATGTGGCACGCGAGCTGTTACACAGCCACGGATTGGGCAAAGGGCGTGAGTTTTGCGAGAAGCTGGCGCGCCAGGCCGGCCTCGATCAGGGACACCCGGCATTGCAACGCTGGCAGGCTTCGCTGCATGAAACTCAAAACGACCGTGAGGTCGTGGCGCTGTACGCCAAGCTGGTGCAGCCGGTATTGGATAATCAGGCGCGGCGTGAAATCAGCCGTTCAGCCGCAGAATCCACGTTAATGATCGCCGTCAGCCCGCTGGCGGTGGTGGATATGGCGTTTATCGCCTGGCGTAATATTCGGCTGATCAACCGCATCGCGGCGCTGTATGGTATCGAACTGGGTTACTTCAGCCGTTTGCGGTTGTTCCGCCTGGTGCTGCTGAATATTGCCTTTGCCGGTGCGTCCGAACTGGTACGCGAAGTGGGAATGGACTGGATGTCACAAGACCTGGCCGCCAGACTGTCCGCCCGAGCGGCGCAGGGTATTGGTGCCGGTTTGCTGACCGCCAGACTGGGTATCAAGGCGATGGAGCTGTGTCGTCCGCTGCCCTGGCTGGAGGGGGAAAAACCGAAGCTGGGTGATTTCCGCAGCCAACTGATTGGCCAACTGAAAGACACCCTGAAAAAGAGCGATAACAAAACCAAATAATCTGTCAGCGGCGCTCACCCAGGCGCCGCTGTTCATTCTTGCAGCAATCATTCCCCGCTAACACCAATACGTAACCCTCACTTGACGAAAGACGATCGCCCTGTAAATACATTATATTTATCTGCAATTTTATTGGTGGTTGTGATAACTCTCTACAGATAAGCTAAAATGACGCCGATGGTGTCATTCACTTGCGTTTAAAATCATCAACAACAGCGATAAATCAGAGTTCTGTCAACTTTTGCTGACAGATTGCTTCTACCGCTCGGGGTGAGAGAGTATCATCGTCATCAGTCATCCCCGCACCTGCAGAGATAAGGCCAATACTGATGCGTTTGGAAGTTTTTTGCGAAGACCGGCTCGGTCTGACTCGAGAGTTACTCGATCTTTTGGTATTGCGCAGCATAGATTTACGTGGCATCGAAATCGATCCTATCGGCCGCATTTACCTCAATTTTTCCCAGTTGGATTTTGACACCTTCCGCGCGCTGATGGTCGAGATCCGTCGCATTGCCGGCGTGACCGATGTACGCACCGTGAATTTCATGCCATCTGAACGCGAACACCGCGCACTGCGCGCGCTGTTGGAGTCGATGCCGGAACCGGTGTTCTCGATCGATATGAAGGGCAAAGTCGAACTGGCCAACCCGGCGGCGCAGGCGCTGTTCGGGTTCAGCGAAGACAAAATCCGTAACCAGACCGCCACCGCATTAATTGGCGGCTACAACTTCAACCGCTGGCTCGAGAGCGAGCAGACGACGCCGCAATCTGAACGGGTGGTGATCCGCAGTCAGGACTTCCTGATGGATATCACGCCAATCTACCTGGAAGATGAAAACCAGCAGAATGCCACCGTAGGCGCGGTAGTGATGCTGAAATCCACGGCCCGTATGGGACGCCAGTTACAGAATCTGTCGGTGAACGACGATACCGAGTTTGATCATATCGTTGCCGCCAGCCCGAAAATGCGCCATGTGCTGGAGCAGGCACGCAAGTTGGCAATGCTGGATGCGCCGCTGTTGATTGTCGGCGACACCGGTACCGGCAAAGATATTCTGGCCCGGGCCTGCCATTTGCGCAGCCCGCGTGGCAAGCAGCCGTTCCTGGCGCTGAACTGTGCCGCATTGCCGGATGACGTAGCGGAAAGTGAGCTGTTTGGCCATGCGCCTGGCGCCTATCCGAATGCGCTGGAAGGCAAGAAGGGCTTCTTCGAGCAGGCTCACGGTGGCTCGGTGCTGCTGGATGAGATCGGCGAGATGTCGCCGCGCATGCAGACCAAACTGCTGCGCTTTATTAACGATGGTACCTTCCGTCGTGTGGGTGAAGAACACGAAGTGCACGTGGACGTCCGGGTGATTTGCGCGACGCAGAAAAACCTGACCGAACTGGTACAGCGTGGTGAGTTCCGTGAGGATCTTTACTATCGCCTTAACGTGCTGACCATCACTATTCCGCCGCTGCGTGAGCGTCCGCAGGACATCATGCCGTTGACCGAGTTGTTTGTGGCGCGTTTTGCCGATGAGCAGGGTGTCGCGCGGCCGAAGTTGGCGAACGATCTGGGCAGTTTCCTCAGCAAATACGGCTGGCCGGGCAACGTGCGACAGTTGAAGAACGCGATTTACCGCGCGCTGACGCAAACTGAAGGGTTCGAACTGCGCCCGCAGGACATCGTACTGCCGGAGTTTGAAGTTGAAATGTCACTCGGCGATGAGGTTATGGATGGATCGCTTGACGATATCAGCAAGCGATTCGAACGCTCGGTGCTGACACGGCTGTACCGTACTTACCCAAGTACGCGAAAACTGGCGAAACGCCTGGGGGTTTCACATACCGCGATTGCCAATAAGTTGCGCGAATATGGCCTTAGCAGCCGTAAGCCTACCGGTGAAAACGAAGAATAAAAAAACGGGCGCCATAAGCGCCCGTTTCTACAGTTAACTCTCAGAGGCCGGCATTCGTCGGCCTCTTGGTATTACTTCAGGGCAGCCAGCGCCGCATCGTAGTTCGGCTCGTGGGTGATTTCATCCACCAGTTCGCTGTACAGCACGTTGTCCTGGCCATCCAGCACCACAACCGCACGCGCAGTCAGACCCGTTAGTGGGCCATCGGTGATCTCAACGCCGTAAGCCTGTTTGAATTCAGCACCACGCAGGGTGGACAGGGTTACCACGTTTTCCAGGCCTTCTGCACCGCAGAAGCGTGACTGTGCGAACGGCAGGTCAGCCGAGATGCACAGCACTACGGTGTTATCCAGGCCGCTGGCCAGTTGGTTGAATGTACGTACTGAGGTCGCGCAAACGCCGGTATCAATACTTGGGAAAATGTTCAGAACTTTGCGTTGACCGGCGAAGCTGCTCAGCGCTACGTCTGACAGGTCTTTGGCAACCAGCGAGAAGGCTTTGGCTTGTTCGCCAGCCTGGGGCAGGTGGCCTGCAACGCTAACCGGGTTGCCTTTAAAATGTACTGTCTGAGTCATTAGCTTGATTCCTTTTACAAGTGTTTATACAAAGGGCATGAGCCTAATAAAATGGCCTTTCGGCCGCCTTTAACATTAGGTTCACACCCTGGCATCAGTTTATGTCAACAATTGTGGGTTGGATATATATAGTTTGCTAAATAGTTGTATATATTAGAGTGTGTCCAAAAAATCACCCGCGTATTCGTCCGATATTATGCGTAATTTCCGCTCAGGAGCCGTTATGAGAAGCATGCGTTTTTATCCAGAAGCCTGGCCATTACATACAGCTTTTGTTATTGCCCGCGGCAGCCGTACCGAAGCCAAAGTGGTGGTGGTCGAAATTGAGCAACAGGGCGTACGGGGGGTCGGTGAATGCACGCCTTATCCGCGTTACGGTGAAAGTGAGGCTTCGGTGATGGAATTGCTGGCGGAAGTGGCAACGGTTGTCGAACAGGGTGTGACGCGTGAGCAACTGCAGCAGCTAATGCCGGCTGGTGCTGCTCGTAACGCCGTGGATTCCGCGTTGTGGGATTTGGAGTGTCAACTGAGTGGCCAGAGCCGTTGGCAGTGCAGCGGTGTTGCAGAACCGGAACGTATTTTGATGGCGCAAACGGTCAGCATCGGTTCGCCGGAAGCCATGGCTTTCGCCGCGCGTGAACTTGAACAGCAAGGGGCGCGGTTGCTGAAAATCAAACTGGACAATCATCTGATCAGTGAACGGCTGGTGGCGATCCGCGCGGCGGTGCCGGATACCACGTTAATTGTCGATGCCAATGAGTCCTGGCAGGCGGAAGGGCTGGCGGCTCGCTGCCAACTGTTGGCCGATCTGGGCGTGGCGATGCTGGAACAACCGCTGCCGGCGACGGATGACAGTGCACTGGAAAACTTTATCCACCCATTACCCATTTGCGCAGATGAAAGCTGCCATACCCGCGATGATTTTCCCAAGCTGGCCGGCCGCTATCAGATGGTCAATATCAAGCTGGATAAAACCGGCGGCCTGACGGAAGGACTGGCGCTGGCTGAGGCGGCGCGGGAACAGGGCTTCGCTATCATGCTTGGCTGCATGCTTTGCACTTCGCGGGCGATCAATGCCGCATTGCCGCTGGCACCGGGCGCGCGATTTGTCGATTTGGACGGCCCGACCTGGTTGGCGAATGACGTTGAACCGGGTCTGGCGTTTGAATGTGGGGCGATTAATCTCGCCCCGTAACCGGTTTAACCCGGGTAAGTCAGTAACTCTACCATGGCGTCCAGGTAGTTTTCGCTGGCGGCATCGGCCGAGATAGGGGGGAATTCCGCAGTAATGCAGGGCAGTGACAAATCAGCGCACCAACTGCCGAATGATCCCGGCGTTTCGTAACCGACGCTGGTGACCAGCGGCAAGGCAAATTTATGCGAAAGCCAAACGCCGAGCTGGGAACTGGCTGGGTCTTCAATACAGGCCAATGGCTCGTGGAACGACACCACCCAGTGCGGTTTCAACCGGTGGATCAAATGGCATAGCGCCTGGGTTTCCGGTTCGGAGCCGGGGCGACCGCCGGTCGAGAGTTTAACATCCCGAGCCTCCGCCGCGCTGTTCCAACGGTAAACCGTATCGCCGGAGCGCCAGTTGGCCGCCGGGAAGTTACGGTTCAGATCGACCCCGTTGGCATTGGCGCGCAGCCCGAGCTGGCAGCCGTCGGGATTGACCGCCAGTACTACATGGTGGCGCAACTGGTTTGGTGCGATGCTGCGCAATGCGCAGGACAGGGTAACGATAGCGGCGCTCTCATCACCGTGGGTGCCGGCAATAATCAGTCCGGTTTCCGGGCCACTGACGGCCGCCGGAAAATAAAGTAGCGGTGCGCCCAATAGTGAACTGCCGTAATTCTCTCCTGCAACGGCCAATTGGCCACGGTCACTGCGCGGTCGATGCTGGATCATGATGGTTCCCTGATTGAAAGGTCGAGAGTGATTATCATTTTATTCAGTGTATTACGCTTTCGCTTAACTTTCCCAGAGCAATTTCTCACCTGATAACAAAATTAATTGTCCTAAATTCTTGAACAGTGAGTCCGATTATTGATGGCTGGCAGACGATCTCCGGTTCGCTACACTGGCTCTATCGTGAACAAATAATTGGAGCTCATCATGAAAGCCATTGCAGTCAAACAGCTCGGTGCTACGCCAGAACAGGTAGAGATCGCCAAACCTTCGCTACAACCCGGACAGATACTGGTCAAAATGGCCGCTGCCGGGCTAAATCCGGTTGACTGGCGGATAGCCGACGGCATGTTGGAAGGAAAATTGCCGCATGTTTTTCCTTTGGTGATCGGCACTGACGGTGCTGGCGTGATTGAGGCCGTTGCTGATGATGTCACCGGATTCAGCGTCAATGAGCGGGTGGCCGGTAAGTTTATGTTCGGCATTGTTGGTGCCGGCAGTTACGCCGAGTATGCGGCGATTGATCAACATGCCGTGTTGGCAAGGGTGCCCGATGAGGTGAGTTTGACCAAGGCGGCGGCCATGCCGATTGCCGCCGGTACCGCGCTAAAACTGGTTGAAAAGCTGCAACTGACCACGGGCGCGACGTTGCTGGTGGTGGGGGCGACCGGGGGGGTTGGGCGTTTCGTTATTCAACTGGCCAAACGTCAGGGGCTGAAGGTGATCGCTACCGGCGGGGCTGATGCCGAGTCCGCATTGCGTGAGCTGGGGGCTGAGAAGGTGATTGATCATCACCGGGCACCCGTGCTGCAGCAGGTGCAGCAACAATATCCGCAGGGCATTGATGGCATGATCGATCTGGTCAGCAATGCCGAGGCTTTCAGCGCGTTGCTGGTCATCCTGCGCAAGGGCGGTGTGGCGCTGAGCACCATTTGGTCGGCAGTTCCGGAGCAGATGCAGCAACAGGGCCTGCGCGGCGGCAACCTTGAGGCCCAGATCAGCGCGGATGAGCTGGAGCAACTGTTGCAGAGCGTAGCGCGCGGAGAATTGCAGGTGCCGGTGGAACGCCTGGTATCGATTAAACAGGCACCGGAAATGCTGGCGCAAAGTAAGGCTGGCGGCTCACGCGGCAAAACCGTGCTGAATATTGATTGGTGAAGCTAATAAAACCACGCCAGCTATTTTGTTCGCTGTTGTTATACTATCGGCAAAGCTAACCCAATTACCCAACAGGGGATTTAACATGCCAGTAGCCAGAATAGTTGCCAGCTATAGCGAAAATGATCAGGATACCATCACGCTGCTGTGCGGTGTGGACGAGGAAAACCAGATCCGTCAGGGTGAATGGTTTGGCGTGGTGAAGAACGACGACGGGCGTGGCGATGAGTCCAACTATCCGTTTACCTTGCACGTCGACTACCAGAAAAACAGCTTCTATCTCGACTATGGTTTTGACGATGCCGAGTCACGTCAGATGCAGAAAACCGATATCCATGCCAAGCCGTTGGCCGAGAAAGGTTTCTTCACCATTTTTGATGAAGAAGAGGGTGAGGAATTCAGCTACCGCATCAATAGCATTCACCTTTACGACTAATCACGTTCGTTAAGCGAGAAATGCCCGTACCGACATCGTCGTGCGGGCATTTTTTATTGCCTGGCCCCCAGTTTTTACATCTTGTCCGCCTGGAACTCTAGGTGAGACTAATCTTGTGCTATAAGATAAAAAATTCAGATGGTTAACGGGGATGAATCAGAATGACGAGAAAAAAAATTCAACAGGGTTTTCGTTTGGCGCTGTGTGCCGTGGCGATCGGCGCAGGGTTAAGCAGCGCTATGGCGGCGCAGGTTCCCCCAGGTACCACTCTGGCGGAAAAGCAGGAAATTGTTCGCCATATCAAAGATGAACCGGCCTCACTCGATCCGATCAAAGCGGTAGGCTTGCCGGAAGCGCAATTGGCACGCGATCTGTTTGAAGGGCTGGTGAATCAGGATGCTAACGGCAAGGTGATCCCTGGCGTGGCCACCCGCTGGCAAACCACCGATAACCAAACCTATATTTTCACGCTGCGTAAAGATGCGCGCTGGTCTAACGGTGACCCTGTCACGGCGAAAGACTTTGTTTATAGCTGGCAACGGCTGGTTGAGCCGAAAAATCTGTCTCCTTTCGCCTGGTTTGCCCAACTGGCTGGCATTCAAAATGCGGATGAGATCGTTACCGGCAAACTGCCCGCCGATAAGCTGGGCGTCACGGCGCTGGATGATTACACCTTTAAAGTGCAGTTGAACAAACCGGTACCGTATTTTGTCAGCCTGACCGCCAACTTCAGCCTGTTCCCGGTCAACAAGGCAGTGGTGGAGAAATTTGGCAATGACTGGACCAAGGTCGGCAATCTGGTCGGTAATGGCGCGTTTAAACTGCAGGAACGGGTGGTCAACGAAAAGCTGGTGCTGACGCCAAACGAGCACTATTGGGACCATGCGCATACGGTGCTGACCAAGGTGACCTTTGTGCCGATCAACCAGGAATCCAACGCCACCAAACGTTATCTGGCCGGCGATATCGATATCACCGAGTCCTTCCCGAAGAATATGTACCAAAAGCTGTTGAAAGACATTCCGGACCAGGTCTATACCCCAGATCAACTCGGGACCTATTATTATGCCTTCAACACCCAACGCGCGCCGACTAACGATGTTCGGGTACGTAAGGCATTGTCTTACGCTATTGATCGCAAAATTATCGCCGAGAAAGTGTTGGGCACCGGTGAAAAACCGGCTTACCACTTCACACCAGACGTCACCGCCGGGTTTAAGCCGGAGGTGAGCCTGTTGCAGCAACAGCCGCAGGCGGAACTGGACGCGCAGGCTAAGGCGTTGATGCAGGCGGCCGGCTATGGCCCGAACAATCCGCTGAAGTTGACGCTGCTGTATAACACTTCGGAAAGTCACCAGAAAATCGCCATTGCCGTGGCTTCAATGTGGAAGAAAACGCTCGGTATCGACGTCAAACTGCAAAACCAGGAATGGAAAACCTACATCGATAGCCGTAACACCGGTAATTTCGACGTGGTACGCGCCTCCTGGGTCGGCGATTACAATGAGGCCTCGACCTTCCTGTCGCTGTTGAGCTCAACCCACAGTGGTAACATCGCCAAATTCAAAAGTGCGGATTACGATAAGCTGCTGGCGCTGGCCAGTCATGAAACCAATCCGGCAGCGCTGACCACGGATTACAATAAGCTGGAGCAGATCATCGCCGATCAGGCACCAATCGCACCGATTTATCAGTATACCAATGGCCGATTGATCAAACCCTGGGTGAAAGGCTACCCGATCACCAATCCGGAAGACGTGGCTTACAGTCAGACGATGTATATTTTGAAACACTGACAGGTTGCGGTATCCCCATGAGTTTTCATCAAGCCCCGCTAATTGCGGGGTTTGTTATTTTTGTGGCAGAGGAATGGCGTAATTTATGGAGTGGCAAACAAGGCAGCACGCGCCGTCGTTGAAGGAAATACACAGCTTACGTCGTGTGCGCAGCCGGGAACAATCAGCAAATCACGTTTGGCGTGCGGAGCAATAAAGCGTCGGTCGTAAGCGGCATAGGCCAGGCCACGTTGCAGTCGATAGGGGCCCTGAGACTGCGCCGCGCAGGACTTATCGAGTATTTTGTAGAGGGTACCGGGTGAATTCCCGCTGTCTTTCTCGCCTTCAATATAGGTGATATCTGCTGCAGCGTAACGCTGCTGCACCGATGCACGATTTTGATCGAGAAAGGCCGGAATGGCCTCAAGGCCGTATTTCCAACGATTGACCTTCGGACAGGCGTCACTGTTAACTTTCACCCAATCAAAGCTGCAGCTCCCCTGTTGCTGGCAATCACGCCAATCGGCGGGGTGGGCATTTTTTATCGGCTGCGGCCGGTGGCTATCAAAATAGAGCCAACTGCCGGGGTCGGCTATGACGTAACGCACCTTCACGCCAGGAGGTGGATGGGCAAAGCCGACATAGTGCTGTACAAATTGCGCCCCGGCGGAGAAACCGGCGACGGTGACCGTCTGTAGCTTTGGCCATTTTACTTTCAATTCGACAATCAGCCGATCAACAGCGGCAAATGAGGTGGTATTACCCTGGTGGTCCAAACCACCTTCTATCCAGGAACTGCAACTCCAGAGAGCGTCACCTGGCTGCGCTGAAGGAACGCCAGGCGAATGGCAACGTGTGGCCTGCGCATCGCTAACCGGAAACAGCGGGGCGACCAACAGCGTGCCGTCGGTTCTGGCGGCAAGTTGAGCAGCTTTCAGCGCCGCAGCCAGGGTTTTCCCGGCGTCTCTGGGATGTCCGTGCAGCACGATTAACGCGTTGTGTGGTGTGGGACCATGGGATTTCGCTATGAAGTAAGGCAAGCTGCCTGCCGACTTACCCAATTTGACCTGATATGTATCAGCGATAGTGTTGAGTGAGTTATTTGCGGCCAACAGCGGATGAAACGACGCCGGAGCAAATGCCAAAACGGAGGCTAACAAGAATGTCGAGGTGGATTTCATCGGGTGTCCGGCCGTGCATTGTGCGTTATTTATCCATGTTAGCGTATAAGGCCGTTCCAGGTGCAGCATTCGCACGGCTTCATCTTTGATCCGCCTACCATTAACGCTAGACTCTGGAATAACTGAAAAGCAGAGGGGATGAGGAATGGAAGTCATTGAGGGGCGCGAGTTACAGGTTCCTGACGCAGTGTATGCCTACCAGCTCGATGGCAAGGGGGGCGTAACATCGATTGATTACGATGATAAAGTCACCTGTGACGAGCCTTGCTGGCTGCATCTCGATTATGCACACCCCGCCAGCGCCGAATGGCTGACCACCACGCCGCTGCTACCTGATGCGGTAAGAGAGGCGCTATCCGGGGAGAGCTCACGGCCGCGTGTCAGTAAAGTGGGTGAGGGAACCATGATCACGCTGCGCAGCATTAACTTTAATGCCAACTCGCGACCGGATCAGTTGGTGACTATCCGCGTTTACATGACCGATAAGCTGATTGTTTCCACCCGTCATCGCAAGGTGTATTCCATCGACCAGGTGGTGAACGATCTGCAAACTGGCAGCGGGCCGACCAACAGCGGTAACTGGCTGGTGGAAATATCGGATGCACTGACCGACCACGCCAGTGAGTTTATCGAGGATCTGCACGACAAAATCATCGATCTGGAAGATTCGCTGCTGGAACAACAGGTTCCTGAGCGTGGGCAGTTGGCACTGATCCGTAAACAACTGATCGTACTGCGTCGCTATATGGCACCGCAGCGTGACGTATTCTCTCGGCTGGCCAGCGATCGCTTGCCCTGGATGAATGATGACGACCGTCGCCGTATGCAGGACATTGCCGATCGGTTGGGGCGCGGGTTGGACGATCTGGATGGCAGCATTGCGCGCACCGCGATCCTTTCTGACGAAATCACTACCGTGATGGCTGATGCCATGAACCGTCGTACCTACACCATGTCGCTATTGGCGATGGTGTTTTTGCCTACCACCTTTTTGACCGGGTTATTCGGTGTTAACCTGGGCGGCATTCCCGGCGGTGGCAATCCTTTCGGTTTTGCTGCGTTTTGCCTGACGCTGACCGGATTGGTGTTCGGTCTGGGCTGGTGGCTGAAGCGGCGCCGCTGGTTGTAGCCAAAAAGCGCCGATAACCCGGTTAACATTGAGCGATATCAACTTTTGCTGGGGGGAAATGGGGCATGATCTATCTCGCAGGTGAATGCAACGTCAAGCGATGGGCGTTGCGCTCCATAATTGTCTTACTTTCTTATATTTAGAATTACTGCATAGCACATTGATTCATACGATGCCGGTTTAATCACCGGCATTTTTTTGTCTGCAATTTACCCCGTCAGGCTGCACTTTCATCCCAGAAACTGGCTTCGATCTTATGTCCGTCCAGGTCACGAACAAAGCAGCCATAATAGGCTTCACCATAGTGCGGCCGTGAGCCGGGGGCCCCTTCATCTGTCGCGCCGGCCTCCAGCGCATGGCGGTAGAAATCATCAACCTGTTGTTTACTGGTGGCGAAAAACCCCACGTGCAGACCATTGCCGTTCGTGGCCGGTTTACCGTCGATCGGCACTTGCAGCCAGAATTCCGGATAATCGCGCCCATAGCCAATGGCACCAGGGTGTTCCAACACCCGTCGACAGCCTAGTGCGGCGAGAGTGCGATCGTAAAAATCGGCTGCGGCGTCAAAATTATTGCTGCCGAGAGAAACGTGAGACAAGCAGGGAGTGATGTTCATCGGTAATCTCCAGGGTGACTGTATAAAAACACAGTATAGGATAAAAACGGCACTGTCCGATGAATTCTGCTGAAATTGCGAGCGGGATCGACAACTGATGAAGGGAAAGAGCCGCCCGCGGAGAACGGGCGGCAAAACGGCTTATTTGATTTCGAGAACGTCTAAACGGACCGGGACGGCTTCATCCGCGTCTTCCGGTTGCCAGCCGATCGGCTGCATCGGGAGATCTTCACGGTCAAAGGCCAGATCGCCACCGTCAACCACTTCGCTACCGTGGTGGATCCCTTTAAAATCAAACAGGTTGTAGTCACTCAGGTGCGAAGGCACCACGTTTTGCATTGCGCTGAACATGGTTTCCAGGCGGCCCGGATAACGTTTATCCCAGTCACGCAGCATGTCACCAATCACCTGGCGCTGCAGGTTGGGCTGCGAACCGCACAGGTTGCACGGGATAATCGGGAAGCCTTTAGCGACCGAGAAACGCTCGATGTCTTTTTCACGGCAATAAGCCAGCGGGCGAATCACCACGTGTTTACCATCGTCACTCATCAGTTTAGGTGGCATGCCTTTCAGTTTGCCGCCGTAGAACATATTGAGGAACAGCGTCTGCAGAATGTCGTCACGGTGGTGGCCCAGGGCAATCTTGGTGGCTCCCAGCTCGGTAGCGGTGCGGTAAAGAATGCCGCGGCGCAGGCGTGAACACAGTGAGCAGGTGGTTTTGCCTTCCGGGATCTTGTCCTTGACGATGCTGTAGGTGTTTTCCTCAACAATCTTGTATTCCACACCGAGGCTTTCCAGATAGGCCGGCAGGATATGCTCGGGGAAACCAGGCTGTTTCTGATCGAGGTTGACCGCAATCAGTGAGAAATTGACCGGTGCGCTCTGCTGCAGGTTGCGCAGGATCTCCAGCATGGTGTAGCTGTCTTTGCCGCCGGACAGGCACACCATGATACGGTCGCCTTCTTCAATCATGTTGAAATCGGCAATCGCCTGGCCCACGTTACGACGCAGGCGCTTTTGCAATTTGTTCAGGTTGTACTGCTCTTTTTGACTAACTGTTTGTTGTTCTGACATTTAAATCGTGCTCGTTCTCAATTGGGGGCACTATGGGCATGAAGTTTTAGGCAGCGAGTTTAGCATTCTATAGGCTGATTGGGTCATTATTCCTTTATTTCATGACCGCAAAGACGCCTTGCCGACCTCAGTACACGCGAGCATGCGGTAAATCGCTGACCCGCGTGGTGTATGCGGGGGAGAGAAATTCACGTTTCATCGACCAGGTCTGCTGATTGCCTTGTCCGGCAAACCAGACTCCAGCGCGCCCGGACTGATTGATCTGATCCAAGGCTGCCATCAAGCGTTCACTGTTGGGGCGCGGCTGATACTCGTCGAACAGGTTCAACTGAGCGACGCCTTGCGAATAGAAGTCCTGCAGCATAACGCCGGCTTTTAGATAGCGATGGCCGGGCTGCCAAATCTTGTCAAGGCATCGAATCGCGGCGGCGATGATGTCGCGGGTATCTTGCGTCGGCGTACTGAGTCTGATGCTCGCGGTGTTGCCGTAATATTTTTCGTTGGTTGAGAAGGGGCTGGTTTTAACCCATGCATTGATATTCCGGCAATATTGGTGCTCTTCGCGCAGTTTTTCTGCTGCGCGTGAGGCGTGCATGCAGATAGCCTGATGCATATCATTGTACTCAGTGACGCGATCGCCGAATGACCTGCTGCAAATGATCTGCTGTTTGGTTGGGGCAAATTCTTCAAGTGACAAGCAGGGTTCACCACGCAGTTCACGCACCGTGCGTTCAACCACCACGCTGAAATGCTTGCGGATCATTGTGGTGCTTGCATCTGCCAGCTGCAGTGCGGTTTCGATCCCCATATTCCGCAGTTCTTTGGTGAGACGCCGTCCGATACCCCAGACTTCTTCTGCCTGCACCAAGGCCATCAATTTTCGCTGCCGTTCCAGGCTGGAAAGGTCAACCACGCCGCGGGTTTGCTCCCATTTTTTTGCCGCGAAGTTCGCCAGTTTTGCCAGGGTTTTGGTCTGGGCAATACCCACGCCTATGGTAAGCCCGGTATCACGCAGCACTTTGGTCCGTACCTGGTGCCCGAATGCTGCCAAATCGACGCAGTTTTGTACCCCGTCAAGGTCAAGAAAACTTTCGTCGATATAAAGGAAAGATGACCGATTATGGACATTAAATATCTTTATTAAAATTAGTTAGCTACCTTCACACTCAAATGTCCATAGGAAAATACATTTTTCACTCTGCTTAACTTAGATATGCCCATACCCTAAACGATTATCAAAACCATTCGGTTTAGGGCCGACTATGGTCGCTCCGCTGCTTTTAGCCAATCGGCTATGCCTTTAACTCCCATTGAAAGTAGAATGTCTTGTAATGCCACAACGCGCTGTAGCATCGCACCACAATCAGATTCCTCACGTTCTTCTGCTTCCACAAAAAGGCGGGTCATCAGTTGAGTGAGATTCTTCTTATGATCATACATATGTTGTTTACTTTGGTTCACATAGTTCAAATAAACTTCGGCTGCTATCAGAGCTTGCTCTGGGTCGTGTTGTGAAACCGCATTGAGCCATTCATGAAATCCGAAAGGACGCATTTTTTTATTCTCATCACCGTTATCATTTTTAAATAAAGAAAAATAGTTGCTAATCAATTCTATCGGAACAGAAATTTCCTTGCCGTTATCGTGAAAAATACGAATTTCTTGTTCTGCAACTTTCGGAGCATGTTTGCTACCTGCATTTAAACCGGTATTAATACCGGCGCAACACTGCTCTCTGTGTCGTTGAATATTTTCATAGTTTGACCAGACGGTAGCTGCACCATGCCAGGCATCTGTGTTATCCAATGCACTCAGGTCATTTAGAAATTCGTTAAAGTGGATATGTCGAGTCATGGCATCTAAAGCAGAAATGCGCCCCCATGTTTCCATGTCTTTGTCACATACAGCCAGTAGCCTAAAGTTAAGATAAACATGGATACAGGCACGATCCAAATGCCTGTTTCCGTAATTGGTCAAACTTTTTATCCTTATTCTGTCGGGATGGCAGAAAAGTGTGGCAACACATTCTCAATTAATTCCTGAAGTACTTCTTTACCCGGACGACGACTGGGTTTCAGATTGAGCGTAATGTGCGAGACCCCTGCCGCTTCCTGCTCTTTCCAGAATTCCATCAGCGTATTCGTTCCCGCACGCATAAAGATATTGTTAAACATACGCAGCGGCTCGTTGGGGTTTTCGCTCAGTTCAAGGAAGTTAGCGTAGCCAAATGGCCGCCATGTTTCGCCATCTCCGGCTTCCTGTAGTTCCCGAATGATGTTTGCAGAGTTACGGGGATCAACACCATGCCAGATCCATGCGTCAGAATGATTGGCAATCCACGACATGTCCTGACGTGCCCGTCCAATGGTCAGCATCGGTAGGCGGGGTGATACCAGTTTCGGTACCATATCGATATTGCCGGAAAACGTACCGTAATGTTTTGTCTCTCTCTTCGGGTAAGAATTCTCTGTCAACAGGCGAATGATGTCCCATGACTCTCTGAAGCGCTCGGCGCGATTGTCAAAATCATAGCCAAAGGCAGGGTACTCGACGGGGCGATCGCCACTCGACATGCCCAGCAACAACCTGCCACCTGATAATCTGTCCACCGAGGCCGCCTGCTTGGCGGTCAGTACCGGATTGCGCAAAGGGGAAACAATACCTGCCGTACCCAGCGCAATATTTTTGGTCGCAGCTGCCAGATAGCCCAAATCGACCATCGTGTCATATTGCTGGCCAGCGTCACCAAAGTTGGGATCGTAGAAAGGCACATCCCGCAGCCATAACGCAGAGATACCTCCCTTATCAGCCATCTGCGCCAGCTCCAGATGATCATCCATGTCAGGAATTGGCCCGTCCGGATAGCCTTTGAAGGGAGCAATCAGACCAAATGTCAGTTTTCCCTGCTGAAAGACGCGGTTAAAAGCTTTATGCCCGGCCAGATGTGCAGGAAGTTTAAGCGTAGTCATGAATATTATCCTCGTTCAAGTTGAGTGCAATTGCACCGTGAGAAATCATCTGTGGAGGATAAAAGAAAAAATGGGGAATGGGCTTCCCGTATTGCGGGACGCAAACTGCCAGATAATTACCTCCTGCAAAGACCAGCTGTAAACCCGTCATGATAGTGTCTAGCCGCCCTCTGTCAGGTGCCGCAGTATAGGGGCAATGCTGTTCCTTAATACGGGAAGCACATTCCCGAAATATTCCATTAATCTCCTGACCTGTCCATTTTCACTACTTCAACATGTTATGCCCGGCATTCAGTGACCAGGCAACAGGAGACTTTATATGTCTGTTCAGGCTCACGCGATTGCACCAGTAATGAGCTCGCATCGCACCTACAGCCGGGTGTTTACACCAGGCAAACTGACGTTCGGCTTTATTATGCCGCTTGAAACCTATCCGAATTCACCGTTTCCTACGCTTATCGATCATCAGCGACTGGCAAAAGCGGCAGATGACGCCGGTTTTTCCGCCATGTGGATGCGTGATGTGCCTTTCTACGATCCCAATTTTGGTGATACCGGACAGATGCTCGACCCGTTGGTTTATCTTGGATTCCTTGCGGCACATACTCGTAATATTGCGCTGGGCACGGCTGGCATCGTTTTGCCACTCCGCGAACCGGTGATTCTGGCAAAGCAGGCAGCCTCTGTGGATGTGCTGACAAGTGGCAGATTGATCCTTGGTTTATCCAGCGGTGACAGGGCTGTTGAATATCCGGCGTTTGGCGCTGATTTTGCCAACCGCGCTGAACGTTTCCGCGAGGCGACCGGCTTGCTGAAAACCCTGACGCAGGAGTCATTCCCCCTCGTGGACACACGTTACTACGGCAACCTCAGCGGCAACATTGATCTGGTACCGAAACTTCATTCCCGCAGGCTGCCGATGATTGTGGTGGGGCGCGCAAGGCAGGATTTGAGCTGGATTGCACAGAACACGGACGGCTGGATGGGACATCTGAGTGATTTCTCACGCCTGCATCTGCTGCTGGATGAGTGGCGCCGCGCGGGTGAAGGTCTTGGCTTTAAACCCTATGCCTATGGTTCCTTCTTTGATTTAGCAGAAAACCCTGATGCACCGCTGCGTTTCATTGGCAACCGCTTTACCGCTGGGCGTAATGCTCTGATAAACCTCTGGACGCAACAACAGGAGCAGGGTGTTAACCATGTTGCTCTGAACCTCAAGCCATCCCGTCGCCCGGCAGAAGAGATCATGCAGGAACTTGCTGAATTCGTGCTGCCACAATTCCGCAATCAATAAGGAAAGCAAAATGACACAGACATTCGTTCGCGAACAATTCATCGGGCAACTGGACCGGCTGATTCGCCTCTGGTCGGGGGCTAAAGATATTTCAGCTGAAGCTCTTTTTACGCCGGGCATGACTTTTTCCAGCAGCGCCAGAGGCGAATTGCACGGTGCAGATAAGGTTGCCGCCCTGTTAAAGGATGACTTAAAAGATCTGGATGAGTCCAGTTTGGTTCTCAGTAACCTGATTGTGCGCGCTGATGAGAACAATGCCGTTGCCGGGGCTTACTTGCTGGGCAATGTCAGTGATTTTTCGCAGGCCGGCAAGGAAAAATCGGCGATGTTTGGTGGTGTGATTCTGGTCGAATATGATCGTACCGGTGAAGCACTACGCATCAGTGATGTGAAAATTCAGATTAACTGGCTCAAAGGTTCGCAGACGCTGCTCACTCACTGGCAACTGCCCACGGAAAAAAACTGGCAACCTGGGGATGCCCCAGCCGTTATCGTCAGTGAACTGGATTCACCATGGCGACGGGTTCCTGTATCCATGTTGCCTGGTGATGAAGATACGTTCATTGCTGAGGCCTGGTATCGCTATGCCTGGGGCCTTGACCTGGCAGATTATGCTCAGTTTGCGGAATGTTTCAGTGAAGATGTCGGTGCTGAGCTGACACCTATGGGTACCATGCAGGGGCGTCGCGTGCTGGCGGGTACGCTTAAAGCATTCAGAATGCCCTGGCCGTGGATCCAGCATTATGGGGATCCACTGCAAATCAATCTTAATGCTGATGGCGAAACTGCTTCGATGATCCTGGGCCGGATCATTCCCGGACAGACAGAGCTGGAAGGAGAGAGGATTTATGGCGCGCATTATCGCATTGAGCTAATTAAAAAGGCACAGGGCCACTGGCAGATGTCATGGATGGGCTACCATCCTGGCTGGATAACGGCCCAATACGAGCAGAGTTCCCGCTGAAATGATGCCACAATGGGCGAAGCCCATTGTGGCATCCGCTTTTAGGTTTACCCTCCATTTTGGATTTTTTACGCCTGATGCAGTCCAACGATTCGGGAATCTCTTTCCCATTTAAAGGTCCTGGCTTTCCCGTGGAATAAATAAATCCTTTTTTTTCAGCTTATTATGAATTTTTGATCAAAACTGCGTTTATCTGATTTCTTGAAGCAATGCGGCCTCCCTCCTAAGCTTTGCCATCTCATGAATGGATGATCGCATCCACACAGTTTTTCCTGGCTGTGATAACAGATGGAGTTTCAATGAAACTGGCAACCCTTTTTGAACCACTCACTATTGGCCCGATAACTGTACCTAACCGGGTATTTATGGCTCCCCTTACTCGCGTCAGAAGCCGTGAGCCTGGCGATGTGCCGACGGAGTTAATGCGCGAATATTACTGCCAGAGAGCCTCAGCCGGGCTGATTATCACCGAAGCGACGCAGGTTTCCTTCCAGGCTAAAGGCTATTCCGGGACACCGGGACTTCATTCCAAACCACAAATTGCTGCGTGGAAACAAATCAACCAGGGTATCCACGAGGCTGGCGGTCATAGCTGTGTTCAGCTCTGGCATACCGGTCGAATCTCTCACTCCTCACTCCAGCCGGGCAATGAAGCGCCGGTTGCGCCCTCTGCCATCAGTGCAGAGAGCCGCACATCTCTGCGCGATCAGGAAGGTAATGTCATTCGCGTGCCAACCACAACGCCAAGGGCGCTGACCAAAGCTGAGATCCAGCAAATCGTCACTGATTTTCGTCAGGCCGCAGTCAACGCGCAGCAGGCCGGTTTTGATCTGGCGGAGATCCACGCGGCACACGGCTATCTTCTCCACCAGTTTTTGTCCGATAAGGCTAACCAGCGTAATGACGAATATGGCGGGAGCGTAGAGAATCGCGCCCGCTTCGTGCTTGAAATTGTGGACGCGATGGTATCAGCGTGGTCAGCGGACAGGATTGGTATCCGCATTTACCCACTTGGGGCATTTAACGGTGTGGATAATGCGGACGGTCAGGAGCATGAGGAGGCCGCGCTCTATCTGATCCGTGAGCTGGAAAAAAGGAAACTGGCTTACCTGCATATTTCTGAGCCTGACTGGGCCGGCGGGAAACCGCTCAGCCTCAGCTTCCGTGAGGCTATTCGAGCAGCATGGACGGGCGTTATTATCGCCGCAGGCGCTTACACCGCGGAAAAAGCGGTGAATCTCATCGATTCACGCCTGATTGATGCTGTTGCTTTTGGTCGTAAATTTATTGCTAATCCAGACCTGCCTGAGCGGTTGCAGCAGGGAGCTGAGCTGAACGAGCCGAAACCAGAAAGCTTCTATGCCAATGGTGCTGAGGGATATACCGATTATCCGGTGCTGGGAAAATAGGTTAAAACGGCATGCGTAAAACAGGCCAGCTTTTGGGGCTGGCCTGTTTATTAATGAACGGCTGCGTTCTTCGCTGAATTACTGGTGTAGATGAAGTAAAGCGCAAACACCAGACAGACTACGGCTAATACCCGGCACAGTGAGAAATCTATCGCATGGTTACCCAGCCAGCCAAAGGTATCAATCATGATACTCATTGCGACCTGGCCCGTGATGACAGCAACAGTCGCCACAGCGGAACCAATGCGCTGTACCGAAAACGCCATGATTGCGACGTAAGGCACGCCAAACATTGCACCGATAAGCTGCCATTTAGGCACGTCCATCAGCGTGACCGCCTGCCTCGGTTCGAAAAAGTAAATCAGCACCGCTGTGACCAGAGCACCTATGGAAAAGGTCAAAAATGCGCTGCGAAATGTTCCTACCGCGCTACCAAGCTGGCTGTTCACTGCGGCCTGAATACTCAACAAAGCACCAGCAACTACAGATAAAAGCACCATTAACAGGATCATGCGTTTCCTCCGGCAATCAGAACAAGAGCAATAATAATAAATACCAACGCGATAATTCTTCGGGCATCAATGCGACGACGTGTATTGCCGAACCAGCCAAAATGGTCAATAACCAGACTTTTGAAAATCTGTCCGGCCAGAATGCCAATCATGGTCATCGCCAGTCCAATAATCGGCGAGGCAATGGTCAGGATCACAACATAACCAGGGCCGAGGATGCCGCCTGTTAAGTGCCAGCCTGGCTGGGCAAAAAATGACGGGGCATTCCGCGGGCTGAAAAACAGAACCAGCATGAAAGCAAGCGCTGCGCCAAAACCGAAGATGCTGAATGTTGCCCACAGGTGTCCGACTTCGCCACCGAGAGGCCCTAACAATCCGCCCTCAATTGACAGTCCCATACCGCCCAATACAACGAGTAAAATCAATAGTATCTGCATAGTCACTACATGTTATTTAAAAAGGACGTGCATAGTATGCGAGCCAGTGGTTTTAAAAAACGATATAATTCAGAAAACACTATTCCATAATGCGACGAAATGAATTCACATAACTTTATTAATTTCCGCGCCCTCCGCCTGTTTATTGCCGTCTTTGATTTGCAGAGTTTCTCTCTGGTCGCCCGGCGGGAGGATGTTTCACCTTCGCTGGTGACACGTACGATTAATCAGCTGGAAGATGCGTTGGGTCAGCAGCTGTTTTATCGCAATACCCGTGCTGTCGTGCCGACTGAGGCAGGTCAGCTGTTTGTGGATCATGCCCGCGCGATAGTGGAGCAGATTGCGGGGGCGCAGGCCGAACTGCAGGAAAAAGAAAGTGAGCCCTCCGGGCTGGTACGCATCAACGCACCGGTGGTGTTTGGACACCGGCATATTGCCCCCTGGATGGCGGAACTGTATGCGCGATATCCACGTCTGCGGGTTGAACTGACTCAAACGGACAGCTATATCGATCCGCACCGGGAAGGCACGGATATTATCTTTCGGATCGGCGTGCTGGCAGATTCAACTTTTCAGGCGCGAATCTTCGGCCCCCAGGTGCATTCGCTGCTCGCGTCACCGGCTTATGTTGAGCAGTACGGGTTGCCAGAAACGCCTGAGGAGCTGGTTAATCATCGCAGTCTTGTGTTCAATGGTCCTCAGGGCCTTAACCGCTGGTTTTTTCGTCGTGGCAACGGCAGCTGGCGAAACTATCCCTTAACGCCGGCATTCATATCGAACAATGCCGACACGTTGATGGCCGCAGCACTGAATGGAATGGGCATGGTGCTGTTCCCCGACTGGCTGAGCGGTGAATATGTTAAAAGCGGGCGATTAATGCCCCTGCTGGAAGGCTATGAATCCTCGACCACACTTGAACAGCAGCAGATAGCGGCCATCTGGCCGAACTCGCGCCGCCCTCCGCTGAAAGTACGCGCAATCATTGACTTCTTTGTCGAGAAATTTGACTCGCCTTTGTACTGGCGCAGTTAATCAGGTTTACTTTCAGAATACGTCCTGTTCCCAGGGAATGCGGTCCTGCCAGGACTCAACCAGCAGATCGATAAACCCCCGGATGCGGGGAGAAAGGTGGCGTTTGCTGGGATACATAATGCGGATGGGTTCCGGTGTTTCCCTGAAGTCTTCCAGTAAGGGTACCAGCATACCCTGATGCAGGTCCTGCCAGACCATATAGTGGGGGAGATGGATGATACCGAACCCCGCCAGGGCTGATTCACGTATAGCTTCAGAACTGTCGATGTTCATTCTGCCCGGCCCTTCAAAGAGCCATGTGCCATCGGACGTTTCAAAACGCCACGTCCTGCGGCGGTCAGCACTCAGAAAGAAGATGGTGTCATGTTCAGTTAATGCCTGAGGCGTCTCCGGTACCCCGTGACGTGCCAGGTAAGCTGGCGACGCACAGGTCACCATCTTCTGGGTTGCAATGGTGCGTGTCAGGATCCGTGAGTCATCTTTCGGCTCACCAATGCGTATGGCTATATCGAAACCCTCTTCGATCAAATCAACATAGCGGTCGTTAAACACGATATCAGCCCGCAGTTCCGGCCATTTTTGCAGAAAAGCTTCCAGGACAGGTAACACATGGCGCTGGCCAAACGACAGGGGTGCTGTCAGCTTGAGCGTCCCGGTAGGCCTGACGCGACGCTGCGCCATCATTCCATCCACTTCTTCGAGATCTTCAAGTATTTGCCTGCAGCGCTCGTACATCACCCGGCCTTCATCGGTGAGACTGAGGCGCCGGGTCGTCCTGTTCAGCAAACGCACCCCCAGCCGCTCTTCAAGACGCACAATACTTTTGCCTACCGCAGAGCGAGTCAGTCCCAGCGATCCTGCGGCCTGGGTATAACTGCCCGCTTTCACTGCCGCAACAAACGCGGCGATGTCTCCGATACGATTAAATTCCATGTCTTTCTCCAGCCCTGTCCGGGGGCGAAACGGGCACTTGGATCGGGAATCTCATTCCCGAATAGATGTTTTATGATGGCATCTGAATTCACAGATGCCAATTGGCGCGACTGAGTATTTCTTCTTGTCGCCCCGAATAACTGGTCAAAACAGGAATGAGAAAAGATGAAACTAAATATCGCAGGACTGACGGGAAACTTTGATCGGTTCTCTAAAACCTCTGCACTGGTGAACGCTATCGTGCATCAGGCGACTGACAAATATGACCTTGAACCGGCATTTTATACCCTGTCCGACTTTGGTGACGCGCTTCCGCTTGCACAGCTGCCTGCTCAGCTGGATGAGCAAGCCAGAACAATCATTCAGA
Organism: Serratia myotis; assembly: GCF_027474885.1. NCBI lineage: Bacteria > Pseudomonadati > Pseudomonadota > Gammaproteobacteria > Enterobacterales > Yersiniaceae > Serratia > Serratia myotis. The sequence continues at coordinate 2,967,865 of NZ_CP099707.1, read as the reverse complement.
ACATCATCGAGGCGGACGTATTGGTGGTTGGCGTGCCGACTTATCAGGCGAGTTACCCGGGGATGTTTAAACACCTTTTTGACATGATTGATCCGCATGCGCTGGCGGGGAAACCCGTGATTTTAGCTGCAACGGGCGGAACAGAACGCCATGCGCTGATGATTGAGCATCAGCTGCGCCCCCTGTTTCACTACTTCCGGGCTGCAACCGTGCCAACCGCAATCTATGCCTCAAGGAGTGAGTTTGATCAGCTGCAATTATCGGGTTCAGGGCTGATTCAGCGCATACACCGCGCCACAGATGAGCTGCAGTGTCTCATAACGTCACGCCCTGCTTACAGCAGTCAGACACAGAACTTCTTATCGGTTGCCGGATTAGCGTGACTGAAAAATATGCACCCCATGCGCAGGGCGTTGCTGCCGCTCTGAATATCGCGGGCTTCAACTCCGGTCTCGCGCTGGGTTCTGTGCTGGGCGGATTGACCATCACACACGTCAGTATCGTGTACACCGGTATCAGCGGTGCGGCGGTTTCACTGCTCGGTCTGCTGCTGGTTGCGCCAATCAGACGCGGTAACAGCAGTACTCATAATCAGGCTCAAAGCGTGGGCCAGTAAAAGGAGATAGTATGCTTACCCGTGAAAATATGCTTAATGGAGCCTTTGTCAGGGCACATGAAACACTGCTCCCGGCACATATGCGCTGGGATGCCGAAAGAATACGGGCATCAATGTACTCTACTCTGAAGGAGCGCCCGACGGGCGCTCCTGTCTGGGTTTTTGCCTACGGGTCACTGATGTGGAACCCCGCACTGGCGATAGAAGAAATGCAACGGGCCCGGCTGAAAGGCTGGCAGCGAAGTTTCTGCATCCGGTTGATTTCCGGCCGGGCCACCCCTGAGGTACCCGGCCGGATGTTATCGCTGGACGAGGGGGGAATAACTGAAGGTATGGCGTTTAGGTTGCCGGAGTCGACCCTCATTCATGAGCTGGAAATACTCTGGACGCGCGAGATGATAACCGGTCTTTACCATCCGGTCTGGGCCGACGTTTCGCTCGGAAACGGTGAAGAGGTCCGGGCACTGGTTTTTGTCTCAGACAGGCTGCATCCTCACTATGAGCAGGATAACCGTACAGCCACCGTGGCAGCGCACATCGGATCCGCCCGCGGAGACATTGGTACCAATGCTGAATATGTATCGAAACTTCAGGCCACGCTGGGTGCATGGGGAATAGAGGATGATTATGTGCGTGAACTGGCCCTGGCTTTACAGGGGGGACCCTGTCAGGACAAACGTCTTCTGCTGGGCACTCAGCTATGAGTCATCTTATCCATCTGCGAACGTTTCTTGAGGCTTATCGCTCTGGTTCCTTTTCAAGGGCACCAGAGCTGCTGGGCATCACGCAACCTGCAGCGTCACAGCATATCCAGTCTCTTGAGGTATTCGTTGGCAAACGTTTGTTCATCAGGCAGGCCAGAGGCGTGACGCCTACCGAGGCTGCGGATGTGCTTGCCCGATCCGTTTCTCCTTAAGAAAAGCTTTCCTCTTTCCGGTCTGGTTCCCGTCGTGACAGCGCTATTAAGTCAACGTCCTGATCTTCAAAATGCCCTAAAACGCCACGACAGATGACACCCACCGCACCGGCAACGATGGCGGTCTTTCTCATGTTGTATCCCTCTACAGTAATGTTGATTTAGCGAACCTGTAGTGTTGTGGCTTACAGTATGATCGTCAAAGATCTCACGGTACGTTCTGCGATAAAACATGGTCCGAACCCTGTTATACCGCCACTCACATGGCCGGTATTAAATAATTTACAGGGGGTATTACAAAGGGGCTAACGTCTTCAGAAAGAGACTTTCTTTTTCCCGCATCATCCCCGACGGAACCTGCCGGGGATGATGAAAGCCGGGCCGCTGTGGCTGTATTCAGGCGGTATAAACGTTCAAAATCGTTTTATGAAGCCCGGGGGCGTATAATGCTGGTTTTCAACTCAGAAACGATGCGCTAAATGTTTAAGCTTGATAAGACCGACCGGGCGATTCTGCGGGAACTGCAGAAGGATGGGCGAATGCCTAATAATCTGCTGGCTGAAAAAGTCAACCTTTCACCATCTCCGTGCCTGAGGAGGGTAAAAGCTCTGGAGGATGCCGGTATTATCGATCGTTACGTTGCCGTACTCAGTCCTCAGGCTGTGGGTATGAACCTGACGGTCTTTGTCAGGGTCTGGCTGACAGGTCAGGACGCAGACACCACCGACCATTTCTCCCAAGAGGCCAGTCTGTTACCTGAGGTGATGGAATGCCATCTCATGGTTGGCGATTGTGATTTTCTGCTGCGCGTGATGACGACCGATCTGGCCGCCTATCGACAGTTCCAGACGCGGTATTTGACGCGCATCAAAGGGGTTAAAAGCGTTAAAACAGAATTGCCAATGCAGACCATCAAACAAACCACCGAAATACCACTGAGTTGAATTAAGCGGGCATTTTTCTGCCCGGCTTTTTACTCATCGCTGTACAGCTGGATCCGGTAAACCCCCTGCAGACCAGGCGTTCCACATCGCAAAAACAGGCCGTTGCGCTTCTTCACAAGCTCAGGCGGGATCAGGGGCTGGTTGCATATCTCCCGTATCGCCTGCGGAGTCAGCCGGTTTACTTTATCAACGTAACGTACCTGAACCAGTGCATCGGGATAACTTCCCCCGGCACGCCAGACCAGAAGTTCAAGCACAGCAAAGACCCCCAGCGCTGCTGCTGCAAGGCAGGGATATAGCACTGGGCCGGTCGCTTTCACGGCATACCTGGCTTTTCGCAAGATCGGCGCTCCTGACAGGCTGTCGTTTGTACCGGGCCTTTGACCCTGTCCAGCCCAGCGGCCAGCACCATGATGCTCAGCACTGGCAGTATCCAGGCAAGTCCCTGATCATGCAGCGGCAGCTGACGGGCCAGGATGAACGGCTTCAGAGTGATACCGGATGCTTCGAGCGCATCAGCCAGTCCGAAAAGAAAGGCAATCAGCGCCGCCGGCCTCACAACACGAGGTGCAGACTGAAACCATCCGCGAATAAAGTAGGTCAGGATAAGTACCACAAATACCGGATAAACTGCGGTCAGGATCGGAACCGAAACTGTGATCAGGTGCGTCAGCCCCAGATTGGAAACCAGCATTGCAAATGCGGCAAAAAACCAGGCATATGTCCGGTAACTGATACGCGTAATACTGCTGAAGTAGCCCGCACAGGCGCAGGTCAGGCCGATGGCCGTGACCATGCAGGCAATTGTGATCAGCACACCAAGGAAAATGTTACCTGCCGTGCCGTAACTAAAATGCACGTAGGCACCCAGTACCTGAGCACCGTTAGTGGCGTTCTCAATCAGGCCGGTACTGCCGGTACCCAGTCGAAACAAGCTGAGATACACCAGGGCAAGCCCCGCACCAGCAATCAGACCAGAAAGCACCGCATAGCGTGTAACCAGCCGTACTGAAGTGACACCCCGCGACTGTATGGCGCCAACGATCACCAGCCCGAAAACCAGCGCGGCCAGCGTATCCATCGTCAGATAACCATTCGTCAGTCCCTCCGAGAAGGCCGCGGTTGCATAAGCTGATACCGGCTGCTGTGGCTTTCCGGCGGGCAAAATTATGGCCGTTATCGCCAGAATTAGCAGTGCGATAATTTTAACGGGGGAAAGTACTTTCCCTACTGTGTCAAGTAGCCGGCCCGGGTACAGAGAAACCAGTATGACAATGGCGAAATAAGCGATGCTCCACAGCGGCAACCAGCGCTCGCTTTCAGTGAAGGGCTGTATCGCCAGCTCGTAAGACACCGAGGCCGTTCGCGGCGTGGCAAATAGTGGCCCGATACAGAGGTAGCAAATGATCGTCAGCAGCATACCGCAGTGTCGTCCCACTGGCTGTGTGATATGTGCCAGTGAGCCACCGGCTTTAGCCATTGCCATTGCGGTTACAACCGGGAGCCCCACGCCGGTCAGCAGAAAGCCTGCCGCCGCAGCCCAGACAGATGTACCCGCCTGAAGGCCAATGAAAGGAGGGAAGATAATGTTGCCCGCCCCGACGAACAGGGCAAAATTCATAAGGCCAAGTATAAAAATATCTCTGATGCGAAAGGTTTTCATTTACTGAGTCTTTGTGGTGTTAAAAAATGCACCTGTTCAAAGCAGGTGACGTAATAAAGCCGTAGCAACCACGCTGATTATCACCACGGGCAGGAGCGTTAATCGCATCGCTGCAAGCAGTGATATTGCAAGCGCCAACTGGTCAGCCAGATTTGCGGTTACGAAATGAGGGGCAATCACGGTAATCAATACACAGCCGGGGGCCGCTTCCATAACCGCCTCTGTCCGGGAGCTGAGCTTTCGGTTTTTTAGAACGAGGTAGCCGGCAATGCGCGTGAAATAAGTCGTCACGGCCATAAGAAGAATGGTCAGAAGAGTGAGGCTCATGAGACTTTCCGGTTCATCAGACAAATAGCTGCAATGCCGGTGATGGCACCCACAGGCACATATGCAGCGCCGGGCACGAGGCGATAGGTCACCCCTGCACAGATGAGGCTGACCAGCCAGGGCAGCGCTGAGCGATAGCCTTTCCACATCCCCTTCAGCAGTACGAAAAACACGGCAGGAAAAGCCATATCAAATCCCCACCGAGTGATATCCCCCAGAACCGGTCCCAGCAACACGCCCATCCCGGTTGAAAACACCCACGTCAGCCAAAGCGAGAGGGCTGTCCCCGTGTAAAAGCCCAGATGAAAAGCCGGGGCATGACCTCTCTCCCGCCGGACTCTGGCATCGGCGAGTGCCATTGCCCAGCTTTCATCACACATAAAAAAAAGCGCCAGCAGGGCCTTTCCCGGAGGAAGGTGAGATAAGCAGGGCGCAAAGGATGCCCCCATCAGCAGATGCCGGCTATTGACGAGCAGGCTTACCAGCACGATGGTCAGGACCTGCGGTGGAGAGGTCCAGAGTGCGAGAGCAGCAAACTCTGAACCTCCACCAAAGTTAAGCCCGGTCATGAGCATCAAACTCTGAACGTCAAAGCCTTTCTGAGCAGCCTGCGCCCCGAGGAGAAGGCCAAATGGCAGAAAGCCGAGGACAACCGGCAAGGCTGCAAGAGTGCCCCGCCAGGCTTCGGCAGAAAAAGAAGATGGATACAAAATCCGTGATTCAGTGGTGGACATAAGCGGTCTCCGTTAAGGCCGCTTATTTTATGGCTTTTAATCCGGTAGAAGATTGCAATTAAATTTAATTAATGATGTTTTTTGAAATAAAGTTGCTAATTAATGTCATATGTTGACATTAAATTGCTCACATTGCAGGGGGCTGTTATGTGTCTGCATTTGTGTTTTTATTATATACGGATACGCCTTGTGGCGTTCATTAGGGGCCCGCTTGGAAAACGGAAAATATCCTTCGGTAAGCCTTTTTTATGCAGGTCTGGCATGCAGCTTTGAGCGTAATATAGACTTTCATACCCTGAAATTTTCAGGGTATGAACTTACTGGTTACGAATATTGAGCGAGAATCATGCGATGATCATCACTTTTCTTTCGAGCCAGTAAGTGCTCCATGTTCGCGCGTGACGACATCAATATCAGTAACCGCAATCCCCAACGTATCGAGTAATGGTGCAATATCAGCATCCCAGTTCAATGGCTGGCACTTTAATTCACAGTCCCAATGTCGTTCTGACCTGCTCCCCGTTGATTAGTACACCCCGATGTTAGTAATGTCTTCATAAGCCACATGAGGACATCCCCATGAAGAAGCGTTTTTCCGACCAACAGATCATCAGTATTCTCCGCGAGGCCGAAGCCGGGATTTCGGCCCGTGAACTCTGCCGCAAGCACGCCATTTCCGACGCCACGTTTTACACCTGGCGTAAAAAGTATGGCGGTATGGAGGTGCCCGAGGTTAAGCGCCTGAAGTCGCTTGAGGAAGAGAACGCGCGACTCAAGAAGCTGCTGGCCGAAGCTATGCTGGATAAGGAGGCGCTTCAGGTGGCCCTGGGCCGAAAGTTCTGACGACAGACCAGAAGCGGGAAGCCGTGGTGTTGATATGTGATGCGACCGGTCTGTCGCAACGTCGTGCCTGCAGACTCACAGGGTTGTCCCTGTCGACCTGCCGCTACGAAGCGCAGCGTCCGGCGTCGAATGCGTATTTATCCGGAAGTATCACCGAACTGGCACTGGAGCGCAGGCGTTTTGGCTATCGTCGCATCTGGCAGCTGCTGCGCCGTGAAGGGCTTCATGTTAATCACAAGCGCGTGTACCGGCTTTATCATTTCAGTGGCCTTGGCGTAAAACGCAAACGACGTCGCAAAGGGCTGGCGACAGAACGTCTGCCACTGCTCCGACCTGCGGCGCCCAATCTGACCTGGTCGATGGATTTCGTCATGGACGCGCTGGCCACCGGTCGCAGGATCAAGTACCTGACCTGCGTGGATGACTTCACGAAGGAGTGCCTGACGGTCACTGTTGCCTTTGGAATTTCAGGCGTACAGGTCACGCGTATTCTGGACAGCATTGTGCTGTTTCGCGGCTATCCGGCTACGATAAGAACCGAGCAGGGCCCGGAATTTACCTGCCGCGCTAGACCAATGGGCCTTTGAGCATGAGCCCGGCAAGCCGACACAGAACGGATTTATTGAGAGTTTTAATGGACGCTTTCGCGATGAATGCCTGAATGAATACTGGTTCAATGATATCAATCATGCCAGGAAAACTATCAGTGAATGGCGTCAGGATTATAACGAATGTCGCCCGCATTCCACGCTGAATTATCAGACGCCGTCAGAATTTGCGGCGGACTGGATAAAGGGTAATTCTGAGAGAGAAGGATCCGACATTACTAACTGAGCCTTGTATCTAATCCTGGGGCAGGCCAATGCCTAGCGGCAGGACTACAACGAGTTCAGGCCCCATTCATTACTGAATTATCAGACGCTTTCAAAGTTTGCTGCAAGGTGGTGAAACGGCAAGTTTGGACGTAAACAAACCGGCATTACTAACTGACGTTAATATATAATTCTGGGGGCAGGCCACAGCAGCTATCCTCTCAATAATACCGTCAATGTACAGATAGAACTCGATAAGTGGAACATCCCAACCTACTACTTATTAAATAATCATATTCATCTACAGAAATCACTATGAAATCAAGCGTGATTTAATTGATTAACGGTACGTTCACCAACCAGAGTAGGCTACCTCGATTACTACAAGTCGGAGGTTTAATCATATTCATGACACATTTAAGCTTTACACTCGAATAATGTCTAAAGTATATTAATCAGAATGAAATCTTGATAGAATAATGAAAGGTTTCCTTTCAGAAACATATGCTCGCTCAAGGGGTTCTATGTCTCATCAACACAAACGTTGTCCTTTTGTCTCGCTTTCCCGGCGTAACCGTCGAAAAAAAGCAATAAAAATCAAAAACCTAATTTATAAGGAAAGACATCGTTGCGGGGGGGTATTCTATGACGAAAGTGACTTTACTCAGTTTGACGAAGAACCCGAACGTGTTTGGGGCTGGAGTGATATCTACTTCTCTGGGTTAGATCCCGCAGTTTTCTGGAACACAGAAATCATTACCGCGCAGGTAGCACTCGAAGATATAGTTCACTCACGTGCATTTGATGAAGCCTATATACTCCTCAATGAACAACAGCGCGAGTGTGAACTAAAAATAGAGACTTACCCTAACCATGATAATAAAGGAAAGATCGTAAGTCATACACTAATCAATAAAAAAGAATATGAGTACACTATTTTTGATGGGTTAACATTCGATAAATATGTTAAAAAACGCGAACATGAAATTGCTCGTGATACCCCCCCTATTATTTACCCTTGTTATCGATACCTTCCCCACTACGTTTATGGATTAGGATTAAGAATGATTGTCGATGTACCCTCACTCAACCGGAAGATAATTGAAGATACAATTATTGATTTTCGATTACGTGGTGAGCGTGAATGGTACTCACCTAAACCAGTATTGTTCGCTACCCCTGGGATGTAATATTTGGGTGAATTACCACGGATTTAACAGACACCTCAGAGTCATTTTGGACAATCCCCCTGGTAGACGATCCTGCCCTATAGTTTGGACTACCAGCACCACCGTTATGCAAATTCGTAGGGTGGTGATCAGAAAGGTAGAACACAACGAAGTACCTCGAAAGGGAAAACATTATTAGGTAACAGATCAATTATCACAGACAAGTTGTCCGTTGTGAATTAAGTATTGAATTCCGTGCGCCTTAGGCTTACTACTTGATATCTATTTGTTTAATCGGCTGGTCTGGAAAAGGAAATGGCTATGCTATTGTTGGACGAAATCATCGTGTGGATAAGCGGACTCCGGCCTTGGCAGCAGGAAGCTCTGCGCCGAATATTTGCCCAGCCCGAACTCATCCAAGATGATATCGAAACCATTCTACACATGGTTCGTGAGCAAGAACAGGAAGGTGCGACTCCAGGAGGCATTCGACCATTCACGCTGGATGATGTAGCAGGCGCCAGTAGAGGCAAGACTGTGCAGTTGTTGGGTGTTTCAGGGCTGGATCAAGTAAACGGCTTCCCGTCCGGTCGTGGCTTTGACCTCGCACCGGAAGGCATGACCATTCTCTTTGGTCATAACGGGGCCGGCAAGTCCGGTTACGCCCGAGTCTTCAAGAATGCCTGCAAAGCCCGGCATCGAATGGAGGTCCTGCCCAATGCTTTTGCGGCAACTCCAGTCCAGTCGCCATCAGCAGACTTCACAATTCTAGTGGACGGCATTCCGGAAACCACTCGCTGGGTCCAAAACGGGCCGGCCCATCCGCATTTGAGTTCAGTATCGGTCTATGACGTGGCATGTGCTAACGACTACATCGACGCGGAAGGAACGCCAACATTTCAGCCCTACGGACTAACTCACCTGACACGCTTAGTCTTACTTCAGCGTGATTTACAGGCCCGGATTGGGGCTGAACGCAATACCTTGATTTTGGATACTCAACAATTCGAATCGCTGAAGGGTAATACCGAAGTCGGCCACTATATCTCCAATTTAGGGAGGGATTCAGACCGCACTGTGCTTACTCGATTGGGGACAATTAGTGAAGAGGAACTTCGGCGGCTGGAGTTTCTGAAGCGGACATTACTGGAGAGCGATCCTGCGCCGCAGGCTCTGGCTTTGGAACGACTGGCGGCACGCCTGGATCAAGCGCAACGCCGGGTTGAGGCAATCCAGTACTGGGTGAATGACTATGCTATAGCACGGGTAAAGGAACTGATCACTGCGGAGAAAACTGCGAACCTCGCTATGCAGCTGGCACAAGAACGTCTTAGAGGTCGAGACGTCATAGAACCATTGGTAATGCCTTCGCACATCACCACTCTGCTAGAGGGCACAGGAGCTGAACTCTGGCAAGCGATGTACCGAACTGCTGAAGCCTTCTCCCGGCAGGCAGCATACCCTGAACATTCCTTTCCGCATCTGGAGCCGGATGCTTACTGCGTACTATGCCAACAACCCTATTCAACGGATGCCTCTGAGCGTATGTGGCGTTTCGCAGCATTTGTCGCCGACAGCGCTACGGCAGATGCGCAAACCGCTGCCCTTGCACGCAGGGAGGCTCTAGAGAAAGTGCAGGCTATCGATTTGAACGTTCTTGATGCGCCGACGCTAGCTGACGTGGCGGAACGCCTGCCTGATTTACATTCTGCCATTACCGCAGCGGTATCAGTCTGGACCGCTCGGCACACTTGGGCCCGTGAAACACTAGAAACTGGAAACTGTTCCTCAGAGTCTGTACCGCTTCCTATCGAAGCGAACCTTGATAACCTCTTTACTACCAAAGCTACTTCGCTGCGAGTCGACGCCAATACCCTACGGACATCTGCCGATCCCGCGATACGCTTGACGCTGACCCAAGAACTCGCAGAGCTGGAAGCACGGCAACGTCTTACTAGCCAGTTGCACACGGTGGAGCGCTTCATTCAGGACAGTCAGGTCCATGCCACATTGAGCCGCTGCCATTCCGCCCTCAACCCAGCGGCCGTATCACGCAAACTGACGACCTTAGCAGCGACGCATGTAACCGAGACTTTGGCTGCTTCCATGAATACTGAGTTGAAAGCCTTGGGCTATAAGCGACGGGTGCAACCCGACCTAAGTGGACGCACGGAACTGGGGGTGACCAAGGTCACACTGCGCTTACAAGACATCACGGCAAAAGCTTCCAGGGTGATGTCCGAGGGAGAGCAGCGCACTTTGGGGATGGCCATGTTCCTCGCCGAACTCGAATCCTTGTCACACACCTCGACCGCTATTTTTGACGATCCATCCACCTCGCTGGACCACATATATCGTCGAGCTATCGCTCGGCGTTTGGTGACGCTGGCTGAGACCCGCCAGGTACTGATATTTACCCATGATGCAGTGTTCCTGACCGAACTTGCCATGGCGCTTCAGCGCGCTGAATGCTCGGCCAATTATAAAACCATCGGCTGGGACGAGTCGCCGGGACTGGTGAGCGAGGGGCTGACATGGGCGACGATGGACACCAAAACCCGTCTTGCTGATCTAGAAAACCGTGCGAAAGCGCTGAACGTTCCAACCGGCAGCGACCCAGGTGATGAACTTGAGCGACAAATTGCATCAGGGTACTCAAGCCTAAGAGGTACTGTCGAACGTGCCATCCGCGAGGTCTTTCTAAACAATACGGTCCAGCCGTTTAGTGATGTAGTGAGCGTAGAAGCATTTGGCGCTGTCATTGGCCATCCGGTAGATGAGTGGGAGAAGTTGCTGGTAGTGTATGCTCGGGCCTGCGAGGCCACCGAGGCTCACGACACTCCTAGTGAGCGACAATTACCACTTCCCGCACGCGAGGAGTTGCTCGACGATATCGCTCTGGTCCTAGAATTAATCAGGAATGCAGCTAAACGCAGAACCGCCTACGAGAATCTACGACGGGAGCGAACCGCACAGCGTAAGAAGCTCTTTGGTGGCTAGCCGACTTTTTACGAGTTTAGTTTGATGAAACGTAACGACCACAGCAGGTGGGGCATGGTAAAGGTGATGTGTTGCCAGTCGGGGAGGATGTGCTGCTGTTCGGCGCTCCACTGCTCGGTGGCTTTGAGGCCACAACTGCTGCAGGCTTTGGACTTGCAGGTCTGGCAGAAGAATCGGGCGTGGGTGCAGTTTGGCGAGGCGCAACAGTAGCGGCGAACGCCCATGGCACAGGTGCCGCAGGCGAGCATGCGCTCGACGGTGAGTTTGGTCCAGTCGCTGAGCGTATCGCCATGTTTATCCAGGTACTGACTCCAGCCATCATCATGCTGAAACAGCAACTTTGCCGGTCGGGGAATATACATGGCGCAGAGTCTACAGGGTGGCAAAAGGAAGGAAAAGGGCGCGGATGCAAGCCGGCTCACGCCAGCGGCGTGCTAATTTATGCGTGTGTGTCAACGCGACGGTGGAGGATATGCTACCGATCGAGCCTACCGAACATCAGCCGGCGCCGATGTTGATGTGCGGCAGAGACTTAAAGACGGTTGAGGCTGCAAAGCAGCCGTGCTCGCACCGCAGGTGCGCTACGTTCTAAGCACACCCGTTTTGGTTCCACACACTTTTTGAGATTTCCGGCTCTTCAGCCATCAGCCGGTATTCTTTCGGTGTCAGGTTATTCAGGGATTCATGAGGTCGCTCACAGTTGTATTCATTCAGCCAGCGACCTGTTATCTCCCACGCTTCATTCAGTGTTCTGAACAGATCAAAATCCAATATTTCTGTACGGTAAGTCCGGTTAAACCGCTCGATGAACGCGTTCTGTGTCGGCTTGCCCGGCTTAATAAATTCCAGCAACATACCGTGTTCTTCGGCCCATTGCGCCAGAGCCAGTGATATCAGTTCTGGCCCGTTATGCCCGCTTCGCGGCAGACATCCTTGACGGAGCGTCCGGTTTCGACGGACTTCAGAACGGCAATGTTCTGGTGCTCAGTGAATCGGGCTTTCCGCATAGTGATCTCCTCAAAAGACATATTCAGTATGTCGGAAAATCGCTAAAAGTGAATGGTTCGTTTCGCAGGGATACTTACACTCTGAGTCGAGCACCGGCCTAAGAAGCTAATGCACTACTGTTGTATGCCTCAGTCTAGATGGTGGTATTCTCGGTAGGCATAGTAGGGACAACTCAGAGCACGAATGGCAGACATGCAGACATGCAGACATGCAGACCAATATGCTTGTGAATTCTTTCGAGCATTGTGCGTTTTTCGACTCAAAGTCTTTTGTAGCCTTGAGGGGCAATGGACAAAACATTCGAATCTGGCAGTTGCCTTTCTAACTCGGCAATACGGTCATACAGTTCAAGAATAGTAGCGTCAGCTTCACTTAGCAGGCTGGCAAGGTGGTCCCGCTGCTGCTCGATTGCCTCAATTCGCTCCCGAAACCCACGATTCTTTTTGCGGGCTAATAAGCTGACCTGACGCACGGATAGTGGGAGTTTCTCTGCATGCGATTCTACATAGGTTTGGATTTCGGCAATGAGTAGGGGGAAGCGTGTTTTCTTCAATGCGGAGGGATCTCTGTCTGCCTCTTTAGCCACATTGTTCTGACTGACAGGTGTCCCCTTAGGCAGTCGTTCGGGTTTGTTGCTTTTTAGGCGCTCGAACGCGGCACGGTACTGCTCACCAGCCCCTATACGCTTGGCCGAATCAGTAGGATCATGTTTTCCGAATGACATGGCGATAGTTCTCCACACTACGTTTCTGGGCTTCCAATGCAGTTCTCAGCGGGCTGTCTACATTGGCAGCGGCCAATCTCTCGTCCAGCACGGCTTCCAATGCTTCGACTTCGTCGAGTTGCCCGGAGTCATACAGCACGTCCGCACACGGTTTTGGTTCTGTAGAAGAGTCACCTCCACCACAGCGGGCTATGTTGTCGATACCACCATAGGGGCAAAGAGTTCGACTGGTGCAGATGCCTAGCAAAATGGGCCGATAAGCCACGATACCCTTCTTGGCCAGATTGATCACTTTCTTGGCCTCTGCGGCCGAAATTAATCGGACAATATCGGCTTTCCGTTTCTCTCCGTGGGGGCTGATGAACCGGTTGCTCGTCAATTGTTGCAGTTGCCGACCTAACGTCTCGTACATGGTGAGAACATAGTAACCATGAGCTTTTTCTTCCATTCGTACCCGTGAATGGTTTTGCCCATAATAGAGGCTCATCGCTCTGGCGACATGCTTCAGTTGAAACTGCAATGAGGCGTTACTGACCAAACCTGATGCCTGCATATTGACTGCGCCCGTTCGCCGCAGCTGGTGCCAGGCCAACGGCCAGATTTTACCCACCCTGTACTCGTCGGCCAATGTTGGTGTCACCAATCGCGCCAATTCAAAATCTTCTGACGTAATGCGCAATTGTTCGGGATCGAACAGTTTGTCAAATGATCGGACTACGTTGGAATAGCTCGGAATCGACGGGCGAAGTGTGCGGTTAATCGTGGTAAATTTCGTTCCCCAAGGCTCAAGTTTGTAATCACACAAATAGCGGCTGGACGAGTCTGTTGACTCATACTCCACTCCAGGGGGAAAGCCACATTCTGCGCGGAGGTCTGCGATCCTGCGCATAGCCTCAACAGCCACGCTGACAGACGGAGAGGTTACCCATAATGCTTCAGCATCTGACATTGTTTTGGTTGTTCGCCCGCGCAATACATGGATATCGCCAAATTGCGGGTCGCGTTCAATGTGCAAACAATCAGTACGCAGGTTCCATGCCTCTTCGACTCGCATGAGACTGAAATTCAGTAGATAGCTCAGCCCTGCGCGACTCACGAGGTTCAGGTAGCGGCTTAATGTTTGAATTCTAACTTCATTGACATTCACGCCCAGCCAGCGATTAAATAGACCTACTATGCCAAACCGATGCGCGGTATCGATAAAAGGGCCGTAGTACTTTTGTCCGGTCAACATTCCATTTGTTCCATCCGATGGCCACTGAAAGGGATAGAACGATTGTGGTCTGGTTTGTCCCTGGAGATTGGCGGCGTTATGCCTATAGGCAGCCAGACAGAAACGGAAGCACCCCTCGATTTGGTCTCGATGTGCCAAAAAATCATCCAGGCATTCGTGCAGGCGTGTAACCTGATAATGCCAAATGCGGGGAGGGATATAGGGAGTTTGGCGTTTTTGGTGGTCGGGTACGCCCGCTGCAAGGTGTGCCAGCCCTGCACGATCCAACAAGGTAAAACCCAGTACATCCCGCCGCTCATACAGCTCGTGTAGCAAAGCTAAAAGCTCTTCTGCCCGAGAAGCCTGTAGTATGTTCGGGAGACGATCCGCCACGCGCGGAAACTGACTCAGCTCGGATGCCAAGATGCCTTTTTGAGAACACAAAACGAATAGTTTACGTATCTGATCGAAGCGGGTTTTTAGGCCTCGGTATCCACGGGCACAATTGGGGCCGTACAGCCACCAACCGATAACGATCCGTAGTAAATCGGCGTTGGCAGGATCAATCGCGGCGACATATTTCTTTGTTGGGCCATCGCCGAAATTAAGAGTAACTGGTTTTCCCGCCCACGGGTCAAGCCGCCAAATCGCATCTCCCCAACGACTCACCACCCGACCAGCGGCGTCAAGAATGACCGGCCAATCAGGTTGGGGGGGCCAGCACGGCGGACGATAATTCAGTGCGTCAGGCACGGCTAGGGATGAGTCGATTCCGAGGCAAAGTTCGGAAAGAATATTTTTCGTCATTATGATTTTTGTCGCAGCTCTGCCAATCGGATGAAGCCATCCCAGGCCGGGTGGTAACTCCCCTCACGTATACGTGCTCTCGCCTCTTCGACCCAAAGCCTGCGAATCTCGCTACTTTCTTCGAAAAAACGCAGTTTGGCCGTCAGCCGATCAATAACCAACAGGGCCGGATGTTCTGCCGTCAGATGCTGACCTAAAGTGGGTGGTCGGTAGCGTGCCAACTCAAGTGATTTGAGATGGCGCAAGCTATCGAGAGACCACACATGATCTTCACTTTCTATATCCCGGTGCTGGGTGCAAAACAAGCAACCGGCAGCATTTATGCAGTCGGGGTTCGGAGCATTCTTCGGCATCGTAACCACTGATTCAGGCGCGACCGATACACACCTACCTGGCGCAGGAGGTGAAAGGGACGGATCGGTCTGCTGATGGAAGCGCGTAATCTCCATCATAGCGGTCTGCGGATGGGGATCGGCATATACGCGTACCAGCGTTTCCATTGTGTGTTGAGCCAACTCCGCAACTTGATGTGGGTTCCGAGACTCTCGAAGCAGCCAATTGATACGTATCCCTCGCAGTTTTCGCGGTCTCACAATCGGCATCCGAAGCTCGCGGCAGATGCGCATAACATTCGTGAACTGCGTTGCCTCTTCCTGAATTCGCCCCCCGCAGCGTATAAGTGGAAAGAGCAGACCATCCGGCTCATCGGGAAACCATGCAAAACGCCATTCGAGATAGCGCTTGAACCACTCTCGATAGCCGGCAAAGATCTCGAACAGCACTTCTCCTTCACGTCGATTTTTGTAAGTACGTACCTGGTAGCCGCCCGAGTGGCTGGTGTAATGAAATTGTTCGACCCGTAAAGTATGGGCTTGTTGTAGGTTCAGTCCGGTTTGAGCAATGAACATCAGCAACTCACTCTCGATGCGTAAGTTAACAAGGGGGGAACGGGTTCGCAGTGTTCGATCCTCTTCCCTGGCAACACGCGCTGATCGCAACGCTTCGACTTGTGCCGGTGCTTGAGGTTTGGTAAGCCGCGCCGCTATTTTATCCGGGCAGGGCAGTCCAGACCATAGCTTCAGTACTTGACCTGTACGCAATCGGATGCAGACCGGTAATGCCCCTACCGTTGCCGCCAGGGTCAGAGCATTGCATACGTCAGCCAGGACATGCCCGAATGCGAAAGTATTTTGCAGATCCTGCTTGTCTGCTTTGCTCGTATGCACCTTACCTTTACCACGCGGCTTGCGAATACGCGTACTCTTGCTCAGACTCGCCTGGCGATCCAACACTCGGTCAAGCATCGTCGCCGTGAGCCTAGAGAGATCGTATAGAGTCCCTTCACTGAGGCTGCGCTCAATTCGATAACGGTGCAGCAAATGCTCGGTCCAACGGATGAAGGTATCGGCTACCGTTTCGAGATTGAGGTTACCGCCTTCTAAATCGCACCAGGCAAAGAAATTCCGCAACACACCTATCTTATTCTGCGCCGAGAAGCGGCTTCCGCCGCCAGCAAGATCGCCAGCTACATGTTCATGTAACCGTGTCACCAGTTCGATACGTTCTGTCAAGGGAGCACCGAGGTCACCTTGGACGATCAGACGAGCCACATACTTTACCTTTGCCGCTGCACCTCCGCGAAACAGTAGAGGCCGAAGGTCCCAGGGAGTTTCAGTGATTCCATACTCAAGCATCGGGAAAGTGAGATCGATATTGGAACTACCCATTCTGCCGTCCCTCCAAGCTGATTCCGCTAAATGCCACCATAAATCGATGAGAGAGGGCTTGTTTGAGCGGCAGTGCTTGCACAAACCGAATGTACCTGAAGGTGGTGGCCTCAGAGTTAGGGGCATGGAGAAGCGCATCGCTGACGATTGCAATTGCGAGTGCAGCATCGGCACAAGTGGAGAGAGCCAAACGCGCCAACTCAGTACCGAAGGTACAACGCGACTGATGGAAGCGAAACCTGCGGAGCATCTGTAATCCTGCCTTGACTCCCCGATTTCGAAAGCTCGACATCTCGACATTCACCGCTGATGACTGATCGGTGCCACGTCTACCGTAGGCGTTTCCAAAGCGGGTCAAGAATAGTAGATTACGATTCTCGGGCGAGGCTTTCATCGTTCGCTCCATTCGCCGCCAGCCCCTGGCGTATTCCAGCAACTTATCGCACAAGGCTTCAGGTATCCAAATCTGGCCGGTCACGCCGAACTTCGTATGTACTGTCGGAGCTGCGCCCGGACCCACTGCAAGTCGTAGCAACCCTTCAGCAGAGGGGTCGGGGACGGCATGCTCAAGAGTCTGAACCTTGAGATCACATATGCTGCCGAGCCGCATCCCGGTAAAAAAACCAAGAGCCAACATAAGATAGAGCTCAGGCGTGGCGTTTTCGGCAGCGAAATCCAAGATGGCATCACGATCCGTCGCCGATACAGGCAACAGCCCATCCTCTAAGGTCTGACCAAGTCGTTTGCGATTCGGAATGCTGAGGTCGGTTGCGGTTCCGTTTATCGTTCGTTCAAACCCCACTTGGTCAAAGAATTTGACGACGTAGGGCTTCTTGCGCCACAGGGGGACATGTGGCGCAAGAAGCTCTCTGCTCCTCACCCACCGGTAGAACATGATGCAATTGCGCATATACTCAGACGCAGTGGAGGGGCTGATCTGACCCGCATTACGCATCTTGATCAACGCTCCGCGGTATAGCACTAGACAACGGTCGGCTTTTCGGGCAGGAAACTCCAACCAATGCAACCCACGCGACTCAAGGAACTCGGCATAATTCAAAAGTCCATTCATGTTGCTGACAACAGTCTTCAGAGAAGTTTCACCAGTCGTTGATCGCTCCACAGCCCACAGGTTTGCCTCTCTCCATGGAGTACACCCCGCCCAGAAAATCTGAGGTAAGCCTTCGATAGGTGGCCGACTATTACTGACCGAATAAGTTACGCCACTTTCTTTACGTTCGAGATTGTGGGGCACGAAATGAATGTGCTCTAGTGTCGCCATATCAGCCCCTTAAGACCTTTACAAATGTCCATAGATCGGACTTCATTGCTTGGGTGACCACACTATACAACTTACTCTTATCTATGGAGTAAATTTCGACTCGTGGTGCCATCTCTTCGAACACGGCCATCACTCGCATCGACATATCGGCATACAGCTCGTAATTGCTGCTGAATGCGATACCGCCGGCACGCTCAAAATCGCGCTTTATTTTGAAATAGGGCGCGCCGGTTTTCAGGCCCAGAGCCTTTGCCTCTTTGCTTCGCGCTACCACACAGCCGTCATTGTTAGACAGAACAACCACCGGTCGACCACGCAGATCCGGACGCCACAGCGTTTCGCAACTCGCATAGAAGCTGTTTACATCGGCCAGGGCGTACATTATTTCAGCCTGGTGATGGTTGATACCACCACGCCGACGATGCTCGGATCATCGCCGCCATCCCGCAGCGGTATCGGCCGGAAGTTCGGATTCATTGGTTCAAGCTGTTTGACAGGACGCAGGCAGAGACGTTTAACCGTAAACTCGCCTGCGATGCTGGCGATCACGATATCGCCGTGACAGGCGCCAATGCTTCGGTCGACAACCAACAGGGATCCGTCGGTGATCCCGGCTTCGCTCATGCTTTCCCCAGAGGCGATCAAAAAGTAGGTCGCCGACGGATGGCTTATGCAGTATTCGTTGAGGTCGATCCGCGCGTGTATATAGTCTTGCGCAGGATTCCCAAATGCACTCATTCTAGCCATATATTGTCAATCCTGGAGAAAATACAGCTGCTTTTGATTGACCACAGTAGTGCTGCTCGAAGCCTTATACATGATTTACTGCCCTATTAATTGACTGTGTTTATATACAGTATTATAGGTGTGGGGAATGAATCAAGACGGTTTTTAGACGGCGCTCCGAATGTTTTGAATTTTGGGGAATTTAGTTCACAGCGGCTTGCATGGTCTAATCTTCTGCAAACGGTGCCCAGGCTTCCGGCTGAATGCTACAGCTTTGCATCCACGGTGCCAGAGCAGACGTTATGTCGGTTCTGAAACAAAGCTTTTCATGGTGACGTCCTCATCCCGTTGATGAAGACGTCACTAACATTACGGTCTGTCAACCTGCGGAGGTTGATGTTGGAATTCGGGCAATGACCTTAATTTCAAAATCGAATCCCGCAAGCCAGGTAACGCCAACGGCTGTCCAGTTCGGGTAAGGGGGCTGCGGGAAAATGGACTGTTTCACCTGCATGATCGTCGGAAACTGATTTTCCGGGTCAGTATGAAAGGTGGTGACATCAATCAGGTCGTCAAACGTACAACCCGCTGCTGCAAGAGTCGCTGCCAGGTTATCAAACGCAAGTTGCACCTGCGCGGCAAAATCCGGCTCCGGCGTACCGTCGGCGCGGCTGCCAACCTGACCGGAAACGAACAACATATCGCCAGAACGGATCGCGGCGGAATAACCGTGCTCTTCGTAGAGAGCATGGCGATTAGCAGGAAAAACAGGTTCACGCTGGATCATGGAATTTCCTTTCTTGAGTCAATGTGTGATGCGGGATGCGCGGTATGCAAAATTGATTTAATATACGCAGCGTATGTTGAATTAATCACACATACGCCGCGTATGTCAAATGACATTCGTTACGTCTGTCAAAAAGGAGATCGTATGGCCGCCAAACGCCGCGCCGAAACAATGGAAGAGAACCGCGCCAAATTGATTACGGCAGCGCGGAAATCCTTTGCCGAAAGGGGTTTTGCTGCCGTATCAATGGATGAATTAACCGCCAGCGTTGGCCTGACACGCGGGGCGCTATACCACAACTTTGGTGATAAAAAGGGGCTGCTTGCCGCTGTTGTTGCTCAAGTAGATGGTGAAATGGCACAACGAGCCAAAGCCGCCGCCGCGAATGCCGGTGACGACTGGGAAAGGCTGCTGGCTGAAGGGATTGCCTACATTAAGATGGCGCTGGACACAGAAGTAAGGCGCATCGTTCTGCTTGATGGTCCGGCTTTCCTTGGGGATCCGGCACAATGGCCCAGCCAGAATAGTTGCCTCGAATCCACCCGCCAGACTGTCATAAAGTTGATCGAACGCGGCGTACTTAAATCGGTTGACGCGGATGCCGCTGCACATCTGTTAAACAGTGCCGCGCTGAATTCCGCACTTTGGATTGCTGCGAGCGACGATCCGCAACGGGCGCTGCCAAAAATTATTGAAGTGTTTACTCAACTGGCAAGCGGCTTACGGAATAGTTCCAATAAACTGCGATGAGACGTTTATATGGTGCAGTGAGCCAAGACCTTATAGTTCATGCGCGTAATTGCATTTGATTTGACCGTCAGCCAGAAGTGGAAGTTACGAACAGTTAAGTATGTTAATCAAGCGTGAGCAGGTCATCTATACAGCTTCTTCGGGGTAAGTTCGGGGAAGCTTTATGTTTTTGGGCAGCCCGTGACTTGCGGGTAATTGCGACATACCAGATTGAGTTTGTTTTTCGGCTCGAAACCTTTATCCAGCATGCATCGCTGAACATTAGCGGCTTTGAGCAGCGTCGGCACGTAAGGCACCGAGCCCAAAGGTTGCGGATAACCGCATTGATACATCACCGCCAGTGCTTGTTTATCGTTTTCAACTTCATGAGAAAAATGCAGCGAGGCCCCCACTAGTAGCGCGCCGGTGGCGAATGTCGGTCAGTCTTTAAGGGTTGCCGTTGTCCAATATGCGGCTATCATCTTTTCTTTAAGCCCTCGCTACCCTTGAAAGGATTGTCTGCCGCTATGCCCGTGAATTTCGATCTCAACGATCTTTATGCTTTCCGAGCCCTGGTTGAATACGGTAATTTTCGGCTCGCCGCGGAGTCCATTTGCCTTTCGCAGTCGGCATTGAGCCGCAGGATAGAGAAGCTGGAATCCGCGCTGGGTATCAAGTTGTTCGACAGAACGACCCGGCGCGTCACGTTGACACTCTATGGGCAGACTTTCGCTGAGCGTTCAGATCAGCTCCTGGCGAATGTTGAGTTGGTATTAGCGGATATCAATAAGGTCAGCCAGGACCGCGTAGGGCTGGTCACCGTCGCTACGGTGCCCTCGGCGGCCTACTATTTCATGCCCGATGTGATTCGCCGTTTCCAGGCCCGCTATCCACGGGTACGCGTTAAGCTTATCGACAGCAGCGCGGGTAATGTTATTGAAGCGGTTGCCAGTGGTCAGGCTGACTTTGGCATCTGTTTTGCGAGAAACCTGCAATCCAATATCGAATTTCTGCCGTTGGTGGAGGATGTCTACGTGGCTGCCTGCAGGCGCGATCATCCCATCGCCAGTAAAAAAAACCTGACCTGGCGCGAGTTTTATCAGCAGGATTATGTGGGGCTGGATAAGACCTCAGGTAACCGCAATCTGTTGGATAAGATGCTGGAACACATCATTCCTGAGCGCCCCAGTCTCTGCGAAACCCGCCATGTGACGACCATGCTGGGCATGGTTGAAGCGGGAGTCGGCATTGCCGCCGTGCCCGCTATGTCGATGCCGACGTCAGAGCATTCAGTGCTGACCCACTTGCCGCTGACTGACCCGGTGGTGAAGCGCACGGTTGGCCTGATCAGGCGCAGTGGGCGCATGCAGTCCTACGTTGCCGCCGAGTTGGAAAAGTTAATCACTGAACAGTATCACGCTGTTTAACCGGCAATTCAGCCTTAACGGATCTCATTCCAGTGGCGCGAATGGTGTTTTTCGCCTCGGCGGAAGACAGAAAGTCCAGTAGCGCTTTGCCTTCCTGGCGATGTTCTGCTTTAGCAGTGACCGCGCCGGCAAAACGAGTAATGTACTGTACATTTTCAGGCAGTTCGCCAATAAAGGTTACGCCCGGCACGGGAAGCAGTTCGCTCACCTGCTGGAAACCTACAGCATATTTCCCTTTCGCCACCTCGGATGCCACCGGAATGCGCTCAATCATATGCGCCTTCTCTTTCATCTGGTCCTCAATACCCAGTTTTTTGAACAGTTGGCTGCTGACATAGCGGCCGCTGGCACTGTCCGAATAAGCGATAGATTTGGCCTGCAGTAGGGTATTGCGCAGGTCCGCCTCCTTTTTGATATTGGGTTTGGGGTCACCTTGTTTGACCACCATACCAATCGAGGAGTCGGCTAACTCCATTCGCGAACCCGGCTGCAGCCAATTATCCTTTTCCAGACTTTTCAGCGCATCACCTACCATAATCACCACATCCGCGTTTTCTCCGCGCGCCAGGCGTGCCGGGATCGCCTGAGGGGTCTTACCCATAGAGGGACCGGATACCAAAATGATAGTGTCGCCGCTCTTTGCTTCAAATTGTGGCGCCAGTTTTTCCAGCGCGGCTTTGAACCCGCCTGAAATCATGACGGTCACTTCTTTGGCCGAGACTCCCGTGCTGACAGACGAAATCACCAGCGCAGCGAGGAGTGAACGATAAATTTTTTGCATGACGTAATCCCTGATTTAACGTGCGGTTTGTAGTGATAACGGGCTGCGACGGTACAGATAAAGCGTCGCCAGTAATGCACATATTGCAGCAAAGCTCATCCAGTAACCGGGTGAGGCCTTATCGCCGGTGTACTCAATCAGTGCGGTAGAAATAACCGGCGTAAATCCGCCAAAAACAGCGGTTGCCAGACTGTAGGCCAACGAGAAACCGGCAACCCGGACCTCTATCGGCATGATCTCCGTTAACGCCGGGATCATGGCACCGTTGTAAAGGCCGTAGAGGAAGGACAGCCACAACAGCACCGCCAGCATCATGGAAAAGCTGGGGGCTTCAGCAAGCAGGCTAAGCGCCGGATACGCAGTGACCAGGGCCAGCAACGCCATGGTAACCAGGACAGGCTTACGGCCAAAACGGTCCGACAGGGCGCCGCCTACCGGTAGCCAGAGGAAATTGGATATCGCAACCAGCAAGGTCACCAGCAGGCTGTCTGATGCGCTGAGCATCAGCACTTTTTTGCCGAAGGTCGGTGCATATACAGTGATCAGATAAAACGCGGTGGTGGTCATGGCGACCATCAACATGCCGGCGATAACCACCTGCCAGTTTGCTAAAAGGGTTTTAAACACGTCGCGCATCGCCAGGTGGTTGCGGCGGGCGGTGAACTCTTCGGTCTCTTCCAGTTTGCGACGCAGGAAAAAGATGAAAGGAACAATCAGGCAGCCGAACAGGAAAGGCAGACGCCAGCCCCATTCGCGAATGGCGCTTTCTTCCATGACGGCATTCAGTGCGAAGCCCATGGCAGCCGCCACCATAATGGCCACTTGCTGGCTGCCAGATTGCCAACTGGTGTAAAAACCTTTACGGCCCGGCGTGGCAATCTCAGCCAGGTACACGGAAACGCCGCCCAGCTCAGCACCCGCTGAGAAGCCTTGTAATAAACGACCACCCAGCACCAACAACGGTGCCCAGAGCCCGATGGCTTGATAAGAGGGGATGAGGACAATCAGGAAAGTACCCGCGGCCATGATCGACAGGGTCACAATCAGCCCTTTACGTCTGCCGACTTTATCAATGTACGCACCCAGCACGATTGCACCGATAGGACGCATCAAAAAACCCGCGCCAAAGACCGCAAAGGTCATCATCAGCGAGGCAAATTCACTGCTGGCCGGAAAGAATGTATGGGCGATGTAGGTGGCATAAAATCCGAACAGGAAAAAATCAAATTGCTCCAAAAAGTTGCCAGAGGTCACACGCAGTATCGCGCTGGTTCTTGCCCTAATCGTCATGGGTGCGTTAGAGGAATGCATCTTTATCTCCAGTTTGTCATTGACGCTTTTACCGCGTCTGTTGCTGCAGACTGGAGCAGGAAAATGAAGTAAATAAGCGCAATAAACTCATGGGCCGATGCGTTTGGCGCATGAATCCCGGTTAACAATTGGTTGCGACAGGCTGTAACGGGCCATTAACAAGATTGCCTTGTGCAACCTTGTTCGTTACAGGCTAAAAACTTCATGCGCGTTTTGTGACAAGGTTCATATAAGGCGAAGGGGCACAAAATGCCGAAATGGGGACAGTCCAGAAGGTCGGAAAACAACTCAAAAACCTCGTCATCTGGATAGGTCACTGCGACATGATAGTTTTCACCAGCGAATCAACCTGGCCCCTCGCTGCCCGCCGCCAGTAGCGGTACCAGGATATCGCTAATCGGGGTAGGAATACCTTGTGAGTGGCCATAGCGCTGCACGACGCCGTTGCGTATTTCCCATTCCAGCGGGCGGTTAGCCTGGCGGTCGGCAAGAATGGAGGTACCTAAGTCCGCAGGCGCACGATGAAAACCGTCAACGATCTCTTGCGGAACGTTATCGTTAAGTACCGCACCTTCGGCGCGTGCGACAGTCAGGCATTCATGCAGATAAGCCAGTGCCAGCTTCGTGATATCCCCGCGTGAGAACATCCCCGCACGGCGGTTTGCAAGAACCATCAGACCCGCGACCGCGTTCTGCAATAGTTTATGCCAGGCGACCGAAAGGAAATCGGATGACAGCTCAACAGTGCAGCGGGTACCGCTGAGTGCATCAGCGACCCGTTTTGCCTGCGGTACATCCGGCAGTGTCAAACGCGGTTTGGCCCGCAGGTAGACAGAATAGTCTGACTCCCGCTGCGCCGGGAACCATACGACCGAAGGTAGTACCGTTGCTCTGTTAACATAGGGTTCCAACAGTGTTTTCTGTTCGACGCCGTTTTGCAGCGCACACACGACGGTGTTTTCATCACATAACGCGGCAAGCCAGCCGGCGCTCTCAACCACCTGGGTAGTTTTCACCGCAACAAAGACCAGATCGAACGGACGGGGCCGGGTTGGTGGCTTGCTCAACACAGGACCTGGAACCACCACTTCACCCTCATCGTGACGTAGAATTAATTGCGGGTGTGCGGTGCGCCCGCAAAGCAGCGGTGTGCGGCCAACTTCGTGCAGTGCAGCGGCGATAGTCGTCCCAATCGCACCGGGACCAATCAGAGCAATAGTAGGGGGGAGGTTACGCATCATCCTGTTCCTGTTAATGAGCTAATGTTCATAACACGATATGCCAGCGTCTTTGCAAAAGATACGTCAGCAGAGAGATAAGTAAAGCAACCCAACAAGTGATGTTCGCGCCATATTGTATTGAGGTAGTTAGTTTAAAAAATGTATGTCTCTGAGAAATTAATTTCACGCTAACCATAACTTTGGTTAATTAATGTATAAATGAGGTTATATCGAAATTGTTTTTTATTATAGCGAATTAATGGTTGTTTAATGCGTGTGTCGAGCAAAAGCTAACACGATTCAGCTTTGTGTGTCGCTCATGTCTATTTTTGCAGTAAATATCACTTTGTTTTTCCTCTGTCCTTTACCTGTGACCTGTTAGAGAACATAATTTAAAAAATGCCGAATAGAGCAGGTGAGTTCTTTATCACTAAATGATAGTTAAATTAACGTACATTTCTAAACACCGTGGAGAATATTGGATTGACTATGATTTCATAAGTGAAATATTTGGAGAGTAATGTAATGTCTCGTCATGGATTGAATACCGCTATAGCAATTTTTCTAACCACATCATTATCAGCCTCTTGTCAGCAAGCTTTCGGCACAACACAATCTTTGCCCCATAAGGAAGTCGTTCAACAGTCGGATGCTATCCCTGCATGGTGGAAGGAGGCTGTTTTTTATCAGGTATATCCACGATCCTTCAAAGACACTAATGGTGATGGGATCGGTGATATTAACGGCATCATAGAAAAATTAGACTATCTAAAAACCTTGGGTATTGATGCTATCTGGATCAACCCGCATTATGATTCTCCGAACACGGATAATGGTTACGATATACGTGATTTTCGAAAAATCATGAAAGAATATGGCACGATGGAAGATTTCGACCGTCTGATTGCTGAAATGAAAAAACGTAATATGCGTTTAATGATTGATGTTGTCATCAATCATACAAGCGATCAAAATGAATGGTTTGTTCAGAGTAAAAGCAGTAAGAGTAACCCTTATCGCAATTATTACTTCTGGAAAGATGCCAAAGAAGGTCAGGCACCTAATAATTATCCTTCTTTTTTTGGCGGTTCAGCATGGCAAAAAGATGAAAAAACCAATCAATACTACCTTCACTATTTTGCCAAACAACAGCCGGATCTAAACTGGGATAATCCCAAAGTTCGCCAAGACCTGTACGCTATGTTGCGCTTTTGGTTAGACAAAGGTGTTTCTGGCATGCGCTTTGATACGGTGGCCACCTATTCGAAAATCCCGGATTTTCCGAATCTTACCCAGCAGCAGTTGACGAATTTTGCTGAGGAATACACCCAGGGCCCTAATATTCATCGTTATATCAACGAAATGAATCGAGAGGTCTTATCCCATTACGACGTGGCGACAGCCGGTGAGATCTTTGGTGTGCCCTTGGACCAATCAATTAAGTTTTTCGACTACCGTCGTAATGAACTGGACATGGCCTTTACCTTTGACCTTGTCAGGCTCGATCGGTATGTTGATGAAAGGTGGCGTCGCAAGGACTGGAGCTTGTCACAATTTCGCCAAACTATCGATAAAGTTGACCACACGGCGGGAGAGTATGGCTGGAATGCCTTCTTCCTGGATAACCACGACAATCCACGCGCGGTATCACACTTCGGCGACGATCGCCCACAATGGCGAGAACACTCAGCTAAGGCGCTTGCAACCCTAATGTTGACTCAGCGAGCCACGCCCTTCATTTACCAGGGTTCAGAGTTGGGTATGACCAATTATCCCTTTAAAACCATTGATGAGTTTGATGATATTGAAGTCAAAGGTTTTTGGCACGACTACGTTGAGAATGGCAAGGTTAAAGCCGATGAGTTCTTGCAAAATGTACGCCTGACCAGCAGAGATAACAGTCGGACACCATTCCAATGGGATACCAGCAAAAATGCGGGATTTACCACAGGAAAACCCTGGTTCAAGGTCAATCCAAACTACGAAGAGATCAATGCTGCCAGTCAAATTAAGAGTCCTGCTTCGGTATTTAACTATTACCGCCAGTTGATCAAAATTCGTCATGATACTCCTGCACTAACCTATGGTGCTTACACCGATCTGGATCCCAAAAATAATACTGTCTATGCCTATACCAGAACCCTCGGTACGGAAAAGTATCTTGTCGTCGTGAATTTCAAACAGCAAAGGGTAAACTACAAATTACCTGAAAATATGTTTATTAACACCACGATTATAGAAAGTGATGCCAGGCATGCTGCGAAAAAAAATGACACGACACTTAATTTAAACCCATGGCAGGCTGGGATTTATAAACTCAATTAGCCAGCGGAACAGGAAGGGTACCATTTATAAGAGTACCCTTTTTTTACAACATCGTTAATCGATACGCGTTTCATCATTGTGTCCTAAGAGAGATATAGTGAGGAGAGAAGGTGCAGGCAAGTTTCTTTAACCTTGCCATGAATACGGCGCTTGAGTCAGCGTCGGTCAGCGGTGCTGCAACCGTCGATGAAACAGGGCTCTACTTAAAAATGTGTCTTGAGGGATTCGGGTTGGCGCAGCTTGCTGAGAGAGTGGTATCAGGGCACCTGTAGTAAGGTCGTCTGATCGAAGTTCTGTCGGACTGGCAGCCCGCGGCCGTGCCGGTTAGCTTACTCGCGTTATCTCTTGCCAGCCGTGCGCGCATTGGCTGACGGGATAGCTGAATTCATCAGCGAATGCCGGCCTGAAAACCCTTAGAAGGTCAACGTTCACCTGGTATTGATGTGTATTTCATGCGTTTTTCCATAGGTTAAGCAGTAAAAATTTATCGCATAAAAAATGATTTTCATTATCATTGCGTTTTCGAAACCAAGTTCCGTCGGCTAAAGAGTAGTGTTAAATGAAAAAGGTCATTTGTGCGTTAGGGCTGGTGCTCGCTTCGGTCAGTTCTGCTTGGGCCACCACGTATCCTCTAACGATTGAGAATTGTGGATATAAAGAGACGTTTACCAAAGCCCCCGCGCACGTCGTCGCGCTGGGACAAAATACCGTTGAAATTATGTTGTTGTTAGGACTGCAGGATAAGATGGTCGCCAGTGCGTTTTGGCCGACCAAAGTTCTTCCGCAACTCGCTGAACAGAATAAAAAAATCAAAACGCTGACGGTAGAAATACCGACGCTTGAATCTATCCTCGCTCAAAATCCTGATTTTGTTCCTGCACAACTCCCTTTGCTTCTCGGTCCCGAAAGTAAAGTTGCGAAGCGTGAAGATCTCGCGTCCGTTGGCGTGAATAGCTATATGTCTCCGGGTATGTGCGCAACCAAAAAAGATATTGGCGATATGTACGGTAGCCGTCAAAAACTCTGGGACATGACATTCCTTTATCAGGAAATTGATGATTTTTCCAAAATATTCAACGTTGAGGAGCGTGGCCAGGCCTTAATTGCCGATTTTAAAAAACGCGAAGCAGACCTTCGACAGGAGTTCAGTAAAAGCAAAAAAGATCTTTCGTTTGTTTTCTGGTTCTCCAGTTCTTCTCCCTCCTCTGACGCCTATGTCGGCGGCAAGAACAGCGCTTCAGGTTTTATCGCGAATGTCTTGGGTGGCCATAACGCCATCACCTCAGAGACAGAGTGGCCCACCGTCGGTTGGGAGAGCATCATCGCCGCGGATCCCGACGTGATTGTTGTTTCAAGCCTTGATCGAAATCGCTGGGCGCTCGATAACGCCGAAGAGAAGATTAAATTCCTCAAAACCGATCCCGCAGTGAGTCAATTAGAGGCGGTGAAAAAAGGTCATATCGTGGTGATGGACGGTCAGGCGATGAACCCAACTATTCGCACAATCTATGGAGCTGAAGAAATTGGTGAACAACTCAGAAACTTGGGACTGAATAAATGACCGTTGTGGCACAACCGATCAAACAGACGTTTTTGCTAGGCGTATCGGGTGTTTTTTCTGTGGCGTTGTTATTCCTGGTGATCGCGATTGGTGTCAGCGTGGGTGAGCTTTCTATCCCACTGCGAAGTGTGTTCTATGCCATAAGCAATAAACTTGGACTGACAGAGGTGCCCCTTAGCCGTATTTACGAAAGTGTGATTTGGGACTTTCGTCTGAGCCGTGCGCTTGTTGCGGCCTGCAGTGGTGCGGGGTTGGCGATCTGTGGTGTAGTGCTGCAAAGTCTGCTGAAGAATGCGCTGGCAGAACCTTACGTACTTGGCGTTTCTGCTGGCGCTTCAACTGGCGCGGTCTCAGTCGTGGTATTGGGTATCGGAACCGGTGCGGTGTCACTCTCAGCCGGGGCATTTGCGGGGGCATTTGCTGCCTTTGTTTTTGTCGCCTTCTTGACTAATGGTGCGCGCGGCGGCAGTGAACGCACCATTCTGGCAGGGGTTGCTGCGTCTCAGCTCTTTAACGCCATTACGGCTTACACCATCAGCACATCTGCCAGCGCGCAACAGGCGCGTGATGTGATGTTTTGGTTATTGGGCAGTTTCAGCGGTGTGAGATGGCCTGAGTTTCAACTTGTCCTGGTCGTTGTGCTGATAGGGCTTGCAGTGTGCCTTTACTATTCTCGCGCACTGGATGCCTTTACTTTTGGCGATGATGCGGCTGCCTCTCTGGGCATCGCTGTCCCCTGGGTTCGCCTGATCCTGTTCACTACCACTGCGTTGATCACTGCCACTATCGTCAGCATGGCTGGCTCTATCGGCTTTGTGGGTTTGGTTGTTCCGCATGTCATGCGCTTCTTCTTTGGGCCGTTGCACCGCAGGTTACTTATCGCCAGTGCGTTGGCTGGGGCCATTTTGATGGTGCTCGCCGATGTGGCTTCGCGCTTATTGATCGCTCCGCAAAGTCTTCCGGTTGGCGTAGTTACCGCGTTCGTTGGCGTACCCTTCTTTGCCGTTATTATCTATCGTTCAAGGAATAAGTGATGAGTATTGCTGCTGAAAATATCATCTGGAAGGTAGGTAATAAAACCATCGTAAACAACGTCTCACTGAGCGTTTCGACTGGAGAAACAGTCGGACTCATTGGCCCTAACGGCTGCGGTAAGTCATCACTACTGCGGGTTCTTGCAGGATTACGGCGCCCCCTTTCGGGGACTGTCACGCTGGATGGGCAAAACATTGCCCGGATTGCAAAAAAACAGTTGGCACGCCGGGTGGCATTTGTAGAGCAGCACGGTATGACGGAGGCAAATATGCGCGTTGTCGACGTGGTCAAACTGGGGCGCATTCCCCATCACTCTCCGTTTTCCAACTGGAGTACGCAAGATGACGATGCAGTCACTGCCGCACTCCAGCGCGTAGATATGCTTGGCAAAAGTGGACAGGGGTGGCAGAGTTTATCTGGTGGCGAACGCCAGCGTGTTCACATTGCACGAGCTATCGCACAATCGCCGACGGAGATCCTGCTTGATGAGCCGACCAACCATTTGGATATCCATCATCAGATACAACTGATGAAACTCGTCAGCGAACTGCCAGTGAGCAGCATTGTGGCTATTCATGACATCAACCACGCCTCCATGTTCTGTGACGCGTTAATTGTGATGCAAGAAGGGCAGGTCGTCGCTTCTGGTAGCCCGCAGCAGATCCTCACCGAGTCATTGCTTTGGGATGTGTTCAGGGTAGAGACAAAAATTGAAATTTCTCCCTTCCACGGGAAAAAACATATCCACTATATCGCTTAAAACCAGCTAATGAGCACGCTATTACCTATTATGCGGTCAGTCACAGGCTGAGTGAGAGGAAAGCAAACCGGGCGGGCCAGGCGACTATGGCGCAGGTGTTTATATCGGGTTAGCTTACGAAAATAAGCGAATTTCTTTATCAGAGATAGACAACTTTTTAAACCCGGTCTGGCGAGTGCGCCATCTGGAAAAGCAAAAAGCCCGCTCAGGGTTCCCTGAGCGGGCTTCTCTAATTTGGCTCCTCTGACTGGGATCGCTTTCTCCAGCAATTTGCTGATAAATAAGTTAAAAATGGATAGCTAGAACGA
Organism: Serratia myotis; assembly: GCF_027474885.1. Lineage (NCBI taxonomy): Bacteria > Pseudomonadati > Pseudomonadota > Gammaproteobacteria > Enterobacterales > Yersiniaceae > Serratia > Serratia myotis. The sequence goes on along the minus strand of NZ_CP099707.1, from coordinate 2,937,110 downwards.
GCATCAAATGTCGGCTCGAAGCGAGATTCTGTCCAAAAACCTCGAACAGTCGGCTCTGTGCCAAAGCGGGCGCTGCTAAGATCGCGTTGCGTTAAAACTTAGGGGACAGGTCAAGAGTGTTTACGCCCGGAAACGTTTTTTTCTGTCTGGAAAGGTAAAAATGGTCAGGATGACCGCAGTCACCGCTGATCATAATGGGGAACCTGTTTGATGATATGCACCTGCTTGCGAGCCGCCTTTTTGCTTTGTCTGATGCCGTTGGCTGCCAATGCTGCGGAGTGCTGTATTTTCTTGCAGCAGCCGCAGTTGTTACAGGTAAAAGCGCATCTCCAGGGGGATGCTAACTATCAAAGCCTGATGCGCGATGCCGATAGCCTGCTGCCAAAACCCTTACTCAGCGTCACCGATAAGGGCCTGACGCCACCCAGCGGCGACAAGCACGACTATCTGAGTCTGGGGGCCTATTGGTGGCCGGATAGCCGTCAACCAAATGGGCTGCCCTGGGTTCGCCATGACGGGAAAGTGAATCCGGCCAGTAAGAATGAGCAAAGTGACGGCGTGCGTTTGGCCGAATTCACCCAGCGAGTACAGACTCTGGCGTTGGCGGGTTATTTCTCCGGTCAGCGGCGCTACAGCGATCGGGCCATTGCGCTGGTTCGTACCTGGTTTATTAACCCGCAAACGCGGATGAACCCAAATCTCAACTACGCCCAGGGTATTCCGGGGCGCGACAGTGGCCGTGGTAACGGTATTCTGGATGGGCGCTATTTTGCCACTCGTGTTGTCGACAGCCTGTTATTGCTGCAGCAAACACCGGGCTGGACGGCGCATGATGAAAGCCAGATGCGGCAATGGTTTGGCCGTTATCTCGATGAGTTGTTGCATGGTCCAGCCGGCAAGCAGGAGGCTGCCGCGAAGAATAATCATGGCAGTTGGTATGCACTACAGGTAGCAGGCATTGCCGTCTGGCTAGGGCGCGATGAGGTCGTGCGCGACATGGCGATACTGATGCAGCAAAAGCTGGACTTGCAGCTTGCTGCCAATGGCTCGCAGCCGCAGGAGTTGCTGCGCACCCGGTCGTTCCACTACAGCTACTTTAACTTGCAGGCGCTGGTACTGATGGCCGGTTTGGCGCAGCGTCAGGGGATTGATCTCTGGCACTACCAAACGGAACAAGGCAGTTCATTGTTGGCAGCGCTGGATTTTATGGCGCCCTATGTTGATGCGGCGCATCCATGGCCTTATCCGAGTCTGGATCGGGTTGGGGTTCGCATTGTCCCGTTACTGATCCAAACCGACAGCATGCTGAAAACCACGCATTATCAGGCGGTGATTGAAAAGGCGCAATTTGATGCGGCGCAATGGCAGGGGAAGGCGAGCTATGTACGAGGGGCGGTAAAAGAGGCGCAGCGGCAAAGCTGGCTGGAAGCGGGGCGCGAACCGGTCGCGCCCCGATGAGTTACTCGGCGGAGGTTTTTTCCCCTTTACCGGCCAGCAGGCTGAGGAAGTCGTACTTCTCCTTCAGCTCTTTCTCTGCGGCCTGATACAGCGCGCTGGCAACTTCCGGCTGCTGTGAGTTCAGGCGACGGAAGCGCTGTTCTTTCAGCAGCGTTTCGGTCAGGTTGCTGTTTGGCGGTCGGGAGTCCAACGCCAATGCCGGTTTGCCTTCATCAGCGCGGCGCGGATCGAAGCGGTACAACGGCCAGAAACCAGTAGCGGTCAACTGCTTCATCTGGTCGTGGCTGAGCGCCAGATCGTAACCGTGTTCTTCACAGGGGCTGTAGGCGATAATCAGCGACGGGCCCGGATAGGCCTCGGCTTCCTGGATCGCTTTCACCGTCTGATTGAGCTGCGCGCCCAGCGAGATCTGCGCCACATACACATGGCCGTACATCATCATGCTGACGCCCAGATCCTTACGCGCCTTGCGCTTGCCGTGCTCACCGAACTTGGTGACTGCACCCAGCGGAGTGGCTTTCGACTGTTGGCCACCGGTGTTGGAGTAGCATTGGGTATCCAGTACCAGCACGTTGACGTTCTCGGTCAGGCTGAGGACGTGATCCAACCCACCAAACCCGATGTCGTAAGCCCAGCCGTCACCCCCAATCAGCCAGATGGATTTATCCACCAGATAATCGGCGTCGGTCGCCAGTTGGCGAGCGTCGTTACCTTCGATCTGCGCCAGCAGGCTGCGCAGTTCCGCGATCTGTTTGCGGCGAGGTTCCGGCGCGATCTCCTCCATCTGCAGAGCATTAACCAGCTGTGCCGGCAACTGCGGTGCCAGGGTATTCAGCAGGCGTAATACGCGGCTGCGGTGCTGGTCGACCGTCAGGCGGAAGCCCAGGCCGAATTCGGCGTTGTCCTCAAACAGCGAGTTGGCCCAGGCCGGTCCACGCCCTTCGGCATTGGTGGTGTAAGGCGTGGTGGGCAGGTTACCGCCGTAAATGGATGAGCAGCCAGTGGCGTTGGCAATCAGCAACCGGTCGCCATAAAGCTGGGTCAGCAGCTTGATGTACGGCGTTTCGCCGCAGCCGGAGCAGGCACCGGAGTATTCGAATAACGGTGAGATCAACTGCGAGGTACGAATGTCGATCCGCTCGATCTGTGCCGGATCAATCTCCGGCAGTTGCAGGAAGAAGTCGTAGTGTTCCTTTTCCACTGCCAGATGCTCCAGCCGTGGTGCCATGTTGATCGCCTTGATGTCCGGGTTCTGGCGGTCTTTCGCCGGGCATACCTCAACGCACAGGTTGCAGCCGGTACAGTCTTCCGGCGCTACCTGCAGGACGTATTTCTGGCCGCGCATATCTCGCGCCTTCACATCCAGCGACTGCAGCGAGGCAGGGGCGTGCTCCATGGCCTCCGGCTGCACCACTTTGGCGCGAATGGCGGAGTGCGGGCAGGCGGCAACGCAGTGGTTGCACTGGGTGCACAGGTCCGGCTGCCAGATTGGGATTGCTTCGGCGATATTGCGTTTCTCCCACTGGGTGGTGCCCACCGGCCAGGTGCCGTCCGGCGGGAAGGCCGATACCGGCAGTGCATCACCCAGTCCGGCCAGCATCGCGGCAGTGACGGTTTTGACAAAGTCGGGTGCGGCATCGGAAACCACCGGCGGCCGCATTGGGCTGCTGTCGTTAACCGGCTGCAGTGGGATCTCAATCAGCGCCTCTAGCGTGGCGGCCAGCGCCTGCCAGTTGCGCTCGACGATATCCTGGCCTTTGCTGCTGTAACTGCGGGCAATGGCGTCCTGCAACTGTTGCAACGCTACATCGCCCGGCAGAATTTGGGTCAGGTGGAAAAACGCCATCTGCATCACGGTATTGATGCGCGCACCGAGCCGACATTCACGCGCCAGTTTTGCGGCGTTGATGATATAAAAACGCGCCTGACGTTGTAGCAGCACGGCCTGCACTTCTTGTGGCAGTCGCGACCACGCCTCTTCGGCACCGTACGGCGTGTTGAGCAGGAAAATACCGCCGGGTTTCAGGCGTTCTGCCATCTGGTAGGTATCGATAAACTGCAACTGATGGCAGCCGACAAAATCGGCACGGCTGACCAGATAGGCCGAGTTAATCGGCTGCTCGCTGACGCGCAGATGCGACACCGTCAGGCCACCGGCCTTTTTCGAGTCGTAGACAAAATAGCCCTGAGCGTACAGCGGCGTACTGTTGCCGATGATTTTGATGTTGTTCTTGGTGGCGGAAACCGAACCGTCGCTGCCCAGGCCGTAGAACAACGCTTCCAGCGAGGCGCGCTGCGGCAGGGTTTCTTCGCTGAGCGGCAGAGAAAGGCCGGTCACATCGTCAAAAATACCGACGGTAAAGCGCGGGCGCGGTTTGTCCAGCGTCAGTTCGTTAAACACTGCCAGCGCACAGTCTGGCCCGAACTCTTTCGAGGACAGCCCATAGCGACCACCGATCACCATCGGCATGCTGGTGCGCTCGCCACGGCTGAAGGCTTCGGCCAGTGCGGTCATCACGTCCAGATACAAGGGTTCGGCCAGCGCTCCCGGCTCTTTGGTGCGGTCCAGCACGGCGATTTTCTTGGCGCTCTCCGGCAGCATGCTGAGCAGGTATTGTGCGGAGAATGGCCGGAACAGTCGCACTTTCAGTACGCCGACTTTCTCACCGCGGGTTAGCAGGGCATCGATCGCTTCTTCGCAGGTACCGATAGCGGAACCCATCAGGATCACCACGCGCTCGGCCTGCGGATGACCGTAATATTCGAAAGGCTGATAGGCCCGGCCGGTGATCTGGGCAAATTTGTCCATCGCATCAATCACGTGCCGGCTGGCCGCGTCGTACCAGGGATTGGTCGCTTCACGTGACTGGAAATAGGTGTCCGGGTTGGCGGAGGTGCCGCGCACCACCGGATGGTCTGGCGACAGCGCGCGGCTGCGGTGCGCATCAATCGCCTCCTGCGGCAGCATCTGGCGCAGGGTATCGTCGCTCAGCGGTACGATTTTGTTGATTTCATGCGAGGTGCGGAAACCATCAAAAAAGTGAATGAACGGCAGGCGACTGTTGAGGCTCGCCGTTTGAGAAATCAATGCAAAGTCCTGCGCTTCCTGCACGTTACTGGCGCACAGCATGGCACAACCGGTCTGGCGTACCGCCATCACATCGGAATGATCGCCGAAAATCGACAGCGCATGGGTGGCGATGGTGCGTGCGGCAACGTGCAGGACAAACGGCGTCAGTTCACCGGCCAGTTTGTACAGCGTCGGGATCATCAGCAGCAGGCCCTGCGATGAGGTAAACGAGGTCGACAACGCGCCGGTCTGCAACGCACCGTGCACTGTGGCAATCGCTCCGCCTTCCGACTGCATTTCTACCACTCGCGGTACGTCTCCCCAGATGTTTTGACGTCCGTCGCCGGACCAGGCATCTGCCTGTTCTGCCATGGTCGAACTGGGAGTGATCGGGTAGATGGCAATCACTTCGCTGGCGCGATAGGCGACGGAAGCGACTGCATTATTACCATCTGTAGTAATCATTCGACTTTACCTTTCATTGCTCAAAAAGCTGCAAAAGTCACCTCTCGCAGTAATTAACAAAGTCTAGCAGAGGGATATATTGGCCCTTTATCGCGTTTGTGTGGCGGAGCAAAAATCGACAAAAATTGCTGTAAGCTGATATTTCCTGAATTAAAACTGCGCGATGACGAAGAATTGTTGCGGTTGTTTAACGACAATTTATTTCCGGCACGTCATACTGTTGAACAGGTGAACTTAGAGAAGAAAAAACGATGAGCGGATTTATGTATTTGACCATGGCGATTGTGGCGGAAGTCATCGCCACCACCATGCTGAAAGCCTCTGAAGGCTTTACCCGTCTGTGGCCGTCACTGGTGGTGGTGGTCGGTTACGCGGTTGCTTTTTGGGGACTGTCGATGGTGGTGAAAACCATGCCATTGGGCATTGTCTATGCAATCTGGTCGGGAATGGGGATTGTTCTGGTATCGATAGCGGCGGTATTTGTTTATCAGCAAAAGCTGGATCTGCCGGCGGTGTTTGGCATGGGGTTAATTATTGCCGGTGTACTGGTGATTAATTTACTGTCGAAAACGGCAGCGCACTAATTGTTATTTTAAGCTAAAGATAGCCAGCGTGACATTCAGTGACGCTGGCTGAAGGTCTCAGTAATAATAACTGAAAATAATGAATTACTTATATCAACCCAGTAACAAAACAGGCGCTGTTTTGTTACTGTTGTTTGACCATTCCCAGTCCGTCTTACTGCCCCCCAATCTCTCCGTCAAACCGGCACAGCTCCCTTCGCTCAGACCGCTCTGTGGCTGTCCAGGCACGCGGGTGACCCCTCAGGGAACCCTAATAAAGATCACAGTGCTCAAATAAACGCCAAATAATTGCAGGAATATATTTTCATTATTTATATATCAGGCTAGATTAAACAGGTTTGCATCAAAGATAACAAAACGCGTCCGCATAAAGTGATGCGAGTTATCAGCAATGGCGATTTTACACAGCGTAGTTCCGGGTTCAGGAGTGGAATAATGACGACATCAAAATGGTTGCTGGCCAGCGCCGTACTGCTTTTGGCCGCATGCAGCAGCAAGAATGAAGAGCCAGTGCAGCAGGGCAACAGCGCCAGAATCAATACCTTACAGACCAGCGCGAACTGCGCCAGCGTGGGCGGCACCACAACCGTGGCCCACAATTTAAACGGTGAGGCTGTAAGAATGTGCCAGATGCCGAACGGCAAGCAGTGTGAAGAATGGACACTGGGTCAGGGAGCCTGCTCAACCGCCGGGTAAGCAGAAAGGAACACCAGGCCGTCAGGCCTGGTGAACAGGGATCACTGCACCCAGTCTCGCTGGGTATAGACCAGGACGTGGCCGCTGCCGCTCAGCGTTAACTGTTGAGCGCTGAGGGCGACTGTTGCCCCTTTAGCCAGTACGTCGCCAATCACCCAGTCCCACTGGTTGAGTTGCGGATCAGAACAGGCCATGCGGGTAGAAGCCAGCCCCGGCACCGTCAACACGCCATCCTGCAATTGGCCGCTACCGAAGAAGCGGTTACACATGGCACCGGAAATATGCATTTTCTCACCGAACTCAAGGTTGGGTCCGTTACCGGGACGCGACTTCACCGCCACGCCGTCGACGCTTTTCAGCGCAAAATTATGATGCAACAGGTCACTTTCTGTCACCGTTTTACCGTTCTGGCTCATTCCGCACCCCGCTAACAGCAGCGCCGTTAACGCCACTGAGATGGACTTCTTCATATTTTCTTCCTTGTTAAAATCATCAGGCATTGAGCTGATTAGGGCAGTTCTCACCGCGATCCAATTGATTAATGTTTTTCAACGTGGTTTCCGAGATGCTGGTCAGCGCCTCTTCGGTCAGGAAAGCCTGATGACCGGTAAACAACACGTTATGGCAGGCTGACAGGCGACGGAAGATATCGTCCTGGATCACGTCATTGGATTTGTCTTCGAAGAACAGATCGCGCTCATTCTCATACACGTCCATCCCCAGAGCGCCGATTTTCTGCTGCTTCAGGGCGTCAATGGCCGCCGAGGAGTCAATCAGAGCGCCGCGGCTGGTGTTGATGATCATCACACCGTTTTTCATCACCGCAAAAGCGTCGCTGTCCAGCAGGTGGTGGTTCTCCGGCGTCAGCGGGCAGTGCAGGGTGATCACGTCAGACTGCGCATACAGCGTTTTCAGATCGACATATTCGGCGCCCAGCTCCAGTGCTTGCTCGCTTGGGTACGGATCATAAGCCAATAGCTTCATGCCGAACCCTTTCAGGATCCGCATGGTGGCGATACCAATTTTACCGGTGCCAATCACCCCGGCGGTGCGGTTATGCATGTTGAAGCCGATCAGCCCCTCGAGCGAAAAATTGGCATCGCGGGTGCGTTGATAGGCGCGGTGAATACGGCGGTTAAGGCACATCATCATACCCACGGCGTGTTCAGCAACCGCTTCCGGCGAGTAGGCCGGCACGCGGACGACCTTGATGCCCAATTCTTTAGCGGCGTCCAAATCCACATTATTGAAGCCGGCGCAGCGCAGGGCCAGTATTTCGACGCCCAATGCCGCCAGCTCTTCAAGGACTTCACGGCTGCCGTCGTCATTGACGAAGATGCAGATCGCTTTGCAACCGGCGGCGTTTTTGGCGGTTTTTTTACTGAGCAGGAAGTCGAAGAACTCCAGCTCGTAGCCAAACTGCTGATTCACCAGTTCGAGATATTTACGGTCATATTGTTTAGTGCTGTATATCGCCAGTTTCATCGTGGTTTCTCCAGCTTGATTTTGTGATCAAATTAACAGATTTTAGTAAATTCTACAATTGGTTAGCCCATTCCGGTAACGCTAAAAACGGGTAAGCGTTATCAATAGCGGCGGTATTAATTAAGGGTAGTTGGCGACGCTGGAGCATGACGGATATTCGTGGCGAATACGGGGTGAAATAACTTCGTTGGCCTGAGCCAAAAAAAATCCCCACGGGGGTGTGGGGAATGGCTTCTCTAGTACAGTTAGCTGGTTGCTGACTTTTGTTAGAATGCTTGCAAGACTATTAATGATCAAATCTAACGACAATAACAAAAGTCTGAAACAGGCCATATTCATGTGATGAATATGTAACTAAAACTTACAGCACCCGCATCAATGGCTATAAAAGCCCCTGTCCGGGGCATCTTCTTCGGTCTCGGCTTCACCCTATGTCAAATTCATGCCATCATTATTGCCAATTCAGGCATAGACTTAGCCTAAAGGGTCTTTGGCCCGGGCAAAGGGCGGCTAACTCAGGAATGAAACAATCATTTAATGACTAAGCGATTGAAAGTATTCATAGGGATTGTGGTAAGTATGCTGATCCTGCTGCTGGCGCTGTGGCAAACTCTGCCGCGCTGGCTGCCGCGTGTGCTCTCACACTGGTTGCCGCAGGGCAGTCAGTTGGTTTTGCAGGGCAAATTACAGTGGCGGCAGGGAGCCTTGCAGTTGGATGGCGCCCGCTTTTTAGCCCAGGATTGTTTACTTGCCGCCGTCGGCCCAACCCGATTGGCTTATCAGCAGGGCCGCTGGCAACTCGTCAGCGACAAGCTGAACGTCGATAGTGCCTGTTTATCAAAATTGCCTGCCGGTGACGCCAATAGTGCGCCTCTGGCGCTAGACCAATTGCAAAAGCAATTGCCACTGCTGGATATCACCATCAAGGATCTCTCGGTGCTGCCATGGCAGTATTACGCCGGCAAACTGCAGGTACATGCCACTGCAGAAGGCCAGCGTCTGCAGTATCAGGGCCCTAACATCAGCGTCGACGCGCTGTTGGATCCCCATCAGCAACTGACTCTGAACAGCCTGACGCTCAAGGCGCCAAACAGCCCACAGCCGCTGCATCTGACCGGCAAGATAGCCATTCCGCTGGATTTGGACAGTATGCCGACGCAAGGAGCACTGCAGGGCGAAATACAGACCGCTTACCTGGAAAAACCGTTGCTGCTGGACATGCGCTGGCAGCAGCAGCAGGGGGTGCTGACGCTGACGGAAAAGGGGGCAGATAAACCGCTGGCGAGCTTGCCGTGGGAAATCAACCCACAGCAGGTCAGTATTAAACAGGGGGAGTGGCGTTGGCCGTACAGCCAGCAACCGCTTAACGGTGGCCTGAGCATTGCGCTGCATAACTGGAGCAAAGGCTTTGATGAAACCCAGATCAGCGCCCGTTTAAACGTCATTACCGACGGCCATAACGGCAAAGGCAATGCGGTATTGACGTTGGGGCCGGGTAAGGTCGGGTTGATTGACAGCGATTTACGCTTCCAACTGACCGGTCAGGCGAATCTGGCCGATTTTTCAATGACCGCCTCCATTCCCGGCATCCTCAGCGGCACCATTCTTAACCCGACGCTGGTATTGCAGTCAGGTTCACTGCTGCGGTTGTGGGGCAACGCCACGCCGGAAATGAAACTTGAAGAGGCGCGGTTGCCGCTAGCCGGTGTGAAAGTCACTGCCGCCGGTATCACCGGCCGGCTGCAGGCGATCATTAACGCCAGTGACAGCTACTGGGGCCGCTTTAAGCTGCATCTGGACGGTAAGGCACAGGACTTTTGGCCGGACCATGGCAACTGGCAATGGCGCTACTGGGGTAACGGTCAATTGCCGCCGCTGCAGGCCGCCTGGGATGTCGCCGGCAGCGGCAGTTGGCAGGATACCACCCTGGTACTGGATCGCCTTTCTACCGGTTTCGATCAGTTGAAATACAGCATGGTGACGGTGGATGCGCCGCGGCTTAGCCTCAGCCAACCGCTGCGTTGGCAGCGTGACCCGCAGGCACTGGCGTTGAATGGTGAACTGCAACTGGTCTCGGGCAAGGTCAGCTTCACCAACGGCGGTTACCTGCCAGCCCCGGTGCTGGCTCTGCAGCTCAAGGGCAAGACGCCGGACAGCTTCCAGTTACAAGGCAAGCTGCAGGCGGAACAGATAGGGCCGATAACTCTGCGGGGGCGCTGGGACGGCGAACGTTTACGCGGCGAGGGCTGGTGGCCGAAACAATCGCTGAAAGTGTTCCAACCGCTGATCTCGCCGGATCTGAATATCAAACTGCGTGACGGCGAGTTTTATGCCCAGTCCGCGTTCTCCGCCGCCCGGGTTCAGGGCTTTGAGGCTGGTGGGCACTGGGTGGTGAAAAATGGCGGCATGTGGCTGAAAGACGGTGAGATGAGCGGCCTGGACTTTGTGATGTCCTACCGACTGAAAAATCATCTGTGGCAACTTGGTGCCAAGCAACCGGTGACGTTACGTATCAAGTCGTTCAGCAACCTGTTCGAAATGCAGAATATTAGCGCCGATCTTCAAGGTACCTATCCTTACAGCGAGCAGGCACCGCTGACGCTGAGCAACGTCGGGGTGGACGCGCTGAACGGCCGTATCAGCCTGTCAGCACTGCGCATGCCGCAGCACGATGCTGCGGTACTGAAACTGGATAAGGTCGATCTCAGCGCCTTGTTTACCGCGCTGAAGCCCAAACAGTTTGCCATGTCCGGGCGGGTGGACGGCGAGCTGCCGTTGTACCTGAATCACCCCAAATGGCTGGTGCACAACGGGTGGATCGCCAACGCCGGCATGCTGACGCTGCGGTTGGACAAGGACATGGCCGATGCTATCGGCAGTAATAATCTGGCGACCGGCGCGGCAATCGACTGGCTGCGCTATATGGAGATTAACCGCTCCAAGGCCAGGGTCGATCTGGACAATCTCGGTGAACTGACGCTGAAGGCGCGTATCGACGGGGTCAACCCGCAAAAAAGTGCCAAACGAGAGGTTATCCTGAACTATAGCCATCAGGAAAACGTGTTTCAGCTGTGGCGCAGTCTGCGCTTTGGCGACAATTTACAGGAGTGGCTGGAACAGGCCCTCTCAAAACCTGGGGAACAACCATGAAAATCATTAGCGGGCCATTGCTGCTCGCCGTGCTGGGCACCTCTATGCTGAGTGGCTGCGTGCCGCGTATTGAGGTCGCGACGCCTAAAGATCCGATCACCATCAACATGAACGTGAAGATCGAACATGAAATTCACATCAAGGTGGATAAGGACGTCGATAATCTGCTGAAAACCCAAAGCGGCCTTTTCTAGGAGCCAACATGAAAAAACGTTATTTAGGCTTATTGGGCGCCGGGTGGTTGTTCAGCAGCATGGCGATGGCGCTGACGTTGGATGAAGCCAAACAGCAGGGCCGCGTAGGGGAAACGCTCAGCGGTTATATCGCGCCGGTGAAGCAGGACGCCGAAACGCTGACGCTGGTGAAAAACATTAATGCCGGGCGCACTGAAAAATACCAGCAAGTGGCGGACGGCAATCATATCACCATCGACGATGTGGCGCGCATGGCCGGGCAGAAGCTGGTAACGCGAGCTCCTGCCGGAGAATACGTACGCGGCATCAACGGTCAGTGGTTGAAGAAATAAAAAAGCGCGCCATCAGGCGCGCAATAAAATACAGCATTGGATTTTTATGAGGGTAGAACAGGTGTGACAGGACTTGGGTCTTTCTGTTGTGGCTTCGCAGGGGCACAACACCCCTGCGAGGGATATCAGGCAGCAACCACCTGAGTCAGCACGGCCTTGGCATCGGCCTGCGCTTTGGTCGCGACATCCGGGCCGTAAGCGATGCCTTCAGCGAACACGAACTCAACGTCGGTGATGCCGATAAAGCCCAGGAACAGACGCAGGTAAGGTTCAATCAGGTCAGTTGGGGTGTCTTTATGAATGCCGCCGCGGCTGGTCAGGATGATGGCGCGTTTGCCTTTCACCAGGCCTTCCGGGCCGTTTTCGGTGTAACGGAAGGTTACGCCGGCACGGGCAATCAGGTCGAAATAGTTTTTCAACTGGGTAGGGATGTTGAAGTTATACATCGGCGCTGCGATAACGATGGTGTCATTGGCCTGCAGCTCAGCGATCAGTTCATCGGACAAGGCCAGCGCTTCGGTCTGACGTGGGGTCAGCGGGGTATCGGAAGGACGCAATGCACCCACCAGTTCGCCGTCCAGTACCGGGATTGGCTGTGCAGCCAGGTCACGTACGGTGATGGTGTCGTTGCCATGAGCGCTTGCCCACTGTTCAACGAAGAAATCGGCCAGTTGATTAGACTGAGAGTAGCCCGCCAGGATGCTTGATTTGAGAACCAATACTTTGCTCATCGGTAATTCCTTACGTTATGACAGTGACATCAGGACGGTGCGTCCCTTGCATGCAGTACACTCTATTCACATTTTTCCAGCAGTGATAGCGCAATATTTCGAGGCCTTTGTTCGATTTTATTGAATGACCTGTTGGGCCATAAGCGGCCGGATTATGGGGAAAAAGCGGCTTGTGATATTCTGCGCGTCCAAAGCTAAAAACTGGCTAACCCATTATCAAAACGTTGCTAAAGCTTGATACAGCAGCGATGAAACAAGGAATACCGAACGTGAAATCTCCGCTCGCGGCATTGTCTGTCCAACTGGGCGAGCTGATGCTCCGTGATCAACAACGCCTGCAACGTCGGCTGCAGGGCGCACGAAAAATCAAAAATCCCGATGCTCTGTTGGCGGCCGCCGTTGAAATCGAAAGTGACATCGCGCTGGCGTTGCACAAGGCACAGTCCCGTGCCGCGAGCTGCCCAAAAATAACCTACCCGGCCAACCTGCCGGTCAGCCAGAAGAAGCAGGATATTCTGCAGGCGATCCGTGACCACCAGGTGGTGATTGTCGCCGGTGAAACCGGTTCGGGGAAAACCACGCAGTTGCCGAAGATCTGCCTGGAGTTGGGGCGTGGGGTGAAAGGGCTGATCGGCCATACCCAGCCACGACGTCTGGCGGCGCGTACCGTGGCCAACCGCATTGCCGACGAGCTGGAAACCCCGTTGGGCGGCAGCGTCGGTTACAAGGTGCGTTTTCACGATCAGGTCGGGGAAAACACCCTGGTCAAGCTGATGACCGACGGTATCCTGCTGGCGGAAATTCAGCAGGACCGGCTGTTGATGCAGTACGACACGCTGATTATCGATGAGGCGCATGAACGCAGCCTGAACATCGATTTTATTCTCGGTTACTTGCGTGAACTGCTGCCGAAACGCCCGGATCTGAAAGTTATCATCACCTCGGCAACTATCGATCCGCAGCGGTTTTCGCGCCATTTCAACAACGCGCCGATTATTGAAGTTTCCGGCCGGACTTATCCAGTGGAGGTTCGTTACCGTCCGGTGGTGGATGACGCCGACGATACCGACCGCGATCAACTGCAGGCGATTTTCGATGCGGTGGACGAACTTGGCCGCGAAGGGCCGGGGGATATCCTGATCTTTATGAGCGGTGAGCGCGAAATCCGCGACACCGCCGACGCTTTGAACCGCCTGAATCTGCCGCATACCGAAGTCTTGCCGCTGTATGCGCGGCTGTCGAACAGCGAACAGAACCGGGTGTTCCAGTCGCACCACGGTCGGCGCATCGTGCTGGCAACCAACGTGGCGGAAACCTCACTGACCGTTCCGGGCATCAAGTATGTGATTGACCCAGGTACCGCGCGTATCAGCCGTTACAGCTTCCGTACCAAGGTACAGCGACTGCCGATCGAGCCGGTGTCGCAGGCCTCTGCCAATCAGCGTAAAGGCCGCTGTGGCCGCGTGTCGGACGGTATTTGTATTCGCTTGTATGCGGAACAGGATTTTCTGTCGCGACCGGAGTTTACCGACCCAGAGATCCTGCGGACCAACCTGGCATCGGTGATCCTGCAGATGACCTCGCTTGGGCTGGGGGATATCGCCGCTTTCCCGTTTGTGGAAGCGCCGGACAAGCGCAATATTTTGGACGGTGTGCGCCTGCTGGAAGAACTGGGCGCGATTAAAACCGCAGAGAATGGTCATTACCAGCTTACCGCGCAGGGCCGTCAACTGGCACAGTTGCCGATCGACCCACGGCTGGCACGTATGGTGCTGGAAGCACAGAAGAGCGGTAGCGTACGTGAGGTGATGATCATCACCGCAGCGCTGTCGATCCAGGATCCGCGTGAGCGGCCAATGGACAAACAGCAGGCGTCGGACGAAAAACACCGTCGTTTTGCCGACAAAGACTCGGATTTCCTGGCCTACGTAAACCTGTGGGACTGGCTGAAAGAGCAGCAAAAAGAGCACTCCTCCAGCCAGTTCCGCCGGCTGTGCCGCAATGACTTCCTCAACTACCTACGGGTGCGCGAATGGCAGGATATCTACACCCAACTACGTCAGGTGGTGAAAGAGCTGGGGCTGCCGGTTAACAGCGAGCCTTCCGATTACCGCAGCGTGCATACTGCGCTGCTGACCGGATTGCTGTCGCACATCGGCCAGAAAGATGCTGACAAGCAGGAGTTCACCGGTGCCCGCAATGCGCGTTTCTCGATCTTCCCGGGTTCCGGCCTGTTCAAGAAGCCACCGAAGTGGACCATGGTGGCCGAACTGGTGGAAACCAGCCGCCTGTGGGGACGCATTGCCGCGCGCATCGAGCCGGAGTGGATAGAACCGTTGGCTCAGCACCTGGTGAAACACAGCTACAGTGAACCGCACTGGTCTAAATCCCAGGGGGCGGTAATGGCCAGCGAAAAAGTGACGCTGTTCGGGTTGCCGATTGTGGCTGCACGAGCGGTCAATTACAGCAACATCGATCCGCTGCTGTGCCGTGAGCTGTTTATTCGCCATGCGCTGGTGGAAGGTGACTGGCAGACGCGGCATGCGTTCTTTGGCGCTAACCTGAAGCTGCGTGCCGAAGTGGAAGAGCTGGAACACAAATCACGTCGCCGTGACATTTTGGTGGACGACGAAACCCTGTTCGCCTTTTACGATCAGCGCATTCCGAACGATGTGGTGTCCGGACGCCATTTCGATAACTGGTGGAAAAACGCCGGTAAGCAAAACTCAGACCTGCTCAGTTTTGAAAAAGAAATGCTGATCAAAGACGGTGCCAATCAGGTCAGTGCGCTCGATTACCCAAACACCTGGTATCAGGGCAACCTCAAGCTGCGCCTGAGTTATCAATTTGAACCGGGCACTGACGCGGATGGCGTTACGGTACATATTCCGCTGCCTATTCTGAATCAGGTAGAGCAGCAGGGCTTTGAATGGCAGATCCCGGGAATTCGCCGTGAACTGATCATTGCTCTGATCAAGTCGTTGCCGAAGCCGGTACGCCGCAACTTTGTGCCGGCACCCAACTACGCCGAGGCTTTCCTGGGGCGGGTGACCGCGCTGGAATTGCCGCTGGTGGATTCGCTGGAGCGAGAGTTACGGCGCATGACTGGCGTGACGGTGTCACGTGAGGACTGGCAATGGGATCAGGTGCCCGATCACCTTAAGATGACTTTCCGGGTGGTGGATGAAAAGCACAAAACCCTGCGCGAAGGCAAAGATCTGACGGCGCTGAAACTGCAGTTGAAGGACAAGGTTCAGGAAACGCTGTCGGCGGTGGCGGACGATGGGCTGGAGCAAAGCAATCTGCATATCTGGAGCTTCGGCAAACTGCCGGAGTTTTATGAACAGAAACGCGGTGGCTACTCGATGAAGGCCTACCCGGCGCTGGTGGACGAAAAAGACAGCGTGGCAATCCGCCTGTTCGACAGCGAGCAAGAGCAGCAGCAGGCGATGTGGCAGGGTACGCGTCGCCTGCTGTTGCTGAATATTCCTTCGCCGGTCAAATATCTGCATGAAAAACTGCCTAACAAAGCCAAGCTGGGGCTGTATTTTAACCCCTATGGCAGGGTGCTGGATCTGATCGATGATTGCATCTCGTGCGGCATCGACAAACTGATTGCTGAACACGGTGGACCGGTGTGGCAGGAGGAAAACTTCGCCCGTCTGCAGGAACTGGTGCGTGGTGAACTGAACGAAACGGTGGTGGGTGTCGCCAAACAGGTTGAACAGGTCCTGACGGCGGTGTTCAACATCAACAAGCGCCTGAAAGGCCGGGTTGATATCTCGTTGGCGCTGGCGCTGTCGGATATCAAAACCCAGCTCGGTGCGCTGGTTTATCGTGGGTTCGTGACCAATAACGGCTGGAAGCGTCTGCCGGATACGCTACGTTATCTGCAGGCGATTGAACGCCGCTTGGAGAAGCTGGCGACCGATCCGCACCGCGACCGCGCGCAAATGCTACGGGTGGAACAGGTGCAACAGGCCTGGCAGCAGTGGCTGAACAAGCTGCCGCCGAAACGCCTCCAGGATGACGAGGTGAAAGAAGTGCGCTGGATGATCGAAGAGCTGCGCGTCAGCCTGTTCGCTCAGCAACTGGGCACGCCTTATCCGATCTCGGACAAGCGTATTCTGCAGACTATCGAGCAGCTTTCGGGCTAAGCCATTGGGGCAACAAATTGCCCTTGATTCCGGCGCGGGATCCCACGCCGGAACATAACGATTTATTTCCCCGTAGCCAGTGCGTCCAGCGCATCGCGGATACCGGTGACGGCCAAAGCGCGGTTATCGGCGCGGTAACGATCTTTAGCCGCCGGTGCGGAGCTTTGAATGGCAATAAGCCGCCAGCCGTTGGCGGTTTTCAGCAGTAACGGTGAACCGCTATCGCCGGGCAGGGTATCGCACTGATGCGAAAGCACGCCCTGTTGCGCCCAGCCTGTCACTTTGCAGTTCTGGTGACTGTAGAGGTCATCCAGATGATCTCCCGGATATCCTGCCTGGGTAATCAGCCGTTTGGCCTGCTTCATTGCCAGAGTCAGTGCCTTACTGTCACCTTGCCACAGCTGCAGGGGTTTAATCGGCAAGGGCTTTTTATCCTTTAAGCGGATTAGCGCGAAGTCATAGGCCGCCGCTGCCGGCGGCACAATCCAACCCTCACCATCTGGCTTGAGTTTTTTCCCCAGCTTGCGATCCACCAACGTCTCAATATTGTCGGTCTGGTATTTCCAGGTCTTATTACCGGAAACAAAACGCAGCGCAATGGCCTTATCCAATTGACCTGGAGGCGCCAGCACACAGTGACCGGCGGTGAGTGCCAGATGAGGAGAGATCAGCGTGGCGGTGCACAGGTTACCGCTGGCGGTTTCCACCTGCCCAATGGCTTGCCATGGCCACCCGTCGGTTTCCGTGACCTTTATGCGTTCATCTTTACCAAAAAATAAGCGAGTTTGCTCAGCGGCCGACGCGTCGGATGGGCTATCAGCCCGTACTGAAAGGGGAAGTGCGAGTGGGAATGAGCACAGCAACAGCAAAACGGTTATGCGCATAGGTTTCTTGCCTGGAAAATACGGGTCATCCATAAACACACTGAATGGTAACTATAGACTGATTTAGTCGCCGTGTGGATGGGCAGTGATTGATTTTTCAATAATTTCTTATCCAGAGGAGGGGGGCGGTTACAGGTAAAAAAAGGCGGCGATCAGTCCGCAGAGGATCAGCGTGGTCAGAATGATTTCAAATAAGTAGCGACGCAGCATGATGAGAACCCCCGATGAAAAAACACCCGGCGAACCGGGTGTTGGACAACTCAAGTCTTGACTGGTGAGGGGAGCCTCACATCAGATTGCTGTTACGCCGCTTTCTTATGGCTGGTTTTTTTGTGGTGTTTTTTGGCTGCCTGGGCTTTCTGAGCCGGCGCTTTCTTGGCGGTGGCTTTGTGGTGCTTTTTAGCCGCCTGGGCTTTTTGAACCGGTGCTTTCTTCGCGTGATGTTTTTTCACGTGAGTGGTCTTGGCCGGTGCAGCCATGGTGGTGGTAGCCGTTGCCGCTGGTGCGGTAGTCGTGGTGGTGGCAGCGTCAGCAGCGAAGGCAACAGAAGACAGACCCATTGCAGCGGCAACAACCAGAGCTAATACTTTTTTCATTGTTGATTCCTTAAATTACTCATCATGTATCAAGCCCACTGCGGGGCCGGTGACAAGATAGTAGGCAAACGGCGGGAGGCTTTCCGTGAGTGATTGGTTTCGGCGTGTAACCTAATGTACATCGTGGATAGTGGCCGGTTAATCCACCGGGTTTGGCGGCCTTTCAATCTCATTTTAGTTACAACATACATATAGAGGGTAACCAACCCGCACTCTGCGGCCAGGGTGTCTTGGGTAGGGGGAGTGCGCTATGGAATACTTGCGGCAAAACAGGGGGAAAAAGCACGGGGTTAGCCGTGCCTAGGGAAGGTATTACAGGTAACGGCTTTCCAGATGCTTGCGGAAATAGCTCGGGTTCAAGGTTTCACCGGTCGCATTGGCGATCAGGCTATCGGTAGGGAAACGGCTACCGTGACGCCAGATATTCTGTTTCAGCCAGTGGAACAGTGGGTTCAGATTGCCTTCGGCGATGTCACTGTTCAACGTCGGCAGCGCTTCACGCGCACTATTGAACAGTTGCGCGGCATACATGGCGCCAAGGGTATAAGTCGGGAAGTAACCAAATGCGCCATCGGTCCAGTGAATATCCTGCATGCAGCCGTTGCGATAGTTGCCGACGGTGTCCAGGCCCAGGTAGCCGCGCATTTTTTCGTTCCACAGCGCCGGGATGTCTTCCACCTCAATCTCGCCTTCGATCAGGGCCTTTTCAATTTCATAACGCAGGATCACGTGCGCCGGGTAGCTGACTTCGTCAGCGTCTACGCGGATCAGGCCTGGCTTCACTCGTTGATTCAGGCGGATGAAGTTACTTTCTTCCAACGCTGGTTGCTCGCCGAATTGATTGACGACCAGCGGGCGCAGAATTTTCAGAAAATCGCTGCCGCGCGCCAGCTGCATTTCAAACAGCAGGCTTTGTGATTCATGAATAGCGGTAGAGCGTGCCTGCGCCACCGGTTGGCCCAACCATTCACGCGGAAGATTTTGTTCGTAACGGGCATGACCGGTCTCATGCACGATACCGAGCAGAGCGGTCAGGAACTCTTTGTCGTTATAACGAGTAGTGATGCGCACATCTTCCGGTACACCGCCGCAGAACGGGTGTGCGCTGACGTCCACCCGGCCGCCGTCGAAGTTAAAGCCAAGCAGTTTCATCACGCTCAGGCTCAGTTGACGTTGAGTTTCCACATTGAACGGCCCCTGCGGAACCTGGCAAGGTTCCTGAGCCTGTTTGGCTACCACTTTCTGCAGCAGATCGGGCAGCCAGGTTTTCAGATCGCCAAAGATACGGTCAATGTCGCTGCTGCGCATCCCCGGTTCATACAGGTTCAGCAGGGCATCATAACGGCTGGAGCCTGCCGCTTCGGCGCGGATCTGCGCTTCCTGCCGGCTCAGTTTGACCACTTCACGCAGGTTTTCCGAGAAACCTTCCCAGTCGTTGGCCGGGCGTTGGGAACGCCAGGCGTGCTCACAACGTGCGCCAGCCAGCGACTTGGCTTCGACCAGCGATTCCGGTACCAGCACCGCGTTGTCGTACTGACGGCGCATCTCCAGCAAATTAGCCAGATCGATGTCATCCAACGTTTCTTGCTGTGCGCGTTCGAACAAACGACCGGTTTTTTCCGCCGTTAAAATTTGGTGTTGCAGCACGTTCAGCTCGGCCAGCGCTTCCGAACGCGCTTTGCTGCCACTTGGTGGCATCATGGTTTGCATGTCCCAGCCGGCAATGGCGGAGAGGTGACCGAAGCGCGACAGTCGGGTGAAAATGGCACGCAGCTCGTCGTAGGAAGAAGGGGAATGTGCAGATGTCATCGTTTAGCTCCATTTTATTGTAAACCGGATAACTCTTTCGCGTTTTCATGCTGCCGCGTAAACAGGGTTACACCGGGTCTGCTTTTAAATTGAAAGTGGGCTTTAGCGGCCAACAGAAGCGGAAGCTGGCACCGCCGAGTGAACTGGCGTCTACATACACCTGGCCCTGATAGGCCACGGCGATAGAATGAACAATGGCCAGGCCCAGCCCGCAGCCACCGGTAGCGCGATCGCGGCTGGGATCGAGCCGCACAAAGGGTTCGAATACCCGTTCACGTTCTTCCGGTGGAATACCCGGGCCGTCGTCTTCTACCTGAAGGCAGGCGTTGTCGCCGTCAAACCACAGGCCGATACGCAGACGTTTTTCACTATAACGCAGCGCATTGTTCACCAGGTTATCCAGCACTCGCTCCATTAGCCGTAAATCGACGCCGCCAAAATCGCCGACGTGTGGGATATCCAACTCGATTTCCCGTTCCGGGTGGATCAGGCGCAGGTCGTCAGCCTTGTCCTCCAGCCACTTGGGTAAATCGAGAGGTTCTATATTGAGTGCCACCTGCGGACGGTCGAGACGAGCATAGGTCAGCAGTTCGTCGATCAGTGACTCCAACTGACCGATATCGCGGTTCAGCGCCTGCTGCTCGCTTTCGGTCAGGTTATCGCTCATCGCCAGCCGGTAGCGCAACCGCACCAGCGGTGTTCGCAGCTCATGGGCGATGCCGTCGATCAACTGTTTCTTGCTGGCGATCAGCGTATTGACGTTATCCGCCATCTGATTAAACGCCACCCCGAGCCGATTGAGGCTGGAGGTGGGATCGAAATGGGTGCGTTCATCAAGATGCCCGGCACCGAGGCGCTGAGCCGCGTTTTCCAGCTTGAGCAAGTCCTGCCAGTGCGGGCGCATCCACAAAAATACCGGCAGGGCCAGCGACATGCCGATAAACACCAGCAGGGCCAAATCCAGCAACCGCATTTGATGCAGATAGAACAGATAAGGGATCGGCCCGACGACCAGCACGTAGTGGCTGCGTGGAATCCGCTGCATAAAGGTGTATTGGTCGTCGAGGGCGATAATTTCCCCAAGACGTAGCCGCTTCATCAGATCTTCACTCAGATCCTGTTTGCCGAGCGGTTCAATGTGCAGTTTAAACGACAGGTTCAAGTCCAGCGTGGCGATGGTCTTGTTCCAGTCTTTCAGCGGAATTTCCCGCAGTTCACTGCGCATCAGGTACAGCGAGCTTTTCATCAGGTCGTCCATCGACTGGCGGCCGGCGCGTTCGGCGGTGACTTTGTACACCAATCCCACCAGCATCGCCATCACCAGGAAGCAAACGAAAAGCAGCAGGAAGAACTGCACAAAAAGCTTTCTCATTGCTGCACGAACTCCCAGGCATTCGGGGCGAACAGATAGCCTTTATTGCGCACGGTTTTGACGCGGAAGGGCTCCAGCGCATTGTCGTACAGCTTGCGTCGCAGGCGGGAAATCGCCACGTCGATACTGCGATCCAGACCGTCATAACTTACGCCGCGCAGGTTTTGCAGCAGGGCTTCGCGATCCATGATTTGCCCGGCATGGGTGGCCAGTTCCCACAGCAGATCAAAATCTGAGGTGGAAAGAGTGATGATCTCTTCGCCCAGCGTCACCTGACGGTTGACCGGGTCGATGCATAGTAAGCCGAAGTGCAAGGCGTTGTGTTGGGTGATCGGCTGAGTCGATTCTTCCTTTGGCTGATTGCCATGCTGACGCAGATGCAGACGTAGCCGCGCCAGTAATACTGCCGGTGGCGTGGTTTTCAGGATGTAATCGTTAGCGCCCATTTCCAACGACAGGATATGGTTCATGTCGCTGTCGAGTGAGGTGAGCAGCACAATTGGGCCGGGGAAGGTCGGGCGCAGATCGCGACACAGCGTCATGCCGTCCTTGCCGGGTAACATGATGTCCAGCAGCACCAGATCCGGTTGTTCCAACTCGATGCGTGCCTGTGCACTGTCGCCGCGTGGCTCAATCAATACATCAATGTCGTGCTTGCCCAGATAGGCGGCAATCAGTTTGCCGACTTCCGGATCGTCTTCCACAAAAACAATTTTATGCATATTCAGCGGTTTTATCAGAATAACGAAATTCAGCATAGCGCGGGGGGCCGCGATATACCATGCAGATCTGTGCGCTAGCGCAGTGGACGGCCACCGTCTACGCCATGGGTACGGCCGGTGACATAGCGGCTTTCCAGCAGGTAGTTCACCAGGTTGACCACTTCACACTCGCCAGGGGCGATTTTCATCAGTGATTTTGCCAGCGCCTGCTGACGATACGGCTCGTCATCACCCGGATTGAAGATAATCAGCGCCGGTGCGATGGCATTGACTTTGACCTCTGGCGCCAGCTTGCGGGCAAATGAACGGGTCATATTGTCCAGTGCGGCCTTACTGGCGGCATAGGCAATGTGTTTATCGCTGCCTTTCTCCACCACATAGTCGGTCAGGTGGATAATATCCGCACCGGCTTGTCCCTGGCCCAGCAGGCAAGACTCCAGCAATTGATTGAGCAGATAAGGGGTATAAACGTGAATTTGCAGCATCGCCGCCATAACCTGCTCCGGCGGCACTTCCGGCGATTCGGCCTGCCAGGCGCTGGCGTTGTGGATCACCGCGCGCAGTTTGGGAGCGACCTGACGAACCTGCTCAGCAAAACGGTAGATGCCGTCATGCGTCGCGAAATCGCCCTGAATGCAGATTGCCCCCAGTCTTTTCAGCTCGCTCAGTGCCGGGTAGTCGCTGCGATAGGCGATGATCACGGGAATATCGCGTTGCAAGAATGACCTGGCCAGCGCCAGTCCAATCCGGCGTGCGCCGCCCGTAATCAGCACCGGGGCTGAGTTGTGATGTTCCATTGATTAAAGCTCCTGGACAGACTGGCAAACAATAGGGGAATTATGCCATTATACGGCGGAAATTCGTTAAAGCTTCGCATCGATTATCCATTTCAGGATGTAATACACTGGCAATGAGAGGAAGGGATGAACAGCAGTCACCTTGCACCCGTCGCCCGCAGTGAGAGAATCTGCTTTGATTACATGGATTTTCTGTCCGCATCGTGCAAGAAGCACTGGCGCTTTGTTGATGCAATCTATGGTGTGATGCCATTTTTTGGCATGGTATTGAAATCTCAGGCTTCCGCTTCACAAACGCGGAAAGAGCAATTGGAAGCGTTGGCGCTGCAGGTGGTTTCCACCCAGGTCAGCGACGAAACCAACATCGTGCGCCTGATCGATCTGGCGCAGCAGCAGGGGTTGGCAGTATTCGACATTAAATTGCCCTATGCTCTGGATATGCAGCAGTTGGCGACCATTCAGCAAGAGTGCGTTGAGGGGGTTATTATCTCTCAGGTTGGGGAACGCATGACCATCAGTCTGCACCAGTCTCAAAGTTACTGACCGGGTGATCCCACCCGGCCATTCTTCACCTACTGCAGCATAAACCAGCCGGCCGGTACCGTGGCCACCAGCAACAGAAAAATACTGCCTTTCTCCAGTTGATTCAGCAATTTGACGTCATCATGTCCGCTGCGGGCATAGATAAACACCAGCAGCCCCGGTGCATACAGCAGCACCGACATCAGCAAGTGCATCAATCCTGAAGCGTAGAGCAGCCAGATTCCATACAGGCAGGCGCCTGTCGCGGCGAACATCAGCCGTTTGTCCTGACGACGGATCGCCACCTTGAACAGGAAGGCACCGACCAGGAAATAAGGCACCAGGATCATTTCCGAAGCGATAGTCAGCAGAGAATTGTAGTTACTGCCGGTCAGCCAGATCAGCACCAGAGCGAACTGAACCGCAATATTGGTCAGCCATAGCGAAGCCGAGGGCGCGTGGTTCTTGTTCTGCTTGCGGAAAATCTTCGGGAAAGCGCCGTGTTGAGCGGCCAGCAACGGCACTTCGGCGGCCATAATCGTCCAGCTCAGGTAAGCCCCGCAGACCGAAACGATCAGCCCGGCCGCGATAATCACATCACCCCAGGGGCCAATCAGATCGACCATCAGCACCGCCATAGAAGGATTGCGCATCTCGGCCAATTCGCTGCGCGGCACCACGCCCAGTGATAACAATGTCACCAACAGATACACCGCCAATGCGGAGATCACTGCCAGCATGGTGGCACGGCCGACATCCTTCTTATGACGTGCCCGCGCAGAAACCACCACTGCACCTTCCACACCGATAAATACCCACAGGGTAATCAGCATGGTATTTTTTACCTGCTCCCACACCGGTTTACCGAGAGCAACGCCGTGGAAATCCAGCGTGAAGACGTCCATGTTGAACGCCATCGCGGCCAACACGGCAAACATCCCCAGCGGCAACAGCTTGGCCAGGGTCGCGACCAGATTGATGCTGGCGGCGGTTTGCACACCCCGCAGCACCAGCGCATGGACGATCCACAGCAATACGGACTCCGCCAGCAGCGCTTGCCAGGTATTGCCGTCGCCGAGAATGACCTCACCGCCGCGATCGGTGAATAAACTCAGCGCGGCAAACACGATCACCAGGTAAGAGACATTGGCGATCACCGCGCACAGCCAATAGCCCCAGGCAGAACAGAACCCGACCAGCTCGCCAAAACCTTCTTTCGCATAGGTGAATATGCCGCCGTCCAGATCGGGACGCAGGCGGGTAAGCAACAGCATGGCAAAAGCCAGAAACAGGATGCCGACGCCGGTAATCGCCCAACCCAGCAGCAGGGCCGCCGGGCTGGCGACCTGCGCCATGTTTTGTGGCAGGCTGAAAACCCCGGCACCCAGCATTGAGCTCAGCACCAATGCGGTTAACGCGGTAAGACCTAATTTCTTTTCCAATGACGGATCCTGAACGCAGAATAAACAACTGGGAGGGAACTGCTTGGCAGTAACAACGTAATGGCAATTACTGAACGAGTAGACAATAGCCCTAAAAATTGGCGCAAATTCTACGGATGGATGCGGATGGATGCAATGATTAAGTATGCGTAATTTACAAAAAACTATTCAACTGGCAGGGCGCTGCGCGACCCAAACAATAAATATCCTCCGGCATAGCCGGAGGTTTTTCATATGCGCCTATAAGGCTCTGTTACCAGCCGCGCCCTAACAGGCGCATAGCAATCTGACATTTGCATCTATGGATTACTTACGGCCCGTAAACGGGCTACCTGGATACGGGATCGAGAGTTGCTCACCCATTTTATCCTCTTCCAGTTGGTGCTTTATGTATTCTTGTATCCTGGCCGTGTTTTTCCCTACCGTATCAACGTAATACCCTCGGCACCAAAACTCCCTGTTACGGTATTTGAACTTCAAATCCCCAAACTGCTCATAAAGCATCAGGCTGCTCTTTCCCTTCAGGTACCCCATAAACCCCGATACACTCATCTTCGGCGGGATTTCCAGAAGCATATGAATGTGATCCGCACAGCATTCCGCTTCCAGAATATTCACGTTTTTCCATTCGCACAGCTTTCTTAAAATACTGCCAATCGCTTTGCGTTTTTCCCCGTAGAACACCTTTCTTCGGTACTTCGGCGCAAAAACTATGTGATATTTACAGTTCCATCGGGTGTGCGCTAAGCTTTTTTCGTCCCTCATTGGGACCCCCTTTTGATTTCTTGTTGAACATTTGCAGTTGCCAGACCGCAAACTGTTTTAACAAATCAAAAGGGGTTTTTATAACTGGCTCAAAGCTGAAAGCTTTACTGAACCCCCAGCCTAGCTGGGGGTTTTCTGTGCACAAAAAAACGGACAGCTCAATGGCTGCCCGATGGTAAACCGCAAAGTGAAACTTATTTGAACAGGTCAGCGCTGACGGTCAGGTTACCGCCGCTCTTGTTCTGCCACTGGCGGGTCACGTGATAGTACTTGGCGCCTTTCTCGGCAGCACGTTTAGCAACTTCGGTAGAAACGTCGGTCATGCTGTTGAAGTGGCCAGTGAAGGTCACAGAATCAAACGGCACCATCTGCGCAGCAGTCACGTTGTTCACTTCCTGAATCTGGGTACCGTTCGGTAAAGTGACAGTATAACGTTTGCCGGTAGAAGACTGGGTTTCGAAGAAACGGCCCACGTCACGGCTTGGTGAGCCGGAAGAGGCAACACCCGGGATTTCAACCTTGGCAGCAGCAGCGCCACCGGCAGCCAGTGCGGCCTTACCGGCTTCAGAGTCGGCCGGGATGGCATCCGGGCTCTGTACTGCACGTTTAGGGGCATCGGCTTTATAGATATAGGCGGTAATGAACTGGTTGCCGCCCTGATTGGCATCGACCTGACGTACGATAAAGAACGAGGCTGCGCCTTTCTTTTTCGCTTCTTTGGTGATGGCATCGTTGATGTCCGGCTGGCTGCGGTAGAAGCCGCTGACGCTCACCGTGTCGTACGGCTCCAGCAGGAAGGCTTGTTCTTTCGGCAGCTCGGTAACGCCGTTAATCACGCGGTACTTCGGCTCTTTGCTCACTTCCGGCGCATCTTTATGATAAAGATCTGCGGTGACGCGCCAGTTGCCGCCGTTATTGCTGTTATTGCTGTCCTGGATGTAGAAGGAGTCTGCGCCCAGTTTGTCTGCACGGCGGGATACGGCATCAACGGCTTCATTGATGGCATTAAAGCGGCCGGTAATCGTGATGCGATCAAACGGCTTCAGCGCCGCTGCTTTTTCAGGAGTTAACTCTTGTGCCGCCTGAGCAGACAGCGCAGTGAGTGATAACAAGGCTGATGCGATGATCGTGTTCTTCAGCTTCATAAAAAATCCTTTCGCCTAGCGCATTAACGTTGATAACGTGCTGAACTGTTTAGGTGTAATTCAGCCGCCGATTATTACATGTAATCTCGAGCAGTGTCTCAGCATTTTATGTTATCCCATGAGACAAATCCCTTGAACGAGCGTGCCCGTTATTTTGCGCAGAATCGTCATAAGTTTCAATAATAAAGCCTTTGATGTCATAAGTGTTAATTATTCACAATTTTATAACTTTTATGCGTTACTGCCGCGCAACGCCGGAAGTTCTCAACCTGATGGCTGCCACAATATGGCCGTAAAAACGGTATTCCAGCGGGCTTTTTAACTTTAAATTGCGATTTGTCATGTCGTTGCCTGCGTTTTTATGTAAAAACAGACCTGAATGCGTAAGCAATTATGGATCATCGATCATATTTTCAGTAGGTTATAGATGGCGTCTTAATTCGCTGCCGACAAGGTTAACAAAAAGCTTGTCGGCCGGGGCCATCGCTATGGGTAGGAAGATAATAAACATCATCAAAGACAGGTGAGAAGGGAACATTATGCGTATTGGTGTACCAAGAGAACGGTTGGCCAATGAAGCCCGGGTCGCAGCAACGCCGAAAACGGTGGAACAATTGCTGAAGCTGGGCTTTACCGTCGCGATTGAAAGCGGGGCGGGCAAACTGGCAAGTTTTGACGATGGCGCTTATGAAGCCGCTGGGGCAACGATCACCGACACGGCCGATGTTTGGCAGTCGGATCTGATTTTGAAAGTTAACGCACCGCTTGAGGACGAGATCGCGTTAATGCGTGAGGGTAGCACCCTGGTCAGCTTTATCTGGCCGGCGCAAAACCCGGAGCTGATCGCGAAGTTGGCTGAACGTAACGTCACCGCAATGGCTATGGACTCGGTGCCGCGTATTTCACGTGCGCAGTCCATGGATGCACTGAGCTCAATGGCCAACATCGCCGGTTACCGCGCGATTGTTGAGGCCGCACACGAATTCGGCCGCTTCTTCACCGGCCAGATCACCGCCGCGGGCAAGGTTCCACCAGCCAAGGTCATGATCATCGGTGCCGGCGTTGCAGGTCTGGCGGCGATCGGTGCCGCAGGCAGTCTGGGGGCCATTGTTCGCGCCTTCGACACCCGTCCGGAAGTCAAAGAGCAAGTACAGAGCATGGGGGCCGAATTCCTCGAGCTGGATTTTGAGGAAGAAGCGGGCAGCGGCGACGGTTATGCCAAAGTGATGTCCGAAGCCTTCATCAAGGCCGAGATGGCACTGTTTGCCGCTCAGGCGGCCGAGGTCGACATCATTGTCACCACCGCGCTGATCCCGGGTAAACCTGCACCGAAGCTGATCACCAAAGAGATGGTGGCTTCAATGAAGCCCGGCAGCGTGATCGTCGATCTGGCGGCGCAAAACGGCGGTAACTGTGAACTGACCGTCGCCGACCGAGTGACCGTTACCGACAACGGCGTGAAAATCATTGGTTATACCGATCTGCCAAGCCGCCTGCCCACCCAGTCTTCACAGCTTTACGGCACCAACCTGGTTAACCTGCTGAAGCTGCTGTCGAAAGAGAAGAACGGCGAAATCGACGTAGATTTCGAAGACACCGTGATCCGCGGCGTTACCGTAGTACGCAGTGGCGAAGTCACCTGGCCGGCACCACCTATCCAGGTTTCTGCCCAGCCTAAACCGGCGCAGGCCGCCGCCCCCGTTGCCAAACCGGCGGCAAAACCGGTTTCGCCGTGGCTGAAATATGGCCTGATGGCGTTAGCCATCATCCTGTTTGGCTGGCTGGCCAACGCCGCACCGAAAGAGTTCCTGTCTCACTTTACCGTGTTTGCGCTGGCCTGCGTGGTGGGTTACTACGTGGTGTGGAACGTCAGCCATGCATTGCATACCCCGTTGATGTCGGTCACCAATGCGATCTCAGGGATTATCGTGGTCGGTGCGTTATTGCAGATTGGCCATGGCGGCTGGGTGAGTTTCCTCTCCTTTATCGCCGTGCTGATCGCCAGCATCAACATTTTTGGTGGATTCACCGTCACTCAGCGCATGCTGAAGATGTTCCGCAAGAACTAAGGGGTAGCATATGTCTGGAGGATTAGTTACAGCTGCATACATTGTCGCCGCTATCCTGTTTATTTGTAGCCTGGCTGGCTTGTCGCGCCATGAAACGTCAAAACGCGGCAACCTGTTTGGCGTCGCCGGGATGGCAATTGCGCTGATCGCCACCATCCTCGGGCCGGACTCCGGCAACGTGGGCTGGATCATCATCGCGATGATTATCGGGGGTTCCATCGGGGTCTATCTGGCGAAAAAGGTCGAAATGACCGAAATGCCAGAACTGGTGGCGGTGCTGCACAGCTTTGTGGGCCTGGCTGCGGTCCTGGTGGGGTTAAACAGCTACCTGGATCACGGTGCTGCGATGGAACCGGTGATGGAGAATATCCATCTGACCGAAGTGTTCCTCGGTATCTTTATCGGTGCGGTTACCTTCACCGGTTCGATTGTGGCCTTCGGTAAACTGCGCGGCATCATCTCATCCAAACCGCTGGCGCTGCCAAATCGCCACAAAATGAACCTGGCGGCACTGGTGGTCTCCTTCCTGCTGCTGGTGGTGTTTGTTCGTGCCGACAGCGTGGGTTGGCAGGCGGTGGCACTGGTGCTGATGACCGCTATTGCACTGGCGTTTGGCTGGCATCTGGTGGCATCCATCGGCGGTGCTGACATGCCGGTGGTGGTGTCGATGCTCAACTCCTATTCGGGGTGGGCGGCAGCGGCGGCCGGCTTCATGCTGAGCAACGATCTGCTGATCGTGACCGGTGCGTTGGTGGGCTCTTCGGGTGCCATCCTGTCTTACATCATGTGTAAGGCGATGAACCGGTCGTTCATCAGCGTGATCGCCGGCGGGTTTGGTACCGATGGCTCTTCGACCGGTAATGCGGAAGAAATGGGCGAGTATCGCGAAACCACCGCGGAAGAAGTGGCCGAGCAGTTGAAGAACTCCACTTCGGTGATCATCACTCCAGGCTATGGCATGGCGGTGGCGCAGGCGCAGTACCCGGTGGCAGAAATCACCGAGAAACTGCGTGCACGCGGCATCAAGGTGCGCTTTGGTATTCACCCGGTTGCCGGGCGCTTGCCGGGCCACATGAACGTGCTGCTGGCCGAAGCCAGGGTACCCTATGACGTGGTGCTGGAAATGGACGAAATCAATGACGATTTCGCGGACACCGACACCGTGCTGGTGATCGGCGCCAACGATACGGTGAACCCGGCCGCGTTGGAAGATCCACGCAGCCCAATTGCCGGTATGCCGGTGCTGGAAGTGTGGAAAGCGCAAAACGTGATTGCCTTTAAACGTTCGATGAACACCGGTTATGCTGGCGTGCAGAACCCGCTGTTCTTTAAAGAGAACACCCAGATGCTGTTTGGCGATGCCAAAGAGAGTGTGGAAGCGATTCTGCGTGCGTTGCAGGCGTAACGAAAGCCAATAAAAACGGGCCTGTCAGGGCCCGTTTTTTTATGCGCTAAACATCAATCTTCGTCGTCGTGCTCATCGTCCTCATCAGCTTCGATCGGGCAATTGAAGTTTTCCGGCTTAATCACCAGCAGGTCACATTTCAGATGATCGATCACATGTTCTGCCGTGTTGCCAATAAACGCCGCCGAAATGCCGGTACGGCCCAGGGTACCTAGCACCACCACACCTGCCTGCAAGTGCTCGGCCAAATCGGGGATCACCTCTTCCGGCAGACCTTTCTCAACGTGGGTAAATTCTTCTTTAATGCAGAATTTCTGCCTTAACGCCTTCATGGCGATCAGGTGTTGCCCGCGAATGGCATCGTTGTAGACACTGGGGTCAAAATCAGGCAGCTCGATAGCGATATTAATGGGAGTAACGGGGTAGGCGCCGACCAGATGCACTTCGGTTTGGTTGACGTTTTGTGCCAGTTCAACGGTTTCCTGCACCAGCTTGATGTTCAATGGGTCATGGTAGGGTTCTTCGCTGGCCAGATTAACCGCCACCACGGCTTTGCTGCCTTCCTGCCAGGGTTGATCCTTGACCATCCACACCGGGCAAGGGCATTTGCGTAGCAGGTGCCAGTCGGTTGGGGTGAAAATTACGGATTCCAGCCGGTCGTGTTGATGCGCCATTTTCAGCAGCAGATCGTGCTTACCGGCGATCACTTCCTGAATAATCGCCTCATAAGGACGGTTATGCCAGACCACTTTGATTTCTATAGGGACGCCTTCGTCGAGGTAAAAACGGCATTGCTCGTTGATCCACGCGGCACGTTGGCTGATAACACCTTGTCGCATCGCCGTTCTTTCGTCCGGGGAGAGCAAGGTCGTCATCTCGTAAGAGAAGTCGTAAATAGGCAGGAAGGCCTTAATGCGCCCGCCATTTCGTTTTATCAGGTATACCGCCCGGCGTAGTGCCGGCTGGTCGTCCTGATTGGGGTCAATAGCCACCAGAAGATTCTGATACTTCGCCATAGGGCCTCCTTACAGCTGAAATTCAACAGTCTGTTAATTTACAGAGTAACCCAACATTGAAAAACAGAACAGTGGCAGAGATGTGCTGGGTCAATAATTCTGTTGAATTACCAACCCAGCTTAGGATCAGGCGTTTACGGTCACGTTAATCCGTGGCGTACCGGCCAGCACCGACAGGGCGTCGACGTTTTCGATGGTGATGTATTTGCCTTTAACGCTGAGGATTTCGCTTTTCTGGAAGCGGCCCAGCAGGCGGCTGATGGTTTCTACCGTCAGACCAAGGTAGTTGCCGATATCGCCACGGGTCATGGTCAGGCGGAACTCACGGGGTGAGAAACCGCGTTCCGCAAAACGGCGCGACAGGTTATAGACGAAAGCCGCCAGGCGCTCTTCGGCATTTTTCTTCGACAACAGCAGGATCATGTCTTGGTCGCCTTTAATCTCGCCGCTCATCAGACGCATGATTTGCTGGCGCAGGTTTGGCATTTTGCCGGACAGGTCATCCAGGGTTTCGAAGGGGATCTCACACACCATGGAGGTTTCCAGCGCCTGAGCGAAGCTTGGGTGTTTCAGGCCGCCAATAGCGTCAAAGCCAACCAGATCGCCCGCCAGGTGGAAGCCGGTGATCTGCTCATCACCTTGTTCGGTGATGGTGTAACTCTTGATGGTCCCGGAGCGGATAGCGTACAGCGATTTCAGCTCGTCGCCCGCCTTGAACAGGGTCTGGCCCTTCTGGATAGGCTTTTTCCTTTCGATAATGTTGTCGAGCTGGTCCAGCTCATGAGCATTAAGAGTAAAAGGAATACACAGTTGGCTGATACTGCAATCCTGACAATGGATCGCACAACCACCAGACTGGATACGACGAATCACGCGTTTTTCCGGGATCATAGATTACGCTCATTCAATAATTGATATGCGTCAATTTTAACATCTTTTCTTGCAGGTGATAAGGGTAGCATTAATAACAACGGGGGCATTCTGTGCGAAATTTGAGCAAGCATGCCGCAGATTGTTCTGTAGTTGCCTGAAATGTTTTGATTTCCTTGCCACTTACAGCAATACGTAACGCTTTGCGCAGCCGGGGTATCTTGCGATGTCCGGCTGCGGGGGGGTTAAAGCAGTTCGTTTTGCAAATAGCCTTCATGCTTTAACAGCCATTGTTTTCGCTGAACGCCGCCGGCATAACCAGTCAATGCGCCCTGCGAACCGATCACCCGGTGGCAGGGGACCACGATACTGATGGGGTTGGAGCCGTTGGCCATACCTACTGCACGTGAGGCAGTCGGGCGACCGATGCGTTTCGCCAATTCGCCATAGGTAATGATCTCACCGCATGGGATCTGACGCAGTTGCTGCCACACACTACGCTGGAATTCGGTGCCGGCGGTCATCACCGGCAACTGATCAATGACATCCAGCTCACCAGAAAAATAGCGCTGCATGGCATCGGTCAGGCCACCAGGATTGGATTTGTCTACCAGTTGGAAGCGATCGGCACGGTAGTGAGTATTCAGCAGCTTCATCAGGCGTACTTCATGCTCAGTCCAGTCGATGGCGCGTAACCGGTCCTGCTCATCGGCAATCAGCACCAGTTCACCCACTGGCGTCGCCATACGGTCAATAAAAAAAGTTTGCATGTGAACACTCCTCTTGTTTGATGAGCCGATTATTACATGAAATGCGGGGGAGCGATGGCGGATTCCGGACATACAGATGGGCAACCTGAGGTCGCCCATACTGTGAGAATGAATGTGGTGTGTAGATTTATGCCTCAAATGTATAAAATAAATTTATAAATCTTCAATAAGTTTATTTAATTGAATCAAAATTAATACTAAACAAATACCGCAGGTGATTAATAAAAGTAACGTAGGTTATTAATAAAAGTACCGCAGGTTATTTATAGCTTATTGTGATGTTCTTTAGTTTTTCGTTATTATTAATCATTTCGGTTGTCACGTTGGAAACTAGTTCAGGTGATATTTTATTTAATGGGGTGATGATATAGCCATTGCCGTTCGTCGAGGTTTGACCAAAGCAACTGGAGATGATTCCTTCATCTTGATGTTTGATAGTGCAGGCCGGGGAGGTGATTTTACCCGTAAAGCGGATGGTGCCGCCCTGAGCTGCCTGTAAGGTAGCAGGGAGGAGGGCCAGTAACACCAATGCCATGATAGAGTTTTTCATTATTAATTCCTTTTTAAAATGAACTGATAAAATAAGTGATTCCAATTAAATAAAGTTTAAACAGATATGCCTGACTTCATCCGCAAACAAAAACTTTCGATTTTCCTTCTTTAATATCTTATATACTATTCTTAATTTTTAGTGCCGATGGATTTAATAATAGGGTGGGGGGTGGGAAAAACTATGATTTAGATCATGGTGAAGGCGGCTTAATGATTAGCAGGAGAATGTAGCCGGTGTACTGTGAACTCTGTCACGTTAAAAAAATGGTTATGGCCGCAGTTGAATCTGAAACGGCGGCCAGGCTTGGTGCTTTATTCTGAGTTACAGCATGCCGCTGCTGCCGCAGATGCGGATTTTCTCGGCAACCACCTCTTTCATCGCCAGTTTGCCGGGCACGATGTACTTGCGTGGATCGTTGGCGTCCGGGTGCTGGGAGAAATAGCTCTTCACCGCGTCGGCAAAGGCGATTTTCAGCTCGGTCGCCACGTTGACCTTGCAGACCCCCAGTGAAATGGCGCGTTTTACCATGGCTTCAGGAATGCCGGAGGCGCCGTGCAGCACCAGCGGGATATCGACCTGCTCGCGGATCAGCGCCAGACGATCAAAATCCAGTTTGGGTTCGCCATGGTACAACCCGTGGGCGGAACCAATCGCCACGGCCAGCGAATCGATACCGGTCGCGGTGACAAATTCACGCGCGGCGGCCGGGTCAGTAAAGAAGCTGTCGGTAGAATCGACAATCAGGTCGTCCTCCTGCCCACCGAGGCGGCCCAGTTCGGCCTCTACGCTGGCCCCGTAGCGGTGGCACAGCGCCACGGCCTCGGCCACCTTGGCAATATTCTGCGCGAATGGCAGGTGTGAGCCGTCGATCATCACCGAACGAATACCGCTTTTGACCTTGTGTTCGATATCATCCATTTCTTCGTGGTGGTCCAGATGCAGCGCCAACGGCAGATCGTAACGGTGTGCGGCCGCCTGGCAGATGCCAATCAAATAGTCAGTACCGGCATAGCTGAAGGTGCCGGGTGTACCGGCCATGATCACCGGCGAGCGGAGTTCGGCGGCGGTTTCCGCCACCACCTGCACGGTTTCCAGATTATGAACGTTGAACGCCGGTACGGCATACCCCTGGCGCTGCGCTTTCAGCAGCATTTCGCGGTTGGATATCAGGTACATAGAGATTCCTTACGCCACAGATGACGGATAACGGTAAATGGTGACGCCTTTCACTACCCGGTTAACTTCACCGGTCGGGCACGGGTTATCTGGCGTCAGGTCAAGCGCCAGCGAACTTTCAAATGCCAGCATCTGGGTGAATAACAGGTAAGGGAACAGCAGCCAGACGTCATCTTCGGCGTGGTGGAGGTTCAGTATCATGTCGCACAGCGGCTGGGTGCTGCCGGCCAGGCCGACCATCTGCATTGCCAGCCCGTCACGTTGCAGCTCATTCCACAAATCGCGATCGTACTGACGGGCATAGTCGCCGCTGGAGAACATCAGCAGGACCAGGGTCTGGTTATCGACCATAAACTTGGGGCCATGGCGCAGGCCGAGCGGCGAATCGTAGCGGGTGACAATCTGTCCGGCCGTCAGCTCCAGCATCTTCAACGAAGCCTCTTCTGCCAGCCCGGTGAAGCAACTGCC
The DNA here is from genome assembly GCF_027474885.1 of Serratia myotis. Taxonomy (NCBI): domain Bacteria; kingdom Pseudomonadati; phylum Pseudomonadota; class Gammaproteobacteria; order Enterobacterales; family Yersiniaceae; genus Serratia; species Serratia myotis. Next base: position 2,902,407 of record NZ_CP099707.1, on the reverse strand, counting down.
ACCCAGCGTGATATAACGCCGGAAACCGCTGGCCGCCAATGCTTTCACCTGAGGCTGCAGGGTTTCACGCAGTTCATTGCAGCGTGCGACCATCGCCGTCAGAGGCCGCTGGGCCTCGGCCAGGGACTGCGGGCCGAGCAATAGCGCGGCAGACAGCATCATGCAGCTAAAGCTGGAGGTCATGGCGAAGCTTTGATCGTTGGAGCCCTGTGGCATCACCAATGAACAGACGTTGTCGCGCTGATGGGCATATTGCGCCAATTGGCTGTCCGGGTTGCACACCAGCATCAGGTGATAGCTTTCCGGCAGCAGTTGGTCTGCCAGTTCCACCGTTGCCACGCTCTCCGGGCTGTTGCCGGATCGGGCGAAAGAGACCAGCAGCGTAGGGCGCGTAAGATCGAGGTACTGGTGCGGGTTGGCGACAATATCGGTAGTGCCGTAGGCCACCACGTCACGGCCGGTTTTCTCACGCAGCCAGGGCGCCAACGCGCGGCCGGCGAAGGCAGAGCTGCCCGCGCCGCACAGCACAATCTGCAGGCGAGGGTTAGCCAGCAGCGGGTCAAGGAAAGGCTGCCACAGCGCTTGTTGCTGCTGTAACTGCTGGTGCAGGGCGGCCCATAAATCCGGCTGCTGCCAAATCTCACGTGCGGTATGCAACGCGTGTCGTTGTTCCAGCCAGCCCGCATCGTAAGCAAAATAACCGTTCATGTTGAAAACTCCTTAAAAAACCTCGGTTAACGGTCGGCGATAATCACATCGACCCCTAAATGGTTCAGCGCATTCAGGTAGCTTTCCGGGATGCGGCTGTCGGTGACCAAACGCTGGATTTGGCCGATTTCACGGATCATGCAAAAACTGGTGCGACCGAACTTGCTGGCATCCGCCACGGCGATCACTTCGCGTGCGACGTCGCACATGGCGCGGTTAAGTTGCGCTTCGCCCGGATCCGGCGTGGTGATGCCGCTTTGCAAATCAAAACCGTCGACGCCGAGAAACAGCTTGTCGAAACGGAACTGACGCATGTGCTGTTCGGCGGCCGGGCCATACAGAGACCAGGATTTACGCCGTACGCTGCCGCCGACCACCATCAGATCAACCTGTTCGTTGTTGGCCAGTTCGAAAGCGATATTCAACGCGTTGGTCATCACCACCAGATCTTTTTTGCCGACCAACTGCTGCGCCATTTGGCTGGTGGTGGAGCCTGAGTCGAGAATGATGGCGTCGCCGTCGTTGACCAGGGCTGCCGCTGCACAGGCAATGGTGTATTTCACGTCGCGATTGATGCGGCCCTTGTCCTGTAACGGACGATCGAAGGCGAACTGCTTGTTGAGCATTGCGCCGCCGTACGCCCGGACCGCACAGCCGCTTTTTTCCAGTTGACGCAGATCGCTGCGGATAGTGACGCTGGAAACGGCAAACTGGGCACTGAGTTGTTCGACGCGTACCGAGCCTTCGCGACAAAGCTGGTCGATAATTAATTCCCGTCGTTTTAGGGTATTGATCATTAACGCGTGACTCCTGATTTAGCTGTAGCCATACCCGGCCGCGGCGCAATGCGTCGCAGTTAATCTGGCAGGAGTGCTTTCAGTTGTTCGTGGCGAATTACAGCAAACGAAACAATGAAATGCAACCGGTTATTTTATAAAAAACTATATGTATCAATTGTTTATATCGCAACTTCCTTTCGGTTCGCCCTCAACCGAAAGCTGCCGGGAAATAAAGTGAAAAGCCGTAATCCGTTATTTATCAGGCGGCAACTTACCGCCCGGGTTAATTTGCCGAAAGCAGGATGAAAGCTGTGCCATTGATTTTTTCCTGACGGCCTTTTCACTCTTTTTTATTGCCAGCTTTGGCGTAATAATGCGGCGCCGCGTACGCCGCTGCTGTCGCCGTGCACCGGTGGGTAGACTGCCGCCGGTTCGGTACCGGGCAACAACCAATGGCTCATGGCTGGCGGCAGCAGGGAGTACAACTCGCCAACGTTGGACAGTCCGCCGCCGAGCACGAAGGCGTCTACGTCCAGCAGCAGTTGCAGGCCGGCCAGTGCGCTGGCCAGAATATCGACGTACATGGCCATCAACCGCCGTGCCAGAGGGTCTCCCTGTCGAAAACTGGCGATTAACGCCGGGACGTTATCCGCCGGATGACCGAAATGGCGGCTCAACGCCAACAGGCCACTGCCGGAAACATAGCGCTCAAAGCAGCCGGTTAGCCCACAGTTGCAGGTGAACAGCGGTAAGTCGTAGCGTTGTGCCAATTGGGCGGAGATAGGGGTGTGCCCCCATTCACCGGCCAGCCCGTTGCGTCCTTTATGCAACTGTTTGTTCATCACCAATCCACCCCCAGCCCCGGTGCCGATAATGGCGCCAAACACCAGCGCCAGATGGTCGGTTTGCGGCGTACTGGCTTCGGAAAGGGCAAAGCAGCGGCAGTCGTTTTCAATTTCAACCGGTCGTGCCAAGGTTTGCGCCAGGTCGTCCGCCAGACAGTGGCCGGTCAGGCAGGGCACATTCACCGCCAGTTGTCGACGGCTGCGCGGATCGGTCACGCCCGGTAAACCGATGCCGATACTGCCCTGGGTGTGCAACTCTCTATCGGCCTGCTCGACCAATTGATGGATGCAGGACAAAAACTCGCGGTAATCGCCGGTGGGGGTGCCGATCCGCTGGCACAGCACCTGCCTGAGCTGCCGGTCGTAGGCCGCCATTTCGATCTTGGTACCACCGATGTCGAAACCGTAGCGTATCTGGGATATGTCCACGTATTCAGGCTCCGCTCAGGGTAATAACGGCGGATTCACGGCGCGCGCGCTCTGCCGCAAACACCATCAGATGACTTTCCAGCGTTTCTGCCGGACCGGACAGTATCTGGGAAGGATCGTTGGTACGGATCGCGTCGATAAAATGCTGCATCAGGTAGTAATCGCCACCGCCGTGGCCGGCCATGGCGTGCAGATCTTCGGCTTCATCGACGTCGTAGACCTTTTCACTGTCGTCGACGAAAGAGGTGATACGGATGTAACGTCCGTCACCTTCGAGACAACCGTGGCTACCAAAAATACGGGTTTGGCGATCTTCCAGTCGGGTAAAGGCGGTCATGGTGAAGGAGGCGGTACGGCCACCGGTAAACTGCATATTGACCACCTGATGGTCGACCACGTTATTGTCGCAGCGGTAGACGCAACGACCATATTGACCGTCGCGCAGTGCCGCCTGCAGATGCGGCTGATCGACCTCGGGTGTTAATACCCGCAGAAAACCCGGCGTTGCCTTGTGGTTGTCACCCAGATAAATGCGTTTTGCGGAGTAAGGGCAGTTGGCTTCCACCGCGCAGTCCAGGCAGTTGTCCGCCGCACCGGCCGGTTGGTTTTCCTGGCGGAAGTGGCGCAGGCCGCCGAAGGAACTGATCTGCTCACAGGGCAATTCCATGATGTAGCGGATCCAGTCGATGTCGTGGCAGGACTTCTGCAGCAACATAAAGGCCGCCTCACCGTCGTTGCGCCAGTTGCCGCGCACGAAGGAATGGGCCTGATGCCAGTAACCCACCGGCTCCAGGTGCTGCAGGCTGACGATGTCGCCAATCACGTTATCGCGCAGCAGTTGTTTCAGCTTTTGGGTATAGCGCGTATAGCGCAGCACGTGGCCGACCGAGAAAATCAGCTTCTGGCGCACCACTTCCTCGACGATAGTGCGGCATTCACTGGCATCCGGCGACAGCGGTTTTTCCAGCAGCATGGCGTAACCCTGTTTGGCAAAGGCCAGCGCCGGTTCGAGGTGCAAAGTATCCTGAGTGCAAATCAGCACCGCATCGGCCAATTTGCCGGCGTCCGCGGCCTGCTGCCAGTCGGTGAACACCTTGTCCGCCGCTATGGCATGTTGTTCGACAAACTGCCGGCGGTAGACATCTCGCGGTTCTGCCACGGCCACCACCTGCATTAAATCCGGGTGCGCCAACGCATAGCGCGAGTAAATTTCCCCGCGTGCCCCGGCACCAATCACCAGCACCCGAACCGGGCGACCGGCATAACCATGTTGTTGAGCTGACGACATTGCACATTCTCCGATCTAGTTATTTGAGGTTTTGGCCGCTGATTTCGTCAAACAGGTGTGCGCGGGACAGATCGAAAGCCAGGTGGATCTGTTCCCCCAGGCGCGGTTCCCAGTCAGGTTGTGACGCCATGCGCAGCACAAAGCGCAGCCCGGCCAGTTCGCAGTGCAGTAACTCTTCATTGCCCATTCGTTCGATGGTGACAATCTTCGCCGGGAAGCAATTGCTGCTGCCGGGGGCGCAAAGCCGCAGGCACTCCGGGCGAATACCAAGGCACACACGCGCATGGGGGTAACTTTCCAACAGCTGTTGCAGCAATGCCGGCAGTTCGAGAGGGTGTTGATTGCCGATACGCAGCCCGATGCCCTGCGCGCTGCGGGTAATCGCCATATCGTGCAGGTTCATCGAAGGACTGCCGATAAACTCGGCGACAAAGCGGTTGGCGGGCTGGTGGTAAAGGTTGATCGGCTTATCCACCTGCATAATGGCGCCCCGATTCATCACGCAGATGCGGTCCCCCATGGTCATCGCTTCTACCTGATCGTGGGTGACATACACCATGGTGGCGGCGACACCTTCCTGTTTCAGTTGGTTATGCAGCTCGATCAGCTGTACGCGCATCGTGACCCGCAGCTTGGCATCCAGATTGGACAACGGCTCATCGAACAAAAACACCTTGGGTTTACGCACGATGGCGCGGCCGACCGCCACGCGCTGGCACTGGCCGCCGGATAACTGACCCGGCTTACGTTGCAGCAGATTGGTGATCTCCAGCTTTTCGGCGGCATCACGCACCCGGCGGTCGATCTCGGCCTTGCTTTCCTTACCTATCAGGCCAAACGCCATGTTTTTGTAGACCGTCATATGCGGATACAGCGCGTAGTTCTGGAACACCATGGCGATGCCGCGATCTTTGGGCATGGTGTCGTTGACGCAGCGATCGTGGATCATGATCTGACCCTCACTAACGCTCTCCAGCCCGGCTATCATCCGCAGCAGAGTGGATTTGGCGCAGCCGGAGGGCCCGACAAACACCATAAACTCGCCGTCTTTAATGTCCAGATCGACACCCTGTAACGCATTGAATCCGTTGGGGTAGACCTTCTTCACATTGTTTAACTGTATACCGGCCATGTTTTTTACCTTGTGTTCGCAGTTAGCCTTTTACCCCAGCGCTGGCGATGCCCTGGATGAAGTAGCGTTGGAAAAGAATGAACAGCATCAGCATCGGGATCACCGCCATCAGCGCACCGGCCATCAGCAGTGGGTATTCCACCCCGGCGCGGCTGGACAGCGACGCCAGCCCGACCGGCAGCGTCAGTTTCTCGGTGGTGGTGTTGACGATCAGTGGCCACATCAAGTTGTTCCAGCTCCACAGGCCATTGATGATGATGCAGGCGATAATGCCGGGGCGGATCAGCGGCAGCATGATGCGCCAGAAGATAGCGAAGTAGCTGTAACCGTCGATCAGCGCCGCTTCCTCCATCTCTTTTGGCACCGCCAGGAAGAACTGGCGCAGCAGGAAGGTAGCGTAAATGCTGAAAATACCCGGCAGCACCAGCCCGGTGATGCTGTTTACCAGCCCCAGTTTCTGTACCACCAGGAACTGCGGGATCAGAAAGGCCTGACCCGGCACCATCAGGATCGAAATACACACCAGGAATACCGCATCACGGCCGCGAAAGTGCAGGCGTGAGAAGCCGTAGGCGGCCATGGTGGCGATCACCATCTGCAGCGTGACGGTGAAAAAGGTCGCCAGCAGCGAGTTCACATAGAAGTCGGTGAAGGGGATTTCGCGCATAACCTTGCCATAGGCCTGCAGGCTCGGGTGCGCCGGTAACAGTGTCAGTGGGATCTGGATACTCTCGGCCTGAGTTTTCAGCGAGGTCACCAGCATCCAGATGAAGGGCACCACCGAGGCCAGCGCCGCCAGAACCATAAACAGATACACCAGCGTTTTTTTACTTATGCTCATCGTCATGGCTCCTCAGCTGACTTTCAGGCGTTTGCCAATCACCATTTGAATCAGGGTGATCAACAGGGTGACGGCGAACAGCACCACGGTGATGGCGGAGGCGTAACCTTTCTCCTGCAGATAAAAGGCGTATTTGTAGAACAGGTTGGTCACGGTCATCACGTCGCTTTCCACCAACGCGCGGTCAAACATCAGGAACACCACGTCAAAGACTTGCAGGATCTCGATAAAACTCATCACCGAGACGAAGAACAGCGTGGGCACCATCATCGGCAGGGTAATGCAGAAGAAGCGGCGCAGGGTGCTGATCCCGTCGATGTCGGCAGCCTCATACAGTTGGCGTGGAATGCTTTGCAACCCGGCCAGCAAAATGATGATTTTCAGCGCCAGCGACGACCAGATAATGATGATGGAAACGCTGATGCGTACCACGTCCGGATCGGACAGCCAGGCCACCGGCGAAATACCCAGCAGGCCCGTCGCCTGGTTAATCAGGCCGAAGTCCTTGTTGAACAGCCATTGCCAGACCATCGCCACTGCGGCAGGCATGGTGACCGCCGGCAGGAACAAGAGGGTGCGCAGCAATGCCTTGCCGCGGATGTTCTGGTTCAGGCCAATCGCCAGCAGCAGTGACAGGCTCAGGCTGATCGGCACGCACACCACCACATAGAACAAGGTGTTGGCGGCGGCGGTGTAAAAGTCGTCGTCTTCAAACAGATTGACGTAGTTATCGACGCTGAGGGTGCTCCAGCGCATAAACTGGTTGAGGTCGGTAAAGCTGTAAAAGATGTTCTGTAAAAAGGGGACCAGGTAAAACACCGTCAAGCCAATCAGCAACGGCAAGATCATCACCCAGCCCCAGAAGCGCTCGGCACGCTCCAGGCGGCTGAGTGCCGGTCGTGGGGTACTTTTTTGTTGTTTTAGGGCACCGTAGCTTTCTGCCAGCGACATGTTGCCTTTCCTCACCTGTAACTGCTCTGCGGTATTCCGCGGCCGGTGCGCCTTCGGGCAGGCGCCACCGGCACGGGGTGATTACTGCTCCATCACGCGTTCAATCTTCTTAACCGACTTGTCCATTTCAGGTTTGGCCTCCGCGCCCATAAAGATTTTCTTCAGGCTGGCGATCCACATGTTCTGCCATTTCGGCGTGTTGGTCCCGGCAGTGGGGTAAGCTTCGGTGACGTTGAGGGTTTCAATGTAAGGCGTCACATCGACCTTGGTGATCGCCGCCGCCCAGGCTTTGGCCGCCAGTTTGTTGGCCGGGATCACCGCTTTCGCCAACTCAGTCTGTGAGGCTTCGGAACTCATAAACTCAATGTATTTCCAGGCTTCCTGCTTGTGCGCGCTGTTGGCAGACATGGCAAACGCCAGGCTGTGCGCCACGCCAGACTGGCGCTCGATTTTCGGCATCATCACCACGCCAATATGATCGTTAATCAGCGGATTGTTGGCGAAGGGGGCCGCCAGCCAGGAACCGGCATACACCATCGCCGCACGGTTGGACTGGAAGATGTTTTCGGTTTTGACTTCGCTCATCTGTTGGGCGCTGGGCATCAATCCGTCTTTCATCATGGATTGCAGCTGTTGATAGACCCAGATCGACTTGTCGTTGGCAATGTCGGTCGGCTGGCCGTCTTTTGGCACAATGTGGTTGCCGTTCTGGAACAGCAGGTTCATATAGCTGTCCTGGCCGTCGATGCTCAGATCCATGACCAATGGGAAGGCGCTGCCTTTCAAGCCGGTTTTCAGTGCGGTCGCTTTGCTCTTCAGGTCATCCCAGCTCCAGTCGTTGGTGGGGTAGCTGACTCCGGCCTGATCGAACAGTTTTTTGTTGTACCACACCGCGATCGAGTCAACATCGCGGGGAATGGCCATCTGCTGGCCGTCATACTGATAGGCTTTAACCGAACTGGCGACGACATTATTTAATTGCACGCTACTGCCGGTAATATAGGGTGTTAAGGGTTGCATGATGCCATTCTTGGCGTATTGCACAAAATAAGGCATGTTTATCCAGAATATATCTGGTGCGACGCCACCGGCAGCGGCGGAATCTAATTTGACAAAGTATTGCGCCGAGGGGGTTAATTCTATGGCGATTTTAATGTTAGGGTTTTCTTTTTCAAATCGCTTGGCAATTTCCTGCTCGGCAGGTAATTGATTTCTGTCCCATACGGCGTAGCGCAAAGTTATTTGATCGGCGGCGTATAACATGGTTGGCAATAATAATGCAGCCGCAATGGCAGAGTGTGCCAGAAGACGACCGGTATTTTTTATCGGTGACATTGCTTTCCCCTTGGTGAACGACGAATCAATATTTTCGTAATGTGAATTCTTTCTATCCCTTAACTTTCAATGTGTCAATACACCCCGATCTGCCCAAAAATGGGGCATGAATGTTTCGTTGTTGTTAAAATCGAAAGGGTTGAAGCCTAAACTGAAAGCGTTACTTGTTCACAATTCGTTAACCTTTCTGGCCGGTTTTAGCCCTGCCGTGCAGCAATTATAGGCTGCTGGCGTCATAGGAATAAGTGATAACCCTTGCACCATAATGGGGATTAAAAACATTTTTATTGTGCATGCCGGGTTATCTTTCATTTTTGTGATGCAAATAAACAAAAAAATCGTATATGACTTCATTCGAAGCCTCTTGCAGTCGGTTTTTGAAAGAGGGCTATTGTTTGAATCGATAAAAGGGTTTAGCCTGAAAATCGCCCCTCGGTATTTTCTAATTAAAGTGAGATTACTGTTATGCGTCTTTCATTGACCTTTACTCATTGCCTGGAAAAAATATTTCACAGCCATAATGCTCCGCAGATCACACAGATAAATAAACTCAGCGGGCTGAATAACGAAATGATGTGTTGGCAGGGGGTTTATTGCCTGCAGCGGACCGATAACGAAACGCGACGTGAATTAGGCTACCGTATTGAGGGACCATTGTCGGAGTATATCAGCGTGCGTCAGGTGCAGTCGGTACCCAGCCACTTTCCCTGTTATACCGAGACCGATGAAAACTATCTGCGCACCGAACCAGGGTTATTTCCCGATCCGCTGGTACCGCTGGTCGATCGGCGTTTCTTTGCCACCTGCAATTATTACGGCGGCCTGTGGTTGACCTTAACCTCACCGTCGATACCGGTGGCTGGCGGGGATTACCCCCTGACACTGACGTTGTTTGATGTGGCAAGCGAGGACGTACTGGCCAGTGCTGAGTTGACGCTGCATATCGTGGCGGCCGCACTGCCACCGCAAACCCTGTTGCACACCGAATGGCTGCATTCCGATTGCCTAGCAGATTATTACCATCTTGCGGTATTCAGCCCCGAATACTGGCTGGCGACGCGCAACTTTGTCCGTACCGCGGTTAACAGTGGGGTAAATATGCTGTTGACGCCGATCTTCACGCCACCGCTGGATACCGCCGTCGGCGGCGAGCGTACCACGGTGCAACTGGTGGGTGTGCAGCGGTCTGCGCAGGGCTACCGGTTTGATTTCCAGCGTCTGGCCCAATGGGTGGATATGGCGCAGGAGGAGGGCATTGAACACTTTGAAATTGCCCCGTTGTTTACCCAGTGGGGGGCCGCCCATGCGCCAAAAATCATGGTGGAGACAGACGGCACGCTTAGCCCGCTGTTCGGCTGGCATACCGATGCCCATGCCGAAGAGTATCAACAGTTCCTGCAAGCCTTGTTGCCGGCACTGACCGGCTGGCTCCGCGAGCGGCAGTTACAACAACGGGTGTGGTTTCACATCTCGGATGAACCGACGCTGGAAAATATCGCTGTTTACCAAGCTGCCAGCGCTACCTTGCAGCCGCTATTGGCCGGGTTCCATACTTTTGATGCCTTGTCAGATTATGCTTTTTACCAACAGGGGCTGGTGGAAACGCCGGTGGCCGCCACCGACCATATCGAACCTTTTATCGAAAACCGGGTACCTGGCCTGTGGGCTTATTATTGCTGCGTGCAAAAAACCGAGGTGGCCAACCGTTTCTTTGCCCAGCCCTCGGCGCGCAACCGCATTTTGGGTATCCAGCTTTACCGGTACAACATCGCCGGTTTTCTGCATTGGGGCTTTAATTTCTATAACAGCGGGCATTCGCGGGAGAAGCTCAATCCCTACGCGGTGACGGATTGCCGCAATGCGTTCCCCTCAGGGGATGCCTTTGTGGTTTATCCCGGAGAAAACCTGACGCCGGTGGAGTCACTGCGTTTACGGGTACTGCATCAGGGCCTGCAGGACATGCGAGCCCTGCAACTGCTGGAAAGCCTGACCGATCGTGCGACGGTAGAAGCCTTGATTGAACAACAACTGGGGATGCACATCACTTTTAAACGCTATCCCCATCAGGCGGAACCGCTTCTGCGGTTGCGCGAAGTGGTAAATCAGCGCATCGAAGCCTTAACTTCGGCGGCATAAAATGCGGCGGTGTGGCGATGGGGGTCCCTTCGCCACCAATTTTTCAATAATTTGCTATAACTGATAGCTGAGGGATTCATTTTTTTGTCATGTTACTGACATGTTAGGGTCATGGCGCTGGCTTAAGTTTGCAGCGACTAAGCCAGGAGATAACGCGATGTTTAGCTTGGACTCTCTGTTGCATGATGCATTTCCACACCGCAAGACCCCTGCCTGGCAGCGTAGCCTGCTGAGAACTTTACTCTTCGAAAAAGAATTCAAACAGTTTGCCGCCGATTATCCGCACCTGAAGGGGCTGGATCTGATCGAACAGGTGGTGGACTACTTCAACCTCAGCTGTGAATTGGTCGATGGCGATTTGGAAAACATCCCGAGCCAGGGGCCGGTGGTGCTGGTGGCTAACCACCCGATCGGTTCGCTGGACGGCCTGGTGCTGCTGCGTGCGGTGGCGGCGGTAAGACCGGATGTCAAAGTGGTCGCCAGCCAACTGTTGACCTACATAGAACCGCTGCGCAACCTGTTTGTACCGGTGGACAACGTGGGCAACAAGACCAACCGCAAGCAAATTGAAGGCATGCAGGCGCAGTTGGATAAGCAGGGCGCGCTGATCCTGTTCCCCGCCGGGGAGGTGTCACGCATGAGCCCGAAAGGCATTCGTGACGGCCATTGGCATACAGGATTCTTACGCCTGGCGGCCAAGGCGCGAGCGCCGATTGTGCCGATCCACATCAGTGCACGTAACAGCAACCTGTTCTATTTCACCTCGCTGGTTTACCGACCCTTGTCCACACTATTGCTGGTGCGCGAAATGTTCCAGCAGCAGGGCGGACGCATCAAAATCCGCGTGGGTGGCCGTATTCCCTTTACTAACTGGCATGACGGGCACACCAGTGCCAAAGATCTGGCCGAACGCTTCCGTCGCCATGTTTATCGTCTGGGCCAGGGTAAGGAAGGGCTGTTCGCCAGTGAATCGCCTATCGCCCTGCCAGAGGACCGATTGGAACTGAAAAAGGCGCTGGCAAACTGTGAACGTCTTGGGGTCACTCCGGACGGAAAAATTATCTTCCTGTATCGCCGTCAGGGTGAGGCGCGTGCGCCTATCCTGCGTGAACTCGGTCGTCTGCGTGAGATTGCCTTCCGTGCGGTGGGTGAAGGATCTGGCCGCCGTCGTGATTTGGACAGCTATGACGACGACTATTACCACCTGGTACTGTGGGATGCCGAGGAACTGGAAATTGTCGGTGCCTATCGTTTTATTCCTACCGCCGAGCAGTTGGAGCGCAAGGGGCTGGAAAGTATCTACAGTAACAGCCTGTTCCATTATGACCGCGAGATGGCCCCGATCCTGGCGCAGGGTATCGAACTGGGACGCAGTTTTATTCAACCGGCTTACTGGGGCAAGCGTGGGCTGGACTATCTGTGGTTAGGCATTGGCGCATATCTGGCAAAATACCCGCAGTATCGCTATCTGTTTGGTCCGGTTTCCATTTCCGGCGGTATGCCGGTGACGGCGCGTGACCTGTTGATTGCCTTCTACCGGCTGTATTTCTCGCCAAATCATGCGTTGGCGCAGTCGCGTCAGCCTTATCCGGCCTCGCTGCCGCAGGTGTTGGCGCAGTTTGCCGGCGATAACTATCAGGAAGATCTGGTTCGGCTGAAAAGCCTGTTGAGCAACATCGGCTGCTCGATCCCGACGCTGTATAAACAATATACCGAGCTGTGTGAGCCGGGCGGGGTGCAGTTTATTGATTTCGGCACCGATCCGGCCTTCAATAACTGCATTGACGGCCTGGTGCTGGTTGATCTCACCCGGCTTAAACCCGCACGGTTCCAACGGTATATTGCGGTGCACCAGCCGCAGGATGCCTGCATAGAATGATCGGCTTCTCATTCATGCATTTTTGATCTAACCCGAAGCTTGGCGTCGGCGGTGGGATTTAGCCTAAGATAAGGCTTTGTTCCTCCGCCGGAGTCTTGCATGCCACAGTCGTTTGTCTCGTCTTTATTATCCGCCGAAGATCCCGCCGCCGTGGCGATTGAAACGCCCAGGGGCGTCGCGCCCTTTTTATTGCTGTGCGATCACGCCGGTCAGGCGATACCGCAGCAGTTGGGCAATTTGGGTCTGCCACCCGGTGAAATCGACCGTCACATTGGTTGGGACATCGGCGCATTAAACGTTTCGCGCTATCTCAGCCGTCAACTGGACACTACGCTGATTCATCAGCGTTACTCACGTTTGGTCATTGACTGTAACCGCACGCCCGGCATCGCCAGTTCGATCCCGTCACTGTCAGAATTGACGCCGATCCCCGGGAATGTCGGTATTGATGCCAGACATGCGCAGGCGCGCGAGCATGAGATTTTTAGGCCTTATCACCAGGCGATAACCGACAATCTGGATCAACGCCAGCGCAACGGGCTGCCGACGGCGATTATCGCCATGCACAGCTTCACCCCGGTATTCAAAGGCAACGAGCGGCCGTGGCAGGTGGGGCTGCTGTTTAACCGCCAGCCGGAGTTTGCATTGCTGCTGGCAGAGCTGCTGCGGGAGGAAGGGGATTTGCAGGTCGGCGTTAACGAGCCTTACGCCATGACCGATGCAACGGATTACACCCTGCCGGTGCACGCCGAGCGGCGGGAGCTTCCCTACGTTGGCATTGAGATCCGCCAGGATTTGATTGCCGATCAACAGGGTCAGCAAGCCTGGGCGGAACGCTTCGCCAGACTGCTGCCACAGGCCTGGCATCGTTGGCAAATTTGACTTTAGGAATATTCCCAGTGATGATAACTGTAAGGAACGTGTAAAGCGTCATTGGGAAGAGTCAGGAGCGACGAGTGGAGCAGAATGATAACGGATTGTTTATCAAGCAGGAGCGTTTTGAGGTACTGGCGATACTGCGTGAGATTTGTAAACAGCGCACGCCACTGAAGGTTGTCAATGACCAACAGCAGTTTCAAAGTCTGCTGTTGAGCGTCGGGCCGGATAATATTGTGTTCAGCGGCGATGAGGCGGACACGACGGTCGACGGTGAATGTACCATTGTGATTGAAAGCCATGACGCAAAGATCGAATTCTCCGTAGGTCAGGCTGAATTTACCAACCATCAGGGCGTTAATGCCTGTTCAACCCGCCTGCCAAAGGAACTGGTGTACATCCAGCGCCGCCGTCAGTTTCGCGTGACAACCCCCCACTGGCGTGAGTTTCTCTGCAGCGGCGAATACGCCGACGGTAGCGAGTATCAGTTGAGGATCCACGATCTTTCTGCGGGTGGTGTTGGTTTGCGCGTTGACGGTCCGCTGCCGGAAAATCTTCAGCCTGGATTCCAGTTCAAAAAGGCGTTGTTGGATTTTGGCAGCTACGGCAGTTTCAAGGTTAATATGGAACTGGTGGTGATCAACGAAGACCAGGAGCTGGATGACGACGACCAACTGGTGCGTTTCTCGCGTCTGTCGTGCCGCTTTATGAAACTGGGCCTGGCGATGGAAAGAAAAATTCAGAGCGCGGTGTTTGCGTTCGAATTGGATTTTAATAAAAAGAAAAAACGTTAAATAGTCACCAGAGGGGCAGCAGGCTGCCCCATCATCCCGGCCTATTTCAAGGCACGCAGGCTGCCAATTTCCTCCCAACCGAAATGCTCCGCTTCAGTCAGCACATCGCAGACCTCGCCGCTGGCCGAGACAATCGCGTCATTGAGGCTTTCACCGTGCAGCAGGTGGCTGACCAGCAACGCGGCAAACATGTCCCCGGTGCCTTTAACCTTCGATTGAATTTTAGGATGGGTATAGCTTTGCACCTGACTGCGACTGACCAGCAGTAGCCCAACCTGATCGTCGTTTTCTGCCACGCCAGGTGCACTGGTCACCAGGACCCACTCGGTGGTGTCATTCAATAATGCCTGTGCGGCATGCTGTGTTTGTTCCAGGCTGGTCAGAGGATGCCCGCAAAGCTGCTCCAGTTCGAAACCGTTAGGGGTCAGACCATTGGCCAACTGCAGGAAGGGGGAGCGATAGCAACTGACGATGCGCTTATCCACATACACGCCTTCACCGTAATCGCCCATTACCGGATCGATATAGATTTTTATTTGCGGGTTGATAGCGCGTACGCGTCGCAGCCAGCTGTCCAGCATGTGGCACTGGCCGACATCGCCCAGATAACCGACGATCACCGCCCGGGTGCGTTTCATCACGCCGCGAGTCAGTAAATCTTCCAGAAAGCCGCTGAACCACTCGGCAGGGATCACGCCGCCGCTGGGTGCGCCGTAATAGGGCGGGCAACCGAACAGTACGCTGGGTACCTGTAGCACTTCCAGCCCCTTTTTCAACAGGGTGCGATAGGCGATACCATTGCCGACGCTGCCGTAAACCACCTGCGATTGAATGCTGATCACATCAATCTGCGGTGGCTGTAATTGAGAAACTTGCTGCATCTATAACTTCCTTGGTTCGATTTTATCCAGCCACCGCGCAAATACCTGGCGGGCGCGCTGTTCTAATTCTGTGCCGTAACGAGCGGCCTGTTGACGCAGGCGCTGCGGCAGGATACCGGCCAACTCCAGCTCGCAGGCATGGCCAACCAGCCAGCGTTCCAGATCGTGATGATCGGCTTCCAGATGGAACTGTAGCCCAAGCGCGAAATCCTGATATTCAAATGCCTGATTAGGGCACACTTCGGTACCGGCCAGGCAGGTCGCGCCCTCTGGGATCATAAACATATCGCCGTGCCAATGCAGTACCGGCGTTGTCCCCAGGGGCGCCAACACGGAGTCTTCATTCTCTGCCAACGTCAAGGGTTCGAAACCGATCTCTTTGACACCCAGCGAAATAACATCGGCACCCAAAGCCTGAGCCATCACCTGTGCGCCAAGACAGATGCCTAGCGTAGGCCGTTTTTGCTGGAGTCGTTGTGTCACCAGTGCTAATTCGTCGTTGAGAAACGGGTAATGCTGCTGGCCGGCAAAATGCTGCGCAGCGCTGATTGGTCCGCCTAGCACCACCAGCAGGTCGGTCTCCTCATTATCGATGGCCCGGATATCGTCACGGCCGGCATCGTAGTAATCAATCTGATAGCCCCGCAGTGAGAGCAGTGAACCCAGAATACCGAGGTTTTCAAAATTGACATGCCTGATAGCGACAACTTTTTTCATTGCTGTACCTCTGTGCTGTGGGGATAAGCTTCCAGTTCCAGCGTATCGCCGAGGATGGTGATGCCGTTGATGCCGCTTTGATAAACTATCCGACGCTCTTTGACCTGGCTGATGTGCAATTGGTAGCCCTGCTCGGCAGGGAACAGCGCCTGAGCCTGCTGCAGTTGGTCGGCAGCCCAGGGGGTGAACATTTGCAAACGGGCAAACGCTTTCCCGCCGTGTTGAATATCGAGCACGTAATGTTTTTCCATTTTTACCCCTTAACTTTTCCATTCGAAACAGGTAATCTGTTTTGAACTAATACAAAAAGGTTTTATGTATGGGTTCATTGTATGCACAAGGCGGCAGCGCTGTCCAGATTGCTGAGCAGATCAGCACGCAGATCAAACAGGGGGATTTGCAGGCGGGGGACCTGTTACCACCGGTGCGTCAACTGGCGGGCGAATTGGGAGTCAATCCCAATACTGTCGCCAGTGCGTATGCCAAGCTGCGGGATGCCGGTTTGGTCGCCACCCGCGGGCGTGCGGGTACGCAGGTGCTTGAGCAACCCCTGATGGCGGCGCGCCATATCCGTCAAGTGCCCGAGGGCATGCGTGATTTGGCCAGCGGCAACCTGGATGGGGCTTTGCTACCGGCACTGTCAATGAGTGTGGATGACATCTTCCCGCAGCAGAATGGCTATGACGTTAGCGGTGATTTACCGGCTTTGTGTCAGCTTGCCGGTGACTGGTTGAGCCAACAGGGTGCGATTCTGGGTGAGACAGCGGTGTTTTCGGGTGCGCTGGACGCCATCGAAAAGGCGCTGCGCAGCCATGCGGCACCGGGGGCGTCGGTGTGGGTGGAAGATCCCTGCTGGCCGCCGTTACTGACGCTGCTGCGGCATCTTCGTCTCAAACCCTTGCCGTTGCTGGTGGATGAGCAAGGGTGTCGATTGCCGGAGAAAGACGCCGGCCAGCAGGGTTGCGCAGTGATCCTGACACCGCGTGCGCAGAACCCAACCGGCATGTCGCTTAGCGCGGCCCGCGCCAATCACTGGCGTGAGTTTCTGGCGCAAAACCCGGGCTGTCTGGCGATCGTCGATGACTTCTGGGGGCCGCTGTCGCAACAACCGCTGCATTTGCCCTGTACTGCCGACAATGGCCTGTATGTGCTGTCGGTGAGTAAATTCCTCAGCCCGGATCTACGTATTGCGCTGGCCTGCGGCAAGCCGCAATTGCTACAGGCGATGCGTGCCGATCAATACATTCGTGAACGTTGGGTCAGTCATATCCTGCAGCAAATTGCCGTCAAGTTATGGACGCAGGCGCAGCGCGATGGTTTGCTGGTTCGCGCGCAGCAAGCTTATCAACAGCGGCGCGATGCGTTGGCGGAACGGTTGCAGGCGTTGACCGGTGCGCCATTGCCAGCAGGGGAAGGGGTACATATCTGGCTGCCGGTGCGTTCGGAAGCCGCCGCTGGCCAAATCATGGCACAGCGCGGCTGGCTGGTGCAGGGCGGCGAGCCGTTCCGCCTGAAAAGCGGCCCGGCGATCCGTGTCAGTCTGGCTAACCTGATCCCGGCACAGTTGGAGACACTGGCGCAGGATCTGGCGGTCGCTATAGGCTCGGGCGCGGTAGTGAACTGATCAGGCCTGCGCCAGCAGTTGCAAAGAGGCCAGGCGGGCAGCGGGAGCGCTGATCGGCGTATCGATCACAAACTCTTCCACGCCATATTGCCGGTGTAATTGGTCTAACTGACTGCGCACCTGCTGCGCGGTACCAAGCAAAATATGGCTTTCACGTGGTTCGATGCGGTAATCGGTGGCCCCGGCCTGCTGAACATAACTCTCTGCCTGCTCCAGGCTGCCGACCGTCACGCTTTGTCCTCCGGCCACATGCACCCGGTATTGCTGGATCCCGGCCGCCAAAGCCTGGGCCTGTTCGGTCGTATCGGCGACGATCACCGCGACCGCCAGCAGAGCTTTACGTCCACCGCTCTGCTCAGAGTAATGTGCCAACGCGTGCTGAATATCGTCCGGATTGCCATTGAGCTGTGCGGCAAACACAAAGGCCCAGCCGTGTTCGGCAGCCAGTTGGGCACTTTCGCTGCTGGCCCCCAGCAGGAAGCGCTGTGCGGGCTGGACTGGTTGCGGTGTGGCACTCAGGCCGGGTTGCGCGTCATCATTCAGGTAGGCATTGAGTTGAGCCAGCTGTTGCGGGAAGTCCGGCTTATTCTGTTGATCGTGGGCGGCCTGCAGTGCCTGGGTGGAGAGCGGTAGCCCGCCGGGCGCTTTGCCCACCCCCAGATCGACCCGACCCGGTGCCAGCGTCGCCAGCAGATTGAAGTTTTCCGCCACCTTGTAAGCGCTGTAGTGTTGCAGCATGACGCCGCCGGATCCGATACGGATACGGGAGGTTTGTCCGAGCAAATAGGCGATCAACACTTCGGGCGAAGGGCAAGCCAACTGCGCGGTATTGTGATGCTCGGCCAGCCAGAAACGACGATAGCCCCAAATTTCCGCCTGCTGCGCCAAATGCAGCGTACGCGTCAGCGCCTGGGCGGCAGTTTCTCCTTCGGCAATCGGACTTTTTTCCAACACGCTCAGGGCATAAGCCATTTTCCTGCTCCTTTATCATCAATTATCCATGACAAATAGCATGCCCAATCCAACAGGCTTAATACTGATTTTGGATAGGATATTCCATTGATAAAAAACGGATTTAGATATGCTCAGAATGGTAAACGGGCGCGTGATTGACGCGCCCGAATCAGATCAGGATTCCAGCCAGGCCTTCAGGCGAATGGCGTCTTTATAGTGGCCATAACGCTGCTTTGATCCGAGCAGGATCATCACCACCGGTTGCCCGTTGATCAGGGTACGCATCACCAGACAGTGGCCGGCTTCGTCGGTGAAACCGGTTTTTTGCAACTGGATTTTCCAGGCGGGATTATTGATCAGACCGTTGGAGCTACGGTAGACCAATTGACCGCGGCCAGGACGCACGATTTGCTGTTTGTCGGTACTGAAACGACGGATGGTCTGATAGCGGTAGGCGTGGTTAACCATTTTCAGCAGGTCATTGGCACTGGCGACGTTGCGCGGTGTCAGCCCGGTCGGATCGTAGAAGCGCGCATGTTTCATGCCGATAGCGCGCGCTTTTTGATTCATTTTCGCTACAAAGGCTTTGCGACCACCGGGATA
Source organism: Serratia myotis (assembly GCF_027474885.1). Taxonomy (NCBI): domain Bacteria; kingdom Pseudomonadati; phylum Pseudomonadota; class Gammaproteobacteria; order Enterobacterales; family Yersiniaceae; genus Serratia; species Serratia myotis. The sequence continues at coordinate 2,883,635 of NZ_CP099707.1, read as the reverse complement.
GTTGCGGCTCAGTGCCGACGCGGCGCGATTCTCCGACGACATCAGTGCGATGTGCAGCATATCGCGACGGCTAAGGGTGGAACCGATGGTCAGACGTGAGTGAGTTTTTTTCAGTAAATCCCGGTCGGCGGGGGTGACCTGCATCCTGTTGCCCAATGGGCGTTTGCTGTCCAGAGCGACCATGGCGGTCATCAGCTTGGTTAGCGAGGCGATGGGTTGCACGCGATTGGCCTGTTTCTGATACAGCGTTTTGCCGGTGCGTTGATTGACTACCAACACCGATGTCGAGTGCAGCGCCAGCGGTGCAGTGGCCTGCGCGGCAGACGTAACCAACAACAGAAAGAGAACCAGAATGGCGCCGAAGCGACGGGGGTGGAGGCGACGAATAAGGGCATTAAATAAAGACATGGCGACCGTGACTGTGTCCTGACAGGTGAATGAATATCAGCAAGAGTCTGCACAGCAAATGTGGAGAAAATAGGGTGGCGTTGTAACGGGATGAGAATCCAGCGGTGACGTTATTGCGGGCAAAAGGCAGGGAAGCGGTGTTCCGCCTCCCTGGGTAAATCAATACACTTCAGGTACTACCATGGTGTCTGGCACCGGATGGCGGTTGTAATCCGGGCTGCGTTTGCGCGGTGGCAGGGTGATCACATTGCCTTCCGCCTCTTCATAGGGCAGCTGTTCCAGCAGATGGCTGATGCAGTTCAAACGCGCCTTTTTCTTGTCGACCCCCTGAACCACCCACCATGGCGCTTCCGGAATGTTAGTGCGCGCTAACATGATTTCCTTGGCTTCCGTGTAGTCTTCCCAGCGGCGGCGGCTCTCCAAATCCATCGGGCTGAGCTTCCATTGCTTTAACGGATCGTGGATGCGGCTGAGAAAACGCAGCTCCTGCTCATCGTCGGTGATCGAGAACCAGTATTTGACGATTTGAATGCCGCTGCGCGTCAGCATTTTCTCGAACTCAGGCACGCTACGGAAAAACTCTTCATATTCCTCGTCATTGCAAAAGCCCATCACTTTTTCCACCCCGGCGCGGTTGTACCAGCTGCGATCGAACAGCACCATTTCACCCGCCGCCGGCAGGTGGGCGATAAAGCGTTGAAAATACCACTGGGTGCGTTCGCGATCGTTCGGTGCCGGCAACGCGGCCACGCGGCAGGTGCGTGGGTTCAGGCGTTGAGTGATACGTTTGATCACGCCACCTTTGCCGGCGGCGTCACGACCTTCAAAAATGATCACCAGCCGGTGGCCGGTGCGCATCACCCAGTCCTGTAGTTTGACCAGCTCACCCTGCAGCCGCAGTAGCTCGCGGAAATACTGTTTGCGCCAGGCTTTCTTCTGGTCGCTGTCCACTTCGCTGTCGTCAAAGCGCAGGTCGTCCAGTTCCATCTCCAGCTCTTCGTCGTAACTGTCGTAGAACTCCTGCAACAGACGCTGATTGAAACTCTCGTCGCGGTCAAATTCATGCATAGCCATAATTAATTCTCCGTGTTAGCCCGGTTTTAGAAATGGTTGAAGATCCAGTACAGCCCGGCGGAAAGCAGCACCGAGGCCGGCAGCGTCAATACCCAGGCCATCAGCAGATTACGCAGGGTAGACATTTGCAGACCGGAGCGGTTGGCCGCCATGGTGCCGGCGATACCGGATGACAGAACGTGAGTGGTGGAGACCGGTAATCCGAAGATGTCCGCGGCGCCAATAGTGGTCATTGCCACCAGTTCGGCGCTGGCGCCCTGGGCATAGGTCAGGTGACTTTTGCCGATCTTCTCACCGACGGTGACCACGATGCGCCGCCAACCGACCATGGTGCCCAGCCCGAGAGCAATCGCCACCACCACCTTGACCCAGAACGGGATAAAGCGGGTGGCGCTGTCCAGATCGCTTTTCAGGGCATCCAGATTGCGCTGCGAGTCAGCGGATATTTGCAGCTGTTTTTCAGACTTCAGGTGTTTAATGACTTCCGATGCCAGATACATATCGTTACGGGTGTTGGAAACCGCCTGCGCGGGGATTTTATCGACCGAACCGTACTGACGAACCTGGTCACCGATGGCACCGGTCAGTTGCGCCAGCGCGGGCACCACTTCTGGCGTCAGTTCATTGGTGCGTACATACCCGGTCAGCACCTCACGGGGCTGTGCCTGGCTGACCGCCGGGAACTGGCTTAGCAATTGGTTTTTGGTGACTTCCGCCAACGCCGCTACACGTGGGATTTGTTCTGGCGGCATTGAACGGTTGAGCGCGTAGGCGATGGGCATGGTGCCGACCAGGATCAGCATGATCAGCCCCATGCCTTTTTGTCCGTCGTTGGAGCCATGGGCAAAGGAAACTCCGGTACAGGTGAGGATCAGCAAACCGCGGATCCACAGCGGCGGCGGCGAGTCATTCTTGGGGGCGGTATACAACTGGCGATTTTTGACAAAGACTTTCAGCGCCAGTAACAGCAGGGCGGCAAACACAAAGCCGATCACCGGTGAAAGCAGCAGTGCGTAACCCACCTTAATCGCCTGGCCCCAGTCGACACCGCTGGTGCCGGTGCGCCCGTGGATCAGGGCATTGGCCACGCCAACGCCGATGATTGATCCAATCAGAGTATGAGACGACGACGCAGGCAACCCGAGCCACCAGGTGCCGAGGTTCCAGATAATCGCCGAAAACAGCAGGGCGTAGACCATGGCGAAACCGTTGCCGGTGCCGGCCTGTAAGATCAACTCGACGGGCAGCAGCGAAATGATACCGAATGCGACCACGCCGCTGGAGAGCAATACGCCGAGAAAGTTAAAGAACCCTGACCAGACTACGGCCACCATCGGCGACAATGAATGGGTATAAATAACGGTGGCCACCGCATTGGCGGTATCGTGAAAACCATTAACAAATTCAAAGCCCAACGCAATCAATAACGCTAACCCCAATAACAGGAACGGCAGATAACTGGTATATACCGCACCGGCATCGCTGACGTCGTTAAATAAATTCACTCCGGCAAAAGCTATCCCCAGAACTAATAAAAAAACAAAAAAAAGAACAGTGAGTCGACTGTTCTTTTGGTAGATCTTTGGCAGACTGGACGCGGATGGCACACCCGCCTGAACGGCGCTGTTATCGCTCATAAAGGACCTTCCCGATAGACTTCATTAGAATACTGACGCTGCGGTACGCTGTTGCCATCAAAGTATTGGGAAATAATGTGACTTTTTTATGACGCTAATATTAATCATCGGGAAAAGTGAAAATAATTAACATTGGCATTTAAAGGTTGATATAAAGGCGGAAGCCGATTAATTAATGGGTGTGGTTATTCAGGATAAAGGTTTATGGCTCAAACGGTTGCGGAAAAATTACACAAACTTGATTTTGATGATGAGGTTACCGGGCTGATTTACGGCCACGTGTTCCGTACGGCCGAGCCGCCGCAGCGGGTGTCTTCGCAGCAGGCTTGCCAGGCCTGTCAGGCGCTGTTGCCGGGTGAGGGTTTTATCTGGTTGCATCTCAATTTGAACCATGCGGCCGCGGAAAAATGGCTGAAAAACCACTTTGCAATTTCCGACTTTTTCTTCGACGAGATCCGCCACGGTTCCCATACCACCCGCATTGAGCGTCAGGGAGATGACCTGTTCGCCGTTCTCAACGACGTGATTTTTCATCCCAAAGAGAACAGCCCGGAGATCGCGACGCTGTGGCTATATTGTCGCAGCGGGTTGGTGGTCACGGCACGGCACAAGCCGCTGCGTTTGATTGAACGGCTGTTGGGGCGGCTGGGGCCGTTGCAACTGGCGTCGTCTACCGAGTTGCTGGCACATTTGCTGGAAGAACAGGAAGAAGTTCTGGAGCAGGTAGTGCGGCAGGCCAACCAGTATGTCGACACCATTGAAGATCGCCTGTTGAGCAGCCATGTGAAGCGTAACCGTACCGAACTGGGGCGCATGCGGCGTATGTTGTTGCGCTTTCAACGCCTGCTGGCACCGGAACCGGCGGCACTGTTTCGCCTGTTGAATCGCCCGCCGACCTGGTTGAGCCGCGACGTCGTTCAGGATCTGCGCCAGTTCACTGAAGAGTTCACCGTGGTGTTGAACGACCTTGCCAGCCTGACCGAGCGCATTCGTCTGTTACAAGAGGAGATCGGCGCCAAGCAGATGGAGCAGAACAACCGCACGCTGTACACCCTGACGGTGATCACCGTCCTGGCGCTGCCGATCAATATCGTTGCCGGTTTCTTCGGGATGAACGTGGGCGGGATCCCACTGGCCAGCAATCACCACGGTTTTATCCTGTTGGTGTTGCTGGTCGGTGGCTTTACGCTGGTGACCGGCTATCTGGCCTTCAGACGCCGGGATGAGGGCTGATTACAGTCTGGCCCGGTACTCTTCCTCCAGCTTGGCGTGGGTGCTCCAGAACGGCTGTGGCTGACGATCGTGCAGGCGATCGACCAGGATATCCAGATGGGTGTGCCAGCCACCGGCCACGCTGAGCATTTCGTCACGGTTGGCCAGGCGACGGTGGGTGACCGTCAGCAGTACGGCGTTACCCTGTTCGGTCAGCTCGAAGGTCACCTCGGAAGGACGGTTCTGCCCCTGTTCCGCCCAGGTAAAACTCAGCAGCCGCGGCGGGAACAGGCAGGTGATATGTCCGATATTGCTGACGCTGCAGCCAAGGTTTTTATATTTGGCCGGTGTGGCTTCATGCTCGCCGGTCAGATCGGAATTGCGAAACACCAGCTCAACCTGGGCACCGTTCTCCAGCTTCATGTCGCCGGCGGCCAGCCAGGTGGCGCGTTTGTCGGATTCCGTCAGATAGGCCCAGACCCGTTCGATCGGGCCGGGCAGCAGCCGCTGAATGCGCAGCGTGCCGGTTTCAATAATCATGCCGTAGTCGTTCATAGTTCACTCCTTGGGAGGATGCGGTTCGGGCTGCAGCAGCGCTATTTCCAACGCGTCCAGCCGCTCTGTCCAGAAATGCTCGTAGGTTTTCAGCCATTGCATGGCCTGTGCCATTGGCTCGGGTTCAAGCCGGCAGATATGGTTTCTTCCTTGCACGGTACGCTGCACCAGCCCAGCAAGCTCCAGTGCCTTGATATGCTTGGAAGCGCCGGCAAATGACATTTGCAGCGGCGCAGCCAGTTCACCAATGCTGTGCTCACCACCGGCCAGGGTACGCAGTATCGCGCGCCGCGTCGGGTCGGAAAGTGCACGAAAAATGGCGTCCAGCTGTGAGGAAGATAATTTAACCATATGGTTGAATATAGAACAGGTGGGCTAATATTCAACCAGTTTGTTGAATATTTTTTTCCAGGCCCCGGCCGATACACCGGGGCTGCGGGATCAGGCGCGGGTTTGCGCCAGCAACGCGTTAAGCAACACGTTGGCCCCGGCGGTCGCCCACGCAGGCGAGATATTTTCCAGTTCGTTGTGGCTGATACCCTCCACGCAGGGAATGAAAATCATCGCCGTAGGTGCCACCCGACTCAGGTAGCAGGCGTCGTGCCCGGCACCGGAAACCATATCGCGGTGCGAATAGCCCAGCGCCAGTGCTGCCTGGCGGACACTGTCGATACAGCCCTGATCAAAGCGTATGGGTTGATACTGGAAGATGCGCTCGGCACTGGCGCTCAGCCCCTGGGTGCCGACCTCGGCCACCGCCGCCAACAGCTGTTGTTCCATCTGTTCCAGCACCACCTCTTGCGGGTGACGGAACTCAATGCTGAAGAACACTTTGCCTGGGACCACGTTGCGTGAATTGGGCGTAATTTGAGCCATACCCACGGTGGCTCGTGCGTCCGGCATGAAATTCTTGCCGATGGTATTGACTGCCATAACCAGAGTGGCGAAACCGAGCAGAGCGTCACGACGGCGATCCATCGGCGTTGTGCCGGCATGGGCGCTAAAACCGGTGATTTCCAGTTCATACCAGCGTTGACCTTGCGCGGTAGTCACTACGCCAATCTCAATGTTTTCCGCCTCGAGGATCGGGCCTTGCTCAATATGCAGCTCAAAGGCGGCGTGGATCGGCATGCCACCCACCGGGTGTTCACCGGCGTAGCCAATGTGCTGCAACGCCTCACCGAGACTGATGCCTTGTGCATCGCTGCGCGACAGGCCGTAAGCCAGGTCGAACACTCCGGCAAACACCCCGGAGGAAATCATCGCCGGGGCGAAACGTGCGCCTTCCTCGTTGGTCCAGTTGACCACTTCCATCGCTCGCTCGGTGGCGATCTGGCGATCGTTAAGGGTGCGGATCACTTCCAGACCGGCCAGCACGCCATAAATCCCGTCGAAACGGCCGCCGTTGGGTTGGGAGTCAACGTGAGAACCGGTGATCACCGGTGCCAACTCCGGGCGAGTCCCCTCACGGCGCAGAAACATATTGCCCATGCGATCAACCCGCACGCTGCAACCGGCTTCCTTCGCCCAGTCACGCAATTGGTCGCGTGCCTGACGGTCTTCTTCGCTCAACGCCAGGCGGGTGACGCCGTCTTTCGGGATGGCGCCGAACCGGGCCATGTCGAGCAGGCTTTGCCACAGGCGTTCGCCATTTACCTGATGCGTCATTTTTTCTCCCCCTGCGATTTGGCGGTGTAGCGGAAATCGCAGCAGGACGCGCCGGACATAATGGTCTGGGTGCGCTGCAGTTCGACATCCGGCGCATAGCCGACGATAAACTGGCTGTCGCGGGCACAGGACAGCAGGTGGCCGATTTCGCCCAGTCCCATCTGGTGGTACATCTCGGCATAACGGCAGCGGGTGACGTTATAGTCGAAATGCTGCGGGTCCTGGTTGATCACCTTCACCTGCAGCGCATCGTCTTTTTCCCACAGGTATTGCAAGGCGGCGAAACTCTGCAAATCAGCGCCATTCGGCTCCTGCGCGGCAAAATTTTTACCGGCTTCAATGGCCGCTTTTTCGATGGCTTCGCCTATCACCGCCTGCGCTCGCTCTTTGCCGATCTCACGCACCAGGATTTGGTAGATTGGCTTGATGATTTCCGCCTCTATGCGGCGCCGGGCCAGAATACCCAATTCGTTTTTTGCTTCGCTCATTGCCTTGCTCCTCATTGCCTTGCGGATGGTTATGGTGCTTTTGCGCCGCCCAGTACGCTTTGCGGCTGCCATTTGCCGTCAACCACCCGGTAAAGGGTGAAGCTCGGCTGTTGCAGGTTGCCTTGTGCGTCGAATGCAATGCTGCCGGTGACGCCCTGATAATGAATGGCGCGCAGCTTGGGCAGATAATCGGCCGGATCGGCGGACCCCGCCTGCTCGATGGCGGCAATCAATACCCGGGTGGCGTCGTAGGCGAACGGCGCATGCAGTTCGATATGGGTTTTGTAGCGGTCACGGTAGGCCTGCTCAAAAGCCTTGCCGCCCGGCATCTGTTCCAGCGGCAGGCCCGGCTCCAGTGCCACCACGCCATCACCTTCTTTCTGTGCCAGCGTCAGGAAAGTCTGGCTGACAAAACCGCCGGCGCCCATCAGTTGGGTGTTCATCCCCAGTTGTTTGATGCGGCGGGCCAGCGGGGCGGCCTGCGAGTCCACACCGCCGAAGAAGATCAGATCGGCGTTCTTGCTGCGCAGGGTAGTCAGCACCGCACTGAAATCAACGGTCTTGTCGTCGACATACTCGCGCGCGACCGGTTGGACGCCCTGAGCCGCCAGTGACTTGATAAACTCATCCGCCAGCCCCTGGCCGAACGCGGTGCGATCGTCAATCACCGCAATGCGTTTGGCTTTCAGTACCTTGACCGCATATTCACCGGCATAATTACCGCCGTCATCATCATGGCCCATCACGCGGAAGCTGGTATCGAACCCTTGCTGAGTATAGCCGTGGCCGGTGGCGACCGGTGCGACCTGAGCAATACCGGCGTCGTGGTAAATGCGGGCCGCCGGAATGCTGGTGCCGGTATTCCAGTGCCCGACCACGCCGGCGACACCTTCGTCCACCAGGCGTTGGGCTACCGCAACGGCGGTACGCGGATCGGACTGATCGTCTTCGGACAGCAGTTTAAAGGTGACCGGCTTGCCTTTCAGCATCGGTTTCTGGGCATTAGCATCGGCGATCGCCAATTGCGCGCCATTCTCCAAATCCTTGCCAATACGGGCGGAAGGGCCGGTCAACGGGCCTGCCAGCCCGATCAGAATAGTTTCATCGGCCAGAACCGGCGATGCCGCGCCCAGGCTGGTCAGAATAGCGGCGGCCAGCGCCAACGGCTTCAAGCGAGTTATCTTGTTCATGTAAAACTCCCGGAGTGATTAAAAGTAAAAACGGTTATTCGCCCAAATAGGCTTGTTTGATTTTTTCATCATCCAGCATGTCGGCAGAGCGGCCACAGTGGCTCAGACTGCCGCTGTCCAATACATAGGCACGGTCAGTGGATGCCAGTGCCAGTCGGGCATTTTGTTCCACCAATAGTAGCGTGACACCGTCACGAGAAAGGTTTTTGATGACCTCAAAAATGGCTTCAACCACGATCGGTGCCAACCCCATCGAAGGCTCATCCAGCACCAACAGGCGCGGACGGCTGAGTAACGCCCGACCGATGGCCACCATCTGCTGTTCACCGCCGGAGAGAAGCCCGGCCTGCTGTTGTAGCCGTTCACGCAGACGCGGAAAAAGAGTACAAACCTGTTCCAGATCCTGGCGTACAGCCGGTTTGTCACGGCGTGAATAAGCACCAAGCTGCAGGTTTTCCCGCACTGTCATACGGGCGAAAATACCGCGTCCTTCCGGGACCATCACCAGGCCCTGTTGCAATAAGCGATGCGGTGGCATACCGCGAATAGAGCGCCCGTCGAACAGGATTTCCCCTTCGAACGGTTGTAGGCCGGTTAGCGCACGCAGGCTGGAAGTTTTGCCTGCACCGTTGGCACCGATCAAGGTCACCTGTTCGCCGCTGTTTACCGTGAAATCGATGCCTTTAACCGCATGAATACCACCGTAAGACACTTTTAACTGTTTGACTGTCAATAAGGGTTCAGACATGAGCCGACCCTCCCAGATAAGCGCGGATCACCGCCGGTTCACGCCGTACCTGTGCCGGTTCGCCTTCGGCGATCACCTTGCCGTAGTCGAGCACCGTCAGGCGATCGCACAGTCCCATCACCAGCTTGACGTCGTGTTCGATCAACAACAGGGTTTTGCCACTCTCGCGGATACGTTGCAGTAGCTCGCGTAGCGCCACCTTCTCGGCGGCGTTCATGCCGGCTGCCGGTTCATCCAGCGCCAGTAATTTAGGTTCGGTGGCCAAGGCTCGGGCGATTTCCAACCGGCGCTGGTGGCCATAGGAAAGATCGCCGGCGCGGTAATGGGCGAACTGACTAATGCCGACGTATTCCAGCAGCGCGTGAGATTTCTCCCGCGTGGCGTGTTCTTCCTCGCGGGCGCGCCGATGGCGTGAAATTGCCGCCCACAGACCGTTGCGGGTGCGCAGATGGCAACCGACCATCACGTTTTCCAGGACGCTCATTTCATTAAACAACCGCAGGTTCTGGAAGGTGCGGGCGATACCGGCCTGTGCCACCTTGTCGATGGCCTGCGGCTTGTAGCGACGATCCTGCAGGCGAAACTCGCCGCTGTCGGCGCGATACAGGCCGGTGATCAGGTTGAAACAGGTGGTTTTGCCCGCACCATTTGGGCCGATCAACCCGTAGATCTCGCCCTGACGAATACTGATGCTGACGTCATCCACCGCGGTTAGCCCACCAAAGTTTTTACTGACGTGACTGAGTGTGAGAAGTGGCGTCATGAGGCGGCTCCCGGTTGATGACGTGCCGGCCACAGGCCCGCCGGGCGATACAGCATCACCAGGATCAGTGCCAGCCCATAGAACAGTTGGCGAATAATCTCGGGGTCAATCCACACCTGACCGAATAGCGCCTGTTGCAGGGGGCCCATGGTGCTGCGCAGCAGTTCTGGCAGGGCAGCCAGCAGCAATGCGCCGAGGATCACGCCGGGTATGTGGCCCATACCGCCCAACACCACCATCGCCAATACGGCAATCGACTCTTGCAGGGTGAAGGATTCCGGTGAGACAAAGCCCTGAAACGCCGCAAACAGTGCACCGGCGACACCGCCAAAGGTGGCACCGATGGCGAAAGCCAGCAGTTTGAAGTTACGGGTGTTGATGCCCATCGCCCGTGCCGCGTCTTCATCTTCGCGGATAGCGGTCCAGGCGCGGCCAACCCGCGAATGCTGCAGGCGCAGGCAGATAAACAGGATCAGCAACAGCAGGGCGGCGAACAGGTAGTAATAGAGATACAGGGATGAAAAACGGATGCCGAACCACGAATGCATACCGGAAAACTTCAGGCCGAACAGCGTGACCGGATCGATAGCGGAAATCCCCTTTGGGCCGTTGGTGATGTTGAGCGGGCGGTCCAGGTTACGCATCAAAATACGCACGATCTCACCGAAGCCCAGCGTGACGATCGCCAGATAGTCCCCACGCAGCCGCAGCGTGGGCGCTCCCAGCAGAATGCCGCACAACGCGGCCAGCAACGCGGCCAGTGGGATCAACAACAGAATCGACAGATGCAGCCCCTCCGGGAACCACTGCAACAGCAGCGGAAATTGCTGAGTGAGGTGCGGTGATGAAAGCAGTGCGGTCAGATAGGCGCCGACCGCGTAAAAAGCGATAAATCCCATGTCCAGCAGGCCGGTAAGGCCGACCACAATGTTCAGACCCAGTGCCAGCATCAGATACAGCAGCGCGAAGTCGATCACCCGTACCCAATAGTTACCGCCGACGGATCCGGCCACCCAGGGGGCCAGCAGCAGGCCGAGCATAAACAGAGCTACGCCAAGTCTGGCGCGATGCGGGGAGGCGGTGTGCAGAGTCTCGGTCAGAATAGTCATCTCGTGTCCTCAGGCGCGGGTGGCGACGCGTTCGCCCAACAGCCCGGATGGGCGCAATACCAACACGGCAATCAATATCAGGAAGGCAAATACGTCCTGATAGTTACTGCCGAAGGTGCCGCCGGTCAGTTCGCCGAGATAACCGGTGCCCAGCGCTTCAAACAACCCCAGCAATAATCCGCCGAGCATTGCACCGCGCAGGTTGCCGATACCGCCCAGTACGGCAGCAGTAAAGGCCTTGATGCCCGGCAAGAAGCCCATGGAGAAACCGGCATTGCCATAGTTGCTGGCCATCATGATGCCCGCCACGGCCGCCAGTGCGCCACCAAGGGCAAAGGTCAGAATGATGATACGGTTGGGATCGATGCCCATCAGGCCGGCGACCTGCGGGTTTTCTGCCGTGGCACGCATGGCGCGGCCAAAGCGCGAGTGCTCGACCAGCAACAGCAACCCGGCCATCACCAGCACCGCGACCACCAGCGTGGCGATACCGGTGCCGGTGATCACAGCGGGCGCGTGTTCGGCGCTACCCTGGGTCAGGGCGATAGGTGACATTGGCAGCAGTTGCGGGAACATTAACGGGTTACGCGACCAGATCAGCATCGCCAGTGTTTGCAGCAGTAGCGATACGCCAATCCCGCTGATCAGCGGTGCCAGACGCGGGGCATTCCGCAGGCGGCGGTAGGCCAGCCGTTCAATGCTCATCGACACCAGCGCGCAGACCGTCATGGCAACCAGCGCCGCCAGCAACAGCATGATGTAGGGTGATAGGCCAGGGAAATGATGTTGCAACACGCCGAGGGTGGACAGGGCGCTCAGCGCGCCGACCATCAGCACATCGCCGTGGGCAAAATTGATAATACGCAGAATGCCGTACACCATGGTGTAACCCAGGGCGATCAACGCATAAATGCTACCGAGCATCAGTCCGTTGACGGTCTGCTGTACCAGCGTATCCATAGGGAGAGTCCCGAAAAATAATGATTCAGGAAGCTCAGAGTAGAGAGTTAAAGAAAATTGTAAAATACGGAAATATAATTTCTTATACAAAAAATGTGTGTTTTTAATTTATTGATTTATTTGTATATTAATTTTAAACCGTCACCGATATTTAGCCAAAATAGTCAACATATGAAAAAAACAGAACAATGCGTCACATCGTTGCCTAACGATCCACCGCTGCGTGCAGTGCGGGCGTTTGAGGCTATCGCCCGTCTGGGCAGCATTACCGCTGCTGCCAAAGAGCTGGCGATATCCCCGTCGGCGGTCAGTCATCAGCTCAAAACGTTGGAGGCCTTTCTGCAAATGCCGCTGACCGAGCGGCAGGGCCGTAACCTGATCTTGCGTAACGAAGGACGGGATTATTACCGCTCGATCCGCTCGGCGTTTAACGTATTGCGTCAGGCGACCGAGCAGGTGCGCGAGCAATCGGCTTCCCGGCAGGTCACAATCAGCCTGATCCCGCTGTTCGGCATGGGCTGGTTTATTCCGCGTTTGCACGGATTTTTGCGCGAGAACCCGGATATCGACATCAATGTGGTGTACGCCAACCACCGTAATTACCTCAGTGACGCCGCCGATATTTCGATTCGTTTTGGCGCCGGGCAATGGACCGGTTATCGCAGCGAAAAACTGATGTCCGGCAAAATGGTACCGGTATGCAGCCGGGGGTTTATCAAGTTGCACGGGTTGTTGGACACGCCGGATCAGCTTTCGCCACTGCCGCTGCTGCATGACGAAGAACGCACCACCTGGATGCAATGGTTTCAGTTGGCCGGAGTCCGGCGGCCGCTGCGCAGTACCGGCCCGATGTTTGAAGATGGCTTGCTGACGTTGGCGGCGGTACAGGCGGGTTTGGGCTGCGCCCTGATGCGTGAGCCGTTGATCGCGCCTTATCTCAGCAGTGGCGAATTGATTAAACTGTTTGATCTGGCGATTGATGACGGCCGAGATTATTACCTGTGCGTAAGGCAGGACACTGAACTGTCGCCGGAGGGACTGAACCTGCAACGCTGGTTACTCAAAGAGGCCGGGGCCTGAGTGCAATGGGCCAATAAAGGACTCACGCTAACTGCCTGAATTGACTATGCTGGTTTTATCCTAATGGCTTGGTCAGGAGCTCTCAATGAGCACAGGGAACGAACCGGAAAAGACGCCCAAAATGAGCCTGCCGCTGCTGGCCGGCGGCGCACTGGGGGTGGTGTTTGGCGATATTGGCACCAGCCCGCTGTATACCCTGAAAACCGTGCTGTTTCTTTCCGGTGATGCGCCGTCCCCGCCGGTGATCCTCGGCCTGCTGTCGCTGATTTTCTGGACGCTGGTGATTGTCACCTCGCTCAAATACGCCATGTTCGCCATGCGTATCGATAACCGTGGCGAAGGTGGCATCATGGCGCTGATGTCACTGTTGGTCAGCAAGAAAAAAATCCGGCCAATGGTAGTGTTTGCCGGTCTGTTCGGTGCGGCGCTGATCTACGGCGATGGGGCCATCACCCCGGCGATCTCGGTGCTGTCGGCACTGGAAGGGTTGAACATCGTGTTGCCCGAATCGCAGCCTTATATCTTGCCGGCGGCGGTGGTGATCCTGATCAGCCTGTTCGCCATTCAGCCGTTGGGCACCGCGCGCATCGGCAGGGTTTTCGGGCCGATCATGGCACTGTGGTTCTTTTCTATCGCCGCTCTGGGCATCTGGGGCATTATTCAGCATCCGGCCGTCTTGATGGCGTTGAACCCGCTGTACGGCATCCGATTCCTCTTCTCTAACGGGCTAACCAGCTTCCTGGTGTTGGGCGGCGTTTTCCTCTGCGTGACCGGGGCAGAAGCGCTGTACGCTGACATGGGGCATTTCGGTAAAAAACCGATTTGGCTCGCCTGGTTTGGCATTGTTTTTCCCAGTCTGTTACTGAACTATGCCGGGCAGGCCGCACTGATCCTCTCCGGTGCTGACGTCACCCAAAATATCTTTTTCCGCCTGTGTCCGCCGGTGCTGCAAATTCCGCTGGTGATTTTGGCGACCCTGGCCACCATCATCGCCAGTCAGGCGATCATCAGCGGGGCCTTTTCCATGACCCGCCAGGCGATCCAACTGGGTTGGTTGCCACGCCTGCGAGTCAAACAGACCACCGAAGAGAGTTATGGGCAAATTTACATCGGTGCCATCAACTGGTTGCTGATGGCGGTGACGGTATTTCTGACCGTGTTCTTCAAATCCTCCGATAACTTGGCCGCCGCTTACGGCATTGCGGTTTCGCTCACCATGATCATGACGACCGGGTTGCTGTTTGTGGCGATGCGTGAGGTGTGGCGCTGGGGAACGATTGCCAGCCTGCTGGTGGCCGGTAGTTTCTTTATCGTCGATCTCAGCTTCTTGCTGGCCAACCTCAGTAAAGTGATGCAGGGCGGGTATGTTCCGCTGCTGCTGGCCACCCTGGTGTATGGCGTGATGTTGATCTGGCATCGCGGGGTGATCGCGGCTTCCCGTACGCTGGGCGAAAAGAGTCTGCCGCTGGCGGATTTTTTGGCCCAGCTCGAGCAGCAGAATATCCCCCGGGTTCCGGGCACCGCAATCTTTCTTACCCGAACCCTGAGCGGCACGCCGCCGGTGATGAAATGGCACGTCAAGCGTAACGGGTCGCTGCATGCCAATGTGCTGGCGCTGCATATCATGATTGTTAACGAGCCCCGGGTGGCAAACGCTGAACGGTTGGTAATGCGACAACAGTCGCCAGGATTTTGGTGTGGCGTGGCGAGCTATGGCTTTATGGAGCGCCCCCATATTCCCCGCTTGTTGCAGCATGCCGAGGCGCAAAAGACCGGGTTGAACTTTGGTGATGCCACCTATTATCTGGGGCATGAAAGCGTGGTGCGCCGTGAAGCCAATGACAGATTGCCGGCCTGGCAACGCAACATTTTTTCGCTGATGGTGCGTAACGGTATGCACGTGACGGATTACTACTATTTGCCGAGCGACCAGGTGGTGGAAATCAGCCGCCGGGTGCCGGTGTGAGCCGTTTGGCTATAGGTTAAAATCAATGGTTATTTAGCCGTCGGCGAATGAAAAGGTAAATTGCCGTGGCAGCGATGGTGCTGCTTACGGATGAAGCCTTATGTCATTATTCGATCTTACTGCGTTGGCCGCCGATTTACCGCAGGCCTGGCGATCCAGCGTGCTTGGGCGCGTCGGCCCAGCCAATATCAAAGTATTGCGGATGGATCAGCGTGAGATTGCCGATGAAGTTCATGACTATCACGAAGGATTACTGGTGATCTCCGGGCAACTACGGATTGAAGTGCAGGGCGAAGAGATTAGGGTGAATGCCGGGCAACTGTATCAGGCCGCGGCCGGTGTGCCTCACCGGGTGCTTGCAGGTAGTCACGGCACCCTGGTGATATTTGATTTGCCGGAATGATTAACCGCCGCTTTCCAACGCCAATAGTGCAATCCTGACCGCGGCTTCTAACCGGGCGCGGCTGACGCCATCGCGCGCCTGCACCGACAGACCGTGCAGGAAGGCGGCAAAATAGTCACCGAGGGCATCAGCATCGGTCTGTGGCGGTAATTCTCCTGTGGCTACAGCGGCACGCAGTTGGTCAATAATCCCCTGGGTGCGCAGCAGGCGGTGCTCTGCCAACCAGTCTTTGATGCTGCTGTTTTCGTCACTGACGCTGGCGGCGGAAGAAACCACCATGCAGCCTTGCGGCAGGTCCGTGCGGCTGTAGAGCATCACCGCGTCGTTCAACAAGCGTTTTATCGCCACGCGAATGCTGCTTTCCTCGCTGAATGCGCGATCGGCAAAGCCGCCCTCATGACTTTCGTAGCTGGCCACCGCTTCGCGGAACAGTAACTCTTTCGAGCCAAACGCCTTATAGATACGTGCGGAGGCAATGCCCAGTTCGGCGACCAAATCCGACAGTGAAGTGCCTTCATATCCCTGACGCCAGAATAGGTCGCGTGCTTTCAGTAACGCCTGTTCGCGGTCGAATTCGCGCGGTCTGCCTGCCATTCCTCTGCTCCTGTTAACCTGTTGCTCTGTGAAACAGGATCGCTTAAATCCACTGTAATACCAACGAGTTTTTAAAATTCGCTTGCTGATATATTCATTTAAGCCTATTGTTTGTCAATCAACAACCAATAGGAGTTTAGGATGAAAACCATGAAAGGTCCAAGCCTGCATCTGGCACAGTTCAGTGACGATGCCGCCCCCTTTAACAGTCTGCCGGCTATCGCCCACTGGGCGGAAAAAACCGGTTTTAAAGCGCTGCAAATCCCAGCGTGGGACCGTCGCCTGTTTGATTTGGCCACCGCCGCAGAAAGCCAAACCTATTGCGACGATCTGGTCGGCATGCTGGCAGAGCACGGGCTGGTGGTCAGTGAACTGACGACCCATATTTTTGGCCAGTTGATGGCGGTGCATCCGGCCTATGACCCACTGTGCGACAGCTTTGCGCCGCCGGAACTGCATGGCAACCCGCAGGCTCGTGGCGAGTGGGCGCACCAGCAACTGCTGTTGGCCGCCAAAGCCTCTGCACGGCTGGGGCTGAGTGAGATGGGCACCTTTTCCGGTTCGTTGGCCTGGCCCTATTTGTTCCCATTTCCGCAGCGTCCGGCGGGGCTGATCGAAACGGCATTCGATGAACTGGCCAAACGTTGGCTGCCGGTGCTCAATGCCTGCGACGAGCAGGGGGTAAATCTGTGTTATGAAATTCACCCCAGTGAAGACCTGCACGACGGTGTGACCTTCGAAATGTTCCATCAGCGCGTCGGGGGCCACCCGCGCTGCCAGATCCTGTTCGACCCGAGTCACTTCGTGCTGCAACAGCTGAACTATCTGGATTACATCGATATTTATAAGGACTTCATCCGCATGTTCCACGTCAAGGACGCCGAGTTCAACCCGACCGGACGGCAGGGTATTTACGGCGGCTATCAGTCATGGGCCGATCGTGCCGGGCGTTTTCGCTCGTTGGGGGACGGTCAGGTGGATTTCAAAGGGATTTTCTCGCGGCTGACCCAGCATGGATACGCCGGATGGGCGACGCTGGAGTGGGAGTGTTGCCTGAAACATCCGCAGGATGGCGCACGTGAAGGTGCCGCCTTTATTCGTGACCACATCATCAACGTCACCGATAAAGTGTTTGATGATTTTGCCGGTGCGCCGGTTGACCAACAACAAATCAATGCCTTGCTTGGCCTGCGTTAAGCCAGACTATTTCACCACGGAGAACACCAATGACACTGCAAAATAACGGGCCCATGCTGAATGGACCTGAACCCGAACACGTCTATGCGCGGGTAAATGGCAACCGTATTCACTGTGTGACGCTTGGCGAGGGGCAGCCGGTATTGCTGATCCCCGGCTGGCCGCAAACCTGGTACACCTGGCGGCATGTGATGCAGCCGCTGGCGGCGGCAGGCTTTAAGGCGATAGCGGTGGATCCGCCGGGCATTGGCGATTCCGACAAGCCTTGTGGCGGCTATGACACCGGCAGCGTGGCCGCCACGCTACACCAGACCATGCTGCAACTTGGGCATGCGCGTTATCAACTGGTTGGTCATGATATTGGCATGTGGATCGGTTATGCGATGGCGAGTGATTTTCCGCAGGCGGTAACGGGACTGGTACTGACGGAAGCGGTGATCCCGGGGTTGGCCCCGGCGCCGCCGATTTTTGTGCCGGCGGAGCAAAACATTTTCCTGTGGCACTTCATGTTCAACCAACTGGCAGACCTGCCGGAGGCGTTGACGTTAGGGCGTGAGAGGGAGTATCTCAGCTATATCTTTAACCGCTGGTCCTACCGGCGCGATAGGGTGGCGGCGGAAACTTACATCGCCGCCTATTCGGCACCGGGCAGCCTGCGGGCCGGATTTGATTACTACCGTGCCATTCCGGAAACCATTCGGCAAAACCAGCGCCGCGCTGAAACTCCGCTCGGTATGCCGGTGATGACCATTGGTGCGGAACATGCAACCGGTGATGCGCCCTTTGTTACCTTACGGGATAACGCCGTTAATCTGCGCGGTGAGACGGTCGCCGACTGCGGCCATTTCATTACCGAAGAGTGCCATGAGGCATTTATTGCCCTGGTGGTGCCTTTCTTGCTGGGGAGTCAGGCTGATGCTGCTTGATCCACAGATTGCCCGTTTTCTGGCGGAAACGGCGGGGGCCGCAGCACCGGCTTCCCTGGCGGAGATGCGCGCCGCCGCCGAGGCCGGGCTGTTGGCATTGCAGGGCGAGGGTGAAGCCAGCGGCGGTGTCAGGGATGGGACGGTGACCGCCAATGACGGGCACGAGATCGCCATTCGCGCCTATATGCCCCTGGGGGCGGTAGCGGATGAACCGATGCCTGCGATGCTATACGCCCACGGCGGCGGTTGGTGCCTGGGCTCGCTGGCGTTATATGACCGACCTTGTCAGGCGCTGGCTAACGCTAGCGGGCGGCTGATCCTGTCGGTTGATTACCGACTGGCACCGGAGCACCCTTATCCACGGCCGTTGGAGGATGTGTATCAGGCGCTGTGCGAGGTGGTTGAACGGGCCGATGAGTGGGGGATCGATGCCTCGCGGATTGCGGTGGGGGGTGACAGCGCCGGGGGTAATCTGGCGGCAGCCGTTACGCTGTTGGCCCGTGACCGGGGTGGCCCATCGATTGAGCATCAGCTTTTGCTGTATCCGGCGTTAAGCCGTGCGATGGATACGGCCAGCTATCAGCAATATGAACAGGGTTTCTTTTTGACGCGCGAGGTAATGGAATTTTGCTGGCACCAGTATCTGGCTGAAGAAGTTCAGGGGCACGAACTCTACGCTGAACCCTTGCATGCCGCGACGTTGCGGCGATTACCCCCGGCGACCATTTTGAGCTGCGAGTACGATCCATTACGCGATGAGGCTGAGCATTATGCACAGCGGCTGCGGGAGGATGGGGTAGCGGTACGTTGTGAGCGGTTACCGGGCATGGTGCATGCCTGCATTCATATGCTGGGCTTAACCCCGGCAGCGCGAGTGTTATTCGATAAGGTTGGTTGAAAAAAATGCCCCGTATAGAACGGGGCATTGGTCGTTGCCTGTGTTAATTATCGACCGGCGACGGTAACAAAGCGGGTTTCCAGATAGGATTCGATGGCTTCGCTGCCGCCTTCGGTACCGTGACCGGAGTCTTTCACGCCGCCAAACGGCGTTTCCGGCAGGCCGAAACCGATATGGTTGATGCTCAGCATGCCGCTTTCCACATCACGCCCCAATGCCGTTACCGTAGCGATGCTGCGGCTGTAGGCATAGGCCGCCAGACCGTAAGGCAGGCGATTGGCCTCGGCGATGGCTTCCTCATAGGTCGCGAACGGACGCAGCAGGGCGACCGGGCCAAAGGGTTCTTCCGACATTGCCCGGGCGCTCAGTGGCACGTCGCGCAACACCGTCGGCTCAAAGAAATTACCGGGGCTAGCTACGCGCTTGCCGCCGGTAGTGGCTTTGGCACCCTCGGCGATAGCATCTTCCACAAAGGCCTCAATGGCGTCCACGCTGCGTTGTAGCACCATGGGTCCCATGGTCACGCCTTCCTGCAAACCGTTACCCAGCTTGATTTCACGCACCGCGGCGGTGAATTTCTCGACAAAGGCTTCATAAACGCCTTGCTGGATCAGGAAACGGGTCGGGGCAATGCACACCTGCCCGGCGTTACGGAACTTGGCCAATGCCAGTTCTTTGGCGGCCGCATCGAGGTCGGCATCGTCAAAAATCAATACCGGCGCATGACCGCCCAGCTCCATGGTGGCTTTTTTCATATGCTGACCGGCCAGTGCCGCCAGATGTTTGCCGACGCGGGTTGAGCCGGTGAACGAGATCTTGCGAATGGTCGGATGCGGGATCAGGTATTCAGAGATTTCCGCCGGGGTACCGTACACCAGCGCGATCACGCCGGCTGGAACACCTGCGTCGGCAAAGGCTCTGATCAGCTCCGCCGGTGAGGCCGGGGTTTCTTCCGGCCCTTTGATGATGATTGAGCAACCCGCGGCCAGCGCGGCGGACAGCTTGCGCACGATCTGGTTAATCGGGAAGTTCCACGGAGTAAAGGCCGCGACTGGCCCTACCGGCAACTTCAGGGTTTGCTGCTGAACGTCCCGGCTGCGGGACGGGATGATCTGGCCGTAGGTACGGCTGGCTTCACCGGCAAACCAGTCAATCACGTCCGCCGAGTTAAGAATTTCGACCTTGGCCTGCGCCACCGGTTTGCCCTGTTCCTGGCTCATGATCGCGGCGATTTGCTCTGCCCGTTCACGAAACAGTGCAGCGGCCTTACGCATCAGGTTTGCCCGCTGGTAAGCGGAGGTTTCACGCCAGACTTTAAAACCGCGTTCGGTCGCAGCCAGCGCCAGATCGAGATCGGCCGTGGTGGCATGTGCCACGCTGCCAATCACCTCATCGGTAGCGGGGTTGGTGACCGGCGTGGTTTTGCCGGCCACTGCGTTGCGCCATTGTCCGTCGATATAGAGTTGAGTATCTGGATACATTGTTGCCTCTTACTTTCAGGGGGGTTAAAGACGGTTTCCCACTCTGTGGCGGGATAATCAACAGGTCGGCGCTGACTTGCAGGCACCAGACGCTGGATAAAATACCCTACGCGCAATGAGCATCAGCGTCCAGAGCACCGCGTGCGCCACTACTCAAAGCCCGTCGCTTTGACTATCATACAGCCACGAGCGGCATTGAAGCAGGGTGGTACGGGTGCAGGGTGTTCCACAGCAGTTTCCCTTTGAAAAAGACAGCGCGCAGTTCCGGCAGTTATCGCAGGTGCCGGGCGTAGAGCTTTATCACGCCCATATTGAGCGTTATGCCTTTGAGCCGCACACCCATAATGCCTTTGCCATAGGTACCGTCGATTTTGGCGCTGAGCGTTTTCGCTATCGTGGGGCGCAACATCGGGCGGCACCGGGTTCACTGGTGCTGATGAACCCGGATGAGCTGCATACCGGCGAGGCAGAAACCGCTGGCGGCTGGAATTATCGTATGCTTTATCTGGAGCCGGCCACGCTGGAGCGGCTGTCTGGCGAGCAGGGGTTCTGGTTCACCGATGCGGTACGCCAGGATCCGCAGGCGGCGCAGCAATTGTCGGCCGCGCTGGCGGCACTGTGGCAAGCCGATGACGCACTGACCATTGACCACCTGTTACTGCAGGTGATTGCCATTTTTCGCCCGCATATTCAGGCCGCCCGGCCGCTGAAGGCGGAAGCCGCGCACCGTTTTGATATCGTCAAAAGCTATCTGCAAGATAACTTCGCCACCGTCATTACGTTGGATCAGTTGGCGGCACTGGTTTCCCTCAGCCCCTATCATTTCCAGCGCAAATTCAAAGCCGAATACCATGTATCCCCTCAACAGATGCTGATGGCGATCCGTCTGTCACAGGCCAAACAGATGCTGGGGCGTGGTATGCCTGCGGCGCAAGTGGCGGTGGCGGCGGGGCTAACCGATCAGGCCCATTTGACCCGGGCTTTCGCCAACCGTTACGGTGTCACGCCAGTGCGTTATCAAAAGCAGGTTACGGCCCGCTAAAACAGCAACCTGCTACAATATTCCTTCGCCAAAGTCGGCTAGCCTGACCCCAGGTTTTATTCACGGGTTCTGATGGAGTCACTATGTTTGCTGGCGTGTTATTTGCCCTGTCTGCGGGCTTGATGTGGGGCTTGATTTTTGTTGGCCCGGTGCTGATCCCGGAATATCCGGCGGCGTTACAGTCCACCGGCCGCTACCTGGCCTTTGGCTTAATCGCTTTGCCGTTGGCGTGGCTGGATCGTCAGCGACTGAAAAAGTTACGGCGTAACGACTGGCGGGAGGCGCTGAAGCTGACGGCGATCGGTAACCTGCTGTATTACCTGTGCCTGGCCAGCGCCATTCAGCGCACCGGGGCACCGGTATCCACCATGATTATCGGCACGTTGCCGGTGGTGATCTCGGTGACCGCCAACCTGTTTTACAGCCGGCACGACGGACGCCTTTCCTGGCGCAAACTGACGCCGGCGCTGATATTAATCGCCTGTGGACTGGCGCTGGTTAACGTTGCCGAACTGCAGGGCAATAGCGCACCGGTTGACGTCTGGCGTTATACCAGCGGGCTGGGGTTGGCGCTGGTCGCCGTGGCATGCTGGACCTGGTTCCCCCTACGCAATGCCCGTTGGCTGCGGGAAAACCCTAACCAAAGGCCTGCCACCTGGGCGACCGCGCAGGGCCTGGTCACCTTGCCGCTGGCACTGGTTGGTTATCTGTTGGTCTGTGGCCAATTGGCGCTCACCCAGCCGGCGTTTGCGCTGCCGTTTGGGCCAAGGCCGGAGGTGTTTTTGCCCTTGATGATCGCTATCGGCATGCTGTGTTCCTGGATAGGTGCGCTGTGCTGGAATGAGGCGAGCCAGCGCTTGCCTACGGTGTTGGTGGGGCCGCTGATTGTCTTCGAAATTCTGGCGGGGCTGGCTTACACCTTTATGCTGCGTCAGGCCTGGCCGCCGCTGTTGACGCTGGGCGGTATTGCCTGCCTGATTATCGGGGTGGTGTACGCGATGCGGATTAAGCCGCAGCCGGTGGTGGTGTCTCTGGCCGCGAAAGAGTGAAGCCTGCCGCTGGGGGCGGCAGGCGATGAGGTTATTTTTTACTGTGGTGAATGATCTCTTCAGCCACGTTGCGCGGCGCTTCGGCGTAGTGGCTGAATTCCATGGTGTAGGTAGCACGCCCCTGCGACATTGAGCGCAGCGTGGTGGAATAGCCGAACATCTCGGACAGCGGTACCTTGGCGTGAATTTCTTTGCCGCCACCGCCCGGGATATCCTCCATCCCCTGTACCATACCGCGTCGTGACGACAGGTCGCCCATCACGCTACCGGCGTAGTCTTCGGGCGTTTCTACCTCTACCGACATGATCGGCTCGAGGATCGCCGGATCGGCCTGGCGGCAGGCCTGTTCCGAAGAGTCGACGTCGTGGTAAGAGC
Source organism: Serratia myotis (assembly GCF_027474885.1). NCBI lineage: Bacteria > Pseudomonadati > Pseudomonadota > Gammaproteobacteria > Enterobacterales > Yersiniaceae > Serratia > Serratia myotis. The sequence continues at coordinate 2,860,812 of NZ_CP099707.1, read as the reverse complement.
CGAAGGTCAGGTGTACCTTGACATCCACCACCTGATAACCGGCCAGTACGCCATTACTCAGCGCCTCCAGCAGGCCTTTTTTCACCGCCGGGATAAACTCGCCCGGGATCACGCCGCCTTTGATCTCATCTAAAAACTCGAAGCCTTTGCCCGGTTCATTCGGTTCAACCGTCAACACCACGTGGCCGTACTGGCCTTTACCGCCAGACTGGCGCACAAACTTGCCTTCCACATCGGTAACGCGCTTGCGGATAGTCTCGCGGTAAGACACCTGAGGTTTGCCGGTGGTGGTTTCCACACCAAACTCGCGGCGCATGCGGTCGACGATGATCTCCAGGTGCAATTCGCCCATGCCGTAAATAATGGTCTGGCCGGAATCCTCATCGGTGCGCACGCGGAACGACGGATCTTCGGAGGTGAGACGCTGCAGCGCAATGCCCATTTTCTCCTGGTCGGCTTTGGTTTTCGGCTCGATCGCCTGTGCGATCACTGGTTCCGGGAAGACCATTTTTTCCAACGTGATGATGGCAGCCGGATCACACAACGTATCGCCGGTGGTGACGTCTTTTAGCCCCACGCAGGCGGCGATATCACCGGCGTGCAGTTCCTCGACATCCTTGCGATCGTTAGCGTGCATTTGCACGATGCGGCCGATGCGCTCTTTCTTGTCTTTTACCGGGTTGTAGACGCTGCTGCCTTTGGTTAGCACGCCGGAATAAACCCGCACAAAGGTTAGCTGGCCGACGAAGGGGTCGGTCATCAGTTTGAACGCCAGCGCCGAGAATTTTTCATCATCGGCGGCACGGCGGATAACGATATTGTCGTGCTGGTCATGGCCTTCCATTGGCGGAACGTCGAGCGGTGAGGGCATCAGTTCGATTACCGCATCCAGCATGCGCTGCACGCCTTTGTTACGAAAAGCCGAGCCGCACAGCATTGGCTGGATTTCACCGGCCACGGTACGCAGGCGCAGGCCGCGGACGATCTCTTCTTCGCTCAACGGCACCTGATTGAGGTATTTGTCCATCAACTCTTCCGAGCCTTCGGCGGCGGCTTCGATCATTTTGTCCCGCCATTCCTGTGCGGAATCGCGCAGTTCGGCGGGGATCTCTTCAAAGCTGAAGCTCATACCCTGGGACGCCTCGTCCCACAGGATGGCTTTCATACGCACCAAATCCACCACGCCGGTGAAATGGTCTTCGGCACCTATCGGGATGACGATCGGTACCGGGTTGGCTTTCAGGCGGTCGATCATCATTTTGCGCACGCGGAAAAAGTCAGCGCCAACGCGGTCCATTTTATTGACGAACGCCAGCCGCGGCACCTTGTATTTATTGGCCTGTCGCCAGACGGTTTCTGACTGTGGTTGTACGCCGCCCACCGAGTCATAAACCATCACCGCACCGTCCAGGACGCGCATGGAACGCTCGACCTCAATGGTGAAGTCCACGTGCCCCGGGGTGTCGATAATATTGATGCGATGCTGCGGATAATTATGCTGCATGCCGTTCCAGAAACAGGTGGTCGCCGCCGAGGTAATGGTAATCCCGCGTTCCTGCTCCTGTGCCATCCAGTCCATGGTGGCGGCGCCGTCGTGCACTTCGCCCAGCTTGTGACTGACCCCGGTGTAAAACAGAATCCGCTCGGTGGTGGTGGTTTTGCCGGCATCAATGTGCGCCGAGATGCCGATATTGCGGTAGCGTTCGAGGGGGGTAGTACGTGCCATAATTAACCTTTCTTAGCCGCATTAAAGAACAGCGGCTCAAACAGTATGAATAATTATGATAATCCTCTGTGGGTTATCTCCGGACGGGCGAATGATTACACCGGTCACAGACTAATCGTAGTTGATGAAGGGGGTTTTAGTATTCGATGGCTGCGATAGGTTTTATCTTTCTGAACGGCGGGGAAGTAGACGGCTAATAAAGTTGGCTTTGGCCAACTGGCCTGAATAGCTGGGGCACCAAAGCGCCCCTTGCTGTATTACTCGGCAAAGATATGCGCCTGGCCGATGATATTCAGACTGACGTGAGAACCGGCGCGAATACCTTCGCGGCTGACGGTTTTAATCTCGATTGCGGTATCACTGCCGGTCATGCGCAGGTTTAAGGTGGAGACAAAACCGGCGAAATCGATACTGGTCACCATCGCCTGGCTCTGCTGCTGTGCCTCGCACTGGCTGATTTGGATCTGTTCCGGACGCAGCATGATGCGGGCAGGGCCACGGCGCTGACGATCGTCCACGGCAATTCGCCCGAGCACGCAATCGGCCCAGCCTTGCTCAAGCTCGGCGGAAAGCACCAGCGTTTCACCTAAAAAGGTGGCGGTCGGCTCGTCCACCGGGCGCAGATAGAGATCCTGCGGCGGTCCAACCTGCGCCAACCGCCCGTTGCGCATCACCGCCACCTGATCGGCAAACGACAGGGCTTCGGTCTGATCGTGGGTCACCAGAATCGAGGCAACTTTGGCTTCGGCCAGCAACTCCGCCACGGCTTTGCGGGTCGCGGCGCGCAGGCCGGTATCGAGCGCGGAGAAGGGTTCGTCCAACAACATCAGCTTGGGCTGCTGAGACAGGGCGCGAGCCAGGGCCACTCGTTGTTGCTGCCCACCGGAAAGCTCGTGTGGCCACAATGCCCCCAGACGACGATCCAGCGCCACCATTTCCATCAGCGCATCAATACGCAGTTGCTTGTCACGCTTGCTGCCTTTCAGGCCGAAACCGATATTGCCGGCCACGGTAAAGTGCGGGAATAACGCGCCGTCCTGCGGTACAAAACCTATACCACGCAGGTGTGCCGGTACCCAGCCACTGCCGTTGGCCATCGGTTGGCCCTGCAGCATCACCTGGCCGCTGTCCGGTATTTCAAAACCGGCAATGATACGCAGCAGGGTGGTTTTCCCTGAGCCGGAAGGGCCGACAATCGCGGTGCGGCTGCCCTGTTCGACTCGCAAGTCAACATGCTCCAGCACCTTGACCGAATTATAGGATTTACCGATGCCTTGCAGTTCAAGCGTGCTCATAATCCCGCCGTACGTTTGGATTGAGAATAAAGAAGCCAGGTCAGTGGCAGAGACAATGCCACCATAATCAGGGCGTAGGGCGCGGCCGCCACATAGTCAATTTCGCTGGTCAGCGCCCAGAAGCCGGTAGCCAACGTACGGGTGCCATTGGGGGCCAGCAGCAGCGTCGCGGTCAGCTCATTGGAGATTGCCAGGAATACCAGTGCCGCACCGGCGGCGGCGCCAGGCGCGGCCAGACGCAGCGTGGTGCTCCACAGCGCCTGTGCCGGTGAGCGACCAAGACTGCGGGCCACGTTTTCCAGCTCTACCGGGGCCTGAGCAATACCGGCGCGCAGGTTGATCAGGGCGCGTGGCATAAACATCAGCAAATAGGCCAGCAGCAGGGTGATTTCAGTCTGATAAATAGGCCGGAAGCTGTGAATGGTGATGGTCACCAGCGCCAGCGCCACCACAATGCCGGGCAGCGAACTGGTGACGTAATTGCAGCCTTCCAGCACCCGATACAGTCGGGCCGGGTAGCGTACCGACAGCCAGGCCATCGGGATGGCGCACAGGGTGATCAACAACGCCCCGCTGGCGGCCAGTGACAGCGTTTGCAGCAATGCCGGCAGCAGTTCGGCGTTGCGCCATACTTCGATCCCGCCCAGGGTCAGCCAGCGGGCCAGCGTAATAAAGGGCACGCCCAGCGCCAATGCGGTGAGACTCAGGGGCAACAGCAGGCCGAACAGGGTAGCGAGGAGGCCAAGGCGATAGGCCGTTTGACTGCGCGCACTGCCGGAACCGACGCGGGCATAACGCGCCCGGCCGCGGCTGGCAGCCTCCAGCATCAGTAACCCCAGACAGCACAGCACCAGTACCCCGGCCAGCATATTGGCCGCCGGGCCGTTAAAGGTGGACTGGAACTGATCGAAAATGGCGGTGGTGAAGGTGTCAAAGCGGATCATCGCATACAGGCCATATTCGGCCAGCAAATGCAGCGCGATCAGTAGCGAACCGCCCCAAATCGCCAGTTTGAGCTGCGGCAACACCACGCGGAAAAATACCGCCAGCGGTCGCGTGCCGAGCGAAGTGGCAACGTCTTCAATTCCGGGATCCAACCGGCGTAACACCGCAGCGGCCGGCAGGTAAATAAACGGGAAGTAGGCGATGACCGAAATGAAGACTCCGGCACCGAGCCCATGCATTGAGGGGACCAGGCTGATCCAGGCGTAGCTTTGCACGAACGCCGGAACCGCCAGCGGCGCGGTCGCCAGCAGTGACCAAATGCGACGGCCCGGCAGCGAAGTGCGTTCGGTCAACCAGGCCAGCGTTACCCCCAGAATGGCGCAAATCGGCAACGTGAACACCACCAACAGCAGGGTATTCAACAGCAGTTCGGCCACCCGGGGGCGGAATACCAGCGCTTTCACCGTTGACCAACCGGTTTCAAACGCCACGCTAATGACAAAACCCAACGGCAACAACGCCAACAGGGAAAATAAAATGGCGGCCGCGACGATAAACAGCCCTGGCCGTTGATGGCGGCGGGCCGAAGCATAGCGTGGCGCCGTGCCTGCGGCGTTGAAACCGATATTGGACATAGGGTTAAAAGCTCTCTGTACTGATCAACCGGCTTACATCAACCCGGCTTCGGTCATCAATTCGACCACTTTTTTGCCATTCAGCGCGGAAGCGTCAACTTTTGGCGCGTCCAGCTCTTTCAGCGGAACCAGTTTCGGGTTAGAAGCCGCGTTGACGCCAACCGCATATTCGAAGGCGTTGTTGGTGCGCAGGATCTCCTGACCGTTTTTACCAGTGATCCACTTAACGAACTCTTGTGCCTGCTGTTGGTGCTTGCTGGAGGCCAGCACACCGCCACCGGAGATGCTGACGAACGCGCCCGGATCCTGGTGTTTGAAGTAATAAAGCTTGATATTTTTACTGTTCTCGCCGGTTTTGGCACCGTCGACGAACGGATAATAGTGGTAGATAACGCCGCTGTCGATTTGGCCGGCATTGACCGCTTTCATCACGGTGCTGTTGCCTTTATAGGCGGTGAAGTTGGTTTTCATCGCTTTCAGCCATTCCAGCGTGGCTTTTTCGCCTTTCAGTTCAAGCAAAGCACTGACAATTGCCTGGAAATCCGCCCCGGAAGGCGAGGCAGCCCAGCGGCCTTTCCATTCTGGCTTGGCCAGATCCAGCAGCGATTTGGGCAACTGCGCTTCGGTCAGTTTCGCCGGGTTGTAGACGAACACCGTTGAGCGGGCGGCTATGCCGATCCAGCGGCCGTGCTGCGGACGGTATTGCGGTTCAACCTGCGCCAGCGTGGTGGCATCCAACGGGGCAAACAGTTTGGCGTTATCCACCAACACCATCGCCGGGGAGTTTTCCGTCAGAAACACGTCGGCAGGGGACGCGCTGCCTTCCTGCACCAGTTGGTTGCCCAACTCGCTGTCGCCGCCGTTACGCAGGGTCACTTTAATGCCGGTGTCTTTGGTAAAGCCATCCACCCAGGATTTCACCAGGTTTTCGTGCTGGGCGTTATAAATAACAATGCCTTCATCCTGGGATGCCGCATTGGCCGACAACGCCAGCATCATGGACGACGCCAACAGGGCAATCGGGCCGAGAGAAGAAAAACGCAGCTTCATACAGTCATCCTTTTTTATTGAGGGAGTGCAGAGAAGTACAGTCAACAAGGCCTGACGGGCGTCGGGCTGCCCTGATTGTATATAAGAACATTAATAATGATAGTGAAAACGATTCGTATTAATTTATTTTTAGATTTCGCTCACTAATTATCTTGTCTTAAGGAAAAATTAAGTTTCGCCATTATTACGGAGTCCGATAACCTATTTCATAACTGTTTGTATTGTTTAAAAGTCATGTCTGCGGACCCTTAACGCTTCATTTCTGCCGCCACCCAGTCGGCCAGTTGTGCCACGGTTTGCGGGTGCTGGCCATCAGGATTACTGACGAAATAGTGTGCGGCACCCGGCAACGCCATATTGAACGGGGCGACCAATAGTCCAGTGTTCAGCGCGTGTTGAACCATTAACTGACTGACGATCGCTACTCCCTGACCGGCAATCGCGGCCTGAATGGCGTGTGCTTCGTCGGTGAAACGGGGCCCGGCGTCAATCTGCAATGCCGCCGGACCAAACTCGCTGCGCCAATGCTGCCAGTCTGGCGCCGGTTGGGGAACCCGACGGCCATCGGTATGGATCAGCGTGGCCTGCAGCAGATCCTCCGGCGTTTTCAGGGTTAGCTGCGGACTGGCGACCAGCACAAAACTGTCCTGATACAGCAAGCGCGGTGTCAACTGCGCGCCAGGCTCGGCACCATAACGCAGGGCAACATCTATCTGTCTGCTACGCAGATCCACGATGCCGTCATCGGCATGCAGCCGCAGGTCAATATTGGGGAACTGACGCATCAGCGCCGGCAGCCGGGGGACCAGCCAGTGGCTGATCATCGCGGTGGTGGCGGTTAGCGTCAGGACTCTGGGCCGCTGCCTCTCTCCAATCTTTTCCGCCGCGGCTTGCAACAGGGCGAAAGCCTGAGCGGTCGCCTGCTGCAAAACCTTTCCGTCAGCGGTCAGTTCCACTTTGCGTGGCGTTCTTTCAAACACACTGACCTCCAGCAGGCCTTCCAGCAGCCGGATTTGGTGGCTGATGGCCGTGGGTGATACCCCGATTTCTTCGGCGGCCAGCTTAAAGCTTTGCAGCCTGGCGACCGCATCAAAAGCCCGCAGTGCACCCAGCGGCGGCAGTTTTCTTTTCATGGTGAGTTATTTTCATCTTTGGCTGAAAACTATGACTTTGAATTACCGCATGACGGCAAGTTATCTTCTTGAAGCAGCTTAGCAGATGAAAATTACTCAGCCAAATAACCAGGAGATAACCATGTCTGCATCATCGGTAAAACAGCTTCGTCTGGTGATCACCACCGAAGATTTTGATAACGCTTTGTCCTTTTATCGCGATCGGCTTGGGCTGACTCAGGTTGACGCCGTGCCGCCGGACAGCGGCAGGGTGGCGATCCTCGAAGCGGGCAAGGCCACGCTGGAACTGGTTGAGCCGGCCACGGCGGCCTACATCGACAATATTGAAGTGGGTGAACGTGTCTCCGGTTGGGTGCGGGTGGCCTTTGAGGTGACCGATATTGCCGCAACTACCGCCAGCCTGGCACAGGGGGGAGCACAGGTGCTGTCTGAACCCCGTGTGACGCCGTTTAACTCACTCAATAACCGGCTGGAAGCACCGGCCGGATTACAGTTAACGTTGTTCCAACCCTTGTAAATAAAGACCCGCCGTAATGGCGGGTATTCATTTGATTATGAAAGAAATTCATGTTGTTGCATGGGTGCGGTTTTGGTTATGAGTCATAGCGTTTAATCATTTAATTTATTCAACTGCTTCAATGTATATATACGTCGACAAAACACCAATAAGGGATATCGACGTGAAGTATTCATTCAAGCTTAAAGGATTGACTGGTCTAATCCTCTTGTCTTTACAGGCTGGCATTGCGGTTAACGCCGCCGAGGTACCGGCAGGGACTCAACTGGCCACCACGCAGGAACTGGTACGGGCCAATGGTTATGAACCTGCAACACTGGATCCGAACCTGGCGGAAAGCAACGTGGAGTTTTATATCTTCAATGACCTGTTTGAAGGGTTGTTGCGGGTGGGGAAAAACGGTGAGGTGATCCCCGCACTGGCGACCCAATGGGAAAATCAGGGCAATGTCTGGACCTTCCATCTGCGTCCGGAGGCCAAATGGTCGAACGGCGATCCGCTGACCGCTGAGGATTTTGTTTTTAGCTGGCGACGGCTGACCGACCCGAAAACGGCTTCCCCCTACGGCAGTTATCTGGCATCGGCCTACGTACTGAACGCTGCAGAGATCAACGCCGGCAGCAAGCCGCCGAGCGAACTGGGCGTGAAGGCGCTGGATGCGCATACCCTGCAAGTCACACTGACTGAACCCAACTCGTATTTGCTCAAGCAGTTGGTGCATTTCCCTGTGCTGCCGGTGAATCAGAAAGTGGTGGAGAAATACGGCAAAGACTGGACGCAGCCGAAAAACTTTGTCGGCAACGGCGCCTTCCGGTTGGCACAGTGGGTGGTGAATGAAAAGGTGGTGGTAGAGCGCAACACTCAGTATTGGGATAACGCCCACACGGTGCTTAATAAGGTGACTTTCCTGCCGCTGCAAGGGTTCCCGGAGGTGGCACGTTTCCGGGCCGGTGAGATTGAACTGGGCTACAGTGCGCCGTCGGAATTGTACCAACAGCTGAAAAGCAGCCTGGGTGATGAGCAATTGGTGACTTATCCGCTGTTGTCGACCAGCTACTTTGCCTTTAACAACCGGCAGGCGCCGTTTAACGATGTACGGGTGCGTCAGGCGTTAAATCTGGCGCTGGATAAAGAGATTATTGCCACCAAAGTGCTGGGCTATGGCCAACAGCCGGCCTGGACTTTTACCCCAACCGGGGCTGGCGGCTATACCCTGCGGGCCGGTGAAGCGGCGGGGTGGTCACGTGAACAACGCATTGCACAGGCGAAAAAACAGCTGGCCGCAGCCGGTTTTAACGCGGAACATCCATTACGCTTTACCCTGCTGTACAGCAACGACGCGACCATCAAGAAGATTGTGATCGCCGCCAGTGCGATGTGGAAAAAGAACCTCGGTGTGGAGGTCACCTTGCAAAATCAGGAGCGTAAGGTGGTGCTGGACAACATCAACAACGGGCAATACAGCGTGGCCTTCAGCCGTTGGCTGGCGGACTACAACGATCCCTCGACTTTCCTGAACGTGTTCCGCTCCACCAGCAGTGAGAACTCGGCCAAATACGCCAATCAGAATTACGACCGCGTGTTGCATCAGGCCACTGCCGCCCAGACGCCACAGCAGGTGCAGCAATACTTCCAGCAGGCCGAAGACCTGTTGTCGGCAGAGACGCCGGTGGCCCCGGTTTACTACGAAGCCAATGCGACCCTGGTCAAACCCTATGTGAAGGGCATCGACTTTACCCGGCAGGGGCCGCTGTACGATAAAAACGTGTATATCATCGCACATTAAGCTTTTAATAATGCGGATTGGGAGGATTCTGGTCCGCTGTTAATTACTTTTTGTGACTGCTCCCCGCCGTAAACGGCGAGGCTTCCCACTTCTCAGGCCGCAACCGTCGATATGACGGATTTACGCTGGCCTCCGTGGGCAGAAACGACGAGTCCCGCCGCCTGTAAATCCGTTATGCCCTTGCGCTGGATGTTGATGGCCGCGTTAATATCGCGGTCATGTTCAACACCACAGGCCGGGCATGGCCAGATACGTTTATTCAGCGGCATCTCTTCCATCTTGTGACCACAACAATGGCAGGTTTTAGAGCTGGCAAACCACTGATCCAGTTTGACCAAGTGAATACCTGCCGCCGCCGCTTTGTATTCCAGTTTCGTGACAAATCCTGCCCATGCCGCATCGCCAATGGCGCGGGCGAGGCAATGGTTTTTCATCATGTTTGCCGCTTTCAGTGTCTCGACAATTACCGCTTGGTTTTCGTCAACAAGTGTTCGGGACAGTTTGTGCTGGAAGTCGGCGCGGGCGTTAGCTACCCGTTCGTGTACGCCAGCCAGAAGTAATCGGGCTTTACGGCGATTGGCACTGCCTTTCTGTTTTCTGGATAGCGCTTTTTGTTTACGGCGCAGATTGTGGCTGGCATTGATAAGATGGCGGGGGTTCGTGATTTTATCGCCACTGGATTTTATCGCATAGTGGCTCAATCCCATATCCAGCCCGGTTACGCCTGTTATCAGCGTAGGTTTTTCCGGGGCTTCCTGTCCGTCGTCACAGAGAATTGAAGCATAGTATTTTCCCGTGGCGGTGCGGCTGATCGTGATACTGGACACCTTGCCAACAATTTCCCTATGAATATTGGCCCTCACGGGCTTCATTTTCGGGATCTGGATAGCGCCAGTTAACACTTTTCCATTGGGATGATAGCTGGATTGCTTCCCATGCTTGCGCTTGAAAGACGGGAAGCGAGCACGTTTTTTGAAGAAGTTTCCAAACGCTGTATCGAGATTAATTACCGCTTGCTGCAATGCCAATGAGTCATATTCTTTCAGCCAACTATAGCGTCGCGACTTTTTGCCCACCGCCAGTAAAGGCTTTAAATCGCGTTTAATGCTGACAGATATACCGTGGCGTTGGTACATATGGCGACTGATATGCAGAGCCTTATTGTATGCAAAACGCACAGCGCCGAACTGAGCATTTAAAAATGCCGCCTGTTCATCGTCTGGGTAAATGCGTACTTTAGTCGCTCTTTTCATTTTGGGTGCTCATATGTATTATGATTACAATTTAAGGCTTTATGAGGACTTTTTCAAGTGAGTGTGCATAACGATGAGCTGGCGGGATATCTTCGCCGTCGCCATTCAGTTAGTAAACTGGTGGTACACTTAATCTTCACGACAAAGTATCGCCGTAGGCTGCTTGATGGCGCAATGATTGAGCAGATCCGGGAAGCATTTAATTCAGCGGCTGAGTCGCTTGAGGTTGAGATTTTAGAAATGGATGGCGAAGCGGATCACGTTCACATACTGGTTGCGTACCCGCCGAAACTATCCATCAGCGTGCTGGTTAATAACCTGAAATCAACCAGTAGCCGTTATGTCAGGATTTTGAATACCCATCTTCGTAAGCAAAGTAATACCGGAGTGCTCTGGTCACGCTCCTACTTTGCTTGTAGCGCTGGCGGAGCAACAATTGAAACGCTGAAAGCGTATGTACAATCGCAGAAAACCCCTGATTAGCACCCCTTATATCCCCGCCCGATTGGGCGAGGATTTACGGGGCAAATGCTAAATGTTTCATAAACGGTCAGCCAGATTTTCACCCGAAAATAAAAAACCGCGCCTATACTGCCTCCCGTAGTTTATATGCAGTATCTCGTTTGGCGAGGCTCCTATACAAACACAGGTTACTGATCTGACGACATCGAGAGATGCCCAAGGTTAAGACAGGCTTTATCGGATTAAGGTTCAGCCCAAAGTAACTTCTGATGCATACCATCAGATACGTTGTATAGTGCTAAAACCTGGACGCGGAGATAGGCTGTCTGCACTCCCTCTGTGGTTAACGCCCCTATGCGATTCGCTGTTGAAGTTTAAACAGAAATAGGGACTAACATAATGAAGTCACATCACAACTCCCCCTGTTCGGCGCTGGCCGCAACTGAAACTCTTGATGAGTCTTCGGTAGCGGGCTATATGAATGCCGATTTTATTACGATCCCAGGCAATATGACGGTCAATAAAGCCAAAGCGTATTTCCTTTCGCAGCTTAAAACCGACGAAATTCCGACACAGCTGTTTGTCACCGCCGACGATTATCATTTGCGTGGCACGCTGTCGGTTAAAAAATTATTACAGTGTGAAGATCACGATAAAGCCGTTGGCGTCATGATCAACCACAGCTATTTTCAGGTTTCCCCGGATGACGATCGTAATGACGTCGCCCATTTATTGGGTAAGGGTGGGCTGGACGTGGTGCCGGTAGTGGTGAATAAAACCCTGGTCGGCGTGCTGGGCGAAAAAGAAATTGCCCGGCTGATTGAAGACGAAAATACCGAAGATGCACAACGCCAGGGCGCCAGCCTGCCGCTGGATAAGCCTTATCTGGAGACCAGCCCCTGGGCATTATGGCGCAAGCGGTCGGTATGGTTACTGATGCTGTTTGTTGCCGAAGCTTACACCGGCAATGTGCTTAAGGCGTTTGAAGAACAGCTGGAAGCGGCGATCGCGCTGGCATTCTTTATTCCGCTGCTGATCGGTACCGGCGGCAACAGTGGCACCCAGATTACCTCTACCCTGGTACGGGCCATGGCCCTGGGCGAGGTTAGCCTGCGTAATCTGGGCGCGGTGATCCGTAAAGAGGTGTCCACGTCACTGTTGATTGCGGTCACCATCGGCATCGCCGCCTGGGTGCGGGCCTGGATCATGGGCGTGGGGATGGATGTGACGCTGGTGGTCAGCCTGTCGCTGGTGGCGATCACCGTCTGGAGCGCCATTGTTTCCTCGATTATCCCGATGCTGCTCAAGCGATTGGGGATCGACCCGGCCGTGGTTTCGGCACCCTTTATCGCCACCTTTATTGATGGCACCGGCCTGATTATTTACTTCAAAATCGCCCAGTACATTCTGGAGATTTAAACCGCGATCCGCTCCGTGTCGCAGCCGGAGCGGGCATTTTATCTCACTGAACAGGAGGAAGGTAAATATCCATGAGTAATGACAATCCCCGCTTTTTAATTAAAGGGGCATCTATCGATATTAGTTAACCGAGGACAAAATAATGGGAAACATGACAATTTTTGTAGGATTCCTGAGCATTATCAGCTCGCTGGGCCTGTTGGCCGCCTATATGAGCACCAAATGGGATGATTAATGAACGCTAAAGATCCGCCTGGATGCATCCTCCCCGTAGGTTTTATTTACGTCGGGGAGGATGCGATTAAATACTGACCGCCTGGAGCGAATTTCAGGGAGTATTACCACCATGACTATTTTTATTCTTGGCCTGCTTTATGCCATTTTGATGATCTCCGTCGGTGTGAATGAGATTTATTTTTATTCAACCGGAAAATCAGAATTCCTTTCTAGTTTACTGCTGACATTCTCGGGTACTATGCTGCTGGTTGCTTTTGTCTGGCAATGGTCGACTAAAATAAAAAAATGAATTACCTATTTGAATGTGAGCCGTAATATGCAAAACGAAAAAGAATCCGTTGCCAGAAATTCCATGATAGCCAGCGGGCTATTGGCGACCGGTAAATTTATTGCCGGTATTTTTACCGGCAGTATTGGCCTTATTTCCGAAGGGATCCACTCGCTTACCGATTTTGTTGCCACCAGTATTACCTGGCTGGCGGTGCGTATCAGCGACAAGCCGGCCGATGATGACCACCATTTTGGCCACGGCAAGGTTGAAAACCTGGCGGCGCTGTTTGAAGTGCTGCTGCTGTTGGGCGCCGCGGGCTGGATAGTTTATGAGGCAGGCAAAAGCCTGCTCGGCGAAGCCCATCAGATTGTCGCGGCACCGGTGGTGATCGCCGTGCTGTTGATCTCGATTGTGGTCGACTTTTTCCGCGTCAAGGCGCTGAATCGCGTGGCCAAGGCCACCGACAGTGCGGCTTTGGAAGCCGATGCGCTGCACTTCTTCTCCGATATGCTGGCTTCCGCCGTGGTGTTGCTGGGCATGGTGTTTGTTCTGCTGGGCTTCAACCGTGCAGATGCTATTGCCGCGCTGATCGTGGCCTGTTTTATTGTGGTGGCAGCGATAAAACTGGGGAAACGCTCGTTCGATTCCCTGATGGACACGGCGCCGGCCGGTGCCAAAGAAGAAATCAGCGCCTTGCTCGACAGCTTCCCGGCGATTTTGGCCACCGAGAGTATCCGTATTCGTAACGCCGGTGCCATTGTGTTTATTGAAGTCACCGTCGCCGTTTGCCGTACCTTGCCGCTGGAGCGTATCAACGCGTTGAAACAGTCTATCGCCGAGCGTCTGGAACAGCAGTATGCCCACGCCGAGGCCACGGTGATTGCCAATCCACAAACCCGCAGCGATGAAGACATGGCAACCCGTATCCGGGTGATCGCCGCCAATCACGGCGCGGTGGTGCAAAATGTGGCGTTACAGCAACTGCCGGAACGGATGTCGATCAGCATGGATCTGGCGGTGCCGGCCAATGCCAGCGTCGCGCAGGCCCACGATATTGCCAGTGAGATTGAAACCCTGCTGCGGCAGGCGATAGGTGAAGATACGGAAATCGAAACGCACCTGGAACCGCAGATGCACCACTGGATTGCCAGCGAGGATGTTGCGCCGGACCAGCTGGCAAGCATTCGCCAAATCCTGCAGACGGTGGTGGAGAACGGCGAGATGGTGCAGGACGTCCATAACATCCGCGCACGTAAAACTGCCGACGGCATTATCGTCAATTTCCATTGTCGGGTTTCCCCGGCGGCTTCCATTGTGTCAGCGCACGCGGCGGTGGACAGCATAGAGCGCCAACTGCGCGCGCTTTACCCAAGTATTTCCCGGGCAGTAGGGCACGTTGAACCGATCAAACCCAAATCCAGCATCTGAGTCCCGCCGTTATTGATCTGTATTAATCGCCGCCAGGCAGCGCGCTGGCGGCAATCCTCGATGTAAACTCCTTAAGTGACAATGTCACAATAAGCGAGCAAAGGTCCGCCCTCGATGAGATGAGTCGGTCTCTTGTTTGTTTAGTTTATTTACTTTACTGTAAAGTAAATAAACGGATGTTAATTGTCCTTGTCCTGAGTGAGGGTTCAACCATGCTGGCGCATTTCTTTGTTTTTCGACCGGTGTTCGCCGCCGTACTGGCTATTTGCATTATGGCGGCGGGTATTCTGGCTTTACTGACTTTGCCGGTGGAACAATACCCGGATATCGCGCCGCCCGGTGTCACGGTCACCGCCAACTATCCGGGGGCGGCGGCAAAAACGGTGGAAGACAGCATCACGCAGGTGATTGAGCAGCAAATCAAAGGGATTGATGGCCTGCTGTACTTCTCATCGACCAGCAGTTCAGCCGGTCAGGCACGTATCAGCCTGAGCTTTGAGCAGCAGACCGATCCGGACATTGCTCAGGTGCAGGTGCAGAATGCGGTTAACCAGGCCAACTCACGACTGCCGCAGGAAGTGCAGCAGCAGGGCATTACCGTCACCAAATCGCAGGGCGACAGCCTGATGGTAGTGGCGCTGTACGATACCAGCGGGCAAATGGATAACGTCGATATCAATGACTACCTTGTCAGCTCACTGCAGGACTCGCTCAGCCGGGTGGACGGAGTTGGCGAAACGACGGTGTTTGGCGCGCAATTCGCCATGCGCATTTGGTTGGATCCGCTGCGTTTAACCAGCTACGGCCTGATGCCATCAGACGTTCAGGCGGCGGTAGAGGCGCAGAATGCGCAGGTCACCAGCGGTGAGCTGGGATCGCTGCCGACCGAGCCCGGCCAGGCGATGAATGCCACCGTGACGGCCCAATCACGGCTGCAAACGCCGGAACAGTTCAGCAATATTATTTTACGAACCAACACCGACGGCTCAGCGGTTTATCTTCGCGACGTTGCCCGGGTTGAGATAGGGGCGGAGAATTATCAGAACCAAACCCGGCTGAACGGTTATCCGGCTGCCGGCATCTCCATACAGTTGGCCTCCGGTGCCAATGCATTGGCGGTGGCCGAAAGCGTGCGTGCCGAGGTTGAACGTATGACCCCGCAGTTTCCCGCCGGCTTAAAAGTGGCCTATCCACGCGACAGCACGCCCTTTGTCACGGTTTCAATTGAAGGCGTGGTGCAGACGCTGATCGAGGCGATTATTCTGGTGGTGGTGGTGATGTATCTGTTTTTACAGAACTGGCGTGCCACCTTGATCCCGGCGATCACCGTGCCGGTAGTGCTGTTGGGCACCTTTGGCATTCTGGCGCTGTTGGGTTACAGCATAAATACCCTGACCTTGTTCGCCATGGTGCTGGCAATTGGCTTGTTGGTGGATGATGCGATAGTGGTGGTCGAAAACGTCGAACGCGTCATGGATGAGGAGGACTTGCCACCACAGGAGGCGACACTGCGCTCGATGAGCGAGATCAACAGTGCGCTGATCGGTATTGCGCTGGTGCTGTCTGCGGTGTTTATTCCAATGGCGTTCCTCGGTGGTTCCACCGGGATTATCTACCGTCAATTCTCGATTACCATCGTTTCATCTATGGTGCTGTCAGTGCTGGTGGCACTGACGTTAACGCCGGCCCTGTGCGCCGGTTTGCTGCGTCCGTCATCCCATGGCCAACGCGGCTGGTTTTTCAGCCGATTTAACCGCGTAGTCGACCATAGTCAACAGGCTTACGGCCGTGGTTTGGCGCACATTCTGGCGCGCAAAGGGGTATATAGCCTGGTGGCATTGCTGATTACCGGCCTGATGGTGTGGCAATACTTGCGCATGCCGACCGGTTTTTTGCCGGTCGAGGATCAGGGCTCGGTGATGGTGCAATTTACTATGCCCTCCGGTACACCGATGGCGAAAACACAACAGGCCGCCGACGCCATTGCCGACTATTTCATGACCGAAGAAAAAGACAACCTTAGCGTTATTTTTATGGTGGTCGGGCGAAACAATGCCGGCAGCGCGCAGAATGTCGGCATGGCGTTTGCGGAGTTAAAAAACTGGGATTTGCGCGACGGCAGCGAGAATACCGCGCAGGCGATTATTGCTCGCGCCAACCAGCATTTTAAAAGCGCCCGTGACATGCAGGTCAACGTGCTGTCACCTCCGGCGGTACGCGGTTTGGGGCAGTCCAGCGGCTTTGAATTATGGCTGCAGGATCAGAGCAATGCCGGCCACGACGAACTGCAACAGGCACAGCAACAGGTGATTGCCGCCGCGACTGATAACCCACTGCTTACCGCGGTACGGGTGAACGGCCTGGAGGACAAAGCGCAGCTCCAGGTGGATATCGACCAGCAGAAGGCCAGTGCACAAGGGTTGCAGCAGGCAGATATCAACAACACGCTGTCGGCAGCCTGGGGGGGCGCCTATATCAATGATTTTATCGATCGTGGGCGGGTGAAACGCGTTTATATGCAGGGGGAGTCCTCCTCGCGCTCCGCGCCGGATGACATTAATCAGTGGTTTGTTCGCGGTAGCAGCGGCAGCATGGCGTCATTCGCCAGCTTTGCCAACACGCGCTGGCTTTCCGGGCCGCAAATGCTGCAACGCTTTAATGGCTTATCGGCCACTCAATTGCAGGGTTCGTCGGTGTCAGGCGAGAGCTCGGGCACGGCCATGGCCCAGATGCAGGGCATTATCGCGGAGGTGGAAGGATTTGGGCTGGAGTGGAGTGGGCTTTCCTATCAGGAACAGGTGGCCGCAGGCCAAACGCTGTGGATCTATCTGGCTTCCGTGCTGTTTATTTTTCTGTGCCTGGCGGCACTGTATGAAAGCTGGTCGATTCCGATCGCGGTAATGCTGATTATTCCCCTGGGGATTGTCGGCGCGGTGCTCGCTACGCGGCTGGCAGGGTTTGAGAACGACATCTATTTCCAGGTGGGTATGCTGACCACGATTGGGCTATCGGCCAAGAATGCGATCCTGATTATCGAATTTGCCGAGGCGCAGATGAAATCAGGCCAGGCACTGTTGGCGGCCACGCTTGAGGGCGCGCGCCTGCGTTTGCGACCTATCGTTATGACCTCGTTGGCGTTTGTCGCCGGGGTGATCCCGCTGGCGCTGTCGGTGGGGGCCGGTGCATCAAGCCGCCGCGAGATAGGGATTGCGGTGATCGGCGGCATGATTTCTGGCACACTGTTGGCATTGTTATTTGTCCCGCTGTTTTTTGTGCTGGTTAAACAAGGGCTGGCACGCTTAAAAAGCAAAAAATAATCCTTTCGACATGATGTCTGCATGGCAGGAGTGAATACACCATGAACAACCGGCAACCGGGGCGTCCCATGAAGGCCAAACCGCGAATATTGGCCACTGCCAGCGAGCTGTTTTTGACGCAGGGGTTGGATATTTCGCTGGATGTGATTGCCACCGAGGCCGGCACCACCCGACAAACGCTGTACAACCATTTCCCGGGGAAAGATGCGCTGGTGCTGGAGACCTTCGGTTATATGAAGGAGCTGATGCAGCCGCCGTTAAACACCCTTTTGGCTGGAGATACTCAGGATTTATCCCCGGTGCTGATGCGTTTTGCTGCCGTCGTGCAGGATCACTTTTTTCAGAGCAAAAATATTCACTTTCAGCGCTTGCTGATCCAACTGTTACAGCAACGGCCGGAATTATACGCCACTTTGCAACAGCGAGAGTCCGGGCGGGTTCTGCAAGGGTTAGTCAGTTTATTACAGCAGGCGCAGCAGCGAGGGCAACTGCAACTCGGCGACGTTGAACTGCAGGCACAGGCATTTTTGGGTGCCGTGATGGGTTACTCGCTGCCTGCGGCGCTGTTGTCTGACGAACTGCCGGATAAGGCCCACTTGCAACGGTTGGCCATCACCACGGTAACGATCTTTTTACGTGCCTGGGGTTATCAGGGCGAGATGCCGGTGGAGTGAGGCCGCCCGCGGGCGGCCTGTGAAGGTTAGTCCAGATTCAACCGGCCGCTGAGGGTGGCAATCTCTTCGCGCCATTGCTGTTGCAACTGGGTTTTTTGATGCTTGGGTTTGCGTGCCAGATCCTCCTGCAGTTTGCTTTCCAGCTCAAACAGCGCGGCCAGCAGCCGCTCTTCGTCATCCTGCGCCAACGGATGACTGACGGCATCCCGGCTCGCTGCGGTTACTGGCGCAGCATCACGCTCTTCTGCCAGTCGGGTATAGACCGGCTCCAGATCCTGCCACTCTTCCAGCTGCTGATGGTCAATCAACCAGAAACGGTTGCAGCTATTTTCGATCAGCATCCGGTCATGAGTAACCAGTATCACTGCACCTTCAAACTGGCGCAGCGTCTCCGCCAACTCTTCCTTGCCTTCCATATCCAGATGGTTGGTCGGTTCGTCGAGTAACAGCAGCGAATGGTTAGCCAGCGTCAGGCCAACAAACAGCAGGCGTGAACGCTCGCC
Organism: Serratia myotis; assembly: GCF_027474885.1. Taxonomy (NCBI): domain Bacteria; kingdom Pseudomonadati; phylum Pseudomonadota; class Gammaproteobacteria; order Enterobacterales; family Yersiniaceae; genus Serratia; species Serratia myotis. The sequence goes on along the minus strand of NZ_CP099707.1, from coordinate 2,842,161 downwards.
GCCGCTCAGGGTACTGATGCGTTGTTGATGACGCAGATAAGGGAAACCGGCGCCAATCAATGCCATTTTCCGCTGGTCTTCGGTCAGCGCAGCGAAGTGGGTTAATGCTTCGCTCAGCGTGTCGTCATCATGCAACTGTTGCAGACTTTGATCGTAATACCCAATGCGTACCCGCGGATGGAAAACCGTTTCCCGCAGGGACGCGTCCTGGTATTCCCGCCACAGATGCTGCAGCAGTGATGATTTACCGCAGCCGTTACGCCCGACGATGGCGATGCGGTCTCCGCTTTTGACCCGCAATGGATCGAGACGGAACAGCACCGGTGCATCGACCGCCGGGCGCACTGCCAGTGCTGGCAGAGCCAATAGACGATCGGCATCCACGGCTTCCCCCTTCAGCCTGAGGCGCCACTGGCTGCCCGCGCTGAGCGTGGTTTGCTCCTCCTTCAGCCGATCAACGCGCTTTTCCATTTGCTTGGCCTTGCGGGCCAGATCTTCGTTATCGTAAACCTTGCCCCAGATGGCCAGCCGCTGGGCGCTTTTTGCCACCCGATCGATCTCTTTCTGCTCCGCCTGACGGCGATGGGCATCTGCGGCATCCTGTTCCTCCAGCGCCTGACGCGCCGCAGTACAGGGCAAACGGAAGAACTGCAGGGTTTTGTCACGCAGGATCCAGGTGCAGTTAGTCACCTGATCCAACAGGTAACGATCGTGGGAGACCAGCACAAAGCTGCCGGACCAGTTTTGCAAGAACCGCTCCAGCCACAACAGCGTGGGCAAGTCCAGATGGTTGCTGGGCTCATCCAGCAGCAGCAGGTCGGGTTGACGGATTAACGCGCGCGCCAGCAGCAGGCGGGTGTGCTGGCCACCGCTCAGGGTACCGGCGGTCAGCGTCCATGACGCTGGCGCGAAACCCAGACGGGCCAGCAGCACTTCGCCTTGCCAGCTTTCACTGACGCGTTGATTTTCTGGCAGCCGGGCCAGTACCGCCTCCAGCAGGGTACAGCCGTGCAGGGTTTCGGGCAGGTGTTGTTCTACCCGCGCCATCAAACACTGATGAGCCGGGGTCACGCTGCCGCTGCCGGCAGGCAGATCGCCGCTGAGAATTTTAAGCAGGGTGCTTTTGCCACAGCCGTTGTGGCCGATTAAACCAATGCGGTCGCCTTTCTTCAGGCTAAAAGAAACCTCAACCAGCAGAGGGCCGAAATTGTTGTCGTAACCGACAGATTGTGCAGAAAGTAATGTGCTCATTGCTTACTCAAGAGTTACAGGCATGCAGATGCCTATCGTCAAACATCGCTGACGACAACCCGGTAAGCCGGAGGGAAGGGACTTCAGATTTTAGTAAACTTCGCTCAAGCCTGGGTTATCGCAGCACGATACCGGTAATGCTTGAGCAGCCGTGATTACTATAGAAGTGTGAGTAAAAAAATAATTCACACATCGACATAGTAATCCTCCTTTTATAACGTTGGTTAATGAGTGAGCTGAGTATAGGGCGCTTTGGTCGGTTACGCCACTGTGAATGACTTTAGTTATCAGTGTGGTAAACGGAAAAATCTGTTGGTGTCACGCAGAGAAATGCGATGGTGTAAATAATCGTGCTGAATGGGAGTAATACTGATATTTAAGCGCAGATTAAGCAGTTATCATAATCACAGTTTATGATTAGCCAGGCGGGTCGGTAAATACCGACCCGCCTGTTTCGTCTGTCTATCATGCAAACGCTGAGCACCGAATTTATGTTAAAGCCCCGCCAGATTATTCTTTTCCTGTTCCTGCTGTTTGGCTTGCAGTTAGCGCCGCTCACCAGCGTCGCTGCGCAGGATGATGCCCCGGTTGCCGAAAGTACGCCGGATACTGCCACCGCGCTGAAGAACTACCAAAAACAGTTGGACAGCATCAAGCAGCAGGTCTCCAAAGCTGACAATGATAACCAGCTCAGCAAGCTGAAGTTGGCTAACGACGATCTGGCCGCTGGGCTGGACAAACTGGCGACCGATCTGCAACCGGCGCAGGAAAAACTGCAGGGGCAGTTGGACGTCCTGGGCCCACAGCCGGTGGCCGGTTCGATGGCTGAAACCGCCGCCGTGGTACAGCAGCGTAATGCCTTGAATAACAGCAAAAAGCAGCTGGACGATGCGGTAAAACGCGCGCAGGCCATGAAAGCCAGCGCGATCGACCTGGGCCAGCAAATCAGCGACTTGCGCCGTGTGGCGTTCAAAACCCAATTGGCGTTGAACACCGGCAGCGTACTGGGTGGCAAGTTTTGGTCACCGGTAGTGCAACCTGCGGACAGTGACGTGCAGCGATTGAATGAGTTCAATACTGCGATGAAACAGGCCTGGGATGCCAGTTGGCAGGAAGAGTGGCGCTACGGCACCCTGAGTCTGCTGGTGTTGGCGGTGGTTATCTGGTTATGGGGGCGCTATTTCTCCGAACGCTTTCTGGCCTGGGTGAGCATCCGCTTTCTGCCGGACGGGCGTTTACGCCGCAGCTTTATGGCCATGGTCACCGTCAGCGTTACGGTGATCACCACCAGTATTGCGCTGAATCTGCTGTATCTTACTTTTACCCGTGCGCAGCCTTTGCCGGGGATGCTGGAGGATTTCGCCGAGGGCTTTAATCGACTGGGGATTTTCTGTGCGTTGATCGCCGGGCTGGGCCGCGCGACGTTGTCCCTCAACCGCCCGTCATGGCGTCTGGGCTCGATGGATGATGCCGTTGCCGCCGGTTTGCGCTATTTTTCGCCGCTGTTGGCGGGGCTAACCTTGGCATTTGGCTCGATAGAACTGGTTAACAACGTGGTGAGTACCAGCCTGGCCACCACTATTTTCGGCAATGGTTTGGTTGCCGGATTAATCGGTATGGTGCTGTTGGCGATGCCGCTGCGTTCCCAGCGCATCCGTCGCCAGTTGGAACAGCAGGGCGAACACGTAGAGAAACGCTCCACCATCAGTGGTTTGTTGCACATGAGCACCCTGGTGTGTTCAGTGGTTATCCTGTTCTCACTGCTGGTGGGGTATATCGCCTTCGCCCGATTCCTGACCTATCAGGTGATCTGGATTGCCCTGGTGTTGATGGCATTCTATTTCCTGCTGATGTTCGCTACCGACCTGTGCGGGGCGATCTTTTCGCCGCAGACCGCCAGCGGCAAAACGCTGAAAAAGTCGTTTAACTTTAAGGATCGTCATCTGGAGCAGATGGCGATTATCTTCACCGCCATTGCCAAGTGTTCGCTGCTGTTATTGATGATTGTCTCGCTGTTTAACGGCTCGTTCGGCACCACCACGCCCAATTCCTTGCTGGACAAGATCATCGCCATCCTGAGCGGTGAAGGGTTGCAGCGATTGAATATCGTGCCGGGCAACCTGATCAACTCGGTGATTTGCCTGGTGATTGGCATCTATATTCTGCGGGTTACTCAGCGCTGGCTTAGCCAGGAACTGCTGCCGAAAACCATTTCAGACATTGGTATTCGCGCATCGCTGGTTACGCTGTTCAGTAATGTGGGTTATGTGCTGCTGATCCTGATCACCCTGGCGGCGTTGGGCATCCAGTGGAACAATTTGGCGTGGATCGTCAGTGCGTTGTCGGTCGGTATCGGTTTTGGTCTGCAGGAAATCGTGAAGAACTTTATTTCCGGACTGATCCTGCTGACCGAACGGCCGGTAAAAGTGGGCGATATGATCGGGATCGGTGGCGTGGAAGGGGATGTGCGTCGCATTAACGTGCGCGCCACCGAGATCCAGCTCAGCGACCGTTCGACGATGATCGTACCCAACTCGCAGCTCATCTCGCAAAACGTGCGTAACGCCACCATGGGTAATGCCCAGGGTGTGGTGACTATCGCGCTGACCTTCCCGACAGATATCGACCCGGAGCAGGTGCGCAATATTCTGCTGAGTGCCTACCAGGAGTATGAAGCCATCCAGGATACCCCGGCGCCTTATGTTCGCTTTAGCCAGCTCGGCCCGGAAGGCATTATCCTCAGCGTGACCGGCTATGTAGCCAGCCCGCGTATGGTTGGCGCCACCAAAAGTGAGCTGCTGTTCAATATTCTCAAACTGCTGCGGGCTGAGCGGGTCAATATGTCCAGCCCACAGGAAGTGGTGTTTATGAAACAGCAGGCGAAAAACCTGATCAACGACGAAGAGCAATCCTCGTAATCTGCTGACTTCTACGGCCGGGTCCTGAGGGACCGGACGTAGGAGTAAACTCAGTGCATCGCCGGTACCACGGACTGCGAGCAGTCGCTGTTGGCACTGGCGGAAGAGTTATTACAGGTCTGTGGATCATTATGCACCGGCGGTGGCGGTACATCCTGCGGGCCGCCCCGGCCCATACAGCCGGAAAGCATCAGCAGCAAAAACAGGGGGATCATCGCTTTCATTTCACTTACCTCCGAACTCATCATTCCATTAAGTATATGCCCTGAAAGGCACTCCCACCGCCCAATGATGCGTTATAGATGGCGTCTATATCCGAGTGGATGAAACCAATTTCACTTCAACCGCCCGCCGGCTCTATGCTGCTGTTGCATAGGGCAATCTCATTCAGGGGGCATCATGGAAACACATCAATTGGCGGCATCACTGCTGGCCGCGTTCGGCGGTGAAGAAAATTTGGTCAAACTGCGCTACTGCGCCAGCCGGATCAGGGCGGAACTGCACGACGGCGGGCGACTGGATCGGCAGAGCATCGATAACCTGCCGGGCGTTAAAGCCTTGCTGGAGGTGGAAACGCCCCAGTCGACCACCGAGTATCAGTTGGTGGTCGGGCCGGGGAATGCCAAACCCTTGTATCAGGCGCTGATCGCGCTGAGTGGTGAGAAGTAGCTACAGCAGCGGGCGGATCTGTTCCAGGTGTTGCTGCATTAAGCTTTGCATCTGCACCACGTGGGGCGCATCTGCCTTTTCGCGCATCAGGTAAATACCGACGGTGCAGCGTTGGCCTGGCTGCGTCAACTGCAGCGGCTCAATGCCGTATTCGACAAAATACCCGGCCATACAAGAAGGATAGGCCAGCAGCACCGCATCGGAATCGTTGATCATATCCACCGCCGACATCATCGAATTGGTCGAACAAATCACCCGTTCCGCCAGGTGCAGGCGGTTGCGTGCCAGCTTTTTCGGCTGCATATCCTCCACCATATGATGATAGCGGCTTTCATCCGGCGTCAGCTCAACGCAAGAGTAGTCCAGCAGCGCATCCGGCCCCACCGGTTGGCCCAGCAGTGGGTGTCCGCGCCGCACGAACATGGTGTCGCGGGTACCGAACAGCGGCAGAAAACTGATGCCTGCCTTGGGGTTCAACCCCTGAATTTCGTGGCCGATAAACAAATCGATATCCCCACCCAATAACAGATCCATCAGGCGCAGGTGGTTACCCAGATCGATATGGATATTCACCATCGGGTGGAGTTGGCGGTAGGCATTGAAGCTGTCACGCACAAACATGTACCACCAGGCATGGCCGGTGCCCATGCGCAGACTCTGCTCCTGACGCGCCTTGATAAACGCCAGTTTGATCAGCGTATTGTCATAAATTCGCTGCATCATCTGCGCCTGTTCCAGCAGTAAATCGCCGTACTCGGTGGTTTTCACCCCGGTGGAGGTGCGCTCCAGCAGCTGCACCCCCAGATTCTCCTCCAGCTTCTTCATGTTGTGGGTCAGCGTCGGCTGGCTCAGGCAAAGCTTGTTTGCTGCATGACTCACATTTTTGAACATCGCTACTTCGATAAACTGCCGCAGAATTTTGTCCACGATCATATTTTCCACTGGTGGTATAGAAAGTTTCTATATCGTAGCGGCGAAAAACGATTTCCGCCAATGACCCGCCTTCGATAGCTTGCTCTCATGCCGGTATTTCCAGCCGCCACCAGAGAGGATGCAATGAGAAGATTGATACCGAGTATGGTTGCCGTCGCCCTGGCGCTGATGTCCGGTCAGGTTGTGGCCGAGACGCTGCGCATGCAGTGCGCGCCCAGCAAAGAAGGGCGCCAATACTGCAATGAGATTAAACAGCGTTTTGAGGCTCAGACCGGCTATACCCTGGAGTTTATCGATCTTCCCCCGGCCTCTGATGAAAAGCTGTCGTTGTTCCAGCAACTGTTTGCCGCCAAAGACGCCAGCGCCATCGATCTGTTTCAGGCAGATACCGTATGGATTGGCGTGCTGAACAAACACCTGTTGGATCTGACCGACAGCGTGGCCGACATCAAACAGGATTTCTTCCCCGCCGCCTGGCAAAACAACGTGGTAAACGGCCGTGTGAAAGCGGTACCGGCTTACCTGGACAGCGGCGCGCTCTACTACCGTAAGGATCTGCTGGAAAAATACGCTGAGCAACCCCCGGTAACCTGGGCCGATCTGACCCGTATCGCCACCCGCATTCAGCAGGGCGAACGTGCCGCCGGGCATAAAAACTTTTGGGGACTGGTGTTCCAGGGCAAATCCTATGAGGGGTTGACCTGCAACGCCCTGGAGTGGGTGGCTTCGCAGAACGGCGGCAGTTTTATCGACGCCCAGGGCAATATCACCATCAATAATCCCCAGGCGGCACAGGCGCTGGATATGGCCGCCGGCTGGATCGGCAAAATCACCCCGAAGGGCACGCTGGGTTACATGGAAGAAGAGTCGCGGGCGCTATTCCAGAACGGCGATGCGATGTTTATGCGCAACTGGCCATACGCCTACGTCCTGGCACAGGACAGCAGCAGTGCGATCCGCGGCAAGGTGGGCGTGATGCCGTTGCCGAAAGGGGCCGACGGGCACTCGGTCAGTGCGCTGGGCGGCTGGCAGTGGGCGATCAACGGTTACACCAGGCACCCGCAGGCAGCAATCGCGCTGCTGAAAATCGTCAGCGACGCCGAATCACAAAAACGGGCGCTGGCACTGATGGGCCAGGCACCTTCACGCACCGCGTTATACGACGATCCACAGGTATTGGCGCAGGCGCCTTATCTGGCGGACTTCAAGGGCATTTTCGCCCAGGCGATGCCACGCCCGGCCACCCAAACCAAACGCCAGTATGCGCAGGTCTCCAGAGCGATCTACAACGCCACCTTTAACGTATTACGCGGTGATAGTGACGGTGTCACGGCGGTGGCGGATTTACAGCAGCGACTGGAGCGGATCAAAGCCAGAGGATGGCGTTGAAAGCAGGGCAATCATCCATTAACCGCCGGAGTCTGATGCATGAAACGCAATACTGAGGCTTTATCCCTGACGGTCACGCCCGCTTCCGCGCAGGCACGGCCGGCCAGACGCAGCAAGCTTAATCACCAGCAGCGTCGCAGCCGTATCGCCTGGTTGCTGGTGGCCCCGGCGATGCTGTTGCTGGCGGCGGTGGCGGGCTGGCCGTTGCTGCGCACCCTGTTTTACAGCTTTACCGATGCCATGCTGGACGCACCGGACGATTACCGCTTTGTCGGTTTTGCCAATTACCTGGACCTGACCGATGGCGGCCACCATTACGGCGTGCTGGCAGATCCGCTGTGGTGGCTGGCAGTGGGCAATACGCTGCGCTTTAGCCTGCTGTCAGTGTCGCTGGAGCTGGTGTTCGGCATGCTGCTGGCGCTGTTGATGAATCAGAAGTTCCGCGGTCAGGGGTTGGTACGCACCGCCATTCTGGTGCCCTGGGCCATTCCGACCATTGTTTCCGCCAAGATGTGGGGCTGGATGTTCCACGACCAGTACGGGGTGGTGAATGACCTGTTGCTCAAGACCGGCATCATCGCCACGCCGTTGGCCTGGGTGGCGGAGCCGGGGCTGTCGATGTGGGCGGTGGTAATTGCCGACGTCTGGAAAACCACGCCGTTTATGGCCTTGATGCTGCTGGCCGCGCTGCAACTGATCCCCGGCGATCTGTATGAGGCCGCCCGGGTCGATGGGGCCAACGCCTGGCAGCGCTTCCGCCGCATTACCCTGCCACTGATTATGCCGGCGATGATTGTCGCGCTGATTTTCCGGGTGATGGATGCGCTGCGGGTGTTTGATCTGATCTACGTGCTGACCTCCAACAGCGAGGCCACGGTATCGGTATCCGGCTATGCCCGCGATCGCATGGTCAGTTATCAGGAAATGGGTGCCGGCTCTGCCGCTTCGGTGCTGGTGTTTATGATGGTGGCGGGCATTGCCGCCTGCTTCCTCACGCTGGGCCGCCTGAATGACAAGGAGAAACGAGCATGAAACTGAGCCGCCAACAACAAAAATACGGCCATAAGACGCTGATCTTTGCCAGTGCCGCATTGGCCAGCGTGATCTGCCTGTTTCCATTCTATTACGCGCTGATCACCTCGTTACGTTCCGGGCAGGATCTGTTCCAGGTCGCCTATTTACCGGGCAACCTGCACTGGGGCAATTACCTGACCGCGCTGATGGATAACGGCATTGCCCGCAGCCTGCTGAATTCCATCGTGGTGGCGACGCTGACGGTAGGTATCTGCCTGCTGGTGTCGATTACTGCCGCCTTCGCCCTGGCGCGCATCCGCTTTCGCGGCCGTAAATACCTGCTGTTCACCATCCTTTGTGTATCGATGTTCCCGCAGGTGGCGGTGTTGTCCGGCATGTTCGAACTGGTACGTTTTATGGGGCTGTATGACTCGCTGGGCGCGCTGGTGCTGTCCTATACCACGTTCTCACTGCCGTTTACCGTCTGGGTGCTGACCACCTTTATGAAGGCGATCCCGGCGGAGCTGGAAGAGGCGGCGATCGTCGACGGCGCCGGTACCTGGACCATCATCACCCGCATCTTTGCTCCCATTATGGGGCCGTCGCTGGTGACCACCGGGCTGCTGGCCTTTATCGGTGCCTGGAATGAATTCATGTTCGCCCTGACCTTTGTTATCTCCAGTGGCAAACGCACCGTGCCGGTGGCGATCGGCATGCTGCAGGGCGCCTCTCAGTACGAACTTCCCTGGGGCACCATCATGGCGGCCTCGGTCATCGTCACACTGCCGATCATCGCACTGGTGCTGATTTTCCAGCGCCGCATCGTCAGCGGATTAACCAACGGCGCAGTAAAAGGCTGATTTTCGATTAACCCAAAGCAGGAGCAAACCAATGGCTACAAAAATCGTTTTAGTGGGTGCAGGCAGCGCGCAATTCGGCTACGGCACGCTGGGGGATATCTTCCAGAGCAAGACGTTGTACGGCAGTGAAATTGTGCTGCATGACATCAATCCTGCCGCCCTGGCGGTGACCGAGAAAACGGCCCGGGACTTTTTGGCAGCGGAAGATCTGCCGTTTACCGTCAGCGCCACCACCGATCGCAAAACGGCACTGAACGGGGCGGCATTTGTGATTATCTCCATCGAAGTGGGTGACCGTTTCGCGCTGTGGGATCTCGACTGGCAAATCCCGCAGCAGTATGGCATTCAACAGGTGTATGGCGAAAACGGTGGCCCCGGCGGCCTGTTCCATTCACTGCGGATTATTCCACCGATCCTCGACATCTGCGCCGACGTCGCCGATATTTGCCCGAACGCCTGGATATTTAACTATTCCAACCCGATGAGCCGCATTTGCACCACCGTGCATCGTCGTTTCCCGCAGCTCAACTTTGTCGGCATGTGCCACGAAATCGCCTCACTGGAACGCTATCTGCCGGAAATGCTGGGTACATCGTTCGACAATCTCACCCTGCGGGCCGCCGGGCTTAATCACTTTAGCGTGTTGCTGGAAGCCAGCTATAAAGACAGCGGTAAAGATGCTTATGCCGACGTGCGTGCCAAGGCACCGGATTACTTCTCCCGCCTGCCGGGCTACAGCGACATTCTGGCTTACACCCGCACCCACGGCAAACTGGTACAGACCGAGGGCAGCACCGAGCGCGATGCGCTGGGCGGTAAAGACAGCGCTTATCCCTGGGCTGACCGCACGCTGTTCAAAGAGATTCTGGAGAAATTCCACCACTTGCCGATCACCGGCGACAGCCATTTTGGTGAGTACATCCGCTGGGCCAGCGAGGTCAGCGACCACCGCGGCATCCTCGATTTTTACACCTTCTATCGCAATTACCTGGGCCATGTGCAGCCAAAAATCGAACTCAAGCTGAAGGAGCGCGTGGTGCCGATCATGGAAGGGATCCTGACCGATTCCGGTTATGAAGAGTCGGCGGTCAATATCCCGAACCAGGGCTTTATCAAACAGCTGCCGGCGTTTATTGCGGTTGAAGTGCCGGCAATTATCGATAGCAAGGGCGTGCACGGCATCAAGGTCAATATGCCCGCCGGTATCGGTGGCTTGCTGAGCAATCAGATCGCCATCCATGACCTGACGGCTGACGCGGTGATTGAAGGCTCGCGCGATCTGGTGATCCAGGCGTTGCTGGTGGATTCGGTTAACGACAAATGCCGGGCGATCCCCGAACTGGTGGACGTGATGATTTCACGCCAGGGCCCGTGGCTCGACTACCTGAAATAAGCCGGATGGCGGGGCGCGGAACGGCGTCCCGCTAATTGCCCACTGTGGTGCGAACGGGAGGAATATGGCGCAACTAACGCTGGAAAAACTGCAAAAACGCTATGGCGCTAACGCAGAGGTTATTAAATCGCTGGATCTGCAGATCAACAGCGGAGAGTTTGTGGTGATTGTCGGCCCCTCCGGCTGCGGCAAATCTACTCTGTTGCGGATGATCGCCGGGCTGGAGGAGATCAGCAGCGGCGGCATGTATATCGATGGCAACTACGTCAATGACGATACGCCGGCCGAACGCGGCATCGGCATGGTGTTCCAGTCTTACGCACTTTATCCGCACATGAGCGTGTACAAAAATATGGCGTTTGCGCTGGAGTTGGCGGGGCATTCGGCGGCGGAGATCGACAGCCGGGTACGTGAAAGTGCGCGCATTTTGCAGCTTGAGCCGTTACTGGAACGACGGCCGAAGGACCTTTCCGGCGGGCAGCGGCAACGGGTGGCGATTGGTCGCGCCATCGTGCGCGAGCCGAAGCTGTTTTTGTTCGATGAGCCCTTGTCCAACCTTGATGCATCGCTGCGGGTGCAGATGCGCATGGAGGTGGCGTCGCTGCATAAGCGACTGGGGGCGACCATTATATATGTGACCCACGATCAGGTTGAAGCCATGACGCTGGCCGACCGCATTGTGGTGTTGAACCAGGGGCATGTTGAACAGGTAGGCACACCGCTGGAGTTGTATGACCAGCCGGCCAATGAGTTTGTCGCTCAGTTTATCGGCTCACCCAAAATGAACCTGATCCCGGCAATTTTGCGGCGCGCCGGTGAGCGTCAAAGCGTGGTAGAGCTGGACAACGGCAAGGCGCTGGTGCTGCCGATCGCCACGCCGACGGCGGCGGAAGGCCAAAGCGTTAACGTCGGCATTCGCCCGGAGCATATTCGCGGGGGTGAACAGGCACAGTGTGAGTTTCAGGGCGAAGTGATGTTCGTGGAGCACATGGGCAATGAAACCTATCTCTACCTGGATAACGGTAATGCCGGTGAACCCTGGGTACTGCGCAATCCCGAACGTTCGACCATCAAGGCCGGGGATAGGGTGGGCGTGCGCCTGCCGGTCGAATGCTGTTACCTGTTTGACCGTCAGGGCCGGGCATTCCAGCGTATTCTGGCGTCGGATCAGGCGCATTAATCAATTTAAGGGAGCAGGGACATGGGCGGTGGAGAAACGGTGCGTTGGTGGAAACAGGCGGTGGTTTATCAGATCTATCCGCGCAGCTTTATGGATTCTAACGGCGATGGGATTGGCGATTTGAACGGTATCACTGCCCGGCTGGATTATTTGCAGTGGCTGGGCATTGACGTGCTTTGGATCTGTCCGATGTACCGCTCGCCGAATGACGACAATGGCTACGATATCAGTGATTATCAGGCCATTATGACGGAATTCGGCACCATGGCGGACTTTGATCGCCTGTTGGCCGAGGTGCATGCCCGCGGTATGCGGCTGATACTGGATCTGGTGGTTAATCACACCTCGGACGAGCACCCGTGGTTTATTGAATCCCGGTCATCTCAATCCAGCGCCAAGCGCGACTGGTATATCTGGCGCGAGGGCAAAAACGGCGCAGAGCCCAACAACTGGGAAAGCATTTTTAACGGTTCGGCCTGGAAATATGACGCCGGCAGTGAGCAATACTTTTTGCACCTGTTCTCTGAGCGCCAGCCTGATCTGAACTGGGAAAACCCGCAGGTGCGGGCGGCGCTGTACGACATGATGCGCTGGTGGCTGGATAAGGGCATTGACGGTTTTCGCATCGACGCCATCTGCCATATGAAAAAACAGCCGGGCCTGACCGACATGCCCAACCCGCAGGGGCTGCGCTACGTGCCGTCGTTCGAACGACACCTTAACTACGAAGGGCTGCTGGATTACGTCGATGACCTGTGCGAACAGGTGTTTAACCGTTATGACATCATGACGGTGGGGGAAATGAACGGAGCCTCGGCAGAGCAGGGTGAAGACTGGGTGGGCGAACAGCATGGCCGCCTGAATATGATCTTCCAGTTTGAACATGTCAAACTGTGGGAAACCAGCCATCAGCAGTCGCCAGACGCCGGGGTCGACGTTCTGGGCCTGAAAAACATCTTTACCCGCTGGCAGACCTTGCTGGAGGGAAAAGGCTGGAACGCGCTGTATGTTGAAAACCACGATATTCCGCGTGTGGTATCGAAATGGGGTGACGACAAGCGGTACTGGCGCGAAAGTGCCACCGCCATCGCGGCGATGTATTTCCTGATGCAGGGAACGCCGTTTATCTACCAGGGGCAGGAACTGGGGATGACCAACACCCGCTTCAACTGTCTGGCCGATTTTAACGATATCGCTGCCAGAAACCGCTTCGCCAAACTGCAGGAGCAGGGTATGGAGGAAGCGCAGACCCTGGCGTTCCTCAGTCGCAGCGGCCGCGATAACTCACGCACGCCGATGCAGTGGGACGACAGCCCCAACGCCGGTTTTAGTCTTGCCAAGCCGTGGTTTGCGGTGAATGCCAATTATCAGCAAATTAACGTGGCGCGCCAGCGTGAAGAACCCGACTCGGTACTGAATTTTTACCGGGCGTTAATCCATCTGCGCCAGCAGGATCCGCTGTGGGTTTACGGGCGTTACCAATTACAACTGGCAGCACATCCGCATATTTACGCCTATTCCCGTAGCCAGGATGAGCGACAAGTATTGGTACTGTGCAACCTGAGCGCTGAAACTCAGCAAATTGACGCTCAGGATTTATCGTTGGAAAAAAGAGCGTTGTTACTGAGTAATTATCCCCAAGAAGGTGAGCGACAAACACTTCGCCCTTATGAGGCGCAGATCTATCAGTAGGGATTTATATCGGAATGGATTAATATCCACCCTAAATTAATTTAGTGGGAAAGTTATTTTAATTCTCCAGCTTTCCCCATTAATGACTTCCCTTACGAATCATTAAATAGACGACTTGCCCCGTTTTAATGCTGGGGAGTGAGGGTGAAAATTCCCCACACAGGCACTGCGATAAGAAAAATATCTGAAAAATCCCGCCCTGGATTTAAAATCTCACACACTGGCGTATGCGATGGCATAAATGAACAAAAACCATACAGACTTCTGTTTGATTTTTACTCTGTAACCATGTATTTAATTTAATTTATTGATATTTAACATTTTTATTTTAAGTTTGGTTTGGTGGAAGCATTTCTCTGGTGGTGCCCTGACTACAACGCTAGCTAAACCGAAGTGAAATTTTATGATTTTTTACGATTTCACTTTTAATTTCATATTAACAAATCGGTCTATTCCTTTAATATTATTTTTTTTCACATGCCAGCTTGCAGCTTTAGCGCTACTCTGATTTGGCTGTGTCTAATCAAGGATGATGTCGGGCGGAATAGGCAGATTAACATAGGGATATGCTACCCATTTCTCTGTTGCCCATTGATTTTCATTTCCTGGAGGTTCGCTTCCAAAGCGCTCCTTGTTTATGGCTCCGCGAAGTTTTCATTTAAATAAAAATGAGTTTTCAAAGGCAAGATATGTTCGGAATTTTGTGAAAATAAAATGACGGGATGTTGGGGCCATTTTGATCTTTTAAATTTTGGTCGTCACTTTCCAAAACACAGAATACATATCTGTAAGTATATACATTCAGGAGCACACACAATGAACCAGTGTTTGGACTTTATCGGTATTGGCATCGGTCCGTCCAACCTCAGTATTGCTGCACTTGGTAGCGAAATCGAAGGTTTTAATTGTAAATTCCTCGAGCGCAAACCGCATTTTTCCTGGCACCCAGGCATGATCCTGGCAGATTGCAGTATGCAGACCAACTTTTTGAAAGATCTGGTGACGGCCGTCTCGCCAACCAACCCTTATAGTTTTCTCAACTATCTGGTGAAAAGAAAAAAATTCTACCGCTTCCTGACGACAGAACAACGCACCGTGTCACGAGAAGAGTTTGCCGATTATCTTGGCTGGGCGGCAACGGGCCTGGATTCACTGGTTTTTAACCAGGACGTTCAGCGCGTGGAGTTTGATGACCAACAGCGGCAGTTTGTTGTCACCACCCAGAATGAGGTGTTTCGCGCCAAACATGTCTGCGTGGGGATTGGCAAGCAAGTCAAACTGCCTGACTGTGTGACCGAACAAAACGATCGATGCTTTCACGCCAGCGAAATGATGTTTCGCCAGCCAAACCTTAGCGGAAAACGTGTGGCCATTGTGGGCGGCGGTCAAAGCGGGGCCGATCTGTTCCTTAATGTTTTCCAGGGGGAATGGGGCCAGCCGGAACAGCTGAGTTGGATCTCCCGGCGTAACAACTACAACGCCCTTGATGAAGCTGCATTTGCCAACGAGTATTTCACCCCCGATTATGTCGAGGACTTCTACACGCTTGGCAACACGGCCAAACAGCAGATGCTGCGCGAACAAAAAATGACCTCGGATGGGATCACCAGCGAGTCGCTTTTGGCCATTTATCGCGCCATGTATCACCGCTTCGATGTCCTTCGGGATAAAAGATGGGTACGACTGCTGCCCAGCCGTTCCGTTACGGCCCTTAATGCCAAAGACAATTCATATCAGCTAGAGACACTGCATCATCTTGATCAAGGGCGTGAGACTCTTGATGCCGACGTGGTGATCTTTGCTACCGGTTATGAGCAAGCCCGCCCGGCATTTCTTGAATCCCTGGCTGACCGAGTGTTAACCGACGCGGATGGACAATATCGCATTGCCTCGGATTTTACCCTTGAACGGGAAGGGGTCCATGAGAATGCTTTGTTTGCCGTCAACGCCAGCATGCACCACCACGGTATTGCTGACCCTCAACTCAGCCTGATGGCCTGGCGATCGGCCCGCATCCTCAACCGGGTTTTAGGTAATAGCCAATTTGATCTGAGTACGGCCCCGGCGATGATTCAATGGCGCAGTGAGCAATAACAGCCAATCGCTTTAACCTTCTTGGGTTCCTGCCAGGAGCCGTTTTAATACTTTTATCAAATGATAAGACAGGTTGTATGAGAAAACACATTAACAAATTTATCATGAATCAGTTGGCTACATTCGCGCCGACCTTCAAGACCAAATTTATCTACCAAAAAGCATTCGGAAAAAAATTAAATCTAAACCCGCCGATGACCTGGAACGAGAAGATAAATTATCTCAAACTTAACGATTACAGTAACAATGCACTGGTGACGCAATGTGCAGACAAATATGCCGTCAGGGAGTATTTGAAGGCGAAAGGCTGTGAGGAAATACTCAATGAGCTTTACTTCGCCTGCGATTCAGCTCATGAGATCCCGTGGGAGTCGTTACCTGACAAGTTTGTGATTAAGGGCAACCACGGTTCTGGTTACAACCTGATTTGCCAGGATAAAAAGTCACTGGATACCGTACAAGCCTCTAAAACCATTGAAAGCTGGATGAAAGAAGACTATTGGAAGGTCTATGCAGAGTTAAACTACAAGAAGATCACTAAAAAAATAATAGGCGAGAAGTTTATAGCCTCACCGGGTGGTCATGGCCCTGATGACTATAAAATATACTGCTTCCATGGTGTCCCTTACTGCACATTACTTTGTGTCGGTAGAGAAACCGGGATGCCGAAATATTACTTTTTTGATAAAGACTTTAAATTTCTTTGCTACAGCCAGGATTGTCTGGCGCTCAGCCAGCAAGAGATCGAGGCCTTTGTGAAACCCGAAGGTTATGACGCGCTGTTTGAGTACGCCAAAAAATTGTCTGAGCCCTTTGAATTTGTCCGCGTTGATTTTTATATCGACAACGGCAAACCCATTTTTGGCGAATTGACCTTCACGCCTTCCGCCGGCATCGATACTGACATGCTCGAATCAACCGATATTCTGCTCGGGAAGATGCTGAAACTGAAATAGCGGCACGCCGCAGACAACGCTTGTAACTGTCTTTCCTGCTGGTTCACTCAGGCATGACAGTTGACCTCTTGACACCCTGTGAACCCTCCAGGGTGTTTTTAATTTGCTTGCAGATAATCCCGCCGAATCCCGCTCACCAGAGCAGCACCGACTGTAAATCATCCCAAAGTCTGAGGCTACAGATTGATACATAATCATATTTTAAAATTATCAATTAACGGATGCCAGGTCTGAGAAAAGTAGCAATAATGTCAGGCTGGCTGCTCAATTTACACCCGTGGTCAGACATGACCGGCAGGCTCATGGCCACCGTCATGCAGGCAGGATTTTATCCGTATTCTTCGTAAGCCCCTGGAAGCAAGATGCACACCACTGAGTTACCTGTCGCCACAAAATTACAGCCTGCGCTGATCGTCTTTCTGCTGGTGTTTGCCACCTGCATCTTTGGCATTGAAAGCCGCCCGACTGGCCTGTTGTCGGCATTCTGGCCAACCAATGCGGTATTGCTGGCGATATTGGTGCGTTATCCGGTGCTTGCCAGCCGTGTGGGGTGGGTGATGGCGATGCTGGGCTATTTGGCGGCGGATTTGATCACCGGCAGCACGCCCGGCAAAGCCATATTGCTCAATGGTGCCAATATCGCCGGCGTGGCGGTCGGGTTTTATCTGTTTATGCGTTTATCGCCGCAGGTAAGAACTCTGGAGCGCACCTCATCCAGCATTTTTCTGTTTGCCATCTGCCTGACGAGCGCCACCGTCACGGGGCTCCTCGGGGCTGGGGCTTCGGTGCTGCTGTTTGATCGCCAGTACTTACCCTCATTGGCGTTGTGGCTGTCGTCAGAATTCACTAATTACATCACGCTGATGCCGTTTATTCTGGCCTTCCCGACAGACGGGAAAAGCTATCTGCGCAGTATCGTCCAGGCGATCACCCTGCGTAGCCAGTGGTATAACACCTGCAGAAAAATGGCGGTGTTAATCCTGCTGCTGTTGGCCTGCATCTGTAGCATCCTGATTGGTGGCCCTGGCGCGGTGATCTTCCCGATGCCAATCTTGCTGTGGTTGGCGATGTCTTTCTCCCTGTTCACCACCATGATCACCGTGCTGGCCTATGTGATATGGTGCCATTTGGCGATCGATCTGGGCCTGATCACCACTAACCTCGATATGAAAATGCTGCAAAATACGGTGTCGATGCGTCTTGGTGTGGCGCTATTGGCACTGGGTCCGATAGCCGTTGCCAGCATGAACTTTGCCCGCAATGCACTGCTGCGCAAACTTGAGCACGTGGCGAACCATGATGCATTAACCCACGTATTGACTCGCAGCGCCTTTATGCAGCGCGGTACCAGGCTGGTGAGCCAAAAGGGCGAGCGGATCTGTATCATGATGCTGGATATCGACTACTTTAAATCGATCAATGACCGTTTTGGTCATGCTGGCGGCGATACGGCATTACTGTCTTTTACCCGTACCATTACTGCCGATCTGCGTGATAACGACCTGTTTGGCCGCATGGGCGGGGAAGAGTTTGCGATCGTTTCACCGATCGCACAGCTACAGGATGCGCTGTTGTTGGCCGAACGCCTGCGGCGCCGGGTTGAAATCGAATCTATCACCATGCCAGCCGGTACACCGCTGCAGATCACCGTCAGTATCGGCATGGTTACCTGCATCGGCGGAGCCGGGCAAAATCTGGACAACCTGCTGAAAATCGCCGATCTGGCGGTCTACAAAGCCAAAAATAGCGGTCGCAACCGGGTCGCTACGCCAGAACTGCTGCAACGTATTGACTCCGAGCTTTGAAACCCGTCGCTGTGCTTAATGGTTGACCCCGCTAATGGGGTCTAAAATGGAAGAGGGCGCAGGCAGCTCCGCCGGCGCCAACCCGACTGTCGAACCGACAAGAGGACACTCCGATGAAATATGTAGAAGGTTTTGTTGTGGCGGTGCCGGCCGCCAATAAGGAGGCGTACAAAAAACTGGCCGCCGCGACGGCACCGTTGTTTAAAGAGTTCGGTGCTACGCGGATCGTCGAATGCTGGGGCAATGATGTTCCCGATGGAAAAGTCACCGATTTTCGCGGCGCGGTTAAGGCCGAAGCCGACGAGGTGGTGGTGTTCAGTTGGATCGAATATCCGTCAAAAGAGGTCCGCGATGCCGCAAGTCAGAAAATGATGACCGACCCGCGGATGAAGGCATTCGGCGACCAAATGCCGTTTGACGGTAAACGCATGATTTTCGGCGGCTTCGAAACTATTCTGGACCAGTAGCGGAGGGGTATCGTGAAAATCACCCAACACCTGTGGTTTGAGAAAGACATGGAAGCGGCGTTGCGTTGCTACGTGGCTTTAATCCCCGGTTCCTCCCTGACCTGGCAGTCCACCTTGCCTGCCGATACCCCCAGCGGACCGGCCGGCAGTGTCAAGCTGGCGTCATTTACCCTTGGCGATCAGCGCTATGCGGCGATTGAAGCTGGTCCTTTGGATCCCTTCAATCACAGCTTTTCCATTATGGTCGAATGTGCCGATCAGGCCGAAGTGGACCGCTTATGGGAAGCATTGAGTGACGGTGGCCAGGTTGAGCAGTGTGGTTGGCTGCGCGATCGCTGGGGACTGAGCTGGCAGATTGTCCCGAAACGCCTGTCAGAGCTGATGAGTGATCCTGACAGCGTCAAGGTGCGCAGGGTCACCGAAGCGATGTTACAGATGGTCAAACTGGATATCGCCGGACTGGAAGCAGCGGCTCGCGGGTAAGCGTCGGTGCGTTAATGCCCCGCAGCCTCTTTTTCGTTGCGGGGCACTTAAGGTGATTTTCTGTCACTCAAGGAATCAATGTGAGCGATAAATTGACGCAAATCATCTTTTTGCATCAATACTGCTCACCCAAGGCTGAGATTTTATCATTTGTCAGCCTGAGCAAATCGCTGCACCCTAGGGCTAACCTTTATGCAGCGCAGAGAACAATCATGGAAAAGACACAGATTCAGCAGTTGGTTACGCAATTCCCACTGGTGCAGGAACTGATCGAGCTTAAACCAGTGACCTGGTTCAATCCGCGAGCGACTACTTTGCAGGTCGGGTTACCGTTTGTAGGGCTCGACGCCAGCGACGTGAGTGATGCAGAGCAACGGCTGGCGCGTTTTGCCCCTTATCTGAGTGCCGCCTTCCCGGAAACCCGTGTCACCCACGGAGTGATCGAGTCCGAAGTGGTCGCCCTTCACGCCATGCAAACTGCGCTCGATCAGCGCTATGGCCTGACGCTGGCTGGCCGCTTACTGCTGAAAAAAGACAGCCATCTGCCGATTTCAGGCTCGATCAAGGCACGTGGCGGCATCTACGAGGTGTTGGCGCATGCAGAAAAACTGGCGCTGGCCGCGGGGCTGCTGCAACTGACGGATAACTACGCCAGCTTGTTCTCGGAGGAGTTCCGCGAATTCTTCAGCGGTTACCGCATTGCCGTGGGGTCGACCGGTAATCTGGGGATGTCGATCGGTATTATCAGCGCCCGGTTGGGTTTTAGCGTCAGCGTGCACATGTCGGCCGACGCCCGCGAATGGAAAAAGCAAAAGCTGCGTGAGAATGGCGTCAACGTGGTGGAGTACGCGCAAGATTATGGCGTTGCCGTGGAACAGGGCCGCTTGCAGGCGGCGAGCGATCCGCGCTGTTTCTTTATCGATGACGAGAATTCGCAGACGCTGTTCCTGGGCTATGCCGTGGCCGGTGGCCGTCTGAAGCGGCAGTTTGCCGACAGCGGCGTCAAGGTGGATGCTCAGCACCCGTTGTTCGTTTACCTGCCTTGCGGCGTCGGCGGTGGCCCTGGCGGGGTGGCGTTTGGCCTGAAATTGGCCTTTGGCGATCACGTACATTGCATCTTTGCCGAGCCGACGCATTCACCTTGCATGCTGTTGGGGGTGCATACCGGCCTGCACGATGGCATCGCGGTGCAGGATCTGGGGATTGATAATCAGACGGCGGCGGATGGGCTGGCGGTAGGGCGCGCATCCGGCTTTGTCGGCCGTGCCATGGAGCGGCTGCTTTCCGGTTTTTACACTCTCAGTGACCGCGAGATGTTTGCACTGCTGGGGCTGCTGGACAGCCATGAGCACATTCAGCTCGAACCTTCGGCGCTGGCAGGCATGCCGGGGCCATGGCGCGTCACGGCTGATGTCGAATGGTTGGCGAGCCAGGGGCTGAATGCGGAACAGATGAACAATGCCACCCACCTGGTGTGGGCCACCGGCGGCGGTATGGTGCCTGAGGCGGAGATGACCAAGTATTTGGCCACCGCGCACCAGTCGATTTAATGAGTGAGTAGCGAAAGCTCCTCTGCACCTTCCAGCAGGATCGGCAGGATACGCTCGGTCAGTTCGTTCAACGGGACATGACCGGCCTGCACCCCCACGTTTAACGCGGCCGTGACGCCGCCGTTGACCGAGGTAATCGGCACTGCGATGGAGCGCAGGCCGATTTCCAACTCCTGATCGTTAATCGCATAACCCTGCGTACGAACCCTATCCAGTTCGTCACGCAGTTTGTCGACTGACCCAATGGTGTATTGCGTATAGCGCATCAGAGTGATGCGTTGCAGGTAATCCTCACGCTTATCTAGCGGCAAATGACTCAATAACACCCGGCCCATCGAGGTGGCGAATGCCGGCAGGCGGCTGCCAATGTTCAGGTCAATGGTCATAATGCGTTCGGCAGAGGCGCGGGCGATATACAGTATATTGTCGCCGTCCAGCGTGGCGATAGAGCAGGATTCATTCAATAACTGGCTGATGTGTTTCAGCACCGGCTGGGTGGCTTTCGCCAATGGCGTGGCACCAAGATAGGCATGGGCCAGCGTCAGAATGCGTGGGCGCAGCTCAAAATTCTTACCGTCCTGGGCGTAGACAAATCCCAGCTTGTTCAGCGTATACAGGCAGCGGCGTACCGCAGCACGCGGAATGCCGGTTTTCTGGCTGATTTGCGAAATCGACATCAACCGGCGTTGCGGGGTAAAGGCCTGGATCACCTCAAGCCCCCGGGCCAGCGACGCCATAAAATTGGGATCGCCCTTGAACGGATCGCCGCTGGCGGCGGACAGTGAACTATCAGGCGCGGCGATCTCTTCGCCGGATGAGGTCTTGGTCATCACAGTCTCCCAGGGGCCGTGCTTACAGAGCCAAATAACGCAGGGTTGCCACGACGGCTAACCGACGGATGTGACGAGCCTGATCTTCCTGCGGCTCATGGTTTTCAAACAGCGTATTAAAGGTGTACTGGTTGGCGACGTAGTGGAAACACAGGCTGCTGATCAAACGATGCACATCTGTGGCGCTGGCGTCCGGGGTGAACTCTTGCGCTTGCTTGCCGCGCTGCAAAATATCCTCCAGCAGGGTCAGGGCGCTCTGATTCAATGCCTTAATACGTGGCGACTGGCGGATATACTGACCGCGCATCATGTTTTCCATGCAAATAACCCGGATGAAGTCGGGGTGCTCCGCATGGTAGTTAAAGCTTTCCTCGACCAGCCTGGTCATGGCCGCCACCGGCGGTAATGCCTGCAGATCCAACCCCATTTCGTGCGCTCGGATGTGCTGATATACGTGTTCCAGTACCTCCAGGTAGAGCGATTCCTTGGTCTTGAAGTGATAAACCACCATGCGTTTGGTGGTGGCCGCGTGCTCGGCAATGTTTTCCATGCGGGCGCCTTTCAGGCCGGCCTCGGCGAACTCGGTCAGCGCCGCAGCGAAAATACGCTGCTTCAGGCCAACGGGGTCGTTTTTGCGTTTGGTGGCAGTGATCTCATCATTCTTCAAAACATCAGTCACTTATCTTTAGGGGAACACCGGTTAAGAGTAACCGGGGTCACACGGCAATACAATCCGCCATAGCCGGGCTTTTGTGAACGACGTCATATTGCTCACCGGTAAACCTGTGCGGCGATAACCTGAGGGGCGAGACGATCCTTCTCACAATTCGACAACATTATTTCCCACCGGCAACGGACTGCCGGCCGGGTGATAAAGGGCTTTACGGGTTTGCTTGTTAGCATATTGTTTTGAGTTGATCGGATGCGGCAGTTTTTTTAATTGAGGGTAAATGTACCGTCAGGTTCGATAGGCGCCAGATTATCGATAATCCCCGTTGCCGACCCGCACCGGAGTTCATACATTAGAAGCGGGAAATTTACTGTCAGTTCGATTATCGAACATCTGCACTTATTGGCGTCTGTCCAAGGAAAAATTGTGGCTTCAAACGAAATTGATGTTCGTACGCTGATCAACGATCGTCCGCTGTGTGGTTACCAAAAACTGATTATTTTGCTGGGTTTTATCGTGGTTGCGCTCGACGGCTTCGACATTACCCTGATGGGATTTATCGCGCCGGAGCTGAAAAGTGAGTGGGGCGTCAGCAATCAGCAACTGGGTATGGTGATGAGCGCCGCGCTGGTCGGCCTGACCCTCGGCGCACTGCTTTCCGGGCCACTGGCGGACTGGCTGGGCCGTAAAGTGATCATCATCAACAGCGTGTTCTTTTTTGGTGTCTGGACGCTGGTCACTGCGTTTTCGCACACTATTGATCAAATGATTTTCTTCCGATTTATGACCGGGCTGGGGCTGGGGGCGGCGATGCCGAATGTCGGCACGCTGATCTCTGAATATGCGCCGGAAAAGAAACGTTCTTTTATTATCACCGTGGTGTTTTGCGGTTTTACTTTCGGTGCCGCGCTGGGCGGGTTCGCTGCCTCGTGGATCATTCCGCAGATGGGCTGGCATGCATTGTTGTTGCTGGGGGGGATACTGCCGCTGTTGAGCGTACCGTTGTTGATCGCCAAACTGCCGGAGTCGGTACGATTTTTGGTCACCAAACGTGCCAGCAAGCAACGCATTGGCAAGATAGTGGAAAAGCTGGCACCGGGCAGTACCGACGCCAACACCCACTACACACTGCCGCCGCGGGTGGCACCCGGCAAAGGCTCGATGCAGATTGTGATCTCCCGGCAGTACCGATTTGGCAGCCTGATGTTGTGGCTGGGCTATTTCATGGCGCTGTTTCTGGTCTATCTGCTGGGCAGTTGGTTACCGACGCTGGTAAAAGGCATTGGCATGAGCGTGGCGCAGGCGGCGGTGATTACCGCGTTGTATCAGGCTGGCGGCACCTTCGGCTCACTGTTTGCTGGCTGGTTGATGGATAGGGTCAATCCTCACCGGGCGCTGGGCGTGATTTACCTGTTGGGTGCCGCGTTTACGTTGTCGATCGGCCTGGCGTCCCACAGCAGTTTGATGCTCGGTGTGTTGGCATTAGCCTGCGGCTTTTGCCTGAACGGCGCCAATACCGGCATGAATGCGCTGTCGGCTCATTATTACCCGACTGAGGCGCGGGCCACCGGCTCCAGTTGGATGCACGGCGTTGGACGTATCGGCGCCATTCTGAGCGCCTTTGCCGGGGCGGAAATGCTGGCGCTGGGCTGGGGCTTCGATCGCATTTTTACCCTTATCGCCATTCCGGCGCTGATCACCGCCTGCGCCATTTTTATCAAGGGTGCCAAGGGCTTTAACCGTCAGGCGCAGTTGGCCGGCCAGGTTACCGCCAAAAGCCTTTGACCTCACTGGCTGAGTCTTTGCAATTGAACCTGGTCGGCTTGACGCGCTTGCTCCGCCAGTGCGGAAAACTGTGCAGGGCGATAGAATGTGTTGGGTGCAGGCAGGCCGCGCATATCGTTTCCTTTGTGGATTTGCAGCTCACCAAGGCGGCTTAGCGTCATCCCTGCTATTTTCTCCGGCATAGTCAGGCGGTACGGCAGGGCTTGTTCGAAAGGTACCGCGGTGGGCATTCGGTTTTCGCCAAGATGGTAATTGCGTTTAAGCACTAAAAATTTATCCGGTACCCGACGTTGGCTATTCCACCAGTCACCGTCGACTTCGCGGAACTGACGTTCGGTTTCGGCCTGATTCACCGCCTCAAGGCCAATTAAAGCCTGAGAAAGCGCCTTATCCATCGCCAGATTGTAGTTATCTACCGAACCGGCATGCCCCTGCAAAATCACATTGATGGCCAGCCTGGCCCCCAGCAGATTGGCGTAGAGATCTTCCGGTGAAAATGCAGAGATTTCCTCAGAAAACCCGGGGACAGACTGGAAGCCATACCACTGGGCGATCTCATGCCACTGTGCCAGTTGAAAAGCCAGATGCCCGGCCAGCCACGCCGCCAGATTATAGCGGTCCACCTTCGATGCCGGCGGGGTAAAGGGGTAAAGCTGAACGCGTCTGAGCCCCAATTCCTCACTGTAAAACAACCGCCATTCCCGACCCAGCCGTGGGTACAGTCGGGTGAACAGATAAAAGGTGTTATCGGCAGTATCACGAACGTGGGCGATATCAATAAAGCCGCCGCGCCGCGTATAGATCAAGCCGTTGGCTTCATCGCTCAGACCCACGATATTCTTCACTGCACCCAGCGCAGTGTCATTGTAATGATGGTGACCCAGAGTGCTGAGTGACAGCACGTTACCAATCTGGTAAACCGGAATGGGAATGCCTGCCGCGCGCACATGAAGGTTATAGCCAAATGCACAGCAAGGGCGCAGCGATTCCGGCGGCGAAAGGTTCTGCGCGACGGGCCAAACGCGAGTTGCCTGCTCAAAAGGTAAAATGTCGGCCTCACCCGGTTGCGCATGGGCAAAAAAGGTAATACCCAGCAGCACTGCGAGAAAATAACCACGCATTAAAAGGCCTCCGCGACCTGGAAATAAAACCCTGCGCTCTCTCGACCCACGCCGAGATCGAGACGCAAATTCATATCTGGTTTAATTTCAAAACGATACCCTGCGCCAAGGGTTGGAAGAATAGGGTGTTGTCCCATTTTATCCGGGCTGGCACCCAGTGAACCTGCGCCTAGCCAGAGCACGTAACCGTGCCGCCAGTTGAGCTTTTTGCGGTATTCAATCTGGGTGCTCACCACATCTTTATCCCGGTAACGCCCCTGGTAGTAGCCGCGTAACCGCCGATCATCACCGGCTTGTGAAAGCCGATCCCAAGGAACTTCTCCTCGGGCAAAACGTCCCCAGGCATCGAACGCCAATACGTCATTCTCGTTAAGCGGAAAATAGTAATTGTATTGCAGCTGCAGGGCGGTGAAATGCGTATCCGAGCCCAGCGACGGATCAAACAGGCTGTATTGGACGCTGGCATACTGCCCATTTTTCGGCTGCGTGATAGCGTCGCGGGAGTCGTAATTAAGGGCGAAAGTCGCGCCGGAACTCCGCGGTGACGTTGACTCGGTATAACGAGAGAAACTATCGCCAGGCTGCGGATCTTCAACTTTGGCCTCCAGAGTAGAAAAGTCCCAGCCAACACCGGCATAAAGATTATCTACCAGACGATAAAAAACCTGCGGATGAACGCTAAACGAATCCTGGGTATATTTCTGGCCCGATCCCTGCGCGGCATCGTAGCCCACGCCCCAGAACTCCGTAGGGATCTTTGCCACCGAGCCTTCAACAAACAGCCGCCACTGGTCGTCACTAAAAAAAGTGTAATTATTTAACCCAAGCCCCAGTGCGCCGCTGGTACTGATAAAACCGGTAAATGAAATGGAGGAGTTTTGTGTCAGCTTATCGTTAGGATCGACGCGATAAAGCCCGGCCACCGCCGTTCCCAATCCCAGCTTTAACTCGGGCGTATAAAAGGGCCCTGGCAGCACCGTCCAGTTCACCCCTTTAGCGGCGTGGTATTGATCGTCTGCCCCCATGGTGCCAAGAAACTGATCGATGGACTCACGCGTCAGCAACTCCGCATTAACGGATAAGGTCAACAGGCTACAGAGTCCGCCTAACCACAGCACAGGTCGCTTCATTAGAATCGATATTCACCCGCCAGGAAAAAACTGTTTCGCTCATTGAAACCGACTTCGGCCAGTAGGTTAAAGTTCTGCGTGAGTTCGTACTGCGCCCCAATCAGCGTATTCCACGGCGATGTGAGATGCTGTTTGACATCAAAGCGTCCGGCGTTGTCTTTATTCACGGTGTCAATAAGCGGCTGAAGTTCTGCCGGCATATGTAAATCCGAGAGGTTGCCTTTAAACTCCTGATCCACATCCTGATACATGCTGCCTATCCACAGGCTCAGGTGGGAAGGGCCAGAGATGGCGGGCATATCAAAGCGATAACCCACGCGCGGCGAAACCGTGATGGCTGAAATTTTGCCATCGAGAATGTCAAAATCCGTGCGGGTATAGTTGGTATCCACCAGTGCGAACCATTTCTCATAGCCGCCCGCCAGAGTAAACCCGGTGCCCCAGGTAGTGCCTTTAAAATCCAGGGCAAACTCGATGTCCCTGAGATCGCCATTTTGGTTAAGGCGATGAACCGCCGAGGCGATAATTCGGTCGACACCGGTGTATTGTGATGGGTCGGCATCGACAGAAACGTTAGAAACCGATGATCCCCGGGTGTGCCCGACCAGGCCATAAATATTCAAAAAGGGGAAGACCCACATATCCAGCCGCAGGTTCTCGCTTTTGCTGCGTTCGCGAGTGTGTCCGACATCAATATTGAACAGATCGCTGGGAATCGGATGATTGCCCAGTTTCAGGCCGGAAAAGGTAATGCTGTCGACATCAATATTCTGGCGCATATTCATATAACTGAGATTGACGCCGAACGGCAGCGGGATGTTATAGCCGCGGGCGCGGGCTTCATCTCCCCAAATAGGAAAGGTACTGTCACTCTGGGCCGGGGCGGGGGCTGCTGCGCCCCATGCGGTACCCGATAAAAACAACAAAGGAAAAACCACTCGTTTAGCGTATCGGAGTGAGATGTTTTTGATGCTGGTTTGGCAATCTCTGTGATTTGTCATTATTGGATCCTCCACGTTAGGCAAGCGAGAGAAGACCGGCTTAAAGCCCAGAGCCGACATTGAAATAGAGCGCCTGATCGCTGTTGCTGAAAGCGACATCGATCCCGGTATGCAATCCAAATTTTCGCGCGATCAGGTAGCGGAATCCGCCGCCCCACGCCACTTCAGTCTTATCGAACAACGTTTGGCTATCACGGCTGGCGCTGCCGGCCCCGACAAACCCTTGCACCACCCAACGCGGTGTCACCTGCCACTCTAATTGGCTTTGGCCCACCGCAACGTAATCACCCTGATAGCGATAGCTCGGGATGCCACGGAGTTTGATATAGGGGCGCGCCATGGGGGGTAAATGGCTTTCGTGATCTGACAGTGACTGGTAGTTACCGGCGAGCGCCAGGGTGAAGTTTCGGCCAAGCGGATGGAAATATTTCCCGTCCAGGGTCAGCGTGTCATAGCGGTAATCGCCACCCAGGAAGCCGGTGTAAAACTGATATTCAGCGGAGGCCGATAGCCCATGGCGCGGGTAGAAAAGGTTGTCCGTGGTGTCATATTCCATCACCAGACCCAATCCGGAGCTGGTACTGGAACCCCCCAGCACCTGTTGCAGTGCCTGGCTGATAAAGGGTTTATCAGCTGAGATTTGGGTATTGGCGTAAAACTGCGAACCGCCGACAAAGAAAGGCGTTTCGGCAAGGCGGAACAACAGTTTCTGCGTTCCGCCGTAGCCTTTCGTTTGGGTGCTGACCCCATGACCGCCGCCAAAGCCGGCAACATCGCCGGTGTAAATATCCAGATTGATATCTGCGTAACCTACGGCCACAAGATAGCGAATGCTGTCATTATTCCAGGTGTGTCGATGCCCGCCACCGACAAACCAGGTGCCATTTTGCGTAGCCCCGCCGCCAAAGGCGCTGATTGCGGGTGGCGCGCTGCGCCTGCCTGAGCGAGGTGTTTCATTGGGTTGGCCGGTGTCATGTAAAAAAAGCCCAAACAGGCCGCCGCCATACCCCACGGCCGGTTCGGTGATTACCACCGGCACCGGCAGAAAACCGTAGCGGCTATCGCTCATGTACTCGCCCATATCCAGCATGCCATCTTCCGCATCAATCAGTCCTGCCGCCTGAAGGGCTGCGGGGAAGGCTAAGCCGGGAAGCAGAGCCAGCAGGACACTCAATTTTGTCATGGCTGCTGATCCGGTCGCACC
This sequence comes from Serratia myotis, assembly GCF_027474885.1. Classification (NCBI taxonomy): domain Bacteria; kingdom Pseudomonadati; phylum Pseudomonadota; class Gammaproteobacteria; order Enterobacterales; family Yersiniaceae; genus Serratia; species Serratia myotis. Next base: position 2,813,766 of record NZ_CP099707.1, on the reverse strand, counting down.
GCAGGGGCGGTATACCAATTTTCTCGGGTGACCATCACGGCATTTTCGGGTTGCAGCACGAAATTCGGTGACATGATCTGGACGTTAAATTCATTGAACACGTCCTGAATGTGGCTATGTAATTCACTTTTGACGGTTGCCAGTGATTCGCCTGCACCGAGCTTGACCTGCAGTTCATAGGCGATGTACCAGTCCATTAAATTGAGCTGACGAACCAGAGGAGGGACCTGACTGTCGATGCCCCGGGTTCTTTTTGCCGCCAGTTCCAGCATTGCGTGAACCTGCCGCCATGGGGTGTCGTAACCAATCGTCACGCTGGTGGTGAGATTCACACCCTCGCCGGGGTTCAGTGCGCTGAGATTGGTGATTTTACCGCTGACCACCACCGCATTGGGGACGGTAACAACATAATTTTCGCGGGTGAGGATTTTGGTGGCCAGCATCCCGACTTCGCTGACCAGCCCTTCGTTGTCGCCTATCCTGATCACGTCGCCTTTGCGCAGCGCGCGCGAATAAGTCAGTACCAATCCACTCATGGCGTGATTCATTAATCCCGCCGAGCCAAGCGTTAACATCAAGCCAAAGAACACGCTGACGCCTTTAAAGGCCAAAGAGTCGGCACCGGGTAGAAAAGGATAGGCGGCCGACAAGGCAAACAGCCAGACCATCACCGAAATCAGTTTACGTGTGGCGCCAACCGTTTCGGGATGTAAACCTGGCACAACCAGTCTTCCGCTCTCGACGCGTTTTAACAGCACCTTGAGCAGTTTGAGAATAAAACCCGTCAGCAAAAAGATAATGGCGACAATCGCCAGCCCAGGGAAAGCGGAAATAATGGATAGGGTGACTTTCTGGATAACGCTGATAGACCAGTCCCCCAGAGACTCGCCCCAAACACGCGTCCAGGGGAATAACCGGAAGAGCCAACTCAGCCAGATATAAAAGGCGCTAATACTCAGCAATATCATTAGCAGGGCGTACAGGCGAGATTCAAAAGCCCCGAGCAGCACGCGCCAGCTCTGCGGGATCCACCCCCGCTTGAGCGCTATTCGGGTGGCATAAAACCTTTTAACTCGCTGCCAGGATTTGAACGCGGCGTAAAATACCAGCACCAGCGCCAGGGTTCCGGCTGCGCTCTTCGCTACCGCAATCGCCAGGTAAGCAGTAGAGTATTGTTCTATCAGTGCCGTGCGCTGGGCATTGATTCGTTCCAGCACTTTGAGTGAAGCCTGGTCCAGCGTCAGATCATCGCCATCATCCAGGTCTCCCTGGGTTAATAGCATGAATGGCTTGCCATTAATGGTGAACAGCCGTCCCTGCTGGTTATAGCGTTTTATCACATGCACCTGCACCGGCTGGTGTATGTCTTCTTCGGTGAGAGAGCGCAAAGTATTACGGATCCGTAAAACACGTTCTTCCGGGGTGGTAAAGCCGAACTTTGCCTGCAGCATGACAATAGGTTGGTGAAATATATAAACCGTTCGGGCCTTTTCCTGATCGGTGGCGAGCTGGCGCGGCTCAGCGCCAAAACACAGGGATGAAATCAGAAATAACAGACAGCAAACAACGCCATTCACTCTTTTGTTCATGGTTACCTGCCCAGTCAGTAATCTATTTTTATTATTTTGTTATTCGCTTTCTTCCGTTTCAGCTTAGTCCAGTCGCATGCGCTTTCAAGTTGTTCAATCGAACCCAATTTCCGGGTTAATAAATCAAAATTGCTGCCGGGAATAAGGCACAACCGGGGCCTCAGACAGGAATGAGGGGAACCGGCATTTTTTCCCTGTTGAATAAGCGTCGAAATAGTTTCACCAATGTTAAATGGCTCACAGAATGCCTACCTTGCCGATGGGCAAAAAAATAAACTATCAAACTGATAATAAACCCTTTCTTGTAAAGCGGGTCTTTTCGCGTTCGGTTATCGCACGCTAATTAATTTAACAATATTGAAACTTATTGTGGGTGATGCTTTGATGAATAGGCGATTAACGAACCAAGTTTCGATAATCGCACAACTAGCGACTTTGCCAGGGAAACGCCTGGCTGTTCTCGCCGGGTTTATTTCACCAGGCCAACCCAGGAAGCGCTCTATGTCTCAGCCAAACACCCTAGAAATTCAGTCGTTTATTAATGAGAACCCCTTTTCCCGTTACCAGTGGATGATTCTGATACTGTGTTTCCTCACCGTGGCACTGGACGGCTTCGACACCGCGATTATCGGTTTTATCGCCACCTCGCTGGTGCAAGATTGGGGGATAGAGAAGACCTCGCTGGGGCCGGTGATGAGTGCGGCCCTGGTCGGGTTGGCCGTGGGAGCACTCACGGCCGGACCGCTGGCGGACCGCATTGGTCGCAAAAAAGTGCTGGTACTGTCGCTGTTCCTGTTTGGGGGTTTCAGCCTGTTGACGGCGTTTGCCACCACGCTGCCGATGCTGACGCTACTGCGTTTTTTAACCGGTCTGGGGCTGGGGGCGGCGATGCCGAATGCCGCCACCCTGATGTCGGAATATGCGCCGGAACGTAAGCGGGCACTGCTGGTGAATCTGATGTTCTGCGGCTTTCCGCTCGGATCGTCGATGGGCGGTTTCGTTTCCGCCTGGCTGATACCGCACTTCGGTTGGCAGAGTGTCATGGTGCTGGGTGGCGTGATGCCGCTGCTGCTGGCGGTAGTGCTGATTGTCGCACTGCCGGAATCGGCCCGTTTTATGGTGGTACGCGGTTACCCGGCGCAGCGGATTGCTGCCGTACTCAAACGTATTGCGCCGCTCAAGTTAATCGAACCGCTGCGCTTTAGCCTGTCTGAAGCCGATCAGGTTAAAGCCAAATCGGCGCTGGGGGTGATTTTCTCCCCGCGTTATCTGCTGGGTACCCTGATGCTGTGCCTGACCTATTTCATGGGGCTGATGATCTTTTATCTGCTGACCAGTTGGTTGCCGCTGTTGATCCGTGAAACCGGTGCTTCCATTCGCCAGGCGTCGTTGATTACCGCGCTATTTCCTCTGGGTGGCGGTATTGGCGTGCTGATCATCGGTTGGCTGATGGACCGGATGAATCCGCACAAGGTAGTGGCGGTGGGCTATCTGTTAACCGGGCTGTTCGTCTGCGCCATTGGCTACGTTTACACCGACCCGATACTGATGGCGGTGACGGTGTTTATCGCCGGTACCTGCATGAACGGTGCGCAGTCTTCCATGCCGGCGCTGGCCGCCGGGTTCTATCCAACCCAGGGGCGGGCGACGGGGGTCGCCTGGATGCTGGGGCTGGGGCGTTTCGGCGGCATCCTGGGCGCGATGAGCGGCGGGGTACTGATGCAAATGCAGCTGTCGTTCAGCACCATTTTCACCCTGCTGGCGATCCCGGCGCTGGTGGCCGCGCTGGCGCTGATAGTCAAACACTTTTCTGCCAAGGCGACGGCACTGTCCGGTTCGCTCAACAAAGCCCTATAAGGAGATAACCATGCGTACACAGATCGCGATTATTGGTGCCGGCCCGGCCGGATTGATGCTGTCGCACCTGCTGCATCTGCAGGGTATTGAGTCGGTGGTATTGGAAACGCGCAGCCAGCAGGCGGTGGAGTCCACCATTCGCGCCGGGGTGCTCGAGCAGGGAACGGTCGATTTACTCAATCAAACCGGATTGGGTGAACGTATGCGCAAAGAAGGGGCGCAGCACCATGGCATCCGGCTGGCGTTCGGCGGCCAACAGCACCGGATCGATCTGACTGAACTGACCGACCGGGCGATCACCGTTTATGCCCAGCACGAGGTGCTGAAAGATATGATTGCCGCGCGGCAGGCGGCGAAGGGCCAACTCTATTTCGAGGTGGAACAGGTGGAACTGAAGGAGCTGGACAGCGAACGACCACAGGTGCATTACCGTCTTGACGGCGAACCGCAGCGCCTGGAATGTGATTTTGTCATTGGCTGTGACGGTTTCCACGGTATCAGTCGGGCGGCGATGCCCGGCGGGCTGCGCCAGGACTACACTCGGGTCTACCCCTTTGGCTGGTTCGGCATTCTGGTGGAGGCACCGCCGTCCAGCGATGAGCTGATCTACGCCCGCCACCCGCGCGGTTTTGCGCTGATTAGCACCCGTTCGCCGGGCGTCCAGCGCATGTATTTCCAGTGCGACCCGACGGAAAACGTCGACCAATGGTCGGACGATCGTATCTGGAATGAACTGGAGAGCCGGGTAGAAAATCACGACGGCTGGTCGCTGAAAAAGGGCCGTATATTCCAGAAAAACGTGGTCGGGATGCGCAGTTTTGTTACCGAACCCATGCGCTGTAAACGCCTGCTGCTGGCGGGTGACTCGGCACATATTGTGCCGCCAACCGGGGCCAAGGGGCTGAATCTGGCGATGGCGGATGTCTGTCTGTTGTCTCAGGCGCTGGAGGCGTTTTACCGTCACAAAAGCTGGCGGCGGCTGGACAGCTACAGTGACGACGCGCTGCAACGCGTCTGGCGTGCGGAGCATTTCTCCTGGTGGATGACCAACATGCTGCATACCCATTATGACGACAGCGCATTCCAGCAACGCTTACAGTTATCAGAGCTGCAATACACCGTGAAGTCGCGCAGCGCGATGACGGTGCTGGCGGAAAACTATGTCGGCTCTCCCTTTCAGATGATGTAGCCCGGCCGGTATCACAAAAATCAATAAATTCGTTCAATGTTTCGATAATCGCCCAGAGCAGCGGTTATCGTTCTTGACGCTGCCAACCGCGTCGCGCCATCATCGGGAAATGAGCCCTTTGCCCGGAGGATATATGGAGTTACTGACACCGCTGCTGCGGTCTTCAGCGGTGAGCCCGTGTTTTAGCGATGCCGCTACCCTGCAGGGGATGCTGGATTTCGAAGCGGCGCTGGCCACGGCGCAGGCCGGGCTGGGGATCATTCCTGCCGAAGCCGGCCAACAGATTGCCGCCGTTTGCCACAGCCATTTGTTCGATGCGCTGAGCCTGGCTCAGGCGGCGGCGCAGGCCGGTAATCTGGCGATCCCGCTGGTGAAGCAGCTAACCAGCCGAGTGGCTCAGCAAGATGCCGAGGCCGCGCGCTACGTTCACTGGGGCGCTACCAGTCAGGATGCCATCGACACCGGTTTGGTGCTGCAACTGCGGCAGGCGCTCATCTTGACGCAGAACGACCTGGACCGGCTGATCGTGGCGCTGGTACAACAAATTACCCGTCATCAGGACTCTGTGCTGGTCGGCCGCACCTGGATGCAGCACGCACTGCCCACCACGCTGGGGCTAAAGCTGGCCGGTACGCTGGATGCCTTGCTGCGCTACCGGCAGCGGTTGAATGAAATGCGGCCGCGCGTACTGGCACTGCAGTTGGGCGGGGCCGCCGGTACCCTGGCATCGCTGGGCGAACAGGGAGAGACACTGGTGACCGCGCTGGCAGCCAGGCTGCAACTGACCGCGGCAGATACTCCCTGGCACAGTCAGCGCGATCGCCTGCTGGAGATTGCCGGTTGGTATGCCGGATTAAGCGGCACGCTGGGCAAACTGGCCCGCGATATCTCTTTGCTGACGCAGACCGAAGTGGCAGAGGTGGCCGAACCGGTCGCGGCTGGGCGCGGTGGCTCTTCGACCATGCCGCACAAGCGTAATCCGGTGGCCTGTGCGGTGATCCTCGCGGCGGCCAATCGGGTGCCAGCGTTGGTCGGCGGGCTGTATGCCGCTATGGTGCAGGAACACGAGCGCGGTCTTGGCGGTTGGCACGCCGAGTGGGAAAGCCTGCCAGAATTGGTGATGTTGACGGCGGGGGCCTTGCACACGGCCGGTGAGTTGATTGCCGAGCTGCAGGTGTTCCCACAACAGATGGGATATAACCTGAAGTTAACACACGGCTTGATCATGGCGGAGGCGGTGACCATGGCGTTGGGCGAAGCTATTGGCCGCCAGCAGGCCCATCAGCATATCGAAAAACAGTGCCATTTAGCGCTGGCGCAGCGGCTCACACTGTCTGAGGTGTTGCTGGACGATCCGCTGGTTATGGCACATTTATCTGCCCAGCAGCTTTCCAACCTGTTGGATCCCCAGCAGTACCTCGGTAGTGCCCAAACCTTTATCCGGCGGGTACTGGAACAGGCCGCAGCAGCCATTTCAGGAGCAAAATAAAATGAATGACGAACAACGGTATCAACAGGGGATTGAGGTACGCAGGGCGGTGCTGGGAGACAGCCATGTGGACCGTAGCCTCAGCCAACTTACTCCGCTAAACGAAGAGTTCCAGGACTTTATCAGCCGCTATGCCTGGGGGGAGATCTGGACCCGACCGGGGTTGGCGCGCCATACCCGCAGCCTGATCACCATTGCGATGTTGATCGCCCTTAACCGCGAAGCCGAGCTGCGTATGCACCTGAAGGCGGCGGTGAACAACGGCGTGACTCGTGAGGAAATTAAAGAAGTGCTGATGCAAAGTGCGCTGTACTGTGGCCTGCCGGCGGCCAACTCGGCGTTTCACCTGGCGGCAGAAGTCTTTGCCGAGCAGGACAGGGAGGCTGACTAAGCGGAGCGTGCCGCGCCCGCGATACCTCGCACCGTGGCGATAAATGCCAGCACCGCCTCAGTCAACTCACCGTCGTTGCGGGTCAGAATGCCTACCGCTTCCTCCATACCCTGGGTCGGCAGGGGGAGCGGGATCAGTTGTCCGGCAGCGATATCGGTTTTTACCGCGCTGGATGGCACAAACCACACATAATCAAACTGCAGCGTCATTTGGCGTGCCAGCGAGGCCGACAGCGTTTCAATATACTGGCCGGGCAGGCTGAAACCCTGGGTCGACAGCAGATTCTCGGTATTGTGGCGCGGCACCGTGCCCTTTGGCGAAATAATGGCCGGATAATGCAGTGCGCGCTCCAGAGTGATGGTTTCGCTTAACAGCGGATGCCCCGGACGCGTCACCATCAGCAGAGACTCCAGCAGCAACAGTTCGAAAGCCAACCCGCTCATCATTTCCGGATCGGCCATGCGGCCTATCGCGACGTCAATCTCACCTGCCTTGAGCTGTGCCAACAATTCGGTATTTTTACCGGTAACCACCTGAATACGTGAATGAGGGTGGGCCTGCTGATACTGGCCGATGGACTGCGGCAGCATGCCCAGCGCGGTGGTTGGCAGTGCCCCGATGCGCAATACCCGCGCCGGGGCATCGTCGAGCCTGTCGAGTGCGTGTCCGGCAGCGGTCAGTGCCTCCAGCACTCGCGTGGCATAACCGAGAAACTGCTCACCTTGTTCGGTCAGCCGGGTTCCCTGGCGGTTACGCACCAGCAGGCGGTTGCCAGTTAAGGCTTCCAGCTCGCTCAGCGTCTTGGACAGTGCCGGTTGGCTCAGGCTCAGCTTATCGGCCGCGCGGCTTAGCGACCGTTCCTGCGCCACGGCAACAAAGCCGTTGATGTGGCGTAAGCGCATGCGTTGAATAAATAAATTGGCTTTTTTCATACCTCAGTGTAGGGAGTTTTCCCCGGAGGTAACAAGTGATGGCGGCCGCATATTTGCATTGGCATACAGATTTTTTGCGGCCGCATACAGGCGGAGTTTACAGGTCGAAGAACACCGTTTCGTTTTCGCCCTGGACCACAATGTCAAAGCGATACACTAATTCATCACCCCGGCGTTCTGGCTGGGCAATCAGCGTTTTACGCCGCACCTCCAGTTCGATCAGGTTTAACACCGGATCCTGTTGGTTAGCGGCATCCTCGTCGGCAAAATACAGACGGGTATGCAAACCAATATTGATGCCGCGTGCGACGATCCACAAGTTAATGTGCGGTGCCATCATCCGGCCGTCACGGCCGCAGACAGCGCCGGGCTTGATGGTTTCAAAGCGATAGAGGCCGGTTTCAAAATCCGAACAGCTGCGGCCCCAGCCCCGGAAGGCATCATCCAGCGGTTTGTGCTGTTGCTGGTCGCCCGGGTGGTTATAGCGGCCGTGGCTGTTGGCCTGCCAGATTTCCAGCAGCACGTCGCGGATCAGGGAGCCGCTGCCGTCGAACACCTGACCTTCCAGGGTAATACGCTGGCCCTGAGTTTCCGGCTGGGTCAGCACCTGGCCGAAGTTATTCTCAAAGATCTCGAAGCCGGCGGCCAGGGGCGCGAGGCCAATGTGTACATAAGGGCCGGCGGTTTGCGACGGCGTTTCCAGAAGATAGTTTTGCGGCATCATGCTTTCCCCTGCAGGCGGTTTTCAAACAAGGTGGCGCGGTGACCGCGTAACACCAAATCGAAACGATAGGCCAGGCTGTCCAGCTGCACCGAGGCGGTTTTGTCCAGACCGGCGATCAGCGTGCGTACCGCATCGTCATTTTTGAGCGCGCGTACAATGGGGCAACTGGCAATCAGCGGATCGCCTTCGAAATACATCTGGGTGATCAACCGCTGGGCGAAGGCGTCGCCGGATAGCGAAAAGTGAATATGGGCGGGGCGCCAGTCATTGACCCGGTTGCGCCAGGGATAAGGGCCGGGCTTGATGGTGCGGAAGAAGTAATAGCCGTTGTCGTCGGTTAATACCCGGCCGCAGCCGCCGAAGTTGGGGTCTATCGGGGCCAGATACTGGTCTTTTTTATGGCGATAGCGCCCACCGGCGTTGGCTTGCCACACCTCGACCAGCGCATTGCGCATCGGCAGGCCGTTTTCATCGCGAACGTAGCCGTGCACGATAATCCGCTCGCCGATCGGCAAGCCTTGTTTGGCGTAGTTAAGGATCAGGTCGTTATCCAGCGTGCCGAGTTCATGTTGGCCAAACACCGGGCCGGTGATTTCGGACAGTGAATTTTGCAGCGAGATCAGCGCATTTTTCGGTGAGCGCAGCACGCTGGTTTTGTATTCCGGCACCAGGACCGGCGGATGCCGCTCATAGTTACGTTGGTAGAGTTCATCTATCTGGCTCATGCGGAAATCCTCATGGCGTAGGCAGGGTGCAGAGGGCTGATCTGTTTTGATTTAATGTCAGCACGAAGGGGAAAATCGCTTTCCCTCACCTGAGTCTCGCAAGACAGAGTGTTACGATAAAGTGAAATTTAGCGGTGTTTTGCATAACCTGAGGTTATGTAATAAGAATGAGAAAGGGCGGATTATCCGCCCTTTGGGAACATCATGGGGATTAAAGCTGTTCGCCGTTGCTGGCGATCACGCGGCGGTACCAGTCGAAGCTCTTTTTGCGCGAGCGCTCAAGGGTGCCGGTGCCATCGTCGTGTTTGTCGACGTAGATAAAGCCGTAGCGCTTGCCGTATTCACCGGTAGTGAAGGAAACGCAGTCGATGCAGCCCCATGGGGTGTAACCGATCAGATCCACGCCGTCTTCGATCACCGCTTTTTTCATCTGTTCGATATGCGCACTCAGGTAGTCGATACGGTAGTCATCGTTGATTTGACCGTCGGCCTCGACCTTATCGAACGCGCCAAAGCCGTTCTCAACGATAAACAGCGGCTTCTGGTAACGCTCGTACAGCACGTTCAGCGAATAACGCAGACCAACCGGGTCAATCTGCCAGCCCCAGTCGGAGGCTTTAACGTGTGGGTTTGGCACGTTGCCGGGGAAGCCGAACATCGGGTCACTGCTGCTCACCGCATCGGCCTGCAGGGCGTTACTCATGTAGTAGCTGAAACCGATGTAATCCGCGCAGCCTTCACGCAGGGTTTGCTCGTCCTGTGGCTGCATTTCGATCTGCAAGCCCTTGCGTTGCCAGTCGCGCAGCAGGTACGACGGATAGTAACCGCGCACCTGGACGTCGGTGTAGAGATAACGCTGGTGCATGGCTTCAACGCTGTACATCACGTCATCCGGCTTACAGGAGAACGGGTAGAAGGGCACGCAGGCCAGCATGCAGCCGATTTTGAACTCCGGGTTAATCTGGTGACCCAGTTTCACCACCTGGGCGCTGGCAACGAACTGATGATGCAGCACCTGATACAGCGTCTGTTCCGGGTTCTGTTCTTCGCTGTACACCACGCCGGAGCAGCAGTAGCCGAACAGTGGATACTGGTAGTTGCTCTGGTTGTTGATCTCGTTAAAGGTCATCCAGTATTTAACTTTATGCTGATAGCGGCGCAGCACCACTTCGCTGAAACGCACGAAGAAATCGACCACCTGACGGTTTTTCCAGCCGCCATACTCTTTCACCAGGTGATAGGGCATTTCGAAGTGCGACAGGGTGATCACCGGCTGGATATTGTATTTCAGCAGTTCATCGAACAGATCGTCATAGAATTGCAGACCGGCTTCGTTTGGTTCCAGCTCATCACCTTTAGGGAAGATGCGCGTCCAGGCGATCGAGGTGCGGAAGCATTTGAAGCCCATCTCGGCGAACAGCGCGATATCCTGTTTGTAGCGGCCGTAGAAATCCACGGCTTCATGGTTAGGGTAGCGATAGCCTTCCAGTACGCCGTCGGTCATTACGCGATCCACGCCGTGTGCGCCGCCTGACAGCACGTCAGCAATGCTTGGGCCTTTGCCGCCCTGATCCCAACCGCCTTCAACCTGGTGCGCGGCGACCGCGCCACCCCACAGAAAATCTTTCGGTAACTGTTGCTGTTTCATCGTTGGTTTCTCATTCGCTTATTAATGAAAGGTAATGAGAGGATATTAGCAAGCTGGAAGTGAATGTCACGATATAACAAAATACCGATTTGGTAATTTGTCACATTAAAAAAACAGGCTGTTTTATTTACTGGCGTTAATATGGCCCAGCCGCTTGCCGATAGTTTCAATAATGTAAATAACCGGGATCTGGGTGGTGATGTTATGTTGCCCGGCAATCAACTGCGGGGGAACGTGGTAGGAGAGGTTGAAGTCCGCCATACGCGCCAATGAGGAGGTTTCGTTGTTGGTGATGCTGACGATTTTGCAGTGGTGCAGGCTGAACTGGCTGGCGAGGCGCAGGATCTCTTCGGTCTCACCGGAGACGGAAAGCATAATTGCTACCGCGCTTTTATACATGTCGCTATTGATCGGATAATAAGGGTCATCAATATGGGTGCTGAATTTCCCCACGTTGGAAAAGAAACGCGCACCATATTTCCCCAATGCCCCTGAGGTACTTACCCCGACAAAAATAATGCGTTCGGCGGCGGCAATATGCTGCACCGCCTGGTCAATCAGCTGATTAAATTCGTCGTTATTGATGCTTTTAAAGAAGTTGATGATTTCGCTGGTGCCAAAATCTACCGGTGGCGCTTCAGTTTGCTCAAGATGCAGTTTAAAGCGGATACGGAATTCGGAATAACCTTCGCAACCCATTTTCTTGCAAAAACGCAGCACGGTAGTGGTGGACACCCCGGCGGCCTCGGCCAGTTCGCGGATGGTCATATACATCACCGGGTTGTTGTTTTTGATGACGTAGTTATAAACCATCAACTCCAGAGAATTGAGTTCGGCAATTGCTTTATGGGTAAACATAGACCTATCCGGCGAGTAACAACAGACCTTAATCAGCGGGCTAACATAGCAAATTTTGCCGTAGCCCGCTCGTGGTTTTCGTTGTTATTCAGGCGCGTTTGGCCTTCTCCAGCAGCACGTCATGCGCTGGTTCGCTGCCGGTCAGATCGCATTCCTTCGGCAAGCGCCAGGCGATGATACCGGCGATGATCAGCGAGACCGCCAATGCGCAAACCGCGACGTTCTGACCGTACAGGTAGATCATTACGCCGACCAGATAGGGGCCACAGAAACCGCCCAGATTGCCGAGGCCGTTAATCACGCCGCGTGCGCCACCTGCCACTTCCGCCGAGGCGATACGCCCTGGCATCGACCAGAATGGGCTGGTCGCCGCCTTCAGGAAGAAGCCACAAACCACCAATGCGATATAGGCCGCCACCACGTTATGGCGCAACACCACCGAGGCCAACAGTGCGGCGGCAAAGCAGAACAGGGAAACCATCACCCACAGCCGACGCTTGCCGGTTTTGTCGGTCAGCACCGATATCAGGTAAATCCCCAGCAGGGTCGCCACGAACGGCAAGATCGCCAGGAAGCCGACCGAGGCCATATTGCCGCCGGTGAGGTTTTTCAGAATGGTCGGCAGCCACAGGGTGTAGCCATAGTCACCGGTCTGGTAGAAGAAGTTCAGCAGTACCAGTTTCATCAGCCCCTTATTGCGGAACACGTCCTTCAACGGTGCGTTGCTGACCGGCTGGGTTCTGCTGCGAGCCTGACGCTCGCGTGTCAGTTCTGTTATCAGATATTCGCGCTCGCGGGCCGGCAGCCAGCGCGCCTCCTGCGGACGATCGCTGATCAACAGCCACCAAACGGCCAACACCACCAGTGACAGCAAACCTTCGAGGATAAACAGCCAGCGCCAGTCGAGCTGGTTAATGATGGCACCCGAAATGGGGGCGGTAAGCATGCCACCCAGCGGGGCGAACATCATGACGAAGGCATTGGCGCGGCCCAGTTCTTTTTCCGGGAACCAATTGCTGATCATGGTCAGCACCACCGGCAACATGCCACCTTCGGAAATGCCTAATACAAAACGTAACACCAGCAGTTGGTAGTGGTTGGTGACAAAGCCGGTGGCCACCGAAACCACCGCCCAGGCACAGAGTGACCAGGCGATAAAGCGTTTGCCGCTGCCGTTAACCGCGATGCGGCCGCCGGGAACCTGCAAAAACAGATAACCGATAAAGAAGATGCCGCTGGCCAAACCCGCCATCTGGCTGGTAATGCCCAAATCACTTTCCATACCACCGGGCAAGGCAAAACTGATATTAACCCGGTCCATAAAGGAAATAATGCAGGCGATCAGGATCGGGGCAATGACCCGCAGCCAGCGGGTGTTGGGTATTTTATTATCCATGGCGATCTCTCTTTACAGGACGCAGGGAGAACCTCCAGAACGGGAGGTTCTGTTATTCGGCAAGAATAAAATCGAACTAAAGCGGATTAATTATTCAATGGCGTGGGGCAGCGGCGCCTGGTTGAAAAAGGCTTCAACGTTGGTGAAGACGATATCGCTCATTTTTTGCCGGGTTTCCTGAGTGGCGCTGGCGATATGCGGTTGCAGCACCACGTTATCCATCGCGATCAGCTCGGCAGGCACCTGCGGCTCCTGGGCGTAAACGTCCAGCCCGGCCCCGGCGATGTCACCGTTTTGCAGCGCGGCAATCAGATCCGCTTGGTTGACGATGCTGCCACGAGCAATGTTGATCACCAGTGCGTGCGACGGCAGCGCGTCAAACACGGCCTTGTCTACCAGACCGGCACTGTCCTTTCCGCCCGAAATGGCAATCACAAAAAAGTCACTTTCCCGCGCCAACGCCAGCAGATCCGGGTAATAGGCATAGGGCAGCGTACTGTCCTGCCGGTGGCTGGCGTATTGGATGCGCATGTTGAAGCCGGCGGCGCGCTGGGCGATGGCACGGCCGATATTACCCATGCCAAAAATCCCCAGACGCTTCCCGCTGACCTGCACCGACAGGCCGGGTGCCTCCTGCAGCCAGCGGCCTTCACGGACAAAACGGTCGTTATGGCAGAGCTGACGAGCGGTGGCCAACAGCAGCCCCAACGCCATATCCGCCACGTCGTCGGTCAACGCGCCGGAGGTGATGGTGACGGCAATGCCACGTTGGCGGGTGTACTCCAGGTCTATCGCGTCGGTGCCCACACCAAATACCGCAATCAGCCCCAACTGCGGTAATTGCTCGAGAACCGGCGTAGTGACGCCGATATCGCCACGGGTAACGATCGCCTGAAAGGCCTCTCCCTTGGCAGCGAGAAACGCCACCGGGTCCGCTTGTTCATACAGCCGGTGCACCACAAAGGCCGCCTCAAGGCGGGCCTGCAGGTTTTCCATCACGGGGGCAATTAGCAGTACTTCATTGGGCGTTGGGGTTGTCATGGTTTCACCTGTTTAAAAAAAGTCGCTTCGATAGAGCTATCAAAGCGGTTTTCCGCAGGCGGTTTTGCGACAGATATCACGCTGAAGGATGTTAAAAAAAGGTGTTACCGGTAATGTGACCGACGGAGTAAAACCGGTAACAGGCAGTCGTAACATGCGGGTCCGGGGGAAATAAACAGGCGCTTTATTTAGCCGTATTTGGCGGAGATCAAACGGTGATTTTTTAGCCTGGGAGGGGGGCTGCCAAGAATATTATGAGTATCTATCGGAAATTTATAATAAATACCCATTTTTCGGTAAAGCAATTCACGCTACATCACCTTAACATTGCTAAGTCTTTTAATGATTATAATTAGCATGCTGTGAATCATTCATCACAGTGATATTACGGAGAAATCCGTTTGGTTAAGGATATATTTCACCATGGAAATTAAAATAAACGGCCGGATGGTCGCACTCGACGACGTTTCGCCCGAGACGCCTTTACTGTACGTATTACGCAATGATCTGGGCCTCAACGGCCCCAAATATGGTTGTGGCCTGGGGGAGTGTGGTGCCTGTACGGTATTGATCGACGGCGTTGCCGCTCGTTCCTGTTCTATCCCACTGAGCGGTGCCATCAATAAATCTGTTACCACGCTGGAAGGCCTCAGCGAAGCGGGGCAACTGCACCCGGTTCAACAGGGCTTTATCGATGAGCAAGCCGCGCAGTGCGGTTATTGCACCAACGGTATGATCATGACGCTGGTTGCGCTGTTTGAGCGCAATCCGCAGGCCGATGAACAACAAATCAAAAATGAACTGGCCTATAACCTGTGTCGCTGCGGCACCCATATTGAGATCTTGCGCGCGGCAGCCAAAGCCCGACAGCTGTTGGCCGAAAGGGGGCAGTCATGAGCCACCTGGAACTCACCCGACGCCGCCTGTTACAGGCAGGGGGATTGGTGATGGTCAGCAGTCTGCTGCCGGTTTCACTCAATGCCCTTGCCGATACGCCTGCCGCCGTGGGTGACCTGCCGCTGGATCGTGTGGACAGCTTTATTGGCCTGACCGCAGACGGTCGGGTTACTGCCTTTAATGGCCATGTGGATCTCGGTACCGGTATTCGTACGGCATTGGCACAGATTGTTGCCGATGAAATCAGCGTGCCCTTTGACCATGTCACGGTCATTCTGGGGGACACCCAGCGCACGCCGGATCAGGGGCCGACCATCGCCAGTGCCACTATTCAGGTAACCTCAATTCCGCTGCGTCAGGCGGCGGCGCAGGTGCGGCAGTTGTTGCTGGGGCTGGCCGCACGCGCCTTCGCGCTACCGGTGGACAGGTTACGGGCCGAGAATGGCCGGGTATTTGCAGCGGACAAACCCCATGTCAGCCTGAGCTATGGCGACCTGGCCAACGGGCAAAACTTGCAGGTTGCGCTGGATAAAACGGTCAAGCTGAAAAGCGTGGCGGACAGCCGCTACGTCGGTAAGGCCGTGCCGCGGGTAGATATCCCGGCCAAGGTCACCGGTCAACTGACCTATGTGCACGATCTGCGGCTGCCGGGCATGTTACACGGCAGAGTGGTACGCCCACCTTATACCGGCGCGGACAGCAGTGCGCCCCTGGGCAGTGGGCTGCTGTCGGTGGACCGAGCTTCTATCTCTCATCTGCCGGGCATCGTGAAACTGGTGGTGATTAACGATTTTATCGGCATCGTTGCCGAGCGTGAAGAGCAGGCGATCGCAGCCATGCGGCAATTGAAGACCGTATGGCGTCCCTGGACCGGGCTGCCGGATCTTTCGGTGCAGGGATTGCAGGCGGCGCTGGCGGCTAACCCGAAAAGCGATCGCGTGCTGCGTGATGATGCGAGCGTCGATGCCGCGCTGGCTTCGCTGCACACCGAGGTCAATGCCGATTACGTCTGGCCTTATCATCAGCATGCCTCCATTGGCCCTTCCTGTGCGGTGGCCGATGTCAGCAGTGAGCACGCAGAAATCTGGTCGGGCACGCAAAACCCTCATGACCTGCGCAAAGACATCGCCCATTTGCTCGATCGACAGCCTGAGCAGGTGCATATCAATCGCATGGAGGCCTCCGGTTGTTATGGCCGCAACTGTGCCGATGACGTGTCGGCAGACGCCGCGCTGCTATCTCAGGCCACTGGCAAACCGGTCAGAGTGCAGTTGATGCGTGAGCAAGAGTCGGGTTGGGAACCCAAGGGCACCGGGCAGTTGATGCGGGTGCGCGGTGGGTTGGATCAACACCGGCAGGTGGCGGCCTACGAGCTGAAAACCAGCTATCCCTCCAATAACGCCGTGACATTGTCACTGGTTTTGACCGGTAAGATGGCCAATCGGGCTGATGTACAGCAGATGGGCGACAGAACTGCCATCCCCCAGTACGAATATCCAAATATGCGGGTGATTTGTCAGGATGCTGCGCCGATCGTGCGGGCTTCGTGGATGCGCGGGGTTTCGGCGTTGCCCAATGTGTTTGCTCACGAATCGTGGATTGATGAACTGGCGTGGCACGCCGGGCAGGATCCGATCGCTTTCCGCCTGCAATATCTGAAAGACCCGCGCGCCGTGGCGTTGATCAACGCATTGAAAAAACAGGCCGGTTGGCAGGATGGCCCGGCGCATCGCAACCCGGCAACGAGCGGACAGGCGTGGGTAAGTGGCCGTGGCTTTGCCTATGCCCGTTACTTCCACAGCAAATTCCCGGGGTTCGGCGCGGCCTGGGCAGCCTGGGTGTGTGACCTCAGCGTTAACCGCCACAGCGGCCAGATCAAACTCGACAAAATCTTCGTGGCCCATGACTGCGGACGCATCATCAACCCGGCCGGGGTTCGTCATCAGGTGCACGGCAATATCCTTCAGTCCGCCAGTCGGGTGCTGAAGGAGTTTGTCACCTTTGATGCGTCAGCGGTGACGTCACTGGACTGGGGGGGCTATCCGATCCTGCGTTTTGATGAATTGCCACAGGTGGATGTGCAACTGCTGGACTACCCGGATGAGCCGTCGATGGGCGCGGGGGAATCGGCCTCGGTGCCGAGTGCAGCAGCAATCGCCAATGCATTATTCGACGCGCTGGGTGTGCGACTGCGAGAAGTGCCATTCACCCCGGAGCAGGTGCTGAAGGCGTTAAAACAGCAGGCTTCCACCAACGCAGAAAGGGATAACTCATAATGGGCAAGTTAAAGAAAGTTGCCGGATGGGGCAGTCTGGCGGTCATCGCCGTGGTGGTCGCCGGTGTGATTGTCAGTTGGCAGCCGGAAATTGCGCCACGCGATGCGAACGAGACCCACGCTTTTAGTCAGCAACAGATCGCCCGTGGCAAAATGCTGGCCGACCTCGGCGATTGTTCGGTCTGCCATACCCGGCCGGGCGGTAAACGCGATACTGGCGGGTTGGCGATGGAGATCCCGTTTGGCACTATCTACACCACCAACATTACGCCGGATAACGAAACCGGCATTGGCAAATGGTCCTATGCTGCCTTTGAACGGGCGATGCGTCATGGGGTGGATCGCGAAGGGCATTATCTCTACCCGGCCTTCCCCTATACCGCCTTTACCCGTACCAGTGACGAAGATTTGCAGGCGTTGTACGCCTATCTGATGTCGCAGCCGGCGGTGAGCTACCAGCCGCCGGTCACCGCGCTGAGTTTTCCGTTTAACATTCGCCAGGGCATAGTGACCTGGAACTGGCTGTTCCTGACGCCGGGCGCGATGAAAAAGGATCCTGAGCAAAGTGCCGAGTGGAACCGGGGGGCCTATCTGACCGAAGGTCTTGGGCATTGCAGCGCCTGTCACTCCCCGCGCAATCTGATGTTTGGCGAAAAAGGCGGCACTGCGCATCTGACCGGCGGCGTGGCGGAAGCCTGGACGGCACCGTCACTCACCGGCAGTTCTTTGGCACCGCTGGACTGGACCCGGCAGGATCTGCTCAGCTTTATGCGCAGCGGGTATTCGGCCAATCACGGTGTCGCGGCGGGGCCGATGGCACCGGTGATCGAAGAGGGGCTTTCACGCCTGCCGGAACAAGACTTGCAGGCCATCGCCACCTATCTTCGCAGCTACCACCCGGCGCAAGCCAAGGTGGCGCAGGCACAGCGGTTGAATGACTGGGCCGAATTAAAGACCGAGCCGTTAACCACCGAAGGGGCACGTATTTTCTCCGGGGCCTGTATGGCTTGCCATGCTCAGGAAAAGGGCGCGCAAATGGCCGGGATCAGGCCTTCGCTGGCGCTGAACACCAACCTGTTTGCCGATACGCCGGACAACGCCATTCGGGTGGTATTGGACGGTATTCAGCAACCGGCCAATATCAATCTGGGTTACATGCCAGCATTCCGTCATAACCTGAATGATGGGCAGATAGCGGCGTTGCTTAACTACCTGCGGCAAAACTATGCGGGGAAAGCACCGTGGCCCGACCTGCAAGAGCAGATCAGTCATATACGCAGTGAGACTGAGGACAGGTAGGGTTTTAAAATTGGTGGGGGCCATTACAGGCCCCCGATTTAGTTAATCACGCACAGCTCATTCCAGTAACTGAAACGGACGCGCTGTTTCAGCCGGTTATTCCACACATAAAGCGTCATCGTTGATTCCTCCGCCGTGTCTGACTCAATAAATAACAGCTATTGTCGGCCAGGGCGAATACGTTAATTTGCTGAGCTTTTGATATTTTCGGGATAACCCTGCCGCAGATGTATCAGTGATCAGGACGATCTTTAAGGCGTTTAGATCCCGTCCGCCGGATGGGGAGTTTTCTTCGCGCGCATCAAGCGCCAGCCAAAGTTCATGCCCGCCGCAGCCAGCAGGATCGCTGCAGCGCCCAGCAGTTGCAGCAGGCTAAGGCGGTGACCGAACACCCTCCAGTCGACAATAATTGCTACCAATGGATAGATGAAGGACAAGGCACCCACCAGGCTGGTAGGGATTTTCTGGATCGCGCTGTACAGCAGTGAGGACATCAACCCGGTATGTACCAGGCCCAGGGTCGCCAGCAACAACCAGGTATTGGCCGTTGACGGCAGAGAGCCAAGACCGGCGAAGGGAGCCAACAGCAGCGCACCAACGGAGAGCTGGATCAACACAATCAGATGCGGCGGCACTCCTTTCAATTGTTTGACGATCGCCGCCGCAACCGCATACATAAAGGCGGCGCCCAGCGCCAGTAATACGCCGGTGAAGTAATGAGAACTGGCGTCGCCGGCATTTTGCTTGCCGGTGATGATCAACAACATGCCGACAAAGGCCAATAACAACCAGCCGAGCTTGGTCGCCGTCAGTTTTTCACCAAAAAACAGCACCCCCAGCCCGACCAACATAAAGGGCTGAACGTGGTAGGTGACCGTAGCCACGGCGATAGAGGCGTAGGAATAGGCAGCGAACAGCAGCGTCCAGTTCAACACCAACGCGATACCACCCAGCACCGCTATTGCGGCCTGTCGTCGGGTCAGCAGGCCTTTTTTCAGCAGACCGAGCAGGGCACAGACCACCAACATTGCCAGCGCACCAAGCGCACAGCGCCAGAAAACTACCGTGGTGGCCGGTTGCCCCAGCATCACTACCGGCCACCCCACGGTGCCGGAAATGACCATGGCGAGAGTCATCTGCATGACGCCACTGGTTTTTACCTTCATATCCCTTCTCCCTGATGGTGCTCAGCACTTGCCGACTGAAGCGGTTACCATTAAAATGAACAACTGAACATTATGATGAACAGCTCGCGAGCGTTCATCAAGTCGAACAAATGGATGGTATGGTGAACAATGAGCGATGACATCTGCAATAACGCCACGCCGATCGGCCTGCTTTCTACCGCCATTCGCCGGGAACGTGAGCGGTTGGGGCTATCGGTCACCGAACTGGCACGACGGGCCGGGATAGCCAAATCGACGCTTTCACAGCTTGAAACCGGTAACGGTAACCCTAGCCTGGAAACGCTGTGGGCATTGGCGATGGCGCTGGATGTACCGGTCAGCCGGTTAATTTCCCAGCCGCGCCAGCACGTTCAGGTGATCCGCGCTAATGAAGGGGTCACTACCGTTTCCGAGCAGGCCAATTACGCCGCCACCTTGTTGGCGACGTGTCCGCCGGGAGCCCAGCGCGATATTTACCGTCTGAGCGTTCAACCGGGCGAAACGCGCATCTCGCGGCCGCATATGCCGGGGACCATTGAGCACGTGATTATCAGCAGTGGCAGGGCGCTAGTGGGACCGAAAGACCAGGCGGTAGAGTTGAGTCCGGGGGATTACATCAGTTACTCCGCCGATCGGGAGCACATTTTCGAAGCCCTGGCAGCGGATACCACGGCGGTGATGCTGATAGAGCAAGGCTAGCTCAATCGTCACGCAGCGAGATTGTTCCCTCTCCTTTGGGAGAGGGACAGTTTCAGGAACATGATGGTTCTGTGTAGAAGGTCATCTTTTCGTAATGGTCGTTAAGCAGACTCACTTCGGCCGTGACGTTAAATCCCAGCGTTTGATACATGCTACCCAGATAGGCTTTGCTCTTGTCGGCCAGCAAGCCTACCTTTTGAAAACCCTGTTTCCTGGCTTCAAGAGTAACCTGTTTAACCAGCCGTTTAGCGATCCCCTTTCCCCGGCACTCCGGCAGCACCGCCAGTGAATCAATGTAGATTTCATCGGGATCAGATTCGTTTTCCATTTCCATTTCAAGCGGACGTTCCGAGATGGGTTGGAAACTGGACTCATCTTCGCCCCGGAAGTAGAGGATGCAGCCAAGAATGCGGCTGTTGCTGCGTGCCACAAAGATATTCTTGTAGCTGAAGTAGATATCCTCACGACCGAAGTTTATTTCATACTGACGCAGAGCATCATCAATATCATTTTTACCGGAAAGGGCCAGTACGGCATCTTTATCTGCCAGGGATATCAGCCTTACAATTTCTGCGGCATCCGTTTTTTTCGCTTTTTCGATAATGATATTTTCCATGAATAGCCTTCCTTTTGAAACGTGGTCTTTGGCGTGTTGAAACTTGCTGTCCCGAATGATACATCGGATCCTGTCAGTGGAACCGGTATTTTATTGAAAACGCTTCTCATTTATACTAGTGTGCCTGCCTGTTGCGACGGTGGTCTGCGCCTGATTAAGGCCACCATTATGGTTAAATAAACCTTCAAGGATTGAAGATGCAAATCGCTATCCCCTCAATACTGGTGCTCGCCGGCCTGACGGCAGCACAACCGGCCATGTTGCTGGCCGCTGACACCCCTACGACGGCTAGCGCGCAGGAAGTGGCCGTGCGCAATGATTTTAGCTTTGTACGCTACCGCGCCGATTATCAAGTGCGGGCCAATGCCAGTAATGTGAAAACCGAAAGCTATGAAGTTCTGCTTAAAACCAAAGCTGCCGTCGAGAAATTTAGCCAAATCCGCCTGAGTTACAGCGAGAAAATGGAAACGCTGGAGGTGGTCTCGGCTTATACGCTGACGGCCGATGGACAGCGCCATGACGTGGCGCCCGATCGTATCTATACCCAGGAAAGTTATTCCAGCGCCTCGGCACCGCTGTATGCCGATCGCAAGGTGCGGGTTATCGTGTTCTCCAACCTGGCTCCGGGATCGCGCGTGGTGTATGAGCTGCGCCGCACGCAAAATACGCCGTATTTCCCGGACTACTTCGGCCTGTGGGAAACCTTTAGCGTATTCGACCAATTTGATGACGCGGAAGTTAACTTGCATGCGCCGGCTGACTTGCCGATGCATGTCTTTACCCGGGGAGTTGAGGGCGGAAATACGCCGCAGGTCCGTGACGGTCAGGCGCATTGGCGCTGGCGTTATCAACGCAGCGACCCGCTGAAGGCACAGAACTGGTCGGCCAACAGTTGGACATTCAGCCCTACCATCATGGCCAGTACCTACCGTGAATGGCCGCAGCTGGCCAAAGCCTACCAATTGAAAGCCGGCGAAGCGGCGAAAGTCACCCCGGCGATCCAAACGCTGGCGGATCAAATCACCAGTGGTATCAGCGATCGCCGTGAGCAGACGGCGGCTCTCTACCGTTGGGTGGCACAGAATATTCGTTACGTTGCCGTGTATTTGGGTAATGGCGGGCTGGAGCCGAATCCGGCGCAGAGCATCCTTGATAACCATTACGGTGACTGCAAGGATCACGTGGTGCTGCTGGAGGCGCTGTTAGCCGCCAAGGGCATTGTCAGTTCACCGGTGCTGATTGGTATGGATGAAGGGCCGGTTCTGCCGACGGTACCGCTGTTGGGCCGTTTTAACCATGCCATTACCTATGTGCCGGAGTTCAAGCTGTATCTGGATTCCACCAATCCCTGGGCCCGTTTTGGTCAACTGCCGGGAGCCGATCTTGGGGCACCGGTGTTGCTCACTCGCGAAGCGAAACTGGCACGTACCCCAGACAATGATGAACTGCGCAATAACACCTCACTCAGCGTGGATTTCGAATTCGATAAATCGGGCAATATGCGCGGACAAACCGAACGTAACTTGGGTGAGGTGGATGAGATCGACCTGAGAGGGTATTTTTCCCAAATCAATCAGCAGAATCAGGCGCGGGTTGAAGAAACCATCATGGCCTCTTCCGGCATTGATGGGCGTGGGAAAATTGTGATGCAAGGCGATCCCCTCAATCTCAAAAAGCAGTTTGGTTACAGCTATCGTTTCAAGGCCGAGGACTATGTCGATTTTAGCGTGGTAGGGGGCATGCCTGTGCCAACACCGCCCGGCGGCAAGTCTTTCAGAACGCTTTATTCAACCACGTCAGCGCCGACCAACGAGACGCCGTTTTACTGCACCGCACAGCACTATGATGAAACCTATCGCCTGCAATTGCCTGCCGGAGTGCCGATTATCGCCATTCCCAAGAACCAGAAATTCAGCAATGCGGCCGGTCAATACCAGGTGGAATGGCAACTCAAGGGGCAGCAGGTGGTCGTCAACCATCGGTTGCAGATGAATGCCATTCGCGGCAAGGATGCGCTCTGCCAGCCACAGGATTATCCGGCATTCCGAGCCCTGTTCCAGCAAGTACGTCGTGGTTTCCGTGGCCAGGTGGTTTACGGCGAATTGTCAAATGCTACGCTGAATAAAGCCGGCGGATAACCCCGAGCATGCCCCGTAATGACGGGGCATGCTTCACCACCTCAGCGTCTGGCTGTGGCGTTTTAATTCATCAATAAATACCCTGACTTTTTTGGGCACGTATTTGCGGTTGGCATAATAGACCCACATCGGTGGCAGTGGGCGGCAATACCCCGGCATTATTTCGATCAAGGTTCCCGCCTCAAGTTCTTGCTTGATCCTGTGACGTAAAAACACATGAGCAATGCCAATTCCCGCCCGAGCTGCCTCAATAATAGCCTCGGTGTTGTCGGTAATAAAAACGCCCGGCAGGTCAATGTCATGATCTTGCTCGCCATCGGTCAGCGACCACTTATGCAATATGCCACGGTCGGGGAAACGAAAACGTATGCAACGATGTTGTTGCAAGTCAGCAATATTCATTGGGGCCGAATATTTTTCAATATAATCTCGTGAGGCGATAAGGGCGCAAGGCAATGCCGGAGTTATTTGCACGCCAACCATGCCGGGCTGTAATTTATCCGCCAGCCGAATACCCACATCGATCCGTTCCTGAATAATGTCTATCAAATGGTCTTCGTAATTTATTTCCAGGGTGATCTGCGCATAAAGACGGTTAAATTCTGCCAGGAACGGCGCCTTGAGCAGTTCTTTCGCCATTTGTACGGCGGTGATGCGCAGATGGCCAGAAGGCAGGTCCTGGCTCTGATGCAGACCTTCGCGGGCATTAAGTATATGTTGATAAAAAGGCGCCACACTTTGATAGAACCACTCACCGGCCTCACTGAGGCTAACGCTACGCGTCGAGCGATGAAACAGCTTCACCGCCAACTCGGTTTCCAACTGCCCGATCCTCAGGCTGACTGCGGCTGGCGTGACGCTGAGCATGGCGGCCGCGCGGGAGAAATTGCCGGCTTCGACCACGGTCAAAAACAGGTGAATGCCGTTAAGCGGATCTTGTCTATTCATAAGATAAACTAACAACTGTTGTCAGGTGAGTGGGTATTGTTCACATCCTAGCGCAACTTTATAGTTTTCCCCAGTTGCATATTAACGGGGTTACTTGCCATGTCAGGATCGTTCTCGCTGGATTATGCCCGGCAGATTATTGCCAAAGGGATCAGCACCGCGCAGCAGCAGGGGCTGGCGGTCTGTATTTGTGTCTATGATGACGGCGCCAATATGATCGCCTTTGCCCGCATGGATAATACCCCGCTGGGGGCCATTGATTTAGCCCAAAGGAAAGCGAAAACATCTGCACTATTTCGTATTCCCAGTGCCGACCTGGGCCGGCTATCAGGCTCAGGACAAGAGTTGTGGTCGATTGAACACAGCAATCAGGGGCTGGCCTCTTTTGCCGGCGGACTGCCAGTCTATTCATCTGCGAATGAATTTATTGGCGCAATTGGCATTTCCGGTGCCAAATCCCATGAGGATGCTTATATTGCAGAGAGCTGTTTGAAATAAACGCAGCGCCCGTATTTAATTGCACTCATTAAATAAAACGCCATTTAATAAAATAGACCATTCTGCCTCTGGCAGAAGGAGGCTTTATGCCTGAAATAACTCGCAGGAAATTTATCATCAGCAGCGGTGTGGTGGCGGCAACGTCGGTATTACCCGCGATGGCCGTGAGTGCCAACCCCATTAATGTGAACAAAGGAAATCATCAGATGGTTAATAAAACAATATTAGTGACAGGCGCAGGGTCCGGTTTTGGCCGGGAAGTTTCACTGGCACTGGCAGCGCGCGGGCATAAGGTGATCGCCGGTGTCCAGCTCACGCCGCAGGTCACCCAGTTGCTTGAGGCTGCCAAACAGCGCGGCGTTACGCTGCAGGTTGAAAAGCTGGATATTTTGGACCCACGCGATCGGGAGTATGCGTGGAAATGGAATATTGACGTGTTGTTCAACAATGCCGGTATTGCCGAAGCGGGTGCGGTGGCAGAAATGCCTATCGACGTGCTGCGATCCCAGTTTGAGACCAACGTGTTTTCCAGTATGGCGCTGACTCAGGGGTTTATTAAACAAATGGTGGGGCGTAAGAGCGGCAAGATAGTGTTCGTTTCTTCCGTTGCCGGTTTGTTGACCGGTGCATTTACCGGCGCTTATTGTGCGTCCAAACATGCACTGGAGGCAATTGCCGAATCCTTGCGCATGGAACTGGCCGATTTTGGCGTGAAGGTGGCCACGGTCAACCCCGGCCCTTATCTGACCGGCTTCAATGACCGCATGATGGAAAGTTTCAAAGTGTGGTACGACCCTAAGGTGAACTTTATTGACCACAGCAAGCTCAAGTTCCCTTTCGATCAGTTCGATCCGCAGGAGATGGTGGACAAAATGGTCAGCGTTATCGAAGAAGAGAATGGTTTGTTCCGCAACCTGCTGCCTGAGTCCTTCATTGAAGTGGTGAAGAATGACCAAAGGGACGGTTGGACGCGTAAGCAATAGCGTCATGTTGGCCGGCCGGTTGCTTTAACCGGGCCGGCCATTTTCAATTACTTCTTCACCACCAGGCCCACACCACGACCACGAGGATCAGATGCCGTCTCTGGCGTGTCGCCATTGACGCGGATCACCTGAATATCCCCCATGTACCAGCCCTGATCTTCCAGCTTATAGCCCATCGCTTTCAACTGTTCGGCCACTTTGCCGGTCAGCGGGGCAAAGCCATCGTAGAAGATGGTGTCTTTCGGCAGCAGTTGGTGATGAACGCGCTGGGCGGCCACCGCTTTATCCAATGGCAACTTATAATCATAGATATTGTTTATCACCTGGAAAATCGAGGTGAAAATGCGCGAGCCGCCGGGAGTGCCGATCACCAGACTGACGTTACCGTCGCGGGTGATAATGGTCGGGCTCATGGAAGAGAGCATGCGTTTGCCCGGTTCAATGGCATTGGCGTCGCTACCGACCACGCCGAAGGCGTTAGCCACGCCCGGTTTGGCGCTGAAGTCGTCCATTTCATCATTCAGCAGGAAGCCGGCGCCTTTCACCACCACGCCGCTGCCGAAGTCCCAGTTCAGCGTGTAGGTGTTGCTGACGGCGTTGCCCTGTGCATCAACAATCGAGAAATGGGTAGTTTGGTGCGGCTCCAGGCCCGGCCGTACTTTTTCGGTCGGTGAAATGGCCGTCGGGTTGATTTCCGCCGCGCGTTTTTGCAGGTAGTCCGGGGCGATTAACTGGGCAACCGGGACCTTGGCGAAGTCCGGGTCGCCGAGATAATCGGCACGATCGGCAAATACGCGTTTTTCAATTTCCGACAGCAGGTGAATATAACGCGCCGAGTTCAGTTCCACTCCTTTGAAATCGGCAGCGCGATCCTCTTTGATGCCCAGTAACTGAGCCAGCGCGATGCCGCCAGAGCTGGGCAGCGGGGCGGTGTAAAGGGTGTTGCCACGCCAGGAAATCTGCATCGGATCACGCCATTTCACCCGATAATCCGTCAGGTCCGCCTGGGTGATCAGGCCGCCATCATGCTGCATTTGGGCCACCAGCAGTTTGGCCGTTTCCCCCTGATAGAAATCGTCCGCGCCTTTATTGGCGATACGCTCCAGCGTTTTGGCCAGTTCTGGCTGTTTAAACACCGCGCCGGGTTTCATGCTGCCAAAATAATCGCCGAAGTTGGTTTGACCGGCGAACAGCTTGTTGGCGTCTTCACGGTACTGATATTGCTGATCGGCCACCTTAAAGCCCTGCTGCGCGTAACCGATCGCCGGGGTCAGCAACTCGGCCCAAGGCAATTTGCCGAAGCGTTTGTGCGCTTCCCACAGCCCCAGCACCGTGCCCGGCACGCCGGCCGCTTTGGTGCCCACCAGGCTGAGGTTTTCAATCACCTCGCCTTTATCGTTCAGGTACATGGTTTTGGTGGCGGCTTTGGGGGCGATTTCACGGTAATCGAGGAAGTAGGGCTTGCCGTCGACGTACAGCGTCATAAAACCGCCGCCGCCAATGTTACCGGCTTCGGGATAGGTCACCGCCAGAGTAAAAGCGGTAGCGACTGCCGCATCGACCGCGTTGCCGCCGGCCTGTAAAATTTGTGCGGCCACTTTGGCGCCGTATTGGTCCGGTGCTGCCACAGCACCGGCGTTGAGATTTGCGGCCCAGGCTGAAGGGCTGAGGGTGGCAATCGCCACGCTGAGTGCTAAGGTTTTCAATAAGCCAGAATGCATAGCGGTTCCTTTTCGAATTGAACGATGACAGGTGAATTCAATTTCAACAATCACTTAGCGCCATTCTATGAGGTTTTAAGGGCGCCTGATTGAAGGTAGCACCGCTCAATCCGACCTGCTTTATCTGCCGCCTGGATCCGTGAGCTGGAACGTTAAATTGGCGGCGGCAATTGAGTTAGCAACCACTCACAAAACTGCCGAGTATGCGGGCTGCTTTCACTGTCACGATGAACAAGCCAGGCCCAGTGGGGACCGCGCACGCTTTGTTCCGTCAGCGGTTGTAATACCCCTTTTGCCAGTGCCTGCTGTGCCAGCAATTGGCTGATCAGCGCGATGCCCAGACCATCGCAGGCGGCGTCCAATAGCAGGCCCGGGTCTGAGAAATTTAACCCATGGCTGCTTTGCCCCAGATTGACGCCGCCCTGAACGGCCCAATGGCTCCAGTCCATCTCACGCTCGCCATGCAGGGTGGTGCGGTGCTCAGCGTCAAGTTTTAGCTGGTCAGGATGGCAAGCTGGATAGAGCCGATCCTGATGCAGTATCTGGAAGCTGCATTCAGCCTGCGCACTGAGATCGTCGCGGATCGCCAGATCGACGGTTTCCGTCACCATATCCGGGGGATCAAAGCTGGTGAACAGCCAAAGGTCGATATCCGGGTGCAGCCGATTAAAGCTCTTCAGGTGCGGTACCAGCCAGTGGCGGGCAAATGCCGGAGTGGTATTGACGATCAGTTGGTTGGGTTTGCGGTATTGATCCAGGCGGCGGATGCCGACCGCCAGTTGTTGCAGCATCACCTGGGCAGTGCTGTAGAGATCGTGCCCGGCGTCGGTCAGGCTGACGCTGCGACCGCTGCGGAAAAATAACGGTTGTTCCAGAAAGGCTTCCAGGCTGCGTATCTGTTGACTGATGGCCGACTGAGTGAGGTGCAGTTCATCGGCGGCCTGGTGGAAACTGCCCAGGCGGGCTGCGGCTTCAAACCCACGTAACGCGTTCATCGGGGGCCAGTGTTTTAGCATTATTGATAAGCCTATCTAATCAGGTGTCCGCTAAATGTATCGTTTGTTATGGCCGTATTGGAAGCATTAACATGTATCACATCGAAATCACGCCGTCTTTCACTGAACAGAATACCTTATCTCAATGACGGCAATACAGGAGCAAAACATGTCAACGCGTCGTGAATTTATTAAGCAGGCATCCCTGATTGCCGGCATGAGTCTAACGGCATCCATGGGGCTGACGTTACCCGCCCATGCAGCGCAGGCCGGGCGCGGAGAGGGTTGGCGCATGCCGGATGAAGGCGAGGAGCAACAACGCGCGTTTATCGCCTTCGGGGCCCAGCGGGCTATTTGGGCTGATTATACTTCGGGTGTGCAGAGTGCCCTGGGACGGATAGCTCGCGCCATCGCTCAATATCAGCCGTTAACAGTATTCTGCCGCGAGAGCGAGCGTCGGTTGGCAGAGGAGAAATGCGGCAGCCACAATGTGACCTATATTGTTACCGAACTCGATGATATTTGGATGCGTGATATTGGCGCCAATTTTGTCATCAACGATACGGGCAAACTGGGGGCAGTGGACTTTAACTTTAACGGCTGGGGCAACAAACAGCAGCACACCTATGATGCGCGGCTGGCAGCGTTTGAAGCTAATCATTACGGCGTCGCTAATATACGGCGCAGTGGACTGGTAGGCGAAGGCGGCGGCATAGAAGTGGATGGTCATGGCACCGGAATCATGACCGAGAGCAGTTGGGTCAACAATAACCGCAACCCAGGCTGGAGCCGTGACCGGGTAGAACAAGAGTTGAAAGAGATGCTCGGCCTGCGCAAAATCATCTGGCTACCGGGGATTAAAGGTAAGGATATTACCGATGCCCACGTCGATTTCTATGCCCGCTTTGCCAGTCCGGGAGTGGTGGTGGCCAATCTGGACACCGATCCCGACTCTTACGACCATAAAGTCACCCAGGCGCATTTGGCGATCCTCAAACAAGCGACCGATGCCGATGGCCGCAAGCTACAGGTGCACACCATGTCGCCCCCGCTGGAACCGCGTCGCAGCCGTTTCAGCAAAGGGAACCCGGATTTTGCTGCGGGATACATCAATTACTTTGTGATCAACGGTGCGGTCATCGCCCCCGAGTTTGGCGACCCGGAGGCAGATGCTGAAGCGTTGCGGTTATTGAACGAGCTATATCCGGATCGTGAAGTGGTGCAATTGGATATTGATGCCATCGCCGCTGGCGGCGGCGGTATTCACTGTGTGACCAACCAACTGCCGGCCGTTTAAACCCGCCAACAGCGCAGGGCCAGCTTTGGCCCTGCCTATTATTACTCAGTGGGCAGGCCGTCGGCCAAGCTGGTTCGCTATTTCACAGGCTATAAATTCAGGCGCTTCCATCGAAAAAATCTTTAGATTTCCTATCTCAGAATACTCATGAAATCGTAGACTAAATTTTTCTTGCTCTTTCTCCCTGACCAGAGATAAGCCTCGGTTCAGCTGTCGGTCCATAATGCATTCAAGAGCCTCTTCATAGTGACGGGATGGCATTAGTAACACGGAAAAACCATTGGTTTTTATTAATTTTCTATTATATTCCACGATGTCTGAACGAATGTCCGTAGATAAAAAACCTGAAGAGAGAATGAACAGGATATTATCGCCAGAACGCTGATTAAGAAGACCTTCCAGTAATGCGGAGTTCTTCTCAAGATAGGAACCATAACCATAAGAACGGATATAGTCTCTAATGTTCATGATTCTTTCGCAGAATTCATCATCGAGGTCTATTAGATTATATCCCAGCGTAGCAGACAGGATTTTGCCAACGGTACTTTTACCAGCACCGCCGGGACCTATCAGAAAAATATAATCTGCCATACCTTCTCCACCAACATTAGTCTCATCGTTAGAATCAACTTAGTACAGGGGTTTAAATATTTTTTATTTATAAAAATTTAGCCTTCATCTTTTAGTTTCAAAACATACTTTTTCCAGAAGTGGCTGGAAAGGAAGGCATAAAGCAGGGTGACGATGATTGAAGCAAGGCAGGCATTAAACAACGAACCGGGGAAGTGAAACTCCCTGATATGGGTTATCAAATAGACGGTAAAAGAGACGCCCGCGACCAGCTTTAATCTTTTGAGCCTTTCCTGCTTCATAGCTAAACCTTTTATCCTAAAGAGGTGAGGTCATAATCTCTCATTTCTCCGACCGAACGTAAAATCATTAATGTCTGTTTTCAATACCTCAGCGCTTTGGTCCCAGGCCGTGGGTCAGCAGCGTAATGGCATGACGGGCGATGACATCGGCGCTCAATGGGTTGCTGTCATCACGCTGCCATTTGGGCGCGGTGGCCAGCGGCAGCAACGTCATGCCAAACAGGGTGATAAACAATAACGAGGGCTCCAGCCCGGCATGCAGTTTGCCTTCCGCTTGCCAACGGATGATCGATTGCAGTGCAGATTTACGTTGGGTATCACCAAAACGCTCGTTCATGCGCTGCTTCAATACGCCGTTATCACTCATCACCTCACGCAGCCACAGCGGGGGGAACCACGGATGTTCGTTGGATATATCGATAAACCGCTGCGCCAGTTGGGTAATGGCAGCCACGGGGTCGTCCGCATTGGCGTCAAAAACGCTGCTGGCAGCGAGCCTCACCGGCAGAAAACGTTCGTCGATCAATACATCCAGCAACTGTTCACGGTTGTGAAAGTAGTAGTGCAGCATGGCTGGAGTGACACCAGCCTCACGGGCGATGGCGTTCAACGAAGTATCGGCAATGCCTTGACGGGCAAACATATTAAGCGCCGTGTTGAGCAGGTGCTCGCGTTTTTCTGCGCCATTAGCGCTGCCGCTAGGGCGACCGGGGCGGCGCGGTTTTTGAACGTTTTGTGCTGTCATCGCGGTGAGATCCATTGACCGGAGAAATGAATAACTCATATATTAATTACTCGATTAATTAATTACAAGCAGGCTCAGTTAAATGGGTATTGATAATCTGGCGGGCAACGAAGATAACGGCAGGGCATCTGAACAGGCACCCTCGATCCGTTTGCTGTTCTCCGCACTGCTGCTGGTGATGCTGCTGGCGGCGCTCGATCAGACCATTGTCTCCACCGCGCTGCCAACCATCGTTGGCGAATTCGGCGGACTGGAGAATCTTTCGTGGGTAGTGACGGCCTATCTGTTGGCATCAACCATTGTGGTGCCACTGTATGGCAAGTTCGGCGATCTGTTCGGTCGCAAGATCGTGCTGCAGATCGCCATTGTGGTGTTTTTACTCGGCTCGGTGTTATGCGGGCTGGCGCAGAACATGACACAGTTAATCCTGATGCGTGCGCTGCAGGGACTCGGCGGCGGTGGGTTACTGGTGGTGACCATGGCGGTGGTCGGTGATGTTATTCCACCGGCCGATCGCGGGCGCTATCAGGGGCTGTTTGGCGGGGTGTTTGGTTTGGCGACGGTAGTCGGCCCGCTGATCGGTGGGGTTCTGGTACAGCATTTCTCCTGGCGTTGGATCTTCTATATCAACTTGCCGCTGGGGATCTTCGCGCTGTTGGTGATCGGTGCGGTGTTCCAGTCCAAGGTTAACCGGGTGAAGCACGAAATTGACTTTCTGGGTGCCAGTTATCTGGCTGCCGCGTTGACCTGCATCATCCTGTTTACCAGCCAGGGCGGTACGGTCATGGCCTGGTCTGATGGCCAACTGTGGTGCATTTTGGCCTTTGCGTTGGTGTCGTTGGGCGGTTTTATCTACGAAGAACGGTTGGCGAGCGAGCCGATCATTCCGCTAGGGTTGTTCCGCAACCGCACCTTTGTGCTCTGTGCGCTGATCGGTTTTATCGTTGGCATGTCGCTGTTTGGTTCGGTGACCTTCCTGCCACTGTATTTGCAGGTGGTGAAGGACTCAACGCCGACCCAGGCCGGGATGCAACTGCTGCCGCTGATGGGAGGGATCATGCTCAGTTCGATCGTCAGCGGTCGGTTAATCAGCAAGCGCGGTAAATACCGTATTTTCCCGATTATTGGCACCCTGTGTGCGCTGGCGGGGATGGTGTTGTTGGGGACGCTGAAAAACTCGACCCCGGTGCATTTGCTGTATCTCTACATCAGCCTGCTGGGGTTGGGACTGGGTATGGTAATGCAGGTGATGATCCTGGCGGCGCAAAATAGCGTTGAGCCAAAACATATGGGGGTCGCGACCTCCAGCGCCACGCTGTTCCGTTCGATAGGCGGTTCCATCGGCGTGGCGGTGTTCGGCGCGATCTTTACCAATGTACTGCACAGCCGCCTGACCACCTTGCTGCCGGAAGGTGCGGAGCTGCCTCGTTCACTGGGCGCCGATGCCGTGCACCATCTGCCGGCGGAACTGCAACACGACTATTTGCAGGCCTTCGGCGGGGCGATCCACTCGGTGTATCAGATTGCGGCGGGGGTGATGGCACTGGCCTTCGCCCTGACCTGGCTGTTGAAAGATGTGCCTCTGCGCAAGAAATAACCCCTGAGCCGGTACGTGAAAGGCAGGCGTACCGGTTTCCTCATGCTCTGCGATGCACTTTTACTCAATCCTTACGTAACCCTGTCAGACTAAAAACATCGCTTTCTATATATTGAGAATAAACGTTCTCAATAGGATAGAAAGTTGATGCAAAGGAAAAAGGTTTTACTGGTCAGCCTGTCGCTGATGCTGGCCGCCTGTGATGGCCAAACCGGTAGTGCACCTACCGGGGCAGGCAGCGTACAGGAGGTGGGTGTGGCAACGCTGCAGCCGCAAGCGGTCACGCTGAGCAGTGACCTGACTGGCCGGGTAAACGCCACCATGACCTCAGATGTTCGTCCGCAGGTGGAGGGCATCATCAAAAAACGCCTGTTTACCGAAGGTGCGGAGGTCAAAGCCGGTCAGGTGTTGTATCAAATCGACCCCGCGACTTACCAGGCCAGTTACGATCAAGCAGCAGCCCAGTTGAAAAGCGCCCAGGCCACGGTCAATTCAAGCCGTCTGAAGGCCCAGCGCTATGCCGCGCTGGTGAAAGAGAATGGCGTCTCCAAACAGGATGCGGATGACGCCATGGCGACCTATCTGGAAGCGGTAGCCGCCGTCGCGCAATATCAAGCCGCACTGGAAACCACTAAAATCAATCTCGCCTATACCCAGGTACGCGCGCCGATCTCCGGCCGTATCGGTATTTCTTCGGTCACGCCGGGGGCGCTGGTGACCGCCAGCCAGACTGATGCTCTGGCAACCATTCGTGCACTTGATCCGGTCTATGTCGATCTCACCCAGTCCAGCAGTCAACTGCTGAAGCTGCGTAAACAACAGGCTTCATTGCAACGTGACGATGTCACGCCAGTGGCGATCAAACTCGAAGACGGTACGCCCTATACCCACCCCGGCAAGCTGGAACTGACGGAAGTGTCGGTGGACGAGTCTACCGGTTCTGTCACGCTGCGCGCCGTGTTCCCTAACCCTGAGCATGAATTACTGCCGGGGATGTATGTGCACGCCAGGGTAGACAACGGCGTCGATCCCAAAGGGATTTTGGCGCCGCAGCAGGGTATTACCCGCAATGCCAAGGGCGAAGCGACCGCACTGGTGGTTAACGCGCAAAACAAGGTGGAGCAACGCACGGTCACCACCGAGCAGGTTATCGGCAGCAACTGGTTGGTCAGCAAAGGCTTGAATGCCGGCGATCGGTTAATCGTCGAAGGCACCAATAAAGTGGCTGCCGGCGTTGAGGTCAAGGCGGTTGAGGTGAAAAAAAAGGCGGATAGCGCCGCAGCTAACGGCGGGGAGCAGTAACCATGGCGCAGTTCTTTATTCGCCGCCCGGTGTTTGCCTGGGTGATTGCGATCATCATCATGCTGTGCGGCCTGATGTCGATCAATTCGCTGCCCATTTCTCAATATCCGGACGTCTCGCCACCGCAGATTTCCATTTCCGCCACCTATCCAGGGGCCGATGCGGAGACTCTTGAAAACAGCGTCACCCAGGTGATTGAGCAGCAGCTCACCGGTCTGGACGGGCTACTTTATTTCTCGGCGACCAGCAGCTCTGACGGCTCGGTAAGTATCAACGTCACCTTTGATCAGGGCACTGACCCGGACATCGCTCAGGTACAGGTGCAGAACAAGGTACAGCAGGCGGAAAGCCGTTTGCCGACCGAGGTGACGGCCCAAGGGGTGACGGTCAAAAAATCCCAGAGCAGTTTTTTGTTGATCGTCGGGCTGTATGACGAAACCGACAAGGCCAGCATGGCGGACATATCCGACTATCTGGTCAGTAATATTCAGGATCCGCTGTCGCGCATCGACGGTGTCGGTGACGTACAGGTGTTCGGGTCAGAATACGCGATGCGCATCTGGCTGAACCCGACCAAACTGGCGTCCTATTCACTGATGCCGTCCGATGTCGAAACGGCCATTGAGGCGCAAAATACCCAGGTTTCTGCCGGTAAGGTCGGCGATTTGCCGTCCGGTGCCGATCAGCAATTGACCGCCACGGTGAAGGCGCAGTCGCGGCTGCAAACGCCGGAGCAGTTCCGTAATATCATCCTGAAAAGTGACAGCAGCGGGGCCCTGGTGCGTCTGGGGGATGTGGCGCGAGTTGAGCTGGGCAATGAGGATTACTCCTCCAGTGCCCGTTTGAATGGCCATCCGGCATCGGGTATTGCGGTCAAGCTGGCCGCCGGGGCCAACGCGCTGAATACCGCAAAACTGGTCAAGGCCAAGGTGGCGGAATACCAAACCTCGATGCCAAACGGATACAAGGTGGCCTATCCGAAAGACAGCACCGACTTTATTAATATCTCGATCGAAGAAGTGGTGAAAACGCTGGTCGAGGCGGTGGTGTTGGTGGTGATCGTGATGTTTGTGTTCCTGCAGAATTTGCGCACCACGCTGATCCCGACCATTACCGTGCCGGTGGTGCTGTTGGGGACCTTTGGCGTACTCGCTGCCTTCGGCTATTCGATCAATACTCTGACGCTATTTGGCATGGTGCTGGCGATCGGGTTGTTGGTGGATGATGCCATCGTGGTGGTGGAGAACGTCGAACGTGTGATGCGGGAAGAGAAACTGCCACCGCGTGAAGCGACGGAAAAGTCGATGAAGGAGATCACCGGCGCACTGGTGGGCATTGCCATGGTGCTGTCGGCGGTGTTTCTGCCGATGGCGTTTTTTGGTGGCTCCACCGGGGTGATCTACCGCCAGTTCTCGGTGACTATCGTCGCTTCTATGGTGCTGTCGGTGATCCTGGCGTTGACGCTGGCACCGGCGCTGTGTGCCACTTTGCTGAAACCCGCACATGAGGAACTGACCAACAAAGGCCTGTTGGGCAAATTTAACCGTGGTTATAACCGCCTGCAGGAGAAGTATGCCCACAAGGTCGGCCGGGTGATCCACAGCCCGATGCGCTATCTGTTGCTGTACGGCCTGTTGCTGATTGCCGCCGCCGTGATGTACATGCGGCTGCCGACCGGCTTCTTGCCCAATGAAGATCAGGGCGTGGTGATGGTGCAGTACACGCTGCCGGCCGGGGCGACCAATGCCCGTACCTCTGCGGTCAGCGACGAGGTGAAGGATTACTTCCTCAACGACGAGAAGGCCAACGTCAGCACTATCTTCACCATTAACGGTTTTGGTTTCAGTGGCAGCGGACAAAACGCCGGTATGGCCTTCGTCAGCCTGAAAGACTGGAGTCTGCGCGCCGGCAGTGCCAATACCGCCGATGCAATTGCCAAACGTGCGATGGCGCACTTCGCCAAGATCCGCGACGCCCAGGTGTTCTCGATGAGCCCACCGGCGATTGATGGCTTTGGCCAGTCCGACGGTTTCACCTTTGAACTGCAGGCCAAGGGGGCGACCACCCGCGCGGAGTTACAGGTGATGCGCGATCAGATTATCGCGGCGGCGGGGGAAAATTCGAGCCTGAGTGCGGTGCGCGCCAATACCTTACCGGACACCCCGCAACTGCAGGTGGAGATCGACAATGACAAACTGCAGGCGTTGGGGCTGAGTGCCAGCGACGTCAGCAGTACTCTCACCAGCGCCTTCGGCAGCACCTACGTCAACGACTTTATTGACCGTAACCGGGTGAAAAAAGTCTATATGCAGGGTGATGTGGAATACCGTTCAAAGCCGGAAGATCTCGATAAATGGTTTGTGCGAGGGACCTCCAGTACCGACACTACCAGCATGACACCGTTCTCGGCCTTTGCCTCTTCCCACTGGATCTACGGGCCGGAAAACTTGTCACGCTACAACGGTCTGTCATCGTTTGAGATCACCGGTGAGGGCGCAGCCGGTGCCAGTTCCGGTACGGCGATGGATGAGATGGAAAAACTGGCGGCGAAATACTCCTCCGCCAGCAGCTTCTCCTGGAGCGGGCTGTCTTATCAGGAGCGCTTGACCAGCGGGCAGGCAGCCTCGCTGTATGCCATTTCACTGGTGGTGGTGTTCCTGTGTCTGGCCGCGCTGTATGAGAGCTGGTCAATTCCGTTTGCGGTGATGATGGTGGTGCCGATGGGCGTGGTTGGCTCGCTGTTGGCGATCACCCTGCGCGGACTGGAAAACGATATTTACTTCCAGGTGGCGCTGTTAACCATCATCGGCCTGTCGGCCAAGAACGCCATCCTGATCGTTGAATTCGCCGAAGAGAAATACCAGCGGGGCGAAACGCTGATCGCCGCGGCGGTCGAGGCTTCCCGCATGCGGTTACGGC
Source organism: Serratia myotis (assembly GCF_027474885.1). Classification (NCBI taxonomy): domain Bacteria; kingdom Pseudomonadati; phylum Pseudomonadota; class Gammaproteobacteria; order Enterobacterales; family Yersiniaceae; genus Serratia; species Serratia myotis. The sequence goes on along the minus strand of NZ_CP099707.1, from coordinate 2,776,960 downwards.
CGATTCTGATGACCTCGCTGGCGTTTACCGCCGGTGTGTTACCCCTGGCGGTGTCCAGCGGCGCCGGAGCCAACAGCCGTATCGCCATCGGCACCGGGATTATTGGCGGCACCATCACGGCAACGATACTGGCGATCTTCTTTGTTCCTTTGTTCTACGTCTTGGTACGCCGGATGTTTTCACGCAAAACCGCCGCCGCCAAACCGACAGAAAATACGGCGCCACAGGCAGGAGAATAATGTGCTGCAACGTTTAATTACTCTGACATTTCCGTTATTGCTGACGGGATGTCTCTCGCTGGATCCGGACTATCAGCGCCCACAGGCACCGGTACCTTCCACGTTGCCACAGGGCGCCGCTTATGCTGCCCCCTCCGGTAAGTTGTCATTGAGTTACCCTGATATTCCCTGGCACGACTATGTGGTCGATGCCAAACTGCGGCAGGTGGTCGAGATGGGGCTGAGCAGCAGCCGTGACCTGCGGGAGGCCATTGCCAATATTGAATCGGCAAGAGCGCTCTATGGCGAGCAGCGTTCCGATCTGTTCCCCACCATTAACGCCGGTGTGGACGGCAGTCGTGGCCGGGCACTGACCGGAAATGGCAATGCCACGGCGATCAGCCAGAGTTACGAAGCCACGGCCGGCACCAGCGCGTTTGAGCTGGACTTGTTCGGCAAGAACCGCAGCCTGTCGCGCTCGACCTTTGAAACCTATCTTGCCGAGTCGGAGGCGGCAAAAAGCACCCGCCTGACGCTGATCGCCGATATCGTGACCGATTGGGTAAACGTAGCGGCTGAGCGCAGCAACCTGGCCGCCGCCAAAGGCACCATGGACAGCGCCAAATTGTCGCTGGACGTGACGCGCAAAAATCAGCAAAACGGCATTTTGTCGATGGTCGATGTGGCTTCGGCGGACACGGTATATCAGCAGGCGCGTTCGGACGTAGCCAGCTACACCACCAGCGTGGCGCAGGCGAAAAACGCGCTGGATCTGGTTGTGGGGCAAGGCGTACCGGAGAGTCTGTTACCCACGGATATCGCGGCGCTGTCCGGCATCATGAAAGACCTGCCGGCAAATGTATCTTCGCAGGTGCTGCTGAACCGGCCGGACGTGCTGGAAGCCGAACATAACCTGAAGGCAGCCAACGCCAACATCGGTTCCGCCCGTGCAGCGTTCTTCCCGTCGATCAGCCTGACCGCCAGCGGCGGAATAGGCAGCGGGGAACTGTCATCGCTGTTCAGCAAGGGGGCGGGGGTCTGGTCGTTTGCGCCGAGCATTAGCCTGCCGATCTTCACCGGCGGCTATAACACCGCTCAGTTGAACTACACCAAGGCGCAGAAAGACCTTTACGTCGCCACCTACGAGAAAGCGGTGCAGACGGCGTTTCAGGAAACCGCCGACGCATTGGCGCGCAAAGGGACTATTCAGGAACAGCTTGCGGCGCAAACCGGCTATGTGGCGGCCTCGCAGGAGTATTACCGTCTGGCGGAACTGCGTTATCGCCATGGGGTGGATACCTATCTGGTGATGCTGGACGCGCAACGCACGCTGTATACCGCTCGGCAGTCGTTGATTACCACCCAACAAACCGAGTATCAAAACCTGATTACGCTGTATAAGGTGCTGGGTGGCGGTATTACGGCGGAGAAGCAGGGCGATGGCGTCATTGCCAATAATAGCTCCCTGACACAATAAAATTGACCACGAGTAATCATCTTATTACGCAGTGTGGTGACAACACTCTGCGTATTTTTATATTCATTCTGTGGTGAAATTGTAAAGAAAAGGAAAATAGCCGCCGGTGGCAGAACTCGCCACCTGAAGCAGGGTCTGAATGTTATCGCATCATTCCCGCGGCCAAATACATTGAGGTTGAAATGGATAGTGATATTCAGCAACAGGTTATTTCGGTGGTTGATAAGTATAATGTGCCCGGTCTCCTTAAAAAGGGGATAGACGTAACGCTTGAAACAGAAATAAACAAAGAGCTAAATCTGTCTTTACCCAGCTCGGAGACGCTGATGCGCGTCTACTTCGATCTCTTCCGAATTGACAGCAGTAATTACAATCATGAGCTGTATTTCCGTCAGGAGTCAAAGTCGACGTTATTATTTTCATCTTCAAACCGACGTGGAAATTACTGGGATCTTGAGATGGAAAGGATCCGACCGCTGTATGTTTATATGCTGGTGCGATCTGCACGCGCCAGGCGTTGGCTCTATGACATCCATTTTCTGATTGAACAATTAAAGTAAAACTGGGTTGTTGGCGGAATAATTAACCCATGGACAGACAAAGTAAAATATTGGCCCGCAGCTTGATTGCGGGCCTTTTAATGACGTTATTCAGCCAGCAGCTCGGCAAATTTCGCCAGCCATTGCGGGTGTGCCGGCCACGCAGGAGCCGTTACCAGATTGCCATCGACGTGGGCCTGATCGATACCGATGTCGGCAAAGTGCCCACCCGCCAATTGTACTTCGGGGGCGCAGGCCGGGTAGGCGCTGCAGGTTCTGCCTTTCAATATACCGGCGGCGGCCAGCAGCTGAGGACCGTGACAGACGGCGGCGATCGGTTTGCGTGCCGCGTCAAAGGCCTGCACCAGCTTGATGACCTGCGGGTTGAGGCGCAGATACTCGGGCGCTCTGCCGCCGGGGATCAACAGGGCGTCATAGTTTTCTTCTTTTGCTGCCGCAAAGTCTGCGTTGAGGGTAAAGCGGTGGCCGGGTTTCTCGCTGTAGGTCTGCGCGCCATCAAAATCATGGATGGCGGTCATGATGTAGTCACCTTTGACCTTATCAGGGCACACCGCATCCACCTGGTGGCCAATCATTTGCAACGCCTGGAACGGCACCATGGTTTCATAGTCTTCGGCATAATCGCCGACCAACATCAGGATCTTTTTCTTGCTCATCAGGGGCTCTCCGGAGGGGGAATGATCCCTAACATATAGTCGATCGGGCGGTGGAACGCGAACCTGTACGCTGGTATGACCTGGTCTATACTTTTCATTGCCGTGGCTTTTTCGCCTCAGGCTGTTCAGGGAGATCAACCTCAGCGAGGTAGCGCAGTATCTCAGTCGATGACTCACCGGGCTTGCCCGGTCTCTGCTTTCGAGAAAAACCCATGCTAAATCTGGCTACATTGCTTGAAGAGAGTGCGCGTTCATTTCCGGATCGTCTGGCGTTGGTGCAGGAGGAGACTCAGTTTAACTACGCCACGCTGAATCAACGGGCCAATCAGGTCGCCAACCTGCTGATTGCCCGGGGAGTACAACCGGGCGAAAGGGTGGCGCTGGCCTGCCCCAATATTTGGGAGTTTCCGGCTATCTATTATGGCGTGCTAAAAGCCGGCGCAGTGGTGGTGCCGCTGAACACATTGTTAAAGGCGGGGGAGTTTGAATACTACCTGCAGGATTCGCAGGCGGTGCTCTTCTTTTGCTTTGAGGGCGGTAACGGATTAACGCTGGGGGAAGAGGCGCGACGTGCGTTTGACACTGCTGAACAGTGCCGTGATTTTATCATTATCGGCGACAGCCTGCCGCTGGCAGGTGACCGTTTCAGCCAGGTTATCAGCACCCAGCCCACCGATTTTGACAGTGCCACCACGCTGGAGTCGGACACCGCCGTGATCCTCTACACCAGCGGGACCACCGGACGCGCCAAGGGGGCTGAACTGACGCACGCCAACCTGGTGCTGAACGCGCTGGGTTCGGTACAGTTGTTCAATAGCTCGGTAAAACAGCCCGATCGCCATTTGGTGACACTGCCGCTATTCCATACTTTTGGTTCCACCGTACAGATGAATGCCGGCTTTGCCCTGGCGGCGACGCTGGTTCTGGTGCCGCGTTTTGATGCGAAGCAGGCCATCGCGCTGATGCAAACACACGCCATCACCTTTTTTGCCGGGGTGCCCACCATGTACTGGGCGTTACTGAATGCGCTGGATGACACCGCGGACCTTGTCCTGTTACGTAAAAATCTGCGCATGGCGGTATCCGGTGGCGCCAGTTTACCCGTGCAAATTATCGAGGACTTTGCCCAGCGCTTCGGCGTGAATATTCTGGAAGGTTACGGCTTATCGGAAACCAGCCCGGTTGCGACCTTTAACCACCCGGGCCGAGTCAATAAAGTCGGCTCTATTGGCCAGCCCATTTGGGGCATTGAAGTTCGTCTGGTTGATGTCACCGGTAAAACACTGACGGAGATAGATCAGGTAGGCGAGATTGCGGTGCGTGGCCACAACGTGATGAAAGGCTACCTTAACCGCCCGGAAGCGACGGCCGAGGTGCTGGAAAAGGGCTGGTTCCGAACCGGTGACCTGGCCCGCCGTGATGCCGATGGCTTCTATTTTATCGTCGACAGATCGAAGGATGTGATTATCCGCGGCGGATTTAACGTCTACCCGCGTGAAGTTGAAGAACTGATGATCCGTCATCCGGCGGTGTCATTTGTGGCGGTGATTGGTGTAGCGCATCCGTCACTCGGCGAAGAGATCAAAGCGGTGGTGGTGTTAAAGGATGTGGATGAAACGGTGAGTGAAGATCAGTTGATAGCCTGGACCAGAGAGCGGCTGGCGGCGTTTAAATATCCGCGTATCGTTGAATTTGTTGAACGGTTACCGATGACCAGTACCGGCAAGGTGATGAAGCGGCTGCTGCGCTAAAGGGATCACTTTGAAAGACTCCCGGCCTGCAACGCAAGCCGGGAGAGATAACGCATTAACCTGGGTAAATGCCACGCTCTTTACGTGCGGTCAGGATACGCTCACAGGCGACGATATAAGCCGCTGTGCGCAGGCTGCACTCTTTCTCTTCGGCTTTGTTCCAAACGTGAACCATAGCGTCGGTCATGATCTTGTCCATACGCTCGTTGATCTCGCTTTCGCTCCAGAAGTAGCTGGCCATGTCCTGTACCCACTCGAAGTAACTGACGGTCACGCCGCCGGCGTTACAGATTACGTCAGGTACTACGGTGATGTTGCGTGAACGCAGCACGTCGTCCGCATCTGGGTAGGTTGGGCCGTTGGCGCCTTCCAGAACCAGTTTGGCGCTGAGGATTTCTGCGCGTTGACGGGTAATCTGACCTTCCAGCGCGGCTGGGATCAGGATATCCATGTCAACAGACCAGAAAGCTTCGCTTTCGATTTCGCTGGCGCCAGGGAAACCGGCAATCATCTTGTTCTTGGCTTGCCATTCGGTCAGTGCAACCAGATCGATGCCGTTGGCGTTGAACAGGGTAGCGGAGTGGTCCTGAATCACCACCACACGCGCGCCGATGCCCACAAACAGGCGGGCGGCTTCGCTGCCGACGTTACCAAAGCCCTGAACCGCAACTTTGGCACCTTCGATTTGCACGCCCAGACGTTTCGCCACTTCACAGCCCGTCACGAACACACCGCGACCGGTTGCTTTCTCACGACCCAGAGAACCGCCCAGATGAATAGGCTTACCGGTAACCACGCCGGTGATGGTAGTGCCGTGGTTCATGGAGTAGGTATCCATCATCCAGGCCATCACTTTGGAGTTGGTACCGACGTCCGGTGCCGGGATGTCTTTCTGTGGCCCGATGATAAAACCGATTTCGCTGGTGTAGCGACGGGTCAATCTTTCCAGCTCGCCTTCAGACAGTTTGAAAGGATCGACGCGGATCCCCCCCTTGGCACCACCGTAAGGCAGATTGACTGCCGCACATTTGATGGTCATCCAAGCCGACAGCGCCATGACTTCATCGAGATCAACGTCCGGGTGATAACGGATGCCGCCTTTACCTGGGCCGCGCGACAGGTTGTGCTGAACGCGGAAGCCTTCGAAATGGCGGATTGAACCGTCGTCCATCTGCAGTGGGATATCAACGATCAGCGCACGCTTAGGGTGACGCAGGGTATCAACCCAACGCGACAGATCACCCAGGTAAGGTGCAACGCGGTCGATTTGTTGCAGATAGGTGGCCCAGGCCGTTGTGCTGCTTTCTGAAGCGTAGGATAGCTTTTCCATAACCAACCTTTTTTATATAGAGGTATTTATTTTGTTTAACCGTGGATTACTAAGTGCATAACACTTTTGCGACGCTAAATTTACCATTAAAAACGCAGCTTGTTAGCCCCCCCTCATCGGGCTGCGGGCCGGTTTCCAGCAGGTTTTGAGGGGTAAAAATGAATAGTTAATTACTTTTGTTTGGAGGTTGCCCTGAGTAAGCATTCTTTATGCATAAAAAATGCATAAAACTCGTTTTTATCTATTTTTCAGAAGCTTGAATGTGATCAAAAAGTTTCATTTTATTTAAGTGTCGTGTTGACAATGCCGTTTCCTGACGCCAGAGTTAAATTCATGTTAAATCTGCGTTGGTCGCGTTTTTTTCTTAACCGGGAATAATTACAACCCACTGATATAAAGACCTTTAATTTCCACGCTCATGCTTCGCATGCTCAATGTGGGCTACCGCTCAGTTCGAACAGTGGTTTTCTGAGACGTACAGATATTTACTTCCCTTTAACAAAAGGGCAGGCAGCGTTTGGCCTGAATTTCTTTTTTGCCGGTAGAACGCCAGCGGCGTTTCACTCCTGCTGCAGCGACAACAAGCTGCTTAATCGCCTTGATGACGGACAGGTAACACCATGACAAAAAGTAAGCAACATCGGTTGAATACTCCTTCAACCGAGGGGCACGACTGCGCCCAAACATTGCAACGTGGCCTGAGCGAACGCCATATTCAACTTATTTCCATTGGCGGCGCGATTGGTACCGGGTTGTTTATGGGCTCTGGCAAAACCATTGCACTTTCCGGCACCTCTATTGTGTTGACCTATGTGATTGTCGGCTTCTTTATGTTTATGGTGATGCGGGCAATGGGGGAGTTATTGCTGACCAAGCTCGACTACCGCTCGTTTGCCGATTTCGTTTCCGAATACCTGGGGCCCAAAGCCAGCTTTTTTCTCGGCTGGTCCTACTGGTTGAGCTGGGTGGTGACCTGTATCGCCGACGTGGTGGTGTGCGGTGGTTACGTGCAGTATTGGTACCCCGAGGTTTCCCCCTGGCTACCGGCGTTACTGACCCTTGGCCTGCTGTGTCTGTTTAATATGCTGTCGGTGAAGATGTTCGGCGAGGCGGAGTTTTGGTTTGCCATCATCAAAGTGATAGCCATTATCGCGTTGATCCTGACTGGCGCCTGGATGGTGTTTATCGGCTGGACCTCGCCGGACGGTGTTAAAGCCTCGGTGAGCAATATCACCGACCCCAATATCTTTATGCCGCACGGTATTTTCGGTTTCTTTGCCGGCTTCCAGATTGCCATTTTCTCCTGCACCGGTATTGAGCTGCTGGGCACCATGTCGGCCGAAACCAAGGATCCGCAAAAGGTTCTGCCGAAGGCCATCAACGTTATCCCGGTGCGGATTATCATCTTCTACGTGTTCTCAATGCTGGCGATTATCGCAGTGACCTCATGGAGCCACGTCTCACCAGACAGCAGCCCGTTCGTCATGTTGTTCGACCAGGCCGGTTTGCCCGCGGCGGCGGCGGTGATTAACTTTGTGGCGTTGACCTCGGCGATGTCTTCGGCCAATAGCGGCGTTTATTCCAGCACCCGTATGCTGTATGGCCTGTCGATGGAGAAACACGCCCACGGGCAGTTCAAAATACTGTCCCGCACCACGGCGATCCCGATCCGCAGCCTGATGTTCTCCTGCTTTTGCATGGTGGTGGGCACCATGCTGTTGATCCTGATGCCGGATGTTATGACGCTGTTTACCATTGTCTCGACCGTGGCGGCGATACTGGTGGTCTACAGCTGGGGCATGATCCTGGTGGCTTATCTGGTCTACCGTAAGCAGCAGCCCGAACTGCACGCGCGTTCTACCTTTAAGATGCCGGGTGGGGTGATCATGACCTGGCTGACGTTAGCGTTCTTCGTTTTTACGCTGGTACTGATGATTTTCGACCGAGATACGCTGATTGCGTTGTGCAGTATGCCGCTGTGGTTTATCGCTCTGGCGCTGGTGTGGCGTTTCAGAGTTAAAAATAGCCTGACGCAGGAAAACTACGTGTTTTACCAACGTAGCCATGAGGCTGAGTAGTCAGCATTGGTTAAAGCGTAAAAAAAAGCGAGGGCGCCCCCTAAGAAGCCCTCGCCAAAAAGCAGGATAACCCGCCCGGGTCTACCTAAAACGATTTAAACGATAAAGTCGGCATTGGCATGACCGACGATGTGGTACTTGTTGGACAGCACATACCTATATGTAAACTCATCATGTGAATAAATTAATCAAGCTGTATCTATAACCGTTACTAGGTGCATTACTTTACATCTTCTTTGTGTGTGATTTTTTATGCCTTTTATTTTAATTTTAACTCTTTATTTTATAGGGTTAATTTTTTATTTTTTACTTGTGAACGTTAACGGTGGTTACTTGTTGTGGGCTTGGAGTATAGCTTTGTGTTATTAATTGATCGATGAGTTTTATATATCCATTACCCGGATGAATCTAATTAAAAAACATATAATCACGAACTAAAATCCGATTTTAAATATCAATAAAACTGGCGTAATAGTCAACTGTATTTCCCATGAGATAGTTAACTGGAAAATACGAATTTAAGTCTTTTTATTAAAATAATCATCAATTTTAATTATTTAACACGCAGCCATTTAACTTCATAAATTACATGGCCTTACCAGGTAGGCAAGGATGCATTATGGAAGAACCAAAAGTGAATAGTGATAGGGTGAATTCCCCTCCGGAGATGGATACCGGGCTTATTTGTCTGGTGATGTTAGCCCGGTTTCACAATATAGCCCTTTCGCCAGAGCAAATCTCACACCAGTTCGCTACCTCTAATCAAGGGGTGACGCTGAATGAATTGCTCTTGGCTGCCCGTCAATCGGGGATAAAGGCCAGGGTCGTTCACATCAAGGTCGCCAGACTTGAACACACACCCTTGCCCGCCATTGCCATTGATCGGGATGGGACATTTTTCATTTTAGCCAAGCTGGATCAGGGGCAAGCCTTGATCCAGGATCCGCGCTCGGGGCGACCAGAAGTGATCAGCGTCGAGGCATTTGAACAACGCTGGACGGGGAAACTGGTCCTGGTGCGCTCCAGTAACGTTCTGTCCGGTGAACCCTCGCGTTTTGACTTCACCTGGTTTATCCCGGCGATCGTCAAATACCGCAAATTGTTGGGGGAGGTATTACTGGTTTCTTTTGCCCTGCAGCTGTTTGCACTGGTTACACCTTTGTTTTTTCAGGTCGTCATGGACAAAGTGCTGGTACATCATGGCCTTACCACGCTTGATGTTATTGCTACCGGGTTGTTGAGCATCATGCTTTTCGAATCGGCCCTGAGCGGTTTGCGCAGCTACGTGTTTGTTCATACTACCAGCCGTATCGATGTGGAGCTGGGGTCAGGGCTATTTCGACATTTGGTTAATTTGCCGCTGGCTTACTTCCAGGCCCGCCGGGTTGGTGATTCGGTTGCCCGGGTACGTGAACTGGAAAACATCCGCAGTTTTCTCACCGGCAACGCCATTACGCTGATGCTTGATGTCCTTTTTTCTCTGGTTTTCATTCTGGTAATGCTCTTTTACAGCGGCTGGCTGACCCTCGTTGTGCTGGTGTCCTTGCCGCTTTATGCCCTGGTCTCGATGTTAGTGACGCCTTTGTTGCGTAAAAGGTTGCAGGACAGTTTCACGCGTAGTGCCGAGAATCAGGCGTTCCTGGTTGAAACGATAAACGGCATCGACACCCTTAAGTCCATGGCAGTAGAACCCCAGGTGGTTCGCAAATGGGAAAGCCAGATGGCGGCGTATGTAGCCGCAGGATTCAAAACACAGACCTTATCTACTCTCGCTAATGAAAGCGTCTCACTTATTGGCAAATTGGTGACGGTAGCCACTCTCTGGCTTGGGGCCCGCCTGGTGATAGAGGGGCAACTGTCTGTGGGCGAGCTGATTGCGTTCAATATGCTGGCGGGGCGTGTCAGTGGTCCGATCATGCGGCTGGCACAACTGTGGACCAGCTTTCAACAAACCGGGGTCTCGGTACAGCGACTGGGGGACATTCTCAATGCCCGGACTGAGTTGTCTCAGGCGACTCGCAGCGCCGTCCCCCCACTTAAGGGGCGGGTAGAGTTTGAACAGGTGCATTTTCGGTATCGGCCCGACGGATCTGAGGTACTACGTGGCATCAATTTGGTGATTGGTGCCGGAGAGATCATTGGTGTGGTCGGTCGTTCCGGTTCGGGCAAAAGCACCTTGACCCGTTTGTTACAGCGACTTTATGTGCCGGAACGTGGGCGGGTGATGGTTGATGGCATGGACTTGGCCTTGGCCGATGTGTCTTCGTTGCGCCGGCAGATTGGTGTCGTGCTGCAGGACAACATGCTGTTCAACCGCAGTATTCGGGAAAATATTGCGCTGAGCGATCCGGGTGCGCCACTCGAGGTGGTAATGCACGCCGCCAATATGGCCGGTGCCCATGAGTTCATTCTGGAACTGCCTGAAGGTTACGACACCATGGTGGGTGAACACGGGGCATCACTTTCGGGTGGTCAGCGCCAGCGCGTGGCCATCGCCCGGGCCTTAATCGGTAATCCGCGCATTTTGATTTTCGACGAAGCCACCAGTGCACTGGATTATGAGTCTGAGCGGGTGGTTCAACAGAACATGAAAAGTATCTGCCAGGAACGCACGGTCATTATCATCGCCCACCGGTTGTCAGCGGTCCGCGATGCTCATCGAATTCTCGTTATGGAGTGCGGGGAGATCGCAGAACAGGGTACTCACGCCGAGTTATTGGCTCGCCAGGATGGGCACTATTCTCGGCTGTATCGTATGCAGCAGGGTTGACAAGTCAGCCGTTCGACCGGCGGCCCCCGCAGCAGGCGGGGCCAGGCTCAACCGACGCAGATTCAAGGAGGAAACTTTCTCATGAGTGACACGTTTTCTTTATACCAGCGCTATCGCCACGTATGCCTTCAGTCTTGGCGACGACGTAAAAGCATGGATGTACCACCGCGCCTCGCCCATGAATTACAGTTTTTGCCTTCGGCATTGGAACTGCAGGAAACGCCGGTTCATCCGGCCCCGAGAGTTTTCATCTGGAGCATCATGGGTTTTGCCGTATTGGCATTGCTCTGGGCCTGTCTGGGCCACATCGAGATCGTGGCGGTTGCTCCGGGAAAGATCGTCCCTAATGGTAAAACCAAACTGATCCAACCGAGTGAAACGGCGGTGATCAGAGCAATTCACGTTAATGACGGCCAAGCGGTGAAAGCAGGGCAGCTGTTGGTTGAGCTTGATCCTACGGCGGCTGGAGCCGACGTCAGCCGGATCCAAAGTGAACTGCTGGCAGCCCGTATCGACAGTGCGCGAGCGGCGGCTATGCTCGATGCGATTAATCAGCAACAGGTTCCCGCGTCACTGGCAGGGGTGATTGCCAAAGCAAACCCTGAGCAGGTGCTTAGCGCCGAGCGCTGGCTTCAGGGGCAATATCAGGAATATCACAGCAGCCTGGCGTTGGCGGCGACGGAAATCCACCAACGCAGCGCGGAAATCCAGTCGGCACAGTCCCAGGTCGCCAACCTGCAACAAGCATTGCCCATTGCGATGCGATTAGCCAGGGACTACCAGCGATTATTGAAGAAGCACTATGTGTCGCAGCATGAGTACCTTGAAAAAGAACAGGTGCGACTGGATCTGCAACGTCAGTTACGCGTGCAATAGGCCAGCGTGTTGCAGTATACCGCCGCCCTGGACGAGGCGCGTCGTCGTCAAGAAAGTGTAGTTGCGCAAAACCGCCGCGCGATGCTCGACCTGCAGCAAGAAGCCAACCAAAAAGTGGAGGTTCGGCTTCAGGAACTGTCGAAAGCGGACTATCAAAAAAAACTCACCCGGCTTAAGGCCCCGGTATCCGGCACGGTGCAACAACTGGCTATACATACCCTTGGCGGCGTAGTGACACCGGCCCAGTCGCTAATGGTCATTGTACCCGCAGACCAACCGGTAGAAGTGGAAGCGATGCTGGAAAACAAGGATGTGGGGTTCGTCCACGTCGGGCAAGCGGTCACCGTTAAAGTGGAAACCTTTACCTTTACCCGCTACGGCACCATCGAAGGCGAAATTATCAACGTGTCGAACGACGCCATCGAAGATCAAAAGTTGGGACTCATTTATAGCAGTCGTATCCGGTTGAAGTCCGATCACGTACAGGTCAATGGTCGGCGAGTGGGACTGTCGCCAGGCATGCGGGTCACGGCAGAAATAAAGACCGATCAGCGTCGGGTGATTGATTATTTCCTGAGCCCGCTAACAAGGTCTTTGAATGAAAGCCTACGCGAGCGTTAGGTAACCGCTAATGGTCAGAAGGGCCATTTATTACTGTGGGGTAGCAAGATGAAGGGAATAAGGATAAGAGAAAAATTAATGGATTATCGTCGATTGCTTATTCTACTTTGCTGCATAGGATTAGTGGCATGCAATGAACCTGTCGTTCAATACAAACGTATCTATGTCTCGCAGATAGGTCAGTCCGTCGAGTTCCAGTTTGACGTCAAAAAAACGGGAGATTATCAGTTTGCCTTGCTGTTTTCCGCTTCTGAAGAGAAAGAAAATAGTGAAGAAAGAAAGTTGCAGATTAATCTGTTCGGTGATGAACAGAACGAGGGGGAGAAAATCCCGATTTCATTACGTCTGGTCAAAGACGGTAAGCTATTTTCAGAGGAAGTGATTGATAGTTCAGGCACTATTGGCAGAGATAAATTCTATCGTGGATATGAGACAAATACTGTCTTAGTCAGGAATATTAAAATAATAGATTTACCTCCTGGTCATTACTCGGCGACGATTGGAGTTATTAGCGACACGCCAGATTTTGATTATGTTAGTACTTTTGCCATGATGCTTGATGTCTCCCCGAAAAACCTTGCTCAGGTTAGTAAACAAAATAAGGCAACAGCCGAAAGATTGAACAGCGAGTGGCATACTGACTGGCGGTTTGCGAAGTGGTTGGCGCAAGGGGTCTACTGTATTGCTTTCTGCGGTGACTCACTCAATATTTTTCAGCCGATAGATATCTCTCAGTCGAGGCAGTCCGTCAAAATTGATTTTAAGGTCAATAAGGAAGGACGTTATCAGTTTGCTTTGATGTTTGACAAGAACACAGAAAACCATGAAGAAATGTTCAGGCGACTTAAATTGTTTGGGGGTTTTAACAATAAAGGGGTTGTTATTTCAGTTTCATTTAAACTGCTAAGAAATGGCAGGATTTTTTATAACAGAAAAATAAATTCTGCGAGGTCAAATGGAAGTCGTTCCGTTCATGTGGAAGAGAGGTCAATATATTCTTCAGAGAGAGTTGTGAGAATACTTGAGTTGTCGCCAGGCCATTACTCAGTGACGATCACTACGCTAGGTAATACGCCGGAATTTATCGGGATAGAGAGTTTTTTTAGCGTTACTGCTGTCTATTAACAAGGAGTGTAAAAGATGAAAAATAAATATACCGTAACTTATAAAGTGGCAGAGAGAGGCTCCACGTATACGTACCAAAAAGATACTGAAAAAAACAAGGCGGGAAGCTCCCATCCTTCCCCCGGTGGTCATATGTGGTATGTCTTCAGTGATGGCAATGGCAAAGAGGAAAGTTACGGCTTCGAGTCAGTGAACGGTAAAGTATTTGACGTGGGGAAGGTAACTCAAGACGATAATGCCGCATACCAACAAACTTCATATGAGGTGACTATCGCGCTGACGGCAAACCAATATAATAAGCTAAAAGCCTTTTCAGAAGAACCTTGGCTGGCCGGGTTTAATGATAAAAAATATCGAGCCACTTATAATAGTTGTGTGGATTTTGTATATTATTCATTAAGGGAGATTGGGTATAATGGCCGCCGATTTGAGGGGAACCTGTTTCCTAATGATAATGCTGTCATATTGAAGTCAATACTAACAGCGCAGGGCGCCACTATCATTCGTGATGACCTAATTCGTAATGGTGACCATTATGAAAAAAGAAAATTCAATGATTCATTACTTACTCCAGAGTGGCTCAAACCTATAGATAATGTAGGGACAACTCCTGATGTACCGAAAAACCTGATTAACATAGAAATCAATCCATCCCCGCAGGCGAAGCAACATATTCAGGGCGAAAACAAAGCCCAGCAGGATGCCGCCAACGGCTATATCCAGAATGCGGCGACCCACAGCATTTTTGCCATTGGAGGAATGCTCGATCAAACGGACTTTGCTTCTACTCAAATGGCCAGCCTGGCCAGTGGAGGCATTCGACCCGGTGAAGTGCAGCTGGATCCCAACGCCCGGCCCAACAGCTATTTGTCGCAGTTCTACCAAACGCCCGACGACAATTATACCGACTCCAGCCTGCGCAACGCCGCAACTTTGAACGGATTGTCGGCCATGATGACGTTCAACACCTATGTTGATCCGTTGCTACTGGATTTAACCGGCGATGGCGTGCGCATGACCGACATCGCTGACGGTGTGCTGTTTGACACCGACCACAGCGGTACGCTTAAGCGCAGCGGCTGGGCAGACAGTAAAACCGGCATGCTGGTGATCGACGATGGCAGCGGCCAGATAACCGATGTCAGTCAAATGTTCTCCGAGTATTACGCTGGCAAGGCCGGTGTCGGTGGCGCAGCAGGCGAGCGAAAATTCAAGGATGCCTTCGGTGCCCTAGCCAGCGAAGATGCCAACCGGGACGGGGTGATTGATCATAACGATCCGATCTGGAGCAAACTGCGGGTCTGGGTCGACGGCACTCAGGATGCGAAAGTCGATGCGGGCGAACTTAAAACGCTGGCAGAACTGGGGATTAGTCAAATTAGCGTCCGGGCTTCCGACAAAAGCGAAATTCGTGACGGTAACCGGGTTATTGCCAGTGGCACCTTTACCATTAACGGCAAAACTCAGGAAGCATTGGCCGTCGACTTCCTGGGCGATCCGGTCAGCAACACCCTTACTCAGCAAGGTACCGGCACGCGGGTAACTTCCACTACTGAGGGTGTCACCACCACGGCTTATGCCAGCCAGAGCAAAACCGCAGAAACCCTGGATGCGGCTGAATTGGGGGTAAACAATCTGTATGGCGGTAGCGGCAATGACAGATTGATAGCGGCCAAAACCGGCAGTTGGCTGGTCGGCGGTGCCGGGAGCAATACTTATATCGGCGGTACCGGCGATGACGTATTTGTCATCAGCGCTTCAGACAAAACGGAAAATATTAACGGCAACGGTGGCCGGGACACGGCAATCATTGTCGGTAAACAAGGCGTCGAGCTGAACATGGCTCAGGCCGGTTTAACTATCGCCCAAGGCGGAGGCGGCAATGACATAATCAGAAGCGGCGGGGCCAATGGCGTTTTTATCAAAGGGGGCGCTGGCCATTCGACGCTGGTAGGCGGTATGGGTAACGACGTGCTGGTCGGGGGCAGTGGCCGCAACACCCTGATTGGGGGGAGCGGTAAGTCGGTTATTTACGCCGGGCCACAGGGGGACACCATTTATGCGTCCGAAGGCGGCAGCATCATTCACGCCGGCGGCGGGGCCGATATGATTTTCGGCGGTTTTGGGAATGATGTTATCGAAGTCGGGCAGGGTAATGCCACCATTGACGGCGACGGCGGAGTTAATTTGGTCAGCCTGCATGGCAAACATGGCGACTACCGTATCACCCGTACCGCTGAAGGGTATCAAGTGGTTGATAAAGTGGCCGATCGTGACGGCACAATAACGCTGAAAAATATCCAGAAACTCAATTTCTCGGACATTTCTGCCGTTGATTTACAAACCCCGAACCCAATGCCTGTCGAGGATGTTCTCACTCACGACCAGGCCGGCAAGGTGTTCGGCCGCACACAGCCCCATCTGATTGCCGCAAAGAGCCTGCTGGCCAACGACCAACATCTCAATAGTCAGGGTGCCTTGCGCATTGCCAATGTCGGGGATGCTATCGGCGGCAAAGTCAGCCTCACTGCCCAGGGCGATGTATTGTTTACCCCTGATGCCGCTTATACCGGTCTGCTGAGTTTCAAGTACGGTATCGTCGATGCTGCCGGTCATATTTCCGCCTCTGTCGTGGATCTGGACAGCGGACAAACTGCACCGATGCGGGCCGCCGTCACCTTATTGACTCCGGAAGTGCCCAGTGATCCTCTGGCTGCGCAGCAGTGGTATCTGAGCGACACCCACATTCTGCCTGTCTGGCAAGACTACAGTGGCAAAGGGGTGCGTATCGGACAGTTCGAGCCGGGCGGGCAGTTCGCCACCGCGCCAGAAATATTTGATATTAATCACCCCGATCTTGTCGCCAATGTCGACAAAGCCTGGCTACAGTCTCAGCAGGACAACGGCACTTTGCCGAGTCTGGTCTCCAACCACGCCACCATGGTGGCCGGGGTGATGGTCGCAGCGAAGAATGATAAAGGCGGCGTCGGGGTAGCCTATGGCGCTACGCTGGGGGCCTATTATCTGGCCAATAGCGGTGCCGACCTCGCGGGCTTGGGGCATATGGTCAGTTTTGACGTTGCCAACAACAGTTGGGGGTTCACCAACGATTTTGCCCTCAGCAGTTTTCAGGACGGTGCAATAAACACGGCTTCTTCATTGAGCATGAATGCGCAATACGCAGCGGCCAATGGTCGTGGTGGGTTAGGCACCGTTATCGTGGCGGCCGGGGGTAATCATCGTGCAGCCGGTGGCAATGCTCAGGGGTCATTGACCAATAACAATCGCTTTTCCGTGGAGGTCGGTGCGATCAACGCACAGGGCGATTTATCGACGTTACAAATTGGCTCTTCACCTTTCTCGAATCCGGGGGCCAGCCTGTTGATTTCTGCGCCGGGCAGCAATGTCGTGTCCACCAGCCATATGCTGAAAACCGAGCGAGGCTCCACCTTCGGTAATGACTACACCAGCATGCAAGGCACCAGTTTTGCTGCGCCGATAGTCTCCGGTATTGTGGCGCTGATGCTGGAGGCCAACCCAAACCTGGGCTATCGGGATGTGCAGCAGATCCTGGCATTGTCGGCGCGCAAGGTTAACGATCCCGCTACGCAATGGAACGACAATCACGGCCGGAGCTGGAATGGCGGCGGGATGCACACCAGCCATGACTACGGGTTTGGTGAGGTTGATGCACGGGCTGCGGTTCGCTTGGCAGAAGCCTGGATGACACAAAGTACGGCGGCAAACGAGCATGTCTATAGCGCTTCCAGCGGCCCCGTGGCGAAAACCCTGGCGGCGGGGGCAACGTTAACCTCGTCCATCGCCATGAATGCCGGTTTGAATGTCGAACATGTTGAAATCGATTTTGATGCCCAGGTGGGCCGCCTTGGCGATCTGACGCTGAAACTGATCTCTCCTGAGGGTACCGAAAGCCTGTTACTCCATCGTCAGGGCAAGGTTCCAGACGGCATGCCGGGGGCCAGTGCGACCGACATGGGAAGCAGTCAATCGGGAAAATTCAGATACAGCTTTATGTCGACCCATGATTTTGGTGAACGTTCGGTAGGAAACTGGACCCTGCAGATGACCGATGCAAGCTCAGGACTACCGGTCACATTAAATGCCTGGTCGCTACGTTTGTACGGCAGCAAGAGCACCGTGGATGACACCTATTTTTACACCGACGAATATATCCAGTCGGTAGTTGGGCAGGCCAATCGCGCAGTGCTGGACGACGCAGTCAATGGTGTGGCAGGGGGGCGTAATACTCTCAATGCGGCAGCGGTTTCCAAAGATACCTCGGTTAACTTGTTGACCGGTGTTGCCAGTATTGGCGGCGGCGCGCTGACGATAAAAAATCCAACCAGCATTCAGAACATCGTTACCGGTGATGGCAACGATACGCTGGTTGCCGGTCATGCTGATGCTTTGCTTGATGGTGGACGTGGGAACAACTCGCTTGCAGGCGGCGCAGGCAAGGATTTGTTTGTGGTTCACCGTCGTCAGGCCGGTAGCGATGTTATCCGTCATTTTGAGGCCGCTCGTGGAGAAATCGTCAATCTGGTTGGCTTTGCCGGGAAAACTTTTGCCGATTTGGTGCTAAAGCAACAGGGGGCAGATGTGAAGGTCGAGCTGGGTAAAGGCCAGAGCATCATCCTGAAAGGCCAGACACTTGATGGGATCCATGCGGGGAACTTTAGCTTCCAGGACAGCTTTATTGCGCCGTTGGCTTACACCAGCAGTGATACCTCAACGCACCAACCACAAGAAGGCCTGGGTACCGTGATCCTCAACGGCGGTGGCAAGGGCGTCCTGCTCAGTAGCGATGCTCAGGGGCGGATGGTATTTAAGCTTAATGGGAAGATTTACAGTCACGATAGCGCTGCAAAGAACGTTTTTGTGGTGGCAGAGCAGCCTGGGGTCAAAAATTACCAAAACGCTTTGCGTGGTTTCCGCCACGGCGTTGATAAAATTGATTTGCGACAGACCGGTATCACGGATTTCAGCCAGTTGAACATCACTCAAACCAACCGTGGCACGATCAACGGGCTGTCACAAATTCATGGCGTTGACGTTAGTTTCAAGGGTGGTGGCGAGTCAGATGCCATGGTGAAACTGCTGTATCTCGATGCCCTGGAAACATCACAAATCAATGCGGCTGATTTTCTTTTTGCGGTAGCTGCACCGGATATCGTGCCAGCGGTAAGCCCTTTGGTAACGCAAGTCCCCGAACCACCAACGCTGACGGCGACCGAACCCGTGGCACCAGTCAATCCCGTGATACCAAGGTTACCTCCCATGGTCGTCGATAAGCCTTTGGTGCTGCCTATTGAGTTTACACCGGTTAAGCCTATCGAGTTGGCGCCGGCTGAGTCGATGCAAATTGAGAGGACGCCAATCCCCAAAATTGACTCCAGTAAGTGGGAGCGGATAGAACCAATCAGCATCAAACGAGCAGAGTGGGTGGAGCCAATCAGCGTCAAACCCGTTGAGTTAGAGCCAATTGCATGGAATACCCCACCGGGCATCCAGGTAGCTGAGCCAGAAGTAAAACCGACGTTAGTGTCTCTGGATGCCAATAGTATCAGGATCAAAAAATCCTTTGCCGATCTCACCTTGGGGGACGAGAGTAAAACCATCAGCGTTGAGGCGTTCGGCAGCACGGTGGTGGCAGGTAACGGTGATAACAAAGTCAAAGTGTCGGGTTCTTGGGCCAAGATCACGCTAGGTCAGGGTAATAATCTTGTTGTCGGTGATATCGATAAACTCACTGTCGGCGATGGCAATAATACCATCGCAAACAGCGGAACCTTTACCAAAGCAACGTTGGGCAATGGCAACAATACGTTTACCAGCAGCGGATCCTTTACGGAGGTGACGTTGGGCAATGGCAATAACACCCTCACTAGCAACGAAAGCTTTGCGAAGATGACGCTGGGCAATGGCAACAATAACGTCACCTGCAGTGGATCTTTTGCGGAGGTGAAGTTGGGAGATGGCAATAACCATGTGCAGGTCAGCGGTAGCATGTCGAAGATAGAAGTCGGGCATGGCGTCAATAATTTAGAATTTAAAGTCAGGATGGGGAGTCTGCTGTTTGGAAAGGACATCAGCCCCGACCGTCTGTGGTTCCAGCATAAGGAACTGGAACTGCAGATTTCAGTGATAGGCAGTAAGCAGGAGGTTAAATTACAGAATTGGTACGCCAGTTCCCCCGACCGACCAGGATACATTACGGCCGGTGATAATCAGCGCTTAATGAGCAGCTATGTTGAAAACCTTGTCCAGGCGATGGCTGCCTTTGCGCCACCGACGTCTGCGACGCTAATGCTCGGCGATATTGAGCTACAAAGGTTGCAACCGGTGTTGGCTGCCAACTGGCATTGATCGGCTAATCCCACCGATCGCTTGTATTCCAGAATGCCTCTGATATGGTTGTTGTATACAACTATATCAGAGCGCTCATCATGCCAATAACCAATGTGGATCCGTATTTACAACCGATCAGGGACGCGTCACGCCATCTGGTGCGGGAGCTGGGTTTTATGGGCAGTACCCTGGCAGGAACCGATCTGCCGCCGTCGGCGGTGCATGCGCTAATTGAAATTGGCGACAGGCAGGTTGAAACCGCAGCCGAGCTTTGCACGGTGCTCAACCTGGAAAAATCCAGCGTCAGCCGCATGTTGAACAAGTTGATCAAAGCCGGGGAACTGGTGACTTTACCCAGTGAACGTGATGCCCGGGAAAAAATCCTGCAGTTAACGGATAAAGGGCGACAGACTCTGGCAGGAATTAACCGGTATGCCGAGCATCAGGTGCTTAACGCGCTAGAGCAACTGCCGGCCAACGCAAGCAGTGGCATTGCCCAAGGGTTACAGAGCTATGCCACGGCACTACGCGCTTGCCGTTTGGCTGACACACCGCTTTCTAAGTCGATCATCGAAATTGTCAGCGGCTATCTGCCCGGATTTGTCGGTAGAACGCTGGAAATGCACATGCAATATTATTCGCGCACGGTGGGCTTTGGCGCCTTTTTTGAAGCCACCGTTGGCGCAGCGCTGGCCGATCTCGCCGGAAAATTGTCACATCCGTTAAACCAGACCTGGTCGGCATTAAGTCGCGGTCGTATCGTCGGTTCGGTTTCTATCGATGGGGAAACCTTGGGGGATAACCGTGCCCATCTGCGCGCTTTCATTATTGATGACAGCCTGCGCGGCAGCGGTGTAGGCCGACAACTGTTGAACCGCGCGGTCAGTTTCTGCGATGAACGCGCGTTTGATGAAACCCATTTGTGGACCTTCAAAGGGCTGGATGCGGCCCGGCATCTGTATGAAAGCGTCGGTTTTACGCTGGCAGAAGAGCAGCCGGGCACACAATGGGGGCAGCCCATGACCGAACAGCTGTTTATTCGCCGTCAGGCTGCCCGAGATTGACGTATTGGCTACGGCGGTTGGCATGTTGGCAGGGTGTGAGCACGGCTGGGGATACCACTGGTAGGGGTGTGTTACCCTGTTGTTAATGAATAATGCCCGTAACCTATCCTGGCGGGCCTACCAGGGGAAAAACGTGTCTTCAATCGTTGAATTATTAAAACTGCATCCGGTGATTGCCGCGGTAAAAGATAATGAAAGCCTGCAGGCGGCGGTGAAGTCGGATTGCCGGATTATTTCGGTGCTGTATGGCAACATCTGCAACATTGGGCGCATCGTGCAGCAGATTAAAGACGCCGGGAAATATGCCTTCGTTCATGTTGATCTGCTGGAAGGCAGCTCCAACAAAGAAATTGTGATCAATTTTCTAAAGATCGTGACCGCCGCCGACGGCATTATCAGCACCAAAACCTCGATGGTAAAAGCCGCGCGTCAGCAGGGGTTCTATGCCATTCATCGGTTATTTATCCTCGACTCCATCTCCTTTCATAACGTCGACAAACAGGTGGCGCAGTCGACGCCGGACTGCATTGAGATCCTGCCGGGTTGTATGCCGAAAGTGTTGGGTTGGGTGGCCGAAAAGATTGATCTGCCGATCATTGCGGGTGGTTTGGTGTGTGATGAAGACGATGCCCAGACGGCATTAAAAGCCGGGGCGATTGCCGTCTCCACCACTAACCATGACGTTTGGAAATTAAAGCTTTAGTTAATCCACCAAAGGGCTGAGCGCACGTAACAAGGGATCGAGATGTGCGTTTACCCGCTGATAAACCTGTTGATTGAGTTGCTGATAAAAGGCGTGATTGGCGCTATCCGGCATAAAGCTGTCGCCTACCTTCACCAGCCTGTCGGTTGCCTGCTGATAACTGTCGAATGCGCCTACCGCCATGCCGGCATTGATGGCACAACCCACCGCGGCCGAGCCACTCATCAGGTTACGCCGTGTAGGGATGCCAAAAACGTCGGCAAAAATCTGCATAAACAGATCGCTGTTGGCACCGCCGCCGGAAATGATCAGGCTGCGGAACGGCGTATGCAGTTCCTGGGCCATCGGGTCCATATGGTTCTTCATGGTGAAGGCAATCCCTTCCAGAATGGAACGATACAGATGCGCCCGGGTATGACGGCCGTCGAAGCCGATCATCGCGCCTTTGCGGAACTCTGCTTCAGGTGGTGGCGCCCAGTCATGCACGGTGATTAATCCTTCACAGCCGGCAGGCACCCGTTCTGCCTCCTGGTTCAGCAATTCCTCAATGCTGACTCCGGCGTCGTCAGCGGCAGACAGCGCGGCTGCACCAAACTGATCGCGAAACCAGCTTACGGTCCACATACCGCGCCGCACGCCCATACATTCATACAAATAGCGGCCAGGGATCGAGGCCTGGAACGGCCAGAAATGCTGTGCGTCTTTCACATTGGCATGGCCATGCACCATAGCGCCAATATAGGTCCCCAGAGAGATCAGTGCGACGCCGGGTTCCAGCGATCCGGCCCCCAGGGCTTCTACCGCCTTATCGTGTGCAGTGGCCACCACCGGGATACCGGCAGGTAAACCGATTTGTTGGGCTGCGCGTTCGCTGAGCCGACCGAGAATTTCACCCGGTTTGACAACCTCAAACACCTGGTCGCGTGTCAGGTTACAACTTTGCCAGACGGCCGAGTCGGTGCTCCAGTCGAGTCGGTCATTGTCCATCGGCCACCAACCAATGTAGTTGGCACAGGTATCTTTGAACTCGCCGGTTAGCCTGTGGGTGATATAGCCGGAGGTGGTAGTGATATAGCGCACGCCCCGATAGGCATCAATATACTCATAGGGTTTATTCAAGCGCTTATCCATCCAGTTGATCACTGGGTAGGCCAACTCTCCATTTTCTTTTAACAGCGCACGGCAACAACGGATGATGCAGATCCCCATCGAAATAATATCCTCCGGCTGGCCGCCATGATCGGCAAAGCGCTGCATGACCCGACGGAAGGCCACTTTTAAGACATCCCACAGATCGTCATCCGGGTGCTCCGCCAGCAGCGGTGCCGGTATATCCAGCTTGCGCAGTGGCTGCTTGCCTTCGCAAATCACCTTGCCGTCCAAATCAAAAATAACCACTTTGGCGCTCTGGGTGCCCACGTCCACACCCATCAGATACTTCTTCTTCATGTTATGACTCCTTAAGGAAAAGGCATTATCCGATCGCCGGTTTTGTGGTTATGGTTTTCGCGTCGGCAGTTTTGATTTTGTTGAACAACAGATAAGTAAACACTACCACCAAACCGGTAGCAGCCAGGCCCATCAGCCACATATTGCGGTAAGCCTCGGCGGCGGGCAGGGTATCTTGCCAATGCCCGACTAACGGATAGACAAAGACATCTGGCAGGAAGCCGATCACCGAACAGATACCGACGGTGGTACCCATAATGAATTTGGGCGTACGGGCCTCGCCAATGCAGGCGAAATACAACCCACGCGAGGCATAACAGGCAAAGGCCAGCAGTAGAATCAACCCGATGCCTACAGCGACCGAAACCGGCTGTTGATTGGTGAGCAGCAATGCACCCAGGGTGATCAGGCTGACCAATGCCAGCAACTGGATCACCCGGGTAGGTGATTTCAGCCGGCTGTGGCTGGTGATCAACCCCCCAAGCGGACCGCATACCGCACGAAATATCTTGTTAATGACAATGCCCATATAGCTGGCGGCGACCAAGGTCATACCGTACATTTCGGTCAGATAGTTGGTTGAATAACTCAGGATGGCGTAGATGGTGTAAACGCCGAAAATGATCATGCTGCAATACCAGGTGGTACTGACTTTCAGCACCTTAAGGATATCGCCGAGGCTAAACTGGCGTACAGGTTCAGCGCTGTTTGCCGCCTGCGGGACGCCTTCGCTGACAAAACACCAACACAGAATGCCGAGCAGAATATACACGCCGCTGTAAATCAGGATCACTGCTTTCAGGCTGTCAGGATCTTCGGGGCTGAACATGGAGAATACCCACATGGTGAAGACCGCCAATGTCATGACGCCGACACCGCGTAAACCTTCCATCCAACCCATGATTTTCCCCTGTTCCTGGTGGTCGCCAAGCAGCGATGCTGCCTTGATGGAAACGGACCACAGCAACAGAATGGTGGTAATGGCGAATGCCACCTGGATCAGGATCATCATCCAGAAGGGAGGGTATAACGCCATCAACCCACCCAGTAACCCGGTAGCGATCATGGCGAAAGTCATGGTTTTACGATGGTCGAACTTGTCGGCGATAATACCGCTAGGGGCATAAAGAATAATGGCGGCAATACCGAAGGTACTCATGATTAACCCTATTTCGGTATTGGAAAAGCCCATAAATTTCGCCATGGGAATTTGATAAATATAACGCAGATAGGCCAGATCAAAGCTCACGCCGCCACTGATACTTATTATCGCCAGCGTTAACCAGCGGTGGGTATTGGTTTTTTTCATGCGGCACCCTGTTAAAAATTAAATAAAAAAAGAGAAAAGCAGGCTCCCCGCATTGCGGGAAGTTACTTTTCTCTTCGGCTCATTCAGTAACTGCACTAACAAATAGCACGGTGATACTAATAATAAAAGCGACCGCCATCACAAAAGATTAAAGTTGGGTTACCCGGTTTTTTAATAAATTAATTGTTTGGAATGATGTTAGACACTGTATTTTAGGGATGAAATGATTTTGTGATGTAAGTCACTGAATAGTCCTGGTGGGCCATGTTAGCTTGCTCCTCAGTTACTAGAGCCGATGAGAAAAGTAACTTCTTTGCTACACGCAGAGGAGCTTACTTTTCTCATTTTTTTTTGCATTTTTTTCAGGCTAAGGAGTTAGTACATGTCACTGGATAAATTAAATGCGTTCTCACTGGATTTCTTTTCACTGAAGGGAAAAACGGCAATTGTCACCGGCGGCAACAGCGGCCTGGGGCAGGCATTTGCCGTAGCACTGGCCAAGGCAGGCGCCAATCTGTTTATTCCCAGCTTTGTGATGGATCAGGGACAAACCCGCGAAATCATTGAGCAACAGGGCGTTCAGGTTGAGTTCATGCAGGTCGATATTACCGAGAAAGGCGCTCCCGCAAGGGTTATTGCCCAATGTCTGGCAAAGTTCGGTGGTGTAGATATTCTGGTCAACAATGCAGGCATCTGTAAATTGAACAAGGTGCTGGATTTTGGTCGTGGTGACTGGGATCCGATGATCGACATCAATCTGACTGCCGCCTTTGAAATGAGCTATGAAGTCGCAAAAGTAATGATCCCCAACCAGCAGGGCAAGATCATCAATATTTGTTCGCTGTTCTCTTATCTTGGCGGGCAGTGGTCACCGGCTTATGCCGCCACCAAACACGCCCTGGCCGGATTTACCAAAGCCTATTGTGACGAGCTGGGCCAATATAATATACAGGTCAACGGTATTGCTCCTGGTTATTATGCTACAGATATCACCGCTGAGACCCGTAGTAATCCGGAAACCAATCGCCGGGTACTGGAGCATATTCCCGCCAATCGATGGGGTGATACTCAGGATTTAATGGGGGCCATGGTATTTTTAGCCAGCAGGGCGTCTAATTATGTTAACGGCCATTTGCTGGTGGTAGACGGTGGTTATCTGGTTCGTTAAATAAGCGGGACTTCCCATTTCATCTCAAGCAACAAAATTTATATTCTTATTATCAGGAAGGAATAATCATGTCTCTGACTCGTGAAGCTATTGTCGCTCATTTAAAAGAAATCGTTGGCCCGGCACGGGTGATTACCGATGAAGAAGTGCTGAAAAAAAATAGCGTAGACCGCTTCCGCAAATATGCTGATATCCACGGTGTCTTCACCCAGCCGTTACCCGCCGCGGTAGTCAAACTGGAGAATACCCAGCAGGTGTCAGACGTATTGAAGTTTATGAATGAAAATCACATCAACTGCGTACCACGGACTGGCGCGTCAGCCACTGAGGGTGGGCTGGAGACGGTGGTGAAAAACTCGGTGGTGCTGGATGGTTCAGGGCTGAACCAGGTGGTCAAGATTGATATTCGCAACATGCAAGCCACGGCCCAGTGCGGCGTCCCGCTGGAAGTGCTGGAGAATCAGTTGCGGGCTCAGGGTTACACCACCGGGCATTCACCGCAGTCCAAACCGCTGGCGCAAATGGGCGGGCTGGTCGCGACACGCAGCATTGGCCAGCTGTCTACGTTATACGGGGCAATAGAGGACATGGTGGTTGGACTGGAGGCGGTCTTCCCTAACGGTACCATTACCCGGATCAAAAACGTGCCGCGCCGGGCGGCCGGGCCGGATATTCGTCACGTGATTATCGGCAACGAAGGGGCGCTGTGCTTCATAACCGAAGTGACGGTGAAAATCTTCAAATACACGCCGGAGAACAACCTGTTTTACGGCTATACCCTCGATAACATGCAAACCGGTTTCGACATCCTGCGAGAAGTGATGGTTGAGGGTTATCGCCCGTCGATCGCCCGGCTCTACGATGCCGAGGACGGCACCCAGCATTTTACCCATTTTGCCAAAGGGAAATGTGTGCTGATTTTTATGGCTGAAGGGGCAAAAGGGATAGCACAGGCGACCGGCGCGGGCATTGAGGCGATCGTACAACGCCATGCCGAATGCCATAAGGTGGACAGTAAACTGATTGAAGCCTGGTTCAATAACCTGAACTGGGGGCCGGAGAAGGTAGAGGCCGAACGCGTGCAGATCATGAAAACCAACAATATGGGCTTCACCACCGAGGTTTCCAGCGACTGGGCGAGTATCCATACCATCTATGAAAACGTGATCCGTCGGATACGGGCCGAATTCCCCCCTATTGCTGACATCACCATGCTGGGTGGGCACTCGTCCCACAGCTATATCAATGGCACCAATATGTACTTCGTTTACGATTACAACGTAGTGGGTTGTAAGCCGGAAGAGGAGATCGACAAGTACCACAATCCTTTGAACAAGATTATCGTCGAGGAAACCCTTAAACAGGGCGGTTCAATGGTGCATCACCACGGTATCGGCAAGCACCGTACCCACTGGACCAAAGACGAGCACGGCAGTGCCTATTACATCCTGAAGGCGTTGAAAGAGGTTTACGATCCTAACGGCATCATGAACACCGGCACCATTTATCCGCTGGAAAAATGATTTGGCTGATGGCCCGGTTTACCGGGCCTGAACATTATTCGATATGTGCACTAAAACCAGACTGCCCAGGGGCAATAGCCGGTTTCAGGGTTAATGCCGGGATCTCATATTCTCCCGCATTCTGTCGACGGAAGGGGATCGGTGCGGTGTCCGTCAGGTCATCGAGTCGTTGGCCCAGAGCGCTGCCGATCTCGGCAAACCGGGTTTCATCAATCCGACCGGTGCGATAAATGACAAAGGGTGGCAACACCTCGAAACCGGGGTAATGCAGGATGCCATGCTGGATAGGGAACAGAATGTCATCGATCGGGCCATTGATGCCGCGTTCGGCATAATGCGATTCCCAACCGCCGGTGGTGACAATCAGCATCGCGCGTTTGCCGGCCAGGGTACCTTCGCCATAGCGGTCACCCCAGCGTGAGTCAGAGTGCTCCCCCACGCCATAGGCGAATCCGTAGGCATAGACGCGTTCTACCCAGCCTTTAAGGATTGCCGGCATAGAAAACCACCACAGGGGAAACTGCAGGATAACCGTATCGGCCCACAGTAATTTCTCCTGCTCCAGCTCAATGTCTTTGCTCTGTAAGCCATGGGCAAATGCATGTTGGGAATCACGCGAGGGATCAAAACGATCCCCGGGTTGCGCTGTACTGTCGGCGGCATCAAGCGTGGCTTTCCACTGCATGGCATACAGATCGGATACCTGTACCTCGTGGCCGGCAGCTTCAAGCCGTTGGACAGAAAAATCCTTCAGTGAGCCATTCAATGACTGCGGTTCAGGGTGAGCATAGACCAGTAAAACATTCATAGTGTGACCTCCATGGGTTGATGAAGGTCAGGGTAGGCGGATGTCAGGTATACTGGAAATGAATTTCTAATATTACAGGTATTACCATGAATAATATCAGACGCCTGGATCTCAACCTGCTGGTGACGCTGGACACCTTGCTGGCCGAGCATAATGTGACCCGGACGGCGCAGCGATTACACCTTTCGCAGCCTTCGGTCAGTGTGCATCTTGCCAAACTCAGAGATATTTTTAACGACCCCTTGTTGATGCCGGGGCCACGCGGCATGCGGCCGACCACCCGGGGTGACGAGCTGCGTGAGCCATTACGCCTGGCGCTTGAGGCTCTGGAACGTGCGGTATCACCGTCGGAACCCTTTGACCCAAGGGTGGCGGACAATACCTGGCGCGTGGCGGCTTTCGACTACGGTGAGTCGACCATTGTTCAACCGGCGTTGCTCGGGTTACGGGCAGCCGCGCCGCACAGTCGACTGGCGGTGATCGAAACCGTGCCTTCACGCATTGCCAGGCAGGCGGAACAGGGAGAAATCGATCTGGCCTTTCATACTCGAGAAGGTTCACCGCCCAATTTGCGACAACGCATTCTATTTAGCGAACGCTATGTACTGGTCGGGCGTGCAGGGCACCCAGAATTGCAAACACCGCCGTCGCTGGCCCAGTTTTGCGAGCTGGAACATGTAATGGTTTCACCGGACGGCGGGGGATTTTTCGGTATTACCGACAAAGTGCTGGCGGAAGCCGGCTTAACCCGGCGTGTGGTGCTTTCCGTTCCGCATTTTCTGTTTGTGATGTCGGTGCTGGCAAATTCAGATCTGGTGGCGATGCTGCCTTCACGGCTGGTACGCAACAATAGCTCGCTGCAGGTAGTCGAACCGCCGGTCGAGGTGCCGGGGTTCGAAATGACCATGCTGTGGCATGAGCGTTCTCACCGCGATCCGGCACATCAATGGTTGCGCGAGCATATCGTCGCCGCGGTAAGCTGAGGGAGTCAGGGCTGCTGGGTGTATTTCAACAAACCGCCCTGGAACAACAGAATCAGCGTACGAACCAACAACAAGCCAATCAGGATATTACTGAAGACAAAAAGCGGTAATGCGAGCGCAGACAGTATCCCTTCATGGCTCGCATGCCCCAGATGCAGAGCGGTGGTAGCCAGAGCAGAAAGGCCGAACGAAAAGCTCCAGAATGAGGCATTAAAAGGCCCCTTCAGATACCAGGGAAGCAGGCGGATCATAAATAACAACTGCAGCAGACCATAGCCGAAAAGCATTTTGGCCAGCACATCGGCCTCACCGCCATTCACGGCCAGCCAGGCACTGCAAGCCACCAGTGCGGGGGCCAGTTGGATACCGAGAGAGATCCGTACCGGTTCCGGCATTTCGCCCTGACTGCGCAGGCGATGTAAAATGGCCGGTTCCAGGCTCAGCCAGGAAAGAACACCGGCGCCCAAAAACAGCAGGCCCAGATCCTGATACCCCAATGCGCCGCAGGCCATGCAACTGATAAAGTTGTTGGCGACCGTTGGCAAGTAGAGCCCGGGCGTGGTGGCCTCACCAGGGTGCGTTCCACGCCACAGGCCGGCACTTTGCCAGGCGGCATAGCTCAGTTGTGCCAGAGCGCCCACCACGAACAGTGCCACGGCCAGTGAACGCCACCAGGGCACCACGCCAATGGCGACCAGTAGGGTGGTTGCCGGGAACAAACTGACATAGCTACTCATCAGCGGGTGGGTGATTTCGGCTTTTACACTCTGGGGGAAGCGCAGCAGGCGGTATAAAAAAGCGCAGGCTAGCAGAAACCACAGGGTGATCGCGATGACCACTAACGCCTCACCGATGACAGCGGGGACAGGCAGGATGGTGGCCGCATAACGCCAGCCAAAACCTGCGCCAATGATGCCCAATACCATGCCAAAATAGCCTGCGGGCAAATTCAGGTAACGGGAACCCGGATTCAAATCAGATTTAATCATTTTGTTTATATTTTCAAATTTATTTTAAGCGATCTTAACGAGTTTGACGGGCGGAAGCAATAATACTTAGGGAGTGAGGACAGGCTCAGAAAGGACTTTGCCGGGCGATATATTCCACCACCCGGCCCCTTTAGTTAGAAGGTGACGTTAACCTTGGCCCAGAGAGTGCGCCCCGGTTCGTTCACCGAAGTATTCGAGGAATAGCCAAAGGTGCTGTTACCCGCCAGGTTTAGGTGCTCGCTGTAGGTTTTATTGAAAATGTTGTCCAGACCGGTACTGAGTTTGACCTGCGGACTCACCTTGTACGCCACATTGGCGGAAAGCACGCCAAAGCCCGGGCTGTCGGCAAAGTCTTTACCCACCACGTTGCCCTGATTGATCGCCACGCGGTGCTGGCTGCTGACCAAACGCCAAAGGCCGGTACTGCTCCAGTCCCCACGTTCGTAAGTTAAACCCAAACGCGCTTCCAGCGGTGGAATTTGCGGCAGTGGTTGATGGTCCGTGGTGTTTTTACCCCAGGCATAGGCCAGGCTGGCATCAGTTTTCCAGTGCTCGGTCAGCTGATAACCCATGCCCATCTCACCGCCCATAATTGTCGCGTTGACGTTATCGGCCTGGCTGATGCGGGCGTGGTTGGGATCGTACTTGAACAGGATAAAGTCATTCACATGACCCAGATACGCTGAAACCCAACTGTTAAAACGTTTATCCGTGTACTGAGCACCGATATCGATCTGCGTGGTCTTTTCACTCTTCACACTATCAAACGGGCTCTTACTGCCGTCCGGCCCAAGTGTCGGGGAGAACAACTCCCAGTAGTCAGGGAAACGTTCGGTATAGCCTATACCGGCGTAAACCATTAACGGCATGCCGGCAAGCGTATGCTCTATACGGGTAAACCCGCTCGGCAAGGTGTCGGAACGTTCGCTGTCATTAGCGGATTTATAGTTATCTACCAGGCTACGATCAAGGCGTGCACCACTGATGACTTTGCTTTGTTCGGTTGCGGTCCAGGTCAACTCGCCAAAAGCGCCGTAGTTATGGAATTGTGCATCTTTTTGCCAGGCATCCCCCTGTTTATTACGGTGGGTGTTGGTCTGGGTATCCATACCGCTTTCCAACTTCAAATCGTCCCATAGGAAGGTGCCCATCACGCGCCCGCCGACGGTGCGGCGATCCAACTGCATCGTCATCCCCATATTCATGTGTCCCATGCCCATATGTCCCATCGCCATGCCGCCCTGACCGGGGGAACGAAGGGTAACGTTATCCATAATATGGTTGGCGTAGTTGTAATAAACCTGAGCTTCTAGCTTATCCAATACCTCGCCGATGTTGGATTTCTCTACTCGCATACCCAGGCTTTCACGTTTGAATTGTGAGCCATCCATGCTGCGTCCGGCATAGCGCGCTTCGCCATTACCCCGGCCCATGGTCACCTCCAACAGGGTGTCACTGTCTGGCGTCCAGCCGAGCGCCAAATCGCCATTCCATTTATCCCAGCGCGAAGGGACGCGTTGGCTATCGCCGTCCTGATAATCATTGGAACGCGATTTATTGCCCATCAGACGCAGATAGCCTTGTTCGCCACCCAGGCTGGCATCGATGTTTTCATCCCAGCGCCCGTTAGAACCGGCCAGCAGACTGGCATTTCCCTTGATACCGGGCTGTTCAAAGCGAGGGCGTTCACGTTCAAAGCGCACCGTGCCTGCCGAAGAACCGGCCCCCCAGAGCACCGTTTGCGGGCCTTTGGTGATGGTCAACAGATCGTAGCTTTCTGGTGAAATGTACGAGGTAGGGGCGTCCATTCTTGCAGGACAGGCACCTAGCATTTCGCCGCCGTCGGTCAGGATCTTCAGTCGTGAGCCAAACATGCCGCGAAACACCGGATCGCCATTGGTGCCACCGTTACGGATCTGCGAGAAGCCTGGAATGGTTTTCAGGTAATCCGAACCGTCACTGGCCGGCACCGGCTGACGCGGCGTTTTCGGTGATGTTACAATGGTCATTGGTGAATAGAGTGGCGCCGTTACGGTGATCACGTCGCCATCATTGGCTTTGACTGCAACCTCATGCTGGTGCGGTTCAGTGGCATGAGCGCTGAAGGTGGCCAGGACAAACAGTGGCATCGCCGCAGTAATATGCAGTGGCAGAGGGCGTTTTTTATAATTCTTGGTTGTACCAAACATCATCGTTCCTTAATGTAAATTTTGACGCTAAAAATATGTTCACATCGCAACCGGCTATTATTTAGGCGCAGTAACACCCGGAGCATCATGCCGCCGTAAATAGGGGTTGGGTTCCGTCATGACGAATCAATAACGCCAATCGGGTTGCGATGAATAATGTTCTGCAGCCGTAAATATGACAGGCGTGCGTCAACCTCCTGGTTGAATCATCTCAACAGGAATAATTTGGCTGCAGTCTATTAATTTTTAAATCAGAGGAAGTGATGCTGGTGGAGCGCGGGGCTGTGACTCAGAGTGGATCACATGGGCGAATAACGGGAAGATATAATGTGCTGGTGGGGCGCGGGACAGCAATGAACCTGACCAGAATAATGGCGAGTAGGCCAGATCCAGCAGCGGGACATGGATCAGCAAGACGCAGTACCCGCAGGCGCTGTCATCCATCATCATCGCCATATTGTGGCTGCCGGTCTGCATGGCCATTGACATGTCCGGCATGCTGGCCTTGCCGGTTGGCTCTGGCGGCGGCTGGTGATGGCTATGCATCGACATATCCATACCGCAGTCTGCCATGCCGGCAGGTTCAGACTGCCCGACGCGTGCATGCTCCAGCGACCGTGAGATCACCGGGGCAATGAACAACATCAGGATCGCAAAAATCCCCAGACAGGCAGGGAGACGGCTTCGCGATGTAGCAGTCCGAATTAACGACACATATATCCTAAAATAGTGCGAAATTAACGGGCGGAATTGTACTGTTTTATACGGCAAATGTTAAAACATTTTATTCAGGGTTAGCCTATTGCTAAAGTGAATTGCCGTTTGTCTCACATTCTCAACCCATTTAACCTTTAGGATATATCTTGGCCTCGCTGTGAAATAATACTGGCAGTAAAGGTAGTGTTATATCCCGACTGCTGAATATTCCAGCGTAAATATCATGGACAGGCTAAAAACATTGGGTAAATCCGTTCGCCGAAGTGCCCAGAAAAACCTCAACCTGCCAGCTTTTGCATCTCACCACGCACAATCCCTGTAATAGTGCGGATGAATAACGCAGCTATCACCGTGGTTGCCAGAGCCAGTAACGCAACGGCGATGGCATCGGCCCAAATTGCCTGAGCAAAGGCGGCATAACGTAGACCGGCACCTGCGGCGGCGGATAGCGGAAAACTGACGGCCCACCAGGAGACCCTAAACGGGCAGCAGTGTCTGAGGTCACGCAGGCGTGAAAGCAGGACTGTCAGCAGCAGCAGTGTCAGAGCAAACAATCCTTCTGCGAACAAATCTACGTGTCCTACTGTTATCACGTAGGCAGAAAACCCTACGGCAAAAGGGGCCAGCATAATCAACAGTGACGGGCTCATGGCCGCAGGCATCGGCTCTTCAAACATCAATCGCGAAAGAATGATCGTAAACAGGGGGATTGCAAAAAATAACCCAACCGACACCCCTAACACCATCAAGGCATGTGGCGGTTCGGTAAAATGCAATGCGGGGACTGCCAGGGGGATATCCAGCATTCCCACCAATGGCACGATCCAGGCCGGTACGGCATGAACCCTTTGTTGGCGAATGCCAATCCAGCGACCGGCCATTAACCACGCAAATACCGTCATGCCTATTGCCCCCAATATCCATAGCGTGCGAGCCAGGGGCATACTGATTTCGGCCAGTATAGCGGGCAACAGCAATGCGCTAATGAGCGGCGTCCCAAATAGCGCACCCGCGATAGGGTGAGTAAACTCGGCTTTGACGTGTTCAAATCCCGTCGCCGCTTTAATGGCATATGCCACAACCAGCAGCACAAATACGATCACCGCAACACCACTAATTATTTGCGCAATCCACAAGGGTGTCCCCCACTGTGTATGAGCCATTCGCCAGGCCTGCCCTAAACCGGCCAATCCCATGACGGAACCAAACAAAGCTACGGGTAACCAGGACAGCCGGGCAGAAGAAACGGAGATCATATTCAAGCCTCACTTTAGTTTGGCTGCGTTGCAGCCAAAGCATCCATCACACGAGCTGAGTACACCATCGCGGCCCCCGCATTCAAAGCCACCGCTACGCCCAGTGCTTCCGCTATCTCTTCTCTGGTCGCGCCGTGTTTCACAGCTTCTGCGGTATGTACCGCGATACAGCCATCGCAATGTGTCGTAACAGCGACAGCCAGTGCGATCAACTCACGAGTTTTGGCATCCAGATGAGAGGTTTTTTTCCCCGCTAGCGACAACGCCTGATAGCCAGAAACGGTATCAGGGGCCAGCTTGCCCAATTCGCCGACGCGGCTCATCAACTGCTTGCGGTATTCATTCCAATCCAACATGGTCTCTCCTTTCTTTGATAGGGCGATCATTGCGCAAAGCCAGATCGCATAAAAACTTGTCTAGATAATAGTCTTTGCTCGTGATTTGATGCATGATGTGGAGTCTCTATTTTTAGCTCATTCGTCTCATGGATACTTTAAGTCAACTACTTTCACTTAGCCAAACGCAGGTCAGTTTAGATGTACGCTGCTTGCTGGACGGGGCATTTTCTATCCCTCATGAGATCATGTGTCCGGGGGAAGCGGCTTTCCATTTCCTGCTTTCCGGTGAGTGCCAATTGCGCCTGAGCAAAGACCTGACACTGAAGATGAATGCAGGGGATTTTGTTTTATTGCCCCATGGCTCCGCCCACGAATTACTAAACGTGACCAAGGATACCCATTCAGTTCGGAAGATAACCCGCGATATACGCATACAAGCAGGCAAGTCTCTGCCGATCAAATGCAACCAGGATGCAGCCAACCTGGCTGATGTGGATTTGCTTTGTGGACGATTTGTTTTTACTCGTGGTGCAGGGACACTGCTGATGCAGTCATTACCCCAAGTACTGCATGTCTGTTTGCGAGATTCTTCCGGGGTGGATCAGTTGGAAGCCCTGATCTCTCTATTACGCACAGAAACCGATGATGCTCAGCCTGGTGCTCACTCCATTGTGAATACACTTGGGCAGGTTCTTCTCATTTTTGCGTTGCGCACTTATAGCCAAGGCACAAATATATCGCCTAACTTACTGGCGTTAGCCGCGGACAGAAGGTTAGGCCCTTCGATTCAGGCCATCCTGGAATCTCCAGCGCAGCCATGGACGATTTCATCGCTCGGTAAAATGGTTGCTATGTCGCGTGCCACCTATGCCCGGCAGTTTCAGGATAGATCTGGCATGACGGTGGGGGGATTTCTTACCCAAATCAGGATAATGCGCGCGTGTGAACTACTGTCTAACACCGCTCTGGGTCAGGCAGATATTGGCGAGGCCGTCGGGTATCAATCCGAAGCGGCCTTCGGTAAAGCATTTCACAAAATCATGGGACAGACACCGGGACGGTGGCGGCGGGGGCAACGTATGGGATCCTAATCCATGTAGAATCGGTGCTTACGCTGGTTGTTCTCCCAGGGCTTTTAACCAAACGATGAAGGCGTCAATCTTCGGCCACTGGCGATCGGAAAGCGTCGACACATAATAGTGCTGGTCGCATTTCAGCTCCATCTGCGGGAAGGGAGCTACCAGTTCGCCGGAATCAAGCTGCTTGCGGATCAGCCGTTTGCGGCCCATGGCCACGCCGACATGATTGATGGCTGCCGTGACGGCCAGATCGGAACGATCAAAGCCAATTCCCGGCGAGGTATCCAGATTCACGCCGAAATGCTGTGCCCAACTGTGCCATTCGTCTGTCCCTGAGTCATAACTCCAGGCTTGTCGATCGTGGAGCAGAGTGCAGTGGGAGAGGTTGCCGGGAAAGTTGACCAGCTCAAATTGCCTGGCGTATTCCGGACTACAGACCGGAATAATCGATTCGTCCATCAGGTATTGATAATGAAGTTGCGACGACGGCGTGGCGTCAAAGTAGACCGCCAGATCGATACCCGCCCGCTGGAAGTTCACATTTTCATTGCCAGTCAGAATGGTCAGATTAATGGCAGGATAACGGCGGGAGAAATCCGCCAGCGCCGGGACAATCCAACACTGAGCAATGGAAGGGCGTGAGTAAATGGTTAACGAGCCGGATAGCGCCTGATTCTTGATATCCAGAATTTCCTGGTTCAGGGTGCCGAGTGAAGATTTTAACGCCCAGAAAACCCGTTTGCCTTCGGTCGTGAGCTCCACCTTGCGATGAGAGCGGACAAACAGTTGGATCCCCAGATTGGCCTCAAGCTGATTAATGTTATGGCTGACGGCGCTGGGGCTGACAGACAGCTCATCGGCGGCCATGGCGAAAGACTCATGCCGTGCAGCAACTTCAAAGGTAAACAACCGCGATAACTGCCAGCCATTCAGCGACCGGTGTGGACCCGCCAATAGATGATTCACTGCCATAAACTCCCCCTGCGATTTAAAAAAACCGGCGTTCTTCGCACCAATTTGGTGAGCAAAGTTGACCCATGTCGCTAAATTGCACCATTTCTTGGCGTAAGTCACTCGTTTGATTCTGTTTCACTCATGTGAGGGCGGATTTTTATCGTTTGTCACCGATCGTCGTTTTCCTGTCCAATGAAGGTAAGTTAATTGCGGGGAGTATGGCTATGGATTCGCAGATTTGGGTTGCCGGCACGCTGATCGCCAGTATCGCGATCATCATTTTGACCATCGTGAAGTTTAAGTTTCATCCATTTTTGTCGTTACTGTTGGCGAGTTTCTTTGTCGGCGGCATGATGGGCATGGGCCCGATTGATATGGTTAATGCCATAGAAAACGGCATTGGCAGTACGCTAGGATTTTTAGCCGCCGTCATCGGGCTGGGTACCATTCTGGGTAAGATGATGGAGGTCTCCGGCGCGGCAGAGCGTATTGGTATTGCGCTCCAGCGTTGCCGCTGGCTGTCCGTTGACGTGATTATGGTGCTGGTCGGTTTGGTTTGCGGCATCACGCTGTTTGTTGAAGTGGGCGTGGTGCTATTGATCCCATTGGCTTTTTCCATTGCCAGAAAAACCGGGACCTCCTTGCTCAAGCTGGCCATTCCTCTGTGTACTGCATTGATGGCAGTGCACTGCGTGGTTCCTCCTCATCCTGCAGCGTTGTTTGTTACCAACAAGCTGGGTGCAGACGTGGGCACGGTGATTGTTTATGGTCTCCTTGTCGGGCTGACGGCATCACTGGTCGGGGGGCCACTGTTCCTGAAATTCGTCGGCAAGCGTTTGCCGTTTAAGGCGGTCCCGCCCGAGTTTTCTAATCTGGCCGTGCGGGAAGAACGTTCACTGCCATCACTGGGGGCAACGTTGTTTACCGTTTTGCTACCCATCGTGCTGATGCTGGCCAAAACGCTGGCAGAGCTGAACCTGGATAAAGAAGGGCGCTTGTTTACCGTTATGGAGTTTATCGGTAACCCGATCATCGCCATGTTTATCGCCGTGTTTGTGGCTTATTACGTGCTGGGGCTGCGCCGACATATGGGGATGAGCGCTCTGCTAAGCCACACAGAGTCCGGTTTTTCCTCCATCGCCAATATCTTGCTGATTATCGGTGCCGGCGGGGCATTCAACAGTATTCTGAAAACCAGCGGTCTGGCCGATACCCTGGCACTGATGCTGTCCAACCTGCATATGCACCCGATCCTGTTGGCCTGGCTGGTTGCCCTGATCCTGCATGCTGCCGTGGGTTCCGCCACCGTAGCCATGATGGGGGCCACGGCAATAGTCGCGCCGATGCTGTCGCTTTATCCTAATGTGAGCCCGGAGATCGTGACCATTGCCATCGGTTCTGGCGCCATCGGCTGCACCATTGTGACGGATTCACTGTTCTGGTTGGTGAAGCAGTATTGCGGGGCGACGCTGAATGAAACCTTCAAGTATTACACTACGGCCACCTTTATCGCCTCGGTACTGGCGCTGGGCATGACCTTTCTGCTTTCATATGTTATTTGAGTACAATAAGTTTCTTGGATAGAGCGATATCGGGATAATTAGAGGTGACATTGTCACAATTAAGGCGTGTTTTGGTGTGTTCTGCAAGGCCCATGACAGCCAAACCTCTCTATAGATTTCGCGTAGCGCGATCAAAAAAGGGGGGATGAATTGATTTCAAACTCCCTAAACCAATGAATAATGACAAACAGTGAGGAGAAAATGACGCATTCATCAGCTGAGAAGATTATCAGTTTATATGAACAGCACGCTGAAGCCTGGGAAAGGTTGCGACCCACGGATCTTTTTGAACAGGTTTGGTTGGACCGATTCCTGGGTTTGGTGCCGGATAATGGGAGGCTGTTGGATATCGGATGTGGTAATGGAATACCCATCGCTGCGTATTTCATTCAACGTGGATTTGATGTTATGGGGATTGATAGCTCAAAACAGATGATTAATGCATGCCAGAAAAAATTCATACATCAACAGTGGCGCGTAATGGATATGCGCAAATTAGCGCTGCATGAAACGTACAATGGTTTACTTGCATGGGACAGTTTTTTTCACCTGACACGTGATGACCAACGTCGCATGTTCAAAACTTTTCGAGAGCATGCCAGGAGCAAAGCCGCATTGATGTTTACCAGCGGGACAAGTGATGGTGAAGCCATTGGGGAGTTCCAAGGTGAGGCGTTGTATCATTCAAGTCTGGCGCAGGAAGAATATAAACAGCTGTTGTATGAAAATGGTTTTACCGTTGTGAAGATGGTCGTTGAAGATCCTGAATGCCGGGGACGTACGGTGTGGCTGGCAAAAAGCTTGATATAACGCATATGTATAACGTCCCATGACAAAGGCCAGAACCTCAGATTCTACGTAAACCTACCTAGGTGCGCATAATGTATATTATGTTAAATTGCATTGATGGTTACGCACCGGGCTGGCCATCCTGGCTATAACTCACCTCACCTTCAATCATTACCGGTCTCGTCACCAAGACCTATCAGCGTTTGCTCAACATCGCTGGCTTCAATCATCAGTCGGCGTGCCCTGATGAAAACGCATCTGCCATCGACCGCCATTCTCTTCTGAGGTTAACAACCAGATCGACGATCGCAATGTACAACGAGCAACACCGCCATCGGCACTACGCTGATAACTTCGGTATGTCAGCAACACTATACCTTCGGCAATTGCAGCTAACTTAAACCCGTCAGCAAAAATTTCTGTCGGGTCACTTTCCATCTGCAAAGCTGCCAGAGTTTGCGGTTTGTCATAGCGTTGGCCAGAACGCCCAATTTCTTCAAACTCTTCATGCAGCAATTCACTGACTGCTGCTAAGTCACCGCGCGTTGCCGGCTGATGCAGTTTAACTTCCCGCGATTGGATCACCGCCAACAACTCTGTCGAATGGGTCAAAACGCCCTCCTTTTTTTGATCGCGCTACGTGAAATCTGAAAACAATTGGCAGTACTCACCCTGCAGATTTCGTCAAAACGCACCATTAAATACCCCCGTAATGAACAGCCAACCACACAGTCGGCCCGTTGGGATCGGTCCATTCAACTCTATGGCGGCATTGTGCGGGAATATTCACAAAGTCACCGCTGTTTAACACCCGGATATCAGACTCATTATCAAACCTTAACCCCGCAGAACCCTGCAATACCATGATCCACTCACTTTGCGGCTGGCAATACCAGAAATCCGGCGGGCTCGATTGTCCGGTAGAAATGATACGTTCAATTTTCACATTAGGCTGTGATAGCAATGTTTCGAAGGTTTCAGCTTCTGCCTGAAGTGCGGCTTCAGGAAAGTGTTTGAATATATTCGTCATCATCTGAACTGACTCCATCGATGAGTTAACCTGGGGATTGTTCTTTCACGTTGAAGTCCTAATACTCAAAAAATTAGTGACAATGTCACTAAATCAGGGCTCCACAATTTGTACCACAACTTTCCCTTTCGCGTGTCCGTCTGCCAGATAAGCCAGTGCGCTTAGGCTGTCATCAAACGGAAATGTCCTGTCGATCACCGGTTTCAGTTTCCCGGCATCAATTAGTGTCGCTATTTGCGTCAGCTGGCTCCCATCAGGACGAACGAAAAAAAACGAATAATTAACCTGCCGATCGGCCGCACGAGAGATTATTTTTCTGCTGAGCAGCCAAAAAACAGCCTTCATCATAATATTCATCCCTCTTTTACGGGCGAATGCAAGGTCCGGAGGTCCGATGAGCGACACGATCTCGCCATGAAGTTTAAGGATCTCAAGGGACTTTTCAAGGCTGTCGCCACGAACTGTGCCCAGAACCAGATCGTAGTCAGCCGGGGTCTGTTCAACGTTCTGACGTCGATAATCGATGACGTGATCGGCTCCCAGAGATGTCACAAGCCCGGTATTCGCCGCGCTCGTGGTGGTGGTGACGCTGGCCCCCAAATATTTTGCCAGTTGGATGGCGAAGGTACCAATCCCGCCAGAACCTGCAGGGATAAAGACTTTCTGACCCGGCTTCAGCTTGGCATGCTCAAAAGCTTGCCATGAGGTAAGCGCTACCATCGGGAGCGAGGCTGCTTCCGTAAAGCTGAGGCTCATTGGCTTCAGGGCTGCCGCACTCTCTGGGA
Source organism: Serratia myotis (assembly GCF_027474885.1). Taxonomy (NCBI): domain Bacteria; kingdom Pseudomonadati; phylum Pseudomonadota; class Gammaproteobacteria; order Enterobacterales; family Yersiniaceae; genus Serratia; species Serratia myotis. The sequence goes on along the minus strand of NZ_CP099707.1, from coordinate 2,736,434 downwards.
CCGCCACATATTCAGACAGTGCTCCTCTGTCCATATCAAACACGCTGGCAAACACTGCATCGCCGGGCCGAAAACGCGTGACGTTTTTTCCGACATTTTCCACCACGCCGGCCAGGTCGCTGCCGATGACCGCTGGCAGAGTAAATCGAAGTATCGGTTTGAATGTTCCTTTTGGGATCATGTTGTCGATCGGGTTTAGCCCCACGGCATACACTTTGACAAGGACTTCATCGTCTCTGATCCCCGGTCGTGGGATATTTTCAAAGCTCAGTCGACCTGTTTTACCATAGTCTTGCAGTAGTAAAGCTTTCATCGTGCTATTCGCTGTTTTTAAAGGTAAAGATCCCGTCCGCAGGTGGGACGGGAGGAGCAAGTTACTAACTAATGTAGCGCGCTGCTGGATGTTCCTGCCGAAACTCCGGCAGCATCGCTTGGCGAGCTTGATTATAGTTTAGCCACTGCTGTTCGTTATGCAGAGGCGGGATGGTCACCACCTCGCGGCGGTCAAAGCCGACAAGCGCTGCATCTACCAGCTCATCGACTTCCATCACGCCGCTCACGGTATTAATGTCCGTCCCCGAACGCTGCCAGATTTCGGTGCGCGTTGCGGCAGGCAATACGGCTTGTACATACACGCCCTGCGGCGCGAGCTCGATACTCATCCCCTGAGACAGATAAAGTACAAACGCTTTGGTGGCACCATAAATGGTCAGGCCGAATTCCGGCGCCAACCCGACCACTGAACTGATGTTGATAATGGCACCCTTCCCGGCCGCGGCCAGGCGTGGAGCCACCGCGTGGGCCAGACTGGCAACCGCTGACAGATTCAGGGCTATCAGTCGGTCAATATCCGCCGCCTCCTGAGACGCAAACGAACCGGACAGGCTCATCCCGGCGTTATTCACCAGCACCGTTATGTTCTCATCGTCACGAAGCCGCTGCGCCACGGCTTGCACATCCGCTCGCTGCGTGAGGTCTGCCGGCAGGATGTCCACGGCCACGCCATAATCTGCGCGCAGGCGACCGGCCAGCACTTCCATACGGGCAACATCCCGCGCAACCAGGATAAGGTTATGCCCGCAGCGGGCGAAACGATCTGCATAAACTGCGCCAATACCGGTGGAGGCACCGGTGATCAATACCGAACTGATGTCTGTCATGCTTGCCTCTCTGTGATGGGAAATGATTCATACTTCACTCATTGAATGATGCGCGTCATCTATAATAGATGTCAATCATCATTTATTTTGTTAGCACTATTTTGTCTCTGGCCCCCTCCAGGCGAACTGACAGGTTGGATGCCGCCTTTTGCGGCTTCCAACCTGCGCAGTCAGATTAATTACCCTTTGTCAGGACGGATTTTAAACCAGATGGCATACATCGCCGGCAGGAACACCAATGTCATCAGGGTTCCTCCGAAGGTGCCGCCAATCAAGGTGTAGGCCAGAGTGCCCCAGAATACCGAATGGGTCAGCGGGATAAAAGCCAAAATGGCCGCCAACGCGGTAAGCAACACTGGCCGGGCACGTTGCACCGTAGCTTCGACTACCGCATGGAACGGATCCATCCCCGCCTGCTGATTGTGATCGATTTGCCCGATCAGGATCAGGGTATTCCGCATTAAAATACCCGATAGCGCGATCAGCCCGACCAGAGCGTTGATGCCAAACGGCTGTTGGAACAGCAGCAAAGTGGGCACTACACCGATCAGTCCCAATGGGGCCGTGAGGAATACCATGACCATCGCGGACATCGAGCGGACCTGCAAAATGATAATCAACAGCGTCAATGCGATCATGATCGGGAATAACGGTAACATCGCCTTGGTCGCCTTGGCTGACTCTTCAACCGAACCGGCCTGTTCTATGCGGTAACCGGCGGGCAGTTGATCGATGACCGGCTGTAACGCTTTCAGCATCACGGCGGAAACGTCCGGGGGTTGCAGCCCTTCGGCTATGTCGCCCCGAACCGTCATCGTCGGAATGCGGTCGCGACGTCGCAGGATAGGATCTTCCATTCGCACGTCCACTTCGCCCACTTGCGATAGCGGAATGCGTTGGCCGGCAGAGCCCACCAGGGTAAAACCGGCTATTCTGGCCGGATCGAGTCGAATATTCCCCGCCGCCCGGCCGACAACCTGCACAGCACGAATATCCTCGCGCACCGACGTGATAGGTATGCCAGAGATCAGGAATTGCAGTTGTTGCGCTACGCTGTTGGACGTTAATCCCACTGCTTGCAAACGGTTTTGATCCAAAGAGAAGTGCAGCGTGGGCACTCGTTGCCCCCAGTCGGTGTTAACGGTCCGCATCATCGGGCTGCTCTGCATCAGGGTCTCGACCTGACTGGCAATTTCGCGCAGTTTATCGGGGGACGGCCCCATGACTCGATAAGCCACAGGGAATGGCGAGTACGGACCAAATACCAGTTGAGTGACCCGGATACGAGCCTCTGGGGCCAGCCCTTCAGCTGCGGCTTCGCGAAGACGGAACTTAAGGGCTTCACGGGCTTGCTGGCTGTCCGTGAGTATCACTATCTTTGCGAACGAAGGATCGGGTAGCTCTGGCGCCATGGCCAGATAAAAACGCGGCGAACCCTGACCAATATACGATGTGACGATCCTGGCCTCAGGCTGTTTCTTCAGCCAGGCTTCAACCTTGGCGGTGGCGGCGCTGGTCTGCTCAATCGCGGTTCCATAGGGCATTTGTACCTCGACCAGTACTTCAGGACGATCGGAGGTAGGGAAAAACTGCTTCTTGACCAGCCCCATGCCGACAACTGCCAGGATAAAGGCGGCAATCACCGTAGCGGCCACTGCCCACTTGCGGGTGATGACTCGGGTCAACAACCGACGAAAGCGGTTATAGTGGCGGGTGTTATAGATAGCCGCGTGCCCCCCCTTGACCTGTTTGATGTTCGGCAACATCTTCACCCCCAGATAAGGCGTAAAGATCACCGCAACCACCCAGGATGCGATCAGGGCGATACCGACAATCCAGAACATGTTACTGGTGTACTCGCCAGCGGTAGACTGTGCGAAACCATTAGGCATAAAACCAATGGCCGTCACCAGCGTCCCCGCCAGCATTGGTGCAGCCGTATGGCTCCAGGCGTAGGCGGAGGCTTTGAGCCGGTCGTACCCTTCCTCCATCTTTACCACCATCATTTCGATGGCGATAATGGCGTCATCAACCAGCAGTCCCAGCGCCAGTATCAGTGAGCCCAGGGTAATGCGATCAAAGTTCTTTCCAGAGGCCTCCATCACCACAAACACCACTGCCAGCGTCAAAGGCACCGCCGCGGCAACCACTACCCCTACGCGCCAGCCCATGCTAACAAAACAAACCACCATCACCACCAGTAGTGCAACGAAGAACTTCACCATAAATTCGTCAACTGCAGACCGGATATTAGCCGACTGGTCAGTGATCTTGGTGAGTGTCATCCCCAGTGGCATGGCCTGATTGATACTGGCCGTTTCTGCATTAAGCGCTTTGCCCAGGTCCAGTCCGTTCCATCCCTCCCGCATCACAATGCCCAACAGCAGAGCCTGCTCGCCGTTGTTGCGAATAATAAAGGTGGCAGGATCTTCATAACCGCGTTCCACCGTCGCGACGTCCGAAAGCTTCAGGGTCCGCCCCTGTGCCACAACCGGTGTGTCACGGATCTTCGTCAAGGTATCGAGGGCACCGTCCAGGCGCAAAAAAACCTGCGGCCCCTGGGTGTCAATAGAGCCGGCGGGCGTCAGCACGTTCTGGTTATTCAGTGCGGCAAAAATCTGTTGGGGAGTCACGCCAAGGGTGGCCAGTCGATCGTGAGAGAAAGAGACAAAGATACGTTCCGCCTGCTCGCCAATGATATTGACCTTTTTCACGCCCGGTACATGCAACAGGCGCTGGCGAAGGGACTCGGCATCACGCACTAACAGGCGTTGCGGTTCTCCCCTGGCCTTCAACGCAAACAGCGCAAAGGTGACGTCTGAAAATTCATCATTGACCATCGGTCCTATGACGCCCGCAGGCAAGTTCCTGGTCTCGTCACCCAGTTTTTTGCGGGCCTGATAGAACGCTTCCTGTACCTCAGATGGCGGTGTTTTATCCGCCAGTGACAGCATGGTGAAGGCTAACCCTGGGCGCGTGTAGGTTTCGCTGCGGTCATACCATTTCAGTTCCTGCATCCGTTTTTCAAGCGGCTCGGCGACCTGATCCTGCATTTCCTGCGCCGTAGCCCCCGGCCAGGCGGTGATGACCGTCATCTGTTTAACCGTAAAGGGCGGATCTTCAGCACGTCCCAATTCGAAAAACGAAAGAATACCGGCTACCGTGATAAGAAAGATCAAGAAAAGCGTGATGGAACGTTCGCGCACCGCGAGTGCCGAGAGGTTAAAACGCCCTGTGCTCATGGCTGGCTCCCGGCAACGCCGTCGTCAGCCTGCTGAGCCGATCTGACCTGCTCACCGTCGCGCAGCAAGTGCGCCCCCAAAGCCACGACCTGTTCGCCAGCCCTGAGATTGCCAGCAACTTGTGCCATATCGTCGCTGATGCCCAGGACCTGCACCGCGCGCCAGGACACTGTTGCCGGTTTACCGGCGATAATCCATACGCCAGCCCCCTTGCCGGGGTCATACAATGCCGCGACCGGCACCTGTAGCCTTGACGCCGAACGATTACCGTTAGCGATATCGAGGGTGACGGTGGATCCTAAAGGGGCTCCAGCCAGCGAGCCTTCAAGCACATATCTGGCCTCGAATGTTCGCGTCGAAGGATCGGCCGCATCAGAAAGCAGTCGCAATGTGGAAGGCATTGCGTCACCACTGCGGCCATACAGACTGGCCATCGCCACACTGCCAATGGCCGGACGCAATGTTTCCGGCAGATGCACTATGGCCTCTCTTTGCCCTGCCCGCGCCAGCCGAACTATCGGCTGACCTGCACTGACAACCTGTCCGGGTTCAGCCAGGGTCGCCATCACCACGCCATCGGCGTCGGCGGGTAGAACGGCATACCCGGAAGCATTACGGGCCACATCAGCCTGAGCCTCTGCGGCGCTGAGCTGCGCCTTGGCAGTATCCGCTGCCGCTTTGATCTGATCGTAAGCCGAGGCTGAAACAGCACCGGTGGCGACCAGTCCACGGTAACGTGCTTCGTCGGCGGTCGCCTGTCGGGCCTGCGCGCGAGCTGCCGTCACGGCTTGTTGCTGGGCTCGCGCCTGCAGAGCCAAATCGACCGGATCAAGACGCATCAGTGGCTGACCACGTTTGACGGTCTGACCGGTGTCGACCAGGCGCTCAAGTATTTTTCCGGAGACCCGGAAACCGAGGTCACTCTGGATGCGCGCGACCACGACGCCGGTGAAAGCGCGAGAAGTATCGATTGAATCTTCAACCGCTACCGCCCGCACTAAAGGCGGCTTAATTCGTGGGTCGTCGCCGGTCGATGTGTCACCACAGGCCACCAGGGCGAGAGGCAACAGACAAATGGCAATGGTGGCAGGTTTAAACCGAGGCATGGGTTCCCTTACGTCATTAACAGGACAAGAACCGCATTCTCTAACTAGTGACCAATTATGTCAATGGTCACTAATGGCGTTATGGCGACAGACTGCGCAATATCAATGCTGATAAAAGCACCGCAGCCTCACCGGCCGTTTCCAGGTTGTATTGCAGTTGTACCGGGTTGATATAGGGCCGCATCACCAGATAAATCGCACTGGCGGCTTCGTCCAGCGGGGTCTTGCGCTCAAACTCCCCGGACTCGCGGCCCTCACGGATAATTTGCTGAATGACCTGCTGCAAATGAACTTCATGCGCCTTCACTGAAGGCCACCGATCGCGTGCGGCAACAGCGGCGATGTCATACAGCTTGCGGTCATGGAAGAACAAGTCGCTGCCGGTTTCTGACAGCGCCTTGAACAGGCGTCTCAGCTTCTCTGAGGCGGTGGGTGCCTCTGCGATCGCCGAATCCACCAGCGCCATAATCATGGCCAGGCGATTGGCGCAGATCACCTCGCCAATCGCCTGCTTGGACTCAAAGAATTTGTAGATATAAGCCTTGGAAAAACCGATGGCCTTGGCCAGATCGGACACCGTGGTTTTTTCAAACCCATAATGTCCAAAATATTCTGTAGCCGCCTCTACCACCTGATCGCGAACGCTGTGATCAGAGGGGCCGCGTGTTTGGGGTGTCTTCATTTTTTTATTCATCGGTATAGCTTATCTCTGTGAGTTTTGATTCACAATGAGTGACCAATATATTAATGGGTCACAATCTATATTAAACGGCAAACGCCTCCCCCAGAGAAACAAGGAGAGCGGCAGATGAATAGCAAGAGGTTATCTATCAGGCGGGTTGTTATACCTTGCAGCGCTAAAATCAGAACTCCCCGCTGAGTGACGGGGAATTCCACCAGATAAACCCATGCGGGGCCAAGCTGGCTACTCTGTCAGGAGCCCTCTCTAGCGAGCCAGTTCTACTCCGTCCAGTTCAGAAATCGCCAGGCAGTAAACCTCGGTGATGGCCTCCACCGTGTAGGCGGTTTTCGCCGGGATCATCAACATCTCATGCGCTTGCAGAATCTGATCCCCAATTTTGAGTTCACCAGACAAAACCATCAGTTTGACCCAACCCGGATGAAAACGGGCTGACTGTTGGCTGCCAGCATCAAGTTTCAACAGCGCCGTGTGCCCTTGCGCCTCACGTTTTAAGATATGGTAATAGACTCCATCGTAAGGCATTTTTTCGTAGTGCAGTGTCGCCAGTGTTCTTTTATGCATGATAGCTTCCTAGTAATCGGTGATTAGTTGGATCAAGTATCACAATTCCCTAACGGCCTTTGGGCCTGTTAATAAATATATAGGACGTATGCCCCAGACGCAAAATCAGTGGCAAAGGTTCTTTGCCCGGGTTATGAGACGTCTGCGGCTGCAAAGGGGGATCACTGGCGAGGTTGCATAGGATGACTGCGGGGACGACGAAGGCTTTGGTCTGACACCGGGGGGCACATCTGGGGGAGAGTTCGCCCGCAGAGTGCGGGCGATTAAAACAGGGTTATCGGCGACGTAACAGCAGGCCCGCCAATAAACTCACGCCGGCAAAGATCGCCACAGTGGTGAGTGGCTTCTTCTTGACCAGGTCGCTGACGCAGCCCAGGGCATCGCCATACTTTTCTTGTATCGCCCCCGCCACGTAGCGGGCGCTCCCTTCGGCTTGCAGGCGTTCATCGCCCGTCACATCACCCGCAACTTCCTGCGTTTTGCCGACAACTTTATCCATAACACCTTCGATTTTATCGCTGTTCATCCTGTTCTCCTGAGTTTGATATCGGTAGATGACAGCCTCAATACTAAGCTGCCCCCTAGCCACTCATAAGGTCAATTTGCATGAAATTGACTAGTGCATTTGAGCCTTACTTTTCCTTTTTAGACTGCCGTTCACCGGCAAATAACCCCCGTTCACGGGCCCAGACAATGGCCTCACTACGGCTGTGCACGTCGAGTTTGGAATACACCGTAGCCACATGATTACGCACGGTATTGGCGGCAAGATTAAGGCGGGTGGCAATTTTCTTGTCAGGCAGGCCTTCGCAGATTAGCCCCAACACATCGCGCTCACGGGCAGTCAGATCGGTGAAGGAAACCCCAGACAGATGGGGTTTATTGATGCTTTTCACATTGGCCAGTTTCTCGAGCAGCGTTTGACTGAACCAGGAAGCATCTTGCATCACCTCCTCGATGGCGGACACCAACTCCAGTTCCGACCGTTTGCGTTCGGTAATATCCATCATGACCAACAGATAACAGGGCGCGTCCTGAATACTCACGGCATCGGCGGAGACCACGCAGTCGATCACGTCGTTGCCCTTTTTCCGGACTTTAACATCCTGACTCTCGACGTTGCCGGTTTTTGCCAGCAGGGTAAACAAACGGCGACATTCCCCCTGCCCATCAATAACATTGAGATCCTCGACCGTCTTGCCGATCAGCTCCTCAGCGGCGTATCCGGTGGTCTTGATAAAAGCTTCGTTGATATCCAGCACTTGCTGCTTGTCCGCAGTGCACACCAGCGTCGGGACCGGGCTCAGACGAAAGGACTTGGCGAACCGCTCTTCACTCTCGCGTAACGCCGACTCGGCCTTACGGCGAGGCTCAAGGTCGGTAAAGGTAAACAGCATGCAATCTTCTTCATTGATGTCCAGCGGCTGCCCGGCAACGATCACCAGTTTGGTTCCCCCTGCGGGCAGTTTTAACTCGGCCTGCATCTGCGGAATGGTTGCCCCTTCACTCAGGCGCTGCACGGCCAGCTCCTTATTTTCCGCCTGCTCCAGTACATCCAGTGCGTAGACCGAATTGCCCATTACCTGATCGCGGTGGTAACCGGTCATATCGAGGAACCCCTGATTGACCTTGATGTAACGCAGGTCGTTCAGGCTACAGATCACTGCGGGTGCCGGATTGGCGTTGAAGGTTTTTTCAAAGCGATCTTCGGCACTGGCCCACTCGGTGGCATCACTCAGGATCAATACCAATAACTCGGGCTGCCCTTTAGCGTCGGTGATAATCAGGCTGCGCAGACGGTGAACCCAGATAAACTCCGGCTCGCTGATGGGTTTTACCTCGACCAGCACATCACTGAATTCTTCACCCTTGGCCACCCGGTTAATCGGGTATTGCTCTGCGGTCAAAGGATGATTGTTGCGATAACGCAAGGCAAAACGCTCCGCGTACTCCTGGGCATTGGCTCCCAGCTCACGCAGTTTGGTCAGCCCATGCATGCTCAGCGCGGCTTCATTCGCCCACAGAATGGTCTGATCGATTTCGGTCAGGATCACCCCTTCGGTCAATCCTGAAATGATCTGTTGTAGTTGGCTGCGGTTAGTTTCGCTGGCAAGAACGGACTGGCTCATTATTTCTCCATAAGACAAAAGGCCTCGGGCCACCAAATGGCGATCTTCGCGCCTGGCAATGATGCGACTTCCCAACCAGCATAGTGCTTAAGTAGTTCATTCGCGGGGTGTGAATGCACTAGCACCAAGGGTGCAAATGAACCGGGACGATCGGTGGTGCAGATCGGCAGACTGATTCTGTCGGCGCAGCGTACTGCTGTGCGTACAACCCCTTGTCCAGTAAATATAAGGAATAACAATGACCACTGTCTATGAATCCAATCGCTTTGCGTTTCACGTTTCATGGGGCTCAATATTGGCCGGGAGCGCCATGGCACTGGCGACCTATCTGATCTTGAGTGTACTGGGTACCGCTGTCGGCGCATCGGCCGTGGATCCGCTGCAGGCAGGCAATCCCCTGAGTGGCTTCGGTGTCGGAACCGGCATCTGGCTGTTTGTCACCACCTTGCTCTCCCTGGCCGCAGGGGCCTTTGTCGCCGGCCGAACCGCACCCAACCGGGGCGGTTTACACGGCCTGTTGAGCTGGGCGGTCACTACCTTACTGACCACCTGGCTGGTTATTTCTTTGGCAAGCGGCGTGGTCGGTCTGGCCGGAAATGCCGTTGGTAAAGGATTATCTCTGGCGGGTAACGGCCTGGCGGCGGCGGCACCGGGCATTGGCGACAGCGTTAAGCAGCAACTCGACAAACAGGGCATCAGCCTGGATTGGGATGATTTGCAAAATCAGTTGGCTACCACGCTCAAGCAAACTGGCAAGCCGGAATTAGACCCGTCCAAATTGGAACAAAAAACCGAACAGGCTGGTGCGGACGGTAAACAGTCGGCGACCGATGCTGCCACCGATCCGGCCCAGGCCGCAGCGGAGCTTAAGCAATGGTTCGAGCGCGTGAAGCAATCTGGTGAGCCAACCCTGAATGCCGCTGATAAGGACGCACTGGTGAACATCGTTGCGGCTCGTACCGGCAAGAGCCACGCTGAAGCGACCCAAATTGTCGACAACTACGCTCAGGCTTATCAGCAGGCAGTACAAAAAGTCGAAGAACTGAAGGCTCAGGCTGAACAGAAAGCCCGCGAAGCGGCGGATGTGGCAGCCAAACAAGTCTCCCGTGCCGCCTGGGGCTCCTTGCTGATGCTGCTGTTGGGTGCCGCGCTGAGTTTTGGTATCGGGCGGATTGCGGTATCAACACGTCGCAACGTTGTTGTGAGTTGATCAAGGATGGATGTGTCATGAAACGAGACCTGTCATCGATCTCATTGAATTATCGCAAAGTGGTTGGGGCTTCGATACCGGTACTGGTTATCGATTTCTTCAATGAAAAAAACGAGCGTTATACCCTGCGCTATAATTTGCCGCCGGATACCCCGGAACGGACGGAGCGACGGGTGTCTTTACTGCTGCATCTGCTGCGCAAGCAAAGACCGCATGTGATTGATGACCCTACGCCATAAACACGCTTAAAGAGTGAGCCTCACAGGTGAACTGCCCACAGAAAATGGGGCAGTTCACATTAAGCGGCTTATTTCAGGGTAAAGCAGTAAATGAACAACGTCCCAAATTAAAGATTAATAGTGCCGTCAATAACCGTTACCGTCTTGCCACCAATCCAAATGCCGTCCTCCCGATACTGGATCGTTATACGGCCGTTGCGTTGAATGGCCGTTCCCTGGCGAGTTCGGTAATCTTTATTTACCCCGCACGCGGAAAAATAGCGCGCCAGACAGGCATTGGCACTACCGGTGACCGGGTCTTCCGTCAATGCCCCATTTTCAACCATCAAAGCACGAACCTCAAATTGCTCCTCACCCTGGCTACATGGCCCAAACGGCATCAAACCATTCACCTGTGCGCGTTTCAGCAGAAGCTCCAACGTACTGACGTCAAGGCTGACTTCTAACACCGCGTCAGCCGAGATCATTGGTACCAATAGCCAGCGGATCCCCATATCAACGATGGTTACCCTCTGTTGTGTATCCAATGTTTCGTGGTTGAACACAGAGCTAAGAAAATCATCGTCAAACGGCGTAAACACTGCCTCCGGTGCCGCAAATGCCAGCGAACCCAGAGGGGCAATATTGACATTCACCAGACCGACACCGCACTCCTGAACCAGTCTGCCTGCAGTTTTTGGCACCAGCCCAGCTTCCAGTAATGCATGAGCGGTACCCAGCGTAGGATGACCGGCAAACGGCAACTCACCTTCGACGGTAAAAATACGCACCCGATAGTCGGCCTGATTATCTGTCGGGGTTAACACAAAAGTCGTTTCAGATAAATGCGTCCAGCGGGCGATCGCGGCCATCTCGTCATCGCTTAACACATCAGCATCCAGAATAACTGCCAACGGATTACCGCCAAAAGGCAATTCAGAAAAAACATCAACCTGCTTGAAAGCAACTGTTCTGGTCATAGCACACTCGTTGATCCTATTCGGTAGGAGAATGATTATTCACCCTGGGAATCAGATTACCTCATCGGGTCACTTGACCAAAATCCCCCACTTCTTCATGCGTGAAAGTAGCGTAGTGCGTTTGAGCCCCAGACGCTGCGCGGCACCACGGGGGCCGGCCACCACGCCGTTGGTTTCCTTCAGCACGCGGATAATCCGCTGGCGTTCGTCTTCTCCCGCCTGGATCGGCTCCGCTGCCGGCAAGGGTAAGGCCATCGAAGGCACCGGATAGCGCAGTTCGGGCAACTCCAGATTAAGTACCGTACCCTGCGTCAGCAATACCGCCCGTTCGATGACATTCTCCAGCTCGCGCACATTGCCCGGCCAGGGCATCTGGCTTAGAAGACGCAGGGTCTCTGCCGGAATACTGTCGATGGTGCGCTTCATCCGACGGGCGATTTTATAGGTGAGAAACTTCACTAATTGCGGAATGTCTTCCGGCCGCTCACGCAAGGGGGGGATGACAATGGGGAACACATTCAGTCGGTAAAACAGGTCGCTGCGAAACTCGCGATCGGCCACCATTTGCTGCAGGTCACGGTTGGTGGCAGCAATCAGACGCACATCTACCGAGATCACCTTGTTACCGCCTACCCGTTCAAACTCCCTCTCCTGCAATACCCGCAGCAGTTTAGGCTGAAGTTCGACGGGAATTTCCCCCACTTCATCCAGAAACAGCGTTCCTTTATCCGCCAGTTCAAAACGCCCCATCCGCTGGTTGGTGGCCCCGGTGAAGGATCCCTTTTCGTGACCAAACAAATCGCTTTCCAGCAAACCAGCCGGCATCACCGCGCAGTTCATTTTCACCATGCGCTGGTCACGCCGCTCACTCAGGTTGTGAATAGCGCGAGCAATCAATTCTTTACCGGTGCCGGTTTCGCCGAGGATCAGCACCGAACAATCACTCTTGGCCACCATTTCGACCTGTTTCAGCACCGCAGACATCACCACGCTGCGCCCGACAATCTCACCGAAGTCCGGGTTATTGCCATTGATTTGCTCGGTCAGATACAGGTTTTCATGCACCAGGCTCTCTTTGAGCCGATTGATTTCCTGGTAGGCCAACGCATTGTCCACCGCAATGGCGATACGTTCGGCAATCTGCTGCAACACCCGCAGATTGGCAGCGTTGAAATTGTCCGGCTGACACTGTGCCAGCTTCAATACGCCCAGGGTCTTTTTGCCAAACACCAGTGGCAAGAGGCACAGCGTTTGGATTTGATCATGCCAGAGATCGAACAGTTGGCGTTCATAGGCCGCCAGGCGATCGGAATGCTTGAGGTTCAGCAGCAGCATTTCGCCGCTCTGCATCACCTGTTCCGATAAGGTTCCTGCCAGCGCCACGCTGTACTGTTGGCGCTCGACCACGTCGTCTTGCAAATAATGCGTGGAGTAGATGGTCACCTGATCGGTTTTATCGACACACAACACCATGCTGATGGCGTCGATCTTGAAAAAACGGTGGATCTCCGTTGATATTTCGCCAATCAAATCATCCAGATCTAGCTTTGACAGCACCGCGTTGGTCACGTCGACCAAAACACGGTAATCGTCTCGCTCATGGCGCAACTGGCGCTGGCGTGTTTCTGCCTGCTCACGCAATGTGATCTGCTCTGCCGCCAACGCGACCAACTCCATCAGCGTCTGTAACTGCACCAGACCCGCATCACTGAAAGGTTGCGCGCTATTGCGTAACAGTTCGCAACCGCCAATCAGGCTGCCACCGGCATGCAGTGGCATCAGGCAATAGTGGCTAAAGGATGGGTACAACGCCAGGGCGCTGATTTGTGGGTAACGCGCATGCAGATCTTCACTCTGCCAACGTTGTGCCAGTGGGCTCTGCCGTAACCGGCTGACCGGTCCGTTAGCCAGCAGGGTTTCATCCTGATAGATAACCGGCTGCCGCTGCGCGTCCAGCCCATGAAAACACACGCGCTCACTGTGTGGGTCAAACAGCACCAGCGTTACATTGTCGGCCAGTTGCTGACGTTGCAGCAGCTGGCGTAGTTGCCGTAACAGATCGGCGAAGCTGTGCTGACTGAGCAGCGTGCGAGTTATTTCGAGTAATTCTTGTTTTTCTAATTGTGCATTCGACATTGTTTATCACTTGCCTGAGTCGCGATGATGATGTTAGTGAGTCACGTCACAAAGTGTAACGCTGGGCGGCAAGGTTCTCCCCCGACCGGATCAACAAATGCGCGGCAAAGGTTCAGCATGCGGCAAATCCAGCAGGCGGCTGATGCCATAAGCGCCTTGCAGCCTCACCTGACGTCCTGACGTCACCCGGCCAATCACCGTAGCGGCCTTGCCCAACGGGTGAGCCTGCAAGGCAGCCAGCACTGCAAGTTCAGCCTCAGGTGCGGCCACCACTACCAGTTTTCCCTCGTTGGCAAAGTTGATGGCATCCAGCCCCAGCAATTCGCAAATGCCCCGAACCGCCGGCGTTATCGGCAGCAGATTCTCTTCCACCTCGATACCCACACCGGCCGCACGTGCAAACTCATGCAGAATGGCGTTCACCCCACCACGGGTGGCATCGCGCAATGCCCGCACGCCATTAATGGCCCGCAATGGCGCGATTAACGGAGCCAACACCGCACAGTCACTGATCACGTCCAGCGACATGCCCAGCTTTTCCCGCAGGTTGAGGATAGTCGCCCCGTGGTCGCCCAGGGTGCCGCTGACAATAACGGTGTCGCCGACACGGATATGGGTCGCCGCCCAATCCAGGCCCGGGGGGATCACTCCAATACCGGCGGTGTTGATAAACAGCTTGTCGGCGGCCCCCCGCTGCACCACCTTGGTATCCCCGGTGACAATGCGAATACCGGCCTGCTGTGCGGTGGCGGCCATCGAAGTCACCACCCGCTGTAAATCGGCCAACGGCAAACCTTCTTCCAGGATGAACCCGCAGGAGAGATAACGCGGTAATGCACCACTGACCGCCAGATCGTTAGCCGTACCGCAAACTGCCAGTTTGCCAATATCGCCGCCCGGAAAGAAAATCGGGTCAATCACGTAGCTGTCGGTGGTAAATGCCAGCCGATCGCCCTGTTGGGTTAACTCGGCCAAATCCAGTCGGGCCTGATCTTCGCGCTGATCCAACTGTGGGTTGGCGAAGGCCGGCAAGAAAAGCTCATCCAGCAGTTGTTGCATCGCCGTGCCGCCGCTGCCGTGAGCCATGGTAATCACGTTATTCATGCCGGGGTTTCCTCTGTTTCACGGCGGTATTGGTACCAGGCGGCGCAGGCCCCTTCTGAAGACACCATCAGCGCACCAAAGGCGTTTTGTGGCGTACAGCCTCGGCCAAACAACGGGCAATCTCGCGGTTTGCAGCGCCCGGTCAGCACTTCCCCACAGCGGGCATGAGGATCGTCAGCCACCTGCCGATGCTGCGGGCGAAAACGCCGTTCTGCATCGAAGGCACGATAGGCAGCGGTCAGGGCAATGCCGGAGTCGGCAATGGTGCCAAGACCGCGCCATTCGCTGCCGCCGCCCAGCACAAAAACGTCGCTCATCGCCTGCTGTGCCAGCAGATTGCCCTGTTCCGGCACCACCCGCCGATATTGGTTTTCGGTTTGGCTCTGCTGCCCGACGAACTGTTCAATCAACATCATCACCCCTTGCAAGATATCCAGCGGTTCAAAGCCGGTTACCACCAGGGGCTTGTGGTATTGCCGGCTGATAAAGTCATAGGGCTCGGTGCCGATAACCATGCTGACATGGCCGGGCGCCAGAAAACCGTCGATGCGCACATCCGGCTGTTGCAACAGGCTGCGTAAGGTGGGGATCAGGCTGATGTGCTGGCAAAACACGCTGAAGTTGTCGAGCGCTTCCAGCCGGGCCTGTTGCAAAGTGATCGCGGTGACCGGCATGGTGGTTTCGAAACCCAGGGCAAAGAACACCACCTGCCGCTGGGGATTTTGCCGCGCCAGCATCAGTGCATCCAACGGCGAATAAACCACCCGCACGTCGGCCCCGCGCTCGCGAGCCTGCAGTAACGAGCCTTGTTTGCCCGGTACCCGCAGCGCATCGCCGAAGGTGCAAAAAATCACCTCCGGGTGAGCGGCGATTTCGCAGCAGGCATCGATACGGCCCATGGGTAACACGCAAACCGGGCAGCCGGGGCCATGAATAAATTCAATCTGTGGAGGCAGCAGTTTATCCAGCCCAAAGCGGAAAATGGCATGGGTATGGCCACCGCAAACCTCCATGATTTGCAAGGGGCGCTCGGCGGTAAACGGCAACTGCACCGCTCGCTGCCGGATATGCTGTAGCAGGGTTTTTACCCGTTGCGGATCGCGGAATTCATCAACGTAATGCATGGTTGCCTTCCCCCGCCAGAAACAGCGCTACGTCCTGCTCCACTTCCCCCATCGCCTGCAGTGCCGCCAGCATCTCCTCGGCCTCTTGTTGGTCAAGGCGACTCATCGCGAAGCCCACGTGGATCAGCACCCAGCAACCGATCATCGCCTCTCTCGGCTCACCGTCCTGACGCACCAACGCAATGTTCACTTCCCGTTGCACGCCACAGACTTCAGCCCAGGCGTGCTGAGGCTGCTTTTCATCCAGCGCCACGATCTGCCCGGGAACGCCTATGCACATAGCTGTTCCTCCAGCCAGGCCAGCCACTGATCCATGCCTTCGCCGCTGGTCGCCGACAGGGTAATCACCTCAATGGTCGGGTTCACCTGTCGCGCATTGTCGATGCAGGTGGCCAGGTCGAAGTTCAAATACGGCAGCAGATCGATTTTGTTGAGCAGCATCACCCGGGCAGCAGCAAACATATGCGGGTACTTGAGTGGCTTGTCTTCCCCTTCGGTGACCGAAAGCACCGCCACCTTATGGCGTTCCCCGAGATCAAAACTGGCTGGGCAAACCAGATTGCCGACGTTTTCGATAAACAGCAGGCTATGGGGTTTGAGTTCCAGACGCCGGGCGGCCTCGTGAACCATTTGCGCATCCAGGTGACAACCTTTCCCGGTATTAACCTGAATCGCTGGGACGCCGGTGGCGCGGATGCGTTCTGCATCGTTAGTGGTTTGCTGGTCACCTTCCACCACCGCGCACGAATGCCGACCACGCAGCCGCAGCAAGGTTTCTGTCAGCAGCGTGGTTTTGCCGGAGCCAGGGCTGGAAACCAGATTCAGCGCCAGAATATGTTGCCCGGCAAAATAATGCCGGTTACCTTCCGCCAGGCGATCGTTTTTATCCAGCACCCGGGTTTCAATTTCCAGCATCCGGCGCTGGCTGATGCCCGGCGCATGGGTGCCCGCCAACCCCAGGCCGTAATGCAGATCGCCCTGCACATTGCGTTGCGGGCGGAATGGCACCTTCACTTCCCCTTCAATCGTCAGTTCGCCCTGGGCACATCCGCAGGTACTGCACATAGTCGTTCCCCTCTGTTATTCAATTTCCAGACGTTTTATCTGCAAACCATCATCGGCCTGCACCCGCAGGTTGCGCCCGGAGCAGTGTGGACAAACCAGCACCTGCGGCATCAGTAACTCGACGTCGGCCTGGCAGTCATAACACCAAGACAGCGCTTTCTGTTCGACCAGATGCAGTTCGCAGCCTTCGGCCAGGGTGTCGCGGCATACCATGTCAAAGCAGAACCTCAATGACTCCGCTTCGACACAGGAAAATGCGCCAATCTCGAACCACACCGCGGTAATACGCTGCGCATGATGTTGGTTAGCCTGTTGCTGCATTATTTCCATCGCATGTTGGCACAAGGTTATTTCGTGCATCCGGCCTCCGGTAATGGCGATAAAACGCGTTATTTACCTCACATTGCAAATAGGGTGCCAAGTCGCCAATGACATATTTGTCGAGCGTCATGTCATCGTCAGTGATTAACCCGTTCATTGCCTAACCGGCTGGCGGGTTAATTTAATCCTGATAATTGAATTAAAAGGAAATAATGAAATTTACCGGAGCTTGGCACGCTTTATGCTTTAACTCGCTGACCCGGAGCTATTTCGACAACGACCATCAATATTGAGTGACGACAATGAGTACAATCAGTGAAGTAACCAGTCAGGCCGATTATATCGCCAACAAAAGCAACCGCCTGATGGCGCAGTGGCAGACTTACCACAGCACGCTGGTCAAGGCGGTAACCACCACCAAAAAGAAGATTAATCATCAGTTTACCTACGGGCAGGAAAACGATCTGCGCTTTGTACTGTTCAACCACTTTACGGTCAGTATCCAACTGAGCGAGGGCTTTTACAGCCGTGATATTTGCTACCGTATTAATCTGGCTACGGCCCATGAGCCGGAAAACTTTGCCCCATTCGCCCATGCCACGCTGGATGAAAATGGCAATATCGACGGTGTAATAAACAACCGCGACATGCAGGCGGTATTTGATCATTATCTGGATAAGATCGCCGTTATTTATCAATGCCTGTTTGATTCCCTGCATGACGGCCACGCCATTCATGATGCACTGAAGAAAATAACCTTACCCGTCTGACCGTCGGCGTTAATCACCGACAGAAAACTGTCGAAGCGTCATTTTTTACTGACGATTTCGTCATAAATGACGAAGCAAGGAGTGTGCATGAACCGCTTTATTATTGCGGACCCCAAATTGTGTATTGGCTGCAATACCTGTATGGCCAGTTGTTCTGCGGAACACCGGCAACAAGGTTTGCAGGCATTACCCCGCTTGCAGGTGATACGTAACGCCCGCGACTCGGCCCCGGTGATGTGCCACCAGTGTGAGGATGCTCCCTGTGCACAGGTATGCCCGGTCAACGCTATTCGTCATCAGGATAACGCCATCGTACTGAACGAAAGCCTGTGCATCAGTTGCAAGCTCTGCGGCATTGCCTGCCCGTTCGGGGCGATTGGCTTCGGCGGCAGTAGCCCATTGGCGATCCCCAGCGACTGCAACACCCCGCTGGCACTGCCGGCGGCCAAGGCACCACGTCCGATCAGCGCCTTCCTGGATTGTGTGCCCGGTGTGCGTGCCGTGGCAGTGAAGTGCGATCTCTGCGACTTCAGCCCCGAAGGCCCGGCCTGTATCCGCACTTGTCCAACCCAGGCCATCCGACTGGTCACTGACCTGGACGTTCGCAACGCCAGCGAACAGAAAAGGCGCAACGCCATGCAGGCGCTCAGCGCCGAGTTGCCGTTCACCGCCGCCCCTGGATCCCACAAGGAGCCGAATTGATGATGTATGCCCTTCTGCCCGACCCGTTGTTGCTGCTGACGCCGGCATTGGTGGGGTATTTACTCTGCGCCCTGTTGGGCTGGTTATTGGCCCCCTGGTCACGCATCAGCGTCCTGCTGAGTGGCGGCACCTTGCTCTGTGCTGTCGCTTCGCTGCTGGCGGCGCTGCAAATGCTGTTTGCGCCACTGCACAGCGATCGTTTGCCTTGGTTGCATTACGCAGTGGAAATCAGTGGCCTTAACGCCCTGTTGCTGCTGGTGATGGCGCTCAGCGGGATCTTTGCCGCGCTGTATCACGCAGGCAGCTTATCCAGGCTGAACCCGCGCGCCCGTGGCCGACAGGTTGGATTAATCAATCTGATGCTGGCGGCATTAAGCGCCGCAGTGATGGCCGATAACGCCCTGGCTTTGCTTTTGTTACTCGAGCTGGCGGCACTGTGCGGCTATTTCCTGATTGTCCATGCCCTGAGCGCTAAAAGCCTGCGCGCCGGGCATAGCCAGTTCTTGTTGATGCGCTCAGGTACCCTGCTGTTGGTGCTCGCCTTCGCGCTGATCTATTCCCACAGCCACAGCCTGCAGTTCAGCGAGATCCGTGCCACGCCATTGCCGGATGCGCTGCGCAACGGCGTTTTCCTGCTGGCGCTGGCCGGCTTTGGCATTTTTGCCGGGGTGATGCCGTTACATGCCTGGGTGCCGCAGTCCCACAGCAGTGCGCCCGCCTCCGCCGCCATGCTGTTTTCCAGCGCGCTGATGAAGGTCGGCCTGCTGGGTATTTTGAAAGTCGGACTGGATCTGCTGGGCACGCCGCCGTTGTGGTGGGGATTACTGGTGCTGCTGTTGGCTGCCGGCACCGCCTTTTTCGGTGGGTTGTATGCGCTGATGGAACACGATCTGCGCCGCTTGCTGGCTTACCACACGCTGGAAAATATCGGCATCATCCTGCTGGGGATCGGGGGAGCCATGGTCGGTATGGCGCTGCAACTGCCGTTACTGACCGCCTTCGCCCTGATTGGTGGCCTGTTCCACCTGCTGAATCACAGCCTGTTCAAAAGCGCATTGCTATTGGCGGCAGGAGCGATTGAACAGCAGACCGGGCTGAAGGACATGGAAAAAATGGGCGGTTTGGCACGGCTGATGCCCTGGACCGCCGTTTCCTTGCTGATTGGCCTGGTGGCGATGGCGGCATTACCGCCGTTGAACGGTTTCGCCAGTGAATGGTTGATCTACCAGGGGCTGTTCCACTTTAGCGCTGCGCCCGGCTTTATTGGTCATCTGTTCGGCCCGCTGTTGGCCGTGGCTCTGGCCCTGACCGGTGCGCTGGCGGTGATGTGCGTCAGCAAGGTCTTTGGTGTTGCCTGTCTGGGAGCACCACGCTGTGCTGCCGCCGCGAATGCCGTTCAGGCCAACCATTGCCTGACGCTGAGCCATGCGCTGCCTGCATTGTTGTGTCTGGTTTGCGGCCTGGGTGCGCCCTGGATCATTCCGCTGTTTGCCCGCCTGACCGGTATGACGGCCGAGCAGTCGCTTTCCGTTACCGATACGCTGGTTTCCACCCCGCTGATCGCCATTTTATTGCTGGCGATGCCGCTACTGCCGTTGTTGATCGCGGCGCGTTATCAGGCTCGTCGCCAACCTCGCCGGGTGCAAGGCAGCGCCTGGGCCTGCGGCTATGGGCATGAAGACGCGATGGTGATCACCGCGACCGGCTTTGCTCAACCGCTGCGGGTGATGTTTGCCCCGCTGTATCAACTGCGTCGCTGGCTGCCGGAAAACTTCGGTAATGGGTTACACCGTAACGCATTCGTGGCCTTCTGCCGTGGCCTGGCCGCCATAGAGCTGGCGGTGCTGTTGGTCGTGGCTTTTGCCTGAGGAGATGACAATGACCTATCCCAATGTATTACTCGGACTGGCGCAGGCTCTGCTGCTACTGGCTATTGCCCCGCTATTTGCCGGTATCAGCCGGGTGCTACGCGCGCGCATCCATAGCCGTCGCGGCCCCGGCGTATTACAGGAATACCGTGATATCGCCAAACTGCTTAAACGCCAAAGCGTGGCACCGGGGGCTTCCGGCCTGACATTTCGCGCCATGCCTTACTTGCTGACCGGCACCTTGCTGGCCATCGCCTGTGCGCTGCCGATGTTGACCACCGCCTCACCGCTGCCCGCCATCGGCGATGTGATCACGCTGATCTATCTGTTTGCCGTGGTGCGCTTTGTGTTTGCCATTGCCGGGTTGGATACCGGCAGCCCCTTTACCGCCATCGGCGCCAGCCGCGAGGCGGTGTTAGGCATTCTGGTCGAACCGATCCTGCTGCTCGGTCTGTGGGTGACGGCGCTGGTCGCCGGTTCCACCCAACTGAGTGCCATGGTGCAGAGCCTGCTGGGCTTGCCGCATCACGCGGGATTAGCGCTGCTGTTGGCCGGTTTGGCCTGCGCGTTCGCCACTTATATTGAGATGGGCAAGCTGCCGTTCGACATGGCCGAGGCCGAACAAGAGCTGCAGGAAGGCCCGTTGACGGAATACTCCGGCGTTGAGCTCGGCATCATCAAATGGGGCATCAGCCTCAAACAACTGGTGGTACTGCAACTGTTCCTCGGCGTGTTCCTGCCCTGGGGCCAAGCGGCACAGCTCACCGCTCCGCAACTGTTGATCGGGCTGGTACTGGCGCTGCTCAAGCTGCTGTGCGCAGTGACGCTGATCGCACTCATAGAAAACAGCGTGGCACGTTTGCGCTTCCTGAAAACCGCCCGTACCACCTGGGCCGGGTTTGGGCTGGCTTTTCTGGCGCTGGTTTCCTGGCTGGTCGTCGGCTGAATAATGATTAAGGCAATCAATAATGACTAACGAACATCAAGGCCAGCACTATCTGGCGGCACTGCAGCAACAGTTTCCTGCAGCCATGCTGGCAGCAGAATGGCAAACGGCCGATCAGTTGACGGTCACCGTGAAACTCAATGCGCTGCCGGAAGTGGTGGAATGGCTGTATTACCAACAGGGTGGCTGGCTGTCGGTGCTGTTTGGTAACGATGAACGCACGCTGTGTGGCAGTTATGCGCTGTATTACGTGCTGTCGATGGAGAAAGGCACCAAGTGCTGGATCACGGTGCGTGCCGAAGTCGACGCCCAAACGCTGGAGTTCCCTTCCGTGACGCCACGGGTACCGGCGGCCGTCTGGGGTGAACGTGAAGTGCGCGACATGTATGGCCTGCGCCCGATTGGCCTGCCGGACGAACGCCGCTTGGTACTGCCGGATGACTGGCCGGACGATCTCTACCCGCTGCGCAAAGACGCCATGGATTATCGCCAACGGCCTGCCCCCACCACCGACGTGGAAACCTATCCATTCCAGAGCCTGGCCGGTAGCAAAGCCAACGTGGTGCCGATCGGCCCGCTGCATATCACCTCGGATGAACCTGGCCATTTCCGGCTGTTTGTCGACGGTGAAGACATCATTGATGCCGACTACCGGTTGTTCTACGTGCACCGGGGAATGGAGAAGCTGGCCGAAACCCGCATGGGTTACAACGAAGTGACCTTCCTGTCGGACCGGGTGTGTGGCATTTGCGGGTTTACCCACAGCGTGGCGTACACCAGTTCAGTCGAGAACGCGATGGGCATTCAGGTGCCGGAGCGCGCCCAGATGATCCGCTCAGTCCTGCTGGAAGTGGAGCGCCTGCACAGCCACCTGTTGAATCTGGGGCTGGCCTGCCACTTCGTCGGTTTCGACTCCGGCTTTATGCAGTTCTTCCGGGTGCGTGAACAGTCGATGAAGATGGCTGAAATCCTGACCGGGGCGCGTAAAACCTATGGTTTGAACCTGATTGGCGGCATCCGCCGCGACATTCTGAAAGACGACATGCTGCAAACCCTGCGGCTGGCGGCGCAAATGCGCAGTGAACTGGTGGATCTGGTCGATATCTTGCTCAGCACGCCAAATACCGAACAGCGCAGCGTCGGGGTTGGCCGTCTCGATCCACAGGTTGCCCGTGACTACAGCAACGTCGGCCCAATGATCCGCGGCAGCGGCCACCGCCGCGATACCCGCATCGACCATCCGTTTGCCGGTTACGCCAAGCTGCCGGTGGAACTGTGCGTGGAAGACGGCTGCGACGTCTATTCGCGGCTTAAAGTACGTATTCACGAAGTGTTCAACTCGCTCGGCATCATCGAGTTCGGGCTGCAAAGCCTGCCCAGCGGGCCGCTGGCGGTGGACGGTTTCACCTATATCCCGCACCGCTTTGCCCTGGGCTTTGCCGAAGCCCCGCGCGGTGATGACATCCACTGGAGCATGACCGGCGACAACCAGAAGCTGTTCCGCTGGCGCTGCCGGGCCGCGACCTACGCCAATTGGCCGACCCTGCGTTACATGCTGCGCGGCAACACGGTTTCTGACGCCCCGCTGATCATCGGCAGTCTGGATCCCTGCTATTCCTGTACCGATCGCATGACCATCGTCGACGTACGCAAGCGCCAGTCCATCATCGTGCCGTACAAAGAGATTGAGCGTTATGGCATCGAACGGAAAAACAAACCGTTCTAACCGGAGCCCATCATGCTGAAACTGATTAAAAAAGTGCTGAAAACCGGGCCAGCCACCGTGGCCTATCCGGCCCAGCCGTTGGTGATTGACCCGAACTTTCGTGGCAAACCCGAATACAACCCACAGCAATGTATTGCCTGTGGTGCCTGCGCCAACGCCTGCCCGTCCAATGCGTTGACCATGGCGACAGACCTGAGCAACGGCACGATCCGCTGGCAGCTGTTTCTCGGACGTTGCATCTTTTGCGCCCGCTGCGAAGAGGTTTGCCCCACCGCCGCCATCCGGCTTTCGCAACAGTTCGAACTGGCGGTGTGGCGCAAAGAAGATCTGTACGAGCAAGCCGATTTCGCCCTCTGCCATTGTCGCCAGTGTGGCAAGCCCTACGCGTCGCAGAAGGAAATTGATTATGCCATTGCGCTGCTTGGACTGAACAGTACCGAAACCGCCGCGCGCCGCACGCAGTTTGAAACCTGCCCGGCCTGCAAACAGCAGCAAAACCTGACCCAGGCCGATCGCATTGACATTGGCCGCCATCTGACCCGGGAGGTCATCTCATGAATCCGCCACTGATTGGCCCTCGCGACGAAAATGGCCTGCCGGTGCCGATCACCCTCGACGAAAGTATCGCCAAGCTGAAAACCACCCTGCTGAAAGATATCCGCCGCTCGGCCTATGTTTACCGGGTGGACTGCGGGGGGTGCAATGGCTGCGAAATCGAGATTTTCGCCGCTATTTCCCCGCTGTTCGATGCTGAACGCTTCGGTATCAAAGTGGTTCCCTCACCCCGCCATGCCGATATTTTGCTGTTTACCGGCGCGGTCACCCGCGCCATGCGGATCCCGGCGATCCGCGCCTGGCAGGCGTCGCCCGATCCCAAAATCAGCATCTCTTACGGTGCCTGCGGCAACAGCGGTGGCATCTTCCACGATCTGTACTGCGTATGGGGCGGGACCGATCGCATCGTCCCGGTCGATGTCTATATTCCCGGTTGCCCGCCGACCCCGGCGGCCACCATTTACGGTTTTGCCATGGCGCTCGGCCTGTTGGATCAAAAAATCAAAGGTCGCCAGCATGATGAAACCGATGGCGAAGCCACCCGACTGTTGCACCCGGCATTGCCCCAGCCACTGCGGGTATTGCTGGATCGGGAAGCCCGGCGGATGGCCGGATATCGCTATGGCCGTCAGATCGCCGATCAGTTTATGCAACTGCTGGCCGCAGACAGCCCCCTGCCGGTCGAACAGCGCATTAGCACTTACCTGCAACAGCAGGACGATCTGCGCCTGAGTGAGATTGTCGGCAACCTGCAGGGCATCTATCAGCGGGTACTGCGTGGGGAGCTGCGACTATGAGCCATTCCCATGCGCAGGTGGTGTTTTACTCCCTGAGCCGCAAGTTCGTGCAGGAGAAAAAAGCCCCGCCCAAAGCCCAGGAGGTGATCTATTACAGCCTGGCGATCGGCCACCATCTGGGGGTTATCGACTGTCTGGAGGCCAAACTCAGCTGCCCGCTGGCCGGGTTCCACGGCTGGGTGGCCCAACTGCCCGCCGACAGCACCGCCCGGCGCAAGCTGGAAGGGGTCGACCGCTTCGGTGAGATCTGTATCGACAGCAGCCACACCCACCTGTTGGCCACCGCGTTGAGCGGGGCCGCCCCGCAGATGAGCGCCCAACAGCAAGACTGGAGTCAGCAACTGATCGCCCTGCTGCAGTCGATTGAAAACGAACCCGCCATTTACCTGATGGTCCGGAGGCATGATGACTGACGTTTTATTGTGTGTAGGCAACTGCATGATGGGAGATGACGGCGCCGGGCCGCTGCTGGCGGAACTCTGTGCCGGTAATCCCCCCGCCGGCTGGACGGTGATTGACGGCGGAGCCGCGCCGGAGAACGACATTGGCCATATCCGCGAACTGCGCCCCGATCGGTTGGTGATTGTCGATGCCACCGACATGGGGCTGGCGGCGGGTGAAACCCGGGTGATCGATGAAAAAGACATCGCCGACATGTTCATCATGACCACCCATAACCTGCCGCTCAATTTCCTGATCGACCAACTGCGCGAAACGGTGCCGGAGATTACTTTTATCGGCATTCAGCCCGAGGTGGTGGCGTTTTACTACCCGATCGGCGCGGCGGTACAGCAGGCGGTGACCCTGCTGCATCAACGCCTGCATGACTGGCCGATTAACGGCGGCTACTCGCCACTGGTGGTGACGAATGTCTGACACGGCATCGTCATTTGTGTCGACATGCCGTCGGACACTTCGTCATCACCAGGCTAACTCACTGCTTTTACTTGATTTTCAGGATTGGCATGCTTTATGCCTAATCCGAGGCACAACCTATCCATTGTCATACCCGGATGAAGGGTAACCCAGGAGTTATTGATGAACCGGTTTATCATCGCCGATCCCAAGAAATGCATCGGCTGCCGTACCTGTGAAATTGCCTGCGTGATGGCACACAGCGAAAGCCAGGATATTTCAGCGCTCAACGCCGCCAGCTTCGCCCCACGCCTGCACGTGATCAAAGGCGTTAACGTCAGCACCGCCGTGCTGTGCCGCCAGTGTGAGGACGCTCCCTGTTCCAACGTCTGCCCCAATGGCGCTATCAGCCGCACCAACGGCATGGTGCTGGTGATGCAGGAACGCTGCATCGGCTGCAAAACCTGCGTAGTGGCCTGCCCCTACGGCGCGATGGAAGTGATCACCCGCCCGGTTATCCGCCAGAACGGCGCCATGATGAGCGCCACCACCGAGAAAGCCGAAGCCCATAAATGCGACCTGTGTATCGGCCGTGATAGCGGCCCGGCCTGTATGGAAACCTGCCCAACCAATGCGCTGCACTGTGTGGATCGCAACATGCTGCAGGAAATGAACGCCGAGAAACGTCGTCGCGCCGCACTCGACACCATGTCGTCACTGTTTTAGGAACTGAACCGATGAAAAAAATCACAACCGTCTGCCCTTACTGCGGTGCAGGCTGCAAAATGAAACTGGTGGTCGACAACGGTAAAATCATCCGTGCCGAAGCGGCTGAGGGCGTGACCAATCAGGGCGAGCTGTGCCTGAAAGGCTATTACGGCTGGGACTTTCTCAACGATACCAAGCTACTGACCCCGCGCCTGAGCCAACCGCTGATCCGCCGTGAAAAAGGCGGCAAGTTTGAGGCCGTCAGTTGGGATGAGGCGATCCGCTACACCGCCCAGCGGTTGCAACAGATCAAAGATAAGCACGGTGCCAGCGCCATCATGCACACCGGCTCATCACGCGGTACCGGCAATGAAACCAACTACGTGATGCAGAAGTTCGCCCGGGCGGTGATCGGCACCAACAACGTCGACTGCTGCGCCCGCGTCTGCCACGGCCCATCGGTGGCGGGTTTGCAGGCCACGCTGGGTAACGGCGCGATGAGCAACTCGATTGGTGATATCGAAAACTCCAAATGCCTGCTGGTCATCGGTTACAACTGCGCCGACTCACACCCTATCGTGGCTCGCCGGGTGCTGAAGGCCAAAGAGAAAGGCGCGCAGATTATCGTGTGCGACCCGCGCCGTATCGAAACCGCGCGCATTGCTGACCAGCATTTGCAGATCAAGAACGGCTGTAATATGGCGCTGGTGAATGCCTTTGCTTATACGCTGATTGAAGAAAACCTGTATGACCGCGATTACGTGGCGAAATACACCGAAGGATTCGAGGCTTACCGTCAGCAGTTGGCGGACTATGCGCCGGAAGCGGTAGAACAACTGACCGGCGTCAGCGCCCAGCAAATTCGCCAGGCGATGCGCACCTACGCTAGCGCCCCTTCTGCCACCATTATGTGGGGCATGGGGGTCACCCAGTTCGGCCAGGCGGTCGACGTGGTCAAAGGGCTCGCCAGCCTGGCGTTGCTGACCGGTAATCTGGGCCGGGCCAACGTGGGCGTCGGCCCGGTACGTGGGCAAAACAACGTTCAGGGCGCCTGCGACATGGGCGTGCTGCCGAATGAGTTCCCCGGCTATCAGGCCGTCACCGACGCTGCGGTACGCGCCAAGTTCGCCACCGCCTGGGGAATTGATGCCGCCAAAATGGATCCGAACGTGGGTTATCGCATCACCGAAATTCCGCATTTGGTTCATGAGGGCAAAGTGAAAGCCTACTACATCATGGGCGAAGATCCGTTGCAGACCGAGGCCGACCTGAGCCTGGTGCGCGGCGCGTTCGAGGCGCTGGAGTTTGTGGTGGTGCAAGACATCTTCATGACCAAAACCGCCGAACAGGCCGACGTGATCCTGCCCGCCACCTCCTGGGGTGAACATGGCGGCGTGTTCTCCTGTGCCGACCGTGGGTTCCAGCGTTTCGAGAAAGCCATTGAACCGCAGTACAACGTCAAACGCGACTGGGACATCATCAGTTTGCTGGCCACCGAGATGGGTTATCCGATGCATTACGACGATAACCAGCAAATCTGGGACGAAATGCGCGAGCTCTGCCCGCTGTTTTATGGCGCGACCTACGAAAAAATGGGCGAGCTGGGCCACGTGCAATGGCCTTGTACCACGCTGGAAAGCCAGGGCACCCCTTACCTGTATCAGGGTAATCAGTTCACCACGCCGACCGGCAAAGGCCAGTTGTTCGCCACCACCTGGCGTGCCCCGGCGGAAGTGCCGGATGCCGGTTATCCGCTGGTACTGTGTACCGTGCGTGAAGTCGGTCACTACTCCTGCCGTTCGATGACCGGTAACTGCGCCGCCCTGCAAACTCTGGCGGACGAGCCCGGCTTCGTGCAGATCAATCCGCAGGATGCCGAAGCGCTGGGTATTGCCGACCAGCAACTGGTGTGGGTCAGCTCGCGCCGCGGCAAGGTGATCAGCCGCGCCAACTATAACGAGCGCATTAACCTGGGCGCAGTGTATATGACCTACCAGTGGTGGATCGGCGCCTGTAATGAGCTGACTCAGGAGAATTTGGATCCGATCTCCAAAACGCCGGAAACCAAATACTGCGCGGTAAAACTGGAGGCGATTGCCGATCAGAACTGGGCGGAAAACTATGCGCAACAGAGCTATAGCGATATGAAAGCCCGCCTGCGGCGCGCGGTTGAAGATGTGATGTAAAGTTACACAGTCACTTTGTAGGGGGCGAATACATTCGCCCCGATTAACGCGGGCGCAGTATGCAGCGCCCCTACACAGAGAGTAATAAAAAGTGTCCCATTCAGGATTACTGCTGCGCATCAGCGGCAAAGTACAGGGCGTCGGCTTCCGGCCTTTTGTCTGGCAACTGGCCGAACAACTCAACCTGCATGGCGAAGTCTGGAACGACAGCGCCGGGGTGGAAATTCGCCTGGTACAACCCGTTGATCTGGAAGTATTCCTGCATGTGTTGTACCAGCAGGCCCCGCCTCTGGCGCAGATCGAACGTATCCAGCAACGCGCGTTTACCTGGCTGCAAGCCCCCAACGATTTCAGTATTCGCCCCAGTCAGCATGGCGTCAAGGCGACCCAGATCGTACCGGATGCGGCGACCTGCCCCCAATGCCTGCAGGAAATGAACGATCCGCAGGATCGGCGTTACCGTTATCCTTTTATCAACTGCACCCATTGCGGCCCTCGTTTTACCCTTATTCGCGCCATGCCTTACGATCGCCCGGCGACCAGCATGGCGCCCTTCACCCTTTGCCCACACTGTGCCTGGGAATACCATTCTGCGCAGGACCGACGTTTTCATGCCCAGCCGGTGGCCTGCAGCGACTGCGGCCCCCAGTTGTTTAGCTGTCTGGCTCAGGGTCAGGCACAGCATCAGGGCGAAGCCGCGCTACAACAGGCGGTGGCTGCGCTGGCCGCCGGACAAATTGTGGCGATCAAAGGTCTGGGTGGCTTTCACCTGGCTTGCGACGCCACCGACACCCAGGCCGTCGAACGGCTGCGTCGGCGTAAACGGCGGCCAGGCAAACCACTGGCGGTGATGGTGCCGGATGCCAGTTGGCTGGTGCGCTGCGCCAGTGGCATTGACCAGGTGCAGTTGCAGGCGTTGTTGACTTCGCCCGCCGCGCCGGTGGTGCTGGTCCCTCAATCCGCTTACTCACCGCTGTCTGCCGCCGTTGCGCCACAGCTCGATGAAGTGGGCCTGATGTTACCCGCCAACCCGATTCAGCATTTGCTGATGCAGGCCATACAACGTCCCCTGGTGATGACCTCAGGCAATGCCAGTGGCCGTGCTCCGGCGTTAACCAATGACCAGGCCTTGGCCGACCTGGACGGCATTGCCGATCTGTGGTTGATGCACGATCGCGAGATCCTGCAACGCGTTGACGACTCGCTGGTGCGTTTGCTAACCGAGGGCCATGAAATGATCCGCCGGGCGCGCGGATTTGTTCCCGATGCCCTGCCGCTGCCGCCCGGCTTCCCCACTCAGCAGGCCCTGTTGGCGGTGGGCGGCGATCGCAAAAATACCTTTTGCCTGGTGCTGGGCGATCAGGCCCTGCTCAGCACGCATTTTGGCGATTTGGAGCAAGAGGATATTCAGCAACAGTGGCAACAGGCCATTCAGCACTTCACCGGCCTGTACCATTGCCAGCCACAGCGGCTGGCCAGCGATGCTCATCCCCATTACATCAGCCATCAATGGGCCGCCCGGCAGTCACTGCCGGTGACCCCGGTGCTGCATCATCATGCGCATCTGGCCGCTTGTCTCGCCGAGCACCGCTGGCCACTGGAAGGCGGGCCGGTGATTGGTCTGGCACTCGATGGCCTCGGGTACGGCCAGGGCGGTGCTTTGTGGGGCGGCGAATGCCTGCTGGTTGATTATCGCCGTTGCCGTCATCTGGGGGGATTACCCGCAGTGGCACTGCCCGGCGGCGATCTGGCCGCACAGCAACCCTGGCGTAACCAGTTGGCGCATTTCGCGCGCTTCGTACCGGACTGGCAAAGCTACCCTCAGGCCGAGCGGCTGCAGACTCTGCCCTGGCAACCGCTGCTGAAAGCGATTAACGCCGGTATTAATGCCCCGCTGGCCTCCTCCTGCGGCCGTTTGTTTGACGCCGCCGCTGCCACCCTGGGCTGTGCCCCGGCACAACAGAGTTGGGAAGGCGAAGCGGCCAGCCGGTTTGAAGCCCTGGCTCACCAGAGCGGACCTTGCTCTCACCCGGTGACATCGTCACTGAAAGGCGAGCAATTTGATCTTGCTGCGTTCTGGCAACAGTGGCTGGGCTGGCAAGCCCCCGCCCCTCAACAGGCCTGGGCGTTCCATGATGCGCTGGCGCAAGGCTTTGCCAACCTGGCCAAATTTTTTGCCGCTCGGCATGGCATCCAACATGTGGCGTTAAGCGGCGGCGTGCTGCACAACCGCTTATTACGTGAACGGCTACAGCACCATCTGGCACCGTTGCAGGTGCTGCTGCCACAACAACTGCCGGCGGGCGACGGTGGGCTGGCATTGGGTCAGGCACTGGTCGCCTGTGCCCAGCATTCCCCGACTTCCTCTGTAAACCCTGACAGGATGTAACATGTTAAACCGCGAGTTTTTCCACACCCATACCCGCGCCTTTTGGCTATTACTGGCGTTGGTAGCGCTGAACCTGTTGGCCTGGGGAACGGCATTTGCCGCGTTCCATCAGTATCCGGCACTGATCGCCGCCGCTTTGCTGGCTTATGGTTATGGGTTGCGCCATGCGGTGGATGCTGACCATATTGCCGCTATCGACAACGTCACCCGCAAGCTGATGCAGCAAGGCCAGCGCCCGGTGTCCGTCGGCGCATTCTTCTCTTTGGGCCACTCCAGCATCGTGATCCTGGCCTGCATTGCGATTGCCGCCACCTCTCTGGCGTTTGGCGATCGCATTGGCTGGCTGCATCAGTACGGCGCGACTCTGGGTACGCTGATCTCCTCGCTGTTCCTGCTGGCCATGGCACTGTTGAACTGGCTGATTTTCCGCGATGTTTATCGCATTTTCCGTCAGGTGAAACGCGGGGAGAAACTGGTGGAGCAAGATGTTGCCCTGCTGGTGAACGGCACCGGCGGCGTGATGACACGGCTGTATCGCTTTGCTTTTAATCTGGTGAATAAAAGCTGGCATATGTATCTGGTCGGCTTTTTGTTTGGCCTGGGTTTTGATACCGCTACCGAAGTCGGCCTGTTGGGCATCTCCGCGGCGGGTGCCACCTCGGGTCTGTCGGTCTGGTCGATTATGGTGTTCCCATTGCTGTTCGCCAGCGGCATGGCGCTGATTGACTCGCTGGATAACTTTGTGATGGTCGGTGCTTATGGTTGGGCCTTCAATAAGCCGATCCGCAAGCTGTATTACAACATGACCATTACCGCCACCAGCGTGGCGATTGCTTTGGTGATCGGCGGCCTGGAAGGTCTGGGGTTGTTAGCCGACAAGCTGGGGTTACAGGGTGGCCTGTGGCGTGGTGTTGAAGTTCTCAATGACAACATGGGCAGTGTAGGTTACGCCGCCATCGCGCTATTTGTGGTGCTGTGGGCATTGTCCGCGCTGAATTACCGGCGCAAAAATTATGACTCGCTGACCCTCTAGCCCCCTGACGGCAGCCCAGCAGGCTGCCGTCCCCCTTAAGAGAATATGGGTTCGGCGTGCGCCACGGAAGCGGCGCGAAGTGTGCGTAAACCAATAAGTACCACCACCACCATGACAAGCCCCGCAATAATAGGGATACCGAAGCCTGCGCGTGCGCCGTAGGCATCAATAACCAGGCCCGCCAGCGCAGCACCCAGCGCCACGCCGATACTGATGCCGGTCGTCATCCACGTCAGTCCTTCGGTGATCCTGGACGGTGGCACCAGGATAGTACCGAGATTCATGACGATCACTATGGTCGGCGCAAAGGACATACCGGCCACAAAAATCGTTCCCATCATGATATAGACATCCGCAGAAAGAATCGGCAGTACGGCCGTGGCTGCAGTTAGCAGTATGCCGATAAGGAATTGACGTTCGATGGGTAACGTTAACCGGACGGCGCCGAAGGCCAGTCCCGCGACCATCGAGCCGAGCGCGTAAGCGGCCAGAATCAAACTGGCGGCCGTTGGCCAGCCCTGTACATTAGCGAAGGCCACCACAGCCACATCAATTGAACCGCCTGTCACCCCCATCGCCAAAAGTGCCAGGACAATGGTACTCATACCGGGGATACGCAAGGTTGAACCGGTATGCTCACCCGTATTTTTGACCACCTTAGGTTCCGTCTGTCGTTGCAGAAGAAAAATGGTTACGCCAATCACCAGTAGCAGAACAGCCACCAGCGGACCTGCTGCGGCGAAAAGACTGGTGCTGAGGCCAATCGATAAAGGCGGACCGATAACGAAGGTCAGCTCTGCCAGCACGGTATCCAGGGAGAACGCGGTGTGGAGTTGGGGTTTACCACGGAAAAGCAGTGTCCATCGCGCTCTTATCATCGCAGGCATGCTCGGCATCGTGCCTGCCAGTGCGGCAAAAATAAAAAGCACCGGAATTGGGGCTTGCCGATGTGCTGTTGTCATCAACGCCAGAAGCATGGCAATACTGAAAGCGGTAACCCAGGGAAGCACCCGCCGCTGTCCTTGCCGATCCACCAGTTTGGAAATCTGCGGGCCAATCAGTGCGTTTGTCAGCGTAAATATGCCGGCCACCGCGCCGGCCAGCCAATAAAGGCCGCTCTGTTGTACCAGCATGGTAATAATGCCGATGCCGATCATCGCCTGTGGCAGACGGGCGATAGAACTCGCGAACACTAACCCCTTTACGCCCGGGGTTGTCAGCAGTTCACGATACGGGTTGGCCATACTTTTTCTCCAGACTGTCGTTTCAGTCGGACCATATTGGTTGAAAAAAAAGGGAAGTAAAGGCCGTAATGCTGGTCAGAGAAGCGCGAATGTCCCCTCTGTCGGGGGACACTCACCTGAGAAATGTCATTCATGCTGATTAACGGACGGTATAAGTCCCCTTACCTGCGGATTTCGCCTGGTACATGGCATCATCCGCTCTGGTCAGCAGGGCTTCTGCCGTCATGTTGCCGCCTGAGGATATGGCTGCACCGATACTGGCGGAGAGCGTCACTTTTTGATTACCAACCTGTTGCGTCGCCGCCAGCCTGGCCAACACGCACTCGCAAAATGCGCATACCTGCAGCTGCGGTTGCGTCAAAGGCCAGAGGATCACCGTAAATTCATCCCCGGCAAGGCGAGAAACATTATGATGAGGGCCGGCACAGTCGCTGAGCAACTCGGCAAAGGTTTTCAGAATAAGGTCACCGAAATCATGGCCAAAGCTGTCATTCAGCGTTTTGAATCCATCAAGGTCGATAAACAACAGCGCCATTTGCTGCTGCGGGCAACAGGCCTGCAGGGTGGCCCCCAACCGCAGTAAGAAAGCGCGTCTATTGGTTAGCCCCGTCAGCATGTCATGAGAGACGTCATACTCTAACCGCTGCTGCAAACGCTTAAGCTCGGTGATATCCATGGAAAGAATATAGGAACCCTGAGTTTCACTGGGTACCAGAGTGTTATGAATGATCAATGGCCCCTGGCGCGTTTGGAGTTCATTCTCAAAACTGACGGTTTCCCCCTGTAACGCCCTTTCGATCATGGGTTTGGCCGCGGTATAAGCCTCCTCCCCCATAAACGCCTGCACCGTCATCGCCTTGAGACGCCCTTCATCCAGGTCAAACCAGGCTTTATAGGCGCTGTTGGCAAAAAGATAGCGTTCATCAGCATCGATCTGACTGATCAATGCCGGCATATTGTCGGTAATCGCCCGCAGGCGTTCTTTTTCGCTACTGAGTTGCTGCTCGGTAAGGACGCGGCTGGCAATTTCCTGGTTGAGCTTATTGACGGCAAAATTCAGTTCCTGCGTGCGGGCCACCACCCGATCTTCGAGCTCATGTTGCAGTGAATAGAGATCGGACTCTGCCAGTTTGCGTTCGCTGATATCGACAATAACGGAAATAAAATGATGAGGCTCACCATTGGGCAGACGATTAAGCGACACGGTAAGCTGAACCCAAATCCTTGAGCCATCAGCGCGGATATAGCGCTTCTCCATGGAATAAGTGTCTATCTCATGGGCTAACAGCTGTTTCAATAGCCCGAGATCGGTGAGCAGGTCTTCGCGATAGGTGATGTCCTGGAAGGTACGATCCAGCAGTTCGCGCTCAGAATACCCCAGCATTTCACAGATCCGCGGGTTCACCCGTAACCAATATCCTTCCAGCGAGACCAGGGCCATGCCCACTGCCGCCTGAGAAAAGGTCTGTTCAAACAGGGCTTCGGTACGTTGCAGATTGGATTTGAGACTTTCCGTGTAAATATCACGCTCAACACTGTGCAGATACTCTTCAATGACGGCGGCAAAGTCGCGTAAATCATGCACCATCTCGGGTGAAAAGCTCTGGGGATGACTGTCGATAATGCACAGGGTGCCCAGCGGCAGACCGTCCAGTGACAGCAAGGGTTGACCGGCATAGAAACCGATCTTGGGTCCGCCGGTCACCAATGGGTTGTCAAAGAAACGCGGATCAACCGCGGTATCCGGCACCACTAACGCGTCACGTTGCAAAATGGCGTGGCCGCAAAATGAAATGTTGCGTGGCGTTTCCCGAGCCTCCAAACCCGAGCGCGAGAGGAACCATTGCCGCTCACGATCGATTAACGAGATCAAGGCAATACTGACCCCAAAATATTTGGCGGCTAACCGCGTAACCCGGTCTAATTTTTCTACCGAATT
Source organism: Serratia myotis (assembly GCF_027474885.1). Taxonomy (NCBI): domain Bacteria; kingdom Pseudomonadati; phylum Pseudomonadota; class Gammaproteobacteria; order Enterobacterales; family Yersiniaceae; genus Serratia; species Serratia myotis. The sequence continues at coordinate 2,701,657 of NZ_CP099707.1, read as the reverse complement.
CGTATCCAGTACGTTCAGCGAATGTAGAACCGACAGCCGCTCGGTTTCATTTTCCGGAAAGCATGGCTCGAACATGTCTGCTCCAAATGAAGGTCTCTGGGCGATGTGGGCAGGATTAGCCGCTGCCTTAATGACTCAACACCGCGCCGTAAATGACTTATTTCATTCAGCTTAGACGGTTTTCCCGGTTTTACGGGCCCCTGGAGGAATTAATCATGCAGCCCAAACGCCCATAAAAGTGCCAGTATCTGTAAGGAAAAAGGCAAGATCCCCTGATGTCATCACGGAGAAAACCCACCAGATCTGGTTATTTTGTAAGCAATGGATAATTTATAATAAGTGGTTGCTCACAAATCCCCCCGTCACAAACCTGCCCCATCCCGGTGAAAATTACCTGCAAAATAAACGTATTGGGCCGGTACCCCTGTTTTCTTTGCGGGAGTTTTTCGTGCCTTGTCAAGCGCTCCATTATCCCCAAATCACGCCATTATTGGCTAATAAAGCAGCAATTTGTTGATTTTTATCGAAAAAACAATAAATTCTGCCCGGCCAAATAACTATTGAGCCGGGGGGTAAAAAGCCATATATTGGGCGCGTTTTTTCACGGTAGTTACTTATTCAATTTAATAATTCAACTAGGGTGGTATCGATACCCCCAGTTGTAGGAGAGATATGATGACGGATAAAGTCCGTATTGATAATTTCGGTGTGAGTTTAGAAAATGTAAACAACGAAACATATTTGGCGAGACAAGCCGAATTTGAATCGAATGTCAGGAGTTACCCCCGTAAATTGCCGTTGGCAATTGCGAAAGCCCAAGGCGTGTGGATCACCGATGTTGAGAATAATCAATATCTTGATTGCCTGGCTGGTGCGGGTACGCTGGCTCTGGGTCATAACCACCCTGACGTCCTTCAAAGCATCCAAAATGTCATTACCAGCGGCTTGCCGTTACATACTCTCGATCTTACAACCCCGTTGAAAGATCAGTTCTCAGCTTATTTGCTCTCTTTATTGCCGCAACAGGGCCAGGAATATTGCCTGCAGTTCTGTGGCCCATCGGGCGCGGATGCGGTCGAAGCCGCACTGAAGCTGGCGAAAAAATACACCGGCCGTTCTGGGGTGATCAGCTTCTCCGGCGGCTACCATGGCATGACCCATGGCGCGCTGGCGGTCACAGGCAACCTGTCACCGAAAGAAGCGATTAACGGCATGATGCCGGAAGTCCAGTTTATGCCTTACCCGCATGAATACCGCTGCCCACTGGGCATCGGCGGCGAAGCTGGCGTTAAGGCACTGACCTACTATTTTGAAAACCTGATTAACGACGTCGAAAGCGGCGTACGTAAACCTGCGGCTGTCATTCTGGAAGCGGTTCAGGGTGAAGGCGGCGTCAACCCGGCCCCGGTCGAATGGTTGCAACGCATCCGCAAAGTGACTCAGGAACACGGCATTCTGCTGATTATCGACGAGGTTCAGGCCGGCTTTGCCCGTACGGGCAAACTGTTCGCCTTTGAACACGCCGGTATTGAGCCGGACATCATCGTGATGTCCAAAGCGGTAGGTGGCGGTTTACCGTTGGCGGTGTTGGGCATCAAGCGAGAATTTGACGCCTGGGAGCCTGGCCACCATACCGGCACCTTCCGTGGTAACCAACTGGCAATGGCCACCGGCCTAACCACCCTGCAGCACCTTAAAGATAACAACGTGGCCGATAAGGTCGCCGCACAAGGCGAATGGCTGAAAGCCAAGCTGGCCGAGCTGCAAAAACGTTATCCGGCAATAGGTCACGTGCGCGGTCTGGGCTTAATGATTGGCATGGAAATCGTTAAACCTGACGAAGCGCAGGATCATATGGGTTGCTACCCGGCGGATCCGCAGTTGTCTGCCCTGCTGCAGAAAAAATGCTTCGAAGCCGGGTTGATCCTGGAGCGTGGCGGCCGTAACGGTAACGTACTGCGTCTGCTGCCTTCCCTGCTGATCACCAACGATGAGCTGGGCATTTTCCTGGATAAATTTGAACAGGCCCTGTTAGCCGCCGGCGTCAAGCCTGTAGGCATGGAGTGAATTTAATGTCCCGGTCAAACCCGATTCTGGCTGCCTCGGCGCAAAGCACCGAAGCTTACCAGCAAGCGATCGAGCAAAGTAGTCAGGCGGTAGTGCAGTGGCTGCAACAACCCGAGATGTATCAGGGAAAAACCGTTGCCGAACTGCGTGAACGCATTACGCTGGATTTTAATCCGCAGGGCCTGGGCAACCAGGCGGCCATCGAACGCGCGATTGAATACTTTTTAAAAGACAGCCTGTCGGTGCATCACCCGCAGTGTGTCGCGCATTTGCATTGTCCAAGTCTGGTGATCAGTCAGGCGGCGGAAGTGTTGATCAACGCCACCAACCAAAGCATGGACTCCTGGGACCAAAGCCCGTCAGCCACCATCATCGAGATGAAGCTGATCGAGTGGTTGCGTACCCAGGTTGGCTATCAGCCTGGCGATGCGGGCGTGTTCACCAGCGGTGGTACCCAGAGCAATCTGATGGGCCTGATGCTGGCACGCGATGCCTTCTTCGCCAATCAGGGGCACTCGGTGCAACAGGATGGTCTGGTCGGTAACCTGCGCAAGATTAAAGTGTTATGTTCTGAAAATGCCCATTTCTCGGTGCAGAAAAACATGGCGTTGCTCGGTCTGGGTTACCAATCCGTTACGCTGGTGAAAACCGATCAATTCGCGCGGATGGATGTGAACGACCTGGCCGAAAAACTGGCGCAAGCCAAGGCCAATGACGAGCAGATCCTGGCGATTGTTGCCACCGCGGGCACCACCGATGCCGGGGCTATCGACCCGCTGCGTGCAATTGCGAAGTTGGCGGCGGAACACCAGGTCTGGGTGCACGTTGATGCGGCCTGGGGCGGCGCGTTGCTGCTTTCCGAGAAGTACCGTGACTACCTGGACGGCATTGAACTGGTGGACTCCATTACCCTGGACTTCCACAAGCAATTCTTCCAGACCATCAGTTGCGGCGCTTTCTTGTTGAAAGAGGCCCGTCACTATGAGCTGATGCGTTATCAGGCGGCTTACCTGAACTCCGAGTTCGACGAAGCTCAGGGTGTGCCTAACCTGGTGTCTAAATCCTTGCAGACCACCCGCCGTTTTGATGCGTTAAAACTGTGGATGGGGCTGGAGGCGTTAGGCCAGCAGCAATATGCCGCGATCATCGATCACGGCGTGACGCTGGCGCAACAGGTTGCCCACTATATTGGCGACCAACCGGCGCTGGAGCTGGTGATGCAGCCACAGTTGGCCAGCGTGCTGTTCCGCTACCGTCCGCAGTCATTAGCCAACAGCGGCGATGCCGCAGTGGCACTGCTGAACCAGCGGATTGGTGATGCGCTTCTGGAGTCAGGGCGTGCCAACGTTGGGGTGACCGAGTTTAATGGCGTGACCTGCCTGAAAATGACGTTGTTAAACCCAACGGTCAGCCTGGACGATATCAAAGTCCTGCTGGCACTGGTGGATCAAACCGCGCAGCAGTTGCCTGCCGCTTAATCCGCCCTGACCGGCAGCGAAAAGCCGATAACCTTTGCGGGTTATCGGCTTTTTCTTTTAGCGAACGCCTTATTGGTAATCAATAAGGCCTAACTGCTTAGCCATAAATAATTCATTACGCTCTACAATTTCTTCAACAATCTTCCCTTCTTTGCCAAACCGAAAATAAGTCAACGATGTCCAGGTCACATCCTTGCCGGTGACATCAAACCCGTGCCAGGTATTCGAGCCTTTGGCTACGTGGGTTAAAGCCACCACTACCGTATCGGAGGTAACCACTTCTTTTTGGAAAGTGGTCTGTATAGATGCATAACGGTCGGTCACATGAAGGCGTAATGCCGTTTTGAAGGGGTCTATCCCGACAATCGGCTCAGCAACGTCGGGGCGATGAATAATGACATCATCGGCAAAGAATTCGCTGACTCGTTCCACATCTTTCCCATCGACGCAAATTGAAAAATAGTTTTTTACAACCCTTAGAATATCCGTCATATATGACTCCATAATTGTGACTTTCCACGTAGAACAACTTTGTTCTCGAAACTGTCGATATAGTGACAATTCCAAACGTGATGAAAAAGCCTTATTCTGGAAAACAGATTTCCGCCAACTGGAAAATACCCATGGATCGCTGGACCGAGTATGAGCTTTTTGTAAAAACATCAGAGTTAGGCAGTTTAAACAAGGCGGCGGAAGCGCTAAGTTTGTCGAACGCCGCCGCCAGCCGTCACCTGGCAGCGCTGGAGGATCGCCTTGGCGTGAGACTAATAGAACGCAGCACCCGTAGGTTATTTGTGACTGAAGTGGGTAAAGCGTTTTACGCCAGTGCCAAAGCGGCCCTCACTACCATGCAAAGTGCAACCGATGCGGTCACCGCCAGCAAAGACCATCCGGTGGGTGTCTTACGTATTACCGGATCCTTGTCACTTTGCCTTCGGCTCATATTCCCTTTAATACCTCAATTCAAGTTACTAAACCCGGATGTCCGTTTAGAGATCGTTGCGGAGAATCGCTATTACGACATCATTGACGATAATATCGATATCGCCATTCGCACCCGAGAAAGCGAGCCAGATACCGGGCTTATTGTGCGTAAATTGACGGAAACGAAACGGGTTTTAGCGGCAACGCCAGAGTATTTGCAACGGCATGGCACACCCAATCACCCGCGGGAGCTTGCTGACCATCAGCTATTGCTCTACTCCTATGCCAACGACCCCTATAAAATGATTTTTCAGCGAGGCGAGGAGTTTGTCACCACCTTCCCCCAACCCGCTCTTGAGGCCAATGACGGCTATCTGATAAGGGCTGCTGCACTGCAAAATCTGGGCATTTTGGCGCAACCCACCTATGTGATTCAGGAAGACCTGCAGTCGGGCCGATTAGTCCAGATTCTGAGCGACTGGGCGCTCCCCGGCCTGGCCGTCAATCTGGTTTATACCTCTCGCCAGCACTTGCCGGCGAAAACACGGGCCTTTATCGATTTTCTGGTTAAAGCCTTTCAGTAGCACCGGCAGACGGGGGGATTTCTTCAGCATTTCAGTTGTCTTGTGGGGTAGAAAATATAACTATGCTGGATAGATTGCAGAAGACGCAGCATTTGCACTTATAACATGCAGCGGACGCCTCCCCTTATTGACTGCTCAGGATGCCAGCAATGACAGACCCCGATTTCAACTTACTGATTGCTCTCGATGCGCTTCTTTCTCTGGGCAGCGTCGCTGGTGCAGCGCGTCGGCTTGAATTAAGCTCCTCGGCGATGAGCCGCACGCTTAGTCGGCTGCGGGCAGTCACCGGCGATCCTTTATTGGTACGTGCCGGCCGCAATATGGTGTTAACACCCTACGCCGAAGAGATACGTGAGCGCACGCAAAACGCCGTATTCGAAGCCCGTGCGGTACTTCGACCGGCGGTGTCAGAACTGAGTTTAGCCACCCTGGAACGGACCTTTACCCTGCGCGCCAACGAGGGTTTTGTCGAGGCGTTTGGCGCAGTGCTGATCGCGGCGGCCGCGCAGGCAGCCCCCTTTGTACGCCTGTGTTTTGCCCCCAAACCCGAAAAAAGTTCAAAGCATTTGCGTGAAGGGTTGGTGGATCTTGAGATTGGCGTACTGGGCGAAATGGGGCCAGAGATCCGCTTACAGACGTTATTTCGCGATCGTTTCGTCGCGGTGGTCCGTAAAGGTCATCCGTTTGAACAGCAAAGTGAAATTACTGCCCAGCAGTATGCCGCTTGCGGCCACGTAGTTGCCTCACGCCGCGGGCTATTAATCGGGCCGGTAGACCAGGCGCTGACCGAATTGGGGCTGGAGCGCAGGGTTGCTGCGGTAGTGCCAAGCTTTCCCGCCGCGCTGGCGGTGGCTCAGGCCTCTGATTTGGTGGCGTTGGTCCCCGCCTCTTTCCTGATCAATCAACCCGTAGGCAATGGTGATAGTGCCACTCTCTATGCTTTTGAACTGCCGGTAAAAACCCAGGCTATTACCGTTTCACAGATGTGGCATCCTCGCTTAGAAGCCGATGTGGCACATCGTTGGTTACGGCAGCTAGTATTGAGCGTGGTTAGACAGCGTTTAGCGGTGCCCCCTGCCTGATACGAGCACGGTACGGAAAACTCGCATTACGGCTTGCAGCGGGAACTCCGCAAGGCAGTGGGTAATCGGGGATGGCGACTAACATTGTTAACTCTCATCTTTGCCAATCAATGCTTGTCTCCCTCGAACTTTGACATGAACTGTCTGCCGTAATGCCCTTGGTGTAATTTGATAGCGTTTCTGAAAACGTGATGTGAAGCGTGAGGGGCATTGATACCCATTATCTCTGGCTATCTCCCCTATCGGTTTATTGGTGGTCTGAATGGCATTAAGTGCATTACTTAACCTGACATCATCAAGGATTTGCTGGAAGCTTCCCCCCTCAGCGGTCAGGTGTCGATGGAGTGTAGAGGTAGACATGTTAAGCTGTTCAGCAATGTCACGAACCGTCCATTTGGCAGATGGAGATAGAATAATCAAATCCTGACAACGGGTGGTCACTGTATTACCCGGGGTATCCATGAAAATATTAGCAACGTTTGTCTTTCTAAGCATCAGTAGCACGCCTAATAACATATGCTCAAGTAACCGCTGCGAATAATTATGATCTAACGCGAATTTTAACTGGTCCCAGCAATACTCCAGTTCATCGGTCAGTTTCAGACAAAACGTCCGCACGTCTTTTTTCGCGGGTGAACATTGATAATGCTTCAGGTAAAACTTAATTATGGCTGGCGGGATATAAATAATTTCAGACAGATAACCGCCCCCAGTTGGGATGTTTGCAATGTGCAGTTCGTGACCAGCAGGGAAAGCGATTATTTGAGATACATCTGCGGTTTCGGTATGTTCCCGCCATTCGATAATTTTTCGTCCCTGTCTTATCCTGCACAATGCAGGCATGAGTAATTTTACTTTGTGCAGCTCATGCATCTGTCGTGAGCTGATTTCCTGCATACTCAATTTTGCCTGCATTGTGCGTTTCCATTCCTACTTGTAACTGTAAACGGGAACAATTTCTGCGGTAGCCAGTTTATTCGCATTCAGCATAAACCCAACCAGTGCTCCGCTGGCGTTGCTGTCAATAGGCAGATGATCTACTTTCAGCGCCCAAACCCTAAAATGATAATTGTGTGGCTTACTGCCTTTTGGCGGACATGCGCCACCGAAACCAGCATACCCGTAATCATTGCGACCATGAACTGCGCCTGGCGGAAGTTTTGAACCATTCTGATTTCCTGCATCAGCGATAAGGGCATGCACACCGACAGGAATGTTAACCACTGTCCAGTGCCACCATCCAGAGCCGCTCGGTGCGTCCGGGTCAAAGGCCGTAATAGCAAAACTCTTGGTCCCTTTAGGTGCCCCTGACCATTTCAGCGACGGGGAACGGTTTTCACCCTCACAGCCAAAACTATTGAATACATAACTCTGAGCCAGCGGTACCCCGGTTTTGATTTCACTGCTGTCTAGACGAAATTCGTCAGCATGGGCTGATAATGAGCAAAGTGCTAATACTGCAAGTCCGATACGAATTTTCATTAGAATGCCTATAATAATAATGGAAAGCCATTCTATTTGTTTCCCTTAGGTAATATCGTGCATATAGTTCCAGAAAACATGCAAAAACAATCAAAATCAAGGCTCGTGACACATCTATCCTGCTCTAGGTTTCCAGGGGGACGCTAGCGAGATGTACAGTAATAAGGTTGCATTTTATCGATGCTGAAAACCAAGTATTGAGTGATGCACTTAGGATTTTAAAAGTTATTTTAGCAGAGGTTCCTGCCTGTCAAAGGAGGCTGTTTTTGCACTGGAAGAGCACCAGAAGCTGAAAGTTGGGGTTAATACGACAAAGGTATTGCACTTAAGGATAAATCTGGATTTAAGGATGCCCACTATGCAGTACATTAAAAACGATGACGCCCAATCAACCGAAGCACTGCATAGCGGAATAATAATATTAACGTAACAAATTAAAACATTTAACCTTATGTAACTAAAGAAACCAAAAAGGCCCGATTAACGGGCCGGAAAATCAGCAATATGAAATACAAAGCCAGGTTTGTCTATTCCCTGTTCATAATAACTAACAGCCTTTATCACCCCTACATTGCAAATGGGTTTATAAAACTCACCTGAAGCTACCTGAGTAGGTGACTGCAGTTTTCCTTTAAATTAGCTGATATTAGACGTCGTCATCCTCCAGATTTTATCTGCTCTTTTTCAAGATGCTCTCAAGAGCTACATTTTATCGGCTACCAGCGAGCCATAAATCATTGCCCCTCGCACTTCAGGTTAACAATTTTTGCCAGAAACCAACATATCCTTAACCTGCTAACGAATCAAATGGTACAATACGCGAATTCCACTGTTTGACTCGCGCTCGGTTCCCTCATTGTCCAGGGAACAGCGATACCGCGTTCATTCGGGGTAAACATAAAGAAAAACATTATCTTGGAGTCTGTCAGCCATGCCTGAATCAAATGCCCGTCCGGGTATAAAACTTAAACTATGGTGTTGTTTATTGGGGATAATCCTTACCGCAGTCGGCCTATTCTTTGCCATTGCCGGCGGTAAATTAGTCTCGCTGGGGGGCAGCAGCTACTTCCTGATTGCCGGTATCGTCACCCTGGTTTCTGCAGTGCAATTCTTCCGTCGCAAATCTTCAGCGGTGGTGCTGTTCCTGCTGGTCTTTATCGGCACACTGATTTGGTCGGTGTTCGATGCCGGTTTTGACTTCTGGCCATTGGTTTCACGCCTGATGGTGCCAACCGGACTGATGCTGTTGGCCTTCCTGAGCTGGCCGGCGCTGCGTAAGCCGGAAGGCAAGGCGCCGCTGGCAAAACTGTCCTACCTACTCAGCGCGGTGCTGGCGGTGGGCATGGTCGGCACCTTCGTACAGATGTTCCAGCCACACCCTACCGTCGCTTTTAGCGGCGAACCCTTGCCGCTGATCCCGGTGGATAAAACCAAGCAGCAAAAAGACTGGGATAACTACGGTAACACTCCGGGCGGCAGCCGCTTCGTGGCGCTGGATCAAATCACCCGCGACAACGTGAAAGAGCTGAAAGTCGCCTGGACCTTCCACACCGGCGATACTCCGTTAAGTCCGGACGGTAACGGTGCCGAAGACCAGCAAACGCCGCTGCAAATCGGTAACCGTATTTTCCTGTGTACGCCGCATAACAACGTGATTGCCGTCGATGCCGACAGCGGGAAAGAGATCTGGAAGCGTGAAGTCAATGCGAAATCCCAGGTGTGGAACCGTTGCCGTGGGCTGGCCTACTTCGACGTCACCAAACCGTTGCCGCAACCGACGGTGCCAGGCTCTACCCCTGCCACGCCGGTCACCCTGGCGGCAGGCGACAGTTGCCAGCGTCGTATTCTGATGAACACCATCGATGCACGCCTGGTAGCAATCAACGCCGATAACGGCGAGTTCTGCCAGAACTTTGGCAACCAGGGTGTGGTCGATCTGAAGGCCGGTCTGGGTGATGCCTCCGATCCCAAATACCAACTGACCTCTGCACCTACGCTGGCAGGCACCACCATCGTGGTCGGCGGTCGCGTGGCCGATAACGTACAAACCGACATGCCAGGCGGCGTGCTGCGTGGTTTCGACGTGGTCACTGGCAAAATGCGCTGGGCGTTCGATCCGGGTAATCAAGATCCGAACTCGGCATTGAAACCGGGCCAGACCTTTGTGCGCAGTACGCCGAATTCCTGGGCACCGATGTCCTACGATCCGGCCATGAACACCGTGTTCCTGCCGATGGGCAGCTCTTCGGTTGACCTGTGGGGCGCAAATCGCAACGCACTGGATCACAAATACGGCGCGTCTATCCTGGCGCTCGATGCCACCACCGGTAAAGAAAAATGGGTCTATCAGACCGTTCATAACGACCTGTGGGACTTCGACCTGCCAATGCAGCCAAGTCTGATCGACTTCCCGATGAAGGATGGCACCACCAAGCCGGCGCTGGTCATTGGTGCCAAAACCGGGCAGATCTTCGTGCTGGATCGCCATACCGGTAAACCTTTAACCGAAGTGAAAGAGCTGCCGGTAAAAACTCGTACCATCCCTGGCGAGCAATACTCGGCCACTCAGCCGTTTTCTGTCGGCATGCCGCAGATTGGCAATCAAAAGTTAACCGAGTCCGACATGTGGGGCGCAACACCGTTCGACCAACTGATGTGTCGCATCAGCTTTAAATCGATGCGTTATGACGGCTTGTTTACCGCCCCCGACACCGATATCTCGCTCAGCTTCCCGGGCTCGTTGGGTGGCATGAACTGGGGCGGCCTGTCGACCGATCCGAACAACCACTATATCTTCGCCAACGATATGCGTTTGGGCCTGTGGGTACAGATGATCCCGCAGAAAAACGATGCCAATACACCGGCCAGCAACGGCGGTGAATCGGTCAACACCGGGATGGGTGCCGTGCCGTTGAAAGGGACACCTTATGGCGTCAACAAAAACCGCTTTATGTCACCGCTGGGCATTCCATGCCAGAAACCACCGTTCGGCACCCTGTCCGCCATCGATCTGAAAACTCAGAAAGTGGTGTGGCAAGTTCCGGCCGGTACGGTGCAGGATACCGGGCCATTCGGCATCAAAATGCGCGCACCTATGCCGGTAGGTATGCCGACGTTGGGCGGCACGCTGGCCACTCAGGGCGGCCTGGTGTTTATTGCCGGTACTCAGGATTACTACCTGCGCGCGTTTGACTCCTCTACCGGCGCAGAAGTGTGGAAAGCACGTCTGCCTGTCGGCAGCGGCGGTACGCCAATGAGCTATGTGTCGCCAACCACCGGCAAACAGTACATTGTGATTTCCGCCGGCGGTGCACGCCAATCGCCAGACCGTGGTGACTACGTCATTGCCTATGCTCTCGATAAATAAATCTGGCCATAGGCTATAATCATCAAGCCCCCATCTGATAAAGATGGGGGCTTTTTAATATCTGCTGCCACCACGGAAGGAAGATATTTAACGGTGGGAAGCCCCTGGGAGAGCCGGATCATTTAAAAAGCCCAAATACAAGAGTATTCCTAATGTGTTGCCCTGAATTATATCTCATTCTCTTTGACGGCTTGTTATTGAGCAGACCAGGCTATAGAACGATTTCCGCTGGCAAGAATATTCTTTTGGCGTGAATATCCGGCGGTTTTCAGAGGAAATGACAGATGAATGTTTTATCCGAGCACAGTGATGGCAATCATCCTGTTGATCCAGCTAATGAAATCTTTAACGGTTTACCGAATCTCATTGGCGTTGGGAATAGCCTCGGGGGACATTTTAATGAGTTGTGGTGTGAATATACCGGACTCTCTTCATCTGATAACAATGACCTTTGCTGGTTGAATACTCTGCATCCGGATGACTATGCCCGCGTGAATACGCTGTGGCAACAAGCGATGACTGCCGCTACCTCGTTCGTTAATCAAGCCCGCCTGCGCCATTACAGTGGTGAGTATCGTTGGTTTTTACTGTCATTCGCGGCAAAGCAAGTTCCGAACTCCGCGCAGAACCATTGGTACCTGAGCTGTGCCGATATCCATCAGCAAATGCTGGAAAAACAAATCATCATCGACACGCTGGCGGCGCAGAAAAATATGCTGGATGCCAGCGTCGACTGTATCAAAGTGATTAACAATGACGGTTCATTGCTGCATATGAACCGAGCCGGTAGCCTCGCCCTCGGCATAGATGAAAACCAACAACAATTTGGCATGCCCTGGCTGGATCTACTGCACCCAGAGGCTCGCAAGCGTGGCAGAAAAGCGCTGCGTAAGGTGTTAAACGGCAAAAATGCCAGATTTGCTGGCCTTAGTGCTACCCCGGAAGGCACACTGCAGCATTGGGATAATATCCTCAGCCCGGTGACCGATAAGGATGATCGGATACAGAATATATTGTGCGTTTCGCGCGATGTGACCTCGCAGCGAATAGCTGAAAGACGTTTGCTGATCGCCAGTGAATATGACGAACTGACCGCCTTGCCCAACCGGCGGTTATTCAAGAAAAGATTAAAGCAGGAAATGAAACGGGCTCTGAATAACCAAACATCGCTGGGGCTGATTTTACTGGATCTTGACCACTTTAAGTTGGTTAACGACACCCTGGGGCATGATGCCGGCGATCATCTGCTACGCGTCTTATCCCGGCGACTAAAAACCTATCTGACCCCGAACTCTTTTGTCTCCCGACTGGGCGGCGATGAATTTGCAGTAGTGATCAGCGACGTCGAAAACCAGCAGGATATTTTCAAAATCGCCAATAGCTTTCTGATGCAGCTTGAATCGCCGATCACCCACGGTGGTAAAGCGCTTCACTGCGGCATGAGCATTGGCTGCGCCCTGTATCCGCAGGATGCCCGTGATGCGTCCGAACTGATGAAATGCGCCGACACCGCCCTGTACGAGCTCAAGGACGGCGGCCGCGGCGGCGTTTATATGTTTAATTCGAAGATGATGGATAAGGCCAAGGAGCGCGCTGCGCAGTTAAATCGTGCCCGCCAGATTGTGCGTCATAATCAAATCCGCCCCAGCTATCAGCCGAAAGTCAGCCTGCCCACCGGTGCCATTGTCGGCTTTGAAGCCCTGCTGCGCTGGTATTGTCCGCGCACTGGCATCCAGATGCCGGATAGCGTCAGCGAAGCGTTTAACGATTACGAATTGGCGACCAAAATCGGTGAAACCATGCAGTTGAAGGTGTTTGCCGATATGGCGGGCTGGCTTGAGTCCGGTGTTGAGGTGTTGCCGGTGTCATTGAACGCGTCCCCTATCGAGTTTTTACGCGACAACTACGCCGAAACTTTCCTGCAGCGCTTGCAGATGTTTAACATTCCTCACCATCTGATTGAGCTGGAAGTGACCGAACACGCCTTCAATAAGCACGGTTCGAAATATGTGCTGCGGGCTTTGCAAATGCTCAAGGAAATGGGGATCCGCATTGCGCTCGATGACTTTGGCACCGGGCACTCTTCCTTTACCCATCTGATGGATTACCCGCTGGACTGCATAAAACTGGATCGTGACTTTATTCGCCGCATGAACAACGAACCGGCCATTTTGGGCATTGTCGAAAGCATGGGTATTCTGGGGCAGAAACTCGCCATCGATATCATTGCAGAAGGCATAGAAACCGAGCAGCAGCGCCAAACGCTGCGTGACTCAGGCTACCATTTGGGCCAGGGTTTTCTGTTTAGCCAGGCCGTTGAGGCACCTAAAGCGCTCAGCATGTTGTTAATGAGGCCCGCCCCGCAAATATCTGCTTGACCTTCCAGTGGTGGGAAGCTTTAAGCTTTCAGCAACAGACACCATAAAGGGGCAGTTCAATGACTTCCGTTACCCTCAAACCCGATGCCAATCCAACCTTGTCCTCAGTCACTCGACTGAGCTTACCGGTCGACGGCATGACCTGCGCCTCGTGCGTCGGTCGTGTCGAACGCGCGCTGAAAGCCGTGCCGGGCGTGCAGACCGCCTCGGTCAATCTTGCTACCGAACGCGCCGACCTCACCTTCACTGGCGCGGCCGATCCTCAGGCGGCGGTCCGTGCCATCGAGAACGCCGGTTACGCCGTGCGCGAAGAGACCACCGAGTTGGCGATTGAGGAGATGACCTGTGCATCTTGTGTCGGCCGGGTTGAAAAAGCCCTGACACAGCTCCCCGGCGTGCTCGAGGCCAGCGTCAATCTGGCTACCGAACGCGCGCGGGTACGTCACCTTGCCGGGGTCGTCGCCATCACCGACCTTGAGGCCGCCGTTGAAAAGGCCGGTTATAAAACACGGCGTTTATCCGCCGCCACGGCCAGTGCAGACGATCAGGATACCGAGCGTCGTGAACATGAGGCGCGGGGGCTACGGCGCTCATTACTGATTGCCGTCACCCTCACCTTGCCGGTGTTCATTCTCGAGATGGGCTCGCACCTGGTGCCCGCGATGCACCATTGGGTAATGCAGGTGCTGGGGCAGCAGACCAGCTGGTATCTGCAATTTGTACTCGCCACCTTGGTGTTGTTCGGGCCGGGTTTGCGCTTCTTCCGCAAGGGGATCCCGGCGTTGCTGCGCGGCGCTCCCGACATGAACTCGCTGGTATCGGTCGGTACGGCGGCGGCTTACGGCTACTCGGTTGTAGCGACCTTCGTCCCCGAAGTGCTGCCGCAGGGCACCGCCAACGTCTATTTCGAAGCTGCCGCCGTGATCGTCAGCTTGATCTTGCTGGGACGGACGCTGGAAGCCCGCGCCAAAGGACGAACTTCGCAGGCGATCAAGCGGCTGGTCGGTCTGCAGGCCAAGACTGCGCGCGTCGAGCGCAATGGTGAAACCCTGGAAATCCCACTCGATCAGGTCGCCACCGGTGACATCGTGCTGGTTCGTCCGGGTGAAAAAGTGCCGGTTGATGGCGAAGTCGTCGAAGGAACCTCTTACGTTGATGAGAGCATGATCACCGGCGAGCCGGTACCAGTGCAGAAAAACGTCGGTGCCGATGTGGTCGGTGGCACCATCAACAAAACCGGGGCTTTCAGTTTCCGCGTCACCAAAATTGGTGCGAATACGGTGCTCGCTCAGATCATTCGTCTGGTCGAGGAAGCTCAGGGTTCCAAACTGCCGATCCAGGCGCTGGTCGACAAGGTCACCCTGTGGTTCGTGCCGGCGGTGATGGCGGCTGCGGCGCTGACCTTCCTAGTCTGGTTGATCTTCGGGCCGGATCCGGCGCTGACCTTTGCACTGGTTAACGCAGTCGCGGTGCTGATTATCGCCTGCCCTTGTGCCATGGGACTGGCCACGCCGACCTCGATCATGGTCGGTACCGGCCGCGCCGCCGAACTCGGGGTGCTGTTCCGTAAAGGTGAAGCCTTGCAGGCACTGCGTGATGTGAGTGTTATTGCACTCGACAAGACGGGCACGCTGACCAAAGGACGTCCAGAACTGACCGATCTGGTGCCCGCCGAAGGCTTTGAACACGATGAGGTTCTGGCTCTGGTGGCGGCGGTTGAAACCCGCTCCGAGCACCCGATTGCTGAAGCGATTGTCGCGGCTGCCAAGCAACGAAACATAATGCTTGCGGCCATTGAAAGCTTTGACGCCACACCGGGCTTCGGCGTTACGGCCAGCGTAGCTGGGCGAACTGTCGCCGTCGGTGCAGACCGCTTTATGACACAGCTCGGCCTTGATGTGAGCCACTTCCAGCAGACGGCCCAACGCCTCGGTGAACAGGGAAAGAGCCCACTTTATGCCGCCATCGACGGTCGGCTGGCGGCGGTGATTGCGGTCGCTGACCCGATCAAGGACAGCACCCCGGAGGCGATCAAGGCGCTGCATGCATTGGGCCTCAAGGTCGCGATGATCACCGGTGACAATGCGGCAACGGCGGCAGCCATCGCCAAACAGCTCGGTATTGATGAAGTCGCCGCCGAAGTCCTGCCTGACGGCAAGGTCGCGGCACTGAAGAAATTCCGCCTCAATGGAGCACGGGTGGCCTTCGTGGGCGACGGCATTAACGACGCACCGGCACTGGCCGAAGCGGACGTTGGGCTCGCTATCGGCACCGGAACCGACGTGGCGATTGAGGCGGCTGACGTGGTGCTGATGTCGGGCGACCTGCGCGGCGTGCCGAATGCCATCGCACTCAGCCAGGCGACGATCCGCAACATCAAGCAGAACCTGTTCTGGGCCTTTGCCTATAACGCAGTGCTGATCCCGGTGGCGGCCGGTGCGCTCTACCCGCTGAACGGCACATTGCTTTCACCGATCTTCGCCGCGGCGGCGATGGCGCTCTCCAGCGTCTTCGTTCTCGGTAATGCGCTGCGGCTCAAACGCTTCCAGGCACCGATGACGGTCGAAACCAAACAAAATTAAAAATGGCCCCTGGCCGACCGCCCGACATACTCCGGCGGTCGGCATTTTTTTATCCCGCAATTAGTTAGCCATTTTTGTTCGTTCACAGAATCAGCGGCTTGAAGGATAGTGAGTTGACCGCCTCAACCACATAATAATGCAGGTAATAATAATGATGTATAGCGCAAAACTCACCGCAGCGGCGGCACTCCTTAGCCTTTCAGCCCTGGCGCATGCCGCACCGGGCATTGATCTGATCGCCAACGAAACCCCGATTAATACGCTGAAAAGTGCTGAAGCGGCGGCCAAGATCCCGGCCGGGTTTAAATTCGTCGAGCCGGGTACGCTGACGGTGGCCGTGTCTATTCTGGGCAGTGGCCCGCCATTCGGGCTGTACGCCCGTGACAATAAAACGGTGATTGGCAGCGAATCGGATATTGCCCGGCTGGTAGCCGATGGCCTGGGGCTGAAACTCAAGCTGGTACCGACCTCGTGGGAAGACTGGCCGCTGGGCGTCACCTCCGGTAAATATGACGCGGCAATTTATAACATCACCGTCACTCAGGAGCGTAAAACCAAATTCGATTTCGCCACCTACCGCCAGGATACCTTGGGTTTCTACGTGAAGAGCGGCAGTAAAATTACCTCGATAAAATCGGCACCGGATATTGCCGGCAAGAAGATCATCGTCGATTCCGGCACCAATCAGGAGGCAGTGTTACTGGCCTGGGATAAAGAGAATCAGGCCAAAGGGCTGCCCGCCCTGCTGCCGATCTACGTAACCGACAAAGCGGCCGCCACGCTGGCCATCCAGTCGGGCCGGGCAGATGCGACCTTTGGGCCGAACGTGGCCGGGGCTTATCAGGCAAAACTGAACGGTAAAACCACGCTGGTGGGCATCGTACCGGGCGGCTGGCCGCGCAGCGCCAACATTGCCGTTACGGTGAAAAAGGGCAATGGCCTGGTGAACGCGGTGCAGGCTTCGCTCAATAGCGCTATCGCCAATGGCAGCTACCTGAAGGTGTTGGATCGTTGGGCGGAAAGTGACGAGAAAATCGAACATTCTGAAATCAACCCACTGGGCTTGGGCGACCAGTAACATCCAGAACAGGGCCCAGGGAGGGGCCCTGAAATGCAGCTATCCTCTACATATCACGCCGACGCCCCTTCTCCATCTTGCGATAAAGCGTACTGCGTGAAACGCCGAGCCGTTTCGCTGCCTGGCTGATATTGCCGTTAGCGCTTCGGATAGCCTCAAGCATCTCCTGCGGTGCGGCTTGAGCATCGGCACAGCGCACCGGCAAGGTGTTGAACTGTTCCGGCAAATCATCCGGCCGGATCAGATTGCCGTCGTCCGCCAGCGCCAGCAGCACTTTCAGCGTGCTCATCAACTGCCGAACATTACCGGGCCACGGATAACCTGCCAACGCAGCGACGGTGTCCGGTGCCAGCCGGATACCCCGTGACTCGGCCCCCAGCTCACGCCACAAATTAAGGATAAAACGATCGACGTGCGCCCGTTGGCGCAGCGGTAAAATACGCAGGTTAAATTCCTGAATGCGGTACATCAGGTCTTCACGGAATGCCCCCGCCGCCACCTGCTGCGCCAAATCCTGGTGGGTGGCGCAGATCAGCGAAAAGTCGACGGCATAGCTGATACGGCTGCCAAGCGGCGTGACCGTTTTTTCCTGCAGTACCCGCAGCAGCCGGGTCTGTAAGCTCAATGGCATATCGCCAATTTCATCCAGGAACAACACGCCCCCGTCGGCCTCTCTGATCTTGCCGAGATAGCCTTTCGGGTTAGCCCCGGTAAAGGCACCTGGCGCATAGCCAAAAAGTTCGGATTCGATCAGGTTTTCTGGCAGAGCGGCACAGTTGATCGCCACGAAATTGCCCTGCCGCCGGTGACTTTCCTCAAACAACCGTTGGCTGAAATACTCTTTGCCGCAGCCGGTTTCGCCACTGATGCACAGCGCCAGCCCGGCATTCAAAATACGTAATGCTTTTTGTCTGTCGGCACCGTCCTGGTCAAACGGCAGAACCCGCGATCTGATGGCCGGTGAATGCGTTTCCGGCATCTGCAACAGCGAATAATAGTGGCGATTATTGACCGCCAAAGTTTGGCGCGGTGCGTTTAGCGTCTGTCGCTGCATTTCCGGGAACAGCGTGGCGAAATCCAGGCTGCCAAAGCAGGCGGCGGTGAGGTTAAATTCTTGCATTGCCAGTCGATTGGCGGCGGTGAGCACCTCGTCGCGAAACACCAGTATCAGCTCATGGGCGCTGCCAAGCACCCGCGCATCGCTGTGCAGCCGCAGCGTCCAGTGCTGAGAGGTGACACACCCCATCGTCCACTGGTGCTCTATATGCCTGACCGCCTGCAGAATCAAGGATCGTGCGTCATCGTAAGGGCGCTGCGCCGGTGTAGAAATATCCAGCACCCCGGCAATCAGGCCGTCAGGCCGGTAAATCGGCGCGGCTGCGCAGTAAAGTCCGGCATTTTGATTGAGAAAATGCTGGTCGCCATTCACTTCACACAAGCCGCCCAACGCCAGCGCCGTGCCAATGGCATTGGTCCCCCGCTCCTGCTCGCCCCATAAATTGCCCGGTGCCAGCGAGATACGCGACGCCTTGCGCAAAAAATGGCTATTGCCGCAGGTTTCCAGCACCATGCCGCTGGCATCGGATACCACCACAATAGAAGGCTGTCGGTTAATTTCGCTGCCCAGACGTTCGATCAGTGGCCGTGCCAGCTGTGCCACCCAGCCGTTTTGCCCACGCACTTCATTGAGCAAGCCCGGCCTGACAACAGGCAGCCGATCGTCGGCCCGGTTAAGACCGTAAGCCTGACTACGTAGCCAGGATTCAGACATTGGACCAGGGAGAGACAGGTTATCGCTATCAGAGGCAAACCCGGTCTGGGTGGTCTGGTCTTTATGCAACATGGCCAACTCCCGCCAATAAAAGTGTTGCATTTTTGTATCATGAATGTGTCCCATGCGTTGCGACGTGGGACACAAAAAATAATAGAAACCAATAATAAGCCCTCGGACTTATTGCCGGCCAAAGCATTTTTAATTATTTAATTTATTGATATAAAGCATCTTTTAGTTTTATGGGAACGACACTGACGCAATGTGGCATAAGCAATGCTTAGGGTTAAGCTGATGGCGTCACGCACTCCGGCGTCAACCCTACACAGTCTGTTCCCATGAGAGGTGTTTACATGAAATACGTTCATCCCGGTTTACCTGGCTCGCTGATTTCTTTCAAACCACGTTATGGCAACTATATTGGTGGCAAATTTGTCGAACCCGTTTCAGGCAACTACTTCACTGATACCTCCCCGATGACCGGTCAGACTGTCGCCGAGTTCCCGCGCTCCGACGCGAAAGATATCGAACTGGCGCTGGATGCCGCCCATGCCGCCGCCGAAACCTGGGGTAAAGCCAGCGTGCAGGAGCGCTCCAACGTATTACTGGCCATCGCCGATCGTATGGAATCAAAGCTGGAGTTGCTGGCGCTGACCGAAAGCTGGGACAACGGTAAGCCGATCCGCGAAACGCTGAACGCGGATATCCCACTGGCGATTGACCACTTCCGTTACTTTGCCGGTTGCCTGCGTGCACAGGAAGGCACCGCCGCGGAGATCGACCAGAATACCGTGGCCTACCATATTTACGAGCCGCTGGGCGTGGTTGGACAGATTATCCCCTGGAACTTCCCGCTGCTGATGGCAGCCTGGAAACTGGCTCCGGCGCTGGCTGCCGGTAACTGCGTGGTGCTTAAACCGGCAGAACAAACTCCGCTCAGCATCTGTGTGTTGCTGGAAATGATTGGCGACCTGCTGCCGGCCGGGGTACTCAATGTGGTTCAGGGCTTTGGGAAAGAAGCCGGTGAGGCACTGGCGACCAGCAAGCGCATCGATAAAATCGCCTTTACCGGCTCAACCCCGGTAGGCCGACATATCCTTGCCTGTGCAGCGGAAAATATCATTCCCAGCACCGTCGAGCTGGGCGGCAAATCACCGAATATCTTCTTTGAAGACATCATGCAGGCCGAACCGGAGTTTATCGACAAGGCAGTTGAAGGGCTGATCCTCGGCTTCTTCAACCAGGGTGAAGTCTGTACCTGCCCTTCACGCGCCCTGATCCAGGAATCCATCTACCCGCAGTTTATGGAAAAAGTGCTGGCGCGGATCACCACCATTCGCCAGGGCGACCCCTTTGATACCGACACCATGATCGGCGCGCAGGCGTCCCAGCAGCAGTTCGACAAGATTTTGTCCTACATCGAGATCGCTAAAAACGAAGGCGGGAAAATTATCGCCGGTGGCGAGCGTGCCAGCCATGAGCAGACGTTGCAGAGCGGTTTCTATCTCCAGCCTACGTTGATCACCGGTAATAACAGCATGCGTTTCTTCCGCGAAGAGATCTTCGGGCCGGTAATTGGCGTGACCACCTTCAAAGACGAAGCGGAAGCGCTGGCACTGGCTAATGACAGTGAGTTCGGACTGGGTGCCGGTTTGTGGACCCGCGACGTCAACCGCGCTTACCGCATGGGCCGCGCCATCAAGGCCGGACGCGTGTGGACCAACTGTTATCACCTCTACCCGGCGCATGCCGCCTTCGGCGGTTATAAGAACTCTGGCGTTGGCCGTGAAACCCACAAGGTGGCGCTGTCGCATTACCAGCAGGTGAAAAACCTGTTGGTCAGCTACGATGCCAAACCGCTTGGACTGTTCTGATTTGGTGGTCTTCAGATTGCTAACAAACCCGCGAAAGGGCTAAATCGGTAGGGGTCGAACATGTTCGACCCGATGTAACCCATTGATTATGCAAATGGGCGCAGCATGCAGCGCCCCTACCATTGAACAACAGAGCTCTTGACCAACGGCCTCAAGGCCACCTATAGGTGGCCTTATTTTTTGGCGGGATTAAGAGTTGGTCAGATCGATAACCATACGGCCACGGATGGTGCCTGACTTCATCTCTTCAAAGATGGCGTTGATGTCACCCAACGGCCTTTTGGTGACTTTCGGCGTCACTTTACCTTCGGCAGCAAACTGGAAGGCTTCTTTCAGATCTTCTCGCGTGCCGACCAGTGACCCCACCACCTGAATGCCGTCCAGCACCAGACGTGGAATGCTCAGATCCATACTTTCTGGCGGCAGACCCACGGCCACCACCTTGCCCCCGGCGCGTACCGCATTCACCGCAGAGTTAAAGGCCGAGCGTGCTACCGCGGTAACCACCGCAGCATGAGCGCCGCCGACGTTCTGCTGAATAATTTCTTCGGCATTTTCCGTTTTGGAATTGATCACCAGATCCGCACCAATCTCTTTGGCAAAGTCCAACTGGCCCTGATTGACGTCAATGGCAATCACTTTGGCATTGAATACGTTCTTGGCATACTGCAGCGCCAGGTTGCCCAAGCCACCCAGACCATAAATCGCGATCCACTGCCCCGGCTTGATATCAGAGATTTTCACCGCTTTATAGGTGGTCACCCCGGCGCAGGTGATGCTGCTGGCAGCAAAAGGATCCAGGCCATCAGGCACCTTCACCGCATAGTCCGCCACCACGATGCATTCTTCCGCCATGCCGCCATCAACGCTGAAACCGGCATTTTTGACCGAGCGACACAGGGTTTCATTACCGTTGACGCAATACTCACAATGGCCACAACCCTGATAGAACCAGGCGACGCTGGTGCGGTCGCCCACTTTTAATGAGGTCACGCCCTCGCCGATAGCGGTGACCACGCCTACGCCTTCATGACCCAGGGTGATGCCGGGAACCTCGCCAAAATCGCCATTCTTGACGTGAAGATCGGTATGACAAACCCCGCAACACTCCATCTTGAGCGCCGCTTCGCCATATTTCAGTGGGCGAAGCGGCTTTTCCTGGATATCTACACTGTGGTTTTTGGTGACTACGGCAGCTTTCATCGGATATTTCCCTCAGGTGAATTGAAGTACAGTTGTTAATGTAGTTACTGTCTTCCCTGAGGGCAAGGCGAGTGATGCCTTGTTTAAAAACAGAGGGTTAAATATCACTCCGGCGAGAGGGATAAATAAGGTTCTTAAGCAAGAATAATGATTAACGCTTGGTTTTGATGATCTTTGTCGCTTTGGCGGGGTTGCCGGCAACAAATTCCAGGGTGGGCGAGTAGTAAAAAGGCAGCCAGGCGTGAAAGTTGCTCTCCCATTCCCACTTGACCGGGCAAGGCCACAGAATATCTTCATGCAGGATGTAATAGACCCATCGCCCGTGCGGACGGCGGGGTTTGGCTGTGCTCATAGACCCTGACTTCTTTGGCACAGGCAGCCGTTCTTCCATTTGAAATTCTCTTTATCATCAGGGGCTACGGAGTGGCAAAGGTCAAATTTAACATGGACGGCGGTCGGCAAGCCATCTTTCGCGTAAGGACATGGGACCGCTACGACATACAACTGTCATTAATTATTCATACCAGATAAATACGCGCCAGCTAGGGTGGGCAGAACACGCCACTTCAAGAAGCGCCATGAGCTATTTATCACTCAGTAACATCAAGAAAACCTGGGGCGACAAAACCGCACTGGATGACATCAGTTTTGAGGTACAGGAAGGTGACTTTGTGGCCCTGCTGGGCCCCTCCGGCTGCGGCAAGTCCACCCTGCTACGGACCCTGGCCGGACTGGAGTCCGCCGACAGCGGCACGATTGAGATCCAGCAACGCGACGTCACCGCCCTGCCACCATCGCAACGTAAATTGTCGATGGTTTTCCAGTCTTATGCGTTGTTCCCCCACCTCAGCGTGCGCGAAAACCTGCTGTTTGGCCTGCGGGCCCGCGGTGAAGACAAACAGCACTTTGCCGCCCGTCTGGCCGACATCAGTAAGCTGATGGAGCTGGAGCCGTTGCTGGATCGTCTGCCGGCACAGCTTTCCGGTGGGCAGCAACAGCGAGTCGCGCTGGGTCGTGCGGTGATAGCCCAGAACAAACTGTGTCTGATGGATGAACCCTTATCCAATCTGGACGCCAAACTGCGCCAGAGCATGCGCCGGGAAATCCGTGCGCTCCAGCGTAAGCTGGGGTTGACCATGCTGTATGTCACCCACGATCAAACCGAAGCCATGAGCATGGCGGACAAAATCATTCTGCTGAACGATGGCCGTATTGAGCAGCACGATACCCCTGACAACTTATATAACAACCCGGCCAGTATTTTTGCCGCGCAGTTCATTGGTGCACCACCGATGAACATCATTCCACTAACGAGCAAAAGCAGTGGCCACCACATGGGTAACGCCCCGCTGCCGGTTGTTTTTGGTGGCCAAGACATGACGCTAAGTCTGGGGATCCGTGCCGAAGAGATTAGCCTGTGCGCACCGGGCAGCGGCAAGCTCACCTGTCAGGTACTCAGTTATGAATATATGGGGGCCGATACCCTCGCCGTTTGCCATTTGCCTGCGGTCCAGGGGCAAATCACGGTAAAAACCCCCGGCATGCAGCACTTTACCGAAGGCAGCCTGGTTGGCCTGCAATGGGCCGAGCAAGCGCAATACCTGTTCTCCGCCAGTGGTGAGCGTTGCCACACCATGGAGCAGGCCTTTCAGCCAGTGACTCATCAATACGCAGTTCAATAATCAAAAACATCATTTTATTCCAGGGGAAAACCATGTCCGTCTCGATCCGTTTATCCAGATTAAGCGCTGTCGCCCTGTTGCTGGCCGGCGTTACTGTTTCTGCCCAGGCGGCGGATGCCGTGAAGCTGCAAATGTACTATCCGATCGCCGTCGGCGGCAAAATCAGCCACACCGTTGAAGGCCTGGTGGCGAACTTTGAAAAACTGCACCCGGATATCAGTATTCAGCCGGTCTATACCGGTGACTACGCCACCACGGTGACCAAGGCATTAACCGCCTTCCGTGGCGGCAATGCACCGCAAATTGCCGTAATTGGCGATATCGAAGCCTATTCGCTGATCGACGCCGGGGCCATCTTACCGGTCAGTGACCTGGCTAACGACCAGGCCGGCAAAGCCTGGATCGACGGCTTCTACCCGGCGTTTATTCGCAAAATCCAGGGCAAGGTGTGGGGCATTCCGTTCCAGCGCTCTACCGTGGTGCTGTACTGGAACAAACAGGCGTTCCAGCAAGCCGGGTTGAATGGCGATACCCCACCGGCCAACTGGCAGCAGGTGGTCGATTTCGGTCAGAAACTGGTGATCCGCGACGGTAACGCCGTTAAACAATGGGGGATCGAGATCCCTTCCACCCCGATTGGTTATTGGACTTTCCAGGGGATTGCCGCCACCAATGGCAGCCACCTGGATAACGGCAAGGGCACCGCGGTAACTTTCAATACCCCGGCCAACGTTGAAGCATTAACCTGGCTGACCGATTTGGCGCAGAAATATCAGGTTTCGCCAAAAGGCGCCATTACCTGGAGCACCACGCCGCAGGACTTTATCGACGGCAAAACCGCGATGATGGTCACCACCACCGGTAACCTGACCACGGTGCGTGAAAACGCCAAATTCCCGTTTGGCGTCGCCATGCTGCCGGAGAAAACCCAGCGAGGCAGCCCAACCGGCGGCGGTAACCTGTACCTGTTTAACGGCACCAGCCCGGCTCAGCAACAAGCCGCCGTCACCTTTATGCGTTGGCTCTCGGCGCCGGAACAGGCCGCCCGCTGGAGCATTGCCACTGGCTATGTGGCGACTTCACCGGCCGCCTGGGAAACCGCAACCATGAAGGAATATGCCGCAAAAGTGCCGCAGGCGACCGTGGCGCGTGAACAGCTGAAATATTCGCAGCCGGAGCTTTCCACCTATAACAGCGTGCAAATTCAGGAGTTGCTCAACCGTGCGGTGGAAGCCGCCGTGACGCAAGGCAAAACCCCTGCACAGGCGCTGGAAAGCGCGCAAAAACAGGCCGACCGCCTGTTGCAACGTTACCAATAACCGGAGCCGGCATGACCTCATCGTACTCAGCCTTGCCCGCCGCCCGCCATAAGCGCTTTTCTTTGCAGCTTTATGGCTATTTATTGGTCCTGCCGGCGTTGGTTTTTCTGATCACCTTTACCCACTATCCGGCTTTGGCCACGGTGTGGGAAAGCCTGTTCAGCGCGGCGCACAATAACCGACCGGCCCAGTTCGTCGGGCTGGAAAATTACCGCGCCTTGCTGGATGACGAGACTTTCATTCTGGCGCTGCGCAATAACCTGCTGTATGCGGCGATCACCATTCCTCTGGCGGTAGGGTTGGCCCTGCTGATGGCGCTGGCGGTTAACCGACGTCTGCGCGGCACGGCGTTTGCTCGTGCCGCGTTCTTTATTCCTTCACTGCTGCCGATGGTGGCGATCGCCAATCTGTGGCTGTTCTTCTATACCCCACAGGTGGGGTTGCTGAATCAGCTGTTGGCGCTGTTTTCACTGCCGGCGGTCAACTGGTTGGGAGATCCGCAGTCTGCGCTGTACTGCCTGATGGCGGTATCGGTATGGCGGGAAGCCGGTTTCTTTATGATTTTTTATCTGGCGGCGTTACAGCAGATTGACCCCAAGCTGGCCGAGGCCGCCGAGATCGAAGGGGCCTCACGCGGCTATTTCTTCCGCCGCATCCAGTGGCCACTGCTGATGCCGACCACGTTGTTTATTCTGATCAACGCCTCGATGAATGCTTTCCGCATTGTCGATCAGGTGATCGCCATGACCAATGGCGGGCCGGACAACAGTACCAGCCTGCTGCTGTTCTACATCTACCGCACGGCCTTCAGCTATTGGGATCTGCCCTATGCCTCGGCGATGACCGTGGTGCTGCTGATCATTTTGGCCAGCATCGCGTTAATTAAATTCAATCTGCTGGATAAGCGAGCCCACTACCAATGAGTCTTTCCATCACCGCCGTACCGTCGCGCAGCCTTTCGCTGCGTCGATTATGTTGGTGCCTGCTTACCTGGGGTGCCGCGTTGTTGTGGGTTTTCCCTATACTGGTCGCCGCCTGGGTGGCGATCCACCCTGCGGCCGATCAGGGCGGTTTTTCACTTTTTGCTCCCCTGACCGCCCAGAACTTTATCAACGCCTGGCATGCCGCGCCTTTTGGCCGTTATTTCCTCAATACTATCCTGTTGGTACTGCTGATTGTGTTCTGTCAGTTAATCCTGGCCACCATGGCGGCCTATGCCCTGGTGCGGTTCCGGCTTAAGGGCGCGGGCATCCTGTTTGCACTGGTGTTGTTGCAGTTGATGATCAGCCCTGATGTGCTGATTTTGAACAACTACCAGACCATTGGTGCGCTGGGCCTGCGCGATACGCTGCTGGGCATCGCCCTGCCTTACTTTGCTTCGGCGTTCGCCATTTTCCTGCTGCGGCAAACCTTCAAAAGCATCCCGTTAGTGCTGGAAGAGGCGGCGATCGTCGAAGGGGCCAGCCGGTTTTACATCCTGCGGCGCATCTATATCCCGCTGGCGAAGCCGGTGTATGTCGCTTTTGCCCTGGTCTCGATCAGTTTCCACTGGAATGATTTTCTTTGGCCACTGGTGATTACCGACTCGGTTAACGTGCGGCCACTGACCGTCGGGCTACAGCTATTTTCAGCCCCGGAACAAGGCGTGCAATGGGCGCTGATTGGCGCAGCGACGCTGATGACCTCCCTGCCTTTACTTGTGCTGTTCCTGGTGTTTCAGCGCCAGTTCGTTCAATCCTTTATGCGCGCCGGCATTCGCTAGCGCTAAGCAGGTAATCTATGAGCTCACACCTCACCGCCGCACAGTCTCTGGCCCTGGGCCAGGTCAGTTCGTTTTATCAGCCGCCCCAGTTTTCCGGCCAGCCGACGCCCTCGGGCTCCGTTCGTTTCGGGTTAATCGCCGATCCACAATATGCCGACGCCGATCCCAATCTGGAATACAACCGCTACTACCGTAACAGCCTGCGTAAACTAAGCCAGGCCATTACCGAGCTGAATGACCTGCCGCTGGCCTTTGTCGCCACGCTCGGGGATTTGGTTGACGATCACTGGAGCAGTTACGCCGAGTTATTGCCGGTGTACGGACAGTTACGTCATACCCATGCGGTGGTGTTGGGCAACCATGATGCCGACGTGATTTCCCGCCATTTGGCGGCGCAGTCTCCGGCGCTGGCGTTGCCGAAACACTATTACCAGTTCAGCCTGAACGGCTATCGTTTTATCGTGATCGACGGTAACGACATCAGCCTGTACTGCAACCCGGCCAACGGCGAAGAGCACGCACAGGCACAGCATCTGCTGGCCCGCATCCGTGCCGAGCATCAACCGCAGGCGCAAAGCTGGAACGGTGCCGTCGGCGATGAACAGCTGCGCTGGCTGGCGTGCAGTCTGGCGGATGCACAAAGCAAAGGCGAAACCATTGTGGTGTTCGGCCACTACCCGCTGGCACCGGAGAATGAACATAACCTGTGGAATTGCGATGCCCTGGTGGCCCTGTTATGCCGTTATCAGGTACGCGCCTACTTTGCCGGTCATTACCATTTGGGCGACTATCTGCGGGTGGAGCATACCGACTTTATCACCCTGAAGGGCATGGTCGATGGCGACGACCTGCTGCCGTTCGCCGTGGTTGAGCTGGCTGGGGATACACTTTCTGTTACCGGCTATGGCCCCGAAATTAGCCGAACGCTGGTGCGATAGCTACGACGCCAGCCCACCACCGCCCGCGTAAGGGGTTTTACCGGCAATCTTCATCACCTCGGCCCCCAGGGTGACAAAAGGTGCCTGGCGGCAGGCATAAATCAGTCCATCGGCACGGGCCCGCACCGCTTTTACCGTATCGGTGATCGGGTCGATGATTTCAGCGACCGCTTCATCGGCCTCTACCCATTCCCCCGGCTGGCGCAGCAGCAACAGAATGCCGCTGGCGGAGGCAGTGACGATCTCCCCGGCGGCGAACGGCAACATGGCCACTTCTAGCGGCGGTACCCCAAGTGGCTCACCGGCAACGGCACCACGGTGCTGTAAGTATCGATAGAGGCGTTCAGCGTCAGCGCTGGCCAGCTCATGGCTGATGTCCCGCTGCCCACGTAACTCCAGCGTGACCGCCATACAGCCTGGTAACATCCCATCAAGCGCCGGATGCTGTGCCACCAGCCGGTGCCAAGGCAGGCAGCAGGCCTCATCAAAGGAGCCACCGCCGCTGTCTTGCGAAAGCAGCACCGCGCCAATACCCATAAAGCAAGCCAGGACCTCGGCCTGTTCACACCAGGCAGGATCGGCGTACATATGCAAAATTGCGCGATCGTCGCAGTGCAGATCCAGAACCACATCCGCATCACAGGCCAATAGCAGCAATTGTCGGCGCAGCGCCGTGACCTCAGTAGTGTCTGGCGCGGCCTGTAAAGCACTGCGCATCGCGGCACGCACCTGCTGATGTGCAGGTTCCGTGCTACTGAAATCCTGTTGCTGTAACAACTGTGCCAGGTCAGGAAAGTCACGATTGAAGTTGCGACCGCTGACCAGATCAAAGCGCCCTACGCCGCCATTGAGAACCACCTGCGCCAGCCCTGGCGGATTGGCTACCGGGACAAGAATTATTTCACTTTGCAGTTCACCTCGCCGTTCCGCCTGGCTAAGTAATCTTTTAAGATAATGCAGCACCAGCATACCGGGCAGTTCGTCGGCATGCAGACCGGCCTGCAGGTAAATTTTTTCGCCTTTACCCGGCTGGCCGAAATGAAAACTGGTGAATTGGCGCTGCCCACCCAGGGCATGTTCAGGTAACTTATGATGTTTACTTTTCATTGGACGCCCTATCTGTGGAAAAGAAAGCCCGGCTTGATCGCATCGACAAAAAAATCCTTGAAATACTGTGCCGGGATGGCCGCATTTCCTATCAGAAGCTGTCCGAGCAGGTCAATCTGACCGCTCGTCCTTGCCTGGAACGAGTTCGCGGACTGGAACGCGACGGTATTATTCGTGGCTACAGCGCCATTATCGAACTGCCGGAGCCCGAACATGCGTTTGTGATCCAGGCGCAGATCGCGCTGGCCGACCATGGCCATTCTCAACCGGCGTTCGAGCAGGAAATGCGTAACACCCCGGAAGTGCTGGACTGCTGGCTGGTCAGCGGCAACTTCGATTTTCTGGTGCGTATTGGCTGCCGCAGCATGGAAAACTACCGGCTGCTGGCCGATACCTGGCTGACCAGCAAAAAGTTCCGGGTGGATAAAATCGTCACCCTGACCGAGCTACAGTCGATCAAACGCTCCTGAAGGCGCTCAGTCACGGCGGATAAACGCCAACCAGCGCCGCTCCGCGCGTGAAAACAGGAAAATCAGCAGGAAGGTGCACAGCAGGTACAGTGCCGCCGCCATCAGGAACGGAATAAAGGGTGAATAGGTGGCGGCATAAAAGGCGCGGGCCACGCCGGTTATATCCAGCAGCGTGACGGTACTGGCCAACGAAGTGGCATGCAGCAGGAATACCATCTCGTTATTCAGCGCAGGAATGCCACGCCGCAGCGTTGCCGGCAGCACCAGCCGACGGATGATCTGCCACTGGCTCATGCCATAGGCCTCACCGGCAATCCACTCCTGACGCGGGAAGGTTTCCATCATGCCGGCCAACAGTTGGGCGACGTAGGCGCTGGTATTGAGCACCAATGCCAGCGTGGCGCAGAATGTGGCGTCACGAAACAGCAGCCAGAAAGGCTGATCGTTCTGCCAGCCCAGTTGCACCACGTCAAACTGTGACAGGCCGTAGTAAATCAGCATCAACTGCAAATAGAGCGGCGTACTGCGGAAAAAATAGGTCACACTGCGGATCACCCACGACACCGGGCGCGGGCCATAAACCTGGCCAATTGCCATCAGCGCCGCCAACAGTAACCCCGGGACCACCGACAGCAAGAACAGTTTGGCGGTCATCGCCAGTCCGGTCACGTCAGAACCGTCGCTCCACAGAAAACTCGGTGCGGCTTCCAGGATGTTTTGCAGGTTCATCAGCGTGCTCCGGCAGAGTGTGAGGAAGCCAGCGCATAACGCCGTGCCAGCCGACTAAAGCCCCAACTGGAAACGGCGGTAATCACCATGTAAATCAGCGCCACCAGGAAGTAGAACAAGAAGGGTTTTTGCGTTGCCCGCCCCGCCTGTTCCGCCAGCCACACCATGTCCTCGAGCCCGAGGATCGACACCAGCGCCGAGGCTTTCATCAGCCCCAGCCAATTGTTGTTGATGCCGGGGATAGCAAAACTCAGCATTTGCGGCAGCAATACGCGGCGAAACACCTGGCCCGGACGCATGCCATAGGCCATCGCCGCCTCGAGTTGACCGCGCTCTACGGTGAGAAACGCACCGCGGAAGGTTTCGGTATAGTAAGCGCCAAACACAAAGCCAATCGCCAGCACGCCGGAGATAAAGGTATTGAAGCGCAACGGCCCCAACCCCAGCAGGCCAAGGAAGCCGTTAACCAGCATCTCGCCGCCAAAGAACAGCAGTAGCATGATCACCAGTTCCGGGATCCCGCGTACCAGCGTGGTGTAGCCGGTCGACACCCAGCGCAACCAGCGCGGACCAAACAGTTTGATCAGCGCATTGGTCATGCCGAGCACCAGCGCCACCGCCAGTGAAACCAGCATCACGCACAGCGACAGTAACGCACCATGCGCCAGCAACGGCAAATACTCTATGACCATTCCCGGCCTCCCCTACATGACTGAATCCGGGCCGGTTTAGCCGCCGTAAATATCGAAGCTGAAATATTTTTTCTGGATTGCCTCATAGGTGCCGTCGGCGCGGATCGCCTTGATCGCCCCGTTAAGCGCATCGCGCAGCGCCGGGTTGTCTTTCCCCACGGCGATACCCACGTCGGAGGAAATACTGTTGTCTTCAATCACCGGGCCGGCGAAGGCAAATTTCTGCCCGCGTGGCGTATCGATAAAGCTGCTGGCGGCCTGGGTATTGTCCTGCAAGGAGGCATTAATACGTCCGGACATCAGATCCAGATAGACGTTATCCTGGTTGGCGTAAGAGACAATTTTCACCCCTTTCCCGCCCCAGTGTTGCTTGGCGTAGGCTTCGTGGATCGAGCCGGTCTGCACGCCAACGGTTTTGCCTTTCAGGCTGGCGACGTCAGGCAGTAACGTGCTGCCCTTGCGCGCCACCAACTGGGCCGAACTGCGGTAATAGCGGTCGGTGAAATCCACTTCTTTTTTGCGTTCATCGGTAATGGTCAGCGAGGCGATAATGGCATCGAATTTATGGGCGTTGAGCGCCGCGATCATGCTTTCGAAAGGTTGTTTAACGAACACGCATTTGGCATGCAGTTGGGTACACAACGCATTGGCGATATCGATATCAAAACCGGTGATCTCACCGCTGGGGGCCAGCACGTCAAACGGCGGATAACCACCGTCCACGCCAAAGCTGATGGTGTCGAAGGCCTGAGCCGCCACAGGGCCGCTTAATGCCAGGCTGGTCAGTAAAACCGCTAATGTTTTTTTCATGGCTGAGATCCCCGGTAAAAGTAAGTGTCAGAAACGCAGTGACAGGCAGGTCAGGCCGCCGTCCATTTTTTTAAATTCGCTGGTGTCGAGCTGAACGATCGGCATACCTAATTTTTCGATTTGGGCCAGCGTTTGCGGATAACCCTGCGGCGTGATCAGCGTATCGTTGATCCACAGCGTATTACCGGCGTAGGACTCCGCTTCCGGGATCACGATGCTGTTAAAATCGCTAAAGGCAGCATGGTGCTGGTAGTCTTCCGTCAGCAACAGGGTATTGCGACCCACGTAGTTGACGATAGATTTCAGGTGCAGCCCGGCGCTTACCTCAATGGCAGTGACCCGGTAGCCATAGGGTTCTACCGCCGCGCTAAATTCGCCGATACCGGCCTCATCGGTGCGTGACGTCAGGCCGACAAAAAACTGGCGATCGACCAGCAGCACGTCCCCCCCGTCAAGATGGCCGCGTTGGCTCATGCGCACGACCGGGCGTTCCCCTTCAAACAGCGGTGCAATGGTGGCCACTTCGCCCTGACGGCTGGGCGCACCCGGATGGGTGATCACCGCCAGTTCCGGCATCACAACGGCGGTGTCTTCAACAAAATGTGCATCAGGAAATGCCGGTGCAGCCGGTAACACTGTCACTTTTAGCCCCAGGCGGAGCAAGGTGTCCACATAGGCCAAAAACTGGCGGCCGGTGGTCGCGATATCCGGGGCACCCAGTTGGGCGGTGGTCTGTCCGCTGGCGCAGCTATCAGCAGGGAGTCTGGCAATGGCTTGAGTAAAGTGCATGGGCGATTCTCTCGGTTGAAAAGGACGGTCACTGTTCTTCGATTATCAAACAGATAGCATCACCAATCAGGCTGAATCCGCCCTCTGGCACTCGGTATTTACGCTGTTTATCACCCTCGCCACGACCTATTCCGCTGTGCTCAATGCAAAACCGGCCCGCTCACGACAGAGGGGCATGTGCGCCGGTGATGCGTGGCATCACTTCTTTCATCAGCTCAAGGAATTTACGCAAGCGCGCCGGATAATAACTGGCGTAGGGGTAAAGCAGATAGATGGGCAAAGAGGCGGCTCGCCAATCCGGCATCAACGGCGTCAGCCGCCCCTGTTCCAGATCCTGTTTGACCACCCAGGATGACAGCATCGCCACCCCCACGCCGTTCAACGCCGCTTTGCGTATTGCATAGAGACTGTCGGTGCTCAACCGGGGTGCGATATCAAAACGGCAGGTTTCGCCGCTGACATTATGGGTCAAGCTGACCTCATTGCGATAAAAACTGTTTAGCGCCAGCCAGGGCAACTGTGCCAAATCCCCGATCTGCCCCAGTGGCGCATGCGCCGCCAACAGCTCCGGGGCGGCCACCACTATCCGCGGTACCTCCGCCAGCAGCACAGCGACCACGGAAGGATCGGTCACCGCACCGACGTGGATCGCACAGTCCACGCCTTCAGGTATAAAATCGGGCGAGTGATCGTTGAGCGTCCACTCCACGCTGGTTTGGCTATAGCGTTGCAGATAATCGCCCAGTGGCCCAATCAACTGGTCCTGACCAAAGGCATGCGGCGCCCTTACCCGCAAGACACCGACCGGCTCATCGCGCGCGCCTCGCAGTTCATCCTCCATGATTTGCCATTGCTCAATCAGCTTACGGGCATGTTGATAACAACGTTCGCCATCGTCGGTCAGCTTCATGCTGTGAGTGGTGCGCTGGATTAATTTAACGCCCAGCAGTTGTTCCAGCACCTGCAAACGCCGGCTGACGGTGGGCTGTGAAGTCTGCATTTGTGCCGCCGCCGCCGAGAGGCTGCCGCTGTCGACGATACGCACCAGGGTTTGCAGCATGGCTATGCGGTCGCCATTAGGGAATAGGTTCTTATTCATACCTATTACGTATAACAGTTTTACCCGCGCGGGGGCTACAGTTTGTGGCGAATACTGGCAAAAATAGCCGCACTTAACCTTGACTGGAATAACCACCATGAGCCAGATTTCCCCCGTCACTAACACCACCGCGCCTGTCAGTGCGCTTTCCGCCAAAGTTGTCTTTCTGCTGGCTACCGGCGCCGGTGTGAGCGTCGCATCCATTTACTACAGTCAGCCGATGCTCGGCATTATGGGTAATGCATTCCACGCCGGAGTGAGTGACACCGGCATGGTGCCTACGCTGACTCAGGTCGGTTACGCACTGGGGATCCTGCTGCTGGCCCCGCTGGGCGATCGCCACGATCGTCGCCAGATCATCCGCATTAAAGGCGTGCTGCTGACGCTCACCCTGCTGCTTTGCGGTTTTTCTTCGTCATTTCCGTTGCTGTTGCTCAGTAGCCTGGCGATCGGTCTGGCCGCTACCGTGGCGCAGGACATTATCCCGGCGGCTGCCACACTGGCGTCTGACGCCAACCGGGGCAAAACGGTGGGTACGGTGATGACCGGGCTGCTGGCCGGCATTTTGCTGTCGCGGGTTTTCAGCGGCGTAGTGGCGGAGTATTTCGGCTGGCGCAGCGTTTACCTGTTGGCGGCACTGGGTGTGCTGGCGATCACCCTGGCGATCGGGGCGGTATTGCCACGCTTTAAGCCCAATACCACGCTGAGCTACCCGGCATTGCTGCGGTCTTTAGGCAAATTGTGGACGGACTACCCGGAGCTGCGGCGCGCGGCGATGGCGCAAGGCTTGCTGTCGGTGGCGTTCAGTGCTTTCTGGTCGACACTGGCGGTGATGCTGGCAGAACACTATCAACTGGGCAGCGCCGTCGCCGGGGCTTTTGGTCTGGCAGGCGCAGCCGGTGCCCTGGCTGCGCCATTAGCGGGGATGTTGGCCGATCGTCACGGGCCGGACTACGTCACAAAAATCGGTGCTGCCATGGTGGTGGTTTCATTCGCCCTGATGTTTCTGCTGCCGTTGCTGTCGGTACCGGCGCAACTGGCGTTGATTGCCCTGAGCGCAGTAGGTTTTGATCTCGGTATTCAGGCTACGCTGGTGGCGCACCAGACCATTATTTACGCCATCAACCCGGCGGCCCGCAGCCGCCTCAACGCCATCATGTTTACGCTGGTGTTTGTCGGTATGGCCAGCGGCGCGGCACTGGGCAGCAAGATCCTCGAAAGTGCCGGTTGGCCGGGCGTGGTGGCACTGGCTACCCTGGCGGCTGCGGGCGGACTGGCACTGAGAATGTTGGCCAAACCCGGTACCCGCGCCGCAGCCTGAGCCACTGGGTCTTATTTCGGATTAGCCGCCATAAACTGGGCCAGATTATCCTGAGTGATGATTTTATAAGGCACCCAGTGATACGGCTCGGTTTTTTGTTTTTCCAGCAGCGCCTGGGTCACCTGCACCGCGCCGGTGGCCTGACCTTTGGCGTCCTGGAAGATGGTCAGGGTCATACTGCCGTTTTTGATAAACTGCTGACCGTCCGGTGTACCGTCAATACCCGCCACCAGAATGGTTTTATTTTTGGCCTGGTTCAGCGCCATGATGGCACCGATTGCCATTTCATCATTGTTGGCAGCAATAGCGTCAATCGGGCGGCCATTCAGCAGCCAGCCGGACACCACGTCCACCGCTTCATTACGCTGCCATTTGGCGGTCTGCTTCTCAAGTACTTTCATGTCTTTGTACTTGGCGATCACCGCCTCCACTGCACGGGTGCGCTCACGCGCTTCTTCATTGGACAGCGCCCCCATCAGGATTGCCACGTTGCCGCGATAGTTCATTTTTTTCGCCAGCGCTTCCATTTGCATCTCACCGCCCGCCGCCGAGTCGGAGCCAACATAGGCCATGGCCTTGCCCAGTTTCACCTCGGGTTTACGGTTGACGAAAATCAGTGGAATGTTGGCGCGTTCGGCGGCATCCATCATCGGTTTCACCCCCTGGGTATCGACCGGGTTGAGGATAATGGCGTCCACCCCCAGGTTGATAAAGTCATCTACCTGCTGCACCTGAAGCGCCACGTCCCCCTTGGCATCGACAAACTGACCGTCCATGTTCAGCAGTTTCAACTCACTGACCATCTGCGAGCGCAGAATAGAAACAAAGTTAAGATCGAAATTGGCCAGTGCCACGCCGACCTTATAGGTTTTCGCCTGGACGCTGAAGGCCATAACCAGGCTCAGCAGAAGCAACAGCAACGTTTTTGTTTTCATGATGACATCCTGTAGGTTGAGGTTTATTTATTATTAAAATCAATGCATCACTGCTTATTCCGGGTAACAGGCCAGTACCCGGCTGGCTTAGGATTAGAGGGTGAAATGGTCGCGGAACTGTTGCAGCGCCTCGGTGCTGTCACCGGCTGCCCAACCCTCCATCGCCACCACGCCCTGATAGCCTATTTCGTCCAACGCGCGGGCGATGGCGCGGTAGTTTATTTCGCCGGTACCGGGTTGTTTTCGCCCCGGCACATCAGCCACCTGGATTTCACCGATCGCCGGACCGCAGCGGCGGATCAGCTCGATCAGGTTACCCTCGCCAATTTGCGCATGATAAAGATCGAGATTCATCTTCAACCCCGGGCGGTTAACTGCCTCCACCAGAGCCAGCGTGTCGCCGGCTTTGGCAAAGGGCGTACCCGGATGATCCAGCGGCAGGTTGAGGTTTTCCAGCGTGAAGACTTTGTCCGCCTCCTCGCCCATCTGCGCCAACCGGGTCAGCGTCTCAGCCGCCTTCAACCACATGGCACCCGTCACCACCTGCACCGGCTTCACCGGCAGCCCTTGCGGGTCCAGGCCGGTGCCGTGCAGGTTCAGACTCGGGCAGTTTAAGCGCTGCGCCACGACCAGCGATTGCCTGGCGCTGTGCAACAGTTGGGCGATGTCCTCTTCGTCGGTCAGATTGCCGCTGAGATAGCCGGTCATCGAGGTAAAGCGCGCTCCGGTCGCCACCAAAGCATCAAGGTCTTTATTGGCCCAGTTCCAGATTTCAACGCCAAAACCGAGTGCATCAATACGCGCCACGCGTTCGACAAACGGCAGATCGATAAACACCATTTCGGCGCAAACGGACAGCTGATAATTGGCCATTATTGATCTCCCAGTTTGATCGGTTTGCCCTGCTGCACCGACGCAATACAGGCCAGCGCGATTTCCAGCGCATTGCGTGCATCCTGGCCGGTGGCCCGAGGTTTTTGCCCTTGCTGAATGCACTGGGCGAACTCGGTCAGTTCCGCCACGTAGGCGTCGTGCAGCAAGTCGGTATCCTGTCGCGAGGTCTCAATGGCGATGCCGCCGGCGTGATAGCGCACGCAGTTATTCAAATTGATATTGCCCGCCTGCAGCATGCCCTGGCTGCCAAATACCTCACCACGCACGTCATAACCGTAGACCGCCTGGAAATTGGCTTCGGCGGTGGCGATAGCCCCGTTATCAAAGCGAATAGTGACTACAGCCGTGTCCAGTAGCCCGCGATCCTTGAAATCCGGACGTACCAGTGCATCCGCCAGTGCATACACTTCCACCGGCCGGGCCCCAGGGTTGAAATGCAGCAGCGTGTCAAAATCGTGGATCAGGGTTTCCAGAAAGATGGTCCACGCCGGGATCGGCGCGGGATCGCGTAACTGCGGGTCGCGCGTGACCGAGCGCGACAACTGGGTGGTGCCATTCTCCCCTGACTTGACGGCGGCGATAGCGGCGGCAAACCCGGTGACAAAACGGCGGTTAAAGCCCACCTGCAGGACCACGCCTGCCCGGTTTGCGGCGGTAATGGCGTTATCCGCTTCTTCCAGCGTGACGGCCATCGGCTTTTCACAGAACACGTGCTTACCGGCCTTGGCCGCCGCTATCACCCACTGCGCATGCGTACGCGCCGGAGAAGCGATGACGACGGCATCAATGGCTGGATCATCCAGCATCGCCTGCAAATCGTTATAGGCCTCAACGCCCAGACGTTCCGCCAGCCGCTGCGCCGCCCCCGGTAACGGATCGGCCACCGCGGCCAACACTGCGCCCGGCACTCGCCGCGCCAGCGATTCTGCATGAAAGCTGCCCATGCGGCCGGCACCAATCAGACCAACGCGCAGGATTTTGGGTGAATGACTCATAGTGATTCCTTATGTGGGGTTACGCCCTCGCGGGCAACAGAGTTCATTAGCGGTATTGCAAAGGGGATGCCAGCTTGAAACGCGGGGAAATTGTGAGGCGTTGCACAGATAGGCGTAACAAAGTGACAACTAAATTGACATGTCAATTTCACATGTCAATAAAATGGACATTACATTCCAAAACGGAGTTGCCGATGCACACCGCCGCTGGCCTGATGCCAATCAAAGATGAAAGCGACCCGATCTTCAGCCTGCCGGAAGGGCCGGAGGCCGGTGAATGGGACAGCCTGTTTTGGCAAGGCTGGCAGGCATTCAACGAGGGAGGTCAGCCGGGTTGGATACGCAAATCGATCCTGCAATCCTGGCGGCGCTCGCGGGAGTACGGTATTGACCCCGATGAGTTTGTCTATCACGCACCTCCGGCAGACCAGCTACAGGCCATCCTGTTGCACAATGCCGAGCTGATTACCGTGGCGCGAAGCATCATGGAAAACCTGCTGGCCTACAATCCCGACGGGCATATCAATCTGACCGATGCCAACGGCGTCACCCTTCACTACTGCGGCGCCGACCTGACGCCGGTCGGCAGCATTCTGCGTGAAGAGGTTCAGGGCACCAACTGCACCGCCCGCTGCCTGCTGGAACAGCGCCTGGTATATGTATTAAGCGGCGAGAACTGGAAGTTGGGTTTGCGCCAACGGCATCGCCAGTGTGCCGCCGCACCGGTACGTAACGCCGAGGGCGCGATGATTGGCGTGCTGACGCTCACCGCCACGCCGGATAATTTCAATGCCCATACGCTGGGCACCGTGCAGGCGGCGGCAGAGGCTGTTGGTCAGCAACTAAAGCTGCACCGGCTGCTGGCCGAACAACAGTCGATTCTGGAAACCCTGAATGAAGGCGTCATGGTTTGCGATCGCCAGGGGCGGCTGAAAACCGTTAATCGCTATGCCCGCCAGATTTTTGACGGTCTGGAACCCGGCAACCTCTCTATCGATGAGTTGCTGCGCCCACAATCCGGTTCACTGCTGACCATGCCGTTTTGCAACGACCGTGAAATGGTGTTTATGCCGGCAGGCAAGCCCGCCCTTTCCTGCGTGATTTCCCTGATGCCCGCGCCGGATAACGGCCGGGTGCTATCCCTGCGAGAGAACCAGCGTATCCGCGCCATTACCCGCCGGGTAATGGGGGTCAGCGCCAGCTATACCTTTGAAATGATTTACGGTCACTCCAGCCGCATGCGCGAGGCGATTATGCAAGCGCGCACTTGCAGCCGCAGTGACAGCACGGTGCTGTTGACCGGCGAAAGCGGCACCGGCAAGGAGCTGTTTGCCCAGGCGATCCACAACGGCGGTAGGCGTTGCAATGAACCCTTTGTCGCCGTTAACTGCGGAGCCTTACCGCGCGATTTGGTGCAGAGCGAGCTGTTTGGTTACGTAGACGGTGCCTTTACCGGATCGCGCCGTGGCGGTTCCGCCGGCAAGTTCGAACTGGCGGACGGGGGAACCCTGCTGCTGGATGAGATTGGTGAAATGCCGCTGGAAGCCCAAACCAGCCTGCTGCGCGTGCTGCAGGAAAGCGAAGTGTTGCGGATTGGTGCGGCACAGCCGGTAAAAGTAAATGTGCGCATCATTGCTGCCACCCATTGTGACCTGGTACAGGCAGTGGAGACCGGCGCGTTTCGTCGCGATCTCTATTACCGTCTGAACGTGCTCTCGATCCCGGTTCCGCCGCTGCGTGAACGCCGGGAAGATATCGCCGGACTGGTCAACGGCTTCATTCATAAGCTCAGTACGCGGATGAAAAAAGTCCCGCCGCAGGTTTCACCGCAGGCGATGGCCTGTCTGAACGCCTGGCCCTGGCCGGGAAACGTGCGCGAACTGGAAAACCTGGTGGAACGGATGGTGAACCTGTGTGAAGGATTACTGATCGACGTGGGCGACCTGCCCGAGGATATGCGGCGCAGGCCCCCGGAAGCGGACGCGGCCCCCTCCAGCCGACTGGAAGATAATGAACGCGCTCATATCATTCAGGTGATTGGATCCAATGGTGGCAATTTGAGGCAGGCAGCCCAGATGCTCGGGCTGTCGCGGACCACGCTGTACAACAAAATCAATAAATGGCAGATCGATTTAACGCTTTTTCGCCCCTGAGTGACGCATTGACAGCATCTCGGTGGCATCCGATGATGCTGGCAATGTTACCGCTCAGGTCCAATCCATGAAAACATCCCCTGCCGTCACGATCCATTACTGCTCGCAATGCAACTGGTTGCTGCGAGCCGCGTGGATGGCGCAAGAGTTACTCCATACTTTCAGCACCGATTTGGCCTCCGTCACGCTGGTTCCCGGCACCGGAGGCATTTACCAGGTCACCGTTGATGACGTGGTCATCTGGGATCGAAAAATCGACGGTGGGTTCCCAGAGGCAGCAGCGTTAAAGCAGCGTCTGCGCGATCGCTGCTTCCCCGAGCGTTCCTTAGGACATGTGGATAATAAAGGGGCTAAAAGTTAAGGCATAACCGCCTGCGCCGCCTGTCGCAATTGGCCGATGGCAGTCGGCATCGCCAACCCGAAGCTCAGCAAGGCGTTGTCATCAATCACTAACAGCCGCCGTTGTTGACCCGCCGGGGTAAACGCCAATCCCGGTAATGCCCAAAGATTGGTTTCTCCGCCCAGCCGTTGCAGACTGGCTTTCCCTATTACCAATAACTGCGGCGCAGCAGCCACCAACCCCTCCTGAGTCAACGACTGATAACGTGCCACCCCAGCCATGGCATTTTCCAACCCGGCGCTGCGAATGGCACCATCGGCTGCGGTGCCATTGCCTGCCCCCATGGCCGTTATCCCAGTGTGCGCTATGATGAACAGTACCCTGACGGGCAACGGGCGAGTAGGTACGGCGGCGATCTGACGCTCCAGTTCGGCCTGCAGAATTTGCCCCTCGGCAACTCGTCCCAAAGTGGCTGCAATAACGGCAATCTTTTGGTTAATCACGCCTAATTCGGGTTTGCCGGTCACCGTTACCACGTTAACTCCGGCCTGCTCAACCTGCTGCAAGGCCAATGACGGCTGTGCCAGTTCACTGGCGATCACCAGCGTGGGTTTCATCGCCAGGATCCCCTCCGCGTTGAGCTGGCGCATATAACCGACATTCGGCAATTCGCTGGCCTGCGGTGGTTGCTGGCTGGTACTGTCGCGTGCGACCAACGTTTGCTGCGCACCCAGCGCATAAATAATTTCCGTGATGTCACCGCCAATAGCTATCACGCGCTCGCCGGCGAACAGCGAAAACGGCAATGCCAACAACACGATAATCCATGATTTCATCCGCTAGCTCCTTATGGAGAAGATGACTGACACAACAGCCGTCGTTCAAAGGTGAGCGACGGCTGTTGCATTCAAAGCAGGGCTTAGAAATCTACGTTGACGCCAAGCTGGAAGGTTCTTCCCGGCATGACCGCCAAGGCATTATCGTATGCATCCTGATTGGTGGAGTCCGTGAGTTCGCGGCTGCTCAGGTAATCGCGGTATTTTCTGTCGGTGATGTTATATACACCGCCGCTCAGCTTCACATTGCGGGCCACCTGCCAGTAGGCCGACATATCGACCAGACCGTAACCCGGCACGCGCAGATACTCAGCCGTAGAGTCGGTGAGCGTTCCACCGCTGGCGTTGTTGTAGCTTTCACGGTTGGTAGCCGTTGCCTGCTTGCCTTTGACAAAGGTCGCGGTCACCGCCGCACCGTAGCGTTTTGCCGGATCATCCCACGCCACGCCCACTATCGCCTTCATTGGCGCGACGCTGTCGATATCGACATATTTGTCACCGGAGTAGCTGGACTTGGATTTACCCTGGTTATACCCCAGAGCAAAATTGGCGCTCAGGCCGTTAACCTGCTCAAACCAGGTGCCAAAATTCAGCCGGGTGCTGACTTCCCCGCCGTAGATGTAGGCCTTGTCACGGTTTTCCGCCTGATAAATGGTGTAGATATTGGAAGGCACGTTAGTGAACCGGTCTGGGCTGCTGGCACGCTGATAACGGGTATAGGCGATGAAGTTTTTATAGGTGTTGTAGAACAACGAGGTTCGCAACGTAACCCCTTCCACCACTTCCCCCTTCACGCCCCATTCCAGATTGTTGCTGGTCTCGGTTTTCAGATCGGCGTTGCCGATCAACGCGTACTGCGCCGTACCCGCGTAGCTGGAACCAAGGTTCCAGGAGCCATAAAGCTGGCTGGCATTCGGGAACTGTGCGCCGCGTTTGTATTGCAGGTAGGTCATCAACCCCGGCGTAATGTCGTACTGGAAGCTGAGTGATGGCAATACCTGGGTATCGGTGTTGCTTTTGCCGTACAGCGTTTCCAGTTCGGATTCCGTCAGCACCGTGCTGCCGGTGGTCAGGCTGCTCAGGTTCTGCGGCTTGGTGCTCTGGTGAGTCACGCGCACGCCAGGTACCACGGCAAAACCGTGCCCGTCCAGATCAAACTGGACCCGGTCCTGAACAAACCCGCCCAACACGTAGCTGCGGCTGTCTGACTCCGGCTGCATGATGGCGGTAAATGCACTGGGGGCAGGCTCTTCACGGAAGGGACGCTCGGTATCGGTGATCCGCCCATTGAGCCCACCGCTCAACGTATGCCGACCCAGAGTTTTGGCGATTTGCGTTTCAAAACCGTAGGTGTTGACGTTGTAGTCGGAGTAAACCCGTTCCATGCTGCCGGTACTGGTCGGCATGTAGGTGTTGTCGTGCGCCTGAGTTTGCTGGTAATAAGCTTTCGATGTCAGGGTGTCGACGTAATCATTGAACGGCGTCCATTCATCTTTCAGGCTGATACCCCAGCGGCGCGTATTGCTCTGCTGCTGGGCGGTACCAAGAATGGCGCTGCCGGCCGAGTTCCAACTGTCGTAATGGGTGTGGTTGGTTTTGTCGTAATAATCCACCGTACCGGTGAGTTTATGTTCGTCACTCGGCTGCCAGATGCCGGAAGCCATCAACGCGTTGGAATGCCAGTTGGCCGGATAAGCCTGGTGGGTGCCACTGTTGTTACGCGTTTCCTGACCATCGCGGCGGCTATAAACAAACACCCCGCGCAGTTGTTCATCACCCGCCGCCGCGGTAATGCCGTTATGCCAGCTGCGGTTAGCGGAGTCGTAATCGCTTTGGTAACCAAAATAGGTCGGCTTGGTCGGTGACAGGTACTGGTCCGCCGACTTCGGTGAAAACGACACCGCACCGCCGATGGAGGTGTTGCTACGTTCGGTTGAAGTGGCCCCTGACTCGATGTCCACCTGACCATACATATAGGGGTCAAGATAGTCACGGCCAATGCCAAAGGTGTTGAGACCGGCACGGCTGACATAGCTGCGCCCGGTGGCATCCGGTTGTGGAATGCCATCGACATCCAGCCCGACACGGTTACTCTCAAGACCACGGATGTTATAGCCGGTGTAGCCACTGCGATCGAACCCGCTTTTGCCTGAGGATGAGCCGCCACTAACGCCGGTGGCGCTAATCAGCGGTTCATAGCGCATAATCGAACCGAAATCATTACCGCCCTTTTTCTGCATATCCTGCGCAGAAATTGTGGTGAGGGTACCGGCTTTCTTCTCAATCACCGGTGCAACAACCGTTATTTCCTCTTCATTTTGCGTGGTCTTTTCTGTTAAGTTTTTCTTTACCTCGGCATTCACGTTAAAGGCGGTGGTGAACAAGGTTCCCCACAGGAAAGACTGTCCGATAACTCCCCGGTAATTAAAGGTTTTGCGCATGTGTTAGCCCTGCAGTAATTATTAGTATGCGCTCGCAGTTGCTTCGTCTCCCGGTGGTTTTCCGGAATAAATGATATTAATAAAAAGTAATAATGCTTAAAGAAAGGTCTTTCTGCGTAGACTTGATGGATCAGATGATAATGATAATGCTTATCATAATCAATGTCGATATGACCCTATTAAATCTATTGCTGGGATATTCCTCAATTTTTACGAAATCCTTACGAAGTGACGCAGGTACCGGGTCAGAGAGACGACTGTCAGGAGGGATGAAGAACAAAGACCTTAAAAAACGGTGGGCGTAACCCACCGTTGCAGATTTAAACAATAAAGTCAGTCGCCGTATTGGCTTGCCCTAC
This sequence comes from Serratia myotis, assembly GCF_027474885.1. Classification (NCBI taxonomy): domain Bacteria; kingdom Pseudomonadati; phylum Pseudomonadota; class Gammaproteobacteria; order Enterobacterales; family Yersiniaceae; genus Serratia; species Serratia myotis. Next base: position 2,658,116 of record NZ_CP099707.1, on the reverse strand, counting down.
AATATTAACCAGAAAGTCCGGGGCGGCCTGGCCAGTTATATTTAGCGCTAACTCACTTAAGTTACTTTGTGAATTATAGGTTAGCAGTGCTTCTCCTGCCTGGCCGCTGAAACTGTCGACGAAGTGAATAAAGTCTGTGCCTTTATCGCCATGATTAAAGAAGGACAGATCAATTTTGTCAATGCCGGTTTCAAAGTCCATGATCTTATCCGGTGATTTGTTTGGCGAGTCACTCACCGCCGCGAAAACAAAGATATCTTTGCCGCTGCCACCGAATAGCTGATCCTGTCCGCCGCCACCGTAAATAACGTCATTGCCCGCACCGCCATGGAGAATATTGGCCGTATCATTGCCGACAATCACATCATTCCCTGCCCCCCCAATGGCATTTTCAATGATGGCGCCCAGAGCGATGGAAACGTTGCCGGTCAACCCGCCGACGTCAGAGAAGGAGCCTTCCGTCAGGTTGATGCGTTGGTTCTGCGTATAGCCCGAGAAATCAAGCGTATCGTTGCCGCCCGCATCCCAAACGGAGAACACCAGCTTCTGGTTGCTGTCCGTCAGCGTGTAGAAATCCCGCCCAGTATTGGAATTGAACCCGTACACCGTATCCCCGGTGCGCGTAGTGGTATTGGCGCCATAGAGATACTGAATAGCGGCAATATCGTCAACCAACGGTGCGGCAGCATAATGGCCACCGTTATCACCGCCGGTAACAGCTTCATCCCAATAGCTCATCACGCTGAACTGACGGGTATCCTCGGCATAACTCGCCATACTATAGTTGGGTGGATTATTTTCATCGGCATTATATTTACCAGGATGATCCAGTCCCAACGTATGCCCCAGTTCATGGGTGATACTCAAACGCCCGTAGTTACCCAATTCAGGGTGCAGGTTGGCGTAAACCCCATCCCGGGCATCCTCATACTTGTAATTGGTATTGAACCAGCTTTGACCATCGGTATTATGCCCGCGGTAGTCGTTGCCGGCACCGCTAAAAGGCTTAATCGCGTAGGCCTGGCCGTCGCCCTGATAATTGCCAAAGGTAATGTTGGACTTTTGCCCTGGGGCTACCTCAACAAAGTTAAGGTTTGCCACATCCGCCCAGGACTGCAGCGAGAGCTTGGCCTGCGCCTGTTGATCGGCAGTGAAGGCGCTAAGGCCGGTGTCCTGGTCAGCGAAACGGGTATTTAAATTATTCTGATTATAATCCCAATCCGGGAAGGAATAAGTCACAGTAGCGCCTTGACCGGTAACATGAATACCATTCCAGGTCTGCTCACTGCGCGCTATTTGTTTACCAGCCTCCTCCACACCAAAAGAAGGCTTATTATTAAGGGTTAATCCATTACCTCTGTTATGGTAATTCAGCAAATCATTAACGCTGTCCCAACCGCTTGCTTTTCCATTCAGGGAATTTTCCATCTCCATCTCCATTCGATTAATTCATTTCCGTTATATATAATTCGCTCGCGATATAAATGATTATCGCCATGTTATTCGACGACATTTAAATCCTAGTATGATTTCCAGATAGCTCAATATATATTGGCAAAATAAATCACGCCGGAGTAAACCGCTATAAAAGCACCTTATAACAAGAGGGAATTAACCTCTCGGCCAAAACAGCTACAGTCCCGGTGAAATCCCCCTTAATCGCGCCACGGTCACTTGCCATTTGCCGGGCCTGTTGCGTTATACTGTGCCCCACTTTTTGTAACGAACTCAGATGACTATGGAACGCTTTCTAGAAAATGCCATGTACGCCTCTCGTTGGCTGCTGGCGCCGGTTTACTTTGGCCTGTCGCTGGCCCTGTTGGCGCTGTCGATAAAATTCTTCCAGGAGATCATCCACGTTCTGCCAAACATATTCGCCATCGCAGAAGCGGATTTGGTTCTGACGCTGCTGTCGTTGATCGATATGGCACTGGTGGGTGGATTACTGGTGATGGTGATGTTCTCGGGCTACGAGAACTTTGTTTCGCAACTGGATATCAGCGACGACAAAGAAAAACTGAGCTGGTTGGGGAAAATGGACTCCACCTCACTGAAGAGCAAGGTGGCCGCGTCGATTGTCGCCATTTCTTCCATCCATCTGCTGCGAGTATTTATGGATGCCAAGAACGTGCCGGACAACAAGCTGATGTGGTATGTGATCATCCACCTCACCTTCGTGCTTTCCGCCTTTGTGATGGGCTATCTCGATAAACTGACCCGCGATAAAAAATGATCCCCGTTAGCCGCCACCCTCTGTTGGCGGCTAATCGCTCCCTTTCCTGCTAAAAAATCCGATTAATCAATAAATTGAATTATATTCTCAATATTTTTTATTAGTGACATTGTCACTAATAGGCCCCTATTTACCAGCCTGATCATTTTCATTTAGTGCATCTGATGATAATAACATTATAATGTTATTACACTTCGACAGGCACAAAAGCCGGCGTAAGCTGAGCTTCGTCCCGCTGACAGGACCCAAATCAATCATGCCGCTGAATGGTAAACCTATACAGTTTCAGGACGTTCAATCTATCCTGCCACACCGCTTTCCCTGTCTGCTGGTTGACCGCATCCTGCCTGACGGCACCTCTATTGCCGAAGGTCGCCTAAGCGCCATCAAAAATATCACCGCCAATGAACCGACCTTTTGGACTGGCCACCATCAGACTACGGTGTTTCCCGGCATATTAATGGTAGAAGCGCTGGCACAGACCACAGGCCTGTTGGCCCACTACTTTCTTAGCCCGTTGTTGCCCGGCGAGCATTACTACTTTGCCGCTATTCATCGTGCCCGTTTCTATCGTTCGGCCCGGCCTGGCGATCAACTGCGCATGGAAGTCGCCTTTGTCCGACAACGCTCCGGCCTTGCCCGCTTTACCGGCCGTGCCACGGTTGATGGCCGCCGTATCTGTACCGCCGAGTTTATGTGCGCCCGTAAGTAACACCGCCGTTTTGATGGAGGCTTAACGAAATTACTATGTCTTTGGTTGATAAATTGCTCAATAGTCTGGATTTCTCGCCTCGCGGTCAGGTGATCGCCCGTGAGCAGGATCACTGCGGCGAAATTATTGTCTCTGACCACAAGGGTTACCGGACCCTGCGTTTTGACGGCATCTGCGAGCAGAGCAAAATGTGCATCGACGCGCCACAGGTACCGGTTCACAACTACATCAAAACCATGTTGATGGCGGTCGCCTGGCAACCGCCTTCATCTGCATTGATCCTGGGTCTGGGCGGCGGAGGTCTGGTGCGGGCGCTGCATGCCTATGACTCCAATATGCTGCTGGAAGTGGTGGAACTGCGTGCGGCGGTGATCTCTGTTGCCCAAAGTTACTTTACCTTGCCCGCTGACGAAACGGTGATATTGCACGTGGCCGATGCGGCCGATTTTTTACGGGCTGCGGTAACGCGACACTATGATTTGATTTTCTCGGATCTCTACAGCGCCTTCAGTATGGATCCGCAACAGGGTACGCAAACCTTTCTTCAGCGCTGTGCCGGACGGCTTTCACCACAGGGGTGGTTAGTGCTGAACTATCATGAAGTGCCCGATCAAAACTCACTGCTGTACCACAGCCTGCACCGGGTGTTTAACACCGTGTTGTACTGCGTGGCACCCAGCGGCAACGTGATTATCTATGCGACACCGGCCGAAATCGAGACGCCGTTAAGCTTGTTGCGCCGCCTGTCCGCCGAGATTGGCCCGAGCTTTAACTGCGATCTCCGCTTCCTGTCACGCAAGATTGAACGGTTGCACTTTAGCTGAGGCGGTATGGCCGCCTGACGATTATCATTTGATTATTATTCTCTGGAGTCACCATCATGGAAAAGAAAACGGCACGTCTGACCGTACTCATTGATCCTGACAAGAAAAAAGCGTTGGAAGACTTGTGTCTGCAACAGGACGTCACCCCTTCTCAGGTGATCCGCCAGCTCATACGCGACTATCTGCAGAAACACCAGGTGGAGTATCCGAGCCAGCCGACCCACTCTAATCCACGTGTGGATAACGCCTGACGTCAGATGGCGCTCGGTTGGCGCCATCTGAAAGTGCAGCAGTGATTACCCCCGCCGTCACGGCATTGATGACGGCTTGGGATATTCTGTGAATGGTTTAGCAACTTTAATCACTGTGCCAGACGTTGAGCCAGCTGGCGCAGTTGTTCGGCAATCTGCTTCAAATCCTTGTCATTCTGCTCACGTGGCCCAGTTGAATTACGGATCACCAACCTGGCCGACAGAATGGACGAGGAACGTGAGACCTCACTCTCGCTGGTGTTAAGCACCTTCCTGACGGCTTCCTTGCCCTGCAAGTCAAGATCCAGCGAGACGGTGGTCAGCGCCGGGAAGAAGAACGCGCTTTCATAAGCGTCATCATAACCAATTACCGATTTTTGCCCCGGCACCGGCAGTTGGTTCTGATGGAAGGCGCTGAGCAGACCGAGTGCCATCTGATCGTTCCCCACCAGCACCGCAGTAAAATGCGGAGTTTCACGCAGCATCTGCAATGCACCGGCATAGCCACTTTGAGCATCCCAATTTCCGTGCAGCACGGTAACCGGCGTCAGGCCGTAATCCTGCAGCGCTTCCTGCCAGTTTTTCAGCCGTAAATTGGCCGATATCGAGTACTGCGGACCAGCCAACAAGGCAATGTCACGATGCCCCAGTTCATAAAGATACTTAACGCTGGCACGGGTACCGTCCGCTGGATTGAAGGAAACGTTAAACACCGAACTGTAAGGATCGACGTCGAGGAACAGACAGGTGATGTCGTCGTTGTCCGCAGCAATTTTTTCCGCCACCGCCGTTTCCAGCGGTACGTTGATGATCACCTTCTCTACCCGTTGCGATTTTAGATCGTTGATCGAATCTTGTATGCCATGATTGACGTTCTCATCAATCATGGAAATCAGTACCTGATAACCTTCCGCATTAGCGTACCGTTTTACCGCCGCCGCCACCTGTGAAGGGGCGTGCAGTGCCAGTGATATGGTCACTAACCCCACAGTGCGGCTCTGCTTGCCAACCAGTTGCTGTGCCAGGCGATTTGGCACGTAGCGGAGCAGTTCTATCGATTGTTCCACCTTACGGCGCGTGCCCTCAGATACATTGGCGGACTTGTTCAATACCCGTGAAACTGTCTGATAAGACACGCCGGCATGGCGGGCAACATCCTCTAAAGTGGTACTTTTCGACTTCATAACCCATTCCCTGTGATTGCTCTGTATGAATTGTAGCAGGCGTCCCCTTCACAACATAGTTACCCGGGTCACATCCAAAGAATTTCCATAAAAGTTATTCGTTCACATCCATAGCGTTCGTGATCCCCCTCACTTTTCGTTACAAATATCGCTGTTTTATTTGCACTAAATCACAATAAATCAACAAGAAGATTGTGTGTTGTCATGAATAGCCATTTTATTGCTGACAAATTGTGAACGTATTACAAAAACATTAAGAGGGATACATGAAAACAACATTACGCACACTGCCTGTCGCTCTGGCGATAACGCTTATTACACCGGCCGCATTTGCTGTCGATTTTCCAGGGATCGATTTTCATGGTTATCTACGTTCTGGAGTTGGCGTCTCCCAGGACGGTGGATTAGAAGAGTGGCAAAAGAACAAGATTGGCCGTCTGGGCAACGAATCCGATACCTATGGAGAAATCGAGCTGGGCAGCGAGGTCTACAAAAAGAACGACGTCAGTTTCTACCTCGACAGTATGGTCAGCATGGTATCTGACGGTTCCAACGACAATGAAACCACACTGGGGGACGATGCCCAGTTCGGACTACGCCAGCTTAATCTGCAAATCAAGGGGCTGATACCCGGCGATCCGAATGCGGTGATCTGGGGGGGGAAACGTTATTACCAGCGCCACGACCTGCACATCATTGATACCAAGTATTGGAACATCTCCGGTGCCGGCGCCGGTGTAGAAAACTACACGCTCGGCCCCGGAGCCCTCTCCGTAGCCTGGATCCGCGGTGATGGTAACGACGTGGATTACCGTGTCGACAACGATAACGACCTCAACATCAACTATCTCGATCTGCGCTATGCCGGCTGGAAGCCCTGGACCGGAGCCTGGACCGAGTTTGGTATCGACTATGCGATGCCAAATCCGACCAACAAGCAGAAAGAATATGGCGGCTTGTATGATGCCAAAAACGGCGTAATGCTGACCGGAGAAATCAGCCAGGATATACTGGGTGGCTACAACAAAACCGTACTGCAATACGCGACCAAAGGCCTGGCACAAAATATGGTGTCCCAGGGCGGCGGTTGGTATGACGTATGGAATAACACCCAGGATGCGACCGGTTACCGGGTGATCAACACCGGCCTGATCCCGATTACCGATAAGTTCTCACTCAACCATGTGTTGACCTGGGGTTCAGCCAGCGACATCAGCGACTCGATTGATAAAAGTAACCTGATTTCCCTGGTAGGTCGCGCCCAATACCAATTTACCCAGTACGTTCGGGGTATTGGCGAAGTCGGTGGTTTCTACCAGAAAGATGACAACAAAGACGGTAGCCACTACAAGCAAGGCGGCGAGAAGTACACGCTGGCGCTGGGGTTAGCGGATGGGCCGGAGTTCATGTCACGCCCTGAATTACGCGTGTTCGCTTCCTATCTCAATGACTCTGAGCAAGGCAATTCATTCCAGGACGGTACGGCCAGCAATACCTGGAACTTTGGCGTTCAGGTCGAGGCATGGTGGTAACAGGTAAATATCCGAAAAATGGTCGTACGCGTAGGTTAATATATTAATACCCCATCATTGTTACCGGTCTCTTTGACGATGTTCTCCGGTTGCTGTCGTCGATAGATAACCCCTGTAGGGGTTATCTATTTTTTTATTATTCTGGATCGGTCAGAAATAATTCTGACAATAATTTTCGCAAATTATCCGACTTCTTGCCAAATATGGCATGCACCTCCTGACCTATAATAATCACTCCCAACGCACCCGATTGCTGTAACCCCTGCGTATCGACTTTGGACAAATCCGCTACCGTCACGCGCAACCGGGTAATACAGGCATCGACATGAATGATATTCTCTCGCCCGCCGAGGCACTGCATCAGGTTGTCTAAAAATAACGTGTCAACGCTATTATCTTCAGGCGGAAGTTTAGGATGGGAAAAATAGTGCGTAAAGGCTTTTAAACTGACCATGGTATTTTCCTCACAACATTCAGACGTAAAAAAACGCCCGTTCAGTTGAACGGGCGTAAGGGGAAAAACTATGCCACGTGACGGGTTAATACACGACAGCCCCAGGGCGCCAAAACCATTTCGCCCTGCTGGGTTTGGTTGTCTGCCATATCGACATAAATCGCCGGAAGCGACAGTTTTTTTACTTTGTCGCTGTAGTTTTGCACGATCACAAATTCAGACTCACCATCGGTGCGGCGCTGCGCGGTAACCCCCTGCGGTAGTGAAGTGGCCAGTGCACGCGGCAACGCCAGCTCTTCGGCTATCGCCATAAAGAAATCACGCTGGAACGAGGCATCGTTGCGCGAAGCGACATACCACGCCTTGCCCTCACCAAAGCGGTTCACCGTCAGCGCCGGACGCCCGGCATAGAAGTCCCCGCCGTAGACTGCCTGCGCACTAGCCCCCTCCAGATGGATCAACTCGCACAGGTGACGCGCCTGATAATTTCCCTGCAGACCCAGTTCGTTACCCGGAACGCCCCGGATGCTATTGGTCTCATCCTCTGTCAGGCTGTCGATCTCTTCCGCCCATATTCCCAGCAGCGGTCGTAATGGCCCCGGGAAGCCACCGAGATAGCACAGGTCGCTCTCATTGACGATGCCACTCCAGTAGCTGGCAACCCACTGACCGCCCTGCCGAACGAAGGCTTCAGCTCGCTCGGCGAAACCTTCACGCACCATATAGAGCATCGGGGCAATCACCAGTTGGTAACCCGAAAGATCGCTGTCGGCGTTAATAATGTCCACCGCGATGCCCTGTTCCCAAAACGGTCGATAGTGCTCCACGACCGTTTGTTCATAATGCAGCCCGATATTGCGTGGTCCCTGGGCATCATCCATTGCCCAGCGGCTTTCCCAGTCGAAGATAATCGCGACCCGAGCCTCAACCCGACTGCCTGCCACTGGGGCCATAGCGGCCAATAGGCGGCCCAACTCACACACCTCTTTACCGACACGGGTATCCAGTCGCCCGGAGTGATCAATCACCGCCCCATGGAATTTTTCCACCGAACCACGGCTTTTGCGCCACTGGAAGTACTGCACCGAATCCGCACCGTGGGCCACCGCCTGCAGTGAGGACAGGATATGCATCCCCGGTTTCTTCAGCTTGCTGGTCGGCTGCCAGTTGGTCACGCTTGGCGTCGACTCCATCAGCACAAAAGGCTGGCCCTGCTTCAGGCTGCGCATCAGATCGTGGAACATGGCGGTATAGCAGGCCAGCCCGGTTTCATCCTGCTGGTTATGCCACATCGGGTAGCTGTCCCAGGAAATAAAATCTATGACTTTCGACATCTGCCAATAATCGTAATCATAGAAATATTCCATAAAGTTGGTGGTGGCCGGTAACGATGGGTTGGCTGCCTTCAGTGGCACAATTTCCTGTGCACAGAAGTCGGTGGCCTGGCTGCTGCAAAAACGCCGCCAGTCCAGATTCAGACCATGAATGGAGACCTCACCCTGCGGTGCCGGTGACTCAATCTGCGACCAGTCGCTGTAGGTGTGGCTCCAGAAATCGCTCCACCAGGCCTCGTTCAGTCGCTCCAGCGTTTGGTAACGCTGCTGCACCCACTGACGGAAAGCACTCTGGCAACGGCTGCAGTGGCATTCACCACTGTATTCATTGGAAATATGCCAGCCAATCACTGCCGGATGCTGCGCGTAACGTTGCGCCAACTGCTGGTTAATTTCATTCACCTTACGGCGATACACCGGGGATGATAGGCAGTGGTTATGTCGACCGCCGTGCAAAGCCTGCACCCGGTCACGCCCCACGCGCAGCACTTCCGGGTATTTCTGCGACATCCACGCAGGCCGTGCACCGCTTGGCGTGGCCAGAAACACATGAATACCCTGCTGAAATAACTTATTCAGTACCTCATCCAGCCAATCAAATTGATATATTCCTTCTTCGGGCTCTAGCTTCGACCAACTGAATATGCCCACTGACATAATATTGCAGTGGGCTTCTGTCATCATCTGCATATCCATTTCTATCACGCCAGGATAATTATCCCATTGCTCCGGGTTGTAGTCTGCGCCATGTAATAGACCCGGCACCTTGGCACTCAAAGGCGGAAATTTATTCATTATAATTCCTTAGGAAATAACCATTGGAAGGCTTTATTAGTAATCCACGTAATTAATTAAATGACTTTAATGAGGGCAGTTCTTTTCCTCGGCAATCAAACAACGCCTGATTTTCTCGCGCATTACCATCCTTGCCGGACTCACCAATATATTTCATGCCCGCAGGGGTGGCCCAGCCAGCACCTGGTACGGCAATCCAGGTGGGTTCCCAATAAAACAGGCCTTTGCCACGGCTGGCCGGCACGTTAATAATGCTTTGCATCAGGTCGCGAATAAAATCAGCCTGTCCCTGAACGGTGGCCGGATAACCTCCATCCTGGGCTTCTTTGGCGGAGAAACTGTTGTCGGTATCGTCGCAGTTCTCCAGGCCATAACCATAGGCGGCCTCCACCACAATCACGTCTTTGCTATAGCGCTGGCTGATATCATCCATATTGGCCTGCAATCTGGCGATAGGCCCATCCCAATAGGTGTACATCGACAAGCCAATGATATCGAATGGCACGTTGCGCTTGGTGATCTCGTCGAACCACCAGCGGAAAGTGTCATTCTTGGTCCCTTCCGCCAGATGCAGCATGATCTTCACCTGTGCCGGGGAATCCAGATTTTCCCGCAGGCCGCTAATTGCGGCGTTCAGCAACCCGGCCAGCCGATCAAACTCATCGCCGCCCTGTCCCCAGCTTTTACCTTGCGGCCACAGGATACCGCCGTTGATCTCATTGCCGATCTGCACCATATCCGGCAGCACGCCCTGCTGCTTGAAACTGGCGATAGTGTCGCGGGTGTAATCATGGATCGCCACTTTCAACTGGTCATAACTCATCTGCTCCCAGGCTTTAGGTTTGAACTGCTTACCCGGGTCGGTCCAGAAATCACTGTAATGGAAATCCAGCAACAGCTTCATGCCCTGCGCCTTCACCCGCTTTGCCAATGCCAGCGTAGTGGCGAGGTCATTATTGCCGGCACCATAAGGATGACCGGCGCTGTCCTGCGGATTGACCCACAGCCGCAGACGGACGTAATTAACTCCGTTATGTTTGAGGATCACCAACGGATCCTGTTGAACGTTATTCGCGTCATAGAACTTACCGCCGTGTTGCTCCACGTCGGCCAACGTCGAAATATCAACACCTTTGATAAAGCCGGCCGGAACATTATTCAGTGGCTTAATGATGACACTTTCCGCCGCCGCCAACGCCGTGGTGGACAGCAGCCCGGCCAGACAGAAACTTAATAAACCCGGTTTCAACATTTTCATTGGATTATCCTTTGGTGCTGCCAGAGGTCAGGCCAGAAACAAAGTACTTCTGCAGGGCCAGATATAGGATAGCGACCGGCAGCGCTATCAGTACTGCCCCCGCCGCATAAGTGGTGTAACTGGCGCCCATCTTTTGCGACACCAGGTTATACAGGCCAATTGGCAGGGTATATTGGTCTGGAGTCCGTAAAATGGTGCTGGAGAGGATGAAATCCCCCAGCGGGCCAGTGAACGAGAACAATGCCACCACCGCGATAATCGGCTTGGAAAGTGGCATGATAATCTCTATAAAAATCCTGAAGTTACCTGCTCCATCCATGCGTGCAGACTCATCCAGGTCTTTAGGGATCGCATCCAGATAGCCTTTCATCAGATAGGTGTTCATAGGGATCATCCCCGCCACATAGATCAATACCAACGCCATATGGCTGTTGATCAGCCCCAGTAGTTGCGACAGAACAAATATCGCAATCAACGCGGAAAACTGCGGGATCATTTGCAACAGCAGAAACAGCATCAGGCCGTTCTGCCGTCCCTTGAAGCGAAAACGTGAAAACGCATATGCGGTAAAGCTGACGCTGATTAACGTCAACACCATGGTCAGGAAACTGATTTTCATCGAATTCCAGTACCAGGTCATGTAATTGACTTTGCCATTGAACAGGTCGGCATAATGCTGAAACGACAGGTTCTCCGGAATGATAGAACTGCTCAACAGGCTGTTGCCGGCATTAAGCGAAGCGCCAACGGTCCATACCAGTGGGTAAATGATGATGGCGGACACCAAAATAATCACCAGCCACGACAGGGATAAACGCACCCACTTCTCTTTCCTGATGCTCTTTGACATGACGTTCCCCTTAGGCCCCATTATCATTCTTGAACGAATGGGTGGCGCGGAACTGCCACAGCGCGATACCCACGACAAAAATCGACAGCAGGATGGTGATGGTGGCTGCGATGGCGTACTGCGAAGACGACATCGTCAACTTGTAGATCCACGACACCAGAATATCGGTTCCTCCGGCATTGGAACCGGCTACCGCCGGACCGCCGTTGTTGAACAGATAAATGATATTGAAATTGTTAAAATTGAAGGTGTATTGCGTGATGATGATTGGCGCAATTGAATAGAGCACCAGCGGCAGCGTAATGGTTCGCAGCTTGGTCAAGGTACTTGCCCCATCCATGGTGGCGGCTTCATACAAATCATCCGGGATCGCCTGCAGCACGCCGGTGGTCATGGCGAACACAAACGGGAAGCCAAGCCAGGTCTGCATGAGGATCAACGCCGTTTTGGTCCAAAACGGATCGGTCATCCAGGCTTTCGGGGCAATACCGAAAAACGCCAGTATGGCATTATTGATCACCCCGAAAGAGTCATTGAACATGCCGGCAAACACCAGAATGGTGACAAAACCCGGCACCGCCCAGGGCAGAATGAAAATGGTGCGGATCAGCGGCTTGAAACGTAAATCCTTCTGATTGACCAAAATCGCCAGCAGAACCCCCACGGTGCATTGCAGCGTGGTGGCCAGCAGCGTCCAGACCACTGTCCATTGCAGCACATCAAAGAAGGTCGAACGCCAGATCGACAAAGTGAAAATATTGATAAAGTTTTTAAACCCGACCCAGTCCACCAGTTTTGCCGGCGGCGTGTGGTACAGGTTGTAATTGGTGAAGGCGATTGAGAAACCAAACAGAATCGGAAAGATCACCACAAACACCAGCAGGATAAACCCTGGGGTAATCATCAGATAAGGAAAACCATCGCTCAGCAGCATCTGGTATTGCTTACGCACGCTGTTGAGCGCCATACCGGCATCGCGCTTCCTGCCGTTTACCCAGGCATCGCGTAGCGACAGAGCATAAATCGTCAGCCCGAAGCCAATCACCAAAACGCTGAGGATCCCTTCCGCCAGCAGGAAAATCGAGTTATCGCGCGGAACTTCGCTGCCGAGCGTATAAAGCCCCCACAGCCCTTCGGTGAGGAACTGCCAGCTCACGCCGACAAAGCTGCTGAGTAGCAGCAGGAAAATCAACCCTTTCGCCCATTGTCGGTGATAGAACTGACCAAACCCGGGGATCAGCGCCACAATCAGCGCTGCCATGGCATGGCTGTATCGACCTCTGCCGACGGACAATTTTTCACTTGGAGTGACAATCACACACTGCTCCTTCTTGATAACGGGAGGAAACCTCCCGCTGCGCGATTACTGGTTGCTGGCCTGCATCGCTTCGATTTGCATTTTGATTTGCTTTACCGCATCGTCCAGCGCCGCTTTGGGCGACTGTTTGCCGGTCATGCTCAGTTCCAACGCCGCGTTGGCCGGCCCCCAAACTTCCTGCATTTCCGGGATCCCGGGCATGGCAGTCGCATGACTGGCCTGTATCGCAACCGCACTGGCTCTTTCGTCATTCTTGATGATCGGATCGTCAATCATCGCTACCAACGGAGGGATCTCTTGGGTCACCTGATAGCGGGTTTTCACATACTTCGGTTGGTTGATAAATTCGATAAATTTCTGTGCCAGTACCTTATCTTTACTCCAGGTTGACACCACGTAGCCTTTCACTCCCAGGAAGGAGTTCATCGGTTTACCGTTTGGCAGAGTTGGCAACGGTGCTACGCCGTAATTGATACCGGCGTCGGCATAAGGCTGGAAGGCCCAGGGGCCGTTAATCACCGCCGCCGCTTTCTTCTCGGTAAACAGAGAGTCAATCGCATTTAACCCACCGTCTCCGATGATGCCCGCAGGGAACAGACCATCAGCGTAGAATTTCTTCAGATAACTCACGGCGGCTACGCTACCAGCGGTATTTAGACCAACATCCAGCGGGTTAAGCCCCCCTTTACCGTCGTCACCGAAGATATACCCCCCCATACCGGCGATCGCGCCGCGGCTGTAATAAATTTGGTCAAACTTGGCCAACAAACCGTATTTACCCGCTGCACGCTGCTGTTTGGAGAAATTGTAATAGGCATTCAGATCCGCCAGCGGCTTCGCTAACAGGTCTTTGTTGTAAATCAGTACCAGCGTTTCTACCGCTTTTGGTACGCCGTACAGCTGATGATCCAGGGTGAAAGCGCCAATGGAAGGCTTGGTGTAGGCGTCCATCGCGGCCTGATCCAGCTTTATGGGGGCCAGTAAGCCTTGCACTACCGCCGCCCCCAGTTGGTCGTTGGGGATCACCAACACATCGGGCCCAATACCGGCCGGACCATCCAGGCGCAGCTTTTCAATTTGCTGGGCGAAAGGCATTTCCAACAGGTTAACTTTCACGTTGTTCTGTTTTTCAAAATCGGTGATTGCCCCCTTGATGCCGTCTGACTTTTTGATATCTTCCCAGACGGTCAGCTGTTGGCCCTCCGCGGCGACAGCTAAACCGGAATAGTGACTGGCCGCCAGAGCGGTCAATATCAAAGCAGTGATTGTTTTGGTTTTCATTACCCACCTCATGTGAAGGTATTACATTTTAGTTTTATCACTTTGCAAGTGCAGTATTCGGGTCAGACATAATACTCGATATTACAATATGTAATGTGCAACCCCTCTCATCACCTCATCTTGTTATACGCTACGCTGTGAAGCGCACCAACTCTATACAATTATCATCATTGTGTGATCGTTATTGCAGAAATGAAAACCAGTGATATGGCTTGAAATGCAGCGCAGTTATAGTCTTTTCAAGCCTTTCCGGCGGTTCTGAAGGAGATAAAATAATTGTTATACGTACAACAATTTCTCGCAGGGCTCGCCAAAAGACACCCTGACAGGGTTTGTCTACTGATAACTTTCCGAGGATCAACAGATGTCCAGCATAAGACTGAGGAATGTCACCAAGCGTTTTGACAAAACGGTGACGCTGCACAATATCAATCTTGAAATCGAAAGTGGCGAATTCGCCGTTTTTGTGGGGCCATCAGGCTGTGGAAAATCAACGCTACTGCGCATGATTGCCGGGTTGGAGGAGATCAGCGACGGAGATATCCTGATTGGTAATGAACGGGTCAACGACGTTGCGCCAGCCCACCGGGGTGTGGCCATGGTGTTTCAGTCTTATGCGCTCTACCCGCATATGACAGTGGCCGAAAACATGGGTTATGGGCTCAAGGTGAACGGGATGCCCAAAGAGCAAATCCGCCACCAAATCGAAATGGTGGCCAAAACCCTGCAACTTTCCCACCTGCTGGACAGAAAACCCAAGCAGCTTTCCGGTGGCCAACGGCAGCGCACCGCCATCGGCCGTGCCATAGTGCGTAACCCCAAAGTATTCATGTTCGATGAGCCACTTTCCAATCTGGACGCCGAGCTGCGGGTCGATATGCGCCTGCATATTGCCAAGCTACACCAGGAGCTGAAAACCACCATGGTGTATGTCACCCACGATCAGGTGGAAGCCATGACGCTGGCCGATAAAATTGTGGTAATGAACTACGGCAAAGTCGAGCAGATGGGCGCGCCAATGGCGCTGTATTACAACCCCATCAACAAATTTGTCGCCGGGTTTATCGGTTCACCGAAAATGAATTTCTTGCCGGCCACGGTGGTAAGTTGGACGCCGGAAGCGTTGACCGTCGCTATCGGCGCAGATAAAACGCTGGCCCTGACTATCGCCACCCTCCAGGTTTCCCCCGGTGAAACAGTCACGCTGGGGATCCGTCCCGAGCACCTGACCACCCACTCCGACTCAGCGTTACGGCTCGATTTCCATTGCGAAGTGGTCGAGCGACTCGGTAACAACACCTATCTTTTTGGCCAATGCCACGGCTACGACGGCTTTAAAATGTTGCTCCCCGGGGATGCGCATTTTCGTCCTTACCAAAAACTTCAGCCGGGTTTCCTTGCGGGACAATGCCTGGTATTTGATGCCGACGGCTCCCGTATTAGCGCCGATATTCAATTCCCACAATCCTGATACCCCTTGCTGCTGATTAAGGCCTCAGCCCAGACATCCGTCTTGGGCTGGCGGTTTCCTGCACCGATATATCATTAGCAAGGTATAAATATCATTACCGATCTATTGTGATGACTATTTCAACTGTTTAATCATTTATTCACAACCTTTATGATTAAAGAAATTCCCACGCCAAAATTAATTTCTTGGCTAAGCGTTTTTGTTTATTTTAACAACCGTAAAAAGGCTTGCAAAACCGCCCTGCTCAATGCCTTGATTTAATGAAGTTAAAAATCCGAATTAACAAAATAAAAACAATTCCCTCCTGTTTATTTGATTCTTTAAATAATTTTTCCTTGGTTTTGTTAACGCGGTGATTTGCTTGATTATCTCGATCACAACAAAAAAATACTTCATTTATTTTTAAGTGTCAGTTGATTTTTTAGTCGCCATTGCTATTGTTGAAGATGAGTAATTCATCGCTCCCGACCCGATAAATAAATCCTATTTTTATACTCAAAAATGTATAAGGACCTGACTATGCCCATTAAAAAATACGTCATTCTTGACAGCAATCCGGCTGCTGTTGGGAATGATGACTTTATTCTATTAGGTTTGAAAAATGAAGGTTTTGCCCGAGGTTGTCCGATGTTATTTGGCGGCACTGCGGATGCAAAAGATGGCCCGGTTGATGGCAAGAACTTTGCCTTAAACGTGATAAAAAGAGAAACCCTGGAAGAAACCCTGAAAAATATTGAAGTAGAACAGGTTGTTCGCTATAAGGTTTTCCCCAATGATATTACATTCTATACCAGCAAGGTATTTCTCTTCACCGGAAAGGTAGCGCTTGGCGGTGAGTTCGCCTGGATACGCAAGGTCAGCAAAGGTAAATTGAAAGCTTATTTCAAAAGTAAACCCTCCGCCACCAAAGATATGTTTGCTCAAGAGCTGTATAACATGACTGCGGATCCTGATGTCGACCCTACCGATGCTCAATTTGCAGAATATCTAGGTTCCGATACCCTGAGCGCCATTTATGCCTATTGCAAAGAAACCTGCAAATAAATTCATAGGTTATTAACACCAAAGCCTGATTTATCTCTGTCATGCTTTTCGCATGTTTATGTCTGAAACTTATTGGGTGCTGATATTATGATCACACAAGGTTATACTTCAGATGAAAAGACTATTGTCAAAAGTGTCATCAGCAAATATAGCAATGCCGGCCTGTTTATTATTCAGCCCGGCGACCCTTTGCTGGTCAGCTTTTACGATATTCAATTAAAACTGGCCGGCCTTGCCTCAGGCAATACTCCGCAGTTTACCCAATGCTGGCAACAGGCAAAACGGCTTAAACGCAGCACCGGCCGGTTGAGCGAAGCCAGTGACGGCGCCGCCCAACCGGTGTACAGCATTGTCCGGCTCGACTCCACCGACGGCAGAAACTACCGCGCCGATGCCATTGGCTCCCTGCCGGTGTCGGCGGCCAATGTGACGCAAACCCTGGGTTTGTTTGACGCTGAAGCGGCCAATGTTGGCGCGGTAAATTACAACCAGGCTTATGTCTACGCCGCAGACTGCACCCTTAGCGCCAACGGGGTCTATCCGGGTAGCCAGATTGCTGCGGATTATCCGGTCACGGTGATTTATACCTTTGCCCAAACCATCAACAACAATACGCTTTACGGCGCGGAAATTATTACCAGCCAGAGTTACCCTAAAGATATTTATAAT
This sequence comes from Serratia myotis, assembly GCF_027474885.1. NCBI lineage: Bacteria > Pseudomonadati > Pseudomonadota > Gammaproteobacteria > Enterobacterales > Yersiniaceae > Serratia > Serratia myotis. The sequence goes on along the minus strand of NZ_CP099707.1, from coordinate 2,640,906 downwards.
GAATCACCGCGGAGCATTAACAATCCAAACGAAATAAAAATATGTTTAACCCGCGATGAAGGTGACTGTGATTACCGCAATACTTATGATGGATCGGTCAGAGTGCCCATTAAAGGAAATATCACCTACCTGGGTCAAATTGAACTCAGTGGCGGTCGGCCGGTCAACGCCAGTAATAGTATTTATTTGATTCGCACCCGCGCTGGCGGCGATCCTGTCACGCCATTCGGTGATTATAATATTTTCAACTCACCCAACACCCGAATTAATGGTAACAATATCGCCTGGGATCTGGACTGGCTAAGGTTCAATCAGGTTGATTTTGAGTCTGGCGAATGGGTTTATTATGTCTTCAAGGTGATTCTTAACGTCGACGGAAAAAGCATTGTCAGCTTTATTACCAATGCGCCTAAAAACCTTGAGCCCGACCAGCGATTTTTAAATACCGTACAGTTAAAGCCGATGCGTATTGTTTACGGTTGCCTGGCCGAAGATACAAAAATCCTGATGCAGGATGGCAGTGAGAAACCCATTTCAGCCATCAGTATCGGTGAAATCGTGTTGTCGAGAAATAATCAACCGCTAAGGGTTGAAGCCGTCACCAGCGGCCAGGAACACCATTATATTGAATTCACCCTGCGCAATGACAAAGGCAAAATAACGAATATCACGGCCAGCCGGGGCCATCCTTTTATTACTTCTTCAGGCGTAGTGATAGCCCGTGAATTAAATCATTCTACTAAATTAATCACCCTGGACGGTGAAAGCGAAATCATAAGCATGGTGCAACAACAAGGTAATCTGAAGGTATATAACCTGCAATTGTCCGCCGAACCATCCGCTGACAATGCTCTTTACGACGATAACACCCTGTACGCCAACGGTATCCTGGTCGGCGATATCCAGATGCAGCGCATCTATGAGGATGAATATTACCAACGTCCGGCGAATATCCTGAACAAACTGCCAAAAGAATGGCATCAGGATTACCAAAACCATCTCAACTCGACGGGTAAATAACTTATGTATCAGGGATACCCGGACTTTCAGCAGATTATCATTACCGATCGGCACAGGTTCATTGCGGCCTATCAGCAAAATGATGCCTATTTTTTATACCCGGCATCCCTCGCCATTTTGGCAGCGGATCCCTTGGCGTTCTCGCTGGATATTGTTCGCAGTCCCAGCACCGACAGCATTTACGGTTGGCTGAATTTCACCACCGAACTGCAGTATGCCGGTGACCAAAGTCTGGCGGACTTCAAACAACAGCACCCGGATAAAGCGGTGAAAGTACTGCCCGTGTTGCCTGCCAGCCTGGGCTTTGACGTACCGATTGAGTATCACAGCGCCCTCAGTGGGCAAAGCTATGACCCGACCTGGTATTCGGCGCAGTGCATCCAGTTTATTATTTTGCTGAACTCGGCCAGCACTCAACTGATCGAGAAAACCCTGCTCAATGAGACTATCGGCTTTAATGCCCGGCTGGACGGTTTTGTTGAAGGGGTCTCACCACGGCTGGCGTACTCCGTCGAGTTTGATCCCCGGGAGCTGATACTGGCATTGGCCGCCGGAGTCAAAGGCGCACAGCCTGTTGGCGATGATCGGGTGGCCTTCGACTATGGTCTGCTGACGCAATATCTCTACCAGAATATTGCGCTGCTGCCGCTGCAAATCAGCCCGCCACTGCCAGTGAGCGATCCCGAGGGAAACCTGCTGTTCAGTCAGACGTTGCTTGACCGTCTCTACAATTTTCGGGGCACGCCCTACGCCGGTCCGGCGTCCAGTAATACGGCGATGATCGCACTGAGTATTCCAGCGCAAGGTGGCCGGGTGATCTTCATGCTCGACACAGTGGTACTGAGCCGACGTCCGCTGTGCTTCATACTGGATCCTTTTGCCGCCGCGCAGCAAATTGCCAAGGTCTCACCTGATACCATTATTCACCGCACTACAGCCCCGCCATTACCGCCGGGTGAACAGGAAATCGATGTCTTTTACGTCTTGCCGCTGGGACTGAAAAGCAATGTTTCCATCGATATTCAGCTGACTGTTCCGGCCGGGAATGTTTACCCACTGGAGCAGAGCCAAACCCAACGACTGGGCCCCGACCAGAGCAGGTTGATCTTCCATTTTCATACCAGCGCACTTGAGCCAGCCCCTTTTTTCTACCAAATCCGGGTTAATTATCCGCAGGAAGGAAGCTGGCACACCCTGATCGGTGAACGACGCCCCTGCGCCGAACGAGCGCTGGTACTGGATTACGCCGCATTGCCCTGCCCATTCCTGACCATCAGCCTTGATCCGGGTTTCGCCAAGGAGAGTCGGATTGGCGGTATCTATCATTCTGCCGGTTGGCAGCAGGACTTGGCCTTAACCGCGGCAGAGCCTTATTTCAGTTGCCCGGTTCTCGGTGACGAAACCTTTATTGAAGCAACGGCTTACCAGTTGGCCGGTGGTGGAGTCGTGCCGCTACCGATGCCGATTACCCAGGCCACCACTATCGGGGCTTACAGCTTCCCGCAGTTTGGCTCACAGCGAGCGCGGATCACCGTCACTCTGCCCGCTGAAATGCTCAAAGTCGCATTGACCTTTCAGCCGGAAAGCCAAAGCCGCACCACGGAGCACACCTTTACCCACCAGCAGAACAGCTACGACTACCCCTGGACGGTCACTTCGATTTTTGCCAGTGGGTTTCGCTACCAAATCAGCACCGGCCCATGGTCGGCCTATGTGACCGGCGATCAAACGATTGATGTCAAAGGTGAAAAATGAACACTGAAGAACTGAATCCCCAGCAGACGTTACAAAATTTTTTCCTGCTTGGCAGAGCCCTGGCCTTCCACGACCAAACGCAGCCACCGGGGTGCTATACCTACGGCAGTTATACTCCGCAAGTGGTGCTGGACGGCCCGGGCGGTAAAATCAGTGCGCTGCATTTGCTGACCAGTCCGGGCGGCGGTCTGGCGACCTTTATCGCGCCCAACCTGCCGGTCGACACGGCGGCAATTGAGGCCTATATCCGCCAGCATTTCATTTCGGCACCCGGAAAAATCAGCCTGGAGCAAGGCGATATCCGCCAATCGCTGTTCCTGCGTTTTATCCGCCAGCCAGAGTCAGACAGCTATAACATCGAGTTTGAACTGTCCAAAATGCCGCTGACCCACACTGAGTCAGGCCTGCTGGACAGCGCCATTCGCGGAGCCAAGAGCCAAGTTTATCTGGTGACCCACAGCCGCTTCAGCGTCAGCAGCCGCGCCACCGCCAGGCTGGAGGCCGACTGGGTGGCATTTTTAACCCTGGCCTTCAACGAGCAGGCGCGCCAACCGGAAGTTATCGCCATCCTGCTCAACCAGCAGATCGACGCCGGAGTGATCGCCCTGCTGGAGCAGTTCGACAACGCCCCCTCGGAACAGACCCGCGAGTTGGTCAGGAATTCGTTGGTGAAAACCGCGTCACAACTGGTCAGCAACACGCTACGTAACATCCACTCGATAGATGAGATCCCCAGCAAGCTCAGTTATGACGTCAGCTACAGCAATAGCGTGCCGCAGCGCTATTTGCTGGCGCAGCAGCAGGATATTGCCAGCCTGCTTGGTCAACTGCCTGCCGACAGCATAATCACGTTCACGCCGACGCCATTGCCTGAACCCACTCGGCCGGAAAAACCCGTCAAGCACCGCGAATGCGTAGTGAGCCTGGGCTTCAATCCTAACGGTTTTAATATCACGTCGATTGAGCTGCGTTACGACCAGACACAAACGCCGATGCAGTGGCCCAACTTCCCGCCGGTGACATTGAAAACCACCTCGGAAGTCAGCGATATCACCCTCAAAGTGACGTTTTCTGATTACTCCGGCTATGAGAATCAACTCCAGTGGCAAGACAACATCGCGCTCACTCCGCAAGACCTGGGGTTTTACAGCGTGCTGTTTGAAGCCGAACACCTGAAGGCAGAGTTTAAAACGGTCAGCGGCACCGCGAGCTATTCGCCGGCCAGCCAGGGGAAAAAACAAAACTTTAGCTTTTCGTTCAGCACCCAACAGTGGCAAGCCAACTGGTGGATCAATGCCCATGCCAACGGATTAAACGGTCGCATTGACTACCGTTGGCAAGGAAAAACCGCCTCGATATTCCCCAAAACCTACGACTCTGGCCCGCAGCAGGCCAGCGCCAGCCCCGTCAAACTGCAATACAACAAGTGATATAAACAAGAGGAACACCCTATGTTAACCACCGCTTTGCAGCAATCGGTCAAAATCCCTACGGATAAATATCTGGGTATTAAGGAATATGCCTTTACCTGTTACGGCGACAGTATTGATAAGAATATTTATTATGTGGTGCCAGAGATCCCGGTGTTTGTCGCCAGGGATGCCAAAAGCCCCTATTTCATGTTCTACAAGTATCGCAGTGAAGACACCCAGGGCGGCTATGCGCAATTTACCGTGATGCTGCCGCAGCCTGATTCGGAGATGAAAAGCAAGATCAGCATCGAGTTACTCGGCAAGCTTAAAGATCCGCTGATCGCAAAATCCACCCTGATCGTCAAGTATGTTCAAGCCGAGCAGGCCTCGGTGGCCGATCCCGAAAATGCGACCAAAAAAGCCGCCATGGATACCGCGTTGCGCAATACCAGCCTGAATGACGACCAGGCCGCCAGATTTGTCGCGTTGTATGACGCCAACAAAGGCAATGACCAATTCGTGCTGGAATTGACGCCGACAGAAATCAGGCTGGAAGTCCCGAGACTCACCTCGGCACAGGCCTCATTGATTCTGGACAGCAACGAGAAGTTCTATCGCCAAATCCCCACCACGCTGTCGCCATCAGGCCTGGGGGATAACAACACCGTGTTCAGCCTGTCGTTGACCGGTGAAGGTGCCACCCTGTTCGAACAGGTGTTGAAAGGCACCGATAAAAACTCCAGCGTAGGCATTCGCTTCGACTTCAGCCTGGATGCCTCCCTGCCGGCCGCCAAAGTCACCGTCAGCTACGACAGTGAGATCACCAAGTCGGTAACACAAAGCATCAGCTACCATACCTGGTCGGCCGATGAGAAAAAAATTGAGCGCGAATATATCGAAAAAGGCGCGATCAAGATCGACGTTCAGGTCGGGCTGACCGCCGCAGAAATGGGCATGTCACCTGATCAGTACATCAAATGGAAGGACGGTCTGACCGCCTGGGGTCAGAAACAGGTCGAACAGATTTTAAGTAGCCAAACCGGGTTGGACATGAGCCTCGAGTTGCTTAATGACGCCGACGGTTTTGATAAATTCAAATCCAGCCTCAGCGAAACCAAAAGCTTTACTCGCGTCTATGAAGAAAACTCGGTGGTCTCCTTCTCCATTGCGCCGCAGACCCAGTTGCCGTCGATCCAGTCCATCGTCGGCGAAGCCAATCTGAAAGAGTACTTCAAAGAGTACGATCTTAACGACCCGTTCTATCAGTACATCCAGCCCGAGTTTTTTGTCACTCAGGATCTGGCGAAATACAACGTGGCCAATATCGTGGTGACCGCCTACTACGACAAAGACAACCAGAGCACCCTGCAGTTTTCCCCTGGCGACAGTGGAGCGAAAAAAACCGGCAAATGGTTTATCAAACCTGAATTGGGCCGTGCGTTTAAATATTCCTATACCGTCAACTTCACCGGTATGCAGGCCAAGCCCTACCACTCTGGTGACCTTCAGAGCGATCAGGATCTGATTATCTCCATCAACGTGGCCGAATGCGGCATCGTTTATACCGACATTGCTACGCTGCTTGATCCTATGGGTTGGAAAGTCTTCAGCCAGGTGGTGATCAAAACCCAATATTCCGATCCGGATAAGGGGGTCAAACTCAAGACCAACAGCCAGGTGGTCAATGAGTCGACACTCCCTCAACCCTTTATTTATCCGATTGGCGTCGATGTGGATAAACCGATTTATTTCTCCACCGATTACCAGACCCTGGATGGGGACAGTCTGACCTACATCCCCAACGGCGTTGAGACCAGCCCGCAGCTACCGGGTTATGGGCTGATCCGTGGCCACCAGATTTTGGTCGCCAATGCCCTGCCGAAAACGCAGAAGTACACCATTATCTTCAAACCGACCCAGAAAGACGTCACGTTGATCACCTATGAAATGGTGGTGTATTACCCGAAGTGGGACTTTACGCAGTCCCAATCCCTGGCCCTGACCGAGTTTGATCCTAAGTCCCTCACCCAATATCTGACCTTCGATCTGATGCAGGTGGAAAAAGGCAACGAGGTGAAGATCCATTACGTTTCTACGGTGTATTACGGGGCTGACAATCTTGAAAAAACCGTCGAGAAGGATGTGACAGGAACCAGCACCATCGTGGTGGTGACTTTCTGACGCGCTGAGCCCCCCAGGGCAAAGCTTCTTTGCCCTGATTCACCTTCATAAAATGGAATGGTCGCTATGAACACTCAGGTCGTAGTGCAAAACATCTGTTTTATCCGAGCCGACCCGGACAGGCCGATTTATTATTATTGCGCGGCGGCGCCGGGCATTAGCGTTATTGACGATAACCAGCCCGCCGTCCAGCTACAGATATTTAGAAACAGCAGTCAACCGGCCACGGTTTACTATGCCATGCTGTCGTTGCAAACCCAGTTGAGCAGCAGTCCCGAGGCCGCCCGTGCCGCGGCAGCCGCCAGCCCGGACATGCCGCACGACGCGGTATTATTGCCGTTGCAGGCGATCGGCTGTACTGCCACGCTGAACATTCCCGGCTTTATCGCAGGCCAAACCAGCAAGACCTCCTTGAGCGAGCAGCTCAACTGTTATCTGCTGGCCAAACTGGCCACGGACAGCGATATCGCCCTGCTGGCCAGCCTGATGGCCACACCGGCCACTGCGCCGATTGCCATCAGCTACAAAATTGACTACCTGCAACAACTTCCTCCGGCCACCTTTGAACTGGAGGCCCGCTGGGACCAGGTTTATCAATTCCTGCAACAGTCGGTCGGTTTTAACCTGCTGTTCTTTTCCGTCGACATCGAAAAAACCTCGGCGCAGCTGATCAGCGAAAAAGTGGTGACCATCAAAGTCAGAGACACCGATCCTGATGGCCACTTCAGGCAGGCCACAGCCGAATTGACGCAGATCCTGACCGGTGAGTTTTTTACCCCGGTGTTTGCCGAAGTGCCACAACAAGACAAACCCCAGGCCGGTTTTTACCTGCAACGACTGTCGGTTGAAGATATTGACCAGCGACGTTTAAGCGGAAAACTGACGGAAACCACGGTGGTCAAACGCTCGCTTTATCCGCAGGCGCTGTTTGCTGAACTGGTCGCCGGTACCGACTATCAGGCCGATCGGGTGATCAGCCAAAGCGATCTGCAGGATGATTTCTTCGCCCATCGCGAGGTCCGGATCAATCTGTTGTCCGACGAACTGGACGATAACGTTCAACTGGTGATGGTGCGTCTGCGCTATGGCCCGGACAACAAGCAATACACCTTCCGCCAGGGCGATACCAAACCGAAAATCTTCAGGTCACCCAGTATTATCGACCCACAAACCGGCAAAATGCTGTGGCCCGTCGAGTATGACTTCACCGTCTATCTCAACCAGGCGGTGGGCGGCGTGAGGTCGGTCAGCTCCGGCGCGCTGCAAACCGAATTGAACGATGTCTATCTGGATATTGAGTCGCTCTATGGCCGCTACGATTTTGTCATCAAGGCCGCCAACCTGTTTGACTGGCGCTGGTACCAGTCGGTGTTGGTCACCCTGCGCTGCCGTCCAATCGGGCAGACAGCATCCAGCCTGTCGAAAAGCTTTCAGATTAGCCAGACTGCGCAGCAGGACAGCTACCCGGTGATGCTGCCCAACCCCGACCAGTATTTATTTGACGTAACCAAGGAGTACAGCAGCGCCGCCAACTCACCCCATATCTCTGCGGTGCTGACCGAGCCGACCAGTCAGGATGTGTATCTGCCCTCCAGTTTGTATCACCAACGGGTATTAATGCTGTCCGCCAGTATGGACTGGCAACAGGTGGAGTCGGTGATGGTTTCCGCCAGCTATGCCTATTTGCCCGGCGATGACACTCCGCCTCTGCAGCAAATTTTTCAGTTTACCGAAACCGAAGCCGCCCCCCAGCGCTTTAGCGCCGACCAAATCGCCCCAGAGCGGCTTGCCGTCGACCTGGAGATCTGGTTCAGCTACCTGCCGGGCCAGGGCGGGGATAAACCCGAGTACGTCCAAACCGCCACCGGTCTAGACGCTATTGATATTGCCAACCTCAATTAATTAAGGAAACGCCATGTTATTACTCAGAGCAAGAACCGCCACTATCAACAACATCACCTTCTTTGCCGACGATTCCGATGACAAGCAGTTCTGGTATTTGCCCGGTGATATCCATATCGCAGCGAAAGACGGAAAGCCGATCTTTTCATTGATCAAGTACACCGGCGACGGCAGCGGTCAGCAAGGGGGTTACATCAACTTCGAGGTCAATACCTCGATCGACCCCGCCGAGCTGGACACCGCCTTCAACGAATACCTGCGCAAGCTGAAAGTGGATCCCAAAACCGCCCGCAAGGCCCAGGTTCCCTATGACAAAGGCACGGTGAACTTTTTTGTGCTTGATGTCGGCAGCAATGCCAACGGCGAGTTAATCAGCGCGCAGTGCCCCAGCCTGTTTGGCAACAACAGCGCCATCTTCAGCGCCAAACTGACGCCGCAGCAGGCGGTGATCCTCGAGGCGGCGTTTAATAAGGCACAGGCCCCGGCCGCCGTGGCCTACAACCTTAGCTTTACCGGCATTACCCCGGCACTGAAAGTCGAGGTCGAGGCCAAGTTTGAAAGCCTCTACAAGGAGTTCGACCTGAAATTTGGCGCCAATATCCCGATCCCGGTGGAAACCCCCGCCAGTTTTTGGTTGGGCTTTGACAGCGTGATCAAAAAACTGCAGCAGGATCAGAAGTTAATCATCAAGGTGACCGAGAGCATGCCAAGCGAGGAGGAAGCCAAAGAGAAAGAGTGGGCGCTGCAGTTTGTCAAAGAAGAGATCCTGAAAAGCTTCTTTACCGCGTCGCTTAAACCTAATGATGACAGTAATACCCAGGCCAAATCGGCCAGCGACTCCATTCTGGAATCTCTGCTCGCCAGCGGCAAGGAAGACGGCGAGGAAGGCGGTAAAGGCGGGCTGTTCCCCAGCGCCTCACTGGAGATCAAGCTGGTGCGGATCGAAGAAACCAAAAGCCTGAACTTCAATTACATTTCGTCGAAAGCCCTCAGCCAATCGGCAGTGCCGCAAAACTTTATCGGCAGCGATATCCTGCGCGCCAAAAAAGAACCGCCTTACTTTATTGAAGTGAACGTTAACGATCCCTTCTTCCAGAAAATCGACTTTACCGTATTGGGGCCGGACGGCTTTGCCGAGTACGGCATTAAAGCCGCCACCTTCAAAATCGACTACAACAAACAGGTTTATACCGCCGAGCCGTTTATCACCGATGACGGTAAATGGAGCAAAAACATTTCTCGCAGCAGCGACCGCAATGAACTCTTTGTGATCCACAGCGAGTATGCCTTCAAGTCTGCCGCCACCACCGGCTGGGAAGGCAGCAGCAGCTATCAACCGCAGTCGGTCTCGGCGTCGACCCTGCTGAATTTGGATCCCGGGGCGGTGCTGACCTTCAACGAGATTGCCATCTTCCTCGACCGGAAATTTTCCTGGGAGAATTACAATCAGGTGATCGTCGAACTGACCTATCTGGACGACAAAAAGAGTCGAAAAACCAAGAAATACCAGTTTAATCCGGATAAAACCGAAGAGCAGACCTTTAAGTATCGCTGCCTGACCGAGCAGCCCTGGACGGTTGACTACAAAATCACTTACCTGAAGGTTGGAGGTGACAGCGTCACGATTGACGGCAGCGAAAACCCACCGGCCATTGTTATCCCGGCCGTGGCATAGGTGACTGACGATGGTCGAACGCCATGCAGTATTACCAGCGGCATGGAACGCCCTGGTAAGCGCCCTGTGTCAGGAAGCGCCGTACTTGCACACCACGCTGGTGCCCGAGATCGCCCGGTTCAGCCAGGCACGTCTGGCCTCCGGCTGCCTGTCTGCCGCCTTTAACACCAGCCTGCTGGGGTATAACGGCTGCCCGCTCGAGTTCACCGTTTCGTCGTCTAACCCGCAGGCACTTTCCTGCACGTTGGATCCATTTTTGCCGCGTTACGCCGAAGATCGGGGAGTTGGAAGTTTTTACCGGCACTACCAGCAACTGACCCTTTCACCACCGCAGCAGAAGGTCGAAAGCTGTTTGGCGGCAGTCGGCCACATGCAGCGCCAGAGCGCACAGCCATTGCGGTTTGGATCCTGGCTGGGACGAAAATACAGTCCGGAGACGGTTAAAACCAAAGTGTATTCCGAAGTGCCGCCCGGCGCTCCAGACCCGGACGATTGGCCCGGCGGCGTGAAGGATTACCCTGCCGTTGCCTGCCAACAGGCAGGATTGTCATTGCTGATGGTGGGCTATTATCCGCAGCAGCCCGTCTCACCACGTGAATATTACTTTCAGTGGCACAGCGCTCGCATCACTGATGCCGAGATTTTGGCGGTGATGACCTTTTTCGGCTGCGAACGGCTGTTCCCAGCGCTGGTACCGCTGCTGGGCCACGCTCTGCAACAGACCTTGGGTAGTGAAGGTTTTCCTGCCACCACCTACGGCTTTAGCCTGGTTTACGGCCCCGGCGGCGAACTGGAAAGCTTCACGCTGTTCACCATGGCGGCCAGTTTCTTTGGTGATAACTCGCGGGTGTTCCCTGCGGTGCAAACCTTGCTGACCCAAAACCGCCAAGCCATGCCCTTGTTGCAATGCGCAATCAGCGCGCAGGTTCCGCTGCAATTCAACGTGGTGGGGTTTTCGGTGGATATGCAGGGTCGTCAGGCCATCAGCTGTACTTTCAGCCCGCAAAATACCCACTTCGAGGAGATACCGCTGAGTCCGGCTCCCTCCACCATAAGGACTGTCCGCTCCAGTCTGACGGCGTTACTTGAGCAACAGTGTGCCAGCGGTGCCTTTACCGCCCATGTCCGAACGCCGGACGGACGCTGGCATCAGGATGAAAATGCCTTTGTTACCGCGCAGGTGTTACGCACCCTGGATTACACCCCACAAACCGCTCCCTTTATTGAGAGGGCGCTGGATTTTTTAATCGCCTGCGAAACCCGCCCGTTCCACTTCAGCTTTTGGCCGACGGCGGCCCATCCCCAGTGGATGGCCAATCAGCGTATCTGCGCCGACATTGACGATACCGCCATCATTACCGAGCTGCTGTACAAGTTTGGCCGTATTTCGCTGGCACAGGTCAGGCAGACGATCGCACAGATGAACGGCTACCAGATCCGCCGGGTTGACCCCCGTCAGGCCGCCGTACAACACCAATGGGCAGAGTGCCAAAGCTTTCATACCTGGATGAAGGACGACAATGATATTCGCCAACTGGATTGCTGCGTAAATACCAACGCGCTGGTTTTGCTCCATACGTTGGTGGCCGGGAGCGATGCCGTACTGCCGGCCTATCGGCGCATTATTCAGATGCTGAATCAGGCAGTGCAATGGAGCGACCAGCGTTACGACCGGCTCAGTATTCTGACCCCCTATTACGCCCATCCCAACGAATGGCGCGCCGCTCTGGAGTACGCCAGCCTGGCGGGGATCCCGCAGCTCACGCCGGTGATTGACGCATTGGCCCACTGGCACTGGCCCGCCGACCGCTTGGAAAGCCCGCTGTATCGTCGGCATGACGGACGCTTCCTCTGGACCTCGTCCTGCCTGAACCAATTCAGAACTCTGGCCCAAACTGAACGCAATGAGGATAACCATGAATACCTTTCTCAATGACCTGGTGACACTGAACCAAATTATTCTGCAGAATGCGCGCGAACAGTTTCCTGACGTCGAGGCCAGGCAACTACGCTATCGGGCTGCCCCGCCGGTGCTGGCGGATGAGATGACCGCCGAGGTCTGCACCGAGATCGTTTCAGGAGAAACCCGTTACCAGATTGCCACCAGCACCGACGGCACCAGTTGGCGCATGCAGCTGGATTTCGCCCTGAGTCGCCAGGTGCCACAGGTTCCCTATGTGGTTCTGAGTTTCACCCGCTTTGGCAGCGTCGAAGAGATGATCTTCGACCAGGTGATGCTGACATCGCAGGAAAATCGCTATCAGGCACAGCTTGACCTGTACAAGCTGGAGCAGCGCGATGCCTTGCTGCAGGCCCTTTCGGATTACGATGCGCAAACCACGCTGGTGGTCGCCATCAAAACCGATCATGGCATCACCAATACCGTCACCGACCCTAAAGTTTTCTACTTTGCCGAAAACTACTATCCGTACATCTATCAGGGTATTTTGCCGCCACCGGCTCGTCTGCAACTGATCCTCACCCCACTGGAGTATCAGCAGCTTTGGTACAACTACTATCAGGACTATGTGCGCAAAAATTCCCTTTACTACCTGCCGGACACTTTCCTGTTGGCGACCGATACCGACGGCAAACCCATGCTGTCGATTTCATTCTCTGCCGATGAGCACGCCACCTCGCTCGATGAGATCAAGGTGACCTTTGACTACTTCCTGTCACCCAAGGTAAACCAGGGGCGCATTGCTGACGCCACGGCACAGTTTTCACACATGCAGCCGGATGCCAGATTGGCCCCTTTCGCCAACGCCGATTCGCTGGTGTTGCAGTTGGCATTGCCGGAGGGGAAAACCGAGGAAAAAAATGCGCTGATCAACCTGCAAAGCGGGATTGTCGATTCATTCACCTTGCCCGCCCGGCAGTTCGCGCTGATCTGGGACGCATTATTTAACCGTTCACCGCAAAACCTGTTGTTGAAAGGCTATCTGTCGGTGCAATTTACCGGTTTTAACCCGGATCATCTGCCGGTGGTGCTGGCGCTGGACGCCAAATACCAGAGCAAGGTGCTCGACTTTATCCAACAGTCCGCCCCGGTGGACATCTACAAAACCGTTGAATTCAGGAGCGACAGCGGCGCTTACGATCCCTCAGGGCCACGCCCGATCAAACGCATTTTGGTGAACATCGACAACCAGACGGTTGAATTGACCAAAGAGCATCCCAGCCATGACGTGACGGTCAAAGTCTCGGCATTGGATCTGATCCTCAATCCGGATAAAAAGCTGGTTTATCATTACGACCTGCAGGTTTTCTACGTCGATGGCGGCATGACGCCCTACTACGACAAAACCTCCAGCTTTGAGATCATTTACGTGCCTTGAATGACCGTTAGCCTGCTGTTGGCATCCACAGCAGGCTACGCAGAAACAGCATAATCAATCGGCCAGAGGGATCGGCGCCCGCACCAGTCCGTTGCAAGGCTAACCCGTGCGCCATCGCCATAAAGGCCGCCGCCAGCTCATTGGGTTCCGCAGGCGGCGTCTTGCCCACCTGCTGAAACAGCGAACCGATCACCGCGCCAATTTTTGCCTGATGGACATCCCAAACCTTTTGATATTCAACGGCAAAGGCCGGGCTGCGTTGCGCATGCAGTTGCAGTTCTATCGATAACATGCACCAGTCGGCCTCCAGGTTCAGCGTCGCCGACCATGCCTCAAGTGCCGCTAACACCTGTTCCGCGCTATCGGTATGACTCTGGGTCAGGCTGGTGAGTTGTGCCGCCTCGGTTTCCATATGCCGCTGTAAAAGTTGCAGCAGCAGATCCTCTTTGGAGGCAAAATTGGAATAGAAAGCCCCCTGCGAATAGCCGGCCTGGCTGGCAATATCACGGATTGAGGTACCACCATAACCACCGACAATAAACAGTTGGCGAGCGGTTTCAATCAACCGTTCGCGGGTCTGGTGCTGGCTCTCCTCGCGAGTTAACCGTTTTTTTATCGTTTTCATCTGTATCAACTTTACGCTGGTTGTCACTGCACTGTAAGCATTCAAGATATCACTTGATATTTTAAACCTCTAGCCATAGATTTATATATCACTTGAACTTTGAAATTCACTTAAGATTTTAATCATGATGAAAATACAAACGGCGTTTGTCACCGGCGCGACCGGATTGCTCGGCAATAACCTGGTGCGTGAGTTGGTCTCTCAGGGGGTCAGGGTCAAAGCCCTGGTGCGTTCGATGGAAAAAGGCCGTCAGCAGTTCGGGGCAACCGACAGCATCGAATTGATCGAAGGCGATATGACTGACGTGGCCGCCTTTGCTGAACACCTGCACGGCTGTGACGTGCTGTTCCATACCGCCGCCTACTTCCGTGATAATTACAAAGGCGGCAGCCATTGGGCGAAGCTTAAAGCTATCAACGTCGAAGGAACCGAGCGTCTGCTGGAGCAGGCTTGCCGCGTAGGTGTACGCCGTTTTGTGCATACTTCATCCATCGCGGTGCTCAACGGTGAACCGGGCATGCCGATCGACGAAACCTGTTTGCGACGCCCCGAAGAGGCCGATGATTACTACCGCAGTAAAATACTGGCAGATGAAAGGGTTTTTGCCTTCCTGGATCAGCATGCGGAAATGCACGCTAGCCTGGTTTTGCCGGGCTGGATGTGGGGGCCGGGCGATCTTGGCCCCACCTCTTCCGGCCAGTTGGCCAATGACGTCATGCGCGGTAAATTACCGGGATTGGTGACGGGCAGTTTCTCAGTGGTTGATGCACGAGATGTGGCACGGGCCATGATACTGGCGGCAGAACGAGGCAAACGCGGTGAGCGTTACCTGGCCGCCGGACAACACATGACCATGCACCAGTTGGTACCGCTGTTGGGGGCTATTGCCGGAGTCAAAACGCCAACCCGCACACTACCACTGCCGTTACTCTACCTGTTGGCAACACTGCAGGAGGCCTACGCCCGCCTCAGCGGCAAACCGGTATTGCTCAGCCTGGCAACCGTGCGTCTGATGGTGAAAGAGGCCAACCGTTCTCATTTCAATCACGCCAAAAGTGAACGAGACCTGGGGCTGACATTCCGACCGTTGGAACAAACGCTGCAGGATACGGTGGCCTGGCTACGCAATCACCGCCCGTCCACCTGACACTGATTACGCCGTCTGTGACTCCACATAGCTCAGCGCGCTGCGCAATAGGGTTTCGTTAAGCGCCAGCGGCAGCAAATGAATGGATTCCCCCGCTTGCAGGGTGCGCTCAATCAACCGTTTTATTTGCGCCTCATCATGAATATCCACCTGCAACGCCGCCAGACTGACGGGCAGATCCAGGCGGTGATACAGCGCAATCAACTGAGCCACGGTGTCCTGCTGCCCCAGCAATGCACTTTGCACCAGAATGCCATAGGCGACTTTGGTGCCATGCAGGAAGGCATCGGTCTGCGGCAGCGCGGTCAGGCCGTTGTGCACCGAATGCGCTGCGGCAATACGGGTATAACGATCGCCCAGTCCGCCCACCAGGCCACCGCCGGCAATAATGGCTTCCAACACATTGAGGAAGGCCTGGCTCAATTGCCCTTCCGCCAGTGCCTTTAGCGCCGCCTCACTTTCGGTCAGCAGCACGTCACGCAGGGTCAGCGCGGTATTGATCCCCAGTTGCACGGTCAACGGCAAGCGTTCCGGTTGCGGGCTGAGCACCACTGCTTCGTACCATTTCGCCAGGGTATCGCCGATACCGGCCAGCAAATACTCTTTTGGCGCGCGCAGAATAATTTCCGGCTCGACCAATACCAGATGATTGGCATCGTTGAAAATCTCGTAGCGCAGCGCCTGCCCCTGGTCGTTGTACCACACTGAAAGCGGCGTCCAGGCGGCGCAGGTGGCGGCAATGGTCGGGATAGCCACCACGGGTAAGCCCAACCGACGGGCCACCACTTTGGCGGTATCCAGCACCGCACCGCCGCCAACGCCAATCACCACCTGACGATCTGCCCCGGCCTGTTGCACGATATCCTGCACCGTGGTTTCGCTGCAGTGGGTGTCGAACAACACCCGGCGGGCATCGGCAGCATCAAACACCGCCGGTAGCCAGGGTTTGGCCGCGACCAGCGCACGTTCGCCATACACCCACAGCGCATTGTTCAACTGTTGCGGGGAATAAAATTGCGTCAGTTGGTCAATGGCCCCAGGGTAAGCAAAATAGTTGGCGGGGCCGGCGACCACGCGAATCTGGCTATCACTCATGTTCAAGTCCTTATTTTGTCTGATCTTGCCATCATAAAGGCGAGTTTAACGTTGCCTAATACTCTTTAGCATTAGCTTATGATTTTTCGTTCATTGTCATCCGTTCCGCCCGCGTGGAAACTGACGGCTTCAATTCATTCTTTGAATAAACAACCATCCCAATGGTGACGATGAATTGTCCTCCCGTTTTTAATGATGCTTAACCATGCAGGGTAAAATTTAATGAAACTGTTCAACACCTCACTACTGGCGTTAAGCCTGTTCGCCGTATTTCCCGCGTTCTCCGCCCCTGCCACCGCGCCGATCCCGGCGGCGATTGCCAATCACCAGGGACCAATCCGTATCGCGGTGATCCGCAATCTGGGGTCTGACGACAATACCACGCAGTTTGTCAGCGGCGCGGTGCAGGAAGGCCGCAAACTGGGTTTCCAGGTCAATACCTTCCTGACCAACGGTGACGATGCCAAGTTCCAGGACTTCGTCAACCAGGCCATCAGCCAGAAGTACGACGGCATTATCCTGTCTCAGGGACGTGACCCTTATTCCACCGCCCTGTTGAAACGCATTGCCGACAGCGGTATTGCAGTGGCTGCCTTCGATACCGCCGTACAGGGTGAGATCCCGGGGGTAACCATCAGCCAGCAGGATGATGCTTCGTTGACCGATCTTTCATTCGGCCAACTGGTGAAAGACTTCGACGGCAAAGCCAATATCGTCAAGCTGTGGGTGGCGGGTTTCCCACCGATGGAGCGGCGTCAGGCGCAGTATCAAAAGTTGCTGAAGGATCAGCCGGGCATCAAAGAGCTTGAGTCCATCGGCGCGGTATCCTCCGACGTTCAGGGTGACACCGCCAACAAAATCGGCGCGATCCTGGCCAAGTATCCAAAGGGCAAAATCGACGCCATTTGGGGAACCTGGGATGCGTTTAGCCAGGGCGCCTACAAGGCTCTGGAAGAGAATGGCCGCACCGAAATCAAACTCTACAGCATTGATATTTCGAACCAGGATCTGGCGCTGATGCGTGCCAAGGGCAGCGCCTGGAAGCTTAGCGTGGCGGTCGATCCCAAGCTGATTGGTGCCGTTAACCTGCGTCTGGTGGCCAATAAGATTGCCGGAGAGAAAACCCCGGCGACCTATGAATTTAAAGCCGCTGCCATCCCGCAGGATCTGTTGCTCAGCCACCCGGATGCCACCAACGTCGCGTCACTGGCCAAAGTCATTCCTGGCTGGGGCAAATCAGACGATTTTATCGCGCCGTGGTTTGCCACGCTTGAAGCGCAACAGGCTAAGAAGTAAGGAGCGGATATGGCATCGCGAGCGCTTCCCCAACCCGAGTACAGCCGCAATATGCGGCTGATCGGCCACAGCGATCAGGGCGGTAAGCCTGACGGCGTGCAGGTTATGGTTCACCGGGGTTATGCCTATATCGGGCATATGGTTTCGCAGGGGTTTTCTATCGTCGATGTGCGTGACGTGAAAAATCCGCGTGCGGCCGGTTTTGTCCCCGCGCCTCCGGGTACCTGGAACGTACATTTACAGGCGCACGATGATTTGCTGCTGGTGATCAACGCTCGCGATTTGTTTGCCGATGCCCGTTTCGCCGATGAGAAGGTCTATTACACCCGCGCCATCAGCCAGACGGTGTCAGGCAATGACGCCCGCGGCTGGAGTGCCGGGGTACGAATTTTCGATATTTCTACCCCGGACCAGCCAAAGGAGATCGGTTTTTTGGCGCTGGAGGGGATCGGCGTCCACCGCATCTGGTATGTCGGTGGACGCTGGGCCTACGTTTCCGCCCTGATTGACGGCTACAGCGACTATATTTTTCTGACCGTCGATTTGGCCGATCCTCGCAATCCGCAGATCGCCGGCCGCTGGTGGTTGCCGGGCATGCACAGCGCCGGCGGAGAAACACCAAACTGGCCGGAAGGCAAACGCTACGCCCTGCACCATGCCATTATCAGCGGCGACACCGCCTATGCCAGTTGGCGCGATGGCGGCCTGACCCTGCTGGATATCAAAGATCGCAGCCAACCGCAGTTAATCGCCCACCGCAACTGGAGCCCCCCTTTTGGTGGCGGTACTCACACCGCGCTGCCACTGCCGGACCGGGATCTGCTGGTGGTGCTGGATGAGGCAGTGCTCGATAACCAGCAGGACGGCGAAAAACTGATTTGGCTGTTTGATATCCGCCAACCGTCCAACCCGGTGAGCATTGCCACCTTCCCGCAACCGGAGGAACGCGATTACATCAGCAAGGGGGCGCATTTCGGGCCACATAACCTGCATGAGAACCGCCCCGGCAGTTTTATCAGCTCAACGCTGATTTTTGCCACCTACCAAAATGCCGGTGTGCGCGCCTATGACATCAGCAACCCTTATCAGCCGAAAGAAACCGGGGCTTTGGTGCCCGCCGCCCCAGAGACGATGATGGATAAACGCCCGGACCGCCCGCAGGTGATCCAATCCTGCGACGTGTTTGTCGACGCCCAGGGCATTATCTACAGCACGGATTACAACGGCGGTTTGTCGATCATCGAGTATTTGGGCTGAGAGTTTAGGATTGCCACGACCATTTTAGGTTCATTGGCATAAGATGAATGAACCGGTAAACCAGACATATTAAGGGAAAGCATGTTTAGTCATATCACCGTAGGCGTCAGCGATCTGGAGCAAGCCGCCACTTTTTACGATGCCATTTTGCTGCCGTTGGGGTTAATACAACGCCCGGTCACCCCGGATGGAGGCCCCGCCGCACGTTGCTGGGTGATGCCCGATCAGGCATTGCCGCGTTTTTACGCTTACCAGCCCTATAATCGACAACCGGCCAGCGCCGGTAACGGCAGGCAGCATGGTGGCCTTCACCGCCCACAGTGAACAACAGGTGCGTGAAGCCTATGTCGCCGGTATCGCGGCAGGCGGCATTTCGGAAGGTGAAGCCGGTGAGCGCCCTCATTATGGCCAAGGCTATTTTGGTGCTTACCTGCGCGATCCGGACGGCAACAAAATTCATATCGCCTACCGCGGCGACCTGCTGTAATCCCCGTCCGGTTTAATGGCGGCATGGCTTCTGAGGGTCATCACCAGTGCTATTGCCGCCAACACGCCTGCCGCCAGGTAAGTCACACGCATGCCGTTTGATACCGCCTCCGCCGTTGCTAACGTGATATCACCGGTGTTCGCCGCCAGCATAAACAAGGCGCCCATGGCGGAAGCCCCGGTGATTAGGCCAAGATTACGTGAAAGGTTAACCATGCCGGAGATCACTCCGCGTTGCTCAGGGGCCGCATGCTTCATCAACGCAGTATTATTGGCGACCTGAAATAGCACGTAGCCCAGAGTAATCAGGCAAAGGGCGGCCACGTAGCCAAAGATACCCTGATTGAGGGTCATCATCGACATTACGCCTGCCCCCAGGGTCATGATCGCCAGGCCCACGGCGGTGATTTTTTGTGCCCCCAGACGATCCACCAACCGGCCGGCCGGCATGCCGAGCAAAGCAGACACCAGCGGCCCGGCGGACATCACCAGTCCAGCTTGTCCCACCGCCAACCCCAGGCCATGCGTCAGATAAAACGGCCCTACTACCAGCGATGTCATCATCACCGTCATGACCAATGCGCTCATCACTAACCCGACACTCAACCCAGCCTGACGGAACAGTGCCAACTGTATTAAAGGAGAGGCCGTGGTGTTTTCCAGTCGTATAAACAGTCCGATCCCCAGCGCCGCACCAAGCAACAACAGCAAATTGATGACACCGAAGTCACCATGGCCCAGCGTCATCGACAGCGCGTAGCAGGCCAGCGTCAGACCAAGCAGCAAAGTCCCGGGCAGATCAAAACTGCCGTTATCTTTTTGCGACTGCGGCTGGCCCACCGGCAGATAACGATATACCAGCATAAATGCCAGCCCGCCCATAGGAAGGCTCACCAGAAACATCGCCCGCCAGCCGAAGCCCAAAATCAACGCGCCGCCGAGCGTAGGCCCAAGCGCGGTACCGATAGCCGACATGCTGCCAAGCAACCCCATAGCACGGCCGGTGTTTTCTTTTCCCAGCGTCTCACCCACCAGCGCCATGGTCATTGCCATCATCACTGCGGCCCCCATCCCCTGGGCAATGCGTGCCGCCAACAGCAGCCAGATATCCGGTGCGGCGGCGCACAGTCCTGAGGCAAGGGTGAACAAGGCAATGCCCATCAGCAGCAAGCGGCGGCGGCCGATCCGATCCCCCAGACGCCCTATGGCGATAATGGAAGTGGTAATGGCCAGCAGGTAGACGATTACCACCCACTGCACCGCCTGAAACGACGTGTTGAACGCCTGTGCCAGCGTGGGCAAACCGATGTTGGCAATGCTGGCGCCCAGCGATGAAACCAGCATGGTCAGAGAAAGGCCGGTGAGAATGCCGCCGGAATGGGGGCTGCCCACCGCAGATTGAGTAATTAGCTTCATAGTACTGACTCCTGAAAGAACCTGTCAGTAGCCTATGTCAGCCCATGATATGGCGGAAGGCGCAGCCTATGCAGTTTATTAATGCATATGACGCCATGTCATCGGTCAGCATTAAGGATCAAACTTCAAATCCGCTTCAGGCAGATGATGAGGAACCACACAAGGAGACAAGATGAAAATCGATCTGCTGTTTGATGACCTGTCCGTGCGTGCCGAGCAATACAACGCCCGCGCTTCGGTAGAAGATTTTGACGCTTGCATGGCGCAATATGCGACGCTGGCCTCCCAGGCCAAAGCACAAACGCCGGGGATCTATGACATTCACTACGGCATGGGCGTTGCCGAACGCCTTGATCTGTTCCCGGCCGCCACCCAGCCTTCGCCCCTGTTGGTCTTTATTCATGGCGGTTATTGGCATTCCCAGCGCAAAGAAGAAGCCTGTTCGATGGCCGCCAGTTTCACCCGTCACGGCGTAGCGGTGGCGACGCTGGAATATACCCTGCAACCGGAAGCTACGTTGGCGGAAATCGTCCGCGAGGTGCGCAGCGCGATAGCCTGGCTTTACCACCATGCCGGCCAATATGGCATCGATCCCGAGCGTATTTTTGTCAGTGGCAGCTCGGCCGGGGGCCACCTGAGTGGCATGCTGATCGCCGATGACTGGCAGCACCTTTATCAGTTGCCGGTGAATGTGATTAAAGGCGCACTGGCGTTGAGCGGCCTGTTCGACATTCGCCCGCTGTGTGATATCTACGTGAATGACTGGATGCGCCTGACCGCGGAGCAGGCGCTAACGCTCAGTCCGCTGTTTATGCTGCCGGAAAAGGCCAATGCACCGCAGATCCTGCTCGACGTAGGGGCCAAAGAAACCCAGGGCTTTAAGAACCAGACGCTGGCTTATTACACCGCCTGCCGCGAGAAAGGGCTTGATGTCACCCTGCTGGAAGACCGGCACAGCAACCATTTCACCCTGGTGAATGAGTTGGCCAATGCTGACAGTGCCATGTTCAAACGTGTGATGGCGATGATTAAATAACGTCATCGCTCACTACGGCGTTCATCCGGTGATAAAGCCTGATGCTGAGCGCCGTAGTCGCTGCTTATTCTCAATTCCAGCTTTGCTTTGCACAAAAATGTCTAAGACAGGCGCAACAGCCTATTCCTTCGGTATTCTGCGCTATCCAGCCCCTTCTATATTCCATTTTGAAATATCAAAGTCCCGTTCGTTCTTTCGGGTGCGTTCAAATCACCACACAATGAAATCTGAATCGCAGTCCAGTGCATAACCGCATAAAAAATCAGGTTTTATATCTTGTCATCGCTAATTACCGCTCAATTTGCCCGTCTGGTGTTGAATAGCCAGCCCGAGGGTTCCGCCCTGTCGGCCGCCCGTATCGGGCTGATGGATTATTTCGCCTGCGCATTGCCTGTCGCCCAGGGCGCACTCACCGACAGCGGCCTGGCGGCGGTGACATCGGTATTCCCGCCCATCGGGGCAGAGAACCGCGCGCTGTACTTTGGCTATGTCAGCCACTCACTGGATTTTGATGATTATCACCCTGCGCTACGCGGCCACCCAACTACGGTGGTGCTGTCTGCGCTGCTGGCGCTGACCGGCGATACCCCTGATGTACATGCGCTGCTGAGCGCCTATGTGGTCGGAGTGGAAGCCGCCGGGCGACTGGGGTTGGCGGCCGGGACTCAGCATTATCAATTAGGTTTTCACAGCACCGCTACCCTCGGGGCGGTGGCCGCCAGTGCGGCAGCGGCACGCTATTTACAACTGACACCCGAACAAACGCAGATCGCCCTCGGGCTGGCCGCCACCCAGGCCGCCGGGTTACGCAGCCAGTTTGGTTCGGCAGCCAAACCGCTGCATGCAGGATTGGCGGCGCGTGGCGCGGTCAATGCGGTGCTGCTGGCACAGGCGGGCTTTGCCGGCCAGCCAGAAGGCGTGATAGACAGCCTGTTGCACTCGCACGGTGATGGAAGGCAACGGCCAGAGTTGTTGACCGCCGATTGGGGCGCGCCGTGGCGCATTCTGCAACCGGGTCTGGAGTTTAAACGCTACCCGACCTGCGGCGGCACCCACAGCGCCGCCGAAGCGGCATTCAACCTGCGTGAACGTCTGATCGAACAAGGTATTTCCCCTGCCGATATTCCTGCGGCAATCAGCCAAATTCAGGTCAGTTTTCCGCCTGGTGCCGATACCGCGCCCTATATTCGTCGTCCGTCAAACGGGGTTGAAGCACGTTTCAGCCTGGAATACGTCATCGCCGATGCCCTGTACAGCGGAGCCGTGCCACTGATGCACTACGGCGAAAATCCGGTGGACCCGGTGATTGCCGCTCTGGCGGCAAGGGTTGAACGCCATGCCGACCTGACGGCCCCGCCAGATGAACTGGATGCAGAGTTACGCTTCCACCGCGTGACCTTAACTTTGCATGATGGCCGTCAACTTAGTGACGTTGTCACCAGAAAGCAAACGGCCGCCCGCCAAACCGACGTCAACGCCAAGCTGCGCAGCATCCTGCAACTGATGCCGCATCTGGACAGCGATAGCGTGATGGGTGATTGCACGTTAGCGCAGCCCGAGGCGCTACTCCGCTTAATAAAATTACTAAACCAATAATAAATATAGGAATAATTATGAGTACTTCACCTTCAACACCATCGCGTCAATTACGTCTCGGCCTGTTTGTTCAGGCGCTGGGTCACCACGTCGGCGGCTGGCGTGCCGCCGGTGCCAGCGGTTCACCAACCGACATTGACTGGTTTACCTGGATCGCCCAAAAGGCCGAAGAAGGCACCTTTGACATGTTCTTCGTCGGCGATGCGCTGGCGACCAGCGTGCACCGTTTGCCGTCTACGATGTCACGCCTGGAGCCGCTGACGCTGCTGGCCGCGCTGGCGGTCAATACCCGCCATATCGGGCTGGCGGCCACCGCCTCCACTACTTTCGACCAGCCTTTCCATTTGGCACGCGCCATGGCTTCCATTGACCATATCAGCCACGGCCGTGCAGCCTGGAACGTGGTGACCTCATTCTCCAGCGATGCGGCACGCAACTTCAGCCGTGACGACCTGCCTTCGCACGCCGAGCGCTATGAAGTGGCGCGCGAATTCCTGCAGGCCAGCTACAAACTGTGGGACGGCTGGGAAGAAGACGCCATCGTGCGTGACAAAGAAAACGGCGTTTACGCCATTGACGAGAAAATCCATGCCGCCAACCACAAGGGCAAGCATTTCTCGGTACAGGGACCGCTGAACATTTCGCGCTCGCCACAAGGGCGTCCGGTGATTATCGAAGCCGGATCCTCACCGGCCGGGCAGCAGTTGGCGGCTGAAACCGCCGAGGTGGTGTTTACCGCTGCCGCCACGCTGGAAGAAGGCCAGGCGTTTTATCGCAGCCAGAAGAAATTTGTCGCCGATGCCGGCCGCAACCCGGATCACTTGCTGATCCTGCCGGGCGTGATGCCGATCATCGGCCGTACCAAGGCCGAAGCGCAGGAAACCTGGTACCAACTCAATCAGTTGGTGGATATCGACAATGGTATTGAGCAGTTGTCTGCCCGTTTTGGCTTTGACCTGAGCGGTTTCCCGCTCGACGGTCCGGTACCGGACGTGGGTGCGACCGAAGGCGGCCAAAGCCGGGTGAAACTGCTGACCGACCTGGCCGCGCGTGAAAATCTGACGCTGCGTGAATTGGCCGCCGTTGCCGCCGGTTCACGAGGACATCGTGTGGTGGTTGGCACCGCCGAAGAGATCGCCGATGACTTCCAACTGTGGCTGGAACAGCAAGGAGCTGACGGCTTTAACATCATGCCTGCCGTACTGCCGAACCAACTGGAGCTGTTCGTCGAACTGGTGATCCCGGAGTTGCGCCGTCGTGGCCTGTTCCGTGAGGAGTATCAGTACTCAACCCTGCGTGAAAACCTGGGCCTGCCGCAACCGGCAATCAACTTCGCCAACGTTAAATCGGCTTAATTCGCAGGGGAATATCATGAAAACCACCATAAAACGCACCGCACTGTCCCTGCTGTTGGCCGCTGGCACACTGGCTCCGCTGGCCAGCGGATTTGCGGCAGAAGGCGATGTGCCCTTCCGTGCCGCAGTTAAGGCCAACGCCGATCCAGCGCTGCACGACAGCCTGCCTGAAGCCATCAAAAAGGCCGGTTACATCGTGGCGGGAACCAACCCGAATACCCCGCCAACCACTTTCTATGAAACGGATAACAAAACGCTGGCCGGGCGTGAAATCGATGTGATGAGCGCAATTGCCGATCGTCTTGGCGTAGCGATCCACTGGAAAGACACCGGCGGCTTCGACAATATCATTCCCGGCCTGAAATCCGGCCGCTATGACGTGGCGCTGGCCAACATCGACGCCAACAAAAAACGCTTCCAGCAGGTCGATTTCGTCGGCTATTACAATGCCTCCAAACTGGCGCTGATTGCCCGTAAAGATGCGGCGCTTGGTCCTTATACCGATTTGGCACAGCTTTGTGGTCAGACCGTCGGTGCCGGTGCCGGCACTTCGCAGATCACCCGTTTGCAGCAAGCCAGCGATCAATGCGTCAGCGGCGGCAAACCGGCCATCACCATTCCGATCTTCCCCGACCGCCCGGCCGGCGTTCAGGCGGTGATCAGCGGTCGCGTACCGATGTTCTTCGGCCCCTATGAAGGCTTGCGTTACCAGGCTACTCATGTGAAGCCGCTGGCACTGGCCGGCGACATCAACATTGAAGGCACCACCGTCGCCATTGCCTTGCCAAAGGGCTCCGAGTTGGTGAAACCGGTGCAGGCGGCGCTGAACTCGCTGATTGCCGATGGTAGCTACCAGAAAATCCTCGACGGCTGGGATATTGGTTTTGGTGCGGTGAAAACTGCCGGTATCAACGAAGAGATCGCAAAATGAGTGGGCAACACCCCATCGACGATGCCGAGCTGCGCATCGTCGGTCATCGGCATTATGGGCGTTGGATCAGCGCACTGCTGGTGCTGTTGATCCTCGGCATCATCGCCAATTCGATGGTGCACAACCCGCGCTTTGAATGGGCGGTGGTGGCAGAAAACTTCACCGAAGACTCGATTATCAACGGCGTGATCATGACGCTGAAACTGACGGTAATTTCGGTGTTCTTCGGCTTTGCTGGCGGCGTAGTGCTGGCATTGATGCGCCTGTCGGCCAACCCGGTGTTGGTGGCAGTGAGCTGGTTCTATACCTGGTTCTTCCGCGCGGTACCGATGCTGGTGCAGCTTTTCCTGTGGTACAACATCGCCGCGCTCTATCCGCGTATCAGCCTGTGGATCCCCTTTCTGGGCGAAGTCGCCAGCGCGCCGACCAACACCATTATCAGCACCTTCAGTGCGGCGGTGATCGCCCTGGTAATGCATCAGTCGGCTTATGCGGCAGAGATTGTGCGTGCCGGTATCCAAAGCGTCGGCAGCGGTCAGTTGGAGGCCGCCAAGGCTCTTGGCTATCGCCGTGGGCAGATCCTGTGGCGAGTAGTATTGCCACAGGCCATGCGCACAATTCTGCCACCGGCCGGGAATGAGGTGATCGGACAGCTTAAAACCACCGCGGTGGTGTCGGTTATTGCCTTGCAGGACGTACTGTATTCGGCGCAGATCATCTACCAGCGCACCTACGAGGTGATCCCGCTGCTGCTGGTCGCTACGCTGTGGTATCTGGTGATGACCTCTATCTTGTCGGTCGGCCAGCACTACGTTGAGCGTTACTTTGGTCGGGGCAGCCAGGCCACGGGCAGCAACTGGCTGTTCCGCAGCCGTAAGGCCCCGGTTAGCCAGGCACAGGGAGCAGAATCATGAGCGCCGCCATTGTGATTAATCAGGTGCGGAAGTCCTTTTCCGGCACCGAAGTGCTGAAGAATATCAGCCTGCAGATCCCGGCGGGGTCGGTCACGGTGATCCTCGGCCCTTCCGGCTCGGGGAAATCGACCCTGCTGCGTTGCATCAACCACCTGGAGAAACTCGACGGTGGCACTATTCGCGTGGGCGAACAGCTCATCGGCTATCGCCAAAAAGGTCATCAACTGTATGAACTGAAAGAACGTGAGGTCGCCGAACAACGCAAAACTATTGGCATGGTATTCCAACAGTTCAATCTGTTCCCCCACCGCACGGTGCTGGAAAACGTCACCGAAGCGCCATTGCTGGTTAAAAAGGAAAAGAAATCTGTGGTGCTGGAACGGGCAAAGGCCCTGCTGACCCGCGTCGGGCTGGAACACCGTATCCACGCCTGGCCGCGCGAGCTTTCTGGCGGTCAACAACAGCGGGTCGCGATTGCCCGCGCGTTGGCGATGAACCCCGAGGTGTTATTGTTCGATGAGCCGACTTCTGCGCTCGATCCTGAGCTGGTGGGTGAAGTGCTGCAGGTAATGAAGGGCCTGACGCATTCGGGCATGACCATGGTGGTAGTAACGCACGAAATCGGTTTTGCCCGCGAGGTGGCAGATCAAATCATCTTTATGGATCAAGGGAAAGTGGTAGAGACGGGAACTGCGCAGCAGGTACTGGATACGCCGCAGCATCAGAGAACGCGTGACTTTCTGGCCACCGTGCTCTAAACCTGCGTCGGGGGGCATTGCGCCCCCTGATCATTAAATTCAGTCTTTCTTTTTGCCTATGGCGGAGAAAAGATTACACAGCTCACCCAGGCCATAAATCGAGCCAAGTAACACGGCTATCATTACCGGCACCAGGACCACCACGGTTGCCAAACTCTCAATCATCTCTAACATCGTCGTCACCTGGTTTTTAAGCAGAGAAAAGCCTTCTCAGAAAAGAAATATTTCCCTGAGTTTTCTTAAGGTTATTGTTGCTTGATTTCAATCTGTGATGCAGATCACACCCTAACGTCGCTAATGTAACTTACACAGTTGCATTACCGCAATACAAAAAAATGCTCTTTCCTGCCAGCCGATTGTCCCTTAAGCCAGGTACTGAAAATCACTGCGCCATCCTGACAGAACCCCCAGCAGCTCTCGCCTGCAAGAACCAACGCCCCGGTTTTGTTCATATTGAAAATACATAAAATAATACCCCAACAAAGCAACTATTGTAGGAAGACAGCAAGAATGAAATATTCACCAAAGATATGTTTATGCGAAAATAATAATAATTGCGTGGGGTATCCCCCACAATTTCATAGCCAAGAATCATAAATACATATGACCTTTCACAGGATTATTTCAGGGAGATATCTATGATGACAAACAAAGAGAAAGGCAGGTAATGCCGGTGGCATTTTAATTAAATACCTAAAAAGTTAACTTTTATTTTTTTGCCAATGCCCTTGGCCGCGGACTCAGTCCATATGCACATATTGCCAAAAAAGAGGCGTGCCCCTACCAGGGAAACATCACTATGATACTACCGAAACCTGCCATTACCGATATTCACGGCACACAACCCATACCTCTGCCGCTATTGCCGCCCCAACTTGCTAATCTGTTGACCGCTAATGAACGCATTATTATGCAGGCCCTACTCAGCGGTCAGGCTCTGACCACTATTGCCTGGAGATTAAAGCGCGATATCCGCACCGTCAGCAACCAAAAGCAGGCGGCCATGGCTCGACTCTCTTTGACCAGCAATGCCATGTTGTATGCCCTGGGGGCTCTACTCGGCCCCCCCTTGAGCGCGGATATTACTGTCCGTCGTCAGTTACTGGCTCCCCGTGAACAGTTGGTGTTGAATGCCCTGCTCACGGGGTTAAGCGTGACAGATATCGCCTATCAACAAGGACGTAGCGTGAAAACGGTCAGCTATCAGAAACGTCGATTAATGCAAAAGCTGGGGCTGAATAATGATGTGGCGTTATTCGCACTGGCCCCCCAACAGGCGCGGGTGTTGCTGAGATCTTGGTCTGGCTGGCCAAAACCCGGCAGTGAAGCATCCCCCTCAGGTTGAGATGGCCTAAAGAGAGATTTTTGATGTCCTTTGAATTATTGTGCAGAGGTCTCTGTTCATAAGCTATCTCGCCCCGGATATACTCACATTATGTTCAAAGTTTAATTTTGTTTCACATGGAACATGTGCCACATCTGTTTGATTTAAATGGAAATATATAATTTAATATATTTTAAAAAGCAATTATAAAAAACAAACAGCAGGAATGAAGTGGTGAGAAAACTCCCGTTTGTGCAAAAATAATGGACGCAGCTTATCGTTATCGCGAAAGCATTATTAAAAATAGATACATATGGTTAAATTGTTACATATTTGTTTCAGGGGAAACGGGTGAAAATTAAAACGAAGAAACATCTCAGCACCTCACTCATAAAAAACACGCCAGTGATTTTTAAAAAAATGCAGTCAGCTAACAGAAATTTCACCCTCCAGAAACATCAACGGGGGATATTCAGCAATTTGATATCTTTGACTATCAATAGCAAGATGACGACATCAACGGTGAAAATAAAAAGGACACCTATTCAGTGGTTTGAACGCTATGCCTGGCATGGCGTATTTATTGTCAGCGGCTTATTTTGGCTGGTGGTCTGTGGGTTTATTTGGTTTCTGAGTTCACTTTAAGTCAATCATTATAAAATAACTTCAGTGCCCTCTCTTGAGGGCAGAAGGCCCTGTCTCTTCCCTCTAATGCAAACCAAGGCATGCCGTTGTCAATGTCGCTCGTAACTCGTGTAGATCTGCTGGCCAGTCCTGTTAACCGGCCCAGTGCCGGTGACATGCCGTTGTTTCGGTCCTGCAGTCAGGCTGTTCATTTTATCGTCATAACGAATGCAGGAAGCCGATCGGCAAAATCCGAATGCTAAAAATTAAGAATATTTACCTATTCTAATTTCTTTCGCAGGAATACATTCATCTCAACTTTTACCGGCCGATTAACCAGTGCTTTCTTTGTCTGTTAATTAGGCAACTTTACCAGGAAACTCTTATGAACATTAAACGTGCTGCAGGCGTAATGGTTGTTATCATGGCAACGCTTTCCGTGACTGCATGCGGAAATATGTCTCACCGCGATCGCAACACTGCTATTGGCGCCGGCGTAGGTGCATTGGGTGGTGCAGTATTGACCGACGGCAGCACGCTGGGGACCTTGGGCGGCGCAGCGCTGGGCGGCATCATCGGTCACCAGACCAGCCGCTGATCCTTACAGCAAGAAATATCAGTTTCAGGTCGGTTATTGTCTGTTTAAAGTAATCGACCTGAAACCTATGCCATTCCATTATTTATTAATATTAAAGAAACTCAGTAGTGGTTTTTATTACCCCTAATAAAACCCAATCAGAATAACATTCCAGGTCCTACCCACGCACTCCCTCACCTTTCCATGACCTGACAACTGACCTTTCGTGAGCAATGTTCGCTTTATTCGCACTGCTATTTTTATTTCTTGACTTACACCATGTCAGGATTATAGTTCCAATATTAAATGTGGAACAAAGTTTCACATTTGAAACTTACTCAAAGTTAAAATAATAAATACTTAACCAAAACTTGTCTCATATATAAAACCCAAGCAACGCTTCCATTATTTTATGGCGGAACGCGCTCGTTTTTAAAAAGTCAGTCTTGATCAGGGGAAAGCCATGCGTAAGGCCATCATCATAACTTTACTTTTATCACCAATGAGTTACGCCAACACCACCACACCAGACAAGGATAAACTCGTCACCGGGTCGCCGGTAAAAAAGAGCAGCCCGGTATTTCCTCACCTTCATTGGCAAAGCGAAGATAATAAGAAAAACATTGATATCGGTGGAGCATTGCGTGCCAATTACCGCTATGAGGATTGGGGTAGTAGCAATTATCGCAACCCGCCGCACTTGCGTTTTGACGCCTTCCGCATCGACACCAGCGCCAATTATAATGACGCATTCTTTGATTCTGGTTTTTGGTTTCAGGATCACCGGAAATACGCTATCGACCGTGCTTATGTCGGTTATCACCTGACTGGCAACTCGGACCTACAGCTTGGCGCGCCGTTCAAACCCTTTGGTTTGCAGCCCTATCCCCAGTTTGGTTGGTCCTACGGCATCCCGTTTTACCTCGGTTTCGGTGTTAATAACGGGCTGGGTGCCAAATATCAATACCATGACAATGCTTGGGCGTTCGATGCAGCCTATTTTCCCCGCATGATGCCGGCGGGCGTGCGCTATGCGCCGGAGGTGGGTAATTATGACGATCTGAAAAACACCAACTACGGCTCGCAGCATTTGCAATCCAACGAGAAACGCGACCAGGTTAACCTGCGTCTGACGCGTGAATTCCATCAGGGTGACTGGAACAACGAGCTCGGCGGCTCGCTGGCGGGCTCCCGGCTCTATAATCATGCCACCGGCGATAATGGCTCTTTCTGGGCGGCAGGCCTGCACGCGTTGGTGAACCACGATCCATGGCATCTGTCGACCCAGGTTATCCGTTATTCTTATGATGCCAAGGGGCCTGAGGGGGCAAACAACTCGGTGATTCTAATGGGCGGCAACGGCCTGACCCCAGCCTATTTGATTCCGGCGCAGGCCACTACCGCGTCTATCAACCTGGCACGCGATGTCGAAGTGCCCTGGGGACCGGTAAAAAAACTGCGCTTTTATAACGACTACAGCGTGCTGTGGAAGGATAAGGACGGCGGGTCAGACTCTAAAATGAATACCCTGGGGGTACAGATCTTCGCCATGCCGGTGATGGTTTGGGTTGATTTGACCTGGGCGCAAAATGCCAACCCCTGGGGTGGAGCCGAAAACGCCACCGGCTGGACCAGCACCCAGTCCTCCGGCAGCAATAAATGGTATTTTCGTTCCAACGTGAACATCGGCTACTATTTCTGATCCGGTCCCCCTCCATCGAGGGGGCTTTGCGTCACCCCTTAACCTGAGATACCACCTTCAACGGCTGGGCATCCGGCAGGATGTTCATATGCTCCAGTACCTGAGCCATAATTTTGCCGAACACCGGGCCGGCCACCGAACCACCGAAGTGCTTACCGGCTTTCGGGTTGTTGACCATCACCACCAGCGCCACCTGCGGATCGCTGGCCGGGGCCACACCGGCGGTGTAGTTGATATACCCGCCGTCGTATTTCCCGTTGGTCCCCATTTTCTCGGCGGTACCGGTTTTAATCGCCAACCGGTAACCCGGCACCGCGGCGCTGAGGCCACTGCCGCCCGGCAAGGCGTCGCTTTCCATCATATGCACCACGGTTTTTACCGTATCTTCCGGCAGAATGCGTTGTCCCATCACCGGTGGCGTGACCTTGGTGATCGATAAGGGTCGATAAACCCCATAGGAACCGATAGTGGCATATTCACGCGCCATTTGTAGCGGCGTCACACGTAGCCCATAGCCAAAGGAGAAGGTTGCACGTTCGATATCCGCCCAGCGCTCACGGTGCTGCGGCAAGTAGCCGCTGCTCTCGTTACCGATGCCCAGATCGGTTGGCAGCCCCAGACCAAAGCTTTTGTAAACCGCCGGCAGTACGGTGGCAGGCAGCGCCAGTGCGATGTGTGAAACGGCAATATCACTGGATTTTTGCAGTACGCCGGTAATGGTCAGCTTCGACCAGTGGCCCACGTCCTTGATCAGGTGGCCGTTGACCCGGTAAGGCGTGGTATCCAGCACGGTATCCGGCTTAATCAAGTGGTGCTCCAGCCCGACCATCACCACAATCGGTTTCACCGTAGAGCCCGGCTCGAAGCTGTCACTGCTGCATACGTTACGAATGTCTTTCGTTGGCGTATTGGCATAGTTGTTTGGGTTAAATGACGGGTAGCTAGCCATGCCCAGCACTTCACCGGTATTCACCTTCACCAACACCGCACAGCCGGAGTCGGCCTGATTCGCCACCACGCCGTCGCGGATCTGCGCATACAACACGTATTGGATGAATTTATCGATGCTCAGCGTGACGTTCGGCGGTGGCACAGGGTCGACGTTTTTGATCACGCCAATCACCGCCCCGCTGCCATCCTTCTGGTAGACGCGGACGCCGTTCTTGCCTTGCAGCAGGTGGTTAAAGCCCAGCTCAATGCCTTCCAGTCCCTGATTGTCCTGCCCGACAATACCGATCAACCCGGCGGCATCCTGACTCATCGGATAAAAGCGGCTGAAGTCCTGCTCCGTGCTGACACCGGTTAAATGCAGCTTACTGATATAGCTGGCATTATCATCTTCAACCTTACGCGCCAGATAGACAAATCGCTTATGGGCGTTAGTCTGGATTAGCTTCTGCACCTCGGTCAGTGGCATTTTCAGCACGGTGGCCAGACTCTGCCAACGTTCATTAGTCAGATCGGTATGGGTGTCGAGAATATGCTTGGGATCCAGCACGATGTCTCTTGAAGACACGCTGACGGCCAAAGCTTCACCATTGCGATCGGTGATCATCCCCCGGTTGGTCGGCAGCACCTGGGTGCGGATCGAACGCTGATCCGCCTGGTCAGCCAATTGCTGATGCTCCAGCAATTGTAAGTAGCCGACCCGGAACGCCAGCAGGAAAAAGCACACCAGAATCCCGGCGCAAATCCAGCCAAAGCGAAGGGTGGAATAATTTTTACCGCTTTTTTTTGTTGATGGCGCCACTGTTAACCCTGCGTTTTTATTAAAGTTATGTAATGATTTCAGTCTACCCTGACAAAAATCTTTAGAAGATTGCAGTTTGTAAGAAAGTAAAAACAAACGCGTTTAGGGTTGCACGTCCGCACTGTCGTTTAACTCCGGTTTAACTTGCCGATCGTCCGCAGCCTGTGGCGCATTAGCCGGGTCAAAAATATGGTCGAGGATCGCCCGGGCGGTCGGCCCTGCAACCACGCCGTCACCGCCGCCGTTTTCCAAAATCAGTGCCATGGCCACCCGCGGATTTTTATAGGGGGCGAACAGCGTATAGAAGATATGGTCGCGCAACCGCACTGGGATCATCTTGGCGTTATAGGTCTGATTTTCTTTCAGACCGAACACCTGTGAAGTACCGGACTTGGCGGCGATTTGGTATGACGCGGTGTGGAACAGTTTGTAACCGGTGCCGTTCGGCAGGTTGGCCATGCCGTACATGCCGTTGCGTACGATGCCCCAATACGGTGATTTGGCATCACCAATCTGCGCGGTTTGTACCGGCGGCTGATAGCGGCTGACCCGGTTGCCCTGCTTCATCGAATACAGCAGATGCGGTGTTTTCACCTTGCCGTTATTGATCAGCGTGGTTAATGCCTTCACCATCTGGATCGGCGTGGCGACCCAATATCCCTGGCCAATCCCTACCGAGATGGTGTCACCCTGGTACCAGGGTTTTTTATGCACCCGCTGCTTCCATTCGCGGCTTGGCAGCACGCCACGATACTCTTCATTAAGATCGATGCCGGTCGCCTGACCGTAACCAAACTGACTCAGCCAACTGTGAATACGGTCAATGCCCATTTCATACGCCACCTGATAGAAGAAGGTATCGGCAGACTCTTCAATCGCCTTGGTCACATTCAGCATGCCGTGGCCGCTTTTTAGCCAGTCACGGTAACGGCGTTGGGTGCCCGGCAAGGTCCAGGTCGGGGCACCAAAGAAAGTGGTGTTGGGGGTGATCACCCCGGCAAACAGCGCAGAAGTGGCCATGTAGGGTTTCACGGTGGAGGCCGGTGGATACAGCCCCTGCGTAACGCGGTTAATCAGCGGTAAATCGGGATTAGCCAGCAGAGACTTGTAAGCTGGATAACTGATGCCCTTCACGAAAGGGTTGGGATCGTAACTGGGGCTGGACACCATCGCCAGAATGCCGCCGTCACGCGGATCCTCAACCACCACCGCCGCACGCTGCCCCTTCAACACGGATTCAATGTACTGCTGCAACCGCAAGTCGAGCGTCAGGTAGATATTCTTGCCGGCCTGCGGTGGTTGCTCCTTCAGCAGGCGTATCACCCGGCCGTGGTTGTCCACCTCCACTTCCTGATAGCCGGTGGTACCGTGCAGCTCAGACTCATAGTAAGCCTCAATGCCCTGCTTGCCGATATTGTGATCGGCGGCATAGTTCTCGCTAAGGCCTTCTTTATCCAACCGTTTCAAATCACCGTCATTGATTTTCGATACATAACCCACCACATGCGCCAGCTCGGCACCGTACGGATATTCACGTTGCTGATAGGTATCGATGGTTACCCCGTCAAAGCGGTATTGATTGACGGCAAAGCGCGCCACTTCCGTTTCGGTCAGCCCGTTTTTTAGCGTCACCGGCTTATAGCGGCCATTGTGGTGCATGTCATCGCGAAAGGCGGTGATGTCTTCGGGGGTCAGATCGACAATCGGCGTCAGTTGTTGCAGCAGCGCGGTCATATTGTCGATTTTGCTGGGAATGATCTGGATTTGGTACAGCGTAATATTGCGCACCAGCGGGGTACCATTGCGATCGAAGATCAGCCCGCGGCTGGGGGCAATCGGCACCATTTTGATGTCGTTTTGATTAGATCGCGTTTGGTAAAACCCATGCTGTTTAATCTGCAAACGGTACAGGTTGGCGACCAGTACACCAAAACAGGCGACAACCAGCACCATAGCCACACTGGCACGGCGGATAAACAGCATTTCCTCTGCGGAATGGTCACGAATTTTATCTTGTAATAGGGCCATGCGTGGCGAGCTACCTGTCTGACGTCACACTTTCCCAAGATAAATCAGGGCAGTGAAAAGTCGGCAAGCATAGCGTTATTGCCGAAGGCGCCCCATTAAAAGGTTGCTAATGAAATGGCATAAATGTTTCAGCATGTTGGAATGTTACCAAATGCCGATTTTTCTCCCGCTCAGGGATTGAGCCGCCGTTTGCGCCAGTGCTACAATGTGACACAGATCACACTATTCCATTTTTGCCCGCACAAACCTCCCGGCGCCCTGCCGGTTGCGGCTTTTTCCAAGGACCATGTTCGATGAGTGCCATTGCCACAGGTTTTATTATGATGCGCTGGGAGTTACTGAGCGCCGTTATGATGTTTATGGCCAGCCAGCTAAACGTCGTTTGCCGTAAGACCAGCCGCAACGGTATGGCATTTATGTTCAGCAGCCTGGGGTTGTTCACCACCTGCTGGTTCGTCATGGGCTTGATGGGCATCAGCTTCAGTCAGGAAGGTTTTGTGCTTTTCTGGTCCCACGCCTGGGACATGTATGTCGAAGTGGTCAGCAACACTCCCACCGACTGGCCCATGCCCTGAGCCTGTTGCCGATCTTCTGTTTACCGCCGGTGGTAACATTCCGTTATTACCTAAAGGTTCATAAAATAAATAAAATATAAAGTAGCAGTCTAAGGCGTCTACCGGCTTATGCTGGCCCCAGACAACCTTGTCACACCGACGGGAAGGCAAACTTCCTGCCCACACTTTCCTGTTCCCCCCTTAATTAATCCAGAATCCGGCTTAATAATTAACCGATGACTGGCATGGCTGATGGATAGCCACGCGCCGCCATCAGGATGCGTCATGATTTCTCCCTCTGCCCGTATTGCCGACAACAGTGTGATTGAGCCCGGCGTGATTATCGGTGCCCGCGTGCGTATCGGCCCCTTTTGCTACATTTCTGCCGGCGTTGAGATTGGTGAAGGCACCTCGATCGCTTCACACACGGTGATTAATGGCCTGACACGCATTGGCCGTGACAATGTCATCGGGCCGTTTTCCTCGATCGGCGAAGCCAGCCAGGATTTGAAATATGCCGGTGAGCCGACCACGCTAACCCTCGGCGATCGCAATCGCATCGGCAAATATGCCACCCTGCATCGCGGGACGCTGCAAGGCTGCCAGCGAACCATTATCGGTAATGACAATGATCTGCGCGACAATGTGCATGTGGCCCACGACTGTATCATCGGTGACGGCACTTACCTCGGCGATCACAGCGGTTTGGCCGGGCATGTTGAACTGGGCGATGCCGCCTGGATCGGCGCCCGGTGCGCGATACATCAATTTTGCATTATCGGTGCCCATGCGCGGTTAGACGACCACTCCCTGGCGGTGCAAGATCTGCCGCCTTTCGTACTGGCTGCGGGGCAGCGCGCCAAACCCGGTGGTGTACACCTGTCCGCCCCGGCTTTTTTGGCCGCCGACCCGCAACAGCAGCGGGTGATTCACTCGCTGTATGACATGATCTACCACCGGGCCATGGCGCTGGAGGATGTCCGGCAAGAAGTCATTCACCTCAGCGTGGAATACCCGCTGTTGAGCCTGTTCCACGATTTCTTTACACGTTCGACGCGCGGTATTATCCGCTGATCAAAGAGGCCGTTATGCCACCTTATGGCAACGCACCGCCGTACCTGCCAGATTGACGCGCAGGTTTTGTGGCAGTTGGCAGCCTTCTCCAGCGTAGGGACAGCGTTCACGGAAAAAACAGCCCAGGGGTAACTGGCGGTTACCCGGCAGTTCGCCCTTGCGATCTTCAATGGCACTGTCGCTCAGCGAACGGCCGGCACGGGGCACCGAATCCAGCAACAGCCGGGTATAAGGATGCTGCGGCTGGCGCAGTACCTGCGCGGTCGGCCCCAGCTCAACGATTTGCCCCAGATACATCACCGCCACCCGGTCGCTCATGTGCTGGATCACCGAGACGTTATGCGAGATCAGCACATAGGTCAGGTTGCGCTGGCGCTGCAGTTCCACCAGCAGATTGAGGATCTGCGCCTGCACCGAGATATCCAATGCCGAGGTCGGTTCATCCAGCACGATGATATCCGGCTGTGAGGACAGCGCACGAGCAATGGAAATGCGCTGGCGCTGCCCGCCAGAAAACTCGTGCGGCAGCCGGTCAATCGCCTCCGGCCGCAGACCGACCTGTTGCGCCAGTTCTGCCGCCTGTGCTCGCCGCTGAGCCACGCTGTTATGCTGCTGTACATACACAGGTTCGGTGATAATGCGCCACACCGGCAGGCGTGGATCGAGCGACGACTGCGGATCCTGAAACACCATCTGCATGCCGCTACCAAACCAGGAACCTTGGTTACGTGCACGCAACAGTTCGCCGCTGCTGGGCTTCAACAACCCCATCAGCAACTGCGCCAGCGTACTCTTGCCGCAGCCGGATTCGCCGACGATACCCAGGGTTTCCCCACGCATGATATTGAGATCCAGCCCATTGAGCGCATGCACATACTCTCGCGGCTTACCGCGCCAGTTGTAACTGGCGGGAAAGCGCAGCCGCACGTCGCGCAGTTCCAACAGCGCTTCAAGGTTCATTTCTTACCTCCAGTTCGATTGACTGCGGATGCCAGCAGGCCACCCGCTGGGTCGGTTCAGCGGCCAATGGCAGCAGCGACGGGGTTTGTTGGCACTGGGCGTCGGCGTAGCGGCAGCGGTTGCTGAAGGCGCAGCCCGGTGGCAACGCACTGAGATTGGGCACCGTGCCGGGAATAGCCCGCAGCAGGCTGCGCGGTTCGGCGCGCTCCGGTGCCGCCAGCAACAGCCCAATGGAATACGGATGGCTCGGGTGTTCAATCACTCTGGCGGTAACCCCGCTTTCAATCACGTGCCCGGCGTACATCACATACACCCGGTCACAAAGCTGCGACACCACCGCCATATCATGGGTGATAAACAGCACCGCCGTACCGCTGGCGCGAGCTTTCTGCTGTAACAAACGCAGCACCTGACGCTGCACCGTGACGTCCAGTGCGGTGGTGGGTTCGTCGGCGATAATCAGCTCCGGCTCACAGGAGAATGCCATGGCGATCAGCACCCGCTGGCGCATACCGCCGGACAGCTCAAACGGATAACGCTCCATCACCCGCTCCGCATCGGCAATTTGCATCTCCCGCAGCAGTTGGATCGCCTTGTCACGGGCCGCTGCCGCCGATAACCGCTGATGCAGACGGATCACTTCACACATCTGGCGACCAATCTTGCGCGTCGGGTTCAGCGCGCTCATCGGCTCCTGAAAAATCATCGACACTCTGGCCCCCCGCAGTTGGCGCATTTGTCGTTCGCTGGCCTTCAGTACGTCGGTACCCAACATCTCCAGCGAACCGCCGGTCACGCTGTAGCCATCCTCTGCCAGCAGGCGCAGGGTCATCATCGCGGTCACCGACTTGCCGGAGCCGGATTCACCCACCACGCCGACAATCTCACCGGCCTTAACCTGCAGTGAGACACGGTTCAGCGCTTTGACGCTGCCGCCGTAGACCGGAAATTCCAGTTGCAACTCATCGATAGATAAAACGGTAGTTTCACTCATCAGCGCCCCCGAGCTTTAGGATCCAGCAGATCGCGCAGACCGTCGCCGAACAGGTTGAAGCCGGTGGCGGTGATCAGGATCGCCGTACCGGGAAAGGCTGAATACCACCACTGGTCGAGCACATAGTTACGGCCGTTGGCCACCATCGCACCCCATTCAGCGGTCGGTTGTTGGGCACCCAGGCCGATAAAGCCCAGCGTAGCCGCCATCAGGATCGCGGTGCCAATGTCCAGCGATGCCTGCACCACCAACGGCGGCATTACGTTACGCAGCACATGCCAACCGATCAGGTGCCAGCGGGAAGCGCCAAAGGTACGCGCCGCCTGCATGTAGGCCTGGTGGCGTAGCGTCAACGTCTGGCCACGCGCCAGTCGGACATAAAACGGAATGCGCACCACCGCAATCGCCAGCATGGCATTGAACAGGCTGGGCCCGAGCGCGGCCGCCAACGCCATGGTCAGCACCAGCGAAGGCACCGACAGCATGATGTCCATGCAACGCATG
Source organism: Serratia myotis (assembly GCF_027474885.1). Lineage (NCBI taxonomy): Bacteria > Pseudomonadati > Pseudomonadota > Gammaproteobacteria > Enterobacterales > Yersiniaceae > Serratia > Serratia myotis. The sequence goes on along the minus strand of NZ_CP099707.1, from coordinate 2,601,620 downwards.
ATCAGTGCATCGACCGTACCGCCGATCACGCCGGAGAAACAGCCAAGCAGCGAGCCAATGCCCCCCGCCAGCACCACCACTGCCAGCCCGGCGGCCACCGACTGTCGGCTGCCGACCAGCACCCGACTGAACAGATCTCGGCCCACTTCATCGGTGCCGAACCAGTGGTTGGCAGAAGGCGGCAGCAAGCGCGCGGTCAGGTCAATCGCATCCGGGTTGTGCGGTACCAGCCACGGTGAGAACAGCATCAGGAACAGCACGACAATCATGATGGCGGCGCCCAGCAGCGTCAGCGGGCTACGCCGCACCCGGTACCAGGCACGTCGCAGGCTGATAAAGCGTAAGGTCGGTTGTGTTGCCGACGGTTGTTCGATTTGAGTCATCGTCATTATCCCTCGCGCCCCATTCGCGGGTCGATCCACAGGTAAAGCAGATCGACGATCAAATTAACCATCACGTAGGCGAAGGACACCACCACCGCAAAGCCCATTACCGCCGGGAAATCCAGCGCCTGTATAGAATCCACCACGTAAGCGCCCATGCCCGGCCAGGCGAATACCGTTTCGGTCAGCACCGCACCGTAGAGCAGATCTCCCAATGCCAGCCCCAACACCGTTACCGAGGGGATCAACGCATTCGGCAATGCATGACCCAGTACCACTCGCCAGTGTGAAAGGCCGTTGGCGCGCGCAGTACGGATGTAATCTTCCCCCAGTTGTTCGAGCATCGCCGAGCGGATTTGCCGCGCGACCACCCCGAGGTGAACAAACGCCAGCGTCAGCGCGGGCAAGATCAGATGCTGCAGGCTGTTCCAGAACGCCTCGCCGTTGCCGGTCAACAGGGAGTCCAGCAGGTAGAAGCCGGTGATATGGGTGGGCGGATCCAGCCAGTCGTCCAGCCTGCCGCCGCCGGGTAACAGATTCAGTTGGCCGTAAAAAAGGATAATGACGCCCAGCCCCAGCCAGAACGCCGGGGTGGAGATGCCAGTTACCGACAGCAGTCGTACCAGATGATCGGGCCATTTATTGCGATAAACCGCCGACACCACGCCGAGCGGCACCCCCAGCACTATTGCCAGCAGCAAGGCGCAAAAAGCCAGCTCCAGCGTGGCGGGAAAGAAGGCACGCAGATCCTCCAGCACCGGGCGGCCGGTGCGGATGGAGGTACCCAGATCGCCATGCAGCAGATCCAGCACATAGCGGCCAAATTGCACATATAACGGCTGATCCAGGCCCAGTTGCTGGCGAATGTGCTGGACGATTTCCTCGCTGGCACGGTCGCCGGCCAGTAACCGCGCCGGATCGCCGGGGATCAGGTGCGAGATGGTAAAGGTGATCACGCACACCCCGAACATCACCAGCACCAACCCCCAGCAACGCTGACGGATAAGGCTCCAAACGTTCATAGCGATTTCCCATGGTGCAGGGGCAGCCAAACGGCTGCCCGAGTTAGATAGCAATGTTGTATTTGAACCTGAGATACTCGGGCCTAGCGCACCGTGGGGCCATTATGGGACACGTCCATGTGTCCCACCCTACGGGCCGACGGAAGTCGTTCCAATTTGCTCCCGGCAAATTGGTCGGCGGTTTCACCGCTACGACCCCATCGGCACGCTCTCCCTAATAACTGGCTTTGTTAGCTGTCTGAAGCAACCAAACAAATTACTTACTCATCTGCCCAACGTTGAACACCTGCTCCAGCATCGGGTTATACACAAAGCCCTTCACGTCTTTGTTCATCGCCACCTGGTAGTTTTTCTGGAACAGATAAACATAGGCCGCCTGGTCGATGACGATTTTCTGCGCCGCCTGGTAATCGGCGGTACGCACCTGTTGATCGGACACCGAGACCGCTTTCTTCAACAGCGCGTCTACCTGCGGATCGCTGTAGAACGAACGGTTGCCCGGCAGCCCTTTCTTGTCGGATTCGAACCAGTAGTTCATGAACATGTAGGGGTCGGCAAAATCCGGGCTCCAGTTGCCGATGGCGATGTCGTAATTCCCCTGGCCGATGCGGTCACGCATGGTGGCATTGGCCAGTTTCTCCAGTTTGACGTTGATGCCCACCGTCGCCAGGCTGGCCTGCACCGAGAGCGCAATCGCCTCCCAGTTTGGGTCGCTGATCGAGTACAGGAAGTTCAGTGAAGCGGGTTTATCCTTCACTGCAGCCAGAGCCGCCTTGGCCTTGTCCGCATCCTGGCTGTATTGCTGCGCGTTGGCATCGTAACCCCACATGCCTTCCGGGATCGGGCCACGCATCTGTTTACCGTTGCCGCCGAGGATGCCCTTCACCATGCCCTGGTAATCCACCGCGTAGGAAATGGCGCGGCGCAGATCGACCTGGTTCAGTGGCGCTTTGCCGTTGTTAAGGTACAGATAGGTCACCCGCAGTGACGGATACTCATTGACCGCCACCTTGTTTTCACTCTTCAGTGCCGTCAGTTGGTCAATCGGCAGCGATTCGGCAATATCCAGGTCACCGCGTGTCAATTGCAAACGGCGGGTAGCGCTTTCACCGATGATTTTCACCGTCACCCGTTTAAACGCCGGTTTGGCCCCGCTGTAATGTGGATTCGGCACCAGCACCAGTTGCTGGCCTTTTTGCCAACGATCCAGCTTGTAAGCACCAGAACCGGCGCTGTGGTTGGCCAGCCAGGCTTTGCCCTCATCCGCCGGATTGGCCTTGGCAATCGCCGGGTTAACAATACCGGCCCCGTCGTTGGCCAGGGTGTACAGGAATGGCGCAAACGGCGTTTTCAAGGTAAAGCGTACCGTCAGCGGATCCACCACCGTGACCTGTAAATCTTTCGGGAAGGCTTCGGACGGGCCCTGACCAATCTTCATCAGGCGTTCGAACGACCACTTCACCGCTTCGGCATTGACGTCCGAACCATCATCAAACTTGTTGCCGGGTTTGAGTTTAAAGGTCCAGACCAGCTGATCGTCAGAAGCCGTCCAGCTCTCGGCCAGCTCACCTTCCACCTGGGTCGAGCCTTTGCCACCTTCGGTTTTGTACTGCACCAATCTTTGGTAAGCTGGGTAAGTCACCGTCCAGTCGTTATTATCAATAGTGACCGCCGGATCCAGCGTTTGCGGGTCGGCCGCCTTGCCAATTACCAGCATGTCCTTGGGGACCGCCGCCTGCGCCTGACCTATTACCGCCAGGCCCAACGTCACTGCAGCCGCCAAAGCGGCGTATTTGATCTTATTCATAAACAAAGCTCCTGATGCGTTGAATGTGTGTTGTTTTAATCGTAAGAAAAACAGCCGAAGCGATCGGCCAGCAGCGGGTAATCCCCGGCGTTGGGCAGCTCAAAGTGCCACCATTCGCTGGCGATACCGCGAAAACCTCCGGCGGCCATCACCGCATTCAGCAGCAGCCGGTTGCGCTGCACCTCCGGAGGGAAATCTGGGTAAAACGGGTGGGAGCCTTCGCTCATCTCATCAAAGGCGGTGCCCATATCCAGTACCGCGCCGTCCGCATCCAGTAGCGTCACGTCGATCGCCACACCGCGGCTATGGTGCGAACCGGTTTGCGTGCTGGTGACATATTGTGGGTCCGGACAGGCCAGCCACAACAGCGCCTGCGCCCGCTGCGGCCGATAGGCGTCGAACACCAGCAAGGAAAAACCGGCCAGCTTCGCCGCCAACAGGCAGCGCTGTAGCCCCGGTAGTGCATCGGGATGCAACAGGCAGCGGTTTTCCAGGTAAATCGCCCGGCCGGTCAGATTGTCGGCGCTGGCGTATTTCAAATCGATCGGCAGCCTGGGAAAGGCCTCAGCCAGATCGATTAAAGTTACATTGTCATTCATTGCGTTTTCCCATAGCGGTTAAGATTCAAATTGCCCCAGCTCTTTTTGCAGGCTGCGGTTATTGGCCAGCCGTTGTTCCACCGCTGTGCCGCCCTGTTCCAACACCGAAGACAACAACAGGTTGAACAGGCAACTGAACGGCGCCAGCGAATCCCAAAACTGGCCGGTATCGGTTTTCACCTGCAGCAGGTCAATCGGGTAATCCCGTGCCCACGGGCAGTAAATATCAGTGATCAGCGCCAGCCTTAGCCCACGCGCACAGGCCGCCTGACAGTATTTCTGGGCGATGGTGGAATAAGCGCGAGTGTCGGTAAGCACCAGATAAGGCGTGCTGAACTCAGAGTTGAGTGATTCCACATAGGTGCCGGACAACCCGTCGGCGTAGTAGACCTTGGGGCGCAGGTATTCCAGGTGGCTGTAGAAGGCGTTGGCGATGCCGCGCGTCGATTGAATGCCGATCACAAATACCGCTTCCGCCTGCGCCAACTGTCGGCTGACCTGAGCAAAGGCTTCGCCACCGGCCAATTGATAAACCTGTTCGATCGCCTCCAGTTCCAGGGTTAACGACTGACGAAGCTTTTGCGGTTGCGGCTGTTCACGCCGTTGGCGATAAGCTCCCAGGCGATCGGTCACGCCCCAGGGCTGGTACAGTGCCGTCCCCTGTTCACGCAGCGTGCGTTTCAAATCATCAAGATTGCGGTAACCCAGGCTGCGCAGGTAGCGCCCCACCGATATGCCACTGGTGGCGGTACTGCGGGCGATGCTGTCGGCCGTTTCAAACGGCACCTGCGCCAGATTGGCCAGCAGGTAACCGGCGATGCGTTTGCCGGTCGGGGTCTGTACCGCAAATGACGCTTCTATTTGCGCGATCACATCAGGATGCTCTGCCATAGTTCGCCCGCTGTTGTTGAGTTGTCACCAAACCACCTTCTGTTACTCAGGTAACAGAGATTGATGATGACAATGCATGGCCTGTGCCAATTGCGGACTACTGGGGAAAAATTCTCGCGCGGCGGCGGACGGCGGTGCAGGAACGGCAGAACCTGCGGTTACAACATAGTCATCAGTTGATAACTATTGCACAACATTTGGGCAATGCATCTGGCAATGCACCGCCGTGAACCCTTAATTTCAATTTTATGACCAGGCTTGCGAAACCAATGCAAAAGTCTGTGTAAGAGAACAATCCGGACTATGAGGTGTGTCACGAACCATAATAGTAGGCGTATCAACACAGGGTAACCCCCGCTCAATCAACCATTCGCCAAGACCGGTGTCCAGCGGTGTATCCACCCGTACAAACTGACCGCTGCAAGGCTGGCACAAGGCATCAATCAGGGCAATGGCCCCCGCAAGCTCAGGGGCAACCACCGGGCCAATCATGCTGCCATAACCAAAACGACGCCGCAGGGCAAAACCGACGGCAATCCCCTGCCGCTCCAGCACCAGCGCCTGCCCGGCATTTGCCAGTAACTCTACCAACAGCAGTTGACGCTGCATGCCACTGGCAAGCAAATCCAGCTCACTCAATAAGGCAATATCCGCAGGTAAAGCCGGACGAAGACTTAGCCCGTTTGGCAAAGGTGCGGCATCGCGGGCTGGCAACTCCCGGCATTGATGCTGCGCCAGGGGGCCTTGTTCGACAAAACCCAATTGCTGATACAGCGGCTTGCCCTGATCGCTGGCCACCAATTGCAGCTGATAAGTGCTCAATGGTGCCATCAACTGCTGCATCATCGCCCTGGCGATGCCTTGCCCCCGGTGCTGCTCGGCGACAATCACCAGCCCCAGCGTGGCACGGTGTTCGCCCCACAGCCAGCGTAGCGCACAACCTGCTACCTCACCGCTGGCCTCGGCAATGACGCCGCCCCCCAACGACCACGCCTGCTGCCAATCCTCCAGCCGATGGGGCCACTGCACCTGCTGTGATAGCCCGAATACGGCCGGCAGATCTGTTTCGACCATGGGGCGCAACTTAATGGTCTGATTTTCCTGGGGCACGTTTGCCTCCTGATTCAATAAACATAGGGTCAGTGGGTGGCGAGAATCGCCCTATCACAAAGTATCAGATTTGGTTCTGTCTGGCGCATTGCTTGTGGTCTTAATATGGACTAAATTTGACACATTCGTTCTGCAAGGAGATCAGTATGAAAGTTGAAACCATTAGCTATGTAAAGAAACACGCCGCCGCGCTCGATTTGTCTGAACCCATTTTGGTTACGCAAAATGGCACACCGGCTTATGTGATCGAGTCTTATGAAGAGCGCAAGCAACGTGATGACGCTATTGCCCTGCTTAAATTGCTAACGCTGTCTGAAAAAGACAAAAAAGAAGGGAAAGTTTATACCCGCGACCAGTTACTGGCTGATATAGATAACTAATGCGGTAAAAAGGAGATGTCGCATGAAGGAACAGCTTGATATTGAGTATACCGCAACGGCAAAAAGCACCCTGGTCGAGATTATCCGTCATCTTAAAGCCAATAATGTCCCTCCGATGCCTTTAGTGGGCGAAATCATCAACGCGTTTGAAGCAAGGGTAAGTCAGTTCTCAACCGGTTGTCAGATATGCCCTGAACTTTTAAAGATTGGCTGCGATAAATACCGTGAATGTAATACGGTAAATGGCTATCGCGTCATCTATTCGCTCGAAGATCCACTCATTACCGTGCACGCTTTTCTTGCACAAAAGCAGGATATTCAGCAAATATTATTCAATCGACTGATTGCGCCCTAAGCCCACCGGGCTCCCTGATACGCCCTCATTTTGCCACGCAAAAGCAAAAGTTCCCTGCCACCCGCGGTGGCCAAAACTTGCGCCCTCGCCGATAACCCGTTAGGGTTAATTGTGATTTGCATCACAGTTTTAAGATGCGTGCGGCGATAAATCCCCCTCTTGCTATCCCGCGTTAAAACAAAGTAATCCGCCTATTTATCAGCGAATTGTGCACGATAGAATGGAGATGAAATGCTGAAACTGAGTCCCGACCTGTTAATTTTTACCGATCTGGACGGTTCACTGCTGGATCACCACAGCTACCGCTGGCAAGCGGCGCAGCCCTGGCTGGATCGTCTGGCACAAGCCCAAACGCCGCTGATCATCACCACCAGTAAAACCGCCGCTGAGGTCTGCACGTTGCAACAGCAACTGGGGCTGAGCCACTGGCCCTTTATCGCCGAAAACGGCGCGCAGATTGTGTTTCCCGAGGGATGGCACGACCAACCCGACTACCCGGCGAAAACCCTGGGTGCCGATTACCACAGCCTGACGGCAACCTTGCGAGCATTGCGCCACCAGACCGGTTTCGCCTTTCAGGGATTTGCCGATGTGGATGCCGCGACGGTGGCAGACTGGACCGGCTTAACCCTGACGCAAGCCCGCCAAGCACGGCAACGTGCCGGTTCTGAACCGCTTCGTTGGGCAGGCACCGATCGCCAACTTGAACACTTTCGCACCCTGCTGGCGCAACACGACCTGCATCTGACCCAGGGGGGGCGCTTTTATCACCTGATGAGCCGAGAGGTCAGCAAGGGCAATGCTGCCCGCTGGCTGACCGCGCGTTATCAATTAATTCGGCGTCAACCTTTAACCACCCTCAGTCTGGGCGATGGCCCCAATGATCTCTCCTTGCTGCACGCCAGCGATCTGGCGGTATTGATCCGCGGCCAGCAGGCCCAACAGCTTAACTTACCGAACGACTTCTCCGGCCGGCTGTACCGCACGCAACAGCAAGGCCCACAGGGCTGGTGCGAAGGATTGGATCATTTTCTGCTTAACGGGAGATCTCAACATGAGTGAATTTTACCAGGACGGCATCATCACCAACTTCCACAATCTGGCCCAACGTGACTTGGCCGAGCTGGAATATGAGCTGCAGGTGTTCTCCGGCCGCAACACCATGGGGTTGATTTTGCCTTCGCTCTATTCCGAACTGGAAGGCCCGGCGCTGGACAAGATCGTCGATACGCTGGCACAGGTGCCCTATCTGGAGGAAATCGTGATTGGCCTGGATCGCGCCAACCATCAGCAGTTTCTGCACGCCAAAGCCTTCTTCTCGCGCCTGCCACAGCGCCACCGGATTTTGTGGAATGATGGGCCGCGCCTGACGGCGATTGCCGAACAGCTCAGCGCCGAAGGACTGGCACCCAACGAGCCGGGCAAAGGCCGCAACGTGTGGTTCTGCGTCGGCTATACCCTGGCATCGCGCCGCAGCAGCTGTGTGGCGTTGCACGACTGTGACATTGTCACCTATGATCGTCGCATGCTGGCGCGCTTATTGTACCCGGTGGCCAACCCGCAGTTTCATTACGACTTCTGCAAGGGCTATTACGCACGGGTGGCCGGCGGCAAGCTGAATGGCCGCGTGGGTCGGCTGCTGGTGTTTCCGCTATTGAAATCACTGCAAAAGGTCTATGGCAACTCGGATTTTCTCGACTATCTGCGCAGCTACCGCTACCCGCTCTCCGGCGAGTTCGCCATGCGTACCCATATCCTCAATGACCTGCGTATTCCCAGCGACTGGGGCCTGGAGATTGGCGTGCTGTCGGAAATCCACCGTAATACCGCCACCAACCGCATCTGTCAGGTCGATATCGCCGACCATTACGACCACAAGCATCAGCCAATGTCAGAAGATGACCCGAACACCGGCCTGCAACGTATGGCGAGCGACATTACCAAGGCGTTGTATCGCAAGCTGGCGATCCAGGGGGTGCCGATCACCAGTGATTCTTTCCGTGTACTGCGCGCCACTTATTACCGCACCGCGTTGGATATGATCGACGCCTTCGAGCACGACGCCAAAATGAACGGTCTGGGCTTCGATCGTCACAGTGAAGAATCGGCGGTCGAGCTGTTCTCCCGGGTCATTTCTCAGGCGGGTCACGCCTTTAGCGAAAATCCCGGTGACAAACCCTTTGTGCCGAGCTGGAACCGCGTACAGTCCGCCTTCCCGGACATTCTGCAGCGGCTGTATGACGCCGTAGAGCAAGATAATCAGCAGTAAACGCGCCCGCCGTTTGGCGCAATGCCGTTCACTTAAGTGGTGAGGCATAACGATTCACCGGATAACGGGTTTTTGATATCTTAACCGCCCTCGGCCTTGATGGTCGGGGGCGTTTTGTTATGAACATCGCCTCCAAACTCCCCCTCAGGTGCATCAGCCGTTTCGGTATCGTTCCGGGGGATACCGTATTACCCAGCACTATCAGTTCCGTCGCTATTACCCCAAAAGCAAATTTAAAACTCATCTCCGACGGCGCTCTTTTATACTGTTTTGCCGTCAGCGCCGCTTCCCGCCTGATAAGGTTGTAAGCCAGCAGCAACCCCCACACTTCCTGATGCAGCAACTCCACTTTGCGGCTTCTCAGCACCATCGCATTACTCTGCAGGCTGCTTTTGATATTGCGAAAACCCACTTCGATTCCCCATCGGGAATGATAAAGCTCCGCCACCGCTTTGGCCGGATAACGATCCGCAGGCAATGAAGTCAGCACGGTTTTCTCCACACCGCCGATATCGTAACTGACCGCCCGGGCATGCCAGGACTCAGGAAGGGCCGGGTTTTGCTTTCGAGCCTGCGCAGAGACTTTCATTTTTAGCAGACGGTCGCCCGCTCCGTAGCTTTCCTGCACGTCTGCGACCATCCCTTTGCGGGCAGGCAGTAGCCAGTGGCGATTTTCGCCGCCATGGTTCACCCCTGTTAGTAAATCCGCACTAAAAAATAGCTTATCAAACAGGGTGATGGAGTTATCCGGTAACGCCTTAATCAGGTCATGCGCCAACCGGGTCTCGCTACACCGGTAAGGCCCGGTGACCGCATCCAGCAGAACATGACTGCTCAGGTTCATCAACGCCACCAGACGCATCACCGGAAAAGGACTCTGTCGGTCTGTAGAGGTGTTACTGGAACCAAAATGCGCACGAAGTTCCGGTTCATCGGGCGTACGCAGTTGTGCACCGTCGACGGCAAAGAGCTGCAATCCTCTCCAGTCATCTTTGGGATAGCGTTCAGTCCCCCAGGTTCGTGCTGTCTGGCGAAACAGCCATTCAACAGGGGCAGCACCGACACGCTGGCGTGCCTGTGTAATGGCGCTGCGTGCCAGAAGCTGCATGCCGGCTTCGCCATCGGCACTGAGGTTAAGGCGGCGGACAATATCGGTAATGGGCTCATTACGAAAGAAGGCCATACAAACGACCATCCAGACCACCATGTCCCCGGGCAGGCGGCGGCGTCTGACGGTGGCATGGGTAGACAGAGAAAGGCAATGCTGGAGCCATTCAACAGGAAGATGTTCAGCAAAAATCTGCGCAGAAGGTGGCGGTAACAAAGGATGGTCGCTAAAACTGAGCAGGTCATCGAGAAGTGGCATAAGAAAACGGCTCCCTGTAATGGAAGCCGTTATATTGCCGCAGATTAAGGATCGGTCAACCGATCCTTAACTGATCGGCATTGCGCCGTTTGGCGGGTTTTACTTTTGTTCACTGATTTCGCCCAGCAGCGCCTGATAACCGGTGTTATTATTACTCTGCTCAATAAACCCCTCCAAATTCAAAGTGGTACGACAAGCTGATGGAAGCGTGGAAACTCAATCTGATCTCGGTCTGGCTCGGCTGTTTCTTCACCGGGCTGGCAATGAGCCAAATCCTCCCTTTTCTGCCGCTGTATATCGAACAGCTCGGCGTCAGCGGCCACCAGTCTCTGAGCATCTGGTCCGGTCTGGTGTTCAGCGGCACTTTTTTGGTCTCGGCGCTGGTATCACCGCTGTGGGGCAGCCTGGCTGACCGCAAAGGGCGTAAATTGATGCTGTTGCGTGCTTCGCTGGGGATGGCGGTCGTGATTGCGCTGCAAGGCATGGTGACCAACGTATACCAGCTGTTTGCACTGCGTGCTTTGATGGGCCTGACCTCCGGCTATATCCCCAATGCCATGGCGCTGGTTGCGTCGCAGGTACCGCGTGATAAAAGCGGCTGGGCTTTGGGCACCTTGTCTACAGGCCCGGTGTCCGGAGTGATCGTTGGTCCACTGCTGGGCGGCCTGATGGCTGACCATTTGGGGTTACGCGTGGTGTTTTTCGTCACCGCCGGGCTGATGTTTGTCAGTTTCCTGATCACCCTGTTCCTGATAAAAGAACGCCGTATCGACGTGAAAAAAGCCGATCGGCTAAGCGGCAAAGCGGTATTCCAGTCGCTGCCCTATCCGACGCTGATTGTGACGCTGTTTATCAGCACACTGATGATCCAGTTGGCCAACTCTTCCATCAGTCCCATTCTGACGCTGTTTATCAAGGATTTGTCCGGTGATAGCGGCAATATAGCCTTTATTAGCGGTATGATCGCCGCCGTTCCCGGCGTTGCCGCATTGATTTCCGCACCGAGCCTCGGCCGACTTGGCGATCGTATCGGTACCGCACGTATTCTGTTGGCGGCGTTGGGGTTAACCACGGTGCTGTTCGCCATCATGGCGTGGGTGGAAACACCGCTACAGCTGGGGATCCTGCGTTTTCTGCTGGGTTTTGCCGACGGCGCCTTGATGCCTGCCGTGCAGACGCTGCTGCTGAAGTACTCTTCCGATCAGGTCACTGGCCGTATCTTCGGCTATAACCAGTCATTTATGTATCTTGGTAACGTGGTGGGTCCGCTAATTGGCTCTGGCGTTTCGGCACTGATGGGCTTCCGCTGGGTGTTTGCGGTAACGGCGGTGCTGGTGCTGATTAACTGTCTGCAGGTACGTAGCCAGTTTAACAAGGTCGAGGGCGTACGGAAGTGATCAAGAGGGCCACTACCGCGGCCCTGTCGTTCTTAAAAAACGTTGGCAACGGTTAATCTCGCAGCCAGGGGGTAAAGGTCACACCGATCAACAGCCCTTCCGGGCTGAGCAACCGGGTAACGCTCTGACCCCAGGGCTCTTCACGGTTGGCGATCAGCAAACGATAACCGCGATCAATCAACCCTTGCGTCGCCAAGGCCATATCGGCGACGTCAAACTCCATCCACGCCTGGGGTACCGGTAAATCGGCCGGCCATTGCTCACTACCAAAGCACGACTGTGCGGCCTGCGCCAGCGGCCACAGGGCGAAATGTTTCACCCCCTCCAGCGCGCCATGCTCGGTCAACAAATAATCGGCATTGCCGTCCATCGGCTTAAGCGGTAGCCCCAGCGCGTCAGCATAAAACGCCTTGCTGTGCTCAGTTTGTTGGGTAATCGGCCCAAATCCGGCGACAAACAACACGCCTAGTCCTGCGAACTGCTGTTCCATGTTCTCTCCTGTTGGCTATCAACGCCCCAAACGCATTTGCATCGGGGCAATTCCGTAGGCCGCTTTGAAACGGTTGCTGAAATGGCTGGAGGAGCTGAAACCGCACTCCAGCGCAATCTGCGTCAACGGCAGCAGGCTGTGGCACAACAGTCTTTCCGCCTGCTGCAACCGCGCACGCATAACAAACTGGTGTGGTGCCAGACCGGTGTCATGTTTGAACATGCGAGCAAAATGGAACTCACTCAGTCCGGCCTGCGCAGCCAAGTCTGCCAGCAATAACGGCTGGTCGAGATGCTGCTCAATATACTCTTTCACCCGTCTGGCAACCGTCGGAGCCAGACCGCCGCGCACCTGCGGCATCGCCCATTGCAGTTGGCTATAGCGCTGCACCAGGTGCGACATCAGCAAAGTGGTGGCACTGCTGAGCGCCAGTTGGTTGGCACGTTCTTGCCAATTGCAGTTAAGTAAAAACTGGCGATACAGCAGCGTGATTTGGGGATCTTCGCCAAAGGCGCATTGCTCGAGGTTAATTGACGCCGGGCTGCGATCCCAGGTTTGTTCCACCACCTGGCGCAGGTGCTGGTCGGTGCAGTATAGATGCACGAAAGATAAATCGCTGCGCACATCCCAGGTAGATTCATATTGACGCGGCATAATACAAAAACGGTCTGGCCCACCGCCGTTCTTCCAGCCACCCGGCACCTTTTGATAGCACTCATAGCCGTCGGCGACATACAGGCTCAGCGTATGGTGATTAGCGCTTTCCTGAGTAATGCGATCGTTGCAGTTTGACCAGGCGGCCAATTCCACGCCAGAAGCCAGTTGCACACTGTTGTGCAACCGCGCTTTATGCTCCCGCAGGGTTTCAAACGCCTTATAGCTGGACATTGCCGCCTCCGTTTCTCAATCCCTCCAGTGTAGAGAGAGGCACTGCGCCACACCAGCCGTCAGCCCGCGCTTTTGCCAAAAAAAGCGCAAGAATATGCAATTGTACGCAAAGCGCTGAAAGCACGGCGGCCTGCAACAACGGATACTGAGCCGGTCTATTGTTTACTGGAGTCTATGATGAACACGCTGTTGTACCTTGCCGTAGTGCTGATCTGGGGCACGACCTGGATTGCGATTACCTTGCAGCAGGAAGGGCCTGTAGCCATTCCCGTTTCCATCAGTTACCGCTTTGTGGTTGCTGCGGGAGTGATGTTGGTGATTCTGCTACTGGCACGCCGCCTGCGCCGTATTGCCCCGCGCGATCATGTGTTTTGCATCCTGCAAGGCTGCTGCGTGTTCGGCTTTAACTTTTACTGCTTCTACCATGCCGCTGCCTATATCAGCAGCGGACTGGAGTCGGTAATTTTCTCAATGGCGGTGCTGTTCAACGCCGTTAACGGAGTGCTGTTCTTCCGCCAGCGCCCCAGCCCAAACCTGCTGCCGGCGGCGGTGCTGGGCCTGAGCGGGATCGTCGCCCTGTTCTGGCAGGATCTGTCCGCCACACAGCTGGCACCGGAGCTGTTGAAAGGCATCGGGCTGAGCGTTCTGGGCACCTACGGATTCTCTTTGGGCAATATGATCAGTACCCGTCACCAGCGGCGCAGTCTGGATATTCTGTCCACCAATACCTATGCCATGAGCTACGGCGCGATCCTGATGGCGCTGATTGCCCTGGCTCAGGGCGCATCGTTCCAGATTGAGTTCAGCAACCGCTATATCGGCTCACTGCTGTATCTGGCGATATTCGGCTCAGTGATTGCCTTCGCCGCCTATTTCAGCCTGCTGGGTCGTATCGGTGCCGGTGCAGCGGCGTACAGCACCCTGCTGTTCCCTCTGGTGGCGCTGAGTATTTCGACAATTTATGAAGGCTACCAGTGGCACCTCAATGCGGTGATTGGCCTGTGCCTGATCCTGCTGGGCAATCTGGTGATGTTTGCCAAACCGGGCAGCCTCACGGCTTTGTGGCGTCGCCGGGCGGCAACGTTACCCGAATAAAGTGCTCAATGGCCACCACCAGTTCGCTGGCGGCCTCCAATGGAGGATGATGCCCTACGCCATCCATCATTAATAGACTGGCATGAGCAATACCACCCACCATCTCCTCACTGAGTTCCGGTGGCGTGGCAAGGTCTTGCGTCCCACAAATGACCAGCGTAGGTGCCGTTATCAGCGACAACAGATCACGGGAATCTGTCCGTGCAATCACCGCAGCATCAATCGCCAGCGTTAAACCTCTGCGGTCGTGTCGCAGCATCACCGCCCGTTCTCTCGCCATGGCCTGCGGATGATTAAGCCGCCAATCAGGTGCATTTACCTGTTGCTGCACCTTCAGAAAAGCGGCCTCACAATCTTCAACGCTACCCTGCGAGATAATCGTCTTTAAACGCGCCCAGTCAGCCTGGCGTTGCGAGAATTCCTCACGCGCACTGGTTCCAATCAATATCAATCCGGACAACAGTTGCTGATGCCGTGCAGCCAAGCGGATCCCAACCATCCCACCCTGGCTTTGCCCAATGAATATCACCGGGCCAAGGGAAAGCTCGTTAATCATTAACGCTAAATCTTCTGCAATATCATCCAGCGACCACCCCAGGTGATTAAAACTGCTTTCTCCGTGGCCCGGCATATCAAGGACAATGCAGCGATAATGCCTTTCAAGCACGGCGACCTGCTCGGCAAAAATATTGCGTTCGACAAACAGACCATGGGCAAAAATAAGCACGGGCCCCTCCCCACGATCCGAATAGGCGTACTCGGTGTTATTCAGGCGGATCCTCTGTCGTTCCCAATCGTGGGTAGAATCAAAAGCGCGCGCCAGCAACGCTGAGTCTTCGAAAATCTGATAACGTGCTATCAAACCATCACGGATCCGGAAATAAAGCATAAAATCGCTGCCTACACTGCGGCCGGTAGAAATCACATGGTGGCGGAAATATCCGCTCACCATGACGCTATCATTCGACGCCAACCAGTTATCCAACCGGAACACCCGCGGTTGAAAACGCTCAGGGAATGACTGGAGCCACTCGCGCACACGTTCACGCCCCTTGAGTAATCCAACGGTTGAAACCTGGGTGACACCGTCAACATGCCACACAACATCGTCGGTCATCAGTCGCAACGCCCCATCAACATCCCCTTTTCCAAATGCACGGATATAGCGCTGCACAACCCCGATATTGGCTGAGGTAAGGTCTGTCATGTGATACTCCTTTTGCAAAATAAAAAGACTCGCCATTAAAGGCTCGATCAATCAACGTCTGGGTTTTATTATTAGCTTTCGTTTTTTGCGTAACTATAGAAATAATTGCCAATTGGTTTTCTAAAAATGAAAAATATGGATTGGAACGATCTGCGTTATTTTCTTTGTGTCGCAAGGCACGCCAGCCTGACCGGTGCAGCACAAGAGCTGGGAGTCAGCCAATCCACAGTCGCGAGGCGGGTTGCAGCACTGGAAGAAAGCCTTGGTACTGCGTTATTTGTACGCCATGCCACGGGCTATTATCTGACGGACAATGGGCACGACGTTCTGGCACGAGCCGAACAGGTTGAAGTACGGATCTTTGAACTGGAAAAGGGCTCATCCAGCCTGGACGCTACCGTTGCCGGCGTTGTCCGGCTGGCAACTGCCGAAACTATGGCCACCCGGATTATCATTCCTGCTCTACCGTTATTGGCCGCACGCTATCCCAGGTTACGGCTGGAGTTGATCACCGGTATCGGAATGGTTGATCTACCGCGCTATCAGGCCGATTTGGCTTTGCGTCTGGTGCGCCCCGAACATGGCAATTTAGTGATCCAAAAACTGGGGAATATGGCCTCTGCGGTGTATGCCAATCAGGATTACCTTACCCGGTACTCGCCCGAGGAAAGGCGCTTCATCTGCTGGGATAAAACCTATGCACATCTACCCGCCGCACAGTGGATGGAAAAGCATGGACATAGCCATGATCCGGTATTAACCACCAACAGTGTCGCGACACAATATGCAGCAGCCAAAATGGGTATCGGTTTAGCCGTCTTACCCTGCTTTATGGTGAGGAATGATGATCGACTGGTTCAAACGCAAATGCCGAAGGATGTATTTACAGAGGAATTGTGGCTGGTTGCGCATGCCGACGTCCGTGCCTCGGCGCGCGTTCGAGCGATAAGCGAATTTTTGCAGGATATTTTTAGAAAGGAAGACGCTGAATGGCATAAGTAAAAGCGTGTCACGGTGCAATTATTGACTTACGCTGGTGCACTATAGTGCACCAGATAATTTTAACTATTAAAAATCAACATATTAAAAGTTGGCATGTTTTCTGCCTGTTCTCCCTGTAACTTTATAAAAAGGAGAAAGGACACATGCAAGAAAGCAACACCTTAAACGTTAAGCGTAGGCAGTTATTAAAACTCTCTGGGGCCCTGGCCGGCGGTATCGCACTGGCAGGGTTGAATCGCAGCGCACTGGCGAATGTCGCATCAGGTAACGCACCGTTCACCACCCCCACCGCAGATAATCCGATCCGCATCAACTTCAACGAAAACCCCCTCGGCATGTCACCCAAGGCACAAGCGGCCGCGCGCGATGCGGTGGTAAAAGCCAATCGCTATGCCAAGGACGAGATCGTCGCCCTGCGCAGTAAGCTGGCCAGCCTGCATCAGGTGCCGGAAAGCGCGATCTTGCTCACTGCCGGGTCGTCTGAAGGGATACGCGCAGCCGTAGAGGCTTACGCCACGCTGGATACTCAGTTGGTGATCCCGGAGCTGACCTACGGCGACGGCGAGCATTTTGCCAAAATTGCCGGCATGAAAATCACCAAAGTGCCGATGCTCGCAGGCTGGCAGTTTGACATCGATGGCCTGAAACAGGCGGTTGCGAGCTACAGCGGGCCGTCGCTGGTCTATCTGGTCAACCCCAATAACCCCACTGCGACCATCACACCGGCCGATTTAATCGAACCCTGGATCGCCGCCAAACCGGCCAATACCATGTTCATTGTCGACGAAGCTTACGCCGAGTTTGTTAACGACCCGCGTTTTCGTTCGGTCAATCCGTTAGTCAGCCAAGGGGCAGATAACGTTATCCTGCTGAAAACATTTTCAAAAATCTTTGCCATGGCCGGCATGCGCGTGGGTTATGCCGTTGCTCAACCGGCGATTGTCGCACATCTGAGCAACCACGTTGCCGGTGAAAAAATCAACTTTTGCGGCGTCGATGCCGCACTGGCCTCACTGGATGACCAGGCCTTCATTACTTACAGCAAAAAAAGTAACGATACTTCACGCCAGATCCTGCTGGATGCATTAATAGCGTTGAAAATTCCCTATCTGCCGTCCGAAGGCAATTTTGTCTTTCTCCAACTCAGCGGGCCGCTGAAAGAGTTCCAGCAGCACATGAAGCAAGCCGGTGTATTGATTGGCCGCGCCTTCCCACCGGCGGATGCCTGGTGTCGCATCTCGCTCGGTACGCCGCAGGAAATGACCTTTGTCGCCAAAACCCTGTACGAGTTCCGTACCAAGGGCTGGGTATAGTGGCCCTGATACGCTAAACCACCGCCGCCAGTTCGCTGGCGGTTATCATTCGACAACACCCTTTTTCATCCTGAAAACCACTCTATTATGGCTATACTCAGACTCTTGCCGATTTTTCATAAGGAGATCAGGATGCTGAGATTTTCCCGCCTCTGGTTGCTATCCGCCGCCCTCACCGCCTTTACGGCTGGCGCGGCAACCGAAACGCCGAAGTACGGGCAGGAACTGCAGGGCTTTCACTACCCTTATCCCCTGGAGCAGTACAACTTTAGCTCTCAAGGGCAGCCGTTAAGCATGGGTTATATGGACGTGCCGCCAGAAGGTGAAGCCAATGGTCACACTGCGGTGCTGATGCACGGCAAAAACTTTTGTGCCGCCACTTGGCAAGACACTATCAAGGCGCTGAGCAAAGCCGGTTACCGGGTGATCGCGCCGGACCAAATCGGTTTTTGCAGTTCGACCAAACCACAGCATTACCAATACAGCTTCCAGCAGTTGGCGCAGAACACCCACGCGTTGCTCAATAACCTGAAAATCAGTAAAGCGGTGATCGTCGGCCACTCCACCGGTGGCATGCTGGCAACGCGCTACAGCCTGATGTATCCGCAAGCGGTTGAGCGACTGGTGATGGTGAACCCAATTGGGTTGGAAGACTGGAAGGCCAAGGGCGTGCCATGGCGCAGCGTCGATCAATGGTTCGAGCGCGAGTTGAAAACTTCCGCTGCCGGTATCCGGCAATATGAGTTGAATACCTACTATGTCGGCCGCTGGAAACCAGAATATGACCGCTGGGTCGATATGCTGGCCGGGCTGAACAACGGGCCGGGGCATCGCCTGGTGGCCTGGAACTCGGCGCTGATTTACGACATGATTTTTACCCAGCCGGTGTACTACGAATTTAAGGATCTGCAAACACCGACCACGCTGATGATTGGCACCGCTGACACTACCGCCATCGGCAGCGACATCGCCCCGCCAGCGGTCAAGGCCAAACTGGGGCATTATAATCTGCTGGGTAAACAGGTGGCGAAATTGATCCCGCATGCCCGCCTGATCGAGTTCCCGGGGCTGGGCCATGCGCCACAGATGGAACAACCTGCGCAATTTAATCAGGCGCTGATCAAGGCATTGCAGCCATAACCCTCTCGATACAGGACAGGAAACCCTCCATGCTTGATATTAAAATTCGCCGCCTGCAAGCAGAAGACGCCGAGGATTTTCGGACTATCCGGCTTTCGGCTTTAAAAAAGTCCCCCGAGATGTTCGGCTCGCTTTATTCGGTTGAGGCTATGAGACCGCTACCGTTTTTTGCCGAAAGACTTGCCAACTGCGCCGTATTCGGTGCCTATTCAGACGGCAAGATCGTGGGGATTATGGTATTCAGGCAGGCCGAGGGGATTAAAGATGCCCATAAGGCTTCCCTGACCGGGGTATTTGTTGAACCCGAATTCAGAGGCCAGGGGATCGCCCATGCACTGCTAAAAGCGGTCATTGACTATGGTTCCAACCAGGTCGAGCAGATACTGCTGACGGTTGTAGCCGACAACGATACCGCAATCAGCCTCTACAAAAAATACGGTTTCGAGCCCTATGGCGTGGAACCTCGAGCTTTAAAAACCGAACAGGGTTATCTCGACGAAATGCTGATGGTGCTTATTTTTCGCCGGTAAACGAGCATTAAAACCCCTTGCCCTTTACTCACCCAGCACCAGGGATCGTGCTATGGTATTAGCGGATTTCAGTAAGGAGTGGCCGATGTCGAGATTTCTATGTTTACGCACACTACGGCGCGTTGCCCTGACAGGAGTTGTTATGAGCCTTATGTTAAGCAGCACCAGCTTTGCCAGTTCACTGCCCCTGCTGGCCCCCTCTGCACTGAAAGGGCACTGGCAGTTGAATGATGCGGAAAACAACGCCGCCACCTGTGACGTTGAATTAAGTGATGAACTGATCGAAGGTACCAACGCCTACCGTTTTACCGCCTCGACACAGTGTCTGCAGCCGCTGGCCCTGACAGAACTGCCGGTTGCCTGGCGCCCAACGCCGGACGGTATGACGTTAACCAACGCCGACGGCAGCATGGTCGCGTTCCTGGCGCTGACGGCCCCTAAGCACTATGAAGTGATGAACCATAACGGCAAGCCGCGCTTTACGCTGACACCACGCCAATAACCTGCTTTTCTGGCATGGCGGCAGCGTAAAAATCTGCCGTCACGCCACCAACAATCCCATTAACGCCCCGCCCGCCAGCACCCATAGCGGATGAATGCGCTTGCTCATGCTCACGAGCGTGGCCAGCAGAATAATCGCCGCCAGCGGCCAGCTTGGCGCGGAAGCCTCGGCAATCAGCACCCCACTCGCCGCCACCAAACCGACGGTAACCGGCACCAGACCGCTCTGCACTCTGCGCCGCCAGGGTTTGTCCTTGAAACGCCGCCATGCACCCATCACCAACAGGGTGACAATCGACGACGGGCCAAACTTGGCTACCGAAGAAACCAGCAGCCCGGCCCAGCCGGCCACGTGCCAGCCAATCAGCGGCACGATCATCATATTCGGCCCCGGTGCAGCCTGCGCCATGGCGAACAGCGCACTAAACTCCTGTGCGCTCATCCATTGGTGAACCTCCACCACCTGACGCTGCATTTCCGGCAGAATGGTCATGCCGCCACCGAACGCCAGCAACGACAGCTCCGTGAAGATCAGCGCCAGCGAGATCAAGATGCCCGTCATGAACGGCTCCTCCACCCCATCAGCAGAATGCTCAACGGTGCCAATACCAGCATGGTCGGTAATAACGGCAGACGCAGCCAGGCGATGGCGATCAGGCTGAGTGCGACAATCGCCAGTGCCAGCCATTTACCGCGCAGCGGTAACAGCATTTTTACCCCGGTGGACAACAGTAAACCTGCTGCCGCCGCGGCCAACCCGGCAAACACGTGCTGCACATGTGCATCGTTCTGGAAGCGGGCATAGACCATGCCCAGTCCCACCACAATCGCCGTCGGCGCACTGATCAGCCCCAACAGTGCACACAAGGCCCCCCGCAGACCGCGAAACTCCATGCCAACGGCTACAGAAAGGTTGATCACGTTGCCACCGGGCAAAAACTGACACAGCCCCAGCAGTTCGGTGAACTGTTCACCGCTCAGCCAGCGACGATCCTCCACCAGCATGTTGCGCGCCAGCGGCAGTACGCCGCCAAAGCCCATTAACCCAAGCATCAGAAAGCCCCAAAATAACTCGCCATTACCCGGCGGTGACGCAAGTTGGCTGTTTTTTACCGCATCAGATTCAGACATTGCCGCTTCCACATTGCTTATTATGATGGCTGGTATGATGCGCGTCGCCATGCCATGCTGTCTAATGCATTTCATAAGCAACAAGGATACCTTTAGGGTATGGCTATGATCGAACTTCGCCGCCTTCGGGCGTTCGTTACCGTGGTAGAAGAAGGCAATATTACCCGCGCCGCCGAACGTCTGTTTATTCAGCAGCCGCCGTTAACCCGCCTGTTGCAGGGGCTGGAAGATGAGCTGGGGGTAAAACTGTTGCAGCGCCTGCCGCGCGGCGTGCGCGTCACCGAAGCCGGCAATGTGCTGTTCAATGAAGCGCGTGCTCTGTTGGCACGTGCGGAACATCTGACCGAAGCGGTACACCGTGCCGCACGCGGCGAACAGGGGCATATTGCCATCGGCTTCACCAGCTCCGCCGCACTGCATCCGTTTGTACCAAACCTGCTGCGCCGCTACCGTGAGATCCTGCCGGGCATTACCACCCAGTTAGAAGAAGCCGGCAGCGGTGAGTTACTGGATGCACTGGTGGATGAAAGGCTCGACGTGGCCTTTGTGCGTTCACCGGTGGGCGGCATTCCCGGATTGACGATTGAACCGGTGCTGCGCGAACCGATGTTGGTCGCGCTTCCGGTGGGTCATCGGCTGGCGGTTAACGGCGAACAACCACTGCCGCTGACCGCGTTAACCCACGAAGCCTTTATTCTGTACCGTCGACCTGCGGGCCAGGGGTTATACGATGCCATTCTGGCCGCCTGTCACCGCGCCGGGTTCAGCCCCCGGGTGATCCAGGAAGCGCCGCGCCTGCCCGCCACCCTCAGCCTGGTGGGCGCCGGTTTGGGGCTGTCAATCGTGCCGGCCTCGATGCGGCGGCTGGGCGGTGACGGCATCGTCTATCGGGCGATTAGCGATCAGGCCCAGCTCAGTGCGCCGCTTTATCTGGCGCTGCGCAGCAACCGATCCTCGGCCATCATTAACCGCTTTTGCGATCTGGTGGCCGAAGCGGTCAGTGAGCAATCGCCCGGCTAATCCTGCTTGTCGGCGATGCGCGTCAGGTGGATCACCAGATACAGCAGCTCATCGTTCGACATTTCCATCTGCAACAGATTCTTCACGTAGTCGCGGATCAGCAGCGCACCGCGATAGGCATGCGGATATTCTTTGGTCACCTGGGCAAAGATAAAATCGTCTTTCGACGCCATCTGTTGCCCTTCAACCATGCGCTGAATAAAAAACTGCATGTGCACCAGAAAACGCGAGTAGTTAAGCGAGTCGGTATCGATATTGATGCGAAAATGGTATTTGATGATATTGAAAATGTCCTTCAACATCTTCACCGCCAGCAGCGTATGCTCCATGTTTTGCACATCGGTCTGACCATTAACCAGATGGAAAGCGATGTTGCCCGCCTCTTCTTCCGGCAGGCTAATGTTCAACCGCTGGTTGATGTGCGCCAGCGCCTGCGTCGCCACCGCGAACTCCTGCGGATAAAAACGCTTCACCTCAAACAACAGACGGTTCTGAATGGCAATGCCCTTGTGATAACGCTCAATGGCAAAGCTGATATGGTCCGCCAGCGTGAAGAAAATCTGCTCGTTAATCCGCCCATTGAGCTGCCGATTGGCCTCCGCGAGGATCATCTGCACGATCTCGATATGCTCTTCCGGCGTGGATTCTATCAGCCGCAGGTAATCACGGCCCTTTTGGCCGTTTTGCACCACATACACTTTCTCTATCGCGGCCGGGTCGAGAACGTCACCCACTTTGCTGTTAAAGCCAATACCCTTGCCCATAGCAATAACTTCATTGTTATCGTCGTCAGTCGATAGCACCAGGCTATTATTGAGTACCTTAATGACTTTCATCGTCGCGGCCATCACCCTTTATTTTTATTAGCGTTGCCGGCCATCGGAGGCAATCAGCCGTTGATACCAGTCAAAACTGCGCTTTTTGATCCGCCGCAGATCTTTCAGATCCTGCTCACCCCGGTTGACATAGATAAACCCGTAACGCTTGGCATAGCCCTGATGAGTGCTGACCACGTCTATCGCCGCCCAGGGGCAATAGCCAATCAGTTCTACCCCATCGTTGATCGCCAACTGCATCTGTTCGACGTGCTGTTTCATAAATTCAATGCGGTAATCATCGTTAATTGTACCATCGGCCTGTAACTCATCCGGGGCGCCGATGCCGTTTTCGGTAATTAATATCGGCAAGTGGTAGCGTTCAGCCGTTTTGCGCAGCGTTAGCCGTAATCCAACCGGGTCGATCACCCAACCGTAGCGGGTTTTGCCGACAAACGGGTTCTCCGCCGCACGGTACACGCCTGGCTCTCCCAGCATGATTTGCTGATCGCCGGCGCGTGCACTGATGTCCGAGGCGTCGCCGCGGCTGGCGGCAATAGTGGCTGTCGAATAGTAGTTTATTGCCACATAGTCCGGTTTGCCCTGCTGCAATAGCGCCGCATCGCCCGGTTCCGTCTGCGGTGCCAGTTCGCGATCCTGCAAATAACGCCATGCCAGTGGGTTATAGCGGCCATGCACCGCCACGTCGAGGAAGCTCCAGCAACGCAGCGTTTCCCAATTATGGGCGGCGATAGCATCCAGCGGGTGGCAGGTTTCCTGGTACATCGAGGTGGTGTTAATCGCCGGGCCAATTTTCCCGCCCGGGCAGCGTTGATGGCACAGCGCCATCACCCGCGCCTGGGCCACCAGCATATGGTGGCTTTGCTGATACAGCACCCGTTTGGACGGCAGTTCGCCGCTCTTTGGCGTACCAATGGCTCCCGGGTGCAGGATCATGGTGTTCTGCTCGTTGATGGTCAGCCAGTACTTCACCCGATCGCCAAAGGCGTCGAACAGCACCCCGGCATACTCGACAAAGGCGTCAATAGTGGCGCGATCAGACCAGCCGCCCTGCTGTTCAAGCACGTAAGGCAGATCGAAATGGTACAGCGTTACCACTGGCTCAATGCCATGGCCCAGCAGTTCATCAATCAACTGGCGGTAGAAATCCAGCCCGGCGGCATTCACCTCGCCGGTGCCACTGGGCAGCACCCGCGTCCAGGCAATCGAAAAACGGTAGGCCTTCAGCCCCAACTCCGCAAACAGCTTCACGTCCTCACGAAAACGGTGATAGTGATCGCTGGCAACCTTAAAATCCGCGGTTTCCTGCGGGTGATCGAGCATATCCACAATCGACGGGCTTTTGCCGTCCTCATCCCAGGCCCCCTCCACCTGATAGGCGGAGGTGGAAGCCCCCCACAGGAAATCTGCGGGGAAATCGTTCAGTCGTTGATAAATCATGCCTGCTCCGGCTGCGTATTATTGAGGCTGATGATCGGCTCACCGAAGCCCAGACTGCCCGGCTGACGGCAGCTCAACTGCGGGAAGGCTTCACTGTTGACCACCAGAACCGGCGTGGTGAGGTCGTAACCCAGCCCGGCGATTGCCGCCAGGTCAAAACGCACCAGTTCGTCACCCACCTTGACCCGGTCACCCACTTGCAGGTTGGAGCTAAAATGCTGCCCTGCCAGATTGACGGTATCGATGCCGATATGCACCAACAGTTCGACGCCGTTGTCACCCTTGATACCCACCGCATGCTTCGACGGCAGGAAGGTCACCACCTCACCGTTCAGTGGCGCACGCAGCAGCCCTTCCTGTGGCAGGATCGCCACGCCCTGGCCCAATAGCCCCTGGGAAAAGACATCGTCGTTAACCTGGTCCAGGGCCACCAGTTGACCGGACAGCGGACTGAAAATTTGCTGATCACCGTCGCTGACAGGATCCGTCACCGCCGTATCCTGCTCTTCGACCGGATCTTCAAAGCCCAGGATCCAGGTCAGCGCAAAAGTCACCACGATGGCGATGGCGCAGGTGACCAGCGCGTGGACGATATTCATCGGGTTTTCACCGATAAATGCCGGCAGCGCCGCCAACCCCGGAGAGACAAAGGCGTAGCGCACCAACCCGCTCAATCCGGCATAGATACCGGCACAGCCGCCACCGATCATCGCCGCAATCAGCGGTCTGCGCAGCTTGAGCGTCACGCCGTACAGCGAAGGCTCGGTAATACCCAACAGCGCGGTAAAACCGGCGGAGGATGCCAACTGGCGCAGATTTTTGTTTTTGGTACGGAAGGCCACACACAGGGTTGCGGCACCCTGCGCAATGTTGGAGGCCAACATGCCCGGTCCGTTAATCATTTCGAAACCGTTCTTGCTCAATTGACCGGTCGCAATCGGCGTCATTGCCCAGGCGGTGCCGGTGATCACCAGGAAGGGTTGTAACCCGCCCATCAGCATCGGGATCAGCCAACTGGCTTTGCCGTCGACAATAGTCGCACCGGCGGCAACCAGATCGTTAAGGAAAATACCGAAGGGGCCCACCACCACCAATGCCAGCGGCGCGGTAACCAACAGGATAATCATCGGCTTGGTGAAGAATTTGATCATCGTCGGCGAAATTTTCTCGGCAAAGCGCTCGATATAGGACATCAGCCAGACGGTGAAAATAATCGGTAGCACCGAACCGGCATAATCCGCCATTCGTACCGGGATACCAATGAAATCAATCGGCGTGCCAGCTGCCAGCATCTGCGCCAGATTGGGGTGCAACAACACCCCCGCAATGGTCATGGCCAGTATCGGATTACACTCGAACTTGATCGCCGCGCCGTACGCCAGCAGTACCGGCAGGAAAAAGAAGGCTGCGTCAGCAATGGTGTCCAGCAGATGATAGGTTGGGCTGGCGGCATCTATCGTCCCGGTCAGCTTGAGGATCGCCAGCAGCGCCTTAATCATCCCCGCGCCGGTGATCGCCGGGATCACCGGCGTGAAAGTGGTAGAAATCACACTGATAATCTGCGAAATCACCCCGCCGCGGGCCTGGGATTTCTTTTCGCTCTGCCGGTCGCTGAGATCGCCAATTTCTTTTTGCAGCGCGCGGAAGGTTTGCTGCACGTTGTTACCGACCACGATCTGGAACTGGCCGCCGCGCTCCACCACGCTGATCACCCCCGGCAAAGCCTCGATGGCTTTCGCCTCTACCTTGCTGTCATCATTAAACTCCATGCGCAAGCGAGTGGCGCAGTGCGTCAGCTTGCTGACGTTGGCCTTGCCCCCAACCCTTGCCAGTATTTCCAGGCCCAGCTGTTTGTAATCCATCGAATTTCCCCGGTAAAAAATGCAAAAAAAAGACCAAAATCAAAATGCACCTCATCGCATGGAGAGGTGCATTCCTATTTTGGTCTTGCCTGCCTGAGCAGTAACACGCCGTAATAAAAATGTCTGGCGATCGCTAAGATCGCGGCGAAAGTATCGCCATAATTGTGTTTTTTCAGCAAGGGTCTTCGTTAAGCTTTGTGAGTAGCATCACCTTTTCCCGAAAATGCACTGCAATGTTACCGACCTCGCCCCGCTTTGGCGCATCCGCGTTTAATTAACCGATTAAAATAGCACTGACCATAAAACAACTCCGCCAGTGAATTAATTTCGTTTATGCTTTATTTAATTAAAAACAGGATTTAATTGATACCGATGCATTATTATTTAAAAAGTAATTTAATAATCACAACCACACTCAATTAGTAACACAAACAAATACATTATTAACTGCGAAGGTAAATTTACCCACTATGATTTAACCGTCGCCGAACATTTCCACCTCGGCAATAGACACCTGCAAACAATAAAATAAACAGATAAATCCTGCTGTTGTTTCAGCAGGCACTCTATATTTTGGAGAAAGTTATATGATATCGCGTCGTGATATATTAAAAGCCTCCGCAGTGAGTGCGGCGGCAGCCAGCGTTATGGGGGGTATGATTAAGTCTGCCAGTGCCGACGATCACCGTAATATTGTTCCGCCCAGTTCTTTCCAACCCGCCGCCGATGCACAAGGCGTATATAAATATATCTTTTCTCACAGTAAAAAACGCAGCCTGCCCAACGGTTGGGCCAGAGAGGCCACCGTCGAACAATTCCCCATTTCCGAGGGCGTTGCCGGGGTAGATATGACGCTGGAACCGGGCGGTGTGCGTGAGTTGCACTGGCACGCCATTGCGGCTGAATGGGCGTTTATGCTGGAAGGCCATGCCCGCATCACCATCATTGACCCGGAAGGCAAGTGTGAAGTGGCGGACTTCGGCCCAGGCGACGTCTGGTACTTCCCCAAAGGTTACGGACACTCGATTCAGGCGCTGGCAGACGGCGCACATTTCATCCTGACTTTTGATAACGGCCACTTTTCCGAGTTCGGTACTTTCAGCATTACCGACTGGGTGGCACACATGCCCAAAGAGGTGTTGGAAAAAAGCGTCAATATGCCGGCAGCGGTGTTTTCCAAAGCCAAACAGGGTGAAGCCTATATTGTCGGCGGTGCCGTTCCACCGGCGCTTCCCCTGCCTAGCAACGACGGCGGCTTGAATAATGCCCCTCTGACTCACCGTTATGAATTAATGAAAAAGAAACCTTTTTTTGAAAATGATGCCGGCAGTGTGCACCTGGTTTCATCGAAGGAGTTTCCTATTTCCACCACCATCACCGGGATTATTGAAATCGTCAAGCCCGGTGCAATCCGAGAGCTGCACTGGCACCCCAACGCCAATGAATGGCAGTATTATATTTCCGGAAAAGGTCGCATGACGGTATTCAGTTCACACGGCCATGCACAGACCGAAGAATATGCACCGACCGATGTTGGCTATGTACCACAGGGGTTTGGTCATTACATTGAGAATATGGGTGATGAAGATCTGAAGGTATTGATCGTACTGGATAACGGTATTTACCAGGATATTTCGCTGTCGGACTGGCTGGCAAAAACCCCGGTCTATCTGTTGGCGGATAACTTCAATAACCAGATTGCCGACTGGCAGGATCGCCCCAAGGATAAACTGGTGATGTCTCGCCGCAGAAGTTGATGGGTATGGCGAGGGGTTTCCCCCTCGCCGATGATTACTGCTTACGCTGCTCCGCGACCTGTTTAGCGGTCACTTTGCCTTGTTTTTCACCAAACTGACCCACCACGTAGTTAGCCACCGCAGCCACTTCCTCATCCGAGTATTGAGCGCCAAAGTCCGGCATCAACTCGTGCTGCTCACCGATGCTGATACGCGTTCCTTTGAGGATCGCCTGCACCACGCTGCGCCCTTGTGGATCGTTAACGGCAGTGCTGCCGACCAGAGAGGCATACTTACTCTGGCGGCCGGTACCATTCCACTGATGACAACCGCTGCAATCGCCGGCAAACAGCCGACGCCCCAGCGAATCTTCCTGCCCACCCGGCAATATCGCACTGGAGGACGTTGCCCCTTTCGGCTGCAGATTCACCTCGCTGGCACTGTCGGTGGCGATCGGTTCGATATTACGCAGGTATTTCACCAACGCCTGGTTATCCTCCGGCGTCAGGTATTGCAGGCTGTTTTCCACCGCTTCTGCCATCGGCCCGGAAGCGCTGCTGCGCCCTGGCGCATGGCCGGTTGCCAGGTATTCTGACAGTTGCTGTTCGCTCCAGGCACCAATACCGGTCTGCTTGTCGGGGGTAATATTGGCGGCAAACCACCCCTGGATCACTTCACCGCTGAGGTTTTTGCTCTGATTGATGCCAAAGCCCAGATTACGCGGCGTGTGGCATTCGCTACAGTGCCCCAGGGCGGTCGCCAGGTAGGCTCCCCGGTTCCATTGCTCATCCTGATTGAGGTTCGGCTCGAAGCGTTTTTCATTGAAGAACGCCAAATTCCAGAACTTCATGCCCCAACGCTGGTTGAACGGGAACGACAGCCCGTTTTCCGGATTGGCCTGCTTTATCGGCGGCAGGCTGAACAGATAAGCCTTGATCGCCAGCACATCATCACGGCTCAGCGCGGTGTAGGAGGTATAAGGCATCGCCGGGTACAGATTGCCCTGTGGGCCGACGCCCTCACGCACCGCACGGACAAACTGATCGTCACTCCAGCCGCCGATGCCGGTTTCCGGATCCGCAGTAATGTTGGTGCCGTAAATGGTCCCGAACGGCAGTTTAAAGGCAAAACCACCGGCAAAAGGTTTCCCCCCCGGTGCGGTGTGGCAGGCCACACAGTCGGCGGCACGTGCCAGATACTCACCGCGCGCCAGTTTATCGCTAATGCCTGCCGGCGCACCGGCGATAGGCGCTGCAGGCTCCGGACCGACCGGGCGCAACAGGGTGTAGAGCGCGTAACCGCCCGCTATCACCACTACTGCGACAATCAGCCATAACAGCCATCTCAGGGCGTTGCTCATGAGTCTCTCCCTTAATCCAACGCCTTGGCGGCCTGGTGGATGGCGGCGCGAATGCGCACGTAAGTGGCGCAGCGGCAAACGTTGCCACTCATCGCCGCGTCAATATCTGCATCGCTCGGGTTCTTGCTCTGGGCCAGCAGTGCGCTGGCACTCATGATCTGGCCGGACTGGCAGTAGCCACATTGCACCACATCCAGATTGACCCAGGCCGCCTGCACCGCTTTGCCGGTCGGCGTTTCGCCGATCGCTTCAATGGTGGTGATTTTCTTGCCCTCGACGGCGGAGACCGGCGTCATGCAAGAACGCACCGGCACGCCGTCCAGATGGACGGTGCAAGCGCCACACATGGCGATGCCGCAGCCAAATTTGGTGCCGGTCAGCCCGGCTTCATCGCGCAGGAACCACAGCAGCGGCATATGAGGGTCGCCATCAAACGTCAGCGGTTGTTCATTTACGGTTAAAGTTATCATGCTGTTTTCCTTTTCAGACGCTGGCGTCACTGTTGGGACGGTGTAAAGGCAGGCTCAGTGAGCTGCGGGGGCGCCCGAGCAGCGCCAGAGCATTACCGACCGCCGGGGCGATGGTGGGCACACCCAGTTCACCCACGCCGGTCGGGGCTTCGCTTGAAGGCACGATAATCACCTCTATTTCCGGCATTTCGTCGATACGCAACGGACGGTAATTATTGAAGTTGGACTGCTCAACCACGCCGTCTTTTAACGTAATGTTGCCGTACAGTGCGATGCTCAGACCGTAGCCAATACCGCCCTCAATCTGCGCGCGGATCACATCCGGATTGACCGCCACGCCACAGTCCACGGCGCACCACACCTTGTGCACTCGCGGAATGCCCCCTTCGCCGATCGACACCTCGGCAATCTGCGCCACCCGGGTATTAAACGCCTTGGCGACGCCAACGCCGCGCGCGCGGCCATCCACCACCTTCGCACCCTGCCAGCTAGCGGCTTTCGCCACCGCCCGCAATACGCCGGCCTCACGCGGTGCATCCCCCATCAGCGCCAGCCGTCCCTCCACCGGATCCTGCCCGGTCTCCTGCAGCAGTTGATCGATAAAGCTTTCCACCGCGTGGCCGGTATGGGTACTGGCCACCGATCTCAGTGAGGTGGTAGGTACCTTGCCCGGCACGATATGGGCGTCACAAAGGAAGCTCTCAAAGGTATAAGGCACCTCGCTGGCACCTTCGATCATCATCTGATCGACGCCGTTTACCACCAGTGCCGTCATCGCACTATTGAGCGTCCAGGAGTGGCCGACGATAGTGTCACTCCAGCCCACCACCTTGCCGTCACGGATCGCCCCGCGCAGCCGATGCAGGATCATCGGGCGATACCAACCGTTGCGGATATCGTCCTCACGGGTCCATACCACCTTCACCCCGTGACCGGGGCCAATCGCCTTGGCTGCCCCCGCCATATCGGCAGCCAGATCCGGCCCCAACTGCGGGTTACCCAGATCGATGCGGCGACCAAAACTGCCGCCCGCCAGAATAGTTTCAATTTCTACCTTGTCCGGCGGCAATTTAAACAGATTGCACAGTTGTATTTGGTCGAGGGTTTGGATTTGGCAACCATAGCGCGCCTTGACGCTTTCGCCGTCCCAGAACAAATAGCCGTCCAGCGGCTCCATTGGTGCATGGGCGAGATAGGGAAAGGTGTATTCCGCTTCAATCACTTTGTCGGCTTTATCAAAAACCTGCTCCGGCTGGCCGTGGCTTTTGGCCACCGCACCGGGCTTTTGCGCCACCTGGCGAAACTCGGCGTAAATCTGCTCGGTATTGCGTCGTTCGGCCTGCGAGTCGTCCCACTCCACCTGCAGCTTTTCACGGCCCTGGATCGCCGCCCAGGTATTTTTGGCGTAGACCGCCACACCGGTGTCGGTCTGCTTCACCGCCACCACGCCCGGCACCGTCAGCGCATGGCTGGCGTCAAACGAGGCCACCTTGCCGCCAAACCGCGGCGGCTTTTTAATGGTCACGGTCAGCATGTCCGGCTCATGAATGTCCTGGGTAAATTGCGCCGAGCCGTTGGTCTTCGCCAGTGAATCCACCCGGTGCAAACCGCTGGCCTTGCCGATCAGGGTAAAATGGGAAGGATCTTTCAGGGTCAGCGTGGCGGGATCGGGCGGCGGCAACTGGGTGGCCAGCGCGGCAAACTCACCGAAGCCCGCTTCACGACCACTGGCAGCGTGGCGGATTTTCCCCGCCTGCACGGTGATTTCCTCTGCCGAGGTTTTCCAGCTTTGAGCGGCGGCCTGAACCAGCATTGCACGGGCCATCGCGCCCATGCGGCGCATTTGCTCATAGGCATTGGCCACCGAACTGGAGCCGCCGGTGCCCTGAAGACCGAATGACATATTTTTGTAGACGTTGCTATCGACCGGTGCGGCAACCACCCGCACCTGGGCCCAATCGGCGTCCAGCTCTTCGGCGACCAGCGTCGCCATGCCGGTATACACGCCCTGACCCACCTCGGTGTGTTTGCTGATAACGGTAACAATGCCGTCTTCGCCAATCTGCACAAAGGCATTGGCTTCAAAAGTGGTGTTTTCTGCTGCCGTGGCGGGGCTGGTTCGGGCCAGCGCACCGGTAGACGGCAGATAGGCGCCGATCACCAACGCGCCAGTGCCGACGATAAACCGCCGCCGGGTAAGCGGGACTTCGGGTAGTTTCATTGCTCATCGCTCCAAAATGCCGATCAACCTTGATCAATGCGGCGAAATCATTCTTTTTATGCGCGCCGTCTGCATGCACCAGCACGGCGAGCTAATAGTTAGCGTAGTCCATTAATTTGTCTGTTTAACATTTAGGCTGGGTTTTCTGTTGCGGATTTGTGCTGTGCACTGAGCGGGGATTTCTGCCCTCATGCTATAAATTAGGTATTTACTCATTAATCCTCACGAGCGTGAACACCATGTTGCAGACCAATAAAAAATTCCGTTTTTATCGCCCTCTGAAAAGTCTGACCCATACCTTTGGTGACCAATGGTTTGCATTGAAAGCGGAAGCCTTCGCCCGTTTTTTCGGTACACCGACGTTTTTGGTTGGCCAAACGGTGGTGGTGGCCGTCTGGATCTACCTCAATCTGGCGGGCTTCGCCAAGTTTGACCCCTATCCTTTTATTCTGTTGAACCTGGCATTCAGCTTACAGGCGGCCTATGCCGCCCCGCTGATCCTGCTGGCACAAACTCGGCAGGCCGAACGCGACCAGGCGCATGCGCTGACCGATGCTCAACACCGCGAGGATTTGGATGAGGCGATGGCGCAACGACAAACTCTTGCCGCGCAGCAATCTGAACAATTACTGGCGCTGTTGAAACAGAACACCGAGTTAACCACCCTGACCAAACAGATGGCCGAGCGCATTGAGAACCTGGCGATTCAGTTGGCAAACCGGGATCGCGCCTGAATTTGCCCCGCCACAGCCCATGGATTGCACCAAATTGCATCAGGCGACGGTCCGATGTCGCGCCAGCGCCTGATTTGCAGGCTGGTATGGAAATTGCTTCTCCCGATCATGGCTATGAAGGAGAAGAAGATGAAAGCAATCGTCATTGGCGGCGGCATCGGCGGTCTGTGTACCGCCATCGCATTGAAGCGTTGCGGTATCGACACCGAGGTTTTTGAAGCGGTAAAACAGATCAAACCGGTTGGAGCTGCGATTTCCATCTGGCCCAACGGTGTCAAATGTCTTAACTACCTGGGGATGAAGGACGCCCTGCGCGCACTGGGTGGCCCAATGCATTACATGGCTTATCAGGAATACCTGCACGGCCAGACCCTGACACGCTTTAGCCTGGATCCACTGATCGCCAGCGTCGGTGAACGCCCTTACCCGGTAGCCCGCGCCGAACTGCAGGCGATGTTGCTGGACACTTACGGCAGCGACCAGGTGCACTTCGGCAAACGCGTCAGCGGCATTGAAGAAACTCCGCAGGGTGTCACCGCCTGGTTTGAAGACGGCAGCCAGGCCAGCGGCGATTTTCTGATCGCCGCCGACGGCACCCATTCCGTCATTCGTCCTTATGTACTGGGCCACGGGGTGGATCGTCGCTACGCCGGTTACGTTAACTGGAACGGGCTGGTGACCATTGATGAATCCATCGCCCCGGCCGACCAGTGGACCACCTTTGTCGGTGAGGGGAAACGCGTGTCTTTGATGCCGGTTTCTGACAACCGCTTCTACTATTTTTTCGATGTGCCGCTGCCTACCGGATTACCGGAAGACCGCAGCACCGCACGTGCCGATTTGCAGCGTTACTTTGCCGGTTGGGCCGAGCCGGTACAGAAGCTGATTGCCGCACTCGATCCCGACACCATCAACCGCATTGAGATCCACGATATCGAACCCTTCGAACAACTGGTGCGTGGGCGCGTGGCCTTGCTGGGTGACGCCGGGCACAGCACCACACCGGATATCGGCCAGGGCGGCTGCGCGGCCATGGAGGACGCAGTGGTACTGGCGATTGCCTTGCAAACCAACTCGCTGGGCATTGAAGACGCGCTGCTGCGCTATCAGGAAAAACGCAGCTATCGGGTGAAGGATTTGGTACTGAAGGCGCGCAAGCGCTGCGACGTGACCCATGGCAAAGAGATGGAGATCACCCGTAGCTGGTATGAGGAGCTAAAAACCGAAACCGGCGAGCGTATTCTCTCCGGCATGAAAGAAACCATTATGGGCGGGCCGCTGGCCTGAGTCGCTTCCCCTCGCGACTCGATACGGGGCGACCTCAGGTTTTAAGACTACGTATGCGTCCCGCCGCCAGTTCGATCACCCGGTCCGCCGTGGCGATCGTTTCCGGCCGGTGGGCGATCAGTAGAATGGGCAGGCCAAGCTGACGCAAGGTCCGGCCGATCAGCATTTCATTATTGATGTCCAAATGACTGGTGGCTTCATCCAGGATCAGCAGTCGTGGCTGTTTGTACAATGCCCGCGCCAACAGCAAACGCTGTTTCTGTCCGGCGGACAGGGTGCCGCCCATTTCCCCGATTAACGTCTGATAGCCCATCGGCAACTTATCGATGTCCTGCTCCAGCTGCGCCAAACGGGCGCACTCGCTGAGCTTTTGCTTATCCACCCGCGAAGAGAAAAATGTCAGGTTATCCGCGATAGAGCCGCGAAACAGTTGATCCTCCTGCAACACCACGCCGATATGCTGACGAACCTGTGGATACTCCGCCTGCCGGTGCTCAATGCCCAGTGTACATATCACCCCGGCGGTCGGTGGATATAACCCCAGCACCAGCTTGGCCAGCGTGGTCTTGCCGCTGCCGGAGGCACCAACCAGCGCCACCACCTCGCCGGGCATAATCTGCAACGAGACTTGCGACAGGATCTCCCGCTCGGTGCCGGCATAGTTAAAACTGACCTGATCCAGACTCAACGCCGGCCGATCGCTCGGCCAGACGCAGGCGGCTGATGGCACACCCGCACCGCCCGCCGCCTGCGACGCCGCATCTTCACGCGTTGCCAGCACGATATCCGCCAACCTTTCGTTATAGACATCCAGCATTCGGTAAGCGACCAGCTTGTCGATCAACCCGTTGATGCTGGACGAGAAGCGGCCCTGAAAAGACATATAGGCCACCAGCATGCCCACCGAAAACTGACCGGCCAGTACCGCGCTGGCTCCCAGCCACAGCACCGCTGCCCCCACCACGCTGCCGATCACCGTCTGCATAATGCCGTAAACCATCATCAGTTTGCTTTCACGCAGCTGAGCATTGCGACGGGCGACGTTAAGGTTACGCCAGACCGATTCCCGCGGCGTCAGCGCTCCGTTGACCCGCAGGCTCAACACCCCGCGCAGGCTTTCCAGAAAGTGGCTGGATTCCTGGGTGCCGGCGACCCAGCTGTCTTCTGCCGCTTTACGCAGCGTACTGAACCAAAACAGCCGCAGCAGGCCATAAACCAGGGCGGCCACCAAGGCCACCAGGGTTAATTTGGCACTGTAGAAAAACATCATGGTGAGGGTACCCACCACCAGCAACACATCCAGAAAGGCTTCAAGCAACGTGGTGGTCAGGGTGTCCTGAATGGTGTCGACCGCATCGAATTTGGCGCTGATATCCCCCATGTTGCGCGCCTCAAACCAGCCAATCGGCAGCCGCAGCAAATGGTGAAACACGTTCGCCGTCCACTGCATGTTGAAATTGACCGCCATGGTGAGGGTCGCCCACTGGCGGGCCAGTTCCAGTAGCGTCTGGGTCGCGGCCATCAGCAACATGGCAATGACGATCAGCGTCAGCAGGCTGGCGTCCAGCGCCACCAAAACCTCATCAATCACCAGTTGGTTGATCAACGGGCCGATCAGCGCAAACACTTCGAGCGCCAGGGCAAAACAAAAGATCCTGCCCAGCGCGGCCTTCAGCCCCTGGGTTTTGCCAATCAGATCCATCAGGCGGATCTTTTTACGTTGGTCTTTGGCTGCAAACTGGTGAGTGGGCGTCAGCTCCATCGCGACGCCGGTAAAATGACGGTCCGCCTCCCGCAGGCTCATTTTTACCTGGCCGCGCGCCGGATCGTGCAGTTCCAGCGTTTGCCCCCGTACCCGCTTGAGCACCGTAAAGTGATTCATGTCCCAGTACAAAATGCAGGGCAGTGCCAACTGGTGCAATTCTTCAAGCTCCAACTGCACCGCGCGTCCGCTTAAGTGCAAGTGTTCGGCGCAGCTCATCAATTGCGAAAATGTCATACCAAGCTGCGAAACGTTAAATTGCGCGCGCAGCGTGGGCAGATCAACCCGATGCCCATGCCAACCGGCGATCATCGCCAGACAGGCCACGCCACACTCCGCCGATTCTGTCTGGCGGATCAACGGCAGGCGCTTGCGCCATCCCCAGTTAATCACTTCGGTAACGTCCATGTTCAGATCCTCCCTTGCAGGCTCCATAATGGCTCCAGCAGCCACTCGTACAGGCGACGACTGTCCAGTTCTACATCTGCGGAAACGGTCATGCCGACGCGCAAGGGCTCCTGCCGGCCATAAGCCGTAATGGTGGGTTTATCCAAGGCTACGATGACGCGGTAATGCCCTTCGTTTTCCTTCCACACCATCGGGTTTTGCAGCATTGCTTCGCTGGCGCTGAGGCTGGTGTCGGTAATCGCCTGGGTGGCACCATATTGCACGCCAAACTTTTCATAGGGGAATGAGGCAAAGCGCAGCCCCACCCGTTGTTGGGGTTTGATAAACCCGACCGCTTTACTCGGGGCAAAGAGTTCGACCTGCAATTGTGCATCGTCGGCAACCATCATCAGTAAGGGATCGCTTTGTTTTACCGTCTGCCCGGCCCGGGCCAACACCACGGCGATATGGCCATCCACCGGCGCAGTCAGCGTATGATCGCGCTGGCCACCCAGTTCGATTTGTTGCTGTTTAATGCCCAGCAACTGGCGTTCAAGTTCGGCGTCACGTGCCTGCTGCTGCTGTTCCAGGGTCCGCAGCTCTGACGCCGCCGCGGCCAGCTCGCGTTGTAGCCGTACCTGCGCCTGTCGCTGCAGCTCAACCTTTTCCTGCGCCTTCGCCAGCGCCATTTGCTGCTGCTGGAATTCAAGCTCTGAGACATAGCCTTTGGCGATCAGCTTGCGGTAACGCCCCATCAGCGACTGGGCCAGTTGCGCCTGCTGCTGAACCAGCACCATTGCCGCCTCTGTGCTGGCCAACTCCTGATTGAGCTGCGCGATGCGCTGGCGCACGCCGGTTTGTTGCAGGACACGGGTCGCCAGCTCTTGAGCACGCTGATGTTCCAGCATGCGATATTGGCGATTTAATGAATCAGAAACCGAGGCCAGAGTACCGATACCCTGCCCATTGAAATATTCGCCGCTGAGCCGATACAGCGCCTGCCCGGCCTTGACCGCCGCCCCCTCCGCTACCAGCCGTTCGGTGACCTGCCCGGCGCTGCGCGCCACCACCTTGATCAATCCGCTGGACGGCATCACCACCCCCTCCAGCCGCGCTTTGCGGGTATATTCACCCAGTATCAGAAATAGCATGATGGCTAGCACCAGCAGAATGCTGACCCAGGCATAGGCGGTTAAACTGAGGTTGGCGGGGATAATCACTTCACCCTCGGCCCTGGTGGCCTGAGCGGCAAAATAACCCTCGCGGTAAAGCTGGGGGGGACGTCCTGTCATTGGGGGTTACACCTTTATCGGCATTATAGGTCGATAATCAGCTTACTGACCGCGACGCTTCCATTTATGGACAAATCTTCGCGCCGAGATATATATTATTTTCATCAAGGTCATTGTCCCTAACAGCACAAAGAAATAAATCATCCACTTGGCAACCTCACAAGGGATATTGATCCTGAACAGACCGCTATACTGGCTAAGACCCACAATAAAAAACAAATTATGGGATAGCGTAACGCTAATAATGCTAATAATAAAAGCCGACCAAAACGTCTTCATAAAAGACACCACTTCAACATTAACATGCAACCATGCCAATATCTGGCATAGCCGCATTATACTAAGGTGATATACGTATTTATTACCAATTGCAGGTGCCGCCATTATAAGTACCAGAGTTGCTTCTTGACGCATTTTGCGAACCGTTCCCACTACCAAAACAAGAATTCAGCGCACCAATTGATGAAGTTACCGTAGTGCCAATAACAGCTCTAGTGCCTCGAGCAATGAGGCCTCCCACCACTCCTCCAAATACAGCAAAACCCAGTGCACGTGCGCACTCTGAGCTAATTATAGGGGTTGAAGCAACTGCTGGGTTGTAAGTCTGCCTCCCGTAGTTAGCGGATATCCCGCGGCCATAGT
This sequence comes from Serratia myotis, assembly GCF_027474885.1. Classification (NCBI taxonomy): domain Bacteria; kingdom Pseudomonadati; phylum Pseudomonadota; class Gammaproteobacteria; order Enterobacterales; family Yersiniaceae; genus Serratia; species Serratia myotis. The sequence goes on along the minus strand of NZ_CP099707.1, from coordinate 2,563,695 downwards.
GATTTACTCTGGTCCGGGTATCGACGCTGCTTTCACCACCACCGCCAATCATCATAATTTCGGTTCTCGTTAACGCCTTCATAATACTCCCTTATTTGTTTATAATGTTCATATTTAAACTCTATCATAGATCCGCATACAGCAGACATAGATATAAACATGCGCCACCGCCATGTCAATATATAAAGCCATTTACGCCAATATAATCACCGCGACTAAAAACAATAAATTACACGAAGCAGTTAACTGCACCACCAATATATACTAGCAAGTCTCCAACTAAATTAAAACCATTTACTCGAAGTCAATTAACTCCCTGCCACAATATTTCAATCCCCAGAGCCAATAATCCGATAAAGAAACAGCGGCGAAATACTGCCGGGCGACAGTGTCTACGCAGCACGCCACCCAACCACATCCCCACCAGTGCAGGAACCAATGCCAATGAAGACGTGCCCAGCAACGCCCCCGGCAATGCATGCTGCCACGCCAGCCCGGCGGCGAGTGCCAATGTCGAAACGGTGAATGACAGTCCCAATGCCTGCACCAGATCGTCACGTGCCAATCCCAATGCATTTAAATAAGGTACTGCCGGGATCACAAATACCCCGGTAGCACCGGTAATCAACCCGGTCAGCACACCACACAGAGGCCCCAACCCGCGTTCAACCGCTGGTGATATTTGCCACTGAAAATGGCTAAAGCCCAACAGCGCGTAGACCACCAGACAGACTCCCAACGCCAGCGGTGCCAGCGGGTTATTACCAGCGGTCAGAGTGCCCGTGGTCAGCAATGTCCCCAATGCGACACAGGCCATCATTGGCCACAACCTGCGGCAAAGTGCGCGGACGTCCGGCCCGGTGAACAACTGCCAGAAATTAGTCACCAGCGACGGCACCAACAGCAGCGCCGCTGCCTGCCCCGGGGGCATCAGCAGGCTGAGCAACCCCATAGACACCGTCGGCAGCCCCAGTCCAATCACCCCTTTTACCGTGCCCGCCAGCATAAAGATGCCGAGCAAGGCTAAAATTTCGGGTAGCGTCAACGACATAGGTCTATCCTTCCATCATTATCCCTTAGTGGATGGATTGTCTGCAGCCCTTGCCTGCCGCACAATGCGGCAATCACTGAGCCAGCCTGTGGCAAACACGTAGGAGAAGCCGATGCATTTCGATTTTACCGACCTGCGGTTGTTTGTCGCCGTGGCGGAAGCCGGCAGCATCACCGCGGGGGCCGATCGCGCCTGCCTGTCGCTGGCATCAGCCAGTGCGCGCATTCGTGGGTTGGAGCAACAGGCCGGTGTTCAACTTTTGGCTCGGGGCGCACGGGGGGTACAAACTACCCTGGCCGGTGAACGCCTGCTGGGCCATGCCCGTCTGCTGTTACAGCAAAGTGAACTGCTACGGGGCGATATGGCCGAGTTTTCCCCGGGCAGCGCCTGTCATTTACGTATCCTCGCCAATACCGTCGCCGCCAGCACCTTTCTACCGGAGTTGCTGGCCGACTATCTGCTGCTTCACCCACAGACGGATATTGTGCTGGAAGAACTGCCCAGCACGGCAATCAGCCAGTCGATCCTCGATCAGACTGCGGATATCGGCATTGTCGCCAACCATGCCGACCTGCGCGGACTGGAAAGCTACCCGTTCCGCCAGGATCGCCTGGTGCTGGCGCTACCGGTCGATCACCCATTAGCTGACCGCGCCAGTGTCAGTTTTAGCGAAACGCTGGCCTATGACTTTATTGGCTTGAGTGACAACAGCGCACTGCAGCAACATTTGACACAACACGCCGTACGCAACGGTAGCCCGATGCGTTTACGCGCACGGGCAGGCAGCTTTGAAGTGGTGTGTCGGATGGTAACGCGCGGTGCCGGTATCGCCGTGGTACCGGAAGAGATCGCCCGGCAACGGCCGGGCATGCAAGTCAGGATTATCGCGCTGGACGATGCCTGGGCCACGCGACAGCTGTCTATCGTAGTGCGTCAGTTGGCCCAGTTATCGCTACCGGCACAGCGGCTCGTTGCTTTCCTGCAACCGCATTAGCAGCGCTTTCTAACCATAATAGTTAATGGCTACCCGGATTGGCACGCAGTCTGGCTACCTGCGCTTCGACCTCACGCCAGGCTGGCTTATCACCCGCATAACGCTGACGCAGGTAGTTCACCAGATCTGCCACCTGCCGATCGGTGAAACTGTCCTTAAAGCCCGGCATAAAGCCCAGATCGGCGGTGGCCGGTTTGGCAATGCCCTGCAGGATCACTTTGATCAGGTTATCCGGTCGCTCACTGAAAATATTGGTGTTATTGGCCAGGTCCGGGCTGACGCCAAACAGTTGCGGCCCACCGGCAGCGGCACTGTGACAGGCCTGACAGGCGCCCTGAAACAGCCGTTCACCGGCCTGTTGCCCCAGGGCGGGTTGCAGATTGGTGGCCAGCTTGACCTGCGGCTGCACGTTCAATGGAACCGGACTGCTCAAAGATATCAGGTAGTTGGCCATCGCCCGCACGTCAGATTCCGGCAAGGTAGCCAGTTCGCTGACCACCGGGCCCATTGGCCCGGTCGCGACGCCGTGCCCGGTAGAATGGCCGCTGCTCAGGTACTGGAACAGTTGCTCTTCGTTCCAGGGTTGGTCCGCCGTGGCCAGTTGGTTTAACGCCGGCGCCTCCCAGCCATCCACCATCGCCCCGGCCAGGAAGCTGGCGCCGCCCTTTTCCGCGCCCATCAGGTTGCGCGGCGAATGGCAAGCCGCACAGTGCCCCAAACCATTGACCAGATAAGCCCCCCGGTTCCACTGTGCCGTTTGCACAGGATCCGGCTGGAATTCGCCCTGGCGCAGAAACAGCGCATTCCAACCGGCCATCAGCGGGCGGACATTAAACGGAAAACGCATCTGATTAGCCGGATTACTCTGCGCCACCGCCGGCTGCGACATCATATAGGCATACAACGCCTGCATGTCGCCGTCGGTCATCTTGCTGAAGGACGTATAAGGAAATGCCGGGTACAGATTATGACCGTCACGGCTGATGCCCTGACGCATTGCCCGGTCAAAAGCGGTAAACGACCAGTTGCCGATACCGGTCTCCACATCCGGCGTGATATTGGTGCTGTACAGGGTGCCAAACGGCGTTGCCATCGCCAGCCCCCCGGCGTTGGTTGCCCCTTCCGAGGCGGTGTGGCACACCGCGCAATCCCCGACGGCGGCCAATTGACGACCCCGTTCCAGGGTGGCGGCCGACCAGGTACCCGCTCCCGCAGTGGCCACCGGGGCAATTTCGGCACGCCACGGCAGTGCCGTAGCCGCTACGCCCAACACCGCGCCAAAAATACCGGCCGCGCCGCCAAACCACCATTTACTGCGCCTGGGTTTGACCGCTGGCGCAGCTTCCTGCCGGACGCTATCCGGGCCGTTCAGGGCCTCGCGCAGCCGGTCGGAAGTGATCGGCAACTCGCGGAAACGAATGCCGGTGGCGTCAAACACCGCGTTGGCAATGGCCGCCGCGCTGGGTACCGATGCAGACTCCCCGGCCCCCAGCGGCGGATCGTAGGGCCGTGGCATCATCACCACGTCAACTTCCGGTACCTCAGGGAAAGTCAGGATCGGGTAAGCCCCCCATTCCTTGCTGGAAATGGTCGATTCTTCGAAGGTCACCCGCTCCTTCAACACCCGGCTGGTCGACTGGATCACGTTGCCGTGGATCTGGTGACGCACACCGTCCGGGTTGACCATCATGCCGGCATCGTGTCCGACCACAATACGCGTCACCGCCACTTCGCCGCTGGCCTTGTCGATCGCCACATCGGCGACCCAGGCCGCCCAGGCGGCACCAAAACCGGGGAATTTGCTGTGAATATAGCGCGCATAGGCAAAACCACGCCCGCGCAGCACCCCATCTTCCGCCGGGGTTTGCATCGGTTCGGTATGCGGCGTCCAGCCTGCACGTTCGGCGGTGCTGAGCATCAGTTCGGTAGCCCGCTGATCCTTGATATAACGTAGTCGGTATTCGAGCGGATCCACACCGGCCGCGGTGGCCAGCTCATCAATATAGGACTCGTGCGCGAAGGTATTCGGCAGTGCCGACACACCGCGCATCCAGGAGGCACGAACGATTGGCGCCATATCCTCAATGCTGACGCGCAGCTCCGGGTATTCGTAAGGCGGCACCGAGGTGCGATCCCCCATCTCATAGGCCACCGGCACCGGTTCAACCATCCCGGTCAGCAACAACGCCAGCGTGGGGGCGCCGTTGGACGGGTAATAGGTACGAAAATCATAGGCCACCGGATGACCGGCGGCGTCCAACCCACCATCCACTTCCATCAGTTGTGCGGTGCCCTTGGGTTCCCACAGGTGTTCCTGCTCGCGGGTTAACTGCACCCGCACCGGGCGGCCAACCGCACGCGACAGTAACGCCGCATCGGCACAGACATCATCGGCACAGTTGCGGCCATAGCAGCCCGCCGCCTCCATGCGGATAATTTCGATCTGTTCTTCCGGGTATTCCAGCAGCCAGGCGAGATCGGCACGCAGCAGATGCGGGTTCTGGCTGCCTGACCAAACCTGTAACTGCTGTGGCTGGTAGTCCGCCAGCGCACAAGACGGGCCGATCGAGGCGTGTAGTTGATACGGCCACAGGTAACTGCGGGTAAAGCGCCGATCGGCAGCAGCCAATGCCGCATCTACGTTGCCGGTGTCATGCACCACCCGTGTCGAATGCGGGTTATCACGCAGCGCCTGCGCCACGTCGGTCATCTGCGGCAGGTTCCGCCGCCAGTCCTTCCAGCTCACCTGCAGCGCCTGCGCCGCCTTGAACGCCTGTTCTTCGCGCTCGGCGACAATGCCGATAAAATCCCCGATCACCACCAGTTTGACGATGCCGGGAATATGGGCGATGGACTGCTCGTCCACCGCCAGCAGGCTGGTGCCGACAAACTCGCCGCTGTCATAACCGGCATACGGGGGCCGCACCACGCGGCCATGCAGCATGTTCGGCAACCGCATGTCGTGCACATAGGTAGATTCGCCGGTGGCCTTGGCCGGGATATCGACACGCGCGGTGCTGGTACCAACCAGGCGATATTCGGCCTGCGGCTTGAGCGGTGCATCGCCGGAGATCGACAGTTCAACATGCACACCGGTGACCAGTTCGCCGTAGCTCAGCGCTTGTCCCTGTGGGCTGACAATCCTGCCGTCATTCAACGTCAGTTGTTCAACCGTCACGCCAAAGTGCTGCGCGGCCTGATGCAGCAGCCAGCGCCGTGCCTCGGCCGCCGCGTTACGCAGCGGCACGGCAGAAATCTGTAGCGTGGCGCTGGCGATGGTCGCGCCCTGATTCGGCGTGCTCTCGGTATCACCCAACACCATGCGCACCTGCTCCATACGCAGGTAGAGTTCTTCGGCGACGATTTGCCCCAGCGCGGTGCGCACCCCGGTGCCAAGATCGACATGGCCGTTGAAGGCGTAGACCTCACCGCTGTCGCAAATGGCGATAAACAGCCCTGGCTCTTTGGGTTTCAGGCTCGGCGTCTGACCTTTCGGCACCAGACCCGGCGGCGGCTGGATCTGATCGATAATCAGCAACGTGCCATGACGCTGCAATAATTCGGCCTGGCTCGGTAATGAGGAATGGGTGTCAGTCATGGGGCGAGGTTTCCTCACTGCGGCAAAGAATGATGGCGCGCTGAACCGCACGCAGGATTTCGATATGGGTGCCGCAGCGGCACAGGTTGCCGGACAGCGCCTGGCGGATTTCGCGGTCGCTGGGCGACGGATTGCGATCCAACAGGGCTTTGGTGGTCATGATCATGCCATTCAGGCAGTAGCCGCACTGCGCGGCCTGTTCTTCTATAAAGGCCCGTTGCACCGGGTGCAGATGGTCACGATCGCCCAGCCCTTCCAGCGTGGTCACCGCACGGCCGGTCATACCCAGCGCCGGGATCACACAAGAGCGTGCGGCGATGCCGTCTACCAACACGGTGCAGGCCCCGCATTCACCGAGACCGCAGCCGTATTTCGGGCCGTTGAGCGCCAGATCGTTTCGCAGTACCAATAGCAGAGGGGTATCCGCCATGACTTGGATATGAATATTTTCGCCGTTGACTGACAGCATCAGCGGATGCTCCGTCAGTGTTTTTACCGCACCTTCCCTGGGCAATTGCACTTCAGCTATCGCCATTATCGCGTCTCCGCTCTGGTTGTTTTGTCGGCCGTGACCTCGCCACCGCCGCACTCACCAGACAACCGCAGTTGCGGGTGGCGAATCAGCCGGGCGGCTGGTCTTCCAGCATTTTATTGAGCAGGAACATCAGTGCTATACGTTCGGCCGGATTCAGCGTACCGAAAGTTAATTCTGTGATCGTCGCCGCGTGCGGCACTGTTTCAGCCAGCAGCGCGGCACCGGTATCGGTCAGCCCAACCACCACTTTGCGTCGGTCGATCGGATCCGGCATCACGGTGATCAGGTCACGCGCCTTGAGACGCTCGACAATACCGCGAATGGTGGCCTGATCGACCGCCGTCACCTGCACCAGCTCGGTCAACGAACTTGGGCCCATGTCGCGCACTGCGCACAGGGTAATAAACTGCACGGCGGTCAGTTGCGAATCGCCCACGTTTTGCTGGAAAATCGCCACGTGGCGCTGATAAACCTTACGCAGCAGGTGCCCGACTTGTTCAGTAAAGTGATAATTTTCGGTCTTGCCGTTATCTGCAGCCGGGTATTCGGGGGGCGTCATTGCGTTACTCTCACCATCTATGGAAACCACCGAGAATAGTACAAACCCCCGCGTTTAGCAGCAAGGTTAACCCTGGCTGACCCGCGACGCGGCCGGTGCCACCACTTCGCCATCGGCCACCACCGTGGTGCCGTCCAGGCTGATGTCGCAGTGGCGCAGCGCGATATCCATATGGCACGGCGTTTTGCGCGTGCCGCCGACTTCGGTATTCGGCCCGGTGGAGAACAGGAAATTGCCGTAGAAGGCGCGCGCATCCATACACATCCCGTCGTTTTTGTCGTGCAACCCCATCGCCGTCCACTGCGCACGCGGCTGCAAGCCCCAGCCGATATGCGAGATGCCGTACACTTCCGGATCGTTGAAATACTTCATGTATTCCCGCAGGTATTCCGCCTCGAAGCCGCCGTGAATGCGCGTCACAAAGCCTTTGTCGATCTCCAGCGTAATGCGTTCACGGGCATAACTTTTAAACGGCAGCAGGATATCGCCCACTTCCAGAACCAGCACCCCTTCAGCCTGTTCTTCATTCGGCCAGGTGAACAGGAAACCGCTCGGCCAGTGATCCCAGCGCCCCGGTTCGTCGGCGTAGCCGTATTCGGTCACCGTCGGATATTGCCCCAACGGCGCACAGAAATCGCTGCCGGCGGCAGACTTCACCTGCATCAGCTTTGCCTTCTCCAGCACCGCCGCCGCCGCCAACACTCGCGCTTTGTCCTCTGCATTAGGCAACATGCGTGCCAACACCTCCGGGGGTTCGACGGCCAGCAGAATGCGCGTGCCGGTTTTCAGGATCTGCTCCTGCTCCGGCGAGTGCAGCAGCATCATGGTGTCGACAATCAGATCGGCCGCCTCCAGTGCACGTTGTGCTGCGTGGTTACCGGTCAACGCCGTATCGCCACAGTAAGCCGTCATGTCATTGCCCATGGCGCGCGGATGGTTAAATGACGGCAGTTCGACCGCGTAAACCTTGGCGCCCAGACGCAGTGCCGCATCGGTGGCGGCGCGCACCGTACGCGCATCGGAATAGTGACTTTTCAGGATCGCCACGCTTTGCGAAGCATCAACCTTCGACAACGTAAGCACCTGCTCGAACAGTTGAACCAACTGACTATCATTGACCGCCATGTGTATCTCCTGTCTCGCTAAGGGTTGGCCGACACGCCTGGCGTCGGTGAGGTTATTTTGTACAAATTAAAGTGATCACACTCTTTTAATTATCTAAGCCGAAAATCGAACAGGAAGCAAGGCCGCGGAGCCACCCATAAGCAAATCCTATTTTAAGCCCTATCCATCCTGTGATTAACATGAGTTTAACAGCAATGGCCGGTTAATTAGCGTGAGCCAGATCTAAGTTAACACTTGTGCAACTTTGCGTTATTTAGCGTATACACTATAAATCAATCGTCCGGCATCATTGCGGATGACAGGTAAAAAACCAAACAGTCAGGGGAAAAATGATGAGCAAACAACAACGCATTGCCGTGGTCGGTGCCGGTCTGGGTGGCGCTGCCGCCGCCGGTCTGCTGCAGAAAGCGGGCTTTACCGTCGACCTGTACGAACAGAGCCCGGTGTTTTCACGCCTGGGGGCCGGTATCCATATGGGGCCGAACGTCCTGAAGATTTTCCGCCGTCTCGGCATCGAGCAGCCGCTGGAGCAAATGGCTTCACACCCGGATTTCTGGTTCAGCCGCGACGCCGAAAGCGGTGACTATCTGTCGCGCATTGAGCTGGGGGCCTTTGCCCGCAAAGAGTACGGTGCGGCTTACGTGACGGTGCACCGGGGCGATTTGCAGGCGTTGCAGATGGCCGCCCTGCAACCGGGCAGCGTGCATTTTGGCAAGTGCCTGAGCAAGATTGAGGAGCGTGACAACGAAGTGGTGCTGAACTTTGCCGATGGCACCCAGGCCCACGCCGATATCGTAATTGGCGCCGACGGCATCAACTCACGCATTCGCGAACACCTGCTGGGTGCAGAAGCGCCCACCTACAGCGGCTGGGTCGCCCACCGCGCGTTGATCCGCGGAGAAAAACTGGCCAAATACAACCTGAGTTTTGAAGACTGCGTGAAATGGTGGTCGGCAGATCGCCACCTGATGGTCTATTACACCACCCAAAAACGCGACGAGTACTATTACGTCAGCGGCGTGCCCCACCCGGCCTGGGATTTCCAGGGCAGCTTTATCGACAGCAGCCGCGAAGAAATGTACGAAACCTTTGCCGGCTATCACCCGATTGTGCAAGCGCTGATCGAATCCAGCGAACAGGTCACCAAATGGCCGCTGTTAAACCGTAAACCGCTGCCGTTATGGAGCGAAGGCCGCATGGTGTTGCTGGGCGACGCCTGCCACCCGATGAAACCGCACATGGCGCAAGGCGCGGCGATGGCGATCGAAGATGCCGCCATGCTGGCGCGCTGCCTGCAGGAGACCGGTTTGACCGACTACCGCACCGCTTTCCAACTGTATGAGGCCAACCGCAAAGAGCGCGCCTCCCGCGTCCAGGCGGTCTCCAATGCCAACACATTCCTGCGTACTCAGGAAGATCCGGCCTGGGTCTACGGCTATGACCTGTACGCACAGACGCTGAAGTCGGAGAACGCCGCATGAGCCATTTTCTGTATGGCGCCAACGTGCAGGCCAACGGCATCCGCCAGCACTACCTGCGCTACGGTGGCCAGGGGCCGGTACTGATCCTGATCCCCGGTATCACCAGCCCGGCGATCACCTGGGGCTTCGTTGCCGAACGCCTGGCCGAGCGCTACGACACCTATGTGCTGGACGTGCGCGGTCGCGGCCTGTCCGCCAGCGGGCCGGATCTGGCCTATGACGCCGAAACCTGCGCCGAGGACGTCAACGCCTTCGCCGCCGCATTAAAGCTGGAAAACTATGCCCTGCTCGGCCATTCGATGGGCGCGCGCTTTGCCCTGCGCGCCGCTGCGTTGCAACCGGCTGGCGTGCGCCGGTTGGTATTGGTCGATCCACCGGTTTCCGGCCCCGGCCGTCGTGAATATCCGGGTAAATGGCCCTGGTATGTAGATTCGATCCGCCAGTCGCTGCAGGGAATGGACGCCGAACAGATGCGCGCCTACTGCCCGAGCTGGAGTGAACAACAGCGCCAACTGCGGGCCGAATGGCTGCACACCTGCTACGAACCGGCGATCCAGCGCGCCTACGAAGATTTTCATCAGGTCGACAGTCATCGCGATTACCCCTCACTGAGCATGCCGACGCTGCTGATGATTGCAGGCCTTGGCGGTGTGATCCAACCGGAGGACGCAGCGGAGATCCGCCAGTTGCAGCCGGAAATCACCCTGGTGCAGGTTGAAAAAGCCGGCCATATGATCCCGTGGGACGACTTCGACGGTTTCTTCCACGCCCTGGGCGATTTTCTGGATTAATTAAGGAGCCTTTGTCATGAGTAAAAATTACCGTATCGGCCAGATCGTGCCCAGTTCCAACACCACGATGGAAACCGAGATCCCGGCGATGCTGACGGCACGCCAGTTGATCCGTCCGGAGCGCTTTACCTTTCACTCCAGCCGCATGCGCATGAAACACGTCAGCAAGGCGGAACTGGCAGCAATGGACGCCGAATCAGACCGCTGCGCACTGGAGCTGTCCGACGCCCAGGTTGATGTGCTGGGCTATGCCTGCCTGGTGGCGATCATGTCGATGGGTTTGGGCTATCACCGCGAGTCCCAGGCCCGCTTGGCGCAGGTTACCCAGGACAACAACGCCGCTGCCCCGGTGATCAGCAGCGCCGGTGCGTTGGTCAACGGCCTGAAGGTGCTGGGTGCCAAACGCATTGCGCTGGTTGCCCCCTACATGAAGCCACTGACCCAAATGGTGGTGGACTATATCGAGCACGAAGGCATTGAGGTCAAGGTGTGGCGCGCGCTGGAGATCGCCGACAATCTGGCGGTCGGCCGTCATGATCCGGCCAAACTGCCGGGCATAGTTGCCGAAATGGATCTGAGCGGTGTCGACGCCATCGTGCTGTCTGCCTGCGTGCAGATGCCGTCATTACCGGCGGTCGCTACCGTTGAGGCGCAAACCGGCAAGCCGGTGCTGACCGCCGCCATCGCCACCACCTACGCCATGCTGACGGCACTGGAACTGGAGCCGATCGTTCCCGGTGCCGGCGCCCTGCTGTCCGGTGCTTATTAAGGAGGCAAAATGGCAGCCGAGCACTCGCTTACCGATAACTACCACGGCGTCTGGGGTAACCGCATCGGCTTCGGTCTGCGCCCGGCCCTGTTGGTGGTCGACTTTATGCAGGGTTACACCACCGAAGGCGCGCCGTTGTTCGCTCCCGGCGTGGTCAGTGCGGTCGAAGAAAGCGTGGCGCTGCTGACAACCGCGCGCCAGGTGGGAATTCCGGTGATCCACACCAATATCCGCTATCATGCAGGGCATTTTGCCGATGGCGGCATCTGGGTGAAAAAAGCACCGGTTATGAAGGACATGGTGGAGGGGAATCCGCTGGCGGCGTTCTGTCCCCAGGTGGCCCCGCGAGCCACGGAAGTGGTGTTGACCAAGCAGTATGCCAGCGCCTTTTTCGGTACCTCGCTGGCCCCCATGCTGGTGGCGCTCGGCGTCGATACTTTGCTGCTGGTCGGCTGTTCCACCAGCGGGTGTATCCGCGCCAGCGCTGTGGATGCGGTACAGCACGGCTTTCGCACCATCGTGGTACGTGAATGCGTGGGCGATCGTCACCCTGGTCCGCATGAGGCCAACCTGTTCGACATTGACAGTAAATACGGCGACGTCGTGGCCAAACGGGAGGCAATTGATTATCTGAACCGGCTGTAATCCAGAGTTTCACCTGCACGGAGAGCTGAAAAATAAAGAAGGCGCGGCAAGCGCCTCAGGCGACCGCCCGATACAGGGCGGCTTCCAAGCAAACACACAACGCTCCTCCTCCGGAGGCCACCATGCACCACCTGGAGACATCATCATGGCCATTGTTGAAACCCCGTTAACCGGGAAAGCGGGCGCAGAATCGCTTCTGTACCGCAAAATCACCTGGAAGCTGATCCCATTCCTCTGTCTGTGCTATCTGGCCGCCTATCTCGACCGCATCAACGTCGGGCTGGCCAAGCTGCAGATGGCCGATCAACTGCAATTGAGCGAGGCGGCCTTCGGTCTGGGAGCCGGGCTGTTTTTTGTCGGCTATATCCTGTTTGAAGTACCGAGCAACCTGATCCTGCAACGGGTCGGTGCCAAGGTGTGGATTGCCCGCATCATGATCACCTGGGGCCTGCTTTCCGCCTGTACCATGTTCGTCACCACCCCTAACCAGTTTTACGTCATCCGATTTCTGCTCGGCGTGGCGGAGGCCGGTTTCCTGCCCGGCGTGCTGTATTACCTGACACTGTGGTTCCCAACCTACCGTCGCGGCCGCATTATTGCGCTGTTTATGATTGGCCTGCCGCTGTCGAGCGTGCTGGGTGGCCCGATTTCCGGCTGGATCATGGGGCATTTTGATATGCGCCACGGGCTGCACGGCTGGCAATGGTTGTTCCTGCTGGAGGGCATCCCCAGCGTGCTGCTGGGGGTACTGACTTTCTGGGTGTTGCCGAACAATTTCCGCCAGGCCAAATGGTTATCCGACGAAGAGAAACAGCGGATTGCCGAGGATCTGGCGCAAGACGACGCCGAGGCCGGTCACAGTAAACACAGCTTCCGCGACGGCTTCTTTAATCTCAAGGTCTGGATGCTGGGCGGCATTGACTTCTCGATCCTGCTTAGCGCCTATGCGATGGGGTTCTGGATGCCAACCTTTATCAAAACCGCCGGGGTGACCGACATTACCACTATAGGTATGCTGACCGCGCTGCCGAGCGTCGCCGCCCTGCTGGGGATGCTGTTGATCGGCACCAGTTCTGATCGTATGCGTGAGCGACGCTGGCATATCATAGTGCCGTTTATTGTCGGCGCGATGGCGATGGCTGGTAGTACCTTCTTCACCCATAACGTGATCGCCACGGTGCTGTTGTTCTCTGTCGCCCAGGCGGCGATCATCGGGGCGGTACCGGTGTTCTTCAGCCTGCCTGCCACCTTCCTGCGGGGGACGGCGGCGGCAACCGGCTTCGCACTGGCCTGCTCGTTGGCCAATATCGCCGGGTTGGTGAGTAACTCGCTGATGGGGCTGGCGCTGGATCTGACCGGTAAAAGCGGTGGCGCACTCTGGGCGTTCGCTGGTTGCCTGTTGATCAGTTCCCTGCTGGTGGTCGCGCTGCCGGCCAAGGTGGTTAACCGCTGAGGATGTTGGGCTCCGTTCGCGGGGCCCGACTTAGTGGCAGGTGAAATGCCCGTCCGCCGCCTCGCCCATGCGTTGCAGCAAACGATGACCAATATTATTGCTCCAGTTGAAGCTGTTTTGCAGCACCACCACCGCCGTTTTATGGCGCAGATCCAGGCCGATATAGCTGGAATAGCCGCCGATAAACCCCACCTGATAGGTAATTTGCTGCGAACCCACGTCGTCAACCACCCAGGCGATGGCCGCCGCCTCTTTACTGCGCGCAAAATGCACGGTCAGCGAGTCTTTCAGCGCCTGATCCAGTGCCGCCGAACCGGTAGGGACGAAATGTGCCTGCGCATAGCGCAGCAGATCGTCGGCGTCGGTATATAACCCGGCGGCGCCAATCATATAGGAAGAAAACTGCCAGTCGGGCACCGGCTGCCCGCGCCGAATAAACTTGGGCTGATCGCCGGCATGGCCAATGGCCCGTTGCGCATAACCCGGCAACTGCTGTGCATCGTAACTGGTGTGGGTCAGCCCCAACGGCTGGAGGATGTTTTCCGTGGTCAGACGATCGACGGTTTTACCGGTGCGCCGTTGCAGGATGTAATCCAGCAGCGCATAGCCCAAGTTGGAATAGCGCGGGGCTTCAACGGCCGGGGCCTCAAACTGCGCCAGGTCGTCGAGGACTTTTGGCGTATCCAGCGAGCCATAAAAATTATCGCCGGTAAACAGATAGCGGACAAAGGCCCCCAGCATCTCCGGCGTCATCATCTGACGCGGCAGGCCCGAGGTATGGGTCACCAACTGCAGCAGGGTAATGTTGGCCGCATCCTTGCTGAGCAAGGTGCCGGGCGGCAGTAAGGTTGCCAACGTATCGTCCCAATGCAGCACGCCCTTGTTGACCAACACCACCGTGACTTCGGCAATAAATCCCTTGCTGACCGACCCCACGGCAAACAGCGTGTTGCCGTTAACCGGATAGCGCTGCTGCGCATCGGTCACGCCGTAACCATAGGTGCGCGCCTGCCCGTCTGCCGTCAATACGCCCACCACCAATCCCGGCGTCTGCCCGCTGTCGACTATCGGCCGTGCCAGGCTATCGACCTCGGCCTGCAGGTCAGCACTGCACGCCAAACGCCGGCTTTCCAACGGTGATGTGTCGGTCGGCATGCGCGACAGCGTGCCACAGGCTGAAAGCAGCAATGGCATAATCAAAGCAAAACAGCGCGTTAGGAGGATTCTTATCTTCATTGCTCACGGGCCAAAAAATAATCGGCGCATGATAAACCATCACACCGCCCATGTCCCCGTTGAATGAAAAAAGGACGCAAGCAAGCTTGCGTCCTTAGTGGCCATTTTGGTTAACGTCGTGGCGTATTACTGGTCTTTCAAGCCCCGGTTAATCAGCATAGGTTCAATGCTTGGCGCTTTGCCGCGCCAGTCGATATACAGTTTTTCCAGGTCCTGACTGTTGCCGCGCGACAGGATCATATTGCGGAAACGCTGGCCGTTCTCTGCGGTCAGGCCGCCATGTTCGCTGAACCACTGGAAGGCATCATCCGCCAGCATTTCGGTCCACAGATAGGCGTAGTAACCGGCCGCATAGCCGTTACCCCAGATATGCTTAAAGTAGCTGGAACGGTAGCGCGGTGGCACATAGCTGAGATCGATTTTGTCTTTCATCAGCGATTCAGCCTCGAACTTGTCCACGTCCTGCTGCGGTTGGTCGGCACTCAACATATGCCAGTGCATGTCCAGCAGTGCCGCAGACAGCAGCTCGGTCATGTCATAGCCTTTGTTGAACTTGTCGGCCTTTTTGATTTTGTCGACCAGTTCCTGCGGCATGGCTTCACCGGTTTTGTAATGCTTGGCGTAGTGCGCAAAGACCTTGGGATCGCTGGCCCAGTGTTCGTTGAACTGTGATGGGAACTCAACAAAGTCACGCGCGGTGTTGGTGCCGGACAGGCTCGGATATTCCTGATCGGCGAACATGCCGTGCAGCGCATGACCAAACTCGTGGAACATGGTGATCACGTCATCGTAGGACAACAGTGCAGGCTGGCCCGGTGCCGGTTTGGTAAAGTTGGCGACGTTGTAAATCACCGGCTTGGTGCCTTTCAGCTTCGACTGCTCGACAAAGTTGCTCATCCAGGCGCCACCGCCCTTGTTGTCGCGCTTAAAGAAGTCGGTATAGAACAGCGCCAGCGATTTGCCGTCTTTATCGAACACCTCATAAACCCGTACGTCCGGCTGATAAACCGGGATGTCCTTGCGCTCTTTGAAACTGATACCGTACAGCAGGTTGGCGGCATAGAACACGCCGTTGTTCAGCACGTTATCCAGCTCAAAGTAAGGTTTGATCTGTGACTCATCCAGGTCGTATTTGGCTTTGCGTACCTGTTCGGCGTAGAACTGCCAGTCCCAGGCTTCAACCTTGAAATTGCCTTTCTGCTGGTCAATCACCGCCTGAATGTCTTTGGCCTCACGTTCGGCACGCGCGGTAGCCGCCGGGACGATATCGCGCATAAAGCTCAGCGCGGCATCCGGGGTTTTGGCCATCTGGTTTTGCAACTTCCAGGCCGCGTAATTTGGGAAGCCCAGCAGTTTGGCCTGCTCGGCACGCACTTTAGCCAAACGAGCAATAGTCTGGCGAGTATCGTTAGCGTCGCCCTTTTCTGCGCGGTTCCACGAGGCATCAAACAGGGCTTTACGCGTCTCGCGGTTTTTCAGGCTCTGCAATTCCGGTTGCTGGGTGGTGTTTTGCAACACCAGCAACCACTGTTTATCCAGCTTGCGTTCACCGGCCGCCTGGGCTGCCGCCGCCAGTTCACCTTCCGACAGGCCGTCCAGCTTCCCTTGTTCGGTGATCACCAGCGCGCCCTCTTTGGTCGCCGCCAGCAATTTGTTGGAGAACTGGGTGCTCAGCGTTGCCGCTTCCTGGTTGAGCGCCTTCAGCTTGGTTTTATCGGCGTCGGACAGATTGGCCCCCGCCAGTTCGAAGTTCTTATAGGTCACTTCAACCAATCGACGGGATTCCGCATCCAGCTTCAGCGTGTCGAGCTGCTGATGAACGGCCTTGATACGGGTAAACAGCTTGCTGTTGAGCATGATGGCATCATCCAACGCCGCCAGCTTCGGTGAGCTTTGCTCGTCCAACTTTTGCAACGCGTCGCTGGTGTTGGCCGAGGTCATGGCGCCAAACACATTCATCACCCGCGACAGCATCGCGCCGCTTTGTTCCAGCGCCACGAAGGTATTTTTAAAATCAGGCTTGGCCGGGTTGTTGGCGATCTTCTCCACTTCTTCCAGCTTCTGCTTGATACCGGCGTCGATCGCCGGGGCATAATCACTTTCTTTGATCAGATTGAACGGCGGTGCCTGGAATGGCAGACGACTTTGATAGAAGAACGGGTTTTCATTCTTTTTATTGTTGTGTTGGTTGGCTTCACCGGTCACGTTAGCCTCCTTTGCCTGGCCACTTGGCAACGCGCTATGATCCGCGTGCGGTTGGGTTTCTTCTGCCTGTGCCTGCGAGCCCAGCGCCATGCCGATCGCCAACACCAATGTCGATAAACGCATCAAATCGAAACTCCTCCATGTTCACAGAATAAGGTCGCGGAGAGCTCATCTCCCCCTTGAGTCACATCCTAGCTTAGGCGCAGTTGGCAGATTGAGCAAAAACAAGTGATTAGAAGCTAACCGGCCTCGACAACAGGCCGTTGATTGTCCGGTTTTATATAACGGTTCATCCCAAACTCGCCTATAGACGCTTTATTAGCGGCGCATTAGCCTTATTCAACCGACTAATCATTCATCGAAATAACCCGACTTAACCGCATACCAATATCAAATCCACAGGTAGCGTCACCCTCAAATAATTCTGAAAACGCGTCATGCACATGACCAAATTCGCACCAGCTTAAAACGTGCGGCTATTTAAATCAGGAGATGGATATTTCATGGCTACAACACCTCAACCTAATGAACAGATTTTGGGGGGACATTCGCATCGTCAGGAAAACAGGACCACGAATGAAAGCCCCCTACTTAGCGCCAGGATAATCGGTCAGGGCACCCGATGCGTGGTGATGCTGCCGGGTTGGTTTGGTGACCATAACGTCTATCAGCCGATGTTCCCCTATCTGGACACCGAGGCCTTCACTTATGTGTTTGTGGATTTTCGTGGCTACGGCCAGTCACGCGACATAGCCGGCAGCTACACCACTAATGAAATGGTCGCTGACGTGGTCAACCTGATGGATAGCCTGGGTTGGCATCGCTTCGACGTCATCGGACATTCCATGGGGGGGAAAATTGCGCAGATCATTGCGGCCAGACACTCTGAGCGAGTACGCAGTGCGGTGGGCCTGACACCCGTTCCGGCCAGCGGGCTGGACGTAGAACAGCAGGTTTGGCGCATCTTCGAGCAGGCGGTCGAGGATGATACCTGCCGCCATTCTCTGATTGATTTTTCCACTCATCACCGGCTGCCTCGCCGCTGGGTCAGCGATACCGTTCAACAGTCGCGCGCGGCCTGTGCCCCAGCGGTATTCGAAGCCTACCTCCGTAGCTGGGCGCTGGAAGATTGTTCCATCGAAACTTACGGCTGCACGGTTCCCTTGCTGTTACTGATCGGCCAGCACGATCCGGCACAGACACTGCCGATGATGGATAACACCTGTCTGAAGTGGTTCGTCAATGTGGAGACGGAACTGCTCGAAGGCTGTGGACACTACCCAATGCAGGAAATCCCGCTTTATCTGGCGGGTGCCATCGAGCGTTTCTTGCGCAAACAAACTAAGTAGCAGCGACTCTGCTGGAGGTTTACATCATGCACACTGATTTTCCATCGTCCAAAAAACCGGCGGTTAAAACCGACGCCCCTGCCAGGCCGATCCGTCGGCTGCACCATTTTGCCTGGCGCTGCCGGGACGCAGAGGAAACCCGACATTTCTATGAAGATATTCTCGGCTTGCCGCTGGTCCATGTTATTAAAAACGATCATGTCCCCAGCACCGGTGAATACTGTCCGTATGTGCATATCTTTTTCCGCATGAAAGATGATTCGCATATCGCCTTCTTCGATCTGGGTGACGGGATAGCGGCACAACCCAGCCCAAATACCCCCGAGTGGGTTAACCATATTGCCTTGAAAGTGGATAACCGCGCCGATCTGGACTGCATGCATCAACGGCTACTCGCACAGGGGATTGCGGTGATTGGGGTTACCGATCACGACGGTTATCTTGAATCCATTTACTTCTTCGATCCGAACGGGTTTCGTCTGGAATTGACCACCGAAGTGGCAGCGGCCGAAACAGTGAAAAGCTTTGCCCGCACGGCGCATCAGGAGTTGGCGATTTGGACCCGAGAACAATCACGACGCCAGGCCCTGGCTGAGGGGAAATCATGAGCGCCACTCTGGCTGCGCAATTACGTTTGGCCACACGAGAAAACGGCCGTCGGGACGGTGAATTGGTGCTGGTCTCTCCCGATCTTTCGCATTGCATTGCCGTGCCCGCTATTGCCCGCACCCTGCAGGAAGCGTTAGATAACTGGTCGGCTATCGCACCACAGCTGATGCAGGTGGCTGCAAGCGGCTGGGACACTGGCGACCTCTTCAATGCCTCAAGCTGCCTGGCACCGCTGCCCCGAGCCTATCAGTGGGTCGATGGGTCCGTTTATCGCCACCACGCCAAACTGATGTATCAATGGCGAAATGAACCTATCCCTCCGCAATATGAAGAGAAGCCGCTGGTTTATCAGGGCGGTTCGGACGTGATGTTAAAGGCAACCGCGCCGATCGAAGCCACTGATGATGAGCTGGATATTGATTTTGAAGCAGAGATCGCCGTGATAACCACTGACGTCCCTCTCGGGGTGACGCCCGAGCAGGCGCTGGAGTGTATCGCGCTAGTGGTGTTGCTCAATGACGTCTCTCTCCGCGGTCTGATCCCCGACGAACTGGCCCGGGGTTTCGGTTTCTACCAGAGCAAGCCCGCAACCAGTTTTGCCCCGGTAGCCGTGACGCCCGCGACGCTCGGCGCGAACTGGCGGGACGCCATGTTGCATTTGCCGGTGCACGTCAGTCTGAATGGAAAATGGTTTGGCGCTCCGGACGCCGGTGATGATACGGCGTTTAATTTCGGGCAGCTTATTGCACACCTTGCCTGCACCCGCGCTTTGGCGGCCGGCAGCATCGTGGGGGCAGGCACCATCAGCAATGCCGATCCGGCATCCGGAAGCGCCTGCATTACCGAAGCCCGGGTGCGTCAGGCGCTGAGGGGTGTAGATGAAAGCCAGCGGCAGCCCTATCTGGTACAGGGTGACCAGGTGCGGATTGAGGTGTTCGATGCCGACGGACATTCCGTGTTTGGTGCCATCGACCAAAAAGTGGTGATCCTTCAACAATAAATCGCGGTGACCTGGCTAGCGCGGGCCGTAGCAGGCAATGATCTCCCCGGCGACGGCTACCGCGATCTCGGCCGGCAGTTTGCCTTTAACGTCCGGTAACCCCAGCGGGCAGCGCATGCCGGCAATCGCCGCTTCGCCGATGCCGCGCTGGCCGAGCTTATAGTCGAAGCGTTTACGCTTGGTCAGCGAGCCGATCAGACCAAAATAGCCGGCATCGCCACGGCGTAGAATACGCTCCGCCAGCGCCAGATCCAGCGCGTGGTCGTGGGTCATGACGATGAAATAGCTGCCAGGCGGCATGGCGTCGACGATCTCCAGCGGTTCTTCGCAGACGTCTTGTTGCACCCCGGCCGGGATAACCGCCGGGAACTCCGCCGCGCGGCCATCAACCCAGCGTATCCGGCATGGCAACGTGGCGAGGATATGCACCAGCGCCCGCCCCACATGCCCGGCGCCAAACAGGGCGATTTGCGGGCGCGGCGGGATCAAGGGTTCGAACAACACGCTGGTGGTACCGCCACAGCACTGCCCCAGCCGTGCCGCCAACGGGAAACGTTCCAGCCGCAGCGTGACCGCCTGTTGTTCCAGCATCTCACGGGCAATCGCCAGCGCCTGAAACTCCAGATGCCCACCGCCAATGGTATTCACCGCCCGTTCGGCGGTCACCAGCATTTTGGTGCCACGATTGCGCGGCGTGGAACCCAGCTCATCGACCAGCGTCACCAGTACGCAGGGCTCTCCGCGCCGTCGCAAGTCGGCCAGAACCTCAATCCACTCGTCCATCGCCGTTCTCCCCAGTCAATTCAGTGACAATGTCACTGGCTAACATCTGCTGCACGCCCCACAGCACCCGTTCCGGTGTCGCCGGGGCATCAATATTGGGCTGCAGACGGTAGTTTGCCAGGCTGGCAACCGCATCCTTGATCGCACACCAGACCGAGATGCCCAACATAAACGGTGGCTCACCCACCGCTTTGGAATGAAATACCGTGTCCTCGGGGTTTTTGCGGTTCTCCAGCAGCGTGACGCGCAGATCCGCCGGGACGTCGCCAATCGCCGGAATTTTGTAGCTGGCCGGGCCATGAGTCAGCAACTTGCCCTGTTGATCCCACACCAGCTCTTCGCTGGTCAGCCAGCCCATACCCTGCACAAAACCACCCTCCACCTGACCGATGTCGATGGCCGGGTTCAGCGAGTCGCCCACGTCATGCAGAATGTCGGCGCGTAGCAGTTTGTATTCGCCGGTCAGGGTGTCGATCAACACCTCGGCACAGGCCGCGCCGTAAGCGAAGTAATAGAACGGGTGGCCGCTGGCCTTGTCGCGATCATAAAAGATCTTCGGCGTGCGGTAGTAACCGGTGCTGGCGAGGGAAATTTGATTGAAATAGGCCTGCTCAACCACCTGTTCAAAGCTGAAGTAACGCTCACCGACCCTGACCTGCCCATTACTGAAAACGATCTGCCCGGCGCTCACCTGATGCTGCTTAACCAGCATGTCGATCAGCCGTTGCTTAATGATCAGCGCGGCATTTTCCGCCGCCTTGCCGTTCAGGTCGGTGCCGGACGACGCCGCCGTCGGCGAGGTGTTCGGTACCTTGCCGGTATCGGTGGCGGTGATCTGGATGCGCTCGATTTCCACCTGGAACACTTCGGCGACA
The DNA here is from genome assembly GCF_027474885.1 of Serratia myotis. Taxonomy (NCBI): domain Bacteria; kingdom Pseudomonadati; phylum Pseudomonadota; class Gammaproteobacteria; order Enterobacterales; family Yersiniaceae; genus Serratia; species Serratia myotis. The sequence continues at coordinate 2,542,637 of NZ_CP099707.1, read as the reverse complement.
ATCTGCGCTACCTTGGTGTTCAACCCCTGGCCCATCTCGGTGCCGCCGTGGTTGAGCTGAATACTGCCGTCGGTGTAAATAAGTACCAGCGCTCCCGCCTGGTTGAGGAAACCGGCGGTAAAGGAAATGCCGAACTTGACCGGCGTCAGCGCCAGCCCTTTCTTCAGGATCGGGTTTTGCGCATTGAACTGCCGGATAGCCTGACGCCGCGCCTGATAATCCGCACTGTGCTCCAGTTCGGCGGTGATTTCCTGCAGCAGGTTCTGTTCCACCGGCTGATGGTAATGGGTGACGTTACGCTGATCTTTACCGTAATAATTGGTTTTGCGCACCGCCAGCGGATCGAGCGCCAGATAGCGCGCGATATGGTCCATGATCTGCTCAATCGCCATCATGCCCTGCGGTCCGCCAAAGCCACGATACGCGGTGTTAGAGGCAATATGGGTTTTACAGCGGTGGCCGGTTATCAAGACATCTTGCAGGAAATAGGCATTATCGGCGTGGAACATGGCGCGATCAACAATCGAACCTGAAAGGTCGAGCGAGTAACCGCAGTTACCGGCCAGGCTGATTTTGACCCCGTTCAGCAGCCCGTCGTCGTCAAAGCCGATATCGTACTGAATATAAAACGGGTGGCGCTTACCGGTAATCAGCATGTCGTCACGGCGGTTAAGGCGCATTTTGACCGGGCGTCCGGTGAGATGTGCCACCACGGCACACAGGCACGCCGGGCCGGCAGCCTGAGTTTCTTTGCCGCCAAAGCCTCCGCCCATGCGCCGCGTGTCGATGGTGACCTTGTGCATCGGCAGATTGAGCACCGAGGCCACCAGCTTCTGAATTTCAGTGGGGTTTTGGGTCGATGAGTACACCAGCATGCCGCCGTCTTCGGCCGGCATTACCGAGGCAATCTGGGTTTCCAGATAAAAATGCTCCTGGCCACCGACGTGCAGCTCCCCCTGAATGCGATGCAAAGCCCGCGCCAGCGCCCCCTCGGCGTCACCACGCTGATGATGATGCGCTTCCTGCACCACGAAACCTTCCCGCAACGATTGAGTGACGTCCAACTGTGCCGGCAGATCCTGATAACTCACTTTAATGGCCTGCGCGGCACGCCAGGCGATTTCCGGATCCTCCGCCGCCACCACCGCAATCACCTGCCCGGCGTATTCCACCTCATCCTTCGCCAGTAGCGGATCGCCATGAGTTAACGGGGCAATATCCAGCTCGCCCGGGACGTCCTGCCAGGTGATCACTCGCACCACGCCGGGAAAATCGTAACAGGCCGACAGATCCAGCTTTTCGATGCGCGCATGCGCCCGATCGCTCAGCCTGGCCGCCAGATGCAACTGATTGGGAAACTCCAGCCGGTCGTCAATGTATTGCGCTTCACCGCTGACGTGCTTGTCGGCGCTTTCGTGTTTACGGCTACGGCCAACACCGCTGGTTAGCGCTTGTCGGAAACGTTCGGCCAACTGCTGCTGGGTATATTCGGTGCGTTTGCTATTACTCATGAGCCGTCACCTCGATCGCCAGTTGCGGTGCGGTCAGCGCAATGAAATAGCGGCGCAGCAGGTTTTGCGCCACCAGCAGACGATAAGCGCTACTGGCACGAAAATCGCTCAGCGGCGTAAAGTCTTGCGCCAGCGCCTGAACCGCAAGTTCAACCGTCGCCCGCCGCCACGGCTGCCCCACCAATTGCTGTTCGCACAGCCTGGCGCGTTTCGGCGTCGCGGCCATGCCACCAAACGCCAGCCGGGCATCACGAATAATCCCCTGTTCAAGGGTCAGGTTAAAGGCCCCGCATACTGCAGAAATATCATCCTCCAGCCGCTTGGACACTTTCCAGGCGCGGAAATCTGCAGGCGCGGTGGCCGGCAGCACGATGCTTTCAATAAACTCCCCCGGCTGCAACGCGGTCTGCCGATAGTCGATGAAAAAGTCATTCAGCGGCAGCTCACGCTGCGTAGCGCCACGGCGCAAGATCAGCCGTGCATCCAACGCCAGCAGCAGCGGCGCACCGTCACCAATCGGTGAGGCGTTGGCGATATTACCCCCCAGCGTGCCCTGATTGCGGATTTGCTGCGAAGCAAAACGCGCCAGCAGTTCACCAAAGGCCGGGTGGTAATCGGCCAATAGCGGGTAAAGGTCGCTCAACGCGGCACCGGCACCCAGGATCAGACGGTCGTCCTGTCGACTCACCTGCTTTAACGCCGCTATCTGGCCAATGGCGATCATCAAGGATAAATCCTGATGACGCTGGGTGACTTCCAGCGCCAGATCGGTGCCACCGGCCAACAGCTTGGCCTGCGGATGCTGTTGATACAGCGTCGCCAGCTCCTCCAGGGTTTGCGGCTGCAAACAGCGCTTACCTGCCGCCGCTAACGGCGTGGCCGCGGGGATAGCCTGTAGGCGTTGCAGCGTTTGCTGTTGGTGGTGATCGAAGCTGTCTGGCGTTTTGTTATCGCACGCCTGCTGCGCCGCCGCCAAAATAGGTCGGTAGCCCGTACAGCGGCACAGATTACCGGCCAGTGCTTGCTGCGCCTGTTCACGCTGATAGGCCGCGCCGTTCTTTTGCAGGCAGAACATCGACATCACGAATCCCGGAGTGCAAAAACCGCACTGTGAGCCGTGGCAGTCGACCATCGCCTGCTGCACGCTGTGCAATTCCCCCTGCTGCTTCAGGTCCTCTACGGTGATCAACTGCTTGCCATGCAGCGCGCTGACAAACGTCAGGCAGGCGTTAACGCTGCGGTAGCGCAATTGTTCACCGTCCGGCTCCGCCAGCACCACGGTGCAGGCACCACAGTCACCGGAAGCGCAGCCTTCTTTGGTGCCGCAGCGGCCGAGATCGCGGCGCAGGTAGTTCAGCACCGTGGTATTAGGGTCGATCGCGCGCTCATTTTTCAGCGTTTGATTAAGCAGAAACTGGATCATGCGGCCTCCTGCTGGGTAGCCGGTCGATACACCACTTTGCCGTCGACGTAGGTTCGGTAAACGTTGCGGTCGTCGCCCAGCGTCATCAATACAAACAGCTGTTCTGTCAGTGCATGGCTGTTTTCATGGCGCAGCTTTTGCAACGGCGACACCGCCGGATCCAGCACCACGAAGTCCGCCTCTTTGCCGACCTCAAAGTTGCCGATTTTGTCATCCAGCGACAGCGCACGTGCCCCACCCAGCGTCGCGTGGTAGAAGGCCTCACAGGCCGAGAGCTGGTAGCGTTGCAACTGACCGACCTTGTAAGCCTCACCCAGCGTTTGCAGCATATTGAAGGTGGTACCGGCGCCCACGTCGGTACCGATGCCCAGTTTGACCTGCTTCTGCCAGGCTTTTTGCAGGTTGAACAACCCGCTGCCGAGGAACAGGTTGGAAGTCGGGCAAAAAGCGATCGCCGAGCGGGTCTGGCACAGGCAGTCCCACTCTTGCTCTTCCAGATGCAGGCAGTGAGCGAACACGCTTCTCTCACCGGTCAGCCCATACTGATGATAAACATCCAGGTAGCTGCTACTGTCCGGGAACAGTTCCTTCACCCAGGCGATTTCTTCCTGGTTTTCGCTCAGGTGGGTGTGCAAATAGGCATCCGGAAACTCTTCACGCAGCCGCTGTACCTGAGCCAACAACGCCGGGGTGCTGGTCGGCGCAAAACGCGGCGTAATGGCATAGCTCAGCCGTTGCTTTCCGTGCCAGCGTTCGATCAGTTCGCGTGTCTGGCGGTAGCTCTGCTCCGGGGTTTCCAGCAGTTCGTCCGGCGCATGGCGATCCATCATCACCTTACCGGCGATCAGGCGCATATTCAGCGCCGCGGCCTGGCTGAACAGCGCTTCAACCGACTGCGGGTGTACGGTGCCAAACACCAGCGCCGTAGTGGTGCCGTTGCTTAACAGCTGTTGCAGAAAGAAAGCCGACATCTTGTCGGAGTGCTGCTCGCAGCAGAACTGGCTTTCCGTCGGAAAGGTGTAATGCTTCAGCCACGCCAGCAGCCGATCGCCATAGGCGCCGATCATTTCGGTTTGCGGATAATGAATATGGCTGTCGATAAAGCCCGGCACGATCAGTTTGTCCTGATAATGAGTGACCTCAAACCCCGGCGGTAACAACGCCTCACCCTGCTGCCAGGGGCCAAACCAGACAATGCGGCCTTCATTGAGCAGCAGTAATCCGTCCGGAATATGTCGCAGATGTTGCTCTAACTGCTGCGGCTGATCCACGCAGGCAGCAATATCAAAAAAATTGCCACGGACCGCCGTGGTGAATGACATGCTCATTTTACTTTCCTTCTCTACCGACCAGCGCACAGCACCCGGCGGAGTGAATTCAGCCGGCGGAACTATGGCGGTCTTTTTATCGATCGCAGGTGTTGATTTAAGGATAGCAAGCGGCGTGCCAGTTGGTTTTTTAATGCTTGTTTTCGTTTAAAAACAACCAGATAAAAATCATTCGCACAATAATCTGAATCAATAAAAATAAGCGGAAAATAAGCAAACGGTTGCCTTTAAATAGCAACCGTTTGCTTGTGTTGGGCTAATTATGAGCCTGCACCAATAACGGGCAACAATAGAAATCGGGGGATGAAAGTTATTACTTCAATAACACTTCATAACGCGGGTTGAACTCATCAAACAGTGGTAACGCTGCCGCACCTAATGCGGCGGTATCCGCACCGGTGGTGCCCAGTCGCACCCGCAGGCCATCGAGGTATTTGCTGCGCACCGAGCGGTGCAACGGCGCTAATCGTTTGATCAGCTGCTCTACCAGGCTTTCTGGCATCAAGCCGCCAATAATCACCGCTTCAGCGTCAAACATGCATTCGATAATGTTGATGGCCTGGCGTAACGCCGGTACCGCCGAATCCAGCCAGGCGTCAATCTTCGGCTGCGGTAACGCCAGCAAGTCCTGCGGCATGGCGCGCATCGGATCCAGCCCGCAGCTTTCGTAGGCCGCCTGCAGTGAGACATAACGTTCCAGGCAGCCCTGATTGCCGCAGTAGCAGGCCCGCCCACCCGGTTGCACAATCATGTGGCCGACTTCACCAGCATTGTGCGCATGGCCGGTATAAATTCGGCCGTCGGTGAAAATCCCCGCCCCCAGACCGGTGCCAAGGTACAAATAAATAAATGAATTAAGCTGCCTGGCGACACCGTGCAGACGTTCGCCGATAGCCGCGACGGTGGCATCGTTCTCCAGCGTCACCGGCAGGCCGCTCTGCGCGTTAAGTTCGGCTACTACATCGATATTTTCCCAGCCGTTGAGGGTGGTCGGCCCCACGGAGGAAATCCCCTCCACGCCGAACGGCCCCGGCATCACCACGCCAATGCCCAGCATTTTTCTCCAGCTCAGATCCGGCTGCTGGCGCATTTCTTGCAGTACATCACAAATCAGTTTCAAGGTGGCAGCAGGTTGCGGCTTTTGCACCATAATCAGCCGGTGGAAACGAACGCTGCCTGACAAATCAACCACGATAAGCAGTAGTGACTGATGATCCAGATGGATGCCGATGGAATACGCACTGTCAGGATTCAGGGTCAACGGCGTGGCCGGTTGACCTCGCCCGCCGGCACGACGCGGCAGGTGCGAGGAGAGAATGCCGGCCTGTTCCAGTTCTGTTGCGATGTTTGAAACGGTTTGCGGCGTCAGTGAGGTCAGCCGGGCAATTTCGGCACGGGTCAGTTCACCGTGCAGACGGATAGCCTCTATCACTACGCGCCGGTTGTGTGCACGAGCATGTTCAAGGTTAGTGCCGGAAGTCGTCATAACTGCCTATGCAGAAAGGGAAATCGTCTTTGCAGTATGGTGCCCTCCAATAAAGCAATCAAATTGATTTAAGAATCTTTTTAACACCGGAGAACGCACAATGAAAAGCCATACCCTCGCCGCTACGGCAGCCTGTACCCTGTCTGCCCTGGCGTTCGGCCTGTCATCCGCCTATGCCGCCCCAACGCAAATCAACGCGTTGTTTATGACCCAGGCGGCCTACAGCGAAAACGATATCCGTGCCATGACCGCGGATTTTAGCAAACAGCACCCGGATATCACCGTTAACCTTGAGTTTGTCCCTTACGAAGCGCTGCACGATAAAATCGTCGCGGCGCGCGGCGCTGGCAGCAACGGCTACGATGTGGTGCTGTTCGACGCCATCTGGCCAGCGGAATTCACCAAGTTCGGCCTGCTGCAAGATGTCACCTCGCGCATCAGCGCCGACGACAGCGCTAAAATCTTTGCCGGTGCCATGACCACCGTCACCTACAAGGACAAGCGCTGGGGCATGCCGTGGATCCTCGACACCAAATACCTGTATTACAACAAAGCCATGCTGGCCAAGGCCGGGATAACCGCCCCGCCGCAAACCTGGCAGGAACTGGCGCAGCAGGCTGAAATTCTCAAGCAGAAAAACGTGGTCAAGTATCCGCTGGTGTGGAGTTGGTCACAGGCCGAGGCGTTGGTTTGCGACTACACCACGCTGGTATCCGCCTATAAGGGCCAGTTCGTCCAACAGGGTAAAATTACCTTCTCCAGCCCGGGTTCTCTGCAGGCCGTCGACTATATGAAAGCCTCGCTGGATAAGGGGCTGACCAACCCGAACTCCCGCGAGTATTTGGAAGAGGACGTGCGTAAGGCATTCTCCAACGGCGATGCGGCCTTCGCGCTCAACTGGACCTACATGTACAACATGGCCAACGATCCGAAGCAGAGTAAAGTGGCCGGTGACGTCGGTATCGTCCCGGCTCCGGGATCGGTAGCGGGCCAGGTCTCTGCGGTGAACGGCTCCATGGGGCTAGGTATCGCCAAGGCCAGCGCCCACCCCGATCAGGCCTGGCAGTACATCAGCTACATGACCTCGCAGCCGGTGCAGGACAAATACGCCAAGCTGAGCCTGCCGATCTGGAAGTCGTCCTACGACGACCCGGCGGTGCAGAAAGGTCAGGAACCGCTGATCGCCGCCGCCAAGCAGTCGCTGAACGTGATGCTGTCGCGCCCTGAAACCGCCGATTACTCCCGGTTGTCCAACGGTTTGCAGCAGGACTTGCAGCAGATCCTGCAGGGCAAGGTCACGCCACAGGCCGGGCTGGATGCCGCGACCCAAAGCGCTGCACGGTTGCGTTAAGCGATGAGCATGCTCACTTTACCTCAACGTGAGCGGCGTCAGGCATGGGTGCTGCTGGCACCCATGCTGCTGATGATGCTGCTGTTAACCGCCTGGCCGCTGGGCCGAACCCTGTGGCTGAGTTTTACCGACGCAGCACTGGTGGGTAACGACATAACGCCGGCCTGGGTTGGCGCGGATAACTTTATCTATGCCCTGACCGACCCGGATTTTCAGGCCGCGCTGTGGCGTACGCTGTATTTCACCCTGGTTTCGGTGGCGTTCGAAGGGGTGATCGGCGTACTGGTGGCGCTGCTGCTTAACCAGAAATTCCACGGCCGTAATGTGCTGCGGGTGCTGGTGATTTTGCCCTGGGCGCTCCCCACCATCGTCAACGCCACGATGTGGCGGCTGAACTTCAACCCGGATTACGGCAGCATCAACGCGCTGTTGACCCAGCTCGGGGTGATTGACCACTACCGCAGTTGGCTGGGTGACCCGGCCTCGGCACTTAACGCAGTCATGCTGGCGGACATCTGGAAGAACTACCCGCTGATCACCCTGCTGACGCTGGCGGCGTTGCAATCGATCCCGGACGACCTGTATGAAGCCGCCCGACTGGACGGTGCTTCCGCCTGGCGGCGTTTCCGTGCCATCACCCTGCCCGCCATTCTGGCTCCGCTGGCGGTGGCGTTGGTGCTGCGCACCATTGACGCCTTCAAGGTGTTCGACATCATTTACGTCATGACACGCGGCGGGCCGATGGACAGCACCAAGACCCTCAGCTTCTTCGTTTATCAGGAGTCGTTCAGCTATTTGCGGGCCGGCAGCGGCGCGGCCTATGCGGTGTTGATGACCCTGCTGTGCGGCCTGTTGATCGCACTGTACATGCTGATGCTGTTCCGCCAGCGCAGAAGGAGCCTCGCCAATGAAGCGTAAAATCCGCCTGATATTGCGCTACGGTGCTGCGCTGCTGCTGGCCGTGTCGATCCTCGCGCCGATGTTGTGGTTGTTTCTGATGAGCGTCAGTTCCTCGGCCGATCTCACCCGGGTACCGCTGGAATGGTTGCCGCGCCACTGGGACTTTTCGCGCTACGGCAGCCTGCTGTCTTTGCAGCCCGGCCAGCCGGGTGCCTTGTTCCTGCACGCGCTGTTCAACAGCCTGCTGGTGGCCTGCGGCGCTACGCTGATTTCGTTGTTGCTGGCGATCCCGGCGGCGTTCAGCTTCTCGCGCTATCCCGGCCGCGACGGTTGGCTGTTTGCCAGCCTGGCGATTTACATGGTGCCACCGGTGGCCTTCGTGCTGCCGCTGTACTTTATCCTGCAGCAGTTGGCGTTGCTGAACACCCATATCGGCCTGGTGCTGGTCTACTGCTCGCTGATCCTGCCGTTCCTCACCTGGATGCTGAAAAACCAGTTCGACGCCCTGCCGATCGATATTGAACAGGCGGCCCGGCTGGATGGGTTACGTCAGTGGCAGGTGCTGTTACGTATTACGCTGCCGTTGGCCAAGCCGGCGCTGGGGGCCTCGGCGCTGTTTGGCTGGCTGCTGGCCTGGGACGAATTTTTCTACGCGCTGCTGTTCACCAGCAATATTCAGGCGCAGACGCTGCCGGTGACCATCGCCGGTTTCACCGCCGGGCGCGCCACCGATGACGGGCTGATCGCCGCCGTCGGCATTCTGGCTGCCATTCCGCCGCTTTTCATTGCCATCTGGCTGCAAAAAACGCTGGTTAGCGGTTTAACCAGCGGCGGCAGCAAGGGCTAATTTATTCAGGGAAATTAACATGATGAGTACCAACACCCGGCCCACGCTGTACGTGGTGGGCAATATCAACGTCGACGTGATCATGAGCACCCTGCAACAGTGGCCGCAAAAAGGCACTGAGGCGATGCTGGATCACAGCGAACTGCGCCCCGGCGGCTCGGCCGGCAACTGCGCGCTGGCGCTGGCGGCGCTGGAAACCCCCTATCGGCTGGTGGCCAATCAGGGCAATGACTACTTCAGCCCCTGGCTGGCGCAGCTGTTCCCGGAAAGCTCGCTGTACTGGCCGACCTACAGTTGCGAAACCTCGCTGACCTTCGGCGTGACCCATCCCGATAACGAACGCACCTTTTTCAGCAACCAGGGCCATATTACCCGCCTGAGCCAGGACGACGTGCTGCATCAGATCCCACTGTTCGCCGGTAATGGCGACACTATTTTGCTGTGCGGCACCTTCCTGTGCACCGCCTTGTTGGCAGAATATCCGGCGTTGCTGCAAACCCTCCGTCAGCGCGGCTATCGCATTGCGGTTGATACCGGCTGGCCGCCACAGGGCTGGAGCGATGCGCTGCGCGGGCAGATCGCCGACTGGCTACCGTTCTGCGATATCCTGCTGCTGAATGAAGTGGAAACCTGCGGCATGGCAGGTCATGAGGATCTGTATACCGCCGCTCGCACCCTGAACCGGCAACAGCCGGCCGACGCGGCCTGTGTGGTGAAATGCGGCCCGGACGGCGCTCGTATGTGGTGTGGCGAACGGCAGTTGCAGGCAGCGGCACATCCGATCAAGGTGGTGGATACCATAGGTGCCGGCGACAGTTTTAACGCCGGTTTTCTGACGGCCTGCCTGCACGGCCATTCGGCCGCAGTGGCGCTACGCTGGGGCATTCGTGCCGCCAGTCACGCCATCAGCAGTTCGCCACGCCAGTATCTGGACTGGAATACCCTGAAAACCTGCGCCGGAGAAATGGTCTGATGGCTAGTGTCGAACTGGTAAAAGTGGCCAAGTACTACGGCAAACAGCGGGTGCTGAACCCGTTGGATTTGACCATCTCCGACGGCAGTTTTACCGTGCTGGTCGGCCCGTCCGGCTGCGGCAAGTCTACGCTGCTGCGGCTGCTGGCCGGGCTGGATACGCTGACCGAAGGGGCGATCCTGCTGGATAAGCAAAAGATTAACGATCTGGATCCGGCCGATCGCGATATTGCCATGGTGTTCCAGAGCTACGCGCTCTACCCGCACCTGACGGTGGCGGAAAACATGGCGTTTCATATGCAGGTGATGAAGGTCGCCAAAAGCGAGCAGCAAAGCAAGGTACAGCAGGCCGCGCGTATTCTGGCGATCGACCATCTTTTACAACGCTATCCGAAAGAGCTGTCCGGCGGCCAGCGCCAGCGGGTGGCGATGGGCCGTGCCATGGTGCGCAACCCGAAAGTCTTTTTATTCGATGAGCCGCTGTCCAACCTCGATGCCCAATTGCGGATGGAGCTGCGCGCCGAGATCAAATCGCTGCATCAGCAGTTCAAGACCACCACGGTGTACGTCACCCACGACCAGATTGAAGCGATGACGCTGGCCGACCAAATCGTGGTGATGAAAGACGGCAATATCGTGCAGCAGGGCAAGCCGCTGGAGATCTACGATGCGCCCGCCAACACCTTTGTGGCGCGTTTTATCGGTTCACCGCCAATGAATCTGTTGGAGGGTATCGTCACGCCGCGCGACGATCGGCCCGGCGTGACCTGCGGTGAACTGTGGTTGCCGCTGCCCGCCAAATGGCGATTGGCGACGCCCGGCAGCCCGGTGATCCTCGGGCTACGGCCGCACGATTTCCATTTGGTCGACGTCAGTGAACAACCGGCCGCCACTTTGCGCCTGATGGAGATCACCGGCGATGTCAGCCTGCTGCACCTGACCTGGGGCGGTTACCCCCTGCATGTGCAACTCAGCGGACGGGTTAATGCCGAGAGCGGTCAGCCGCTGTGGTTGGCGCCCAACACGGAGGCCATCCACCTGTTCGATGCCGCAACGGGGCAACGACTGAGTGAGAATTGAAGCTGGTAAACACCCCAGCGGGCGCCATCAGTGCGCCCGCTAATAATCACTCCCTTAACCTCTTTTTAACCTCTGTGTGATGCGCTATGCTCCAAAACTCTGCCAGCGTTAACATTTTTGAAACGGGGTTTCTGTCATGCCTGCATTCTGTTTGTGCTCCGCCCGGTGCGCTCTGTCATGAGCTTGCTTTCACGCGCCAGCGCGCTACCGCTGCTGGTGGCGGGCGCCTTCTTTATGGAAAACCTCGACGGTACGGTGATTGTTACCGCCATGCCGCAGATGGCGGCGGCCTTCGGCGTGCGGCCGGTGGACATGAACATTGGTATCTCGGCCTACATTCTGACGCTGACGGTGTTTATTCCCGCCAGCGGCTGGATTGCCAACCGCTTCGGCGCCCGCAATATTTTTGCCGCCGCGGTACTGATTTTTACCCTGGCATCGGTGCTCTGCGCCGCCAGCGTTAATCTGCCCACCTTCACCGCCGCCCGTATTTTGCAAGGCTTCGGTGGCGCACTGATGGTGCCGGTCGGCCGCCTGGTGGTGCTGCGCAACACCGCCAAGCCGGATCTGATCAAAGCCATCGCCACCATTACCTGGCCGGGGCTGGTGGCACCGATCCTCGGCCCGCCGGTCGGCGGTTTTATTACTACCTATGCCTCGTGGCACTGGATTTTTATTCTCAATGTGCCTTTGGGTATCGCCGCACTGTGGCTGGCCTGGCGGCTGATCCCACAGGAAGCACCGCAGAAAGGCGTGCCCTTTGACGCCCTCGGCTTCGTGCTGACCGGCATCGCCTGCTTCGGTCTGATGTTCGGCCTGGACTTGATCAATCATCCGCAGCTGTCCTGGCTGGTGCCGGCGCTGTGCATTGCCGGCAGCCTGGCGTTAGGCACGCTGGCGGTTCGGCATGCCAAACGTACCGCCCACCCACTGATCAACCTGTGGGCGATGCGGATAAAAAGTTACGCCGTCACTATTTGGGGTGGCACGCTGTTTCGTATCGCCATTGGTGCCGTGCCCTTCCTGCTGCCACTGCTGTTTCAGATTGGGTTTGGTCTGAACGCTTTCGACGCCGGGCTGCTGGTGCTGGCGGTATTCGCCGGGAATCTGGTGATGAAGCCGTTTACCTCGGCGGTGCTTTACCGTTTTCGCTTTCGAACCACGCTGGTAGTGAACGGCTTGTTGAACGCCATTACCATTTTCGCCTGTGCGCTGTTGACGCCACAGACCCCGATCTGGCTGATTCTGGCGCTGCTGTTCGTCAGCGGGCTGACGCGCTCCATGCAGTTTACCGCGCTCAATACGCTGGCCTTTTCCGAGGTGCCGCAGCCGCAGATGAACGGTGCCAATACCCTGTTCAATGTGTCGCAGCAAATGGGCAGCGGGCTGGGGATCGCCATTGGTGCGCTGGCGCTGCGGTTGGCGGAGATGCTGATGCCGCAATCGGGCGAACGCATCCCCTTGGTCGATTTCCAGTGGGCGTTTGTGGTCATCGGCGTGATTGCCCTGCTGGCGGTGATCGACTGCTTTACCCTGGACGCCAACGCCGGCAGCGAGGTACGCCAAAGGAAACCCGCCACCGTCCCGGCAGCGCACTCACCTCAACGATTGCAGAAATAAGTCGCATCTGCCGCCAATCAACGTAATATCGATGATCCGCCCCGTTTCACCGGTGCGGATTTTTTGCCGTTTTGGCCTGAAAAGCGAGGTAATAATAATGATTCACAGTGACCTTTCTCAGTGCCGCGTTAACACCGACCGGTTGTTGATTGCCCCATTTACCGCAGCAGACGCCGACGATGTCTACCAGGCGATCACCCCTACCTTGACGCGCTATATGAACTTTGAGCCCGAGGAGTCGCCGGAGGCATTTGCTAACGTTTGGCAAACCTGGCTGCCGCTGATCCGCGAAGGCGAGGAAATGATTTACATCGCCCGGCTGCGCGATACCAAACAGTTTGTCGGCATGGGTGGCGTGCACGATTTGTATAACACCACGCCAGAACTGGGCATCTGGGTGAAAGAAAACCTGCACGGCAAAGGCTATGGCCGTGAAATTGTTCACGCCATGGCGGTGTGGGCCAGTGAACGCTACCATCCGCGGCACTTTATCTACCCGGTAGCCGAACAGAACACCCCAAGCCGACATATCGCCGAATCTCTGGGCGGCAAAGTAGCCGGCCGCCGCGAAAACACCAAATACGACTGTGTGGTGTATCACATCCCTCCGCAGCTATAAACATTCCCGCGGGCCTGCCTGTCTGGCCCGCCTTGGCTTTCCCCCTAAATAATTGACCGAAAACCGCCCGTCTGGCAGCAGCGATGGCGGTTTTTCAACGTGGATGCCGATAACCACTGCCACTTGAAGTAGGTTTATGCTAATGCTAATAGCATCCAGGTTAAAAACAGTTGAGGAACAGCAACATGATCATTTTTGTTACGGGCGCCACATCCGGTTTTGGTGAGGCCATTACACGACGCTTTATCCGCGAAGGTCATCAGGTGATTGCCTCCGGCCGTCGTATGGAACGCCTGGAAGAATTGAAAGACGAATTGGGCGAGGCACTGCATATTGTCCGTCTCGACGTGCGTAATCGCGCGGCCATTCAACAGGTGATTGATGAACTGCCGACGGCACTGCGCCACATTGACGTACTGGTGAACAACGCCGGGCTGGCACTGGGCATGGAACCCGCCCACAAAGCCAACGCCGAAGACTGGGAAACCATGATCGACACCAACGCCAAAGGCCTGGTGAACATGACTCGCGCCCTGCTGCCGGACATGGTCGAACGCAACATTGGCCATGTGATCAACATCGGTTCGGTCGCGGCCAACTGGCCGTATGCTGGCGGCAACGTCTATGGTGCGACCAAGGCCTTCGTCAAGCAGTTCAGCCTGGGCCTGCGTGCCGATCTGCACGGCACTCGCATCCGGGTTACCGACATTGAGCCGGGTCTGGTGGGCGGTACTGAATTTTCTAACGTGCGCTTCAAGGGCGACGACGGCAAGGTGGATAAGGTCTACGACGGCGCTAACGCACTGACGCCAGAAGATATCGCCGAATCGGTGTTCTGGGTCGCGACCCTACCAGGCCACGTCAACATTAACTCGCTGGAAATCATGCCGGTCAGCCAGTCCTTTGCCGGACTGAACATCCACCGCGAGTCTTGATCCTGTGCGGCAGGGGTTGCCCCTGCCGTCGTTTTTCAGGCCGCGCGCCAGCCGGAAACGATAATCAGCATGCCGGTTAACGCCACACCCGCCCCCAGCCAGTCCAGTGCCGATAACTTAACCCCGTCCACGACTCGCAGCCACAATAACGCCGTCGCCACATAGACCCCGCCATAGGCCGCATAAACTCGCCCGCTGGCTGCCGGATGCAGTGTTAACAGCCAGACAAACAGCATCAGGCTGAACGCCGCAGGCAGTAATAGCCAGGCGCTGGCACTTTTCTTCAGCCACAGGTAGGGTAAGAAACAGCCGATGATTTCGGCCAGTGCGGTGGCGAAAAATAGCAAAGTGGTCTTTAACATGGGGGAAACTTTCTCTCTGTAAACTAAACGAGGCAGTGCTTGACTGGTGCAGTCCAAGGCCGTGATGGTATATTTATCAACACGCCTGCGGGCAAGTCAAAGCCAGTGTTGCCGTTATCAGGCAACACTAACTCATAAGGATGAAACGATGAAAACACTTTCGACTCAACGACTGCTGCGCGGGATGCTGCCGGTCGCCATGCTGATGCTGATGGGTGCCTGGCAGGCTCCGGCACTGGCCGCCAGCTGCACACAGGGCAGCACCTGCGTGACCGTCGATGGCAGCAACAGCGGCGCCATGAGTACCGAAGCGGCCCGCCAGAGCAAACAGCAGTTCAACGATACCAAATCCCTGCGCAATAAGGTTAATACCCGCGTAGAGAAAGAGTTCGACAAGGTAGACAAGGCGATTGACAGCGAAGATCGTTGCGACGACAGCCTGAACGTTAACGCTTACTGGGAGCCAAACACCCGCAAATGTCTGGATCGCCAGACCGGTCGTCAGATTAATCCTTAATCTTGTCGCAGCCCGCGGTGGCCGTTACCCTGCGCCGCCGTTGCTGCTATCCTGAAAAAGGATGCTCATTTTCAAATAAGGACGAATTGATGAAAAAAGCGCTTATCTTGGGTGCACTGCTGATGGCCGCTGCGCCGCTGGCCGCCCTGGCCTCGTGCGAAAGCGTGCAGGCAGACATTTCGCAGAAAATTGTCAAAAACGGCGTGCCGGAATCTGGCTTCAAGCTGGATATCGTGCCTAACGATCAGGCCCAACAGGCCGGTGGGCTGGTGGTTGGCCACTGCGAAAACGACACGCAGAAGATTGTTTATACTCGCCTTGCCAACGGCGATGACAACGGTGACGCGGCTCAGACCGGCACCAGCCAGGATACGAAAACCTCGCAATAATTGTTGTTCAGGGCGCTCTGTGCGCCCTTTCCTTTTTTACGCCTGCTCCGCCTCTTCACCCTCACCCTGTGGCCGATGCCGCGCGGGGATCAGCATCGCTGCCGCCAACGCCAGCAATGACAACAGTGCAGAAACCAAAAATACCCAATGCAAAGAAGCGGCAACCTGCTGCGTCATCTCGGTCAGGATTTCTGGTGCCATTGCGCTACGCGCTGCCGGTTCCATCAGTTGCTGTACCGGATCGGCCGTTTGCGGCAAGCGAATTTGCAGATTGATGTTCAATGTCGCGCCCAAAATGGCGGTACCGATGGCCGAACCCATCATGCGGGTAAATACCGTACAGGCGGTGGCAATGCCGCGGATGCTGTGGTGAGCGGCATTCTGCACCGAAACCAGAAACGTGGTGTTGCACAGCCCCATGCCCGCACCGACCATAAAGGCGGCTACCCGCCCCCACAATAAACCGCCGGTCGGCTGCAGCAGTAACAGAATCAGGCCACCGGCCAACAGTAGCAATGCCCCCAGCAGCGCCGTGGTGCGGTAAGAGGTCATCAGCATCAACCGACCGCTGAAGGTGCTGGCCAACGGCCAACCAATCGACATCAGCGCCAGTGTGGTACCGGCCTCCAGCGGCGTTCCGCCCATCACGCCCTGAATAAAGGTCGGCAGGAAGGCACTGATGCCCATCATCGCCGCACCAATCACCAGCCCACCAATATTACCGGCCACAATCACCCGACTTTGCCACAGCGCCAGCGGGAACAGCGGCTCCGGTGCACGCCGTTCCTGGCGGACCAGCAACATCAGCGAGACGGCCGCCAACGCCAATAGCGGCACTACCCACCAACCGAGATTTTCTGCCTGCAACAGCGACAATAGCAGCGCGGTAACAAACAGCGTCAGCCAGGCGGTACCCGCCAGATCCAGCGCGTGTTTACGCACCTGTCGGCTGGAGGGAAGATAACGCGCGAGGAAAAACATCGCCAGCAGCCCGATCGGCAAATTGACCCAGAACACCAGTGCCCAGGGCAAATGCTGGACGATAAACGCCCCCAGCAATGGCCCGATAATCGCCGACACGCCCCAGACGCTGGAAATATAGCCCATTACCTTTGGGCGCTCGGTGGGGCTATAGATGTCACCAATAATGGTGGTGGCTGTCGGCATAATCGCCCCGGCACCCAGCCCCTGCAGCAGCCGAAAACCAATCAGCCAGTACATATTGGGGGAGAAACCGCACAGTATCGAACCCAGCAAAAACAGCGACGCGCCAAAGAAAAATACCCGTTTGCGGCCCAGCAGATCCGCCAACCGGCCATAGATTGGAATGGTGATGGCCTGCGCCAACAGATAAACCGCGAACACCCAACCGAGCAGGGAAAAGCCGCCGAGATCGCCAATGATGGTTGGCATCGCCGTGGCGACAATGGTCGCCTCGATGGCGGACATAAACATCGCCAGCATGCAGGCAATCAGGATTAAGGGACGATGGGCGATCAGAGCAGGTGTGTCGTTATTTGTCATTGCGTTATTACAAACCATGGATTCTTATTTGCTTTAAATTATACCAGCCGAATTGAAGGTTGCCGTTACCGGTGTCTGGTTCCCTGTTTTGACTGGCGATAAACGCACCATTTGAACAGAAGGTGACAGCGTAACTATTAGGCCACCCAATGGTTCGACAGAACAAACAAACCACGGGCCGGTCGGCGAATCTGGAAAGATTCTCTGGCCTTCGGTTGGGGTGACAAGCACAATGTTCAGCGACCCTTTCATTTTTCTCAAGATTTTACTGACGCATGAAACGATTGGTCCACCTGCACCATTATCGCGCCCTGCTGCGCCGCCTGTTTATCGCCATCTTTCTTGGTATTGCCGCTGCGTTGGTGGTTTGGCTGTTTCATCGTGCGATGCTCGGGCTGGAATGGTTACTGCTCGCCCACGAAGATGGCAGCCTGGTGGCTGCAGCCGCGGCAATGCCGGGCTGGCGCAGAGCGTTAACCCCGGCATTGGGCGGATTGGCGGCGGGTTTGCTGCTGTGGGTTTATCAGCGTTATCAGCACCAGCGGCAGGTTGCCCCAACCGACTACATGGAAGCGATAGAAACCGGTGATGGGCGACTGGACGTCAGCGCCAGCCTGGTGAAATGTCTGGCCTCGCTGCTGGTGGTCTCCAGCGGCAGCGCTATCGGACGCGAAGGGGCGATGATCCTGCTGGCAGCCTTAGTGGGGTCAGTCTTTGCCCAGCGCTTCACCCATGAGAAAGAGTGGAAGCTGTGGGTGGCCTGCGGTGCCGCTGCCGGTATGGCCAGCGCCTACCATGCACCGCTGGCGGGTAGCCTGTTTATCGCTGAAATTCTGTTTGGCACCCTGATGCTGGCCTCACTCGGCCCAGTGGTGATTGCTGCCGTCAGCGCCCTGCTGGTGACCAATTTACTTAACGGTGGTCAGGCGCCGCTGTATCTGGTGGAACCCCTGCCCGCGCCCTGGCCGGTGCAATATCTGCTGATGGCGCTACTCGGCGTTTTAGCCGGCGTCTGTGGGCCGTTGTTCCTGTGGGCCATGTCCTCTTCCGGTCGCGCATTCCGCTCGCTACGGCTAAAACCGCCGCTGCAATTGGCGTTGGGTGGGCTGATTGTCGGGCTGCTTTCGCTGCTGTTTCCTGAGGTGTGGGGCAATGGCTACAGCGTGGTGCAGTCGCTGCTCAGTGCGCCCCCCGGCGTATTGCTGGTTGGCGCGATTCTGATCTGCAAGTTGCTGGCAGTACTCGCCAGTAGCGGTTCCGGGGCGCCCGGCGGTGTGTTCACGCCAACGCTGTTTGTCGGGGCGGCACTGGGTTCGGTGGTTGGGCAACTCTGTGCCATCTGGCCGGAGCTGGGCAGTGCGGTACCGATTCTGATGGCGTTAACCGGCATGGCTACGCTGTTGGCGGCCACCACCCACGCGCCCATTATGGCTGCGCTGATGGTGTTCGAAATGACCGGTGAATATACCCTGCTGCCAGGCATTCTGCTGGCCTGTGTGATCGCCACCACCGTATCGCGCGGCTTGCGCTCGGTGTCGGTCTATCACAATGCCTAACGGTTTAGCAGCGGAGAAATATCCAGATAACGCGCCAGTTCACGCTGTTCGGCGCGTGGCAAATAAGGGATTTCACCCAGCAGTGGCGCGGGAATACGCTGCTGCAACGCATCGATAGTTTCAGCGTAGTGCGCCAGCCCCGGATTGATGCGGTTAGCGACCCAGCCTAGCAAAGGTAAGCCATCATTAATGATCGCCTGCGCAGTTAACAGGGCGTGGCTGACACAACCCAGTTTGATCCCCACCACCAAAACCACCGGCAGTTGCTCCTGAATCACCCATTCGGCGTAAGGCCGCATATCGTTCATCAGCACGCGCCAGCCGCCGCTGCCCTCAACCACCACGGTATCGACCTTGGCGGACAAATGCTGCAACCCACTGCTCATCACACCGTAGTCGATATCGTCGGTGGGTTGCGCGTGAAACACTTCTTCCAGACAGGTGATGGGATTAATTTCCTGATACGACAGCGGCAGGGTTGAGGATGCCTGTAAAACCAAAGCGTCTTTATTGCGAAGGCCTTCGCTGGTTTCCTGACAGCGTGCTGCAACAGGCTTGTAGCCGGCCACAGAACGGCCCTGCGCGGCCAGCGCCTGTAATAAAGCGCGGGAAACCACGGTTTTACCGACATCGGTATCCGTACCTGTAACAAATAAACGCGATAACATGAATGAATTGCCCCGAGATGCACCGTTAACCAAAATATCGCCGAAAATACGGCGAAAGAGACGAACGGGAAAAGTCTAGAGGATGCAAGGAGGACGGGGCTTGAGGTAGCTCAACCTTTTGTCGTTAAACGATAAGAATTGCTGATTGGTGCTAGCCCTGCAGCAACTGCACCAGCAGAGAGCCGTTGTATAACGCTTCTTTCACCAGTGCCGCGCCGGGCATGGTGCCTTTATTGAAGAACTGCGTGGACTCCACCTGGACCTTCTCGCTGTAGGCCGGTAGTGACTGCTGGCTAATACAGGAGGCAATGGCCGGATGCAGAATTTCTGCCGCCCGGTTCAGCGGGGAACCCACCAGGATTTTTTCCGGATTGAACAGATTGACCATTATCGCCAGGATACGGCCTACGCTGTGGCCCACTCCCAGAATAATGTCTTTAGCCAGTTGGTCGCCCGCCAGCGCCGCATCACACAGTGACTCAACCGTCAGTGGCGCACCGTGCAGACTGGAACTCATTGAGGTGCCGAGACGTTGCTGGGCGATTTCCAGAATATTTTCGATACTGGCGACGGTTTCCAGACAGCCGTGATTGCCGCAGTAACAGCGTTTACCGTAAGGATCGACCTGCGTATGACCAATCTCAACCACGCTGTGGCTACCGGCGTGCAACACCCTGCCACCGGTGATCACCCCGGCGCCGACGTTGTGGTCGATCACCACCTGGATCACGTTCTGGCTGCCGCGTGAAGCACCGTATAACGCTTCGGCCATGGTCCAGGCGCTGATGTCGTGCTGCAAATAAACCGGCAGCCCGGTGCGCGTTTCCAGCGCAGGTCCTAATGGCATGTCTTCTACATCGTAAAACGGCATGCGGTGTACTACGCCGGAAATTGCGTCGACCATGCCCGGCAGCGTAATGGCGATCGCCGTTAACCGTTCCAGCTTGCTTTGATGACGGATAAAGAACTGGTCGACTTCAGCGAGAATGCGTTTTAACAGCGGGTCGGGATGTTCGGCGGCCAGTGGCAACAACTCTTCTACCACCAGTTTGCTGCTGATATCGCGCAGCGCCAGCGTAATGGTGCCCCGGCTGATGCGAGCGGAAAGGTAGTGCCAGGCTTCGGTGTCCAGTACCAGCCCAACCGCTGGACGACCGCGACTGCCGACTTCCTGAAATTCGGTTTCTTTAACCAGATGGGCTTCCAGCAGTTCGCGTACGATTTTGGTGATACTGGCGGGGGCGAGCTGAGCGCGTTTTGACAGTTCGATGCGCGAAATTGGGCCCAGTTGATCGATTAACCGATAAACTGCCCCTGCATTTGTTTGCTTGATTTGATCGATATGCCCAGGCTGCCCAACAGCAATCACAAACCTGCTCCTACTATTTTTCGCGCTTCTAAATAAAGACTATCGGCTATGGTGGGGCTTTTGTAATACAGCGTCAACTATTTGATTCGTTATGTGATTTGCTGCACAAATTCACCCCACTTTCACTGCGGATTGTGTTTTATTTACCCAGTTCAGCATTCAGGGCAACAGTAATGCCATCAAGGATTTGGCCGCGGCGGTCAGGGGCCGTTGACGATGATGTACCAGCCAAACTTCAGTCATCGCCTCTGGTTCCGCCAGCGGTAAATATTGCACACCGTCGATTTTAACCCGGGCAAAAGACGCCGGCAGAATCGAGATACCCAGCCCGGAAGACACCAGGCCAATGATGGTCATCGCCTCGCCCACCTCCTGGGTGATATAGGGAGTGATCCCTGCTTTGGCCAGCAGCGACAAGATCTCGTCATGCAGCGCGGTGCCCACCTCGCGTGAGAAAAACACAAAGGGTTCTTCCGCCAGATGTTGGAAACGCAGCGTGCCCGGCGCCACATGGGTTAGCAGGTGTCCTTCCGGTACCACCGCCACCAACGGCTCGCACAGTAACAGTTGATGCTTTAAGGCGTCCGGCAAGCGGGTATTACGCATCACCCCCAGATCCAGACTGCCATTGAGTAAGGGTTCGATCTGCTGCTTGGTGTTCACTTCGCGCATTTTGATATGCACCTGTGGGTGCTGTTGGCGAAAAGCACGCAAACTGCGCGATACCACGCTGATAAAGGGAGCCGAAGAGGTGAAGCCTATGGTCAACTCACCCACCTCACCCCGTTCCAGCCGCGCCGCTTTCTCCGCCGCGCGGCCGACCTGATCGAGCACCTGATAGGCCTCTTTCAGGAACATTTCCCCCGCCTGTGTCAGGCTGACATTGCGGTTGTTACGCGCCAGCAGGCGTGCGCCGACCATTTCCTCCAGCGCCTGGATCTGCTGACTGAGCGGCGGCTGGGAGATCCGCAGGCGTTCCGCGGCGCGGCCAAAATGCAGCTCTTCTGCCACGGCAATGAAATAACGCAGATGCCTCAATTCGATATTCATACTTTAAACGTCTTAATTTTAATTATTAATATATTAGACAAAAAACTGCCCTCTCCCTATGATTTTGTTAACCAAAGATGTGCTTGTTTAAATCACGCCAAGTTCGGTAAGGAAAAACTGTGACAACCCCTGTGCGTTCTGCGGCCAATATGCCGTCGACGCTGGCCGCCAATGACGATGCGGCTGCTGCGCCAAAAACTCAACGTTCCACCCTGAATAAACTTCCCTACATCGAACGCGGAACGCCGCAGTTTATGCGCGTCACCCTGGCGTTGTTCTCTGCCGGGTTGGCCACTTTCGCCTTGTTGTATTGCGTGCAGCCGATCCTGCCGGTTTTGTCACAGGACTTCGGCATCTCTCCGGCGGAAAGTAGCCTGTCGCTGTCGGTGTCCACCGGGCTATTGGCGATTGGCCTGATGTTTACCGGCCCGCTGTCCGACGCCATCGGCCGCAAATCGGTGATGGTGGTAGCGCTACTGCTGGCGGCAATCTGCACCCTGATTTGCGCCTTTATGACCAGTTGGCAAGGTATTCTGCTGATGCGCGCGCTGATAGGGCTCTCGCTGAGCGGCGTCGCCGCCGTCGGCATGACTTACCTGAGCGAAGAGATCCATCCCAGCTTTGTCGCCTTTTCGATGGGGCTGTATATCAGCGGTAATTCCATCGGCGGCATGAGCGGTCGTCTGGTGACTGGGGTACTGACCGACTTCTTCTCCTGGCGGGTTTCGCTGGCGGTGATCGGCCTGTTCGCGTTGGCCGCGGCCTGCATGTTTTGGCGCATCTTGCCCGAATCAAAGCATTTTCGCGCCAGTTCGTTGCGCCCGCGTACCCTGCTGATTAACTTCCGGCTGCATTGGCACGACAAAGGCTTACCGCTGCTGTTTGCCGAAGGTTTTCTGCTGATGGGCAGTTTTGTCACTATGTTCAACTATATTGGCTACCGCCTGCTGGCAGATCCTTATCACCTCAGCCAGGCGATAGTTGGCCTGCTGTCGGTGGTGTATCTGACCGGTTCTTACAGCTCACCGAAAGCCGGTGCCATGACCTCCCGTTTTGGCCGCGGGCCGGTGCTGTTGGCGTCAACCCTGATTATGCTGATCGGGATCCTGATTACCGCACTGGCACCGGTAGCGGTTATTTTCATCGGTATGATGCTGTTTACCGCCGGTTTCTTTGCCGCCCATTCGGTTGCCAGCAGTTGGATTGGTCGGCGTGCGCGCCGGGCCAAGGGTCAGGCATCTTCGCTTTATCTGTTCTGCTACTACGTGGGCTCCAGTGTCGCCGGTACCCTCGGCGGCGTGTTCTGGCACAGTTTTGGCTGG
Organism: Serratia myotis; assembly: GCF_027474885.1. Classification (NCBI taxonomy): domain Bacteria; kingdom Pseudomonadati; phylum Pseudomonadota; class Gammaproteobacteria; order Enterobacterales; family Yersiniaceae; genus Serratia; species Serratia myotis. The sequence continues at coordinate 2,519,808 of NZ_CP099707.1, read as the reverse complement.
AATGGCGTGGTGGCCTTTATCAGCGTGATGTTGTTGCTGGCCCTGTTGGTGGTGCATTACCTGAAGAAACTGCCGGAAGCGGCACGCGTTTAATCTCTGGCCCACCGCCGCCCCAATGGGTGCCTGCGGTGGCCTTAATCCCTCTGTCAGGCCTGGACCACTCGGTATCCCCACCCACACCGTTGCTAATGTTGCCCTTTCGTTTGTGGGTCTCTTATTGTATGTTGTAACTAAAATAGGAGCGAGTGATGGATAAATACGGTTTAATCAGCAGGATGAATGCTTGCTTTAGCGAGCTTGAACAGGCGCTGGCAAGCCTGCATCAGCAGATCCTGCCGCTGCGCTTGCTGGCTGGGCGGGTATTCAGCCTGCCCGAAATCGAGAAAGGTAAAGAGCACGATGCCGTAGCGCAGATTGCCGTCGAGCAACATCTGGGCCTGGCCGCGCGCGATCTGGCGTTGGAGCACTATCAGCGGCTGTTTATCCATCACAACAAGCACAACATTAGCAGTAAGGCGGCGGTACGCCTGCCCGGTGTGATTTGCCTGGCGGTGGAAGCAACGGAATACTCTGAGTTGCAGCAGCAAATTGCCCTGATTAACCGGCTGAAGGCCGAGCTGGAGCAGATTATCACCGTCGACTCTGGCCTGGCACCGGAGCAGCGTTTTGACTTCGTCCACACCCACCTGCATGGCCTGATCACCCTCAGCGCCTATCGTACCCTCACCGTTCTGACCAATCCGGATTCGGTGCGCTTCGGCTGGGCCAATAAGCACATCATCAAGAACGTGAAACGCGACGATATTCTGGCGCAATTGGAAAAGAGCCTGAAGGCCGGACGCGCGGTACCGCCCCATAATCGCGAACAATGGGCCGAACTGGTCAGCCGTGAGATCGACGACGTCAGCCGTCTGCCCCAGCAGGCGGTGCTAAAAATCAAACGACCGGTAAAAGTGCAACCCATCGCCCGGGTTTGGTATCAACCGCAGCAAAAGCAGGTGCAACACCCCTGCCCGCTGCCGCTGATTGCCCTGTGTCAGGTGGAAAACGGTGCCCTGGTGCCGAAGATTGGCGAATTGCTCAATTACGACGCCTCGGCGGTGAAACATAAATACAAACCGGACGCCAGGCCGCTGCGGCTGCTGGTCAAGCGGTTGCATCTGTATACCGACGTTCCTACTCGCTGAGGCAGTACACCCGCAGACGATGACCATCCGGATCGCAGGCGACGAAGCTATAGCCGAAGTCCAGCGTCACTGGCGGCTGAATCATCTCCAGCCCCTGTTCGCGCCACTGCTGATAGAGCGCGTCTACCTACTGCGGCGGAATGCCCTGAGTCTCGTGCCACTCTTTCATCAGCGAACGGCGCCCACGCGGATAACGCTGCGCCAACGGCGTCGCCAGACGAATACGGTCGAGACGGAAATGGCGAAATGACTGGCGCAGTTCACACCAGGCAACCAGCATCCGCGCCTGTTCAAAATAGCCCAGAGCAAAGGGCCAGAGAATACGTTCGCTGGGGTTACCGTCACGATCGCAATAATCCACCGCCAGTTTGCGTTCCTGGCGGATCACCTCGCGGATCAGCACCAGAGTCTCGTCCGCCACCTTCACCAGATCCACCGGGCCAATCAGCAGCGTGCTGGCCTCCAATTCATCGCGCAGCGCCGCAGGCAGAACGTCGGCGATTTTCGCCAGCGCATTATTGGCCGCACCGGCCAATTGACTGTCGCCCCGACGGCCCACCCAGCGCATCCCCAGTACCAGCGCTTCTATTTCCTGCTGCGAGAACATCAGGGGCGGCAGCATAAAGCCAGGCCGCAGCACATAGCCCACCCCGGCCTCGCCGACAATCTCGGCGCCCTGCTGTTGCAGCGTGGCGATATCCCGGTACAGCGTGCGCATGCTGATATTCATTTCCTGCGCCAATGCATGGCCGGCAACCGGGTAGCGATGCCGCCGCAGGATCTGCATTAAATCGAGTAAACGCTCGGTACGTGACATTGAATTTTTTCCACAAAAAAGGCTTACCTCAGTAAGCCTTATGCTTCTGACTCAATCAATTACTTCTTCATGCTGCCGACCATGTCTTCCGGGCGCACCCACAGATCGAACTCCTCTTCGGTCAGGTAGCCCAACTTCAGCGCAGAGCCTTTCAGCGTCAGCCCTTCCTTGTGCGCTTTCTTGGCGATTTCTGCCGCTTTGTCATAACCGATGTGGGTATTCAGCGCGGTAACCAGCATCAAGGATTCATTCAGCAACTGGCTGATGCGGTCCCGATTAGGTTCGATACCCACCGCACAGTGCTCATTAAAGCCCTGCATGCCGTCGGCCAGCAGGCGGATAGATTGCAAATAGTTGTGGATCACCATCGGGCGGAATACGTTCAACTCAAAGTTGCCGGAAGCCCCGCCGATATTCACCGCCACGTCATTGCCCAGCACCTGCGCGCACAGCATGGTCATCGCTTCGCACTGGGTTGGGTTGACCTTGCCCGGCATGATCGAGCTGCCCGGTTCGTTTTCCGGGATCGAGATTTCACCGATGCCGCAACGCGGGCCGGAGGACAACCAGCGCACGTCGTTGGCAATTTTCATCAACGACGCCGCCAGCCCTTTCAGCGCGCCGTGGCCATGCACCAGCGCATCACAGGTCGCCAGCGCTTCAAATTTGTTGGGGGCGGTGACGAACGGCTGTTTCGTCAGGTCAGCCAGCGCCCTGGCAACGCGAACCGCGTATTCCGGATGAGTATTCAGCCCGGTGCCCACGGCAGTCCCGCCCAAGGCCAGTTCACAAATGTGCGGGATACTGGCCTCAATGTGCTGCAGGTTATGCGCCAGCATCGCCGCCCAGCCGGAAATCTCCTGGCCGAGGGTCAGCGGCGTTGCATCCTGCAAATGGGTGCGGCCAATTTTGACGATATCGCGGTAGGCTTCTGCTTTGTCGCTCAGGGTTTTATGCAGCACTTTCAGTTCGGGGATCAAATGCTCACGCACTGCAATTACCGCGGCTACGTGCATCGCGGTCGGGAACACATCGTTGGAGCTTTGGCTCTTGTTGACGTCGTCGTTCGGGTGCACCCGTCGCTCTTCCCCCCGCACGCCACCCAACAGCTCACTGGCGCGGTTGGCCAGCACTTCATTCATGTTCATGTTGGTCTGGGTGCCGGAGCCGGTTTGCCAAATCGACAACGGGAATTCATTGGTATGTTGATCCGCCAGCACTTCATCGGCAGCGCTGATGATGGCGTTGGCACGTTCGGCGGGCAGCAGGCCCAGATCCATATTCACGCTGGCCGCAGCGCGTTTGGTCAACGCCAGCGCATGGATCAGGGCGGTCGGCATCTTTTCGGAAGAGATGCGGAAGTGCTCCAGTGAACGCTGAGTTTGCGCCCCCCATAGCCGATCGGCCGGCACTTCAATCGGTCCCATAGAGTCTTTTTCAATACGAACGGCTGCCATCACGATCTCCTTAGTACAATTCCTAAAAATGTACGATTACGCCAACGCGCTCAAGCCCGCCGGCACACCCAACCAGTATAGTGACATAATAACTATTCGCATTAAGAGAGTTACTTCACAGCATTTTTTCAACATTGTCTGGATTATTGTACGGATATTGTTTTGGGGTCGGTTCTCTCAGCCCGGCAGGTAAATATCAGCAATAAAAAAGCGCCGACTGGCGCTCCGATTATTTATTCTTAATCCACAGATTAAGGGTGGTGTTGATTATAAGCGTTAATTCTTTGGTCCTGCAGGTGATTGATTTCATCGTAGGCGTCCTGACGCTCGTTGTGGCGATACACCCCCGCACCGACGGCACCAGCAACGGCGGCAACAGGATGAGCTACCGGGGCGGCGGTAACCACCACCGGTGCCGGTGTAACCACCACGGGCTGAGCCACCACCACGACCGGGCGTGGCGCGACGATCACCGGTCTTGGAGCGACCACCACCGGCCGGGCAACGCCATAACCATAAGCATGGGTGACCACGACGGCCGAATGGGCTGCGGAAGTGCACAGCATCAGAACCAGTAGCAGTTTTTTCATCAGCGCCTCTAATTTAGCAAAATTTAATCAGTGAGTTTATTTGCCTGCACTGTATAGCGACGCTGCCCATTAAATTTAGCTAGTTGTGTGATTGCCAATACAAACCCAATAATTATGATGAGAGATATATTCTGCCGGTAATAATTCACTTCAAAAAACACAGTTTGAAATAGAAATTGAGGAAGCAGACTAAAATGCCAACGTCTGCATTTACGGCGAAAAATATATTTGCCCGCAAAAAGGAACGGTGTTTTTTTATCCAACCCCACCGCTTTGCCAACCGACGTCCGAATTGTGACCGGGGTGGCTATCACGCTATACTTTGCCGGCCTTGCGGAACGCTACTTGTTTGATCGCGCCCCGTTTTTACGCCAAGGTTCGCGTGTAGGATAAGCCGCACAAGGTTTTACTCACTGTCAGATACTGACCGTCGCCTCGACGGGAATGCAAAGGATGTTTATCAAGATGCAAAAAATGACCAACGCAGTGCAAAACTATGCATGGGGCAGTCACGACGCGTTAACCCAGCTGTATGGCATTGCTAACCCGCAAGGGCAGCCGATGGCCGAACTGTGGATGGGCGCTCATCCGAAAAGCAGCTCCCGCGTGGCCGGTGCCGACGGCACTTTGCGCTCGTTGCGCGATGTCATTGATGAAGATCAGCCTAAACAATTGGGTGCCGAAGTTGCCAGTCGCTTTGGTGAGTTGCCGTTCCTGTTCAAAGTGCTGTGTGCCGACCAGCCGCTGTCCATTCAGGTGCATCCAAGTAAATCCGCAGCCGAAACAGGCTTCGCCAAAGAAAATGCCGCCGGTATTCCGCTGGACGCCGCCGAGCGCAATTATAAAGATCCGAATCACAAACCGGAGCTGGTGTTCGCCCTGACGCCTTTCCTGGCGATGAACGGCTTCCGCGAACTGTCCGACATTGTTTCCCTGCTGCAGCCGATTGCCGGTGCCCATCATGATATCGCCGCATTCCTGCAACAGCCGGATATCAGCCACCTGTCGTCCCTGTTTGCCAGCCTGCTGGCGATGAGCGGTGAACAGAAATCGCTGGCGCTTGGGGTATTGAAAGCCGCGCTGAATAATCAACAGGGCGAAACCTGGGACACTATCCGCTTTATCGCCGGTTTCTACCCGGAAGACAGCGGCCTGTTCTCACCGCTGCTGCTGAACGTGGTACAGCTCAAGCCGGGCGAAGCGATGTTCCTGTATGCCGAAACCCCACATGCCTACCTGAAAGGCGTGGCGCTGGAAGTGATGGCCAACTCGGACAACGTGCTGCGCGCCGGCCTGACGCCAAAATTCATCGATATTCCAGAATTGCTGGCCAATCTGCAGTTCCGCCCGCAACCGGCATCCGGCCTGCTGACCCAGCCGCAAAAACGCGGTGACGAGCTGTTCTTCCCAATCCCGGTCGAAGATTTCGCCTTCTCACTGCATGACCTTTCCGCTGCTCCCCAGGCGCTGGCGCAAAACAGCGCGGCCATCGTGTTCTGCGTTGACGGTGAAGCGGTGCTAACCAAACAGGATCAGCAACTGGTGCTCAAGCCGGGTGAATCCTGCTTTATCGGCGCGTTCGAATCGCCGGTTAACGTCAGTGGCAGCGGTCGAATCGCTCGTGTTTATAACCTGTTGTCGTAAACACTCGGTAAATTTCCGCAAATTGGTTGCTGAAAGAGTGGCTTACCTTCACAATTAAACGCCTACGGGCGTTTTTTTATTGGCCCAAATTTGCCCATCCATCTGTTCGAGACAGATGGCTTAATAAGGATGAACAGAACTATGAAAAAATCGTTAGTCGCTGTTAGCGTCATTGTGGTTCTAGGCGCAGCATGGACCGGGGCTTCCTGGTACACCGGCAAACTGATCGAACAACGGATGGGTGAAGTGGTTGATAACGCCAACAGCCAGCTGAAAGTCTATCTGCCAAAAGCCGGGGTTAAGCTGGGTTATGAAAATTACCAGCGCGGTATTTTCAGCAGTAAAATTCGCTATGTGCTGCGCGCAGACGGCAGCGTCACCACCGACGAGGCTCCGCTGAAAGCCGGTGATGAAGTGGCGTTTATGGAAACCATCGACCACGGTCCCTTCCCGTTTGCCCAACTGAAAAAATTCAACCTGCTGCCAAGCATGGCGTCGGTGCATACCGAACTGGAAAACACCCCGGCGACCAAAGGCCTGTTTGATATCACCAAGGGCAAGTCGCTGTTCACCGCCGAGTCTCGTATTTCCTACAGTGGTGATACCTCATCTGCCATTGACGTGATCCCGCTGGAATACCAGAAGGACAAGTCAGCGCTGAAATTCAGCGGTGCGACCATCAATGCCGATGTCTCACGCGATATGAAAGCCATCACCCTGGACGCCAGCAGCGACAGCGCAGTGATCAGCGGCCCGAACCAGTTTGGTCAGACCGAGCAGGTTCAGTTGCTGGGCGCTACGCTGAAGAGCCAGACCCACGCCGGTCAGTTCGATCTCAGCCTGGGCAACCAGAATATGGAACTGAAGCAGGTCAAGGTTGCCGTTGACGGTAAAGATACCCTGACGCTGGACGGCTTTAAGCTGGCAAGCCAATTCGGTGAGAAAGACGCTAACCTGAACGGCCAGATCGATTACACCATGGACGCGCTGAAGATCCAGAACAGCGACTTCGGTTCCGGCAAGCTGTCGCTGAAAATCGACAAACTGGACGCCAAATCGCTGAAAGAGTTTGCTGACCGCTATAACCAGCAGGCAATGCAAATGCTGCAACAGGCGCAAACTATGGATCCTGTGGCCTACCAGCAACAAACCACCGATATCCTGCTGCAGAACCTGCCGCTGCTGTTGAAGGGCAACCCTAGCATCAGCGTTGCACCGCTGAGCTGGAAAAACAGCAAGGGTGAAAGTACCTTTACCCTGAATCTGGATCTGACCGATCCTGCGCAGGCCGGTTCCCCTGCCGAATCACCGGATCAGCTGATTGCCCGTTCAGTGAAAAAACTGGACGCCAATCTGAGCATTCCAGTGGCGATGGCGACCGAAACCACCTCGCAAACAGCTTTACTGCAGGGTTACAGCGCGGAAGAAGCACAGAAACTGGCCCAGCAGCAGGTGCAGGGTCTGGCCGCCATGGGGCAGATGTTCAAACTGACCACCTTGAAAGACGGAGTGATCGGCAGCAGCTTCCATTACGCTGACAATCAGGTTGATCTGAACGGCAACAAGATGTCGCTGCAAGAGTTCATCGGTACCTTTGGCCTGCTGGGTGCACCAGCAGCAGAAGGCGCACCGGCACAGGACGCCGTTCCTGCACCGGTACCAGCCCAGTAATTCTCAGCATCACAGCCTTGGGGCCCGCTTGATCGGGCCCCTGTTTTATTCCTGGTTCCCGTACACCGCATCGCGGATCTGCTGCGGATACAGCCCGCTCATACCTTCAAACGCCGTATTGGTCAGCGCCACCACGCTTAATGCCGCCTGCGGATCGTAAAACCAACTGTGTCCATACACACCCCCCCACTGCAGGGTGCCATTATGCTGTGGCGTCATCGCCAGTTGTGCATCCACCAGCACCGCGCCGCCAAAACCAAAGCCCCAGCCCGGCCCCTGGGTTTCAGCTTCAGCACCGACATGCGGCTGACGCATCAGCGCCACGCTGGCCGGTTGTAAAATCCCCTCTCCACCACCGCGCAAAGTCTCGACCAGATGCAGCACGTCATCAGCATCGCCGACCATGCTGGCTCCGCCAGAAGCATAAGCCAGCGGATCAAGCGCACGTGATGGCGACAATTCAATGTCAAAACCAAAACCTTCCGGCAGCGTCAGATGCATGCCGTCGTGGATCGGCTCCGGCCGGGCGGCGCTGTCGTGATAAGCCGTCGCCAGGTTGTCGGCATCCGCGGTGTAAAACCCGGTATTACTCAGCCCCAAGGGTTGCGCGACCCAGTGTTCGAACAACAGTGGCAACGGCTCGCCAGCCACCTGCTCCAGTACCGCCCCCAATACGTCGATCGCCAGCGAATAATTGAATTCGCTGCCGGGTGCCACCAACAGATCAGCCTGAGCCAACAGTCGCAAATTTTGCTCCAGCGTCAGTGGCGACAACGTCATACCGTCTTGAATGCCCAACTGCTGATATGGCCCGTCCGCCGGTTGATTAAAACGATAATCCAGCCCGGCGGTGTGGCTGAGCAAATGACGGATTTTAATCTCTGGCTGGCGGCCATCGGCCAGCGCAGGCGTGAACCAGGGCAGCCAACGGCTGACGGCATCATCCAGCCCCAGCTTTTGTTGTTCGACCATGCGCATCGCCGCCAGCGTGATGTAGGGCTTGGACACCGAAGACAGCCGGAACTGGGTTTCACGTCGCATCGGCCGCTGTAGTTCTCGGTCGGCGTAGCCGCTGGCTTCGGCGTAAATCACCTTACCCTGCCGCGCCACCAGCACCACGCTGCCGACGATGCGTTGTTCGGCAATCGCCTGACGGCTGGCCGCCTGTACTCGTTCTGCTAATGACTGATTCGGTATCGACATGATTTGATGCTCTCTGAGGGGGTATAAAATCAGTCTAAAGCGATTATTATAAAATTAAATACCCGGTTACTTAACAAATCATTAAGCAGGGGTTACTGATAGATGAGTTCACTATTGCAATTACTGCCGTTTTTCGAAGCCGTCGCCCGCTTGGGCAGCTTTACCCAGGCAGCTAATCAGTTGGGTGTTACCCCTCCGGCGGTGTCGCAAAACATTCAGGCGTTGGAAACCCGGCTTGGGGTACGGCTGTTCAACCGTACCAGCCGGTCGGTGCGGCTAAGCGATGAGGGGCGTCTTTTTTACCAACGGGTGGCGCCCGCCATGGGACAGATCGAGGTGGCCGCAGACGATGTACGCACCCTGCACGGTCGCCCTTCCGGCCTGCTGCGCATTACCCTGCCGCAGTTGGCCGCCTCACTGCTGGTGATGCCCTATCTGGCGGAGTTTCAGGCGCTCTACCCCGAGGTACAGCTTGAGCTGTTTACCGACGACCACTTTTCCGATCTGGTGTTGGACAGTTTCGATGCCGGTATTCGCATGCGAGCCATGCTACAGAAAGACATGATTGCGGTGCCGATCGACCGCGACCAGCGGCGGGTGATTATCGCCACTCCCGGCTATTTGGCGCAGCACGGCACGCCACTGACGCCGCAGGCGCTGAGCGACCACAACTGCCTGCGTTACCGTTTCCCCGGCAGCGGCAAGTTTGAGCCCTGGTATTTCAGGCAGGATGGCGGGCAGCTCACGCTGGAGGTGAGCGGCAGCCTGATATTTAACGAAGACCGGCTGATTAAAGACGCCGCTTTGATGGGATTGGGCATGACCCAACGTTTTGCCAACACGGTGCAACGTGAGCTAAGCAGCGGGCAACTGGTGGAAGTACTGGCGGAGTACAGCGGCGATTCCCCCGGTTTTTTCATCTACTTTCCGGCCAGTCGGCATATGCCGCTCAAACTGCGGGTTTTCATTGATTTTATGCGGGAAAAACGGTCGCAACAGCGCCGCACTCAGGACGCCAGTATGGCGCCCTGAGCTTCAGCGTTAAGGCTTATCCAACGCCTGCACGATCCGGTAACTGGCCGCGACCCGGTCGTCATTCGGGAACCACTTATTGGCCAGCATCACCACGGCAATTTTTTGCGACGGAATAAATACCGCGTAGGTGGAGAACCCGCCGGTTGAGCCGGTTTTATTGAACCAGGCGGCCGTCTGCTGCTGTAGCGGCGGCGTGATGGCGGTGGCCGGCGTGCCGTTCATGATCATTCCGGCGTTGTTGCCTTCCGTCAGCTTGGCCAATGCCACCGGATAAGCATAGCTTTCCCACATCAGATCCTGAGTAAAGACCCCCGCCTGGAAATAACCGGTATGGGTCGCGGCCAGTGCCTTGCGCCACTTATCCCCCACCTTGGCCACCTGCATGTTGGCTTCCAGGTAACGGATCAGATCCTGGGCATTGGACTTAATACCGTAGGCTTCTGCGTCCAGCGGGCCCGGAGTCACTCGCACCGGCTGGTCTTGCTTGTTGTAACCCTGGGCGTAATTTTCCATCTGCCCGGTCGGAACATTCACGTAGCTATGGTTCATGCCCAACCCTGGCAGCAACTGTGTTTCCATCGCCTGAGCAAAGGGTTGGTTCAGGCTTTTGGCGGTGATCATCCCCAGCATGCCAACCCCCAGGTTGGAGTAAACCCGGTAGCTGCCTACCGCATGCGTCGGCTGCCACTGCCGGTAATAGGCCATCAGTTGCGCGTCGTTGGTCACCTGGTCCGGAACAAACAACGGCAGACCAGAGGTATGCGTGGCCAGGTTCAGCAGGCTGACGTGGTCAAAGGCGCTGCCGCGCAGTTCCGGCAGGTAATGGCTGGCCGGCTCGGCAAAGGACAATTTGCCCTCATTCTGTGCATAGGCAGCCAATGTGGCAGTGAAGGTTTTGCTCAATGAACCAATTTCAAACAAGGTCTGGTTGGTGATCGGCTTGCCGGTCTGTTTGGACGCCACGCCATAGTGATAAAACTGCTGCTTGCCGTCCACCGACACGGCGATGGCCATGCCCGGTACGCCATATTTCTGCATCAGGGGTTGAATAATGGCGTCGATGTCGGCCTTATCGGCGGCATGGCCAGCCGGCAGGATCATTGCGGCCAGCAACGCGGCCGCCAAGCGATTTATTTTGGTCATGTGAAAGCTCTTGGGTTGCAGGGTATCGGCCGATGGTAAAAGATTTTATTGCCATTCGACACGAAGATATCCTTGGGTAACGGTGTTATTCCTTTTCTGACTGCGTTAATTCCGCAACAGCTGGGCTAAATATCGGGGTTTCGCCTGAGGTTGACAAGCGATAAGAATTTCAGCCAGCATAAAGAAAAACTTATGGCTAACTCTATGCGCAACCGACTGCCGCTTAATGCCCTGCGGGCGTTTGAATCCTCCGCTCGTCACCTGAACTTTACCCGCGCCGGACTGGAACTGAGCGTCACCCAGGCCGCGGTCAGCCAGCAGGTGCGCACACTCGAACAACAGTTGGGTATTCAGCTGTTCCGTCGCCTGCCGCGCGGGCTGGATCTGACCGAGGAAGGACAGGCGCTGCTGCCGATATTGACCGACGCTTTCGACCGCATTGAGTCGGTACTGCAACAGTTCGAAGGCGGGCATTTCCATGAGGTGTTGACGGTGGCGGTGGTCGGCACCTTTGCCGTCGGCTGGCTGATGCCCCGGCTGGCGGCGTTCAGAGAGTCACATCCGTTTATCGATCTGCGGGTGTTAACCAATAATAACCTGGTTAACCTGTCGGCCGACGGAATGGACTTCGCTATCCGCTTCGGTGAAGGCCGGTGGCCCGCGACCCACAACCTCAAACTGTTTGACGCCCCGCTGACGGTGCTGTGCCCACCGCAAGTGGCAGAGCAACTTCACACGCCACAGGATCTGCAACACCAACTGCTGATGCGCAGCTACCGCAAGGACGAGTGGGAACGCTGGTTTGCCGCAGCGCAGGTGACGCCGTGGCGGATTAACGGCCCGGTGTTCGACTCTTCCCGGCTGATGGTAGAAGGGGCGATCCACAGCGGTGGTGTGGCGCTGGCTCCGGCACGTATGTTTGCCCGCGAGCTGCGGGTAGGCCTGTTACAGCGCCCCTTCAGCACCGAAGCCGACCTTGGCGGCTACTGGCTGACCCACCTGAAATCACGCGATATGACGCCGGCGATGAAAGTGTTTGTCAGCTGGATCCAGCAACAGGTCGAGGATGAACAACAATGAGATTGAGATCAGGCCGAGCCACGTTTGATTAACAATGGCGGCAGAATCACGTTTTGCGGTGGTAACTCAGCGTCGGCGATCCGCTGTAGCAAGCGTGAGGCGGCGCTGCGCCCCACTTCTCGCGCCGAGCTGGAAACCAGCGTCAGCGGCGGTTCGGTCAGTTCGGCCTCAGGCACATCGCCAAAACCAATCAGCGCCACCTGCTGACCGTAGTAGGTGTCGACGCCTTCTGAACCGATACTGCGCCCGCTGCGCACGATGCCAAAGTAGGCGCCCAACGCCACCGACGCCTTATGGCAGACCAGTGCGCTGATGTTCGGGTGTAGGCGCAACAGGTTTTCCGCTGCTTCTGCCGCCGCCCGCTGATGACAGTCACACTCGACAATCCAGTCGGAGCGGAAAGGCAGGCCATACTGCACCAGCGTGGCACAAAAGCCTCCCAGCCGTTCGGCTCGGGTTAAAGAACTGCTTTGCCCGCCCAGATAGGCGATTTGGCTGTGGCCGCGCTTGATCAGGAATTCGGTGGCCATCTTGGCGGCCTGCATATTGTCCGGCCGCACCACATCGACCCCTTCCAGGCCATTCGAGCGTGCAGCGCACACCAGTGGCACACCCTGCTCTGCGGCCTTCTCCTTCAGGCCCTCGGCCGAGCGTATGCCACCCGCCAGCACCATGCCGTCAACCCCATGCTCCAGCAGCGTATCAAAACAGCGCATCAGCCCCTTGCCGTCGCGACCGCTTTGGGTCAGGAACAACACTTTGCCGTGCGCCTCCAATACCTCGCTCAGCCCGGCGGTCATTTCCGCATAAAACGGCTCGCAGATATCACGCAGGATCAGGCCAATCACGCCCGACGCCCCACCGCGCAGCGTCGCCGCCTGACGGTTGCGTACGTAGCCCAGGCGTTCAATGGCGTGGTTCACCCGCGCCACGGTGGTGGGTGAAATACGCCCTTTGCCGCTCAGCACCAGCGAAACGGTGGTGACCGAAACACCGGCCTGCTGCGCGACATCGGTAATGGTGATCTTTTTGATGGTCATGACCTCTGCGAGCCCGATCCTGGGCATTCTGCATCTTGCAGCAAATGGTATACCGAATCTGTTTGGTCAGTAAAACGTTTTACTGGTCTCGTCATTGTCACCGCAAAGTGCGCGTCGGAATTGTGATTAGTGGCGCATTTTTAGTAGGTAAAACGTTTTATCTTATTTTTACCTAACAGGGGTACACACCACTTTCGCATGTTTTTCCGCCAGGAGCCGCCGGTTATGCCAGCACCTAAAAAACAAAAAATCACGCTCTGGGAGTTTTTCCAGAGCCTGGGCAAAACATTTATGCTGCCCGTCGCCTTGCTGTCGTTCTGCGGCATCATGCTGGGTATCGGCAGTTCACTGAGCAGCCGGGATGTCATCACCCTGCTGCCGTTTATCGGCCACCCTGCCTTCCAGTTGCTGTTCACCTGGATGAGCAAGATCGGCTCCTTTGCCTTTAGCTTCCTGCCGGTGATGTTCGCCATTGCCATTCCGCTGGGTATGGCGCGTGAAAACAAGGGCGTCGCCGCGTTCTCCGGCTTTGTCGGCTTTGCGGTACTGAACCTGGCCACCAACTTCTACCTGACCACCACCGGCATTTTACCCACCACCGATCCGCTGGTGCTGAAAGCCAACAACATCCAAAATATCCTCGGTATTCAATCGATTGATACCGGTATTCTGGGTGCGGTGATCGTCGGTATCATCGTTTATAAATTGCACGAGCGTTTCCACACCATCCGTCTGCCGGATGCGCTGGCGTTCTTCGGCGGCACCCGCTTTGTACCGATCGTCACCACCGTGATACTGGGTTTGTGTGGCCTGGTGATCCCATTGATTTGGCCCTGGTTTGCCGCCGGTATTACCGGGCTGGGCTGGGTGATCAACAGCGCTGGTGCCTTTGGGCCGATGCTGTTCGGTACTGGCGAACGCCTGCTGTTACCCTTCGGCTTGCAGCATATTCTGGTGGCGCTGATCCGCTTTACCGAGGCGGGCGGCACGCTGGACGTCTGCGGCCATACCGTGAGCGGTGCGTTGACCATCTTCCAGGCGCAGCTTTCCTGCCCAACCACCACCGGCTTTGCCGAAAGCGCCACCCGCTTCCTGTCACAGGGCAAGATGCCGGCCTTCCTGGGTGGTCTGCCGGGCGCGGCGTTAGCCATGTATCACTGTGCCAAGCCGGAAAACCGCCACAAGATTAAAGGCCTGCTGATCTCCGGTGTAGTGGCCTGCGTGGTCGGCGGCACCACCGAACCGATCGAGTTCCTGTTCCTGTTTGTCGCACCGTTCCTGTATCTCATTCACGCGGTCCTCACCGGGTTGGGCTTCACCGTGATGGCGCTGCTGGGCGTGACTATCGGCAACACCGACGGCAATATCATCGACTTCGTGGTATTCGGTATTCTGCACGGTACCGCCACCAAGTGGTATCTGGTACCGATCGTCGCCGGCATCTGGTTCGCCGCCTACTACGCCATTTTCCGCTTCTCCATTCAGCGCTTTAATATCAAAACGCCGGGCCGCGAAAGCGAAACCACCGCCAGCCAGAGCGCACCCGTTGGCCCGGTCGGCAAATCCGGCTATAACGTTCCGGCCATTCTGGCGGCGCTGGGCGGCAGTGAGAATATTGTTTCGTTGGATAACTGCATCACCCGTCTGCGCCTGTCGGTCGACGACATGAGCAAGGTGGATGACGCGGCGCTGAAGGCAAATCGCGCCATTGGCGTGGTACACCTCAATGAGCACAATCTGCAGGTGGTGATCGGCCCGCAGGTGCAATCGGTGAAAGATGAATTAGACTCACTGATAGCGGCAGCGCTTCCTGCTGCGGCCCTGCAGGGAGCGTCAAATGTTTGATTTTTCCACCCCGGTCGATCGGCACGGTACCTGGTGCACGCAATGGGATTACATCGCTGACCGTTTTGGTCACGATGACCTGCTGCCGTTCACCATTTCCGATATGGATTTCGCCACCGCACCCTGCATTCTCGAGGCGCTGCAACAGCGCCTGCAGCATGGTGTGCTGGGCTACAGCCGCTGGCAGCACGAGGACTTTCTCGGCGCGGTGCGCCACTGGTATCAGCAGCGTTTCAATACCCCCATCGACACCCATATGGCGGTCTATGGCCCGTCGGTGATTTACATGGTGGCGCAATTGATTCGCCTGTGGTCGGCACCGGGTGAATACGTCGTGACCCACACCCCGGCCTATGACGCTTTTTATAAGGTGATCCTCGGTAATCAACGCCAACTGCTGGCCTGTCCACTGCACAAGGACGGCAACGACTGGCAGTGCGATATGGCCCACCTGGAGGCGTTACTGGCGCGGCCGCAAACCAAAATTCTGCTGCTGTGCAGCCCGCACAACCCGACCGGCAAGGTATGGCGTGCGGAAGAATTGCAGCAAATGGCCGAGCTGTGCGAACGCCACGACGTGCGGGTGATCAGCGATGAGATCCATATGGATATGGTCTGGGGTGAACAACGTCATACGCCCTGGAGCCAGGTTGCCACCACGCCCTGGGCACTGCTGACCTCAGGTTCCAAAACCTTCAATATCCCGGCGTTGACCGGGGCCTACGGGTTTATCAGCGATGATGCCGCGCGTGAGGCCTACACTCAGCAACTTAAGGCCCGCGACGGGTTGTCTTCTCCGGCAGTACTGGCGGTTGTCGCGCATATTGCCGCTTATCGCCACGGCGAGCCCTGGCTGGACGCACTGCGCGACTACCTGCAGGACAACCTGACCTACGTTGCCGAGCGGTTGAATCAGGCGTTCCCGATACTGAATTGGCAACCGCCGCAGGCCACTTACCTGGCCTGGATCGATCTGCGCCCGCTGGGCATTGACGACCGTCAGTTACAACAGGTGCTGATCGAGCGGGAGAAGGTTGCCATCATGCCGGGCTTCACCTACGGCGAAGAAGGCCGTGGCTTCCTGCGGCTGAACGTCGGCTGCCCGCGCAGCAAGGTTGAGGCCGGTATGGACAAGTTGATTAACGGACTGAAAGCCGTCTCAGAGGAAAGATAAGATCGTGGCTCCTCGCTGACAGATGGAGGAGCCGGTATTATTAAGGGATTGCCGGTTGTGAAGCGGACAGCGTCGAATACAGGAAGGTCAGGTGTTCACAGGCCAGTGCCTGAGCCCGTTCCGCATCACCGTCGATGATCGCCTGCAGAAGCTGTTGGTGATGTCGATCGGTCTCATCCCAGTTCTGCTTATCGCGGCGGATCGTATCGGCCGCATCCAGCACCGAATCCTGCAACACCGAGTAAAAACCACTCATCACGCTCAACATCGCCTGGTTATGGGCTGCCTCAATAATGCCCAGATGGAATTTTGCATCCGCCCTCGCGGCCTCCTGCAGCGTTCCTTGCGTATAAGCCCAGGCCAGTTCCTGATAAAGCTGGCGCAAATGTTGATGCTCCTGTGGCGTACTGCGCTTGGCGGCATAGAACGCGGCGGCCCCCTCCAGCAAACGACGAAACTCCAGGATATCCAGCCGTACCTGAGGATTGGAAATCAGCAGGTTGCTCAGGGGGGAAGCGAAGGCATCTTCAAACATGTCGGCCACCTGCAGACCATTGCCCTGCCCGCCGGTCAACAACCCTTCGGCCTGCAGCTTGGTCAGCGCTTCACGGATAGGTGGACGGGAAACCCCCAGTTGATCTTCCAGCTCGCGCTGAACCGGCAGCCATTCACCCGGCTTGATCCGGCCGCTGACGATAGCCTCCTTGAGCGCTTCATAAACCAGCATGGCTAACGTGGCGCCTCGTTGCCGGTCGCTACGTTGGATCGGGGTAAATAACTGTGCTGACATCATGTCGCTCCTGTTTTATCTATTTAATTATCATACATCACGGCAGGAGCCACAAGCACGGGGCCATTAAGCGGAAGGTGGGGTTAACGACTGGCAACCAGAATAAAATAATAATTGATTAACAGTAATGTAAAAATTGGCGTCATATACAAATGTAATTTTAACATGAGCCATCCAGCGTCAAAGTTTGGGCCTGATGATTAAAAAACCCCCACGCCGAACGGATATAGCGTGGGGAGAACCTGAATGGCAGGCAGGGATTAAATTTTAGGCCCGTAAGTATGTATATCCATGGTGCGGTTGTAGTTGATGGCTTCCGATTTGGTTAGCTCACCAGACAATACCCGCATGAATGCCGTCAGGGTTTCTTCTGTCACCTGCTCAATCGACTTGTTGCCCAGAATGATCTGCCCGGCGTCAATATCCATATCGTGAGAAAGCTGCTGATAAGTGCGCGGGTTGCCGCAAATTTTCAGCACCGGGACAATTGGGAAGCCCTGTGGCGCACCGCGGCCAGTAGAAAACACGATGCCCTGCGCACCGCCGGCAGCAATACCGGTCAGGATTTCCGGCTCAAACCCCGGTGAGTCTTTAATCCACAGCCCCTTGCCCGGGACCACATCGGCGTAATCCAACACCCCTTCAATAGTGCGCGAGCCCGACTTATTGATCGCACCCAAGGATTTTTCCTCAATGGTGGATAACCCCCCGGCAATGTTGCCCGGCGTCGGCTGACCGTTACGCATGTCTACCCCAACCGCCATCGCCCTTTTCTCCATGGCATCAACGATTTTATAGATGCGTTGCCCCACTTCTGGCGTACGGCCACGGCGGGCAAGAATATGCTCGGCTCCCATAAATTCGGTCGTTTCACCAAACAACACCGTGCCGCAGGCATCCACGATGCTGTCTGACATCTGGCCGATGACCATGTTGGACGACAGTCCGGAGGTGGTGTCTGAGGAACCGCATTTGATGCCCATCACCAAATCTTCCAGGCCAGCCTCACTACGCTGCTGGGCCGAAATGGCAATCGCCATCTTCTGCACCAGATCAATACCCTGCTGGATGGCGCGACTGGTGCCCCCCAATTCCTGCATCACGATTTTTTCTACCGGGCGACCGGTAGAGGCTATCTGCGCCACGATCTCATCGGCGTTAGAGCCTTCACAACCGAGGCTGATCACCAGTGCTGCACCGACGTTGGGATGGGAGCCCAGACGGCCCAGAGTTTCGGTCACCAGGCTCAGATCGGGCATCAATTGACAGCAGCCGCAGTGGTGCAACAAGGCTTTCGACATCTGGGTGTTATACACAATGGCTTGAGCAATTTCGGTGACGCAGACGGTCGCAGGAATAATTGCTACGATATTACGTGAACCTACCTGGCCATTTTCCCGGCGATAACCAAACCATTTAAATGAATTATTCATTATAATATCTCCTAATAACGGGAAGCGCGGGTGTGAATAACCTGACCGCCATGATTAATATCACCACGACCGTACTGGCTTTCCAGATTATGGGTGTGCACATAGTCACCGATAACTATGCCTTTAGTGGCTATCCCCAGGCTTTCCCCGTATTTCAGCACTTCATCACCCACACTTAATTTCGCAACGGCGATCTTGTGACCGAAAGGAATGTCCGCACCCGCGGTGATCTGCTGAGTATTCCCTGACTTGTCTTTTACTGTAATAACATCGCCGTTATGTACATCTTCCAATACGGTGGCAACGCTATCGCAAGGCATAATTTTTAATGCCAAAACCTTTGACTGTGACATTTTCAACCTCGTTTGAAGTAATTACTGATATTGTTTGGCCGTCTGGCGAACCGAGCGTTTAGCCAGCAGCGAGACCACCAAAGGACATAAAATGGCGGTCACTATCACCGCAGATGAAATTTGGGCCGCCGCTACCGCCGCCAAATGCGTAAACCCGGGGGCCACCTGAGCTACTACGGCGGGAAAGGCGACCGACAACCCCGCAGTAGTCCCAATGGCAGCGCCAATGGCCGGCTTGGTGTCGCGAAAGAACAAGCGATAGCCGAGGAACCCCAACCCGCCGGTGACTACCAGAGTAACCAGCCCCAAAACGATGCCTTGCACGCCCGCCGCCACCAACTGGTGAAAGTTAAGATTCATCCCCAGCGACCAGGCGAAGAACGGCACCAGGAAGTTCTGCCCTTTGGTCAGCATCTCCTTCCAGTCGTCATCCAGGTTGCCGAGAACGAAACCGACAATCATCGGGAAGATCACGGCAAACAATGCGCTATAGGGCACGCTGATCAAGCCGGAAGCCCCCAGCGCAATCAGCGTAAAGAATGGGCTGCAGCCGAGCAGCACCGGCGCCAATGCGCCCACATCAGTGTTATCGCCGAATTCGCCGGCCAGGCCGCCGAACAGCCCACCGTTGATCGCCGTCATGGCGGGAATTAACGCCAACGGTGAAATACCCAACAGGCCTTTTACGCCGTAGAAGTGCGCCACAATTAGCCCAATGACGATGCCGGACACCACTTTAGCCACAAAAAGCACCGCCCCTTTCTCCAGCGGACGCCCTACTTTGCGTACGTTGATGCCGGCGGCGGCGCACAGCAAATACAGAGCAATCAGCGGTGAGGAACCAAACACGAACAGCTGTTCGGTGAATCCGCCAATGCGTAATGCATGTGGGTAAAAGGTGTTCAGCAGCGCCGCCAGCAATAATGGGATCACCATCATGCCACCGGGGAAACGCTGCATGGTTTTCATAATCTTCATTGGAACCTCATAGTGTCAGCCTGCTTATTCAGGAGTAATAGAGGCTGGCGATGCGGCGTGGTGCGTTGTGCTTGCCTCATGGAATTCCATGGTATACCAAGTTATACCAACAACTTTGATCTGCATCATGGTTGCAGTGCGAAAGAGGTAAACAGGATGGCTTCAAGTGGGTGGAGAGGAGAGCGGAACGCAGAAACGCAGAAACGCAGAAACGCAGAAACGCAGAAAATTAAGTCAAAAAAAGCCGCCAACCACCGCGACAATGAAAAAGGTACCGATGGTTAAAAAATCTTCCGGTGATTGCATCATTTTGGTGATACACCTTGAACGAACCCCACCTCGCTGAACTGAGCACATTGATCAATTAATTCCGCTGCGGTTTTCCCGGTCTAAAACGCACTGCGTGAACACAAGTCAACTTTCAGGGACTTCAGTTGCACGGCTTCACGCAGTGCTCCCGTTAACGAGCGGTTAGCGTGACCTGCGGGATCTCCTCCAGGTGGTGATACACCTGCAGCCCCCACTCCCTTGCCAGCAACAGATCCTTATCCGCACCGGCGGAAGCCCCCTCAATGCGATACACCGCCTGACACTGGGCAATCAGCCGATGGGCCACCGGATAGAGGTATTCCTCGCTAATGGCATCGCCATGGCGGGTTGAGCCTGCCGCCGCCGCCAGCGGTAACGCCAGCCATTCGCCAATCACCGGTACATGCCCCCGTTGGTACACCTCAAGCGCGGCCTGTTCCAGGCGTTGCAGGTTATCGGCAATACGCTGTGCATTGCCATCGGTACCGCTGCGGTAAGGGCCGGCAATTAATATCAGTTGAGCTTTCATAGCGCATTCTCCAGGGTGTGATTCAGGGCGACAAACTGCAACAGCATGATGGTTTTGGCATCGACAATACTCCCCTGAGCAATGGCGCTCAGCGCCTCCGCCAGCGGCAGTTCAATCACCTCGAGATCTTCGCCCTCCGCTTCCACCCCACCGCCGTCGCTGACCCGCCCGGCGGCATGATACTCGCCGACAAAAAAATGCAGCTTCTCGGTAACGGAACCGGGGCTCATATAAGCTTCAAATACCTTTTGCACGTTTTGCACCCTATAGCCGGTTTCTTCCTCCGCTTCCGCACGGATACGCTCTTCCGGCGAAGCGTTGTCCAACAGACCGGCGGCGGCCTCGATCAGCATGCCGTCGTGACCGTTGACGAACACCGGGAAGCGAAACTGGCGCGTCAGCACCACCGTTTGCGCCTGGCGGTTAAACAGCAAAATGGTAGCACCGTCGCCGCGATCATAGGTTTCACGGCTTTGCCGCTGCCAGACGCCATCGCGACGTAAAAAATCAAAGGTGGTTTTTTTCAGCAGATACCAGTCATCGGACAGCACCCGGGTTTCGATAATACGAACCCGATCTTTAGTGGCGATCATGTTGGTCAACTCCACAACCAGGAAAGGAAAGCGATACTATCGTGCAATTTCGTGTATGATCAAGATATTTCGTGCAGAGTAAATTTAACGGGGGAACGTCATGCTCACCAGCCAACGTAAAAAAATCATTCTGGAAAAACTGGCCCAGGACGGACAGGTGCTGGCCAAACAGCTCAGCGAGATGTTCGGGTTGTCCGAGGATACCCTGCGGCGTGACTTGCGCGAGCTGGACAGTGAAGGCCTATTGCAACGGGTGCACGGTGGCGCGCTGCCGGTCTCTCCAGCGATTGCCACCTTCGCCGAAAGAAACGGGCAGGAATCTGCCGCCAAGCGCGCCATTGCCAAAGCCGCAGCGGCAATGATCGCACCCGGCCAGGTGGTGATCATCGACGGCGGTACCACTTCCGCCGAATTGGTGAAACAGCTTCCCGCCACGCTGGAGGCCACTATCGTCACCCACAGCCCCAGCGTGGCGGTTGGCCTGGTGGAGCACCCCAAAGTGGAAGTCATTCTGATCGGTGGGCGGCTGTACAAACACTCGATCGTCAGCGTGGGCGCGGCAGCGGTGGAAGCCATGTCGCACATCCGCGCCGACCTCTACTTTATGGGCGTAACCGGTGTGCACCCGACCGCCGGCCTGAGCACCGGCGATCTGGAAGAGGCCTACATCAAACGCGCTCTGGCGGCGCGGGCAGCCGAAACCGTGGTGTTGGCCTCTGCCGCCAAGTTGAATGCCGCCTCGCAGTATGCGATTGGCGATATCACACTGGCGCAGAGTATTATTGTCGAGCGTTCGACCGACGCCGCGCTAACGGCCCCACTGGAACAGGCCGGGTTGACCGTTATCAAAGCCTGAGTGGTATCCTGAATTAAATAACGTAATAAATACGCGGTTATTAATCTTCTCCGCGTATTTATTACGATTAATCTCCGCGAATCGGATAAAAATGCGAGAGAAATCACACTTCGTTAAACTTATTTCCTCCCAGCCAATCATTTTTCCCCTTACTAATAATCCCACGGCAATATAGATGTAACATGATGATTATTAATAAATAGTCGTTTTAACGCTGCTGAGGTGCTTAAATTAAAATGAGATCTACTTCTCAAAAACATTACCTATCGCCAGTCTGTCAAGGTCAATCACGGAAATGTTTGTGAGTGTTTTGTGATGTCGCCTGCAAATTTTAGCGATGCCAAAAATGACAATGAGCTCCACGGAATAGATTGGAGGCCAGTATATGAAAATCGGTGTGGTAATAAGCGGCGGCGACGTCACCGGCATCAATAACTTTATTTTCCAGGTCGCCAGACTGGCGCAGGCCGATATCGTTCTGTTTAACGGCGGAATACCCGGATTATTGGCTAATCAACATCAATCTGTCAGTCAGCGCGACCTGGTTGATTACTCTATTTCATCGATGCCGATAATGTCTTCCGGCCGCACGGCCAAGAAATTGGTGTCCGGTGAATATGAAACCATCAGCAAGCAGCTTAAAACCTTACACATTGAAGTGCTTATTATGGCCGGTGGCGACGGTTCGCTGCAGTTTTTAAATACCCTCAGCGAATTTGGCGTTAACTGTTTTGGCGTGGGCATGACCATCGACAATGATGTGTTTGGCAGCCATTACAGCATTGGCTTTTCCACCGCCTGCGAGCAGGTGATCAAAGAGGTCTCCAAGCTGCGCAACACCGGACGCGCCCTGCCCGGACGCGTGTTTATGATTGAGCTGTTGGGCGGCTACTGCGGGGAGCTGACGCTGCAGGCGGCGATCAAATCCAATGCCGACTTTGCCCTGATCCCGGAATGCCAACATGCCTTAAGCCAGTTGGCAGAGAAAATATCCCAGCGGCTGGAACAACAAAATAGCGTCATTATTTTATGTTCCGAGGGATATACCAAAGAATATTCGCCCGGCTTTCAGGGGGCCATTGACACCATGATTAAACAGCTTGAACCAAAAATTGGTGTACGCATCCGTAAAACCATTATGGGTTATGGTTTGCGCAATGGCGATCCTACCTGTGAAGAGATTTATCAGGGAACCATTATGGCCAGCGAAGTGGTTCGTTGTATTCATTCCGGCATGAAAAACAAAGCCATTATTATTAATGCCAGCAACCAACCCATTCCGATTGATTTAATCAGCATGCAAAAACGATTGATTGATACCGAAGGACACCATTACAAACTCGCCAGGCAACTAAATATAATCTGAGGAGATACCCATGCTTAAAATACTGTGCGTATGTGGCTGTGGCCTCGGCTCCAGCTTTGCCATCGAAATGAGCGCAAGAGCGGTGCTGAAAAAATTAGAGATTGAGGCAGACATTGATCACACCACTATCTCTGAGGCCAGCGCCTTTAAATCAGATATTATTCTCACCCAAAAAACCTTCGCCGATATTTTAAATGCCGATGCCAGCGAAGAGGAAAAGAAACGGGTAATTATTCTCCACCGGCTCACCGATAAAGTGGAAATTGAGCAAAAGATTGTGGCCTTTTTAAAAGAGCGCGACATGAAGGAAAACCACCATGAATAGCCTGATTGACTTTATTGTCAAAGACCTGCTCGGTCAGGCTTCGATCCTGATCGCCTTTATCGCCATGCTGGGGCTAATACTGCAGAAAAAATCCACCGGGAAAGTGGCCGAGGGCACCTTTAAAACCCTGTTGGGCTTTCTGATCATGATGGCAGGCATCAACATTATTGTCGGTGCCCTGACCTACCTGAACAGCATTTTCACTCACGGCTTCGGCATGACCGGCTACATCACCGACGTCGCCGCCATTGCCGGCCTGGCCAACCGTGAGCTGGGCTCGGAAGTGGCGATGACCCTGATGGTGATTTTCGCGGTGAATATCATCATTGCCCGTATCACCCCGTTCAAGTACATCTTCCTGACCGGCCAGGCGTTGCTGTGGATGGCCACCATCGGGGCGGTGATCGGCTACAAGGCTGGCCTAACCGGCCTGCCACTGATCCTGACCGGCGGCATCTTTGGCGGCGTAATGGCAGTGTTAATGCCGGCATTGGCCCAACCGGTGGTGCGCAAAATCACCGGGTCGGATGAGGTGGCGCTGGGGCACTTTTGCACCATTGGCTATCTGGTTCAGGCGGCAGTCGCCAAGGTGGTTGGTAAAGGTTCCCGCTCAACCGAAGATCTGGAGCTGCCCGACAACTTCAAGTTCCTGCAGGATACCTACCTGTCGATGGCGGTGGTGATGATCCCGATGTATCTGATCCCCGCGCTGGCGGCCGGTCCGCAATATATTGCCCAATATGCCGGCGGTATGAACTACCTGATGTACTCCTTTATGCAGGCCATTCAGTTTGTCGCCGGAGTCTTTATTCTCTACAGCGGCGTGCGCCTGCTGCTTAACGAACTGGTCCCCGCCTTTCGCGGTATCGCCATGCGCATCGTGCCGGACGCCAAACCGGCGCTGGACTGCCCGGTGCTGTTCCCGTACGCCCCTAACGCAGTGATCGTCGGTTTCCTGGCCACCACCCTCGGCTCCATCATCGGCATGATCGTTTTCCCTATGTTCGGTCTGGCGATGATCCTGCCCGGTCTGTTGACCAACTTCTTCGCCGGCGGTACCGCAGGCATCTTCGGCAATGCGCTTGGTGGCCGCCGCGGCGCCATGATCGGCGGCGTGGTCCACGGTCTGTTTATCACCTTCCTGCCGGCCATTCTGGTGCCGATGCTGGAGAGCTACGGCTTTGTCGGCGTGACCTTCAGCGACTCCGACGTCATCAGTAGCGGTCTGGTGATGGGCCATGCCTTCCAGGGCAACTGGCTGTTCATCGCCCTGTTCATCGTCTTCGTCACGCTGATTGCGTGGTTTGTTAACGGTAAATCAACCAAACACCATGAGGAAAAAGTCCATGAAACTCTATAATTTCAACGAGCTGTTGTCCGTGGCCAAAGCGCGTGACTTCAAGGCCATAGGATCATTCAATCTCCACTGCCTGGAAATGCTGCCGGCCTTCTTCAAAGCGGCCAAGGACACCCACAGCCCGCTGATGATCCAGATTTCGACCGGCACCGCCGAGTATCTGGGCTACAAGCTGCTGGTTGATTCGGTGCGCTCACTGGCAGAAAGCGAACAGGTGCCAACCTGCCTGCACCTGGATCACTGTGCAGACATCGCCTCTATCGTTACCGCGATCGACGCCGGTTTCAGTTCGGTGATGTATGACGGTTCACACCTGGAAATGGACGAGAACATCGCCAATACCCGCAAGGTGATCGACATTGCACGCCAGCGCAATGTGTCGGTTGAGGCCGAATTGGGCGCCATCGGTGGCTCGGAAGACGGCAAGGCCGTGGCGGAAGAAGACATCACCTTTACCACGGTGGAAGACGCCAAACGCTTTGTCGATGAAACCGGAGTCGACATGCTGGCCGTTTCGGTCGGTACCGTTCATGGCATGTACACCGGCAAGGCACATATTCAGCACCAGCGCCTGGCGGAAATCACCGAAGCCACTCAAACCCCGCTAGTGCTGCACGGCGGTACCGGGGTCAGCGATGAGGATATGCGACGCGCGGTGGCCGGCGGCATTGAGAAGGTCAACGTCGGTACCGAGATGAACGTGCAATGGGTCGGTCGTTGCATGCAGACATTTGAAAAGGGCAAGGTGAATAACAGCGTGCGCAAATTCCTGATCCCCGCCAATAATGCCGTCACCCAGGTATTAACGGAAAAGATCGGCCTGTTTAAATAATTACTGCCCCGTTTTCTTTTTAATATAACCCTACAACCCTGGTGCCCCGGCGCCCGTCGGGGCTGGAGAATACTATGCTTGATTTTATGAAATTGAAGCGAAATAAAAAGGCCGCTCCCGATGTGCAAAATGATGCTGAAGCCAATGATATATCAGCCGAAATAAGCGTATTGGAGCAGCAGTTGGCGGCCACGCCGACCAATAGCGAAATACATAAAACCTTAATGCTGACCTATAATCGGGCATTAAAGATTTATGCCAAAAATAAAAACCATCGCCAACATATCGATACGGTTTTTATCAAGATTGACGAGCTGCGCAATATTATCAGGAAGTCTCTTTGAGGGAACATGATGACCATTAAACAACTGTTGATCGAGGCCGGCGCAATACAGGTCGGCGTGCAGGAAACGGACTGGAAAAAAGTGATTGAGCTGGCGGCGCAGCCTTTGGTCGAGAACGGCTATATTCACCCCTCCTATTATCAGGCGGTGATCAGCAATACGCTGGCCCATGGTGCTTATTATGTGTTTGACGAGGGTATTGCCATCCCCCATGCGCGGCCTGAGTGTGGCGTGATCAAAAATTGCTTCAGTATGGTATTGCTGGAGCAGCCGATTACCTTTCAGGACAGTGAAAAGGCTGACATCGTCATCCTGTTCGGCGCGACGGACAGCAACCGACATATTGAAGAAGGTATCCGGGCGATTGTCGAGTTGCTCGATAATAAACAACGGCTCGATAAGCTGCGCGCCGCCAAACTGTGGCAAGAGGTGGTAGAAATTCTATGACTGTGCTCACTGACAACGATGGTAAAACCGTTATTTTGGTTAATGGCATTCCGGCTTCTGGCAAGAGCACCCTCGCCCGTGCGCTGGCGCAGCACTTTGGTTTGCCTTATCTGAGCCTCGACGGCATCAAAGAGCCTTTTATGGCCCGATTGGACAACGTGGATCGTGAGCTTAACCGTCGGCTTGGCTGCGCCGCCTATCAGGCAGTCTGGTCGACGGTGGCGCAGGCTCCGTCGCGCTGTATCTACGTTATCGATGCCTGGTTCGGCTTTCAGCCCAGAGAACTGTTGCGTCAATATCTGCGCGAAGCGGGCGTGGTCCAGGTTTTGGAGGTGTGGAACCAGATCTCCGCTGAACTGGCGACCGATCGCTATGCTGCCCGCATTGGCCAGCGCTCTGCTGGCCATCCCGGCGCAGAGTATTTGCCTGAGCTGCGGGCGCTGGCCGAACGCGCCATGCCGATGGCCATTGGTCCGGTGATCCGCGTTGATCAAGCACTGCCGCTGGAGATCGGCAAGATTGCAGATTGGCTGGCACTGCACGGCGTAGCCGATAACGGCGATGAAAATATCACTAAACTGAGGGTGGGTTGATGAGGTTTGGCCGCCGTTTGCATGCCAGGTCGCGGGGGTATTTCTCTCCCGCACTCGCCTGAAAATGCGGCACCACCCGCAATTAATGTGATTTTCATCACTTTTTTATGCAACGAAATGGCAATTTTCATCATTTTGTTTTTATACTGATCTGCACTTTACCTACAACAAACTAACGAGTGCACATCATGATTGACTCCCGCCTACCGCTGACCGACATCCACCGTCACCTCGACGGCAACATCCGTGCGCAAACCATTCTCGATCTGGGCCGTCAGTTTAACCTTGCCCTGCCTGCCGACGAACTGGAAGCGCTGCGTCCACACGTGCAAATTACCCATGCCGAACCGGATCTGGTCAGCTTTTTACAAAAGCTGGACTGGGGCGTCGCCGTGCTGGGCGACCTGGAAGCCTGCCGCCGCGTAGCCTACGAAAACGTCGAGGATGCGGCCAACGCCGGTCTGCACTATGCCGAACTGCGTTTCTCGCCGTATTACATGGCGATGAAGCACCAGTTGCCGGTGGCTGGAGTGGTGGAAGCGGTGATTGATGGCATTCGTTCCGGCTCCCGTGATTTTGGCATTGATGTGCGCCTAATCGGCATCATGAGCCGCACCTTCGGCGAAGCGGCCTGTTTGCAAGAGCTGGAAGGCCTGCTGGCGCACCGCGATGGCATCACCGCGCTGGATCTGGCCGGTGACGAACTGGGCTTCCCAGGTGGCCTGTTCCTCAACCACTTCAACCGCGCCCGCGACGCCGGGTTACGCATCACCGTACACGCAGGCGAAGCGGCCGGTCCGGAAAGCATCTGGCAGGCAATCCGCGAACTGGGCGCCGAGCGTATCGGCCATGGGGTGAAAGCGATTGAAGATCCGGCATTGATGGACTTCCTGGCGGAGCACGGCATTGGCATCGAGTCCTGCCTGACGTCCAACATTCAGACCAGCACCGTACCTTCTCTGGCACAGCATCCGCTGGCGAAGTTCCTGCGCCACGGCGTCATGGCGTCGATCAACACCGACGATCCGGCGGTTCAGGGTATCGAAATTGAACACGAATACCGGGTGGCTGCACCACAGGCCGGGCTGACACCGGCGGAGATCCGCACCGCTCAGGAAAACGGCCTGAAAATGGCGTTCCTCAGCGAGCAGGAAAAACAGGCTCTGCGCGATAAAGTTCACGGCTGATTGCATTGAATAATGGGCGCGATTTAGCGCCCATTAACGTTGTCTTGAAGGCCGAGATACCCGGGCCTAGCGCACCGAGGGGCTATTATGGGACACATCCGTGTGTCCCACCCTCCGGGCCGACTGAAAGTCGTTCCAATTTGCTCCCGGCAAATTGGTCGGCAGCTAAAGCTACGACCCCTTCGGCACGCTCTCCCTAATAACGAGTTACTCAGTTCACTGGAAACAATAATACCGCGCCCATTTTTTACTTTGCCGTCAGCACTTCTGCGCGCTGTTTGGCGGTTTTGCGCGCATAGCGCTGGGCCAGCACGG
Source organism: Serratia myotis (assembly GCF_027474885.1). Taxonomy (NCBI): domain Bacteria; kingdom Pseudomonadati; phylum Pseudomonadota; class Gammaproteobacteria; order Enterobacterales; family Yersiniaceae; genus Serratia; species Serratia myotis. The sequence goes on along the minus strand of NZ_CP099707.1, from coordinate 2,491,315 downwards.
CGCACACCATCAATTGCACCTGATGGAAAATCATCAGCGGCAACACCATTGCACCCACCGCCGCCGCCGGGAACAGCACGTTAGCCATCGGGATACCGTTCGCCAGGCTCTTTTTCGAACCGCAGAACACAATGGTGATCTCGTCCGCAGTATTGAATCCCAGCCAACGTGCAGCATAGGTATTGATAATCAGCACCACCGTCAGCAACACCAGGGACATCACCAGAATGGTCAGCAGCGACCAACCGTCAATCTTGTGCCAAATGCCTTCAACCACCGCGGCGCTAAAGGCGGTATACACCACCAGCAGAATCGATGACCGGTCAGTGAGATTAATCAGCTTGCGGTGGCGATCGACCCATTTACCGATCAACGGCCGTGCCAGATGCCCCACCACAAACGGCACCATCAGTTTCAAAATGATCGAACCGATGGCGTGCAACACGTCAGTATCACCGCCCTGGGTATGCATCAGTGCACCCACCAGCAATGGCGAGAGGAAAACGCCGAGGATGCTGGATGCCGAAGCGCTGCAGACCGCCGCAGCCACGTTACCGCCCGCCGCCGAAGTGAAGGCAATGGCCGACTGCACCGTCGCCGGCAGCGCACACAGGTAAAGGAAGCCCATATACACCGTCGGGGTCATCAGCCCCGGCACCATCAAATTCATCGCCAGCCCCAGCAGCGGGAACAAGGCAAAGGTGCTGAGAAACACCACCAGATGCAGCTTCCAGTGGCCCATCCCGGCGATAATCGCCTCACGCGACAACTTGGCGCCATGCATAAAGAACAACAGTGCGATGGCGGCAGTGGTCAGGCGATCAAAGAAGGTTTTCCATCCCCCTTCACAGGGGAAAACCGAGGCGACGATCACCACCAGAATCAAGACCAGCAAAAATTTATCAATGCGCAGACGTTGTAACCAGGACATGGAACCGGATCCTTCGAGGAGTATGGCGGGTTCGGTCAGCCGAACCCGGATAAGCAGCCTGGCGGTCAGGCTACCGGCAGCGCCTTTTGCTGTTTGGCAGACTCAATGCCCAGCTCGATCAGTTCCATCACCTGGATAGCATCGGCGGCCGGCACCGGGTTTTCACCCTCACCGTTAATCGCATCGCGGATTGCCGCGTAATAAGCGGGATAATTGCCCGGAATACTCAGCAGCGGTTTTTCCGCCAGCACGCCATCACGTGACAACGTCACCACAGCGTCGCGCATGTCGTAACCCCAGTCAGCCTGCGGCAGGCGCTCACCTGCCTTCAGCCGGTCTTCCTGCGGATCCAGACCAAACTTGATAAAGCTGCCCTGGGTGCCATGCACGATATAACGCGCGGTTTCCGCCGCCGCCAGCACCGTGCCATGCAGCACCACCCGGCGCTTGCCGTAGTTAAGCACCGCGTGGAAATAGTCAACCGACTGCGCGCCCGGACGCAGTTCGCCCAGATCGACAAACAGCGTTTCCGGCTTGCCGAACAGTTGCAGCGCCTGGTCGATCAGGTGCGGTCCCAAATCGTACCAAATGCCGCTGCCTGCGCCGCCCAGCTCACGCCAGCGCTGACGCACTTCTGGCCGGAAGCGATCGAAATGAGATTCGAAATAAACCACCTCGCCGAGCGCCCCTTCTTTCAGCAGCGTCTTAAGCGTCAGAAAATCACTGTCCCAGCGACGGTTGTGGAATACCGACAACAGCTTGCCGCTCTGCTCCGACTGTTGTTTTAACTCCTGAGCCTGTGACAACGTCACGGTAAACGGTTTATCCACCACCACGTGCTTACCGGCGGCCATTGCCTGTTGTGCCAGCGGGAAGTGGGTATCGTTAGGGGTAGGAATGACGATCAGATCGATAGAGGGGTCGTTAAACAGCGCCTGCGGATCGCTGACCACCGTCATCGACGGCCAGTCGGCGTGCACTTTACCGGCATCACTGCTGGAAACGGCAGCCAGCTCTACGCCTGGGGTGCCGACAATCAGCGGCGCATGAAAGGTTTTGCTGGCATAGCCGTAACCGACCAGCCCAACCCGAATTTTTTCTGCCATGGTGTTTCCTCTTACTGGCTCGCAATAGACCCATCAGATTTGACACCATGACGCAGGCAGGAACAAGAAGTAAATTTAATGTTAATTGGTGACCGCCATATAAGGCTGATCGCGCTGATTTCTGGCGGGATAATTTATCTCCAGGCTGCGGCGCCGGAAATCACTCGGGCTGACGCCCACCCGCTTGCGGAACACCCGGGAAAAGTAGAGCTGATCGTCATAACCCACCACCCGGCCGATAGTGGCGATCGACTCCTGCGTGGTCTGTAACAGCAGCTTAGCGCGGATCACCCGCTGATCTTCTCGCCAGCGCAAAATATTGATGCCCACCTGCTCACGGAACAGATGCGCCAACCGCGATGGCGACAGGCAGACATGGCGTGCCACCTCGTCAATTCGCAACTCGCCGGCCAGATTGCCGGTAATGAACTGGCAGGCTTCGATCACCCGCGGATCCATGATTTTCTGCGGGCTGAGCGGATCTTCTTCCATCGCGCGCAGCAGCAGTCGTTCCAGCAGGTTCATCCCCAACTCTTCGGCAAAGCGGCGGCCGGAACGCTGGGTCTGTTCGATATTGGCAAACAGCCGGTCAAACTCCAGCAGCAGGTTATTGTTTGGCAGAGTCAGCCGCCCCACCTCATGGGTTTTGCTGTGCCATTCCAGCCAGTCGGCCCAGTAGGCGCGCGGACGGAAATACACCCAACGGTGATACCAACAGTCGCTGTCCGGTGAACGGCCATAGTAATGCGCCGCCTTGGGCGGAAACAGCAGCAGATCGCCCGGATTGCAGTAAAGGGTATCTTCACCGTCAAACACCTTGCCCTGGCCCTTGATGGTCAGGTTGAGAATATAGCCCTTCATGCCGCCGGGGCGATCGATAAAGAAATCCAGCGGGCCATCCGCCATGATCGGCGTCAGCCCCGCCACCAGATAAGCGTTAAAGGTGTAACCCGGCAACAGCGGGTTCGGTTGCGGTTCCTGTGCCATGCGATGATACATCGGTCCTCCCGGCAATCTTATAGCTTGGATATCAATCCTAGCTTAGCGGCCCGGCGGATTACTGCCCGGGCCGATAACAGAACTGTGAGCAGGGCTGGCAATTTAAACGCTGCGTTTAGCCTGCTGTTTGTAACGGTCGAAAATCACCGCAGCCAGCAGGATCACACCGCGCACCACATACTGTGAGAACGGCGAGATATTCAGCAGGTTCATGGCGTTTTCCACCGTGCCGAGGATCAGGATACCGGCGATCACGTAGGAGATTTTGCCGATGCCGCCCTTCAATGACACCCCACCCAGCACGCAGGCGGAGATCACGATCAGCTCATAGCCGATTGAGGTCATCGGCTGGCCGCTGGTCATGCGCGAAGCCAGAATGATGCCGGCGGCAGCGGAAACCAGCCCGGACAGCATAAAGATCACGATTTTGGTACGCACTACCGGCACCCCGGCCAGCCGCGAAGCCTCCTCGTTACCCCCAATCGCCAGCGTATTGCGGCCAAAGGTGGTTTTATTGAGCAGGAAACCGAACAGGATCAGACAGGCGACGGTGATCCAGATCGGTGCCGGCAGCCCCAGCCAGTTGGCGTAACCCAGTGCGAAGAAGCGTTCGTCCTCAATCCCCACCGCTTTACCGTCGGAGATAATGTAGGCCAGCCCGCGGAAAATCTGCATGGTGGCCAGGGTGGTGATCAGCGCGTTGATTTTCAGCCGGGCGATAACAAAGCCGTTAATCAGTCCGGAAACCATGCCCAGTAACAGACCGGCCGCCACGCCGATCCACAGGCTTTCGGTCATGTTGATCACTACCGCCGTCGTCACCCCGGCGCAGGCAATCACCGAGGCGACCGACAGATCAAAGTCCCCGGAGGCCAGGCAAAACAGCATGCCGCAGGCCACCATGCCGGACATGGAGATCGCCAGCCCCAGCCCTTTCATATTGATAAAAGAACCAAAGTTGGGCACAAACAGCACGCAGGCGATAAACAGCACCGCGAACACCACCAGCATGCCGTAGCTGTCCCAAATTCGCGCCAGCCCCAGGCCGCTGCGTTTTTTCACAGAATGGGTCGTTATGGTCGACATCTCTTTCTCCTTCACCATCAGGCCACCGCCGCAGCGGCATCAGGGGCTATATCAGGGGTGCGCAGCATCGCCAGGCTGAGGGCTTTTTCCTCACTGGCCTCGTCATGATGTAATTCGCCGGACAGTGCGCCTTCACGCATCACCAGGATGCGGTCCGCCAATCCCAGCACTTCGGGCAAGTCACTGGAGGCAAACAGCACGGCAATGCCCCGCTGCGCCAGTTGGTAAATCACGTGGTAGATTTCATGCTTGGCACCGACGTCAATGCCGCGTGTCGGTTCATCCAACAGGATCACTTTCATCTCTTCCGACAGCCAGCGACCCAGAATGGCCTTCTGCTGGTTGCCGCCGGACAAATTCATAATTAACTGCTCAGCACTCGGCGTTTTGATATTCAATGCACGGATATGATGCTCGGCATTGCTGGCCTCCCAACCGTTGTTGATCAGGCAACCGGCACGAATGCTGTTACGCCGTGCGCTGATGTTGATGTTGTCGCGTACCGAATGCACCGGGATGATGCCGTCCGCCTTGCGATCCTCCGGGCATAGCATGATACCGGCGCGGATAGCGTCAATCGGTGAACGAATGGCAATGGCTTGTCCATCCAGCACCAGTTGACCGGCACTGATTCGGGTGGCACCAAAGATGCCCTTCATCAGCTCACTGCGCCCGGCACCGACCAGGCCGAACAGTCCGACGATTTCGCCGGCCCGCACGCTCAGGTCGATCGCCGTTTTGACCCCCGGCGCCTTCAGCCCTTCCAGCGCCAGACGTACCGGCCCCAGCTCACGCGGTTGATAGCCATACACGTCCCCCAGGTCACGCCCGACCATCGCCTGCACCAACTGCGCGTTATCCACCTGTTGCATATCGTCAAAGGTGCGCACGTAGCGACCATCTTTAAACACGGTGATGGCGTCGCTGAGGGCAAAGATTTCCTCCATACGGTGCGAGACATACAGGATCACCCGCCCTTCGGCGCGCAATTCACGGATCACCCGGAACAATTGCTCAATCTCTCTGGCAGACAGCGAACTGGTCGGTTCGTCAAAGGCGATCACCTTGGCGTTACGCGCCAGCGCCTTGGCGATTTCCACCATTTGCCACTGACCGATCGACAGGTATTTCAGCGGCGTATCCGGATCAATATCCAGCCCAAGATGTTCCAACTGTAATCGGGATTCGTAGCGCAGCAGTTTGCGATCCACCAGCCCATGTTTGATCGGCAGTTGGCCAAGATAAATGTTCTCCGCCACCGTCATTTCCGGCACCAGATGCAGTTCCTGATAGATAATCGCCACCCCGGCATTCAACGCATCGGTGGTGTTGGCGAACTGCACCGATCGCCCCTGTAACTGAATTTCCCCCTGGGTCGGCGCGTAGTTACCGCTGAGAATTTTCAGCAGCGTGGATTTCCCGGCACCGTTTTCCCCCATCAGGGCGTGGATCTGCCCGGCCTGACAGCTAAAGCTGATGTCATCCAGCGCCTTCACGCCCGGGAAGGTTTTACCGATGCCTTTAAACGCCAAATACGGCAGTGCGGCGGTCATAGTGCACTCCTCCAGCAGTTAAAAATGCCGCCCGACAACCTGCTGTGGGCGGCTCGCTAATTACATCAGGCCTTTTTTCTGCAGTTCGGTCTTAAAGTTGTCGCGGGTGATCAGCACCACGTCGGTCACTTCGGTAAATTTCTGCGGTTCTACGCCCTTTTCGACCCAGTCATGCAGCATCTGGATGCTCTTGTAACCATGGATATCCGGGCTTGGCAGCAGCGACCCGTAGAAACCGGTGGCCTGCGCTTTGGAAAGCTCGCTGACGGCATCCACCCCGTTGATACCGATGCCGATCACGTTCGGTGCCTTGAAGCCCTGGCCTTCGGTAGCGCGTACGCCACCCAGTACGGTGTTGTCGTTCATGCCGACAATCAGCCAGTTTTTCACTTCAGGATGCTGCACCAGCATCGAGTTGGCAGCGTCAAACGCCCCAGGGATATCGTTAGACTTGGTCGGTACCCGATAAATCTGCTTTTCCGGGAAGCCGGCCGCTTTCAGCGCGGCAATCGAGCCACCGGTGCGGCGACGGGCGGTGTCCAGTTCATCGGCGGTAATCGCCATCACCGCGGTTTCCGGTAATTTCCAGCCACGCTTGTTCTGTTCTTTCCACAGCTCCTGGCCCTGACGTTCACCGATTTTGGTGGCGGCCATCATCACTAACGGCACGCTGTCCATAGGCTTGCCCTTGGCAGTGACAAACTGATCATCCACGGCGATCACTTTCAGGTTGTAACTGCGCGCCTTGGCGACAATCGCCGAGCCGAGTTTCGGATCCGGCGTGCAGATAACAAAACCCTTGGCCCCGCTGGCTGCCAGGCTGTCGATGGCATTAAGGGTTTTCTCCCCGTCCGGCACGGCGATTTTAATCACTTCAAAACCGAGATCCTTACCGGCCTTGTCGGCAAACTTCCATTCGGTCTGAAACCAGGGTTCCTCCGGTTGCTTGACCAAAAAACCCAGCTTCATGGTCTCGGCGATAGCTGAATGTGACATAACGGCCGCCAGTCCCAGTGTCGCCAGCGTCTTAGTGAATTTATGCATGATGCTCTCCGCTATTTTGTTCTCTGTGGCGACGAAACCCGCTCGCGGTGAAAACGTTATCATTAGGGTATCCGTTGTCGGTGTGGCGCTTATCTCGCGGCATTCATCCACAACGGGGGTAAGACGGCATAAGTTTTAGCGGGTATTTGTTACTGAAATGTAGAGCGCTATCACATCCGTGGAATACAGCTGATATGTGCATATATTTAGCGAATTCCGCCAAGCGATAACTTATGACAGCCGTCACAAAACCACTGCGGGAAGCAGAAAAGTGCATACTTCCAGCTAACGGCTCCTCACCTGCACCGCGCTTCGGCTCCTATGGTTGTCACAGCGTATTAACACATCAGGAGTCAACATCATGACGGCAGGTGCTATTGCCCTGGGACTGGACTTCGGTAGCGACTCGGTGCGGGTATTGGCGGTCGATTGCCATAAGGGTACTGAGCTGGATACCGAAGTGGTCTATTACCCCCGCTGGCAACGCGGCGAATTCTGCAATGCGGCGGAGAACCGTTTCCGCCACCATCCGCTCGACTATATTGAAGCCATGGAACAGGCGATCGTCAGTCTGGTACAACGCATGTCACCGCAGCAGCGGCTACAGGTGATTGGCATCGGCGTTGACTCCACCGGCTCCACGCCGGCGCCGATCGACGAGCAAGGCCAGGTGCTGGCACTGCGCCCGGAGTTTGCCGACAACCCGAATGCCATGTTTGTGCTGTGGAAGGATCACACCGCCATTGAAGAGGCAGACGCCATCAACCGGTTGTGCCGCAGCGGCGAATTCCCCGACTATTCCCGCTATATCGGCGGCGTTTACTCCTCTGAGTGGTTCTGGGCCAAGATCCTGCACGTCACGCGCCAGGACGCCGAAGTCCGTCAGGCCGCCACCTCCTGGGTTGAACTCTGCGATTGGGTACCGGCGCTGCTGTCCGGTACCTGCGCGCCGCATCAGTTAAAACGCGGGCGCTGTAGCGTCGGCCACAAAACCCTGTGGCACCCGGACTGGGGTGGCCTGCCGCCGAAGGCGTTTTTTGCCGCACTCGATCCGCTCTTGGTTGAACATCTGCCCTGGCCGCTGTTTGAGGACTGCCACACCGCCGACCTGCCGGTAGGCACCCTGAGCGCCGAATGGGCGACACGACTCGGGCTCCCCGCCACGGTGGTGCTGTCCGGCGGCGCTTTCGACTGCCATATGGGTGCCGTCGGTGCCGGTGCCCAGCCTTACACTCTGGTGAAGGTGATTGGTACCTCCACCTGCGACATTCTGATCGCCGATCGTCAGCGGGTGGACGGACGCGCCATCGAGGGGATCTGCGGCCAGGTCGATGGCAGCGTGGTGCCAGGAATGATCGGTATGGAAGCAGGCCAGTCGGCCTTTGGCGATATGTACGCCTGGTTCAGCCGCCTGCTGAGCTGGCCACTGCGCGAAGCCGCGAAAAATCAGCCTGAACTGCAAGCCCAGCTACAACAGATTGAAGCCGGCCTGCTGGCGGCGCTAACCGCATCCTGGGCTGAAAACCCGTCACTGGATCATCTGCCGGTGGTGCTGGACTGGTTTAACGGCCGCCGCACCCCCTACGCCAACCAGCGGCTGAAAGGCGTGATCGCCGATCTGAATCTCGGTACCGATGCGCCGACGCTGTTCGGCGGATTTATCGCCGCCACCGCCTTTGGTGCCCGCGCGATTATGGAATGCTTTGAACAGCAGGATATTCCTGTCGATAACGTGCTGACGCTGGGCGGCATTGCGCGTAAATCACCGGCGATCATGCAGGTCTGCGCCGACGTCATGAACCGGCCGCTGCAAATCGTTGCTTCCGATCAGTGCTGCGCGCTGGGTGCAGCGATCTTCGCCGCCGTGGCCGCCGGTCAATTTGGCAGCGTGCCCGAAGCCCAGCGCCAGATGGCCTGCGGTATCGAACGCACCCTGCAACCGAGCCCGCAACACGTCGCTCGCTACCAACAGCTTTACCAACGCTATCAACAGTGGTGCCAGGCCGCCGAGCCACGCTATACCCTGCATACTTGAAGCTGCATCTTTGTTGGCTTCCGGCGCTGCCCCCGGTTACGTACTACTTGTACGCTCCCGGGGATGCGCTTGGTTGCCGCCGCGATGCAACTCCAATTATTTGGGTATCGATCCTAATCAGCGGTTCAGCAAGTCAAGTCCCAATACACAATTCAGGAGTTTTTAATGGACGCATTCAAGCAGCGCGAAGTCTGGTTCGCCATCGGCAGCCAGCACCTGTACGGCCCGCAAACCCTGCAGCAGGTCAAGGCGCACGCCGAACAGGTGGTGGAAAGCCTCAACCGCGAAGCCGGGTTACCGGTAAAACTGGTGCTGAAACCGCTGGTCACCACGCCGGATGAAATCACCGCCCTGTGCCGTGACGCCAACTATCAGCCACAGTGCGTAGGCATTCTGGCCTGGCTGCACACCTTCTCACCGGCCAAAATGTGGATCGCCGGGCTCTCCGTGCTCCACAAGCCGCTGCTGCAGTTCCATACCCAGTTCAACGCCCAGGTGCCATGGGACAGCATGGATATGGACTTTATGAACCTCAACCAGACCGCCCACGGCGGCCGTGAGTTCGGCTTTATCGGTGCCCGTATGCGTCAGCAGCACAGCGTGATTGCCGGCCACTGGCAGGATCCCGAGGCACACCGACGCATTGCCCAATGGATGCGAGTCGCCACCGCCAAGCAGGCCAGTCAGCAACTGAAAGTGGCACGTTTTGGCGACAACATGCGTGAGGTTGCGGTGACCGATGGCGATAAGGTTGGCGCACAGATCCAGTTCGGCTACTCGGTCAATGCCTATGGCATCGGCGACCTGGTCAGCGTGATCAATGAAGTTAGCCGTGGCGATGTGGATACGCTGATTGAAGAGTATGAAGCCAGCTATGTGCTGAGCGACGCGGCGAAAATCAACGGCGCAAAACGTGAAAACCTGATTGACGCGGCGCGCATCGAACTGGGGATGAAACGTTTCCTCGAACAGGGTCACTTCCAGGCCTTCACCACCAACTTTGAAGACTTGCACGGCATGAAGCAATTGCCGGGGCTGGCAGTGCAACGCCTGATGCAGCAAGGCTACGGCTTTGGCGGCGAAGGCGACTGGAAAACCGCAGCGTTACTGCGCATCCTGAAAGTGATGGCCGGTGGGTTGCACGGCGGGACCTCGTTTATGGAGGATTACACCTATCATTTCCAGCCGGGTAACGATCTGGTGGTCGGCTCGCACATGCTGGAGGTCTGCCCGTCGATCGCCAAAGAATCCAGGCCGCTGCTGGATATTCAACCGCTCGGTATTGGTGGCAAGGCCGACCCGGCGCGACTGATTTTCTCGACACCTGCCGGTCCGGCCGTCAATGCCAGCCTGATCGACATGGGGGATCGCTTCCGCCTGCTGGTCAATCAGGTGGATACCGTGGAACAGCCGCATCCGCTGCCCAAATTGCCGGTGGCCCGTGCCATCTGGCGGGCCCAACCCACCCTGGCGACTGCGGCCGAAGCCTGGATCCTGGCAGGCGGCGCGCACCATACGGTGTTCTCGCAGGCGCTGGATGCCGATATGCTGCGGCTGTATGCCGAAATGCATAACATCGAGTTCTTGTTAATCGATCAGGATACCACCCTGCCGTCGTTCAAAAACGAGCTGCGCTGGAACGAAGCCTACTATCAACTTAACCGCCGTTAATCGGCCGGCTACCGGCAGCACATTGGGCTGTCGGTAGCCAAACGTGCTGCAACCCCCGCCTGAGTCCGACCATCCGTTTGATATTGATGACGAAGCCCGCATTACCCGCTAAGCTATGCGGCTGTCACATTGGATCATGTCTTACCCAGGAAGCCGTTTATGTCTCAAGCTGAATACACCCGTATTGGCGGTTGGTTGCTGGCCCCGATGGCCTATCTGATTGTCACCCTGCTTAGCGCCAGTCTGATGCTGCTCCTGTATGGCATGGCGATTTTCGTACCGGAATCGCGCGAATATCTGCTCACCAACGCCCAGGCGTTTAGCATGCAGTGGTATTTCTCGGTGCTGACCACCCTGGCGATGTGGTGCTTTACCCTGTGGCTGCTGTGGTTGTTCTGCCACCGCGCACAGCGGTTCCCCAAATTGTTCCTGCTGTGGCTGTTGATTACCGTGCTGCTGGCGGTGAAAGCCTTTGCCTTTGCGCCGGTGCCGGATGAATTGGCGGTACGCAGTCTCGGCTGGCCACTGTTGATGGCGGCATTATTGGTGCCCTATATGAAGCGTTCCAAGCGAGTCAAAGGCACCTTCACCGAGAACTAAACCACGTTGTACATAAATATGGCCCGTCGCCTTTCAAACCGCAGCGTTGTTACCTGCACTCGCTCACCCCAGTTACTTACTTAAGTAAGCGCCTGGGGATGAGCGAGCTGGGCGCCTAGCTGCGATTTGAAATTCATAGGGCCTGGTTGTGTAAATATTCAACAAAAATGGGCAAAAAGTGGCAAAAAGGGCAATAACCCTGCTTTCCCTATGTTGTGATCAGGCCGCCAATTCCCGATAATAGGCGGCTTTTATTTTTTTAGGCATCGCAATGACCGAATACCTGCTCCTGTTTGTCGGCACCGTACTGGTGAATAACTTCGTCCTGGTGAAGTTCCTTGGCCTGTGCCCGTTCCTCGGCGTTTCCAAGAAGCTGGAAAGTGCCATTGGTATGGGAATGGCCACCACTTTCGTGATGACGATGGCCTCCGTCAGCGCCTGGGTGATCAATACCTTTATTCTGGTTCCGTTGGATCTGGTGTATCTGCGCACGCTGTCATTTATTCTGGTGATCGCCGTGGTGGTGCAATTCACCGAGATGGTGGTCCGCAAAACCAGCCCGGCGCTGTATCGCCTGCTGGGCATTTTCCTGCCGCTGATCACCACCAACTGTGCGGTGCTCGGCGTTGCGTTGCTTAACGTCAACCTGGGCTACAATTTCCTGCAGTCTGCGGTATATGGCTTCAGCGCCGCCGCGGGCTTCTCGCTGGTGATGGTGCTGTTCGCCGCGATCCGTGAACGTCTGGCGGTTGCCGACGTGCCTGCACCCTTCCGCGGTTCTTCCATCGCCCTGATCACCGCCGGGCTGATGTCGCTGGCCTTTATGGGCTTTACCGGGCTGGTGAAATTCTAATGACCGCGTTATGGATTGCGATTGCTGCGTTAAGTGCCCTTGGCCTGCTGTTCGGGCTGGTGCTGGGCTTTGCCGCACGCCGCTTTGAAGTAGAAGAAGATCCGGTGGCCGAGCAGATCGACGAGATCCTGCCGCAAAGCCAGTGTGGCCAGTGCGGCTATCCCGGCTGTCGTCCTTATGCCGAAGCGGTCGCCAACGGTGAGATGATCAACAAATGCGCGCCGGGTGGCGAGCAGGTGATGCTGAAGCTGGCCGAATTGCTCAACGTCGAGCCGCAACCCCTGGGCAGCGAAGCCGTCGTCGAACCGGTGCGCCAGGTGGCCTACATTGACGAAGCCAACTGCATTGGCTGCACCAAGTGCATTCAGGCCTGCCCGGTGGACGCCATCGTCGGGGCTACCCGTGCCATGCACACCGTCATTACCGATCTTTGTACCGGCTGCGACCTGTGCGTTGCGCCGTGCCCTACCGACTGTATTGAAATGAGACCGGTCGCCACCACTACCGCCAACTGGAAGTGGGACATGAAGACGATCCCGGTGCAAGTGATCCACGTGGAGCAACATGCTTAATCTGTTCGCCGCCTTCAAAAAAGACCGGATTTGGGATTTCGACGGCGGGATCCATCCGCCGGAAATGAAAGCCCTGTCCAGCGGCGTGCCGTTGCGTACCGCCCCACTGCCCGATATTTTTGTGATCCCACTGCAACAGCATTTGGGCCCGGAAGGCGAACTGTGCGTCAAGGTCGGCGACCCGGTGCTGAAAGGCCAGCCGCTGACCGTCGGTCGGGGGCGTACCGTACCGGTGCACGCACCGACTTCAGGAACTGTCAGCGCCATCACACCGCATATCACCGCTCACCCTTCCGGGTTGGCGGAACTGTGCGTAATCATTCAGCCAGACGGCGAAGACCGCTGGTGCGAGCGTGCGCCGGTGGCAGACTACCGTCAACTGGCCACCAGCGAGTTGATCCAACGTATTCATCAGGCCGGCATCGCTGGACTGGGCGGTGCCGGTTTCCCGACCGCCAGCAAGCTGCAGGGCGGCATGAACGGGGTGGAAACCCTGATCCTCAACGCCGCAGAATGCGAGCCATATATCACTGCCGATGACCGTTTGATGCAGGAACATGCCGATCAAGTCATTGAAGGTACGCAGATCCTGCGCCACCTGCTGCAACCCAAGGTCACGCTGATTGGCATCGAGGACAATAAACCCGAAGCGATCGCCGCCTTGAAACTGGCACTGCGCGACCAGCCCGGCATCGCTCTGCGGGTGGTTCCGACCAAATACCCTTCTGGCGGCGCCAAGCAGCTCACCAAAATCCTGACTGGTAAAGAAGTCCCGCACGGCAAGCACTCCTCCGCTATCGGTGTGCTGATGCAGAACGTCGGCACCGCCTTTGCCATTAAACGCGCGATTGTCGACGGCGAACCCTTGATCGAGCGAGTGGTGACCCTGACCGGTGAGGCCCTCAGCCAACCGGGCAACCTGTGGGCACGCATCGGCACGCCGGTACAGCACCTGTTGAAATTTGCCGGTTTCCAGCCGCAGGCTCAGCAAATGGTGGTGATGGGTGGCCCGCTGATGGGCTTTACCCTGCCTGCACTCAACGTACCCATCGTCAAGATCAGCAACTGTATTCTGGCACCATCGGTCAGCGAAATGGCACCGCAGGAGCCGGAGCAGTCCTGTATTCGCTGTGGTTTGTGCGTTGACGCCTGCCCGGCAGGCCTGTTACCGCAACAACTTTACTGGTTCAGCCGCGGCGAAGAGCACGAGAAAGCCCGCAATCACAATCTGTTTGACTGCATTGAATGTGGTGCCTGTGCCTTTGTCTGCCCGAGCAATATCCCGCTGGTGCAGTACTACCGCCAGGAAAAGGCCGAGATCAAAGCCATCGATCAGGAAGCCGCTCGCACCGCCGAAGCCAAGGCACGTTACGAAGCCAAACTGGCGCGCCTGGAACGTGAAAAACTGGCGCGTGAAGAGCGTCATAAGAAAGCGGCGGTCAAGCTGACCGATGGCGATCAGGATGCCGTTCAGGCCGCCCTGGCTCGGGTTCGTAGTAAAAACGCGGCACCGGCGACCGGCACCATCAGCGGCGCTGCACCGGATAACAGCGAGATGATCGCTGCCCGCGAGGCCCGTAAGGCACAGGCGCGTGAACGACGTGCACAGCAGGAAACTGCTGTAGCACCGGTAACGGCATCGGCTAGCGAAGATGAAGATCCACGCAAGGCGGCGGTGGCCGCTGCACTGGCACGCGTCAAAGCCAAGAAAGCCGCACAACAAACGACTACGAATGATACTCCGGCCGAGCCATCGGTGGCGGTAACGGAAGAAGACCCGCGCAAAGCGGCAGTGGCCGCTGCACTGGCGCGAGTCAAAGCCAAGAAAGCCGCGCAACAGGCGACTACGGTGGAAACTCCGGCCGAGTCACCAGCGGCGGTAACGGAAGAAGATCCGCGCAAGGCCGCAGTGGCAGCAGCCATTGCCCGCGCTAAAGCCAAGAAAGCCGCACAGCAGACGGCGACGGCGGACACTCCGGCCGAGTCACCAGCGGCGGTAACGGAAGAAGATCCGCGCAAGGCGGCAGTGGCAGCAGCCATTGCCCGCGCCAAAGCCAAGAAAGCCGCGCAACAGGCGGCGACGGTGGAAACCCCGGCCGAGCCGCCAGCGGCGGTAACGGAAGAAGATCCGCGCAAGGCGGCAGTGGCGGCAGCCATCGCCCGCGTCAAAGCCAAAAAAGCGGCACAAAGCCTGACCACGGCGGATACGGATAAAGAGTAATTAACGCAGAAGCCTTGCAGGAAGCAAGGCGGCACAGGTTGTGTCCCTCAATGATAGGTCAGCACCGCTGGAGGTCATTTGAGGGACGCAACCTACTAATCGATAGAAATCAGGTAGGTGTAATCAACGTCAATCTGGCGCATCTTCGAGTCCTGATTCCATTCCTTGGTTTGAATAATTTCCATCTCCACGCTCCCCTGTACTTCATGACGCAACCCCGGCATCACATGAGTACTCAGATAGGCAAAGAACTGCGAGCATTCTTTGGCAGTCCCCAAATGATTGATAGAGATATATTCACGCCCGGCAATGGGAATATCGTCGATCTGGTAGCCCGACAGAATATCCTTTTTGTTCTCAGGATCCACCGCCATGATATGAGTCGCCGAACATTCGTTACCTCCCCGATTACGGACAGAATGGATGCTGTACACCCGGCGGCAATCCACATTCAACCCACGGAAAAAATCGGTAAAGATCTCGTCCTTCATCGCCATGCAGGACGAATGTTCAATCTCCGTCTCTCCGGCAAAATCCAACTGCCGCGAGTAACCCACAAGCTGCATATCGGGCAGCGTCAGGCGTTTGATCTCTGGGTAGTAATCGGCCGCAAAATTGGCATCAAAACTGAAACGCGGCATCAAATTCTTCACGTCCCACCTTTCCATCGAACGGTAACGGTTAGGCGTGGTGTCGAAACGCTGTTTGAACATGCGAGTGAAGGTTTGTTGGGAATCGAAGCCCAGTTCGTCTGAAATATCGATGATGGAACGGTGGGTAATACGCAACGCCACTGCGGCACGCGTCAGGATACGTGAGCGAATATAGGTGGCGAGCTGAATACCGGTGATACGTTTGAACTTGCGTTGCAGGTGCCATTTGGAGTAGCCGGAAATGCGCGCGACTTCATCCAGGTTTGGCCGTGTTTCCAGATGTATCTCAACCCATTCAATCAATTCTTCAATAAAAAAGACATCTTCATTTGTCATTATTTACATTCACTAACTCAATAATACTCGGGATAATAACCCACATAGATTATGTAAAAGTTGTTATTTTGTGCGAAAAAACGAACCAAAAATACCATGTTAATCCAGCGGTTATCGTTATGCGCCGGGAGTTAATGCCGACAGTTTACAGCTGCATCACCAAACTAACCCGATTTTATCAGCAAAAAAAATCCGATCGCGCCATATGACGCTCAAACCACAGCGTACACCCCGTGCTATAAGGCTAATAACCCTACCATTAAGACGTATTACCCTTGCGGTGATTCAGGTAGAATGCAGCGCTATAATTTTTCCTGCGTCTCCGCTGAGAGGCGCGTTGAACCTGCCGATGTCCGGCAAAGATAGGTACAGTTATTCTATGAAGTTCAGGCCGGTACAACCCACAGCCGCCAAAGGCTTGCACATCGCCAGCTCCCCCTTCACCCATAACCAGCAAAGCACCAGCCGTATCATGCTGTGGGTGATGTTGGCCTGCATTCCCGGTATCGCTGCGCAGGTATGGTTTTTTGGCTATGGCACGCTGGTTCAGACCGCGCTGGCAATGATCGTCGCCCTGCTGGCAGAAGGCACTATCCTTGCGCTACGCAAGCTGCCGGTACGCACCCGACTGGCGGATAACTCCGCCCTGCTGACCGCCCTGCTGCTGGGGATCAGCCTGCCGCCGCTGGCCCCCTGGTGGATGATTGTCATCGGCACCTTCTTTGCCATCGTCATCGCCAAACAGCTGTACGGTGGCCTCGGGCAAAACCCATTCAACCCGGCGATGGTCGGTTACGTGGTGTTGCTGATCGCCTTCCCGGTGCAGATGACCAGTTGGTTGCCGCCGGATGAGCTGCGCGCCACCGCGCTGTCGTTCCAGGATACCCTGCTGGCCATTTTCAGCGGTCATACCGGTCAGGGTGCCACCATCCATGAACTGCAAATGGGCATCGACGGCATCAGCCAGGCCACCCCGCTGGACGGCTTCAAGACCGGCCTGCGCAGCGGCCATAGCGTTGAGCAGGTACTGCAACAACCGCTGTTCGGTGGTGCATTGGCCGGTATCGGCTGGCAATGGGTTAACCTGGGCTTCCTGGCCGGTGGCCTGTTTATGCTGGGCCGTCGCCTGATCCACTGGCAGATCCCGTTCAGTATGCTGGCGGCCATCGCCCTGTGCTCAGGTTTGGCCTGGTGGCTTGATCCGGCGCAGCAGGCCTCGCCGCTGATCCACCTGTTCTCCGGCGCCAGCATGCTGGGTGCTTTCTTTATCGCCACCGACCCGGTCAGTGCCTCCACCACGCCGAAAGGTCGCCTGATTTACGGCGCATTGGTGGGCGTGCTGGTGTGGCTGATTCGCGTTTACGGCGGTTATCCGGATGGCGTGGCCTTCGCGGTATTGCTGGCCAACATTACCGTTCCGCTCATCGACCACTACACGCAGCCCCGCGTGTACGGCCATCGCTAAGGAGCCATGATGCTAAATTCAATGAGAAAGCATGGCACTACGCTGGCGGTATTTGCCGCCGTGACCACCGGCCTGACTGCGGTAGTCCATAGCCTGACGCAGAACACCATCGCCCATCAGGCGGCGTTACAACAAAAAACGCTGCTTGATCAGGTGGTGCCACCGGAACACTACGACAACAACATGCAGACCGAGTGTTTCCTGGTCAGCGATCCGGCATTGGGCAATGGCTCGCCGCATCGTCTGTATCTGGCGCGCAAAAACGGTCAACCCACCGCAGCCGCGCTGGAAACTACCGCACCGGACGGTTACTCCGGCGCCATTCAGCTGCTGGTCGGTGCCGATTTCAACGGTAACGTGCTGGGTACCCGGGTCGTCTCACATCACGAAACCCCGGGGCTGGGCGATAAAATTGAACTGCGTATCTCGAACTGGATCTCGTTCTTCAGTGGCAAAAAGATCGACGGCCCGGACGATAAACGTTGGGCGGTGAAGAAAGACGGCGGTATGTTCGACCAATTCACCGGTGCGACCATCACACCGCGCGCCGTGGTCAACGCCGTTCGGCGTACGGCATTGTATATGGAAACGCTGCCGCCTAAACTTGATAGCTTACCTGCCTGTGGAGCCAGCGAATGAGTGAAGCCAAAGATCTGATTGTCCAGGGGCTGTGGAAGAACAACTCCGCGCTGGTGCAACTGCTGGGGATGTGTCCGCTGCTGGCCGTCACCTCCACCGTCACTAACGCCCTCGGTCTGGGGCTGGCGACCACGCTGGTCTTGATACTGACCAATACCTCGATATCTGCGGTGCGCCGCTGGGTGCCGAATGAAGTGCGCATCCCGATATACGTGATGATCATCGCGGCTGCGGTGAGTATCGTGCAAATGTTAATCAATGCCTATGCCTTCGGCCTTTACCAGTCGTTGGGGATCTTTATCCCGCTGATCGTCACCAACTGCATTGTGGTCGGTCGCGCCGAAGCGGTAGCCTCTAAAAAACCGGTCGGCCTGTCCGCTCTGGATGGCCTGGCTATTGGTCTGGGCGCCACCGGCGTGATGGTGACGCTGGGTGCAATGCGCGAATTGCTGGGCAACGGCACCCTGTTCGACGGGGCCGACATGCTGCTGGGCAGTTGGGCCAAGGTACTGCGTATTGAGGTGGTTCACTTCGACAGCCCGTTCCTGCTGGCAATGCTGCCACCGGGGGCCTTTATTGGCCTGGGTCTGCTGTTGGCGGTAAAATACCTGATTGATGAAAGGATGAAAGCGCGCACGGCCAGGGCGTTACGGGCTGAACCGGCGCAGGGACAAGGACAGGCAGAGAAAGCGTAATGAACAAGCAAAAACGGTTGGAAATTCTTACCCGCCTGCGTGATAACGATCCGCACCCGACCACCGAGCTGGTGTACACCACGCCGTTTGAGCTGCTGATCTCCGTGCTGCTTTCTGCACAGGCGACCGATGTCAGCGTCAACAAGGCTACCGCCAAGCTTTATCCGGTGGCCAATACGCCGGCCGCCATGCTGGCACTGGGCGTCGACGGCGTTAAAGGCTACATCAAGACCATCGGCCTGTTTAACAGCAAGGCCGAGAACGTGATCAAAACCTGCCGTATGCTGTTGGAACTGCACGACGGCGAGGTGCCGGAAGACCGCGCTGCGCTGGAGGCCCTGCCCGGCGTTGGCCGCAAAACCGCCAATGTGGTGCTCAATACCGCTTTCGGCTGGCCAACCATTGCCGTCGATACCCATATCTTCCGCGTCTGTAACCGCACGAATTTCGCACCGGGCAAGAACGTCGATCTGGTGGAGGAGAAACTGCTGAAGGTGGTGCCGGCCGAATTCAAGGTCGACTGCCACCACTGGTTGATCTTGCACGGCCGCTATACCTGCATCGCGCGTAAACCCCGCTGCGGTTCCTGCATGATTGAAGACCTCTGCGAGTTTAAAGAGAAAGTTTATCCCGACGCCTGAACCCGATGGGTGCAACGCAGCACCCCGTTTCGGGTCCCCACCGCACTGACCTATTTTTTATCGGAAATGTGATATCAAGCAGCAGTAACCTTGGTGTTTCCACGGGTTTCAGTGAAAAACTCACTTCTCGCTTATTTTCAAGCGAAAAATTAGTCAAAAATTGCGGTAAACCTCACGTTTTGACGATCACATTGTCGTCACAACCGCCAGGGTCGTTTTCTCAAATTTCTATAATTTTACAAAAGTCGCCATATGCACAACAATCCAATGGATTATTCACCACACCTATTGATATGAACCATCAAAAGTCATTACAGCAGAATATCTCACTGTTTAAATTCTGTATCCCTTTTAATCAAAACAAAAACTCGGCAAAGTAAACAAAGTCGAAAGTTAATGCTGCATAACATTTGTAACATGGTCGTTTCACTTCACGAGCGTTATATGTAACAGAATATGACAAACGTCTTGCCTCGTTGACAAAGATAGTGAACATTAACCGCCGTCATCCCATCCTATAACAACGCAGAAGGATGCAGTCCTGCATCACCTTTTGCAATTTCCCGTCTTTCTGAGTCGGGGCAGTGAAAAATCAGAGGTACCAGTGTCAACTGCAAACAACAACAGCGAACATCCTGAAAGCGTCAGTCTCAACGCCTTCAAACAGCCTAAGGCGTTTTACCTGATCTTCTCCATCGAGCTCTGGGAACGTTTTGGTTATTACGGCCTGCAAGGCATCATGGCGGTTTATCTGGTCAAGATGCTTGGCCTGAGCGAAGCCGACTCCATTACCCTGTTCTCCTCCTTCAGTGCGCTGGTGTATGGCTTCGTTGCCATCGGCGGCTGGCTCGGCGATAAAGTGCTGGGCTCCAAGCGCGTGATCGTGCTGGGGGCGCTGGTGCTGGCCGTCGGTTATGCCATGGTGGCCTACTCCGGCCATGAAATTTTCTGGGTGTATCTGGGGATGGCGACCATCGCCGTGGGTAGTGGTCTGTTCAAAGCCAACCCGTCCTCCCTGCTGTCAACCTGCTACGAGAAAGACGATCCGCGTTTGGACGGTGCATTCACCATGTACTATATGTCCGTCAATATCGGGTCTTTCCTGTCGATGTTGGCCACGCCTTGGCTGGCAGTGAAATATGGCTGGAGCGTCGCGTTCTCACTGAGCGTGGTGGGCATGCTGATCACCCTGGTCAACTTTATGGTTTGCCACAAGTGGGTGAAGAATCACGGTTCCAAGCCTGACTTTAAACCGCTGCAAGTGCAGAAACTGCTGATGGTGCTGGTTGGCGTGGTTGCGCTGGTCGCCCTTTCAAGCTGGTTGTTGCACAACCAGGTGGTAGCTCGCTGGGCGCTGGCGCTTATTTCCATCGGTATCGTGATCGTGTTCGCCAAGGAAGCCTTTGCTCTGCACGGTGCGGCACGCCGCAAGATGATCGTTGCTTTCCTGCTGATGCTGGAAGCAGTGGTGTTCTTCGTGCTGTACGCCCAGATGCCAACCTCACTGAACTTCTTCGCTATCCATAACGTTGAGCACAACATCCTGGGCCTGGCATTCGAACCTGAGCAGTATCAGGCGTTGAACCCGTTCTGGATCATGCTGGCCAGCCCGATTCTGGCAGCACTGTATAACAAGATGGGTGACCGTCTGCCGATG
This sequence comes from Serratia myotis, assembly GCF_027474885.1. NCBI lineage: Bacteria > Pseudomonadati > Pseudomonadota > Gammaproteobacteria > Enterobacterales > Yersiniaceae > Serratia > Serratia myotis. Next base: position 2,470,558 of record NZ_CP099707.1, on the reverse strand, counting down.
CCACACAAGTTCGCTTTCGGTATGATCCTGTGCTCCGGCGCTTTCCTGGTATTGCCATGGGGTGCCAGCTTCGCCAATGAACAGGGCATCGTTTCGGTTAACTGGCTGATCCTGAGTTATGCACTGCAGAGTATCGGCGAACTGATGATCTCCGGTCTGGGTCTGGCAATGGTCGCGCAACTGGTGCCACAACGCCTGATGGGCTTTATCATGGGGTCCTGGTTCCTGACCACGGCTGCTGCTGCGCTGATTGCCGGTAAGGTCGCGGGGCTGACTGCCGTGCCTGCCAACATCAACGATGCGCACGCTTCACTGGCTATCTATAGCCACGTGTTTATGCAGATCGGTATCGCCACCGCCGTGATCGCCATCCTGATGATGCTGACCGCACCGAAGCTGTATCGCATGACGCTGGACACCGCAGAAGATACCGAGAAGAAAGCTCAGGCGGCCGCTATCGCCAACTGATCGCTGACAAAGGTTTCAGACAGGTAAAAGAAAGCCGGGGCATTAATGTGCCCCGGCTTTTTTACGTCATACTCACGTGGCTCAGGCGGTGGATTTAGCGCTCAGATTGACCCACATAAACTCACTGACCAGTGCACCGTGGAACGCGGCCTGTTTCTTGTCCGCTGCGGCGCTGTGTCCGCCCTCGGTATTCTCATAGAAGTAGGCCTGCGGATAGCCCATCTGCTGCATGCGTGCCGCCATTTTACGGGCGTGCGACGGATTGACCCGATCGTCACTGGTGGCGGTGTAAAACAGCACCGGCGGGTAGGACACGCCCGCTTTGATGTTGTGATACGGCGAGAAGGTTTTGATGTACGCCCACTCTTCCGCTTTGCCTGGGTCGCCGTATTCGGCAATCCAGGAAGCACCGGCAGAAAGCTGGGTATAACGCTGCATGTCCAGCAATGGCACTTCACAAACGATGCAACCGAAAAGCTGCGGGTACAGCGTCAGCATATTGCCCACCAGCAAGCCGCCGTTGCTGCCACCCCGCGCCCCCAGATGTTGTGACGATGTCACTTTACGGGTGATCAGATCCTGCGCCACGGCAGCAAAGTCTTCATAGGCACGATGACGGTTTTGCTTAAGCGCCGCCTGGTGCCAGGCCGGGCCATACTCGCCACCGCCGCGGATGTTCGCCACCACATACACCCCGCCGCGCTCCAGCCAGGCCGGTGCCTTGGCTCCCATATACCCCGGTAACAACGACACCTCGAATCCGCCATAGCCGTACAGCAGCGTGGGGTTACTGCCGTCCAGCTTAATGCCCTTGGCCGAGATCTGGAAATACGGCACGCGTGTCCCGTCTTTAGACTCCGTAAAGTGCTGACTGACCTGATAGCCGCTGGCGTCAAAGTCCTGCGGCCCCTGCTTGAGCAATTCCGCCTCACCGCCGTCGAGATTACCCAGGTACAGCGAGGTCGGTTGCAGGAACCCACTGAGCGTCAGGAAATAATCGTTGGTTTCGTCATCAACGCCACCGGCAGAAATAGTGCTGATCGCCCCCGGTTTGCCCAACGGCTTGCGCTGCCAGCTTTTGCCCTGCGGCGTCAGCACTTCCAGCCGGTTAACCACGTTGTCCATGATGCTGAGGATCAGATGGTCACGCGTACCGCTGTAACCACTCAGGGCCGCCTGGGCCGTCGGAGTAAATAACACCGTCAGCTCACGCTTACCCGCCAGGTAATCGTCGAAATGGGCGGCCAGCAGTGAGCCTGAAGGATAACGAGTTCCCCCCACCTCCCAGTCGCTGCTCGGTTTAATCAATATCCACTCCCGGTGCGTGCTGAACTCGGCATCGGCGGGAATGTCGATTTTGACTTGTTGATCTTGCTCATTCAGCAGATAGGTTTCACGACGGTAAAAATCCAGACTGCGTCCCACGTAGTTGCGTTCAAAGCCCGGCGTCTGGTCATGATAAGCAAACACCGTCATATCCTGCGGTTGCGCCTCATACAGCGTCTGAGCGGCACTCAGCGGTGTACCACGCCGCCAGCGTTTGGCTATGCGCGCATAGCCGGACTGAGTCATCGAACCTGCGCCGAAATCAGTCGCGATAAACAGCGTGTCCTTATCGATCCACGAAGCCTGGTTTTTCGCTACCGGCAGCACAAAGCCATCTTTGACGAACTGCTTGCTGACCAGATCAAACTCGCGGATCTCCGTCGCGTCACCGCCATCCGGCGACAACTCCAGCAGACAATAGCGGTATTCCGGTGCCAGTGACTGCGAACCATGGAACACCCAGTCTTTGCCCTCGGCCTTACCCAACGCGTCTATATCCAGCACGGTTTCCCAGGCTGGTTTGGCTTTGCGGTACTCCTGCAGCGTGGTGCGTCGCCATAAGCCACGAGGGTTGGTTTGATCCTGCCAGAAGTTATAATAGTAATCGCCGCGCTTGGCGACCCACGGGATTTGGCTCTCTTTATTCAGAATATCCAGCACCTGCTTTTCCACCTGCCGGAAGCCTTCACCCTGAGCAAAACGCGCGGTGGTCCGCTGATTTTCCTGCTTGATCCACGCCTGTGCGGCCTTGCCCTGCAGCTCCTCCAGCCATAAAAATTCATCGGTGGCGCTGGCGCCGCCTTCTGCCGCCATCGCCAGGCGGATACTGTTAGGTAATGAAGTCATTGCGAATACGGCTCCTGCGGTTTGTGCGCTGAGTTTAAGAAACTGGCGTCGATTGCGGTGGGTGATTGGCAAAATCAAGCTCCCTTTGATAGTTAATAAGAATCATTTTCAATAAAGTAGGCGTTTGGTGAGGCGGAGTCAAAGCCTGCGCCAACATCGTTAAGTCAAAATTTAGGGTAGTGGATCAAATCGTGAATACGCACCGTCTGTTGGCTGGCATTACGGTAGGCATGGGGCCGATCGGCCTGAAAGCGCATCGCCTCACCGTGGGTCAGGTGGTGCCACTCGCCGTCTACCGCCAGTTCCAGCTCACCGCTGATGACAATCACATGCTCAATCACGCCCGGCTCGTGGGCCGAAGATTCGCTTAGCGCGCCCGGCGCCAGATCGATAACGAACAGGTCAAAACCCAGTTGCCGATCGAATGGGAACAACGGCACCACCCGCATATCGGCATTGTATTGATTGAACACCGGAGCATCGCCATAGCGATGCAGTGTGGCCTGCTGTTGCAGCGGCGAGATCTCCAGAAAGGCAGAAAAAGCCACGTTAAAACCGGTAGCGATTTTCCACAAGGTAGCCACCGTCGGGCTGGACTCCCCCCGTTCGATCTGCCCCAGCATCGCCTTGCTGACACCGGTGTTTTCGGCCGCCTGCGCCAGGCTCCAGCCGCGCTGCATGCGTAGCGATCGAAGCGTTTGTGCCAGATGGCCAGACAATTCCTGCATATTTATCTCCCCTGATAATGCGGCTGATTATAGCCACTTGTGCGCTATAACGCACGGTGCTATGCTCGCCGTTCATCGTGCGTTATAACGCACAACCGTTGCCGGAGTGTGCCATGCGCCCTGCTATCTCTTTACGTCATCTGTCCCTGCCTGCCGTCATGGCTGGCTTTGTTGCGGTATTGGTCGGCTACACCAGTTCTGCCGCGATTATCTTTCAGGCTGCCGCCGCGGCCGGCGCCACGCCGTTGCAGATCGGCGGCTGGTTGAGCATGTTGGGGCTGGGGATGGGCATTACCTCGCTCGGGCTGTCGCTGTATTACCGTACGCCCATTCTGACGGCCTGGTCGACCCCCGGTGCCGCCCTGCTGGTCACCAGCCTGCCCGGCACGCCGATTAACGAAGCGATTGGCGTATTCATCTTCGCCTCCGGGCTGATCCTGCTATGCGGCGTAACCGGGCTGTTCGCCCGGCTGATGGATTATATTCCGCAGGCCATTTCGGCGGCGATGCTGGCGGGGATCCTGCTGCGCTTTGGCCTGGATGCTTTTGCCTCGCTACAGGTCAATTTCGTGCTCAGTGCCGGAATGGGCCTGGTGTATCTGGTGACACGGCGCTATCTGGCGCGTTATGCGATTGTGCTGACGCTGCTGGCCGGGCTGGCGATTGCGGCATTGCAGGGTAATATTCATCTTTCACAGCAACCACTGGCGTTCGCCGTACCGGAATTTATTACGCCGCATTTTAGCTGGTCGACACTGCTGGGCATTGGCGTACCCTTCTTTGTGGTCACCATGGCATCACAAAACGCCCCCGGCATCGCCACGTTAAAGGCGGCCGGCTACAGCGTCCCGACTTCGCCACTGATTAGCTGGACGGCGCTGATGGCGCTCCTGCTGGCGCCGTTCGGTGGCTTCTCGGTGTGTATCGCCGCCATTACCGCGGCTATCTGTATGGGGCCGGACGTGCATCCCAATCCACAACGCCGCTATATGGCTGCCGTCGCCGCCGGGGTATTTTATCTGCTGGCCGGCGTGTTCGGCGGCGTTATCGGTATGTTGTTCAGTGCATTACCCGTCGCCTTGATCCACACCATTGCCGGGCTGGCCCTGCTGGGCACTATCGCCGGTAGTCTGCAACGCGCACTGCAGGATGAAAAACAGCGCGACGCCGCGCTGATCGCCTTCCTGATCACCGCGTCCGGCGTGACGCTGCTCGGCGTCGGCTCTGCTTTTTGGGGAATTATTGGCGGCGCGGTTGCCCATATCATCCTGTCGCTGCCGCAGCGGGCAAAATAGCCCCAAACTGCGTTTAAGTCTCGGTTCACCCGGCAATATGTTCCCCCTTCGGCGATCTTCTGCTTAACTGAGAGGGGGAACGATTGTTGCCCCTCGGGACCGTTAAGGGAGCCTTTATGCCATCTTCCGCGCAGATTGACCTGATTCAACAGATAGATGTCGCGTACCAACACTGGACTGGCGAAGGCCTGCCCGGCCCACAGGCGGCTACCGTCGAACGCTTCCCCTGGCTACATCAGCAGGCCCCCTACAGCCTGCTGGCTCACACCGGCGGCGGTGACCCGGTGTTTATCTATGCCAACCACTGTGCTCACCAGTGCTTTGGCTATTCCTTCGATGAGTTTATCGCGTTGCCTTCGCGGTTAAGTGCATCCCCGGCGGACCGCGCAGAGCGCCAGCAATTACTGGATACGGTGACTCGGCAAGGTATTGCTCAAGGCTATCGCGGCCTGCGAGTCGATAAATTCGGTGACACCTTTACTATTTATGATTGCGAGGTGTGGCAGATCCCAAATGGAGGTCAGGCCGCGCTGTTCTGGCCACAACCCAAACGCCGACCGGGCTGGTATAACCACCCGGAACATGCAAATCGATAAAGGCTGGAGGCCGTGCTGCTGCCGGTTTCGCCATTGTTAACGATTAAGTGACAATGTCACGAGGATAGTCATGAATGACCCTGCCGCGCTGCTTGCCCAGCGCCTGATCCGTAACTTCGAACAGGTTGAAAAAACGCACGATTCCCGCCCGCCGCTGTATGACAGCATAGGTGCCCGTTTGGGTACCGGCACTGCCGCCAGCAAGCTGGGGGCTTCCATCGATATCGTGGCACCGGGCATGCGTTCCTGCCCTTATCACTTTCACTATGCACAGGAAGAAATGTTTATCGTACTGGAGGGAACCGGCACTTTACGGGTGGCTGGCGAACACCTGCCAATTAAAAGCGGTGACATGATTTTTATCCCGCCGGGGCCGGAATACCCACATCAGATCATCAACAGTTCTGACGCGCCGTTGAAATACCTCTCCATCAGCACCCGCGAACAGCCAGAACTGGTGGAATATCCGGACTCAGGCAAGTTTCAGGCGACGGCGCTGCATGAGGGTGAACCGGTGCGCTATGTGCAACGTCCTTCAGCCTCGCTCGATTATTGGCAGGATGAACCCTGAGTCCCCTTCCGGTAGCGGGAGGTCCAACGCGCGTGCGGCCTGTTCTGCGACACGGAAATCGATATCCGCTGCCTCTCCATCCTCCATAAACCAGGCCGCGGACAACCCGGCCCAGGCGAGGATCCACTGCAGCAGACGCTGGCGATCCAGCCCGGCCAGTTGGCAGACTTGCTCTACCCGGCGGAGAAAAATATCGGGGTCGGTAGCAATACCGTAATTGGGGTTACAGAAGATATTGGCGTAGTCGAAGGCGCGTTCGCCATACAGACGTTTAGGGTCGATCACCAACCAGCCGCGCTCGCCGAAGTCCAACACGTTGTCATGGTGAATGTCGCCATGCAGCACGCTCAGTTCACGCGGACTGGTCAGCAGCTCCGCCGCCACCGTGGCACTGAGACGCAGCATGCCGCCGTGCGCCTGCGCCGCCGGCCACAGCGAGTTAAACCACTGATCTAAAGGGATCAGCTCCGGCAAAGGCTGAGCGCGCGGCGCATGCAGACGGGCAATCACCTGACACAGGATCGCCGTCGCCTGCCGATCGTCGCCGTCTCGCACCATCTGCGGCAGTGAGAGGCCACCTTGCGCGCGCTCCAGCAAAATACCGTCGTCATGCCAGGCCAACACTCGCGCAGCGCCTTCGCCCTGCCACCAGCACATCAGTAGTCCGCCGAACTTCTCTTCCTGTTCGCGGGCAATTTTCAGCATGGCGGCGCCCCCCTGATAGCGTACCGGCATCAGCAGGCTGCTGTGAGTTTCAAATGCCGGGCCGTCGGGCTGCAACTGCCAACGTTGCATATAGGGAATTAAGACCTGATTCATTACCCTGAAACGTCCTTCACAGTTATAAATGAATGTTAGTGATATTATTTAAAAGCAATAAGTCTCGGCGTACTTCCGATGTTCACCACTCCATCCTAACCAAGTTTGTTTACTTTTTTAATTAATCTCTCGGGGTTTTTACCATGACATCATTAAAGCGCATTAATTATCCGCAATTGCCGACGCCGGGCGGACCCTATGTCCATGCGGTGCGCCATGGGGATACGCTGTATATTTCCGGACTGACGGCATTTGCCACCGAGGCTCAGGGGCAAAGCACGGCGCAACAGGCGCAGGCGATTATTGAGCAGTTGGCGACTATTGCCGCCGACGAAGGGACCAATCTCAAGGCGCTGATTAAAATAACGGTGTTTTTAACCGATATCGGCGATCTGCAGGCCGTACGACCGGTGCTGTTTGATTATTTTGATGGGGCGCTACCGGCCTGTTCACTGGTCGCGGTCAGCGCATTGTTCTCACCGCAGGTCAGCGTTGAGATCGAAGCCGTCCTGGCGTTATAAGATAAGGGCGCTATAGCCCGCCCTATGAAAACCGACCCGGCGCACGTTTGTCTTTACCACCTTCAGGAGACTTCTGTTAATTTATCCTAAGAAATTTATTACCGACGAGACGTTATGCAACAAAAGCCGGTTATGCACGAAGCCAGACAGTTAAAGCGCCTCAACGCCGCCACGCGACGGCAATCCCATATGTACAAGTGGATTGCCTTTATCGCGGCGATGGACGCGGTGCTGGTGTTTTTTTATGACCGGGATATGCGCAACATTACCTTTTCAGGCGCTGTCACACTGGTATGCGGCTATTTGTGGATCCGCGATCGCAACAAGGCACGCGCTTACCGACGGGAGTACGATCGCAAATTTGGCAAACACAGCGGCCTTTAGCCCTGCATGGCTTCCAGCACTTTTGCACTGTCAACGATTTGCACAAACTTGATGATTTTTCCGGCGCGCAACTGATAAATATGTGCAAAGGATGCGGTGAATGATTTGCCGGTCGCGCCATAGGTGCCATGGTAGAAGCCCTGGGCGATGACGTTCTCACCGGCATCATAGAAGTGATCGACTTCGGCGCGATAACCCTGCCATTCCGTTCCCAGGCGCTGATGAACATTTTTGAAGATCGCCTCTGGGCCAATATAGGTGCCAGCGTAGGGAAAGCCTGCGGCTTCGGTCCATTGCGCGTCTGGCGCCAATGCCGCCAGCAGGTTGCGGCCATTCTCTTCGGCACTGCCGCCTTCATAGGTAGCGCGTACGATTTCAAGATTCGTTGACATGGCTTTTCTCCAGTTGCATAAGCGGGATACTCCGGCCAACCCCACGGACACAGGCTTACACCAAGCGGGGATGACCGGAATAGGGACATTCTAGGTTGCTTATTCCGGTATAAAAACCGCGATTACGGCAATAGTCTGTTGCAATACAGTAAACAATCCTTTTACAGATCTGTCATAACCGCCTCATCGTCGGCTGCTATGATTTTAGGTTTGCCACCCATAAGGAGCATAGCGTGCATTTTTCAACCCTGGCACAGGAATTGCTGCAGCCGTTTTCACCTCATCAAGAATTGGCCCAGGCACTGTTGCCACTGACTCTCGATTCCGATGACGGCTCACATGACGTGGCTCATTTGCACCGCGTGTGGAAAAATACTCACACTATCAGCCAGCAGGAAGGCGGTAACCGCCGCGTGCTCTGTGCGGCCGTGCTGTTACATGATTGTGTGGCGGTGGAAAAGAACTCGCCACAGCGCCATCTGGCCTCACGCATGGCGGCGGAAAAAGCCACCCTGATGTTGACGCAACTGGGCTGGGAGCCGCAGGAGATCGCCAAAACCGCCCATGCTATCGAGGCCCACAGTTTCTCCGCCGCCATTACCCCGGAAACGCTGGAAGCCAAAATACTTCAGGATGCCGACCGCCTGGACGCCATCGGCATGATTGGCGTGGCGCGCTGTTTCTATATTGGCGGGCGTATGCGCAGCGCATTGTACGATGCTGCCGATCCGCTGGCACAGCAGCGCCAATATGACGACAAGCGTTTTTGTCTGGATCACTTCGAAACCAAACTGTTCAAGTTGCAGGAAGGTTTTCAAACCGCGACCGGCAAGAAAATGGCGCTGGAACGCACCGAGCGCATGCGGCGTTTTCTCAGCGAGTTGCAGGAAGAGATGTGACAAGCTGGCTCTCTCGGCATTTAGGTTACGGCAGCGGCATCTTCGGGCCTTTAATTGCTGTACACTGGTTGTCATCTTCACTGACCAGGCTACAACAATGAAAAAACTGACGCTGAAAGACATGACAGAAAGCGAGCAACGTGAAGTTAAAACCGAGCTGGATAAAGCACGCAAAAACCTCGGCCGTGCATTAACCAACGCCGAAAATAACAAGATCAAAGATGAAGTGGTGGCACGCATTACTGCCGCCCGAGCGAAAATTGAAAAAGCCACCCGGGCCGAGCGTAAAGCCAATCGCATCCAGCCCACCGGTGAAACCTTCAACTGGACGGCCTCGATGAACAGCACCCGCCGCCCCCGCTAAGACCGCCAGAAAACCCTGCCAAGGCGGGGTTTTTTATTTCCCTTTTTTATTAGCCAAACTCATCTGCACGACTTAATCATGAATAACCATGTTATCAAGCGGTTGTAAATTGACAGCCTCATGCAGAATATTCATTATCAGCGCATCATCTCCTCGCTTGTTTTCTTATCTGGCTTCTTATTGCTCGCACTGAAGGAACTTACTATGGCCTCATTTTCCGGTATTTGGGTGGCGCTGGTTACCCCATTTAATCATCACGCCGTCGACCTGCCTGCGACCCAACGACTGGCTCAACATCTGATCGCCTCTGGCGTCGATGGGTTGGTGGTCTGTGGCACTACCGGTGAGGCAGCCGCGTTAAGCCAGGACGAGCAGTTGGCAGTGCTCGATGCAGTGTTGGCCGTCACCCCGGCTCATCAGGTGGTTATGGGCCTGTCCGGCAATAACATGGTCGACACCTTGCAAATGCAGCAGGCGATCCAACTGCGTGATATCGCCGGCGTATTGATCCCTGCCCCTTATTATATTCGCCCATCGCAATGCGGCCTGGTGGACTACTTCACCCAGCTTGCCGATGCCTCAAGCGTGCCGGTGATCCTCTACAACATTCCGCAACGCACCGGTATTGTGATCGAGCTGGCTACCCTGCGGCAGATCGCGCGTCACCCGCAAGTGAAAGCGATCAAAGAGTGTAGCGGTAATCCTGACACCATGATGGCGCTGATTAATGACGGTGACATCGACGTACTGACCGGTGAAGATAACCTGATCCTCACTACGCTGTGCCTGGGCGGCACCGGCGCAATTTCTGCCTCTGCACACATTCACCCGCAGCGCTTTGTACAGCTGGTACAACAGGTCGCAGAGGGAGATTTGATTGCCGCCCGGGCAAATTTCTATGCCCTGCTGCCGATGATCCACCAGATGTTCAGCTTCCCTAATCCGGCACCGGTCAAAGCGGCGCTGGCACAGCAGGGGTTGATTCACAATGAGTTACGCTCACCCATGCAAGCCGTGCCGCAGGCGTTGCAACAGCAAATTGCCGATACCCTGGCGCAGTTGCAGCCGCAGGCCGAACTGATAAGTTAAATTTGTCGATTAAACCGCTGTAATTTTGACGTTATAGAGCTAGGATCACAGGTTAAGCATGCCTGTCACTCATCACTATCAAGGAGCTTTCGATGAAACTGTTCTATAAAGCCGGTGCCTGTTCTCTGTCTCCCCATATTGTTCTGCGCGAAGCGGGCCTGGATTTCACAGCGGAAAAGGTTGATCTGGCGCTGAAAAAAACCGAAAGCGGCGCGGACTACCTGGCCATCAACCCGAAAGGACAAGTGCCGGCGCTGCTGCTGGATGATGGCAGCCTGTTGACCGAAGGCGTGGCGATTGTGCAATATCTGGCGGACCGCGTGCCGGATCGCGGCCTGATCCCCGCTGCAGGTACGCTGTCGCGTTATCATGCGATTGAATGGCTGAACTATATTGCCACTGAGTTGCACAAGGGATTCAGCCCACTGTTTAACCCAAAAACGCCTGATGAATACAAAACCATCGCGCGGGAAAAACTGGACAAGCAGTTCGACTATCTGGATTCAGTGTTGGCGAAGCAGCATTTCTTGTTGGGCAACAAGTTCAGCGTGGCGGATGCCTATTTGTTCACCGTGATGCGTTGGGCCATCGCCCTGCAGTTTGATATCAAAAAGCGCACCCAGCTTTCGGCCTATTTTGATCGCGTGGCCGCACGACCAGCCGTAGATGCGACCTTGAATGCGGAAGGTTTGAAATAATATCTGCGCCCCGGCGCGACAATCCGCCGCCGGGGCACTTCGTCAGCAAAGTTACAGTTTTACCGCCTTAAACTCGCAGCCCGGCTGCACAATACGATCCTGAGCCGCGACCACCTGCAATTCATACTCACCCATGGCCTGAGTCGTCAGCATCACCTCATACACCGCCGCCGTCACGTGCTCCAGCGCTTTGTCCAACGCCTCGCCCTTCAGCAAATTAACCAACAGCAGACCGCTGGTGAGATCACCGACACCGACCGGTTGACGCTCGCCGAAATCTACCAACGGACGGCTGATGTGCCAGGCTTGGTCTGCCGTAACCAACAGCATCTCGAAACAGTCGAGATGGTAACCGGCGCGGCTAAGATGCTTGACCAGCACCACTTTCGGCCCTTTGGCGATCAACTCGCGTGCAGCACTAACCGCCTGCTCCACGTTGCTCACGGTGCGCTGGCTCAGCAATTCCAGTTCCAGCAGGTTGGGGGCAATCATGTCACTGCACGGCAACGCCTGCTGACAGTGAAACTCTGCCACACCCGGCGCTACGATACAGCCCTTTTCCGGATGACCCATCACCGGATCGCAGAAGTACCAGGCGTTCGGATTGGCCAGCTTGACCTGGCGTACAATCTCCAGGATATGGCTGCCCTGCTCCGGCGAACCGATATAACCACTCAGTACGGCATCGCAATGCTTCAGTTGGTCAATATCCGCAATGCCCTGAGCAATCTCCGTCAGATGGCTGGCCGGCATCACGCAACCGGTCCACTTGCCGTACTGGGTATGATTGGAAAACTGCACGGTGTTCAGCGACCAGACGTTAACGCCCATACGACGCATCGGAAACTCAGCCGCGCTGTTGCCTGCATGGCCAAATACCACATGGGATTGAATAGAAAGAATGTTTTTCATCAAAAACCTACTCTGAGGCCTTAAAAATAAAGGGGCCACTGAGGGCCCCTTTGCTGTAATTTTGATTACTTCCAATCGACCAGGCAGTAATGCTTTTTGCCGCGGCGCAGCAGTGTGTAGCGACCGAACAGGCGATCGGCATCGCTGAAGCCGTATTCGGCGTTGGACTGTTTCTCACCGTTGATGGTCACCGCATTGGAACCGATCATGGTGCGAGCCTGACCACGGGAAGGTACCAGTTCGGCATTCACCAGCGCCTGTTGCAGATCGGCGTCACCATCAAGCTTGATGGTCGGCATGCCGTCCTGCGCCAACTGGGCGAAGTCTGCTTCGGTCATCTCGTGCAGCGCGCCAGAGAACAGGCTCTGGGTGATACGCTTGGCCGCGGCCAAACCTTCCGCCCCGTGTACCATACCGGTCACTTCTTCTGCCAGAACATACTGGGCGCGTGGCGCTTTACCGCTGTTCTTGTCTTCTTCTTCCAGCGCGTTGATCTCGGCCAGATCCATAAAGGTGAAGAACTTCAGGAAGCGGTATACGTCGGCATCGGCCGTGTTGATCCAGAACTGGTAAAACTTGTACGGACTGGTTTTTTCTGGTGCCAGCCAGACTGCGCCGCCTTCGGTCTTACCGAATTTGGTCCCGTCGGCCTTGGTGATCAACGGTACGGTCAGGCCGAATACCTGTTGCTGGTGCATGCGGCGAGTCAGATCGATACCGGAGGTGATATTGCCCCACTGGTCGGAACCGCCGATCTGCAGTTCAACCTGATGACGGTTGTACAGTTCGGAGAAGTCATAGCCCTGCAACAGGTTGTAGGAGAACTCGGTGAAAGAAATGCCCGAGTCGTCACGGTTCAGACGCTGCTTCACCGCTTCCTTGTTGATCATCTGGTTGACGGAGAAATGCTTGCCAATATCACGCAGGAAGGTCAGTACGTTCATACCGCCGAACCAATCGTAGTTGTTGGCGGCAATTGCGCTGTTGCTGCCGCAGTCGAAATCGAGGAACGGAGAAACCTGTTTGCGGATTTTATCCACCCACTCATTCACCGTCTCGGTGGTGTTCAACTTGCGCTCAGCCGCTTTGAAGCTCGGGTCACCAATCAGACCGGTGGCACCGCCAACCAAGGCTACCGGCTTGTGCCCGGCGAGCTGGAAGCGCTTCAGGCACAACAGAGGAACCAGATGGCCCAAATGCAAGCTGTCAGCGGTCGGATCGAAACCGCAATACAGTGCAATTGGCCCTTGCGCCAGTCGCTCTGCTAACGCTTCTTCATCCGTAACCTGGGCAACGAGGCCCCGCTCTTGCAGTTGTTTAATCAAGTTGCTGCTTGCCATCAATGACTCCATGTATAAACGAATGCACCTTTGTCGGTACACGACCTTTCGCCCACTGGCGAAATATTAAATTCAGAATAACGCATAGAATAAAGCGCCGGCGACATCAGTGCCAGCGCTTAAGGGGGATTTTCGCTGTTCAGGGTGCCAGTCGGTCAATTTTCCAGTCATTCCCGTCCCGCTGATACAGGAAACGGTCATGCAGACGGTTGGCACCGCCCTGCCAGAACTCGACGGAATCGAAATTAACCCGGAATCCACCCCAGAAACTCGGCAGTGGCACTTCGCCCTGTTGGAATTTTTGCTTCAGTTCGAGGAATTTGCTCTCCAGCACGCCACGCGCTGAAATACGCGATGACTGCTGCGACACCCAGGCACCGATCTGGCTGTCTTTCGGCCGGCTGGCGAAGTATTTCATCACTTCGAACGTGGACAAGCGCTCTGCTTTACCGAGGAAAATCACCTGACGGTCGAGCATGTGCCACGGGAACAGCAGGCTGATGTGCGGGTTATTCGCCAGTTGCTGAGCTTTGCGACTCCCCAGGTTGGTGTAGAACACCAGCCCTTTGTCATCAAAATGCTTGAGCAACACAATACGCTGGTAGGGCTGGCCGTTTTCGTCCACCGTCGCCACACACATGGCGGTCGGATCGGCCAGACGGGCGTCACAGGCCTGTTTCAGCCAATGTTCGAACAGTTCCAGCGGATTGGCGGACAGATCGTTACGGCGCAGGCCGCCACGGGTATATTCGCGGCGCAGGTCCGCAACATCAAATTCATTATTTTCAATCATTCGGTTATCAACCAACTGAAAAATCGTGATTCTATTCTGCGCCAGCGGCGTCAGGATCTCAATCGCTCTGACGCCGCACCGGCCTGATCAATTCGTCAACGTACAATCGCTCATGATCACTTTGCCATTGCGCTCAAGATAGGCATTTTGGCCCTTCGACCAAAAGGTATATTTACCGTCGCTGTATTTTGCACCGGACATGGCCAGTACCTGTTTCAGCTTCAGTTGCTCACCGTCCATCAACATGCTGACGGTGCTCTCGTTACCGTCCAGTGACACCGTTAACGGCGTAGTGCCGCACTGGTAATGCAAGGTCTGGCTGTTTTGCGGCAGAACATAACTGCAGCCAGCCAGCGCCAGTACGCCAGCGGCAATGATGATTTTTTTCATGCTGTTGCTCCTTAGGGAAATCTATCGATTTCTATCCTAACAGAGCTAGCGACCCCCTAAAGGCAAAACCGGATAAATCCCACCCAGCAGGGTCTCACGGCTGGCGCCGGTGACCGAAGGCAGGTTACCGGGCTGCCCGGACAAGGTACGAAACGCCAGCCAGGCAAAGGCCAAAGCCTCCATATCATCACCGCTGATGCCGAAATCGTCTGTCAGGCACACTTCGGTACCCGGCAGCAGCGCAGACATCCGCGCCATCAGCAAGCTATTACGCGCACCGCCGCCACAGACCAGCAAACGCTCGCAGCCCCCTGCCAACTGAACCTGTTCGCAAATGGTGATTGCCGTCAGTTCTGTCAGCGTGGTTTGCACATCAACCGGGCTTATCGCCGCCAAACCCGCGAACTGACGCTCCAGCCAGGCTGCGTTAAAATATTCTCGCCCGGTGCTTTTCGGTGCCGGCAGTGCGAAGTAAGGATCGGCCAACATCTGTTGCAACAGCGGTAAGCATACGCGTCCTTCCATCGCCCAAGCGCCGTCCTTATCGTAAGGCTGCGAGTGATGACGCCATATCCAGGCATCCATCAGCATATTGCCCGGCCCGGTATCGAAGCCACGTACCGCAGCCCCCGGCAACAACATCGACAGATTGGCGATGCCGCCGATATTCAGCACCATACGACGCTCTACCGGATGCGCCAGCAGCGCCTGATGAAAGGCAGGCACTAACGGAGCCCCCTGGCCGCCGTAGGCCATGTCACGTCGGCGGAAATCACCAACGGTGGTGATATTGGTCAACGCGGCAATGCGATTATTGTCACCCAGCTGCATAGAGAAACGCGCATCCCCCTCCGGTTCGTGCCAGACCGTCTGCCCATGACAACCGATGGCAGTAATGTCGTGCGCCGCCACACCGGTTTGCTTCAGCAAGCCCAGTACGGCCTCGCCAAACAGCGTGCCAAGCTGTGCATCCAGCCGCCCCACAGCAGAAAGCGTGGTCTGCTGGCCCTGACACATCCCGAGAATATCCTGCTTCAGTTGGATTGGCATCGGATGGCTGTAACTGGCCTGTTGCGCAACCATACGTCCATCGATCGCAGCGAGCACCACGTCGACGCCATCCAGACTGGTGCCAGACATAACACCTATATAGCGGCCTGACTTCATAGCGACATCCTTTACCCTTTACGGGGAAGCAAAATTTTGACCTGACAAATAAACCAGAATTGCCACATTAACGCCATGAATTATGTTGTATTTTTTCACCTCTGTGAGCAATGTGCCTGTTTCCTGCCAGAGCCACATATTGATAACTACGGTTAAACAGTGGTTCAACCCGCAACGTATTTTCTTTCGACGCTGTTATAAAGCTAAACCACCGTTTAATATTGGTTGAACAGAGCAAAGTTAAGCTGCGTGCAGTAGCGGGTCATGGTGATGTGCGTGCGTTTAGGCCATACTTTGTCTATCATTTTTATGAATCTGGCCTGGAAAGGTTCCCCAGGTTATGGACTACTACCAACAGGAGTTTTATATGATCAAGCGTCTTCTCGTCGTTGCCATCGCCGCAGTTACGCTGGCAGGGTGTGCCAATGATTCCATGTCCGGCGACGTTTATTCCGCTTCGCAGGCCAAACAGGTGCAAACCGTGACTTATGGCACGCTGGTTTCTGTGCGCCCGGTCAAGATCCAGGGTAGTGAAACATCGAACACCATTGGCGCCATCGGCGGTGCCGTGCTGGGTGGTTTCCTCGGTAACACCGTTGGCGGCGGCACAGGCCGTAGCCTGGCAACGGCAGCCGGTGCGGTAGCGGGTGGCGTTGCCGGTAACAGTATCGGTGAAGCAGCCGGTCGTACTACAGGCTATGAGCTGGAAATCAAGACCGACCAGAAAGAGAACATCGTGGTGGTTCAGAAGGCAGGCGACACCAAGTTCAGCCCAGGGCAACGCGTTCGTATGGCTCGCACTGGCGATACCATTACCGTATCCCCGCTGTAAGCTGATTCTAGCAGGTAAACCGGAGGCTTTAGGCCTCCGGTTTCATTTCCGATGCTGTGAAATCAAATCGAAAAAAGAAGAAATTATTATTGTTTATTTTGCAGTTCAGTGATGTTTTGTTCCAACTTGCCAATCAAACCCACCAGCAGATGCACTTCATCGGTGGTAATTCCGCTCAAAATTTCACCTCGCGTAGAACTGATGACACTGTCCACTTCCCGGATAATCGGGTCGGCCGCTTCGGTCAGTTTGATACGCTTCGCACGCCGGTCATTGGCGCAGGTGTGGCGAGTAATCAACCCCTTCTCTTCCAGTTGGTCCAGCGTACGAACCAATGACGGTTGCTCAATGCCGATCGCCTTGGCCAGTTGGATCTGCGACTGCTCCGGTGGCAAACGATTGATACTGTGCAAGGTTACCCAGTGTGTTTGCGTGAGCGCCAGTGGCTTGAGCCGATGATCAATGAGCGCGCGCCATACACGAACTAATCGTGCTAAATCTGAACCTAATGTTGACTCCACTTACCCCTCCTTATAATTAGCATGCTAACATACCCTCCCAGAGCTTAGACTATTTTGAGTAACAAACATTAAAAACACAAATGTATATAATGTATATTGTGGAAATAGCCACCATTTTGATCTGTTATTGTTTATTCTCTATGCAAAGACTCAACATATTCACTCATCGGGATTGTTAATGTGAATACTTCATGGCTTCATGCCTCGTCCCCGCTACCCGATTTGGTGCTGGGCGCCTCGCTTTATTTTCCACCCATATTTAAGGCTGTGTTGCTTGGCCTGGTTTTATGGTTACTGGTACACCACCTGCTGCGAGACTGGATTTATTCCGGCGAAATTTGGCATCCCATGCTGATGGATTTGTCTATTTTCGTCATTGCCGTCAGCGGCTCCCTGTGGCTTTTAGCGAGTTGGTAACTGATGACGCATAAAACTTTAAAATATTTTTCTACGGTAATCGTCTGCGCCATTGCCATCTGTGCCGGTTGGTGGCTATGGAATTATTATATGCAATCCCCGTGGACCCGTGACGGAAAGGTGCGCGCAGAACTCGTCAATATCACGCCAGAAGTATCTGGAAGATTAGAGAAAATAACCGTTCATGACAATCAGTTCATACCTGCGGGAAGTCTGATTTTTACGATCGACCCGGTTCCATACCAGATTGCGCTCGACAATGCTGAGGCCGCGCTGGCAAAAGCGCAGTCAGATATGGCCAAGGCCGACCATGAGGCGGCACGCCGTCGCGGCCTGCCGAAAAATGTTATTTCTGCCGAAGACATGGACGAGTCAAATTTAGCGGCCCAGGCAATGAAAGCTTCGTATAAAGCCGCGCAAGCTAATCTGGAACAGGCCAAATGGAATTTAAGTAAAACTAAAATTTTCGCCCCTACCGACGGCTATATCACCAATTTACAGGCACGGGTTGGAAACTATGCCAGTGCCGGAACCCCACTGGTCGCACTGGTTGATGTGCACTCTTTTTATGTACTCGGTTATTTTGAGGAAACCAAGCTAAAACATATAAAAGAAGGCAATCAGGCGGATATCGTTTTATATAATGGCAACATCCCGCTCCAGGGCGAAGTGGAGAGCATTGGCCGAGCCATTTACGATCAAAGCGTCGACAGCAGCAGTGATTTATTAATGGACGTAAAGCCCAACGTGCCCTGGGTACGTCTGGCGCAACGCGTACCGGTGCGGATAAAACTGCTGAACGTGCCCGCCGATTTGCCCTTGGTGGCCGGCACCACCTGCACCATCTCCATTCATCAGTAAGGCTAACCAGTGAATCTGCCTTTTTTGGAATGGAACCGCACGCCCTGGGGGAAAGCCACCGGCGGGCAATGGCGCTATGCACTGCGCAATTCGCTGGCGATGTGCCTGTCACTGTGGGTGGCTTTTGTTCTCAATCTTGACGAACCCTACTGGGCGCTAACCTCGGCGGCGGTGGTCAGTTTTCCTACCGTCGGCGGCGTGATCAGTAAAAGCATCGGTCGTGTTTTCGGTAGTCTGGTCGGAGCCGCCGCCTCGGTGGCGATTGCCGGCCATTGCCTGAACGATCCCTGGTTGTTCACCCTGTTTATTGCCGCCTGGATTGGCCTGTGCACCTACATTTCCAATCATTATCAGAACAATGTCTCCTACGCCTTTGCGCTGGCGGGCTATACCGCCGCCATCATCGCCTTCAGCACGGTCAACGTGACCGACACCCAGCAAATCTTTGATATCGCCCAGGCGCGCGTTTGCGAAGTGATCACCGGTATTCTGTGCGGTGGTCTGATGATGATGATCCTGCCCAGCACCTCGGACGGTGAAGCCCTACTGACCTCACTGCGGCGCATGCACCTGCGGTTGCTGGAGCATGCCGCCATGCTGTGGCAACCGGAAATTACCGTGCAGATGCGTACGTCGCACGAAGGAGTCATCGGCCAGATCCTGACCATGAACCTGCTGCGTATTCAGGCATTCTGGAGCCACTATCGGCTGCGTAGGCAAAATAACCTGCTCAATTATATGTTGCATCAGCAGCTGCGTATTACCAGCGTGATCTCCAGCCTGCGCCGCATGCTGTTAAACTGGCCGGATCGCCCGGCCAATCTGGCGAGCGTGCTGGATCAACTGCTGAACGAGCTGCGCAGTCCTGATACCGATAAATATCGGCTGGCCCGTATTCTGCAGCAAATCGCCCCGCAGGATCCTGCCGACTACCGCCACCGCGCCTTCTGGTTGCGGCTACGGCATTTCTGCTGGCTGTATCTGAATTGCAGTCGCTGGCTGCTGCGGCTGGAAAACGCTACCCCGGTCAGCGATATCCAACCGCCGCATGTGACCTCTCTGGCACGCCACACAGATAGCTACGAAGCCGCCTATAACGGGTTACGCACCTTTTTGTGCATTGTCCTCGGCTGTGCTTACTGGATTAACACCCAATGGGAAGCCGGGAGCTCCGCTTTGACGCTGGTCGCCATCAGTTGCGTGCTCTATTCCTCCACGCCTTCGCCGATCAACAGCATCACGACTTTGCTGAAGGCGGTGACGCTGCTTTCGATCGTCTGTTTTATGGTGAAGTTTGGCCTGATGATCCAGATAGATGATTTGTGGCTGTTCTGCGCCTTCCTGTTCCCGGTGCTGGTGACCATGCAGATGCTCAAGCTGCAGAATCCCCCCTATGCCGCGCTTTGGGGGCAACTGATCGTGTTTATGGGCTCGTTTCTGTCCGTCACCAATCCACCGAGTTACGATTATCAGTCGTTTATCAATGACAGCCTTGGCAAAATTGTCGGCGTCCTGTTGGCCGGTATGGCGTTCCAAATCTTGCGGCCCAGTTCGGACAAACGCAAAAGCCGGCGCATTATCCGTGCCCTGCGACGCGACTTTATCGATCAACTGAGCAAAAAGCCGCAGCAGAGCGAGAGTCGGTTCGAATCGCTGATTTATCACCGTATCAGCCAATTGAATCAAAGCAAGGATCAAGAGGCACGCAGTTGGTTATTGCGCTGGGGCGTGGTGCTGCTCAACTGCAGCCATATCGTTTGGCAACTGCGCGACTGGCAGACCCGCTCCGATCCACTCTCGGCGGTGCGAGATGTTTGTATTCACTGCCTGCGGGGCATTATGACGGAGAAAGGCGTACAGCACAGTTCACTGGACGCCAGCTTGCAGGAACTGCAACGCATGAGTCGTGCACTGGCGCACCACCCGGAACAGGCGGCGCGCGATCTTGCCGGCTTAATTTGGCGACTTTACTGTTCGTTGCAACAGTTACAGCAGGCGATCACCCCGCCTGACAGTACAGCAGCGGTCCCCGCCTCACGCTAACCGGCTTTATCATTTAATGACACCGCAGGCGAAACGCTCCCCTCCGCCGCCCAGAGGTTTAGGCTGGTCGGAATGGTTATCACCGCCGGCGTGCACCATCAGCGCCTTACCGGTTATTTCGCTGATTTTTTTCAGCCGCGGTGCCAACACCGGATCGCTGGCCATGCCGTCATTCGTTACGTAAATTGCCGGCAGGTCTCCCAAATGGCCATCGGCATAGGGGCCAAGGTGTTTACCGGTTTTTTGCGGATCAAAATGGCCGCCCGCCGCCAATGCCGCAACCGCCTTGCCCTCTTTCATTCCCGGCTCGCAACTGCCGTTCTCGTGAACGTGAAAACCGTGCACCCCGGCTGGTAACGCTTTGAGCTGTGGCGTAAACAGCAGGCCATAAGGCGTTTCACTGATTGTCACTTTGCCAATTTCCTGACCTATTCCCTGTCCGGTCACCAGATTCATGTCAACATCCACCGTTGCCGCCTGAGCGGCTCCGCAGGCCATCAGGCCGAAGGCCGCATACCAATAATGTTTCATTAATTAATCTCCCTGAACTCACTGTGAGCATTCAAGTATAGGGGAAGCTGTAAGCCACCGCTCAAAACGCACACAATTTTGCCGATCAAATTCGCATTCTTAATAATTCATACTAATAATAATTCTACCGATGTCGGTCCTCTGACCAGCTGCCGTTCGGTATACCTTACCTACCGACACAAGCTGCAATAGCTATTCAAAGATCAACCCGGCAATGCAGCGAATTCATAAGGAACTGATATGGGAATCTTTAATTATCAAGATCTCGATGATGCGAAGTCCAAAGTATTGTTTAGTGACGCCTTGGCAATTTCTACTTACGCCTATCACAATATCGACAATGGATTTGATGAGGGCTACCACAATACCGGATTCGGTCTGGGCTTACCCCTGACGTTGGTGACAGCGCTGATTGGCAGCACGCAATCACAGGGCGGATTACCCGGTATTCCCTGGAACCCCGACTCGGAAAAAGCGGCGCTGGAAGCGGTCAATAACGCCGGTTGGTCATTAATTGGCGCTGACCAATTAGGCTACCAGGGTAAGACCGATGCCCGTGGTACCTATTATGGCGAAACTCTGGGCTACACCACCGCCCAGGCTGAAGTACTGGGGAAATATGACAGCGAAGGCAACCTCACCGGCATTGGCATTGCTTTTCGTGGTACCAGCGGGCCGCGGGAATCCCTGATTACCGATACCATCGGCGATCTGATCAATGACTTGTTGGCGGGATTTGGCCCTGCCGGTTATTCCGATAACTACAGCCTGAAGGCCTTTGGCACCCTGCTGGGCGACGTCGCTAAATTCGCCCAGTCAAACGGGCTGAGCGGCGATGACGTGACCATCAGCGGACACAGTCTCGGTGGGCTGGCGGTGAACAGCATGGCGGCACTCAGCGACGACAACTGGGGCGGTTTCTATGCGCAATCCAGCTATGTGGCATTCGCATCCCCTACGCAATACGAAACCGGCGGCAAGGTGATTAATATCGGCTATGAAAACGACCCGGTATTCCGCGCACTGGACGGCACAAACCTGACGTTGGCCTCCTTAGGGGTGCATGATGCGCCGCAGGAGTCCGCCACCAATAATATCGTTAATTTCAACGACCATTACGCCCCTGATGCCTGGAATATTCTGCCCTTCTCGATCCTGAATATTCCGACCTGGCTATCCCACCTGCCGTTCTTTTATCAGGACGGCTTGATGCGAGTATTAAATTCAGAGTTTTACTCGCTGACCAGTAAAGACTCGACGGTGATTGTCTCCAACCTCTCCGATGTGACTCGCGGCAATACCTGGGTTGAGGATCTCAATCGCAACGCCGAGCACCACAGCGGCCCAACCTTTATTGTGGGTAGCGACAGCAATGATTTAATCAAGGGCGGTGCCGGTAATGATTATCTTGAAGGCCGTGCCGGCAATGACACTTTCCGTGACAGCGGCGGTTTTAATATTATTTCCGGCGGCGAAGGCAATAACACCCTGGATCTTCAGCATACCTTGAAAAATAGCGAGGTCGCCTACGACGGTAATACGCTCTACCTGCGCGATGCCAAAGGCGGCATCACTCTGGCAAGTTCGATTAATACGCTGAAAAGCAAAGAATCAGCACTGCTGATTTTTACCAAAGACGTTGAGCACCAGGTGACCGACAGCGGATTGCGATCCGACAAAGGGTTGACCGCCTATGCCAGTTCGGCCAACGGCAGCGCTGCCGATGACACCCTGACCGCCAAGGCTTCCGGTTCCTGGCTGTTCGGTCTGGAGGGCAATGACCAACTGTTCGGTGGCAAAGGTAATGATGTCTTTGTCGGCGGTGCCGGTAACGACGTTATGCACAGTCAGGGCGGCAGCAACACCTTCCTGTTCAGTGGCGACTTTGGTCAGGACCAGATTTACGGCTATCAGGCGCAGGACAAGCTGGTGTTTATCGGGACCGATGGCAGCAGCGCGGGCGGTAACTTCCGCGATTTTGTTTCTGAAGTGAACGACAATCTGGTGTTTAACTTCGGCGGTAATACGGTCACGCTGGTCGGTCAGGGGCTGAGCAGCCTGTCTGACGGCCAGGTGGTACTGGCGTAAAAAAACCGGGCAGCCTGGGCTGCCCGGCTTCTTGGGCCGATTAAGGCACGTCGTAACCCAGTGCAGCTTTACGGATACGGAACCACTGTTGGCGGTTCAGCGTCAATTGCTGCGCCTTCAGCGCCGAACGCACGCGTTCAATCTTACCGGAGCCAATGATCGGCAACGGTGCCGACGGCAAACGCATCACCCAGGCATACACCACCTGTTCAATCGTCTCGGCACCGATTTCTTGCGCCACCGCCTGCAGCTCATCGCGCAGCGGCTGGAACTCGGCATCGTTGAACAGGCGACCGCCCCCCAGACAGGACCAGGCCATCGGCTTGATACGCAATTGCTGGCACTGATCCAGGGTGCCGTCCAGAATGGCCGGCTGATGAATTGGCGAGATCTCAAGCTGATTGGTCACCAGTGAGAACGGCAGGCGCGACTGCAACAGGGTGAACTGCGTGGTGGTGAAGTTGGAGACGCCGAAGTGGCGTACCTTGCCGCTTTTATGCAGCGCCACAAAAGCCTCGGCCACCTCATCGGCATCCATTAACGGATCCGGACGGTGGATCAACAGCAGGTCAAGATAATCGGTATGCAGATGCGCCAGCGAACGTTCCGCGCTGTAAACGATATGTTCGCGATCGGTAATGTAATGGCCGATCGGATTACCCGGTTTGGCGGTGGTGGCGATGCCGCACTTGGACACCAGTTCCATCGACTGACGCAGCGAAGGCTTCAGGCGCATCGCTTCACCAAAGGCTTGTTCGCAGGCATAGCCGCCGTAAATGTCCGCATGGTCGGCGGTGGTCACACCCAGCTCAATATGCTGCTCAATGAACGCCAGCAGCTGCTGCGGCGACATCCCCCACTCCATCAAACGCCAGTATCCGCAAATCATGCGGGAAAATTCAGGCCCCTGCGGCGCGAGTTGTATACGGTTTACCATTGTTGAAACCTCAAGACATTGTTTAATGCCAGCATACACAAGCGGATAACGCGGTGGGAAGCGAAAAGCCGCGCTTACGTGCGGCAGATCAGAAATGACTTAGAACAGAGAGGGTTGTTCCGGCAAGGGTTCGTCGGGCTGTTTATTGGCTCGTTGCAGGCGCAGGAAACGCTGGTGACACAAACGTATCACGTCTCGTTTTTGCGCATCGCTCATTTGCATCCAGCCAAAGCGTTCCTCGCGGCTGCGCAGGCAGCCACGGCAAAAACCGCGATCGTCGGCCTGACAAATGCCGCGACACGGGCTGGGGATGTCAAAAAACTCGAGCTGCTGCGCCACACGTCCTCCTGCGTTCTTTTCCTAATTGAAGACGCCATCGGCGCCGCTGGCAAGTGACTTTTCGGCATGACGGTGAAAATAGTCGCGTAAATAACGCAACGCCTGACGATTTTTCTCTGGCATTGCCCGTTCGAGCGTCATCGCATGCAGCCGCAGAGGTGCCGGTCGCCATTCAGGCATCAGTTGGATCAGTTCGCCGCGCTGCAGTTCATCTTCAATTTCATACAGCGGTTGAATCGAGATCCCCAGTCCGCTGCGGGTAAAGGCGCGCATCACGTTCATACTGTCGCTGACGATTTGCCCTTCCGCCAGGCGCAACTTTAACTGTTGCCCGCCCTGATGATGTAAATCCAGATGTGCGCCGCTGAAAGCCCCCGAGATCCACCGGTGCTGCACCAGGTCCTGCGGCGTCTCCGGCACCCCATGTTGGCTGAGATAGCGTGGTGCGGCACACAGCACCATTGGCCATTCGGCCAGCGGATGGGCGATCATATTGGCGTCGGCCAGTTGACGGTTGACTCGCAGCGCAATGTCGATCCGATGTTCAATCATATCGATAATCCGGTCGTCCGCCAGCACCCGCAGCGTCAACTTGGGATGGGCCTGCAGCAGCGGTGCCATTGCCTCCGCCAGCGGGCGGCCACCAATACCAATGGTTGTGGCGATACGCAACTCCCC
Organism: Serratia myotis; assembly: GCF_027474885.1. NCBI lineage: Bacteria > Pseudomonadati > Pseudomonadota > Gammaproteobacteria > Enterobacterales > Yersiniaceae > Serratia > Serratia myotis. The sequence goes on along the minus strand of NZ_CP099707.1, from coordinate 2,445,713 downwards.
TACCAGAGTGTCACGCAGTTCCGCCAGCCGCTGTTCGGCCTGCTGCGCCTGAAACAGCATCGCCTCACAGCCAGGATAGAACGCCGATCCTGCTTCGGTCAGCGCCAACCGCCGCGTCGAACGGTGCAACAACGGCACGCCGAGCGATTTTTCCAGCGACCGCATATGCTGGCTGACCGCCGACGGCGTCATGCCCAGCCGCCGGGCCGCTCCGGCAAAGGAACCTTCTGCCACCACGGTAGCGAATACCGCCATTCGATTCAGTTTATCCACGATTATGAAGTTTTACTTAATCAAGAAAGCATGAATATGGCACTAATCAGCTCTATTGTTAAGTACTACAGTGTATATAGCCGCTCAGGTCAACCAGGCCTGAGACAAAACACTGAACCTATTCCTGACAGGAGCAAACAGATGAAAGTAGCCATTATTGGAGCAACCGGTTTTGTTGGCCGCCGCGTGGTGGATGAAGCACTGGCCCGTGGCTTACAGGTCACGGCGATTGCTCGTCAGCCAAAAGACTTGCCGGACAATGCCAACCTGACCGTCGCACTGGGTGACGTCGCCGATACCGAATGGCTGGCGAAACAGCTGACCGGTCAGGACGCGGTGATCAGCACCTTTAACCCGGGTTGGGCAGAAGAGAATTTGTATGAAAAAACCACCCGTGGCTCGCAACAAATCCTGGACGCGGTGAAAAAATCCGGCGTCAAACGCCTGCTGGTGGTTGGCGGTGCCGGCAGCCTGGAAGTGGCACCGGGCGTGGAACTGGTAGATACCCCGCAGTTCCCGGAAAATATTCGCCCAGGCGCGCAGGCCGTGCGTGATTTACGCAACAAGCTGCGCAATGAATCTCAACTCGACTGGACCTATTTGTCCCCAGCTGCACTGCTGGAACCCGGCAAACGCACCGGTCAGTTCCGTCTCGGCACCACCCAATTGTTGATGAACGGCCAGGCTCCGGCCAGCATCTCGGTAGAAGACCTGTCGGTTGCTATCCTCGATGAGATCGAAAAGCCGCAGTTTATTAAAGCGCAATTTACCGCCGCCTACTAAGCCCCCCGCGCCAGACCACCCGGTCTGGCGCCTCTAACCTAAACCAAAATTAAACGCCCCCGCAACGATTCTGAATCTCTAAGGTTTTCTTAAGTTTCATCCTGTAAATTTCAGCGCATTACACAATATCAGGATTCAGATTTGGCAATGTCGTTACGTCAACGCTTACAGTGCAACAGCCTGGGTTTTATCCTCGCCAGTGCCTTATTCTTCACTCTGTTCCAGAACGCGTTATTCCTTCATAAAGCCTGGTCGTATATCACCTTTGATAACGTCCATAGCGTGATTTTCGCCGCCACCATGCCGGTGGTGATTTTCTGTGCGCTGAATATTATTTTCAGCGTGCTGACCGTGCCGTTCCTGCGCAAACCGCTGATGATTTTCTTCCTGCTCGGCAGCGCGGCCGCCAACTACTTCATGTTCAGTTACGGCGTGGTGATTGATGGCAACATGATGCAGAACGCCTTCGAAACCAATCCCCAGGAAGCGACGGCGCTGTTAACGCCGCGCATGGGGCTGTGGCTGACCCTGCTCGGTATTCTGCCTGCAGTATTGGTTTGCTTTGTCGACATCCGCAAAACTCGTCCATGGTGGTACATGGTCGGGCTGCGCGCCGCCAACGTAATGCTCTCGGTGGTGGTGATCCTGATTATCGCCGCGCTGTTTTATAAGGATTACGCCTCGCTGATCCGCAATAACAAAAGCGTGGTGAAAATGCTGACGCCGTCGAACTTCGTTTCCGGCACCATCAAATTTACCCAGCAGCGTTACTTCACCCGTAATCTGCCGCTGGTGAAAATCGGTGAAGATGCACACAAAGGGCCACTGATTACTGCGCAACAAAAGAAAACCCTGGTGATCCTGGTGGTGGGGGAAACGGCGCGCGCCGAGAACTTCTCTTTGGGTGGCTATGGGCGTGAAACCAACCCACGGCTGAAGCAGGACGACGTGGTGTACTTTAAAAATGCCAGCTCCTGCGGCACCGAAACCGCCATTTCTGTGCCTTGCATGTTCTCCAACATGCCGCGCAAAGATTACGATGCCACCCAGGCGACTCATCAGGAAGGCATGCTCGACGTAATGGCGCATGCCGGTGTCAATGTGTTGTGGCGTGAAAACGATGGCGGATGCAAAGGTGCCTGCGATCGCGTGCCGCACGTGGACATGACCAAGTTGAAACTACCGCAGGATTGCGACGGCGACGTCTGCATGGATAACGTGCTGCTGTATAAACTGAACGACTATATCAACGGCCTGAAAGACGACGGCGTGATAGTACTGCACCAGATGGGCAGCCACGGGCCGGCCTATTACCGCCGCAGCACGCCGGAATTTCAGAAATTCTCGCCGACCTGCAACAGTAATCAGATCCAGGATTGCACTCACGAGCAGTTGGTGAATACCTATGACAATTCACTGTTGTATACCGATGCCATGCTGGACGACACCATCAAGCTGTTGCAACAGCACAGCGACAAGTTCAACACCGCGCTGGTGTATCTTTCCGACCACGGTGAATCGCTGGGTGAAAATGGCATGTATCTGCACGGCACGCCTTACGTGTTTGCCCCAAGCCAGCAGACCCACGTTCCTTTCCTGATGTGGATGTCTGCGGACTATGAGCGCAACTTCAAGGTGGATCGCCAGTGCCTGAGTAACATGGCGGAAAAGGAGGATGTCTCGCAAGACAACCTGTTCCACACCCTGCTTGGCATGCTGAACGTGCAGACCCGTGAATATCAACCCCAGTTGGATATTCTGCAACGCTGCCGGGGTGCAGCCTGAGGGCTTAACTTCCCGCCTCTGTTAGGGCAAAATAAGCATCATTATAACCGGCATTTCACTGCCGGTTTTTTTATTGCTATTGACCTAGACCAATCGGTCTATTATGCTGACACCCATTATGACTAAACATGCGCATTGCCCTACAGATACTCGTGAACATTTGCTCGCTACCGGCGAGACCCTAAGCCTGCGCCTTGGTTTTACCGGCATGGGGTTGAGCGAATTGCTGAGCACGGCGGGCGTGCCGAAAGGCTCGTTCTACCACTACTTCCGTTCAAAAGAAGTGTTTGGCGAAGCGATGCTACAGCGTTATTTCGAGCACTATGATGCGGCAATGCAACAGCTGTTTACCGACGATAAAAGTGATGCACGCCACCAGTTGTTGAGTTATTACGCTCAGGCGATCAGCTACCACTGCCGCAGCGAATGCCATAACGCCTGCCTGGCGGTCAAGCTATCGGCCGAGGTGAGCGACCTGTCGGAACCCATGCGTCATGCACTGGAAACCGGCAGTGCCCGGGTGATTGGTCACCTGCAGGATACGATTGAACGCGGTATCCGCGAAGGGTCATTGTCGATAGCCATGAGCCCGGCGGCTACCGCAGAAACGCTGTATTCACTGTGGCTTGGCGCTTCACTGCGAGCCAAAATCCGCCACTCGGTCGCCCCACTGACCAGCGCGCTGGAAAGTATTGAACTGTTGTTGCGCCCGGCGCAGCGCTAAAAAACACTTTGGTTTATCAAGAATTACCCTGTTGGGCAGTTCTACATTCGCTACTAGTCGACCGGTCTATTAATATAGGATTCACTATGAAGATTGAAAAGTTGTTCTCCCCGTTGAAGGTTGGCGCTGTAACGCTGCCAAATCGCGTGTTTATGGCCCCTCTGACGCGACTGCGCAGCATTGAACCGGGCGATATCCCTACTCCGTTGATGGGTGAGTATTATGCCCAACGCGCCAGCGCGGGTCTGATCGTCACCGAAGCCACTCAGATTTCTTTCCAGGCGAAAGGTTATGCCGGCGCACCGGGGCTGCATACCCCAGAACAGATCGCCGCGTGGAAAAAGATCACTCAGGCTGTACATGATAAAAACGGCCATATCGCCGTTCAACTGTGGCACGTGGGGCGTATCTCCCACAACAGCCTGCAACCGGGCCAACAGGCACCGGTCGCCCCATCTGCGATCAACGCCGACACCCGCACCACCGTACGTGACGAAACCGGCGCCTGGGTACGAGTACCTACCTCTACCCCACGCGCACTGGAAACCGAAGAGATCCCAGGCATCATTAATGATTTCCGTCAGGCAACCGCCAACGCACGTGAGGCCGGTTTCGATTTTGTCGAACTGCACGCCGCACACGGCTATCTGCTGCACCAGTTTATGGCTCCGGCGTCTAACCAGCGCACCGACCAATATGGCGGCAGCATCGAAAACCGCACGCGCCTGACGCTGGAAGTGGTTGACGCCACCATCGCGGAATGGGGCTCAGAACACATTGGCATCCGTATTTCCCCACTGGGCCCGTTCAACGGCCTGGACAACGGTGAAGATCAAGAAGATGCCGCGCTGTATCTGGTGGAAGAACTGAACAAGCGCAACATCGCTTTCCTGCATATTTCCGAACCTGACTGGGCCGGTGGCAAGCCTTATTCCGACGCCTTCCGTGATTCGGTACGCGCCCACTTTAAAGGGGTGATTGTCGGGGCTGGCGCTTACACCGCCGAAAAAGCGGAAGAGTTGATCAATAAAGGCTTTATCGATGCCGTGGCCTTTGGCCGCAGCTATATCGCCAACCCGGATCTGGTTGAACGCTTCAAACAAAATGCTGAACTGAACGAACCTAAGCCGGAAACTTTCTACGGCGGCGGTGCTGAAGGCTATACCGACTACCCAACGCTGTAAGTAAAATACAAAAGCCCGCCGGTGTGCCTATACCGGCGGGCTTTTTGCCGTCTGGGTTATCGGTCAGTTACTTCACAGCCAACCTCGCCCAACGCTGTATTTCATTGGCATCAAGATTATTCATTATCGTGCGAAACCAAACGGTAAACTTTTCCGGGTTGCGCGTTATATCATCCGTTAATTGCTGAATATCCATCCACAACCAGCTGTGTGCTTCTTCAGGCGCCGCCTGCGGTTCACCGTCAAATAAACCGACGTAGATATGATCGAACTCGTGCTCAATTAAATCGCCGGGCACCGCAGCGTGATAGGTGAAGCTGGAAACCTGCTGCAACTCACTGCTAAACCCCATCTCTTCCTGCAATCGGCGCTGAGCCGCGGCAAGCGTTACCTCTCCCCAGCGCGGGTGGCCACAGCAACTGTTGGTCCATAGTCCGGCCGAGTGATACTTACTGAAAGCACGCTGTTGCAACAGCAGGCGGCCCTGGCTATCAAAGATAAAAATTGAAAACGCCCGGTGCAACAACCCCTGCTGATGTACCAGCGTTTTGGTTTGCGAACCAATGGAGTTATCATCGGCATCCACCAGAATGAGCATTTCATCCATTAAGCGACTCCTTCGGCAAACGCGATGTCCCCGCACTGAAAAAATAAACCGTCATATTAATCCGATCCAAATTTATACATTAACCCGGTCCAATCCGGGCTCTATATCGTTATCGTGACGCGCTGTTCCTTGCAGGGGTTATAGTACCTATTTCCAAACTGTGCACGGCGACAAAGTGTGCGGTTGCTGCTGTCTTACCCGACCATTGAGTGACAACGTCACTATAGTATTGTGCGCCCTGCCTTGGCATACATTGAAATCCCTTATGCGGCAACGCTATACTGGATTTCGCTTCAATCCATCCGCCATTGGCAACGGCACATCCAATCAGAGGAATTATGCGCTTACTCCATACCATGATCCGCGTCGGTGACCTGCAGCGCTCCATCGACTTCTATACCAAGGTATTAGGCATGCGCTTGCTGCGCACCAGCGAGAACCCGGAATACAAGTACTCGCTGGCGTTTGTAGGCTATACCGATGAAAGCGAAGGTGCAGTGATTGAACTGACCTATAACTGGGGCACCGACAGTTACGAAATGGGCACCGCGTTCGGCCACCTGGCGCTGGGGGTTGACGATGTTGCCGCCACCTGTGACAGCATCCGTAACGCCGGCGGCAAGGTCTCCCGCGAAGCCGGTCCGGTCAAGGGCGGCACCACGGTTATCGCCTTTGTTGAAGATCCGGACGGTTATAAAATCGAACTGATCGAGAACAAACACGCCGGCCATGGCCTCGGCCACTAAGGTCAATCAGGGGCGCTTTCTGCGCCCCTGTTTTTTCCGCGTGATAACCGCCTGCAACCGGGCGCAAAATTTGCCATAATGCGCGCTGTATTCGATGAAGATAAGAAACTGATGGCCGAAAAAAGTGATCTTAACGCCCTGAGTGGCCGTTTTCGTGGGTTTTACCCTGTAGTAATAGATATAGAAACCGCCGGATTTAATGCCAAGACTGACGCACTGCTGGAAATTGCCGCCGTTACGTTAAAAATGGATGAAGACGGCTGGTTACAACAGGACGAAACCCTGCATTTTCATGTGGAGCCTTTTGAAGGCGCCAACCTACAGCCGGAAGCGTTGGCCTTTAACGGTATCGACCCGAGTAATCCGCTACGCGGTGCGGTCAGTGAACACGATGCCCTGCACGCTATTTTTAAAGCGGTGCGCAAGGGGATTAAGGATCGTGGCTGTAACCGGGGGATCATTGTGGCGCATAACGCCAATTTCGATCACAGCTTCCTGATGGCTGCCGCAGAGCGCGCCAGCCTGAAACGCAACCCTTTCCACCCCTTCGCCACCTTTGATACCGCGGCGTTGAGTGGGCTGGTGCTGGGGCAGACGGTGCTGGCCAAAGCCTGCATTGCCGCCGATATCCCGTTCGATAGCGCCCAGGCGCATTCGGCGCTGTATGATACCGAGCAAACCGCTCAGTTGTTCTGCGAACTGGTTAACCGCTGGAAACGCCTTGGTGGCTGGCCATTGGCGGCCAGTAATACCGACTAAGATACAAAAAAATCGGGCGGCCCAGTATTAGCTGGCACCGCCCGATGACTTCCAACAATAGAACCGAGCCGATTAAGGCTGCTGGTCTTCCTGCTGTTTGTATTTCTCTGCCGTTTCTTTGATCAGCTGCTGCAATTCGCCGCGCTGATACATTTCCATGATGATATCACAGCCGCCAACCAGCTCACCGTCTATCCACAGCTGTGGGAACGTCGGCCAGTTAGCGTATTTCGGCAACTCGGAGCGGATGTCCGGGTTCTGCAGAATATCAACGTAAGCAAAACGTTCGCCACAGGCAGACAGCGCCTGCACAGCTTGCGCTGAGAAACCGCAGTTTGGCAATTTCGGTGAACCTTTCATATACAGCAGAATTGGGTTCTCAGTGATCTGGTGCTGAATTTTTTCAATCGTCGTCGTCATTATATTGCTTCCTCAAGCCAAATCTCATGGCTACAACATGCATCACACTGGCTATTGTAGCGGCTGGAACAGTCGCAAGAAAACGCCATCTTTTGCAGGGGCATTCCTTGGTTGTCAGTCGCGTCTCGCCGGCAAGGCCTTTCCGGTCAAAACATATGCGCAGAATAACATTTTTAATCTGGCTATTTCACTAATATATTTTTTCATCAAAACACGACGTTTAATAAATCCAGTGACGGTCATTGTTGATTTTTTATACACCAACAGTTTGATTTTTCAGCAGAAAAAATGCTATTAACGTTTTCTCACAATATGGATTATCATTTATGAGTTCTTCGCTGTTTTATATGGCGAAATTCGGGAATACTGTCATTCTTTCGATATCTGTTCCGGGGCCAAGGTTGGTAACGTCGACATGCGTTTAATTCTTACGCTTTTTGTGCTGTTGTTTACACAGCTATTCTTTAATCTGGCGCATGCTGCGCCGCAGTCTCGTGTTGCCGCCGAGCAGCGTAAGAGCCACGTAAACGAAGCCCGACCGGATGACCGCAAGAAAAAGAAAGCGGTTAAAGCCAGCAGCAAAAAAGTAAAAGTCACCACCCCACAGAAAACTGCCAAGGTTTCCAAAGCCAAAACAGAAAAAACCGCTAAAAAGATTGTTAGCGCCAAATCGAAAAACAAAACTCATAAAGTCGCCAAGATTAAAGTGACCCCGCCGAAAAAGGGTTACAAAAAAGGCTATGGCCGCCACCGCGAAGCCGGTATGGCCACCGCTAAATTGGTTCGTGACGAGAAGCCGCTGAAACTTACCCCGGCGCACAAGAAACGCTACCAGCATGCCAAGCAAACCGCGATGGCCAAGCTGATGGATCAGATGGGTAAGCCCTATCGTTGGGGCGGCACCTCACCGAGAACCGGTTTTGACTGCAGCGGCCTGATTTATTACGCCTATAAAGACGTGGTGAAAATCAAAATGCCACGTACCGCCAACGAGATGTACCACCTGCGCGACGCCGCGCCGATCAAGAAAAATGAATTGGAAAGCGGCGACCTGGTGTTCTTCCGGATTAACAACCGCGGCGTGGCAGACCATGTTGGGGTTTATCTGGGCAACGGTAAATTCATTCAGTCACCGCGTACCGGTGAAGAAATCCGCATCAGCCAACTCGACAACGATTACTGGCAAAACCACTACATTGGCGCACGTCGGGTAGTGACACCGAAAACCATTCGATAATTACCTTTGCGGCTGGCCCTGCCAGCCGCTCTCCCCTGAGCGTTTCCCCAAACTCTCGCTGCTGCAACTAATCCTTTGCCATTCCCCCTGTATTTCAGCGCGAAAATTGCTAAGCTAAATACCCACAATAAAAACAGGTCAATCTGTTGTTGGTTGTTCTGATTCAGGTTGGCACTGTAAAAGGAGAAAGCAATGTCGTTTGAACTGCCCGCATTACCCTATGAAAAAAACGCCCTCGAGCCGCACATTTCCGCAGAAACCCTGGAATACCACTATGGCAAGCACCACAACGCCTACGTGGTTAACCTGAACAATCTGTTGAAAGGCAGCAAGTTTGAAGGACTATCGCTGGAAGCGATCATTAAGGCCTCAGACGGCGGCATCTTCAACAATGCTGCACAGGTGTGGAACCACAGCTTCTATTGGCATTGTTTGTCGCCACAAGGCGGCGGTGAGCCTCAGGGCAAACTGGCAACGGCGATCAATCAGGCTTTTGGTTCTTTCGCTGCCTTCAGGGAACAATTTAGCGATGCCGCAGTGAAAAACTTTGGCGCAGGCTGGACCTGGCTGGTGAAAAAGCCGGATGGTTCACTGGCTATTGTTAACACCTCGAACGCGGCTACACCGTTGACCGGTGAAGATAAACCGCTGCTGACCGTCGACGTTTGGGAACACGCCTACTACATCGATTACCGCAATGCGCGGCCGGCCTACCTGGAAAACTTCTGGGCGCTGGTTAACTGGGCATTTGTGGAGAAAAACCTGGCGTAAAGCTGAGGGAAAGAGCAATCAGGCGCAGCGGGCTGCGCCTGTTTTACTTAAGGGGATCAGTTCAAAGCAGCGGTGAAGCTGAAAGCAATAATCACGGCCAGCGCACAGACGGTGGTGAACAGTGACATTTTCAGATCGGTATCCATTACAACTCCTTTTCAGATTGGGTTTCCCAAGGGTAAAAGGCACACAATTAATGCGTCAAACCATTTTCACACAGTTAGCCAATAAAATCTTGTTATCATTTCCCGGTTTATTATATCGATTACCTCTTCCCCTTTTGTTCAATATGGGACAAAATTCGCAGTTCACAACTGTGTACCGGCAAAATGCCCCTCCTGACCAAGCGCTGACGACTTCAACACACTAAAAACTCAGTTTTCGCTTCTTTGGAGAAGGATCTACGCAGGCAAACGATTAACATCACACTTACATGCTGCAACATGTGAGTTCAGGAGTCATTCTTTACATGGCAACGATTAAAGATGTGGCCAAACGCGCTGGCGTTTCCACCACCACCGTTTCGCACGTCATCAATAAGACTCGTTTCGTCGCCGAAGAGACAAAAACGGCCGTGGCTGCCGCGATTAAAGAGCTGCACTATTCACCCAGCGCCGTGGCGCGTAGCCTGAAGGTCAATCACACCAAATCGATTGGTTTGCTGGCGACCTCCAGCGAAGCCCCCTACTTTGCCGAAGTGATCGAGGCGGTGGAAAACAGTTGCTACAGCAAAGGCTATACGCTGATCCTGTGTAACTCGCACAACAATCTGGACAAACAGCGTGCCTATCTGGCGATGTTGGCGCAAAAACGCGTCGATGGTCTGCTGGTCATGTGTTCGGAATACCCGGACCAATTGCTCGGCATGCTGGAAGACTATCGCAACATCCCAATGATGGTGATGGACTGGGGTACCGCGCGCGGTGATTTTACCGATACCATTATCGATAATGCCTTCGAGGGTGGCTATTTGGCCGGGCGTTATCTGATCGAGCGCGGCCACCGTGATATCGGCGCCATTCCGGGTCAGTTGGCGCGTAATACCGGTGGCGGCCGCCATCAGGGCTTTTTAAAGGCCATGGAAGAAGCCAATATCGAAGTTCGCAACGAATGGATTGTCCAGGGTGACTTTGAGCCAGAATCCGGCTACAAGGCCATGCACCAGATATTGTCGCAGAAGCATCGCCCGACCGCAGTATTCTGCGGTGGCGATATCATGGCGATGGGCGCGATCTGCGCCGCCGATGAACTTGGGCTGCGCGTACCACAGGACATCTCAGTGATTGGCTACGATAACGTACGTAACGCCCGCTATTTCACCCCGGCGCTGACCACCATTCATCAACCGAAAGAGCGTTTGGGTGAGATGGCATTCACCATGTTGCTGGACCGTATCATCAGCAAGCGCGAAGAGTCGCAGGTGATTGAAGTGCATCCCAAGCTGGTTGAGCGCCGCTCGGTCGCTGACGGCCCTTTCATCGATTACCGCCGCTAGTCGTTAGCGCCGGAAGCCTCTGCGGTTTCCGGCGTCACTTCGCTTAACCATTCCTGATTCAAGGTTTCACTGTCCCCCAGGTAGTCCAACAGCCAGGCCATCGCCGGTGATGGCGTATTCTGCTGCCAGGTCAGGCAACAAGGGCTAGCCGGAAACGGCTGTTGCAACTGCAACGCCACCAGTTCCCCGCGCTGCACCAACGGCAATGCCTGATGCGCAGGCATCATGCCGACGCACAGGCCTGCACACAGGCAATCCAACGCCGAGGCCCAGTCCGGCGCCACCAGCCGCCGTTGGTTGTCCAGCGTCCAGGTGACTCGTTTGGGCAGGTTGCGTGAGGTATCTTCCAGACACAGCGATGGGAAAGGCCGAAGCTGATCGTCGTTCAGCAGCCCTTCCAGCGCCGCCAGCGGATGCTGCGGGCTGACCACGCACAACCAGCGCATATCCCCCATATCGCGAAAAGCATACCCGCCGCCGACCGGCACCGCCCGCGTCGCCCCAATCGCCATATCGGCACGCCCATCCACCAGCGCATCCCACACACCGTTAAACACCTCCGGTTGCACCATCAGTTCAACGTCGGGGAAATGGCGGTAAAAATCCAGCACCAGTTGGCGACAGCGCTGAGGTTTAACAATGATGTCCACGGCAATTTTCAACTGGCCACGCCAGCCGTTAGCCACCTGCTGACACTGTCGACGGGTGTCGAGCATTTTTTTGATGACAATGCGCGCATCCTGAACAAACAACACGCCGGCCGGGGTCAGCTCCACGTCACGATGACGGCGCTCAAACAGCGGCACCGCCAGCCATTGCTCCAGTTGTCGCACGGTATAACTTATCGCCGAGGGTACACGGTGCAATTCCTGCGCCGCTGCGCTGAAGCTGCCGGTGCGGGCGACCGCGTCTACTACATCGAGTGAATATTCAGACCACATAACCTTGCCTTCAATTTTTTTAACAGCACCTCGCAAATATTACCGTTTCACAAGCAGAGATCCAGCCGGATACACTTGCCGGCGCTAAAAACCTGCGACATTAAAATATTAACGAGAAATACCATGCGAAATTCCTTTGGTTTTATGTTCTACCTTGCCGGCCTGAGTATGCTGGGTTATCTGGCCACCGACATGTACCTGCCCGCCTTTGGCGTGATGCAGCAAGACCTGCAGATTTCCGCCGGGGCGATCAGTGCCAGCCTCAGTATCTTCCTGGCCGGCTTTGCCTTTGCTCAACTGCTCTGGGGCCCACTGTCCGATCACCTCGGCCGTAAACCGGTGTTGCTGATTGGCCTGGCGCTGTTTGCCCTGGGTTGCCTCGGTATGCTGTGGGTACAGAATGCCGTTCAACTGTGGTCACTGCGTTTTATCCAGGCGATTGGCGTGTGTTCTGCCGCCGTCACCTGGCAAGCCCTGGTGATTGACCGTTACCGTGAAGGCAAGGCTAACCGAGTCTTCGCCACCATTATGCCACTGGTCGCACTTTCGCCTGCACTGGCCCCCCTGGTCGGTGCCTGGTTGTTGAACCACATGGGCTGGCGTGCCATTTTCGCCGTGCTGCTGGGCATCACGGTGATTTTGTTGCTGCCAACGCTGCTGTTGAAAGAAAGCGCCAAGGCCGCGCCTTCTGCCGAGAAGAAAAACACCCTGACCTTCTTGCAACTGCTTAAGTCCCCGGCCTTCAGCGGCAACGTCACCATCTTTGCCGCCTGCTCCGCCGGCTTCTTCGCCTGGCTGACCGGTTCACCCTTTATTCTTGGTGATATGGGCTACAGCCCAAATGATATCGGCCTGAGCTATGTGCCGCAGACCCTGGCATTCTTATTAGGGGGTTACGGCTGTCGCACCGCGTTAAATCGCATGAATGGTAACACCTTGCTACCGTGGCTACTGGTAGCTTATGGCATCAGTATGGTGGCGTTATATCTGGTTGCCACGCTGACCGAGCCAACGCTCACCACGCTGCTGATCCCGTTCTGCGTGATGGCACTGGTCAACGGTGCCACCTACCCAATCGTAGTGGCAAATGCGTTAACCCCGTTCCCGGAAGGTACCGGCAAAGCTGCAGCCTTGCAAAACACCCTGCAGTTGGGCCTGTGTTTTGTCGCCAGTATGCTGGTGTCGGCCTTTATCGGCCAGCCGCTGTTGGCAACGGTAACGGTGATGGTTTCTACGGTGGTGTTGGCCGCATTGGGCTATATGCTGCAACGGGGAAAAGTGATGGATGATCAGCAGGCTGCAAGGCAGGAACATGCTAACTCTGCGTCATAATTGTATGCATTAATAATCACTTAAAGAATATTTTTGCCGAGTGCGATTTACAGTTGAGTAAGCGCCTCGGCAAGCCTATACTCAAAACGACCTTTTAAAATAACACTTTTATAATTTCTTTATCACAAATTGCTGTTGTGTACGCGTATGGCGTCACACTTTTTTAAGGATTGTCTTTCCCGCGTTTCTTGCGCAGGAACCTTCTTAAAATTTTCCTCTGTTCATAGTCGGATATCAGACGCCACGGGACTTTTTACCGTAGGTAAACGTATGCACCCGCAGAATTTGTCTAAGCTATTTTTTGGCGGGTCATAAGTCAGAAGAAGGTGATGGAGAAGCTATGAGTTCATCGTGTATAGAAGATCTGAGCATTCAGGATAACCAATGGTATCGCATCGCCCATGAAATGCTCAGCATGGCCGGTATTGAAGTTAACGGCACGCGCCCATTCGATATTCAGGTTAAAAATCCCGATTTTTTTAAACGCGTGCTGCAGGAAGGCTCCCTTGGCCTGGGCGAAAGCTATATGGACGGCTGGTGGGAATGTGAACGGCTGGATATATTCTTTCAACACGTAGTCCGTGCCGGTCTGGAAAAGAAACTCCCCCGCCATCTAAAAGATACCCTGCGTATTGCCGCCGCGCGACTCACCAATTTGCAATCGAAGAAACGCGCCTGGATAGTCGGTAAAGAACATTACGATCTGGGAAACGATCTGTTTACGCAGATGCTCGACCCTTATATGCAATATTCTTGCGCTTACTGGAAAGAAGCCACCACGCTGGAAGAAGCGCAAGAAGCCAAGCTGCGGATGATTTGCGACAAACTGCAGCTGCAGCCGGGCATGAACTTGCTGGATATTGGCTGTGGCTGGGGCGGACTTTCCGCCTATGCGGCGAAAAATTACGGTGTTTCGGTAGTGGGCGTGACCATTTCTGCCGAACAGCAAAAACTGGCACAGGAAAACTGCGCCGGGCTGGACGTCGAAATCCGCTTGCAAGACTACCGCGATTTAGACCTGCAGTTTGACCGTATTGTTTCTGTCGGCATGTTCGAGCACGTTGGTCCGAAAAACTACCCCACCTACTTCAAAGTGGTGGAGCGTAATTTAAAACCGGACGGCCTGTTCCTGCTGCACACCATTGGCTCGAATCGGACAGATATGAATGTTGACCCGTGGATCAATAAATATATCTTCCCGAATGGCTGTCTGCCGTCGATATCACATATTGCCCAGGCCAGTGAGGGGCGTTTTGTGATGGAAGATTGGCATAATATTGGCGCCGATTATGATCGCACCCTGATGGCCTGGTACGAACGCTTCAAACAGGCTTGGCCACAACTCGCCCAACGTTATTCGGATCGTTTCGAACGCATGTTCAGCTATTATCTGAACGCCTGCGCCGGAGCGTTTCGCGCACGTGATATTCAGCTTTGGCAGGTGGTATTCAGCCCGAAAGGCGTTGATGGCGGTATTCGCGTCACGCGTTAATAATCACTCAGCATAATGAAAGAACCCCGGCTAGCTTGCACTAACCGGGGTTCTTTTTATGCATTGATCAGCGCGGGTATATTAGCCGCAATACACTCGGATGATTTTATCATCGCTATCGCCGAGGAAATTCAGCCGACGCAGATTGAAGTCCATCGTGACCGCAGAGTTATACGGAATCGCGCGCACTTGCGATTCAATCTGCACGCCTTCGAGCGCTGACATCGGTTTACCGACATAGCTCTGATATTGCGCCGCACCGCAGGTGTCATTCTCTGCATCTACCGCCGGGTTGGCAGTACCCTGTTCCGGCGAGCTGCTACAAGCACTCAGCGCCAACAGCGCCGTTAACATCAACGTTTTCCCATAAAACTTCACGCGATTGCTCCTCTGTAGTTTGTCGTTCTTCAGATCTTCTGCGCCAGCGCACTCGCCGCCGCCATTGCCGCTTCACGGCTCGCCAACACCCGCTCAACGGTGTCTACCACCGCCTGCGTTTGTGGATCGATCTCAATATTCACCTTATCACCCAGACGTTTTTTGCCCAGTGTGGTGCGATCCAACGTTTCCGGGATCAAATGCACGCAAAACCGGTTATTCACCACCTCACCGATGGTCAGACTAATACCATCGATGCCAATGAAGCCTTTGTGCAGAACGTATTTCATCAGTTCCGCGTCCGGCATGCGCAGCCACACCTGACGATTATTCTCAGAGGTATAAATCTTGGCAACCTCTGCGGTGCAGATAATATGGCCGGACATCAGGTGGCCGCCAATTTCATCATTAAACTTGGCCGCTCTTTCGATATTGACCACGTCCCCCAACGCCAGCTCACCGAGGTTGGTCAGGCGCAGCGTTTCTTTGATCAAATCAAAGCTGACGCGGTTGCCCTCAACCGCTGTGACGGTCAGACAGCAGCCATTATGAGAGACCGATGCGCCAAGCTCGAGCCCAGGCAGCAGTTCAGTGGGCATGTCGATGACGTGAGTGCGGAAGTTGGATTTTTCATCAATGGCAACCAGCGGCGCGGTGCCCTGTACGATACCCGTGAACATGTGAGCCTCTTCTTTCTGAAAATGTTTAAAGCGCTTGAGGCAGTTTGCCCCAGTTGGCGAGGAAAACCAAACCTCGGGCGACAAAAAATCTGCGCCTGTGCATTTAATAACTATTTCATCACAGCATTTGCTTAACCACGCCGAGCGGGTACAATCTTTTTGACAAAATTCCGCTATTTTTAATTGTTGTCCTTTCGCGACGACCCATCCCTCCATCATAAATAAATAGAAAAGGTGTATGCGTGCAGAAGTACTTAATTGAAGCGCGTAGTTTATTGGCCCTCGCTATCCCGGTAATCATCGCGCAAATATCACAAACCGCAATGGGCGTGGTAGATACCATTATGGCCGGCGCCTACAGCGCCACGGATATGGCGGCGGTTGCCGTCGGTACCTCGATCTGGCTGCCGGCTATTCTGTTCGGCCACGGCCTGCTGCTGGCGCTAACGCCGGTGATCGCACAGCTTAATGGCGCAGGCCGACGCGATCGTATCGCTCATCAGGTTCGTCAGGGCTTTTGGCTGGCGGCCATCGTCTCACTGTTGGTGATTGTCGTGCTGTATAACAGCAAGTTCGTCATCGACATGATGCACAATATCGACCCGCAACTGGCGGATAAAGCCGTGGGGTATTTGCATGCCATCATGTGGGGCGCACCGGGCTATCTGTTCTTCCAGGTGCTGCGTGGTCAGTGTGAAGGGCTATCGAAAACCAAACCGGGCATGGTGATTGGTTTTCTCGGCCTGCTGGTGAATATCCCGATTAACTATATCTTTATCTACGGCAAGTTCGGCATGCCGGAGCTGGGCGGCGTCGGTTGCGGCGTGGCAACCGGCAGCGTCTACTGGTTTATGTTCCTGGCGATGCGCTGGTATGTTAAACGCGCCCCGTCACAGCGCGATATTCTGCCGCATGAAGGCAGCAGCAAAGGCCCCGACTGGCCGGCAATGAAACGTCTGTTCGGCATTGGCCTGCCGGTGGCACTGGCGCTGTTCTTTGAAGTCACGCTGTTCGCCGTCGTCGCCCTGCTGGTTTCGCCGCTGGGCATTGTTTCCGTGGCCGGGCACCAGATTGCACTTAACTTCAGCGCACTGATGTTCGTCTTGCCATTGTCACTGGGCGTCAGCGCGACTATCCGCGTCGGCTATCGGTTGGGCGAAGGCTCGGTCGAAGGGGCGCGAATTGCCGCCTACGCAGCTATTGCCGTCGGCATCGCCATGGCCTGTTGCACTGCGCTGTTTACCGCCACCTTCCGGGAACAGATCGCCCTGCTGTATAACGACAGCCCGGCGGTGGTTGCCATGGCATCGCACCTGATGTTGTTGGCGGCCATTTACCAGATATCCGATTCTATTCAGGTGATCGGCAGCGGTATTCTGCGTGGCTATAAAGATACTCGCTCGATCTTCTTCATCACCTTTGTCGCTTATTGGATCCTGGGTCTGCCGAGCGGTTATCTGCTGGCGCTGACCGACGTCGTGGTACCGGCGATGGGGCCAAGCGGATTCTGGATTGGCTTTATCATTGGCCTGACTTTCGCCGCCATCATGATGGCCATGCGCATGCGTTGGCTGCAAAAACAGCCGGCGGCGCTGATCCTGCAGCGTTCTGCCCGCTAACTGTTGTTGTCGACCGGGAAGTTAACCCGGTCGACAACTTCATCACCCTTGTTTGCAGAAAAAACCACCGCACTGCACACAAGCGCAGCAATCGCGTGAAATACCGGATAAAATTACGTTTTTCTCCTTGCCAGCACGCGGGTAGCTCGTTAATATTCGTCCCCGCTGTCAGCCATGACAGACAGGAAAAGATGCGTCCGTAGCTCAGTTGGTTAGAGCACCACCTTGACATGGTGGGGGTCGGTGGTTCGAGTCCACTCGGACGCACCAAATTCCTAACAGCAGTACAGTGCGTCCGTAGCTCAGTTGGTTAGAGCACCACCTTGACATGGTGGGGGTCGGTGGTTCGAGTCCACTCGGACGCACCAAATTTCTAAAAGCAGTGCAGTGCGTCCGTAGCTCAGTTGGTTAGAGCACCACCTTGACATGGTGGGGGTCGGTGGTTCGAGTCCACTCGGACGCACCAAATCATTGTTTCCTCAGCTCCACCCTATCGAATCACACTTTCTCTACCGTTAACTCGCCAGTCCGATCCCGTAGCTTTGCTCCTGTCACCGCAAGCCGTATCAGGTATCATCAAGGCGAATATCTTATCAGGACCGATCCCATGCTGACATTTACCGCAGAGACCCCGTTTGAGAAACTCGACAACGGCCTCATCCGCCGACAAGGCGTCATGAGCAACGGTGCCCGTGTCACGGAAGTGAAGTTTGACGCCGGTACCTTTGGCCAGTTGCAAAAGCGCGATTATGCTCTGCAAACGCAAGTGGTCTCCGGTGAGTTTGAATTCACCGTAGGTAACGACAGCCAGGTGGTGGTCGCCGGTGAAACCATCGCGATCCCCGCTAACACCGCCAGCGGCTGTTTCTGTCTGACGGCTGGTACGCTGTGGGAAATCGTCACCACAAACTGACCGCGCAATACACGCATTCGTAAAAAGGTTACTTGCGCAACAAACACCCGCTGCGGGTTTGCATTTGCGCCCTATTTGCTGCTGATTTGACGGAACCGAGGTTTTGCATCGGTTTTTTATTTTGTTTCCCGCCGCTTAGCCTTTATAATGCGCAACGTCTTTCAGTTGAATGGTTTCA
Organism: Serratia myotis; assembly: GCF_027474885.1. Taxonomy (NCBI): domain Bacteria; kingdom Pseudomonadati; phylum Pseudomonadota; class Gammaproteobacteria; order Enterobacterales; family Yersiniaceae; genus Serratia; species Serratia myotis. The sequence goes on along the minus strand of NZ_CP099707.1, from coordinate 2,427,396 downwards.
GCCCTTGATCTGCGAAAACGCAATAACAACACATTTTCATCTCATCACGTTGCGCAGCATCCCCGCATCCCGGCGCGGGCTGAATTTTTCCGCCCCATTTCGACTCTGGTCACCTATCCTTAACTGTGTTTTGCATCACCAGGCGCGACTCAAATCCCTTATCAGTGGCCTGACCGCTGGTTTTATTCGTTTTATTATCCATCACAACTTGTAGAAAAATCCGTCATGAAAAAGACCAAAATTGTTTGTACCATCGGTCCAAAAACCGAATCGGAAGAAATGCTGACCAACCTGCTGAATGCAGGCATGAACGTAATGCGCCTTAACTTCTCCCACGGCGATTACCAAGAGCACGGCAACCGCATCAAGAACATGCGCGCCGTGATGGCGAAAACCGGTCAGAACGCCGGTATCCTGCTGGATACCAAAGGCCCGGAAATCCGCACCATGAAACTGGAAGGCGGCAAAGACGCTGCGCTGGTTGCCGGCCAGACCTTCACTTTCACCACCGATCAGAGCGTTATCGGCAACAACGAACGTGTTGCAGTAACCTACGCCGGCTTTAGCGCTGACCTGAAAATCGGTAACACCGTATTGGTAGATGACGGCCTGATCGGCATGGAAGTCACCAACGTCACCGAAAGCGAAGTGGTTTGTAAGGTGCTGAACAGCGGCGACCTGGGCGAAAACAAAGGCGTTAACCTGCCGGGTGTTTCCATTCAACTGCCTGCACTGGCTGAAAAAGACAAACGCGACCTGATTTTCGGCTGCGAACAGGGTGTGGACTTCGTTGCCGCTTCCTTCATCCGCAAGCGTTCTGACGTGCTGGAAATTCGTGAGCACCTGAAAGCCCACGGCGGCGCACAGATCCAAATCATCTCCAAAATCGAAAACCAGGAAGGTCTGAACAACTTCGACGAGATCCTCGAAGCTTCTGACGGCATCATGGTTGCTCGTGGCGATCTGGGCGTTGAAATCCCGGTAGAAGAAGTGATCTTCGCTCAGAAGATGATGATCGAAAAATGTAACCGTGCACGTAAAGTGGTGATCACCGCCACCCAAATGCTCGATTCCATGATCAAGAACCCGCGCCCTACTCGTGCAGAAGCCGGCGACGTGGCTAACGCCATTCTGGACGGTACCGACGCCGTCATGCTATCTGGCGAGAGCGCCAAGGGCAAATACCCGCTGGAAGCCGTTACTATCATGGCGACCATCTGTGAGCGCACCGATCGCGTGATGCCAAGCCGTATCGACAGCCTGCATGACAACCGCAAGCTGCGCATCACCGAAGCCGTATGCCGTGGTGCGGTTGAAACCGCAGAGAAACTGGATGCGCCACTGATCGTGGTTGCCACCAGCGGCGGCAAGTCAGCCAAGTCTGTGCGTAAATATTTCCCTAACGCGGTGATCCTGGCGCTGACCACCAACGAAACTACCGCTCATCAGCTGATCCTGACCAAGGGCGTGATCCCACAGATGGTCAAGGAAATTGCCTCTACCGACGACTTCTATCGCATCGGAAAAGAAGCGGCACTGGCCAGTGGTTTGGCACAAAAAGGCGACGTTGTGGTGATGGTTTCTGGTGCTCTGGTACCAAGCGGCACAACCAATACTGCCTCGGTTCACGTGCTTTAATATAAAACGTGACATAATTATTTTGACAAAAACGCCGCTTAGCGGCGTTTTTTTTAACACTAGTAAACTGTTTTCTCAAAAACGCAACCGTGGATTGCTCATTATTTAGCTAATTACAAATCGGAGTTGTCCCATGGAATCCGGCTGTTTTCCCTACATTTTTTAACTATTTTTCAAAAGAAGATGCAAGTTTGAGCGAACGATCAAAATAAAGCACTCCAATCCAAAAAAATTATTCTCTTTCGAAAAAAGTTTGTGTAATACTTGTAACGCTACATGGAGATTAACTCAATCTAGAGGGTGTTATAATGAATCGTACTAAACTGGTACTGGGCGCGGTAATCCTGGCTTCCACTATGCTGGCAGGCTGTTCAAGCAATGCTAAAATCGATCAACTGTCTTCTGACGTTCAGACTCTGAACGCTAAAGTTGACCAGCTGAGCAACGACGTGAACGCAATCCGTTCTGACGTTCAAGCAGCTAAAGACGACGCAGCACGTGCTAACCAGCGCCTGGACAACCAAGCACACGCTTACAAAAAGTAAGTTTGCTTCGGTTAATGAAAACGGCGCACACTGTGCGCCGTTTTTTTTTGTCTGCAAATCCCCCCTACTTCTCCCCCTTGCCACCAGGCGAAAAAAAAGGGCTCAGCACGCTGAACCCCTCAGAATCATCCATTAATCGCGTTTTTAATTCACCGAACTGATGGGCGCGCTCTTGAATAGGCCTTTATTCGCTTCCTGCGGGGCTACAGGCGTTAAACTGACTTCAGACGGGCTCTGCCCCAGGTTAACCAGCACCGGCATGCCAGAGCGGCGTACAACCGCACTGTCGAACACCGCCTTATCGGTCTGCGCATCACCCACAAAAGCTTTCTCGGCTTTCGACAAGGTGATCGGCATGGTCTGCGGATCGTCACTCTCCACTCTAGACAGTGGCTGATGCACCTCTACGTAGCGCTTACCGTCCGGCTCAACAGAGATTTTTACCGGATCGTTAATCACCTGCACGCGAGTCCCGCGCGGTACCATATTGAACAGTGCCTCGATATCCGTTGGACGCAGGCGGATACAGCCGGAGCTGACGCGCATACCGATACCAAAGTTGGCGTTAGTACCGTGGATCAGATATTCACCGTGCCCCATGGCCAGACGCATGGCGAACAGGCCCATTGGGTTTTCAGGACCGGCCGGCACCACCCCTGGCAGTTTCACCCCTTTTTCCAGGTAGCGTTTACGGATATTGGCCGTTGGCGTCCAGGTCGGGTTCGGGATTTTTTGGCTGACGGAAGTGACCTGCAGCGGAGTGTGCATCCCGGTCTGGCCGATACCGATAGGATAAACGATCACCTTGTTCTCACCTTTCGGGTAATAGTACAGGCGCAGTTCGGCCAGGTTGACCACGATACCTTCACGCTTGGTGTCCGGCAGCAGCATTTGGGTCGGGATAGTTAATACCGAACCTGGCTTGGGCAGGAACGGGTCTGTGCCAGGGTTGGCCTCAAGCATGCCCAACAGACCGATTTGATAGTCGGCGGCAATGGCCTCCAGCGGACGCCCATCGTTTGGAACGGTATGGGTGGTATTCTCGCCAATCAGACGGCTGTCCGGCGGCGGCAGCGGATATTCGCTCGCACTGGCGGCTTGGGTGCCAGTCAGTACGGTGGCAAATAGCATGCCCATTAAACTCAACGCACGTTTCATTATCATCCCTATTATGCTTATTACGGTTCGGCCACAAGGCTAACGGGCACTTGGCGGCGGGTAAATCAGACAAGACCTGATTAATACTAGCAATGCTGACGTTAAAGGCAATAAGTCCTCTAAAAATCAACATGTTATAACGTAATCGCTTTATAGATTTGTCAATGCAACGTCAAGGGGTAAGCTGCTGATATGTCACTGATTTGCAGAGCGGATGGCGAGGCTTGCCGGGCTTTGTAAAGACTCATTGACACAGCGAATACCAGCACTGTATCAATGAGTCATACCACTATGTCAGAGCTTGGCAGCCTGACTGCGGATAGCGCGGATCATCGCCTCTAACCCTTGCGAACGCGAAGGCGTCAGGTGTTGGCTCAACGCCAATTCTGCAAAGAAGGGACGAACATCCAATTCGATGATCTGCTGTGGCGTCATTTGGTGATAAAGAATAAACACCACGGCCAGCAGTCCTTTGACGATCGCCGCATCGCTGTCGCCGTGAAACTCGACCTGCCCTTGTTCGCCCAGCCGCATCACAATCCACACCTGGCTCTGACAGCCGGAAATCAGATTGCCCGCCTGGCGTTCGCTATCGTCAAGCGCCGGCAGCTTGGCGCCCAGTTCGATGACATACAGATACTTGTCTTCCCAGTTCAGGCAACGGGAGAAATTACGTACTAACTTTTCTTTGTCCGGCAAGTTCGCCATGAGGATCCTTTCAATCATTCAGGGGCCGGCATGCCGACCCCATATCACTGACTACAGGTATTTATTCACCCGGAGGGATTAACCCCCGGTCTTATCCCAGCAGTTTTTGGATGCGCTGCAACCCGGCCACCAGCCGGTCTACTTCATCGCGCGTGTTATATAACGCCAATGAAGCGCGGCACATGCTCGGCACATTATAGAACGCCATCAGCGGCATCGCGCAATGGTGGCCGGTGCGAATAGCAATGCCGTACTGATCCAGGAAACTGCCGACATCATACGCGTGGTGCTCACCCAGGTTAAAGGCAATCACACCCGCGCGCTCCGCCGGGCCGTAGATTTTAAGCCGGGGCACCTGTTGCAACGCTTCCAGCGCGTAATGCATCAGCGATTGCTCGTAGTCACCAATTGCCTCCAGCCCCAGCGCATTCACATAGTCAATTGCCGCCCCCAGCCCCATCATACCGGCGGTGTTGGGCGAACCCGCCTCAAAGCGCCATGGCGGCGCGGCGTAGGTGGTGCCGTGAGTCAGGCTGACCTGTTGGATCATCGAGCCACCCCCTTCCCAGGGTGGCATTTGCTGCAACAGCGCCTGACGACCGTAAAGAATACCGATGCCGGAAGGCCCATACAGCTTATGACCGGAGAACACGTAGAAATCGCAATCCAGCGCCTGAACATCCACCCGCTGGTGCATCACCGCCTGAGCACCATCGATCAGCACTTTCAGACCGGCGGCCTTCGCCTGCGCCGTAATTTCCTGCACCGGGTTCACCGTGCCCAGCACGTTGGATACCTGGGTCAGGGCCAGCAGTTTGGTGGACGCGTCGATCAGCCCAGGCAACTGGGCCAAATCCAGCGTACCGTCTGGCTGTAGCGGCCAGACGCGCAGGTTCAGCCCGCGTTCCTGCGCCAGCATCTGCCAGGGCACGATATTGGCATGGTGCTCCATCTCGGTGATGATAATGCTGTCACCGGGCTGCAGGAAATGGCGGCCAAAACTGTTGGCCACCAGGTTGATGCCTTCGGTGGTGCCCTTGACGAACACAATCTCTTCGGCCGAACCGGCATTGATAAACGCCGCCACCTTTTCACGCACCGCTTCCATTTCCTGCGTCGCTTCGGCGCTCAGGGTGTGGATGCCACGGTGCACCGCCGCGTAGCCATGACGGTAGAAATCCAGTTCGCGATCGATGACTGCCTGCGGTTTCTGAGCGCTGGCAGCGCTGTCGAGGTAAGCCAGCGGCTGGCCATTGACCTCACGCGCCAACAGAGGAAAGTCACTGCGTACCCGTTCAATCGGAAAACTCATGCTGCCTCCCCCGGCAGGCGCCTTGCAATACGCGCCAGCACCGATTCGCGGATGGTCTCGTTGCCGATGCCCTCGGTCAGTTCAGCGGCAAAGGCAAAGATAATCATCTGCTGCGCCGCATGCTTGTCGATGCCACGCGATTGCAGATAAAACAGCTGCTCTTCATCAATGCGCCCAACGGTCGCGCCATGACTGCACTTCACGTCATCGGCGTAGATTTCCAGTTGTGGCTTGGTATCCACTTCCGCCACCTTGCCCAACAGCAGGTTGTGGTTGGTCATCTGGCCATCGGTTTTAATCGCGTGTTTGGCCACCTTGATCATGCCGTTAAACACCGCTTTGGCGCGATCGCTAACCACCACTTTGTGCAGTTGGCGGCTCTCGCAGTAACCCTTGTTATGCTCCAGATAAGTGCGGGTATCGCAGATTTCTTTTCCGACCGGCAGCACCAGGCTGTTGATCGTCAGGTTGGAGCCTTCACCGTTGAGCTGCGCGCTGGTGTTATGTCGCGTCAGCCCCGCGCCAAGCAGGAAGCTGTCGCTCTTGACCCGCGCATCGCGGCCAATCACCAGATCGTTATGGGCGAAGTGGTAACTCGGCTGACTTTCAAACGCCAGTTTGCAGTGATGCAGTTGAGCATTGTCGCCCACGTTGGCGGTCAGGCGTGCCCCGGTGAAATGTGCGGCATCGTTCAGGCTGACATAATGTTCGATCACCTCAGCCTGGGCATTACGCGCAATTTCAAGGTGATGACGGTGATGAACGGTATTCACTTCACCTTCAGCACCGCGTCCACTGCTGATATGCAGCAGATACAACGGCCGCTGCGCAATCTTGCCGGCCGCAACGCGGATAAAGCTGGTTTCTTGCGCCAGACTCTCGGTCAGATGCAGGAAGATTTCGGCCTGGATCGGTTCCGGCAGCGCCTGTAGCGTCCCGTAAGGCGCCACGTCAAACTGGTAATCGCCCAGTTCGTTGTCGCTCAACGCCGCGCAGAAGCGTCCGTCGATAAACACCAACCGGTAAGCGTCAATATCCAGCGCCAGTGCATCCCGCTGAGCGGCCGTGACCGGCTCCGGTTGCGGTTCCAGGAACTGTTGTTCCAGCAAGCCTTCCAACGGGGTGTATTTCCAGTTTTCATGCTTGCGGGTCGGCCAGCCCAGGCGTAAAGCCTGTTGCCAGTGAGCCAGCGCATGGGCGGAATGCTCACCGCCGCGGGCTTCAAACAGGCTGTAAAGCTGCTGCAGCGCGCGTGAATTATTGTTCGTCGGTAAGCCAGCCATAGCCCTGCTCCTCCAACTGTTTCACCAGGGAGAAATCGCCGGATTTAACGATGCGGCCCTGGGAAAGAACATGGACGTAATCCGGTTTGATGTAATCCAGGATACGCTGGTAGTGCGTGACGATAATGAACGAGCGCTTGCCGTCCCGCAGTGAGTTAACCCCATTGGCGACGATCTTCAGCGCATCGATATCCAGACCGGAGTCGGTTTCATCCAGAATGCACAGGTCCGGCTCCAGCGCGGCCATCTGCAGGATGTCATTGCGCTTTTTTTCACCGCCGGAGAAGCCAACGTTAACCGAACGGGTCAGCAGATCGGGCGGCATGTTCAGCAGTTCAATTTTCTCTTCGATAAAATCAGCGAAATCGAAACGATCGAGCGGCTCCTGCTGGCGGTATTTACGCACCGCATTAACCGAAGTCTGCAGGAAGAAATGGTTGCTGACGCCGGGGATCTCCACCGGATACTGGAACGCCAGGAACACTCCTTCACCGGCACGATCTTCCGGGGCCAGTTCGAGCAGGTCCTTGCCTTTGAAGGTCACTTCGCCCGCGGTCACTTCGTACTCTTCGCGCCCGGCCAGGGTGGCTGAAAGCGTGCTCTTGCCCGAGCCGTTCGGCCCCATGATGGCATGCACTTCACCCGGTTTGATCTCCAGATCCAGGCCCTTGAGGATCTCGTTGCCTTCCGCGCTGACTTTTAAATTCTTGATACTTAACATGCAGTGTCCTTAGGTCGCGCTGTCGCGCTGTAAATCCGGCATTTAGCCCACGCTGTGTTCCAGGCTGATGGCCAATAACTTCTGTGCCTCAACGGCGAACTCCAGCGGCAGCTCTGAGAACACGTCCTTACAGAATCCGTTGACGATCATCGAAATGGCATTGTCTTCACTGATGCCGCGCTGCAGACAATAAAACAGCTGGTCATCACCAATTTTTGAGGTGGTAGCCTCGTGTTCCAGCTGCGCGCTGTTGTTACGCGCTTCAACATACGGGAAGGTGTGGGCGCCGCTATCCGGCCCAATCAGCATCGAGTCACACTGCGTAAAGTTACGCGCGTTTTCCGCCCCAGGCAGGATCTTCACCAGACCGCGGTAGGTATTCTCACTGTGCCCGGCAGAAATGCCTTTGGCGATGATGGTCGAACGGGTGTTCTTGCCGATGTGGATCATCTTGGTGCCGGTGTCCGCCTGCTGATGACCACTTGTCAGCGCCACCGAGAAGAACTCACCGATAGAGTTGTCGCCCTGCAGGATCACACTCGGGTATTTCCAGGTGATCGCCGAGCCGGTTTCCGACTGGGTCCAGGACATTTTCGAGCCCGCGCCTTCACACAGCGCACGCTTGGTAACAAAGTTGAGGATACCGCCCTTGCTGTCGCCGCCGGAGAACCAGTTCTGCACCGTCGAATATTTCACTTCGGCGTCTTTGTGCAGGATCACTTCCACCACCGCCGCATGCAGCTGATAGCTGTCGCGCACCGGGGCCGAGCAGCCTTCGATGTAGCTGACATAGCTGCCTTCATCGGCGATCAGGATAGTGCGCTCGAACTGGCCGGTTTTGGCGGCGTTGATGCGGAAATAGGTCGACAGCTCCATCGGACAGCGCACGCCCTTCGGCACGTAGACGAAGGTCCCGTCGGAGGCCACCGCCGCATTCAATGCAGCAAAGAAGTTGTCGTTAGAAGGCACCACGCGGCCGAGGTATTTACGCACCAGGTCCGGGTATTCATGGATCGCTTCACCGAACGAGCAGAAAATCACCCCACTCTCCGCCAGCTTTTCCCGGTAAGTGGTCGACACCGAGACCGAGTCAAAGATGGCGTCTACCGCCACTTCGCTGCCTTCACGCACCGGGACGCCGAGCTGGTTAAACGCCAGTTCAACCTCGCTGGTCAGGTAGTTGTTGTCCGTCGGTGCACCAGGTTGCTGTTCTGCGCCGGGCTGTGAGCCGCAGGCGTCATCGCAGCTGCCGCAGGACGGCGCCGAGTAATAGCTGTAATCCTGATAGTTCAGGCGGTCGTAGTTCGCTTTCAGCCAGTGCGGCTCTTCCATTTGCAGCCAGGCACGGTAGGCCTCGAGGCGGAACTCCAGCATCCACTCAGGTTCATTACGCTTGGCCGAGATAGCACGCACCACGTCTTCGTTGATGCCCATCGCTAACTCATCGGTAGCCAACTGGGTAAAAAAACCTTCTTTGTAGCGACCTTCGCTGACCCAAGCCTGCACTTCATTAGGCATTTCTACATTGCTTCGTGTCATGTTGATTGCATCGCTCAAACGCCAAAACTCTCGCCGCACCCGCAGGCATGCTGAGCTTTAGGGTTATTAAATTTGAAGATCTGATTCAGCCCTTCACGGACAAAATCCACCGTGGTGCCATCGATAAACGGCATGGCTTTCAACGGCACATACAGCCTGGCGCCATCGCGCTCAAACAGCAGGTCGTCGTCGGCAGGCGCACGGGTGAGATCCAACACATAGGCAAACCCGGCGCAGCCTGATTGCTTCACCCCGAGTTGCAGCCCTTTCACCTGTGGATCCTGCTGCATTAATTTACTGATTTGTTGTACGGCATTGTCACTGAGCAAAATGCCTTGCCAGACATTTTCGTCCAGAGAAAAAGTGCCGACATTTTCCGTTTGCATATGGCCTACCTCACACTCGTGTTTTACCACAGCCAATCTGGGTTGCTACTATGTTAGTGATAACGATTATCACTTCAACCGTTTGTTTTACAGGGGTATCCGCGAAAAGCCCGGATTTTCACTTCGGCATGCGGCAAGCGCGCGGGACAGTCAGCGCGTCAGACGCTGCCGGTCGGAAATGGAATCATTTTATCCTTATGAATTTACTGCACATCCTGTATCACCATTACGCTTGCCCATTGGCTCGAACGCTTTACAGGGCCGGACTTTTTCTGTCGATTTAAACATTCATAGAAAATACCTATTTCTGCATTTTGTCTGTCTTAAAAATGCGTTTATCGACAATAAGGCGCATTTCACGCCATTCCGCTCACCCGACTGAGCCAACAGAAACGGCAACCTCTGATTAAAGTTTAGTCGTTACTGGCTATATTGGGTTGTCCCTGCCCCAATCCATCCCCTGCCGGCAATAAATATTTCAACAGAATGATTGATCACCAACGCGTCAATAAATATGATAATGATTATCATTCAATTCACATTGAGCGCGGGCAAATGAATATCTCGATGAATGCGTGGCTGCTGGGCAAAATTGATGACTACAAATTCAGCGTACGCGACGCCACGGTAGATTTCTACATGGCGGAAGCATCGCTTCGACGGCCGGAGTGCAACGTCAATCACCTGAAACGCTATAACAACGTCAGCCTGAATATGGCTAACCTGTGTCTGGAGAATGGCGATGATGAAAGCTACCTGCATGCGCTGAGCAAACTGCATAATCGGCTGATCGTGGAAATCAATAATCCACAGCGCTGCCAGCTGTTCCGGGTTCAGAGCTATCATTTTGCCCGCCATACCCTGACCTTGATTTGTCAGAAATATGCGATGGAAGGCACCTGGGAGAAGGCCAATGCCTTCCAGAAGGACTTCGTCAAGCGGGTGCCTTTTCAGCTGTAACCCGGTTGAACGACAAAAATACCCGCAGACAGAGCTGCCTGCGGGGTAAAACGCTTAATCGATGACGGCGGTAGTCAGGCGTGAGGTGCAGCACAGACGATCGCGCGAATCGAAGATTTCGATCTGCCAAACCTGATGACGGCGGCCAATATGCAGCGCACGACACACGCCGCGGACTTCGCCTTCAAATGCGGCTCGCAAATGGTTGGCGTTGATTTCCAACCCCACCACTTTCTGCTCGCCTTCACAGCACAGGTAACCGGCCATCGATCCCATCGACTCCGCCAGCACAACCGATGCCCCGCCGTGCAGCAGGCCAAACGGCTGCCGGGTGCGCTGGTCGACCGGCATGGTCGCCTCGAGGTAATCTTCTTCCAGCCGGGTAAAGCGGATCCCGACATGGCTGACCATGCAGCCTTCACCGGCCTGGTTTAATTGTTCCAGCGTTGTTTCTCTTTTCCACAGTTTCACTCAATCATCTCCAGAAGTGCCTGTAATGGGTGTCGTACACCGTTACCCTCAATGCGTTTGACCTGGCTGCGGCAGGAATAGCCGGTTGCCAGGCAACGTTGCCGCGGCAAACGTTGCAGCGCCTGGTGCCATGATAGCTCATAAATGCCGAGCGAATTCTGCAGGTTCTTCACTTCATGGCCGTAAGTCCCCGCCATGCCGCAGCAACCGACGCTGACATTTTCCAGCCTGGCGCCAAAGCGTGCAAAGATCGACGTCCAATGTTGGCCACTGGTCGGTAACGCCGTGGTTTCGGTACAGTGGCCAAACAGGTACCAGGCTTCACCGGTCGCCGGCTGTTCCGCACGCTCGGCCAGCAGTTGCTGCAACCATTCGTGCACCAACTGCACCTGGAAGTCGCCACGAGTTTCCCCGAGGATCTCGTTATATTCATCGCGGTAACACAGCACCAGGGCGGGATCGACCCCCACCAGCGGCATGCCGAGCTTGGCCACCCGGTTGAGAAAATCGGCGGTCTTGCGCGCAGTACGGGCAAAACGCGTCAGGAAGCCTTTGATATGCTGCGCCTTGCCGTTGGGTGAGAACGGCAGCAGCACCGGGCGGTAACCTAACTTTTCCACCAGCCGTACAAAGTCCGCCACCACTTTGGCATCGTAATAGCTGGTAAAGGGATCCTGCACGATCAACACATGTTGTTCACGCTGTTCCGAGCTCAACGCTTCCAGCTGTTCCAGCGTCATGGTTAACGCACCGTGGCCGGAAAGCTGTTGGCGCAACGTCGGGCTGGAGAGCATCGGCAAATCGACCATGCCGATACTGCTGCGGCTCAGCTCACGTACCCAGGGCTGGCGGAAGAAGAAGTTGAACACCTTCGGCGCTTTCGCCATCAGCGGGGTGTAACTCTCCACGCCGGCGACCATATAGTCACGCGCCGGCCGCAGATAGCGGGTGTGGTAAAGCTGCAGGAAACGTGAACGGAAGCCCGGCACGTCAATTTTAATCGGACACTGGGTGGAGCAGGCTTTACAGGCCAGGCAGCCGGACATCGCCTCTTTCACCTCGTGCGAGAAATCATATTCGCCTTTACCGGCATACCAGCTATTGCGGGTTTTCTCGATCAGGGTACGGAAGCTGAGGCGCTGCTGCGGCAATTGCTTTTCCAGCACCAGCGGATCGACGCCCTGCTCGGACAGCAGGCGCAGCCATTCACGCACCAGCGCCGCCCGGCCTTTTGGCGAGTGAATGCGGTTGCCGGTGATCTTCATCGACGGGCACATTGGGCTGCGCACATCAAAATTGAAGCACAAGCCGTTGCCGTTACATTCCATGGCTCCGCGGAACGAGGTGCGCACTTCGACCGGGATCCGACGATCGAGCGTACCGCGTTTGGCGGCGTCCACTTTCATCATCGGCGCATCGACGCCTAACGGCGGGCAGATTTTACCGGGGTTGAGCCGGTTGTTCGGATCGAACACCGCCTTGATACGGCGCAGTTCCTGGTACAGTTGCTCACCGAAGAACTCCGGGCTGTATTCGGCGCGGAACCCTTTGCCATGTTCCCCCCACAGCAAGCCGCCATACTTGGCGGTCAGCGCCACCACCTGGTCAGAAAGCTGCTTCATCAGCACTTCCTGTTGGGGATCGCACATGTCGAGCGCCGGACGCACGTGCAAGACGCCGGCATCCACATGGCCAAACATACCGTAGCTGAGGTTATGACTGTCCAGCAGTTGGCGGAACTCGACAATGTAATCGGCCAGATGCTGCGGCGGCACGCAGGTATCTTCAGCAAACGGGATCGGTTTGGCACGCCCTTTGGCGTTACCCAATAACCCGACCGCTTTTTTACGCATGTTATAAATTCTTTCGATGCCGACCAGATCGCCACAGATCTGATAGCCGATCACCCCGCCCTGTTGCCCGGAGATCAACTCATCCAGCCGCAGGCACAGACTCTCCATCTGTTGGTCGATCAGCTCCTTGTCATCGCCGGCAAACTCGACGATGTTCAAACCCAGCATCTCTTTATCCGGCACGTTGGTGATCAGTTCATTGACCGAATGCCAGACGATGTCTTCACGCGCCAGGTTCAATACCTTGGAGTCAATGGTCTCGACCGACAGTGCCTTGGCTTCCACCATAAAGGGGGCGTTGCGCAGGGCGGAATCAAAGGAGTCGTATTTGACATTCACCAGTCGGCGCACCTTCGGCAGCGGCGTGATATCCAGCCGCGCTTCGGTGATAAACGCCAGCGTCCCTTCGGCGCCGGTCAAAATGCGCGTCAGATCAAAGGTTTGCATATCATCGCTGAACACATGGCGCAGATCGTAACCAGTCAGGAAGCGATTAAGCTTGGGGAATTTTTCCAGGATCAACCCGCGCTGATCGCGACAACTGTTGAGCACCTGGTTATAGATACGCCCTTCAACGGTCTCTTCGCAGGCAATCGTTTCCGCCAGCGGTGTCGGCATGGCGCGGGTGTCAATCATATCGCCGCCCAGCAGCACCGCCCGCAGGCCCAACACGTGATCCGAGGTTTTGCCGTACACCAGCGAACCCTGACCGGAGGCGTCGGTGTTGATCATACCGCCAAGCGTGGCGCGGTTACTGGTGGACAGTTCCGGCGAGAAGAAATAACCGAACGGCCGCAGATACTGGTTTAGCTGGTCCTTGATCACCCCGGCCTCAACCTTGACCCAGCCCTGCTCGACGTTGATTTCAAGAATGCGGTTCATGTGGCGCGACATATCCACCACGATACCGGTATTGAGCGACTGACCGTTGGTGCCGGTACCGCCGCCGCGCGGGCTGAAGGTCAGCGCAGTGAAACGCTCTTCGGCTGCCAGGCGAGCTATCAGCGCCACATCAGCGGTGGAACGGGGAAACACTACCGCGTCAGGCAGCAACTGATAGATACTGTTGTCGGTGGCCATCGTCAGCCGGTCGGCGTAGCTGGTGGCGATATCACCGTTGAATCCGTTTTGCTTTAACGCTTCCAAAAAGTCGAGCACCCGTTGAACGAGGCCGGGTGCCTGAGAAATTTGTGGGATCATTCGATTTTTGACCCTGTCTGTCTAATTTTTATGCGCTGATGAACGCTGAATCAGGCCTTTATTCAGGCCCACCCTGTTTTTTATCAGGGATAAAAACTAACATACTCGTTTAGTGAAGGCATGCAGATTATTGCAATTGCCCTGCCGCAGTTTGGCCCGCAACAAAAGGTGTGCCGCCCTGTCGTTTTTCACCAACATGCACCATGATTAAACGGCCCCAAGGAGTTAACTTACCAGAATGAGAACCCATTCATGACAATCCCGAAATCCCGATATGATTTGCCACGGCTCATTTTTGGCGTGATGTTTATCGTCATTATGATCGTCGCCTGTTTTTGGGTCGTTCAACCTTTTATACTCGGCTTTGCCTGGGCCGGCATGGTGGTCATCGCCACCTGGCCGCTGCTGATTAAACTGCAAAGAATACTGTGGGGACGGCGTTCGCTGGCGGTGATCGTGATGACGTTGCTGCTGATCCTGCTGTTCATCCTGCCAATCTCTCTTCTGGTCAGCAGCGTAGTGGACAACAGCGCGCCAATCGTTGCCTGGGCCAGTACGCCTGGCAAACTGCATATTCCCGATCTGGCCTGGCTGCAATCGATCCCGATGATCGGCGACAAGATCTACACCAGCTATCATACGCTGGTGAACGCCGGCGGAACCGCACTGGTGGCGAAGGTACAGCCTTACTTCGGCCAGACCGCCACCTGGTTTGTAGCACAGGCCGCACATATTGGCCGCCTGCTGTTGCATTGCACGCTGATGCTGTTATTTAGCGTGTTGCTGTATGCACGCGGTGAGCAAGTGGCTCTGGGCATTCGTCACTTTGCAACCCGCCTGGGTGCCGAAAGAGGCGACGCGGCGGTGGTGCTCGGCGGTCAGGCGATCCGCGCCGTGGCGCTGGGTGTGGTAGTCACCGCGCTGGTGCAATCGGTACTGGGCGGTATTGGCCTGGCCGTAACCGGCATTCCCGCCGCCACCCTGCTAACGGTACTGATCTTTATCTGCTGCGTGGCGCAATTGGGGCCGTTACTGGTGCTGGTGCCGGCCATTATCTGGCTGTACTGGAGTGGCGATACCACCTGGGGCACCGTGTTGCTGGTCTGGAGCTGCGTGGTGGCCACGCTGGATAACGTGCTGCGGCCAGTGCTGATCCGCATGGGCGCCGATCTGCCGATGATCCTGATCCTGTCCGGCGTTATCGGTGGCCTGCTGGCCTTCGGCATGATTGGCTTGTTTATCGGCCCGGTGGTCCTGGCGGTGTCTTATCGTTTGCTCACCGCCTGGATGAACGAAGCCCCCGAGCCGACCACCGATCTGGAAGACGTCGCAAAAGAACTGGAACAGATGTAATCCCCCGTTCCTGTCCGGGCTGCCGGGCAGGAACCTCCTGCTCCATTTTGTTTTTTGAATTCTCCCGCCACGATTATCAAACTCGCCGCTGTGACGTCCCCTATGAACATTAATTAAACATACTGAGTAAATGCATCTTTTTAGAGACAGATAAAATTGAGTTCCCTTTAGAATAAATTCTAATACAGAACTTGATTAGGACGATTCTTAATGACTGGCGACGCTTAAATATTTAGTATTATTGCCATCTATTGCTTCAAATACCTGATTTAAAGCAAGATTTCCAAACAATGTAATGCCATACATGTGAATTGCTGTGTGTAGTCTTTGCCCGTCTTCTATGATGGGCTTTTTTTTATTCTTTTTTTGACCATTATTATTCCCAGCGCCAATTCTATTTACATTCAGAAATAAAAAAGCCGTAACCTGAGTTACGGCTTTAAGATCCGTGGTTAATTCGTTACCCGAGAATTACTTTCTCTTCGACAGATTAACCCAGGTTTGCACTACGGTGTCCGGGTTGAGCGACAGGCTGTCTATGCCCTGATCCATCAGCCATTCGGCAAAGTCTTCATGGTCGGACGGACCCTGACCGCAAATGCCGACGTATTTCCCCTGGCGCTTGGCCGCCTGAATCGCCATCGACAGCAGAATTTTCACCGCTTCGTTACGCTCATCAAACAGCTCAGATACCACGCCCGAGTCACGATCCAGCCCCAGGGTTAACTGGGTCATGTCGTTGGAGCCGATAGAGAAGCCATCAAAGTGTTCGAGGAACTGATCCGCCAACAACGCATTGGACGGGATCTCGCACATCATGATCACTTTCAGGCCGTTCTCGCCGCGCTTCAGGCCCTGGCGTGCCAACTCGGCAACCACCGCTTCCGCCTGTTCCACCGTGCGAACAAACGGCACCATGATTTCGACGTTGGTCAGACCCATTTCGTTACGTACGCGTTTTACCGCGTCACATTCCATCGCGAAACAGTCACGGAAGTTGTCAGACACATAGCGACCGGCGCCACGGAAGCCCAGCATTGGGTTCTCTTCGTGCGGTTCATACTTCTCGCCACCGACCAGGTTGGCATACTCATTGGACTTGAAGTCGGACAGGCGCACGATCACCCGCTTCGGCCAGAACGCCGCACCGAGCGTAGCGATCCCTTCTGTCAGACGGCCAACATAGAACTCGACCGGATGGTCATAGCCCTGCATCAACGCCTTGATTTCCGTTTGCAGCTCTGGGGTCTGCTGATCAAACTCCAGCAACGCCTTCGGATGCACGCCAATCATACGGTTGATGATAAATTCCAGACGGGCCAGGCCCACACCTTCATTCGGCAAACGCGCGAAATCGAAGGCACGGTCAGGGTTACCGACGTTCATCATGATTTTCAGCGGCAGATCCGGCAGTTCGGTTACTTCGGAACTCTGCACGTTAAAATCGAGGATATCGCTGTAAACGAAGCCGGTATCACCTTCTGCACAAGAAACGGTGACCTGCTGGCCTTCTTTCAGCAGATCGGTCGCGTTACCGCAGCCCACCACCGCCGGAATACCCAGTTCACGCGCGATGATCGCTGCGTGGCAAGTACGGCCGCCACGGTTGGTGACGATCGCCGCGGCTTTCTTCATGATCGGTTCCCAATCCGGGTCGGTCATGTCAGTCACCAACACATCGCCCGGCTGAATACGATCCATCTCGCTGATGTTATGGATGACCTTCACCGGGCCTGCGCCAATGCGATGGCCGATGGCACGCCCTTCCACCAGCACCGGGCTGGTGGCGTTAAGCTGATAGCGCTCCATGGTTTGCTCGTTAGAGCGCACGGTTTCCGGACGGGCCTGTACGATCAGCAATTTGCCGGTATGACCGTCTTTTGCCCACTCGATGTCCATCGGACGACCGTAGTGTTTTTCGATCAGGATCGCCTGGTGTGCCAGCCCCTGCACTTCTTCGTCGGTCAGAGAGAAACGATTGCGTTGCTGCTCTGGCACATCTTCAATTTGTACCTGCTTGCCGTGATCCTGCGATGGCGCATACACCATGCGGATTTTCTTCGACCCCAGGTTGCGACGTACGATAGCCGGGTTGCCTCTCAGCAGCGTCGGTTTATGCACATAAAACTCGTCAGGGTTGACCGCGCCCTGCACCACCATTTCACCCAAGCCGAAGGCGGAAGTGATAAACACCACCTGGTCAAAACCGGATTCGGTATCGATGGTGAACATCACACCCGAAGACGCGAGGTCAGAACGCACCATACGCTGCACACCGGCCGACAACGCCACGCCGCGGTGATCGTAACCCTGATGCACGCGGTAGGAGATGGCACGGTCGTTAAACAGTGAGGCAAACACGTGCTTGATCGCTACCATAACGGCGTCGATACCCTGCACGTTAAGGAAGGTTTCCTGCTGACCGGCAAAGGAAGCATCCGGCATGTCTTCTGCGGTGGCAGACGAACGCACGGCGAATGACGCTTCCGGCTCGCCATCGGCCAGTTGCTGGTAAGCCAGGTTAATTTCACGCTCGAATTCCGCATGGAACGGCGTGTCGATGACCCATTGGCGAATTTGCGCGCCAGCCTTGGTCAATTGAGCAATGTCGTCAACGTCAGTTTGATCCAGTAACTGATAGATGCGCTGGTTAACACCGCTTTGCTCGAGGAAATCGTTAAACGCCTGCGCGGTGGTGGCAAAACCGTTTGGCACGGCAACGCCCAAATCGGAAAGATTGGTGATCATTTCACCGAGGGAGGCATTTTTGCCGCCGACACGGTCAACGTCGTGCATGCCGAGCTGGTTGTACCAAAGCACATTACGCAAGTCTGGGCCATTGTTGGACATCGAGACAATCCTTATTGCTATCAGTAGGGTATAGACGGATTTAATTCGCTTGCTTTCTCAGCGCCGCTAAAACGGTGCCGAATCAGACTAGCACAATGATCCATAAGAAATGGAAAGGTGAATCGATCAACCCGGCGAAGAAAGTGGATTTTAGGAAAACTTCCTGAAACGGGAAACCTAGCTGGAATCGTTCCCTTTCGCACTAATAGCTTAAATCTCAACAAATTAAGTATTTTTTAAACTTCAGCTTTAAAAAACCCTGTAATTTATCCTGTCTTTGGTGAAAATATCACCACCCTGCCGAATAATTCCTCATTAGCAATAAATCCGCATTTTTCATAAAAATTAAAATAGCGTTTTAGCCCGGTATTTTCATGACGGTCGGTTATACTCTGACCGCCGCAATTGATCATCGACTCTGCCTGCATTATCACAATTTTTTCGCCCGCCCCTTTACCGCAGGTAAATCTGCAGCCCATGATAAGGACAGGCAAACGTGATAATGACGTCACCGTTTCAGGTAAGGAGCCCAGGGTGGAAAGAAGCGTTTTTTATATTTCGGACGGTACGGCGATCACCGCCGAGGTTTTGGGCCACGCGGTGTTGTCGCAATTTCCGGTAAAGGCCACCACCTTTACGCTGCCCTTTGTGGAAACCGAAGCGCGGGCCCGCGGGGTTTGTCAGCAAATTAACGATATTTATCGTGAGACCGGCGTGCGGCCGCTGGTGTTTTACTCGATCATTTCGCCGGAAGTGCGCAATGTCATTACCCAGAGCGAAGGTTTCTGCCAGGATATCGTGCAGGCGCTGGTCGGCCCGTTACAGGGTGAACTGGAAGTGGAACCGACCCCGGTGCCTAACCGTACCCACGGATTGACCGCCAGCAACCTCGGCAAATATGACGCCCGTATCGCCGCCATTGACTACACGTTAGCGCATGATGACGGTATTTCGCTGCGTAATCTCGATCAGGCGCAGGTGATTTTGCTCGGCGTTTCGCGCTGCGGCAAGACCCCCACCAGCCTGTATCTGGCGATGCAGTTCGGTATCCGCGCAGCCAACTACCCGTTTACCGCCGACGATATGGACAATTTGCACCTTCCCGTGGCGCTGAAGCCGTTTCAGCACAAGCTTTTCGGCCTGACCATCGACCCGGAACGCTTGGCCGCCATCCGCGAAGAACGTCGAGAAAACAGCCGTTATGCCTCAATTCGCCAGTGCCGGATGGAGCTTGCAGAAGTCGAGGCGCTGTTTCGTAAAAACCAGATCCGTTATCTGAACACCACCAATTATTCGGTGGAAGAGATCTCGACCAAAATCCTGGATATTCTGGGCATGAGCCGCCGTATGTTCTGATGATAAGATGGCGGGAAAGAAGCGCCCTGCCATCTGTTGTTTATTTCCCCACGGGCCACGTTTTTTGTGCTTTTTTTAGCGGTTTTGATCAACAGAACACAGTTTCTCCGGTTGAATTCATCGGTTTTTACGTTATTGTGATCGCCATCACTTCCCGGCACTCCTGCCGCAGCGAAGAAAAGTCTTTAGAGAAAATCATGCACAAAACAGATGAACTGCGGACCGCGCGCATCGACAGCCTCGTCACGCCGCAAGAACTGGCGGAGAAGTTGCCAATCTCGGCGGAAATCGCGGACAACGTGACTGCCTCACGGCAGCGAATTGAGAAGATCCTGACCGGCGAAGACCGTCGCCTGCTGGTGGTGATCGGCCCTTGCTCTATCCACGATCTGGACGCCGCCGTCGACTATGCCGGCCGTCTGAATGCGCTGCGCATTCGTTACCAGGATCGCCTGGAAATCGTGATGCGCACCTATTTTGAAAAACCGCGCACCGTGGTCGGCTGGAAAGGCCTGATCTCCGATCCGGCACTGGATGGCACCTTCCAGGTCAATCGGGGCATCGAAATGGCGCGTCGGCTGCTGCTGGAAGTGAACCAGCTCGGCCTGCCAACTGCCACCGAGTTCCTCGACATGGTGGTTGGTCAGTACATTGCCGACTTAATCAGTTGGGGCGCGATTGGCGCACGCACTACCGAAAGCCAGATCCACCGTGAAATGGCCTCCGCGCTTTCCTGCCCGGTGGGCTTCAAGAACGGCACTGACGGCAACACCCGTATCGCGATTGACGCCATCCGTGCGGCACGGGCCGGACATATGTTCCTGTCACCGGACAAACACGGGCAGATGACAATCTATCAGACCAGCGGCAACCCTTATGGCCATATCATCATGCGTGGCGGCAAGACGCCAAACTACCACGCTACCGATGTGGTCGCCGCCTGCGACAGCCTGCGCGAATTCGATTTGCCGGAGCAGCTGGTGATCGACTTCAGCCACGGTAACTGCCAGAAATTGCATCGTCGCCAGTTGGAAGTAGCCGAAAATGTCTGCCAGCAAATCCGCGCCGGTTCCGTCGCCGTCGCCGGTGTAATGGCAGAAAGTTTCCTGGTGGAAGGCACCCAGAAAATCGTTGCCGGTCAGCCGCTGACCTATGGTCAGTCCATCACCGATCCTTGCCTGAGCTGGTCCGACAGCGAACAACTGCTGGCGATGCTGGCCGATGCGGTGGACACCCGCTTCTGATCCCATGGCCGGGGCGCCCGCCCCGGCTTTTCTGCCCGCCACTCACTCATCTATACTGGTAGCAATTCTCGCAGTTCCCCATGGAACGGATTTGGAGCCAAGGCATGATCCACTCACTGTTATCTATCCCCTGCGTCACACTGCAAGGGGAGCACAAAACCCTGGGCGACTTCCCTGCCCGGGCTTACCTGGTGGTCAACACCGCCAGCAAATGCGGGTTTACACCTCAGTACCACGGGTTGGAAAATCTGTGGCAGTATTATCGCGATCGCGGCCTGATGGTGTTGGGTTTCCCCTGCAATCAGTTCGGTGCACAAGAACCCGGCGATCCACTGGAGATCGCCAACTTTTGCACGCTGAACTATGGTGTCAGCTTCCCGCTGTTCAGCAAGGTTGAAGTTAATGGCCCGGGCGCGCATCCCCTGTTCAACGAATTAAAACGTCTGGCACCCGGCGTGCTGGGCAGTCAACGTATCAAATGGAACTTCACCAAGTTCTTGCTGACCGCCGACGGCCAGCGGGTGAAACGCTACGCGCCCATCACCAAACCCGAACGTCTGTTTGACCGCATCGAAACCCTGCTGAAATAACCCCGATTTTTACGGGCTGAGTCGTCTCAGCCCGTCTCACATCACCTTCCTGCAAAAAGCTTCCGTCGGTAAGAAAATTTTCCTTGATGTAACCTTTCGTTCACATGATAATGATTATCACTTTGATATTAATTACTATTTAACGGTCTGTTTTATAAACACATGACGATGGATAATTATAACCGCACCCCGCCTGCCCAAGCAGCTCACCCCGCTGAAAGCGGCCTGGTTTCGCCTCCTTGCTATGACAGCGCGCAGCTGCTTGATGCCGACGGCGTGGCAATCATCATCCATCAGGGCCAGCGCTATCAGCTGCGGCAGACCAAAGCCGGGAAATTGATCCTGACCAAATAACGCCTTCCCCCTCAACGCCAGCCACCCCGATCGTTTTTGATCCAGGCAGCCAGCAAATCTATTGATATGTTTAAAACATACGGAGAGTTGCGACATGCCTCTGACCTATTCCACCCGGCTGCGTTTATCCGCATTGAGTCTGGCGATTGCCTGTGCTCTGCCGACGGTGACTTTTGCACAAACCAGCAGTACCCCTGTTTCTTCAACGACGACGCCGGTAAAAAAGGATAAAACCAGCGACGAAACCCTGACCGTCGCCGCCACCGGCAACGCTCGCAGCAGCTTTGAAGCACCGATGATGGTTACGGTGATCGAGGGCCATACGCCTGAAAGCCAAACCGCCACCAGCGCCGCCGATATGCTACGCCGTGTGCCAGGCATTACCGTCAATGGTACCGGCCGCAGCAATGGACAGGATGTTTTCATGCGTGGCTACGGTAAAAATGGCGTGCTAACGCTGGTCGATGGCATCCGCCAGGGCACCGACACCGGGCACCTTGGTGCTACCTTCCTCGATCCGGCTCTGGTGAAACGCATTGAAGTGGTGCGCGGCCCTTCTGCCCTGTTGTACGGCAGTGGCGCACTGGGTGGTGTAATCGCCTATGAAACCGTGGATGCCGCCGATCTGCTGTTACCCGGCCATAATAGCGGCTACCGGGTTTACGGCACCGCCGGCAGCGGCGATCACAGCCTGGGTATGGGCGCCAGCGCCTACGGCAGGACAGACAATCTCGACGGTCTGCTATCATTTGGTACCCGCAACGTCGGCAATCTGCGCCAGGGCAACGGCTTTGATGCACCCAACGATGAAACCATCAGTAATCTGCTGGCCAAGGGCACCTGGGCTCTCGATGAAAATCAATCGTTGAGCGGTGATCTGCGTTACTACAATAACCGAGCTCAGGAGCCGAAGAACCCACAGGAATCAGCCAGCAGCAGTGGCAACCTGATGACTGACCGCTCAACCATCCAGCGCGACGGCCAGCTCAGCTACAAACTGAACCCTGTGGGGCAGGACTGGCTCGATGCCGAAGCCAAAGTCTATTACTCTGAAGTAGAGATCAACGCCCACACCAACGGTAGCGAAGACGAAGCACGCAAGCAGACCACCCGTGGTGCCAAATTGGAAAACCGCACCCGATTGTTTGCCGATACCTTCGCTTCTCACCTGTTTACCTATGGCAGCGAAGCTTACAAGCAAGAACAGACACCGGGTGGTGCGACCGAAAGCTTCCCACAGGCGAAAATCAATTTTGCTTCGGGCTGGTTGCAGGATGAAATTACCCTGCGCGACCTGCCAGTCACCCTGCTTGCCGGGACGCGTTACGATAACTACAAGGGCTCCAGCGATGGCTATGCCGATGTTGACGCCGACAAATGGTCGTCGCGCGGTGCCGTCAGCATTACGCCAACCGACTGGTTGATGCTGTTCGGCTCTTATTCCCAGGCTTTCCGCGCGCCTACCATGGGCGAGATGTACAACGACTCCAAGCACTTCTCTATCCCCATGGGGCCCACCACCATTACCAACAACTGGGTGCCTAACCCGAATCTGAAGCCGGAAACCAATGCCACCCAGGAATACGGCTTCGGGCTGCGTTTTGACGACCTGTTGCTGGCTGATGACAGCCTGCAATTCAAAGCCAGTTACTTCGATACCAAAGCCAGGGACTACATCACCACGGATGTCACCATGGAGCTGGGCCGTGGCCCTCGTGGTCCCTATTGCATCAGTTGCACCACTTTCTCGACCAATATCGATCGCGCAAAAATATGGGGCTGGGACGCCACGTTGAGCTACAAAACCGCTATTTTTGGTTGGGACCTGGCGTACAACCGGACTCGCGGCAAGAACGAAAGCAGCGGTGAATGGTTAAACAGCATCAATCCGGACACCATGACCAGCACACTGGACGTTCCCTTGGGTGAAACAGGCCTGTCGACCGGCTGGGTTGCCACGCTGGCACAACGCGCCTCCCGTGTGGAGACCGGCACGGCGGAGCAAGGCGGCTATGGCGTCAACGATTTCTACCTCAGCTTTAAAGGCCGTGAGCGCCTGCAAGGCGTCACCACCACGGTGGTGCTTGGCAACGCCTTTGATAAAGAATACTACTCGCCACAGGGCATTCCGCAGGATGGGCGTAATGCCAAACTGCTGGTCAGCTATCAGTGGTAACGTTTTGAATCCGGCGGGCAAGCTGATTGCCCGTCGATTGAACCTCACGCAGGAGAACACCCTATGAGCAATACCCTATACGCACGCTACCAACAGGCAAAAATCGATAACCCGGGCAAATATGCGCGCGATCTGGCTGAGCTGCTTGGCGTCAGCGAAGCGGAACTGACCCATGCCCGCGTCGGTCAGGATACCCGTCGCCTGCAGGCAGACGCCCGTACCCTGCTGACCGAACTTGAGCAGGTTGGCGTGACCAAATCCATCACCCGCAACAGCTACGCGGTGCACGAGCAAATGGGCCGTTACCGCAACCAGCACCTGAACGGCCACGCCGGGCTGATCCTCAATCCGCGTGAGCTGGATCTGCGCCTGTTCCTCAATCAGTGGGCCAGCGCTTTCGCCATGAGCGAAACCAATAAGCGCGGCGTACGTCACAGCATTCAGTTCTTCGATCATCAGGGTGACGCACTGCATAAGGTGTACACCACCGATGAAACCGATCTGCCGGCCTGGATGGCGCTGGTTGAACGCCACCTGAACGCAGAAAACCCAGAGCTGGCGCTGCAACCGGCAGACGCCACGGTCAATACTACATCGCCGGATGCCGACAAGATCGACCAGGAATGGCGTGCAATGACCGACGTTCACCAGTTCTTCCAGTTGCTGGGCCGCAATAAACTGACGCGTCAGCAAGCCTTCCGCGCCGTCGGTAACGATTTGGCCTATCGGGTCGATAACAGCGCCCTGAACCAATTGCTTAACGCCGCGATGGGCCTGCAGAACGAGATCATGATTTTTGTCGGCAACCGCGGCTGCGTGCAGATCTTCACCGGCCAGATTGAACGTCTGATGCCGCAGGAAGGCTGGATCAACGTGTTTAACCGCCGTTTCACCCTGCACCTGATCGAAGACGCGATCGCCGAAAGCTGGATCACCCGCAAGCCGACCAAAGACGGCTTTGTCACCAGCCTGGAACTGTTCGCCGCCGACGGCACACAGATCGCCCAGCTCTATGGCCAACGCACCGAAGGGCAGCCGGAACAAACCCAGTGGCGTGAGCAGGTCGCCGCGCTTGAACCCAAGGACATTGCCGCATGAAACCCTCATTGACCCGTCGTCTGGCGTTTTGCATAACGCTGGCGTTGCCGTTCACCGCTGCGGCGGCGGAACGTATTGTCTCGATAGGCGGTGACGTCACCGAAATTGCCTTCGCTCTGGGCGCGGGCGATGAAGTGATAGCACGAGACAGCACCAGCCTGCAGCCGCAAGCGGTTAAAAAGTTGCCGGATGTCGGTTACATGCGCCAGCTCAATGCCGAAGGTATTCTGGCGCTGAAACCCACGTTGGTGCTGACCACCGAGTTGGCCGAACCGGCGCTGGTGCTCAAACAGCTGGAAGAAAGCGGCGTTAAAGTGGTGCGCATTCCCGGCGATACTACCTTGCAGAGCGTGCCGGAAAAAATCGGCGTGATCGCCAATGCGTTACAGCGAGTCGACCAGGGGAAGCAGTTAAGCACCCGCTACCAGCAGCAACTGGCGGCAGTGAAAACCGATGCGCTGCCGGTCAGGGTATTGTTCGTCATGAGTCACGGCGGTCTTACACCGATGGCCGCCGGGCAACATACCGCCGCCGATGCGATCATTACCGCGGCGGGTCTGAAGAATGCCATGCAAGGGTTCAGCCGCTATCGCCCACTGTCGCAGGAAGGCGTGATCGCCAGCGCGCCCGACCTGCTGTTGATCACTACTGACGGCATGAAAACTCTCGGCGGCCCGCAGCAGCTGTGGAAATTGCCGGGTATCGCACTCACCCCGGCGGGCAAACAGCAGCGCGTACTGGTGGTTGACGATATGGCGTTGCTGGGCTTTGGGCTGGAAACTCCGGCCGCGCTGGCCGCACTGCGTCATGCGGCGGAGCAAAAGTAATGCGCAGTCGCACCTCCCCCCGTCTGGCAATCACCGGTCTGCTGGTGCTGCTGATGTTGTTGGCGCTGGGCGCCGCCAATCTGGGTGCGCTGACACTGTCGTTCCGCACCCTGTGGCAACAGCCCTTTAGCGACACAGCCTGGCATATTTGGCTGAACATCCGCCTGCCGCGCGTACTGCTGGCGGTGGTGATAGGCTGTGCGTTGGCGGTGTCTGGTGCCGTGATGCAAGGGTTGTTTCGTAACCCATTGGCCGATCCCAGCCTGCTGGGTATCAGCAGCGGCGGCGCGCTGTTTGTTGCGCTGATTATCGTTATGCCACTGGCCCTGCCACCGGTGATCGCTTTGTATGGCCATATGCTGGCGGCGTTCCTCGGCAGCATGTTGGTATCGCTGTTGATCTACGGCATCAGCCGCAGCGGTCACGGCAGCCTGTCACGCCTGTTGCTGGCAGGTATCGCCATCAACGCCCTGTGCATGGCGGCGATTGGCGTGTTGTCTTATCTCAGTAGCGACCAGCAACTGCGCCAGTTTTCACTGTGGATGATGGGCAGTCTGAGCCAATCCCAGTGGCCAACGTTGGTGGTTTCCGCCTCGCTGATCCTGCCGGCCACCCTGCTGACGCTATTACAGGCGCGCCGCCTGAACCTGCTGCAACTGGGCGATGAAGAGGCGCACTACCTGGGGGTGAATGTTCAGCGGGCCAAGCTGCAACTGCTGCTGTTAAGCGCATTGTTGATTGGTGCGGCAGTGGCGATGAGCGGCGTGATTGGTTTTATCGGGCTGGTGGTGCCACATCTGGTACGTATGCGCCTCGGTGGCGACCATCGCTGGCTGCTGCCCTGCTCTGCACTCGGTGGCGCCTGTCTGCTGTTGGTCAGCGATACGCTGGCGCGCACCCTGGTGGCACCGGCAGAAATGCCGGTCGGCTTGATGACCAGCCTGATCGGCGGGCCTTACTTTTTATGGCTGGTGATGCGCCAGCGGGAGCGCATGGGTGGATAACTCATCAAGCCTGACGGCGCAGCAATTACGCTACAGCCTGGGTTCACGTCGGCTGATCAGTGACGTGTCACTCAGTATCGCCAGCGGCGAAATGGTGGCAATTATCGGGCCGAACGGCGCGGGCAAGTCGACGTTACTGCGTCTGTTAACCGGTTATCTTCAGCCGGGCTGTGGTGAATGCCAGTTGCTTGGCCGACCGCTGGAACAGTGGCAGCCGCAACAGTTGGCGAAAGTGCGCGCGGTAATGCGCCAGCACAGCGATCTGGCCTTTCCCTTTACCGTCGAGGAAGTGGTCAGTATGGGTCGCGCGCCCCACGGTAAGCGCGACGCACAGCAGGCGGTGCAGCAAGTGATGGCGCAAACCGACTGTCTCGAATTGGCCCAGCGCGATTATCGGCAACTTTCCGGTGGCGAACAACAACGGGTACAGCTTGCCCGCGTGCTGGCACAGCTTTGGCAACCGCAGCCCACTCCGGCCTGGCTGTTTCTCGACGAACCGACCTCGGCGCTGGATCTTTACCACCAGCAACATACGCTGAGGCTGCTGCGCACGCTGACGCGGCAACAGCCAATTGCGGTGTGCTGTGTATTGCACGATCTCAATCTGGCCGCACTGTACGCGGACCGTATTTTATTGCTGCATCAGGGGCAATTGGTCGCTACGGGCACGCCGCAGGAAGTGTTGCAGGCGGATATTCTCACCCGTTGGTATCAGGCGGATCTGGGAGTGGTTCACCACCCGGAAGTGGCGCTGCCGCAGGTGTATTTGCGTCAATAGGACTATAGCGGGTGCGGCAGGCCGCACCCGTCATCTTCTATCACCTATCAGCTCGAACAGGAGATCTCCAGATGTTTGCCCCAATCCGGCGGCAACGCGGCGAGATCGTCATACTCCGGTTTGTCGGCAAACGGCGTCAGCAATGCCTGATGCAGGCGAGCCAGCTTACTGACATCATCCTGTTCGGCGCTTTCAATCGCCTGTTGCGCCAGATAGTTGCGCAGGATCAGCTTCGGGTTCACCGCCTTCATCGCCTGTTGCCGTTCGGCATCACTCACCTGCTCTTGCTGCAAGCGCTGACGGTACTGCTGGTACCAGCCGTCAAACGCGGCGCGATCAATAAATTCATCCCGCAACGGTGACTGCGCCTGTTGCTGCTCCGTCTGGCTCAGCAGACGGAAGGTGCGGCTGTAGTCTCGTCCCTCTTGCGCCATCAGGCTCAACAACCCGGTCAGCAGGCTGTTATCTTGCGAAGACTGAGTGAAGAAACCGAGCTTGGCACGCATCTGTTCGCCATAAGCCTGCATCAGGGCCGGTTCATAGGCCGCCAGCGCGTTCTGCAGCTGTTCGGTACTCATCAGCCCGGACAGGGTCTGCGCCAGCCGGTGGAGGTTCCACAGCGCCACCGCCGGCTGATTATCATAGGCGTAACGCCCCTGGTGATCCGAATGGTTGCAGATGTAGTCGGGTTTGTAGTCGTCGAGGAAACCGTACGGGCCGTAGTCGATGGTAATACCCAGGATCGACATGTTATCGGTGTTCATTACGCCATGAGCAAAACCAACGGTCTGCCAATGAGCAATCAACCGCGCGGTGCGTTCAACCACGTCGGTAAACCACTGCAGATAGCCATCACTCTGATCTTGAAACTGCGGCCAGTGGCGGGCAATAACAAAATCGGCCAACTGCTGAACCTGTTCCGGCTGCTTACGGTAGTAAAAATGTTCAAAATGGCCGAAGCGCACGTGGCTTTCCGCTACGCGCAATAGCATTGCACCGCGCTCCGGTTGTTCACGGTAGACAGGTTGCTCACTGGTGACGATGGTCAGCGCGCGCGTAGTTGGAATACCCAGATGATGCAGTGCCTCGGAGGCCAGGAACTCGCGGATCACCGAGCGCAGGACCGCACGGCCGTCGCCCATACGCGAATACGGCGTCAGGCCTGCGCCTTTCAGGTGCCAGTCCATGCTGCGGCCATCGGCCAGTCGTTGTTCACCCAGCAGAATGCCGCGACCGTCACCCAATTGCCCGGCCCAGACGCCGAACTGGTGGCCACTGTACACCTGGGCCAGCGGGCGCATGCCCGGCAGCAGCGTTTCACCCGCCCAAATCGGGGTTTTATCCTGGGTAAACCAGCTTTCGTCCAACCCCAGTTCTCGGGCCAGCGGCTCGCTGTGATACAGCAGCCGGGTGCCCTGCAGCGGCGTGGGGTTCAATTCGGTATAAAAACCGGTTAACTGTTGGTGGTAAGCGTTTTCAAACTGCGGCATAGGCCCTCCGTTCCACCTAGTGTAGAGCTTGGGCGTGGCGATTAACACAGAGGAAATGCAGGGAGAACGCATCTGCCTGAAACCAGGACAGATGCGCATGATTCAACGTTTATGCCGATATGGCTTAAAAGCCCTTTTGCGCTGATAGATAAAATACTTTATCAGCGAGAAAATCATGATGAATAACAGCGCAGGAATCACAGCAAACATCATCCAGTCCATTATTGGCCCCATTGTGTGTAGTAAGTACTGTCAATTATTGTTATTGAACTCATCGGGCGTTACCCGTAACACCGCCAGATTATCCACACCAACGCTGGGCCATAAAAAACCTTGCAGACCAAAAACGCCGGCGTGTCTGAGCTTATTAAAATATTCCTCCTTCTCTATTCCTTCGACGATCACCCCCTTGCACAGCAGATTGATATTCTTTAATAGCGAGTCGAACACTACGTCATAACCCTGATGGTTAAACAACTGCCAGTAAAAACGCTTATCGATTTTCACGTAGTCGAATAATCCATCATACAATGCGGTCAGGGTCGCCTGGCCGGAACCAAAGTCATCCAGCCACAGTGAGAACATCTCGCTAAGCTGACGGATCTTTGCATTGTTTTTTCCTGCTGAAAGATTCGGAAAACCTTCGCTGATTTCAAAGGCAATAAATGACCACTGTCTGATGCGCTCACACAATTGAGCGTCAGAGAGAATCAAATCGACCAGGGATTCTTCAACATTAAGGGTCAACAGCACGCCATTCTCGACAAACCAGGCGGCGTTCTGTTCTGCCAAACTCAATTGCTCATTAAATAACTCAATCCTTTGCTCGGGGGTCAATAAATTGATCCCAATGTCAGCCGGCATCGCCAAATCACCGTCCAGACTATTAAAACGGTTCAAAATTTCCACCGCCAACAGCCTGCCCTCCATTGAGTAAACAGGTTGAAAAACATAGCTACTAATAAAGTCAGCTTCGAATTGGATTTTCATTTCAGTGCCATAGGCTGAATGGCGAACATCTCATCGTATATCAATATATTTTATCGATCAATCCCTGTGGGATTAATCGGAAATATCAATGCAGCCAGTGATAATTTATCATTTAATTGATAGATTAAAGCTATATTGACCAGACAGAACGCAGCGTCAAAAACGATTTGGCTTAAGGCAAAAAATAGAGTGCCAGGCATGAATTTAAGTCATATTTAGCTTATGGAATAGGGTAATTCTGAAAATTTGACTTATCGCCATTGTTTTAATTAAAGAAATTCCTATTGGATGATAAATATCAAATCCTCACCCCGAACTCATGTACGATGAAGTGGTCTCAACTGATTAAATTTAATAACGCATCAATTCTTCGCGTTATTCTTTGCATTGAATCAGTAAAAAAATGCTCACCTTGCTTTTTGGGGAAGTTATGCTACCTCGGTGTTTTCACTGCATTTTTTACACAAAAGGATAACGTCAGGAAAGAAGGAGCAAACTCGTGGCATAAAAAAGGGATGAGTCACCTCATCCCGGAACATTCAGGATCCGAACGTTATTTGATCGTTTCAAGCAGCCATTGCCGTAGTTCGGTTAATTCAGCGGCCTGTTCTGGGAACTGCGCAATCAAGGTGTCGCAGCAATTAGCCAGCGTCTCACTGCGATAGGCACAACCCACCAGCATCTCGGCCAACCGTTGCAACGGCGCCGGACTGAGACTGTCGGTGAAAATCTGTGCCCGACAGATCAAGCCCTTCTCTACGTCAAAGAAGATATCCACCCCACCCCAGACAAACCGCTCATTCAGCAAATGACTGAATGCCGGTGCCTTACCGAAATTCCATTCCCAGCTGCTTTGTTTGGCGAACTGAGTGGCAAAATCCGGCAGATCCGGGTAAACATCCGGAGAAATGATTTCCGCTTTGGCGGTTTCACCATAGTGCTCAAAGAACGCCTGAGTCACCGCGTCGCACACCTGTTGGTGGCTGATATCGGGTTTAAACTCCGCCAGATTGGCAACCCGCGACCGCACCGAAGTAATGCCCTTGGCCTGCAACTTTTTTGGGTCCGGATTAAGGTAATCCGCCAGACGGTTGAGATCGGCGTTCAACAATAGTGTGCCATGGTGGAATCCGCGATCCTGGGTTTCCCGGTAGGCCGAGCCGGAAATTTTACGCACGCCCTCTGCGGTATCAATCACCAGATCATTGCGTCCCGATGCGGTGGCCGTAATGCCCAGTTGAGCCAGCGCTTGCAGAATGATGCCGGTGGAGACGGTTTTATCGTAACCGGGTTTGCCCGCCATAAAGGTAAAACAGGTATTACCGAGATCGTGAAATACCGCTCCACCGCCGCTGCTGCGCCGCGCCAGGCGAATACCGTCCTGCTCCATCCGGCGGGTGTTGCACTCTTTCCACGGGTTTTGTGACTGACCAATCACCACGGTTTCGGCATTGCGCCATAAGAACAGAATTTTCTGCGTGGTCATTTCGCGGAAGATGCACTCTTCCACGGCCAGATTGAACCAGGGATCGTAGGAGTCGGAAATCAGTAGGCGTAAGTTATTCATGGCGGTCACCGTTAAGGACGTGATGCCGCCATGATACACCAAATCAAAGGGTTAAGACTAAATGCGGCGCGCCTGCCAGTAGACCTTCTTCCAGTAGACGTTATTCAGTGAAGAGCGCATCACCCCACGGCTGGTTGAGGCGTGGATAAACTGATCGTTGGTGTCATAAATGCCCACATGCAAACCGTTCTCACCGCCACCGGTTTTGAAAAACACCAGGTCGCCGGGCATTAACTCATCGCGCGACACTTTGGTCCCCAGCGAGGTTTGCGCCTCCGTGGAACGTGGCAATTGCATATCGAAACGATCGCTGAAGGTGCGATAAACGAATCCGGAACAGTCGACGCCGCCGCGATCCAAGCCGCCATAGCGATAGGGAGCACCGTACCATTGACGCAGTTGCTCATTTAATTGTGCGACAACCACGATAGAGTCCGACAATCGGCCGCTTGGCGGTGGCGCATGGCTGCTGCAACCGGCAAGAATTAAACTGGCTAATAAAAACCAAATACGCATCCGCATAATATCCCTTCATTGAACAGATTGCCGCATCATGCCGTCCGGTAAGCTTACCGCCTGCGAGGCAAAGCCGGCACCAAATAAGGTGAGCGCTATTTTGGGCTAATTTATCCCCCAGCGGGGGAAAAAGGCAAGCGTGCTGAAGGAGATAATCGAATTGACGCCGGTTTTTGCACTATTCGGGCGTTTTTACCTTGGCCTGACTGTTAATCAGCCACACGCCAAACAGGATAAACAGCGTACCCAACGTTTTCAGCAACGTGGCGGATTCGTTAAACCAGGGCAGGATCACCGCCGCCAGGTACACCAGCGCATAACTCACGCTCAGCAACGGATAAGCCCGGTTGAGTGGTAAATGGTGCAGCGCGAAGAACCAGCACAGCATGGACAACGCGTAACCGAAAATACCGCCGCTGACCGTCAGTAAGGGCAACCAGTACTGGATAAACAGGTTAAGCGTGACGTCGGCAAACGACATCAATGGGATCTGGGCCATGCCCCACTTCATCAGTAACTGCGCCAACGTGACCAACAGCACGCTGGCCGCGCCCCAGGCGTAACCTCTCATGGATTGATACTCATCAACAGGATCCCCAGCATGATCGAAGCCACTCCACACCAGTGACGTGCGGTAGTGGGTTCTTTAAACAGCCAACGGGCAGCGAGCGTCACCAGCACAAAATTTATGCTGAGCGTCGGGTAGGCCAGGCTAAGAGGCAAACGCTGCAGCACATTGAGCCACACCGCCATGCCCAGCCCCAACAGCAATACGGCCAGCGCTAACCAACGCAGCGTTACCCCACGTCTGACGTCGGGGGGTAACTGCCAGCTCTGGGCCGCCTGTTTCTGGCACAGCTGCCCACCACAGGTGAGCAGGCTGACCACAATCACCAACAAATAGCCGATAATCATGGCTGCTGAGAGTACCAGAACAATGCCAGACGGTTCATCACTTGCACCTTATCCGCTGCCGGCAAGTCTTGCTGATCGATACTTTCGCCACGCGACAGCTGCAATACCAGTGAGACATCACCCTGTTTGCGTGCCTGGGCCAGCCACTGCGGGAAATCGCCGTCGCTGATGAAATGGCTACGAGCATCCGGATACTCCAAACCATAGGACACCTCCCCCTTCTGGTTAAACATCAGTACGTCGCTGCGTTTCAATTCCCAGGCCAACCCCGCGGCAACGCCCACGCTGTCGGTCAGCACATAGCGACTGTGATTTAACTCGGCCATATTCACCCGAATAAAGTTTTGCGGCAGTTTGGAGTCGGTCACCTGTTGTGGGATAGCGTAACCGATCAGCAAACACAGCAACAACGGACAAGCCGCCGCCCAGCGCCAACGCTGCCCATGATTACGCACCGAGACCACGGCAAACAACAACCAGCCGGCAAAGGCGATAATACCGATAACAATTTTCGGCCATTCCTGCGAGCTAAACAAGTGCACCTTTGGTAGCAACCCTGCGCCAATAACCAACAGTGCCACCACGCCGATCAGACCAAACAGGCCATTTAATACTGCGTTAACCTTGAATACCTTGCTGCGCAGCGCCGTCGCATAATCCTCGGCGTAAACCGCCATCAACAATGCCAACGGTGCCATGCACGGCAAGATATAAGTCGGTAGCTTACCCTTGGCAATGCTAAAGAAGATCAGTGGCATCACCACCCAACTCAGCAGGAAAAATAACTCCGGCCGTTGCACGCGCTCACGCCAGCCCTTCACCAATGCGCCCGGCAACAGTGCCAACCATGGCAATACCGCCGCCATCAGAATCGGGATGTAATACCAGAACGGCTCTTTGTGTTGTGCATTATCCTCGGCGAAACGTTGAATGTGCTCCACCCAGAAGAAGTAGTTCCAGAAATCCGGCTCACGTTGTGCAATGGCAAGCGCCCACGGCAAACTCAGCAGCACCGCCACCAGGATCGCTACCGGGCCGTAGATCAGCAAGTCCTTGATGCGTCGCTGCTGAATGACAATCGGGAGCACCGCAATCACCGGCACCGCCAGCGCCAGAAATCCCTTGGTCATAAAGCCCATACCGCAGGCCAGCCCCAACAGCACGTAGCCGCCAAGTTTGCCTTTGGCCGTGGTGGCTTTCAGCGTCAGGTAATAGCTGACCATCGCAGCGGCCAACCACAACGAGATCATCGGGTCCAATACGCTGTAGGTGCCGATGCTGAATACCAGCACCATCGACAGGAAAATCAACACAGCCAGGCAGGCACGGTTGGCATTGCGCCACATCAGCATCGCCAGTGCAAACACCAGCAGCGCCGTCATGCCGGTGCTGAATACCGAACCAAAGCGCACCGCAAAGTTGGTATCACCAAACAGCCATTGGCTGATGTTGTTGATCCAATAACCGGCGACCGGTTTTTCGAAATAGCGCAGGCCAAGCAAGTTCGG
Organism: Serratia myotis; assembly: GCF_027474885.1. Classification (NCBI taxonomy): domain Bacteria; kingdom Pseudomonadati; phylum Pseudomonadota; class Gammaproteobacteria; order Enterobacterales; family Yersiniaceae; genus Serratia; species Serratia myotis. Next base: position 2,393,006 of record NZ_CP099707.1, on the reverse strand, counting down.
CACCACCCAGTCGCCGCGTTGCAGCATTTCTCGGCTAATCTCGGCGTAGCGAGTTTCGTCCGGTTGCCACAGCAGGCGACCGTTAAGTGGGATCAGGTAAACCAGAGCAAAAAAAATGGCCAACAAGATGGCCCAGGATCCTTTTAGCGCCTTCATGAATCGTCCTTCACATCGGTTTGACAACCCAGCCAACCTTCGCGGCCAGGGAAAGGAGCACGCTCGACGCGGCCCAATGGCAATGACGCCAAATCTTGAGGCAACAAAGCGCTTAACGGGCAGAATTCTATGCCCTGCCGTTGCGCACGTTGCAGTAACTGTTCAAACATAGCGGCCTGTGACATCCCTTCCACTTCTGTGTGAATGGTGTACACCGGCACGCCGCGATCGTTTTCAATCGCCCGCAGAATGTAATCGTTGAAGTCAGCCATACTGACTTCACTGCCAATCACCTCATCAAAGGTGGGTAACGTGACCGGGATCTGCACGGTGCCCAGACGACCATCGCTTAACAGCGGACGGAAAGGATGGGTACCACGACAGTCGCTGTTGTAGTGAAAACCAAAACGCTGCTTCACCTCCAACACCCGCGTATCGGCACGCCAACCGGCAACCGCCGAGCATTTGACCGGCTGGCCGGTACTGGCTGACAACGCATCCACCCCAAGCTGAACCTGTTGCGTCAGCTGCGCCTCAGACCACCGGCCGACCTTGGCCTGCCACCCCTGATGATCCCAGGCGTGCAGCCCTACCTCATGCCCGGCCTGCGCAGTGAGCTTCATCAACGGCCCCAGAGTGCGGGAAATATTGCGCCCCGGCCAGGCGGTGCCGGCCAGCAGAATATCCCAGCCATACAGCGATGCGGCATTCGAGCGCAGCATTTTCCACAGGAATTTCGGACGCAAAAGGCGCCACAGATGGCGCCCCATATTGTCCGGTCCTACGCTGAAGAAGAAACTGGCCTGAATATTGTACTTGTCAAACAGCTCCAGCAACTGCGGCACCCCTTCCCGGGTACCGCTGAAGGTATCTACATCAACTCGCAGACCGACTTTCTTCATGCACCATCGCCTTCCTGAACGGTAGTGCGCAGGAAGTAATCCAGCGTGTCGGCAACGGTTTGCTGCATCGCGATGGTCGGCTGCCAATCCAGCAGGCGGCGGGCATTCTTGATGCTTGGCGTACGGTGCTCGACGTCCTGATAACCTTTGCCGTAGTAGCTACTGCTTTCAACATCCTTAAAGCCGGCAAACGGCGGGAAGCGATCGCGCAGCGGATGGTTATTGAAGCTTTCGAGCAGCATTTCCGCCAGTTCACGGATGCTGGCCTCGTTGGTCGGGTTACCGATGTTGACGATCTGGCCATCGCACAGGCCGTCACGGTTTTCGATAATGCGGAACAGCGCCTCGATACCGTCGTTGATATCGGTAAAGCAGCGTTTTTGCGCCCCACCGTCCATCAGTTTGATCGGCGAGCCTTCCACCAGGTTGAGGATCAGCTGGGTGATGGCACGGGAAGAACCGATACGCGCGGCGTCCAGGTTATCCAGACGTGGGCCCATCCAGTTAAACGGACGGAACAGGGTAAACTTCAGCCCTTCCTTGGCACCGTAGGCCCAGATCACCCGGTCCAGCAACTGCTTGGACACCGAGTAAATCCAGCGCTGTTTGTTGATCGGCCCGACGATCAGGCGTGAGTGATCTTCGTCGAATTCCTTGTCGTCACACATGCCGTACACTTCGGAAGTGGACGGGAAGATAATGCGCTTGTTGTATTTCACGCAGTCACGAACGATTTTCAGGTTTTCTTCGAAATCCAGCTCGAACACGCGCAGTGGGTTGCGGGTGTATTCGATCGGCGTGGCAATAGCTACCAGCGGCAGGATCACGTCGCATTTCTTGATGTGATACTCGATCCACTCGGAGTGAATGCTGATATCCCCTTCCACAAAGTGGAAGCGCGGGTTACCCAGGAAACGGCTGATGGCATCAGAGCCGATATCCAGACCGTAGATATCGTAACGGTCATCACGCAGCAGGCGTTCGGTCAGGTGGTTACCGATAAAGCCGTTCACACCGAGGATCAGTACGCGGGTTCTGCGTTTCATCACTGCGTTAGGTTTAGCGGCCAAACGGACATCGGTAACGATGCCCATTTCCTGCGCCAGACGGCTGCCTTGCACATACAGGCCGACATCGTTTTGGCCGGCAACAATTTCCAGTGCACCTTCACCACAGGCAATGATCAGCGGAGAGGTGCTGAGCACGGTACCCGGCTGCTTGTCATGCTGGGTATCCAGCACACGAGCGCGCCAGACGATCAGTTTACGCTGACCCAGGTAGCTGAAAGCACCAGGGTAAGGTTCGGTCACTGCGCGGATCAGGTTGTTAATTTCCTGCGCGGATTTATGCCACAGGATTTCACCGTCAGCCGCGGTGCGACGACCAAAATAGCTGGCATCGGCTTCGTTTTGCGCCGTGAAAGAGGCGGTGCCGTTTTTCAGCTTTGGCAATTCCTGCTTCAGCAACACCTGCGCCGCTTCCAGCACTTTTTTGTGCAGCGTCAGCGCGGTGTCGCCGGCAGCTATCGCCACCTTTTGCTGGCCAACAATATCGCCGGCATCCGGGCGTTTGACCATTTTATGCAGCGTGGCACCGGTTTCGGTTTCGCCATTCACCAGCGCCCAGTTCACCGGTGCGCGACCACGGTAACGCGGCAACAGTGAGCCATGCAGGTTAAAGCCGCCTTTCGGTGCCAGGGACAGCAGCTCTTCGCTCAGCAGGTTACGGTAATAGAATGAGAAGATAACGTCCGGCTGCATCTGGCGAATACGCTCGATCCACAGCGGATGGTTAACGTCTTCCGGCGCATAGACCGGTAACTCCAATTCTGCACCCAGACGGGCCACAGAGGAGAAAAAGTTGTTCTCACCAGGATCGTCGGTATGCGTGAATACCGCCTGAACATCATAGCCCGCGTCAGTCAACGCTTTCAGACCCGCGCAGCCAATATCATGGTAAGCAAATACGATAGCTTTCATTATTCTTCTTCCTGAGTATTGTGATTCGGTTGTTCACCGACCACTTTCTGAACAAAATAACGGGGACGAGCACGCACGTCGGTGTAGATGCGACCGATGTACTCTCCCAACAGGCCCATGCCGACAAACTGAGCACCGATAAAAGTAAATAACACGGCAAACAGGGTGAATACCCCGCCGCCCGACCATTCAGGCCCCATAATCAAACGCAGGGCGATCAACAGCACCGCCAGCACAAAGCCGGAAAGCGCCACCACGCTGCCCACCACGCTGAGCAAACGCAACGGCGTCGTGGTCAGGCAGGTGATCAGGTCATACATCAGATTAATCAGCTTCATCAGGCTATATTTGGAATCACCAAACTCACGTTCGGCGTGCAGCACGTCAATTTCAGTGGTGCGGCGGGCGAAGGTATTCGCCAGGATCGGAATAAAGGTGCTGCGTTCGTGACAGTTCAGCATCGCCTCAATAATGTGACGACGATAGGCGCGCAACATGCAGCCGTAATCCCCCATCGATTTACCGGTGGCGCGTTGGATCATCATATTAATGATGCGCGAGGCGCTTTTACGGAACCAGGAGTCCTGACGATTGGCACGCACGGTACCCACCACGTCATAACCCTCTTCCGCCACCTGGACCAGACGCGGGATCTCTTCCGGCGGGTTTTGTAAATCGGCATCCAGCGTAATCACCAGATCGCCGCTCACCTGATTGAAGCCCGCCATGATTGCCGAGTGCTGGCCATAATTGCGGTTCAGCAACACGGCAATCACACAGCTACCCGGCTGTTCGGCGGCGGCGGTCAGCATATCGGCAGAATTGTCGCTGCTGCCGTCATCGACCAGGATAATTTCATAAGCTTGGGTCAGTTTTTTACAGGCGGCGGTGGTACGTTCAAGCAAGGCAGGCAAACTTTCCTGCTCGTTGTATACCGGGATCACCACCGAAACTTTTTTTATCGGTTCAACGCGAGACACGTAGCGACTCCACAACAGAAGACAAGGCTTTAACCACGCGATCAACATCGGCGTCGGTCATATCAGGGAACAGCGGCAAGGTGCACAGGCGCGCCGAGTTCCATTCGGTATTGGGCAAGGACAACTGCGGATAGCGCTCACGGTAATATTTCTGGGTATGGGCGGCGCGGAAATGCAGGCCGGTACCGATGCCCACTTCTTTCAGGCGCTCCATCAGTTGGTCACGATCGATGCCACAGCGTTCGGCGTCGACGCGTACCATAAACAGATGCCAGGCATGGTCATGCGGGTAATCAGGCAGCCCCAGCGGCAGGAAAGGTGACCCTTCCAGAGCGCGGAGGTAACGCTCAGCCAGCACCTTGCGGCGAGCGTTAAGCTGCGGCAGACGGCCCAGTTGCACCACGGCGATGGCCGCATGGATATCGGAGAGATTGTATTTGTAGCCTGGCTCCACCACTTCGGCCTGCGGCTTACGCCCCAGTTGCTGGCGGTCAAAGGCATCAACGGCCAGGCCGTGGAACTTCAGACAACGCAGGCGATCGGCCAGTTCGTCGTCGTCGGTAGCAATCAGGCCGCCTTCGGCACAGGTCAGGTTTTTAATCGCGTGGAATGAGAAAATTGCCGTGCCGCGCGCGCCCACCCACTCACCGTTGTAACGGGAGCCTACCGCATGAGCAGCATCTTCAATCAGGGGAAGGTTGTGGCGTGTAGCCACTTCACGCAATGCATCCATCTGCAGTGGCGCGCCGGCATAATGCACCGGGACAATGGCTTTGGTTTTGGCAGTGATAGCGGCTTCAACATCGCTGGCGCTGACCATCAACGTATCACGGTCAACGTCAATCATCACCGGCGTTGCGCCAAGCAATTCGATCATGTTGAGGGTAGAAACCCAGGTTTGTGAAGGGGTGATCACTTCGTCACCCGGGCCAATGTTCAGTGCCATCAGGGTAATATGCATACCCGCAGTAGCGGAACAGACGGCAATGGCGTGTTTACAACCGAAGGTGGCGCAGAACTCACTTTCCAACTGCTGATTTTGCGGCCCGGTGGTGATCCAACCTGAGCGCAATACCTTTTCTACCGCCGCGATTTCTTCATCGCCAATCGCCGGGCGTGAGAAAGGTAAAAATTGATCCATAGTTAACCCCAAACGTATCAAATTTCTTTAATGACACTGTAGATCTCTTTTATTTAACGAATATTAAACGCCAGAGAGAATCGTTCCTGGTGGATTAACTGCCAATGTACGGCCGCAAGCTTAACTAAACCTTAAGGTGTGATTAATTATCAGCTAACTGCCTGATCTGCGGGGGCCATCATCATTAAATTAAATTGATTATAGAATCAATTAGTTATAGCTATATGTAATTATTTACTTATTATGTTTGAACTAAATTAGCGTAGCACGTCAGCGACGGTTTTCAAGATTGATAGGAGGGTTTTGAGGAAAGGTGGGAAATAAAGCCGGTGCTTACCCGGCTATTTATATCAGGTCCGTTTAATTTTCGTTTATAGTGCATTTTCAATGCACTAACCCATCATGCCGTTTTGGTCATAATCCAGCGTTGGTCGCCCACCGCCTGCAGGTGAAAATCCACGTCATAAATCTGTGAAAGCAGTACCGGCTCCATCACTTCCCTGGTGGTTCCCTGCGCAACCAGCCGCCCGGCATGCAGTAACCAAACCCGATCGGCCTGCTGTAAGGTATGGTTAAGGTCGTGCGCGCAAACCAATGCGCTACGTCCACTCTGACAAAACTCTCGCAACAGCCGATCCAGCGCCACCTTCTGCGCCACATCCAGGCTATTGGTCGGTTCATCCAGCAGCAACAGTTGGCTATGGGGGTTGACCGTCGGCCAAACCTGCAGCAATACCGCCGCCAGCCGTACCCGTTGCCATTCACCGCCGGACAACTGCGTCAACATACGCGACAGCTTGTCCGTCAGTTTCAAGCGCTGGCACAAATACACAATGGTGCTCTCCAGCGCCTGCTCAGTGGCCCCTGCAGGCCGGTGCAGCTCCAGATACTGGAAAACCGGCATCAGCGCCACCGGCGGCTGTTGCTGGCAGAGATAGGCACGGCGCAGCGCCAGTTCATTGCCCTGGTAACCCCCCAACGGCTGCCCGGCCAGCAGGATCTCTCCCGTACCGGGCAATATGCCCGCCAGCCGCGCCAACAGTGTACTTTTACCGGCACCGTTCGGACCAATAAGGTGAAACTGCAACCCAGCATCGACCTGTGCTGAAAATGGGGCCAGACGCCCTTCTACCCCAACCTGACTGAGTTGCAGCATTATGGATCACCGCTCCTTGTTTATTATTCGGCCAACGCCTGTTTGACGGCGGCCACCAGTGCAGGATCTTCCGGCGTGGTGTCCGGAGAGAAACGTTGGATCACCTTGCCATCACGGCCGATCAGGAACTTTTCAAAGTTCCACAGAATGTCGCCGGTTTGCTTCGGTGCCCGGCCCTTGCTGCTCATGCGCGTCAGGAACTCACTGCCCTGCGGGGCCACGGCTTGCGGCTCGGCGGCAATCAACGCCTGATATAACGGATGGCGGTTCTCGCTGTTCACTTCAAGCTTGGCAAACATCGGGAATTCAACGCCAAAGGTACCGCGGCAAAATGCCAGGATCTCCTCGTTGCTGCCCGGCTCCTGCCCGAGGAATTCGTTGGACGGAAAGCCCAGCACTTCAAACCCTTGCCCACGGTAGGTTTCGTATAAGGCTTCCAGCCCTTCATATTGCTTGGTCAGACCGCACTCCGAAGCCACATTCACCACCAGCAACACGCTGCCTTTATATTTGCCCAGCGTGGTGGATTGGTTCTCGATAGTGTCCAGCGGAATGTCATAAATCGCTTGAGTCATGGAGCTTATCCTCTTGTTTTACTTGCAGGTGAACAGAGAAACTACCTTACGCTTTTTACCCGGGTCAGTAACCAGATAAATAGCGGTGCCCCCAGCGTGGCGGTGACCACCCCAATGGGTAATTCAGCCGACAATAGTGTAATACGCGCCACCACATCGGCCGCCAGCAACACACCGGCACCGGCCAGTGCACAGCCGGGCAATAAATAACGCTGATTCGTCAGGCCACTGAGGCGCAGCATATGCGGAATCACCAGCCCGACAAAGCCGATCACCCCCGCCAGGGCCACACTCACCCCCACCAGCCAGCCGATCGCCAGCACCAGGAGATTACGCCACAGATGCAGTGAAAGCCCAAGCTGACGCGCCTGTACCTCGCCCAATGCCATAAAGTTTAGCGCCTTGCCCTGACAACACAGCCACAGCAATACCGGTAACAGCGCCAGTACCAGCCATTTTTGCCGCCAGTCAACCCCGCCAAAACCGCCCATCATCCAGTACATCAGTTGGCGCAGATCCAGGCTGGAACTGAAGTACACCGCCCAGGTCATTACCGCGCTGCACACGATGCCCAAGGCAACCCCTACCAACAGTAGACGTGCATTGGTCAGGCGCTTACGGCGGGCAAAACTCAGCAGCAAGAAGGTCATGAGCAATGCGCCCGCAATGGCGCTCAGGCTCATCAGCGCCACCGGCAGCAGGCCGTTGCCCAGCAGTACCGTGAGCACCAACGCCACCCCGGCCCCGTTTGCCACACCCAGCAAGCCCGGTTCGGCCAACGGATTTTCAAACAATGCCTGCATCACTGCCCCGGCCACCGCCAGGCTGGCCCCCACCAACATTACCGCCAGCGCACGTGGCAGGCGTAATTGCCAGACAAACAGCTGCGCCGCTTCACTCGACCACTGTGATGGCCAAAGCCAAATGTCGCCCGCGCTGAGGCTGAAAACAAATGCCACGGCAACGCCCAGCGTTAACAACAGCAGATGCCGTTTATCGCGATGGCGTTGTTTGTGCAGCAATAAGGTAAAGGTCTGGCTGGCTGGCATAGGCGTGGAGATCCCCTGCGGGCCGTGATCAGCGGCCGAATATTGACGTCTGGGTCGAATATTAGGGGGTTAACGCCCGAAGGGAAAGCATTGCATCAGGAGAATCGCGGGAAAACAGCAGCTGATCTTGCCAGTCACCCGTAAGTGATGGCAAAACCAGCCGCCGTTGAATCAATTATCGACGCTGGTCATTACCCTTTTGCGGATAGGGTTTACCCTGACCATTGTCATTGCCGCGCCCCTTGTCATGGTCACGTCCATTGTCGCGGCCGCCGTTGTCATGATGGTTGCCGTCGTTACGATTATCGCGCTCACCGTGGAAAGGGTTGCCGCCGCGATCCGGGCCACCGTGTTCGTTACCCCGCGGTGGCGAAGATTGCCAACGGCCACCATCCCAGTACATGCCACGATTATTGCGTTCACCCTTGCCGCGCCCCTGGTGCTCATGCCACCACTGCGGCGGACGCCAGTCATAGCCATCCCAATAATAACCCCGTCGGTCCTGATCCCCCAGATGCACCGCAACACCCGGCACGTTGATATCAATCGAGACATCCGCCTGCGCCGCTACTGGCAGCAGCAGCGGTAAACACACCAGCAACAGGATCTTTTTCATTTTTCGCTCCTACTTTATTTTCTCGCTGAGGGGGGTTATATCAGTGTGTTTATTTTGCGCCTATCTCACTAATGCCTATTTTCAGATCGTTTTCATCTCTCTTACACATTCCATACATTCTATTTTTATTGCTTGAATAAAATAGCCGCTAACAACCGTTAACGAATCGCTGACATACCGCAAGCCTTGTTGGTCTTTATAATTAATCTGCAACCCATCAGAGAGATACTATTATGATTAAACGCATTGGACTTTTTTTGACCGTCACCCTACTGTCCGTGGCGCTCAGCGCCTGCTGCTTCGGGCCTCACGGTGGTGGTCACCGTGGCGGTGGCGGACCGGGCCACTACTACAATCATTATTAGTCAACAGGGGCCTCGGCCTCTGTTTTATTTCTATCGCCGTCAGAAAATAAATAGCCATAAGAATAATCCGTAAGAAATAGATTATTTTAATGTGCATTACAGGCATCAATATTATTGAGTGAATTATCTATTCTTCCGCCGTTTAAGAATAAACCGAAATTTACCTCTAACGTTAAAAAGAAAAAGGCCGCAAAAGCGGCCTTTTTTGGTTTCATGCAACTTACTCTTTCGGGCTTGCGTTCTCTACCCGACTTTTCAGCTTTTGCCCTGGACGGAAAGTGACCACGCGGCGCGCCGTAATCGGAATGTCCTCGCCGGTCTTCGGGTTACGCCCCGGACGTTGGTTCTTGTCACGCAAATCAAAATTGCCAAAACCTGACAGTTTAACCTGCTCACCGTTTTCAAGAGCACGACGAACCTCTTCGAAAAACAGTTCTACCAGGTCTTTGGCATCCCGTTTGCTAAGCCCAAGCTTTTCAAACAGGTGTTCTGACATTTCAGCTTTAGTAAGCGCCATAGGTTCAATCCCTCAAGGATGCTTGGAATCGCTGTTTTAGAGCCTCTACACATTTTGCAACGGTAACGGCTATCTCCTCTTCTTCCAGTGTACGAGCGGTATCCTGCAATACCAGACTGATAGCCAGGCTCTTATAACCCTCTGCCACGCCCTTGCCACGGTACACATCAAACAAGTTTACGCCAACTACCTGATTTGCGCCAACTTTCTTACACTCTGCCAAAATATCTTCTGCGGGGACGTTTTCAGCCACCACAACAGCGATATCGCGACGGTTTGCCGGGAAGCGAGAAATCTCCCGCGCCTGAGGCACGGCGCGGCTTGCGACCTTGTCCCACTCCAGTTCGAACACCACTGTGCGGCCGTTAAGATCCAGTTTACGCTCAAGTTCCGGATGAACCACACCGATGAAACCGACACGTTGGCCCTGGAAATAAATGGCTGCACTTTGCCCTGGGTGCAAGGCCGGATTAGCCTCTGCCTTGAACTGAATTTCGGATAATTTACCGGTCAGTTCCAGGACAGACTCCAGATCCCCTTTTAAATCATAGAAGTCGACTGGCTTACGCGCCAGATCCCAATGTTCTTCATGCGTATGGCCCGCAATCACCCCTGCCAGCATGACGTCCTGACGGATACCCAGATTTGCCGCAGTATCAGGGACAAAGCGCAGGCCGCTTTCAAACAGGCGCAGACGAGTCTGCTGACGATTCTGGTTATAAACCACGGCGGACAACAAGCCGGTCCACAGTGACAGACGCATCGCAGACATCTCTACCGAGATTGGGCTTGGCAGGATCAGCACTTCTTCACCCGGGTGCAGCAAGGCCTGTACCTTAGGATCAACGAAACTGTAGGTGATGGCTTCCTGGTAACCGTGATCGACCAGCATGGTTTTCACACGCTTCAGCGTCAGATCCGCTTCGCGATGCTTGGTCATGATCAGATCCGCACGGACCGGCACGTCAGGAATGTTGTTGTAGCCGTAAACACGCGCCACTTCTTCCACCAGATCTTCTTCGATTTCCATATCGAAACGCCAGCTCGGCGCAACCGCCAGCCAGTTATCGCCCTGCTCGGTGACCTGGCAGCCCAGACGACGCAGAATGTCGCTGACCTGCTCGCTTGGCACCACGTGGCCAATCAGGCGATCCAGCTTTTCACGACGCAAAGTAATAGTGGCACGCTTTGGCAACTCACTTTCGGCGGTCACATCGATAACCGGGCCGGCCTGACCGCCACAGATATCAATCAACAGGCGAGTCGCACGCTCCATGGCTTTATACTGCAGCGCAGGATCAACACCGCGCTCGTAACGGTGGGAAGCATCCGTATGCAGACCTTGACGGCGTGCACGGCCGGTAATCGCCAGCGGGCTGAAGAAAGCACATTCCAGCAGCACGTCCTGGGTGGATTCATTCACACCGGAGTGTTCGCCACCGAAGATACCGCCCATCGCCAAAGCTTTCTGGTGATCGGCAATCACTAAAGTATCAGCATTCAATTTGGCTTCGTTGCCGTCCAGCAGCGTCAGGGTTTCACCTTCGCTCGCCATACGCACCACGATACCGCCTTCGATACGGTTCAGGTCGAAGGCATGCATCGGCTGGCCCAGTTCCAGCAACACGTAGTTGGTAACATCCACTACCGCATCAATAGAACGGATACCGCAACGACGCAGCTTCTCACGCATCCACAGCGGGCTGGCCGCCTTGACGTCGATGCCTTTCACTACGCGACCAAGGTAACGCGGGCACGCCTGAGGCGCATCGACGCGGATCGGCAGCGTATCATTAATGGTGGCCGCCACCGGGCTCATGTCCGGCTCGGTCAGAGCAACCTGATTCAATACCCCAACATCGCGCGCCACGCCGATAATACCCAGGCAGTCGGCACGGTTCGGCGTTACGCTGATTTCGATCGCGTTGTCATCCAGCTTCAGATATTCACGGATATCGGTGCCAATCGGCGCGTCTTCCGGCAGCTCAATGATACCGTCGTGATCATCAGAAATACCCAGCTCGGAGAACGAGCAAAGCATCCCTTCTGAAGGCTCACCGCGCAGTTTCGCCGCTTTGATTTTGAAATCGCCTGGCAGCACTGCGCCGACGGTAGCAACGGCTACCTTCAGACCGGTGCGGCAGTTTGGTGCGCCACAGACGATATCCAGCAGGCGATCGCCGCCCACGTTGATCTTGGTCACACGCAGTTTGTCGGCATTCGGGTGCTGGCCGCACTCAACAACATGGCCCACAACTACGCCGTTAAAAGCACCGGCTACCGGTTCCACCCCGTCCACTTCCAGGCCGGCCATGGTGATTTGATCGGATAATGCTTCGCTGCTGATGGCCGGGTTTACCCACTCGCGCAACCAGAGTTCACTGAATTTCATGTGATATTCCCGCCTTACTTAAACTGTTTGAGGAAACGCAGATCGTTTTCGAAGAATGCACGCAGGTCGGTGACGCCGTAACGCAGCATCGTCAGACGCTCCATACCCATACCGAAAGCGAAGCCGGAGTAAATTTCCGGATCGATACCCACATTGCGCAGCACGTTCGGGTGAACCATGCCGCAGCCCAGCACTTCCAGCCACTTGCCGTTTTTGCCCATCACATCCACTTCAGCGGAAGGTTCGGTAAACGGGAAGTAAGAAGGACGGAAACGAACCTGCAAATCTTCTTCAAAGAAGTTATTCAGGAAATCATGCAACGTGCCCTTCAGGTTGGTGAAGCTGATGTCTTTGTCGACAATCAGGCCTTCCATCTGATGGAACATTGGGGTGTGCGTCTGATCGTAGTCGTTACGGTAAACGCGGCCAGGCGCAATAATACGGATTGGCGGCTGCTGGTTCTTCATGGTGCGGATCTGCACGCCAGAAGTCTGGGTGCGCAGCAAACGCGTGGCGTCGAACCAGAAGGTATCGTGATCGGCGCGCGCCGGGTGGTGGCCCGGAATATTCAGCGCATCGAAGTTATGATAGTCGTCTTCAATCTCAGGCCCGGTCTCTACGGAGAAACCCAGTTCGCCGAAGAAGGCTTCGATACGGTCGATGGTGCGGGTCACCGGATGCAGCCCACCGTTTTCCATACGACGGCCCGGCAGGGAAACGTCGATGGTTTCCGCGGCCAGACGCTCATTCAGCGCGGCAGACTCCAGCGTGTTCTTACGCGCGTTCAGCGCATCCTGCACCGCCTGTTTTGCCTGGTTGATCACCGCTCCGGCTGCCGGGCGATCTTCCGCCGGCACTTCACGCAGCGATTGCATCTGCAAGGTAAAATGGCCTTTCTTGCCTAAATATTCGACGCGTACCAAATCTAACGCGGCAACATCCTGGGCATCTTCTACGGCTGCCTTGGCATTGGCAACCAGCTCTGCGAGATGTGGCATTGCTTTCCTCTTCCTCTGGCCGATATGGCTCTAAGTAATTGTTATCTATTATTCGAACACGCCTTCAGCGCATCTCCAAAGCATTTTAAGTTATAGCCCGGCAATGACTGGAGATGGCCAAAAACAAAAAAGCCTCCACAGGGGAGGCTTAGGCGCTACTTTTCGTTTCTTTTCTTACGCGCAAAGCCTCCTGAGTTCAGGCGCTAAAGTAAAAAAAGAAACGAAAAATAGCAGCGTTCATGATTGCGTTACCTTGTCGATGATTGTCCACCAGTGATACGGCGGCGGTCAATAAAAGTCAATATTCGTAGCTGAAAACAAAGATTAAAGAGGGAGCAAGCTCCCTCTTTAATAACTGACTTACGCCAGTGCTGCTTTCGCTTTCTCGACCAGTGCGCCAAAGGCCACTTTGTCGAAGACTGCGATGTCAGCCAGGATCTTACGGTCAATTTCAATAGAAGCTTTTTTCAAGCCGTTAATGAATTTGCTGTAAGACAGGCCGTTCACACGAGCAGCTGCGTTGATACGTGCAATCCACAGCTGACGGAACTGACGCTTACGTTGACGACGGTCACGGTAAGCATACTGACCTGCTTTGATTACTGCCTGGAAGGCAACACGATAAACGCGCGAACGGGCACCGTAGTAACCTTTCGCTTGTTTTAAAATTTTCTTGTGACGTGCGCGTGCAATTACACCACGTTTTACGCGAGCCATATGCTCTCTCCTAAAGTCTTATTCTAGATTCAAAAAAAATGGCTTATGCGTACGGAAGGCACGCAATAACCAGGCCAAGATCGTTTTGTGACACCATGCCTTTCGGACGCAGGTGACGTTTACGCTTGGTTGCTTTTTTGGTCAGAATATGACGCAGGTTAGCATGCTTGCGCTTAAAACCACCGCTGCCGGTTTTTTTGAAGCGCTTGGCTGCACCACGTACAGTTTTAATCTTTGGCATTTTAATTAAATCCACTTCGCATTGTTAAACAACGAATCAGTGAGGCGAATAAAGCCCACACAACGCAAGCGCTGCGTGGGTTCTATTACTTGGAAGCCTTACTGCCTCTTCTTCGGTGCGAGCACCATGATCATCTGACGGCCTTCGATCCTCGTAGGGAAGGATTCGACAATGGCCAGATCAGAATCTTCACACAGGTCTTTACGGACGCGGTTAAGCACTTCCATACCGATCTGTTGGTGCGCCATCTCACGCCCACGGAAACGCAGGGTGATTTTGGCTTTATCGCCATCTTCCAGAAAGCGAATCAGGTTGCGTAGTTTGACCTGATAGTCGCCATCATCGGTACCAGGACGGAATTTGATTTCCTTGACCTGAATAACTTTTTGCTTCTTCTTCTGTTCTTTTGTCGACTTGCTCTTCTCGTAGAGGAATTTGCCGTAATCCATGATTCGACAAACTGGCGGTTCGGCATTTGGGCTGATTTCTACTAAATCAACGCCCGCTTCCTCAGCTTTTTCAAGAGCTTCATTCAGACTGACAATACCAATCTGCTCGCCATCGACGCCGGTTAGGCGAACTTCTTGCGCGCGAATTTCTCTGTTAATGCGATTAGGACGCGCCGGTTGAACTCGTTTTCCGCCTTTAATACTTTATTCCTCCAGTTGATGAAGACTACGGCTGCGAATCTCTTTTAGCAGCTTGTCTACGACTTCGTTTACGTCCAGGCTTCCCAGGTCTTTGCCACGGCGGGTACGAACGGCAACTTTGCCTGATTCGACCTCTTTATCACCGCACACCAACATGTATGGAACCCGTCGTAAAGTATGTTCGCGAATTTTAAAGCCAATCTTCTCATTTCTCAAGTCCGCTTTAACGCGAATACCTGCGTCCTGCAATTTTTTGGTCAATTGTTGGACATAATCAGACTGGCTGTCGGTGATATTCATCACCACCACCTGTACCGGAGCAATCCAGGTTGGGTAGAACCCTGCGTATTCTTCGGTAAGGATACCGATGAAACGCTCCATGGAGCCCAAAATAGCACGGTGAATCATTACAGGGACCACGCGATCGTTGTTTTCGCCAACATACGATGCGCCTAAACGGCCCGGTAAGAAGAAATCGAGCTGCACGGTACCACATTGCCATGCACGATCCAAACAATCATGCAGAGTAAATTCAATTTTTGGTCCGTAGAAGGCACCCTCACCCGGCTGATATTCAAACGGAATCCCGTTTTCAGTCAGCGCCGCAGCCAGATCCTCTTCCGCACGAGTCCACATATCGTCAGTACCAATGCGCTTCTCAGGACGGGTGGACAGTTTCACCGCAATCTTGTCGAAGCCAAAGGTGCCGTACACATCATAGACCATTCTGATGCATTCGTTCACTTCAGCACGCACCTGCTCTTCAGTACAGAAGATATGGGCGTCATCCTGAGTGAAACCACGCACGCGCATCAGGCCATGCAGAGAACCCGAAGGCTCGTTACGGTGGCAACTGCCGAACTCACCCATACGCAGCGGTAAATCGCGGTAAGACTTCAGGCCCTGGTTGAAGATCTGCACGTGACCCGGGCAGTTCATTGGCTTGATGCAATACTCGCGGTTTTCCGACGAGGTAGTGAACATGGCGTCTTTATAGTTTTCCCAGTGGCCGGTTTTTTCCCACAGCACACGGTCCATCATAAATGGCCCTTTCACTTCCTGATACTGGTACTCTTTGAGCTTCATGCGCACAAAGGCTTCCAGCTCGCGGAAAATAGTCCAGCCGTCGTTGTGCCAGAACACCATGCCCGGCGCTTCTTCCTGCATATGGTACAGGTCGAGCTGCTTGCCGATCTTGCGGTGGTCGCGCTTGGCGGCCTCTTCCAGACGCTGCAGGTAGGCATTCAGCTGTTTCTTGTCTGCCCAGGCAGTACCGTAGATACGCTGCAGCATTTTGTTCTTGCTGTCGCCGCGCCAGTAAGCGCCCGACGTTTTCTGCAGCTTGAAGTGATGACAGAAACGCATGTTCGGTACGTGCGGACCGCGGCACATGTCGACATATTCTTCATGGTGATACAGGCCAGGACGGTCGTCATGGCTGATGTTTTCATCCAGAATCGCCACTTTGTAGTTTTCACCACGCGCAGCAAAGGTATCGCGAGCTTCTTGCCAGCTCACCTTTTTCTTGATGACATCGTAATCTTTGTCGGCCAACTCGTGCATCCGCTTTTCCAGCAGATCCAGGTCTTCCTGCGTCAGGGTACGGTCAATATCAACGTCATAGTAGAAACCGTTGTCGATCACTGGGCCGATGGCCATTTTGGTGTCTGGCCACAGTTGTTTGATCGCATGGCCCAACAGGTGCGCACAAGAGTGGCGCATGATTTCCAGGCCTTCGGCGTCCTTGATGGTGATGATCGCCAATTGCGCATCTGATTCGATCAGATCGCCGGCATCAACCAATTCGCCGTTCACACGGCCGGCAATACAGGCTTTCGCCAGACCAGGGCCGATATCAAGGGCAACATCGAGGGGGGAAACAGGGTTTTCGAAATGACGCTGACTTCCATCAGGAAGAGTAATAACAGGCATTAATAATTCCTTATCTACAGTGGTGACCCACACGACAGATCACATGAAGAAATACAATAATGTTTAACTACATGAGGTTATCGACGCTATCCAGCTTTACCCTGCCAGATATGTACACTCATATGTACACAATTTAAAATGTACTATGTTGTTACGCCATAACTGAGCACTCAGTGTATCAGCTACCATTACTCCATGACCATCCCCGCAGTGACACAATGGGCAGCATCTAAATTCCCAAGTTAAATAGCCGGGGTCCATCCCGGCATAGAGTTCAGCGAGTTAAATCCGCTCGAACTGGAACACCACAAAAATACTTGGCTGAGAGGATTGAACGGCGCGTAACGTAAAACCTGATACGCTAAGAGTTACCGGTGTAATGGTGTTACCCACTATCTCAATATCGGTTGTACTCACGTACACCAGCGCCTGGCCGCTGGCAGATACTGAAGCTGATGGAGACTTGACGGTAACCCGATACAAATTACGAACGTTAAGGCCACCGCTAGCTCCTTCTTCGTCATTTTTGTACGTAAAAGTACGCACGTTTGTGACAGTGGCATTATTTAGCGTAACATTATTCCCTGCCACTCTAAGACGGTTTGCACCGACATCCAAATCTTTGGTCAGGATAACTCGACCCTGTGTAGATTCAAGAATACTGCCGAGGTACACATCCTCTAAAACAGTGGAACTTCCGGTACTGCGGATCCGTAACCCATTAATAATGGTAGTGTACGCAGTTGCAGAGTTGTACCAACGCAACGTTGAAGTGTTAAACAACCCACCAACGATCCCCCCGCAATATGACAACTGAATGTCGCACTTACCGAATGGACTGCCGGTAAACCCATGAATAACGTCAGGGAAAAAACCATCTGTTGCCGGACGCCGCACAGCCGTTACGGTCGCCGAGTATTCCCCGATGGTAATGGTGTCTCCTACGCTGAAGCCGGTAGGATTGGCTGTGTCGGACATATTCACAGGCTCAATACAAATAACACGGGTCGTATTACCGGAGTAAACGTAATAATCCAACAATTCACGTGAGTTCACGCCATTGCTGAACGATTTTTCCCGTACTACTGAGGCATTGAATGGAGTATCAACCGTGTATTCGCATAGGAATCGGCCGTTGAAGTCAGTCCCTATACCTTGGCTAGAGAAGTATTGCGCACCGTTAAAGAGCTGGATGGCACCGTACAGACAGCCCTGAATAAATCCACCGTATAACTTGTGGCCTTCAGTGATGTAAGTGTTATTAGCACGACGAATACGCACGCCAAAATAACCGGTAGCTGCATAAGCGATGCGGATAGTGTTATCAGCCGAGTTATACAGATTGGATTTGGTGTTCTCGTAGACGCCGCAGAAATCACGCGCACGGCCAACTTCGAAATAACAACTGCCGCAACCCATACCTTTCAGCTGGAACAGACTTGCACGCTTGTCCCTGCCATAGAAATAACCAATGATAGCTCGCAGGCCCACCTGCGAGCCGTTAGAGTGTTCGCCGACAATAACGGCGCCGTCTGATTCTTTCCAACTTGCAGGGATTTTCCAGCCTGTGCTAATAATCAGACCGCCGAGAGAAAGCTCAAAACCTTCCGCCATATCATCTATGTGAATAGGACTTGAGACAGAATAAACCCCCTTGCCAAATACTTTCGATATTCTGTTCACGCGAGCATAGTTAATAGCAGCCTGAATTGCGACCACATTACCGTCAGCCGCTTCATCATGCGAATTTTCAACTTCAGCAGGAATAGCGCCAAACATTTCCGGCGTTATAAAGCCCATTGCATCCTGCATATTACCACGATATTTATTGCCAACCAGAGCGGCGCCAGTAGGGTTATTGATGTCGTCAATAAATTGTGCGACTTCCGTTCGCAGCTGAGCCGGGTCGTATTGCAAGACGTTTGGATAATAGAATTGTCGCACACCGGAGGTGTCGTACACGGCCATACTGTGCCCCTCATGGGTCACAAACCTGGCAATCTGACCGTTATAAATCGGATAGCCGCCGGCATTGATGTTCAATGGCTGTGGGACAGGGACCGTAGTGCCGTCAACATTTTCTAGATATACCTGAATCTGATTCCCGGCGATGCTTGGATCAGTATTAATTTTCCCGATATAAATCTTTCCGTCAGCGGCAGCTGCAAATGAACTGGCTAATGTAAAAATCGAGGATGGCATTGAGACAGCGACATTGGCGTTAATATTAGACATTTCTTACACTCCTAATGGCTACGATAAGTCACAGTAGTATAGCGATGCAAAGATATGGGGTATGATCTTTACCTTATCGTTCATCTATCACACAACATAACATTAATATATTTTTAAATTTATATGATTATTAACACCATCACTTTTAGTGATATAAGAAGCTTCTAGAACATCTCCAATGCCCGGGGTTTTTATTAGTAGCAAAAGATAGTTTTGATGAATATCCGGGGTCCCTCCCAGCAGCGGTTACGACTTACAGAGGTAATAAAATAGCCCGTGAAATAGCCGCAGCTATGGCATAACCTCCGGTTTCAGGGTCCGGATGAATACCGTCTGCAACCATCCATGGTCTGGCACTTCCAAACGCGTAGTCACTTGGTTTTTCGCCAAATGATTGCTGCAAGTTAAGAAATGCAATATCCCTATCGTCTCTTGCGATTTCATACATTGCCTGCGCGTACATCGACATCGGAATTGCATTACCGCCTGGCCTGTTGTTCTCTGCTGGGGCGATAAGCATGATGTCAGCCGTCGGCCGCGCTGTTCTTACTCTGTCAATCATCGTGATTATATTTGCTTTGAATGTAGATGGTGCCATCCCTGCGCCCTGGTCATTCGTACCCAGCATAATAGCAACGAAGTCAGGGCTTAACTGAGTGAATGCTGATTGCCAGCGGGTAGCGTCAACACCAATCCAGTTTGCAGATGATGAGCCAGACCCCCCCAGTTTATGTACAGTTACTCCGGACGCGGCAGTATTAATAATATTCACACCGTACATTTTAACTGTTCCAGAGACGACCGTAATTGTCGTCGTACCTGTTCCCGTTGTCGGTAGCGTTAGTGTTGCCCACCGCATCCCAACGCTGGAAGCCGACAGATCTATCGTGGTTGGTGACCCCATCCCAGTGGCCTGATAACTGATAACACCAGAACCACCCTCGAAAAACAGCGTAGTAGTAAACCCGAGGCTGTAATCACTGGGCCACGAAATTGTTGCCCCTGCCGTAGAACTTGATACAGAAGAAATATCTGGGCCAGCTCCACTGTTATAGGCACATGTAAATCCAGTTTGAGTAACCAGCGTTCCTACAATATCCGAGTTATCACTACTAGAGTCATATCCGAAAGACATATAACCATAGCCTATAGGGGGGATATTGGTATTTATGTCAGTTCCATGGAATGTCTTCCATAATTTCTGTGCCAACTTCAGCGCATACCTTGCCTGCCATCTTGTGTAACTATCGCCGATTAATGCAACGTTAAGCTTTACTGGCTCGCCATGAGTAAGTTTATTCATTCTCATGTGAGTCTCTGGTAACCTTTCAAGACCATAGTAGTCAGGGGTGCCTTCATTATAAGATGAGGATATTACTATCGGCGTTCCGTTGCTAAGTGTTGGTTTTATCTTTAAATAAAAATCTTCATAACTTGTTATAGCCAACCCTTTTTCAAGTTGGAATGCACTTGAATTTGCGATGGAAATTGACAGCTTGACGAATTTTGCACTGTTCGGGGAACTGAATGAAGTCACGCTAACCAGGGTATTCATGAATGCTTTATTAGCATCATAAAAACTAGCAAACCGCATGGACTTGTTTGAAACATATGCTGAACTTGACTCAATTGAAATGAACTCTGATAGTTTATATGTTGAACCGTCTGGATTATAAAAACCAAACTCATCCACGAATCCATTGACCATCGTGTGGGGGTTAAGTAGGTTTTTACCCGGTTCAAAAACTCCAATATTTTCCGTATCAATATTTTGCTTCGGATACGAAACAGGAGAACCATCCAACGCAGGCGCAGGTTCGATGCCATATTGTACAAAATCAGTGGCATAACGGCCGCCTTCTACTTGCGCATAATTTATACGTGTCAGGAAGATGGTTACCCGCATGAAATATGCATTAATCGGAGCAGTAAAGTAGCCGGTAACATCAAGCGAGCCTGAAATAAAAGCCTTATTGTTATCGTAAAAAACAATAGAGCGTAAGTGCTGATTTGCCCTGTAATCATTACCTGAAACTATCTCTATGTAATCAGATGCGCACGACGTAGCGGACTGAGTGAGAACCCCTGATGCACTAATGAAGATACCCTGCATTGCTGTTATAGGATTAAACAAATTTTTCCCGTTTATATACCCCATAGCTTCACGCAAAGAGACTATTGCACCGTCATTATTTTCCGTTCTGAGATTATCAGTGTAGGGCTCATATGTTGAACGCCCTCCGCCCAATTCCATTTGCACAAGGCTTTTAGAAACAAGCGGAACAGTAATGCGTACAAATTTAACATTTTCAGGAATGGTAAATTCCAACTGGTTCTGAACATACCCAACGTATGACTGACCCTCATCAAAGAAAGATACAAACCTCAATGAATAGTTTGAAAAATACCCAACACCCTCTTTGACAAGTATATATGCGGACAGAGAATAATCACTATTATCTGAAACAACACCAGATTCATTAATGTACTTCCCATCATCAGATGTTTTGTAGTTGTACAGATTTTTACCTGATTCAAATATTCCCAAACGATATGTAGAGACTACATCAAGAGATGGCTGATACTCTGCCTTATTCCATACTGTTCCATTCCAATAATAAAATATCCCAGTAGATGTATCCTGAGCCAATACGTTAGCGGTGGATGGTGTAAATGCAATTAACTCCACCTCTGTAGCAAAGGCCATAGCCGCGCCAGATGTTCTTGTTTGGTATTCGACGCCCGCCCATGTATATCTAACCACACCAAATCTGTCTGTATAATTTAGCTCTGGTGATGAAACTATTTGGTCGATTTTACCGGTATTAAATTTTAAATCCCTTACATTTTCGCTCGGGATAGGATCTTGTGTTGGTGTGGTAGCCATTTATTCAGTTACCTCGTAATTATGCATTTCATCGTTATATTCAGACATGGTTAACGAGGTTGTCCCGTCGCCATTGGGTTTCTTTGCGGTGATCGTCCACTTGGTCGCATCCATCTCTAATTGCGTAGCAATGACGTAACGAGAGGGGGACTGGACGTTGTAGCCGTCAAAGATGTTGAGGGTTATTGCTGGTACTTCTGCGGTAAATCCAAATATCGTGTCGTTTCGAGGAAATGCCTGGACTCTCGTGGTAGGGGATCCATTTGCATCGGTGACGATGACAAACATGTCTCCCTGCCATTCAATGCGTTCGCTTGTGTCAAAATTGTTTCCATTCCTGGCAACGATATACCCATCCTGTTGATTGGCGTCGTAGATGTCAGGCACTTGCACCATTTGCCCTACGTTTACCCATTCCCCATCTGACAAGGCCCTTCTCGACATCGTTTGTCGGGAGTAGATTAAGCGCCTAACTTCTTTTAAGGCTCTATCACGCGCCTGGTAAGAGTTCCGCACATACAGCATGCTGAACTTCTTCGGCTTAACCGCCGCGCCCTCCTCTATCCGATCACCAACAATCCGATATCGAATGAATGCCTGTTTATTTGTTACCTGGTCTTTATAAGTGACCTCGACGCCGTCAAACCCACCTGGCAACGTCATGTCATAGGAAAGGCTGTAATCCTCTGCCTTGGTGTTGGCGCGATTAAACACAGTCACTGCATAAGGTTTGCGTTCATCCCTTGTAAACGACAATACGCCGTCATCCCAGAACGCCGTAACAGTGGCCGCGTCGCAAATGGTCTGCACCCTGGCCCCGAGCGATATGTCTTCATCGTCAAACGTGTAGTCGAAGTACCCCAGTCGTGGATCCGGCAATGAAGCTGCAATGGAATACAGTTCGTAAATATCGATACTGGACTCTGCCTGTCCGCCCATTTTTAACCAGGTGTGCAGCACTGCGTCTGCAAACGAGCGTGACGGCCTCTCGGTGTAATCTACAGTCTGGGTTGCAAGGTCATAACTGATAACGTGACGGGTGATGAGCGCGTTGTATTTCCGCTCCCTTGCGCTCGTGGCCCTTTCGGTGGCTGTTACAGTGACGGTAACGAGTGTGTCATTCGGGTACACGACATTACTGCGCGTCCTGACAATGTGGACAGCCTCAACCTTCAGTACCGAATGATCGTTGCTGTTATTCGACCGAATGAACGAAACAGCATACCGGCCACTACCTGCCGCGGGTGTGAACTTAAAAGTTTCGTATTTGGTATCGGTGTTTTCATCGTCGTTATTTAAACCAACGTTATAGCTCTCAAGCGTGCCGGGGATCTGGTTATTGTCGTCATCGACTTTGTAGAAAGTAACGTTGGTTCTGGCGTAATCCCCATGGCCAAGCTGAGCTTGCAGGTGAATCCAGAGCTGTGTTCCCTCTACGGGTGAAAACGAAGGCCCGATAACTAGCGGCTCGTTATCGTTCAGCGTGAAGACCGTGGTATTGATAACCGCATCACCTGGTATCTGACCAATGTCATTGCCGCCCAGGTTTGAAAAAGTAAACTCATAGAAATGTTGCGGATCTACCGGTGCACCATCATCGGTAGTCGTAGCATTGGTTAGGTCAGCAAACACGGTGATGTCCCGCGTTACTGGGTCAGATACCGTGTTGTATGTGACGTTAACCACGAATGACACTGAGTGCGGTTTCGGCAGATCATAGAAGTAGTCGAAGTCACTATTTTGCTTAATCTTCACCTTGGCCTGACCGGCAACAAACTCACCAGAAACCATATCCGTGGTCGTCGTTGCTGTTTCAGCAGGAAAGTCTTCGCTCTCGTTTGGCCCTGGCAATTCCTGACCGTCGATGTCGTCGAACGCAAATCCCTCGTTGATGAGCGGTATATTTTGCCCAGGCTGGAAGATCTGGTACGAGGCACCTGCTAGAGCACCAAGATTCGACTCTGAGTAGCGAACAGACGTCACGTCATACTTGCCCAGACCAAAGTTCATCCATTCGGTCACCTTTTTGATGTTATTGGTGTACTCGAATAGAGACTCCTGGATCAGGTCTGGAAACGCCCTCACCTGGCCGTAATTATCCGGCTTAGCCTCACCGTTACGGGCAATGTTGGTCTGTCCTTTCAGGCTATTATTCGGTGAGGTTTTGGAATTGTTTGTGGCTGCGTTAGCGCTCGGCTGGCTGATGAGCGACGAAAGGATTTTTTGGGTAAATTTTATCGGGTTGAAATGCTCTAACGGGTTGAGAAGTGTCCCTGCAATACCGCTTTTAGGCTGGTCAAACACGCTGATAACATCGCCCTGATTCAGCGGAAAGTTAAGTTCATCATCAGGTTTTACCTTAACTCCGTTCCTCAGTATCTCAACATCGTGGTGCAAGTTGGCTGTTTTCAGCCAGGGGTAAAACATGCTGCCGGCTGAGAGGTTATGTCGCTCTTTCGGTATCCCCGGCACGCGCTGAACTTCGATCAACGGCATAGTCGTAAAACTCCACTTTGGTGAATACTTTTTCTAACGTCCGAAGCTTGTCGAAACGCACCTGACCAGACTCGCCACGGCTATGGAATGCTTGCCCATTCACCACCAAACCAACATGCTTTGGCTCAGCGCCGTAATACGCGATAAAGATGCTACTGTCGGCGGGCTTGTCGGCCCGTTGCCAAAACACAACATCACCGGCAAAGCACGTCAGGAAGTCGCTACCGGCTTCGTAGTCCGGCGTTTGGTGAATCTCAATACCAAGCACATGGCGGTAATACATGACCACCAGCCCCCAGCAGTCCACGGCATCAAACGAGCACGCTCTATCGCGCCACGACTTACCCTCCATAGCGGCTACAAAGTCAGCTTTATGCATTGGCTAGTCCTGGGAAGTCGGTTGTGTTGTATAGGAAAGCGATGTTGTTATTCAGCGGGTTCTGTAGTGTCAGTGAGCACGTGACGTCACTCTCATCCATGGATACGTCCTTCACGTAGAGCGTCCACGGCTTTAGTGGCGTGTTCATGTCGGCGGAATCAAAGCGCTGGTAGGTGGCAGATATTGGCGTTATCCGCGAATAGGTGCGCCACAATTTCAACTGCTGCTTAAAGTCCTGCGCCAGGCGGCCAAACTTCACTGTGGCGTTGATTACCGGCGTGTTGCTCTGCTGGCTCTCCGACACTTCCATCCGGCAAGGCGTGTAAATCTGCCCCGCAAACGTCTTGGGGTAAATCTGCCGGTTCACCAGGCGGATATAACCGAAGGTCGAGTGATAGAACGTCATGGTGTCGTACAGGATGCGGTTTGGCCGCTGAGACTGAAATTCGCGTAACGTTGGCATTTAATACTCCGGCATGTCGCGATTAACCACTTCATCAATGATCCCCCACTGGTTCGGTGGAAGCTCAACAATGACATCTGAGAACTCATCATCCGGGTTATAAACCTTTCTGGTGATAACGCTGCCCGTCCAGGTTGTCGTATTGCCGTTGATGCTCGTCTGCACCGGTGGAGCCACAAAATGCAGCTCCTGCAGTTGCAGTCCTGAGCCACCCAGGTTGCACAGCATGGTGAACCACTGGTTTCCGTTATCGAGATAGCGCGGGCTTCGGTACCACTGCTCAAACGCCCGATCTTCTGGCAGCGTGAAAATCCAGTTCAACGACCAAGTGGTTTTGAGGTCATCAGTAAACCGCTGAAAGATTGGCGCACCCACTGCCGGTTGATCAGAACGAAACCCGGTATCAATTGTGCGGCTCTTGTTGGCCTTCTGAGGAAGGGATAGCCAGTCGGGATAAGGTATTGCCACGGTTTTCTCCCGGTAATAAAAAACCCGCCGGAGCGGGTTATAGGTTGTGTGCTGCTATTCAGTAGCCCTGCGCGGGGCTTGGTGGTTCCTGGCAACTGATTGACTCATTGGCCCACCGTTATCCATGTCTGCCATGAAAGCATCAACGGTTAGCGTATTGCCTGACTGTGATGCTTGGTAATCATAAGTATGCGAGCCTGACGAATAGTCATTGAAGTTAACCACGACATTCATTCCCCCACCCTGCATGTCCTTGTTGCTGACCACCTTCCCGTTATCACCAGGGATCATGTACTGACTACCGTTAGAGGCCTGGTAGATTTCAGGCATGCCGCCTTCACCTACCTGATACATGCTTCCAGCAGACACTGGGCCGCCATTCTTGCGTTTACCGGATAATGTCTTGGATAGAGCAAAGGCACCTACCAGCGCAGCACCACCAATGATTGCCGCCGCACCGAATGAGCCAACAGAAGCCACCAGCGCAGCCGGTAACCATGCGGCCATTGTCGTACCCGCAGAAGCTACGCTTGTCGCCGTTGTCGTCGCTGTAGAAGCTACCTGTGCCGTCGTCACGGCGGATATGGCAGTCTGTTGAGCAGCGGCCCCCATTATGGCTGACCTAGCCTGCTGAATACCCATATCAACAAAGGTCTGAATAACACTGCTCAGAACGGTATCAGCAAGCCCTCTCATAGCATCAGAAGCTGATTGCGTGCCAGTGATGATGCCGGATAGTGCGGAGCTGGCCCCTTGCCCGAACGAGTCAACAGCAGCGCCCAAAGCCTCATAACCAATACTCTGCTGAGTAAACAGCGCCCACTGCGCATCGGTGCGTGCCTTTTCATACTCCATATTGGCAGCATTCATTAACGCTAACCCGTTCGCTGTTAAAATCCCTTTTTGCGTTTCAAACTGCTGAATCAGTGCTAGCTTTTTGGCATGCTCATTAGCGAGCGCCTGCACAGGATCCACACTGCCTTGAGCCTCCTGCATTGGCGTTACTGCTTGCCCAGCACGTATTTGGGCCAAGGCAACCTGATGCTGCTGTTCGAGTTGTTCAGAGGTAGTGTTGTATTGCTCCTGGGTGATTTTCTTCGCAGCGAGAGCAGTATTTAAATCCTTCACATCCTGCGTATAACTGGCTTTTTCTTTGGTTTCAGGCAGTAGTTTTTCAGCCGCTGCTTGCGCCTTGATGGCGTTTGCTGTGTCCCACTTTTTCGCCGCATATTCACCGGCCAGGGAGATCTGCGTTTGCGTTGCGCCTTTACCAAGTGATTGCTGAGCATTGAGGATGGCTTGTGCCCTGCTTAGCTCGCTGGTCGATTCGGCGGCAGGAGCAGCCTGCTGCTTAAGATTTGCCAGCTTCTGAGTAACGCTTTCAGCTGCATTAGCATCACGTTTTGCAGATGACCTATCAGAAGTGTCTTTTTTCTTCTGGTCGGAAAGTTTCTTGGTTAGTTCAAATTCTTCCTTTTTGGCATCCACGTACATTTTTGTCTGTTCAGGATCAAGGCCTTTATTCGCGGCAGCTATTGTCGCCCGATATTCAATGGCGGCTTCTTTCCCCCTTACCATTTCGAGGCGTAGGGCAGCGATATTTTGCTCTACAGACTTAAGCTCTTGCTCAAATGTAAGTTCTGTCTTTTGCCCAAGAGCTGCCTTTAATTTCGCAACCTGCTTTTCGGTTTCATCAGCTGAAACCCCTGTTTCAGCAAGAGCCTTGCGAAGACTATTTTCGGCAGCCATTTCCTCAGCAGCAGCCAAACTTCCATGTATCGCCTTTTCCAATATTTCATTGGACTCTATGACTCCCTTCATGGACTTGTCATAAACTTCATTGGCAATGGCTGTGGCTGTAGTGGCGTCACCAGCTTTACGTGATTGCTGAGTGAATTTCTCAATACGATCATTTGCGACGCGCACTGAATCGGCTAGCTCAGATGCACTCTCTTTGGCGAGTGTTAAACTCTTCTCTAAATCAGCTATATATTTTGTTGAGCCACTAATTGATTTTATGGTGTTGATTGAGTTTTTAATCGCTTCAACATCTGCTTCAGCTCCCTTCAGTGATTCCTGATCTATATCAAGCCGTATTTTTGTTTTCGCTGCAGCTGCATCAGCCTGCACTTTGGTGAGGTATTCAGTGCGCTTTGCTGCGTCATCTATTTCTTGCTTATATTTTTCAATTTTTGACGTGTCATTCATCGCCTGGTAGAGAGAATAAACACCTGCAGCGGCCAACAACAAAATGCCAGAAGGGCCTCCAAGTAAAGCTAGAGCACCTCTAGCCCCTGATACAGCCACAGCCTGAACCTTTGAGGCAGTTGTCAGTCTTTCTGTTGCAATGGTTGCAGCATCATTAGCTTTTGCAACAGTCGTTACTGCAATAGTCTCTAAAGCCACGGACTGTGTTAATTTTTCACTGGCTGTTGCTGAGGCGAGTTTCGCGGCTTTAACCCTATCCTCGGCGGCAGTAACTTCTTTTACAGCCTGATTGGACTGCTTAATGATTTTTGCTTGCGTAGTCTCAACTGCATTCCTATCTCTCAGTGCCTGGGCTACAGCTTTCTCTGAGTTGGTTATTTCAAGGTTTGCTTCTGATTGGCGCAAAGACTCTTTCTGCCGCACCAGTAACGCCTCAAGCGAGGTTATATCTGCTTCTTTCCGAGCAAAGACTGCCTCAGCTACTTTTAACTCCGATGTCGCTGTATTGGTTGCCTCTTCCGCAAGTTTCTTCTCTGCAGCCGCTTTCGTGACAAGTTGAGACGCTGATTCTTGTAACGCCATTGCTTCTTTTTTAGCTGCTACCGCGTTTTCTAATTGCGCATTTGTAGCTGCGATTGCTTCTTTCGCATGCTTGATTAAGGCTGAGGTGGCAGAGCCAACGTTAGATACATACCCGGCCCCCAACTGGCTTGCAACCGTGCTTAATGCGCCGTGGAACTTGTTTTGCGAATCAGTAGCTACAGCAGCAGATTCAGACGACGCGCCAATTTTCCCAGAAAGCTGAGCTAACTGGGTAGAGAGCTTATTTACCTCGGGCATTGCGAGTGCTGATGCTACCCCCTTAGCCCCCTTGCTTAGCTTTTCGAATCCCGGAGCAGTATCATTGGCCGCATCACCCAATGATGCTAATTCAGCCTTGGCTTTGTTGCTGCCACTCAGAAGCGGGGCAACATCTATATCAACTTCATAAACCAACTTACCGCCATCTTGCTCTGCCATTCACTTTTCTCCAGGCAATAAAAAACCCACCATATGGTGGGTTGGTTTTAAATTATCTAATCCTCTATAACGAACTGCTTTTTTGGTTATCTTCTTCTTTTAAACATGCATCAATGTTTTTAAAATTGTATTGAAGATAAACCCGACCAGCATCGCTGCTTGCGGCTCTCGCTTGAATTACAACCGACAATAAATCGCTCTTTAGTGGCTGTTCCTTTGATCCTTTCCATTCAGAACCAAAATATCGCTCTTCTTTAAGTAACCCCATCATCCAGTCTTGCGGATCCTTCCATATAGACCCAGGCAACAAAACATCAGTAGCCTTTCCATTACCATAAACAGATGTAAGTGATTCTGAAATACCTTCAACTCTAGCCTTTAGCGTAAGACCATGACTGTCTGTATTTATGTCCCTGCTGATAGCACGAATCTGACACAAACCAACTTCAGGAGATATTACTAAACCGTAATTTTCAAAATCAGCATTTTTTTTAGGAACAGAATCAGTTGCATAAAGGTTAAAACTGTCTGGCACCATCTTTAACTCAACTCCGGTCATATCTTCAATATTCTTTTTAGTTAACCCAATTTGTAGCCCTAGCGGCCCAGAACCTGGAGGAAGCAATGCTTCTTTTGCTCCATGATCTTGAGCGACAACTGATTTTTGGGATATAGACGTTGACGCAGGAGTTGCTGAGTTACTAGTCGAAGGTAGTGATAATCCATATTTTGCCGACAACAATCTCTGCTGTAACATCGCCTGACTTTGCTCCTGGGTGGCGATTGTTGCCATTTTTATCGACCCGATTAGGCCACCATTATATTGTTCTGCATCTTTTTTTGCTGCAGATATCTCATGCGAAATGCTTTCTAATTCAGATGCCAACTCACCGGCCAGTTTAGGGTCTGGGTTAACGCCACTTGTGACGACCTCAATTTTCGCCCCAGACTCTATCGCATTTATTCTTTGTTGAATAAGAGCCTTGTTGGTTTTCAGGATTTCAAGTCGTGCTTTTACTAGGGACTTTATCAGCCCGCCGCTTAACATTTCATCCTGTTTGGCAGCATTTTCAATATCGTTATCAGTTGTAGTTAGTTCGGTTTTTAAACTCGTGATTTGTTGCACCTGTTCAGGCGAAAGTTCTTTTTGACCGCACCCAGAGATCAAAATACTCAGCAATGTAGCAATGACTACCTTTTTCATTTAGTCCATTTCCCATAGACAAGTAACAAGTCGTTACATGGTAGCAGAGGGTGCGGCGGTGGCAACGAAAAAACCCGCAGCTAAGTGGGCTTTATCATTTCTTTTCTCTGTCCAGCTTTAGGGCTCTTTCAGCCGCTCTGTTAGCAATTTCTTCAAGAATTTCACTTGGAAGCACGAACTCTTTAGCTCGCATTAGAAAGCCATCTGGGCCATCCATCGGAGAAATATTATGCCTGCGAACTGCATCGAGCAGAACGGCGACAATCTCAGCGTTAACCGAACGCTTGTTATCGGCAGCCATTTCGTGAACGGCGTCCTTCAAATCTTGAGGTAGTCGAACATTAATTTGTGGATCACGGCTCATGGCAATCACCTGAGTAAAAACGATGTTGACATAGTAGCCAACTGCTATTACATTTTCAAGCAAGGTAGCCATTGGCTACCAATGAAATAGCGAAGCCCCAACTGCGGGAACAGTCAGGGCTTCTAATTTGTCAGCAACCTTGTGAGAAACCGACATGAACAGTATATCAATTCTTGAGGCAGTTAACACTTCGTCCGTCCAGTTCCATGGGCAACCGCTCATTACAGCAATGGTAACTGGCGTGGCGTATGTTGCCATGAGGCCTATCGTAGAGAATATCGGGATAGACTGGGCTGGGCAGACCGTAAAGCTTAAGAAACAAAAAGAAAAGTTCGGGTGTTGTGATATCGCAACACCTTCTAAAGGCGGCGTACAATCTATGCTTTTCCTTCCTTTGAAAAAGTTAAATGGTTGGCTTTTCAGCATCAACCCTGAGCGGGTTCGCGCCGACATCCGCGACAAGCTGATCGCCTACCAGGAAGAATGCTTTACCGTTCTTCATGACTATTGGACGAAAGGATCAGCCTTACGTAAGCCAGCAACAACCGTTGACGACCGCACCCCACTACGCGACGCGGTCAACATGCTGGTTAGCAAAAAGCACCTGATGTACCCAGAAGCCTATTCAATCATCCACCAGCGTTTCGCCGTAGAGAGCATAGAGGACTTAACCCCCGAGCAGATCCCACAGGCTATCGAATACGTGCACCGCTTTGTGCTGGACGGTGAATACCTGGGTAAGCAGATGGAACTGCAAACACCTTCCAGGCAATTTACTGATGAGGAACTTTGCCACCTCTGCTGGCTATGGAAATACTCTGCCCGAATGGTTGAGCTTATCGTCGATATAACCCCACTGCTTCGGGTGGCGGAACATAGACTGCTCGGCGCATATGCTGGCGCGTCCCATGAGTACCCTATGCATATCAATAAAGTTCGCAGAATTCTTGATAGAGAAACCGCCCACATTGAGTGCAGCCAATTCCGATCTGACAACTGGAGAATTCTTAGACAACTAAGGATTGAACACCCATCCATTAGATGATGGGGCACCCCCTAAGGAATTAAATTAATCGGCGCAAGGACGCGCCATAAAGCAAAAATCCCACCTAAGTGGGCTACTTCCCTTTCGCCAATCGCCGTGCCTTCTTCTTCATGTACTCATCAGCCACAGCGTCATACTCTTCGGCAGTGAAGCCTTTCTGTTCTGGATACTTAGCGTTTATCAAAAGCTGAAACTCGGTCATTGTCAGTTGCTCGGCTTCTGCTCGTGGCATGCTGAAGTGGTTACGAGCTGCGCTGATGTACTCGAAAGCGCTGAACTCTGCCACGTAGGCGTTTGTTTCATGGCGCTGTAGCTTACGCACTTTCGCCTTACCGATGATGCCGTGGGTGATCAGGGACTGTGCAAGAACGATAATGTCGCTTGGTGGCATACTGCCGCGACGGAACACAAACGCTCTCTTCCCTCTCTTGCTTGGCCTTAACTCCCCCACCAGCGAACTAATATCCTCTTTGCAGCACGCCTGCATGACGATCATACCCGCATAGATGGCATCACTACTGAATGATGGGGCATTGATATGAGCAAGTAACCACCCAGGAATCTCTCCATATGCCACTATGGCAGCCTCAAGCAATCTCGGTGCGTCACTGGTATGTAGCTCAGCGAAGCGCTCTACAATCGCCGTTGGCGAGCCGATACGGGTCATGTTGGCGAAAGATGGCCGGAAGAAATAATCGTGTTGGGCATCTGAGATAAGCATCTCGCCGATTTCAGTCATTGGGATCATATTGGCCTCGAATAATTATCATCAAGGGCACATAGCATGCCCTTTGTGATAGTTACGCGGTGACAGTGGCCGCGTATGTCGCCGTTTTGCTGCCATCTGTGGTGGTGACAACAATGTTAGCGGTGCCGGTCGCTACACCAGTGACAGTAACTGTACCGCCAGATAGTGTTGCGGTTGCTTTCGTTGGTGCGGATGACGTAACGGTAAACGTCTTGTCTGTGGCATCAGTTGGCACGACGTTGACGGTAAAGGTTGTTGTTGCCCCAGCCGCCACGCTACCGCTGGTTGGCGTGACTGTAACTCCTGTTACAGCAACATCAGGTTCAACCTTCGTTACTTTTACCGTACTGGCGTCTGACACTTTAAATTCAACAGAGAAGGTCACGATATCATTCGTGCCACCATCTGCTGGCGTCAGATTGCTGATAACCATATAGCCGACAAACTCAATTGGGCCGACCTCCATGCGCACCCACATTGTAGGTTGCCGCATGGCTTTCATTTCCTCTGAGTAATAAACCATCAGGTTGCCAAACCCAAACTGGTCTAATTTGTCATTTTTTCTCACTTCACCTTCAAAACTTACCGTGGCGTCAGAACTGGTTGTTAATGTTTCTACCCATCCGGCGGTGTCGTCCGCATCTGAAGTGGTGGTGTTTGGTGCGAAGTCCAAACCCTTAGATGTGCCAGCCGCTAAAGACTTAAACTCAGCTTCTGTTGGCTCAACATCAGGACAGCCAAGAGCCACTTCAAGCACAACGGCTCGACCGAACAACTTGCTGTTGTCAGTTGCGCAACCTTGCATATTTGCTTACCTCTTTGATTATTGATTACTCGCCATACAGGCAAGCGAATTGCAGGCGATAGACTAATCGCCCTTCAGTTGTTGAAACTGGTGATGGGATACCGCCGAAATTCTCGATATGACCGATGCAGTCATTTGGCATGGGGTTAGCCTGGATATGGTTGATAATTGCCTGAACTGCGTTATCTGCTGCCTCATCCTCTTTATCCGCGCCAATTACATCGACCAGAATGTAATACTCACTGCCAAGCTCATTTCGTATGGGGCTACCGCCGTTTGGCCGGAAAACAATAAATTGGTCGGACAAATCCTTTGTATCCCGCCACCGCAGCATTTGAGCGATAAAGCCTGTAGTGAGACCAGCATCTACAAAGTAATCGCGCACCCGGTGATGCATAGCAGGCGTCATAGCTGCATCTCCTTTTTAATGGCTCGTTCGATCTGCGCTTTGGTGTCTTCGAAGCCTTTGGTCAGAAACTCTTTCTGAGCAGTAGCGCGGCGGAATTTTTGCGGGTTATTCGGGTCATGCACGTAGACGGCGTAATTAGCCGAATAGCCAACCCTTCCTGTCACCCTGGAACCATTGACTGATATTTCGCGGTACTGGCTATTGAGAAGAGTAGATGTGTCGATTGGGGTATACAGGGCCGCCTGGCTGCCACCAATCAACAGAGCGGACTGAATCGCCCGCACAACCTTCCTGCCTTGAATATCACCGATCAGCCGATCCAGATTGGCCTGGGCCTCACGGATACCTTTCACCTTCACAGCCATATCAAACCCCAGTAATGATTGCCCAATCGTCAGCTATGCGGTCGAACGTGTCAGCGTAACGGATGATATGGCGAACCTCGTCAGCACCTTCGACCTTGGTCGGGTCAAGCGCCGCAGATGTACCTATCAGGATGTAATCGCCCTGCTCGGCTAGAGCGTATTCAGTCCAGTGAGTGTTTTTGACGACAAACTCCAAACCGATGTCACCCAGCCGCGCTGTAGCGTCACCGCCGTAGTCGCACATGATGGAAATCGGAGCTAACCACTTCTGCTTTCCGTATTCATCCGGTGGGCCATCCTTTCTCCATACGGTAGCCACTGCCGTATAGCTCCAGTTAGCAGCGGCACTCATGAGAGATAGTCCTCATACTGATAGGGCTCACACTCCTTACATCCAACCACAGTGAACCCCACCAGTTGCTTGTCATCACTGTAATTAGCGGCCACTCGTCCACTGTAGGGCGAAGCCATCGCGTTGAGAAAGCCAACAATCCCAATGCTGATCACACCGTTACCGCTCCGGGAGCATACGAATGGGATGTCAGACGCCAAAAAGGCCTCATTGCATTCAACGCGATGATTAACGAGCGCTTCTGCTGCTGCTGCATCCAGGGTGAAAAGCTTGTTCAGTAGGTCAGCAATTTGCTTGCTTTCAACCATCAGCAACCTCCCGAAACGAAGAAGAACCCCACGCTGTTACCGGCACTGATTGGCAGACTGGCAGTACAACCACTGGTATCGAGTTGTGATAGAGAGGTACGCAGCCAGGATAGCGCGTCTTCGCCGTATTCGAATGAGCGGCTCGCACCCGATGGCGCACTCTGTGATTTGATCTTCCTGGCCCCGGACGAGGCGGACATTAACGCCACAGCGTAGAGTTTAATCAACTCCTTGGTGCATTCGTCATAACCCGCCCCGTCCAAGCACTCATCAATGCCATTTACACGGCACAGAATCGGCGTCAGCACCGCGTCTGGAATGGAGTACCCCAGCTCAGCCAGAAATGCTTTAACCTGCTCCTTGGTGATTGGGGTCGCCATAGTTACTTACCTTTAGCCGGTTTCATCAATTCAGCGATCTGGCCTTTTGCCGTTTCCAGCTCGGCAGACAGCTCTGTATTTTTGTCCGCCAGCTCGTCACGTTCAGTGGTCAATGCCGCGTTGATATCAGTCAGCTTTTTTACGTCACCGTTAGCTGCTTCCAGCTCGGCAGACAGCTTTTCAAACACTGCATTGGGCGTTGCCACTTCAAACGACTGATCGGCGATTGGTGTTGCTTTACCCACCAGCCAAAGTGGCAATTTGTCACCTTCAAAAAAATCACCTTTTGCCAACTTGTGGCTGTCGTGAGTCACTATCCATTTCTGGGCCATAAATACTCCAGTAAGAGGGGCCAAAGCCCCATCAGTTATGCTTTAGTGAGTTGAACGTAACCAGCCTGGCCGTTAGCGTCATGCTTGAACTGCGGAGCAGCAGCAGCCAGCACAGTGAAGACATAATCGTCTTCAGGGTTTTGGCGGGCTTTTGGTCGCATGGTCATCGGCATACCGTTGAGGATCTGAACCACGTCAGTGCGTTTAACAACGCCAAGCAGCTCATTGACTGGCACTTTTGAACCAGGAACCAAAGCCGCCACACCAGGGATTTCCATAAGTCGGGACAGAATGGTCTTCGGATAGTTTGCCGCATAGTCGTTCACTGAGGCATAGAACCAGTCTTTGTAGTTCAGGTAGATAGTTACTGGCGCATAGAAGTTTTTATTGTGGAGCAAGTTAATCAGATCGGAGATCGCCTCAACCCACTGCGCTCCGGTTGCACCATTCAGGTCTAAAGCATGCGTCCCGGTGCTACGATTTGGCGCTGTTCGCAGGCCGTAAATAGTCGAGCCGCCGACGTTAATGGCTGGGTCGCCGTTAAGAACCATGTCTTCCAGCTTCTCTGCTACTTTGCGCTGATGGTTCGAAATGGCGTCACTATCCAGTGAGTAGCCCTCGGTCTGAGCTGCCAGCATTTGCCGCCAGCCGAAAACTAGCTCACTGTCGATGATTGGCAGTGGTGTACCTTCATACGCCATTACCGGCTGATCACCCTTCGCTTTACCGCGACCATCCAGGCTAATATTTACATCGCCAGAATCGGACAAAGTCATGAAGTAATGTACGATTTTACCCAAGGCCATTGGGCGAGAAACAGTGGCCGCCAGGTCGTTAAATACCGCCAGCACATCACGCTGCACGGTAATTGCCGAGCGATCCCACTCACCCCATACGTCTTTAGGCAGCACAGAGGCATTACCTACCAGGTCATCATATGCAATGAATTGACCGTTGGCGTCGTTAACAGAAAAACCATGCTGCACTGCCATGTTTCGCTGCATCAGATCCCAGCGGCGACGCGCATTAATAATCAGCGCCTGCTGTTGCTTGGTAAACTTTAACATTCGTTTTTTCCTTATGCCTTGGCGTACGGAGTGGAAAGGATCGCCACGTCAGCGAAACCTTCCGCCGCCAGAGTGCGCCCTGCTTTTTCGTCGAAAGTCGCAATGACCTGATCACCTGTGGCGGCCGCTTTAAAAATGCCGCTTGCGCCAATGGTAAGTTCCTGTCCAACGGTGTAAGCCGCTGCTGCCAGACGCACGTAATACTCCTGCTCACCTTCTACGCGATAAGCCACACCGGTTTCATTTGCCGCATACGCGGTATTGATGTCCTGGCCGATAAAGCGGCGATTGCCGAGAATGAACCAGCGACCAGTAGTATCCGTTGCTACAGCCAGTTTCCCAGAAGCGACTTTCACCGCTACGCCAGGGTTAAGAGCAGCAGCAACCTGAATGTTCAACGTTTCCGGCTCACGTTCTACTGGGCCGCGATAAATGACGTTCGCCATTATTTATTCTCCTGTTCCATACCTGCGTTCAGGTCATAATCCTTCCACTGATCATTCTCAGCGTTAGGCTGATACTGGAAGCCTGGATTCAAGCCCTCAGTGGTTTGGCATTGCGCGTAGAAACTGTCCAGGGCGTTACCCTGCAGATCGTTAACAGCAGCGTCGTCCAGTTTGAATTTAGCTTTCACAGCCTCACGCTTGGTTTTCAGATCTTTGTCGGCATTTACGGACATCTGCTGCTTGATAGACGTCAACTCGGCAGTTAATGGGCCAAGTGCCGCATTTACCGCAGCAGTAATGGCTTCAGCATTATTGGCTGGCAGAGTCGGCGCAGGTAGGTTCTGGTTGTAGGCATCAAAGACTTGATCGTCGGTCAGCCCCTCGGTTTTAACGCCTTTCGCATTGAGCGCGGCGATCATCTTTTCTTTAAACATCGAGTTTCGTTCTCCGTTGGTTTTAACTTCGTCGTATTCGACTTTCTTCACTACTTCGATGGGTTCGCCAACCAGTTGGGCTGTTTGCGATTCGTCGATCAGGTAGGACTGTTTGTATTTCTTGCCCTGGTCTTCATAGATGAAGTAGGACGGATAAATGGAGTCGATCCAGCGGCGCTGCTCCATATCGCTGTTGCCGTTAAGCGTGTCGCTGATACGTTGGTAAATTTCATCAAAAGAAAGCTGAGAATTGCCGCTTAAAAAGAATTTTGTTTTATTCAGCATCCCCTCTTTTGTCAGGTCTGACGCGTCGGAGAGATTGACCTCTTCAATGTCGATCTTGTCACCGGATGAATTAACGAAAATGCCGACACCTTCGCTTGGGGTTCCTGCTCCTGGCTCATCAAGCAAAATAGCCGTATGGTCAAATGCTAAATTTCGCGCTATCCATGAATGCCGCTTTCCTTTGGATTTCCCTGCGTTTTGCTCTCGCTGCAGCAGCAAGCCGGTGGATACATGAATGGGTTCAACGTTATCGCCGTTTGTCATTGCGTCCAGGCGGTCGATCAGTCGCTTGCCCTTCTCCGTGGCCCCGGCGTAACGCTTATTGATATACATGTCCATTGCGACGCGGCCACCGTCCTTGCGGACGTTTTCTTGCCATGCGCCAATATGAAATTGATTTACCGCTCGCGGGTTATCGGCTGAAACGTACTCATTGCCGATCATTGGGTGCCCAGCAGGCATCTTCTTCCCTTCGAGCGTTTTATAACTTTTGTTAATTTCCGCCGCCGGGTATAGGCCTCCGTTCATCACGATGTCATCAACGATCGGCACGACGCCGCGAATAACATAATGTTCTTCGCCGTCGATGGTTTCGGTTGATATGTTGGAGGCGTTAATGGCGAGGGATTTAACGTGGATGCTGGATAGCTTCACGCTTAGTCCTCTGGTAGATTTCAGGCGATAAAAAAGCCGCTTACGCAGCCTCTTGTTGTTTCCAGGCTTCCCGCTCTTTTGCTAAGCGTTCTGCCAGTCCAATGTTAATCACGTTGTCTTTGTCGTCCACAACTGCAGGGATCTGACTGCAGTAACAGTTAAAACGGTTGCCATCCTTGGCGTACCACTCCCGAACCTCTTCAACCGTGTACAGCTTCCCGTGGCGCGATGCATGCCAAGGTCGCGTGGTTGGCTTCAATGCCGACAGGTGCAACAGTTTGGTACGGATCCCCAGCCTATCCTGCGTCCACGTTGTTTCATTCCATTGAGCCTCGCGCAGAGCTCCGACTTGCTCAGTCTGTGCAATCGTCTTTGCCTTGGACATGGACACATCAAGGCGCTTGCTAATCACCTTCATGGTTTCGCGGGGGTTAACGCCACGCCCTATCGCGTCAGCGACTATGTTAGCCAGGTCGGTTCGTGCAGCGTCGCTAATACCCTTCCAATCGCTGTACGTGGACACATACGCTGCAGCAACCTGATTCTGATACGCGGGCGATGATAGGAGAGCTCCAAGTGTGGTTTGCGAGGCATAGACCGGTGATTGTACAGCCAGGTTGGTGTAAGCATTCAACGTACCGCGTTGGTACTCATCCGCTATGTACTGTAGCGCCCATATATCCTGTCCATTACCCGCTAATAGGTAGTCATCCAGAATCGTCTGTATCACCTCCAGAAGGTCAGCTAACTGCTGAGCACTCATGTCATAGATAAACGTTCCTGCATTGACCTGGTAAAGCGTAGCGGGCTGGTCGGTATCGTTTTTAAATAACAGGTACCACGAATGGTTGTTCTCTTGGGTTTCGCGCCCCTTCAGCACCCGATCAAGCAACTCTCTCAGCCGAAGCTTAATTTGGTAGTAGCGCTCCTCAATATCCCTCGCCATCCTGTTGACTGCGCGATAGGACATTGTTGGGTCGGCTTTATTTCGGGGGATTACCGGACTTTTAGGTCTCTTTGTCATCAGTGAGAGGGTCAGGTCGATTTTGTTTGTTGCCATCATCTCCGCCTGAGTCAAATCCAGGAATAGCTTGCATCTCGCCAGCTGCCCTAATCTCGTTCTCTGTTACAGCCGAACGCCCGAATGCATTCTGTGTCTTAACCGCTACATCAGCCTTTTTATCCATGTTAGCGATCTTTTCAGCCTCACTCGGCGCAAGTAAATCTGACCATTCCACGGTTATTTCATCAGAGACAGGTGGGTCTATAACGCCGATAGTCCAGAGGCGAGTAACAATTTCTGTGATTGTGTCTGCCAGAAAGCCATTTCGTCTGGTCATCCTGGTGCGGGCCCAGTCCTTATTGTCTTCTGTAGATGAACGCTCCCCGGTAATTTGCCCAATCAGCACCTTTACGGGGATCGGCACGGTAGAACAGAATGCGCTGAGCGCTGTTCTCCACGTTGGCTCAGGGTCTGAAGCAGTTACAGATAGCACCTCGGCAGTACCAGCTTGCATAAAGCTAGCCGCGTCAGTGTTATTATTTAAACGTCTTGCTTGCTCATCAAGAGCATCAGCAAGCTTGTCGTCAGCCACCCCTAGTGCTTTAGCCAATGCCGAAAAATTGGTTTTTTCGCTGAAGCTGTAATTCAACTGCCGACTGGCATTCTTCAGAAAACCCTCTGATGAACCACCGCTAACTTTTTCGATGTCCAATAGGTTGTTGAACCCAGGCTCAAGTAACGATGTCCCAGAGCCGAGATTCTCATCGTCAGCTCCTTCAGCCAGGATGATCACACGATCGGGATGGACGTTGATTATCCGCCCTGGCTTGGCGTCACGTTGCCCATGCACTGGTAATTCGATAAACGAGTACATCGTAGGCTGGCCAAAGTTTTCACTCTGTTCATCGACTTCCCACGCTATCGGCTCTATCTGAGCTTCCCAGGCAGGAATTAACCGAACCAGCGCCCTTTCCTTCAGTAGTTTCACAGCGCCCGTATTTACTTGCTCCTCCCACCGGCCAGCGCCTTTAAGCTGTATCAGTAAAGCGGAGTATCGACCTACCAAATTTCGCCTGTCTGCCCCGCAAATCTGTTTCCAGCAGCGTTTGAGCAGCTTAGCTATGCGCTTGTCCCATTCTGTTTGCTTAGTGGCATCCTTGGTTTTATCGCCTTCATAAACCTCTGGGAAGTCCTCCCAGCAGTCGAGCATGCGTTTTACTGCTGCACCCGCGATAGCATTGCGCTTATATGCCCTGTAGAAGTCGTCAAAGCACAATTCAACGGGATAACCAAACTCCTGGTAAAGTCTTTCGCGCTTGGTGTTACTGGTGCCACTTAGAAGCAAGGAAAGGTTCCCGGCTCTATCTTTATATTTACTGTTAGCGGCACGCTGTTCTGTTTTCATTTGGCTTTCGTTCACGGTTTCCTCCGTCAGCGCGAGCGCACCAACATGCCAGTAATTAGTTCAGGTGAATGCAGGACACGATAGCGAGTACCGTCCCAGTCATGATCTTCCTGGGTGGTATCAACATCGTCAGGATTTTTGCTATCGCGGACTAAAACAGGGATGCGGCTAATCCAGCCTCGGCAGTATTCGAACACATAGAAGCCTGGGTTTTCGGGTATACCTGACTCGGAACTTTTACCTTCAAGCACCGCCTCAAGCATATCGGCAAAAATAGACGCGCCATTAGTTCGGGAACCAGGGCTTTTATTCGCAGGGATCCACTCTACGCCCTGATTTTCCATCTTATCCGCGATGGATAGCTCATTATCACCAGTGTTGTAGATAGCGCCATCGGCAGGCCCAGGGACAACTTCCGAGCAGATACCCGGCATAATATTTACCTGTCCCTTTCCCTGCGTCTCAGCTGGTTCATCGACCTCTTCACCCACCAGCCGCTGATCTATCCACTTAACGCCTTTCGCGACGTTGGTAGATGACATATTCAAGCCTTTGTTGAGTTCGTCAGGTGGGCAGCCATACCACTCACCGATGAGAATCAATGAGCCAGCCGGAGGACAAAACTTTTTGCCATCAGGAAGCATTGCCTCTGTGCCATCAGACTGAGCCCACCAAAGGTTAGAAAATGGTTTCGACTCCCCCCAGTCGTGGGAACGGTCTACCGTCCAGCCATCCGGTATCCTGAAGGGCTTGATAACGTGAACTGCCTCATTCCATAGGTGATCGAACCGCCCACCGCTGGTTACGTCCCAAGAGCCCTCTACCCATGCCTTTTTACGGTTCGGGTCTTTGATGCTCATCAGGGTTGCGATGTATTGCGGATCGAGATAGGGGTTTTCTTTGAAAGAACCGTGAATAGCTACCCTTGTAAGGGTCACGTCCTCTTCACATTCGGTCTGCGGGTTAAATACTCGCTGCTTTTCACGAATGACTGTTCCACGCGGTGCCGGTTGAATAAAACGCTTCTTAACCCAGGTGTGACCAATGCCGAATGGGTTGGTTGTGCTGAATGTCTCCAGCGGGATCGGCTTGAGCAATGAGCCATTAATTCGAGGGTAATCCTCTGGCCTAAACGATGAGCGGCGGCAGGAGAACATCATTTCGTAAAACTCTGATGACTGCTGCTTGGTCAGCTCATTGAAGCCGATAAACGGAAATTCTTGTCCGTGATAGTCCCAGTAGTCATCCTCTTCACTACCAAATCGAAACAGCAGTTCCTCGCCAGTCGGCCATACCCAGCGCAGCTCTGAAGCAGACGCCAAATAACGAGCCCCATCATTAAACAGCCGGTACATACGCTTAGACTGAGTGATGATGTCAGCAAGGTTTTTATATTCTGTGTCGAAGATAACGCCACGCCAAAAAGTCCCATAACCTACCCCAACATTACGACGGAAACGGGCAAGTTGCGCGGCGGTCTTACCAGGGCCGCGAGTGCCTTCATACAAAATTTCGTCACAAGGGCAGCTTAGGGATAGTGATTGCGAGCCAGGCAAAGGCTTCCATACGGCTTTGTAATTCATTCACCTAATACCCCTCTTTGCTGCTGTTGCGCTGCTTGCTCCCAGTCATCGACGCTATCGCATGATGGTACCGGCATGATGTTATGTGAAATTCCGCCGTCTTTGTCCTTGTCGAGCTCTTTGCGTAGCCGATCAATTTCAAGCTGACGCCTTTCGATCTCCAACGCCTGGAGCTTTTGCGAAAATTGACTATCTGCAAGCCCCATTCGCTTGGCGACGGCCTCAAACATCCGCTCGCGGTTTATCGATAAAATCTCAATGCCATTCTTGCCTACCCGCGTTCCTGAGTAAGCCAGCCTGGCTACGGCATCCAGCTTTCTCGAATCCAGCAGATGTGGCTTGCTAATGCCCAGTCCATCACAGCGAGGGCATTCTTGGTTTGGGGGCTTCGTAGAGTTGTATCCGAACCCACCGGGATCCTGCGGCTCTGGCTTTTTTCGCTCGACTGCCTTTAGCCGCTCCTCTTCGAACTCCACCATGTCACGCCATTGGTAGTTGTGTCCGAAGCCCCAGCAGTACCGACAGCACCCGATACGGTGCTGCGATATTTCGTTAGCGTCAAAGGTGGCTAACTGCCACATCGTCTCAAGCACTTCGTCAGCAGAAATCAGCGCACGTTGCGCAGACTCTTTTTGCTGTTGCGCGATTACGCGCTCGACGTGAGGAAGCGTGATGAGCTGCCGACCGTAGCTTGCATCGCTATACCCAGCGCGTGACGCCGCCTGAGTTGCGTTATTATCTTTAAGATATTCAATGACAAACAGCTTTTGCTGGTCAGTGAGTGTTTCATCTTCAATTAACTCATCTGCGCTTTTTTTAACCTGCGCACTGCGCACGCTCTTGCGCACTTTATTTTGCGCAGGCTGCGCATCACTCTGCGCAGAGGCCTTCTTGATATACCGGCGTGCCGTAGCGTAGTTAATGTCCCGCGCTTCGCACCAGTCCTTGGGGGATATGTTCGTTTTGGCATGGTCGGCGAGGAACTGTTTCTGAAGTGCCCCCCAATCCGGTCTTGCCATGAAATCCTCCAGAATGAAAAAGCCGCCAGCAACGGGAGGCCACTGGCGGCTCTATAACTAAACATTGAATCAGCCACTCACTGAATGGCTGCTGCGATGCTTATGCATTGTCGGTGTTGAATAGTGCTAAAGCTTCTTTGCTGTCTTGAATTGACTTAATCGTCTTCGCAACGATATCCGTCTCTGTGCGGGTTCGTGCAAGCTGCTGAAGGAATATTTCGTTTCTTAGTGGGCTATCTTCCACAAAATCAATTGCCAACTGTGCTGCTGCAGTATCGAAATTCACCTGAGCTAGGAGATTAAGACGGATGGCCTGCGCTGGTGTCACTTCTG
Organism: Serratia myotis; assembly: GCF_027474885.1. Classification (NCBI taxonomy): domain Bacteria; kingdom Pseudomonadati; phylum Pseudomonadota; class Gammaproteobacteria; order Enterobacterales; family Yersiniaceae; genus Serratia; species Serratia myotis. The sequence goes on along the minus strand of NZ_CP099707.1, from coordinate 2,349,943 downwards.
CTGTATCAGTCATTTTCACTCCTATACATGAGGCATAAAAAAACCCGCCGTAGCGGGTCGTTATCGATGTTCTGTTGCTTCTTACCGTTGGCATGAGACTTTCCTGAACGTTTTAAACACGCTCAGAAGAATAAGATTCTTATATCATTGCTTAACAAGTTTCACTTACATATATTTGTGGTGGACATAGGCACCATTTATTTTTTATAAGAAAGGAAGAAAATGACACTTAAAATAGGCAGTCTATACGTTAGAAATTGTGAAAATGGAGCAAGCATCAGTGGTGATGATATCACTATTGATTTTGTTGACATCGCCGATACCACAGGAGAGGCTTTCAAATACACCTCTGAGGCTGTATCAATTGAAAAAATCAAATTTGAAAGTGAAGAACAAAGAATTGCTTTAAAATCAGCAATTTATGAACTAAAGGAATTATCCCCTGGCGAAATCACAGAGGAAAAAGCCAAAGGGATTTTTGATGCAACCAACCTAACTAAATGGATTAAGGTTGGCACTGACCTTACTGATCTTGCATCTAAGTTGGCAACATTCATTTCATAAATAATAAAACGCAGACGTTATTAACCACGTCTGCATTAATTAACCGTGAAAACATTCAACAAAATATAATATCAACTTTAATTAATGGCAATTTTTCTCCACTCCATGATTGTTTCCACTTGTCCAGCGCAGATTTGCAGTGATGTTTGAAGCGCCAGCGTGTAGCTGAGCGCATCGCCCCACGTATCGCCATGTAGTTGTGGTTGCTCACATGGCGTGAATACGGACTCAGGGGGCAACAGTACGACCTGTTGCGGTGCCGGTGGCGGCGTTCTGCTGCAGGAGGTCAATAACAGCGGCAGGCATAAGACTATTGCCACATTTATCGCTTTTAAGTGCATCGCGTAATCTCCTCTGATACGTTTCCCCCTGCTGGCGCAGTTGCTGTTCTCTTTGCTGTTGTTCTGCTGCTAAGGCTCTGTTCTTCCGGTCTTGTTCTTGCAGGGTTGAGATTAGTCCTGACTGCTGCGCCAGCGTGTTTTTCTGTTCCTTAACCTGCTCTCCAGCCCTTACTGCATTACCGTGGAAGTAAAACGCTAGCCATGCCAGTGCTATGAAGATGAGCAGCAACACAGCGGCTATAACTGCGGTAACCCGGTTCATTTCTGGCTCCAGTTGCAGATCTCACGCTCGACTTCACGCCGATTAATCAGCCCCTTCCAGACCTTGCCACCCGCTTTATTCCAGCGACGCATTTCATCACAGGCACCAGAACTGTCACCGGCGTTGAGTTTTTTCAGCAACGTAGAGGACTCGAAAGCTTTAACGCCTACGTTGTAGCTGAAGCTGATCAGGGCTGCTTTCTGGAATTCACTCGCTGGCACTTTCACAGACCGCTCTACAGAACGAGCAAAAGGCACCAGGTCTTTATCCAGTAGCGCTTTGCATTCAGCTTCGGTGTAAGTTTTGCCGGGGATAATATCGGCACCCGTATGGCCATAGCAGACAGTCAGCACGCCAACTACATCGCGGTAGGGCTTGTACTCCACGCCTTCGAGTGAAGGGATGAGCACCGCGGCAATCGCCATAGCTCCACCGGCAAAGGCTGCGCTGAGTTTTTTCTTTAACGAAGCTGTGAGCGCCATCCTTAGTCCTCCGCTGGCGGTGGTGTGACATATCCAGCTTTAAGGGCCTTCTCATAGGCCTTCGTCTGGCGGCTTTTGAAATAGAAGTTCATCACGGCGGTGATCGCACCGATCACGAACCCACCCACTACTGCAACCTGATTCCAGTCGAGGTCATGTAGCCATTGCAAAATGCTGCCTCCACACACCAGCGTTGCAGAGGTGCAGTAAGAAATGAATGTGGTGATTTTCTCCGGCATGATTTTCATACCTCCCCCTTCCGGGGTTCTGTCCCGGTACCGGGTGATAAAAGTAAAAATCCCGACATAAGCCGGGATTGATTTATTTTGGTTATGCCGGTTGCGAAACCGGAATGTGTTGAGTAGTTACCTGATCGGCGTAACTTTCAAGCAAGTAAAACGGATACTTGAATTCCCAGGTGTCTCCAGCTGCTGATACCGTCGGAGCACCTACACCAGAAAAACAACGCCCTTCGACAGAGATGGCCAGCGAGTATGCAGGCACTGTGTTCAGTACCTCATCGAATTCAGTACCTGGCTCCATTGGCACAGACATGCGGCCAAGGTATTTGTTCAGCAGTACAGCATTTTCAAACTGGCCTGCGACTTCAACCTTAGTAAGAGCCTTAGCTTGCTCTGGGGTCAAAGTAATGTCGTTGTTTTCGCTAATAATCAGATTTGCCATGTGAGGCTCCTTATCATTGACACTGTATCCATATACAGCACATGAATGTTATCAATTAAGAAGCTAAGCATCACATGGTGGCCGCTGTCTCAAAGGTCACACAACGCAGAGTAATCACTATGGAAAATAGGGTTCAACCACCTCCCGGTTATCGGGCTGTGCTGTAGGCTTAAAATAATAAGGGCCATGCATTAGCACAGCCCTGAATGGTTGAAGTGATCTATTACTATCGAAAAGGTTTACACATAAATTCCAATGTGATTTTCGGGTTGTAAATGGTTAGAAGTATCGGGTTGGTATCCATCTGTATAAATATCAAGCTAGTCTCTCCATTAGCCTTCCTACCAAATACTAAACTTTCTCCTCCTTCGGTAGCATCAACCCTATCAATAAAGCGAAATGCTGTTCCGCTTATGGTCACAGTTTGCGATGTTCCATTCATCAGTGCTGAGATTGTTGTGCCGGCCTTCGTGCTGCACTCCAATCTCACCATTGGATTAATGCCTTCTTTAGAAGTAGAAGGGGCACGATGACTTCCACCCGATTCTATTACATATTTTGCCTTCGCCTCTGCAATGCGTTGTTCTGTACTTTTCTGCACACACCCAGCCACAGAAATAATTGCAAGTAAAACTAATAAAATCCTATTAATCACCTAAAAACTCTCTATTGAGCATTCAATTTAATATTTTGACACATTTCACTTTGATGATGTAGGAGTTTGCAGACGGCCATGCAATAGATCAGCCCTTAGCCGTAAACGAGTCGGCGATACGAGGTGTGCCAGGTGTGTGTCGGATGTTGGCTGGGGCTGAAATGCAAAAAGGCCACCCGAGGGCAGCCTTTGAAAGTTCTTTGAATCCACCTTAACAATCAGACGGATTTCTAGTGTTAGGTAGATAATTACCCAGTTTCCGGAAAAAGTAAATAGCTCACGATAAAATAGTTCACTATTTTTCAATGCACTATGCAGTAACTCTCTGCAATGCCTGCTCTGCGTGGTTCTCCTCGCTTTCCAGGATGCGGATTAAACCGTCGTAGAAAGGTTTAACGGTCTTCTCCCATGTTGCCAAGGAAATAGCATCCGTCACCTGCTGAACAGCATCGAAAGCACGCGATGCCGGTATTCTCTCGTAACCACGTCCGCCACAACGCTTACACGCTTTTTTTACTGGGACGCCCTGCCGTTCTGTCTCTTCTCTATCGACAGCCTCACAGCGCCCTGAGCAGTCTCTACACGCCGTCGAAATCACTTTTTTCCCATTGCATTTTTTGCAGACCTTTTTCGTAATGTCGTAATAGGTGTGCTTCACAAACATTTCACGGCCTTCTACCGGCTTGATACTGACTGGCAGATCCCCGCGCACAAAGCTGGCTACAGTGTCATGGGCATGAGCCAATTTATTCATGACGAACTTCCTTTCCTCTACGAATCCATCACAGCAGGCATCGCATGCCGCCACACTTGCCGCACTGCGTGAGTAGTCCAGGAAAGCGAAAATAGACATAACCAGAATTACCTTTGCTCTAATGCCGTCTTGCAACTTTCTTAAGGGAGCCACTCGTACCGATTCAGCCATACCCTGCTCCGCCAGCAGCAACACAGCCTTAACCTTGTCAGCATCGCTAACACCCATCTTGCCCAAGAACGCTGACATGCCGAGTTCTGCCTGTGCCTGGCACATACCTACTGCCGCCATCAAATCAGTGCCTGTTATTGCGTCCGATGCCGTAGCGCGTGGAGAATCGCTGAATGTTGGCGACTTAGGTGCAAAATATTTTGGAATCGACTCTAATCTCATGCTTTTTCTCCCACGGCTTGCGCCAGTTTCTGTTCAATATCTTTCAAAATTTCACTGGCTTGAATACGGATGCTTTCCGATCTCTTATCGGGTGTTGAGAGCAGCAAAAGCTGCTCATTTAAATTGGTTATATTGATCAGTGCGTCGCATACATTCCTGTATTGCTCTCGGGAAATGGTGACCTGTTTCATCCCAATGCTCCCACACCGTAGGAATACTCCATGAACTGAGCCAGCAATACGGCCTGACTGCCGTGCTCGGCTTCCCATGCGTCTGGGTTGTCGTGGAGCTTGCGGTGGCAGTCGCGTGCTAAAGGGATTGTCAGGTAGTCGCTTGGCTTCGTCCCCATTCCACCGAGGCCATGCCCGATAATATGATGTGGGTCATCAGCACGGCGGCCGCAGCCACAGCAGCACGTTTGCGCCTTAACCCAGCGAGTCCATTTGCTATCTTCTACGCGAGTTAGCTTTGGACGAAGCATGAAGGCCTTCGGCGGCTCTGGGTCAACTGTGAAAACCTTAATCGCCGTTTTCTTCAGGATTTCGGTTGCTGAAACTCTTGGCTCCAGGTCTGACTCTTTTCTCGGGCCAGAGACGAAAACCGGCTTAGGCAATCGCAGTAAGTCAGCTGAAATATCCTCAGGAATCAGGTCAACAACATCGGAAATGGACGCCCACAAAACAAGCTCAGGGATAGTTAGCTGGCCTTCCGACTTAAGACGCCATTTCGCCGTCTCAAGCACCCAGCGGGCCATGTTCACGTTCGCTATTGCATCAAGCTTTGGTGACAAATGCCCGTCAGTCTTGTTGTCGCAGCCCCAGCAGAGACGCATTGCAGCATGCCCATAACGACGGGTTAGCAGTTGACGTGGCTGCTCGTCTCCGCAGTACTGGCATCCCGTGAAGCGCGTTGCCCAAGCTTCCATCGCGTTGATACCACCAGCAGCGCCGATAACGCGCTCATGTTGGAAGAAAGGCTGCAGGCGCGGATCGTTCGCTATCTCATGCTCTACCTTTGGCAAAATCCCGTCTGGGAAGTCTTTCATTTCGTCCGGCAGAGTCGATACCAACACGCGGCCCGTCAGGTATGGCAGCAACTCACCACCGGCCTTGATCATCGCAATGCCCAGTTCACGCTGTACGTTAGATTTCACAATTGCTCTCATGACTGTGCTCCTGCCATTGCGTATGCTCGGGTTAAAATTGGACGCCACATCTGGCGAGCCTTTCCTTCGTCAACATTTCCAAAACCGTTCTTGCGCACCTGCTGCTGAGCGCGTTTTTCGGCAGCGTTGGCAGGCATAGCCGCATCACGGATTAAGCGGTCGAAGGACTCTTCGTAATCGATTTTCGGGATATCACCAGCGGGCGGATCCTGACGTTGTTGCTCGACAGCCTCAGCCATTGCCGCTTTTCGATTGCGCTGGCTGTTCCAGGTGTTGGCCGCTGCCAGATATCCACTGAAACGTACCGGGTCAAAAATCATCTTGGCACTGAGCATGTGCCCCATTGCTGGATTGCTCAGCAGCAGGCTTGCACGGTGTTCTGCCACCAGCTTCAGTTCTTCCACGGTATTTCCTTCCGTCAGGCGTTCGGTAATTTCCAGCAGCGTGCTAGTGCGCTTCGGCGTCTTGCCGTTGATTTTCAGATTCAAGAAATCCAGCACTTCCCCAGCCATGTCCGAAGTGTCCGCCGCAGGTTGTTCGCTCTGGGGGGCTATAGGGGGTTTTTCTTTTGGTTCAATGACAGGTTCAAGAGAGTGACTGGTTCTGGTGTCATCTGCTGGCATAGGGGCTGTGCTTTCTGACGGCACAGGGGGTGTCACCTGCTGGCATACCCCTGTGCTTTTTGACGGCATAGGGGTATGCTTTTTTACGGCACAGGGGGCTATGCTTTCTGCTGACACAGGGGTATCCAACGTCAGGTAGTAAAGATTCGAGGTATTACCCTTTCCGTTGTTCACGCCCAAACGGTTCTCTTTGGTGATTAATCCCATCTTAATCAACGCCTCTATGTGCGCCCTCACAGCGCTTTTGCTGCACTCGCAGTGGTCAGCGACATGCTGATAGGAAGGCCAGCATTCGCCCTTGTCGTTAGCGTTGTCGGCTATCTTGATCAGCACCAGCTTGCGCAGTGGATTGCCCACTTTGATGCTCATAGCCTGCGCCATCAGATTCATGCTCATACTTCGACTCGCTTAAATTTCTCTTTAAATCGCTCAAGTGGCTGCATGCATTCATACGGGTAGCCCTTTCGCATAAAAATCACCTGCTGAGCAGCCCGATCCCACCGAACGACGGTCACGCGATTACCGCGAGCATCAAGATAAATCCGGTTTAATGGGACGGATTGGCTCATGGTTAACTCGCCATCAGTTCGGATGCGTAGCGCTCAGCAATCCACTGAATACCGCGTGGCGTTACCCTGGTCTGCGTAAAGGCGTGACCTGACTGCTCGGCGGTACCAGTTTTGACGGTGAAGTTTCCTGAGTGGTGATGACTGGCATACGGCAGCAGATTCCCGGACTGACGAAACAGGACCTTGTCGCGGATAAGGGATTCGATCATCGCCTTTTCTGGCATGTTCAAAACCTTCGCAGTAGCGCGGAGGCTCTTGGAACCGGCTGTTTCGACATAGTGATTAACAAACGCCACTTTCGGTGCGTCAGCCTGAACCTTCTGCTCCAGTTGCGCTTTTTGCTCAGCCATATCAGCGGCGAGGCGCAAAGCTTCAGGGAGGGTCTGCGGCAATGCCGGAGACTGCTTACTTTCTAATTCATGCAGCCGCTTAATGACCTTCATGCGTAGGTTTGCGCTGTAGCCAGTTACCAGGCATTCGGTATGCTCCCTATCGAGAGCATATTCCCGGTACTGCTGGCCGTTCTGGGGGTGTAACCAAAGCTGGATATACCCCTCAGCGTTTTCGCCAAGCTGTTCAAGCATGGTTTCAATGTCGCGCATGACGTGGCCGTGTTGCTTGCCAGTAAGCTCGGCAATTTCACGGCTGGTCATTTTCAGGCTGTTGCCACAGATCGCTACGTTTGCCATAATGAATTCGCCTCTTAGAATTAGTTCTCAGAAAAGTGATGGCCGACCAGTTGCAGCTGTTCGGCTTTTTTTCTTCCCTGCCATAGGCTTCTCGTCCTTCGTGCAGCTCCCCAACACATACCGCCGAGCCATAGCGAGACAGTCGTCATACATCGCACCTTTCTTGCTCGCCTGTGACTTTCGGCGATACAGATCCGCTGCGTACTGCCCCCCCCCCTACAGCCAATGCCTCACTGAATCCCTCAGCTATCAGTTGCTTCCTGACGTTTTCATAAACGAATGTGTCCCAAGCCATTTAGTCCCACCCCAGCGGCTCTGGCCGCATGCGTTCAGCCTTCATTCCAATCTCTGCCAGCGTCTCCATCGAAAAGAGATAGTCACGACGGACGAGAACCGCCCCTGGTGGTGCCAACTGGATCCCCAACTCCGTCAGCAATCGGCAAAATTGCTCAATGTGACCCCCCTTTCCCTTCCACCGGCTAAGCGTCGACTCATCCACGCTAATTGCGTCCGCCACCGGCTTTTGCCCAACCGACGCAAGTCGATTGAGAATCAAGCCTTCCATTTCAACTGGCTTGAGTTTTGGCAGTTCTGACTTGCGTGCTATTGCATTGTTTTCCATTGATAATTGTCCTTATTAAACAGCAGAAAGTTCTGGCCAAATCTTTTGCCAATCATCTGGACGAAGATCCCGACGACTAACCTTGCCGTTTGTTGTTTTTTCGATCTCAACGCAACGCGCAGGTGATATTGAGCACCGGCCAGAAGCCATCTGAGATAAATAGGAGCTGGAAACGAACAAACGCTCAGCAAGCTTTTTTGCGTCTCCCCGCTCTAGTTCGTCGATGTATTGCTTTAGTTGCATATGTCACCTCATAAGTTAACTGGAGTTTATTAAACACTAAACTAAACGTCAAGTATTTGCTTGTTTAGTAACTACTACGCAGAATGGAAAAATGAATACGACAGAGAATCGGCGTGAACGCCTGAAGGCTTGGTTCGCAGATAAGACGCTACCAACCAATGAAAAAAGCTACCTATCACAGTTAATGACGGGTAAGGCTTCTTTTGGTGAAAGAGCGGCAAGACGCCTTGAAACAACTTATGGAATGCCTGCGGGGTTTCTTGATGACGTCAGCGACGACCGATTATCACAGCAGGAAAGCTCTAATTACCGGATCGAAGTCCTTGACGTACAGGCGAGCGCTGGGCCAGGAGTAATTAATAGCGAAGTGGTTCAGACAATACGTTCGATTGAGTATACCGATGAGCACGCGTCGATGATGTTCGGCGGCAAGCAAGCATCACAGGTAAAGATGATCACCGTCGATGGTGACAGCATGGCCGGGACTATCGAACTCGGGGATGCGATTTTTGTTGATGTGAGCAAGGACTACTTCAGCGGAGATGGCATCTATGTATTCCTGTACAAAAACCATCTTCATGTAAAAAGACTCCAGATGTTGCCAGATCACCTACTGGTTCACTCTGACAACTCACAGTACACCGACTGGGCAATCACCGAAGAAAACGAACACAAACTCAAGGTTATAGGTAGGGTGCTATTGAGCCAGTCGCAGGCATTCAAACGTCACGGATAGCTATAGGATGAAACCGATAATATTGAGTAAGGATGTTTCGTTGTGCAGAGCATATCTGGATAAAACTACAGATTCCCTTTATGGGAATTGTGTCTATAATTCCCAAACGGGGAACTTGCTGAGAAGATGGATGTCAGAGGATTAGACAAAATTCACGATTTCTGCAGAAAACATAACCAAGCTAAAGGCCCCCTTACAGCTTGGAAAGATGAGGTTAATCGTGCTGTGTGGAAAACATCACAAGATATCAAACGCAGATACGCGTCAGCCGACTTCATAGCAGATAATAAAGTGATTTTTAACATAAAAGGCAATGATTACCGCTTGGTTGTTCAAGTCGTTTACATCGCTGGAGTTGTAATCATTGAGCGTATTGGGACACATGCCGAGTATGATAAGTGGAGGTTATGATGGCTCAGATTAGTTGGAAAATATTTAAAGACCATAACGACTACACTCGTGGCATGGATCGGTTCTTACAGCTTGCCAATAGTGATCTTACACCAGGCACTGACGATTATGATGAGTTCGAAATGTTGAACCTTCTGATTGGTCATTATGAGAATAAGAATTATTCAATTGAAACTCCAGATCCCATTGAAGCGATTAAATTCAGAATGGACCAACAGGGCTTGTCTCAAGCAGATATGACGCAATTCATTGGCCCTGCATCAAAAGTTTCGGAGGTTCTTAACAGAAAAAGACCACTTAGCCTTTCAATGATAAGGCGTATCCATGACGGTCTTGGAATCCCGGCCGATATCTTGATCCAAGATATGAGCGCCATAGAATGGAATTTGGTCGATGTGGTTGAAAAAGAAGTTAATGTTACAGGTAAATTATTGCAATTCTGCACTGCGATTATGACACCAGGATTCGATCGTGTTTTCCCTGAACATTTTGTGGCTGCAGCGTCGCTAAGCATGTCTCCCCAACAAAAAAGAAACACAGACCCAAGACGAGGAGAGACAGGTATGTTTAAACAGCTTACTGAACTGGGTGGGTACTTTACAGCACCAGTTTATGAATTATCTGAAGAATTACAAATTGACAGGGATTTTTCATTAATATCATGAAAATAGAACTTATTGGTAAAAAAGTCGCATCACTTACTCTCCAGCCATTGGAAGGCGAGTCGTCTAAAAAGACAATGACTGCTAAGGTTACCTTAAACAATGAGCTTTATTCTAATGTTAAAGATCCAAAGGTATTTAGGGTTAGATATCACGCACTTGTAACCATTGAGTCAAGACTACAGATCGAACTCACATATGACTTTGATTTTAAATCAGAGGAAGATTTTTTAGAGGAAGTTGCTAAATCTGATGAGGTCAGAACGTCAGTGCCTTCTATGGCGTATCCTTATATTAAAGGGTATGCAGAACAGCTGATTAGCATGTCTGGACTTGGCAACTATAATTTGCCATATTTCGACTTTTTCAGTGAACCTCTGGAACCCAATAAGAAATGATAAACCCTGCTAACCCGGCCTCAGAGCCGGGTTTTTTATGACTAAAATCCTTCATCTAACTGCTCTATCGCCAGCTTAGTTGGTAAATTCAACTCCCTGGTTTCTTCCATGATCTGCCAGTGGATTTGATTAAGCTGGTATGCCACCTGTGCGCGGCATATCTCGTCGCCATTCTGCTCCAACATCAAACAACACTCCCCTACTATCCCGCACTCCTCGTTCTAAACCAGACCTGAATCTGGGTCTGCCATAGTCGCCGCAGTACAAATATCAATCAAAATACCCCCAAGGGCCACCAAACCATTCCCTGCAAGTAAATTCCAAAAACTAAATTCTCTAAACACTCAATAAGTTAACGATAAACCGCAAATTGATGTTTAGTGTTTACTTGACGATTAAGTTTATTATTTATTAAACTCATTCCATCGACAGAACAACGTCACCCCAAACCACCGGGACGCTCTTTAACAATCAGGTTTAGTCACCCAGCGTTGAGCAGAGAGATCTGCATAACTCAGCACCCTGCGGATCCCCAGCCCTTACGGGGGCATGGCACGGCAGGCATGCGGCGGACAGAGTTGGGTGGCGAAATATCTTTTACACCCGGCGCACTTATCAGCTTCGGCTATGACGAGTGCGTGGGACATAAGCACGGGAGCCTGACCCAGCATGAGAACAGGCAGACAACTGGAGGGCGGGATCATGTAGTGAATGAACGGGACGACCGTAAATACCGGCCAGCCGCATCAGCGGTAAGAGGCCAAGTTCCCCCGGCGACGGAGTGAGGGAAAGGTGGCGATAAGCATCACGCAGTTCAGATTGGCGACCTGTTAACGCATCAAACAGCCTAAAAATGAAAATGTGGATTTACCCTGCCGCCGAGAGCATCCGGCGGACAGGCATAAGACCACTGAGGAATTCGCAATGAAAAAAGTACATGAAATGAGCTTTGAAGAATTCGAGCAGCACATGAGTGCGGCTATTCGTGAGCAACAAGCGCCTGAGATTAACCCTGACGTTGTGTTTGTGGGGATGGTTGAGGAGAAAGGCGAGACCCTCGCTCAGTTCGATAACGTTTTTGTATTTTGACACCCATGAGGAATAACACGATGAAGGTGATAAACGAGCATGTTGGCTGGGGTGTTGATGGTAACGACCTGAAGGTTTTGTTTTGCAACAACTGCCGCGAGGTTTTCTATAAAACACACAGTGCCGGGAAAGCAATTCAGGCGAAGCGCGTGTTTAGCAAAAAGCACCAGTGCGCCAGCAGAAACTAACACAGCAGAGGGTTACACGATGCAACTCGAACAGAACGCCAATTGGCAGACCAAAGCACGCGGCGACAACGACAGCGAATATCAGATTTACCTGTCCTGCGCTGATGACGGTAAAGGCAACGAATTTATGACCGGCAAGCCGCTGAAAACCTATGACGAGTGGCTTGCTAGCTAACTCCCACCGCGCCCTACGGGGCGCATCGAGGCAATCATGAGCTTAAACGGATGGAAGGCGCTGACATACAGCGTCGTTATCGGCCTGTTTCTGTGGGCCACTACCATTGCAGGCTGTGTCTACATCGCCGGGTAATACCGGCGTCGCACTTATCTGGTGGCGTATCGTTCCGGTTCTAATTTTAACCCACACAGTATAAATCCCCGGTTCGGTGCGCCACCAGGTGCGTGAGTCATCACGAACCTGCTCCGTAACACCTCCATTGTCATCCTTTGCCCCGCTAGCCGGGGCTCTTTTTTACATCAATAAAGGCTCTGCCCCGCTCCAGTGTGCTGGAACCGTAGGGAAACCGAGCGCGTGCATCAACTCAGGCAGTGCCTTTATCCATGTAAATTTCATTGAGAGGACATGTCATGCATACCATTGCCCAGATCACCTGTGAGCATTGCAAAAAACAGCGCGAAAGAACCGAGTGCAAATTTGTGACCGTTCAGCGTTGGGAAGGCGGTAGATATAAAAACGTGAGCATTCTGGTGTGTGCAGACACTTGCTCCAGCTTCTACGTCACCCGCAACAACATTAAAACCCTGCAGCGTCGCCTGCACGCTATTCAGCGGAGGCCAGCATGGTGAGCCTAAACGCACGTATTCAGCATAAACACGACCTGACAGGGGGCGATTTCGCCCCTAAGCGTCACCACGGTAAACACCTCTTCTACCTGCTCATTTTTACTTTGTGCCTGCTCACTGCTGGCGCTGTCTGGAGTTAATCATGGAAAAGAAACCTCTCCCGCCAAGTCTGTGCGAACCGCGCTACCACATTGGCACCATCGTGAATTACTCAGATCACCGGGGTAAAGATGTTCAGGGCCAAATAGTTAGCGCCTGCGCACGCTGGACGGGGTTTAAAGACGGTTCAGCGTATGTCCTGACTTATGGCCTTACCCACCCATCAAGTCCCCGCCTACAGCACCACAGCGAAAGTACAATCCACGGAGAGGTTGAATAAGCGATGGCTAACTCATTTAAGCAGATGGCAAAGGACGGCACGATAAAACGTCCTGATGGGCGCATGACTATGAACCTGGACGATATCCACGTTCAGGAAGGCTTTAACAAGCGCGTGGAGAATGAACACACTCTGGCTGAAGATGAAAAACTCTTTCAACACCTGATGAGCGGTAAGCCAGTACCACCGCTTGAAGTAAGGGTTCGCGATGAAGGCGGTGTTTGGGTTGTTGAAGGCCACCGCCGTCGCCGTGCTTATAGCCGCTGCCGTGATGCGGGGAAGCCAGTAGAACGCATACAGATAATTCAATTCACAGGGAATGATGTAGAGCGTATCGCCCGCATCATGAACAGCAACACCCAGTTGCCGCTATCCCCTTATGAGCAATCGCTCGTCGTGAAAGAACTGGCTGGGTTCAACCTTTCCCCTGATGAAATTGCCGCCTTGGTCGGCAAGAGCCGCGCAACGGTCGATAAGCTACTGGCATTCAGCCAGGCAAATCACGACGTTCAGACGCTTGTTAGAGAGGGTTCTGTCGCTGTTGACGCTGCTGTAGACCGAGTGAAGGAGCACGGCGAAGCGGCGGGCAAAGTGCTTGCCGGTGATGTCGAAAAAGCGAAGAAGGCAGGTAAAAAGAAGGTCACCAAGTCCTTTATCGCTCCCCAATTCAGTGCATCCCGCGCACGCAGATTATGCGAACTGCTCTTCGACGCTTCGCCAATGCTCCGTGAAGAAGGTGACGTGTTACTCCTCGCGCCGGGAACGAGAGAGGAAATAAACAAGATCCTCAACGAATACCGACAACAGAACCCAGCCCTGGAGGCCAGTGATGATCAAGCGCTTTAACCCTGACTTTTCACTGAGCATTTCTCATGAACTCGCTTTTATGCGTGAAACCCCGGAGGGCGGCTACGTGGAACACGGCGACTATGCAACTTTGTTTTCTGAGCTGGAGTTGGTGAAGGCTGAGCGCGATGCGCAGCAGAAACGAGCCGATGCGCTGGCTGTCGAGAATGCTGAGTTGAAGCGCGAGCGCTCAGAGATAAGTGCTATCGGTGAATTAATCCGCACCCAAAACAACCGCATAACTGACCAGCCATTTTTTGCAGTCATGACTAAGCGGGAAATCATTGGTTCTGAAGACCATGACTGTGACCGTATTTGCTGGGTAGAAAACCAGAGCGGTGATTATGTCGAGGCAACAGAGACCCAATACCGCCGCCTTGAAGCTATCTATCAGAACCGTTATGAAGTTAGGGATGGTTGGGATAGACACGCCATGAAAGAGATTGATGTGTTTGTGACTGGCTGCTTTACCGAGCAAGGTTGCAAAGACTACATCAGAAGGAACAGTCACAACCTCAACAAGCCATTCATTTACGCCTTTGGAAGCTATCGCAACGATGAATACCAATCGGTGCGGAAATTCATCATGCAGATGCCTGAAACCCCAGCCACCTCCGCCGCCCTTGCCGATGTGCGGGCGCAAGGGGTGGATGCTGCAATTGCTCTCCTTCTAAATAAGTTCGAAGGAACAGGACAAATTGGAGTGCCAGTTATGGCGCTTGAATCGCTGGCCAAGCAGCTGCGGGAGGCCAAATGAAACAGGCCATTGCACACCTCACCCCTGAAGCAATCAAGCAGGCTTTCGAAGGCACCAATTTTGGACGCACTGACTTTGAAGTCATTCTGGCCGACACTGTGCTTAAGCGCGCCGCCGGTTACCACTCTGGCTACACTGCGATCTGCATTGCTGTAGAGCTTGGTCTTATCTCAAAGAAAATACACAAGCCGACAAAGGCAGGTCATGAGTGGGCACTGGAAGTCTTCTATTCTCGCCGCAAGCGTGTGGGAGGTAGTGATGCCAGCAAATAACGTAACAGTTAATTCTTACTTCTGCGGTGCTGGCCTGATGAATATCGGGTTAATTGCTGCGGGTATCACTGTTAACGAAGATTTCGAATTGGATGCCAATGCTTGTAAAACATACCAGCACATCTTCGGCGCTCACTCAATATAACTCATCCGAGAATGGAAATAGTCAAAACCAATGAATTTCCCAGTGAATCAAAAACAAACAAAAGAGAACCACATAATAAAATAACACTTTAAAAACCAATTACAGAAATATATAACACTCGCGAAAGGACTCTAATTGGTTAATTTAGAAAAATGTAATTATTTACTTGATACAGAGAACCACCATCTAGTACCGAGAACAACATCTTGTGTTGGTCTGCACTCATTTACTGTAAATTTACTCAAGTCTGTTTGGTTAATTACTTTCGACCGAACAACGTTGCATGTATTAGCATCACCGAATGGACCGTACCCTGTATTCCCAGCATAAACCACTGATGAACAAAGCACGAATCCCAACATTAAATATTTCTTCATTTTATTTCCTTATTCGTTAATGAGTCCTTTCGCTTTGGCTCATGACAATTAATAACATGAAAATAGATACTTTTTATCATGTAAAAACATCATCACCGCTAATTATAGTAGTCCACAAGTTTAATTTTTTCCAATCAGCATTTCGGATATAAAAAGAGATATACATGATACTAATGACGTAGAGACTGCGCGAAATCGCAGAAGACGGATTCCTGGAGCGTGGCGACGCCAAAGCAATAGCCCGCGAACTCCTGGCTAACCGGGAGGCGCAGCCGGAGGCATGGACAACGCCAGAAGAGTTGAGCGAAGCGGATTGTGGCGATGTTTGGATGTGGCTAGCGCCAAGAAATCACCCAGATGAGATTGCGCTATTCACCGCCCCGCCAGCGCCAGCCATTCCTGAGATTGGTTCCGAAGTGGTCAACGATGCCGCATGGAAGTTGCACAACTCTCTAACCGAGCACGGGCCGCTCAATGAGCGGCAATTCAACAATATAAAAGGCTGTTTTTATGAAGCCTTGAAAATTGTAATGACCGCCCCGCCAGCAGTTGTAAACCCAGAGCTTACACGTGCGCCAGTGGCACCACCAGAAAAGAAGTTGCCTGAACTTATGATGGCCTCATATCACGAGGCCATTGGCTGGAACGCCTGCTGCGCCGCAATGCTGGCTCAACCTGTTAGCCAGGGTTACGAGTTGCCAGACAATGTGCGCGAAGCCCTCACGCTTGCATTACAGGCCATGGAATTCATGGGCGACACGCTGAATAGTGTCGATGTTGTCTGCACTGAAGATGTTGAGTATGTTACCCCAGCATTTACAGCGGTTCGTGGGTTGCTGGCAGCAGCGCCGGAGGGTGGGAATTGACTCTCACATCATCATAATTATACTGTATTCATAAACAGTAATTTTATGGTTTTCGTTATGGCTTCAAATGAACTCGGCTATCAAGTCGTCTATCGCGGGCAAGGCCTTGAATACTTCGTAGATGGCGGATGGGTGTTCTTCCAGCGCCTCAAAGAGTACGGCGGCGGCTTCTGGCTCGGGCGTACCTATCACGATGTCTTCATTCTGGAGTATGACCGACCAACTTCACTGTACGATGGGATATTGTTCATTTTCGAGATGAAGAGAACCGAGCGTGGGTTTACTGCATTTGATGATGACTTTACCCTTACATAGGGTTTGGCTATGTCATAAAACTTAGCCGACAAATCGCAAAAAAATGCGAAAACTTTAACGTAACATCCAGTGAAGGGGGTTAAGTGATGGACACTATCCTATGGATAATTGACAAGCTATTCGAGTGGAAAAGAATTGAACCAGAGCTGCGCTATGCAGCCGTAGATGGGCTTACCCCAGCGGTTTCCTCAACCATTCAATACACTACGGCAAGAACAAATGGTGCACCACGAGATCTTAGGGCAGAGAATGAGCTTCACAGTTTATGGTATGGGGCATCGGCTGCCGTTTATCGAGTAGATAAGACACTAGCCAAAGACTGCATAGCTAAAGCCGAATATTGGCTATTCAGAGATAGCTATAACGCAGAAAATGAATACAAACTTGATGAACTCAATATTAGATTGAAGAGAATGAAAGCTGTCCTTGAGCAACTAAAGCATAGCTAACTCATAACTAGCTTAAGCGACCTCGCATATGCGGGGTTTTTTATTACCTATCGGAGGCGCATTTTGCTGTTAGTTCCCGATGATAACGAAATACTCGAAAGGCTAAGCACAACTGGCTCAACCCCTGATTCAGTTGCAAACCTTCTCCGCTGTTCTGGCTACAAAGGCATGACCGGTATAGCCATACGCAGGAGGCTGATCCAACTGGAGAAAGAAAAAGCTGTTGAACGCGTTCGCCGCTCAGACATCAAAAAAATCTGCTGGGCTCCAATCACTAAATAACCTTCCCCACCGGTAAAAATGAAACCTCGAATTCCGCAACGAATCAGCATCAAAGCTGATGGGGTTCTGTACGCCTTCAGAGAGGGCAAAAAGACACCCACCCGAACATCTCAACATAATCATTTATCGCTGCCAGTGGCCCGCTGCTGGCGACTGCTTTCTAAAGACAACGGCCACTCATGGGAAGTTATGAGCCATGAGCGATACAACACCCAGATAAGGATTTGAAATGAGCAACTTTGAAATACTTGAATGGCTGATTAAAGACGGTGGTCAGTATACCCGAGAGCAGCACATTGCCATTCTTCAGCAGAATTTCCCCGACCTCGACATTACCGAGTCAAAAGTGACATCTCTTCGGCAGTCAATTGCTACGTCACGATTTGTTAAAGCAGATATCGAGGATGTAAAACCACAAGGCCGAAAGATGAAGGTGTTGGCGGTAGAGCAAGAATATAAGCGTTATTCAAGGGCTCGGGTCGGCCTTCCTGAAAACGCACCCACCACCTGGCTAAATGAAGAACCAAAGGCAGTTGTCGATTACATCAATCGAGTTCGATGGTTCAACCAACTGCTTTCAACTGCAACCCTCCAGCGAGCCTACTAACACCGGAGCATAATCATGACATTTGGATATAAAAACTTAGCGCACCAGGCCGCTGAGGCGGAACGTCTCGCCCATTATTCCGACGCCGCCAGTATTTGGCTTAAAGCATTCGAAGTAGCTCGGGCAGTCGATGTTGCATGGGTACAAATCCGCATCGATTTTTGTGTCAACGCTGCGGCACGCAACTGGGGTAGATAAAATGCATCCTGTCGCTGATACCGACAGCATCAAGAAAAACCTTCTCCGTAGCACAGCAAGAGAACTACTGAACGAGTTCGACTCCCCCACCAACAATTCCACCTTTCGACAACTACTCGACAAACACGCAGTGAAAATCGCGCCCTACTGGCCTAAGACTCCGCCGGTATGGCTACGCCTTTGCTGTGAGGTTCACCGAGTGCGGGAAGGGAAATAGCAGAGGAAATTATGAATAAGAAAACAGTAACTTTTCAGCCAGTACTTATCACAAGAGAAAACGTTCAGCAGCAATTGGGGGGTATATCAAGAACTACGTTTTGGCGCAGAAAAAAACAGTGGGAGAAGGAGGGCAAGCCATTTCCCTCCCCAGCACCAGGAACAAATCCGATCAACGGCGGTGAACAATATCGCTACTGCGACGTAATGCGCTTCTTTCGGGATCATGGGTTCATTGATGATACACAGACCGATATATGAGCTGCGAGGGTGTCGAGGGCCTCTTGTTGCTCTCTCAGGTATGAGTGCTGATCATACACGGCAAGTACTCCACCCAACTTATGCCCCAGCACCTTTTCCGAAACATGGGGAGAAATACCCAGTTCGCTCATCTTCGTTTTTGCCGTTCGACGTAAATCATGCATTGCCCAATCATGCACTCCCATCTCATTGCGGATCTGCTCTGCAAGATTAAGCAGCACCCCTGCAGACATAGGCCTATCTTCTTGGCTGACTGCTGGCGGGAAAAGCTGTTTGATGTGCGGATATAGATTTATAGCTTCTTCAATCAATAACGCAGCATCCTTCGATATCCCCCTTTCAAACGGTTGACGGGTTTTTGAGTTTTCGGCAGGAACCCGCCACGTTCTATTTTTTAAATCAAATTCCCCCTTCTTCGCCTTCCTTAGTTCAACTCCCCTTGCTCCTGTCAGTAGCAACAGTTTTACGAGCAATTTGTTTTGATGAGTTATGTTGGAGCCTTCCAGAGCAAGCCAGAACCGGCCAATTTCATCGTCACTAAAGTAGCGTTTGACAACTTTCACCGGGGTGCCGACGTCATTCACCCGTAATGCAGAGATCGGGTTTAACTTTATCTTTTCTGTTCTGACGCAATAGGCGAAGGCCTGTTTGAGTTTTGACAACATTATCCCTGCGAACGTCTCTGCCCCGTTCTCCCTCATTCTTTTGAATACTGGCTGCCAGTGGGATATCTGCATATCATCCACCACCATAGAGCCCACATAGGGAGATACGTGGCGGGCAAATGCCCTCTTCCAATAATCAAGTTTAACGAGTCGAGACGCTTGGGCGCTTGCCGCCCAGTGAGCCAGGCAGTTATCGACAGTGGGAGCGCTGGTTTGTGCGTCAATCTCCATCGCCTTGACCGTTATCGGATCTTTACCATCCGCAAGGGCTCTCTTGGCCTCCTGAACAATATCACGCGCGTCCTTGAGTGATATGTCATCGTAAGCACCTAAAGTCATACGCCTGGCTTTACCAGCGTATCGGTAACGATATTGAAACACGATCAGCCCCAGTGGGGTTATGCGGATTGATAAGCCGCCACCGTCTGGCATTTCTATTAATTTGGGGATTGGTTTGCCGTTAAGTTTGCGAAGCTTGGCGTCAGTGAGCACTGTGTACATCTCCGATTATGTACACAGTTATGTACACAATTTTCATGGCTTGGACTGAAACAACGTAGTACAGATTGAAACACTACGCCAAGCCTTTATCAAGCCACACAGTAAGTTAAGGCGGGAAAATGAAACAGGGTGGGATTCTGTGAAACATGGCGCATTGCTTACACGACAGATCACATGCAGTACGAAAATTGGATTGGGATTTAGTCAGTTAGGTTTCAGATCTCGCCCACAATTGCCAGATTGATACCTAACCTGGTACACAGAATGAAAAGCATACCTTCACAGCCATATTTGGCTAAGTGGATACTATCACTAAAAATGTTTCGGATAAATAAACTGCAATTCAAACCCGCTTATCGAATATCTACCTTGCATGGCGATAAAGTGCCTTTCAGGTAACTCAGGGTGGCAATCAGGCAGAAGGTATACCCCAGGAGTTCACACCCCTCTTCAACCATATTCTTCACCACCCGGTTGTAACCATCGAGCATCAATGTCTGCCACAGTAAATTCATGCCAAACAGGCGTGAGAACACCAAAATGCACAGCAGACCAGCACACATCATGCCGTAGCTCGGGTGCGTCACAAAATGCACCAGCCCCTGTAAGGTGGCAGCGACATGACGTGACGCATACCCCAGACAAATCAGCGTAACCGCCAGGGCAAACCACATCCAGGCGCCATGCCAGAGCATATCGAAAGCAAAATCCATCTCACGAATCAGCATGCACAGGAAAAACCCGCTGACCAACATCCACGCCGGTCGGTAAGTGGGTTGCCGACATGCCGCAATGAAAAAGCAGGATGAGATAGTGGCAAGCATCAGCTCCTGGACTATTTCAGTTAAAGAGGTTTCGTAGACAAAGTTATGCAGCCAATGCACATCGATAAAGATCAGCCCCATCAAGCCGGCCAGTAACAGGCTATAAAGCAGAAAACGACTTACTTTCCCCAGTATAATTTGCAGATCATGTTTCATAGTCATACTCGTTATTATTTAAAGCGCGCCTATGGTAGGCCTCTGTCTATGGGGATCGTGGCAATTAATGCGAAATAGGCCCTTCTCGGGGCTGGCACAGCGCCAAAGCGCCATAAAAAACAAAAATCTCAGGCAAAACTACCAAGGTAAGCGCAGGAAAAAAGATTGCTGACGTTGGTTCAACGAGCTTCCGATGCATTTTTCACTCAAAAATCAGCTATGGCGAACATCCCCCACTCCCGCTATTCTGATGCCATTAACGGCAGAGTTGAGACAGTACCCCGTATCATGAATCGGTTATTGAAGTTACTGGTGGGTTCCTGCGTGGTGCTGACGGTTATTTTTGCCTTGCTCCACCTGGGGGCGGATCGTCACCCCCGAGCTATCGCGGTGAATGAGCCGCCTATGGAATGTGAGGATACGCCGGAGATTACCAACGATTGCGTGAGCGACGATGATGCTGACGTTGACGCCGTTCCTGACCTTACCCCCCCAGGCATTCCGGGTTGATGTTGCACAAAACCATTTTATTTTAACCTTTAGTCTCATATTGCTGCCGCGACTTGCAGGGCAAGCCAGGCAATAAGCTGCGCCGCGCTTTTGACTGAAAACAGGGAGTTTGCGTTATGACAAGTATTCTGCAGTTGATCCAGGCCATCGGTCTGGGCTTGGTACTGCTGCTGCCACTGGCCAACCCGCTGACCACCGTCGCGCTGCTGCTCGGGCTGTCGGGCAATATGACGCGCGAAGAACGCAACCAGCAATCGTTGATGGCATCGGTTTACGTATTCTTCATCATGACGGTGGCGTTCTATGCCGGTCAGTTGGTGATGAACACCTTCGGTATCTCGATTCCCGGTTTACGGATCGCCGGTGGGTTGATTGTGGCATTTATCGGCTTTCGTATGCTGTTCCCGCAGCAAAGTGCGGATGAGGCTCCCGAGGTTGAAAGCAAAAGCAATGAGTTGCGTAAGAAAACCTCGGCCAATATCGCCTTTGTCCCCTTGGCGATGCCCAGCACCGCCGGCCCCGGTACCATTGCGATGATCATCAGCTCGGCCTCGAGCGTTAAAGAAAATACGCTGGGATTTGCACACTGGGTGCTGCTGGTCGCACCGGTCGCCATCTTCCTGACGGTCGCCCTGATTTTGTGGGCCTGCCTGCGCAGCTCCGGTGCAATCATGCGTTTGGTGGGTCAAAGCGGCATTGAGGCCATCTCACGCCTGATGGGCTTCCTGCTGGTGTGTATGGGCGTACAGTTTATTATCAACGGCATCCTGGAGATCATCTCGACCTATACGCCAGCCGTTGCCTGACCGATTAAACGGGCGCGATAATGAATCGCGCCCACTTCACTATTTACCTGCCGGGGCCTGCGCGCCCAAAATCCCCTTACCTTCCGGTACTTCGGTAAAACGACTGAGGATCTCACTGTAGGTTTTCGCCGGATCCAAATCCTTGAACTGATTTGGATAGATAAATTTCGCCAAATACTCCAGCCCGACAATATTGTACGGGTGGTTGTAGAAATTGTGGTAAATGCCGTAGAAGCGGCCATCTTTCACCGCCGAGACCTGAGCAAAGCCCGGGCGCTGCTTCATGCGATTGAACGCGTCATCCACCTGCTGTTGCGTCACACCATAGCCAAAGGGCACCGCAGCGTTGGTTTTGCTGGCCCATTGAGAACCGGAAACAATATAGGCGTCCGGCTTCATGCTGATCACTTTTTCCAGCGAGACGTCACCGGTCGCGCCCGGCAACAGTGCAGAACCGACATTGCGTGCCCCTATCGCCTCGATCATCCCACCCCAACCCACGTGTGCATGGGTGAAGCAGCAAGACTCAAGCCCATTCAGGCCGGCTTTGGCTTCAATAAACACCAGGGGCTTTGGCTCTACCGTTTTGGTTTTATCGAGGATGCTCTGATAGTGCTGCTGATAAAAATCGGTGTACTGTTTCGCTTCACTCTCACGGTTCAGGGTTTCCCCCAGCAAGCTAATGCTTTTGGGCGTGTTTTCCACCGGCTTGAGCATGGTGTCGATAAACAGCACCGGAATATTCAACGCTTGTAACTTGTCGAGTACGCCAGTCTGGCTCAGTGAGGGTTTGGAGCGCAGTTGCGCCACCATCAGGTCGGGATGTTTGGCGATCACGCTTTCGAGGTTGATCTCGCCCTTGTCGCTGAACCCCATATCGATAATGTTGTTCGCTTCAGGCCATTTGCTCTGCAAGATTTTCCAGGTTTCGCCATCGCTTTTCTTCAGCAGGTTGTTCCACGCCACCAGCCGGGTAAAGGGATCGGCACGGTCCAGCAAGGCCAGCGTCAGAATATCGCGCCCGTCCTGCACCACGATGCGTTTCGGCTCTTGTTTAATCGTCACCGTCTGGCCGGCGGTATCGGTCAGGGTCAGTGGATAAGTGGTTGCCATCGCCTGGGTAGACAAACCACAGGCGCAGGCCAAAGCCAGAAGGGTTATTCGACGGTGCACGTAAAACTCCTTAGCGTTGGAAATTAATCCGGAAATAATAATGAGAATTGCTCCCATTATCAAAGAGAACGCCGGGCGAGTTTTCGCTTAATTGAAAAGAGATGTGAACAGCAGCAAGGCGGCACGCCAATTTCGGCGTGCCGCACAGGTTAAATCAGGCCGTAAATCAGCGCCGACAACGCAATCAGGCCCATCACCAGCACAAAGACGTTGCTCAGCGCACGGTAGCGACGCATGGCAGGCACGGCACGTACCGCATACATCGGCAAAATAAACAGGATCGCCGCGATCAGCGGGCCGCTGATGGTTTCAATAATATGCAGTGCACTTGGGTTCCAGACCGTTGCCGCCCAGGTCAGGAGGAACAACAACACGGCGGAAATACGGTGCGTAATACGCGAGCTTAACGGTTTGCCAACGGCGCGCGTCAGGCCGTCAATCAGGCTGGTCGCCCCTTCGGTCACCCCGAGGGAGGTGCCCAGGTAGGACTTGGCCATTGCCAGCATCGCCATCATCGGCCCCAAATAGGCGATCAGCGGGTTGGAAAATTTGTTCGCCAGCGTAGTCAGCACGGTAATGTTTTGATCTTTCGCCTGCTGCATTTCTTCGTGGGACAGGCTCAGCACGCAACTGAGGACAAAGAACAACACGGTAACGCAGATCAGCACATAGCTGTAGCGCATGATACGCGCGCAGCGGCGTTCAGCCTGCTCGCCATACAGGCTTTTTTGGGTCGAGGCGAAGGACGAAATGATCGGCGCATGGCTAAAAGAAAACACCATCACCGGTACCGCCAGCCACAACGAATGCCACAGATCCGGGCTGCTGAACTGAGTGTTGGCCAGGCCACTGACGAAGTTGGCGGTTTGCCAGGTCGGCATCAGGTACAGCGAGATGCCCATCAAAAACACCAACAGCGGGAACACCAGCATGCCCATCGCCGAAACGATGGCATCTTTACCGCGCAGCAGGACCAGATTCAACACCACCACCACCGCCAGGCTCAGCCAGATACGTGGCAGCGGCGTCAGGTGAAACTGATGAGTCAGGAAGCTGTCCAGCGCGTTGGTGATCGAAATGCTGTACACCAGCACGATCGGGAAGAACGCCATCAGGTACAGCACCATGATGATTTTGCCGGCCAGCACGCCAAAGTGCTCGACCACCACATCATGAATATTGCCGTCGCGGCTGGAGCCGGAAAGCACAAAGCGGCTCAGGGCACGGTGCGGTAAATAAGTCAGTGGGAAGGCAAACAGTGCCATCAACAGCAGCACCAGTGGGCCGTTTAAGCCGGCGTTGATCGGCAGAAACAACGTACCTGCCCCCACCGCAGTGGCGTAGAGACCGAACATCCAGACGGTGTCAGTCTTGTTCCATTTGCCCGGCTGGGCGGAAACCAGCGTGCCTGAATCGGGAGAAATCGTACTCATAGGAAAGCTTACCTTAATCTGCAGCGACAACGATTGCGCCTAACGGGATATCCTTCTCCGCGAATTTTTAATAATAATCAGTGGATTAACTCAGATTTTCATTCTTATGCCTGGTAAAAGGACGGCAAAGGATAATTAAAAACGCTGCCCGGGTCTATCTTTCACTGGCTGAGTGGCTACTTCGCGAACAATGATTGCGGTGAAAATCGGCGTTGGCAGCACAAAAATCTGGGGCCTCTGACGAGGCCCCGGGAGGATGACTTACTTGTTCGCGTCCGGATGTTCCGGCACCGCAGCGCTGCCCATGTCCTTCTGGTCTTTTCGCACGCTGGCCACGTCCGAGGCGCTGACCGGCTTGGCGCTGTTACCCCAGCTTGAGCGAATGAAGTTAACCACTTCCGCTACCTGCTGGTCGTTCAGACGCCAGCCGAACGGTGGCATGGTGATGTTGGATACCGCCCCTTTCACCGCCGGCGTCGTGTTACCGGTCAATACGATGTGGATCAACGAGGTCGCATCTTCGGTCTGCACCACCGGATTGCCCTTCAGCGCCGGGAAGGCGCGTTTGTAGCCCACGCCATCGGTACGGTGGCAGGCCGCGCAGTTATCGACGTACAGAGCCGCTCCGGGCTTGCTGTCGTCACCTCGCCACAGATCCTTGGCTACGCTGTCTTCTACCGGTGCTGGCTGTTGCTTACCGTCTTTCGGCGGCAGCGTTTTCAGGTAACGCGAGATCGCCGTCAGATCCTCATCGCTGAGATACTGCAGGCTATGCTCAACCACATCACTCATACCGCCAAACACGATCGACTTATCGTTACGGCCGGTTTTCAGGAACTCGGTCAGCTCGGCCTCGCTCCAGGTGCCCAACCCGTCCTTGTTGTCACCGCGCAGGCTGGAGGCGACCCAACCGTCGATCGGCGCATTGCTGCCGGCCAGGTAGTTGTCACCGTCGTTATTGCTCAGCGCTTTTTCCTGCATGGTGATGCTGCGTGGCGTATGGCAGGCACCGCAGTGGCCCAGCCCTTCCACCAGATAGCGACCACGTTCGATCACCGGATCGGCCTTGGCATCAGCCACAAAATCCGCCGGCGACGGCGCAAACATGCCGCGCCAGAGACTCAGCGGCCAGCGCATCGACAGCGGCCAGGGAATGTCGGAATCCTTATTGGCCTGCTCCACCGCCGGAACGCCGTGCATGAAATAGGCATACATGGCACGCATGTCGTCCTCTTTCACCAGCGCGAACGACGGATAGGGCATCGCCGGGTACAGGGTGCTGCCGTTTTTGGCGACACCCTTGCGCACCGCGTTGTCGAAGTCCTCGAAGCTGTAATCACCGATACCGGTTTTCTTGTCCGGCGAAATATTGGTGGAGTAAATGGTGCCGATCGGCGTTTCCATCGCCAGGCCACCGGCAAATTCTTTACCGCTTTTACCGTTAGTGTGGCAGGCCACACAGTCACCGGCGCGCGCCAGATATTCGCCGCGTTTGATCAGCTCGCTGCTGACCGTGGCGTCCTGCGCCCAAACGGAAAAACTCAGTGCACTGAGAACCAGTGCGGGAACAAATGCTTTCATCAGTCGCCGTCCTTATGCCTGCACCAAAGGGCCTGGGTTTTTCAGATACTGCTCGCGAATAGCGCGGGCAGACCAGTAAGCCAACGCGGCCACGGTGCCGGTCGGGTTGTAACCCAGCCCTTGCGGGAAGGCCGATGCCCCGATCGAGAACACGTTATGCACGTCCCAGCTTTGCAGATAGCGGTTCACCGCACTGGTCTTCGGATCTTCCCCCATCACCGCGCCGCCGTTCATATGGGTGGTTTGGTAGCTGGTGGTATCGAAATGGCTGTCGGCGTTTTTAGGGCTGCCGGCAATCAGTTTCGGGTTCATGGCCTTGGCGATCGGCGCCATTTTGTCGTACATAAATTGCGACATCTTGACGTCGTTTTCCTGCCAGTCGAACGTCATGCGCAGCAGCGGCTGGCCGAACACGTTCTTGTAGTTGGGATCGAGATCCAGATAGTTGCTGCGATACGACTGATGCGCGCCGTGGGCGTCCATCGACAGATGATGGGTGTAGGCGTCCGCTACTGCCGCTTTCCACTTGCTGCCCCAGGCCGGAGTGCCCGGAGGGGTTGGCAAGCCGGAGATCGGTTTGGTGCCCGCCTGGTTGACCCAGAACGGCGAACCGCCAACGAAGCCTGCTTTGGCATGGTCAAAGTTGTCGGCGTTGAAATCGTCGACCCCGACCCCGTTACCACCCGCGCCGATAAACGGGTTGGTGAAGACGTCTTTGTCGAAGAACGCCTTGATGGTGGTCAGATTTTGGTAAGCGAAGTTACGACCTACCACACCTTCGCCGGTCACCGGATCGTAAGGTTTACCGATGCCGGACAGCAGCATCAGATGCACGTTGTGGAACTGGAACGCCCCCAGGATCACCAACTCCGCCGGCTGTTCGATTTCACGACCCTGCGCGTCAATGTAGTTCACCCCGGTCGCACGAGACTTGTCGGCGGTCAGGTTCACTTTCAACACGTTGGCGTTGGTGCGCAGTTCGAAGCGTTTCTCCATGCGCAATGCCGGCAGAATATTGACGTTCGGCGAGGCTTTGGAATACATGTAGCAGGCGTAGCCACTGCAGAAACCGCAGAAGTTGCACGGCCCCATCTGCGCGCCATACGGGTTGGTATAGGAATCCGAGGTGTTGGCGGAAGGCAGGTTATACGGGTGATAGCCCACGTCCCGCGCCGCTTTCTCGAACATCTGCGCAGAGAACGTATTCTTCTGCGCCGGCAACGGGAAGTTGTCGGAACGGTCAGCCGCGAAGGGGTTTCCGCCCTTCGGCGCCATCTTCTGTCCCTTGACGGTCCAAGCGGTTCCGGAGGTACCGAACACTTTCTCGGCCTTGTCGAAGAACGGCTCCAACTCGTCGTAGGTGACACCGAAGTCCTGGATGGTCATGTCCTTCGGGATAAAGCTTTTGCCATAACGCTCTTCGTAATGGCTACGCATACGCAGCTCGATAGGGTCGATGCGGAAATGCACACCTGACCAGTGCAGGCCTGCGCCGCCCACGCCGGTACCCGGCAGGAACGCCGCCAACTGACGGTAAGGCACCGCAGCCTGGCTGGTATTGTGACGAATGGTCACGGTGCTTTTCGACAGATCCTGGAACAGCTTGCGGCGGATGTTATAGGTCAGTTCGTCGATCACCTGCGGATAGGAACCATCCGGATAGGTATCGCGCATCGGGCCGCGCTCCAGCGCCACCACGTTCAGCCCCGCTTCGGTCAGCTCTTTGGCCATAATCGCGCCCACCCAACCGAAGCCGACGATCACCGCGTCTACTTTTTTCATTACCGTTGCCATTGTTACCCCCTCTCCCCACGAATTGAAACCGGAGGTAAGGGATAACGTTCCCCTCGCTCAACCCAGTCCATAAAGTCGGCGCGTGCGCCCGGAAAATTAATCAGTTTCCAGCCGACCATGTCTTTATTACCGCCATGGATCGGATCGCTGAAGAAACCTTCGCGGGTGTTTTGCAGCAGGTAGGAGAAGAACAGTTTGGCGGGCAACTGCGCGAATTCCGCTTCACCGGATTCAAATTTCTGCAGCAGCGCGTCCTGCTGTGCAGCGTCCAGTTCGGCAAAGGGTTTACCGGCGGTTTTCTTGCAGTAGGCATCGGCGTCCGCGATGCCCAGGTTGTAGATCTGTTTCGGTACCAGCGGCAGTTGGTAACCCATTTCTTTCGGTACATCCGGGTTAAACGGCCCCTGCATATACCAGATCGAACCGGTGGCGTACGGGGTATTCATCTGACGATCGATAAACTCCGGTACACCGGCTTCCAGCGCGCCAGGACCGCGATCGTCGGCCGGGATCAGCCGTGCCGTCGCCGCCTTGACGAAGGCCCACTCCTCCGGAGTGAAGAACGTAGGCTGGTAGTCGTTTTGTTTTGGGGTGTCCGTTGCCGCAACCGCCGGTATTGAGGCCGTCAGCGCGCTAACGCCGCTGCCGCCAATCACCGCTGCGGGAATTAAAGTCATCGATTTCAACAGGAAATCGCGCCGTGAATTGTTAGTTTTATCGTCCGACATGTCACATTCCATCCAAAGATAATCACAACTATTTAACCTCAACCTTGCGGTCGATGCGGGTTTTAAACATAAATTGTTACTTATTTGTATGTTTATTGAAGCTCAGAATGTGAGCAAGCGCCACAATGTTACCGGTAACTTATTGAATGAACGTAAAGAATTGATGGTTAATGTAAAATTAACTATTCGTGCGGTTTTTCAGGTAACAGGATGGGAAATAACGAGAAATGGGAGATATGTCGCGATTTTACCGTCTAGCCATAAAAAAACCGGCCGTTTTAGCGGCCGGTTTGACTAACAAATCTGAACTAGGGTGACATCGCCTGATAGGCTGTGGTCACCTTCCATAAATAGCGTGGTGCCTGTGGAGCCGGATGCTTTTTCTGAATGTGTTGATAGAACTCATCCGGACTCATCTGGTTGATGCGGTTCACCGCCACACGCTTGTCTGATGAGAAGGTGCGCAGCATGGCGCCTGCCCCATTAACATAAGAAACGATAGTAGCGTAACGTAATGTTTGTGGATCGTTGATCCCGGCTAGCTGCTGGCTTTGAAGAATATTGATATAGGCCGTTCCCAGATCAATATTAACCGCCGGATCCTTCAACTCACGCGAGCTTGGCTGCCCGCTTCTTCCTTTCAGACGATAGGCGTCACGCCCGGCGGTTGAAGGTTTTAACTGCATTAACCCGACTGCGTTCGAAGTGCTTACGGCGTTCGGATTAAACCCGGACTCCACCTGAATAATCGCTTTAATCAGCGTTTCGTCTACGCCATAGCTGTTAGCGGCCTGACGAATGTAATCGTTATAGGCTACCGGTGTCCCCGTACGGTTAACTGGAGCCTGCGGGGGGGTCTTTAACCAACCGCCACGCGATGTGCCACTGCCTGAAATATTGTTTGCTGTTTGTGGGTCTTTGGCACAACCCGACAAAAGCAAAATTGCCGTCAGGCAACCTATTTTTGTTTTCACAGAATCCCTCACTCCTTTCAATGAGTTGCGTAGCATATACAACTTGTAAGGACGCCTGTACGCTTTTTTTGGTCTAATCTCAAGCTACTCGTATACCAAGAGGTGATTTATGAGTCAATCTGCAACGACGTGTTTTGTGGTGACTTTTCGCTATCAGGAAGAAGGATTAGCTGATTTGGCCAAGCTGACAGGACAATTAACCCTTCAGGGATTTGTCACGTCGGTGACCGACGAAAATGGCGTTCCGCATGAACTGGGCAGCAACAGCTTTGCGTTGATAACCCCATTGGATCAACAGGATGTACTGCTCCTGGCACAGAAGCTGGCGGAGGTGGCTCTGGGGAAAACACCCGAGGTCGATATTGTCACCTACGACGACTACCTTAAGCGGTTACATGCTGATACATAAAATGCTATAACTCACCGGGCGGTATTATTTTTCCCACTGAGTAAATAACCGGCAGTCTGCCGGCAGGTGACGCTTGACTTTGCTCTAATTGATATTGATAATCATTTTCATTTGAGCCAGGAGATGTCACCATGTTTATGAAACAACGCGCTTTTCCCCGCCTGTCCCCGATTAAGCCCCGGGGCTTTTTCCGCCCTGTCGCCCTGCTGTGTCTGTTATTGACCGCCGGTCTCGCCAGCCATGGCGCCTTGGCGGAAAAAAAGCTGCGCGTGGTAACCACCTTTACCATCATTCAGGATATCGCCAAAAACGTGGCCGGTGACGCCGCCGTGGTGGAGTCAATCACCAAACCGGGCGCGGAAATCCACGATTACCAGCCAACGCCGCGCGATATCGTCAAGGCACAACATGCCGACCTGATCCTGTGGAACGGCATGAATCTGGAACGTTGGTTCCAGCGCTTCTTCGAGAACATCAAACAGGTGCCCGCTGCGGTCGTCACCGAAGGCATCACCCCACTGCCGATCCGCGAAGGACCGTATAACGGCAACCCGAACCCACATGCCTGGATGTCCGCCAGCAATGCATTGGTGTATATCGAAAATATCCGTAAAGCGCTGGTGCAGCACGATCCGGCCAACGCAGAAACCTATAACCGCAATGCCAAAATCTATGCTGCCAAAATTGCCGCGTTGGACGCGCCACTTCGCGAACGTCTGGCACGCATTCCTGAAGCCCAGCGTTGGCTGGTGACCAGTGAAGGCGCCTTCAGCTATCTGGCCAAAGACTATCAGTTGAAAGAAGTGTATCTGTGGCCGATCAACGCCGATGAACAAGGGTCACCGCAGCAGGTCCGCCGGGTAATCGACGCCGTGCGCGCCCACCATATTCCGGTGGTCTTCAGCGAAAGCACCATTTCCGACAAGCCGGCCAAACAGGTGGCGAAAGAGACCGGTGCAAAATACGGCGGCGTGCTGTATGTCGATTCGCTGTCCACTCAGAACGGCCCGGTACCGACTTATATCGACCTGCTCAATGTCACCGTACAAACCATTGCCAAAGGATTTGATCAATGACCACTGAGGTTTTTGTCCGCCCTGAATTGAGCGTGGACGACGTTACCGTGACCTACAATAACGGCCATACCGCGATCCACAACGCCAGCTTTACCCTGAGCGGTGGTGCCATCTGCGCGCTGGTTGGCGTCAATGGCAGCGGCAAGTCGACCCTGTTCAAAAGCATCATGGGACTGGTCAGGCCCACCACCGGCCGCGTACAGCTCAACGAGCAGCCAGTCGCGCAAGCACTAAAGAAAAACGTCATCGCCTACGTCCCGCAAACTGAAGAGGTTGACTGGAATTTCCCGGTATTGGTGGAAGACGTGGTGATGATGGGCCGCTATGGCAAGATGAACTTCCTGCGCATCCCTTCAAAGGAAGACCGACTGCGGGTCGATAAGGCGCTGGAGCGCGTGGGTCTGAGCGAACTGCGCTCTCGCCAGATTGGTGAGCTTTCCGGAGGCCAGAAAAAACGCGTTTTTCTGGCGCGCGCACTGGCACAACAAGGCACGGTCCTGCTGCTGGACGAACCCTTTACCGGCGTCGACGTCAAAACCGAGAACGCCATTATCGACCTGCTGCGTGCGCTGCGCGATGAAGGCCACCTGATCCTGGTCTCCACCCATAACCTGGGCAGCGTGCCGGAGTTTTGCGATCGGGTGATCCTGATTAACCGCACGGTGCTGGCCGCAGGACCAACCGAAACTACCTTTACCCAGAGCAATCTGGAACAGGCGTTCGGCGGCGTACTGCGCCATATCAACCTGTCCGGCCCAGACCTGCACGACGACAACGATCCGCGCACCGTGACGGTGTTGACCGATGACGAGCGCCCGGCGGTGTTCTATGGCCATACCAAGAGCGATCCGCCTGCGCAGAGCCAGCCAAAGGAGAAACAACCCTGATGCTGGACATTCTGCTGCAACCCTTCAGTTACAACTACATGGTCAAAGCCATTTGGGTCAGTGCCATCGTTGGTGCCGCCTGCGCGTTTCTTTCCGCCTACCTGATGCTGAAAGGCTGGTCGCTGATGGGTGACGCACTGTCGCACTCGGTGGTGCCCGGTGTCGCCGGAGCCTATGCGCTGGGTCTGCCCTACGCCGCCGGGGCATTTTTCACCGGTATGCTGGCCGCGCTGGCCATGACGCTGGTACGCCACGTCACCCGCCTGCGCGAAGACGCGATTATCGGCTTTATCTTTTCCACCTTCTTTGCCGTCGGTCTGCTGATCGTTTCGCTCAACCCGACCTCGGTTAACGTGCAGTCGATTATCTTCGGCAATATTCTCGGCATCGCCGACGAAGACGTGTTGCAGGTCGAGATTATCATCGGCGTTTCACTGCTGATCCTGTGCCTGGTGTGGAAAGACCTGCTGGCGGTGTTCTTTGACGAAAACCACGCGGTGTCGATCGGCCTGTCGCCGCTACGGTTGAAGATCCTGTTCTTCACCCTGCTCAGCGCCTGCACCGTGGCGGCATTACAAACCGTCGGCGCGATTTTGGTGATCGCCATGGTCATCACGCCGGGGGCAACTGCCTATCTGCTGACCGACCGCTTCAGTCGGCTGGTAATAATCGCTATCGTGATCGGCGCGCTGACCAGCGGTTTCGGTGCCTACCTGAGTTTCTTCCTCGACGGCGCAACCGGTGGGGTGATCGTGACCCTGCAGACGCTGGTGTTCCTGGCAGCCTTTTTCTTTGCCCCCAAACACGGTCTGCTGGCATCCAAACGCCGTGTGGCACGTGAACAGACCGGAGGCCACTGATGGAAACTCTGTATCAACTGCTCAGCGAACCCTTCGCCTACCCGTTTATGCAGCGGGCGATCCTGGCCGCTATCGTCACTGGCGTGGTGTGTGCGGTGTTGTCGTGTTATCTGGTACTCAAAGGCTGGTCGCTGATGGGGGATGCCATCTCGCATGCGGTGCTGCCCGGCATCGTGCTGGCGTTCGTGCTCGGCATCCCGGTGGTGATCGGCGCATTTTTCTCCGGTATTTTCTGTGCGGTCGCCACCGGTTACCTGAAGGAAAACAGCCGGGTGAAAGAGGATACGGTGATGGGTATCGTGTTCTCAGGCATGTTCGCCTTCGGGCTGGTGTTGTTTTCACGCGTCGATACCGACCAGCACCTGAGCCACATTCTGTTCGGCAATATGCTGGGCATTACCGACGCCGAGCTGAAACAAACGCTGCTGATGGCCGGCATTACCCTGCTGGTGGTGTTGCTGAAACGCAAAGATTTAATGCTTTACTGTTTCGATCCCAACCATGCCAGGGTGATTGGCTTGCCGGTGAAGCTTTTGCACTACGGGCTGCTGTGCCTGCTGGCGCTGACCATTGTCGCCTCGCTGCAGGCGGTGGGGGTGATCCTGGTGATTGCGATGCTGATCGCACCGGGCATTATTGCCTTTATGCTGTGCCGCAGCTTTGATCGCATGCTGATAGTCGCCACGGTGGTATCGGTATTCTCCTGCGTGCTCGGCACCTTAATCAGCTTCCACATCGACGGAGCCACCGGCCCCTGCATTGTGATCGTCCAGGCGATGCTGTTTGTGGTCGCCCTGCTGTACAGCAAATTCAGACCGTTACAACGTCACGAAGAGGGCTTGCTCAACGCGAAGCCTTGAAACCGGTGGCGGTGCCCAATTAGCACCGCCGCCTGGTGTTACTGCTGCTGGTAGATATCTGGCCGGACAATGTGCCAGACAAAGTCCTCGCGATTCACCGCTTCATAGCCCACCTTCTGATACAGCCACGGCGCAGTGCCGGTCACCAACATAATTCGCCGCAACCGTTGCAACACCGGATGCTCCAGCGTGCAATCCATCAACCAACGCGCCAGCCCCTGCCGCTGGTAATCCGGAGAGACAAACACATCACACAGGTAGCCGAAGGTGGTGTAATCCGTGACCAGACGTGCAAAACCAACCTGCTGTTGCTGGTGATACAGGCCAAAACACAGGCTGTTATCGATGGCCAGCTGTACCGTCGCCAGCGAAATACCACTCGCCCAGGTCGAGGTGGTCAAAAAAGCGTGGGTAAAGGCGATATTTAATTCACTTTTATCGCTGTTGATCCGGTATTCACCGCGTTGCCACTGCTGGTTTTGCTCCATTAATTTCTCATCTCATTGATAATAAAAGACATCAAAAAAACACCCTTTCGCCTCAGCCATAGCTGGCCTGATAAACATCGCCCTCACGTCGGCAAGTTGCAACATGCACAGTGCTTAAATTAATCAATAGCGTATATACTTTGAGCAAACGCGGGTGGCGAGAAAATCGCCAGTTGTTGGTGCCAGCTGTGCGCCAGGTCGTGTTTTCTTCAGGCTAAAGACGCTAACCTAATGAATTCGCAGGCAACACAGAGGGGGTGTACCATGTGGCAAGCCGTTAGCCGTCTGTTAAGTGAACATCTTGGCAGCGCAGAAATCCGCGAAAGAACCGAACTGCCCGGGGGCGATATTCACCCGGCATGGCGTGTGAGTTACGGTGACAACCAGGTGTTTGTCAAATGCGATGCCCGTGAGCTGTTGCCCATCTTTACCGCCGAGGCCGACCAGTTGGAATTGCTCGCACGCAGTAAAACCGTGCGGGTGCCTCAGGTGTACGGCGTCGGCAGCGATCGCGACTACAGCTTCCTGCTGCTGGAATACCAACCCCTGAAACCCTTTGACGCCCATGGCGCCTACTGTCTTGGCCAACAACTGGCCCATCTGCATCAGTGGAGTGAACAACCGCAGTTCGGTCTCGACTTCGACAACGATCTGTCCACCACCCCGCAACCCAATGCCTGGCAGCGCCGCTGGTCAGAGTTTTTTGCCGAGCAGCGCATTGGCTGGCAGTTGCAGATGGCGGCGGAGAAAGGCATGACCTTCGGGGATATTGACGAGATTGTTGACGCGGTTTATCTGCGCCTGCAGCACCATCAGCCGCAGCCTTCACTGCTGCATGGCGATTTGTGGCCGGCCA
This sequence comes from Serratia myotis, assembly GCF_027474885.1. Taxonomy (NCBI): domain Bacteria; kingdom Pseudomonadati; phylum Pseudomonadota; class Gammaproteobacteria; order Enterobacterales; family Yersiniaceae; genus Serratia; species Serratia myotis. Next base: position 2,315,058 of record NZ_CP099707.1, on the reverse strand, counting down.
ACTGCGCTCTAACCGCCAATGGCCCCTTACTGTTTGACCCGGCCTGTTATTGGGGAGACAGAGAGTGCGATCTGGCGATGCTGCCGCTGTATCCGGAACTGCCGCCGCAGATTTATGACGGCTACCAGAGCGTCTGGCCCCTGGAGAGTGGGTTTATCGAACGTCAGCCGCTGTATCAGCTGTATTACCTGCTCAACCGCAGCAATCTGTTTGGCGGCCAGCATTTGGTCCGCGCCCAGCGCGCGGTAGAAATTCTGCTCCACCCCGAGTCCTGATAAAATAAAGGCGCTGAATCCAGCGCCTTTACCTGACCTCATATCACCTCAAGCCGTGCCGGCCAGTTGACCGAGCAGCTTGATCACAAACCAGGCGATCACGGCAATCACCACCGGCAAAATGTACAGCGGGAAGTATTGCAAGAAGATGGTGTGGTGCGGCAGCGTAATACGTTCTTCCAACTGCGCACGGGTATGTCCTTCGCTGCCCTTGGCCTGCTCGAGGATCATCTGGTCCTCCAGGCCTTCGCGGATAAACTTCACCTGACGTGACATACGCGCACCTGAAGCCTGCAGTGCCAGCCCGACAAAAATCAGAATATAAATAACGATAAACATGAAATTAGCGCCGCTGAACAAGCTTTTCTCTATGTCAGGAACCGGCGAGTTATACCAAAAGATATTCAGGAACGGTGTATTGAAGCGCACCATATCGACCATCACGTGGACAAAATCCAGCATTACCGCATTAATGCCTTTGGTTTTTTCACTGTGCTGATAAACAAACATCAACATTGAGATCAGCGTCGACAGCAACGCCGGGATGAAAACCACCCAGCCAAGAATACGTTTGATAATGGCGATGCGCCCAGCCTGTTGATACGTCATGTGTTCCCCTTGTAAGCGACGTAACCGTAATGGGCTAAGTCTACCTGTAGTTACTGAAACTCGCCCACCGTTTTCTTCAGCCTTGCTGTGCTACAAGCGTAGCCGGGTTTATCCGAAATCAACAGCTTAACGGCATCCGCGCGTTACCATTAAATAGTTATATAGTTAAATCAATCCGTTTAGACAGGGGCCACCATGATCCGGCTGATTATCTTATTGTTGGGCCCACAGGCACTGCACGGTCAGCGCCGCCTGCTGATGCTGTTCGGCTGGCTGTGGATCGCCGTTGGCGCACTGATGTTGTTCGACATATTGCAGGATGGCCGTTCGGTACTGGCGTTAGATGCATTGGCGGTGATGCTGGCGCTGGAGGGGCTGGTGGCAATCTCTGCCGCGCTGGTGATTGGCTCATCCGCCAGCCGGCCGGTACTGCTGAAAGGGCTGGGCTTCTTGTTTATGGCCTTCTTGATGCTGGACGTGCCCGCAGACGATAATATCGTCGCCACGCTGGTGTTTGGCAGCGCGCTGTTGTTGGATGGCGCGGTGCGAATCGCCTCCTCCACGGTGATCCAGCACAGCCGCTGGAAACCGGTAGCCCTGGCGGGCTGCGGCGAAATTCTGCTTTCGCTGATGATTTTTGTCGGCTGGCCCGCCCCCCACCGAATGACGGTACCCTTTTGCCTCGGCGTGATGATCCTGCTTTCCGGCTGGGCGCTGCTGCGTATCGCCCGGCAGTTGGAGAGTTTTGCGCTAAATCAGAACCAGGCCCCCACTGCGCCGCCTCGGATCAATGAAACCCTTCCACTCACCGTCTATGTCTGGACGCCAATCGGCTCGGCAAAAGACGCGCGCCGCCGCTACATTGTCGATCGCTACATCGCCGCGGTGGATGGCGGTGGCAATATATCCACCGGTCACGCCGCTTTGGCGCTGGCACCCGATGTGTATATCAGCCACTACCCGCTTAACGATATCAGCCACTCGGCGCAGGATTTCCGCCAGTTGCTGCATTCCGGTGAGCAAAACAACGTCGACGGGCGCTTTCTGCCCGGCCTGCAGCAAGAGGTTGCCGCCTGGTGCCCACCGGACAAAAAAATCCAGTTCCATCGCTATAACCCAACGGCACTGCGCGCTTTCTGGCAAGATTATCAGCAGGACAGCACCTACAACCTGACCCGGCGCAACTGTTCAACCACGGTTATTCGGGCGCTCGACAGCGCGCTGGAAGGCGTACTGGGCGATAAGCATCTGTGGCGTCGATTTCTGTTGCTGGTGCTCGATCCCAACCTGTGGATGCTGGCGGTGCTGCGCAGTCGTGGTGAAAGCATGACCTGGACGCCGGGGTTGGTGCTGGATTATGCACGTATGTTGCAGCAGGTCACCGAACGCCAACACCAACGCTGGTGGCTAAAACTGCGAGAAATGTGGCGTATCCTGCGCTTTGGCAAAGCCTCGCCACGCAGGCAAAAGTTTTAGTCTCGGCGTCGGCGATGATAAAGTAGCGGGCACATTCACCGGCGTCGGCAGGAGTTAACCGCTAATGGCCTATTCGCAACGCATTGAAACCGCTATTTTTGATATGGACGGTTTATTGATCGATTCAGAACCCCTGTGGCTACAGGCGGAACTGGATATCTTTGGCGCACTGGGATTGGACTTGTCCGATCGCCACAAGCTACCGGATACTCTGGGTCTGCGTATCGATCTGGTGGTGAAAATGTGGTACCAGGCCATGCCGTGGCAAGGGGTTTCGCAGGAGGAAGTCTCTGCGCGAATTATCGAACGCGCCATCGAACTGGTCCGTGAAAAGCAGCCATTGCTGCCGGGCGTACACCAGGCGCTGGAGCTGTGCCGCAGCCTGGATCTGAATATCGGCCTGGCTTCCGCCTCGCCGCTGCACATGCAACAACAGGTGCTGCAGATGTTTGGTCTCGAGGGTTATTTTGATCAACTGGTTTCCGCCGAGTACCTGCCCTACAGCAAGCCGCACCCGGAGGTGTATCTGATCGCCGCCGAACGCCTGGGTAGCGATCCGCTGCGTTGTATCACCCTGGAAGACTCGTTCAACGGCATGATTGCCACCAAGGCCGCCAGAATGCGTTCAATTGTTATCCCGGCGCACGAATATCGCGATGATCAGCGCTGGGCATTGGCCGACCATAAGCTCGAGACACTGGAACAGCTTACCCCGGACCACCTGGCGTAATCTTCACGGCATCGGTCTACTTCCGGTGCCGTTATTCATCCCCGCTCTAATCCCCTGTCACCGCCTGATTTCAAAACCTGACGCTACACCACAAAATAAATAAAACATTATTTCATTTATATTGAATTACCGTACCACGCTCTCTATGCTGGGACCCTAAGAAAGCGCCGGGCGATCGGTACAGGTTGTCACTGCCACGCAGCCTAATCCGGTCGCCCGGCGTTTTCGTTCCATTCAATCCTCGCGTCAGTTCAAAAACGCACAACCCTTAACCCCTTAAGATAACAAGCCATTGTAAAACGGGATAAAATAAACAATTGGTTACAGGGTAACTGCTTCCACCACTGGGAATTTTCCCATATACTGGATAAATTAACAGTTTATCAGTCGGAACAGCAGTATGACCGCGGAAGGACATCTTATTTTCTCTGTCGCTTGCGCGATTTTCGCCAAGAAGGCCGAGGTGACACCGGAGCTGGCTACCGGCGACTGGTGGCATATTATCCCCGCCGCGCTGCTGACCTCACTACTGCCCGATATCGATCACCCCAAATCGGTGCTGGGTCAGCGCCTGCGCTGGATTGCCATCCCGATCTCGCGTGCCTTCGGCCATCGCGGTTTTACCCACAGCCTGCTGGCGATCGCCGGCGGCATGGCGCTTTTCCAGCTTGACGTGCCGCGCAGTTGGCCGATCCCGCCCGACGTGTTGCACGCCATGATTATCGGTTACTTCAGCCACCTGTTGGCGGATATGCTCACTCCGGCCGGCGTGCCCTTGCTTTGGCCCTGCCGCTGGCGTTTTCGCCTGCCGCTGCTCAATTCCCAAAAAGGCAATCAACTCGAGCGCGCCCTGTGCCTGTGTCTGGTGGCTTTCGCCATCTATTGGCAAGGCGGTTGCACCCTTCCAGTGCAGTCATATTTTGAACAAATAAAAAATATCAGACTGTGATCACAAAAAAACGGCCATTTAATCTTCATTCAGATGATTAATTAAACAAATTCGCGCACAAAGTTATATTAAATTCCATTTGGATATAAGTGAGCCGTTACGCAAACTGTTACGATATTTAGTATCGCTACGCCTTGGTGCATAGCCATTTTTATATAAGAAAAAATAATTGGAGACATTGGGGATGAATCTTCCGCTGGTTATTAACGTGGTGATTTTTGTCGCCCTCCTTTTGCTGTTGGCGCAAACCCGCCACAAGCAATGGAGCCTGGCGAAAAAAGTACTGGTTGGTCTGGTGATGGGTGTGGTGTTCGGTCTGGCACTGCAACTGGTTTACGGCTCGGACAACCCGGTACTGAAAGAATCCATCAGCTGGTTCAACATTGTCGGTAACGGCTATGTACAACTGCTGCAAATGATTGTCATGCCGCTGGTCTTCGCCTCGATCCTGAGCGCGGTCGCCAAGCTGCATAACGCCTCTTCATTGGGCAAAATAAGCTTCCTGACCATCGGTACCCTGCTGTTCACCACGCTGATTGCCGCGCTGGTGGGCGTTCTGGTGACCAACCTGTTTGGCCTGACCGCAGAGGGTCTGGTACAGGGCACGCAGGAAAGCGCGCGCATGGTGGCCATTCAGAGCAACTACGTCAGTAAAGTGGCAGATCTGACCGTACCGCAACTGGTACTGTCGTTCGTGCCGAAAAATCCGTTTGCCGATCTGACCGGTGCCAGCCCAACCTCGATCATTAGCGTGGTGATTTTTGCCGCCTTCCTGGGTGTAGCTTCGCTGCAGTTGCTGAAAGACGATAAAGAGAAAGGCCAACGCGTACTGGTAGCCATCGACACCCTGCAAGCATGGGTGATGAAGCTGGTGCGTCTGGTCATGAAGCTGACCCCGTACGGCGTACTGGCGTTAATGACCAAAGTGGTAGCCGGTTCCAACATCCACGACATCGTTAAACTCGGTAGCTTTGTGGTGGCCTCTTATCTGGGCCTGGCCATCATGTTTGGCGTGCACGCAGTGCTGTTGGCCTTCACCGGCGTTAACCCGGCGAAATTCTTCCGCAAAGTTTGGCCGGTGATCACCTTTGCCTTCACCAGCCGCTCCAGCGCCGCCAGCATCCCGCTGAATGTGGAAGCACAAACCCGTCGTCTGGGCATCCCGGAATCTATCGCCAGCTTCTCGGCGTCTTTCGGCGCAACTATCGGCCAAAATGGCTGTGCGGGCCTGTATCCGGCCATGTTGGCGGTAATGGTTGCCCCTACCGTCGGTATCAACCCGCTGGATCCGGTGTGGATCGCCACGCTGGTGGGTATCGTCACCATCAGCTCTGCCGGTGTGGCCGGCGTGGGTGGCGGCGCTACCTTCGCCGCGCTGATTGTGCTGCCCGCACTGGGCCTGCCGGTCACGCTGGTCGCCCTGCTGATTTCGGTTGAACCGCTGATCGACATGGGCCGTACCGCGCTGAACGTCAGTGGCTCCATGACCGCCGGTACCGTCACCAGCCAACTGATGAAGCAGACAGACAAGTCCATTATGGACAGCGAAGACGAAGTGGAACTGGCTCACCAGTAAATTTCGTCGGCAATAAAAAACCGGGGCAGCACTTGGCCCCGGTTTTTTTATGTCTGGAAAAGGTTATGGCCGTTCGCCTGACGCCAGCCGCTGATTGATTTCATCAATCACTCCCGGCAGTTGCACCAGCGTATCAATTACGTAGTGTGCTCCGGCGGCATACAGTTTCTCCGTCGCCAGCGCACGCCGCCGCTCAATCTCCGCGGTGCTCATCTGCTGGTATTCCTGCCAGGTCGCGCCAAATTCGTTGCCGGACAGCGCCAGCCCGATGCTCCACATACCGGCATTCAGCCCTTCGCTTATGCCCGGCACCGCGTCATCCACTTTGACACAGTGCGCCACCGCATCAATACCCAGTGCAATCACGTTCTGCAACGCCATCCACGGGCCGGGTCGGCCGCCCACGCTCAGGTCGTCGGTCGCCACCCAGTGATCCGGCGCATAACCACGCAGCGCCGCGGCCGGTGCCAACACCTCCATGACCGCACGTGGGTACCCGGAACAGGAGCCTATCTTGATGCCCTGCTCGCGCAGCCCCGCTATGACCTGCGGAATCCCTTCGATAGGTGCAGCGAAGTCGACCACCTTGGCAATCTGCAACGGCATAAAGGCCTGGTACAGCGCATCGATATCCTGCCGATTCATCGAGTGGCCAAGCCGTTGCCGGCAGCGCGCATCCACCTCTGGCAGCTTACCCAGCGCTTCGATATGCTGCCACTTACCCAACCCCATCGGAATGCGCGCCTCCGCCAGGCTAATGTCGATATCAAAGGTCTGCTTAAAGGCTTCAACAAAGATCTGTGTCGGTGCAAAGGAACCGAAATCCACCGTGGTGCCGGCCCAATCGAGTATCACTGCGTTAATCTGCTTCATGCTCATCCTTAGAGATCCCAATACATCGCTTGCCCGACCGCGGTCAGCAAACCTTCGATATCCGGCGGATAAATCTCACCGATATTGCCAATGCGGAAGCAGTCGCTCTGTGAAACTTTGCCTGGATAAATAACAAAGCCCTGCTGCTTGAGACGCTGATAAAACTCGGTAAAGCGATAGGTTTCGGCCTTCGGAGAATAGAACGCGGTAATGATCGGCGAGTGCAGCTCATCTTCCAGCAAAGTCTCGAATCCCAGTTCACGCATTCCCGCCACCAGGCGTTGCTGGTTAGCGCGGTAACGGATGTTACGGGCATCAATTCCCCCTTCCTGCTCCAGTTCGCGCAGTGCCTGCGCAAAGGCCAGCAAGGTGTGAGTCGGCGAGGTAAAACGCCATTTACCGGCATTATCTTCCATGCAGCGCCACTGGGCGTATAGATCCAGCGAGAGCGAACGCGACCGTCCGGCGCACTTTTCCAGCTCGCTACGGCGGGCAATCACAAAGGCGAAACCCGGCACGCCCTGAATGCATTTATTGGCAGAGCTGATCAGGTAATCAATGCCCAGCGCATCGACATCCAGCGGAATGCCACCGAAGCTGCTCATCGCATCCACGATCAGGGTTTTACCGTTTCGCGCTGCCAGGCCCGAAACCCGCTCCAACGGATTAAGCATCCCGGTGGTGGTTTCGCAGTGCACCATGGCGATATGGCTAATCTGTGCATCGCCCTTCAGCACCGCTTCCATGGCCTCCACATCCGGCTCATTCACTTCACCACAGTGAAACTCGTGGTGATTGAGGTCCATCAGTCTGGCCATTTCGACCATACGAGCGCCGTAAGCACCGTTATTGACGATCAGCAGTTTGTCCTGCGGCCCCATCACCGTGCCCAACACCGCCTCTACCGCAAAACTGCCGCTGCCCTGCAACAGCACCGAGGTATAACCCGTCGATTGAGTCGCCAGTGTCACCAGTTTTTGACGAATACTCTGTACCACGCCCAGGTTGTAGTCTTCATCCCAGGTACAGCTATCGAACAGCATCGCCTCTTTCACCGTTTTTGAGGTGGTCAGCGGGCCGGGCGTTAACAGCAGGTAATTATGTTCAGACATTTCACTCACCCATTTGGTCTATACCAGATAGCGAGTATAGTGGCGGTAAATTTGCCTTCGGGTCAAACGACAACCGCAGCTGAAACAAAAAATTCATCTGCATATGTATAATGGGCGCGTGCCGAAATGCCATAGCGAGATGAGATGAAACCACATCAGGGCGAGATGCCCCACTACCTGCAAATCAAGGATCAGTTACAGGCGCGCATCAGCCAGGGTGCGCTGCAGGCGGGTGACAAGCTGCCTTCTGAGCGTGAGCTGTGCGCCATTTTTTCCACCACCCGCGTGACGGTCCGTGAAAGCCTGGCACAGCTGGAAGCCACCGGTGCCATTTATCGCGCCGACCGCCGGGGCTGGTTTGTGACACCGGAACGGCTGTGGCTGGATCCAACACAGAACACCAACTTTCACCGATTGTGTCTGGAGCAGGGACGCACGCCGCGTACCGAATTGTTATCCGCTGAAAAAACCACGGTGCCGCTCGACGTGATACAGCCGCTGGCCCTGCAGCCGTTTGATCAAATCTATCTGCTGCGCCGCGTACGCCATGCCGACGGGCGGGCGATTTGCTACTGCGAAAACCACTGCCTGCCACAACGGGTACCGGGCCTGCTCGAGCAGGATCTCAACGGCAGCCTGACCGAGATTTATCAGCAACACTACGCGCTGATCTACCGCAAAATGCACCTGTCGTTTTACCCAACCGCCTTGCCCTACCACGCCGCTAGTGCTCTGGGTGCCATGGTTGGCTTGCCTGCACTGCTGCTGCGCCGGCTGAATTACGATCAGCATGGTCACATTCTCGACTTTGATATTGAGTACTGGCGCCATGACAGCCTGCGCATTGAAGTGGATACGTTGTAAATCTCTTGGTATAGACCAAAAAAAGGCGCTGCCCGTGTCTGGCAACGCCTTTTAATGGCGAAAAATGGGATCAGAATGGATAGTGGTGGTAACCCATTTGCTCAGAAATGTTGCGCGCGGCGGCATGCAGACGTTTGACGTAATCCGCTCTGGCGTCTTCAGAATAACGAATGGAGGGGAATGAAATGCTCAGGCCGGCGGTCACCATGCCGAAACGGTCAAACACCGGCACCGCGATACAGCGCAGCCCTTCCTCCTGCTCCTCTATATCTTCACCCACGCCCTGCTCACGCACCTGATCCAACAGCGATAACAGCGCCGCGGCGTCGGTCAGGGTGTTCGGGGTGCTGCGGGTAAACTCAATTTGCGACAGAATTTTTTCCACTTCAGCCCGGTCACGCCAGGCCAATAGCACTTTACCGATCGCAGTGCTGTGCAGCGGGTTGCGACGACCGATGCGCGAATACATGCGCAGGTTATACATGGCATCAATTTTATGGATATAGACAATGCTGTCTTCATCCAGCGCCCCGAGGTGTATGGCTTCACGGGTGTGATTCGACAGTTCGCGCATTTGGATATCAGCGCTGCGGATCAGATCGACGCTCTGCAGCGACTTGGCACCCAGTTCAAACAGCTTGAGCGTGAGCGCATATTTTTCCGACTCGCCTTCCTGCGACACATAGCCCAATGACTTCATGGTCTGCAAAAAACGGTAGACGGTGCTTTTGGACATCATCACCCGTTGGGAAAGTTCAGTAATGCCGATCTCGCGTTCCTCGCCCAGCGCCTGCAAGATACCGAATACTTTCAGCACGGACGAAACCGCATCCGGTTGTTTATCTGGATCTGCGTTAACCATAGTCAATATCCCACCTGGCATTTTCTGTTTTAAGAAATTTGAACAAGGGTTTCAGTATACGCGGTACCTCAAAGGCCACGCAATCTGCCCCGGGGATAAATGCCTGAAGAACGTATTGGGCGCAGTGTTCTCATCGGTTATTACAATTGCGCGGGAAACTGTGGATGCAATCGCAGACGAATATGATTAGCATGTTAATACTCCCCCGGATTAATACCTTCGAGATCAACATGCGTTCTTGTACTGACGGCCTGCCCGTCCCGCAACGCTATGGGGCAATCCTCGCCATTGCCCTGGGCATTACCGTTTCAGTGCTGGACGGCGCGATTGCCAACGTGGCCCTGCCGACCATCGCCCGCGATCTGAACGCCAGCCCGGCCAGTTCCATCTGGGTGGTTAACGCCTACCAGTTGGCCATCACCATTTCACTGCTGTCACTGGCCTCGCTGGGCGACCTGATTGGCTATCGCCGTATCTATCAGGCCGGCCTGTTGCTATTCAGCATTACCTCGCTGTTCTGCGCCCTGTCCGACTCGTTGACAACGCTGACCATCGCCCGCGTGCTGCAGGGCTTTGGCGCAGCCGCCATCATGAGCGTTAACACCGCCTTGATCCGCATTATCTATCCGCAGCGTTTTCTCGGCCGCGGCATGGGCATTAACTCGCTGATTGTCGCCTTTTCCTCGGCCGCCGGCCCCACGGTAGCGGCGGCGATCCTGTCGGTCGCTTCCTGGCAATGGCTGTTCGCCATCAATCTGCCGATTGGTATCGTCGCATTGTTATTGGGAATGAAGTACCTGCCCGGCAATAGCCAGAAAAGCTCCAATCAACGCTTTGATCCGACCAGCGCCGTGATGAACGCCCTGACCTTCGGACTGTTGATCACCGCCATCAGCGGCTTCGCTCAGGGCCAAAGCCTGACGCTGATTTTCGGCGAAATCGCTGCGCTGCTGGTGATTGGCTTCTTCTTTGTCCGTCGCCAGTTGCGTCAGGAGTTCCCATTGCTGCCGGTAGACCTGCTGCGCATCCCGATTTTCGCCCTGTCGATGGGCACCTCCGTTTGTTCATTCGCCGCGCAGATGCTGGCCATGGTGTCGCTGCCGTTCTTCCTGCAAAGCACGCTGGGCCGTGATGAGGTCGCCACCGGCTTGCTGCTGACCCCCTGGCCTTTGGCGATTATCGTCATGGCGCCGCTGGCAGGACGACTGGTGGAGCGCATCCATGCCGGTTTGTTGGGCTGTATCGGCCTGGCGGTATTTGCACTGGGGCTGTTCCTGCTGGCGCTGCTGCCGCATAACCCGTTGGATCTGGATATCATCTGGCGCATGGTGCTTTGCGGCGCGGGCTTTGGCTTGTTCCAGTCACCGAATAACCACACTATTATTTCCGCTGCCCCGCGTAACCGTAGCGGGGGTGCCAGCGGCATGCTGGGTACCGCACGGCTGTTGGGACAAACCTCCGGTGCCGCCTTGGTGGCATTGATGTTCAACCTGTTCCCCACCTCCGGCACCCATGCCTCGCTGATCCTGGCCGGCAGTTTTGCCACGCTGGCAGCGGTGGTCAGCAGCCTGCGCATTACCCAACCACGGGCACAACAGGTAGAAAGCAGCCGCCCCGCCAAATAGCAGGCATAAAAAAACCCCGGCAAGCCGGGGTTTTTAACGTTCTCAGGGTTACTTCAGATACTGACCTGAGCGCAGCGCTTCGATACGTTTATCGAGCGGCGGGTGCGACATGAACAGTTCGCTGAACGACTTGGATTTGCCGTTGATGCAGAACGCCATCATGTTGCCCGCTTCCTGCGGTTCATAGCTGGTTTTCAGCCGTTGCAACGCAGCAATCATCTTCTCGCGACCCACCAGTTTGGCGGAACCTGCGTCGGCATAGAACTCACGGTGACGCGAGAACCACATGGTGATAATGCTGGCCAGGATGCCGAAGACCAGCTCCAGTACCATCGACACGCCGAAATAAATCATCGGGTTGCCGTTGCCTTCCCCTTCGCCGTCACGGTTGCCCAGGAAGCCGGCGGCCGCCTGTGCGATCAGCCGTGAGATAAAGATCACGAAGGTGTTCACGATGCCCTGAATCAGCGTCATGGTGACCATGTCGCCGTTGGCAACGTGGCTGATTTCGTGGGCAATAACCGCTTCCGCTTCGTCACGGCTCATGCTTTGCAGCAAACCGGTGCTGACGGCGACCAGCGACGCATTACGGCGCGCACCGGTGGCGAAGGCGTTAATGTCTGGTGCGTGATAAATAGCCACCTGCGGCATGGCAATGCCTGCCTGCTGCGACTGACGGCGGACCGTTTCCAGCAGCCAGTTTTCGGTCTCGTTACGCGGCTGTTCAATCACTTCCCCGCCGACGGAGCGCAGCGCCATCCATTTGGACATCAGCAATGAGACAAACGAACCGCCGAAGCCGAACAGACCGGCCATGATCATCAGGCCCTGAACGCTACTGGATTGGATTCCTGTCAGGCTGAGCACCAGCCCGAAAACCAACATCACCGCCAGGTTGGTGAGCAGGAACAGAGCTATACGCATCATAAAATGTTTACTTCCTCATAAATGTTAACAAAACGCTGCCTCGGATACCCTAGATGGTATGGGCATTCGTCACAGTTTCAAGAGTTGCACGCCATTAACCTACTAAAAATACGAAACTTTACAAAAACGGCGCTCAAGCAATACTTTTCAAATTGTAAACGATTGTTGCGCAAAACGGTGGGTATTTTTGCGTAAAATTAACGGTGTGGATTATTCAACTTCCTCCGGAGCGCCCATTAAAAAACGCACCCTAGGGTGCGTTTTTCATTTACTGATACTCGGCTGCGTTATTTCGCCGCCGCCGGCTGCGCCTGTTCAAGGTGCGCCAGATCCAGGGCGATGTGCACGGTTTCATCCAGGTATGGGTCTGGCTCCTGGTAATCCTTCGGCAAATCGTCCAGTGCCTTCAGCGGCTTCTTACCGGCGCGCTGCAGGCGATCATTAACGCGTTGCAGACGGGTAGCGTCATCGTCGTGGTTCTCTTTCTCGCGCTGGGCAAGGTTGAGTGAGACGATGTTACGCTTGTCCTTCAGCGCCTTGTAATGAGCAATATCCTGCGCGATGTACTGGAACTCCGGATCCTTGGCGATACGCTGCTCATGGTCTTTCAACAGCTCAGGATCGAACGGCTTCAGATCACCGGTTTTGGTGTAGGTCGCCGCATTGATGCTGTCCCACGGCATAGCGTTATCTTCAAACGCTTCACCGGTTTCCGCCGGATCGACACCGCTTGGCATCAGGATATCCGGGGTAACCCCCTTACGTTGGGTACTGCCGCCATTAACGCGGTAGAACTTCTGAATGGTGTATTGCACCGAGCCCAACGCCGGCCACTCCGGACGCAGCATCTGATCGTAAATGCGGTTCAACGAGCGATACTGCTGCACGGTGCCTTTCCCGAAGGTCGGTTCACCGACAATCAGTGCACGACCATAGTCTTGCATCGCAGCGGCAAAGATCTCGGAAGCCGAGGCGCTGAAACGGTCAACCAGTACCACCAGCGGTCCCTTGTAATAGGTCACGCCGTCGGTGTCCGCGTCTTCGCGTACTTTGCCGTTGTTATCACGCACCTGCACTACCGGGCCGCTAGGAATGAACAGGCCGGACAGCGATACCGCTTCGGTCAGTGCGCCGCCGCCGTTAGTGCGCAGATCGATGATCAGGCTCTTGACGTTCTGCTTGGCCATCTTCTGCAACTGAACTTTCACATCATCGGTCAAGCCAACGTAGAAGCCCGGGATGTCCATCACCGCGACTTTCTCTTTACCGACGGTCTTGATGGTCATTTTCACCGCGCGGTCTTCCAGACGGATACGCTCGCGGGTCAATGTGACCACCCGGGTTTTGGTGCCCTTGCCGGCCGGCAGGATTTCCAGGCGCACCTTGCTGCCCTTCGGCCCTTTAATCAGGGAAACCACGTCGTCCAGACGCCAGCCGATCACATCGACCACAGGTTTGCCCGCCTGGCCAACGCCGACAATACGGTCACCCACGGTGATCGCCTTGCTCTTCGCCGCCGGGCCACCTGGCACCATGGAGTTGATCAGGGTGTAATCGTCATCCATCTGCAACACCGCACCGATACCTTCCAGTGACAGGCTCATCTCGGTATTGAACTGTTCGGTGTTACGTGGGGAGAGATAGTTGGTATGCGGGTCGATTTCATGCGCAAAGGCATTCATCGCCAGCTGGAAAACGTCTTCGCTGTTGCTTTGTGTCAGGCGCTTGATGGCGAACTGATAGCGTTTGGTCAGCGTTTCACGGATTTCCTTGTCGGTCTTGCCGGTCAGCTTGAGGTTCAGCTCGTCATATTTGACTTTAGCGTTCCACAGCGCGTCCAGTTCGGCCTTGTCTTTCGGCCACGGCGCTTTGCTGCGGTCGAGATCGATAGTGTCGTTGCCGGTGAAGCTCATTGGCTTTTCCAGCAGCGACAATGCATAGGTATAACGCTCAAAACGGCGTTTCTGCGCCAGATTGTACAGCGCGTATGGCGTATCCAGCTTACCGCTTTTCAGCTCTTCGCCCAGCTGATTGCGCTTGTTGGCGAATTGCGCCACGTCGGAGGCCAGCAGCACGTTATGGCTGTAGTCCAACATATTCAGGTAACGATCGAAGATCTTGCCTGAAAAGTCCGCGTCGAGGGCAAACTGACGGTAATGAGAGCGAGTGAAGCGCGAAGTTACGCGCTCACTCACCGTTGCATGTTGCGGTTCCTGCTGAAGCTGAGGCAGTTGATCGATGCGGATGTTGGCTGGTTCCGCTCCGTAACTGACACCCGCCCACAACAGACCCGCGACTGCTGTTAATCTGACAAATTTGTTCATGCCTTGGTTGGCCTCCGTATCAGAACTGCAAGTGTTCTGCGCGCACAATCATCGCCAGACCGGAAGAGAGCTGCACACGTACGCCATCTTTGGCGATTTCAAGTACGGTTGCATCCATCGCACTCTGGCCTGCTCTGACTTTGATTTCTTGGCCAATTTGCAGTTTAGAGATATCCGTGACTGGCACACGACGCTGCTGGCTTTCCTCTTTGACTTCACGAGGTTGGCGAGCGGGCTGTGGGCGAGTTTGTGGGCGCGGCTTGCGGTTTTCCGGTGCGGCTCCGCCTTCGCGACGTGCAGCAGGTTTTTTACCGGCTGGACGTGGACGACGAGGTTCCGCAGCGGCTGATTCACCGGCAGCTTCACGTTTTTTGGCGTTTTGCTCGGCACGCTGTGCCTGAACTCGCGCTTTTGCTTCTTCAAGCTGTTGACGGGCATGATCGACATGCTGCTGTTCCAGCTCACCGCACGGGTTACCGTCCAAATCGACGCGCTGGGCGCCAACTTTGACACCGTACAGGTAACGCCAGCTTGAGGTGTACAGGCGCAGTGCAGAACGCAATTGCGTTTTGCTTAGGTTTTCTTCCCCCTGAACACGCTCGACCAGATCCTGAAAAATACCGATTTTCAACGGGCGAGCTTCGCCCTCGGCGCTAAAGCAGAGCGGAAAACGCTCGGCAAGAAAAGCAATGACTTCTTTACTAGAGTTCAACTTAGGTTGATTTTCCATGAAATTTCCTGATTACAACGGGTTTGCCAACCAGCGCAGGCATGAACAGGCGTCATTATAATGACGCCATCGGTAAATGCCACGTTAACCGTAGATCAACTTGCTGCCACAGTGACATATTTCGCACTATCACACTGTTCCAGCTGCGCGCAAAGCCCCGCCACCACTGCTTCCAGGCCCCTTTCGTCCTGTTCGTCGAAACGTTGATAAACTGTGCTGTCGATATCGAGAACGCCGATAATCTGACCGCCAACATTGAGCGGCAGCACAATTTCTGCATTACTGGCCGCGTCACAGGCGATATGACCGGGGAACTCATGGACATCGCCAACGCGCTGCACGCGATTTTCTGCCACTGCGGTACCACACACTCCCTTGCCGACCGGAATACGCACGCAGGCGATTTTTCCCTGGAACGGACCCAGCACCAATTGTGCTCCATCCATCAGATAGAAGCCGGCCCAGTTGACGTCGTCAAGACGCTCGTTGATCAACGCACTGGCGTTGGACAACGCGGCGATAAAGTGGGTTTCGCCGTCAAGCAGCGCGCATAAATCACGTTTTAATTCCGCGTAGAATTGTTCTTTTGTCATTTGTTAACCATTAATACAGTGAAGATGGCCACTAGCCCGAGTCTTAAGCCCTATAAAATAAGCATTAAATGCGTATAGCCACAAGGTTAATCATCTGTTGCTTCACAAAACCCTACCGGGCGAGGTATGTTTGCCGGTCGGAAACCCTGTTTTGCCGTCCGGTGCTTGGCCTTATAAGGTACAGACAGATTTATTTTTCAGCTACGCTAATCGAATACGGCGAGCTCTGGGGCAGCTTTTGTCATGATGAAAATACACGCGATCACCGGTCCGCTATCCAAAGCACGTCACCAGCGCTGTTGCGAATGCGACCTGCTGTTTGTGTTGCCGCCCCTGAGCGGCAAGCAGGCGGCCTACTGCCCGCGCTGCGATGCCAAGATCGTGAGTGGCCGTGACTGGTCGATGACTCGCCTGACCGCCATGGCGGTCACCATGCTGTTGCTGATGCCCTTCGCTTTCAGCGAGCCGTTGATCAGCATTCGCTTGCTGGGAGTGCGCATTGACGCCAGCCTGCTGGAAGGCATCTGGCAGATGAGCCACCAGGGGGATCCTCTCACCGCCAGCATGGTGGCGTTTTGCACCATTGGCGCCCCACTGACGCTGGCGCTGTCGCTGCTTTACCTGCGTTTCGGCCATGCGCTGGGCATGAACCTGCGCCCGGTGCTGCTGATGCTGGATCGATTGAAAGAGTGGGTCATGCTCGATATTTACCTGATCGGCATGGCGGTGGCGACCATCAAAGTTAAAGAATATGCGGATATTCAGGCTGGCAGTGCGCTGATCGCCTACCTGTCGCTCACCCTGCTCAGCATCCTGACGCTGATCCACGTCAATCTGGAACAATTGTGGGAGCGCTATTATCCGCAGGAACAACCGGAAGGCCCACCGACAGCGCTGCATATCTGCCTGTCGTGCCACTTTACCGGCTACCCAGATGAACGTGGCCGCTGTCCGCGTTGCCATATTCCGATGTGTCACCGGCAGCCCTACAGCCTGCAAAAAACCTGGGCGGCGCTGATTGCGGCGATGATTTTGCTGATCCCGGCCAACCTGATGCCGATCTCCATTATTTACGCCAACGGCGCACGAATGGAAGACACCATCTTCTCTGGCGTGGTCTCGCTGGCGACCTCCGGCAATGCGCCGATCGCCGCCATCGTGTTCATTGCCAGCGTACTGGTGCCCTTTACCAAGGTCATTGTGCTGATCACCCTCCTGTTCAGCATTCATTTCAAGACCTCGCACAGCCTGAAAACGCGAATCCGCCTGCTGCGCCTGGTCACCTGGATTGGCCGTTGGTCGATGCTCGATCTGTTTGTGATTGCCTTAATGATGTCACTGGTGAATCGCGACCAATTGTTATCTTTTACTATGGGACCGGCAGCCTTTTACTTTGGGTCTGCGGTTATTTTAACTATTCTTGCCGTAGAGTGGCTGGATAGCCGATTGATTTGGGATGCACATGCAACAGGAAACGCCGAATACACCGACTGAAGCGCGGGTCAGAAACAAGCGCCGTATTTCGCCATTCTGGTTACTGCCGTTTATTGCCCTGCTGATCGCAGGGTGGCTGGTCTATAACAATTTCCAGGAACGCGGCACCACGGTAACCATTGATTTCCAGTCCGCGGCGGGCATTGTCGCCGGACGTACCCCAGTGCGTTATCAGGGGGTGGAAGTCGGTACCGTACAGAGCATCAGCCTGAGCAAGGATCTGCGCAGCATTGTGGTCGAAGTCAGCATCAAGAGCGACCTGGAAGACTCCCTGCGCGACGGCACCCAGTTTTGGCTGGTGACGCCAAAAGCCTCGTTGGCGGGCGTATCTGGCCTGGATGCCCTGGTGGGCGGCAACTACATCGGCATGATGCCGGGCACCGGGCAGCCGAAAACCCACTTCACCGCGCTCGATACCCAGCCCAAGTACCGGCTGAATACCGGTGAACTGATGATTCATCTGCATGCTGACGATCTCGGCGCACTCAACACCGGCTCGCTGGTGTATTACCGTAAGATCCCTGTTGGCAAGGTGTATGACTACACCATCGCCGAAGGCAATAAAGGCGTCACTATTGACGTACTGATCGACCGCCGCTTTGCCAATCTGGTGAAGGGCAACAGCCGTTTTTGGAACGTCTCCGGCTTCAAGGGTGATTTCAGCCTGGCGGGTGCCTCGGTGCAGATGGAAAGCCTGGCCGCGTTGGTCAACGGCGCCATTGCTTTTGACTCACCGCTCGAGGGCCAGCAGGCCAAGGCCGATCAAAGCTATACCCTGTATCCGGATCTGGCACACAGCCAACGCGGCGTGAACATTACGCTGGACTTGCCGAGCGGCAATAACCTGAGTGAAAACCGCACCCCGCTGATTTATCAGGGACTGCAGGTCGGTACCCTGACCAAGCTGACGCTACAACAGGACAGCAAGGTCACCGGTGAGCTGACCATCGATCCGTCGGTGGTAGATTTAATGCGTAGCGGCACGCGAATTGTCATGCGTAGCCCACGCCTGAGCCTTAACGATGCCAAACTCAGCCAACTGCTCACCGGCAATACGCTGGAGCTGGTGCCGGGTGACGGCGAACCGCAACAGCATTTCAACGTGCTGGATAGCAGTGAGACTCTGTTGCAGCAACCTGGCGTGCTGACCGTGACGCTGAACGCGCCACAAAGTTACGGTATTGACGTCGGTCAGCCGTTGGTGGTGCATGGCGTTAAAGTCGGCCAGGTAATGAGCCGTGCCCTGACGGACAACGGCGTGGTCTTTACCGCCGCCATCGATGCGCAATATCGCCGCCTGCTGCACAAAGACAGCAAGTTCGTGGTCAACAGCCGGGTCGACGTCAAACTGGGCCTCGACGGCATGGAAGTGCTGGGGGCCAGTGCACAGGAGTGGCTGGACGGCGGCGTGCGTATTATCCCCGGCAGCAAGGGGGAACCTGTCGGCCAGTATCCGCTGTATAGCAACAGTGAAAAAGCCGAGGCCGGTATTATCGGCAACAGCCCAACGCCAACCCTGACGCTGAACGCCGTCAGCCTGCCGGATGTTCAGGCCGGTTCGGTGGTGCTGTACCGTAAATTCCAGGTGGGCGAAATTGTTAACGTTCGTCCGAAGGCCAACGAATTTGAAGTGGATGTCTATATCAGCCCGGAATACCGCAAGCTGCTGACCAACGAAAGCATCTTCTGGGCCGAAGGCGGTGCCAAGGTGCAATTGAACGGCAGCGGCCTGACGGTACAGGCTTCACCGCTTAACCGGGCGCTGAAGGGGGCCATCAGTTTCGATAATTTGCAGGGCGTGACGCTGAGCAAAGGCGCCAAACGCATGCTGTACGCCACAGAAACCGCCGCCCGCGCGGTGGGTAGCCAGATAACCCTGAAAACCTACGACGCCAGTAAAGTGTCGCCAGGCATGCCGCTACGTTATCTTGGCATCGATATCGGCCAGGTGGATTCGCTAAAATTGGCGCCAGAGCGTAATGAAGTGTTGGTCAAGGCGGTGCTGTACCCGGAATACGTGCAGACCTTCGCGCGTCTGGGCAGCCGTTTCTCCATCGTATCGCCGGAGATTTCCGCCGCCGGGGTCAGTAACCTGGACACCCTGTTGCAGCCGTACATTAATGTGGAACCGGGTCGTGGGCGTGAACTGCGCAACTTTGAACTGCAAGAAGCCACTATTACCGACTCGCGCTATCAGGACGGCCTGAGCGTGATCCTCGACGCCGCCGAAACCGGCTCGCTGCAAATTGGCACCCCGGTGCTGTTCCGCGGTGTGGAAGTGGGCACCGTCACCGGCTTCTATCTGGGCGCCATGTCCGATCGCATTCACGTCGCGCTGCGCATCAGCAAGAAGTACCAATATCTGGTGCGTAACAACAGCGTGTTCTGGCTGGCTTCCGGCTACAATCTGCAGTTCGGTCTGACCGGCGGTGTGATCAAGAGCGGGACCTTCCAGCAGTTCATTCGTGGCGGCATTGCTTTTGCCACCCCACCGAGTATTCCGCTGGCACCGAAGGCGACGCCGCACAAGCACTTTATGCTGAATGCGGAAGAGCCAAAAGACTGGCGAGAATGGGGTACCGCCATCCCTAAAGAGTAAATTCGTCTCTCCTCAGGGGCTCAGCAATGCTGGGCCCCTACTGTTTCTCGCTTTGTGGTAAACTCCCGCCCTTATTTTGATAGCTGCCAGAGAGCTCACCCCGTGGCCAAACCTGCCTCCGTTTTTTTGCCGCCCGCCTTTCTCGATGCGACGCGCGCCATCATGCCCGCCGACCTGTCGATGGACGATTTCATTGCTGCCTGCCAACGCCCGCTGCGCCGTAGCCTGCGGGTCAATACCCTGAAGATCAGCGTTGCCGATTTTCAAGCGCTGGTGCAGGACTATGACTGGCAATTGGAACCGATCCCCTGGTGTGCGGAAGGCTTTTGGATCGAACGTAAGGACGAAGAGCTGCGGCTGGGCAGCGCGGCAGAACACCTGAGCGGCCTGTTTTACATTCAGGAAGCCAGCTCGATGCTGCCAGTCAGTGCGCTGTTCGCCGAGACTGAAATGCCGCGCCGGGTGCTGGACGTTGCCGCTGCGCCGGGCTCCAAAACCACCCAAATTGCGGCGTTGATGAACAACCAGGGCGGTATTGTCGCCAATGAATACTCCGCCAGTCGGGTCAAGGTGTTGCACGCCAACATCAGCCGCTGCGGCGTGAAAAACGTGGCGCTGACCCACTTCGACGGCCGGGTGTTCGGCGCGGCGTTGCCGGAAAGCTTCGACGCCATTTTGCTGGATGCCCCCTGTTCCGGTGAAGGCGTGGTGCGTAAAGATCCGGACGCCATGAGCAACTGGTCGCCGGCAAGCGTAGCCGCCATCGCCGACACCCAGCGTGAACTGATCGACAGCGCCTTCCATGCTCTGGCTCCGGGTGGCGTCATGGTCTACTCCACCTGCACGCTCAACGCGCAGGAAAACCAGCAGATCGTCAACGGACTGCTGGCGACCTACGGCGACGCGGTAAGCATTGAACCTCTGGGTGAACTGTTCCCGGGCGCAGAACGGGCGTTAACCGCTGAAGGTTTCCTGCACGTCTTCCCACAGATCTACGACAGCGAAGGCTTCTTTGTGGCGCGGTTGCGCAAGCACCACTCCGTCACCGCGTTGGCGAAGCCAAGCTATAAGTTGGGCAAATTCCCGTTTACCCCGCTTTCCGGCAAGGATTCCGCCGAGATCGCTCAGGCCGCAGCGGCCTCTGGACTGGCCTGGGATGAAACCAGTCGCCTGTGGGCACGCGATAAAGAGATCTGGCTGTTCCCTGCCGAGCTGGAAGCGCTGGTCAACAAGGTGCGTTTCTCGCGTATCGGGATAAAACTGGCCGAGCGTTTCACCAAGGGCTACCGCTGGCAGCACGAAGCGGTTATCGCGCTGGCAGTTGCCGAGGGCAAACAGCGTTTTGAGCTGGACGCCGCACTGGCGCAAGAGTGGTTCCACGGTCGCGACCTGTACCCAGAGCCGCCGCCGCTGACCGATGAATGCATTGTCACCTATCAGCAACAGCCGTTAGGCATCGCCAAACGCATAGGCAGCCGGATAAAAAACAACCTGCCGCGCGAACTGGTTCGCGATGGCACGTTGGATTTTCATCAGTAAATCAATCCGCATGGGTTGGAACTGGCCGGAAAATTCCGGCCAGTTAATTTCGCTAATAATATTCCGACAGGCGAATATTATTATTCTAATCATTTTACTCTCTCGGCATTATCCCCTCTTCTGTTCGGAAGATAGCGACATCTTTCAAAAATAAAGAAAATTTTCGGCCCCCTACCAAGACATTTCTGACTTCTTATTCTATTAATTAAACTGTAAATAAATTAATGCGTTTATCCTTTTCTGGATGGCGTTTTTTGGGGCTCACCTTTACACGGCAAGGAAAAAGACATGAAAAAAATTCTGATGGCATTGACCTCGGCAGCCACCTTGCTGTGTGCAAGTGGTGCCGCCAACGCGGCAGGGACTATTCAGGGTAACCTGGGGGTAACCCTGACCATCGGCGCAGGTTGCGTGGTGGGCGGCGGAAACAGCGCCGGCAGCGTCAACGACTTTGGTGCCATTAGCTTCGGCACCTACTCTTCGCTGTCCAACATTATCGACGCCAGCGCAACCGGTTCCGGCGGCGCAGGTACCCTGTCGCTGACCTGTACCACAGGTACCGACTACACCGTGGCGCTGAACGACGGTCTGCACGTGGCGGCCGGTAACCAGCGCCAAATGGCCAGCACCGCAGGTGCCTTGATCAAGTACAACCTTTACCAGGATCAGGCCCGCGCTACCGCCTGGGCCAGCGGTGCCAATGCATTGACCGGCACCGGCACCGGCGCAGCGGTTCCGTTGATTGTCTACGGTCGTGTCCCGGCCGCCGCCACCACACCCGATCCTGATACCTATAACGATACCGTGACGATGACGGTAACCTGGTAACAGTGCGGCAGGTTGTTTTGGGCTGTGGCTTGCTGGCGTTAAGCCTGGCGGTGAATGCTGATAGCAAAACGGCCACCATTGGCGTCAGCGCCACCTTGTTGAAGGCTTGCGAAGCCGGCAGCAGCTCGGGGGGCAATGTCAGCTTCGGTTCGCTTAACTTCGGTACGGTCTATTTCCTCAGTACCAGCGTCAGCGTCGCCGGGCAACAAAATGCCGGCGCCATTCGCATCAAATGCAACAACGGCACCAGCTACAACGTCCTGCTTAACGGTGGGCAAAGCGGCAACACCGCTGCCCGTTACCTGAAAAGCGCTGCCGGCCAACAGGTGAACTACAACCTGTATACCAGCAGCGCCCACAGCACCATCTGGGATAACCTGACCGGGGTGTCGCAAACCGCCAACGGCCAGGATAACTGGTTACCGGTGTACGGCATGATCCCGGTGCAATCCACCCCGCCGATCGGCAGCTACACCGACACCGTGCAGGTCACCATCAATTGGTAATGGCAATGCGTATTTTAAGCGGTGGTTTATTGCTCTGGATGATGGCGCCGCCGGTACTGGGCGACACGGGCGTCAACGATCAGCAAAAGACCCAGGCACTGACCGTCAACGCGACGGTGGTGAAAGGCTGCATCCTGGGGAGTGGCAGCAGCGATGTCACCACCTTCGGCAGCCTCAACTTTGGTCAGGTCTCTTCGTTAGCCAGCAATATCAGCATCGTTTCCAGCGCCGGGGCTGGTTCAGTGCTGTTTCGTTGCAATCCGGGTCTGAGCGTTACGCTGGCGCTGGGTATCGGCAATAACGTCACCGGTTCTATCTCCGCCGGACGCAAATTAAAAAATACCCTGACCCCCGAGACCCTGATTTATCAGCTTTACCAGGACAGCAACTATTCCACCATTTGGGGTGATGGCAGTAACGGTGGCACCACCGAGATTGTCGCCGCGACCGGCAGTACTCAGGAAATAAAAGTTTATGCCCGTTTGTTCTCGACCAGTACCCTGCCCACCAGTGGCACTTACAGCGATACGGTCTTACTGACGGTCACTTATTAGTATTTTGAATAAACAAGGATTTAGCCATGCGCATACCTTTACGACTGTCACTGACGGCAGCGCTGTTGATTGTCGGCCAACAACAGGCGCTGGCCGCCGCCTCTATTCTGATTTGGCCTATCGATCCGGTGATTGAAGATCAACAACCCGCAACGGCGCTGTGGCTGGAAAACCGCGACAGCAAACCGGTCTATATGCAAGTGCGCGTGCTCGGCTGGAAACAGACCGCCGGTAAAGACGATTACAGCAACCAAAGTGAAGTGATCGCCAGCCCGCCAGTCGCCTCGATTGCGCCAGGTAAACGCCAATTAATCCGGTTGGTTAAACAAACCCCACCCCCCGCCGGCCAGGAACGCGCTTACCGCATTCTGATTGATGAAGTCCCGGTGAAAGATTCAGGCAGTCAATCTACCCCCGATGGGGCTCAGATGGGGCTGAAATTCCAGATGCGTTATTCGGTGCCGTTGTTTGTCAGCGGCAAAGGCGTCTGGACCAAACAGGATTCAGAAAAACCGCGTGATTACGCCTCCGCCAACCAACCGCAGCTCAGCTACCGACTGTTGCAGCAAAGCAGTCAGCGCTGGCTGGAGGTACGTAACCAGGGCATCGTGCATGCGCGTATCTCCAAAGTCACAATGCAGGGGAAAACGCTCAATGCCGGCCTGATGGGTTACGTGTTGCCCGGTTCGCAGATGCGCTTTGCGGTACCGGCTTCTGGCAGTTTCAGCAGCGGTCAACTGCAGGCCAAGGTCAACGACAACAAGCAGCCGATCACCCTGACTGCTTACTGAGCAACATGTGCCGTTAACCAGCATGCCGTCACCCAGGCGTAACGGATTCGGTCTGAAGCCGTTAGCATTCGCCGTACTGTGCGCAGTGGCCACGCCGTGGCTACCCTATTCCTACGCCGATGATTTACCGCCGCCGCCCAGCGCCATCAGTATGCCGGATACCACGTTGTATCTGGAGCCGGTGGTCAATGGCCGCCAGACCGGAAAAGTGGTGCCGGTGACTTACCGTGGCGGCCACTATTACCTCACACCTCAGCAATTGCTCGACGCCGGTCTGCCGGTAGCGGATAAACAGGCGAAAGAAATTGCGGTCGACCAATTAGAGAAAGTGGACGTCACCTACAGTGGTGAAATCCAGCAGTTGATGATCAACGTCCCCAATGACTGGCTACCCAAGCAGAAATTCAACGCTCAGAACCCGTTGGATCGCCTGCCGGCACAGAGCAGCCTCGGCCTGCTGTTCAATTACGATCTTTACGCCAGTCAAAGCAGCGCCAACGGTCAGCCGGGCTATCTTTCTGCCTGGACCGAACAGCGGCTGTTCGACGGCTTTGGCGTGGTGTCCAACACCGGTATTTTCCGCGGCAGCTTTAACACCTCCGCCAACAGTGACCAGGACAACCGCTATATCCGCTATGACAGCCAATGGCGCTACAATGATGACGACCGCCTGCTCAGCTATACCGCCGGCGATCTCGCTACAGGCGCGCTGACCTGGAGCAGCTCGGTGCGTATCGGCGGCGTCCAGCTGGCGCGTAATTTTGCCTCCCGGCCCGATCTGATCACCTACCCGCTGCCGCAGTTCTCCGGCCAGGCAGCGCTACCCAGCAGTGTTGATCTGTATATCAACAGCTATAAAAACAGCAGTACCAGCGTTAACCCCGGCCCTTTCACCCTGGATACCGTGCCTTACATCAACGGTGCCGGGCAAGCCACCGTCGTCACCACCGATGCACTGGGCCGACAAGTCAGTACCGTGGTGCCGTTTTATGTCGCCAGTAATCTGTTGCAGGCTGGCATGAGCGACTTCAGCCTGTCTTCCGGTGCCCTGCGGCGCAATTATGGCATCAGCTCTGCCGATTACGGCCAGTGGGTGGCCAGTGGCAGCGGACGTTACGGCGTCACGGATTGGTTAACCCTGGAAGGACGTGCCGAAGGTGCCGCTGAGCTGGCGGTGGGCGGCGCCGGGGCCAATATTCGTGTTGGCCAGTGGGGGGTATTCAACGCCTCTTACAGCTACAGCAAGGCCAGCGATAACGCTTTTAATGATTATCAGCCTTCGCAACAGCCCAACTACTACGATCCGCTGACCGGTCAACCTATCCCTCAGCCCGATCCGCAGCCGGTCTATCAGTACAGCACCAATCATGGCGATCAGAGCAGCATCGGCTACACCTACAGCAACCGCTATTACAGCCTGAATGCCCAGCGCATCCTGCGCAGCGCCGGTTTCGGGGATATTTCGGTGTATAAAAGCGACTATCGTCTGAGCCGCCGTACCGATCAACTGACTGGCAGTATCGGCCTGAACCGGTTCGGTAGCATTGGCGCCGGCTATTTTGATGTCCGTGACGCCATTGGTCAGCGCACTCGCCTGGTCAACTTCTCCTACAGCATTTCGCTGTGGCGCAATACCAGCCTGTATGCGTCGGTGAACCGCGAAATCGGCAGCAGCGGCTACAGTGCCCAACTGCAACTGTCCATTCCCTTCGACACCTGGGGGACCGCCAGCGTCAGCGCCTCTCGCGACAACAACAATCGCTGGAACCAACGCGTCAGCTACAGCCGTGCCGCACCGACCGACGGCGGTTTGGGCTGGAACCTGGCCTACGCGGATGGGCAAAGCAGCGACAGCTATAGCCAGGCCGATATCACCTGGCGCACCCGTCTGCTCGAGGCCCGCGGCGGGATGTACGGCAACAGCGATGATTATACCCGCTGGGGGGAAGTGAGCGGTTCTCTGGTGGCAATGCAAGGCGATCTGTACGCTACCAATACCATTAACGACGCCTTCGCCCTGATCTCTACCGAAGGCTACCCGGATATTCCGGTGCGTTATGAAAATCAGTTAATCGGCGTGACCAACGCCAAAGGCTATCTGCTGGTGCCCACCGTCACCTCCTATTACCACGCCAAATTCCAAATCGACCCGCTTAATCTGCCGGCGGACGTGGCGGTTCCCACGGTGGAGAAAACCGTGGCTATCCGCGATCACAGTGGGTTCCTGGTCGATTTCCCTATCCAGCAAATTTCCGCCGCCGACGTCAAACTGGTCGATGCCCAGGGCAAACCGCTGGCCAACGGCAGCGAGGTGGCCATCGTCGGCAGCAATCAGCAAAGCTATGTTGGCTGGGATGGCATGGTCTATGTGGATCCGGTGCAATTGCAAAACCGGCTGAGCGTCATTCCGGCAGACGGTAGCGCCCCCTGCCAGGCGCAATTTAGCCTGACCAAAACCCAGGGCATCCAAAGCATCGGACCGATTGTGTGCCAGTAACTCATGATGGAGAAAAAGATGATTAGTGGATCCAAAGCGTTATTACTGGCGCTGCTGCTGTTCACCGGCCGACAAGCGCTGGCCGACTGCACCACCACCAATGGCAGCGTCACCCTGCCAGGCAGCAGCACATTTGCCGTTTATAATGGCTCACTCAGCGCCCAGGGTACCGCCGGACTCAACTGCAGTGGCTTGGGACTATCGCTGTTGACGCAAAATACCGTGACGGTAAAAATAAACTCGACCACCAATACCATGGCGCTGGCCAACACCGACGGTTCCGGCGATAAAATCCCCTATCTGATTTATCCCGATGCGAATTACCAGTATCCCTATACCGTCGGGCAAACCATCGATTACAGCTCATTGAACCTGTTGACGCTGATCCTGATCTCCCCCAACGTCAACTTTCCGCTGTACATCAAAACCACCGCCGGGGCCAACGTCCGCTCCGGCACCTATACCGACACGGTCAACCTGGTGTGGAACTACCATATCTGCGGGCTGGGTTTGATCGGATTGTGCATTTGGTGGGATGGCACCAATAAACCCAGTACCGTGACGATTAACCTGATCCTTACCAAAGACTGCCTGTTCGGCACCGCGCAGAACGTCAACTTTGGCAGCATGGCGCTGGTCGGGCAGTTTAACCCGGTGAACCAAAGCATTACCCTCACCTGCACCAAAACCGAGGGTTACAACACCTACTTTACCGACGGCAATAACCCGGTCACCGGCTGGCGGCGAATGAAAAACGGCACCAGCAACTATATGCAGTATCAAATCTACCTGCCCAACAGTACCACGGTGTGGAACAGCACCAACAAACAAGCAGGCGCCGGTACCGGGCTGGCACAAAGTATCCCGTACCTGGCTCAGATCAACCCGGCGCAAACCGAAGTGCCGGTGGGAACCTACCAGGACAACATCAGTTTTGTGGTGGAGTATTAAGCCCCTGCGCTAGTCACGGATCGTCGATGTTGCCAGTTTGTATTTTTTATGTGGCATTTTTTGCTCATTTGACTATGCTAATGATGACGACCTCAACTGGTCACACCTCATACCAGCAGATCAAGCAGGAGTTCCAATGGGCAAAACCGTGGTGAAAATAGGCAGTTTCGAGGTCGATGACGCGCATTTATCCTCCTCGTCCGAGCAGGCCAGCACGCTGGCGATCCCTTGCAAGTCGGATCCCGACCTGTGCATGCAGTTAGACGGTTGGGATGAGCACACCAGCATTCCGGCGATACTCGATGGCAAGCAATCGCTGTTGTACAAGCAACATTACGATCGGCAGAGCGATGCCTGGGTGATGCGATTGGAATGAACGACGACAAACTGAAGAACGCGCGGTGTCCCCTCAGGAACACGGCGCGTTTTTTTATGTGATAGCAATACCGCGACCGGCGAAGAAACGGCCAAAGCTGCTCAGCGGTAAAGTCACCTGTTGGCGCGTGGCCGGGCTGTCACCCGAAGGGTTATGGAAGGTTACGCGATCGGCCTCAGCGGCGGTCACCAACACCAGATGACCGCCACGCTGGGGTGGCGTCTGCTCGGGCTGGCGAATGCCGGGATGTACCGAAGCGATAAAATAACGCCGTTGCGACAACACCAGTGGCAAGTCTTCCGGCTCGATACCGACCCTCACCTCAGATTCCAGCGCAAACTGCTCACGCACATAGTCGACAAAGGGCGCGTAAATCAGCCCCTTGATACGCTCGCCTTCACGAACGTAAGCACCGTACGGCAGACTACGGCGCGCCAACTCCAGCAGCGAGGGCGCCTCACCATCTCGATGGCTAAGTACCATTCTCAGACAGGCCATGCCACAGACGTGGTTGGCCCATTCGATGTATTCCGCCCGATCGCGCGCGCCGCTGCGCGCCCAGTTAACATCATCCGCCAGCGTCACACGCCCGGCAATCAGATCGGCCGCCAACTCGGGCGTCGCCCATTGGCAGACGTAAGGGACAGAGGACATCAAATCAGAAAGTCTCTGCCACTTTGAAATTCATCAGCACCAGCGTCATATCCGGTGAGAACAACTCATATTCTTCAAAGAAGCTCTGCAACTCTTTACGCCAATAGGCCAGAGAACGGTCACCTTCCCCTTCGGCAAAAGCATGGGCTTCATCAACCTGATCGTAGGTTTTCATCTCTACCGACGTCAGTTCTACCGCACACACCGGGTCACCTTTACCGTCCACCACCACAAACACGTCGCCGGCCAGTGGGATGCCTTCGCCATCGAGATTGGCACAGGTTGCCGTCTTGGTCCCGTTGAGGATCAGCTTGACCACGTCATCGGCCTGCTGCTCGGTGTTGCCGAATGCCCAACGCTCGGTGTTTTCGTATTTCTTCGGAATTTCGCTCGCCATTGCCATACCTTATTGAATGAATCATTGTGCAGACAGAATAGTACAACGTATTCCCTGCGGCCTCCACCTGCCGAATTCACGCCACTGTGGCCTATTCCCCTATCTTTTATAGGCTGTTTCGGGTAAATCCCTGTGCCTGCGTCGGCACAACAGGCATACTGTGGACGCAATTCACTCCATGGCTATTGGCCAGGCGGCAACAAAATGAAGAATGACGACAAAGACTCCGATGACACTTTCAGCGACTTGTTAAAAGTGCTGGCGGTGGCGGCGATTGTTATCTTTGTTATCGTCGGCTGGTATTTCAGCTAATAAGCACCACAGGAGGTCACATTGGCAACAAAACGCATGCGCACCAAGCACTGGAAGATGTTTTTGATCCTGCTGCTGATCTGTCTCGCCCTGCTGTTATTACGCTGGGCAGCGATAGTCTTTGGTTAATGGCAGGGAGCAATACGAATGGCAAAACGTAATGGCAACGGCGTACAAATCGCCTTACTGCTGCTGGCGCTGGTTATTCTGGTCTGCGGCATTTTAATGATTACCACCGAACTGGGTCATCAGGTACTGGAAGAGATCGAGGATATTCTCGAGTAAAGCCAGCCCGGCCGGACACTGGCTGGCACCCTATTATCCAGGTTCCCGCTCTGCGGGTTGTTTGACCTCCGGCTCCAACAGCTCGCGCAGATAGGCGATCCGCGCCTCCCCTTGTGGCAACCAAAAACGACACAGCCAATGCGGCACTTCGGCCCCTTGGCTTCGGCGATGGTACACAGCCAGTTGATCGACCAGTTTCATTATTCGCCCTCCAGTAATTTAACAAGGTCAGTATTGGGCGAAAAAACCAGAAGAAACACTGATGGCTTATTTTTTATGCTTCCTGATTTAATATTGTGCGATCGGCGCGGTGGCGAACCCCTGGCTCAACTGCTACATTGACCAAAAATCACCCAGCCGAGGTAAGCGATGATGTTCTCGGAGCAGGAGATAAAACCCGTGTGGGATGAAGTGGCACGCTTGATCGGCGACAGCGTGATGCAGTTGCGCCATCGCGGCGAGGTTTTATCGGTAGAAACGCTGGCAAAGCATCTGGCGCAACAACTGGCAGACTGTCATGACATTGAACGCCGGATCCTGATTGGCGCAGCGATCAACATGCTGAAAGATGGAAAATGAATCGCCAACCGGAAGGGTTGGCGATTCGGCAGAAGCCCGAGGTATGCAAGCCCGGCCTTCTGTGCGCTACTATGTCAGGCTAACATGACGAAATTAATAGGAATTGTCGGGTTTTTCCTCAAAATGCCGAATTTTTATTGCCATCTGTCCTCAGGCCAGCACGAAATCACTGGTTTCCAGTGGTTGACCCACCACTTTCACCAGAAAATCACTGGCGTCAAACCCACCGCCCAGATTGATGGCTAAATCGCTGACCTGTGCCTGCGCGTCGTAGCTCAGCATTGCCTCACCGGCCTTGCCGCTGAACTGGCTGACAAATTCGAGGCCCTTGCTGCCACCGGTGTTAAACAACGACAGATCTATCTTGTCCTCGCCGCTAACAAAATCCACGATCCAGTCCGGTGCATCAGCGCGTGACTCGTTGGCAGCGAAATAAACAAAGGTGTCTTTGCCCTCATTACCAAACAAATGATCCGACTCACCACCGCCGTACAAAATGTCGTCCCCCGCGCCGCCCATCAAAATATTATTGGTGTCGTTACCGATGATCACATCGTTTCCGGCACCGCCAAAAGCGTTTTCGATGGTCACGCCGGCAGCAATCGAAACGTTTCCCTTCAGTCCTCCCACGTCAGAGAAAGATTGCTCATTGAGGTTAATACGTTGGTTCTGGCTAAAACCCGAGAAATCAAAAGTGTCCGTACCGCCAGCGTCCCAGGCGCTAAACACAATTTTATCCTGTGCTCCGGTGGCGGTGAGGAAATCGCGATCGGTGTTGGAGTTAAAACCGTAGATCGTATCACCGCTGCGGGTGGTCATATTGGCACCATAGAAATGCTGGATGGCGGTAATGTCATTTAACAACGGCGCGGAAGAGTAAGCGCCCTGGAAATCCTGGCCAGTGCTGCTCTCGCTGAAATAGCTCATCACGCTGTGGGCGCGACTGTCTTCGAAATAAGTCGCATCCTGGTTGTAAGTAATACTCACACCCGGTGCGGCATTGTAATCCCCCGGATGCTGCAACCCCAGCGCATGGCCAATTTCATGGGTTAGCGTCTGGCGGCCATATTCGTTTTCGTGGATCAGGTCATTGGCGAAGACATTACTTGTGGCGTTATACCAGGTTTGCCCCGCCACCGACGCAGAAGAGTCCGGGTTATACGCAAAGGCATAAGAGCCGCGAGAACTGACATCAAACAGGCCAAATTTGATATTGGCGTTTTGGGTGTTACTGGTCTCGGTAAAGGTGATATTGGCGACGTCTGACCAGGATTGCAGTGAAAGTTTCGCCTGTTCACGCTGCTGTTGATTAAAGCTGCTGAATCCGCCGATCGCCATACTCGACATATTAGTCGGTGCCTGTTCCCAAAAACTGTAACTCAGGTTAACCGGGGTATCGGTCACGCCTTTATCATGCCAGCTTCGGTCGCCACGGATCAGTTCCAGCCCCGCATTTTCAAAACTTTTTGAGGGATGAATCACGTTCAGCAACGGATCGCTATCGGGTTTATAAGCGCCCTGCAGGGCCAATACGCTGATAGCTTCGGCGGAGGCGTTAGCCTGTTGATTGCTTGATGACATACCAATATCTCCATATTTGTCATTTCAGTGTGTCGACAACATCACTGACGGATGGCCTTAATGGCCCGGGTCCGGTGCTGAATAAATACGGGGATATCGGTAATGCGGTTGGCACCCTCCATGAGTACTCTTGATGAGAACGATAATCCCTTAAATAAAAGAATAGACGCTTTGGTTTAAAATACAGAATTATCTGAGGAAAAATAATCTCGACTATTCCCTCTCCATTTGGCTGCTTATTATTTTCAGTAACACAAATAAAAAAACCGGGGCAATCCACCCCGGTATCCATAATTCAGTCTGGACTCAGATTAACCAACCCAACAACAGCGTGGCGCCAATGACGGTGGACGCACCGCCGATACGCGTGGCGATTTGCGCAAACGGCATCAACCCCATACGGTTGGAGGCGGAGAGGATCGCCACGTCGCCGGTTCCGCCTAACCCACTGTGGCAGCAGGTGACGATCGCCGCTTCTACCGGGTACATTTTCAGGTAAGGCGCAATCAGGAAACTCACCAGTCCCATCGACAACACCACCGAACCGCAAACCACCACATAGCCCACCGAGAAGACCGCCACCACGCTTTCCAGCGGCACATACAACATGCCCAGACCAATCATCAACGGCCACACCAGCGCGGTTGAAACGAATTTATAAAAACTGTGAGCACCGGTTTCCATTGAAGTTGGGATCACCCGACAGTATTTGCACAGTACCGCAAACAGAATCATCAGCACCGGGCCGGGAATATGCACGATGTGTTCGAACAGACCGCCGACGATAAAGAAGGCGCAGATCACCAACAGCCCACCGCCCATCAGTTGAAAATCGACGTTGCCGTTGGTTTCCTTGATGGCAAACACCGCGTTTTCCTCTGCCGAACGGATCAACATGCCGTCACCGCTCAGCGCCTTGCGCTTCATCCCCAAACGCGCCAACACGCCTGCCGCCACAATAGCGAAGATATTACCCAGTACCGCCGCCGGGGCCAGTTGCGCCACGTACACGTCCGGCGTCGATCCCAGAATGGCAGAATAAGCCAGCGACAGCGGCAATATGCCCTCGCCGATACCGCCGCCGATAATCGGCACAATGATAAAGAAGAAGGTATGGTAAAAGGTGAAGCCAAACAGCTTGCCCACCAGCAGCCCGGTCGCTACCGCGGTCACCGTACCGATCACCAGCGGCACAAACATGCGGATCATGCCCTGGATCAGGATCACCCGGTTCATGCCGAGAATGCTGCCGACCACCAGACTGGCGATAACAAAGTACAGCAGGTTGGCGTCTTTCATCAGCAGATGGACGGTCCCCATCACGTTCGGCTGGAAGAAATTAAAGTAGACCAACACCGAAGGCACCATCAGGCACAGAATGGCCGGACCGCCGATATCACGCAGTACCGGAATGCTTTTGCCTAAATGCGCCAGTGCAAAACCCAGCGTCATAATCACCGCCAAGCCACCGATCATATTCTTTGGCAAGAAGTTGGCATAAGCCGAAACGGCAACAATGGCACAAATAGTGATAAACAACGCCACCGGCACGGCACCGATATTCATTTGCCGGATTTGGTTAATTAATCCTGAAGGATCAGGCTGCAACGCATCTTTCTCACAGGCAATTTCTGCATTTATCTGTTTCATTATTCACCCTGCTGACCAGTGTTCAGTGTGGAGCGGATCGTCTAACGCCATATGAAATAATTTAAACAGTTAAAACAAATTATTATCATAGACACGATGGAGACTTTGATTTTTTATAATGATTAAAATAGTAGACAGCCCAGACGATATGATAAAAAATAAAAATACGTAATCAAATTACGCCTTATTAATCCAATATTGTGAGCCCCCACTGATGTTGGTTTTAATTAATTATCGTCAGCGTTTTGTAATTAAAATAATCAGGCGTAAATTCGCTGCTATGCTATAGATGGAAGTAAAAATCCGTGCGTTTACTAATGAGAACCGGAGCGGTAATTAGCTGAATCCGGTCAGCTGTACCCGAGCCTGCTCCTGCACGCGGCACCGTGCAGAAAACAGGCAATAATATATGCCCCATGGCTTTCAGGTTGTTGCCGACAATAGGGTACTCTGAAAGCCGACAGGCATAGCACTAATAAGGAAGTAGGATATGTCTTCAATCGCGATTACCCCACAAACGCTGGCCCGTTACGGCATCCATCAGGCTACCGAAATCGTCCATAACCCAAGCTATGAACAACTGTTTACCGAGGAAACCCGTGCCGACCTGCCGGCACTGGAGCGCGGTACGCTGACCCAGCTTGGCGCGGTCAACGTCGATACCGGTGAATTCACCGGTCGTTCGCCGAAAGATAAATACATCGTCCGTGACGACACCACGCGCGATACCGTCTGGTGGTCCGATAACGGCACCGGCAAAAACGACAACCAGCCACTGTCGCCGGAAGTGTGGCAGCATCTGAAAACACTGGTGGGTAACCAGCTTTCCGGCAAGCGTCTGTTTGTGGTGGACGCCTTCTGCGGCGCCAATGCCGACACCCGCCTGAAGGTCCGTTTCATCACCGAGGTGGCCTGGCAGGCGCACTTTGTCAAAAATATGTTTATCCGCCCGACGGATGAAGAACTGCAGAATTTCGAACCGGACTTCGTAGTGATGAACGGAGCCAAATGCACCAACCCGGACTGGCAACAGCAGGGGCTGCATTCAGAGAACTTCGTCGCCTTTAACCTGACCGAACGTATTCAGTTGATCGGCGGAACCTGGTACGGCGGCGAAATGAAGAAGGGCCTGTTCTCAATCATGAACTACCTGTTACCGCTGCAGGGTATCGCCTCGATGCACTGTTCGGCCAACGTCGGCGAACAAGGTGATGTGGCGGTGTTCTTTGGCCTGTCCGGTACCGGTAAAACCACCCTCTCCACCGATCCCAAGCGTCAATTGATCGGCGATGACGAACACGGCTGGGACCATGACGGCGTGTTCAACTTTGAAGGCGGCTGCTACGCCAAGACCATCAAGCTGTCGCAACAGGCCGAGCCGGAGATTTATCAGGCGATCCGCCGTGACGCACTGCTGGAAAACGTGCAGGTGCTGGCCGATGGCAGCATCGATTTCGATGACGCCAGCAAGACTGAAAACACCCGCGTCTCCTACCCGATTGAGCATATCGAGAACATCGTCAAACCCGTGTCCAAAGCCGGTCACGCGAAGAAAATCATCTTCCTGACTGCGGATGCCTTCGGGGTATTGCCACCTGTGTCACGCCTGACGCCGGAACAAACCCAGTACCACTTCCTGTCTGGTTTTACCGCCAAGCTGGCCGGTACCGAGCGCGGCATCACCACGCCAACCCCAACCTTCTCCGCCTGTTTCGGCGCCGCGTTCCTGACGCTGCATCCGACGCAGTACGCTGAAGTGCTGGTGAAACGCATGGAGGCGGCCGGCGCTCAGGCCTATCTGGTGAATACCGGTTGGAACGGCAGCGGCAAGCGTATTTCCATCAAAGACACGCGTGGCATCATCGACGCCATTTTGAACGGTGAGATTGAGCACGCCGATACCTTCACCCTGCCAATCTTTGGCCTGGCGGTCCCGACGGCACTGCCGGGAGTTGATCCTTCGATCCTCGACCCGCGCAAAACCTACGCCGACGAATCCTTGTGGCAGGAGAAGGCGCAGGATCTGGCGCAACGCTTTATCGATAACTTCGCCAAATACACCGTGACGCCAGCCGGCGAAAAGCTGGTCAGCGCCGGTCCCAAGCTTTAAGACTGCAAAGGCACAATGGTGTCTTTAGACGTCTGACAAAGCTTGTTATTAGGGAGAGCGTGCCGGAGGGGTCGTAGCAGCCTTGGCTGCCGACCAATTTGCCGGGAGCAAATTGGAACGACTTCGTCGGCCCGTAGGGTGGGACACACGGACGTGTCCCATAATGGCCCCTCGGTGCGCTAGGCCCGAGTATCTCGGTCTAAAAGACAATTTAGCCATCAACCTCAAGGGGCCCGTCGGCCCCTTTTTTACGCCAGTTGCGTATCCAGATTGATCAGCGCCTGCGCCAGCACTCTGGCTCCATCGGCCAACTGCTGTTCGGTAATCGACTCCTCTGGGCAATGACTGCGCCCATTCAGACAGGGAATAAACACCATCCCCACCGGCCCGGTGGCTGCCATATATACCGCATCATGCCCGGCACCGCTCGGTAGCCGACGGCTGGCCAGCCCGAGCGTCTGCGCAGCACCGTCGATCGCCTGCATCACCGTTTCCGCACAGGCCGTGGGCCGTGCCCGACTGACATGCTGCAACTCCGCCTGCAAACCCAGGCTCTGCAAACGTGGCTGACAACTTTCCAGCAGTAATTCAGGGAAGCTATCCAACACCTGCTGACTGTCGCTACGCACCTCAAGCATCAGTTCCACCCGGCCCGGCACCGCATTAGGCACGTTGGGCGTCATGGCAATACGGCCCACGGTCGCCACCACATAGTGCGGATTACCGCTCTGCTGCGAGGCTGCCGCATGCGCCTGTTCGATCACCTGTGCCGCTCCCACCAGCGCATCACGACGAATATCCATTGGCGTAGTCCCGGAGTGATCCGGCTGGCCAATCACCGTCACCAGGACCCGGCGAATGCCGACAATGTGCGTCACCACGCCAATCGGCAATTGCTGGCGCTCCAGCACCGGTCCCTGCTCGATGTGCAACTCGACATAGGCGGCGGTGCCGCCAGGCAAGCGCAGCGGCTGGGTCAGTTTTTCCGGCTGAGCGCCGATTCGCCTCATCGCTGCCGCCAGCGTTTCCCCCTGCGCGTTCTTCGCCGCCAGCATACTGCTGTCCAACTCACCACTTAGCGCCCGGCTGCCCACGCAGGAAATCCCGTAATCGCTCGGTTCCTCGGACAGAAAGTCGATCACCTCAAATGGGTGCTGCAAAGCTATCGCCTGCTGGTGCAGGCAGTGGGCGATCTCAATCCCCGCCAGTACGCCGATAATGCCGTCATAGCGGCCGCCGCCAACCACGGTATCGCAATGCGAACCGGTGACGATCGGCGCCAAATCCTTACGCAACCCGGCGCGGCGCCCAATCAGATTACCGCCCTCGTCCAGCGTCACCGTCAGCCCGGCCTGTTTCATTTGCTCAGCCAGCCAGAGACGTGCCTCACTGAACAATGGCGTAAAGGCACGGCGCGTCCAGGGCACTTCCGGCAGTGTCATCTGTGCCAGGTGGTTAACCCGGGCCCACAAGCGCTCGCTATTGATTAATTCGGTCATTGACTCTCTCCTTTGGCAGCATGCGGGCGCAAAAACTGGCCCGTCCCCGGCGAATTGACAATATGCCCATCGGCAAACACCGCCTGACCGCGGCAATAAGTGGTTTCCACCCGCACGCTGAATTCCATGCCCTCAAAGGCACTCCACTTCACCGCCGACAGACTGTTGGCCGGATCGAAGCGGTAATGCTCAGGCTTCATAATAACGAAGTCAGCATCCATACCGATATCAAAGCCGCCTTTACGATCGTCGAGCAGGAAATGGCGCGCCGGGTTGCGGCACAGCAGTTGCGCTACGGTGGTCGGCGCAATGCCATGCTGTTCACAGCCGGTCCACAGCGCCGGTAACAGCGTCTCCAGTCCCGGTCCGCCGGAGGCATTTTTGAATACGTTGGCATCCCCTTTACGTTCCAGCCCCCAGCTGACGTGATCGGAAGAAACAAAAGTACAGTTACCCTGCGCAATATGGCTCCACAGCAGTTCGGTTTCCGCTTGCGGGCGGATCGGCGGGTAGTGCTTGGTCTTGGCACCAAACTGACGCGTGTGCTGTTCGTGGTTCAGCATCAGGTACTGCACGCAGGTCTCAATGCTGACCGGATAGCCCGCTTGCTGATACATCCGGTAGAGTTCGAAACCCCGCGAGGTGGAAACGTGTACGGCGTGGGCGCGCGCGCCACTTTCTGCCCCCATTTCATAGATCAGCGCCGTCGCCAGATTCTCGATCAACGGCGTGTGGGCACGCATAAAGGCATCCCAACCGGTGTCACCCGCTTCGGTCATCCGTTGGATATTCTTGCGCGTCAGCTCCTGCATTTGGTTATGCACCGCACAGGCCAGCCCGGTCGGCGCAATCAGTTGAAAGGCGTGCATCAGGTCGTCTTCATCTACCCGAGGGAAACGGCCCGGCGTGGCTTCAAAAGTGGAGAACTTGAAGGCGCAGACTCCACCTTCAATCAGCCCGGCGGCGGCGTCAAACCCGTAGGTGGGGTTCAGGGTGCCAAACAGCGCCACGTCGACATGGCAATCACGCTCTACCTCGGCAATTTTGGCCTCCAGCAGGGCACGGCTTGCCACCGGCTCCGGGTCGTCATAGGGCATATCGACCATCACCGTGACGCCCCCCGCCGCCGCCGCCCGCGATGCCCAGCCCAGGCCTTCCTGATTGGCCTGGCTGCCCGAATGCACCTGACCGTCAATCACCCCCGGCAGGATCCACTTGCCATGGGCGTCGATCACCTGTTCGGCCTCAGGTGCCTGCCCGCTGCCGCTGCCAATGATTTTACCGCCGGCGATCGCCAGCCAGCCGTCAGGCGTCACCCGCTCGGCATCCACCAGGTTACCCTTGACCACCAGCTCTGGCCGTTGACTCAAATTCATAGCGCCTCACCCCTTATTCCAATACGCCCGAGAACTGCATAAAAATGCACGCTTCTCAACTTATCAATCGGCCTGTTGTGCCGATACCGAGGCCAGTGTAGGGTGAGGCTGTCTATTCTGTCTTATGCTTGTTTATCACTCATGCATAACAAAATGTTAACCATTGTGGAGGGCGTGTGCGTTTAAACCTCAAGCAAATCGAAGTGTTCCGCGCCATCATGCTGACCGGTTCGATCAGCGGTGCCGCCAAGCTACTGCATGTTTCCCAACCGGCGGTCTCACGGCTGATTGCCTATACCGAACAGCGCTTGGGCCTGACGTTGTTTGAACGCATCAAGGGCCGCCTGTACCCGACACCGGAGGCGCGTCACCTGTTTGTCGAGGTCAACTCGGTGTATCAAGGAGTGCAACGGGTCAACGAAGTGGCGGAGGATCTGATCCAAAATCGCATGGGTCACCTGCGCATCGCCTGCAGCCCAAGCCTGGGCCAGGGACTGATCCCCAGCGCTATCGCCAGGTTCCACGCCCAGTTGCCCGAGGCACGGGTGATCCTGCACACCATGATCCCGGACGTCTTGCTGCAGGCGGTACTGACGCAGCAGGTCGAGCTGGGCGTGGCCTTTCTGCATGAAGGCCATCCCAACGTCCATTCACGCCAGCTATACGAAAACCGACTGGTGGTGGCACTGCCCGCCACTCACCCGCTGACCGCCAAAAACGTGATTAGCATCGAAGATTTGATCGACCAGCCGTTTATCGGTTACGGCAGCGAGATCCCTATCGGCCAACTGGTGCGCAAGCTGCTGGATGACGCCAATATGCTCCTGCGCCCTACCGTTGAGGTACAGCAGATCCACGTAGCCTGTGCGCTGGTACAGGCCGGGGTAGGCATCGCGCTGATCGACGAAATTACCGCCAACGGCCCGGTGTGGACCAAGGTGGTTTTCCGGCCGATAGAACCCACCGCCAAAACCCCGATCAGCATCGTACATGGCATGTACGAACCCCTGTCACGCCTGGCCCAGGCGTTTATCGCCACCCTGGAGTCGGTGCAGATCCACTGGTCACGCTAAGCCCTTTAAGCGCTTCCCTTCCTGCCGCTTTCCCGAGTGATAGCGGCATAACTCATTCACCTGTCCCATGGGTTAACATTTTGTTATACGCAGGTGATAAAAAGTAATGCGACATTTTAGTTAACCGCCCCCTAGTATCGAATTCCGGTAGCGCAACTATTCATAGATTATTCATTCAAGCGCAATCTCACCGATACTTTCAGGAGCACAGACCATGGGGCGTGTTTTAACACTTAATGATGTGGAAGCCGCGGTAAAAGGCGGTTCGGTATTTGCTTGCGGCGGTGGTGGTTGGGTTGCCCACGGCCTGGAGCTGGGGCGACTGGCGGTGACCATAGGTCGCCCGGAACTGGTCAGCCTCGACGAATTGGCCGATGACGCCTGGTTAGCCACCGCGGCGGCGATTGGTGCCCCCGGCGGTCTGACCGACTGGCAGATGCTTGGCGTCGACTACGTCAAGGCGGTGCAACTGGTGCAGCAGGAACTGGGGGCCCCGATCGCCGGACTGATCGTCGGCCAGAATGGCATGTCCAGTACCCTCAATGGTTGGCTGCCTGCCGCCGTGATCGGTTGCAAGGTGGTCGATGCGGTCGGCGATCTGCGCGCCCACCCAACCGGCGATATGGGCTCACTCGGTCTGGCTTCCAGCCCGCAACCCATGATCCAGGCCGCCGTCGGCGGTAACCGCGCCAATAACGCCTATATCGAGCTGGTAGTGAAAGGGGCCACCGCCAAGGTGTCGCCGGTGCTGCGCAAAGCGGCCGACATGTCCGGCGGGTTTATCGCCAGCTGCCGCAACCCGATACCGGCGGCCTACGTGCGCCAACACGCCGCACTGGGGGGCATCAGCCTGGCAATCTCATTGGGTGAAAGCATCCTGGCGGCGCGAGGCAACGGCGTGGTCGATGCCATCTGTCGTCATACCGGTGGCCAGATTATTGGCAGCGGCGTGGTAACAACCAACAGTCTGCGCTATACCGAAGAGGCGTTTGACGTCGGCATCGTGACTCTCGGTGAGGGGAATGCACTGCGCCGCATCCACGTCATGAACGAACACATGGCGGTAGAAGACGCCCACGGCGAGCGTATCGCCAGCTACCCGGACGTGATCACCACGCTGGACAGCGCCGGTAACCCGATCAGCGCCGGGCAATTGAGGCCAGACATGGAAGTGGTGATTTTCCATATGCATCACTCCCAGTTCCCCCTTTCGTCGTCGGTGACCGATCCGGCGGTCTATCCCCCGGTGGAGAAAACGCTGGGTATCGATCTGCGCAGCTATCTGCCGTCAGGAGATGCCGCATGAAAAGAACCTTTGAAGTGACTTCAGGTAGCACGCTGCGCTGCCTGGGCTGGCGGCAAGAGGCGCTGCTGCGCCTGCTGGAAAACGTGCTGGCAGTCGGTGAAAACCCGGATGAGCTGGTAGTGTACGCCGCGCTGGGCCGAGCCGCGCGCGACTGGCCGTCACACGATGCCATTGTCCACGCGTTAAAAACCATGCGTGAAGACCAGACCCTGCTGGTACAGTCCGGCAAGCCAATTGGCCTGCTGCAAACCCACGCCAACGCCCCGCTGGTGATCATGGCCAACTGCAATATGGTCGGCCAATGGGCGAAGGCGGAGAACTTTTACCGCTGGGAAAAAGAAAACCTGATCTGCTGGGGCGGCCTGACCGCCGGTGACTGGCAATATATCGGTTCGCAGGGGGTGATCCAGGGCACCTATGAAATCTTCTCGCGCATCGCCGAGCGCCATTTTGATAACGATCTGCGCGGGCGCTTTATCCTCACCGCCGGGCTGGGCGGCATGGGTGGCGCACAGCCGCTGGCAGGCACCCTGGCCAACGCCGCGATCCTGACCATCGAGGTCAATCAGGCCAGCATCGACAAACGATTGAAAAACGGTTTTCTGCAACACCAGGCGGCCGATCTCGACCAGGCACTGATGATGATCGCCGCCGCGCAACAGCGCAAAGAAGCCCTTTCGGTCGCCCTGCTGGGTAACGCCGCAGAAATCTACCCGGCCATCCTGGCGCGCGGCGTGATCCCGGACATCGTCACCGACCAAACCGCCGCGCACGATCTGGTGTACGGCTACGTTCCCGCCGGTTACAGCCCGGAACAGGTGGCCAAACAGCGCGAGGACGATATCAATGCGCTGATGGACGCCAGCCGCCGCTCCATCGTTCAGCACGTACAGGCGATGATCGGCTTTATGGATCGCGGGGCGGTGGTGTTCGACAACGGCAATCTGATCCGCACCCACGCTCATCAGGGCGGCGTTGAGCGCGCCTTCGAGATCCCGATTTTCACCGAAGCCTTTCTGCGGCCGCTGTTCTGCCGCGCCATCGGCCCATTCCGCTGGATCGCCCTGTCCAACAACAGCGACGATATTCGGGTCATCGATGACTACTTGCTCGAGCGCTTTGCCGACAACCGCATCGTCAGCAACTGGATCACCCTGGCGCGCCAGCATGTGCCCTTTGAAGGCTTACCGGCGCGCATCGCCTGGCTCGGTCACGGCGAACGTACCGAACTGGCACTGGAGGTCAACCGCATGGTGGCAGACGGTCGCCTGTCCGGCCCCATCGCCTTCACCCGCGATCACCTCGATGCCGGGGCGATGACCCATCCGAATATCATGACCGAGAAAATGAAGGATGGCTCTGATGCGATCGCCGACTGGCCGCTGCTCAACGCGCTGGTCAACTGCGCCTCAATGGCCGATCTGGTGGCGATCCACTCCGGCGGCGGCGGTTACAGCGGCTATATGACCAGCTCAGGCGTCACCACCATCGCCGATGGCAGTGACGCTGCAGCACAACGTCTGCAACTGTCGATGACCAATGACACCACCACCGGCGTGATGCGTTACGCCGATGCCGGTTATCAGGAGTCACTGGATGAGATCGCTGACAAATCCTTGCCGTATATCTCACTGCCTCGCGGAGAATAATAATGATCAATAAAAGCACGCTTCCGCCCATCGCCCCTCTGCTGGCCGCCGATGCCGCCACACCGCGTAAAAACAGCGGCCGCAAGGCGATTGCCGCAGCCTCCATCGGCAACGCGCTGGAATGGTATGACTTCTCGGTGTACGCCTTCTTCGCGGTGTATATCGCGCAGAACTTCTTCCATCAGAACGATGCTGGCACCCAGCTGTTTGAAGCCTTCCTGGCTTTTGGGCTCGGCTTTGTTATTCGTCCGCTTGGCGCATTGGTGATCGGCGCTTACGGTGACCGGGTCGGCCGCAAGGCAGCCCTGACGTTGACCATCATGACCATGGCAGTCGGTACTGCAATCATTGCCTTTGCGCCGCCGTACAGCGCCATCGGCATCGGTGCGCCGCTGCTGATCCTGTGTGGCCGGGTGTTGCAGGGCTTTTCCGCCGGTGGCGAAGTGGGCGGCGCGGCGGCATTTTTGATCGAGCACGCCCCGGCGCATCAGAAAGGCCAATACGCTTCATGGCTGCAGGCCAGCATGGGGATCTCCAATATCCTCGGCGCGCTGGTGGCAACCGCGGTTACGCTGACGCTCAGCCACGAGCAGATCGGTGACTGGGGCTGGCGTATTCCGTTCATCATCGGCCTGTCGATCGCACCGATTGGCCTGTGGATGCGTAAAACGCTGGAAGAAACGCCGCTGTTCGCCGAAGAGCAGGCGCGCCAGCAGCGGGAACCCCGTACGCCGGAAATGCCGCTGCGCTTGCTGTTCCGCACCCATCGCCGCGCGGTGCTGCTCGGTACCGGGCTGTCGATTCTGTGGGCGGTAAGCATCTATGCGCTGATCATCTACATGCCGATTTATGTTCAGCGAGTGATGCACTTCGAGAGCCACCAGGCGTTTCTGGCGGCGCTGATAGGCAACTGCTTTATGGTGGTGTGCTGCGTGGCGGCCGGGGCCTGGTCTGACCGGATCGGCACCCTGAAAATCCTGCAGGTCGGGGCAGTGCTGTTACTGGTGGCCAGCTACCCGCTGTTGTTGTTGCTCGATGCCTACCACACCACCGCGATGTTGATCCTGGTGCAGACGCTGTTTTGCATCCTGGTGTCGCTGTTCGTCGGCGTGGCCCCTGCGGCACTGTCCGATCTGTTCCCTACCCAGGTGCGGGCCAGCGGCATGTCGGTGTCCTACAACCTGGCGGTGACGGTGTTCGGCGGCTTTGCTCCGGCGATCCTCACCTGGCTGACCCAGAATACCGGCACCCGTTTTGCCCCGGCCTGGTATGTGATGATCGCCAGCCTGCTGGCATTGATCACCCTGTATTTTATCGCTCGCCATCCAGCGCGGCAGCCCTGAACACAACGCAATAACAACATCATAATAATCAATAATAAGGGTTCACTTATCATGCCAGGAAAAGTCGCTTTATCGCTGCTGGCCGCGCTGACGCTCGGTTATAGCCAGCTTGGGTTGGCCACCGTCACGCTCGACGGCCACTCCATTACTCCGCAGATGATTGCTAACGTCGCCGATGGCGAAGCGGTGGCCGTCGCCCCTGCCGCCATCAAACGCGTGACAATGTCACATAAGGTGCTGATCGAGGCGGCACAGAACGGTTTGAAAATTTATGGGCTGACGGTCGGCGTCGGGTTGAACAAGGATCGGCCGATGGTCGACGTGCACGGCAAGCTGACGCAGGAAGTGATCGACGCATCGAAAAAATTTAACGTCGGTCTGCTGCATGCCCATTCCGGCGGCATCGGTGAACCAATGAGTATCCGCGTGGCACGGGCCACCCTGGTCACCCGGCTCAATGCCCTGCTGAACGGGGGCGGTGGCGTTCAACCGGCGATTGTCGACGCCTATGTCGCCTTTCTCAACAAAGGGATTACCCCGGTGATCCCGGCGGACGGTTCGGTGGGTGAAGGCGATATCACGGTGATCAGCCACATCGGGCTGGCGATGCTCGGCGAAGGCGAAGTCTATTATCAGGGCAACAAAGTGGCCGCCAGTGCGGCGCTGCAAAGCAGCCAAACGCCGGCCATTACTCCCTATGCCAAGGACGCACTGGCGATCCTCAGTTCCAATGCCTATTCCGCCGCCAGTGGCGCACTGGCGCTGGATTCACTGGCCCATCTGATGCAGGTCAATACCCTGACCTATGCCCTGAGTTTGCAGGCGCTAAACGGCAACGTATCGCCGTTTCTGGCCAATACCCTGGCGCTACGTCCCTATCCGGAAGTGGCGGCGATGGGCAAAAACCTGCGTGAACTGTTGGCCGGTTCCAGCCTGTGGCAGCACGACGACAGCCGCCCGCTGCAGGATCCGCTCAGCTTCCGCTCCGGCGTCTATCTGCTGGCGGAACTTCAGCGCAGCTACCGGCAGGCCTACGATCAATTACTGGTGCAGTTAAACAGTTCCGACGACAACCCAGGGGTGGCGCTGAACGTCACGGCACCGTCACAGCGGCCGCAGGAGGCG
Organism: Serratia myotis; assembly: GCF_027474885.1. Taxonomy (NCBI): domain Bacteria; kingdom Pseudomonadati; phylum Pseudomonadota; class Gammaproteobacteria; order Enterobacterales; family Yersiniaceae; genus Serratia; species Serratia myotis. Next base: position 2,270,459 of record NZ_CP099707.1, on the reverse strand, counting down.
GTCAGCTACGTGAGTGAAGGCAACCTGCAGGGCGCGGTGCTGCCGAGCGCTAACTTCGAGCCACTGCCGTGGGTGCTGGCCTTCGAGCAGTTGGGACTGGCACTGGCGCACAACTCGCTGGCCAGCGCCCAACAGGTAGTCAAACTGAATAACCCGGCGTTTACCGGCCTGAGCCGTTTCCTCGGCACCGATCACACCGTGCATGCCTTTGGCGCGATGGAAAAACCGGTGATGATGCTGGCAATGCGCAATAAAGAGCTGGCGATGCCGGTCTCACTCGATTACTTCCCGGTCGCCGGCGATATCGAAGACATCGCCACTAACGCCCCGGCGGTGGTTGAGCGTGTTCAGCAGCAGGTGGATAACGCTTATCAACTGCTTGGCATCCTGCTGGTGCACGACGCCCAGGCGGTGGATCTGCGCCAGCAGCGGCATAACGGTTTTACGCTCTCTGCTCCTACGGCCAAACTCTACGCGGCGATACGCCAACAGGTGCCGTTTATCGAAATCGATCGCCCACTGGCCCCCGACTTCGCCGCCGCTGAGCAGGTGCTGCGCCAGTACGGCAAATAACCCCTAATACTGGCGATATTGTCCCCTCTCCTTTGGGAGAGGGTTAGGGGGAAGGGATAGGTACTGAAGCTAAAGCCCCCACTCACAGTTCCCGCTGAAAATAATTGATTGTTTTGTCATAAGAATTTAGAACTGACTGACAATAATTCAAACACACGGGAATGGGGATGAGCACACAAACGACGGTTATTGACGCACGCCAGTCGCGTCAGGCGTTGCTGGCCGGATCGGTCGGCAACTTTATTGAGTGGTATGAATTCGGCGTGTACGGTTTTCTCGCTACCGTGATCGCCGCCAATTTTTTCACCCTGCAGGGTGAAAGTGAAATCACCAGTCTGATCCTCACCTATGCCGCCTTTGCGCTGGCCTTTTTCTGCCGCCCGATCGGTGCGGTAATTTTCGGCCGCATCGGCGACCGCATTGGGCGTCGACCGACGTTGATCGCCGTATTGCTGCTGATGACCGTGGCTACCGCGCTGATCGGCGTGATGCCGACCTACGCCTCTATCGGCGTCGCCGCCCCGCTGCTGTTGACCCTGCTACGCATGTTTCAGGGGCTGTTTGCCGGCGGTGAATTTGGCGGCGCGGTGTCGCTGATGACCGAGTTCGCTCCCAAGGGCAAACGTGGCCTGTTTGGTGCCTGGCAGTCACTGACCGTGGCGTTCGGGCTGCTGGCCGGTGCCGGGCTGGTGGCCTTGCTGGCCGCGCTATTGACGCCGGAACAGCTACACGACTGGGGCTGGCGTATTCCCTTCCTGCTGGCGTTGCCAATGGGGGTAGTAGCACTGTGGCTACGGCTGAAACTGCAGGAAACGCCAACCTTTACCCAGGCACAGCAGACCCGCGGCTCAACCACGCAGCCACCGGTGGTGAAGCTGAGCAGCGTAGCAAAAACCATTATCCTCGGCATTGGCCGCATGATGGGCTGGTCCGCCGCCGGTTACACCTTCCTGGTGGTGATGCCCTCTTACCTGCAAACCTCACTGCACGCCACCTTCCAGCAGGCACTGGTGGCCACGGTATTGGCCAACGTCGGCTTCGCGCTGACCATTCTGCCCGCCGGTATGCTCAGCGATAAACTGGGGCGCAAAACGGTAATGCTGACGGCAGTAGTGGCGGTGATCCTGTTTACCTTCCCGCTGCTGCACCTGCTGCAAGACCCGCAAAGCTCACTGCTGGCCAAAGGCATCGCGGTGATGATCGCCGGGGCGGTGGTCGGCTTGCTGGCCGGGCCTGGCCCGGCCATGCTGGCAGAAATGTTCCCCACCCAGGTACGTTATACCGGCCTGGGGCTGGCCTATTCGTTGTCCAATGCGGTGTTTTCCGGCTCAGCGGGGTTAATCATCACCGGCCTGATCAAACAGACCGGCAACCTCGATATCCCAGCCTACTACGTGGTGGCCACCTCGGTGGTCAGCCTGTTCGCACTGATGACCCTGCGGCGTGACGATCATCTGCGTTCGCTTAACCAACGTTAATTCCTGTCGGGCGCCCTGTGCGCCCTTTTCCTCTTCGGTGATTTTGATCACACCCACAAAATGTTAACGTTAACTTTTGTGATTAACATCGCAATCCCTCGCTTTGATGGCTTTATCTGGCTCAAAGTTAACGTTAACAATAAGGGCAATTTCATCCATCAGGGCATTCCACATGAACCGCGAAACAAAAAAATATTATGTGCTCCTCAGCGGCCTGTTGTTTTTCTTCTTCTTTACCTGGTCGTCCAGCTTTTCACTGATCTCCATCTGGCTGAACCAGAAAATCGGCCTGAAAGGGACAGAAACCGGGCTGATCTTCTCGGCGATGTCGATTATGGCGTTGTGCGCCCAACCGCTGTACGGCTTTATTCAGGACAAGCTTGGGCTGCGTAAGCACCTGCTGCTGTTTGTCGGCGTACTGTTGTTGCTGACCGGCCCGTTCTTTATCTACGTCTACGCCCCGCTGCTGCAGAGCAACCTGGTGGTTGGCGCACTGGTAGGCGGCGTGTTTGTCAGCCTGGCGTTCAATGCCGGGATTGGCGCGCTGGAATCCTATACCGAACGAGTCAGCCGCATCGTTGGCTTCGAATTCGGCCGGGCGCGCATGTGGGGTTCATTAGGCTGGGCCAGCGCCACCTTCTTCGCCGGTTTTAACTACAATATCAACCCCAATATCAACTTCTGGATCGCCTCAGCCTCGGCGGCGGTGTTCCTGCTGTTGCTGTGGCAGGTGCGCGAGCTGAAACCCAACGCCATGGCCGGGCTGGAGTACGGTAAGCCGGAGAATCTGAAGCTGCAGGACGCCCTGGCGCTGCTGCGCCTGCCGGGGTTCTGGGCGCTGGTAGTGTTCGTGCTCGGCACCAGCATCTACGGCGTGTTCGACCAGCAGTTCCCGGTATATTTCGCCTCGCAGTTCTCCACCCACGAGGAAGGCAACCGCATGTACGGTTTCCTCAACTCGCTACAGGTGTTTCTGGAAGCCGGCGGCATGTTCCTGGCCCCCTTCCTGGTTAACCGGCTCGGGATTAAACAGAGCCTGCTGCTGGCCAGCAGCGTAATGGCGCTGCGCATGTTCGGTTCCGGCTTTGCCAGCGGCGCACTGATGATTTCCGCCATGAAACTGCTGCACGCCGTAGAACTGCCTATCCTGCTGGTGGCGATGTTCAAGTACATCACCACTCGTTTCGACAGCCGCCTGTCCTCTACGCTGTATCTGGTGGGATTCCAGTTTATCAGCCAGATCGTCGCCGGTTTTCTGGCACCGCTGGCCGGCTATGGCTACGACCGCATCGGCTTTGCCGACACCTATTTGCTGATGGGCTGTGCGGTGGCCGCTACCACGCTGATTTCCTGCTTCCTGCTGCGCGGCGAGACTGTCGCCAGTGCGCTTCAATTTCAATCCACGTTAAAATCAAGTGAGCCCACCCAATGAAAAATGCCTTAGCTCAAGCCGATCATGCGGTCGAAGCCCTGCGCGCTCAGCGTCAGGATCACTACTACCCGCGCTTTCATCTGGCACCGGCCGCAGGCTGGATCAACGATCCCAACGGCCTGGTCTGTATTAACGGCGTCTATCACGCGTTCTATCAGCACCACCCCTATGACCAGAACTGGGGGCCGATGCACTGGGGTCACGCCACCAGCCGCGATCTGGCGCACTGGCAACACCAGCCGATCGCCCTGGCCCCCGGCGACGACGATGACAAAGACGGCTGCTTCTCCGGCTGCGCGGTGGATGATAACGGCGTGCTGACGCTGCTCTACACCGGCCACGTCTGGCTGGGCAAGGAAGGAGACGACGATCAGGTGCGCGAGGTGCAGTGTCTGGCCACCAGCGAAGACGGGATCCATTTTGTTAAACACGGGCCGGTACTGTTGCCGCCGGAAGGCATCCAGCATTTTCGCGATCCAAAAGTCTGGCGCACCGCTGACAGTTGGTGGATGGTGGTCGGTGCCAAGGAAAACGGGCTGGGACAGGCGCGGCTTTACCGCTCCGACGACCTGCGCGATTGGCAGTTCGACCGCGTGCTGAGCGGTGCACAGACGCTGCATCAGGGCTATATGTGGGAGTGCCCGGACTTCTTCCCGCTGGGGGAAAAACAGGTGCTGCTGTTCTCGCCGCAGGGGCTGGCGGCCCAGGGTTACCGTCATCGCAACCGCTTCCAGAGCGGTTATTTGCTCGGTCACTGGCAGCCGGGCGAGGACTTCAGCGTCACTCAACCCTTCTGCGAACTGGACCGCGGGCACGATTTCTATGCGCCGCAAACCTTCACCGCCGCCGATGGCCGCCGCATGCTGTTCGCCTGGATGGACATGTGGGAATCCCCGATGCCGAGCAAAGCGCAGGGTTGGGCCGGCGCACTCACTCTGCCGCGCGAATTGACACTGGGGGCCGAGGGCAACCTGCTGATGAACCCGGCGCGCGAGCTGACGGCGTTGCGCGCTCAGCCACATGCATTTGCTGCGGCCAGCTTGCGCAACCAACGCCAGGCGCTGGACGCCGAGGTGCAAGAACTGGCGTTGACGCTAAAACTGACCGACAGCGATGCCGAACGCTATGGCATTGCTATTGGCAACGCGGCACGGCTGTACGTCGACAATCAAGCCCACCGTTTGGTGTTGGAGCGTTTCAGTGAGGATGCGGGCCTGTGCGGCTGTCGCAGCGTCCCTCTGCCGGAAGGTGACGAGCTGTCGCTGCGCGTCTTTATCGACCGCTCATCGCTGGAAGTGTTCGTCAATCAGGGCGTGGCCTGTCTGACCAGCCGTATCTACCCGGCGGACGGCCAACTCGGCATTAGCCTGTTTGCCGAAAGTGGACAGGCGCAGTTTGCTGCATCCCAGGCCTGGGCGCTGGAGAGTATCTGGGACTGACCGCCCGGTTAATAGTAGGGGCGCCGCATGCTGCGCCCCATCGCACCATCAAGGGGTAAATCGGGTCGAACGTGTTCGACCCCTACCGGCCTCAATTGATTATCCGCGCGTGGTTATGAGCCCTAATGGATTACAGAGATTCGCGCAGCAACAACGGGCAGGCCACCTTTCGCGTCTCCCGGTGTTCCAGCTGATTAATCAGATGCAGCGCCGCCTGCCGCCCCAGCTCGTAATGCGGCAATTGCACCGTGGTCAGCGGCGGCAGAAACAGTTGACCGATGCCGACCATATTGTCATAGCCCAAAACCCCCACCTGCTGAGGGATCTTCCAACCCTGCGCCAGCAGCACCTGATACACCATAAACGCCACCCGATCGTTGCCGCACACCACCACATCACAGTCGCGCTGCCCCGGCGAAAAGTGCCTCTCCAGCAGCTCCACGCTGTCGCGGTAATGCTCGTCGCCATCGGTCAAATCAAGATGGTATTGCCGCAACTGGCCAACGTCGCCCCCCGCTTCAAGCCAGGCTCGCTCCAGCCCACGGCGGCGCAGCCCGGCCGCCAGGGTGGTTTCCGGCAGGTGAATGCACAGCGGCGCGCGATACCCTTTGGCGATCAGTGCTCGCATGGCATCGTACTGGCCCTGCTCATCATCCGGGATATAACTCGCCACCGGGTTTTCCGGACTGACGCAGTTGGCCAACACCAGTTTTTTATCCAGCAATTTGGTCGGCAGTGTCACCTGCCGCAGCCCCATGGTGGTGAAGATCACCCCGTCCGGCCGGTGTGCCAGCAGCAGATCGATGGTGTGCTCCGCGCTGTCGTCGGCGAACAGATTGACCACAAAGCTGTTCCAGCCGTGTTCACGCGCGGTTTTTTCAATCGATAGGATCATGTCTACCGAGAAGGGCGTGGTTGCGGTATCCAGCGCCAGCACGCCGAGCGTTTGCACCCGACTGCTGTCACCACGAATTCGCCGCGCCGCGAGATCGGGCACGTACTCCAGTTGGTCAATCGCCAGTTTGACGCGTTGGTAGGTTTCCGGCCGCAGCTTATCGGGCTCGTTGATGGCGCGGGATACCGTCATGAGCGATACCCCGGCAAGTTTTGCAACGTCTTTCAGCGAGGCCATGCGCCCTTCTTTGTGTGGGATAGAAAACCAAATAATCCCACAACTTAGCGCCGGACTCTAGCCCGGCTTAACCGGGTGTGATGTCGGCCCACAGAATAACGCTATCCTCCGTCAGCGGCGTCAGTGAACCGGAGTGCTCACCTGCCGCCCACCAGCCGCCTTCACCTGCTGCCAGGCTGACGCCGTCCGCCACTGTCCAACACCCCTGCAACACATACAAAACGCCCGCATGTTGCACCGGCAGCCGGGTCACCGCCGTTAGGCGCTGCACTCTGGCCGCCCAGCGTCCGCGCCGGGTCATGATGTTGAAGTCCTGGCTGCTGCCCCCCAGCAAGGTCGCCTGCAGCGCCACATCGCCGGAGAAGGCGAACGGCTCGCCGACCTGCGACAGATGATGATCAATTTGCCCTGCGCTGAACAGGTGTACGCCGTCGCCTTCCAGCAGGGTGATCGAACGATCGATACCGCTGAATGCCGAAAACGGGCCGTCCTGCGCAATGGTGGCGATGCTGGCGCGCCAGTCAAAATCCTGAACCCCCAGCGGCCAGCTGACAATCTCTCGGGTTTCCCCACCGCCATTGCGCCACGGCGTGACCGGCAGCGAAGCAAAATCAAAACGCGTCAGGCTCATTATGCCTCCTGCTGGAAGGTTTTCAGCACCTGCAAGAACTCTGCGCTGCTCTGTTGTTGCAAGGCGTGGCGACCCTGATCGATCACCTGACGCCCGCCAACAAACACATCGCGAATTTGTTCCTTGCCGCCGGCGAACAACCAGCGATTCAGAATGGAAGCGTCCGGCGCGGCAGCCAGGTAAGGATCGTCGCCGTCCAGCACCAGCCAGTCGGCACGGTAGCCGCTTTGCAAACGGCCGATAGGGGCACCACAGGCCTGCGCCCCACCCTGCAAGGCCTGCTGGTAGAGCACATCCGCCACCGCCGGTTGTTCCGGCGTGGTCAGGCGGTTACGGCGCTGATCGCGCAGCCGTTGACCGTATTCGAACCAGCGCAGTTCCTCCACCACGTTGAGCGACACATGGCTGTCGGAACCGATGCCCCAACGACCCTGATGTTGCAAATAGGCGTCGCCGGGGAAGATGCCGTCGCCCAGATTGGCTTCGGTGGTCAGACACAGACCCGCCACCGCCTTGCTGCGTGCCAACTGTTCCAGCTCGTCACGGTCAAGATGGGTGGCGTGCACCAGACACCAGCGGCTATCCACCGGCAGATGCTCATACAGCCAGGCCACCGGCCGACGCCCACTCCAGGCCAGACAGTCGTTGACCTCTTTCTGCTGCTCGGCAATATGAATATGCACCGGCAGCGTGCTGTCCGACGCCGCCAGGATCTGCTGCATCTGGCTCAGTTCCACCGCACGCAGTGAGTGGAAACACAACCCCTGATTCTGCAACGGCTGGTCCGCCAACTGACGCGCGATCACCTGCTGCTGCTCCAGGTAGCGATCCGCATCCTGAATAAACCGTTTTTGCCCCGCCTGTGCAGGCTGACCGCCAAACCCGGCGTAGCTGTACAACACCGGCAACAGCGTCATACCGATCCCCACCTGCGCCGCCGCCTGGCTGAGTCGGCCGGTCATTTCACCGCGATCGGCATAGGGGTTGCCGTCGGCACCGTGATGCAGGTAGTGGAATTCTGCCACCTGGGTATATCCGCCTTTCAGCATTTCGATATACAGTTGGCGGGCGATCACCTCGACCTGCTCCGGCGTCAGTCGCTGCACCAGACGGTACATCAGATCGCGCCAGGTCCAGAAACTGTCCTGCGGGTTGCCCGCCACCTCCGCCAGCCCGGCCATCGCACGCTGAAAGGCGTGAGAATGTAGGTTCGGCATGCCCGGCACTACGTCGCCGTGCAGTCGGGTGCAGCCTTCGGGATCGGCATCGGCAGTCACCTGGGTCAGGTGGCCTTGCGCATTGACGTCCAGGCGAACGTTATGCGCCCAGCCTTCGGGGAGCAGAGCACGTGAGGCAAAATAAGCAGGCATGGCAGTATTCCACTGTTAGTGTAACGGCTAATAACGCGCGATAATCGCGCATCCGAAAATGCACTGGCCCATCGCATTGCTGTGGCGAACCGGCCCTTAGTTGTATATACATATACATACGCCGACACCAACAGTAAACTGGTGTTATTATTTTTTTATTTGACGAGGTTAACGTCTTGGTTGATCAACAGACCGTGCTGCAACTGGCTGCTGCAATGAGCGATACCCCCGCCCCGATTTATCAACGGGTCAAGCAGGCGATCGTAAACCAAATCCGTGCGGGCCATTGGTTGCCGCACCAACGTGTCCCCTCGGAAAGCGAACTGGTGGCCGAGCTTGGCGTTAGCCGCATGACCATCAACCGCGCACTGCGTGAACTGACCACCGAAGGCTTCCTGATCCGCATGCAGGGCGTGGGCACCTTCGTCGCCGAAGCCAAGGCGCACACCGCGCTGCTGGAAGTGCATAACATCGCCGACGAAATCGCCGCCCGTGGCCATCGCCACAGCAGCAAGATCCTGCAGTTAAAAGCCCGCCCGGCCAGTGAAGAAGAAGCGCTGGCGTTAGGTATTCAACCCGGCCAACAGCTGTTCTATTCGCAGATCGTGCATTATGAAAACGACCTGCCGGTGCAGGTGGAAGACCGCTGCGTGAACCCCCTGATCGCACCCGATTACATGAAGCAGGATTTTGACCGCGTCACGCCCTATATCTACCTGACCCAGGCCGCACCGCTGACCGCCGGTGAGCACATTGTGGAAGCCGTGGTGCCGACTCATCATGAGCGCGAGCTGTTGCAGCTGGAAGACCACGAACCGGGCCTGCTGATCCACCGCCGCACCTGGTCTGGCAAAACCGTGGTGACCTCGGCGCGCCTGCTGTATCCCGGCAGCCGCTATCAGCTGTTTGGCCGTTTCACCAACGACGTCTGATCCCCCGCGGGTGCTCTTTTGCACCCGCCCTTCCACAACGATCACATTCCGATAACAAATTTTTATCCCGCCTCTTGTGACAACTCGATGAATGCGCTAGGTTGTTTTTAATTGTATATACAACCATGTGGGAGCCAAGGCTCCGGCGGAGAAAAGCCATGACCTCTGAGATTCATTGCGACAGCCTGTGGCACGGGGCCGACATCGTCACCATGCGCGACGGCAAGTATCACACCCTCAGCAACGGGGCGATCGCCGTCCGTGACGGCAAAATTGTCTGGCTGGGTGAATACGATGCGCTGCCTGCGACGTTGATCGCGGATGAAAAGGTGAAATTCGACGGTGGCATCATTACGCCGGGCTTTGTCGACTGCCATACCCACCTGGTGTTCGGTGGCAACCGCAGTGGAGAATTCGAACAGCGCCTGAACGGCGTCAGCTATGCCGAGATCGCCGCTCAGGGCGGCGGCATCATTTCCACGGTCAAGGCCACCCGTGACGCCGAAGAAGAGCAACTGCTGGAGCAGGCACTGTTCCGACTACGGCCGCTGCTGGCGGAAGGCGTGACCTGCGTGGAGATCAAATCCGGTTACGGCCTGACGCCGGAAAGTGAACTGAAAATGCTGCGCGTGGCGCGCCGATTGGGCGAACTGCTGCCGGTAGAGGTGAAAACCACCTGTCTGGCGGCGCACGCGCTGCCGCCGGAATACGCCAACCGTGCCGACGACTATATCGATTTGGTGTGTAACACCATTATTCCTCAGGCTGCCGCCGCCGGACTGGCGGACGCGGTTGACGCCTTCTGTGAACATCTGGCGTTCTCACCGGCCCAGGTGGCACGAGTGTTCGCCGCCGCCGAAGCCGCCGGCCTGCCGGTTAAGCTGCACGCCGAACAACTTTCCGCGCTGGGTGGCAGCGAATTGGCCGCGCAGCATCATGCGCTGTCTGCCGATCACCTCGAATACGCCACCGAACAGGATGCGCGGGCGATGGGCGATGCCGGTACCGTCGCGGTCCTGCTGCCGGGCGCTTATTACCTGCTGCGCGAAACCCAATGCCCGCCGGTTGATTTGTTCCGCAAACACGGGGTGGCGATGGCGATTGCCAGCGACGCCAACCCAGGCACCTCACCGGCGCTGTCGCTGCGCCTGATGATCAACATGGCCTGCACGCTGTTCCGCCTGACGCCGGAAGAAGCCCTGGCGGGCGTTACGACACACGCGGCCAAAGCGCTGGGCCTGCAGGCGAGCCACGGTACGCTGGAAACCGGCAAGGTGGCTGACTTTATTCACTGGCCGCTGTCGCGACCGGCTGAACTGGCTTATTGGCTGGGTGGACAACTGCCCTGCACGGTGATTTTCCGAGGAGAAATACGTCAATGACTGTTCGCGACCCTTTTGATTTCCACGCCGGTAGCCTGCCGCTGCTGATCAGCATTCCCCACGCCGGTACCCGACTCACTCCGGCGGTCGAGGCCGGTTTAACCGAAGATGCCCAACCGCTGCCTGACACCGACTGGCATATCCCGCAGTTATACGAATTTGCCCGTGCGATGGGTGCCAGCGTACTGGTCGGCAATTATTCGCGGTTTGTTATCGACCTGAACCGCCCGGCGGACGATAAACCGCTGTACACCACTGCCACCACCGGCCTGTTTCCGGACGTACTGTTTGACGGCCGCCCAAGCTTTCTGCCGGGCAAGGCCCCCTCGGACCAGGAGCGAGCCGGTTATCTGCAGCAGATCTGGCAGCCGTATCACCAGCAGTTGCAGGACGAACTGGCGCGGTTAAAGGCGAAACACGGCTACGCACTGCTGTTTGATGCCCACTCTATCGCCTCGGTGATCCCACGTTTGTTCGATGGCAAGCTACCGGACCTTAATCTGGGCACCAACGGCGGTGAAAGCTGCGCCCCAGCGCTGAGCGATCGCCTGGTGGCCTGCTGCGAACAACAACAGCAGTTCACCCACGTGCTTAACGGTCGCTTCAAGGGTGGTTACATCACCCGCGCTTACGGCCAGCCAGACGAGCAACAGCATGCGATCCAACTGGAATTGGCGCAGGTGAACTACATGTCCGAAAGCTACCCGTTTGCCTTTGAGCCACAGCGTGCAGCCGCTCTGCAGCGCCTGCTGAAACAAATGATCGACAGCCTGCTTTCCTGGGGCGGCCAGCCGCGTTAAGCCTTTTCCAGCCTGATGAAGGGTGACACTGTCACCCTGCATCCGCCCTTTATCCCCCGTAGCTAACTTCCTGATTTAGTGACAGACCTTTGGTATCCCTGCTCGCCGTCGTTTCGATTTGCGTACTGCATCGCAGTTTTGACTGAAAATCCCCCAATCTGGTCGGAACAGCGCACAAAACAGCGGCCCACGGATTTCGCGGTGCGCGACAATCTGGCGAAAAGTCCGCTGAGTCACAAATCGAAAACTCACTCTGGAGGCATAGTATGTCTGAAACCCCGCTAAACTGGCGCGCCGCACAGGCAGTCGCCGAGCGGTTGCTGGCTGACTGGCAGTCCGACGGCGAACCCGGTGGAGCGATTACCCTGTTCGACGCCGCGCAAATCCGGGCAGTGGCCAGCGCCGGCCTGGCCGATCTTGCACAAAACACCCCTTTTACCGCCGACAGCGTGGTGCGTTACGCGTCGGTCACCAAACATATATTTGCTGCGCTGGCGCTGAATGCCACCGACAACGCCCTGAGCCTGGACGATCGCCTTGGCGACTTGCTGCCGGAGCTGCATCCCCCGCTGGCGGACGTCACCGTCGGTCAGGCGCTGGATATGACCAGCGGACTGCCTGACGTGCGGGAAACCCTCGGGCTGCTGGGCATCTCGGTGCATACCCGCAGCGAGGCGCAACCGGTGATGCAGTTCCTTCAGAGGCTGGGCGGACTGAACTATCCGGCCGGCAGCGAAATCACTTATACCAATAGTGGCTACCGCTTGGTTGAAGCGGCCCTGCAGGCCAAGGGGTATGACTTCGACCAACTGGTGCAGCAACACATCGCCCAACCGCTGCAAGTGCAACTGCGGGCGCCAGAGAGCTGGTTTGACGTAGTGCCGGGGCTAACGCCCGGTTACTGGCGTTCAAAGCAGGGTTGGCAACTGGCCAGCGCCGGCCTGCATCTTTCCGCCTCCGGCAGCCTGACCGGCAGCGCCAATGCCCTCACCCGCTGGCTACAGACGCTGCTGGCCGACCAGGGTCCGGGGCGCGGCGTACTGGCACAGCTGAGCGCACCTCGCCATCTCAATCAGGGCCAACTCAGCGCTTACGGGCTGGGACTGGCGCAAACCCCACTGGGTAAACAGCGCCTGCTGGGACACGGTGGTTCGCACGCCGGTTACAAAACCTATTTCCTGCTGGCCCCCGATCGACAGGCCGGTGTGGCGCTGGTAGCCAACCGGGAGGACTGCGACAGCTTCGGTATCGCGCTGCAGGTGATGGCCGCCTTGCTGGATGAGGCACTGCCGCAACGCAGCAACGCCATTCCCGATGGCATTTACACCACGGTAGCAGAGCCCTACTGGCTGGAAGTAAAAGACGGTAACGTCGCCTATCTGGGCAGCGATGAACCGCTGTATCAGGGCGATGACGGCTATGCGGTCTCGCTTTCCGCCCATATGCCCATGCGGCTGAAATGGACCGGTGAAGCGGTTGAAGGCGAAGTGTGCCATGTAGCCCGCAGTTTCCTGCCGGTCACGGCTAATCGCGAATGCCTGAAGCACGTGCAGGGCCTGTGGTATCACCCGCAATACCGCACCGCCTTCGAGATTTGCGGCGACCAGGTGCACATTGGGGTGGGGCCGGCGGCGCAGACAGGAACGATCAGCTCACTGGGCCAGGGCCGCATGCTGGTCGAAAGCCGTGATGGCCCGTGGCAAAAACGCTTTTGCCTGTATTTTCGCGGTTACAGCGTGGACTTGATCGCCAATCGCAGCCGGGTGCTGACCTTTCAGCGCAGCGGTGCCGGTTGATCACCCCGCCTTGCCGGCCCGAACGGCCAGTAAGGCGGTAAACAGCCGCTGCTTATCGGCATCGCTGAGGTTGGCCTGGGTGATGGCATCAATAAAGCTGCTACCTGCCGACTCGGTCAATGGACCGGTTTTCAGCTGCTGCGCCAGCCGTTGCAAGATACGGCTGCTGAGTTCGGCAATCTGCGGTCGTAAGCTATCCAACGGGCGTGGCTGCCAGCCACTTTCCGGCTGCGCCAGCCAGTCTGCACGATAGCGGTACTGAATCGCCTTGGCGGCATCCATTTGCGCCAGGATAAAGGGCCGCACCGAAAGCGGATCCAACCCCAACCGCTCCGCCTCTGCTTGCGTGCTGGCCAACACCCTGGCCTCCTGAGCCAAATCCTCGATCGGCAGATGCTGCTGCGCCTTGTAACCGGCAACGTCCTTCATATATGCCAACCGCTGATTGACCAGTTCACCCAGCGCCGTACCGCCGTCCGCCAGTGCAGAAAAGCTGACCAGACAGCAGGCAATCAATAACATCCTCAACATCGCCCTTTCCTTATCCAACCGAAAAACCAGGGGCAGAGTTCACCACGTTCTCCCTGCTTCAGGCAAATAAAAAGCCTCGCCGAAGCGAGGCCTTGAAATGGAATGGCGGAATATTAATTAAAGACACCGTTGATCACCGAGGCCACCAGGGCGGTGCTCAGAGCCACCAGCACCAGGTCGTCACCGGCAATACGCCATTCGTAACCCGGATAGTAAGGCAGATCGCGCAGCATCGATGACGGCACCATCTTCTTGGCGATGCCCGGAGGCAACGGCTTGCCCCGAGCCAGATTTTTAGCAATGCCCGGTGGCAAAGAGCCGTAACCGGTCAGGCCATAGTTTCGTGCCAGGGAGCGTGCGCGATCGCGGGAAATACTGACGGAAACCAGCCCCTGGTCGCCATCATTACCTTTGGCTTTATTGCCATGCTTGCCGCTATTGCCGTTATTGCCATGATTACCGTTGTTGCCGCTATTACCATGATTGCCGCTGTTGCCATTGCCGCCTTTATCGGCCAGCGCTGCGGATGACAGACCCAACGAAGCAATCAGCGCCAGCACTGTGAGAGTAGTACGACGTTTGCTCATAATGTCATTTCCTGCAGGGGTTATTAGCTTCACTATAGGCGTAATTCCCCACATAAAGCATGCGGAAAACTCTGAGAGTTTGATCACCTATAGCGACAGCAGGCTGGCCAGAGAGTCAAATATTATTCCAGCGCAAAACTATTCGATAAAACCGAATTTAAAACCCAGATTTTTCTTGCAGCGAAATAAGCCTTGCCGTAGTTTGGCTAAGTCACAAAAAAGAGTTAGCGAGCTCTTTTTCGTTGCACCTCAAATCATTTTTTATCACTCAGTGTGATAGTACTGAATACTTCCCGCCGTTCCGTGCGGGATTCTTTTTACCGATAAATCGACATCAAATGCACCAATACAGTGCTTTTTGTTGAGATTTGGTTGCCAATACTTTAAATTCGGCGTCTGAGAAACCTCAACCTCCCGCGGTGGCCAGTTGGCAACGGGTGGGCGTTCAGGAGCAAAAGACATGCAAATGACCCTCATGGAATACATCACGCAGCACTTTAATGGCGATCTTCACCGCTACGCGCAATCCGAAGGCGTGAGTCGTGAACAAATCATCAGTTGGATTGATAATGAATGCCACGTAATCAAAGGACGATTATTTATGCCGGTGCGGCATTTACCCGGCGAACAAGCGCAGTGATGACGAAAAAAAACCCCGCTAAAGCGGGGTTTTCTGATTCTGATACCACGGAAAATCAGAAGTTATAACCCGCCACCAGGTAGTAACCCCAGCCGGTAGATTTAATTGGACCCTGTGGGGTACCGATATCCGCCCCGTCCTGCCATTGGCCGCCGTTATGGAAATAACGTGCCACGAAGGAGTAGTGCCAGTGATCGTAGTTCAGCGCCAGAATATGGCTGGAAGCGATCGAGTTGCTGGTGCGAACCTGTTTGCCGGTGCCGTCGGTCCAGTTGCTGTCTTTGCCCAGATCGGAACCAAAGTCAAAGTTGGTAAAGCCGATGTAGCTCAGATTGCCGCCCCACAATTGGGTCAGCGGCACAAAGTATTTCACCTTGAAGCGGTAACCGTCCCAGCTGTTCTCATTGGCAGCCTGGTAGTTTTCCCACTGGTATTTGGCATAGATGTTCATCGACAGGCTCATTGGCAGGCCGGTCTCGATATCGGTGCCCAGACCCATGTACCAGGTGTTCTGGCGGCCGTCGGTGTCGTGGCCCAGGTCATAGATGTAGTTGTTGGCGAAGTACCATTCTTTGAATGGACCGAAGCTCAGGTCGGTGTTGGTCAGTTTGTCGATCGAGAAGCGAGGTTCGATCTCCATAAACATCGGTGAGCCTTTATCCCAGATACCGCGGTCCGGGGTGTTGCCGACGCCGAAGAATTTAGGCACATCGACATAACCATAGAAATCAAACCAATCTTTTTTGGCGAAGGCTTCGTACTCCAGGTAAACATCGTTGTTCAACTGAGGTCCGAAACGGGTGTGGTAGCTGCCCACCACGTTAACGCTCTGGTGCCACCAATCCGAGACGTATTGGCTGTCTTTGCTATCAGCCATTGAAGATGCACTGTAAGACGCTGCGAGCAGGATACCTGCTGCGAGAGCTATTTTTTTCATTTTATTACCACATGCTTAAAGGGCCATTTCCTGCCCGTTAGAAAAGATGACAATGAGTCTGACGACACCTGGCGTTGCCTCCGCTTACAAACTTCTCGGGCGACGCGCGCATTATAGAAATCACTGGGTGTAAGAATCTGTGATCCAGTTATGCATTTTGCGAATAGGTAATCGATTGCGTTCACATTTGTCAAATTATGTTTCATGCAAATTCACGATCGCTGTGATTTTTGTCATGCCCGGTGATTTTTAAAGCAGTTTTTGTGCCAATTGTGTGCAACACAAAAAAGTAACCAGGTCTGTCGCAGAAATAAAAATGCCGGCGTTTTTAGCACCGGCATTTGTTGGAAATGTGACTGAGGGAAACGGAGGTTCGAAAACCCTGGCTGAGACTCAGCTAATCGAGGGGATCGCTTTGGCGATATTTTCCTTACGGAAGACCACTTCTTGACCCGGTTCGATTTCCCACTCTTTGGGTGGAATATCCACCTTGGGTGCGGCGGCGATCACCGAACCATAAATCAGCTTGTCTTCCCGGCGCAGAATACTGACATCAAGCTGGTATTCGTGGCGCAGATTGGCGGTGGTCAGGCGCACCGTATCACCGCGCATATAACTTGCATCATCAATCACAGGTTGCTGAATGAATTGGATATCGTCTCTCATTTTTTATGTTCCTTCATGCAAGATCGCTAGTTAGATTCTAGTTCAACATTGAGCAATCGGCGGATAATTTCCGTTAGTTTCCTCGGGTTGCCCGCCAACAGATTAACGATCCCAGGGTCACCATCACCACGCCCTGCCAGAAGCTGGCGTTCAATGCGGTATCCAGCACCAGCGCGGCAAACACCGCCGATAACACCGGGGTAAAGTAAGATACCGTCGCCAGCAGCGTCATATTGCCGTGCAGAATACCCACGTTCCAGGCCGCGTATCCCACCCCCATCGCCATGCCGGCACACAGCAACGTCAGGGTCACCGGCAGGGTGAACTGCATGCCGCTTTCGCTGCTGAAGGCATATTTGATCCACAGCGCGACGGCGGTCAGCGTAATAAACAGCACCACGCCGTTATGGCCCTGGGCAATTTTCTTGGTCAGATTGCAATACACGGCCCAAATCACCGCCCCGGCGAAAGCCAGCGAATAACTCAGCGGATTACTGTGCACGTTCGCCAGCATTTGCGCCGGTGACCACCCCCCCTCGCCGCTCATGATCCAGCCAATGCCGAACAACGACAGCAGCAGCCCGGGCAGCAACCACCATTTGGCCTTTTGGCCGTTGAACGCCAGCGCCATCAGCACGGTAAAACAGGGCCAGAGATAATTGATCATCCCTACTTCAATCGCCTGCAGACGGGTATTGGCATAACCCAGCGACAGCGACAGGCAGATTTCATAGCTGACAAACAGCAGGCTGCCGAGGATCAGATAGGCACGCGGAAACTGTCGAAGGTTTGGCAGGCGCAGTGCCAGCAGTAAAAAAACCGCGCTGACGCTGTAGATCATCGCCGCCCCGCCGATGGGTCCCAGTCCTTCGCTGACGCTGCGGATCAGGCCGACCACGCTGCTCCACAGCAGGATCGCCAACAGACCGAGCAAGGTGGCTTTATACGAAACGGGGAGTGAAGACATAAAGATGATCCAATCGGTTATTTTTTATCAGTATTTTCACTCTACTGTCCGACGGACAAAAAAGAAAGGCGGGAAACCCCGCCTGACTCAGTTATTGCTGTGGCTGTCGTTCCAGCTGCGGTGGCGGCTGACGGAAGCGCCGGGTGAGATAAGCCAGGTAACCAAAGCCCAGCGCCGCCCAGATCAACCCCATGGTCAGCGAACTTTTTTCCAGGTTGAGCCAGAGCACGCCGACCGTCAGCGCCCCCACCAGCGGCAGAAACAGATAGTTAAAGCGGTCTTTCCAGCTTTTGTTGCGCCCTTCACGAATATAGAAATGGCTGATCACCGACAGGTTGACGAAGGTGAAAGCCACCAGCGCGCCAAAGTTGATCAACGCCGTGGCGGTAACCAGATCGAAAGACAGCGCGGACAGCGCCACCAGCCCCACCAACAGCACGTTCAGTGATGGCGTGCGCCATTTCGGATGGATATAGCCGAAATATTTTTCCGGGAACACGTTATCGCGCCCCATCACATACAACAGCCGTGAAACGCTGGCATGTGACGCCAGGCCCGACGCCAGGGTGTTGATAAAGGTGACGCACAGGAAAATCGACTGGAACAGCTTGCCGCCCACGTACAGCGCGATTTCCGGCAGTGCCGCATCCGGCTGATGGAAACGTTGAATAGTAGGAAAAAACAGTTGGATAAAGAACGACACGCTGATGAAGATCACCCCGCCATACAGCGCCGTCAGGAAGATGGCCCGCGGGATCACCCTGGCGGCATCGGGCGTTTCTTCACACAGCGTGGTAACGGCGTCAAAACCGAGGAACGAGAAACACAAAATGGTGGCACCGGTGATAATCGGCAGCAAATGCGCATTTTCACTGACGAACGGTTGCAAGCTCCACACCGTCCCCATGCCTTCTCCGCTATGCAGGCCACGCACTACCAGGAAGATAAACACCACGATGATCGCGACCTGGGCCAGCACGAACAGGGTATTGAAGTTGGCCACCAGATTGACGCTTTTCAGGTTGATGGCGGTAATGATGATCACAAAACCCACCACCCAGACCCACGGCGGGACTTCAGGGAACAGCGCAGTCAGATAGATTTTCGCCAACAGGGTATTGATCATCGGCAGGAACAGGTAGTCGAGCAGCGACGACCAACCCACCAAAAAACCAACGTGCGGATTAATCGCCTTTTGTGCATAGGTGTAGGCAGAACCGGCGGTCGGAAACTGGCGCACCAGCTTACCGTAGCTGATGGCGGTAAACAGCACGCCGGCCAGCGCCAGCAGATAGGATGCCGGTACGTGGCCGTCAGTCAGGCCGGAAACAATACCGAAGGTGTCGAACACCGTCATCGGTGTCAGATAGGCCAGGCCCATCATCACCACTTGCCACAGTTTCAGGGTTTTACGCAGTTGCGGCTTGGCCGCTTGATCACCGTCAGTCGCATTAATCGTCATGACTCTTCCCCTCTTTGTCCTCTGCTGGTAACCGTTTAACGTCATTCAGAGAGGCCGCGGGGATACTGCTGCTCAGGCGGCGGGAAGTCGAAGATAAAGACAAAAAATCTCGGCCAACGGATGGCCCGTATTCACTGCGGCACGGGCTGATGCCCGCGCAAACTGAAGAAACAGTTAAGGCTGTCATGGTTCTTTCCTCGCCGACGTCCTGTACGCCAAAGTGGAAGAAATGCTTTACCGCTGCGCGTAGCTTCGCAGGCCACAGGATAGCCGGCGGAATGCGCCAGACGCGCGCGGTATCATGAGTTCGAGCGGGTTTAGGCGTTTTTCAGCATCCACTCGATTTCGGTTTCGGTGATCAGGCGCTCAAATTGCACCAGCTCATCCGTTTTACAGGCCAGGTAAACATGGCTGAACCTTTCCCCCAGCAGCGCATTCAGCACCGGCTGATGCTCAAATTCATACAGCGCATCGCTCTGACGGATCGGGAACGGCAGCCCCTCCTGCTCCAGCCCGTTGCCGGTGACCGGCTCTTGCAGCGGCAGCGTGGTTTCCAGACCGTAGACAATGCCGGCCAGAATGGTCGCCATCACCAGATAAGGGTTGGCATCGGCCCCGGCCACGCGATACTCCACGCGATGGCTGTCGCGATCGCCACAGGGAATACGCAGCGCCACGGTACGGTTGTTATGGCCCCAGGACGCCTGAGTCGGCACGTACATGCCCGGCTGGAAGCGGCGGTAGGCATTAACGTTGGGAGCCAGCAGCGCAATAGAAGAAGGCATCAGGGCAATCATCCCGGCCAACGCCTGTTTCAGCAGCACGGAGTCTTCGCCGTCATCGTCGGCGAGAACGTTGTTACCCTGCCTGTCCAGCATGCTGATATGCACGTGCATGCCACTACCAGCGTGTTCCTCGTAGGGCTTGGCCATAAAGGTGGCCTGCATGTTGTGATTTTCCGCCACCATGCGGATCAGCCGTTTTAATGCCAACGCATGGTCGCAGGCTTGCAGAACGTTATCGGTATGGTGCAGGTTGACTTCAAACTGGCCGGGCGAAGCTTCGGCCACCGCCCCGTCTGCCGGCAGGCCCTGCATGCGTGCCAGTTCGTCAATTTCACTCAGCACGTCGGCAAAGTGGTTAAGGTTATCGACGGAGTACACCTGACTCTGGGTGTTGCGCTCCTGGGTGCCCGGCGAGCACGGCGGCTGCAAATAGCCTTCCGAATCGCGTTGGCGATCGATGAGATAGAACTCCAACTCTACCGCTACTACGGGGGATAGCCCGCGCTGACGCAAACGCTGCCAAACTCGGTTCAGCACATTGCGCGGTTCAACGTCAAAGGGAGTACCATCTTCATCCAGCATGGTGAGCAGCACCTGGCCGATATATTGCGGATCCGCCGCCGACGGCGTCAGGGTGCCCAAGACCGGTACACAGATATGATCCGGCTCACCCAGTTCCTGCCCCAGCCCGGCCTCTTCAACCACGTTACCGAGAATATCCATCGCAAACACCGACGCCGGGAAGTAACAGCCTTTCTCCAGCTTGCTCAGCCCGCCCACCGGAATGCGCTTGCCACGGAAGCTGCCGTTAAGATCGGTCAGCAGAACGTCAACGTGCTGAGTTAATGGATAACACTCCAGGTACTTCTTCACTTCACGTTGGAACGCGCTACTTCGCTTTTCTTCGTGGTGCTGAACAAAGTTTTCCACTTCTACTATGTTGGTCTGCATGATTCACCCGCCATGTATGTTTTTTGTCTGTGGTTCTCACACTTATTGCCGTCGATGTTTTTTGACCATCTTGCTCAATATAATGTCCACCAATGAAACATAGATGCAACAAAATTGTTTTGCAAGTGTTACTTTGAGTTTGAATATTGCCCATTTGGCTGCTAGATTTATAAAATATTGAACGAAAACGGCAGTGGAGAAGCTTATCGTTCATAATTTCGAACATACCAAGGGGACAGTATGGGCAATATATTTAACAGACCAGTGGTCGGCGTAGTGATGTGCAGGTATAGGTTAAACGGGCATCTCACTCAGACCTTGCAAGAAAAGTACCTAAATGCCGTCGTGGCCGCGGGAGGGTTGCCAATCGCCCTGCCACACGCGCTGGCGGAACCCAAACTGCTGGAAGAATTGCTGGAGCACCTCGACGGCATTCTGCTGCCGGGCAGCCCCAGTAATGTGCAGCCGCACCTTTATGGTGAAAACGGCGATGAGCCTGACGCCGATCCTGGGCGAGATGAATTGAGCCTGGCGTTGATCCGCCACACGCTCGACAGGCGCATTCCCCTTTTCGCCATTTGCCGCGGTATGCAGGAAATGGTGGTCGCCAGCCAGGGCACCCTTCACCGTCGGCTGTTTGAACTGCCCGAACTGCTCGAACACCGTGAAGATCACGACCTGCCGCTGGAACAACAATACGCCCCCGCCCACGAGGTCATCGTTCAGGAAGGCGGCTTACTCTCGCAGCTGATACCGGATTGCAACCGATTCTGGGTCAACTCACTGCATGGCCAGGGAGCAAAAACCCTCGGCCCCGACGTACGCATCGAGGCTCACGCTGCCGACGGATTGGTGGAAGCCATCAGTCTGCGCGACCAACCCTTTGCGCTGGGTGTGCAATGGCACCCGGAATGGAACAGTGAAGAGTACGCCCTGTCGCGCCTGTTGTTTGAGGGGTTCATTAGCGCCTGCCGGAACTATCAAAAGGAAAAACGCCCATGAGCGATGTCAGCTTGGCACCGGGAAAACGTCTGTCGCAAATCCGCCAGCAGTTGGGATTGTCGCAGCGCCGAGCGGCCGAACTGTCTGGATTAACCCACAGCGCCATCAGCACCATCGAACAGGACAAGGTCAGTCCGGCCATCAGTACCTTGCAAAAGCTGCTGACGGTGTACGGGCTGTCACTGTCGGCGTTCTTCGCCGAGCCGGAAATTCCGGATGAACCACAGATTGTTATCGACAGCCAGGATCTGATCGAGATTGGCAGCCAGGGGGTATCGATGAAACTGATCCACAACGGCGACCCCAATCGCACTCTGGCGATGATGATCGAAACCTATGAACCGGGTACCACCACCGGCGAACGTATCAAGCATCAGGGGGAAGAGATCGGCACCCTGTTGGAAGGCGAAGTGGTACTGCAGGTCAACGGGCAGGCTTATCACCTGCTGGCTGGCCAAAGCTACGCCATCAACACCGGCATTCCCCACAGTTTCAGCAACACGTCGGCGCGGATTTGCCGGATTATCAGCGCCCATACGCCGACGACATTCTGATCAACGGAGCAAGGTATGGACTTCCACCATCTGCAGTATTGGCAACACCGGGCGCAAGCCCTGAAAATTGAGAACCAACTGTTTATCAATGGCCGCTATCAGCAGGCCGTAGAAGGCCAAACCTTTGCCGTGGAGGATCCCGCCGGGCAACGTGAGTTGACCCAGGTGGCCCGGGGCAGCAGCGTCGACATCGATTTGGCGGTCAGTGCGGCGCGTGAAGTGTTTGAGCGCGGCGACTGGTCCAGAGCGGCTCCGGCGCAGCGCAAGGCCACTTTGCTGAAGTTGGCAGAATTGATGGAACAACACCATGAAGAGCTGGCGCTGTTGGAAACGCTGGATACCGGCAAGCCGATCCGCCACAGCCTGCGCGACGACGTGCCCGGCGCTATCCGTTGCCTGCGCTGGTATGCCGAAGCGGTCGATAAGGTTTACGGTGAAATTGCCCCCACCGGTGGCGATGCACTGGCGTTGATCGAACGCGAACCTATTGGTGTGGTCGGTGCCATCGTACCCTGGAACTTCCCGCTGTTATTGGCCTGTTGGAAGCTCGGCCCGGCGCTGGCCACCGGTAACAGTGTGATCCTGAAACCCTCTGAAAAATCCCCGTTGACCGCAATCTATCTGGGCAAGCTGGCGCAACTGGCCGGGCTGCCGGACGGCGTATTGAATATTGTCCCCGGCTACGGTCACGATGCCGGTAAGGCGCTGGCGCTGCACAACGACGTCGACGCCCTGACCTTTACCGGATCCACCCAGGTCGCCAAACAACTGATGATCTACGCCGGCCAGTCCAATATGAAACGGGTGTGGCTGGAGGCCGGCGGCAAGAGCGCCAATATTATCTTTGCCGACTGCCCGGATCTGGACAAGGCCGCACAGAGCGCCGCCGCCGGCATTTTCTATAACCAGGGACAGGTGTGCATCGCCGGTACCCGGCTGTTGGTGGAAGAGAGCATTCAGCAGGAATTCTTACTGGCGCTGAAGCGGCATGCGGCAGCCTTCACGCCGGGCGATCCGCTCGATCCGACGACGGTGATGGGCACGCTGATCGACCAGGGCCACTGCGAGAAAGTGGCCGACTATATCGAGCAGGGCCTGAGCCAGGGTGCCGCGCTGTTCCTGGACGGCCGCGAGCACCCACAGAACGGCCATGTCGGCTACCTGGGCCCGACCATTCTGACCCAGGTAGATAATGCCATGAGCGTGGCGCGTGATGAAATTTTTGGCCCGGTGCTGGCAGTCACCAGTTTTAGCGGCGAACAACAGGCCATGCAGTTGGCTAACGACAGCGACTACGGATTGGGCGCCGCCATCTGGACTCGCGACCTGTCGCGTGCTCACCGGTTAGCTCGTCAGTTAAAAGCCGGCACGGTGTTCGTCAATAACTACAACGACGGGGATATGACGGTCCCGTTCGGCGGTTACAAGCAAAGCGGCAACGGCCGCGACAAATCGCTGCACGCGCTGGAAAAATTCACCGAACTGAAAACCACCTGGATTTCGCTGGAATAAGGGCAGATATCATGACTGAACACGTAAAAAGCTATTATGCGGCCTCGGCCAACAGCCACGCGCCCTACCCGCAGTTGAATGACTCCATCGAATGCGACGTCTGCATCGTCGGCGGCGGCTACACCGGCCTGTCTTCGGCGCTGTTCCTGGTGGAAGCCGGTTACAACGTAGTGGTGCTGGAGTCCGCACGCATCGGCTTTGGCGCCAGTGGCCGCAACGGTGGCCAACTGGTGAACTCCTACAGCCGCGACATCGACGTGATTGAACAGCGCTACGGTGCGGAAAGCGCCCGTATACTCGGTGGCATGATGTTTGAGGGTGCAGAGATCATTCGCAGCCGTATCCAAAGGTACGCCATCGAATGTGACTATCGCCCCGGCGGCATCTTCGCCGCCCTGAACAACCGGCAATATCACGCGCTGATCGAACAAAAACAGCACTGGGAGCGTTATGGCAATACCCAGCTTGAACTGCTGGATGCTGAGCGCATCCGTCAGGAGGTCAACAGTGAGCGCTATGTCGGTGCGCTGCTGGATCACAGCGGTGGGCATATTCATCCTTTGAATCTGGCCCTCGGTGAAGCCGAAGCCATCCGCCTGCAGGGCGGGCGCATCTTCGAACAGTCGGCCGTCACTAATATCCGTCACGGCGAACCGACCATCGTCAGCACCGCCAGCGGTCAGGTGAAGGCACGCTATGTGATCGTGGCCGGCAACGCCTATCTGGGTGATAAGCTGGAACCAAGACTGGCCAAGCGCAGCATGCCGTGCGGCACTCAGGTGGTGGCCACCGAACCGCTGGCACCGGAAGTGGCGCAGTCGCTGATCCCGCAGAATTACTGCGTCGAAGACTGTAACTATTTGCTGGATTATTACCGTATCACCGGTGATAACCGCCTGCTGTACGGTGGGGGCGTGGTGTATGGTGCGCGCGACCCGGACGATATCGACAACCTGATCCGCCCCAAACTGCTGAAAACCTTCCCGCAGTTGAAAGGGGTGAATATCGACTACCGCTGGACCGGCAATTTCCTGCTGACGCTGTCGCGCATGCCACAGTTCGGCCGCCTGGAGAATAACGTCTATTACATGCAGGGCTATAGCGGCCACGGCGTGACCTGTACTCATCTGGCAGGCAAGCTGATTGCGGAATTAATGCGAGGCGATGCGGAAAGATTCGATGCCTTTGCCAAACTACCGCACCTGCCGTTCTTCGGCGGTCGCAACCTGCAAATTCCGTTTACCGCAATTGGCGCGGCCTACTACCAACTGCGCGATCGGATTGGGGTGTAAAGCTCTCAGGCCCGGCGTTTAACTTCACCGGGCCTGAGGATTAATGCTTAAACAATCTTCGGCTGACCGTCTGAGGCGGTCGCCCCACCATCCACCGGGATGTTGGCACCGTTGATAAAGCTGGCGTCGTCACTGGCCAGGAACGCCATCACCGCCGCCACTTCTTCCGGCTCTGCCGCACGCCCCAGCGCAATACGCTCATTGAACTTGTCGCGAATTTCCTGCGGCCAGCCGTTGGTCATATTGGTTTTCACCAGGCTTGGGCACACCGAGTTCACCCGCACGCCGTCACCGCCGTGATCGAGCGCCATGGCACGTGTCAGGTTTACCACTGCCCCTTTCGCCGCACAGTAATAGGCTGCGCCCCAGTCGCCTCCCAGGCCAGAGACCGAAGCGGTGTTAACGATGCAGCCTTTGGTTTTCAGCAGATAGGGCATAGCGAATTTGGAACAGAAGATCACGCCGTCGATGTCTACCCCGGCGATGCGACGCCAGTCAGCCACGCTGGTTTCCAGCACGCTGCCCGCCACGTGCACGCCGGCATTGTTCAGCAGCACGTCGATGCGGCCCAATTTTTCCGCCACTTCATTCATCATTTTCTCAACCGCGACGTGGTCAGAAACGTCGATATGCACCGCCAGCGCCTTGCCTTTCGGCAGTGAGGCCGCCACTTTGTCTACCGCCTCTTTCGCCCAGTCAGCCAGCACCACGGTAGCGCCTTCAGCGGAAAACCGGCGCGCTGCCGCTTCCCCCATCCCGTTGCCTGCGCCGGTGATGATGACCACTTTATTGTCGAAACGCATAAGAACTCCTCCATGTGAATGTATTCTGATAAGTCATACAAATCCTGATTGAATCGAGGATAAAACTCATGAGGGGAGAGGGACAGTCAAAACGTGCGGTTTACTAATCAAAAAGAGGTATTCACTGTAAATTCAATGCGTCAGAACAATCAATATCGGAATTAGGCCAACCATTTGATGAGATTGATAAAATCCTCTGGCGTGACTATTTATCGGCCGTACTATCAGCCATCAATAAGTTCAGTCACGGCCCTATACCGCCACTTACCGATAAGCATTGATTATTAAAAAATCGGGCCGCTGAATGATAGCGGCCCTGGGCTGGCTTATTTTTTCTCAATCGGAACCACCAGCAGATCGACCTGCAGGTGATTGATCGCCTGCCGCGCCGACGATACCCACCGACTCCAGATATCGTGATGGTGGCCGAAGAGGATCAGGTCGCAACCCTTGTCCTTAGCCGCCCGATTCAGCTCCTCCATCAGATCGCCACGCCCGATAATCACCTCTTCAACCGGATAAGACGAGTGGTCTTTGATGGCATTGAGCATATTTTTCACGCGTTCAGAAAAAGTGCGATCCGTGTAGTTGTATTCACCCACGCCCAGTTCGGCGTAATAGCCAGTATGATGAATATCGATATAGATCAGAGATAATCGGGCATTCAGCGCCCCAGCCAGTTTGGCGCCTTTGCCCAGCAGGAACTCGGCATCTTCGCCAAGATCGGTTGCGACCAGGATATGTTGATAAGTCATGATAACTGCCCTCCGCCTCGAGCCAGTAAACAGGATGACGCTCCCTGCCAGCAGACGCTGACCGCCTATTTATTAGGCAATTTAAGTTTAGTTCAGAGGTGAAATTATCGCTCATCGACACCATCGTTCCTCTGATGGCACGATGCCCCTTATCAACAGGCCCGTTTCGTTTCGGGTCCGTTGGGCTGCGGGCATAAAAAAACCCCGGCACAGGCCAGGGTCATCAATGTTTGTCGGTCACTTTCCCGACTGTCATGTTATGGCGTAAGCGTCCGTCCAACACTCCAACCTTACGCAGCCTAAGCACAACTTTTTCACAACAGAAAAATAGACTGAATCACTGCCGTTATTATTATTACGACGCCAATCTTTTTTGCTGTTGCCAATAACTATTGCTATTGGAATATTCTGAATATAACTATTTAGATAAACTCCGGGTAATCCCGGAGTTTATTCAGGTAATTCTTTTATTTCTTATCTGCTCCGGTTTACACCTTCTTCGCTATCGTAAGAAATAAAACACTACCTATAAATTATAAAACTACTACGTTGCCGGCAGAAGGACCCTTCTGACCGTTTTCGATAGTGAATTCAACGCGCTGACCTTCATCAAGCGTTTTGAAATCATTGCTCTGGATAGCAGAGAAGTGCACGAACACGTCTTTGCTGCCGTCTGCCGGAGAGATAAAGCCAAAACCTTTACCTGCATCAAACCATTTTACCAAACCAGTCATTTTAGTAGACATAGATATTTCCTTTATATTTTTGAGACGCCATAAGGCGATTGAGGTCTGTTTTTATTGGAAACTTACTTGGGCACTAGAGAAGGAAATTCGCGGAAGAAGAGGTATCTATGGGATATCACTAATACTGAGAACTGCTTTACTAAAACTGCTTTCATAAGGTCTGTACTACAAACCGATGACGTTATTTATACACGAGGAAATTATTTAAGCAAGGAATATTTATTATAATATTTATACACACCATTTATTATTTATCCGCCGTAACGCCCTTGGCCGCACCCTGTAAGGGCCTGACGGCCCCATGGTGCAAAAAGCTTAACCGATAACCGCAATTCCCAGCCGTTCCATCATTTGAAACACCTGATAGCTGTCCAGTTTCACGCCCTGCAGATCGGTACTGCGCAGGTCCAGCTCACCCAGTTCCGAGTTGGTCAGGTCACATTGGGTAAAGTTGGCGGCACGCCAGTCAAACGAGGAAAACTCGCCACCGGACAGATCAGAGCCGCTAAACGTCGCGCCGAGGATCTGCGCGCTGTTCCAACGATTTTCCCACAGCTCACACTTCTCCAGCACCACTTTCGAAAAGTTGGCATAGCTCAGGTTGCTTTTGGTGATGTAAGCGCTGCAAAACCAGGTGCGCGGCGTGATCATATTCATAAAACTGGTGCCGCGAAAATCCGCCCCCTGCGCCCGGCACTCACGGATCTCGATACCTAATGCACTGGCGTTTCTGAAGTCCGCCATCGACAGGTCACAGTTTTTGAAACTGGCATCCTTCAGCAAGGCGCGACTGAAATTCCCCCCCTGCTGGCTTTCGCGATCGTAAAACTGACAGTCGATAAATTCGGTACCGATCAGGTCAGTGCCCGAAAAATCGCAGTTGATAAAACTGCCGCTTTCAATTTTCTCGCCGGTAAACCGGTTACGAGCAATCTTTTCACCCTTCAACACCAGCGTCATCACGACACACCTGTTTATTTGTACAGTCAGTGATGCATTATAAGCAGAACTGCAGGCCGGAGAAAAATGCTTTGACCGATTTTTTCCATGTCACCGCACAAATAACACAACGCCGGGCGAGCAGGGTTAAGCCTGTCGTACCTGGAGCCGGTTCATGTTCACGCCACCTGTCTGCGCCTGCAATACGCCCTGTTCAATCAGCGCATACAGACGAAAATTCAGAAAGGTGTCACCTACTCCATGGGGCGAATTCACCATCGCGTTACCCACCACCCGGGAACCCTGGGTAAAGTCGCTCGGGCAATGTTGCAGCAACAGTGGGTCATGGAAATCCAGCGTTTTCCCCTGCACTTCACCCTGCGTAAAGATCCGCACCGGGTCGTTCTCCTTCAGCAGACGGTGCCAGTCGGCAATGAGCGCCACTTTGTCTTCTGCCGTCAGCTCAGTCCGACGAACCCACAAGGATTCGAGCGTTTCAATCGGACAACTGCCAGTGGCTTCGCTTCCGGCAAGTTCAGTGACGTTGACGATAAACACTGAACGCTCCCCCAGCAAAGGCAACAACGCGCGCAACATCAATTGCTCATCGGGATTGTCGCTAATCCACAGCGTCATCTGCCCGCTGACGGAGGACAACTGCATTCTCAGATTTTCCATCGCCGTCAGGCGCTGGGAGGAAGAGTCCCATTCGGGGGCGTGAATAGAGTGATGCAAATCTTGAAACCAGCGGGAGCGGGTCTGTAGACCCCGATCGTCATCCAGTGCGTACAGCGGCCCAAATGACAGATTATCGGTGAAATCCAGTACGTTCTCTCCCGGGTAAGCCAACCGCACGCAGCCACCCGACAGGGCAATATGCACATCCTTCATTAACGCTCTCCTCCGCCTGTTCCCTAAAATAATCCTGAGGTGAATTTTGCCAACTTTCTCCCGCTGTCACTAGACAAAAAATCCTAATTTGTCTGGTTGAATGGCATAAAAAAACCGCCCTGGGGCGGTTGATTATCGGGAGCGGGATTTATTTCAACGCTTCCTGGATGGCATCAGCCATCGGGCCAATGTGTTTTTCAGCGGCTTTCAGCTGAAAATCCACGCCCCGTCGGTGGGCGCTACGGCCCTTCATGGCGACCCGGTGACGTTCTGGCCATCGCTAAACGCCACCTTGACGAGGCTAAACTCGCGCGTGCGATCGGCATTGGCCGTATCGGCAAAGAGACGGGGATAACGTGAATTGACGACCCAAACCTCGCCATCCTTGACAGCCGCCGCAGTGGGTCCATCCAATCCCGGCGGCGTGGCAACCGCGGTAATGCGGGCGCTAGCCCAGCCGTCGGATGAAGAAAGCAGCGTCACATCCCCCGACATGCCCCGCCCGGCGCCGGGGAAAGACTGTACCACCACCAGGGTGTCAGGGCTTTTGAGACGTAACCCGTCAGGCCCTTTCAGACGCTGTGGCAGCTTGATTTCGCTTAGCGCGTGCGTTCCATCCAGCGCCACCTTCCACAACAGACCACGGGAATAGTCCCCGGCGATCAGGTAGCCGTCCGGGTGGTAAACAATGCCGTTGAGATAGGGTTTTGCCCCCGACGCCGCAGTGGTCGTGACCGGCATCAGGCGTTCGGAACGCACCAGTATCGAAACCGCCTTGGTTGCCTGGTCGATTTTATAAATCTGCGGTTGAAAACTATCGGTAACGTAAACGTTGCCTTGCGCATCGATGGTCAGATCGTTGGCGAGCGTCGATCCTTTGCTCAACGGCGAGAAATCATATATATGCTGCAGTGCACCGGTGTCGAGATCAAACTCAAGCACCTGCGCGACGCGATTGCGCGTACCGGGTGAAGATTTGAGCGCAATGCCTACATCTTCGTTGCAGACCAGCACGCGGTTGCGCACGGCGTCAACGACAATACCGGAAGTCGTGATTTGTGAACGACCGACGGCGAAACGCCTGTAGCGCCCATCCTCATAAACCAGGCCAATCTGCCCGCCGCGCAGCGACGAAACCAGAAACGCCCCGGAGTGTTCATTCCAGGCAATGCTCTCGGGATATCCCCCAGCGATATCGGGGACAAAGGTGATAACCTGCGCGCCCTGGGTCGGCGCGGCAGTCGCAAAGAACAAGACGAAGCTGACCAGCAGCGTAATCCCACCAAAGCGCAGCGGTGAAGTTGATGATACGGTGTTCTGGAACATGACAGGAAACCTGGTAATTAACCGGATCTGCATAGTAGGTTGGGGCTGAAAACAGCACTAGTCGGAAAAAAAGCAATACGCTAATGAAAAAATCACAGCAATCATGCGGTGGGTTGCTCAACCTGGTTCGCCAGCGAAACGGCACAAAAAAAACCGCCCTGGGGCGGTTGATTATCGGGAGCGGGATTTATTTCAACGCTTCCTGGATGGCGTCGGCCATCGGGCCAATGTGCTTTTCAGCGGCTTTCAGCTGAAAATCCACGCCGTTACCGTCGTTGGTATCGGACAGCGTGGCCTTGATCAGTTCCAGCGCCGCTTGCACCGCCACCAATCTTTTATGCTGCTCATCCGTGATCGGTTTGGAGCTCATCGTAGCCGGGTAGTATTGCTCTAACATCGTTCTCTCCTTGTGATTACGCTAGTGACTAACTTAACAGAATTTAAAGGTATTTCTAATGGGTCGAACCACAGAATCCACATTCTCCACGCTGATATATGCCCCAGCCAAATCAATCCGGTGAATAAGTGAACTATAATTGCTCAATCTGAGTTTTCCAGCAGGTGAACCATTATGTCCTTTAAAGGAAGCTGTCACTGTGGCGCCGTCACCTTTACGGTGAACGCCGATCTGCCCCATGAGGCCCTGAGTTGCAACTGTTCAATCTGCCGCCGTAAAGGCATGTTGCTGGCGTTCTTCCCGATCGACAGCTTTGTACTGAACAGCGGCGAAGACTTACTGCGCGGTTATACCTTTAACAAACACATCATTCAGCACCAGTTCTGCCAAACCTGTGGCACCGAGGCCTTCGCCTACGGTAAAGGCCCGGATGGCGCGGCAATGTGCGCCGTCAACCTGCGCTGCGTACCGGAGCTGGCACTGGATTCGTTGAAGATCCATCCGTTTGACGGTGCCAGTGCCTGAACGGAAATCAGGCGGGGTATCCCCCCGCCTGCCGACTATTCCAGATAAAACACCTCGGTTAACACCTCACTCACAGGGCTGTTATCGGCATGGCTGGGCATCAGTTCACGCATCGACAGCCACCAGCGTTGGCATACTTCGGTCGCCGCGACGGCCTGCCAGCGTGCTTCCGACTCAATATCAACCACGGCAAACAGCAGGCTGCGGCCGCTATCAAGGAAGATACTGTAGTGATGCACGCCGTGTTGCTTTAAGGTCTGCGCCAGCTCCGACCAGATCGGCGCATGCCGACGCTGATACTCCTGATGCGCGTCGGGGTTTACCTGCATCACAAAGGCCTTGCGGATCATAGCTCACGCACCACATTAAGCGCCGCCGCCCAGGGCTTCACCTCAAAACGTTCACC
This sequence comes from Serratia myotis, assembly GCF_027474885.1. Lineage (NCBI taxonomy): Bacteria > Pseudomonadati > Pseudomonadota > Gammaproteobacteria > Enterobacterales > Yersiniaceae > Serratia > Serratia myotis. Next base: position 2,238,820 of record NZ_CP099707.1, on the reverse strand, counting down.
GAGTGCGATCAACTGCGTTTTACTGATGGTTTGCTTCATCCCCTGCATCGACAACACCTTCACCAGTACCTGAGCCGATTTTTCAGCAGTGTCGATCAGGCCAAAAGCTTCGTCCAATGACGGGCCGCTGGCGAAAATACCGTGGAACGGCCACAGTACCAACGAGTGTGAACACATCTGCTGCGAGGTATGCTCACCGATCCCGTCGGTGCCCGGAACCATCCAGGGCACGATACCCACGCCGTCGGGGAACACCACCAGACACTCGGTGCTGCCTTCCCACAGCATACGGGTGAAGCTTGCCGAGTCCAGCTCCAGCACGTAACTCAGGGCAATCAGATTGGTGGCATGACAATGCATAATCACCCGGTCGCGCCCCTCGGTCAGGGTTTTACGCACGCAGTGTGACTGGAAATGTGATGCCAGCTCCGACGTTGGCACACCACCGTTGGTCAGCCCCCAATAAATGCTGTAGGCGTGGCCGTCTTCGCTAATCCGCAGCAATACCAGGCTGTCGGCCGGGTCGAGCTGCACATTGCGGAAAAACTTGCCGGAACCGGTCACCAGGAACCAGCAGTTGGCCAGTTCCACCGCCGGTTGGCTCAGTTCGACGCGGCGCGGCTGCGGATAAAAATCCGCCGCGAACGGCTGCACCTCCTCGTCCAGCAGCCGCAGGCTGACGTTGCCACCGTTACGTTCGTCCCAGCCTTTCAGCCACATATCCGAGGTGGCTTTCACCATGCCCTGAACAAACCATGAAGAAAGAAGTTGTTGCATACGGCGCCCTTAACGTTGATTGAGAATTTGTTTTTCGTACTGGCGAACTTCGCCAAGCCAACCGGCATCGGCGGGTACTTCATGGCGCAGGCAATACATTTCCCAGACCGCCTGCCACGGCAGCGATTTCTGCTCTTCCAGCATTGCCAGCCGGGCGGTGTAATCGCCGGCGTTTTCCAGACGGCGCAGCGATTCCACCGGTTCCAGCAACGCGCGTAGCAGTGCCTTGCGGGCATTGCGCGTACCGATCACCCAGGCTGCGATGCGGTTAATGGATGCATCAAAGAAGTCGAGGCCGATATGCACCTTGTCAAACAGACCGTGACGCACAATTTCATGGGCGATGGCCTGGGTTTCGTCATCCAGCAATACCACATGGTCGCTGTCCCAGCGCACCGGACGGCTGACGTGCAGCAACAGGCGTGGCACGAACAGCATGGCGGTGGAAATCTTGTCGGAAATCACTTCGGTTGGATGGAAATGCCCGGCATCCAGCGTCAGCGCCACCTGGCGGCTGGTGGCATAGCCCAGATAGAACTCGTTAGAGCCGACGGTGTAGCTTTCTGCACCAATGCCAAACAGTTTGCTTTCCACCGCGTCGATATGGTGCCGGGGATCCAGCGGTTGGCTGATCACCTCATCCAGTGCGCTTAGCAGGCGTTGTCGTGGTGCCATCCTATCAACGGTGAGATCTTTCATGCCGTCCGGCACCCAGATATTCATCACCGACGGCGTGCCGAGCTGCTCGCCGAAATAGGCCGAAATACGGCGGCTGGCCTGGCAGTGTTCGATCCAAAAGCGCCGAATCGCCGGATCGGCGTGCGCCAGGGTGAAGCCGTCACTGCTCAAGGGATGTGAAAAACAGCTCGGGTTAAAATCCAGTCCCAGATGATGCTCCCTGGCCCATTCCACCCAGTGGCTAAAATGCGCCGGTTCAATAGCGTTACGCTCCACCGGCACCTCGCTTTCCAGATAGATCGCATGCAGGTTCACCCGCTTTGGCCCCGGGATCAGCGACATGGCGCGTTCCAGATCGGCGCGGAGCTGGTTGGCGTTGGTTGCCCGGCCCGGGTAATTACCGGTGGCCTGAATGCCGCCGGTCAGGGCCGCCTGCGGATTTTCAAAGCCGCGCACGTCATCGCCCTGCCAGCAGTGCATCGAGATCGGAATGCTGTCCAACTGCGTCAGCGCCTGCTCGACGTCGATGCCGAGATCCTCAAAACGCTGTTTGGCGAGCGCAAACGCCTGTTCAATAGGTCGGGTCATAAGCAAAGCTCCTTGATCGCGGGATTAAGCGTCTGAAACCGCAGCCAGCCGGCCGTAAATGCCCCGAACGGCTGCGGTGAAAAAGTCTGTTGCGGGAAGTTGTCGGCCACCAGCAGTCGGAAGGTAGCGACATCTGCCACCTCACCCAGCGCGATCAATTGGCTGCCGATGTTACCCAACGTCGAGGCTTCGATTGGCCCGGTTGACAGCGGGATCCCGCAGGCGTCGGCACAAAGTTGGTTGAGTAAAGGGTTCTGGCTACCGCCGCCGACGATATGCAAGTGGCTGAAGGGTTGTCCGCGCAGGGTCTGCAACTCGCCCAGCACCTGTCGGTAAAGCAGCGCCAGGCTGTCGAAAATACAACGCGCCAGCGCCGGCGGGCTATGTGGCGTCGGCATGCCCTGCTCGACACAGGCCTGCTGGATCTCAGCCACCATCGCCACCGGGTTGATAAAGCGCGGATGGTTGGGATTGATCAGCGATCGACAGCCCGGCTGCGCCGCGGCCTGCTCGACCAGTTGGCACAGGTCCGTGATATTCAACTCCTCACACACCCGCTGCAGCAGCCACAGTCCCATAATGTTCTTCAGCACCCGGTAACGCCCTTCGACGCCGCCCTCGTTGGTGATATTGGCCGCCTGTGCTGCCGCACCGGTGCAAGGGTGCCGACTCTCAAAGCCCATCAACGACCAGGTACCGGAACTCAGGTAGGCGGCGTGTTGATCCTGCAGCGGCGTCGCCAGCACTGCACTGGCGGTGTCATGAGTGGCTACTGCAATCACCGGTACCTGCACCCCACTGGCCATCCGCCAATGCCCGACGGTATTCCCCGGCGCTGTCGGGTGACCGAACCAGGCGGCTTTGGCACCGGCCCAGGCCAGCAATTCAGGATCCCAGTCGCCGCTGTGAATATTCAGCAGTTGGCTGGTGGTCGCGTTGGTATATTCCCAGTTCAGTTGCCCGGTAAGCCGGTAATACAGGTAATCCGGGATCAGCAAGGCATGAGCGACACGTTCCAATAATTCGGGGTGACGTTGACTGAATGCGCGCAACTGATAGAGGGTATTGAAAGGTAAAAACTGGATGCCGGTGCGTTGATACAGCCATTGGGTGCCCATCTCATGCTGTGCCTGTTGCATCAGCCCGTGGGTGCGGCCATCACGGTAGGCAACCGGCAGCCCAACCCGCCGCCCTTCGCTATCCAACAGCAGATAATCCACACCCCAGGTGTCGATCCCTATGCTGTCCGGCGTGACGCCTTGCTGATCCAACTGCTGCAGCCCCTGACGAATGGCGTGCTCCAGTCCATCGATATCCCAACAGTCGTGGCCGTCGATCGACACCAGGTGATTACGAAAGCGGGTGACTTCCTGCAGGCTGATGCTCCGGTCGTCGGACTGATAGCGGCCCAACATCACACGGCCACTGGAGGCACCAAGATCGATGGAGACAATATTGCGAGTGCTCATGGGGTGGCTTCCTGATGAATCGATGGCATCAGTCTAAAACCCCAGGCAAACGACACCTTATCACCACTGCCAGCCTGTCAGGCGGGTTGGCAATACGGCAAAGATTTACGCGATACAGCTCACGTTTTGTTTTTTTTACCGCCTGTGATGCCGCGCGCACTTTGGCATTTTTCCGCGCCATTCTTGATAAATGAACGCAGTGTGACGCCTTTTTACGTTGCAAATTAAAGGCGACCGCCCGACGCCTCCTTTAGTATCTGTTACAAATTGGTTAACGGAGATCGAAAGATGGCGATGCTGTACGGCAGTGATTTTTTCGCTTCAAGCCCCTACCCGGTCGCGATTGAACCGCGGGAACCCCAGTCGAGCTTTCCTGAACATCATCATGATTTTCACGAAATTGTGATTGTGGAACAGGGCGCAGGAACCCACGTGCTGAACGGTCGGCCGCAAACACTGTGCAGCGGCTGCGTGTGTTTTATCCGCGACTGCGATCGCCATCTCTACGAGCAAACCGATAATCTGCATCTGACTAACGTGTTGTACCGTGGCCCTAACGCCTTCCGCTTTCTCGCCGGGCTGGATCAACTGTTGCCGCTGGCACAGGATCAGCAGCCGCACTGGCGTATCAACAATAAATTGCTGGCACAGGTGCAAATTATTATTCAGCGGCTGGAGCAGACCCCTGTGGCATTCAACCTGGAGCATTTGGCACAGCAGGAGCTGCTGTTTATGCAATTGCTGGTGCTGTTACGTCAGGGCTGTATCGCCACTACCGTTGACGATCAGGAAGGTCGTTTGCGGCGGCTATTGGACTGGCTGGCGGATCACTACAGTGATGAAATCAAATGGGATGAGTTGGCGGAGCGTTTTTGCCTGCCCTTGCGCACCCTGCACCGCCAGATGAAAAAGCAGACCGGCAATACTCCGCAGCGTTACCTCAACCGACTGCGACTGCTGCAGGCACGGCAAATGCTGCGTCAGGATGAAATCCGCATCACCGACATTGCCTACCAATGCGGATTTGGTGACAGCAATCACTTTTCCACGCTTTTCAAACGTGAGTTCGGCTATTCCCCCCGTACTCTACGGCAGAACGATTTCTTAACCTGAGGTGCCACGGTGAAAAGCCCACTTCTGTTGGCCAAAGAGGATTATCTGCCATCGGCACTGATGCCGGTGGCGGTTGCCGATCGTGCGCCCCAATCGTCATTTCCGCCGCACATGCATGAGTTCAGCGAAATCGTCATTGTCTGGCGCGGTAACGGCATGCACGTACTGAACGATCAGCCGTGGCGGGTGACCTGTGGCGATATGTTTTATATTCGCGACCGCGACTGCCACAGCTATGAATCGGTCAATGATCTGGTACTGGACAATATTCTCTACTGCCCGGAACGCTTCCAACTGGCGATTGGCTGGGCGGAACTGCTGCCACCGGACCGGGCTCAGCATCAATCTCACTGGCGGCTAACCACCCGGGGAATGGCACTGGCACGCAGTGTGATCCAGCAGTTGGCACTGGAAAGTCGTAAAACCGACCTGCTGTCGATCCAGCTCACCGAGGCGCTGTTTCTGCAACTGGTGCTGATCCTGCGTCGTCATCGCTATGCCGTCGGGCAAGACGACCAGTTACCGGAAGGCGAACAGCTGGATTTGCTGATGGCAGCCGTTCAGGGAGACAGCGGTGCACATTTTGAGCTGGAGGCATTCTGCCGACATCATCAACTGGCAGAGCGCAGCCTTAAGCAACTTTTTCGACAGCAGACCGGCATGACCATCAGCCACTATCTGCGCCAGTTGCAACTCTGCCGGGCAAAATCCCTGCTGCGCGGCAGTGATGAACTGATCGGTGAAGTGGCTGCCCGCTGCGGCTTTGAGGACAGCAACTATTTCTCGGTGGTGTTTACCCGTGAAACCGGCGTCACCCCCAGCGCCTGGCGTCAGCGTTTTAAACGCGCCGAACGCCCTGCCGCCGGGGTAAAACGCTGATCACCCCGCCATGCCCAAGCCAACAACGTTGGCGGCCAGAATGATCGTCAGGCAACCGATGCACAATACGCTGACCGGACGACGGCCGGCGTTTTTCCACTCTCTTAGCAACAAGCCCACCAGACCGCCACACAGCACATAGAAACTCATATGCAGCATCCAACTGATAAAGTCGTACTGCGCGGGAATGTTGGCATGGCCCCAGGCATAGAAGAAGAATTGCAGGTACCACATGGTACCGCCGAGCAATGAGAACAGTACGTTGGCCACCAGCAGCGATTTGGCCTGCGAGAAATCAGCCTTGACTGACAGATCCGCTTTGACCGCCAGGCGAATAAAACAGTAGGCCAGGTTAACCAGTGCCCCGCCCCCCATGATCACCACGTAGCTTGGCAACGCCACGTACAGCGGATCAATCCCCAGATCCGCTGCGGCCTGGTGCATAGGTTTGGCAGCATCCATCGCAAACGACATACCGGCGGAGAAAATGCCGCACATCACCGCCAACAGCAGTCCTTTGCGCAGATTAAACTCTTCGGCGCGGATACCCATCGCCCGCTCTTTCAGCACCCCTGCCCACGAAACAATCACCACGCCAATCAGGGCAATGGCGACGCCCAGCAGCGTCAGCTTGCCACCGGCGGAGCTGAACAACGCCACAAAGCGCCCCTGCAACAGCGGGGTCATCAGCGTGCCCACCACCAGCGTGATGCCAATGGCGATGCCAATCCCCATCGACATGCCCAGATAGCGCATGGTCAGGCCGTAATTGACGTTACCAATGCCCCACATGGCGCCAAACAGGAACACCGGCAGCAGGGTCGACAGGCTGAAAGCACTGTAATAGCGCCAAAAGTCCGGCAGCAGCACATAGCTCACCGCCCAGGGCAGGATCAACCACGACATCAGGCCACCGATCGACCACATGGTTTCCCACGACCAGCGACGGACTTTTTTGAACGGGGCATAAAAACAGGCGGCGCTGGCAGCGCCCACCAGATGCCACAGGATTCCCAACATGACAGCGTTATTCATTATTATTGATTCCTTCGTTGCTTGTGATGAGGACAAAAAACAGGCGTGAAGGAGTCTATGAATATTGCCCGGCGCGCAACCTTAGCCTGACTGCCAGTTCTGACGGAAGCTGGCAAAATCCAAGGGATAACGCTGACCGGGATCACAATTTCATCGCAAGGCTGCATGGGTTGAAGGCAACGACCTGAAGAGGATGGTCAGAATGCCATTCTGGCGGCGAAGCTGGCAGTGAGGCAAAGGTTTTTAACACAGGAAGGTCATTACCATAACAAGGCATTAATAATAATCCTGTGGAGCCCTGCCATGACCCAGAACCAAAAACGGATGTATATAAACGGTGAATTTGTTGCCCACCACACTGGGCGCTGGATTGATGTCATCAACCCGGCCACCGAACAAGTGATGATGCAAATCCCGCAAGGCGGTGCGGACGAAGCCAGACGGGCCATTGATGCCGCCGAGGCCGCACAACCGGGCTGGGAAGCGTCACCGGCGGTTGAGCGCGGCCAATGGCTGCATCGGCTGGCCGCCGGCGTGCGAGGCAGAGAGCCGGAACTGACGAGGCTGATCGTCGCCGAAGGCGGGAAAACGCCCGAGTTGGCCAAGGTGGAAGTGCTGTTTACCGCCGACTACCTCGACTATATGGCCGAGTGGGCGCGCCGCTATGAGGGTGAGATCATCCAGAGCGACCGACCGAATGAAAACATCTTCCTGTTCAAAAAAGCCATCGGCGTGGTGGTCGGTATCCTGCCGTGGAACTTCCCGTTCTTCCTGATTGCGCGCAAGGCCGCACCGGCGCTGCTGACCGGCAATACCATCGTGATCAAACCCAGCGAACTGACGCCAGGCAATGCGTTGCTGTTTGCCGAGATCGCAGATGAAATTGGCCTGCCGCCCGGCGTGTTTAACCTGGTGACCGGCTACGGGCCGGAACTGGGCCAGGCGCTGACGGCCAATCCGAAAGTGGGCATGGTCAGCCTGACCGGCAGCGTCGGCGCCGGTGTCGCCACCCTGCACGCCGCTGCGGACAACGTCACCAAGGTGTCGCTGGAATTGGGTGGCAAAGCCCCGGCGATTGTGATGGCCGACGCCGATCTCAGTCTGGCCGTCAAAGCCATCGTCAGCTCACGCGTCATCAACAGCGGCCAGGTATGCAACTGCACCGAACGCGTTTACGTACAGCGGGACATTTATCCGCAGTTTATGACCCTGTTGACCGAGGCTTTCCGTCAGGTGACCTTTGGCGATCCTAATCAACAAGCCGGGCTGGATATGGGGCCGTTGATCAGCGCAGAGGCGGTTCAACGGGTGGAAGATAAAGTGGCGCGAGCGGTCAGTCAGGGCGCGACGCTGGTAATGGGCGGCAAGCGCGAGGCTCGCAGCGGGTACTTTTTCCCACCCACCCTGCTCTGCGACGTACAGCAAGAGATGGAGATTATGCATCAGGAAATTTTCGGTCCGGTGCTGCCGGTCAGTTGCTTCGACAGCTTTGACCAGGCGATGGCTATGGCCAACGACAGCGAATACGGTCTCACCTCATCTATTTTCACCCGTGACCTCAACGTGGCGATGATGGCGATCAAGCAATTAAAGTTCGGCGAAACCTACGTCAACCGTGAAAGCTTTGAAGCAATGCAAGGCTTCCATGCCGGCTGGCGTAAATCCGGCATTGGCGGTGCCGATGGCCGTCACGGACTGGAGGAATACCTGCAAACCCAGGTGGCCTATCTGCAGTTTCAGTAATTAATGCGCCTATTGCGGGGCCCCATCACGGGGCCTCAGCGGTAAACGGAGAACTTTTTGGTTAGTGGTTTGAGCTGTTCGGTATCCCCGTACAGTGCTACCGCCACGAACTCCAACTTTTCATATTCGGTGTTGGCGGTATCGGCGATTTGTTGCTCTGCCGAATGTGACAGCATGGTGGTGGTAAAGAAGTTGGCCAGGACGCCCTCTTCCTTGCATTTCAGGACCAGATTACTGAGCTGGCTGCTGTTTTTTGCCTGCAGGATCACGATCGGATAATGGCTCATATTGGCGCTTACGCCTTCGATAGCGCTGGGATAATGATGAAATTCGCGCTGTTCGATCAGATCGGTAATCCCCGCCGTCAAATGGCAGGACGCATTGAACAGGGTTGCCGGTTCATGGTTGCGGTTCAGGATGATATAAAACTTCTTCTCGTTGTCGCTGTACATACACTTCTCCTTGGTGAAGCAAGTGTTTTACCCGTCCCTTAAATAAGTTTCAATGATGTAGATCAGCCAAGCATGGCTACAGGGTAATAGCGCGGCTCGGCAATAAAGCTCGAAATGTGCGGTTCTGACAGCCAATAGAGCCACAATTGAACTGTCGATAATTTCGGCATAACGCATAGTCTGATTTTTATCTCCCAGGAGAAAATCATGACTGCGACCAGGCTCGACGCCGTGGGCTCAGCGCCAGCCCCCGCCACGCAGTGGCCGGCAATCGTCAATGTGCTGTTCGCCGGTATTGCCGTGGCGCTGCACGTGGGCAAAGCGACTATTGCCCTGCCGGAACTGCAGCACCAATTCGGCCGGTCGCTGGAGTCGCTGAGCTGGATTATTTCGGCCTTTCCATTTATCGGCGTGTTCGGGGGCATCGCCGCCGGGCAACTGGTGCGCCGCTGGGGCGATCGTCGCTTGTTGGGCCTGGGCTTGGTGATCGTCAGCATTGCCAGCTTCGCCGGAGCGACTCAGCACGACTTCACCGGCTTGATCGTCACCCGGGTTATCGAAGGGATCGGCTTTGTCATTGTGGTGGTGGCTGCACCGACCGTGCTCACTCGGGTGGTGGCACCGCAACAACGTAATCTGGTGTTCAGCATCTGGAGCACCTTTATGCCGGCGGGCATGGCGATCTCCCTGTTCTTCGGCCCGCACTTCGCCGACTGGCAACAGAGCTGGGTCGCCGGTGGCATTCTGACCCTGCTGGCGGCGCTGTTGTTACCGTTCACCACGCCGCGCATCGTGACAACCGCCGCTGCTGCCACGACGGTGAATTTGCGTCAGGCGCTGGCCAGCATCCTGCGTGCCCGGCAACCGCTGCTGCTGGCCCTGATCTTCACCACCTATAACCTGCAGTTTTTCGCCGTGATGGCCTTTCTGCCGATATTCCTGATGCAGCGCATCGGACTGACACTGGCCGCGGCCGGCGGTGTCAGCGCAGCGGTGATTGCGGTCAATATTCTCGGCAATCTCTTCGCCGGTGTATTGCTGTCGCGTGGCCTGCAAGCCCGTACCCTGCTCGCCATTGCCAGCATGCTGATGGGGCTTGCCGGAGCCAGCGTCTTCCTTTCGGCCACACCGAATGCCATGCTGGTTCCACTGTGTTTAATGTTTAGCGGTATCGGCGGCATGCTGCCCGCCACCATTCTGGCTGCAACACCGGCGGCTGCACCCCAGCCCACGTTGATTCCCCTGAGTCTGGGGTTAGTGATGCAGGGCATTTATCTCGGTCAGGTGATCGGCCCGATTGTCTTGAGCACTCTGGTGGCCTATGCCGGGTGGACAGCGCCCTCCTTTATGGTGTTGGCCGCTGCGGTTCTGGGAAGCCTGTTGGCGTTAACGCTGACATCCAGGGTCAAAAATCCACCAGGCGGCGCATGACTCATTACACCATGTATAAAATCAAATGACTCTGAGCCCATTTTTCTCTTCGCACATAAGCATTATCGTTTCAGCCACACCAATAATGACTTTATAGAGAACAGATAATGGACAGAGTAAAAACGGTTATTGTTACTGGCGCATCCAGCGGGTTGGGTTTCGCTATTGCACAGGCTTACCTGGCACGCGGTTACAATGTGGTGGGGAATGCACGCTCGCTGGACCGTTTGCAGGCGGCAGCAAACCAGCTCGGTAATCCTAAAAACCTGCTGCTGGTTCCCGGTGATATTGCCCAGCCGGAAACCGCAACTCGTCTGTTCGAACAAGCGGAAGAAAACTTTGGCCAGGTCGATATTCTGATCAACAACGCGGGGATTTTCCTGTCCAAACCGGTGACAGACTATACGGAGGAAGATGTCGACGCGATGTTGGCCACTAACCTGAAAGGATTCTTTTATCCCTCACAGGCCGCCGCTCGGCACATGATGCCGCATGGCTCCGGGCATATTGTCACCATTACTGCCGCCATCGCCATGCAGCCCATCAGCAAGGTCCCTGCACTGCTGCCGGTTATGGTCAAGGGCGGGCTAAATCAAGCCACCCGTGGGCTGGCATTGGAAATGGCACCGCATAATGTGATGGTTAACGCCGTCGCCCCCGGCATTATCGCCACCCCACTGACCATGAGTCATCAGGATGAAGAAAGCCTGACGTTTATGAAAAAAATGGCACCGACCCACCGCATTGGCCAGCCACAGGATATTGTCGATGCGGTGCTGTACCTGACCGATTCCAACTTTGTCACCGGCACTATCGTCACCGTTGACGGCGGCACTACTGCCGGCGTCTGGTAATCAAGGAGAACCTGCAATGCCCTATGTAAATATTAAAGTCACCGACGAAGGGGTCACGGCGGAACACAAGCGCCAATTGATCGAAGGGGTCACCGAGTTGCTGGAACGCGTGCTGAATAAGCCTCGCCACGCCACCTTCGTGGTGATTGACGAAGTTGCTACCGACAACTGGGGCATCGGCGGCGAAACCGTCACCGCCCTGCGAACCAGGGAGAGAAGTGAGGTTAAGCGATAACTCTCCCTGTTTTTCCCCCTCAATCCCCTCGCCGCGACCATCCAACCCGAACCTGAAAATGGGGTTGGATGAGTCAGGTACAGGGGATTTTGTACGACTTCCCGGCTTAAATATCCCTACAAAATACAACATTATTAATAAGTTTTATTAATTGTTCGCGCATAAAATCCGCTACCTGTTACGCGTTTGTAATGATAGGGTTTGTTCTTCAAGAAGTGTCAGTGTCAGTGAATACCGGCATTGGCAGGCAAAATCTATCATCAGAGGGACGGGTATGATGTCTAAGGGTATTTCAAAGGGATTCTTTATTCTGATCCTTTTTATAGTGACCGCGGCTTTTCTGGACGTATTGGGTCCCTATTACTCGTCAGTGCTGTGGGCCATCATCCTGGCGGTGATTTTCCACCCGGTGAAACAAAAACTTAAGCAGTATTTGGGCGACCGCAATGGCCTGGTGTCGTTTTTGACGCTGGTAGTGATCTGTCTGATCGTATTTACCCCCTTGGCTATTATCGCTTCTTCACTGGCGATTGAGCTTAACGTCGTCTACACCAAATTACAGGGCAATAACACCCAATTCCCGGTCATTGTGGCCGATACCCTACAGTTACTCCCCAACTGGGCGCGTCATTTCCTGACAGAGCACAACCTCGACAACGCGGCTGAAATACAAAAGAAACTTTCGGAAGTGGCTCTGCAGGGTGGGCAATACCTGGCCGGTAGCGTGTTCCTGATCGGCAAAGGCACGTTCAACTTTGCCGTTGGCTTTGGCGTGATGCTTTATCTGCTGTTCTTCCTGCTGAAAGATGGCGCTTATCTGGTTAATCTGACGCTCCAGGCGCTGCCATTATCCGAACACGTTAAACATCATCTGTTTGTGAAGTTCGCAGCCGTTTCCCGCGCGACGGTAAAAGGCACGGTCGTGGTGGCGGTAGTGCAAGGCGCGCTCGGCGGCCTGGCGTTTTACTTCACCGGCATTGAAGGCAGCCTGCTGTGGGCCGCGTTGATGGCCTTCCTGTCGATCATCCCTGCCGTCGGTTCTGCCATTATCTGGGTCCCCGCCGCCATCTATTTCTTCGCTACGGGTATGCTGTGGAAAGGCCTGTTCCTGGTGGGCTTCTTCGTGGTGATCATCGGTTTAGTCGACAACATTCTTCGTCCACTGCTGGTGGGTAAAGACACCAAGATGCCGGATTATCTGATCCTGATTTCAACCCTGGGTGGCATGGAGATTTACGGCATTAATGGCTTCGTCATCGGCCCGCTAATCGCCGCCCTGTTCATCGCCTGCTGGAATATTCTTTCCGGCCGCGACAGTGCAGCAACCACCGATGAGATTGATGAAGATTTTATCGAGGAAGGCAAGAATCATCCGGACGCCACCAAGGCGGATTGAATAAATATCCTCCGGCATAGCCGGAGGTTTTTCATATGCGCCTATAAGGCTCTGTTACCAGCCGCGCCCTAACAGGCGCATAGCAATCTGACATTTGCATCTATGGATTACTTACGGCCCGTAAACGGGCTACCTGGATACGGGATCGAGAGTTGCTCACCCATTTTATCCTCTTCCAGTTGGTGCTTTATGTATTCTTGTATCCTGGCCGTGTTTTTCCCTACCGTATCAACGTAATACCCTCGGCACCAAAACTCCCTGTTACGGTATTTGAACTTCAAATCCCCAAACTGCTCATAAAGCATCAGGCTGCTCTTTCCCTTCAGGTACCCCATAAACCCCGATACACTCATCTTCGGCGGGATTTCCAGAAGCATATGAATGTGATCCGCACAGCATTCCGCTTCCAGAATATTCACGTTTTTCCATTCGCACAGCTTTCTTAAAATACTGCCAATCGCTTTGCGTTTTTCCCCGTAGAACACCTTTCTTCGGTACTTCGGCGCAAAAACTATGTGATATTTACAGTTCCATCGGGTGTGCGCTAAGCTCTTTTCGTCCCTCATTGGGACCCCCTTTTGATTTCTTGTTGAACATTTGCAGTTGCCAGACCGCAAACTGTTTTAACAAATCAAAAGGGGTTTTTATAACTGGCTCAAAGCTGAAAGCTTTACTGAACCCCCAGCCTAGCTGGGGGTTTTCTGTGCACAATAAAAATCCCCTGTTAACAGGGGATTTAAAGTTAAACATTAACGAATACTCCGCACAGAGCGGAGTATTTCACAACGACATTATGCCGATTTAATCAACCGCGTATAATTTGCCTGAACCGTTGGTCCCCAAACGCCATCACGTTGCCGCACAGTACCGCCAACAATATTCTGGAACCCGACGCACTCACCATGAACGCAGATCACAGCACTGAATAAGGTTCGCTCATTTAAGCCATGAGTCTGCATGTAAACATCTGTTGGAAGCGGTTTGCCTGCCGCATCAATGGGAATTTCCAACATGCTCACGCTGTGGTTGCCAAATGATTCCCCCTCGCTGAATTTATATAGCTCAACGTAGTTCTTCCAAACTTCCACACCATCAACTTTATAATGACTTTGCAACTCTGTCAGCGACGCACCTGCATCATCTTTCATTGCAATAGTATCGAATCCAAACTCAATTGTTTGATTGTCCATTATTAATCTCTCTCTGCCTTTCCATTTTAATTATCAGGTTACAAACCCGAGCCATTGTCGATAACGACGCGGTCAGTTTATGTGGCATGGGGGGTATAACATACTGAATGCCGTTGTTTGGTCCCTTGGTAAACATTGGAGTATATCGACATGCAAGGTGTGTTTTTTGGGGAGGGTCAGTCCTGAGAAGCTCAGACCAACAACAGAACATATAAAGGGGATTAACAATGTAGACAATTTTCCACGAACAGCACTTGCTATCATCATGAACGGGCCAAGGATTGGTTCATTATTGCCCTCTAAATAGGAGGGTTTCATGCAGATTTTGATAACTTATTTTGATAACCGTTGCAATTTGAATAATAAAAAACGGGAACCATTAGGTTCCCGTTATCATTTAACGCTAAAACACCATTACATGTGTTTAACGATAGCGTCACCAAACTCTGAACATTTCAGCAGCTTAGCGCCTTCCATCAGGCGTTCGAAATCATAGGTCACGGTCTTGGCAGCAATTGCGCCTTCGGTGCCTTTAACAATCAGGTCAGCCGCTTCGAACCAACCCATGTGGCGCAGCATCATTTCTGCAGACAGGATGATGGAACCTGGGTTCACTTTATCCTGACCGGCATACTTAGGTGCAGTGCCGTGGGTGGCTTCGAACAGGGCGCAGTCGGAACCGATGTTGGCGCCAGGTGCGATACCGATACCGCCAACCTGTGCGGCTAGGGCGTCGGAGATGTAGTCACCGTTCAGGTTCATACAGGCGATCACGTCGTATTCAGCCGGACGCAGCAGGATTTGCTGCAGGAAGGCATCGGCGATCACGTCTTTAACCACGATCTCTTTACCGGTGTTCGGGTTCTTGATTTTCAGCCATGGGCCGCCGTCGATCAGCTCACCGCCGAACTCTTCGCGCGCCAGTTCGTAGCCCCAATCCTTGAAGGCACCTTCGGTGAACTTCATGATGTTGCCTTTGTGAACCAGGGTCACAGAGTCGCGGTCGTTGGTGATAGCGTATTCGATCGCTGCACGAACCAGACGTTTGGTCCCTTCTTCAGAGCATGGCTTCACGCCGATACCGCATTGCTCTGGGAAGCGGATTTTCTTCACGCCCATTTCGTCGCGCAGGAACTTGATCACTTTGTCTGCTTCAGCAGAACCGGCTTTCCATTCGATACCTGCATAGATGTCTTCGGCGTTTTCGCGGAAGATCACCATGTCGGTCAGCTCTGGGTGTTTAACCGGGCTTGGGGTGCCCTGGTAGTAACGCACCGGACGCAGACATACGTACAGGTCCAGTTGCTGGCGCAGGGCCACGTTCAGGGAGCGAATACCGCCACCGACTGGGGTAGTCAGCGGGCCTTTGATGGCAACGCGGTAGTCACGGATCAGATCCAGGGTTTCTTCCGGCAGCCACACGTCTTTCCCGTAAACGTGAGTGGATTTTTCACCGGTGTAGATTTCCATCCAGGAGATTTTACGTTCGCCGTGGTAGGCCTTTTTCACTGCTGCATCAACCACGTGAATCATAGCAGGGGTAACGTCAACGCCAATGCCGTCGCCTTCGATAAACGGAATGATCGGGTTATTCGGAACAACCAGTTTACCCTGGGCATCGACCGTAATCTTTTTACCTTCTGCCGGAACAACTACTTTGCTTTCCATCAACCTCTCCTTCAAGCGCAATTTTTGTTAATGCTTTGTAAGATGCGTGTAGATACTACTGGAATTTTCTGTCCGCGCCAATCCGAAACGGATTCGGTTATAATGCGCCTATCATCCGTAATCTCAACTGTTATGAAAAAATTCCCTGTTAGAAATCACAAAGTTAAACGATTCAGCCCGCCTGATGCCGCCAAACCCGCTGTAGCACAAGGGCCGCGTCGCGTGGTGTTATTCAACAAGCCCTTCGATGTGTTACCCCAATTTACCGATGAGGCCGGCCGCACCACGCTGAAAGAATTCATTCCTTTTCCCGATGTTTATGCCGCAGGACGCCTGGATCGCGATAGCGAAGGATTATTGGTGTTAACCAATGACGGCAAACTGCAGGCACAGCTCACCCAACCGGGCAAGCGTACCGGTAAGGTATATTACGTGCAGGTCGAGGGGGCACCGCAGGACAGCGATTTGGCTCCCTTGCGCAGCAGCGTCACGCTCAAAGATGGCCCGACCCTGCCGGCTGGCGTAGAGTTGGTCGCCGAACCACAATGGCTGTGGCCGCGCAATCCACCGATCCGCGAGCGCAAATCAATCCCGACGGCCTGGCTGAAAATCACCCTGTACGAAGGGCGAAACCGTCAGGTACGTCGCATGACTGCACATATCGGCTTTCCTACCCTGCGGCTGATTCGCTACAGTATGGGTAATCTTTCATTGGGAGAACTGCAACCCGGTGAATGGAAAACCCTTGATTCGCTGTAATCAGTCCGCCAAGCCGCCGTTGTAAGGGGTCGCCATGTTTAAACCACACGTTACCGTTGCCTGCGTGGTTCACGCCGCCGGCAAGTTCTTGATTGTCGAAGAGACTATCAACCATAAGGCGCTCTGGAACCAGCCGGCCGGTCATCTTGAGGCCGACGAAACCCTGGTGCAGGCCGCCGAACGCGAACTGTGGGAAGAAACCGGCATCCGCGCCACGCCGCAGTCATTCCTCAAGCTGCACCAGTGGATCGCGCCGGACAACACGCCGTTCCTGCGTTTTTGCTTTGTGATTGAGCTGGAACAGCCGTTGCCGACCGAGCCGCACGACAGCGATATCGACCGCTGCCTGTGGTTGAGCGCCGACGAGATTTTACAGGCACCCAACCTGCGTTCCGCGCTGGTAGCGGAAAGCCTACGTTGTTATCAGCAGCCGGAGCGCTACCCGCTATCACTGGTCAGCAGCTATAACTGGCCATTTTGAGATGAATAAGTGCCGTGCGCCGACGAGGCCAACGTGGTAAAATCCTGCGCTTGTTTTTTATCAGCACGGTTAGTGTTCAAGTTCGCGAGATCCCCATGTCAGACAACAGCCAGAAAAAAGTAATCGTCGGTATGTCCGGCGGCGTCGACTCTTCCGTTACTGCCTATCTGTTACAGCAACAGGGCTATCAGGTCGCTGGGCTGTTTATGAAGAACTGGGAAGAAGACGATGACGAAGAATACTGCTCCGCAGCGACCGATCTGGCCGATGCGCAGGCGGTGTGCGACAAACTCGGCATCGAACTGCATACGGTGAATTTCGCGGCAGAGTACTGGGACAACGTGTTTGAGCTGTTCCTTGAAGAGTACAAGGCCGGCCGCACGCCGAACCCGGACATCCTGTGTAATAAAGAAATCAAATTCAAAGCCTTCCTGGAATTCGCCGCAGAAGATCTGGGGGCCGACTTTATCGCCACCGGTCACTACGTGCGCCGTCAGGACGTGGACGGCAAAAGCCGTCTGCTGCGCGGTGTCGACGGTAACAAAGACCAGAGCTACTTCCTCTACACCCTGAGCCACGAGCAGGTCACACAAAGCCTGTTCCCGGTCGGTGAATTGGAAAAACCGGAGGTACGCCGCATCGCCGAACAGCTGGAACTGGTCACCGCCAAGAAAAAAGACTCCACCGGCATCTGCTTTATCGGTGAGCGCAAATTCCGCGACTTCCTCGGCCGTTACCTGCCTGCACAGCCGGGCCCAATTGTTAGCGTCGACGGTCAGACCGTCGGTGAACATCAAGGTCTGATGTACCACACCCTGGGGCAACGCAAAGGGCTGGGCATCGGCGGCATGAAAGACAGCAGCGAAGATCCGTGGTACGTGGTGGACAAAGACGTCGCCAACAACGTACTGGTGGTCGCGCAGGGGCATGAGCACCCGCGTCTGATGTCCGTCGGGCTGATCGCGCAACAACTGCATTGGGTTGATCGCCTGCCGCTGAGCGGGCCGTTCCGCTGTACGGTGAAAACCCGTTATCGCCAGCAGGATATTCCTTGCACCGTCACCCCGCTTGACGAACAACGCATCGAAGTGCGTTTCGACGAGCCGGTTGCCGCCGTCACCCCAGGCCAGTCAGCCGTGTTCTATCAGGATGAAATCTGCCTCGGCGGCGGCATTATTGAACAGCGTTTACAGGAGTAATCGTGGCGAAGAATTATTATGACATTACGCTGGCGATGGCCGGGATCAGCCAGACCGCACGTCTGGTTCAGCAGTTGGCACACGAAGGCCAATGCGATCGCGAGGCCATGAATATCTCGCTGAGCAGCCTGCTGCAGATGGATCCTCCTTCCACGCTGGCGGTGTTCGGCGGTGAAGAACGCAATCTGAAAATGGGTCTTGAGACGCTGATGGGCGTCCTCAATGCCAACAATAAGGGCCTGGCCGCCGAGCTGACCCGCTACACCATCAGCCTGATGGTGCTGGAGCGTAAGCTCAATGCCAATAAGCAGGCGATGAACCAGCTTGGCGAACGTCTCGGCCAGCTTGAGCGTCAACTGGCGCATTTTGATCTGGAATCAGACACTATTATCAGCGCGCTGGCCGGCATTTATGTCGACGTGGTCAGCCCGCTCGGGCCGCGCATCCAGGTGACCGGTTCACCGGCAATCCTGCAAAATCCGCAGGTACAGGCCAAAGTTCGCGCCACATTGCTGGCCGGCATTCGTGCCGCCGTGCTGTGGCAACAGGTTGGCGGCAGCCGCCTGCAGTTAATGTTTTCCCGTAATCGTCTGTTTAAACAGGCGCAAAATATCGTTGCTCATTGTTAATAGATCCCAGGAGTTGCTACCGATGGAATTATCCTCACTGACCGCCGTTTCACCCGTTGATGGACGCTACGGTGATAAAGTCAGCGCACTGCGCACCATTTTCAGCGAGTACGGTCTGCTGAAATTCCGTGTGCAGGTTGAAGTACGTTGGCTGCAAAAACTGGCCGCCTGCGCAGAAATCAAGGAAGTTCCGGCTTTTGACGCCGACGCAAACGCTTTCCTCGACAAGATCGTCGCAGAGTTCAGCGAAGAAGACGCGCAGCGTATCAAGACTATCGAACGCACCACCAACCACGACGTGAAAGCGGTTGAGTATTTCCTGAAGGAAAAAGTGGAAGCGGTCCCTGCCCTGCAGGCGGTGTCCGAGTTTATCCACTTTGCCTGTACCTCCGAAGACATCAACAACCTGTCGCATGCGCTGATGCTGCAAACGGCACGTCAGGATGTGGTGCTGCCGTACTGGCGTAAAATCATCGATTCAATCAAGGGTCTGGCGCTGGAATACCGCGATATTCCGCTGCTGTCTCGTACCCACGGCCAGCCTGCCACCCCGTCCACCGTCGGTAAAGAATTCGCCAACGTGGCCTACCGGATGGAACGTCAGTTCCGTCAGTTTGAACGCGTAGAAATCATGGGTAAAATCAACGGTGCGGTCGGCAACTATAACGCCCACATCGTCGCTTACCCAGAAGTGGACTGGCATATCTTCAGCGAAGAGTTCGTCACCTCGCTGGGCATCACCTGGAACCCGTACACCACTCAGATCGAGCCGCACGACTATATCGCCGAGCTGTTTGACTGCGTAGCGCGTTTCAACACCATTCTGATCGACTTCGACCGTGACGTTTGGGGTTACATCGCGCTGAATCACTTCAAGCAGAAGACCATCGCCGGTGAAATCGGTTCTTCCACCATGCCGCACAAGGTTAACCCGATCGACTTCGAAAACTCCGAAGGCAATCTGGGCCTGTCTAACGCGGTGCTGGGCCACCTGGCCAGCAAACTGCCGGTTTCCCGCTGGCAGCGCGACCTGACCGACTCCACCGTGCTGCGTAACCTGGGCGTCGGCCTGGGTTATGCGTTGATCGCCTACCAGGCGACCATGAAAGGCATCAGCAAGCTGGAAGTGAACCAGGCACACCTGCTGGACGAACTGGATCACAACTGGGAAGTGTTGGCCGAGCCGATCCAGACCGTGATGCGCCGTTACGGCATCGAAAAACCCTACGAGAAGCTGAAAGAGCTGACCCGCGGCAAGCGCGTGGATGCTGCCGGTATGCAGGCGTTTATCGATGGACTGGCATTGCCGGAAGAAGAGAAAACTCGTCTGAAAGCCATGACCCCGGCTAATTACATTGGCCGCGCCGCGACCATGGTCGATGAACTGAAGTAATCGCTATACTGCTAAAACAAAGAGGCGGCCAAATGGCCGCCTCTTTAACATCTACCCCATCAACGCCTGCAGCCGTTTTTTCTGCTGCCCTTGTGCGTCGAAGTTGTCGGGATCCAGCCACTGCTCAAACCCGGCCCTGATGGTCGGCCAACGGTCGGCAGTTATAGCAAACCAGTCGGTGTCCCGGCTGCGGCCCTTGGTGACCAACGCATATCTGAAAGTGCCTTCATACTTGAAACCGAATCTCGCCGCTGCCTGTTTGGAGGGGGCGTTATGGCTGTCGCACTTCCATTCACAGCGGCGATAACCCAAATCCTCAAACAGGTGTCGCAGCATCAGATAAATCGCTTCGCTGGCGCTGGAGCGCTGCTTCATCGCCGGTGACCAACTGACATGACCCACCTCCGCCACGCCGTTAGTTTCATCGATGCGCATGTAGGCCACCGTCCCGACCGGAGCCTGGCTTGCACGGTCAAACACCGTCAGGTTCACCAGCGTGGCATTCGCCTGCAGGGTGGTCAGATGCTGCAACATCGCCGCCGGGCTGTCCGGCCGCTCTATCGATAAATAGGTCCAGTCCCGGCCATCCGGCGCCTGCTGGAAAGCGCTGAACAAAGCGCCATGATCCCGCTGCGCATCAAGCTGTTTCAGGCGGCAAAATCGCCCGTCGAGCGTCTTGCCGGTTGGGCGTTTCACTACCCGCCAATCGGCTAATGACTCGCCGACCGGCTGACCGAATTGATTGATCACCATACAGCCTCCACTACCTGTCGTTAACGTTCGTAAACAACAAACGAAGTTCTTCGACCTATTTTGTCATACAAGGAACGGGCCGGAGCATTATATTCCTGCGTCGTCCAATAAACCCGATCGCTGCCTTTTTCGTCCGCCAACTGATAGGCCTGCTCGAATAACTTTTCGGACACCTTCTTGCCACGCGCCGCTGGCGAAAAATAAAGATCTTCAATATAGCAATAACCCACCGAACTCCAGGTGGAAGGATGGAATATCAGGTTCATTAATCCCAATAAATTGCCGTCTTTATCTTCTGCCACCAGGCCATAAACCTGCGGATCCTCACATAAACGTCCAAAGGTGTGATCGGTGACCTGCGGCTTAATATCCGCGCGATAAAAATGAAGATACCCTTGCCAAAGCTCTAACCACTGGGGTTTATCAGCGTTTTGTAATTTACGAATTGTCACTTCATTGTGTACTGGGAGCATAATGCCTCTCTGGTTTTAAGCTGTTATTTCCAGAGGAGAAATAACGGAATACCAGCAGGATACACCGGCCAATGCCCACTGAATACAGACCAATCAACAACAGCGGGCAGACCAATTCCAACGAACTCACTCTGTTCAGATCTATTCTGGAAGCGTGCTGAGAATCGATGATAACTTTTTGATAAATTTTACAATTTCGTCCGGAGCATAGGCCGCAAAGCCGAATACCAACGCGCCTTCGCCCGGCGGATGGGTATAAAAATCAATCAATCCATAGACCTTCATCCCCTGCGCAGCAGCAGCCTGGATCAACTGCCGTTCGGTTGCCGCGTCCGCCAGCGGGCAAACCAGTTGCAGCCCCCCCTGTGGCAACCGCGGTTGAGTCCAGGGGGCAAGATACTGATGCACCGCCGCATGTAAAATCTCCAGTCGGGCCTGATATATCTTGCGCATATTTCTTAAATGTTCGGCATAAAAATCGTCATTGATAAATTTGAATAACGTCATCTGGGGCAGTGCCGAAGTATAACCATCCTGGAATTGTTTAGCCGCCACCATAGGTGGAATTAATTGCGGCGGAACAATAAGAAAGCCAATGCGTAACCCCGGGAACAGACTTTTACTAAAAGTACCGATATATAACGTACGTTGGTACTGATCCAGCCCCTGTAATGATGCGGTGGTCAACCCGTTATAATTGAACTCGGAATCGTAATCATCTTCAATAATCCAGGCCTTTTCACGTTGCGCCCACGCTAATAACTTCAGTCTTCTTTCAATGCTGAGCGAATATCCCAGAGGGTAATGATGAGAAGGGGTGATATAAACGCCCCGCCCGCCCTCTTTGGTCTGAACCAACTTATCGATATCCATACCCAATTGATCCACCCCAATCGGCTGAGCGATTAAGCCCGCCGACTGAACCAGTTTTTTCGCGCCCTGATACCCGGGCTCTTCAACAAACACCCGGTCACCGGGATTAAACAGCACCTGGGTACACAGCGAGAGCGCCTGCTGGGAACTGGTCACCACGATCACCTGCTCAGCACTGGCCTTAACGCCCCTTTCCCGGCGCAGATACTCGATAATTTCCTCTCTCAACTCCACCAGCCCCTGAGGATCGGCATAGCCCAACAGGCGTTCGGCCCCCTGGCGCACCGCCTGCCTTTCCAGTTGCAACCAGCTATCGATAGGGAACAAGCGCAAGTCGGGCATTGAGGGGGTCAATGAGCCGCTGCGGCGGGTATGTGGAGCATGGGCAGCAATCAGCAGGGAGCGGCCGTGTGCACTCAGCTCCCGCTCCACCAACAGGGCATGACCCGTATGGTCGACCGCCAGCAGTTCACGACCGATCAGGGTGTCTTGCTGGTAACTGACGAAGCTACCGCGCCCAACGGCACGGGCAATGTAGCCCTCCGCTTCCAACTGGCCATAGGTCAGTTCGACGGTATCGCGAGAAATAGCCAGTTGAGCCGCCAGAACCCGGCTGGGCGGCAGTTTGGCCAGGTAACACAGCTCGCCCGCCGTCACCTGCTGTTTGATCGTCAGGTGCAGCGCAGCCTTGCGCGTCATCCCCTGTCGTAAATGCTGATTAAAGATTGCCTGTATCGCCTCTGTCGAAACGCCCTGTTGGCTGTCACTGCTGTGTTTCATGCTGCTCCGGATCAGAGGTCCGCCGTGTCTCCGGAGAATAAACCGGTAACGGAGATGTTGATTAATTGATCTAAATCAATCTAGTTGTGAACAAAATGTTTTGAAACAGATCATCCGTTGTTTGATTTACAGCGCCAGCCCTACACTAATACAACCATACCAGTAGCTTGCTACTAATGTGGTTGTCTACTTTATTACCCGTCCCCGCCTGTTTACCGCTGCTGGATAGCAGCGGCGTTGGCCGGTATTGCCAACGCGGGCATTTATTGTGAAGCATGTTCAAGGTGGAATTATGTCACAACAGCACAACTCTTCGCCGCCCCGGCGTAACTTTCTCAAAAAAACCCTGGCGTTGATCCCGCTGGCCGCCGCCGGCAGCAGCATTCTGGCACTGGATGCCAAGGCTGCCCCCGCTGCCGGCGTATCGGAGCACTACGTTCCGGTCTATTTCAACGCAGATGAATGGCGTTTTCTGCTGGCGGCCTGCGATCGGCTGATCCCCACTGACGATAACGGCCCAGGCGCAGTCGATCAGGGCGTGCCGGTGTTTATCGATAGGCAAATGGAAGCCCCCTACGGCCACGGCGGCTTATGGTATATGCACCCACCATTCGTTCCTTCCCCGCCGCAACTGGGCTATCAGTCCAAGCTGACGCCACGCGAAACCTACCGAATCGGCATCCGCGAAGTCAATGCGCACTGCCAGCAACAGTTCCAAAAAGGGTTTGCCGATCTCGATCACGCCGAGCAGGAACAACTGCTGGCTGCGCTGGAGCACGGCCAACTGGATTCCGAAGACCTGCCCGGCAAGGCGTTTTTCGACCAGTTGCTCACCAACACCAAAGAGGGCTACCTGGCCGATCCGGTGCATGGCGGTAACCAGACGCTGGCGTCATGGAAAATGATCGGTTTCCCCGGCGCACGTGCGGATTACACCGACTGGGCCAATCGCCCCAATCAGCCTTATCCCCTCGGGCCGGTCAGTATCTCAAGCAAAAGGAATGCATAATGAGCGCAATCAAGAAGCCAGCGGTAGACGTGGTCATCGTCGGATTTGGCTGGACCGGCGCCATCATGGGGATGGAGTTAACCGAAAGCGGGCTTAGCGTGTTGGCACTGGAACGTGGTGAGCAGCGTGATACTTATCCGGACTTCGCCTATCCGCGCATTGCCGATGAACTGACCTATGGCATTCGCATGAAACTGATGCAGCCGATGGCCAACGAGACGGTCACGGTACGTCACACCCCGGCAGAATTTGCCGTGCCCTACCGTCAACTGGGTTCCTTTTTGCCGGGCAACGGCGTCGGCGGTGCTGGTGTGCACTGGAACGGCATGCATTGGCGCGCTTTGCCGTCCGACCTGAAGCTGCACACCACCCTCACCGAAAAATACGGTGCCAAGTGGATCCCGGAAGGCATGACGCTGCAGGACTACCCGTTGAGCTATCAGGAGCTGGAGCCCTACTTCGACAAGTTCGAAAAGGTCTGCGGCACGGCGGGTAAAGCCGGTAATCTGCGCGGGCAAATCATCAAGGGCGGCAATCCGTTCGAGGGACCACGTAACAGCGAATACCCCACGCCGTCGCTGAAGCCGCTTTACTCCGGTTCGCTGTTTGGCACCGCGGCCGAGTCGCTGGGTTATCACCCCTTCAACGTGCCCGCCGCCAACTGCTCCGTCCCCTACACCAATCCCTACGGCGTCCAGCTCGGTCCCTGCAACTACTGCGGCTACTGCGAACGCTTCGGCTGCTTTATGTATTCCAAAGCGTCACCACAGAGCACCATCCTGCCGGTGCTAACCCAACGTAAAAACTTTGAGCTACGCACCCAGTCGCAGGTGATCAAAGTGAATCTGGACAGCAGCGGCAAGAAAGCCACCGGCGTGACCTATATCAACGCCCAGGGACAAGAGGTGGAGCAACCGGCCGATCTGGTGATCCTCAGCGCCTTCCAGTTGCATAACGTCCGCCTGTTACTACTGTCCGGCATCGGTAAACCTTATAACCCGGTCACCGGGGAAGGCGTGGTCGGCAAGAATTACGCCTACCAGATGAACAGCGGTATTTCGCTGTTTTACGATAAGGATACCCACTTCAATCCGTTTATCGGTGCTGGCGCCGCCGGTATGGTGATCGACGATATGAACGGGGAGAACTTCGATCATACCGGTTTGGGATTCATCGGTGGGGCTTACATCTCCGCTACCCGCACCGGGGGCCGACCGTTGCAGCAAATGACGCTGCCGCCGGGCACACCCGGTTGGGGCAGCGGCTGGAAACAGGGCATCAAGGATAACTATTTACACAGCATGAGCCTCGGCTCCGAAGGATCGGTGATGCCGTACCGCGATTGCTATCTGGATCTGGATCCTACCTACAAGGACGGCTACGGCCTGCCGCTGCTGCGTATGACGTTTGACTGGAAAGATAATGAAATCAAAATGACCCAGCACATCACCAGCAAAATGGTGGATATCGCCAACGTCATGAAGCCCAAACAGATGTCGGTATCGGTGATGAAAGCCGGCGATCATTACGACGTGCGGCCTTACCAATCGACCCACACCACCGGCGGTGCCATTACCGGCGATAACCCAGCCACCAGCGTGGTGAATAAATACCTGCAATGCTGGGACGTGCCAAACGTATTTGTCACCGGTGCCTGCGCCTTTCCGCAGAACCTGGCCTATAACCCCACCGGCATTGTCGGCGCGCTGGCCTACTACTCGGCCGAGGCGATCCGCACTCAGTATCTGAAAAACCCCGGTCCTCTGGTTCAGGCCTGATAGCATAAGGAGCTTCACATGAAAGGACTTACCCCCTCGCTGCTGGCGCTATTGATGCTGGGTGCGACCACGGTACAGGCAACTGACGACCCACAATTGGCGGCCCGGCTGCAACACGGGGAATACCTGGCGCGCGCCGGTGACTGTGCCGCCTGTCATACCGGCCCCAGCGGCGTACCCTTTGCCGGCGGTCTGAAAATGACCACTCCGGTCGGTGCCATCTACTCCACCAACATTACGCCGGACAAACAAACCGGCATCGGCGAATACAGTCTGCAGGAATTCAGTGACGCCTTGCGCAAAGGTATCGCTCGCGACGGGACCCGGCTCTACCCGGCGATGCCCTATCCCTCGTTCGCCAAAATCAGTGATGGGGACGTTCGCGACCTGTACCTGTATTTTACCCGGCAAGTTAGGCCTGTGGCTCAGCCCAATAAAGACAGTGACATTCCCTGGCCGCTGAATATGCGCTGGCCGCTGGCCATGTGGAATCTGGCGTTTCGCGAAGACGGCGCCTATCGGCCGGATACCACACAAAGCCTCGACTGGAACCGCGGTGCCTATTTGGTCCAGGGGCTGGGCCACTGCGGCTCCTGCCATACGCCGCGCGGTATTGGCTTCCAGGAAAAAGCGCTCAACCAGAGTGACGACGCCTATCTGAGTGGTGGCACACTGGAAGGCTGGCATGCCACCAACCTGCGCGCGGATGCGGTAACTGGCCTGGGCAAATGGAGCACGGAAGATATCACCCGCTTCCTGAAAACCGGCCATAGCCCCCGTTTTGCCGCTTTCGGTGCAATGGTTGACGTGGTACAGGACAGTACTCAGTCCCTGAGCGATGCCGATTTACGTGCCATCGCGGTTTATCTGCAATCCTTGTCGGCCGGCAATAAGGAAAAGCCGCTGATGCAGGACGGTGGCGCGGCCAAAATGCTGTTAAACGGCGATGTCAGCCGCCCGGGTGCCCAAACCTATCTGGATAACTGCGCCGCCTGTCACCGCAGCGACGGCCAGGGCTATCGCGACACCTTCCCACAGTTGGCGCACAACCCGGCGCTGTTAAGTGATGATCCGTCCTCGCTGATCAGTATTATCCTCAACGGCTCCCGCACGCCAGTCACCGTCGGCGCGCCCACCGGGTTGACCATGCCAGACTTTGGTTGGCGTCTGAACGACGAGCAGATTGCTCAACTCGCCACTTTTGTGCGCAGCAGCTGGGGCAACGATGCACCGGCGGTCACCGCCGCTCAGGTACAGGAAATCCGCAAAAACAGCGTCAGTAAACCGACCCAGCCTTAAATACTTCAGGGGCCCGGAATCGGGGGCCCCTCTCCCCACCTCGCAGCCTCTCTCGTTTAAGTTTGGTTTAACTTTGCCTCCGCATTGTTTATCCAGCGTTTATTTGATGTTGCCGATAATGACCACGCACCGAAAATCGATAGCGCTATTTCCTGCCAAGGCTCTGCGTCCCTTGCGGTAACAGCCGGTTATACCTACCATAACGTCAATATAACGATCAGATGGCCTAGGTTGTCGCACGCTATCCCTCACACGCCAAGAGCGTGTTACCTTTACAGCGTGGGTGACAGGATGTTCACCCGCCGATTTACAGGAGTCTGCCATGCGAGTACTGGTTGTTGAAGATAACGGTTTATTGCGCCACCACCTCTCCGTACAGATGCGTGAAATGGGCCACCAGGTTGATGCAGCAGAAGATGCCAAGGAAGCCGACTATTTCCTGCAGGAACATGCGCCGGACATCGCGATTGTCGATCTCGGCCTGCCGGGTGAAGACGGCCTGAGCCTGATCCGCCGCTGGCGTGCCCACCAAATGAAATTGCCTATTCTGGTGCTGACCGCACGCGAAAGCTGGCAGGACAAAGTGGCGGTGCTGGAAGCCGGTGCCGACGACTACGTCACCAAGCCGTTTCATTTGGAAGAAGTGATTGCCCGCATGCAGGCGCTGATGCGCCGTAACAGTGGCCTGGCTTCCCAGGTGATCGTCTTGCCGCCGTTCCAGATCGACCTTTCGCGTCGCGAGCTGAGCGTCAACGAACAGCAAATCAAACTGACGGCGTTTGAATACACCATTATCGAAACCTTAATCCGCAACGCTGGCAAAGTGGTCAGTAAAGACTCGCTGATGCTGCAACTGTATCCGGATGCCGAACTGCGCGAAAGCCACACTATTGACGTACTGATGGGCCGTTTGCGTAAAAAGCTGCAGGCCGAATACCCACAGGAAGTGATCACCACGGTTCGTGGCCAGGGCTATCGTTTTGATGCGAAGTGAACATGATGTTCAACAAAGATAAAAAGCCGTTTTCACTACGCGCCCGCTTTTTGATGGCTACCGCCGGGGTGATCCTGGCGCTGTCGCTGTCCTATGGTCTGGTCGCGGTCGTGGGGTATATCGTCAGTTTCGACAAAACCGCCTTCCGCCTGCTGCGTGGCGAAAGCAATCTGTTCTTCAGCCTGGCCCAGTGGAAAGACAACAAACTCACCATCGCTATTCCGCCCGATATCGATCTCAACTTCCCTACCCTGGTGTTTATTTACGATGATAAGGGCAAGCTGCTGTGGAGCCAGCGCCAGGTGCCGGAGCTGGAAAAACGCATCAATAAAGAGTGGCTGGAAGAGTCAGGTTTCTACGAAATTGACACCGATACCCGCATCAGTAGCGAAGTCCTGGGTAACAACCCCAAGGCGCAGGATCAGCTCAAAGACTATGACGACAACGACCAGAATGCGCTGACCCACTCGGTAGCGGTCAACACCTACGCGGCGACTCCACGGTTACCCGCGTTGAGTATCGTGGTGGTCGATACCATTCCACAGGAGCTGCAGCGTTCTGACGTGGTATGGGAATGGTTCAGCTATGTGTTGCTGGCTAACCTGCTGTTGGTGGTCCCCTTGCTGTGGCTGGCGGCCTACTGGAGTTTGCGGCCAATCAAGGCGCTGGTGAGTCAGGTCGGCGAACTGGAGAACGGTGAACGAGAACAGCTCGACGAAAATCCCCCCAGTGAGCTACGCGGACTGGTGCGCAATCTGAATATTCTGGTGCGCAACGAGCGCCAGCGCTACACCAAATATCGCACCACGCTTTCCGATCTGACCCACAGCCTGAAGACGCCATTGGCGGTGCTGCAAACCACCCTGCGCTCACTGCGTACCGGCAAGCAAACCACCATCGAGGAGGTCGAGCCGATCATGCTGGATCAGATCAGCCGTATCTCCCAGCAAATCGGCTACTACCTGCACCGCGCCAGCATCAATTCGGGACAAACGGTGCTGACACGTGAGATCCATTCGGTACCGGCCCTGCTGGATAGCCTGAATGTGGCACTGAACAAGGTCTATCAGCGTAAAGGCGTGGTGATCACCCTGGATATTTCGCCGGAAGTGACCTTTATGGGGGAAAAGAACGACTTTATGGAAGTGATGGGCAATGTGCTGGAAAACGCCTGTAAATACTGCCTGGAATTCGTTGAAATCACCTCTCTGCACTCCGATAAATACCTCACTATCGTCATCGACGACGACGGTCCGGGCATTCCGGAAAGCAAGCGCGAGCTGATCTTCCAGCGCGGTCAACGGGTAGACACATTGCGCCCGGGTCAGGGCCTGGGATTGTCGGTAGCGGCGGAGATTATTGAGCAATACGACGGCTCCATTACCATCAGCGACAGCCCACTGGGCGGAGCCCGCATGCAGGTCACTTTCGCTCGTCAGCACGATTCCCACCATAACGAGTAAATTCTGTTGTTAAGGCCCCGATCCACGGGGCCAAACTTCCGTTATAATCGCTCTCAGGCTCACTCCACTATCCTGGAATAGAACATGGATTATCAATTAGATCTGGACTGGAACGATTTTTTGCAACGTTATTGGCAAAAGCGTCCGGTGATTCTGAAGCGCGGCTTCAAAAACTTTATCGATCCGATCTCCCCGGATGAGCTGGCTGGGCTGGCGATGGAAAACGAAGTGGACAGCCGTTTGGTCAGCCACCAGGACGGCCGCTGGCAGGTTGCGCACGGTCCCTTTGAGAGCTTTGACCACCTGAGCGAGAACAACTGGTCGCTGCTGGTGCAGGCGGTGGATCACTGGCATGAGCCTTCCAGCGCGCTGATGCGCCCGTTCCGCCAACTGCCGGACTGGCGGATGGACGATCTGATGATTTCGTTCTCGGTCCCGGGCGGCGGCGTAGGTCCGCACCTCGATCAGTACGACGTCTTTATCATTCAGGGCACCGGCCGCCGTCGCTGGCGTGTGGGCGACAAAGTGCCGATGAAGCAGCTTTGCCCGCATCCTGACCTGCTGCAGGTTGAACCTTTCGACGCCATTATCGATGAAGAAATGGAACCGGGCGATATTCTGTATATTCCGCCGGGCTTCCCGCATGAAGGTTACGCGCTGGAAAACGCACTGAATTATTCCGTGGGCTTCCGCGCCCCCAACGGTCGTGAACTGATCAGTGGTTTTGCCGACCACGTGCTCGCGCGCGAGCTGGGCAGCAAACGCTATAGCGATCCAGACATTCAGCTGCGCGAACATCCGGCGCAAGTGCTGCCACAGGAAGTCGACGCGCTGCGCCAGATGATGCTGGACCTGGTTCAGCAACCGGAACACTTCCAACAGTGGTTCGGTGAGTTTATCTCTCAGACCCGCCACGAACTGGACGCAGCACCGCCAGAGCCACCTTATCAGGCCGGAGAAATCTACGAACTGCTGCAACAGGGTGAACCCTTACAACGCCTGGGCGGCCTGCGCGTATTGCGCGTCGGTGACCAGTGCTTTGTGAACGGCGAACTGATGGATACCGAGCATCTGCAGGCTGTCGATGCGATGTGCCAGAACTTCAGCGTTAATGCCGCCCAATTGGGTGACGCGGTGGACGATCCTTCGTTCCTGGCGTTGTTGACCGCGCTGATCAACAACGGCTACTGGTATTTTAAAGACTGAAGCTGACAAGATTCTAATCAGGCCACCCGCTTAGGCGAGTGGCTTTTTTTATGCCCGCAGCGCCCTGCTCTGGTAACCGTCCAGCTCATCGTCCGGCATGCCCGCCTGTTTCGCCGCCGCGCAAATCTGCTGCCAGGTATTGGCATCTATCGGGATCCCCTGCTGCAACCGCGCCTCGCGGTTCGCTTCCTCCCACTCCCCCGGCACCTCAATCGGCCGGCCATCGCTTGAAGGGGAAGCCTTCACCCAGTCGATAAACGCCTCTGCCTCGCTTTGCATCTCAGGCGCGGCGAAGGCCTCTGGATTGAGGATAATGGTGGTCATGCAGTTGAAAATGGCGTCGCTGTCGGACTTCAGGGTAGCGCTATGGGTAGTACGCCCACCGGACAACGCGCCGCCGAGAATTTCGCACAGGGTGGCCAGCGCGTAGCCTTTATGCGCACCGAACGGCAGCAACGAACCAAACGGCGACTGGTGCATCACTTTGGGTTCATTGGTCGGTTGGCCATGTTCGTCAATCAGATAGCCCGGCGCGACTTTCAAGCCTTTGTTGTAGGCCACGCGGGTTTTGCCAAAAGCGATGCCGCTGGTGGCGAAATCCAGCAGCAGCGGTTTTTTATCTGCACGGGGGAAAATGACGCAGAAGGGGTTAGTGCCAAAACGACGATCGCTGCCACCGAAAGGCGCCACCATCGGATCACCCACCACGTTGACGAAATGGATGGAGATAAAACCGGCACGCGCGCACTGTTCAGCCCAGTGACCAATGCGGCCAATATGGTGCGAGTTATTCAACGCCACCGCCGCCAGGCCCAGTTGGCGGGCGCGCTCGATACCTTTGTCCATCGCCTCGCTGGCGACCACCTGGCCAAAACCCTGACCACCGTCAATCGTCAGTACCGCACCGGCGTCGCGCACCACCTCGGCATGAACATTCAGTTGCAAATGCCCCTGCGCCAGCGATGCCATATAGCTGGGGATCATGCCGACGCCGTGCGAATCGTGTCCGGCCAAATTGGCCTGAACCAAATGTTCGGCCACTAATTCGGCCTCCCGATCCGTACTGCCGGCATGGCGCCAAATGGCCTGCACAAACTGCTCAAGGCATTGGCGATCGATACGGTGTTCAGTGCTCATGATACGGCTCCTTGTGCTGAAAATAGCTTCCACACTAGGAGCAAATCATTGTTACGGCAAGCCATTATGATCATCGCCATCGAGGCTATTGGGTACGTTCTGCCGTTAGCGCGGCGATGCGCATAATCACGGCCACCGCCTGCTCCATCCCTTCCAGCGACACAAACTCATGCTTGCAATGATAGTTATAACCGCCGGTAAACAGATTCGGGCACGGCAGGCCACGGAACGACAACTGAGCCCCGTCGGTACCGCCGCGGATCGGCTTCATGATCGGTTCAATATCACATTCACGCATCGCCTGCTGCGCCAGCGCAATCACATGCGGATGTTCCGCCACCTGTTCACGCATATTGTAATAACTGTCTTCGATCGTCACTTCGATATAGCAATCCCTCGGCAGGCCTTTACCTATCTGCTGAGCGACTTCAATCATCCGACGTTTACGCGCTTCAAACCCCTCACGCTCGAAATCCCGCACAATATAGTGCATTTCGGCACGCTCAACGCTGCCCTTGAGGCTGCTTAGATGATAGAAACCCTGATAACCGGTCGTGGTTTCCGGGGTTTCATCCGCAGGTAATGCCTGTTGAATGCGTGTCGCCAGTGACAGAGCGTTCACCATCACGCCTTTGGCGCTGCCGGGGTGCACGTTATTACCGACAATTTTCACCGTTACCGATGCCGCATTGAAGTTTTCACATTCCAGTTCGCCGACACCGCCACCGTCCACGGTATAGGCCCACTCGGCGTTGAACTCTGCAACATCAAAAAAACGCGCGCCCTTGCCCACTTCCTCATCCGGCGTAAAGGCCACGCGGATATCACCATGGGGGATCTTGCTCTGTTGTAGCCGCACCATCGCGGTCAGAATTTCGGCAATACCCGCTTTATCGTCGGCGCCGAGCAACGTTTTGCCGTCGGTGGTGATCAGCGTCTGCCCCAGCATCTGGTGCAGGATCGGGAACATCACGGGTGACAACACTTCATCACCAATACCCAGAGCGATATCTCCGCCGCGGTAGTTTTCGACGATCTGCGGGTTAACGTGTTTACCGGTAAAATCCGGTGAAGTATCCAGGTGGGCAATAAACCCAATGGCCGGGACAGACCAGGCAACGTTCCCCGGCAAAGTCCCCATCACGCAGCCATGCTCGCTGAGCGACACCCGATCAAACCCCAATTCAATCATTTCTTGCTGCAATGCACGCGCCAGCTTCATTTGCCCGTCGGTGCTCGGCACATGTTTGACGTTCGCTTTGGATTGCGTGTCGAATGAGACGTAGTTAAAAAAACGATCTAGTAGTTTATCCATGGTATCCGCCCTCAGAATATCGCGTTTCATTATGCGGAACCGATCCGGATCAAATATTGCGACAGGTCATTTTTAGCCAGATTTAACGAAAATCATTAAACCCCGTGATGATTGCTCGAGTTGATTAAGCCGTCATCCCCGAAGTCAGCCCCACAAACTGCAGCAGGTTGCGCTTTTGTGTGACCCGCTTCACGACGGGCACCGGTTGTCAGCCGCTGAGCACCGGTACCTAATTCCGCCGGTTAATTGCATCGCCGGATCTTTCCTCCTATAACTGAACCAAGGCAAAGTTTGCCTTTTCTCTTTTGTTATCCAGGGAGCTTTATCAAAAACGTCGTTATCCATTAAAATATAAAAAAGGAACTGCCATGAAAGGTATTATTGATAATATCTTAAGCAAGCTGCAGCTATTTTCCAAAGCCATGATGGGGCCGATATTTTTCCTGCCGGTGATTGGCCTGATCCTGGCATTAAGTTCTATTCTCACTAACGCCACGTTGGTTAATGAAAACTCCAATGTTTTTCATGTTGGGAAAATGATCGGCGACACCTTCTGGCCGCTATTTGGCAATCTGGGGCTGATATTCTGCATCGGTATTACCTATGGGCTGGCCAGGGATAAAAAGAGCGAAGCCGCATTGGTTGCGGTGATGTGTTTTATTATGTTTCTCGGTGCCAACTCCTCTTATTTACAGCTGAGCGGCCACGTGGCGCAAAAAATTAACGGCGAATTCTACGGCACCGGACAGACTGAACTGCTGGGATTCACCGTGGTGGATATGGGCATATTTCTCGGCCTGATCCTCGGCATCACCATTGCCTGGGTGCATAACCGCCTGTGCAACATCGAACTGAATGGCGTGTTATCGGTTTATGGCGGCTCCAAACTGGTGCTGATTGCCATGACACCGGTGATTGTGCTGTACGCCATCGCCTTCAGCTACCTGTGGCCGGCTATCTCGCACGGCCTGATTTCGCTGACCGGCTTTATGAAAAGCTCCGGTTCGCTCGGGGTGTTCGTCTACGGCTTCTTCGAGAAATTCCTCATCCCCACCGGGCTGCATCACTTTATCTGGTCCCCGTTCCAGCTCACCAGCATTGGCGGCTCGATCGTGCAGGATGGCCACACCGTCTCCGGCTCGCAGGCCATTTTCCTGGCCTATATGCGTGACCCCACTATCTCGCCGCTGATGAATGAAGCCCTGCGCTTCTCGCAACAGGGCATGGTGACCATCTTCGGCCTGTCCGGGGCGGCTCTGGCGTTTTATCACACCGCCAAACCGGAAAAGAAAATGCTGGCCAAGGCGCTCCTGATCCCGGCCATCACCACCTCGATTCTGGTTGGCATCACCGAACCCATCGAGTTTACCTTCCTGTTTATCTCGCCACTGCTGTGGGTGATCCACGCGGTACTGACCGCACTGTCGCAGGTCGCCTGCAATCTGTTCGAGGTACGGCCCTGGGGCGCCAGCGGCCTGATTGAATTCCTGGTGTATAACCTGCCGCTACCGGTGTCCCTCACCCGCTGGCCGCTGTACGTAGTCATTGGCCTGGTCCAGTTTGCAGTCTATTACCTGGTCTTCAAAACGCTGGTACTGAAACTCAATTTAAAAACGCCAGGCCGCGAGGATGACGATGAGGTCAAACTTTATTCCAAGCAGGAGTATCAGAACAGCAAGAATCAACCGGGTGAATTGAGCGGAATTATTATTCGCGCACTGGGTGGCAAAGACAATATTGTTTCCGTCGATAATTGCTTCACCCGACTCAGGGTCGAATTAAAAGATATGCAACTGGTGGATGAACCGGCATTAAAGAGCACCGGAGCCAAAGGCGTGGTGAAAAACAGACGCGAGGTGCAGGTTATTTATGGCGTCACCGTTGGCAAGGTCAAAAATCAGGTCGAAAAATATTTAGCAGCACTCTGACACTTATTAATTTGGGAGATATCGAATGAAATTAACCGTTCTGGGTGGCGGCGGCGTACGCTCGCCGTTCCTGGCCAAATCCATCGCCTATAACGCCCACCGCATCGGCGTCACCGAAGTGGTGTTTATGGATACCGATCAACATAAACTGGCTATTTACGGTGCCATCGCTCAAGGGGTATTCCAGCGCATCCGCGGTGATATCACCTTCAGCCTGACCAGCGATCCACAGCAGGCGCTGAGCGGCGCGGACTATATCATCACCACCCTGCGCATCGGCGGTGAGGAGGGTCGCATTTATGATGAACGTATCGCGCTCGACCATCAGGTTCTGGGGCAGGAAACCACCGGCGCAGGCGGCTTCGCCATGGCAATGCGCTCAATACCGGCAATTATCGACTATTGTCGACTGATCGAACAACTGTCGTCTCCCAACGCGGTGTTGTTCAACTTCACCAATCCTTCCGGCATGGTGACCGAAGCGATCATCAAATCCGGCTTTAAACGCCAGGTGTACGGCATCTGTGATGCGCCCAGCGAATTTATCCGCGAACTGGCCGAGCTGTTGGGTTGCCGCGAGAGCGAATTGAGCATTGACTGCTTCGGGTTGAATCACCTGTCCTGGTTCCGCAATGCGCGGGTCAACGGCGTACCGGTGACTGAACGGCTGCTGGCGGATCCACGCCTGTATCGCGACACCTGTATGAAGTACTTCTCACCAGAGCTGGTCGAACTCTCCGACAACCTGATGCTCAACGAGTATCTGTATTACTACTACTACCGTGAACAAGCGATCGCCGCTATCGTCAGCGCCGGTGAAACCCGCGGCGAGCAAATTGCGCAGATCAACCGGCAGATGCTGGCAGACTTGGCCGAGCTGGACATCCCGCACCAGCTGGATCAGGCCTTCAGCCTCTACTTCCGTCATTATCTGACGCGTGAAAACTCGTATATGCAGCGCGAGTCCAGCCAGGGTAAGGTGAAAGAGCGAGAAATGCTGACGCTACAGCAGTTTATCGAACAACCTGACAGTGGTGGCTACGCCGGCGTGGCGATCGATATTCTGGAGGCGGTGAACAGTGGCCAGCAAAAACGCGTGGTGGTATCAATGCAGAACAACGATACGCTGGACTTCCTGCATCCTGAAGACGTGATTGAAATCAGCTGCGAGCTAAGTAGTGCAGGTATTCACCCGGTGAAAATGCGCGATATTCCCGACACGCAAAAAAACCTGATCGCCCGGGTGAAAGAGTACGAACGGCTGGCCGTAGAAGCTATTCTGGAAGGTAACCGCAAAAAGGCCATCAAGGCGTTGATGGTGCACCCGCTGGTGAACTCTTACTCGCTGGCAAAAACGCTGGTGGAGGAGTACTTGCAGGCCCATCAGCAATACGCTGAACATTGGCATTAATCCCTGCGGCGCGGCCTTCAGCGGCTGCGCCGTTCGAACCAGGCCTTGATCAGGTTTTCAAAGCCCAGCAAGCAGTGGCCGAAGAACGGATTGGGATAATAGATATCATGGTCATACTTCTGCCGATCTTCATAAATAAAGCTCATGTCAGCCTGCTGGGCCAGCGGGCTATCACCGTCACCGCAAAATGCTGCCAACTGGATATTGTTGCGTTTCACCGCCTCGCTCCAACTCAGCGCCGAGCTGCTGTTGCCCGACTTTGAAATCACGATCACCATGTTGAAACGAAAACGCGTCTCCCGATCGAGAATATCGAAATCCGGCCACAGCGACAGATAACTGTCGATGCCCAGGGTCATAAACTTGTTGTACATGTACTGCGCCACCAGCTGCGAGAAACCGCTGCCGTGGATCAGAATTTTGCCGCCGTCGAGCAAGTCAAGAAACTGCGCCTGTTGCTGCAGGCTGAACGCTGCAGGTGCCGGCCTTTCAGCCAGATAGGCAGGCGCCATTGCCAGGTTGAATTTGATAAAATACACCAGCTCCAGATAGCCGCGAAAGCCCAGCTTCTTGGCCAGCCGCACCAGCGTCGACGGCGAGCTGTAGCAACGGGCAGACACCGCCCGGATGCCTTCGTCGATGCAGGCGTCAGGGTTATCCAGAATGCAGTTGAGAATAGCCAGATCCGTTTTGCTCAGATCCGTCTGGCTGAATACCTGTTTGAAATTCACCGTCACCCCGTGGCGCTATTATGACGAAAGAAGGCGGGTATTTTCTGGATGGGCAGTTCGCGGAGCGCCAGGCATAACCCCAGGGAGCAAAGGCTTGTCCCCCGGGGCCGCACTCATGGCTGATCGGCTCTTGCGACTTTCCCTACCAGGAATTTGTGCACAAATCGCGGTACCACGGCACTGGCCTGGCCATAGTGTTTTTCATCGAACTGGCTCTCGACCTGGCTGGGCTCCAGATTCAGCTCCATGGTATGCGCCCCGCCCAGTCGCGCTTCATGTACGAAACCGGCGGCCGGATAAACATGACCCGAGGTGCCAATGGCAACAAAAAAGTCGGCCTTGGCCAGCGCCTGATAAATTTCGTCCATGCCCAGCGGCATTTCGCCGAACCACACGATATGTGGCCGTAGCGGTGCCGGGAATTGGCAGCAATGACAGCGATCGTCGACGCTGAGATCCTCCGGCCAGTCAAATACCTGCCCCGAGCTGGTGCAACGCACTTTCAGCAGTTCGCCATGCATATGCAGCACCCGCGAACTCCCGGCACGTTCGTGCAGGTTATCGATATTCTGCGTCACCAGCAGGAAATTATCGCCCAGCCAGGCTTCAAGATCCGCCAAGGCACGGTGTGCAGCGTTAGGCGCAATGTCCGGCGACTGCAACTGGCGGCGGCGCTCATTGTAAAACGCCTGCACCAGTTGCGGGTCACGCTGGTAGCCTTCCGGCGTAGCAACGTCTTCCACCCGGTGCTCTTCCCACAACCCGTCTGCGGCGCGGAAAGTACGGATGCCCGACTCAGCCGAGATGCCGGCCCCGGTCAACACCACGACAAACGGCTTTTTCAGCTCGGCGGCCGCCATGGTGTCGCGATGAAAAATTCGCGAACGAAAGCGCTGATGCAGCACATGCTTACTCTTGCGAAACTGACACAGCCGATGGCGAGTGTGCATTACTCTCTCCTTACTTTTCCCTGTTGACCAAATTGAGGAACGCGGCCCCGCGTACCCCGCCAGCGTCTCCGTAGCGCGCTTTTTCAATCCGCGGCAACTTGGCCACGCGCAACAGATGCGCCGGTAAACGCTGTGGCAACGCCTGGTAGATCGCCTCAAAGTTCGACAACCCACCGCCAATCACCACCAGATGAGGATCGATGATGGTCAGCAGGTTACCCAGGCAAATCGCCAGCACGTCCATAAAACGTTCGACGTGAGCCACGGCCTGCGGCTCACCCGACTGATAATGCGCAATAATCTGCTGCGCAGGCAAGTGCTGCTGGTAAAAGTGGGCGTACATCCACTCAAAACCGCGGCCGGAAATGTAATTTTCGATGCAACCCTGATGACCGCAGCCACAGGGAACGCGAGGTATATCACGCCCCAGCACCTCAAGCGCATCCACCGGCAGGCGGAAATGACCAAATTCACCGGCGATATAGTTACGCCCGGAGACCACCTTGCCATCGACGATCAATCCGCCGCCAACCCCGGTGCCGAGAATGATGCCCAACACCGTCGGATAGTGACGGAACTCCTCGTCCCAGGCTTCCGACAGCGCAAAGCAGTTGGCGTCATTATCAATGCGCACTTCGCGGCCAATCAGTTCAGCCAGGTCATGCGGCAACCGCTGCCCCATGGCCGCAGGCACGTTGGCGGTGAACACCGTGCCGTCATCATCGTTAGGCAGCCCCGGAATGCCGATGCCCACCATGCCCTGCTGGCCGCAGAACGCATCCGCTTCAAAGGTCAGATCGCGCAGCGTCGTCAGCAATTGCTGGTAGTCATCACGCGGCGTCGGCACTCTTTTTTGCCAAATGCGCTGCAGGTCTGCGTCGAATACGCCCAGCTCAATCTTGGTGCCGCCCATATCGAAACCGTAGTACATAACCCACCCTCAGGCTAAAAAAATGGGGCGGCATCTCTGCCTCCCCTGATTTTGATTATTGTCCGCTCAACACTCGCGCCGGATCGATACGGCTGGCACGCCTGGCCGGATACCAGCTAGCCAACAGGCTGAGCACCAATGCGGTCACCAATACTATCACCACGTCCAGCCAGTGCAGCTCGGAAGGCAGGAAGTCGATGAAGTAGATATCTCCCGACAGGAATGAGTGCCCCATCAGTTTTTCCAACCCTTTGATGATGTTGGTCAGTTGCAGCGAGGCGATCACCCCGACCACCACACCGCTGACGCTGCCCACCAGCCCGGCCAGCAGGCCGTACCAGATAAATATGGCGCGGATAAACCCGTCTTTGGCACCCAAAGTCCGCAGCACGGCGATATCGCCGCTCTTGTCCTTCACCGCCATCACCAGCGTGGAGACGATGTTAAAACAGGCAACGCCAATCACCAGCACCATCGCCAGATACATAATGGCGCGGATCATCTGGATATCGCGGTACATATAGCCGTAGGTGCCAATCCAGCTCTTGATATAGACGTAGGAGTTGGTGACTTCACCGGCGTCACGCACCAGTTTATTGGCGGCAAACACGTCGTTAACCTTGATAGCGATACCGGTCACGCTGTCGCCCATATCCAGATATTGCTGGGCATCGGCCAAAGGCACCATCGCCAGGCTGTGATCGAGCTGGCCGCTAAGCTGCAGAATACCGGTCACGTGCAGACGAATGCGCTTCGGCTGCAACAGCTTCATTTGCGGATCGCTGTTGGGGATCATCACCGTCACATAGCTGCCCTGCTTGACGCCCAATGCATCCGCAACGCCCTTACCGAGGATCACCTGCTGTTCACCGCTTTTGAAATTGGCCCAGGCATCGCCCTGCACGTATTTCGGCAGCGCACTGAGCTGGTTCTCCTGCTGCGGGTCAACCCCTTTGACACCGACCGCACGCAACTGCGCGCCGTTTTCCATCAGACCGGTAAAGTTGATATAAGGGGCGGCGGCCAGGATACCCGGCACTTTCTCCACCCGTTGCAAGATTGACGACCAGTCTTTGAACGGCTGTTTCACCGGTTCGATTTCACCGTGCGGCACCACCGCCAAAATACGGTTCTTCAGTTCGCGCTCAAAACCGTTCATGGCGCTCAGGCCGACAATCAGCACCGCCACGCCCAGCGCAATACCGATGGTGGAAATCACCGAGATCAACGACACCATGCCGCCACGTTTACGCCCGCGGCTGAAACGCAGGGCCGTCAGAAAGGAAAGTGACGCACCCGCCATTACTCAGCCCCCAACAGGGTCAACTGGGCCTGCAGATGGCCATCGGCCATTTCCAACTGGCGACTGAGTCGCTTGGCCAGTTGCAGGTCATGGGTCACCACCAGGAACGCGGTGCCCTGGCGTACATTCAGCTCACCGAGCAGATCAAAAATGCTGTCGGCGGTGCGTTTATCCAGGTTGCCGGTTGGCTCATCCGCCAGTACCAGCGACGGATTATTCACCAGCGCACGGGCAATCGCCACGCGCTGACGTTCACCGCCGGACAACTCTGAAGGCCGGTGCTTGCTGCGTTTGGCCAGGCCGACCGCGGTCAACATTTCCATCGCTTTTTCCTGCGCCTGCGCCGGTTTCATCCCGCCGATCAACAGCGGCATAGCGGCGTTTTCCAACGCGGTAAAGTCCGGTAACAGGTGGTGGAACTGGTAGATAAAGCCCAACTGGCGGTTGCGCAGCTCGGCCTTGGCGGCCGAAGACAGGGTGTTCAGCGACTGGCCCTTGTAAATCACCTCGCCGGACGTCGGTGAATCCAGCCCGCCCAACAGGTGCAACAGCGTACTTTTCCCTGAACCCGAACTGCCGAGGATCGCCATCATCTCGCCCGGCTGCATGGCAAAGCTGACATTGCGCAGTACGTCGGTATGCAGGTTGCCTTCCTGATAGGTCTTGCACAGGTTTTCACACTGCAACAAAAGATGGTTACTCATAACGTAAAGCCTCAGCGGGTTGTACGGCGGCAGCGCGCCATGAAGGGTAAAGCGTGGACAACAGGGAAACCGCCATCGCCGCCACGGCGATGATCGTCACCTGCAGCGGATCAACCGCCACCGGCAGCGAAGCGCCGTCAATCAATGCGCCAAGGATAGGCATCAGGTTATTCAGGTTGGTGGCCAGCAGCACGCCAAGCAGCGTGCCAAGCAACGAACCGATAATGCCGGCGCTGGCGCCCTGCACCATAAATACCGACATAATTTGCCGACGCGTCAGGCCCTGGGTCTGCAGAATGGCCACTTCGCCCTGCTTCTCCATCACCAGCAGGCCGAGCGAGGTAATAATGTTAAATGCCGCCACTGCCACGATCAGGCTGAGCAGCAGCCCCATCATGTTCTTCTCCATGCGCACCGCCTGGAACAGCTCGCCCTTACGTTCGCGCCAGTCTTTCCATTCGGTGCCCTGCGGCAATTTCTGTTGGCTGAGGGTATCGACCGTCAGCGGCTGCTGCAGGAACAGACGCCACCCGGTGATATTGCCGGCCGGATAGCGCAGCAGGCGCGAGGCGTCCTGCTGATTAACCAGCATCTGGGTACCGTCAACCTCACTGTTCGCGTGGAAAGTACCAACCACGGTAAACAGACGTTGAATGGGAATACGGCCCATCGGCGTAAACTGGCTGGCGCTCGGCACCATCACCCGCAGCGGATCGCCACGCTTGACGCCAAGCTGCCCGGCCAACTGCTCGCCGATGATAATGTTGTACTGGCCCGGCTGCAGCTGTTGCTGCTTGACGTTCACCAGGAACGGCGTCAGCGGATCGGCTTCGTCGGGGTTCACCCCCAGCATCACACCCACCGCCACGCTGCGGGCGCTTTGCAGCACCACATCACCGGTGGTCAAAGGCGCAACACGGCTGACGCCCTGCAAGCCCTGCACCACCGATGCCGGGACCTGCTGAGGGTTGATCGACCCTTGCGGACTGGTGATCAACGCCTGCGGCATCAGGCCGAGAATGTTGTTTTCCAGATCCTTTTCGAAACCGTTCATCACCGACAATACGGTGACCAACGCCATCACCCCCAGCGTAATGCCGATGGTGGAAAGCCAGGAAACAAACCGCCCGAAGCGGTCTGAGGCCCGCCCGCGCATGTAGCGCAGGCCAATGAATAACGCGACAGGTTGATACATGAAATCCGTTTTGTTGCCGTAGCTTAAGCAAAGTGATCAAGGATAATAAAGGCTATACCCCGTTTAGGGAACCACCCTGACGCCTTTTATTCCGCCGATCCTCCTAACGGCAGCACGTCACCCGGCGTCACGCTTTAACAGGTTGTAAACCGACACCCGCGAAATACCCAATGCTTCCGCTACCATGGTGGCTGCCCCACGCAGTTGCAGATACCCCTGTTGCTTTAACAGTTGGATCACCTGAAAACGCTGGTCGGAAGAGAGTGCGCGTGGCGCGCTGGCATGCGAAGCGGCAAAGTTATTGATCACCGAGGCAATATCCGACAGCGAACGTGCGCCTTCGGCAACCGGCTGTGGCGTGCTCTGCACTACGGCGGTCAATTGTTGCAGGATGGCCGTGGCGCTGTTGAAGATCGAGACGTCCAGATTCAGGCAGATCGCGGCGACATAGACTCCCTGGCTGTTGCGCAGGCCAATTGACGTACTCTTGGCGGGGCGGCCGTCCGGGAAGGCATTGGCATAGTTTTGCACCACATCAGGGAAGTCTGGCGAAGCAATACGCTCCAGCCCCATTTCGCTGGCGGCGTCGCCAATACTACGGTTAGACAGATTATTGGCGATGGCGACGATAGCATGGTCTGGCTGCGTCAGATCGTGCAGCACCACTTCGCAACTGGGGGCAAACATGGTGCCCAGTGCCTGAACAATTTTTTCTGCTTCACGCAGCAACAGCGCATTTTCCTGCCTGAGATCGCTCATTGAGTTAACCATTTGACAATAACTTTACAAAGAGTAAATTAAAATCTTCGTGTTATCAATCAACCTTTCACCTACGCGAGGTCGCCATGAGTTCAACGCCCCACTGTATTACCGCCGCCGATATCTCTACCGCCGCAGAAATCCTGAACGGGCATGCCATTCGCACGCCAGTCATGACCTCGCAGCAGGCCGATCGCCATACCGGCGCGCAGTTGTTCTTTAAATGCGAGAATTTCCAGCGCGTCGGCGCCTTCAAGTTTCGCGGCGCGTACAATTCAATTGCTCAATTGAGTGAGGCGCAACGCAAGGCAGGGGTGATTGCCTTCTCCTCCGGCAACCACGCACAGGCCATGGCGCTGGCGGCGCGGGAGTTAGGGGTCAGCGTAACCATAGTGATGCCACACGACGCGCCGGCCACCAAATTGGCGGCAACGCGGGGTTACGGTGCCAACGTGGTGATTTATCAGCGTCACAGCGAAGACCGGGAGGCCATTACCCAGCGCCTGGCGGCCGAGCATGGCCTGACCATGGTGCCCCCCTATGATTATCCGCAGGTGATTGCCGGCCAGGGGACCGCCACCAAAGAGTTGATTGAGGAAGTTGGGCCGTTGGATGTGTTGCTGGTCTGCACCGGCGGCGGTGGCTTGCTGGCCGGCAGTGCGGTGGCGGCACACCACTGGTCACCGGGCTGTCGGGTATTCGGCGTGGAGCCACAGGCGGGTAATGATGTGCAGCAGGCATTCCGCAGCGGCCAGCCGGTACAGATCCCGGTCCCCAAGACCATCGCCGACGGCGCACAGACTCAACAGGTGGGTGCGTTGACTTTCCCAATCATTCAACACTACGTCGAGGATATTTTGACGGTCAGCGACCCACAGCTGTGTCGGCAGATGCGCTTCTTTATGGAAAGAATGAAAATGGTGGTCGAACCGACCGGCTGTCTGGCCGCGGCGGCGGCGATGAACTCGCTGCTCGATCTGCGTGGCAAAAAGGTCGGGGTGATCGTCAGCGGCGGCAACCTCGACGTCGATAAAATCACCGACTATCTCGCCATGGCGGCACAAGAATAATGCCGCCAGACGGTTAAATATCCACCGACAGACTGTAGCTTCGCGTTTTTACCTGTGTCAGTTTACTGCCCAGTGGGCTAGAATTACCGGGTAAAGGCGCGGTGTTATTTGTGCCGGGGCGAAATTTAACACATTGATTAAAGATACCTTAATGAGCATCTCCGATAACCGTAACCGTTCCGCATCGTCACCCTCCCGTTATTCCCTGCCTGAGCGCGCGGGCGATTTGCGCCAACTGGGGCAACTGACCGGTTCGGCCTGTGCCGTGGAATGCGCCGAGATCGTCGAACGTCATAACGGGCCGGTGATGCTGATCGCCCCGGACATGCAAAATGCCCTGCGGCTGCGCGACGAAATTCAGCAGTTTACCGATCAAATGGTGACCACGCTGTCCGACTGGGAAACTTTGCCCTACGACAGTTTCTCGCCGCATCAGGAAATCATCTCCGCCCGCCTGTCGAGCCTGTACCACCTGCCTACCATGGTGCGCGGCGTCATTATTCTGCCGGTCAATACCCTGATGCAGCGCGTTTGCCCGCACGAGTTTCTGCACGGCCACGCGCTGGTGATGAAAAAAGGCCAGCGCCTGTCACGTGACAAATTACGCGCCCAACTGGAACAGGCCGGCTACCGCAGCGTCGATCAGGTGATGGAGCATGGCGAATTCGCCACCCGCGGTGCGCTGCTCGATCTGTTCCCGATGGGCAGCGAAGAACCTTACCGCCTCGATTTCTTCGACGACGAGATCGACAGCCTGCGCACCTTTGATGTCGACAATCAGCGCACGCTGAGCGAAGTCGACGCCATCAACCTGTTGCCGGCTCATGAATTCCCGACGGATAAAAATGCCATCGAGCTGTTTCGTAGCCAATGGCGCGAGCAGTTTGAGGTGCGCCGCGACGCCGAACATA
The DNA here is from genome assembly GCF_027474885.1 of Serratia myotis. Classification (NCBI taxonomy): domain Bacteria; kingdom Pseudomonadati; phylum Pseudomonadota; class Gammaproteobacteria; order Enterobacterales; family Yersiniaceae; genus Serratia; species Serratia myotis. The sequence continues at coordinate 2,193,878 of NZ_CP099707.1, read as the reverse complement.
TTTATCAGCAGGTCAGCAAAAGCACCTGGCCGGCCGGTATCGAATACTGGCAACCGCTGTTCTTCAGCCAACCGCTGCCGTCGCTGTTCAGCTACCTGCCGGACAATACGCTGATCGTCAATACCGGCAATCTGGAAAGCGCCGCCGAACGCTTCTGGCAGGACGTTAACCAGCGCTACGAGAGCCGCCGAGTCGATCCCATGCGTCCGCTGCTGGCACCGGACAGCCTGTGGTTGCGGGTTGATGCGCTGTTTGGCGAGTTGAAAGCCTGGCCGCGCATGGCGCTGAAAACCGAAGAGCTGCCGGCCAAGGCCGGTAACACCAATCTGGATTATCGCGTACTGCCGAGCCTGGCGGTGCAAGCCCAGCAGAAAGCGCCACTGGACAACCTGCGCCACTTTATTGAAAGTTTTGACGGCAGCGTTATTTTCTCGGTCGAAAGTGAAGGTCGCCGCGAAACGCTGCAGGACCTGCTCGGCCGTATCAAGCTCCGCCCTTCGCTGATCCAGCATCTCGATCAGGCCGAGGCGGCGGGCCGCTACATGATGGTCGGTGCCTCCGAACGCGGTTTCCTCGACGGCATGCGCAACCGGGCCTTGATCTGCGAAAGCGATCTGCTCGGTGAACGCGTCAGCCGTCGTCGGCAGGACAACCGCCGCACCATTAATACCGATGTTCTGATCCGCAACCTGGCTGAGCTGCACCCAGGCCAGCCGGTGGTGCATCTGGAACACGGCGTTGGGCGTTACGTCGGCCTGACCACGCTGGAAGCCGGTGGTATCAAGGCCGAATATCTGATCCTGTCCTATGCCGGTGAAGACAAACTTTACGTCCCGGTCTCATCACTGCATCTGATCAGCCGCTATGCCGGGGGCGCTGACGATAACGCGCCGTTGCACAAACTGGGCGGTGATGCCTGGTCGCGCGCACGGCAAAAAGCCGCCGAGCGGGTACGGGACGTGGCGGCAGAATTGCTGGATATCTATGCCCAGCGCGCTGCCAAAACCGGTTTCGCCTTTAAACATAACCGCGAACAGTATCAACTGTTCTGCCAGGCCTTCCCGTTTGAAACCACCCCGGACCAGGAGCAGGCGATCAACGCCGTGCTGAGCGACATGTGCCAGCCACTGGCCATGGACCGTCTGGTATGCGGTGACGTCGGCTTCGGCAAAACCGAAGTGGCGATGCGCGCCGCCTTCCTGGCGGTGGAAAACGGCAAACAGGTTGCGGTATTGGTGCCCACCACCCTGCTGGCACAGCAGCATTTCGACAACTTCCGCGATCGCTTTGCCACCTGGCCGATCCGCATTGAGATGATGTCGCGCTTCCGCAGTGCCAAGGAGCAGCAACAGGTGATGGACGATGCCGTTGAAGGCAAAGTGGACATCATCATCGGCACCCACAAACTGCTGCAGAGCGATCTGCGCTGGAAAGATCTGGGGCTGCTGATCGTCGATGAAGAACACCGATTCGGCGTACGCCACAAAGAACGCATCAAGGCAATGCGCGCCGATGTGGATATCCTGACGCTGACCGCTACGCCTATCCCACGTACGTTGAATATGGCCATGAGTGGCATGCGTGACCTGTCGATTATCGCCACGCCGCCGGCTCGTCGTCTGGCGGTAAAAACCTTCGTACGCGAGTACGACAGCCTGGTGGTACGTGAAGCTATCCTGCGTGAAGTGCTGCGCGGCGGCCAGGTTTACTACCTGTACAATGACGTGGAAAATATTGAAAAAGCCGCAGCAAAACTGGCAGAGCTGGTGCCGGAAGCGCGTATTGCCATCGGCCACGGCCAGATGCGTGAACGCGACCTGGAACGGGTGATGAACGATTTCCACCACCAGCGTTTTAACGTGCTGGTCTGCACCACCATTATCGAAACCGGCATCGACATTCCCAGCGCCAATACCATTATCATTGAGCGTGCCGATCGCTTCGGGCTGGCCCAGCTTCACCAGCTACGTGGCCGCGTCGGACGTTCGCACCATCAGGCCTATGCCTATCTGCTGACACCGAACCCGAAAGCCATGAGCACCGACGCCCATAAACGGCTGGAGGCCATCGCATCACTGGAAGACCTGGGTGCCGGCTTTGCCTTGGCCACTCACGATCTGGAGATCCGCGGCGCGGGCGAGCTGCTCGGTGAAGACCAGAGCGGCCAGATGACGACCGTCGGCTTCTCACTGTATATGGAACTGCTGGAAAGCGCGGTGGATGCATTGAAACACGGGCGCGAGCCGTCGCTGGAAGATCTCACCAGTAACCAGACCGAAGTGGAGCTGCGTATGCCGGCCCTGCTGCCGGATGATTATATTCCGGACGTTAACACCCGGCTGTCGTTCTATAAGCGCATCGCCAGCGCGAAAAATGATGGTGAGTTGGAAGAACTGAAGGTGGAACTGATTGACCGCTTCGGCCTGCTGCCGGATGCGGCGCGTAACCTGCTGCAAAGCGCGGCGCTGCGTCAGCATGCCCAACTGCTTGGGATCAAGCGCATCGAGGGCAATGAACGCGGCGGGTTTATTGAGTTTGGCGAGAAAAACAAGGTCGACCCAGGCTATTTGATTGGGCTATTGCAAAGCAATCCGCAGGTCTATCGCCTGGATGGGCCGAGCAAGCTGAAATTTATGCTGGATCTGACCGATCGCCAGAAACGCCTGAAGTTTACCGAGGAACTGCTGAGCGCATTCCGCGAGCATACGCTGGCCGCCTGATCCATGACCCCTCCTGAGTTCGTCAGGAGGGGTCTATCGATGCCGAAAGCCTTCACCGAGCGGTGAGTACTGCATCAACCGGCTACAGACCACCTGATTTTTCCCCCGACGTTTGGCGTCATACAGCGCTTCGTCCGTCACCTCTATCGCTTTATCTATCGCCATACCGGGTAGATACAGTGACGCACCGATAGAAATGGTGATCCGCGTCTCGCGGCCCGCATCCAGCGAAAATACCCTTGCCTCTATGCTGTGACGGATCCGTTCCGCCACCCCACCAATCACCGCCGGATCATAGCTGGCGGTAATCACCATAAACTCCTCTCCCCCATAGCGACCGACAAAATCTTCGCTGCGCACGCTGTTTTTCAACAGCTGGCCGACCTGAGTCAACAGCAGGTCCCCGGCCAAATGACCGTAGGTGTCGTTGATACGCTTAAAATTATCCAGATCGAGGATCATCAGCCCACAAGGGCGCCGTTCTGCGTATTGCGCCATCAACCGGTTGTCAACGCTGGCGCGGTTACTGATGTGGGTCAGGCTGTCAATGGTGGCTTTATCGCGCATCGAGAAATAGGCGCGGATATGCCGCTCTTTGAAATTGAGCGCATGATAGCAAATGGCCAGGCACAGGGCCGAGATAGCCTGATACAGCAACACATCCAGCCACAGCGTCCGCATATCAACCAGGTACCAGACCACCGTGATGCGGTATAGCGCAATCAAGCCGATAGTCAGATAAAACACCCGGTTCGACTTTCTCAGCCAGACCCGCGACAGCAGCAGGGGAATGATGATCGAACCGATAAACAGGTTATCGACGGTAAACCCACCGCTCAACGCCAACAACATCAGATAACACGCCAGTCCGCTGATCGCGCCGCCATAGAAGGTGACCAATATCATCGGGATCATGGCAAAGCTGTAATGCACGTTGCCGATCAACTCCAGTTGGTTCTGGTTCAAAAGCAACACCGCCAGCCCGGCCATCAGGCCAAAAAGCAACCGTTTCCAGCGCTCCGACTGATAGGAAAAGGGCGAGTTTTTGCTGAGGGCAAAATAACTGACCGACAGGGTGGCGTAGGTAATGCACGCGTCGCTATACAGGGCAGGAATGGAAGCAACGTAAGTCATAAATATTTGGCAGGCTCCAGGGAGTCGACAGGCTAGTTAGTCACGAATTTGAGAACGGCTCCCTGTCTCATCCATTTCGGCATGGCATATATTACCCAGTTTAATAATAGATTAGCAGTTCTATGTTATTTCCAAGGTATCTATCCCACTTCAGCGGTTCAGGATAGTCTGTTAGCCACCTAGAGAGGAGGAACAAGCATGAATATCGATGATGATTTGCACGCGCTGTCCAAACAGGAAACGGCGTTGACCTTCAGTCATTTTGACCATAACACCGCCTGGGAGCTGGGCGTGGCCTTGAAATCCGCCGCAGAGCAGCGCCATCTGTCGATCGCCATCGAGATCCAGCTTGCGGGGCAAACGCTGTTTTATTACGCCATGCCCGGTACCACGCCCGATATTGCCGACTGGGTGCGACGTAAACGCAACGTGGTGAATCACTTCCACAAGAGTTCTTACGCTATCGGCCTGCGTCTGCAACAGCGGCAATCGACGCTGGAAGAACGCTATGGCCTGAGCATACGCGACTACTCAGCGCACGGCGGTGCCTTCCCGGTTAATTTGACCGGGCTTGGCTGCATCGGCACCATCAGTATTTCCGGCTCGCCACAGCTGGAAGACCATAATCTGCTGGTTGGCACCCTCGCCCGTTTTCTCGGCTTATCCCTGCCAGCGGTACATTAAGCAGCAAAAGCCCCTCTATTCTATCCGGGCTGGCCGCCAGAGCCGCGGCCAGCCTACCCCCTGGAATTTACTGCCTTTTTGAAAGAGCCTGATTCTGATTTTCCGCAGCGCATTGATGTATATCTAGGAATCACCGTCGCAACAGGCGTATGGTGTCTATCAGCTATTCGAGACGGACCGCCTCCGGCCCGCCATTCCGTTCTCTTTTATAGACTTGGTTTACACCTTAGATGAAAACGCATGAAATTAACGGCATTCGGCCGTTCAGCGCATTGATTGACGCCTGTTGGCGAGATCCTTATTCCCTGCAACGCCTGCTAAAAGACGCCATCGCCGGCGTCACCGTCGGTATTATCGCTATCCCCCTGGCAATGGCACTGGCGATTGCCAGCGGCGTCCCGCCTCAATATGGCTTGTACACGTCGGCAGTCGCCGGGATTGTCATCGCCATTAGCGGCGGCTCACGCTACAGCGTTTCCGGACCCACCGCCGCCTTTGTGGTGATCCTCTATCCGGTTTCGCAGCAGTTTGGCCTGTCTGGCCTGCTGATTGCGACTCTGCTTTCCGGGCTGTTTTTGGTGCTCATGGGGCTGGCTCGCTTCGGCCGGTTGATTGAATATATTCCCCTGTCGGTGACGCTGGGCTTCACCTCCGGTATTGCCATTACCATCGCCACCATGCAGGTGAAGGATTTCTTCGGTCTGCAAATGGCGGAAGTGCCGGAACACTATGTAGGTAAGGTCTACGCCCTGCTGCAGGCGCTGCCTACGTTGGACATCGGCGATACGCTGATCGGCGCGGTGACCCTGTTGATCCTGATATTCTGGCCGAAGCTTGGCCTGCGGGTGCCAGGTCATTTACCCGCATTGCTGGCAGGCACCGCGGTGATGGGCATTCTGGCGATGTTTGACCACCCGGTGGCCACCATCGGCTCTCGCTTCAGTTACCTGCTGGCCGACGGCACTCAGGGCCATGGCATCCCGCCCATTCTGCCGCAGTTGATGCTGCCGTGGGATCTGCCGGCCGGTGACGGCAAGCCGATGGTTCTGAGTTGGCAGACGATTTCCGCCCTGCTGCCGGCGGCGTTCTCCATGGCCATGCTGGGTGCGATTGAATCCCTGCTGTGTGCCGTGGTGCTGGATGGCATGACCGGCAAGAAGCACAACTCCAATACCGAGCTTATCGGCCAGGGCGCGGGCAATATCATCGCTCCGTTCTTTGGTGGCATTACCGCCACCGCCGCCATTGCGCGTTCTGCGGCTAACGTGCGCGCCGGGGCTACTTCGCCGGTATCCGCCATTATCCATGCGTTGCTGGTGCTGTTGGCGCTGCTGGTGCTGGCGCCGTGGCTGTCCTGGCTGCCGCTGGCGGCAATGGCGTCGCTGCTGCTGATGGTCGCCTGGAACATGAGTGAAGCCCACAAGGTGGTCTACCTGCTGCGACGGGCACCGAAAGACGACATTCTGGTGATGCTGCTGTGCCTGTCGCTGACGGTGCTGTTCGACATGGTGATCGCCATTACCGTGGGCATCGTGCTGGCTTCGTTGCTGTTTATGCGCCGCATTGCACGCATGACGCGCCTGAGTGAGCTGAGCGCCGAAAACGGCCGTCTGGTACTGCGGGTGAATGGTCCGTTATTCTTCGCCGCCGCCGAGCGCATTTTTAATGAGCTACTGGTGCGCAGTGAAAGTTATGACGTGATTGTCTTGCAGTGGGATGCGGTACCGGTGCTGGACGCCGGGGGGCTGGATGCCCTGCAGCGCTTTATCGAAGCCCTGCTCCCGGGCAAGCAACTGGTGATCACCGATATGCCGTTCCAGCCGTTGAAAACGCTAGCGCGGGCACGGGTACAACCGATTGAGGGGAAACTGCATTTCTACGCAACGCTCCCCGAGGCGCTGACAGCGCTAAACACCTGAAAAACCAAAAGCCCGACAAGTCGGGCTTTAATATATTCATCAAATCGTCTTTAAGCCCGAGATACTCGGGCCTAGCGCACCGTGGGGCCATTATGGGACACGTCCGTGTGTCCCACCCTACAGGCCGACAAAGTCGTTCCAATTTGCTCCCGGCAAATTGGTCGGCAACTAAAGTTGCTACGACCCCATCGGCACGCTCTCCCTAATAACAGGCCTTATCAACCGTCTGAGAGTTTACTTATCGCACTTAGTTGCTGGTATCCAGCTCTGGGAAGCTCTTCACCAGATCGTCGATGGCTTTCATCTGCACCAGGAACGGCTCCAGCTTGTCCAGCGGCAATGCGGACGGGCCATCACACTTGGCGCTGTTCGGCTCTGGGTGTGCTTCGATAAACAGCCCCGCCAGACCTACCGCCATACCGGCACGCGCCAGTTCGGCAACCTGCGCACGACGACCGCCGGATGCAGCACCAAACGGGTCACGGGTTTGCAGGGCATGGGTCACATCGAAGATCACCGGATGGCCACCAGTAGCATTCTTCATCACGTTGATACCGAGCATGTCGACGACCAGGTTATCGTAACCAAAGTTGCTGCCGCGATCGCACAGGATCACCTTGTCGTTTCCGCCTTCCTTGAACTTGTCGACGATATTGCCCATTTGGCCAGGGCTGACGAACTGCGGTTTCTTGACGTTAATTACCGCACCGGTTTTCGCCATCGCTTCCACCAGATCGGTCTGGCGAGCCAGGAACGCTGGCAGCTGGATCACGTCAACCACTTCGGACACCGGCTGCGCCTGTGAGGCTTCATGCACGTCGGTGATGGTTTTCACGCCAAAGGTTTTTTTAATTTCTTCGAAGATCCTCATCCCCTCTTCCAGGCCCGGTCCGCGGTACGAGTGGATAGAAGAACGGTTGGCTTTATCAAAAGAGGCTTTAAAAACGTAAGGGATGCCCAGTTTTTGCGTCACGGTGACGTAGTGTTCGCAAATGCGCATCGCCAGATCGCGCGATTCCAGCACGTTCATACCGCCAAACAGCACAAACGGCAGATCGTTCGCTACGTTGATGTCACCAATGCTAACCACTTTCTGTTTCATGCTTTCGCCTTTGTTGATGTTAAATCAAATGAATTAATGCAGCGTGACCTGTTTCGGTTCAATCGAGTGGATCTGTACTTTGATCACTTCGCTGACCGGATCTTCAGGACACTGTTCGACAAAATAATTGAGATCGGAAATGGCAATATGGTTGCATTCCAACTGGGCGTAAATCAGCCCACGGTCGCGGATTTCATACGGGTCATCCGGATCGAAGCACAGCACCGTTTCGCTGGCCCGCAACGCCATTTCCATCTGTTTTTCTTCCATCAGGGCAGCTTTCAGCGTATCCAGCATCTTACGCACCACCATGACGTTTTCTGACTCATCGAGATCGTCGTCTTCCAACTCGGCGCCCAGACCCAGGTTGCCCTTGATCCACACTTCCAGCTGATGCTCGTTCAGCGTTTCACCGTTCAACGGGTTGATCAGCCACATCTCTTCATCCAGCCAGTCTGCCCGCAGGATCAGTTGGGTGGGGAAAATCACCGGCAGCAGCGGTAAATCCAGATGCGCGGCGATGTGCAGGAAAATGGTGCCGAGCGAGACCGGCGTGCCCTGGCGCCCTTCCAGCACCTTGTCGAGCCAAATCGCGTCGGACAGGCGATACACGCCACCGGCACCGCCAAAACCCCAGGTTTTGAAGAACAATTCAATGAGTGCGTCCAGTTGCTGTTCCTGGCTGAGATCCTTCGGCATCGCCGCACGCGCGTCGTCGACCAGCTGTTGCAGCTTACGTTCGACCTCGGCGGTGGGGAAATCTCGCCGCACGGACTGCGAAACCAGGATCACGCCCGCGCTCAGCAGCGCGGTGTTAAATTCAAAATCAGCAATGCTACTCATAAGTATCCCATCAGAAACGGTATTTTCGTCGTGGCAAGTTTAATTATCAGGTACAGACAGCCCAACGCCAGCACAAACGCCAGGGTGCGCAGGTTCTTACTTTTGGTCTTCTTGCCCAATGCGACGTAGCCAAGCAGGATATAGATAATAACGCCAAACAGCTTCTCGGTCAGCCACGAGTCCATACCCAGCAGCGGATAAAACTTGAACATCACCACCAACGCAATACCACTGGCGAACAACACCGTATCATTTATGTGCGGCGTTATCTTCACCCAGCGCTTGTTCATCATGGCGGAATTACGCCATTTCCAGAAAAAGCGCAGCACAAACAAGATAATACTGATGGCGACCGTCAATAAATGCAGATGTTTTAACGCCGAGTAGACTGCCATATTGCTTCCTTTTATTTATTCGCTGTGTGCTTTGTTATTGTTGGTTTTCAGTTACTGCTGCGGCCATTGGCCAAACGTCACGCGATCGTTATCTCCGTAATCACGGCGGGTAGCGATCGAAATAAAACCGGCGGCCTGCAGCAGTGCGCGCACGCTCTCACCCTGCTGCCAGCCATGTTCCAGCAGCAGCCAGCCCTGAGACTCCAGATAGTGCGGTGCCTGCTGCACGATAGCGGACAAATCCGCCAACCCATGCTGCTGCGCGACCAGCGCGCTGCTGGGTTCAAAACGTACGTCGCCCTGCGCCAGATGCGGATCGGCGGCGTCAATGTAGGGAGGATTACTGGCGATCAGGGCGAAAGTCTGGCCGGCCAGCGGCGCAAACCAACTGCCCTGAAGGAATTGTGCGTTGCCGATCTTCAGCTTCTGCGCATTATGCTGCGCCAGTGCTACCGCTTCAGGCTGTAAATCAACACCGGTGACCTTGCAGTCCGGGCGTTCACTGGCCAGTGCCAGCGCAATCGCACCGGTGCCGGTGCCGAGATCGAGGATGTGGCAAGAGGATGACGGCAAGCGTTCCAGCGCCAGTTCCACCAGGCATTCGGTGTCCGGACGCGGGATCAGGGTCGCCGGTGATACCGACAGCGGCAGCGACCAAAACTCACGTTCGCCGATCAGGTAAGCCACAGGTTCGCCACGTTCGCGGCGAGCCAGCAGCCTTTCCAACTGTTCCTGTTGTTGCGGCGTCAGCAACGTTTCGCCGAACGCCATCAGGAAGGTTCTGGCCCGGCCGGTCACAAAACCCAGCAGGATTTCTGCATCACGCCGGGCGCTTTCGCTCTGCCTCAACCGGGCAACTGCCGCCTTCAGCCAGCATTGATAGTCCATTACTCTGGCTCAGCGGACAGCGCGGCGAGCTGGTCGGCCTGGTATTCCTGCACAATCGGTTGGATCAGCATGTCCAGCTTGCCTTCCATCACCTCGTCCAGACGGTATAGCGTCAGGTTGATGCGGTGATCAGTCACTCGCCCCTGCGGGAAGTTATAGGTGCGGTTGCGATCGGAACGGTCGCCAGTGCCCAACAGGTTGCGGCGGGTTGAGGCCTCTGCCTGCTGGCGCTTGGCCATTTCGGCGGCACGGATACGCGCGCCCAACACCGACATCGCCTTGGCTTTGTTTTTGTGCTGTGAACGTTCGTCCTGACACTCCACCACGATGCCGGTCGGCAAGTGGGTAATACGGATTGCCGAGTCGGTGGTGTTAACGTGCTGGCCACCGGCACCGGAGGAACGGAAGGTGTCGATTTTCAGATCGCCGGCATTGATCTCCGGCAGTTCGGCTTCCGGCACCGCCGGCATCACTGCCACGGTACAGGCGGAGGTATGAATACGCCCCTGCGACTCGGTTTCCGGCACGCGTTGTACGCGGTGACCACCAGATTCAAATTTCAATTGGCCGAAAACGCCATCGCCAGAAACCTTGGCAATCACTTCTTTATAGCCGCCGTGCTCGCCTTCGTTGGCGCTCATGATCTCGACGCGCCAGCGACGCGTTTCTGCATAACGGCTGTACATACGGAACAAATCGCCGGCGAAGATCGCCGCTTCGTCGCCGCCGGTACCGGCACGCACTTCCAGGAAGCAATCGCGCTCATCATCCGGATCTTTCGGCAACAGCAGCACTTGTAATTGCTGCTCCAGTTCTTCCGTCGCCGCCTTGGCGTCTTTCAGCTCTTCCTGCGCCATTTCGCGCATTTCCGGGTCATCCAGCATCATTTCTGCCGTGGCCAGATCGTCTTGCACCTTACGCCATTCAAGGAAACAGCGGCTGACATCGGTCAACTGTGCATATTCGCGCGACAATGCGCGGAACCGATCCTGCTCGGCAATAACGCCGGCATCGCCGAGCAACGCCTGCACTTCTTCATGGCGCTCTTGTAACGCTTCCAGTTTGGCAACAATAGAAGGCTTCATGCGTGGTATTAAACCCTGTTAATAAAGAGAAAACTAATGCTGATCCAGCCCGAGGCTGTCGCGTAATATTTGCAACCGCTCCACGTCGCCATCGCCGGCGGCCTGTTGGAGGGATTTGGTAGGGGCATGAATAAGACGGTTGGTCAGCCGGTGGGCAAGCTCGTGGATAACCTGCTCCACGTCCGCGCCCTGCGCAATGGCAGCCAAGGCTTTGGCTTCCATTTCCGCACGGATCTGATCGGCCTGCGAGCGGTAGTCGCGGATGGTTTCTACTGCGCCCTGTGAGCGCAGCCAGGCCATAAAGTTGATGCTTTCCTGCTGAACAATCGACTCAGCCTGCACCGCCGCGGCTTTGCGCTGCGCCAGGTTGCTTTGAATGATGGCGTGCAGATCGTCCACGCTGTACAAATAGGCGTTGGCCAGCTTGCCCACTTCCGGTTCGATATCGCGCGGTACGGCAATATCCACCAACAGCATTGGCTGGTTGCGGCGCGCTTTCAGCGCTCGCTCCACCATCCCTTTACCGATGATCGGCAGCGGGCTGGCGGTAGAACTGATGATAATGTCGGCGTCCGCCAGGCGTTCGTCGATTTCCGGCAAGGTAATCACTTCTGCGCCAACTTCGTCCGCCAGCAGCTGAGCGCGTTCGCGGGTGCGGTTGGCAATAATCATATGCCGCACTTTGTGTTCGCGCAGATGACGCGCCACCAGCTCAATGGTTTCACCGGCGCCCACCAACAATACGTTCAGTTCGGCAAGGGATTCGAAGATTTGGCGCGCCAGGGTACAGGCGGCAAAGGCCACGGACACCGCACTGGCACCGATTTCGGTTTCGGTACGTACGCGTTTGGCGACGGAGAAGGATTTTTGGAACAGACGTTCGAGCTCACCCGACAGTGACTGCCCGCGTTGGGATTCGGCAAAAGCTTTCTTCACCTGCCCGAGGATTTGCGGTTCGCCCAACACCAGCGAATCCAACCCGCTGGCCACGCGCATCAGGTGGCTGACAGCTTCATCACCGTGGTGCCAGTACAGGCTTTTACTCACTTCTTCCGGGCGCAGGCGGTGGTACTCACACAGCCAGGTGACCAGCTGTTCGTGAATATGTTCCTGTTGCTCCACGCTAAGATACAGTTCGGTGCGGTTGCAAGTAGACAACACGACACCGCCCTGCACCAACGGTTGTTGGAGCAAGCTGGTAAGCGCCTGTTCGATAGACTCTGGGGAGAAGGTCACCCTTTCACGCAGAGAAACCGGAGCGGTTTTGTGATTAATACCTAACGCCAGCAGGGTCATTGCTTCGAGTAATACTTCTTTTGGTACGGGTTCTCGTTGAACGGCATTCTACTTGATGCGCGGGATCAATAAAAGGCACAACCGCATCTTCCGTCCAATCGCTGAAATAGACAGCATCAATGAGTGATTAGTTATAAATACAACAAGATAAGTAATAATTTGACGACATAACATACTGAATTTTAGTGCAGTATGCGATATTCCGCACAGTATTCAGTAAAACGGGGCGACCTGAAGAGCGGTAACGATCAAATATTCGGCGCTTACCAGCCCAAAGTGCCGCAGCGATAGGTAGGATCCAGCAGGAAAGAGACCTGTTGGCAAAAAACATGTTTGGCCTGCAGATAGAAAAATGCCGAGCCCGCAAGGCACAACAGCGAAATAATGATTCGGACGGCAAGTTTCATAACCTTCTGTTCTCCCCCGGGATAGACCCTTGCAGTATACCGCCCCCTACATCAACCAAACACTAACGGCAGTAACGCCCCACCCCAGAGATATTCTTGCGCCCAGAGCAGCACGGCGGTGCGATTGTGTTAATCTTATCAGCAAAGATAACGCATAATCCCGCGCCCAATAACGGTAACAAAGCCGGGAATATTCAACACGATGCAGCAAAAAATTGACGTACCGGCGCTGCCCCGCTAGCGTAAATGCAGATACCCAGGTCTCGCTGTGCGTGCCCGCAAGGACAAAAGGACAAGAGAAAGTTATGCCAATCCGCAAAGTTAGTTTGCTACGCCTGATCCCATTGGCCAGTCTGGTACTGGCCGCCTGTACCACCACCAAACCCAGCGGCCCGGCCACCAGCCCGACGTCGCCACAGTGGCGTGCCCACGAGCAAGCGGTGCAACAGCTTGACCAATATCAAACCCGGGGCTCTTTCGCCTACCTGTCAGACCAGAAAAAAGTCTACGCACGCTTCTTCTGGCAACAATATTCGCCGGATCGTTACCGCCTGCTGCTGACCAACCCGCTTGGCAGCACCGAGCTTGACCTCAACGTACAGAAAAACGTGGTGCAGTTGACGGACAATCAGGGCAAACGCTATGTCAGTGATAACGCCGAAGAAATGATCCGCAAGCTGACCGGCATGGCGATCCCGCTGGATAACCTGCGCCAGTGGATGCTCGGCCTGCCGGGTGAGGCCAACGACTTCAAGCTCGATGACCAATATCGCCTGAACTCGCTGACCTACCAACAAGGTAGCCAGACCTGGACCGTCGACTACCAGGACTACGACAACAGCCTCAAGCCACAGCTGCCAAGCCGCCTGGAGCTGAAACAGGGTGACCAGCGCATCAAACTGAAAATGGACAATTGGACGCTTAAATGATCCGTCAGTGGCCATCGCCAGCTAAACTCAATCTGTTTTTGTACATTACCGGCCAACGCGAAGATGGCTACCACCTGCTGCAAACGCTGTTCCAGTTTCTGGATTACGGCGACACCCTGACCATCGACGCGCGGCAGGATGACCGTATCCATCTGCTGACCCCGGTGGCCGGGGTGCCGGATGAGCAAAACCTGATCGTCCGTGCCGCCCGTCTGCTGCAACAGCATTGCGATCGTCACGGGCTAAACACCGCCCCACGCGGTGCCGACATCAGCATCGATAAACGTCTGCCGATGGGGGGCGGACTGGGTGGCGGGTCTTCCAACGCCGCCACGGTATTAGTGGCGCTAAATGAACTGTGGCGCTGTGGCTTGAGCGACCAACAACTGGCGGAACTGGGGCTGGTCCTCGGTGCTGACGTGCCGGTGTTCGTCCTTGGGCATGCGGCCTTTGCTGAAGGGATCGGTGAGCGTTTGCAACCGGCCAATCCACAGGAAAAGTGGTATTTGGTGGCCCATCCAGGGGTCAGCATCCCTACCCCGGTCATTTTTGGCGATGCAGAATTAAAAAGAGACACCCCGGTTCGCCCGTTAAATGTGCTGTTACAGGCAACTTACGCAAATGATTGCGAACCAATAGCAAGAAAACGTTTTCGCGAGGTTGAACAGCTTGTTTCTTGGCTGTTAGAATACGCGCCGTCACGCCTGACTGGCACAGGTGCTTGTGTGTTTGCTGAATTCGACACAGAAACCGCCGCCCGTCAGGTGTTAAATCAAGCCCCGGAGTGGATATGTGGTTTTGTAGCGCGTGGCGTTAACGTCTCTCCCCTACATCGCATTCGTTCCGGGCAGATTGAACCGTAGTTCTCGTTTCGCTGCGCAGAGTCGTTCACACCTGGCCCTGTAATCCCTGCGCCGCTGCGGTTTCAAATTTTTTTTACACACCCGTATGATATTGCGTCGGCATCGCTAACTGCCCCTTGGCGGAGGCCGAATGACAATATCTTCTCTGGACGCATGCCTGAGGTTCTTCTCGTGCCTGATATGAAGCTTTTTGCTGGTAACGCCACCCCGGAACTAGCACAACGTATTGCCAACCGTTTGTACACCAGCCTTGGTGACGCCGCAGTAGGTCGTTTTAGCGACGGCGAAGTGAGCGTGCAAATCAACGAAAATGTACGCGGCGGTGATATTTTCATCATCCAGTCCACCTGTGCCCCTACCAACGACAACCTGATGGAACTGGTTGTTATGGTAGATGCCCTGCGTCGCGCCTCCGCAGGTCGTATTACTGCTGTTATCCCTTACTTCGGCTATGCCCGCCAGGATCGCCGCGTGCGTTCTGCTCGTGTGCCAATCACCGCCAAAGTTGTCGCCGACTTCCTCTCCAGTGTAGGGGTTGACCGCGTTTTAACGGTAGATCTGCACGCTGAACAGATCCAAGGCTTCTTCGATGTTCCGGTAGATAACGTGTTCGGTAGCCCGATCCTGCTCGAAGACATGCTGCAACAGAATCTGGTGAACCCAATCGTGGTTTCCCCGGACATCGGCGGCGTAGTGCGCGCCCGCGCTATCGCCAAACTGCTGAACGATACCGATATGGCTATCATCGACAAACGCCGCCCACGTGCGAACGTTTCTCAGGTGATGCACATCATTGGTGACGTGGCAGGCCGTGACTGCGTGCTGGTTGACGACATGATCGACACCGGTGGTACCTTGTGTAAAGCCGCTGAAGCGTTGAAAGAACGTGGTGCCAAGCGCGTATTTGCCTACGCGACACACCCGATCTTCTCCGGTAACGCTGTGGAAAACATCAGGAACTCGGTGATTGATGAAGTGATTGTCTGCGACACCATTCCGTTGTCTGCAGAAATCAAGGCACTGAAAAACGTACGTACTCTGACGCTGTCCGGCATGTTGGCTGAAGCCATCCGTCGTATCAGCAATGAAGAGTCAATTTCTGCGATGTTCGAGCATTAATCAGACTTCTTTTCGGTGCGGTGCCCTGCCGTACCGGATCGATCGATTGATTTCCCGCCAGCAGAAAAAAGAAAAACCCGTTGGTGCATCAGCAGCAACGGGTTTTCTACGGGTAGTCGAACATAACCTTAGACCTAAATACGCGGCAGTTCTCCCTTGCCGTAACGCCGATTCCCTTTTGTTTTTTTAATCAATGTGACGAACGATGGTTATCGTTACGGCAGCGTTTATCAAAATGTTTTATCCACCAGTAACGATCCGCCACCTGCTCACGCCCGCCGATACGCGCACCGACCAGCCATAACAACGCGCCCACGAAGATACTCATGATTGCGCCATGGGCGAAAAACTGTGGCAAATTAAACTGTGATACTTCAGCAAGAATGTTGTATCCCACGCCGACGATCATCACCACCAGCCCCAGCCCCATAAAAAAGTTACCCATTTTGTTCACGTTTCTACGTTTCATATGCCACCTCCATAGTGCCATTGGCCAACCGGGATAACTCAGTAAATGGTTAACCCACTTTGATAAGTTAAGTATAGCCCCTGGCTCGACAAGGTGATTGCGTAGGCGATCACAAATGGTAAAGAAAGCATGACAAAACTTTACTTTAAGCAAGTAATTAGTTAACAAATTGAATGATTCCGCTAATGAATTACTCGCCAGGCTGAAGATATCCCCCCACTAACACCACGCACCACATCAGGATTTTGTCATTCGCGGCGCAGGCAGGTAGACTAATGCCCTTTCCATTATCTCGATCATAGCGAATCTCCCCGTGAGCAGTATTAAATTGATAGTCGGCCTGGCGAATCCGGGTGCTGAATATGCCCAGACGCGACACAACGCCGGCGCCTGGTACGTCGATTTATTGGCCCAGCGCCATAACCAGCAGTTGAAGGAAGAGAGCAAATTCTACGGCTACACCGCCCGACTGAATTTGGCCGGTCATGACGTGCGGCTGCTGGTGCCCACCACCTTTATGAACCTCAGTGGCAAAGCCGTGCTGGCCATGGCCAACTTCTACCGTATTGAGCCGGACGAAATTCTGGTGGCGCATGACGAGCTGGATATTCCACCCGGTGTTGCAAAAATCAAACTGGGTGGCGGCAACGGCGGGCATAACGGGCTGAAAGATATTCAGAACAAGTTCGGCAATAACCCGAACTTCTATCGCTTGCGCATTGGCATTGGCCATCCGGGCGATAAAAACAAGGTGGTGGGTTTCGTGCTCGGCAAGCCACCGGCCAGCGAGCAAAAAATGATTGATGAAGCGATCGATGAAGCCGCGCGTTGCACAGAAGTCTTGCTGACTGACGGTTTGGAAAAAACCGTTCGCCGCCTGCACAGCTTTAAGGCGCAGTCCTGACAGCGCTTGCAGCGGGCATTACGCCCGCTGCTGACCCGCTTAGCATTTGCCCCGAAAACCCTCGCCCCTCGGGCGGGGATATAAGGGGAGCTAATCAGGTGTTTTCTGCGGGGGTACGTAGGTTTTCAGTGTTTCGATTACAGCATCGCCAGCCCTACAAGTGAAATAAGAGCGCGACAAAAATGGACAACTCATTTGCTGCCCCAATGGCAACGGCGAAGATAACCGGTCAACTTATAGTGATGCACATTTTCTGGTCAAAGGCTTCCTAAGGTCATACAGTACAAGCTGATTATCGGTGAGCGTCCATGATGAAAAGAGCCACTAAAGTACGCCTGTACCCGACGACCGAACAGGAGGCATTCTTGAATGCTCAGTTCGGCGCGGTGCGTTTTGCGTACAACAAAGCTCTGCATATCAGCCGTCATAGGTACCAGAGACACGGCGTATCGGTCAGTATTAAGCGTGACCTGAAACCGTTACTGGCGGTAGGAAAAAGATCCCGTCGTTACCATTGGCTGAAAGACTATGATTCACTGGCGTTGCAGCAGGCGGTGATTAATCTTGATACCGCTTTTGGACACTTTTTCAGGCAACGTGCTCGCTTCCCCACCTTTAAGCACAAGCAGGGCAAACAATCCAGCTATCACCCCAACGGCAAAGTATTAACCGACGCGATCCAGTTGCCAAAAATGACACCGATGAAAGCGGTTATTCATCGCGATATTATCGGTAAAGTGTCCAGTATCACCGTCAGTCGTGGTGCGTCAGGAAAATATTACGCTTCAATACTCTGTGACGATGGGCTGGCCGCGCCAGCCAAACCCGCACTGATAACCCACGTAACCGGTTGTGATTTGGGTCTGACCCATTACCTGATCCAGTCGAACGGCAAAAAAATAGCCAACCCACGGCCTCTGGTACGCGCCAGCCGTAATCTGCGGCGTAAACAAAAAGCGCTGTCACGAAAGATAAAAGGTAGTGTAAACCGGGCAAAAGCGCGCTTACGGTTGGCGAAATGTCACGAGCATGTGGCGAATGCCCGCGCTGACTTCCAGCATAAATTGTCTCGTACACTGGTTGACGAAAACCAAGCGGTCATTGTTGAGACACTGAAAGCAGCAAACATGATGAAAAATCACCGGCTGGCGCGGCACATTGCTGATGCGTCGTGGTCTGGGTTCGTGATGAAACTGGAATACAAAGCAGAACAGGCCGGCAAACACCTGGTGAAAATTGATCAATGGTTTGCCAGCTCTAAAACCTGTCATTGTTGCGGTTATAAAATGGCGGAAATGCCGCTGAATAAACGTATCTGGCCATGCCCGGCCTGTGGTGTTGAACATGACCGCGATATTAACGCAGCCATCAACATCCAGCGCAAGGGCATAACGGAATTACAGGCGGCGGGACTCGTCGTTTCTGCCCATGGAGGCCAGCATAAATCCGTCATATCGACGGTTGCGGCCTGAGAAGTGGGAAGCCTCGCCGTTTACGGCGGGGAGCAGTCACGTTCGCAGCTTGAAGGTTTCCTCACCGACGTTGGCATCGTCGGTCTGATAGCCTTCTTCCGCCACGTAATATTGCGGATCGTCCAGTTCATGGCTGCAAAACGGGCCGGCCTGCTTTAACAAACGCACGCAGTCGCCGCTCAGGTGGCGCAACCGAATGGTTTTCCCTGCCGCCAGATAGCGCGCCGTCAGCTTATCAATCGCTTCTACCCCACTGGAATCCATCACCCGGGTACCGGCGAAATCCAGCACCACGTTTTGCGGATCGTTTTTCGGTTCGAACAGTTCGGCAAAGGCCGCGGTGGAACCAAAGAACAGCGGACCGTCCAGTTGGTACACCGCAACTTCGCCCTCCACCCGATGCTGACGCACACGAATACGCGCCTGCTGCCAGGCAAACACCAGCGCCGAGATAATCACCCCGCTGATCACCGCCATCGCCAGATCGGTAAAGATAGTGATCAGGGTGACCAGCAGCATCACCAGCGCATCCGCCTTCGGCATCCGACGTAAGCGGCGCAGCGAACTCCATTCAAAGGTGTTGTAACACACCACCAGCATCACCCCAGCCAGTGCCGCTACCGGCAGCAGGCCGATATAGCCCGACAGACTGACCACAAACAGGATCAGCAGTATCGCACCGACAACGCCAGAAATACGCCCGCGCCCGCCCGAAGTGAAGTTGATGATCGACTGACCAATCATCGCGCAACCGGCAAAACAGCCAAACAGACCGCAAATAGTGTTGCCCGCGCCCTGAGCGATGCTCTCGCGGTTACCGTTACCCTTCTTACCGCCCATTTCGTCGAGCACCGTCATGGTCAGCAGCGATTCAATCAGCCCCACCAGAGCAATCACCAGGGCATACGGCAGTACTACTTTCAGCATTTCCAGATTGAACGGCGCCATCGGCAGGCTGAAATGCGGCAAAGCGCCGGAGATATCCGCCAAATCGCCGACCCGCAAGGTATGCAGGTTAAAGCCAATCGCCAGGGCGGAAACCACAATCAATGCCGCTAACGAAGCCGGGATCACCCGGGTCAACCGTGGGAACAGCACTACCACCAGGATCGCCAACGCCACCAGTGCGTACATCAGCAGCCCCTGCCCGGCAATCATATGCAATTGCGCCAGCATAATGACAATAGCCAGGCCGTTGACGAAACCGTGAATGGCTGGCAACGGTACCAGACGAATAAACTTGCCCAGCCGGAAAACGCCGATCAGGATTTGGATCACCCCGGCGAAAATCGTTGCCCACAGTACGTATCCCATACCGTGCTGCGCCGCCAGGCTCATCAGCACCACCACGATCGAACCGGCCGCGCCCGACACCATACCCGGTTTGCCGCCAAACAGTGCGGTTACCAGGCCGATAATAAAGGCGGTATGCAGCCCGACGATCGGGGAAAGTCCGGCGACCAGCGAAAAGCCGACCGCTTCGGGGATCATGGAGACCGCCACCACAAAGCCCGCCAGCACCTCGTTCTTGACGGCCGACAGCCTGAAGTTGTTCAGGTTAAACATGGATTATTCACTTCTGACAGATAAAACACATTCCCGCAGCACGGGAACCGGAACCGCATGGCGCGGCGAACCTCAGGAGGGGGGCAACTCAGGGTGGACTGGGCAAGAAGTGCATCCGGCGCGTTTCCTGTAGGTTAATCAGAAGTGTCAGTATGTGTAAATGTGATCCAAATCTCAATCAAAAACCGGCATTCCCAGCGCATTTGCCCCCCAGCACACAGCCAGATCGAGAAAAACGGCCATTACGTGTATAATGGCGCCATTATTTCGTCCTTTATGCAGTGGGTTAAACCTAACCGGCTGATAGTTAAGATATTTAAGGTGATAACAACATGGGATTCAAATGCGGTATCGTCGGCTTGCCTAACGTAGGCAAATCCACCCTGTTCAACGCGTTGACCAAAGCGGGTATCGAAGCAGCCAACTTCCCGTTCTGCACCATTGAACCTAATACCGGTGTGGTGCCGATGCCCGATTCGCGTCTGGACCAGTTGGCCGAGATCGTTAAACCTCAGCGCATCCTGCCAACCACCATGGAATTCGTCGACATCGCCGGCCTGGTGAAAGGCGCGTCCAAAGGCGAAGGCCTGGGCAACCAGTTCCTGACCAACATCCGTGAAACCGAAGCTATCGGCCACGTGGTGCGCTGCTTCGAAAACGACAACATCATCCACGTGAACAACAAGGTTGACCCGGCTGACGACATCGACGTCATCAATACCGAGCTGGCCCTGTCGGATCTGGACACCTGCGAACGCGCAATCCACCGCGTACAGAAGAAAGCCAAAGGCGGCGACAAAGACGCAAAAGCCGAACTGGCCGCACTGGAAAAATGCCTGCCGCAGTTGGAAAACGCCGGCATGCTGCGTGCGCTGGATCTGACTGATGAAGACCGTGCAGCGATCCGCTACCTGAGCTTCCTGACGCTGAAGCCAACCATGTACATCGCCAACGTCAACGAAGACGGCTATGAGAACAACCCATACCTGGACAAAGTGCGTGAAATCGCTGCGACCGAAGGCTCGGTAGTGGTTGCCGTGTGTGCTGCGGTTGAATCCGATATCGCCGAACTGGAAGACGAAGACCGCGCCGAGTTTATGGCTGAACTGGGTCTGGAAGAGCCGGGCCTGAACCGCGTGATCCGCGCCGGTTACGAGTTGCTGAACCTGCAGACCTACTTCACTGCTGGCGTTAAAGAAGTGCGCGCCTGGACCATCCCGGTTGGCGCGACCGCCCCACAGGCCGCCGGCAAGATCCACACCGACTTCGAGAAAGGCTTTATCCGCGCACAAACCATCGCTTTTGACGACTTTATCACCTACAAGGGTGAGCAAGGCGCTAAAGAAGCCGGCAAAATGCGTTCAGAAGGTAAAGACTACATCGTCAAAGACGGCGACGTGATGAACTTCTTGTTTAACGTCTAAACCTCGCCTTCTGCTCCAAACTCTAAAATCCACGCCAAGGCGTGGATTTTTTGTTTTCTGATTGTTTGAAATCTACAGCGAGTATCGGCAAAGCATCTGACGACGGGACCAGTAATTACAGATGCCCCGGCTGGCGCTATAATGCGTTTACTTTCAATGGCAGGATATGTCCCGATAAGGAATTAATCATGAATAACGCGCTGGCTTCGTACACCACCAAAGCCATTCAGAAGTTGCAAAAACTGGGGATTATCCTTTCGCCTGAAACTGATTCCCCGATCCTGTCCTTACTGGATGCAGTCGCCGATCTGGACAATAACCGCGTGATCGCCATTGGCCGTACTCTACAGCAGCAAAGCGCTTTTAACGCCGTGGTGCGCGATAACATCAGCAACATGGACGTAGCCAATCGGCAGGCAAAAGTCGTCTCTGCATTTGATTCAATCCGTAAAGATGCCACTCAGATGGTCGGTTGGCTGGAGGACGGCAAGCTTGACGTTATTGAACGTATGAAATCGGGTTGGATGACTCTGCGCCGCGGATCTATCCCCGACCGTTTCAACGATATCAAACAGACCTATTTAGAAGTGGCCAGAGCGTCAGAAGAACAAATCAGCCGTGAAAAAGCCATTTTGGAAGCCTATCAGGATTTTCGATTTGGTCTGAAACAGGCCTATGTCGATGCTCAAACTTTACTGACCGCAGCGCAGGATAATTTACAACAAAGCCGCCAGTTATTGCAGACGGCACAAACTGCCACTGAGCAATCGCAGAGTGATGACAACATCACCCGAGCCCAGTTGGAGCTGACACGTGATGAAGCATTGAGGGCCATGCAGAAAGAAGACGAACGTTATCAGATTGTCAAAGACCTGGCGGATAATCTAATGATCGCCTACAACGCTGCCGAAGCCGTTTTTGCTCGTTTGCAACAGACTAACGCCATTAAAGAGCGGGTCTACCGCCAAAGTGTCACCTTCTTCAGCACTAACGAAATTGTCTTTACCGCCCTGTCAGCCTCCATGACGTCGCTACAGGGGTTGGCCGAAAGCACCGAAACGCTGGAGGCGATGAAAGCGGGTATCAATGATGGCCTAAGCAATATCGCGACACAGGGTAGCAAGCAGCTTGAAGTTGGTCTGAGGGCCGGCTATGGCACTACCATCAAGGCCGATTCTGTACGCTCTTTGGTTAATGCCATCGTCTCATTCCAAGAGTCCAGCTACCGGATGATTGAGGAATTGCGTACCGAAGCGACAAACAATGCCAATGAGCTAGCCTCCGTCGTTGAAGATGGGAAACGTCGTTTTACCGAAGTCATTACCAAGGCAGAAACATCCCGCTAAATTTACAAGGGATCCCCTTATTGGTTCCAACCAGGATGATTAGGGGGTCTGACACGGAGTTATTGATGCACGCCTACGAACTTGGCCGAAAACTGGCAGCCCTATCGGACCGGGCCAGAGCGGCCCTATCTGGAATTGAAATCAATCAGGCAGATGCTCGCCACCTGCAACTGGTGCTGAAACAGCAAATCGCCAGCCTCTATCACCAGATGGCCACAGTATTGCTGAAAGAATCTCCTCGCGTTGGCGAAATGGCAAACGTGCAGAAATTATTGAATAAACTTCAGCAAGAGATTGCCCAGTCTCAGCACGCCTTACAGCTCAGCGAGAAAGAAATCGAGAACCGACATGCTCAGTTGCAACAGCTGCATGAAGAAATAAATCGGCAAGAAGATGTACGGGATCGGCAACTAGAACAAAATATTGATGCTGTAGCAGCCAGGCAGTTGATGGTTAAAAGCAGTCAGGATGTCAGCCAACATGAAAACAGCCATAAGGAATTAATGGCTGAAACGACCACCAAGCTGGGGGAGTACCATCAGCAACGCATTTTCATGTTCCTGGAGAGAAAAAGCTATGGGCAACCGGGATATTCAGCCTGGCCGCTGTCGCGCAATCTCGATAGCTGGCTGGCACGAATTAGCCACTATCCCAACAACGCAGCCAATTACCGGATGCTCCTGTCACTGCAAAAGGAATCTACCCGGCGTCTGCTGGAGCTGCAAAATCAAACCAAGCAACAGACCAATGAATATCAACAATATGTACAAGACGTCGAAAAGAATCTACAGCTGCCCACGCTGTATCTGAATCTCAACGCGCTAGAAAAAATACTGAGTTCCACACAACAAGAAATCCGCAACCAGCAAAATAAGCTGCAGGAATACGCTCAGGGCGAAGGTGAGACTTACAGCCAGATAACCACACAGCTCTCGGCGCAAATGGCCTTATTGCCTTTGGATAAGCTGGATATTCTGGTGGCGAAAACCGAGACGCCGACTGACGATCGCCTGTTGGAAGAGCTGAGAGAACTGCAGCTTGAAGAGAAATCAATCGCAGAAAACCTGCTACAGCAAGAGATCGAGGCTCAATTAGCCCAGCGCCGTGCCACTGCCGCCATCGAATTGAACAATCAATTTTCGGCGCAGGGATATGACAATCCGATTTATGAGTACCAATGGGGATGGTCAGATAAACCGGAGGAACTGTTTGAAAACTACCTTTCCGGTGCCATCAGTCTGAAAGCGGTATTGCATAAATTGGATATGATTACCCACCGACTCCCGCCACCATCGGCAACTGCCAGAGCCTCGTCCGGTTCGTGGGGAAATTCATCCGCACGGAGCTATTCGTCTGGCGTCGGATATAGTTCTTCATCTTCATCGTCGTCCTCCTCTTCCGGCAGCGGTGGTGGCTTCAGTTCTTCCTCTTCAACCGGCGGTGGCGGGTTCCGCACTACGGATAGTTTCTGATGAAAGATATCTATGCCCTAAACACAACCATCGGGAGTATGGCCCATGAGTGAGATTAAATTAAGCGACCAACTGGGTGCCATGGCCATTATTGACTCACTCTATGCACAGCGAATTGCACTGGACGAACATTTGGATCTGCCCAAATTACGCCAGAAAATTACACAACGCATCCGTGATTACTATCAGTCCAGTGGAACCGACATCGACGATAAACTGATTGAGCAGGGAGTTAAAAATTGGTTTTCACAGCGCCTGCGCTATCAGACAAACAAAATGAGCCTGGGCCAACGCGCTGCTGCATTCCTGTACATGACCAGTAAGCAGTGGCTGACGGGACTTGCTATCATCCTTGTTGCACTGGCCCTTGCCTGGAAGCTGAGTCTTTACATAGGCCAACACCAACTTGCCGCGCTGGAAAAGAACATAGCGACCCAAACCAGCCAAAGCAACCAAATGGCGGCGCAAGCGCAGACGTTATCTGACCAACTCAGCAAAATGAAACATGAGCCGTTCATCTATGCAAAAGTACCCGCCGACCAGATAATCGCGCAGGCGGAAAACCTTTTGTCCAATTTCCAGTCCCGCCAAGCCGCTCCGCTTGTCTCCGCAGAAAACACACCACAAAGGTTGGACATTCTTACTGTGGCGAATCAGCAAAACCAGGCATTACTCACGCAAGTGAGGACGCTAATGCTCCGTTGGCCACTACTGCAAAAATGGGACAGTATCCTCAGCAATATGGATAAAGATCCGCAGCTGCAAACCTATCTCAAATGGGCGCCCGACCTGACAGGGAAATTAGCCGAAGCCACCTTAGCGCTGTCGAAAAACGCCGCAGATACGCAGATCAAAATCGAGACAGCCTTCAAGGCTTATGACCGTGAACGTATGCGTGATGGCTTATATTTCACGATGGACCAAAGAACGCAGAAACTGCGTAATCTCAAGCTTTCCCGCCAGGACCGAGTAAAGGTCGATAACGATATTAGCTATGCGCGCAATCTCATCGCTCGTGCAGACCTCAATGACCGGGTTATTCCCCCTCTTTGGCTAGAGGCCTTGGCAGGACTGGACTACACCTATGATCTGATCATGCAACCGCTGACGCTGACCATTATCGATCGGGTGGGCGAGAAGTCGGGAGTAGAACGCACATACGATAATTCAGGTGGTAAAAGCTGGTATTTGATCGTGGAAACACAAACACCAAGCCATACACCTTTCCCAATATCAGTAAAAGACAGTGAAACCGGTAGGAAAACGCGAACTAGTCAATTCGGTATCCGAGTTTCGCAAAAAGAGTATGAGAAGTTAAAAAAAGACAAGCTGGATGACGGTCACATAGATCATGCTCTCGTCGGTAAAAAACCTGCCGGCCAATTGAACTTTACCTACACTCGCCCAGTTCAGGACGGCGTAATTACCGAGTGGTGATCATTACTCGACGCCATCCCCCAAAGTCGCGCAACCGCGCGGCTTTAATTTAACCCTCACCGTCCCCGCAACACCGAGTCCACCAGCCCCCATTCCACCGCCTCATCGGCACTCATAAAACGGTCACGGTCGAGAGCACGCTCGACCTCTTCATAGCTGCGGCCACAATGTTTGGCATAAAGCGTGATTACGCTGTGCTTGGTGCGTTTCATTTCTTCGGCGTGGATCAGGATATCCGATGCCTGGCCCTGAAAACCGCCCAATGGCTGATGCACATGCAGGCTGGCATTGGGCAGCGCCATGCGGTGGCCGGCTTCCCCGGCCATCAGCAGAAAGGAGCCCATCGAACGCGCAGTCCCCATACACAGGGTGTGCACCGGCGCATGGATGTAATTCATGGTGTCATAGATGGCAAAGCCGCTGGTGATCACCCCACCCGGCGAGTTGATGTAGAGGTGGATCGGTTTCTCCGGGTTTTCGGCCTCCAGAAACAGCAACTGCGCACAGAGTATTTCGGCCACCTGATCGTTAACCTCCCCGTTCAGGAAAACGATACGGTCACGCAGCAATCTCGAATAGATATCGAAAGAACGTTCTCCCTGACTGGTCTGTTCAACCACCATAGGGACGAGCAGCATCGATTCACGCATGGGTGAACTCCTGTTTTCAGGTGTGGAATAGAGAATGTCAGGCGTCAGGCGGCGCGCATCAGGTGCCGTCCACTGTCGTTCGCCGCCGTCAGTCGCACATCGTCCAGCCGATGGATTATGCGTAACAGGCTACCGCCAGCGGCGCTGGGCAGAATTTGCAGGGTTACGGTGCTTTCGAGGAACGGCGGTTGGTCATCACGCATCCGGTAGCTGATTTCCGTTCCCGGCGTCACCACAACCGGTTCGGCGTCGGCCAGCACGGCATTCGGTAACCATTGTTCGCGCAATGCCGGGATACCCACCGCCCGCCAGACTTTCTCGGGTGGCGCATCAAGTGAATATTCCAGCACCAGCGGCGGCAGGTTGGCATCGGTCTGGTTCATTGATCCATGTCCTTTAGCAAAATATTCAGCTTCTCGATACGCTCCGGCCAGAAGGCACGGTACTTATCCAGCCACCGGGCAATCAATGCCAGCCCCTGCGGGTCAACCTGATAATTGACGAAACGGCCCTGCCGCGCCTCGCTTACCAGACCAGCCTGACGCAACACTGCCAGGTGCTGGGACATCGCCGATTGGCTGATGGGCATGCCTTCACGCAGGGCACTGGCATTCATGCTACCCGCGGCCAGTTTTTCGAAGATGGTGCGGCGGGTAGGATCCGCCAACGCCTTAAAGATGTCATTTTCATTCATGAATACACATTAGTATCCACTTATCTAATGCGCAAGTTTATAGCGTGAGATAATCCCCCAATAGCCAACAAACAGGCCATTATCATAATGATGCGGTCAACGCCCCAAGACCAATAAACAACCCGGCGATAGTGGCGCTCATCAGGTTGGATAACGTCGCTGCCAACAAGGCACGCAGACCCAGGCTGGCGATATCCGAAGCGCGCTCTGGCGCAACCGCGCTGAATGCTCCCACGACTACGGCGATCGATCCAAAATTGGCGAACCCACACAGTGCAAAGGAGATAACCGCGATGGTTTTTGTATCCAGCACTGCGACGGTATCTTTGAGGTAAGTTGAAAAATTCACGTAAGCGACAAATTCGTTGATCGCCAACTTCTGGCCTATCAGCCCGCCTACCAGGCCCGCGTTGTCCCAGTTAACCCCCATGATGTAAGCCAACGGCGCGAACAAATAGCCGAACAGCCTTTCCAGGCTCAGCTGTTCCCACCCCAGCAGGCTACCCACTCCGCCGATCAGGCCATTGATCAGCGCAATCAACGCCACAAATGCCATCACCACGGTGGCGACACCCACCGCAATTTTCAGGCCCAGCATGGCACCGCTGGCCGCCGCTTCGATAATGCTTGCCGGACGTTTGTCACTAAACGACATCTGGCTGAATTCAACCTGCGAAACCTCGGTGGCCGGGCTGAGCATGCGTGCGAACAAAATCCCGCCGGGGATCGCCATTAGCGAAGCCGCCAGTAAATACTCAATCGGCACGCCCAGCCCGGCATAGCCGACCAGCATCGATCCGGCGATTGATGCCATCCCGCTGCAAATCACGGTAAACAGCTCATTGCGGCTCATCTTGTTAATAAAAGGCTTAAGCACCGCAGGCAGTTCGTTTTGCCCCAGGAAGATAGTGGTTACTGCGGCAAAAGCCTCGACCTTGCTGATCCGCAACATCTTTTGGAAAACATAACCCAGTACATTGATCACCCATCCCATCACGCCGAGGTAATAGAGAATTGAGATCAGTGCGGTAATAAAAATAATTGCAGGCAGAACATGGAAAGCGAAAACAAACCCGGCACCGTCAAACAGCACATTCATTTTCGGCCCCACCAGCCCACCGAAAATAAATGAACTACCGGCATCGCTGTAAGAAATCACTTTATTGACCCCGCCGGCAATGGCATTAATCACCCACTTCCCCGCCGGTACATAAAGCATAATCGCGCCGAGCAAAATCTGTAGAATTAAAGCGCAACCTACGGTTCTCAGGCTAATGCGCTTTCTGTTATTTGAAAAAATAAAAGCAATAAGGAGAAGAATACAGATACCTATTAAGCTGCGGAGTAAGTCCATAAATCCATCCCTTTATACCCAGCGTTGAAAGGAGAAAGAGACAAGGCTGTCCCCTCCACCTTCCAGGCTGGAATTTTTATTTAGTGTTGGTTATCAGGGTAAAAATTAAGGAAACTACTGTCGTCTCAGGCGGCCTCTTGCTGATAGCAACAGGCGATCTGCGCCGCCAGTTTGGCATTGTTGAACACCAACTGAATATTGGCCGTCAGGCTATCGCCACCGGTCAGTTCAGCCACCCGGGCCAGTAAGAACGGCGTGCTGTCTTTACCCTGAACCCCCTGTTCTACCGACTCGCGCACCGCCCGTTCAATGGCCGCATTAATTTTGTCCTCCGGCACCGCATACTGCGCCGGGATCGGGTTAGCGATCACCATGCCGCCCTCCAGCCCCGCCTGCCATTTGGTGGCCATTGCCCGGGCGATTTCCGCCGGGGCATCCAACTGAATGCTGACGGTGAATGGGCTGGTGCGGCAAAAGAACGCCGGCAGCGTTGGAGTCTGGTAGCCAATCACCGGCACCCCGTGGGTTTCAAGATATTCGGTGGTCAGCCCCAAATCTAAAATAGACTTGGCCCCGGCGCAGATCACCGCCACGTTGGTTCTGGCCAATTCTTGCAGGTCCGCAGAGATATCAAAGGTGTGCTCGGCACCACGATGCACTCCGCCAATGCCACCGGTGGCAAACACGTGGATACCCGCCATCTCGGCAATGATCATGGTTGAGGCTACGGTGGTGGCGCCGTGTTGACCGGCGGCGACGATAAAGGGCAAATCCCGGCGGCTCACTTTCGCCACTTTGTGGCCTTCTTTGCCCAACAGTTCGATTTCCTCACGGCTCAGCCCCGCCTTCATGCGGCCATTGATAATGGCGATAGTGGCCGGTACTGCGCCGTTATCACGGATTTTTTGTTCAACCTCCAGCGCGGTCTGCGCGTTTTGCGGGTACGGCATGCCGTGGGAAATAATGGTGGATTCCAGAGCCACAACCGGGCGTTTGTTGGCCAAAGCTTCGGCAACTTCCGGTGAAATATCCAGATAGTCATGGGAAATAACATTGTTTTTCATGATTGTAGCTCCAACAGTTTTTGAACGCTGCCGTTCGACAGGTTAGGGTTATTAGTCAATTCGGATGAGAGGGTTAATGCCGAGCAGCCCTGAGCAAAACGAATACTGTCTGCCAGCGTCATGTCCTCCAGCCAGCAGTGGGCCAGGCCTGCCATCATGGCGTCACCGGCACCGGTGACATTAACGATGTCGACGCTCAGTGGCCGCGACCAGCCGTGTTGCCCGTCAATCTCGCTGTAATAAACGCCGGCGGGCCCCATGCTGAGGGCTAATCGTTGCACCCCCTGCTGATGAAACCATTGGGCAACGGGCGGCGCGTCCTGAGGCCCGTGGATCGCCATGCCGCTGAGGACTTCGGCCTCCAGCCGATTCGGCTTAAGCGTATGAATGTGTGAGAGCCAACGACGAATTTTGGGCGCTTTAAACGCCGATACGGTGTCAACAAACACCGGTACATTGCCAGAATGGCCAAATAACCAGGCCAACGCGTCCTCGGTGAGATTGCAATCAACCACCAACACGCCGGCATGCTGGATCAGATCTTTGGAGGTGGCTAATAAGGCTGGCGTGAGTTTCTCGAGGATCCGCATGTCGTTAATAGCCACCAGCATTTCACCGCTGTTATCGAGCAAAGAGACATAGGTTGAGGTATTTTCGCCGTGCAGTTTATGGAAGTTGCCGATATGCACTCCCGCCAGCTTCGCCTGCTCCAACAATGTTTCACCATAGAAGTCGTCGCCGACAACGGAAATAAGGTGACATTCCCGCCCTAATAAAGCGACATTCTGCGCAATATTTCTGCCTACGCCACCGGGCGTACATTTTATTTTTCCCGGGTTAGAATCCTCATACACTAATTTAGATGAGGCATAACCACAGACGTCCATATTGGTTGAGCCGACAGTAACCACATAGCTGTGCTCCGACAATATATAACCCTTGCCTTTTATATATCCCTTATTCATTAAATTCATTATGTGTCCGGCGACACCAGAGCGGCTAATACCTAAAACATCGGCAATTTCCTGCTGTGGGATCAAAGGATCACGTCTCAGAAGATGCAATATCTGTTTTTCTCTGCTGGTCATATTGGACACTTGTTTGTTTTTAAACATGAGTTCGTTTTATAACGAGCCTGAAAAACAGTAAAGTGCGATTTATAGTTTTAGCGGGGAATTGGGAAGGCGATCGTAAGACGGATGAACGGAGTTTCAGGAGTAATTATGTGATAGCCATCAACTTATAAAAGTGGTTATGACGCGTTAACTCAGCCAAAAATAGTCATTAGATCTAATGCAGCATTTTATTCTTTTAATAATCTTCATAAAACAAACGGATAGCACTTTCTGATGTAGAACCTAACTTTTGTTGGGTTGTTAGAATTCTATCGATTTAGACGACAAAAGGGGGAACCGAAGTTGCTGCCTAAAGCGACGGCTTTCACATATGTCTTGAAAAAAAATGGCGGCCTGTGAACCCGGCCGCCCTTTAATGCCCTCAGCCAACGCCGAGGGGCCAGTTTAATCAATGATGGATCACAAAGCGGTACAGCTCAGATCGCCCGCCGGCGCCTTTTTGCCATCCTGCGACTCAAGCACAATTTTCGCCAACGGCGTGTCCTCGTCATAGCGGGCCTGAGCATCCAGACTCTTGGAGTAGCGGTTGTATTTCCACCAGGCGTAGCCGAGGAAGATCACCAGGCCACCGACGTTATAAAACACAATGGTCACAATGCTCGCCCCGGTGGGGAAGGTTGAAGCGACAAAGCCCACGGCAAAGATGACGATCAGCGTGCTGACAATCGCGATCCCCTGCAACCGGGAGCCCATCTTGAAATCACGCTGCACCCGGTCGTACTTTAAACGCAGATTCAGGTAGGCCAGCATAATGAACAGCGGCGGCAGCATGGATGCGGCGGCGGTCATATTGATCAGCGTGTTCATCAGGTCCTGCACACTGTCAGAGCCCAACGTCGGGATCAGCATCAGTGGGATCACGATAAAGAACTGCAACCAGGCGGCGCGGGTCGGCACACCATGCTTATTCAAGCGGATGGTTTTCTCGCCAAAGATACCTTTCGGGATCTCGGTAAAGAAGATTTTTACCGGCGCTGCGGTCCACATCAGCAATGAGCCAAACATCGCGGTAAAGGAAATCAGACCGACGAAACGGTTCATCAGCACCGCCGGCAGGCCAAAGTGCGCCGACAGCCCTTCAAATACCTGCACCGTACCGCCGGTAAAGTGCAGATCGGTACGGCTAACGAACACGTTAAGCAGTAAGGATGAAACCGAATACAGCACGCCGATCACCAGCCCGGAAAGAATGATCACTTTCACAAATGAGCGACTGCCGCCCTTCACGTCATTGACATACACCGCCACCGACTCGGCCCCGCCCGCCGCCTGGAAAATCCATGCGGTGATACCGAGGAAGGCCCAGTTAAAGTTGGGGGTGATGGCTTCCACCGTGATCGGGTTGGCCGGTTCGATACCGCCAATCACCGCCGCACCGGCCAGGATGATGTAAGAGAAGGTCAGCAACAGCATCAACGAAGAGGTGACCGAGGTCATTGGTCCCAACAGCTTGGCACCGCTGTTGGAAATATAGGTCGAGAACGCAAACAGGAAAATACTAATGATCGCGGTGGTCAATGGCGTAAAGACGTAGTCATAGCCCAAGAACGCGTAAGAAGCGTAAGCGATGACCCTCGGCAGCAGCGCGGTAAAAAAGAACAGATTCACAAACCAATAGGTATAGGCGGTCATAAACGCCCAACGCCCGCCCAGGGCGCTTTTTACCCAGGCGTACACCCCAGCCTCAGAGTTCTTGTTCAGTGACACGAACTCGGCAATGATCAGACAGAAAGGAATAAAATAGATAATGGTCGCCACCAGGAAAACCGGGGCGGAGGCAATGCCAAGCTGAATATTATTATTGATCACATTATTGAAGCTGAACACTGCCGCGAACGTCATCGCCAGCAAACCGAACTTGCCGATAGTATTTCTATTCGACACAGCCATAGACACTCTCCGAAATTTTGTAGGGTACTTAATCGGTTTATTTCCCTGGGTCTTTCAAGCTGCAGCCTTGCCAACTGCAACCTGAAAGCGAAAGGACTTATTTTTTAATAAGAGATTTCCGCTATTTATTGAGGAAATAGCTGTCTTCTACCGTCACTTTTAAAATGACTTTTTTTACCTGGTGACTCTGTTTAAATCGATAAGCCTGGTGGTTCTCAAAAATAACCACCTTGCCCTGGCCCACAGGATGTAACTCGCCCTGCCCGTTGAAAAACTCGCGATCGGTTTCGTCCTGATAGGCCACCACCGAGGTCAGTTCGCACTTGTCGGCCACCTCAATCGTTTCCTGGCCGGCCAGATAATAGTGAACATCAAAATAGCGACGATTCCCCTCCAGCCAGTCATGCTGTTGGCTCGTGCCGGAGGCCAACCGGTAAACCAGCGAATCTCCTACCGAATAAAAGACATTCGGCTCGATGTGATTAATATTATTGATGGCCTCCATACAGCGTTGCCATTTTTTCCCGGCGCGGTAAATAAGCTGAAACTCCGCTAATGATTCGATAATAATCATAAGTTCGCCTCTTCTGACTGAGCGTTATTATTGGCCGGTGCGAAATGATATCCGGCCAGCGTGGAAGCCTCAGTTTCCTGCCGGTTAAAAGGCACCAGCGTAAAGCCGTAACTGAACGGCGACAGATAAACCCGATAGGAGTCCAACACTTCCGAGCCCCAGGAGTTGGAGCCCAGACCCAGGATTTGATCGTCGAGGTTTAGCGTCAGATAGTCGCTTTCTCGCAGTTCATTAATATGTTGAGCCTGATGCAGCATCTCGGCGCTATAA
Organism: Serratia myotis; assembly: GCF_027474885.1. Lineage (NCBI taxonomy): Bacteria > Pseudomonadati > Pseudomonadota > Gammaproteobacteria > Enterobacterales > Yersiniaceae > Serratia > Serratia myotis. The sequence goes on along the minus strand of NZ_CP099707.1, from coordinate 2,160,772 downwards.
GGCCACAGGCTGAAATTGATCGGCCGCCGCGGCTGGATAAAGATCCCTTTGCCGTTACCGTCCTGCAGACTCAACCAGCGCACCTCTTGCCGATTGCCGTTATCCTGCGGGAACGGATAATGCTCAAACAACTCGCCCACCCGCTGCTGATAATGGCCGATCAGGTTGGCCTGACAGCTGTCCTGGTAGTTTTCCCCCGGCCCACGGCCGTAGTATTCCACCTGTTCGAAACGGCGGCTGAGGCCGAAATCCAGGCCAATCTTCGGGATCACCTGCTGGAAATTGCCGTAAGGCTCGCCAGACAGATCCAGACTGACGTGGCCCTGCGGAGATATCTGCCAGCGGTAACGGCAACGCATACCAAAATCAAACACCGGTGGCGCAATCAGTGTGCGGACTTCAATCACCACATCGTCCCCCTGTCGCTCCCACTGCAGGCTGCGGAAATGGTGCTGCATGATCTGCAGATGGTTCGGCTGCCAGATCCCCTCATACTCCTGCTTATGGTTGTCGATTACCGGCTTGAAGAAGGAAAGATGCGGCGCACGCCCCACTACTTCATCCCCCGATACTTGCCACGACAGCAGTTCGCCGCTCAGGCGCGAGAAGGTCAGGCTAAAATTGTCGCCGCTGACGATCATTTGATGGTTTTCGTCGTGGCATTGCAGCGCAACAGTCTGCTCGCCGATCGGTGGCGGGCTGAGTAACGGCGTGGCGGATTGCAGCAGATGCTGATACTGCCCCAGCAGCTGTCCGCTGGCGCTGTAACGGGTGGAGCTGTCTTTATACACCTCGACGTCAATGAAGGTTTCTTGCGCGCTCAGCGCCAATTCCGGCAGATGGATCTCTTCAAACTCGCCCGGTTGCAGGTGCGGCAGCTTGACGTCATAGCTGGCCAGTTGCCGACCACCGGCCTTGATGCTGACCTTGAGCGTAATGTCGGCCAGCGAACTGAACCAATAACGGTTTTTGACCCGCAGCACCGGCTGCCTCTCGCCGACGCCGCTCACCTCTACCGGACACAGCACCTGCTTGTATTCACGCAGGCCAGGGCCAGGACGCTGATCCGGATAGATCAGCCCATCCATGCAGAAGTTATAGTTATTCGGGTAATCACCATAATCACCGCCGTACTGATAGCGCTCACGCCCCTGCTCGTCATGACTCAGCAAGCCGTGATCGCACCATTCCCAGATGTAATGCCCTTGCAGACTGGCATGGCGGTTAAACACCGACTGGTATTCGAACAATCCCCCTGGCCCGTTGCCCATGGCGTGGGCGTATTCACACAGGATCCGTGGCTTCGGGTGAGGGTATTCACCAAACGCATTCATCATGGCCACACGGGAATACATGGTGCTGATCACGTCGACCACTTCCGCATCCCGGTCTTCTTCGTAGTGCACCAGCCGGGTGGCATCGAGCGCCTTGCAGCGTTTGGCCATCGCACGAATGTTACAGCCATACCCGGACTCATTGCCCAGTGACCAGATAATGATGGAGGGATGGTTTTTCTGCGCCATCACATGGCGTTCAATGCGCTCGACGTAGGCCTTTTCCCAACGAGGATCGTCGGTGATACGGCTAATATCGTCGACGTTGGCAAATCCGTGGCTTTCCAGATCGGTTTCCGCCATCACAAACAGGCCATAGATATCGCACAGCTCGTAAAAACGCGGATCGTTCGGGTAATGGGCGGTACGCACCGAGTTAATGTTGTGCTGTTTCATCAGCACGATGTCACGCTCAACCCGCGCCATATCAACGGCCCGGCCTTTGCGGTGATCGTGGTCGTGGCGGTTAACACCATGCAGTTTCAGGTAGCACCCATTGATGTGGAATAAGCCGTCACGCACGCTGATTTCACGGAACCCGACCCGTTGCGGCACCACAGACAACAGATTGCCGGCATTGTCGTACAGGCTGAGCAGCAGCTGATACAGGTAGGGGTGTTCCGCATTCCACTGCTGCGGCTGGCTAACCGGGATCTCAAACCGGCAGGTGGCATCCGGGCCAACACTGAGCTCATTCGCCCACTGTTCTGCGACGCAGGCCTCACCGTCAAATAACTGCGCCTGCAGCCGATAACCACTGGCCACACCCTGGCCCAGGTTCCGCAGTTCAACCTCTGCCGCCAGAAGCGCATCGCAATACTGCTCATCGAAGGTGGTGACCAGAGTGAGGTCATGAATGTGCGTGCGTTGCTGCCCGATCAGATAAACATCACGGAAGATGCCTGCCATCCACCACATGTCCTGATCTTCGATATAGGTCGAATCGGCCCACTGCATCACGCGCACGGACAGCAGGTTGTCCCCGGTTTGCAGGTAGTCGCTGAGATCGAACTCGGCGGTCAACCGACTGCCTTTGCTGAAGCCGACGTAGTGCCCGTTGAGGTAAACCTCAAAATAGGTTTCTACGCCGTCAAATTTGATGATGACCTGCTGATCGGCCCATTCGTCATCGAGGGTGAAATGACGTTGGTAGGCACCGGTCGGGTTGTTGGTCGGAACATAAGGCACGTCGATCGGGAAGGGATAGCCTTCATCGGTATATTGCAGTTGACCGTGCCCTTCCATCTGCCACATGCCCGGTACGGTGATTTCGCCCCATTCCGCCATCGGCTGGCGGTAGAACGCCTCCGGTACCCGCCCAGGATGATCGAAATAGCAGAACTGCCAACGCCCGCTCAGCAACCGGAAGCCCAAACTGGCGTTGCGATCAAAACTCAATGCCTGCCTGGCATCCCGATAGCTGAAGAAACTCGCCCGCGGCGGTAAGCGATTCTCCGACTGCTTTTCTATGTTTTCCCAATTATTCACGTCACGTCTCCCGACAGCTTTCAATGGGAGAACGATAGTAAATATTTAGTAAAAACTACAGATCATATTTACCTAATGACGACGGGATCACAATAAATATTAAATGTCTTTTTTAATCATGACGTTAATTTTTACTCTGGCGGGCGTCCCTGTGCAGCAGCCAACGGCATGCGGCACAGGGTGTTTTTCAGGCGACGGTAGTGTCGCGCAACTGAAGTGAGCTGGGGACGAAGATCGATAAAGGGACGGTTCGCTCATCGCGAATGCGCTCCGTCAACAGGTTGACGGCCTGGGCGCCCATGGTTTCTGAAGGAATACGCACCGTTGATAAGGCAGGGAAAATAAAGCGTGCAGTGGGAATATCGTTCACACTGATCAGCGCAATCTGCCCGGGAACCTGGATCCCATTTTCATGCAGGGCGCGCAATACGCCGATAGCGATAGAGTCGGTCGCCACCAACAGGGCCGGAGGATAATCGGTAGCTCGCTCCAGCATTTGCCGCGCACACTGGTAACCCGCCTGGCTGCTGAAATCACCGGTGTAAATATCCTGGGGCTGTACTACGTTTTTCAGCCGGCCATACTCGACAAACGCCTGCTCGCGTTGGTCGGCAAAGGCCGGATCGTCGCGTCCGCCGATAAATCCAATGCGTGAATAGCCGCGCCCGATGAAATAGTCGATCACCTTCTGACTGATTTGGTACAAATCAACATTAACGCAGTCGAACTGCGGATCTTCAACCACGCCATCCAGGAACACCACCGGCACTTTTTGTTGGCTCAGTTGCTCGTGCAGCACAGGTTGCGGCCGACCGATAACCAGCAGACCGTCCGCCGCAGGCAGCGGTTTTTCACCGTTGAAGTCGTAGCAGGCCACCAACGAAATACCCAGCTTTTCGCATTGTGTTTCAATGCCATAACGCATCGCCAGATAGTAAGGATCGTTAATCTCGATGCCTTGCTTATAGGTGAACAGCGCGGCGAATGTTAGCCGGTGCCCGCTGTGACGTTTTGAAGGCTGGACTTTGTATTCGAGACGCTCCGCGGCTTCCAGAATTTTTTGCCGGGTTTGCGCTTTCACGCTCAGAGTGGGGTCGTCATTCAGCACTCGCGAAACGGTAGCAACAGACACGTTCGCAGCTTCTGCGATTTCCTTCAGTGTGGCCATAAAGTCTCAATGGATAGACAAAAACGCTAGCTTACCGGGACAGCGCCGCAAGGTATACGCCCTGCTGACCCCTCCCCCCAGAAACTTCCCCATCGCGCCCTGTGCGACGGTTCAGCCTGTTCGCAATACCACTAGCGAAGATACCGATTTCATCCTTTGTGATCAAGTTAACGATTTACTGATTTAGCGATATTTTTTACTAAATATTTTACTAATATAACTGCCGTTTTACCGTCTTGCTTAAGACGGTTTTTTATCTCCTCCCAGGGAAAAGGGGCCGACCCACAGGGCGTTAATGGATCACGTTGACAGGCATCTCGCCATGTTGACCGTCCAATACCCCCAAACTGATGCGTGTCCAAATGAAAATAAGAGCTAATAATAAATTTTTACCCGCTTTACTGCTGATTTTACCGCTGGAATTAACGGCGCAGGAGTCCGTGGTCCCCGCAGAACATAACGTCCTCCCGCCGCCAGAGTTAACAACCACCGAGGCTACCGCCCTGCGCTTTTACGGTGAGCTGGGCATCGGCGGCAGCGTCTATCTCAACGGTGAGCATCAGCATAAATACAGCGACGGCACCTACATCGAGGGCGGGCTGGAAATCAAACACGGCCACTGGTTCGGCCTGATCTACGGCGAGGGCTGGACGGTACAGGCGGACCACCAGGGTAATGCCTGGGTACCGGACCACAGTTGGGGTGGCTTTGAAGGCGGCATCAACCGTTTTTACGGCGGCTATCGCACCGACGACGGCACCGAAATGATGCTCAGCGTACGCAATGACTCCTCACTGGATGATTTGCAATGGTGGGCCGACTTTACCCCGGAATACGGTTATGTGATCCCCAACACCCGGGATCTCTCCTATGCCGCCAAGCTGCAAAATCTGACCGGGAAGTTCCGCTACAGCATCACCGCCGCACCGGAAAGCCGCATTGATGAGAGCAAGGCATTACTGCACTTTGGCAAATATGACCGCTACTCGGACAAGTACACCTACCGCGCCATGGTCAACGGCTACACCCAATACGATCTGCAGGAAGAACTGACGTTATTGAACGGCCTGGAAATCACCGACGGCATGGGGCAACTGTACTTGCTGGGGCTGAAAGGCAAAAACCTGGCCGGACGCGTCTGGCACCACACCGGTAAGGGGGACAGCAGCAGCCACCCGGGCTCGGAATCAGGCCTGATGCTGAGCGCTATGGTTGAAGCCACCCAAGGGCTGTATTTCTCGACCGCCTACAGCTACGCCCGCCACCGGCTGGACAATGCGCCGGACACCGTCACCTCTTACGCGCAGGCCGGTATCTGGTACGAGTATGGCGGCGGCAAATTCGCCACCGCGCTGGACAGTAAATTCTATATGACCAACGACAGCACCGACGCCAGTAACTCGGTGTTTCTGATGCAGTATTTTTATTGGTAACCGACAAGGCAAATATAATGAATATGATGAATAAACTGCCGCCTTTGGCCGTGGCTATCACTCTGGCAATATCGGGCTGCTCCTCGCACCCGGGTAACGAGAACACCTTGCGGGCAGACGCCTACAAAAATGTGATTAATCGCAGCGGCGCGCCGCACTACATGCTCGATTATGATTTTGATGAACATCAGCGTTTTAACCCGTTCTTCGATCAGGGCGCCTGGCACGGTCATTTATTGCCTGACGGCCCAGAGGGTGCCGGCGGCTTCCCCGGTCCGGCACTGCTCACCGAAGAGTACATCAACTTTATGGCCAATAATTTCGATCGGCTGAGCCTGTATAAAAACGGTAAGAAAGTAAATTTCAGCATGACGGCCTACAGCATTCCCGGTGCGTTGATCCAGCAACTCACCGCACCAGGGATCACCGTCAATCTGACGTTACGTTTCGCTAGCGCACGCACCTCGCTGTTGGAAACCCAAATCATCACCGATACGCCGCTGGAGCTGGTGTGGGATGGCGCACTGCTGGAAAAATACTATGCCAAACAGCAGAAACCGCAGTCACCTCAGACTATCGAACAGGCCTTCCCAGGCTACACGCGACATATCCTGCCGACCGCAGATGGCCTGCGGGTCACCTTTGGCAAGGTGCGTGCGGCCTCGCAGCTGATGACTTCCGGTCAGTCCGAATACCAAATTCATAAATCATTGCCGCAGCACACCAGGGTGAACGGCCATCAGTTCACCGCCACAGCCCAAATTTCTGGCTCTACCACCCTTTACACCACCTACTCTCACCTGCTCACCGCTGCTGAAGTGCAGCAGGAACAGGGAAAAATTGCCGCTATCCTCGCCAACCCGCAACAGTATATGACCGCTTCGGCACGGCGTTGGGAAAGCTATCTCAGCAAAGGACTCACCAACCCACACGCCACCCAGGCACAGGAACGTGTGGCGGTGAAAGCGATAGAGACATTAAATGGTAACTGGCGCGGCGCGGCCGGAGCGATGAAGTTTGATTCGGTGACCCCTTCGGTGACCGGGCGCTGGTTCTCCGGCAACCAGACCTGGCCCTGGGATACCTGGAAGCAGGCTTACGCCATGGCGCATTTTAATCCTGATGTCGCCAAAGATAATATCCGCGCGGTGTTTGCCTTCCAGACTCAGCCGGATGACCCACTTCGCCCATGGGATGCCGGTTTTATCCCCGATCTGATCGCCTACAACCCCAGCCCGGAACGCGGCGGTGACGGCAGCAACTGGAACGAACGTAATACCAAACCCAGCCTGGCGGCCTGGGCGGTGATGGAGGTGTATAACACCACCGGCGATAAACAGTGGCTGGCCGAGATGTATCCGAAACTGGTCGCCTACCACAACTGGTGGCTGCATAACCGCGACCATAACGGCAACGGCGTACCGGAATATGGCGCAACGCGGGATAAGGCGCACAATACGCCGGATGGCCAGATGCTGTTCACCGTGAAACTCGGGCAGCATGAGAAAACGCTCGCCGGGTTGAACAACTACGATCGGGTGGTGCGTTCCGGCCACTACGACAGCATCGAAATTCCAGCCCAGGTTGCCGCCTCGTGGGAGTCGGGCCGCGACGACGCTGCCGCCTTTGGTTTTATCGACCCGGATCAATTGGCCCGTTATCTGGCAAAAGGGGGAAAAAGGCAGGACTGGCAGGTGAAATTTGCCGAAAACCGCGCGCCGGACGGCACCCTGCTGGGCTATTCATTGCTGCAGGAGTCGGTGGATCAGGCCAGCTACATGTACAGCGACAACAAGTATCTGGCCGAGATGGCCGATATTCTGGGTCACAGCACCGATGCCACCGCCTTCCGCAGCAAGGCCGATAAGCTGGCGGATTACATCAATACCTGCATGTTCGACCAATCCAGTGGCTTCTTCTACGACATTCGCATCGAAGATAAACCGCTGTCCAATGGCTGTGCCGGTAAACCTATTGTCGAGCGCGGCAAAGGGCCGGAGGGTTGGTCACCGCTGTTTAATGGCGCTGCCAGTCAGCAACATGCCGATGCGGTGGTTAAAGTGATGAAGGATCCCCGTGAATTCAACACCTACGTGCCACTCGGTACGGCGGCGCTAACCAACCCGGCTTTCGGCGCAGATATTTACTGGCGTGGGCGGGTATGGGTAGATCAGTTGTATTTCGGGCTGAAAGGAATGGAAAGCTATGGCTACCGTGCCGATGCAATAGCCATGGCACAGGCTTTCTTCAACCATGCCGACGGGCTGGTGACTGACGGGCCGATCCGCGAAAACTACAATCCGCTGACCGGTATGCAGCAAGGGGCCCCCAACTTCTCCTGGAGCGCCGCGCATCTGTATATGTTGTATAACGACTTTTTTACCCAGTAATCTCGCCGTTACCCTGCCAGGCCGTTCAACTGGCAGGGGTTTCGGTCGGACTAGGATTTAATCGGGATCACCAGCACGTCGACATTCAACTGGTTAATCGCATGGCGGGTTGAGGAAAACAGTTTGTTCCACAGATCGTGGTGATGGCCGAAGATCACCAGATCAATGCTTTTATCCACCACCGCATTCTGCAATTGTTCAGTGAAATCACCACGCCCAATAATCACCTCGTTGATCGGGTAATTCACGTTTTGGGTCAACGGCTCCAGCTCTTTCTTGATCTTGTCGTCAAAAGACCCACCATCGTAGCTTTTCTCCGAGAAACCAATTGCCGCATGGTAGGTATCGTAATAAATATCCACGTAGATCAGGGAAAGTTTAGCCTGCAGCGCAGCGGCCAACCGCGCGCCTTTTTCCACCAGCCGTTTGCCATCTTCACTCAGGTCGGTAGCGATCACAATATGTTGGTAGCACATAGCGCCTCCTGTCATTGATTCAGTAGAGACCCCTGCTTCCGCTATAACATTAGCGTTATATCGTTACGGTTAATTTTAGTTCAGAACGAGTGACCGGCGAAGATATTACACTGGAATAGCCCCGTTGCCGGGGCCAGATGAGAAGACATTGAGTGAAATGCGAAGTTAACGACGTTGTTCCTGATTTTGCTGATAAGGGGTATAGACCCCGGACAGACTATTAAGGAAAGCGACAATATCATCCACGTCCTGCTGCGGCAGTTCGCTACCCACCTGATAACGCAGCATCAGTTTGACGGCCTGATCCAGCGTAGCGACATCGCCACGATGAAAATAAGGCGCGGTCAGCGCGACATTGCGCAGACCCGGGACCTTCTGACGCAATCTGTCACGCGCTTCGCTGGTGACATTCATTCGCCCAATATCTGCCGCGGTAATCTCACCAAAATTGAAATCACGCTTCAGCCCCAAGGGTTCAAAGGATCGCCCACCCAAGATGGTTCCTCCATGGCAAGTGGCGCATTTGTTGTCTTTAAATAATTGGTAACCGCGCTTTTGCTGCATCGTCATGGCATTCTCATCGCCACGCAGCCAACTATCGAAAGGTGAATCTGGGGTGATCAAGGTTTTTTCAAATTCGGCAATGGCATCCGTAATATTCTCGCCGCTGAATCCCTGCGGATAAACGGCGACAAAATCGCGGGTCAGCACCGGATCCTTGTCGAGCTTATTGATAATTTCATCCCAGGATTTGGAGGCCATTTCTATCGGGTTTAATGGGGGTCCACCGGCCTGTGCCTGTAACGTCGGCGCCCGGCCATCCCAAAATTGTTCGCTATTGAAAACCGAGTTAAACACCGTTGGTGCGTTAATCGGCCCCACCGCGCCACCCACGCCAATTGAGGTTTTTCTTCCGTCTACGCCCCCGGTATTGAGTGAATGGCAATGAGCACAAGAAAGCGTGCTATCTCCCGAAAGACGAGGATCGTGATACAGTCGAAAACCCAATGCCACTTTTTGTCCATCAACAGGCAACCCCTTGGGGATCGGTTGAATCGGTTCATTACGGTGCTGTTCCGCGGCCTCGTTGCTTGAGTAATAACGCGCCCGCTGTTGCGCTATCCAGCCGAGGATGATCTCCCGCTCCTCAGAATTTATCTGTCCCGCCCAATGCAAAGCTACATAGCGAGTCGGCGGCATGGTTTTGTGCTGCATGACCCACTCAATTTTATTCAGATCGCTTTGCATCGGCGGTTTATCTTTAATCAGGGCGCTGCGTACCGGCTCCAGACTGAAAGACGAGTAACCCAGACGAATATCGTACTCCATCAACTGCTTGGCTACCGGGAAAGAAGCGTAAAACGGAAGTTCGGCTGACGGGGTATGGCAATAGTCACAGCCCTTTTCCCTCAGCAACCCAAGCACCTGGTTATTCTGTTCCACAGAGGAACGGAGTACCGAACTATTCTGATTACGCTGGGTATCGAGGTACCAGACATAACCGCACAAGCCGAAATAAATTAGCGCAATCCCTGCAATGGAAATTGCCGAAATACGGATGACCTTTTTCATTTCTCTATCCTTATGAGACATTGCCGACCCAATAACCGCCGTAAACCATAATAAACAGCGGGGCAATGACATTATTGATAAACATCAATAATTCTCACAGGTGTAACCTATAGCTGAAATAGCACTGACCTATCAACGATGAATTTCAAATTCCACATAAATACTCAAAACATTAATTTAGCAAAGATAAAATCAGTACTCATTCATTAAATTAATGCCCATTGGAATAATTAAGCAATGCTAAAGCGATAAGAATAAAATAATTTTTTGACGGGGGGAAAGATAACCGCAGGCAGCACTCGCACAGAATAACTGGCGAGCGCTGCCTGAGATCAACGCACGCGCTGCGCTTCAAACCAAACGTTGCACACCGACAGGATCAGCGTGTTGGCATCTTTCAGCAGCACATTGTCTCCCGGTACGCCATCGGTGCCCTGATCGGTGATGCCTTTGATCTGGGTATCGGCATGCTGGATCATCACCCGCTCGACCGCCGGCGTACTGATGCCCAGCATCGGGAAATCGATATAGGAGCTGCTGCCGGAATTGTCTTCGACAAACTCCTGCGCCTCTACCGTGCTAACGGTGGCCCCTTCGTTTTTCAGCGCTGTACCGTTCCAGTTAAAGCCATCGGCCTGGTAACTGAGTTTACCGCCAATCAGGCCTTTCGCCTGTTGTTCGCCCCAGCAACCAACGGTTTGCGTCGGCAAGATCTTGCTGACATGCCAGTTGCCCAGCAGCGTTTTAGGGATAGGTTCCACCACCGCATCCGCCGCCTGCACCTGAGTCGCTGATACACAAGTCAAAACCACCAATGGCAGCAGCGCCTTGCGCCACATGTTAAATCGCATTTTATTTTCCTTTGGCTATTCGCGCCCCTGTCGGGCTTTCCGACATCATAATGAGCCGGTGGAACCTGCGTCAAAACAAACTGAGTATCAGGGCACAAACAGGGCGGATGCGGCTCATAGCAAATCGCTATTAATCATAGTGAATCAGTATTTTATTTTAGCCAGACGATTATCTAGAGTCACTGCCACTCTTCAGCCTGCAATAACCAGCAGGCTATTTTGACAAGGACTCTGGGAAATGACATTGACGCTAAAAAAACTCGCCGCCACGCTGGCAGTAACCAGCACCCTGCTACTGACCGCCTGTGGGCCGGCTGCACAAGACAACCACCACATCAAGGTCGGTATCAGTTCCGGCATCGATCAGTCGCTGTGGGCCGTGGTACAGAAGGTTGCCAAGCAAAAATACGATTTGGATGTGGAAGTGGTCACCTTCAATGATTACGTGCTGCCCAATGAGGCGTTGAATAACGGCGATTTGGATATCAACGCCTTCCAGCATAAACCTTATCTGGAAAAACAGATCCAGGAGCGTGGCTACAAACTGGTGGCTGTAGGCAACACCTTCGTTTATCCGATTGCCGGTTACTCGAAAAAAATCTCTGCCCTCAGTCAACTGCCGGACGGCGCGCAGGTCGCAGTACCGAATGATCCCACCAATCTCGGCCGCTCACTGCTGCTGTTGCAAAAACAGGGGCTGATCGGGCTGAAGGACGGCGTCGGGCTGCTGCCGACGGCGCTGGATATCGTCAGTAACCCGAAGAAATTGAAAATCGTTGAGATCGAAGCGCCACAGTTGCCACGCGCGCTGGACGACAAACAGGTTGCACTGGCGATTATCAACACCAATTACTCCAGCCAGATCGGTCTGACGCCGGCCAGGGACGGGCTGTTTGTCGAAGACAAAAACTCACCCTACGTCAATATCTTCGCCAGCCGGGTAGATAACCAGAACAACGAAAACGTTAAAAATCTGGTCAAGGCTTACCAGACCGACGAAGTGGCCGCCAGCGCCGCCGAAATCTACAAGGGCGACGCGGTTAAAGGCTGGTAATTTGCCCTTCACCCCGTGGCGACCGTCACGGGGTTCCTCCATCCCCCGGCTTTATCTCTCGAGTTTTTCGCTCACATTTCACCCACCCAGATCACAAATCGAACACTGCCCGCTAGGTGAAAAAAGCTGCAATGTTGTATACAAGTTTGCGTAAATGTTTTCTATTTGTTTCAAAAACCTTTGGTGAAAATAATGAAAAATAGAAAAATCAAACTGTTACTGATTGCAGGTGCAATGGTCGGCGCCGCTGCACTGGCGGTAGCCGGTAAGGTGGAAAATGCCGACAAGACCTTTCTTTCTGTTGCCACCGCCTCCACCGGCGGAACCTACTATCCGATGGGCGTCGGGCTGGCCAATGTATGGAGCAACCGTCTGAAGCAAAACGGCATCCAGGTCAGTGGGCAGTCCTCCGCCGGATCGATCGAAAATATCGACCTGCTGCAAAAGAACGAGGCACAGCTGGCAATTCTGCAAAGCCTGATCGCCGTCGAGGCTTATGAAGGGGTGCGTAATTTTGAAGGCCGTGCCTACAGCCACCTGCGTTCAATCTCCATGCTGTGGCCGAACGTGGAACACTTTGTGATGCTGGAAAACAAGGTGAAGGACGGCACGCTGAACGATATCGCCGGGACCCGTTTCTCGGTGGGCCCGCAGGCCAGCGGCACCGAACAGTCGACGCTGATCATTTTGCAGGGGGTGAACCTGAGCAAGAAATCGCTGACCGCAGAGTACCTGGGCTACGGCGACACCGTTTCGGCCATGCGCGACGGTCGGCTCGACGGTGGCGCATTGCCCGCCGGAGTCCCGGCGGCGGCGGTAACCGACATGTACGCCAGCGGCGTGCCTTCGCGCATTCTCAACGTCACCGACGAACAACTGGCCAGCATCAACGCCATCGCCAACTCCTGGTTCCGCTTTGATATCAAAGCCGATACCTACCCGCGTCAGAGTAAAGCGGTGTCCACCATCGCCCAGCCCAATATTCTGGTAGCCCTGAATGGCCTGGATGAAAAGCTGGTGTATGACCTGACCAAAACCCTGTTTGAAAACCTGCCGGAGGTGCATCAGGTGCACAGCGCCGCCAAATACATTTCGCTGGAAAACGCGCTGAAAGGGGTCTCGGTACCGCTGCACCTCGGCGCCTACAAGTATTATCTGGAGGCCGGGGTCAGCGTGCCCGACTATCTGATCCCACCGGAAGCGGCGACGCTGACCGCCAATCGATAAGGAGGCCGTATGAGCACTAACAACCTGTCACCGCAAGATGCCATCGATCTGGATAAGGAAGCCGGAGCCGGTAGCCGGCCGTTGAGCGGCATCTATTTGCAATTGGCCACCCTGTTGGCGATCGCGATATCCGTCTATGCCATTTACGCCAACGCGTTGTCGAATACCCAGGAGTTTTACCGCAATACCACCTTCCTTAGCGGCATCCTGATCCTGGGCTTTATTTTATTCCCGGTTTCACCCCGCTACGCCACCAGCAAATTCAACCGTTGGGACTACCTGTTTATCATCCTGACGCTGGTCAGCTACGGCTATTTCTACGCCAGCTATCTGGACTTGCACGTGGTGCGCAAAAGCATTCCCAATACCACCGACTACGTGATGGCAGTGATCGGCATCGGCGTCCTGTTTGAAGCTGCGCGCCGCACCACCGGTTATTTCATCCCCGGACTGGCGACCTTCGCTATCATTTACGCGCTGTTCGGCCAGTACTTTATGGGCATCTTTGGCCACGGCGGCTTCTCGTTCGAGCGCTTGCTGTACCGGCTGTTTATGACCAGCGAAGGGATCTTCGGCATCACCCTGTCCACCGCCTCCACCGCCATCGTGGTGTTTATTCTGTTTGGCGCTTTTCTCAGCGTCAGCGGTGCCACCGCGTTGTTTAACGATTTGGCGCTGGCGATCGCCGGCCGCCGTCGCGGTGGCCCGGCGCAGGTTGCGGTGATCTCTTCGGCGTTGACCGGCTCCCTGAGCGGCAGCGCGGTGGCCAACGTCGCCACCACCGGCACCTTCACCATTCCGCTGATGAAAAGTATCGGCCTGTCGGCGCGCTTTGCCGGTGCGGTCGAAGCCACCGCGTCCACTGGCGGAATGATCATGCCACCGATTATGGGTGCGGCAGCCTTTATCATGGCCGGTTTCCTCGGCATTTCTTACACCACCATTGTGATGGCCGCCATCATCCCCGCGCTGCTGTATTACGCGGCGTTGATTATCGCCATCGATCTGGAGGCCAAAAAGCAGGGTCTGAAAGGCATCAGCAAAGAAAATATTCCTAAAGTGAAGGCGGTGCTGAAAGCACGCGGGCTGCTGTTACTGCCGCTGATCATTGTTATCGGCACCCTTCTGCTGGGCAAAACGCCGATCTACGCCGGGTTCCTCGGCATTATTTCGATCATCGTCGCCAGTTGGATCACCCCTGATACTTCGGTGCGCATGACACCGAAAAAAATCGCCACCGCGCTGAACGAAGCGGCGCGCGGCTCCATTCAGGTGACGGTGGCCTGCGCCGCCATCGGGGTGATTATCTGCGTGGTGACCATGACCGGTATCGGCTCGACGCTGGCGTTCAACATTGTCGCCATGACCAACAATACCCTGTGGATGATCCTGCTGGTGGTGATGTTGGTGTGTATCGTGCTGAGCATGGGTCTGCCCTCGACCGCCTTGTACATCGTGGTGGCCGTCACCGTTTCCCCGATCCTGATCAAGGCCGGTGTGATGCCACTGGCGGCGCACTTCTTTGTGTTCTGGTTTGGTGCCCTGTCCAACATTACCCCGCCGGTGGCACTGGCCAGTTACACCGCCGCCAGCATCGCCCGCGCCGATCCGATGCAAACCTCCTGGGACGCGGTGCGGCTGGCGCTGCCGGGCTTTATCATCCCGTTTATTCTGGTCTACAACCCGATGCTGCTGATGCAGGGTAACGATCTCAACGCGTTGTCGGTGATCCATATGGTGATCAGTGCACTGGTAGGGATTTATGCGCTGTCGATCGCCAGTGCCAATTTCTGGATGATGAAAACCCACTGGCTCGAGCGGGTGCTGTTCACCGTCGCGGCTATCCTGCTGATTAAACCGGGTCTGCTGACCGATCTGGGCGGCGCGGCGCTGATTATCACCGCGGCGTCGGTACATCTGCTGCGTTTCAGGCGGAGCACTGCGCAGGGGGCGCTGAATGGTCAATAAAGTTACGCGACAGAAGGCCTCACATCAGGTACTGGCGCAGTTGAAAGCAGGCATCAGCGACGGCAGCTTCCCGGTCGGGGAAAAGTTGCCGTCGGAAAACACGCTGGCGGAGGCATTTGGCGTCAGCCGGGTACCGGTGCGAGAAGCGCTCGGCATACTGGAAGTCAGCGGAATTATCTCCTCGCGCCAGGGGGGCGGCCATCGGGTTGAGCAACACTCATTGCTGAGCAAGTACCCGCCGCTGGTGATGGAAATTGCCGACCCCAACGAGGTGGAAGCGCTGCTGGAAATGCGTGAAGTCATTGAGCAACAGGCGGCCCGCATGGCCGCCGAACGCCATACCGCCGCAGATTTACAGGCGATTGAGCAGGCGTTTAATGATTTCAAACGCTGCACCCTCGACGACGGCTTGATTGGTCACCAGCAGGATTACCTGTTCCACCGCGCCATCATGCAGGCCTCACACAACCCGTTTTTCGTCCAGATCCTGGATAACATGCACGAGCTGTATCTGGGCGTGCTGGTGTATTCACTGAGCAAAAATCTGGGGCGGCAAGCCGAACGCCAGCGGGTGACCGACGAACACCAGCGGGTGCTTCTGGCGATCAAGGCTCGTGACCCGGCGGCAGCCACTGCCGCCATGCAGAATCATCTCAGCAACGTACGCGGCAAATTGCGCCGCCTGGATAATGAGGAATTAGGGTAACCATGCATGATGTGATCATTATCGGTGCCGGTCTGGTCGGGTTGGGCGTCGCCAATGCGCTGCAGGAAGCCTCCCCATCACTGCGCATCCTGATACTGGAAAAAGAGAGCGGCCCGGCGGCACACCAAAGCGGCCATAACAGCAACGTGGTGCATTCCGGCATCTACTATGCCCCCGGCAGCCTCAAGGCACGGCTGGCCAAGCTGGGTAACCAAAGCATGTTCGCCTTCTGCCGCGAGCACGACCTCTATCACGACCAATGCGGCAAGGTGATTGTAGCGACCCAGTTGAAGGAGCTGGATTTACTGGAAAACATCTATCAGCGCGGGTTGCAAAACGGGTTGGCGGTCAGCCGGCTGTCGCAGGCGCAGTTAAGGGAGCGCGAACCGCACGTCAACGGGCTTGAGGCGCTGCTGGTACCGGACGCCGGTATCGTCAATTACAGCCAGGTAGCGGCAAAACTGGCGGAAATTATTCAGCAACGCGGTGGCGAGATCCACTACGGGCAGCAGGTCGAGGGCATCAGCGAAAGCAGTGACGACGTCAGCGTTCGCACGCAGCACGCGCAGTATCAGGCCAAATGGCTGGTTAACTGCGCCGGTCTGTTCAGTGACCGCATCGCCGCCCTGGCCGGTTACCAGACGGGCATGAAGATCGTGCCGTTCCGTGGAGAGTATTACGTGCTGAACGACGAGAAAAACTATCTGGTGAATCACCTGATCTACCCGGTGCCCAACCCGGACTTTCCGTTCCTCGGCGTGCATTTCACCCGTATGTATAACGGCAAGCGTGACGTTGGCCCCAATGCGGTGCTGGCATTCAAACGCGAAGGTTATCGCAAATGTGACTTCAGCCTGCGGGATTTGAGCGAAGTGCTCGGCTATCGGGGGTTCTGGAAGATTGCCGGTAACTATCTGGGGGAAGGATTGGCAGAAGTCCGGCGTTCCCTGTCACGGCAGCGCTTTACCGAAAATGCACGACGGTTGATCCCCGAACTGCAACCGGAAGACATTCAGCCCGGTCCGGCTGGCGTTCGTGCTCAGGCCCTGACCGCCGACGGCAAACTGGTGGACGACTTCCATTTTGTGAAAGGCCGCCGCTCGCTGCATGTTTGCAATGCGCCCTCCCCGGCGGCAACCGCCTCGCTGGAGATCGGCCGTGAGATCGTGCGGCAGCATCTTTCTTCACTGTGAGGGTTAATAACTCTTTTACCATGCTGAGGAAAAATGGCGCTGCATGCAGCGCCTGATAGGTTAAATTCCGCTATTACAACGTGTGGTCAGCTGTAGCGCTGGCAGGGTTATCGTGCTTGCCGTCGGATTGGTTAGTGTAAAGGTCACCGTGCCTGCCTCAGTGACGCATACCGTACTTTTCACTCGCTTTGGATTCTGGTTGAACTTCACTCCGTTAGCGACAAAAGTGGACTGCACTGCCGCCAATTGCGCATCAATATCCAGGCTAGCTCCCGCCGCCAGGGTTACGTCCTGGGCCGTTGACGTGACGATCAAATCAACAAAGTCGCCGCCCACCCACTCGGGGTCAGCCCCCCCTGTTACGCAACTATATTTACGCGCAAAACCCGGCACAGCCCTAACGTTATACACCTCGTCCCCTACCCGAGCATCGATGTCTGTCGGCATTTGGCTGTCATAACGGAATTCCCGACGGCCATAGGCGCAAGCATCCATCTGAATCCGACGAATGCTGCCAACACCAATCTCAAACTTGGTTACCGGCACAAAGGCAGTGTCGAATACGTTCTTCCCAATAACGGTGTTTGGGCCGTAATCCGCACCAATAAAATACAATCCGGCGAAGGAGGAGTTAAGCTGCACAATGTTATCGGCAAACACAAAGTTGCCTGGGTTTGACAGACGGATATGCCCCTGATTGGTGTCAGTTACCCGGTTCCCGACAAAGCTGCCACCCGAACCTAATTTAATGTAATTGCTACCGGATCCAGCATTAGTGAACGTCGACCCCTCAAAAAAGTTACCGTTGGTCGTACAACCACTCGCGGAAAGCGCAATCTTGCAGTTCAGTACACGGTTGCCGGTAACCGTCGCTCCGGTCGCAGAAATACCGGGATACTCCGCCAACGGGCTGGTGCCACAGGTATCCACCTGGTTATTGGCGATAAGCGCATACTCAACCTTAATGTCAGTCAGGGTCGTGAAACTGATGCCATTCTGAACCGAATTACGCACAGTGTTGCCTACACATTTGCTGCGTCTAATCGGATTCTTTTGCGGGTTATTACTCAGCTCATTGTCGACAATAATGCCAAAACGATCGACGCCATCGACAAAGTTATCTGCCACCTCCCAGTCTTCGATATTGGTGAATGCAATGCCGTAAGAGAGGTTGGTGAGTGAGTTGCCCTGCACCAGCAAATTCTGGAAAAAAGTCGTTGAACCGCCATTTTCATCGTTGAGGGTGATCCCTCCACCACGATGACCTTGGGCGGTATTGGGCGAACCAATAGCGTCGTACAACCGATTATTGAGGATCTTACCGTCAAAACTGGGGGTTGAAGAGGTCTTCAACAATATCCCATCGCCGTTATGATGATAAATTTCGTTATCACGCAGCACCCAACGGCGGCTGCCGCGCACCGCAATCCCCTCTTCACCCAATTCATGACACTTATTGCGGTAAACCTCAAAACTCTCCGACTGTCGGATACTGATGGCATCGGTATGCATAAACAGGTCGAGATCGTACAAGCGGAAACGCTGGCCGCCATCAATAAATAACGCAGTAGCCTGCTTAGACCACAGACGCGTGGGGTCGCTGCCTTTGCGGCTCAACGTCAGGCCGCTGAACGAAAAATCCGTTTTATTAACAAAGGTTAGCATCGTCAGCGTCGTCTTATCACTGTCCAGATAGAGTTGCCCGCCTCCACTAATGGCACAAAAGCCAGGCGCATCAAGCGGAGCAAAGGGGGTGTTGGCATCAATATCCGCCAGACGATAACGGCCTTCGAATACCATTTTTTGCGGCGTCTGTGCGGTGGCGATTGCACTCGCGTAACGGAACAGGCTTTTAAGCGCCGGATAATCATTGGCAATACCATCGCCCACGGCACCAAACATCTCCGGGTTTAATACAGAATCGGCATCAAGCACCCGCATCCAACAATAGGGTGAACTGGCGGGCTGGGTAATATAGATGCATCCATCAAGGGTAACCCCACTGGCTGGGATCGAAACAAAGGTGCCGCCTCCCAGCGTACTGCGAATTTGTTTACTTAACCGCGAGGCATCAAAGGCAGTCACCGTCATCAAGGTACCGGTAGGTGCCGTTTGCTGAGCCAGAGCAACAATATCTATGCAGGTATCGGTCATGGTACATCTCCTCGTAACGGCATGATTGCCGCCAGATAACTGTATATAAAAACAGTAACCCATAAAATCTGCCAGCCGATAGCACAACAAAAAAACCAAAAAAAAGCGCTGCCTAAGCAGCGCCATTACCAAGCTGTAAAACTCTGGCTATTTCGCCACGTACTTTTGCATATTGGCCGGGGTCACCAGTTCAAACGGGATCCAGTAGTAAGGATCCAGCTTTTCGCCTTTGATCATGCGCTGCGCCACGTCAACCGAGGCTTTGCCCTGACCAACGGCATCCTGAAATACCGTCACCTGCATCTTGCCGGAAGCTAACGCCTTCAGGCCGTCCGGCGTGGCGTCGATGCCGCCAATCAACACCTTGCTGTCCTGCTTGCCGGCCTGCTGCAACGCCATGATCGCGCCAATCGCCATCTCGTCATTATTGGCAGCGACGATATCGATAGACTCACCGTTGGTGACCCAATTCAGCATCAGATCCATCCCCTCGCTGCGCGAATAGTTGGCGCTCTGCTTTTGCACTACCTTCATTTTCGGGTACTTGGCCACCACCTGCTCTACATCCTTGGTACGTTGCAGTGCACCGGCATCGGTCAGGTTACCGATCATCACCGCCACGTTGCCCTGGTAGTTGGCCAGCCGCGCCAGCTCTTCCATCTGCAAGGTACCGGACTGCCTCTCGTCGGAACCAACAAACACCACGCCGGAGGGCAGCTTGCTGTCGCCCGGCGTGCGGTTCACGTACACCAGCGGAATGCCCGCTTGAGTCACCATTTTAGTGATAGCGGGCGTACCCGCCGAGTTGACCGGGTCGACAATAATCGCGTCCACCCCGGCGCTGATAAAGTTCTGCACCTGATCGGTCTGGCGGCCAACATCGCCGCGGGCATCTTCGAACTGCACGCTGATGCCGCGCACCTTGGCCTCTTTGTCGATCGAATGACGAATGATGGTCAGGAAATTCTGGTCGAAATAGGCCATCGACACGCCGATGGTTTCCGCCAGCACCGAGGTGGAACAGCTGAACGCCGCCACCAGCACGATTCTTTTTATGTATTTCATGATGATCCCCTGAGATAAAAAAAACCGCCGGGCAAGGTGCACCGGCGGAGTTTTACGGCAATCAGTGTTTTTTACGGTTACGGTGCATATCGATAGACACCGCGGCGACGATAATCACGCCTTTGATAATGTCCTGAATATAAGAGTCCACACCGATAAAGGTGAAACCACTTTTAATCAGCCCGAGGATCACCGCGCCAATCAAGGTGCCGGTAATGCGCCCGACGCCGCCCATCAGGCTGCTGCCGCCGATCACCGCCGCCGCGATGGCGTCCAGTTCGTAGGACATCCCCATGCTCGACTGGCCGCTGCTGACGCGCGCCGCCAATACCACACCCGCCAAGCCTGCCAGGCCGCCGGCAATGGTATAGACCGTCACCAGGTATTTATTGACGTTAATGCCGGACACCCTGGCCGACGTCATGTTGCCGCCGATGGCGTAGATGTATTTGCCGTAGCGGGTGTGCTTCAGTGCGATGTGGAAGATCACCGCAACTACCAGGAAGATGATCACCGGCATCGCGCCCTGGCCGATTGAGGTAAAGCCGTCGGACAGGAAGCTGATCGGGTTACCCTGGGTGTAATACTGGGCCAGGCCGCGTGCCGATACCATCATGCCCAAAGTCGCGATAAAAGGTGGGATACCGGTGCGGGTAATCAGGAAACCATTGATAAAGCCGCAGATAATACCCACCCCGATCCCCGCGCCGATCGGGATCGCCGCCGGCAGGTCGAGCAACGCCGGGTACATCGGTGAAATGCTGTCCGACGTTTGTGCCAGGCTGGCCGCCACCACCGCGGTCAAGGCAATCAGCGAACCGGAGGAAAGGTCGATACCGGTGGTGATAATGACCTGGGTAACCCCCACCGCGATAATGCCGATAATCGCCACCTGCAGCACAATCAGCAGCAGACGGTTAGGGTTCATCAGGAAGGACTGGTCGCGGATGTACCAGCCAAGAATTTCAAATACCAGCGCGATGCCGAGCATCACGATAAAGATGCCGGTATCTTTCGGCATTTTGCCACTCAGACCGGCGAACAGCGGCGCTTTACCCGCAAGCGGCTTCTCAACTTTTACATTACTCATGGGAATTCACCTTTGCGTTATTCAGAGGCCAGCGCCAGGATGGTTTCCTGATCCGCTTCTTCTTTATCCAAAATGCCGGTAATACGGCCGCCGTGCATCACCATCACCCGATCGCTCATGCCGAGGATTTCCGGTAATTCCGATGACACCAAAATAATGGCGACGCCACGGTTCGCCAGTTCGCTGATCAGGCGATATATTTCCGCCTTCGCTCCCACGTCAATACCGCGTGTTGGTTCATCGAGGATCAGTATTTTCGGCTGGGCCAGCAGCCAGCGGGCAATAAGGACCTTCTGCTGATTACCGCCGCTCAGGTTATTGATGATTTGATCCATGGTCGGGGTTTTGATGTTGAGCTTTTTGATCTGCTCCATGCAGTCCTTGGCCATTTGCACGTGGCTGACAAAGCCATTCTTGCCGATGTACTCCGACAGGTTGACGATGCTCATGTTCTCGACCACCGACAACACCAGGAACAGTCCGGATTTTTTGCGGTCTTCGGTAAGGAACGCCAGCCCGAGTTCAATCGCCCTGGAGGGGGAATCCACCTTGGCCGCCTTGCCCTCGATAAATATGTGGCCGCCGTCCGCCGGGTGCATGCCGAACAAACTTTCCATCACTTCGCTGCGACCGGCTCCCACCAGCCCGGCGACGCCGAGGATCTCGCCGCGCTTGACGCTGAACGAGATATCGTGAAACCAATCGGCACGCCGTAGCCCTTCGACGCGCAACACTTCCTCGCCAATATTGTTGTTGAATTTGGGGAACATCTGGGTCAGTTCGCGCCCCACCATCATGGTGATCAGCGACTGTTTGGTCAGGTTCTCGGTTTTATCGCAGGCGATAAAGGTGCCGTCGCGGAAGATGCTCACCTCATCGGTGATGGCGAAAATTTCGTCCATCTTGTGGCTGATATAAATAATGCCTTTTCCCTGATCACGCAGTTCGCGAATGATGGCGAACAAATGCACCACTTCGCCCTCGGTCAGTGCCGAGGTCGGTTCGTCCATGATCAGCACGTCCGCGTTGTAGGAAACCGCCTTGGCAATCTCCACCATTTGCTGGTTGGCAATGCTCAGTTCACCGACCAACGTCTCAGGTTTGAGTTTAATGTTCAGTCGCACCAGCAGTTCGCGGGTTTGCTTGTTCAGTTGGTCATGATTAACAAAGCCCAGCTTTGCCGGTTCACGACCCAGCCAGATGTTTTCCGCCACCGTCATATAAGGCACCAGGTTGAGTTCCTGGTGAATCATGGAAATACCCGAATGCAGCGCCTGCAGCGTGTCACTGAAGGTCACCGGTTGGCCTTTTATTTTAATGGTGCCTTCATCGGGGTGATAAATACCGATTAAACATTTCATCAGCGTGGATTTGCCCGCGCCGTTTTCTCCCATTAACGCGTGTACGCTGCCTGGTTTGATTTTAATTGAGACTTTATCCAGCGCTTTCACGCCGGGAAACTGCTTACTGATGCCTTCAGCCTCAAGAACATAGGGATACATACTGATAACCTCCGCCGTTCGTCAATGCATCCCTGCCGGGTCAAGGCGGCAGGGATATAACTGCGCTGCCTGAACGCTTATTTTCTGTTCTTGTCGGCAAATTCTTGATAGTTGGCCTTGGTGATCAGCTGATACGGGATCAGGACGTTGCTTTCCACCTTCTCGCCTTTTACCAGCTGAATGGCGGTTTGCACCGCACCTTCGCCCTGCCCTTTGGCATCCTGGAACACGCTCAATGCCAGATCGCCCTTCTTGATGTATTCCAGTGCATCCGGGGTGCCATCAACGCCGGCCACCAGTACGCCACTTTTCTTCGCCTGCTTCAGCGCCAGAATGGCACCAATTGCCATTTCGTCGTTGTTGGAGGCGATGGCATCAATCTGCTGCCCGGTCAGCGCCCAGTCGGTGGTAATGTCGACGGCTTCTTTACGGCCCCACTTGGCGGTTTGTTTGTCGAGGATTTTGATGCCCGGATACTTGGCTGCCACCTCTTCCACGCCGCGTGTGCGGTCGCGGGTCGCTTCATTAGACAATTCACCCATCAGGATCATCACGTTGCCCTTGCCGTTCATCAGCTTGGCCAACTCTTCCATCTGCAGCTTGCCGGCCAGTTTGGAGTCCGAACCGACATAGGCCATGCCCGCAGGCAGCTTGATTTCCGGGCGGCGGTTGACGAACACCAGCGGGATCTTGGCGTTTTCCGCCAGTTTGATCATCGGCTTCACGCCCTGGGTATCGACCGGGTTGAGGATGATGGCGTCTACGCCCTGGCTGACAAAGTTCTCAACCTGTTGGATCTGCTGGGCGATATCCCCTTTTGCATCTTCAAATTGACCACTGACGTTGCCGTCCTGTTTCATTTTGCTCTGCATTGACTGGCGCAGGATGGTGAGGAAATTGTCATCGAAAGCAGCCATTGAAACGCCGATTTTGATGTCTTTTGCCAACACGCTGGCCGGCAACATGCACATCAATACCGAGGTGACGATCAGTTTCTTCAGCTTCATGTTCTGTACCCTTTAATTGTTAGAGTGAAGAGGCCTGTTGATTTGACAGCTAATGAAAAATATTTTTTACATTCAAACAACAATCCGGTCGGTGTTATCCCTTTGATACGGCAGATTTATCGCTTTTTTACCGTATTCAGATGGTGTGTAAAACTTTGATCAATGTCTCAAAATAGATTAAAAACAACACTTTAAAATAAACACACTCTCAGGGCATTTAAGCCACCCAGTCATTATCAAATGTTTATTTCATAATTGAGATTATTGAAACTTTTTAACTCAAACAAGCGAAACATGCGTTTTGGAATGGGCAAGTAACAAAAACATGACACGGATCTAACAAATGGCGCAAAAGTCACCAGCGCGTTCGTGACTTAAGTGCGTTCAACTGCCGGCAACGCCCTGCGGTGATGAAAAATGGCACTGCGAATTCTCAGTAAATGTGCGAGCGAGCACGCAGTTTGCGGATCCGCGGTTTCATCCCCTGCGTTACTCGACAATACTGAATGAACATGTATTTTCAGGAGGATCTGACATGCAGCACAGCAGTAAGGTACGGATGAACCGGCTGTTTAATAACGGCAAATGCCTCGACGTGGCGATTGATCATGGCATTGCCAATGAACCGGACTTTTTAATCGGCCTGGAGGATATCGAACGGGTGATGGACAGCCTGATCGTCGCCCGGCCCGACGCCATTCAGGTCAACTACGGTCAGACGGATTTGCTGCAACGCGCAACGCAACGCGATAAACCGGCACTGGTGATGCGTACCGACGTCGGCAATGCCTATAACGCCGCACGCCACCGTGAAATGTGGGCGGTGTTGCATAACCCGGAGGCACCGATCCTCGCGGCGCTGCAGATGGATGCGGCCGCAGTGGTGGTTAACCTGTACCTGATCCCCGATGAACCGGGCATTTTCCGCCAGTGTGTCGAGAATATCGGCCGCCTGCGCCATGCCTGCGATCGCTATGCCATGCCGCTAATGATTGAACCGCTGGTGATGGCGCCGGCCGGTCAGGGCGCGGCCTACGGTTCGCTGGGCGACGTAGAAAAAATGGTGCCATTGGTGCGCCTGGCACGTGAACTGGGCGCCGACATCATCAAGGCCGATCCGACCGAACGGGTGGAAGACTTCCACCGCATCGTTGAAGCGGCGCGTTGCCCAACGCTGGTACGCGGCGGCGGTAAAGGCGAACTGGGCGCGGTGTTGGAAAAATCCGCCGCCCTGATGGCTCAGGGAGCATCCGGCATGGTGTATGGCCGCAACGTGTATCAACACAGCACCCCCTCGAAAGTGGTTAGCGCGCTGATGGCGATCATCCATCAGGGTGCCAGCGGCCAGCAGGCGCTGGAAATCTACCATCAGCCCTGAACGCTCGCTTTTGTAACTAAAATAATCCTTCCCCCGGCGGCAGCATGTTATAACCTGCTGCCGGTCGCTGCCCTGCGTTCCATTCCCCGCTATTATCCTGACAGGCCCATTCGGAGAACCGCCATGCCAAAACAACGGATACCGCTGAAGCTCAGCACTACCCTCACGTTGATGGTGTCTGCCATCGTCGCTTCGGTGTTGCTGGTGGTATATGCGCTGTTTTTTGTGCAGATGAGTCACCAAGGGCAAGACCAGCAACGCCAGAAGGCGATGGCGATTGCCGAAACGCTGGCACTCTCCAGCAACGTGGTTGACGGCCTGCTGCGGAAGGATCACAGCGGTGCGGTCCAGCGTTTCGCCGAGCAGGTGCGCCACCAAAACGAATTACTGTTTGTGGTAGTGGTGGACATGAAAGGCATCCGCTACTCACATCCCAAACCCTGGCTGATCGGCCAGCATTTTATCGGTGAAGATTTGGAACCGGCACTGCGCGGTGAAACCAACAGCGCCATCAATCGCGGTGCGCTGGCGCCGTCACTACGGGTATTTTCCCCGGTCTACGACAGCGAACGGCGGCAGATTGGCGTGGTAGCACTCGGTATTGCGCTCGATACCGTCCACCGGGTGGTGGACGAAAGCCGCTGGATCATCTATTGGACCCTCGCCTTTGCTGCACTGGTCGGCACACTCGGCATTTTCTTCCTGGTGAAGGCGCTGAAGCGCATCATGCTCGGCTTTGAACCCTACGAAATCTCCAACCTGTTTGAACAGCGCAACGCCATGCTGCAATCGATTAAAGAAGGCGTCATCGCGGTCGATAACCAGTCACGTATTACCATTGTTAACGACGAAGCCAAACGTCTGCTGCGCCAGAGCGGGCCATTCGAAAATCTGCTGCTGGAGTCTGCCAGCAAATATTGGCCGGCCCAACTGCATCTGGCGGAGGTGCTCGCCAGCGGTAAACCGCTGCGTGACCAGCAGATCAGCTTTAACGGCAGTGAACTGCTGACCAATACCGTGCCGGTGATCGTCAAAGGCCAGGTGATTGGCGCTATCGCCACCTTCCGCGATAAAACCGAGATCAGCCAGTTGGTGCAGCGCCTGAGCGGCATGGCGCACTATGCTGATGCGTTGCGCGTCCAGTCGCATGAGTTTATGAACAAGCTGCATGTGATCCTCGGCATGCTGCACATGAAGGCTTATCAGCAGCTGGAAAACTACATCATCAACACCGCCAGCACCTATCAGGAAGAGATCGGCGCACTGCTGCGAAAAATCCAGTCACCGGAGGTCGCGGGCTTCTTTATCGGCAAAATCAGCCGCGCCCATGAAGCCGGTATTGAGCTGACCATTGATGAAGCCAGCCTGCTGCCGGAGACCGACGATGCGGAAACCACTCACGTGCTGATCAGCGTATTGGGCAATTTGATTGACAATGCGATTGACGCTATCGATAGCGTTGAGGGGCACGAGATCAACCTGAGCTTTCATCACAATGAGAATCACTTACACTGTATAGTCAGCGACGACGGCCCCGGTATTGATCCGACTCTCGGCGCTCGTATTTTTGAACAGGGCGTTTCCACCAAGGGACCGGGGCGCGGTATCGGCCTGGCGCTGATCCGCAGCAGCCTGGAGAAGCTGGGCGGCAGCATTGATTTTGAATCCGAACCGGGTGAGCTGACCCAGTTCTTTGTCCATATTCCCTATCAGGCCAAGGGCTGAACCATGATTAACGTATTGATTATCGACGACGACCCGATGGTGGCGGAGTTAAACAAATACTACCTGAGTCAGGTGAGCGGTTTTCACTGTCAGGCGACGGTTGCCACCCTGGCGCAGGCGCGCGCGCTGCTGGCCGACGGCGAAGTCAGTATTGATCTGGTGTTGTTGGATATCTATATGCAGCAGGAAAACGGGCTGGACTTGCTGCCCGGCCTGCGAGAGCTGGGTGAAAAAACCGACGTCATCATCATTTCTTCCGCCAGCGACGTGGATACAGTGCAACGGGCTTTGCACTACGGCGTGGTGGATTACCTGATCAAACCTTTCCAGTTCGGACGTTTCAAAGAGGCGTTGAGCAACTACCAGCAGCAGTCGCAGATCCTGGCGCAGCGCGAATTCTCGCAGAGCGATGTCGATAGCCTGTTACGTCGTCAACCCAGCAGCAGCGAAGGGAAAAAACTGCCGAAGGGGCTCACCAGCATCACGCTAAGTACGGTGTGTGAATGGATTGAGCAACAGCACGACGGGGAATTTTCGACCGATAATCTGGCCAATGCCATCGGAATTTCACGAGTTTCCTGCCGCAAATACCTGATTTACTTGGCGGAGAGCGGCATTCTCGGCACCCGCATTCTGTACGGTACCACCGGCAGGCCGGTCTATCTTTATCAGTTAAAACCCGATGCCATTGCCCTGTTGAAAGAGTATTGCCGCTAACCGAGGCCCCCGGAACATGCCGGGGGATCAACGGGCCGTTATTGTGTTTTACGGATCAGACCAAAATCACGCAGCGCCACATACGGGTTCCAATATTCGCGGGCGCTGGCAATCTGCCCATCGTTGATAGTCACGATGGCAATAAACTGCTGATTATAATCGCCACCGCTTTGTTTGATTTTACCGCTGCTGGTGTATTCAAACACAAACACGCCGGGCTCCGCCGTCACCACTTTTCTCCAGCCTTTCCAGTCGGCATATTTCAGATCGCCAAGGTATTCGCTCATACCGGTAAAGTAACGGGTCATGTTTTCACGCCCCTTGGAAGCCGTGGCGAAAAAGCTAAAGTCCTCCACTGGCGCATAAGGCAGTTCAAACACCCCCTGCGGGGTAAAATATTTGGCGACGTTGGCCGGTTTCTCCGACCAGCCGTTCAGGCTGCGCCAGTAAAACTCGGCAACGTCGTTAACGTCGTAGCCCGGCTGCAGATAATACAGCCCCTGTTTTTCGATAATATGGTCGTTGGCCTGCACGGATGCAGCCGCACCCATCAGCCCCAGCAGGGCCGCTGAAAAGAGTTTTTTCATGTTATTTACCTTGTGAGGGATTACATACGTATTACGGCTTTAATGGTTTCACCGGATTGTGAATCCGCCATCGCCTGGTTAATGTCATTCATGGCATAAAAACGGATCAGGCGATCGATCGGGAAGCGCCCCTGTTGGAACAACTGTGCCATCATGGGAATAAACACCGCCGGCGCCGCATCGCCCATAATGGAACCCTGCACTGCCCGCCCGCGGATCAGATGCATGATGTCGAGCGGCAAGGACTCGCCCTGCGGCACCACGCCGGTCAGCACACATTTGCCATTTTCCGCCAGCACCCGTACCGCATCAGCCATCACACCCGCATGCCCGGCGGCTTCGACGCTATAATCCGCACCGTGCCCACCGGTCAGTTGGTTAATCACTTCAGCAACGTCCGTCGTTTTCGAGTTGATCACCGTGGTGGCACCCAGCTCTTTGGCCAGCGCCAGACGGTTATCCTTGATATCCACCGCCACAATCTGACCGCAACCCACCACCCGGGCCGCCATCACCGCCGCCAGGCCCACAGCGCCCAGACCAAACACCACCAGCGTGGAGCCCGCCTGTGCTTGTAAAGTGTTAATCACGGCACCCGCACCGGTCATCAGCCCGCAGGCCAACGGCCCCAGGTACTCCAGTGGGATGGTTTTATCGATCGGCACGATACTGCTGGCATTGACCACCGCGTATTGCGCAAAAGAGGACTGACCGAAGAAATGGCTGTGCACATCGCCATGCTCATCACTCAGGCTGACCGAGCCGTCAGCACGCTGGGCCAGCCAGTTCAGTGGCACATGCTGGCGGCAATAGGTCGGCATGCCAATGCTGCACTTGTCACAGGAGCCACAAGAGGCCAACGACAACACCACATGATCGCCAGGCGCTACCTTACTGACCCCGGCCCCCACCCGCACCACCACCCCGGCACCTTCGTGGCCAAGTACCACCGGTGCCGGCATAGGGATAATACCTTTGTGGGCTGCGATATCGGTATGGCACAGGCCGGTAGCCACCAGTTTTACCAGGACCTCATCGGCGCGGGGCTCGCCAAGCTGTAACTGCTTAAGGGAAAATCCCCCTACTGCGCCCTCACTGACTGCTGCTGTAATTTCCATATACTCTCCCACTGAGACTGATGCTATTGCTTCGATGTGGGGCAGTATAAGATGCGTTATTGGGCGCAAAAAGATGCCATACTCTGATTCACTGTTCTCAAATTAAGGACAATAAGGATGCAGAAAGGCATATTGAAAGACCTGAACGACCTCTACTATTTTGCCCAGGTCGCCCAGTACGGTGGGTTTTCCGCCGCCAGCCGAGCGCTGGATATCCCAAAATCCAAACTGAGCGCCCGCGTGCTGGCCCTGGAGAATCGTCTTGGGGTGTTGCTGTTCCAGCGCACCACCCGTCGGGTCAAGCTGACGGAGACCGGCTCACTGCTGTTGCGTCATGCACAGATAGCGATCAACGAGGCCGAGATTGCCCAGGAACTGATCGACCAAAGCCGGGCTGAACCCTCCGGGCTGGTGCGTGTCAGCTGCCCCAAGGTGGCCGCCGATGTGCTGCTTTCACCCTGCCTGCCGGCCTTTATGGCGGCAAATCCCGGTATTCAGGTGCAACTGCTGGCGAACGATAACCGGTTTGACCCGGTGACCGACAAGATTGATGTGGCACTGCGTCTGCGCCAGCGTAAAGACATGAGTGAAGGCATGATAGCCCGTGAATTGGGCCAAAGCGTGCGTATCCTGGTCGCTTCGCCGCAGTATCTCGCGCAACGTCCCCCTTTAACCGATCCGCAGCAATTGAGCAGCCATGATTTGTTGACCCTGGTCGACGTTGGCGAACAACAAACCTGGGATCTGGAAGGCCCCGAGGGGGAAAAACGGGCGGTGCGCGTGCGCCCGCGGCTGATGTGCAGCGAATGGGGGATCGTGCGCAATGCGCTTTCTCAGCACCTGGGTATCGCGCTGTTGCCGGATATCACCTGCCATCAGGCGCTGATGCAGGGTGAGTTGGTGCGCGTATTGCCACAATGGGCTTGCGCTCCGCTGATTATGCACGCGGTCTTCCCGACCCGTCGCGGCATGCTGCCTTCGGTACGCGCACTGGTGGATTTCCTGGCGCTGAACGTACCGCCGCTGTTGCAGAAAGGGGCGGTTAAATAGCAACAAACCTATCGCCCCCGGCAATGGGTTTTTTAGACTCAATTTCCCAACAGAAAAGTACGTAACGCGGTCACGAAATCATCCGGGCGTTCCACATTAGACAGATGCACCACCGGCAACACCTGTAGCTCTGCCCCTGGCAGGGTTCGGGCCAGCAGCTCACCATGTGACAACGCCGTCACCGTATCGTCACGCCCGGCGATGACTAGCGTGGACGAGGTAATCAATGCCACAGTTCGACGCATATCCAAATCACGCACGGCGGCAAAACATCCTGCCAGCCCTTGCGCCGGCGTGGCCAGGAGCATTGCGCGGAACCGGGCCACCGTCGCCGGGTGCTGTTGCCGGTAATCCGCTGAAAACCAGTTAGCAAGAAACCCCTCAGCAACGCCCTGCATATCAACCGGTGGTTGCAGTTCGGCAATCCTCTTGTCCCATTGTTCCGTCGGCCCCAAATAAGAAGAGGTATTGGCCAGGATCAACTTTTCTATCCTCTCAGAGGCGTGTACGCCAAGCCACTGCCCGACCATGCCCCCTAATGACAAGCCGCAAAAGAACACCCTGCCGAGCTGTAACGCATCCAGTAACTCAAGCACGTCGCGCCCTAACCGCGCGATCGAATAGGCTCCCGAAGGGGCATCCGAGGCCCCGTGCCCCCGACTGTCATAACGCAAGACGGTAAAGTGCGATGATAACGCCGTGATTTGGTCATCCCACATCGCCAACGCGGTGCCGATCGAATTGGATAAAACCAATACCGGCTTATCGGTGTTGCCATCAAACCGGTAGGCGATCTTGCAACCATCCCCGGTGGTAATAAAAGATACGCTGCTCATGTTCTCTCCCACGGCTCTTGAGCGCGGGATAATTCCCTGCGCCCGATATCCACTATGCTAATAGGATTAAAAAAAGCTGACGAGCGCCTTAAGTGACCGGCTGTGTAGCCTGACAGGAACCCATTTTGACTA
This sequence comes from Serratia myotis, assembly GCF_027474885.1. Classification (NCBI taxonomy): domain Bacteria; kingdom Pseudomonadati; phylum Pseudomonadota; class Gammaproteobacteria; order Enterobacterales; family Yersiniaceae; genus Serratia; species Serratia myotis. Next base: position 2,129,551 of record NZ_CP099707.1, on the reverse strand, counting down.
TCAACGATCGCCTCACCGGCATTACCACCTTTGTGCGGGTGGTTGAGGCAGGCAATTTTGCCCTGGCCGCTGAACGCCTGCACCTCACCCGCTCGGCTGTGGGTAAAAGCATTGCCCGGCTGGAGCAACGTCTCGGGGTATTGTTATTTCATCGTAATCCCCGTGGTCTGAACCTGACGCTTGAGGGCCAGGCTTACTACGACCGCTGTCTGCGTGCATTAAGCGAACTGGATGCCGCCGATGCCGAACTCGACAGTGGACGACGGGAGCCGCAGGGGTGTTTACGCGTCAGCGCACCAAAACTGCTGGGCCGCCACTGCATCACGCCGATCCTGATGAGATTGCTCGACAGCTACCCTGAACTGAGGATCGACATCAGGCTTAACGATCGGGTCGCGGATTTGGTTGAGGATGGTTTCGATTTGGCGGTACGTATTGGCCCGCTGGCAGACAGTGCGAGCCTTATCGCTCGCCGGTTAGGAGAGCAATATCTTGCACTTTGCGCCGCACCGGCTTACCTGGCCGCACGCGGCACCCCGGAAGACATCGCAGCGCTTGATGGCCACAGTGGCGTGGCTTACCACCGTTCCGGCGAAGATATCGGTTGGCGTCAGTTGCTGGCGGATCCCGACTTCGGTGATCTGAACATCGATATCCGCCTGCGGGTCGATGATCTGCATTCGCTGGCAGATGCCGCCGTTGCCGGTGCAGGCCTGGTTTGGCTGCCTAATTGGCTGTTAACGCACTATCTGCGCAACGGTGCACTGGTACCGATACTCGGTCACATTAAACTGATACCCAGTGAGATCCATGCGGTTTGGCCGCACACCCGCTATCTGCCGGCCAAGACCCGGGCGGCAATCGACGCGCTGTTGGCGCAGATGCCGGTTTTACTGCAAGGTATTTAGTGACGGTGCTTAAAAGTGGGGAAATCCATCGCCCCACCCGAAGGGTAACAAGGCTTGCCATGCTGTTGCTTGTTTTTCCCGCAGCGGTATTCACCATACTGGGTGTTATGGCGTTTTCGGTTTGCCAGGTCGGCGGCGGCACGCTGTTGTTCCTGCGCTATTGCCTCATCATTGGCCTGCGCCAAAGCTTCTGCGCTCCATATCTTATGTTTTAGCCCACTGCGTTTTTGCTGATAGCTGTCAGCGACTTTATTATCCAGTGGAGGTTCTGCGTGGTACTGAAAATCCACCGATGCCAGAGCGCTGAAGCAATAGCACTGCGCCACGCAGGCGAGAAAGATCCTTTTCATCGATATACTCCCAAAATTCAGTTAACCCGAGGATCCAATGGTGTACCCGCTACCCGTTGATCGACAGACAATGACGCTGTGGCCACCTCGCATTGCCGCTGGCGAATAGCGGACTCCAGTGCTTTGCGCTGAGCGCGTAAAGCGGCGAGCTGCGCCTGTTCCGAGCGTATTTGCTCTACATACCAGAGATGTTGCAACACGCCATTTAACCGCTGCCGATAATCAACGGCGGGGTTCTCCTCCCCCACGGGGGCAGGAGTTGGATGCTTGTCGACAAACGCACAGCAACAGGAAGACGCCAGCAAAGTTAGCGCTGTCGTCATTACAGAAGACAATTTCAAAAGCATAAACTCCATTAAAGCCCATACGGCGGCTCACTCTCATTATATTAACAAGAGTTTCCTTGATGATTAATCAATGGCGCTCAAATAGCGGACAGATTAATTGATGAAAACTAAACGCAAATTAAATAGAAAATACTGAGACTAATAATGGGTGGGGATAATATATTTAGTCAGTTAACGATCTAACACCCTTGATTAGACTATTATTTCGCCGTTGTATATTCGCTTTTAAAATAGACTTAATCATGAGTGGCAGTAAATAAAAAAATACTTTTTTTAGTTTATTAACTCGTATTCAGTCGCGGATAACGTCGAGACAGGCTGCATTATATTTCAATAAGGGGGGAAATAATTTAACTTAAGATAAACAGGATGCAGAACTAAAAAAGGCCGGGATAGCTCCCGACCTTCTCTCAATGCTCGATGGGTTTAGACTAACTCAACCACATCAAACTTAACTTCGCCGCTGAGGTCGGCTTCGTAATCAACACCTTGCAGACCAAAACCGAACAGGCGCAGGAACTCGGCCTTATAGCCCTGGTAATCGGTCAGTTCATTGATGTTGCTGTCGTCGATCTGTGCCCAGATTTCACGGCAGGTGTTCTGCACGTCGTCGCGCAGTTCCCAGTCGTCCAGACGCAGGCGGTGCTTCTCATCGGTATCCGGTGCGGTACCACTGTACAGCTTGGTGGCGAACAGACGCTGGATTTGCTCGATGCAGCCTTCGTGGATCCCCTGCGCCTTCATGATTTTGAAGACGATAGAGATATACAACGGCATTACCGGGATAGCAGAAGAAGCCTGAGTCACCACCGACTTCAGCACGGCAACGTAAGCCGCGCCGCCTTTGGCTTTCAGTTTCTGATCGATGGCCAGCGCCGCACGATCCAGATCTTCTTTTGCTTTGCCCAACGTACCGTGCCAGTAAATTGGCCAGGTCAGGTCGGTACCGATATAGGAGTAAGCTACTGCCTGCACGTTATCTGCCAGCACGCCGGCTTCTTCCAGTGCATCCATCCACAGCTGCCAGTCCTGGCCGCCCATCACTTTGACAGTGTCGGCAATTTCTTGCTCGTTGGCCGGCTCAACCACGGCTTCAACCAGCACGTCTTTATTGGTATCGAGTGCCACGGATTTGTACGGTTCGCCGATAGGTTTCAGCGCAGAGCGCACCACTTCACCGGTTTCCGGCATTTTACGTACCGGCGAAGCCAGTGAGTAAACCACCATGTCGATCTGGCCCAGGTCCTGTTTGATCAGGTCGATAACCGTTTGGCGGCATTCATTAGAGAATGCATCGCCGTTAACGCTTTTCGCGTACAGGCCTTCTTCTTTAGCTGCCTTGTCAAAACCAGCAGAGTTGTACCAGCCGGCAGAACCGGTTTTGGCTTCGCTGCCCGGCTTTTCAAAAAATACGCCGATGGTGGCCGCACCGCTGCCGAATGCAGCATTGACGCGTGATGCCAGGCCATAACCGGTGGAAGCACCGATCACCAGCACTTTTTTCGGGCCGTTTTTCAGTTCGCCACGTGATTTAACGTAGGCAATTTGCTCACGGACATTGGCTTCACAGCCTGCCGGGTGAGCGGTAGTGCAGATAAAACCACGAATTTTAGGTTTGATAATCATAGTAATTTTTTCTTGGTAGCTAAAAACCGAAGGACAATATACCTGATTTTCTCAATATACTTAAGCTGGGTGCATTGCAGAATCGCAACAAGTGCAGTGAACAGACCAGTTACACCGGTGAAATCTTGCTGCCGCGGCAGGGGTATGGGGAGAAACGCGAGGATCTTTGAGTGGGTTTCAAGGCCAGGCTACTGTGCGCCCGGCCCGACAAAAACCAATCAGACTTTTTTCTTTTCCAACTGTTCAACCAGCGTATAGCGCAGTGAAGAGGCGTCGGCCGGTACGTTTTCCAACTCGGTTACCTTGACCTTCAGGCGGTAACGGTAGCCCGGTTCGAAGTTAAAGCCTTCAATTTGGCTGTAAAACAATTCCCACTGCCCCTGCACGGAGTGACGTACCTGCATGCATTTCATTGGGGCGACGCCCATACAATCCACCAGCGCACTGTTCACCAGCAACACTTCCGTATGGTCGCCGTCTTTACTCACGGGTTGGCTCACGATCGCTCCCTCCTGGCTGCAGCCGGCCAAACCGGCTAAGGCAACAAATAACAACGCTTTGATTTTCAATGTAATGCACCATTGAGTCTTTGGGTGCGCTGATAGTAACAAAGCTACGGCCATCGGGGCCAGCGGCGTGTTCCGAATTTGGGGAAAATGGACCGGCCTGCGGAAGATATCGTGACAGTAAAGCACAAAATCAGACCCGCTTTTCTTTGTTCCGGTGGCTCATTAAGACAAAAATAACGGCAGGCATTACCTTACACTCAACGCCGACTAATGCTGGTGGGTCATGGTGAACACTCCATGTAGCGGAATTTTACTCTCACCGTGACCCGCCAGCATTATCACCTGGAGGCCGGGAGACCAGCATATTAACTGAAACCTCAAGCAATAATTTGATTGCTAATTTTTCCCTTAAGCCAAAGCAAACTCGGTGTTAATTCACCATTTGCTAACCACAACTTCTGGGTCTAAGTTTATGAAACCAATAATCCTAAAGGGGTTTTCTATGCGTTTACTTCCTTGCCTTTTTATCGCGAGTTCGATGGCTTTATTGTCGGGCTGCGCCAGCCAGCCGCAGGTGACCAGCGATTATGACCACAGCGCCAACTTCACCCAATACCATACCTACGGTTTTGCCACAGAAACTGCCGGGCAATATCAGACGCTGACGGGCAAGTACATTCAATCGGCGATTAAACAACAGATGGAACAACGCGGGTATAAAGTCAGCGCAACCCCTGACCTGCTGGTGTACAGCAGCGCGATGAAACAAAACAAGGTGCAGGTGAACGACGCTCCGGTGCCGGTCGGCCGCAGAGGTTATGCTGGCTGGGGGGGCTATAATCAAACCGTTTGGAGCTATACCGAAGGCACCCTGACGGTAGACTTGGTGGACAGCAAGAAGAAACAGCTGGTCTGGCGCGGAACCGCCAGCAACACGCTGAGTTCGGATGGTAAAGCGGCCAGCCAGGCCCAGATCCAACAGGCAGTAACCGCGCTGTTTGCCACTTACTCTTTCCAGGCCGGCCCGGCAAGCCGCTGAAACAGCGTCCCGCATTAAATCCTGAAAACTACAACCCTACTAACAGTAGTAGGGTTGTAAATATAATCAAGACACTAACTCCATATTAAATCTTCTTTAAATTAGGATAAAAAACACTTACCTGTCTAATAAAAAAGTGATGAGTATAATACCGAGACAAAACTCAGGCATATTCCACATTAACACCATTTAATTCCACAACCGGAGAATACTTCAAACCACCAATCAATTCTTGATGATTTTGGTTATCCAACATAATATAGCCATCATTAGTATCGAATTTATGATCGTTATTTTTATCATTAATGACAAATGACTTGATTACTCCATCCTGATCCATTAATGATAATACGCCAATTTCAGCTAATGGCCCAGCCAATGAAAATATATCACTGACAATACTGTCATTTGAAAAGTCATTATTCATGAAAACTTCAATCCACGAGGACCCGATTTCATCAAAAGTATGAACGCCATAATCAGAAATGCTTAAACCACCACCCATTGATAATTTAAAATCATCACCAAACTGCACTGCGTCTTTAGTTAAATCAAAATCAGTAATTCGAATATAGCCATGGCTAGCAGCGTTAATCTTTATTAAATCACTACCACCACCGCCAGTAATCATACTCCCGCTCGCAACATCAAATATATCATCACTATTGGTTCCGATGACCATCAATGGTTGTGGTGTGTAATGACCATCAATTATATAATCATTCACACTTCTTCCATTGGAATCTTTAATATTATCAGCCAGCCAACGTAATTGTAACGCTTCATAAAGTGTAACCTGATAGTCAGACGTCAAGGAAAGTCCACCTGAATTTCCAGAAGCATCTATTGTTTTAGCGAATCCATTGCTTGCAAGAGTAAGATTAGAGATAGTTAAATCCAATCTATTGCTTCCTGTTATAACTATTTCCGCATCCATACCGGCGTTGCCTACAGAAATCCCGGAGTCCTCTATTTTTAATATATTAGTAAAGCCGACCTCCCCATATGACTTTATTGTTACCGAGCTTAATAATTTATATTCAATTGGATTGGGTGTTGTAGATATTTTTATCGTTCCGCCATCTATATTGTTATGATCTTTACTATTAAAGATAATATCGAAGTTGGCTTTTCTTCCATAATTGTCTTTTGCAACACCATCTATAATAAACTCAATTTTACTTTGAGATGTGGCATCATGTGAAATTTCAAGGTTAAGGGCCGTTTCTTTATTTATTTTATCAACTATTACATCGTCCGCTTTTTTAGATAAAGAAAAACCTTTTTCAATTGATGTCCAGTAGAATTCAAACAAACCAGAATAGCCACCAAGGTCTAATTTTTCGAAATTTTTAAAATTATCAAAATTTGGACTTTTAGGCGTTGGGTTACCAGAGCTTGGCGGTTTTATAAAGAAATTTGCTGATACTATATCTACGCCATCACCACCATCAGCAAAGATGAATGATGAAGGGTGATGAAGGTTATCTACCGGCCCATACCATAAAAGACTATCATTACCTCCATTTAAATAAAATCTCCCTTGGGTTATCTCTGTCACATCAGTAAGCACTTTAATATCATTACCATTAGTCCCTACAAAACAGTCATCACTATCAATTACCAGAGGAGATATTGCAGGATCAAAAATTAAATTCAAACCTTGATTACCTACTATCTTGACTGTAGCCAACTTACCTGCTTGGGTCAGGTCTACTCTCATGGCATAATCAGAATTAATAGTCAAATTAACTAATCCAGTAATTTCAACTGCCGATAATATATGTGGCTTACCCGTATTTGCGGATGTCAACAAAGAGCCGTCGCTCAGTAATTCAGCAGCTACACTTTTATCAAAAACAAGACTCTCACCAACGTTTTTTATTATTATCCCTTTTTCACCCTCTGTAATACCATTCGAAGTCATCATGTAATCTACCGTTTTTATTAAGGTAGACGTTCGGCTGTTCATACCCAGCAGAGCCAATTCTTTTTGAGTGGCATCTCTGTCAATTAATCTATTTAAGATATAGTTTATAAAATCATTTCCATATAGATTACCTACTGTATCACCGGCCTCCTTAGAAATAATAATATCATTTACAATATAATCAATACTATGTTTCCCACTCTCCAAACTACTAATATAGGTGTTAAACCCTTGAGCATCGATCCCTCGACCTAAGATAGCAAGATATGCCGTTGCAACCAACTCCTGATTACTCAATGAAAAATTAACAGCCTCAGATGTTTTATATGTCGCATCAACTAACTTTATAAATTCACTTTGTTTATCCAACTGTTGTGAGTTAAACTCTTTATAATTAAATAAGTCATCAAATAATAAATTCAATTTATATTCAATTACATTTACTGGCCCTGTATTATTTTTAACATTAGTATAACACTCAAGACTCTCATCCTCAGGTAATACACCATATATATTTTTATACACACTAGTTAAAATTTCTTCGGTAGTTTTATCTTCATAAAGTGACTTTCCTGCATCTGAATTTAAAACTCTTTTTATAAAACCTTCACTAGATAAGGTCTGGGTTTTAAACTCATGCGCAACCCACCCCAAATCAAAAAACCTTGCATCCTCGCCTAAAATAGAAAACTGTAATGCAGCAGCCAACTGGTGTAGTTGTAAAGCCTTCATAACTTTCATCTCCAATTATTATCATGAAGCAATCATTAACTATTTAATTAATCAAATGCAAATAATATCGAAGCAATGAAAACCACTTGATATGTAACATATACATATAGCTCCCCCCCAATAGAACGCAACCCATTGGACATTAAAGTTTGAAAACACATGAATTTAACGCGCACTTCAACGAGTAGTGAAGATAGGTATTATGTGTGAAATTCCGAAACTAAATAGTCGATAATTTTATTATTCAATAAAAATACCGAAAAAAACATATAGATATATCTTTATATTGACCATTAACTTAATTACTTTTTGTCTACAGCTTGAGGAAAACTCACCGTTTCCTCAAGCGAACAAAAACTTAGTTTGGCCATTGTTCGTAAATGGTAAAAGGACCGATTTAGCAATAAAGCTGCTGGAAAAGCGCACGTAACTCTTTAAAATACCGAATATAAAAAACCGAGAGAACTTATTCTTAACCTATAAAATCAACAAATTATAAAATCACAAACACGATCCATTTAAATGCCATATTTACATAAAATAAAAACAATACGTAAATGTGAGTTTAGCGTTGAAAAATCCATCTAGTACCTTCGCTATACGTATTTTTTCAGATAATTATAAAATTTCTCGGTTCGATTAGAGAAAGTCCCAGCCACATAATAGATATATATTCCTCACATTAAATTGACCAATCACCCCAAAACATCGTGCCGCACCTTACCTATATCTCAGCCAGAATTACTCCATGATTGACGTACTTAAAATAAAGCCCACCAAACGATTGTTTGGCGATAATTGATCTACAAAACCAATTTGAATCGTTTATGCTACCGCCTCAACATACAGGACTAAAGTCGCAATAATTACGCTCACGTCGGTCACGTCGGTCACGTCGGTCACGTCAGCGGGAATAGTCACGTCTTAGCATATTGTCATCACCAAATCGATAACAGCCTTGTTGCACCGACACACGCGGCAAAAGTGGTGGTGAGGCGTGAGCGGCTGAAATGGGGACAATGGCTGCAATCGTGAAACTGCAGTCGCAATGCTGGATTGGTTCGGATTGGCAATGGATCTGACATTAGTCACCGGGCTGAGGATTGGACTCAGTTCCGATTTAATCAAGCTGTGAATGATTGCCTGCAAGTCGAATAAGGAAAGATGAGAGTAAAAAGTGCGTGATGCTGTAAAAGACCGAATATCAAATTTCGAGTAAAATTCGAGTAAAATTCGATTTTTCCTAAAAATAACCATATAAAACAATAGGTTAAAAAAAGACCGAATACGATTCCTATATTCGGTCTAGGGAAATGGCTCTTGGGAGAGAGCCGTGCGCTAAAAGTTGGCATTTTGTGCAAGGCTTGTTCAGCCGTGCACTTTAAGAGTAGCTTACCGCGCTATTTTTGCCAGCCAGCCACACGGCCAGTGATAGTTTCATGAAGAAATTAATTTCGCATGTTTTTTCATCACTGGTTAACCCCAAACTAAGCCATTGTCGGATAAGCGATTAGTTGGCGCACAGCTTCTCGGCACGCTCACGGTACGGCTCAACACTCATTTTATGACCTGGATTGGCGGCGTCATCCAGCAGGATCACGTCCAGCGGCTGAGCGCGTTGCTGCCCTGCTTTCACCTGCGCGTCTGCGGCAGCATTGAGTGGGTATTGCATCAGTGTGCTGTTGTTGAGTACGAACAGCGCGCCGCCACTGCGGCACTGCAACGTCACCTCTTCTTTGGTGAACGCCCATTGTTTGCCGTATTCCAGCTTGGTGATGTTCACCAGTTGATCTGCCGCCAGCGCACCGGTCGCGATTGCCAGCAGCGTCATGCCAAGTAATACCGATTTCATGTTATGGCCTTAAGGTTGCTATTTGATCCAATTTTCCCGCAGTTTAGGGGCATCCGGCAAGCCGCAATGTTACACCGGCGCATAGGTTGCAAATAAACTGACCAACAGCAGCACGCCCGCGCCCAGCCCCACTTCAATCCAGCAGGCCAGCACCAATCCTCGCTGTGCCAGTTGCGGCATACTGCTCATCGCCGGGACGATGGCGTAACGATTAGCCAATGCGACCATCACCATCAGCGCCACCAGCGCGGTTTTGAACAACAGCAGGCGCTGGTAAGGAGAATCTACATCCAGCGGCCAACTGCCCAGAATAATCAAACTGTTAATCACGCCGGTCAACACCACCAGCGCTACCGCCAGGTGGCCCCAACGCGAGAAGCGTATCAATGTAGTCACTGCATCGCTGCGGCTTTGCGGTTGAGCCAGGTAGCGCAGGCAAACCAGCAACGGCAGCAGACTGCCAAACCAGTAACCAGCGGCCAGCAGGTGCAGCGCGTGGTTAACACGGTGCAGCACGCCCAGCGTCCCTTCATGCATCGCCGCATGACCAATAAACGCCATGCTGACCAGCAACAGTGTGGAAAGCAGCGCCAAAAGCTGCGTGCGGCGAGGATCTGCCAGCCACAGGCTCAGCAGTGCCAGTAATGAAATGCCCAGGTGCCAACGCCAGACTTCACCAAAGGTGGTGCCCAGCACTGCCCACCATACGTCCAACCGCCAGGTGTCAGCCCAGCCATCACCCATCTGTCCGGCCTGAATAGCCAGCAACGCCACGGCAGAAAGCCCGGCAAGCCAGGTGCAGGAGACCAGCAAAGGACGCACGTCACGGGTGAGATACGGGGAAAGGCGCTGCGGCGACAATAAGGCGGTGAACAGGCTGGAGCCAAACATCAGCATCACCGCCGCAAAGTGCACAAAGCGACACAGGACAAACAGGGTCGCCAGACTCATGGGTTAGTTTACGGTGAAGCTGTACTGGCCTTTGGTTTTATGACCGTCGACCGAAACTACATGCCAGTTGACGTTATATTTGCCGGCCGCCAGATCGCCTTCGATAGGCAGATTGACCTGGGTGTTGTTGTTCGCATCAAGCTGCAACTTGCCGGTTTTCACTTCGGCGTTGTCCGGGCCAGTGATTTTAATGCCGCTAAAGTTAGGCTCGATACCTTCGGAGAAGTTGAGCGTCAGCACTTTCGGTGCCGGACTCACGCTGGCATCTGCCGCCGGCGTTTCAACTTTCAAATGAGCATGCGCTAGTGCCTGCTGTGAAGACAAGCCGACAAACAGCACGAAAATAGTGGAAAGCAGGCGATAAGAAGAACGAATTTTACCGATCACAGTGATATCCCTTAAAGCAATAATCGAGGGTGATAAGGGGTAAGGCTAACCGCCTTGGCGATGTATCAGCAGCCCACCCCACCGCAGATGATTGCGCCACGGGTAAACAGAAGAAGTGATTAGCGAGTAACCCACTGTTTTAACTCTCTACCATCCCTGTAGCGTATCGGGTCAAATGATAACGAGTGTCATTATGCAAGTCGAGCAGAACGCTGGCATTTTGCGATCCAGTAGCACATATCGCTGCATAACCGCGATAAACTCAGGGCATAAAAAAACCGCGCACCGGGCAAAGCCGACACGCGGTTTTAACAAAAGCGATTAAACCTGACCGTTAGCGCTTTCGCCGACCGCACCCATTTTCTTCAGATCTTTATCAATGAAGAACAGTGCATTGCCGCTGGTCCCCACCAGTGCCAGTTTATCCAGCACGGATTTGAACAGCTTCTCTTCTTCGTGCTGCTCGGCAACATACCACTGCAGGAAGTTGAAGGTAGAGTAATCGTGGGCAGTCATTGCCGCGTGTGCCAATTCGTTGATCTGACGGGTAATCAGTTGTTCATGTTCGTAAGTCTGCTGGAACACGTCTGCCAGGGAGGCAAACTCAACCGGTGGTGCAGCGATGCTGCCCAACAGTGGCAGAGAACCGGTATCGCTCAGGTATTCGAACAGGCGTTGCATATGTTGCATCTCTTCCTGAGAATGCTCTTTAAGAAATGAAGCTGCACCTTCAAAGCCTTTATCGCTGCACCACGCGCTCATTTGCAGATACAGGTTGGCGGAGTAAAACTCCAGGTTCAGTTGCTCATTCAGCTTTTTGGTCATTTCTGGCGTCAGCATAATTATTCCTTTTATTTTGCAGGTATCAATTTAATTTTCCGCATTATGCCTTGGTGAAAACAAAATAAACACACTTGATTCACATCATTATCGATTTAATTTTAAATAAATTAAAAATCAATGAGTTATAAAAACATTAATTATTCATTTAAATTATTATGATAACCATTTACATCTGTATATTTAATCAAAAGGCGAATCATTCTTATTTAAAATAATAAATAAATTGCATTGCTATTGGAGTAATAAATAACCTCACCCACAGTGGGTTATTACTGATGCACCGCCCCCTTTGCGCTTCAGGCTTGCCAAGTGCCGCCGGGTGCATTACCTTCTGCGCTGATCCAATGCGGTAACAGTAAGGAGAATACGGTGGGTTACAATCTGGCAGAGCTTTCCAAAGAAGAGATGGACAAAGTGAACGTTGATCTCGCGGCTTCCGGCGTGGCGTTTAAAGAACGCTACAACATGCCGGTGATCCCAGAAATGGTTGAGCGCGAACAACCGGCGCACCTGCGTGATTATTTCCGCGAACGCGTGGCGCATTACCGTGCCGAATCGCACAAGTATTCGCGTCTGCCGTACGAGCCGAAGTCCAAATAATAAATATCCTCCGGCATAGCCGGAGGTTTTTCATATGCGCCTATAAGGCTCTGTTACCAGCCGCGCCCTAACAGGCGCATAGCAATCTGACATTTGCATCTATGGATTACTTACGGCCCGTAAACGGGCTACCTGGATACGGGATCGAGAGTTGCTCACCCATTTTATCCTCTTCCAGTTGGTGCTTTATGTATTCTTGTATCCTGGCCGTGTTTTTCCCTACCGTATCAACGTAATACCCTCGGCACCAAAACTCCCTGTTACGGTATTTGAACTTCAAATCCCCAAACTGCTCATAAAGCATCAGGCTGCTCTTTCCCTTCAGGTACCCCATAAACCCCGATACACTCATCTTCGGCGGGATTTCCAGAAGCATATGAATGTGATCCGCACAGCATTCCGCTTCCAGAATATTCACGTTTTTCCATTCGCACAGCTTTCTTAAAATACTGCCAATCGCTTTGCGTTTTTCCCCGTAGAACACCTTTCTTCGGTACTTCGGCGCAAAAACTATGTGATATTTACAGTTCCATCGGGTGTGCGCTAAGCTCTTTTCGTCCCTCATTGGGACCCCCTTTTGATTTCTTGTTGAACATTTGCAGTTGCCAGACCGCAAACTGTTTTAACAAATCAAAAGGGGTTTTTATAACTGGCTCAAAGCTGAAAGCTTTACTGAACCCCCAGCCTAGCTGGGGGTTTTCTGTGCACAAAAAAACCCGCCGTCATGGCGGGCTCAGTGTCATTTGGCAGCAAACCTGTCGGTGGCCAGCATCAACTGATGCAGGATCCCCGGTTCGTCAAAGGAGTGCCCTGCTCCCTCGACAATATGCAGCTCTGCCTCCGGCCAGGCCTTCGCCAGATCCCAGGCGTTTTGCACCTGGCAAGCCATATCGTAACGGCCATGGATAATCACCGCAGGAATATGGCGGATCAATGGGACATTGCGCAGTAACTGGTCATCGCTGTCCAGGAAGCCCAGATGGGTGAAGTAGTGGTTTTCAATGCGGGCGAAAGCTAGCGCAAAGTCATCCTCACCAAAAGAAGCCGACTCGCTGCTTGGCAGCAAGGTCACCGTCTCCCCTTCCCACACGCTCCACAGCTTTGCCGCTTCAAGCTGCACCTGCAGATCCGTTGAGGTCAGGCGCTGGCGATAAGACGCAATCACGTCCTTTCGCTCTTCTTCTGACAGAATCGACAATACGCGCTCCCATTTCTCCGGGAAGAAGCGTGAAGCGCCGTCCTGATAGTACCAATGCAACTCCTGCTTACGCAGTGTGAAGATGCCACGCAGCACCATTTCGCTGACGTGCTGCGGATGGGTTTGCGCATAGGCCAACGCTAACGTCGAGCCCCAGGAACCACCAAACACCAGCCATTGGTCGACACCGGCCATTTCGCGTAGCCGTTCAATATCCTGTACCAGATGCCAGGTGGTATTGTTGTCCAGGCTGGCGTGCGGTTTGGAGCGACCACAGCCGCGCTGATCAAACAGCAACACCTTATAGCGCTGCGGATCGAACAGTTGGCGGTGATAAGGGGAAATACCGCCGCCTGGCCCGCCGTGAATGAAGACCGCCGGCTTACCGTTCGGGTTGCCGCTCAGCTCCCAGTAGATCCGGTGGCCATCTCCAGTGTCCAGCCAACCGCTGTCATATGCTGCTAACGGCGGGTACAAACCTCGTAATTGTTCCATGGCGCTTCCGTCTCTCTGTGGGTCATACCCTCATCAAAGCCGAAGCGGCCCATTTGGTCAACGGTAAATCCTGAAAACTCCTACACTCCCCAACAAGTTAGGGTGCGTTTGCTTAAAATGAATACGACCAGCCAGCAAAATGCCGGCTGGTTATGGGTGGCCAGCCGTGATCTTAGCCCCGTTTACGCAGATGCGGTTCGCGCATTTCCTGGGCAGTTTTCGCTTCAATGCTTAGCTCCGCCGTCGGCCGCAGCAACAGACGCGCCAGGCCGATAGGTTCCCCGCTTTCCCGGCAATAGCCGTATTCGCCGTTATATAATCGGGTCAAGGCCGCGCTGATTTTCGGCAGCAACCGGCTTTCACGATCCAACTGACGGAACAGCAATCGCAGGTCCTCTTCGCGGGCCGCTTTGTCCGCTTCATCACCGGACACTTCGCCGCCGTCGATATCCCGTTTCAGCGCCTCAATGTGCTGCAACAGTTTCTGTTGCTCATCAAGCAAGCGCTGGCGGAAAAACGCCTGCTGAGCCGGGTTCATGTATTCAGACTCCGGCATGGCCAGGAGCTGCTGTTGGTTTAATAAGGTCACAACCTTCATTGTGCTCTCCGGTTATCATTCAATTGTTATATTATAACATATCATAATATTTAAGCAGCCATTCATACGAAAACAAAATTCTGCCTATAAACAATCAATTAACAAAACCACCGGCTTTCATGCTTGCATCCAACAGGCGTAAGGGGGTTAATGGCTGAGCAACCCACCCAACCATAGGTAACTGAGAGGCCATCATGAGTAAGGGAATGGATAGCAAAAAAAATGCGAAGAAGAAGCCGTTGAAAACCCCTGCAGAAAAACGTGCAGGCAAACGCGCGAAGAAAGGCCAGTCGACCGGCGAGTAAGCGAACTTCTAACCGTAATTAAACCCGCCAAGGCGGGTTTTTTGTTGCCTGCAATACCTTGGTCCCTTTCAACGGTTGGCAGGAGCACGGCTGCCGGTTAAGCTAAACCTGTGCAGCCACTCTGAGGAAACCATGAATTTACGCGTAATAGACACTGAAACCTGCGGACTGGAAGGCGGCGTGGTAGAAGTGGCTTCTGTTGATCTGATCGACGGACAAATCACCAACCCGATGAGCGACCTGGTCAGCCCCGACCGCCCCATTGGCATTGAGGCCATGGCCATTCACCACATCACCGAGCAGATGGTTGAAGGGAAACCGCGCATCGCGGTGGCGATCGGCCGCTATCAGGGCAGTCCCTATTATGTTGCGCACAATGCGGCTTTCGATCGCGGTGTGCTGCCGGAAATGCGCGGTGCCTGGATATGCACCATGAAACTGGCGCGTAACCTGTACCCGGACATCAAATACGGCAACCAATACCTGCGCTATGCGCTGAATCTCGATGTGCAACTGCCACAGGACACCACGCTGTATCCGCACCGGGCGTTATATGACTGCTACGTGACCGCTGCGCTGTTACAACGCATCATCAAGGATTCAGGCTGGACGCCGGAACAGATGGCGCAAATCACCGACCAGCCGGTGCTGCTGAAGAAGTTTAAGTTCGGCAAGTATCGTGGGCAGGAAATTGATCGCGTCGCGCAGGAAGACCCTGGCTATTTACGCTGGATGCTGAAATCCATCGAGGACCTCAGCCCGGACATGAAGCACACGCTGAAATACTATTTGATCGGTTGAATAAATATCCTCCGGCATAGCCGGAGGTTTTTCATATGCGCCTATAAGGCTCTGTTACCAGCCGCGCCCTAACAGGCGCATAGCAATCTGACATTTGCATCTATGGATTACTTACGGCCCGTAAACGGGCTACCTGGATACGGGATCGAGAGTTGCTCACCCATTTTATCCTCTTCCAGTTGGTGCTTTATGTATTCTTGTATCCTGGCCGTGTTTTTCCCTACCGTATCAACGTAATACCCTCGGCACCAAAACTCCCTGTTACGGTATTTGAACTTCAAATCCCCAAACTGCTCATAAAGCATCAGGCTGCTCTTTCCCTTCAGGTACCCCATAAACCCCGATACACTCATCTTCGGCGGGATTTCCAGAAGCATATGAATGTGATCCGCACAGCATTCCGCTTCCAGAATATTCACGTTTTTCCATTCGCACAGCTTTCTTAAAATACTGCCAATCGCTTTGCGTTTTTCCCCGTAGAACACCTTTCTTCGGTACTTCGGCGCAAAAACTATGTGATATTTACAGTTCCATCGGGTGTGCGCTAAGCTCTTTTCGTCCCTCATTGGGACCCCCTTTTGATTTCTTGTTGAACATTTGCAGTTGCCAGACCGCAAACTGTTTTAACAAATCAAAAGGGGTTTTTATAACTGGCTCAAAGCTGAAAGCTTTACTGAACCCCCAGCCTAGCTGGGGGTTTTCTGTGCACAAAAAAGCGGGCAGCGCCAGCCGCCCGCCTGAAGGTTACTCCGCCAGCGCCAGAATAAAGGCGTACTCCAGCGCGATGTCCTCATAGGCTTTGAAACGCCCGGACTTGCCGCCGTGGCCGGAATCCATATCGGTATACAGCAGCAGTTGGCGATCGTCGGTCTTCAGCTCACGCAGCTTGGCCACCCACTTGGCGGGTTCCCAATACTGCACCTGAGAGTCATGCAGGCCGGTGGTGACCAGCATATGCGGATAATCCTGCGCCTTGACCTGATCGTACGGGCTGTATTGCAAAATGTAGTCGTAATAGGCCTGCTGGTTCGGGTTGCCCCATTCGTCGTATTCCCCGGTGGTCAGCGGAATAGACTCGTCGAGCATGGTGGTGACCACGTCGACAAACGGCACCTGCGCCACAATGCCGTTGAACAACTCAGGCGCCTGATTAATCACAGCCCCCATCAGCAAGCCGCCGGCGCTGCCACCCATGGCGAACACCCGTTTGGCATCACCGTAGCCCTGGGCGATTAACGCTTCGGTCACATCGATGAAATCGTTGAAGGTATTTTGCTTTTTAAACAGTTTGCCGTCTTCGTACCACAGTTGCCCCAGCTCACCGCCGCCGCGAATGTGTGCCAGCACAAACACAAAACCGCGATCCAACAGGCTTAAGCGGCTGGCGCTGAAGGCCGGATCCATGCTGCTGCCGTAAGAGCCGTAGCCGTACACCATCAGCGGGTTAGTGCCGCGCGCGAAGCTATCGTGGCGGTAGACCAACGAAACCGGGACCTCAACACCATCACGCGCCTTCACCCATACCCGCTCGCTGCGGTAATTTTCCGGGGTGAAGTTTTTCACTTCCTGCTGCTTGAGCATCACGCGTTCGTCGCTGTCGAGATTTAGCTCATACAGCGTGGTCGGCGTAGTCATCGATGAGTAGCCATAGCGCAGCAGCCCGGTTTCCGGCTCCGGATTGTACGCCAGCCAGGTGGTGTAGGTCGGATCGTCGAAGGCAATGCGCTTCACTTCGCCACTCTGCCAGTGGATCTGTCGCAGTTGGGTCAGGCCTTCGCTACGCTCTTCCACCACCAGCCAATCGCGGAACAGGCTAAAGCCCTCCAGCATCACTTCGATGCGCGGGGCAATCAGCGTCTGCCACTGCGCTTCATCCGCCTGCTCGCTTTGATACAGGCCGAAATTCTTGCCGTCCTTGTTGGAGCGGATATAGAAATGCTGGTGATAGTGATCGATACCGTACTCATGATCCTTACGGCGCGGCACAAACATCTGCGGCGTGCTGTCGGCGCGATCGGCGTCCAGCAGCAGGATTTCCGAGGTAGTGGTGCTGCTCAGGTGGATCAGAATAAAACGATCGGAGGTGGTCTTTTCCAGCCCGACGTAGAAGGTGTCGTCCTGCTCTTCGTAGATCAGCTCATCGAGTTGTGGATCGGTACCCACCACGTGGCGGTAAACCTGATAAGGCAACAGCGTTTTGGCGTGTTTGCGTACGTAATACACGGTGGCCGAATCGTTGGCCCATTCAAAGCTGCCGGAGGTGTTTTCCAGCACTTCGTCGGTCCAGCTATCGTCGCTTAGGTTTTTGAAACGAATGTCGTATTGACGACGGGAAAGGAAATCTTCCGCAACCGCCAGCTTTTGGTTATCGGGGCTGACTTCCAACCCGCCCAGAGTATAAAACTCACGCTGCTCGGCACGTTGGTTACCGTCAATCAGGGTGTCCCAATGCTCGCTCTCGGCCTGGGGCTGACGGACGTAAATCGCGTATTCATTACCCGGTTCGAAGCGCGTCTGATAGCGGTAGCCGTTCCGGACATAAGGCACCGAATGCTCCTGCTGAGGAATGCGCGCCACCATCTCTTCGTACAGGGTTTCACGTAACGCCTGCTGCGGTTTCAATGCCGCATCGGTAAAGGCGTTTTCCGCCTGCAGATAGTCCAGCACCTGGGGGTCTGCGCGCTCGTCGTCGCGCAGCCAATAATAGTCATCTACACGCGTGTCGCCATGGGTCGTGATGGGATAAGGACGTTTTTCTGCCTTAGGGGGTGTCATCATTGCTAAATCATCCGCTTACCTTGATTAAGGCAAGAGTGACACGATTCCCCCCGGCTTGCCAAGCGGCGCTAGGCCAGCTCGCGTTTTTTCTCGTTCACGTCGTTTTCTATGCCCTGCTTAACGTCCGCCGGGATCTTCAACGACTGCGCCAATGCGTCGAGATAGCCGCGCTCCATAAAGTGATCGACGTCGATCACCATGCAGCTCAGGTAATAAACTTCGAGCGCTTCGTCTTCATTCTTCACGCTCTGGGCCAGCAGATCCGGGTTCAGCGGCTGCTCGATGGCTTCCTGTACCCATTTTTGTGCTTCCTCTCCCACCTGCAGTTGCTCCAGGCTGTGGTCGATAGCGAGTTTTTCTTCTGCATCAATGTGGCCATCGCTCTTGGCGGCGAACACCAGCGCCTGCACCAGCCGTTTGGCGCGCAAATCCACCGGCGTGGTTTGCAGACCGAACTGCGGTTCATTCTGATGGGTTTCTTTCACCCGTTGCTTGTACTTATTCCACAACACCGCGCCCACCGCCGCGCTGCCGCCGATAATCAACGCATTCTTGCCAAATTTGCCCACCAGCTTGCGCGAAGACTTATTCGCCAGCAAGACGCCTACCAGGCCACCCAGTGCGGTCGGGGCCAGCAGTTTGCCGATGCCTTCCGACCCGCCGATTGCACCGGCCTTTTGCCCAATCATTGATTGGATCTGCTGCATCCAGTTATTTTTCATACTTTACCCTTTGCCTAAGGAAACGAGGCGTGTAGGCACACTAAAAGCCAAACCGCCGGGGAACCGTCAGATTAGGGGATTATTTGTCAATTTACGTATGGGGGATGAAAACCTGTGTAGCGGGGAAATCGGTAAGGAATTGGCCGGCTCCGCGGTTAAGCGCAAGCCGGCCAGCAGGGCATTAAAGCTGTTCACCCTCTTCACCCGATTGGTCTTGTTCGTACTCCGCCAGTTCGTCACGCATCGCCTGGATAGACTCGCGAGCCAGCAGCGACAACGTACGGTAAAAGCCGGTGGTGGCGTGAGCTTCCACTTTGCCGAGGAAACGGCCGCACCAGGGCAGCAGATACTCGTCAAACAGGGTGATTTGCGCCTGCGCTTCGTCTTCCTGCGCCTGATCTTCCAGCCAGGAAGCGGCCAACAGCAAAGAACCGAAGTGATCGGCCGGCGCATCGCTGAGTGGCATGCCACGCTGCTGCAGGAAAGTACGCACTTCCGCTTCCGTCGCGCCTTCAACATAGGCAGAACGGAACGGTGACACGCTGCACTCACTGCCGACAAACATCGCGTTGAAATCGCTGGAAAGCTGGTTGACATCACAACCTTGCTGCAGCCGCACCAACAGTTCGTCCTGCTCCAGCGGCCAGTGTTGTTGCAGCTTGCCTTCTTTGATCAGCGTGAACAACGGCACCAGCAATGGATCTTGCGGCTGACGGTAAAACAGCGTACCCAGCACGCGGCAAACAATGGAAAACTCATTCATGATAATGCCTTATACAATACGGAAAAAATTTGCCGGGACGATGTCACAAATCGGCCAGTTCCGCAATCGCCGGCTTGCCGCGCCGTTCGAGAAAGTCCAGCAGGCGCCGTGGGCTAACGTTAAGGATGCGTTCCTGCGGGAATGCCACTTCGGCAATAATGCGCTCGCAGTGTTCAAAGCCGCCGAGTGAGAAGGCAATATGTGAATCCGAGCCCAGTGCCAGCCAGCCGCCGGCATCACGCACCGCAGCCGCAATCGCCCGGCAGTTGTCTTCACTGCCTTTGCGCGAATGGGTGAACGACGAATTGTTCAACTCCAGCGCCACTTCATACCTGGCCGCCGCAGCGGCAACCGCGGCAATATCAATCGGGTATCTTGGGTTACCGGGGTGGCTGATAATGTGCACATCCCCTTGTGCCATCGCAGCAATCATCGCTTCGGTATTGGCGGCCTTGTCCTGCGGCGCAAACACCGGCTCGTGGAAACCGGCGATAATCACGTCGATTTTATCCAGCATCGGACCGGTGCAGTCGATATCGCCCTGCCGATTTTTGATGTTGGCCTCGATGCCACGCAGAATGCCCACGCCGTCCACCAGACGCGGCCACACGTGCATGTTCATAAAGTGCCAATAATGCGGTGCATCGGCCATGTCCGGGCCGTGGTCGGTGATGGCGAACAGTTTGATGCCCTTTTGCCGGGCTTCGACGATGTAATCATGCAGCGTGCTGTAGGCGTGGGTGCTGGCGACGGTGTGCATATGTAAATCAACGGGGTACATTGCTTCTCCTTCTGGGCGGCCTGCCAAAGTATGGCGGCAGGCGCGGTTTCTTATTTATTTAGCTTAGCAGGTGCATCACCGGAAGATCAGTAACCGAGCTGCACATCCACCACCCCGGCCGGCGTTTGTCCGGCTTCAAGCGCGAGAATGTTTGCTGCTATCTGATCCATCGCCGCTTCCGGCAAGGTGATGGCAGCAATATGCGGGGTAATGGTGACACGCGGATGACGCCAGAATGGATGCGCCTGCGGCAGCGGTTCGGTGACGAACACGTCCAGCGTGGCGGCGGCAAGCTGCCCCTGCTCCAGCGCCTGCAGTAAATCGTCTTCAACCAGGTGTGCACCTCGGGCCAGATTGATCAGGTAAGCGCCCGGCGCCAGATGCGCGAATAGTTGTTGATTCAGGATCCCGGCGGTTTCCGGCGTGTTGGGCAACAGGTTGATCAGCAGTTGCACGCCATCGAGAAACGCGGCACGCTGCCCGTCTCCGGCAAAGCTCTGCACGCCGTCAATTTGTTTCGGGCTGCGGCTCCAGCAACGTACGTTAAAACCCAATGCCGTCAGCTTCAGCGCAACGCTTTTGCCCAACACCCCGGCCCCAAGGATGCCAATGGTGAAATTATCCTGCTGATGGGGATCGAGCGGCCGCCATTCCTGCTGCTGTTGCAGCAGTTGATACTCGTCAAAACGGCGGAAATAGCGCAGCACGTAACTCAGGGCGTATTCCTGCATCTGTTGCGCCATACCGGTGTCTTCAAGGCGCAGCAGCGGGACACCGGCCGGCAGGGTACCGGGGTACTGACGCTCTTGATCGAGAATAGCGTCGACGCCGGCCCCCAGGGCAAACACCCCTTTTAGCTGTCCGCGGTTAGCCAGCATCTCGTGTGGTGGTCGCCACACCAGTGCATAATCCGCCGGACGGTCATCGCCCGGTTGCCAGGCACGAACCTTCGCCTGCGGCAGGCGCTGCGATAAACCTGACAGCCATTCCCCGGCATTAAAGAAAGGGTGGTAAAAAATGATGTTCATCTGCGCGACTCCCGTCTGTTTTTATGCATTTCCATCCAGACTTCCGCGATTCGCCGACAGATGCAAGTATTAAAGCCCAAAATGAAAACAGCCCCGACCAGTGGGGCTGTTTTTATACTGCGGGATCTCAGGCGGCGACAGGCGTGTCGTGCCGGATTAGCCGGCGCAGCAGTGGGATCAGTATCAACATCACCACGCCGACGCCTGCGGCTCCCCAGCCCAGCGCACTGAACACTTCGCTGTAACCGGGGTTGGTTAGCACCGGGGTGCTGCCGCTGTTTTCCGGCATCAGGCCGGAGACATAGCCCGCCAATACCGAAGCGACGCCAGTGACCATCATCCAGCAGCCCATCATTATTCCCTGATAGCGCGGTGGTACCAGTTTGCCAATCATCGCGTAGCCGATCGGGGAAATCATCAGTTCACCGATGCTCTGCAATACGTAACTAATGACAATCCATTTAAATGCCACCAGCCCGTCACCGCCCGCCAGGCTGATGCCCAACGGCAACACCAGCATGCCCAGCCCAATGCAAAACAGCGAACCGGAGAACTGCATCGGAATGTCGATCTTGCAGCCGCGCGCTCGCAGGCGGTTAAACCACCAGGCCATCAGCGGTCCACCGACCACGATCACCAGCGTATTGATGTTCTGGATCCACTGCGGTGCCACCTGAATGCCATAAACGTTCAGATCGATATTGTGCTCGGAGAACAGCATCAGCCCCATTGGAGCCAACTGGTACAGCGCCCAAAACACCAGGGACCCCAATGCCAGGATCAGATAAGCGGTCATCCGGCGACGTTCATCACGCGGATGATGGCGTAATGTGACCACGCACAGCATCAGGAAAATCAGCACGCCGAGGCCAATCACGAAGTGTCCGCTGAACTCCGCATGGGTCAGCATCACGCGGATGATGGGCACCAGCGCGACCAGCACCGCCAACCCGACCAGCATGCGCCAGCGGTATTGTGAACGGTTGGCGTCGTGCAGCGGCGTGTTGAGATCGGCCAGGATGCGCCAACGGCTTACGGCGACGATGATCGCCGCCGCGTTACCCAGGGTAGCGAACAGGAATAGTGCGCGGTAGTTTTCGGTCAGTTGATAATAGCCGGCCACGGTAAAGCCGACAAAGAACCCCAGGTTCATCCCGGCATAGTTCCACAAAAAGGCCGACTCGCGCCGATCGTCATCCGGCTTGAAGCGCTGGGTGAGCATCATATTAATGCAGGTGACATTCAGTCCACTGCCGGTCAGGAACATCGCCAGGCCCCAGTAGAGCCCCCAGACGCCCGCGACGGCGATCAACGCGCAGCCGATCACCTGCAACACCATGCCCAACACGAACAGGTTGCGGTTACTGAGGAAACGCCCTCCCAGATAACCCCCGAACATATGCAGACCGTAATTGAACGCGCCGAAGACGCCCATCATGGCATTGGCATTACTCTCGCTGAACCCCAGACGCTTGGTGGCGTAAAGCACCAATGTGGAGTACAACACGGCAAAACCCAACGTGGCGAAGATTTGGATAAAGAACAGTGCCCCGGCCCCCGGGGGAATGGCATGCCGCTGCGGCCCTGCCGTAGGATCCGATAAAGTCAAAGTGAACCTCTGCTGCATTATTATTTGATAGATCAATCCCTGTCTGCTTTATCACCGGAGCAATGCCCGGCAACCTGCGCGGCGGTGTGATAATCCTTGCCAAAACCCCGCGCCAGCACCCTTCCATTTAGCGACATATATGACTAATAATCCAGTATTAATGCATATAAAAGCACTACCAATATCATCATTGCTGATATATTGAGCTAACACCTACTGGAGCGTTCAAATATTAGTCAGCTATATAATTTTACGCCATGTCTCCCCATCGATTCATCCGAGACGGCGGCCGATCGCTCGGGAAATCAGCAAATTGCTGGAAGTTTAGCTAAACAGTCATGGTTATGTCACAAGAGGGTTGACGCTGGGATCAGATTCTCCTACATTAGCGCCCGTCGACAGCGCAATGCGTTAGCGATGAAGTAAAACGGTGAGGTGTCTGAGTGGCTGAAGGAGCACGCCTGGAAAGTGTGTATACGCGTAAGTGTATCGAGGGTTCGAACCCCTCTCTCACCGCCATATTCGAAAAGAAAGCCTGAACGCAAGTTCAGGCTTTTTTGTTGTCTGCAGCATAGGAGATTACGGTATAAAGTCCCCATCCATGCTGTTCGCCGCAGTTTTCAGCAAAGCGAACACGGCTTAAGCGGACGCGCCGAAACGCAGAAATTCTGCTTGACCGGATCGCCCTCTCTCCCTATAGTAGCGCCCCGTTGCACCAGTGAGTACGCAACAACAAAATACGGTGAGGTGTCTGAGTGGCTGAAGGAGCACGCCTGGAAAGTGTGTATACGCGTAAGTGTATCGAGGGTTCGAACCCCTCCCTCACCGCCATATTTTAAAGAGAAAGTCTGGATTAACCTCCAGACTTTTTTTTGCATATCATACCGACTGGGAGGGTGAGAACCCTCGACAGGGTTTGACAAAACGCATGCGTTTTGGACCGCCAAAGGCGGCCCGCAGGGTGAGCGCAGCGAATCAACCCCTCCCTCACCGCCATATTTTAAAGAGAAAGTCTGGATTAACCTCCAGACTTTTTTTTGTCTGTAATCCGCCTCAGTGCGTGCGGTTAGCCGCCATAGAGGGTTGCATCACGGCGCGGCGCCAGTCACCCGGAGTCTGGCCATAGTGGCGTTTAAAACTGCGATTGAAGGATTGTTGCGAGTCAAAGCCGAGTGAGATTGCCACGCTGACGATCGGTTCACCGCTGTTGGCCAGCCGTTCCGCCGAAACTCTCAGCTTCTGCATGCGGATATATTCCCCCAGCGCATAGCCGGTCTGGCGTTTGAACATCCGTTGCAGGTGCCATTTAGAATATCCCGCTCGCCCCGCCACGGTGTTGATATCCAGCTTCTCTTCCAGATTATTGTCAATCCACTCAATCAAATCAGTAATAAAACCCGTGCTGTTCATGCTGACGCTCCCATGACATTGGCAGAGAGATCCGCTGCCCGATGTCATTACGTTGCAGCAGTTTCGCATTAAATGCAATTTTTATTATTGCATTTAATGGATGGGCACTTCTATAATCCAGCCAATTAATGTAACCGATATTGATACATTAATGTGACAACAATATGTTTCAAAACCTAACCGTTGTGCCAATGACAGGTGCAACCGCTCTGCCGCCGGTCACAGGCCGGAGAAGTTGCCCGGATAACAGGGCCGGGTATATCGCCTGATCGTGCTCACTACTGGAAATAAAAATAATGCCAAGCCAGCCTGATTCATTGTTCCATTCACACCGCCGCCCAAACGGTATCGGTTTCAGCCTGCGCCTCTCAGCCGCCGCGCTGCTGACGGTGCTGCTGGCCGGGTGTGACAACAGCGTCGCGCAAAATGCCGCGCCGCCTCCACCGGCCGTCAGCACCGCCGACGTAGTGATAAAACCCATCAGCCAATGGGATGCCTTTAACGGGCGGATCGAGGCGGTGCAAAGCGTCCAGCTAAGGCCACGGGTCTCCGGTTATATCGATAAAGTGAATTACACCGAGGGCGATGAGGTGAAGAAAGGCCAGGTGCTGTTCACCATCGACGATCGTACCTATCGCGCCGCTCGTGAACAGGCACAGGCCGAACTGGTACGGGCACGCAATCAGGCAGCACTGGCCCGCAGCGAATCCGGCCGCACCGAAAAGCTGATCGGCAGCCAGGCAATTTCAACCGAGGTATGGGAACAGCGTCGCTCTTCCGCCGCGCAGGCACAAAGCAACGTATTGGCGGCTCAGGCCCAGTTCGATCTGGCGCAGCTGAACCTCGACTTTACCCGGGTGATTGCACCGATTGACGGACGCGCCAGCCGGGCAATGATCACCGCCGGGAACCTGGTCACCACCGGCGACAGCGCCAGTGTGCTCACCACGCTGGTGTCGCTCGACAAGGTCTATGTCTATTTCGACGTCGATGAAGCCACTTTCTTGCGTTATCAGAATGATGGCCGCCGCACGGCAAAACTGCCGGTGAAGGTCGGGCTGGTCGGCGAAGACGGCTATCCGCATCAGGGCACCGTTGATTTCACCGACAACCAGTTGAATGCCGGTACCGGCACCATCCGCATGCGCGCCCTGCTGGAAAACGCTGAGCGTCGCTTTACCCCTGGACTGTTTGCACGGGTGCAAATGCCCGGCAGCGCCGTGTTTAACGCCATGCTGATCAACGATAAATCGGTCTTGACCGATCAGGACCGCAAATTTGTTTATATCGTCGATAAAGACGGTAAGGCGCAGCGACGCGATATCGAAGTGGGCCGGGTGGCCGACGGGTTACGTATTGTGCAAAAAGGCCTGGCTGCAGGCGACCGGGTGATCGTCGACGGTATGCAAAAAGTGTTTATGCCGGGCATGCCGGTCAATGCCAAAACCGTGGCGAACACCGCCTCCGCGCTTAACTAAGCCCCAGCAGAGGATCCTGATCCATGGACTTTTCCCGTTTTTTCATCGACCGACCGATATTTGCCGCGGTGCTGTCGATCCTGATTTTTGTCGGCGGTGTTATCGCCATCCCGCTGCTGCCGATCAGCGAATACCCGGACGTGGTGCCGCCCAGTGTGCAGGTGCGTGCCCAATATCCGGGCGCTAACCCGAAAGAGATCGCCGAAACCGTGG
The DNA here is from genome assembly GCF_027474885.1 of Serratia myotis. Taxonomy (NCBI): domain Bacteria; kingdom Pseudomonadati; phylum Pseudomonadota; class Gammaproteobacteria; order Enterobacterales; family Yersiniaceae; genus Serratia; species Serratia myotis. Next base: position 2,103,298 of record NZ_CP099707.1, on the reverse strand, counting down.
CAACGCCGCTGGAGGAAGCGATCAACGGCGTCGAAAACATGATGTACATGAAGTCGGTAGCCGGTTCTGACGGCGTACTGGTGACCACCGTGACCTTCCGCCCAGGGACCGATCCGGATCAGGCGCAGGTACAGGTGCAAAACCGCGTGGCGCAGGCCGAAGCGCGCCTGCCGGAAGATGTGCGGCGACAAGGGGTGACCACCCAGAAGCAGTCCCCGGCCCTGACGCTGGTGGTGCATCTGGTCTCCCCTTCCGGCAAATACGATTCACTCTACCTGCGTAACTACGCCACCCTGAAGGTCAAGGATGAGCTGGCCCGCCTGCCGGGCATCGGCCAGGTACAGATTTTCGGTGCCGGTGAGTACGCGATGCGCATCTGGCTGGATCCGAACAAGGTCGCCTCACGCGGGCTGACGGCCTCTGATGTGGTCTCCGCCATGCAGGAGCAAAACGTGCAGGTTTCCGCCGGGCAACTGGGTGCAGAACCGATGCCGACCCGCAGCGATTATTTGCTGTCGATCAATGCGCAAGGCCGTCTGCAGACCGAGGAAGAGTTCGGTAATATCATTCTCAAAAGCGGTGACAACGGCGAGGTCGTGCGTCTGCGCGACGTGGCACGCATTGAAATGGGCTCCGGCAGCTACGCGCTGCGTGCCCAGCTCAATAATAAGGATGCGGTAGGGATCGGTATCTTCCAGGCGCCGGGCGCCAATGCCATTGAGCTGTCCAATGCGGTGCGGGCCAAAATGGCCGAGTTGTCGACCCGTTTCCCGGACGGCATGAGCTGGCAATCGCCGTACGACCCGACGGTGTTTGTGCGCGACTCGATCAGTTCGGTAGTCGATACCCTGCTCGAAGCGGTACTGCTGGTCGTTCTGGTGGTGATTCTGTTTCTGCAAACCTGGCGTGCGTCGATCATTCCACTGCTGGCGGTGCCAATCTCGATCGTCGGTACCTTTGCGGCGCTCTATTTGTTGGGCTTTTCGCTCAATACGCTGAGCCTGTTTGGGCTGGTGCTGGCCATTGGTATCGTGGTCGATGATGCCATCGTGGTGGTGGAGAACGTCGAGCGTAATATCGAAGAGGGTCTGTCACCGCTGGCGGCAGCACATCAGGCCATGCGCGAAGTATCCGGCCCGATTATCGCCATCGCCGTCGTGCTGTGTGCGGTGTTCGTGCCCATGGCCTTCCTGTCCGGCGTGACCGGCCAGTTCTATAAACAGTTTGCCGTGACTATCGCCATTTCAACCGTGATCTCCGCTATCAACTCGTTGACCCTGTCACCGGCGTTGGCGGCGTTGCTGTTGAAGCCACATGGCGCGCCGAAAGATATGCCATCGCGTCTGATCGACCGACTGTTCGGCTGGCTGTTCCGTCCGTTTAACCGCTTCTTTGCCAGCAGCTCACAGCGTTATCAGCGTGGGGTTTCTCGGGCGCTGGGCAAACGCGGTGCGGTATTCGTGGTGTATGTGCTGCTGCTGTGCGCCGCCGGGGTGATGTTTAAAACCGTGCCCGGCGGATTTATCCCGACTCAGGATAAACTTTACCTGATTGGCGGGGTGAAAATGCCGGAAGGCGCGTCACTGGAACGCACCGATGCGGTGATCCGCAAGATGAGCGCCATCGGCCTGAGCGTCGACGGGGTGACGGATGCTGTCTCCTTCCCCGGGTTGAATGCGCTGCAGTTTACCAATACACCCAACACCGGCACCGTGTTCTTTGCGCTTGAATCATTAAGCACCCGTACCCGTAGCGCGGCGCAGATCAATGCCGAGATCAACGCCAAGATTTCGCAGATCCAGGAAGGGTTTGCGTTCTCGATTATGCCACCGCCGATCCTCGGTATTGGTCAGGGTTCGGGTTACTCGCTGTATATTCAGGACCGCGCCGGTCTGGGGTATGGTGCCTTGCAAACCGCGATCAATACGATGTCGGGCGCTATCATGCAAACGCCGGGCATGAGTTTCCCGATCTCGTCTTATCAGGCTAACGTGCCGCAGCTGGACGCGAAAATTGACCGCGACAAGGCCAAGGCACAAGGGGTACCGCTCAATGCCCTGTTCAGTACGTTACAAACCTATCTCGGTTCGTCTTATATCAATGACTTCAACCGCTATGGCCGCACCTGGAAGGTAATGGCGCAGGCCGACGGCCAGTTCCGTGACAGCGTGGAGGATATCGCCAACCTGCGCACCCGTAACGATAAGGGGGAAATGGTGCCGATTGGCAGCATGGTCAGCATCAGCACCACTTATGGCCCGGACCCGGTGATCCGCTACAACGGTTTCCCGGCGGCGGATCTGATTGGTGATGCCGATCCGCGAGTGCTGTCATCGTCACAGGCGATGAGCGAACTGACGGTGATGGCCAACAAGCTGTTGCCGAACGGCATGAACATTCAGTGGACCGATCTGAGCTACCAACAGTCTACCCAGGGCAATGCGGCGATTATTGTGTTCCCGGTAGCGGTGCTGTTGGCCTTCCTGGCGCTGGCCGCGCTGTACGAAAGCTGGACGCTGCCATTGGCGGTGATCCTGATCGTGCCGATGACCATGCTGTCGGCCCTGTTCGGTGTCTGGCTGACCGGCGGTGACAACAATGTGTTCGTGCAGGTGGGGCTGGTGGTATTGATGGGGCTGGCCTGTAAAAATGCCATTTTGATCGTCGAGTTCGCCCGTGAACTGGAGCTACAGGGCAAAAGCATTATGGAAGCAGCACTGGAAGCCTGTCGCCTGCGACTGCGGCCAATCGTGATGACCTCCATCGCCTTTATCGCCGGGACTATCCCACTGATCCTGGGGCACGGCGCCGGTGCCGAAGTCCGTGGTGTCACTGGCATCACGGTGTTTTCCGGCATGCTCGGGGTTACGCTGTTCGGGCTGTTCCTCACCCCGGTGTTCTACGTCACCCTGCGCCGTATGGTGACACGTAAAACGCGACAACCCGCAGCAGAGTAATTCGCCTGTCAACCGCCATAAAAAAGCCCGGTTTAAAAAACCGGGCTTTTTTTCGTCTTGGCGTTTAGCGCCGCTTATTTTTCTGCCGTCTCTGCGTCTTTGGCCGCAAGGGCGGTATATTCTGTGCAGGCACGTTTATCGCCCCGCTCCAGCTCGGCCAGGGCATCGGCTACCGTGTGGCGTGCCAGCACGTCCAGCGATGCTTCTTCCGCCTCATTTACCACCGACTTGAAATACCAGCAGGCGTTGGCGCTGACCAGGCAACGCGCCGGCCCTTCAGGTCGGGCAGCCCAGATACGTTTATCGTCAATCACCGACAAATAGATATCCCGCAGGGTGATCTGTTCCGCCGGGCGACCCAGATGAATCGAGCCGTTACGGCCCAGGGTCGAGACAATGATGCCATTTTTGGTCAAGGGCACCATCAGCTTGCGAATAAAACTGGGGTTGGCTTCCAGACCGGCGGCAAGTACCGCGCTGGTCGAACGCACACCCAGCTTCTCAGCCACGGCCACGCTAAGTACCATTTGCATCGCAGTCGGAAAGCGAAAATCTAACATATTATTATCTCTGTCTCCGGGAGACCAAATACTCGGGTTTGGTCGGTGCGGCATTACGCCATCACACCCACTCAACTGCACAATAATATAACAAACACTGTTGCACTATTGAAGGTATGCCCGGATAAATCGCACGGATACATTAGTTCGAAAATCGCGTCAGTACTGGCCTGCGGGGAAAATCACAGGCTTATAGAATGCAGAAACCCGCGTCAATATTAATGCCGCTCGCTTAACTGCGTTAAACGATCAGAACTAACACTGCCCGCGGGTTTAATTCTTATCTGTTGATTAAGCTTTGTTCAGCACCAGTTGGCCGCTTTTATCCAGCGGGATCTGAGTGCCTGGATCGTGATCCATACGGATCTTGCCCTGCTGAGTGCCAATCTTGTAGGTCACATCGTAACCCAGCATTTTCTGTGACTTGTCGTAGACCGTTTTGCAACGCTGCTGCGTGCTGGTGGTGCTGTCGTTATTCTGCATCGCACCCTGCACCTGGTTACCGGCATAACCACCGCCAAGGGCACCGACCACCGTCGCTACATCACGGCCACGACCACCACCGAACTGATGGCCAATAACGCCACCGGCGACTGCCCCCAGAACCGAACCGGCAATGCGATTCTCATCCTGAACTGGCGCACGGTGAGTGACGGTCACATTTCGGCATTCCTGACGCGGGGTTTTGATGGTTTCTTTAATCGGCGTTGCAGCAAGAACCTGCGCGTATTGCGGACCGGAAGAAAAAACATCAAGACTGGCCACCGCAGCAATACCCAGAGCTGCTGCAATACCAATACCCACACCGGCTAACATTGACTTGTTCACAGGAAATCCTCCTGAAAGTGTTACCACGCATTTGTACCGGGGACTTTACCGACATTGCACCGCGCTTATTATTTTGCGCATTGGCGGCACGTGGTATTCCGGTTTACGGCGTGCGCGACGCGCCGTCTGTAAACAAGATAAAGTCTGCACAATGTTCCAGATCCTCGCAATAAGACAATGTGACCAAAGATGCCGGAAATCACGCTTACCCCCAGTGTTTAGGAAGAATCTTAAGACTTTTACCCATAGCCACGGGACATTGTGCTGAACAATCAGCCCATCGCTACCCTATCGCGCGGGTGCGGGCATAAAAAAACCCACGCGGGCGAACCGGCGTGGGTGGGGCTAGATCGGAGGCTGTTAGTGCATTTTCAAACGCGGGCGGATCACCCGGTTGATGCCGCCGACCAGCATCATCAGGCCGGTTTTGATATAGCCGTGCAAAGCCACCTGGTGCATACGGTACAGCGAGATGTAGACAAAGCGCGCAATGCGCCCTTCTACCATCATCGAGCCACGCATCAGGTTGCCCATCAGGCTGCCAACGGTGCTGAAACGGGACAGAGACACCAGCGAGCCGTGGTCTTTATACACGTACGGCTTCAGCGTCTGGCCGTTCATCAGCGCCAGAATGTTGGTAAAGCAGCGTGACGCCATCTGGTGCGCCGACTGGGCGCGTGGAGGAACAAAACCACCGCCTTCTTTCGGGCAAGAGGCACAGTCACCAATGGCAAAAATGTTCGGATCGCGCGTGGTCTGCAACGTGGGCTCTACCACCAGCTGATTAATGCGGTTGGTTTCCAGCCCGGCGATGTCTTTCATAAAGTCCGGCGCCTTGATACCGGCGGCCCACACCATCAGATCGGCATCGATAAATTCGCCACCCTTGGTGTTCAGACCCTTGGCATCCGCGCTGGTCACCATGGTGTTGGTCAGCACGCGCACACCCAGTTTATTCAGTTCCTGATGTGCAGCGGCGGAAATACGCGGCGGCAACGCAGGCAGAATACGTTCACCCGCCTCGACCAGAGTCACGTTCAGCGCGCTGTTATCCAGGCCTTCAAAACCATAGCTGTGCAGTTGCTTCACCGCATTATGCAGCTCGGCGGACAGTTCCACACCAGTGGCGCCGCCCCCGACGATAGCAATGTTCACCCGCTCTTTTTGCCCCGGCTGTGCCGAGAACTTGAGGAACAGATTCAGCATTTCGTTGTGGAAACGACGCGCCTGGTGTGGGTTATCCAGGAAGATGCAGTGATCTTTTACGCCAGCGGTACCGAAATCGTTCGAAGTACTGCCCAGCGCCATTACCAGGATGTCGTAAGACAGCTCACGCTCCGGCACCAGTTCGCCGCCCTGCTCGTCGCAGATTTGCGCCAAATGCAGAGTTTGTGCTTCACGGTTAATGTTGGTCAGCGAACCCAGTTGGAAGCTGAAAGAGTGATTACGCGCGTGCGCCAGGTAGCTCAGCGCGTCGACACCGTCATCCAGGGAACCGGTTGCTACTTCATGCAGTAAAGGTTTCCACAGATGGCTGTGATTACGATCCACCAGCGTGATGTCTGCCTTGTGCTTGCGACCGAGTTTATGGCCCAGGCTGGTTGCCAGTTCCAGACCACCGGCGCCACCGCCCACAATGACGATTTTTTTCTTTGGCGTTGTCAAAATAACCCCCTAAATGTGAACCAATTGTTGCCTAAGGGTAAACAAATAATATCCTTAGAATACATAGGGTTCGCTTAAAATAAACCTGCTATCTAAAGCCAGAATAGCATGTGGGGTTATTTGGTCATACCAAAATTGATGTACATCAAACTTTTTTGGTTAAAGCCTGGACGAAGGGGAATTTTGAGGATTGTGATTCAAATAGTTAGCGCTGGGTCACAGTTTTGGATTTTGTCGCCCAACGGGAAAAAAACCGCTTTTTGGCAAAGAAATGCCGCAATTTTTGCCTGTTAAGAGCAATCATTGCGGCAGTGTCGGGCGTTATGAAACTGTTAAGCCAGGGTCTTGAAGGCTTTGATGCGTTGCAGGTGCGGTGAGAGGTTTTTGAACTTGTGGGTCTGCTGCTCATCCCAGACAATTTCATAGTACTTGTGCAGCAGGTCGGCACTGAGTTGACTGTCCAGCACCTCGTCGTGGCGGGAAAGCACCGCCAGGCAGCGATCGCGGTTTTTCTCACGGAAATCTTCCACGCACTTGGTGGCGATATCGCGGTACTCTTCCGGCCGATCGATTTTGCCTTGCATATGTTGTTCAGGGGACAGATTGGGGTTGAAGATCACCTGCCGGATGCCGCACAGAAAGCCGATACGTTCGGCCCAAAAGCCGCCCAAGCCCACTCCGCAAATCAGCGGGTGTGGATCTCCTCCCTGCTGAACCGCCTTGTCCACTTCTTTCAACAAATGCTGCATGTCATGGCGTGGATGCAAGGTGCTGTAACTGATAAAGCGCACGTCTGGATCGATAAACTGTAGCTGTAATACCTTTTCATGATTGCCGGGGCTGGTGGAATCAAAGCCATGTAAATAGATAATCATATGGATCCTCGCAACAAGCTGAGGGCCGCGCCGCAGCCCTCATCGTTTACGCCGCATTACGACGCCCTGGGTTCACCCCGCATTACGCTGTTTGTGCTCTTCCCAGCGCTCGCTGAGCGCATTCAGCTCTTTATGCGCCTGCTGCCAGCGCGCAGAATCACGCAGCTCCTGACGGGTGAACTGACCGCGATGATATAACTGCTTCACCCGGTCTGCTTTGACCGGGGACAGGTTATCCAGCACGCTGACCGCCCCTGCACGGTTATTACACACCAGGATCATGTCACAACCGGCATCCAATGCAGCCTGGCCGCGTTCGGCATAACTGCCCATAATCGCCGCCCCTTCCATCGACAGATCGTCCGAGAAGATAACGCCGTCAAAACCCAACTCCTGGCGCAGGATCTGTTTTAGCCAGTAAGGTGAGCCACTGGCGGGACGTGGGTCTGCTTCAGTATAGATGACATGCGCCGGCATCACGGCGTCCAGCAACTGACGATTAATCAACTCACGGAAGATCGTCATATCATGTTCGCGGATCTCCGCCAGCGGACGCGGATCGCGTGGGGTTTCTTTATGCGAATCCGCACTGACGGCACCGTGACCCGGGAAATGCTTGCCGGTAGTTTTCATCCCGGCGCTGTGCATGCCCAGAATGAAACGCTCGGCCATCGCCAACGCCTGCTGCGGATCGCTGTGGAAAGAGCGTTCGCCAATCGCCGCGCTGACGTGGCCAATATCCAACACTGGCGCGAAGCTGATGTCGATATCCTGCGCGATCATTTCCGCCGCCATCAACCAGCCGGCTTCCTGTGCCAGACGCCCGCCCTCATGCGCTTCGTTTAATGCGGCGAATGACTGCGCCGCCGGCAAACGGGTGAAACCTTCGCGGAAACGCTGCACGCGGCCGCCTTCCTGATCCACTGCCACCACCAACCGATGGTGCGAAGCTTCGCGGATCTGACGCACCAGTTCACGCAACTGCTGTGCATCGTGGAAATTACGGGTGAACAGGATCAGACCGCCCACCAGCGGGTGTTTCAGGATCTCACGTTCTTCTGCGTCCAGCTCATAGCTGGCGACATCTAACATTACTGGGCCCACGGCCACCTCACTTCATTATTCATTCAGAACATGGGGATATTAAACAAAAACGCCGGTGCAACACTGCGCCCCAGCGCAAAAATTCAGGATCGCCGGTTTGTTGCCAGCGTACTTCAAACCATAGCAACATCAGATAATCTACCCATGGCAGCCAGCGCTGTACCTGTGCGCGCAGCAAGGGTAAATCTGAGTAGCCAGTGCGGACATAATGCTGCAAATAACGCTGTTGGTCGGCGGGTGTCCAGGCGTTGCCGCGAAACAGCGCGGCGATGTCCAGCGCGATATCTCCGTCTGCCGCATACTCCCAATCAATCAAACGCAGGCGATCGCCATCGGCGATCAGATTGCCAGGGTGAATATCCATATGCAGCGGTGCCCGTTTCAGCGGCGTTGGCGGGCGGCGATGCAGGAAGTGTTGATGCAGCCGCAACCAGGCGGGCGTCAGGCGCTGTGGATCCAACTGCGGCCAATAGTGTGCAAATTGCCGCTGCAGGTCCAGGGAGTAGCCACTCAGCGGCTGCCGATGCAAGCCCGCCATTAACTCCGCTAAATCTCCGCACTCATTCAGTCGAGCGAAGCCAACCTCTGTGACAACGTCACCATTGAGCCACTGCAAGATAATCCACTGATTATTCTGCGCTAAAACCTGCGGACCAATCCCCTTGCCCGCACGGCACAGCATCCGCGCTTCACGTCGCCGACTGACGCCCAACGCGCTTTTCTCTGCACTTTGCTGGCGGGCCAAGAGTTGTACACCCTCGCCTTCAATGCGCCAGCTTTCACCGGTCAGGCCCTGCACCGGGCTGAAACGACAACCGGCGGTTTTCACCGCCGGCAGTTGGTTCTCAATCAGTCTTCGCAGGGCGGCTTCAGTGTGTAACGGCGCCATTGCCTGACCAGACGATTTCACCGCTTTGTACCAGCATCAGTTGCATATCCAGCGTAGGTGACTTCACGTCGCCGCTGACGTCGCTGTACAGCACGTACTGTGCGCTGACGATCCGCGCCAGGCCAATCGCCTTGCTGCGTGACCCCAGGCTGTCATCCACCGACAGGCCCAGCGTCTGTTTGGCGCTTGCCAACTGCGCTTCCGGTACGATGGAGAAGGTCTGATTCGATGCCAACGCTTTGTGCAGTGCGGATGTCGCTTTCGAAGTCTGCAGTGCGCCGTTGGTGTTGTTTTTCACGCTGTCCAGCAACAGTACGCTGCCCGGATTGACGCCATCGGCTTTCAGCATCTGGTTCACCAGCGGCTGTACACTGCTCAGCCAGTCGAGTTGCTGAATTTTTGGCGGCTGCGGTACCGGTTCGGTGACCGGCGGTTGTGGCTCTTCGACCGGTGGCCTCACCGGCTCAACGGTCACCGGCGGTTGCGGTTGTTCCGGCTCCGGCGGGCGCGACAGACAGCCGGTTAACACCAACGCGGCCAGCGCTACAAATAGATACTTTTTCATTAATCCCTCTCTCACTGAACCAAGAGTTTACAAGAATAGATACAGACGCACGCGTTTGGCATCGAGGTTGCCATTGAGCGAATAAATGGTAGCGTCTGAATTTGGCGCAATAGTGATACTACGTGGCGCTTCAAAAGGCCGAATATCCAGCCCCTGATCGTCATACCAGTAAAAACGATAGTGCACCGTTACCGGCGTGGGTTGACTGTTGCTGAGTTCCGAAGTCGCCATCACGCGCCCGGAGGCATTCGAAATCGACGGATTGTCGGCCAGAATGCCCGCGGTCAGCACCGGCGAGTCCATCACTACCGTCTGTCGATCGTTGACCGCAATGCCGCGCGGGCTACTGCAGCCCATCAGTATGACGCCGGGTAACGTCAGCGCCATCAGACAACGCAGGGTTTTGCTAGAGCGCATGATTTTCCTCGGTTAGCGGGACAGCAGCGGCCCCAACGAACGGCCACCGACCAAATGCATATGAATATGATAGACCTCCTGGCCAGCATGGCGATTGCAGTTAACAATCAGGCGGTAACCGTCTTCGGCGATGCCTTCCTGCTCGGCAATTTTCGCCGCAGCGGTGATCATGCGGCCGAGCGCAGCTTCATGCTCGACGGTGACATCATTGATGGTGGGGATCAACACATTGGGGACGATCAGAATATGGGTCGGAGCCTGAGGTGAAATATCACGGAAAGCGGTGACCAGTTCGTCCTGGTAGACCACATCAGCAGGGATTTCGCGGCGGATAATTTTACTGAAAATCGTTTCTTCGGCCATCTGGCGTTCCTTGTAGAGGAAAATAAGCTGTACGCAGTATGAGTGACAAATTCTACTGCTTTCAACCTGATTGCGCACTTTCCGTGTTGAGTGATGCAGAATCAGACAACCGGTCAGGGTCATCGCGCCGTTGTCAGAGTTGCCCGGCGGCAATCATCTGATTTTTTTCACTTTGGTTATTCACTATTGTTGCTTTACTTGCCTGTTGCCACCGCCAATAGTAACCCTATGATTAACAACGGATAGAGAACAACATGCGATTCAAAACCCTGGCGTTGTGCACGCTGCTGCTGTGCGGCCATGTCGCAGCTGAAGCCAAAAGTATTATTGACCTGCAGGCCAATCAGCAACATTTGCGTGCGGCGAAGAATCCAGCCGCGGTGGCACTGATCCCGGCTAATTATCCTTTTGCCGTACCGGGCAAGCTAACCGTAGCGGTGGCGTCTGAAAATTCCCCGCCACTGGCGCTGTTTGCCGAAGACAATAAAACGCTGATTGGCAGCGACCCGGATATTGCACAACTGGTGGCGGACAGCCTAGGGCTGGAGCTTAATCTGGTACCCACCTCCTGGGAAGACTGGCCACTCGGGATCAGCTCGGGCAAGTACGATGCCGCCATTTTCAATATTGCCGTGACCAAGCTGCGCAAAACCAAGTTTGATTTCGCCACCTACCGCGTGGATACGCTGGGCTTTTATGTGAAATCCACCAGCAAAATCACCTCAATCAACCAGCCCGCGGACGTTGCCGGGCTGCGGATTATTGTCGGCTCGGGGACCAATCAGGAAAACATCCTGCTTGGCTGGGATAAGCAGAACCGCGCCAATGGCCTGGCACCAGTGCAGCCGATTTATGTCACCGATGACGCCGCCGCCAACCTGAGCATTCAGTCCGGACGCACCGACGCATTCTTCGGCCCACACTCCACCGGTGCCTATAAGGCGGCGCTGACCGGCAAAACCAAAATGGTTGGGATTGGTCCAAACGTGGCCTACGTGGCGGTGACAACCAAAAAAGATAACGGTCTGGTTGCAGCCATCAACGCCGCCATCAATGGGGTGATCGTCAGCGGCGAATATGCCCAGGTGCTGGACCGTTGGGGTGAACACGATGAAAAAGTCCCACGTTCCACCATCAACCCGCCGGGTATTGGCGACTAATCCGCAATCAACTGCGGTGCGTGTGTACGCATCCAATTCGCCAACGAGTCGAGCGTCGGACGCAGCGTTTTGCCCAGCGGCGTAATCTGGTATTCAACACGCGGGGGAACCTCCGGGAACACCTGCCGCGTGACCAGACCGCGTTGCTCAAACTGCCGCAGTTGCCGCGTTAGCTCTTTCTGGGCGATCGGTGCCACTGCGCGTTGCAGCTCACTGAATCGCACCGGACTGTCGATCAATATCAGTCGGTAGAGGATCGGAATCGCCCATTTCCCTGCCACCAGATTCACGAAACCCACCATCGGGCAAGGTTCGCCCGCTGCCGGCAACACCGCTAAATTTTTTTCCGTTGTCGAAAGCCCGGAGTTGGTCATTTCATCCCACCTTGTCCTTTAGTATCCAAAGGGTGCCTACTATGCAAAAGGTACTATAGCGTAAATAATGGCTGCATCGACAACAAACGGGAGTGGGCTATGTCACGACTTAAAGGTAAATACGCGTTGATCACCGGCGGCACCAGTGGGATTGGTCTGGAAACGGCGCGCCAGTTTATTGCCGAAGGCGCCACCGTGGCGATTACCGGCCGCAGCCAAAGCGGCCTCGATGCGGCGGGTGAAGCGCTGGGCAACGTGTTGCTGTTGCGCAGCGATGCCGGGGATATTGCTCAGCAGCGTAGTTTGGCACAGCAGTTGGCCAGCCATTGGCCGCGTCTCGATGTACTGTACATCAACGCTGGTGACGTCACCCACCACCCGTTGCAGGAGTGGGATGAGCAGAACTATCAGCGGCTGATGGATATCAATCTCAAAGGGCCGTTCTTTCTGATCCAGTCACTGTTGCCACTGTTGGCCAATCCGGCGTCGATTATTTTATGTGGCTCAGTCAGCGCCCATATTGGCCTGCCGTTAAGCAACGTTTACGCCGCCAGTAAAGCCGGCTTGTTGTCTTTGGCCAGAACGCTGTCCGGTGAGTTGCATCCACGCGGTATCCGGGTTAACGGCCTCAGCCCCGGCCCGACAGAAACCCCGGCGCTGGGCAAACTCGGCCTGAAGGATGCCGATGAACAGGCACTACGCGACGAGATCCGCGCACTGGTGCCGATCGGTCGCATGGGCACGGCGCTGGAATTGGCGAAGGCCGCGGTGTTTTTGGCCTCTGACGAGTCCGCCTTTATGGTCGGCAGCGAATTGTTGATCGACGGCGGTGTGGGGAATTTGTAATAGCACAGGGTAAATATCCGGGGCTTACTCGCGAGACATTAAACTAATGGTGTTAATTATTTCATTTGCAACAAACTCACATACCCCGTAAGCAATTGCGGGCTCCGCTTACATTACTGCGGCCACTCTGGCTGGTGCCACTGCCTACACTGATCAAACAGGGTGCATTGTGGATCCCTTATCGCCAGCCAGAACCCGACTGACCCTAGCTATCCCTCCCCCTCGTTATATTTTCCTGATAACGCCATGCATTTCCTAACCGGGTGCCATGGACATAAGTGGAGATTAAGACGATGAGACTACAAAACCTGATTAATGTCGCACTGCTGTTGATGCCGCTGGCTTTGGGCGGCCTGGCCCAGGCCAACGATCAGACCATCCCCTGGGGGGAAAATACCGGCGGGGTGGAATCCAACCACATTGCTGCTGTTGGTCAGAATCTGAATGCCACACATCAGAAAGTGACCAAAACCCAGGAAGGTGTGTGGGCGGCAAATACCGGCAGCATTTCCGCCGACGAGAAGGCCCTGACCGGTGGTCAGAACACACAGCAGAAAACGACGCCTTAACGGGATTTATCACGAGGCGATAAGCCGTGACAGCAACCACTGCACGGCTTACCGATCAGCCCAGACCGGGGATAGCAACGCCGAAGGTCTGCAGCAGTAACACCATATTGAGCAAAAGAATGATCACCGTACCTATGATTGACAGCAGGCTGGTCAGGCGGCCATTCACAAACTCACCCATAATGTCGCGGCGACGGGTAAACATCACCAGCGCAATCATCGGGGCCGGCAGTGCCAGGCTCAGTACCACCTGGCTGTAAACCAGAGCATCAGTGGCATTAACCCCTAACGCGACCACGATAAAGGCCGGGATCATGGTCACCATACGACGTACCCACACCGGGATGCGGAAACCGACAAACCCCTGCATGATCATCTGACCCGCCATGGTGCCCACCACCGAGCTGGAAATACCGGAGGCAATCAGCGACATCAGGAAGATACCGGCGGCAGCCGCACCAAACAATGGGGTCAGCGTATGGTATGCCGTGCCAATTTCTGCCACATCACTATTCCCGGCATGGAAGGCGCTGGAGGCCATAATCACCATGGCAATATTCACCAGCCCGGCGATAGACAGCGCAATGACCACCTCAATATTGGAAAAACGCAGCAGTTTGCGACGTTCGCCCTTGTCACTGGCCGGCGCACGGTGCTGGGTCAGGCCAGAGTGCAGGAAAATAGCGTGCGGCATCACGGTAGCACCAATGATGCCGACGGCAATGGTCAGTGCCTGCGCATCCGGCAATTGCGGCGTGACCATGCCCATGCCCGCGGCCGCCCAATCGACCGGCACGATAAACATCTCGACCAGGTAACACAGGGCAATCACCGCGACCAACCCACCGATCATCAGTTCCACCGGACGAAAGCCTTTCTTCTCCACCATCAGCAAGGCATAGGTGATCACTGCCGTCACCCCCATCCCTGGCAACAGCGGCATATGGAACAGTAACGCCAGCGCTATTGCACCACCGAGGAACTCCGCCAGATCGGTAGCCATTGCCGCCACTTCGCTGAGTATCCACATGCCGATCACTACCGGGCGGGAAAATTGGTCACGGCACATTTCCGCCAAATTGCGGTTGGTGACAATGCCCAGCTTGGCCGACAGCGCCTGAAACAGCATGGCGATCAGGTTTGCCATCACCACCACCCATAACAGGCTATAGCCGTATTTCGAGCCGGCTTGAATATTGGTGGCGAAATTACCGGGGTCCATATAAGCAATAGAGGCAATCACCGCGGGGCCGGCGAACAGCAGCGGCGTAAATGCACCCCGCTTGCGCCCGGCAAGTGCGTTACCAATTGCCGTATTGGTTCGTTCGGTTAACGATGTGGTGGTTGCCGCATCACGCATGATTTACCCTCAATCTTTTTCTGGTTATTTTTCACCCAACACTCACAGCAATGTAGCATCGGCTACACTTTATGCAAAATGGAAGATTCACTGCCTTTGTGTACAAATATTTCTTATTGTCATCGAATGCACCAGCCGAATTGATAATGCGTCGCCTTTGGACTAACGTATGGCGGAACTGCATTAACCTGCAACTTACTGGTTTAACGTTTAAAGGACGTCTCAGAATATGGCAACAAGCGCACCAGACGACGCCGAACGCCCCGTGGTGGCTGAAATGCCGGACGAGGCTGAACATGCCCTGCGCTTCACCCGCGCTCGTGAGGCGCAGTCTAATGCGCTGATCGAGGATTATGTCGAGCTGATTGCCGACCTGTTGATGACCACCCGTGAAGCCAGAACCACCGATATCGCCAAACGCTTTGGCGTTTCGCATCCTACCGCGATCAAAAATATCGCCCGGCTGAAAAGTGCCGGCCTGGTGGAATCACGTCCTTATCGTGGGGTTTTTCTGACGGAAGAAGGTGAACAACTGGCGCAGAAAGTACGCCGCCGTCACCGGATTGTGGTCGATCTGCTGGTGTGTCTCGGAGTGCCGAATGATACGGCGGAGCTGGACAGTGAAGGGATTGAACATCACATTTCTAACGACACCCTGGCGGTGTTTGAACAGTACCTGCAAAAGCACTCAGTAAAATAAATCCTCACCAATAAAAAAGGGAGGCTTTCGCCGCCCTCTTGATGTCAACAAAAACAATCAGTTACAGGATAATCAGTGATTTAGATGCCTGTAACTGCGTGCTTAAAATGGGTATTGCGTGGGCGTTTGGGTCAATTTGTGGATCACTTCAACCAGATTGCCATCATGGCTGTTCCCATGGTGGCAGCGATTGCGAGTATCGGAATTACTATTCCAGACCACACCCACCGCCGCTTATCCGCGAGCTTGTCTAATTTGGCATCCATACTGGCCGATGATTGGTTAAACTTCTCATCGATCTGGGTAAGTATCGATTCTTTAAGGGTAAGCAAATCGTTTTTAGTCGCAAAAAATTCAGAACGAACAGCAATCTCTTTAAGATCAACCCTGATTTGGGCAATGTCTCGCTCCAAATTATCAACACGTTTTTCTAGCCGATCTAACATATCACCACCTCCGCCGTTTCCATCTTTGCGCACAATTCGCTCTGGAGGGAATGGTAACGGAACATCCGTGCGTTTGGTATCACTCATCTTTGCCAGCCTCTTCTTGCCCCTTTACCCATTGAACAACGGGATATGCACGATAAAAGCTAATAAATCCACAATTCAAACAGTTAACACGGTATTTAACGTTCCCCAGACGCGGCATAGGTTCATCTTCAATAAATGAATAACTCACATACTGTACCGATGCAGCATCCATAGCCTTCCCCTGTTCGGCAGAGGACAATCGTGAAAAATCTTCGGGTAATTTATGTTCCTGTATCATAGTTATTTCAGGTACGGACAATTTGTTAGAGCCACATGAAATGCATGTTCGGCTGGCTCCTCTTTCATCCAAAAAACGAGCAAAGAGCTCAGGAGTTACCGTCTTCAGATGGGCCTCTAGTTTTCGAAATAGATCGTCTTTTATACGTTCTTTTCGTTTATCCTCATCGGCAAACTGCTGCTCAAAATATTCCTTTGCAATATCTTCCGGTGTTTTGTCCATCATCCTACCCTTGATTCATTAATGGGTTAAACCTGACAGCATCTTCCAGGTAATCCGGCGCAAAGTGCGCATAAACCATTGTTTGTAAAATACTTGAGTGCCCTAAAATCCGTTGCAGCGCCAAAATGTTGCCGCCGTTCATCATGAAGTGACTGGCGAAGGTATGGCGTAGAACGTGAACGGCCTGCCCTGCTGGCAAGCCAGGGGCAACCTCCTTGATGCACGTTCTCACATACGGATAATTCAACTCCGCAAACAAGGGGCCCGCCTTAATGCCGCTGGTAATTTCGCCGCATAATTCCAGCGAGATCGGCACCGTCCGGTTTTTACTATTTTTGGTGTTGAGGTAAGTCACCTTATTGCCGATCACTTCCTCCCGCCGAAGTTTGACCACCTCCCCCCAGCGCGCCCCTGTTGCCAGGCAAAGCTTGACGGCTTTCAGGTGTTCGCCTTCCAACTGACCTAACAGTTGCTGAATTTCGTCATGGGTCAGAAAACCCATTTCCTGATCCGGCAGCTTAATTTTTTTCATCTCTTTGAGCGGGTGCTCACCGTGATAAAGCCCCAAATCGATGAGAACGGAATACACCCCGCCCAGCTTTTCCTGATCGAGATTGACGGTCTTTGCTTTTCTGCCTTCAGCAAGACGGAGTACACGATAATCAGAAAAGAACGAGCGGGAGATCTGGCACGCTTTGGGATTCCCCATCTTGGCCGCCATCACTTGCAATTTATGCTCAATCTTCACGCCATCTTTTAGATTCTGGCCATGATGCTTAAACCAAAGGTCTATCAATGCCGTTAATGGCCGTTGGTCGGCTGGTTTGTCTACCCAGTCTTTATTATTCTGCGTCGCAATAACCCAGCGCTCAAACTGCTGCGCCTCGGACTTAGTCTTAAATTTCTTGCGAACACGTTTACCCGTCCGACCCTGGGGGCGCACGTCAACCATATAGCCTTCAGCGCCGAGCGATTTAATACTCATCCCAAAGATTCCTTTCGAAACAAATGCCGCCTTTACCCCAAAAATTCTTTATACGATAGGCAATTAACCAACCTTCTGGCCTTTTCGGTGGTTGGATGTGCTTTCGAGCCCATCAGGGGAGAGATCAGGTGAAATCTGTCCGATTTCCGGTGCGACATCCCCTGTCATTAACCACATTGTGTATTTCTTAAACCGCGGGTTGCTCGTTATCTTCATCAGAGTCACGCCACCAGGCTCAATAAGCCCAGTCTCATACTTCTTCACTGTGCTTATTGAAATGCCTGTTATGTCGCAAAACTCGCTCTGACTAACCCCTTCACTCTTCCGTATCGCCTTCACTTTGTCGCTTAGAACACTTGACATGGTTCATTCCTATGAACTATCGTTACCTTGGTTCATAGAGATGAACCTTTAATAACTTAAATCTGCGTGATCTTAAAGGGTATCACTATGAACAAAAACCGACAAAAAAAGGTGATTGGGGTGAGGGAAAATCAGCTGCCGGCTGATTACCCATTCGGTGATCTGTTGGAGGAATCGATCTCCGAATATGCACACCGCATAGGTAAAAATCCGCAGACCATCCGCACACAGGCAGATACTGGCGCCCTACCAATCCTGCAAGCTCGCCCAGGTGCCAAGCGTCGCGTAAACCTTTACGCCATCTACCTGAACGCCAAGCGTCATGCAGAAAAATACGTTGAGCGGATGGGCTGAGAAATGACAACACAAGCCCCATTCTTTGCCGCCGCTAATCGCGTGATCCGCATGTATGAGATCCGCCAACAACATGCAAGCCGCCGCTGCCCGGCCCATTCACCAAGCGAAATTGAATGGGCGGCAGACCGCCTGCTGGATCTCGCCCTTGCCGCGGGATATGCCAGCAGCCCCGAAACCATAACGCTGCGTGATGCCGCCGAATACTGGAAGCGCTACGGCAAACAACCCGACTTTTTCCCCGAAACAATCGAGGCTTAACTCATGACGATCACAGCAAACTGCCCTTCACTGGCCGGGATGATGGTTAATCACCAGCAGATCACCCACCGCCGCCACCAACACGGTTGGTTAGAACTGCCAGACGGCCGCCGCTTCCAACCGAAAGCCACCGATGTGCAATTTATTCCTGGCATGCGTAAACCGTTTATGTCCCGACCGCGTCCGCGCTGGTTTGCTCGTCTGATGGGGATATTCGCATGACTAGTGAAATCGCTGGCCTCATTGCCTACCTGGCTACGGTACTGGTCTGGTGGTTCTCTTTTTTATTCGACAGATCACAGGGTTGGACTGCTGGCTGGGAAAAATTCAAGTCTGATTTTCTTAAGTTTTGTTGGCCGGTTATCAAAGGCATAGCTCTGCTTATCGGCATCTGGATTCTGGTATTTGGTGTGTTAATGGCGTGGGCTTAGCTGAAAGCCCTCTCTAAACCCAGCGTTTACAGAGGGTTTTTAACGGGTGACTGTGTGTGGCAGAGGCAGGCAGTTGCTAATCATGGCAACAACTGAGGATACAAATATGGGATTTTTGGGATTAGGTAAGAAGGTTCGCAAAGCGGCAGGCGATATCAAAAAGTTTGAAAAACGCGATCTGGCTCAGGCCGTTGTTAATGCCGCTTATCTGGTTGCGTACGCTGACGAGGAATGCGAAGCATCAGAGAAAGCCAAGATTGAACAGGTTCTGCGTAACCAGCCAGCGCTTGCTGCCTTCACTTCTGAAATTAACACCATCAGCGCGACGATCATCGGTCAGCTTGAAACCAATTTCAAAATTGGTCGCCGTGCTGCATTGCGTGAAATCGAAGACGTCAAACACGATCCACGTGAAGCAGAAGACGTGCTGGACGTAGCTGTCGCCATCGCTGAAGCGGACGGAGAAATCGAGCCAGAAGAACGTAAAGTTCTGGAAGAAATTGCCAACGTTCTGGGCCTGCGTTTGGAAAACCATCTGTAATGCGCGCGCTGCTCAGTAACCTGCGCCTGATTGGTGTCCTGATCCTGGCCTTCATGGTTGTGGCCGTGGACTTCACCAGTTACGTGCTGTCAGTGGTCGGCGACCTGTTCTTTGTTGGCGCATTGGTTGTGCTGGCATGGCCGGCACTGAACAACAAGGCAGCATCAGAATAAACCGCCTTTGCGCCGGGATAGGCTCCGGCACCCAACACAAAGCGCACGTTCCGGGGCGTCACCCTGTGCGCTTTTTGATGGGTAAGAATATGCGAGGTGACTATGGGCGGCATGACAACAGAGCAAGTTCAATCAGTTGGCAAGTTCCTGATAACCGCTAAGCAGCTTCTTGCCACAGCCAAACGCATCAACCCGACCGCCGTATTTTATGACGGGCTGATGGATAGCCAGAAAAAAGCCGTATGCACCCTGGGAAACATCGATAGCCGGGTGAAGCTTTCCGCCAAACATATATCAATGAGGTTTGAGGAAATGAATAAAGAGGAACGGCGCGCAGTGTACCGCGGCATTAAAGAATTGCAGAGGCTAGGCCAAAGAGTGCCGACGCTTTCAAATATCGGTGACTGTGATTAACCACATCTGATTAGTAATTAATCCAACTGAACAAAATGCGGGCGCATTTATTTGCGCCGGGGTTTCTTCATCCTGAAAAAAGGTAATGTCATGACCAATAACACCGTAAATCAACCCCTCTTTCTCGGCATAGATCTTGCCGCTGACATCATCAGCAAAGAAAGACGCTCAGCACGTCTCGAACTGCTGGAGCAACTAGAACGCCGCCTCAGTGAGCTGGAACTACACGGCGACGAGCGCGAGCAAATCCTGATCCGTCTGCGTCACTGGGTTTCATCCCGCAAGGCGATGACCGACACCACCGCACAGGACACAACACCATGCTGATCCCGATCGCTATTGGCGCCACCGCCTTCATTGGCCTGGTGTGGGGTTGCCTGCTGGCCTGGCTGGCGTACCGCTGGTGCAAATTCTGCCGGGCCTTTAATCGCGCGGCGGTAATTCAACCTGAACAACGTAATTACGATTAATCAAATCGGAGTAATAACCATGACGCCACAACAACAAGCACAGCAATGTTTGAATAGAAATTTCCTGATTCTGGACACTGAAACCACTGGTCTCGGTGATGATGACGAGATCGTGGAAATCACTATCATCGACACAACCGGCAAGCCGCTGCTGAACACGCTGGTGAAACCATCAAAGCCCATCCCAGCCGAAGCGACCGCAATACATAGCATCACTAATGAAATGGTAAAAGATGCTCCAACATGGCCGGAAATTAGCCCCCAGCTGTGCAGCTTGATCAGTGGGAGAAATATAGCCATTTACAATGCTGACTATGACATCCGCCTGCTTGAGCAAACAGATCGCATCTGGAAGGTAACTCCCAACTTAAGCGCCCCTACACAGACTGTATGCGTCATGCAGGAGTACGCCGAGTTTTACGGGCAGCGCAGTGAACGCGGCGGGTACAAGTGGCAAAAGCTGACAGCTGCCGCCGAACAGCAAGGCGTCAAGATTGAAGGTACGCCACACCGCGCGCTTTCTGACTGCCTAACTACCTTGGGAGTTTTAAAGGCAATGGCGGGCGAACAATTCCCGCATCATGTAAATGCCGTTTTGAACGAATTAAAATATGCATCTGAGGCGGCCGCCTGGGAACCGCGTGTATATGACGCAGTTATTAACGCTGCAAAAGTTATCGAGAATCAGACTATAACCATTGAATGTCTAAAGACCGGCCGTAATAAGATTGGTGATTATCTCAACGAATTAAAAGAACGTTGCCATTTTCTTCAGTTAAATAGCACTGCGAATTTTAACCTCAGACAAAAAACCGAGTCGCAACGTGATGCCATGCTGATGGCTATCGGTGGTACAGAAGACGGAAAAATCATTGATATCACTAAGCCAAAGGAGGCGACAGAACAGGCTGTAATCATCATCCGCCAGGCATTTCGCGAACTGCAGCAGTTACGCGACCTCGAAGAAATCCCCTTTGGTGCTGTCGAGCAAGATCATGAAGTGGCAGAGCTGCAGCGCCAGGTCGATGAACAGACCATTCAGATTGAAATCGCTCATGAGAATAATCGCCGGAATGAAGATTGTTTAAGGCAAGCAATGGCTTTCATTAAAGGATTGAACGGCGACCATTGCTATATCGGTAGCCTAGAAAAAGAAATTCCAGGGTTTGAAGTTAAGAGGCTGGGAAAATGATCCGCTCCTGCCTGAAGTGGGCCGGCGGTAAAGCCGGCATCATCGACACTCTGCGCCAGCACCTGCCAGCAGGTAAGCGCCTGGTTGAGCCGTTCACAGGTTCCGGTACCGTATTTATGAATACGGACTATAGCGCCTACCTGTTGGGTGATATCAACCCAGACCTGATCAACATGTTCAACACGATAAAGCGCAATCCGTCCCGCTTTATCAGTTATGCCGCCTCGTTGTTCAGGGATGAAAACGATCCAGTCTCCTACTACCAATTGCGCGAAGACTTCAATAAATCCGGCAACCAGTTCTATCGCGCTGCCCTGTTCTTGTACCTGAACCGCCACGGTTACAACGGCATGTGCCGCTACAACCGCAGCGGCGGGTTCAATGTGCCATACGGCAAATACAAAGCGCCATACTTCCCCGCCGCCGAGATCCGCGCCTTTGCTGAGAGAGCAGATAAGGCGCTTTTCCTGTGCCTGGACTTTGAAGAGTGCATCGAAATGGCAAACGACGGCGACGTCATTTACTGCGATCCGCCCTACGTCCCTACGTCGAAAACGGCTGACTTCACCAATTACCACACCGGCGGCTTTAACTCTGCCGATCAGTATCGGCTGATGTATGCCCTACGCAAAGCAACCCGCCGCGGCTGCCATGTCGTCGCCTCCAACAGTGACACCGCCGAATCCCTAAAGATTTACGGCGACTTCAAGATCTCCCATATCGAAGCGCCTCGCGCGGTCAGCTGCAAAGCCGAAGGCCGCCAACCGGCACGAGAGATCATCGCAACTATGAGGGCATCCGTATGAAGCGCTGGAGTGAAAATGAAGACCAAACACTGAAAGACAGTGCCAAAACCCTTGCCGTAAAACAGATTGCTCACTTACTCGGCAGGACTCCAAAAGCGGTTAGCAACCGTGCCAACCTCATCGGCGTTGGCCTGAAAAAAAGTGGTGACGCGTATCACGGTCGGAAGTATCCAGAAGCGGATATTGAGCTGGCGCGCAGACTGCATGAATCGGGCATGAAATTGAGGTTGATAGCCGAAAAATTAGAGATCCCATTCACCTCACTAAAAAATTATTTTTACTAAGCCGCGCAGCATATGAGCAAATCCCACGGCCGGTATCAACCTTCTCCGCCGCTACCCTATCCGGGCAGCGGCGCGGTTGCTTTTGAATACGCGTACTCATGGAACGCCAAACGCGATGCCATTCTCACAGAGCGCGGCGATGAACCGGCATCGTTCCAGCTGTTCGGCGTCACCGATCATGCAGGTAAACCGAAGCGCGTCGCACCGTTCGATATCGTGGGGCAATTTTCTGTTGCCGATCCAGCACCACGCCGCCTGCGCCGGAGACTGGATGCTCTTCCCCAATATATTCGCCGGTACTACTCTCAACGACTCAGCAGCATCGAGCAGGGCAAGGGGCAGAAAGCCGCAAACGGCTGGCTAGTAAATACCTTTGAGCGCCACGTCCTGCCGCGAATCGATGCCGTAAACGAGCAGTATCAGATCGGCCAGGTACCCCCAGCGCTAATCCCTTTTCGCGATGATTTCTTCCGTATCCCGTACAGCGGGAAAAAAGACCTCAAGCGCCTGGCTAATCGCTTGGCTGATTGCATGACGGGTGAGTTTGTCCGCCTTTGCGATTTCCGGGCTGCAGCTACTGGCGATCTAGCCTTTGCTGTGATTTATGCCTATGGCCGCATTGGGTACTTAACCCAACACCTGAACATGTTCGCTCCGGGCTGGCAGCAATACTGCAGCAGACAACTTAGCGCTGAAGAAGCAACGCGCGCCGTCGCACGTCTCGAATCACCGGCATGGTGGTTGCGCCGTCTGCGCCGCCTCCATGACCAGTGGCGCGAACACCTGATGATCGCCGCTGGCTATGTCAGCGACAGGGCAACCCCCTACTGCAGCGATCCATGCCTGAAAGAATGGCATGCCCAGAAGAAGGCCAACCGCGAGTTTTTGAAGTCACGGGAACTGGAAAACACAGACACCGGCGAGCGAGTTTCACTAATCGACAAGGTAGACGGTAGCGTCGCCAATCCGGCGGTTAAGCGCGCCGAGTTAATGAACCGCATGCGCGGCTTTGAAGATTTGGCAAAGGCCCGTGATCTGGCCGGTGAGTTTTACACCCTGACCGCCCCGTCGAAGTACCACGCTATGCAGAGCAAGACCGGGCGCCGCAATAACAAATATCGCGGCGCCAGTCCGCGCGACACTCAGCGCTACCTCTGCAAGGTCTGGTCGAAGGTGCGGGCATCGTGGAAACGTGCCGGCATTCGCGTGTTTGGCTTTCGCGTGACCGAACCACACCACGACGAAACCCCGCACTGGCATCTGCTGCTATTCCTCAAGCCCGAACATGTCGAGCAGGCCCGCGACATCTTCCGCCGCTACGCCCTGCAGGTTGATGGCGATGAGCCAGGCGCCGCCGAATACCGCTTCAGCGTCAAGCCAATGGATGAGCAATTCGGCTCCGCAACTGGCTATATCGCGAAGTACATTTCAAAGAATATCGACGGGTACGCGCTGGACGACGAGCTGGATCACGACACCGGCGAACCGCTGAAAGATATCGCCAAACGCGTGAACGCCTGGGCGTCGCGCTGGCGCATCCGTCAGTTTCAGCAGATTGGCGGTGCACCGGTAACCGTATACAGAGAGCTGCGTCGCCTGCGCGATCGCGATCTCTCGTTTCTCCATCCTGAAATTTCGCCGGCACATACTGCCGCCGATGAGGGGAACTGGGCCGAATACACCGACGCCCAGGGCGGCCCGTTGGTCGAGCGTCGTCACATTCGCGTGCGCATCGGTTATGACATCACCGAGAACGGCAACGACTACGGCGACGACGTCAGCAAGATCACCGGCGTGTACTCCCCATTCACCGGGACGCAGTCAATGATTTATACCCGTTTAAACACCTTCAAGATTGTGCCGGCTGGCGCCGACCCGGTCTTGGCGGTTGACCTTCAGGCGGCAGCGCCGCCCCTCGGAGTTCTGTCAATAACTGTACGCGGAGCGCAGCAGGAAGAAGACAGACAGGGCAGTAATCCCGGAGTTTTAGCCCCTGACATAGATGCAAAAGGCTGTGCCAGCTGGCCGCCAGGGGGTGATTTTGAGGGGATGACACGCCGAGAACGGCGGGCCTTCAATGAATTCTTGATAACGGAAGCAAAGAAAACGCGGGACAGGCAATCCGCAGAGCATCGGCGCGCCAAAAAATCGGCGCACCTGGTCGAGAAAATCACCGACTTTGCGGCATCCATCGGGTTGTCGTTTACCGCTCTGGAGGCTGAAAAGCTGGCCGGCGGTGATGAGCTCTCGCTGAACGGTCAGCGTTGGCGGGCACTTGCCGACGGTTCGATTCATCCAGCACCCGCCAGCTACGAACAAAAGCGCAGCGCCATCATGAGCCGGGTGTTTGCGCTGAAGAATCATCGAGCACAGTCATAAATGTCTGTTCTGGCCATACCGGAAAATATAGACAGCGATGTCTTTGTCACCTGGTGCCGGTACCGCACAGACAGAAATAGCTGTTCTGCAGCACGGTCATTTTTAACTATGGGGTACCGCAACATGGGATATTTGGGGAGCAAGGCCGCAAGCGGCGCTTACCAGGCGATCATCAGCCAGATGCCGCCGCATGACACATACATCGAGACACACCTCGGCAGCGGTGCGGTAATGTTTCACAAACCGCTGGCTGCAAGAACGATTGGAATTGACGTTGACGATAATGCATTTCTGCTGACGCGCCGGCGCTGGATTGATAAGGGAATGACGCCGCCGAGGCTCAATCTTTATCACGGTGACGCAGTGGGATTTTTACAGCGGACTGATTTTAACCTGCATGGGCGAACGATCATCTACGCTGACCCACCCTATCTACCGGAAACTCGCACCAGTCGCGCGCGATACCGACACGAATACACGGTTGATGATCATCGCCGTCTGATCGACGTGCTGCGCTCAATACCAGCCAACGTGATGATTTCTGGTTACCCCTCGACGCTCTATGACGAACTGCTTGCAGGCTGGCGTTCTATTCAGTTCCAGGTGATGACCCGTGGCGGGCCGCGTACTGAACAATTGTGGATGAACTTTCCAGAGGGGAACGCGTACAGCCATGCCTTTGCCGGCGCCAACTACATCGACCGCCAACGCATCAAGCGCAAGGCCGAGCGCTGGGCCAAAAACTACAGCGCCATGCCGGCGGCTGAGCAAACCGCAATTTTGGCCGAAATACTGAAAACCCATGAGCAATAAAAAACCCACCAATCGGTGGGTTTCTTTTATCCGGGCAGGCCCTGCAACAAATCGAGGGCTATCTGCTTATCTTCCGGTCGCAACAAACTGAGTAGCGATTTTACCAAACTGCGACCGCCGCGGGAACTGGGGCTAAGAGTGTGTGAAAAGGTCATATTCATTACAAAGGTATGGCCACACTCAACATCATTACACTGACAATAAAGATCAGAAAAGTGAGGGGTCTTTCTATTAGTTTTACTTACTGTGGCAGGAGACCCACATTCGTTGCAAAAAACTTTTATAACCCTAGACATAAGCACCCCTCCCCTCAATTAATCAGCCATAATTTTAGCCGATATCATAAAAGGGAGGTAGTAATCAATGAGGTTTAGTTTGTTCTGGCAAAAATCACATCCATTCCCGTCTTGATCGCAATTTTACGCTGCTCTGGCGTCCAGTAGCCGTCATAGACAGCCACAAAGCCCAGTGAACCATCACACGTACCGTTGGTAGCGGACTTACCCAGCAGTAGCGGGCTGGCCCATTGCCCGACGTTAATCGGAGTGGAAAAGTCTTTGGTGATTATTTCGCCCAGGTGGTTCTCGCCACGGATAACCGTTGGCGACAGCGTGAAACACAAAACATTCCATTCCCCAACGACGAATGTCGGGAACTGCACGGCCTCACCCACGCCGGATGGGTAGGTCAGGTTTAATCGCAGCTTTTGTGTGCCGCTGGAAAAGTCCACCGCAAAACCGCTCGACGTGCTGCTATTAAGGGTGCGGGAATCGAGAAAGGTCGAAAACGCGTCTGCACTGTTCACTTTCACCGCACACAGCACGGAAAGGCTCTCTTTGTTGGCGATAAAGTCAGTGGTTGAGCCACCGTTATCGCGGGCGAAGTCCAGTCCATAGGGCTTGATGATACCGCCCGCTTTTGTGACCTTGTGCCCGTTGCCGCTGTTGTCCAGCGGATTCAGCAGGTCGAACGATACCAGCGCCGGGAGCGGGTTTTCACTCACCAGGCGGGAGTTGACCACCACAAACTCATGGTCCCAGTTGTCCACCGGGATGTAGGAATTACAAAAAATGCGCACGCCGCTCATAATATGGGCCTCAGATAAACACAGATGAAGGGATGTTCGGGGCTTTTTCTGCATCACCCCGGTTTTCGTTTACGGCTCCGCGCAGAGTGCCGGAATAGACTGCCGCACCGGCGGGGTTCAGCCAGGTATTGCCGATGGCGACGCTGTTGACGCTATCAAAGAACAGGCTGTCGCTGGCATCGGGGATAAGCTGGATGTCTGCCCCGTTGATGCGCACACGGCTTTGAGCATTACCGTTTTGCAGGCGCGCCACACAACCGCCGCGAATATCTACCACGGTCAGGGTGCCGGTAATATCAATCATGGCGGGGGCGCAGTTATCCATTACCAGCCGCGGCACCCACGAATAGTCTGAATTCAGGTACTCCGCTGTCCACCAGGATGCCGTCCCCGCCATCGCAACCGTGTTGTTGCTGCTGCCGTCGCTGACCGGGGTGTTGACCACACTGCGGATATCACGCAGCACCACATCGGCATTGGTGCCGTCTGCGCGTTTTTTCACCCGCGAACCCACAGTGTTCTTGTGCATGTCGTTGCTGGTCATTAGCCCACACATCCACGCATTCTTATCGGTCGGTACGTTGATGGCGGTCATACCCTCCACCCGGATGAACTCAGGCAGCAGCGTCTTATAGCCGGTTACGGTGTGGTCGGTCTTTTCGCTGCGCACGGTGCGCACGGCCGTAAACGCAAAGCGGCTGGGGTCAGCGGCGAAGGCCATAGAGCCTTGCAGGTCTACCGTCACGTTGCGCAGGTCAATGCGGTTCGGGGTGCGTGTGTCATGGCGGGCATTGGTGCCATCCACGCCGACCAGACGCACCACTTCGTAAGTTCTGACCGACGCGCCGAAGTTGGCCGGGTTGGTCACGTCGAATTTGACGGTCAATCCATCAATGGACAGCGAACCGTAGCAGTCACTGGCATAGTCACCGCGCAGCTCAATGAACCAGTTTTGCATCGCGTCACCCCGGTTCACCGTGTCACCCACCGGTACAATCACCGAGATGTTACGGAAATCCCAGGTGCCGCCGCCCTGCATATTGATACCCAGCCCACGGAATTCCAGGTCACGGCCGCTGATGTCATAACCAAAGGTGTGCCAGTCAATGCGGTTGAAGACGCAGCGTTCAAAGTGCATTTTCTTGGTGCCGTGATGGCCGTTGACACCCCAACCGTACAGCCCGGTAAAGTCGTGCATGTACATATTGATGCAGTCCCGATAGGACACCACATACGCCCCGGAGTAACCAAACGACGCATCACACTGACCGCCTTTAAACTCCACATCAAAGGTCTCATGGGCGGAAATCTTCACCCAGGCCGCCGCCTCGCCGTAAGCGTCGGTGCGCAACACCATTTTGCCGATGATGGTCTGGGGCCGGTACACCTCGATATTGTAAAAGCGGCGGCTGTTTCCGGACTCATGGAAGAACGGCGGCTCAAAGGTGAGGTATGAATCTTCTTTCTGTACGATTTTCGCGTAGGTCACGGTACCTGCGGGAATGTCTTTCACCAGCATGTCCGTCAGCGCGCCGTTTTTACCGATGCGGGAGAAGTCGCGATAAAGCACCTTCATGCGTGGGTTGGTCATGCTGCCACTGCGGTAATACTCGACGGCGCTGGACAGGATGAACAGTTGCCCGCCGCGATAGCGGTACAAATCAGGCATTGGTAATTGGCCGCTACCGGCCTTCAGGTACGGTGCATAAGTGGTGTTGAGCAGGTTAATCTGTGCCGCCGATAGCTCAATCACCGGCTTGCGGCCCCTGATGGTGAACATCCGCACCGGCTCCGGCGCATCATCATCCACACCGGGGAGCGGCCCCCAACGGTCTTGGTTCACGCCGGAAATGTCGGTAGTGACAATGGTGGCACCGGACAGGAAAGCATTCACCTTGACCTCAATTTCCGTGTCTTTCCACAGAAAGCGGCCATCATCCTGACGCACGGGAATATTCAGCGCATTGGCAAAGGCAAAGCAGGCTTTAATGGCCGCATCAGCGGGCACCTGGTCAGCTATCACCGCCGCCGCACCCGGATGGTCCCCCTGTTCTGCCAGGCTGGCGAAAGACCGGTACACCGATTCAGGGATGCGCGGTGCACCAAACATGTCGAACGAGACATAATCCGCGTTACGCTTCCAGCGACGGCCGAGCGTATCGACCAGGCAACCACCATCATCGTCGGGGGAAGTGGTATCCCCGGCATCGACAACAAAGCGCCCGGCGATGCGGTTTCCCACCACGTCTTTGACCGTGGCCTCGCCGTCATAGAGGCGGATGGCGTCGTAACTGACTGCCGTGTCGCCGGGAATAATCTCACCCGACTGACCGCCGCCGCCCGTACCGTCACCCCAGCCGACCTTGGTGCCATCCTCTTTAACACCGGCAATCACCAGACCGTTTGCGGAATAAATCACAAACAGCCAACCTGACGGCGCAAAATAATCCACCGAACTGCCAGCGAAATTTAACCCCGCATTACCCGTGACCAATTTGGCAACCATTTCAAATTCAATGGTTCCATCGTTATCACGGATGCGGAAGGGGCGAATACCATTGGTTGAGACAATATCAAACAAAGAGTCAGGGGAAGGTTGTAATGATTCGGTTTTTTTATATAAAAAATCAATAATATTCGGGGTCTTATAAGTAGCCCCGGTGGAAGTGGCAATCCCAGAGCTATTTAGGAATTCAGAAACGAATGTCTTTCTGTTATCAGTAAAAACATGAAAAATCTGACCATCATTTGTATTTGCGAGGCCCTGCTCTTTATCATCAAAAGCGAGATCAAAACTCAGCATGCGCCTTAGCTCTGCTAAAGTGCCGCTCTTTGTTTCAAAGGCGTTGCCGCCAATGGGTTTTGATACTGGTAAAACATCAGCATCGTTAAGCGTACCAGCCGGCGGTAATTCAACGATGCGCTTAGTTGGCAGCAATTCATCAGCCATTATTGTTCCCCTGCAGGTGTTTCAAAGTTGAAGTTGAGGTGTAGACGCGGAGCCACTTCGAGATCGGCGGTGATGGCCTCCGCAAGCATGCGCTGGACGGGGATCACCTCATCCTGCCGATAGGTTTCACGGGACTTGATCGGGTCACCCAACCCCGCGGTATTTTGGGGAATGATGCCGGCTAATCCTGCCGGGAAGCGGTGAGCGGTGAGAACGTCCTGGGCACTGATATTTTTAACGCTCGCAAACTCGTCTTTCGCGCTGATATCTCCCACCGGGATAAACTTCACCCCTTCTTTATCGCCGCCAGGGATGTTGATAAACATGTTGCGGAAGTTGCCCAGCCCCTTGGTGCCTTCGATTTTTTTCTTGATCTCAGCTTCTACCTCGTCAGACAGATTGGGGTCTGTGGTGTAAAGGATGCCGCCCATGTGTGCGCCGTTGTTGTAATACCGACGGCGGAAAATGGTTGCTTCACTGTTGAGCAATGCGCTATTGATACCGCCGATATAATCGGGCAGGCCGTAGATTTGTTGCTGTGGGTCATACCGACTTAAGAAAATGATGTCATCCGGGGAATAAACCAGCGGCTCCCCTTTCTGCAAAATGACGAACTCACCGCTGCGACGAATGCGCATATACATCGACGGCAGCGGATGCAGTCGGACAACCACGCCCCAACCGTTACGCACCTTCAATAACGGCACATCGCCGAATGTCAGCAAGTCGAACGTCATAGCCTCAAGTTGCTTGCGTGTCAGCCCGCCACCGACATAACTCGATGTGATCATGTTTTTACGGGCGTACAACACCCCGCCATGCTGCGCGTTAGCATTTGCCAGACGTGCTAAAGCCAGTCGGCTGATCGGTGGCGTCCAGTGGTCATAGTCGTTGTCATACCAAACATCCTGATAATCGGTGCCACTGGTGAGCACCATCTCCGGCGGCCCGATAAAAATCGAGCTGCGATCGCCTGGCATGGGTAACCCTGCCGAAAAGGTTTTCGGCTGTGGCGCCGGTTTCTGGGCTGGTTTCTTGTTCTTTCTGCTCATGCGGCCGCCTGTGAAAATGCCCAGGTAGATTTACGCCGGGTGTCAAAGTTGAGGGGTTCGTTAATCGCTGCGTGGGAAATAGCGAAGAAAACATCGGCGTGACCGTTCTCGGCGCTGCGCTCGGCCACGAACGTGATCGCATTGCCGCTGCCGGTGACGGTTTTGCGGATAGCCAGGAAACTGCCGGCGATGCCGCGCTTTTCTGCGTCCCATTCGATCCGGTCGCCTTCCACCAGGTCGACCATCTTCAGCACCAAGCGGGTTTTGGTTTCGAGGCTGTAATGGATATCGCGCACTTCCCGCGGGGCAAAGGACTGCACCCGCTCATAAACGCCCCGGCCGATGCCGGTCACGTCGATCCCGATGTAGGTCATGCGGTATCGCTGCATGATTTTTTTGATCTGCTCTGCCTGATATTTGAAGCTGTACCCCTGCCAGTGGTGAGTTTCCAGCACGCGAAAGCGCTCACCGTCGAACAGCGGCGGCGCGATAACCACAAAGGTGGAGGTATCACCGCTGCGCGCCGGGTCAAAGCCGCCCCAGACTTCACGCTCACCAAAGGGCCGTTTGGCTTTGGGGTCAAAGTCCTGCCAGATCTCCGGGTCAATTTCACACCGAGACAACTGGTCAAACTTGAAAACACTGTCCCCGCTGTCCACAAAAATGCACATGTACAGCAGGTTGAACGCATCAATGCTGTGCTCACCGCGCACACGGTCAACGGTGACATATTTATCCAGGCCACCGGCGCAGGCATCGACCAGCGTCACCACGTAGCGCCATTGCCCATCAGGGCATTTCCGGCCCCCATCGCGCAGATCATCGAAGTCAGGGAACTTCATCGCCTGGCGCTTCTTATCGCTGCCTTTCCACTCGTCGCCCGTCCAGAAGGGATAGCCGTCATGCGTCTTGGCGCTTGGCGTTGAGAAGAATGTCCTCCGCCATTTGTCATGCGTGGCGATCGCGCTGGTGACGTCTTTAAATACCTGGAATTTCGGCACCCAGAAGTATTCATCGCAGTAGAAATGCCCTGTCTCACCCTGGGCTGTGTTGGCGTTAGTAGACAGGAATATCAGGTTAGCGCCGTTGCTGAGCGTGATCGGGTTGCCGGTCAGCGTGACGCCGAACATTTCGCGGGCAAACTTGACGATATAGCGCCGGAAGATTTCAGCCTGGCGCCGAGAAGCAGAAACAAAAATTTGGTTGTCGCCGGTCAGTGCGGCATCTTCCAGCGCTTCCCAGGAAAAATACCAGGTGGCACCAATTTGCCTCGACTTCAGCAGATTGCGGATGGACTGATCCTTATTGGCCCGCAATGTTTTCTGATATGCCAGCAGCTGGTTATCGGCGAATTCATCGAAACGCTCTTTCGTCATCTGGCTAACGTCATTCTTTTGGCGTCGGCCTTTGCGTTGTGCTTGCGCATCTTCACCGGCAGACATAAAGCCGATATTCCCGCCCTCACCTGGCGCCGCAGTGGCAAGTGCTGCCGCCATTTTTTCAGCGTGCTTATTCTTCTGGGCAATCAGTTTGACGTGGTGCTCAATCAGCCGGTCTATTTCCAGCATTTCCAGTTCGGTTTTTTTATCCCGATGTGTCAGCGTCCTGACACGGCGCTGGATGCAATCTTCCAGGCTTTCCTCTTTCAGTAATTCAGCCCAGCCGTATTTCTCCGCCCAGTGATAAACAATGCGGGCAGAGGTTAAATTGAGTTCGGCGGCGATCTCTTTCGGCGTCCAGCTTTTTAAATAAAGCGAACGCGCCACCTTTTTAATTGCGTCGGGATATATAGCCATAGTCTTTATTATGCAGGGCAAGCATTTCCGACATTACAATTAAATATCGGATACATTCGGCTAATGGCTTATATCCGAACGTATCAGAAGTAAAGTTATCGCAGCATTAAAAAATATCCGCAATACTCGCTTTACTTTATTAGAGCGCAGATATTTAACCGGGATTAACCAATGGGTGGCACATCATCGCAATTAATGACTGACTGGATTTGCATTGCAACCGAAGGCGAAACCGTCGACGGTCGCGACATTCCTGCATCATGGCTTACCGAAATGGCCGAAACTTATGATCTGGAATTGTACACCGCATTAATCTGGCCGGAGCATGAACGCTATTGGGGTAATTCTGGCGAAGTGCTGGAACTGAAAGCAGAAGTCAATGACGCCGGGTTAACCAAGCTTTACGCCCGCCTGTGCCCTACCGACGATCTGATCTACTCGAACCGCCGCAATCAACTGTTGTTTGCCTCAATTGAGCCTGTCGAGAATTTCCGCAATTCGGGTAAAGCCTATTTGAAAGGCCTGGGCGTAACAAATACCCCGGCCAGCATCGGTACCGACCGCATGCGCTTTAACGCTGAACAGAATAACGCTATCTACGGTGCTCCGGTGCCGTTTGTAATCGATATGGTCACAACACGGCCGGGAGATAAAAAGATGTCTGAAGAAAAGAAACCATTATGGCAAAGCCTTTTCGGTGCGAAGCAACCAGAGCCGACACCAAAGCCAGCGCCTGCCCCGTTGCCACAAGGTGACAATAAGGAATTTACCGAAGCTTTATCGGGTATGGCGCAAGCCATCGTAGATTTGCAGCAGAAATTTAATGCCATTAACAGCGGCGCAGAAAAAATCACTCAGTTGGAAAAGACTGTCG
Organism: Serratia myotis; assembly: GCF_027474885.1. Taxonomy (NCBI): domain Bacteria; kingdom Pseudomonadati; phylum Pseudomonadota; class Gammaproteobacteria; order Enterobacterales; family Yersiniaceae; genus Serratia; species Serratia myotis. The sequence continues at coordinate 2,069,848 of NZ_CP099707.1, read as the reverse complement.
GCGACATTAAAACGCAGATCACCGAAATCACTCAGCTGTTCAGCACTGAGCAGGCCAAAGAATTGTTTACCGCCCTGCCTGACCTGATGCCGAAATTTAAAAAGCTGGATGAAACCTTCAGCAAATTACCAGACCCGAATCCAGGCGAAAAAGATAACACCGCCGCCCCGATGATTGTTTAACCGTTCATCGCATCGATTAATAGCGCTGCCAACGGCGGCGGGAAGAAGGAATAAAATATGTTGCAACAATTATCCGTGCTGAGCGATGGCGCCCGCAAGGCGATGGAAACGTATTACAGCACGCTGCTGAAAAATATCGGCCAGCCAGAAACTGCCGACCGCACCAAATATTATGCGGTCACGCCACCGATGGAAACCGCCATCCGCAAGGCGCTGCAGGAGTCGCTCGATTTCTTGTCATTCATCACCATGAAAGACGTGGATCAGATGACCGGCCAGGTTGTCGATGTGGGCGCCTCCCGCCTGCATACTGGCCGAACAGCCGGCGCACGTTTCCACCGCAATATCGGCGTAAGCGGTAACACCTATAGCCTGGCGCCGACGGACTCCGCTGTCGATCTGGATTGGGAAACCCTGTCGAACTGGGCGAACAGCGGTGACGCCAACGAATTCATGCAGTTGGTGAATGCGTTCACCATGCAGGCTTTCTCGCTGGATATTCTGCGCATCGGCTTCAACGGCACCAGCGTAGCCCCAACCACCGACCCGATCGCCAACCCGTTGGGCCAGGACGTGAACAAAGGCTGGCACCAGCTTGCCAAAGAGTTCAACGGCGGCTCCCAAATCATCACCGACCCGGTCACCATCGGGCCGAGCGGTGATTACAAATCGCTGGACGCGGCGGCAGCCGACATCATCAACACCAAGATTCCGCAGGAATTCCGTAATGATCCACGCCTCACGATCATGGTTGGCGCTGACCTGGTGGCTGCTGAGCAATTCCGCCTGTATGGCAAAGCCGACAAGCCAACCGAGAAGATCGCCGCGCAGCTGCTGGCTGATTCTGTTGCCGGCCGTCGCGCTGCCATCCCACCGTTTATGCCTGGCAAGCGCTTAGCCGTCACTATTCCGGCAAACCTGCAGGTACTGACGCAGCGCAATACCCGCCAGCGCAAGGTCGAATTTGTAGAAGACCGCGCGCAGTACGAAAACAAATACCTGCGTAACGAAGGCTATGCCCTGGGCTATCGCGAGCTGTACGGCGCGATCGATGAATCTGCCGTCACCATCGTAGGCGAAGAAGCAGTCGTCCCACCGACTGAGGGCTAACCATGAGCATGTCACCCGGTCTGAGGCATAACGCCCGGATTGCCGCACAGCACACGCTGAACCAGGGCCAGGCGCTGAGCGCCAACCCTGACAGCCTTCACATTCAGTTGCGTGAGTTGCGGCTGGACGTTGAACGCCTGCGCCAATTGCCGACTATCCGCGACCGGGTAGACATGAAACGCCGCAAGCTGCTGCCTAAGTGGGCGCCCACCGTAGAGCGCTACCTGAGCAGCGGCGAGCAGTACACCAACCAGGTGTTTTCCTACTGTGTGATCTGGTTGTTCGACATTGGCGAGTTTGATCAGGCGCTTGATTGGGCTGACCTCGCTATCGAACAACACCAGCCCACCCCGGATAACGTCAAACGCACCTTCTCGGCCTTTGTAGCCGATACCGTGCTGGCCTGGGCCGAAAGCGAAGCTGAAGCCGGGCACAGTGTTGAGCCGTATTTTTCCCGCACCTTTGCGAACGTGCGGGATAACTGGCGGCTTCACGAAGAGATTAACGCGAAGTGGTTCAAGTTTGCCGGCCTGTTGAAATTACGCGACAGGAACGGCAGACCGATACCGTCAGCGGTCGAGGACATTAGCGTCCTGCAGGCGGCAGATGAACTACTGGCGCAAGCGCAAGCCTTCCATGCCCCGGTTGGGGTGAAGACGTTGCGAGAAAAAATTGAGATGCGCATTCGTGCGCTGAACAAACGACTGCCGCACGGCGGAGCGGACGCAGCGGAGGGTGACGCCGATTTGGCTAATCACGCCGTGGATGCTGGTCAGTCCGCTTCTTTAACAACAGGGGGTGAGCGGTGAGTTCTCTCGGTTTCAGCGGGAAAAGCCTCGACTACCAGGACGAAGCTATCACTCAGGGGCCGGGCAGCTTTTGGCCTGACCTGAACCTGGGCGAATTTCAGCTACAGCGAAAAGTGCCGCCACAGTTGCAGGGTGATACCGCGATCCAGGCCTTACTCGCCGCGATCGGCGACATCAACCGCCGCCTGACCAGCTTTGAAACATCGAAGCGGGCCGCAGGTTTTGCCACTGCGAAAGACTTGCCAGGCGCTCGCGCCGGCGACGAAAACCAGACAACCGCGCAGTACAAAAAAGCGGTATATGCCCTGGCAAAAGCCGACCTGGTCAGCGAAGTGACCAGCGTCAGCCGCGTAGGCAAGGCAACGGCGCCGGAGGGAACCAGTAGCGACGCCGCAGAATCCTTCACCCGTAGCGGGTTGTTGACCGAAGCCAGCCAGGCAGTGCGCGCCATCCTCGGATTGGGCCGCGCCTCGGTGTCGCTGTCATGAGCCAGTTATCTGAACTGACGGCATTCATGACCGAGCGTTTACCGCCACGGGTGAGAGGGTTCGACAGTTGGATGGACAACCAGAAGCTGACGCCCGCGCTGAAAAACCTCGGCAAAGGGCAGCGCCGTATTGGGATAACCACCTATGACGGCGTGCTGGAGTGGGACAAGTTCCCTTATCGCGAGCTTGATCCGGCGGTGTTGTTTGCGCTGGTGCTGTCCTGGTTGATGGAGGGTGCAAATGACGCCCGCAGCGATTTAAACCTGGACAACCCAGACGTTGAGGTCGAGCTGTACGACGAAGAGTCTGCCCTGGTCACGATCACCGTGCCGTTGGTCGACGAAATTGTCTTGTTACCCAATAGCAATGGAGAAATCCCGCTGGATGGGGAGTCATGGGGCGTTGTCGATCCGACCTATGACCATGCCGAAGAGGCAGTAATTTTCGGAGCGGACGCCACCGGCGCGCCGGTGAAAGATGGCGAAAATCATTGATGGCGAACTGAATAAAACCCAGCTGCGCGCGCTCAAGCAGGCGCTGAAAGAAAACGAAATGCCCAGAGCAAAGCGCCAACGGCTGCTGTGGCGAATTGCCAAGCGCGGGATCATCACGGCGTCAAAGCGAAACGCCCGTAACCAAATGGCGCCTGATGGTACACCTTGGGTGCCACGCAAACGCGGCCGCCGCAAGATGCTGCGCCAGTTACCGAAACTGATGAAAGTGCGAGAAATGCCCGAGATCGAAGCGGTACGTATTTACCTTCAGGGGGGCGATTACCGCAGCGGGGAACGCCGCATGCCGGCCGGCACTATCGGCGCCATCCATCAGGACGGCGCGCAGATAACCGTAAGGGCGTCAAGTTACCAGGGCCAGACAAGCCAGGAAGGCAAACCGGCAACCCGCCGCCAGGCTAAGCGCCTGCGTGACCTCGGTTACAAAGTGTGGTGGAACGGAAAGTATGTAAAGCCGGCGGTGAGTTACATCATCGCGGAACTGTCGATGAAAAAAGCCGGCTTTCTGATTAAAAAGCTGGCACCCAAGTCGAGCAAGGAGACGTGGACGATTGACCTACCCGCCCGCGCTTTTCTCGGCGTCAGTGACGAAGAATTTAACATGATCCTGGCCCGCCAGCTGCAAGGCATCGGGTTCGGCTGGGAAGTCAAAGCACAGGATATCAAGGGGAAACTATGACCTGGCCGAGTGTAGAAATTAACCAGCTAAACCAGTATCAGGGCACGCCTACCGAGATCGAGCGGGTTGTCCTGTTTGTCGGCATCGGCGCCACCCATGCCGGCACGCTGCAACCACTTAACAGCAACACCAATCTGGACACCGTACTGGGTGCCGCTGACAGCGTGCTGAAAAGCAACATCGCTGCCGCCCGCAGAAACGCCGGCAGTAACTGGTTCGCCTATGTCGCCATTTTGGCCGCTGATGCTGAAACCGCCGACTGGGTGGACGCCGTCAAAAGCGCCCAGCAGACGGCATCGGTTGAGGGGTTTGTCCTGTGCATGGACATCAGCACCAAGGCAGACATTAACGCCGCGGTGACGTTGCGCGCCGATCTTATCGGCAAAAACAGCCGCTGGCTGTGGGCGATCCTGTCCGTTGCCGGCCCTGATGAAACTGAAACCTGGGCGCAATACAACACGAAATTGGCAACGCTGCAGGAAGGCATCGCCGGGCCGAGCGTCCAACTGGTGCCGCGCCTGTGGGGCAATGATCCGGGTGTCCTGGCTGGCCGTCTGTGCAACCGTTCGGTAACCATTGCTGACAGTCCCGCCCGTGTTCGCACCGGCGCCCTGGTCGATATGGGCCGCGATGAATTGCCCGTCGACAGCACCGGCGCACCGTTGGATCTGGCTGTGCTGCAGGCGCTGAACGCCAATCGTTACAGCGTGCCAATGTGGTATGTCGATTACGACGGCCTTTACTGGTCTGACGGTCTGACGTTGGAAGTTGACGGCGGTGATTACTCAGTGATCGAGTACCTGCGCACCGTCGATAAAGCCGCGCGCCGGGTTCGTCTGCTGTCTATTCCTAAAATCGCTGACCGGTCGCTGAATTCCTCGGACAGCAGCATCGCCGCACATGAAACCTTTTTCAGCAAACCACTGCGAGAAATGGCGATTTCATCCCAAATCAACGGGGTGACCTTCCCCGGTGAAGTGAAGCCGCCGAAGGATGGCGATGTGGTGATCACCTGGTTGAACAGCACCAAGGTGCAAATTTTCATGACTGCGCGACCGTATGCCAGCCCGAAAGAAATTTCGATCGGCATCCTGCTCGACACCAGCCTGACGGAGTAACGCCCCATGAGTAAACGCATTTCAGGCATGAGCTTTGATTTCGATATGGAAGGCGTCGCCATCCATGCGGAAAGCATCTCGCTGAACATCACCGATAACACCGCCGTGACCAAAACCCGCGGCGTGCCGGATGGCTATACCGACGGCGATGTCGAGGCCGACGGCGAGATCGAACTGGACAGCAAAAACCTGATTGCCGCCCAGGCTTCAGCACGCAGTGCCGGCAGCTGGCGCGGTATTCCGCCGAAAGATTTCCTGTTCTACGCCAAGGCCGGCGACGAGGAAATGAAGGTCGAGGCATTTGGTTGCAAGATCATGATTTCCGATCTGCTGAACATCGATCCGACCAGCGCGGACAAAACAAAACACAAAATCAAGTACATCGTGACATCGCCTAACTTTGTGCGCCTTAACGGCATTCCGTATCTGTCCGCAGACGATACGCGCGATCTGCTGGGGTAACGCGATGCAAGACCATGAGAAAAAGATTTTAACGCTGGCGCTGATTGGCGCCGCCATTGCCATCGGGAAGGTACTCAGCAGCAACGAGCCGCTAACCCCGCGCCTGTTTTTCGGGCGCATGATCCTGGGCGCCGGTGTGTCGATGATTGCTGGCGCCGCGCTGGTGCAATTCCCTGACCTGTCGCCGGTGGCGATTAACGGCATCGGGGCTGCGCTGGGCATCGCGGGGTACCAGGTTGTTGAGCGCTGGCTGCGTCACCGTGGTAGCAAATTTGTGCAAGGGGATAGCAATCATGACGTTAAGTGAAAAACAGCAACTGTTTACCAAGCTGATCGCCCAGCTGATTTTATGGGCCGATGAGAAAGGCATGCGCGTGACGTTCGGTGAAGCCTACCGCACGCCAGAACAGGCCGCGCTCAATGCCAAAAAAGGCAGCGGCATCAGCAACAGCCTGCACACCAAACGCCTGGCCGTTGACCTGAATCTGTTCATCAATGGCAAGTACCAGACCGACAGCGCTGCCTATGTGGAGCTGGGTAAATTCTGGGAAAGTCTCGGCGGAAGTTGGGGCGGTCGATTTAAAACCAACCCCGACGGCAATCACTTCAGCCTTGAGCATGAAGGCGTGCGCTGATGGCCCAGGCGAAACCGTTCATCGTGCTGGCCCTGCTGGCCGCCGTGTTCTGTGCCGGCTGGTTCACCGCTGGCCTGTACAGCGACAGCCAGCAGCTGGTCATTGAACGGGCCGCCACCGCCGGTGCCGAGCAGTCGCGCCGGTATACAGAAAACATGGCGGGCGAGTCTGCCCGTCTGTTGGAAAGCAAATTAGCGGAGCTGAGCGCCAATGAAACGCACACCGAGCGGGTTATTCGCACTGAAGTGGTTAAGCCAGTTTTCAGTAACGTGTGCGCTACTGCTGACTATGTCCGGCTGTTCAACGCCGCCACCGACCGCGCCGAACGTACCCTATCAGGCCAATTTGTTGGCCCGATGCCCGGTAACGCTACCGCGTCTCAGCAGTAACACCGGCGAAGCGATGGCCGCAGCGCTGGAAGAATACCGCAAGATTTACCCCCCGTGCGCAGCCAGACATAACCAGTTGGCTGCTGAAATAGAGCAGAGAGAAAAAGGATTAAACCCATGAGCGACAAAGTAAAAATCGAAATCAAAGTTAACGGTCTGGATCTGGTCTTTGAGCCGAACATCACCGCTTACAACAAGTTTATCAATGAGATGTCGACCGACAATAAAGTCGCGCCGGCAACCAACTTTCTGCGTCGCATTGTTCACCCTGACAGCAAAGTCGAGCTGGACAAGATCCTCACCCTGCCAGGCGGCGCGGTGAAGCTGGTCGGCAAGGTTGTTGAAATTTACTCCCCTGATCTGGAGTTTGAAGTAAAAAACTAGCCCGCCGCGCGCAGGCGATCGACGACAACCAGATAGAACAGTTGTTAACCCTGCGCCGGCGATATCTGCCGGGCGAGCCGGACGATAGCGAGTCACTCGCCCGCGCGATGTGGCTGGATAATCGATATTGGCAAAACATGGCGATCGCAGTGAATAACGGGATCGGCAAAGCGTTCAAGGGTACAGGATGAAACAACTTGAGGTGATGCTCTCACTGGTCGATAAATTCTCTCAGCCATTAAAACAGGCTGGCGCAGGGATTAATCGATTTGCGAACCAGACCAAAGCCGGGCTAATGCAAGTTGGCGCCGGCGCTGCCGGTTTATGGGGCGCGGGGCAAGCCATCAAGGGATTTCTGGGGCCAGCTTATGACATGAATCGCGCGCTTGGCGAGGTTCGCTCTCTGGGCGTGGCAGAAAAATCATTGTCCAACCTGTCTGACGCCGCGCTGATGTTTTCCATGCAGTACGGCGGCAGCGCGGCGGATGTCGTGCGTTCGTCCTATGATATCCAATCCGCGATCGCTGGCCTGCAGGGCAATGAGCTAAGCGATTTTACTGTCGCATCTGGTGTGTTGGCAAAGGCCACCAAAGCCGATACCGCTGTGATCACAAAGTACATGGGCACCATGTACGGTATTTTCCAGAATACCGCTGACGCGATGGGCCGTTCGAACTGGGTGAAACAAATCGCCGGGCAGACGGCTGAAGCCGTTCGCGTGTTTAAAACGTCCGGTAATGATATGTCTGCCGCGTTCACCACGTTAGGCGCGGCGGCCACATCCAGCAAAATTGACATCGCCGAACAGATGGCCGTGCTTGGTATGCTGCAAGCTACCATGAGCGGCAGCGAGGCGGGCACCAAATACAAGGCATTCTTAGCCGGTGTGGGTAGCGCACAGAAAGCCCTCGGCCTGTCATTTACCAATACTGACGGCTCAATGAAAAGTGTCGTCGACATCATGGGACTAATCCAAAAGAAATACGGCGACCTGTCAAAAGTTGCGGATTCAGATCTGATTAAAAAAGCCTTTGGCAGTGATGAAGCTGTCGCCATGGTGAAATTACTGGCGACAAATACTGCAGGCCTGAAGGAAAATATCGACTCACTGGGCCGTATTACCGGCATGAAAAATGCCGAAAACATGGCTAAATCGATGGTGGATATCTGGGATCGCCTGAATGCCATTTGGAAAGGCTCCCGCATCATCATCGGCAGCACCCTGCTGCCCGTTCTCGATCCGCTGCTACAGAAGGCGGCTGCCGCGGGCATGCAATTCGCTAAATGGATGACGATGTTTCCAAATATCGCCCGCTGGCTAGGCTATATCACCCTGGCGATCCTGAGCCTAACGGCTGTCGGCGCGTTGGCAACGATGATGGTCGGAATAGCGCGCGTCGCCTGGGGTGGCTTCATTGTTGTGCTGAAATTGTTACGTCCACTTCTTTTGCTGCTGCGCCTTTCATTCTTCCTTACCGGCCTGGCGATCAATTTCATGTCCTGGCCGCTGTTGCTGATTATCGGGGTAATTGCCCTGTTGGCTGCTGGCGTCTGGGCAATGATCACATATTGGGATGAACTGAAAGCCGCCATCATGAACACCGCCGCTTTTCAGTGGTTGATGGGTATTGTTACCCAGGTCGGCGCCCTTTTCGCTTCCACCTGGGCAATGGTGACCGAAGGCTGGCAGAACGTGGTCAACTTCTTCATGGGACTGTCGCCTGTGCAGGCGTTCACCGATTTTAAAAACACCATTACCGATGTATTTAAGGGGCTGTGGGACTACCTGAAAAACAGCTTTGCGCAGACCTATAACTGGATTGTGGACAAGCTGAACATGATCCCCGGCGTCGACATCGAAATGAAAAACGTGGCGCCAGAAGTGACCCCTACCGGAAGCCAGCCAGGTAGCGCGCCGTTACTGACAGGCAGCAATCTGCAATCAACGGGCCGCGGCGGCATCATGGGCCAGGTTAGCCAGTCGACCAATAACAACAGCAGTGCGCGAACCCAGACGATCGGCACCGTGCAATATAACGTGACGCAACCACTGACCCCGCAGGCACTGCAAGAAAACATGGAGTTATACGGTCATGGCTGATGAAAAACTGTATATCGACCTGCTGATCACTGACCGCGACTTTACGCTGAATGCCGGCTTTGAGCCGGTACTCTGCAATAACCTGGTTAGCATCGGCCAGGACATCAAACACGCCATCATGGAAAGCGGCCTCGCGACGTTGCTGGTTGCCGAACGTAGCCCAACGCTGCGCGCTGACATCATTTTGCAAATCACTTTGTTGGTTGAAGATGACGAACGGCTGATCCCCAGCACTATCTATGTGACTGAGGAAGCCAGCGGCCACCTGCTAATTACCGCCGATACCTATGATTTTGGCCCACTCAGCACCGGGGTGACCTATGACGAGTAAACCAACCGTTGATTTTGAGGCCGCACTACGTGCCGGCGGCATGCCAACCACCGAGGCCGAAGTCAAAGCTGAATTCCAGAAGGTTGTCGACGACGAGGGCATGATCACCAACACCTCGAAAATGTCGCCATTCTGGCGCCTGATCACAGCCATCGTGACCAAACCCGTGATCTGGCTAAAAGACATCCTGGTCACTGTGGTGATGGCAAACATGTACCTCGCCACCGCAACAGGTGCCTATCTGGACTTGTTCGCCTGGGCGGTCAACCTGTCGCGTAAAGACCCAACCTTTACCCAGGGCGTGATCAGTTTCTTCAAATCTGACCCGACACTGTTGATCACCATTCCCGCAGGCACTGTGATCCAAACAGAACGCATCGACGACAAAGTTTACCGGGTAATGACCGTCGCTGAAGTGGTGATCCCCGCCGGAACGGCCAGTCAGGCGATCGCCGTGAAAGCCGAGGAAAGCGGTACCGCCTACAACCTGGCACCAGGATATTTCCGCATCTTGCCGACCGATATCCCCGGCATTTCACGGGTTGAGAACCTCGACAACTGGCTAACCCAGCCCGGCGCTGACAAAGAATCTGATGACGAGCTGCGCGACCGCAGCCGGAACCAGTACAACCTCGTTGGCTCCTATCACATCGATGCGGTTTACCGCAGCATGATCGCCAGCGTTGCCGGCCTCAGTACCGACCGCGTTTATTTTGAGCATGACGCCCCACGCGGCCCAGGCACAGCAAACGCTTATCTGTTACTTGATACCGGCGTACCGGCGGATTCTTTTATCGCAGCAGTCAATGATCACATCATGGTTCAGGGCTACCACGGTCACGGCGATGATATGCGCTGTTTTGCCATGCCAGAAACGCAGCATGATTTGACCGTTACCGCCTACATGTTTGCCACGCTGAACTTGACCGACGACGAGCAGGCCGATTTAAAGCAGGACATTGAAAACTTTATCCGCTGCGCATTCCGCGACAACGCGACCTATGAGGTTACAAAGACCTGGCCGCACAGCCGTTTTAGTTTTTCTCGTCTGGGCGAAGAGTTACACCTGGAATTTTCAGCCATTGAATCTATCAAGTTCTCACTGGACGACATCATCAGCGGCCTATCGGTGCCGCGCCTGGCATCGTTAAACGTGGTGCTGACCAATGGCTAAACCCGTGATCACCCTGCCGAGCTGGATGAACAAAGGCGAGCCAAAGAAATTGGCTACCGCCTGCGCCACGTTCTGGGAGAAGGTCAAAGGTTGGATCTCGTTTCCACTGGAACAGACCGACCCGGAAACTTGCACGGTTCAAATTCTGAACTTGCTGGCGTACCAGCGCGATATCGATCGCTTTGAGGGGGAACCGCTTTGGTTGTACCGGCTGCGCATTAAGCACGCCTTTATTAATGCCCAGGACAGCGGCAGTTTTATCGGCTTCAAGCGCATTTTTGATCGTCTGAAAATCGGCGATATGCAGCAGTTAGAGCGACAGCCTGGCATCGACTGGGACGTCATCATTATTCGCGTTAATGACAACCAGCTGGCCGCTAACGCCACGCTGATGAACGAAATCATCAGGAAATACGGCCGCACCTGCCGCCGGTACCGGTTCGAGGTGCTGAACGTCGCCCCGCTGGGTATGCGCGCCGGTTGGTTTGATAACGATCACCAGCTTATCAGCGCCAGGCCGGGCAAAGACGCCGCCATCATCACCGAAAGCCGGCTGTATATCATGACCGAAGCCGGCGAGATTTTGACAGTTTAACCATGTGGCATAGCGGGATCTGTCTGTAATGGCCAGCCCGAGTACAGACAATTACAGCGATGCTGCAGCACAACAAAAGGGGCCGACATGTCAGCCATTATCACCAGAAAATACGAACAATGGGCGGCAAGCCAAGCGGCCCAAAATCTGCCGGCGCGTCCGGATACGTTCGTTTTTGCCTATATCCCAGGACAAGACTCTGAAGCCGAGATAAGCCGCGATGAACCCTTGCCGGCAGCGGCCAGTATTGTGCACACCGCACCGGTGATGCAATACGGCATGCTCAATACTGACGCGGTAGTCTTTTCTGTGGTGCTCGACACTACCGTCGGGGATTTTGACTACAACTGGATCGGGCTACTCGACCAGGCCAGTAACACGCTATGCATGGTAGTGCATACACGCACCCAGCGAAAAATCGCAACCAGCGGCCAGGAACAGGGAAACACGCTGACCCGTACCCTGGCGATGGAGTTCAACGGCGCCGCCGGTGCTACTCAGATTAATGTTACCCCTCAGACCTGGCAAATCGACTTCTCGGCCCGCCTGGCCGGAGTCGATGAACGCCAACGCCTGGCCGGTCTGGATATCTACGGCCCTGGCGCATTTTTTGGCGATGGCTTTCTGGTCACCCGCACCGGTGCCAATTACCAGGCCGCCGCGGGGCTGGGTTATGTGGGAGGGTTGCGCGGCGCGCTGCCAGCACTGACGCCGATCGCCGTTGACCATACCCCGACACTGATCTGGGCTGATATCAGCCTGCAGGGCCAGGTGACCAGCCGTTGGGAAACAACGGTAAAACTCACCGCCGCCGACGCATTGCAGGATTACATCGACCCGCAGGGCTTCCCGCATCACGTCACACAGCTGGCCCGCATCAATGAAGACGGAAGCGTCACCGATCTGCGTCCGAAAGGTTCCCAGGGCGAGCAAGAAGCCAGCAGGCTATTTTTGCGTAAAAGCGCCAATCTGTCCGACGTCGTGAACGTTGAAGCCAGCCGCGACAATTTGGGGTTGGGTGATCTAGCGATAAAAGACGTGCTTTACGCCCACGATGTCGGGGCATATACCCAGGGCGAGGTCGATCAGAAATTTTTCCCCCGTACAGGAGGAACGATCGCCGGCCCGATAAACACCCTTGGCGACGTTGGCACCCAGGGCGGCGGATTTATCATCCGCAATTCAGACGGTGTGCAGATCGGGGCCGCCACCGCCGACAGTGGCGGGAACCTCACTCTTACATCAAATGTTTCAGGCGGAAATTTCGGTCTGGGCTTGGGCGGGAATTTTGGCACGTCGCCAGGTGTTGAAATTTACGAATCAGGACAGCGGGTTTACAGCCCGAATAACAAGCCGGAAGAGTTGCACGTCGACGGCCCTAACTGGTGGTCACGCGACGCCAGCGGGAAGATCACGCAAGGCGGCATCGTCAACAGGTCGGATAGCTCCAACCCCGTCACGTTTAATCTTCCGTTCCCTAACGCTGTATTGAGTATTCACTTAACTCTGTGCGAAGTCGCAAATAGTGGTGGTTCAACCGACAACATTATCGCTCAAGGTGCCAATAATGACGGATTTAATGTCTGGATGAATGCAAACGAACTTTCAGCCTACTGGCTGGCCGTGGGGTATTGATCATGTGGCAGCGCGTCACCCTGGGCTTTCCCGATAACCTTGCGCCGATCAGTTGTTCTTTACTGACCGTGAATCCGTGGACTTATGGCGCCGGCCAGGTGACGCCGTCCGGCAATTACTTGAGCCCTGAGAACGCCGTTAAATTCCTTGCCGGTAAGCTGAAAACCGCCGGCGGCACACCGGGCGCGGTCGGCTTTTTGATTACGGCGACGCAAAGCGATCGCTTTCTGTCTGACCTGGCCGCATTTGCTGCCCTGCTGCCATTACCAGACTTACAGAAAACTGCCCGCAAGGCCGTGGCCGAGGCCGAACTCGCCGCCACTAAAATTCAGTTACCAGGGCTGCAGGGTACAGGGTTGCCCGATGTTACCCCGCTGTCACTAAGCACCACTCGCGCCGCCCAGAATGCACAACGCATCCGGGCCGCGGCAGAGTCAGCCGCCGGCGGTATGTCGTTTGATGCCATTACGGACGCACTGCAGAGCTTGGAAGATGCCGCCAGTCAGGCACAACAAGCAGCGGAACAGGCGCTAACAGAACTGAAAAGCCGCCGCGTTGATGCCTGGATGTTCAGCGACCAGGGACACCCGGCCAACATGGCAAACAATCTGCTAAACGGCATCCCAGAACCTGACGCGATTTACACACTCGGCGCCCTGTTCGTGGGTGACGTTGGCGAGCTGTTAAGGATGGTGAAACCATGACGATCATACTGCTGGCGCTGGATGGCGAAGCTATCCCGATGAAGTCAATTAAGGTTTCCCCCAAAATGACTATCGAAACGAAAGACAAGTCGGGGCAATCATCAAGCACCACCCAATCAGAGAACGGCGTCAAGGCCAAAGAGCTGAGCGTGTCCGGCCTCGTCGACTTCAAAGACAAAACCTTACTGTCACGCATCTTTACCCTGGCCGAAGCCAAGGGCAGCGGCGGAGAAGGTCGACGCTATCGCATTGCTAACCCTGTCGCCCAGGCGATCAATATGCGGCAAGGGATGTTTACCGGCAGCATCGAAGCCACCGAACAAACCGATAAACTGGCATGGCAGGTGAGTTTCACCCTGACCGAACAGCTGAGTACCGCGGAAAAATCCAAGGGCCGTAAAGCGGCCAATGCGCCAGGCAACACCACGAAAACTCAAGGCGCCAGCGGCACCGCTGCGGCCCCGTCTGATGATGCCGTCGAGCAAGAAAAAGAGCTGACCGGTTTTGAGAAGATATTGAAAAATGTCGATGACAAACTGGGGGCGCTATGAAGCCCATAGTTACCTTGAAGATTGGCGCGGTAGATGCACCAGTATCAGCCTATGAAGTGGTGACCGACCTCAACGACACCGGCCGCGGCTTCATCACAGCCAAAATTGCAGACGACGCCACCGGGGCTATCGTCCGCCTCGATCTGGGTTACAACAACACTGCATACCGCTGGTTTACCGGGTATGTTGAACGCGATCAGCAATCTGATAACGGTTTCCGCCGGTTGTTCGTGCGTGAAATGACCGGGGTATTTGAAAGACGTTGGCCACTGTCACTACAGCACCCTACTCTGCGCCAGGTCACCCAGGCATTAAATGCGGCAAGCGGCATTGAATTCATTTTGCCGGCAGCGGATTACACCGACACACCGATCCCGCACTTTGTGCACAGCGGCACCGGTTGGCAGTTACTAAACACCCTCGGCCGGGCCTTTGGCATCGATGATTATATTTGGCAACAGCTACCTGACGGTTCCGTCTGGCTCGGCCGTTGGCAAGATTCGCGCTTTGCTGATCTGCCGGTTGAGATCCCGACAGAGTACGCATCCAGCACCGGAGCCGGTAATTCTGTTACCCTGCCGCTGATCCCCTCGGTGCGTCCGGGTGCAATGGTCAACGGCCAACGCATAACCCGCGTTGCCATCAAAGACGGTGACATGACGCTGACCTGGACACCACTAAATGCCAACGGCCAACCAAAGGTAAAGCCAGCGTTTCAGCGTCAGCTTGAGCAACTCAACCCTGAGATCGCCGCTGGCCTGCACCTGCCGAAGCTAGCGCGCGTAGAAAACTACACCGAGTCGGCAGAGCTGGGCGACATTGCCGACCCATTCCGCCCAAAATATGCCGTCGGGGTGCAGTTGCTTGACGAGAACGGCCAGGACAGCAAGGGTACCCCGTCTTATCCTGCAGTACAGCTACCTGTGACGATGGGCGGTGACGAAAGCGGCTTCATGCAGTACCCACCGCCTGGCACATTGGTAGAACTGGCGTTTCAAGACGGACGCCAGGACAAGCCCTTTATTCGCCAAGTATTATCAAGCAATGCCAGCCTGCCAGAGATAAAGCCGGGCGAACAGCTGCAGCAGCAGCGCGCCGGCGTCTTTCAGCGCGTCACGGCGCCAGGTGACTGGCACCGGGAAACTGACCAGGCTATCCGGGAGGTATCAACATCCCGCACAGTCGAAGCGGACAAGGAAACCCGCAAGGTTATCGACCGCGAGATCACCGTCCAGGCTGATGACAGCAAGACTGTGCTGGGCACGGCGAGAACCACCGCCGGCGCCGTAACGCATATTGCCCGCGGCGACTACACCGTCGGCACCAGTGCCAACCTGAAGACCGCAGCCAAGGCCGCAGACGAGAACATCGCACAGGGTAAAACCGTGAATATCGGCGGCACGCTCACCGAACGTATTGCCGGCATTCGTCAAAGCATATCCGCTGCGCTACAGCTGCAGGCGGGTACCACCACGATCGGCGATGGCGTGACTAACATCCTCACCCTGTTGACCGAAACCCTCGACCTGGTCGACACGCTGGCACAACGAACGGCAGAACACACCCACAGCAACACCGGCACCCCAACAAATGCCACTGAGATATCGCAGACATCGACCACGGTCACCGCGCTGAAAGGCAAGTACGGCCCCCTGATCGGCTAGACTAGCCACCTCGAAACCAAACCAGCCATTTAAACGCAACCAGCGGCCCATCACGGGCTGCTGCTGCATCTGCTCGCCCGCACCGGGCGGAACTCGAAACGACTCACGACGGCCCACGGAACGCACGGAAACCCACGGCACGGAGCCGCCGCGCCACGGAAACCGGACTACACCGCACCCGCCTGCCCGTTTCGCGTTGAGAAATTTTTGCAAAGGATCTTTTCTGCAATTGATACCGCCAGCCCGCGCCGTGCCTGGGGCTTTGCGAAAGAAACGCCATTGCACGCATTGCAATGATTTTCAACGATTTGCAGCGCCAGCACCGAGCGCAGTGAAGGCCGAAAAAGTTAACTCGATGAAATAAAAGGATCTCTTTTGCTTTCCGTGAGGATCTAAGCGAGCAGAAGACATAGAAGGGAATTCATCAGAGAGTGCCTTGCGTCCAGACGTGGCGGGGCTTCGGGGGGTATTTGATATCTTTGGAAGTTTTGCAAAGTTGCAACAATAGGATCTATAGACGACGCGAGCGGAAAACCAAGCGGCAAAGCCTCCGCAAAGTGGGTGCCATAACCAAATTAAGCGCTAAACCTTTCCACCGAGGTAACAATGTGGACAGGAAAAATAAAAAACCGTTATAAATCAATATATAAACCAATAAAAAAGGGAGGCTTTCGCCTCCCTTTGAAACTCCCCTACCTGAATTAATGATTACGGATGTATTCGTCCATATCCGTTTTCAGGTTGTCAGATTTGGTACCAAAGATAGCCTGAACCCCCGAGCCTGCGACGACTACGCCGGCAGCACCCAGTTTTTTCAGGCCAGCCTGGTCAACCTTGCTCACGTCCGCCACGCTAACGCGCAGACGGGTGATGCAGGCATCCAGGTTGGTGATGTTGTCTTTACCGCCGAAAGCCTGTACCAGCGCCGCAGACATTTCAGAACCACCCTGTGCAACTTGCTCAGAGATCGTGTCTTCACGACCTGGGGTTTTCAGATCCAGCTTGGCAATCAGCACGCGGAAGATGGTGTAGTACACCAGACCGTAGATGATACCGACGATTGGGAACAGCCAGATTTTGCTGCTGTTGCCGCTCAGAACGATAAAGTCGATCAGACCGTGTGAGAAGCTGGTGCCGTCACGCATCCCCAACAGGATACAGATCGGGAACGCCAGGCCAGCCAGGATGGCATGGATTGCGTACAGGATCGGCGCAACGAACATGAAGGAGAACTCGATCGGTTCGGTGATACC
Organism: Serratia myotis; assembly: GCF_027474885.1. Lineage (NCBI taxonomy): Bacteria > Pseudomonadati > Pseudomonadota > Gammaproteobacteria > Enterobacterales > Yersiniaceae > Serratia > Serratia myotis. The sequence continues at coordinate 2,053,072 of NZ_CP099707.1, read as the reverse complement.
GGTCAGGAACGAGGTCAGCGCAGCGGAGATCATGATACCGCCGACTTTTGCGCGGTTTTCCGGCTTGGCTGAGTGCCAGATGGCAATCGCAGCAGCAGGCAGACCGTACATTTTAAACAGGAAACCACCGGACAGTTTACCCGCAGTTGGGTCACCCGCCATATAACGTGGAATATCACCGTGGAACACCTGACCCGCTGCGTTGGTGTATTCACCAATCTGCATTTGGAACGGCACGTTCCAGATATGGTGCAGACCGAACGGCACCAGCGCACGTTCAACCACGCCGTAAATACCAAACGCCACTACCGGGTTCTGATAAGCCGCCCACTGGGAGAAGGTCTGGATAGCCGTACCGATTGGAGGCCAGATAAAGGACAGTACTACGCCCAGAACGATTGCCGCCAGGCCGGAAATAATCGGCACAAAACGCTTACCGGCAAAGAAGCCCAGATATTCCGGCAATTGAATGCGGAAGAAGCGGTTAAACATATAGGCAGCGATGGAGCCGGAGATAATCCCCCCGAGCACACCGGTATCCGCCAGGTGTTTGGCCGCAATCTCTTCAGCCGGCAGGTGCAGCACCAGCGGCGCAACCACCGCCATGGTTTTCACCATGATGCCGTAAGCCACTACTGCGGCTAACGCGGAGACACCGTCGTTATTGGTGAAGCCCAGGGCAACACCGATGGCAAAAATCAGCGGCATGTTGGCGAAAACGGAACCGCCGGCTTCCGCCATCACGTGTGAGACTACCGCAGGTAGCCAGCTAAAGTTGGCGGAACCGACGCCCAGCAGGATACCTGCGATAGGCAATACGGATACCGGCAGCATTAGCGACTTACCTACTTTTTGCAGGTTTGCAAATGCGTTCTTGAACATAGTTGAGTGTGCTCCTGAGTAATAGTGCTTTGCTACTTTTCGCGATTCTTCGCGTTGCAAGGGGGGGAGAAAAAACCCCTGCAATTCAGGGTGTCTGAGCACCCCTTGAATTATTACGCAGAGTAAAATAAATAGGCTGCGCAATGTTTGATGACAGTCACGTTTCGATGAACAAAACCGGGTATTTTTCTTATATCGCTTATTTCTTGTTAAAAATGAGCAAAAAACGCCCGTAGCTCGCCCGAAAACGGGTGGGAACATTACCCGTTTCGGCGATTAATTACGAGCTTAAAAAAAATTCAGATTTCGTTAACCCCAGCTATAGCCTAGGCCAAAGATCAGAGTTCGATGTGAAATAAGCGTGAAAAGTTGGCGGTGGTGGTTTCGGCCAGCGTTTCCAGGCTCACGCCCTTCAATACCGCCATGTATTCAGCCACATCGCGCACATAGGCAGGTTGGTTTTCTTTACCGCGATGCGGCACCGGAGCCAGATACGGCGAGTCGGTTTCCACCAAAATACGATCCAGCGGCACGTAGCGCGCTACCTCACGCAGTTGATCTGCATTGCGGAAGGTCAAAATGCCGGAGAAGGAAATGTAGAACCCCAGATCCAGCAAGGCCTCCGCAGTAGCACAATCCTCAGTAAAACAATGCAACACACCGCCGCAGTCCTGGGCATTTTCTTCACGCAGGATCGCCAGCGTGTCTTCACGCGCATCGCGGGTATGCACGATCACCGGTTTGTTCAGATCGCGGCCGATACGGATATGTTCACGAAACGACGCTTGTTGCAGTTCGAGATTATCTTTCTGATAGAAGTAATCCAGCCCGGTTTCACCCAGTGCCACTACCTGCTCTGCCGCCGCCAGACGGCGCAGCTCAGCGTAATCGTAACCCCCTTCCAGATTGAGTGGATGTACCCCACAGGAGAACGCCACGTCGTCGCGAGAGCCAATCAGCTGGGTCATCGCCTGATAGCCCGGTAAGGTGGTAGCGACCGCCAGTACGTAACCCACATCGCGCGCCTTGGCCTTCGCCAGGGCATCATCCACGTTTTGGTGCAGCGTTTGGTAATCCAGGCCGTCAAGGTGACAATGAGAATCTACTAACAACATAATATTTAACTCTTTTACAGCGAATGAGGGTGGGAATAGCCGGTAGCGCCAAGCATCTGCTCCCAGCCAAGTAACTGTTCGGTCAGCAGCAGTTCACGGTTAACGCCGACGACGCTCAGCAACTGATGACGGCAATGAAGCCATTGCTGCAACCCTTGCTGCAGAGAAGTGCTGCTCAGGCGACTGGCCAGTTGGTGCACCAGCGGCTGCTGATCCTGATTCAACACAAAGCTGGCGGCCCCCTGCTGCCACTTCATGGCGTCCATCAATAACGCGCATAACCAGTGTAGCCGTTCAGCAACGTCTTCGTGATTCAACACCGGCAACAAGGACAGCATGTCATGCTGCGGCAATGCGGCACTCAGGGCGCTGCACAGCGCGCTGCGCTGCTGCCAACGTTCTGGCTGCAGCAACTGTTCAGCAGCCAGCGGGGCGCCATCGTGCAGGCGCAAGGCCGTCAGGAGATCAACCTGATTACCCGGCGTTTGACGGTTCAACCATTGCAGGCTGAGCTGCTCATCCGGGCTGGCAAGGTGCCAATATAAACAACGGCTACGCAGCGTCGCCAACAAACGTGAAGGCTCACGGCAACTCAACAGGAAAAAAGTTTTTTCTGGCGGTTCTTCCAGCGTTTTCAACAAAGCGTTGGCGGCGGCCTCGGTCAGCAACTCCGCCTGTGGCAGCCAAATCACCTTGGCGCCGCCCTGCTGCGCATGCGTATAAAGGATTTCAATCACCTGACGAATGGGTTCCACCCCCAGGCTGCTTTTGCCTTTTTCCGGCGTCAGCACGTGATAATCCGGATGGTTACCCGCCAGCATCAATCGACAGCTATGACATTCACCGCAGCTTTTCTCACCGTTGCGGCGCTGGCAGATCAGCCAGCGACTCAGCCCATAGGCCAGCGCATCCTCACCATTGCCCGCAGCGGCATGCAACAGCAGTGCGTGATGACCGCGACCGGTCGCATATTGTCCGACCAATTGCCGATAAGGGGTGTTCAGCCACGGATACCAGTTCATTACACGCCTTCCTGCTGCTGCAGCCATTGGCTGACGCTACGGCGGATCGCCGCCGTCACCTGCTCCAGCGATTGAGAAGCGTCAACGGTGACGATAGAGTCATCCTGTGCCGCCAACTCCAGGTAACGCGCGCGGGTGCGTTCAAAGAATGGCAGTGCCTCTTGCTCGATGCGATCCAGTTCGCCGCGCGCACGAGCCCGCTGCAGGCCCACTAACGGCGGCAAATCCAGGTAAAGCGTCAGGTTCGGCCGAAAATCTCCCAGTACCGTGTCACGCAGCGACGCCATCAGTTGTTGATCCACACCCCGGCCACCACCCTGATAGGCTTGAGAAGACAAGTCGTGACGATCGCCAACTACCCAGGCACCGCGCTCCAATGCCGGTTTGATCACCGTTTCCACCAGCTGTACGCGGGCTGCATACAGCATCAGCACCTCGGCCTTGATGGTCGGCAGTTCGCCATCCACGCCGCGCTTGAACAGGTCACGCAGTTTTTCTGCCAGCGGCGTGCCACCCGGTTCACGGGTAAAAGTAATATCGTTGATGCCATGCTCGCGTAGTACGTTGACCACGGTATCGCGTGCGGTAGTTTTACCCGCACCTTCAAGCCCTTCGATAACCACGAATTTACTTTTCATTCTTTTCCTTTAACGCCTGTCGATAGGCGCGCACTGCCTGATTATGGCTGGCCAGGTTAGTGGTAAATTGATGCCCACCCTTGCCGTCGGCAACAAAGTACAAATAAGGCGTTTTCGCCGGATTGGCAGCAGCTTCCAGCGAGGCCTGACCCGGCATGGCAATCGGCGTTGGCGGCAGACCGTTGATCACATAAGTGTTGTACGGCGTCGGTGTTTCCAAATCTTTGCGGGTAATGTTGCCATTATAACTGTCACCCATGCCGTAGATCACAGTCGGGTCGGTCTGCAAACGCATGCCAATACGCAGGCGGTTAATGAATACCGACGCCACTTTAGTGCGCTCCTCCGGCACTGCGGTCTCTTTCTCAATGATCGAGGCCATGGTCAGCAACTGTTCCGGCGTCTTGTACGGCAGGTCTGCCTCACGGCCCTGCCAGGCGCTCTCAAGCGCTTTTATCATACGCAGGTGGGCTCGTTTCAACAGCGCCATATCGCTCATGCCTGCCGTGTACAGATAGGTATCCGGGTACAGGCGCCCTTCCGGGCTGGTGCCTTCCGGCAGGCCCAGCGCCTCGGCGATTTCCGCCTCGCTTTTACCGGCTAGCGTATGTTTGAGGTATTTCGACTGTTGCAGCACCATCAGCCAGTCACTCAGACGGGAACCTTCAATAAACCGCGCGCTGAATTGGGCTTCTTTACCGCTGGCCAACAGTTTAAGCATTTGACGCACCGTCATGCCCGGCGTAAAGCGGTAGGTCCCGGCCTTAAACTCCGCCAATTGCGGCTCCAGGCGCAGCAGCCATGGGAACCACTTACCGTTGCGGATCAGCTTGTCGCGTACCAGCAGCCCTTCCAGCGCCACTCGTCCGGTCCCTGCCGGCAGTTTAAAAATGGCTTCCTGCTGGATCGCCAATGGCGTATCCGCAAAGCGCTCAACCTTCTGGTAACCCCAAAACAGCAGGCCCAATACCAGAACAACAATAATAGAAACGAACTTCAGCTTTCTTTTCTTCATCAATCAGCCATCGTTAACAGTGTGGGCGCAAAAAATCATACAGTTGGCGCGAAGGGTAACGCCATGATTGCGCAGTATTGACCGGCAGCAACGGCATTAACGCATTGCTCACCAGCACTTCTTCGGCATCGGCCAGCGTCTCCAGCGGCTCACTGACGCAATGCAGCGAGTATTCGCTGCCCGTCAGCAGCTCAATCACCCGACGACGCATCAACCCGGCCACCCCGGCCTGACCCAAGTCCGGCGTAAAAACCGCTTTTCCCTTACGCCAGAACAAATTAGCCGCACAGCATTCCACCAGCATACCGGCAGTGTCAAGCACCAGCGCCTCGTCGGCGGCCGTCTGGTCAAGATGCGTGCGGATCAACACCTGCTCCAAACGGTTCAAATGCTTCAGCCCAGCCAACAGGGGATTACGCCCCAGCGCTACCGGACTGACCGTCAGGCTGATGCCCCGTTCACGCCATGGCAGATAGTGCATCGGGTAGCTGCTGCGAGAGACAATGCGGGTAGGAGCCTCACAGCCTTTCGGGCTGTAACCCCTGCCACCGCTGCCGCGCGTCAATATCGCTTTGACCACGCCCAGAGGGATAGATTCTGCCGCGTGCACCATTTCATCTTCCAAAGCGCTCCAGTCACAGGCTGGCAGCATCAGCCGTTGTGCCGCCAACTGCAGTCGCTCGATATGCCAGGGCAACAGGTCGATTTTACCCTCGGTCACCCGGGCGGTAGTGAAACAACCGTCGCCAAACTGCAAACCGCGATCGCTTGGCGCGAGTGCATTATGCTGATACCCATTAATCCAGTACATAGACTCCCCCTGACCGCTTTGGTATCACTACAGAATAACAGGCGCAGGTGCCATTAGCAGCAGCTTGCCGTTTGGCTATAACACCGGCAAGCAGAGCTTTCCGAGTCACGGGTCAACGCCATAAAAAAAGCCCGGTTTAAAAAACCGGGCTTTTATAGCATCTGCCAACTGAGGTATTACACCTTGCGGAAGATCAGTGAACCGTTGGTACCACCGAAGCCGAAGGAGTTACACAGTGTGTACTGCATATCACTCACCTGGCGCGCTTCGTGCGGAACAAAGTCCAGATCGCAACCTTCATCCGGATTATCCAGGTTGATGGTTGGCGGAACGGCTTGGTCACGCAATGCCAATACGGTGAAGATCGATTCGATCGCGCCCGCAGCACCCAACAGGTGGCCGGTCATCGATTTGGTCGAACTGACCATCACGCGCTGCGCATCGCTGCCAAATACCGACTTCACCGCCTGCGTTTCGGCTTTGTCACCGGCCGGCGTTGAGGTGCCGTGCGCATTGATATAACCGATTTGTGACGTAGTCACACCGGCATCACGCAACGCATTTTCCATCGCCAGCGCTGCGCCCGCCCCATTATCAGGAGGGGACGTCATGTGATAAGCATCGCTGCTCATCCCAAAGCCGACAACTTCAGCATAAATCTTGGCGCCGCGTTTTTTAGCGTGCTCGTACTCTTCCAGTACCATCATGCCGGCACCGTCACCCAGAACAAAACCGTCACGGTCTTTGTCCCATGGGCGGCTGGCCGCTTGCGGGTTTTCGTTACGGGTCGACAATGCGCGTGCTGCGCCAAAGCCACCGACACCCAACGGGGTACTGGCTTTCTCTGCCCCACCGGCCAGCATGACGTCAGCATCATTGTAAGCAATGATACGCGCGGCATGGCCAATGTTGTGCACACCTGAAGTACAGGCGGTGGCGATCGAAATGCTCGGGCCACGCATGCCGTACATGATGGTCAGGTGGCCTGCAATCATGTTAACGATGGTTGACGGCACAAAGAACGGACTGATTTTCCGTGGGCCACCGTTAACCAGTGAACTGTGGTTTTCTTCAATCAAACCCAGGCCGCCAATACCGGAGCCGATAGCGGCACCAATGCGGCTGGCGTTAGCCTCGGTGATATCCAATTGCGCATCCTGCATAGCTTGCATGCCGGCCGCGATACCGTATTGGATGAAGGCGTCCATCTTGCGCGCATCTTTGCGTGAGATGAAATCCTCTGAATTAAAATCCTTTACCAGGCCAGCAAACTTGGTCGCATAGGCTGTGGTATCGAAATGGTCGATCAGGCTGATGCCACTCTGACCGGCAAGAAGAGCTGTCCATGTGGACTCTACCGTATTGCCGACAGGAGACAACATGCCCAGTCCGGTCACAACTACTCGACGCTTAGACACGTTTGTCCTCCAAGGAGGGAAAATATGACACTAGGGATAGAAAAAACTTAGGCGGTCGAGTGACCGCCTAGATATGTTCTCTTACTGCTGGCTGGCGTTGATGAAATCAATAGCTGCCTGAACAGTAGTGATTTTCTCAGCTTCTTCGTCTGGAATCTCTGTGTCGAACTCTTCTTCCAGAGCCATTACCAGCTCAACGGTGTCAAGAGAATCAGCACCCAGATCTTCAACGAAAGAAGCGTTATTTAAAACTTCTTCCTGTTTAACACCCAACTGCTCAACAATGATTTTCTTAACGCGTTCTTCGATAGTGCTCATACTCTTAAATTTCCTATCAAAACTCGCTTTCGCGATGGTTTTCGTAGTGTATAAAATGTTGAAAAAGATGCAACTAAATCCCGGCTGGTCAAACCACGATTTTACGCTATTCTGCGGTTTTTACCCCAAATAACGCAAATAGTTTTCGCATTTTTTAAATCATGTACATGCCGCCATTGACATGCAACGTTTCACCGGTGATGTAGCCAGCCTCATCAGAGGCTAAAAATGCAACAGCGCTGGCGATTTCTTTAGCATCCCCCAGCCGATTGGCTGGAACTGATGACAAAATGCCTGCACGCTGATCATCTGTCAACGCCCGTGTCATGTCCGTCTCAATAAAGCCAGGTGCCACGACGTTGACCGTAATGCCACGCGAAGCAACTTCACGTGCCAAAGACTTACTAAAACCAATCAAACCGGCTTTAGCCGCCGCGTAATTAGCCTGCCCTGCGTTCCCCATGGTTCCGACTACAGAACCGATGGTGATGATACGGCCAAACCGCTTTTTCATCATAGCTCGCATTACCGCTTTTGACAGACGGAATACCGAAGTCAGATTGGTGTTCAGGATATCCTGCCACTCATCGTCCTTCATACGCATCAGGAGGTTATCACGCGTAATACCGGCATTATTCACTAAAATGTCGATTTCGCCAAATTCAGCACGAATAGATGCCAGAACGCTGTCGATAGATTGAGCATCGACCACATTCAACGCAAACCCTTTGCCGCTTGCACCCAGGTAGCTGCTGATAGCCTCAGCGCCGCTTTCACTGGTGGCGGTGCCGATAACTTTAGCACCACGTGCTACAAACGTTTCTGCAATAGCCCGGCCAATACCCCGGCTAGCGCCGGTGACCAGAACAACTTTACCTTCGAAGCTCATTGTTTTCCTCTTTATTGTTCAAGCGCCGCTGTCAGGCTGGCTGCGTCATTAACCGCCGCCGCCGTCAGGGTATCAACAATACGTTTAGTCAGACCGGTCAGAACTTTACCCGGACCAACCTCTAGCAGCAGCGTAACGCCCTGTGCTGCCATAAACTCTACGCTCTCGGTCCAACGCACCGGGCTGTACAACTGACGCACCAGCGCACTGCGGATCGCTTCTGGATCGGTTTCGGTGCGCACGTCGACATTATTCACCACCGGCACCTGTGGCGCACTGAAGGTGATTTCCTGCAACGCGATGGCCAGCTTGTCTGCAGCCGGTTTCATCAGTGCGCAGTGCGAAGGCACGCTCACCGGCAACGGCAGCGCACGCTTGGCACCTGCGGCTTTACAGGCCGCGCCTGCACGTTCAACCGCTTCTTTATTGCCGGCGATCACTACCTGGCCTGGTGAATTGAAGTTCACCGGCGAAACAACCTGCCCCTGGGCAGATTCTTCACAAGCCTTGGCGATAGCCGCGTTGTCCAGGCCGATAATGGCGGACATCGCGCCAGTACCTTCCGGCACAGCTTCCTGCATCAGTTTGCCGCGCAGCTCAACCAGACGGATTGCCGCCTGGAAATCCAGCACGCCCGCACACACCAGCGCCGAGTATTCACCCAGGCTATGGCCGGCCATGATTGCAGGCGCTTTACCGCCCTGCTGCTGCCAGACGCGGAAAATCGCTACGGAAGCCGCCAGCAATGCCGGCTGCGTCTGCCAGGTTTTGTTCAGCTCTTCCGCCGGCCCTTGCTGCACCAGTTGCCACAGGTCGTAACCCAGAACGGAAGAGGCTTCGCTGAAGGTCGCTTCAACGATCGGATATTGAGTGGCCAAATCGGCCAGCATGCCCAGAGTCTGTGACCCCTGGCCTGGAAAAACAAAAGCAAATTGCGTCATTTTTTCTTCCTGTTAATCAGAAACGAACCAGCGCCGAGCCCCAGGTAAAGCCGCCGCCAAAGGCTTCCAGCAGCACCAGTTGGCCGCGTTGAATTCGCCCATCACGCACCGCTTCATCGAACGCTGCGGGGACCGAGGCGGCCGAAGTGTTACCGTGACGGTCGAGCGTCACTACCACTTTATCCAGCCCCATACCCAATTTTTTCGCCGTCGCGCTGATAATACGCAGATTGGCCTGGTGTGGCACCAGCCAGTCCAGCGAGCTGCGGTCCAGATTGTTGGCCTGCAAGGTTTCATCAACGATGTGAGCCAGTTCGGTAACCGCAACCTTGAAGACTTCATTACCCGCCATGGTGACATAGGCCGGTTTGTCTTGATCCTGACGATCTTTGAACGGCAAGGTCAACAAACCGCCGTAGCTGCCATCGGCATGCAGATGGGTCGACAGGATGCCGGGTTCTTCAGAAGCACCCAACAGCACGGCGCCTGCACCATCACCAAACAGAATGATAGTGCCGCGATCTTCCGGATCCAGCGTGCGTGACAATACGTCAGCACCAATCACCAGAGCATGCTTCACCGCGCCGTTTTTAACATACTGATCGGCGACGCTCAACGCATAGGTGAAACCGGCGCAGGCCGCAGCCAGATCGAATGCCGCACAGTCCTTAATACCCAGCAACTGCTGCACCTGGCAGGCAGAACTTGGGAATGCGTGGCTCGAGGTGGTGGTAGCCACCACGATCAGCCCGATGTCTTCTTTAGCCACACCCGCCATTTCCAGCGCTTTTTCAGCAGCATGGAAGCCCATCGTCGCAACGGTTTCATCCGCGGCGGCAATACGGCGTTCACGGATACCGGTACGAGAGACGATCCACTCGTCAGAGGTATCCACCATTTTTTCCAGGTCAGCGTTGGTGCGCACTTGTACGGGTAAATAACTCCCCGTACCGAGAATCTTTGTATACATGTACGATCAGTCACTCTTAGGTAATACAGCTTCAAGGCGCGCAGCAATCCTGTCAGGGACTTGCCGCTGCACCGCCTGCACAGCCTGTTCGATTGCAACTGCAAACGCGTGCGGGTTCGCAGCGCCGTGGCTCTTGATTACGGTGCTGCGCAATCCTAACAGACATGCGCCATTATACTGGTCGGGGTTCAGGTGGCCGAACCGCTTTACCACCCGTTTTTGCAACCAACGGCCCAACAATTTTAACCACCACGCCTGCTTGCCACCGTCTCCGGATGATTTCAGCAGCGATAAAAATACTCTTACCACCCCTTCCATGGTTTTCAGGGTGACGTTACCCACAAAGCCGTCGCAGACCAACACATCGGTTTTACCGGTGAGGAGATCGTTGCCCTCCAGGTAACCAATATAGTTGATTGCCGGAGTATTTTTTAGCACGGCGGCCGCTTCGCGGATGTTATCCAGGCCTTTGGTTTCTTCTTCACCAATATTCAGCAGCGCCACGCGTGGTTGCGCAATCCCCACCACCTCTTCGGCCATCACCGCGCCCATCACCGCAAACTGTACCAGCATGGTACTGTCGCATTCGACGTTGGCGCCCAGATCCAGCACCACGGTTTTGCCACCCAGCTGATTCGGGATCACCGTCATCAACGCCGGCCGTTCAATACCTTCCAGCGGCTTAATCAGCATTTTCGCCAACCCCATCAACGCGCCGGTATTGCCTGCGCTGACGCAGCCCTGCGCATCACCGTTTTTAGTCAGTTCCAGTGCAATGCGCATGGAGGTACCACGGCTGGCACGTATCGCTTGTGAGGGTTTGGCGTCGCCGGCAATCACTGATTCAGCGGGCACAACTTGCAAACGTTCCAGAAGAACCGGATCGGCTTTGGCAAGTAAGGGAGAGAGGGTGTCGGGATTGCCGACCAGCAGAAGATGAAGCTGTAAATTAGAGGCCAGTGCCTGCAATGAAGCAGGCACTGTGACGCAGGGACCGAAGTCCCCGCCCATTGCATCTAACGCCAGGGTTAGACGAGTCAAGGTACCGCTACTTAGCCGATAACCTTGCGACCGCGGTAGAAACCGTCGGCAGTGATATGGTGACGCAGGTGAGTCTCGCCAGATGCTTTATCTACAGACAAAGTGGCGGTGGTCAGAGCATCGTGTGAACGACGCATGCCACGTTTGGAACGGGTTGGTTTATTTTGTTGTACGGCCATGGACCTTACTCCTTAATTACTTACGCTTTAAACTGGCTAATACGGCAAATGGATTTGGTTTCTCCGCCTCTGCAGGCAGTTTGCCAAATACCATGTCCGCTTCGGACACTTCACAGTGTTCAGATTCATGTACCGGGACGACAGGCAGTGAAAGAATAATTTCATCTTCAATCATTGCCAGCAGATCGACTTCGCCAAACTCATCGACTTCGATCGGCTCGTACGCCCCCGGTAATGCCTCAGCCTGCTCATCATTGACGACCGGGCTAAAACAATATGTTGTGTGAACATGATGTTCAAACGGCACTCCACAGCGTTGGCACATCAGCATTACCTGGACGTCCGCATGCCCTGTTATTACCGCGAGGCGCTGGTTATCAATATCAAAGGATAACGAGACCTCAACATCACTGTCCACACTGACCACAGAGGCGGCAACACGTGTAACCTGCTCAGGCGCATAGGAACCAACATAGTCCAGGCGTTTCTGAGCGGTACGTACCGCATCAATGGTCAAGGGTAATTTTACCTTTTGCATAGGGCGCGCATATTAACTTTGTAACGACTTAGAGTCAAAGAAAAAGGCCGTAAAACGGCACCTTTCACCAATATTCGCTTCCTCAGCGGCGGACAGTTTAAAATGCCCACTCTATTTACGCTACGGTTTACGAAAAAAATTATGCAAAGACTGCTCCTTGCCTCCACCTCGACCTACCGCAAGACGCTGCTGGAAAAGCTGCATCTGCCTTTTATCTGTGCCGTTCCGCAGGTCGATGAAGCCCCGCTGGCCGGGGAAAACGCCGAAGCGCTGGTGCTACGACTGGCAGCGGCGAAGGCCCAGGCATTGGCCAGCGCCTACCCCGACCACCTGATTATCGGCTCAGATCAGGTCTGCGTGATTGACGGTAAAATCACCGGAAAACCACACACCGAAGAAAATGCCCGCGCGCAATTGCGTCAGGCCAGCGGCCAAAAGGTCACTTTTTATACCGGCCTGGCGTTATACAACAGCCATAGCCAACACCTGCAACTGCTTTGCGAACCTTTTCACGTGCATTTCCGTGTGTTGAATGAGGCTGAAATCGACGCCTATGTTCGCCTTGAGCAACCGCTCAACTGCGCAGGCAGCTTTAAAAGTGAAGGTTTGGGCATTGCGTTATTCGACAAGCTGGAGGGGCGGGATCCGAATGCGTTGATCGGTCTGCCGCTGATTGCGCTACTGGAGATGCTGCGGGCTGAAGGCATCAACCCGCTGGCATGAAGGTACGGCTTACTGTTCTTTAGACTGCTTGCGCAATACCTGCAGGCAGTGGCGCAACTCTGCGTCCATCGGCGCTTCGATACGCATCGTTTCGCCAGTGCCTGGGTGTTCAAAGCGCAGCGCTGCCGCATGCAGGAACAAACGTTTGAGCCCGGTTCCCGCCAATTGGCGATCAAATTCACGATCGCCATAGCGGTCGTCAAAGGCTATTGGATGTCCGGCGTGCAGGGCGTGAACGCGAATCTGGTGAGTACGTCCGGTGATCGGACTGGCCTTGACCAGCGTCGCATGCTCAAAGCGCTCTTCCACCTTGAAGCGGGTTTCCGACGGTTTGCCCTCGCTGTTAACGCGCACAATACGTTCACCGCTCTGCAGAATATTTTTCAGCAGCGGCGCCTGTACCGCTTTGCAATGCGACTGCCATTGACCGCGAACCAGTGCCAGATAATCCTTCTGCATCCCTTTCATCCGCAGTTGCTCATGCAAGGAGCGCAGCGCGGAACGCTTTTTCGCCACCAACAGCACGCCAGAAGTGTCGCGGTCCAGGCGATGCACCAACTCCAGGAAGCGGGCTTCCGGACGCAACGCACGCAAAGCTTCGATCACGCCAAAACTCAGACCGCTGCCACCATGCACCGCAGTGCCTGAAGGTTTGTTCAGCAGCAGCAGGTGATCGTCTTCATACAGAATGCAATTGGCCAGCGCGGCCACTTTATCCAGCTTGGCAGAGACCGGTGCCTCTTCACGCTCGGCAACGCGTACCGGCGGCACACGCACCACGTCACCGGGCGCCAGCTTGTATTCCGCCTTGATGCGTCCTTTATTAACGCGCACCTCGCCTTTACGTACGATGCGATAAATCATGCTCTTCGGCACGCCTTTCAGGCGGGCAAGCAGAAAGTTGTCGATTCGCTGACCGGCTTCGTCGTCAGAAATCGTGATTAGTTGTACTGCAGGAATGTTCGTTTTCATGGGGCAGGATTCTAAATAGAGCGCGTAAATAGCGCCACTTCTTTTTATGTGCTTAACTGTCTCTCTGACTGCAGGCGAAACTCCAGCGGACAATAAGGCAGCAAGCCGGTTTGAACGTTTGCGATTTCTTCCGCAGTTAAGGAAAAGTCACCTTGCTATAACAGTATCAGCAGTGGAATAATGCGTTTACTTTCCACGTTGATTCTCGTTAAACAGGGAAAACTGTGGAATTATAAAATTTGTCTGATGGCACAAAAACGCAGCAATGGCGTAAGACGTAATGTGAAATCAAACAATTAGCGGGCTGCGGGTTGCAGCTTGGCCGGCAAACGGAATCAGATCTGTCGACGTAAATCAGAGGCTATTCCCCTAGTAAAAGTGCTGTTTTTCACAAAGAAATACAGGCTTACCGAGATAATGCGCCCCTATGCAGGCGACAACCGTGAGGTTGACGGCTTTGCGAGAAGACACGGGGTTTTCGGTTTTAATCCGGCCATGAGGTTATTTTGCCCGCAGCTTTGTCGATAATGTAAAAATAACGAGTAAGTTAAGATGAAAAGAATGTTGATTAACGCAACTCAGCAGGAAGAGTTGCGTGTTGCCTTGGTAGATGGACAGCGGCTGTATGATTTGGATATTGAAAGTCCAGGTCATGAACAGAAAAAAGCGAATATTTACAAAGGCAAAATCACTCGTATAGAACCAAGTCTTGAAGCAGCGTTTGTTGATTACGGCGCCGAACGACATGGTTTCCTCCCTCTTAAAGAAATCGCTCGCGAATACTTCCCAAGTAACTACTCTTCCCATGGTCGCCCAAACATCAAAGATGTGCTGCGCGAAGGCCAGGAAGTGATCGTTCAGGTTGATAAAGAAGAACGTGGTAACAAAGGCGCTGCCTTGACCACCTTCATCAGCCTGGCCGGCAGTTATCTGGTGCTGATGCCGAACAACCCACGTGCCGGTGGTATTTCACGCCGCATTGAGGGTGACGACCGCACCGAACTGAAAGAAGCGCTTTCTTCCCTGCAACTGCCAGACGGCATGGGTCTGATTGTTCGTACCGCCGGCGTTGGCAAATCTGCCGATGCGCTGCAGTGGGATCTGTCATTCCGCCTGAAGCACTGGGAAGCGATTAAAAAAGCCGCTGAAGGCCGCGCTGCGCCATTCCTGATCCATCAGGAAAGCAACGTTATCGTGCGTGCATTCCGCGACTATCTGCGCCCGGACATCGGCGAAATCCTGATCGACAATCCAAAAGTTCTCGATCTGGCCAAAGAGCACATTTCTGCCCTGGGCCGTCCGGATTTCAGCAGCAAAATCAAACTGTACAGCGGCGAAATCCCTCTGTTCAGCCACTACCAAATCGAATCCCAAATTGAATCCGCTTTCCAGCGTGAAGTTCGCCTGCCTTCCGGTGGCTCGATCGTTATCGACTCCACCGAAGCGCTGACCGCTATCGACATCAACTCCGCGCGGGCAACTCGCGGCGGCGATATCGAAGAGACGGCGTTCAACACCAACCTGGAAGCGGCAGACGAGATCGCTCGTCAGCTGCGCCTGCGCGACCTTGGCGGCCTGATCGTTATCGACTTTATCGATATGACCCCGGTTCGCCATCAACGTGAAGTGGAAAACCGCCTGCGTGACGCCGTTCGTCAGGACCGCGCACGTATCCAAATCGGTCGCATTTCCCGTTTCGGCCTGCTTGAGATGTCACGTCAGCGCCTCAGCCCATCACTGGGTGAGTCCAGCCATCACGTCTGTCCGCGCTGTAACGGCACCGGCACTATCCGTGATAACGAATCGCTGGCACTTTCCATTCTTCGTCTGATCGAAGAAGAAGCGCTGAAAGAAAATACCAAAGAAGTTCACGCCATCGTGCCGGTTCAGGTTGCTTCTTACCTGCTGAACGAAAAACGTGACTCGGTGAGCGCGATCGAAAAACGTCAGGGTGGCGTGAAAGCGATCATCGTGCCGAACGATCAGATGCAAACCCCACACTACTCTGTACTGCGCGTGCGTAAGGGCGAAGAAACACCGACCCTGAGCTACCTGCTGCCGAAACTGCACGAAGAAGAAATGGCCCAGCCGCTGGAAGATGCGCCGATGGAGCGCAAGCGTCCTGAACAACCGGCTCTGGCTTCGTTCTCTCTGGCTGCGGACGCCCCACCACCGGCAGAAGAGCCGGTTGTGGCTCAAGCTACCGTCACTGCTACTGCGACCAAGCAAACCGCACCTGCTGCCGCTGCCAAACCGGGCCTGTTGGGCCGTCTGTTCGGTGGTCTGAAAGCGCTGTTTGCCGGTGAAGAACAGCCGGTAGTCGAAGCCAAACCTGTAGTGGAAGCGCCGAAGTCTGAAGGCAACGGTGAAAACCGCCGTCAGGATCGTCGTGGCCAACGCCGTCAGGGCACCGGTCGTAAAGATCGCGGTGAGCGCGGAGAACGTGGTGAGCGTAGCGATCGTCCAGAACGCGGTGAGCGTAAAGAGCGCGGTGAAGGCCGTGACAATCGCGAAAATCGTGAGCCGCGTGAAAATCGCGAACCTCGTGACAACCGCGAAGGCCGTGAAACACGTGAAGTACGCGATGAACAGCGTCGTAACCGCCGCAATGCGCCACAAGCCACTGCAGCCGTAGTCGAAGAGCCGCTGTCTGAAGAAGCCGCCAAGGCACAGCGCGAAGAACAGCAACAGCGCCGTGACCAGCGTGCCGATCGTCAGCGTCGTCGCCAGGAAGAAAAACGTCAGGCTCAGCAGGAAGTGGCCGCGCTGGAAAGCGTAGAAACCGCAACCACGACCACAACCAATGTCAGCGTTGACGAAGATCTCGAAGAACGTCAGATGCAGAACATGCAGCGTCGTCAGCGTCGTCCTCTGACGCAGAAAGTTCGGGTGCTGTCTGCGGAAGAAGAACTGCATCGTGCAGCGGAAGAACTGCTGGCGCCAAAAGCACCGGTAGCGAAAGTCCAGGACGTGCAGCCTGCTCAGGTTGAAGACAGCGTTAAACTGCTGCCGGAAACCCTTGAGGCACAGACTGAGGATGATGCACAGGACAATCGCGCTAATGGCGAAAACGGCATGCCACGCCGCTCACGTCGTTCACCGCGTCACCTGCGTGTTAGCGGTCAACGTCGCCGCCGCTACCGTGACGAGCGTTATCCTACCCAGTCACCAATGCCACTGGCAGGGGCTTTCGCCTCTCCGGAAATGGCTTCGGGCAAGGTATGGGTAAGTTACCCTGTCACACAAACCGCGCAACTGATGGAAGAAGCAGAAGTTCAGACTGAAGCTGTCGAAATCGCTGCTGATAATGTCATGGCACAGGAAGCCGTCAGCGTTGCCGCTCCGGTGATTGCTGAAGTCGCGGTGCAAGCCGTTGCGCCAGTGAGCGAGCCGGAAGTGGTGGCCACCGCAGTAGAACCCGTCCAACCGGTTGTTGAAACCGTTGAACCGGCGATCGCTACCCAGGCCGAAGAAACCACACCAGCCCCTGTAGCTGAAGCTCCAACAGTTGAAGAAACTGCGGTAGTTGAAGCTGCACCGGTGTTAGAGGAAGCCCCTGCGGTTGAACCTGCCCCTGTGGTTGAAGAAACACCGGTAGTGGCTGCAGCAACCGTTGCTGAAGAAACTGTCGCTGAACCAACACCGGCGTTCGTTGAGCCGGCAGTTGAAGTCGCCCCCGTGCAGGAAGTTGCTGCGCCGGTGGTGGTTGAAGAAAAAGCGCCGGTTGTGCAACAGCAGCCAGCGCCGGTGCAAGAGGTGCTGTATAAACACATCGCCACTGCGCCAATGACCAAGGCTCCTGCACCGGACTATGTAGCGGATCAGCAGCAGCAAAGTGATTGGCAGCGCCCTTCCTTCAACTTCGAAGGCAAAGGTTCAGCAGGTGGCCATGCGGCGGCAAATCAAGCCACCGCTCCGGCAACCAAACCACAGCCAATTAACGACTAAGTTAATCTGCTTCGATAAAAAAACCCGCCATTTGGCGGGTTTTTTATTGCCGATAAATCGGCTCAGGCAATTTTCTTCAACTGTTTGATATCCAGCAAATCCAGTTTGCCCTCTATCTGGCTAACGAAATGCTTAAAATGCTCGGTGGCATTGTGTTTTTCCAGCGCCTCGGCGCTTGCCCAACGCTCAAAGAATACGAAAGTGCCCGGCTTTTCGAGATCGCGGTGCAAATCATATTGCAGATTACCCAGCTCCTGACGGCTTGGATCGATAATCTCATGCACCGCATCGCTGACGGCGGACACAAATTCAGGTTTCGCCTGTAAGGTGGCAATAACACGTACTTCCATTTCTCTCTCCCATTCCACATGATTAATGTTGATAACCCGGCAGTTATCGCGCAGGCATCATTAAAATCTCTGACACTATGCGCCTGATAGCCAATTGATTTCAACTTGCCGTGAACAAACAGATGCATCGGGAGCGCTTTCCGCTTATCCTTACACCCCGGCGTGAATAACCCCCATTATTCGCTTTTATGTAGACCCGTATCTAACCGCCGGAGCCTTGCAACATGACTGCACAACCTCAAGCCCTGAAAATCCGCCGCCCTGACGACTGGCACATCCATCTGCGTGACGACGACATGCTGAAAACGGTTCTGCCCTATACCAGTCAGGTCTTTGGCCGGGCGATTGTGATGCCGAACCTGGCTCCGCCAATTACTACCGTCGCCGCCGCTCGCGCTTACCGTGACCGTATTCTGGCAGCGGTCCCTCAGGGGCATGATTTCACCCCGCTGATGACCTGTTATCTGACCAATTCACTGGATGCTGCTGAACTGGTTAACGGGTTCGAGCAAGGGGTGTTCACCGCCGCCAAGCTCTATCCGGCCAACGCCACCACCAACTCCAGCCATGGCGTCAGCGATGTCAAAGCCATCTATCCGCTGTTCGAACAAATGCAGAAAATGGGTATGCCGCTGTTGATTCATGGGGAAGTAACCGATGCCGCCGTCGATATTTTCGACCGTGAAGCACGCTTTATCGAGCAGGTTATGGAGCCGATTCGCCGGCAGTTCCCGGAGCTGAAAATTGTCTTCGAGCACATCACCACCAAAGAAGCGGCGCAGTACGTGCAGGAAGGCAATCGTTTTCTTGGCGCGACCATCACCCCCCAGCATCTGATGTTTAACCGTAACCATATGCTGGTTGGCGGCATCCGTCCGCACCTGTTCTGCTTGCCGATCCTCAAGCGTAATATTCACCAGGACGCGCTGCGTAAGGCCGTTGCCAGTGGTTCAGATCGCTTCTTCCTCGGTACCGACTCCGCCCCCCATGCCAAACACCGCAAGGAATCAAGCTGTGGCTGCGCCGGCGTATTCAACGCTCCCAATGCTATCCCGGCTTACGCCAGCGTTTTCGAACAGTTGGGTGCACTGGAGCATCTGGAAGGCTTCTGCTCGCTGAACGGCCCGCGTTTTTACGGCCTGCCGGTTAATACCGACTTCATCGAGCTGCAGCGCATACCCACTAGCCAACCGGAAGAGATCGTCATGGGCAGCGAAACGGTAGTGCCATTCCTGGCCGGAGAGAGCCTGAGCTGGTCAGTGACAGCAGAATAATCTTTTTTTAACCTAGCCTCTTGCCCCCGCGCACGCTTAACTGTATAAATATCCAGTAAATCGCTTCGGGGGCAATTATGCGTGTTGAAGTCACTATAGATAAAACCAAACCGCTACCGTCAGGAGCCATCGAGGCTCTGACCGGCGAGCTGAGCAAGCGGGTAAACCGCCAATTTCCAGACACCCTGGTGCAGGTGCGTTATGCCGGTTCCAACGGGCTCTCGGTATTGGGCGGCCTGAAAACAGATAAAGATCTGATCGCGGACATCCTCCAGGAAACCTGGGAAAGTGCTGACGATTGGTTTAGCGCAGAATAATACTGCAATGTAGTTTTTGCCGGGGGTCGCTCTCCGGCTTTTTTGTATTTAAAGCCCGGCACAACGCAGTTTAATTTTCTGCTGGAAGAAAAGCTTTATCTGGTCTGTACTGAATGCTTTAACAGGAGGTATTTGACATGGCCCCGGACAAGGTAAAAACCGAAGAAGCGATGACCTTTGGCGAACTACTGGCGCTGATTGCCGATCAAAAGCGACGTTTGAGCGTGCTGGAAGTGGCATTTTCCTATCTGGCCTTTGGCCTGGATGACAAAGCCAATCAATTATTAATTCACAGTCTGAAGCTCGAATCGCAAAATCAAAGTCGTGATGCCGAAACCCAACAGCACTTTGCCCATCTGGCCGCCGAGCTGGAAAAACGGCTACAGGGTACTCCGCGGCCCCCTGATGTTGAATGAATCTAATCTCGTTCCTCCGCATGGTTTTGCGAGTCGACGTGTAGAATAATCACTCAATTAAATAATTATTTTACAAAAGAAGGTGGGAAACTCTCCACCGCCGTAGCCAGATGCGTATACTGTAATTGCTCACATGATGATGGGCCGCATTGATCCTCGTTAGTCACTCACGGTAGTCACTACTCAATAAGGGGTCTTTATGGACAGAAATGATGAAGTAATTCAGACACACCCGCTTGTTGGTTGGGATATCAGTACTGTCGACGCTTATGACGCCATGATGATACGCCTTCATTACCTGTCTTCACGAGATCAGACACCCGAAGACGCCCAAGTAGACAGAACGCTTTGGCTAACCACAGATGTCGCACGTCAATTAATCAATATATTAGAAGCCGGCATCGCCAAGATTGAAGCAACGGATTACCAGGACCTTGATCGTAAAAAGCACTAATTCACTGTACCAAAATGCCTAAGGCGCCAGCGATTATCTCTGGCGCCTTTTTCTTTGCCTGCGAACCGCGCAACGGGTGCATTGCAGCGCCCAACCTTTTATCATAAAGAAATAAGAAACCTATAACAGAGAGGGGATGGCACGTGGAATATGACTTAATTGTTGTGGGCAGCGGCTCGGTAGGCGCGGCGGCAGGTTACTATGCAACACGGTCCGGCCTGAAAGTATTAATGATCGACAGCTCGATGCCCCCACACCGTAACGGCAGCCACCACGGCGATACCCGCATCATCCGTCATGCCTACGGCGAAGGCGAAAAATATGTGCCGTTGATCCTGCGCGCTCAGGCTTTATGGAACGGCCTGATTAAACAAACCGGTGAAGAGTTGTTCCAGGACTGCGGCGTTCTGAACATGGGGCCGCAGAATTCTGAGTTTATCAACAACGCCCAACACAGCGCGCAAAAATTCCACCTCAATACGCAAAACCTTAACGCAGAACAGATTAACCAGCGGTGGCCAGAATTCAATGCACCGGAAGGTTACGTCGGCGTATTTGAGCCAGACGCCGGGTTCCTGCGCTCTGAGCAGGCCATTGCCTGCCTGATTAAATTGGCTAAAGATGCCGGCTGCGGACAATTATTCAATTGCCCTGTCAGCGCAGTGCAACCGATCGAGGGTGGTGTTGAAGTGGTCACCCCTGAAGGCCGTTTTCAGGGCCGTAAAGCGGTGGTCACCGCCGGAACCTGGGTAAAAGCGCTGCTGCCAGAGTTACCGATAGCCCCACTGCGTAAGGTATTTTCCTGGCATCAGGCGGATGGTCGTTACAGCGTCAACAACCGTTTCCCGGCATTTACCGTTGAAGCGCAGGACGGCAACCATTATTACGGTTTCCCTGCCGATAAAGACGGGTTGAAAATAGGCAAACACGATGGTGGCCAACCGATGGAGACACCGGAGCAACGCAAACCATTTGGCAGTTTCACCACTGATGGAACCGAAGTTTTCCACTTCCTGCGCCAATTTTTGCCGGGTGTAGGGGTATGTTTACACGGTGAAGCATGCAGTTATGATATGAGTCCAGATGAAGATTTCATTATCGATACTCTGCCAGAATGCGATCGCTTAATGGTCATCAGCGGTCTGAGCGGCCATGGTTTCAAGTTTGCCAGTGTGTTAGGTGAGATCGCTGCGCTGTTTGCTGAAGATAAAACCCCACCGGTGGACATCGCTCCCTTCTCTCTGAAACGCTTTGCTTAACCCCTTCCCGTTAACTTAATCGCACCCGCCCACCCGCGCGGGTTGCGGTTACATTTTTTAGTTACATGACAAAACTATCATAACGATCTGAAATATATTGTTAAAAATATTTCAACGGAAATTTCTGGGGTAAGTATCCGGATTTCCGAATTGATCCCCCCTGGTGTAAGTTCTATTTTACAGCTGATATGCCCCTGCTATTTCTTCGAACAACAAGGACGTCACCATGAAACTGCTTGTCGTGGACGAATGCTGCTTCACTCGGGTCGGTATCGATAACTATTTTACTGACAATGTTTTCGCCCAGGTAAAATGTTGCCACAGCCTGGAACAGGCAACCCCCCTGCTGGACCACTACCGACCAAGTCACATTCTGGTAAACCTGACCAAACATTGCCGTCATAGTGAAGATGATGCTCAACTGCAGGCCTTTATTGAGGCCACCTCATCGGCACTGTTGTTTATTTATCTGGATACGCCTTACCCCTACAGCGAAACGCCAATGCGCATCGCCGATCATGCTTTCCTGTTCAATAAAGCCACTTTGCCGGTGACGTTGCGCATGATGCGCGAAAAACCGGTGTCACTGATGGATTGCAGCGTTGAACATTCACTGTTCAGCCCGCAAGAACTGACGGTGATGAAGCACTGGATGGCAGAAATGCCCAATTACCGCATCGCGAAAAAGCTGCAAATCAGTTCGCATACGGTTTATGTTCACAAACGTCATATCACCGAAAAAATCAACGCCCGCAATCGGCTGGAGTTTTATTCGCTGTATAACGTGCTGCGGTACTTCTATCCGCCAAGCGTCCCCACCAGCCCATTGTCACTGTCCCTGCTGGCGGTATAATCCAAAGCCTGCGCCAAAGCAGGCTGATTTTTCCTTTTAATTTGCCTCTGCTGCACGCTTTGCCCTCTCGACGGTATTAACGCCGCCCGCAAAAATCTATACTCTGCCTGTCCTTATCTTTTGGCTGCTGAGAATGCTAAACAAAATACTGTCGGCGATCGTCAACAATGTACGTGAACATCTGGTGCTGTATATCTGCCTGTGGCTGGTGTTGTTAGCGCTGGACGTCTATTTCTTCTTTATCCCTTAATTCATGTCGCCCACTTTTCCCCGTTTACGCTTTAGCCGTTTTGGCCTCCCGGAACAGGTCATTGCCCTGGAACAGACCGACCTTCCCAGGCCGCAATCCCATCAACTGCTGCTGCAGATGCGCTATGCCCCTATCAATCCATCCGATCTGATCCCTATCTACGGTCAGTATGCACACCGTATCGCCCTGCCCCAGGTCCCAGGCTATGAAGGCATTGGCGTGGTGGTAGATCCCCGTGGGCAACCGACCGGCAGACGCGCACTGGCTGTCAGGGGGAATGGCAGTTGGCAAACCTTTATCACGCTCGACCAGGATAAAGTCATTTGGCTACCGGACGATATTGATGACGTCAGCGCGGCGCAAATCTACATCAATCCACTCACCTGCTGGGTATTGTTGACGCAGTGGCTACCGCTAGAGGTTGGCGACATTCTGCTGATTAACGGTGGAGGATCGGCGATTAGCCTGCTTTTCTGTCAGTTGGCGGCGCTGCGCGGAATTAAATTGGCCGTGGTAGTACGTAATACAGCCCATCGACAGGCGCTGTTGAATGCCGGTGCCTGGCGGGTTCTTCCTGGGGATTTACTGCAACAGTATAGCCTGCAACAACTCACAGGCCATGCGGCACGGGCGGCGATTGACTGTGTCGGCGGAGAAGAGGGTTTGCATCTGGCGCGTTCAGTCAGCGCCAATGGTGACTTTGTTGCCCTGGGATTACTGAGTAACCAACAGGTTGACTGGCAGTACATTGCTCAGCAACTGCGCTTGCGTACTTCACTGTTCCACCTGCGCAAATGGAATGCACAGGCAACGCCAGCTCAGTGGCAGGCGGCGTTCCAACAGCTTTTCCACTTGCTGAGGCGTGGACAACTGGAGTTACGTCCCCCGGCAGCCATCTACCCACTGCGGCACTATAAATTGGCGCTGCAACATGCCGCCGCCAGCAAGACCCAGGGGAAAGTGTTCTTTACTCCGGAGTAACCTGTTTGCCCGGCTGACCGTCACCGAGGATCACCGCCAGTTTATGCCCACCCTCGGTGGTCTCCAGCGCGATACGGGTAATAATGGTCAGGGGAACCGACAACAACATCCCCACCGGCCCCATCAGCCAGCCCCAGAAAATCAATGACAGAAATACCACCAGCGTCGACAACCCCAGTCCGCGCCCCATCACCCGCGGTTCCAGCATGTTGCCAATCACCAGATTGATAGTGATAAAGCCCGCAGCCACCACCAGTGCATCGCCAAAACCGTTGAACAACAGGGCCTGAACCAACGGAGGAACGGCAGCGATCACCGAGCCAATATTGGGAATATAATTCAGCAAAAACGCCAGCAGCCCCCAGATAAAGGCAAAGCGCACGTCCACAACAGCCAGGAATGCCCAGACAATGATGCCGGTCGCCAGGCTGATCGCCGTTTTGATCAACAGATAACGAGTGACCCCATCCAGCGCGCGTTGAATGTTGGCAATGCCTTCACTCGGTTTATCCAGCGCCTGCTGCAATTTGTAGGGCAGCAGTTGTACTTCAAACAGCATAAATACCACGGTCATCAGCAGCAGGAAGATATTGGTCATCGCGCCGGAGAATCGGCTCAACAGGCGAGTGATCAGGTTCATCGCCGCGCTGGGATCGACATACTGCAACATCGCCTCGGTGGAAATGGTGATTTTGAAGCGATCGGCGTAATGCTGCAGTTCACTCAGCTTTTCCAGCATCATGCCGCGGTACTGCGGCAGCGAGCGCGCAAACTCGTTCAGTGATGCTCCCAACACGCCGACAAACAACATCACCACCACCACCACGGCCACCACCAACAAAGTCACGCCCAGTGCGCGAGGTATTCGCCAGCGTTCGAGCTGTGTCACCAGCGGATTCAGCACCATGGCCAGGAACAGCGCCAACAAGAAAGGCACCACAACATCCACCGCCGCTTTAACACCGGCAAGAATAATCACCAACATCGCCAGCATAATCGCCAGGCGCAGGCTGCGATCGGTCAACAGGGTTCGGCCCATACATGTCCTTTGCGTTAATAGCGCTGGCCCAGCGGGCCATCAGATGAATGGTATGTTAGCAAACTCTGAGGTCACGTCGCAGAGCTATTACCGGGAGAATAAAAATCGCCGTTTTACTGAACCTCGGCTGGAAATAATCGGCAATCTTGACTAGGGTTTATTTGTGAAAAAACTCAGGGTATTTACGTAAAATGACAAAAGCTGACACTAATAAATAAAACCTTTTTATTTCAATCAATAAGATAAAATCAATAATCGTCCCGCAGTCATCAATTCGACGATTTCACTGACTAACTTACCGCTATCTCGGCCAAATTCTCTGATTAATATTATTAAGAAGTAACATAGTTAAATTTATTATTGATTTTATGTTTCTTAAAGTTTAATTATTGCAGCCAGAAAATCAGGAAGGTAAGGAAACAGGATGCTTTGGAAAAATACCGCCAACCGTTTTGGTCATATTTCAGTGCTGATCCACTGGCTGGTTGCACTGACGGTGTACGGCATGTTTGCCCTGGGCCTATGGATGGTCACACTGGGATATTACGATGTCTGGTATCACCAGGCACCAGAGATACATAAAAGCATCGGCACGCTGCTGTTTATCGTCATGGTGGTCCGGGTCGTCTGGCGTTTTGTTTCGCCGCCGCCCAAACCTTTGGCCAGCTACAGCCGGTTTACCCGCGTGAGCGCAATCCTCGCCCATCTGGCGTTGTATGTCGTGCTGTTCAGTATCCTGATCAGCGGCTACCTGATTTCGACCGCCGACGGTCAACCGATCAGCGTTTTCGGCTGGTTCGATATCCCCGCTACCGTCACCGGTATGGCGGAACAGGCCGATACGGCCGGTACCATCCACCTTTACCTGGCCTGGGTCGTGGTAGTGCTTTCGGTATTGCACGGTCTGGCTGCGCTTAAACATCACTTTGTTGATCGTGATGTTACTTTGAAACGGATGCTGGGTAGCAGCGCCGATTAACCTTTGGATTTATGGAGATTGCTATGTTGAAGAAAACCGTACTGGGCCTGACCGCAGGCGCACTGCTGCTGAGCGCTGGTTCCGCGCTGGCTGCTGACTACAAGATCGACAAACAGGGTCAACACGCCTTTATCGAGTTCCGCATCCAACACCTGGGTTACAGCTGGCTGTACGGCACCTTCAAGGATTTTGACGGCGGCTTCACCTTCGACGAAAAAGATCCGTCCAAGGACAAGGTTAACGTCACGATCAACACCGCCAGCGTCGATACCAACCACGCTGAGCGTGACAAACACCTGCGCAGCGCCGAATTCCTGAACGTGGAAAAGAACAAGCAGGCTACATTTGAATCCACTGAAGTGAAAAAGAACGGCGAAGGCTATGCGGTGGTCGGTAACCTGACGCTGAACGGCGTGACCAAACCGGTCACGCTGGACGCCAAACTGATCGGCCAGGGCAATGATCCATGGGGCGGCTACCGTGCCGGCTTTGAAGCCAACGGCAAAATCAAGTTGAAAGACTTTGGCATCACCACCGATCTCGGCCCGGCATCGCAGGACGTGGAGCTGATTATTTCTGTGGAAGGCGTTCGCGCGAAGTAATATCAAAGCGCGGCGGCAAGGCTGCCGCGCTTACTGTTGGCTCAGCTTGCCGGGCCTTCATCTTCCGGTGCCGGAATGTGCATCGTGGTCTGCAATAACCCTTTCGACTTATTGAAAATCTTGACGCCATTTTCGCGGCCGGCACGGCGCGCACGCTGTTCTTCACGCGGCAACTTCAACTCTTCGCGGCAGATCTCGCTGCAACAGCCTTCAAATTTGGCCGCACAGCTCGGACACTGAATAAACAGCAGGTGACAGCCGTCATTCAGGCAGTTGGTGTGAGTATCGCAAGGCGCACCGCACTGGTGGCAATTGGCGATCACGTCGTCGGAAATCCGCTCGCCCATACGCTCATCAAACACAAAGTTTTTGCCGACAAACTTCAGCGGCAATCCCTGCTCTTTGGCCTTACGCGCATACTCGATAATCCCGCCTTCCACGTGATAGACGTTCTTGAAGCCGTTATGCAACATATAGGCACTGGCTTTTTCACAGCGGATACCGCCGGTGCAGTACATGACAATATTCTTGTCTTTATTGTCCTGCAGCATTTCAACCGCCATCGGCAGTTGGTCACGGAAAGTGTCTGAAGGCACTTCGATAGCGTTTTCAAAGTGGCCGACTTCATACTCGTAATGGTTACGCATATCGACAAACAGCGTATCCGGATCGTCAATCATCTGGTTAACGCGATCGGCCTGCAGATACTCACCGACGTTTGCCGGGTTGAAGCTCTCATCATCCAGACCGTCGGCAACGATGCGTTCGCGCACCTTCAGGCGCAGCACCCAGAAGGATTTTCCATCGTCTTCCAGAGCGATATTCAGACGCACCTGATCCAGCGCCGGATGCGAGGCAAACAGCGCGGCTTTGAACGCCTCAAACTTATTCTGCGGCACGCTGATTTGCGCGTTGATGCCCTCTTTCGCCACATAAATGCGGCCAAACACCTTCAGCTTGTCGAACTGAACGTACAGGCTGTCGCGAAACGCTTTGGGATCTTCGATGGTGAAATATTTATAAAAAGAAACTGTGGTGCGCGGCTCGGTTTCCGCCAGCATGCGCGCCTTCAGTTCCTCATTAGAAATTCGGTTATGTAACACTGGCATGGTGTACTTTCCTGTCTTTCGGGAGGTGACTGATTTGAACACGCGCCGACCGCCGGCCCACGCGCGGCCCACATGATACCCGAAAATGTGGCTCAAAACAGCAATAACCCGTCGATGAGGCGATGCGCTGGAAACTTGACGCTGTTCACAAATCCCGATACTCCTAGTGGGAGCTTATCCCCTATTGGCCACGGATCTGGAGGACGTCATGAGTCAGCTATTTACCCCGATAACGCTGGGAAAACTGAGTTTACCCAACCGTATTATTATCGCACCCATGTGCCAATATTCCGCCGAACACGGCAAAGCCACCGAATGGCATACCCTGCATCTTGGGCACCTGTCATTGTCCGGTGCCGGTTTGCTGATTGTAGAGGCCACCTCGGTGGCGCCTGAAGGGCGTATTACCCCCAACGATCTCGGCCTGTGGGACGACACAACCGAACAGGCGTTAGCGGATGTGGTACAGGCAGTGAAAAAACACGCCACCATGCCACTGGGTATTCAACTGGGCCATGCCGGGCGCAAAGCCTCCTGCGCTGTCCCTTGGGCAGGCGGTGGTCAACTTGATGCCGCCAACGGTGGCTGGCAGACGCTCTCCGCCTCCGCGATCCCCTTCGCCCAGCAGGATGAGTCTCCCGCGGCAATGAGCCTGGAACAGATTGAACGCTTGAAAGCCCAGTTTGTTGACGCAGCAAAACGCGCCGATCGGCTCGGTTTTGAATTGATTGAGTTACATGGCGCGCACGGCTATCTGCTGCACCAGTTCCTTTCACCGTTGGCTAACCAGCGCAACGACCAGTACGGCGGCTCATTGCAAAACCGCATGCGCCTGCTGCTGGAAATTTACACTGAAGTGCGTGCCGTGTTCCCGGCGCACAAGGCACTCGGCGTACGTATTTCCGCCAGTGACTGGGTCGAGGGGGGTTGGGATGAGCAGCAGTCGGTTGCGCTGGCAAAAACGCTGAAACAGCTGGGCTGCGACTATATTCACGTTTCCAGCGGCGGCCTTTCACCACAGCAGAAGATCCCGGTGGGCCCTAATTATCAGGTACCGTTCGCCGAAACCATCAAGCGGGAAAGCGGGCTGCCCACCATCGCGGTCGGGCTGATTACCGAGCCGGAGCAGGCGGAAGCGATTGTCGCCACCGGGCAGGCGGATATGATCGCGCTGGCTCGCGGCATCCTATACAACCCACGCTGGCCTTGGCACGCCGCCGCTAAACTGGGTGAAAAGGTCAGTGCACCGCCGCAATATTGGCGCTCTGAACCGCACGTATTAAAAGGCTTGTTTAAAAACGGCTGAGGAAACCGGGGTGAGGCTCAGCGCCCGCCCCGGCATTCGGTAAAACCGGAAATCACGATCCCCGCCAACAGGGCGACGCCCGACACCGCCAGCAACGGATTAAATTGCAGGTGGGCCCCCAGGCTGCCCAGCAATGCCCCGGTAACCAATAGTCCCGCACTTAACCATGATGCCAACATAAAACCCCCTGAATAATTGCGCGGTATAATACGCGTCTGTCGCTTACGGATTTTATCCTTTAGAGCGGTTCTGTCGAATTATTGGCCAACTTATATCCGTTTATCATTAAAAATGATGTTTTAATGCGGTGCCTTTTCACGTTGTGCGATAAAAATGCCACAATAGTCGGTTATAAACGGCAGAAAATCGTGCAGGGTCAAGGCTCCGGTGCAGAACTGGCCCTCCCATCATTCTGTTATTATCATTAAATGACTGCTTCTAAGCTGAGAACACATGACTCAAGTTCCTTCTTTTAATCGCTCTTTACTGCATCCGCGTTACTGGCTTACCTGGATCGGCATCGGTTTGCTCTATCTGCTGGTCTTGCTGCCTTACCCGATTATCTATCGCCTTGGCACCTCGCTGGGTCGTTTTTCCATGCGTTTTCTCAGACGCCGCGTGGAGATTGCCCAGCGTAACCTGATGCTGTGCTTCCCTGATATGCCACAGGCCGAGCGTGATGCACTGGTGGTTCAGAACTTTGAGTCCGTCGGCATGGGGTTATTTGAAACCGGCATGGCGTGGTTTTGGCCAAACTGGCGTATCGAGCGCTGGTTCCAGGTCAGCGGGCTGGAACATATTCAGAAGGCTCGAGACAACCATCAGGGTGTACTGCTGATCGGCCTGCACTTCCTGACGCTGGAGCTCGGTGCCCGGATCTTTGGCATTCATAACCCAGGTATCGGCGTTTACCGGCCGCACGACAACAAGCTGATGGACTGGCTGCAAACCTGGGGTCGCATGCGTTCCAACAAATCGATGCTGGACCGTAAAGACGTTAAAGGCATGATCCGCGCATTGAAACAGGGCGACATCATCTGGTACGCCCCGGATCACGACTACGGTCCGCGCAGCAGCGTGTTCGCCCCGCTGTTCGCCGTGGAGAAAGCCGCCACCACCACCGGCAGCTACATACTGGCGAGAATGGGTAAACCCGCGATTATTCCTTTTACCCCACGCCGCCTGCCGGACGCCAAAGGGTACGAACTGATCATGCAGCCGGCGGTGGAAAACTTCCCGCTGGATAATGAGTTCGAGGCCGCAGCCTTTATGAACAAGGTGGTGGAGAAGGAGATCCTGATGGCACCGGATCAGTACATGTGGCTGCATCGCCGCTTTAAAACTCGTCCGGAAGGCGAACCCTCACTGTACTGACCGCTAACCCGCCGCACGGCGGGTTTTTTATTCCGCTGATCTTGAGAATCGGCGGTAACGGTGGGATGGTAAAGCCTTCGTCGCTAATCCTGGAGTTGTTATGTACATCGTTAACCTGACCTACCACCGCCCGATAGCAGAAGTCGACGGCCACCTTGAAGGGCACATTGCCTGGCTGAAGAAATATTTCCAGGACGGCACCTTCATCGCCTCCGGCCGTAAGAATCCGCGCACCGGCGGTGTGATCCTGGTGAAGGGCATAGATCGCGCCCAACTGGACGCCATTGTCGCGCAGGATCCCTTCAACGCCGTAGCGCACTATGAGATTACCGATGTCGCCCTCTCCACCACCGCCAGTGGTTTTGAACTGCTCGCCGGGCTTTAAATCTGCCGATTTTCCGCGCGCACAGCGCGGAATACTGCCAATATTCTATTTTTAAAACTTTATTTCATTTTCCGTCTATCCCTCCCCACATCAATTGATGCCGCCTATAATTAAGCGCATACTTATCAGGCTAACTTTTTTGCTTTGCCCCCTTGCTTGTGCACGTCCGCAAAGCGCCCCACCTTATGCAGCAGGAAAATATGGCTTCGGCACCAGAACCCATCAACTGGAAACGCAATCTTTTTGTCACCTGGCTGGGGTGTTTCCTCACCGGTGCCGCCTTCAGCCTGATCATGCCATTCCTGCCGCTTTATGTAGAAACCCTTGGCGTCACCGGCCACCAGGCGCTGAACATGTGGTCTGGCCTGGTTTTCAGTATCACCTTCCTGTTTTCTGCGATTGCCTCCCCATTCTGGGGCGGGCTGGCTGACCGGCGCGGACGTAAGCTGATGCTGTTGCGCTCGGCACTGGGTATGGCGATTGTGATGCTGCTGATGGGCATGGCGCAGAATATCTGGCAATTTTTGGCGCTGCGCGCGGTACTGGGCCTGCTCGGCGGTTTTATCCCCAACGCCAACGCGCTGATCGCCACTCAGGTGCCGCGCAATCGCAGCGGCTGGGCGCTGGGTACCCTGTCCACCGGCGGGGTCAGTGGTGCCTTGATTGGGCCACTGATTGGTGGCCTGCTAGCCGACCAATATGGCCTGCGTCCGGTGTTCTACATTACCGCCGGTGTGCTGCTGGCCTGCTTTGTTCTGACGCTGCTGTATGTCAAAGAACAATTCACCCCGGTGCAGAAAAAAGACATGCTGCACGCCCGTCAGGTGTTTGCGGCGCTCAAGAGCCCCAAGCTGATCCTCAGTCTGTTTGTCACCACCATGATTATTCAAGTCGCTACCGGATCCATAGCGCCGATCCTGACGCTGTACGTGCGTGATCTGGCCGGTAATATTCATAATCTGGCCTTTGTCAGTGGCCTGATCGCCTCGGTGCCGGGCGTCGCCGCGCTAATGAGTGCGCCACGGCTGGGCAAGCTGGGCGACAGGATCGGCCCGGAGCGCATTTTGGTGTTTATGCTGATCGTATCGGTGCTATTGCTGATCCCGATGGCCTTTGTGCAAACCCCGTGGCAACTCGGCGTACTGCGCTTCCTGCTGGGTGCGGCCGACGGTGCGCTGTTGCCGGCGGTACAAACCTTGCTGATCTATAACTGCACCAATCAGGTAGCCGGGCGGATTTTCAGCTATAACCAATCATTCCGCGATATAGGCAACGTCAGTGGCCCATTGATGGGTGCCGCCGTCTCCGCCAGCTATGGCTTTCGCGCGGTATTCTGCGTCACCGCCGTGGTGGTGCTGTTCAACGCGATTTATTCCTGGTGGTGTTTGCAACGCCGACCGGCGCGGATGAGGGAAGACACCCTGCAGGAAGAGTAATAGCCGTATTTATCACCAGTTCCCTCACTTAAATGGGCTGACGGCCCGTTTACCCTACTTTTAGTATTGATACCCCTCAGTATCCCTCAGCCAGTGCTCATCAGATAATTCTTAATGCAATTGCTTGTTTTTAAAAAAGTTATTAACTTTTAGTGCAATAAACCACCTGTCAATAACATTCCCGCCGTAACCAACATAAAAACCAGGAAAGGAGATGTTTGTCGACTTTTCATCTAAAAAATGGGATACAGGGACTAGACAAAACCACCATCCAGTTATCAAATGGTTAAATAATATCACGCCCAATGTAAAGCATTGGCCAAGTGAAAAAAGGCCGACGCGCTTTCCACGGTTAACGGGCGCTGCGGCTGCGGTTTTGTCGGGTAATCCGCACTGGGTGGATCACCTTCCTTAAATACACATACATACCACAATATAAGCTGCATCAATGCGGCGCATTTTATTGGGAAGACGTTATGCAATCCTCTGTTAATAACCAAGAAAGCCGGACCTTCTTCGGCCATCCTTATCCGCTGGGATCCCTGTTCTTTACCGAAATGTGGGAGCGGTTCTCGTTTTACGGCATTCGCCCATTACTGATCCTGTTTATGGCCGCCACGGTCTACGACGGCGGCATGGGGTTGGCACGTGAAAATGCTTCGGCGATTGTCGGTATTTTTGCCGGCAGCATGTATCTGGCTGCCCTGCCGGGCGGCTGGTTGGCAGATAACTGGCTGGGTCAGCAAAAGGCGGTTTGGTACGGCTCAATTCTGATCGCCCTCGGCCACCTGTCGATCGCGCTGTCTGCCTTTATGGGCAACAACCTGTTCTTCATCGGCCTGATGTTTATCGTGCTGGGTTCCGGCCTGTTCAAAACCTGTATCTCGGTGATGGTCGGTACGCTGTACAAGAAAGGCGACAACCGCCGTGACGGTGGTTTCTCGCTGTTCTATATGGGCATCAACATGGGCTCGTTTATCGCCCCGTTGATCTCCGGCTGGTTGATCCGTTCCCACGGCTGGCACTGGGGCTTCGGTATCGGGGGTATCGGCATGCTGGTGGCGCTGGTGATCTTCCGCGTCTTTGCCGTCCCGGCGATGAAACGCTATGACAGCGAAGTGGGCCTGGACTCCACCTGGAACAGCCCGGTCGCCAAGAAAAACGGCGTCGGTGCCTGGCTGATTGCGCTGGCCGTCGGTGCGGCGGTGATTATCACCCTGATTGCCCAGGGCATCATCGTGATTAACCCGGTCGCTGTGGCCAGTACGCTGGTTTACGTGATTGCCGCCTCGGTCACCCTGTACTTCATTTACCTGTTCGTGTTTGCCGGCCTGAGCCGTAAAGAACGCGCCCGCCTGTTGGTCTGCTTCATCCTGCTGGTGTCCGCGGCCTTCTTCTGGTCAGCCTTCGAACAGAAACCGACCTCGTTCAACCTGTTTGCCAACGACTATACCAACCGTATGATTGGCGACTTCGAGATCCCGGCGGTGTGGTTCCAGTCGATCAACGCCCTGTTTATCATCCTGCTGGCACCGGTATTTAGCTGGGCATGGCCGGCACTGGCGCGTAACAAAATCCGTCTGAGCAGCATCACCAAGTTCGTTATCGGTATTCTGTTTGCCGCTGCGGGCTTCGGGCTGATGATGCTGGCTGCGCAGAACGTGCTGAGCAACGGCGGCGCGGGCGTGTCTCCGCTGTGGCTGGTCGGCAGTATTTTAATGCTGACGCTGGGTGAGCTGTGCCTTAGCCCTATCGGCCTGGCGACCATGACCCTGTTGGCGCCGGAAAGAATGCGTGGCCAGATGATGGGCCTGTGGTTCTGCGCCAGCGCGCTGGGTAACCTGGCGGCCGGTCTGATCGGTGGCCATGTGAAAGCCGACCAACTGGGTATGCTGCCTGATCTGTTCGCACGCTGCTCAATTGCGCTGTTGATCTGCGCCGCAGTATTGACCCTGCTGATCGTCCCGATCCGCCGCATGATGGAAAACACTCAGGGCAAAAGCGCACAGAAACCGGCTGCCAACGCCTGATTACTGTTTCGTTTACCCTTCAGCCAGCGCCCGGTGCGCTGGCTTTTTTATGCCTCCCAGGCCCTCGGTTACTCCATCGCGTTAGCTATTGGCATTACGTCTCCGCATCATAATGATTTCATACAGTGCCATGCCCACCAGCATCGCCGCCACGAACAGCCAGCCCGCCGAAGAGCCCGCCCCGGCGAGTACCCAGGCCGGCCCAGGGCAAATGCCCGCCATGCCCCAGCCAATGCCAAACAACGCGCTGCCTGCCAGTAAACGACCATCGAGACGACGGTTGGTTGGGATCTGCATCTCCTCCCCCAACAAACTGCGCTGTCGGTGGCGAGCCCAAAGAAACGCCGGTGCCGCCACCGCAATTGCCCCCACCATCACCAATGCCAGCGACGGATCCCAATGGCCGGTAATATCGAGAAACGCCAAGACCTTGGCCGGATTGGCCATACCGGCAACGATCAGGCCAAGGCCAAAAATCGCACCGCTCAGTAAAGCAAACAGGTATCTGAACATGGTGTTAGCCTCCCACCCAGTGACGAACTGCCCAGACCGTGGCAAAGCCCAGCAGCATGAATACCGCCGTGGCCGCCAGCGAACGCGGTGCCAGTCTTGCCGTACCGCAAACGCCATGGCCGCTGGTACAGCCGCCGCCCAACCGGGTACCCAACCCCACCAACAATCCGGCCACGATCAGCCACAGGCTGCTGCCACTCACTGGCATTGCCGGTAAGGGTGCGCCAATACCATACAGCCAGGGCGATACCAACAGCCCGACAAGAAATGCGGCCCGCCAGGCTTTCTCCTTGCCCCGCGGCGTCAGCAAACCCCCGGTAATCCCACTGATGCCGGCGATACGGCCGTTAAACACCAGTAGCAGCGTGACCGCGATACCAATAATCCCTCCGCCAGCCAGGGCCGATAACGGCGTAAAATGCAGCCAGTCAATGGTCATTGTGTCTCTCCCGGTTTTGGACAGTAGAGTTGATACAGGATGCCCAGTATTGCCAGCGCCTTTTCATCGCTGACCGCGTAGTAAATTTGCTTGCCGTCACGGCGTGTGGCTACCAACCCTTCCTGACGTAACACGCCAAGCTGTTGTGAAAGTGTCGGCTGGCGGATCGCCAACGCCTGAGCCAATTCCCCTACCGACATCTCGCCCTGGCTGAGCTGACACAGCAACAGTAAGCGATCCTCATTGCCCAGCGTCCGCAGTAATGTTCCGGCCTGCGCTGCCGCCTGCCGCATGCTGTCGATATCCATCACCCCTCCATATAGTTTATAAAATAATATATTGTATATTTATAAACTATATTCCCCCACCGCACCATAGGCTGGTACGAAAGGTTTCAGCATGGCATGCTGCCGTTATAACTTTCCGCGGACTGGGGATGCCCCAAACAATGCTGCTTTTCCATGACGCTGTGCCCGCCAACCGGTCGATTGTACCGATTGCCAAAGATTACCAGCACGGCGACTTCGAGCCGCCCCACTACCATGACTGCGCGCAATTGATTCATAGCCTCAGTGGCGTGGTGCAGGTCAATACCCGTCTGGGCAGTTGGGTGGTACCGCCAGGGCGCGGCGTCTGGCTGCCGGCACGGGTTGAGCACAGCCTGCGCATCACCGGCAAGGTCGCGGCAAGAGCTCTGCTGGTCGATCCGCTGGCGCGCGCCGATCTGCCGGCACGTTGTGAAGTGGTGCAGGTTTCCCCGTTGCTGCGCGAACTGATTATCTGTGCGATGGATATTACGGCGGACTACCCCACCGGAGGACGTGAAGAGCGGATCATGGAGCTGATCCTGGATGAGCTGCGCGTGCTGCCTATTTTGCCACTGAATCTACCCGAGCCGCGCACTGAGGCGCTGCTGACACTGTGTCGGCATATTCAGCAATCGCTGGCACACCCTTGGGAGTTGGAGCAGGCGGCCCGTTACATCAACGTCAGTGGCCGCACGCTGTCACGGCGCTTTCAGCGTGAGACCGGGCTGCGCTTTGGTGACTGGGTGCGACGTGCCCGGTTACTGGCGGCATTGAATGCGCTGGCCGCCGGGCATTCGGTGTTGGAAGTGGCGCTGGATCTGGGTTACGACAGCCCCAGTGCTTTCAGCGCCATGTTCCGTCGCCTGCTCGGCGTCGCGCCCAGTGCTTATTTCGCCAAATAACGTGCGGCAACGTTGAACAGTGCCTGCAACGAGGCACTGGCGGAATCGACGTCGATGCCCACGCCATAAGCCGCCTCACCGTGCGCCAGCGTACAGCGAATGTAGGCTACGGCGCGGCTGTGGCTCTGATGCCCTAATGTATGCTCGTGGTAGTCCTCTATCGCCAGATTCAGTCCAAAACTCTGACGCAGCGCATCCACGGCACTGGACAACAGGCCGTTCCCTACGCCCAGCAACCGCTGCTGTTGCCCTTCGAACAACACCCGGGCACTGAAGCTGTAGGCCTCGACGCTGTGACTCTCGGTCTGATAGCTCAGCAATTGCAAGCGCGGTTGCTCGACCAGGCCATAACTGAGGCGAAACAGTCGCCACAACTCGGCGGTGGTCATCTCTTTGCCGCTGCCGTCGGTCGATCGCTGCACTACCTTGCTGAAATCAATCTGCAGCCCGCGGGGTAACGACAATCCATGGTTCTGTTCCAGCAGCCAGGCCGCCCCACTTTTACCCGACTGGCTGTTAACCCGGATCACCGCTTCATAACTGCAGCCGACGTCCGCCGGATCGAGCGGCAGATAAGGCACCTGCCACAGGCCATCCTGTCGCTGCTGCTGGGCGGCGAACCCCTTTTTGATCGCATCCTGATGCGAGCCGGAAAAGGCGGTGAAAACCAGTTCACCAGCATAAGGATGACGTGGGTGCACCGGCAGTTGGTTGCATTGCTCGACCACCTCCACCAGCTGCTTCAACTGGCTAAAGTCCAGCCCCGGCGCAATACCCTGGGTATACAGATTGAGCGCCAGCGTCACCAGGTCAACATTGCCGGTGCGCTCACCATTACCGAACAGGCAGCCTTCCACCCGATCGGCGCCGGCCAGCATCGCCAGTTCGGCGCAGGCGACTCCGGTACCGCGATCGTTATGCGGATGCACGCTGATGGTCACCCGATTTCGCTGACTGAAGCGACGGCAAAACCATTCAATCTGGTCGGCGTAAACGTTCGGTGTACTGACTTCTACCGTCGCCGGCAGGTTGATGATCATCGGCCGCCCGGGGCCAGGCTGCCAGACATCCGCTACCGCTTCGCAAATTTCCAACGCAAACTCCAGCTCGGTAAAGCAGAAGGTCTCCGGCGAATACTCAAAGGTCCAGGCAGTCTCCGGCTGCTGCTCGCACTGCTGGCGAATACGCAGCGCCCCGTTGACTGCCAGCGCCACCGTTGCCGCCTTATCCTGCTTAAACACAATTTCACGGAACATCGGCGCGGTGGCGTTATACAAATGCACAATAGCTCGTGGCGCCCCCCGCAATGCCTCAAAGGTGCGATCGATCAGGTCATCACGCGACTGGGTCAAGACCTGAATGCTGACGTCGTTCGGGATCAGTTGCTCATCAATCAATGAGCGAACAAAATCAAAATCGGTTTGCGACGCCGAAGGAAACGCCACCTCAATCTCTTTAAACCCACACTGCAACAGCAGTTGGTAGAACTGGCGCTTACGGTCGTTATCCATCGGCTCTGCCAGCGCCTGATTGCCATCACGAAGATCGCTGGAGCACCAACGCGGCGCCTGCTGCAGGGTACGACCGGGCCATTGACGCTCCGGCAATACCACCGGCGGGAAAGGACGATATTTGATTGAAGGGTTGGCTAACATGGCGATCTCCTGGGCTGTCATAAGCGATGCCTTATTATTTCCTGCCGGAAGATGACCTGCTCCCGCTTGGCGGACAACCATCGTCGCGAAACGGACAACAAAAAAATTTGCATCCTGCGCCAGTGCAGCAACAATTACTTTTGATGTCAGTCATGGCGTTTTGGCACGGCCAAAATCCTTTCGTTACCCTCACTACTGGAGATAACCATGAGCCTGTATGCAACCCTGGAAGAAGCAATTGAAGCAGCGCGCGAGGAATTTATTGAGTCCGCCGAAAGCGGTAACGATGATCAACCGCCGGTGCCACAACAGTTCAATCTGCAAAAGTACGTGATGCAGGATGGTGATATCCTGTGGCAGGCCGAGTTCTTTGAGCAAGAAGGGGAATCGGTCGAGTGTCTGACGTTACGCAGCGGTGCCGCCGCACTGGCCATTTTCGACGGTGATTATGACGAAGTCGAAATCAGCGCCGAATGGATCGAGGAAAACACGCTGCACGAGTGGGAAGAAGGGGATTTCCAACTCGATCCCCCACTGGATACCGAAGAGGGCCAAACCGCCGCCGACGAGTGGGATGAACGTTGAATGATAGCGGGCGGGAGCGAAACTTCCCGCCCATAAACTCCCCATCATTTTCAGAGAGGCATCATGATTATCCGCCAGGCACGCCCCGAGGATTACCCCGCCATTCTGCAGCTGCAAACACAAAATACCCCGGCCAATTTAAGCGACAGCCAGAAACGTCAGGGTTTTATCGTTTCGAGTATGAACGAAGCCCAATTAACCCGCATTAACCAGGGTCTGGGTATTCTGGTGGCAGTTGAAGATCAGGCGTTGGCCGGTTTTGTTTGCCTGATGACCACGGACGCGCAGCCCCGCCCGCCGGTGGTGGATGCCATGCTGGAAAAACTTGCCTGCGAGTCGTTCAACGGGCAACCGTTGAATGAACAGCGGGTGTTTATGTATGGCCCGGTGTGTCTGGATACCGCCTGGCGTGGCAAAGGCGTGCTGAAGCAACTGTTCGCCGCCGTCAAGGCACACACCCGGGAGGAATTTGACGTTGGCGCTCTGTTTATTGACGACAGCAACCCGCACTCACTGGCGGCCCATCAGCAGGGGTTGAAGATGACGGTGCTGGCCCCCTTCCACTGCGGCCCGCATGGATACCAACTGCTGGTGTTTGCCACCCGGGACCAGGCTTATTCGTAAGGCCCGTGCTGCGCATCAAACGGCAGCATAAAGGTATCTACCACCATCGACAGCGGCACATCGATCACCGTGACATAACGCCAGGGCGTATCGCGCAGATCCCATTGCACACCAGGGTAATATTGATGGCCGTGGCCGGCACCCGGTACTGTGCGGCTGATAATACTGCCGCAGCCGGTTAACAGCGTCACGCCTGCTGCCAATAATGCCAGCCGAAGAAAAGCAGAAAGATTCACCAAATTGACTCTTGACCCTGGTTGTTCTGAAAGTAAACAACGCCCGGCGCGAATGTTAACATAGTTTTTTCCATTCAGATTGTCAGCATAGCGTAAGCGAAGCGCCAAAAAAAAACGGGGAACACGCAATGCGCATTCCCCGTTTCAGCTACCCGGTCAAGGCTTAACGTTGACCTTGCGGATGAGCCCGTTCATTGTGCGGCAGTTGCTGGTAGTGCTCGCGCCAGGCGGCCCCTTCCGGCAGTAACCAAACACGCTGATGCAAGCGCGATAACGCAACGGGATCGCTTAACAGCTCCAGGCGTTTGCCCTTCACCAGCTTCTCCGGCCCCAGTTGCAATGCCTCGTTCACCCGCTCTTCACGGTTGTGCTCGATAGCACCCCGCAGGTGGTGACGCGCGGTCGCCAGCGCAGCCGCCAAAGCATTGAACGACGGGTTAACCACCGCGTGCATAAAGCCATTGGCCAGAGCACGTTCACGGTTAAGCTGCAAATACTCTTCGGTCGCCAGCAGTTCACGCGGCGGAGAGTACTCTTCCGGGATCAGGAACAGTTTGGCTCGCTTGCTTTTGATACCCAGCGTCGCCCGGCTCGACAGAGACGAAACGATCGGTGACAGGATCAGCGAGAACACGATCGGCGATAACCACCACAGGAAGCGCAGATCCAGCCAGGCCATACCACCGGCCCAGACCAGACCGAGCAGCATCTGTGAACCGTGGCGTTTAAAGGCTTCGCTCCATGGCGTGTCATCGTCGTCACGCTGCGGAGAGTTCCACACCACTTCCCAACCGAGGAAGGCGCTGACCACGAACACCGTATGGAATAGCATACGTACCGGTGCCAACAGCACCGAGAACAGCATTTCCAGCAGCATTGACAGGAACAGACGCACGCCACCGCCGTATTCCTTGGCACCTTTCGCCCAGATCAGCACGATACTGAGCAGCTTAGGCAGGAACAACAGCACCAGAGTGGTAGAGAACAGTGCTATCGCCAGTTCAGGACGCCACTGCGGCCAGACCGGGAACAGCTGACGTGGCTGCAGGAAGTACTGCGGCTCCATCAGGGTATGCACCACCTGCAACGCAGTGGACAACGCCAGGAACATAAACCACAGCGGTGCAGACAGGTATGACATCACGCCGGTCAGGAACACCGCACGGTGCACCGGGTGCATGCCTTTCACCAGGAACAGGCGGAAGTTCATCAGGTTACCGTGGCACCAGCGACGGTCACGCTTCAGTTCGTCCAGCAGGTTCGGCGGCAATTCTTCATAGCTGCCCGGCAGATCATAAGCAATCCACACGCCCCAACCGGCACGGCGCATCAGCGCGGCTTCCACAAAGTCATGCGACAAGATGGAACCGGCAAAGGAGCCTTCGCCCGGCAGCGGTGCCAGCGCACAGTGTTCGATAAACGGCTTCACGCGGATAATCGCGTTGTGGCCCCAGTAGTGCGACTCACCCAACTGCCAGAAGTGCAGACCGGCGGTAAACAGCGGCCCGTAAACGCGGGTAGCAAACTGCTGCACGCGAGCATACAACGTATCCATACCCGAGGCTTTCGGCGCAGACTGGATGATACCGGCGTTCGGGTTGGCTTCCATCAGGCGTACCAGACCGGTGAGACACTCACCGCTCATCACGCTGTCGGCATCCAGGATCACCATGTAGCTGTACTCGCCACCCCAGCGACGGCAGAAGTCGTCGATGTTGCCGCTTTTACGTTTCACACGGCGGCGACGGCGGCGATAGAAGATACGGCCATGGCCTTCTACGTCACGGCACAGTTCCATCCAGGCCTTCTGTTCCGCCATGCAAATATCCGGGTCGTAGCTGTCGCTCAGCACGTAGATATCGAAATGTTCGAGTTGACCGGTGGCGGCAACCGACTCATAGGTCGCGCGCAGGCCGGCGAACACCCGTTCGACGTCTTCGTTACAGATCGGCATGATCAACGCGGTGCGGTGCGCCGGATTGATTGGCTCATCGCCCTTGATGGTGGAAGAAATACTGTATTTGTCTTTGCCGATCAGCAACTGCAGGAAGCCCATCAGCGCGGTCCAGAACCCGGCCGATACCCAACAGAACAGAATGGCGAACAGGATCAGAATGCCGGTTTGCAACACGTAAGGCAGCAGTTGCAGCACCGATTGCATCAGATCCTGGTCCAGCATCGCCAGCGGATCGATCAGCGCCCAGCCCTGATATGGCAAGATGGTTTTCATGTACCAGGTAGCGATACCGGTCTGCACCAGCATCAGCACCAACAGCACATAACGGCGCATCGAACCGACCACGCGCCAGCGGTTTTCCGCGGCGGCTTCCTCTTTGGAAGCATGACGGTTGTGCGGCGAGCGCCCCAGCAGAGAATCCCAGAAGCGCGCCACCGGGTTGGTGCGCCAGGCTTCCGGGAACATGCTGGTGCGTTTAATCGGCGGCGTGGCCTTCAGAATACTGCGGCCTTCCACGTCATTGTCAAAATCGTCGTCGCTGACCGCATCCGGCCAGGCGCTTTCGATACGCGCCTTGACCGAGGCCAGCGCCACGTCATCCGCCGACAGCGTATTGACGTTGGCATCGGCGGCGCCCATCTTGCGATGCAGCGCCTCCAGTGCCTGGGCGTCATCCGCTCCCGGCTGGGGTTTAAGCGCCTCTGACTGCTGAGCAGTCAGAGGCATTGCCGCAAGATAATCCTGGGCAAGTTGAGTAGGCTTATTCATTGGCAGGTAGCTGATAGCTCCAGGTTTCCGACAGGGTCTTATCACCATTGACCAGCGCTGCGCGCATTTCTACCGGCTTCTTGTCGTCTTTCACTTTCAGACGCACCGTCAGACGCCAGCCTTTGGTCAC
Source organism: Serratia myotis (assembly GCF_027474885.1). Taxonomy (NCBI): domain Bacteria; kingdom Pseudomonadati; phylum Pseudomonadota; class Gammaproteobacteria; order Enterobacterales; family Yersiniaceae; genus Serratia; species Serratia myotis. The sequence continues at coordinate 2,011,121 of NZ_CP099707.1, read as the reverse complement.
TGGATTATAGCGGACATTGTTTTCTACCATTTCACCGTTGTCACCGATGCTCACCTGAGCGGCAACCGGTGTCGCCGCGTCCAGACCTTTCAGTACCGGGCCAACGAAGTCAACCAGGAATGCCACGCTGCCGTCTGGCTCGCGGATCAGGTTAGACTGCTTCACATCACCGGTAGAACGCATGGTCTGGCTGACGTAGGCAATGTCCTGCGAATGCAGTTTGTCTTCGTCACGGGTGAAATGCAGGCGATAGTTTAGTGCCAGCGGCGTTTTGGCATCCGGCAACACGTCCGGAGTCCAGAAGGCCACGATGTTGTCATTGGTTTCATCCGCCGTTGGGATCTCCACCAGCTCAACTTTCCCCTTGCCCCAGTCGCCACGCGGTTCGATCCAGGCGCTTGGACGCAGATCGTAACGGTCGTCCAGATCTTCGTAATCCTTGAAGTTACGGCCGCGCTGCAGCAGACCGAAACCTTTCGGATTCTCGACCTGATAGGTGCTGACGGACAGGTGCTTCGGATTATTCAGCGGACGCCAGATCCATTCGCCGTTGCCGGCATGGATAGACAGACCGTTAGAGTCATGCAGCGCCGGACGGTAGTTCAGCGTCGGCGAAGGCTGGTTTGGCCCGAACAGGTACATGCTGGTCAGCGGTGCCATACCCAGTTTGCCGACCTTGTCGCGCAGGAACACTTTAGACTCGACGTCCACCGTGGTATCGCGGCCCGGATAGACCACAAAACGGTAAGCCCCGGTAGCACGCGGTGAATCCAGCAGCGCGTAAATCACCAGATGTTTGTCGCCCTGCTTCGGACGTTCAACCCAGAATTCGCGGAAACGCGGGAACTCTTCACCGGACGGCAATGCAGTATCAATCGCCAGGCCACGTGCGGAAATACCGTAAACCTGCCCTTTACCCACCACGCGGAAGTAACTCGCGCCCAGCAGGCTCATAATTTCGTCGTTCTTGTCCGCACTGTTGATCGGATAAATCACCTTGAAACCGGCAAAGCCGAGGTTTTTTACCGAATCCGGATCGTGCTTCACCGAACCAAAGTTGAAGTAGTCCGGGTTGTACTTGATCTGCTTCACGGTGGTCGAGGTGACTTCATTGATTTTCACCGGCGTGTCGAAGTACATCCCCTGATGATAAAACTCAAGCTTGAATGGGGTTTTCAGCTTGCTCCAATAGGCTTTATCGTGATTGAACTGAATTTGCTGATAGTCCGCGAATTTCATCTCACGGAATTGAGAAGGAAGGTTGCTCTTCGGAGCCTCAAAGCCTTTTCCTGCCAGATCCTGTGCCTGCTTGGCCACATCATCAATAGAAAAAGCCCATGCCGGCGAAGTAAACAGCGTGAACAATACGGTCGCACCTAACCAACGTACGCTCGCGGCGCGTGGTTTCTTGGATAATATATTAACTAGCACATCCCCCCCTATTCGTGTGCTCAAATCATTTAAATCCATATTAATGGATTATTCAGCTTTCCGACAACATGATAAATGGATGGTTCATGTTTATGGCTCATAGTTTAAGCAGCTGACTAAACACCAGCGTAGCAAGCCCCGCAACAAGACGCTATGGAAAAATGTGAAACGCTATAGTAGGGTTTGAGGTTCGATTTAACCATTGCCGACTTATTAAGCGTGTTAATGACCATTCGATAAAATCACCAGCGGTAACCTATGACTAAAGGCAGCAACCAACGCGAGTTTTTCCTCGATTCGATCCGGGCTTATTTGATGTTGCTCGGCATCCCTTTTCATCTGTCCCTGATCTATTCCAGCCACGCCTGGGCGGTAAACAGCGCTACGCCTTCCTTCTCGCTAACGGTGCTGAACGACTTCATCCATGCCTTCCGCATGCAGGTGTTCTTCGTGATTTCCGGCTACTTCTCGTACATGCTCTACGAGCGCTATGAGCGCCATAAGTGGTTGAAGGTCAGGCTGGAACGAGTGGCGATCCCGCTGCTGAGTTCGATCCCGTTAATTACGGTGCCACAGTTTTTCATGCTGAAATACTTCACCGATAAATTGAACGGCTGGGAAAATTTTTCGCTCTATCAGAAAATAAATGTCACAGTTTGGGAACTGGTTTCTCATCTGTGGTTTTTATTAACCCTGACATTGCTGACCACCCTTTGTTTTTATCTGTTCAAAAAAATCAAGGCGATTAAAAGCAATACCCTTCCCTATCCAATAAATAAAATGACTGGATTAGGAAATATCTCACTGTTCTTTCTTATTTATGCTTTATTCTATTCGGCCGCGCACCGCATTATTTTAATTTTCGCACCGCATTTACTCTCCAATGGCCTGTTCAATTTCGTGGTGATGGAGACCATGTTCTACCTGCCGTTCTTCATCCTGGGTGCTTACGCCTTTAAGTATGTGTGGCTGAAAGAGATTTTTCTCAAGCCCTCACTCTGGTCGCTGCTCGGCTCGCTGCTGTTGTTCATTGCCTACATGCTAAATCAGAAGTATCTGGCCCACAGCAGCTATATGTTCGAGCTGGAAGTGGTGATCAAAACCCTGCTGGGGATCCTGATGGCGAACGTGGTTTTCTCATTCGGACATAACCTGCTGAACTATCACTCACCCCGAATCACTTATCTGGTCAATGCATCGCTCTTTATATATCTGGTGCACCACCCACTGACCTTGATATATGGCGCTTTTGTGACGCCGTATATCGACAATAATCTGCTGGGTTTCGTGCTCGGCCTGGTGTTTGTCTTCTCCTGTGCCTTCGTCTTATATGAGCTGCACAAACGCATTCCCCTGCTGCGGTTCCTGTTCTCCGGAAAACCGCAATAAGCCAATGGCCCAGTATGCTGGGCCGTTTGCTGTCATACGTCTGTACGCCTTAACCGATATCATGATTTCGCATACCCGTACCTCAGCCTATTTGAGCCACTGAGCACACATTGCTCACCCCGTTGGCGAAAGTTAAGGCAAAGTTATGCTGGAGCATATTGCCGCTAGTTGTTATAACTACAACGCATAAGTGGAAATCCACATCCCTGCCTTACGGTAGCGATTGGGCTCAATGAACCCTGAGGGACGGCGTTGTCGCTATCATTACGACAATGTTTGCAGTATCTCCCTTCCGTCACGACAGAGAGGATTTTTAATGACTGATAAAGACACTTCGGCTCCGGAAGCCGTACCAGAAAACGCCACCCTGCTAAAAATTCTTGGCCGATTGCTGTCCGCACTGGATGCGTCGATCGGCGGCAAGGACCGCAGTATTCTGGTCACCGAGCTTTCCAGCCTTAACCTTGACGGTATTTCGGAGTCAGAACGCAAACTGGCTGCCGAGCTGATCAAGCGGGCTTTGCAATCACTCGATCATTAATCACACCACGCCTGCAAACCATTAAGCCTCCTGACGGGGGTTTAATGGTTTTTCCTCCACCATCGCAATGGAAATTGAGATTTATTGTCAGGACAGAACCACAGCAAGCTGATAAATATAGATAAAAGTAAGAAGTTCACCGATTTATCCCCACTTCCTCACGCTTTCCTTCTTAAATGACAATAAATGCCAAACTGTTTTGTAAATCAGCCTTGGCGTTTTACCTAAAAAACAGGCTATCATCATGGGGTATCTGCGCCCGCGCGCAACGCCTTTCCCCCAGCCTGCAGGAGAACGTTATTTTGGATGCCAGCACCATTAACAGTTTGTTCATCATCGGTGCCGTGTTGGTGGGAGCAAGTATTCTTCTCAGTTCATTTTCCTCACGCCTGGGGATCCCCATTCTGGTGATCTTCCTGGCTATCGGCATGTTGGCGGGGGTCGATGGCCCTGGCGGTATCGTTTTCAGCAATTACCCTGTGGCCTATCTGGTCAGTAACCTGGCACTGGCCGTGATCCTGCTGGACGGTGGTATGCGCACCCGTGTCAGCTCATTCCGCGTGGCACTCTGGCCGGCACTTTCCCTCGCCACCGTCGGCGTGGTGATCACCGCCGGGCTTACCGGGCTGGCGGCCGCCTGGCTGTTCAACCTCGACTTGCTGCAGGGCATGCTGATTGGCGCCATTATCGGTTCCACCGACGCCGCCGCGGTATTTTCACTGCTGGGCGGTAAAGGGCTTAACGACCGCGTCAGCGCCACGCTGGAAATCGAATCCGGTAGCAACGATCCGATGGCGGTGTTTCTTACCATCACCCTGATTGCGATGATCTCCGCCGGCGAAACCACGCTGAGCTGGATGTTCCCGCTCCATTTGCTGCAGCAGTTCGGCATGGGGATTGTCTTTGGCCTCGGCGGCGGTTGGCTGCTGTTGACGCTAATCAACCACATAAAACTGGCGGAAGGCCTGTATCCGCTGTTGGCCGTCAGCGGTGGCATTTTGATTTTTGCCCTGACCACCGCGCTGGACGGCAGCGGCATTCTGGCGGTCTACCTGTGCGGCCTGATGCTGGGCAATCGCCCGATCCGCAACCGGCACGGGATTGTCCAGACCTTCGACGGACTGGCCTGGCTGAGCCAAATCGGCATGTTCCTGGTGCTGGGGCTGCTGCTCAATCCGCACGAGTTGTTGCCTATCGCCATCCCTGCCCTGCTGCTGTCGCTGTGGATGATTTTGTTCGCCCGACCGCTTTCGGTGTTTATCGGGCTGTTGCCGTTCCGCAGTTTTACCCTGCGTGAACGCAGCTTTATCTCATGGGTTGGCCTGCGCGGTGCCGTGCCGGTCATTCTGGCCGTCTTCCCGATGATGGCCGGATTGCCGAATGCTCAGCTGTTCTTCAACGTGGCCTTCTTTGTGGTACTGGTCTCACTGTTACTGCAAGGCACCACGCTGTCGTTCGCCGCGAAGAAAGCCAAGGTAATCGTGCCGCCGGCACTGGCGCCAATTTCGCGGGTTGGGTTGGACGTACACCCTGAAAACCAATGGGAACAGTTTGTTTATCAGCTGTCGTCAGAAAACTGGTGTGTGGGTGCTGCACTGCGTGAGCTGAAAATGCCGCCGGGCACGCGCATTGCCGCATTGTTCCGTGGCAAAGAGTTGTTGCACCCCAGCGGTAGTACGCGACTGCGTGAAGATGACATTCTGTGCGTTATCGGCCACGAACATGACTTACCGGTGCTGGGCAAACTGTTTAGCCAGGCGCCGGTGGTCACCATGGATGAGCGTTTCTTCGGTGACTTTATCCTGCAGTCGGACGCACGCCTGAGCGATATTTCACAGGTGTATGGGCTTAACCTGCAGGAAGGCGTGGACGAACAACAAACACTGGGGCAATTCGTCCTTAAACTGATTGGCGGCGAGCCCGTGGTCGGCGACCAGGTAGAATGGGATGGTCTGACCTGGACCATCGCCGAAATGGATGGCAACGCCATCAGTAAAATTGGCGTAAGAATTGTTACTGACTGATTTTTCCGCATCACCAGCCGCTGCGGAGCAACACACGCAGCGGCCCCCTCAAAACAGACGGAACTTATGGTCCTGGAAAGGTTCTTAAACTCTGTAATTATCAAAAGCGGGCGTTCAGCCCCGGCGGTTTAACCTTTACTCTGGGAACACTGCATCGCGGTGATGGGTATTGATTTGAACAGTAAAACTCGATTTCTATCAGCCATGCTGGGGATTGCACTGACGGTCATAGTGCTGGATCTGGGTATCGCCGATTTGGTCCACAGGCTCTTAATTGGATAATTTTAACGTGGCACAGCAGCAACAAGAAAAAGACATTCTGGGAAAAATACTGATAACCGTCTCCACGCTCTGCCTGGTTACCGTGGCGGCGCTGCTGATTTGGGGATTTGTGCTGGATTAAGCGTTGACCTGTGGGCGTAACACGGGAACACAACAACAACTATTTTGTTACAATACGCCCACATCTCTTGCCGACCATTACGCGTATGCTAAGCGCAGTCGGTAATAAAAATAAACCCTCATACTACTTAAGTGTTGGCCCGCCTGAAACGGGCTTTTTTTTTTGCCTGAAACACGGATTTTGGGCATAAAAAAACCGCCGCAGCGGTTCTTTATTAACGATGGCAATCAGATCTTGCAGCCTTCGCAGTCCGCCTCATCCTCAAGGATTTCTGGCAGTTCTTTGACTTTCTGCGCCGCTTTCTCTTCTGCTTGCGCCAATTCGGCATCGATATCAAAATCGAAAATGTCATCACTCATCGTAAATTCCTCACGCTTAACGGGCTTCAATGCGTGAGTATAATCGACAACCGCGCAGGCGGAAACCCTTCAGTTAAGCACCGCCACCTGCGGCTGCTCATCCTGTGGCTTCTTTGAATACGCCAGATCGTAAACGTCATAGAAATCAATCTCGCCCTTATTGGCGATGATTTCCTGCATCCGGGTTTTCATCGCAGCACCGATCGACGGCTCATCCAAAAGCGCCTTCACCGACTGCGGCGACAATGCGCGAGTGAAATACCACTCGCCGTTATAACATACGCGCAGATCCAGCACGCCGATGTCCTCGAAACGATACACCGGTTTGATTTCAATCAGCAGCATGGCGAACATGAACAACACGAAGGCGGTAAAAGCCAAAAAGGAGATGAAACCCATGTAGGGGACCTGATACATCACGGCGATCACGGCAAAATAGCCGGCAAACATGGCGAGGCACAGGTAACGGTGATCGCGGGCAAATTCGCTGTTAAAACGCAGCTTGCCGTCGCGCCCTTCCTGCCGATTGATCCGCTCGATTTCTTTTACCAAGATGCTTTTAATCGCGTCCATCGCTACAACCTTATGCCTGGGGGACATTATTGCTATCAATAATCATTCCTCAAACTAACACAGGTACAGTTTGCCCAGGTAGATCAGTTATGCAATTTAAAATCGACAACTGTTATACCTGTGCTGGCTAACGTTGCAGGGAGTTTTTACCTTGGGCAAACATAAACATCCGCTGAGCGATATCGTCAGCCTGTTTGATTTTTTGCTTTTGCGGCTCATTGCAGCGCTGAATGGCGCGAGCATAGGCAAGTTCATGCGCCTGGTCGATCATCGCAATAATCTTGTCACGGTCCTGTTTCTCCAGGTTGCCGAGCATGGTAGTGATAATCGCCTGATAGGCATTGGAGGCGGCGGTCAGCGACTGTTCGCGGGCTTCAAGTGCCGCTACGCGTTGCAATAATTCCTGCAGTTGATCGGACTCAGACATAGCGATCTCCTGTTGCCGGGCAGCATACCTGCCTGATTACAGTTTAGCAAAGATCGATGGAACAGAAGAAAACATAAAGAAAGGAGAGGAAACGGTTACGGCAAAGCACACCCGAAAAACCCAATAAGGAGCCGATAGTGCAAATCAACCCGGGTGCACTTTACGGTAACAGTTCACGAAAGGAAGCTGGCGCGCTATGCAGGACTCGAACCCGCGTCTATCAATTTTGTAGCCAAAAAAGCATTTTAAAACCAACCACTCTGCCAACTGAGTTAATAGCGCATTCCGTTGCTTCGGGTTGGTATTATCCATATTAATGCTACGGGTTCAAGTTATTGACCTATGAATGGCTGATTTTGCAGAGAAATCTTATATTTTCGCCTATTTAACCTGCAGCGTGGGATTGCTTTCAGATAGTGATCATTAACCATCGCCATTTTATCGCCCGTCTGCAGCGTGTTTATTGTTAGTTAAAGCGCTGGATGCCACTATAGCGCCTTCTGGGATCATCGTTTTCTGTTATGGATAACACTATGAAAGTCACTCCGCGCCGTTTGGCGTTTATCCTGGCCGGCGCCTTGCTGGTCATACTTGCCCTGGTGGCCGTGTTCTCTTTGCAAAGCCCCTCTCAGACCGCCTCGGTCACGGCACCGGCTCGTCTGGGCGATATAGAAAATGCTGTACTGGCCACCGGCAAGCTTGATGCAATAGAACGGGTCAATGTCGGGGCGCAGGTTTCCGGCCAGGTCAAATCCCTGAAGGTTAAACTGGGCGACCGGGTCACCAAGGGCCAGCCTATCGCCGACATCGACGATCTGCCGCAACGTAACGATCTGCGTAATGCCGAAGCGGCGCTGAACGTCGCCAAGGCGGATTTACAGGCTAAACAGGCGCTATTGAAACAGGCCGAGTCTCGCTTTAAGCGCCAGAAACGCATGTTGAGTGATGAAGCCGGCTCCCGCGAAGATTTTGAGGCGGCGGAAGCCACACTCGCCGCCACCCGCGCCGAACTGATCGCGTTAAATGCACGCATCGTGCAAGCGCAGATTGAGGTGGACAAGAAAAAGGTCGACCTGAGTTACACCCGAATCCTGGCTCCGATGGACGGCATCGTCATTGCGGTGATTACTCAACAGGGCCAAACGGTGAATGCCAACCAGAGCGCCCCCACCATCGTCAAACTGGCGCAGTTGGATGTGATGACCATTAAGGCGCAGATTTCCGAGGCCGACATTACCCGCGTTTCGCAGGGGCAAAAAGCCTACTTCACCATTTTCTCCGAACCGGACAAACGTTACGACGCCACGCTGCGCACCGTCGAGCTAGCGCCGGAATCGGTGATGAAAGACGACTCAATCTCCGGCGGCAGTTCGTCCTCTGGCTCCGGCACCTCCAACGCCTCGGTGTATTACAACGCACTGCTGGACGTACCTAACCCGGATAATCGCTTGCGGATCGCCATGACGGCTCAGGTTTCATTACTGCTCGGTGAGGCAAAAAACGCGCTGTTAGTACCGATCCAGGCGGTGCATAAAACCGCAGATAAAAAGCAGCAGGTGCAGGTGCTGACCGCGGACAATCGGTTGGAAATGCGCGAGGTGAAAACCGGCATCACCAATAACGTCGATATTCAAATCCTGTCCGGGTTGAAGGCGGGTGAAAACGTGGTGCTGGTGCAGGAAAGTGCCAGGCCAAGCGAGGAAGGCCTCTCATTGTGAACACTATCATTGAGCTGAAAGGCATCGGCCGCACCTACACCAACAGCAGCCAGCCGCTGACCGTGTTGAAAAACATCAACCTGAGCATCGCTGCCGGGGAGTTGGTCGCTATCATAGGCGCTTCAGGCTCTGGAAAATCCACGCTGATGAACATCATCGGCTGTCTGGACGTACCGGACCAGGGTGACTATTACATCAACGGCCAAAATGCGGCTCACCTGTCGCCGGATCAATTGGCCAGGCTACGTCGTGAGCATATCGGTTTTATCTTCCAGCGTTATCATCTGATGCCGGATATCAGTGCGCTGGGCAACGTCGAAATCCCCGCGATTTACGCCAACAGCAAGCGTGATAAACGCCGTCTGCACGCGGCGCAACTGTTGGCCCGACTGGGGCTGGAAGGCCGTGAGCACCATAAACCTGGGCAGCTCTCCGGTGGCCAGCAACAGCGCGTCAGTATCGCTCGTTCGCTAATCAACGGTGCTGAAATCATCCTGGCGGATGAGCCCACCGGTGCCCTGGACTCCCGTTCCGGCCAGGAAGTACTGGAGATCCTCAGCGAACTTAATCAGCGTGGCCATACCGTCGTGATCGTCACCCACGATATGAAGGTGGCGCAGCACGCACAACGCATCATCGAACTGCAGGACGGTGAGATCGTCGCCGACAGCGGCCGTCAAACGACGGCCCCACTGCCGAAGATGCAAAAGACCCCACCGGCGGCACAAGGCTACTGGCAGAGTCTGCTCGATCGTACCCGTGAGTCGCTGCAAATGGCGCTGAAAGCCATGAATGCCCACCGCCTGCGTACCGCTCTGACCATGACCGGCATTATTTTCGGCATTGCTGCGGTCGTGACGGTGGTCGCGCTGGGCGAAGGCGCCAAACAACGCACGCTGGAGAGTATTAAAAGTCTCGGCACCAACGTGGTCAGCATCTACCCCGGCCGTGATTTCTTTGATGATGCCATCGACAGCATCCGTACTCTGGTTCCGGCAGATGCCGACGCGCTGGCCAGTCAAAGCTTTGTCGACAGCGTCAGCCCTGAAGTCACGGCCTCGGACAGCATTCACTTTCGCAGCAAGTCAGCCAATGCGTCGATCAGCGGCGTTGGACGCGATTATTTACGTGTTAACGGTTTCACGCTGGTGCAAGGTCGCAACTTCCGGGATGACCGTAATGCGTTACAGGAAGTGATCATTGACGAAAACGCCCGTCAGTCATTGTTCGGTGATTTCGGCGTAGAGCCGCTGGGCCAAATTGTGTTTCTTGGTGCCGTGCCGGCCCGGGTGATTGGCGTGGTGCAAAGTAACCAGGACTCGGCCCCCAACCGAATCAGAGTGTGGATGCCCTATAGCACCGTGATGTATCGCATGGTGGGCAAAACCACGCTGAGCAGCATCAGCGTCCGGTTGAAAGATGACGTCGCCAACGAGGCTGCCGTCGCCGCCATTAACCAGTTGCTGACCCAGCGCCACGGCGTTAAAGACTTTATGCTGTTCAACCTCGACAAGTACCGTAAATCGATCGAACACACCTCAATGACCCTCAGCCTGCTGATCCTGATGGTGGCCTCAATTTCTCTGATTATCGGCAGCCTTGGCGTGATGAACATCATGCTGGTCTCGGTGACCGAACGGACGCATGAAATTGGCGTGCGTATGGCTGTAGGCGCACGTCGCAGCGACATTATGCAGCAATTTATGATTGAGGCCGTGCTGGTCTGCCTGATCGGCGGGGTGCTGGGCATTTTGCTGTCCTTCGCCGCCGGTTCGCTGTTTACCCTGCTGGCGGGCGGCATGCTCACCGCCATCTATTCCTGGCAGGCCGCCGCGGTAGCCTTCTTCTGCTCCACCTTGATCGGTATGATCTTCGGTTATCTCCCGGCCCGCAAAGCGGCGCGGATGGATCCGGTCATTTCACTGGCCAGCGAGTAACTTATGAAAATTTTATCCCCCCTGGCGTTATGCCTCGCCGCCCTGCTCAGTACCGGCTGCGGCAACGCGCTGAAAAGCGAATATCAGCCAGTGAAGGTAGACTACCCTTCCCAGTGGCCGGACAGCAGCGATGCCGCCGCTACGCCGGTGCCTTTTGACTGGCACGATTTCCACGATCCCCAGTTAGACCGTTGGTTGCAACAGGTCATGCTGGCCAATAACGACCTGGCCGCTGCCGCGCTGCGCGTTTACCGCGCCCAATTGACGGCACAACAGACCGATATCGCCACCGAGCCAAGCGTCAATGCTACGCTCAATAGCCAAGCCAGCAACGCCCTTGCCAATTCATCACCCTGGAATAAAAGCAGCAGCGCCAACCTTGGCGTCAGCTACGAGGTCGATCTGTGGGGCAAACTGGCGCGACAACGTGACGCCGCAGAATGGGCCAGTCAGGCCACCCAACAGGATTTGCAAAGTGCGCGTTTGGCCTTGCTCGCCAACGCCAGCAAAAATTACTGGCGCATAGGCTTTATCAACCAACGGATCAGCGTCAGTCAGCAAAATATCGCTTACACCCGGCAGACCTTACAGTTGGTCAATGCCCGCTATCGTGCCGGCAGCATCTCTTCACTGGACGTGGTGGATGCCGAGCAAAATCTGATCAATCAGGAAAGCAGTCATCTGGCTCTGCTGCGTGAGCGTCAGCAGGCGTTGAACGAACAGACGGTATTACTGGGCGCCCCCCCGGGCAATGCGCTGGTGGAACCCGGTGGTTTGCCGACCGGTCCGCTGCCGCAAATCAACGCTGGTATACCGGCCAGCGTGCTGCGCCACCGCCCGGATATCAACGCCAAAGAACTGCGATTGCGCGAAGCACTGGCCAACGTCGATGTGAAACGCACTCAGTACTATCCAGCCTTTAGCCTGACAGGTTCATTGGGTAGCAGCAGTAGCGCATTGCTGGAATTTCTGCGCAATCCGTTGGCCTCGGTGAGCGCAGGACTAACGTTACCGTTCCTTGAGTGGCGGAAAATGGACGTTGATATCAAAATCGCCCGCAGCGACTACGATCTGCAGGTGCTGGAATTCAAACAGGCGCTGTATAAAGCCATGGCCGATGTAGACGATGCCTTGTCGTTGCGTACGCAACTGATGGCACAGGAAAAACACTTGCAGGCTTCGTTGGCGTTGGCACGCAAATCTGAGCGCTTAAATGAGAGCCGTTACCGGCAAGGTGCCGTCCCTATCACCTTCTGGCTGGATGCACAAAACCGTCGCAGGCAGGCGGAGCAGGCGCTGGATGAAAATCGCTTTAGCCAATACCAAAATCTGGCACAACTCTATTTAGAATTTGGCGGTTCCCCGCAATAATTCGCCGGCCTGGCGTCTGCGTCAGGCCTTTTTCTTCACCCGAAAAATGCATTAATTTTGCCGTTTTTTGCTGCAGTTGTTCCTATACTTAACGCATCCCCCACCAGACAAAAAACCAGCAAAATGCACAATAGTTAACCTGTTTATGCGCTAAATTGGTGCAAATCCATAAGATAAACTGCTAAATTTGATCGCCATCAGATATAACGTTAAGCTATAGATGCAAAATAATTAGTCACCTAAATGACATATTCCCGGTGAAAATTGAAACATTACGTGATTCGCATCACACAAAAAATGGCAATGGGGGATCTCTGCGCATAGCGTTTAGATTAACCAAACTGATAACTGGGCAGAAGGATCGCGAATTCACGTACGACTAGAATTGATTAAGGGATGATTATATGAAGTTAAGAAAAAAACGACATAAGCCGATGTTGATTAATGACATCACCATTATTGACGACAGCAAACTGAAAAAGGCGATCACCGCGGCTGCATTGGGCAACGCAATGGAATGGTTCGACTTTGGTGTTTACGGCTTTGTCGCCTACGCCCTTGGGCAAGTCTTTTTCCCTGGCGCCACTCCCGGCGTACAGATGATTGCCGCACTGGCAACCTTTTCCGTTCCCTTCCTGGTACGTCCGTTAGGTGGCATCTTCTTTGGTTCGATGGGCGATAAGTTCGGTCGACAAAAAGTCCTTTCCATCACCATTATTATTATGGCGGTGAGCACCTTCTGTATCGGTCTGATCCCCTCTTATGCGTCGATCGGTATTTGGGCACCGGTGCTGCTGTTGGTAGCCAAGCTGGCACAGGGCTTCTCGGTCGGTGGCGAATACTCCGGCGCAGCCATCTTTGTCGCCGAATACTCCCCGGACCGAAAGCGTGGCTTTATGGGCAGTTGGCTTGATTTCGGCTCGATTGCCGGCTTCGTGCTGGGTGCGGGCGTCGTGGTGCTGATTTCCAGTATCGTCGGTGAAGCTAACTTCCTCGACTGGGGCTGGCGTATTCCGTTCTTCATCGCCGCACCATTAGGCCTGATCGGCCTGTACCTGCGTCATGCGCTGGAAGAAACTCCGGCGTTCCAGCAGCACGTGGAAAAGATGGAGAAAGAAGACCGCAACGCCATCGAAAATCCGCCGAGAACCTCGTTTAAAGAGATCGCGGCCAAGCACTGGAGAAGCCTGCTGGTGTGCGTCGGTATCGTGATTTCGACCAACGTGACCTATTACATGTTGCTGACCTACATGCCGAGCTACCTGTCGCATAACCTGCACTACTCGGAAGATCACGGCGTCCTGATCATTATCGCCGTCATGATCGGCATGTTGTTTGTGCAACCGGTCATCGGCCTGACCAGTGACCGTATCGGCCGTAAGCCGTTTATTATTGGCGGCAGTATCGGCCTGCTGGCGCTGGCTATTCCGTGCTTTATTTTGATCAACAGTAATGTGATCGGCCTGATCTTCGTCGGCCTGTTGGTGCTGGCGGTGCTGTTGAACTGCTTCACCGGCGTCATGGCTTCGATCCTGCCGGCGATGTTCCCAACACACATTCGTTACAGCGCGTTGGCAATTTCGTTTAACATCTCGGTACTGGTTGCCGGTGCGACACCCACGGTAGCCGCCTGGTTGGTCGAATCCTCCGGGAACCTGTATATGCCGGCCTACTACCTGATGGTGGTCGCCGTGATCGGTTTGATCACCGGCCTGTATATGAAGGAAACCGCCAATAAGCCGCTGCGTGGTGCTACCCCGGCCGCCTCGGATCGCTCGGAAGCCAAAGAACTGCTGCAGGAAAACTACGATAACATCGAACAGAAAGTCGATGACATCAACGAGCAGATTTCCGAGTTGGAAAAGAAAAAACAGACGTTGATCGACCAGCATCCAAAACTGGACTAAACAACGTTCTGACGACAAGCCACCTGCGGGTGGCTTTTTTTTGGCTATCAACGCCGAAGGGTTACTCTGCGTGCCGTGGGTTAATCAACGAGGTCAATACGTGATCTTGCCAGCGGCCGGCAATTTTAAGATAGGATTTCGCGTAACCTTCTTTCTCAAACCCCAGGCGCAACAACAGCTTTTCGCTGCGAGCATTGGTCGGAATATAAGCGGCCATAATGCGATGCAGATCCAGTTCAGCCAACATGTAGTCAAGGGCCGTAGTGAGCGCCAGGGTCATTATCCCCTTGCCTTGATGGCAGGCAGCTATTGAATACCCCAGATGGCAGGCCTGAAAGGGACCACGAGCTATATTGGAAAAGTTGCAGGCGCCCAACATCTCCGTGCCGGTGCCATTGATAATGCCAAACTGATAAGCCACTCCCTGCTCGGCATCCCGCTGCGCATGCCACAACCGCTGGTGGATCACCTCTGCACTGTAAAAATCGGCAGGTCGCTTCGGCTCCCAGGGGGAAAGGTGCTGCTGGTTCTCCTGGAAGTAACGATGAACGATATCCGTATTCGCGTCCGTCAGGATCTTTAGACGTAGGTCATTTCCCACGATAGTTAATGCTTTCACCGTCATACCTCACTTTTAACCCGACCTCAGCATAGCTTAGCCAATAAAAACCGGCCTTATTCAAATGTAAAAAAACCGCCTTGCGGCGGTTAGTCATTCTGCAATGGGCTCAGTTAACCTGACACCAGTTGTGCTGTTTCACAATGCCGCCGTCCGGTGAGGTATAACCGATGCAGCCGAGAATACTGTCGAACAGCTTCTCGTGGAAAACCGGCGTTTTTGCCTGCTGTAGCGCTTTCAACTGATTAAAGGCCGCCTGATGATCGGGTTGGCTGAGAAACTTGTCAGATGCCCAAACCATGATCGGAATGGTACGTTGCGCCTTTGGTGCATGATCACGCGGGGTACCGTGAAAATGCATATTTTCCGAGATCGACTCACCGTGATCCGAAGCGTAGAACACGATGGCATTACGATTACGCAACTGATTGAAAACCTGCTCAAGGACGTAATCGGTATACAGCAGGCTGTTGTCGTAAGAGTTAACCATCGATTGCGTAGAGCAAGTGTCGTCAATACCTTGGCATTCCGGCTGGTAGCGGGCGAAAGCGCGAGGGTAGCGCTCGGTGTACATATAGTGCGAGCCTTTGGTATGCAGGATCACCAAGTGCTTGCCCTGCGGGTGACGATCTAACGAATCCCGCAACTCATCAATCAACGCAATATCATCCACAGGTTTGCCGGCATTGCGTTTTTCCGCCTGAATACTTTCTCTGAGCGCGTAATCATCCGCCTGGGTTTTGTTATAAAACCAGGCTTCACTCTGCATCGAGAATAGCTCTGAGGAAAAGCCCTGCTTTTTCAGCACTGAGAACACGTTCATTTCCTTCAGCGTCCGCTCGGGGGCTTCCGACGCACCGCCTTCTCGCACGAACATGCAACGTAGCGAGAGTTTGGTCGAGGTGTCGCAGGAATACCCTTGCAACACCGCAAGGTTGGTTTCCTTATCCAGATTCGGCGTGTTGTCACGCTGGTAACCGTAAATGCCCATATGGTCACGTCTGGCGCTTTCGCCGATCACAAACACCACATACAGATCATTCACGTCTTTTGGCGCTTGATAGGTAAAATGTGCTGCCGGATCAAACAGATTACGGCTGTCCTCTGCCTGGCTGTATGAGCTGTAGGTCAACAGCCCCAACGCCGAGAGCCAGTTGGACGGTGAATAACTGCCGGCCACCACGCCACCATAGCTGGCCATCATTTGATTATTATCCCGATCGTGGCGGTCCTGCACCTGGCCCATGAGTTTCAGTGGTAACCAGCACAGCAGTGCAGCGCTCAGCATCACGCCGCCCTTTTTGAACCAAGCCAGGTGGTTACCGCGCTTATAACTGGCCTCATGCATCGGCACCAACCAAATCAGCAGCAACGGCAACAGGCTAACCAGCACCACCCACACGCCAAAATGCCAGCCCACCGACTCCCTGGACAAGTCAACGTCAGTGGTCATCACCGCCGCCAGAATGCCGTAACCAATATCAACATGGAATAGCACCATGTAGTAGCTGGCAGCAACCGAACTCAATACCAATAACGAAGCCAAAATACGGAACAGTCTGCGCCCCAAAAACGAGATCAGTAGCGTGATGAAACACACCAGGCAGAAGGCGGCGACCACTTCAATGCCGATCGACAATAAATTGTCATAATGAAGTTGCTGATACCGGCGGTAAAATATGGGGATATTGAGCAACACACCGAGATAGAAAGCGATAAAGAAAGAGACCTGTAACTGGGTCCAGCGTCGGAACTTCTGCATTGTTGATACCATTCTTGCCAAAGTGAATTCATAACCGTTTGCCAGATACAGGTTATTGTTGAGAGTTTTCTCTCTCCTGCTGCTGGATGGTTATCTGACAGGCAATTTAGGCGGGCGTTGCTGCGGTGGCAAAAATTAACGTTGTTATAATGTAACAAGTCGTGTGTAAACCCTTTTTCCTTCCCTTGCTGCGACGGCGATCTGTACGATCACCGCCGCAGAAAGTGCCTATTTTATGGTGTCTGCGGTTGCTCATCAGCCACGGCGTTTGGTACTGGCACCGCCACCTCATTTTCTTCACGGTATTTTTGCTTATCCCAGGCACGGAAGAAGGGATAATAAATTGCCATTGAAATCAATAAATTGACCACCTGGATCACCGTTCCCGAAATATGACCACCGGTCGCCAGATAGCCACTGATGAAAATCGGTGTGGTGAACGGCAAGGCAATCCCCACTGGAGGTGTTACCAATCCGGTGGCCATCGCGCTGTAGGTCACGATCACCAGCACCACCGGGGTCAGGATAAACGGCAGGAAGAAGTACGGGTTCATCACCAGCGGGATCCCGAACACCATAGGTTCGCTGATATTAAACAGACAACCCGGTGCGGCGATTTTCCCCAACTGTTTCATCTGTGCACTACGGCTGCGCAACAGCATAAAGATCACCAACCCCAACAGAGCACCCGTGCCGCCGGGCGCAATCCACAGGTCGTAAAATTGCTGGGTAATAATGTGTGGGATCGGCTGATTGCTCTGAAACGCCACCAGGTTTTCTGACATATTCGCCAGCCACACCGGTTGAATAAACACCAGTACAATGGCGTCACCATGCAGCCCCAGCGTCCACAGCAGGCCGATCAGGATCACCGAGAAAATCATCCCCGGCAGCGTTCCCCCCACGTGATGCATTGGAATGCCGATCAGGGTGGCGATCATGGTATTGATATCGCCAAACGGCGTGGCCTCAACGATCAAACGCAACAACAAGATCACTGCCAGCACGCAGAACCCCGGGATCAGCGCCAGGAAAGATTTCGCCACCGCCGGCGGTACCCCTTCCGGCATGTTGATCACCAGATTGCGGTTATGCACAAAACGGTAGATTTCCGTCGACAGTAGTGCCACAACGATTGCCACAAACAGTCCCTGACTACCGATAAAATTCATCGGCAGCACGCCTTTAACAATTTGCTCCGCAGCCCCTTTCACCGGCGCAAACAGCGTATGCTGGGGAATGGTCATGATAAACGCCACCAGCGAAACTGCACCGGTACTGAGCGGATCCATCCCGCGGTATTTCTCCGCCAGCCGATAGGCAATACCAAAGCTGGAGATAATCGCCATGATGTCGTAAGTCGCCTTGACCGGATACAGCAACTTGTCCCGCCATGCTGCACCAAACACCTCGCCCATCAGATTGGCGTAGCTGGGGATCGGTAAATAAGCGAAGATCAGGAAAAATGACCCGATTAACATAAACGGCATGTTGAGAATTATGCCGTCCCGCACTGACAAAATATGTTTTTGCCCGGCGATTTTTAACGCCGTCGGCAACACGTAACGTTCCAGAATGCTATTTAGACCCGCCATCATCCCCCCTGCCCGGCAAAGCCGGCTGTCGTGATTGTTATTATGGAATATCGACTTAATTAAACTGCGGTAAATAGGCCTGGTTAAGGCTCAACACTTCGTCCAGCAAGGGTTGTGCGATGCCGGCACCGCCAATCAGCGGGTTCACCACCAGCGCCAACAGCGCACTCTGGCGATCGCCATGCACCGCCGCCTCTATGGTCAGCCGTTCAAAATCTTTAACCTGCTGGGTCAAGTCGTTCATGGCCAGTGGCAACGGGCCGAAACTCAGCGGGTGAGCGCCTTGCGCATCGATCACACAGTTGGTTTCAATCACTGCATCATCCGGCAGGCCCTGAATGGCGCCGTTATTACGGGTATTCACCACCAGCACCTTGCCGCTGTTATTGTGAATGGCGCGGATCAATTCGACCGCCACCTCAGAATAGAAGGCACCGCCGCGAAAACTCAGTTGCTCCGGTTTTTTATCCAGTGTCGGGTCGGCATACAAGGCAAACAGCTCCGCCTCAACCTTCATTACCTGTTCGGCGCGAGTGCCCTGAGCCGCGGCCGCTTCCATCTCTTCTTCCAGCATGCCGGCGGTTTGATAAAAATAGCGGTGATACGGACAAGGGATCGCCCCCAACGCCTGCAAAAATGCCGGTGGCCACGGCAGGTCTTTGATGTTGTTCATTGACAGCGTTTCGCCATTGCTCAGCATCTCCAGCACTTTGGCGGTCACATCCTTACCGCTTTGTGTGACCTGATGCACCCACACCATATGGTTCAGCCCGGCGAAACGCAGATCCACCTGATCGTGCGGTGCTTTCAACATATCGGCGATCATGTGGTGCATGGTGATCGGCACGTTACACAGACCAATAATCTTCGCCTTGCTGTAACGTGAGACCGCTTCGGTGACGATCCCGGCCGGATTGGTAAAGTTGATAATCCAGGCATCCGGCGCCACAGTTTCTACCACGCGCGCCACTTCCAGCATGACCGGAATGGTACGCAGTGCCTTGGCGAAGCCGCCGATGCCGGTGGTTTCCTGCCCCAGCCGCTGGTATTTCAGCCCCAGACGCTCATCGGCAGCACGGGCGGCCAACTGCCCCACCCGCAGTTGGGTCAGTACAAAACTGGCGCCGCGAATAGCCGGCTCCAGTGTGAAATGCACCGAAACCACTACCTGCTCCAGCCCGTTGCGCTTGAGCATTCTTTTGGTCAATTCGGCAATGATGCTCACTTTCTCACGGCCGGATTCCACGTCGACCAGTGCCAGCTCGGTTAACGGAACATCCTGATAATGCGCGATCAATCCTTCGACCAGCTCCGGCGTGTAGCTGCTGCCCCCGCCGATTACGGTGATTTTAGTCATTGCCTGTCCCCTGGGGTAAACGACGATAAAGTTCGATCATGTCGGTGGCCAGATCCTGGATCAGCATCGCATTCATCAAATGATCCTGCGCATGCACCAGAATTAAACTGACCGGTACCTTTCCACAGCCTTCATCCATACCAATCAGCTCCGTCTGCATGCCATGTGCCCGGCCGATAGCGGCCTTCGCCTCTTCCAGCCTGTCGCCAGCGGCCTCAAATTCACCGCGACGCGCTAATTGCAATGCAGAAAGCAGCGAACTTCGCGCACTGCCGGCATGAACCAGCAATTCCATCACGCTAGTTTCCAAATCCATCATTCCCTCCCCCGCCTGATGACAGGCACGGTGATCCCACTACGGGTCAGTGATATAACCCGCAATAAATCAATAAATAAACGAATGTGAGAAGCCTGGTTCCCGAAGGATTTTCAGGCCAGCAGGCCGAGCGCCTTGTCCAGTACCTTGTCGCCGCGCATGGTGCCGTAATCCATCATGTCGATAACCGCCACGGTTTTGCCCAAGGGCGCCGCCAGTTCAGCAAGCCGCGCATGTTCATATTTAACCTGCGGCCCCAACAGGACGATATCCGCCCGGCCGACGATACGTTCAAAATCCGCTACCGGTACAGCTTCAATCTCGATATCCAGCGCCCGTTTTTGGGCTTCGATTTTCATTTTTTGTACCAGCATGCTGGTAGACATTCCTGCGGCGCAGCATAAGACGATTGTTTGCATTTTTCAGTGTCCCGGTTGTTAGCCACCACGGCTGTTCAAATATAAAACAGCTATGTAACACGCTTGTAAATACCTTAGATCCATACGATTTGATTATGATTTTTATTTAATTGTTTAAAAACATACCATTATAGAAAAATCGTCATGAAAATTTTTTTCAACACTGTGATCTGCGATCGAGTTATGCCCGACTAGAAATTTCAATTTAGAGTTTTATCGTTTAAAAACAGCAGGATAAATAACCAGCGAATAAACATTGAGAGCAGCATCGTGTTTTCCAATAGGGCATATTGAAAATTATTTTCATTGGCTTATTCTGCGGGTTATCGCTTTATGCCGTGCGAAAAACAGGCTAGCTTGAAGCACAGGTGCCGGTTGGCATAACAGAAGGGACACTGCAGTCATGGATCTCGTTTACCACATTCAGTTTCGCCAGAGTCCGTTCAGCCGCCAGGAGGCGAAAATTGCCCGGACTATCCTGGACAACCTCAGCTTCACTTCAACGGCGACCATTGAACAGTTGGCGGAGCGAGCGGGCGTCAGTACCGAGATCGTCGCTCATTTTGCTAAAACCCTGGGCTGCCAGGATCTTAACGACTTTATCTCGCTGATGCGTACCCAACCTGTGCCGGCAAACCAGCCGGCAGCAGTAGCACAACCCGTGCTGGGCGGCATGGATATCGCCTTCGCCTCAGCCGCCGGTATTGGCAAGCTGCCCGGCGTCAGCCCCACGACTTTGAGTCGCTTTGCCAAATCCATCGGCTGTGAAGATATCGGCGACATCGTCTATCAGATCCGCGCGCGGCAAAACCAATTCAGTCAGCAGGAAGCCAAGGTCGCACAGACCATTCTGGACGATATCGCCTTCGCCTCTTCCGCCACTATAGAGCTACTGGCCAGTCAGGCTGGGGTCAGTCCGGCGACCATCACCCGCTTCGCCAAAACCATCGGTTGTGATGATATTCGCGATCTGCGTATGAAGCTGGCGCAGGCCAGCGTCAGTGGCTCACGCTATTTGAGCACCCAATCCACGCCCAATGGGCCTCCGCGTTTGTGGCTGCAACGCGTCAACGACGTGGAGACTACGCTGCATCAACAGCTGCAACAGGTAGAGCATTCGGCGTTAATCGACGCCAGCCAACAGGTGAGCCAGTCCAAAAGTGTGCATATTTTTGGCGTAAACAGCATGGCGCTGTACGTCAACGAGCTGCAACAACGCCTGGTGGGTTTGGGCTACCCTGCCTTTGCCTGCCAGGATGCGGCACTGATGCGCATGACCGCCTCTACTCTGAGCACACAGCAGTGCGTGATATTGCTGTCGATGAGTGGGGAAAATACCGATTTGCTCAATGCCGCCAGGCTGGCCGGCGCCACGGGGGCTTATCGCATCGCCCTGACCCCGGCAGGTAGCACGCTGGCGACGCTGGCAGAAAAGGTATTGCCGCTCAGTGGCGGCAGCGCTGCTCGCTACGGGCTGATGCTGACCCTGGACCTGCTGCTGGCACAGCTGCTGCCCGAGAGTTTGGGCGCACAAACAGAAGATTAAATCCGCACTGCCGCACCGTTCAGGTTTCCTCAGGATCTGCACGTCAGGCCAGGGCAACGACCTGAGGATTTTCCTAATTAGCCATCCAGATTGCCGCTGCCTATTGATAGGAATATTCTTACTACGCTATCGTTAACCTCCCACCTGGATATCACCCTAAGTGGAATTTGCACGATTTTATTTTTTATATGGCTTCTCTGCCAGCTTCGGCTGGCGCTTTAAATTTCATCAGCGGTAAAATTCCATGATCGATTACACCCTTTACGGTCTCAACGATAAAGATATCGAGACGTACCGTGAACAAATCTACAACTTGCTCGGTAAGGGCATTATTCAGGTGCTCTCCGCCAATCAACCCATCAGCAAGCAAAACATTCTCGCTTATCTGATCAAAGAGATCGAAAGACAACCCGATGACTACGGCCAAAAGCTGCACCGAGCGGCAATCGAAGTCATTGGCGTCACTGGCCGCTAAGGAACGGCATATGCAGTACCATCATCTCCATCACCGCCGCAGATAAGCACAGCCCCGGCTCAACGGCCGGGTAGTTTCGCCAGGCCAGAATGATGATTGTCGTTTGGCCGTCAGGGAATGATTTGGCGTTTGAATAGGGTAAAGGGATATCAGGAGGGTATGGCGAAGGGAGGGTCAGAAACAAAAAAACCGCCTCACGGCGGCTACGACATTACTACTTATTGCTTTGTTATTCTTGAATTTATTTTCCTGGTACCCGGGGCGGGACTTGAACCCGCACAGCCATAAGCCGAGGGATTTTAAATAATACAAGCCTTTCATATAAAACAATAAGTTACGAATAATCATCATGTTATCGAACCACCATCATTGCTCGTTATGACGCATTGTTTGTTTTTGCTGCCATTTACACGTCAATCCTTCTTGATGTCCTTCAAGTCTAAATACGCTAAAAAATCCCGCCCCTTTTGGCTCAAGATACAGCGTCTGCGGGATAATCCGGTTACCTTTTCCATTTCTGCCAACCCGTGAGTTATATAAACAGGGAATACAAAGTTCATAATATAATCAAACATTTTCGTCCCGTGGGCCCCCTCCATTACTCCTTTAATGAAATAACTCCTGTATGAAGTAAGGATTTGCAACGCAGTTCTATTAAGATCGTCTGGAATGTTATAAGTTTCTTCATCAAACTTATATTTTTTCTCACTTAACAAATTAGATATTAACTCAAACGAGTTTTTCTCTTTACCATCACCTCTATTTCTTATTTTTAACTTATCATTCTCTTTTCTTAGAGCGCCTATTTCTTCATTTAATTTACTTACTTCGTAAATTAAACCATTGGCATCAGGAACTTCATCTCCTGATACCCAGCCGGATAAATTCTCACGCTTGGCAAGCTCAGGCAAGCTCTCTAAAACAGCTAGGCGAATATCTTTTTCATCGCTAAAGTAACTAACCATATACGATGTTACTTTTTCTTTAAAATCAACCCACTTTTGATAATTAACTCTCTCGGCAAAATCAATATCTTCATTGACTTTTTCTTTTAACAATTCATCTTTTATAACAACTGAGAAAAGTGGTTTACCGCTTGTTACCGCGTAATCAAACTCTAATTCAGTATAGCACTTTCCGGATTTTGGCTCGATGGAGCCATATCGTCCACCGAGGATAAGCATATAAATATCAGACTCATCTATCCATTTCTGGATTGTATCCCATTGATTTTTATCCCCTGCGGTAAAAAGTTCCATCCCCGCAGGGATATGTCCACTTTTGAGAATAGCAGATACTGCCGCTTGACGTTCCTTCTTCAAATCTACATATGTGGAAGATATAAAAACTTGATATTTTTTCATGTTATTACTGCCCCTAACTATTTTAGCCACATATAATTAATCTAAAAAATCACACATCCATTTAACTTTACTAAGCATAAAAATTCAGTTACTTACACTCACCATTAAAAATCATAAAGTAATATGTGTTTGCGTTGCCATTGGGAAAGGAGTGTGTCACTTTCCTTTCCCTCATTTTAAGATTTTTTTTCTAGGTCATGATTTTTAGTTAGATGTTTAATGTAACCTAACCCTTTTGGTGTCATCACCACTCTCCGGCTCTGTGTACCAGCCATCTTTTCATATGTGGCTAATCCATAAGTTACTAGTATCGGGATAACATTATCAACAATAAAATTGACACTATCATATTGACTAAATTTGGTGGTAAATCCTGCCACTAATTTTTCTTTTAGGTGATTAACAATAGTTAGCAAGTCTGTTTCTGTATCCTTTTCTTTATTAAATGCTTCTGCATTCAGTATTAATTTTTTCTTAGAGAATTCTTTATCAATATCCTTGAACTCATCTTCATCATTATGAATTGACGCACGCTTTAATTTCGTTTCAAAAGCATCCCTTTCCTTTCTCAGTTTTCTATTTTCCTCATTCAACTTAGTAATTTCAGTTGTGAGCTGAGTAGTGTCTGGCGCATCAGCACCGGAAATCCATCCCGTAAGAAGCCTTTCGCTGGCTATTCTTGGTAGGCTTTCCATAACGGCAAGCTTAATATCTTTCGTGTCTTCGAAAAAACAAACCATATTGGACGTTACTTTTTTCTTAAACTCTGAGTATAAAGTCCTGTTGTCCAGCTCCATGACACTTTGCCCTAGGGCTTTAACTTTACTTTCAAGCGCATGATCGTAAATAACAATAGAGAAAAGTGGCTTGTTAGTTTCTAGCGCATAATTGTATTCAAGTTCGGTGTAGCTAAGCCCGGACTCTGGTTCTATTGAACCATACCGCCCACCTAGAATAAGAATATAAACATCAGACTCATCAATCCAGCGCTTTATTATATCCCATTGACTTTTATCGCTAGCGGTAAACAACTCCATACCAGCTGGTATGTCGCCATTTTTCAATATTGAAGAAACTGCCGCTTGTCTTTCTTCGATTAAATCAGTAAAAGTTGAAGATATAAATACTTGTAATCTCTTTCTCATATAGCATCCTAACTATTTATGTTAATGAAGATAATTTATCAAATGGATTTAATTTTAAAGCCGCATCTAAATGATCGGGGGCAAAGTGAGCATAACGCATTGTCATCATGATCGTACTATGTCCAAGAATCTGTTGCAGTACCAAAATATTTCCGCCACCCATCATGAAATGACTGGCGAAAGTATGGCGCAACACATGCGTACGCTGTCCGGTTGGCAGTTCGATACCAGCCCTTTTTAGGGCATGTTTGAAAGCGTCGTAGGATGTAGTGAAAAGCGAACCGCGTGTTTTCGGCAACAAGCTCTGCAATAGTTTTGATATGGGAACCGTTCTGTTCTTGTTGCTCTTGGTGTTAATAAACGACACGCGCCCAGGCAATACCTGAGATTGTCGCATTGACTCAGCCTCACCCCACCTCGCGCCCGTAGCCAAGCAAAGGCGAACTATAATGCCGAGGCTTTTATTTTCCGAATCATCACAGGCCGCCAATAGCCGCTTAATTTCATCAGGGTAAAGGAATGACAACTCCTGATCACCCTCTTTAAATTGGCGGATACCGTCCAGCGGGTTATTGCCCTCCCACTCCCCCAGGCGTTTCAGCTCCGAATAAACGGCATGTAAGTATGACTGTTCGCGATTAACAGTTGCCTCTTTTATCGTTTTTCGACCTTTTGCAAGCCATTCTCCTGCCAGCCGGCGCTCACGGTAAACGGCAAACATATTTTTATCGACCTCATGCGCCATAGGGTCGCCTAATCGTTCGCAAATGGCTTGAAGTTTCGAAAGTCGCGATTCCCCGGACGTCAGCGTTTTACCGTGCATGTCATACCAACGTTGGATCAGGTCGGCCAATTTAACCGCACCGTTTGCAACTTCGACGGCTTTTTTATTGGCCATGAGGCGGCGCTCATGCGAAAGCGCCTCTCCTTTCGTGGCGAACTGCTTTCGAACACGCTTCCCGTCACGCCCGTATGGGAAGCACTGGCACAACCATTTCCCCGACGGAAGTTTGCTGACAGCCATTAATTTTGTACCCACTTCATCATGACCATGAGCATCATTGCTGTTGATTTGACAGTTTGGTTAGTAAACATTTTCTTATTCTGAGCCGGGTCTGGTTCTGGTGCAAAAGCAGCATCAAGTTGTTTTACTAATTCAGAAGCATAAGGTTTGAAATCATCGACTGATTTCATTTTTTCGCTTATTTCCGGCACCAACAAATCTTTGCTATACAACCCAGCAATGAAATCAGCGCAGGTTGCAAGCTTGTCTTGCTGCGTTGCCTTTTGCCAAGTAATAGCATTAGCCTCATGCAGCGTTCCTCCTTGATACCAGCCTTTAGCTTGCACGCTATTAGCACTAAACACCAACAGAGTTATAAATATAAAAATTACGTTCTTAAATAAAAGTGCTAAGTGGGTGTTAAATCCTTTCATTGTCCCTCAACCTTTTTGATTGGTTTTGAATGCGCGAACGAATCGCCAACCGCCTGTATGTTTAAGCGTGCCGCGTCATCCATTGCGCGGTAATTTTCAATTAATTTTTGTTCTTCGACAGATATATCAGGTTGAGGGGTTTTGATTCCGGTAACAACATAAAGTATGTCAACCCCATGCTCAGCAATCGCAGAAAGGTATTTAGAGTCCGGGGACTTAACATCATTCTCATAGTTACCTTGAGAGTTTTTATGAATCCCACCGATTTCAGCTAGTTCGGCCTGAGTTAACCCTAACCGTCCCCTTTCTTCACGCAAGCGCGCACCCAAAGTACACATTATTTTGTGACCCTCTATTTACAAGACACAAAATTTTGTGTCTAATGAATGTCATGGATAACTAGTGGATCACAATATAACACTATGAAACAAGTCAATCATGCGCCGCGCTCGCGTTTGCCGGGCGGAATCGCTGCAAAAAATCCGATCCCTATGCGCCTATCAGACTCTGAGCGTGCGGATTTGGAAGCCATTGCAGCTAAAGAAAGCCGTTCAATTTCAAGCATGGCGCGCCTGGTATACCTGCGCGGCATCGAATCAATCCTGGCTGAGTGACGAGGTAAGTCATGGGGAACACCACGATAAACATCACCGTTCCTACCGGCTACGTTTCCCTTGATGCCTATGCGGAAATGACGCAGTTACCGATCGGCACCTGTCGGCGCATGGTTAGGGATGGCCGAATAATCATCCGTCCGAAGGTGAATCCGAAGGACAAGATCGAAGTTAATCTCGTCGCCATGCTGAAAGATGCAATAGCCAACAGTTGAGGCGGAAAAATGCAGCCAATTGAATACGCTATCACCAAAATAAGCCGCAATTCATCACGCTATCGCGGTTTTGTCATTACTTACCGCCCACGCACGGCTGTAACACCGTCTGCCAGGTATGAAGTCAGCCAGGGTGATCAGTCTTACGGCTTGTTCGATGCGCAAGCGCAGGCAACCGGCTATATCGACCAACTTTACGCACAACACCAGGTGGCAGCATGAAACAGGCTTATATCATTTTGGTTAACGACCTGCTTACGCAATATCACGGCAAGGCACAAAATATTAATGCGGCCAGTGCAATAGCTCCAGCAGTCCGCGCCGTCTCATTGAATGACCACGCATTCCGCCTAAGTATTGGACTCACCGGATTATTGAGCGCCGCAGAAGCATCAGGCGACGGCGTAGCCGCTGCTGTTATTGATGGATTGGTGTCACGCTGCAATAACGGTGATATCCCCTTTCCACGCGAAGCACCGCGTTTCATCTGATTGCCGGGAAAGCCCGGCCCTATCTGGTAGCGCACCTTTCCATTAATGGTGGGTGATTGGCGTCACAGGGTGCGCTACCAAATAGGCAATAAAGTATGAGGTATTTTTATGAGCATGACGGCAGAACAAGTTAAATCGGCTGGAAAGTTCGTTAATAACGCCAAGCAATTGCTTGCTAACGCAAGGAATAAAAATCATACAGCCTGTTTTTATGACAAGTTAATGAAGGCAGAAAAAAAAGCCATCTGCACATTGGCAAATACAAATAGCCGCGTAGAGCTAACAGCACAGCACATAAATATGAAGTTTGAAGATATGAGCATTGCTGAACGTCGGGCTATTTATCGCGGTATTAAAGCACTCCAAAAATTAAGCCTTACCATTCCCACATTAATGCATCTGGGCGATTGCGACTAATAAACCACGCCTAATTAATGAATGAAAATCAATGCTGCCTCTACGGTGGCGGGTTTCTCACACCCTGAATTAAGGATGGGCTATGAACGATGTTGAACTAATGGAGCTACTAACAGAAGCCCGCCGCGCCTCGCGGTTGCAACTTCTTGAGCTGTTAAGCACACGGATTGAGCGTTTGGAAGCCGACAACGCTACCCGTGAACAAATTATTTCCATGCTGAAAAGCTGGATAAGTGCCCGTCAAAATGTTGGGGCCAGTAAATCCCAGGGGGCTGCACTGTGATAACACTTGCTGGCACCGCTACCAATCCAGACATCTACCGCAAAGCCATTTCTTTATTAACTCAGTTTCGCCGAGGCAATCGAGTATTTCGCCGTATTAAGCCACACGGCTACCTGAAAATAGATATTGGCTATCGCTGGCGCTTGCTGAGTAAAAACGGCGGCAAGGATTGGCGGTTAATGACTCACGAAACATACAACGTGGAATACCGGAAATGACAGGTTTCACAGTTGCATTTGCCCTAGCCACCTTCTGGGCCGTCATAGCTTTCGGGCTTGTCGGTCTGTTTGCCTACCGTTACTGCAAGTTCTGCCGGGCTTTTAATCGGAAGTTTTTGCAGCCCGAAGAACGTAATTACGACTAAGGACGCCTGATGGCTGATCAAATCGACATGGCGCAGGAACGGCACCAGCTAATCCTTGACGCACAAATCAAAAACGCCCGCCCGCAGCCTTGCGGGCCTTCTGCATTCCGCTGCGAAGAATGTGGCACAGCCATTCCTGAGCCGCGCCGCCGCCTGATACATGGTGTCACTACCTGCGTGCACTGCCAGGAACATCGCGAAGCCAAATCACGACACATGAAGGGGTAAGTTATGACGCCACAATTTTACGCAAATAAATGGATTGCTGAGAACAGCGTGATCTTGGATACAGAGACAACCGGCCTTGGTGAAGATGCCGAGATCGTAGAAATCTGCCTTATCGATTGTACTGGAAAAGTTTTGCTTAATACGCTGGTAAAACCCAAATATCCCATCCCTCAAGGGGCGACCGATATCCACGGCATTACCAACGACATGGTAGAAAATGCACCAACTTGGCCAATGGTTTGTGCGCAGTTTTGCACCTTGGTTGGTGGCAAAACGGTTGTAATTTATAACAAAGACTACGATCTCCGCCTGCTTATCCAGACCGATAAAGTATGGGGTGTGACGCCAAGATTTGATGTCAAAGGCCATCCTGATTTTGCTTGCGCAATGATCGCGTATGCAGAGTTTTACGGCGTTACAGATGAGCGTCGTGGCACTTACAAATGGCAAAGGCTGACCGCAGCAGCGGATCAGCAGGGCGTCAAAATTGAAGGAACGGCACACCGCGCACTTTCCGATTGCCTGACCACGCTCGGCGTTATCAAGGCAATGGCCATAGGCGGCAAAGCCTCTACAAAGCTAAACGCGCAGTCAGCCGTCAATACCCTTCAACAGTTATTTAAGGCAGACACCGACGCCATCACCGCGTTGGTCGATCATCGCGTTGAATGCTCTGAATACTTCGCTGGAATGACTACGGCTACCGTTGGCCAGCATGCTGATGGCGCTTATATCGTCGGCCTGATCGGTATTATCAATGCGCTAATTTTCCCTGATGTACTCGCAGCGGTGTACGAAGGTAACGAACTCACAGGTTTCACCGTTGCTGACATTTCAGCGAAAGCAGGTGACGCATGAGGCCCGCGCTGAAATGGCTCGGCAGCAAAGCCAGTATCATCAACACACTGCGCCAGCATCTGCCAGAGGGTAAGCGCCTGGTTGAGCCGTTCGTTGGCTCCGCCGCGGTGTTCCTCAATACCGATTACGACAGCTATCTGCTTTGTGACATCAACAGCGATCTGATCAACTTCCACAACGTCGCCAAAAACCAGCCTGTTGCACTGATTAGGGAGGCTCGGAATCTGTTTAAACAACAGGCCGACGAAGTTGGTTATTACGCAGTCCGTGCTGATTTTAACCTGCGTTGTGACAGCAACTTCCTGTATCGCGCGGCGCAGTTCCTTTATCTGAATCGCCACGGTTATAACGGTGTTTGCCGCTATAACCTTAGCGGTGATTTCAATGTGCCGTTCGGTCATCGAAAAGCGCCCTATTTCCCCGAAGACGAAATCCACGCATTCGCTGAGAAAGCGCAGGCTAAGAAAGCCATTTTCCTGTGCTGCACGTTCCAAGAGACGATCCGAATGGCACAGGCTGGTGATGTCATTTATTGCGATCCGCCCTACATCCCTGCATCAAAATCCGCCAATTTTACCAGTTACCACACCGACGGTTTTACCAGCGAACAGCAGCGAAAGCTGGCCCGCATGCTGCGCATTGCCGCCCGCCGTGGCCGCCACGTTGTGGCATCAAACAGCGAAACAGCCGCTGCTCTTGCGCTGTATTCCGATTTCAATATCACCACTACAACCGCCCGCCGTTCAGTCAGCGCCAATGCCGCTGGCCGCACTCGCGCCGGTGAGATCATCGCAACTATGGGGGCATCAGTATGAATGCAGTTATCAATGTTATTACCGATAAAATCAGCAAGTTATTCCTTGGTAGACCAGCAGTAAAAGTTGGCGATGTGACCGTATGGGGGGATTTCACCAATGCCGAAAAAGAGCGCCTTTGCCTCGTTCTTGTGGGTAATCAAAAAATAAGAGAATTGGAGGAAAAAGATAAGCGCATAACTGCACTCGAAAACAAATTGGCAGTACCGGTAAAGCTGCCGAGGCGCTCGAAACTAGGATCAACTGAAGATTGGTACCAAGGTTTTGCTGCTGCTGAGGAAGGAACAATAAACGACTGTGCGACTGCCATCCGCGATGCCGGTTTTAACGTTGAGGTTGATGGGAGCGCTGAACAATGACCGATTACAGCCAGTTAAGCGACTTCGAAATAAATAAACGTGTGGCTAACACCCTTGGCTATACCTTCCAAGGCGTTGGCTGGGTCGATGGCCTCGACGGCACTTATAACTACATCGCCAAAACAAAAGACGGCCACCGAGAGGTTTTGCCGGAATATTGTAAATCTCCGGCGTACTCATGGGAGATCGTCGTTAGGCACAAAATTAATATCAAGTTCGCCAGCAACGGCATCAAAGAATGGTGCAAAGCACAGGCCCCAACTGGGCATGAGTTTACCAGCTTGGCAGATCGCCCACTACGTGCGGCTATGATCGTCTTCCTGATGATGCGGGAATCGTCGGCACGAATTGATGATGTCAACATCGGCTGGATAGAAAAAATAATGCCAGGTAATGCCGAGTGACGCGTAAGCACACCGGACGCATAGCACCATCCCCGCCGCTGCCATACCCTGGCAGCGGCGCACCTGCTTTTGAATGGGCCTATTCATGGAACGCGCCGCGCCCGGAGATCGACCCGTCGCTCAACCGCCCAGCCGAAATAGACAGCCAGAGCGAAGAACAGATCGCCGCCACCCTGCGCGCTCATCATCTGCTAGAACTGCAACCACAGCTGATCCAACGTGATGTGCGCTACCACATCAGCAAGCTGGAAGAATCCCAAGGCATCCGCCGGGGTAATACATACTTAACGAAAAACTTTGTTGAACGTGTATTGCCACGGCTTGATCTCGTCAGTGAAAAATACCGCGTTTCCGATAACAACAGCGATGCAGCACTATGCCACCGCTTTAATCGTCTTCCGGACTCCGGGCGATCTGACATTGAACTACTGGCGAAAGATATCGCCGCTGTCATCAAACAAGAGCTGAGCGTAGTAGATGAGGAGACTGGCCAATCTTCTGAATTATTGAGCGTGATGGCGCTATATAAAGGGGCCGCCGCACTTACCCGCCGGTTTAAGCAAAAGCCGCCACTGTGGGAAACCTACCTGTCTGACCGGTCGAAGATGACCGTTGAAAATACCAAGCCGGAAGTCATGCGCATGATGTCAGAGGAATGGTGGCTGCGCCGTTTGCGACGCCATGCCGACCGCTGGAAAGAGCACCTGCATATTGCCATTGGCCACGTCAGCAAAAAAGCCACCCCCTACGCCAGTCGGCCAACCGTCAGCGATTGGAGGGAACAGAAGCGGCGCACCCGTGAATTCTTAAAATCAATGAATCTGGAAGACGAAGAAGGCAATCGCTTTTCGCTGATCGACAAGTACGATCACAGCGTTGCAAATCCGGCCATCCGTCGTTGCGAATTGATGAACCGCATTCGTGGTTTTGAGGATATTTGTAATGAAATGGGATTCATAGGTGAGTTTTACACCATCACGGCTCCTTCCCGCTTCCATGCCACCAACAGACATGGCCACCGCAATCGCAAATGGTGCGGAGCCAGCCCGGACGAAACTCAACGTTATCTGCGTAATGTGTGGGAGCGCGCCCGCGCTAAGCTGCACCGTAAAGGGATCCGTATCTTCGGGATCCGCGTAGCAGAGCCACACGGCGACGGCACACCGCACTGGCACATGCTGTTATTCATGCGCCCAGAGGTAGTTGGCCAGGTGCGCGACATCCTGCGCGCCTATGCTTGCGTAGAAGATGCCGACGAACTGTATAGCGAGCGGTCAAGAAAAGCCCGTTTCCACGCCGAGGCCATTGATCCAGAAAAAGGCAGCGCCACCGGTTACATAGCTAAATATATATCAAAGAATATCGACGGATATGCGCTTGATGGCGAACTGGACGACGACAGCGGCAAGGAATTGAAGGAGGTCGCCCCGGCAGTTTCCGCCTGGGCAGCCCGGTGGCGCATTCGTCAATTCCAGTTTATTGGCGGCGCGCCGGTAACGGTGTTCCGTGAATTGCGAAAGATGTCAGATCATGAAACTGCCGTTGGCCTTAGCGTCGACTTTGCCGCCGTGCATGATGCTGCCGACTATGGCCACTGGGCTGAATACGTCAACGCCCAGGGCGGCCCATTCGTCCGCCGTGATGATCTGATTGTCCGCACCTATTATGAACCGGCAGAAACCACCAACGACTATGGCGAAGATGTGATCCGAATTCGGGGCGTATTTTCCCCGCAGGTCGGCATCGACACGCCGATCATCACCCGCACAAAGGAATGGAAGTTTGTTCCGGCCCGAGCCGTTGACCTGGCCGTTGACCTTAAGGGCGCGCCCGCGCCCTCTCGGAGTTCTGTCAATAACTGTACGGTGCAGCCGGGAAGGTTAAAAACCAAACAGCTTAAGGAGCCGCCGCCATCGCCTGAAAACATCGATTTTGAGCGAATAACCGACAAAGAACGGCGGTTGATGCTCCGGCGGATACGCAGCGCACCGCAAGAACCAGTGAAAAAACCATTTATGGCAGTCGCCGAGGGGTTCTCTTTGCCAGATGAGGGGCAGTATTTGCCACCAATAAGGTCGGTACTGCCAGATCCAGCCAGCAATAAGCGGTGGCGGGAACAAGTGCGCCACGAGCAAGAGCAACGTGCCCTGGCTTATTTCAGTTTGGATGATGGCCAGGAGGCTGAAAATCACCGGCCATCCACGGCCAGCGCTGGCATTAACACAATCAAGCGACCACTCAGCAAGCTGGAGCGCCAGATTGACAGCTTCGCCGAGTCCGTCGGTTTCAGCCTGGACGCCTGCATTTTGAAATCGCTCGCCAATGGAGCAACGGTAATTATTGATGGTCAACGCTACCGGGCACGGGCTGACGGTTGCTTGTACCCGCAACCAGCACCAGCCGTCTCTACTGCATTAACGCGTCTTAATGCGCTATGGCATCAACAGATACCAGAACAAACACGCATTGTTGGCAACTACTTGAGAAAAGAAGCAATAAAACAGGAGTCGGAGGAATAGCATGACCACATCCGCAGAACGTAAACGCACCCAACGCCAGCGCGATAAAGCGCAAGGTATCACCACGATCACCCTGCGCGTGGACAGTCAGGAAATGGCGATGATTTTGGAAGGCTGCGAGCAACGCAGGATTGCACGAGAACCCTATGAGGTAACGGAATACTTGATCGGCCTTATCCGCCAGGACAATAAGCTGTTGCATAAGCAGGTGGCAGAACTGCGCAAAAGCAGTTGCGGGAAGTGTGGCGATATGCTGCCAGGTGATCCAGGTGGCTGCTGCATGCAGGGTGATTCCCAGTGTTGGCAGACCACCGGTTACAAAAAGCTGATGCTGACAACGCTGTAGAACTTTCGCCAGTCGAGAATAGCAGCGCCGGAGAAATGACGCAATCAAAATGAATTAATATTCACAAAAATGAATAACGCCAGCCCGGAGACATAAAAACCTGCATATTACCGCTCCCACCAAAGCGCCTCTACGCCACGTAGCGAGGCGCTTTTTCTTTGCATCATCGTTCACACCACGAAACCGATCGCCGCCCACGATTGCAACCATGCAACGGGGGCGGTCTTTTGCGGCCATAACGAAGGGAAACGATCTCCATCGATCCCCTAATCCGTGCCGTCCCCCCCGCCCCCGCGCTGCATACTTAAGAATTCACTTTTCATGCAGTAGGAAAAAAGTGATAAAGCCTTGCATGCTGCGGCTTTGAGGGGTGATTAGGTATGCAGGGAACTATGCAGATTGTTGCACTTAGGATATGCGGCGTTTTTTTGGCAAAGAATCACTTTCGATCTCTGCAAAAACCGCTATTGCGGGTTGAGTGCCGACATAGAGCACGCCGGGCGACTTGACGTTATCCTGCCACGTCACATTTTTATTTTCAACAGTCGTGTGACATGTCATTTTAATCAAAATAAAATGCCTGTGACATGTCACACCTTCCAGCAATCAGGAAGCTAGATATGAATAATTTTGCATAAGAACGCAAAAAACCGCCTTTCGGCGGTTAAGGTGGTAACATGTTAATTTACTAACTTATTAAGCTAGTAAATTAAGCGTCAGGCTTCAACAACTCATAGGGTTTGAAGCTGATCACTTCTTCCCCTGCCCATTCGTTAAGTTCGCATAGCCGTTCCTGCAATGGGGCCAGCTCGTTAATCGCGAAAACCCGTGCGGCTTTCTCTACATCCCCAAAACCACCGGTATTGTTCGGCAAAATCCCCATCAATTGCGGCGGTGTGCGCTGGGCGGCAAGCTGATCATCGCGGGTCACGTTTTTGATGTTCAAAAACTCGTCCTTTGCCGCGACCTCGGCCAGAGGGATCAGTTGTAACCCGTCCGGCTTACCTCCAGGGGCATACATAAACAGGTTTCGGAAGTTACCCGGCCCTTTTGACTCTTTCAACGCTTTGCGCAGGTTATCGATATCCTCCTGCTTGTGCGCCGCATCGTTCATGTACAGGATAAACCCGGCATGACTGCCGTTGAGGTAGTATTTCCGGCGGAACAGCGTCGCCGCCTCGTTCAGCCAGATAGAGTTAAGTGAGGAAAGGTATTCAGGAACGCCGTAAATCTCCTGGTTAATATCAGGATCCATCAGGTGAAAAATAGAACCCTCCGCAAACTGATGCGGCTCCATCCATGATTGCACGAACCAGTAAGAGTCAGTTTCAACACCACGGCGGGTGTATTTCGCCAGGCTGGGGGCCAGCTTCATCAGGCCGCCCAACCGGTTATAGCGCCCCTCAATAAAGCTGTTGCCGAACACCATAAAATCCTGCGCATAGCGGCTAAAATCCTGCTTTGACAGCAGCCGGTGAGGCTTGAACATGCTTACCAAAATATTGCGCTTCATGGTGATCGGTGAACTGTGATGCACTGCTGCGCGGAACGTTTTCGCCAGGCCACTGAAAGAGATCGGCGGCTCATACCAACGGTCAACAATGCTGCACTCCAGATAGTCCAGGATTTCACGCCGATCCAGCATCGGGATCGGGTCGCCGAAGGTGAAGGCCTCTACATGCTGCGCGCCGCTTTGTTTCTGCGTGATCGGCTGGGTATTTTTGTGGCCCCGGTTGCGTTTGCTCATTTAAAAAATCTCCATAAAACCTGTATTGCTACCGGTTGCCCCTTCGAGCGGTTCATTGAATAAGGCGTGCATGACCGCCCAGGCCACATCACCGTGGCTGACGCCTTCGGCGCGGCTGGTGACGTAGGTTGCCCGCCGGCCCGTTGCGGTCATCTGCTTGCGGATGGACATAAACGCCTGGGCGATATCCAGCGCACCGGCGTCAAACTCCAGGCGGCCAGAGCGGATCACATCGCGGGCTTTCAGCACCAGGTCGGTTTTCATTTCAAGGCTGTAGTTGATGGCGTTAACCGCCGGGAAGAACTGGCGCACCAGTTGCGACACTGCACGGCCAAGGCCGGTGTTATCGATGCCGATATAGGTCACGTTGTAGCGCTCTGTCAGCGCCTTGATATTTTTGGCCTGGGCGGAAAAATCCATGCCGCGCCATTGATGGCGCTCCAGCACGCGGAACTTGCCGCCCGCAATCAGCGGCGGCAGGATAACCGCACAACCTGCGCTATCGCCGTTTTCAGAACTGGCCGGGTCATAACCGATCCAGACTTCCCGCGCCGCCACCGGGCGTAATGCGAAGGGTTTGACGTCAGTCCAGTGCTCCCAACTGTCGACCATGCAACGCTGCATTTCCCCCATCGGGAACACCGACGCGGTATCGTCAATGAAGTTACACATGAACAGGTTTTCAAAGTCTTCATCACTGTTCTCTTCGCGCAATTCATCCAGATCAAACAGGTCACAGCCACCGCGTAACGCATCCTCAATGGTGACAATCTGGCGAAACTGCTTATCTTCACAGAGCAGGCCACTGGCCAGGCGTTTATAACTAACGTCAATTTCCCGGCGTCTGTCCTTCGATTTCCCCTTGTTAAACAGCGTGCCATTCCAGAATGAATAGGCTTCATGGGTCATGCTGGACGGGGTAGAAAAGTACGTTGAGCGGTAGCGCGTTTGCGACGCCATACCCGATGCGGCCCGGCGCAACTTCTTAAAGCCCGGGATCCAGAAATATTCATCCAGATACAGGTTGCCCGGTCGCCCCTGGGCGGTGTTGGAGTTGGTGCCTAAGAAGTGCATTTCCGCCGCGTTTGGCAGAATGATCGTTTCTCCGCGCAGCTCAACATCAACCTCCTGCGCAAAGGCCATGATGTAGTTTTTGAACTGGTGCGCCTGCGCTTTCGAGGCAGAAACAAACATCTGATTGCGGCCCGTGTCCAGGGCGTCGATCAGGGCTTCACGGGCAAAATAGTAGGTTGCGCCAATCTGGCGACTTTTCAGGATATTGCGGATACGGAATTCTTTCGACAGTCCAGCCCGGTACCAACTGCGTTGATACTCAAACATCTGTTCAAGAAAGATTTCTTTCAGCCGGGCGTGTTGCTCATCCGTAAAGGCATTTTTCTGCGTGCGTTTGCGCGGGCCAGCGTTACGGGCGGCAATGTTGGGGTTAAGATCGGCCTCATTCCCGCCGCCGTTGTATTTCCCTATGCGGGCGTGTCGCTCCGCCTGGCGGGCCAGCAGGTCAATTTCTTTGAGGTCGCGCCCTTCCTTCTCCGGCTTTAGGATCAGTTGGCAATACCGGGCGGCGGTCGTGATTTGCATCTGGTCGAGCGGGCCGTAATCGTCCCACTTGTCGCGACGTTTCCAACTGTGTACCGTGACGGGATTCTCCCCGATCATCTCGGCGATGCGGGTCACTCGCAGCCCCTGCCAGTAGAGATACATCGCTTGACGACGGGGATCCAAATCGGCACTGATAGTAATAGCACTCATGCGTAATCAGCCTGAATTTCAACGTTTCAATGCCGAAAGGCTACCTACCCGCTACCGCCAACACCCTTAATGCACCTTGTGCCATTGACCACACAAGGCCGCCGCGTTGTCCCCATTCCAGCCCCCCGCCAACATAAGCCAAACACGGCCAACACCGGCCACATTCGCTTACATGATCGGGGCTTATCCAATGCCAATTTCAAAATCTTTCCGTGTCGCCGTCGAGGGGGCAACCAGTGATGGCCGTCAGATCCAGCGCCAGCACATCAAAGAGATGGCCGAAACCTATAACCAGCAATTCAAAGCGGCGCGCGTCAATCTTGAGCATTACCTGAGCATTTTTCCTGACAGCACCTTCTGTGCTTATGGCGATGTGCTATCCCTGAGTGCCGATGAAATCAGCGATGGCCCGCTAAAAGGCAAATTGGCGCTCTACGCCCAGGTTGACGCGACGGATGGCCTGGTGCAGTTGAACAATAAACGCCAGAAGATTTTCACCAGCATTGAGTATTACGAAAAATTCGCTGATACCAACAAAGCCTATCTGACCGGCCTCGCGTTCACGGATAACCCGGCATCACTCGGCAGTGAAGCGATGAAATTCAGCTCAAATCACCTGGCACAGCAAGGCCTGTTTTTCTCTGCCGCCGAAGAAACCACCCTCGAATTCGAAACGCCGGAAACCGACAAACCGAACCTGCTCGCCAGCATTAAAGCCATGTTCAGCAAACGGCAGGCCTCTGATGATGCGCGCTTTATCGATGTTCATCAGGCCGTGGAGTTGGTCGCCGAAAGGCAGCAGCAGGCCGAGGAAAAACTTTCCGGTCTGGATGGCATGAAAGACACCATTCAAAAGCTGACAGACCGACTAACCGCCAGCGAGACGGCATTTTCTGGTCTGGAAACCAAACTCAGCACCACCGACCGCAGCGACAAGCGTCGCGATCTGTCAACGGGTGGCGAAAGCGCAGAGCTAACCGACTGTTAAGCAACCAATTACAGGCGGTGATAGCACCGTTCTAGCCGATTAAAGGAAAAGAGAAATGAGAAAGGTAACCCGTGAGCAGTACAAGAAGTATGTGAACCAGATTGCAAACATCAACGGCATTGATGCCCTGGATGTGGCGGCAAAGTTCACCGTTGAGCCGTCCGTCAGCCAAACCCTGGAAGAAAAAATCCAGGAAAGCAGCGGTTTCCTGAAAACAATCAATATTGTCCCGGTTGATGAGCAAAGCGGTGACAAAATCGGCCTGGGGATTGATCGCCCGGTTGCCAGCACCACCAACACCGATGAAAAAGACCGTGAACCCATCGATCCAACCAGCCTGGATGAACAAGGCTACATGTGTACCCAGACCAACTTTGACACCGCATTGAAGTATTCAAAACTGGATTCATGGGCCAAGTTCAAGGATTTTCAGGTCAAAATTCGCAACCAGATTGTGAAACGCCAGGCGCTGGATCGCATCATGATCGGTTGGAACGGTGTGAAGCGTGCGAAAACGTCAGATTTCACCGTCAACAAGCTGTTGCAGGACGTGAATATTGGCTGGCTGGAAAAAATCCGCAAAGGCGCGCCGGATCAGGTGATGTCAAAAATTCTGGATGAGGCTGGCGCTGTCGTGTCAGAAAAAATCCGCATCGGCAAAACTGGCGACTATCACAACCTGGACGCCCTCGTTATGGATGCCGTTAACGAGTTGATCGCCGCCTGGTTCCAGGACGATACCGAGTTGGTCGCCATCGTGGGCCGCTCTCTGCTGGCGGATAAATACTTCCCGATCGTCAACAAAGAGCAGGAAAACAGCGAAATGCTGGCGGCGGACGTCATTATCTCGCAAAAACGCATTGGTGGGTTGCAGGCGGTGCGCGTCCCTTCCTTCCCGGATAACACCATTCTGATCACCCGTCTGGATAACCTGTCGATTTACTGGCAGGACGGCACCCGCCGCCGCCATATCATCGACAACCCGAAGCGCGATCGCATTGAAAACTACGAATCGGTCAACGAGGCGTATGTGGTGGAAGATTACCAATGCGCCGCGCTGATCGAAAACATCGAAATGCTGAAACCTGCGGCTGTACCGCCAGTATCTCAGCAAGAACCGGCGAACCCAGAGGGATAATCCATGACCAGTCCGGCACGCAGGCATAAGCAATATATCGCTGCGCAGCAATCCTCCTCGCTGAGTGAGGCGGCCAGCCTGAGTCACCTGGGCAACTATGACCTGCTGCTGTTCAAGATGCAGCAGGACTTAGCCAGGCTGAGCGGTGTTGAGTCCCACGACACCAAGGCGGAACTGAAACGCAGCATGATCCCCACTTACATGCCGTGGGTGGCCGGTGTGCTGCAAAGTGATGCCGGCAGGCAGGACGCCATTCTGATGCGCGTGCTGGTCTGGTTGCTGGACGTGGGCGACATGGAAACCGCGCTGAATATCGGCGAATACGCGGTCAAGCATGATTTGGTCGCCCCGGACGGCTTCGAACGTTCTACCGGCTGCCTGATTGCCGAAGAGTTGGCCGCCGCCGCACAACGCAGCATGACGGCCAATAAGCCGCTGGATACCGCGCAGTTACTCCGCGCTCAGCAGTTGCTCACAGGACAGGATATGCCGGACAAGGTCAAAGCCCGGCTGTATAAATTCGCAGGGTATGCCCTGCGTCAAGACGGTGACAACGTGCTTGCCCTGGACACATTAAAAAAAGCCCTGCTGAAAGATGAAAACTCTGGCGTGAAAACAGATATCAAGCAGTTGGAAAAAATCATTCAGGCAGGAAGTTAACGAATCGCCCCCGGCGAGGGCGGCACGGGAGCCGCGACAGGTTTTAACCGCATCAACGCTCCCGTCCACCGCCCGACTCACAGAGAAAAAACCATGGTCAGCATAGCGATTGAACCCGCACCGGGCGACCAGAACCCCGGCAACAATCTGGAAATTGATGTAACACCGGCTCCCGTGCCACCGGCCAGCACAGTGATCAAAAATACGGGATTCTGGCCGGATATCGACCTGAAACAGTACCGGGAAGATATGCGCCAGGACGGCACGATCACACAGCCGCGCCTGCTGGAAGCTGCCCGCAATGCCATCAATGAAGTTAACGATCGCCTGGCCAACTGGCGAAAACAGCAACAAAGCGCGGGATATAGCGCGCTGGATCAGGTTCCTGCCGACCGTCTGGATGATGAGAGCACCCGCGTACAGCTTTACCGCCGCGCAGTGTTTTGTCTGACACAGGCCAGCCTTACCGAGCGCTTTCGCAGCTTTGACGCCACCAATTCAGGCAACAAGCGGGCCGAATCGCTGGAGCCAACCGTTGATGACCTGCGCCGGGATGCGGATTGGGCCATTAATGATTGCCAGGCACTGCCGCGCATGACGATTGAGTTGATCTGATGAAAGTCTATGCGCACCAGGGTGACACCGTTGATGCACTGTGCCAGCGCTATTACGGCAAAACACAGGGTGTCACCGAGCAGGTATTGCTGAGCAATCCGGGCCTGGCCGATCGGGGGCCAATTCTGCCCCACGGTTGCCCGGTAGACATGCCGGATATCATTCAGGCCGCATCGGTGCAAACCCTTCAATTATGGGATTAACCCCCTGCGGGCGGGAGGTGGAGAATGAAAATTATGACGGAAAAACTTGCCGCCGGTCTTAACTACTGCATTGCCGGCGGACTCTGCACCGGCGGCCTTGTCGACTGGTTCCGCCATGTGGACTGGAATCAGGTTGCAGTGATCGGCGGTTTTATCCTGGGCCTGATCACCTATCTCACACAGACCTATTTTGACTGGCGTCGCACCAAAGCCTATGAGAAAGGGGTGAGCGCCGGGATCATCACCGAACCGCCGGTAAAGCGCCGTCTGTTCCGTAAGGAGACCGAATAATGACGATGTCATCTACCTTGCGGAAAAGTTTACTTGGCGCTGCCGGTACTGGCGCGCTGGCGATCGCCACATTGATGATCCCCGAACTGGAAGGCGTCAGGCTGGAACCTTACCGCGACGTTGCCGGCGTGTTGACAGTCTGCTACGGCCACACCGGCCCCGACATTATCCCCGGCAAGCGCTACAGCCTGGCGCAATGCAAGTCCATGCTGGATAAAGACCTGATCCCCTTTTCCCGTTCGGTTGAGCGGTCGGTAAAGGTTCCGGCGACGGAGTACCAAAAAGCCGCGCTGATCAGTTTCAGCTACAACGTGGGTGTTTACGCTTTTGAGCATTCTTCCCTGCTGCGCAAGCTGAACGCAGGCGACGCAGCCGGCGCGTGTACTGGCCTTCGCCAGTGGATTTACGCCGGCGGAAAACCGTGGAAAGGCCTGATGAACCGCCGCGATATAGAGCATGAGGTCTGCACCTGGGGGCAAAAATGACCCGTCTGATTGCCGTCGTCGTCCTGATCCTGATCTGCCTGCTGGCCTTTCTGTTCTACAGCAATCAGGGACTGCGCCAGGTTCGCGACACATTGCAGGATGCCAACGGTAAGCTGACACGCCAGATTAATTGGCAAAACAAGACGCAGCGTGCTGTTGCTGCCATAGACGAAAACCGAAGCCGGGAATTAACCGATGCGAAAAGTAAAATTGATGATTTGCAGCGTGATGTTGCCGATGGTCGTCGCCGGCTGCGGCTCAGCGCCACATGCCCAACCGCCACCGCCGCCGGCCTGGCTGATGCAGACGGCCCCCGACTTACTGACGCCGCTCAGCGGGATTATTACACCCTCAGAAGTCGAATCGAAACCGCCAGCAGCCAAATAGCCGGCCTGCAAGATTACATCCGCAACGTCTGCCTGGCGCAACCGTAGGAGCGATCATGTTAAAACCGGACTCACTTCGCGCAGCCCTGAGCGGTTCCGTAAAGTATGTGAAGCAAAATCCCGATTGCCTGCACATTTTCATTGATAAAGGGGTAATTTATTCCACCCTGGCCCCGTCGCTGTCTTTTGAATATCAGTACACGCTGAACCTTATCGTGACCAGCTATGCCGATGACGCCAATCTGTTGATCGTGCCCATCCTGCATTGGTTGCGTACCCATCAGCCCGACATCATGGCCAACCCGGATAAACGCGGCGATGGCTTCACCTTTGAAGCCGATTTCCTGAATAATGCCGCGCGGGATATCAGCATTGATCTGAAACTGACCGAACGTGTGATCGTCAGCGAGGACAATGGCAAGCTGAACGTCAGGCATGTGGATGAGCCAGCACCGCCGCCGAGTGATCTCAGCAGTTATGAGATCTGGATGGAAGGCCGCAAGGTTGCAGCATGGGCAGCTTAAGCGACTTCCAG
Source organism: Serratia myotis (assembly GCF_027474885.1). NCBI lineage: Bacteria > Pseudomonadati > Pseudomonadota > Gammaproteobacteria > Enterobacterales > Yersiniaceae > Serratia > Serratia myotis. Next base: position 1,968,275 of record NZ_CP099707.1, on the reverse strand, counting down.
GCGCTGGACGAAACGCTGTCTGTATTGCTCCAGCAGCTTTCCCCGCAGTCCCGCCAGGTATTTACCCGTCAGGTGGCCAAAGAGCTGCGCCAGCGCCAGCAAAAACACATTCAGGAACAGAAGAACCCGGACGGTTCGCCGTACATACCGCGTAAAAACAAACGGCGGGACAAACACGGGCGCATCCGCCGCAAGATGTTTACCCGGCTGCGCACCGCACGTTTTATGAAAACCGAATCCAATACCGATGAAGCCGCCGTAACGTTTGCCCCCGGTGTGACCAATTTATCCGTCGTCCACCATTATGGCCTGCGGGATAAAGTCAGCCCAGACGGCCCCACCGTGCGCTATGCACGCCGGCAGTTACTGGGCTTCACCGATGCCGATATTGAATGGATTAAGGATCTGGCGTTAACGCACATCGCCAAATAATCACCCCGCCTTACTGACCACGCTACCGCCTTGTGCCATCGCTGGCACAAAGCACACAAAATGCCCCACGCGCCCGCACGCGGCACACTGGCAGCATGAAAGCATCCATCGCCGAACTAAAACGCCTCCTGGCTAACATTGTGCGCATTGGCACCGTCTCCGAAGTGGACACGGCCAAAGGCCTCTGCCGCGTGAAGATCGGGAAAAATGAAACCGACTGGCTGAACTGGTTGACGCTGCGTGCCGGTCGCGTGCGCTTCTGGTCTGCTCCGTCGGTTGGTGAACAGGTGATCGTGCTGAGCATCTTCGGTGATTTGACCACCGGTTTTGTACTGCCGGGCGTATTTTCAGATCAGTATCCCGCCGCCTCGGCGTCACCCGATGCTGTTCGCCTGGATTTCCCCGACGGCGCTGTTATTGAGTACGAGCCTGATAACGGCACCCTGACAGCAATAGGCATGAAGCACGCCGATATTCAGGCATCTGAAAAAATCAGCGCCACCGCCAACGTCGTGATGGTGACGGCCAGACAGATGATCACCCTGGATGCGCCCGTGGTGGAATGCACCAATAAATTGATTGCCGGCTCACTGTTGCTCAAATACGGCGGCGAAATGTACGGAAATATCACCCACACCGGCGGCAGCTTTAATTCCAACGGCGTGATCATCCACATCCATTATCACGGCAACGTGCAGAACGGCGGCGGTAACACCGGGGGGCCAGCATCATGATGTATCTCGGCATGAACCGTAACGATGGCCAGGCTATCAGCGAGATCGAACACATCCGCCAGTCGGTCAGCGATATTTTGATCACACCTGTCGGTAGTCGTGTCATGCGTCGTGACTACGGTTCGCAGCTATCGACCCTGATTGACCAGCCACAAAACCCCGCGTTGAACCTCCAAATGATGGCCGCCATTTATGGCGCAGTTCTGCGCTGGGAAACCCGCATTTCCCTCACTGCGATCAATCTCGCTTCCAGCGTTGACGGGGAAATGGTGGTTGATTTGGTCGGCAACCGGACGGACACCGCCGGGCGTATCCAGTTCTCATTACCTGTCAGGGGGCAATAATGGCCACCATTGATTTGAGCCAACTCCCCCGTCCCAATGTCATTGAGGCATTGGATTTTGAGACGCTATTTTCCGAACGAAAAGAGCGGTTAATCAGCCTGTATCCCGAAGAAGAACGGGAGGCGGTACGCCGTACCCTGGCTTTTGAGTCAGAGCCGATCGTCAAAATCCTGCAAGAGTCAGCTTATCGGGAGATGTTATTGCGCCAGCGCGTCAACGAAGCTGCGCAGGCGGTCATGGTGGCCTACGCCATCGGCAATGATCTTGAACAGCTTGGTGCAAACAACAACACGCCAAGATTAACGATCGTCCCGGCAGATGACGAAGCTATCCCGCCGGTTGAGGAAGTGAAGGAGTCGGACGCCGATTACCGCCAGCGCATCCCAGCGGCCTTTGAAGGGATGAGCGTCGCCGGCCCGACCGGGGCGTATGAGTTTCATGCACAAAGTGCGGACGGCAAAGTTGCGGATGCCTCCGCCATCAGTCCGGCACCGGCAGAAGTCACAATCAGCGTATTGTCTCGCGACGGTGACGGCACCGCATCCCCCGAACTGTTGGCCACCGTCAGCGCTGCGTTGAATGACGAGGCAGTCCGTCCGGTAGCCGACCGGCTGACCGTGCAATCTGCCCAAATCGTCAATTACCAGATCGACGCCACGCTGTACGTCTACCCCGGCCCGGCAATCGAACCCATTATGGCCGATGCTGAACTGCGCCTTAAAAGCTACATCAACGAGCAGCGCCGGTTAGGCCGCGATATTCGCCTGTCGGCCATCTATGCGGCACTGCATACGCAGGGCGTACAACGCGTTGAACTGGCTGCACCGCTGGCTGACGTGGTGTTAGACCGCACCCAGGCGGCCAACTGTACCGATTATCGCATCAGGATTGGCGGTTCCGATGAATAGCCTGTTGCCGTCCGGTTCTTCCCCGCTTGAACGACGCGCGGCAGAAGCCTGCGCCGGCATCAGTGATCTGGCCGTCCCCTTGCGTGACCTGTGGAACCCAGACCGGTGCCCGGTCAAGTTCCTGCCCTATCTGGCCTGGGCCTTTTCGGTCGATCGCTGGGATGAGAAATGGACGCCAGCGGAAAAGCGCAAAGCGGTCAAAGACGCCTTTTATATCCATCGCCGCAAGGGAACGATAGCCGCCATCCGGCGCGTGATTGAGGCGATGGGCTATTCAATGTCAATCGCGGAATGGTGGCAGGTCGCAGACCCGCGCGGCACGTTCCGTCTCACTATCGACGTGAACGACGTCGGGATCACAGAGGAAATTGTCCGTGAGCTTGAACGGCTTATCGGTGATGCCAGACCCGTCAGCCGACACATTGCACAATTAAGTATCACGACGAAGGTCAGCGGCTTTATCTATTCCGCCGTCTCAGTGCATGACGGCGATATCGTCACTGTCTACCCTGCCGATTACGAGCCGGACGACAGCGTTAAATATAACGGCGTTGCAAGTTTCAGCGGCGATTACCACTATTCCGGGGATTAAAATGTCAAATATTACAGAAGGCAAAGAGTGGGCAGATAATATTTACCAGATACAGAGAAACGACGATGTATCTGGCGGGCTATCTGGTGTAGCCAATATTCAGGCAAAACAATTGGCCGCACGCACTCAATACCTAAAGGGATCCGTCGAAGGGTTGCGCCTCGGTGAAAATCCGTACCCGTCAATTGAGCAGGCGCAAGTCGCCGCTGACGCAGGGGCAATACCGGAAGGCGCATTGATTACGGTCAGAACCGGCAATGCAGATTATTGGTTTATCGAGTGTGTTAATAATGGCGGGATTATCCAGGCTACGGGGAAAACGCTATTCTCCGGTGAGTTGGTTTCACGCGTTATTAACGAAATGCGAAATACATTTCAAGACTCGCCTGATTCGCTCTTTGATATCGTTTCGTCTAACGGCATCCGACCGTTCCGCATTCGTGATAATGACGGCACTATCGAATTCGAAATGGTCGCCAAGTTGGTCACGGGCAACGCGGGGTTAAACTTCGCCGGCAGTTCGGTGGACTATTTTGCGCCGTCAGGCTGGCTGTTTGTGATTTATTCCGCGAATGGCCTGGTCATTGCTGGGGTCAAAGACGACGGTACGAAAGTCGGCTGGGGTGACGGTTCCGGCGGTGGCGGCCAGTCCGGCGAAATTATTCCCGGCGATACGGCGGTGAGCTATGACGCCATCCGGCAGTATGACGGCGAGGCCACGGTCAAGGACGTGGTGGGAAACCGCATCGCCGGGCGCTTTGTTGTCGATGCCGGGGATACTACATCACCCGACGATGCGGGCGGCTGTCTTGTTGATGCCCTCGGCCGCCGCTGGAAGCGCAACGCGGATTATGTCTCGTTCGACATGTTTGGTGCACCGCGCATCCCCGAATCGGTGTACCGATCTTTCGCCAGCCTGGCAGAGCAGGGAGACCATCCGGGTGCAGCGGCGGTGATAGCAGACCAGATACCGGCTGATGCAGCCATTAAAGCCTGTTTTGCCTTTGCTAATGCGCTGAATATTCCCGTGCGTCAGGATGATGGCCGTTTTCTGTGGAAAGACACGGAAATTGAAGTCAAGGTGAATGCTTTCCTGTCCGGTGCCACAATTGTGACAACCGACATTTCCGGCGTGAACCAAGATCGCTGGGGGCCTATACCTGGCATTGACGACAATGCGCCGGAGCCGGTGCGGATGTTCACTATTCGCGGACGCAAACCGGTGATTGAGCTGACGCCTGCGCAGATTAACCTGCTCAACACCACCTATGCACCGTACCTGAAGGCCGGTAGCGGCCAATTACCAATGCCTGATTTGTACCGCTATCGCGGCGGGCAGTTGTTCATTTTGTCCAGTGCCGTCGAGTATTACCGCAGCGGCAGCACAACCAACCCGCGCGCCAAGGTGTTGTATCGCGACTTTGCCCGCCTCGGCAAGAACGGGGCGCTGACCGATATGCTGGTGAAAGACATTCCGGCGGGCACGGTGACCTACGCCAAAATCGTACAGAAGGAAGATTCGTACCTGACGTTCGAGCCGCCGTTCTTCCACGAATCCGGCAACAGCCGCCGTTTTGTCAGTATCGAGGTGTACCGGCCCCAGACCATCATCGGCAAAATGGTGTTGCGCACCGACGCTTACGGCGAGGCAGCCGCCTGGGTGAAGATTTCCGCCCATGAGACCTTTGATGTGGAGTTTAAAGGCGGCCAGTGTGATGCGTCGTTTGGCTACTCCGGGGCGTATGTGGTCTCGTATCGCGACTGCATCAACATGTACATGCACGATTTCACCGGCATGTACGGCTGGGGCGTGAACGGCCACCACGGCACCAAAAAGATGCACTTTGAACGCTGCGTGTTCAACCGCATCGACTGGCACACCTTTGGTTACGACATCAGCGGCCGCGACCTGGAGTTTAAGGGGTTGGGTATCAACATGCAGGGCGGCGGCACCTGGGATTTCCGTAATATCTCTGTGATTGTTCCCGTCGGTGATACTGCTGGCCGTGGCGAGCCGATGCAAAACTGGTTCGTCGAGCTGCGCGGTGATTATGCCAGCGATTGCTACGGCTCACTGTCTATCGACGGGCTGACTATCAAGTTTGACGTGACCAACCCGAGCAACCTCGGCGCGTCTGTCCGCTCCTATGAAGTAGTGCGCCTGGTCGGCGTGGATGGCACCAACGCCCGCCATGACACCCGCACACCTAACCGCATCGACCTGCGCAACGTCACAGCAGACCTGCAAGGCTCGATGGCGTTCGCGGCTGACCCTAACCGGTTTGTCTTTGCCGCCGTTCGCACCGTGCGCAGCGAAAAGACCGACCACACGGTGACCGGTTATAAAACGCTGCTGCCTGAGTTTATTCGGGTGGAGGGCATGACCGCCATCAACGTGCCGGTCGATAAAAATGCCTGGATGTGCGGGCTGATGACCAGTAACGACATGCACAAAAACACCGTGGGTTCGCGAGTAAAGAAGCGCGCTGACGGCACCAACGCCGATGTGGTGCTGCGTGATATTCGCAGCGTGGTCAACAACCCGGTCAGCGACGGCAGCAGCAACAACACCATCACGATGGCGGGGACGGTATCCTGGTGGACGGCGGAATACCTGGACTCGGACTATTCGTGGATACCGCGAATTGTCATGGATAACTGCGCCCCCGCCATGATTGATATTACCGGCACCCTGGCCGTGGTAGATATTCACGGCGGTTGTGTGGCGCGCCTGCAAAACGGTAACGCGCAAAGCCGGGTGCGCATCAACGGCGCCGATATTCAGCTTATCCCCGATGCCAACGGCAGCACGGCCTTTGACAGCACCAACAGCATCGCCATCGGCAGTACCTGGCTGAACCCCGCCGGTGCGGCAGTCTATTCCGGCACCCTGCGCGGGGCCGCAAACGAAAACCGGGGCGATGCCGAAAAAGCCCCGAACATTCCTTCATCTGTATTCATCTGAGGCCAACACTATGAGCGGCGTGCGCATTTTTTGTAACTCCTACATCCCGGTGGACAATTGGGATCATGAATTTGTTGTGGTCAACTCCCGCCTTGTCAGCGAAAACCCGCTGCCGGCGCTGGTGTCGTTTGACTTGCTGAATCCGCTGGACAACAGCGGCAACGGCCACAAGGTCACAAAAGCGGGCGGCATCATCAAGCCCTATGGGCTGGACTTCAACCGCGATAACGGCGGCTCAACCACCGACTTTATCGCCAATAAAGAAAGCATTTCGGTGCTGTGCGCGGTGAAGGTGAACGGTACAGATGCCTATAACACCTTCCTCGACTCGCGCACCATCAACAGCAGCACATCGAGCGGGTTTGCGGTGGACTTTTCGAGTGCCACCCAAAAGCTGCGCCTGAATCTGACCTACCCGTCAGGGGCTAACGAAGTGGTGCAGTTCCCGACGTTCGTCGCGGGTGAGTGGAATATTTTGTGTTTCACGCTGTCGCCAACGGTTATCCGTGGTGAGAACCAACTGGGCGAAATCATCACCAAGGACTTTTCCAGCCCTATCAACGTCGGGCAGTGGGCCAGCCCGCTGCTGCTGGGCAAGTCAGCAACCAACGGCACATGCGATGGCTCAGTGGGGTTTGTCGCGGTTTATGACGGCTACTGGACGCCAGAACAGCGCAAGGCCGTGATTAAAACTGGCATTGACGTAATGGCATCACGAGAGGGCTAAACATGGCCGACAATGCGTTCTATGTCATCACGACAAATAAAGGTAATGAAAAAATAGTTCAGGCGGCCATAACGGGTCATCCCGTAGAGATCTCTCACATGGCCGTCGGGGATGGCGACGGCAGTTTGCCAAATCCAAGCCCTGATTGGGCAGAATTAATTAATGAAGTCTACCGCGGAAAACTGAACAAGCTGGTCATTGCCGACAACAATGCCAGCGTCATCGAAGCCGAAATGATCATGCCGCCGCAGATCGGTGGTTTTTGGCTGCGCGAGCTGGCGCTTTACGCCGACGATGGCGAATGCATCGCCGTCGGCAACATGCCGGAAACCTATAAGCCACTCCTGACTGAAGGCTCCGGCCGCTTCCAGATCATCAGGATGCAGTTGAAGGTTAGCAGCACGGCCGACGTGGAGCTGATTGCCGATCCGTCTGTTATCCTGGCAACCGCCGAGGACATCAAGAGCGCGGAAGACGCGGCCAAGGACTACACGGACGAAGCGATCGGCGAGCTGGGAGAAAGCGTAAACAAGGCGATCGCCGCCGCAGTAAAAAATGCAATCCGCGACGGCTGGGAGCAGGACAACCCTGTCGGAACATCACGCCTGTTCAACCAAAATGTGAATCCTAACGAGCACTGGCCGTGGTCAACATGGGAGTATGCCGGCGAACACCTGACGATCAGAACGGCGAAGGCGGACGGTTCTGACGTGGGAACGCAAGGTGGCAGCGACACTGTGAGCATCGGGCGGAACAATCTGCCGGCGGAAAGCCTGGGGGTGGAGGGCTTCACAGATGAAATGGACTTTGGCGTCATGCGTACAGAACCAGGCGGGGCACACGATCATGACGGGGGGATGGGCGCACCAGGAGAAGCATGGGACGGCGACTACATTGTGGGTTCGGATAATGATAGCCATCGCACCCGCAACAAAACATCACGGGCAAACGACCACGTTCACACGTTCGTCATCCCAACCCACAACCACGCGCTGCAAGGCAAAACTGATAATTTGGGCCAAGGCCAGGCGATCACCATCGTCGAAAAGCACAAGCTGCAAATGCTGTGGCACCGTGTAGCATAAGCCCCGTCTGGGGCTTTCATTTTTAGTTAAACGCAGTCATTGTTAGGTATTCTTGCCACTTAAGCGCCCAGCACGCACCTTGTGCCATCCCTCACACAAAGCCCACTACATGCATTACCCGCCAGCCGCAGACACCATAGGGGAACACCGTTACAGGAGATCCACCTAATGGCTCAAGACTACCACCACGGCGTGCGCGTGCAGGAAATCAACGAAGGCACCCGCACCATCACCACCGTCAGCACGGCTATTGTTGGGCTGGTCTGTACCGGTGATGACGCCGACGCGAAAACCTTCCCGTTAAACACGCCCGTATTACTCACCGACGTATTGACCGCCAGCGGTAAAGCCGGAGAATCAGGCACCCTGGCCCGTTCACTCGACGCCATCGGCGATCAGACAAAGCCCGTTACCATCGTTGTGCGTGTCGCCCAGGGTGAAACCGAAGCGGAAACCACTACCAACATCATCGGCGGCGTGACCACCGAAGGCAAAAAAACCGGCATGAAAGCCTTGTTGGCCGCGCAAAGCCAGCTTGGCGTAAAACCCCGCATTTTGGGTGTGCCTGGTCATGATAATGAGGCCGTAGCCTCCGAATTACTGGCTATCGCGCAAAGTCTGCGCGGTTTCGCGTACCTGAGTGCCTACGGCTGTAAAACCGTGGCCGAATCCATCGACTACCGTAAAAATTTCAGCCAGCGTGAAGCCATGCTGATTTGGCCAGACTTCCTGAGCTGGGATAACGTGACCAACGCATCAGCAACCGCCTACGCAACGGCCCGCGCGTTGGGGCTACGCGCCAAGATTGATGAGCAAACCGGTTGGCACAAAACCCTGTCAAACGTGGGCGTCAACGGCGTGACCGGCATCAGTGCTGACGTGTATTGGGATTTGCAGGATACGGCCACCGACGCCAATCTGCTGAACCAAAACGACGTCACCACGTTGATCCGCAAAGATGGATTCCGTTTCTGGGGTTCCCGCACCTGCTCAGATGATCCGCTGTTCCAGTTTGAGAACTACACCCGCACCGCGCAGGTGTTGGCTGACACCATGGCCGAAGCGCAAATGTGGGCCGTTGATCAGCCGATGCACCCTTCCCTGGCCAAAGACATTATCGAAGGTATCAAGGCCAAATTCCGTGAGCTGAAATCCGGCGGCTACATTATCGACGGCGATTGCTGGATGGATGATGCGGCCAACGATAAAGACACGTTGAAGGCGGGCAAGCTGATCCTGGACTACAACTACACGCCCGTGCCGCCGCTGGAAAATCTGCTGCTGCGCCAGCGTATCACCGACCAGTATCTGATGAATTTCACTCAGAACGTGAACAGCTAAGGGGGACGCGATGGCCTTACCACGCAAACTGAAATTCCTGAACTTATTCAACGACGCCAACAACTATCAAGGCGTAGTTGAAGAAATCACCCTGCCGAAACTGACGCGAAAGCTTGAACAGTATCGCGGTGGCGGCATGAACGGCAGTGCCGGCGTTGATCTGGGGATCGATGATGGCGCGCTGGACGCAGAAATCACCCTTGGCGGCATTGAGGCTCAGCTTTATAAGCAATGGGGGATCGCCAAGGTTGATGGCGTACTGCTGCGTTTTGTTGGTTCTTTCCAGCGCGATGACACCGGCGAAATTGTCGCCGTGGAAGTGGTCATGCGCGGTCGTTTTTCTGAGTTTGATTTTGGCAACTACAAGCAGGGTGACAACACACAAACCAAACTCAGCGCCAAGAATACCTATTACAAGCTGACGATGGACGGCGCTGTCTTGCTTGAAATCGACGTGGTGAACATGATCGAAATCGTGGATGGCGTCGATCGGCTGGCAGAACATCGCCGCGCTATCGGCCTGTAACCGTTCTGCCCACTTGCACAGGTGTTTCCGTGGCCCCGGTCTGGGGCCGGTAAACCAGACAAAATGAAGGTTAAACAATGAAAAGCGACAAAACTGTAAACACTGAAATTGATGATGGCCAGGGCAATGCCGTTACCGAATTGTTGAACAAACCGGTGATCCTGGACGTCCCAGTCCTGCGCGGCACCACGCAGATCACCGAAGTGACCGTCAACAAGCCAAATGCTGGCGCATTGCGTGGTACCCGTTTGCAGGCTTTGATTGATACTGATGTCAATTCACTGATCACCGTGTTACCGCGTATCACTTCCCCGGCCCTGACGGCTAACGAAGTCTCCAGCCTGGATCCGGCAGACCTGTATCAGTTGTCCCAAGCGTTGGCACTTTTTTTCTTACCGAGTTCGGTCAGATCCGATTTCCTCAACAGCTAACCGTCGAAGACCTGACGGCGGACATTGCCGCCGTTTTCCACTGGCCGCCAACCGTTACCGACCTGATGCCGCTGGCCGAGCTGTTGGAATGGCGGCACAGAGCCATTATCCGCAGCGGGGCAAGTGATGAGTGACAAAAACCTCCGATTGCAGGTTTTACTGAGTGCGGTCGATAAAATCACCCGCCCGTTTAAATCCATGCAGGCCAGCAATAAAGCGCTGGCCGCGTCGGTTAAAGCCACAAAAGACCAGTTAAAACAGCTTGATACTCAAGCCGGGAAAATTGACGGTTTCCGCAAGACAAAAAACCAGGTTGCCGCCGCCGCGCAGGCGTTGAACACGGCCCGCGATAAAGCGCGCGATCTGGCCATTGCATTGAAATCCACTGACGGCCCGACCGCCAAGCAGGCCCGCCAATTTCAGAAAGCGAGGGAAGAAGCGGCCAAGCTTCAACAGAAATTCGCGGATTTACGGCTTTCACTGCAAAACCAGCGTACCGCCCTGCAAAACAGCGGCGTGGCAACAAATCGATTGGGTGAGGCTCAGCGTTCTCTGCGGTCAAACATCACCGGGGTGACGGGTGCATTAGCCGCACAGCAGAAACGATTAGACCAGCAGGCCCAGCAGCAAAAGCGGCTGAATGCCGCGCGCCACCAGTTTGATGAAAGCAATCAGCGCAAAGTGATGGCCGCCGGGGTGGGCTATACATCAATGGCCACCGGGCGCGCCATGGGCCGGGGACTGGTTGACGCCCTGCATGTGGGCTATGACTTCGATGCGATGATGAGTAAAACCCAGGCAGTGACGCGCATCCCAACCAAAGCCGATCCGCAAATGCAGTCATTAAGGCACCAGGCGCGAACCTTGCCGCTATCGTCAAAATTCACCGATCTCCAGGTTGCCGAGGGGCAATATTTCCTTGGCAGAACAGGCTATTCACCCCAGCAAGTTTTAAAAGCGATGCCGGGGATGTTGAATCTGGCCGCTGCCGGTGACATTGACCTTGGCACCACCGCCGATATTGCGTCAAACATCCAAACCGCCATGGGGATCCCTGCGGAAAAAATGGACAGGGTGGCCGACGTGCTAACCGCCCTGTTTACCCGTAACAACGTTGATATTCCCATGCTGGGCGAATCACTGAAATATTCCGCCAGTGTGGGGCGTGAGTACGGGCAAAGCCTGGAAACCGTATCCGCTGCCACGGCCATTATGGGTAATGCCGGCATTCAGGGGAGCCAGGCGGGTACAGCGATGCGTGCCATTCTAAGCCGTATCGGTAACAGCCCCACGGTTAAAAAGCTGGGCGTAACAACCAAAGATAGAGACGGCAACATGCGTGATTTGGTCGATATTCTAAAAGATATCGACAAAAAAACGTCAAAAATGGGGAACGTCGATCGCGGCAAGATTTTTAAAGACATTGCCGGCATGTATGCCGTCACCGGATTTGGTGAGCTGATGCGGGCAGTGTCAGACGGCAAGCTGCAACAGATGCGCGGCGCGCCAGGTGAGTACGACGGGGAGGCCCGGCGGGTTTCCAATACCATGCTGGATAACATGAAAGGCGACATGACGATGTTACATGCCGCTCTGGAAAATATCAGCGTTGAATTATTTGAAAAAAATGACGCCTGGCTGCGCAAAACAGCAAAAGGCATCAGCAACTTTTTACATGGCGTTGCTGAGTTCCTGAAAGCACATCCAAAAATCAGCGCCGCCCTCGTAAAGCTTGGCGCAGCGGCCGCCATTTCAACCACCGTTTTCGGTACGTTGGCCATCGCCGTTGTCGGTCTGTTGGGGCCGTTCGCCCTACTCCGATTCAGCACACGCATGTTGGGGATCCGCCTGCTGCCCAACCTGTCACTCAGCATGCTGAAATTTGCCAGCACCACCCCGATCACCACAAAACAGGTTGGTAGTTTCAGCCGTTCACTGCTGGAAGCGGGAAAGAATGCACTGACATTTTCTAAACAGCACCTTGGCAGCGCCGGGCGCGCCGTCGCGTCTTTCGCATCATCACCGCTACAAACTGCAACCAAAGGAATTAAGGGGATTGGCCGCGTGTTTACCTGGCTGGCAACATCCCCGTTACGGTTCCTGCGTTTTGCCCTGGGCGGTCTGGGGAGCATGTTCGGTATTTTGGTTAGCCCACTTGGGTTAATTGCTGCTGCCATCGTCGGCGCGGGCCTGTTGATTTATAAATATTGGAATCCGATCAAAGCATTCCTGGGCGGCGTGGTTGACGGTTTCAAAGCGGCGGCGGCCCCCATCAAAGACGCCTTTGCGCCACTGATGCCGGTATTCACCTGGATTGGCGACAAGATTAAGGCCCTGTGGGGCTGGTTTACCGATCTGCTAACCCCGGTGAAGTCGACAAAAGACAACCTGAACAGTGCCGCATCGGCGGGGAAAAAGTTCGGCGAGTTTCTGGCATCAGGCATTGAATTAGCGCTTACACCACTAAAATTACTCACAGATTCAATTAAGTGGGTTTTAGACAAGCTGGATGAAGTTAAAACCAAATCGGATAAAACCCGCCTATTAGCACAGACAAACCCCGGCGTTGCCGATGCTGCCCGCCGGGCCGGTGTGGTCATGACGCCAGGCCCACAAGGCAATTCAGCGGCAGCAATACGCAATAGGTATACCGGTGAGCACGATAACGGCGGCAGGATCCCTCTGGGGAAATTTGGCGTGGTGGGTGAGTATGGCCCGGAAATTGTCAACGGGCCGGCGAATGTCACCAGTCGCAAGAATACCGCCGCCATGGCGGCAGTTGCCGCGTTATTTATGGGTGGCCCTGCCACCGCTGCGGACGCCCCCTTGCATCCCTACAGCCTACCGGGGAGCCAATACCCGCGCGGGGCAACTTCATCGCATCACCAGGGCGGTGATACCTACATCGACATTCACGCCCCTATTCAGATTATCGCTCAGGCCCACCACACCCCGCAGGACATTGCGCGGGAAGTCGCTCGGCAATTGGATGCACGAGAACGGCAGGCAAGATCCAGAGCGAACAGCAGTTTTAATGATATCGAGTGAGGACGATCATTATGATGATGGCATTAGGCATGTTTGTGTTCATGCTACAAACCGTTCCATACCAGGAGTTTCAGCACCAGATGGCCTGGCGGCATCCGACCAATAGCCGCGTCGGGCTTCGTCCACAAAGCCAGTTTTTGGGGCCGGATGATGAAACCATCACACTGAGCGGCGTTTTGCTGCCGGCATTAACCGGGGGCCGGGTTTCCCTGATGGCTATCCAATTAATGGCGGAAACCGGCAAGGCCTGGTCATTGATTGAGGGGAGCGGTGCAATACATGGCATGTTTGTGATCGAGAGCCTGAGCCGCACCAAAACTGTATTCTTTGCGGATGGCTCCGCCCGTCGTATTGAGTTCACTATCACGCTCAAGCGAACTGATGAAGGACTAAAAGACATGTTCGGCGATTTGTCTCAGCAATTTGAAGACCTGGCCGAGCAGGTTTCCGATACCGTCGGCGGGTACCTGTCATGAGCCTGATCGATACGTTAGACAAACTCGGCGGCGACAATACCCCGGCATACTCGCTTAGCATTGAGGGCGTTGATATCTCCGGGGAGGTGAAAGAAAAATTAATCAACCTGACGCTAACGGATAACCGGGGCTTTGAGGCTGACCAGATCAATATTGAGCTTGACGATAGCGAAGGCAATTTGAAGCTGCCCCGCCGTGGTGTCAGTCTGGCTGTTGCACTTGGCTGGAAAGATACCGGGGTGATCGATAAAGGGACGTTTGTCGTTGATGAAATCGGCCATGCTGGCGCACCTGACGTATTGACCATAACAGCCCGCAGTGCCGATTTTCGGCAAACATTGAACGTGCAGCGCGATGCCTCTTATCATAAAAAAACTATAGGGGACATTGTCCGAACCATTGCAGGCCGCAACAAGCTGGCGGCGGTCATCAATAAGAATGTGGCAGACATTCAGATCGGACATATCGACCAAACTACCGAGTCAGACGGGAGTTTTATCACCCGACTGGCAAAAGAGAATGGCGCTGTGGCCGCCATAAAAAACGGCAATCTGCTGTTTTTTAAGCAGGGGCAAAACATGACCGCCGGGGGGAAACCGATCCCGGCAATCATCATTAATCGTCAGTCAGGTGATAGCCATCAATTCACGCTAACCGATCGGGGAGCTTATACCGGCGTTGTGGCCAACTGGCTGAATACCCGCACAGCGAAAAGCGAACAGGTGAAGGTTAAACGCCGTCGCGTAAAAAAACCGGCTGTTATTGATGAAAAACAGGGGGAATACCTGATCGGCAGTGATGAAAATGTGTTGGTACTGCGTCACACCTACGCATCAAAATATAATGCACAGCGCGCGGCAAAGGCCAACTGGGAACGTATTCAGCGTGGTGTTGCGACCTTCTCTATTCAGCTTGCGCGTGGACGTGCAGACATTTACCCGGAAGCACCGGTCACTGTTTCAGGTTTTAAAAAAGAGATTGATGAGGCCAATTGGACGTTGGTTAAGGTTACTCATGCGCTGAACAACAGCGGATTTACAACCGCTCTCGATTTGGAGGTCAAGATTGATGATCTGGAAATGGAGTGATGCAAAACAGCAATAATTGTGCATAATTATTAGCAATACTGACCATAGTCAGGGCATCTCGGAGAATCCCGCCATGATGCATTGCCCGCTTTGCGGCCAGGCCGCACACACCCGATCATCAAGCTATATCACCTCAACCACCAAAGAACGTTACAACCAGTGCACCAACATCAATTGTGGGGGCACATTCGTAAGTCATGAAACTTTTACCCGCATGATTTCCCAACCGCAAACAGTGGATCCCGTCCAACCTCACCCACAAAGCAGCGGCCAAACTGCATTAGTATTTGGTTAAATGCCTCAAACAAAAACGCCCGCAAATGCGGGCGTTAATGTGTGATAAATAAAGTCACTTAATAGAAAGTGCAGGCAGGACATGCTGCGGATCTCGCTCAATCGCACGCAGCAATGCTTTGGCCGGGCCGGTAGGTTCCCGTCTGCCCTGCTCCCAATTTTTAAGCGTACCCACGCTGACAGAAATCAGCGCGGCAAAAACAGGCTGGGATAAACCGGTAGCCTGGCGGATATTTTTTACTTGGACGGCGCTGACATTAAATTCACGGGAAGGCACGCGCTCCCCATCAAGGATTTCATTCATTTGCGTCATGCTTTCTTTCAAGCGATCGAACAGTTTAACGTCCATAGTTACCACCTCTCATTCAATGCGCGAAGGGCGCGTTTTTCATCCGCAGACAAATCATCTTTAATGCCCTTTTTGTAGATCAACAACAGACGGATCTGAGATTCGGACAACTTATAATAATAAATGACCCGCACACCGCCACGCTTCCCTTTGCCACCGCTAGCCCAACGAACCTTGCGTAATCCGCCGGTTTCTTTGATCACATCGCCTGCGGTTGGGTTCTCGGCAAGATGAAGCTGAAACTCTCGATACTCTTCATCACTGAGTAGCGTCAGAACATCCTCTGTAAAAATCGGGGTTTCTATAAATATCATCTTATATGCGTCAGTGGCGTATACCGTAAACACATATTATCACCAGCGCGGTGTAAGTCAATGGCGCATAGTTAGATGTTAACCGGGGAGGGATGAAAATATTTGCTGCCATCGTGCTGCCATTTTGCTGCCACTTGACGTTTTTCAGGCACAAAAAAACCGCCTTCCGGCGGTCACGACATTACTACTTATTGCTTGTTATTCTTGAATTTATTTTCCTGGTACCCGGGGCGGGACTTGAACCCGCACAGCCATAAGCCGAGGGATTTTAAATCCCTTGTGTCTACCGATTTCACCACCCGGGCTCGGGAAAATTGGAGGCGCGTTCCGGAGTCGAACCGGACTAGACGGATTTGCAATCCGCTACATAACCGCTTTGTTAACGCGCCTAAATTCTATTTGCCTTTTACAGGCTAAAGCTCGTAAAACACCAGCTTTATTAAATTTGGAGCGGGAAACGAGACTCGAACTCGCGACCCCGACCTTGGCAAGGTCGTGCTCTACCAACTGAGCTATTCCCGCATTAATCAGAACTTACTGATTTTTTTGCTATCTTTCGGCAAATCACTGCTGCCGTCTGATGCGATGCATTCTACTTACCTGACGTAATGAGTCAATAAAATTGTTGGCTCATTACGTTTGTTTGACGATTTTTGCAGCGCTTTGATCAGGGTTCCAGCAAATCTTTGCGGGCAGCGTTCAAATATTGGAACATTGACCAGAAAGTCAGCACCGCCGCGATGTACAACAAACCAAAGGACACATACTCAACGGTCCGGTCCGGGCGCCACAGCAACCCGACCAGCGACATCATTTGCGCCATGGTTTTCACTTTACCAATCCAGGACACCGCCACGCTGCTGCGCTTACCGATCTCCGCCATCCACTCACGCAGTGACGAGATGATAATTTCACGGGCAATCATGGTCGCCGCAGGCAGGGTAATCCACCAGACATGGTAGTGTTCTGCCACCAGTACCAGCGCCACAGCCACCATCACCTTGTCCGCCACCGGGTCGAGGAACGCCCCAAAACGGGTAGTTTGCTTCCAGCGACGGGCGAGGAAACCATCAAACCAGTCGGTTATGGCAGCAAACACAAAGATGACGGCGCAAACCATCGGAGCCCAGGTGAACGGCAGATAAAATGCCAGAACAAAGAATGGGATCAGAACTACGCGAAACAGAGTAAGCCAAGTCGGTATATTCAATTGCATAATGCTACGGTAACTATCTGGCTGGAGTGGGAATTAAGAGTATGTTGCTACATTGCCCTCAGTGTTTCAATGCATTGTAGATCTTTTCTGCCAATGCTTGTGAAATACCCGGCACTTTTGCAATTTCCTCAACGCTGGCGTTCAATAATGGTTGAAGTCCGCCCATATACTTCAACAGCACCTGTCGCCGTTTTGGTCCAACGCCGTCGATCAGTTCCAACGCGCTGGTATTTCTTACTTTTGCCCTTCTCTGACGGTGCCCGGTGATCGCGTGGTTATGTGAATCATCGCGGATATGCTGGATCAGATGCAGCGCCGGTGAATCCGACGGCAGGGCAATGCCCTCACCTTCCGGCACAAAGAACAACGTCTCCAACCCGGCTTTGCGGTCAGCGCCTTTGGCGATACCAATCAGCAAAGGTTTGTTTTTATCCCAGCTCACGTTCAGCGAATTAAACACATCAATCGCCATACCTAGCTGCCCTTTACCACCATCAATAAAGATAACGTCAGGGATTTTTTTCTCTTCCAGAGCCTTACCATAGCGGCGTTTCAACACTTGCGCCATCGCCGCATAGTCATCCCCCGGTGTAATACCGGTGATATTATAGCGCCGATATTCAGAACGCAGCGGCCCATTCGCGTCAAACACCACGCAAGAAGCGACGGTTTGCTCCCCCATGGTATGGCTGATGTCGAAACACTCCATGCGGTTAATCTCGGAAAGATTCAGTACCTTCGTCAATTCCGCTAACCGCTGATGAATGGTCGACTGCTGGGAAAGCTTGGTGGTCAAGGCAGTCGCTGCATTGGTACGCGCCAGTTTAAGGTAGCGTGCGCGATCCCCTCGCGGTTTGCTCTGGATCTGGATTTTACGACCGGCCAGTTCAGAGAGCGACTCGGCCAACAGGTCTTTCTCCGGCAAGGTGAAATCCAACAGGATTTCTGCCGGCAAGGTACGCATCTGGCTGCCCTGTAGATAGAACTGACCGACAAATGTCTGTACCACTTCGCTCATTTCGGTGCCGCCCGGCACTTTGGGGAAGTAACTGCGGCTGCCCAACACTTTACCCTGGCGAATAAACAATACGTGCAGGCAGGCCATACCAGACTCGAATGCCACACCGATCACATCCAGATCGTCGCTGTTACCGGACACGAACTGACGCTCCGTCACTCTGCGTACTGCCTGGATCTGATCGCGTATCCGCGCGGCCTCTTCAAAGTTCAATGTCTTGCTGGCGTTTTCCATCCGTTCAATCAACTGATGCAGCACCTGTTGATCCTTGCCGGACAGAAACAGGCGCACATAATCCACCTGCTGGCGATACTCATCTTCACTCACCAACCCGGCGACACAGGGCCCCAGGCAACGACCGATCTGGTATTGCAAACAGGGGCGCGAGCGGTTGCGATACACGCTGTTCTCACACTGACGTATCGGGAACAGTTTCTGCAGCAGCGCCAGCGTCTCACGCACGGCATAGGAATTGGGGAATGGGCCGAAATACTCCCCCTTGGCGTGTTTGGCACCACGATGTACGGCCAGCCGTGGGTGGCTGTCCGCACTGAGGAAAATCAGCGGATAAGATTTATCGTCTCGCAAAAGAACATTGTATCGCGGCTGGTATAACTTTATGTAGTTATGTTCCAGTAATAGCGCCTCTGTTTCGGTATGCGTAACAGTTACGTCTATTTGTGCGATATTTTTAACCAACGTCTCGGTTTTACGGCTACCCACCTGCTGGCGGAAATAGCTGGCGAGGCGTTTTTTCAGATCTTTGGCTTTACCGACGTAGATAACCGTGCCAGTAGCGTCGTACATTCTGTAGACGCCAGGCTGGCTGGTTACGGTGCTTAGAAATGCTTTGGCATCAAAACGGTCACTCACTGCTTAACAACGTCTCCGCATTGAACAATCCGTGTCGGATAGCCAGGTGGGTCAATTCAACATCACCGCTGATATTCAGCTTGCTGAACATACGGTAGCGATAACTGTTCACCGTTTTAGGGCTGAGACTCAGTTGTTCCGAGATCTCGTTAACCTTTTTACCTTTGGTGATCATCAGCATAATCTGCAGCTCGCGCTCAGAAAGGCAGCTAAACGGCGTTTCCGTCTGCGGCTCCAGCTGGCTCAACGCCATTTGCTGGGCAATATCGGACGCGATATAGCGCTGTCCGGCCTGTACCGCACGAATGGCATTGACCACATCCTGTGGTGCAGCGCCCTTACTCAGGTAGCCCGCGGCCCCAGCCTGCATCACTTTGGCAGGCAATGGGTTCTCGGTATGAATAGTCAGCATGATAACTTTCACGTCGGGCGCATAACGCACAATCTTGCGCGTGGCTTCCAGCCCGCCAATACCCGGCATGTTCATATCCATAAGAACGATATCTACAGCATTGCCACGGCACCATTTCACGGCGTCTTCACCGCACTGGGCCTCCCCGACAACTTTTATACCTTTGATATCTTCAAGAATGCGTCGTATCCCTGCGCGCACCAGTTCGTGGTCATCAACAAGAAGAACGCTAATCAAGGAAAAATCTCCAAAAAGAAGGGAGTAACGCAATCAGCCTCTGTTATAGCCTGAGATATTACTTGTTTTTCAGACAAGAATGAACACAGATTAATACTTACTCCCGATTAACTTTGCGGAATGGGCCTGATTTTTGAATTTTAGCCGCCCAATGCAGCCCGATAAAACCATGGATTGCAGAGGAAAAGCCGACGATGGAAATATTACCATGTGCAGTCCTGACCTTATGATAGTGCGTCTACCCTAAACCGCAGGTAAAATCAGTGTAAGCAATCGCAACACAAATAATAGTAATGCCACTCAATGTGATTGTAATCCATTGAAACAAAACAATATGGTAACTTTGCCTTTATCTCACAGGGCTAAAACCATTGCAAAAGAAATTATTCACCCCGCGTCCGGGCACGTCAGGCAAGGGGCTAATGTTGATCATTTAAATAATCGGAACAAGTAAACAATAAACAGGCGGACAAATACTTATTAACACAGAAAAAATAACCTGGCGGTATTGTTTGGCAAGCTGATTAATTAATCAATAGTGAGTATGCACTATAATGTGAAATCGGTTAAATCCCGGATAGATACCAGGTTAACCACCACGGTCCCCGATCCAGCGCTATCAGTGCAGATGGATACCTGGATGCTATGCTATACTCCGCGCCCAGTTAAATACGCATCTGCAGGTCCGAGTGAATGACATCGGTGTGGGTGCGCATAAAAATGTACATTGCTTCAGGCTTCGGCCTCAAAAATCAGGAGAGAAAATGAGCAACGTTGATTTCACTACGTCTGCAAACCCGGAAACGCTGGCGACAGAAGTTGCCTGCCTTAAAGCCACACTGACGCTGATCCTGAAATCGATCGGTCAGGCCGATGCCGGGAAAGTCATTATCAACATGGAACGCTTTATCGCACAGATTGAAGATCCGGCCCAGGCCGAAATCTTTAAAAACAGCATCCAACAGATTAAGCACGCTTACCGTCAATAATCTGTCGCCCTTCCGGCCTGCCGTCATTGCGGGCCCGTTTCCTCAGCAGTCCCTCCCGAGTCATTGAACCCACTGGTTATTTCAGGCAATGTATTTTTATTTACGCCAGAGAGCACTATGGGCATCCTCGTTAAAGCACTGATCGGCGCGTTCGTGGTGATATTAATCGGTCTGCTTGCCAAAAGCCGCAGTTACTATATCGCCGGCCTGGTCCCTCTGTTCCCGACGTTTGCCCTGATCGCCCATTACATTGTCGGCAGCGAACGTTCAATAGAGGCACTGAGAACCACGCTGATTTTCGGTATGTGGGCCGTTTTGCCTTACCTGGTGTATCTGATCTCGCTGTATTTCTTTATCAACAGCATGAGATTGTCCTGGGCGTTGGCGGCCGCAGTGCTGTGCTGGATTGCCGCGGCGTGGCTCTTGATTACGCTATGGGGATGGTGGCAAGGGCGTTGATTGCGCCCCGCCTGAATTACGGCTTACCGGCCTGCAACACAAAGCCGCGCTGCATATCACCCGCAATGCGGAAATAGCGACTCTCACCGGCGCGCAGCGTCATTGGCAAGCGCCCGCTGGTATCACGCCAGATGCACAGGCTATTTTCGATCATATCCTGCCCAATGCTAATTTCATTATTGCCTACCGGCACCCGGAACTCGGCCTTTTCTTTGGATGCCAGCGATGCGGCAAATTCTCCGTTGATATAAACCCCGGTCCGGCAACTTCCTGCCAGCATCCCACTGTCGCGCACTACCACTACCGTGGCAAAAGGCGTTTGCGGGACATTCTGATACAGCATCAACCGGCTGGGAGGCGGTGATTCAGCCTGCTGTAAGGGAACCGCCTGAGTGGCACAGCCAGACAACAGCACGGTGGTAACGAATAACGCAGCGTAATGCTTCATCCTGAACTCCTGAAATAAACCCATCCTCATACTAGCAAGAGAACTGCCACTGACTGTAGCATCGGGACATCATCAATGAAAAATTAGGATAACTTCCAGTGAACTGGAGAAATTCTGGGAGGTAACAATACCTCGGTGCCGACCGCCTTGCCTGTCAGGCAAGGCAACCGACCACCATAAGAAGATTCTGTGGTTAGCGTATTGAAATGAGTAAGATTTTTATGATTTCTTAAAACTTAACCATGCGTTTTTTGATGTCATCACGAAATACACTGCCCACATAGTTAAAGCCATCCTCAGTCACATAGACCCGCGAGTAGCCGTTTTCTGACAGCGTCGTCACCATATAACCGGCGTTAATCATCTCCGTAGAAGGTGCATTCATAAGGGTAAGAAAACCGCGTCCTCGGCACCATTGATAAAAGCGAGTGCGGCCATAGCCAAATGAATCACCGACATCAGAAAGGTTTCTCAACCTGTCACAATCATCTGATAATGAAGGTAAATCACCACTGTCTTTAGGTATCTCTGATTTATTCGCCAAAATAAAACTCCCTTTAATTTCTTCATCATCATGATGAATCACTCATCCTTGCTGAATCTAAAAAATTTGTACATAAATTGCAATCGTATTACCGGCGAATTCAATAATGGCTTTAATTGTGATTATTTTGAAAAAGCAATATAAACATCCCAACTTTAATTCCCCACTGAATAAATATCCTTTTGCAGCCAATAATAAGAAAAAATCCTTAGGTAAATATCTTAAGGAATAAGTCGGATATATCATCAGAAAAAACTTAGCACGAATATGATAACAAATAAGTATTATTTCACTTCCAGATACTCATCCTTGCTACCCGTCACCTCAACCTTTTCTAAACAATAACTATTATCATTTCCAATTTTTGCCTCAGTTTATTACACTCACGCCCCACCTCGCCTAGGAAGATTCTTAGCGAGTGCTTTTAGGATGAAATGAAGAGTTAGGGATATCATGAAGACGTATAGATTTTTGATTTTATTACCATTAGTTACATTGACGGCCTGCACTCAATGGGAGAGAGCCGGTGCCGGGAACGCCACACGCGAGGCGGAATATGCGGAGTGCAAGGGACGAGGCTACGAACGTTTCCCCCCCGATGTGGTGAGAGATTTCGAGTTTAGCTACGAAAACCAATACCATAGCTGTGAGAAAGACAAGAAAGACTGCCCGAAAGGCTACCGTTACGATAAACAACCTTCGTTTAAAACGGTGCAAAATGATCGCAATGAAGGTGCCCGTTCGGCGACCATCGAAGCCTGTATGTATGGCAAAGGCTGGCATGAGAAAACCTATTACTGGCCACAGTAACAGGAGCAACAACGGACTTGGTGTCTGGGCCCGTTAGCACAACTTGCCGCCGGAGATGACTCATCATCACCGTGCGGCGTGCCTGAGTGCAGTTAGTTGGCTTATCCGTCAGTCTCGCTGCGCCCCAAACGGGCCAGAGTGGCGACCCTGACTGGCGTCAGCGGGACCCTCGGAGCCGGCAGTGGCCAGTCGAGTAAATGGCGTGCCGCTGTCGCACAGATTTTGCCCTGGCAAGCGCCCATACCGCAGCGGCTGCTCAACTTGGCCGCTGTCCAATCTGCAAATTCACTGCACTGATGCAAAGACACATCCTCACAACGACACAAGAGCGTTTCCGGTGTCGCCAGCGTTTTCAGCACTGGATTGAGCGCAAAGGTTCGCGCCACCGCACCGGCAAATCGCCGCCACTTATCGCATTGCGCCATCAAGGCTTGTGCCTGCGCCAGGTTGCCGGTTGCGGCATAGCCGGCAATCGCCCCCTCCGTCAACGCCAACTCGCTGCCGCCGATCCCAGTACATTCACCGGCTGCATAAATCTGTGGCTGACTGGTTTGCTGGTAAAGATCCACGGCAACCGCGTCATTTTGGATACGGCACCCCAACAACATCGCCAGTTCGATATTCGCCACCAACCCAAAACCGCAGGCCAGACGATCGCAATCTAGCGTGACCTCACGAGCCCCTTTTTGGATATGAATCGCCGTCAGTCGCTGTTCGCCCAACGCTTCCAGCACGTAGCTGTCAGGACGATAATGCCGGTTGAACAGGCTAAAGGACTGACGCAGTTTCACCGGCCAGCGCCACAAACCACCGGCAAAGGCCGCCAACCGAGCGACAGGGGCCTGTTCCGCCAACATCACCACTTCGCCACCAGCTTTCACTACGCTGGCAGCCACGGCCAACAACAGTGGCCCACTACCGGCAATGACGACCCGCTCCCCTTTGATAGACAACCCTTGCTTAATCTGCGCCTGCAATCCACCGGCCCCGGTCACCCCTGGCAGTGTCCAGCCGGGAAATGGCAGCAGAAGTTCCCGGGCACCACAGCACAGGATCAACGCTTGATAATCCACCGTCCCGCTGCCCGCCGCATCTTCATAGAGAATTTTCTGCGGCCCGCACTGGGCGACAATCTTCACGCCGTTAAGCAGCGTCACATTATCCAGCCCCCCGACAACCTGCCGATATTGCAGAGCCAGTGCCGGCAATGCCACGTTCGGCCCGTCACGCCAGATCTGCCCACCGGGGCGCAGGTTATCGTCGAGCACCAACACCGACTGACCACTCTCTGCCGCAGCACCGGCTGCCGCCAACCCTGCCGGGCCGGCTCCGATAATCAGCACATCGCACGCGAGATCACTCATTTTCTGTCCTCTCAATACGCATGCCAGGCTGGCACAACGTCTGGCACGCCAAACGCCGCACACCATTCACCGTGACGCGGCATTCCTGGCAGATGCCCATGCCGCAAAACGGCGCGCGGGGTTGCCCATTGACCGAGATGCGGCAGCTATCCCGCCCGCTCAGACTGAGCGCCGCGGCCACGCTGGAACCCTCAGGTACGCAGAGGCTTTCACCGTCAAGGGTCAATGTCAGTAAATTCTGTTTTTGGCTCATACCGGCAAGGCCTCCTTACGGAACATTCGTGCCGCCAGATAAGGGGTATCGTCAATCGCCGGTCGATGGTTATGGATCTGCGCCGTAATCAGCGCAGCACTGCCCAGCGCGGTGGTGACGCCCAGGCCTTCATGCCCCAAGGCCAGCCACAGCCAGCGATGTTGTGGATGCGGCCCGAGTAACGGCAAACCGTCTGCAGACGCGGCGCGCTGGCCGGTCCAGCAGCGGATAATGTTCATCTGCGCCAATGTGGGCAAAAAAGTGGTAGCCCGTGCCAGCATGGCGGCCAGTAACGGCATATCGATGCTGCTGTCGGGGGCATCAAACTGGCGGGAAGAGCCGATCAACAGTTGGCCTGTTGGCCTGGCCTGAACGTTAAATGCCACCGAGGTACCGTCGCTGGCGTGAGCACTGGCACCATACCCCAGCTCGACCAACTGGTGACGTACCCGTTGCGGATAGCGATCGGTGATCGCCAGATGCCCTTTCTTGGCGCGTAGCAAGGGTTGTTCCAGTAACTTGTCAGCCTGTAACCCACAGGCCACCACCACCACCGGTGCCGTCAACCGTTCGCCTCCCGTCAGCGCCACCGCCTGCTGTTCCAACGCGGTAACATCACCCACAACCACCCTGACCGCCGGTCCGGCGTCGGCCACTAACCAGCGGGCGACATTGGGCGCATAAACAATGCCGTCGCCTGGTACACGCAAGCCACCGGCCAGTCCGGGCCGCAGCATGGGTTCATGAGCAGCAACCTGCGCGGCGCTCAGTGCTTCGCTCGCCACACCGTATTCCGCCATGCGTTGCAGTTTACCTTCGGCAATCGCCATTTCATCGTCCCGCTCCGCCAGCCACAGCGTACCGCAGCCGCGCCAGGCACAGTTTTCCGGCATGCGAGTCACCAGGTTGCGCCACAGTTGCAATGAATAGGCGCTTAAAGCCAACTCGGCGGGATTATCGTCCATGCAAACCAGGTGCCCCATACCCGCCGCCGTCGCCCCGGCACGCTGGTTGTCCACCAGCAGCACTTGTAACCCTTGCTGCACCAGTTGCCAGGCGCAGGCGGCACCGATGATACCGGCGCCCACCACTATCGCATCTGCCCGTCTGTCGGCAACCATCAGCGGATCCCCCAAACGAAGGGATCGCGCTCGTCCAGCAGCAGTTGGCTGTCGGCGCAAACGTAAGCTTGCCCACGAATAAATGGAGTCACGCGATCGCCACTGCGTTGGTAATAGCCGCTGAACTGGCTGCCAATCACGCTCGCCTGGTGCCATATCTCACCCGGCTGCAATTTGCCGTCGGCCGCCAGACAGGCCAGTTTGGCGCTGGTGCCGGTACCGCAAGGCGAGCGATCATAAGCTTTGCCAGGACACAGCACGAAGTTGCGACTGTCGGCCTGCGCGTCGTCAGCAAAGAGTTCGATATGATCGATTACGCCGCCGTCTTCCCCATAAATCCCTGCGCTCTCGAGCGCCTGACGCACCGCCCAGCTAAAGGCGGTGAGCGCCTCCAGACTTTGCGTATTGATCGCCAGATGATGCTCGCCGATCAGGAAAAACCAGTTACCGCCCCAGGCGATATCCCCCACCACCGGCCCATAGCCGCTGACCTCAACCCTGACCTGTTGGCGATACCGATAGGCCGGGACGTTTTCCACCGTCACGCTGCCATCCTGATGCAAGGTGGCGTTCACCGTACCCACCGGGGTTTCTATCAGGTGCTCACCGACGCCAATTCGCCCCAGGTAGGCCAGTGAGGCCACCAGACCTATGGTGCCATGACCGCACATCCCCAAATAACCGCTGTTGTTGAAGAAAATCACCCCGGCGGCGGCCTGCGGTGAGCAAGGCTGACACAGCAAGGCTCCCACCAGCACGTCGTTACCGCGAGGTTCCAGAATGATCGCGCTACGCCAGTCGTCATACTGCTGTGCAAACAGCGCCTTGCGCTCAGCCATGCTGCCGGTGCCCAAATCGGGGAATCCTTCGACAATCAGTCGGGTGGGTTCCCCGGCGGTATGGGAATCGATCGCCCGCAGCGCGGTGAAATGCGAAGAAAGTGCCATCGGAGTCTCCTGGGTTAATGAAATGTTACCGATGGGGCTAGACTGACCGAATATGCTGACGGCGGCTTGATGGATTTCGGCGTGGCGAATGCAGAAATCAGCACAATCCTCCAGACGGGATGGTGCCGGGCCGGTACACCTCAGGGAACAAAAGTATGCAGTCATCCGCATAATTGGCAGCTAAGCTTGAAAAGTTATAAGAAAGTTAATATTGATTAAGCGCACCAAAAACGGCCTGTCCGGCCGCCTCAGACTCTGAGTCACCCAGCGGGAAAAGGTAATGCTATGCGTTTAGCCCAGGATCATCAGGTTGTTACGGCTCCTCTCCCCCTTATCGAGGAACCGGAAGAGGACATTTTTGCCGTAGAACAACTGTCCCGCTGGTGTGATGGACTGGCGCAACAACGTCCGAACACCCTGCACGATCTGCTAAATTCACTGGCTTTGATTGCACCGCTGCTCAACGCCATTCCCAACGTGGTGTTCTTCATCAAAGACCTGCAAGCGCGTTACCTGCTGGCCAACCTGACGCTGGCCAAACGTTGCGGCTTTAAAACCGTCACCCCCCTGCTGGGGAAAACCTCGGCGGACGTGTTTCCGACCCAATTAGGGTCAGGTTATACCGAGCAGGATCTGCGCGTGCTGCGCAACGGCGTACTGATCCAGGACCAACTGGAGATGCACCTGTACAGTGGGCGCGAGACCGGCTGGTGCCTGACGCAAAAGCTGGCGTTGTTCGATGCGCAGGGCAAAATCATCGGCATGGCGGGCATCTCGCACGATTTGCAGGAGGCCAAAGCCAACCACCCTGCCTATCAGCGGCTGGCGGCGATCGACGTCTATATTCGTCAACATTACGCCCGACCGATTACCCTTGAGGAATTAACCGCACTCACTGCCCTTTCCGTGGCGCAGATCGAACGTTACTGCAAACGTATTTTTCACCTCACGCCACGCCAGATGATCCACAAGGTTCGGCTGGAAAAAGCCACCGAACTGCTGGCAAGCGACTTGCCGATTACCGACATTGCCCTGCAGTGTGGCTACACCGATCACAGCGCATTCAGCCGCCAATTCAAAGCCATGACCGGGTCTACACCGCGCGACTTCCGCACCACCCTATCACCTTAACCCTATGATTTAATTTATTAACAGACTTCACTTCGGCGCTTTTAAGGTCAGGCTTTTCGCCGCCTGATGCGTGGCGCCACTGTGCCAATTTCGTCATGGCATTCGGAGAAAACCGTCAAGCCCCTGCGAACAATACAGGTCAATCTGTGATTGGATTTTACCAATAATTCACCATTGATTAACAAACTTGGACGACAGGATAAACACTATGAGCCATAAAGCCATTAGCTGGAGCGGCGTATTCCCGGCGGTCAGCACTCAGTTTCGTAGCGATTTCTCTCTGGATCTCGACGCCACCCATACGGTGATCAAAAACCTGGTCAAAGACGGCGTTTCTGGCCTGGTGGTGTGCGGCACCGTGGGCGAAAACACTTCGATGACCGTTCAGGAAAAACTCTCGGTGATTGAAGTGGCGCGCGATGCGGCGCAAGGCAAGGTCCCGGTGATTGCCGGCATTGCCGAATTCACCACTGCCTTTGCCCGTGACATGGCGCGTGAAGCGCAAAAGGTCGGCGTTGACGGCATCATGGTCATGCCTGCGCTGGTCTACTCCGCCAAACCTCACGAAACGGCCGCCCACTTTCGCAGCGTCGCCAGTGCCACCGATCTGCCAATCATGGTCTACAACAACCCGCCGATTTACAAAAACGACGTGACGCCGGACATTCTGACGTCGTTGGTCGACTGCGAAAATATCGTGTGCTTCAAGGACTCTTCCGGCGATACCCGCCGCTTTATCGACCTGCGTAACGAGGTCGGCGATCGCTTTGTGCTGTTCGCCGGGCTCGATGACGTGGTGCTGGAAAGCATTGCCGTCGGCGCCGAAGGCTGGATCTCCGGCATGTCCAACGCCTTCCCGCGTGAAGGCGAAACCCTGTTCCGCCTGGCGAAGCAAAAACGCTTTGAGGAAGCACTGGCGCTGTATAGCTGGTTTATGCCGTTGCTGCATCTGGATGCGCGGCCGGACCTGGTGCAGTGCATCAAGCTGTGTGAAGAGCTGGTAGGTCGCGGCAGCGCCATCACCCGTCCACCCCGCCTGGCGTTGCAGGGCGATACGCTGGCCGAAGTCACCGCCGTGGTTAAAAAAGCGCTGGCAAACCGCCCTGCGCTGCCGGACGTCGGCCTGTAATTGCCACTCTCGCCCGGCCACCTGCCGGGCCCAGCCACTTGCCTATTGGGGGAACCCATGCCCAACGCCCATACCATCAGCGGTCAACAGTTTATTGGCGGCCAACGCCGCGCCAGCGGTGAGGCCGAACTGGTCAGCCTGCGCGCCGATAACGGCCAGCCGACCGGCCACCGTTTTTTCTCGGCCAGCATCGCAGAAACCGCCGCCGCCGCCGATGCCGCCGCACAGGCGTTCACCGCCTATTCTCAACTCAGTGCCGAACGCCGGGCTGACTTTCTTGAGGCGATTGCCGAACAGTTGGATGCACTGGATGAGGAATTCTTTACCTTCGCCATGCAGGAAACCGCCCTGCCATTAGCGCGGCTGAGCGGCGAACGTGCCAGAACCAGTGGCCAGATGCGGTTATTTGCCACCCTGTTACGCCGTGGCGATGTGCATGCTGTGCGTATCGATTGTGCGTTACCCCAGCGGATGCCGCTACCCCGTCCGGATCTACGCCAATACCGCACGGCACTCGGTCCGGTGGCGGTGTTTGGCGCCAGCAATTTTCCACTGGCCTTCTCTACCGCGGGCGGTGATACCGCCGCCGCACTGGCCGCAGGTTGCCCGGTGGTGTTCAAAGCGCACGGTGGCCATATGATCACCGCCGAGCTGACCGCACAGGCGATTGAACGGGCCAGAGAACAGCAACAGATCCCGGCCGGGGTATTCAACATGATTTACGGCGACCGCATTGGCGCGGAACTGGTACAGCACCCGGCCATTCAGGCGGTGGGCTTTACCGGCTCGCTGCGCGGCGGCAGAGCCTTGTTCGATCTGGCCATGCGCCGTCCGCACCCCATCCCGGTCTTTGCCGAGATGTCGAGCATCAACCCGCTGATCATCATGCCGCAGGCGTTAGCCCGTCGTGGGCAGCAGATCGCACGCGATCTGGTGGCCTCTTTCACGCTGGGTTGCGGCCAGTTCTGTACCAAGCCGGGGCTGATCATCGGCCAACGCGGCGAAGCATTCAGCCAGTTTATCCGTGAATTAACCGAGCGGGTGAACGCCGCCGCCCCGCAACCGATGCTCAATGCCGGCACGCTGGCACATTATCGCAGCGGATTGGCGGCACTGGATCAGCGCCAGGGCATTTGCCATCTGGCCGGTGATCCTGAGGATCGGCCTCATCTGGCGGCGCCACAACTGTATCAGGCCGACAGTCATTTACTGCTCAGCGGGGATCCGCTGTTGCAGGAAGAAGTGTTTGGCCCGGCAGCCATTGTGGTGACGGTAGAAAACCACCAGCAACTGACCGCCGCGTTGGAAAGCCTGCAAGGGCAACTGACCGCCACGCTGCTGACCGACGCTGACGATCTGGCCGACGCCGTGCCGCTGGCGCAACTGCTGACCCGTAAAGCCGGACGAGTGCTGTTCAACGGCTACCCAACCGGAGTGGAAGTGTGCGACGCCATGGTTCACGGCGGCCCTTATCCGGCCACCAGCGATGCCCGTGGCACCTCGGTCGGTACGTTGGCCATTGAGCGTTTCCTGCGCCCGGTCTGCCTGCAAAATTACCCGGCTGCGTTATTGCCGCCACCGTTGCAAGACAGTAATCCGCTTGGCCTGCTGAGGCTGGTTAACGGTATTTACACCCGAGATCCGATCCACTCACCTGCCAGCAACTAGCCCGGCCGCATCTGCATGCCACCGAATAACAAAAGGGTAAACCCATGACAACCCAAGGCAAATTCAAGAAGCAGCTTACGCTCACCGATTTGACGTTTATCGGCCTGGGCGCAATTTTTGGTTCCGGCTGGCTGTTCGCTGCCAGTCACGTCTCTTCCATCGCCGGTCCCGCCGGCATCTACTCCTGGCTGATCGGCGGTTTAGCCGTGCTGTTGCTGGGCATTGTTTACTGTGAACTGGGTGCGGCGCTGCCCCGCGCTGGCGGTATTATCCGCTACCCGGTGTTCTCCCACGGCGAACTGATGGGCTATCTGCTGGGGTTTATTACCCTGATCGCCTTCTCCAGCCTGATATCGATTGAGATCGTCGCGGCCCGCCAGTACGCCGCCGCCTGGTTTCCCTTTCTGAGCCAGCCCGGCTCCGGTAACCCGACGCTGATCGGCTGGCTGGTCCAGCTCCTGCTACTGTGCTTTTTCTTCGCCCTGAATTACTACAGTGTCAAAACTTTTGCCAAATCCAACAATCTGATCAGCGTGATTAAATTCGTGGTACCGCTGTTGGTGATTGTGGTGTTGTTCAGCTTCTTCAAACCCGAAAATCTGCACAGTCAGGGGTTTGCGCCCTTTGGCTCCGCCGGGGTGGAAGCGGCCATTTCCGCCGGGGGGATTATCTTCGCCTATCTGGGTCTGACGCCGATCATCTCGGTCGCCAGCGAAGTGCAAAATCCGCAGCGCACCATTCCTATCGCGCTGATCCTGTCGGTGGTGTTGTCCACCATCATTTACGTGCTGTTGCAAGTGGCCTTCCTCGGCAGTATCCCCAGCGAAATGCTGAGCGGCGGCTGGGCCGGTATCAGCCAGCAATTTTCCCTGCCTTATCGTGACATCGCCATCACCCTGGGTATGGGCTGGCTGGCGTTTCTGGTGGTGAGCGATGCGATTATCTCACCGAGCGGCACCGGCAATATTTACATGAACGCCACCCCACGCGTGGTGTACGGCTGGGCCCGCGCAGGTACCTTCTTCAAGATTTTTACCCGCGTCGACGGTGAATCCGGTATTCCACGCCCTGCACTGTGGCTGACCTTTGCACTGTCGATCTTCTGGACGCTGCCCTTCCCCTCCTGGGAGAAGCTGATCGGCGTGGTGTCCGCCGCGCTGGTGCTGAGTTACGCCATTGCACCGGTCACCGCTGCCGGTCTGCGGCGCAATGCACCAGATCTGCCGCGTCCCTTCTTCGTGCGCGGGTTCTGCGTACTCGGGCCGGTATCATTTATCATTTCAGCGCTGATCGTTTACTGGTCCGGCTGGAATACCGTGTCCTGGCTGCTCGGCCTGCAGATCCTGATGTTTGTGGTTTATATCCTGTTCAAAAATAAGGTACCGACCCACGCCGTCAGCCTGAAGCAACAGATTTGGTCGTCGCTGTGGCTGATTGCCTTCTACGCCTTGATCATTGTCGCGTCCTACCTCGGCAGTTTTGGTGGCATTAATGCCATTGGCCACCCGTGGGACACCATCACGGTGGCGGTCATTGCGTTGGCAATCTATTACTGGGGAGCCTATACCTGTTTACCTCAGGCGAATTTTGCCGGTGATGAAGAAGAGTAACCGCAGAGGAGATAGCTGATGACACAAACCCAGAGCCTGAGCTTGAAAGAGGCCTATGATCTTGCGCTACGCGCACTGCGCAGCAACGGTTTCAGTGCCGAACATGCCGATGCCGTTGCGCAGAATGTGACGGCCGGTGAACGCGACGGCTGCGCCTCGCACGGTCTGTACCGGGTGCTTGGCTGCGTGCGCTCGCTGCTGGCCGGCAAGGTGTCCGCCGATGCGCGCCCGACGCTGGTCGATCAAGCCCCGGCCATCCTGCGGGTAGATGCCCACGACGCCTTTTCGCTGCTGGCCTACCATACCGCGCTACCGGCGTTTATTGATAAGGTGCGCACTAACGGCATCGCCGCGTTGGCGATTAATCACTGCGTACATTACTCCGCGCTGTGGGCCGATATCGAGCCTCTGACCGATCGGGGATTGGTGGCACTGGCCTGTACTCCGAGCCATGCCTGGGTGACACCGGCGGGGGGAACCCGGCCGCTGTTTGGCACCAATCCGATTGCCTTCGGCTGGCCGCGTCCGCAGCTTCCACCCTTTATTTTCGATATGGCCACCAGCGCGGCGGCACGCGGCGAGATTGAGCTGCATCGCCGCGCAGGGACACCACTGCCGCCGGGTTGGGGCATCGATCAACAGGGGGAACCTTCTACCGATGCCGCCAGCGTGTTGCAGGGGGCGATGCTGACCTTTGGCGGTCATAAGGGGTCGGCACTGGCGGCCATGGTTGAGCTGATCGCCGGGCCGTTGATTGGCGATATGACCAGTAAGGAATCGCTGGCCTACGATCGGCAAACCGGCTCCTCCCCTTACGGTGGCGAGCTGATCATCGCGATGGATCCCGATCGTTTCCTGGGGGCGGACAAAGCGCTGCATTTGGCCAGGGCGGAAGCCTTATTTGCGGATATGAGCGAGCAAGGGGCGCGTATTCCGGGAGAACGCCGTTTTCAGCGGCGGCAGTACAGCGAGCAGCACGGTATTAGCTTACCGCAGACGCTGTATGACGAGATTGTGGCTCTCTGCCGCTAATAGTCCCCCTCTCCTGTGGGAGAGGGGGACTCTCACCTAAGCTACGCCTAAAAGATTACCTGACCACCATCACCGAGATATTGGCGTGACGCACAATGGCTGCGGCGTTGGAGCCCAGCAGGTAGGTTTTCACACTCGGGCGGCGTGAGCCGATGATGATCAGATCGGCCTCGATTTCCTCTGCCAGCACCAGCACTTCATCGCGCGGCGAACCAAAGCTGACGGTGTAATCCAGGCGATCCAGCGGAATGTCGATTTCTGACATGATCTTCTTGAGTTTATCCACCGCCTTCACTTCCGCCTGATTCTCAAACTCCTTGATACCGAAAGAATAAGCGGTAACGAATGCCGAGGCATCCGGCAACGCATGGAAGAAATGCACTTTGGCACCGGATATTTTCGCCAGGTACTCAACATGTTCCAGCGCATGCTCGGTCAACAGATCTTCTTCAATATCTATCGGCACTAATATGGTCTTGTACATATCACATCCCTTCTATGTCACCTTGGTGACTACAGGGTACTGCCGGGAAGGATAAGGGTGAACCGCTTTCTCGCGCTTTTGTGATCGGCGGTAAATACTGGTTAGGATAATTCCTTATTTAACAAAATATAAACATCACATGTCTAACGGCTAGCCGCTTAATTATTTCAAACCGGGTTAAATAAGCTGTAAATACACCGCTTTCGCCGTGGCGGCAGTTTTATTGGCCACCGACAGCTTTTTAATCGAATTGCCAATGTGGAAATTCACCGTCCGCTCACTCAGCCCCATTAACAGAGCGGTTTCTTCTGAGGTTTTGCCTTCGCTGCACCAACGTAAAATATCCTTCTCGCGCAGTGTCAGCACATCTTTGATCGCCTCGTCGTTCACCGATATTAATGCTTCACGCAGCGTTTTATGAACAATCTGCGCCAGCCACAAGAAGAAAGTTTCGTTACGTGCGCTGGCCTGTGGTGACTGAACGGGAATACTTTTGCCGGCAAAGGTGAGGATCCCCAGCCGGCCATAGCAATCCTTGATTGACTGCGACCAGCCTTCACGGATGCCAAACTGCGCCATGCGCCACCACAGCTCCGGCTTGTCCTGGTAGAAGCGTTCATCCCAATGAAATTGCAGCGTAGAGTGATGGGCCTGCTCAATCACCGGATCCTGCAGGTAGACCCGCAGCTTGCGGTAGTCCTCCAGGTAGGACTCGGGGAAATTCCCCTCTATCAGCATTTTGGGGCGGCTGGCCGGGTAGCAGGAAAAGACTGTGTAAGAAAAGTATTCAAAACCCAACGCCTGGGCACAAGGTTCCAGTTGGCTTAAAAAAGCCTCGCGGTCTGGCAGACGGGTCAGTAAGGCTTCCATCAAAGGCTGAAGGTGGGTGTCCATAAAACAGGTTCTCCAGAAAGCCGCACCGGGTTATCGATAAGTAAGATTAACTATAGTGGAGGGCTCAGGGTGACAACAGCCGTTTCATAGTATAAAAAATTCCATGGCTATAACAAAAACAGCTATTCCCCCTCGATTATGAATAAATAACGCCCTTTAAATGGCGTTAATTCCAGAAATTACGCGAATAACATAAAGCCGATTTATTGTAAACCTGTCACTTCTACCGTTAGACACTGACAGCGCCGCCCATTACCTTCGCCATAGGCACCTGGTGCTTTTTAAATCCGAATAAATAATAAGCAATTGCGAATTTCGCAAAGCAGAAAAATACTCACGGGGATTTTTATGGCAGAGAATAATTCGGCAATCCATTCGGTCGCTGTTATTGGTGCCGGAACCATGGGCAGAGGTATTGCCTATCTTCTGGCGCAGAACGGCATACGAACCCTGCTTTATAATCGTAGCGGTAATAATCTGGATCAGGCCCGCGACTATATTATCCGTGACCTGGATAAGAAAATAGACAACGGGAAAATAAGCCCACAGAAAAAAGGCGAAGTATTGGCCAACCTGGTTTTCTCTCCCATTTTCGACGCTATCGCCGACAGCGACCTGGTGATTGAAACCATCGCGGAGCATGAGACCACCAAGCATGAAATCCTCGCGGCGATTGCGGCCACGGTGAAACAAGAGGCCATTATCGCCACCAACACCTCATCGCTGTCGTTGAATAAGCTGGCGGCAGGCGTCGAAAACAACGCCCGTTTTATCGGCCTGCACTTCTTCAATCCGGCCCCGCTGATGAAACTGATCGAGATTATTCCGTCCTATTTTACCAGCCGGGCCACCAGCCTGCGCTGCCAGCAGTTGGTGACGGCGCTAGGCAAACAGTTTGTGGTCTGCAAAGCCACACCGGGTTTTATCGTCAACCGGATGGCACGGCCTTTTTATCTGGAAGGATTCCGGCTGTTGGAAGAAAACGTAGCATTGGCACCGCAGATCGACCGCGCCCTCAAGGCCGGTGGCCACTTTCGCATGGGCCCTTTAGAGTTGACCGACTTTATCGGCCAGGATATTAACTATCAGGTCAGCAGCCAGATTTGGCAGGACATGCAGTACGACCCTCGCTATACCCCCGGCCATTTGCAACGTTCGCTGGTGGATGCCGGGTTGCTGGGGAAGAAAAACGGCCGATCCTTTTTTGCTGCCCCTTCTTCCGAATCGAACCCCCTCGACGCAGGCAACGGCACGCTGACTTCCCTGCATTTTTATGGCGAACATACCCTGTTTGACCTGCTGCAACAGCGCGCCTTGGCTATCTGGCCAACGCTGCAGATTATTCACCAGCCGGAACGGCCGACGCTGGGACGCTTTATCCGGGTGAATGACGCATTGGCCGTCAAAATCACCGATGGTCGCACCGCCAATCTGCTCGCTGAATTGACCGATCTCGACACCTTTGTGATCGACGCCGCACTGAATTACAGCGATACCGCCTATCTGGTGGCCGCCCACAATCAGGACGCCGCCGAGGCCAATAAAGCGCTGTTTCTGTCGCTGCTGCAAACGTTGATCCCGCAGGTGGAGTTTATTAAAGACTCTCCAGGCCTGATCGTCGCCCGGGTTCTGAGCAGTCTGATCAATGAGTCGGTGATCATGGTGGAGAGCGGGGTTTGCAGCCGGGCAGATATCGATATTGCCGCCGTGGCGGGCGTTAACTATGCCGATGGCATCTTTGCCTGGCTGACGCAGCTCGGGCAAAAAAACGTGAAATCAACGCTGGATAATATGGCGCAACTGCTGCATTCCGCCCGCTATTACCCGCATTACTCATTGCTGAATGCCCCCCGGCCCGAACTGGCCGTCGCGCCGTAAGGAAAAATGATGACGATTAAAGACGATGGGGTCTATCTGATCGACGGCACCCGCACGGCAATCGGTGCCTATGGCGGCAGCCTGGCGTTAACCCGTCCGGACGACATGGCGGCCTCTATTATCCGGGCGCTGCTGCAACGGCATCCTGAAACCGAGCCGGATATTGATGAAGTGATCCTCGGCTGCGCCAATCAGGCCGGTGAAGACAACCGCAACGTTGCCCGCATGGCGGCGCTGCTTTCCGGCCTGGATCAGGCAGTGCCGGCGATTACCCTTAACCGCCTGTGCGCTTCCGGGCTGGATGCGGTGATCTACGCCAGTGCAAAAATAAAAAGCGGCCTCAGCGATCTGGTGCTGGCCGGTGGTGTGGAGAGCATGAGCCGCGCGCCCTACGTGATGGGCAAAAGCGAAACGGCTTTCGACAAGGGAGTCAAACTGTACGACACCACGCTGGGCTGGCGTTTTGTCAATCCGCAGTTGGCGCAGCGCTATGGCAGCGATCCGCTGGGCATAACGGCGGAGAACGTCGCACAGCAGTACAGGATTTCCCGCGAAGATCAGGATGCCTTTGCCCTGGCCTCGCAGCAGAAGGCCTGGCGGGCGATTGAAAATGGCCGTTTAGCCAGGGAGATAACCCCGCTTGAGGTGCAGGCCGATCGTAAAACCCGCAAAACCTTCGAACAGGATGAGTTCCCACGACAGACCACGCTGCAAAAATTGCAGGCGCTGAAGCCGGCCTTTACCGCAGAGGGTTCGGTCACCGCCGGTAATGCCTCCGGCATCAATGACGGTGCCGCGGTGTTGCTGCTGGCCAGCGGCCGCTATGTGAAACGCAAGTCGCTGCAACCGCTGGCGGAGATTGGCGACAGCGCCAGCGCCGGCGTCGCCCCTTCACTGATGGGCATTGGGCCGCTCGCCGCTACTGACCGGCTGCTGGCACGAACCGGCTTTACCCTGAATGATTTTGACGTAATTGAAATTAATGAGGCGTTTGCCGCACAGGTGCTGGCGACGCTGCAAGGCTGGCGTATCGACTTCAACGATACGCGGGTCAATCCGAACGGTGGCGCCATCGCCCTCGGGCATCCGCTGGGCATGTCCGGCGCGCGGCTGGTGCTTTCCAGCGCGCTGGAGCTACATGCCCGGCAATTAAACAATGCGCTGGTGACCATGTGTGTCGGTGTCGGCCAGGGTGTTTCATTGGTTATTAAAGCCCTCTAATGCAAGGAACTTCGTATGAGCGTATTGAACATTCTTGAAGAAAAACTGGCCGAAACCAAAAAACAGGGCCGGTTCCGTGAGTTCCTTAATCTGGAACGCAGCGTGTTGGATAAACCCTGGGCCACCAGCCACGGTCAGGATGGGGAACGCCGTCTGAACGTCTGGTGCTCCAACGACTATCTGGCGATGAGCCATCATCCCAAAGTCATTCTGGCCACCACTGAGGCGGTAAACCGCGTCGGTCTGGGCACCTGCGGCGCACGCAGTATTTCCGGCACCTCGATCTACCACAGCGAGCTGGAAACTCTGCTGGCCAGCGCCTATGGCAAAGAGTCCGCGCTGCTGTTTACCACCGGTTTCGGTGCCAATGACGCCACATTGTCCACCCTGTGTGACGCCATTCCCGATCTGATTGTGTTTTCCGATGAGCTGAACCACGCCTCGATGATTTACGGTATCCGCTACAGCAAGGCGGAGAAAAAAATCTTCCGCCACAATGACGTTGCGCATCTGGCTGAACTGCTGCAGGCGGCGGATCCGCATCGGCCCAAACTGATCGCCTTCGAGTCGCTCTATTCGATGGACGGTGACTTTGCGCCGCTGGCGCAAATTGTGGAACTGGCTGAGCAATATCAGGCGCTGACCTATCTGGACGAGATCCACTCCGCCGGCGTTTACGGTCATCGCGGGCTGGGCTATGCCGAACAGCTTGGCCTGTTGGACAAAATCACCATTATCCAGGGCGGCTTTGGCAAATCTTACGGCGCGGCCGGTGGCTACATCGCCGCCCCCCGCGTGGTGGTTGAGGCGGTGCGTAGCTGGTCGCCGGCGTTTGTCTTCAGCACCTCATCCCCTGCACCGGTGGTGGCGGCCGCGCTGGCCAGCTTCAAATACAACCTGGAGCATGACAACCAACGCAAACACCTGCTGGCGATTATCGACCATTTGAAATCCGGTCTGCGCGCCGCCGGCATTCCGCTGGTCTCGGAGGACAGCCATATTCTGCCGATACTGGTCGGCGATCCGCACCGTAACAAGCACATCAGCAAGCAGCTGCTCGATGAATACGATATTTACGTACAGCCGGTGAACGCCCCAACGGTTCCGGCCGGTAGCGAGCGTTTGCGCGTTACGCCGACCTCTGCCCATACTCATGAGGACGTGGAATATTTCCTGGCGGCATTAAGCAAAGTCTGGACCGCCAACCAGTTACGGAGAGCGGGATGAAGTTGACGGACTATAACGGCCATTTTCTTACGCTGTGTCTGATGGCGACCGGCACCTTCGCCATCGGTACCGATGCGTTTATCGTCGCCGGCATACTCGACGAGATTTCCGGCACCTTTGCCGTCAGCCCCGCGCAGGCAGGGCAGTTAATCTCAATCTTTGCCCTGGCCTATATGCTGTTTGCTCCGCTAACTGCCTGGCTGCTGGGTAATCTCAACCGCAAGCATATTTTGCAGTTGGCCCTGGTGTTATTTATCGCCGGGAATCTGGTCTGTGCCTACGCCGACAGCTTTTTGCAAATGTCTGCCGGGCGCGTGCTGGCGGCACTGGGCGCGGCTTGCTATACGCCACAGGCCGCGGCGGCAGCGGTTGGATTGGTAGCGGAAAAACGCCGCGGGCTGGCGATATCGATTGTTTACGGTGGCATGACGTTGGCCATCGCCCTCGGTATTCCCTTCGGCACCTTCCTGGCCAGGTTGATTGGCTGGCGGGAAATCTTTTTGCTGATTGCCCTGTTAGGCGCGGTCTCACTGCTGGGGCTTTCGCTGGCGCTGAGCGCCATCGCGGCACCGGGTAAACATACGCTGAAAGAGCGGCTTGCCCCGCTGCGGCAAAAAGCGGTGCTGACCACTTTGTTGATCACCTTTTTCGCCGTCTGCTCCGAGCATATTGTTTACAGCTATGTGAGCGTACTGCTGAAAAATACCCAGTTTGGCCCGGAGGCTATTTTGCCGATCGCGCTGCTGGTGTTCGGTATCGGTGCCGTGATCGGCAACTTCGTTTCCGGCCTGCTCACCGATACCTTCGGCAGCAAGTTTGTTTTGCTGTTTTCGGTGTCGATTCAAACCGTTTCGCTGTTCCTGCTGACTTTTTACGTCAGTTCCCCCTGGTGGGTACTGGCAATCTTTCTGGTCTGGGGCATTACCGGCTGGATGTATCTGGTGCCGATCCAGCACCACTTATTGTCACTGTCAAAGCGCTTTGGCGCGCTGACCGTTTCACTCAACAGCTCGGTACTCTATGCCGGCATCGCCGCGGGTGGCATGCTCGGTGGCCTGACGCTGTACAGCCTGCCGGCGTTTTATCTCCCGCTGTTTTCGCTGCCGTTGGGAGCCATCGCCCTGCTGCTGACGCTGTTCTTTTTCCAGGGAGAAAAAGCCAATGACTGACCAGCTACTCCCCGTGCAGTATCAGCAAGATGACGCCATTGCCGTGATCACCCTGAACCGGCCGGAAAAAAAGAACGCCATCAATCTGGCGATGGCGCAACTGATCCAGAGCTATCTGCTACGGGCCGAACAGGATGAGCAAATTCGGGTAATAGTACTGACCGGCCTGCCGCAGGTGTTCTCCGCCGGCATGGACATCAGGGCCTTCCAGCAGGGTGAACTGCCGGTGGTCGAACCGGGGGGATTTGGCGGGCTGGTGCATGCCCAACTCACCAAGGTCATTATTGCCGCGGTGGATGGCATCGCCTTCGGCGGCGGTTTCGAGATAGCGCTGGCCTGCGACCTGATCGTCGCCAGCCGTAACGCACAGTTCAGTTTCCCGGAAACCGGGCTGGGGCTGGTTGCCGCGCAAGGAGGCTGTTCACGGCTGCCGGCGCGGATCTCCCCCTATATCGCTCTCGACTGGTTACTCACCGGCCGAATCATCACCGCACAGGAAGCCTGGCAACAGGGTGCCATTTCCCGCATCAGCGAGGGCAGCGCATATGAGGAGTCGCTGAATCTCGCCCGGCAGATTGCGCAGAAAAATCCGCTGGCAAGTCAGGCGGTGAAGGCCATCGTCCACCATGGATTAAACCGACACGAAGCCCCCACCTTTGACTACCAACAAAGTTGGGTAGACCGGGTGCGTCAGGCGGCAATATCCTTTTAAGAACATTCTTAATGAATGGTAATCATTCGCAGTCTAATTTTTAATCACTACAAGACAGTGTTTGAGAAGCCATTAACCCCGCTCTGCGGGGGTTTTTTTGCTCCCTTAACCCTTCACCGAGGCAAATGGCTGCATAAACAGGAAGGTGCAGGGTTTACTTTGATGCTGGTTGATTAACGGCACCAAACGCCTGAAATGTTCCGTCTGGCAATGTGCGTCCAGCGCGGCGCGATCGGGCCACTCTTCGACAAAAATAAAATGCCCCGCGTCCTGATGATCGATAAACAGCTCATAGGAGAGACAAAGCGGCTCCTGCCGGGTTTTCTCCACCAGTTCCTGATACAACGGCATCACCGTTTCAACGCAATCGAGCTTGATAAAATCTTCAGCAATCACTTTTAACATTGTTAGCTTCCCTGTTTGTTTTACCAAGTGTCGCGCGACGCTCGGTCGCGGCCTCTCAGCATGATGAACCTATTCAGCTAATAAAACCTAATTGACCATTTATTGAAGTTACGAATGGGACACTGGTCACCTGACGACAAATTTTTCAAGGTGGCCGATGGAACAACTCACACAAATGATCGCCAAATACAGTCCGGAACCTGAATTCCTGTTGTTGATTATCTTCTTATTTTCGCTGGGCAAGTCAGTGATTTTCATTTCCTCGCTGCTGCCACCAGCATCGGTCACACTGATGCTGGGTATCGTTGCCGGTAAACCGGTACTTTCCGACATCCATGTTTGGGCGGCGATTACCCTGGGCGCCCTGCTTGGCTCCGTTTTATCCTTCCATTGCGGCGCGCTGTTCTGCCGTCGGGGATCGCTCAAAAGGTTGCCGATCCGATTTCAGGCCCCTCTGCACCGGGCACAAACCGCACTGCAGAAGAAAGGCATGCCACTGCTGTTTATGTCACGTTTTTTGGCAGTGATGCGCTACACCGTGCCCTTGGTCGCCGGTATCATTGCACTGCCGCTCAAGCAGGTTTATTGCGCCAGCGCGCTGTCCGCCGGGATTTGGGCCATGGCTTTGATGTGGGTTAGCCGGGTATTTTGAATCGCCAGCATCGGGTTATTGGGGGCGAAACACCAATACGGCATTTTTAAAATCACCATACACAACCTGTGACGGCGGTTTGGGAAAGCGGGCGTTTGTGGTTGCTTTTATCGCTGCGCGGCAAAGAGCAGGATCACCACCTTCCGCACGGACGGCGATAAGCATGCCATCCGGAGCCAGCGTGATCCTTAAAGAGCATTCTTTACCGGCGTATAAACCGGCATCGTGCAAATGACTTTGAATAGCAGACATGATCTGCATGGCATACGTATTGACCCCGTCCGCAGGTGCAGGCGCTGTTTTGCCTTCCAAAGTAGCAAAAAGATCATCAACACCCTCTCCAGACGCCCCTGACTTTATCTCTGAATGGGTCTTCGAGCACCCCGCCAGCATCATCACGCCCA
This sequence comes from Serratia myotis, assembly GCF_027474885.1. Classification (NCBI taxonomy): domain Bacteria; kingdom Pseudomonadati; phylum Pseudomonadota; class Gammaproteobacteria; order Enterobacterales; family Yersiniaceae; genus Serratia; species Serratia myotis. The sequence continues at coordinate 1,926,314 of NZ_CP099707.1, read as the reverse complement.
GAGCAACTATTAGCGATTTACGCATATCTATATCCCTATAGGTAAAACTTAAAAAAATAACAAATCTCAATGACGAGATTACGAGATAAAGCAGGAGTCTGAAAGCAAAAACAGACCTTGTGGACCGGGGTCGAAAAGCGTCAGAGGCCTGTTTGATAACTACCGTGAAGTTAAGCGAATACGCTTTGCAGTGAATTTTGGCATTACCCGGCAGGCTGATGCGGCTTATAATAAGAAAATATTATCTTTGGCGGGATCCGCCACGTCTCCAAAAGCCATGAGTTTCTGATAGTCCATGTATCAATACCCTGAACATCTGACCGGAGAGGTCGCCAACCTGCCGCAGACCTGCGGGGTCTATCTCTTTCACGGGGAGAACTGTGCCCACCCGCTATACATCGGTAAGAGCGTCAACATTCGCCGCCGGGTACAGTCTCACCTGCGTAATCCACGTGAAGCTCGGTTGCTTTCCGCCACCCGTCGCATCACCTTCATCGAGACGGTGGGTGAGATTGGCGCGCTACTGCTTGAATCATCCCTGGTTAAACAACAAAGCCCGCTTTACAACAAGCGACTACGTAAAATTCGTCGGCTCTGTGCCTTGCAGGTTCAGGACTCCCAAACGCGTATCGTCTACAGCGACGCGCTGGATTTCTCGCGAACACCGGACTTGTACGGCCTGTTTCTACGGCGCGCGGCGGCCGTCGACTTTCTACTCGACATTGCCGATCGGGAACGGCTCTGCCTGACGTATCTGGATATTGAAAAGGGCCGTCCGGGACAACCCTGTTTTCGCCACCAGTTAGGCAAGTGCGCCGGAGTCTGCTGCGGGAAGGAGACCCCACAAGCACACCAAACCAGACTGCTTGGTGCCCTGACACAGGCCCAGGTGCGACACTGGCCCTTCCCCGGCAGGATCGCCATCGAGGAACGACAGGGCCAACTTAAGGCCTTCCACGTCATCAGTAATTGGTTCTACCTTGGTACCGCCCCCTCTCTGCATGCAGCAGAAGCACTCAGTCTCCCGGCCGATGAGTTCGACCGCGACTGTTACCGTATTCTTTGTCGACGGCTATTCCATGAAAACCGTGAGCACATTCACCTGATTGATACACCCTGACCCGTACGTAAGCATATTCATGCCTTAAGGTACGGCTGAGTCCGTTGGTTCATCCCGCCAAAAGTCCCATTACCAATTTTGTAGGAAATCTACGTTTAGAGTTCGAGATAAATCGGCTGTCGGTAGGCTCAGTTTGCGCCAGATCACTTAACTGAATATTCACGCGGGGGAATGCATTTTTTGTGGGGTGGGTCTCAATCAGGTATTAATCTTAAAAAACCATCAAGAAAAAATAACCGCTAACACATTGATTTAGTTAATAGAAAACGCTGCTTTCGTCCCTGTAATCAATTGAATAAGCGTCAGCAACTCTGCCCGTTGAACTAACGCTCCAGGGAGTTAGCGTTTTTGTTTCCGCCCCCTGAATGTCAAACGCTTACACTCATTAGTTTTTCTCATGCGGTATTTTTAACACCCTGTTTTATCAATAAGATAAGCCGCAGCAGGGCTATTAATCTGCCAGAACCCAGAGTAATCTTCCGCCCCCAAGACGTCCGATTTGCCTCCGCAGTGTAAAGAACAATCGACTTTTATCCCTCGCATAAATGTTGTAAACATGTTGCACAAAGGTGGCGTTATTGCTCTACCTTACTAAATCTGGCAAGACCGGATAATCGTATAAAAAAGAGCCACTTCAGAGCTCGCTATTTCACTCATGACAGGTAAAACAGGACATCATAAGATGGTAGATCACTCTAAAATAGCCGCAGAGGCGTCGCCCGAATCAGAAGATCATCTACGTAGAAACCTCACTAACCGACATATTCAACTGATCGCCATCGGCGGTGCTATTGGTACAGGTCTGTTTATGGGGTCTGGCAAAACCATCAGCCTGGCCGGCCCCTCCATTATCTTCGTGTACATGATCATCGGCTTTATGCTGTTCTTCGTGATGCGCGCCATGGGCGAGCTGCTGCTCTCTAATCTGGAATACAAATCCTTCAGCGATTTTGCCGCCGATCTGCTCGGCCCCTGGGCCGGATTTTTCACCGGCTGGACCTACTGGTTCTGTTGGGTGGTCACCGGTATTGCCGACGTGGTGGCGATAACCGCCTATGCGCAGTTCTGGTTCCCCGGGCTGTCGCAGTGGATCGCCTCGTTGCTGTGCATTTTGCTGTTGCTGGGCCTGAACCTGGCGACGGTGAAGATGTTTGGTGAGATGGAGTTCTGGTTCGCGATGATCAAAATCGTCGCCATTGTCGGGCTGATCATCGCCGGGCTGGTGATGATCGCCATGCAGTTCCAGTCGCCTACCGGTACCGTCGCGTCGTTCTCACATCTGTGGAATGACGGCGGTATGTTCCCGAAAGGCATCAGCGGCTTCTTCGCCGGCTTCCAGATTGCAGTGTTCGCCTTTGTCGGCATTGAGCTGGTAGGCACCACTGCGGCTGAAACCAAAGATCCGGAAAAAGTGCTGCCACGCGCCATTAACTCGATTCCTATCCGCATCATCATGTTCTACGTGTTCGCCCTGATCGTGATTATGTCGGTCACGCCATGGAGTTCAGTGGTCGCCGACAAGAGCCCGTTCGTGGAACTGTTCGTGCTGATTGGCCTGCCTGCCGCAGCCAGCGTGATCAACTTTGTGGTACTGACTTCCGCCGCCTCTTCCGCCAACAGTGGCGTATTCTCTACCAGCCGTATGCTGTTCGGTCTGGCGCAGGAAGGCGATGCACCCAAGTCGTTCGCCCACCTGTCCAAGCGGGCAGTACCGGCTAATGGCCTGACCTTCTCCTGTATCTGTCTGTTGGGTGGGGTGGTGCTGATTTACCTGATCCCGAACGTGATGACAGTCTTCACGCTGGTGACCACCGTCTCGGCGATCCTGTTTATGTTTGTCTGGACCATCATCCTGTGCTCGTATCTGGTTTACCGTAAGCAACGCCCGGCGCTGCACCAGAAATCGATCTACAAGATGCCGGCCGGCAAACTGATGTGCTGGGTCTGTATGGCGTTCTTCGCCTTTGTGTTGGTGCTGCTGACGCTGCGCGAAGATACCCGCCAGGCGCTGATCGTCACGCCACTGTGGTTTGTGGTGCTCGGCCTGTCCTACGTGTTCCTGCGCAAGAAGAAAACCGCTTAATATGCTGCTGGGGGATAGTCCGCTATCCCCCTTCCCACTCCTGGCGCTTAGCGCGGCCGAATACCCTCGATAATCACCCGCTGCACGTTCTCCACTGTCTGCTGAAAAAACGCCTCATCGTCTAGGGTCTTGCCGGTCACCGCTTCCACCTGCACCCAAAAATCAGCGTAATGCTGAGTGGTTGCCCACAGCATGAAGATCAGATGGTGTGGCTCTACCGCCGCGATATGACCTTCGGCAATCCAGCGCTCGATCATGGCGGACTTCTCGTCCACCAGCGCCTTCAATCCGCCCTGCAGCTCCAGTTTCAACAAGGGTGCCCCCTGGATCATCTCCAGACAAAACAGCCGTGAAGCCTGCGGATGATGACGGGATACCTCAAGCTTCAGCCGAATATACTCGCGAATGGCCTGCAAGGGTTCCTGATCGGCACGCAGCGCTTTAAGCGGTGCCAGCCACACTTCAAGAATGCCTTTCAGCACCGCCACGTACAGCTCTTCTTTGGAAGGAAAGTAATACAGCAGATTGGTTTTGGAGACGTCGGCGCGTTCCGCCACCTGATCCAGACTGGTGCCATGAATACCGTACAGCGAGAAAAATTCCAGCGCCGCATCCATGATGGTGCTGCGTTTTGCAGCCACCGCACGCGAGCGGCGCGTGGGGGGTTTAACGGCTTGTGGCTTCACTGCGACTCCTTGGCGCAACCTGATTCGAGCCAGCATAACAAAGCCATTGGGTGAAACCCACGCTTTTGCCTACCCCTTCCGAGTGATTCTTTGCACCTTTAACGCGCAGTCGCGCCTGTTTTTTGTGCAGCCATTTTTGACCAAATGGTCTGTTTTGGACCATTCACTCAACAAAAAAATTACACCTCAAAAACAATTTGTTGATAAATAAGCCATTTTAAAAACTGGCACTCCACTTGCAATAGCCGTCGTATCCAGCGCTGTCCGGCGAGAAGCATTCAGGCAGCACATGAACCGTCCCATTCGCAGACCCGAGGTGTTCAAATGAAAATTGGCGTATTTATTCCTATCGGCAACAACGGCTGGCTGATTTCCAGCAATGCCCCGCAGTACCAACCGACGTTTGAACTCAACAAAACCATCGTGCAGAAGGCCGAGCACTACAACTTCGACTTCGCGCTGTCGATGATCAAACTGCGCGGCTTCGGCGGCAAAACCGAGTTCTGGGACCACAACCTGGAATCCTTCACCCTGATGGCCGGGTTGGCGGCCGTCACCTCACGCATCAAGATCTACGCCACGGCGGCCACGTTGACCATGCCACCGGCGATCGTCGCCCGTATGGCCTCCACCATCGACTCCATTTCCAACGGTCGCTTTGGCCTGAACGTGGTCACCGGCTGGCAAAAACCGGAATACGAGCAAATGGGCATGTGGCCGGGTGACGATTACTTCGGTCGCCGTTACGACTATCTGGCGGAGTACGTCAATGTGCTGCGCGATCTCTGGGGCACCGGTAAATCCGATTTCAAAGGCGAGTTCTTCCAGATGGACGACTGTCGCGTCAGCCCGCAGCCGCAGGCGGACATCAAGGTGATCTGCGCCGGGCAGAGTGACGCAGGCATGGCCTTCTCGGCCAAATATGCCGATTACAACTTCTGCTTTGGCAAGGGCGTCAACACCCCGACCGCCTTTGCACCGACGGCGGCTCGCCTGAAAATTGCGGCGGATAGCGAAGGCCGCAGCGTGGCCTGCTACGTGCTGTTTATGATCATTGCCGATGAAACTGACGAGGCCGCCCGCGCCAAATGGGAAAGCTATAAAGCGGGGGCCGATACCGAAGCCCTGGCCTGGCTGACCGAACAAAGCGGCAAGGACACCAAATCCGGCGCCGACACCAACGTGCGCCAGATGGCGGATCCCACCTCAGCCGTCAACATCAACATGGGTACGCTGGTCGGCTCCTATGCCAACGTGGCGCGCATGATGGATGAAATCGCCACCGTCCCCGGTACCGAAGGCGTGCTGCTGACCTTCGATGACTTTGTCAAAGGGGTGGAAGACTTTGGCGAACGCATCCAGCCGCTGATGAAAAGCCGCGCCGACGTTTGCCCGCAAACCGCTGCAAGCCGCGAGGTCGCATGATGAAAATTGTTGAAAACCAAGCGGTGGTGCGCCGTCAGTCACCGCAGGCCGGCGCCACCGTCACCCTTCCCGCCCGTCCGGAGGCTATCGCCTTTGCGCCGCAGGAAACCGCCTTGATCGTGGTCGATATGCAAAATGCCTACGCTTCGCAGGGCGGCTATCTGGATCTCGCCGGTTTTGATGTTTCGGCCACCGCCCCGGTGATCGCCAACATCAAACGCGCTATCAACGCTGCCCGTGCCGCCGGTATCAAAGTGATCTTCTTCCAGAACGGTTGGGACAACCAGTACGTCGAGGCCGGCGGCCAGGGTTCCCCCAACTGGCATAAATCCAACGCGCTGAAAACCATGCGTAAACGCCCGGAACTGATGGGCAAGCTGCTGGCCAAGGGCGACTGGGATTACGATCTGGTGGACGAACTGCAGCCACAACCCGGCGATATCGTGATCCCGAAACCGCGCTACAGCGGCTTCTTTAACACCCAGCTCGACAGCCTGCTGCGCTCGTATGGCATTCATCATCTGGTGTTTACCGGCATCGCTACCAACGTCTGTGTCGAGTCCACGCTACGCGACGGTTTTTTCCTCGAGTATTTCGGCATCGTGCTGGCCGACGCCACTCACCAGGCCGGGCCGCAGTTCGCCCAGCAGGCGGCGCTGTACAACATCGAAACCTTCTTTGGCTGGGTGTCGGACGTTGACAGCTTCTGTGACGTGCTAGCCGCCCCACTCAGCCAGACGGCATGAGTTTTGCTTTTATTCACCAAATATTAAATTTTCACCAGGAGCATCACTATGCCAAAAACAATCATTACTCCGCCGGGCACCGGCAAACCACTGGCCCCTTTCGTGCCCGGCACCCTGGCCGATGGCGTGGTTTACGTCTCGGGCACGCTGGCATTCGATAAAGACAATAACGTGGTACACGTCGGTGACGCGGCGGCGCAAACCCGCCACGTGCTGGAAACCATCAAAAGCGTGATCGAAACCGCCGGTGGCAACATGGACGACGTGACCTTTAACTCGATCTTCCTCACCGACTGGCAAAACTATGCCGCCGTCAATCAGGTGTATGCGGAGTATTTCCCCGGAGACAAACCGGCACGCTACTGCATTCAGTGCGGGTTGGTGAAGCCGGACGCTCTGATTGAAATCGCCACCGTGGCCCATATCGGCCGCTGAGTCATTATTCGCTGAGGATCGAGCATGTATTTTGAGATTTTGGGGGAAGACACACCGCTGGCACCCACGCTGGTACTCTCCGCCGGGCTGGGTGGCGCAGGCAGTTTTTGGCAACCGCAGATTAACGCGCTGAGCGAGCATTTCCGGGTAGTGGTTTACGATCACGTCGGTACCGCACACAGCAAAGGTGAGGTACCGGACGGCTACAGCATGGCCGATATGGCCGATGAGGTAGCGCAGTTGCTGAATTCACTCAGCGTAGAACGCTGTTATTTCGTCGGCCATGCCCTTGGCGGCATGATTGGCCTGCAATTGGCGCTCACGCACCCGCAGTTGATCGAAAAACTGGTGGTGGTCAACGGTTGGCCGACGCTGGACAGCCAGACCCAGCGCTGCTTCAAAGTGCGTCAGGATCTGTTGCTCAACAGCGGCGTGGAAGCCTACGTGCGTGCCCAACCGCTGTTCCTGTTCCCCGCCGACTGGCTGTCGCAACACCAGGCCTTGCTCGATGAAGAACTGCAGCACCAGACCGCGCATTTTCAGGGTACCGAAAACCTGCTGCGCCGTCTGAATGCGCTGATGAATACTGATTTCCGTCCGCATTTGGCGGACATCACCACGCCGACCCTGGCGCTGTGCTCCCGCGACGATCTGCTGGTGCCCTATCACTGCTCACATCAGTTGGCGGCCGGTCTGCCGAACGGCGAACTGGCAGAGATGGCGTACGGCGGCCATGCCATGAGCGTGACCGACACAGAGAACTTTAACCGCATTTTGCTGGGCTGGCTGTTGAAAACACCGCACGCCAACACCCGTCTTGCATCCTAGACCCGGAGACACCTCATGCAAAGCCAAACGCTGCTTGCCGATGCACCACTAGCGCCACCGTACGTAGAAAAACAGGACTTCCGCGACGCCATGGCGCGCCTGGGTTCGGCGGTCAATATCATCACCACCGATGGGCCCGCCGGCCGTGCCGGCTTTACCGCCTCGGCGGTATGCAGCGTCACCGATACGCCGCCAACGCTGTTGGTGTGCCTGAATCGATCCGCCTCGGTCTATTCGGTGTTTAAGCAAAACCAGACGCTGTGCGTCAATACCCTGGCGGCGGAGCACGAGTCGCTGTCGAATCTGTTTGGCGGAAAAACGCCGATGGACCTGCGTTTCTCTGCCGCGCGCTGGTCTACGCTGGCGACCGGCTCCCCCATTTTGCACGGTGCGGTGGTCTCGTTCGACTGCCAGATCAGTCAGATTGTCAGCGTCGGCACCCACGACATTCTGTTCTGTCAGGCGGTAGCGCTGACGCGTAATGACGACAGCCATGGCCTGGCCTACTTCGACCGACGCTATCACGCGTTGCCAAAGCAGGCAGCGACGGATAATCGCTAACCACGCACTCACCAGTCACCCTAACCTGCACTCAACATTTTGGAGATAACGATGGCGAATACCTGGTTTCCCCAATGGCGTATGAAACAAGGCAATCTGGATGGCGCGATCGTCGCGCCCGATGAACGATTGCCACTGGCGCAGACGCTGGTGATGGGTTTGCAACATGCAGTGGCGATGTTTGGTGCCACGGTACTGATGCCGCTGCTGATGGGCTTTGACGCCAATCTGGCTATTCTGATGTCCGGCATCGGCACGCTGCTGTTTTTCCTGGTGGTTGGCGGCCGGGTACCGAGTTACCTCGGCTCCAGCGCGGCGTTTGTCGGGCTGGTGATCACCCTGACCGGTTACAGTGGCCAGGGCGCTAACCCGAATATCGCGCTGGCGCTCGGCGGCATCATCGCCTGCGGCCTGGTGTATCTGCTGATCGGCTTTGTGGTGATGAGCGTAGGTACCCGCTGGATCGAACGTCTGATGCCGCCGGTGGTGACCGGTGCCGTGGTGATGGCGATCGGCCTGAACCTGGCCCCGATCGCCGTACGCAGCGTCTCGGCATCCAACTTCGACAGTTGGATGGCGGTGGTCACCATCCTGTGTATTGGCTCGGTAGCGGTATTCACCCGTGGGCTGATGCAGCGGCTGTTGATCCTGGTGGGATTGATTGCCGCCTATTTGATTTACGTGGTGGCGACCAATGGCCTGGGGCTTGGCAAACCGGTGGATTACAGCGCACTGAGCCAGGCGGCCTGGTTCGGTCTGCCGCAGTTCACCGCGCCGGTGTTTAACCTGCACGCCATGCTGCTGATTGCCCCGGTGGCGATTATTTTGGTGGCGGAAAACCTCGGGCATGTCAAAGCGGTGGCGGGCATGACCGGCCGCGATCTCGACCCTTATATCGGCCGCGCCTTCGTCGGGGACGGTCTGGCGACCATGCTCTCCGGCTCGGTGGGCGGTACCGGAGTGACCACCTATGCTGAGAATATCGGCGTGATGGCGGTGACCAAGATTTACTCTACGCTGGTGTTTATCGCGGCGGCGGTGGTGGCGATTGTATTGGGCTTTTCACCGAAGTTCGGTGCGTTGATCCACACCATTCCCGGCCCGGTGCTGGGCGGTGCCTCGGTAGTGGTGTTCGGTTTGATCGCCGTCGCCGGAGCGCGCATTTGGGTGCAGAACAAGGTGGATCTGGGTGATAACGGCAACCTGATTATGGTGGCGGTCACGCTGGTACTGGGTGCGGGGGATTTTGCACTGACCATTGGCAACTTCACCATGGGCGGGATCGGCACCGCCACTTTCGGTGCCATTATCCTCAATGCCCTGCTGCGCAAGCGCAAAGCCCTGCCGCTGGCAGACAGTCCCGTACGTTAAGATATCGCGATGGCCCGGTAACCGGGCCTTATTCGGCCAGCGCCGCCGCTTTTCCCTTGCGACGGATGCGCAGTTCGCTAACCAGCACTCCCAACACGATTAGCGCACAGCCTAACAGGGCTACGCCGGGCAAACGTTCGCCGGCAATACGCCCGACCAACCCGGCCCAGACCGGCTCACCGGCATAGATAACCGTGGCGCGCGTCGGTGAAACACTGCGTTGCGCCCAGTTCATCGTTACCTGGATAATGGCGCTGGCCATCCCCAGACCGATTGCGCTGTACAACAGATAGCTGCTGTACGGCGGCACCGACTCACCGGTCGGCACCATCATCAGGAACGAGGCCAGCGAGGCGGTCGCCAGTTGCACCAACGTCACCCGCTTAACATTCACCTTACCCGCATAAGCGCCAATCAAAATGATCTCGGCGGCCATACCCAGCGTACCAATCAGCGTCAGTATCTCACCCACGCTGAGCGTCATATCGGTGCTGCTCGGCGCCGCCAGCAGCATCAGGCCGCTGAATGCCAGCAACACGCCGACCCAGGCCATCACGCCGGGAAAACGCCCCAATACCAGCCACTGCAGCAGCGGCACCATAGGCACATACATGGCGGTAATAAACGCCGACTGGCTGCTGCTGATGGTTTGTAGCCCCACGGTTTGCAGACCATAGCCGAACATAATGGCCACGCCGATAAACACGCCTGCTTTCAGTTCATACCAGGTCAGCCCGCGCAGACTGCGCAACGAGAACAACATCAGCACCAGCGTGGCGGCGGCGAAGCGCAAACCAACGAAAAAGAACGGCCCGCTGACCTGCATGGCAAGATGTACCGCCAAAAAGGTGCCGCCCCAGATCATGGTGATGAAAATCAACACCGCTTCCTGTCGCTTGATCCTGGGAATGAAGGTGGAAATAAAGGATTTTTTTACTGCGGACACCGGCTTGCCCTTCCTGCTGGGTGCAATATAATGCACAGATCCTGCCAGTATGAGGTAAAGCCTGCGGATGAGCAATACAGTGAACAGCGGCAAACATGAAGCGCCCAAGGTGCTGCAATACCTGAGCAGCAACCTGCGCGGCTATCGCCAACAGGCGGGGCTCAGTCAGGTGGCGCTGGCACAAAGATCCGGCGTCAGTCGCCGCATGCTGGCCGGCATTGAAGCCGGTGACCGTAACGTCAGCCTGGCGGTGCTGGACAAACTGGCCGATGCGTTGAATATCGCCTTCACCGATCTTATCCAGGCACCCGAAGCGCGTGGCAACCATTTGGTGGGTGAACTGGCCTGGCAAGGGGTTCAACCGGCAAGTCAGGCACTGTTCGCTGCCAGCGTGCCTGCGCGCCAGCGGGTTGAACTCTGGGAATGGACGCTGATGCCGGGCGAGCACTACGACTCGGTGCCGGATGCCGAAGGCTGGAGCGAAATTATCTACGTCATCGCCGGGAGCCTGACGCTGGTACTGGAACAACAAACCTTGACGCTGGAAGCTGGCCAAACCCAGGTGTTCAACAGCGATCAACACTACGCTTACGCTAACCACAGCCAGCAACCCTTACGTTTTATCCGCAACGTCACCTTCTAGTCGCCACAACAGCCCGCATTTTCAGTGGGCTGTCACCCGTCTGTCGTGCACATGTCATGCTAGTGTCGTGGCGGTCGACGCTGCCAGCCCCTACACTTTGTGTCATTGAGGGTTCATTTTGGAGAACGCAATGCAAACTTACCGCATCAGGCCATTACGGCTGGAAAAGGGCTGGTCACAAGAGCAATTGGCCACCATTGCCGGCCTCAGTACCCGCACGGTTCAACGTATTGAAAATGGTGAACAGGCCAGTCTGGAGACCCTGACCGCCATTGCCGCAGCCATGGGGCTGCAGGTCAGCGATCTTTACCAGCCGACACAGCAGGAAAAAGCTGACAATAATCATCAGGCAGAACAGGCCATTCGCCGGCAGGTCGCGGCGGAAACCAAGCTGTTGGGTATGGCGGTACGGTTTGCCTGCATCGGCCTGATGTTGTTTGCCATCAACTGGTTTACCCATCCGCAATATCTGTGGTCGCTGTGGGCCATCGGCGGCATGAGCATCGCACTGGTCATGCGTGCCACCCGTACTCTGCTGTTGCGTGATTTTTTCAGTCGCTGGCAACAACAACGCCTGGCAGAAAAACTCAGGCGCATGCCGTAAGCTGTCGACGGAGCCTTCGGCACATTGCTGGCGATGGCCGGAATAAAATAAAACCGCGAGGATAAGTTCTTCATTCACTCCTATGCTTAGGGGGGCATATCTTGCAATCACCAGAGCGGAGAATGGAACATGGCGAAAATACTGGTCCTTTATTACTCAATGTACGGACATATTGAAACCCTGGCAGAGGCGGTAGCAGAAGGCGCTCGCCGGGTCAGTGGCGTTGAAGTGACCCTGAAACGCGTGCCGGAAACCATACCGGCAGAGGCCTTTGCCAAAGCCGGCGGTAAACAAGATCAAAAAGCACCGGTAGCCAGCCCGCAGGAGTTGGCCGATTACGACGGCATTATCTTCGGCACCCCGACCCGCTTTGGCAATATGGCCGGCCAAATGCGTACCTTCCTCGACCAAACCGGTGGGCTGTGGGCTTCCGGTGCACTGTACGGCAAAGTGGGCAGCGTCTTCTCCTCGACCGGAACCGGCGGCGGTCAGGAGCACACCATCACCTCCACCTGGACCACGCTGGCGCACCACGGCTTTATTATTGTGCCGATCGGCTATGCCACCCCGGAACTGTTTGATGTCTCGCAAACCCGCGGCGGTACCCCTTATGGCGCAACCACCATCGCCGGCGGCGACGGTTCACGCCAACCCAGCCCGGAAGAGCTGACCATTGCCCGTTATCAGGGTGAGCACGTGGCGAAAATCACCGCCAAGCTGAAAAGTTAAGCGATAACCTTCAGTTACCTGCTCTCTGGGGCCGTTGATTCCTTCGGCCCCATCTTGTTGCCAACCCGCAGCAAGGTTAAAATGCCGCTCAGCCTGCCATTCACTACCTGAACGTCACGGTCGAAATTCGTTCTGCCCGTCAATCACCGGCCTGTGCCCTGATGACGGGCGTTCTGTTTTTGCGCATAGCGAAGGGAAATAAGTCAGTGTCTAAAGATTTTGATGAACTAATAAGAGACCTGGATCTTATTATTGAAAATGTAGACAGTTTCAAGGCTATGGCCCCGCGCGCACCCGAGCCACCCGCGGCGGCGCCGGCGGTCCATCACTACGATTCGTTCTGCGAGAATGTGGCGCTGAAAGTGGTGTTGAAGGTACTGCTCTCGTCGGTGGATAAAATCGTCAAGGTGCAGATTGCCAATAAGGTCGAGCAGGAAATTGCCCAGATTGAACGGCAGGTCGTCCATGCCGGTGGCGGACCGGTGTCACCCGAGGACCTGGCGCAGATGACGCAATACGTGCGTCGCACCGTAAACAATCTGTTGGAATAATCACCACCACGGTTAAAAAACGTGCCAACCTTCGCAGACGATATGAATTTTTACGCTTTTTTTATATCGTCTGCCTTATTCTTTATATACTTAAAGAATAAATTGACTCATTGCCGACTGGCAACTCGGGCGCAAGTATGGTCAAGAATAAACAGATCCTGGTCGTTATTCATCTTTGCAGTTTTTTAGTTTTCCTTTACAGCCTGTCAATGATTCCCCCCCTGTTGGTGGCGTTGTTGTATAAAGAAAAAAGCGTTTTTTCCTTCTTCTATACGCTGGTGATTGCCGGCTCTCTCGGCGGATTGGGCTGGTTCAGCACGCGGCAGTCCAAGGTGCAGCTTCGCACACAGGACGGTTTTCTGATTATTGTGTTGTTCTGGCTGCTGTTTTCTATGGTCAGCGCCCTGCCGTTGTGGATGGATGACACGCTTAATATCAGCCTGACCGATGCCATGTTCGAAGGCGTTTCCGGCATCACTACCACCGGCGCATCGGTACTTAATGATGTCTCCGGTTTACCTAAGTCTTTTCTCTACTACCGCTCCCAACTCAATTTTATCGGCGGCCTCGGCGTCATTGTGTTGGCCGTCGCGGTGCTGCCGCTGCTGGGCATTGGTGGCGCCAAACTTTATCAGTCGGAAATGCCGGGACCGTTCAAAGAAGAACGTCTGACTCCGCGGCTGGCCGACACCTCGAAAAACCTGTGGCTGATTTATCTTGGCCTGGGGTTGGCCTGTACGGTGGCGTTCCGTATTGCGGGCATGCCGTGGTTTGATGCGCTCTGCCATGGGATATCCACCGTTTCGCTCGGGGGTTTTTCCACCCGCAATGAGAGCCTGGGCTTTTACGATAGCTCGGCGGTGGAAATGGTCGGCGGGATCTTCTCGATTCTGGCCGCAGTGAATTTCACCCTGTATTTCGTCGCCGTGGGCCGCCGCAGCCTGAAGCCGCTGTATAGAAACCCGGAACTGCGTTTTTTCCTGTTGGTGCTGGCGATTATCGTGGCCATTGTCTGTTTCGAGCTGTACCGCTCCGGCATGTACGGTGCCAAAAACTCCTTCGTACACGGTTTTTTCCTCACCAGTTCGATGATGACCGATAACGGGCTGGCCACCGCTGACTATGCCAAAATGCCCTCCCACACCATTATGCTGCTGTTGGCGGCGAGCTTTTTTGGTGGCTGCGTCGGTTCAACCTGCGGCGGTATCAAGGCACTGCGTTTTCTGATCATGTACAAGCAGAGCCGACATGAGATCAACCAACTGGTCCATCCCAACGCCATTTTCACCATCAAGGTCGGCAACGCGCCGATTCAGGATCGGGTGTTGCGTTCGGTCTGGAGCTTCTTCTTTCTCTACGTCTTCTTCAGCTGTTTTTTTGTCTGGCTGCTGAATCTGATGGGCTATGACCTGGTAACTTCCTTCGCGACCGTTGCCGCCTGTATCAATAATATGGGGCTGGGGTTCGGTGAAACCGCCGCCGGTTTTGGCACGCTCAGCGATGCGGCCAAATGGTTGATGTGCTCAGCAATGCTGCTTGGCCGTCTTGAGATCTACCCCATGCTGATCCTGTGCTCACGCGCTTTTTGGCGTTTTTAAAGCCTGCGCTGCCCTTGCACGGCACAGGCTCTTTTTACTCCGCTTTGCTGTACCACTGCTGACACATTCGTAACGTGAATGTGTTGCATTGTTGTATTCGTTTCATTGCGATAAGTTGACGTCACTGTAAATACATACAGTACTTTTAGCTTATTGAGGATATGAATATGCGCTTTAACAAGATGTTAGTTCTGGCCACTTTGTTGTTTACCGCTCAGGCTTCGGCCGAAGCACTGGAGTCCATCGACAACTGTGCGGTCGGCTGCCCAACCGGCGGCAGCAGCAACGTGTCGATCGTTCGCCACGCTTATACGCTGAACAACAACAGCACCACCAAGTTTGCCAACTGGGTGGCTTATCACATCACCAAAGACACACCGGCCAGCGGTAAAACCCGCAACTGGAAGACCGATCCGGCGCTGAACCCGGCGGATACCCTGATCCCGGCAGACTACACCGGTGCCAATGCGGCGCTGAAGGTTGACCGTGGGCATCAGGCACCGCTGGCCTCACTGGCGGGCGTGTCTGACTGGGAGTCGCTGAACTACCTTTCCAACATCACGCCTCAGATGGCCGACCTGAACCAGGGCTCCTGGGCGCGATTGGAAGATCAGGAACGCAAGCTGATTGACCGCGCAGACATCAGTTCGGTGTATACCGTGACCGGGCCGTTGTACGAACGCAATATGGGCAAATTGCCAGGCACCCAAAAAGCGCACACCATTCCCAGCGCTTACTGGAAGGTGATTTTTATTAACAACAGCCCGGAAGTGAACCACTATGCGGCGTTTCTGTTTGATCAAAACACCCCGAAAAGCGCCGATTTCTGTCAGTACCGCGTAACGGTCAGTGAAATCGAGAAACGCACCGGGTTGATTATCTGGGCGGGTCTGCCAGAGGACGTCCAGGCGTCGCTGAAGGCTAAACCGGGCGTGCTGCCGGAATTGATGGGTTGCAAGAGTTAATGCATAAACCGGAAACCCGCTGCGGCGGGTTTTTTATTCTTTACGTGCTGTTTTGTCAGGATACCTAAGCAAGTTTATTGCCGGAAAGTTATCGCCAAGTTAATATCCCGCCAAATTATTATAAACAAAACCATAAGCAATGGAGTTATTCCATTGTTGATTATTTTTTATCCCTCTTTACCCGCTCCCTTTTGCCTTATTCGGCACTAACACCTGTTGTGAGAAAAACACATGGAAAATTTGTTATCAGACGATGGTGGGCTACCAGCCAAAAATGGAACCGGTTTCAGTCGACGTGAAGTACTGCTGGGGCTGGCCTCAACCCTGCTGGCCGGCTCGCTGCTCAGTTATCCTTTCCTCAGCCTGGCTGAACAACAAACCGCTGCAGCCAACCCTTTGCAGTTTGCTCGCTTCTTCAAAATATCTCAGACATTGACCGAACATCAGGATATCGATCAGGGAATGTCGGCGCGTATTTTTACTGCGCTGCATAATCAGAATGCCCAGTTCACTGCACAGGTTGAGCAACTCGGAGGTCTGTTACAAGCGGGCCAAAGTGCGCAACAGTTGCAGCAGCAGGCGATCCAGGCCGGCTTGCAGGAAGTGGTCACCGCGATTATCACCGCCTGGTATACCGGCACCGTCGGCCATGGCCAAACGGCGCAGCTGATTGCCTACAAAGATGCGTTGATGTATCGCCCCGCCAGCGACGCACTGATCGTTCCCACTTACTGCGGCAATGGCCCGCTGTGGTGGACCGCGGTTCCGCCTGCCGTCAATGTTTCCCTGTGATCTGAGAGCCTTCTGATGAAAAAACCTGTATTTACCGCCGATGGCAACGCCTCGGCCGATATTGTGATCGTGGGTTCCGGCATTGTCGGCGGCATGATGGCCGATCAATTGGTCAGCCAGGGGTATTCTGTGCTGGTACTGGAGGCAGGCCTGCGCATCGAACGCGGCCAGGCGGTAGAGAACTGGCGCAATATGCCTTTTGACAACCGCGCCGGCTCTGATTACCAGGGGCTGTATCCGCAATCGGAGTTCGCCACCGCACCGCTCTACTTCCCGGAAAACAACTATGTGGCCCTGAGTGGCCCCAGCGCAGGCAGTTTCAAGCAGGGTTATCTGCGTACCGTCGGCGGCACCACCTGGCACTGGGCCGCTTCCTGCTGGCGTCACCTGCCCAGCGATTTCCAAATGAAAACCCTGTATGGCGTGGGTCGCGACTGGCCGATCTCCTACGACGAGCTGGAACCCTACTATTGCCGGGCCGAAGAAGAAATTGGCGTGGCCGGCCCTAACGATCCGCAACAGCAGTCCCCGGTTGAACGCAGTAAACCCTACCCAATGGATATGGTGCCCTGGGCTCACGGCGACATTCGCTTTGCCGAAGTGGTCAACCCGCACGGCTACCGGTCGGTTCCGATCCCGCAGGGGCGCAGTACCCATCCGTGGAAAGGCCGTCCGACCTGCTGTGGTAACAACAATTGCCAGCCCATCTGCCCGATAGGCGCCATGTACAACGGTATTCATCACGTTGAACGCGCAGAGATGAAAGGCGCGGTCGTGCTGGCGGAAGCGGTGGTGTACAAAATCGACACCGATGAACAGAATCAGGTGACTGCGGTACATTGGCTGGACAGCAAAAAACAGTCCCATCAGGCCACGGCCAAGGCTTTTGCGCTGGCCTGTAATGGCATAGAAACCCCACGCCTGCTGCTGATGGCCGCCAATGAGCGCAATCCGAACGGCATCGCCAACGCTTCCGATCAGGTGGGCCGCAACATGATGGACCATTCAGGTTTTCACTGCACTTTCCTGGCGAAAGAACCTCTGTGGCTGGGCCGTGGTCCGGCGCAAAGCAGCTGTCTGGTTGGCCCGCGTGATGGCGAGTTCCGTAAAGACTACTCGGCCAATAAAATGATCCTCAACAACATCAACCGGGTGGTACCTGCAACCCAACAGGCATTGGAAAAAGGATTGGTCGGCAAAGCGTTAGATGCCGAGATCCGCCGTCGCGCCGCCTATGGCGTCGATTTGTCCATTAGTCTGGAACCGTTACCAGACCCGAATAACCGCCTGACGCTGAGTAAAACCCGCAAAGATGCCCATGGCCTGCCTTGCCCGGACATCCACTACGACGTTGGCGACTACGTGCGTAAAGGTGCAGAGGCCGCGCACAAACAACTGGAGCACATTGGTCAGCTGTTTGACGCCGATGAGTTTAATATCACCACCAGCCTGAACGCCAACAACCATATTATGGGCGGCACCATCATGGGCCACAGCCCTGAAGATTCGGTGGTGGACGGTAACTGCCGGACTCATGACCATGCCAATCTTTGGTTGCCGGGCGGCGGTGCCATTCCTTCCGCCAGCGTGGTGAACAGTACCCTGACCATGGCGGCGTTGGGCATCAAGGCCGCCGATGACATTGCGCGCAAGCTGGCGGTGAAGTCATGAGAAAACAGGCGAGACTGACGCTGCTATCCCTGCTGTTACTCGGCAGCAGCGCCGCACAGGCGGCAAACGAAGCTGACCTGAGCGGCGTGGCGTTGATTAAGAAAGGCGAACAGATTGCCATCGCCTCCGACTGCCAGGCCTGCCATACCAAACCGGAAGGCGGTACGCCGTTTGCCGGCGGCTATGGTATCAGTTCCCCCATGGGGGTGATTTACGCCACTAATATCACCCCGTCCAACGTCGAGGGTATTGGCAGTTATAGCGAACAGCAGTTTGCCCGCGCGGTCAGGGACGGTATTCGTGCCGATGGCACCCACCTCTACCCCGCCATGCCCTATACCTCTTACACCCGGTTGAGCGACGCGGATATCACGGCGCTGTATGCCTACTTTATGCACGGCGTGAAACCGGTCGATCAGAAAAATACGCTGACTAACCTGCCATTCCCGTTCAACCTGCGCTTTAGCATGGCCGCCTGGAATCTGTTGTTCCTGAAAGACGGTCGCTTTGCGCCCGATGCCAACAAGAGCGAACAATGGAACCGCGGGGCCTATCTGGTCAATGGTCCGGGGCACTGCGACACCTGCCACACCCCACGCAACCTGCTGATGGCTGAAGACGATAGCCAGGCGCTGGCAGGCGGTATGGTGGGCAGTTGGTATGCCCCCAACATCACTTCAGATCCGATCAGCGGCATCGGCGGTTGGAGCCAGCAGCAATTGGTCCAGTACCTGAAAACGGGCCAGGTGGCCGGCAAGAATCAGGCGGCGGGCGGTATGGCGGAGGCTATCGAAAACAGCCTGCAGTATTTTTCCGCTGAGGATCTATCGGCCATCGCCGTTTATCTGAAAAGCACCACGCCGATCCGCGACTTCAACGACAGCCAGGCTGCCGACAGCTATGGCAAGCCATCGAGCGTTGAGCCTCAATTGCGCGGGTTACACCCTGCTACCGCCAATAATACCCTGACCGACGGCGCCGCACTGTTCAGCGGTAACTGCGCCAGTTGCCATCAGCCGGACGGCAGCGGCAGTAAAAATCAGGCTTACCCTTCGTTGTTCAACAATACCGCCACCGGTGCCGGCAACCCGGCTAACCTGATTTCGGCCATGCTGTTTGGCGTCGAGCGAAGGGTCGGTAGTCAACACGTGCTGATGCCGAACTTTGGCCCACAGTCGTATGTGAATCCACTGAACGATCAACAGATCGCCGCTATCAGCAACTTTGTCCTGCAACAGTATGGCAACCCGGCGGTTAAAGTCAGCGCCGCGGACGTCGCCATATTGCGCCAAGGTGGCCCGATCCCACTGCTGGCGCGGTTGCAGCCTTATATGGCTCCGGCAATCGGCATTGCGGTACTGGCGTTGCTGATTCTGGTATGGCGGGTAGGGAGAAAACGGCGTTAAATACTGTGACTGCAGGCTGGGGAGCTACCCCTGGCCTGCAGGCATGGCCGCAAGTCGCACAGGGATAGTTTCTGCATTTATTCCGCCGTAGGGTGCGGTTATTGAGTTTGATTCTCCACACGGGTGATGCCGTGTTTCTTCATCACTTCTTCCATGGTCAGATTGTCATCATCCGGCGTTTCGTCAATGACAACATCTTGCGGGCGAACGTAAGGTTTAGTGGCACGTTTGAACATCCACCACCAAACGAACACCAGAAACGCACCGGACTTCAGAAAAATCATGGTCCACAATGCTATTTGATACCAGCTCATCTCTATCTCCATGAAAGCGTTAAGCACGATCGCGTCGCTCTATTTTACCCTCTGTATAACTCTGATCAAGCGCCAACGGCACATCCCTCTGGTTCGAGCCGCTGTTATAGGGGTTTCTCTCATGATCTGCTCTACCCCGCCGCTAAAAGCTCCTTTCCTACCGCTGACGCCCGACAGCCGCAGTCTGCTGCGGTGTTGATGTACATACAGGCATTACTCGGCCAGGCTGTCTTATCCCTTCGAAAAGAGTGAATTGTCTTTTCTGAGCGCTCTCTTTTCATATAGCTAAAACATCTAACAAAACCACTTAAAATAGCCGTTTTAACCAAAAAATGTCAATTACCTCGTTTTTTCGCTATACTCGCCGAGTTAAATTTCTCGGGCAACTGTTCGCCCACTTTTTATGGAGCTGTTTTAAAGGATTAACCCCCATTCCCTAACGGACTAGCTAGAAGGTATTCTATGAGCCAAAACGACACTGAAATTGTGGCACGTCGTAGCCATATCAATCCTCCGGTATTTTTTATCTCTGCCGCTTTAATCATCATCCTGGTGGCCTTTGCCGCCCTGTACCCGGAGTTAGCCGATCGCAAATTCAAAGCGTTGCAACAGGGTATTTTCACCAACGCCAGCTGGTTTTACATTCTGGCGGTCGCACTGATCCTGCTGAGCGTGACCTATCTGGGTTTGTCGCGTTACGGCAATATCAAGCTTGGGCCGGATCACGCCCAACCCGACTTTAGTTATGTTTCATGGTTCGCCATGCTATTTTCCGCCGGGATGGGCATCGGTCTGATGTTCTTTGGTGTCGCCGAACCGGTGATGCATTACCTTTCTCCCCCTGTCGGAACGCCGGAAACAGTGGAAGCGGCTAAACAGGCCATGCGCCTAACCTTCTTCCACTGGGGCCTGCATGCCTGGGCGATTTATGCCATCGTGGCGTTGATTCTGGCCTTCTTCAGCTATCGTCACGGCCTGCCGCTGACGCTGCGTTCCGCGCTGTACCCGATTATTGGCGATCGCATCTATGGGCCGATTGGCCACGCGGTAGATATTTTTGCGGTGATCGGCACCGTGTTCGGCGTCGCCACCTCATTGGGCTACGGCGTCTTACAGGTTAATGCCGGTCTTAACCACCTATTTGGCTTGCCGATCAACGCCACGGTACAGGTGGTGCTGATCGTGGTGATCACCGGCCTGGCGACGCTGTCAGTGGTGTCCGGGCTGGATAAAGGCATCCGCATTCTGTCCGAATTGAACCTCGGCCTGGCGGTGCTGCTGCTGGTCCTGGTGGCTGCACTCGGCCCAACCGTGCTGTTGCTAAAATCCTTTGTAGAAAATACCGGCGGTTATCTTTCTGACATCGTCAGCAAGACTTTTAACCTGTATGCCTACGAGCCGAAATCCAGTAACTGGCTGGGCGGGTGGACGCTATTGTATTGGGGCTGGTGGTTGTCCTGGTCGCCTTTCGTCGGCATGTTTATCGCCCGCGTTTCACGCGGACGTACCATCCGTGAATTCGTCACCGGTGTGCTGTTCGTTCCCGCAGGTTTCACACTGCTGTGGATGACAGTGTTCGGCAACAGTGCCATTAATCTGATCATGGCCGAAGGGGCGCGCGATCTGGCTGACACGGTGCAAAATGACGTAGCACTGGCGTTGTTCAACTTCCTGGAACATTTCCCGTTCTCTAATATTTTGTCATTTATCGCCATGGCGATGGTGGTGGTATTCTTCGTCACGTCGGCAGATTCGGGGGCGATGGTAGTAGATACCCTGGCTTCCGGTGGTACCGACCAAACGCCGGTCTGGCAGAGGATTTTCTGGGCCGCCATGATGGGTCTGGTCGCTATTGCCCTGCTGCTCGCCGGTGGGCTAAGCGCGCTGCAAACCGTGACCATCGCCAGTGCCCTGCCGTTCTCGATAATCTTGCTGGTGTCGATCTACGGGCTATTAAAGGCCTTGCGTATCGACGCCTATAAGCGCGACAGCCAGGTGATGACCACTATTGCACCGACTGCCGCACGCAATCCGATCTCATGGCAACGGCGCTTACGTAATATCGCCTACTTCCCTAAACGCTCTCAGGTAAAACGGTTTGTCGGTGAAGTGGTTCAACCGGCCATGACGCTGGTAGAAGCAGAATTAGCCAAGCAAAACACCACGTCCTCGATTGATGATTCGCAGGACGATCGCATCCGTTTCGAAGTCGATTTGGGTGAAGACCTGAACTTTGTCTATGAGGTGCGCCTGCGGGCTTACATTCAACCGGCCTTTGCCCTGGCCGGGTTGAAAGACGAAGAACGTGATGAAGAACATAAGTACTACCGGGGTGAAGTCCACCTGAAGGAAGGGGGCCAGGATTACGATGTGATGGGTTGGACGCAAGAACAGATCATCCACGATATTCTCGACCAGTACGAGAAACACCTGCACTTCCTGCATTTGGTACGCTAGTTCCCTGCGCTACTGTTCTATTCAGCCGCCCCATCCGGGGCGGTTTTTTTATGCCATAAGCACTATGACATCAGCGCAACAAGCCATTTTTAGGACATAAAAAAACCCCGCGCTCTAAGAGCACGGGGTCATAATTTATGGCGGAGGAGCAGAGATTCGAACTCTGGAACGGTTTCCCGTCGACGGTTTTCAAGACCGTTGCCTTCAGCCACTCGGCCACCCCTCCGCAACGAGCCGAACTATAAACACAGCTGATCCGCTTGTAAAGCCCATTACCGTCCAATCGAGCGAAAAAGCAGCAACTGACGTGCAAGCGTTGAAGAAACCACCAACGCCGGTTCAATGTTGCAGCAATGATGACTAAGGGTAAAGATTGGTAAACAAACTTTAATCAAATGCTTGCGCTGCCTATCATCGTCACTAATTTTGTGATGACCTGATAAGAGAGATCATTATGGACCGTATTGTCGTCTCATCCTCCTCGCGTGACTCGTTACTGAGTACACATAAGGTTCTGCGTAACACCTATTTCCTGCTTTCGCTGACGCTGGCTTTCTCTGCGCTTACCGCAACGGCCAGCACCATGCTGGGGCTGCCGGCGCCGGGCCTGTTGCTGATGCTGGTCGGTTTCTATGGGCTGATGTTCCTGACACATAAGCTGGCGAACAGCCCAGCGGGCATTCTGGCGGCCTTCGCGCTGACCGGTTTTATGGGTTACGCCCTGGGGCCGATCCTCAGCTCGTTCATTAATACCGGAGCCGGCGACCTGATCATGCTGGCACTGGGTGGCACCGCGGTGGTGTTCTTCTGCTGTTCGGCCTACGTGCTGACCACGCGCAAGGATATGTCGTTCCTGTCCGGGATGATGATGGCCGGTTTTGTGGTGCTGCTCGTTGCCGTCATCGCCAACCTGTTCCTGCAGATCCCTGCCCTGCATCTGGCCATTAGCGCGCTGTTTATCCTGTTCTCCGCCGGTGCCATCCTGTGGGAAACCAGCAACATTATCCACGGCGGCGAAACTAACTACATTCGCGCCACCGTCAGTCTGTACGTGTCGCTGTACAACATGTTCATCAGCCTGTTGAGCATTCTGGGCTTCGCGCGCAGCAACTGATTCAACGTCTGAGAAATACCCAAAGCCCCGCTCCGGCGGGGCTTTATTTTTTGCAGCGACAAAAGTTTGCTAAACTGGCGGCCGTTCTGAATTACCCGTTACCGAGGCAGTATGTTGGAGTATGAAGGTCAGGTTATTGAAACCGACGCACAGGGTTACCTGAAAAACAGCGCGGACTGGCATGAGGCCCTGGCGCCGCTGCTGGCCGCACAGGAAGAGATAATACTGACCGAGGCACATTGGGAAGTGGTGCGTTTCGTCCGCAGCTTTTACCTGGAATTTAATACTTCACCGGCGATCCGCATGCTGGTCAAAGCCATGGCACAGAAATACGGCAAAGAGAAAGGCAACAGCCGTTATCTCTACCGCCTGTTCCCCAAAGGTCCGGCCAAGCAGGCCACCAAAATTGCCGGCCTGCCGAAACCGGTAAAATGCATCTGATACCCGGCTAATAGCGAATGCTGAAGCCTTGATAATCGGCGGTGCCTCGCGGTTCCACCAGCACGCGATCAACACGTGCGCTGCGCGGGCCGCCATTTTTCAGCCATTCCACCAGTTGATCCACCTGAGGTTGTTCGCCGCAGGCCACCACTTCTACGCTGCCGTCATCAAGATTACGTGCGTAACCGCTCAATCCCAACGCCGTCGCATGATGCTGGGTGTTATAGCGAAACCCAACCCCTTGCACTACGCCATAGACATACGCAGCAATGCAAACTTGTGTCATAATCGCCCCCTTATCGACTTACATTTATGGTATTGCCTGTGCGTTTGCACGGCGATGTCACTCTTTTTATCTAGCTGGCAGCATTCTTAATTATGACCGTACGCCTGTATCTCGCCAAAGGACGTGAAAAGTCCTTACTCCGTCGCCACCCATGGGTATTTTCCGGCGCTGTTCAACGTATTGAAGGTAAAGCCCTTTCTGGCGAAACCATCGATATTCACGACGCCCAGGGCAAATGGCTGGCACGCGGTGCCTACTCGCCGGAGTCGCAAATCCGCGCCCGCGTCTGGACTTTCCAGCAAGAAGAAGAGATTAACATCGAATTCTTCATCCGCCGTTTACAACAGGCGCAAACCTGGCGTGATTGGGTTGCCAAACGTGATGGGCTGGACAGCTACCGTCTGATTGCCGGTGAATCCGACGGTATGCCGGGCATCACTATCGATCGCTTCCAGAACTTCCTGGTGCTGCAGTTACTGTCCGCCGGTGCTGAATATCAGCGTGCCGCGTTGATTACCGCTTTGCAGCATTGTTACCCGGAATGTGCCATCTACGATCGTTCAGACGTAGCAGTGCGTAAAAAAGAAGGTTTACCGTTAGCCCAAGGCCAGGTGCTGGGCGATCTACCCCCTGCTCTGCTGCCGATTACCGAACATGGCATGAAACTGCTGGTAGATATTCAGCAAGGCCATAAGACCGGTTTTTACCTCGACCAGCGCGACAGCCGTCTGGCAGCACGTAATTACTCCGCCGGCCGTCGCGTACTGAACTGCTTCTCCTATACCGGTGCCTTCGCCGTGTCTGCCCTGATGGGTGGCTGTACGCAGGTGATCAGCGTTGATACGTCGCAAGCCGCATTGGATATCGCCAAACAGAACGTCGAGCTGAACAAGTTAGACCTGAGCAAAGCCGAATTTGTCCGTGATGACGTGTTCCAACTGCTGCGCGCCTACCGTACTCAGGGTGAGAAATTCGACCTGATCATTATGGATCCGCCGAAGTTCGTCGAAAACAAGAACCAACTGGCCGGTGCTTGCCGCGGCTACAAAGATATCAACATGTTGGCGCTGCAATTGCTGAACCCGGGCGGTATTTTACTCAGCTTCTCTTGTTCCGGCCTGATGCCAACCGATTTATTCCAGAAAATTTTAGCCGATGCCGCTGTAGATGCCGGGCGTGATGTACAATTTATAGAGCAGTATCGTCAGGCTGCCGATCACCCGGTTATCGCGACTTATCCTGAAGGGCTGTATTTGAAAGGGTTTGCGTGTCGGGTGATGTAACTTGAAATACGCTGTTTTGCCCTCATATAGAGAGCAAGGCACTGTTTCTCAGGAGGTCATCATGATTGCCAGCAAATTCGGTATCGGACAACAGGTTCGGCATAAGCTGCTGGGGTATTTGGGGGTGGTGATTGATATCGACCCTGAATACTCTATGGACCAGCCTAAAGCTGACGAAATAGCGGCGAATACCGATCTACGGTTCGCTCCTTGGTACCACGTGGTGATGGAAGACGAAGAAGGCCAACCGGTGCATACCTATCTGGCGGAAGCACAGTTAGATGGGGAAGCCCAGGACGCTCATCCTGAACAACCATCGCTGGACGAATTGGCGGAGTCTATCCGACACCAGCTACAAGCCCCACGCCTGCGCAACTGATGCGCCAGGCCTGAGAAACACCCGATAAGAGCCTGGCACTATGCCAGGCTTTTTATTTTTCAGCGCTCCAGCCCCAGACGCGGGATTTCGATTTTAGGACAGCGATCCATCACCACCTTCAACCCCGCTTCGCTTGCCAATGCCGCTGCCTGTTCATTAATAACGCCGATTTGCAGCCACAGAGCCTTGGCACCGATCGCAATGGCCTCCTGCGCTACCGCGTATGCCGCTTCTGAATTACGGAACACGTCAACCATGTCCACCGGATGCGGAATATCTTTCAATGTGCCATAGGCCTGCTGACCTAGCAGCGTTTTTCCGGCCAGTTTTGGGCTGACCGGCGTAACCTGATATCCCTGTGCAAGCAGATAGGCCATCACACCAAAACTGGGTCGTGCCGGATTGTCACTGGCACCCACCAGCGCAATGGTTTTCACCTGCTGCAACAGACCGGCAATCTCGTTGTCTTGCATTTTCCGCTCCCAATGATCAACGGGGGATTTCCCTATTTCGAGTGTAACCCATTGACCTTAAATCGGCTAAACCTGGGGTCCCGGAAACTCCCGGCGACTTTTGCGGTCTGATGCTGTCACTGCCAGCATATGCCGGTTTAAAAGGTGTCAAAATGAATATAAGTATGTACATTTGTAACTTAAACCATGATGCTGAAAAACTTTGACACAACCTGTGGCGTGTTCAACACTGATAGCGATGCTACTTATAAGGAGATAACAATGAAATTTGGTCTGATGGTTGCGGGGCTGCTCAGCATCAGTATCAGCATGCCTGCCGTGGCTACGACCCTGAAACTCTCCCCTGACATCGACCTGCTGGTGGTCGACGGCAAGAAAATGACAGGATCGTTGTTAAAAGGCGCCGACAGCCTGGAGCTGGATGGCGGGCAACATCAGTTGCTGTTTAAAGTGGTCAAATCTGTACGCTCAGGGCAAAACGATCAAACGGCCTATACTTCACCACCGCTGATCGCCACCTTCAATACGCAAAATGTCAGCTCCGTCGCCATTGAGCTGCCGCGCATTGAAAATGTTCGGGACGGTCAGCGATTTGACAAGACGCTAAATTATCAGGTGATTGATAAAAACGGCAACGCGCTGGTGATGAAACACGATGTATTGCACCCCGATGGCGTCACGCTCAGCGTCGATCTGGAAAAGGTAATGGCGGATTATAACAGTCAGAAGCGCCCTGCATCCGTACCGGCCTTCACCCACGCACGCTCCACTGCCTCCTCCTCACTGGGTAGCGCAGTGTTAAACTCCCCCACGGTGACGCTGAAAGGTGAAAACGTTTCCGAACAGATGCTGCAATACTGGTATCAGCAGGCGGACAAAGAAACGCAGAAGCGTTTTCTCCACTGGGCCAATAAACAGGCAGTGCGTTAAGTAAGATTGCCGACGCCTTTATTTAAAGGCGCGCTTTCTTCGCATTTTCAGGTGTAAACGCTAGGCAGTGAAAAGCAGTTTCAGTAATCTGTCGCACATCCCCTGATTAGCGAAGGAAATCCAGATGGAATTTACCACCCGCACTATCGCCGCGCGCAAACACATTGCGCTGGTGGCGCACGATCACCGTAAACAAGCCCTGCTGGCATGGGTAGAAGACAATAAGGCCGTGCTGGAACAACACCAACTTTATGCCACCGGCACCACCGGTAACCTGGTGCAACAAGCCAGTGGTATTCCGGTGCATAGCATGCTGAGCGGGCCGATGGGGGGCGACCAGCAGGTTGGTGCACTGATTGCCGAAGGCAAAATCGATATGTTGATCTTCTTCTGGGATCCCTTGAACGCGGTCCCCCATGATCCTGATGTGAAAGCCCTGCTGCGCCTGGCGACCGTGTGGAATATCCCCGTCGCCACCAACCGCTCAACCGCAGATTTCCTGATTGGCTCTTCACTGTTCAAAAGCGAAGTAGAAATCGCCATCCCTGACTACCAACGCTATTTGCAGGATCGCCTGAAATAACCCTTTAGGCCTGGTTTCCACCAGGCCTAAAGCTTAGGGTTTTTTCTGCGACGGTACGCCAAGATCCTGAAGTTGTTCCACGAACACCGACGGACGCTCGCGATCCTGTAAGAGCCATACCTGATGCTTGGCGCGAGTCAGCGCCACATACAGCAAGCGTCGCTCCTCTGCATCCGGGAAATCTTCCGGTTGCGGCAACAGCACATCTTCCAATACCGACTCACGCGCAACCGCGGGGAAGCCGTCGTTGCCATCGTGCAAACCAGCGATAATCACATACTCAGCCTGCTGCCCTTTGCTGGCGTGGATGGTCATAAACTCAATGGTCAATTTAGGCCAGCGGGTCGCCGCTTTTGACAACACTTGCGGTTTCAGATGATGGTAACGCGCCAGCACCAGGATCCTTTCTTCCGGCTTGGCATAACCGCTTAGCTTATCCAACAAATTTTCAAGCTGTTCATGCGGTAACAGAACTACCGATTTCTTATTACCTTTACTCAAGCTGTTCAACGGTTTTTTCAACTGATGCGGGTTCTGCTGTACAAAGCGGTTTGCCACCTCACCGATGCGCTCATTGAAGCGGTAAGTCGTATCAAGCGCGCACTGGGCACCTTCGCCAAAGTTATCGGCAAACGCCGTGGTTAACGTCAGTTCGGCACCGCTGAAGCGGTAAATGGCCTGCCAGTCGTCACCCACCGCAAACAAACAGGTTTGCTTGTTTTGTTTACGCAGCGCCGCCAGCAATTGCGCACGCTGTGGTGAGATATCCTGAAACTCATCCACCAGAATGTGCTTCCACGGGCTGACAAAACGCCCTTTCTCCAGAATATTGACCGCCTGGTGGATCAGACCGGAGAAATCAACCGCCCCTTCCTCTTTCAGCGCGCCTTTCCAGGCCTTGAGCAAGGGTGCCATCAGCCGGATACGTTTTGAGAACAGGTCACGGATCTCTTCATCCGCCTGTTCGATCATTTCCGCCTGGCTACCGCCGTGCATCCTCATCAGCCCCAGCCAGCGTTCGAGACGACCTGCCAACCGTTCAGCCAGGCGTTTGTCTTGCCAAAAGTCGCCTTCCGGCACTTCCCATTCCAGCTCTTCAGTCAGCCATTGCCGCCACCCTTTGGCCTGGGCTTTTTTCTCGGCACACTGCTGCTGCCAATGCGCTATCAACAAAGCTCGTCGAGCCTTGCTGTCTGTTTCCAGCTTACTGATCGCCGGCACTTTACGGTTACCCTGCTGAATAATTTGCAGCGCCAGCGCGTGGAAAGTTTTGGCCTGAATCGCCACGCTACCCAAGCGCTCCTGAATACGCTCGTTCATCTCTTCCGCCGCCTGACGACCAAATGCCAGCAACAGTATTTGCCCGGGTTCAGCCTCCTGACGACGCAGCAGCCAGCCGGCTCGCGCCACCAGCACCGAGGTTTTACCGCTACCAGCCCCAGCCAGCACCAGCACCGAGTCTTCGCCATTGACCACTGCGCGGCTTTGCGAGTCGTTCAGCGGTGAGGTTTCGATGCTCTGGAAGAAATCATGGTAGGTCTCCAGCATACGTTCGGTCCATTGCTGATTACGCTGCCCTACGCTGCGCAACCCCTGCTGCAGCCATTGCTGGCAAAGCTGATAATCATCCCGGCAATTGTCGAATTGATCCAACCGTGCCACCGGCATGGGTAAGGCGCCGAAAGACTCGCGGATTTGTTGCTGCAACTTGCCCAGTTCGGATTTTTTAAACCACTTATCCTGCTGTTCAATACGCTGAATATGTTCAACCTGCTGGCGCAACACGCCGGCGCTGACTTCGCTCATCTCGGCGCTCCACTGTTGCCAGGCCTGCTGGAGATGATGATAGAAGCGCTGAGTTTCCTGCCATTCGGTACCGTGCAAGCGCACCACTTTTTCATCCGGCAGCTCAAACTCCAGCTCGCCCCAGACGATGCCTCGCTTACACCTGACATGAATCAACTGATTGAAAGGAATGAGATATTCATGTTTTTCACCGCTCACCTCGACACCGGCGTGCAGCAACCGCACACGGTTATAAGGATGCTGAGCCAGGTGTTTCCCCAGCGATGTCGCTTTAAGTTCCATATCTTCGCGCCATGACTATGTTGAGATTAAATAACGGATATCTGCCAGTTTACCTGTGATAAGCAGTGACACTCTAGCGCTAAAAAAAGGGTAGAATAGATTTTGCGTTTTGATAGCAAACGCAACCGCATCGCGGTTTGGCCATCATTAGAGCAGAATGACGACTATGCGTACTGTACTGAATATTCTTAATTTTGTGTTAGGCGGCTTTTTCACCACCCTTGGCTGGCTGGTCGCAACGGTGTTTAGCGTGCTGCTGATCATCACCCTACCGTTAACCCGCTCCTGCTGGGAAATCACCAAACTATCGTTACTGCCTTTCGGCAACGAAGCTATTCACGTTAATGAATTGTACCCGGAAAAAAGCAACGCGCTGCTTTCCGCCAGCGGTTCACTGCTGAATATTGTCTGGCTGATCCTGTTCGGCTGGTGGCTGTGCCTGTCACATATTGCTGCCGGTATTGTGCAGTGCGTGACGATTATTGGCATTCCGGTAGGCATAGCCAATTTCAAAATCGCCGCTATTGCCCTGTGGCCGGTTGGACGCCGTGTGGTGTCCGTTGAGATGGCGCAACAGGCCAGAACTGAAAATGCCCGACGTCAGTACCAGCAGCGTTAATTTTTTCTCCGCCTGAGGAGTTTTTCGTGCTCTCTTTTGCACCAGCAATACGCCGTTATGCCTACAACAGCAATCTGCTTTATGACCTGCGTATTTTTATTGCGCTGGCTGGCGCAGCCGCCGTACCCTGGTGGCTCGCCATTCCCAAGCTCACCATTCCCCTGACTCTGGGGGTGGTGGCAGCGGCATTGACCGATCTGGATGATCGCCTGACTGGCAGACTGCGCAATCTGCTGATCACGTTGGTGTGTTTTTTTGTCGCCTCCGCCTCCATTGAACTGCTATTCCCTTATCCCTGGCTGTTCGCGCTCGGCCTGACCACTTCCACCTGCGGTTTTATTTTGCTGGGTGCGCTCGGGCAACGCTACGCCACCATTGCGTTTGGTGCTCTGCTGATCGCGGTCTATACCATGCTCGGCACTTCAATGTACGACGCCTGGTATCAACAACCGATGCTACTGATCATCGGTGCCCTGTGGTACAACCTGCTGACGCTGATTGGACACCTGATCTTCCCTATCCGCCCATTGCAGGAAAACCTGGCACGTTGTTACAATCAGTTGGCGAATTATCTGGATGCCAAAGCCAACCTGTTTGATCCCGACGTCGAGCATGATGCAGACCTGCCGTGGATGGATGTTGCCATGGCCAACAGTGCGCTGGTGACCATTCTGAACCAGACCAAAGTTTCATTGCTGACGCGGTTAAAAGGCGATCGAGGTCAACGCGGTACCCGCCGCACGTTGCATTATTATTTCGTTGCCCAGGATATCCATGAGCGCGCCAGTTCCTCTCACGTTCAATATCAAGCCCTGAGCCGACAATTCCGCCACAGTGATATTCTGTTCCGATTCCAGCGTTTGCTCAGCATGCAAGCACGCGCCTGTCAGCAGTTGGCACAGTCGATTTTGCTGCGGCAGAAGTATCAGCACAACCCTCGCTTTGAACCGGCCTTTGCCCGTATTGAAGAAGCTCTGACTCGCATCGCCATCACCCCGGAAAATCGTGAGTTAACCAAAGCGCTGTCACACCTGTTAAAAAACTTACGCGCGATTGACGCACAATTGGCGAATATTGAGTCCGAACAGGCATTGGCCAACGGTCAGGTGGAAGAGAATAGCCTGTCGGATGACCGGATCACCGGCTGGAGCGACATCCGCTTGCGTATCAGCCGCCATCTGACACCTCAGTCGGCCTTATTCCGCCACGCCATCCGCATGTCAGCGGTGTTGTGCGTGGGTTATGCCTTTATTCAGTTTACCGGCATGCAGCACGGTTATTGGATCCTGTTAACCAGTCTGTTTGTCTGCCAACCGAATTACAATGCCACGCGTCGCCGGCTGGCGCTTCGAATTATCGGCACGCTTGCTGGTATTCTTATCGGTCTGCCGATCCTCTATTTTGTGCCTTCACTGGAAGGCCAGATGGTGCTGATTGTTATCAGCGGCGTGCTGTTTTTTGCTTTTCGAACCGTGCAATATGCACACGCCACCATGTTTATTACCCTACTGGTATTGCTGTGCTTTAACCTGCTGGGTGAAGGTTTTGAAGTCGCCGCGCCTCGCGTTTACGACACGATTTTAGGGTGTGCCATCGCTTGGGCGGCAGTCAGTTTTATCTGGCCAGACTGGAAATTCCGCCAACTGCCGGCAGTCGTCAGCAAAACGCTGAACGCCAACTGCCGTTATCTGGATGCCATTCTGGTGCAATACCATCAGGGCAAAGATAATGGCCTTCCTTATCGTATCGCTCGTCGGGATGCACACAACAGTGATGCAGAGTTGGCTTCGGTGATATCCAACATGTCTGCCGACCCAAAAGCCAATAAGGAAGTTCAGGAAGCCGCCTTTCGCCTGCTGTGTTTAAACCACACCTTATTGAGTTATATCTCTGCGCTGGGCGCCCACCGTGAGCGCCTGAACAACCCTGCTACGTTGGATCTGCTGAATGATGCAGTTTGTTATGTCGATGGCGCCCTGCATTGGGAAGAACAGGACGAACAACGCATCACTCAGGCGTTGGAAAGTCTGGCAGAACGTATTCAGCACGCAGCGCCGGAACCGGAAAGCAAAGATCAATTGGTATTACAGCAGATTGGATTGGTGATTGAATTGCTTCCGGAACTCACGATGCTCAATGCGCAAATTGGCAAATCGGCCTAATCACCCGGGGCCTTTTATCAGGCCCCGAACTCCCGGGTTATGTCCGTGGCTAAGCAACGACATGGTTCGCTCAAACCAATGAGTCAGCTCACTACGCATTTCCGAGGGTAAGGCAGCATGATGATAACCGGCAATGGCTCCCCCCAGAGAAAGCAGTACCCGTAGGCCCAAATTGTGTTGCTGCTGCAACAAACGGAGATAGCTGCGCTTGGCACCGTTCAGACGTAAATCATAAACATTGCGAATGCCCGCCCGCCAGAGTAAGCGTTCCATATTGATGTCAATATTCGGCAAGGCCTTCAGACGCCCCTGGTTATCCGTTTTCACCTTAAGTTCCCGGCGTGCTTCCCGAATTGCCTGCCAGGCTAACCCTACAAGTTCTCCACGATCCCGCCATAGCGTTTCATCAACCCAGTAATAACGCATGGTTATGGGTACTCCACGCTTGGAGTAAACCATATTAACCATTCCGCGTTCGCGGAAGGCTGGCTCCAGGCTATCCGTCGCGCGAAGATACAGCTCCCCTTCGGCAATCACAGCGAACATGACGCCATCGGCCAGTATCCCGTACCCACCGAATTGTGAGCGTGTAGTGATGCCACCTAATGCGTAAAAATAAGCTTTGGCCTGTACGATCCTTCCCGTTGATGTCCCTTTCATAGCGTTCTCCTGGTGTAGGTTACCCTTCTATTATTCCTCGCATCAATGAAATAAAGGTAACGTGAACAAGTAATTAGAAAAATACGCACTATCCGCAGTCATGCCAATCACAAAAGCCCGTCGTATAAAAAATAATCGCAATTATGCGAGGTACCACGAAGATTTGGGTTGATCTTAATCACAACAGGATGTACTGTATAAACATACAGTGACACTACGGGCGGGATACTTTATGCGTACTCAATCACTCTACAAAACCAATTTCAGCCACAGCTCTTTTGCGGTGAATAATGCTGCAGAAAGCACGGATGCCGGCAAAGAGAATGGCCTTATCAGTGAACTTGTTTACAACGAGCATCAGCCCGCAGTGGCGCAACTATTGCTGCCACTGTTGCAGCAGTTGGGTATGCAGTCACGCTGGCTGTTATGGCTGACCCCACAGCAAAAACTGAGTAAGTTGTGGCTACAGCAATCCGGTTTGCCGGTGGGGAAAGTGGTGCAACTGAGTCAAATTCATCCGTTGGACACGGTTGAAGCGATGGAAAAAGCGCTGCTGACGGGTAACTACAGTGTAGTTCTTGGATGGCTGCCCGATCTTACAGAAGAAGATCGTCTAAAATTAAGGCGTGCGGCAGAATTAGGTAACGCTTATGGGTTCATAATGCGTCCTCAACGTGACATAAACCCGATTCACGGACACTGTTCCACCCTAAAAATTCACTCTTCTTTGTATCATTAAGTAAATTTAGGATTTTTCCCATCATTTTCATCTCCCTGCAAGGGAACCTTTATGGGATCAGGGACAAAGCGAGTGCGGCTGCGGTTCCGCGACCTAAATCCAAGGTCAAAATGCTCGCTTTTTTGCCGGTTAATGTTAGTAAATATGTATGTTTCTGCGTTTTTTTTTAGAGCTTTATCACATCACACTTGTAACTTTCGCGCCACGTTGTAGACTTTACATCGCCAAGGTTGCTCTATAACGCCAGATAAACTGGCCGAGTAACAAACGAGGGCTCAAACCTTGGCGAAGGAATTTAACCAAGGGCTTAAACAGCTTTAAAGCTCATTGCCTATTTGGATGATAACGAGGCGCAAAATGAAAAAGACAGCTATCGCATTAGCAGTGGCACTGGCAGGTTTCGCAACAGTAGCGCAAGCCGCCCCAAAAGATAATACCTGGTACACTGGTGCTAAACTGGGCTGGTCCCAGTACCATGACACTGGTTTCTACGGCAACGGTTACCAGAATGGTATCGGCAATGGTCCGACCCATAAAGATCAACTGGGTGCTGGCGCGTTCCTGGGTTACCAGGCGAACCAATACCTGGGCTTCGAGCTGGGCTATGACTGGCTTGGCCGTATGCCTTACAAAGGCAGCGTGAACAACGGTGCTTTCAAAGCGCAGGGCGTTCAACTGGCCGCTAAACTGAGCTACCCAATCATGGACGATCTGGACATCTACACTCGTCTGGGCGGCATGGTATGGCGTGCTGATTCCAAAGCTAACTACGGTAATGGCACTCGTCTGAGCGACCACGACACCGGCGTTTCTCCTTTGGCAGCAGTTGGTGTTGAATACGCACTGACCAAAAACTGGGCTACTCGCCTGGACTACCAATTCGTTAGCAACATCGGTGATGCAGGTACTGTCGGCGCACGTCCAGACAACACCATGCTGAGCCTGGGTGTTTCTTACCGTTTCGGTCAGGATGATGTTGTTGCTCCAGCACCAGTTCCAGCTCCGGCTCCAGTTGTTGAAACCAAGCGTTTCACTCTGAAGTCTGACGTGCTGTTCAACTTCAACAAATCTACTCTGAAAACAGAAGGCCAACAGGCTCTGGACCAGCTGTACACTCAGCTGAGCTCCATGGATCCTAAAGATGGTTCTGTTGTAGTTCTGGGTTACACCGACGCCGTTGGTTCTGACCAGTACAACCAGAAACTGTCTGAAAAACGCGCTCAAAGCGTTGTTGATTACCTGGTATCTAAAGGTATTCCTTCAGACAAAATCTCTGCACGTGGTATGGGCGAAGCTGATTCAGTCACTGGTAACACCTGTGGCTACAAAGCTGGCCGTGCTACCAAAGCACAGATCGATTGCCTGGCACCAGATCGTCGCGTAGAGATCGAAGTTAAAGGTATCAAAGACGTTGTAACTCAGCCACAAGGCTAAGCTACCACTCTTAGTAAAAAACCCCGCAATGCGGGGTTTTTTTTCGGCCAAATTAAGTGACGTTGGCATTAGCAACAAAGAGCCCCTTACAAAGTCGGGGCTGGCTGGTAGGTTTACTCTTTGTCTTTACCGAGAATGGCTTTTAAATCCTGCTTGAGTGACGACATCTGGCTGTCGTACTTCTCTTTACGTTCTGCGTCTTCGATCAACTGCACCACGGTTTCTGACAGCGTCACCCCACGACGACGGGCAAGCGCAGCCAACCGCTGCCAAACCAGAAACTCCAGATCGATAGATTTTTTACGCGTATGTTGGTGTTCTGCGTTAAAATGACGTTTACGCCGTGCGCGGATAGTTTGCTTCATCCGGTTATCCAGTTCCGGATTCATATGATGGCTTATCCACGTCAGCACTTTTACCGGCTCATTTTCCAGCTTCAGCAGCTCGTCAATGGCTTCCTGAGCGACGCTGTTTTCAATGTGGCGGGTAATAGCTTCCCCTTCCCGGTGCTTTTTCACCAGGTACTTCCATTTCCAACCGCTCTCCAGATTTTCCAGTTGCTGATATTTCATCGTGAGCTCTTCAGTGACCGCGTAACTTTATTAAGCATAACAGCTTTACGCCGAATTTCCCCGCCAATTACACCCCGTTTTAGACTGTTTTTTGCACAGTCATCGCGCGATGTCAAACTCCCTGACATCAACTGTTACTCTGCATCTATCAAGCTGCCGTTATTCTTGTATAATCGCCCTTTCCCTTTTTGACGATTGCATCTAACACTTTGACCAATAACCGACTTGAATGGCAATCACTGTTGCCGGACGTTACGCCTTATCAAGCGATATTTGATACCGCCGCGCAGTTGGCACCCGTGTCCTTTGCCTCTATTCAGCCTCGACTGGAAAACGCACTGACGCTGTTTTGCCATCCACAGTCACCACCGCGTTTCATGTTATTGAAAGCGCAGGAAACGCGTGAGTATCTGGCGCTGATCGCCCATGCAGTTGAACAACTGCAGCCGCAGAATACCGCGTTCAAGGGCAGTCATTATGTGATCCAGGGCAGCAAGGTCAGCGTAGAACCCGCCAACCAGGGTGATGAACCCTTTGCCGCCGGTGGTGCCTGTGTGTTTCAAGAGTGGGTTGAACCAGAACAGCTGTTTGGCTGCGTCCGGATCCACAATGATGAGATCAACCTGCAGCCCGGTCTGGTACATCAGGCCAACGGGGGCGTACTGATCCTGTCTGCGCGTTCTCTGCTGGCTCAGCCGCTGCTGTGGCTGCGCCTGAAGCAGATGATCACCCAACGTCAGTTCCACTGGGTTTCCCCGGATGAAACACGTCCTCTGCCGATCACTATTCCAGCCATGCCGCTGGAGTTGCGACTGATCGTCGTGGGCGATCGTCACGGTCTTGCCGATTTCCATGATATTGAGCCGGAACTGTGTGAACAGGCGGTCTACGGCGAATACGAAGAAGATCTGCAACTCACCGAAATCGATGACATGGTGCAATGGTGTGGCTACGTCAATACTCTTATTGATGAGAAGCAACTGCCGCCATTGGCAGCCGATGCCTGGTACCCGTTAATGATCCAGGCGGTCCGTCACAGTGGTGATCAGGGCAACCTGCCGTTGTCCCCACTCTGGCTCGGCCAGCAACTTTCTGAAGCCGCGCTGTATGTCGAAGAAGAAAGCATCACCGCCAAAGCGTTTGAAGCGGCACTGAATGCTCGCGAATGGCGTGAAAGCTACCTTGCCGAACGGATGCAGGATGAGATTGAACTGGGCCAAATCCTGATTGAAACCGAAGGCGAAGTCGTCGGTCAGATCAACGGCCTGTCTGTGTTGGAATACCCAGGTCATCCGCGCAGCTTCGGCGAGCCCTCCCGTATCAGCTGTGTCGTGCATCTTGGCGATGGTGAATTCACCGACGTTGAACGCAAGGCCGAGCTTGGCGGTAATCTGCATGCCAAAGGCATGATGATTATGCAGGCGTTCCTGATTTCCGAACTGGAACTGGACCAGCCGCTGCCCTTCTCCGCTTCCATCGTGTTTGAGCAATCTTATGGCGAAGTGGACGGTGACAGCGCCTCATTGGCTGAGCTCTGTGCACTCATCAGCGCACTGTCGCTGCAGCCGATCACCCAGCAGATTGCGGTAACCGGCTCCGTTGACCAATTCGGTAATGTACAGCCGATTGGTGGCGTCAACGAGAAGATCGAAGGCTTTTTTGAAGTTTGCCAACGTCGCGGTTTGACGGGTAAACAGGGCATCATTCTGCCCGCCACCAACGTGCGCCACCTGTGTCTGCGTCAGGACGTGGTCGATGCGGTGCGCGAGGGGCAATTCCATCTGTGGGCCGTCAACAGCGCCGCAGAGGCCTTGCCATTACTCACCGGTTATCCCTACTCTGATGAACAGCAGCCGAACTTGTTAGCTGCCATTCAGGAACGGATTGCACTGGTGAATCCGCAGGAACGCCGGCGCTGGCCGTGGCCACTTCGTTGGCTCAACTGATTCAGCCACGGCTGATCGGACTTGTTCAGCGTACACGTGTAAGCTAAGATGCGCCCTTCAATAAAATAAGGTTTACTGAGAACATGGTAGAAAAACGCGACTCCTATACGAAAGAAGACCTCGAAGCATCCGGCCGTGGCGAACTGTTTGGCGCCGGTGGCCCGCCGTTGCCGGCAGGTAACATGTTGATGATGGACCGCGTGGTCAAAATGACCGAAGACGGTGGTACCCACAACAAGGGTTATGTGGAAGCGGAACTGGATATCAATCCGGACCTATGGTTCTTTGGTTGCCACTTTATCGGCGATCCAGTGATGCCGGGCTGCCTGGGCCTGGATGCGATGTGGCAGTTGGTAGGTTTCTACCTCGGCTGGCTGGGTGGCGAAGGTAAAGGTCGTGCGCTGGGCGTGGGTGAAGTCAAGTTCACCGGCCAGGTACTGCCAACCGCGAAGAAAGTCACCTACCGCATTAACTTCAAGCGTGTGATCATCCGTAAACTGATTATGGGTGTGGCTGACGGTGAAGTCCTGGTCGATGGTCAGGTCATTTACACCGCCAGCGATCTGAAAGTGGGCCTGTTCAAGGACACTGCTGCGTTCTAACTGCAGCCACGGCGACCTTTCCGGTCGCCGTTTATTTTTCCCCGCCGTTATTCTGTCGTGCCTGTAATACTCAGGTTCATAGCGGCTAAAAAGTGACTACAATTATTGTAGTCACCAAGAGGTGTGTCATGCAAAAAACCCGTTTTGATAACATGCCATGCCCGGTAGCTCGCTCACTGGACCGCGTCGGAGAATGGTGGAGCATCCTGATACTTCGCGATGCGTTTCATGGCTTGTCCAGGTTTGATCAGTTCCAGCAAAGCCTGGGGCTTTCGCCCACCATATTGACCCGTCGCCTGAAGTATCTGGTAGAAAGCGGCATTTTGCATAAACAGCGCTATCAAACACGGCCGGCACGCTACGAGTATTTGCTCACTGAGCGTGGCAAAGATTTTTTCCCGGTACTTGCGGCCCTCTTTCACTGGGGTAATACCCACCTGGCCGATGACGGCATTAGCGCCGAATTGGTCGATCGTCGTACCGGGCAAGTTATACGCCCGCAACTGATCGACAGCATTACTCAGCAACCCATCGCGTTGCATAATATTACGTTAGCACCAGGGCCGGCAGCGACCGACGGTATGCGCCAGCGTGCAGCCCTGATGCAGCAGAACCTTTCTGCATTTCCCCCTGAATCATCCAAGGAGTCACTATGAACACTCGTCGTATAGTCATTACCGGCATGGGCGCCGTTTCGCCACTGGGATGCGGCGTAGAGGCTATCTGGCAGCGTCTGCTGAACGGCCAGTCCGGCATTCGTCCATTGCCAGAAGAGATCGTTGCCGACCTGCAGGTGAAAATCGGTGGTCAGGTACCTACATTGGAACAGGATGCCGAAGCGGGTTTCGATCCCGATCTTTCGGTTGCCCCCAAAGACCAGAAGAAAATGGACCGCTTTATCCTGCTCGCCATGGCTGCAGCCGATGAGGCCATCCGCCAGGCCGGCTGGGTCGCAGATACGGAAGATAAACAGGAACGCACCGCAACCGTGGTCGCTTCCGGTATTGGCGGTTTCCCGGCTATCGCTCATGCGGTACGCACCACCGACAGCCGCGGTGCCAAACGCCTGTCACCTTTCACCATCCCCTCTTTCCTGGTTAATCTGGCCGCCGGTCATGTATCGATTAAACACCAGTTCAAGGGCCCGATTGGCGCCCCCGTGACGGCCTGTGCCGCAGGCGTACAAGCCATCGGCGATGCCGTGCGCATGATTCGTAACGATGAGGCAGATATCGTACTGTGTGGCGGTACAGAAGCGGCTATCGACACTGTTAGTCTGGGTGGCTTTGCGGCAGCACGCGCCATGTCCACGACGCCGGCAGAGGCCGCGGCAACAGCCTCACGGCCTTTTGACAGCGCACGTAACGGGTTCGTTATGGGTGAAGGTGCCGGTATGCTGGTGATTGAGACACTGGAGCATGCTCTGGCCCGTGGGGCAACGCCACTGGCGGAAATTGTGGGTTATGGCACCAGCGCAGACGCTTACCACATGACCTCGGGTGCCGAGGATGGCGACGGTGCCTATCGTGCCATGAAGATTGCCCTTAAACAGGCTGGCGTAACCCCAGAGCAGGTACAACACCTGAACGCCCATGCGACATCGACACCCGTAGGTGACCTGGGGGAAATTAATGCCATCAAGCATCTGTTTGGTACCAACGGGGGCGTAGCGGTGACGTCGACCAAATCAGCGACCGGCCATTTACTGGGTGCCGCCGGCGGGCTGGAAACCATCTTTACCGCACTGGCGCTGCGCGATCAGATTGCACCGGCCACGCTGAATTTGGAGAGTCCGGATCCGGCGGCCGAAGGGCTGCACCTGGTAGCGAACAAAGCTGAGCCTATGACCATAAACTATGCACTGTCGAACGGTTTTGGTTTTGGCGGTGTCAATGCGAGTATTTTGCTGAAACGCTGGCAGGGGTAGTCGTACAGCCTTAAACAAAAACCTCCGCGCTGGGCGGAGGTTATTCCTTTTTTTGACAGGGAGCCGCTTAAGCGGTCACAGCCCTGTCCTCCATGGCTTCTCGCCAACCTCCCAGCCACTGAGACCGGGCGTCCACTGATGATTGGTAGGGACAATATTCCCTGGAACGCCCTATAATACCTGCCTGATAACCTCTTGAATGCGCCCTTTCCAGACGATCGCGTTTCTGTCTCTTCATGCCTCGTTTCCCTCATTTTTTGGTCTGGTGGAAAGAAAACAATGGCTGCTTTTTGTGCAGCCACATTTAAGCAATAGCGCTAAATGGCGGGAAGATCAATGCGCAAAATTCACGCCAATGTCATATTTGTGAGCTACGCCCGAAGAATTTGCTAAGTGGCTGATAGGCAGGAGATAAGTTAACTTATTGAAATTAAATAAAAACCCCTTTCGACGAGAAATTTTACTGTTTCTCACCGGAAGGGGTTAGATCGTTTTAGTACAAATTATTTCTAAAAACGCCCCGCCTGTGCGGCAATGTCCTGGGCTTCTTGCTGCCACCCTTGTGCCAATGTCCGCACCAAAGCATCGTAGCCGTCTTCACCCTGCTTAAGTTCCAGGCTGAACGGCCGTTTGGTCAGATTGCCCTGATGATTCAGCACCCACTCGCCGCGAATGATCGCCTTGCCGTCAAAGCGGCCATGGAAGCCGCTGATGGTGACGTTCAGTACATCCTGCTCGCTGCTCATCGGCTGCGAGGACACCACCCAACCCGGCAGCGCACTGCTCAGGTTGGTGACCAGCGTCTGCTGCAACTGTTGATCAAGCGGGCTGGCCCACAGGTTGTTCTGGGCAATAACGTACTGCACGTCATTGGTCTGATAAACCACACCGCTTTGCGCCAGGTAGTCCGCCACGCTAACGTGCTCCAGCCAAAGCTGGCGCGACGTAGTGCTGCCGCTGACCTGCGCCGGCGTGCCCAACGCCGGCAGTTGATAGTAGGTCTTCTGTGGGGTGCTGCTACAGGCGCTGAGTAACAGCGCCAGGGCTACCGGAATCCATTTCATCATTTATTGGCCTTCTTCGGCTGAGGATCGTTACTGCCCGCGGCTTCAAATACCAGCGCGTTGCTCTTTTCGTTCAGGGTACGCAGCACCGGCTGCAGTTCACGCAGTACCTGATCGAGACGTTGCATATCGCCAACCATCTTGTTGTAGGCCGGAGAACCAGGCTGGAACCCTTTCATGCTGCGGTTCAGTTCCTGCAAGGTTTTCTGCATATCCTGCGGCAGCGCCTTCATCTCTCTGCTGGCAATGATGTCATTCAGCGACTGCATGGTTTTCTGCGTCGTCTGCATGGTCTTCTGACTTTCTGCCAGCGTTTTGGTCGCTTCATTGATCATCGGATTCAGCGGCATCGAGTTGATTTTATCCAGCGTCTGCATCAGTTTCTGCTGGATCTGCGCCAAACCGCCACTGGTGGTTGGCATCAGACGATAACCAAACAACTCACGTGGCCCTTTGTAAGGTTTCTCTTGCGGATAGAAATCCAGATCGATATACAGCGAACCCGTAAGCAGATTGGCGGATTTCAAAGCGGCACGCATGCCACGCGACTCAGCGTCTTTCAAATGACTCTCAAAGTCGAAGCTGCCACCCAACTGCTTCTGGAAGCGATCGGGTTCGATGCGGATCAGCACCGGAATACGGTAGTCATTGTCCAGACGCTGTATCATGCCTTTTTTATAGAACGGCACCTGCGATACCGTACCCAGACGGATACCACGGAACTCCACCGGCGCGCCAGGCTGCAGGCCGCGAATCGAATCGGAGAAGAACATCAGGTAATCCTGGTGAACGGTATACAGCGAATCCTGGATACTGCGCTGGTTGTCGAACAGGTGATATTCCGCTTTCGGTTTCGCCAGTTCGCCGCGCTCCCAGCCTTCCGGTACGTCAAAGCTGACGCCGCCGCTGAACAAGGTCGCCAACGAGCCCATTTCCACCCGCATTCCTTGCGCCGACATGTCGAATGCCACACCGCTGTCTTTCCAGAATCGAATGTTGTTGGTCACTAGCTGATCGTAAGGCGCGGAGATAAACAACTGATAACGCATCGCGCGCATCTTCGGATCAAAATAGCTGGTTTCTACCGAACCGACGCGGTAACCGCGGAACAGCACCGGATCGCCGGCATTCAACTGGCCGGACTTTTCGCTGTCCAGCACAATGCGTAGCCCTTTGGCATCCGGAGAGGCCAGTGGCGGTGCATCCAGCAGTTGATAGTCGCCCTTGCCTGTTTTGCCTTTGTTACCCGGCTGCAGTTCGATATAGGCACCGGAAAGCAGCGTACCCAATCCGG
The DNA here is from genome assembly GCF_027474885.1 of Serratia myotis. Taxonomy (NCBI): domain Bacteria; kingdom Pseudomonadati; phylum Pseudomonadota; class Gammaproteobacteria; order Enterobacterales; family Yersiniaceae; genus Serratia; species Serratia myotis. Next base: position 1,883,787 of record NZ_CP099707.1, on the reverse strand, counting down.
AAACGCCCCCACGGCCAATCTGCGGCTTCACGACCCAGAAGGCAGAGTCCTGACGCAACAGCTTCTCCATGCCGGTGTTAAGGCGCGCCTCTACCACCACCTTGCTCAAGTCTTCGCTCAGAGTCACCGTTTCCACGACCCCGACGTCAACACTGCGGCTTTTGATTTTGGTTTTACCCGCTTCCAGCCCTTCTGCGGTGGTGGTCACCAGGGTGACTACCGGCCCCTGGTGGCTGAAATGGTAAAACAGGATCCAGGCGCCGATCAGTGCGGTGACAATCGGGATGATCCACACTGGCGACCAGCGTTTGATCTTCTCAACGTCCGCGACGCTATGATTATTTTCCGTCACCTTGCGGCTCCTTTTTTATTGTTTCGTTTACGCGATCCCAGGTTAGCCGGGGATCAAACGTCATGGCTGCAAACATAGTGAGGATCACTACCATGGCGAACAACAGCGCGCCAATGTCAGGATAAATGCTCATCAATTGTCCCATCCGTACCAATGCCGAAAGCACGGCAATAACAAACACATCAATCATTGACCAGCGGCCAACAAATTCAACCACTTCATAAATCAGGTGCATACGTTCGCTGTCAGCCCGGGCTTTACCGGTGCCGTTAGCATCCCAACACAGCCAGCCAATCGCCATCATTTTCAGCGAAGGCACCATAATACTGGCGATGAAGATCACCATCGCCACCGGGTAAGATCCTTCCCCCCACAGCAGGATCACCCCGGCCATGATGGTGGAAGTCAATTTATTGCCCAGTGCCTCGGTGACCATGATAGGCATCAGGTTAGCCGGAATATACAGCAGGATAGAGGTGAGCAGCAGCGCCAACGTCCATTGCAGGCTGTGACGGCGGCGCACATAACCACGGGAATGACAGCGCGGACACCGGGTCAGTTCCGCCGGCAAAATCGCCGTACAGCATTGGCAGGAGCGCAGCCCCTGACGCAACCCGGTACGCCCTACTTGCATGGGACGATCCAGGCGCGGGGCCGGTTCAATGTCATTCCACAGCCAGCGGCGATCGACACACTGGAAGGCGCGCACCTGCAGCAGGCAAAACAGGCAGTACGGCACAAAGCTGCTGCCGACACCAATATCGCCATAAGCCATCAGCTTAACGAAGCTGACCAGTACGCCGGCCAGGAAAATCTCCACCATGCACCAGGTTTTAAACTGGAACAGCATTTTGGCCATCCACTCTTTCAGCCCCTTGGGGATGGGCACTTTAGCGCACAGCAGAATAATGGCCAGCATGCAGAATGCCGGGATCAGTTGAACAAACACCATAAACAGCGTGGCCATGCTGGCGTAGTCTTCCGCCACCATCACCTGCGGGATTTGGATCAGTTTGATTTCGTTACCGAGTCCGGCAACGCGCATATTGATAAACGGGAAAATATTCGCCAGCAGCAGCATAAACAGGGCGCTGAGGGCGTAACCGATCGGCCGCTTACGCGGTTCTTCCCAGCGGGAGCTGAGGGTCGTTTTACAACGCGGGCATACCGCTTTTGAACCATATGCCAGCGGCGGCAATGCCACCAGCATGTCGCACTGCGGACACAACATCAGATTGTCCTGTTGCTGTGTTGCGTGCGTTGCATGACTGTGCTGCTCGTGATTCTCGTGGGAACACACCATATTCCTCCTTAACAACGTTGCTCACCGGTACGGCAATACCGCCCGCAGCAGCGCGCGGGCGGTATTCTCAACGGTTAGCCGTTTTTCATCGCTTCCAACTCTTCCCAACGGGCAAAGGCTTCTTCCAATGCCCCTTCGGCTGTGGCCAGCGCAGTCAGCACCTGTTGCGTTTCACTGTGAGGACGCGTGAAGAACTCAGCATCACTCATTTGCGCCTGCAGCGCCGTAATTTCCGCTTCCAACTGCTCAAGACGTTGCGGCAACTGCTCCAGCTCACGTAACAGGTTATAGCTCAGTTTAGCCGCTGTTTTCTTTGGCTGTTCAGCCTTTTTTTCTACTGCAGGCTTGTTCTGATCGGCCGCTGCCTGACGGATCGGTTTTGCCGTCGCGCGCTGATGATGCGCATCGTAGTAACCGCCGACGAAGGTGCTGATCGCACCGTTGCCTTCAAAGATCCAGCACTCGGTCACCGAGTTATCGACGAACTGACGATCGTGGCTCACCAACAGCACGGTACCCTGATAGCCGTCGATCAGCTCTTCCAGCAATTCCAGCGTTTCGACGTCAAGATCGTTGGTCGGTTCATCGAGGATCAATAAGTTACTCGGTTTCAGGAACAGCTTAGCCAGCAACAGGCGATTACGCTCACCGCCTGACAAGGCTTTCACCGGCGTCATCGCCCGTTTAGGGTGGAACAGGAAGTCCTGCAGATAACCCAGCACGTGACGGGAACGGCCGTTGACCAACACTTCCTGCTTACCTTCCGCCAGGTTGTCCATCACGGTACGTTCCGGATCCAGATCGGCGCGGTGCTGGTCGAAATAGGCCACTTCCAGCTTGGTACCACAATGCACGCGGCCGCTGTCGGCTTTCAACTGGCTGAGCATCAATTTCAGCAGCGTCGTTTTACCGCAGCCGTTCGGGCCGACCAAGGCAATTTTGTCGCCACGCTGAACCTGGGCGGAAAAATCGCGCACCAGCACTTTGCCGCCAACCTGATAGTTAACGTCTTCCATCTCAAACACGATCTTGCCGGAGCGTACGGCTTCTTCCACCTGCATCTTGGCGGTGCCCATCACTTCACGGCGTTCCGAACGCTCGTTACGCAATGCCTTAAGGGCACGCACACGGCCTTCGTTACGGGTACGGCGCGCCTTGATGCCCTGGCGGATCCACACTTCTTCCTGCGCCAGCTTGCGGTCGAATTCGGCGTTTTGCAGCTCTTCCACCCGCAGCGCTTCTTCCTTGCTCAGCAGGTACAGATCGTAGTTACCCGGCCAGGACACCAGCTTGCCGCGGTCGAGATCGACAATGCGCGTCGCCATGTTGCGGATAAAGGAACGGTCGTGGGAAATGAACACGATGCTGCCCTGGAACTCTTTCAGGAAGCCTTCCAGCCAGTCGATGGTTGAAATATCCAGGTGGTTGGTCGGTTCGTCGAGCAGCAATACGCGCGGAGAACTGACCAGCGCGCGGCCCAGTGCCGCTTTACGCAACCAGCCGCCGGAGAGCGAGGAAAGCTCTGCATCTCCGTTCAGGCCCAACTGCAACAACACTTCGCTGATGCGGCTATCGAGCTGCCACAGACCCTGGTGATCGAGGATCTCCATAATCTGCGCCATGCGCGTCAGGTTTCTTTCGCTTGGGTCGGTTTCCACCAGATGCGAAATCGCGTGATACGCTTTCAGGTGTTCTGCCTGTTCGGCTACCCCTTCGGCCACAAAATCAAACACCGTACCGCCGATATTGCGCGGGGGATCCTGTTGCAGACGCGCCACAATCAGATCTTGCTCGTAAGTCACCCGGCCATCATCCAACGGAATTTCTTTACCGAGGATCTTCAGCAGCGTGGATTTACCGGCGCCATTGCGCCCAACCAGACAAACGCGTTCGTTGTCTTCGATATGAATTTCGGTGTTGTCTAAAAGTGGTGCATCGCTGAAGGACAGCCAGGCACCGGACATGCTAATTAACGACATAGTAATTATTTTCCTTCGCCGGCGTGGGTGACCAGCCAGCAGTTATGAATTTGACGGTTACGGGCAAAGTCCTGTGACTGCGTCTGGGCGGTGATTTCTTTCGCCTCCAGACCCAATGCGCTCAGGCCGGCCATATCCATCTGGAAACCGCGCTTGTTGTTCGAGAACATGATGGTCCCGTTACGACGCAGCAACCGTTTCAAATCTTGCATCAGCGCCAGGTGATCGCGCTGAACATCAAAAGTGTTCTCCATACGCTTGGAGTTGGAGAAAGTCGGCGGATCGATAAAGATCACGTCGAATTGTTCGTCGGCATTTTGCATCCATGACAGACAGTCCGCATGGATCAATCTGTGCTGTTTGCCCGTCAAACCGTTAACTCGCAAGTTTTTCTCCGCCCATTCCAGATAGGTACGCGACATATCCACGGTAGTGGTACTACGCGCGCCCCCCAGCCCGGCATGCACACTGGCGGTACCGGTATAGGCGAACAGGTTGAGGAAATCTTTGCCTTTGCTCATTTCACCCAGCATGCGACGGGCAATGCGGTGATCAAGGAACAGACCGGTATCGAGATAATCGGTCAGGTTAACCCACAGCTTGGCGTTAAATTCTTCCACCAGCAGGAACTCGCCCTTCTGCGCCAGTTTTTCGTACTGGTTTTTGCCTTTCTGGCGCTCACGGGTTTTCAGGATCAGCTGGTTGGACGGCAATTCCAGCACCGCCAGCGTGGCGTTGATCACGTCGAAAAGACGTTGACGAGCCTTCTGTGCATCAATGGTTTTCGGCGGCGCATATTCCTGTACCACCACCTTGCTGCCGTAGCGATCCACCGCCACGTTATAGTCCGGCAGGTCGGCATCGTACAAACGGTAGCACTCAATGCCCTGCTGCTTGGCCCACTTATCAAGCTTCTTCAGGTTTTTGCGCAGGCGGTTGGCAAAATCTTCCGCCACCTGTACACCACCGGCACCCAGCGGGTTTTCCGCCAATTGGTAGTTTTTCTGCACGCAGTCCAACGGACCGTTTTTGGCTTTGAACTGGCGATCGGCACGCAACTGCAAGCAGCTAAGCAACTCCGGTGAGGCGCTGAACAACGACAACTGCCAGCCACCAAAAGCGCTCTTCATGATACGGCCCAGCATATTATGCAAGGCAATCAGCGCCGGTTCACTTTCCAGACGCTCACCGTACGGCGGGTTACAAACTACGGTACCCGTCGGGCCTTCCGGCAGTGGGTTGGTCAGTTTGGCAACGTCGTTGACGTTAAAGGTAATCAGTTCGGCGACGCCGGCACGACGGGCGTTACCGCGTGCCATTTCAATCACCCGACGATCAATATCAGAACCAAAGAAACGCGAGGTGGTTTCCTGCAGGCCGCTGCGGGCACGTTCCTGTGCTTCGGTGATCACTTCACGCCACAGATCGACGTTGTGACCATTCCAGGCGGTAAAGCCCCAGTGTTGACGGTGCAGGCCCGGTGCACGGTCAGAAGCAATCATCGCCGCTTCGATCAACAGGGTGCCCGAACCACACATTGGATCCAGCATTGGCGTCCCCGGCTGCCAGCCAGAACGCTGCACAATCGCCGCTGCCAGACTTTCTTTCAACGGTGCCTGACCGGTCAGGTCACGGTAACCGCGCTGGTGCAGGCCTTCACCGCTGAGATCAAGCGCTACGCTGGCCATATCGCGCTGCAGGAACACATTAACGCGAATGTCCGGTTGCTGCTTCGCCACCGTCGGGCGCTGTTCGATCTTGCGGGTAAAGCTGTCGACAATGGCGTCCTTGACCTTCAGCGCGCCATACTGGCTGTTGCGGATCTCTTCGTTAACACCACTGAAGTGTACGGCGAAGGTTTTATCCACACCAAAGATACTGGTCCAGTCGATCGCCTGTACACCCAGGTACAGATCCAGATCGCTGTGTACGCGGAATTCGTTCAGCGGCAGCAAGATACGTGAGGCCAAACGGCTCCACAGCAAGCTTTGGTACAGAAGACGATCGTCACCCTGAAAATGTACCCCACCCTGTACGACTTTACAGGCGTGAGCGCCCAGCGCTTCGAGTTCGCTTTTTAACAGTTCTTCCAGTCCACGCGCCGTGCTGGCAAACAGAGAGTTCATATCGTACTTATCACCAAAAAGAAAATTGTTGCGCATTATAGCTAATCCAGACCGCTTGTCATAAAGTTGCTCCCTTCTATTTAATATTCGCGCGGAGATCAGGGTGATTACGCTTGCCAAACTTTACGTTCATCCGGTTAAATCGCTTCGGGGTTTGCAACTTTCTCACGCTCAGGTTTCCAGTAGTGGCCTGGCTTTCGATCGTACCTTTATGATCACCGAACCGGATGGCACCTTTATTACTGCGCGCCAATATCCACAAATGGTGCTGTTCACCCCGGCACTGTTGGCAGACGGTTTGTTTCTGACCGCGCCGGACGGAGAAAGCGCCGCCATCCGCTTCAGCGATTTCGCCGCCGAGGCGCAACCAACCGAAGTTTGGGGCAATCATTTTACCGCCCTGATTGCACCGCAGGCGATTAATAGCTGGCTGAGCGGCTATTTCCAGCGTGAAGTACAATTGCGTTGGCTCGGCCCGGAACTGACCCGTCGCGTTAAAAAGCACCCGGAAATTCCCCTGTCTTTCGCCGACGGCTACCCTTATCTGCTGATTAACGAAGCCTCATTCAATGACTTGCAGCAACGCTGCCCTGGCAGTATCAAACTGGAACAATTCCGGCCTAATCTGGTGGTAACCGGTGCCAGCGCCTGGGCCGAAGATGGCTGGCAGGTGATCCGTGTCGGTGACGTGATGTTTGACCTGGTGAAGCCCTGCAGCCGCTGTGTGCTGACCACCGTCAGCACCGAACGTGGACGCAAGCACCCGAGTGGCGAACCGCTGAGCACCCTGCAGAAATTCCGCACCGCCGATAACGGTGATGTCGATTTTGGCCAGAATATGGTGGCACGTAACAGCGGGATTATCCGCGTTGGCGATGCAGTGGAAGTGTTATCCACCAAGCCGCCACGCCCTTATAGCGCAGGCAAAGTGGTTGAGAGCGTGCAGGCACCGCAGGACAGTACGCAAAGCGTGACCATCGACTACGCGGGAACGGTGTTTACCGGCAATAATCAGCAGATTTTGTTGGAGCAGTTGGAACAGCAAGGGCTCCGTGTGCCTTATTCGTGCCGTGCGGGGATTTGCGGAAGCTGTCGCATAACCTTGGTCAGTGGCGAAGTGGCGCCGCTGAAGAAAAGTGCAGTGGCCAACAATGGCACCATCCTCTCCTGCAGCTGTATTCCAAAAAGCGATTTGACGCTGGCGTAACGAGCCTTACATCGCCCTGTCGTAAGCCGGGGCAGAGGCTTCATCTTGCGCACAGGGTTTAAGGCGATCGTGCATCACTTTGATCGCATCACCCAGCACCATGGTGCGGCCAGCCAGTGAAAGCTGATTTTGCGCCAACAGGCAAAGGCTGGCGTTATCGCCGGCTTCCACCACCAGCAAACGGGCTTCAATCCCGCTTTCCATCACCTTTACCGCCGCCAGTTCGCCGTTCTTCGGCTGCAACGGATAATGTTGCTGAGAGAAATGCCAGCTTTTCGGCATCAGCGGTTTCAGGAAGCGATAGGCCACCAGGGCATTTAATACCAGTTCAGCGCGTTGCTCATGGCTAAGTTTTATCTGTTTGCACTGCTCTTCATAATTAAAATAAAGCGCCGCGTCATCCACACAGAAAGAGCATTCATCAAAAGCATCCGGGGTTAACATTTTGGCTGGGAAACGCGAGCGAAAGATCATCCCATTGGCTAAATCCAGCATTAGCCGATCGTGTTCAGCGTCAAAATACCAACGCCAATTATCGTCAGGTTTTATCTTCATCTCTTATCCTTCTCGCTGCCCATGCCATGCAATATTTACCCTAAAAGGTGATTTTATCACCACTAAAGTCGCTTAAACATCGGATAATTCCGCGAACGATATTTATGCTAGTGGACAAAATATAGACGAGCCGGGGGAAGAAATAAACCCCCGGCGGAAAATGAAAGGAAAAATATTAGATGTAGTTAACGATATCTTTAATCAGGCGCGGACCTTTGAAGATAAATCCGGAATAAATTTGCACCAATGAAGCCCCGGCCGCCATTTTTTCCCGCGCCGCCATCAGGGAATCAATTCCGCCGACGCCGATAATCGGCAAGCGCCCTTGCAGCTCCAGCGACAGACGGCGGATCACTTCGGTGCTGCTTGCCTGCAACGGACGACCACTCAGGCCCCCCATTTGCTCACAATAATTCAGCCCCTGGATCAATTTACGATCCAGCGTGGTATTGGTCGCGATCACGCCATCTATATTATGACGCACCAGGCTGTCGGCTATTTGGATCAATTCTTCTTCTGAAAGATCCGGCGCGATCTTTACTGCTACCGGCACATATTTGTGATGACGCTCATGTAATTCCTGCTGCTTATTTTTAATCGCAGCCAGAAGATCGTCCAACGCCTCACCATACTGTAAGGATCGTAATCCCGGAGTATTAGGTGACGAAATGTTAATCGCGATATAACCGGCATACGGATAAACTTTATCCATGCAGATCAGATAATCGTCTTTTCCTTGCTCAACCGGGGTATCTTTATTCTTGCCGATATTAATCCCCAGAATACCGCCGAAATGGGATTTCTTAACGTTTTCAACCAGATTATCCACGCCCAGGTTGTTAAAGCCCATGCGGTTGATCAGACCTTCGGCTTCCACAATACGGAACAGACGCGGTTTGTCATTGCCCGACTGCGGGCGCGGCGTCACGGTGCCCACTTCGACAGAGCCGAAACCCATGGCGCCAAACGCATCGATGCACTCGCCGTCTTTATCCAGACCGGCGGCCAAACCCAATGGGTTTTTAAAAGAGAGCCCCATACAGCTTACCGGCTTGGTCGGCACAGACTGACGAATGAGAAATTCTAACGGGGTGCCGCTGACACGGCGGAGCTGCTGAAAAGTCAATTCATGCGCACGCTCGGGATCGAGCTGGAACAACGCTTTTCTGATGAGGGGGTAGTACATGTACTCTCCTGATTTCCCGGTTGCAAACCGGGGGCGTATTATCCGGTATCCCCTGACCAATTGGAATTGATTAAAAGCAAAAAAAGCGTTTTTTACGCAATCGTTTCCCCCTGCCTGGGCTCAAACCGCCGCCAATCCGCATTTGCGCATATCAAAATCGAAAAATGAGATTTAAGTAACCCGCCTCTTTGCTGATAGGTTTAAAACACTTCTCGACCATTTTCTGATTAAACCTAACTTTTAGTTATAAGGAGTGGTAATGCGCGTTATATCACTGGCCGGTAGCCCTCGTATCCCATCGCGCTCAGCGGCGCTGCTTTCCCTGAGTAAAAACTGGTTGCAGCAGCAAGGCGTGGAAGTGATTTCCTATACCTTGCATGACTTTGATGCCGAAGATTTGCTGTACGCCAATTTTAACAGCTCGGCGATCAAGGCCTTTACCGAACAACTGGCCCAGGCCGATGGCCTGCTGGTCTCTACGCCGGTGTATAAAGCCTCGTTTTCCGGCGCGCTGAAGACCCTGCTGGATCTACTACCCGAACGAGCGCTGGATCATAAGGTGGTGTTACCGCTGGCCACCGGCGGCTCCATTGGTCATATGCTGGCGGTGGACTACGCCCTCAAGCCAGTCCTGGCAGCATTGAAAGCGCAGGAAGTCCTGCACGGGGTGTTTGCCGATGACAGCCAGGTGGTGCTGGACGGGGAAGCCATCACGCTGTCCGACAACCTGGCCGGCCGGCTGGAAGAGGCTTTAGAAAGCTTCTACCTGGCGCTAGGCCGCCGTAAACCGCCGAGAGCCACCACCACCCCATCTCTGTTTGCCCGCCAAACCGCCTGACGGCACAGCTATAAGGAGATAAGCATGAAACGACCTTCTTTACTAAGACGTTGGTTGGGTGCCAGCGCATTGGCGGGCATCATCTCGCTGGTGTGGATCAATACCGCCAGCGCACAGGATCCGGCGCAGTTTCGCATTGGCTACCAAAAAGGATCGATCAGTCTGGTCCTGGCAAAAACCCACCGGCTGCTTGAACAGCGTTTTCCCAATACCAAAATCAGCTGGATCGAATTCCCAGCAGGCCCACAAATGCTTGAAGCGCTGAACGTCGGCAGTATCGATCTGGGCAGCACCGGTGATATTCCGCCGATCTTCGCTCAGGCTGCCGGGGCGGATCTGTTGTATGTCGGTGTAGAACCCCCCAAACCCAGGGCGGAAGTGATCCTGGTGCCGGAAAACAGCCCGATCAAAACCGTCGCTGAGCTAAAAGGCCACAAGGTTGCCTTCCAGAAAGGTTCCAGCTCGCACAACCTGCTGCTGCGCTCGCTGCAAAAAGCGGGGCTGAAATTCACCGATATTCAACCGATCTATCTGACCCCGGCCGATGCCCGCGCCGCCTTCCAGCAGGGTAATGTCGATGCCTGGACTATTTGGGATCCCTACTATTCCGCGGCATTGTTGCAGGGCGGCGTGCGGGTGCTGGGTGACGGCACCGATCTGAACCAAACCGGCTCCTTCTATCTGGCGGTGCGCCCCTATGCCGAGGCCAATGGGCCATTTATTCAACAGGTGCTCGATACCCTGACACAGGCCGATGCGTTAACCCTGAGCGACCGCGCGCAAAGCGTCACACTGCTGGCGAATGCCATGGGCTTGCCGGAGAAAGTGATCTCGACCTATCTGGATCATCGCCCGCCGACGGCCATTAAACCTTTAGACGCACACACCATTGCCGCTCAGCAGGAAACTGCCGATCTGTTTTATGCCAATCGTCTGGTGCCGGTGAAGGTCGATATCTCACAACGCATCTGGCACCCGAGCGCCCCCTAATTTTGGAGAACTGACGATGAGCCTGAACGTATTCTGGTTTTTACCCACTCACGGTGACGGCCACTATCTTGGCAGTACCGAAGGGGCCCGCAGCGTCGATTACGGCTATTTACAGCAAATCGCCCAGGCTGCCGATCGGCTGGGTTTCGGTGGTGTGTTGATCCCCACCGGTCGTTCATGTGAAGACTCCTGGCTGGTGGCCGCCTCGCTGATCCCGGTCACCCAGCGGTTGAAATTCCTGGTAGCCCTGCGTCCCGGGATTATTTCACCCACACTGGCAGCTCGCCAGGCGGCAACGCTGGATCGTCTTTCCAACGGCCGGGCGTTATTTAATCTGGTCACCGGTGGCGATCCTGAAGAGTTAGCGGCGGAAGGCCTGCATTTGAACCACGAAGAACGTTACGAGGCCTCGGCGGAATTCACCCACGTCTGGCGCAAGGTGCTGGAAGGGGAAACCGTCGACTTCGACGGCAAACATATCAAGGTGAAGGGAGCAAAGCTGCTGTACCCGCCAGTGCAACAGCCACGCCCACCGCTGTATTTTGGCGGATCCTCCGCCGCCGCACAGGATCTGGCTGCCGAACAGGTTGAAATGTATCTCACCTGGGGCGAGCCGCCGGCACAGGTAAAAGAAAAAATTGCCGAGGTGCGCGCTAAAGCGGCCGCCAAAGGTCGCCAGGTACGCTTCGGGATCCGCCTGCACGTGATTGTGCGTGAAACCACAGAAGAAGCCTGGCGAGCTGCCGACCGGCTAATCGCCAATCTGGATGAAAAGACCATCGCCGATGCACAGAAGGCCTTTGCCCGCTTTGATTCCGTTGGGCAACGGCGAATGGCGGCGCTGCACGGCGGTAAGAAAGATAACCTGGAGATCAGCCCCAACCTGTGGGCCGGGGTGGGCCTGGTCCGTGGCGGTGCCGGTACCGCCCTGGTTGGCGATGGCCCGACAGTGGCAGCCCGCATGCAGGAATATGCCGACCTGGGCATCGATACCTTTATTTTGTCCGGCTACCCGCATCTTGAAGAAGCCTATCGCGTTGGCGAGCTGTTGTTCCCCCATCTTGACCTGGTGGAAAACGAAGCGCCGGTTCAGCGGCGACCGGTCAAAGCACAGGGCGAAGTGGTGGCCAATATTTATATTCCGCAACAAGCGTCGCAAAGCTGAGGAGTCGCACTATGGCAAAGGGGACACAACGGATCCTGCACCGGTTAGCGCCCTGGGCATTGCCGGTAGCGCTGGTGATTATCTGGCAGATCTCTGTGGAGGCCGGCTGGCTATCGAACCGTATTCTGCCGGCCCCGAGCGCGGTGGTGACCGCCTTCTGGACACTGACCAAAAGCGGCGAACTGTGGCAACACCTGACGATCAGCAGTTGGCGCGCGCTGATCGGTTTTAGCATCGGCGGCAGCATTGGGCTGGCGTTGGGCTTTATCACCGGCCTGTCACGCTGGGGTGAGCGTCTGCTGGACAGTTCCATGCAGATGATCCGCAACGTGCCGCATTTGGCGCTGATCCCACTGGTGATCCTGTGGTTTGGCATTGACGAATCCGCCAAGATTTTTCTGGTGGCGTTGGGCACCTTGTTCCCTATCTATCTGAATACCTACCACGGCATCAAGAATATCGATCCCGACCTGCTTGAAATGGCGCGCAGCTACGGACTCAGTGGTTTCCAGTTATTTGCCCAGGTGGTGTTGCCGGGCGCCCTCCCCTCGATCATGGTCGGCGTACGCTTTGCGTTGGGCTTTATGTGGCTAACGCTGATCGTGGCCGAAACCATTTCTGCCAATTCGGGGATCGGTTATCTGGCGATGAATGCCCGTGAATTCCTGCAGACCGACGTGGTGGTGGTGGCGATTGTGCTGTACGCGCTGCTCGGCAAGCTGGCGGACGTCAGCGCCCGGTTGCTGGAGCGAGTCTGGCTGCGCTGGCATCCGGCCTATCAACTGAAACAAGGAGAAGCGCTATGACGGCTCCCGCACGTATTCCCCAGGGTACCCCGGTCACGCTGGAGTCGATTGCCAAGCGATACGGTAACCGCACGGTACTCGACAATATCCAGTTACGCATCAGCGCCGGGCAGTTTGTCGCCGTGGTCGGCCGCAGTGGCTGCGGCAAAAGCACCTTGCTGCGTCTGATGGCCGGGCTGGAACATGCCAGCAGCGGCGCGTTATTAAGCGGAAATGCCCCTCTCGCCAGTGCCAGAGACGATACTCGCCTGATGTTTCAGGATGCACGCCTGCTGCCGTGGAAGAAGGTGATCGACAATGTCGGCCTCGGTCTGTGCGGTCATTGGCGTGCCGATGCCTTGCAAGCGCTGGAAGCTGTCGGGCTGGCCGATCGCGCCAATGAGTGGCCTGCGGCGTTGTCCGGCGGGCAAAAACAGCGGGTGGCGCTGGCACGCGCGCTGATCCATCGGCCACGCTTACTGCTGCTGGATGAACCCCTGGGGGCGCTTGATGCATTAACGCGGATTGAAATGCAGGGGCTTATCGAAGGGCTGTGGCAACAGCATGGTTTTACCGTACTGCTGGTGACCCACGATGTCAGTGAGGCTATTGCGCTGGCGGATCGGGTGATCCTGATTGAGGAAGGCCGTATCGGATTGGACCTGACCATTGACCTGCCGCGGCCACGCCGGAAGGGATCAACCAAACTGGCGGAACTGGAAGCCGAGGTGCTGGACAGGGTACTGTCTCCGCCCCCGCCACAGGCTGAAGCCTCACGTCGGGTAGCGAATTAAACAAGGGACGGCATGCCGTCCCTTTTTAGGTTTACGCGTCGAGCGCTTTGGTGATTTTCTCGAACAGGTCACCGGACAGATTCTCCAGCCCTTTCAACTGTTCCAATGCTTTACGCATCAACGCCTGACGCGAAGCATCATAACGTTTCAGGCGGATCAGCGGCTCGATCAGACGAGCAGCAATTTGTGGGTTGCGCTGGTTCAGATCGCTGAGGATCTCCGCCAGGAACTGATAACCACTGCCGTCTGCTGCGTGGAACGCTGCCGGGTTAGCGGAAGCGAAACCACCGATCAACGAACGTGTGCGGTTGGGATTACTCAGGCTGAATGAGCGATGTTTCAGCAAGCTACGCACCTTGGTCAACACGTCTGCCGCCGGGCTGGTCGCCTGCAGCACGAACCATTTGTCCATCACCAGGCCATCCCGGTGCCAACGCTCATCGAAGGCCGTCAGCAGCGCGTCGCGACAAGGCAACTGTGCCGCTACCGCTGCCGCCAGCGCCGCCAGAGAATCGGTCATATTGTCTGCCTGACGGAACTGCTCGGTCACCAGGCGATCGGCCAGCGCTTCGTCGCCGAAGGCCAGATAGCCCAGGCACACATTGCGCAGCGAACGTTTGGCGATATCCGCGTGTTCCACCCGGTAACCGTCGGTTTTGTTGGCGTTATAAACCGCCAGCCACTCGTCGGCCATTTCCTTCGCCAGGCAGCGGACAATCGCTTCGTGCACCGCGGCGATAGCTTCGGGATCGATGGTGGCGAACAGCTCGGCAATTTCGCCTTCTGAAGGCAACGTCAGGATCTGTGCGGCCAACGCCGGATCCAGCGTCTCGTCCAACAGCACCGCGCGGAACGCATCGGCAACGTGCAGCGGCAGCGACAACGGCTGTTTCTGCTGATGTTTGGCCACGTTCAGTTTGATATAGGTGGCCAGCAAACTCTGGGCCGCATCCCAACGGGCAAATTCATTGCGCGCATGCTGCATCAGGAAAGTCAGTTGCTGATCGCTGTACGGATAGTCCAGCTTCACTGGCGCAGAGAATTCACGCAACAGGGACGGTACCGGCTTGTGCGCCACGCCGTCGAACACGAAAGTCTGCTCCGCTTCGGTGACGTTCAGCACGTTATTGACCGCTGAACCGTTCTTCTGCAGCGCAATCACATTACCTTGTGCGTCGTACAGTTCGATATCCAGCGGAATATGCAGTGGCAGCTTCTCGGGTTGATCGGCGGTCGGCTCGGTTTTCTGGCTGACGTGCAGGCGATACTGCTGGTGCTCGGCGTCGTATTCGTCGCGAACGGTGAGTAACGGCGTACCGGACTGGCTGTACCAGCGGCGGAACAATGACAAGTCGACGTTGGAAGCATCCTCCATCGCCTGAACGAAATCGTCGCAGGTGGCCGCGCTACCGTCATGACGTTCGAAATACAGCTGAATACCTTTCTGGAACAGTTCTTCACCCAGCAGCGTGTGCATCATGCGGATCACTTCAGACCCTTTCTCATACACCGTCAGGGTATAGAAGTTGTTCATTTCGATCACTTTGTCCGGGCGAATGGCGTGTGCCATCGGGCTGGCATCTTCGGCGAACTGCGCGCCGCGCATAACGCGCACGTTATCGATGCGGTTAACCGGGCGTGAACCCAAATCTGAACTGAACTCCTGATCGCGGAATACCGTCAGCCCTTCTTTCAGGCTGAGCTGGAACCAGTCGCGGCAGGTCACGCGGTTACCGGTCCAGTTGTGGAAATATTCGTGGCCAATCACCGCTTCGATGTTCAGGTAATCCTTGTCGGTGGCGGTTTCGGCTTTTGCCAGCACGTATTTGGAGTTAAAAATATTTAACCCTTTATTCTCCATCGCCCCCATGTTGAAGAAGTCGACCGCCACGATCATATAAATATCGAGATCGTATTCCAGCCCAAAACGGGTTTCGTCCCATTTCATCGAATTCTTCAGCGAGGTCATCGCCCAATCGGCGCGATCCAGGTTACCGCGGTCAACGAACAGCTCCAGCGCTACGTCACGGCCGGAACGGGTGGTGAAACTGTCGCGCAACACATCGAAGTCACCGGCCACCAGCGCAAACAGGTAGCAAGGTTTTGGGAACGGATCTTGCCACTGTACCCAATGACGCCCGTCTTCCAGCTCGCCCTGGCCTACACGGTTACCGTTCGACAACAGGAACGGGTAACGCGCCTTGTCAGCCACGATGCGAGTGGTAAAGCGGGCCAGCACGTCCGGGCGATCCAGATAATAGGTAATGTGGCGGAAGCCTTCGGCCTCACACTGGGTGCACAGCGCTTCGCCAGACAGGTACAGCCCTTCCAGCGCGGTATTTTTCGCCGGGTGGATATCGTTAACCAGGGTCATGGTAAATTGTGCCGGCAGTTTCTCGATAACCAGTTTGTTATCCTGCAACTGATAGGCCGTCCACGGCTGACCGTCGATCTCAATACTTACCAGCGTCAGATCTTCACCGTTCAGCACCAGTGCCGCATCGGCAGCGCCCTGGCGTTTGATCTTGCTAACGGCGGTGACGCGAGTTGTCTCTGCGTCCAGCTCAAAATCCAGGTCAATGTCAGTGATGGTGTAATCTGGCGCGCGATAATCGTGGCGATACTTCGCCTGTGGCTGTTGTGTCATAAAAACCCTTTGACGTCTCAGTGAGTTACAGGTGCCAGGCTTTCATCATGGGCTTATTTCGCCGTGGGGAAAGAGCAGAAATTTCGATGAGCCTGATTGTAAATAAACTGTATCACAGCTACAAAAAAAACCCAGAGATGCCGGGCCTCCAGAGCGGAGAAATCGGAGGTGGATCCTAATATTGTCGACGAATTGCCCACCCAGTCAGGCTCCTTCACCTGATGCAGCGTAGAAATCAGCATTTAATGCTAAAAAATACCTTTCGTAGGACTCCTGTTCCCAGGCTTCATACCTGGATAAAAAGTGCGATCTTCTCAGAGCCTGCGGGCTGTTAGCTGCTGCTCAGCAACGTTTTTGGGCCGCCAGGCCTCACCGGGTATTGTTAAGACAGCCTGGGAGGCGCAATGATATAATTAACCATTCTGGTTCAAGGACTCGCGGCGCATATGAAAGTAAAATATCTGATCTATTTTTTTACCTTTGCCCTGATGTCCTCGTTCGCCCTGTTCATTTCCGATGAGTTGCTTGAGGCCAATACTGACTATCGAGACAACCAGCTTAACCTGTACAAAATTACCCGCGCCAAAGAGATTTCCGAAGCTTTTCAGGCCACCTTATTGGCCCACCGCTTAAAGCGCCTGAGCCAGATAGACTCGAAAATTACCCCACAGCAGTGGCAGGACGCCGATCGACTGGCCCGGGAGAAAATTGCCCGCTTTCGGCCGCATATAGAAAGTGAAATATCGCAACAACTGGGCATTCGACAAAAAATCGCGGCGCTTTCCATGCTCAGTCTGATGGAGCAATTACTCAATAACGACAACCTGCAGCTTTCGCATGTTACCGACGCCAATGCCAATCTGTTTAATATCAATAGCGCCTACTATATTTCTCAGGCCAGCAAAAGTTATTATCGCTATAGCTACGATAACCGTATGGTCGATGCTGATTCGTTTTTGTTTCTGGAAGCCGTGCGGTTAAATAACCGACTGAATATGTCCGTTACTGAACTGATCGATCAGGTTATCGACGTCAATACCAACCCGCTGGAGCGTAAAGCTGCCTATCTGAAAGCCGTTCAGCTCACCGGAGTATTGAGCGCGCTGAGCACCCGGCTGATATTTATAAAGCTGACCTACAATGATGTGCAAACCACCTTCCTGGTGAATGAGGTCCTTGAGCAATTGTCGACCAGGCAGATCAGCCTTATTACTAGCGGGCTGTATACCGCCGTGGATACCCATACCGCCTACCCGACCGATTCAATTTATCAATATGGTAGAAACCTCAGCGAGCTGTCACAACGGCTTTTTCAGCGCAGTTTTGAGATGGAAGTCGCCGCCTCTCAACATAAAATCTATAACAGCCAGACGGCCATTTACGGCATGATTTCCCTGGGTGGTCTGATCGCGCTGTTTATTTTTCTGCCAACGCTGGTTTATTGTTCAAATATCAGCCGCTGGCTGACGAAAACCCATAATAATATTTTGCGACTGTCGCGCGGGAATATGAACATCGATCGCAATGAGGTGTTCTACAGCCAGGAGTTAATGGCCATCAGCGATGCGATTAAGCAGCTCAAACAGTATCAGATGGAAAAGGTGACACTGGAAAATGAAAAACATCTGCTGATCAAAGAGCTGGAAGCCTCCTCATTTCTTGACCCTTTAACCAACATCTATAACCGCCGCAAATTTTTCCGCGAGTGCGAATCGCTGGCCGCCAGTCACTATCCGCTGGCCTTCTGCCTGATTGATATCGATAATTTTAAGAACCTCAATGACACCTACGGCCACCACATCGGTGACCTTGTATTGGTAGCATTCGGTAAACTGCTGCAGAGTGCCTTCCGTTCCAGTGATATTTTCTGTCGTTATGGTGGTGAAGAATTCGCCGTGATCCTCGGCAACTGCACGCTGGAAAATGCACGCGAAGTGATGTCCAAGCTACGCGAACGAACTCACCAATTAACCCTGACCGTAGCCGATGGGCAAAACGTGCGTTTCACCACCAGTTGCGGCATTGCCCAGGTGAGTGACATCCAGTTGTTGCCAACGGCAATCAAACAGGCGGATGAAGCGCTCTATTTCTGCAAGAATAACGGCAAGGACCGGATCGGCATTCACACGCCGCTCGGTTTTATCTGAATTGCTGTTTAAAATAATTAACATTATAATTTTTATGACTAATTAACCTAAGTCATTCACCTTACAGGCTTATCTGGCTTTTCTGCCGCTCCCCTGATGCCAAGCCGAGATAAAGGCACGTTTAATCCTCGACCCGCTCCGATGAATTGTGGTGTGATGCAGCTTCAATAACAGGATAATCCGGGTATACTCCCCCCACTTTTTTTGATTATCCGGATTTGGACACGCGCCTGACGAGGATGCAGTAACGCGCTATGACTCAATACGCCTCCCCGATTTTGACATCACTGCTTGATACTGATGCCTACAAGCTTCATATGCAGCAAGCAGTGTTTCATCGCTATCCCGCTATCAGCGTGGCGGCGGAATTCCGCTGCCGTGGTGATGAGCTGCTTGGTGAATATGCCGACGAGATTGGTGCGCAAATCGCACTGATGAGCCAGTTGGCGCTGACAGACGCTGAGTTCCAATATCTCTCAGGACTGCCCTTCTTCCGTGAAGATTATCTGAACTGGCTGCGCGGTTTCCGCTACGACCCAAAACAGGTTCAAATCGAAAACCGCGCGGGCAAACTGCATATCCGTATCGCCGGCCCATGGCGCGAAGTGATCATGTGGGAAGTCCCTCTGCTGGCGGTAATTAGCGAAGTGGTACACCGCCACCGCTCGCCGGATGTCACACCAGACATGGCGGTAACCCACCTGCGCAACAAGCTCGCACAGTTTAAAGCCATGAGTGCCGACGTGGATATTTCGCGCTTTAAGCTGATGGACTTCGGCACCCGTCGTCGTTTTTCGCAGGATGTGCAGCAAACGATCGTTAGCACACTGAAAAACGAATTCCCGTATCTGGTAGGCACCAGCAATTACGATCTGGCGCATCAGCTTGGCCTTGCGCCGGTCGGCACCCAGGCCCATGAATGGTTCCAGGCACATCAGCAGATCAGCCCAGTGCTGGCCAATAGCCAGCGGGCGGCGTTACAGGCCTGGTTGGATGAATATCCGGATCAGCTCGGCATCGCCCTGACCGACTGCATCACCATGGATGCCTTCCTGCGTGATTTTGGTCCGCAGTTTGCCCAGCGCTATCAGGGCCTGCGCCACGATTCGGGCGATCCGTTCGAATGGGGCGAGAAAGCCATCGCACATTACCAGAAGCTGGGTATCGATCCGATGAGCAAAACGCTGGTGTTCTCCGATAATCTGGATCTGGACAAAGCGCTGGCGCTTTACCGTCACTTCTACCAACGCGTTAACCTGGTGTTCGGCATAGGTACGCGTCTGACCTGTGATATTCCCGGTGTCAAACCGCTGAACATCGTTATCAAGCTGGTCGAATGCAAAGGCAAACCGGTGGCTAAACTCTCCGACAGCCCAGGCAAAACCATCTGCCAGGATCAGGCCTTTGTCAAAGCGTTACGCAAAGCCTTCGATCTGCCGTTGGTAAAAAAAGCGAGCTAAGCCCCCCGCCCTGCGAACGCCAAAAAGCCGGCTGAAATCTTCACGCCGGCTTTTTTCTTCTTTATAAGACACTTCCCGCAGCCCCCTTTTCACTCTGCCCCAAGAAATGTTGCACCAATCCGGCGATTTCTGCTTGTGCTCTGCACCGCGGCAAGTAACATAGCAACATCCCCATATTCTTGGGTTGTAAGCTATTTCTAAACCAAATTATTAAAGAGAGAAATCTATGAGCGTTGTGCCTGTAGTCGACGTACTGCAAGGCCGTGCTGCGGTTGACAGTGAAGTCACCGTACGCGGTTGGGTGCGTACCCGGAGAGATTCTAAAGCTGGTATCTCCTTCCTGGCCGTCTATGACGGTTCCTGCTTTGATCCGTTACAGGCCGTCGTTAATAATTCTCTGCCGAATTATCAGGATGAAGTGCTGCATCTGACCACGGGCTGTTCAATTGAAGTCACCGGCAAAGTGGTGGCCTCTCCGGGCGATGGCCAGAGTTTCGAGCTGCAGGCAACTGCGATTAAAGTGGTGGGTTGGGTTGACGATCCAGATACCTACCCAATGGCGGCCAAACGCCACAGCATCGAATACCTGCGCGAGGTCGCTCACCTGCGCCCACGTACCAACCTGATTGGTGCCGTTGCCCGCGTGCGTCATACGCTGGCGCAGGCCATTCACCGTTTCTATCATGAGAACGGCTTCTTCTGGGTTTCCACCCCACTGATCACCGCCTCCGATACCGAAGGCGCCGGCGAGATGTTCCGCGTTTCGACGCTGGATCTGGAAAACCTGCCGCGTACCGATAAAGGCACTGTCGATTTCAGCGAAGACTTTTTCGGTAAAGAAGCCTTCCTGACCGTTTCCGGTCAGTTGAACGGCGAGACCTATGCCTGTGCCCTGTCGAAAATTTATACTTTCGGCCCAACGTTCCGTGCCGAGAACTCCAACACCAGCCGCCACCTGGCGGAGTTTTGGATGATCGAACCGGAAGTGGCGTTTGCCGATCTCGAAGATATCGCCGAGTTGGCGGAAAAAATGCTGAAGTATGTGTTCCAGGCCGTGTTGAACGAGCGTATGGATGACATGCAGTTCTTCGCCGAGCGCGTAGACAAGGATGCGATTGATCGCCTGCAGCGTTTTGTTTCTTCCGATTTTGCTCAGGTTGATTATACCGAAGCGGTGGAAATCCTGATCGCCTCCGGCCAGACGTTCGAAAACCCGGTTTCCTGGGGTATCGACCTGTCTTCCGAGCACGAGCGTTATCTGGCCGAAAAACACTTCAAAGCGCCGGTGGTGGTGAAAAACTACCCGAAAGACATCAAAGCCTTCTATATGCGTATGAACGAAGACGGCAAGACCGTTGCGGCGATGGACGTGCTGGCCCCGGGCATCGGCGAGATCATCGGCGGCGCTCAGCGTGAAGAACGCCTGGACGTGTTGGATCAGCGTCTGGAAGCGATGGGTCTGAATAAAGAAGATTACTGGTGGTACCGTGACCTGCGTCGTTACGGCACCGTGCCACATGCCGGCTTCGGCTTGGGCTTTGAGCGTTTAATCGCCTATGTGACCGGTGTGCAAAACGTGCGTGATGTTATTCCATTCCCACGTACGCCACGTAATGCAAGCTTTTAATTAATCAGATAATCCATTTTCCAATTAATTTAGTTACAAAACCAAGGCCAGCTTTGCTGGCCTTTCGCATTTTTTAATATTGACGCACGTCACAAAGTTCCCCGAATATTACATATTGTTACAAATACTTTCTTTTTGAAACCTAATTAGGACATTGGTAGCATTTTCGTTCTAGATTAACCCGGCGACGAATGGAACACTGCGTGCAGACACAGGACGACACCAATCTATCAACAATAGTTCAAAAGAATTATTGGCGGCAGTGGCAAAGGTGTCCGAATAACACCAATGAGGGTAATATAATGATGAAGCGCAACATTCTTGCAGTGGTAATCCCAGCTCTGTTAGCAGCTGGTGCAGCAAACGCTGCTGAAATCTACAACAAAGACGGCAACAAACTGGATCTGTACGGTAAAGTTGACGGTCTGCACTACTTCTCAGACGACAAAGGCAATGATGGCGATCAGACCTATGTTCGTTTCGGCTTCAAAGGTGAAACCCAGATTACTGACCAACTGACCGGTTACGGCCAGTGGGAATACAACGTTCAAGCTAACCACGCTGAATCTCAAGGCACCGAAGGCACCAAGACTCGTCTGGGCTTCGCAGGTCTGAAATTCGCTGACTATGGTTCATTCGACTACGGCCGTAACTACGGCGTACTGTACGACGTGGAAGGCTGGACAGATATGCTGCCAGAGTTCGGTGGCGATACTTACACCTACACCGACAACTTCATGACTGGCCGTACCAACGGCGTTGCTACTTACCGTAACAACAACTTCTTCGGTCTGGTTGACGGTCTGAACTTCGCCGTTCAGTACCAGGGCAAAAACCAGAACGATGATCGTGATCTGAAGAAACAAAATGGCGATGGTTGGGGCCTGTCTTCTACTTATGACATCGGCGAAGGCGTAAGCTTCGGTGCTGCGTATGCATCTTCCAACCGTACCGACGATCAGAAACTGAATGCTACCGCCAAAGGCGACAAGGCTGACGCATGGACCGTGGGCGCGAAATACGACGCCAACAACGTTTACCTGGCAGCCATGTACTCAGAAACCCGTAACATGACTCCATACGGCGAATCTGACTTCACTATCGCTGACAAAACTCAGAACTTCGAAGTGACTGCACAGTACCAGTTCGACTTCGGTCTGCGTCCAGAAGTTTCTTACCTGCAGTCTAAAGGTAAAAACCTGTCTAGCCGCACTGCGAACGGTTCTAGCTTCGGCGGCGGCGATGCCGACCTGGTTAAATATGTTTCTGTTGGTACCACTTACTACTTCAACAAAAACATGTCTACCTATGTTGATTACAAAATCAACCTGCTGGACGACAACGAATTCACCAAAGCCAACGCCATCGCTACCGATGACATCGTTGGTGTAGGCCTGGTTTACCAGTTCTAAGTTGTCACACTTAACGACGGTTCACCGTCGGACAAGTTAAAAAACAGGGCTTCGGCCCTGTTTTTGTTTTTGCATTCTCCTGAATTTTTATCCTGCCAATCCCCCCTTCTCCCTCATTTTTTATGCTGAATATGCGTCCTTCACAAGATCGAGGTGTTTTTCTCGCAAACGGTTGGCAAAGGGCATAACTGGCGCTACCCTGATGCTTCTGTCTGCTTAACTCCGAGCCATGGAAGCACCTGACATGTTTGAAAAAATCACTGCTGCACCTGCCGATCCGATCCTGGGTCTGACCGACATTTTCCGCGCTGACGCCCGCCCTAACAAAATCAACCTGGGGATTGGGGTTTATAAAGATGAAACCGGTAAGACTCCGGTGCTGACCAGCGTTAAAAAAGCTGAGCAGTATCTGCTGGAAAATGAAACCACCAAAAACTACCTCGGCATTGAAGGCATCCCGGCGTTCGCCAACTGCACGCAAGAGTTGCTGTTCGGCAAACAAAGCCCAATCATCGCCGACAAGCGTGCGCGCACCGCACAAACTCCTGGTGGCACCGGCGCTCTGCGTGTAGCAGCTGACTTCATCGCCAACCAGACCAGCGCAAAACGCATCTGGATCAGCAACCCAAGTTGGCCGAACCACAACAATGTGTTCGGGGCTGTCGGTCTGGAAGTACTGGAATATGACTACTACGACGCGGCCAATCATGCGCTGGACTTCGATGGCCTGCTGAACAGCCTGAAACAGGCTCAGGCGGGCGATGTGGTACTGTTCCACGGCTGCTGCCATAACCCAACCGGTATTGACCCAACGGCTGAGCAATGGGCCCAGTTGGCCGAGCTGTCTGTGGCTAACGGCTGGTTGCCGCTGTTTGACTTTGCTTACCAGGGTTTCGCGAAAGGACTGGAAGAAGATGCTCAGGGCCTGCGTATTTTTGCCGCCAAACACCAGGAACTGATCGTTGCCAGCTCTTACTCGAAGAACTTCGGTCTATACAACGAACGTGTAGGTGCCTGTACTGTGGTTGCCGCAGATGCAGAGACTGCCGATCGTGCCTTCAGCCAGGTGAAAGCCGCCATTCGCGCCAACTACTCCAACCCACCGTCACACGGCGCTGCCATTGTAGCGACCATCCTGGGTGACGAAGCATTACGTGCGCTGTGGGAGCAGGAACTGACCGACATGCGTCAACGCATTCACCGCATGCGTCAGCTGTTCGTGAATACCCTGCAGGAGAAAGGAGCTGAGCAGGACTTCAGCTTTATCATCAATCAGAACGGCATGTTCTCGTTCAGCGGGCTGACCAAAGAACAGGTGCTGCGCCTGCGTGATGAGTTTGGCGTCTACGCCGTTAACTCTGGCCGCGTTAACGTTGCCGGCATGACGCCGGACAATATGGCGCCGTTGTGCGAAGCCATCGTCGCCGTGCTGTAAAACCGGCACGCGACACGTAGCAAAAGGGGCGCTCAATGCGCCCCTTAGTTATTTCTGCCGGAAATAACCTTACCAGATGGCCGGCTCTTCACGCAGGAACGGGTTGGTTTCACGTTCCTGACCGAAGGTAGACATCGGCCCATGGCCTGGAATGAACGCCATGTCATCACCCTGCGGTAATAACTTGGTACGGATCGAGTTGATTAACGCCTGGTGATCGCCTTGTGGGAAATCACTGCGTCCAACACCGCCGTTAAACAGCACGTCGCCCACCAGCGCCAATCTCGCCTGTTCGTTAATAAAGACGATATGGCCAGGAGTATGGCCCGGGCAATGCAGCACCTTGAGCGTCATCTCGCCCACCTGCACGCTATCCCCTTCTTCCAGCCACTGGGTTGGCGTCAGCGGTGCGCACTCTTCCAGCCCAAACATGCGGCTCTGCGCAGGCAAGCCGTCCAGCCAAAAAGCATCTCTCTTATCCGGGCCGTAGATCGGCACCTGATAATGCTCTGCCAGCTCAGCCGCTGCGCCAACATGATCGAGATGACCATGGGTCAGCAGGATCTGCGTAACCGTCACGCCCTGGCTGGCTATTTCGGCCTTCAGTTTTTCAGGCTCGCCACCGGGATCGACCAACGCCGCCTGTTGGGTGCTCTCACACCAGATCAGGCTACAGTTCTGACTGAAAGCGGTAACGGGAATAATATGGTATTTCATAAGGCTCCAACGACAACAGCGCCATACCCTGACGGGCTGGCGCTACTCACTTATGGTGCACAGCGATTACCAGGTCCGCACCGGGCCGGTATCGATGTGTACAAAGTTGCTACGTGGGTAATATCCTACACCACCGGCGCTCATTTTTAACGCCGCTTTGCGGATATTACTCAACTGGATGCCTTCAATATGGAAGTCCATCGCCTGGCCCTTGGTGTGGTAGCTGTGCTTGGCCACACCGCGGCTGCGCCCACGCAGCTCATTGTTGGTATCCAGCGAGCGGTAGCCTGAAACCAACTGTACCGGCTTGTTGGTACCCAACAGGCCTTGCAAGCGATAGAGATGATCAAACAGACGAGGGTCAATCGACTTAATCTTATTAGCGCGATAATCACGGAAGAGATGATTAAGACGGACTAACTCGTCTTTATTATATCCCTTACCGTCGAAGAATTCGGCTTTCAACGATTCGCCCGTATGCATGTTATTTACAACCAGAATACGAGGGCGTGAAGTAGAAAGACTGGCAAAGGCTTGCCCAGGGAGCAGCGCTATGCCCACAGCGGCGCTACCTAACGCCAGCCATTTACGGCGATGATGATCAATTTTGTCCATGTTTCTGTTAAACCCGGCAAGAATATCAAAATATATGCACAAAACAGCGCACTGCCCGAACCATAACCGCCCACACTGGCTGAGTCAACCCGTGATGTCCCGCGGTTTGCAGGCACTCACGTAATGAGTGCCTGCATCATGGCCCGATATTCAGACCGTTATTTATTTATAATTACTGCATTTATTGCATTAATTTTTCGGCCTGAGCCAAAATTTGTGCACCCGATCTCACCGTATCATCATAATTGTAAATATCTGTACGGAATTGTGGCTTTCCATCATCAGAGACCCAGGCGGTTAAATAATACAATTTAACCGGAATATGTTGGCGGATATTGACGAAGGTGGTATTCCCTTGTTTAAGGGTGGACGAAACGCGGGTGTTATTCCAACCGGCATCCTGCAATAGCATATTCGCCAAATCCGATGCCTTGTTGACTCGCACGCAGCCGGAGCTTAATGCACGAATGTCCTTCTGGAACAGATTATGGTTAGGCGTATCGTGCAGATAGATAGCGTCCGAACTCGGCATGTTGAACTTAAAACGCCCCAGCGAGTTGGTAGCGCCCGGTGCCTGACGGATCCGGTACGGGAAATTACGGGCAGAGACCATGTTCCAGTCGATCATCGCCGGATTGATCACTTCGGCATCGTTGCTCCAGCCGGAAAGTACGGTATAGCCATGCTTCTGGAAGTAGCTGCCGTCACGCATCGCCTTCGGCACGATATCTTCGCGCACCAGCGTGGTCGGCACGTTCCACGGAGGATTCACCACCACATTGTTCAGAGCACTACTCATCAACGGCGTCTTGCGACTAGGTCGACCGACAATCACCCGCGAGGAAAGCACCTCATTACCGTTCTGATAGTAGGTCAATGAGTAGTTGGGAATGTTAACCATAATGCCGGTATCGACATGACCGGGCAGAATACGTAAACGCTGAATATTCAGCGCCAACAGCGAGGCGCGCATTTGCGGCGTCACGTTGAGCCATTCGCGAGTGCGCACGCCGATCACCCCGTCTGCGCTCAGCCCCTGCCATTGCTGGAAGCGCTTAACCCCCTCCACCAGATCGGGGGTATAACGATTATCGATGACGGTAACCGGGTTTTCCGGCTGCTGTGAAAATGGCGATTGCGGTGAAGGAGCCAGATCTTTCACCGGCGCGGCGGCCGGACTGACCACGACACTCTGGCTCTCACGACTTTTTTCTTCATCGACCGACAGGCCGCCATCGTCGGGCTCATTGCGCGAGCCGGTCAATACCGCAGGGGGATCTTGTGCTTCCACCGGTGCCGTCGCAGTGGACAGCATGCCGTTACGCGCCAGGATCTCGCGTAAGGCCGGAATGTCATCACTCAGTTGATCTGGACGCAGGCTAGGGCCATTGGCCATCTGCGGCCACGGATGGCCGTCGGCCAGCATGTCCCGCAGGGCCTGATGCATCTTGGCGTACTGCGGGTGCTGCGGTGCCAACGTGTTGACATAAGCCAGAGTCTTGCCCTGACGCACCGCCAACTGCCACTGGTTAATTACCGTATTCGGCGGCAAGCCGAGCTTGTAAGGAATATTGCTGTACAACCAATTATTACCGTTGGCTCCGATGGACGAAACGAACTGTAAATATCCCAGCATCGCATCAGACAGCACCACATCACGCGCCACGTCGGTAATCGCCGGATTGGTCAGCAGTTTCACCCATTGGGTGAACTGTGGCTGTACGCCGGACATCGCCAATTCGGCCAGTTGCTGCTGGAATTGCTGAACCGCGTCGCGATCTTGCCACATCAATTGCATACGGTTCGCCGCGTACAAAGGAGCCAGCGTCGAAAGGTAATTCGGTGTGATACCCTTCGGCAAGGCCGCCAGTATTTCCGAACGGCTTTGCGCCACTGACATGCCGGATGACGCTACCGGAAACGCAGGAACGGTTGCCCATACGGGTAACGACGACGCAAGACCACATGCGATTGCGCAACTTAACGCCAGCCGCCGTACAGTGTTTCCATTTCTAAGCAACATCCATTGCCCCCTGTATGCTCACAAAAAATATAACCAAGACAGCTTATTAGTTTCAGTATACGAACAGAAAAGCCATTTTGCCTTTTGGCACTTATGAATAACTGTATTTCATCAGGCTACTCGGTTTCCCGCGCAGAAAAAAGCACGACTATCATCCACTCGCACAAAAAAATAGCCACCCCAGGGCGGCTATTTTCAGATTATTAGCGGGCTTTTTTCACCTTTAAGGTGTTTCTGCCGCCGTAATCCCCAGTACCGGGGGTTCGTTAGCGAAACCACGCAGGCCCACGACGTGTACGTGTTCATGGTTCTGGAACACCTTACGTACCAGCTTATAAGTCGTGCCTTTTTCCGGACTGATATTTTCCGGTGCCGCGATGATCAGCTGCATTTCCAGACGATCACACAGTTCGAACAGCGTGGCGATGGATTTGGCATCCAGTCGCGCCGCTTCATCAAGGAACAACAGACGGCATGGGGAGATATCTTTGCCGCGCAGACGGCGCGACTCTTCTTCCCAGCTCTGCACCACCATCACCAGAATCGACATCCCGGTACCGATCGCTTCCCCGGTAGACAGCGCGCCACTCTCGGCACGCAACCAACCGTCAGAGCCGCGGAAGACTTCCACTTCCAGCTCCAGGTAGTTACGGTAATCCAGCAACTCTTCGCCGATGGTCTGTGGCGTGCGTTGCCCCATATCAATCTGCGGGTTCAGGCGCTGATACAGCTTGGCCAGAGCCTCTGAGAAGGTCAGTCGGTTGCTGTTGAACAGATCCTGATGTTGTTCCTGCTGCTCGGAGAGCACGTCCAACAGAGTCGCATGCGCTTCGCGCACGTTGACGTTCAATCGCACGCTCTTCACCTGACCGAAGGAAACCGCCTGCAGGCCCTGGTTGAGCATGCGGATACGGTTCTGTTCGCGCTGGATGGTTTTGCGAATGATGTTCGCCACGCTCTTGGAACTGATCGCCAGCTTCTGCTCACGCGCAGTCAGCTCTTCGGTCAGACGGCCCAGTTCGATCTCCATCTGTTCGATGGCCTCAACCGGGTCATCGGTGCGAATGATATCCTGACGAATACGCTCACGCAGATGCTGATAGACCGCAATATAGAACTGGATCTTGCGTTCCGGACGCTTCGGATCTTCCGACAGGCGCAGTACGTCGCGCAGGTGTTCGTTATCCGATACCGCCAGACGCAACGCACCGAGCGCCTTATCCGACATTGAGCGCAGTTCATCACCGTCCATATAGGCCAGCTCACGGCGATGCAGACGACGCTCAACCCCGTTGTCTTTCACCAGGCGCATCACTGCGCACCAGCCCGCTTTGGCGGTAACCACCTGCTCACGCAGCTGATAATAATCACGTTCCAGCTTGCGCAGTTTCTTCTGCAGGCCGTCCATTTCCGCTTCGCAGAAGGTCAGCTGTTTTTCCAACTGGTTACGGCGTGCGCGATTGGTGCTCAGACCCGCATGCAATTCATCACGACGAGTACGCGCGCGGGCTTCGGCATTGGCATCCGCCTGTACGCCGATGTCTACCAGTTCCTGGCTCAGTTCTTTCAGCATGTCGCGCTTGGCGTCATACGAACTTTTCAGCGATGCCAACACCTGACTGTACTGGGTAAACTGGGTTTGATACTGGCGCAGTTGCTCGCGGGCACGGGTACGTTCCGCTTCCGCATGCTCCAGACGCTGGCGCAGCTTGTCGTTCAGATCGTTATTGGCATTTTGCATACCGGCGGAATCGGTATAGCTGAAGTGAGCACGACGTTGCACCACTTCAATCAGGGCAAACGCCTGCTGTTTAGCCTGACGCTGCACGCTCTGCGCCTGAGAGTAGTCCTGTTGCAGCTGCTCATGTTGCTGCGGATCGCTCTGCAGCACCGACAACAGCGGCTCAAGTTTGGTCAGGGAAACGCCGTGCTGCTGAATATGACGCGCGGCATCCTGCGCCTCCTCCAGCTCTTCACGGATTTCTTCCACGCGATCCTGCAGGGTTTCATCGTTTAACAATGAAACCAGCGGCATCAGGCGGTTCAGCGCAGAGATGCCCTCTTTCGCCTGATCGTACTGCTGACGCTGCTGCTGGTTCTGCGCTTCATGGTTATTCAGAGCACGTTCGATTTCACCGCGGCGGGTATTGAGGCCACGGATTTCGGCTTCTGGATCGGCGTCAAACGCTACTGCCAGATGGTTGCCGATAAAGCGGCTGAAGGCCTGATGCGAACGCTGGGTTTTCTGCACGTCGAACGACAGCGTGGCATAACGTTCTGCCAGCTTTTCCCGCTCGGCATGCAGTATTTCCAGGCGGTTCTCACGCGCGGCACGACCAAACAAAGGCACTGCCGGATAACGGGAGTAACGCCACTGGCGCTCAGCGGTTTTGACCAACACCGCCCGGTCTTGTTCTTCGACGGCGAATACGCTGTCATCGAACGACTGCGGATCCCCCTCAATCAGATAGAGATCTTCCGGGCAGTCTTCCAACCCTTCCAGCATCTCGCGCACCAACGACAGGTCCGGCACCACAATCGCGTGGCGCGACGGGCCGTACAGGGCGGAGAAGTACGGCGCATCGTCGATGGTGACGTCATCGTAGATTTCGGACAGCAGCACGCCACCAAAACGTTCGGCCAGCGTGACCAGGCGCTGATCCTCGGCACCCCCAGGCTGGCTGAGACGTTCGATTTGCGCTTCCACGGCACGTTTACCGGCAGCCACTTCGTCACGCTCAACGGTAGTTTCACGTTCGCGCTCCAGCAGTTGCTGCATGTACTCAGTCACCTGCTGGCTGCTTTCAAGCGCTTCACCGCTTTGCTCACCAAGCTGGCTCAGCGAATCCTGCGCCGCCAACCAGACAGGTGCACGGGTGGTCAGTTCGCGGATGCGTTGCTGAATTTGCTCCAGTTCCTGGCGCATTTCCATCCGACGCTCGCCGGCATCGCTGACGCTTTGTGACAGCGATTCCAGACGCTCTTCCAGCTCTTGTTGCAGGGCATCGAGTTCATCCGGCTGATACTGCTGGCCGTGGCGTTTGCAGAATTCCTGCAGCAGACGCTCGGCGTCCTGCTGGGAGCGCAGACGCTGTTCCAGCTCGCTCAGGCGCATACGCAAAGGCTGCACGCGCTCGGCAAGGTGTTGCTGTGATGGCCAGTCACGCAGCAATTCGCGCGCACACTGCCAGGCTTCACTGCGGCTGACCTGACCGGCGATTTTACCCACCAGCTGATAAGCCTGTTCAAACTGACCGTGCGCGGCATCGGCCACGCTCAGTTTTTGTTCCAACATCAGCAAGGCTTCGGTCGCTTCCTGCTCACGCGCCTGGAATGTATCCAGCCAATGCTCGGCATTTTCGGCAGTCAGTTCCGGCAGTTGGCACAGCGCACGCGCACGTTCCAATGCTTGCAACGCCTGCTGATATTGAATGGCACGGGTTTGCTGCACGTCGAGCGCTTGCTGGTAGTCGGCAAGCTGGCTTTTCAGCTCATCCACTTCCAGTTCGGCCGCTTCGGCGCGTGCTTCGTTTTCGGCCTGCTGTTCACTGGCCTCCGCAACCACTTCATTCTGTTCTTCCAGTCGGTAGGTCAGCTCTTCCAGATCGCCTTCATAGCGCTCGATCTTTTCCTGCTGGCGCATCGCCGTCTGAACCAGATTCAGGTGATCGCTGGCGGCCTGATAGTCGGTTTCCAGATCGGATTCCGCCCCACTCTGCTCCGCCAGCTCACGCGCCATTTCTACATGGCGGTATTGCTCGGCAGCCAACTGTTTGCGGCTACCCAGCAGATCGTTGCGCAGGGCCAGTGCCCCGTCCAAATGAATGCGTCGCTCATTGGCATGGCGCATGTAGTCCGCCGCCACGTAAGAGGTGGCCTCGGAAATCAGGTGTTTGAACAGGTCACGGTCGGATTGGGTAACGCGGATCGCTTCCAGCGTCATGCGGTTTTCACGCAGCGCCGCTTCCATATCCTGGAATGCCTTGCGCACGCCGCTGTTTTCCGGCAACAGGTAGTCACGCAATGAGCGGGTGATGGCGCTGGAGATACCGCCGTACAGTGAGGCTTCGATCAGGCGGTAGAACTTGCTGCGATCGGACGATGAACGCAGGCGTTTTGGGATCACGCCCAGATCGAACATTAATGAGTGGTAATCGGTAATGGAGTTAAACTGCTTGAACTGCACCCCTTCCATCTCTTCAACGCGATCTTTCAGTTCTTGCAGCGACAATACACGTGCCTGGCGCTCACCCACCGTTTGGGTCAAAAGTTCCGTCGGCTGCACTGCGGTCGGCAGGCCCTGAATAACGAACGGCTTGATGTCCACCTTGCGGTCACGGCCGGCCACCTGCTGCAGACGGACACCCACCACCACGCGCTGGTGACGCGAGTTGAGCACGTCGAGAGTCGAATAACACACCCCGGCGCGCAGCTTACCGTGCAGGCCCTTGTCGCGCGAGCCACTGGTGGCACCGGCTTCAGTAGTGTTACGAAAGTGCAGCAGCGTCAAATCGGGGATCAACGCAGTGACGAAGGCCGCCATGGTGGTGGATTTCCCTGCCCCGTTACCGCCGGACAGCGTGGTCACCAGCTCATCGAGATCAAAGGTGCGGGCAAAGAAGCCGTTCCAGTTAACCAGTGTCAGCGAGCGAAATTTACCGCGTTCAATCATTCCTGTTCATCCTCTGCACTGTCCGGTGTGGTATCAAGCGGCGAATCTTCTGCATCGCTCTCATCATTCAGCAACAGGCTGTTTTCAACCGGCATGGCTTCGCCGTCGCGGATCATACGCAACTGCGCTTCACGCGGGTCGTCACCGCTGCGCACGTCGGCGCCAAAGCGGAACACCGCCTCGGTGATACGGAACTTGCTGCTGTCGTTGCCCATGAAGTAGACCATGCCCAAACGACGCAGACGGTTCAGTGAAGTACGCACTTTTTCGTGCAGCTTCTGACGATCGAGATCCGAGCCGGTAGAACGCTGATTAACGAACTTCAGCAATTTGCTCTCGTCCGCCAGGCTCAGCAGTTCGTCATACAGCTCC
Source organism: Serratia myotis (assembly GCF_027474885.1). NCBI lineage: Bacteria > Pseudomonadati > Pseudomonadota > Gammaproteobacteria > Enterobacterales > Yersiniaceae > Serratia > Serratia myotis. Next base: position 1,851,380 of record NZ_CP099707.1, on the reverse strand, counting down.
TGTTGGCTGAAGATCCCTTCGTGAGCCAGACGCTCTGGACTGAGGTACAGATAGCACAGGATTTTCCCCACCATCATGTCCAGTTCAGACAGCACCGAACGCGGGATCAGCGTGGTAGAGCGCGGGCGCAGGTAGAAAAAACCTTCCGGCGCGCGGATCAGCTCTACGCTGTAGCGGGTGTAAAATTCTTCCAGTTCATCCTGGAAGTCCATTAAGAAAGCGTGGTTGTCCAGCTCATCGATACCGATGTGGCGACCCGCACGCAGTTGGCTGTCCAGCGCCGGGAACAGCGCGTTAGACAATGCCTTGGCCAGCTTGACTGGCATTACTTGTTCAATATTTGTCGATGACATGGGCCTGGACCTTGGCTCCGTAATCATTGATTGCCTGCCATTGTGCCGGCAACCCTGAAAAATCTGCTTCAGCCACACCAAGGCGCACTGCCTGGTCGACCACTAAACGTGCCACGTCGAAATGACGAGCACGCGGATATTGCGCCAGATAATCGCGCATTACCGCCCCTAAGTTGAGCGGCATCTGTTGTTCCTGATAAATCTTCAGTGCCTGTTCGATCATCAATGCCAGCTGTTCACGGATTTCGCTGAACTCTTCGAACTCCAGATCCGGCGGCAGTTCCCCGGTCACTTCCTCACTGCGCAGCGCCAGTTCTTCGTCTCGCATATCCAGCAGACGGTCGGCGTTGGCATGGGTCAGTGTCCATGGATTGTCGAAATAGTTTTGCACCGACTGACGCAAACGCTGGGCAAACACCCGGTTTTTGTCCATGTCGATAGCGGTACGGATAAATTTATGCACGTGACGGTCGTAGCCAATCCACAGGTCAATCGCCTGCTGGCCCCAACTGATAATGCGGTCGAGCTTGCTTTGCAGATCAAACACCAGCTTGTCGACGAAGCCCAGTTCTGCCCCACCCAGCGTGGCATCCTGAATACGCAGCAGGTTGGCCTGCAGTTTATCGCCCGCCGCCTCCAGCGTATCCTGCAACTCACGCAGGGTGCCCGAAGTTTCGGACAGCAGCATCTCACAGCTGGAGATCGCCGCACGCCAGTCTTTGTTCAGCAATGCGGCGATGTCGTCCTTCACGCCTTGCTGTTGTTCATCCATAATCCGCTGAGTCAAATCGATACTGTCGAAGATTTCCGCCACCGAATATTTCAGCGGTGCAAACACATTACGGTGCCAGTGGAAATCATCACCGCCTTCATCGGCAGCGTCGGCAGCACGCTTGAGCTCCTGCGCCACGATCGACAACTGCATCGACAGACGCAGCGTGGAGAATTCGCGCTGACGGATATAGTAATCGGTGATACCGATGCCCAGCGGCGTCAGACGGTAAATCGCGTTACCGTCCGCCAGTTCGCTGATAAAACGGTTTAACAGGCGCTGGCGCACCATGTCATTAATCGCATTGTTGGCGCGGACGGCCACCGTTTCATGCGTCTGTTCGAAACCCTTGCTGACATGGCGAAATGCATCAACCAGCTCACCTTCGCTCATCTCGCCGTCCAGCCGCTCGCCGTTTAACGTGGCGATAGCGAGCAAAAACGCGAGACGCTCCGTAGGGAGCGAAATAGAGAAATCATTTTTCCGTGCCCAGGCGACCAGTTCGGGTACTGTCTGGGAAAATTCACTCATAGTTCGTCCTTCAGGTTTGGTTTATGCGCCATGACGTGAATATAGCGCCCCAAACTCACGTACGGCTCCTGCCGGCAATAGTGCTGTTCAAGCGCCAGTAACTCTTCAAATTTTTGTGTCTGTAGCTGCCTGCTCTGCAGATAATCGTGGAACACCCGCACGCCGGTTTTCCCGCTGATGCGCATGCCCAGTTGCTCCAACCAGCCATACACCTGCGGCGGGCTATGTGGATACTGCGGCGACAACGAACGCTTTCTGCGCCTTCTGACCTCTGGGTTCACCAGTTGGAAATTACCCAACACCACGTTACGCATCAAGAGGCCATTGGCGTTAAAGAACATCAATGACAGTGCGCCACCCGGCAGCAAACAGTTAAATAACGCCTGCAGCGCGGCCTCAGGTTCGGCGATCCATTCAAGCACTGCATGGAACAATATCAGATCAACCGGCTGTTCCAAGTGTTGACCAATGTCCTGTGCTGAACTTTGTATGAATTGCATGTTCTGGCTCACACCTTTCTGCTCTGCCAGCAACGCGGCGCGTTGGATCATCTCACCAGAAAGATCGCACAACAACACCTGATGTCCTAATTCTGCCAATTGGCAGGCCATATGGCCTTCGCCGCCGCCGGCATCCAGAATGCGCAGCGGCCGCTGCGGCAACTGGGCCAACAGCGTGGTCAGATCCTGCCAAACCACAGCCTGGCGGATTTTCCCTTTGGTGGTGCCGTAAATATTACGCGCAAACTTTTCAGCAATATCGTCAAAATTGCGATCCTGCATGGACAACGGCTCCGCTGATCTTATCCGGCTGGGGCAAAGTGCCAGCCCATTCAAACCTGCTATTTTGGCACAGACTGGCTTAGAATGAATCTTCTTGCGGCCTGATTGTGCCCGGATGTCGTTTTTTCGCCCAAAAGGACCTGATTTTTGATGCTGTTTAACCTGAAAAAGTTCATTGGCGCTATTTTAATGCCGTTACCTGCGATGTTGCTACTGATGGGACTGGCGCTGTTACTGCTGTGGTTCACCCGTTGGCAAAAAAGCGGCAAGGTCATTTTCACGCTGAGCTGGCTGTTTTTACTGCTTTTCAGCCTGCAACCAGTGGCCGACAGGTTGCTGCGTCCCATCGAATCTGAGTATGTCACCTATCGTGGCAATGACCCGGTGAATTATATCGTGGTGCTGGGTGGCGGCTACACCTTTAATCCGGATTGGGCGCCAAGTTCCAACTTGATCGGCAATAGTCTGCCACGAGTCACGGAAGGCGTGCGCTTATATCTCGCTCACCCTGGGGCGAAAATGGTGTTCACCGGTGCCGGAGGCCCGAAAACGCTAAGTAACGCGGCAACGGCGGCGCGGGTGGCGGAAAGCCTGGGAGTACCAGGCAGTGACATTGTCCTGTTGGATCGCCCGATGGATACCGAGCAGGAGGCATTGCAGGTGTCGAAGCTGGTCGGCCAGCAGCCGTTTATTCTGGTAACTTCAGCCAACCATTTGCCGCGGGCCATGCGCTTCTTTGAAGCCAAGGGGCTGCACCCGATCCCGGCACCGGCCAATCAGTTGGCCATCAGTTCGCGGTTGAATATTTGGGATCGCGTGGTGCCGTCTGCGATGTTCCTTGGCCACAGCGAACGCGCCTGGTATGAAACGCTGGGCAGCCTGTGGCAATGGTTGAAAGGGGCCGATGAGGTTTCTGTCGACTAACCGGGTTAACCGGCAAGCCAGGGCAGCAGTTGTTTGGACGCATAGTCAAACGGCTGCCGCTCCAGTTTGCCGGTATGAATCAACCGCCCTACTGCTTCCCACACCACATATAACCAACGCCGCATCAGGAAAGATTCCGCTACCGGTGCCCGTTGCAAGTAATAGAACAGCAACTGGCTCGGCATTCCCGCCTCACACAGCCTGAAAAGCTCATATTCACGCGGTGCCCACAACATCATTCCCGGGTTGAGCATCGCCAGCAGTTGATCGCTTTTCGGATCTTTCAGCATGCTGCGCAATGACAAGTTGCCGTGAACCAGCACGCAGGGATCGTCGAAACCGACAAAAAAATGGGTCAGGGCTTCACGCGTGCGGTACAACAAACGGCGATCCGCCATCGTCAGCTGCGGCGAGTTGAGATTACTCAGCGTTGACCACAGCACTTCGACCCGCTGTTGATACCAACAGAACCAGTCGTTCTCCTGAGTACTGTCTACCGTGCCAACACAACCGTGGCTGTCAATGCGGTGCCAGGCCAACACGCCATCGACAATCTGCTCCATCAGGGTATTCCAGCGGTTCGGCGTACGCGTCGGCGCTTCCACCGACACACCCCGTAAACGTTCGATCAACAAGATCTCTTTATAGGGAGCCTGGTGGGTATAGACCACGCCATATACCGTCGGCAGGCGAATATCCCCTTCACGCGACAGCATCGACAGTTTGTAAGCCTCCTGCTGGGCAATGCCCTGGCAGACAAAACTTTTTGCCATCAGTGGAATAGCATGGCCCTGTTGGTCATACAGTGAATACATGTGCGCATAAGGTTGTTCGCTGACGCGTTCCAGCCGGCTGATGGACTCACCCAGCACAATACTCAGTTCGGCGCGTAACTGCTCCATAAGAAAATGGCCTCAAGAGGAAAGGAAGAGACGCTGACATCATCGAACGGGGAGCAGAAAAATTCTTCAACGCAGATCAACAAAACGGGGATATAAGAAGGGAAATCATATCGCCGGCGCGTTGCGTAACACGCCGGCGTTCAATGCTCAGCCTTGGATACTGTCGCGCACGCGCTGCAAGTCTTCCGGCGTGTCAACACCCACCGTCGGCATCGCCTTGGCCACTGCCACGTGGATTTTTTCGCCGTACCACAGCACCCGCAACTGTTCCAGCAGCTCAATTTGCTCCAGTTGGCTTGGTGCCCAGGTGACGTAACGACGCACAAAACCGGCGCGATAGGCGTAAATGCCGATGTGACGCAACAGGCTGTCGCCGATGTTTTCTTTGGATTGGGCAAAACGTTCACGATCCCATGGGATTGTGGCGCGCGAGAAATAGAGCGCATAACCCTGCGCATCCATCACCACCTTGACCGCATTGGGGTTAAAGGCTTCTTCTGCGCTTTCGATCGGCACCGCCAGGGTGGCCATACCGGCCTGACTTCCCGCCAGATTTTCAGCCACCTGGCGCACAATTACCGGTGGGATCAATGGCTCGTCACCCTGGACATTCACGATGATTTCGTCATCAGCGAAACCATAGTGCTCGATCACCTCGGCCAAACGCTCGGTGCCGGAATTGTGATCGGCCCGGGTCATGCAGACTTCACCGCCTGCCGCTTTAACCGCTTCGGCCACCGCCGGATGATCGGTCGCGACGATAACGCGGCTGGCCCCCGACTCGCGCGCACGCTCCATTACGTGCACCACCATGGGCTTACCGTGGATATCGGCCAGGGGTTTACCCGGTAAACGGGTTGATGCATAACGGGCTGGAATAATAGCGATAAAACTCATGCGTGTTTCTCATCCAATGACAGCGCTCGCGCTTCATTTTCCAACAGGACGGGAATGCCGTCACGCAGCGGATAGGCCAGACCATCCACTTTGCAGACCAATTCCTGGTTTTCTTTATTGAAATAAAGCTTACCGTTGCAGACCGGGCAGGCAACGATTTCGAGTAAACGGTGATCCATGCTTCCTCCAGGGTGGAGATTTAACGTAAGGAAAGTGCGTGAGGATAGCATAACGCTATGCGCCAGGTTAATCACCGGCTGTTTTGTCGCTGCATTTTAATCTTTCGAGGGGGATTGAATTGCCCCCGGCTCAGGCGTAGAATTTTGTGATGCAAGTCACAAAAAGACAGTTAACATGATCAAACGTCTTCACAAAATCATCGCCCTGTTTGCCAACTTCAGCAACTAAGGCATCCCCATTGTAACGAGCGGCGCTGAACATTCGTTTTACCCAAGCCGACAACGCCGTTCGTTATTCCACTTCCCAGCCAGCGCCCCACTCTATAGCCAGTGTCGCCGGAATATCACCCAAAGTAACCTGTTTGGCACCATGCCATTTTGCACTGCGGGTTATTGCTTGCCGAATATCCTGCACGCGTTGTTTACCGAAGCGTACCTTCGCCTGTGGGTGAAAGCTGATAATTTCGAAAATGCCCTGTCGGCGATGCATTTTTGCATCAATACGGCCAATCAGTTCGCCGCGCTGCAACACCGGCAATGTAAAATAGCCATACTGCCGTTTCTCTTTCGGCGTGTAACATTCCAGCCGGTAATCAAAATTGAACAGCTCCAGCGCACGACGGCGATCCCAAACCACTGGATCGAACGGAGAAAGCAACGTGGTCACGGTGGATTTTAACGCCCCTTGCTCTGCCAGCTGTAGCTCTGCCGACAACGAATGGTGCACGTAAAACTCCCCGTCCAAACCGTCGATCAGCACGGGTAGCACTTCGCCCTGCTGTTGTAACGACGTCAGTAGCGCTTTCGGCGCCACCCGCTTCAGACGGTAGTAATCCGCCAACCATTCGGCTCTGAAGATCCCAAGATAACGGCAGCTGCGGCTAAGCATTTCCTGTCGTGCATCTTCGACAGGTAACGCATGCCGGCTATCATCCCAGTGGGGTAACAATCTTTCTGTCAGGTCGTAAACGCGATGGAAATTGCGCCGTTCGGCTACCATCAGTTTGCCGGCGGTGAACAGGATTTCGAGATGGCGCTTTTCCGGTTTCCAATCCCACCAGCCACTGTTGCCCTTCTTCTCGGCGCTGAAATCCGCCGAACGTACCGGCCCACCGGTTTCAATGTGTTGCAGCAGGGCGTCTATTGCCACCTGATGTTCCTGCATCCACGCTTCGGAATACTTCCAGCCCATACCTTGCGGCTGCAGCATTCGGTGACGCAGCAGGCCAAAATCTTCGATGGGTAAAAAGCAGGCCTCGTGCGCCCAGTACTCGAACAACCGGCGGCTCGCCAGTGCCTGCTCCAGCCATTCAGGCTGATAGTCACCCAGGCGGCTGAACAGCACCAGATAGGGACTGCGTGCGACCACACTGATAGTATCAATTTGCAGTAAACCCATACGCCCAATAGCGGCAACCACGTCATCGGGTTTGGCTTTGCGTTTCATCGGGGATAGCAGCCCCTGTGCAGCGAGGTGAAGCGCACGGGCGGCAGTAAGAGAAATAACTGGGGTGTTCATCCTGACATCCGAAGTGATTGAGCAATCGCTTGATAGTAGTGGATATCGGGAGATTTATCTTCGCCAGTGCTTGGGGTGGCGGCACCGGCACTGGCGAGGAAGGGGTGGGTCAGAACGCGATAACGTCTGCCGCTGACAGCCCGTGGGAGCTGCGATAGATCGAGAACTCAACGTTCTGACCTTCGTTTAACGATTTATTTTTAGTATTGGCGATAGAACGACGGCTTACATAGATTTCGTCGCTACCATCTACCGGTGAAATAAAACCATAGCCTGCAGCCTGATCAAACCATTTCACACGGCCCATTTGTAACACAGTATTTTTAAACATAACTTATATCCTTTTACTTGAGCATCCTTAACAACGTCATTTTTATTATTGTTGGACGCTACCAGCCCATCCTAAAGTTTTTCGTAAGAAACCTCTCGTGAGCAAAAAATAAAAAACCCGCACTCTGGCGGGCTTGTTGAAATTAATATCTTCCGCAATGAATCAGCGTAAATGCGTCATCATGGTTGTATTAATATCTCTTTACGTTATTCCCTGTTTATTTACAGAGCAACAACGTTAGCTGCAGCCGGCCCGCGCTGGCTGTCTTCTACGGTGTACTCAACACGCTGGCCTTCAGCCAAAGTTTTGAAACCGTCGGTCGCGATTGCGGAGAAGTGTACGAATACATCTTTACCACCGTCGTTCTGTTCAATAAAACCAAAACCTTTGCTTTCATTGAACCACTTCACTTGACCCGTCTTCTTAGACATTACTCATTTACCTTTTAAATATATATACAAAACCTGCCATAAGGCAATTTTGGCCGTTCTTAGAAACATTACTTATGGGAGATACTTAGAAGGTTCGTCTTTGAAGCGGAATCAGATGATAACGTTTTTGGAGGAACTGCTTAACTCTAAACTCGAACATAAATAGGTCTGTATCACAGGCCGACTTGCATTTACTCATAAATCTATCTTTTGCACAAGAGGTTTATTGCCTTATTTTTATCATAAGGCCGCATTTGTTTTTATATCTATGATTGCTAATGAATTTATTTATCTTTTTTTACGAGAATCGCTTGGCGTCATTGCCTTCCGGACGGCCGTACTTTCCGTTATTTCCTGTTCAAATGAGAGCTAACGCATAAAAATCTAATATGCTTGCCCTAGCTATAACAAAACCTAATCGACATAGCTAAACTTGAGGTGAAAACAAGGCTAATGGCCTTTCAGCCAGCACTTTTGCCGCCAAGAATGATATTTTTCAGATTATACTGAATAAAGGAGCTATGCGCATGACCGCCCAGCAGTTCGTCTCACCGAATGAAATCCGCGCCAGATTCTCCCACGCCATGTCAGAAATGTACCAAAACGAGGTACCTCTGTATGGCGATTTGCTGGAATTGGTGGCGGAAACCAACCGACAGGTCCTGCGCGAAGATGCCGCACTGGCTCATCAATTACAAATTACCGGCGAAATCGAACGTCTGGCCATGGAACGCCATGGGGCAATTCGGGTGGGTACCTCAGAAGAATTGGCCACCCTGCGGCGGCTGTTTAATGTGATGGGCATGTCTCCGGTCGGCTACTACGACCTGGCCGTCGCAGGTGTCCCGGTACACTCCACCGCGTTTCGGGCAGTACACGAAGATGCGCTGCAAATCAGTCCATTTCGGGTGTTCACCTCATTATTACGGCTTGAGCTGATTGAAAACCCAGAGTTACGCGAACTGGCACAACGCCTGTTGGCCCGTCGCCGTATTTTTACCGAACGGGCACTGGAGCTGATCGTATTGCAGGAAGCTCAGGGCGGGCTGGATGACAGCCAGGCAAATGAATTTGTCGAACAGGCGCTGGAAACCTTCCGTTGGCACAGCCGGGCGACGGTCAGCGCAGCCGAATATCAACAGTTGCATGACCAGCACCGTTTGATCGCCGATGTCGTGGCCTTTAAAGGCCCGCACATTAACCATTTAACACCACGCACTCTCGATATCGATTTGGTCCAGCAAGCCATGCCCGGCCGGGGTATCACCCCCAAAGCGGTGATTGAAGGCCCGCCGCCACGTCGCCGCCCTATCCTGCTGCGCCAAACCAGTTTTAAAGCGCTGGAAGAGAACGTTGATTTTGTTGAACATGATGGTAGCGCCGTAGCCGGGCATCACACGGCACGCTTCGGCGAAATTGAACAGCGCGGAGTGGCACTGACAACCAAAGGCCGTACACTGTACGATCGCTTGCTACAGGCGACCAATGATGCTTTGCAGGCCCCGCCGAGCGAAAAAAATGCTGAGCGCTACAACCAGTTACTGGCGGAAAATTTCCAGGCATTTCCAGATGATTACGCCACCCTGCGTGAGCAGCAGTTGGCCTGGTTCCGCTATTTCCCGACCGAATGTGGGCTGGCAGCTAAAGAAACCCTGGATCACCACAGCACGTTGGAACAGCTGATCGCTCAGGAATATATCCGTTTCCAGCCGCTGGTCTATGAAGATTTTCTGCCGGTCAGTGCCGCAGGCATTTTCCAATCGAATTTGGGCGACAGTGGCCACACGCAGTACAACGCAGCCTCAAGCAGGGCGGCATTTGAACTGGCGTTGGGTGCAGAAGTGGTTGATGAATTGGCGTTATATCAGCAAACGCAACAGCGTTCGATAGACGCCTGCGCGCAAGCACTGGGGCTTCACGCGCTGGCAATCTGAATTATTTTTTTAGCAGAGTTTCAATGCTGTGCAGCAGTTGCTCAGCCTGTTCGGGGGGAAGTACCGCGTCAACCGGTAAATACCACCAGTTGGGCTGGGCAAAAGCACGACATTTGACCGCATCTTTCTCAGTCATCAGTAGCGTTTGCCCTGAAGATACCAGCGCCGCCAAGGGGTCATGCTGATATTCCTGATGATCGGCAAATGCCACTTCCTTTTCAACCTCCACACCCAGCTTTTCCAAGGTGGCGAAGAAGCGTGGGGGATGACCGATACCGGCCATTGCCACTACATGCGGCAGTTCGACTGCCGGGCGGCGCTCACCGCTGGCAACATTAACCGCGTCACGTGCCTGCAACCGCATGGCGATCTCACCCTGCTGGGCCACACCACCGTTGGCAATCAGGGCATCAACGCTGTTTAGCCGCGAAGCACGTTCGCGCATCGGGCCTGCCGGTAACCACCATCCATTGCCAAAGCGGCGTACTCCGTCGATCACCACCAGTTCAAAATCACGCTGCAAAGCGTAATGCTGCAGACCGTCATCGGTAATCACCACATCAAGTGGCTGCTGCTTAAGCAACGCCTGAACCGCTTCACAACGCTTGGGTGAGATTGCCACTGGTGCAGCAGTACGCTGAAAAATCAGCACCGGCTCATCGCCCGCCTGCTGGGTGGTCGTGCTCGCGTTAAGTAACAGCGGATAAGCCTCGGCTTTACCACCATAACCGCGAGAAACCACACCCACCCGGTATCCGCGCTGCTGCAACTGTTCTACCAGCCAGATCACCATCGGAGTTTTGCCGTTGCCACCGGCAGTGAGATTCCCTACCACCACCACCGGCACCGGTGCGCGCCAGCTTTTACGCAGGCCGCAACGGTAGCTGAGCCGAATCAGACCACTGACCAGGCCATACAGCCAGGACAGCGGTAACAGCAGCAAATAAACCAGCGAACTGCCTGACCAGATGCGCTCAATCATTATTGACCAAACTGCATACGGTGAAGCTGGGCATAAGCCCCCCGCTTTTCGAGCAAGACCGCATGCTCGCCACGCTCAACGATACGGCCATCCTCAACCACCAGGATTTCATCAGCCTTCTCAATGGTCGACAGACGGTGCGCAATCACCAGTGAAGTACGGTTCTTCTGTAATTCATCCAGCGCGGCCTGAATAGCACGTTCCGATTCTGTGTCCAGTGCCGAAGTAGCTTCATCGAGGATCAGGATCGGGCAGTCACGCAGCAAGGCACGGGCGATAGCGATACGTTGGCGTTGACCGCCGGACAGCATTACGCCGTTCTCACCGATCACCGTGTCCAGACCGTTCTCCATTTTTTCAATGAAGTCCATGGCATAAGCCATGCGCGCAGCCTTTTCTATCTCTTCGCGGCTATAACGTTCTTCACGCGCGTAAGCGATGTTGTTGGCAATAGTGTCATTGAACAAATGCACGTTTTGCGAAACCAGCGCTACCTGATCACGCAGCGATGCCAGTGTGTACTCGCGCAAATCATGACCATCCATCAGGATCTCGCCTTCCTGGACGTCATAAAAACGGGTCAGCAGATTGGCGATCGTCGATTTGCCCGAACCGGAACGCCCTACCAACGCCACAGTTTTACCTTCTGAAATGCTCAGATTGATATCGCGCAACGCAGGAGTTTCTTTGCCTGGATAGTAGAAAGTGACATTACGGAATTCGATATCGCCCTTCGCACGTGCAACTTCACGGGTGCCGGTATCTTTTTCCTGTTCCATATCCAAAATCGAAAATAAGGTCTGGCACGCCGCCATCCCACGCTGGAACTGAGCGTTGACGTTGGTCAGTGACTTCAGCGGGCGCATCAGGGCGATCATCGAAGAGAACACCACGGTGATAGTACCGGCAGTCAGGGTAGCCATTACGCTAGGGAAGCTGGCGGCATACAGCACGAAGGCCAGCGCCAGTGACGCGATAAGCTGAATAATGGGGTCAGAGATAGAGGAAGCGGAAACCAGTTTCATACCTTGTTGGCGCATGCGGTTGCTGACCGAATTGAAGCGATCGGTTTCAACCTGCTGACCGCCAAAAATCAGCACTTCCTTATGGCCTTTAAGCATCTGCTCTGCGCTGGTCGTCACCTGCCCCATCGTGTTCTGCATGTTTTTGCTGATATTACGGAAGCGTTTGGAAACAATGCGGATAGCAATAGAGACAATAGGGGCCAGTACGATCAGGATCACCGACAGCTGCCAGCTGTAGTAGAACATCATGGTGAACAGCGCGATTATCGACGCCCCTTCACGCACCACGGTCACCAGCGCACTGGAAGACGATGAAGCGACCTGTTCGGAATCATAGGTGATCCGCGACAGCAAGGTCCCGGTAGACTGCTGATCGAAGAACGATACCGGCATTCTCATCATATGGCCAAACAGCCGGCGGCGCATATGCATCACCACCATACCGGATACCCAGGAGATACAGTAACTGGAAACGAAGCCAGTCGCCCCGCGCACCACCATCAGGCCAATTACCGCCAATGGCATCCACAGCAGAATGCTGCTTTCCGTTTTCCCAAAACCGTCATCCAATAAAGGTTTAAGCAAAGACAACATAAAGGCGTCGCTGGCCGCGTTAAGTACCAACGCAATGGCGGCCACGATCAGTCCGGTCTTAAAAGGTGTGATCATCGGCCAGAGGCGACGGAAAGTCTGCCAGGTGGAGAGATCTTTATCATTCATCATGCAAATACCAGCATCGGAAGAAATAGCGGCCCATTTTACTCATTATCACCCTCTACGCCAAACCGCTGATGGTACCAACGGGGCATTAATTGTTCACGAAAGCCTTTAATTTGCCAATCGTTGTCGAAAAAAAGTACGGATAACTGACCGGAGCGCGAAGTATCGCGCCATATGATGTCATTTGCCAGATATCTGGTGACAACTTTAACCGCAGGTAAACGCCATTTATTGTAACGCGATGCCGAAGCTATTGCTGCCTTCGGCGCTACCGCCCGCAAAAATGGCGGCGTGGACGAGGTTTTACTGCCATGATGCGGTACCTGTAACACTGTAGCGCTCAATAAAGGACGTTGATGCCGTACCAGCTGTGCCTCCGTCCTTTTTTCTGCATCGCCGGTTAGCAACAGGCTATATTTGCCATCATCAATACGAATTACGCATGAATCATCGTTTCCTGCCATTTTTACCCTCTTTGGCGGCCACAACACTTGAAACTGTAACGATTGCCATTGCCAGCGCTCCCCGGCCACGCAGGGTAAATGACCTGCATCAAGACGTGGACTTCTTACGGCCGCTTGCGGAAATGCCCGCTGCATCTCTTCAAGACCACCGATATGATCCAGATGATCGTGACTGATAATGATTTGCTCCACAGGTAATCCTCGCCAGTGAAGAAACGGCAAAATATTCCGACCAGCGGCACTCCCTGTCCCCCAACGGGGGCCAGTATCATACAATATTGCCCGACCGTTCTTTTCAACCACCATCGCCAAACCATGCCCAACGTCTAGCATATCTACACGCCAAGAGTATGTGGGCTCTCTTTCACGCCACAGTAAGCCACACACCGCCAAAGTTGCCAGCACCGATGCATAACGCCACCACCAGTGAAAACGCCAAAAAATCACCAGCAGCCAACCGGTAAGACTGACAGCCAGAGAGGCTGCGCCAAGATCGACCCAACCATTTTGCAGGTAGTGTAATGGGGTAAACACCCCTGCCAGGGTAAGATCGGCTACTTCCCAGAGTCCCGCACTCAACATCGGGAAAATACCCACCACCACTGCCAGCAGGATCAAGGGTACCGTGACCAGCGAGACCAGGGGGACAGCCCAAAGATTGGCCGGTATGGAGGTAAGCGTCAGGCCAAGAAACAAGCCGGCCTGCATGGGGACCAATAGCAATGTGATACCAAACTGAATATGCAGCCAACGTAGCGGTGCCCAGTACCATCCCGAGCGAAAGCGGGGATGCAACGGCACCCATTCGAACCAAAAAATCAGGCAAAGCACTGCCGTGGCCGATAGCCAAAAGCTGTCGGATAACACTGCCAGCGGATCACAAACCAGGATTAGCCCGATACACCACAGCCAAATTTGCCAGGAAGAGCAATGGATGCCGCGTATACGCAACAACATCCACAGTGTCAGCGCCAGGCCGGTTCTTACCGCGGGTGGATGCGCGCCAGCCAACCAGACATAGCCCAATGCGCCGAGCCAACTGATGATCAGTGGAAAACGGTAACCAATCAGGTTTGCCGGCAGAAAAAATTGCAGAGCCCGTAACAAGGACCAAATCAAAATAGCCACCATCGCCACGTGCAGCCCCGAAATGGCCATCAGGTGGGCAATGCCGGTTTTCAACATCAAAGTCCGCAGTGCCGGTTCCAGCGCCGCCCGCTCTCCAAATGCCAACGCCAGCAACACGGCTTTATAGCGGAGAACTCCCATATTGCTCTCGGCATGGCCGATCATGCGCTGCCGCCAACCGCAACTTTGGTCCAGGATTACCGCGCTCTTAACCTGTGCCGTCAAAGGTTGGCGCCGTGACATCGCCCAACGCTGACTGTCAAAGCCCCCTTCATTTAAGCTGCCATGCACCGGCCGCAAGCGCAGGTGCAATCGCCAGCGTTGTCCGGCGCACAGGGGCCGATCTTTCGGCTGCCAGCGGGTGGAGAAAGCGATCGAGGGCACCAGCCAGTGGCCATTGATCTGCTCGATACGCATAACCGTCTGCTTTCGTGGTGCGGAAGCCAACGCAATACTGCTCACCTGAACCACCGCGTTCACCACTGGGCCCTGACTTAAGCGATTGATTTGATTAACCAGGGTTCCGGCAGTAAATACCGCCCAAAGAAAACCCAATGCCCCCCACGCCATAAATCGGCCTACGTTGCCCCTACACCACAGGCAGAGACAAACAGGTAAGGTGACCCACAGAGTGAGGCGCGCATCGGGTAAGGACGGCATGAAAAGCAGCGGTAAAATACCGCAGATAATTGCACTTACAGCCAAATCCAGCGAAGTTTTGATAAGTGATCTCCCGGTATCGGGCAGCTATTCAGGCTGCCAACATCACGGGATTGTTTACGCATAGGCCAATACTCACCATCAACAATCTGACGGCACGCGATCGTCACCGCACAATAACAGCAGCCGTTACCACGGCTAACCACATGCTGCGGCTTGGCTCGCAAGAAGCGCCGAGACCGCCAATGGAAGATAACAGGCAAAAAAAAACGGCGCCCCAAGGGCACCGTTTTGTATTTCTTTACAAGCAACAACTCTATGGTCAGTCAGTGACTAGCCATAGATATTGGCGCGGTCACGCAGCTCTTTGCCTGGCTTGAAGTGAGGAACGTACTTGCCGTCCAACTCAACTTTATCGCCAGTTTTCGGGTTGCGACCCACACGCGGAGCACGGTAGTGAAGAGAAAAACTGCCGAATCCGCGGATCTCGATGCGTTCCCCATCGGCTAGCGTTGCAGCCATATGTTCTAGCATCTCTTTCACTGCATCCTCAACGGCTTTCGCCGGTACATGAGATTGCTGGCCAGCAAGTCTTTCAATAAGTTCAGACTTGGTCATAGTTCCTCCAAGCTTTGCAGCTAAACTACCGTATCGGGGCGGTCAAAAACCGCCCCCCGTCATTACTCGCCTTTAGCCGCTTTGAAAGCTTCAGCCATTGCGTTAGAGAAGTTGCTTTCTTCCTGCTTGCTGCCGCTATTAACAGTAGCAATTGCATCTTTCTCGTCAGCTTCGTCCTTAGCACGTACGGACAGGCTTACTACGCGGTTCTTACGGTCAACGCCGGTGAATTTAGCTTCAACGTCGTCACCCACATTCAGAACCAGAGTTGCATCTTCAATGCGGTCGCGAGAGGCTTCAGAAGCACGCAGGTAACCTTCTACGCCGCCTGCTAATTCAACTGTAGCACCTTTGGCGTCAACTGCAGTGACTTTACCAGTAACAATAGTACCTTTCTTGTTCATAGACAGGTAGTTATTGAACGGGTCTTCAGCCAGCTGCTTCACGCCCAGGGAGATACGCTCGCGCTCTGCGTCAACTTGCAGAACAACCGCTGCGATTTCGTCGCCTTTCTTGTATTCACGAACTGCTTCTTCGCCTGCAACGTTCCAGGAGATGTCAGACAGGTGAACCAGGCCGTCGATGCCGCCGTCCAGGCCGATGAAGATACCGAAGTCAGTGATAGACTTGATTTTACCTTCAACGCGGTCGCCCTTGTTGTGGGTTTCTGCAAACTGCTGCCATGGGTTGTTTTTGCACTGCTTCAGACCCAGGGAGATACGACGACGTTCTTCATCGATGTCCAGAACCATAACTTCCACTACATCGCCCACGTTAACAACTTTGGACGGATGGATGTTTTTGTTGGTCCAATCCATTTCAGAAACGTGTACCAGACCTTCAACGCCTTCTTCGATTTCTACGAAGCAGCCGTAATCAGTCAGGTTGGTTACACGACCAGTCAGCTTGGTGCCTTCTGGGTAACGTTTCGCGATAGCAACCCATGGATCTTCGCCCAGTTGCTTCAGGCCCAGGGAAACACGAGTACGCTCGCGGTCGAACTTCAGCACTTTAACAGTGATTTCGTCGCCAACGTTGACGATTTCGCTCGGATGCTTAACGCGTTTCCAAGCCATATCAGTGATGTGCAGCAGGCCGTCTACGCCGCCCAGATCAACGAATGCACCGTAGTCAGTGAGGTTCTTAACGATACCTTTAACTTCCATGCCTTCCTGCAGGTTTTCCAGCAGTTGATCACGTTCTGCGCTGTTCTCTGATTCGATAACCGCACGGCGAGAAACTACAACGTTGTTGCGTTTCTGGTCCAGCTTGATGACTTTAAACTCAAGCTCTTTGCCTTCCAGGTGCAGAGTGTCACGTACTGGACGCACGTCAACCAGGGAACCTGGCAGGAACGCACGAATACCATTCAGCTCTACAGTGAAGCCACCCTTAACTTTGCCGTTGATAACACCGACGACAGTTTCAGCTTCTTCGTAAGCTTTTTCCAGCGTGATCCAAGCTTCGTGACGCTTAGCTTTCTCACGGGACAGCAGAGTTTCACCGAAGCCATCTTCAACAGCGTCCAGCGCAACATCAACTTCGTCGCCTACCTGGATTTCCAGCTCGCCCTGTGCGTTTTTGAATTGCTCAGCCGGGATGGCAGACTCAGATTTCAGACCGGCGTCAACCAGTACTACGTCTTTGTCGATAGCAACTACAACGCCACGAACGATGGAACCCGGACGGGTTTCGATTGTTTTCAGGGATTCTTCAAAGAGTTGAGCGAAAGATTCAGTCATGTTTAATCTTCAGGGTTCTATAGTTTAACGTCCATTTAGCATCCCGCCGAATGGGGTTGTTTCACATACCCCGCCATTGGCTCCATGCCGACAGGGTTTAGGTTACAGGGGTAAAATTTTACCCGATATAGTTCGATACTACCATGACAAATATGACAAAAAGCCAATAACGCCGCCGCGCTTACTGCTGCGGCAACGCTAAAACTTCATGTGCATAAGTCAGCGCACGCTGGATGACTTCGTCGATCGACATGCTGGTTGAATCCAGCACGAGGGCGTCGGAAGCAGGCACCAGGGGCGCGATAGGCCGATTACGGTCACGGTCATCCCGTTCCTTTATCTCGGCTAAAAGACGTTCAAAGTTAACATTAAAGCCCTTTTCCTGCAACTGTAGCATGCGGCGGTGTGCACGCTCCTCCGAACTGGCGTCCAGGAAAATCTTGACCGGCGCATCGGGGAACACCACCGTGCCCATATCGCGGCCATCGGCAATCAGCCCAGGGGCCTCACGGAACGCCCGCTGGCGGCGCAACAGGGCTTCACGCACGCGCGGAAAAGCGGCTGCCTGCGAAGCGGTATTGCCAACGGTTTCGGTGCGGATTTCATTGCTGACATCCTCACCTTCCAAAATAACCTGCAGTTTGCCATCCAGGGCAATAAAGCGAACATCGAGATGTGCGGCCAGTGGAACCAGCGCCTCCTCAGACGTGATATCGACCTGATGATGCAACGCCGCCAAAGCCAGCACGCGATAAATCGCACCGGAATCCAGCAAACGCCAACCAAGTGATTCGGCCAACGCTTTACACAGCGTGCCTTTGCCTGCGCCACTTGGTCCATCAACGGTTATCACCGGGGCTGTAGCCGTCATTTCTCTCTCCTTCAGGTAGAAAACCTCACAGGGACATAACCTGCCGCCAGCACAATGCGAAAGCATAATTAAAAACATCCCTGCCGCCCGCCCAATCGGGGCAGTCACGGTGGCGCATTATACGCTGCCAAACGGCGAACTGTTACCCTGGAACTGTCTGGTTGTTGAAAATAAGCGTATGACCGCGCAAAAGTATAGCGGACAGCGCCGGGCTACAGGCGTTAAAAACAATAAAGGCCCAATTAAGGGCCTTAAAAGAAAGTATCTGACTGCGGATCACGCCAATTGACTGATGCGTGCCAGTTGTTCGAAGTAGTCCGGGAAGGTTTTCGCGGTACATTTCGGATCGAGAATGGTCACTGGAGTATCCGACAGCGCCACCAGCGAGAAACACATCGCCATACGGTGGTCATTGTAGGTACCGATATCGGCAAATTTCAGCTTGGCCGGCGGTACGACGTGAATATAGTCTTCCCCTTCATCCACTTCCGCGCCCACTTTACGCAACTCTGTCGCCATCGCAGCCAGACGGTCGGTTTCTTTCACCCGCCAGTTATAGATATTACGAATGGTCGTTGGGCCTTCGGCAAACAGGGCCGCAGTCGCAATGGTCATCGCCGCATCAGGAATGTGGTTCATATCCATGTCGATGCCACGCAATTCACCGCGGCTGCATTCAATATAGTCATCGCCCCAGGTAATGCGTGCCCCCATTTTTTCCAGTACATCGGCAAATTTGGTGTCACCCTGAACGCTTTTCTTACCGATGCCGGTGACACGCACGGTGCCACCTTTAATTGCGGCGGCCGCCAGGAAGTAAGAAGCCGAAGAAGCATCACCCTCCACCAGGTAGTCGCCCGGAGAACGGTAGGTTTGGCGGCCACTGATGTGGAACACGCGATAGTTGTCGTGGCTGACCTCAACACCAAAGGTACGCATCAGGTGCAGCGTGATATCAATGTACGGCTTGGAAACCAGCTCACCCTTGATATGGATATTGGTGTTCTGTTCGGCCAAAGGTGCCGCCATCAGCAATGCGGTCAGGAATTGACTGGAAACGCTGCCGTCGACGGTCACATCACCGCCGCGGAAACCCCCACGCAGGCGCAATGGCGGATAATCGGTCTGCTCCAGGTAATCAATCTGGGCGCCGCCCTGACGCAGGGCATCCACCAGATGACCAATTGGACGCTCTTTCATGCGTGGCTCACCGGTCAGCACCACATCATTGCTGCCCAGGCACAACGCGGCCGCCAAGGGACGCATCGCGGTACCGGCATTGCCGAGGAACAGTTCAAGCGGCTGGCTGGCCACCAGCGGGCCGGCAACACCTTCAACTTTACAAGTGGTGCGATCGTCTGACAGTTGATAGTTCACGCCCAGCGCCTGCAGCGCATTCAACATATGGCGCACGTCGTCGCTGTCCAGCAGGTTGGTCAGCGTCGTCGTTCCCTCCGCCAGCGCAGCCAGCAGCAGAGCACGGTTGGACACGCTCTTGGAGCCGGGTAAGTTGACGGTGCCATTGACCAAGGCAACCGGTTGTAACGTCAGGGAATCCACCATGTGAACTAAAATCTCCAAAATCTGATAAACGAAACGGCCCCGGGAAAATGCCGGAGCCGCTTTAACTCAAAAGGACAACAGCGAAGGCGGCCCGCTCAAGGCAGGCAACCTGGCTTAACCGTGACGACGTTCGAAGTCGGCCATAAAGTCGGTTAATGTCTTCACACCGGCCAGCGGCATTGCATTGTAAATAGAAGCGCGCATGCCGCCAACCACTCGGTGGCCTTTCAGCGCTTGCAGGCCAATGGCTTCTGCTTCGCTGAGGAACACCTTATCCAGCGCAGGATCCGCCAACTGGAACGGCACGTTCATCCAGGAACGGTTGGCAAGCGCCACCCGGCTGCGGTAGAAATCAGAATTATCGATGGTCGCGTACAGCAACTCGGCCTTGGCCTGGTTACGTTTATGCATTTCCACCAGGCCACCCTGCTCTTTCAGCCATTTGAACACCAGGCCGGACAGGTACCAGGCAAAGGTCGGCGGCGTGTTGAACATGGAGTCGTTCTCGGCCAGCACGGTGTAATCGAGGATCGACGGCACTTCACGACGCGCCTTACCCAGCAGATCTTCACGTACAATCACCAGCGTCAGACCGGCCGGACCAATATTTTTCTGCGCCCCGGCGTAAATCACGCCGAAACGGCTAACGTCCAGCGGACCGGACAGAATGGTGGAGGAGTAATCGCCAATCACCACTTTATCGCCGAAGTCAGGCACCTCATCGATAGCCACGCCGTCGATGGTTTCGTTCGGACAGTAATGCACGTAAGCCGCGTCATCGCTCAACAGCCACTCTTTCATCGGTTTGATGCCGAGCAGGCCGTCGACGTTAGTTTTCACGTCGATGGTGTTTGGCGTGCAGTATTTTTTCGCTTCGGTGATGGCGCTATGTGCCCAATAACCGCCGTCGATATAGTCTGCGGTGGTTTTGTCACCCAACAGGTTCAGAGGCAACGCGGCAAACTGCGCGCGGGCACCACCGTGGCAGAACAGAACTTTATAGTTGGAGGGGATTTTCAGCAGATCGCGCAGGTCCTGTTCGGACTGCTGAGCGACTTCGATAAACTCTTTACTGCGATGGCTGATTTCCATCACCGAGGTGCCAAGACCGTGCCAGTTGCACAGCTCCTGTTCCGCACGACGCAAAACTTCAACCGGCAGCATGGCCGGACCAGAGCTAAAATTATAAACCTGAGTCATTTCCCCTCACCACATTCACTATTCGCCAATGATACTGGCCTACCGAAATACGCCCGAATTAATCCTTCGGTTTTATCACTCGCGCCCCCCTCCTGCAATGGTTATTCGCCCGATGCCGGGAAACGCCCAACCCCTGCACTAACAGGCTCTGCCAAATCACCGGTATTTTTTGCAATAAAACGCTGTGACAACGGCCAATTCAGTGGGTTAACGCGGTTTTTTATGCTGTATACAGCCGACATGGCTAGGGGGCACGCAGGCCCCCGAATGAAGGAAAGACACTCAGTATTGATTAAACATCTGCTGAATTTGTTTGGCGTCTTTAGTCTGAGTCAGCGCCAGTTGCAGCAGGATCCGCGCTTTTTGCGGATTCAGCGTACCGGCGGCAACAAAGCCTAATTTGGTATCATCCACTTCGGCATCTTCGGTGGTCGCGCCGGTGGGCACTCTGGAGGAACGCACCACGGCGACCCCGTTATGGGCGGCTGTCGCCAGGGTGTCGAATACCGTTTTATACAGATTGCCGTTACCGACCCCGGCGCTGACGATGCCCTGATAACCTTCGGCAATCAGCGCTTTGGCCGGCGCATCGGAAGCATTGGCATAGTTATAGATAATGCCGACCTTGGGTAGCGCTGTCAGGCTGGAGACATCAAACGGGGTATCGGTAGTGTGTTTGCGTTGCGGTGAACGTTGGTAATCAACCTTGCCGTTATGGATATAGCCGAGCGGGCCGAAGTTGGGCGACTGGAAAGTCTGTACGGAAGTGGTATTGGTTTTAGTCACGTCGCGCCCATCCAGCACGATGTCGTTCATCGCCACCAGCACACCGCGTTTAGCCGATTGCGGATCGGCTGCCGTCACCACGGCGTTATACAGATTAAACGGACCGTCGGCACTCATCGCGGTGGCCGGGCGCATCGCTCCGACAATCACCACCGGCTTATCGCATTTTACCGTCAGATCAAGAAAGTAGGCGGTTTCTTCCAGTGTGTCGGTGCCATGGGTGATGACAAAACCATCAGTTTTAGCGCAGTCGGCATTGATTTTCTTCGCCAGCTTCAGCCAAACTTCATCATTCATATCCTGCGAACCGATGTTCACTACCTGTTCGCCCTGCACATTGGCGACGTTTTTCAACTCCGGCACGGCATTCACCAGGGCATCAACGCCCAGCTTACCCGCCGTGTAGTTGGATTTTGTCGCCGATTCGCCCCCACCGGCGATGGTGCCACCGGTCGCCAACAGCGTAATGGTGGGCAAGGCCAGAGCAGAACCGCTTGCGCCCGCCAGCAGGAGCGCCACAGCGCTGAGTTTCACTGATTTCATTGGGTTTCTCCATGATAGATAACCCGCTGAATTATGGCCCTTATCCCCAAAAAAACTGTGACTTTGCCACCGATTTAGGAATACATGGAGCTTGGGCGTAAAACCCCGTATCATTGCGCGTTTTTAGTACGCTCAAAAAGTGAAGACAATGACGCAAACTTTTATCCCTGGCAAAGACGCCGCGCTGGAAGACTCTATCGCCCGTTTCCAACAGAAATTAAGCGATCTGGGTTTTAATATCGAAGAGGCCTCCTGGCTGAACCCGGTGCCACACGTATGGTCGGTTCACATCCGCGATCGCGATTGCCCGCTGTGCTTCACCAACGGTAAAGGCGCCAGCAAAAAAGCTGCGCTGGCCTCCGCTTTGGGCGAATACTTCGAACGTCTCTCTACCAACTATTTCTTTGCCGACTTCTATCTGGGCAAACAGATTGCCGAAGGCGATTTCGTGCATTACCCGAACGAGAAATGGTTCCCGATCCCAGCCGATGATTCGCTGCCGGCCGGCATTCTCGATGATCGTCTGCATGCATTCTATAATCCGGATCGGGAAGTTAACGCCAGCGATCTGATCGACCTGCAGTCCGGTAATGGCGATCGTGGCATTTGCGCCCTGCCATTCTCCCGTCAGTCCGACCAGCAGACGGTTTACATCCCGATGAACATCATCGGTAACCTTTATGTGTCCAATGGCATGTCTGCCGGTAACACCGCCAACGAAGCTCGCGTACAGGGCCTGTCTGAAGTGTTCGAGCGCTATGTGAAAAACCGCATCATCGCCGAATCCATCAGCTTGCCGGAGATCCCGGCTGAAGTATTGAACCGCTATCCGGGCGTGGTGGAAGCTATCGCCAAGCTGGAAGAAGAAGGTTTCCCGATCCTCTCTTACGATGCCTCACTGGGCGGCAACTACCCGGTGATCTGCGTTGTGCTGTTCAACCCGGCTAACGGCACCTGTTTCGCCTCGTTCGGCGCCCATCCTGATTTTGGCGTGGCACTTGAGCGTACCGTGACTGAACTGCTGCAGGGCCGTAGCCTGAAGGATCTGGATGTGTTCACCGCACCAACCTTCGACGACGAAGAAGTCGCAGAGCATACCAACCTGGAAACCCACTTTATCGATTCCAGCGGTTTGATCTCCTGGGATATGTTCAAGCAGGATGCGGATTACCCGTTTGTCGACTGGAGCTTCAGCGGCAGCACGCAGGAAGAGTTCGCCACGTTGATGAGCATCTTCGATAAAGAAGGCGCGGAAGTGTACATCGCCGACTACGAACATTTGGACGTGTATGCCTGCCGCATCATAGTGCCGGGCATGTCCGATATTTACCCTGCGGAAGACCTGCTGCTGGCCAACAACAGCATGGGTGCGCACCTGCGTGATCTTCTGTTGGCTCTGCCGGGCAGTGAGTGGGAGCCGCAAGAATATCTGGCGCTGATTGAACGCTTTGACGACGAAGGCCTGGACGATTTCACCCGCGTGCGCGAACTGCTGGGTATTGCTTCCGGTAAAGACAACGCCTGGAACACCCTGCGCGTTGGCGAGTTGAAATCAATGCTGGCATTGGCCGGTGGCGATATGGACCAGGCGCTGATCTGGGCCGAGTGGACGCAAGACTTCAACGCTTCGGTGTTGAGCCCGGCACGCAGCAACTATTACCGTTGCCTGCAAACGCTGCTGTTACTGACACAAGAACCTGACCGCGATCCGGCGCAGTACTACACTGCCTTCGTGAAGATGTACGGTCAGGAAGCGGTAGATGCTGCCTCTGCGGCCATCAGCGGCGAAGTGCGCTTTAACGGCCTGTTCGCAGTCGATAACGATCTGAAAGCCTTGCCGGCTCATCAGGCGCTGTTAGCGGCCTACGAAAAACTGCAGAACGCCAAACGCCGTTATTGGGCGCAAGCATAATCTCAGTCCCTTTGCGCCGGCGGTCCGCTGCCGGCGCAATACTCAAATTGCCCCCTGTCGCCTCTCTCCAAATTATCAACATCTTATTTTGACGGTTAAATAAGCGGTTTTTCTGCTTATTTTTTTCGCTTAATTACGCACTTATCAGCAAACAAGACAAATAAAACGGCAATTGTTACCGGTCGGTAAAATAATAATTAACCGATAATTAAACGCTGACCATCGGAAAGTGACAAAATGCATGAAAATTTAACCTTTCCGAGAAGGTTCGGATGGTTTATTCAAAATTATTTGCAAACATTAAAAAATAGTTTTACAATAAAATTCAATTAGTTAACTCAATAAACCTTGCGATTTATCTGGTTTTTGGCCGCTTTAGTTTCTCGCCTTATGATCCAAATCAATTTTTACCCTATACTGCTTTGCTAGTATCTCATTGCGTTGTTTTAACCCTTAAAAGCGAGAGTTAGTGTGAAAGCTGACAACCCCTTCGATCTGATATTACCTGCAGCAACGGCGAAAATCGCTGAGGATGCAGGTGTGTACAAAGCCACCAAGCATCCGCTGAAAACGTTTTATTTGGCGATCACTGCCGGTGTCTTTATTTCAATCGCATTCGTGTTTTATATCACGGCGACTACCGGCACTGCCGGTGTGCCTTTCGGCCTGGCAAAATTGGTCGGCGGCATCTGTTTCTCCCTGGGGTTAATGCTGGTCGTCGTTTCGGGCGCCGACCTGTTCACTTCTACCGTACTGATTGTCATCGCCAAGGCCAGCGGCCGTATCAGCTGGTGCCAGCTGGGTGCCAACTGGCTGAATGTCTATATCGGTAACCTGATTGGCGCACTGTTCTTTGTGGCACTCATCTGGTTCTCTGGCGAACACATGGTGGCCAACGGCCAATGGGGCCTGAACGTCCTGCAAACCGCTGACCACAAGCTGCATCACACTTTTGTTGAGGCCGTCTGCCTCGGCATTCTGGCTAACCTGATGGTCTGCCTGGCGGTGTGGATGAGCTACTCAGGCCGCAGCCTGATGGACAAAATGTTCGCCATGATCCTGCCGGTCGGCATGTTTGTCGCCAGCGGTTTCGAACACAGCATCGCCAACATGTTTATGATCCCTATGGGTATCGTGGTTAAAAACTTCGCCACGCCAGAATTCTGGCAAGCCATAGGGGCAACACCTGAGCAGTTTGCTCATCTGACCGTAAGCAACTTTATCATCGACAACCTGATCCCAGTCACCATTGGCAACATCATTGGTGGCGGTTTGCTGGTTGGGTTGACTTACTGGGTAATTTATCTGCGTGGTGGTGAACAACAGCACTAAGCTGTTAGTTATCGCGCGCCGAGTTAGAACTCCACAATTAAAGGTAGGTGTATAATGACCGAACTTAACGAGAAGTTAGCCAAAGCTTGGGCAGGTTTCAGTAAAGGTGACTGGCAGAACGAGGTCAACGTTCGTGACTTCATCCAGAAAAACTACACTCCTTACGAGGGTGATGAATCCTTCCTGGCCGGCGCAACTCAGGCCACTTCCACCCTGTGGGACAAGGTTATGGAAGGGATCAAACTGGAAAACCGCACCCATGCGCCAGTTGATTTCGACACCAACGTTGCAGCTACCATCACTTCCCACGACGCTGGCTACATTGCCAAAGAGCTGGAAACCATCGTTGGCTTGCAGACTGATGCACCACTGAAACGTGCGCTGATCCCATTCGGCGGCATCAAAATGGTAGAAGGTTCTTGTAAGGTCTATGGCCGTGAACTGGATCCACAGCTGAAAAAAGTGTTCACCGAATACCGCAAAACCCACAACCAGGGCGTATTTGATGTTTACACCAAAGACATTCTGAACTGCCGTAAATCCGGCGTGCTGACCGGTCTGCCAGATGCTTATGGCCGTGGCCGCATCATCGGTGACTACCGTCGCGTAGCCCTGTACGGCATCGATTTCCTGATGGCCGACAAACTGAATCAG
Organism: Serratia myotis; assembly: GCF_027474885.1. NCBI lineage: Bacteria > Pseudomonadati > Pseudomonadota > Gammaproteobacteria > Enterobacterales > Yersiniaceae > Serratia > Serratia myotis. The sequence goes on along the minus strand of NZ_CP099707.1, from coordinate 1,825,625 downwards.
TTCAAGTCACTGCAGACCAAGCTGGAAAACGGCGAAGATCTGGAAATGACCATCCAGCTGCGTGAAGAAATTGCTGAACAGCATCGCGCTCTGGGCCAGATTAAAGAAATGGCGGCCAAATACGGCTGCGATATCTCTAAGCCGGCTACCAACGCGCAAGAAGCCGTACAGTGGACCTACTTCGGCTACCTGGCCGCAGTGAAATCCCAGAACGGTGCAGCCATGTCCTTCGGCCGCGTGTCTACCTTCCTTGACGTGTTCATCCAACGCGACATCGAAGCAGGCAAACTGAACGAAGAACAGGCGCAGGAACTGATTGACCACCTGGTGATGAAACTGCGTATGGTGCGCTTCCTGCGTACTCCTGAGTATGATGAGCTGTTCTCCGGCGACCCAATCTGGGCGACTGAGTCCCTGGCAGGTATGGGCGTTGACGGCCGTACTCTGGTCACCAAAAACAGCTTCCGTTTCCTGAACACCCTGTACACCATGGGGCCGTCTCCGGAACCGAACATGACCATCCTGTGGTCTGAAAAACTGCCGTTGAACTTCAAAAAATACGCAGCGAAAGTGTCTATCGACACCTCCTCCGTACAGTATGAAAACGACGACCTGATGCGTCCTGACTTCAACAACGATGACTACGCCATCGCCTGTTGCGTTAGCCCGATGATCGTCGGCAAGCAAATGCAGTTCTTCGGTGCCCGTGCCAACCTGGCGAAAACCATGCTGTACGCCATCAACGGCGGCGTTGATGAAAAAATGAAAATCCAGGTTGGCCCGAAAGAAGCGCCAATGATGGATACCGTGCTGGACTATGACAAAGTCATGGAACGTATGGACCACTTTATGGATTGGCTGGCCAAGCAGTACGTGACCGCGCTGAACATCATTCACTACATGCACGACAAGTACAGCTATGAAGCTGCACTGATGGCACTGCATGACCGTGACGTTTACCGCACCATGGCTTGCGGCATCGCAGGTCTGTCCGTTGCGGCTGACTCCCTGTCTGCTATCAAGTACGCTAAAGTATCCACCATCCGTGATGAAGACGGCCTGGCCGTAGACTTCAAAATCGAAGGTGAATACCCGCAGTTCGGTAACAACGATGCTCGTGTTGATGACATCGCCTGTGACCTGGTAGAACGTTTCATGAAGAAAATTCAGAAACTGCGTACCTACCGTAATGCTGTAGCGACTCAGTCCGTACTGACCATCACTTCCAACGTGGTTTACGGCAAGAAAACCGGTAACACCCCAGATGGTCGCCGTGCTGGCGCTCCATTCGGTCCAGGTGCTAACCCAATGCACGGCCGTGACCAGAAAGGTGCCGTAGCCTCTCTGACTTCCGTAGCCAAACTGCCGTTTGCCTATGCGAAGGATGGGATCTCCTACACCTTCTCCATCGTGCCAAACGCACTGGGTAAAGACGACGACGTGCGTAAAGCCAACCTGGCGGGTCTGATGGACGGTTACTTCCACCACGAAGCTTCTATCGAAGGCGGTCAGCACCTGAACGTCAACGTGATGAACCGTGAAATGCTGCTGGACGCGATGCAAGATCCTGAGAAATATCCTCAGCTGACCATCCGCGTATCCGGTTATGCCGTTCGCTTCAACTCGCTGACCAAAGAACAACAGCAAGACGTAATTACCCGTACTTTCACTCAGTCGATGTAATTGCCCCATCCGGGCGGGGTTTCCCGCTCGGTGGTTAAGCTGAACCCCGGGGCCGGATCTTTCCGGCCTTTTTAATAAATGCTAGTTCCCTGACTCAGCACGAGTCTGTTTTGCCAGATAGCTATACTTGATGGATATCCGGCAAAACAGTTATCCGGCGTAATAACCGGCCAACAGGAATCGTTCCACCCCAGTCGTCGGGCCCTGCCCGCTTACTGCATCGCTGATCCCTGGCTGGCGGTTATGAGCCTACTTTTAGACTGCGTTTGACAGTCAATATTGGAGAAAACCCCGCAATGTCAGTGACAGGTCGCATCCACTCCTTCGAATCCTGTGGCACCGTAGATGGCCCAGGGATCCGCTTTATCGTTTTCTTCCAGGGCTGCCTGATGCGCTGCCTGTATTGCCACAACCGTGATACCTGGGATACCCACGGTGGGAAAGAAGTCACCGTCGAAGAATTGATGAAAGACACCGTCTCCTATCGCCACTTTATGAATGCCTCCGGTGGCGGCGTTACGGCTTCCGGCGGCGAGGCTATCCTGCAGGCCGAATTCGTCCGCGATTGGTTCCGGGCTTGTCATGAAGAAGGTATCAACACCTGTCTGGACACCAACGGTTTTGTACGACGTTACGATCCGGTGATCGACGAACTGCTGGATGCCACCGACCTGGTGATGCTGGATCTCAAACAGATGAACGACGACATTCACCAGAATCTGGTCGGCGTTTCTAACCACCGCACGCTGGAATTCGCCCGCTATTTGGCGAAGCGCAATCAGCGCACCTGGATCCGTTATGTGGTAGTGCCGGGTTGGTCAGATGATGACAAGTCAACGCACCTGCTGGGTGAGTTCACCAAGGACATGACCAACATCGAGAAAATCGAACTGCTGCCTTACCACGAACTGGGCAAACACAAGTGGGTAGCGATGGGGGAAGAGTACAAGCTGGACGGTGTTCATCCGCCGAAAGCGGACACTATGGAGCGCGTCAAAGGTATTCTGGAAAGCTACGGCCACAAAGTGATGTACTGATCCGCTAGCAACAACAAAAAACCCGGCACGGTATGGCCGGGTTTTTTATGCTCAGGCGGCAGCAAACGGAGTGTGTTGCGGGTCCGGCTTTTTCAATAGCATCATCAGATAGACCAGAGCCACGGCGGCAATCATCACAAACAGCGACTGGTCAGAATAATTTTGCATCAGCAGCGCCGTCATCGACGGGCCGAGCAGGCTGCCAATGGTGTAACTCATCAATAGCGCCTGGTTCATCGCCACCAGCTCATGCGGTAACGTCTTCTCACAGGCCCAGGACATCGCCACCGGATACAGGGTAAAGCCGGCACAGCCGAGAATGAACAGCGATGGTGCCATGGCAGAGTGACTGAGCATCGCCACGCTGGCGAGGATCACCACAAACACCTGAATGCGCAGTACCAGCAGGCGACCATAGCGGTCAGCCAGTCGCCCCACCGGCCATTGACCAACAATGCCGGAGCTGACCAGCAACGCCATCCAGTAACCGACGTTGGCATCACTCATCCCCTGATGAGATAAATACAGCGGCATCAGACCATACAGTGAACCAAGCACAATCCCGGAGATGATGCAGCCATTGATACCCAACCGGGCACTGCGGCGTTTCAGCATCGGCCATACCGCGGCCTGTTGGGGTTCATCGTGCTGGCTGTTCACCCGGGCAAACAACATCGGCAACATGGCGCTGATCACAATGGCTGTTACCCAAGGCACCACGTTCAACAGTTCGGTAGACACCATACTCAACAGCAGTTGGCCGACCACCGTACCGAGGTAGTAAACCATCATATAGGCCGCCAGCAGTTGGCCACGGTTGGAAAGATTACCGCTGCGCAGTAAGGCGCTCTCAACAATCACCCAAATCCAGGCACAGCCGATACCGGCAAAGAAACGCCACCCCATCCAACTCCAGAAATCAAGCGACAACGCCATACCGGCGGTCGCCACGGCGAACACCACGCAGGCAAGATGATAGCTGCGGGTAAAGCCAATGCGCTGGATCAGTTTGCCCGCAATCAGCGTGCCGAACAGATTGCCGGTAAAGTAAGAAGAACTTACCATTCCCACCTGCCCGGTTGACAACTGAGCATGGGTTAACCAAAGAGGAACTAACGTATTCAATACGGCAATAGAAACCGTGAGCAACAACAGGCCACAGAGCAGCAGGAGCACTGGGCGGGAATATGCGGACATAGTGAGATTAAAACCGAACGCGCAATGAGAGTGCGCGCATCATGCCACTGGCGATAAAAAAGTCAATCAGCTCTTATCAGTACACCGCACAATTTGTATTACACAGACTGGCAGGCGTAACACAGAGCAAAAACCTTTATGCTGAGCACTGATAAACCTCGCGGGGAGGAAGGACATGATGGAAAGCAAAACAGAGACTGCCGTCACTACACTGTTGAGTGATATTGCCAGCACCCACGCTGAGCTTTTACCGGTGATTCAGCGCGTTCGCCAACTGGCCACCGCCTTGGGTGATAAGGTCTGCGAATCGGTACGTTTCGCCGTATGCCGAACCGATGAACAGCCGCCGGCGTTTGTACGCCTGACGGCCGTTCATTTTTTATCAGAAATGCAGGTCCAAAGACTCAACTTCGGCAGTGCATTCTTCACCCCAGGCGTTCAGGGTAATTTGCGCCAATTGCGCCAGCCCCTGATAGAAAGGATGCTGCGCATTTGCCTGCAACAACTCCAGATAGCGCGGAGCCCAAGGCAGCACATGTTTGGTCAGCAGTTGTTCAACCAGCCCACCCTGACGTTCTTCAGCTAACCATGCCACCATCATCAACAAGGTGCCGATGTGATCTTCCGGCTCATTGCGATCGTGTTGCGCATCAATGCCATTCGAACGTAACCACCGGCGCAGACGCAGGGTGGAATTGCCAAACAGCACGTTCTCTTTGTCCAGATACACCGAACCCCATAACGGAGCCGGTAAGGTGTCAGGCCCGACAAACAGACGTTGGTAAGCCTCTGCCAACGACTCCTCTTGCTCATCTTCAATCCCGGTAGCGATCAGTGCTGCCGCAGTCTGCAACTGCTCGGCGTCGCCATACGGCCATTCTTTGACCCACTCAGATTCAGACAAGGTTGCCAACAACTGTTGACCGTCTTCACTTTCTGGCGGTGCATACAACAACACACCCAGCACCCGGCCCGTTAAAGCGATATTTTCAAGCGTCATAAATCAAGGATCCTATTAAGGGCACAGCGAACTGTGCCTGACTACAATATTAACCGGCTACCGCCATGCCAACGGTCATATGCAGGCCGTAGAACACACCACGCCCTACCAGCTCACCAGCGATAACCAAAATCAAACCTAAAACCATCCCCATCACGCTCGCGTTACCCCGGCGCAACAGTGGGCAAATCCAACAACCTAAACCTAACACCACCAATACCAGCCGCCCAACCATTAACTGGCCGTATTGAGGGATCAACGTTGATGCCTGCTGTACCGAGCTGGTGATACTGGCCAACTCATAGCCTTGCATCATCACCGCACCCAGGCTTACCAACAGCGCCACTACGCTCAGAATAGCCAGCGAATAGCGGGCTGATACCGCTAATCCAGCCGCACGCAGTAACAGAACGCCCAGCAATGGCCCACCGATCAGCGTCGTCAGGAAAAAGTTCAGCGTAGTGTAACCGTTATGCCAGGTTGGCACAGTATCGATTTGATACACCCGCGTCATGGCGTAAACAAAGACTATGCCCGACGCCATGGTCACCCACAGCCACACTTTGCCCAACGCCGCTGGCATTTTGCCCAGCACCGCCAGTAGCCAATAGAACCCCCCGACGGCGAAGAACAACGCGCCACCGGCAATTTCGTTGCTCAACGCCGACGCGCCGACGCGGTTTAAAGAGTTAAACGCCCGTAACGGCGAACCCAGGTGCAGGGTAGATGCGACAAAAGCGATGCCCATCAGCAACCATAAGAAGAACATTGAGCGATGCACCGCCCGGTCCTGCTGCTGGTTCAGATTGCCACCGATCACCGCAATTCCCATAACGATGATCGCCCCCACCACAGATTGCCCCAATACGGTAAACAGCATCAGCGGCCATTCATGCCATCCCATGCCCATATTAAACCTCCTTCGGATTGGCCAGATAACCCGTGGTATCACCACTCGGTCGGCTATTGGCATTGGGTTTCAGCACGATGCACGGCCGGGTAAAATGCGCCGCCGGCAGCGGGGCCACCTGTGCCAAAGTGCCATGCTGCTGGCGTAGTTGCTCGATAGGACCAAAGTCCAGGGCCCGCAGCGGGCAGGACTCCACGCAGATAGGCTTGTTGCCTTCTGCCACTCGCTCATGGCAACCATCGCATTTGGTCATGTGCCCTTTGGCCGCATTGTACTGCGGCGCGCCGTACGGACAGGCCATGTGGCAATAGCGACACCCAATACACACCTCTTCATTCACCACCACAAAGCCATCTTCCCGTTTGTGCATCGCACCGGTCGGGCACACTTTGGTACAGGCGGGATCTTCACAATGGTTGCAGGCGATCGACAAATAATAGGCAAACACGTTTTGTTGCCAGCCTTCGCCATCCTGTTGCCAATCGCCTCCGGCATATTCATAGATGCGGCGGAAGCTGACATCCGGCGTCAGGTTTTTATAGTCCTTGCAGGCCAGTTCGCAGGTTTTGCAGCCGGTGCAACGACTTGAATCGATAAAGAATCCATATTGCTGAGTCATTGGCTACCCCTTATACCTTTTCGATTTGAATCAGATTGGTATGCTGCGGATTCCCCTTCGCCAAAGGCGAGGGACGATGGCTGGTCAGGGTATTCATGCAGGCGCCATGATCGACCCGATCACCGCTCATATCCGCCTGATGCGCGGCGTTACCTTGGCTTCGACCCGTACTTCGCCACGGCCGTTGAACACCCGCACCTTGTCACCGGCGAGGATCCCACGCGATTGCGCATCCAGTGGGTTGATCCACACTTCCTGGCGGCAGGCCGCCTGCAAAATATCGATATTGCCGTACGAGGAGTGGGTGCGCGCCTTGTAGTGAAAGCCAAACATTTGCAGCGGGTAGGTTTTACGCAGCGGATCGTCCCAGCCTTCAAAGGTAGAGGCATAAACCGGTAACGGGCTGATGGTTTCGTCTTTCTCCAGTTGCCAGTCATTGGCAATCTCAGCCAGTCGGCTGGAATAGATTTCTATCTTGCCGGACGGCGTTTTTAACGGGTTCGCTTCCGGATCCTGACGGAAATTTTTGTAAGCCACGAAATGGCCATTGGGATCTTTACGCTTGTAGATGCCCATGCTGCGCAACGCTTCATAGCCCGGCAGCAGGGGATCCCGCGCCTGCATTTTGGCGTACAAATATTGCAGCCATTGTGCCTGGGTACGCCCTTCGGTGAACTTCTGATGCACCTCTGGCCCCAAACGACGCGCTACTTCACTCAGCACCTCATAGATGCCTTTACGTTCGAATTTGGCGGAGGTGGCGGGTTGAATAAAGATCAGATAGCCCATGTTACCGGCATAGTCGTTGGGAATAATGTCTTCCTGTTCGACGGTCATCAGATCCGGCAGCAGAATATCGGCATATTTCGCCGACGAGGTCATAAAGTTTTCCAGCACCACTATCATTTCGCATTGGGAATCGTCCTGCAAAATATCGTGGGTTTTATTGATGTCGGAGTGCTGGTTGGTGATGGTATTACCGGCATAGTTCCAGATGAACTTGATCGGTACGTTCAGTTTATCCTGACCACGAACCCCATCGCGCCTGGCGGTCATTTCCGGGCCTCGTGCAATGGCATCGGTCCAGCTAAAACAGGAGATTTGCGCTTTGACCGGGTTGGTCAATACCGGCATACGCTCAATGGTGATGGTATAGGTGGATTCACGCGCCCCACTGTTGCCGCCATTAATGCCAACATTGCCGGTCAGAATCGGCAACATGGCGATGGCCCGCGAGGTCAATTCCCCGTTGGCCTGCCGCTGCGGCCCCCAGCCCTGGCAGATATAGGCCGGTTTCGCGCTGCCTATTTCCCTTGCCAGTTTGATAATGCGATCTGTCGGAATGCCGGTAATTTTTGCCGCCCACTGCGGCGTTTTTTCAACGCCGTCCTCACCCTGTCCAAGAATATAGGCCTTGTAATGGCCATTTATTGGAGCATCGGCGGGTAAGGTTTTTTCGTCGTAGCCAACGCAATATTGGTCCAGGAAGGGTTGATCGACCAGATTCTCGCTGATCAACACATGCGCCAGTCCAGCCACTAATGCCGCATCCGTACCTGGCCGAATCGGGATCCATTCATCCTCACGTCCGGCGGCAGTATCGGTATAACGTGGATCGATAACGATCATCCGTGCATTAGAGCGTTCACGCGCCTGCTCCAGATAATAGGTAATACCGCCACCACTCATCCGCGTTTCCGCCGGGTTATTACCGAACATCACCACCAATTTGCTGTTTTCAATATCCGAGGTGCTGTTACCTTCATTGCTGCCATAGGTGTAAGGCATGGCGCAGGCGATTTGCGCGGTGCTGTAAGTGCCATACTGGCTCAGGTAACCGCCATAGCAATTCATCAGACGGGCGACCAGTGAAGCATTCGGCGATGAGCGGGTAATATTGCCGCCGACAATGCCCGAGGTGTAATTGATATACACCGCCTCGTTGCCATATTGCCCGACAATCCGCTTCAGGTTGTTGGCGATGGCATCATAAGCTTCGTCCCAGCTGATACGTTTGAATTTGCCTTCACCCCGTTTACCGACGCGCTTCATGGGATAATTCAGGCGGTCAGGATGGTTCATTCGGCGACGAATAGAACGACCGCGTAAACAGGCTCGCACCTGGTGGTCGCCATACTCATCCAGGCCGGTGTTATCGGTTTCGACCCAATAAACTTCATCGTCGCGGACGTGTAAACGCAAGGCACAGCGACTGCCACAGTTAACCGAACAAGCGCCCCAGACCACTTTGTCCTGTGCGGCTTGTAGCACACTTTCACTGATTGAAACCGCTAAAGCACGCCGGCTAAAGGGCAATGCGATACCCCCGACGGCCAGCGCCAACCCGACTATGCCGCTGGATTTTACCAACGTACGACGGCTGAATCCCCCAGACTCCTGACGGTTTGTTTTGTTTTCCGACATAACTCACTCCACGTTTTACCCTGGTATTGATAAACGTCATGCCCTTGATTCAAGGCAGCGATCAGAGGAGACAGATCCGATGTCTGTTGATGAGCCTGAGAAAAGCCCTCCTCTATGAGTGGATATTACTCAGAAGTGAGTAGTGAACTTTGTCTGCTATCAATAAAGCGGGGGAAGTATCTGAAAGAAAAAGGGCTTTCGAACAAAGGGGTAACAATTTTCTTATAAAAAAAGCGCCCGTAGGCGCTTTTCGTGGAACAGCTAACTTATTAACCGATATATTCCAGGCCACCCATATATGGGCGTAATACTTCTGGTACCTGAATACGGCCATCGGCCTGCTGGTAGTTTTCCAGCACCGCCACCAGCGTACGACCTACTGCCAGACCAGAACCGTTCAGCGTATGCACCAGGCGCGGCTTCTTCTCGGTTTTGCTGCGGCAGCGGGCTTGCATACGGCGCGCCTGATAATCCCACATGTTGGAGCAAGATGAGATCTCACGGTAAGTGTCCTGCGCCGGCAGCCACACTTCCAGATCGTAGGTCTTGCATGAGCCTGCACCCATGTCACCGGTACACAGCAACATTTTGCGGTATGGCAGGTTCAGCAACTGCAGCACTTTCTCTGCATGGCCGGTCAGCTCTTCCAGCGTAGCCATAGAGTCTTCCGGACGGACGATCTGCACCATCTCAACTTTGTCGAACTGGTGCATGCGGATCAAACCACGGGTGTCACGGCCATAAGAACCGGCTTCGGCACGGAAACAAGGCGTATGCGCGGTCAACTTCAGCGGCAGAGATTCCTCTTCCAGGATCTCGTCACGCACCAGGTTGGTCAATGGTACTTCTGCCGTTGGGATCAGCGCATAGTTGCTGCTGTCGGACTCTTCTTCCAGCGGTTTGGTGTGGAACAAGTCTTCACCAAACTTCGGCAACTGGCCGGTACCGTACAGCGTGGCATGGTTAACCAGATAAGGAACGTAGGTTTCCTGGTAGCCGTGCTGTTCGGTATGCAGATCCAGCATGAACTGGGATAACGCACGGTGCATGCGGGCGATTTGCCCTTTCATCACCACAAAGCGTGAACCCGTCAGTTTTACCGCCGCGGCAAAGTCCAGACCCCCGGCCATTTCGCCCAGGTCGACGTGATCGCGCACCTGGAAATCGTACTGGCGCGGTTCGCCCCAGCGGCTGACTTCCTGGTTATCGCTGTCGTCTTTGCCGTCTGGCACTTCATCGTCAGGCAGGTTCGGGATCGCCAACGCATAGTCACGGATTTCAGCCTGCAGCTGGTCCAGCGCGGCCTTGGCCGTGTCCAGCTTGTCACCCAGTTCGTTTACTTCGCGACGCAGCGGCTCAATGTCTTCCCCGCGCGCTTTAGCCGCGCCGATGGATTTCGATCGGGAGTTACGTTCTGCCTGCAGCGTTTCGGTTTCTACCTGCAGAACTTTGCGACGCTCTTCTTGAGAACGCAGCAGATCCAGATCGAGTTTAAAGCCTCGGCGAGCCAGTTTGACGGCGACTGCGTCTAGCTCATTACGCAGCAGATTGGGATCGAGCATGCTAATCCTGTGCTTATTGTTATTGAAAGAAAATTTGATGTTTTATTCGGCTGAATTTATAGCCGCATAAAGGAAGAGTGATACCCGCTAACCTTACCGCAACGGCAACGCTAGCGGTAGCGTTTTGTCTGGCTATTTTGATCCTGCTCAGCAAGCCATGCCAGCTTTTCACCGATTTTACCTTCCAGCCCGCGAGTGGTTGGATGATAGTAACGCGTCTTGGCCATTTCGGGCGGGAAGTAATCTTCACCGGCGGCATAGGCATTGGGTTCGTCGTGGGCGTAGCGATATTCTGCACCCAACCCCATTTCCTTCATCAGCTTGGTTGGCGCATTGCGCAAGTGCTCGGGTACGTCATAATCAGCCATCTCTTTGGCGTCACGTATTGCCGCTTTGAAGGCGGTGTAAACCGCGTTGCTTTTTGGCGCACAGGCCAGATAGACGATAGCCTGGGCTATCGCCCGTTCACCCTCCGCCGGCCCTACCCGAGTGAAGCAGTCCCAGGCCGCAATAGCCACCTGCATACCACGCGGGTCAGCATTACCGACATCTTCAGAAGCGATCGCCAGCAACCGGCGTGCCACGTACAAGGGATCGCCCCCGGCGGTAATAATACGGGCATACCAGTAAAGCGCAGCGTCCGGTGCTGAACCACGCACCGATTTATGCAGCGCCGAGATCAGATCGTAAAAGCGGTCGCCTTTATTATCGAAACGCGCACTGCGTTCCCCGGAGACTTCTTTCAGTAATTCCGGCGTCAATACGCGGATGCCTTTGGCGTTGATTTCCGCCATGTCCGCCATCATCTCCAGGCTGTTCAGCGCCCGACGGGCGTCGCCGCCCACCAGCTCCGACAACATGCGGCGCGTCTCTTCCGGCAGTTCGATATTCTGGCCACCCAAACCCCGGCTGTTGTCTTGCATCGCCTGATCCAGCACCTGACTGATATCTTCGGCAGTCAGTGCCTTCAGTAAATAGACGCGAGCACGCGACAACAACGCCGAGTTAAGCTCAAAGGACGGGTTTTCGGTGGTGGCGCCGATAAAGGTGATGGTGCCGTCTTCAATATGCGGCAGGAAGGCATCCTGCTGGCTTTTGTTGAAGCGGTGCACCTCATCGACAAACAGGATAGTGCGGCGACCGGAGTCACGGTTTTGACGTGCGCGCTCAATCGCCTCACGGATCTCTTTAATCCCGGACGTGACGGCAGAAATACGTTCGACGTCCGCCTGGCCATAACGGCCGATCAATTCCGCCAGCGTGGTTTTCCCGGTGCCCGGTGGCCCCCACAGAATCATCGAATGCAGTTGTCCCGCCTCGATAGCCCGCGGCAAAGGCTTACCGGCAGCCAACAGATGCTGCTGGCCGATGTATTGTGCCAGCGTAGTCGGCCGCATCCGCGCGGCCAACGGCTGGAATTCATTCTGGGAAAAATCGAGCGACATATTACTCACGCGGACCTCACTGGCGCTGGTCGTCCAGCGTCACCCCCTTCGGCGGGGTAAATTTGAATTTGCTGGCATCAGCCGCGACATTCTGCTGGCTTTTCAGCGCGTAAGAACTGCGTTGGCCGTCCTGCTCAACCGCGGCAAAACTGCGGATAGTGCCGCTGTTATCCACGGTAATAGCGAACTGTTTCAGGTTGCCGCTGCTGGATTTTGGCGTCAGCTCAAAATCATTGCCCTTCTGCTTAACGTTGTACTGTTTCCAGTCATTGGCGTTATTACGGGTGATCAGCATGAACGGCGTGTTGCCGGTGGCGTTTTTCAGCCAGGTGGCAGTGACCTGCTCAACAAAGGGATTGTAGAACCACAGGGTCTGACCGTCTGACACCAGTACGCTCTCGTCCGGCGAGGTCATATGCCAGTTAAACAGATTCGGGCGCTTAACCCAGAGTTCGCCTTCACCCTGCTGTACCGCCGCGCCATCGCTGCTGGTCACCGTCTGGGAGAAGCTGGCGTGGAAACTGTTCACTTTCGCCAGACGACTTTGCAAATCCTGCGCGGCGTCGGCCAGCACAGAGGTGGAAGCGAAACCCGAAAGCAGACAACAGGCAACTAACAGTTTTTTCATTATTCCAGATACCTTATGAAATGCGTTAACCGCAAGGCGGTGCCGTGCGGGTCAAATTACCCCTTAAACACCTTTACTCTACCCGAAGCCATTCGCCGGCAGATAGGCCAATGTTCCGAGAAGCCGATGGGTTTACGCTTCTTTGCACAAGGGCCGCTAAGCGGCCCTTTTAATTAAATAACAACGATTAAAACTTCATCAGTCATGCCGTGGCGGTGCCAGCACCTCGCGGTTGCCGTTGTGCCCCTGCTCGCTGACGATGCCCTGCGCTTCCATCTGTTCGATGATACGCGCGGCGCGGTTATAACCGATGCGGAACTGACGCTGTACGCCGGAGATAGAGGCGCGGCGTTTATCCACCACAAACTCCACCGCCTGATCAAACAACGGATCCAGCTCTTCGTCACCGTCCAGACCACCGCCGGAACCCCCCTCACCGTCGTCACCGGCGTTGAGGATACCCTCTTTATATTGAGGTCGTTCACGCGCTTTCCAATCCTTAACCACTGCATGCACTTCCTGATCGCGCACAAATGCACCATGCACACGTACCGGAATGGAGGAGTTAGGGGCCAGATACAGCATGTCACCCATCCCCAGCAGGGATTCAGCACCGCCCTGATCGAGGATGGTGCGCGAGTCAATCTTGCTGGATACGGTAAAGGCAATACGGGTCGGGATGTTGGCCTTGATCAGGCCGGTGATCACATCCACCGACGGACGCTGAGTTGCCAGCACCAGGTGGATCCCCGCCGCACGCGCTTTCTGCGCCAGACGAGCGATCAGTTCCTCGACCTTTTTGCCGACCGTCATGATCAGGTCGGCAAACTCATCGACCATCACCACGATGTAAGGCTCTTTCTCCAGTACCGGCGGCGTGATGTCCATGCTGTCGGTCGGTTTCCAGAACGGATCCGGGATCGGACGCCCCATGGCTTCAGCCTGATCGACGCGTTCGTTATAACCGGCCAGGTTACGCACACCGAGCGCAGACATCAGCTTGTAACGACGCTCCATCTCGGCGACACACCAACGCAGGGCATTGGCGGCGTCTTTCATGTCGGTAACCACGTCGGTCAACAGATGCGGAATGCCCTCATAGACCGACAGTTCCAGCATTTTCGGGTCGATCATGATAAAGCGCACTTCTTTCGGCGTGGCCTTATACAGGATGCTCAGGATCATGGCATTGACCCCGACCGACTTACCGGAACCGGTGGTCCCCGCGACCAGCAGGTGTGGCATTTTCGCCAAATCGGCCACCACCGGTTCGCCGGAAATGTCTTTACCCAATACGATCGCCAGCGGCGACGGATTGTCGCGGAACGCCGGGCAGTCCAGCACTTCTCGCAGATAGACCGTCTGACGCTTGACGTTAGGCAGCTCCAACCCGACGTAAGGCTTGCCGGGGATCACTTCCACCACACGCACCGCGGAGGTCGACAATGAACGCGCCAAATCGCGCGACAGGTTGGAAATACGTGCAGCCTTGACGCCCGGAGCCAAATCCAGCTCGAAGCGGGTGATGACCGGACCTGGCAAAATATCCACCACGTCGGCTTTCACCCGGTAATCGGCCAGGCTGGCCTCCACCAAACGCGCCTTTTGTTCCAGTGCGAAGGAATCTACCGGTTCCACCTCTTTCGGGGCTTCGGTCAGCAGATCCAGCGTCGGCAACGGCGTGGTCGGTTTTTGCAACGGCATATCGTTGCGCATCAGGAACGGGTGTATCAGGCTGTCCATCGCCGGTTGCTGCACAGCGGCAGGTTCCGGTTGCGCCACAGGCTGCTGATAGGCTGGCGGCTGTTGCTGCACTGCCGGTTGCTGCTGCGGTTGTTGGTAAGCAGGCTGATAGGACTGTACCGGCGGAGTCTGAGGCTGAGCCGGCGCGGCGGGCTCAAACTGACCGAACGGCACATCGTCTTCACGCTCGCTTTGCTGCTCAATGCGCTCTTCCAACTGTGGCGACAAGGTGAACAATGGCTCAACCGGGCCATCATCAACCAAATCATCCATCGGCGAGAAGCCGAACGCATTACGGGTATCGACCGGCGTAGTTGGCTGCACCGATGGCGCGACTTCTGGCTGGCCATAGCGCTGGCTTTGCTGGTTGGCAAACGCTTGACGCAGTGCGGCCTCCTGCAGAGCAGCTTCATCATCCAGATTATCCGACGCAGATTCCTCACCGTAACGCTGGCTTTGCTGCTCGGCAAATGCCTGACGTAACGCCGCTTCCTGCAGGGCTTCATCATCTGGCGAAAGATTATCCGCATTCTGCAATGGCTCATCGTCCCCTCGGGTGCGCTGTTCCTGTTCGGCCATGCGCTGCGAAGGCAGTTTGATGCCATAAGAAGCCAGTTCACGACGAGTCGGAATGCGTACCGGATTAGGACGCGGTAATTCAGGGCCGAGGCCTTGTTTCACCTGCGAGTTAGCATCACTGGTAGCGCTAAAGGCCGGCATAAAGGTATTGGCGGCAACAGCACCGGCAATCGCCGCCGCTGCGGCAGGTGCCTGAGGTTTCACGCTGCCAAACGGGGTAACGGCAGGCTCAGCGGCACTGAAGCCGGCCGGAGCGCTGACGTCAACGCTATCACGCTGGGCGGCAGAAAAATCAAACGGGGAACGGTCTGGCGACGGCGATACGGCCGGTGCGTCCCAGTTCCCCATACGCGGTTCATCGTCGTCCCGGTAAGGATCGGCCTGGCGCGTCAACTTCGGCGTCGGCGTCTCTTCAGGGATTTCAAACGAATACAGCGGCGGTGCGGTGTTTTCTGCTACCGCACTCATCGGATGCTGGTTCACCGAGGCCGGAGCCACAGGTGCTGCAGTAACCGACGGTGCCTGAGCCACGACAGGTGCCGCAGTGACAGGGGCGCTGGCTACCGCTGACGCGACAGGCGCGACATCGGCCTCATCGTCATCATTAGCCCGCAGACCGCTGAGTAACGGATCTTCGGCATCTTCCGCCGCCATTTTGGCGGTTTCCGTTACCGAAGGCGCAGAGAACAACACGTCGTCTTCCGCCGCATTGGCCGCCGTTGCCGAGGTAGCCACAGCAAGCGCGGCATCCTTGTCAGCGGATTCAGGCTGATCTTCGACGTAGCGCTCATCATCGTCATGATAACGGTCTTCACGACGTGAGCGGTTGGTCATAAAGGTGGCCGTACCCAGCACCACGCCGCCGATGCGCTCGGCGATCACCAACCAGGACCAGCCGGTAAACAGCGTCAGCCCCGCAGCCCAAACGCACAACAGCCCCAGGGTGGCGCCGATACCGTTGAACCACGGCAACATGGCGTTGCTCAGCAAGCTGCCAATCACGCCGCCGGATGCGAAGTAATAGAGGTCGTCGACATTCAATGCCGCCAGGCCACACGAGGTGAGCACCAGCGCCAACGTGCCGATCAGGCGCAGTGAAAGCGCAAAATAGTCGATGTATTCGCCATTGCCGCGCTGACGGTAAGCCGCCCAGCACAACACCAGCATGATCGGCGGTATCGCATAGGCGAGTACCCCGAAGGTGAAGAACAATGTGTCGGCCATCCAGGCCCCGACGCCACCGCCCAGGTTATGAATAGGCTCATGCCACGCGGTCTGCGACCAGCTTGGGTCAGAGGGATTAAAACTGACCAAGGCAGCCATGAGGTAAATGGCAAAAATGGCTACCACAATCAACACAGCTTCGAGCAAACGGCGACCGCTGCTGAGTTTTCTCAAGGTAACTTCTTTATCTTCTGTATATTCCTGGCTCAAGAAAGGCTCTCCAGGTTCCTGTTAGCTGACATAGCAACAGCGCCGAGAAGCTTCCCCGGCGCCGAAACTGTATGAATAAACAGGAGTGTAACCAATTTAATCAGGTTTTGCACCTGCACCCTACCGTGTTTTGATAACCAGACGGTTACTCTGTTTCACTTCTTCCATTACCACGTACGTACGGGTGTCGTTAACCCCCGGCAGACGCAGCAAGGTTTCACCGAGCAACTTACGGTAAGCCGACATATCCGGCACGCGGGTTTTCAACAGATAGTCGAAATCACCGGACACCAGATGACACTCCTGAATTTCTTCAAGCTTCTGAACGGCTGAGTTGAATTGCTCAAACACATCCGGCGCACCGCGATTCAACGTGATTTCCACGAAAACCAACAGGGAAGCGTCCAGATAATGCGGGTTGAGCAAAGCGGTATAGCCATGAATAAAACCCTGGCGCTCGAGGCGGCGCACGCGTTCTAAACATGGAGTTGGAGATAGCCCCACGCGCTTCGAAAGCTCAACGTTCGAAATACGCCCATCCTTCTGCAGCTCGTTCAGGATATTGCGGTCGATACGGTCGAGATCTTTACCCGGGCGTTTCTTATTGTCTGCCATTATTATTGTCTCTCTTATTTTCTTCCCTGCACTTGCCACACCCTAACCAACATCAATGTGTAAGGGTTCGTTCCAAGCGAAGACCCAATGCCTGTCATATGCTTCACTACCATCATCACCCCTTGTGCAGTCTGTCTGTCAAACCCTGCACCGGGTAGTTAAATGACGTTATTGCAAGAAGAAATCCCCCTCGCTTGCGCGGTGTCCCCTCACCCGCCGCACGCGGCTTCAGCAACGGCGCAAAATTCTGCGCCAACGCCGTAAATACGTACGATTTACTGCAGGGACAGGGATAATTTCTTCTTCCTATGATGTTTTCGCAAATGCGCAGCGGATTGTCAAAGTAAAAGAAGCAAAATCAGAAGAACGTACCGTCATGAAAAGTTAGCACCCCGTTTTTAGTTATGAATCGCTGGCTTAAAAACCCCGCTGCCAAGGCGCTTAAACCCGCTTTACGGGCTGTTTCTGACCCATTGAGTACACCACAGTGTTGAGTGGCTTCCATAAGTTAAATTGCTGCGTTTTACGCTCGCTTTAGCAGCAAAATAATAATTAATAGGCCATGACTATCAAACAAATCGTTAACAACATCCCCTGACGCTTTTTTTAATGCCGCATTTTCCCTACAATCGAATCCATTGTCCGCCATTGTGGGAAAAGAGGTTATTCATGGGCACGGCTAAACACAGTAAATTATTGATCCTGGGCTCCGGCCCGGCTGGCTACACCGCCGCCGTTTACGCAGCGCGCGCCAACCTGAGCCCGGTATTGATTACCGGTATGGAACAAGGGGGTCAGTTGACCACCACCACCGAAGTGGAAAACTGGCCGGGTGATGCCGAAGGCCTGACCGGCCCGGCGCTGATGGAGCGTATGCGTGAGCATGCGGAAAAATTCCAGACCGAGATTGTGTTTGACCACATCAACAGCGTTGAGCTGCAGAACCGTCCGTTCCGTCTGTTTGGCGACAACGGCGAATACACCTGTGATGCTTTGATCATCGCCACTGGCGCTTCCGCACGTTACCTTGGCCTGCCTACCGAAGAAGCGTTCAAAGGCAAAGGCGTGTCTGCCTGTGCCACCTGCGACGGTTTCTTCTATCGCAATCAGAAAGTCGCGGTCGTCGGCGGTGGTAATACCGCCGTGGAAGAGGCTTTGTACTTGTCCAACATCGCGGCCGAAGTTCACCTGATTCACCGCCGTGACAGCTTCCGTTCAGAGAAAATCCTGATCAACCGGCTGATGGAGAAAGTGAAAAACGGCAATATCGTGCTGCATACCGACCATACCCTGGACGAAGTGCTGGGCGATCAGATGGGCGTGACTGGCGTACGCATCCGCAGCACCAAAGCGGAAAACCAAACGCAGGACCTGGAACTGGCTGGCGTGTTTATCGCCATCGGCCACAGCCCGAACACCAGCATTTTCGGTGGTCAGCTGGAACTGGAAAACGGCTACATCAAGGTGCAGTCCGGCATTCACGGTAATGCCACCCAGACCACCATTCCTGGCGTATTCGCTGCCGGCGACGTGATGGACCACATCTACCGCCAGGCGATCACCTCCGCCGGGACCGGTTGTATGGCGGCGCTGGACGCTGAGCGTTATCTGGACGGCATTGCCGGCGCAGAAGTGCTGTAACCCCACACTGTCATTTTGAAAAGCGGCTATCACAGCCGCTTTTTTTTTGCCGCCATCTTTCTGTTATACCGCTATTTGACCGCTTTATTATTTTCAGTCTGTCGGGTGAAGAGGTAACATTGGCCTTCACTTGTTCGCTTCAGGTTGGGGCAAACACTTTTTTTAACAGTACGTTAACCTTGTCTGTACCCACAGGCGCCGGCGACGCAGACCCATATCTGATGAAAAAAACCAGACAGCAACAGTTAACACATTGGCTCAAAACTCAGAGCAGCCTGGCGCAGCGTTGGTTGCGCCTTTCCATGTTGTTGGGGCTGATAAGCGGCATTCTGATTGTCGCCCAGGCATGGCTATTGGCTGCCCTGCTCCACGCGCTGATTATCGAGCACGCCCCGCGCGAACAGCTTATCCCCTCGTTTATCTGGCTGGCCGCCACCTTCGCATTGCGGGCGGTGTTGAGTTGGCTGCGTGAACGCGTCGGTTTTATCTGCGGACAGGTGATCCGCCAGCGTATGCGTCAGCAGGTGCTGGATAAACTGCAGCAACTCGGCCCGGCCTGGATCCAGGGCAAACCGGCCGGCAGTTGGGCCAGCATCATCGTCGAACAGATCGAAGACATGCAGGATTATTATTCTCGCTATCTGCCGCAGATGTACCTGGCGGTGTTTATCCCCGTGCTGATCCTGATTACCGTATTCCCGATAAACTGGGCCGCCGGCCTGATCCTGTTGACCACCGCCCCGCTGATCCCCATGTTTATGGCGCTGGTCGGTATGGGTGCCGCAGACGCCAACCGCCGCAACTTTGTGGCGCTGGCACGACTGAGCGGTAACTTCCTCGATCGCCTGCGCGGTTTGGATACGCTGCGCCTGTTTAACCGGGCTGAAGCGGAAACCGCGCAGATTGCCAAATCATCCGAGGATTTCCGTACTCGCACCATGGAAGTCTTGCGACTGGCATTTCTGTCGTCAGCGGTGCTGGAGTTCTTTGCCTCCATCTCCATCGCTGTGGTGGCGGTCTATTTTGGTTTCTCGTTCCTTGGCGAACTTAATTTTGGCAGCTACGGCACCGGCGTTACGCTGTTCGCCGGTTTCCTGGTGCTGATCCTGGCACCGGAATTCTTCCAGCCGCTGCGTGACCTTGGGGCCTTCTACCATGCCAAAGCGCAGGCGGTGGGCGCAGCAGAAGCGCTGGAAACCTTCCTCAGTGCCGAAGGTGAGCAAATGGGTAGCGGCACGCAAACGCTGGATAGCGATGCGCCGCTGGAGTTGCAGGCGCAGGATCTGGAGATCCTGTCACCGGATGGCGTACTGCTGGCCGGCCCGCTGAGCTTCACTCTGCCCGCGAACCAGCGCATTGCTTTGGTCGGGTTGAGCGGCGCCGGTAAAAGCTCGCTGCTGAACCTGCTGCTCGGTTTTCTGCCCTATCGCGGTTCTCTGACGGTCAACGGCATCGAGTTGCGCGAGCTGGCCGCCGAAGGCTGGCGTCAGCAGCTTGGCTGGGTAGGACAAAACCCGCACCTGCCGGCTCAAACGCTGCGGGCCAATATCCTGCTGGGCAACCCGCAGGCCAGTGACGCCCAGTTACAGCTGGCGGTAGAGCAAGCCTACGTCGGTGAGATCCTGCCGCATTTGCCACAGGGATTAGAGACTGAAGTCGGCGATAACGCCGCCCGTCTCTCCGTCGGTCAGGCCCAGCGCGTAGCAGTTGCCCGGGCGCTTATCAGCCCACGTCGTTTGCTGCTGCTGGATGAACCGGCCGCCAGCCTTGACGCCCACAGTGAACGGCGGGTGATGCAGGCACTGAATGCCGCCTCGCATCAGCAAACCACCCTGCTGGTGACCCACCAGTTGGAAGATACCGAAGACTACGACCAGATTTGGGTCATGGACGGCGGGCACATCGTCCAGCAAGGCGATTACGCCACGCTGAGTGCCCAACCGGGCCTGTTCGCCAATCTGATTGCACACCGCAGCGGGGATCTATAATCATGCGCGTTTTGCTGCCGTTTCTGGCGCTATACCGTCGTCACAGCCTGCTGATCTGTCTGGGCATTGTACTGGCCATCGTTACGCTGCTGGCCAGCATCGGACTGCTGGCGCTGTCTGGCTGGTTCCTCGCCGCTTCGGCCCTGGCCGGGCTGGCGGGCCTGTTTACTTTCAACTACATGCTGCCGGCCGCCGGTGTCCGCGGTGCCGCCATTTTCCGCACCGCCGGGCGCTACGCCGAACGCGTGGTCAGTCACGATGCCACCTTCCGCGTGCTGTCCCATCTGCGGGTGTTTACCTTTAAAAAGATCCTGCCACTGTCGCCGGGCGGCATTGCCCGTTTCCGTCAGGCCGATCTGCTTAACCGTCTGGTGGCGGATGTCGATACGCTGGATCATTTGTACCTGCGGGTGATCTCACCGCTGGTCAGCGCTGCCGCCGTGATTGTGGTCGTCACTTACGGCCTGAGTTGGCTGGACACCTCTCTGGCGCTGACGCTGGGGGGCATTCTGCTGATGCTACTGTTGCTGGTGCCCCCGGTGTTTTATCGTGCAGGCAAGCCGATTGGCGGCCAGTTGACCACGCTGCGCGGCCAGTACCGTACCGACCTTACCGCCTGGCTTCAGGGCCAGGCCGAACTGGTGGTGTTTGGCGCCGTTGAAAGCTTCCGCGCCGATCTGGATACCACCGAGCAGCACTGGCAGCGCCGCCAATGGCAGCAGGCCTCGCTGGGCGGCATGGCGCAGGCACTGATGATCCTGGCTAGCGGCCTGACAGTCACCTTGTTGCTGTGGCTCACTGCGGCCGGTATCGGTGGCGACAGCCAGCCCGGTGCGCTGATTGCGCTGTTCGTGTTTGCCGCGCTGGCCTCATTTGAAGCGCTGATGCCGGTGGCTGGCGCTTTCCAGCATCTTGGGCAGGTGATCGCTTCCGCCACCCGGGTGAAGCAGGTCATCGACCGGCAACCGGAGGTCAGCTTCCCTACCCGCGGCCCAGCGGCTGAGAAAGGCGCTGCCCTGAGTCTGCAACGGCTGACCTTCACCTACCCCGACCAACCGCTGCCGGTAGTGCAGGACGTCACGCTGGAGATTGCCGCCGGTGAACACATTGCTCTGCTCGGGCGTACCGGCTGTGGCAAATCGACCCTGCTGCAATTGCTGACCCGCGCCTGGAACGCCGATAGCGGCCAGGTGCTGCTCAACGGCCAGCCACTGAGCGCTTACGATGAAACCACGCTGCGCCAGATGACCACCGTCGTCAGCCAGCGGGTGCATATTTTCAGCGATACGCTGCGTGAAAACCTGCGCATCGCTGCCCCGGCGGCCACCGATGAACAACTGCGCGGGGTCTTGCAGCAGGTCGGGCTGGACAAGCTGCTGGAGAACGAGGGGCTGAATGCCTGGCTGGGAGATGGCGGTCGCCAGCTTTCCGGCGGTGAGCAGCGTCGTCTGGGCATTGCCCGTGCGCTATTGCATCAGGCCCCCCTGTTGCTGCTCGATGAACCGACCGAAGGCCTGGATGCCGAGACCGAACAACAGATCCTGGCACTACTGCGCCAACATTGTCAGGGGAAAACGCTGATCCTGGTCACCCACCGTCTGTATGGGCTGGAGCACCTGGACCGCATCTGCGTGATGGACGGCGGCCAGATTGTCGAGCAAGGTGATCATCTCACCCTGATGCGTCAACAGGGGCGTTACGCCCACTTCCGCCAACGTATCAGTGGTATACCGCTGTAAAATGGCCTGTAGAGGACGCTGAGACCTTATATGCGCATTGTTAAGCTGTCACCGCAGTCACTGGCGTTCCCCTCTCCTGAGGGCGCTCTGCGCGATCCTAACGGGCTGCTGGCCATTGGCGGCGATCTGACCGCGCCGCGTTTGCTGGCCGCTTATGAGCGTGGCATCTTCCCCTGGTTCTCGCCGGGAGAAGCCATTCTGTGGTGGTCACCGGACCCCCGGGCGGTGCTGTTCCCGGCCGAACGTCATATCAGCCGCAGTCTGAAACGTTTTCTGCGCAGTAACCCCTTTCGCATTACGCTGAATCACGACTTTGCGGCGGTGATCGCCGCCTGCGCCGATCGACCGGAAGAAGGCACCTGGATTGGCCCGGAAGTACAACGTGCTTATTTGCATCTGCACCGCCTTGGCTTCGCCCACTCGATCGAGGTTTGGCAGGATGAAGAGCTGGTTGGTGGCATGTACGGTATCGCTCAGGGGGCGCTATTTTGCGGCGAGTCGATGTTTAGCCGCACCACTAATGCCTCCAAGTGCGCCCTGATGACTTTTTGCCGCCATTTTGCCGCTTATGGCGGAGAATTGATTGACTGTCAGGTGCTTAACGCTCACACTGCCACGCTGGGTGCGAGAGAGATCCCCCGAAGACAATTTTTGCAGCAGCTCAGCCAACTTCAGCGCAAGCCATTAGCGCCAGAGTGTTGGGCACCGCAAGTTTTACCCCCACAGCAGGTTGAACCACCCTCCCCAACAAACTAATTTTGCGGAAACGGTGCAATGTTCACCGACACTTCTTTACATAATGTGGGTTTTTCGGCATTATCTTGCCGGTTAAAAACTAAGGTAGTTAGACCTAGAGGATTCGATGGCCAAAGAAGACAATATTGAAATGCAGGGCACCGTTCTTGATACGCTGCCAAACACCATGTTCCGCGTTGAATTAGAAAACGGGCACGTGGTTACCGCACATATCTCCGGTAAAATGCGTAAGAACTACATCCGCATCCTGACGGGCGACAAAGTCACTGTAGAGCTGACCCCGTACGACCTGAGCAAAGGCCGCATTGTCTTCCGTAGCCGTTAATCGGCTCACTCGTCGCCAGCCGATGGCGGCACCGAGGATGTAATGCCTCCGGAGCCCTTTCCGTTTACCCCCGTAGCAACGTTCAACATCGAGTTGCAGGTGCGCAGGTAAACTGAGAGGGCTCAATCATTTCTGTTGTGGTGATGATTTTCACCCATAAAAAAAGCGATGCCGAAGCATCGCTTTTTCTTTATCTGACCCCGGACTTAGTGCACCGCACCTTCATCCGCTTTGCGCATTGACGCGCTGATAAATTGGTAAGTCAGTTTCTGATTCTCTTTGTCCAGCTCGACTTTCACCGAGCCGCCATCCACCAGTGAACCAAACAGCAATTCGTTGGCCAGCGGTTTTTTCAGGTTTTCCTGCATCACACGCGCCATTGGACGAGCCCCCATCGCACGGTCATAGCCTTTCACTGACAGCCAGTCACGCGCTTCGTCACTCACTTCCAGCGACACGCCCTTCGCATCCAGCTGCGCCTGCAGTTCGACGATAAACTTGTCGACAACCTGCTGAATGACTTCGGCCGACAGATGGTTGAACCAAATAATGTTGTCCAGGCGGTTACGGAATTCCGGCGTGAACACTTTTTTGATCTCTTCCATCGCGTCGGTGCTGTTGTCCTGCTGGACCAGACCGATCGATTTACGTTCTGTCTCGCGTACCCCGGCGTTGGTGGTCATCACCAGGATCACGTTGCGGAAGTCCGCCTTGCGGCCGTTGTTATCGGTCAGGGTACCGTTGTCCATCACCTGCAGCAGCAGGTTGAACACGTCCGGGTGCGCCTTCTCGATTTCATCCAGCAGCACTACCGAGTGCGGATGTTTGAGCACCGCATCGGTCAGCAGACCGCCCTGATCGTAACCGACATAGCCCGGAGGTGCGCCAATCAGACGGCTGACGGTATGACGTTCCATATACTCGGACATGTCAAAACGCAGCAGTTTGATATCCATCGCCTTCGCCAGCTGAACCGTGACCTCGGTTTTCCCGACGCCGGTTGGCCCGGCAAACAGGAAGGAACCGACAGGCTTGCGATCGTGTCCCAGACCCGCCCGGCTCATCTTGATCGCTTCGGTCAATGCTTCAATCGCCTGATCCTGACCAAACACCAGCATTTTCAGACGGTCGCCCAGGCTTCTCAACACATCCCGATCGCTCGCTGACACGGTTTTTTCCGGGATGCGCGCGATACGCGCCACCACCGACTCAATGTCGGCAACGTTGACGGTTTTCTTGCGCTTGCTGATCGGCATTAAGCGACTGCGAGCACCCGCCTCGTCGATCACGTCAATAGCCTTGTCCGGCAAATGACGGTCATTGATGTATTTCACCGACAGCTCAACCGCCGCACGCACCGCTTTCGCGGTATAACGCACATCGTGGTGTGCTTCGTACTTGGTTTTCAGGCCGTTGATGATCTGAATGGTCTCTTCCGGCGTTGGCTCGGTAATGTCGATTTTCTGGAAACGACGGGCCAGTGCGCGGTCTTTTTCAAAAATGTTGCTGAATTCCTGATAGGTGGTCGAGCCGATGACCCGGATCTTGCCGCTGGAAAGCAGCGGTTTGATCAGGTTGGCGGCATCTACCTGCCCACCGGACGCCGCACCGGCACCGATGATGGTGTGGATCTCATCGATAAACAGGATGCTGTTCTTATCCTGCTCCAGCTGTTTCAGCAGGGCTTTGAAGCGTTTTTCGAAGTCGCCGCGGTATTTGGTGCCCGCCAGCAGCGAACCGATGTCCAGGGAATACAGGGTGCAGTCCGCCATCACTTCCGGAACGTCGCCCTGCACAATGCGCCAGGCCAGCCCTTCGGCAATCGCGGTTTTACCCACGCCGGACTCACCCACCAACAGCGGGTTGTTCTTGCGGCGACGGCACAGTACCTGGATAGCGCGTTCCAGCTCAGGGTCACGGCCAATCAACGGATCGATGCCGCCCACCCGGGCCAGTTGATTGAGGTTGGTGGTGAAGTTCTCCATACGGTCTTCCCCTCCGGACTGCTCTTCATTCACCGGGTTTTCCGCATTTGGCGCTTGGCCCGGCTCGTCTTTACGTGTGCCATGTGAAATGAAGTTCACTACGTCAAGACGACTGACGTCGTGTTTGCGCAGCAGGTAAGCCGCCTGCGACTCCTGCTCGCTGAAAATTGCCACCAGCACGTTGGCGCCGCTGACTTCGCTGCGGCCGGAAGATTGCACATGGAATACCGCACGCTGCAGTACGCGCTGGAAGCTAAGCGTCGGCTGAGTGTCGCGCTCTTCTTCACTGGCGGGCAGCGTCGGCGTGGTTTGTTCGATAAAGGCTTCGAGTTCCTGGCGCAGTGCAGCCAGGTCCACCGTACATGCCTCAAGCGCTTCCCGCGCGGCAGGGTTGCTGAGTAACGCCAGCAACAGGTGCTCCACGGTCATAAACTCGTGTCTGTGCTCACGCGCCCTGGCGAAAGCCATGTTGAGACTGAGTTCCAGTTCTTGATTGAGCATAAGCACCTCCCCAATAGATTGCCTTAATCAGGCTTTTTCCAGCGTACAAAGCAACGGATGCTCGTTCTCCCTGGCATAACGGTTCACATGTACGACCTTGGTTTCCGCCACCTCGGCGGTAAAAACACCACAGATCGCCTTGCCTTGATAGTGGACCGTGAGCATCAGTTGCGTTGCGCGTTCAATATCATAAGAAAAGAACTTTTGCAGAACGTCAATCACAAATTCCATCGGTGTGTAATCGTCGTTGTTAAGTATAACTTTATACATAGACGGCGGTTTTACCGCATCGATTTGTTTTTCTTCGGCTAAGTGTTCAAAATTTAGCCAATCGTTGTTATTGCCCATCGCTGCTCATCTTCTCTGCTCTGTCCTTTAATATGGGGACAGGTTCCGGTTATTCAAAGTGGGGTATTCATACTATTTTATCATCTTCGCCGCCATCCCGCCGCACTGGAACGTGCGCAAAAATCACTGACGAATTGTTACCAAACAATGTCAATAGCGTTACCTGCTTCAAACTTTGATGAACTGCACCCCACCGACAAAAGCCGATCCCTTGACGTGATGATCATTTGCTCTAGAGTGTAAATTCGTGAGCTGGTGGTGTTTTAACCACTCTCAGGCTCATCTGCTGCCTGCCATTGGCGGGTGCGAATTCAGTTATTCATCTCACCTAAAAATAGCGTTGCGAGGGATGTAAAAGCATGGAGACGGGTACTGTTAAATGGTTCAACAACGCCAAAGGGTTTGGGTTTATCTGTCCTGAAGGCGGCGGCGAAGACATATTCGCCCATTACTCTACGATCAAGATGGACGGGTACCGGACGCTAAAAGCTGGCCAGCAGGTCAGTTTTGACGTGCACCAAGGGCCAAAAGGGAACCATGCGAGTCTTATTGTGCCAGTGGAAAGCGAGGCGTTGGCCTAAACGCTTCCACCAAGTCAGTCTGAAACACCGCAAAGAATGCCAGCCGCCGTATGACTGGCATTTTTTTATTGGCTTATTATTCGCGCGCCAGCGCGTCAATCGGGTTAAGCCGCGCCGCACTGCGCGCCGGCAGATAGCCGAATACCACACCGATCGCCGTTGAACAAACAAACGCGCTCAGCAACGCCGCCGGTGGGAAACTGATTTGCCACCCCGGTAGCACCAGTTGAACCAACAGGCCGATGGCAAACGACAGCATGATACCCAACGCGCCGCCGACCAGACACACCAGCACCGCTTCAATCAGGAACTGCTGCAGTACGTCACCGGATCGAGCCCCCACCGCCATACGAATGCCGATCTCACGGGTACGTTCTGTCACCGACACCAACATGATGTTCATCACGCCGATCCCACCAACCACCAGTGAAATTACCGCCACCAGCGTCAGGAACAGCTGTAGCGTACGCGTGGTTTTTTCTGCGGTCTGCACCAGACTGTCCATGTTATAGGTGAAGATGTCTTTCTTGCCGTGGCGCAGCGTCAGCAAGCGCGTCAACTGCTGCTCCGCCTCCTGGCTGTTGTAGCCCTCGCGAATACGCACGGTGATCGAATCGAAATAGGCGTTGCCCATCAGTCGGTTGGCCATGGTGCTGTAGGGCACCCAGACGTTCAGCGTCTTGCTGCTGCCGAACATCGACTGTTTTTCTTTCGCCACCCCGACCACCGTCGCCGGCATATTGCCCACCAGGATCACCTGCCCCACCACATCCTTCTGGTGCGGGAACAGCCGGCGCTGGGTATTGGCGTCAATCACCACCGTTTGCGACTGCGATTGCACCTGCAGTTGATCAATACCGATGCCCTGGGTAAAGGTCATGCCGTATACGCGGAAAAACTGCTCGCTGACCCCGGTGACGTTGGCCGCCACGTCGACGTTACCCAACCGCAGCCGCATGCTGCTGGCGATGGTGGGTGACAGTGCATTGACGTAGGGTTGCTCACGGAGCGCGGCAAGGTCGTCGTACTTCAGCGCCTGGCGAAAGGTCGGGTCGTCGTCACCAAAGTCCTTGCCGGGATAAATGTCGACCGTATTGGTGCCGATGGATTTGATGTCCGCCAACACCATCTGTTTGGCAGCGTCGCCGATCACCAGGATCGACACCACCGAGGCGATGCCGATAATAATCCCCAGCATGGTCAACGCGGTACGCATTTTACTTGCCGCCATCGCTCGCCAGGCCATCACCAGCGCCTCACGGAAACGGCCAGTGGTTTGCTGCCAGGACGGGGCCGGGGCCACCATCTCCAGGGGTTTGGCGTTCGGGTTGCGGCGCTGTTCCGGCCGTGAATCGGCAATGATCGCCCCATCGCGAATCTCAATGATCCGCTCAGCCTGCTGGGCCACCGCCGGATCGTGGGTGACGATAATCACCGTATGCCCCTGCTCGCGCAGTTGCTTGAGGATCGCCATCACTTCTTCGCCGGAGTGGCTATCGAGAGCACCGGTCGGCTCATCCGCCAGGATCACCTGCCCACCGTTCATCAACGCGCGAGCAATACTGACCCGTTGCTGCTGGCCACCGGAAAGCTGGCTTGGCCGGTAGCCCACACGCTCACTGAGCCCCAGGCGCTGCAACAACCCCACCGCCCGCTCGCGCCGTGCCGCCTTTCCCAGCCCGGCATACACCGCCGGGACCTCAACGTTATGTGCCGCGCTCAGATGGGGCAGTAAATGATAACGCTGGAAGATAAAGCCAAAATGCTCACGCCGCAGCCGGGCCAACGCATCGCCATCGAGCGTCGCGACGTCCTGCCCCGCCACCCGATACACACCGGCGCTGGGCTTATCCAGGCAACCGAGAATATTCATCAGCGTCGATTTGCCGGAGCCAGAGGCTCCCATGATCGCCACCATTTCGCCGGCTTCGATGCTCAGGCTCACGTCCTTCAGGACCGCCACCGTCTGATCGCCCGATTGATAGCTGCGGCAAATACCGCTCAGTTCCAGCAACGCGGCCATCAGAGAGCCTCCGCGCCGCCGCGGCTGACAATCACTTCATCGCCGATGTTCAATCCGCTGAGAATTTGCACGTCAATATTGTTCCGCAGGCCAATGGCCACCTCACGCTTTTCCTCCTTGCCCTGTTTCAATATCGAAACCTGGTAGCGATTATCGGCAATTTGATCGCCCAGCGCCGCCAAAGGAATGACCTGTGCCTGACTGACGCCCGCCAGTTGGATATGCACCTGCGCGGTCATTTGCAGTCGCAGCAGCCCCTCGGGGTTCGGCACTTCAAAACGTGCATAGTAAAAGATGGCGTTATTGACCTTTTCCGGCGTCGGCTGAATATCTTTCAGCACGCCGTCAAAGCGCCGGTTCGGATCGCCCAGTACGGTAAACCAGGCTTTTTGGCCCGGTTTGAGGCTGATAACGTCTGCTTCCGATACCTGAGCCTTCACCAACATGGTGCTGAGATCGGCCAGGGTCAAAATGTTTGGCGCCTGTTGTGCGGCGATCACCGTCTGGCCCTGCAAGGTGGTGATTTGCACCACGTCACCGTCCATCGGTGCTTCAATACGGGTAAACGCCAGATTGATTTTTGCGGTATCCAGGCTGGCCTGATTTCTGGCGATCTGCGCCTGAATGGTGCCCACCTGGGCTTTTTTCACCGCCAGTTGGGTTGCCGCCTGATCCAGATCCTGGCGTGATACCGCCTGCAGTTTGGCCAGCGCCTGATTACGCTGCAGTGTGACCGCCGCCAGCTGTTGTTCCGCCTGAGCCTGCTGCAACTGAGCATGCAATTCACGCAAGGTAGCCTCACCCTCTCGGATGCTGTTTTGCGCCTGCTGCGGGTCAATCACGCCCAGTAACTGGCCCTTTTTCACCCGGTCGCCAATCTCGACGTACAGGCTTTCCAACTGACCGCTGACCTGCGCGCCCACGTCAACTTTGCGCACCGCGTCAAGCTGGCCGGTCGCCAATACGTTTTGCTGTAGATCGCCCTTGGCAACCTTCACCGTTTTAAATGGGGTCGCTGTCGGATGACCAAAGTGCCAGGCCGCTACGGCGGCAATCGCCACCAGTACCACCAGCGCCATGACCCAGCGTCGCTTATGTCCTTTAAACCACGTCAAAATAGGTTCCTGTCTGTTGCAATTCAAGCTGCCAATGGCGGCAACGGAGGCTAAATTATCACGCACAGTGATGAA
The DNA here is from genome assembly GCF_027474885.1 of Serratia myotis. Lineage (NCBI taxonomy): Bacteria > Pseudomonadati > Pseudomonadota > Gammaproteobacteria > Enterobacterales > Yersiniaceae > Serratia > Serratia myotis. The sequence continues at coordinate 1,795,672 of NZ_CP099707.1, read as the reverse complement.
TAACTAAACCTTAGCTCAACACATTGTGGAGACACCCTTGGTTACATTCAGTATTGAACTCCCGTTTAGTCAAGGCTTGTTGAAATAGCGCCATTCAACACAGTCAAGGATTTCATCATGTCTCAGCTCAGCTATCCACTCGTATCTGCTCGCCCGCTTAACGGCTGGCAACTGATGACGGCGCTGGCCAATGGCGACAAAGCGCCGAGCAAAGCCTGGAAGAAAACATCATTCCGCCTTAAGTTTGTCGGCCGTTCGTTATTTTCCTGGCGCACCACCAGTGGCCTGCTCAACATGCTGGCGTCCAACCCTTTGCTGGATGAGATCCTGAGCGCGCAACCCAACCTGCCGTGCAAGCTGCATCGCCCCTATCTGGCAGCAAACATGAGCAAAATCGAGGGCCTGTTCGCCCTGCGTGATCATTACGATCTCAGCAAACAACGCATGCCAATGAAAATGCTGCTCGGTCATCTGAACAAGCCCTTTATGCTGACCAGCGCCAGCGGCAAGAGTGGCGGTGCGGTGTCACTGGAGCTGGCAGCCATTGATCACCTGAATAAAGAAGGGGAGGCCACCCTGCTGCTGCGTAATGCCAACGGGATCATGCTGGCGGAAATCACCTTTGCACTGATGCACTTTCAGCAACAGCCAACGTTGTTTATCGGGGGTTTGCAGGGGGCCAATCACCAGGTACCGCACGCGGAAATCCAGCAGGCCACCAAAGAGTGCCACGGGTTATTCCCAAAACGGCTGGTGCTGGAAGGCATTTGCACACTGGCACGTCATCTGGGCATTCAGCAAATCGTGGCGGTCGGCAACAGCACCCATATCTATCAGAACTGGCGTTATCAAAGTAAAAAGAAACAACAACTGCATGCCGATTACGATCAATTTTGGATATCAATGGGCGGCAAGATGCTGGAAAGCGGCTATTTTCTGTTGCCGGAACACATCACTCGCAAACCCATCGATGACGTCGTCAGTAAAAAACGTGCAGAATACCGCCGTCGCTATCAACTGCTGGACGAGCTGGAACAGGGAATGGCGGAGCATTTCAACGCCCAATCCCGTTTTGCCGGTGCCTAATCGGCCCGGCCGCGTGCCAGCCAGATCACGCGTGAGAACATTTTCTTCAGCAGGGGGGGCACCGAATCCGTGCCCCGCTCACCCGCGTTCATCGCCACCTCAATCGCCAGGTCGGGCTTCGAGGAGTGATGCACCGCCTTGAGGATCACCTTACGTACCGGCATCTGGCCATTGCTCGGCACCGAGGCCACCCGGTAATAGACTGAGCTGAAGCCTTCACGGAACATAAAGTGTTCCATATCCGGTGCCGGTAACGCGGTCAGCCGGTCACGTTCGTTGTCCTCATGGTTATCCAGCATGCCGCGTACGGTGCTGGCGTATTTTCTCCCCGCCTCATCGCCGTCCACCAGCGCATGCCACTCAATGCCCATCCGCCGGGCAAACCTTAGCAACGGTTTCAGGCCGCACTGGGCAAACTCGATCACCCGCACCCCTTCCGCTTCAAAGTGATAGCCACACTGGCGCGCCAACTCGTTCAACAGCCAGACTTCCGTTTCACCTTCCACCAGCAGCCAACAGCGGGCAAACAACGACGACGGTCGGTTAAAGCGAATATGAAATGAAATGCGTCGCCCATCCTCCGGGCCCAGCCCACGTGGCCCAAGGCGATAAGTGGCAACCCGCCCCGACTCACGTACTAACCGGCAAACGTGCTCAACCGGCACCAGGGAGACCAGTTCGCTGGAATTGGTGGTGGTGATGCGCTGCAGCGGCAGCTGGTTCAGCAGCCCCCAGGCCACCGACAGCATGATCGGATGCAGACGGGTCTCCGGATCCTCCACCAGCAACAGCGGCCGGGCGTGCGGATCCAGCTTGACGCTGCCCTTGGCCTGCAGCAGCGTAGAAAACATGCCCAGTAAAATAAGACGCATACTGCGGCTATTAGGTTCGGCCACCATGCGGTTGATACTGTCCAGCGAACGCCATGCCAGCTGATCCTGATCTTGATCCAGTCGCTGTCGGCGTGGCCTTGTCACCTGCGAGCCCTGTTCAGCGAAGTAGTGTTCCAGCAGTTGCTGCATGGCCGCCAGCCCCTGACGCATCTCGGCATTGGTCAATTTTTGCGGGTTACGCACCAACTCACGCGTCAATTGATCCAATTGCAGTGACAGCGCCTTGTTATCGGCCGGGTTTTCGTTATTCAGCGTACTGGGCCGCAGGCGGCGGATAAAACGCGCATCGCGCAGGCGCAGTACCGGGTGAATACGGATGATGGCGTGCACCAGTTGCTCAATATGATGCAATTGCATCGCATTGCCGTCGGCATCCAGGAAGCCGCGCCAGGTGCATACCGTATCGTCATCGGCCAATTCGCCTTCGCAACGGTAATAAATGCGGTTCAGGTTATCGTCACCCTTAATCCACAGCGGCGACAGATGGCGGTAACGGGGCAGATGAGCATGACCAATGTCTTTTTCGCAGAAGGTAAAAACCACCTGCAAATGCCGATCTTTGGCCTCTTCCTCACCGGGCGGGAAATGAAAGTCATGCGCCTCAAAACGGTACAGCTTGGGCTCTGGGGCCAGAAGCAAAGTCAGCGCGTCAAGCAGGCTGGATTTACCCCAGGCGTTTTCGCCGAGCAGCAGCGTGTTGTCATCCAGCATCAGTGATAGCCGGTTGATGCCGCGGAAACCTACAATCTCGATACGCTCTAAGAACATCTGTCGCCTCCCGTGCGCACTGCCACCGTCCTTCATGGGGTGACCTCCTCAGAGCATGGTCAAAAAACCCCTTGCAGGTCAAGCAGGCGAGGTTAAATCTGCCGCTTTACTCCGGCCGTTGTTTTGGTTAGCTTGTTGAGCCCCGCCGGTCACCCGCGCGCCATCCGCTGAACAAAGGACGTAAGCTTCACCATGTATTCAGGACTGCTGATTATTCTGTTACCGCTGATTGCCGGTTACCTCATTTCTTTACGCAGCAGGACGTTACTGCAAACCATCAACCGCCTGCTGAGCGGGATGGTGTACGTGATCCTGTTCTTTATGGGCATCAGCCTGGCGTTTCTGGAGGATCTGAGCAGCAATCTGGTCTTGATCTTCCAGTATGCCTCGGTGTTTTTCCTGTGCATTCTCGCCGCCAGTTTACTGATGCTGATGCTGCTGGAACGCAAAATGCCGTGGCACAACAGCCATAAACAGGAAAAGCTGCCCTCACGCCTGCATATGGCACTCGAGTCATTCAAGCTGTGCGGCGTGGTGCTCGGCGGCTTCCTGCTCGGCCTGACGCAGTGGCAATGGCTGCAATTCGCCAATAAAGGCAGCGAGTACGCGTTGATTTTCCTGCTGCTGCTGGTCGGTATCCAACTGCGCAACAGCGGTATGACGCTGCGCCAGATCGTGCTTAACCGTCGCGGCATGATGGTCGCGGTCGTGGTGGTCGTTAGCGCACTGGCCGGGGGGGCTCTGGCGGCACAGCTGCTGGGGTTGCCAATTAAAGCCGGGTTGGCGATGGCGTCCGGTTTTGGCTGGTACTCGCTTTCCGGCATTCTGATCACCGACGCCTACGGCCCGGTCCTGGGTAGCGCCGCCTTCTTTAACGATCTGGCCCGCGAACTGGTAGCGATTATGCTGATCCCAACGCTGGTGCGCCGCAGCCGTTCCACCGCGCTGGGCCTGTGTGGCGCCACCTCAATGGACTTTACCCTGCCTGTGCTGCAACGCAGCGGGGGTATGGAGATAGTGCCGCCAGCCATTGTGCACGGCTTCCTGCTGAGTCTGTTGGCACCGGTACTGATCGCCCTGTTCTCTTGATCTCTGCCCGGGGGCATTGCCCCCGGAAAGCGTAATAATTCCCATCCGCGCGGCAAAATTGCGCTAAATCAAACTTGCCCTTGGTAGCATCACAAAAGCCTTTTTAAGCCCCGATTGCCGATCTATGCTCTTAAACAAGCATTATAAATGCAACTTTAAAAAGGAAGCGATTATGTTCTGTGTGCAATGTGAACAAACCATCCGTACCCCAGCCGGCAACGGCTGCTCCTATGCCCAGGGCATGTGTGGCAAAACGGCGGAAACCTCTGACCTGCAGGATTTACTGGTCGCAGCGTTACAGGGATTATCCGCCTGGGCGTTGCAGGCCCGGGCGCTCGGGATCGTCGATCATGATATCGACAGCTTTGCCCCACGCGCCTTCTTCTCGACCCTGACCAACGTTAACTTCGATTCCGAGCGCATCATCGGTTACGCGCGCGAAACCATCGCTCTGCGTGAGTCTTTGGCCGCCCGCTGCCGGTTGCTGGACGCTGGCGTGCACGTCGATCATCCCCTGGCCAGCCTGCAGTTGGCCGGCGATGATATGCCCTCACTGTTGCAACAGGCCGCTCAGTTTGCCCTGAATACCGATAAAGCCGAGGTCGGTGACGACGTGCACGGCCTGCGCATGCTGTGCCTGTATGGCCTGAAAGGCGCTGCGGCTTATATGGAACACGCCCACGTGCTGGGCCAGTCCGATGACCAGATTTACGCCGACTACCACGCTTTTATGGCCTGGCTCGGCACCCAGCCGCGCGACGTGGATACCCTGCTGAATAACGCCATGGGCATCGGTAAAATGAACTTCAACGTGATGGCGATCCTCGATCACGGCGAGACTCAGGCCTATGGCGATCCGGTACCAAGTGCGGTTAACGTGCGCCCGGTGGCGGGTAAAGCCATTCTGATCTCCGGCCATGATCTGAAAGATCTGCGCATGCTGCTGGAACAGACCGAAGGCCAGGGCGTGAACGTCTACACCCACGGTGAAATGTTGCCGGCACACGGCTACCCGGAACTGAAAAAATTCAAGCATCTGGTGGGCAACTACGGCAGCGGCTGGCAGAACCAGCAAACCGAGTTTGCCAAATTCCCCGGCCCGATCCTGATGACCTCCAACTGCATTATCGATCCTGAGGTCGGTAACTATGGCGATCGTATCTGGACGCGCAGCATCGTCGGCTGGCCAGGCGTTAACCATCTGGAAGGGGACGATTTCGCCCAGGTGATCGCTCAGGCACAGGGCATGAGCGGCTTCCCGTACAGCGAAATCGAACATATGATCACCGTCGGCTTTGGCCGCCAGACGCTGCTCAACGCCGCTGATACGGTGATCGACCTGGTGGCGCAAAAGAAACTGCGTCACGTCTTTTTGGTCGGCGGCTGTGACGGCAGCCGTGATGAACGCAGCTACTTTACCGACTTCGCCCGCAGCGTACCGCAAGACTGCCTGATCATGACCTTGGCCTGCGGCAAATACCGCTTCAACAAGCTGGATTTCGGTACTCTGGAAGGTTTGCCGCGCCTGCTGGACGTCGGCCAATGTAACGACGCCTATTCTGCCATCATGCTGGCAGTCAAACTTGCCGATACCCTCGGCTGCTCGGTCAACGAGCTGCCGCTGAGTCTGGTGTTGTCCTGGTTTGAGCAAAAGGCGATCGTCATCCTGCTGACGCTGCTGTCACTGGGAGTCAAAAACATTGTCACCGGGCCGACCGCGCCGGGCTTCCTGACCGACAACCTGATGGCCATCCTCAACGACAAGTTCGGCATGCGTCCGATCACTACCGTTGAGCAGGATCTGCAAGCCCTTCTCGGCTGATAACGTTATTCCTGGGGTCGCGGATAGCGGCCCCTTTGCTTTTGAGGTGCCCGATGACCCAACCCAGCCCACTTTGCCCCAACCGCATGCAGGTGCATTCGATCCAGCAGGAAACCGCTGACGTCTGGACGCTGAATCTGATTTGCGATGTTTTTTACCCTTATCAACCCGGTCAGTTTGCGCTGGTCAGCATTGGCAATAGCGAAGACACGCTGCGCGCCTATACGCTGTCCTCCTCACCCGGTCAGAGTCGTTTTCTCAGCATCAGCGTGCGTTGCCTGCCGGACGGCGTGGGTTCACGCTGGTTAACCCGCGAAGTCAAACCCGGCAATACCCTGTGGCTGTCCGACGCACAAGGCGAGTTCAGCTGTGAACGGCACCCGGCCGATCGTTACCTGATGCTGGCGGCCGGTTGTGGCGTCACGCCGATTATCTCCATGTGTCGCTGGCTGGTAGCGAACCGTCCGGCCTGTGATATCGCGGTGATCTTTAACGTGCGTACCCCTGCCGACACCATTTTCGCCGAACAATGGCGCGAGTTGTGCGCCGCGCATCCGCAGCTGCGGCTGACGCTTATGGCCGAACAGGATATTCAGCCGGGCTATCTTAGCGGGCGGATCAGTGCCGAAGTGCTGCGCCAGACGGTGCCGGATCTCACCGAGCGCACGGTGATGACCTGTGGCCCCGCGCCCTATATGACCCAGGCAGAACAGCTTTGTCTGCAGCTTGGTGTGCCGGCCAGCCGCTTCCATAAGGAGCAATTCCATACCCCGGCAGAAACCGATGCCGAACAGGGTGAAGGATTAACCCTGCGCACCGCTCGCCCTCTGCGTGAGTTCCGCGTACCGGTCGGCAGCACGCTGCTGGCGGCAATGGAAGCTCACGCGCTGCCGGTCAACGCCGCCTGCCGCGCCGGGGTGTGTGGTTCATGCAAAACCCGCATCCTCGAAGGTGACTACACCACCACCAGCAGCATGACGCTGACTGCGGCTGAAATCGCCCAGGGCTATGTGCTGGCCTGCAGTTGCCAACTGCAAGGTGACGTCACCCTCGCCTGACACTTTCTGCCCCGTCGGCGACGATGGGGCATTTATCGGCAAGCAGGCTTTCCCTTCCCCTTCTACACTTTCCCGGTTCCATGCATGTCACTGCGTTTATTTGAGAAAGACTGATAAGTCATACCCAATAGATTTCAAGTCACGCTTGCCGACTGGCTGTGGCTTGAAAGATGAGGGGCCTTTACAACGCTTGGGGGAATTATGAAGCAAACTGTAGCCACACTGATCGCGAAAACTCTGGAACAGGCCGGTGTGAAACGCATTTGGGGCGTCACCGGTGATTCGCTCAACGGTCTCAGCGACAGCCTGCACCGTATGGGCACCATCGAATGGCTGGGAACGCGCCACGAAGAGGTCGCCGCCTTCGCCGCCGGAGCAGAAGCCCAGCTTACCGGTCAGTTGGCGGTCTGCGCCGGTTCCTGTGGCCCCGGTAACCTGCATCTGATTAACGGTCTGTTTGACTGCCACCGCAACCACGTGCCGGTATTGGCGATTGCCGCACACATTCCCTCCAGCGAGATCGGCAGCGGCTATTTCCAGGAAACCCACCCGCAAGAACTGTTCCGCGAATGCAGCCACTACTGTGAGTTGGTCTCCAACCCGGAACAGTTGCCACGGGTGCTGGAAATTGCCATGCGCAAGGCAATCCTCAATCGCGGCGTGTCGGTGATCGTACTGCCGGGCGACGTGGCACTGCGTATGGCACCGGAAGACGCCAGCATGGTGTGGCACACCCCGGCACTGCCGCTGGTGCAGCCGCCAATGAGCGAACTGAACAAGCTGGCGACCACCCTGAACAAAGCGAAGAACATTACGCTGATGTGCGGCAGTGGCTGTGCCGGCTCGCATGACGAAGTGGTTAAATTGGCCGAACTGCTGCAGGCACCGGTGGTCCATGCGCTGCGCGGTAAAGAGCATATCGAATGGGATAACCCTTACAGCGTCGGCATGACCGGGCTGATCGGTTTCTCTTCCGGCTACCACGCGATGATGAACGCCGATACCCTGGTGCTGCTCGGCACCCAATTCCCCTACCGTGCGTTCTATCCAACCAACGCCAATATCATTCAGATCGACATCAACCCCGGTAGCATCGGCGCCCACTGCCCGGTCAATATGGCGCTGGTGGGCGATATCCATACCACCCTCACCGCGCTGCTGCCGCAGTTGGAACCGAAGAGCGACCGTGCGTTTCTCGACAAGGCGCTGGAGCACTACCGCACTGCGCGCAAGGATCTCGACGGGCTGGCAACCGCCAATGACGACCAACCCATTCATCCGCAGTATCTGGCGCAGCAGCTCAGCCAGTACGCCAGTGATGATGCCATCTTCACCTGTGACGTCGGCACGCCAACGGTGTGGGCTGCACGCTATCTGAAGATGAACGGCAAACGCCGCCTGCTCGGATCGTTCAACCACGGCTCGATGGCCAACGCCATGCCACAAGCCATTGGCGCGCAGGCCACCGAACCGAACAAACAGGTGATCGCCATGTGCGGCGACGGCGGCTTTACCATGCTGATGGGGGATTTCCTGTCGCTGGCGCAACTGAAACTGCCAGTCAAGATTGTGATATTCAACAACAGCGTGCTGGGCTTTGTGGCGATGGAAATGAAGGCCGGCGGCTACCTGACCGACGGCACCGATCTGCACAACCCGGATTTTGCGGCAATTGCCAACGCCGCCGGCATCAAGGGCATTCGCGTGGAGAAGGCTTCGGATCTGGATGCGGCCCTGCAAGAAATGCTGGCGCACCCGGGCCCGGCGTTGCTGGACGTGGTCACCGCCAAGCAAGAACTGGCAATGCCGCCGCAGATCAAATTCGAACAGGCCAAGGGCTTTAGCCTGTATATGCTGCGCGCCATTATCAACGGCCGCGGCGACGAAGTGGTCGAGCTGGCAAAAACCAACTGGTTGCGTTAATAATCGTGTCCTCTTTCAGCTAAAACTATCCCCAACAGATTTCAAGTTGCAGCCAACAACGCTGCGGCTTGAAAGATGAAGGGGATAAAGGATTTTTATGCTTATCGATTTACGCAGTGACACCGTGACCCGCCCCAGCGCCGCGATGCGCGAAGCCATGGCCCAGGCCGAAGTCGGTGATGACGTTTACGGCGATGACCCGACGGTCAATGCCCTGGAGGCGGAAGCGGTCCGTCTGTCCGGTAAAGAAGCGGCGTTGTTCTTGCCAAGTGGCACTCAGGCCAATCTGGTGGCGCTGCTGAGCCATTGCCAGCGTGGTGATGAGTACATTGTCGGCCAGCAGGCGCATAACTATAAATACGAAGCCGGCGGCGCGGCGGTGCTCGGCAGCATCCAGCCACAACCGATTGAAGCGAACCCGGACGGCACCCTGCCGCTCGATAAGGTCGCTGCGGCAATCAAACCCGACGATATCCACTTTGCCAAAACCCGACTGCTGAGCCTGGAAAACACCATCAGTGGCCGCGTGCTACCGCTGGAATACCTGCAGCAGGCCTGGCAGTTCAGCCGTGAGCATCAGTTGGCCTTGCATATCGACGGCGCACGCATCTTCAACGCCGCCGTCGCGCTGAATGTGCCGTTGAAAGAGATTGTGCAGTACTGCGACACCTTCACCATTTGCCTGTCAAAAGGGCTCGGCGCGCCAGTGGGGTCGTTATTGTGCGGCAGTGAGGCCTTTATCCAGCAGGCCCTGCGCTGGCGTAAAATGACCGGCGGTGGCCTGCGCCAGGCCGGTATTCTGGCCGCGGCCGGGTTATATGCGCTGGAGCACAACGTCAAGCGACTGCGTGAAGACCACGACAATGCCAAATGGCTGGAACAGCAACTGCAACGGATTGGCGTCGACATCGTCGAGCCGGGCGCGCAGACCAACGTGCTGTACCTGCGTCAATCACCGGAGCTGGCGGCCAAACTGGGCCCCTGGATGCGTGAGCACGGCGTACTGATCAGCAGCGGGCCGTTGACGCGCATTCTGACCCATCTCGATGTCAGCCGTCAGGATTTGCAGCGCCTGGTCGAGTTGTGGCAGAAATTCCTCCAACAGCACGCCTGAGTCCTGAATCTCCCTGACGTAACCCTCAGGGAGATCCCCATCAGTTCCCGAGTGCAGCCACAAAGCGACGGGTGATCTGCTGCGGACGAGTAATCGCTCCGCCCACTACCACCGCATGCGCGCCCAAAGCCAGACAGCGGGCGGCCATGGTCGGCGTTTCAACATTGCCCTCGGCAATCACCGGTACGCTGACCGCCGCCAGTACCTCCCGCAGAAAAACAAAGTCATCCTGTGCCAACTCACGGCCCAAGGTTTCTTCGGTATAGCCATGCAAGGTTGTCCCTACACAGTCGAACCCCAGACGATCGGCATGGATGGCCTCTTCCAGCGTGGCGATGTCCGCCATCAACAACACGTCGGGATATCGCTCACGCACGGCAGCAACCAACGCCGCCAACGCCAGGGTGCCAGGTCGAGGATGCAAGGTCGCATCCAGGGCGATCATCTGCGGCCCCGCCGTCATCAGCTCATCAATTTCTTGCAAAGTGGGCGTGATGTACACCTGACTGCCGACATAATCACGCTTGATGATACCAATCACCGGCAGTGTCACCGCCTGCATGATGGCTTTGACATCCTCTACGCTGTTGGCCCGGATCGCTGCCGCCCCGCCTTGCTGCGCAGCAACCGCCATACGCGACATGATAAAATCACTGTGCAGCGGCTCATCATCCAATGCCTGACAGGAAACCACCAACCGTCCCTTAATCTGCTGCAAAATAGAAAGCGTCATAAATCCAATAACTCCTCGACTTCATTTTTAATGATGGTGACGTGCGGACCGTAAATGACCTGCACCCCATTGCCGCGAATGATCACCGCACGTGCCCCGCTGGCTTTCAGCCCGGCTTCATCCAGCAACCGGCTCTGCTTCACCGTAATGCGCAAACGGGTGGCGCAGCAGTCCAACTCGACAATGTTGTCTTTGCCACCCAGCGCCGCCAGCACCTGCTGCGATCGCGCGGTACCCTCCAGTGCCACTTCGGCCGGCAGTTCTTCGCCGCGCCCCGGCGTTTTGAAATTGAAACGAACAATCAGGAAGCGGAAGGTGAAGTAGTACAGAAAAAACCAGGGAACGCCGACCAGCGGCACATACATCCAGTGGGTCTTGGCCTCGCCCTGCAATACGCCAAACAGCATGAAATCAATAAAGCCGCCGGAGAACGTCTGGCCGATAGTGATATGCAGAATGTGGGCAAGCATGAACGCCAGGCCATCAAACAGGGCATGGACCACGTACAGCGCCGGGGCGACAAACAGGAACGAGAACTCAATCGGCTCGGTAATGCCGGTGAGGAACGAGGTCAACGCCGCCGACAATAACAAACCGCCGACGCGTTTGCGGTTCTCCGGACGGGCGGTCTGGTACATCGCCAGACAGGCCCCTACCAGACCAAACATCATGGTGATAAAGCGGCCAGACATAAAACGCGCAGTCCCGATGTAAAACTGCTGGGTATGTGGATCGGCGAGCTGAGCGAAGAAAATACGCTGTGTCCCTTCCACCAACTGGCCGTTGATCACTTCGCTGCCGCCCAGTGCCGTGGTCCAGAACGGCAGATAAAAAATATGGTGCAGGCCAAATGGCCCCAGCATGCGCAGCACAAAACCATAGATAAAGGTGCCCAAATAACCACTGGCATCCACCAGCCCGCCCAGGCCAAAGATCACCTGCTGGAAGTGGGGCCAGATAACGGTCATCAGGGCTCCCACGCCCATGGCCGCCAGGGAGCAGATAATAGGGACGAAACGGGAACCGCCGAAAAAACCCAGGAACTGCGGCAGCGCAATTTTGTTGTAGCGATCGTGCAGATACCCGGTCACCAGGCCAATGATCACCCCGCCGAATACCCCGGTCTCCAGCGTTTGGATGCCCATAATGACGCCTTGCCCCACCGCACCCGGATTTTCAGCGGCCAGAGAACCGTTGATTTTGAGTAAGGCATTGATGGTGGCATTCATCACCAGGTAGGCAATCAACGATGCCAGCCCCGCCGTCCCCTTATCACCTTTGGCCAGGCCCACGGCCACACCCACGGAGAACAACACCGCCAGGTTGGCAAACACGATAGAACCGGCGCTGGCCATCACGGTAAACACCCCTTGCAGCCAACCGACGTTGAGGAAGGGATAGGCCTCCAGAGTATTGGGATTGGACAACGCCCCACCGATCCCCAGCAGCAAGCCAGCGGCTGGCAACACGGCGATCGGCAACATAAACGACTTTCCGAACCGCTGGGCTTTTTCAAACCAGCTGCCGGACCTTGATTCCCCTGCTGTTGACATAAATTTTCCTCATTATCATTTTTTATGATGAAAATTTTTACCACAAATAAATATAAATGTTGAAAATTTTAATCATAACGATGATCGGCTTCACAATACGTCGATTTCGCTGGCGGGCGGCGGCGACTTTCCGCCACAATAGAAAGAGGAATAATCAGAAAGGTAACGTGATGAATACTGGAAATTTATTATTGCGGCTGCGGCAGGATCTGACGAGTTACAGCCCCACGCTGCAAAAACTCGGTAGCTATGTGATCGAGGAGCCATCCAGGGCCGTCTACTTTACCATCACCGAACTGGCCCGCGAGAGCGGCACCAGCGAAGCCAGCGTGACCCGGCTTTGCCGTCATCTGGGCTGCAAAGGCTATACCGAGTTTAAAATGGCGCTGGCGCTGAGCCTGCAACAAAACCAGCCTGAGGCGACCACGCGCCAGAGCCCCACGGAGGATCTGGTGGAGGAAAGCGTGCAGGCATTGCGGGATACCGGCGCGTTGCTGGACCATCAGGCCCTGCGGCAGGCGGCAGAAAGCCTGCACCAGAGCGCTTCGGTGCAGATTTATGGCGTCGCCGCCAGTGCGATTATCGGGGATTTCCTGCACTACAAGCTGTTGCGAGTGGGCAAACCGGCGCTGTTGTTCAGTGATATGCACCGGGCAGCGATGAACGCAGCTTCGCTGGGAAAGCAAGACCTGCTGATCGTCATCTCCAGCTCAGGATCGACCAAAGACGTGTTGCATGCAGTGACCCTGGCCAAACAACGCGGCGCACGGATCATCGCCGTCAGCAACACCCAGCGCAGCCCGCTGGCCAAACTGGCGGATGTGCTGCTGGTGGCGGCCAAACCGGAAGGTCCGCTGAACGCGGGCGCACTGCCTGCCAAGGTCGGCGCGATGTTGCTGGTGGAGTTTATGGTGGCCGAACTGGCCAAGTTTGACCCTGCTTACGGCCAGGCCGTGCAGGAAACAGCAAGCGCTACCCTGCCGTTATTGCTGTGAATCAGAGTATCCAGCGGCCGTAAACCCAGTACCAAATCGCCAGCGTCGCAAGCACATTCAGCACCACGCTGACGATAAACCAGCTTTTGAACGGCTGTTTCTGGGTTTTATGGCGAAACAGCTGCTGCGCGGCTATCGCCCCGACCCACCCGCCCACCAGCCCGAACACCAGCAGCGTGCTTTCCGGTACCCGTCGCCAGTCTTTGCGCGCCGCAAACTTATCCGCACCGTACACCAACAGCGTCAGCAGGTTAGCCAACAACCACCACATCCAGATCGGATGCAGGAAAAACAAACTGGCAATCAGCGCCAGTCCCAACAGGGCATAACAAACGGCATTGAGTTTCATAGCTTCCGGCTTAGTACAGACAAACGGTGCGTAGTGTGACGCCGCCCGTCAGCGGATGCAATGCCCGCATAACCACACAAAAAGTGCATTTAAACCACGAGTTTGGCATCCTGTGTCTATGCTAAACAGACTTTCACCGCAAAGGCGGCGCTAATGACAGCTCAACGCGTACTGGTTCTTGGGGCCAGCGGCTATATCGGCCAAAACCTGATCCCCCACCTGATCGAACAGGGACACAGCATTACCGCCGCCGCACGACGCATCGAATGGCTGCAGGAACAGCACTGGCCGCAGGTTAACTGTCAATATGTCGATGTTTATCGGCCAGAAACCCTGGCCGCCGCGCTGTGGGAGATCGACGCCGTTTATTATCTGATCCACGGCATGGGCGACGGCGATGATTTTATTGAAAAAGAACGCCAGGCCGCGGAGAACCTGCGCGATGCGCTGCGCAGTTCCAGCGTCAAACAGGTAATTTTTCTTGGCGCACTGCAACCCGAGGGCGACAGCTCGCCGCACCTGGTGGCACGTAAGCTGACCGGTGAGATCCTTCGCCAGAGTGGCGTCCCGGTTACCGAACTACGCGCCAGCATCATTGTCGGCCCCGGCTCGGCCGCGTTCGAAATCATGCGCGATATGGTCTACAACCTGCCAGTGCTAACGCCGCCGCGCTGGGTACGATCCAAATCTTCCCCGGTGGCGCTGGAAAACCTGCTGGTGTATCTGGCCGATCTGCTGGCGCATCCGGCAGAAGAAAACCGCATTTTTGACGTCGCCGGCCCCGAGTACATCAGCTACCAGACCATGTTTGAACGCTTCATCGCCATCAGCGGCAAGAAACGCTGGCTGATCCCGATCCCGCTGCCCACCCGCTTTATCTCGGTATGGTTTATCAGCATGATCACTTCGGTACCCACTTCCATCGCCAGCGCACTGATCCAGGGGTTGAACCACGATCTGCCCGCCGACGGTAAACCGCTGCAGGCGTTGATACCGCAGGATCTGCAAACCTTCGATCAGGCGGTGACGGCCACTCTGCAACGCGAAGCGGAAGTCGTCGATTCCGCCGACTGGGGCTACGATCCGGAAGCGCGAGCACGCTGGCGGCCGGGCTACGGTTTTTATCCCAAACAGGCCGGCTGTTCGATAGAAACTCAGGCATCCAGCCAGGCGCTGTGGCATACCGTGCAGCAACTGGGCGGTAAAGAGGGGTATTTTTACGCCAATATTCTGTGGCAAATCCGCGCCCGTATGGACGATATGATCGGCAATCGTGTGGTTTATGGCCGTCCACCGCGCGACTCGCTGGAGATTGGCGACGTGGTCGACGGCTGGAAGGTCATCACGCTCAAGCCGCAGCGCCAGTTGGCGTTACTGTTTGGTATGAAAGCCCCCGGGCTGGGCCGCCTGAGCTTTACCATCAAGGATCACGGCGACCACCGTACCCTCGACGTTCGTGCCTGGTGGCACCCCGCCGGTTTCAGTGGGCTACTGTATTGGTTCGCCATGATGCCCGCTCATCTGTTTATTTTTCGCGGTATGGCACGCCGTATTGCCAAACTGGCCGAAGAGCACCCGCGCAATCATCCTTAACCCTATCCTATAGCTTTCAAGTTGCAGCTAACAACGCTGCGGCTTGCAAGATGACGGGTATAGCGCTTATTTGTCGATCAACCGCACAGTTTACTGCTGTGCTTAGGCCCTTTCCGATTGCATAGAGCACGAAATAACGGAAGAATGGCATCTTATTTGCTGTTGTGCCGCTGAAGGCCGTCAGCATTCTGATTTTTGGTGAGAATAGAGTTCGTTATGAAGGTATTGGTCACCGGTGCAACCAGTGGGTTAGGCCGTAACGCCGTTGAATATCTGCGCCGTCAGGGCATAAAAGTGCGCGCGACCGGTCGCAACCAGGCCATGGGCAGCCTGCTGGAAAAAATGGGTGCGGAATTCATTCATGCCGATCTTACCAACCTGATCTCATCGCAGGCCAAAGCCATGCTGGCCGATGTGGACGTGCTGTGGCACTGCTCCAGTTTCACCTCCCCCTGGGGTACCGAAGAGGCGTTTGAACTGGCCAACGTGCGCGCGACCCGTCGCCTGGGC
Source organism: Serratia myotis (assembly GCF_027474885.1). Lineage (NCBI taxonomy): Bacteria > Pseudomonadati > Pseudomonadota > Gammaproteobacteria > Enterobacterales > Yersiniaceae > Serratia > Serratia myotis. The sequence goes on along the minus strand of NZ_CP099707.1, from coordinate 1,780,186 downwards.
GAATGGGCAGCGGCTTACGGTGTTGCGCAGTTTATCCATATCTCTTCGCCGGCGGTTTACTTCGACTATCATCACCATCGCAACGTTACCGAAGACTTCCGCCCTGCGCGCTATGCCAATGAGTTTGCACGCAGCAAGGCCGCCGGTGAACACGTGATCCAGCAGTTGGCGCTGTCCAACCCGCAGACTCACTTCACCATCCTGCGTCCTCAGGGGTTATTCGGACCGCACGACAAGGTGATGCTGCCGCGTTTGCTGCAGATGATCAAACGCTACGGCAACCTGCTGCTGCCACGCGGCGGTGCTGCGCTGGTGGACATGACCTATCTGGAAAACGCCGTGCACGCCATGTGGCTGGCAACCCAGAAAGAAAATACCCCATCAGGCCGCGCCTATAACATCACCAACCAGCAACCGCGTCAGTTACATAGCGTGGTGCAGCAGTTGATCGACGAACTGGGCATGAAGTGCCGGATCCGTTCGGTCCCCTACCCGATGCTCGACATGATGGCGCGCGGCATGGAAAAGCTCGGCAGCAAAAGTGAAAAAGAGCCGGTGCTGACCCACTATGGCGTCGCCAAGCTCAATTTTGATCTGACGCTGGACACTACCCGCGCCCAGCAAGAGCTGGACTACCGACCGATTATTTCGCTGGACGAAGGCATTTCCCGCACCGCCCGCTGGCTGAAAGATCACGGTAAACTGCACGGCCTGTAATTAACGGGCTGCACCGTACTTCAGCAGCAGCGCGTCGACAATAGCCTCACTCTCGGCATCCGGCTCACCGCGATAATCGCTGGGCCGGAAATGCATCTGAAACGCCGCCAGCACGTTTTTCTGCTGCCGGACATCCCACTGCGCATCAATCCCGTAACCGTAACTCGCCAGCTTTGCCATCAACGGCGCCAGCGGCACTTCGGCATGCTTATCCCGCCCGGCCAAGAGTTTCTGCACCTGCGCCTCATCCGGCCAGGCGCCTATCCCCGCCTGCGCCAGTTGCTGCCAGGGGAATAACGGGCCGGGATCCTGCTTGCGCTGCGGCGCAATATCGCTGTGCCCGACTACGTCCGTCGGCTGAATACCATAACGTTGGATAATATCTTGGCTCAGCGGGATCAACAGGGCAATTTGCTGTGGCGTATACGGCTGCCAGTGGGTAAACAGCAGGGTACGGTTGAACCCGCGATTAACGATTTCGATACCAATCGAGGTGTCATTCAGGTTGGTTCTGCCGCGCCAGCTGCTGGCCCCGGCATGCCATGCGCGCAATGCTTCCGGCACCAGTTGGAAAGCCACCGGTTTGCCCTGCGCCAGTGGCGGGTGCGCCGGTAACAGATAATGCGCGCTGACGTGTTCATCCGTCAGGGTTTTCAATGAGGAGTGGAAATCTTCGGCGGTGTAATGCATCACCAAAAAACGAATGCGTTGGTCTGCGCCCTGCGCCTGATGCAGGGTTTCAAGCTGATAGCCGCCATGATCGACAATGGTGTCCTGCGGCACGCTTTGGCAGCCTGCGAGCAGCGCGGCGGCAAATATCCCTGGCCAAATTTTCACGATTCCCTCCTGCGATTTAGGTTGCCCAATTTGTAATCCGGATTGATTAATCTGTATCCAATAATCAAGTTATTCAATTAATGATGACAGAGATGCCAGATGTGCAAGTGAGTGTTGCGCTGAGCTGGCGGACTCTCTGGCAGATGGTAGCCTCATATTATTACCTGCGCTGATAAAAGTGAGTCACCCATGTTCAAGCCAAACAGTCTCGCCTGGCTGATCTGCGTCGCCATGCTGCCGCTCAGCGGCTGTGACCAAAAAACAGTGGCCAACGCCATGGGGGCCACGCCGCCTGCAGCCACATCTCCGGCGGCCGCCGCATCTCCCGTGGCGGCACCGGCCTATACGCCGTTGAGCGCCGATCAACTGTACCAGTTGGTCAGCCCGGTGGCGCTTTTTCCTGACAAATTGTTAGCGCAGGTGTTGGCGGGGGCCGGTTATCCCGATCAAGTCAGCGCGGCGGATAACTGGCTGGCACAAAACCGCGGCCTGCAACCGACTGCGCTTGCCAACGCTGCGGGTGCTCAGCCCTGGGACCCCAGCGTGCGCGGGCTGGTACAATTCCCTGACGTGCTGGATCAGATGGCGAAAAATATCCCCTGGACCACCGCGCTGGGTGATGCTTATCTCAACGATCCCAGCGACGTGATGAACGCTATTCAGGTGATGCGTCAACGCGCCACCGCCAAAGGCACGCTAAAAACCTCGCCGCAGCAAAGGGTGATCGTCACCCCGGCCACGCAATATGTTGAGCAACAGCCCTACCCGCAAAGTGTGGTCGTCGCACCAGCGCAAACCATTGTGATTGAGCCCAGCCAGCCGGATGTGGTTTACGTACCGCGTTACGATCCCTGGGTGGCCTATGGCGAACCGGTACCCGCCTATCCGAGCTACCACTATCAAAGTGCTCCCGGCTACAGCAGCGGCGATATGCTGGCAACCGGCGTGATCAGCTTTGGCGTAGGTATCGTGGTTGGGGCATTGATTAATCAGAATCATCATGACGACTGGCATAGCTGGGATGTGCACTGGAATAATCGGCGTCAACCGGTTGTCTACAACAATGCCCCCTATATTTCGCATTCCACCACGGTGATTAACCGCGTCACCAATATCAATCAATTTAATAATGTGAACCGTAGCAACACCGTGAATAACTACCGCAACACGCCGGTGGTTCAGGCGCCGCGTTTCGCTGCGCCAACGACCCACCCGGCACCGAACCTGGCCACAATGCAGCAGCCTCACTTTGCCCCTCAGACACCCGTGGCCAATATGCATCAGCCAATGACGACACCGAACTTTACGCGCACGGGAGCCACCGCTGCGCCCCATGTACTGACACCTTCGGCCCATACTCAGTCGCCGATGAGCGTACCGACGTTCAAACACACGGCCCCCGCTGAAGCACGGCAACCGCAGCCGATACGCACCCCACCGGTTCATCAAGCAGAAAACCGGCCAATGCGCCAACCGGAACAGCGCATAACCGCGCCTCATGCCGTACAGCAAGTCACTCGCCCACCGGCCACTAAACCGGTAGTTCGTAGCACACCCGTAGCCCCGGTTTCCCGCCCGCAGCCGATACAGCAACGGTCGGATACCCCGCGGAACCCGTTCCATCAGCAACAGGTGCGGACAGAGCATCGCCCGGCCCCCGCAGCCAGGCCGCAGGAACACCGCCCCTTAAAAATTGAACCACGGAAGGTGGAATAAAGATATGACGCCCCGGCGGCTGCCGGGGCGTGAGAGGAGGGATTAACGGCTGACTTTTACCGCGGTGCCGCTGACGGTCACCATCAGCATGCTGCTGTCTTTGCCCACGGTTTCGTAATCAATATCAATGCCGACCACCGCATTGGCCCCCAATTCTTGTGCCTGCTCTTCCAGTTCCTGGAAAGCGATCAGGCGTGCTTTGCGCAGCTCTTTCTCGTAAGCGCCGGAACGGCCACCCACGATGTCACGTACGCCGGCGAAGAAATCGCGAAAAATATTGGCGCCCAAAATGGCCTCGCCGGTGACAACGCCGCAGTACTCGGTAATGGTAAACCCTTCCAGGGTCGGGGTGGTTGAAAGCTGCATCAAAACTCCTTGCTTGATTGATTCATCTCATTTATCTGACCATTGATTTGCCATTATGTTCTGTTATGAAATGGCACGCAGTACGAATGCAAGGCCCGAAATCGCATTTATACTGTAGGCTAGTGGTCTTCATGGTAGAGACTTTCACATAAGGTAATGAGATGAAAACAAAAACGATTGCAGCAGTTTTTCCCTTAGCGCTGTTACTGAGTGCCTGCACCACCGTTGAACCGGCATTCAAGGATATCGGCACCCGTACCGGCGGTTGTGTGGAAGGTGGCCCGGATACGGTCGCACAGAAATTTTACGATCTGCGTCTGCAACAGGGTACCGGCACCACCCTGCCGGACAGCAACCGTCTGGCGCAACTGCAACCTTACCTGAGTAAAGTGCTGTACCAGGACCTGGTGACGGCCAACCAGAACCCGGGCAAGCATCAGATCACTGGCGATCTGTTCACCGGCAATGCTCAGGGGCCGACCAGCGCAACCGTCGCCAGCGCGTCGACCATTCCTAATACCGATGCCAAAAATATCCCGCTGCGCGTTCAGCTCAGCTACCAGAAAGACGGCGGCAGCGCGGTCAACTGGCAGGATGAAGTGTTGATGGTACGTGAGGGCACCTGTTGGGTGGTCGACGACATCCGCTATCTGAACGTGCCGCCACACGCCGCCAGCGGTACGCTGCGCCAGGTGTTGGAAAACCAGTAAGCCAACTCAACCACCGGTGCCCCACGGTGCCGGTGGTTAGAAAAATGCCCTGATTGCGCTCAACATTTGTTCACTTTAAGAAATTTCGCTACCTACCTCACAGCATGCACGACAAATCCCCCCTTCGAACCTGAGTCGCGGTATCTTGTGCTATCCTTTTACTATTCTGCCGCGCAGTAATAAATTTTAACGCACAAAGATTGCATAAGTATTCTGTGGAAGTTAACATTCGCGGCATCAATATCTATTCAATTTTGGCGCATGAGCATTCAACTTAACGGTATCAACTGCTATTACGGCGCACATCAGGCGCTGTTTGACATCACGCTGGATTGCCCAGCAGGGGAAACCTTAGTGCTGCTGGGTCCTAGCGGCGCGGGGAAAAGCTCATTGCTACGGGTGTTAAATCTGCTGGAAATGCCACGTTCAGGCCAATTGCAGATTGCCGGTAATCAATTCGACTTCAAACAGGCTCCGGGCGAAAAAGCCATTCGCGAGCTGCGTCAGAATGTCGGCATGGTCTTCCAGCAATACAACCTCTGGCCTCACCTCACAGTGGTGCAAAACCTGATCGAAGCACCGTGTCGCGTACTGGGCCTGACCAAGGCTCAGGCGATGGAGCGTGCCGACAAGCTGCTGAAGCGCCTGCGCCTGACCGACTTTGCCGATCGTTTCCCACTGCACCTTTCCGGTGGCCAGCAACAACGCGTGGCCATTGCCCGCGCGCTGATGATGGAACCGCAGGTGTTGCTGTTTGATGAACCGACCGCCGCGCTGGATCCTGAAATTACCGCCCAAATCGTCAGCATCATTCGCGAGTTGGCCGGCACCGGCATCACCCAGGTGATCGTGACCCACGAAGTGGAAGTGGCGCGCAAAACCGCCAGCCGCGTGGTGTACATGGAAAACGGCCACGTTGTGGAACAGGGCGATGCCAGTCACTTCAAGCATCCACAGACCACCGAGTTTGCCAATTACTTATCACACTAACAATTCTACTTGCTGTAATTTGGGGAGTTTGCGATGAAAAAACTAATAATCGCCGCCGTTCTGGCTGGCATCAGCGTTTCCGCCTCCGCAGCCGAAACTATCCGTTTCGCTACCGAAGCTTCTTATCCTCCATTTGAATTTATTGACGCCAGCAACAAGATCCAGGGCTTTGATGTCGATCTGGCCAACGCGCTGTGTAAAGAGATCCAGGCCGAGTGCACTTTCACCAATCAGGCCTTTGACAGCCTGATCCCAAGCCTGAAGTTCAAGCGTTTCGACGCGGTGATGGCCGGTATGGACATCACGCCTGAGCGTGAAAAACAGGTGCTGTTTACCAAGCCGTATTACGACAACTCCGCCCTGTTTGTTGCCCAGAAAGGCAAAGTGGCTGATGTCGCTGCGCTGAAAGGCAAGAAAGTGGGCGTGCAGAACGGCACCACCCATCAGAAATACCTGACCGACAAGCACCCGGAAATCACCACCGTGCCTTATGACAGCTATCAGAACGCCATTCTGGATCTGAAAAATGGCCGCGTTGATGCGGTGTTCGGTGACACTGCGGTGGTCAACGAATGGCTGAAACAAAATGCGGCACTGTCCGCCGTAGGCGATAAGGTGACCGATAAAGACTACTTCGGTACCGGGTTGGGCATTGCCGTTCGCCAGAAAAATACCGATCTGCAGGGCAAGTTCAACGCCGCTCTGGACAAGATCAAACAGGATGGGACTTACCAAACCATCTACAAAAAATGGTTCCAGCAGTAATCAACTCCGATGAATGAAATTCAACCTTTAGCAAGCGCCGCCGGGATGACCGTCGGCCTTGCCGTTTGCGCCCTTATCCTTGGGCTGATCCTGGCGATGCTGTTTGCCGTCTGGGAGTCATCGCGCTGGAAAGTGGTTAGCTGGCTCGGCACCGCCTGGGTCACCCTGCTGCGTGGCCTGCCGGAAATTCTGGTGGTGCTGTTCATCTATTTCGGCTCATCGCAGCTGTTGTTGATGCTGTCCGATGGCTTCACCCTGAACCTTGGCCTGTTCCAACTGCCGGTCCAACTGGCGATTGATAACTTCGAAGTCAGCCCGTTCCTGTGCGGCGTAATTGCCCTCGCCCTGCTCTATTCTGCCTATGCCTCGCAAACGCTGCGTGGCGCGCTGAAGGCCGTACCGCAGGGACAGTGGGAATCCGGTCAGGCGTTGGGGATGAGCACCACGGCGATTTTCTTTCGCCTGATCATGCCGCAGATGTGGCGTCATGCCCTACCCGGCCTGGGTAACCAGTGGCTGGTGTTGCTGAAGGATACCGCGCTGGTGTCACTGATCAGCGTTAACGATCTGATGCTGCAAACCAAAAGCATCGCTACCCGCACCCAGGAGCCTTTTACCTGGTACGTGATTGCGGCGGCGATTTATCTGGTGGTCACCCTGTTCAGCCAGTACATCATTAAACGCATCGAACTGCGCACCACGCGTTTTGAGCGGGGGCCATCCTGATGTTTGAGTTCTTGCCTGAAATTCTCAAAGGGCTGCACACCAGCCTGACGCTGACCATTACCGCCCTGATCGTGGCGCTGGTGCTGTCACTGGTGCTGACGGTGATCCTGACGCTGAAAACGCCGATCCTGACGCCGTTGGTGAAAATCTACATCACCCTGTTCACCGGTACGCCGCTGCTGGTGCAGATCTTCCTGATCTACTACGGCCCCGGCCAGTTCCCGGCGATCCGCGAATATCCGTGGCTGTGGGATTTGCTGTCGCAGCCGTGGCTGTGTGCAATGATCGCATTGGCGCTAAACAGTGCAGCCTACACCACCCAACTGTTCTACGGTGCCGTGCGGGCTATCCCGGCCGGTCAGTGGCAATCGTGCGAAGCGCTCGGCATGTCACGCGCACAGTCGTTGCGTATCCTGTTGCCGTTCGCCTTTAAGCGTGCGCTGTCGTCTTACTCCAACGAAGTGGTGCTGGTGTTCAAAAGTACCTCTCTGGCCTACACCATCACTCTGATGGAAGTGATGGGCTACAGCCAACTGATGTATGGCCGTACCTACGACGTGATGGTGTTTGGTGCCGCCGGGCTGGTGTATCTGTGCGTCAACGGCCTGCTGACGCTGCTGATGCGTCTGGTGGAACGCCGGGCACTGGCTTTCGAACGCCGCAACTGAGTGAGTTGACCCACGCTCTCAAAGCCCTGCCCTCGCGCGGGGCTTTTTTATACCCAATGCAAATTTTTAATCATTTATATTGCATATTAATTCATTAAATGGCAGGGTTAACACCGAGCAACAGCCGCCAAAACATCTGGGTTATTGTCAGTAAAATCAAGCGGTGACGAGATAAAAACACGCAGACTTGCAGACAGGAGTTTTAAGCATGAAAAAACTATTACTGGCCGCCACGGTATTAGCGGGCATCGCCTTCAACGCCAGCGCAGCCGAGACCATTCGCTTCGCCTCTTCCGCCACCTATCCGCCGTTCGAGTCGCTGGATGCCAATAACAAGATCGTGGGCTTCGATATCGATCTGGCCAACGCATTGTGCAAACAAATGAAGGCCGAATGCACCTTCACCAACCAGGCCTTCGACAGCCTGATAGCCGCGCTGAAATTCAAGAAATACGATGCCGTGATTTCCGGAATGGACATCACGCCCGAGCGCAGCAAGCAAGTTTCCTTCACCCAGCCCTATTACGCCAACTCGGCGATTGTGATTGCCGAGAAAGGTAAGTTCAGCTCGCTGGCGGATCTGAAAGGGAAAAAGATCGGCATGGAGAACGGCACCACTCACCAAAAATACATGCAGGACAAGCATCCGGAGATTAACACCGTTTCTTACGACAGCTATCAGAACGCCATTCTCGAACTGAAAAATGGCCGCATTGACGGGGTCTTCGGTGACACTGCCGTGGTGAATGAGTGGCTGAAGAACAACCCTCAGTTGGCCCCGGTCGGCGAGCATGTTACCGATGCACAATACTTCGGTACCGGACTGGGCATTGCGGTACGACCAGACAATCAGGCGCTGCTGACCAAGCTTAATAGCGCGCTGGACGCCATCAAGGCCGACGGCACCTACAAAGCCATTAACGACAAGTGGTTCCCACAGTAAGCGCTGTGCAGGGCGTGGGATGCCACGCCCTGCACTACCATGGATGAAACCCTGTTAATTGAAACCATCGCCATTACCCATATTGAGCTGATTCTGATCCATCCTTTTCGCGAGGGAAATGGTCGGCTGGCGCGTTTATTATCGGACGTGATGGCGGTTCAGGCGGGGTTTGAACCCCTGGATTATGGCAGTTGGGAAAACAACCGACCGCAGTATATCGCCGCTATTCATCATGGGATGTTGATGGATTATCGGCCGATGCAGGATTGGGTTAGACAGGCGCTGACAGGTGGCTAAAGAGCCAGGTGTAAATAAGCGTATTTTTCACGCTTTTCGGCCAATGTAGCCGCCAACTGGGCTGACGCCTGCCCGGTTTCAATGGCCGTGGAAGTGGCAACGGCACGCGCAATGCGCTCTGACGACAGTTTACCGGGTTGTCTCTGTGGCTTGTGCTGTTTCATGTTATCCCCTCGCTATTGGGCTCAGTATAACCTCAATCTACGATTACTGCCGAACCAGCAGCGTCAGCACTTCGTAATGGGCGGTGTGCGGGAACATATCAAACAGCTGCACGCGCTCGATGCGGTAATCCGGCAACATCTCAATGTCTTTCGCCATGCTCTCGGCGTTGCAACTCGAATACAGAATATAGCTTGGTGCCATCTGGTTCAGATAGTCGCACAGCGCCTTGCCAATACCGCGGCGCGGCGGATTGACCAGCACCAGTTGCGGCACGCTCCCTTCGGCCGTAGCGAACTGAGTAGAATCCAGCGCCTTAAAATCGACGTGTTGCAAACCCAGGGTTTCCGCCGACTGGCGCGCACAGGCAATCGCCTCGGCACTGATCTCAATGCCGGTCAGCCGTGTTTCCGGCTGGGCACAATGCAGGCCAAACCCACCCACACCGCAGAACAGGTCCCACATGCTGTCGATAGCCAGCGCCCGTACCCAGTCGCGAGCGGTGGAGTAAAGTTCGGCGGCCACCTGCGGATTGGTCTGAAAGAAGCTTTGCGGGCGGATGTACAGCGGCACCTGATTAAACCGCTCTTCCAGGGCCTGCTGCCCGGTCAGCGGGATCTCCCGTTCCCCTTCCATAATCGCCATATGCACCGGCTGAATATTAGCGGAGATCACCCTGAGCTGCGGCAACTGCTGTTGCAGCCACGGCAGCGCTGCGCGTAGTTGCGCAAGTTTGCTATCGGAACGCAGTACAAAACGCAGCATTACGCCACCGCTGTGGGTACTTTCAGTCAGCAGTAGGTACTTCAGTTCACCGCGTTTACGCGCCACGTTGTAGGGCGTCAGACCGGCGCGGGCGATAAAGCTTTTCAACACATCGAACATCGGCGCAAAACTGGCCGGATACAGCGGGCAGGCACTCAGATCCACCGGCGTACCGTCGCGATGCAGCATGCCAAGTAGCGGACGCTCTACGCTGCCGCTGACCACCATTTTGGCTTTATTGCGAAATGCGCTCTGCTCACCGGCGATCGGTTCCAGCCACTGTGCGACGTCACGGTCGGCCAGCAGTGATTGCAGATGATGCTGTTTGTCCGTCAGTTGCTGCGGGTAAGGCTTTTCCAGCCACTGACAGGAACGGCAGGTGCCCGCCGTATACAAAGCGCAATGCATGAAGATAACCCTGAGTTCGGGGTGAATAATTAAGGGCGCAGAGTTTATCACTCTACGCCGTTAAAATCTCAATTGCGCGCGGCGAAATAACGGCGGCTGGTGGCGGGAACAAACATTAACGCCAGAATGACGACGTCCGGGATTTTTTGCAGGATCAGCACGTGCAGAATTTGGCCGCTGGTTTCACCTTCGACAGTAAACACCTCCGGCAGAAAGCTGCCAATAGTCGCCAACAGCAGATAACCAACCACCAGACACTGGCAGGCCACATAGACCCAACGGCCCCAGTTGCGACCGCGCATCACCGCGAAACCGCAGCTAATTTGCAGGCACAGCAGTACCAGACCGGCCAAAAATATCAGGGTGGAATCCCAGGCCTGCGCACTGGTGCTGACAAACTCCTGAGCGCCATCGACGCCCAGCTCGCCCAACAGCAACAGCACGCTGATGCACTTGATCGCCACCATCGCCGTTCCGGCCACCATCACCGGCACTGGCGCATCTGAAGTCGTTCTCATTCCCTGCCTGCTATTCAGCATGTTTGACATGTCCATGTTCCGCAACGAAACGCCTCCTATACCCGTCATCTTTCAAGTTACAGCGTTGTTACCTGCGCTAGCTCACCCCAGTTACTTACTTAAGTAAGCGCCTGGGGATGAGCGAGCTGGCCGCCTAGCTGTAACTCGAAAGCTATAGGGTATATTCAAACGAGATATATAAAGTCAGGTAATCAATTGCAATACCAATAATTGCAAAAATAGCAGGTTTAATCAGACTCAGCTACGGGCAGCCTTTTGTAATTCGCGCGATCGCTGTTTTTCCGAGCGCGCCATAAACCACCATGCAATCAGGCCGATAACGCCGACCACCAGCAAGATCAAACTCGCCAGGGCGTTGATTTCCGGATTAACCCCCATGCGCACGCTGGAGAACACCAACATCGGCAAGGTGGTCGCCCCCGGTCCGGCGACAAAGCTGGCAATCACCAGATCGTCCAGCGACAAGGTAAACGCCAACATCCAGCCGGCGATCAGCGCCGGGGCAATCATCGGCAAAGTGATCACAAAGAACACTTTCAACGGCGTGGCGCCCAGATCCATCGCCGCCTCTTCGATCGAGCGATCCAACTCACGCAGACGCGAACTGATCACCACCGAAACATAGGCAGTACAGAAGGTGACGTGCGCCAGCCAGATGGTGAACATGCCGCGTTCCGACGGCCAGCCAAAGGTGTGCCCCATCGCCACAAACAGCAGCAGCAGCGACAGGCCGGTGATCACGTCCGGCATAACCAGTGGAGCGGTCAGCATAAAGGCAAAACCGGTTGACCCCCGGAAACGCCCAAAGCGCACCATCACCATCGCCGCAATCGCCCCCAACACCACCGCGGCAGTCGCTGAGGCGGCCGCAATGGTCAGGCTGAGCCCGACGGCACTGATCATCGCCGAATCATGGAACAGCGCGGTATACCAGCGCGTCGACCAACCGGCCCACACCGTCACCAGTTTGGAGCTGTTGAACGAGTAGATCACCAACATCAACATCGGTGCGTACAAGAAGGTGAAGCCTATCACCAGAATGGCGATACGCCACGGTGAGCGCACTACCGGCAAGTTGTTCATCCCCGCCCCCCCATTTCCTTATTCTGGTGCTTGTGGAACCAGAGAATCGGCACGATCAACAGCAGCAACATGACGGTAGCAACCGCCGAGGCCACCGGCCAGTCGCGGTTATTAAAGAACTCCTGCCACAGCACCCGCCCGATCATAATGCTGTCCGGCCCTCCCAGCAGTTCGGGGATCACGAACTCACCCACCGCCGGAATAAACACCAGCATCGAACCGGCAATAATGCCACCACGGGTCAATGGCATAATCACGCTGAAGAAGGTTTTCAACGGTTTGGCGCCCAGATCCAGCGAAGCCTCTACCAGCGAATAATCCAGCCGCGTCAGCGCGGTATAAATCGGCAGCACCATAAACGGCAGATAGGAATACACCACGCCGATATACACCGCCAGATTGGTGTGCAGGATCACCAACGGCTGATCGATTACCCCCAACCACAACAAGAAATTATTCAGAATACCGTTGTTTTTCAGGATGCCCATCCAGGCGTAGACGCGGATCAGGAACGAGGTCCACGACGGCAGGATCACCAGCAACAGCAAGATATTGCGGGTTGAGGATTTGCTGTGTGCCACAGCCCAGGCCAGCGGGTAGCCGATGATCAGGCAACACACCGTCGACACCGCCGCCACCTGCAGCGATTGCAGATAGGCGTCCAGATACAGCGGATCGTCAGTTAATTGCAGGTAGTTGGCGAAATTGAGCGCGATGTCCAGCTTGCCGTCTGCCCAACTCATCAGGTCGGTGTAAGGCGGTACGGCCAGCGCCAGTTCCGCCAGGCTGATCTTGAACACAATCAGGAACGGCAACAAGAACAGCAGCGTCAACCACAGCAACGGCATCGCAATCACCAGCTTGCGGCCATGGGCCATCTGCAGGCGTTGGAAAAAAGCTTTCAGCGGACCGGGTCCTTTGGCAGGAGGTTCCGGCGGCGTGCGTTCAGCAAGCATTGTCATAATGATTATTCCTCACCTTCTCAACTCACACCGTCAACACGACACAGCTGTCGGCTTCCCAGCTCAGGCGGACTTCATCGCCCCAGGTCGGCATCCCTTTGCGGAATCGGTGGCCGTTCTGCAATTGGGCGCTAATCATCTGACCGCTGTGCAACTTCACGTGGTAGATCGACAGATCGCCGAGGTAAGCGATATGCACCACCTCCCCGACCGCAAAGTTGCAGCCATCTTGCGGTACGTCTTCGCACAACATGATTTTTTCCGGCCGTAGCGCGACCTGGATCGGCACGCCATCCACGACCGAGGCATCGGAATCCACCTTGATCGCATGGCGCAGGCCGGGGCTTTGCAGGATCAATCCATCGTCATGACGCTCTTGCAGTACGCAGTCAAACACGTTGACCGAGCCGATAAATTCGGCGCTAAAGCGGCTGTTGGGATGCTCGTAGATCTCTTCTGGCTCGCCGATCTGCACAAATTTGCCACGGTTCATGATGGCGATACGCCCCGCCATGGTCATGGCTTCTTCCTGATCGTGGGTAACCATCACACAGGTCACACCGACCCGCTCAAGAATATCCGTCACTTCCAACTGCATGCGGTCACGCAGCTTTTTATCCAGGGCGCCCATCGGCTCATCCAACAGCAGCAGCTTTGGCCGTTTGGCCAGGCTGCGTGCCAGTGCCACCCGCTGGCGTTGACCACCAGACAGCTGATGCGGTTTACGTTTGGCAAACTCCTGCATGTGCACCAGCGACAGCATCTCCGCCACCCGAGCGGCGATTTCTGCGCGCGGCATTTTGTCCTGCTTCAGGCCAAAGGCGATGTTTTGCTCTACTGTCATGTGCGGGAACAGCGCGTAGGACTGGAACATCATGTTGATCGGCCGCTGGTAAGGCGGCACGTGCGACATATCCTGCCCATCGAGCACAATCTGCCCTTCCGTCGGCTGTTCAAAGCCGGCCAGCATGCGCAATAGCGTCGATTTTCCGCAGCCGGAGGGGCCCAGCAAGGCAAATATTTCGCCCTTATAGATGGTCAGGCTGACGTCTTCTACCGCGTTTTGGCCATCAAAGGTTTTGGTGAGGTTACGGATTTCCAGCAGAGGGGTGAAGACCTTCTGCGACTTGGCTTGAGGACGAGGGATAGCGTCGTTCAATCGGGGTGCTCTCCGGTGCAAACAGTACAAAAAACCACGGCGATTGCCATGGCCCAAAATGGCAACGCAGGCGGGGAGCACCCGCCTGCTGGTATGATACCGGGCTCAGCGTACTGAGCCCCTATCTATCATTTCCCGCTTTTAACTTTAGTCCAGGCGCGGGTAATCACACGGTCCAGCTTCGGCGATTGCACGTTCAGCGTAAACAGCTTGGCGCGCAGATCGGCCGGTGGGTACACGTTCGGGTTGTCGCGCACCTCGGCATTGACCAGCGGAGTGGAATCTTTCACCGCGTTGGCGTAGTACACATAGTTGCTGATCCCTGCCATCACGTCCGGTTTCATCAGGAAGTTCAGGAACTGGTAGGCAGCGTCCTTATTTTTGGCATCTGCCGGCATGGCGAACATGTCAAAGTAAGTCAGGGCCCCTTCTTTCGGGATCGCATAAGCGACGTTCACGCCGTTCTTCGCTTCTTTGGCACGGTTGGCCGCCTGCATCACGTCGCCAGACCAGCCGATCGCTACGCAGATGTCACCGTTCGCCAGATCGTTGATGTACTGGGAAGAGTGGAAGTAACGGATGTTCGGCCGCAGCTTGAGCAGCAGATCGTTGGCCGCACCGGTGTAATCCGCTGCGTTGGTGCTGTTGGGATCTTTGCCCAGATAGTGCAGCACGGTGGCATACACCTCACTTGGCGCATCCAGGAAGGAAACGCCACAGCTCTTCAGCTTCTCGAGGTTTTCCGGTTTGAGGATCAGATCCCAGCTGTCGACCGGGGCATCTTTGCCCAGCACCGCCTTCACTTTATCGACGTTATAGCCGATGCCGGTGGTCACCATCAGGTAAGGAATGCCGTACTTGTTGTCCTTGTCATTGTGAGCCACCAGTTGCAGCATCTCGGGATCAAGGTTTTTGTAGTTCGGCATTTTGCTCTTGTCGAGCGGCTCAAAAATACCGGCCTTCGACTGTCGCTCAAGGAAGTTGGATGAAGGTACTACCAGATCATAACCGGTGCTGCCCGCCATCAACTTGCCTTCCAACACTTCGTTGGAGTCAAAGACGTCGTACACCACTTTAATGCCGGTTTCTTTCTGGAATTTGGCTAAGGTATCCGGCGCAATATAGTCGGACCAGTTATAGACGTGCAGCGTTTTTTCCTCGGCTGACGCTGTGACGGACCCGGCCATCAGCAGGCCGGCAACAACACCCGATAACCACTTTTTACGTTGGGTGACCATCCGTAACTTCCTCCAAAACAGGGGTGAATCATAGAATTGAACTTGTATCGCGAAAGGATACAAAACCTTTCCTGATCGAGCGCAATCGTTGCAACCGCGGATTGAATGGCTATGCAATTGATTGCATACGCCTTTTTCAGTTGCTCAGCCCGCATGGTCACCAGGGGAATCGCAAGCCCTTAGCAGAATCAGCAGCATAACCGCTGTTGCCGGAACGCACCAGCCTCCGGGGTTAAAACCGGCTTTTATCGATTTTTTATGCAGTTTGTCTGTATGTGATACGGCATTAAGGGCATAAACGACGAAGAATATCTGGTAACAGAGGGTAAAACGCAGAATATATTATTGCGGAAGGGAATAACGGCAGCATGCCGCCAGAGCAGCGGCACACATAATGTACAGTGGGGATCAGTGCAGCATTGGCAGGCGGTCAGTCACAGCCGTGTTATCTTCTTCGTCACCCATAAACAGCAGATCGTTCGCCCGCGCCTCGAGGATCACCATCGAGATTTGCTCTTCGCCCTGCTGCATAAAGTGGGTGAACTGCTCCAGCGTGACGCCAACGGCGATGCTCAGCGACTGGCAGACGACCAGCTTCGGCAGGTTATCGTCCTGGATATCAACAAAGGCTTTGATGGTCAGCGAACTGGCGTTGATCTGGCTGAGATCGGCCACCAGCGGGATCAAGGCGGTCGGCTTCACCTCTGCCAGCGCAGAGAACAGCAGCACGTTGTCGACCAGATCGAGCTTGGCATCGAATACGCCGTCGAAATTTTGCATGTGCGGCAGGTGCAGCGCCTGACAGGAATCGCACTCAAAGAAAGAAATGCCCGATTGATCCAGCCAGCGTCGTAACAATGCCAAATCAGGGACAATGAGTGAATCCATAATACCAGCCTCACAATATTCAAAACGCGAAAAGGCGCATAGCTTACGGAATATTGCCCCGCTACGCCACGATCAATGCGGCTTAATTCGCTATTAAGGTAAATATGGTTGAGAAAAAGCCACAACTCCAGCCGCGGAAAGGCGAATTTTTTGCAAGCCACTTATCCGCCCGATTTCAACCTAAAACCTGGCCTGCCGCGCTGCTCAATATACTCGATCATCCTGCCGGCGATATCCAACCCGGTGGTGCTCTCCACCCCTTCCAGGCCCGGCGAAGCATTGACCTCCATCACCAGCGGACCACGCGCCGCACGCAAAATATCCACCCCGGCGACGTCCAGCCCCAGCGTAATGGCGGCCTTGACCGCAATCGCCCGCTCTTTGGCGGTGATGTTCACCTTGCGGGCGGTGCCGCCACGGTGCAGATTGGAACGAAACTCCCCGGGTTTGGCCTGGCGCTCAATCGCCGCCACCACTTTTCCGCCAACCACCAGACAGCGCACATCGCTGCCCTGTGCCTCGCGAATGTATTCTTGCACCAGAATATGGGCGTTAAGGCCGCGAAAGGCATCAATCACGCTTTCCGCCGCCTGACGCGTTTCCGCCAGCACCACGCCGATACCCTGGGTGCCCTCCACCAACTTGACCACCAGTGGCGCGCCGCCGACCAGTTCGATCAAATCCCCGGTGTCGTCCGGCGAATGGGCAAACCCGGTGATCGGCAGATCGATCCCCTGCCGCGCCAGCAACTGCAGCGAACGAAGTTTGTCGCGTGCACGGGTGATCGCTACCGACTCATTCAGCGGGTAGCTGCCCAGCAGTTCAAACTGGCGCAGCACCGCGGTGCCGTAAAAGGTGATGGCGGAGCCGATACGCGGGATCACCGCATCGTAACGCTCCAGTTGACGACCGCGATAATGGATAGTCGGTGCCGCCGGGTTGATGTTCATATAGCAGGAGAGCGGATCGATAACCTCAATGCTGTGGCCGCGCTGCTCCGCCGCCTCAACCAAACGCTTACATGAGTACAACGTTCCATCGCGCGAAAGAATGGCAATTTTCACTTGTCACCCCAAAAAGGCAAACACCTGCCTGGCAGGCCTGTCAGCGGCGGCCGTGACTCAGGCACGCGGCTCATTGTCGTTTTTATCGTCCGGCGTTATTTTCGCTGCAGGCTTGGGCCGATCGTTCTGCGGCGGCTGACCACCACGCATCAACGGGCCAAACCCCTGCACCACACGCCAAACCAGAAACGCCGCTGCCGGCACCATCAGCGCCACGCCGAGGAAAATCATCCCCACCGCCGCCTGCTGTGAAGCCAGCCACCCCGGCAATTGGACGTGGCTGTGAATGCTCAAATAGGCCAGCACCAACAACAGCATCCCCAGCCCTTCCAAAACCAGCACCGTACGCGGTAAGTCACCGAATGAACGCATATTTTTCTTCTCC
The DNA here is from genome assembly GCF_027474885.1 of Serratia myotis. Classification (NCBI taxonomy): domain Bacteria; kingdom Pseudomonadati; phylum Pseudomonadota; class Gammaproteobacteria; order Enterobacterales; family Yersiniaceae; genus Serratia; species Serratia myotis. The sequence goes on along the minus strand of NZ_CP099707.1, from coordinate 1,762,798 downwards.
AGAAGCTCTGCCTCCAGTGTAGTGAATTCCCATTGATGACGACAGCCCCGGCGGCTTAATCGGTTACATGAATCAGAGTAACAGGTAATTCCTGCTTTTTTTTCGCCGACCCAACGGGCATAGTAGTCGCCATCAATGCGGGTAATGCTCAAGCTTAAGTCTTTTTTGACTGACAGAATGTCATTGCAGTTGCGAGTAAATTATTGAATATCAATCTAAGGAGTGTTGCATGTTTGCAGTTATCTTCGGGCGCCCAGGCTGTCCTTATTGTGTCCGTGCGAAAGAGTTGGCGGAAAAACTGACTGAAGAACGTGACGATTTCAACTTCCGTTATGTTGATATCCACGCTGAAGGCATCACCAAGGCCGACCTGGAAAAAACCGTCGGCAAGCCGGTAGAAACCGTACCGCAGATTTTCCTCGATGAGAAACACATCGGCGGCTGCACCGATTTCGAAGCTTATGCCAAAGACAACCTGAACCTGTTCCAGTAAGTTTCAGGCAGAACGACAAAAAGGCGCTTAGAGCGCCTTTTTTATTGCCGTTAGCCACGATGACACTGGCGGTAGGCCTGCAACAGGCTACGCACAAACAGAGCCAGCAACGCACCGAACACGCACCAGAACACTGCGCTGGTCGCATAAGCCAGCTCCTGCCAGACCGAGGCAGACGGCGTTAGCCAGAAATGACGGATGACCAGACACAGCGGCAGTGCATACAACGCCCCCAACAGCGGGCAGAGAATACGTTTTTTGCTCGACAAGTAGCTCGCGACCACGCCGGGTAGCACAAACAGCAGCAGGCCGGTTTCACCCCGATGCTCATGATCCGTGCTGCCAAATGCCCCACTCTGCTGGCCGAGATACACCAGGCTGAACAGCAGAAAACAGCTTAAAATTCCCCACCAATACCGTTCACTCGCCATGCCCCCTCCCCTTTAACCTCGTTAACCACCGTAAAAATCAGCCGTGCCACAAAGCCGGTGACGCCTTGCCGTAAACCGACAATGCTGAACTGAACTTTTTCCTTGGCCTAAAGAGAGTTAAATGCTTTCGGCAGGGCATGGATCCAGCTTTATGCTGGCTGTCACGCGCCATAGCGACTAGAATAAACGCCGCCGATCGATGGTTCGAATCGCCTTTCGCTGGTTAGTTATTTATGACGTCGCTTTTTGACTGAATTTATATCTTATATTTATCTATATCAAGCACTTACTGGTAAACAATAAGTTATCCTACGTGAACATAAACGTCGCTAGTTTGTTAAACGGTAACTACATCCTGTTACTGTTCGTGGTACTCGCACTGGGGCTGTGCCTCGGTAAAGTCCGTCTGGGCTCCGTTCAACTCGGTAATTCCATTGGTGTTTTGGTGGTTTCGCTGCTGCTCGGCCAACAACACTTCGCCATTAACACCGAAGCGCTGAATCTCGGCTTTATGCTGTTTATTTTCTGTGTGGGTGTGGAAGCCGGACCTAACTTTTTCTCGATATTTTTCCGCGACGGCAAAAATTACCTGATGCTGGCGCTGGTGATGGTCGGTTCCGCAATGGTGATCGCCATCGGCCTCGGCAAACTGTTCCATTGGGATATCGGCCTGACCGCCGGCATGCTCGCCGGATCCATGACCTCGACCCCGGTATTGGTGGGCGCCGGCGATACGCTGCGTAATACCATCACCAATGGTCCCGCCCTGCTGGCGGCGCAGGATCATCTGAGCCTCGGCTACGCACTGACTTACCTGATTGGCCTGGTGAGCCTGATTTTCGGCGCGCGCTATCTGCCCAAGCTGCAACATCAAGACCTCTCCACCTCTGCCCAGCAAATTGCCCGTGAACGCGGCCTGGACACCGATAGCCAACGCAAGGTTTACCTGCCGGTCATCCGCGCTTACCGCGTTGGCCCGGAGTTGGTGGCCTGGGCCGATGGCAAAAATCTGCGTGAGCTGGGCATTTATCGTCAGACCGGCTGCTATATCGAACGTATCCGCCGCAACGGTATTTTGGCTAACCCGGACGGCGACGCCGTGCTGCAGGTGGGCGATGAGATTTCACTGGTTGGTTACCCGGATGCCCATGCACGACTGGACCCCAGCTTCCGTAATGGCAAAGAAGTGTTCGACCGTGATCTGCTGGACATGCGCATCGTCACCGAAGAGATCGTGGTCAAGAACAGCAATGCGGTAAACAAGCGCCTGAGCCAGTTGAAGCTGACCGATCATGGCTGCTTCCTCAACCGGGTGATCCGCAGTCAGATTGAAATGCCTATCGACGACAGTATCGTGCTCAACAAAGGTGACGTGCTGCAGGTCAGTGGCGACGCCCGACGGGTGAAAAGCGTGGCGGAGAAGATCGGCTTTATCTCAATCCACAGCCAGGTCACCGACCTGCTGGCCTTCTGCGCCTTCTTTATCATCGGGCTGCTGATTGGCCAGATCACCATTCAGTTCAGCAATTTCTCATTCGGCATCGGCAACGCCGCCGGTCTGCTGATGGCGGGCATCATGCTCGGCTTCCTGCGTGCCAACCACCCGACCTTCGGCTACATTCCGCAGGGCGCGCTGAACATGGTGAAAGAGTTCGGCCTGATGGTGTTTATGGCCGGTGTCGGTCTGAGCGCCGGTGCCGGTATCGGCAACAGCCTCGGTGCCGTTGGCGGCCAGATGCTAATCTCCGGGTTAATCGTCAGTCTGGTACCGGTGGTCATCTGCTTCCTGTTCGGCGCCTACGTGCTGCGTATGAACCGCGCCCTGCTGTTCGGTGCGATTATGGGGGCCCGCACCTGTGCACCCGCGATGGAAATTATCAGCGACACCGCGCGCAGCAACATCCCGGCGCTGGGCTATGCCGGGACCTACGCCATCGCTAACGTACTGTTAACCCTGGCGGGCTCGCTGATTGTGGTGTTATGGCCGGGGATCCTCGGCTAACCGATAAGCAAAGAAGATGAATCAGTGGCAAAAATAATTTGAAATTTTTATCCCCGGTGAGAACTTTCCTTTCAGGGGGTAGTCTTAATTAGTGCCACTGCTTTTCTTTGATGTCCCCATTTTGTGGAGCCCGTTAGTCCCGCCTTTTTAGGTTCAAGACTATCGGGTTTTTTATTGCCTGAATAAACTCCACAGGGGCTAAATCACAGGGTTTGCGAGTAGCCAACCCATTTAGACATGTCCTGATGGGAGATATTTCCACCGCACACTACAATCCCGATGACGGCTTCAGCGGGAAGTTTGGGAGCAATGGTCATAGCCGCAGGTATCAGCGTCCCGGACGCCAGTTCAACCCATTGTTTTGCCTCTTCGCCAAAGGCCACCATTCCCTCTATCGCGGCCTTATCCGATACCACAACCACTTCCTCGATATAAGCTTGAGCATGGGCCAGCATCACTTTATCAATGACAGGTACACCGAGAGTAGAAATAATTGAAGTGACCTCAATGTTCACCGGCTTGCCGGCGCGCAATGCCTGGTGCATCGAACTTGCCCCAGAGGTTTCAACCCCCCAAATTCTAATCTCTGTCTTTATGGCTTTTAGCGCGGTTGCCACACCGGCCAGCATACCGCCACCTCCCACCGCAACCAGGACGTCGGTAAGCTCCGGGCAGTCGGCAATGAACTCAAGCGCCAGGGTTCCGTGCCCTTCGGCGATCAGCGAGTCGTTGCAATCATCAATGACTACGTATCCCTGGTCAGCCAAAATTTTAGCCCGCTCAAACGCAGCGTGAACGTCAGATTCCACGATAACAGAGCTGCCCAGTTCACCCACCCGGTAGATGGCGGTTGCCGGAGCACTTTTCGGCATAATAATAGTGACATCAGCCCCAAAGATCTTCGCCGCCTCGGCTATCGCAATGCCAAAATTACCGCCACTCACCGCCACAAACCGCTTATCTTTAACATCATCCGCCAGGCTCAAAAACTTGTTAAGCACGCCCCGTGCTTTAAAAGAACCACCAAGCTGCGTGTTTTCAAGTTTCAGAAAAACCGGTCTCTGTAGTTTTTCGGTCAGTTTCGGCCCTGGAATAGTGGCGGTACGAATAACTTTACCGTTGAGCCGTTCTGCTGCTTCGGTAATGGCGCTAAATTCAATTAATTTTGTCATTTTTCCCAGTCAGGTAGGTTTAGTCACTAGAGGTATAATCAACTTAATGGCTTTTATCAGTAAAATCCAGACAGCTTTGTTATCAATTTTTCGAACCTTCGTCAGGATTTTCCCCTTCATATTTGGCACTCAACGCTTTCAACTTATTAACCAACCAGCGGCCCGCAGGGCCAGGTGGATTGGATGAGTTAACGGCCACGGACATCGGCATTAAGAAGAACATTTCTGACATATCTTTTATTTTAAGCGGGGTGAGTCTTTTATCTTCGATATCTTGCTTTACCATTTGGTATGGCATGCTTCCCCAGCCAAGTCCTGCCAATAAACACTCTCTTTTGACCGACAAATCCGTTAACTTCCACACCTTCGGCGATACGACGCCAAAATTAAGGTCTTTAGAAACATTAGTTTTATCAATTATTATGAGTTGAACATGTTTGCTGACCTCTTTTCTGGAGAGGTCTGAACTTTGTAGTGATAGCGGGTGGTCATGAGATGCGACAAAAACATGCGAGGTAGACAGCAGAAAATCACAGCTAATTGAAGGCGGCAGCTCTGGAAGAAAACCGATTATCGAGATCTGACAGGATTTATCCAATAAAGGCTGTACTGTGCCCCCCAGAGCATTAACAGTAATATTAACTGCGACGCTATCATAACTTTCATGTAACGCCTTAACTGCCGCAGTTAGCAAACCCATAGGGAACATAATGTCCACGACAAGGGACACCTCTGACTCCATCCCTTCCGATATTTTCCTGGCCGTAGTCTTAAAGTCATTAACTCTATTAATGACCTCCATTGCCTCTATAAATAAAATATTCCCTTCAGAGGTCAAAGTGGGGTAGCGCGACTCTCTTACAAAAAGCTTAACGCCCACCTGATGCTCTAGATTAGAAATAGTATGGCTTACCACAGATTGACTACGCCTTAATTTTCTCCCTGCGGCAGAGAAGCTGCCTTCCGTGGCCGCCGCTATAAAGGTCCGGAGTTGATCAAGACTAACAGTTTCCAACATGTATCCTCCTTTTAGATACATACTATCGAAAAAAACGGGGTACCGCATCGGGTAAAAACAAATTAGTATCGACTTACACGTCAGATAAAAAACGGAAATTATGTTTATAAACACCAGGAAGGTTATCGTTACAGCATCCCTATTGGCAGCATTATTCAGCATGAATGCTTTTTCTTCAGCTACTGCCAATGAATCTCTTGATCCCAGGCTAACGGACACCGCTAATATGTTAAAAAGCAACAGGGAATTAATTAACAAATTTTATGACGCCTTTAAGAGCGGGGATAAAGCCATTATATTGAGCTATATCACCGATGATTTTATCATGCATGTGCCAGGCAAAGGGTTAAACGCTGGAGAGTATTGGGGAAAAGAGGGGTTCAGCCAATTCCTTTCAAATATTGGAAACTACTCTGGTGGAGATTTTTCCTTATCGGTACCCAGCCTGGCGATTAATGAAGACACCATCTTCACTCGCGAAGACATCATCATGAATCGTAAAGAAAATCCAGGTGAAAAGTGGCTATTAAGATTCATTATGGAGTATCACATTAAAGATGGTTTGATTTCGGAAGCCTGGACAATACCTCAGGATCCCATTGCGTATGACGCTTTTTGGACGCCAAAATCCCAATACATTGAGACCAGATCAGCAGGTTTTAACCAGAAAAGCGTAGGGATTTCGGACAACGATCCTTTCACGCACTCGGTTGAGAGTCTGCAAGTAGTGGGGAAGTTTTATCATTATTTCTGGAAAGGCGATCTTAACGCCATGTCAAAACTTGTCGGTGATGAGTTTGAGTTTTATACCCCTGGCCGAAGCTCGCTGGCGGGAAGATATAAGGGATGGCATGGATATGAAACCTTCAGAGAGAAATTAATCGCCAATGTGGCTGGCGATAAATACAAACTGGAATGGGGTGGCTATGCCGCATCGAAAAACGATGTGTTCGTAAAAGAGTATATCCGAATGAATACCAGCTGGGACAAAGAGGTTAAATCAAGCTTTGTCATTCTTCACTTCACGATGAAAGAGGGGAAAATAGCTAAAATAGAAGACACTCCGGTGGATTCAATTAAGTACGATTCTTTATTCACAAAACCCGTGAGCGAAAAATAAAAATGCCGGCTGGCGATGTTATCGTCAGCCGGACAATTTGGCGGGTAATCACTTAGCCGTGCTAATGGTTAGCACGCATCAGCATTACTTCTGCTCTGCTTTACTCACGGTGTCTTCGGCTTTCCACACGCGGTATTTCACTTCCACGTCTTTCGGTGCATAGACGACGATTGGCAAGCGGCTGTTGTAACGTTGCATAGCAGCGTCACCCAGATTGGCGGCAATAAATTTCTGCGTTTTGGTGTTGTCTGGGCAAGCCATCATGGTGGAGGCCGGTTCAGACAGTTTTTCCAGCACCAGGTAGTTGTAACCCCAACCGGAAAGCGTTTTGCTTTCCAGCGTGCCACCGATCATGTGGCGGTTGCAGTCCACTTCCAGCGTTTTGCCGATCAGCAGTTCAACCTTGAAATTCTCTTCGTGTTCCTGCTTCGGCAGGTAGATCACCTGACGGTTCATGCCCTTTTCGGCTTTCGGGTAAGGGGCGACCTTTTCCAGCGGCTGTTTGCTGATATCAGTCTCTTCAGCAGAGGTGGCAGCAATGGCGCTGGCGGAAACGGCCATCAGCAGGCCGGAAAATACAACGGATACCTTGTTCATGTTTATATCCCTACAATTTATTAAATGCTCCGGGCATAAGCTAATACACTACCGATAGGCTAGCCAGCAGTTTAATCTTCTTTACAATTAGCAATGGCCAGCGGCAATAACCCACCACCGACCATTTATTAGGATAAATCATTAACGAGATGCGTTTTTGGCGATATAAGCCTTCACCACCTGATAGACATAATCCTGGCACGCCAGGCCCGTCTGCGGGTCATATTTACCCTGATTGGTAATATTGTTAGACAGTACGCGGATGCCAACAAAGGGGATGTTGAAGGCAGCAGCGATCTGCGCGGCGGAGGCCGTCTCCATCTCTTCAACCGAGGTATGATAGTTTTTGTGGAAATAACCAATGCGGTCCAGTTCACTGTTCCACACGTCGGCAGAGCCGATCACCCCTTCAACCACCTTGCCCTGGGTATAGCTGCCTTTAACCCCTTCCGCTATGGCCAGGAGGTTGGCATCCGCCGGGAATTGGCGAAGAGTGTGGGCATTCTTATCCTCACCGGCACTGCCTTTAGAAGCCAGTAAATCCATTGGTTGCCACTGACGTGAGTCACTGCCCTCCCCCAGTGCCTTCTTCGGCGTTTTAAAGGCACCCAGACTAACCGAATACTTACCCAGCACGATGTCGTACACCTTCAGTGCCGGATCGTGGCCACCGGCGGTACCCTGATTGATGATCGCCACCGGGTGGAAGTTAGTCGCAGCAATCGCCGTAGCGGCCGCCGCATTAGACATGCCTTTCAGGGTTTCTGACACCACCACCGGATAACCGTCCACCGTACCGCGCCAGAAACGCCAACCACCAATCTGCTCCTCACGCGGGTTGTCCAGGCGCTGGGCGAAACGTTCAGCCTCTACCGGCATCGCGCCCTGCACCACAATCGGCCCGGTGACCTGTGCCAACGCCAAAGGTGAAAAAACTGCACTACAGGCTGCCAACAGCGCCAAATTTAATTTTTTTGTCATCGCCACATCATCCCAATAAAAAGCAAACGATTACCTTAGCCGAAAGCCGATAATCCGCCTATCGCTTTCTCTACGTCAGCCAGCCGGAGGGTTAAGGTTTTCTTAAGGCAGAATTATTACAGTGGCAGCATCCATTAATGTCACCGAGCCTGCGCGTGAATCCAAAACCTTCATTAAATCAATCCTCAACAACACCCCAAATTAAGACTAACGCCCTTTACTCCCTGTCGGCATCCTTTTACCGTTGGCAGGTTTTGGGATTGATAGTCAGTGGCTTGTTGTTCCTTTGGCTGTCGCGTAACGAACAGCTGGACTGGGCAGTCAGCAATTACTGGTTCGACGCCGCCAGTGGGCACTTCCCGTGGCAAAACGATCGCTGGCTGGACTTGATTAACCACCGCTTGCTGAAAATTGGCGTCATTACCGGTGCAGTGTTGGCGTTGTTTTGGGGAATTTTCCGCCGTAATCCGCGCATGATCGTCACCATGCTGCTGATCGGTATTGGCCCCTTGGTGGTCGGCATTCTGAAAGCCACCAGCGCGCACTCCTGCCCATGGGATTTGATCGAATACGGCGGCAAGGCCATGTCCTACCCCTTGTTCGGTGCAATCCCGGCAGAACCCGGTCCGGGCCGCTGCTTCCCTGGCGGCCATGCTTCCAGTGGCTTTGCAGTGATGGCGCTGTTTTTCCTGTTTTACCCGCAACGCCCACGCCTGGCTTACTGGTGCTGGTTCGGCGGTATTGCGCTCGGCATGCTGATGGGGTTTGGTCAGGTGATGCGCGGCGCACATTTTCTTACCCATAACCTGTGGGCGGGTTGGTGGGTTTGGCTCAGCCAGTTGGCTGTTTATTGGATGGTGAGCGGTTATAGCCGCCGCAAGACAAGGTAAATATTATGGAGCAGTTGAATTATCTTCTTTTCGCCTGGATCAATGCGACCCCGGCGTCCCCCGAATGGTTGATCGATCTCGCTACTTTTCTGGCGCGCGATCTCATTGCTATCGTGCCGATGCTGATCGTCGGACTCTGGCTGTGGGGGCCGCAGAATCAACTGGTATCGCAACGTGAAGTAGTGGCCAAGACGACAATTGCTCTGCTGTTCGCCATGCTTGCCTCAGCCACCATTGGCATGCTTTTGCCGCATGAGCGGCCGTTCGTCGCCGGTGTCGGTTATACCTTCCTGGCACATGCCCCGGACAGCTCCTTCCCGAGCGATCACGGCACCGCCATCTTTACCTTCGCTCTGGCCTTTTTGTTCTGGCACCGGGTTTGGTCAGGAATTTTATTGCTGATTGTGGCAGCCGGTATTGCCTGGTCACGTGTCTATTTGGGCGTGCACTGGCCGCTGGATATGGTGGGCGGTTTCCTGCTCGGTCTGGTCGGTTGCCTGTTTGCTCAACTGGTGTGGAACCTGTTTGGCGATATCATCGCCAACAAACTGACGCGCCTGTACCGTTTCCTGTTCGCCATCCCGATCCGCAAGGGCTGGGTGAAAGAGTAAATTGGCACTTTGGCAGGGGCGGCTCCGCCCCTGTTCTCACACCACACCGGTCGTCACACAAAACTCACGTGTTTTTCCCGCTCCTATCATCATCCCCGTCTGCCCACTTTGCTCCTGTGGGCTGCTGGTGGCCGGTTGAATGAACCTGAACAAACGCTGGTTCCCTTGTTGTGCAATAGGGCGCAGACCATAGTTGAACTGCTCGGTGGAAAACCGCGTGACGTAGCGCCTCCCCTTTGACGCCAACATAAAGAACTCGGCCTGATCGACATACAGTGACAGATCGTCCGTACACTGCACCCCCTGCTCGGCGATGCTCCCCGGAGGAGTCAGTGCCGGCATCGGTAAGTTCTGTCGGAACACCGCCGCGGGAATGCAGCCATAGTTGAGCTGGCAAACATAACTTAGCGATAGGGGGCGATTGGCAAGGTTGGTGATTTGCATATCAATCGAGAATTGGGCGCTGTCCGCCGTCAAACGTACCGCCGGGCGCAGTCGGCAATGTTGATGAGCAGACTCTCCACTGCCATACAGCGTCAACGTATCGCCCTCGACCTGCAACCACACTAGCTGCATGTCTGATAATGGGTCCCCCAGGTATGGCCAGGGTGAATGAAAGGCGACATTGCCCCCTGGTTTGCCTATCGGCGTTCTGGTACTACGACGGCCCGACTTCAGCGAGTAGCCATCAAAATCGGCATCCCAAATCGTCAAAACGCGGTAAGGCAATACCCGTAGTGAGCCGCGGCTGTTTGCCAGCGTCAGCATCGGCCCTGCTGTTTCACAGTTAAAAGTGGTGACTACAAAATCCGCATTGCGGAAAACTTCTTCTGGTTGCGCTCCGAACTGCTCTGGCGCCAGATTTATTATCATATCCATACTTTCCCCCTGGGTGTTCACGCGAGTTATCCCGCGGCCAACGCCTGTAAATGTTACTTAAATAACATTCCATCCGTCCCCATGTTATACACACAACAGCCAAAAAACGATGATCTGGGTATAATTTTTAAAACTTCACTATGTTTACCGCCAATGGAATGTTATTATTCTAACATTATTCACATCCTGCTTTGAAAACCTGACTAAGGAATCGAGATGACAACCGAAAACATTGATTACGCCCGCTATGTCGATCACACCCTGCTGGCGATGGACGCCACTGAAGAGCAAATCGCCAAACTGTGTGAAGAAGCACAGCAGCACAACTTCTACGCCGTCTGCGTTAACTCTGGCTATGTGCCACTGGCGGCGCACCTGCTGCAGGAAAGCGAAGTGAAAATCTGCTCAGTGATTGGTTTCCCACTGGGTGCCGGTCTGACCGTAGCCAAAGCCTTCGAAGCTAAAGCTGCCATTGCCGCCGGCGCGCAAGAAATTGACATGGTGATCAACGTTGGTTGGCTGAAAAGCGGCCTGCTGGACGAAGTCAAAGCCGATATCGCCGCCGTGCGCGAGGTTTGCGCGGCGATCCCGTTGAAGGTAATATTGGAAACCTGCCTGCTCAGCGATGAGCAGATCGTTCAGGTTTGTGAAATGTGTCGCGAACTCGATGTGGCCTTCGTTAAAACCTCAACCGGCTTCAGCACCGGCGGAGCTCGTGAAGAGCACGTCAAACTGATGCGCGCGACAGTGGGCAGTGAGATGGGTGTTAAAGCATCCGGCGCCGTGCGCGATCGCGCAACCGCCGAGAAGATGATCAAAGCAGGTGCGACTCGTATCGGCACCAGCTCTGGCGTAGCAATCGTTTCCGGTGATCAGGCTGCCGCCGGCAGTTACTGATAACCTGAGGCGTCTCAGTACCGGGCGCGCGCCGTGATAATCTGATGCGGGGTAATAAGTCCAGCCGATGGCTGGGTCCCTATTACCCCGCATTTGTGTGTTCAGCCCTGGAGAAACTCTCTTAACCCTGTGGGAAGACAGACAGATGGAAACGCGGCGCGAAGAACGTATCAATCGATTAGTGCAGGCGTTAAAGCGCTCTGACAAGATCCACTTAAAAGAAGCCGCCGTCCTGTTGGGCGTTTCAGAAATGACCATTCGCCGCGATCTCAGTGCGGAACCGGCTGCCGTGGTGCTGCTGGGCGGTTACGTGGTGGCCGATCCACGCAGTAACGGCGTCACCCACTATTTTGTTTCCGATCAAAAAGCCAAACAGGTCACGGAAAAGCGGCGCATCGGTTTGCTCGCCGCGCAGCTTATCAGTGAAAACGACACCGTGTTTTTCGACTGCGGCACTACCACCCCGGCAATCATCGACGCCATTGCCGACGACCTGGTGTTCACCGCGGTCTGCCACTCGCTGAATACTTTTCTGGCGTTACAGGACAAACCGAACTGCAAGGTGATCCTGTGCGGCGGTGAATTCAAGCCAAACAACTACATTTTCACCGCCGTCGGCCGCCACAACGAGCTGGATCATATCTGTCCCAATATCGCCTTTATCTCCGCCGCCGGTTTGAGCCTGCAACAGGGTGCCACCTGCTTTAACTTTGATGAGCTGGAGATGAAGCACCGGGCGATAGCAATGTCACAACAAAAAATTCTGGTGGCTGACCACAGTAAATTCGGTAAAACCAAACCCGCCTGCATTGGACCACTGACCCAATTCGACCGGGTGATCACCGATCGTCAGCCCGACCCGGAGTTTGCGGAGTTTTTCAGCGAAAACGCGATCGCCATTCGTTTTTAATCTGCCCCCTACCGTCGGCCCCGGCCGGCGGTGCCCTTCATTAGCCCCTTCTTGCCCGACAAAAACCGGACAAATAATGCGCAATTGATTCAATTGTTTTCTTATCCCTACGCGATATCAGGTTAATAAATTGAAACAGTTTCTCAGGCTTATTCCCTCTGTACAGATAAATCCGGCTTAATATTACTTTCTCGCCAGGTATAACAGCGCTTTTATATGATAAATCGCATTACCGTCTGCATGATAAATATCAACAATTGCGCAACCAATGCGCTTTAAATATAACCAATTTGGCTTATTTATATGATGAATGGTTAAGCATTTTTATCCGCTAACCAGTTAAGTAGTTTACCCGCGTTATTAGCTGGATATTTAAAATAAATACAGTAAAAACAAATAATTGAAACAAATTCCACTTAAATTAACAATGTGATCTGCGTCACTAAAACCGCTTAATCCGGGTTTTTAGCTAGATTCAAACCCCTGCTTAAAATATATTGCTCGACTTGCTGACAACGGCAGCGTTTTATCTGGTTACAGATTGTTCACGCCAGATAAACTCTGAAACATTGATGAGAGCGTTTTCAGCATGAAATCTTACACAAGTGCGCAACATATGCATGAAAAACCAATAAAAAAGCACTTAGCCGCACACATTACGCATTTGAGAGCATGATCACGGTTGTTTCTACTGTAAATCGTTATCTTGCCGCCAACGAAAATCGGCAGGCAATGACCTTCCGGCAGCAGTACCGATACGATGTCCTCGACGGGCTAAATATCATTAGATTAATTATCCGGCACCATTGCCAACGGTAATTAGATTATTAAACAACCAGGGGGCACCCACTATCCCCGCAAGCTACATCTGATTCTTACCGATGCCGTCATCTGATATTGCGTCATTCGGTCTTAACCTTAAGTTTTGCCTTTAATTTTAAATTAGCGTGTTCACTTCGGAGATATTTATGGACACTACACAGACCGGCACTATTGCCTCTGCGGCTTCTGGCTCTACCAGTACCTGGCGTAAAACCGACACCATGTGGATGTTGGGCCTGTACGGCACCGCGATCGGCGCGGGCGTCTTGTTCCTGCCAATCAACGCCGGTATCGGCGGTTTGATTCCCCTGATCATCATGGCCATCATCGCTTTCCCGATGACCTTCTTCGCGCACCGTGGCCTGTGCCGCTTTGTGCTCTCCGGTAAAAATGCCGGTGAAAACATCACCGAAGTGGTTGAAGAACACTTTGGTATCAGCGCCGGTAAGCTGATTACCCTGCTCTACTTCTTTGCTATCTACCCGATCCTGTTGGTTTACAGCGTCGCCATCACCAATACCGTCGACAGCTTTATTACCCACCAATTGGGTATGACTTCGCCACCACGTGCCATTCTGTCGCTGATCCTGATTGTCGGCCTGATGACCATCGTGCGTTTCGGTGAGCAGGCTATCGTGAAAACCATGAGCATCCTGGTCTTCCCGTTTGTCGCCGTGCTGATGCTGCTGGCCCTGTACCTGATCCCGAACTGGAGCACCGCTATCTTCGAGAACGTTTCTCTGTCCGGCGCAGGTACGGGTATGGGTCACGGTCTGGTTGTCACCCTGTGGCTGGCAATTCCGGTGATGGTGTTCTCCTTCAACCATTCACCTATCATCTCCGCATTTGCGGTGGCCAAGCGTGAAGAATACGGTCAGGAAGAAGCCGAGAAGAAATGCTCACGCATTCTGGGCTTCGCTCACATCATGATGGTGTTGACCGTGATGTTCTTCGTGTTCAGCTGTGTGCTGAGCCTGTCGCCGGAAAACCTGGCGGAAGCCAAGGCGCAGAACATCTCCATTCTGTCTTACCTGGCCAACCACTTTAATAACCCGATGATCGCCTACATCGCGCCGGTTATCGCCTTTATCGCCATCACCAAATCGTTCCTCGGTCATTACCTGGGTGCACGTGAAGGCTTTAACGGTCTGATCGCCAAGTCGATGAAGAGCCGCGGCAAGACCATCAGCACCAACAAACTGAACCGTATCACCGCCCTGTTTATGCTGGTGACCACCTGGATTGTTGCGACCCTGAACCCAAGCATCCTCGGCATGATCGAGAATATGGGTGGTCCAATCATCGCCATGTTGCTGTTCCTGATGCCGATGTACGCCATCCGTAAAGTACCGGCAATGCGCAAATACAGCGGCCACATCAGCAACGTGTTCGTGGTAGTGATGGGCCTGATCGCCATCTCCGCAATCCTGTATAGCTTCTAATGACGCCCAGCCGGCGCACCTGCGCCGGCTTCTCGCACGGCCCTCCCTTTCCTGCATTAACGCCTAACACCTGAAGAAGGAGGCGAGACCATGGTCAGCGTTTTCGATATTTTCAAAATTGGTATTGGTCCATCCAGTTCCCACACCGTCGGCCCGATGAAAGCCGGCAAGCTGTTTGTCGATGAATTGATTGCCAACCAGCAGTTAATGGATACCACTCGCGTGGTGGTGGACGTCTACGGTTCGCTGTCGCTGACCGGCAAAGGTCACCACACCGATATCGCGATTATCATGGGGTTGGCGGGTAACCTGCCGCACGACGTAGATATCGACGGCATCGCCGGTTTTATCCGCGACGTTGAACAACGCGGTCGCCTGCTGCTGGCCAAGGGCCACCACGAGGTGGATTTCCCGCTGCAGACCAGCATGAACTTCAGCAAAGATAATCTGCCGCTGCATGAAAACGGCATGCGCATCAGCGCGTTCGCCGGTGAGCAGCAGTTGCACAGTAAAACTTATTACTCCACCGGCGGCGGTTTTATCGTCGATGAAGAAAATTTCGGCCTGGCCGCGACCAATACGGTTCAGGTGCCCTTCCCGTTCAACTCTGCGCGTGACTTGCAGCAACACTGCAAAGACGCCGGTTTGTCGCTGTCCGGCCTGGTGATGCAAAACGAATTGGCGCTGCACAGCAAGGCCGAGATCGACGCACACTTCGCCGATGTCTGGCAGGTGATGCGCGCTGGTATCGAACGCGGCATGAACACCGAAGGCCTGTTGCCCGGCCCGATGAAGGTTCAGCGCCGCGCCGCCGCCCTGCGCCGTCTGCTGGTGACCGGTGACAAGAACAATATCGATCCGATGAACGTCGTCGACTGGATCAACATGTTCGCCTTCGCCGTTAACGAAGAGAACGCTGCCGGTGGCCGCGTGGTGACCGCTCCAACCAACGGTGCCTGTGGCATCATCCCGGCGGTGCTGGCCTATTACGACCAGTTTATTCGTCCGGTGAACCCCAATTCCTACAGCCGTTATTTCCTGACGTCCGGCGTGATCGGTGCGTTGTATAAGATGAATGCTTCGATTTCCGGCGCCGAAGTGGGTTGTCAGGGCGAAGTCGGCGTCGCCTGCTCAATGGCGGCGGCAGGGCTGGCAGAATTGATGGGCGGCAGCCCGGCACAGGTTTGCATTGCGGCGGAAATCGCCATGGAGCACCACCTGGGGCTGACCTGCGATCCGCTGGCCGGTCAGGTTCAGGTGCCCTGTATCGAGCGTAACGCGATTTCCGCAGTGAAAGCGGTCAATGCCGCACGTATGGCGCTGCGTCGTACCAGTGAACCGCGCGTGTGCCTGGATAAGGTGATCGAAACCATGTATGAGACGGGCAAGGACATGAACGCCAAGTACCGCGAGACTTCGCAAGGCGGCCTGGCGATCAAGGTGGTGGCCTGTAACTGATCAAAAAGAGGGCGCAATCCTGTGGACTGCGCCCTCGTCTTAAAGCTAATTGCTGTTGTTCTTAACCGAACACGCTACCGAACCATTGAGTCAGCTTCATCATCACCATGTCCCAGATACGGCTGAAGAAGTTACCTTCTTTCACTTCCTGCATCGCCACCAGCGGATACTGCTCAATGGTTTTACCGTCGAGCTGGAAATCAATGGTGCCGACTACCTGATTTTTCGCCAACGGCGCTTCCAGCGTCGGTTGGTTCAGCTTGTAACTGGCCTTCAGGTTTTTCATCTGCCCTTTCGGGATGGTGACAGCGGCGTCTTTCGCTACGCCCAACGGCACTTCCCCGACATCGCCAAACCACACTTTCTGGGTCACGAACGGCTTGTCCGTTTTGATTGGCGTGGCGGTTTCATAGAAGCGGAAACCCCAGGTCAGCAGTTTTTCACTTTCGCTAAAGCGGATACGGTCGCTCGGCGCGCCCAGCACCACCGAAATCAAACGCATCGGGCCATCGGTAGCGGAGGCCACCAGGTTATGGCCGGCACCGCCGGTGTAACCGGTTTTGATGCCGTCAACGGTCAGGTTGGTGCTCCACAACAGACGGTTGCGGTTAACCTGGCGGATCTTGTTGAAGGTGAACTCTTTTTCTTTGTGCAGCGCGTACTCATCCGGCACATCGCGGATCAACGCCTGGCTGAGCAAGGCCATATCGCGTGCGGTGCTGTACTGCCCTTCCGCATCCAGACCGTGCACCGTCAGGAAGTGGGTATTCTGCAAGCCCAGCGATTTGGCGTAGTTGTTCATCAGGCCGACAAACGAATCCTGACTGCCCGCGACATAGTCGGCCAAGGCGATGCTGGCATCGTTACCCGACTGAATGACGATGCCCTTGTTCAGTTCCATCACCGGCACCTGATCGCCCGGCTTGATAAACATCAGCGAGGAACCGCGCAGCGCCGGGTTGCCGGTAGCCCATGCGTCCTTACCGACGGTCACCATATCTTCGGGCTTGATCTTGCCGGCCTTGATCGCCTGGCCGATCACATAACTGGACATGATCTTGGTCAGGCTGGCGGGATCGAGACGGGTATCGGCATTGCCCTCCGCCAGAATTTTGCCGCTGTTGTAATCCATCAGCACATAGGCCTTGGCATCTACCTGTGGCGCCGCCGGCGCTTCGGCCGCCTGGACAACAGGGACAGCCAGCAACAGTATGCTGACGCTAAAAGTTAATTTTTTCAGAGTGGTAGGTAAGTTTCTTTTCATCATGACGTCGCCAGAGTGTCCATTCAAATCATTGAAATAGCGTTAACTTTCAAACATATTCACGTTTTCAGCCAACCAGCGAGAGTGGCCCGGCACGCGTTTGCCAACCGCAATCTCCCTGCGGCCCCATGACGGGTGAGCGGCGCACCGAAAATGCCCTTGCTGTGAGTTTATTAGATTCATCTTATTTTTGCAGGGTTTAGCGTGAATTTTCAGCATTTTTACATAACTGTACGCTGTTACGCGCAATTTGGATGAAAAGCCAACCGTACGTGGTTTTTTTATACTACCCACGGCTACACGGCCAAACATCCAAACTGCTGCACATCTGCGCTTCTATACGTCCAAATTAGATTAATATATTCCAAAAAGGCATATTGAACGGTTATTTGTTCTTTTTAATAGGCTTATTGGCAGCGCTATCATCCAGACAACGGCTTTAAACCGAATTATTCTGGAGATCCCCCATGGCTATACCGCATTCCGTCATCGATCTGATCGGCAACACCCCGATGCTGGAACTGACCCAGTTCGATACCGGTCCCTGCCGGCTGTTCGTCAAACTGGAGAATCAAAACCCCGGCGGCTCAATCAAGGACCGCGTGGCGCTCTCGATGATCGAACAGGCAGAACGTGACGGCAGCCTGCAACCCGGCGGTACCATCATTGAAGCCACCGCCGGCAATACCGGCCTCGGGCTGGCACTGGTGGCGGCCCTGAAGGGGTATAAGCTGTTGCTGGTGGTGCCGGACAAGATGAGCCGCGAGAAGATTTTCCATCTGCGCGCACTGGGTGTGGAAGTGGTACTGACCCGCTCCGACGTCGGCAAGGGCCACCCGGCTTACTATCAGGATTATGCCCAACGTCTGGCGAGCGAGACTGCCGGCGCTTTCTATATCGATCAGTTTAATAACCCGGCCAATCCGGCGGCCCATACCCGCACTACAGCACCGGAACTGTGGCAGCAGATGGACCATCAGGTCGACGCCATCGTGGTCGGCGTCGGTTCTGGCGGTACGCTGGGTGGTCTGAGCCGTTATTTCGCCGAGGTGTCGCCCCAGACCGAGTTTGTTTTGGCTGACCCTGCCGGTTCGATCCTGGCGGACTATCTCGATAACGGCCAGATAGGTGAGGCTGGCAGTTGGCTGGTAGAAGGTATTGGCGAAGATTTCGTCCCGCCGCTGAGCGACTTTAATCAGGTGCGTAACGCCTACCGCATCGGGGATGCCGAGGCCTTTACCACCGCGCGCGATTTGTTGCGTAAAGAAGGCGTATTGGCCGGTTCATCCACCGGCACCCTACTGGCTGCCGCGCTTCGCTATTGCCAGGCGCAGACCGAACCAAAACGCGTGGTCACCTTCGTCTGCGACAGCGGCAATAAATACCTGTCTAAAATGTATAACGATCACTGGATGCTGGAACAGGGCCTGCTGAGCAAGCCGCAACACGGTGACCTGCGCGATCTGATCGCCTACCGTCATGACGAAGGCGCTGCGGTGTCGGTGGCTTCGGAAGATACCCTGGCGATCGTCCATGCCCGCATGCGGTTGTATGACATTTCACAGTTACCGGTGCTGGAGGGCGATCGGGTGATCGGCCTGATCGACGAGTGGGATTTGCTGAACGCCGTGCAGGCGGACGCCAGCCACTTCAGCCTGCCGGCCTCCCGCGCCATGACCCATTCGGTCAAAACCTTGCAAAAAGAAGCCAGCTATCAGGATTTGCTCGCCACCTTCAATCACGGCCACGTGGCGGTGGTGCTCGACGGCGAGCGCTTCCTCGGTCTGATTACCCGCACCGACGTGCTTAACGCCTGGCGCCAGAAATTACGCTAATAAATAAGGAAGATTGTATGGCCAAGTTTGATACGTTGACCGTCCATGCCGGCTACACGCCGGATGCTACCGGCGCAGTGATGCCGGCCATTTACGCCACCTCCACCTACGCCCAACCGGCGCCGGGCGAGCATACCGGCTATGAATATTCGCGCAGCGCCAACCCGACGCGCACCGCGCTGGAGAGTGCCATCGCCGAACTGGAGGGCGGCAGCCGCGGTTACGCCTTTGCCTCTGGCCTGGCGGCCTGTTCAACGGTGCTGGAGCTGCTCGACCAGGGCAGCCATCTGGTGGCGGTTGACGATCTGTACGGCGGGACCTATCGGTTGTTGGAAAAAGTGCGTAGTCGCACTGCCGGCCTGCGGGTCACCTATGTTTCCCCGGCGGACATTGCCGCGCTGGAGCAGGCGATCGAACCGGATACCAAAATGATCTGGGTAGAAACGCCGACCAACCCGCTGTTGAAACTGGCGGACCTGAGTGCGATCGCCGCGATCGCCAAAAAACACGGTTTGATCAGCGTGGCGGACAACACCTTCGCCTCGCCTTATATTCAACGTCCGCTGGAGCTCGGCTTTGACGTAGTGGTGCATTCGGCCACCAAATACCTCAACGGACATTCCGACGTGGTGGCCGGCGTGGCCGCTGTAGGGAATAACCCGGAGCTGGCCGAACAACTGGGCTTTTTACAAAACGCGGTGGGTGGCATTCTCGATCCATTCAGCAGCTTCCTGACGCTGCGCGGTATCCGCACGCTGGCGCTGCGCATGGAGCGTCACAGTAACAGTGCTTTGCGTATTGCCCAGTGGCTGGAAAGCCAGCCGCAGGTAGAAGACGTCTACTATCCGGGCCTGCCGAGCCACCCGCAGCATGGGTTGGCGGCAAAGCAGATGAGCAGCTTTGGCGGCATGATTTCAGTGCGGCTGAAAGGTGATGATGCCTTTGCCCGTCGGGTGATCAAGCGTTCTCAGCTGTTCACCCTGGCAGAAAGTCTGGGCGGGGTGGAAAGTCTGATCAGCCAGCCGTTCAGCATGACCCATGCGTCAATCCCGCTGGAGCAGCGGCTGAAAACCGGCATCACGCCGCAGTTGCTGCGCCTGTCGGTGGGCATTGAGGATGCAGAAGATCTGATCGCCGATCTGCAGCAAGCGCTGGCGGAATAATCGCAGCCCTCAGACGACTGACAAAGTTGGTTATTAGGGAGAGCGTGCCGAAGGGGTCGTAGCAGCTTTAGCTGCCGGAGTGCCCCTCGGTGCGCTAGGCCCGAGTATCTCAAACTGGAAGACAACTGCAAAAGGCCTACATCTTGCCAGGCCTTCCCATTTGAATCTGAGTTCTGGCCCTTTTAGTTTTCACACTACAGCACCAATAACATCCTGATAGTAGCGCTGCGCCACATCGGGATGAGAGCGAATACGTCCCTTCAGGTAGTTAAAACCCACGTCACGCAACAGCGGATTATGCGGATCGCTGGCCGGTCCGTGCGCCTCAGTCATCAGAGATGCCGGAAGCTGATAAAGTGGCACCACGGCATCCAACCGAGCGCCAAGGAAGAAGGCAATCGACAAACGGTCGCTGCCCGCAGGCGGTGTCTCTACCCGGTGTACCGTGGCACGCAGATAGCCATTGGTTGCCAGCTCCAGCAGCTCACCGATATTCACCACAAAGGTGTCCTCAAGCGGTTCGGCGTCAATCCATCGCCCTTCGTCAATTTCAACCTGCAGACCCTTTTGCCGGTCCTGCAACAGAAAGCTGAGAAACCCGGAGTCTTTATGGGCACCCACCCCTTGCCCGCTGGCGGTCGCCTCGCGCCCCGGATAACGGATCAGTTTGATATGTTCATTGGGTTTGTCGCCGTAGAGCGCATCAAATGCCTGCTCCGGTAAAGAAAGCGCCAGGGCAAAAGCGCGCAACAGTCGCAGCGACATGGCGGTCATCGCCTGTTGCCACTGCAACAGCAGCGGCTTCAATTCGGGCAAGGCCTCAGGCCATTGATTCGGCCCCTGTAAACGCGCCCAACGCGGGGTTTCATTAGCCAGTTGCAGCGCAGGACGTTCCGCGCCGATATCAAACTGCTCACGCCAGTCCGGCTGCCCGCGCGTCAGTTCGGCTGCTGCACGGTTATAACCGCGAAAGTGCGGCGAATGTACCATCTGCACCGCCAGCTTGTCGGCTTCCGGCAGGGCGAAAAATTGCCTGGCATACTGCTGCAATTGAGCATTCAGCCGGTTATCTACGCCGTGTCCACGCAGATAGAAAAAACCTGCGTCACGCGCTGCCGCACGCAGCTCATCAAGGAATCTCTGCCGCTGCCGCGCGTCGCCGTCAAGCTGCGAAAGATCCAGCAGCGGCAGCGTCCTCAGCGTCAGTGGTGGTGTCATTATCCTGTTCCTCTTCATCCCCGACAAAAACCGGGCCGCTATAAAGGCGAATTATCAGCATCTTTAACTCCTGGATGACCAGTACATGGTCCCTATAGTTACCACCCCGCCAACGATGCCAGCCAATATTGTTGCGTTCTAAGTTATGCAAAGCTTCAACAAAGTGTCGCAAAACTGTCATCAATGTTTCTTATGCTCTGCGCAATTTGTTCGTCGCCACTGGCTGGCGGCTTACGCTATCCGCTATTCTGTATACACCGCCATTTCACTCCCTGCCTGCCGGAGAAATACTGATGGATTTAGCCTTATTCGACCTGGATGAAACCCTGATTGATGATGACAGCGCCAGCCTGTGGATGCGCTGGTTAGTCACCGAGGGGTTTGCGCCGGCGGAACTGGAACAGCAGGAACAGCAACTGATGCAGCTCTATTATCAGGGCAAGCTGTCGATGGAGGATTACATGCAGGCCACGCTGGCCCCACTGGCCGGTCTGAGCACCCAGACGGTGGCCGGTTGGGTGCAGCGTTATATCCGCCGCGATATTCTGCCGCGCGTCTACCCCGCCGCCCGTGAACGCCTGCTGTGGCACCGTGAACGTGGCGACTGCATTCTGGTTATTTCCGCCACGGGCGAACATCTGGTTGCGCCGATAGCCGCACAACTGGGTGCCGACGGCGCGCTGGCGATTGGTGTTGAAGTGCAAGACGGCCGCTTCACCGGCAACACTTACGGCACCATGACCTACCAGCAGGGCAAGGTGATCCGCCTGAAAAAGTGGCTGGCCGAACACCCGGAGCTGAGCTTTGAACACAGCCATGGCTACAGCGATTCCCTCAACGACAAGGCGATGCTGGAATATGTCGACAGCGCCACGGTGATCAACCCGGACACGGAGCTCAATGCGCTGGCAGTCGAAAAGGGTTGGGAGATTTGCCGCTGGGAGCGCTAAATGACAATCCGGTCGGCAAAAAATGCCTTCCGGTGTGACAACCGCTGAATTGTGGCGTACGAATAACAGCTTAGGTTAATTCACCCGTATAAAGAGGCGTTCTATGCTGACCATTTGGGGTCGTGAAAATTCGAACAATGTCAGGAAAGTGCTGTGGTGCGCCGCAGAGCTGGAGCTGAACTATAGCCATATCAATGCCGGTGGCGCATTCGGCAAGGTGAACGACGAGCTCTACCGCTCATTAAACCCGAACGGTCTGGTGCCGTTACTGCAGGACGGTGACTTCGTGCTGTGGGAATCCAACACCATAGTGCGTTATCTGGCGGCGAAATTTGGCAGCGAACCGTTCTACCCGCAGGATCTGCAGGCACGCGCCAGCGCTGAGAAATGGATGGACTGGACCACCGCCACCATCGTCAGCCACTTTAGCGTGGTGTTCTGGGGCCTGGTGCGTACCAAGCCGGAACTGCGCGACATGGCCAAGATTGAAGCGGCGATCGCCACGCTGGAAAAGCACTTCGACATTGTGGAAGAGACCCTGGGCCGCCAGCCTTACCTTTCCGGCGAGTCGTTCGGTATCGGTGACATCCCGCTCGGCAGCTTTGCTTACGCCTGGTTCTCAATGCCAATTAAGCGCCAACCCCGCCCGAACATGGAGCGCTGGTACCAGCAGTTAACCGCCCGCCCCGCTTATCAGCAGGGTGTGATGAGTGAGTTAACCTGATTTTTCTGCGCCCCTCCCGGGGCGTTTTTTTACGACGCCCCGACCTTCAGCAGCTTACCGTCACTCTCATCCGTCAGCAGATAAAGATAACCATCAGGTCCGGTGCGCACTTCGCGAATGCGTTCGCCTTGATCAGCCAGCAGCCGTTCCTCCCCCACAACTTTATTACCGTCCAGCGTCAGACGGATTAACTCTTTTTGCGCCAACGCGCCAATAAACAGCGAATGCCGCCAGGCAGGGAAGCGTTGCGAATCATAGAACGCCATGCCGCTGATACCGGGCGACACCGGCCAATGATGCAGCGGCGGTTCGGTGCCGACTACCTTCTGCCCTTTAGCCTCCGGGATCGCCAACCCGGAATAATTAATGCCATAGGTGGCGATCGGCCAACCGTAGTTTTTCCCGGCCTGAGGAATATTGATCTCATCCCCGCCGCGCGGGCCATGCTCATGCTCCCAGATGGCACCGCTCCAGGGGTTCAGCGCCAATCCCTGTGGATTGCGCTGGCCATAAGACCAGATTTCTGGCCGCTTACCGGCCTGACCGACAAACGGATTATCCGGCGGTACGGCCCCCTCGGCGGTTAACCGCAGGATCTTGCCCTGCAGCTTGTCCAGATCCTGCGCCGTCGGCCGCTGGTTATTTTCGCCCAGTGCGATAAACAGATATCCCTGACGATCGAACGCCAGCTTGCCACCGAAGTGATTACCGACCGACAACTTCGGCTGCTGACGGAAAATCACCCTGAAGTTCTCCAGCCGCCGGCTGTCGGCGCTTAGCTGGCCGTAGCCCACCGCGGTTCCCGCCTTGCCATCCTCACCCACTTCGGCAAAGCTGAGGTAAACCCGCCTGCTGTCGGCAAAATCCGGCGCCAACAGCACTTCCAGCAGGCCACCCTGCCCCTGGGCATACACCTGTGGCACGCCGCTAATCGGCGCTGACAGCCCTTTCTCTTGCTGCCACAACCGCAGACGGCCCGGTTTTTCAGTGATTAACATTCCCCGATCGCCAGGCAAAAACGCCAGCGACCATGGGTGTTCCAATTTATCCTGTAATTGCGTGACCGTCGGCGCGGCGTGCAACAGACCACTGAACAACAGTAAAGCGGCCATCATGCTCAATCGGGGCATAGCGTCCTCCTGGACAGAAACTGACCCACTTAGTGTAGCCCAGTAGGATGATCCCCACGTTTGTTTTAAATTTCAATATGTTGCCTTTTCCACGGACTGTGCTTAAGTTAAGGGTTCACCAAGGAGAAAACATGAACATCACCGTCACCGAAACTCTTGACGAAGAAACCCTCAACACCATCCGTTTGGGGTTACGGGCCCACAACAGCCCATACATCGACCCTACCCAACGCAAACCCCTTGCCGTCTATAGCCAGGACGAAGCAGGTCGGGTGGTCGCAGGCCTGACCGGCGAGACCTGGGGAAACTGGTTGAGCGTTGAATGGTTGTGGGTGGATGATTCGCAGCGCGGCAGCGGGTTAGGTCGCAAGGTGGTGCTGGCGGCTGAACAGGAGGCTAAAGCGCGGGGTTGTCGTTATGTTCGCCTGGAAACCTTCAGCTTTCAGGCGCGGCCGTTTTACGAGAAGCTCGGGTATCGCTTGCAGATGACGCTGCAGAATTACCCGATAGAACACGAATGTTACTTTCTCACCAAAACTCTTATTGAATAGCAGGTGGCTTGATGGAAACCGCAACCATGGTTGTGAATTGCGTGGCATACAAGGCCGGTCAACGGCTGGGCGAAGTGACCATTGATGATATCAGTGAGGTGGTCAAGCAACCGGACACCTTCGTCTGGCTCGGGCTGTGGCAGCCGGAGGACGTCTTTATGCGCAAGGTGCAAGAAGAGTTTGGGTTGCACGATCTGGCGATTGAAGATGCCCTGTGCGCCCACCAGCGGCCAAAACTCGAAGCCTACGGCGATTCATTGTTTATCGTGGTCAAAACCGCGCAATGGGGAAAGGACGAAGTCGAGTACGGCGAAACCCACTTTTTTGTCGGCAAAAACTTTCTGGTCACGGTACGCCACGGTGACTCACCCAGCTATGCGCCGATCCGCCTCAAGGCCGAAGAAAACCACAAGCAAATGTGCCGTGGCCCGGGTTTTGCCTTGTATTCGGTGATGGACTTTGTGGTAGATAACTACCGCACCGTGGTAGCGAAGTTCGAGACGGATATCGAAGCCATCGAAGCCAACATGTTCAAGTCCGAGTTTGATCAGACCGCCATCGAGAACGTCTATACCCTGCGGCGACACCTGTTGGCGCTGCGCAATGCGGCGATGCCAATGGACGAAATCTGCAATCAGCTGATTCGCCTGCATGAAGAAGTGATCCCGAAAGAGCTGCGCGCCTATGTACGCGACGTGCAGGACCATGCCCGCCAGGTGGTCAGTAACATCGACGATATGCGAGAAATGCTGACCAACGCCATGCACGTCAATCTGGCACTGGTCACGGTAAAACAGAACGAAGTGGTAAAACGGCTGGCGGGCTGGGGGGCGATCCTGGCGATCCCAACGGTGATATTCAGCCTGTACGGCATGAACTTTGCCAATATGCCGGAGCTGAAATTCCCCTGGGCCTATCACACCATTCTCGGGGTCACCGCCGTCGGCTGCTTCTTCCTGTACCAAAAACTGAAGAGATCCGGCTGGCTGTAGCCGGTTATGGGGCTACGCATCACAGCCCCATTTTACCCATTACTCGGGCTGAACCTGCTGCTGCAGACTGGGTCGGGTCAGCAAACTGCCAATCAGAAAGGCCGCGCCGCCCGCCAGCAGGCCACCGTAGATCGGGCTGTTGGCCTCAATACCCTGGTAATACATCAGCCCCAACACGCACAGGCTGCCGGTCAGCATGCTGGCAATAGCCCCGGTGCTGGTGGCGCGCTGCCAGAAAATAGCGCCGATCAGCGGGATCAGCATCCCCCCCACCAGCAGGTTATAAGCCAGCGTCAGCGCCATCATCACGTCCCGCACCACAAACGCCAGCCCCAGCATAATGCAGCCCATGATCAGTGTCGTGAGTCGCCCGGCCGCCAAGCCACCGGAAGGCCGCTTGCGGATCGCCGGCAGTACGTCCTCCAGCGCGATAGTTGAGGACGCTAACAGACAGGCGCTGGCCGTCGACATCAGCGCCGCCAACGCGGCAGCCGCCACCAAACCGCTGACGCCCGCCGGCAACACCGCCTGAGCAATGGCGGCAAAAGCGCCATCGGTATTGCTCAGTTGCGGCAGCACCAACTTTCCGGCCATGCCAATCAGAGCACCGGTCACGCCATACAGCACGCAGTAAACCCCAGCCCCCAGCCCGGCGTAACGGGCAATATTGCTGCTGCGGGCGGTAAATACCCGCTGCCAGATATCCTGACCGATCAGAATGCCGAAGAAGTAGATCAGGAAGAACACCAGGATGGTATCCAGCCCGATCGACGACAGCTGGTAGTAGCTGTCCGGCAGTTGGCTGCTGAACGCCGCCCAGCCACCGGCCTTGACGATGCTCATCGGCATCAATACCAGCATCATGCCGACGGTCATAATAATAAACTGGATGATATCGGTCAGCGTCAGTGACCACATGCCGCCCAGCGTGGAATAAAGCACCACCAAACCGCCGCCGAGCAGAATTGAAGCGGTGAACGACAGGTCAAACATCACCTGCATCACGCTGCCGATGGCGATAATCGAGGTGACCGCCACCATCAGATCGTAAGCCAGCATGATGGCACCGCTGGTGACTCTGGCGGCCGGATGATAGCGTCGCGCCAGCACCTGACTGACGGTGTAGAGCTTGAGTTTGAGCAGCGGTTTGGCCAACACCATGCTCAACACCACAATCCCCGCACCCAGCGCCCCGCACAGCCATACCCCCGAGATCCCGTAGGTGTAACCCAGCTTGACGCTGCCAATGGTTGACGCACCACCCAATACCACGGCGGACAGCGTGCCCAGGTACAAACAGGGCCCCAGATTGCGGCCGGCCACCAGATAATCTTCCTTGGTGGTAGCCCGGCGAACGCCAAGCCATCCCACCGCCCCTATCACCAAAAAGTAAAACACCACTACCAGCAGGTCGAGATTCATCAGTCACTCCGCATGCTTGCTATTATTCGGTATCTGGCGCAACGGCTCCGCCGGTCAGGGTATGGCGAGGCCTTATCGCTCAGGCAACACGCACAGCATTTCAAACAGCAGGTTAGCCGCCAGTAGCGCGGTATTGCCGGAACGATCGTAAGGCGGCGAGACCTCCACCACGTCGCTGCCGACCAGATTCAGCCCCCGACAGCCTCTGACAATTTCCAGGCCCTGCCAAACCGACAGCCCACCGACCTCCGGTGTGCCGGTGCCCGGTGCAAAAGCCGGATCCAGACCGTCAATGTCGAAACTGAGGTAAACCGGCGCATTGCCCATCTGTTCACGCACTTCTGCCATCAGCGGTGCCAACGAGCGATACCAGCAGGCTTCCGCCGGTACCACGCGGAATCCCTGTTTGCTGGACCAGTCGAAATCATCGGCCTCATAACCGCTGCCACGCAGCCCAATCTGTACCACCCGCTGTGGCTGCAATAGCCCCTCTTCAAAGGCGCGGCGAAAAGTCGTCCCGTGCGCCAACTTTTCACCAAACATCTCCTCGTTGGTGTCAGAGTGGGCATCTATGTGAATCAAGCCGACCGGGCCATATCGGCTGGCCATCGCACGCAGGACAGGTAACGTCAGTGTGTGATCGCCCCCCAGCGTTAGTGGAATGCAGCCGTGGGCCAAAATGTCGTTATAGGCCAGCTCAATGCGGCGGACACTGTCCTCCAGGCTGTAGGGGTTGATGGCCACATCCCCCAGGTCGGCCACCTGCAACCGTTCAAAAGGCGCGGCGGCGGTGCCCATGTTGTAAGGGCGGAGCATCACCGATTCTTGCCGGATTTGCCGCGGTCCATAACGCGTACCGCTGCGATTTGAAGTACCAATATCAAGGGGAATACCGACGAAGGCCGCATCCAGCCCCCGTGCATCATCTGCGACGGGCAGGCGCATCATGGTAGGGATACCGGCAAAACGCGGCATATCGTTGCCACTTTGGGGTTGATTCAACATGGGCTTTCCTTGTTCGAGCGTCGGTGAGTTTCAACATTTGGATAACAATTACAGGCTACCCTGACACCTGACAGGGCTACCATTCCATCTTTAGAATGTAAGTATTGAAAATACCGATGATTAGTAACGCATTGAACCGTTGGCTTTTATTTAACTCCCATGCCATAAAGACACAGTTATCTGCCCACCGAACCCCCTCGGTGATGTTATGCAATGGTTAACAATTAGCGATTTCCGTGGAGGAGAGAATGCTCACCAATTTGAGCGATATTGATCTGCGACTGCTGCGGGTATTCGTCGCCGTTGCGGAAGCCCAGGGCGTCAGCGCGGCTCAGGAAACGCTGTTGATGAATCAGTCGACCATCAGCACCCATCTCGCCACGCTGGAGACCCGACTGGGATTTCGCCTGTGTCAGCGCGGCCGTTCCGGTTTTATGCTGACCCCGAAAGGCGAACGCATGCTGATCGCCTGCCGCACCCTGTTTAACGCTGCGCGTGACTTTACCCGCGTCAGTCAGTCGCTGAACGGCCTGTTGACCGGCGATCTGCAGATCGGCCTGGTGGATAATCTGGTGTCGCTACCGGGTAATCCCTTCAGTCGTGCCATCAAACAGTTTCAACGTCGACATCAGGATGTGCAGTTGCAGTGCCGAATTTGCGCCCCCGGCGAACTGGAACAGGGGTTGCTGAATCAGCAGCTCGATGTGGGTATCGGTTATTTTGGCCAGCAGTTGGACGAGCTGCAATATCAGCCCTGGATAGCAGAGACGCAGGCGGTCTATTGCAGCAGCGATCACCCGTTGTTTGCACTGGAGCAGCCGGGACGTGAACAGATTGAAAATGCGCGCTGGGTCAAACGCGGCTACCTGCTGGCGCAGCAGCTCTGCCCGCTGGCACCGCTAAACCTCGGTGCCGTTGCCCATCATATGGAAGGGGTCGCCCATCTGGTGCTCAGCGGCGAGTATCTCGGTTATCTGCCCACCCATTACGCCGCGCGCTGGGTAGAACAAGGCGCATTGAAACAGTTAGGTGGGCAGGCGCTGTCTTATCAGGCGGCATTGAGTCTGGTGACCCGGCCCGGCTTGCCAAAGGAGGCACTAAGCGCATTGCTGGAGGATTTGCAGCGCGCCGGGGAGGCTTCAGCTGCTATGGCGTTGGTGCAACCTCATGGCCAGTAACATCACCGTCAGGCTAAGCACTACCGCAATGCTGGCCATCGCCATGCCGTCCCCTACCGAACCTTGTTCAAACTGACGCCAGACAAACACCGACACCGTTTGTACCCCGGCCGGAGACAATAGCAGTGAGGTCACCAATTCACGTACCGAAACGGCAAACACCAGCATCGCCGCCGCCAACAGGCTGGGAAACACCAGTGGCAGCATGATCAGTCGCAGTGCCTGCAGCGGCGAAGCGCCATGCACCCTGGCCGCCGCCTCCAGATTGCCACCAATCTGGCGCAGCGCCGCGCCGGCGTAGCGCACCGGATAAGGCAGCAACAGGCAGCTGTAGGCGAGCAGCAGGATCCCCCAGGTATTGTAAGGCGACAGCGGCCAAAAACTGCGGTTCCAGGCCAGGATCAACCCTACCCCCACCACAATTCCCGGCAAAGCTGCCGGTAACAGTGACAGCGCGTCGATCAACACCGCACCGCGCACTCGCTTGCCCACCACCAGCCAGGCCGCCAGAAAACCGACCACCCCGGTCAATAGCGCCGCCCCTAATGCCAGAGACAGGCTGGTGGCCAATGCAGAAAAGGCATCGTTGTCCGTTTCAAGCAACGGCGCGAAATGCCCCAACGTCAGGTTGCTCCATGACAGCCCACCCGAGAGCGTGGCGGAAAAGGCCGTCGCCAACATTGATGCCAAGGGTAAGCCTACCGACAGCAACGCCGTTACGCTGAACAACGCAATGGTCGGCCAATACCCCTTGCCCAACGGCCTTATCGCTACCGTGGCCGGTTTTCCGGTGGTGGTTTCCACCTGGAGGGATCCGGCAATGGCACGCTGCAACCAAAATGCACTTAGCGCCAACCCGACCAAAATTAACGACAGCACAGCCGCCCCGGTCAGGTCGATGGGCCAGTCTGCCAGGCGCTGCTCAATGCCGGACGTCAGTACCAGAACCCCCGCACGGGAACCCAGCGCGGCAGGTACGCCGTACTCCTCTATTGCCAGCGTAAAAGCCAGCAGCAGGCTGGCGGCGATCGCCGGTGCCGCCAGCGGTAAGGTAATACGCCAGAATGCTCGCCACGGCCCTGCGCCATGCACCCGTGCCACTTCCGCCAAACGGCTGCCACCGGCGGCCATGCTGCGTGAAACGGCAAAATACACCACCGGAAAGATATTCAGCGACATCACCAGGATCACCCCCGGCAGCGAGAACAGCAGCCCACTCAGCCGTATGGGCCACAGCTGTTCAAGATAGCCGCTGGGTTGCAACGCCAGCATCCACGACAGCGCCGCAATGTAAGGCGGGATCAGAAAAGGGATCAGGAACAACAAATCCCACAGCCTGGCATAAGGCAGCGCAAACAATCCCCGCAGTGCGCCCAGCGGTATGCCGAGTACTGCGCTGACCAGGGCTACGCCAACCCCGACGCACAGCGTGTCACTCAGTTGCCTGAACAAGGTGGGATCCGCCAGCAACGCAGGAAAAGCGCTGAACGGCTTGGCCAGCGATCCCTGTGCCAACTGCGGAAACACCGCCTGCATTACCACAAATAACATCGGCATGGCGACCAGCAGCAACAGAACGGCCACCGTGATGCCGGGCAGCAGTGCATTCTTCATCATTCCCCCGGCACGCAACTTATCGTTGACCAAATAGTGTGGCGAAACGATCGAGCAAAGCGGAACGTGAGGCCGCCGGGGTATCTCCCTGCGGTAACAGCTTGAGCGTTTTGAACAGTGGGCGTTTGGCCTCAATATCCTGACGCGCCGGCATCAGCCAGGCATCCGCCACCGCCCGTTGTCCTTCAGGAGAGAGAACATAGTCGACAAATGCCCGTGCCTGATCCGCGTGCTGCGTCGACTTCAGGATCATCATCGGCCTTGGCGCAATCACCGTGCCGCTCGACGGGAAGATCACCTTGATCGTTTCACCGTCCGCCATACTGTTGTAAGAGACGTAATCCACCGCGCCGAACACTGCCGCTTTGGCCCCCTGCAACACCGGCGTCAACGCCTGCGCATTCGGACCGGCAATGATGGCACCGTTGGCTTTCAGGCTGTCAAACAGCTGCCAGGCCTGCTCGCCCTGCGCCTGTTGCAATCCCAGCAACAGATCGAGCGACGCACCGGAAAGCGCCGGATCTGGCGTAGTGACCTTGTCTTTAAACACCGGCTGCGTCAGATCGCGCCAGTCTTTCGGTTCCGGCGTACCGCTTTTGCTGTTCCAGACAATGCCCAGTGCCGAAATCCCCTGCGCAACATAAGATGAGGTTTTAAACTGCGTCGGGACTTCAGCCGCATTAGGGCTCTGGTAATCCAATAACCAACCGCGTTGTTGCAAATCTGTCGCGGTATCCCAGGAGGCTGAAATCAGTACGTCCGCCCGCGGGTTAGCCTGTTCGGCTTCCAGCCGTGCCATCACCTTACCGGTGGTTGCCTGGAAAATATCTACTTTGACTCCACTCTGCTTTTCATAACCGGCGGCCAGTTTCTTGGCCAACGACCCCGGACCGGCGGTATACAACGTCAGCGCCTGTACGTTGCTGCTCATCATGGCGAAAGACAATGCCATAGCTACAGTCACTCCTGTTTTTGTCATGCGACCTGTAATACGCGGTTGAAAGAACATGTTATTTATCCTTAAGCCATTAGAGAGAGTTCATTTCGGCAATACGGCCGCCGGCGATATACGCCACCCGGTGGGCCATCACCGCCGCTTCGTTGCGATCGTGAGTGACGTACACCGCCGTGGTGCGCAACTGCCGCAACAGAGTGGCCATTTCATGGGACAAGGACTCGCGCAGATCGCGGTCGAGATTCGAAAGCGGTTCGTCGAACAACAACACCTGCGGCTCAGCGACAATCGCCCGCGCCAGTGCAACCCGTTGCTGCTGCCCACCCGACAGCTCGGCCGGGCGGCGTTCGGCAAAATCAGCCAACCCCACGCGCGCCAGCGCAGCCATCACCCGCTGATGGCGCTGAGGCCGGGCGATAGCGCGCATTTGCAGTGGGAAACCCACGTTTTGTGCCACGCTCATATGCGGCCACAGGGCGTAATCCTGAAATACCATCCCCAAATTGCGCTGTTCTGGCGGCAGGCTGTAGTGCGCATCGGCCACCCGCAACTCACCGAAGGAGATGCTGCCCAGTTCCGGCGACAACAGGCCGGCCAGCAGCTTCAGCAAGGTACTTTTGCCACAGCCGGAAGGCCCCAGGAGCGCCAGCGTCTCACCAGCGGGAATGGTCAAATCGATCTGTTGCAGGATCGGCCGTTCGCCAATGCAGTAGCACAAGCCGGAGGTGGTAATGGATATCGGCCCCCGAGAGTCATCACTCATGGCAACCGCCCGCAGCCGTGGGCCGCTGAGAACAGAAAGGCTGGATAAATAATAGGGATGGATGAGCCAGAACGATGGCTCGGGAGAGATACCGGCATGGGGCAACCGCCCGCACCGTCGGCAGGGAGTTTATGAATAACATGGGTCATCCTCTTTGGGACTTTATATCGGAAAGGCGATTGTAGGCAGGGGATAAGACGATTGAGTTACAGCGCGAAGACACTCAGATGACAATATAAAAAATGCCCCGCACTTGGCAGGGCATGTTCAAACGTTTAGTTGACCGGCATACGCGCCGGATCCGGGTACTGATATTCAAACCCCAGTTCATTGCAGATACGGCTGCCGTCCACCAGCCGCCCGCCCTGCTCCGCCTCGGCGGCGAACTGCGGAGGTGCCAGATTTAATTGTTCGGCCAGCGCCGGGTAGAACTCGCGCTTGGTCGGATGGGCCGGCGCACACAGGTTATAAACATGGCCGCCTTTCGGCAATTTCAGCAGCAGTTGGATCGCACCGATCACGTCGTCCTGATGCACCAGATTGACCCCTTGCGAGCCGCCTTTAACGTCAACTTTACCGGCCAGGAATCGGCCAGGATGACGATCGGCTCCCACCAGCCCCGCCAGACGCAAAATATCCACCGAGGTGTTCGGCAGCTCATGCAGCCAACGTTCCAGCTCTGCCAGCACCTGCCCCGAAGGCGAAACCGGCTTCAGCGGCGAGTCTTCGCGCACCGTGCCGGTGGTTTCACCGTACACCGAGGTTGAACTGGTAAACAGGATGCGCGGCACGCCGAAAGCCATCGCGCTGTCCACCAGCATGCGCACCGCATTAAAATAGTTTTCACTGCCTTCGACGGTACGGCGAGCGGGTAACGTCACCACCAGCGCATCAACGCGCAACAGTGCTTCCAGATCCTCCGGTTCGCAAATCAGTTCCGGCGTCATTTCCAACTGATAGCATTCAATCCCGCTCATCCGTGCGGCCTCGACGCCATCCGGCGTGGTTTTACTGCCAACAACGTCAAATCCACGGCTCATCAGCGACAGAGCCAGCGGCATACCCAACCAACCCAGGCCAATAATGGCTACCTTTTTCATGATCTTCCTCTCTTGAAGACTGCAGCGCTTTGCCCATTAAGGCTACGCCAGTCGGCGTAGTGATTCAATCCACCGACCTTAAGCTTAGGTAAAGTCGCGTCCAGCTAATAACTCAACCTGTTTCAATAAATTAAATTTATGACGACAAAAAAGAGTTGCGCGACAGACGGCGGATAGTTTAGGTTAATTAGCAATTGAGTTTGTAGCGACTTTATACAGAGAACACACCATGACACGCATTCAGTTCAGCCACCATCATCACCATCACCCTGACTAGTCTTTCAGGCGATGTGTGCTGGAAGACGGTTAGTTAATCTTCCAGTGGCGCGCAGAATGCAAGAGAGAGCCCTCGGAAGATTTCTTCCGAGGGTTTTTTTTTGGCTCCGGACAGACAGACAAAATAATTTTCATAATAAATTCATAAAATTACAGATTAAACAGAGGTTACCATGTTGGATAAAACACGTTTACGGATAGCAATGCAGAAATCGGGCCGCCTGAGTGATGAATCACAGGAGCTGCTGGCGCGCTGCGGTATCAAAATCAACCTGCAGCAACAACGCCTGATCGCCTTCGCGGAGAATATGCCGATTGATATCCTGCGCGTGCGCGATGACGATATCCCGGGCCTGGTGATGGACGGCGTGGTCGACCTGGGCATTATCGGTGAGAACGTGCTGGAAGAAGAGCTGCTCAACCGCCGCGCCCAGGGCGAAGACCCGCGCTATTTCACCCTGCGCCGCCTGGACTTCGGCGGCTGCCGCCTGTCGCTGGCCACCTCACTCGACAGTGAATATACCGGCCCGCAAAGCCTGCAAGATGCCCGCATCGCCACCTCTTACCCGCACCTGCTGAAGCAATACCTCGACAAACAGGGCGTGCGCTTTAAATCCTGCCTGCTGAACGGTTCGGTTGAAGTGGCACCACGTGCCGGTCTGGCCGACGCCATCTGCGACCTGGTTTCCACCGGCGCTACGCTGGAAGCCAACGGTCTGCGTGAAGTGGAAGTGATTTACCGCTCGAAAGCCTGCCTGATCCAACGCGACGGCGAAATGCCGGAAGCCAAACAGCAACTGATCGACCGCCTGATGACCCGTATTCAGGGCGTGATCCAGGCGCGTGAATCCAAGTACATCATGCTGCACGCGCCAAGCGAGCGTCTGGACGAAATCGTCGCGCTGCTGCCGGGTGCCGAACGCCCTACCATTCTGCCGCTGGCCGGCGCACAGAACCGCGTAGCCATGCACATGGTCAGTAGCGAAACCCTGTTCTGGGAAACCATGGAAAAACTGAAAGCGCTGGGTGCCAGCTCGATTCTGGTGTTGCCAATTGAGAAGATGATGGAGTAAGGCCATGTCGAACTTCAATACTCTGGTCAACTGGGCAGACTGCAGCGCCGAACAGCGCACAGCACTGCTGATGCGCCCGGCGATCTCCGCCTCGGACAGCATCACCCGCACGGTGAGCGAAATCCTCGACAACGTGAAGGCCAATGGCGATCAGGCGCTGCGCGATTACAGCGCCAAATTTGATAAAACCGAGGTTGGCGCGCTGCGCGTCACCGCCGAACAGATAGCCGCCGCCAGCGCTCGTCTGGGTGATGAGATCAAGCAGGCCATGGCCGTGGCCGTTGCCAATGTGGAAACCTTCCACAATGCGCAACAGCTGCCGCCGGTCGATGTGGAAACCCAGCCGGGTGTGCGTTGCCAGCAGATAACCCGCCCGATCGATTCGGTCGGGCTGTATATTCCCGGTGGCTCCGCACCGCTGTTTTCTACCGTACTGATGCTGGCGACACCGGCACGCATCGCCGGTTGCCGTCGCGTGGTGCTGTGCTCACCGCCACCGATTGCCGATGAAATTCTGTATGCCGCGCAACTGTGCGGTGTGAAAGAGGTGTTTCAGGCTGGCGGTGCACAGGCGATTGCCGCCATGGCGTTCGGCACCGACTCTGTACCGCGCGTGGCGAAAATCTTCGGGCCGGGCAATGCCTTTGTCACCGAAGCCAAACGCCAAATCAGCCAACGGCTGGACGGTGCGGCCATCGACATGCCGGCCGGCCCTTCCGAAGTGCTGGTGATCGCCGACGCCGGTGCCACGCCGGCATTCGTCGCCTCGGATCTGCTGTCGCAGGCGGAACACGGCCCGGACTCGCAGGTGATCCTGTTGACACCGGACGCCGCCATGGCACAGGCGGTAGCCGAAGCGGTAGAGCAGCAACTGGCACAGTTGCCACGCGCCGAAACCGCCCGTCAGGCGCTGGCCAGCAGCCGACTGATCGTCGCCAAAGACTTGACCGAATGCGTGGCCATCAGCAACCAGTACGGCCCGGAGCACCTGATCATTCAGACCCGCAATGCCCGTGAGCTGGTCGACAGCATCACCAGTGCCGGTTCGGTGTTTCTTGGCGACTGGTCGCCGGAGTCTGCCGGTGATTATGCGTCCGGCACCAACCACGTGTTGCCGACCTACGGTTATACCGCCACCTGTTCCAGCCTGGGCCTGGCGGATTTCCAAAAGCGCATGACGGTGCAAGAGCTGACGCCGCAGGGCTTTATGAATCTGGCCGCCACCATTGAAACCCTGGCCGCCGCCGAGCAGTTGATTGCCCACAAAAACGCCGTGACCCTGCGCGTTGCCGCCCTGAAGGAGCAAGCATGAGCATTGAAAATCTGGCACGCACCAACGTTCGCGATCTGACCCCTTATCAGTCGGCACGCCGTCTGGGCGGCAACGGCGACGTGTGGCTAAACGCCAACGAATACCCGATTGCCC
The DNA here is from genome assembly GCF_027474885.1 of Serratia myotis. Lineage (NCBI taxonomy): Bacteria > Pseudomonadati > Pseudomonadota > Gammaproteobacteria > Enterobacterales > Yersiniaceae > Serratia > Serratia myotis. The sequence continues at coordinate 1,726,436 of NZ_CP099707.1, read as the reverse complement.
CCGAGTTCCAACTGACCGCTCAAACCTTTAACCGTTACCCGGAGTGCCAGCCGGCGCTGGTGATCGAACGCTACGCCGATTACGCCGGGGTTAAGAAGGAGCAGGTACTGGTCAGCCGCGGTGCGGACGAAGGAATCGAACTGCTGATCCGCGCATTCTGTGAGCCAGGCAAAGACGCCATCCTGTTCTGCCCGCCGACCTACGGCATGTATGCCGTCAGCGCAGAAACCTTTGGCGTGGAGCGCCGTACCGTGGCGGCCAAACAGGACTGGCAGTTGGATTTACCGGCCATCGCCGACAGCCTGGACAACGTGAAGCTGATTTACGTCTGCAGCCCCAACAACCCGACCGGCAACCTGATCGATGCCAACGACCTGCGCGCCGTGCTCGAAATGGCCAAAGGCAAGGCGATCGTCGTGGTTGACGAGGCCTATATCGAATTCTGCCCGCAGGCAAGCGTAGCCGGCTGGCTGAACGACTACCCGCATCTGGCGGTGCTGCGCACCCTGTCCAAAGCCTTTGCGCTGGCCGGGCTGCGCTGTGGTTTTACCCTCGGTAACGAAGGACTGATCGCCCTGCTGCTGAAGGTGATCGCCCCTTATCCGCTGTCCACCCCGGTCGCCGATATCGCCGCTCAGGCGCTCAGCACCGAAGGGATCCGCGTGATGCGTCAACGGGTTACCGAGATTGCCGCCAACCGCAGTTGGTTGCAGCAGGCGCTGCAAAACTGTGCCTGCGTTGAACAGGTTTTCACCAGTGACAGCAATTACCTGCTGGCACGATTCACTGCTTCCAGTAATGTGTTTAAAACCTTATGGGATCAGGGCATTATCTTAAGAGACCAAAATAAACAACCTGGGTTGTCCGGCTGCCTGCGCATCACCATAGGCACCCGTGACGAATGCCAGCGCGTGGTTGACGCGCTGTCTGCCCTGCCCGGTGCAACCGAGACTCGCCAGGAGCCAATGTGAGCCAGAAATTCCTCTTTATTGACCGTGACGGCACGCTGATTGCTGAACCGCCGGAAGACTTCCAGGTCGATCGCCTGGACAAGCTGGCGCTGGAGCCGGACGTGATCCCTTGCCTGCTGAGTTTGCAGCAAGCGGGTTATCAACTGGTGATGATCACCAATCAGGATGGCCTCGGCACCGCCAGTTTCCCGCAGGAAACCTTCGATCCGCCGCACGACCTGATGATGCAGATCCTCAGTTCTCAGGGCATCCACTTTGAAGATATCCTGATCTGCCCGCACCTGCCGGCGGACAACTGCGACTGCCGCAAGCCGAAGACCGCACTGGTCAAAGGCTATCTGGAGCCCGGCGTGATGGATACCGTTCACAGTTACGTGATCGGCGATCGTCCAACCGATGTGCAACTGGCGGATAACATGGGTATTAAGGGGCTGCGCTATCAGCGCGACACCCTGGGCTGGAAAGAAATTACGCGCCAACTGACCCAGCGCGATCGCCATGCCCAGGTTAACCGCGTGACCAAAGAAACGCAGATCGACGTCAACGTCTGGCTGGATCGCGAAGGCGGCAGCAAGATCAAGACCGGCGTGGGCTTCTTCGATCACATGCTGGATCAGATCGCCACCCACGGCGGCTTCCGCATGGACATCAACGTGAAAGGCGATCTGTATATCGACGATCACCACACGGTGGAAGACACTGGCCTGGCACTGGGCGAAGCGCTGAACAAGGCGCTCGGCGACAAACGCGGCATCGCACGCTTCGGCTTTGTGCTGCCGATGGACGAGTGCCTGGCACGCTGCGCGCTGGATATCTCCGGCCGTCCGCACCTGGAATACAAAGCAGAATTCAACTATCAGCGTGTCGGCGATCTGAGCACCGAAATGGTCGAACACTTCTTCCGTTCGCTGTCCTACACCATGGGCTGCACCCTGCACCTGAAAACCAAGGGTAAAAACGACCACCACCGTGTCGAAAGCCTGTTCAAAGTGTTTGGCCGCACGCTGCGCCAGGCGATCCGCGTTGAGGGCAACACCCTCCCGAGCTCGAAAGGAGTGCTGTGATGGACGTGGTGATTCTGGACACCGGCTGCGCCAACCTCGCCTCTGTCACCTACGCGGTGCAGCGTCTGGGCTATCAGCCGGAGGTAAGCCGTGACCCGGAGATCGTCCTGCGCGCCGACAAGCTGTTCCTGCCGGGCGTTGGCACCGCGCAGGCGGCGATGGACCAGTTGCAACAGCGTGAGCTGATTGAGCTGATCAAGGCCTGTACCCAGCCGGTGCTGGGGATTTGCCTCGGTATGCAGTTGTTGGCCAAGAGCAGTGAAGAGAACGGCGGTATCGATACGCTGGGCATTATCGATACCCCGGTAACCCAGATGACCGACTTCGGCCTGCCGTTGCCGCACATGGGCTGGAATCAGGTATCTGCCCAGGCGGGTCATCACCTGTTCCGCGGCATCGAGGACGGTGCCTACTTCTACTTCGTTCACAGCTATGCGATGCCGATATGCCCAAGCACCATCGCCCAGGCGAACTACGGCGAGCCCTTCACCGCCGCCGTGCAAAAAGACAATTTCTTCGGCGTGCAGTTTCATCCAGAGCGATCTGGCGCGGCCGGTGCGCAACTGTTGAAAAACTTTCTGGAGATGTAGGCAGCATGATTATTCCAGCTTTGGATTTGATCGACGGCACCGTGGTGCGTTTGCATCAGGGCGATTACGGCCAGCAGCGCGACTATGGCAACGATCCGCTGCTGCGCCTGCAGGACTATCAGCAACAGGGTGCTCAGGTATTGCACCTGGTCGATCTGACCGGTGCCAAAGACCCCACCGCGCGCCAGATCCCCCTGCTGCGCAAGCTGCTGGCGGGAGTTAACGTGCCGGTCCAGGTCGGTGGCGGCATTCGCAATGAGCAAGACGTTGTTGCCCTGCTGGAGGCCGGTGCGACCCGCGTGGTGATCGGCTCCACCGCGGTAAAACAGCCGCAGTTGGTACAGGGCTGGTTCGAACGCTACGGCGCCGATGCCATGGTGCTGGCGCTGGACGTGCGCATTGATGTGGACGGCACCAAGCGTGTGGCCATCAGTGGTTGGCAAGAAAACTCGGACGCTACGCTGGAACAGGTGGTGGAGCAATTCCTGCCTTATGGCCTGAAACACGTGCTGTGCACCGACATTTCCCGTGACGGCACGCTGGCCGGTTCCAACGTGGCGCTGTATCAGGAAATCAGCCAACGCTATCCGCAGATCGCCTTCCAGGCGTCTGGCGGCATCGGCAATCTGGATGATATCGCCCAGTTGCGCGGCAGTGGCGTTGAAGGTGTGATTGTGGGGCGTGCCCTGCTGGAAGGTAAGTTTAGCGTTGAGGAGGCGATCGCATGCTGGCAAAACGGATAATCCCGTGCCTGGATGTTAAAGACGGGCAGGTAGTGAAAGGCGTGCAGTTCCGCAACCATGAGATTATCGGCGATATCGTGCCGCTGGCACAGCGCTATGCACAGGAAGGCGCAGACGAACTGGTGTTTTACGATATCACCGCGTCAAGCGATGGTCGGGTGGTAGATAAAAGCTGGGTATCGCGCGTGGCAGAGGTGATCGACATCCCCTTCTGCGTCGCCGGTGGGATTAAAAGCCCGGAAGACGCTAGCCAGATCCTCTCCTTCGGTGCCGACAAGATTTCCATCAACTCCCCGGCGCTGGCAGACCCTACGCTGATTAGCCGCCTGGCGGATCGCTTTGGCGTGCAGTGTATTGTGGTCGGCATTGATACCTGGTTCGACAGTGAAACCGGCAAATATCACGTAAACCAGTACACCGGAGACGAAAGCCGCACCCGAGTCACCCAGTGGGAAACCCTGGATTGGGTGAAAGAAGTGCAAACGCGCGGCGCCGGCGAAATTGTGCTGAACATGATGAATCAGGACGGCGTACGCAACGGTTACGATCTGGAGCAACTGCAGCGAGTGCGTGAAGTGTGCAAGGTACCATTGATCGCCTCCGGCGGCGCGGGCACCATGGAACACTTCCTGGAGGCGTTCCGCGATGCGGACGTCGATGGCGCGCTGGCCGCTTCGGTGTTCCACAAGCAAATCATTAATATCGGCGACCTGAAAAGGTTCTTGTCCGAACAAGGTGTGGAGATCCGCCTGTGTTAACAGAACAGCAAAGAAACCAGCTCGACTGGGAAAAAACTGACCACCTGCTGCCAGTGATCGTCCAGCACGCCGTATCCGGCGAAGTGCTGATGCTCGGCTATATGAACCAGGAAGCGCTGGCCGTCACCGAACAGAGCGGCAAGGTCACCTTTTTCTCACGCACCAAACAGCGCCTGTGGACCAAGGGCGAAAGCTCTGGCCACTTCCTTAACGTGGTTAGCATCACCCCGGACTGCGACAACGACACGCTGTTGATTCTGGCCAATCCAATCGGCCCGACTTGCCACCTGGGTAACACCAGCTGCTTCCACCCGGCCAGCAGCGATTGGGGTTTTCTGTATCAGTTGGAACAACTGCTGGCGGAACGCAAGACGGCCAGTCCCGACAGCTCTTACACCGCCAGCCTGTACGCCAGTGGCACCAAGCGTATCGCACAGAAAGTCGGTGAAGAAGGCGTGGAAACCGCCCTGGCCGCCACGGTGAACGATCGCGAAGAGTTGACCAACGAAGCTTCTGATCTGATTTATCACCTGTTGGTGTTGCTGCAGGATCAGGATTTGGACTTGAGCAAAGTGATTGGCCGGCTGCGCGAACGGCACCAGAAATAACCCTGTTTTACAGGCAATAAAAAAGCCGCCGGGCGTAAACCTCGGCGGCTTTTTTTATACTTCAAACGTTGGGGTTATTCCATCCATTCGGTATGGAATACGCCTTCTTTATCGATACGTTTGTAAGTGTGAGCACCGAAGTAGTCGCGCTGCGCCTGGATCAGGTTGGCAGGCAGAACCGCTGAACGGTAGCTGTCGTAGTAGGCAATCGCCGCAGAGAAGGTCGGCGTAGGGATGCCGTTTTGCACCGCGTAGGACACCACATCACGCAGCGCCTGCTGGTATTCATCAGCAATCTGCTTGAAGTATGGCGCCAGCAACAGGTTGGCAATATCTGCGTCGTGTGCGTAAGCGTCGGTGATTTTCTGCAGGAACTGAGCGCGAATGATACAGCCGGCACGGAAGATCTTGGCGATATCGCCGTAGTGCAGATCCCAGTTGTTTTCTTTGGAAGCCGCTTTCAGCTGAGAGAAGCCCTGTGCATAGGAAACGATTTTACCCAGGTACAGTGCACGACGCACTTTCTCAATGAATTCAGCTTTGTCACCGCTCACTGGAGTCGCTTTAGGACCGGTCAGCACTTTAGACGCGGCAACACGCTGGTCTTTCAGTGAGGACAGGTAACGCGCGAACACCGACTCGGTGATCAACGACAGTGGCTCGCCCAGATCCAGAGAGCTCTGGCTGGTCCATTTGCCGGTGCCTTTGTTGGCTGCTTCGTCCAGGATCACGTCAACCAGGTAGGTACCTTCTTCATCTTTCTTGGTGAAGATATCTTTGGTGATGTCGATCAGGTAGCTGTTCAGTTCGCCCTTGTTCCACTCGGCGAAGGTTTCAGCCAGCTGTTCGTTGCTCAGGTTCAGCGCCTGCTTCAACAGGGAGTAAGCTTCTGCAATCAGCTGCATGTCGCCGTACTCGATGCCGTTGTGCACCATCTTCACGTAGTGACCGGCACCATCAGCACCGATATAGGTCACGCAAGGCTCGCCTTCCGCTACCGCAGCGATTTTTTTCAGGATTGGCGCCACCAGCTCATAAGCTTCTTTCTGGCCACCAGGCATGATTGAAGGGCCTTTCAATGCGCCCTCTTCACCACCGGAAACGCCAGTGCCGATGAAGTTGAAACCTTGGTCAGACAGTTCGCGGTTACGACGGATGGTGTCCTGATAGTAGGTGTTACCACCGTCGATCAGAATGTCACCTTTATCCAGATGCGGAGTCAGGGAAGCAATGGTCTTGTCAGTCGCTTCGCCCGCTTTCACCATCAGCAAAATGCGGCGTGGTTTTTCCAGAGATTCAACAAACTCTTCAACGGTGTAGTGCGGCACCAGGTTTTTACCCGGATTCTCTGCAATAACTTCGTCGGTTTTGTCGCCTGAACGGTTAAAGATCGAAACGGTGTAACCACGGCTTTCGATGTTCAGTGCCAGATTGCGGCCCATTACCGCCATGCCGACAACGCCGATTTGTTGCTTGGACATTGAGGAACTCCTGTCTGAGGATGACCCTGTTAACAACTTTAGCCAACAGGTTTTGTGATGTGGCACACATGTTAACTCAGGATTGAACCGCGTGGGTAGTGATTGGTGCGATAGGTCACATAATGAGTTTCAAGAGATTGAATTGTAGTCTAAAACTTTCAGCTATCTGAGCTCATAAGAAAAAAACCGGCCAGTAGACTGGCCGGTCGTTTTTTACCTATCAACCTGATGAAAGCATCTTTATGAACCGGTAGTTTCGGCCTGTCGCGCCTTGAATACCTTAACCTTCTCAGCCAGCATGAGTTCACTATTGCGTATCATGTCGGTGTATTGTGTATTAACAAAACCCCACAACGTTGAATATTGATCTTCGGCGTAACCCACCATAAATGGCAATGTCGTCACCACAGTCAATCCTGGAGCTGACTCAAGATAGCGATCGATAGTGTTGTTCTGGGAGTCGATGTTTTTCTCATCCCACTGACTGATAAGTTCAATGCCACGGCGGGAATAAATGTTCATTACCATGCTAGTCATGCGGTTGATGTAGACATATTCAATACCGTCTATTTCTTTAACCGCCAGAATGCTGGTGTCTTCGTGTAAATGCGCAATAATGCCGGCAAACACATGCCAATCCCACTCGGTTTCCCGTAAATGCCCGACGATCTTTTCGAGTCGAATGTCAAAATCAGCCGGGAATAGCACGTCATCTTCGCAAATTATTGCCATTTCAGTTTTACGATCGGCCAGTGTCGACAGCATATACTTATAGCTCATGCCGCAGCCAATCCAACCAATACGATGACGTACGCCTTCAATCAACTGAAAGCCATGCGTCGGTTTACTAAGAAATGCCTGTTTACGCACTGGAGTTTCAGTCAGTGACAGACACAACTTCGGAATATCTACCCCATTGTGCGGAATAAAGTCGACACTGTTTTTGTAAACCTGGAAGTCAATCAGATCGTTAGCCAGTAAATAACGTTTGAAGTAGGCGTCAAACTGTGTATCCAAGCGAGAAAAATCAGCTATATCCTGACGACGACGCGTATAGAAGTTGTCATCAGACAACAGACGCTTAATTTTATCAGCCATAGCGTCAATGTCGCCCACCGGTGCAAAATCGATCACGTTAACCAGATTGTCATGATGATGAATATCAGAACTTGTTTCGCTGACAATCGGCGTGCCGAGTGACAGCGTTTCATAGAGTCGCGTAGTCTCCAGCAAGGCATCTTCATAATAATGAATATTGACGATCAATTTCGCACGCTGTACCAATCGGGTCAGATCCTGGCCAAATACCTCTGAGGCAATATGGACATTGAAACGTTGACTTAACTGGCTCAGATAATTTTGTCGACGTTCACAGTTAGGATCGCCATAAAACAAAACATCAATCGGTGTCTCATCTTTAATCGGCTGCAAATTATAACCAGTTTGGCTCAAATGCTCAGCATAGTTATGATAGGACGATACTGGCATGTAGAACAGCTTTTGATATGGCACACCGTGCTGCAACAGATATTCAATATTGGTCAATGAGTAGTCAAAGACCGCAATTGCACGCTCCAGAATGGCAAAGTACTCAGTCGTAAACCAACGAGGGTTAATTGACTGTTCCATTTGGAAAGCCACAAAGTTCTTCGGTAATTCAGGGAACATCTGCGGGCAAATAACGATATGCATTTGTCCGCTGTCGGCAATTGAGGAATAAGCATGGATTATCGTTACCCCTAACCCAATATCGGCCAGCGATTTTTGCACTCGATGAGCCACATACAGAGTGTGTCTGGAAGCGAGAATTACCACATGCTGGGTATCAATATGCGTCAGTGGCATCGGCGCATCTGCGGTATTCTTCGCGGTTCGGCGTAAACTCGACTTCAATTCGGAAAAGCGGCCTTTGGCCACCAGGCCTAAAGCCGTTTTCGCCTTGCGACCCAATGCACGATATGGCTGCGGATGGCTTCGGAACGCGTACCAGACCTTGGCAGTCAAGGAACGGTTACTGGAAAACTTATGCGTAAAGTAGTGGTGAGTAAAGTCGCGTATAACACCAAATTCACCACGAACTACACGACCAACCATCCTCACAGGCATAGTCAACTTCCATGACAAACTATTGCGCATTCGAGCCATTACAGAATACTGCTGTTCTAGAACACCTTCTTTTTGGCTAAGCGCAGAGTGCAACGCATAAATTTCATGCGTTTTGCTCCCAACTTCTGACTGTAGAACTTTGAGTTCTTGTTCCAGTTCTTGGGCGCTCTTATTTTCTTCTACGACTTTCAGTTGCAATAATGCTTCTTCATGTTGTCGCTGTTTTTGCTGCAACGACTTTTGCAGATGCAATAAAGCTTCTTCATGCTGTTGCTGTTTTTGCTGCAACGACTCTTGAAGATCCTGGTTCTCCTCCAACTGCATCCGCAACTGCGTTTTTCTCTGTTGCAATTGGTCTTCCAACAACGCGATCAATTGGTGCTTTTCTTCAATCCTTTGTTTTTGCTCTTCAATAATACGGAAAACCTCTGCACGAACGTCGTTATCACGCTTAACACGGTCAGAGATCAACTCACCGATATCCATCCCTTTCATGCTTGTCAACTCGTCAGCTCCAGCTGAATAAAAGTTCAAGTGGTATCGTACTATATCGATTTCCGCTGGTTCAGACAGACGAAAATGCAAATAGTCCGTATCGAATATCAGATCAAATGGCACGAGATAAGCAAACAGATAGAATGCCATTCTGTTGGCGCACTCAGATTCATCACCCGCTTCATTGATAAAACTGTAAGAACTGTCACCCAAGACTTGCACTTCACTTTTCAGCAACAAACCTTCCAACCCAACACTCGAATTTATTGTCACGATCTTCTGACAACGATTCAGGAACTCAAGGCTATTAGGTGAATGATCAATTTCAGATTGCACATTTTGCAGTTGAAAACGACTGCCGGGGTGAAGTCGAATCAATAAGTTGTCGCTGGAACACAACGTTTGTGCATAGGACAACAATGATAAATTATTAAAACCGTTACTGTAGGCAATAATGTTCGAGTCATCTTCGACCTGCATGACCAACCCAATCTCGAACTCAGCGTCACCCTTCTGCGGCAGTAACGCTTCTGCAAAAAATTGGTGTAGTTCACCCATGGTTAGCTGAACCTTGCAATCTTGCGCCACCTGCAGGTAGCGAGCTTGCGCCTCAGTATTTCCATTAACGCCGCTGAAATCAATATAGCCAGTTCCCAAATACATTGGTGCACGCAGAGGACCAACCTCAAAGTGGAGCACAGGGATCGACAATTCCTTCGCTACATTTTCCAACGACGGGCAGTTGCAGATACTGAGTATCGCCTTAATTCCAAGTTTTTTCTTATCCAGCAATACGCTACGTAACTCAGACTCCAATTCCGGAATGCTCTGCGTTAGGAACGCTTGGAATACTGCCATTGGATTATGGTGGTGTTCATTCAATAACCTAGTAAACAGCTCTTCATCAAGCAGGCTGAATTCATGCTGGTTGAACCTGTCTTGGTCCGGCAGCGTATAGCCCAAATTACGCATCGTAGGCTCATCGAATTCCCAACGCTCTTGTTCGCGCCACTCAAGCGGATCTCGTAGGTAATCACTGCCAGTAATAAAGAGACTTTTTTCCTTCAACGTACTGAGTAGACGATAAAACACCCACAGATAAGGTGCTTTTACACCTCGGAAAGAATAAGGCGGTAAAAAAATAGCCAGCATAGCGTTACTCCTCCTCCAGCAAAATTTTTACCGGAGCATGAATAACACCACCCAACTCGCGCGATGACCAGAACTTCAACCTCATCATCGGGCGACGCTGATCAAGCTCTTCCCGCTCCCCCTTGCCTACCCGCGCCAATCCGCAGTGCACCAAATAGTCACCGGAATTTATCGGCAGCTTGACCTTATATACAATGTGCTGCTCGCCGGGCTTCAGGGTAATAGGAACGCCAGCACCAATATTGCTGTCCCCCCAAATATCCCCCCCTTGCGCCTTGGAAATTGAGACACCAAGTGCGATGTCCTCAATGATCTCTGAAGACAATAGAGTATAGTCAAAAGTCAACTCTTCACCAGCTCGCACCAATGGTTTTTCCGACAATGGAGTGCCATCCGCTTTATAGATCTGCAGATTCTCAATTATTGCCCGCGCGGTGCCAAAACGCTTTTCACCGATTTCAACATTGGTCTGTTCAGATTGAATCGCCTGGAGTGTCGCCACATCTTTGATGGCAGAGCCATCGACATGTTGGCGCTTTTCTTTAGGCGCGGCCTGGGTCAGCAACATGCCTTTTTCATAAGCGAGAACCGCGGCTAATACGTCATGAGTATCTCCGACCAACTGCCCATCGTTCATTACCAAACAGCGATCAGCATACTCCAGAATGCTACCGGTGGAATGGGTGACCATAATAATAGTTACCCCTTGGGCTCGCAGTGCTTCCATACGTTTATAGCATTTATACTGAAATCCGATGTCCCCCACCGCCAGCGCCTCATCGACGATCAGTATCTCTGGCTCAACACAAGCCTGAACGGCAAATGCCAAACGGACATACATCCCGCTGGAGTAAGTTTTTACCGGTTGATCAATAAACTCACCAATATCCGCAAAATCAATAATTTCCTGGAAACGCGCGTCAATTTGCTCACGCGAGAACCCCAAAACGGAGCCATTGAGATAGACGTTGTCACGGCCGGTGAATTCCGGATTAAATCCGGCACCCAGTTCTAACAAAGCAGCAATTCGGCCGTTAACCTGAACCTCACCTGCTGTAGGAGTCAAAGTGCCGCAAATCATCTGCAGCAGGGTTGATTTCCCCGCACCATTACGCCCGATAATTCCAACAGTTTCCCCTTTCTTTATGCTGAAAGAGACATCTCTAAGCGCCCAAAACTCGCGAAAGTAACGTCGAGACTCACGGCGAACAGCTCGCTGCAATTTAGGTGCAAAAAATTGCTTCAGGCGATCGCGTGGACGATCATAAATCTGATAGCATTTGCTTAATCCTTTGACTTCAATTGCAATTTCATTAGAGGACATCGGCAAACCCCTTTCTGGTTTTTTGGAAGAATACATAGCCTAGCCAAGCTACTACAGTTGCAGCCAGCGTATATATCACCAACCCTTGCCAATCAGGAAAACGCCCCCAAATCAATACACTTCGAGCTTGTTCGATAATAAAAGTCAGCGGATTGAGCATGATCCAGATACGATATTTTTCCGGCAGCGCAGTGACTGGGAAGAAGACCGGGGACAAAAACATCATTACCGTGGTAATAATCACTGTCGTCTGACTCACATCACGGATAAACACGCCCAGAGAGGCCAGGATCCAACCTAACCCAAGGCAAAAAATCACTAGTGGCAAAAATACCAGCGGGATAAATACCACTGTCCAATGTAGAAAACCGTTAAAAATGAAAAAGGCGCACAGTAGAACTACCAGGCTAATCAACGTATGGAACAACGCAGCACAAAGACCAATCACTGGCAGAGTTTCCAATGGGAAGACCACCTTTTTGACATAGTTCGTGTTGCCCAAAATAATTTGCGGCGCGCGATTGATCACTTCGGCAAAGAAGCCATGAACTATCATACCGACAAACAAAATAACGGCAAATTGCGTACGGCTCTCATCGCCCCCTACTGACCAGCGGGCTTTAAAAACTACTGAAAATACAAAAGTGTAGACAACCAACATGAACAGAGGATTCAAAAAAGACCAGGCCAACCCCATCGTTGACCCTTTGTACCGACCAACAACTTCTCTCTTGGTCATTTGTAAAATCAGTGACTTGAATCCCCATAATGCGCTTACCAGCGCTAGCGGAGTTAACGGCATTTTTTTATGAGGGTTATTCATTTACCAACCTCCGCGGAGTTATCAGCGACGCACACTATGCGTTCATCATCAACATAAACAAACATAATCAACACCTTAGGTTCAATTTAACGTTTACAGCAAGGCCTTAGTGACCATCACGCGTTGGGGCCATCGGGATCGTTTTTAAATACTTTTGGTTGTAATTGCAGCGATCACTATCAAAAAACCAACCCCACTTGTTAAAGTACAATATGGCTGAATGAATATGATATCGCAATAAAATCAAACTCTTATACGACCCCTTACCGAATGCATGTGTGATTGTCGTTCCCGAAAAATAAACAATATTCGTCAACTTCAAAGCCCGGCGACAAAGATCCACATCCTCCAAATACATAAAATATCGCTCATCGAAGCCGTCCAGCCGGCTCAGTAACTCGGATTTCAGCAACATAAAACAGCCGGAAACCGAAGGGACCGCAAAAATTTTATCGTAGTCAGCCTTCTGTAATTCGTAATCAACATCTATCTTCGCACCCCATTTCGGCAGGAAACGACGGAGGAAAAGATTTGCTGGTGTTGGCAACAGCCTACAACTATATTGAAAGCGACCATCGCTATAACGAATACGTGGGGAGACGAATTGGTGCCCGCTCACGCAGGCAAAATGATGTAACTGTGCCAATGCGCCAACTTCAAAACTGATATCTGGATTACAAATAAGAAAATAATCGCAACTATCGAGATAACGCTTCATGGACAGATTGTGGCCATAGCCAAAACCGCCGTTTACCGCAGAATGGATGTAACTAATCCGCTCATTTCCCAGGGAAGCAGCCCAGTCAGCCCCACCATTGTTGATTAAAACAATTTTGCCAACGCAATGCTCGTTGAGGAGTGAAGTCAGCGTGGCCTCCACTTGCTCATAGCTGTGGTTAAATAAAACGATAGATGCAACTATCTGAAATCTCTCTTTTTCTACAGCCATGCAGTATCTAATTCCTCAACCCTTAATTTATTGCAGTAACTAAAAGCCCTGCAATCAGGGTGGCTATAAGGCTCAATGCCGATCGTGACAAGTGGCAGTGATTTACCTATAAACAGAAATGCTAAAGGGGATAACATTATCCCCTTTAATCTCATCCAATTGAAGGACCACTACTGCGATAATATCTTATGGAGTACAATTTTAAGCTGTTGTTTCCATGGGCTTGGCCTAAGGTTTAAGGCACAGATCTTGTCAGTACTGAGAATCGAGTAAGCAGGCCGAGATGCCGGAGTTGGATACTCATGACTAGCAATAGGATTAACTTTCACTTGGTGCGGATACAGCTCACAAGCTTGTGCTTCCTTGAAAATCGATTGCGCAAAGTCAAACCAGGAAACTGCAGTATCACCACAATAGTGATAGATACCATATGACAGCTGCGGTTTTGAAAGCATTGCAATGATGACAGCCGCAATGTCACCAGCATAAGTTGGACAACCATACTGATCACTCACCACACCAAGTTCAGCTCGTTGAGCCCCTACCCGTAGCATGGTTTTAACAAAGTTATTGCCGTACTCGCTAAAAACCCAAGCCGTTCTGATCACAACAGTTTTAGGGTTAGCTTTCAGTGCCGCAATTTCACCGTCAAGCTTGGTTTGACCATAGATACTTTTAGGTGAGCATGGGGTATGTTCGCAGTAGGGTTCTGAAGCGGTGCCATCAAAAACATAATCGGTTGAAATATGCACGAAGGGAATATCCAGCTTTGCCGCAGCTGCTGCCAAAAAACCTGGCCCATCTACATTAATAGCTTTGGCCTTCTCCGGCTCCGATTCCGCCTTATCCACTGCAGTGTAAGCTGCGGCGTTGACGATGGCTTCCGGCATAAACTGAGCCACTACTGCTGACACAGCAACAGGATCAGTGATATCCAATTGCTGACTGTCGGTTGCCATCAGGATCCAATCAGCAGGAAAGCGGTCGATAAAACAGCGCCCCAATTGCCCTGCTGCACCAGTCAAAAGTACACGCATTAGAAAAGCTCTCTAAATAGTTTTCCCTGCAAATCCTTCGGCGACAGCAGCGGTTCGCTAACTGGCCATTCGACACCGACTTCTGGATCATTCCAAAGCAGACATCCCTCATTACTCGGATCATAGTAATCTGTGCATTTATATTCAAAATCAGCGGAGTCTGAAACTACAACAAAGCCATGAGCCAGACCCGGTGGTACCCAAAGCTGGTTCTTGTTGTCCTCTGACAGATAAACTCCAACCCATTTCTTGAAGGTAGGCGAATCGGGACGGATATCAACAACCACGTCGTAAACCTCACCACGAACACAGCGTACCAATTTACCCTGTGGCTTGGCTGTCTGAAAATGCAATCCGCGCAAAACCCCCTGCGAAGAACGGGAGTGGTTATCTTGTACAAATTCAGCATCAATACCGAGTAGCTCTTGATAGCGACTCTTTCGAAAAGTTTCAATAAAAAAACCGCGGTGATCACCGAAAACCTTGGGTTCAATCAGCTTTACACCTGCGACCTGCGTTTCTATTACTCTCATTAGGAACCTGCTCACAAAAAACTTTAACCCAGAGACCTCGAATTATGCTTAAGAACGCACGTTATCACTGAGTCTACATGTCACCTTTAAGACAATTATGAATGAACCTTAAACAAACTCACGTACATGTGACACAAAATAATATAGGGTCTGCGAAGGCCAGAAAGACTAGCACAATTTGCAAAAACATCCGACATCGTTACGTAAAAAAATACATCATGCATCCCACCACCCTGCGTGACAGATTCATTAACCATATGTTTTTACTTTATTTATTTTAATTCATTGATAATTTCCATACTTAGTCGGCATGTGTGGTTACATTTCATACGATAAAATTTACTAATTACCCGTTAAACCTCGGACTTATCCGCCGTAGTACAGACCCGTTTCTTCAATCAGCGTTGATAGCCCTGCGGGTTATTTTTTTGCCAATTCCAGGTATCACGCATCATTTCATCGATGCCCCTGCTCACCTCCCAACCCAGCTCTTTCTTAGCCAATTTAGCATCGGACCAGAAAGCAGGCAGATCGCCATCACGACGTGGAAGAATCTGATAAGGTATGGGAACACCCGATGCTCTTTCAAAAGCCTGAACCATAGCTAATACGGAGTAACCTATGCCAGCCCCAAGATTGTAAGCTTTAAAACCTTGAATCTGATTCAGATGATCCATTGCTTTCAGATGCCCTTCAGCAAGATCCATAACATGAATATAATCACGCACCCCCGTACCGTCGTCCGTAGGATAATCGCCGCCGAAAATGCCCAGCTTATCCAGTTTGCCAATCGCTACCTGAGAGATATAGGGCAACAGATTGTTCGGGATCCCATTTGGATCTTCACCAATTAATCCAGACTCATGAGCACCTACAGGATTGAAGTAACGCAGGGCAATGATGGAAAACTGAGGCTCAGCCTTGGCAAAGTCCTGCAAAACCTGCTCCACCATCAACTTTGAAGTCCCATATGGGCTGGTAGTTCCACCAATAGGTGTAGTTTCCACATAGGGAACAGGAGAGTTAGCACCATAAACAGTAGCGGAAGAGCTAAAGATAAATTGGTAAACACCTGCACGGCGCATTTCATCCAGTAACACCAGCGTCCCGGCAACATTGTTTTGATAGTACTCAAGTGGCTTGCGAGTTGATTCGCCCACCGCTTTCAGACCGGCAAAATGGATAACCGAATCTATCGAATGAGCTTCAAAAATGCGCTTCAGGCATTCATTATCCTGAATATCCCCCTGGTAAAACGCAGCCGCTTTTCCCGTCAACTTTTCTACACGGTGCAAGGACTCTTCCGAAGAGTTCGACAGGTTATCCAATACCACCACATCCTCACCACGTTCCAGCAAAGCCAGAACGCTATGAGAACCGATGTAACCGGCTCCGCCGGTGACTAAAATGGTCATGTAAGATCCTTATGTAATGTGCACCTGAGCTGCAAATCTTAGAAAGAAACCATAGTAACTGACTGAGCCCAAATGAAAATAAGAATTAAGCTAATACCGCCTCCTTAACTCTATAAAGTCTAAGTAAAACGGGGAAATGGGGGAAGTAATTATCTATGCAAATAACGTAATGGCTAAGACACTTACCCCAGGTAGAATGGCGACTGCTTATACAGTCACCAATAAACATACAAAAAAATAGCAAAATCTGATTATTTTTAATATGCGGATTTGTTTATAAAACCTTTAAAAACAGTTAGGAATATTATTTTAATATCAAGCCAAATACTCCAATCCCGGATATACTCAAGATCATACTCGACACGTTTTTGCATTTTATCCAATGTATCTGTTTCTCCACGCCAGCCGTTAATCTGTGCCCATCCGGTGATCCCTGGCTTAACTTTATGTCTAAGCATATAACCTTCAATAAGGCTTCTATATTGCTCATTATGAGCCACGGCATGTGGTCTAGGCCCGACAATTGACATGCCACCAAGCAGAACATTGAAAAACTGCGGCAACTCATCCAAAGAAGTTCGGCGTAAAAAAGCGCCAACCTTTGTCACCCTCATATCACCTTTTTTCGCTTGTGTAACAACACCATCATTTTCCATAACAGTCATTGAGCGAAACTTCCACACCATTATAGGTTTCCCATCCATACCATACCGTGTTTGTCGAAAAATGACTGGACCATCAGAAGAAAACTTAACGATACCGGCAATTAATAATAACACAGGGGATATAAAAATCAGTATCATGATAGATAGTAAAATATCTTCAACTCTCTTGAAAATTTTATTAACACCATTCAAAGGAGTATCAAATAGAGGAACAACTGGCACGCCATTAACTTCTTCAGACCTTGACTGCAGTATATTAAAAGTAAAAACATCAGGAATGAACATGACAGAGCAAGTGGTATCAGTTAATTGACTGAGGATTTTTTTAAATTTATATTCCTCACTCATTTTCATTGCTATATATACGTAATCTAAGCGCCCCTGTCGAGCATCATCGATCAACTTATCTAGATTTCCAGAATACTTTATCGCACTATCATTATAGCTCGGAACATCATCATAAATTCCCTCAACGACAAAACCCAGCCACGGGTCATCCTGAAAACTCTTTAATAATTTAATACCAACAGGCATTGAACCGGCCACAGCAACCTTTCGTGTATTATACCCATAATTACGCACTAAACCGGCCAAAAATCGAATTGACGAACGACAAAATGTAAAACCAATACAAACAGCGAAATACCAATACAAAAAAACTTCAAATGTGAAGTTAGAGTTAGGCATAAACGAAGTTATTCCAGCAGTAACGATCAGACTTAACGTCCAATTTTTGAGTATCAACCTCAACTCTGTAGAGAATTTACCGCCGCGCCAAGAACGATAAAAGTCAGTTATACCACCAATCATTTGAAATACGACCAGAGCTATGAGCGCCACTAATACATGTTCATAATTGAAGCTATGCCCATTTATTTTACTTGTGATGAACCCGCCCAAGAAAATAATAAAAATATCAGAAAAACGCTGCACCATAGAGATTATTGATGCATTTGCTTTGGAATGCGCTCGCTGATGTTGTATTTTCATAAAAACCACTCTTATTAAAAAGGTGCGTCACACTTTTTTATTTTACCTATAAAATACAGGACGCACATTTTATATTATAAATTCAATAAATTAAGAATTTCCTTAACTTTTTCTTCCATCATAGCTTTATTGTTTCTAGACTCCACATTAAGTCTAACAACAGGCTCAGTGTTTGAAGATCGAAGATTAAAACGCCACTCTGGGAACTCGATGCTTATGCCATCAGTAAAGTCAACCTCACAATTCTGTGAGATATAGTGCTGTTTTACACTTTCAATTGAAGACTCAGGACGTAATAACTTAATATTAATTTCCCCGGAAGATGGGTAAGCTGCAATGCGATCCTGCACCAGTTGTCCCAAGGTATGCCCCTTAACACACACCAATTCAGCCACAAGTAGCCACGGAATCATGCCACTATCGCAATAGGCGAAATCACGGAAATAATGGTGAGCACTCATTTCTCCGCCATAAATAGCATCTTCAGAACGCATCCGTTCCTTAATAAAGGCATGTCCAGTCTTCGACATAACCGGAATCCCTCCAGCTTCACTCACCACATCGATGGTGTTCCAGCTCAGACGAGGATCATGAATAATTTTTGCGCCCGGCTGTTTTTGCAGGAAAGCCTCTGCTAGCAAGCCGACGATATAATATCCCTCAATAAAGTCGCCTTTTTCGTCAAACAGGAAGCAGCGATCAAAATCGCCATCGAATGCAATCCCCATATCCGCACCATGTTTACGCACTGCATTGGCGGTATCTGCACGACATTCTGGTAATAGCGGGTTAGGGATGCCATTCGGGAACATGCCATCCGGTTGATGATGTACTTTGATAAACTCCAATGGAACGTTCAAAGCTTTAAGGGACGCTTCAATGGCATCGATTACATGTCCAGCAGCGCCATTACCAGAGTTGATAACCAACTTCAGTGGCTTAAAGTTTTCCATCTCTACATAGGACAGTACATGTTGAACATAATCAGCTAACACATCCTGACGAACATAGCTTCCGCGTGTAACGGCAACCGCCGGGAACTGGTTTTTCTCTGCCAGTTCCTGAATAGCCCGTAACCCTGTATCTCCACTTATAGGGCGCGAACCTTCACGCACCAACTTCATTCCGTTGTAGTCGATCGGGTTATGGCTGGCCGTCACTTCTACGCCACCATCTGCTTTCAGATGTGAAGTGGCGAAATAGACTTCTTCGGTCCCAGTCATGCCAATGTCAATCACGTCGCTACCGGCATCCTGTAAGCCTTTTGCCAGGGACAACTTCAAGCCCTCGCTGGTTAGGCGCGCATCGCTACCCAACACTACAGTCTTTGGCTTCAGAAACTCGCCATAAGCGCGGCCAATGCGGTAGGCAATATCATCATTCAGCTCTTCACCTAATTTACCGCGGACATCATAAGCTTTAAAACACGTTAACTTTTCCATCACCAAACCCTTTAATTAAACTCTGCCGTACCGATCGTGTAAACGCTCAATATCATCTTCTCCCAGGTAAAAACCAGATCTAACCTCAATAATTTCAAGATCGATTTTCCCTGGATTTTCCAGCGTATGCACACTGCCTGCAGGAATGAATGTAGATTGGTTTTCTGATAAGAAAAACACTTTATCTTCCACATTGACTTTGGCCGTACCGGTGACCACCACCCAATGTTCTGCACGATGAAGATGGCGCTGAACCGATAACCCTTCGCCAGGACGAACAATGATTTTTTTTACCTGGAAGTGTTCGCCCTTATCGATATCACATATTTTTCCCCACGGACGATAGGAGGAAGAATGTTGGCGAAAGTGATGAAGATTGCGTTTTTTTAGCTCTTCAACCACTTTCTTAACGTCCTGCACTCTATCCTTTGTTGAAATCAACAACGCATCGTTGGTATTAATTACTATCAGATCGTCCAAACCGATAGTAGCAACTAACGCGGTATCCGATGAGATATAATTATTGTTTGAATCAATCGAAATAATCTCACCAACGTTCACATTCCCTAAAGCATCTTTTTCGGAGACTTCCCACAGTGATGACCACGAACCCACATCGCTCCAACCGGCATCAATGGGGATCACTACCGCATCATTAGTTTTTTCCATCACCGCATAGTCAATAGAATCACTTGGGCAGTGCTTGAATATTTCTTGATCAACACGGATGAAATTCATATCACGCTGGCTTTCAGCCACTGACTGCTGCGTTGTTATGAAGATCTCTGGGCTAAACTGTTGTAACTCGTTCAAGAATTTGGCTGTTTTAAACATAAACAAGCCACTGTTCCAGCTAAACTCACCACTCGCCAGATATTCAACAGCCTTATCCAGACAAGGTTTCTCCACAAAAGCATCAACTTTGAAACACGCGTTAGAGAGCTCCCTACCACGCTTGATATAACCGTACCCCGTTTCCGGATGCCCAGGAATAATACCGAAAGTCACCAAGTTGTTTTGTGTGGCATGCTGGATAGCTGTTTTTATTGCCGAGTGGAAATTATCCACTTTTTTAATCAAATGATCGGCAGCCAACACCAGCAGTATACTGTCTTCATCTTCCTCTGCAGCTAGATGTGCGGCCAACGCTACAGCAGGAGCAGTGTTACGCCCGACAGGTTCTAAAATAATATTGGTCGCAAGCTGATCAATTTCACGTAGTTGTTCTGCAACCAAGAAACGATGATTTTCATTGCAGATAACCAAAGGTGCCGCGACTTCTACGCCATCCAATCCTGACAAACGTTGCAAAGTTTGTTGCAGCAGGCTAAATCCGCTGCCATCAATAGATAAGAATTGCTTAGGGAACGATTCACGCGACAGTGGCCACAATCGGCTACCAGTGCCACCGGCCATTACCACAGGAATTAGTTTTGACATTCATTAACCCTTTACTCAGTTGTATTTATCATATGAAAGTGCAGCTTACCGCCAACTTACCCACATCAACAAAAGTTACAAAAAACACATAAGATCACACAAAAAGCTGCAAAATTCGAAAGCTACCAAGCGCTCAAATATAAATTGCGAATCAGGTACGCCGAAAATGAAGCTTATCGGGTAGCCAAACAGAATGCGCTATTCTCTGCTAACATAGCGTATTCATGCAAAAAAGAGCAGCTTCGCACTGCTCTTTCAGATTAATACTTAGAGTGAAATGACTATTTGTCGCATTATTGTTCAACGCTTCATGGAAAAATACTGAGCCACCCGTTTTACATCACTTTCATCAAGCGTGCCTGAGTCACTCAGCAGTGTGATCCAGGATTTTATGTAGGTGTATTTGGCCGACGCCAGGTCACGTTGAGCACTGTACAACTGTTGTTCGGCATTCAGCACATCCACGTTGACACGCTGCCCCGCCAGCACACTTTGCCGGGTTGCCGTTACCTGAGTTGTCGCCGACTTCACGGCCAGTTCGTACGCGGCCAGCTTGGCGCGACTGCTGATACAAAGGTTATACTGCTTGCGCAGATCGTTCAGCGTGGTGCCGACCTGTGCATCCATTTCATACATCGCCTGCCCATATCGTGACGCCGCCTGGCGAGTCGATGCCGAAACGCCACCGCCAGCGTAGATCGGCACGCTTACCTGCACACCAATGCTGTCAGTACGATACTTTTGGTTAACCGTGTTATCGCTGCTCGAATCATTCTCCGAGTGCGAAGCATAGAGCTGTACCTGAGGCATAAAGCCGGCACGGTTTCTCTCCACTTCATATTTCGCCGCATCAACGCCGTGGCGTGAAGCTGCCAACATCGGATTATTCTCGATAGCAATTTTTTGCCACTCTTCAAATTTGGAAGGGATCAACGGCGCCACCTGGAATTTACCAGGACGCAACAGCTGTACGTCATCCAGTTGATTGAGTGGTATACCAATAATGACCTCGAGCTCACGCTGAGCCGCATCCAACGCATCACGCGCCTCAATCTCCTGCGCCTCTGCCAGGCTGTAACGCGCCTGAGTCTCAGAAACGTCGGTAATGGTGCCTTCCCCCGCACTCATTAAACGATCGTTCAGCGACAGCTGCTCTTTATAAGCCGCCTTTTGTGCCGAAGCCAATGCGATCTGGTCTTTGGAGTACGCCACCTCAACATAGGCGGAGATCACCCTCACGGCCAGATCGAGATACTTACTGCGGTAACGCTCATCCGACATCAACGTCTGCGCTACGCCGGCCTTGTAGCGTGCATAAGCCTCATAATCGAACAGCGGTTGTGTCAGCGTTACCGAGCTGGAATAGCTGCGATACTGCTGCCGCTTGGTGGTTTCGGTCACGTTGCCAAAGAAATCGCTTTGCGGATACTTTTGCGTTTGCCAGTTTCTTGGCGAGTTCTGGTAATTGAGCGATACCTTCGGCAGCAGCCCCGCCCTGCCGATGTTCTCGTTTTCATCTCCCGCCTCTTTCTCTTTTATAGCCGCCCGGAAGGTCGGATCTTTTTCAAGTGCCAGCGAATATGCGTCTATAATCCCTATCGAATGAACCGGCGCAGCTATCGCAAACAAGAGGGTACTGATAGCAAGGCCAGCAACCTGTCGTTTAAATTGAATCAAAATTATTCCTCGGTTAATGAAGTATGAGCGCGATCCAAAATAGGTTTAAACAGATAACTCAACAGTGAGCGCGAGCCGGTCTTCACAAACACCTCAACAGGCATACCCGGTTTGATGTCTTCGCCACTGAGCAATTTCATGCCCTCAGGAGAAACCGTGACCTGCATTTGGTAGTAGGGTTCGCCATTAGCCTTGTCAACCAAGCGGTCGGCAGAAACCAACGTCACCGTCCCCGGTATTTTCGGGGTCTTGTTTTGGTTGAAGGCGGTAAACATCAAATCCACCGGCAACCCGTCGTACACTTTATCAATCAGCTCTACCTTAAGGCGTGAATCCACCACCAACGTAGCCTGGCTGGGTACAACGTCCATCAGGTGGTCACCCGCTCCCACGACGCCCCCCTGAGTAAAGATATTCAGTCCTACGACTGTGCCATCCACCGGCGAAGTGATGGCGGTGTTACCGAGGTCAAAGTTCGCCATTTCCAACTTGTTTCTAAACTCGCTGGCATCCATCTGAGTCTGTGCCAATTGGGTCCTGACTTCACGCTGATAGTCGGCAAAGCGTTGGTCGATCCGTTGCTGAGACTCCAGTAACTGTTTTTGTACCTGACCAATTCGGCCGACGGTTTCATCGATGCTGCTGTTCACTTCCGCAAACTGACGCTGCACTTCCAGATAGCGGTTACGCGGTAAATAACCGTCAGCCGCCAGTTGCTTCATGCTGTTCATCTGTTCGCGCAGGCTTGAAAGCTGGATTTGCTTGTTGACCCTTGAGTCCTGCAAGCCTTTTAGCTGGAATCGCATGCCGTCCATTGACTGTTTATAACCGTCAACTTCGCTTTGTAATCCCTGGCGACGTGAAGAGAATAACTGTGTTTGCAAAGCGATGATTTCAGCCACCCGCGGCTGAGCCTGGATGGTTTGAAAAACAGGAGAAAAAGTGACTTTACCTAATCCATCACGCTCAGCCAGTAAACGGCCTTCGCTGGCCAGCGTGGTGTAATATTGGTCGCGAAGCGAGTCAACCTGAGCCTGGGCTTGCACCTGACTCAGTTGCACCAGCACCTCACCCGCTTTAACTTTGTCGCCTTCTTTAACCGTAATACTTTTTATGATGCCGCTAGCCGGTGCCTGTACGGTTTTACGGTTGCCAGAAACGGTAACCGAACCTGGTGCCGCGACCCCTTTATCCAAAGGCGCAAATGCGGCCCAGGCGAAGAAGCCAAACAGGCCAATCCCAACCACTAACCACCCCATGCGGGTAAAACGCCGCTCATCCTGTGGGATCTGTTCTGAATACGAGTCTTGCGGCTCGCCAATGTGCGTAGACATACCAACTCCTTTGACTGCAGGCGACGTTTTGACGTCGCCTGGCAAGTTCACAGCTTAATTAATTTGAGTTTTTGGGATATTGCCTTCGTCCGGCTCAGAGTTGACCGCACGTACCGCTTGCTGTGGGGTTTGCGCCTTCTGCTGCGCATTTGCCAGCGCCTGCAGCACCTGCTGCGTTGGGCCAAACGCATTGACGGTACCGTTCACCAACAGCAGCAGCTTGGTGGTCATCGACAACAGGTTGGTTCGATGGGTAATCAGGATCACCGTTTTATTTCGCTGTTTAAGGAACAGAATCGCCTGATTCAGCGCTTTTTCACCGGCATCATCCAGATTGGAGTTGGGTTCATCTAATACGATCAGGGAAGGATCACCATACAACGCTCGTGCCAGGCCAATACGTTGTTTTTGCCCACCAGACAAACCCGCCCCGCCGTTGCCAATGATCGAATCATAACCATTAGGGAATCGCAGGATCAGCTCATGGACACCGGCCAATTTGGCGGCTTCAATCACTTTCTCTGAATCAATATCGTTGAAACGAGCGATATTCTCGGCGATGGTGCCGGCGAACAGTTCGATATCCTGCGGCAAATAGCCAATGTAAGGCCCCAGTTCATCTTTGTTCCATTGGTAAATATCGGCGTTATCAAGCCGCACAATACCTTCACTGACCGGCCAGATACCCACCAACAAACGCGCCAACGTGGATTTACCGGAAGCACTTGGCCCAATAATCCCCAGCACGTCTCCTGGCTGGATCGCGAAGCTGACATTATGCAATACCGCATCACCTTTGGAGCCTGGTGGCGTGGCCGTCACACCCTCGACAGAAATGACACCTTCAGGGCGAGGTAAAGACATGCCCATACCGCGAGGTGGATGTTTATCCAGTAATTTCACCAGGCGTTGATAGGAGAGTTTGGCAGAGCTCCAGCTCTTCCAGACGTTAATCACCTGCTCGATAGGTGCCAGCGTACGCCCCATCAGAATTGAGCCGGCAATCATCATGCCGGGGGTGATATGGCCATCAATCGCCAGCCAACCGCCGAGCCCCAGAACCAACGACTGCAGTGAAAGACGTACGAATTTGGTGATTGAACTAACGGTAGTAGCACGCTCGCTGGCCACGCGTTGGCTATTCAGAAATCTCTGATGTAAGCCAAACCAACGTCGTTTTAGATTAGGTAACATGCCCAACGCTTCGATCACTTCAGCATTACGCAAATTTGTACTCGCCAGACTGCTGGACATGATCGATAGCTTGCTCGCCTCGCCCAGAGGTTTCTTGGAAACCATTTCGTTGACCACGGCCAACGCAACCAGCAGTAGTGACCCTACCAGGGCGAACAACCCTAACCATGGGTTAAACAGGAAAATCACCAGCAGGTAGATCGGGAACCAGGGTGCATCGAAGAATGCAAACAATGCGCTACCGGTCAGGAACTGCCGTACGGTGGTCAAATCACCCAGCATCTGGCCCGCATCGGAGGAACCATTTTTTAGATTGGATTCATAGGCGGCAGTGTAAACACGCGTATTCAAACGCATATCCAACTGACTGCCGATGCGGATAACAACCATGCTACGGACGTACTCCAGCAACGCCATCATGCCGAACATTCCGAGCATAATCAGCGTTAACATCAGCAAGGTTATTTCATTACGTGAAGGAAGCACCCTGTCGTAGACCTGCAACATATAGACAGATGGAACTAACATTAATAAATTGATAAATGCGGTGAATATGCCAACGGTCCAGAAAATTTTACTGCGTGTCCGTATAACATCCGCAATTTCATTACGCGGTATAAATTGATTCACTTTCTGCCCTTACATCATGTGCACTGTCAGTCCAATCCGCATTGATTTCTTCTAAGGAAAATCCTAAAAAAAATAGAAATAAAGAAAATCCTAAAGAAGCCCCCTCAAACATGCTCGAGACTGCAGATACTTTTTTTTAACTATAGGTAGAGAAAGTACAAACCAGCAAGGCGGAACCCAAAAAAAACTCGGGGACTCAACTCCATCAAAATCAGGGAAAACAAAAGGATGAAAGACATGAAAAATACAAGGGGATTATTGAGAGAAAGAATAAGTTAAAGATGATGACACCGATCACAAAATAAAATACGGGGAGGTTAACCTCCCCGTATTATTTAGCAGCTAACAGTTTCAATAGAAACTATTTCGCAGTAAAGCTTACACTCACGCGTAATGCAGAGTATCCAACAGTTGCTGATGATTTTGGCCAGTCAGGTAAACTACACTGTCGGCGATATCCAATGTGTGGTTATTGTTGTTATCAATAATCACATAAGAGCTGGCATTATCACCTGATCCACCGAACACCACAGAGGCCACGCCGACTTTTGCAGTCAACGCGTTACTGCTACCCAGACCAAGAATACCGCCCAACAAGCCGACAACACCATTGGTCAGGCCGCCCACCAAAGTCCCCAGCAGAGCATCCAGAGTGTCAGAAGCACGGGTGCCGTAATCTGCCACCGCAGTACCGGCGGCATCACCAGAGATGGTCAAAGCAGAAGCTGCGTCAACAATTTTATCTTTGGTACTGTCAAAATCAGTGATGGTAACACCAGCCTGAGTGTTACTGGACTTCAACTCATAGGTGTTCACACCGTTGCCACCGGCCAACGTGGTGTTACCCAGAACATTGAAGCTATCTGCAGCGCTGCTACCTTCGACTGTCAATTGGTAACCGTTCAGACCCAAAGTGGTCAGTACTGGTGCCAACAACGCGGTTGTTATCGCACTCAATGGCAGAATATTCAGCAACTGGACAATAATACCGTCACCAGTACCGGCATGGTTAGAGTTCAGGTCCAGGCCACCAGTATTAGCTGATGCGTTAATATCTCGCACATTGCTAAAACCACTGCCTAAAGTCAGATCCAGTAAGTGATCGCCTGTAACAGCAATGTTTTGCACCTGTGAGTTTGTGCCAGTCAGTGACAAAATATTGTCAAAACTACCGGTACCACCAGATGCAATATTCAGCGTGCTCAGCACGGTCGGTAACAATACGCTGCTGCTGCTGTTCAGTGCCAGGGAGCCGGCATTCACATCGGTTGAACTGACGGCATCGAAAGTGACGTTAAAGTGATTAGTGGCATTCTGCAGGAAAGTAATTTCCACGCTGCTTGCCGCCGTCGCATTTCCGGTCACTTCCAACTGCGCGGAGTTACCGCCGGCAGCATTAATAACTTTCACTGCCTCGGCCAAACCAGACAACACAAAACCTTGTGAGCCTATATTAGACGTTGCAGCCTGAACGACGTTGTTGGTCAGGCCGGTAGTGCTGGACTCAGAGACCGCATTGCCAGTTAACACACCAAAGTCAAAGGTATGGTTGGCGGCAGTTGAGCCACTACTTACTGTCCCTTTACCGATGTAACCAGCCAGATCAATTTTCTCAAAGTTGCTGAACTGGGCAGAGTTACTGGTAATAGTCGCAGTGCGGATAATCGCGTTACCGGACATCACCACGTTTTTGGTAATGAAGTTGGCAGAGATGGTATCAATGCCATTCCCCCCGTTAGCCTGCACGTTGGCACTAACGGTATTTGCACCACCAACGACAGCATTCCCCAACCATTTCAGGCTGTCATTACCTTCGCCGAGGTTAAACTTAGCGGTAGCCGTTGCAACGTTCGCCGCCGTGGTCACTAATACATCATCAGCACCTGAGCTGGCATTCAGGATAATGTTACCGTTATTTACGGTAACATCAACACCTGGGTTCACGCCGTTGTCCGACAGGTTTACCGTTGCTGCGCTGGTGCCGTTAATGGTCAGGTTTGCCAGATGATCGGCAAACTTCAGGTTAACAACAGTAGCTGCGTTGGCGTTCAACTGCACATTGGTCAGAACTGCTGTTTCAGCATTGCTGATCTGGTGTGAGCCGCCCGTATTCACTGTTCCGGTAGCATTACCGCCAGCTGCGGTGGTACTCAGTGAAGCCGCAGTCTTGTACAGCAAGCTGGTACCAATATCGAATTCAAATCCGTGCTGCTGGGTAACGGTGGCAGCATCAGTAGCTGTAGAACTTCTCAAGTTATTAATAATAGCCGATGTAATCGCTATCTTATCAGTCAAGCCACTATAGAGTGCTATTTCTTGCGCTGTAGGCTGCTCACCATAGACACCCAAATAAACATGCTTAATAAAATCCTCGCCTGTCAATTGAGCACCTTTTCTCTGGAACTCAACAGAACCAAGTAAGTTTTTTATCAATAGGTCAAACGATTTACCAGGTTGAAGTAAATAACTTGTCCATGAGTCCAAACCCAAAGCATCGATACCTCGATATGGAACAGCGAGATAAACTGATGCAACTTGTTCTTGTGACGCAAGTGCTGATGACCATTGGTCCCATGCAGCCGTACCATAGGATTTAAAAATAATTGGCTCTACATGCGAGTCGAGAGTTAACTGATTTTGTAACGTCCCGGAGTCAAGACCTTGATAATTAAGAAGAGAGTCAATGGCATTAAAAATGGCATCATTCAATGAAGTATTGTTCAGTATTTCCTGTAAATCGTTGGTTGCTGGTGAAGAACCGTAAACCTTTTCATAGATAGATTGCAAAATCTGGACTTCAGATTGAGTACCATAAAGAGCTTGACCAGCAGTGGATGTAAGCAGACTATCTATATATGATTGAAATGTAAGCTGCCCTTTACCTATTTTTAGAGCCGCATCATCAAACGCAACAACACCGGTGTAAGTTTCTTTGCCCAATACGGCATAGAGTATTGAGGCAACTTCCTTCTGGTATACTAGAGAAGCCATAATCGTATCCTTAGGATAAACGTTTAACTAAATAGTTAAAAATCAAACGAAAACATCACGCAAGGTGAGATCCTGTTCTCATTCAATAACAAAAACATGCGAAGCATGCCTGAGTAAGAAAAGTCCATAAAAAAAAAACTGTCAACCCAAAAGAGAAAAATGTCGAAAAAAAAACAAAAAGTAGCATGAAAAAACACACAAAAAAAAATCAAAGACATTAAATCCATTCTTCAACAAAAGAGTGCAGATAGTAGATTAGGCATCAATTTCTAAGCGCGAAAAGTGTAAAGGAGCGCTATAATAGGGATATGTATGCGTAATTAAACTAAGAATCAAGGATACGATCGTCCGCCATGCAAGCAATAATTACCATCAAACAAAATTAATAACAGGCTAATAAATATGCAGAGTAATGCACATGCGTGAAAATTTCTACCAAGACAAATATCCGATACTATTATTTCATGTCGATGATTTGGATTTAAAAATATAGAGTTATAACACATGAATGAAATATCATAAAGACCAAAAAGCGGACCTAAGTGCCTTATATAATAAACAACAAAAAATATAAAAATCCACAGCAAAGACCTTGCCTAAAATTTACAAGATACAATGTGAGATCTTTATGATATATGTTAACGCTCGATTTCTTACACAAGAGATGACAGGTGTACAAAGATTTGCAGAAATGATATCCTTACAGTTAAATAAAAAGATAGATGATATAATATTTCTTTGTCCACCAGGTGTTATCCGAGAGTCAATTGCTAAAGAACTGAATGCAAAACAGATAGGCTGGCGGAACGGGCATCTATGGGAACAATTGGAGCTTCCATTATACTTGGCAAAGCATGGCTTCCCCCTGCTTATAAATCTAGGTAGCACAGGCCCAGTGTTTTATACAAATAAAATAGTCACACATCATGATATAACTTATTTAAAATATCCAGAGAGTTACTCCAAGTCCTTCCTTGTTTTTTACAAAATAATAATTCCACTTATACTTAAGACATCCAAACACCTACTCACTGTAAGTCATTTCTCAAAAAAAGAAATAACAAGGACTTATAACTATCCAGATAAAAAAACATCAGTAATATATAACGCTGCTGGTGAAAACTTCAAACCAAAATGTATATCAAACCCACAAACATATTTACTTGCAGTATCCTCTCATAATTATCATAAAAACCATCATGGAATGATAAATGCGTTCCTTGAAGTATTAAAAAAATCACCTAAAAGTGAAGGTATAAAAATAAAAATAATTGGTCAAACAGCAAAATCATTCTCGAAACAAGGCTCTTGGATGGGAGGTGATACAGAAAATATAGAATTTTTAGGAAGGGTTAGTGATGAGGAGCTAGTTAAGCTTTATCAAAATGCAATGGCTTTCATTTTTCCATCGTTTTATGAAGGGTTTGGAATACCGCCCTTAGAAGCACAATCTTGCGGCTGCCCTGTCATATCATCAAATACTACATCAATGCCTGAAATATTGGCAGAAAGTGTACTCTATTTCGACCCACATGACATAGCAGATATAAGTCGGTCGATAAATAAAATCATAAATGACATAGACTTACGAAAAGAATTAATTGTGAAAGGTTATAGAAATGCAAAGAGATTCTCATGGGAAAAATCGACAAATAATTTAATTAAAGTCATTGAAAAACTTGATAAAAAATGAATTTATCGGGTGCTAAAAAACACCCGCCACAATTAAAAGATCACATTGACTTAACTTTAAGTTTTGTATGTGTCATTTTTCTTAATAGAACATTGACTTTATCGGAGAAAAGCTTCTTCATCAAGAACCCCACGATGAGAATAGAAGAAAAAGCAATGACATAATAAACAGTCAAATTATGGAACCCAATTTTACTCAATAAGACATATGTCCCAGAAAGGACTATGATATGGCAAAGATAAACCTCATACGAGATATCTCCAAGAATCTCAAGCCACTTAATTTTCAAATTATTAATATTAACAAGAGAAACAAATAGGAATACCGATGGAATTCCATCTTTGATAAACCTTGGTAAGGATAATTTATATAACAAAAAATATGTAGCGATAGCAATAACAAGGAAAATAATTGGGTTTACCGAAAGCTTATCTATTTTAAACAACAAGTACAATAATATACCGAAACAAAACTCAAGGGATATACTATCAGTAAGTCCAACTATAAACTCATTTTCACCTTGGTAAAAGGCACCTAAAGTAACAAAAGAAACTATCATAGTGATAGTGCCAATTGAAATAAAATATATATTCTTCAAAAACAAGAATGAAGCAAAAATAGAGTAGAATAAAAACTCGTAACATAGTGTCCATACAACTGGGTTTAAATATTCATATCCTTCTTTTTTTACTGGGATCAATGCAAAAGATTCCCAAAAAAATGTTCCAATAGAATTGCTATTAATAATAGATGGCTTTAATAAATACACAATAACTAGAGGGAAAAGAAATAAATAATGAAGAGGTAGTATCCTTATCGCTCTATTTTTTAAAAAAGACGTAAAATTGTACTCTTTTCTATCACAAACGTACATCATGATAAAACCAGATATTATAAAAAAAATATCAACGCCAATACTTCCTCTAGTGAATGAAAATTCAGTCATACCAACGGAAAATGCTTTCGCAGTTAAATGAGTAAACACAACTGAAATCGCGGCAATCCCTCTTAACCATTGGATTTGATCTATATTATTTTTTTGCATCCACCCCCCTCATTTGCTAATAAATAATTATAACGATGAAAATATGACAGTAATTTTCAACACCATATAAGATTCAGTCATAAAATCATATATCATTTAAGGACATTTAATCATTCCAAAGAAAACTTCCATGAAGTAGTAAAACTGCAATATTACACATCAATTTAATTCACCATCAGAAAACACATCATCATTGGCTTATCTTTCATTTTGGAAAAGATGCCATTTTTCATTAATGTAATCACTAATTTCATTTCTAAATCTGTCATCTGAAAATCTCAAGGCATTACTTCTGCAATTAACAGGTTCAAACACAGCAGAACTTGACTCAAAACCTTCCACGGCTTGTATTAATGAAGCTATATCTTGTTTCTCGAAAAAAACCCCGGTGGGTTTACTGTTACCTATAGGAATTACGGTTTCCAAGGCCCCGCCTCTACCATAAGCAATAACAGGAGTGCCACAAGCCTGAGCCTCAACAGGAGTTATACCAAAGTCCTCTTCAGCAGCAAAAACAAATGCCTTTGCCTTCTCCATATAACTCTTCATAACAGAATTTGTCTGGTAGCCTAGTATTTCAACATTACTGCTGGCCTTTGACTTTATCTTTTTCATTTCTGAACCATCACCGATAACAATTAACTTTTTATCTGGCATACGGCTAAAGGCTTCCACAATAAGATCTATTTTTTTATATGGCACCATCCGTGAAGCCGTAAGGTAAAAATTCTCTTTAACGTCACAAACGTCAAAATTACTTACAGAAACCGGTGGGTAAATCACATCAGCTTGACGTCCATATACTTTTTTTATCCGGCGGGCTATAAAATGAGAATTAGCAATAAAATGATCTACACCATTAGCAGTCCGACAATCCCATATTCTAATCTTATGTAATAACCAACGAACTAGAAAGCCTTTAATACCAGAATCTAAACCTGACTCTTTCAAATACTGATGCTGGAGATCCCAAGCATATCGAATAGGAGAGTGAACATAACTAATATGAAGTTGATTAGGACCAGTAATAACCCCCTTAGCTACTGCATGACTACTTGATAAGACTATATCATGCTTAGAAACATCGAGTTGCTCAATAGCGAATGGCATAAATGGTAAATAGTTTTGATATTTACGTTTAGACAAAGGGAAATTTTGTATCATTGAGGTTATCGCCTTCTTACCCTGAAAATTGCTTCTATCATTATCAGAGAGAAAATCGACTACAGAATATAATGTCGAATCTGGATATAAGTCTACAAACTCCTTAATAACTCGTTCAGCACCGGCATAAGTTACTAGCCAATCAGCTACGATTCCCAAATCATAATCTTTCAAGATGAACCTCTTTACTTTAAATTTATATTACTTTTTTATAGTACATAGCAAATCTTTTGCAGTTACCCTTTCACTGGGACAACTGACCTGCACCACTCCGGTATCACTACTCAAAAAATAACCATTCCAATCTTTACTCGTATTATCCAACCGATTATTTTTTACAGTACTTTGCCTCTTCCCGTTATTTTCCGAAGGTGAATAATTCCTAATAACCTCTCCAAGGACTTTAATTTGTTGAGCCGATTTTTTCTCTTGAAGGTCTTTTTTATAAAATCCGAAGTTATGCTCTTTGTTATCAACATTAGCTCCATCATTTACTAGATCATACCACCACACGCCCTTTATATAGCCAGTTTGCTTAGCTAATATTGAATACTCAATGACCCAATTCGCAGCATCAACTTCGCTAACCCCTCCCTTCCCAAAATATGTAGGATATCCCATTTCAGTAATATATAAAGGTATATCTTTCCCAGCAATATTCTTTATTTGTTCGGAAAACGATGAAATATTCATTATCGCATTTTTTGGAACATTGAGATTTTTATTTGCTAGCATATAAGAATATGGATGCAATGATATACCATCGACATAATTAAGTATTCCATTCTTAATCAAATCAAGCATCCACTTTCTGTCACGATGAACCAAAGGGTTAAGCGAACCCGTTATGATAATAGCATCAGGGTCAGCTTTCCTAATAGCCATTGATGTTTCCTTAACCAGCTTTAGATATATACGATCATCTGGCCTTTTATAATTTTTTGGCACCCCTGCCCCAACCAACCACTCATTCCAAATTTCATAGTACTTAACTTTCCCTTTATAGCGTGAAGCAGTCCAATGAGCATAATCAGCAAATTTTTTTATTTCATAGTCAGAGGTAGGATAGTTCCTATTCGTTATATTTTTATTACCGTAATCTAACACCAGAAGTATATTTACATTTTCCTTAGCAGATTTATTTATAACTTCATCAACCCTTTCCATTTTCCCATTAATTGCGTATTTCCCTGGCACTCTTTCAACCTGATCCCAAGTAAAGTCCTCTCTTATAGAGCTAAAACCAGTACCGCCAACTAATTCTAGGTATTTACCTCCATCACCTTCATAGCTCCTTAAATGTACACCGACCCCTAACTCAAAAGCTGAGCTATGTGTAGACCACATAAATAGTAAGACTAAAAAAAAAGCACCGCATTTTGAGTGAGACATATATCACCTATCTATGAGTTAATTTCCTGAAAATTTTCATGGGAATATTAATAACCTTGTACACTATAAAGTTATTTATTGCTATTTTTCCTAAGGGTGAAGCGAATTTTTCAAATAAAGTTAAAACTCTGCCATTAACTTCATTTGAAAGAGTAATGTTTGAACTCCTTTGAATAGATAGAATATTAATGAGATTTGCTCTAATCCTTTGTAAAAGCGCTTTCTTTGCAGTTAAATTAGAACACGAGGTTACTAATAAGTCCCCCTGTGAGGTTATAGCCTCGACATATCCAATTATATTCTGTTCCGTAAATTGAGACTGCATGATAGAGCCTTTCCTTATTCGTCTCAAAAAGAACACACGACTAGATACATATATTACTTTAGCTTTAAAAAAAAGTTGAGGTGTAAAATCTTCATCCTCATGAATTATTGGCTTGAATTTAAGTGAATTTCTTTGAACGATATCTTTTCTGAAAATATACATCCATGCATTAGGGTAAAACGTATTCTTCTTCGAAAGTTCAATAAAACAGTCTTCACCCGTTTTAAAAGAGCCCTCCACACCTCTAGAGTAGCTAGGGAGTTTCCTCATATTTTTTACATTTTCGCCATCAAAGTCATAAAAAGACTTTGCTGAAAATGCATAAATATCTAGATCGGAACTAACTTTTAGGGCCTGTAAAAATGCCTCAGTGAGTCCCTGAACTAATAAGTCATCAGAGTCGAAATAATATACATATTTACATCTAGCCAAAGACATACCAATATTTCTTGCAATACCCAACCCATTATTATTTGTAGAGTGTATTTCTATAAAATTATATTTTGCAAATTCTAAATTAAGTATTTCAAGTGAACTATCAGTAGAACCATCGTTGACAATTACAATTTGCGCTGGACGCGGATTAAGCGCGATCACTGAATTAATTGCATCTGACAAATAATTTTCAACATTATAAACAGGAATTATTACTGTAAGATCTAAAACATCTACATCTTCATTTTTCATTTGCTATCTCACAACCATCAACATCTTTTGTCCATGCATTATAATATCCCGAGTTTTTACCATAGGAATTATCAATTAACTTAGTTTTCATCCCTAAGAGACATGCGAGAATATGACCATGCATACGTGAAGTTACAATCTCACCATGCATCATAAAATATTCATTCATTCTTTTAACTAAACGATTGGTATAACCATACCAGATCGCATTTACAGGGATAAAGTTGATTTTAAACTTGTTATTTAATAACTCACCATGGTGACATATCTTTAAAATAGCACGATCTATTGCAGTACAAATGTCTTCCCAATCTTCAGCTATAATTTCTTCGGGCATAGTTACTAATTTTGTAGGGATTTCACTTATTTCAATATCCTTTCTCAACATCCAGAGCGTTTCATTTGACACATTAGATATGGACTGCTTAGGAAAGGAATCATATAGAGAATGTGCCATATCGGGACATAAATATGTTTTCTTGCTGAAATAGGAACTTAAGAGATTGAAACTTCGCTCATCTCGACAAAAAATATGTAGATTATTATGTTTTTCAAAAATTTGAGATGAAGCAATCATACTTTCTTTATTTGAGAAATGTACAGTTTGAGGAAGTATAATAATTTTATTTCCGGGATAATTTTCTATTACTCGCTCTCGTAATTTTTGATGTGCTGGATATAAATCACCGAAATTTCCACCACCATGCAAAACAATAATTACGTCGTCTGGAACTTTTTTATAATCATGGAAAAAACGATGGCTACCAAGATCAGAGTACCTTGCAACAACATTATATTCCATATTAGAGAAGAACTTCTCTGCTCCTTTAAGGATTAACAAGTCACCTACATTTAAATGCAAAGGATAATCCAAATAAATTATTTTGCTTTTTTTTGGGACTACCGATGTAATAATTGAGAGATTTTGATTTAACACTTTCATTTTATTCATAGAATACCTATTAAAACCGACCTTTAATAACTTCTTTCAATTCAAGTAGAAGTGGTGAAGATGAAAAAATAATTGTTGTACCGTAAACACAAACTCCAAAAAAAACGGATAGGAATAGCACAGCAGTATTATTTAAATCAAAGAAACTTTCCGTTACAAACTTAAATACCCAAACGAAAATTAGCATCGGAAGTGCGATTTTCAGAGGTACTATTAAACTCAAAAGATATTCTTTGTAACTATCTCCTAATATAGGCTTTATCAAAATAAAGTAGCTAAGAACAGTGTTTATTATCTGAACAATTAAAAAACCAATAGCCACCCCTGTAACACCATAATACAGACCACCGACAAACATTGTCGGAAGAAATAAAATCGTCTTAAAAATATTAAATTTAAAGCTAATATCTACTCGAGCTTTAGCCATTAGCAATGCACCGATCGGATTGCCTACAGAACGTAGCAATCCAACAATGCATAAAATTTGCATTACAGGAGTAATAAACAACCATTTTTCACCAAACATAAATAATACAAAATTTTCCGCAACTATGGTCAATCCGAGTAAAAGAGGGAAGTTTATTATTCCAACCAGGGAAAGCAATTTATAAAAATTAAGTCTCAGTTTTTTAGTATCATCTTGTATTTTTGAAAAAGCAGGAAATAAAACCCTCGTGATAATTGGGTTCAATTTCATTGGAGGTATTACAGTCATATTATAGGCTAAGTTATATCCTCCAACAGCAATAGGACCGAGTAATCTAGCTAGAATTACCGTTGAAATATTCACATTGAAAAAGTTGACTAGATTATCAGCAGTAAGGTAAGCGCCGAACTTTAAATTATCCTTTATTTTATAAATAGAGAATGAAAAAGATGGCCTATACATTTTCATACCATTGATATAAAATAACATGGTTCGTGCTACAGAGTTAACGAGGTATCCCCATACAGCCGATATCGCAAATGGGTAGTATAACGCTATACATATAGTAAACAAGAAACCCAGTAAAAAACTCGTCGTTTCTATTTTCCCAATTATTGA
The DNA here is from genome assembly GCF_027474885.1 of Serratia myotis. NCBI lineage: Bacteria > Pseudomonadati > Pseudomonadota > Gammaproteobacteria > Enterobacterales > Yersiniaceae > Serratia > Serratia myotis. The sequence continues at coordinate 1,689,721 of NZ_CP099707.1, read as the reverse complement.
AAATTCTAATTCTTTCTGAAGTAACGCTCTGTACTGTTGTCCGTGCGGAATAAAAATAAATGCGATGGACAAAAGCTCAATTAATTTATCTAAACCAGCTAAATTTAGAAAACTTGATATATTACCACTCAAAGAAAAAAAAACAGAAAAAACAAAAAAACCAATTAAGACATTAACCCAATATAGAGATGTTAACTCATCAGGTGTGATATTTTTCTTTTGAATTATCGAGTTCGATATTCCGAAATCTGAAAGAGTATCAGCCAATGCAATAATGATCATGGCCGCTGAAAGCAAACCGAATTCTTTTGGCTCCATAACCCTGGCTAGAATTGTCATCTGCAATAAACCTAACCCAACAATACATACTGTTGAAAGCGCGGTCCATTTTGCCCCTTGAAATGCCTTAGCTTTTAACCCCATTATTTTACCCAATTAATTTTTTTAATTCTTGGTTAATTTTATTTGTTGTTTTTTCCCATGTAAACTTTTTAGCTTGCTCTAAACCTTTTAATTTCAAACTTTCTGTCACTGACTCAGAACTAACCACTTTTTCCAGAGAGTACACCATTTCATCTATATTACATGGATCTACAAGTAAAGCGGCTCCTCCTGCAACCTCCTTAAGCGAAGTTCCATTAGATGTTATTACAGGAGTACCACACGCCATTGCCTCTATCACTGGGAGACCAAAACCTTCGTATAATGAGGGAAAAAATAACAATGAAGCCCCCTTATATATTGTAGCCAATACATCATCAGAAACTTTCCCTGTGAATATCACATTTCCATCGACTCCATAATCATTAATTTTTTGCATTAATTCATTAGTAGCTTCGCCAGTGAAAAAGTAATTATGTGTTTTCGATAGACCTGACCTAGCATATGCTTGAAGTGCCATTAACTCATTTTTATGCCGCCTACGATTTCCAACTGTCAATATATATGGACGAACCGCCATATAACTATCCACATTAAAGTTAAATGATGGTGATACACCGTTCCCAACGACTATTACCTGATCACTATCTACATGACTCCACTCGCAGATTCGCCCCTTTGAAAATTCAGAAACGGTGAATATTTTTGCTGTTTTTTTACACGCATTTTTTAAAATTGTATTATAGTATATTTTTTTTAATAGTGTTGTATTAGAGGTTACATCTATGTGATTTAAGTCATGTACCGTTATGACACATCGCTCTAAATATTTTAACGGTGAGTTATATCCAGGTGAAAAAAAATATCCCTTGTTCTTACTCAAGTATTTTGTAAGCCTAAAACTATCATATTTATTGGCTGGATCTCCACTTAGTTTTATTTCTTCTAAATTATCTACAGCACCATAGATCTCTCGTGCAAATCGCCCAATACCATGCTCGCCAATCCACCTCCCATCAAAGAGAATCTTTGACATAATACCTCCAAAAATTAATTTAAAAAATTCAATTTAATTACAATGCGTAAATATAATATAAGGCTTCTGTTGAATACCAAGGATAGCTATACCATAAATCAAACCCATCCATTCTTTCGCTATAATACGGCCCCAACGTCACCACCCTAACAATGAAATATAAAACAAGGAGTATCCTATATACATTACTAATCCGATAGAATGCAAAAAACATAAAATACCCTAAAGCAACAGCTGACATAACCAAAAATATTCTTGATGATAGCAATGGAATGGGTAATAAAAACAAGTAAGACATGCATGCTAAGTAAAAGAATTTCTTTATTTTTTCTAAATCGCCGTTTTTTGGTCCAAAAAACCAGAAACCAACAAGCATTACAAACATATATTTTAAAAAGGTATTCCCTGATTCGGTGCTATTCCTATCCGCTATATTATTATAATACTGCAGCTTAGCTGCCAACTCACCGACAACCGGTATATTAAAGAGTATAGACAATTGACTTAACAGTAATGAGAACAATAATCCAAAGAAAAGAAATAGCCCGAGAGTTATAAATTTTTTCTTCCTATTTTCGCTTAAGAATATTTTCAGAACCACATATATTGGAAGCGATGATAAATGCCCTCCTATAGCGAGAATCATTGAAATGATTCCTTTCTTATTTTTCAATCCATAACTTAAGGCAAACAAAAGAAAAGGCGTTGCTATCATTTGCCTCATCAGCTGAGTTGATAATGCAAACATGAAAAAACCGATGCACGAAGCTACACAGAGAGATTTTTTTGTCCCCTCCAATTGATCCAAACCATATTTCTCTAACCATACATAAAAAGTAAAACAACTAAAAAAGGAAACTAGAAAAAACAAAGCCGTTGGCTTTAGTTCACCAAATAGAATTATAGTTATTTTGAAATACAATGAAATTAGAAACTCAATTCCTTGAGAATACTGAGCTATACTTCCCCCCTTTAATAACTCTTGGTAGGCGGAGTAATAATGAGCAAAGTCATCGCTGGTTGATAAAAAATACCCTCGTGATGAGAAAATGATACAACCACAAATTATTGCAAAAATACTCAGATATACTCGCAAATATCTGTTAGCAAAAAACGTTGGAAATATAACAAGAAGGGATAAAGAAAAATAGAATGCAAGTAGCGGCGAAAATAATCCTATTGCAATTGAAAATATAAGTAACATTCCGAATAGCAACTCATATAACTTGAACTCCATTTTATTTATATTCATAAGCCAAACCTTTAGAATTCGATTTATTAATCACTTGAAAACATTGACCAAGTAAACTATCCATACTGTTCATCTTGTCTTTTACTGGTTGTGAATTCTATAATGATAATATAAACTTATTTATTACTTTGATTCTTGTTTATAATAGTGAGCATTTTTTTTGTCTTTTCTTTCCATGACTGATTTTTTACAACGACTAACTGATTTTCCAAAAAAGCACTATCTCGCGCTTTCAAATAGCTATCCAATAATTCATTATAGTTTTTGTACTCATACAAAAATGACACTTCACTTCTATAATCAAGATTTACTCCACGATACAATACATTTAATCCCGAGGCGGCATACTCCCATAATTTCATTGGGCTCCGTCCTCTATTTGCACCTGAATCATTTAAAGGAAGCAAACCAACCTTTGCGGCCCTAAGCTTTACAGCAGTTTCTTTATAACTTATAGGTCCACAGAACTTAAGATTTTTTAATTTTAACTCTAATCGTCTAATCTCATCCTTCAAGGTTGCATCGATAGGACCATATATACTAAATTCATCATCTACAAACGCTCCAGCCAGACATTCTATGGCTTTAATATCAAATCGATAATCTATAGCACCTATATAAACAGCACCATTTTTTACGACATCCTTATCTATAAAGAAAACATCATCATCATATCCGTTATTTATAACCTCAATGCTATCTCTAATAGGATTTTTTAAAGCTAACTCAGCGGCAACTTCTTTCGATGTAGCAATTGTACAATTCGCCTTTTCTAGTAATCGACGCTCATACTCTAAAACCTTGTCTCCTGACATTGAGCTATAGTTATCAGTTGGTCTATAGACAAGGCTTTTAAATTTAAATATGTCGATGTATGGCTCAAAAAAAGGATAGTCACAAATAACCACATCGTAGTTATTTTCTCTGCAATTGTGAGCATTAAATAATAAATTTAACCATTTATTTATTATAATAACAAATATATTTCTCTTCATGGTTATTGGAAGTAAAAACTTTAGTTCTTTAACTTTTATCGCTTCTTCCGTCTGAATTATACCTTGTTTTTTCTTCCCGAATATCTTATGGATAAACGAATACGGTGTCCCTACAAAAGTCACATCATTACCATTCTTTGCCAACTGATTTGCATAATGATGACTACCTATTTTAAAATTAGACACAGCACGAGTGTGACTTATAATTAATACTCTTTTCCCTGATTCCACTTAACCACCTCAATAAATGAATAACTGCCACTATATTTATATAGCGGCAGTCAAAGTCAATCAATTGCTTTTATTGCTATCATAATTATAACCATAATAGTTATAACCATAACCATAATAGCTGCTTGCCTTTTTGACAACACCATTGAGGATGCATCCTTTAACATTTACACCGCTCTGCTCAAAACGCTTGATACTTACGTCAATCTCTTTGACCGTGTTATTTTCAAAACGTGCTACGAGTAAAGTAGTCCCAGCATAGCGCCCAATAATAGCAGCATCAGTTACAGCTAAGATTGGTGGTGTATCTATCATGACAAGGTCATAGTTTTTTGCAGCCCACTCGAGAAGCTCTTGAAATCTTTCATGCATCAGTAGTTCTGCCGGATTCGGTGGAACCTGTCCCCTTGATATGAAATCAAAACCAGCACTCGGAACAACCTTGATTACATTTTCTCTTTTTACCTTTCCAACAAGATAATCAGAAAGCCCACCATCGTTACTGACATCAAATAGTTTGTGGACATAACCTTTTCGCATATCCGCATCTATAAGCAATACTTTTTGACCGCTCTGTGCGATGACAGATGCTAAGTTTGTGCTCACAAATGTTTTACCCGCACTAGGACTTGCACCAGAAATCATTACAGCATTATTTTGTGCTTCCATCATTGCGAAATGCAAACTAGTTCTAAGACCTCGTATTGCCTCAATAGCCAAGTCTGCTGGATTTTCAACAGCTAAAAATGCACCTGACTCATTTATTTTTTTCTGCCCGCTGGTCAAGCGTCTATTTCTTGCTTTATTTAGAGTATTCTTTTGCAACCATTCTGAAACAGGAATGCTTGCATAAACATTAATACCTTGCTCTTCTAATTGCTCTGGAGACTCAATTCCTCTTCGTAGGAATACATTAACCAAGACAACACCGATAGAAACAAACCCACCTAAGAAAACACCAATAATTATGATTAAAAGTTTTTTTGGTTTTACTGGAGTAGGTTCGGTAATTGCCCGATCAATTATTCTGACATTTCCTATTGCACTAGACTTTGCAATATTTAACTCTTGTTGTCTATTGAGAAGCTGCATATATACAGCTCTACCAGAATCAACATCCCTACTTAATCTCAAGACTTCCTGTTGAGTCGCTGGCATTGCTGAAATCTGTTTATTCAACTTTGTTTTTTCTTGTTGTAATGTTTCTCTTTTTTGCATCAAGGCATTGTAAGTCGGGTGATCTTTTGTATAAAGTTGAGAAATCTCCGCCTCTCTAAATGTCAACTCATTTAACTGATTATCAACATTAACGATACGATTTAAGACAGACTGTGCTTCCAAATTTAAATCAACTGAATCTTTTTGTCGACGATAAGCATTTAATTTATCTTCGGCTAAATCAAGTTCTGCACGAACTTTTGGAATCTTTGCATCTAAAAAATCTAGACTTTTAGAATCTTGAGCCGCTTGACGATCGATGTTTTGCTGTAAATAATTTGTACTTATACTGTTTAATATTTTACCAACTAACTGAGGGTCTTCACCAGTTATCGCTAAGCTTAGCATTCCCGTATCTTTACCTTGCTCTTCAACTGTAAATATTTTTTGTAAATTAACAATTGCATCTAATTCAGTTAAAAGCTGAACACTAAACTCAGTGCCTGTAGTAGCATCCAAGCTGTCCACTTTCAACGTGATTCCGTGTTTATTGAAAATATGTCCAACACTACTTTCACCTTCGAAATCATCGCCAATTATCTTAACTTTATTGTCACTTAAAACCAATATAGTTAACTCTGGTGCTTTACTTTCCCCATCAGCTCTAGGAATATATAAATGGCTAATCTTTATATCACCAGGTTTATTTCCTAATAAACGTTCAAAGCCACGACCAAATATCGGAAAGTATTTTTTCTCAGTTACCACTTGCAGGTTTAAATCACTAACGGTTTTCCCCAAAATCATCCTGGATTGTAGCAATGATATTTCTGGTGCAGATTGCGGCTGTCTATCCGGGAGCATTTGACTCAAATTATCTAGAATTGCATTACCCTGTTTTTGCTCAACCTGGATCAAAGCGTTCGCCCTATATACAGGTGTGGAGAAGATGCTATATACAATACTGAGCGTTAAAAAAATGGTAGTAATACCAGTGATTAACCACCGATGGTCTATTATCTCACCTAAAAGCCGACCAAGGTCGAATTCGTCTGATTTATCATTACTGGAATTTTTTGCTATATTCTTGTTTAACATTGTAAGTCCTACTAACTATCGACTTAAGGCTAATGCCCATTTCTGAGCTGATTCATCAAGAAGACCGTATACGAACTCAAAGGCTTCTCGACTCTGGCGATACGGATCAGCTATCTCACGCTGCCCAATCCAATGACCGAATAGCATGGTTTTACCTCTAACCTCCGGTGCCAGACGACAAACAGCCTCGATATGACTTTTTTCCATAACAAGAATAAGATCGAACTCACGACACATTGTAGCCGTAAGCTGCTTCCCTTGATGGCCTTCTAGAGACAGTTCATGCGACGATGCAACTTCTTGCGCTGTAACATCTGCAGGTTTTCCTACCAATGCACCAAGACCTGCAGAAATAACTTTTTTTTCTGGCAAATTTTTCTTCAACAACCGTTCTCCAGTTGGAGAACGGCAGATATTGCCAACACAGACGACTAAAATTGAATTAAACATATCCATACCATTTCTAATACTAAGGCCAATTGCGGATACGAAGTGTCCCTTCGGTAAGGTCATTGAAACCTGAAATTGTTGGTACTAGTTGGCTAATAACCCTATTCCAGCGGACAACAGGTGCTGTAGTCACATAAACAATATCATAAGGCTGAAGATGGAATTCCGTACCCATTACCATTGCTGCAGCATCAGATGCATTTAATTGGTAAATATTTGCCAATTTTTTGCCCTCAGTGCCGCGCAGTGGGCGAATAACAAAAACTCCTGTTGCATCAGAGAAAGATTGGTCCATTCCTTCAGCATTTCCCAAAGCTTCAGTCAAGGTCATACCACTACGATCCATCTTTAGCGTTGTTTGCTTTTTCACTTCACCCATTACGAATACTTTCAAATCATCATTGCGTGGTATGTAAAGAATATCGCTTGGATAAAGTAAGTGATTCTGCGTTAGATCACCTTTCTGCATTAAAGCTTGTAATGAAATGCTTATTTCTTTGCCGTTATGTGTCAAAACAACATTACGCCAATCTGCATTTTCAGATAAACCACCAGCCGAATTGATCGCATCCATTACAGTCATAGGGACATTTGTTATGGGTTGTTGACCTGACTTGATTACTTCTCCAGTAACATATGCCTTTTGGGAGCGAAAAGCAGCGATGCTGACATCTACCTGTGGGCTTTCAATATATTTCGCCAGTCTAGATGCTATATCGCTGCGTACTTCGTTGACTGTTTTACCTGCGACCTTCACTTTGCCGATATACGGATAGAAGATAGTGCCATCCGAGTTTACCCAGTTGCCAGTGTCACTAGCACTACGATACTGACCTGCAGGAGTTGTTAGTTCTGGATGATCCCACACGGTCACCATCAAAACATCGCCAATGCCAATCCGGTACACATAATTTTGTATTTCGCGCTCTAATACAGCATTAGGCTGAGCAGTTAATGGCTTCGGTCGCATCTTTTCAACTAAACTTGGTGTCATCGGATAGACATTCACCAGTTTATCGATATCAAAATCTTCATCCTGCTGTTTTACAACATCTTTCCCACTAACCGAAAGGTGAGTACCCGGTACTATTGTACAACCGCTGATTACACTAATTGATACCAATAGCGGTATCAGTTTCCATTGATTTTTTGCCATCGAATTATCATCACTTTCAAAGTAAAAATGGTTACTGTGCTAAGTCCCATACCTGCCATGGCGCTTTTGCGAGACTAAGCAAAATGCTTTCAGCCCGTCTTCCATGCATATCAAAAAATACGCTCTCATTGAACAAGCGTTGAATCCAAATTTGCTATGCTCGAATGTCTTAATAGTATTATTACACAATTACCCAGTAGAAGAGTATGGCTGTTGCATGTACTTTCACTAAACACGGCTAAAGCCGACCTCCCAACAATTTGATACCGGCAGGTTACCGTTATTTTAAAAGTCTATAATGAAAGTTGCTCAGCCCACTCTCGAAACGCCTTCCCCTGCGTAGGATGACGCAGACCATAGGTGACAAACGCCCGCAGATAGCCCATTTTTTCGCCACAATTGAACGATTCACCCACAAGCTCTGTCGCTTCGACCGGTTTGTGTTTCAACAACTCGGCTATGGCATCTGTCAGTTGGATTCGTCCCCACACGCCTGGCTCTGTTTTTTCCAGAATCGGCCAAATATCGGCAGAGAGGACATAACGCCCTACCGCAGAGTAATTGGATTTCAACTGAACCTCACGACCCGGTTTTTCGATGATCGCAGTCATGCGAGAACTTTCACCAGGTTGCAGCTTGTTTGTTTCACATTCTACCACCGAGTAGTCGTGCAAAACATGCGCATCAGCAGCCTGAACCAGCACCTGACTCAGACCGCTCTGTTCAAAACGAGCAATCATATGCGGCAGGTTGTCTTTTTTCAGATCGGCTTTTGCGTCGTCTAGCAAGACATCTGGCAACAGAACCACAAAAGGTGAGTCCCCTACCAGCGGCTTAGCACAAAGCACGGCATGCCCCAAACCTTTTGGCTGCCCTTGACGAATATGCATCAATGTCACGCCCTTGGGGCAAATAGACTGCACTTCATCAAGCAGTTGGCGCTTAACGCGCGCTTCAAGCATCGCTTCCAGCTCGAATGAAGTATCAAAATGGTTTTCGATTGCATTCTTCGAAGAATGCGTCACCAGAATGATCTCTTTGATCCCTGCTGCGACGCACTCATTAACAATATATTGAATCAACGGCTTATCAACGATCGGCAACATTTCCTTGGGAATTGCCTTGGTTGCCGGCAACATACGCATACCCAGGCCTGCAACAGGAATGACAGCTTTTAACTTGGTCATGGTAATCCTCTTATTACTTGTGATCGTCTTTTCAGCCGCAACTCTTACTTGCTGTTCAGTGCCTGTTTCAGCCACTGGGTGAAGTCTTCGCCTTCGGAGACATGACGCAGACCGTACTGTACGAATGCCTTCATGTAGCCCAGTTTATCACCGCAGTCATGCGATTTTCCGCTCATATGGAAAGCCTCTACGGTTTCTTGCCCCATCAGTGCAGCAATGGCATCGGTCAATTGAATTTCATCACCGGCACCCGGTAAGGTTTTTTCCAGCAGCGGCCAAATATCAGCAGACAGGACATAACGACCGACTACCGCCAGATTTGAAGGTGCATCTTCGCGGGCTGGTTTTTCAACCACCGCAGTCATCGGGGTGCTCTCCCCCGCAGACAACGCAGCACCGCCACAGTCGACAACACCGTATTTCGAGACGTCTTGTTCCGGTACCGGTTCCACCATAATTTGGCTAAAGCCCGTATCGGTGAAACGCTGAATCATTTTGGCCAGGTTATCTTTACGCAGATCGGCAGTAGAGTCATCCAACAACACGTCTGGCAGCAGAACGATAAAAGGATTATCGCCTACCATCGGTTTGGCACATAACACCGCATGGCCCAGGCCTTTAGCCTGACCTTGACGCACTTGCATCACCGTCACATCTGCTGGGCAAATGGTCTGCACTTCTTCCAGTAACTGGCGCTTAACACGCGACTCCAAAACAGCCTCAAGTTCAAAAGAGGTATCAAAGTGGTTCTCAATCGCATTTTTGGAAGAGTGGGTTACCAGAACGATATCTTTAATCCCGGCTGCTACGCATTCATTAACGATGTATTGAATCAGTGGTTTATCGACCACCGGTAACATTTCTTTAGGAATGGCTTTTGTAGCTGGTAACATGCGGGTTCCCAAGCCAGCTACGGGAATTACAGCCTTCAGACGTTTTTGCATGATTTTCATCCACAATCAATAGTTGTAACGTAGCCGAACTCAGCCTAATCCGAAAGGTTATGAAGCCGGAGCGAACCGGTTCAGGCACGCTACCGCCCCTGGCTTTCAGCTACCAATGCACTGTCATCGTTCTTTATGCTGCGACTGCGGGTTCCAATCGCATTGGAATGTAAACTGAGGGCCATACTCTTTTGCTAAGCGATAGTTAGATCACATAAAAAACAAAATAAATACGCCCTTATAACCAAACGATGATACTTGTAAATGTTTATGTGGCTAAGATTCTTATACTATTGCCTTATCGATACAAGCCTAAGATACCTGTTAAGTACCCTTTTCAGAATAAGACTACCCACGGGGGTAAACTGAACAAAGTGTAGCAGGCTATAGTATCCATAACGGTTTGATTTTTAAAAATTATATTTACGCTGTTTATATCAACAGGCGTAAAGCCCCATGCTCCAACAATAGTCACCATTTTAAGAAAATCACTCATTCCACGCGGCTTTACATTCTGAATGCCTCCTGGAGAGATGATTTTTTATGCATCATTTTTGCTTAGCGCTCTCATGCCACAGATACGTTCTCTGTTTTAAAGTTGAATTTTCCCGGCCCAACACCCATCATTCGCTTGCGGGATAAGCCGTCGAACTTACAGGTGAAATTGGGCGTATGGAATGGATCGCAGATCCAACAATTTGGGCCGGCCTGGCCACTCTGGTGGTGCTGGAAATCGTTCTGGGTATAGACAACCTTATCTTTATTGCCATTCTGGCGGAAAAACTACCGAAGCATCAAAGAGATAAAGCCCGCGTCGTGGGTTTATTGCTGGCATTGCTGATGCGTCTGGCGTTATTGGCCTCCATCTCATGGCTGGCGACACTCACTCAGCCCCTATTTTCGGCCGGTGGACACCCCTTCAGTGGCCGCGATCTTATTATGCTGGTTGGCGGGGTCTTCCTGTTGTTCAAAGCCACCATGGAGCTCAACGAGCGGCTGGAGGGTAAAGACGAAGAACAGCAGGGGCAGCGAAAAGGGGCTCGTTTCTGGCCGGTAGTGGCGCAAATCGTGGTACTGGATGCGGTTTTTTCACTCGACTCAGTGATCACCGCCGTCGGTATGGTTGATCACCTGGCAGTAATGATGCTTGCGGTTTGTATTGCCATCGGGTTGATGTTGCTGGCCAGCAAGCCGCTGACGCGCTTCGTCAATGCCCACCCTACGATTGTCATCCTGTGTCTTAGTTTCCTGTTGATGATCGGTTTCAGTTTGGTTGCCGAAGGCTTTGGCTACCACATTCCGAAAGGTTATCTGTACGCCGCCATTGGTTTCTCGGTGATGATTGAAGCCTTGAACCAGCTATCGCAGTTTAACCGCCGTCGTTTCCTGTCGACAGTTCGACCGTTGCGCGAGCGTACTGCAGAGGCAGTCCTGCGCATGCTGAGTGGCAAACATGAAGAAGCGGAGGTAGACAGTCATTCTGCTAACCTGTTGGCCGATAGCGCCAATGAAAGCGGCGATATTTTCAATCAGCAGGAACGCCATATGATAGAGCGCGTGTTGGGCATGGCGCAACGTACGGTGAGCAGCATCATGACCTCCCGCCATGATGTGGAATATCTCGAGCTGAATGATCCGCAGGAAAAGCTGACCCAATTGCTGGAAAAAAATCAGCATACGCGCATTGTGGTGGTAGAAAACAGCGCCAGCGATGAACCGCTCGGTGTCATTCATACCATAGACGTTCTGAAGCAGCAGTTGACCCAGGCCCCACTCGATTTACGCGCGTTGGTACTGCAGCCGCTGATATTCCCCGAACAGTTAACCCTATTAAGTGCTCTGGAGCAATTTCGTCAGGCGCAGACGCATTTTGCCTTTGTGGTAGACGAGTTCGGTTCGGTTGAAGGGATCGTCACGCTAACCGACGTGATGGAAACCATCGCCGGCAACCTGCCGGAAGCCGGCGAGGAAATCGATGCCCGCCATGACATTGTGCAAAATGATGACGGAAGCTGGACGGCCAACGGCTATATGCCGCTGGAAGATTTGGTACTGTACTTGCCGTTACCGTTGGAAGATAAACGTGAATACCACACGCTGGCTGGTTTGCTGATGGAACACAGCCAGCGCATTCCTCAGGAAGGCGAACAGTTGCGGATCGGTGACTACCTGTTTGAACCGCTTGAAGTCAGCAGTCACCGTATTTTGAAGGTGAAGATCACCCCGCTATTGGTTCCAGAACCAGACTACGAGGTTTAAACCGGGGCCGGGCATCTTCGCCCGGCCGCCATTACAAATGTTGGGGAACCAGCAACTCCGTCGCCACAATCACCACGATCAACCCAACAATCACCGGTACCGAAGTGCGTTTTACCACTTCAAACGGTGAGATTTTTGCCATACCGGACACCGCAACCACCACTCCGGAAACCGGCGACAAAGTACGCCCCAGGTTTGACGCTTGCAGCATCGGGATCACCAGATAGGCCGGGTTAACCCCCATCTGTGCCGCCAGTTTGGGAATGAGCTCAACGAAAGCATAGAACGGCGCGTTACCTGAACCAGTAGTCATTGCTGCCAGCATGGTAATCACCACCAATACCAGCATCATGATAATGCCGCCGGTGCCAAACGACTGCGCCAGGCTGATCAGCCCGCTAATAAAACCAACGGTGCTCAGTCCCTGGGCGAATACGCCGGCGGCGACCAACAGCATCACCACGCTGGCAAAGGCGTCCGCCATGCCGCGATAAGCAACCTCCAAGCCACTGAATACCTGTTTGGCGCTGAAGCTACGCAAGAATTCAATCACCGCCGCCAACAACATACAGCCTACCAACACGGTGATGATATGCAGTTCCGGTCCCCATTTGCCGTCAAACACCAATACCCCAAGGATGGGGGTGAAAGGCAGTACGGCATAGAACCCCGGGGCGTGTGTGGTGATTTCACTCACATCCATAATATGGTGCTGTTCGTTGGCCTTCTTGTCGAGGTAGCGCTGCCAGAAGAAATGCGCAATCGCCATGCAAACAATCGCCGCAATCGAGATGGGTAAAGTAGTTTTAAAGGCAAAATCAACCAACGGCATTTCTGCGGCCTTGGCCGCCAGCACCACATCACCCGAGGTCGGTGCCAGAATAATCGCCGCAGGTGAAGCACAAATTGCCGCCGCCGCACCACGGCTGATGCCAACGTTGACCATCAGCGGGAATAGCGTAGCCATCAGCAATACGCCCAGACCGGTGGCAGAGGATACCGCCAGCGACATCAGGCAGGCAACAAAATAGGCCGCCACCATCAGAAGATACGGGGAGTTAATCATCTGCAATGGGCGGGAGGCCAGCTTCACTACCACATCATTAGCGCCAATGTGCGTCATATAAGCCGCAAATCCGCACAGCATCATGATCATCATGCCAAGATCGCCACCACGACTCATCAGCAGAATTTTGACGTACTCAATGATATCGGTCGCGCGCCATCCGGTAGATGTGGCGCTGGCAGGCAACAGGCTTTTGCCCATCACGGCGCTGATGGCCAACAGCAACAGACCACCTACCATCAATACGCCGGTAGCGGAGTAACCCTTGATGATATAGCGGCCAACACCTGCCGCAACGGCAGCCCCAATCAGAAGCTCTATCATATTCCCTCAACTTATCATTATCGTTTTTGACCGTGCCAAAGCGTATAAATCGCTTAACTGCGCACACTCTGCACAAACGCGGCCTAAAGCGTCATGATATCCGTCAAGGTTACGGGAGGAAATTATTGGGAAAGGGAAATACTCTGGCGGGATTTACAAACATGCGGGCCGCTAACCGGCCCGCACCATCCGTAATTAGAGCTTGTCGAGCAACTTTTTAAGATCCTGGCCTTCCCGCGTACTCTGGTTCTTGTCGGCCCACTTGTTCAGCGCATCCTTCGCCCGGTTCTGCAGCGTCTTACGCAAGACCTGATCGACCTGCAATTGATAGTTAAGCTGGTTCCATGGGCCATAAACCCGCAGCGGGATTGGCGTTTTCTGCAACTCCTCGATCAAATCGTCGCGCCCTTTCCAACCGCCGGTGACGCGAACGTTCAGTGCCACATCGCACTGTTTGCCCGGCATATCCACCGTACCGCTTCCGTTCAGGTTCAACAACGGAGAGTCGGCGCCCAGCTCGGTGATTTTTATCGTGCCATGGTTCAGACTGGCTTTGGCCGACAACTGTTTCACCTCGGTATAACGCTGGTAATCGTCCTGTCCGCGCACGCTACTGTCATTACGCGCCACCGCCTGCTGAATCAACTGCTGAATATTCAGACCATGAAGTTGCGCGTCCTGCATCGCCAGTTGAGCCGTACCCTGCCAGCGGTGCTCAAAAGACTGTGACGTAAGACGATCGCCGGTTAAATCCCCTTGCATACTGAACTTACCGGTCATTATTTGCGGCATATCGAACGCCTTCAGAACGGTGCCAAGTTCAACCTGCTTCACCACCGGCTGCATGGAAATTACCGGGCGTTTACCCCGCGCGTCGAGGGAGCCAGGTAAAGCGAAGTCACCGCCCGCTACTTGCCCGGCAAGCGAATGCAACGTTAACAGCCCCTGGAGGTTTTCCGCTTGCGTCGAAAGGTGGGTAATATTCATACCGCGATAAGTCAGTTGATCCACGCTCAAATTAAGTTGAGCGTTAAATTCTCGCAACACCTCAAGATTTTGCTGCGGATCATCCATTTGGCTGGCAATAACCGGTGAAGAAGTCATGTTCTGTGCTTGCGGCACCTGGGAACTACTGGACTGCCAGCCAGTGAAGGCATCAAAATTTACCGCGGCAGATGTCAGGTCAAGTTTATAGGCTGGTATCTCACCGAACTTGACGCTGGCACCACCGATAAAGGTGCTGTCATTGGCACTCAGGCTCAGTTGGCTTAGCGCGACTTGCTGCGGGGTTTGTTGATACACCACCTGGGCACTGCCGTCGCCTTTAATACCCCCGGCCAGTATGTCCGCGCCTTCCAGTTGGTAACTGAACTGGGTGACATTAGCGGCAATTCGTCGCGGATATTGTTGCAGATCGATATCTGCGGCCATGCTGAAAGTCAGATCGCGTTGATTGCGATTCACCCGGCTGGAAAGCTCCATTTGTGCCTGGCGTTTGGCATTCTGTTGCAAGGTGAGGTTAATATCGCGAACGTTAATCTGTTCGTTATTGGCGCGCTGCCAAATCAACAGACTGTCCACCACCCGCAGATTATCGATGTCAAATTTCCACGGCGTGTCTATCGACTCTTCAGAGTGACCTGCGGGCGCGATAGGCGCGTCCGGTTGGTTTTGTTCTTCACTGTCAGGGGTAAGGCGGATGACCGCATTTTTCAGCATCACCTGTTTCACAAACAATTGATGTGACAGCAGTGGCAGCAGTTTGACATCAAGGCGCATATTGTCTGCACTCACCACCGGTGCTTTCGCCCCGGGTGCAGTCAGCGTCATGCGGCCGGACAGAATGCTGAGCTGTGGCCAGATATGCCAACGCAGATCGCCATCCAGCGTCAGATGATAACCACTCTTTTGTTCAACCTTCGTGACCATGTAGGCACGAAAATCATTCGGATTGACCAACAACACCAGCGCAGACATCCCCGCCACCAGCACCACCAGTAAAATCACCAAAGTCGTCAGAAATCTTCTCATGCCATCCTCTTGTCAGCGCCACACCGACCGTGCTTCCAGCGCTGTTAGTCCTTGTCGATTCGGCTGGCGACTGCGCCCTGCTGATCGCGGTATTTTGCATCCTGCCGGCTATTGTAAGGACGTGCTGCCGGCCCGGACAGAGGTTCAAAACTCAGTGCGCCGATCAGCATGCCCGGGCGCAACGCCAATGGCAGCTTACCTGAATTATAGAACTCCAGGACAATTCGGCCCTGCCAACCAGGATCGATACGGTGCGCGGTAACGTGAACCATCAGGCCCAGACGTGCCAGAGAAGAACGACCGTCCAGCCAACCGACCAGATCGTTTGGCAGCGTGACCGACTCCAGCGTGACCGCCAGCGCCAGTTCGCCGGGGTGCAGGAAAAAGGCCTCCCCTTCCGGCAAAACGATTTCATCACTCATCACACGGTCCAGCGCCGCGCTGACCTCATCTTTTGGCCCGCTCAGATCGATAAACGCAGCGGTGTGGCCACGAAACACGCGGAACTGATTGCCTAAACGGACATCCACCGTGGCCCCGTTAATACGCTCAATCGGCGGACGCGGTGAAATCACCAGTTTTTCACAATCCAGCCAGGCTTCTATATCACGGTCGCACAGTCTCATTATTTATCTCCATCAAGGCGTGTCACTAAAACAAAAATTGCCACACAACGGGCGAAAGGTCTACGTCGCAGCGTAAAAAGTTGCCCGCCGGCCGGAAACACCAACTTTCCGGCCATTGAACGGCATTATTCAAAGAACTGGCTGATTTTGGCTTTCAGAATGTCGATCGCAATGCGGTTTTTGCCACCGCGTGGGACGATAATGTCGGCGTATTGTTTGGAAGGATCGATAAACTGCAGGAACATCGGGCGGACGGTTTTCTGGTATTGCGCCATTACCGAATCCATCGAGCGGCCACGCTCATTCACATCGCGCTTCATGCGGCGCATCAGGCAAATGTCCAATGGCGTATCGACAAAGATCGAGAAGTTCATTTCCTGACGCAGACGGATATCCGTCAATAGCAGGATCCCCTCAAGAATAATCACCTTTTTCGGTTCCAGGTGAATGGTCTCTTTCTTCCGCGTGTGCTCGGTGTAACTGTACAAGGGTAACTCTATCGCCTTGCCTGATTTCAACATTTGCAGATGCTGAAACAGCAGGTTGTGGTCCATGGCACTCGGGTGGTCATAGTTTGTCTTGACGCGTTCTTCCATGGTCAAGTGAGTCTGGTCTTTGTAGTAACTGTCTTCAGGAATAACGCCGATATGTTCATCGCCGACCTGATCGCGAAGTTCACGATATAACGTACTGGCGATAAGGCTTTTTCCGGAGGCAGATGCGCCAGCTATACCAATAATGACGCACTGATGCGGCTTGTCAGTCATAAAATTGAAGACCTGATTTCGTAGTGTGAAGGGGGGGAACTAAAACGCGACAATTATAGGGAGTTAGCGGCCATAGCGCCAGCCTATATTGTCGCCGCCGGGCCGCTATCTCAGGTTATTTCACCATAACCAGTGCTTCGCGGTTTTAAGACTATTGCGTCTAGGGCAATCCCACATGACAGGGTAAACTCGGTCGCTTGATGATAATCCTGACAATTGGGATGCATATTTCACCGGAGACTAACGTGCTGGACTGGCATTTTCTGACATTTTTTGGCGACAGCATGTTGCTGTTACCCTGCGCGCTGATTCTTTTTGCCGTATTAGTCGCACCTCACGCTACCCGAACTGCCGGTTGGCAATGGGCGCTACTCTTCGGTTGTGCCGGTGGCATGGTTTGCGTATCCAAACTGGCTTTTATGGGCTGGGGCATTGGCATCAAAAGTTACGACTTTACCGGCTTTAGTGGTCACTCTGCGCTATCAGCCAGTATCTGGCCGGTACTGCTCTGGACGCTAACAGGGCGTTTCTCGCATGCAGTACGCAGTATGGCGCTGGTTGTTGGCCTGGTATTGCCCCTCACTATCGGGTTATCACGACTGGCAATCCATGCACATTCGCCCTCGGAAGTGGTCAGTGGACTGATTCTGGGTTACCTGGCCAGTACGCTGTTCTTGTGGTTACAGCGCGGTAAACCGCGCCCAAATCTCTCCACGCCGCAGATCGTTGTGGCACTGGCTCTGCCGATGGTTCTGATGGGCTTTCGGCAACCGGCACCAACACAGGGCCTGTTAGAACATATTGCCACCGTATTAGCACAAATCGAACGCCCCTATACCCGAGCGGATTTGCATAAGCTGCCCGTTGCTCCATAAACAAAACCCCGGAACTTGTCCGGGGTTTTGTTTTTTAGCCGAGGGCGATTACAGCTACAGCGCGCGGAAAGAAATTTCCGTCGGAATAGCTTCACCCTGCCAATACATCTGCGCGGCAACGCGACCGGCAAGCTGACGATACAACTCAGCAAATTCGCTGTCCGGGCGACTAATCACCGTCGGCTCGCCACGATCCAAATCCTCGCGCAGCGAAATGTGCAGCGGCAGTTGCCCCAGCAGGCGACTGTGATATTTCTTCACCAGCTTCTCAGCCCCGCCGGTGCCGAAAATAGGCTCATGGTGACCGCAGTTACTGCAAATGTGCACACTCATGTTTTCCACGATGCCCAATACCGGCACGTGAACCTTTTCGAACATCACGATGCCCTTGGCGGCATCGAGTAACGCGATATCCTGCGGCGTAGTAACCACCAACGCCCCGGTAACCGGAATGTTCTGCGACAGCGTCAACTGAATATCACCGGTGCCCGGCGGCATATCCAGTACCAGGTAGTCCAGATCCGGCCACAGCGTATCCTGCAACAGTTGCATTAACGCCTTGCTGGCCATTGGGCCGCGCCACACCATGGCGTTGTCGTCGGTCACCAGATAACCAATAGAATTGGTCGCCAGACCGTGCGCCACGATCGGCGCCATGTGCTGGCCGTCCGGCGAGGTTGGGCGTTCATTCTCGGTACCCAGCATATTCGGGATCGACGGGCCGTAGATGTCAGCATCCAAAATACCGACCTTGGCACCTTCAGCGACCAGCGCCAGCGCCAGGTTAACGGCCGTAGTGGATTTGCCCACCCCACCCTTACCGGAACTGATAGCAATAATATTACGCACACCCTTGATGCCGGCCTGATCGTTGGCCCGTTTCAGAGTGGTAATGTCATGCTTCAATTTCCAGTCGATCGCCTCAGCACCGGTCACGCGCAACAGTTCTGCACTGACGGTATCTTTCAGTTCTTCAAAACCACTCTGCCAGGCGAATGGCATGGTCAATTCAATGTGCAACACATGGTCCAACAGCGCGCAATGGTGGATCGCTTTCAGCGCGGTCAGATTATTTTTTAACGTCGGGTGTTCAAAGGCGGCCAGTACACCGGTCACCAGGGCACGCAGAACTTCGGGGTTGGTCTGCTCGGGGGATTTTGTGCTCATCCCGGCTCCTTGATTTTGAATGGATAGCTTCCCGCTAAGCATATCAGAACTGCGGGCCGCTCGGCGCATGTCTGTATAAAGAAACCGCCCTAGCCGTGGCGAGCGCGATCGGGTAACATCGAAGACCCTTTTATTCATTACAGAAACCAAGTTCTCACTATGCCTCAAGTCGCGAAAAAATTATTGGTGACGTGCGCGCTGCCGTACGCAAATGGTTCCATCCATCTCGGCCACATGCTCGAGCACATCCAGGCAGACATCTGGGTTCGTTACCAACGAATGCGCGGCCACGAGGTTCATTTCATTTGTGCGGACGACGCGCACGGCACGCCGATCATGCTGAAAGCTCAGCAGTTGGGCATCAAGCCGGAAGAAATGATTGCGGAAATGAGCCAGGAGCACCAACAGGATTTCGCCGGTTTTGGCATCAGCTATGATAACTATCATTCAACCCATAGCGATGAGAACCGTGAACTGTCGAACCTGATTTACGGTCGCCTGAAAGAAAACGGTTTTATCAAGAACCGGACAATTTCTCAGCTGTACGATCCGGAGAAAGGCATGTTCCTGCCTGACCGCTTCGTCAAAGGCACCTGCCCGAAATGCAAATCGCCGGATCAATACGGCGACAACTGCGAAGTCTGTGGTGCGACCTACAGCCCGACCGAGCTGATCGATCCCAAATCTGTGGTTTCCGGTGCGACGCCGGTGCTGCGTGACTCCGAGCACTTCTTCTTTGATCTGCCGTCGTTCAGCGCAATGCTGCAGGCCTGGACCCGCTCCGGTGCGCTGCAAGAGCAAGTGGCGAACAAAATGCAGGAGTGGTTTGAGTCCGGTCTGCAACAGTGGGATATTTCCCGCGATGCGCCGTACTTCGGCTTTGAAATCCCGGATGCCCCAGGCAAATACTTCTACGTCTGGCTGGATGCGCCAATTGGCTACATGGGGTCATTTAAAAACCTGTGCGACAAACGCGGCGATCTGGACTTTGACGAGTTCTGGCGCAAAGACTCCACCACCGAGCTGTATCACTTTATCGGCAAGGACATCGTTTATTTCCACAGCCTGTTCTGGCCGGCAATGCTGGAAGGCAGTAACTTCCGCAAGCCGACAAACCTGTTCGTACACGGCTACGTGACGGTGAACGGCGCCAAGATGTCCAAATCTCGTGGCACCTTTATCAAGGCGGGCACCTATCTGCAACACCTGGATGCCGACTGCCTGCGTTACTACTACGCCGCCAAACTGTCTTCACGCATTGACGATATCGACCTGAATTTGGAAGATTTCGTACAGCGGGTGAACGCCGACATCGTGAACAAGGTGGTTAACCTGGCTTCGCGCAATGCCGGCTTTATCAGCAAGCGTTTTGGAGGGCAACTGGCCGACAAACTGGCCGATCCTGCGCTGTACCAAACCTTCGTTGACGCAGCACAAAGCATCGCCGATGCCTATGCCAGCCGTGAGTCCGGTCGGGCAATCCGCGAAATCATGGCGCTGGCCGATCTGGCAAACCGCTATGTGGATGAGCAGGCACCGTGGGTAGTGGCCAAGCAAGAAGGCCGTGATGCTGATTTGCAAGCCATCTGTTCAATGGGCATCAATCTGTTCCGTGTACTGATGACCTACCTGAAACCGGTAATGCCATCACTGACTGAACGCACCGAGGCTTTCCTTAACTGTGAGCTGAGCTGGGACAGCATCCAGCAACCGTTGCTGGGCCATCAGGTCAACCCGTTCAAAGCCCTGTTCAACCGTATCGATCTGGACAAGGTGAATGAAATGGTCAGCGCCTCGAAAGAAGACATGGCGGCGGCGAAAGTAGTCACTGGCCCACTGGCGGACGATCCGATTCAGGACACCATCACCTTTGATGATTTCGCCAAGGTTGATATGCGCATTGCGCTGATCGCCAGCGCCGACTTTGTTGAAGGCTCGGACAAGCTGCTGAAGCTGCAGTTGGATCTTGGCGGTGAAACACGTCAGATCTTCTCCGGTATTCGTTCCGCTTATCCGGACCCGAAAGCGCTTGAAGGTCGCCTGACCATCATGGTCGCCAACCTTGCACCACGCAAAATGCGCTTCGGTATCTCTGAAGGCATGGTGATGGCTGCCGGCCCAGGCGGAAAAGAGATCTTCCTGCTCAGCCCGGACAGCGGTGCACAGCCAGGTATGCAGGTGAAATAAGCCTCTTAGTGTCCCCTCACCCTAACCCTCTCCCTTGGGAGAGGGGACCATTATGCGACGCCATCCAGTATTCTGTTCTCCCTGATCTGCCTTCTCCCTCTCCTGGGGGAGAGGGTCGGGGTGAGGGGAACCTTCATCCACCGTCAAATACTGCATAATAATCTCCGCTACACCATCCCAATGATTTAACACTTCATCGTTCCAAAAACGTAACACGCTAAAACCGCGACTCACGAGGAAATGGCTACGTCGAGTATCATAACTGGCCTGACCCATATGCTGCCCCCCATCCAATTCAATAACCAACTTCCGTTGCCAACAAACAAAATCAACAAAATAAGGCCCAACCGGAAACTGGCGACGGAATTTCAAACCATAAAAACGGCGATCCTTTAGTTGTAGCCATACCATTTTTTCCGCATTGCTCATATTGGCTCGTAACCGACGCGATACGGGCGTTGATTTCCTTTCCATAAAGACCTCCGTCTACACAATAACGCCAAGCAAGGCACTGACCTTGAACCCAGTGTCGAACTTGCGCCTTGCCTCCAAAAATTTCGCCATAACGTTGGGGAAACCACGGGCAAATAATCACGGTGTCGGAGGCTACCGACGTAGCCTCTTTTTTTCAGTCTCCCCTTTCTTACGGGCCAAAATAAGCTATCTTATCCATACGGGTTTAATTACTGTATGCATAAACAGGTCTAACATGAAGGGATTCCCACCGCTGATTAACGCATTGCTGGCCAGTTCGCTGGTACTGACCATTGGCCGTGGCGTCACGCTGCCGTTCATTACCATCTATCTCACCGGGCATTTCCACCTGCTGCCGAAAAGCGTCGGCATTATTCTGGGCGCTAGCCTGGCAATTGGCATTTTCGCCAGCCTGTACGGCGGTTATTTAGTCGACAAGTTCAACAAAAACACGTTGATCCTGATTTCTATTCTGCTGTTCGCCCTGAGTTTTTTCGCTATCCCGTGGATCCCGAGACCGGGCGGTATCATCGTGGTATTGGCGATCCTGCATACCGCCTATTCGGTGCTGGGCATCACCATCAAGGCCTGCTTTGCCGACGGGCTGCCGGTTGCCCAGCGCATCAAGGCCTTTTCGATTAATTACACGCTGGTAAACGTTGGCTGGGCGGTGGGCTCATCATTGGGCGTGATGGTGGCAGGCTTGAATCCGTTATTACCGTTTTATCTCTCCGGGGGGTTGGCCTTGCTCACCGTGACGGCGCTGAGTTTTGGCTTGCGCCGACAAGGCACGGCATCGCCTGGAGCGACCGATCTCGCGCCGATCGCAGCGCCCGATTTCCGCCAGACG
Source organism: Serratia myotis (assembly GCF_027474885.1). NCBI lineage: Bacteria > Pseudomonadati > Pseudomonadota > Gammaproteobacteria > Enterobacterales > Yersiniaceae > Serratia > Serratia myotis. The sequence continues at coordinate 1,667,207 of NZ_CP099707.1, read as the reverse complement.
CTGGCCATCCTGCGTAGCGATCGCCGGCTGATTTACTTTACCCTCGGCAGTACGCTCGGGGCGGTCGTTTTCGGCCAGTTCACCGGCTATTTGTCGCAATACCTGATCCTCGTTTCCAACGCAGAGTTCGCCTATCAGGTCATTGGGGCGGTGATGATCGTCAATGCCTGTATCGTCATTGCCCTGCAGTACCTGCTGAGCCGCGGCATGCGTCAGGAAAACATGCTGCGCTGGCTGGTGTTGGGCACGCTGTTTTTCATTCTCGGGCTGATCGGGTTTAGTCTGGCCGGGCAATCGCTTTGGCTGTGGATCGCGGCGATGGCCATATTTACCCTGGGCGAGATTATTGTGATCCCGGTGGAATACATGTTTATCGACTTTATCGCGCCACAACATCTAAAAGGCAGCTACTACGGGGTACAAAACCTCAGCGCACTGGGCGGTGCCATCAACCCGGTACTCTGCGGTTTTATCCTTAGCTACGCCGCCCCACAAATGATGTTCCTGATGTTGATTGCCGCCGCGTTGTTCAGCCTGTTATTCTTTTTCCTCGGCCATCGCCTGGCGCAAAAACAGCCGCGCAGTGCCGACATTATCTCTACAGAATAAAGGCGCACCGGGCTTAACTGCGGCTGTCAACCTGCCTGACAGGCATGAAAGCCATAGAGAGAATTCATGGTGTGATTTGTGGCGAAGGTCACAGTTTAATTGTATGATGAATGCGTCAGTTAAACGGGATTAAGTTATGGCCAACGTGCTCACACTGTGCTGGAAATACCTGAGGGCAATCGTCCTTATCTACTTTTGCTTGTTTGTCGGCAATGCTATCGCGGCGCTGCTGCCGATCGCCATTCCCGGCAGCATTATCGGCATGTTGCTGCTGTTCGCCCTGCTCTCCACGCAAATTATGCCGGCCAAATGGGTTAAACCCGGCTGCCATCTGCTGATCCGTTATATGGTGCTGTTGTTCGTACCCATCGGCGTTGGCGTGATGAAATACTACGACCAGATCCTCGATCACCTCGGCCCACTGGTGGTCTCCTGCATTGTCAGCACTCTGATGGTGCTGGTGGTGGTGGGCTATACCTCACATTATTTCCACCGGGAGCGCCGCATCGTTGGCAAACCGGATGCGGCGGAGGGCGAAAAATGATCCATGAAATCTGGTGGTCATTGCCGCTGTCGCTGGCGGTCTACTTTGCAGCGCGTAAGCTGGCGCAGTGGCTGAATATGCCACTGCTGAACCCGTTGCTGGTATCGATGGCGGTGATCATTCCCCTGCTGTTACTGACCGGCATCCCTTATGAGCGCTACTTTCAGGGCAGCAAAATCCTTAACGACCTGTTGCAACCGGCCGTGGTGGCGCTGGCCTATCCGCTGTATGAGCAACTGCATCAAATCCGTGCGCGCTGGAAGTCCATTATCGCCGTCTGTTTTATCGGCAGCATGACCGCCATGATCAGCGGCGGCGCCATTGCTTTGTGGATGGGTGCCACGCCGGAAATTGCCGCGTCCATCATGCCGAAGTCGGTCACCACGCCCATCGCCATGGCGGTCGCGGAGTCGCTCGGTGGTATCCCGGCGATCAGCGCCGTCTGCGTGATTTTCGTCGGTATTCTCGGCGCAGTATTCGGGCATACGCTGTTTAAAATATTGAAGATCACCACCCGCTCGGCGCGTGGACTGGCAATGGGCACGGCATCGCATGCGCTGGGCACCGCACGCTGCGCGGAAATGGACTTTCAGGAAGGTGCATTCGGCTCGTTGGCGCTGGTGATTTGCGGCATCATTACCTCATTGCTGGCACCCTTTTTGTTTCCGGTATTGCTGCATTTGTTCGGCTAAAGGGTCTAAAACTTGCGAGACATCTCGCAATTATGGCTTTCATTGCATTGATTTCATCAATAAAGAGATTTGCATCACACTTTATTCACGCAGGGCTGCCTAGAATGTTATCCCGTTAACCTGTAGAGAGAGTTTCTATGCACCCGCGTTTTCAAACCGCTTTCGGCGAACTGCCTGCCTCATTGCAATCCGTCCTGCTGTCTTATATGGATGCGCCTGATTTCCCGGCCATGCTCAAAGCAGAACAGGTGGAGGCGATTAAGCAACGCTGCGGGCTGGATGATGATGCTCTGGCATTCGCTCTGCTGCCACTGGCGGCAGCCTGCTCGTTAGCCCCGATCTCCCAGTTTTACGTCGGTGCCATTGCCCGCGGGCAGAGCGGTAATCTGTATTTTGGCGCCAACATGGAGTTCAGCGGCGCGCCGATGCAACAAACCATTCATGCAGAACAGTGTGCGGTTACCCATGCCTGGCTGCGTGGCGAACCCGCTCTGGTTTCCATCACCGTTAACTACACACCTTGCGGCCACTGCCGCCAGTTTATGAATGAACTGAACAGCGGTAGCGATCTGAAAATCCGTCTGCCCGGTCGTGAGCCGGCAACGCTTGGCGATTATCTGCCGGATGCCTTCGGCCCGAAAGACCTGGATATCGCCACGCTGCTGATGGATCGGGTCGATCACGGCTTCCAACTGGCCCTGACTGACGAACTGGAACAGGCAGCACTGGCTGCCGCCAATCAGAGTCACGCTCCCTACAGCAATGCCCACAGCGGTGTCGCGCTGGAAGCCGAGGACGGCACCATTTACACCGGCCGCTATGCGGAAAACGCCGCTTTCAATCCAAGTCTGCCACCGCTGCAAGCCGCACTGATCCTGATGAACGTTTCCGGCGGCGACTGCCAAAAAGTGAGCCGCGCGGTACTGGCCGAACCCGAAAGCGCCATTCTCACCCAGTGGGACGCGACCCGTGCCACACTGGCTGCCCTGGGCTGCCAAAATGTCAGTCGCATTACTTTCTGATCCTGATCCTGGCGGTGCCGCCCGGCACCGCTGTTAACAGCCCCGCAAGCCGATTACAATGGCATTCACGTCTTAAAACACTTTCTTTAGTTAAATTAGGACTTGATCGTCGATAATTACGCCAATTTACCTCATGATCCGATAACAATTGCTGTACATATTTCCCCGATCTTTTAGGATCACCCTTATAAAGTTATCCGATAAGTTGAAGAGCAAAAGCCATGGAACTTGAATACGAAAGCAAACGCCCTCTCTACATCCCTTATGCTGGCCCGATCCTGCTGGAATTCCCGCTGCTGAACAAAGGCAGTGCCTTCACCGAGGATGAGCGCAGCCATTTCAACCTGCAAGGCTTACTGCCCGATGCGGTGGAAACCATCGAGGAGCAGGCGGAACGCGCCTATCGCCAGTATCAGGATTTTAAAAACGACAGCGATAAGCACATCTACCTGCGTAACATCCAGGACACCAACGAAACTCTGTTCTACCGTCTGCTGGACTCACACCTGAGCGAAATGATGCCGATCATCTACACGCCAACGGTGGGTGAAGCTTGTGAGCACTTCTCTGATATTTATCGCCGGGCGCGTGGGCTGTTTATCTCTTACCCTAACCGCGATCGCATTGACGACATGCTGCAAAACGCCACCAAGCAAAACGTTAAGGTGATTGTCGTCACCGACGGTGAACGTATTCTCGGCCTGGGCGACCAGGGCATTGGCGGCATGGGCATTCCTATCGGTAAACTGTCGCTGTATACCGCCTGCGGTGGCATCAGCCCGGCCTATACCTTACCGGTGGTGCTGGACGTGGGTACCAATAACCCACAGCGCCTGAACGATCCGCTGTACATGGGCTGGCGTCATCCGCGTATTTCCGGTGATGAATACCACGCTTTCGTTGAAGAATTTATCCAGGCGGTGAAACGCCGCTGGCCGAACGTGCTGCTGCAGTTTGAAGATTTCGCTCAGAATAACGCGACCCCACTGCTGAACCGCTACCGTGATGAAATCTGCTGCTTCAACGACGATATTCAGGGCACCGCCGCGGTCACTCTGGGCAGCCTGATTGCCGCCAGCCGCGCTGCTGGCAGCCAATTGCGCGATCAAACCGTCACCTTCCTGGGCGCCGGTTCCGCCGGTTGCGGCATTGCCGAGCAAATTATCGCGCAGATGAAATCCGAAGGTCTTAGCGAAGACGAAGCGCGCGCCCGCGTGTTCATGGTCGACCGTTTTGGTCTGCTGACCGACAAACTGCCTAACCTGCTCGATTTCCAGAGCAAACTGGTGCAGAAGAGCGAAAACCTGACCGCATGGCAAACGTCCAGCGATGCCATCTCGCTGCTGGACGTGGTACGTAACGCCAAGCCAAGCATTTTGATCGGCGTTTCCGGCCAGCCGGGCTTGTTCACCGAAGAACTGATCCGTGAAATGCACAAGCATTGTCCGCGCCCAATCGTGATGCCGCTGTCCAACCCGACTTCACGCGTGGAAGCCCGTCCGGAAGACATCATCAACTGGACCGAAGGCGCTGCGCTGGTCGCTACCGGCAGCCCGTTCGCACCGGTACACTATAAAGATCAGCAGATCCCAATCGCCCAGTGCAACAACTCCTATATCTTCCCGGGTATTGGTCTGGGTGTGTTGGCCTCCGGCGCGACCCGTGTCACGGACGCAATGCTGATGGCCGCCAGCCGTGCGTTGGCCGAATGTTCCCCGCTGGCCACCGATGGGCATGGCGCACTGTTGCCGGATATCGACGATATTCAGGGCGTGTCAAAATGCATCGCGATGGAAGTCGGCAAAGCGGCTCAGTTGCAGGGAATGGCGGTAGTCACCTCTGAAGAAGCGCTGTCAAAAGCCATCGAACACAACTTCTGGCGGCCGCAATACCGCAGCTACAAGCGCACCTCATTCTGATTTGTGCAGATAAGATAATCAGGTCCGGCTTGCCGGGCCTTTTTTATTGGCAAAACCGCCTAAAAATGCGGCGCAATGCATGCCAGAGGCGGGGACAGGCTTGCTTCAACCAGTCAGGTAAAGTAGCCTTGAGCCATCTTTTTTGGCCCCTGTGCGCGTAAGGCAATAACATGTGGAAACGCCTGATAATCAGCCTGTTCGTCATCATTGCACTGCTGATGCTCTCGGCTCTCGCGCTCGATCGCTGGATCAGCTGGAAAACGGCGCCTTTCGTCTATGATGAACTGCAAGGGCTGCCCCATCGCCAGGTCGGCGTGGTACTGGGTACCGCCAAATATTACCGTACCGGCGTGATCAACCAATATTACCGCTACCGTATTCAGGGCGCGATCAACGCCTATAACAGCGGCAAGGTGAAATATCTGCTGCTGAGCGGTGACAATGCCCAGCAAAGCTACAACGAACCTATGACCATGCGCCGCGATTTGATCGCCGCAGGTGTAGCGCCCAGCGATATCGTGCTGGATTACGCCGGATTCCGCACCCTGGATTCGATCGTACGCACCCGTAAAGTGTTCGATACCAATGACTTTATTATTATCACCCAACGCTTCCACTGTGAGCGCGCGCTGTTTATCGCGTTGCATATGGGGATCCAGGCGCAGTGCTACGCAGTACCGTCACCAAAAGATATGATGACAGTGCGTGTACGTGAGATCTTCGCCCGCCTTGGCGCACTGACCGACTTGTATATTCTCAAACGTGAACCGCGCTTCCTCGGCCCGCTGATCCCAATTTCCTCCATGCACACCATCCCGGAAGATGCCCAGGGTTATCCGGCAGTATCACCGGAACAATTGGTCGAGCTGGAGCACAAGCTGGCGGCAGAAAAACAGAAAGCCAAACAGCCTTAATCCCCCTCACTAAAAACAAAAACGGCCAGCATTTGCTGACCGTTTCAGACGGCTGATAAAGTCCGTTATTAGGGAGAGCGTGCCGAAGGGGTCGTAGCGGCTTGCCCGCCGACCAATTTGCCGGGAGCAAATTGGAACGACTTCCAGTCGGCCCGTAGGGTGGGACACATGGACGTGTCCCATAATGGCCCCTCGGTGCGCTAGGCCCGGGTATCTCGGGTTTAAAGACAACTTTGCCATTAAACAAAAACGGCCAGCATTTGCTGACCGTTCCCATTGTAGCGAAGACTTACTTCTTCTTGGCGTACTTCAGTGAATCCAACGCTACCGCGAAGATAATGATGCCGCCCTTGATGATGTACTGCCAGTAAGGGTTAACACCAATGTAGGTCAGGCCGTAGTTGATGACGGTGAAGATGATCACCCCGGTCACCACCCCCAGCACCGTACCTACCCCGCCGGCAAAGGACACTCCGCCCACCACACAGGCCGCAATAGCATCCAGCTCATACATAAAGCCGAGGTTGTTGGTGGCACTGCCGATACGCCCCGCTTCCAGCAAACCGCCGAAGGCATAGAACACACCAGACAGCGCATAAATCATGATCAGGTTCAACGGCACATTGACGCCGGAAACCTTGGCTGCCTCAGGGTTACCACCGATGGCGAAGATATTTTTGCCGAAGCGGGTTTTATTCCACAGGATCCAGACGAAAATAATCGCAATGATGGCGTAGAAGGTAATGTACGACAGCTTAAAGTCGCCAAAGCGCAGGAACCCCTGAGCAAAGGTGGAGAACTTGGGATCAAACCCCGCCACTGGGGATGCGCCAACAGAGTCGTAATACAGCGAGTTAATGCCGTACACGATAATCATGGTACCCAGAGTGGTAATAAACGGCGTCACGTTCAGGTAGGCGATAATCAACCCGTTCACCAGACCGATCACTGCACCCACGGCACACACCAGCAGGATCAACAGCGGGATCGACCAGGTTTCCATGTGCGGAAACACCTTGTTGACGTTGTCCATCGACTGCAACAACGTCGCGGCGATCACCGCGGCCAACCCCACCTGACGCCCGGCGGACAGGTCAGTCCCCTGGGTAACAATCAGCCCCGCCACACCCAGTGCAATAATAATGCGTACTGAAGACTGAGTCAGAATGTTACTCAGGTTCATTAAGCTGAGGAAAGTCGGATCCTGGATAATAATAATTGCCAGCAGCACCAGCAACACTACGTAAATGCCACCTTCCTTGAAATAGGTGAACAAAGTTTTCTTATTCAGCGCGTTCATAATTCTGATCCTTAAAGGTGCAGGGATGCGAGACGTAAAATTTCATTTTGCGAGGTCTGTTTGGTGTTAACGATGCCCGCAACCTGACCATTACTCATCACCAGTATTCTGTCGGTAATTCCCAAAAGCTCCGGCATTTCAGACGAGACAATAATGATCCCCTTGCCCTTCTTCGCCAGTTCGGTCATCAACTGATAAATTTCGAATTTGGCGCCAACGTCAATGCCACGCGTCGGTTCATCCAGCATTAATATTTCCGGCTGGGTCAACAGCCAACGGCCGATGATCACCTTCTGCTGGTTACCGCCGGACAGCGAACCGATATTGGTATGATGACCCGGCGTCTTGACCCGCATGGCGTCGATCACCCATTGGGTATCGCTTTTCATGCGGGCGTTATCCAGCAGGCCGATTTTGTTTTTATAGTTACGGATGTTGGAGATCAGCGAGTTAAAACCGACGTCCAGATAAGCGTAAATCCCGGTGGAGCGGCGCTCCTCCGTCACCAGGGCAAAACCGTGGTTAATCGCTTCATTGGCGCTGTGGTTATTGATCGCCTTGCCGTGCAGCTTGATGGTGCCTGCCACTTTTTCGCGGATGCCGAACAGCGTCTCCAGGATGTCGGTGCGCTTGGCGCCCACCAGCCCGGCAATGCCGAGGATCTCCCCCTGATGCAGATCGAAGGAAATATCGCGAATCGAAGGCTGGCGTAATGAGGTCAGACCCTTCACCTCCAGGATCACCTCGCCCGGCGTATTCTGCCGATCGGGGAAACGCTGGCTGAGCGAACGCCCCACCATCATCGAAATGATCTTGTCCATATCCAGCCCTTCCAGCGGCTGGGTGGCGATCCACTGACCGTCACGCAGGATGGTGATCTCGTCGCACAGTTGGAAGATCTCTTCCATCTTGTGCGAGATATAGACGATGCCGCAACCGCGCTCTTTCAGCTTACGGATAATGGTGAACAGATGATTCACCTCTTTTTCCGTCAGCGAAGAGGTCGGCTCATCCATGATCACAATCTTGGCGTCGTAGGAGAATGCCTTGGCAATTTCGATCATCTGCATTTGCGATACCGATAACGTGCCCACCTTATCCCGTGGGTTAATATCAATATCCAGCTCGTCGAATATCGCCTGGGTGTCCTTCAACATCTTGTCCTGATCGACAAACATGCCCTTGGTCGGATAACGTCCCAACCACATGTTGTCCATCACGGTGCGCTGCAACACCAGATTCAATTCCTGATGCACCATTGAAACGCCGTGTTCCAGCGCCTCTTTAGAGCTTTTGAAATCAATTTCCTGGCCCTGAAAAATAATACTGCCGGCATCTTTTTTATAAATGCCAAACAGGCATTTTAATAATGTCGATTTGCCCGCGCCGTTCTCCCCCATTAATGCATGAATGGAGTGCGGACGAACGCGCAGATTCACATTATCCAATGCCTTGACGCCGGGAAACGACTTACTGATATCAGTCATTTCCAGCAGAAATTCGCGTGGGCTGTCGGCCATAAATACACCTGGCTTATCGGTCTTTTAATATCGTAAATTCCCCCACCCACGGCTTTCCTGGTGTTGGCGGCCGTGGGCGGGGGTCATTGTGGGTTATCTCAGCGTTTATTTCACAAATTGAGACAGGTTGTCTTTATCTACGCCAACGTAAGGAATACGGACCACTTTATTTTCAATCTTATATTTGGTGCCGTCGGCAGCCGGTTTGCCCGCAGCCAGGTTTTTCGCCAGTTCGAAGGTAGCTTTAGCCTGATTGTCAGCATCGTTCAGCACCGTTCCCGCCATCGCGCCGGACTTCACCATCGCCAGAGCTTCTGGCAGTGCATCGACACCGAATACCGGAATGCTGGTTTTGTTATGCGCTTTCAGCGCTTCAACCGCACCCATCGCCATCGCATCGTTGTTGGCGATCACCACTTCAATTTTGTTGGCGTTAGGGCCGGACAACCAGGCATCCATCTTGTCTTTGGCCTGAGCGGTATCCCACATCGCGGTATCCATCTGCAGCGCCTGAGTCTTGATGCCGTTGTCGTTCAGCGTTTTCACCACATAGGTGGTGCGCGCTTCGGCATCCGGGTGACCCGGCTCGCCTTTCAGCAGCACGTACTGGATCTGGCCATCTTTGTTCAGATCCCAGTTCGGGTTAGCCTTCCAGTGTTTCTCGATCAGTTGGCCCTGGATCACCCCTGACTCTTTGGAGTCGGTCCCTACGTAATAGGCTTTGTCATAGCTGTCCAGCGCTTTGCGGGAAGGCTCTTTGTTGTAGAACACGATCGGGATATCGTTTCCGCGCGCCTTATCGATAATCACCGGAGCGGCGGCCGGATCAACCAGGTTGATCGCCAGCGCTTTAACGCCCTTGGCGATCAGCACGTCGATCTGATCGTTTTGTTTGGATTGGTCATTCTGCGAGTCATTCATCAGCAGGGTAACGTCCGGAGAGGCCTTGGCGTCTTTCTCGATTGCCTTGCGTACCACCGACATAAAGTTGTCGTCATATTTATAAATTGTGACGCCAATACGGGTGTCTGCATGTGCTGCGGCGCCAAATATCATGGCTGCGGCCGTCGCGGCCAGGGTGAAAACCTTCTTATTCATTGTGTGTCTCCGGTTTATGTAGGGTCTTGCTCGGTATTAGGCCAAAGGTAACCGGTGGTGAGTGCACAACCGGGCCTGGCAGTTTCCCTGTCATCCGTGAATCATGTTATTCCTGAAAAAGGTGGTGCCAGCGCGAGGTAAAAAACAGCAGCGGCAAGTGCCTTTGCGCTGGAAAACGCCTAGAGCATAGACGGCGCGATGTTAATAATCTGTGAATTTTCTCACAGATTGAAAACGGTTACACAAGATTAAATGTTCAGAGAGTGACCGCTGCCTCACTTTGCCACGGCGCCACAGAATGGCGACGTACCAGGGTAGGCATAAACAAATGACGGGCCTGTGGCTCCAGCCGGCCTGCCGCACCCAGCAGGGCCAGCTCGGTAGCCAGCGTCGCCATGGTAACAATGGGGTAGCGCACCGTGGTGAGCTTGGGGCTGGTATAGCGTGCGATGGGGATATCATCGAACCCCACCAGCGAGAAATGTTGCGGTACTGTGATACCGTTTTCTTTCAGCACCGCCATGGCACCGGCGGCCATGGCGTCATTGTAGGCAAACACCGCGCTCAAATGCAGGTTACGGCCGAGTAACTCGACCATGGCCGCTTCCCCGCCCTGCAGGTCCGGCGAACCATAGGCGCGCCAGTTGTCCGGCGTGATCAGCCCTGCAGCGCCCATGGCCTGCGAGTAACCCTGCTGGCGCAGCGGCCCGTCTTCGATCGGGTGATTGGAGCCCAGATAGCCGATACGCTGATGGCCTTGCGACAGCAGCAAGCGCATCGCCATCTCCGCGCCGCTAACGTTGTCCAGGCCGACGCAGCGGTGCTCATAGCCGGCGATAATGCGGTTGATCAACACCATGCCCGGCACCTGATCGAGAAAGGTCATCAGTTCGGCATCACACAACGTTTTAGCATGAACAATCAAGGCATTACAGCGCTGGCGAATCAGCACCTCGATGGCGTGACGCTCTTTATCCGCCTGGTGATAACTGTTGCCGATCAGCAGATATTTGTGGTGTTGCTGCGCCACGGTGTCTACCGCTTTCACCAACGCACCAAAGAAGGGATCGGAGACATCCATCACCACCACCCCGAGGGTATCGCTGCTCTGCGTGGCCAACGCCTGCGCATTGGCATTGGGCCGATAACCCAGTTCAGCCACCGCCTTCAGCACCTGTTCACGCGTCTCTTTACTGGTCAGGGCGCTGTGATTCAGCACGCGGGAGACGGTCGCTACGGACACGCACGCACGCTTCGCCACGTCGCGAATGGTGGTTGGATGAACAGAGGAGGCCATGAAAGATCCTGAGGTCGGGGTAGTTGACAGTGGCGCTATCCTACCCCGTTTGTCATCCTCCTCTGCGTGAATTACGTCACAGGAAAGAAAACGTTTACATACATTTTTTTAACCTACCTGCGCCAGATCTCAATTCAGCGCTCTTGGCTCAGTCTTGCCGGCGGCCAGATGGGTCAATTTGCGCCACAGCCATTCCACCGGCCCTTGGGTGAAATAACGCAGCCACAGGTTAGAAAACAACAGGTTAGCCAACCAGACCAGTGGAACAAACGCCAACAGCTGCAGGCGGTCAAACTGTTGGTACAGGCCGAAGCGGTAGAACAGCGTGGTGCAGATCAGCGTTTGCAGCAGATAATTGCTCAGCGCCATACGCCCGACCTGCGTCAGCCAATGCCCGATGCGCAGGCGCGACAGCGTCGGCCAGAAACCGTAGCACAGCGCCAGATAGCCCATGGCCTGCAGCGGTGCACCCAGTTCGCGCGGCACCTGCAATAAAAAGCCACTCCAGCGGTAGTCCCAGTGAAGATACCATTGCAACGCCACTGCCGGCAGTTGGATCAGCAATGAAAGCGGTATCAGCCAGGCGGCCTGACGGCGGTAATAACCCGGCGAATAGGTGCCACGCAGCCAACCGCTGCGCATCAGTCCGGCACCAAACAGCATCAGCCCCGCCAACTCCCAACCGTATTGCGCGCCAATCGCCAACAGGCTGGAGGAGAGCAGATCGGTACGGCTACGCCAGGCCTCCATACCGCCCTGCAGCTTCCAGAATTTTTCATACTGCAGTTCCGCCACCCCGGGCTGCCAGAAACCACCCGGTTCACCGTGCGACATAAAGCCCAGTAACAGCAGGACCCCGACACCGATCAGGTATAGCACCACGCCGGTTTTCAACAGTTGATAGGTTTCTTTGGCTTCGCGGATCATTCGCCAGCACACCAACCCGATCAGACCGTAAGCCAGCAGGATGTCACCGTCCCAGAGGAAAATGGCGTGTGCCAGACCAAACAGCACCAGCCACGACAGCCGAGCACGTATCCATCCCTTGCCGCGCCGCAGCAGCATCTGCAGGCCGGCACCAAACAACAAGGCGAACATCGCCAGGAACTTGGCCTGTGCGAAAATATCCAGCAGCGCCCAGGTCCAGGCGTCACGCGATGACGGCAGCCCCAGATAGGCAGGATTCAGGTAGGCCGCCTTCGGCAGGCCAAAGGCGCTGATATTCAGCAGCAGAATGCCAAGGATGGCGATACCGCGCACACAGTCCAGAGTGGCGATGCGCGGCAGCGGTGTGGTCGAAGTGTTGTTCATTATTTTACCGCTGTATTCCGGTCATTAAAAAGGCGCCCGCAGGCGCCTGTTTTTTTATCACTCACACATCACCCCTGGTGATGTCGCACCGCACGCAGAAATTCCTGGCGAGTGTTCTGGCTGGACTTGAACAGCCCACCCAGCGAGGTGGTGGTGGTCGCGCTGGTCGCGTCGCGGATACCGCGCGCCTTAACACAATAATGGACCGCATCGATAGATACCGCCACGTTATTGGTGCCCAGCAGAGTTTGTAATGCCACCAGGATCTGCTGAGTCAAACGCTCCTGCACCTGTGGGCGCTGGGAGAAGAACTGCACGATACGGTTGATCTTCGACAGGCCGATCACCGCATCTTTCGGGATATAGGCCACGGTCGCCTTGCCATCGATGGTGACGAAGTGGTGCTCACAGGTACTGGTCAGGGTAATGTCGCGCACCGTCACCATTTCATCCACCTTCATCTTGTTTTCGATGACGGTGATTTTTGGGAAGTTGGCGTAGTCCAGACCAGAGAAAATCTCATCAACATACATTTTGGCGATGCGGTGTGGGGTTTCCGCCAGGCTATCGTCGGACAGATCGAGATTAAGCAGTTGCATGATTTCCGTCATGTGCTCTTTAATACGGCGCTTGCGCGTCTCGCGATCCAGCACTTCACCACGCAACGGGGTTTCCAGGCCACGCTCTTCGAGCGCCGCGTGAACCAGTACAGCTTCTTTACTTAATGATGTCATTTCATCTCTCCAACGGACTGGAACTCACCCCTCCGGCTGCTTTACCGAGCAGACGGGCGAATTGCATACTCTCCTGACGACAGAAGTTTCCGTCATTAATAACGTGAACCCGGTCAAGATTTTGACCCCACTCTAGAGGAGAGTGAGGGGATTATCCAGTGATTGTGCTTCATCAACAGGTGAAATATTCGCATTTAGCACAATCAGGCCCGCTGCGGCTATTCCACGTTTTTTGTACGGAATTTAATCACAACGGCGTCGGTTTTCTTGCCAACTCACGCGCTGGCGTATTCACCACCAGCAGTCCGGCGACAATCAGGCCAGCCACAGCAACATATAACGCCGGTTCCAACCTATGGGTCAGGGCCGTTGACAGCGCCGACAGCGTAGGGCCAACCAACTGACCTATGGCATAACCCGTAGTCAACAATCCCGCCATATAGCGCGCATGGTTGGGTGCCAGTTCCCTGCCGTGCTGGATCGACAACTGCACCACGCTGAGGAAACCACCACCGGTCAACAATGCCCCCAGCGCCAGTCCGGCCACCCCCGGCACGATTTCCGCGCTCAAGACTCCTAACGCCTGTACCCACAGGGTAATGGCCAGACGGGTTTGGGTGGTCAGCTTGTGGCGGGTCAGGATACCGATAACAATCCCCAGTACCGCCGCCCCACCGAAGATCGGCCAGACAAATTGCGCGAACACGCTGCCGGGAAAACGTGCGGCGGCCATTTGCGACAAAAAGGTGGCCGGCAGAATATAGCCAAAGCCCGCCAGGCTGTAGCTCCACACCAGCCGCTTCAGCGCCGGGGTCAGCAGCAGTGGCTCCGGAGCCACATCCGGACGATGTAATTCACCGGCCTTCGGCAGGTTAATGCTGATTGCACCAATCAATACCAGCGCCAGCACGCCGTACACCAGCCAGGCCTGAGACGCCGTCAGCGCCAGGCTGTGAATGCCAACCGCCAGCATACCGCTGATAAAAATCCCGGCCCCCGGCCCCGCGAAGACCGCCGCACTGAGAGCCGGACGGCCATAATGTGCCAGCCGCTCATTGGTCCAGGCCGCCACCAGCACCATCGCCCAGCCGCTGGCCCAGCCAATCAGGAAACGCACGGCACCGTGCCACCATTCGCCCTGCACCCAGGCAGAAAGCAACGTCAAGATGACCGCGCCCCACACGCCCAGCCACAGCCGACGCTCGACATGCCGACTGGCCCGCATCGCGTCATAAGCACCGCACAGGTAGCCCAGGTAGTTGATGGCCGCCACCAGCCCGGCACCGGTCAGGGTAAACTGGTGCTCAGCAATCATCAGCGGCACCTGCGGGGTAAAGGCGAAGCGGCCAATCCCCATGGCTACGATCAACGCAATAAAGCCGCTCAGGGCAATTCTTAAGGCCATGTAGAGTTTCCAGACTGTTAAAAGAAAGTTGCCAGTATCATGCCGCAGTATTACACTCACAAAAACTGAATAATACTCACCAAGTTCATCACGAAAAGAGAAGATAATGGATCTGACCCAGCTCCGCATGTTCTGTAGCGTCGCCGAAACCGGCTCCGTTGCCCGTGCTGCCGAGCAACTGCACCGCGTACCCTCTAACCTGACCACCCGCCTGCGTCAGCTTGAACAGGAACTGGGCACCGATCTGTTCATTCGCGAAAAACAGCGCCTGCGCCTTTCGCCAATGGGCCATAACTTTCTCTGCTATGCCAACCGTATTCTGGCGCTGAGCGAAGAAGCCATGAGCATCACCCATGCCGGTGAGCCGGCAGGCAACTTCGCTATCGGCTCGATGGAAAGCACCGCCGCCACCCGCTTACCCACTTTACTGGCAGCCTATCACCAGCGCTTCTCACAGGTGTCGCTGTCGCTGACCACCGGTACCTCCGGCGAGATCACCGAACGGGTGCGCGCCGGTACGCTGGCAGCGGCGCTGGTCGACGGGCCGGTGCAATATGACGAACTCAACGGCTGCATCGCCTTCCCCGAGCATATGGTAGTGATCTCCTGCCTCGATCACCTGCCGATCCATAGCGCCAAAGACGCCAAGGGCGAAACGCTGTTTGCCTTCCGCGCCAGTTGTTCTTATCGCCTGCGGCTGGAATCCTGGTTCAAGCGCGAAGGCGTGCTGCCGGGTCAGGTGATGGAAATTCAGTCCTACCACGCCATGCTGGCCTGTGTCGCCAGCGGTGCCGGGCTGGCGATGATCCCGCATTCGGTGCTTAGCCTGCTGCCAGGCCATGAGCGCGTGAAAGTGCATACCCTGCCGGATGACATCGCCCAAACCGCCACCTGGCTGCTGTGGCGACGCGATGCCTTTGGCCCGAACGTGCGTGCCCTGAAAGAATTAATTATTGAACAGGCGGAAACCCTCGCGGTTGAAAATACTGCCTGTGATTTACCAGATGCTATCGACATAGCCTGATTAAAAAATAGACCACTGGAGACTATGATGGAAATGATCAAAACCCGTGCCGCCGTTGCCTGGGGCCCGAACCAGCCGCTGAAAATTGAAGAAGTCGATTTAATGCCACCGCAAAAAGGTGAAGTGCTGGTGCGGATCGTCGCCACCGGCGTCTGCCACACCGATGCCTACACCCTATCCGGTGCCGATCCGGAAGGCGTGTTCCCGGCGATCCTCGGCCATGAAGGCGGTGGCGTGGTGGAAGCCATTGGTGAAGGCGTGACCAGCGTGGAAGTCGGCGATCACGTGATCCCGCTGTACACCCCGGAATGTGGCGAATGCAAATTCTGTAAATCCGGCAAAACCAACCTGTGTCAGGCAATCCGCGCGACCCAGGGCAAGGGACTGATGCCGGACGGCACCACCCGCTTCTACAAAGATGGCCAGCCTATTTTCCACTACATGGGCACTTCCACCTTCTCCGAATACACCGTGGTACCGGAAATCTCACTGGCAAAAATCAGTAAAGAAGCGCCGCTGGAAGAAGTCTGCCTGCTGGGTTGCGGCGTTACCACCGGCATGGGTGCGGTAATCAACACCGCCAAAGTGCAGAAAGGCGATACCGTGGCCATCTTCGGCCTCGGCGGCATCGGCCTGTCGGCGATCATCGGCGCACAGATGGCAGGCGCAGGCCGCATCATCGGCATCGATATCAACACCAGCAAGTTCGACCTGGCACGCAAACTGGGCGCAACCGACCTGATCAACCCGAAAGACTACGATAAGCCGATTCAGGACGTGATCGTCGAACTGACCGACGGCGGCGTTGATTTCTCCTTCGAATGTATCGGCAACGTCAACGTGATGCGTTCGGCGCTGGAGTGCTGTCACAAAGGCTGGGGCGAATCGGTGATTATCGGCGTAGCCGGTGCCGGTCAGGAGATTTCTACCCGTCCGTTCCAACTGGTGACCGGCCGTGTGTGGCGTGGTTCCGCTTTCGGCGGCGTGAAGGGCCGTTCGCAACTGCCAGGCATCGTCCAGCGTTATATGGACGGCGAGTTTGCGCTGAATGACTTTATTACCCACACCATGGGGCTGGAGCAGATTAACGAAGCGTTCGATTTGATGCACGAAGGCAAATCCATCCGTTCCGTTATTCACTTCGACAAAAAATAAGCCAGGAGGCAGAGATGACCTTGTCATTAGAACTTCTCGAAGAGCACCGTATGTTCGGCGGCTGGCAACAGCGTTATCGCCATGCGGCGCAGAGCCTGAATTGCAACATGACTTTCAGCATCTATCTGCCGCCACCGCGCGATGATAACCCGCCGCCGGTGCTGTACTGGCTGTCGGGGCTGACCTGCAATGATGAAAACTTCACGCTGAAGGCCGGTGCGCAGCGTATCGCCGCCGAGCTGGGGCTGGTGCTGGTGATGGCCGACACCAGCCCGCGTGGCGACGATGTGCCCAATGATGAAGGTTACGACCTGGGTCAGGGGGCCGGCTTCTACTTGAATGCCACCCAGGCCCCCTGGGACAAGCACTTTCGCATGTACGACTACATCAGCGATGAGTTGCCGGCGTTGATCCATCAGCATTTCAGCGTCAGCGATCGTCAGTCGATCTTCGGTCACTCAATGGGCGGCCACGGCGCACTGGTGATGGCATTCCGCAATCCGCAGCGTTTCCGTTCGGTGTCGGCGTTCGCGCCCATCGTTAACCCCTGTCAGGTGCCATGGGGGCGTAAAGCCTTCGCCGCCTATTTGGGTAACGACGAAAGCCAATGGCTGCAATATGACAGTTGCCACCTGCTGGCCAACGGCGCGGAAAAAATGCCGGTGCTGGTGGATCAGGGTGATGACGATCAGTTCCTGGCCGATCAACTGCAACCGGCGAAGCTGGCCGAACTGGCCCGCCAGCGCGACTGGCCGCTGACCCTGCGCATCCAGCCGGGTTATGACCACAGCTACTTCACCATCGCCAGCTTTATCGAAGACCACCTGCGCTTCCACGCCGAACATCTGTTCCGCTGATCGAAAAATCTGGGCGGTTACCCCCGCCCGGATTTAATCAAATACCGTCGAGAAGAAAATCTATTGCGGCTTTGACCTCGGTTCGGTATTGGGTAGCATCGCAAAATTCAGCGCCCAAGGTACGAACGGGAATACTGGCCATCTCATGAGTCATAACGGCGTACTCATTGTCATCCACCAGCCTGACCAATGGGATCAAACGTTCCGGGCGAGTGCTACCTGGGTATTTTTCAATGGGCAATAACGGGATCACGACTCGACGATTTAATTGCCCAATGATATCGCTCGTCACATCAAGCAGCAGCGGGTAAACAGTACTTTTCCCTGTATTTGCGTATACCGTAAATTGCATCGCTAAAACGTCCTGTATTCGTCACTGAAACAGCCATGTTCATCATGAAAACGGTTCAGAGCCTCAATGGCCTCTCGGTTATCTTCCTTCCATTTTCTCATCTCATGCTGACGCAATTCGGCATCCAAAGCAGCGTTCAGCGTAGCACTGAGGTTAATACCCGCCTCACGTGCACGGCTCAACAAGCTGCGTTCTACCGTCATGGTAACGCTTTGCGTCGTTCGTTGTTTTACTGGCATCAGTACCTCCCACAATAGCCTTCGTGCAAGCAACACGGCTTATTGAACGGATAGTAACACCAGGGAGCGGTGTTAGCCCATTCAAATGTGCTCCACGCGTCACGCCGAACACCTGTTCCGCTGATAAGCCGTAACCACTTGCGATTGTAAATATCGCAAGTGGTTATTCTTCCCTATAACACACACGGTTAACGCTCTCGGCCAGTGAACCAATAATAAACATCTTCAAACCAGGTTAATAAGGCTTTGGTGCCGATCACTGTAATCACCGCGATTGCAACATCCACATAACTATTACAAGGCTTCATAATTAGCAGTGATGAATACTCGATTAAAGAGAATGAAATAAATATCCACAGGGCTATAATAATGCAGTATTTCATTTACACATCCATGTAAAAAAAATCATAAGAACACTAAGAAAAACAAGGTAACACCACCCCATTGAAAATAAAACAAAAATAACCATTGATTATAATAATATGACTAACACAATGATTAGGTAAACGTATTCGGTGGAATTACCTAATACGTTAAAGTGTTACGGTTAATTAAGCGATTAATATCCCGTATATTAACCGCTATTAATTTAACTTTATTCTATCCCTTTAATTTCGGATCCAGCGCGTCACGCAGCCCGTCGCCCAGCAGGTTGAACGCCAGTACGGTGATAAATATCGCCAGGCTGGGGAAGATCGCCACGTGCGGTGCAATCACCATATCCGCCCGCGCCTCATTGAGCATCGCGCCCCACTCCGGCGTCGGGGGTTGTGCGCCCAGACCGAGGAATGACAGGCTGGCGGCGGTGATGATCGAGGTGCCGATACGCATGGTAAAATACACCACAATCGACGAAATCGTCCCCGGCAGAATATGCCGGAGGATGATGGTCCAGTCGGACGCACCGATGCTGCGCGCCGACTCGATATAAGTCAGGTGCTTCAATACCAGCGTATTGCCGCGCACCAGCCGGGCAAAAGCCGGGATGCTGAAAATCGCGACCGCGATGATCACGTTGGACATACCGCTGCCCATAATCGCCACCACGCCAATCGCCAGCAAAATGCCGGGAAAGGCGAACAGCACGTCACAGATTCGCATGGTGATACGATCCCACCAGCCTTCGTAATAACCGGCCAGCAGCCCCAACAGCGTGCCGATCAGCCCGCCGACCAGCACCGAGAACACCCCGGCGGCCAATGAAATGCGGGTCCCCATAAGAATGCGGCTGAAAATATCCCGGCCAAGCGAATCCACACCCAGCCAGTGCACCAGCGAAGGCCCCTCGTTCAGACGGTCATAATCAAAGTAGTTTTCCGCATCAAACGGCACCAGATAAGGTGCCAACAACGCGGCGACCACCAGCAACAGCACCAGCAGCCCGGCGACCAGGGCCACGCGTTGTTGGCGGAACCGCCGCCAGAACTCATGCCAGGGCGTGCGAACCGCGTTAGGGTTGATCGTCGGCATCGCCTTCAGTGCAGCGTTGCGTCGCCAATACTTAATCATCCAGCGTCCTCATTTGTAGCGTATCGCCGGGTTAATTGCCGCATACAGCAGGTCCACCAACAGGTTAATCAGAATGAACTCCAGTGAGAACAGCAAGACTTCGGCCTGGATCACCGGGTAGTCACGCATCTCCACCGAGTCGACCAGCAGCCTGCCCAGCCCTGGCCAGTTGAACACCTTCTCCACCACGATCGAGCCGCCGAGCAAAAAGCCAAACTGCAATCCCATCATGGTGACGACCGGGATCATCGCGTTACGCAGGCCGTGTTTCACCACCACCACGGTTTCCCGTACGCCCTTGGCGCGCGCGGTACGCATGTAGTCTTCCTGCAGCACTTCGACGAACGAAGCGCGGGTAAAACGCGCCATTACCGCCGCCACCGCCGCTCCCAGCGTGATCGAGGGCAGAATATAGTGCCGCCAGCTGTCGGCCCCCACCGTCGGCAACCAGCCAAGGTTGACGGAGAACACCTGCATCAACAGCATGCCAAGCGCAAAAGCGGGGAATGAGATGCCGGAAACCGCCAACGTCATGCCGAGGCGGTCTGGCCAGCGATTACGCCAGACGGCAGACACCATACCGATGCCCATACCGAAGATCGTCGCCCACAGCATGCTGGTCAGGGTCAGCCACAGGGTCGGCAGAAAGCGCGAGCCAATCTCTTCGCTTACCGGGCGTTTGGAGACCATTGAGGTGCCAAAATCCCCCTGCAGCGCATTGACAAAAAAGTGCACGAACTGCTGTGGCAGCGGCTTGTCGAGCCCCAGATCCTTGCGTACCAGTTGCACCACCGCCTCGTCGGCCTCCGGCCCTGCCGCCAGCCGCGCCGGATCGCCGGGCAACATATGGACGAACAGAAACACCAGCACCGCGACAATCAGCAGCGTCGGGATCAACCCCAGCAGTCGTTTCAGAAAATAATTAAGCATCTCGGGTGAGTCCCCTCACCCCGCCCTCAATGAGAGCGGGGATTGGCGCCTTATTTAAGGTCGGCATTATCAAAGTTGAACGAGGTATCCGGCATTACATAGAAACCACTCAACTGTTTGTTGTTGGCCGACAGCAAACGCTCGGTCGCCAGGAAGATCCACGGCGCATCAGCCCAGATGCGATCCTGCGCGTCCTTGTACAGTTTTTGCTTCTCGCCGCGATCGGTGGTCGCCAGCGCACCGGTCAGATCCTGGTCCACCTGTGGGTTACTGTAGAACGCGGTGTTGAACTGCTTGGGTGGTGCCGCCTGGGTAGAGAACAGCGGCGACAGCGCCCAATCCGCCTCACCGGTTGACGCAGACCAGCCGGTATAGAACATCCGCACGCCGGTGTCTTTCACCCCAACGCTTTCCACCTGTGCCGCACGTTGACCGGCATCCATCGCCGTCACCGTCACTTTCACCCCTACCTGCGCCAACTGCTGCTGGGCAAACTGCAGGACTTTCTGCGCGGTGCTGTGGTTATGCGACGACCACAGGGTGGTGGTGAAGCCGTTCGGGTAGCCTGCTTCCTTCAGCAGTTCGCGCGCCTTGGCCGGATCGTATGGCCATGGCTTATAACGGGTAGCAAAGTCTATCGCCGGCGGCACCGGACCTTCTGCCGGTACCGCGTAGCCGGAGAACGCCACCTTGATCAGCGCATCTTTGTTGATGGCGTAGTTCAGCGCCTGCCGCACTTGCAGATTATCAAACGGCTTCTGGGTGACGTTCAGGCTGATGTAGCGTTGCAGGATCGAAGGGGCCGCCACCAGATCGAGTTTGGCATTGCCTTCCAGCACCTTGGCCTGCTCATAAGGGATCGGGAAAGCAAAGGTCGCTTCGCCGGTCTGCAACATCGCCGCGCGGGTATTGTTATCCACGATCGGCCGCCAGGTGATGCTGTCGAGTTTCGGCAGCCCCGGCTTCCAGTAACCGTCAAACTTCTTCACCTTGACGAAATCGGTCTGGTTCCAGGTCACGAACTGGTAAGGGCCGGTACCGACCGGATGGAAACCAATCTCTTTGCCATACTGCTTCAGCGCCGCCGGGGAAATGATCACCGCCGCTGGGTGCGCCAGGTTATTGATAAACGCCGAGAATGGCGCTTTCAGCACGATCTTGACCGTTGTAGCATCCACCACTTCGGTTTTGTCGATCATCTTGAACAGGTTGTAACGCTTGAGGTGGTTGTCCGGGTTGCTGGCACGATCCAGGTTAACCTTCACCGCTTCGGCGTTAAATTCGCTGCCGTCATGGAATTTCACTCCCGGATGCAGCTTGACGGTGTAAGTCAGGCCGTCTGGGCTCACCTCGTAGCTGTCCGCCAGCACGTTTACCAGCTTCATGTCCTTGTCAAAGCCGAACAGGCCCTGATAGAAGGATTTGGCCACCGCCTGCGACAGCGTGTCGTTGGCGTCATACGGGTCAAGCGTGGTGAAATTGGACGCGACGGCGATCACCGCATCTTTCGCCGCCCAGGCCGGGCCTGCGCCCACCGCCGCCAACAGCACGACGGCCGCTAATGCCTTACGTTTGAATGTGTGCTTCATGGTGCTTGCATCTCCTGAGGTCATTAAAAGGCACCGGCGATCGGATGACGGGCAACAAAGTGCCCGGGGCCAACCTGCACCAGCGGTGCGGTAACGGGTTCATCGCCCAGCGCGCGGATCGGGCTGGGAATTTCATCGACCAGCAGCGGCTGGCGTTGGTGAGCATGGGCCGGATCGGCCACCGGTACTGCTGCCATCAGCTTGCGGGTGTAGGCGTGCTGCGGGTTATCAAACACCGCACGGCGCGGGCCAATCTCGACAATCTGCCCGAGGTACATCACCGCAACGCGATGGCTGATACGCTCCACCACCGCCATATCATGTGAGATAAACAGAAAGGCAATGCCAAATTCACGCTGTAAATCGAGCAACAGGTTGACGATCTGCGCCTGAATCGACACATCGAGCGCCGATACCGATTCATCGGCGATCACCACTTTTGGGTTGAGTGCCAGCGCGCGCGCAATGCAGACTCGCTGTCGTTGCCCGCCAGAGAACTCATGCGGGTAGCGACGTGCGTGTTCGGGTTTCAATCCGACGCGCTCCAGCAGCCAATCGACCCGTTCTTGTGCGGCCTTGCCGCGTGCCACGTTATGCACCAGCAGCGGTTCCATAATCGAGAAGCCGACGGTCAGACGCGGATCGAGCGAGGCATAAGGATCCTGGAAGATAAACTGGATATCCCGCCGCAGATGCTGCAACGCCGGGCCTTTCAACTGATTGATCTGGCGACCGTCAAAGGTAATGGTGCCGCGCTGACTGTCCACCAGCTTCAGCAAGGATCGGCCGGTGGTGGACTTGCCGCAGCCGGACTCCCCCACCAGCCCCAGGGTTTCACCGGGGTAGAGATCGAAACTGACGTTTTCCACCGCGTGTACCCGGCGGGTGACCCGGTTCAGAATGCCGCTGCGCAGATCAAAGCGCGTCACCAAATTCTCCACCCGCAGGATCGGCGCCGCACCGGGCGGCACGGTATCCTGTGGGCCGCCATTGTCCGCCCCGTTCGGCAACGGAAATTTGGCCGGAAAATCTTGTTGTGCCATCGAACCCAGCTTCGGTACCGCTGCCAACAAGGCCTGGGTGTAGGGCTGTTGCGGTGCGGCAAACAGCTCGCGCACCGGTCCCTGCTCCACCCGTTCCCCCTGACGCATCACCAGGACCCGGTCGGCAATCTCCGCGACCACGCCCATGTCGTGGGTGATGAAAATGACCCCCATCTGCATTTCCTGCTGCAACACGCGGATGAGCTGCAGGATCTGCGCCTGAATAGTGACATCCAGTGCGGTGGTCGGTTCGTCGGCAATCAATAATGCCGGTTTACAAGACAGCGCCATGGCGATCATCACCCGTTGGCGCATGCCGCCAGAAAGTTGATGCGGGTAGCGGTTAAGTACGTCTTTGGCTTCGGGAATGCGAACCAGATCGAGCATCTGCAAAGCGGCTTGTTTGGCAGCCCGATGATCCATCGCCTGATGCAGACGCAGGGATTCGGCGATCTGCTCACCCACCGGGAATACCGGATTCAGTGAGGTCATGGGCTCCTGAAAAATCATCGCCATATCGGCACCGCGTACCGTCCGCAGCGTCCCCTGGCGGGCACGGGCCAAATCAAGCACCTCACCGTTGCGCCGACGGAAGGGCATGGCACCGCTGACGATATTGCCACCGCCCTGTTCCACCAGCCGCATCAAGGCCAGCGAGGTGACGGATTTGCCCGAGCCGGATTCGCCGACGATCGCCAGCGTTTCACCGCGATCGACATCGAATGACAGGTTGCGCACCGCATCCAGGGTGTCACCCTGTTGATGAAACTGAATACTGAGATCGCGTACTGAAAGTACGCGCTGTGGCGGCAACCATAGTCCAGCGTCGGCCGTGGGCGGCATCAAGGTATCGGTCATGCACCCTCCTGGTGATCGGTTAGCGATAAATCCCTACGGACGGCGCATCGCCGACATAACCAAACCCGCGGTACATCCCTTCACTGTTAAAAGGCAGCGCCACGTTACCCTGGCTGTCGATGGCGATCATCCCGCCGCTACCGCCCATCGCCAGCAGTTTTTCCATCACTACCCGGTCGCTGGCCTGCTGCAGGCTGAGACCGGCGTATTCCATCAACGCGGAAACGTCATAAGCCGCCACGCCGCGCATGAATATTTCACCGGTGCCGGTGCTGGAGACCGCCACCGTGGCATTATTGGCGTAACAGCCGGCGCCGATTATCGGCGTATCGCCGACCCGACCGGCCTGTTTGTTGGTCATGCCACCGGTCGAGGTCGCCGCCGCCAAATTGCCCAGGGCGTCCAACGCCACCGCACCCACGGTGCCAAACTTACTGTCGGGGTCGATCGGCTCAGCACCGTCGTGATCGAGCAACACTCGTCCCAGCTCCGCCTGAGCGCGGTGCAGTTGGTCAAAACGTGATTGGGTAAAGAAGAAGTCAGGGGCGACCATTTCCAGGCCGTGGGCGGTGGCAAACCTTTCGGCACCCTCGCCGGCGAACAGCACATGCTGGCTGTTTTCCAACACCGCACGCGCAGCCAGTATCGGATTGCGTATCCGGCTGACACCCGCAACGGCACCGGCATCACAGGTGCGTCCGTCCATCACGCAGGCATCCAGTTCATGGGTGCCCTGATGAGTGAACACCGAGCCTTTGCCGGCATTGAATAACGGGCACTCTTCCAGCAACCGCACCGCTTCGGTCACCGCATCCAATGCGCTGCCACCCTGGGCGAGGATCTGCTGACCTGCGGCGACAATGCCGGATAACGCCTGAATATACTCTTGTTCTTTTTCAGCACTCAGCGCCGTACGGGTAATTGCGCCCGCACCGCCGTGAATGGCAATCACTGGTTTGCTCATTTGCCTGACACCCTGTGTTAAACCTGCCAACCCCACACCGTTCCCGGGCTGATAATTAATTATTTTTTCTTTTCCCGACTATATTTAGCCCGACATTCTATGTAAAGCATTAAGTCACTACTCAGCATTTAGCGTAGCTCGCTTAGATTATTTCGCACATTGAAATAGCTTAATGGAATAAAAACAGTCAGTTAGAATAGAGCCAAAACACCGTAAATAACGGTTGGGATTTTTGGTAAAAGCACTGGGCGGATAGACAACTATTATCCGGAGAAATAACCGATATCTCTGTATATTAAGCTGTCACAGGTTCAACCTGCTGTTTTTCAGCAGGCTGAACGCAGATGATAATATTTAGAACCCGGAGCCCGGCAGCAACAGAAATGCTTCTTCTTCCGGGGTTGAGACGCGGCCTAATATCGCATTACGGTGCGGGTAACGGCCAAAACGGTCAATAATGGCTTTATGCCGCAATTCAAACTCCAGCTGATCGCCATTATCCAGTTCGGTATACAACGCCAGCGCCTGCTGATGGATCAGCGCCGACTCCGAGTGCATAAACGGCAGATAGAGAAAACCCCGCTGTTCCCGGCTGAGCTGTTCACACTGCCCGCTGCGCACCGCTTCCTGCGCCAACACCAGCGCCATACAGTCGCTGGCAAATGAACCGGGCGTGCCACGGAACAGATTGCGGCTGAACTGATCGAGCACGATCACCTCCGCCAATCGCCCCTCAATGGTTTCTCGCCAGTGCGCCAGTTCACCGGCAGCGGCGGCCTGCCAAATCTGGCCAAAGCGGGTATGCAGCAGGCGATCAAATTCATCATCCTTTTTGAACCACATTGCCGGTTCGATCTCGTCGAACCAGAAGTCTAATACCTGTCTGTGCATCACGGTCTCCTGTTGTTTACTTCAGCATAGCATCCTTCATAATACCCCCACTTTGCCGAAAATTTCGCGCACCCTGATTACGGAGTTCTCTCAATGGATCATTGCCATACTTCCGATCTCATTTCCCTGGAGCAGGCGCTGGAGAAGATGCTCAGCCAGCTCTCTCCCCTGCAGCAGACCGAATCCATTGCCCTGACCGCCGCCGCCGGCCGTATTACAGCCGCAGCGGTGATTTCCCCTATTGACGTGCCCCCGTTTGCCAATTCGGCGATGGACGGTTACGCCGTGCGCCTCGCCGATTTGCAGGCCAATGCCCCGCTGCCCGTGGCGGGCAAAGCCTTTGCCGGTGCGCCATTCAATGGTGACTGGCCAGCCAACACCTGCGTGCGCATTATGACCGGCGCCCCTATCCCTGTCGGCGCCGAAGCGGTGATCATGCAGGAGCAGGCCGAGGTGAGTGATGCCGGAGTACGCTTCACGGCCGAAGTGCAAGCCGGGCAAAATATCCGTCTGGCGGGGGAAGATATTCGCCTGGGTGCCGGGGTGTTACCCGCTGGCGTCAGGTTGGGCGCGGCACAGTTGCCGTTGCTGGCCTCGCTCGGCGTCGCCGAAGTCCAGGTGATGCGCAAACTGAAAGTCGCGGTGTTCTCCACCGGTGACGAGTTACAACCGGTCGGTCAACCGCTGCAGGCAGGTCAAATCTACGATACCAACCGCTTTGCGGTGCGCCTGATGCTGGAGCAACTGGGCTGCGAGGTGATCGATCTGGGCATTATTCGTGATGACCAAAACGCCCTGCGTGCCGCCTTCGAACAGGCGGACAGCCAGGCCGACGTGGTGATCAGCAGCGGTGGCGTCTCGGTCGGTGAAGCCGACTACACCAAGCAGATGCTGGACGAACTGGGCGAAGTCAGCTTCTGGAAGCTGGCAATCAAACCGGGTAAGCCCTTTGCCTTCGGCAAACTGAAACACGCCTGGTTCTGCGGCCTGCCGGGCAACCCGGTTTCCGCCGCCCTGACCTTCTACCAACTGGTGCAACCGCTGTTGGCAAAGCTGGCCGGTTACAGCGACTGGCAGTTGCCACCGCGTCTGCAAGCGCGCGCATTAACTCCCTTGAAGAAAGCACCGGGCCGTCTCGATTTCCAGCGCGGCGTATTTACCAGCAACGCCCAGGGTGAGTTGGAAGTGAGTAGCACCGGTCATCAGGGCTCGCACGTCTTCAGCTCGTTCAGCCAGGGCAACTGCTTTATCGTGCTGGAGCGCGACCGCGGCTCAGTGGCGGTGGGTGAAATGGTGGACATTGAGCCCTTCAACACCCTACTGAGGAGCTGAACATGCTGCCGGAATTAACCGATGCCGAAGCGCTGCGCTACAACCGCCAGATTATCCTGCGCGGCTTCGACTTCGACGGCCAGGAAAAGCTGAAGGCCGCACGGGTACTGATTGTCGGCCTCGGTGGATTGGGTTGCGCCGCCGCGCCCTATTTGGCTGCGGCGGGCGTCGGTCACCTGACGCTGGTTGATTTCGACACCGTTTCGCTCTCCAACCTGCAACGCCAGATCCTGCACCGCGACGCACGCGTTGGCATGGCGAAAGTGGAATCGGCGCGTATCGAACTGAGCGCCATCAATCCGCATATCCACATTGACGCCGTTGACGGGCAGTTGGACGACTCTCAGATGGCGGCACAGATTGCCGCCTGCGATCTGGTGCTGGACTGTACCGACAACGTAGCAACGCGCGACCTGCTGAATCGCCTGTGCCATGCGCAGCGTAAACCGCTGGTGTCCGGCGCGGCGATCCGTATGGAGGGGCAGCTGAGCGTTTTCACCTACCAGCCTGATGAACCTTGCTACCGTTGCCTGAGTCGGTTATTCGGCGATAACGCCCTGACCTGTGTCGAAGCCGG
The DNA here is from genome assembly GCF_027474885.1 of Serratia myotis. Taxonomy (NCBI): domain Bacteria; kingdom Pseudomonadati; phylum Pseudomonadota; class Gammaproteobacteria; order Enterobacterales; family Yersiniaceae; genus Serratia; species Serratia myotis. The sequence continues at coordinate 1,639,522 of NZ_CP099707.1, read as the reverse complement.
TGTAATGGCCCCGCTGGTGGGCACCATCGGCACCTTGCAAGCCATGGAGGCCATCAAACTGCTGACGCAATACGGCCAGCCACTCACCGGTAAACTGCTGATGTTTGATGCCATGACGATGCAATTTCGTGAAATGAAGCTGTCGAAAAATCCGCAGTGCGAGGTGTGTGGCGGGGAATAGCAGACACAAAAAAGGCGAGAGTGCTCCCGCCTTCGATTATCACTGGTTATTTTTGCGGGCGCGTATAACGCGCCCCTACCAGAGAGTTAGACGATACCCTGGCTACGCAGATAGTCTTCGTAGTTGCCGGTAAAGTCGATCACCTTGGTCGGTGTCATTTCCAGTACGCGGGTCGCCAGCGAGCTAACGAACTCACGGTCGTGGGAAACGAAGATCAGGGTGCCTTCATACATTTCCAACGCCATGTTCAACGACTCGATGGATTCCATATCCAGGTGGTTGGTTGGTTCATCCATAATCAGGATATTAGGACGCTGCATCATCAGCTTGCCGAATAACATGCGGCCCTTCTCACCCCCTGACAACACCTTCACTTTCTTCTTGATGTCGTCCTGGCTGAACAGCAAACGACCCAGCACGCTGCGAACTGCCTGCTCGTCGTCTTTTTCCTGCTTCCACTGGCTCATCCAATCGAATACCGTCAGGGTGTCATCGAATTCGTATTCGTGATCCTGAGCGTAGTAACCGATCTTGGCGTTTTCAGACCATTTCACGCTGCCGCTGTCCGGTTGAGCATCGCCAACCAACGCTTTCAGCAGGGTCGACTTACCAACACCGTTCGGGCCCAGCACCGCGACTTTCTCGCCCACTTCAACCATCAGGTTGAGTTTGCTGAACAACGGGCCGTTGTCGAAGCCTTTGGTCAGTGCTTCCACTTCCAGCGCGTTACGGAACAGTTTTTTGTCCTGGTCGAAACGGATGAACGGGTTCTGACGGCTTGAAGCCTTCACTTCTTCCAGCTGGATCTTGTCGATCTGGCGGGCACGTGAAGTCGCCTGTTTGGATTTGGAGGCGTTGGCGCTGAAGCGGCTAACGAACGACTGCAGTTCGTTAATCTGTGCCTTTTTCTTGGCGTTATCCGCCATCAGACGTTCACGCGACTGGGTTGCCGCCGTCATGTATTCGTCATAGTTGCCCGGATACACGCGCAGTTCGCCGTAGTCCAAATCCGCCATGTGCGTACACACCATGTTCAGGAAGTGACGGTCGTGCGAAATGATAACCATGGTGCTGTTACGCTCGTTCAGCACCTGCTCCAGCCAGCGAATGGTATCGATGTCCAGGTTGTTGGTTGGTTCGTCGAGCAACAGGATTTCTGGATCGGAGAACAGCGCCTGCGCCAGCAATACGCGCAGTTTGAAGCCCGGTGCGATTTCGCTCATCGGGCCATAATGCTGTTCAACCGGGATGCCTACGCCGAGCAGCAGCTCGCCGGCACGTGCTTCGGCGGTGTAACCGTCCATCTCGCCGTAAGCGACTTCCAGATCGGCCACTTTATAGCCGTCTTCTTCGCTCATTTCGGCCATAGCGTAAATACGGTCACGCTCTTCCTTCACTGCCCACAGCTCATGGTGGCCCATGATGACGGTGTCCAGCACGCTGTATTGCTCAAAAGCGAACTGATCCTGACGCAGTTTACCCAGACGCTCGTTCGGATCGAGGAACACGTTGCCGCCGCTCGATGCCAGGTCGCCGCCCAGGATTTTCATAAAGGTGGATTTGCCGCAGCCGTTAGCCCCGATCAAACCATAGCGGTTACCGCCACCAAATTTAACAGAGATGTTTTCAAACAGCGGCTTACTGCCAAACTGCATAGTAATGTTGTTAGTGCTTAACACAGCGCTCGCTCTTCATATCATTAGGAATGTGATTTGGCGCGCATTATGCCATAACGGGGATAAGAGATCGCGGGAAGTTTCGGTGACAATTTGAGCAATGATGCGCTGGCAGGGGAAGCCAGGCAATACGCGGTGCCATGAGGTCGGATGCAGTAAATCTCATCCGGCGGGTTAAAGGGAGGTTAATATACTCACCAGCACCCATGTTTTAAGATACTGAAATAGATATCTTTAAACTTTTCTTTCCTTAAAACATCCCCTTTCAATACTGAAACTTCTTTATCCCACTCTTGGGTAAACCTGGGTTCGCCATCGTTGTTATTAAGCTTTTTTAAACCACAGGCAGCATAAAGTTTAGCTTCTGGCGTTGCCTGCGGGTTATTGGCAATACGCAAGAAAACGGCCCCCGCATCCTGGTAGGTTAGGATTTTTATTAACTCGGTTTCGCCAACGCTGCCAATGCCAACAAACCCATTCATTCCCAAAGAGAAATTGTTAACCCTGGATAAAACATTCTCTGTCTCTTCACTGCTTTGTTCAGCGGCATAAGCGTTGAGGGAACAGAAAGAAACAACCAGCAAAGTCACAACGCGAAAAATCATTTTCATAAAAGTCTCCCTATTCAACCGGTTTTATACCGGGTTGGAATGTGCCGATGTCCAGTCCTGCTGATGCAAAACCTCTACAAGCGCCCGTGACGCTGCGCTGCGATAGGCATCTTTACGCTGTAGCAATACCGCCCGGCGCGCGGGCATGGCGGCGACAAGTGGCACCACTCGCAACTGCGGATTTGCCTGGGTAATCGCCGCCGGCAGCACCGTGGCAAGCGAGCCACGGCGTACCATCTCAATGATGGCACCAATCGCATTGGCCTCCACCACGACCCGTGGCCGGATCCCCTGCTGCCGGCAATAGTCGTCGATAAACTGACGAGTGGCAAAATCCTCACTCAACAGCGCCAGCGGCTGTTGCTCAAACGCCTGCGCCGTCAAGGGTTCAAACCGTTGGGCCAAAGGGTGATTGCTGCCCACCACCATATTCAGCGACTCGCGAAACAAATCCTCGGCCTCGATATCCGTCAACTGCGCCTGACCGAAAGCAATACCCAGATCCAACCGATCCTCCGCCAACAGCGCCTCAATCCTGTCCTGTGTCATCTCGTGAATACTCAAGGTTACCCCCGGATAACGCCGATAAAAGGCATCAATCACCGGGCCCACCAGATAGGCGGTAAAGGTCGGCGTCATCGCCAACCGCAGGTTGCCACGCTCCAGCGTTGCCACGTCATGGATTGCCCGCGCACCGGCATCCAGATCCTGCAGTGCCAGTTGGGCATAGCGCATCCAGGCAACACCGGCGTCGGTCAGCCGCACCGTTCGGCCACTACGATCAAACAGCGGTGTGCCCAGCGTTTCCTCCAGCTGTTTGATTTGCTGCGACAGCGTTGGCTGCGAGACGTGCAGCGCTTCGGCAGCACGGGTGAAGTTGCCCTGTTCGGCAACGGCCAGAAAATAACGGATATGTCGCAGCAGCATAACGCCTCTATTATTGGTAATTCCTATGGCTACCATTATAAATGGGTCTTAGACCCTATAGCCAGAGCGGCGCATGATGCATCCATCGCTTAACAGCAACCAGATGGAGGCAGTATGAAAGAAGTTATCGAAGGTTTTCTGAAGTTCCAGCGCGAGGCGTTTGTCGAGCGTACGGCCTTGTTCCAGCGGCTGGCTACCCAGCAGAACCCTCGAACCCTGTTTATCTCCTGTTCCGACAGCCGCCTGGTCCCGGAACTGATTACCCAGCGTGAACCGGGCGATCTGTTTGTGATCCGCAATGCCGGCAATATCGTGCCTTCGTTCGGCCCGGAACCCGGTGGCGTATCCGCGTCGGTGGAATATGCCGTCGCCGCGCTCGGGGTTGAAGATATCGTGATTTGCGGGCATTCCGACTGCGGCGCGATGACCGCCATCGCCACCTGCCAGTGCCTGGAACATATGTCCACCGTGGCTAACTGGCTGCGCTATGCCGATTCAGCCAAGGCGGTCAATCAGGCTTATCAGCATGCCACCGAGGCCGGGCGGGTCAGTTCGATGGTGCGCGAGAACGTCATCGCACAGTTAACCAATATCAAAACTCACCCTTCCGTAGCAGTGGCGCTTGAACAAGGGCGATTGAAACTACACGGTTGGGTTTATGACATCGCCAGCGGCGGCATTGAAGCGCTGGATGGCGAAACCCGTCGTTTTATTCCGCTGGCCACGAATCCTGAAGTTACGGCAACCCCTGCCGTAGCCCGTTTTTAATTTCATTCCTTAAGGAAACAATATGACCCAGTCACTGCACTACTCATCCCCACGCGAAACCCTGACCGACACCATTATGATGGCCAAGATCCGCAAAAACCTGACCTTCGAAGCGATTAACCAGGGCACCGGGCTAAGCCTGGCGTTCGTCACCGCCGCCCTGCTGGGCCAGCATCCGCTGCCGGAGCAAGCCGCCCGTGTGGTGGCAGCAAAACTGGATCTGGACGAAGACGCCATTCGCCTGCTGCAAACCATTCCGCTACGCGGCAGCATTCCCGGCGGCGTACCGACCGACCCGACCATTTATCGCTTCTACGAAATGGTGCAAATCTACGGCTCCACGCTGAAAGCCCTGGTGCATGAGCAGTTTGGCGACGGCATCATCAGCGCGATTAACTTCAAACTGGATATCAAAAAAGTGCCGGATCCAGACGGTGGCGAACGTGCGGTGATCACCCTCGACGGTAAATACCTGCCAACCGAGCCTTTCTAATCGACAAATGACAAATAATGAGGCAGCGCCCGAATCAGGGCCTGCCTTATTCCGGATACTCAGGCATACCGGACAATGGTCAAACGCTCCTCTTCAGTAGGGACGACAAAGTACTGAGTGAGCAGATCGAAAGCCTCCTCGCTTAGCGTAAAGGGATGGTCGCCTTGCTCATTTCTGAGTTTTATCCGGCTTTTACATAATGCATCACTGACATCGATAAAATGCAGGCAGTGGCCAACGCCAGCCAACTCGGCTAATTGTCGTGCCCACAGCCGCCGGTCCGGCGTATTCATCGGAAAATCCAGCACCACAGACAGGCCATGACCCAGCAGTTGCACAACATGCTCACTCAACGCCTCGCGTAGCCGGGCTGAGTAGTGAACATAATCCTGCAAAGTCGCCATCTGTTGTCCATACAGCGTTTTCAGCCAGCTATCTTCAACCAGCAACAGCGTTTGAGGTTGCTGCGCAAGGCTGTGCGCTAACGTCGATTTGCCTGAACCGGCTTTACCGCACATCAAATGCAACACGGTAGGGAGATGATTTTTCATGGGTTCCTCCAGGGGATGTTGCCAACAGGAGGGAGTGCTAAACCCGCCTGACTGGCGGGTTTTCGCTTAAAACAGACGCGCTATCCCACCACTCTATGAATGGTGATAATAATCTGCACGAATGAAAAACGATTTCTGTTCATCAGATATCAATAAGATAAACCCCAAGAGTTGTCAATCGACGTGATAACCACGGCTGTCCTGCGGTGCCTGTTCCCGCTGATCCAGCCCGTAGTCGCGTACCACTTCCGCCACACGCAGGCGATACTGCGCCAGCACGCCATGACGGCCACGCGTCTGCGCAGCACGGTGCTTTTCGATATTGCGCCATTGCTGCACCGCCGCTTCATCACGCCAAAAAGAAAGCGACAGCAACCGCTGTGGATCGGCCAGGCTTTGGAAGCGCTCAATGGAAATAAACCCGTCAATCTCCGCCAGCAACGGCTTCAGCTCAGCCGCCAAATCTAGATAGGTTTCACGCTGGCCGTCGGCGGCCTGCAGTTCAAAAATAACGGCGATCATAATAAGCTCCTGTCAGCGGTAAATTCAGGCACACGCGCGTTTTGCGAAGCCCGCCAGCGCACATTGTTCAGCAGTTGCAGATCAATACCCAAGGCGGATAAATGCTCGATACCACAACGCGCGATCATTTTCGCCCAGTCCGCACCCGGACAGCGATGCGCCCCCTCACCGAAAGCAAAACTTTCGTCACCCGTGCACAACAACATCAGGACGCTCTGCCCAGCCAACACCGGGTGGCCGGCAATCTGCGTATCCCGCAAAGCAAAGCGGCGGGTGTTCTGAATCGAGGGGGTGTCGGACAAGACTGTTTCAATCAGTTCCAGCGCGCTTCCCTGGTGGTTGTGCATCAATAACAACGCCTGCCCGATCAGGCCGGCAGTCCCTTCACAAGCCTGAAACATCAAGCCAATGGCATTGGCCATTGCCACCTGACAGTCAAGACCTTGTATCGCACATGAATGCTGCAAACTCAGCCATAACGGGCCACGACAATCTTCCAGGCGTGCCGTTAAACGCTCCACGGCCAGGATCCCCCGCTCTACCTGTTGCTCACTCCCCCCCGGAGCAATGCAGCGGGAAAAAGCCAGAATGTCATCGACTAACTCCGACCACTCATCCGCAGGGACACCCAGCAGTGCAGCAATAACGCACACTGGCAGGGCATAGTTAAAGCGGGTGATCTGCTTTGCGTCCTGCATGGAAGGCATTAACTCTCGCGCCACGCTTAATGCAGTTTGCCGGACCCGGTTTGGGTTAAAGGCAGTTAACGTCTGCAGAATGGCCTCTTTGAGCCTGAGCTGTTGTTCACCCTCCTGCATTCGTACCAGAGCACCGAAAATGGGCTGTGCTGGCGTGTTCAATAAGGCCGCGGGGACAGGTTCAGTTGCAGGACGTACCCCAAAGTCAATATTGTGCAAAACCTCCCGCACCACCACAGGAGAAACGGCTACCCAACTCTGCAAGTCCGCTTGAAATGCCATCGGCGCCATCGGCATATAGTCAGCAAGCGGATCGTCAGAAGTCACGGCAGCAAGCGCACGGGAATAGGGACAAACTGTCATAGTGTTCTCCGTTGAACCGAACCAGTGTGAAAACCCATCCTAGCGCTAGCCTGGCAGCCATACTTCGTCTAATCTCGAAGTATGAATAACATCGATATTGAAGATCGTCTGGCGGCACTGACCGCCGCCATTGCCGACCGCAGCCGGGCGCGCATGCTGTGCCTGCTGATGGATGGCCGTGCCTATACCGCGACCGAACTGAGTGCGGCGGTGGACGTCGCAGCCTCTACCGCCAGCGGGCACCTGGCACGCCTGCAGGAACAACGGCTGATTGTCTGCGTCAAACAGGGCCGCTATCGCTATTTCCGCCTGACCGGGCCGGCGGTGGCCGCCGCGCTGGAAACATTGATGGCGCTGGCCGGCGTTGAAAGGCCGGTAGTAAAAAGCACTACCCCAACCTCATTGCAATTCGCCCGCACCTGTTATGACCATATGGCCGGAGAAGTCGCGGTAAAATTGCATGACCGGTTGCATCAAGTAGCCTGGCTGGAGGGGGATGAAGACTACCGGTTAACGGACGCTGGCCGCACTGCCTTAACCCGGCTGGGCATCGACTGTTCGGCGGCGCTTTCACGGCGGCGCTTCGCCTGTGGCTGTCTGGACTGGAGCGAACGCAAGGCTCACCTTGGCGGCGCTCTGGGTGCCGCGGTGCTCAACGTTTTTATCGATCGCGGCTGGATCCGCCGTCAGCTTGAAACTCGTGAACTGCAGCTCACCGCCACCGGTAAAAAAGCGCTGACAGCACATTTTGGTCTCACGCTTTAACCCTGCGCCGCGTTAGTTTTGCTGCAATACTCAATAGGCAAACCGTCAACCCGAGGATTCTTCATGCTCAGCCAAACCCAATTCCCGATCGTCAAACGCTGGCCCGCACAGCACCCGGAAAGGCTACAGCTTTACTCTCTGCCTACGCCCAACGGCGTAAAAGTATCCATTATGCTGGAAGAAATTGGCCTGGCTTATGAACCGCACCTGATCGATATCGGCAAGAACGAAACCTGGACGCCGGAGTTTCTGTCGCTGAACCCGAACGGCAAGATCCCATCGATCATCGATCCTAATGGCCCCGGCGGTAAACCACTGGCGCTGTTTGAATCCGGCGCTATCTTGCTGTATCTGGCGGAGAAAAGCGGTAAGTTCCTGCCGCAAGATCCCGCTCTACGTTATGAAACCATCCAGTGGGTGTTTTTCCAGATGGCGGCGGTTGGCCCAATGTTTGGCCAGCTCGGCTTCTTCCACCGATTCGCCGGTCGCGAATATGAGGACAAACGTCCGCTGGAACGCTATAAGAATGAATCCAAACGCCTGCTCGGCGTGCTGGAAACCCGGCTTGAAGGCCGTGACTGGATCATGGGTCAGGATTACACCATTGCCGATATTTCACTGCTGGGTTGGGTCCGTAATCTGATCGGCTTCTACGAAGCGCGTGAGCTGGTAGAGTTCGATAGCTTCCCACTGGTGGGGCAATGGCTGGAGCGCGGTCTGGCGCGCCCGGCGGTACAACGCGGCCTGAATATTCCCGCCCGCAGCGAATAATGGATCCCCTGGGATAGCCGCCCGGCTATCCTTTTTCACCATCGGCAGCGTCATAAAACTGTCACACCCCTGCACTACTCTCCTTCGTAACAAATTGATGCCAATTATAATTTTGCATTTCGAAAAGGAGCTTTCCCCCTATGCAACAGTCCCTTTCCCTGATCGCCGGCGCCGTTTTATCCGCGTTATTGTGTTCCACCGCCTTCGCCGATGAAACACCGGTCAATACCGCAGGCCTTTACGAACGTGCAGCACGTGGCAACATCGTTGAACCCGGTGGCGCACGACGTCTGAGTGGCGATCAGACCGCCGCGTTGCAAGCTTCGCTGTCGGACAAAACTGTCAAAAACGTGATTTTGCTGATCGGCGACGGCATGGGCGATTCTGAAATCACCTCGGCGCGCAACTACGCCGAAGGCGCGGGCGGCTATTTTAAAGGTATCGATGCCCTGCCGCTGACCGGCCAATACACCCATTACTCACTGGATAAGAAAACCCACAAACCGAATTACGTGACTGACTCTGCCGCCTCGGCGACCGCATGGTCAAGCGGCGTAAAAACCTATAACGGTGCGCTGGGTGTGGACGTCAACGGTAAAGACCAACCGACGCTGCTGGAAATCGCCAAGGCGGCAGGCAAAGCCACCGGTAACGTCTCTACCGCCGAGCTACAGGACGCCACGCCAGCGGCACAGATTTCCCACGTCACCTCACGTAAATGTTACGGCCCGGAAGAAACCAGTGAAAAATGCGCCACCAACGCGCTGGAAAACGGCGGCCGTGGCTCCATCAGCGAGCAGTTGCTCAAGGCGCGCGCCGACGTCACCTTGGGCGGCGGGGCAAAATCCTTTAATCAGTTAGCAAAAAGTGGCGAATGGCAGGGAAAATCGCTGAAAGACCAGGCAACGGCTCTCGGTTATCAATGGGTCGAAAACCTCGATGCACTGAACGCCGTCAGCGTGGCAAACCAGCAAAAACCGCTGCTCGGGCTGTTTGCCGCCGGTAATATGCCGGTGCGTTGGCAGGGGCCGAAAGCCACTTATCACGGCAATATCGACCAACCGGCGGTAACCTGCGAAAACAACCCGGCACGCACGGCCGATATCCCGACGCTGGCGGTAATGACCGAAAAAGCCATCGACCTGTTGAAAACCAACCAAAACGGCTTCTTCCTGCAGATTGAGGGCGCGTCGATCGACAAACAGGATCATGCGGCCAACCCGTGCGGCCAGTTTGGTGAAACTGTTGACCTGGATGAAGCGGTACAGAAAGCGTTGGCATTCGCCCGCGCCGAGGGTAACACCCTGGTGATTGTTACCGCAGACCACGCCCACTCGAGCCAGATTATCGCCACCGATGCCAAGGCCCCTGGCCTGACACAAACGCTGACCACCAAAGATGGCGCACCGATGACCATCAGCTACGGCAATTCGGAAGAGGATTCACAGGGGCATACCGGCACTCAACTGCGGGTTGCCGCCTACGGCCCACGTGCTGCCAACGTGGTTGGGCTAACCGATCAGACGGATCTGTTCTATACCATGCGTGATGCAATGGCGATTAAGTAAGTTAACAGCCTAATATCCAAACGCCATTCATTGCCGGCACTCAGGGCAATGAATGGCGTTTTTACCCTTTATAAACAGCGGGTAACTGCTATATTGAAGGACTACTTTCGCTTTCGAGAAGGACTCCTCATGGCGTTACTCCGTTTGATTATTCTTTCCGGCTCGCTGTTTTTTGCGACCTCTACCCTGGCCGCCTCCCCGGTGCAGATGCGCTTTGATTCTGCCTGTGATTTCAGCAAGCTAAACATCATTCTCAAAGACCCGATTAATCCCGACAACGTACAGTTGAATGTCGAACTGCAACCGCAGGCGGCACAACGGCTGGCAGCAACCACGACCGGCAACAACATCGGCAAAACATTAGTGACTGTGATCAACGGCATCCCAGTGAACAGCGCTACGCTACGCAGTGAACTGAAGGTGACCGCACTTAGTATCGTGACCGATGGCCCAACGGCGCAAAAACTATTCCCCAGCCTGTTGAATAAACCCTGTGGATCCAAGCAAAAATAAAGAGTGAACCAGGCTGCCTCTAGCCATCTGCCAGCATCCTGGCCGCCATTTGCTTATAACTCGCCACCAGTTCCCGGCCCTCATCGGGGCCGGTACTGACCGCCAGCCGCATGGTCGCTTCCCCCAAATGCATCAGCAAGAAAGCCGCATTCTCCACCACCGCCGGATCTGACTGCGGCCGTAACCGACGTATTGCCGCCGCCAGTAACGCGCCGTTTAACCGGCTTTCCGCCACCTCTTCCTCGCGCAGCGTTTTGTTGGCCTGCGTCGCCGCCCAGATATCCCGCATGACCGGCTCAGCCATAAACAAGGCGTAATATTCGTCGATCAGGCAGTTAAATGCTTCGATCAACTGCGGTAACGTCCGCACCTGAATTAAGCCTTGCTCGATGCATTCACGCGCTTCCTGGTTATAACCTTGCGCCAGCACCCGCACGATGGCGGTTTTATCCGGAAAGTACTGGTACAGCGCCCCAATAGAAATACCCGCATTTTGCGCCACTTCACTCATCCGCATCGCGTCACTGCCCTGCTGGGCTATCAGCGCCGTTGCGCAATCCAGGATCAGCTTCACCTTCTCGCGGCTTCGTGTCTGGCTGGGTTTACGCCGCAGGGCGGGCGTTTTTTTTTGCTTATCAATCATCATGTCTCGTCCTTTGAACAAAAACCGCCTTGACAATAATACGAGGGTTTATCATATTTACAAAACATGAGTAACACTCACATTTGGAGCGGCATCATGAACAACAACGAACAGGGTTCACCCATTCTGGTTTTAGGCGCTACCGGAAAAACCGGCAGCCGTGTGGCAGCACGTTTGCAACAGCTTGGCATAGCGGTGCGGGCCGGACATCGTGGTGCCGCCATCCCCTTCGACTGGCAAGACAGCAACACCTGGCAACCGGCCTTACAGGATGTGCAAAAACTTTATCTCAGCTTTCAACCCGACCTGGCAGTACCGGGTGCCACCGAAATCGTTAAACGTTTTTGCCGGCAAGCGGTAAATGGCGGCGTACAAAAGATAGTCCTGCTCAGCGGGCGCGGTGAGGACGAGGCCCGTCAGGCGGAAGAAGTGGTTGAACTCAGTGGTGCAGACTGGACGATATTGCGCGCCAGTTGGTTTATGCAAAACTTCAGCGAGAGTTTTATTCTTGATGAATTGCTAAACGGCGCAGTCTATTTGCCACCGGGCGAGATCCCCGAGCCTTTTATTGATGCGAATGATATTGCCGATGTTGCGGTTGCCGCCCTCACCCAACCCGGCCACAGCAATACGCATTATGAATTGACCGGCCCGCGTCTGATGACCTTTGAACAGGCTATTGGCGAGATTGCCGCCGCCGCCGGGCGTGAGATCCACTATCAGCAGGTGCCGGTGGCAGATTACGTCGGATACCTGCGCGAGGCACAATTGCCGGCGGAAATGGTCACGTTGCTGGAATATCTATTCAGCACCGTGTTGGACGGACGCAACGCCTCACTGACCGAGGACGTTCAACGCAGTCTCGGGCGTGCCCCGCGAGATTTCAGTACTTACATCGCCGACACCCTCCCCAGCGGAGTTTGGCAAGCGCGTTAACCGGCTAATGGCTGCCCTGCCCGGCGGCCATTTTCTTTTTGTTACCGGCTGTCATTTGCAATTGTTCCATAAATATTGTGTGATAGCTGAATATCGTTTAAATCAGCGGCAATTAAACCCTGTTAATAAAGCGGTTATATTTGAATATAAATAAACATGAATTATTCCTGCCTTTAATCCGCTTTTTTTAATTACAAAAGTAGTTTTTAACAATATTGCAAACAATAATATCCCCTCAGTAACCAGAGTTGAACAATCTGTCCCCAGGCAGCCTGTAATAATCCACTTTTCGTTAAAAAAATGGTTAACAAAAAGACATTATCACTGCTATTCGGCTTTGCCGGGCGGGTTAGTTTCACCTATTCCCAGGGTAGCTCCCAATAAATTCTTTCACCTGCAATGAGTAGAATTTACACACAAGAGATTTGAATTAATGAGAAAATTACTCGTCCTGATTTTCTGTCTGAACCTGTTTGGCGTCACGCAACAGGCCGCAGCAGAAGAGAATAAGACCGTTGATGTGGTTCTGATCGGGGGTGGCATCATGAGCGCCACGCTGGGGACTTATCTGCACGAGCTGGAGCCAAACTGGTCCATCGACATGTATGAACGCATGAATGGCGTAGCGGAAGAAAGTTCCAACGGCTGGAATAACGCCGGTACCGGTCACTCAGCCTTCGCCGAAATGAACTACACCCCAGAAAAAGAAGACGGCAGCATCGATATCAGTAAAGCCGTGGTGGTGAACGAGTCTTTTGAAATCTCTCGTCAATTCTGGTCTTATCAGGTTAAAAATAACGTCCTGAAAGATCCAAAATCCTTTATTAATAGCGTACCGCACATGAGCTTTGTCTGGGGTGACGATAACGTCAACTTCCTGCGCAAACGCTATGCGGCACTGCAGCACAGCACCCTGTTCCGTGGTATGGAGTACTCTGAAGACGCCAACCAGATTAAACAGTGGGCACCGCTAGTGATGGACGGTCGCGATCCAACGCAAAAAATTGCCGCCACCCGCATGCCGCTGGGCACCGACGTGAACTTTGGCGTGATCACCCACCAACTGGTGGATACCTTGACCAAAAATCCAAACTTCAAGCTGAACCTGAGCCATGAAGTACGCGATATCAAACGTAACGCCGACAACACCTGGCGCGTGACCGTGGCCGATCTGAACCGTGACGGCAAAGAAACCAGCGTTAATGCCAAGTTCGTGTTTATCGGCGCGGGCGGTGCCTCTCTGACACTGCTGCAGAAATCCGGCATTCCTGAAGCCGAGGGCTATGGCGCCTTCCCGGTCGGCGGTCAGTTCCTGGTCACCACCAACCCGGAAATCGCTAACCAGCACCTGGCCAAGGTTTATGGCCTGGCCAGCGTAGGTTCACCGCCGATGTCGGTTCCGCACCTGGATACCCGTATGCTGGATGGCAAACGTGTCTTGCTGTTCGGGCCGTTCGCCACCTTCTCCGGCAAGTTCCTGAAAAACGGTTCACTGTTCGATCTGCTGCATTCCCTGAGCACCTCCAACCTGATGCCAATGACGCATGTCGGGCTGGATAACTTCGACCTGGTGAAATACCTGGTGGGTCAGTTGATGATGAACGACGACGACCGTTTCGCCGCGCTGAAAGAGTATTTCCCTGAAGCCAAACAGGCAGACTGGAAGCTGTGGACCGCCGGCCAACGCGTGCAGATCATCAAGAAAGACGATGACAAAGGCGGCTTGCTGCAGTTCGGTACCGAAGTGGTCAGCGCCAAAGATGGCAGCATTTCCGCCCTGCTGGGCGCATCACCGGGCGCATCTACTGCCGCGCCGATTATGCTGCACCTGATGGAAACCGTGTTCAAAGATAAAGTGGCGACGCCGGAATGGCAGAGCAAACTGAAAGAGATCATTCCGTCGTACGGCCACAAGCTGAATGGCGATATTGAAATGACCAACAAGATCCGTGGCTATACCAGCAGCGTGTTGCAGTTGAACTATATCGAAGTGAAGCCGGAAACCAACTGATAGCCCTTTTCCCACTCGCTTCAAGGCCGCCTCGTGCGGCCTTTTTCATTTCTCCGCGACGGTAACAGCACTTTTAGCCACCTTTAGCACCCTAGTTAACACTTGCGTAACCCGGTGCTCCGGCCTATTATCAAAGAACTAACTTGGATAATTGCTCTTACCTACACTGACCTGAATGTCGTACTGCGGGAGAACTTAAACAATGGATCGCGTCAATATCATTCACGATTTGCTGGACTGGATTGAAAATCATCTGGATCAACCGTTGCTGTTAGACAACGTAGCGGCAAAGTCAGGCTACTCCAAATGGCATCTGCAAAGGATGTTCCGCAGTACCACTGGTCATGCGCTGGGCAGCTATATCCGCGAGCGTCGCCTGTCGCAGGCGGCACAGGCGTTGCGTTCGAGCCCACGCCCTATTCTCGATATCGCTCTGCAGTTCCACTTTGATTCCCAGCCATCATTTTCACGCGCGTTTAAAAAACAGTTCGGTAAAACGCCGGCGGTGTATCGCCGCACCACGCGCTGGGATGTGGCAGAAATGCGCCCGCAGGCGATCGAGCCATTGAAAGGGCATCGCCACGAGTCACCGGGCGTGCATCTGTGGTATGCGGGCAAATGTCTGGACGGCAAATGTGGTAATTGGATGGGACAATAGCGCCCCTCTCAGAATAGCAAAATGCCGCCCCTTTTAAGCACCGTGCTGGTGTTTTAAAAGGGGCGGCATTCTTTATTGCGGTAATGCTTATTTGAACGTGACGTCTACGTTAGCCGTGGCGTTAAACACCCCAGGCGTTGGATTGTTTGTCAGCCATTTCAGGTTAGCGATGAAGGTTTCCGACACTTCGTTCTGCTTGTCCTGCAATACCCCGCCAAAGTCTACGTTGGTCTGCAGAGGGATCGGCTTTTTGCTGGTGTCGCGTTGCTGGGTCAGGAAGATCGCTACACCGGGCTTGGTGGTTGGTAGAATCTGCGTGTTATCCGACGGATCGGCATTGGTGCTGCTAAAACTGGCCTGCAGCGACTGCCCCGCACATTCACCGCCGCTCAACGTGGCTTTGATTGCAAACGGAACCTGTTTAGCAACAGTACCGTTTTTGGCACTGGAGGTACTCAGCACACCAAAATCGACGCTGGCACCATTATTCGCTAACACGCTGATCTGCGGGTTACACTGGATCACGCGGATCTTGTCCAGCCCTTTAATATAGGCGTTAAAGTTACTGTCTTTGGTCGCATTCAGCCCCAACTCACCGTCAATCTGGAACAATGAAGCCCGTGCCAATGGCGCAAAATTGCCCGCAGGGGGTTTAACGCCAGTGGCTTTGATATATACCGAATAACTGGCAGTTACCGCCTGAGGGTCAGCTTTCCTTCTGTTGCTACCCGGCTTGGTACCCGGACCCAGATCAGGGCCGGTTGGCCGGTTGGAACTTTGCTTCTTGTTAATCGCGTCATAGTCCTGCCCGTTGATCGATACCCCGATCTCTAGGGATGGATCCAATCCACCGAAGGAGTTCCGCGGGTTCCAGTAAATATAAGCGTGTTCGCCCTTTGGGTAACCATCGGTATCCCAGCAGGTAAAGGTCGAGGTAAAGTTCTGCGAACGCCAGATTAGATTGCCTTTAACGAAATCACTCGCGGCCAAAACAATCGCTCGTCCAACGTCAATATCCTGTGTGACGCTACCGGTTGGGTTGCTGGAACCGGTCGAGTTACCGAACCGGCACTGCATTGCGGCTGCCTGCTGCGCCATCGCCAACCCTGCCAATGCCACCAGTGACAGAAGTGTATTTCGTCCGAATTTGCTTAAGTTCATGGTGCACCTTACAGTTTTTGGCATTGCAGAGTCAGTTCCTGATATCCCATACCAGTTTGTTGATTACCCACGCTGGCCGGGATCGGCAGTACACACTGCTGATCGGCTTTCGGGCCCCATTTAATGGTCAGTTTTTCACCTGGCTTCACACCAGAAACATAGGTATCGCCATTCAGACCCACGGTCCCGCTGTTGCGGCCATCTTCATTGAACACGCCGGCACCGATGGCGGGATAGTTGTTATCCCCGAGTTGAGCATGAATCAACAGACTGACCCCTTTGAAAGTGTCAAAGGTCACCTTGACCACCGACTTCTCGGTTGGCACCACTTGTTTACTGGCAATAGGCACATCCAGGCCTGGGCCGAAATCTTCAGTGCGTAACGCAACATAGTTGAAGCGGTATGGGTTTGCCGATGGCACTACGGCATAACCGAAACGGTCAATCGTCACGCCCGGTTGGTTTTCCAGACGTACGCCTTTGGCGTCCTTGGCTTCAACCAACAAAATGGTGTTCTGCAGCGGTTGCGTTAAGGTTGCTCCGCCGGAATGCACCAGCAGACCACCCGACAAACCTACCCCAGCTTGACGATAATTAGAGCTATACGCGTAACTGCCATCAATGTTACCCACACTGCTGCTGTAACCGAGGTTCAGGTTACTGCTCTGACCGGAAGATTGCGTGTGGCCGGTAGAGACCGAGTAGTTCATACGACGGTCGTCCAGCATGGTGCCGCTGATACCGGTGGAATAGCTGTCGCCACTTTGCTTGCTGTGTGCCGCACTGAAGTTGGCCGTGGTCGAATTATTGTTCTGACCCCAATCCAGTGGCATAGAAACGGTAAAGTTTACGCTGCGATCGGAATAGCCGTACTGTCCGCGAGTATCCTGGACATAGACGCCGTAAGAAATGCGTTTATAACCGTCGTTATAACCTAACTGAACGGTGCGATCGTTACCCGATACGCCCCAATAGTTCTGATGGCTAACGTTGGCATAAAGGCTGGCACCCGCCCACAGCTGCTGGCTGAGGGACAGTTCAACACGCTCGCGTTTGTTGCCGTAACGGGCGGTATAGCGAGTACGCTTCTGGTTGTTACTCCAGGAAGGTTGGCCAGGTTTCAGATCGTTAGGATCCCAATAGTCATTGGCGTAGACCCCATTGCGCCAGCGGTTACGTTCTTCGACTGCATCACCCAAATCGTAATAGCCAGAGGTCGCATAGCGGTAACCCGCCAACTGGAAATTGGTACCCATCTGGTTCAAAGATTTGGAATATAGGAAGCGGAAGCTCTGACCCTGCTTGCGATCGCCGTTAGCCAGTTCGGTATCTGAAATAGACCCATCTACCGACACTGCCCCCCAGGAACCCAGGCTTTTACCTATACCCAGCGCGGCGGAGCGGTAATGCTCAGCCATAACGACCCCGCCAAAAGGCGTCAGGCCATAGTTTAAGCCACGTGCCAACGTACCCTGAATCAAATTAGGCTGATAACCGCCGTTACCGTTATGGTATTTACCGGCAGTCAGCTGGAAGTTCCAAATGCCTTCACGCAGCATATTAGCCACGGAGGAATAAGCCACGCTGAAACTTTTATGTGAACCGTCGGCTTCGTTAACTGTGACGTTCAGGTCACCGTTATTGGTATGTGGATAAACATCATGGATCTCAAAAGGCCCCGGAGCCACGTTAGTACTGTAGATAACATAGCCGTTCTGGCGGATCTCTACTCGGGCGTTGGTCGCAGCAATACCGCGAACAACCGGCGCATAACCGCGCAGGCTGTCTGGCAACATATCGTCCACGCTGGACAATTGAACACCGCGGAACTGGAAACTGTTGAACACGTTATTATTGGTACTGGCCTGCCCCATGATCAGACGGCTGCGCCATGGCGCAATATCCGTTTCTGCCCAGGAAGAGATGTTGGTCCAGTTGGAGCTGCTGCCACTCTGTTTATCCAGGGTGGAGTTGTTACGAAGGCGCCATCTTCCGAGATTGACGCCACTGTTCAACGCCAGGAAGGTGTATTCGCTGTCATCGGCATCATCACGGCTATAACTGTTCTTGTTATAATTGAAAGTATAGTTGGCGAACAGTGCATTAATGCCTTCGTCATACATGCTGGACGGGATAGCACCTCTGGCGCTGAGTTCCATCATGGTCTGCGGTACGGAGATATTGATCTGCTGCACCCCCGCATCATAGCTGACGGTGGCATCTTTGATCACCGCCGGTAAATCAACACAGCTACCCGCTGGCAGAGTTTGCGGCAGTTTGATGCCGTAGTTCAGCAGATCTTCAACTTTAAGACAGGGCTGAGAAGCAGCCTGTCCCTTGGCCTGACGAAAAGTAATATCTTTATGATCAACCTGGTTCAGGTTGACATAAATATCAAATGGGTAGACGCCCGGCTGCAAAGCATCACCCTGAGCAACAGCTTCAGCATTGCTCAGGTTTTCATTGCCGTGAACAAACGACATATTAAAGTCTGCCAGCGCCGCCTCACTCCATAACATCGGCGCACCGGCGGCAATAATTGCGATCCGGATGAACTTTGTCAGCCGCGTCATTCCGCATGCTACTTTCCGTTGATATACCATTCCCTGTCTCTCTTATTGTACTGGAACGTCCTTGACTTCCGTTCTACCGCCAAAATCGTTGATATAACTGAAGGAAATCTTATTATTAACGTTAGCGCCCGCGGGGATATCAATCGACAGGCGATCGCCTGGATTCACCATATTGGCGTCCACATCCACGGTTTTTCCCGCGCTATTTTTCAAATGCAGGGCCCCAAAAGTAATATGCAGAGGGCCATCGTTAATCGCCTGCAAACGTGAACCTTCACGCTGCCAACGCAATTTTTGCACCTGCTCATCCAACGTGGTTTTCAACGTCGTCGGGCGGTAAAAAAGTTTGATTCGGGTACGTACCGCAACCTGAAGCACATTTTCCAGCTTCGGGGCCGGTGGTATTTCCTGCACGTTAATCCACAGCAGAGTTTCTTTATCCTGCGGGAAGCCATTGCCGGAATAGATAAAACGCAAGATTGCCGTTTTTGCACCATCCAATTTCAGGATCGGGGGAACAACCACAATAGGCAGATTCTTAGGTACCTGATTCCTGTCACCAGTATCCAGCCAGGTCTGCACCATATAGGCTTCAGCAGCATCATTATGGATTGGCAGAGAGGCAGATTTATCAGTGCCGTTATAGATTACGCGGGTGGCATCAACCTGGATCCCGGCGTAGCTGCTAAAAGTGCCCAGCATCAGCAGAGCAGCAAAGAACTTTTTCATCGGTTTCCTCTACGGGCCATCCTTGGCCGTCAATATCCTAAAAGGTCGATTATTTGTATTCGATGGTGAACGGGCTGGTAGCGTTAGCCAGACCAGCAGTCACAGCACTGAATGAACGGTAGCGAGCTTGCAGGTTGAAGGTCGCTTTACCTGATGCATCAACGGTAACTTTAGCAACGTCATCTTTGATGTTAGAGCCATCGCCGATAGCGAAAGGCTTGTTGTTGTTATCGGTGATTTCGATGCCCACGCCAGTTGCCGCAGTACCGGTACCGCCAACGTTGCTTACGGACAGCAGGTCTGGGTTGCCGGCAACGGTGTTACCGTCGAAACGCAGGCTGTAATCGCCAGCATCACATTTATCCAGAGAGATCTGGAAAGCTTTAGATGCAGATTTATCACCGATATTTGCAAAAGCAGAAGTTGGGTAAGTACCCAGGTAAACTTCTTTATTTTGAGTATCGCTAGTTACTTCGCAAGTAGACTGTTTGATTTCACCGGTGAACTTAACGGTGCCATTTGCTGCCATTGCGTTGGAAGCAGTTACAGACAATACCAGCGCGGCCAAAGGCAATAATACTTTTTTCATTTCCAGCTCCATAGAAAAACAATAAAATAATCGATTCAGTGACAGATGAATATATACCGACCCGGCACTGAGCATACACTCAGCGATAGCACTCCTTGCTTAAAAGGAATGTTGCCTCGATGAACCCATTGCCGGACGAAATATAGACTAAGCGTATTCTTATTGTTAAATCGTTTAAAACATTCATAACCCCCCTCTTGATAGGAATAAACTATCAACAAATACCTATCGATCGATGTTGACGATTCAATCGAATAGGAATAATCTGTGATTTAGAAAGGCATGCAGTTGGAGATTTTGCCTTAAGGCTTGATTAACAGCACATTATTCCGTTTATTAACATTTTATTACATTCTGAACGGTTTAGACTTCGCGACAAATTGCGCATTTAAGGGTCTGTAAGCGGCATTGCTCATCTTGGCTGCATCAAATAAGATATTTACCTATAAACAGACTGATTTTATTTTATTTTCGTTATAAAACAGACGTTTGTATATCAATCAAGGGATTGAGGAATGCGCAGTTCTTTTAGAGAGCAAAATAACGGAATTAATTATGTTTTCCAGCCTATGTTCGCAAAATCTGGACAATTGCTGGCCGTTGAGTGCCTGTCACGATTCACTTTTAATAGTGAATATGCGCATTTTTCTCCTGAACAATTCTTTCGCACTGCCGATAGCGCCACTCGGATTGAGATTCTGTTAGATCAAGTCAGTCTGATAGAGAAATATAACCACTGGTTTCGCGACAATCAGGTGATAGCCACATTAAATGTGGACGACCATTCTCTGAGATCTTTGGCCAATAGCCATTTTGCAGAAAGAATCAGTGCTACTCGCTGTATTCATTTCGAAATCAGTGAGAACTCAACCCGACTGGTAAAAGATCGCGTCCATGGCGATCCCTCACTGAAGAGCTATTCATTTTGGCTCGATGATTTTGGTTCTGGCTACGCGGGTTTTTCTGCGTTGTATAACAGCCAGTTCCGCTTCGTTAAACTCGACCGTTTTTTATTGTGGGACTTTATGAAAAAGTCCGGCGGTGACGGTTTAATGCGCGCTTTATTGCGTTTTTTTCACCTTAATCATTACAAGGTGATTATCGAAGGGGTAGAAACTCCCGAACATAAAAGATGGCTGGACGAAATGCCATATTACGCACTGCAGGGAAAGCTGTGGAAGGAATCCGACATCAAGGATTTGAACTCGCTTCTTACAGCTGAATACTTTTAACTCATTATGGGTGTTTGCCATTATGTCTAAAAACAATGTCCTTGTGATTAGTGAGTGTAAGTACAGCTATGTCGGCCTTTCGGTATTACTGAAAAAACATTACGGTAAGTACGATATCAGACTGTTCTCGGATTTCATGCACGGCGGAGCCAAGGCGGAGAAAATAATTAAGCACGACATCGCCCTGATCTTCACCTCACAAAATCTGGAGCAAAGCGTCAACGTCATTGAAAGCCTGGTGTCTTTACATCAGCAATACAACTCAAAAACACGCCTGCTGGTGTTTTATGACGACGAGCGCGTAGTAAAGTTATTATCGATCCTGGGGATTTCCGTTGAATTGGTCTCGACGCGCATTCCACTTTATTCGCTACAGGAAAAAATACAAAACCTGTTGGAAAGCAAAGAGCCCGGCGGGATAAAAATGCAGAAAACCCGGGAACTCAGCCCGGCGGAAAGTGACGTTATTTTCAATTTGTTGCGTGGCGACAGCCTGCTGCATATTGCCCAAAAGCGCGGCACTCATCCCAAAACCATTTTCTCTCAGAAATACAGTGCGATGAAAAAACTGCGTTTGCGCAGCATGAGCACTATCTTCGTCGCCAGCAAGTAAACCTTCAGGCCGCCGCCCGGCGGCCTTTCCCCTTGGCAACGTTAAAATAATGTAACAATGAACGATAAAGCAGTAACAGCCACATAACACTTCTGCCTGTTGGTTAGGATCCAGCCACGGAAATTTTCCGTGAGCCATGTCGTCTGGATCAAAAAAAACATCAGGAGATGTTATGAAGTCATCTTTATTCAGCCGTTATACCTGTCTTGTGTTGAGTCTCTTGCTGACACTGGTGTCATTGGCACTATTGCCGCACCAGCCCTGGTTTTGGCTGCCAACGATCATTTTTGGTGGTCTGAGCGCACTGGGTATTTACGATCTGACCCAACAGCGCCACGCTATCTGCCGTAACTACCCGATCATCGGCCGTCTGCGCTTTTTCTTCGAATTTATCCGCCCGGAAATACGCCAGTATTTATTGGAAGAAGATAACGCGCAGATCCCGTTCTCACGCACCCAACGCACGCTGGTTTATCGTCGTGCCAAAAACGAGATGGGTGACAAACCGTTCGGCACCCAGTTGGATGTTTATCAAACCGGCTATGAATGCATCGGCCATTCCATGCGCCCAGTGGAGGTGTCCGACCCGACCAGTTTTCGCGTGGCGATCGGCGGCCCAGGCTGCAGCCAGCCCTACTCCGCCTCTATTTTCAACATCTCCGCCATGAGTTTCGGCGCCCTGTCGGCCAACGCTATTCGTGCTCTCAACCTGGGTGCAGCGAAAGGTAATTTCTACCACGACACCGGTGAAGGCAGTATTAGCCGCTATCACCGAGAGAACGGCGGTGACCTGGTGTGGGAACTGGGCAGTGGTTATTTTGGCTGCCGTACCGCCGACGGCCATTTTGATCCGCAGCGCTTTGCCGAACAGGCTAAAAACCCGCAGGTCAAAATGATTGAAATCAAACTCAGTCAGGGTGCCAAGCCGGGCCATGGCGGCATTCTGCCGGCTAAAAAAGTGGATGCGGAAATTGCCGCGACGCGCGGCGTCCCAGAAGGGGTCGACTGTATTTCTCCAGCCTCGCACAGTGCCTTCAGCACCCCGGTGGAAATGATGCACTTCATTCAGCAGCTACGCGAACTCTCCGGCGGAAAACCCGTGGGTTTCAAGCTGTGTATCGGCCACCCATGGGAGTTTGTCGCCATCGTCAAAGCCATGCTGCAAACCCAAATATTGCCGGACTTTATCGTGGTGGACGGTAAGGAAGGTGGGACGGGTGCCGCGCCACTTGAGCTGTCCAACTATATGGGCATGCCGCTGCGCGAAGGATTACTGTTTGTGCATAACACCCTGGTCGGCTGCGGGTTGCGTGACAAGGTCAAAGTCGGTGCCAGTGGCAAAATCATCAGCGCCTTCGACATCGCCAGCGTATTGGTACTGGGTGCCGATTGGGTGAACTCCGCACGCGGCTTTATGTTCGCCGTCGGCTGCATTCAGTCACAGAGTTGCCACACCAATCACTGCCCAACCGGTGTTGCCACTCAGGATCCGCTACGACAAAAAGCGCTGGTGGTACCGAACAAAGCGGAGCGCGTTTATCATTTCCACCAGAATACGGTAAAAGCGCTGGCGGAAATGTTGGCGGCAGCCGGGGTCAGTCGTCCGGAACAGCTGACCTCGCACCATATGCTGCGCCGCATTACCTCAACGGAAATCAAGGTCTACGCCGACATCTACTACTATCTGGAACCCGGCGCACTGCTGAAACAAGAGATCGAAAGCGATTTCTATGCGCGCATGTGGCGCATGGCAACACCCAACAGTTTCGATCAGGCGATCGCCCTGCCGGCTTGAGCGGGACAAATATATTGTCCCCTACTGAAGTGGGATGACACATTTACAGCTTGAAAGATGACGGGGATAGATTGTCCCCTCGCCTCAGGGAAGGACTTTGGAGAGGGGTTGCTTGCTACGGCAGCCCTGCCCCTTAGCGGCGAGAGGACATGTGGGTTACGCCTTGCGCGCCGGGGCGTCACCGGCCACGTAATATTCGGCGGTGCTGCGCGGCAGCGGCGTGCGCTGGCGGATACGATCGGCGATTTTCTCGGCGATCATGATGGTGGTAGCATTCAGGTTACCGGTAATGATCAACGGCATAATGGAGGCGTCCACCACCCGCAGCCCTTCCATACCGTGCACCCGGCCCTGCCCATCCACCACTGCCATCTCGTCTTCGCCCATTTTGCATGAGCAGGAAGGATGGAAGGCGGTTTCGGCATGCTCACGCACAAAGGCATCCAACTGTTCGTCGGTCTGGACTTCCGGCCCAGGACTGATTTCACGCCCCCGGTACTCATCCAGCGCTGGCTGCGCCATGATTTCACGCGTGATACGGATGGCATCGCGGAACTCTTGCCAGTCCTGCTCTGTCGCCATGTAGTTGAACAGAATGCTCGGATGCTGGCGCGGATCTTTGGATTTAACCTGCACCCGGCCGCGGCTCGGCGAGCGCATCGAACCGACGTGAGCCTGAAAACCGTGCTCTTTAACCGCATTGCTGCCGTTGTAGTTAATCGCCACCGGCAGGAAATGATACTGAATGTTCGGCCAGGCGAACTCTTCACGGCTGCGGATAAAGCCACCGGCTTCAAACTGGTTGCTGGCGCCAATGCCGCTGCCGTTGAACAGCCATTCCGCGCCAATTTTTGGTTGGTTAAACCATTGCAGCGCCGGGTATAACGAAACCGGTTTTTTACAGGCGTACTGTAAGTACATTTCCAGGTGGTCCTGCAGGTTCTCACCCACGCCCGGCAGATCGTGCACCAGCTCAATGTCCAGACGGTTCAGCAGCGAGGCCGGACCCACGCCAGAGCGCTGCAAAATCTGAGGTGACGCGATCGCCCCGGCGCACAGCAGCACTTCCCGGCGCGCACGCGCACTGGTGATCTCCTTGGCCTCACCCTGCAAGTAATCAACACCCACCGCCCGCTTGCCGTCGAAACGGATGCGGTCGGTCAGCGCATGGGTCACAATCTTCAAATTAGGGCGGGAACGCGCCTGATCCAGATAACCACGGGCGGTGCTGGCACGACGACCTTTCGGCGTGACGGTACGGTCCATCGGGCCGAAGCCTTCCTGCTGGTAACCATTAAGGTCATCGGTACGCGGATAACCCGCCTGCACGCCAGCCTCCACCATCGCGTGGAATAACTCGTTATTACCGGCCTTCGGCGTGGTCACGCTGACCGGACCCTCGCCGCCGTGGAAATCATTCGGCCCGATGTCGCGAGTTTCCGCCTTGCGGAAATACGGCAGACAATCCAGGTAGCTCCAGTCTTCCAGACCCGGTGCCTTCGCCCAGTTGTCGAAATCCATCGCGTTACCGCGGATGTAGCACATGCCATTTATTAGCGATGAACCGCCCAGCCCCTTACCACGACCACATTCCATGCGACGGTTGTCCATGTGCGGCTCAGGGTCGGTTTCATAGGCCCAGTTGTAACGGCGACCCTGCAGCGGGAATGCCAACGCAGCGGGCATCTGAGTGCGAAAATCCATCCGATAGTCCGGGCCGCCAGCTTCCAGCAGCAGCACGCTGACGTCAGCGTCTTCGGTCAAACGGGTGGCTAATACGTTACCGGCAGAGCCGGCCCCGATAATGATGTAATCGTATTCCATCGATTATCTCCTAATAGGCAATGCGCCTGACGCGAACGCGCCAGGCGAAAGAAAAAGCGGGGATAGTTAAAATACGGAGGCGTATTCGCCCAGCTCGACCTGCACTGATTTGATCTGGGTGTAGTGCTCCAGCGTCATCAGGCCATTTTCGCGACCGACGCCAGACTGCTTGTAGCCGCCGACCGGCATTTCCGCCGCCGACTCGCCCCAGGTGTTAATCCAGCAGATGCCGGCTTCCAGTTGGTGGATCACCCGGTGGGCGCGGGTCAGATCGTTAGTGACGACCCCGGCAGCCAGGCCAAAGGTAGTATCGTTGGCGCGACGTATCACTTCTTCTTCGCTGTGATAGCTGAGGATGCTCATCACCGGCCCGAAGATCTCTTCACGAACGATTTCCATCTCGTCACGGCAATCGGTAAATACCGTCGGAGCCACATAAGCGCCCTTGGCAAATTCACCGGTCGTCACACGCTCACCGCCGCACAGCAGACGCGCGCCGCTGTCCTTACCGCTTTCGATAAAGCGCAGCACCGACTCCATGTGCGCGAAGCTGACCAGCGGGCCAAAATTGGTTTGCGGATCGCTAGGATCACCCAGACGAATGCGGTTTACCCGCTCGAGAATTTTGGCTTCGAATTGCGCCTGCAGCGCTGCCGGTACAAACACGCGGGTACCGTTGGTGCACACCTGGCCGGAGCTGTAGAAATTGGCCATCATGGCAATATCGGCGGCGCGATCCAGGTCGGCGTCATCAAAGATGATCAGCGGCGATTTACCGCCCAGTTCCATGGTGACTTCTTTCAGCGTCGAGCCGGAGGCGTTAGCCATCACTTTTTTGCCGGTTTTCACGCCGCCGGTGAACGACACCTTGGCGATGCCCGGATGATCGGTCAGGTACTGACCGACTTCTGCACCACTGCCGGTGACCACATTGAACACGCCGTCCGGCAGGCCGGCTTCGGTGTAGATCTCGGCCAGCTTCAGCGCCGTCAAAGAAGTCACTTCGCTCGGTTTGAAGATCATGGCATTGCCCGCGGCCAGCGCTGGCGCAGACTTCCACAAGGCAATTTGAATCGGGTAGTTCCAGGCACCGATACCGGCCACCACGCCCAGCGGCTCGCGGCGGGTATAAACAAAAGAAGTGTCGCGCAGCGGGATCTGCTGCCCTTCGATCGCCGGGATCAGGCCAGCGTAATATTCCAGCACGTCGGCACCGGTGACAATATCTACCGCCGTGGTTTCCGACATCGCCTTGCCGGTATCCAGCGTTTCCAGCGCGGCCAGTTCGTCGTTGCGCTCACGCAGAATATCCACCGCACGACGCAGGATACGAGAACGCGCCATCGCCGTCATCGCCGCCCATACCTTCTGTCCACTGGCTGCGCTGGCAACCGCACGGTTGACGTCTTCAGCGCTGGCGGACTGGATCTCGGCAAGCACTTCGCCATTCGCCGGGTTCACTGCGTTGAAGGTTTTTCCATCGGTACTGTCTACATAGGCACCATTAATATAGAGCTTCTGTAAGCCAAAACGGGACATAGGTTCTCCTTGGGTTGTCCTCAGGGTGGCGTGTGCCCCCGGAGTTGAAACGTAATGTAATCGGTAGTGAGCGCAATCGCCTGTGCCTGATTAAACGCCGCACCGCGCAACGCGCTGCGTAACCACAGACCGTCGATCAATGCCGCCAGCCCTTTGGCCGCCAGCCGTGCCTGCGCCTTCGGCAGTTCGCGGCTAAATTCAGCGCACAGGTTGGAATACAAACGACGACCGTTCACCTGTTGCAACCGGTTAAGCTGCGGTTGGTGCAGGCTGCTGGCCCAAAAAGCCAACCAGGTTTTCATCGCCGCGCTGTTGATCTGACTGTCGTCGAAATTACCAGCGACGATCGCCTGCAGCCGTGATGCCGGGCTGTGGTCGCTCAACGCCTGTAACCGCAACCTCACAGCCTCGCCCAAATGGCTAATCAAATAGCGCATTGTGGCTTCCAGCAGGCCGTTCTTATCCTTGAAATAGTGGCTGATAATGCCGTTGGAAACGCCCGCCCGTCGCGCTATCTGCGCAATGGTGGCGTCATGCATTCCAACTTCATTGACTGCGGCCAGCGTGGCATCTATCAACTGCTGCCTTCTGATCGGCTGCATTCCTACCTTTGGCATAATTCGACTCTCACAAAACCGACTTCGGCCTCGTCTCAGCGGCGGGATTTCACCGTCTTTCCGCCTGCTGAACTTGGTCTTCATGGCAACTATTAAACTTTTTTTTGATTGAACGTTCAATAAAAATTGCATATATTTTATTACCGCTTGGTTACAAATATGTACTTTTCGGTTGTGGAACTGGCTGATTTTCGTGAGGTATTTAACGAATCTGACCAAAATCAGTGTCTGTAAGCGGTTCCCACCACGAAACGATTTCCCGTTTCGTTAACAAACAAAGCGGCAACTTTTGGCAAGCAGAACAGCAATTGCCGCGGCGTTTTTATCCGCACTGTTTCCGGGCGACACCTGCGTGTCGTTCAGGCTGGTGTGTGGGCACGATTTTACTCAGTTGTTAAAAAACAGAGGAAGACGATGACAACACGCGAAACCTCCTCAAAACCACAAAAGGATGGCCTTAATCCTGTGGTTTTCTTCACCTCGGCGGGGCTGATCCTGGCCTTCTCGCTGATGACCATCTTTTTTACCGATTTCTCCGGGCGATGGATCACCCGCACCCTGAATTGGGTTTCTACTACCTTCGGCTGGTACTACCTGCTGGCCGCCACCCTTTACATCGTATTTGTGGTGTTTATCGCCGCTTCACGCTTTGGTTCAATCAAGCTCGGGCCCGAGCAGTCAAAACCCGAATTCAGCCTGATGAGCTGGGCAGCGATGCTGTTTGCCGCCGGTATCGGCATCGATCTGATGTTCTTCTCGGTCGCCGAACCGGTGACACAATATATGATGCCGCCGGAAGGCCAGGGCCAGACGCTGGAAGCCGCACGCCAGGCGATGGTCTGGACGCTGTTCCACTACGGGCTGACCGGCTGGTCGATGTATGCGCTGATGGGCATCGCTCTTGGCTACTTCAGCTACCGCTATAACCTGCCGCTGACCATCCGTTCGGCGCTGTACCCGATCTTCGGCAAGCGCATTAACGGCCCGATCGGCCACAGCGTTGATATTGCTGCGGTACTGGGCACCATCTTCGGTATCGCCACCACGCTCGGCATTGGCGTGGTGCAGTTGAACTACGGGCTGAAAGTCCTGTTCCACATACCGGAAAACCTGACGGTTCAGGCCGCGCTGATCCTGCTGTCGGTGATCATGGCCACCATTTCGGTGACCTCCGGCGTCAACAAGGGCATCCGTATTCTTTCCGAGCTCAACGTGCTGCTGGCGCTGGGGTTGATCCTGTTCGTGCTGTTCTTCGGCGATACCGAGTTCCTGCTTAATGCACTGGTGCTCAACGTCGGCGATTACGTCAACCGCTTTATGGGTATGACGCTTAACAGCTTCGCCTTCGATCGTCCGGTGGAGTGGATGAACAACTGGACCCTGTTCTTCTGGGCCTGGTGGGTAGCCTGGGCACCCTTTGTCGGCCTGTTCCTGGCGCGAATTTCACGCGGGCGTACCATCCGTCAATTCGTGGTCGGCACGCTGATTATTCCTTTCGTGTTTACCCTGCTGTGGCTGTCGATCTTCGGTAACAGCGCGCTGTACCAGATTATTCACGGCAACGCTGCCTTCGCGCAGGAAGTGATGCAGTACCCGGAACGCGGTTTCTACAGCCTGCTGGCGCAGTACCCGGGCTTTACCTTCAGCGCTTCGGTGGCGACTATCACTGGCCTGCTGTTTTACGTCACCTCGGCGGACTCCGGTTCGCTGGTGCTGGGTAACTTCACCTCGCGCCTGAGCGACATCAATAATGATGCCCCCAACTGGCTGCGTATTTTCTGGTCGGTAGCGATTGGCCTGCTGACCATAGGTATGTTGATGACCGACGGCGTGCCCGCGCTGCAAAAAACCACGGTGATCATGGGCCTGCCGTTCAGCTTTGTGATCTTCTTTGTGATGGCCGGGCTGTATAAATCGCTGCGGGTGGAGGATTACCGCAAGGCCAGCGCCCTGAACACCACCGCACCGATGCCGGTGTCCAGCAATGACGTGTTGAACTGGAAACAGCGCCTGTCACGGGTGATGAATTATCCGGGTACCCAATACACGCAGAAAATGATGGATACTCGTTGCCGGCCGGCGATGCAGGAAGTGGCGCGTGAGCTGGAGTTGCGCGGTGCCAAAGTGGAGTTCAGTGAGGTGCCGCCAACCGAAGATGAGCGTTTAAACCATCTGGAGTTGCTGGTGCATTTGGGTGAAGAGCAGAACTTTACCTACCAAATCTGGCCACAGCGTTACTCCGTGCCGGGCTTTACCTATCGCGCCCGCTCCGGTAAATCGCACTACTACCGGTTGGAAACCTTCCTGATGGAAGGCACCCAGGGCAATGACCTGATGGACTACAGCAAGGAACAGGTGATCGGCGATATCCTCGATCAGTATGAAAAACACCTGAACTTTGTGCACATCCACCGTGAGGCGCCGGGGAATACCCTGACCTTCCCGGATATGTAAGCGTTAAAATGCCAAAGGCCACATCACGTGGCCTTTGGTTTTCAGGCTATCCTGAGTCTGCAGCACTTATTTCCCCATGCTGTCTTTTTTCATTTCATCTTTTTTCATGCCGTCTTTGGCCATGCTGTCTTTCTTCATGCCGTCGTGTTTCATCGCATCTTTACTCATGGAATCTTTTTTCATGCAATCCTTGCTCATGCAGTCTTTCTTCATGGCGTCTTTTTTCATGCCATCTTTAGCCATACCGTCATGAGACATCTGGCCCATGTTGTCCTTTTTCATCGCGTCTTTGCTCATGCTGTCTGCCGCATTGGCAGCGATAGAACCCAACATCAATGCGCTACACATCATCACTGCGAATAACTTTTTCATGGTATTTCCTTCTCTCATTTAAAAAGCACCTGTGTGCCGGGGGATAGTTGCGGCCTTCGTTAGCTGCCGCCAAACCAGTTGTAACCTTGATCTTCCCAGTAACCGCCGGGAAAACGGTTGGTGACTTCAATCACCTGAATATGTTTTGGATTCTTGTAGCCGAGCTTGGTCGGCATGCGCAGTTTCATCGGGTAGCCGTATTTACGCGGCAGGATCTGGCCGTCGTAGGTCAGCGCCATAATGGTTTGCGGATGCAGCGCCGTAGCCATGTCGATACTGGTGTAATAATCGTCGGCACATTTGAAGCTGACATATTTTGCGCTCAGGTCCGCGCCGATCGCCTGGAGAAACTCCGCGAACGGCACCCCACCCCATTTGCCGATCGCACTCCAGCCTTCAACGCAGATATGGCGCGTCACCTGGCTGATCTGCGACATCTTGTGCAATTGCGGCAGCGTCCAGGAGTGTTTATTCAGCACCAGTCCGCTGACTTCCAGCCGATAGTCGTCGCCATTAATATCCGGTGCCTGTTCCTCGGCATAAAACGCATTGAACGGGAACGGACGGGTGATCATCGATTCGGCGTACACCGGTGCCAGATGGTCGGCATTGAACAGCCAGCCCTGTACCCGATCGTTAAACCGCGAGATGCGGTTCAGCGCCTGTTCCACATTGGTGTTGTCGCTGATGTCACAACCGGTGAGCATCGCAATCCCCCCCAGCGTCAGCCCATTGCGCAGGAAACGACGGCGTGAAGAGGACTCCAGTTGGCGTGCCAGCAATTGCTGTGCCTCCCTGACGATCTCCCGCCCTTCACTCAGGCTGATCGGGTGTTTATCTGTTTTCATCGGGCTCTCCTTAACGTCCACGCAACATAGCCAACAGCGTGCGTGGCACCAGCGCCACCATCACCAGATGCACCACCACAAACCCCACCAGCGCCGACATGGCAAAAAAGTGGATATAGCGTGCTGCGTCATAGCCGCCGAGCAGCTCACGCAGCAGCGGAAATTGCACCGACTTCCACAGCACCAGGCCGGAAAGCACCATCACCACCCCAGCCACCATCACAAACAGGTAGGCCACCCGCTGCACCATGTTGTAATGGCGTAAGTCGTTGTGACCGAGCTTGCCCCGCAGCGCCGCCAGCAGGTCACTCAACAAGGCTTTCGGGCTGAGCGGCCAGAACTTGCGTTTCAGACGGCCACTAAACAGGTTAATCAGCAGATAACACAGACCGTTAATGCCAAACAGCCACATACCGGCAAAGTGCCACTGCAGCGCACCACCCAACCAACCACCTAACGTCAGCTCATTGATAAAGCTGAAGTTAAACAACGGCGAGGCGTTATAGATACGCCAGCCGCTGGCCACCATGATCAACATCGCCAGCGCATTCAGCCAATGCGTCAGGCGCAGCCACAGCGGATGGATCAGCACCGGTTTCTCCGGCGTAATGGACATGGCCATGGGGCTCTCCTGAGGGTGGTGGTTTCGATGTGTTGAGTATCCGTCTGATTTGTTCCCCAAGACCTCACGCAAAGTTAAATAAAATGTGATAACTCCGGCTGCGTCGCTTGTGTAGACTTCAATCAGGTCTGGCAATCAGCGGTGAGAAGAATGGATAAGCCAAAGAAAATTTTAATCGTCGAGGATGACGGCAATATCGCAGAGCTGCTGCAATTACATCTGCGCGATGAAGGCTATGACATCAGCCATGCCGCCGATGGCAATCTGGGTATGGCGATGCTGGAACAGGGCGGCTGGGACGCGCTGATCCTCGATCTGATGTTGCCGGGGATCGACGGGCTGGAGATCTGCCGTCGGGCACGCAATATGACGCGCTACACGCCGATCATCATCACCAGTGCACGTTCCAGCGAAGTACATCGCGTGTTGGGATTGGAGCTGGGCGCTGACGACTACCTCGCCAAGCCTTTTTCAATGCTGGAGCTGGTTGCCAGGGTCAAGGCGCTGTTCCGCCGCCAGGAGGCGATGAGCCGTAACCTGCGGATGGACGCCGGCACGCTCAGTTTTGACGGCTTGACCATAGATCCGATTGCCCGTGAAGTGCATTTGAACCAGCAGACGGTCGATCTGACACCGCGTGAATTCGACCTGCTGTATTTTTTTGCCAAACACCCTGGCAAGGTGTTTTCCCGCCTCAGCCTGCTCAATCAGGTGTGGGGTTATCAGCATGAAGGCTACGAGCACACCGTGAATACTCACATCAACCGGCTGCGCATCAAGATTGAAACCAACCCGGCGGAACCCGAGCGCATCCTCACCGTATGGGGCATGGGCTATAAATTCGCGGCAGCGCCGCAAGAGT
This sequence comes from Serratia myotis, assembly GCF_027474885.1. NCBI lineage: Bacteria > Pseudomonadati > Pseudomonadota > Gammaproteobacteria > Enterobacterales > Yersiniaceae > Serratia > Serratia myotis. The sequence goes on along the minus strand of NZ_CP099707.1, from coordinate 1,607,037 downwards.
GAATCATGAAAAACCTTACGCTAACGCAACGCCTGACCCTGATCTTCGCCCTGTTGATGGTAATCAGCTGCGCCATTTCCGGCTGGATGCAGGTCCGCAGCAGCACCCAGTACAGCCAGGGAGTGATCCAACGGCTGTCCGGTAATCTGGCGCAGCACATTGCCGACAGCAATCCGCTGTTAGGGCAAAATGGGCTGAACGCGGAGTCAGTCAATAGTCTGTTTAATCAACTGATGGCGGTGAATCCCAGCGTTGAGGTGTACCTGCTCGATAAACAGGGCGACATCATTGGTAACGCCGCCCCGGCCGGCCATCTGAAACGCCAGAAAGTGGATCTGCAGCCGCTGCAGGCGTTGTTCAACGGTGCAAATATGCCGGTTTACGGCGATGATCCACGGAATCCGGACGCCAAAAAAGTGTTCAGCGCCGCGCCGCTGAAGGTCAATGGACAGGTTGAAGGCTATTTGTATGTGGTGCTGCTGGGCGAGGATTACGACGCATTAACCAGCCATGCTTTGCATAACTCCGCGGTCTCCATGGCGCTGTGGACATCCGGCCTGATGGTGCTGTTCAGCCTGGTGGCCGGTGGTTTTGCATTTTATTGGGTGACCCGACCTATCCGCCGTTTGACACGCCAGGTCAGTGAGCTGGACAGCGGTGGCATCGCGGCGGTACAAGCCTATGCGGCACTGCCGGCCGACAGCGGCGGTCGCGATGAAGTCAGTCGACTGCAGCAGGCATTCCGCAGCATGGCACAGCGTATTGCCGAGCAGTGGCAGACGCTTTCGCAGCAGGATCAGCAACGCCGCGAATTTATCGCCAACATCTCGCACGACCTGCGTACCCCACTGACGTCACTGCACGGCTATCTGGAAACGCTGTCGGTCAAGTCCGCCAATCTGAGCGAAAACGATCGTCAACGCTATCTGGAGATCGCCTTGGCGCAGAGCCGCAAAGTAGGTCGATTGGCGCAGGAACTGTTCGAATTGGCGCGGCTGGAATATGGCGTGGTGAAACCGCAGAAAGAGCCGTTCTCACTCAGCGAACTGGTGCAGGATGTCTTCCAGAAGTTTGAATTGGCGGCGGAGGCACGTCAGCAGCGGTTGCTGGCGGATATCACCCCGGGTATTCCCCTGGTGTTTGCCGACGTCAGCATGATTGAACGGGTGCTGACCAACCTGCTGGATAACGCCATCCGCCACACACCGCAGGGCGGCGAGATCGAGGTGCGCCTGTGGCAACAGGCAGGCAAGGTGCTGGTGCAGGTCAATGACAGCGGCCCGGGTATTCCACAGGAGCTGCGTGCCGATCTGTTCATGCGCCCTTCCATTCTGAGCAGCGCGCGCCGTCATGCCAGCGGTTTGGGGCTGATGATCGTTCGGCGCATCTTGCTGCTGCACGACAGCGATATCCAATTGGTCGAGCGGCCGCAAGCCGGTGCCTGTTTCCGCTTTTCGATCCCGCTGCGCTAGTTGAAGCCACTGAGTTTAATGGCAACGTTGTCTTTTAGTCAGAGATACCCGGGCCTAGCGCACCGAGGGGCCATTATGGGACACGTCCATGTGTCCCACCCTACGGGCCGACTAGACGTCGTTCCAATTTGCTCCCGGCAAATTGGTCGGCGGCTGCGCCGCTACGACCCCAACGGCACGCTCTCCCTAATAACGGGCTTTGGCAGCAATCTGTACTGCATTAGTGAATGCAGCTTTTATCGACGCTGATAAATTTGTCGTTATAGATAATAAATTTCTGCCCTTTCAGTCGAATACCGGCATGGGTCAGCGTATCACCGGGGCGCAGGTACTCGGTGATCCCCTCTTCATCGGTGCTGTCGCAGCCGGGTTTGAGCAGGAATTTAAAGTAGGTGTTGCCGGTATTGGTGAGGGTACCGCGCTGCGGATCCAGCCGATAGGCGAAATTGCTCTGGCGCGGGCGCACCACCAAAATGGTGTCCATCACCACTATCGGCTCCAGATTGACGCCGGTAGTTTGACGCTGCGCCGGGTCGAAAAGGCGGGTGGGAATTTCGCGAAATGACACCCGGTAATAACGCTCACGGTTATCCTGCGGGCCACGGTAGAAGAACTTGTAATATTCGCCCTGCCCGGCCTGCAGTTGTAGCTGACGTGGGGCAAACAGCAGTTCGCCGTCCGCCGGGCGGCTGCGAGCCTCATTCTCCCCCGGCCGGTCAATAGCTCGCAAAGTCACCTGATAAATACGTGCGCTGCGGTTATTGTTCAGCACCCGCTTGGCGGTGAACGATTGGTCCTGATCCATCGCAAACGTCAGAGTGCCGACATTAATCGCCGTCGCGCTCAATGGCAGACACAGTAGCCACAACAGCCAGCTTCTCACGGCGTTTCCTCTAGTTAATATTGCGCCAGGTGGCTTCAACGTGGATCTCCCCGGCGGCACTGACGTCGCCATACCAGCCGTTACCGTCCACCGTTTTAAGCGAGATCGGGTTATTCATCGGAATGCTGAACTTCACCCGGGTTTTGTTTAGCACCCCGACCTCGCCGGAAATATCGTTCCACGGCGTGCTGCTCCATAACGCGTTAGTCATGTCATGCCACTGCCCGTCGCAGCCGGCGTCATAGCTCTGCTGACCATTGGTGCTGGTGGTGATACTGAGCGTGGCCGGAAAGGGTACCTGGCTGTGGCTATCCGCCGAGGAAAAAATACAGTAATTAATCCCGTTGATGGCCTGCGTCGGGCCGGTAGCCATCACCCTCACCTGATCGGCGGCAGTCTTACCGCTGGTGGTGACGATATAGCCAAATTCCAGCGGCGGCTCTGCCGGGCCGACGTAGCCCTCACGGTGCGGCTGATTGTCGTAGTCGTCAGAAATGATGCTGATACTGAAATCACGCGGTTTGATAATCAGCTGGTTGGAGGTGGAAAACTCATACCAACCAGACTCTGGCGAAGTGGTGTTCTGAAAGCGGAAGTTAATCAGGTCACGAGTACCGCTGTCGGAGATGCCCAGCTTCACCATCTGTTTGAAAAAGTTGCTGGCGAAGAACACATAGATCACATTGCTGCTCTTCAGTTGGTTAAAGGTGTAGTAACTGCCGGTACCCGAGGTATTTTTCCAGCTGTTTCCGTCCAGGCTGAACTGCAAATCGGCGGCGTTGGTCGCCGAGGTTAACGCCGCATTGTTGATCGCCGGGAACACATGAATCGAGGTGTTACTGACGCTGCCGTCGGTCTGCAGATCGTAACTGACCATTTTGCAGGTAATGCCGGAACGCGAACCGATAGTCTGGTTTTTGCAGTCGGCATTGCCTTCACCGATGATCGGCACGCCGTCACTGTTAACAAACACTTCCGACACCGCGTTGGTGTTGATAAAGCGCAGATGCGCCGCCTTGCTGTGGGTCACGTTGCGTTTATACCAGCTACCTCTGCTCTGATCCTGGCAACGCCCCCCGTTACTGGCATCGTAGACGTCTGCGGTCTGGCAACCATTAATCTGCATGCTGAACGCGTCACCGGGCGCCATCTGCTTCAAATACTGATAGAAACTCGGCGACATCATGCCGTGCATCCATTTAGCGCCACCCGAGGTCACCACTGCACCATAAAACCCTTTTTCATCGGTGGCCTGCGGCAAAATCAGGCTGGTATCCATATTACAGCCGCCATACCAGTTAATGCAGCGCAGCCCGAGGAACGGGTTCTTGATCGGGGCATTTTCCAGCCACATGTCAAAACGGTTGTTGGCCGACAGGCCGGTGTTGTAACCGTTATCCACATAGCCCAGGCTCTGCTGGTAAATGGTGCCGGAGCCGCCGTATTTCAGCCCGGTCCATTTATTGGCACCGGTCATGCGCGGATCAAGCGCCCCGGACGGGGTGACAAAAAAGTTGTCATCGGCGTTATTCTCGACAAACACGAACTTAACCATCGCGGCATCCGGCCGGTTAGTCACGTTTATCGCTGCCCGCAACGGCAAGGCAGCCAACAGCATCAGCAGCAGCGTAAACTTAGCCTTCATTCGCCATTTCTCCTGCCTGCTGGTTACCCGCATAGGTTTTCAATCCGGTACAAATCACGTCGCCAACCCATATCGCCCCCTGCGCTTTGCTCAGATCCAGGCCCACTTCGCAGCTCTGGTTACCGCTGTAGGTAAAGTCGATCACCGGGAATTTCTTATCGACATCCATAATGAATTCACCTTTCTCATCGGTGCGAGTGCGGCCGATATGGTTTTTGATATAGGCATTAGCCAGCAACGTGCCGTCTTCCGCCTTGATGCGGCCAAACACCGTCACCATCTGTTTAATTTCCGGCGTGATCACCGCCACGTTGCCTGGATACAGCGTCAGCTTGCTCTTGCGCCTGGTGACGATGTCGAAGCTTTCCGCCGAGTTTTTATTGTTCATTAATTCAACTTCGTACTGGCCGTAAGGCGACAACGGCACATAGTTTTTATTGCCGGTCAGCTTCACCGTCCGGCCATCAACCCGAGCGGTCAGCATGCCGTCATTTTCGATGCCGGTGTTAAAGATGATGCCCGCATTGCCCTCATTTCTGCCGCTGGCCGCAATATCACGTCCTTGCCAGCCCACGCTGCCGCTGGCGGTCAGGCTGGTGTTAACGTAACCGTCGGCAGAGCTGCTGACGTTGACCGTACCGGCGGAATACTTGGTGTCAAAGCGCGCGTAGGCACCACCATTCATACTGTTGTCGCCGTTGGTGTCACCGGAGATCGCCCGTGACAGGTTGGCGCCAAGGGTACGGATTGGCCCGTCTTGAATATCTTTACGCGCGGCCAGGTTAGCGGTGGTATAGCCGTTCTGGTTTGAAACCCCGGCGCTGAGCCAGTTGCCCATCGGCAGTGAAAAATCGAGTGCGATGTATTTACCGGTATTCGAACTGTAGCCACCGTTGTTGTAGCGCTGAACGCCGGCACGCACGCCAAGCGTGCCAAAACGACCGGTGAAAATGTTTTGATAATAATCAGCGTTGTAATAGTGGCTGCTGTTCTTTTTATCGTCGTTGTAACTGAGGCTTAGGCTGCCCAACGGCGACCAAAGCGCACCAAAATTCATCGTGCCGCCGATGGCGCGGTTGTGCGCATCGTTTTGCAGCAGCTTGTCGCCAATCACCGTTTTTTCCTGGTTGACCCACAGGCTGCTGAAACCGCCGGGCAGCGCAGCACTGACGCTGTTGACCAGGCTCCAGGAATGGTCAGACGCCGCCATGTTCTGCACGTTGAACTGAATGGATTGGGTCAATGGCACGCTGATACGGCTTTCGCCCACCGCGTTGCTGTCAAACGAGTAACCGGAAAGCGCCCAGTTCAGCGTCTGCAGGTTACCGGTGGCCGAAGCGCCGATCAGGTAAGAATCCTTGGCCTGCCGTTGGCGTTGATCATCACCACGCCAGTCGTCCATGCGGATCATCCCGCCCCAAAATTGCCAGGCCAGCGGTGCATTGGCACCGCGGTTGGGGCTAAACAACTTGTTTACCCGCTGCATGCGTTTATCCACCACCCGACCGTTGACCACCACCTCAACCTCAACGTCATAAATGCCGTAGGGCAAGTTGCCGGTATCCACTTCATGGTTGCCCATAGCGAAGTTCTGCACGCTCAGCAGTCGTCCCTCGCGCGACAAATGTACTTCCCCCGCCGAGGGGAAGAACGCCACGATCGGCGTCAGCGATTGGCTGTTATCAAATACGGTCGAGTTGGCGCGGTTGCCGTAAGACAGGCCATAAATTTTGCTGGAGTTGATGGTGGTGACCGGCCCCAGCGACTGCAGATTCCAACTGTCCAGCATGCCGGCGGCAAAGCGACGGCCGGCAAAATCACGTTCGTACATCGCCTTATACAGCGTGGCATTCTCATCGCCGCTGCCGATACCATAGACGGAACCGTTAACTTCCACATGATGCTCACGCAGGGCTGTCACGCTGTTGAGCGACAAATAGCTGGAGGTATTGCCCTCGCTGGCCCGGGTGCGGTTATCGTAAACCCCGAGGTTATAATCCAGCGTGCTGCTGATGGCGTCCACGCTGGAAACGCCGATGTCACTGGAGCGAGCACGCAACAGGGTTCCCATCGCCGCCTCTTTCACCACCAGTTGCAAATTAAGCTGGCGGAAATCCAGCGCCAGCCAGGCGTCATCCGTCAGTGCAATGCGCTGCTGCGGGTCAAAGCCGGCTTCCTGCAGCGCCTGCAATTGCCTGATGGTCTCTGCAGTCAGCGGCGTGCCATCGTCACCGTCTTCCAGCGTAATCTGGCGGATTTTCAGCTGATTGTTATCCAGGTATAAAAAGGCGTGACCAATACGGCGGTCATCTTTTACGCCGCTATTTTTTTCAAAGTGCAGCAGTAATGGAATACTCATGCCTTCGCGCAGCGCCAGGCTGAAGGTCTGTGGGATTAACACACCGTCAATCTGGGTCAGCCCGGCAGCGTTCACCGTCTGGCCCGGTAGCAACACCGCAGGGATCGCCATCACCCCGCTGGCCAGCAGCGTTCTCAACAGCACAGCCTTCACATGCCACTCCTTGCTTTAATGTGGTGCATTCCGTTTCATCGCAGACAACCTGCTCTATTTCACCGGGATAAACTGGTCGCCATGCCATAGCGCCACGCGACCTTTCTTGTCGTTGACGTCCACTTTGCTGAAACCACGTGCCTTGCCCGGCATTACGAAATAGTTTTCCTTGCAGTCATTGCCGTCTTTCTTGCTGCGGCAGTTGCCGTAGGCCACCACCTTGAAAGTGGCGTTGCCGGTGTTTTTGATCTGTCCGTCGGCAAACTGGTAATTGAATTGGTCCTGCCTTGGCGCCACCACTAAAATGGTGCCAATACGCGCAGAGGTGGTCGCAACAGCATTGCGCCTGGCCGAGTTTTGCCCTACGTCGCTCAGCGCCTGATCGAACCAGACGATGCGGTAATAGCGCTCCTGGCCGTCAGCGGGACCTTTGTAATAAAAGCGGATCACATCGCTGGCGTTGGCTGGCAATATCAGGCTGGCCGGTGACAGCAACATTTCGTCCTTGCTGCCCATCGGCACCACGGCTCCGGATTCCAGTGGGCTGGAGATACGCTCGATTTTGATGTTCACCAGGCGGCCACTGTCGGTGGTGTTCTTGATCTCTTTACTCAGACGCGCGCTATCGCTGTACATGAATGAACTGATCTCACCGACATCCAGCGCGAAAACAGGGTGAGACAGCGATAACAGCAGGAGAGCGGCGAGAGAGATGTGTTTCATGGTGGCATTCCAATGACGAGCTTCTGTGGCGATAAACAACAGGGAGTTGCCCCCCTGTTTTATAGCGGTGAACCTGGGAAGTTACGCGGTCCAGGTGGCGTTGAATTCAACGCTCACATCGCCGCTCCAGATCCCTTCAGGCAAGGTGCTGAAATCCGTCACGGCGGTAGTGCCGTCAGAGGTGGCACCAATGATGGTGAAGGTGAACTGATCTTGTGCGCTGGTGCGAACAGCCTGGTTATAAGCGTTGGACAGCGCGCTCAGGTTGCCGCCCAGAATACCGGCAGAGGTATCGATCATGGTGGTTTCAGCGGTTTTCTCTACGGCTTCACCGTTGTAGTTCACACCTACGTTCAGGGTGGAACCTGAGGTATCGAGCTGAGTCAGGGTGTTGGAAACCAGTTTGGAAGTCAGTTTGAATGCGGTCGCGGTAGCATCCCCTTCCACGGTCACGTCAAACAGACCTTTCTGGCTGTTAAAACCCTTGATGCCTTCCGCATAGTTGAAGGACAGGCTGCCAATAGGGGTAACAACCAGCTTGCTGGTAGTGTCTTTCTTCGCAGTAGCAGACCAGGTGGCCAACGCCTGAGCGGTAACGTCGGCGGCTTGTGCAGTGCTGACCGCAGCGAAGGCTGAAATGATTGCCAGAGCCAGTGTAATTTTCTTCATGGTAAAACTCCCTTCAACTTTGAATATGATTGTGCGTCCATTAGCGTGACCTGCTTTAGCCAGTCTGCTTGACGAGATGAAGAGTAACCGCATTGGATCAAAAAAGAATCATTAACTATCAATTGATAAATATTTAGTTTTAAACCCTGAAATTAATGTTTATAAAACCAATTTTAAGGTTAAAACCCCAAACGGTATCGTCTCTAAGGACAAAAAACTTATTATTTTCCGGACAAATAAAGCAGCCGCAACTGTATATAAAACACTCAGTTACGCCAAATCAAAATACGACCTTCCTGATTGTTTTTGTAGGATGTTTAATTTGATTTAAATCAATTCCACCGGAATGATGCGCCCGGCATAATTAAAAGATCTGAGGAGAAGGGGAATACGTCGCCGACTGCCCCGGAGCCAAGACAGACCGACGACTTACTTTCAGACTGGGTGCTGGAGGCGAAAAGCCAGAATCAAACGCATAAACCCCGCCTGATTAAGGCCAAGTTTGCGCATGATATTCAACTTATGGGTACTCACCGTTTTATAACTGCGATGCGTGACACGGGCAATGCGTTGCGGATTGGTATCGCTAATCATCATCGCCAATATGCGCCATTCACTGCGGGAAAGAGGCTCTACGGGTTGAGTCAATGCCGTCTGAATACCCGGACTGCGATACCCCACCCCCGTATCGGCAGCGGCAAAGGCCTCGAACAAACAATCCAGCGGATCTTCTTTTGCCACCAGGGATAAATGCGCCTCCGCCGCCAGCATCGCCAATATGCTGGCGTTGGTGATTTCAGTAAATATGATCAGCGGCGTCTTCGGCCAGAAATCGTTAATGGTCAGAATGAAGCGTAATACATCATACAAATTCTCACTTTCATTATATAACTCCATAATGAGGATTTGTTTCTCATTCTCCTTCAGCACAGCGTCTATTTCCCTGATACTGTGGGCAAATTGATAGTGTGTGGGCTCAGGGTCAATAAGTGCCCGTAATCCTTTTCTCACCCAGGGATTGGGTTCATAAAAAAGAATAGTCTCCCTGATAGGGGTATTCGTCATAATCTATTACCGAAAAGTAGGTATAAAAATAGCGTTCAAGGCGGAAATGTCGAGCATCACAGGTTGGCAAAGTATAAATGTTGCGCCATAAAAATGCTGCATTAATAGCCAGGCAGTGAAAGTTAAGTGGTTAATATCAAGGTGATAATATTGGCGGCATATTCCTTTCCCCCGGGGTGGTGTTCATCCTGACACCGATTAATTGATAATTGCTGCTTTGTCGCTTTCAAGACCAGAACAAATTTCGACCCTGTGCTCACGCAAAATGCGGCAACGCAGGAAAAATAGCCGGGAAATGCCGGAAATGTACGAGCGCACCTGATTGCTGCGTACCACCAACAAAAACTCATCACCGCTGCACTCTGCTGTCTGCGGAGCGGCATAGGCCAGAATGTCACGGCTCAGACCGGCACTGGCGGCGGCCGCAGCGCCGGGCATCGACATGAAAACCTTGCAGCTGTTGGCCTTACCCAGATAAATTTCCTGCCGGGAAACCGATCCGGTGAGATAGCTGCTAATGGCCACCACCAACATAATCACCCCCAGCGCGACTACGCTGGCTATCGCCCACCAACGCCGGGAATAGCCGGCGTAGACCATCCCGGTGACTGGCGGTTCTGCGGGCGATGAGGCTATTTCAGGTTGATCTGAGGCTCGCGGAACCACGGGTATGTCTTCGTCCGTGAAGCTGTCCTGCGAACCGTCACAGGATTCCACCTCTATTTCATAGCGCAGCATAAAACCGACTTTGGGAACGGTAGCGATTACCTCTTCCTCAATGCCCAGATTTTTAATTACCCGACGCAGTTTGCTCACACACTGGTTAAGATTATTGTTGCCTGAAACCATGCCATAATCATCCCAAACCTTCTTGAATATCACTTCCCTGCAAACGGCCTCACCATGATGGGTAATCAATAGCAGCAGTAATCGTTTTGAAGGATTGGAAATAGAGATGGGGTCATCAGAGAACTCCGTCTGGCTCAGGGTACCCGTATCCACATCAAAAATAATGTGGTCGTTTAATCTATATTTCATTTTTTAAAGGTCACTCTAGTGATTATTTATCGCCGGCGTTAAATGTTAATGGGATATTAAGCAATATTTAATCAGGTTAATTGGTCAATCTCAGCTAGCAATCGAAATGAAAATCAATTAACGCCACAGAATGGATGTCTCTTTCCTTACTATTTTAGATATAAGATTTTTCTCATAAACCATAACCAAAGATTATACAAACATCACAACCATTGATATATTTATATGTAAAGGTTCTTAAAGTTAGTTTTTTGTTTTGTAAATTACCGCCTTTAAGCTAAAAATCCTTTCCGTTCATTTATTGCAAGCATTTTTAATGAATAAATAATATTGCATAAATTTTAACAGTGTTATTTTTAACCAAAAATCAAAGGGTAAAGCGCAAAATTGACGTAATCATCAGCAGAGTTAATCACTTGATACGGGGGTTATAGAGGCAATAAGGAAGGAAATGAAAGTAAAATGTTACGAATAACATTTACGTCAATAATACCCTATGTCACTATATTATTGACGTAAAAAATAGCCTTAAACAGCGTAATTAAATTAATCCGCAGCGGGGAAGGTCAGGCTGAAGGTGATCCGGACAGCATGATTCCCTGCGGAACAGTGAGCACGACTCACACCACCATGCAGCGTCATAATCGCACGGACGATCGCCAACCCCAGACCGCTGGCATGGCTGCCGGCACTGCGGGCAGCGTCAACCCGGTAAAAACGGTCGAACAGCTTGTCCAGATGCGCCGGGGCAATCGGCGGTCCCTGATTAACCACCTGTATCACCGTCTCCCCCGTCGGCTGGCTAAGCACCTGCAACTGTATCTGGCTATTTTCATCGGCATAACGCACCGCATTAGCAACCAAATTGCTCAATGCACGCTGGAACAGCATCGCATCCGCCAACAGTTGCCCTTCCCCCTGGCAAACCAGTGTCATACCGCGCTCTTCTGCCAGGCCTTCGAAATAGTCCGCCACTCGCTGCAGCTCTTGCGCCACATCAAGCCGGCTGGCGTTCAGCACGGCCTGCCCTTCTCCCGCACGCGCCAGGAACAGAATGTTTTCCACCATGCGTGAAATGCGCTCCAGCTCCTCCATATTGTTCGACAGCAGGGTTTCATACTCCTCCACGCTGCGCGACTGATAGAGAGCCACCTGGCATTGCCCCATTAGCGCGCCCACCGGAGTGCGGATCTCATGCGCCAGATCGGCGGAAAACTGTGTCAGACGCTGGTAGCCATCGTTCAGACGATCGAGCATGGCATTAAATGAACGAGTCAGTTGCTGTAGCTCCTTTGGCGCGCCCTGCTCACTCAGGCGAGTCGACAGCGTATTCGGCGTGATCACCGCCGCCTGCGCCGCCATACGCCATAACGGCTGCAGCCCACGACGCATCACCCAATACCCCAGCAAGGCGATCAGGACAAACGCCACCACCACCGCGGCCACAATTCGCCAAAGATAACGCGCCAACATCTTCTGTTCATTGACCATCACATGGGCCGCCGAGATCTGCAGCAGGTTGCCGTCCTGTAGCCTGACCAACGCCGAGACGGCACGCAAGGGCACGCCTTGCTCTGTCAGCCCACCCTGTACCGCAGTCAACCGCTGCGGTGTGCCCACCGGCGTCGGGGTCATTGGCGGCAGGGTCAATCGGGACGGGTTAACGTTGATTAACGGCTTTTGACCCAGTTGCTGAAAAATAAGGACATCCTGTTCATTGCCCAGCATATTTTCGAACAGGCCGGTGTTCGCCGTCAGCCGGTCGAGCGGAAAACGCTGGCTCAATAAATGGCGAAAATACTCCACGCGGCCGGTGACCTGCAAATCGCTGCGGATGGTCATCTCCTGACGCATGGCTCCGTACAGGTATCCTCCCGCACCGCTGACCACCAGTGCCGCCACCAGCGCAAACAGCATGGCACTGCGCAGTGTCAACGACAGCGCACGCCAGCGTTGAGCCAGGGCCTTCATGAACGCGGCTCGCAAACGTAGCCGATACCGCGCACGCTGTGGATCAGCTTGACGTCAAAGGGTCGGTCAATCTTGGCGCGTAGCCGCTTGATCGCCACATCCACCACGTTGGTATCGCTGTCAAAGTTCATGTCCCAGACCTGCGAGGCGATCATGGTGCGAGACAATACCTCCCCTTCACGGCGCACCAACAGGTGTAACAACATGAATTCTTTGTTGGTCAGCGAGATCACCTGTTCCTGCCGTACCGCTTTGCGGCGCAGGACGTCAAGTTGCAGATCGGCAATCGCATAGTGGTCGGCCTCACGCACCGTGCCACGCCGCAGCAGCGTGCGCAGTCGCAACATCAGTTCGGTGAAGGAAAACGGTTTAATCAGATAATCATCGGCCCCGAGCTCCAGCCCATGAATACGATCCTGTACCCCGTCGCGGGCGGTCAGAAACAAAATAGGCACGTCGCTTTTCTTGCGCAGTACCTCAATGATCTGCCAACCATCCAACCCCGGCAGCATCACGTCGAGCACGATGGCATCGTAGCCATGCTCCAGCGCCAGGAACAGGCCGTCGGTGCCGTTACGCGCCAAATCGACGCTGTACCCGGCTTCCCCCAGCCCTTTCTTCAGGTAATCACCCGTGCTGATGTCGTCTTCAACTACCAATATCCGCATTGTCGCCACCTCATTACACCTGCGGAAATACTAGCAGTTTCAGCAGACATGCTTGATGACATTAATGTCATTAAACGGACATGGTGCTGTCCCTATTGTTCAACCATGCTTAACCGGCAACCTAAACAAAGGAGAACATTATGATTACCCGTCATCGTTTTGCCGGTTTACTGCTGTCCACCCTGATGCTGTGCAGCGGAGCCGCCGCTGCGGCTCAAACGCCAGGAAAAGTGATTGCTCCCCTGCGCGGCACTATCGATCAGGTGACCGACAGCAACCTGCAGGTCACTGACCGCAAAGGGGAAAAGATCAGCGTAAAACTCAACGACCAGACCAAGGTGCTGAGCGTTTCAAAAGGCACGCTGGATGACATCAAACCGGACAGCTTTATCGGCACCGCCGCGGTACCGCAAGCGGACGGCAGCCTGAAGGCGCTGGAAGTCCACGTGTTCGCCGCCAGCCTGCGCGGCACCGGTGAAGGCCATTCGGCCTGGGAATCTGCCGACGGCAAGGTGGATACCATGACCAACGGCACCGTCGGCAAACTGGTTAAATCCAACGGCCGTACCCTGACCGTGACCTACGGTAACCAGCAGAAAACCGTCAACGTGCCGGAAGATGTGCCGATCGTCACGCTCGATCCCGGCGATCGCAGCCTGCTGAAACCTGGCGTGCACATCGTGTTGTTCTCCGCGACTGACGACAAGGGCGAACGCGTAGCCACCCGCATTTCTGCCGGTAAAGACGGCACCGTTCCACCAATGTAATTCGGGAGTTCGTGATGAAAACCAACGCGCCACGGCCGGTGCATCGCTGGCCGGTCCGTATCACCCATTGGATTAACCTGTTCGCCATGGTTTGTATGTTTATGAGCGGCTGGGAAATCTATAACGCCTCACCGCTGTTCGGCTTTCGCTTCCCGCCGCAGGTCACACTCGGCGGTTGGTTGGGCGGCGCGATTGGTTGGCATCTGGCAGTGATGTGGCTGCTGGCAGGCAATGCACTGTGCTATCTGCTGTGGAGCCTGTTCAGCGGCCATTTCCGACGCGACCTGCTGCCGCTCACTGCAGGCAGCTTAGGGCGAGATATCTGGCAGGCGCTCACGCTGCGGCTAAAACATCAGCACGGCCGCTATAACGCGATTCAAAAGCTGATGTACCTCGGCGTGCTGGCTTTGGGCCTGCTGTTGGTGCTCTCCGGGCTGGCGATCTGGAAGCCGGTGCAACTGCAAGGGCTGGTGAGCCTGTTCGGCGGCTTTGACACCGCGCGTTACGTTCACTTTTTCGCTATGTCCGGCATTGGCTTGTTTGTGGTGATCCACCTGTTGATGGTGATTATCGTGCCGCGCACGCTATGGGCAATGATTGCGGGAGGCAAACATGAATGACAAAAAACAGCGCCCTGCGGCACCGACGCTGGAACCGGCGCAAAAGAAACAACTAGTCAATTTACAACGCCGCCTGATGCTGCGATCCGGCCTGACGCTGGGCGGTATCGCCATGCTGAGCGGCTGTAACCTGCAGGACGGGGATCAGGTGGATAAAGTACTGTGGGCCATGTCGCGCTGGAACGATCGGGTGCAGGCCTGGCTGTTCAACGGTCAAAAGCTGGCACAGACCTATCGCCCGGAGCAGATCACCCATCCGTTCCCGTTCAATGCGTTTTATCCCGAGTACAACGTGCCGGAAGTGGATCTCGCCAGCTATCGGTTGGAAGTCTCCGGCAAAGTTGAAAAAAAGGCGTCCTGGACGCTGGAACAGCTGCAACGCCTGCCGCAGGAAAGCCAGATAACCCGCTTGATCTGTATCGAAGGCTGGAGCGCCATCGGCCAGTGGGGCGGCGTGCCGCTGCGCAACTTCCTGCAGCATGTCGGGGCAGATCTGAACGCCCGCTATGTCGGTTTCAAATGTGCGGACCGCTATTACTCCAGCATCGATATGGCCACCGCGCTGCATCCACAGACGATTCTGGCGCTGGATTTCGGCGGCAAGGCGCTGCCGGCAGATTACGGCTACCCGCTGCGGCTACGGGTGCCGACCAAGCTGGGGTTCAAGAATGCCAAACATATCGCCGCCATTTTTGTCAGCGATACCAACCCCGGCGGCTACTGGGAAGATCAGGGCTATAACTGGTTCAGCGGCATTTAGTTTTTTGCGCAACACTGCGCAGAATTCCCGCTGACGGCTAGTACATGTATTCCGACGCTGTTAATAATTCATCACTAAAAAGGAAGGTAACTATTGGAAAAATAATAATAAAAAGGATTTTATCATGGAGATTGATGTTACTGAACGTTATTCGCTACGGGCGGGTGAATTCAGATATCAGTAAGCAAAAGTGACGAAAAAACTGCTGAATATTACCTTGATTTCAAAAATATCACTCAAGAAATGCGGGCATGGTTTACGCATGTTTATACCGACCCTGACTTTTTAGATAACGCTTATGCCATAGAGTTTTATGACGTCAAAGCACTGAATCTTGCCATCAGGCAAGGACGCTCTGCATTCGATACCTATACCCCCATGGGGTATACATTTTCCGAACGTGAGCGCCTGTTCGTCGAGGGAATAGGTAAAACTATTACCGACTTCGTTACCCAATATCAGGCAAAGCTCGTTTTTAGCGTACCTTTAAGACCCGCCTTGGCCAAAATCTATGATTCACTCTTGAAAAAACATGCTCAGAGAGTACAGTATTTGTACAAAATGGAATTCATAAAGGACGGTTTATATGTCATCGAAATCTAACGTCTTAGATCAATCTCAGGAGCAGAGCTCGGACTTTCTGAGTATTAAAGAACAGCGCCTGCAGGCCATACAAGCTTTCCATGATGCCTGGTGGGAACAAAGGTGTCAGGAATGGCGTGAACGAGGTTGCCTCGGTACGCCGGGTCGGGTCATCAGCCGCTACCGTTCCAACGATACGCCATAACCCCCATCTGGGGGTTTTCTGTTTTTAGCCGCTCATTCGCCGGTCGTCATCAGCGTGATATCTGCCTGCAAGATCGCCTCGCGCGCGGCGGCGGGCAGATTGTCATCGGTAATAATCGCGTCAAATACCGTTATCGGCAGCGCCAGATAGGTAGCGATTTTGCCGTATTTAGAGGTGTCGCTGAGCAAGATGCAGCGGCGGCTGGCGTCGACAATGGCTTTCTTCACCATCACCTTGTCTTCGTTCGGCGTCGACAACCCGCGCATGCCCCATGACGAAGCGGAAATAAATGCCAGATCGATAAACAACCCACGCAACGCCTGCGCTGCGGCTTCACCCACGCATGAACGATTCTCACGGCAGACGGTACCGCCGGTGTGAATGATTTTGCACTGGCTGTGTTCAATCAGGTAACCGGCAATCACGAAATCATTGGTGACCACCGTCAGATCGTCGCGATCGCTGATGTGCTTGGCCAGCGCCAGCGTAGTGGTGCCCGCATCCAGATAGACACAGCTGTCAGGAGGGATCTGCCGGGCCGCCAACTGGCCAATGGCCGCTTTCTGCTGGCTGTACATCCCTTCCTTATCCTGATGAGAAGGCTCGATCGCCACCCGTTCTGCCGACTGCACGCCGCCCGACACCGCCAGTACCGCCCCCTGCTCTTCGAGCTTTTGCAGATCGCGGCGGATAGTCATGTGCGACACCCCCAGCCGTTCGGTCAATTCAGCAATGCTGACCACCCCACGTTCTGATACCAGCGCTAAAATTTGCTGATGGCGTTCTACAGGTATCACGGTTCCCTCTCTTTACCGCGGTGATAATAATTGTGATTTTACGTCAATTTTCGTTCGATAACAGTCCCCTTTATTCAGGTCGTGAGGTGGGTCATGGTATCAACACATTATTTTAAATAGTTTTAAAACAGGGAGATAAGCCAATTTATAGCTCTTTTATCTGATATAAGCCTGAAACAACAACTGTTAATAATTGTGATGCCGATCGCTGACTTCGGACCAACAAGCGCTTACATTTAACACAACAAAACAAATTATCACTAAAATTAACACGAGGTGCCGCATGACACAGCCAGGGGATTTTGCAGTTTGCATCGTAGGACTAGGTTCGATGGGCATGGGAGCGGCAAAGTCGTGCATTAATGCCGGACTGAGCACTTACGGCGTCGATCTTAATCCGCAGGCGCTGGCCGCCTTGCAACAGGCCGGAGCAAAACAAGCGGCCACCCGCGCAGACGACTTCGCAGCCGAACTCGATGCCTTGTTACTGCTGGTGGTCAACGCCGCACAGGTGAAACAGATCCTGTTTGGTGAGAACGGCCTGGCAGCGAAGCTGAAGCCAAACACGCCGGTGATGGTGTCCTCCACCATTTCCGCCGCCGATGCCAAACAGATTGAACAACAGTTACTGGCGCTGGGGCTGAACATGTTGGACGCCCCGGTTTCCGGTGGCGCCGCCAAAGCCGCAGAAGGCCAGATGACGGTGATGGCCTCCGGCGCTGAGTCTACTTTCGGCCAGTTGCAGCCGGTACTGGACGCCATTGCCGGCAAGGTCTATCGCATTGGCGAAGAGATTGGCCTGGGGGCCACGGTGAAAATCATCCACCAATTGCTGGCCGGGGTGCATATCGCCGCCGGGGCCGAGGCCATGGCGCTGGCCGCCCGCGCCGGTATCCCGCTGGACGTGATGTACGATGTGGTCACCCACGCCGCCGGTAACTCATGGATGTTCGAGAACCGCATGCGCCACGTGGTCGACGGGGACTATGCGCCTAAATCGGCGGTTGATATCTTCGTGAAGGATCTGGGGCTGGTAGCGGATACCGCCAAAGCGCTGCATTTCCCGCTGCCGCTGGCTGCTACCGCTTTCAATATGTTTACCGCCGCCAGCAACGCCGGTTTCGGTAAAGAGGACGACAGCGCGGTGATCAAGATCTTCGCCGGTATCGACCTGCCGCAAAAGAAGGAGAAAGCATAATGCTGCTCGGCGTTATTGCAGATGATTTTACCGGGGCCACCGACATTGCCAGCTTTTTGGTGGAAAACGGTCTGTCGACGGTACAGTTGAACGGCGTGCCGCAGGATGAACTACCGCTCGAAGCGCAGGCGGTGGTCATCAGCCTGAAGTCACGCTCCTGCCCGGCGACACAGGCGATTGAACAGTCCTTACAGGCGCTGGCCTGGCTGCAACGCCAGGGCTGTCGGCAATTTTACTTCAAGTATTGTTCTACCTTCGACAGCACCGCGCAGGGCAATATCGGCCCGGTGACCGATGCGCTACTTGATGCATTGGGCGAAAGCCAAACGGTGATCTCTCCGGCACTGCCGGTCAACGGCCGCACCGTGTATCAGGGCTATCTGTTTGTGTTGGATCAGTTGTTGTCAGAATCCGGTATGCGCAACCACCCGGTGACACCAATGACCGACAGTAACCTGCTGCGGCTGATGGAAGCGCAGGCTCAGGGACGCTGCGGACTGGTGACGGCAACAGAAATGGATCGCGGTGTCGAAACGGTGGCCGAAAAGCTGCGGCAGTTGGCGCAACAAGGCATAAGGTACGCCGTGCTGGATACGCTGAATGAACAGCATTTGCTGACTCAGGGTGCAGCACTAAAAAATATGAAGCTGGTGACCGGGGGCTCCGGTCTGGCGATCGGCCTGGCTCGTCAATGGGCACAACCGGGGCAAGGCAGCCCACAGGCGGCCGGGGCACCACAGGGCGAAAAGGCAGTGGTGTTGTCCGGCTCCTGCTCCATCATGACCAATCAACAGGTGACGCGATACCGTCAGCAGGCGGCTGCCAAAGCTATCGACGTGGCCCGTTGCCTTAACGATGACGACCGAGCGGCTTACGTCACCGAACTGACCGACTGGGTGCAACAGCAGGCTAACGGCCCACTGGCTCCATTGCTGTACGCCACCGCCGAGCCGGAAAAATTGCGACAGGTGCAACAGCAATACGGTATGGCCGCTGCCAGCCAGGCGGTAGAATCGCTGTTCGCCGGGGTGGTTGAACAGCTCCGGCAGCAAGGTTTCAATCGTTTTATCGTTGCCGGCGGCGAGACCTCTGGCGTAGTGACTCAGGCACTGGGCATTCGCGGTTTCCACATTGGTCCCTGCATTTCTCCCGGCGTGCCCTGGGTGCGGGCCATCGATCAACCGGTTTCACTGGCCCTCAAATCGGGCAACTTTGGCGATGAGAACTTTTTCGCCCGGGCACAAACGGAGTTCCCCCTATGACACTGACCACAGAACAGCAGGCACGTGAGGAAATGGTGCGCCTGGGGGCCTCGTTCTTCCAGCGCGGTTACGCCACCGGTTCTGCCGGCAATCTTTCGCTGTTGTTGGCGGACGGCACGTTACTGGCCACCCCCACCGGTTCCTGTCTGGGTGAACTGCAGGCCGATCGACTGTCGAAGGTCAGCCTGAGCGGCGAATGGTTGTCCGGGGATAAACCGTCAAAAGAGATCAGCTTCCACCGGGCACTGTATCTGAATAACCCGGAGTGCAAAGCCGTGGTGCACCTGCATTGTACTTATCTTACCGCCCTGTCCTGCCTGCAAGGGCTGGATGTGAAGAACGCCATCAAACCCTTCACCCCTTATGTGGTGATGCGGGTCGGCAAGGTGCCGGTAGTGCCTTACTACCGGCCCGGCGACCTCCGGCTGGCGGAGGATCTGGCCAAACTGGCACCGACCCACCGCGCTTTCTTACTGGCCAATCACGGCCCGGTCGTCACGGGTAAGGATCTGCGCGCGGCGGCAGACAACACTGAAGAGATGGAAGATGCGGCGAAGCTGATTTTCACCCTCGGCGAGCGCCCAATTCGTTATTTGACCGATGATGAGATTGCCGAGCTACGGAGCTGAATCATGCCTAAATTTGCTGCCAATTTATCGATGATGTTTACCGAACTGCCGTTCCTGGAGCGGTTCGAGGCCGCAGCCGCCGCAGGGTTTAGCGCGGTGGAGTTTCTGTTCCCCTATGACTATCCGGCCGAGCTGTTGGCTGAAAAGTTGCACCATAACGGCCTGCAACAGGTGCTGTTCAATACCGCGCCCGGCGATGCCGATGCCGGTGAATGGGGGCTGACGGCCGTACCTGGCCGCGAACAGGCTGCACGGGCCGATATCGACCGCGCGCTGGCTTACGCTATCGCGCTGAACTGCCCCAGCGTACACGTCATGGCCGGTGTGGTGCCGCCTGGCGAAGACGGGCAGCGCTACCGCGATACCTTTATCAGCAATATCCGCTACGCCGCCGACAGCTTCGCCAAACACGGTATCAAGGTGCTGATCGAAGCGCTCAGCCCGCAGGTAAAGCCCAACTATCTGTTCTCCAGCCAGCATCAGGCAGCAAAACTGGTCGAGGCCGTCGATCGCCCGAACGTCTTTATCCAGTTCGATTTTTTCCATGCGCAGTTGGTAGACGGCAATATCAGCGGCCTGATGACCGCACTGGCCGGGCGCTACGCCCATATTCAGATCGCCTCGGTACCGGATCGCCATGAACCGGACGACGGCGAACTGAATTATCCCTGGCTGTTCGCCCAACTGGACCGCCTCGGTTATAGCGGCTGGATTGGTTGTGAGTACAAACCCCAGGGCGATACCCGCGCCGGACTGGGTTGGATAAGGCCTTACCTGTAACGGACTAACCAACCCAACCTGCACAGCAACAATATAAAAATTAAACGCACCCGTATCGCCAACCGGCGATCGCGGTGCCTGACTCTTACCCGATTAAAGGCTATCCCATGTCGACTTCTATGCTTTTGATGATTGCCGTATTAGGTGTAGTGCTGCTCCTGCTGATGGTGATCAAAGCCAAGATCCAGCCGTTTGTCGCCTTGCTGGTGGTCAGCCTGCTGGTGGCGCTGGCCAGTGGCATTCCGACCGGTGAAGTGATGAAAGTGATGACCGCCGGGATGGGCGGCGTGCTGGGCTCGGTGACCATTATCATCGGTCTGGGCGCCATGCTCGGCAGAATGATCGAGCATTCCGGCGGTGCCGAGTCGCTGGCCCAGCGCTTCAGCAAGGCGTTAGGGCCGAAACGTACCGTGGCCGCGCTGACCATCGCCGCGTTTATTCTCGGCATTCCGGTGTTCTTCGACGTCGGCTTTATCATCCTGGCACCGATCATCTATGGCTTTGCCAAGGTGGCCAGGGTTTCGCCGCTGAAGTTTGGCCTGCCAATGGCCGGTGTGATGCTGACGGTACACGTCGCACTGCCGCCGCACCCTGGCCCGGTGGCCGCTGCCGGGTTACTGAATGCCGACATTGGCTGGCTGACCATTATTGGCCTGGCGATCTGTATTCCGGTTGGCGTCATCGGCTACTTCACAGCCAAATGGCTGAACCGTAAGGCTTACCCGTTATCGATTGAAGTGCTGGAACAGTTGCAGCTGGCAGCGCCAGAACCGGCCCCGGAAGGCAAAGCGCCGTTAAGCGATCGCATTAATCCACCCGGTGCCTGGCTGGTGGCCGCACTGATCGTCATTCCCATCGCGATTATTATGCTGGGCACCGTTTCCGCCACCTTGCTTGAGCCAGGTTCAGCGCTGCGCGACACGCTATCGTTGATCGGTTCCCCAGCGGTAGCACTGATGATCGCCCTGCTGTTGGCGTTCTATTTCCTGGCGATTCGTCGTGGCTGGAGCCTGCAACACACCAGCGACGTGATGGGTGGCGCGCTGCCCACTGCCGCCGTGGTGATCCTGGTGACCGGTGCCGGTGGGGTGTTCGGCAAAGTGCTGGTTGAATCGGGCGTGGGCAAGGCATTGGCGGACGTTTTGACCACCATCGGCCTGCCGTTGATCCCGGCGGCATTTATCATCTCGCTGGCCCTGCGTGCCTCACAAGGGTCCGCCACCGTGGCGATCCTGACGACCGGCGGCTTATTGTCGGAAGCGGTCAGTGGACTGAATCATCTGCAACTGGTGTTGGTGACTCTCGCTACCTGCTTTGGCGGGCTGGGGTTATCGCACGTAAATGATTCCGGCTTCTGGATCGTCACCAAATACCTCGGTCTTTCAGTGGCTGATGGCCTGAAAACCTGGACGGTGCTGACCACTATCCTCGGCCTCAGTGGCTTCCTGTTCACCTGGTTGCTGTGGCTGGCGGTGTAATTTCTCTGGCATACTGCACAGAACCTTTTGGCTCTGTGCAGGAAAAAAATAATGACCCTTATCACCACCGCCCCGCAGTTGCTCACCGAACGTTTACGCCTGGATGCCCACACGCTGGACGACTTTGATTCATTGGCCGCCATGTGGGCCGATCCTGAAGTGGTGCGCTATATCGGCGGCACGCCGAGAGACCGGGAAGACTCCTGGGGCCGCCTGATGCGTTACGTGGGTCACTGGGCGCTGTTAGGGTATGGCTATTGGGCCGTGCGCGATAAAGTCAGCGGCGCTTACCTCGGCGGCATCGGTTTTTCCGACTTCCAACGCCATATCATCCCGGCGCTCGACGCCCCAGAGATGGGCTGGACGCTGGTGACATCGGCGCAGGGCAAAGGCTATGCCACCGAAGCGCTGCGGGCGGCTTTGGCCTGGGGGAAAGAGCATTTACCGGGTGATAAGACGGTCTGCATTATTTCACCGGAAAACCAGCCTTCAGTGGCGCTGGCGAAGAAGGTCGGTTTTAGCGAAAGCCGCCGCAGCGAGTACCATCAGAGCCCTATTCTGGTGATGCATTGCCCGCTGTAAGCCGGGGTATTAACTCACCGACGCCGTGGTCAGCGCAACCTGGATAAAATTATCCCGCAGTGCGTCAGCCTGCTGCGGGTTCCAGGCAATACCGACTTGCCACTCAGTCTGTTCGCCACTCAGCGGCAGAATATCGATGCCCGCCGGGGCAATATGGCTGACGCTGTGCGGCAACAGGGCAACGCCAATGCCGGCGGCGACCAGCGCCAGCAGCGTCTGGATATCCCCGGCCTGTTGCACTACGTTGGGTGTCAGTTGATGGGCAGCAATAAAGCGCAGCGACTGTTCGCTCAAACCGCGTCCGCGTTTCGGCGTCAACTGCAGCAGCGGTAGAGTATTGAATTGCCCGATGATCGTTTCCGCCTTCAGCGCCAACGCGGCGGGGGCGGCCAGCACCAAGCGATCGCTCAGCAGCGCGGCGGCCCGTAGCGGCGTGCTGACCGGTAGCCGTACGAACCCCACCTGCAACTCACCCTGCAATAACAATTGATACTGCCGCTCCGAAGGCAGATCCTCCAGCCCCACGGCAACCTCAGGAAAACGTTGGCGGAAGGCAGCAACCAGCTGCGGCGCCAGGTGAAAACTGGACAGCCCGAACCCCATCGCCAACCGCCCCGCCTCCCCTTGCACGATCTGCAAGGCACGCTGTTGAAACTGCAGATGCTGGCCAACCAGCGTCTGGGCTTCGGGATAAAGCCGCTGTCCGCTGGCGGTGAGTTGTGCTCCCTGGCGGCCACGGTTAAACAAGCGGGCACCAAGCAGCGCTTCCAGCGCCTGGATCTGTTTGCTCAGCGCCGGCTGGGTGATACACAGCCGCTCCGCCGCCAGGCGATAATTACCCTGTTCAGCCAGCACCACAAAGGCGCGTAGTTGTCGAATATCCATTCCGTTTAGTTATCAAATAAAGAATTTAATTGATTATACAGTAATCAATAGCTTTGCTGTAATCAACGCCAGACAACAGCCAAAGGTGATCCCATGACAAGCTCTCTGCGTGCCGCAACGGTGCAGTTTCAGCATCGCGCCAACGATAAAAACTACAACCTGTCGGTGATTGAGGGCTTTATCGCCCGTGCCGCCGCCGAACAAATCCAAGTGCTGACTTTCCCGGAGATGTGCATTACCGGCTATTGGCACGTTCGACACCTCAGCGCCGGCGAAATTGGCGCACTGGCGGAACCGATAGCCACCAGCCCTTCACTGGCGCGTATTCGTCCGCTGGCGGAGCGCTATAACATGGCGATCGGTGTTGGGCTGATTGAACAGGGTGAAGACGGAAAATATTACAATGCCTACGC
Source organism: Serratia myotis (assembly GCF_027474885.1). Lineage (NCBI taxonomy): Bacteria > Pseudomonadati > Pseudomonadota > Gammaproteobacteria > Enterobacterales > Yersiniaceae > Serratia > Serratia myotis. Next base: position 1,583,433 of record NZ_CP099707.1, on the reverse strand, counting down.
TGTTTGCCTGCCCGACGGCAAACTTCACGTGCACCGTAAACTGCACGCCTTTGAGCACCCGGCAATAGCCAGCGGCGACAGTTTCACCGTGTTTGATACCCCATGGGGTGTGCGGATGGGAGTATTAATCTGTTGGGACAATAACCTGGTGGAAAACGTGCGGGCAACCGCACTGCTGGGGGCGGAGGTGCTACTGGCACCGCATCAAACGGGGGGTACTCATTCACGTAGCCCGCACGGCATGAAGCCGATCCCGCTGGAAATCTGGCAACGTCGGCAGGAAAACCCGGCGGCAATTGAGGCGGCGTTTCGTGGCGAACATGGCCGCGGCTGGCTGTTGCGCTGGCTCCCGGCACGCGCACATGACAATGGTTTGTTCGTTTTATTCAGTAACGGCGTAGGGCGTGATGACGATGAGGTGCGAACCGGCAACGCGATGATCCTCGACCCTTACGGCCGTATTCTGGCGGAAACCTGGGCGGCAGAAAATCAGATGGTCACGGCCGAACTTGACCTGTCGCTGATCCCACTCAGCACCGGACGCCGCTGGATCCACGGCCGCCGACCGGCACTATACGGTATTCTTACCCAGCCGCAGGGTTATGAACGAGATGCCCGCAGCGCGCGCTTTTCGTCAGAGCCGGGGCAAAAGTTGGGCAAGTGAAGGTTGCTGAATAACAGGCAATAAATATCCTCCGGCATAGCCGGAGGTTTTTCATATGCGCCTATAAGGCTCTGTTACCAGCCGCGCCCTAACAGGCGCATAGCAATCTGACATTTGCATCTATGGATTACTTACGGCCCGTAAACGGGCTACCTGGATACGGGATCGAGAGTTGCTCACCCATTTTATCCTCTTCCAGTTGGTGCTTTATGTATTCTTGTATCCTGGCCGTGTTTTTCCCTACCGTATCAACGTAATACCCTCGGCACCAAAACTCCCTGTTACGGTATTTGAACTTCAAATCCCCAAACTGCTCATAAAGCATCAGGCTGCTCTTTCCCTTCAGGTACCCCATAAACCCCGATACACTCATCTTCGGCGGGATTTCCAGAAGCATATGAATGTGATCCGCACAGCATTCCGCTTCCAGAATATTCACGTTTTTCCATTCGCACAGCTTTCTTAAAATACTGCCAATCGCTTTGCGTTTTTCCCCGTAGAACACCTTTCTTCGGTACTTCGGCGCAAAAACTATGTGATATTTACAGTTCCATCGGGTGTGCGCTAAGCTCTTTTCGTCCCTCATTGGGACCCCCTTTTGATTTCTTGTTGAACATTTGCAGTTGCCAGACCGCAAACTGTTTTAACAAATCAAAAGGGGTTTTTATAACTGGCTCAAAGCTGAAAGCTTTACTGAACCCCCAGCCTAGCTGGGGGTTTTCTGTGCACAAAAAAAATCCGCCCGAAGGCGGATTTTTATCTGATGCGGCTAACTGCGCCACATGCTCACGCCCGCAGGCGTGGAGAAATCTTAGAAACGGTAGCCTACGCCAACGCTCCAGATACCAACGTCAACACTGCGGATACGGCTCTGCTCGTAACCTACATCCAGAGCAACGTCCTGGATTGGGTTGAACTGCAGGCCAGCACCGTAGGTGAAGCCGTAGTCGCTGCTGCCGTTACGGTCGGAACCGTTCTGAGCATTGTCGATGTTTTTGCCGTAGCCAACACCAACCACACCGTAGATGCTTGCCCAGTCATTGAAGCGGTAAGCTGGACCGGCAGTGATAGAGTTGTACTGAGCTTTACCGTAGTAACCGTTCTCAGAACCGTTCTTTTCCACGTGGGTAAAGGAACCGATCACACCCAGTGGGTTGTTGTCGAATTCGTAACGGTACTTCAGGTTGAAACCGTCGGCTTTGTTAGCAACGCCTTGGAGATCACCCTGCGCATAACCAGCAGAAACGGTGCTCTGGCCAGCGAATGCGGTACCTGCGGTTACTGCTAATACACAGGCTGCTACTGCGGAAAGACATGCAATTTTTTTCATAACCACCTCAAACGCGTTATATTTTTAAGTAAATCCATTTGTTCATGCTTTGAAAATATAGCAAAAATTAGCGTGAAACTCTGCCTTAAAATGAGTGTCTAATGCTTTATATCGTGTAACATTAGATTTCAAGAACAGTGTATCTTCTTCTTTTCGCTCTATTTTCGAGCCGCATTCTACGCGTTTCTGTGACAACAATCACCTATTTAATATCCAGATGATTCTTAAAAAAAGCGCATTTTTTGAGCATAAAAACCAGATCACTGCCCTGAAGCTGGCACTTTTCTCCGCTGCATAAGCTTTTCTCAGACACATTTACCTCATTTCATTTACACTGCCGTCATCCAAAAAACGACAGTCTTCCCAGGTTATGGGAAACGCATAAAAGGCTCTAAAGGATGTCCTCGTCTGCAACCACTAAAGCGTCCTCCACGCTGGTGCCTATCTGTTTATTGATTATTGCCATGGTATCGATCCAGACCGGTGCCTCGCTGGCCAAAAGCCTGTTCCCGCTGGTCGGTGCTGAAGGTATCACCACGCTGCGCCTGAGTATCGGTACGCTGATCCTGTTTATTATCTTCCGTCCGTGGCGCATGCGCTTCGCCGCCGGCAGCCGTTTGCCACTGTTTATCTACGGCCTGGCGCTGGGGGCGATGAACTACCTGTTCTATCTTTCTTTGCGTACCCTGCCGCTGGGCATCGCCGTCGCACTGGAATTCACCGGGCCGTTGGCGGTCGCCATGTTCTCGTCACGCCGCCCAATAGACTTCTTGTGGGTCGCATTGGCGATCGCCGGCTTGTGGTTCCTGCTGCCGTTGGGCCATGACATGGGCAGTATCGACCCCTTTGGGGCGGCCTGCGCGCTGGGTGCCGGTGCCTGTTGGGCGGTCTATATTATCTGCGGCCAAAAAGCCGGCGGCGACCACGGCCCAGGCACCGTGGCGGTCGGTTCACTGATCGCCGCCGTGGTGTTCTGCCCGATTGGCGCCTGGCAAGCCGGAAGCGCCCTGCTGAATATTGATATCCTGCCCGTCGCACTGGCGGTGGCCATTTTGTCTACCGCACTGCCCTACTCATTAGAAATTATCGCTCTGCCGAAAATTCCGGCGCGTACCTTCGGTACCCTGATGAGCCTGGAGCCAGCGCTGGCGGCGCTTTCCGGCATGCTGTTCCTTAATGAACACCTGACCACGGTGCAATGGCTGGCACTGGCAGCGATCATCGCGGCTTCCATGGGTGCCACCCTGACCATCAAACCAAAACCACAAATCGAAAATCTGTCCTGAGGATCGGTAACGCCTGCATTTGCCAAAAGCGGAATGCAGGCGGGTTAACTGTTTTCATACTGGCAAACAGGCATACTTTTCCGCGCAGTACCCCCCACGTTTTTATGGAACCGGACCCGGCAGGGTTCACCACATGGAGAATTAAAGTGATTTATAACACTCTGTTTAACCCACGCTATGGCCGTGGGCTGTCACCGATACTGATCGAAACTCTCACCACCCTTCGTCAATACGATCTGCCTGAGCTGGCGCTCGGGCGGCATGAGATCGACGGTGAAAAGATCTTTATGGACGTGATGACGCTAACCACCGGGTTGGCGGAAACCCGGCGCGCAGAGCTGCATCAGGAATATGCCGATATCCATCTGTTAATCAGCGGTGAAGAACGTATTGATTACGGCATGCCGGGTGACTGGCAAAGCGAATTGCCCTATGACGAAGTTCAGGATTTGCAGCTGTTGGATATCCACCGCCATCGTCAGACGCTGACGATGTTTCCCGGCATGTACGCCATATTTTTCCCCCATGAGCCGCATCAAATCGGTTGTCAGTTGAACGCGCCGATGCTGATCAAAATAGCGGTGATGAAAGTGCATTACACCCTGTTGCTGTAAACAGCCAGCCGGTCGAAATGGCCGGCTTTCTCGTGGCACGCTTTAATGCCGGGACAAATCGCGAATAAACTCACTGGTTTGCCCAGGTGAGCGCAGCCGGATAAAACGGATATGCTGATAACGGGGATTGCTCATATCAGCCAGATAGCCGACCCGGTTTTTACGGTAGGTCTTGAGGGTCCACAGCACAATTGAATCGCGGCTGAAAAAAGAACGGCGGAAACTTTCACGATTGCCGGTGCCCGCCCACAACTCGGTACCGGACCATGCACGTGTGGCGGCACGCCGCACTGCCTGAAACAGCGTACGGCAGAAACCATAATCCACCCACACCACCCAATCGACGCCATTCCACTTGACCGCTTTGGTTCGGCTATAGTTGCCGTCAAGCACCCAGCCGCTTTCCGCCTCGGCCAGTACCTCTGCGACTCGCACCAAGAACACATCATCGGGTGTGCCTTGCCAGTCTGACCGCCAAAACAGCTTGTCCAACTCGATATGGGGCAACGCAAGTGTTTGCGCCAACTGACGTGCCAGGGTGCTTTTGCCACTGCCACTGGTTCCAACGACGTTGATTTTCATTGGCATCGGGTTCTGAAATAAGGGCAGAATATCTTAGCGGAGATGTCATTGGCCTATCAATATGAATTAACGGCTATTTCTGCAATTGACCTTTAAATTTAAAGCACAGCTTCATCCGATTGAAACAATAATAAGGATGATAATAAAATCGGGTTATAAAATATTACAAAAGGAAATAAAAAATTAAATTAAAATTCAATTAGTTAAATTTTACCAAACCACTCTACGCCTGTTAAATCACATTTTCAATTCGTTACTCCCTATTTATCCAATAGCCATTTTCGTCCTGCAAAAATCCCTGTCATTGCTATAATTACTCCCGAACCAAAATAGGACAACGCCACAACAAGAGGAGATCTGATATGAGTACCGCTAAACTGGTGAAAACGAAATCTTCTGAGCTGCTTTACACTCGCAATGACATGGACGAAAAAACCAAGCTGGAGGCCATCAAGGCGCTGAACCGTCAGGTTATCCAGTTTATCGACCTGTCACTGATCACCAAACAGGCCCACTGGAACATGCGTGGCGCCAACTTTATTGCCGTTCATGAGATGCTGGACGGGTTCCGTACGGCGATTATCGATCATCAGGATACTTTTGCCGAGCGCATCGTGCAGTTGGGTGGCGTCGCCTTGGGCACCGTGCAGGTAGTGAACGATAAAACCCCGCTGAAAAGCTATCCGACCAATATCCATAGCGTACAGGAACACCTGAAAGCGCTGGCCGATCGTTACGGTGCGGTGGCCAATGACATTCGCAAGGCCATCACTGAAGTGGAAGATGAAGATACGGCGGATATGTTCACCGCGGCATCCCGTGATCTGGACAAGTTCCTGTGGTTTATCGAATCCAACATCGAATAAACCCTGCTAAAAGCAATCAAAACGGCCCGCATTGCGGGATTGAACAGGCTGCGGGCTTTGCCCCAGCCTGTTTTTCTTTTTGCACGGCTTGAATTGCTCAAAAAACCGCCCATAGTAGATAAATTAGACGGCAGACGGTGCCACAACAGTGAGGTGACTATGGCAAGCGGATGGGCGGCAGAAGGTGCCGTGCAAGATCAAATCGATTCCACCGTGGATGATGCCGTACAGCGTGCCAGACAGGCGCTGGGCCACGGCGAAAGTGAGCATTATTGTCAGGAGTGCGGGGAAGAAATTCCTTTGGCGCGTCGGCAAGCGCTGCAAGGCGTGCGCTATTGCCTGGCCTGCCAAACCGAGCTGGATAAAAAACAGGCGGCTAGCAGCTTATATAACCGCCGCGGCAGCAAAGACAGCCAACTGCGTTAAGCTGATGGGCTAAAAGCCTTTCCGCCCTTTTTGACTGAACATTCCTGCACCAGATGCAACACCCTTGCTGCACAAAAGTTAGAGTTAGTTATCAGTATTGAAGCGAAATGGTTAACTATCGGTTGTTTCAGCACCATTATTTGGTTAATGATAGACGACTGCACCAACAGGTCACTCAAAGCACTATTTTGGGGCCCCAATAAAGTGCATAAAAATAATAATTCGATCCTCAAACACAACATCACAGCATAACTCTTTGTTTTTATAGTAGTTGAAAACATGGCACGATTTTTTCATGGCACCAACTGCAATATAAAAAATGGGTAATCCGCAACCTGTACAGGAAATTCCTCTCATGAAGTCAATTTTTAAAGTCTCCCTGGCCGCACTTTCGTTGGCCTTTGCCGTAAGCTCCCACGCAGCAGACAAACTGGTCGTCGCCACCGACACCGCATTCGTTCCTTTTGAGTTCAAGCAAGGCGATAAATATGTCGGCTTCGATATCGACCTGTGGGCCGCTATCGCCAAAGAACTGAAACTGGATTACACCCTGAAACCAATGGACTTCAGCGGTATCATCCCGGCACTGCAAACCAAAAACATCGATCTGGCGCTGGCCGGTATTACCATTACCGAAGAACGTAAAAAGGCCATCGAGTTCTCCGACGGCTACTACAAAAGCGGCCTGCTGGTGATGGTGAATGCCAATGACAACAGCATCAAGGGCATTGACGACCTGAACGGTAAAGTGGTGGCGGTGAAGAGCGGCACCGGTTCCGTTGATTACGCCAAACAACACATCAAAACCAAAGACCTGCGTCAGTTCCCGAACATCGATAACGCCTATATGGAACTGGGCACCAAGCGCGCTGACGCGGTACTGCACGACACGCCAAATATCTTGTACTTCATCAAGACTGCCGGCGCCGGCAAATTCAAAACCGTCGGTGAATCACTGGAAGCCCAGCAATACGGCATCGCCTTCCCTAAAGGCAGTGACGAGCTGCGCGTGAAGGTCAATGGCGCGCTGAAAACGCTGCGCGACAACGGCACCTACAACGAAATCTACAAAAAATGGTTCGGTACCGAACCTAAATAACGGATGAAGTCAGTCACTGATTCACTTGAGCACAGGGGTGGTGTCTTAGCCCCTGCGCTTTGTTGTATCTGATTCCCACGTTTGGGATCACCGGGAGAAAACACCATGCAGTTCGACTGGAGCGCCATCTGGCCCGCCATCCCCATCCTGTTAGAAGGCGCCAAAATGACCCTATGGATTTCGGTCCTCGGTCTGATTGGCGGCCTGATCATTGGCCTGGTGGCCGGCTTTGCCCGAACCTACGGCGGTTGGATTGCCAACCACGTGGCTCTGGTATTCATTGAAGTTATCCGTGGCACGCCGATCGTGGTACAGGTGATGTTTATCTACTTCGCCCTGCCGATGGCGTTCAACGATTTACGCATTGACCCGTTCAGCGCAGCGGTGGTCACCATTATGATCAACTCCGGTGCCTATATTGCGGAAATTACCCGTGGCGCCGTGCTGTCAATTCATAGCGGTTTCCGTGAAGCAGGCCTGGCACTGGGCCTGTCACGCCGCGAAACCATCCGCTATGTCATCATGCCGTTGGCGCTGCGCCGCATGCTGCCACCGCTGGGTAACCAGTGGATCATCAGCATTAAAGACACCTCGCTGTTTATCGTGATCGGCGTGGCGGAACTGACCCGTCAGGGCCAGGAGATTATTGCCGGTAACTTCCGCGCGCTGGAAATCTGGAGCGCCGTGGCGGTTATTTATCTGATTATTACTCTGGTGCTGAGCTTCGTGCTGCGTCGTCTGGAAAGAAGGATGAAAATCCTGTGATTGAATTTAAAAACGTCTCCAAGCATTTTGGGCAAACCCAGGTGCTGCACAATATCGACCTGAAAATTAACCAGGGTGAAGTGGTAGTGATTATCGGGCCTTCCGGCTCCGGCAAATCCACACTGCTGCGCTGCATCAACAAGCTGGAAGAGATCACCAGCGGCGATCTGATCGTCGACGGGCTGAAAGCTAACGATCCCAAGGTTGACGATCGGCTGATCCGTCAGGAAGCTGGCATGGTGTTCCAACAGTTCTACCTGTTCCCACACCTGACCGCGCTGGAAAACGTCGCCTTTGGGCCCATTCGCGTGCGTGGACTGAAAAAGTCGGATGCGGAAAAGCTGGCACGTGACCTGCTGGCCAAAGTGGGCCTGGCTGAGCGTGCGCACCACTATCCTTCAGAGCTTTCCGGCGGCCAACAGCAGCGTGTGGCTATCGCCCGAGCGCTGGCGGTGAAGCCGAAAATGATGCTGTTCGATGAACCGACCTCCGCACTTGACCCGGAACTGCGCCATGAAGTGCTGAAGGTGATGCAGGATCTGGCGGAAGAAGGCATGACCATGGTGATTGTCACCCACGAAGTCGGCTTTGCCGAAAAAGTGGCGTCACGTCTGATCTTTATCGATAAGGGACGGATTGCGGAAGACGGCAATCCTCATGAGTTGATCAACAACCCGCCAAGCCCACGTTTGAAAGAGTTCCTGCAGCACGTTTCCTGATTTATCCTGTTCAACGGCGGGCGTACTCTGCGCCCGCCGTTTCTATTTAGCACGCGTTCCCACTCCCCGCCTCGTATCATTTCCTACTATATTGCTTGTTTTTATTAACATTTGTATCAATCCGCCGATTTACAGAGCCCCAAGAGAGGATAAATGCCCGCAACCGCATGCTCCCGATTCGGTTCTCATCTGCGAGAACGTTGGTTCCCCCTGCTACTGCTGCTGGTCACCTGCACCGCTTCCCCGTTGGCGATGGCGCAACCCGCGCAGAATACCGCGGCTAGCGACCAGACCGAGCAGCAAAAGGCTTCCTACACCGCACTGGCAGATATTCTGCAGGACGACAAAGCCCGCGCCACGCTGATCGACCACCTCAGACAGGCGGCAGATGAATCGCCCAAGACCCAGACGAAACCCGCCGCGTCAGAAACGCCCGAGTCGCTGAGCGACAACCTGAGCAGTTTGGCGCAAGGGGGCATCAGCACGGTCAACCAGCGGTTAAACTCGCTGCAAAAGCTGATCGACTCCGGACCCAAACGCACCTTTAATCCCGACAGTTTTTTCCGAGCCTTGGGTTATTTTCTGCTGACGGTCGCGGCCACCTTCGCCCTGTTCCATCTGATCCGACGGCTGATCCGCCCGCTGTACAAGCGGATGGGTAGCTGGGGCCACAACGCCAAACTGCAGCAGGGGCCGTGGTATAAGCTGCCAACGGCAATCCTCGGGGCCTTCGCCGTCGATCTGCTGGTACTGGTACTGGCACTGGCTGCGGGTAACCTGTTTGCCCGCCATGTTAATGCCGACAGCGCGACCATCCTGCGCTTGCAAACTCTGTTTCTCAGCGCCTTCGCGGTTATCGAATTCTTCAAAGCCGTGCTGCGACTGATTTTTTCGCCTGACTTTGATTATCTGCGTCCCTTTGCATTTAGCGATGCCAGCGCCCATTACTGGAACAAACGCCTCGCCTGGCTTAGCGGCCTGATTGGTTACGGCCTGATGGTGGTGGTGCCGGTGGTCGCGACACAAATCAGCTATCCGGCAGCAGCAGCGGCTAACCTGGCGATCATGCTGGCGCTGACGCTATATGCAGTGGCGCTGATCCTGCGTAACCGCAAACCGATACAACAACAGATTAACCTGCTGGCAGAACGATCCATGGCATTCTTCAGCATCATTCTGCGTGGGCTGGGCCATGTCTGGCACCTGCTGGCAATCGCTTATTTCCTGGTGTTATTTGCGCTGTCACAGTTTGATATCGGTAACAGCCTGCGCTTTATGATGACCGCAACGGTGAAAAGTCTGGTGGTTATCGGCGTCGGTGCTTTGCTTTCCGGCATGCTGACCCGTTGGATTTTCCGTCGCATTTCACTGCCGGATGACGTCAACCGGCGCTACCCGATGCTGGAGCGGCGCATTAATTCTTATATCCCCAATGGCTTGAAGATACTGCGGGTGATGGTGGTGCTGGCGGTAACACTGCTGTTGTTTGACGCCTGGCACCTGATCAATCTGTATCAGTGGGCCGGTAGCGAGAACGGCGAAAAAATCATTGGTGGGCTGGTACATATCCTGCTGATTATGGTGGTCGCCGTCTTCAGCTGGACGCTGATGGCCAGCATTATCGAACACCGGCTGGCGTTGGAACTGAGCAATGGCATCCGCCCAAGCGCGCGTGAACGCACCTTGCTGACGCTGTTTCGCAACGTGCTGGCCATCGTGATCAGTACCATTACCATCATGATTGTGCTGTCACAGGTAGGGATTAACATTGCGCCCCTGTTGGCCGGTGCCGGGGCTCTGGGCCTGGCCATCAGCTTTGGTGCGCAAACGCTGGTGAAAGACGTGATCACCGGCGTCTTCATCCAGTTCGAGAACGGCATGAATACCGGCGAATATGTCACCGTCAGCGGCATTACCGGCACGGTGGAACGCATGACCATCCGTTCAATCGGCCTGCGGGACGACTACGGCGTGTATCACATCGTTCCCTTCTCTTCTATCACTACGCTGGCCAACTATGCCCGCGAATTTGGCGTATATCGCGCCAACTACAGCGTGAGCCGTGATGAAGACATAGACCATGTTCATGAGGTACTGCATCAGGCGGTAGACGCGCTGAAACAGGACGAGCAGGTGAAACACTTCCTGGTGGGTGAACCGGTATTCAATGGCGTGGTGGCACTGGGTGACCGTTCCTTCACCACCCGGGTGACCGTGCGTACCCAGGCGCTGAAACAATGGGTGGTGCAGTATGCGCTCGACCGTCTGGTAAAAATGCATTTTGACCAGGCCGATATCGCCATGCCACAGCAGGCCATGCAGCTTTCATATGCTCCGGGCTCGCAAGAGTCGGCAACCAAACAAGCTGAGTGAAAAAAGACGCTAGCCCCGGCAGGGGTTAGCGTCACAAGTCTCAGTGCAGTGCCTCGGTCTGTTTCACCGAAGCAAATGTCTGCATCAGCCTGACCACATCCTGCATGCCAACATTCACCTGATTGATCACTTCCCCGGCATCATGCGTCAGTGCTACGCCGCCACCCGCCTGTTCCACGCACACCGCCATTCCGGCAATCGCCGCCGTCACGCCCTGTTGAATCGCTTTGGTGATGCGCTCAATTTCGGTTGCCGCCTGACGAGACTGCTCTGCCAGAGTACGCACCTCGTTAGCGACCACGGCAAACCCTCGCCCGTGCTCCCCCGCATGTGCCGCCTCGATAGAGGCATTAATTGCCAGCAGATTGGTCTGGGCGGCAATTTTACGGATCGCCTCCACCATGGTGCCTATCTGTTGCGAGCCGTTACCCAGTTCGCTAACCACCGCCGAAGTATCCCGCGCAGCCGCTTCCACCTGCTGCATGCCGGCCACCGCCTGCTGCACGATCACCGCCCCCTGCGCAGCGGTCCGGTCGGTATCCAGGGAAAGATGATGCGCATTACGTACCATCTCTTCCTCGTGCTGTTGCTGAATCATCAATTGGGTGATGTCCTGAGCGATCTTCACCACTTTCACCAACCGCCCTTCCTCGTCGAGGATCGGGTTATAGCTGGCTTCCAGCCAGACCCGTTCCCTGCGACGGTTTACGCGTTCAAAGCGCCCGGTGATAAATTCGCCACGCGCAAGACGCTGCCAGTGTTGGCGATAATCGTCGGAGGCGGCAAAATCCGGCGGGCAAAGCACTGCATGCGACTGCCCGCGCGCTTCCTCCAGCCGATAGCCCATTAAATTCAACATATTGTCATTAGCATCGAGGATCTTTCCCTGTGCGTTGAAAGTGATCATCGCCATGGATCTATTTAGCGCGGCCAATAAACTCTGATGTTCCTGCGCCTGGGTAATACGCTCTGTCACCACGCTGGCGATCTTGACGATCTCCACCACCCGCCCCTGCTTGTTCAAAACCGGGGTATAGGTCCCCTGCAACCATACGGTTTCACCGTCTTTGCGAATCCGTTTTATATTGTCGGTGATAGGTTTGCCATGATTTAGCATATCCCAGTGTTTACGATACGCCGTACTCTCGGCGTATTGCGGATCGCAAAAAATACGGTGATGCTGGCCGAGCACTTCCTGACGCTGGAATTTCATGGTCTGCAGAAATAAGTCGTTGACGCGCAGCACGGTACCATCCGGATTAAAGACAATCATGGCAACGGCATTTTCTATCGCGTTTAGCTCCGCGCGGGTGTGGGTATTTAACTGACTGAATCGTAACAGCATAGGGTGAAGATCCTTCTGGCAGATGATTTAGCGAACAAATGCTTTTCATTTTATTTTTCTGCACGCCGCGCCCACACGCAGGCGCGCATCAGCCGGAGAAACGGGCAGGCCTTATTCTCCAGACAGATAACGCTAACCGGGGTAAATATATCAATTTAGCAAGGTGACTATTATTTTTTAAATAAATAATTAAATCGGGATTTTTATTATTGGTAACTGCATTGAGAATAACGCAAGTTGAAGAAATTGAAAGGAAAACGCAAAGTATTATTGATGCCGGTTAAATAACCGGCATCTGGGGAATTAACGCCAACGTTCTGCCGCCCAGGCGGCCTGCTGTTCTGCGTCATGGAAGGTCCAGGCAACGAAACGGCTGATCTTTTGCCCCTGCGCCATCTCAATGGTACGCACTTCGGCCGCACCCGCCAGCTTCAGCGCGTGATAAATCGATGGCAAAGTAGTGTGTTTGGAAATCAGCGAGGTGAACCACAGGCAGTTCTGCGCCTTGCTGACGCTTTCCTCTACCATTTTACGCACAAAGGCTTCTTCGCCACCTTCACACCAAAGCTCGTTATTTTTGCCACCGAAATTCTGTACCGGCTTGTCGGCCACTTCGCCTTTGCCCAGCTTGTGCAGTTTGCGACGGGTGCTGGCCTGCGATTCCTGTTCGGAACCGTGGAATGGCGGGTTACACAGCGTGGCATCAAACTTCTCAGCCACACCGATAATGCCGTTAAAGATAAACTCCGGCTGTTTTTGCAGGCGCAGACGCACGCTGTTTCTCAACGTCGGGTTCATTTCGACGATCATTTTGGCCGAATTAAGCGATACCGGGTCAATCTCCGAACCGGTAAAACGCCAGCCGTACTCGCGCAGGCCAATGATCGGATAAATGCAGTTGGCACCAATGCCTACATCGAGGATCGCCACGCCTTTACCGCGCGGGATCTCACCGTCGTTGCTGGTCGCCAGCAGGTCAGCCAAATGGTGCAGGTAATCGGAGCGCCCAGGGATCGGCGGGCACAGGTAATCGGCAGGAATGTCCCAATGCTCGATACCATAAAAATGTTGCAGCAACGCACGGTTGAGCATTTTAACCGCCGCCGGATCGGCAAAATCGACCGAGATATCGCCCCAGGCGTTCGGCTTGACGAACGGCTCCAGCCCCGGGCAACTGGCGATCAGCGCCGGGAAATCATAGCGTGAGCGATGACGGTTACGCGGGTGCAGTCCGCTTTTCTGCTGCGGGAAGCTTTTCTTTTTTTCCACCGTGACGGGCTCTCTTAAAGGTATTTCTGGCGCGTAAGATACCATAAAGCAGCGGCAAACTTGCAGACGACGGGAAACGCGTCAGAATAAAAGCTCTGTTTCCCTATCTCAGGTCACCTATGAGCAGTGAGTCCCGTTATTACTATGAACCCGCCGCAGGGCATGGTTTGCCGCATGATCCGCTAAACGCCATCGTCGGCCCGCGCCCCATCGGTTGGATCTCATCGGTCAGCGTCACTGGCCAGCGCAACCTGGCACCCTACAGCTTTTTCAACTGCTTCAATTACCGCCCACCGATCATCGGCTTCGCCAGCACCGGCTGGAAAGACAGCGTGGCGAACATCGTCGAGACCGGGGAGTTTGTCTGGAACCTGGCGACTCGCCCATTGGCCGATGCCATGAATAACAGCTCCGCCAGCCTGGCACGCGGGGAAGATGAATTCGCTTTTGCCGGTGTGACACCATTACCCAGCCGTCGGGTGAAGGCCGAACGCGTAGCGGAAAGCCCGGTGAACTTTGAATGTCGCCTGTCGCAATGCATTCAGTTGCAAAGTGCCGGCGGCGAAAAAGTGGAAACCTGGCTGATACTGGGGGAAGTGGTGGCGGTGCATATCGATCCCGCACTGCTGGACGAACATGGCGTCTATCAAACCGCCGCCGCCGAGCCTATTCTGCGTGCAGGGGGCCCGACCGCTTACTATGGCATCTCGGAACTGCACCGTTTCGATCTGACCCGGCCGGATGCGCAAAAGCGCTGAGTGACCTCATATTTTTGATAAAAAGCCCGCTGATACGCGTTATTGGCGGGCTTTTCTCATGGGATTCAGACCAGACGTGCGTTAATCGCCGCAGCGAAATCACGACACATCTTTTCGTCACCTTCGGCGTTATCCGCCAGCACCTGCTCGCCATCCACCACGCGGATATGCGCCGCCAGGTCAAAGTCCGCCGCCGGTTGAGGCCGGGCAGCCGCAGCCGCGATGGTCTGCTGCGCATCCTGCCACGCCTGTGCCACCGTCTGGTTACAGGCCTGCGCCAGATAGTCCGGATTAAAGCCTTCGCCGGTCAGGCTGCGTAGCGTCTCATCGTGGCTGACACCGTTACCCGGCAGCCAGTAGTGGCGCGCCAGGTCCGGGCCAATCGCCGGGTTATCGGTGAGGTAACCGTCACGCTGCAAGAAGAAGTGACGCGTCTGTTCGACCGCCATCAGCGCCAACAGATAGCCCTGATAGGAACAGGCCGACTCCAGCGACAACAAATGCGGGATCGCCAGCGTCGGACGCGGGCTGCCGCTGATGCCCAGTATTTTGTGCTCAACCTCACGCGCCAGCGCGGTAATCGCCTCCGGCGTGCACTGCTGTTCATCCCACTGATATAACGCCCATTCAAAGTACGGCACCAGCAGAATATGGCGCTCGTTGAACGCACGCATCGGCTGACGCGCAGCAATGCTGGCCTCAATCAGCGCATCCGGTACCGGCTCGCCGGCGGCGTTTTTCGCATAGCGTTTCAGCCAATCGGCGTCGTCCAGCAGGCTGTCGCAGAACATCGACTGGGTTTCGGCATAGGCCATAGACGTCGGCGGGAACTCCTGCGAGAAACAGGGGGCATTCTGGCAGATATTGGCGAAGTGAGCGGCGTGACCGCCCTCGTGGAACAGCGTATTCAACCCCTGAGCGCCACTGCCCACCTGATCCGGCTGCGCCAGACTGGTAAAGTTAATCCGTGCCGGCAGCCATTTCCCCTGCTGGATAAACGGCGGTACCGGCCCATGCATAAAGCCATTTTCATACTTGCCCTCACGCACCAACAGATCGAGATCCATCTGCGCACCGCGAAAACCGATGTGCAGTCGTTTGAAGCTGTTGATCCAACGCTCAAGCGACTGGGCGAACGGGAAGTAAGGATCCAGTTGGCGGGTCACGTCACCGGCGCTGGCAAAGCGCAGGTTCCAGGGCTCCAGTGCCTGTTCGCCCTTTTGCGCTGCCAACTGCTGCAGGCTGCGTGAGTTGGCTTCACGGGTTTGCTGTTCGAAGCGATCCAGAATGGCAAACAGCTGTTCCGGCGTCATGCGCTCGGTTTTGTTCACCTTGTAGTCGAAATAGTTGCGAAAGCCCATCTGGCGCGCAAAGCGGTTGCGCAGGCCAATCAGCTCCGGCAGGCCGTTATGCAGCAGCCACTGTTCCAGCTCACGCAACGCCTCCTGCGAACTACGGCGATAGTCTTCATTTTCATTGGTGGCCTGATTGGTCAACAGCTCGCCGAGCGAGGCGTTCACCCGTTGCCCGGTGGCATTCAAATGGCTGACCGGGTTGGCCTTGCGCCGGGTATAAAGGTCCGCTTCGGCGCTGATGATGTGATCCAGCAGCGTCTGGGCCTCGGCATCTTCAATGGCGTTACAGTCAAAGAAACGCAGCCAGCCGTTCAGCCCGTGTTGCAAGGCGTCGCGCTGCGCATCCTGTGGCAGGACCTCCAGCCCGGCGAGCAACTGACGGATCTCCGCCAATCGACGCGGCTCAGCGATAAAGCGTTTATAGGCGCTTTCCGCCGCCGAGAAGCGTGCAGAAACATCGTCACCGCCAGTGCCCATATAGTTCTGCCAGAACAGATCTTCTTTGGTGCGGTGAACCTCAAGGTAATCCTGATTCAATTGATTGAAGTAATCGAGAGCCTGTTGCATAACCATCCTTTCAGCCGATTCGCGAAGTATTCCAGTATAGACGATGGGATTTACGCGCTGCGTAAACGCTCCAGTCCCTGCTCCAGGCTGCCGACTTCACCGGTAGCCAGCAAACAGCAGGCAATCTGGCGCTGGATCGCCAGTGGGATTGCCACTTCCCCCGCCAGACAACGTTCGGTCCAGCGTGCGGTGGTTTCGGCATCTTTTGCTGCCGGCAGATCAGGCACTTCATCCTGCCCCGGCCGCTCCAGCAGCACCTGCTGCTCGCCGTTAACGATGTAATGGATCTGCGGGCAACGCTGCGGATTGGCGTAGGCCTCGCCTTCGGTGCCGTGCATCAACAACCCACGGGCGCCGATCTGGCGGAAAAACGAGGCCACCCGGCCAACGTATTCCGGATGCGACACGCTGGCGATACGCAGCACATCCTGCCCGGTAAACGGCGTGGCCAGTTTGGCCAACGTATGGGCACTGTTGCGCACCCCCATGCGCCAGCGCATGCCAAGCTGACGATCCAGAGGTGCAGACAAGGCCGAAATCGGGATAAACACCGCTTCACCCTGATCCAGACGCTGCTGGGCATCGGCGGCGTCTTGCGACCAGGGCAGGCCCAACGCCTGGAAGGTTTCGGCACTGGTGACGCGGGTGCTGTCATCCAACACGCCATGCACCACGACCGGCAGACCGACACGCTTGAGCAACAGTGCCAACAGAGGCGTCAGGTTCGCCTGTTTGCGCGCACCGTTATAGCTCGGCAACACCACCGGCATCGGCCGCCCTTGTGGTGCCTGCAGACACATCACCTGCTGCTGCATCGCCTGGTAAAAACCGAGCATTTCCTCTTCGGCTTCCCCTTTGATGCGCATGGCAATCAGGATGCCACCCAGTTCCAGCTCGCCCACTTCACCGGCCAGCATCTTTTGATAGAGCTGGAAGGCGGTTTCCCGGTCCAGATCGCGCGCATGGTTCTTGCCACGGCCTATTTCTTTGATAATTTTGGTGTAATCCATCGTCTGCGTTCCCCTGATTCAGTCTGGGTTCAGCATACCTTATCCACGCCGCCGCTCAACCTCATCCGCCAGTCGTTGCTGATCTGCATCACCGGCACGCAGCCCGGCGATCACCCCGTCAACGTCTTCGGCGCTGCGGTTCTGGCTCATCTTCCCTTTGCCTTCACGGCGAGTCACGGCGATCTCGATGCCGACAATGCCCTTGATTTGCGCAGCAATGTAATGGGCCGGGGCGTCGTCGATACGCCAGGGTTCAGGCTGACGTCCTTCCTGCAATGCTGTCAATCCTTCCAGCTGTTGCCGCAACCAGCCCGCGTCCTCCGTTACCCTGGGCACGCCGTGCAGTTGCACCACGCTGTAATTCCAGGTCGGCACCACCTTGCCGGTCTGACGCTTGGTTTCATACCAGCCGGGCGAGATATATCCCTCTGGCCCCTGAAATATCACCAGGCATTCCTGCACCTTCTGTAACAACGTCCAGTGGGGATTGGCGCGGGACAGGTGCGCCCGCAGCACCACGTTTCCCTGCTCATCGGCGTCAATCAAAAACGGCAGCGGGTCGGCTACCAGGCCCTGCTCACCCTGGCTGATTAACATGCCCAGCGGGTGGGCACGAACCAGCGCAATTTGGCTTTCCAGGCAGTCATCACGAAATGAAGCGGGTTGATACATGGCGTTGAGCGTCCTTTAGCGTAATCGGGGAGATGAAATAGCAATAACACTCACCCGCGGTTTACTGAAGAGCCACTTTGCGCTGTTGTTGAATGATCCACCTCAGCAGCACAAAGGCGACAACCATCGCCAGCAGGTTGTAAACCATTGCCCCGGCAAACGCCTGCCCATAGCGTTCAGCACCTGCGCCGCCTGCCAGCAAGGGGACAAAAAATGCACCGCTGGCGGCAATCCCCAGGGCGCCGCCGACCTGCTGCACGGTGGAAATCACCCCGGCGGCCATCCCCGCCTGCTGCTGTTTTGCCAGTCCGAGCACCAGATTAAGCAACGGCGTCATGCTCAGTGCCTGGCCAAAGCCGAGGATCACCAGCCCCGGCAACAACCACAGTGGCTGCACCAGCGCCGCCCCCCACAATACCTGTGCCACCAGCAGGGCCATCCCCGCGGCGTAAATCACCACGCCAAGTGCCAACACGCCATTGCCCCAACGCTGCGCCAACATCGGTGCCAAAAATGAAGCCAGCATAAAAGCCACGCTGGCGGGGGCAAACAGGCTGCCGGCCTGAAACGGCGTCAGGCCAAGGCCTGCCTGTAGCAGCAGGGCAAAACACAGGAAGAACGAAGAAGCGGTCGAGTAAATCGCCAGCACCACCGCCACGCCTGGGGCGAAACTCCCCTGCCGCAGCAACGCCGGATCGAGCACTGCGTCTCCGGCACCCAGCGCCAGTCGGCGTTCCCAGCGAATAAAGCCCCACAGCACCGCCACGCTCAGCGCCAGCGCAGGCAATACCCACCAGGGCCAGCCGCGTGACGGCCCTTCCAGCAACGGAACCAGCAACAGCAGCAACCCGCTGGCCGCCAACAGCAGGCCAACGCCGTCCAGCCGCTGTGCCTGTTCAAGGCGTGACTCGGGAATGCGCCGCGCCGCCAGCATCGCCAGCGCACCCACCGGCAGATTGATCAGGAAAATCATCCGCCAGCCGCTGCCGAAAATATCGGCTTCAATAATAAAGCCACCGAAGATCTGACCGACAATGGCCGCCAGCCCCAGCGTCATGCCCAGCCAGGCAAAGGCGCGCCGCCGCTGGTGCTCACTGTAAAGCACGCGCAACAGCGCATAGATTTGCGGGAACAGCAACGCCGCCGTTGCCCCTTGCAGAAAACGCGCCACGATCAGCATGCTGAGGGAGGTCGCCATACCGCACAGCGCCGACGTCAGCGTAAAGCCCAACATGCCAAGGCTAAACATGCGACGGCGACCAAAGCGATCGCCCAGCCGCCCACCGGCAATCAGTAACACACCGAATGCCAACTCATAACCGGCAATAATCAGCCCGATGCCGGCAAAGTCGGCGGCGAACTGCTGCTGGATCACCGGGGCGGCCACGTTCACCACAAACAGGTCAAACACCGTCACAAAACCGCCCAGCAACAACACCGGTAACCCAGGCAGACGACGATCGTTCTCCGCTAATGACTGTTCCATAAATGCCTCCAAAGATTGAGATGGCGACAGTATGGAACATGTCATAAACTGTTACTATATAGCCAGTTATACTATTACTAACAGCAACAGGACAGCCACTATGCCACCGCGCACCCTCAATCGAACCCGTCAGGATCTGGCGGATTTTCTGCGTCAAAAGCGGGAGAAATTATCGCCGCAGGCCGTCGGCTTGCCGAGTGGTACCCGACGCCGGACGCCGGGGCTGCGGCGCGAAGAGGTGGCCGCACTGGCGGGGGTCGGCCTTACCTGGTACACCTGGCTGGAACAAGGGCGGGAGATCAACGCCTCGGTGGATTTTCTGGAAAACCTGGCGCGGGTGCTGAAGCTGGATGCCACCGGGCGCTACCATCTGTTTTTGCTGGCGCATCAGCGGCCGCCGGTGCCGGTAGGCCATCAATGGTGTCAGGTATCGCCGCTGGTACGCCGCCTGCTGGACGACCTGAAACTGCGCCCGGCTTACGTCATGAACCTGAGCTGGGACATCATCGCCTGGAACCCGGCGGCGGATCGGCTGTTTGCCATCGGAGATCGCCCGGCGCAACAACGCAACATGCTGTGGATGCTGTTCGCCGATCCACAGCTCAACCAGCGGCTGATGGAGTGGCAGGCGCAAGCGCCGCAAATCCTGGCCAGCTTTCGCCGCGACTATGCCCGCGCACCGGAAGACGCCACCATGCAGCAACGGGTTCAGACGCTGGAACAGGTATCACCGCAGTTCCGCCAGCTGTGGCAGCAGCATGATATTCACGGCCTCTGCCAGGGGCAGCGTACTTTCACGGTGCCGGGTGCCGGCCAGGTGACGTTCGAACATGCGTCGTTCATTGTCGATGAGGAAAATCATTTGCGACTGGTGATGTACAGCGCGCTGGCGCAATGCCCGGCCAGCGCGGCGTTTGAGGCATTACTGCAGGCGTAAGGCTATTTACGGCTGTCAAAAATCAGCTTGCAGGCCAGCCCGGCGAATACGCCACTCAGCAGGTAGTTCGGCCAGCGCGCGCTGAAGCGGCGGCCGACGAAACGGCTTTTCATGCTGCTGACCGCCATGATCAACCCGCCGTTAATCAGCAGCCCCACCAGATTCAGCACCGTCGCCAGTAACAGCATCTGCACCACCAACGAACCGGCCTGCGGATCGATAAACTGCGGGAACAATGCCAGAACGAACAGCGCCATTTTGGGATTGAGGATGTTGGTGAACAGCCCCTGTCGAAAAATCCGCATGGCCGGTACTGCCGCTAACCCAGCAGAAGCCTGCAAACTGCTGCCGGTTCGCAGCGTTTTCCAGGCCAGATACAGCAAATAGGCTGCCCCCAACATGCGCACCGCGTCATAGGCCAGCGGCACCGCGACGAACAGTTGCGACAGGCCTAACGCCGCCGCCAGGGCGTGGCAATAGGTGCCAAGCTGGATCCCCGCCAGTGACGCGAAACCCGCGCGTCGGCCCTGACTGACGCTGCGTGAAGCGATCAGCAACATATCCGGGCCGGGAGTCACCGTCAGCGCCAGGCAGGCGCCGGAAAACAGCAAAAGTGTGGAAGCATCAACCATAAATCACCTGGTACCGCGTGGCGGGAAACAGGTTTTATCATAGATCTACCGCCGCCGTTTGTCAGCTCTGTCACTGTTCGGGGGCCTGCTTGCCGCCTGGCGCAGCCGTTAGCCGAACCCGGCGCTCACCCAGCAGGTTCATGCCCGCGGCCGCCAGCAGGATGATAGCCGCGCCGGCAAACTGCAGCGCCACCAACCGATGACCAAATGCCAGCCGATCCACCAGCATGGCGGCAATCGGATAAATAAAGGACAGTGAGCCGATAAGGTTGGTCGGCAACTTTTGGATCGCGCCATACAGCAATACGTACATGATCCCGGTGTGTAATACCCCGACCGTCACCAACATGCCCCACTGTCCGGCACTGGCCGAGGCATGGAAATCCACCAGCGGTAGCAGCATCACCACGCCGACCGTGACCTGGATCAGCGCAATCAGGTGCGGCGGCGTCCCTTTCAGTCGTTTGGCGGCCAGCGCCATCAGGGCATAGAAAAACGCCGCCCCCAACGCCAGCAGAATACCCATCAGGTAGTTATTCTGTCCGCCCGCCTGTTTCGGCTGCGCCAATACCACCAGCATCATGCCGACAAATGCCAGCACCAACCACAGCAGTTTGCGGGCGGTCAGTTTCTCACCGAGAAACACCGCACCCAGCGCCACCAGCATAAACGGCTGAGTGTTGTACACCGCGGTAGCGATGGAGATCGACGCATAAGAATAAGCGGCAAACAGCAGCAGCCAGTTGATCACCAGCGCGACGCCACCGGCAATCGCCACCAGCAGCGTAGTGCGCGTCAAAATATCACGTCGCAGTTGGCCCAGCGCCGCGCAGATTGCCAGCAGCACCAACGCGCCTATCGCACAACGCCAGAACACCACGTTAATCACCGGCTGGCCGGACATCAGCACAAACCAGCCAATGGTGCCGGAAATCAGCATCGCGGCGATCATCTCCAGCGAGCCGCGTTTTATCTCTGCATTCATGGTTGTTTCCTCAGGGTAGCCCAATACGCTTATCTTGCGGCTTTCCCGCGCCGGTTTCCATGGCATAAAAAAGGCCATTATGCTTAACTGCCTTTTTATCGAAGGCATAAAACATAAATAACCTAATGGAGGTTGTATGGATGATATCGATCGCCAGATCCTGACCCTGCTGGCCGAGGATGCACGGGTGTCGCTGAAAACCCTCAGCGCCAGCGCCGGACTGTCGTCACCCAGCACTTCGGAACGGCTGCGGCGGCTGGAAGAAAGTGGTGTGATCCGGGGCTACACCCTGAACGTCGATTTGCAGGCGTTGGGCTACGCTTTTCAGTCGCTGGTGCGCATCAAACCGCTGCCGGGCATGCTGAAGAAGGTTGAACAGATGATCCAGGCGACCCCAGAGGTAATTGAATGTGACAAGGTGACCGGCGAGGACTGCTTTATCGTGCGTCTGGTGGCGCACTCGATGGAGCAACTCGACCAGACCCTTGATCGTCTGGCCGAGTGCGCGCAAAGCAACACGTCTATCGTCAAAACCACGCCGGTGAAGCGCCGCCTGCCGCCGCTGCTTTGATTAACGCGTACGCCGACGGGCGAACGGATCCTTGCGCTTTTTGTCTTTTTTCTCTGCCGCAGCGGCAGATTTGACCGCGGCCAGGTGCGCCTTGTCTGCTTCAGGGACTTCGCGCTGTTCGATAGGAAACACCGGCAACGCCGCCAGCAAGCGCGACCCATAGCTTTTGGTCAACAGGCGGCGATCGTAAATCACGATCTCGCCGTGGCATTCATTACTGCGGATCAGTCGGCCCACTTGCTGGATCAGGTTGAACGAAGCGCTTGGCAGGCTCTGTACCTCAAACGGATAGCGCTTCAGCGACTTCAGCCATTCACCCTCGGTCAGGATCACCGGGCTGTCGATCGGCGGGAAGGCAATTTTGTGGATATGTACCTGGGTCAGCAGCTCACCTTTCAGATCCAGCCCTTCGGCGAACGACTGCAGGCCGATCAACACGCTGGCGGTGCCCTTCTCGACCCGTTTGCGGTGCTCTTCCACTAACCGGTAGCGCGGTTGATCGCCCTGTACCAGCAGCATCAGGCGCAGATCGGTGACGTAGCTGAGAAAGGTCTGCATCGCCCGGTGGCTGCTGAACAAGATCAGCATGCCCTTGTGCTTGCCGCTGGCCTGCTCGGCACGGAAAAAGCGCGCCATCTCTTCCAGGTGTTCGGCCTCATTGGCCATCGCCGGCTCAAAGCGCATGTTCGGAATGACAATCTTGCCCTGCTCCACGTGATTGAACGGCGAAGACAGGGATTCGAAGCGATCGCCGGCCTTTTCACTCAGCCCACTCATTTCTTGCAGACGCGCAAAGCTGTTCAGCGAGCGCAGCGTCGCCGAAGTGATCACTACGTGCGGCACCTTGCGCCACAGCAGCTTTTCCAATTGATCGCTGACGCGGATCCCCACGCAGTGCAGATACAGATGGGTCACGTTATCGCGCAAGTCGCGCGTGACCCATTTGGAGATCGGCGCATTGGAAGACTTGTCCAACGCCGCCAGCCGCCACAGTTTGCTCATCGCCTCCAGATACCCCAGGGTACGGCTCATCTGAATGATGGAACGATGCAGACGCACAATGTCGTGCTTGCCGGTCTGTTCGCTGAGATCGTTGACGATAAACTCTGCCACCCCGCGCAAAGCGTCGGTCAGTTTGAACAAGCGCGCGCAGGTTTCCACCATTTCCGCCGGCAGTTCGCCCATTTCAAAACGGTGTTCGGCGATGACGGTGTCAGTCGGCAGATAAGCGCTGACCTGATGCTCGAAAATCTGGATCAGTTCGCGCAGTTCTTCACAATGGTTTTTCAAACGTTCGTCGTTCGCCAACCCCGGCGGACTTTTAGGTCGGTATTGCGTCATGCACTGCTCAACGTGACGCACGATCATGTCCAACTGCAGGTTAGTCGACAATGCGGTGATTTCGCCCTCAATCTCCAGTGCGTCACGCGCCACTTCCGGCAGATGATGGCCTTCGTCCAGCACCAGCAGTAGCTCTTTCGGGTTGGGCAGCACCGATTCGGTTTCCAACGCCGCCATCACCAGCGCATGGTTAGCCACCACCACGTCGGCGGTCTCAATCTCTTTGCGGGCGATATAAAACGGGCATTCACGGATGTAATGGCAGTTACGGCCCAGACAGTTGGCTTTATCGGTGCTCAGTTTGATCCACAGTGGATCATCAATCGACAGCTGATAATGGTCGCGCAGCCCGTCCCACTCATGGCGGCTGAGCGCTTTACTCAGCTTTTGGCACAGCGCCTGTTCTTCCCCGTTGGAAGGGGCCAGTTCGTCGCCCAGAAACAGCATCAGGTCGCCCTGCTCGCTGACGTCAGTGCTCAGCGCCGCCAGGTTACGCGGGCAAACATAACGCCCGCGACCAAAAGCACCGGTAAATTTCAGATCGGGAATGATCTTCTTCAGCAGCGGCAAATCCTTACTGTAGATCTGATCCTGCAGCGCCACGTTAGCGGTGCTGACCACCAAAGGTTTGCTCTCGGCGCGGCCAACGGCGATCCCCGGGATCAGGTATGACAAGGTTTTGCCTACGCCGGTCGGTGCCTCGATCGCCAGATGGCGCGGATAATCACCGGCCAGCGTTTTCGCCACTTCGGCGATCATCTGCCGTTGCGGTGCACGGGAAATAAAATCCGGTATTTGCTGCTGCAGGGCTTTGTACCACTGGCCAATCTGATCTTTAACTGCGGGGGAGAGCGCCATTCAACTCTATATCGTTACGAAATGATGGCGCTATTGTCCCACAGACCGTCGGCCGCGTCAGCCTGGCCTTCGATCATTGAGGCGCGACCCGCACTGAACGACCACTCGTCCAACTGAGTGGTGGTGATCACCACCATCACATCTTGCGGCCGTAACTGCAGATTTTCCGCCAGCAGCTCCGCCAACCGCTGATAAAAACGCTGTTTGGTCAGGGTATCGCGCGGACGGCCAGCGGTAATGTAAAACAGCACAAAATCCGCCGAACGCGGGCCGCCCAGATAGTCACGATCGTAAATCAGCTCTCCCGGGCGATATTGATCGATGGCCTGGAATTTATCGGCCGGCGGTACGCTGAAGGTTTCTACCAGCGCCTGATGCAGGCTGTCTGACAGGGTTTTCAGGTATTGCGCAGATTTCCCCTGATGCAAAGCAATGCGGCTAAATGGCATGAGGCTACTCCTGTTTCAGTTCGCGCAAACGCGTTACGGCAGAGGCTGCCGCAGGCCAGCCGGCATAGAACGCCAGATGAGTGATCACCTCGGCAAGCTGTTCGACGTTCACGCCATTGCGCTGGGCCAGTTGCAGATGAAACGGCAATTGCTCCACGCGGTTAAGCGCCACCAGCGCCGCCACGGTGATCAGGCTGCGCTCACGCGGGGTGAGTATCGGCCGCTGCCAGACGTCGTCGAATAATACGCTGTCACTGAGCTGTGCCAGTTTGGGGGCTATGTCGCCGAACGCCTGCTGGCCGGCCTGTTGGGAAGGTTGCATCATTTTCTCCTGTCGATTTACCGATAGCCCCACGCTACCCGCAAACACCGCAGGCGAAAATCGGGATTTTTAACACTAAAGATTCATAAAAACAGGATGGTTAGCTCCAGAGGACGGCGCGCGAGGCGACGCAATGTATAAATCTCACACATGATTTCTCACAATACCCGGAGGTGTATCGATGACAGCCGACAGTCATCCAGAGAAGAAATTCACTCTTTCCGCAACTTTTTTAATCGTTCGACATGGAAATGAATATTTTGTCATAAATAGATCACATAACTACGGTAAAAAACCTGCGCTGCAAACAAACGGGCGGCACAGTGAAACAGCAGTACAACTGATGATAAGCGTCTTTCAATCGAATAAAGCAGGGTAAATCATGAAACGTAATCTTCTGGCCGTTATTATTCCGGCACTTTTAATTGCGCAGACAGCACAGGCAGCAGAAATCTACAATAAAGACGGCAACAAACTTGATTTTTACGGCCGCGTAAAAGCACTGCACTATTTCTCTGACGATGCCGGTAATGATGGCGACAAAACCTATGTGCGTATCGGTTTTAAAGGCGCTACTCAAATTAACGATATGCTGACTGGTTATGGCCAGTGGGAATATCAGATTTCAGCTAACCATTCTGAATCCGACAGCGCGAAAGATACCAAGACTCGTCTGGGCTTCGCCGGTCTGAAATATAAAGATATCGGTTCCTTCGACTACGGCCGCAACTACGGCATTATTTATGACGTCGGCGCCTGGACGGATATGCTGCCAGAGTTCGGTGATGATGCTTACGTCAAGACCGACAACTTTATGAATGGCCGTACCAACGGCGTGGCGACCTACCGTAACAACGACTTCTTCGGCCTGGTTGAAGGTCTGAAGTTCGCGGTACAGTACCAGGGCAAGAACGAAAACGACGGTCGCGCCAACAGCAAGGCGAACGGCGACGGTTGGGGCCTGTCTTCCAGCTATGAAATCATCGACGGTCTGAGCGTTGGCGCTGCCTACGCCTCTTCCAACCGTACTGCCGGCCAAAAAGCAGGCACCTTCGGTAAGGGCGATAAAGCAGATATCTGGGCTGGCGGCCTGAAATACGACAATAACGACGTTTATCTGGCGGCCACCTACTCGCAAAGCCGTAATATCGCGCCTATTTCCGGTACTGCGACCATCAACAACAATTCTACCTCCGTTAGCGGCTTTGCCAATAAAGCAGAAGGTCTGGAATTGGTTGCACAATATCAGTTCGACTTCGGTCTGCGTCCATCGCTGGGTTATGTTCAGCAGAAAGGCAAGGATATTGAAGGTATCGGCGATGCCGACCTGGTTAAATATATCGATGTCGGCGCTTACTACTATTTCAACAAGAACATGTCGACCTATGTCGATTATAAAATCAACCAACTCGACGGCGATAATAAGCTGGGTCTGAAAGACGACAACGTTATTGCTGTCGCCCTGACCTACCAGTTCTGATGTGATGAATAACCACCACTGCAAACTTTAGCTTCGGCTACTTGATCTCAGAGTGACTTCGCCGGGCGGCTACGCCCGGTTTTTTTATTTTCCTCTCCCCTTGCCCCTCATCACCGCACCAGGAAACTTGCCTTACAAAACAAACGGGTCTACATCTATATGTTGCGCAAATCAACCTGGATGACCTATGCCAAACACTTCCCCCTTCGAATACCACTCCGCCCTGCGCTACAACAGTGACGAGTTGGCACAGATCCTCTGCCATTGTTTTGAAAACTACATCGTGCGTTTCGTTATTGACGGTGACACCTTCGCCCGCCGCTTCGGTGCCGAAGATCTCAGTCTGAATGACAGCATTATCGTCACCCATCAACAGCAACCGGTAGCACTGGCGCTGATTAGCCGCCGCGGCTTACACAGCCGGGTGTCGGCGTTGTCTATCCGACCGGAAATGCGCGGTAAAGGGTTGGGCAAGGCTCTGATGCAACGAATTGTTGCCGACGCGCGTGAACGCGGCGATCGCCAACTGTCGCTGGAGGTGATCGAAGGCAATGACCCGGCGATTGCACTGTACCATCAGGCCGGACTGCGCATCGTGGGAACCCTGACCGGCCATCAGGCCGGCGAGCAGGCCGCAGCCGAGATTGTGCCGCTGCAAGAGATTGATCCGCTGTTTGTTTCCCACCGCCTGACGGCTGAAGGTGCCACTAGCCTGCCCTGGCTGATCGCCGCGGAATCGCTTTTCAAGCTGCCCGGTAAACCCTACGCCTTTACCTTTGGCCAGCATCAGGCCTATGCGGTGGTGCAGGTCGGTGCGGATAAGTGTTTTTTGCGCATGATTTACGTGCCACCGCAGCACCGCAGCCAGGGCCATGCCCGGGCGATGTTGACCGCGCTGCAGGCAAAGTTTTCACCGTTACCGCTGGTGGCCAACGTCTACGTTCCCGAAGTGGCCGCCCCCTTCTTCGACCGGCTCGGCTGGCAACAGGATCCATTACGCCAGTTTGAGATGACGATGGACTTAGAAACACCACAATAACAACCAGAGAGCGATCCCTTTATGACAGGAAAAAACAGGCAGACAGTGGCCCTTGGCGCGGCGTTTGGCATTGCGCTACTGACTCTGACCGGCTGTGCACAGCCGCCAAAAACCGATCTGCAAGCCCAGCAACGTCTGGCGGATCAGTCAGTGCTGGCACTGAACTGGTTCCAGCAGTCCGGCGAATATCAGGCGTTGTCACACCAGGCGTTCAACAGTGCCAAACTGGCCTTTGATCAGGCCAAGGCCACCCCGGGCAAGAAGAAAGCGGTAGTGGTTGATCTGGACGAAACCCTGCTCGACAACAGCCCGTACTCCGGCTGGCAAGCACAGCAGGGCCAACCTTTCGCCGCTGCCACCTGGGCCAAATGGTCACAGGCGGAGCAAGCCGGTGCAGTGCCGGGTGCCGTGCAGTTTGCCCGTTACGTCAATAGCCATCAGGGCACCATGTTCTACGTTTCCAACCGCAAGCTGTCTGAATACGCCGCTACGGTAGCCAATATGCAGAAACTGGGCTTTACCGGCATGTCGGAAAAAACCGTGCTGCTTAGCGGTGACACCTCCAACAAGCAGCCACGCTTCGACGCCATCAAGAACGCGGGTTACGACATTGTGGTCTACGCCGGTGACAACCTGAACGACTTTGGCGCAGCGACCTATCACAAAGATAACGCACAGCGCCGGGCGTTTGTCGCCGACAACCAAAGCAAATTCGGCACCGAATACATCGTGCTGCCGAACCCGCTGTACGGCGACTGGGAAAGTGGTATGGCGAAGGACTATAACAAGCTGACGCCAGAGCAAAAACTGCAGATACGCCAGCAAGCCATCAAGGCCTGGAACGGGCAGTAGTTGGATTAGATGGATGCTGCAGTCAGTGCCCTCACTGAGTCTATTACCCTATGGATTTCGAGTTGCAGCTAGGCGGCAAACTCGTTCATCCCCAGGAGCTTACTCAAGTAAGTGACTGGGGTGAACTAGTGCAGCCAACAACGCTGCAGCTTGAAAGACGACGGGGAAAATTACAGCAACTTATACATATAACTGGTGGCATCCAGCGCGCTGCCGTTGCTGGCGAGGGCGTATTGCGGAATGCTGCCGGCCAGTTGAAAGCCCATTTGGCGATACATGCCTTCCGCCGTATCGCCGGTCAGGGTATCCAGCACCAGTAAATGCCGCTGAAGCTCAGCCGCCTTTTGTTGCACCTGTAGCATCAAGCTACGGGCGATGCCCCGGCGGCGAGCGTCCGGGTGCACCATCAGCTTTACCACCTCCGCCCGGTGGCGGCCGTTGTCCGGCATCGCCAGCAACAATTGTACCGTGCCAACCACCCGCCCGGCATCGTATGCCACCAACAGCAACCGTTCCCCACGCTCAAACGCCGGTAACAGGCCACGCCAGAACGCCTGAGCCTGATCCAGACTGAACGGCATAACAAAACCAATGCTCGCGCCCTGGGCGACGCTGGCTTGCAGCATTTCGGCCAGTTCAGGGACCGCGTTGTGTGCCGCTTCTGCATTCAGTTGCTGTATCTCAATCATGATTAAGGCCTGCTGATAACGAGGGTATAGTGGGCCGGCTCGGGGCCGGGGGCATGAAATTTTGAAGCGCCGAACAGCCGATAACGCAGGCAGTCACCCGGCTCAAGCTGGAAGGTTCGTGCCTCCAGCGTCAGTTCGAGCCGGCCTGCCAGCAGCCACAGATGGTGCTCAAGCGCATGTACCGAAGGCGCGTCATAGGCAATCTCCGCCCCGGCCTCGAGGGTGCATTCAATAAACTCGGCCTTATACAAGGCGGCAGGCGGTGAGACCGAACGACGATGAAAACCGCTGGTGCGATCAACCCACACCGTTTGCTGTTCACGATGCAGCAGCTCCGGCGGCTCGTCCTCGACCTCACTCAGCAGCCGCGACATGGTCAGCCCATAAGCCGAGCACAGCTTGTTTAGCAGTGAGGCGGTCGGGCTGGTTTCAGTGCGTTCGACTCGCGACAACGTCGCCCGGCTGATACCGGTTTGCTGCGCCAACTCTTCCAGCGACCAACCCTGCTGCTGACGTAAATCAGACAACCGTTGCGCCAGCCGGAGATCGGCGCTCTCCAATTCGTTATCCATGTTTTAGTCTCTGATGCAAAAAAAATCCCATATAAGAGAAATAATCTCAAATACGGGATTCGTCAATCAGATTTTTAACCGGTAGTAAAATTCGTTGAGAGGTCTTTCGTTCCTACGACGATAACACCGACGGATCTGGTACCCGCTGCTCGCCTTCAACAACCGGCGGTGCGATCGCCGCACAGCGCCAGGCGCTGAACACCGCCAGCAGCGGTGCCAGTGCGAACAACAGGAACAACCAGCGCGCCGCGGAGGCCGCCCCCGCCGATCCACCCGGTACGTTCAGCCCCGCCAGATTAGCAATCATCCCGGCCAGGGCAGCACCAAAGGCGGTCGCAAACAGTTGTACCGTGGTGATCGACGCCCCGGCAATATCCTTATCCACCTCAGGCGAGACTTGCAGGATCCGCGTCAACAGGTGCGGCCAACCGAAGCCAATACCAAACCCCACCAGCGTCAGGGCAATCACAATCGGCGTCAGCCCCGCCCAGTGCCCGCCGGATGGTATTGGCATCAGTACGCCCAGTGCTAACAGCCCCACCAACACAAACAGCGGTCCACTGATGATCGCCCGGCGGATGCCTGCGCTGCGCCAACCGGAACTGAGGATCTCCGATAACGTCCACCCCGCCGCCATGGTGGCCGCAATATAGCCGGAAATCAGCGGTGACTGGCCGTGCAGTGTTTGCAGGAAATAAGGCACAAAAATTTCGCTGGTCATACCCACCACCAGCAAAGAGACGGTGATATACAGCGAGGCCAGAGGTGACCCACGGCGTAAGGCCCCCTTCGGCAGCAGGCGGGCACGGGAGTGCGCTTCACGCTGTATCAGCCAGGCCATCATCAGCACCGCCAACGCAATCCCCCCTAAATTAATCCACGCGCTGTCCGCCAGGCTGCCGGCAGAAACCACCAGAACCGCCGTTGCCAGCAACAACAGCTGGGCCACCGGCAGCGGTGCCGCCTGTTGCTGCGGCTTGCCTTTCGGCAGGATCAGGAAGGTAAACCCGGCGTACAACACCATCACCGGCAGCAGGATGCCAAAGGCCCAGCGCCAGGCGTTCAATTCGGCAAAGATGCCGCCCACCGCCGGCCCCACCAGGGTCGCGATGCCCCACATCGCCGAAATCAGTGCCATCGCCCGCGGCCATAGCTTTTGCTCAAACACCAGATTGATCATCGCGTATGAAAGCGCGAAAATCAGCCCGCCGCCGAAGCCCTGCACGGTTCGGCCGATTAACATTACTGGCATCGACGGTGCCAACGCACACAGCATCGCCCCGGCGATAAAGAACAGTGATGCCACCACGTAGGCACTGCGAGCCCCATAGCTACTGAGCAAGCGTGCCGATAATGCCGACCCCAGAATCGACGCCACCACAAACAGCGTGGTGTTCCAGGCATACAGATCCAGACCGCCTATATCCTGCACCACCGAGGGCAAAATGGTGGTAGCGACCAGAATATTGATTGCATGCAGCGCTACACCGAGTGAGAGCGCGATCGCACTGGCACCATTTTTGCCGGAAAAAAGATCGGCCCAGCGGCTATCATCGTTGGTTATCACGGTTGTCGTCCTGTTTTCAGAGGAATGGCATTGAGTTAATAGTGATACTGCGTTAAATTTAACAAGAATTATCTTGGAATAAGAGTAGGGTGAGGCGGAGAAATATGTCAAGAATAAACTTGGAAAATAGCGGTGGTCCCGCACAATCGGTCAGTGACCGTTTGCTGACACTATTAAAAACCCGCGGCCCACAGCAAGCGTCTGATGCAGGCAAAGTCCTTGGCACCACCGGCGAGGCCGCGCGCCAGCAGTTCGTCAAGCTGGCAAAAGATGGGTTGGTTGAAGCCGTAGCAGAGACCCGTGGCGTCGGTCGCCCGGTACAACTGTGGCACCTGACTGCCGCAGGCAATGCCCGTTTTCCGGATACTCATTCCGAACTGACGGTACAGCTGCTGCGCACCGTGCGCGACAAGCTGGGTGAACAGGCGATCGAATTGTTGATCGACACCCGCGAGCAGGAAACGCGCATTAACTACAAACAGGCGATGGTCGGCGCCACCGATTTACAGGAGCGCGTCGAGCGCCTGACGGCGATCCGTTGTCGCGAAGGCTACATGGCCGAATCACGCGTACAGGAAGATGGCTCTTTTCTGCTGGTAGAGAACCACTGCCCTATTTGCGCCGCCGCCACCGTTTGTCAGGGATTCTGTCGGGCAGAACTGAGCATATTCACCGAGGTGTTGCAGGCGCAGGTTGAACGCTCCGAACATATCCTGGCGGGGGCACGCCGTTGCGCCTACCGTATTTCATTGCTGTAACCGACCCCCGCCGCAAGGCATCCTGCAGGCTGGCGTCATCCGGTGGATCATCACCGGCTCGCCAGCCCGTTGCCTGCTTAAAAAAGTACTGAAAAGCGTTGCTTATCCTCTGTCCGATCGGGTTTACTGAGCCCTCTAATAATAACCTTCCCTGCAGAATTAAAATCCATGCTGAGCCAAAGTAGCCGTAACGTCCTGCCGTTAATCGGGGCGCTGTTCACGTTATATATTGTCTGGGGTTCGACCTACTTCGTTATTCGTCTGGGCGTCGAGAGCTGGCCGCCGCTGATGATGGCCGGTATCCGCTTCCTGGTCGCCGGCATTGTGCTGTTCAGCTTTTTGGCGCTGCGCGGCCATGCATTGCCCACGGCAAAGCAGTGGCTGGCTGCCGGAACCATCGGTATTCTGCTGCTGGCAGTAGGTAATGGCCTGGTGACCGTGGCAGAGCATCAGAACGTGCCTTCCGGCATTGCCGCCGTAATGGTGGCGACGGTGCCGCTATTCACCCTGTGCTTCAGCCTGCTGTGGGGCATGCGCAATACCAAGCTGGAATGGGCGGGTATCGGGCTGGGCCTGGTGGGGATCGTGCTGTTGAATACCGGTAATAATCTGGTTGGCAACCCCACAGGCGCGCTGCTGATCCTGCTGGCTTCTGCCAGTTGGGCCTTTGGTTCCGTGCTGGGCTCGCGTATTTCGCTGCCGGCCGGACCGATGGCTGGGGCAGCGGAAATGCTGGTCGCCGGTGTGGTTCTACTGGTCGTTAGCCAGCTTAGCGGCGAGCGTCTGACGCAGATGCCCACCGCCAAAGGCTTCTTCGCGCTCGGTTATCTGATTGTGTTCGGTTCGATGCTGGCGATCAGCGCCTATATGTTTTTACTGAAAAACGTGCGCCCGGCGGTGGCAACCAGCTATGCCTACGTCAATCCGGTGGTGGCGGTGCTGCTCGGTATCGGCTTTGCCGGCGAGTCGTTGGCACCGCGCGAATGGGCAGCGCTGGTGATTATCGTCGCGGCGGTAGTGCTGGTCACGCTGGGCAAGTTCCTGTTTGCGCGCCCGACCAGCCGTGTAAAAAACGTGGAGCAGCAACCGAAATAGCAGGTGTTTATACCCTATGGCTTTCGAGTTGCAGCTAGGCGCCCAGCTCACTCATCCCCAGGCGCTTACTTAAGTAAGTAACTGGGGTGAGTGAGTGCAGGTAACAACGCTGCAGCTTGAAAGACGACGGGTATAAAAACGATTCTTGTTTCGTCCGTTGAAGAGACTATAATTCCCGCTGTTCCGGGCAACCTGCGAAATCATCCCAATGCTGAAAAAATCGTTCATTATCGTTATCTTTCTGTGTGCCTTTGGTTCACTCGGCGGCGTATTCCTGGCCGGGCTGAATATGTACACCCGCTCCACCACGCCAAGCGAAGAAACCACCACCTCCAGCGAAGCCGCTGCCAGCGCTACACCGGCGGAAGGCATTCAGAGCAAGTGATGCGCCATCCAGTCCTGACAGCGCTGCTGTAAAAAGCGCTGCAACAGCCTGACGCGCTCCGACACCTGCGAACGGTGCGGACAAACCAGGCTGATGGGCACCGTGTCGCTATGCCACTCCGGCAACAATGCCAGCAGCCGTCCGGCCTGGATATCCGCCACCACATCAATGGCTGATTTACGGACAATCCCGTGCCCCGCCAACGCCCAGCGTCGTGCTACCTCGCCGTCATCGGTAAAATAACGGCCGGTCAGCGGCACCTCCGTCAATTCATCGCCTCGCCAAAAACGCCATTCCGCCTGCCTGCGCCCACTGGGTTGGTAAATCAGAATGCTGTGCTGAGCCAGATCGGCCGGTGTTTGCGGCACGCCATGCTGTTGCAGATAAGCCGGACTGGCGCAGATCAAACGGCGGTGCTGCGACAGGATCGGCAGCGCCACCAACGAAGAGTCCGCCAGTTGCCCGAAGCGCAAAGCAATGTCCACCGGTTCGCGAAACAAATCGGCATGACGGTCGTTAATCAGTAATTGCAGTTGGATATGCGGGTGTTGCCGTTTGAATTCATCGAGCCAGCCCAACAACAGATTGCGGCCAAAATCCGAAGGGGCGGAAATCTGCAATACGCCGGACAGCCCCTGATGTTTCTCACGTATCGCCTGCTCACCCTCCGCCAGCGCCCCCAATGCCAGCCGGGCACTGTCGAGATAGCGCTGCCCTTCTTCCGTCAGGCGCAGGCTGCGGGTGGAACGCACCAACAACCGAACCCCCAACCGTTGTTCCAGCCTTTTGATCGCAATACTGGCCGCCGCCGGCGTGATATCCAACGCGCGCGCCGCCGCTGAAAAACTGCCGCCTTCCACCGTACGGACAAACACTTCAAGGTCGATAAAGGATGTCATGGGTCTTCCTGCGTCTAAATAAATTCTGAAATATAACCCTATCTTACCGTGCCAATAACGTACCGCCATGAAATAACATTGACCACAAAGCAACCATTAGTTATGGTCAGATCATAACCTTATGGAGCATTAAGCATGGATGAAAACAAGGGACTGGACTACATCCTTAGCCTTCATGGCACCCGGGTCAGCCGTGAAGATGGATACTGGTGGAAAATAGAGGCATGGAAGGTGACCAAAACAGCATTCATTCCCCATGGCATACGCTACAACATGACGTTACATGATAAATACAACACCCGGGTGTTTGGCATCGACAATGCCCATGCTATTAAAGCGCCTCGAAAAGGGAAATTTTCGGGCCGGATACTTTACGACCACCAACACCAGACTCCTACGGATAAAGGCTCTCCCTATGAGTTTCATTCCGCATTTCAGTTGGTGGAAGATTTCTTCACTAAAATCGATGAAGTCATAAGCAAGAGAGAGAACCGAGGTTGAAGATGAAAGCACTGATTGGCGTAATGCCTGAAGAGTTGATCCGCAAACGGATACTGGCGATTGCAAAGGGTGAGTATGAACCGCAAGAAAGTGAACCGCAGGTCTGGTTCACCTCAATGATTGCCTTGGCCCAGGTACTCAGCAATGAAAATATTGCCTTGCTACGGCTGATTGATACTGAAAAACCAGAAACCCTAAGCCGGTTGGCTGAGCTCTCCGGCCGGCAAATAAGCAACCTTTCTACCACGCTGAAAACACTGAGCGGCCACGGTCTGGTTACGCTCGAAAAATACGGCCGAACAGTCAAACCCAATGCCCTGTTTACCGACTTCGAGATCATCGTTGATCAAAAATTGAATGCCCGTTTTAGTGCGGCCTGAACAGGTGTTTATTATTAAAAATATTTAACAAGTGTTTGCCATTTAGACCAATTGTTCGCGGATTTTCAATAAGGAATGATAGATAACACCGAAACTCACAGTAATTGAGGCGTTATCATGATTAGTCCTTCTTCTTCCCTGAACCGGCAAAAGCTGGTGATCCTTGGCGGTAACAGCGGCATTGGTGCGGCAGTGGCTTATGCCGCGATAGAACGCGGGGCCAATGTGGTGTTGGCTTCACGCCGCGTCGGCAGCATGCAGCAATACCAACCTGCCGACGGCGGCGGCAACCTGCGGGTGATGCAGGCAGACGTGACCGATGAAAACTCACTGCGCGCGCTGTTTGCCGAAATCGGCGAGTTCGATCATCTGGTGTTCACCGCCGGCCCGGCAGTGCAGGCCAGGCTGTTGGCAGAAACCGATTTTGACGAGGCGCAGGCCAACTTCGACGTCAAACTGTGGGGCGCACTGCGTGCCATTAAGGCTGCATTGCCCAGCCTGTCGCCACGGGGCTCCATCACCCTGACCTCCGGTCAGCTATCGCGGAAATACCTCAGCGGCCAGTTGATTAAAACTGGCATCAATGCGGCATTGGAGGCGATTGGCAAGCAGTTGGCGAAAGAGTTGGCACCGCGACGGGTCAACGTGGTGAGCCCCGGTGTCACGGCCACTGAAGCCTACGACGCCCTGAGCGCCGAGCAGCGTCAGGCGATGTTTGCCAAAACCGGCGCTGGGTTGCCGGTTGGGCGTGTCGGTCTGGCGGCGGAGGTGGCAGCGGGCTATCTGCTGGCGATGGAAAACGGCTTTATCACCGGCAGCGTGATCGATATTGACGGCGGCGGGCTGCTGTAAAATTACAGCGCCGTCACGCCAAACGCGGCGGCCTGTTGTTCCAGCCCGGCGATTTTTTGGTATGCCGAACGTGGCACCAGACTGAAATCACCGATCAACAGGCTGTCACTTACCGCTTCGCCCAGCATCGCCCTGGCCCCGGCGCGCAAGATCTCCAGCTGTTCCGGCGGGGTTTGTGCCGAAGTGATCAGTGGCAGCCCCGGAACGGTGGCGGTTCGCCCAATAATTTTTAGTCCCGCCAATGCCTGCGGCTGCGCCCGCTTCAACAGTTCAAGGCTGACGCAGTCGACGGCGGCGATATCCGCCTGCCGATTCTGGATCAGTTTTATCGACTGATAATGTGCCCCAGAGGCAATAGCGGAACTGAAGAACTTTCCGTCATGAGCCAGGGGGGCTATCAACGACCGCAGGCTGTTATGGCCTGACTGCGAGTCGGTACTGTTATAGGCCGCAACCCGGCCGCGAAAATCTTCCAGCCGTTCACCGGTTTCATCATCGCGTACCATCAGCCAACTGCTGTATTCCGGCCCTTCACAACCCTCAACGCGGTAGTGATAGGTACCAATCAACTGAACCTGCGGCAGGCTGACGGCCAACGGATAGCCACAGGTTTGACTGAGCAATAAGTCATCCCGCTGCCAATGCTGCGCCAGATCCTGCGGCCAACTAAGCAATTCGGGCGCTTGCGGCAACCCCAGTTGCAGCAATTTGCCACGCAGCACCTGCCAGAAGGCTGCGGCCGGTTGATGAGTCACGCCGTACATCGGCAAAGATACCTGCATTTTTTCCCTTACCCCGCAGAAGAAGAAGTCACCAGCGTCTGCTGACGCCAGGCAGTGAGACGACGCACCCAGCGCTCAAACAGCATATCGGTGATGATCGCCAACAGGGCAACCACCACCGCGCCCTGGATCACATAGGCGGTATTAAAGCCGCTCAGGCCAATAATGATTGGCGAGCCCAGCGTTTTGGTGCCGACGGTAGAGGCGATTGCCGCCGTACCGATATTAATGATCACCGAGGTACGGATTCCGGCCACGATCACCGGGGCTGCCAGCGGCAATTCAACACGCCACAGGATCTGCCGGGGGCTCATCCCTACCCCCTGCGCAACTTCACGGGTCGCCGCAGGCACTGACTCAATACCCGCTAAGGTGCCCTGCAAGATCGGCAGTAAACCGTACAGCACCAGCGCGATGATCGCCGGCTGCTCGCTAAAGCCCATCACCGGCACCGCCACTGCCAGTACCGCCACCGGTGGAAAAGTCTGGCCGACCGCCACCAGGGTTTCCACCAGCGAGCGGAACTCTTTACCCGCGCGGCGCGTCACGCCAACCCCGGCTGCCACCCCAATCACCACGGCGATCAGGCTGGAGACGGCCACCAGCAGCAGATGCGCCCATACCAGTGAGATAAAACTGTCCTGCTGATACACCGGCCGGTCCAGATCGGGGAACCAGGCGGCAAACAGGCCGTGTAAATGATTCATGCCAAACACCAGTGCCAGCAACAGGGCAAAGGTCCAGGGCAGTGGATCGCGCAGCCAGCGCAGGGCCTGAGACCCACTCATGACAACGCCTTTTGGACAATCAGATCGCTGAAATGCAGCACGCCAAGCGCTTCCCCCTGCTCGCCTATCACCGGCAAACATTCGCTACCGCGTGCCACAAACACCGACAGCGCTTCGCGCAGGCTCATGGCGGCGGCAATAGGCTCCCCTGCCACATGGCCAGGACGCACCCGTTGTGCCACCGTTTCCAGCGACAGCAGCTTGATACCGCGATCGCTACGGCCAAAGAAATCACGCACAAAATCGTTAGCCGGTGCGGTCAATAACTCCAGCGGCGTGCCTTGCTGCACAATGCGGCCCTGATCAAGCAACACGATACGGTCCGCCAGCGCCAGAGCCTCATCGATATCGTGCGTCACCAGCACAATGGTGCGTCCGGAGAGATGATGGATGCGCGCAATCTCCGTTTGCAGCGCCGCGCGGGTCACCGGATCCAGTGCGCCAAAAGGCTCGTCCATCAGCAGCACTTCAGGGTCAGCGGCCAACGCACGCGCCACCCCAACCCGCTGCTGCTGCCCGCCAGAAAGCTGGTGTGGATAGCGGTGGCGGAACAGATCCGGCTCCAGGTGCAACAGCTCCAGCAATTCGGTCACCCGATCGCGAATGCGCGCGCGCGGCCACTTCAGCAGTTGCGGCACGGTGGCGATATTTTCTTCCACCGTCCAGTGTGGGAACAGGCCGATCGACTGAATGGCGTAGCCCATACGACGGCGCAGATCCTGCGGTTTGAATTTCTGGATCTCTTCGTCGGCAAAGTAAATCTTGCCCTGATCGTGTTCGATCAGTCGGTTGATCATTTTTAACGTCGTGGACTTCCCGGAGCCCGAGGTGCCGATCAGTACGGCAAATTCACCCTTGGCAATCCGCAGCGTCAGATCGTCCACCGCTGGCTTGCCCTGAAAAATCTTGCTGACCTGATTAAACTGAATCATCGGCGTGATACATCCAACATTGAAACCATAAATTTAAACAGCGAATCGACGATTACCGCCATCACGATCACCGGGATCACTCCCAGCAGTACCAGATCCAGCGCGCTGCTGAGCAGGCCCTGGAAGACGATGGCACCAAAACCTCCGGCACCAATCAGCGCCGCCACCACCGCCATGCCAACGGTTTGTACCGCCAAAATGCGCACGCCGGTCAGGAACAACGGCAATGCCAGCGGCAACTGTACGCGAAAGAATATCTGCCCACGCGTCAGCCCCATGCCGCTGGCAGATTCGATCACGCTGGCCGGCACGCTCTGCAACCCGGCCACCACGCTGCGCACCAGCGGCAGCAGCGCATACAGCACCAGCGCCACAATTGCCGGTGCCATGCCAATACCGCTGACGCCGTGTTCCGCCAGCCAGGGCAGCGCCGCCGCCAGACCGGCCAATGGCGCGATCAGCAAGCCGAACAGCGCAATCGACGGCACGGTCTGGATAATGTTCAAGGTAGAAAATATCGGCGTTTGCCAGCGCGTAGAGCGAAAACACAGCACCCCGAGCGGAATGCCAATCAGCAGCGCCGGCACCAGCGTTGCCAGCAGGATGGTCAGGTGCTGCAACAGCGCGGCGTCGAAGACGTCCTGCCGGTTGTAGTACTCTTT
Organism: Serratia myotis; assembly: GCF_027474885.1. NCBI lineage: Bacteria > Pseudomonadati > Pseudomonadota > Gammaproteobacteria > Enterobacterales > Yersiniaceae > Serratia > Serratia myotis. Next base: position 1,543,919 of record NZ_CP099707.1, on the reverse strand, counting down.
CAGCAGCGAAAGCTGATCCAACTGGTGGCTAAATAGCAGCGCCAACGCAGGCAGTATCACCAGCAGGTTGCCGAGCATGCGCCACAAATGTGAGGCGGTAATGCGGGCCATGGCGTCGGCGGCCATCAGCAAGCTCAGCGCCAGGATCAACCAGCAACCGCTGCCCCAGGAAGTCCGCGCCAGTTTAGAGCCTTCCAGCGCCAGCTGTTGAGCCGCGTGCCCACTCAACCAGAAGGTCAAAGCCAGTAGCGCCGAAGCCGCCAGTGCAGTAAACACCGCATTGCGTCTGCCGGGTGCCAGCAGGCTGAGCCCCGCCAAAATCACCATGGGTACCAGCAACCACAGCGCCGGGCCGTGCAGCAGGGAAATCAGGGAAATGCTCTTGCCAGACAGCAGGCGATTGGGGGCATAGCTGAGAAACGGCAGGCCAAAAGCGGCCAGCAGCAACAGAATGAGTAGCGTCAGTAGTACGCGGTTTTTTACGGCAATAATCAAAGAAACTCTCCAGCTCCATGTTGGCCCCCAAGCGGGGGCCAATGGTGTTACCCCTTAACCAACCCTTTCTCTTTCAGGTAGGTAGCCGCCACCTGTTTGGCGTCCTGACCTTCTACCGCAATCTGCGCATTGAGTTTTTGCAGCGTTGGGCCGTCAAGTGTTGCAAACACCGGCTTCAACAGTTCGGCGATGTTGGCATGCTGTTTCAGCGTTGCCTCGCGGATAATCGGTGCCGGTGCGTAAATCGGTTGCACCCCTTTTGGATCTTCCAGCGTTATCAACCCCAGCGCCGCTACCGGGCCGTCGGTACCGTAGGCCATCGCCGCGTTAACACCGGAGGTTTGTTCCGCCGCCGCCTTGATGGTCACCGCCGTGTCACCGCCGGCCAACGACAACAACTGGTCCTGATTCAGCTTAAAGCCGTAAGCGTTCTGGAACGCAGGCAGGGCATCCGGACGTTCGATAAACTCCGCCGAGGCCGCCAGCTTGAACTTACCACCGCCGTTGATCCACTTGCCCAGATCGGCCAGCGTTTTCAGGTGATTGGCGTCTGCCACATCCTGACGGATGGCGATGGTCCAGGTGTTGTTGGCCGGAGCCGCATCCAGCCAGACAATTTTGTTCTTGTCGTAATCCAGCTTCTTCACCTTTTCAAAACCGGCCTGGGCGTTTTTCCACGCCGGGTCTTTTTCATCAGAGAAGAAAAATGCGCCGTTGCCGGTGTATTCCGGGTAGACGTCAATTTCGCCGGAGGTGATCGCCCCGCGCAGTACCTTGGTGGTACCGAGCTGTAATTTATTGGTGGTTTTGATGCCGTTGGACTCCAGCACCTGCACGATAATGTTGCCGAGCAACGAGCCTTCGGTATCGATTTTAGAACCAACGCGCACCGTGTCGGCGGCCTGCGCCACGCCGACGCTCGCGGCAAGCAAACTCAGCGCCAGAGCCAGAGCGCGACCACGTGATGGGGTGATTGCCATACTTTTTCCTCTTGTTGTGTATTTTCCGGCTATTTGGCCAGATCGATTGGAAAATCCTGTGAAGCGCGCTTCCATCGCACAATAAATGTCTCCGCCGGCCAGACTTCATTTTCGCCCTCAATTTCCCTTGGCGACTCGCCGGCATTAAACGGATGAACCTCAACGGCGACCGGGGTAAATGCGTATTCACTCACCCACTGGCCATAGCCTTGCACCACAAATCCCTGGCTGCGCTGTTGATATTCATCACGCTCGGCCAGATACACCTGCCGTAAACCGTACCACGGTAAGCCGGGGAGATCATGGTGAACTAAATGATAGTTCAGATTAAGAAACAGCAGCCGCCACGGCCAGGCCGCCTCATTAATAATAGAACGTGCCTGCGGAGCTTCAACGGCGCGGTGCTCAAAAAACGATCTTACCTTGGTCAGCGCCAACGCCGGATAACCGATCGCCAGCAGGTAAAACACCGTGCCAATGCCGTGCAGTTGCAACCAGTTCATTACTCCCACCAGCAACAGTAAATGCACCAGCCACATCGCCAGAGTGCGCAAGTCACCGGCGGCGATCGCTTTCAGCGCATTCACCCCGGTAGCGATAATATCCAGCGCCGGGCCCAACAACATGCGACCACTCAGCGTATTGCGCACCTTTGCCAACAGCGGGTACAACCGCGGAAAACGCTGCCATTGCGCCTGGCTGAAGTAATAGCTTTCGGGATCTTCATGCGGATCGGTCAGATGTTCATTACGGTGGTGCTGAAGATGCGAATCGCGATACAGGCCGTAGGGATACCACACCGCCAACGGCAGCAGACCGAATAACTGATTCAGCCGTGGCCAGCGGGTCGGATGGCCGTGGATCAGCTCGTGCTGCAGCGACATATACCAGGTGGCCAGCAGGATCAGCAACGGCGTACCAAGCCACGGCCCCAGTGCCTGCCAGTACTGCACCACGCCAAACCAGCCGCCGTAAACCGCCGCCATAATGCCCCAGGTCGGCAGTTCCAGCCGCCAGGACCAACGCTGGTTAAGCTGCCGGATCCATTGACGTTGGGCAGGATGCAAATAGTGGCTGTGGCTTTTGGCTGAGGACATGCGCAGGCTCGCTGTAAGAGATTTTGCTCAGTATCAGCGAGCGGCAGGGGCGCTCAAAATAACGAAAGCGGCAAAGCAAAGTTAAAAATCAGCTATTTCAGGGGACAAAATCCAGCACTACGCTGTGGAATAACGCGTACTCGGTCTCATTGGCCATTTTCGGCAGTTTGGCGCGTTGTACTGCCTGGCTTGCCGCCGCACAAAGCTCGGCATCGCCCTCCAGCACTTTAAAATCTTTCAGCGAGCCGTCGGGTAACAGATGAATGCTGATCGCACAGCTTTTGGATTTATATTTACCGGGCAACTGCATTTCCTGCGTGATGGCCTGGCGCATTCTTTCCGGGTAATTGCTACGCTGCGGTTTCGTCGGCTGGGCTGAAGCCACCCGGTTCTCCAACCTGCCGTCCGCAGTAGGGTTCCCGCTGCCGGCGCTACAGCCGGCCAGTAACATCGCCAATAACCACATCCCTGTTTTCATCTCTCTGCATCCTTGTATTATCACCCGAAGGTGTCAAATCAGTGCTCCGGGTAGACGCCCCCGGCATCGGCTAACTGTTGTAATCGCTCACGCCACCATTTTGCTGCCAGACCGGTGGCATTTTCTCGCCAGCCAAAATAAGCGACGTCGCTGCAGCGTTCGGATTCAACGCTTTTCGCTACCAGCTGGCCGCTTTTCAGGTAGGGTTCGGCCAAATATCGCGGCAGATAGCCACAGCCCAAACCGCTGAGTTGCGCCTGTAACTTGGCGTCGAAACCAAATACCGTCAAGGTGTCTTGTTCCTCGAGGATGTTCAGATTCTGCGGCGCATTCACCCGTGAGGTATCACGTACCACTACCGCACGGTGCTGGCGAATTTCGTCCTTTGGTATGGGTTCCGCCAGCGTGGCCAGCGGGTGCTGCGGAGCCACGGCAAACACGTAGTCCAGCCGCCCCAACTGACTAAAAGCATAGCCTACCCGCGACGGGGGTTCACAGATCGCACCAATAATAATATCCGCACAGCCATAGACCAGTGACTCCCAGGATCCGGCCAGCACCTCATGACCAAAACGCAGGCGGGTATGGTGATGCTGTTGATAGAACTCTTCAATCAGCGGCAGCAAGCGCTCAAACGGAAATGAAGCATCGATGCCGAGCGTAATTTCACTTTCCCAACCGTTTTCCACATAGCGCGCCTGCTGCTCCAGATCCTGCGCCGCACGTAATATCGACCGACCTTTTTCCAACATCAGCTTGCCGGTATCGGTGAATTTCGCCCGATGGCCGGAACGATCAAGCAGCGTGATGTCGAGATCGTTCTCCAGTTTCTGCACCATATAGCTCAACGCCGACGGCGTTTTGAACAGCACCGCCGCCGCCGCGGCAAAGGAACCATGCCGGTCGAGCGCATCCAAAATCAGTAACGCTTCCAGGTTTAATCTCACCGCTCCCCCTCCGTGTATAAAAAAACTCAACAAGACGGCAAAAATTCTGCGCTATCTTTGAAATCTGCCCCTGCCTACCATGCGTTTTATCGAGATGACATTCATCATCTGTTAAACCGAAGTATCACTGGGAAGGTAAATCATGTCTAAATTTCAATTACTTGATAAAGATAATTCCGCACTGATTTTCATCGACCACCAGCCACAAATGGCTTTTGGCGTGGCTAATATTGATCGCCAGCAACTGAAAAACAACGTGGTCGGTTTGGCCAAGGCCGGCAAGATTTTTAATGTTCCTACCCTTTTTACCTCGGTGGAAACTGAGAGTTTCAGCGGCTACATCTGGCCGGAGCTGCTGGCGGTTCACCCTGAAATCACCCCGATTGAACGTACCTCGATGAACTCCTGGGAAGACGCCGCCTTTGTGAAAGCGGTGGAAGCCACCGGTCGCAAAAAACTGGTAATTTCCGCCCTGTGGACCGAAGTCTGTCTGACCTTCCCGGCGCTGATGGCGCTCGAGGCCGGCTATGAAGTTTACGTAGTCACCGATACCTCCGGCGGCACCTCGGTCGATGCCCATGAGCGTTCGATCGATCGCATGGTGCAGGCCGGTGCCATCCCAGTGACCTGGCAGCAGGTGTTGTTGGAATACCAACGTGACTGGGCGCGCAAAGAGACTTACGACGCAGTCATGGCGCTGGTGCGCGAACACAGCGGCGCTTACGGCATGGGTGTTGACTACGCTTACACCATGGTGCATCACGCTCCAGCACGCGTGGCAAAATAAACCTTCACCCCGGCCATGCGCCGGGGTTTTTCTGGAGTGGATCGCTATGGCTCACCCGCAGCATGTCACGTTAGTCATCACACACCGTTTGGCTCCGGGACAGGAGCCGGCCTACGAGGCCTGGCTAAAACGCATTATGCCCGAGGCCGCCAACTTTCCCGGTCACCTCGGCGTTAACGTGATCCGCCCTACCGGTAACGAGCAGGCCTACACCGTTTTGGTGCGTTTTGACAACCTCGACAATCTCTATCTGTGGATTAACTCGCCGCTGCGCAAAAGCTATATCGCGGAAGTTTCGCCACTGCTGTTGGAGAGCGACCGCATTGAAATTCGGCCCGGTGCAGAATTCTGGTTTACGCCACCGAGTGCCACTACCCGTCAGCCCGCCAAGTGGAAACAGTTTTTGATCACCCTGTTGGTGATCTTCCCTTCCACCAATCTGGTGCCCTGGTTTTGGGGCAAGCTGTTGCCGCAATTGAACGGCACGCTGACCGGCCATTTTCTTAATGACGCCACCGTGGTTGCCCTGGTGGTGTTCCTCTGGATGCCAATCGTGACCCGTGTATTTCATCAATGGCTCACCCGCCGTTAGGCGGCCTGCCGGGAGAACGTTATGAGTAACCATGCTTCCCTGATTATCACCAACGGTAAATTTCACACTGTCGATCGCCAGGCACCTACCGCCCAGGCAGTCGCCATCCGCGACGGCAAATTCCTCGCCGTCGGCAGTGAAAACGAGGTCATGCAACACGCAGGGCCAGAAACGCAGGTGATCGACCTGCACGGCCACACCGCGGTACCCGGCCTCAATGACTCACACCTGCACCTGATCCGCGGCGGCCTGAACTACAACCTGGAGCTGCGCTGGGAGGGGGTACCCTCGCTGGCCGACGCGTTGCGTATGTTGAAAGAACAGGCGCTGCGCACCCCCAGCCCACAATGGGTACGGGTGGTGGGTGGCTGGACCGAGTTTCAGTTTGCCGAACGCCGCATGCCAACGCTGGATGAAATCAATCAGGCGGCGCCTGACACTCCGGTGTTTATCCTGCATCTGTATGACCGCGCCCTGCTCAACCGCGCAGCGCTGAAAGTGGTGGGCTACACCAAAGACACGCCCAACCCACCCGGCGGCGAAATTCAGCGTGACGGCAACGGCAACCCGACTGGCATGCTGATTGCCAAACCCAATGCGATGATCCTGTATGCCACCCTGGCCAAAGGGCCAAAACTGCCGCTGGAACAGCAGGTCAATTCGACCCGTCAGTTTATGCGCGAGTTGAATCGCCTTGGGCTGACCAGCGCTATCGATGCCGGCGGCGGTTTCCAGAACTACCCCGATGACTATCAGGTGATCGCCGAACTGCACGAGAAGAAGCAGTTGACCCTGCGAATTGCCTACAACCTGTTCACCCAGCGGCCGAAACAGGAACTGGAGGATTTCAAGCTGTGGACCGACATGCTGAAACCTGGCCAGGGTACCGATTTTTACCGTCATAACGGCGCCGGTGAAATGCTGGTGTTCTCCGCCGCCGACTTCGAGGACTTCCTGCAGCCCCGCCCGGACCTGCCGGAAGGTACCGAAGACGAACTGGAGCGCGTGGTGCGCCACCTGGTCGAACATCGCTGGCCATTCCGCCTGCATGCCACCTATGACGAATCCATCAGCCGTATGCTGAACGTGTTCGAAAAAGTGAACCGCGAAATTCCATTCAACGGTCTGCACTGGATTTTCGACCACGCCGAGACCATCTCCGATCGCAATATCGAACGGGTGAAAGCACTGGGTGGCGGTATTGCGGTACAGCACCGTATGGCATTCCAGGGGGAGTATTTCGCAGAGCGCTACGGTAAAGAAGCCACCAAACAGACACCGCCGGTGGCAAAAATGCTGGCAGCCGAACTGCCGGTTGGGCTGGGTACCGACGCCACCCGCGTAGCCAGCTATAACCCGTGGACCGCACTCTACTGGCTGGTTTCCGGCCGAACCGTAGGCGGCATGGCCATGTACGACGATAACGCACGGTTGGATCGTGAAACGGCGCTAATGCTGTGGACTCAGGGCAGTGCCTGGTTCTCTACCGAGCAAGGCAAAAAAGGCCAGATTAAGGTTGGGCAGTTGGCGGATCTGGCGGTGCTGTCGCAGGATTATTTCAGCGTGCCGGAAGAGCAGATCAAGGGGATTGAATCGGTGATGACGGTGGTGGACGGCAAAGTGGTTTATGCCGCCGGTAGCTTCTCACCGCTGGCGCCACCGGCAATACCGGTGCTGCCGGACTGGTCGCCGGTGACTCAGGTGCCGGGACATTATCGCTCTGCGCCGCCTGCCGCCGCTAGCCGTACCGGGGTATTAAGCCAGGCACACCAGTGCTGCGGGCCCTGCGGTGTGCATGCGCATCAGCATGATGTCGCCCGTCGCTCCAGCATTCCCATCTCAGACGAGAATGCCTTCTGGGGTGCGTTCGGCTGTTCGTGCTTTGCGTTTTAAGTTACCAGACTGGCAACCTGACAACTCATCAAGTTACTAAGCTAGTAACTTATTAACCAAGTAAACTCTGACGCTCTCAGCTTGTGAGCGTCAGAGTCCATCACTCAGTCGCGGTTGATGTCCAGCCAGCGGCGCTGCTCGGCAGAAGCGGCAATCGCATCCAGCACGCAGGACACTTTCCAACCCTCCTCAAAGTCTGGCCACATGCGATCACCGGCGGCAATACCGTTAACCAAATCGCGGATCTCCACCGTTTTCTGATCGTTAAAGCCAATGCCATGCCCGGCACTGATACAAAACGCAGCGTAGTCCGGATGCTTTGGCCCCACCAGCAAGGTTTTAAACCCTTGGCGTTCCGCCGGCTCATCGTGACGATACAGCTTCAGTTCCGCCATTCGCTCCTGGGTGTAACTCAGCGTGCCCTTGGTGCCGGTAACTACGTAGGTCAGCCCCATCTTGCGCCCGCAGGCAATACGTGAGGTTTCGATAGTGCCCATGGCCCCACCGGCAAAGCGCACCAGCGCACTGGCCTGATCCTCGTTTTCCACCTGGTGCATCAGCGTCGGGTCTTTCGCATCCGGACGCTGTTTGATGATGGTCTGCATATCGCCGGAGACTGCCACGATATCTCCCACCAGATAATGCGCCATATTCACGATATGCGCCGCCAGGTCGCCCAATGCTCCCAACCCGGCCGTCGCCTTGCGGCAGTGCCAGTCGATTGGCGTGCGTGGGTCGGCGAGGTAATCTTCGTTGTGGGTGCCATAGAAATGCACCACTTCGCCAATTTCGCCGTTGGCGATAATTTCACGCGCCAATTGGCTGGTCGGGTTCTTCATGTAGTTGAAACCCACCAGCGTTTTGACACCTTTGGCCCGCGCGGCCTGCACCATTTCAGCGGCGTCAGCGGCATCCAGCGCCAGCGGTTTTTCAGAATAAACGTGTTTGCCGTGTCGGATCGCCTCCAGCGCCATCTCTTTATGCAGGAAGTTGGGCGCACAGATATCCACCACATCTATCGCCGGGTCGGCTACCAGTTGACGCCAGTCACCGGTCGAGCGCGAGAAACCAAATTCAGCCGCGCGCTGTTGCGCCAGCTCCGGCGTCACTTCCGCCAGCATTTCCAGCACCAGCTCCCCTTTCAGCGGAAATACCGTGGCAGCCTGCGCATAAGCAATGGCGTGGCAGCGCCCAATGTAGCCGGTGCCAATTAAACCAACGCGAACCTGTTTCATTCCTTTCTCCCGTTACCGATAGCCTTAACATGTTGGCGCGCATTATGAAACGCACCATCTGATAAGTGTTTATATGAAATATAAATTTCAATAACAAGTGAGGGAGAAAATAAAGATGATATTCGTGATGCCGTTCATAAAAGCTTGCAGGCTTGGATGAAACAATAAAAATCCGGGCCAGCATAAACTGGCCCGGCGGTTAGAAATGAACTTTTCATTCCAAATTAGGGTGGTTCATTGAAACCCTGTCACAAGAGGCTCCGAGCGTGTCAGGCCAACATCCACTAACTGCACATCATCGAGTAACAACAGCGATTGGCACAACTATCCCAAGGTTCGAAAACACATTGGCGCAATCGGATTAACAGTTGGCAGGATCGGATTATCCGCACAGCGTCTAACCTTCTAGAGTGAAACCTCACCCAATGAACAGGTAAGGAAGGTTTTATGTCTCAGTCTCAAGTATGGTTAATCACTGGCAGTTCACGCGGTCTGGGCCAGCAGCTGGCGCAAGCGGTGCTGGAAGCCGGGCATCGTCTGGTCGCTACCGCACGCCAACCACAGCAGTTACAGCCACTGGTTGATCGCTACGGCGACCGGGTTATCACCGTCGCACTGGACGTTACCGATGCCGCCGCCGCGAAACGCGCGGTGCAAACGGCGGTCGAACACTTCGGTCGACTCGACGTGCTGGTCAACAACGCCGGTTACGGAAATATTGCGCCAGTGGAAGAAGCCGATAAGGCCGATTTCCGAGCTCAGGTCGACACCAATTTTTACGGCGTATTCAACGTCACCCGCGCCGCGTTGCCAATACTGCGTCAACAAGGTAGCGGCCATATCATTCAGATTTCCACCATCGGCGCTCGTCTCGCTTTCCCGGGCCTCAGCGCCTACCATACCGCCAAGTGGGCGGTCGAAGGCTTCTCCGAATCGCTGTCGAAAGAGATCGCCCCGTTCGGCGTGAAGGTTACGATGGTAGAACCGGGCGGTTTTCGCACCGACTGGGCGGGCTCGTCGATGGCCATCGCGCCGATCGGCTCAGCTTACCAGCCACTCTTCAACCCAATGCTGGAGTACCTGCAGCAGCATAACGGCCATCAGCCTGGCGATCCGGCCAAGGCCGCGCAGGTGATCCTGCAACTGGCATCAATGAACGAGCCGCCGCTGCGCCTGCTGCTGGGCAGCGACGCTGTGCAGATGGCCCAACAGGTGTTAACGGCGCGTCAAGCGGAAGATGTCGCCTTCCGAACGCTCAGTCTGAGCACCGACCGGGAAGATAGCCAACCAGATCACGCCACCATGGCAGCCTTGGTGGCCGGTAAATTATAAGGAGTAGCAATGAGCAGCGATCAGATTTCCCTGTCCAGTGCGGTATCGGCTCGCCTGGCCGCGATGGGCGTGGATATCGAACGGGTCGGCCAACTGGCCGGCCTGCCTGGCGGGCTGCTCAGCGGGCGGCGAGAGAAGGTCAAGCTGTCCACCCGACAGTTCTTCGATACCTGGCTCGCCCTCGCCCAACTGGCCGACGACAACGCCTTCGGCTTGCGCCTGGGCGGCGACATATCGCCAGAGCATTATGATATTGCTTCGGTCGCTGCGCTGCACTCCGCCACTCTCGGGGAAGCGCTGCAAAAGGTTGCCCGTTACAAACGGCTGCTGTGCCCGGAAGAACTGATGCTGGTCGAAGATGGCGACAGTATCCGCCTGCACACCCGTTGGACCATGACCGAAAGCCATGCGCCGGAGATGCTGATTGATGCCATGTTCGCCTCCATCATCACCCTGTGCCGCCGTGGCACCGGACAGGCGATACGACCACGGGCGATCGAACTGACCCGGCGACCGGATCCGGCTTCGCCTTTGTCGCGCCACTTCGGTTGTCCGGTGCATTTCAATGCTCCGCTGGATGTGCTGGTGTTTGACCGAGCGCTGATGCGCCAGCCCTTCATCACCTACAATCAGGACATGCTGGCGGTGCTGCTGCCGGGGCTGGAAGCCGAACTGGCCAGGTCATTGCAAAGCGACGATCTGCCCAGCCAGGTGATGGCGATCCTGGGGCGCAGCATGCGCGGCCAGCGCCCGAGCGTTAACAGCGTGGCTGCCGAGCTGTATGTCAGCCCGCGCACCCTGCAACGTCGCTTGCAACAGCATGGCTACAGTTATCAGCAATTGCTGGATAAAACCCGCCACCGTACCGCCTGCCAACTGTTGGCGGAAACCGATCTGGAGCCGGGGGAAATCGCCTTTGTGCTCGGATTTGAAGAATTGAATTCGTTCAGCCGCGCCTTTATACAGTGGGAAGCGCAAACGCCGAACCGCTGGCGCAGCCAACGCCTTGCCAGCCCCAGGGAGAACAGACCATGAGAGTGATTATCTTTGGTGCCAGCGGTATGGTCGGCCAGGGTGCGCTGCGCGAATGCCTGCGTGACCCACAGGTGAGTGAAGTACTCAGCATCGGCCGCACCATGCTGGCGCAAAGCCATGCCAAATTGCGGCAACTGACGCTGCCTGACCTGAGTGATTTATCCGCCGTAGAAGCCCAGCTTGCCGGTTACGACGCCTGCTTTTTTTGCCTGGGCGTCTCCTCGGCCGGCATGAGCGAAGCACGCTACCGCACGCTGACTTACGATCTGACGCTGGCCGCCGGTCGCCCCTTGGCACGGTTAAACCCGGCGATGACCTTTATTTATGTCTCCGGCGTCGGCACCGACAGCAGCGAAGGCGGTCGCAGCATGTGGGCCAGGGTCAAAGGGGCCACCGAGAATGCCCTGTTGGCCTTGCCGTTTCATGCGGTAATGTTTCGTCCCGGCGCTATTGTGCCACTGCACGGTATCCGTTCCAGAACCCGTGTTTATGATCTGCTGTATCGGCTATTGAAACCGCTGTGGTTCGGCGCGCTGCGGCTGTTCCCCAATCAGGTCACCACCACCGAACGCGTCGGGCTGGCGATGCTGGCCGTGGCGCGACACGAAACAACGCTGCGGATCGTCGAGCCTGGGGAGATTAATCGTCTGGCGCTGCCATCGGCGGAATGATTCTGCTATGTTAAAGCCGCGCGCGTGGGTCGCCTGTCCCACGCTTTCGCCCCTGTGACAGAGACAGACCTCATGCCGTCAAAGATTTTATTCAGCGCCTGCCTGGCCGGTTTTAAAGTTCGCTATAACGCTTCCGACAAACCCTTGTTCAATGCCACGCTGCTGCGCTGGCAGCGCGAAGGCCGCCTGGTGGTTTGCTGCCCGGAGCTGGCCGCCGGCTTTTCCACCCCACGTCCCTCGGCAGAAATCACGCCTGCCGCCGAAGGTGCTACCGTACTAGCCCAACGGGCGCGGGTGGTTGAAGTCAGCGGCGGTGACGTCACCGCCAGCTATCTGCTTGGCGCCCATCTGGCACTGGAGACAGCACAACGGCACGGCTGTCGCTTTGCCCTGCTTACCGACGGCAGCCCATCCTGCGGTAGCCAATTTATCTACGACGGTTCTTTCAGCGGCCAGACCAAGCCCGGCAGCGGCGTCACCGCCGAACTGCTGCGCCAGAACGGCATTGAGGTGTTTTCCGATCGTCAGCTCGACGCGCTGATCGCCCGGATTGAGGCGCTGGAAGGGGCTTAACGCCGCAAATGTTGCGCCAGCCGCTGTTGCAGGTGCGAAATGCCCTGCGGATGATGAATAAAGCTGTCGATGGTCATCATCTGCCAGCGCTGCCCTTCATCGCCAAAGCGTATGCTGGCAATCTGCTCCGGCTTGATGCTACCCAACATAAACCAGGTCGGTGGGTAACCGGGAAAAATACCCTGGTAACACTGCCCGTGGCTCACCTGCTGCGCGTCAATCTGCAGGCCGAACTCCTCCCGCGTTTCCCGCTGCACGCATTGTAGCGGCGTCTCATCATCCTCACGCCCGCCACCGGGTAAATCCCAACAGCCGGGCCAGGGAATATCCGCCTTGTCATCGCGCTGGTAGGTCAGCACGTTATCGCCGCACAACAGCGCGATTTTTGCACCGCCAAAGTCCGGGTTATCCATCTGCGACATGTTGATCCTCTTAAAGAACTGCATTTTACGTCTGTCCTTAGCCGTTTGACCGCTCAGACCCCGGGTTACTATGGCTGTTTGCACGTTTTAGCAGAACAGGACAAGGTTTTTTGCCGTGGTGAAACCCTTTTTACGCAGTGGCAGTTTAGATGACGTACTTGCATTGGGCGAGAATGGGCAACCGGTTTATGCCTGCGCGCAGCAGTTGCGGGAAACATTACGCATTCACCAACAGCAGCAAGCCGCCGACTGCCTGGCGATCCCGCAGCCGAACGAGACGGGCACCCGCATTGACTGGTACTCCCCCTTTCCGGGGAAAGTCACGTCCTGGTTGGCCGCGAGTGATGCCCAACGCGCGCAGGCCGTACATCTGCTGGAACAAAGCCTGACAACCTTGCATTTGCTGGTCGCTCAAACACAGACAGCCGAACACCCCAGCCACCGCCTGTTTGGCGCATTGTTGGCCAAAGCGATGCAAATTCCTGACCCCAACCATGTCTATCTGGTTGACGGCAAACCGGTACTGACCTTTTGGGGGTTTATCAAGCCACAGGCTCAGTGCCAGGACGACCCGCTGGCGTGTCTGCGACCGGCCGAAACTGCGAAAGAAAAGCCGACACCGATCGCCGCCGCACCAAGGCCGATGGCAGTCCCCACAGCAAAAACCGCCCCAGAGCCAGAGGTTAAATCGTCGGTTGCCGCCACACCGACGCAACCGCGCCGCCAGTGGCAACGCTACGTGTGGATATTGCCAGTGCTCATGCTGATTGCCCTGCTGGCAGGTTGGCTGAGCCAACCGAGTGCCCCACCTGCTACGCCCCTGGTGGCACAACCACCGGCGCCGCCGCGCACCGTCACACCGGTGTTCAAGCTACAACTGCCGTTAGCACCGGCCACGCTGATGCCAGCAGCACCGGTGCCGGTGGTCTTGCCGTCGGCGGACAAGCATGCGCTGGTGTTGCCCGCCGATTCGGTCAAAGCCGGTTCGACCCGCTTTCTGAACGGTAAATGGCGGGCCACGGTAGCGCTGAAGGATCTCCCCACCGGTAAGCGTCCCAGCCTGCAATACCGCATCAACGCAGGTAAAGGCAGTGCCAACATTACCTACGGCGATGGCATCAGCTGCCGGGTACCGATTGAGGCCGGTCTGATGCAGTCCGGCAATCTGGTGATTAACAGCCGTACCAAAGCGCGCTGCAGCGACGGCAGCCGCTACCAGATGCCGGAAATCATCTGCAAGCAAAATGAGACCGGCCCGGCAGAATGCGTCGGGCGTTACGATGCGGATACGGTTTACCCCATGATGTTAAAACGCGAGAGTAAATAATGCTGGCCACCCTTACCGATTACCCGCACAGCATTACGCTGATCCAGGACAGCGGTATCCAATTTTTGGACTTTGCTCTGACGCCGGTTTTGGATGATGAGTTTCCGGGCAAGTTTGTTCGCCAAACGGCCAGCGGCCCGCTACTGCGCCTGCAATGGGATGCCGACAGCGGCAAATACCTGTTGCCCGCCCAACCGGGACAGACTCCCGAAGTGGTTCGCCCGGAGTTCAGCTTCCCCTTGCAGCAATCGCTGCAGTTGTTGGATCAAACCTGGCTGCCGCTGCCCTTCTTTCGTCGCACTTCATCAGGGGTGTTTTTATCCGGGCCGGATAACTGGGCCCGGATGCAGATTCTGTTACTGGATAACCCCGATCAGGACGGCAACCTGCTGCGGGTAGTATTGGCCTTTGATACCCGACTCGCCTCTGCGGGCCAGGAGGCGCTAGCCCCAGGTGAAAGCGATCTCAATACCGGACTCAGCTTCTCGCTGGGCCATCAAAACCATCAGTTGGGCGAGTTTCTTGACCTGACCTGGGTAGACAGCTGGCTGCGTGAAGTCTTTAGTCAATCCGCGACCCAGCTGGAGCACCGCAGCGAAGCGGCAATAAACGCCGGACTGAAAACCTTCGAATATCAGGCGCACTACCTCAATCTGTTGAATTTGCTCGGCAGCCAATTAACCGTCCCGCAGATAAAAATCATCGGAGAGACACCACAACAACCCGCGATCGCCGTAGATCTGATTTTGGACGTCGGCAATTCCCACACCTGTGGGGTGCTGGTCGAAGATCACCCGCATGAAAGTAATGGCCTGAAACAGACCAATGAACTGCAGTTACGTTCACTGTCCGCGCCGCACTGCGTTTACCACGAATTATTTGAAAGCCGGGTAGAGTTTGCCCAGGTCTCATTTGGCAAACCCCACCTTTCATTCCAAAGCGGACGCGATGACGCCTTTAGCTGGCCTTCCATCACCCGCGTGGGCCGGGAAGCCATGCAACTGGCACTGCGGCGGGAAGGCACCGAAGGCACCACCGGGATTTCCAGCCCGCGTCGCTACCTGTGGGATGAAGAACGTTATGCGCCCGGTTGGCGCTTTAACAGCAAACAAGAGCCGATGGCCGCCGCTGCGCCATTGACCTCACTGATCAACGATGAAGGTTTACCTCTGTCTGCGCTACCTGTGGATCAGCGACTGCCAGTATTTGCCGCCCACTATAGCCGCAGTTCGGTCATGACCCTGATGCTGACCGAACTGTTGGCGCAGGCACTGATGCAAATCAACAGCGTCGCCCAGCGGATTAAAATGCCGAATACCGCCGCCCCACGCCGTCTGCGTACTATTATCCTGACGTTGCCTTCGGCGATGCCCAAGCCAGAGCGCGAAATTTTCCGCCGCCGCATGCAGGAAGCGATTGGCCTGATATGGAAAGCCCTGGGTTGGCACCCGCTGGATGCCCCGTTCAACGGCGAGCAAGCCCGCATGCCGGTGCCACAGGTGCATATGGAATGGGATGAAGCCACCTGCGGCCAGATGGTTTATCTGTATAACGAAACGCAGGTGAATTTTGCCGGCCGCACCGACGCCTTTTTTGCCGCCATGGCCCGACCGGACCGGCCGCCGGTGGCGGGAGAACAACAGGGAAAAACGCTGCGCATCGCCTCTATCGACGTGGGCGGTGGCACCACCGATCTGGCCATCACCCAATACACACTGGACGATGGCGTGGGCAACAACATCAAAATCAATCCGCGTCTGCTGTTCCGTGAAGGATTTAAGGTCGCCGGTGACGACATTTTGCTGGATGTCATTCAGCAATTTATCTTGCCCGCCGTACAGCAGGCATTCGAACAGGCCGGGGTCGGCGCAACGCCGGCGATGATGGACAAGCTGTTTGGCAACCAGGGCCGTATGGATGGGTTTTCAACCCTGCGCCAGCAGGCCACGCTGCAGATTTTCATGCCCGCCGGGCGTGCGCTGCTCAGTGCTTATGAGGATTACGATCCGCTGGATGCCCACGCGGAAATCGCCGCCAGCCTGGGCGAACTGCTGCCGCAGCCCCCCACGCCACAGGTACTGGCGTTTATCAATGACGAAGTTCAGCGTGGATCCGACGTTGACGCCTTCGACATTCTGCAAACCCCGTTGGTTTTCCGTCTGGGTGCCCTGCACAGCGCTTTCCTGTCTGACCGGATCGGCATCAGCCACTGCCTGCGCCTGCTTTGCGAGGTGGTGGCGTTGTATACCTGCGATGTGTTGCTATTGACCGGCCGCCCGGCACGTTTTCCGGGTGTTCAGGCGCTGCTGCGTCACCTGCAACCGCTGCCCGCCAGCCGAATTTTACCGCTTGAGGGTTATCACACCCGCAGCTGGTACCCGTTTAACAAACGTGGACGCATCGATAACCCCAAATCAACCGCTGCCGTGGGTGCCATGCTGTGTCTGTTGGCGATCGACCTGCGGCTGGAGAGTTTTTATTTTAACGTCGGCGACTTCCAACCCTATTCCACCGTTCGTCATCTGGGCATGCTGGACAGCAATAACCTGCTGGCGGACGATAATGTCTACTATCGCGATATCGATCTGGATCGCGCAGACTTCGCGTTGGATGCCGACAACTGTTTCCAGCTGCGCGGCCCTCTGCGCCTCGGATTCCGTCAATTGGACAATGAACGCTGGCCGGCATCCCCGCTCTACACGCTGACCATCACCGATGCCTCATTGGCGCGCAAACTGGCCGGTGATATGGTCATCAGCCTGCGACTGATCCTTACCGGTAACGATGGACAGGGAGCCGAAGGCGTCAGTATCGCCGAAGCCCGGTTGGCCGACGGCACGCCGGTTCCCGCGCATCATCTGCAACTCAAACTCAATACCCTGGCGGCCAGCGCCTCTGGCGCAACCCATTATTGGATCGACAGCGGGAGCCTTTATCAACCATGAAACCTATCACTTCCAGCCGGCCTGAGCCGCTAAACCGCCTCGGCAACAGCATCACGCAGGCGATTGACTGGGTGGCCGCCACCCGGCAGCAGTCCACCCGGCTGAACCGGGAAGCCGATAACCTGACGATCCGCCTGCGCCGCAGTTATAACCGGGCGAGGCAGTTGGACAAAGCCCAGCATCAGCCCCTGGCCATTGGCCTTTATGGCCATAACGCCGCAGCCAAGGCCCACCTGTTAGCCGCGCTGGCACCCGGTGCCAGGTTACTGAGCGAAGATGCCACGCTGGCCGTACGCTATTGCTCTGGTGATGCCCAAAATCCGCCTTCTTATCCCGTTGCCGTTTCCCTGCTTGATGAAGCGCAGTTGGTTGCCATGATGATCGGCAGCGCCTTGATCGGCGGCTTTCGCCCGGATTGGGATGCCCGGGCCATGGCCACACATCTGCAGGCACTGGAACGTCACCGCCAACCCATGGCGATCGGCGGCCTGGACAGCAACGCCATGGTGGCGCTGTGGGACAACCTTCGCCATCAGGGCGGCAAATGGCAAACGCCGCTGGATAAACACTTCTGGCCATATGCCATCTCGCTGGCCCCCTGTCTGAACGTTGACGACCGAGCCAGGCTGTTCGCGCCGCTCTGGGGTGAGGATCCGCTACTGACGAGTTGTTATCGCCAGTTGACGCATGCTTTACACCGCCTGGGGAACGGCGAACGGGTGTATGCCCCTCGCCAGGTATTGAGTCAGGATGGCGGCATCCTGCAGGCCCAGGCTATCCCAACGCCAGCCGAGGTAAAACTTGCCGTATTGACGGAGCAAGGCACCGCAGTGGACATCGCACTGACCGATCTGGCCTGGCTGGCTGCCTCGGTGACCAGCACCTTGCCACCGAGGGAAAGCGGCGGGTTGCCGAACCCTATCGAACTGCTGGACCTGCCGACCGGCAGCCCATGCCCGGGCGCTGGGCTGATTCAACGCATGCAGCAAGCAAAACGCGCCAACCTGTTGATTCTCGCGGCCGATGGCCTGCACGCCAACCTGCTGCTGGTGACCGATGCGGCCCGTACGCCGCAAGATGCCAGCAGAACGGGCAACGCGCTGGCTTATTGGGTCAGACAAACTCAGGGAGAAAACCCAGAGCTACGCAGCCGTCGCAAGCCGGGCTTAATCTGGGCAGTCACGGAATTTGACTCGCGTCAGGCCGGGAAATCACGCCCCGACGACGCCGTTCAACGCTATGTCGGTGAACCGGGCGAAAGCTGGGCAACCCTGCTGGCGATGGATGAAAGCGACTGCCAGCGTATGGTGGCCTGGCTGGCCGCACAGGCGTGCCCAACATTGAAACAGCATCGCATCCTTGAACAACAGCAGGAACTGCGACGCGAACTGTCTGAAAGCCTGCTCGGCAACTGGCTCCACGCGGCAGACAGCGCGTCAATGCAACAACGCACCCAGCACCTGCTGCGCAGATTGCAGGCGCAAGCCGGCCTGCACGGCGAACTGCTCGAATGGCTGCTGCCGCAGTGCGATACCTTGCGCCAACTCTATAACCAACAACGGCATAGCTCGCCCGCGCCGGTATCCAGTCCTCCCCCATTTGATGTTGAGATCGACCTGTTTGGTGAGGAAGTTGTGGCCGCCATTGCGCCCACCGGGCATGGCGGTGAGTCGTTTGCCCAACGGGTGTTTACGGATTGGATAAACCATCTGCGCGGTCTGCCGGATAATGCCCAACTGCTGGCATTATTGGGCGTTGGGAAACAGCATCTGGAGATGCTGGTCGATGCCTTGATCACCGCAGCCTGCCGGCTGGAGATGGCCGAATCGCTGGAGCGCACATTATCTGCCGGGGCGTTGCCGGAGCAAGCTGAAGACCGACAGGTCAGCCAGGCGTTGGCGATATTGGGTGATTTTGTCACCTGGTTGGGCTTCCAGCAGCGTGAAGCGAAGTTACGCCCCGCCAGCCGGATTAATCACGGCCAGCCGATCTTTACCCCACCGCCGCAGCCCGCCGTCGACTGGGGTAACCAACAGCGGTTAACCAAACTGGCACCGACACCGGCAAGAAATACCGCGTTTTATATCTACGACTGGTTGGTCGGTCTGCAGACGCTGCTGACGGAGAATAAAGCGGCAGAGGCTAACCCTGCCTTTGAGGCAGCTTCACAGGCGGCTTTGGGCAGCATCGTCGCCTCGCTAACGTCCGAGTCGGCCTGATAATTTCTGCGGATGGATCACATCGCCAAAGCGGCTGGTGTATAGTGAAAAACCGTTTTCACCACAGGCGAAAAATAACGATGAACTCTCCGTTTCTGGTTACTCCACAATGGCTTGCACAACATATCAACGATGAAAACCTGGTCGTGGTTGATGTCAGGATGTCCCCGGTCGGCCTGGTGCCGAAGAAAGACATGCTCGCTGAATTTGAACGCGGCCATATCCCGGGCGCGGTGTATTTCGATATCGATGACGTCGCGGACAAAAACACCACGCTGCCGCATATGCTGCCGACGGCAGAGGAATTCAGCGTAGCGGTGGGTAAATTGGGCATCAGCGAGCAACAGACCATCGTGTTTTATGATGAGGGCAATCAGTTCTCGGCCCCGCGCGGTTGGTGGACCTTCCGTAATTTTGGTGCCCAGCAGGTTTATGTGCTGGACGAAGGCCTGAACGGCTGGACGGCACTGGGCCAACCGCTGGCGACCGGTGCTGCGCAGCGCACGCCGCAAACCTTCAACGCCCGCTTTAATGCCGACGCGGTCGTCAATATGCAGCAGGTAGAACAGGCGCTGAACACTGAGGTGCAAATCCTGGACGCGCGCGCCGCACCACGTTTTTACGCCGAAGCCCCAGAGCCACGTCCAGGTCTGCACCGCGGCCATATTCCCGGCAGCATCAATATTCCTTACGGCGAACTGCTGGAAAACGGTCGTTTCAAATCGCTGGAAGCACTGAAGAAAACCTTCAGCGACAAGGGCGTGAATATCGACGGGCCGATCATCACCAGTTGTGGCTCCGGCGTGACGGCGGCAGTGCTGGCATTCGGCCTGCTGTCGCTGGCTGCGCCGCAGGTAAAGCTGTACGACGGCGCCTGGAGTGAATGGGGTGCACTGAGCGGCAAACAGCCGATCGAGCAGGACTAACCGTTGATCCGATCGGCGACGATCTGCGCCAAACGCTGGATCGCCGCTGACGGGTTTTCTTCGGCACGGTGCAGCACCACGCCTAGCTGATTTAGCGGCGGTAACACGTCAGGTGGCAAAAGGGACAGTCCCGACGGCAGCCCGGCGTCGGTGCGCACCGTCACCCCTAATCCGGCGCTGACCGCGGCCCACACGCCGTTCAGGCTGTGGCTGGTAAAGGCGATACGCCAGGGAATACCGGCACGATCCAGCGCCTTAATCGCCGCGCTGCGCATCAGGCATGGAGCATCAAACATCACCAGTGGCAGCGGTTCATCTCCCTGGCTCCATGGCGTCAGTTCAAAATGGGATGAGGCAATCCAGTGCATCTGCCGCTGACCCAATGTCTGATAAAACGGCGTGCTGATACCGCCGTCCCACGCCAGCGACAAATCCAGTTGCCCTTTCAACACCCACTCGAGCAGTTCGGTATTGCGGGCGATACGTGCTTCGATACGCACTCGCGGATGCGCTCGGGCAAAACTGCCCAAGACCTGCGGTAAAAAGGTTTCCCCGAAGTCTTCCTGCAAACCCAGCCTGACAGTGCCGTGCAGGTCCAGCCCGCGCACTGCGGTCGCGGCCTCATCATTCAACTCCAGCAAACGACGGGCATAGCCCAGCAGGATTTCACCGGCCTCGGTCATCACCATGCCGCGCCCGGACTTACGCAGGATCGGGCTACCCACCTGCTGCTCAAGCTTTTTCAGATGCGCGCTGACCGCCGAGGTAGATCGTCCCAGCCGCTCCGCCGCTTTTGCGAAACTGCCTAGCTCAATGCCGGTCACGTAACTGCGCAAATCGTCGAGATCAAAGGTGACTCGCCCCATACCAACCATCCTGTTTTTAAGAACCATCAGTCAAAATAATGCCGATATGACTAACAAAGATGGCGTGTGATGCTCAGCCGGTCAATAACTTTCAGGAGCATCGCTCTGCTTGCCAAACAGCCGGCTTTAACACGTCGTCCCCCTTTGACCACACAGCGCCACGGGTTGACAGCCCGTCTTGATATTGATAATCATTATCAATATTGAGTTTTCAATCAGGATCGGCAGGATGCGGATCCCAGGGGCCAACCGCTATGTCGCAGTCACCGATCACACCTTACGCCACCACTTGCTGCATCGTGGGCGGAGGCCCCGCCGGATTAATGCTCGGCTATCTGCTGGCCCGAGCGGGGATAGACGTGATGGTGCTGGAAAAGCACGCCGACTTCCTGCGCGATTTTCGCGGCGATACCATTCACCCTTCCACCCTGGAAATCATGCATCAGCTTGGCCTGCTTGAGGAACTGCTGGCACTGCCACACCAGCGCGCAGAAACGCTGCATGCCGAGATCGCCGGGCGTGATATTACGCTTGCCGACTTCACCCGCCTGCCGACGCGCTGCAAATTTATCGCCTTTATGCCGCAGTGGGAGTTTCTCAACTTTCTGGCAGAAAAAGCCGCCGCCTTTCCTGCGTTCAGCTTGCTCAAATCGGCGCAGGTACACCAGTTGTTGTACGATCGCGGTCAGGTCTGCGGGGTGTTGGCGGATACGCCGGAAGGCCCGATCCGCGTCCGCTGCCAATTGGTGATCGGCACTGACGGACGTAACTCGGTGGTACGCGAACAGGCGGCACTCAGCAGCCGCTGTTTTGGCTCGCCGCGCGACGTATTGTGGATGAAGATCGATAAACGGCCCGGCGATCCGGCCTGGTCGATGGGTCACACCGGGCCAAAGCAAAACTTCATCATGATCGACCGGGGTGAATACTGGCAGTGCGGTTATTCAGTCGACAAGGGCAGCTTCGAGGCGATCCAACAGGAGGGGCTGGAAAAATTTTTGCTGCATATCGCCGAGGTCGCCCCCTTCCAGGACCATCGCCTGCAGGAGATCCTCAGTTGGGATCAGGTGAAGTTATTGAGTATTCGCATCGATCGACTGGATCAGTGGGCCAAACCGGGCGTGCTGTGCATTGGCGACGCCGCACACGCTATGTCGCCGATTGGCGGCGTCGGCGTGAATCTGGCGATTCAGGATGCGGTTGCTACCGCCAACCTGATTATCCCTCCGCTACGCAGCCATGGTCTACAGCTCAAACACCTGTTGCGCGTGCAACGACGCCGCAATTTCCCCACCAAAGCCACTCAGTTTCTGCAAATTAAAATGAGCCAACGCAGGCCGAAAAAACGTCGCGGCAGCGGTGGAGCCAGTCTGATAACCCGGGTCGGCAACAGCCGCTGGTTGCCACGTTTATTTGGCCGGATTATCGGACTGGGGTTCCGTCGGGAAACGCCGAAGCATCTTGCTGATTGAGGGTTTGTTGCGGTCAGAAATGCGCAATGGGTACCCTCGAAAAATTAATCATCTTCCAGCAGAGTAATGCCCATTTCATCGGCCAGCTCAAACAGATGTAATAAAACGCTTTTATCTATTACTGATACCCTATTACCAGTAATAGATAACTCGTCTCCATTCAAACGGTCGCCAAACAGAATATAGGCATTGCCAGGATGTTGTTTTGACGGCCAAATCAGCCCATGAATATCTTGATGTTGCTCATGAATAGCTTCAGCCCACTTGCGCGTTACCTGATAGTCCGTGGCATCGCAATGCGCGACCTTTTTAGAGGCTCTCATTTTGGCCAGGCCAGGTTGATCTAATGCAGCAAGTTGCAATTCGGTATTCACCAACAGTTCTGTATGAACCAAACCCACCAATCGTCTGACGTTGAACTCAACATGTTGTTGTGAAAAATCGACATCATGCAAAGGGACTTCGCACAACGCCACCTTGGTAGTATCGCCAGCATAAATTGTGGCGATCACGTTATTGTGTTGGTCGAAAATTGGACTAAATCGTGCGTCGCCTCCTGGGCTATCATTGAAAGCATTGCCAGCGTACTTTTCTCGATGAATTCGATAAAGCGGCGTCCCTGCCCCGACAATTCGCTTATTAATATTGACCTTTCCTACCGGGGGAAATAAGTCATCAGCCATGCTGTGCCCCCGCTTTCTCTATAAGAGCAGCATGTAACACGGCAGCGGGTTCTTTCTTCATCACGTCTTTAGGCTTTTTACCGCCCAGCCAGCTATTGGCCGTCCCCATCCAGCTCGCAATTGTCCAGGCGCTGGTGCCGTCACCAAAGACGGTCAATATGTCTTTGAGGATTTTTAGTGGCTGGTAAGCCTCATCCAGCGCGTAAGCCGGATAACGGTCGTGGCCTTCAACGTTGATCGCAAAAATCTTCCCACGTTGCTTCCAACCGTTTGGGCCTGCGCTGCGGTTGCGATTTTTAAAACCGGCCCTGTCGGAGAGTTCGGCTGATGTCAACCAGTGGGCATCTTCCAGGAGGTACTGGCGAAGGTCCTGCTTCCTTGCTTCATTCCTGCCCTGAAACTCGGGAAAACCCGCAAAAATGCTGGCGGCAGGCATACCGTTGTCGCTATCGACATCCCCTCGTACTGCCGGTAGCTTCCCGGCTGTAGACTTGGTCACCATATCCCATGCAATCTCCAGCATTTGCATCGCCGCATTGGGATCCACTGCCGGGTCATTGATCATTTCGGTTAGTTTTTTTCTCAGGGCGCTATTACCGGCGTCATTGTTGCTATCCGATTTGGTTGTATGAGCATCGGGATCAATTTCAATCACCAAGAATCGCGCCGAATGCTTACTTGGCTTAAGATGTTGCAGCTGATCGGCAGTGAGCATTTGCATAACAGTACGATGTCCCTGACGACGATGGGTTTGCTGTTTGGCTGTCATACGCCCTCCGGCAGACAGATATTGAGTATATTGAGTATATCTCGTATACCCTGAGTTGTCTAAATCTTCACCAGTGCGGCGATTCCCTTTCAGGTTGCCTGCCGTTTCTCACCAAGAGGTTCATATGTTCAGTATCCGCCAGGCTTTGAGCGGTGATTTAGCGCAGGTTCGTGATGTGGGGATTCGTACTTATCAGGCCCATTTTGGCGAACTTTGGCACCATAAAGCGGAACTCGATGCTTTTCTGGCGCAAGACTTTGCCGTTGAGGCACTGGAAAAAACGCTGCAGGATACGGAAGTTTGCTGGCTATTGGGATATGAAGACGACAATCTGGTAGGTTATGCGCGGCTGAATTTCAACAGCCTGCTGGCACCGACCCAAACAACCGGGGCCGAATTGCAGAAAATCTATTTCCTGCCGGAATATGCCGGCCGGGGTTACGGCCAGCACTTTTTTGAACAGGTGCAGCTTCGGGCGATCGAACGTAAGCAGCAAACGCTGTGGCTGGAAGTGTTACAGCGCAATACCAGCGCCCAGCGCTTTTACCAACGCCAGGGGCTGAGTATTTGCGGTGAGACCTTTTACACCAGCGCCCAGGGTTCCATCGGTATCTGGTATATGTCCAAGCCGCTGTAACCCCTTATCCCGGAAACTCCAGCGCGCCGGTCAGATCGCCCAGCGGTTTCTGGCTGCGCGCCGCCATTGCCTTATCCCGTTCCGTTAGCCCGTCCAGCGGCGGCAGATCAAACACCCGGCTGATTAATCGCAAAATTGACCCGGTGTCATACACCTCATGGTCAACGTAGCCTTTACGGGCGAATGGCGAAATCACCAACGCCGGGATACGTGAGCCTGGGCCCCAACGATCGCCCTGCGGAGGGGCCACATGATCCCACCAGCCGCCGTTCTCATCGAAGGTAATCACTACCACGCTATTTTCCCACTGCGGGCCGTTGCGCAGGCTGTTGATGATATGGGCGATATGGCGGTCGCCGGCCTCCACATCGGAATACCCGGCGTGCATATTAAGGTTGCCCTGCGGCTTGTAGAACGCCACCGGTGGTAAAGTTCCCGCCTCCACCGCGGCCAAAAATTTATTGCTGCCGGTTGAATCGCCAATGCCGCCGTCACGTAAATGCGCCTCGCGTGCCTGTGGATTGCCCGGCCCCAGATTTTCGAAATAGTTGAACGGCTGATGGTGATACTGAAAGTCTGGCGCACCGGGGAAATCGCCCTGATCCTTGCGGTTGTCCAGCGCGTATTGCCAACCCCCGGCGTACCATGCCCAGTCGATCCCCTTCTGACTGAGTAAATCGCCGATGTGCGGGTGCTTCTGCGGCGGCATCACGTTGGGCATGGTAGCGTCCGCCAGCGTCGGATCTTTCTCATCCTGAGTCCACGACGGCCAGTACGGCGGTGCCATGGTGTTGACCGCATAGCCGTCCGGCGTCAGCAGGCTCTTGCCAAACAGCGGGATACCAAACGAAGCGCTAACCGGCGAGTCGCCCAACGGCTTCAGGCGCGAGTCCGTCACGTCATCGCTTTCCAGCAGGGCAATGCCGTCTTTGGCGACTGAGTTTTGTACCTCGGGGTAAAACGGCGGGCGGGCGCAAATCAGATACTGGTGATTCAGGAAGGAGCCGCCAAACGCCCCCTGGAAGAAGTTATCGCACAGGGTAAATTCCTGCGCCAAGGTCCACAACCGCAGGTTGTAAGCATCGTCACCGTAATAACCCATGGTCAGGGCACCGGAATCGGCCCAGGCAACAAACTTGTCGTTTTTGCCGCCGTTAATCTGCATCTGGTTTTGATAAAACACATGCCACAGATCGCGCGTGACCACGCCGTGCGGCAAGTTCTCACCCTGCGGCCCGGTCAGCACAAACGGCTGATTCGGTAATTGATTGGTGAATACTGCATCTTCGTCGATTTTGTAATTAACATGCCCGACTTCCTGCTCTTTTGGCACCAGGCCTTTCCAGATCGGTGGCAAAGAATCCAGTAGCTTATCGTCACGATCGCGCTGCTGGTACTCCTCCGGCTTAAGTGCCGACAGCGGTTTTTCTACTCCGGGGAAATTGGCGAACAGGTTGTTGAAACTGCGGTTTTCGGCGTAGATCACCACCACATTTTTCACATGACGCCGCAGCAGTGGGTTTTGTGCGCCGGTCGGCAAAGTGTTCAGTACCACTTTCTTGTTGCCGTCAGCTGCGGCCCTGGCCAACGGCACAATCGAGGCACCGACCCCCAACACCGTCGCACCTGCCAGAAAACGCCGACGCGCCGGATTGCTCGGCTGCTGCTGTTGCGCCGACGCCGGCAGATCCTTATCGGATTTATCGCTCATATTTATCCCTCGTAAAATTTTTAACCTATTGATTTGTTATAAATTTATTTAATAGTCATTATGCTATGGCACAACTATGAACGAAATGTGACAAGACCTGGCAGGTTAGCATTTGGCAACACTTTCGCGAACATCGCCGCAGTTTTATCAAAATCCTGCGACTTCACGGCTTAGCGAGCGTCACGTTGCAGCATCAGAAACAGCAAGGCCAGCGTATTGGGCACCATGTACAGCATCGCCCCCAGTTGCACCGCTAGCGGGTTTTCCTTGGCCTGCTAGGCCATAAACCAGTCGCCTGCGACCACCATAAAACCGAGCCCCCACACCGCAATCGCGCAGAGTGTGCCCAGCATGGCCCAGGCTTTCCCCCTGGCAAAGGCCGCGTAAGGTTGGCGCAGATGTTTCAGCATCAGCATCACACCCAGTGCCGCGGTGATACCGGCCACAGACTCCAGCACAGTGATCATCGCCAATCCGACCCGCCCGGCCCATTCCACGCTGACGGCGCGCCACATTAAGCCGGGAACCTGATAGGTATCCTGCATGGCAAGCAGCGGCGCCACGGCATGTTGGGCGGTACCAGCAAAATCGGCGGTATTGTTCAGCAGACTGAAGATCCCCCAAAGAGCCGGGAACAGTGACAGGACGATGCAACCCAGACGCGACATGGTGATTTCGTTCATAATTATCCCTAATTTATGATGATGTAAAACCCAGAGTTCCTTGTATTGTTGCCACTTTAGACTCCCCAGTTTTAACGTGCATAATGTAAGAACTAATCTTACAATGATTAAGAGAATAGCGGAGGGGAAAACATGGGCAGAACATTAACAGTGGATCTGGGTGAAGAACTGCGTAACTTTGTTGAAGGTCTGGTAGCCAGCGGCGACTACCGAACCCCCAGCGAAGTTATTCGTGAATCGGTGCGCACCCTGCGTGAGCGCACCGCCGCCTCAAAACTGGAAGAGCTACGCCGTTTGATCGCCGAGGGGGAGAACAGCGGAGACGTTGTGGAATGGGATCGTGATGTGTTCATGGAAAGAATACGGAGCAAAGCTAAAGGATGCGCAGAAAAATAACGATCAGGCCAAAAGCATTGGCTGATATGGAAGATATCTATTTGTATGGTTTGGCGCGGCACGGATTAACTGCTGTCGAAGACTATCTAAACCATATTCACGATACATTCGATAATTTAAGTCATCATCAAATTGGCAGGCGCATTGAATCAATAACCGATGATCTCTGCGCTCTGCCGGTAGGAAAGCATATTATCTACTTCCGAGACGACGCTCGGCAGGTGAGAATTATCAGGATATTGCATCACTCCCGGGATCCCTTCCGCCAACAATTTATCGGGTAGCATCACCTCTTATATCGCCACCAGCCCGCGCACGCCGTCTTGCTCCATCGCGCTGCCTGCACCGCGCTGGACAATGCTGCCACGCGACATCACAAGATAACGGTCCGCCAGCTCGGCGGCGAAATCATAAAACTGCTCCACCAGCAGGATCGCCATATCCCCTCTTTCCGCCAACTGTTTGATCACCGTGCCGATCTCTTTGATCACCGAAGGCTGGATCCCTTCCGTCGGCTCATCGAGGATCAACAACTGCGGTCGGCAGGCCAGCGCCCGCCCTATCGCCAACTGTTGTTGCTGGCCACCGGAGAGATCGCCGCCACGCCGATCTTTCATCTGCAACAGCACCGGGAACAGTTCATAGATATGATCCGGTACCTTGCGGGCCTGACTGCCAGAAAAGCGCGCCAACCCCATCAGCAAGTTTTCCTCCACCGTCAGGCGACCAAAGATCTCGCGCCCCTGCGGCACATAGGCGACGCCTGCCTGTACCCGCTGGTGCGGTTTTCTGCCGTTGAGGCTTTCGCCCTGCCAACTGATACTGCCGCTCTTGGCCGGGATCAGCCCCATCAGGCACTTCAACAGCGTGGTTTTCCCCACGCCGTTGCGCCCCAGCAGGCAGGTCACTTCGCCGATATGGGCTTCAAACGACAGGCCGCGCAAAATATGGCTGCCGCCGTAATATTGATTCAGTTCGTTCACTTGCAACATAGCTGCTCCTAGCGCCCCAAATACACTTCGATCACCTGCTCGTCGGCCTGCACCTGCGCCAATGAGCCCTCCGCCAGCACCTGACCCTGATGCAGCACCGTGACGTGGTCGGCAATGGTTTCAACAAACCCCATATCGTGCTCCACCACCATCAGCGAATGCTTGCCCGCCAGCGAGCGGAACAGTTCGGCGGTGTACTCGGTTTCAGCATCGGTCATGCCAGCCGCCGGTTCATCGAGCAACAGCAGGTGCGGTTCCTGTACCAGCAGCATACCGATCTCGAGAAACTGTTTTTGCCCGTGAGACAGCAACCCGGCGGGACGATGCCGTTCATGGCCGAGCCGCAGGGTTTTCAGCATGTCATCGATGCGATCGCGTTGTTCGCTGCTCAGTTTGGCGCGCAGGCAGGCCCATACCGACTTCTGGGTTTTCTGGGCGATCTCCAGGTTTTCGAACACCGTCAGCGCCTCAAATACCGTGGGTTTTTGGAACTTGCGACCAATGCCTGCCTGGGCGATCTGCATCGGATCCAGCGCGGTCAGATCAACGGTTTGATCGTAAAACACCCTGCCGCTGTCCGGTCGGGTCTTGCCGGTGATCACATCCATCAGCGTGGTTTTCCCCGCGCCGTTAGGCCCGATCACACAGCGCAATTCCCCCACGCCAATCTGCAACGACAGATCGCTCAGCGCACGGAAACCGTCGAAGCTGACGTTGATCTTGTCGAGCAACAGCACCGGATCGGTTTGCTGGCGGTATTTATCGGCCGGCAGCGGCTGAGTGAACAGCTCTTCGGTCATTTGCAGCGAATTCATTGTGGTTTCCCTCTGCGCAGCAGGCCAATGACCCCTTTCGGCAGGAACAGCGTGACGATGATAAACATCAGGCCGAGGAAGAACTGCCAGTATTCCGGAATGGCCATGGTGAACCAGCTCTTGGCACCGTTGACGATACCGGCCCCCAGCAACGGCCCCACCAGCGTGCCGCGCCCGCCGAGCGCAACCCAGATGGCGGCTTCGATCGAGTTGGTCGGCGACATTTCGCCCGGGTTGATAATCCCCACCTGTGGTACATACAGCGCCCCGGCCAGCCCACACAGCACCGCCGACAGCGTCCAGACAAACAGTTTGAAGCCTTTCGGATCGTAACCGCAGAACGTCAGGCGGTTTTCCGCATCGCGTACCGCCGTCAACACCCGACCGAACTTGCTGCGTGCCAGAGCAAAGCCGATTGCCAAACTGGCAGCCAGCAGCAGCACCGTGGTCAGGAACAGCGCCACCCGCGTGCCGGTCGCGGTGATCGGGAAGCCCAGCAGCGTCGTGAAACCGGTAAAGCCATTGTTGCCACCAAAGCCGGTTTCGTTACGGAAGAACAGCAGCATACCGGCGTAGGTCAACGCCTGGGTCATGATGGAGAAATACACCCCTTTGATTTTTGAGCGAAAAGCGAAGTAACCGAAGATAAAAGCCAGCACCCCGGGCACCAGCACGATCAGGCACAGCGCCCAGGCGAAATACTGGGTACCGCTCCAGAACCACGGCAACTCGTTCCACGACAGGAAGGCCATAAATCCCGGCAGGCCATCACCCGCCGCCTGGCGCATCAGGTACATGCCCATGGCGTAGCCACCGAGGGCAAAAAACAGCCCGTGCCCCAACGACAGCAGCCCGGCATAGCCCCACACCAGGTCGAGCGCCACCGCCACCACCGCATAACACAAAATTTTACCCACCAGCGTCAGGGTATAAGTGGAGATCGCCAGCGGATGGTCTGCCGGCAACAGCGCCAGAAACGGCATAATCAACAGCGCCAGCAACGCCAGTCCGCCGATGCCCAGCGCCAGTCGGGGTGCCTTTTGCACGCCGGTGACAGTCAATGGTTGGCTCATCAGTCGATCACCCTGCCCTTGAAGGCGAACAGTCCCTGAGGACGTTTTTGGATAAACAGCACGATCAGCGCCAGGATCAGGATCTTGCCCAATACAGCACCAATCTGCGGTTCAAGAATTTTGTTGAGGATACCGAGGCCAAAAGCCGCCACCACGGTACCGGCCAGTTGGCCGACGCCGCCGAGTACCACCACCAGGAACGAGTCGATGATATAGCCCTGGCCCAGTTCCGGCCCGACGTTACCCAGTTGCGACAGCGCCACTCCACCCAGCCCGGCAATGCCGGAGCCCAGACCGAACGCCAGCATATCGACACGGCCGGTGGGCACACCACAGCAGGCAGCCATCGCACGGTTCTGGGTCACGGCACGCACGTTCATGCCGAGGCGGGTTTTATTCAGCAACAGCCAGGTGAGTGCCAGCACCAACACCACAAACAGGATCACCGCGATACGGTTCCACGGCAGCACCAGATTCGGCAGTAACTGAATGCCGCCCGACAACCAGGCCGGGTTGGCGACCTCGACGTTTTGCGCGCCGAACAACACCCGAACGCCCTGGATCAGCACCAGGCTGATCCCCCAGGTCGCCAGCAGGGTTTCCAGCGGCCGACCATACAGATGACGGATCACCGTGCGCTCCAGTGCCATGCCAATGCAGGCGGTGATGGTGAACGCCACCGGCAACGCCACCAGCGGATACAGCGCCAGCCACTGCGGCGCAAACTGCTGAAACAGTCCCTGTACCAGATAAGCCGAGTAAGCACCGAGCATCAGCATTTCGCCGTGCGCCATGTTGATCACCCCCAGCAGGCCATAGGTGATCGCCAACCCAAGCGCCGCCAACAGCAGGATCGAGCCAAGCGACAGGCCGGTAAACGCCTGGCCAATCAGGTCGCCGATCATCAGCCGGTGTTTCACGCTGGTCAGGCTTTTCAGCGCTTCGGCACGCACGGCGGCGTCCGGTTCATGGCTGGCATCGGTCAATGCCTGCAGCCGGGTTTGGGTTTCCGGCGCGCCCGAACTGCCAAGCAGTTGCACCGCATTGAGGCGCACTTTGGCATCGGCGTCGGTCAGTTGCAGATTGGCCAGCGCGATGCTCAGCGCGTCATGCACCCGGCTGTCTTTTTCCTGCGCCAGGCGTTGGGTCAACAGCGGTAGCTGACTGTTTTGCGCCTCTTGCTGCAGAGCCTGCGCCGCCTGTAAACGCAGCGCCGGATCTTCACTGACCAGCCGGTGTGCCGACAGCGCGTTGGCAATCAGTATCCGCAGCCGGTTATTCAGCCACAGCTTCTTCGGCGTACCGACCGGGGCAGCGCTACCCTCCAGCGGCTGATAGCGATCGCCCTGCTGGATAAGGGCATGTTTGGCCTCGTCGATCACCACGTTTTCCTGCTTTAACGCCTGCAGTAATGGCAAACGCGCAGCATCCGGCGCGGTCGCCCACGCCTGCAATAATTTGGCCTGCTGCGTACGGTTGGCCGCAGCAAAGTCATCGGCCGGCCCCGCCTGCGCGAACATGGGCAGGCAGCCCAGCAATAACCACAGATGCCTGAGATGGCTTAAAGATAAAAGTTTCATCCGATGTCTCTTCGCAATAGGGCATGGCTCAGTCAGCCCCCCGCCGTAACGGGAGGCCGGGCATTACTTACCGCCTTTGACCGGGCTTTCCGACTTTTTGTCGTTGCCGGCAATGTACGGGCTCCACGGCTGAGCGCGTACCGGGGCATCGGTCTGCCACACCACGTTGAACTGACCGTTGCCTTCAATTTCACCGATCATCACCGGTTTGTGCAGGTGGTGGTTGGTGGCGTCCATGGTCAGGGTAAAGCCCGAGGGTGCGGCGAAGGTCTGTCCGGCCATCGCGGCGCGTACCTTATCCACGTCAGTGGTACCGGCCTTCTCAACCGCCTGCGCCCACATGTGGATGCCGACATAGGTGGCCTCCATCGGATCGTTGGTCACGGCAGTGGCATAGTTCGGCAGGTTATGCGCCTTGGCATAGGCTCGCCATTCGCTGACAAACTGCTTGTTGGTCGGGTTGTCTACCGATTCGAAGTAGTTCCAGGCCGCCAGGTTGCCCACCAGCGGTTTGGTGTCGATGCCGCGCAGCTCTTCTTCCCCCACCGAGAAGGCGATCACCGGTACATCGGTGGCTTTGATGCCCTGATTGGCCAGCTCTTTGTAGAACGGCACGTTGGAGTCACCGTTGATGGTGGAGATCACCGCCGTTTTGCCGCCGGCGGAGAATTTCTTGATGTTGGCGACGATGGTCTGGTAGTCGCTGTAGCCAAACGGCGTATAGACCTCTTCGATATCTTTATCCTGAATACCTTTCGAATGCAGGAAGGCGCGCAGGATCTTGTTGGTAGTGCGCGGATACACGTAGTCGGTGCCCAGCAGGAAGAAGCGTTTGGCCGAGCCGCCGTCTTCGCTCAGCAGGTATTCCACCGCCGGGATCGCCTGCTGGTTAGGGGCGGCGCCGGTGTAGAACACGTTAGGTGACATTTCTTCCCCTTCGTACTGCACCGGGTAGAACAGCAGGCCGTTCAGCTCTTCAAACACCGGCAGCACGGATTTACGCGACACCGAAGTCCAGCAGCCAAACACCGCCGCCACTTTATCCTGGCTCAGCAACTGACGCGCCTTTTCGGCGAACAGCGGCCAGTTGGAGGCGGGATCCACCACCACCGCCTCGAGTTTTTTACCCAATACGCCACCCTTGGCGTTAATGTCATCAATGGTCATCAGCGCTACATCCTTGAGCGGCGTTTCAGAAATGGCCATGGTGCCGGACAGCGAACTCAGGATGCCGACCTTGATGGTATCGGCCGCCTGCACGCCCCAAGCCATCCCCATGCCAATCATGGTGGCGGACAGCGCAAAAGCTTTTATAAAGTGACGACGTTGCATAATTCAAACTCCTGATGTGTGATAGAAAACCAACCTTCTTTTTTAAGAAAAACTCACGTAGGACTGTCTGGTAGCTGGAGGCGTGCTTGATGCAACATGTGTAAAGTTATTTTTCTGACCTCAGCCTTACTGACGGCAATATGGTTGCTGAGCAGCGTTTGCGCCTCCTCGGTTTGCTGTTGCAAGATTGCCCGCAAAATCGCGGCGTGTTCGTTATAGGTCGCCGCCACCCGGCTACCCTGAGTGAAATCCAACCGACGAATGATGCGGATCTTCTCGGTCAGATCACGATGGATACGCGCCATTTCGCCATTGCCCGCAGCCTCCACCAGCGCCATGTGAAACTGCTCGTCGTGCAGCGAAACGGTCTTGCCGTCCTCCAGCCGCGGCTCGTCGATCCAGAAACTGCTGAGCGTCTCCAGTTGCAACGGCATTTCGCCCGCCGGCCGTGCACACAGGCGTTTTACCGCCTCACACTCCAGCACGATGCGCAGGTCATACAGTTCCTCGAAGTAGGCAAAATCGAATGGCCGCACCTGCCAACCACTGCGAAAATGCACTTCGACATAGCCTTCGCGCTCCAGCCAGAACAACGCCTGACGCACCGGCGTACGGCTGACGTCCATGCGCAGCGCGACTTCGTTTTCGCTAAAGCGATCGCCCGGTAGCAGCTGAAAATCAAAAATGTCGTCCTTGAGCTGCAGATAGATACGTTCCGCCAGCCCCTCCGGTCGCGCCTTGCTGCGGTTATTGGTGATTTGCATCGTATTCCTCTCTGCGGGCGCAGCCTGCCGCGCCGCGACGATTAAAAACGGTTAACTGGCGTGCTCCAGCCACAACAGGGCGTCGCCCGGCCCGACAGGCCGCCCCTGCTGACAACTGATGCGCTTAATGATCCCGGCGCGCGGTGCAGTGACCGCCAGCTCCATTTTCATCGCCTCGACCACGATCAGCGGCTGACCGGCTTCTACCTGCTGTCCCGGCTCCACCAGGATCTTCCACACGCTGCCGTTCAGGTCGGCGCTGACCAGATAACCGTCCACGTCGTCCTCATCAATCTGCAGCGGCAACAGTTGGGCCTCGGCTTCGCCTTCTTCTTCCTGCCAGCGCGTCACCTCGTGGCTGAACGCCTGCTGCTGATGCTGCTGGAAGGCGCTGATATCTTCGGCGTTGTCCACCAGGAAACGGCTGTATTCGGCAAAATCAAACTCGCTGTCCTCGATGCGGATCTGCGCGCGCCCTTCACGGAACGCCTCGCGCTGTTCATCCAGCTCCTGCTCGCTGACCGGGTAGAAACGCACCTGATCAAAGAAGTGCAGCAGCCAGGGTTCACCGGCGGTGAACTGCGGGTTTTTGAGGAATTTGTTCCAGATTGGCAGCGTGCGCCCGACCAGTTGGTAACCACCCGGCGAATCCATGCCATAAATGCACATGTACATGCCGCCGATACCGACCGTGCCTTCGGCGGTATGGGTACGCGCCGGGTTGTATTTGGAACTGAGCAAGCGGTGACGCGGGTCAATCGGCACCGCGCAAGGTGCGCCGAGATAAACATCACCCAGCCCGAGGATCAGGTAACTGGCATCAAAGATGATGTCGCGCACCTGCTCACGCGTGCTGAGCCCGTTAATGCGCTGGATAAAATCGACGTTGTTCGGCAGCCAGGGGGCGGACGAACGGACCGTCTGCTGATAGCGTTCTACCGCTCCCAGAGTGGCTGAATCTTCAAACGCCATCGGCAGATAAACCGTGCGCGTCGGCACCTTCAGTTGGCTGACATCCCCCAGCGCCTGCTCGCGCGCCAGCAAACGCGTCAGTAAATCGGCCTGACCGAGCACGCGGCTGTCGTAGCGGATCTGCAGCGATCGCACGCCGGGCGCTAACTCCTCAACGCCGGGAATGACATCCTGCCTGAGCGACTGCATCAGCAGATGAATGCGTAATCTCAGTGCCAGATCGAGTACGTTGTCGCCGTACTCCAGCAAAATGTAGCCGTCCCCTGCCTGGCGATAGACCACTGCAGGGCGGCTGTCGGTGGCCGGTAACGCCGCCAGAATGCTGGCCGACCCGGTGGCTCCCGGAGTCAGATCCGGTGCAGCCAGGGTAATCGCCTTTACCGCCGCCAAGGCTTCGATGCTGCCGAGCTGCGCTTGCTCCAGCGACTGCGCCTGTTTGAAGCCAATCGGGTGGAAGCGGATGCGATCGCCCGGCTTCACCTGACCGACCTTCCACAATTCGGCCCTGGCGATGGTCACCGGACAGACAAAGCCACCGAGGCTCGGCCCGTCACGGGTGAGGATCACCGGGAAATCGCCGGTGAAGTTAATCGCACCGATG
This sequence comes from Serratia myotis, assembly GCF_027474885.1. Lineage (NCBI taxonomy): Bacteria > Pseudomonadati > Pseudomonadota > Gammaproteobacteria > Enterobacterales > Yersiniaceae > Serratia > Serratia myotis. The sequence goes on along the minus strand of NZ_CP099707.1, from coordinate 1,508,619 downwards.
GCATATTCGCAGTCATGCACGTTGGACGGATGCAGCCCCGCCTCACCGCCGTCCTGCCGTGCCCACTCGGGTTTTGGCCCGGACAGGCGTACGCCCAGCCGGTTGGAGTTGTAATGCACCTGCCATTCGGCAGCGAAGAAAGTCTCGATCGACTCCGGGGTAAAGAAATCCGGCGCGCCGTGCGGCCCGTACAGCACGCCGATGTTCCACAGGTTGCCGTACTCGGGGATCAGGCTGTCATCCATTGCCTGCGGCGCGGCGATCGGCGCAGGAGTCGTGATGGCGGCCAACGTCGGTTGGGACACCGCCAGCATGTCCGCGACCCGTAGAGTACGCCCGGCGTGACCGCCAAACTGCCCCAGCGCGAAGGTCGAACGGCTGCCCAGATACACCGGCACGTCGAAACCGTTACGCACCGCCAGATAGGTGCGGCATCCGTGCTGAGCGCGGCCCATCGTCAGCACCTGCCCGGCCCGAACCGCAACCGGCTGCCAGTAACCCAGCGCTTCGCCGTCCAGATCCGCCGGGCAGTCCGCCCCGGTCAGGGCAATGGTGGCATCGCAGTGGAAACGTAAGGTCGGCCCCTGCAGGGTAAACTCCAGTCCGGCGGCGCTGGGGTGGTTACCGACAATGCGGTTGGCCAGCCGGAAAGCAAAGTCGTCCATCGGCCCGGACGGCGGTACGCCGATATCCCAATAACCGAGACGGCCCGGGTAATCCTGCACGCTGCTGTAGGTCCCCGGTTGCAATACTTCGATGCTGCTGGGCTGGAAACGGAAGCTGTCCAGCATGCGGGTCCACACGCTGCCGGTCTGGAATTCGGCGGTGGCAATCACCTGCCGCAGGTAATCCAGATTGGTGGCAATGCCGTGCAGCCGGGTAGCGTCCAGCGCCACGCGCATTTTCTCCAGCGCCTGCTGGCGATCCTCGCCGTGGACAATCAGCTTGGCGATCATCGGGTCGTAAAATGCCGACACTTCACTGCCGGTAGCGACCCAACCGTCAACCCGCACGGACTCCGGGAAATGCACCTCGGTCAATACGCCCGGGCTGGGCTGGAAGTTCTTCAGCGGATCTTCGGCATAAATGCGCACTTCAATCGACGCACCCTGCGGCGGACGTTGCAGTGCCGCCCAGTCCAGCGCATCCCCCGCCGCCACCTGCAACATGCATTCGATCAGATCCAGCCCGGTGACCATCTCGGTGACCGGATGCTCCACCTGCAGGCGAGTGTTCACCTCGAGGAAATAAAATTCGTCGCGTGCGCCGTCGTAGATAAACTCCACGGTACCGGCGCTGCGATAATTAACCGACGCTCCCAGCGCCACCGCCGCCTGATGCAGCGCCTGACGAGTGGCCGCAGGCAGGTTGGGTGCCGGGGTCTCCTCCACCACCTTTTGGTTGCGACGTTGCAATGAGCAGTCACGCTCGCCGAGCGCGACCACCCAGCCCTGACCGTCGCCAAAGATCTGCACTTCGACATGGCGCGCCTGATCGACAAAGCGCTCGATAAAGGCCCCAGAGTCGCGGAAAAACTGCTCACCCAGCCGTTTCACGCTGTCGTAGGCTTCACGCAGTGCGGCTTCGTCATCGCAGCGCGTCAGGCCGATACCGCCACCGCCGGCGGTGCTTTTCAGCATCACCGGGTAGCCAATCTGGCTGGCGGCGTTGACCGCCTGCTCAACGCTGTCCAGCAGGCCGGTGCCCGGCGTCATCGGCACCTGCGCCACCGCCGCCAGCTCACGCGCCCGGTGTTTCAGGCCGAACTCGCGGATTTGCGACGCCGTTGGGCCGATAAAGGCAATGCCCGCCGCTTCACAGGCGTCGGCAAACTCAGCGCTCTCGGAGAGGAAGCCGTAACCGGGGTAGATCGCCTGCGCGCCGGTTTCTGCCGCCGCCGCCAGAATCTTGTCGATACACAGGTAGCTGTCGCCGGGTTTTTCACCGCCGAGTGCCACCGCCAAGTCGGCTTCGGTGACGTGCGGAGCATTGCGATCGGCATCGGAATAGACCGCCACGCTGGTCACGCCCAGACGTTTCAGAGTGCGGATGGCGCGACAGGCGATTTCGCCACGGTTGGCAATCAGTACGGTAGAAAACATGATCAAGCCCCCTTCAGGCTGGCGACATAGTTGCGCCAACCGCCAAATTCAGTGATGTCCGTGGCGCCCTGTAGCGCCCAGGGTTCGCAGATAAAGCCCTTCACCCGGCGACCGTCCGCCAGCAACAGCGTGCCGATGCCCAACGGCGCCGGGATTTCCGCCACGAATTCGCCGAAACGCGCCAGCGGGATATCCCACAGCTCGACATCGATAGCGGCCCCCTGTTCGGTTTTGGCCAACCCCGGCTTTGGCGGCTGAGTATTGGCTAACGCGTACAGCCGGTAGCACGGCGCGGTGGTGGTTTGTTCCACCAAAGCCGCCGCACGTTGTGTGAGCTGGAAATTCAATGGCATTCCACTGAGGTGGGCACCCACCACCGCCACCCGCACGTGCTGGGTCGAAGGTATAAGGGATTGCGAAGGTGGCAGCGGGCGGCCGGTGGCGCCCAACGGCAGATCCTGCGCCTGTTGCCAGCGCAGGCCGAACGCGGCCAGCGCCCGATCGTGCCAGGCGGGGGCGACCAGCGTGATACCGGCGGGCAGGCCGTCGTCACGCATCGACGCAGGCAGCGCCAGCGCGCTCAGATCGGCCAGGTTGGTGAAATTGGTGTAGGTACCAAACTGCGAGTTGAACAACACCGGTTCCTGCTCCATTTCCGCCAGCGTGCGGATGGTCGGTGAGGTCGGCACCACCAGCGCGTCGAAGGGAGCCAGCCGCTGTTCAATCTGCCGTGTCAGTTCGGCACGCAGATATTCCGCCTTATAGGCATCGCAGGCGCTGTACTTCAGGCCGTTATTGACGATGCCGCGCACCACCGGGTTGATGGCCTGCGGGTTGGCACTCAGCATCTTTTCGACCGCCACGGTGCGTTCCGCCACCCAGGGGCCGTAATAGAGCTGCTCCGCCAGTACGCGGAACGGGGTAAAATCGAGGGTTTCCAGCGTCACGCCGCAGCGTTGCAACTGCGCCAGCGCCCGTTGAAAAGCCCGCTCGGCCTGAGTATCGCCAAAAAACTCGAGCTGCGCGGGCACTGCAAGGCGTGGCGCCGCGGGCAGGTCCGCCGGGGCGGTATGGGGATTGATACGGGAATAGGCGTCGGCGGCGTCGTAGCCACCCGCCAGTTCGGCCACCAGCGCGGCGTCCGTCACCGTCAGAGCAAATACCGACACCGTGTCATTCAGCCGACAGGCGGGTACCACACCTTGATTCGATAACCAGCCCTTGGTCGGTTTCAGGCCGACAATATTGTTGAATCCGGCCGGGACACGCCCTGAACCGGCGGTATCGGTACCCAGTGAGAACGGTGTCAGGCCGCGCGCCACCACCGAGGCCGATCCAGAACTGGAGCCGCCGCTGACGTAACGGCTGTCGAAACTGTTTACCACCGCACCGTGCGGGGAACGGGTGCCCACCAGGCCGGTGGCGAACTGATCGAGGTTGGTTTTACCGATCACCAGGGCACCGGCGGCGCACAGATTGGCGACGACGCTGGCGTCTGCCGTCGCCTGATAGGCAAACTCCGGACAGGCGGCGGTGGTCGGCCAGCCACCGACGTCGATATTGTCTTTAACCGCAAAGGGCACGCCAAACAGCGGCAGACGGCTGATGTCACCGGCGACGGCTTCAAGCCGTTGTGCCAGTCGTTGGCACTGCGCCTCCAGCTGTGCCGCGTCGGCAAGATACAGCCAGGCATTGTCATCCGCAGGGAGATCGGTAGCCCATGCAGCCAAAGTAGCGCGCACGCAGGCCATGCGCTCGCCCGCCAGGCGGGTGTGATAATAGTGTTGCCATTCACCGAGGGTGAAACCGCGTAGATTTACAGGCTGAGTCATTGGCTGAATTCCATCTGGTACACAAGATGGGATTCAACAGAGCAACCGGCGTGCCAATTTTTAATTGGCTGATTCTAATAAATTATAAGAAAAACTTATCTTAAAACAGAGAAAACCTGCACCAGCCACGGGCAAGCGGCGAACAAAAAAGGTGCAATAAACCGCTATTATGCCGATACAAAAATGTTTTTCTTAAATTAACCCCAATCTATGTGCGTGTGTTGGAATACCAACTTACGATTAATCAGAAATAATTAGCCTGTGGTTTTAATAAATTATTTAATTACAAAACAATGCCATCAACCAACTTCAAGCTAAAATCAACCGGAGCACAATGAATTACAAAGAACCATGAAAACACCAATTAAGTTTCAACCTTAATTAAAAATCCAGAATTAAAAACCATAAAATAACCGACATATGTTTATAACAAAATGGACTTTAAAATAGAGCATTTAACCAAGCCCACCTCGATATAGAAAACTTTACACAAACCCTGCTTATCATTCGCACAATGATTGGACTAACCTAGGTCTGGAGTTTTTGCTAGTGGCGGCGGCCTGCACGTCAGCGCCGAACTTTCTCGCTGCTAAATACCCTGACCCAAGGAGCCCCCATGACATTGATTAATCATCTGCTGGTTAAAAACCGCAGTTGGGCAACCCAGCAACAAGCGCGCGATCCCAATTTTTTCCCGCAGTTGGCACAGGCGCAGAAACCGCACACGCTGTGGATTGGCTGTTCCGACAGCCGGGTCCCCGCCGAAACCCTCGTTCGTGCACAGCCCGGCGAACTGTTTGTACACCGCAATATCGCCAATATGGTCGAAGAGCAGGATGATAATTTGATGAGCGTGGTGCAATACGCGGTCGAACATCTGGAGGTTGAGGCCATCGTGATTTGCGGCCATTACGGCTGCGGTGGCATCCAATCTGCCCTGAGCAGCCGCGATACCCCCAGTAAGGACTCACTAACCCGCCGCCTCAATTCGCTACGCACTAGCCTGGAACCGCATTTGCCATTTGGCACCGATACCGAAGACGACGAAACGGCTCACCTGAACCAGGCGGCGCACACCAACGTACAGCTCCAGCTCAGTACCCTCAGCAAAACCCAGTTGATTCAACGCGCCTGGCGACACAATGCCCGCTTGACGCTGGTCGGCTGCATTTACGATATGCATACCGGATTTTTGAATGTGCTGGAGCAGCGTAACGCCGCCGGGAGGGTGACATGAATCGCGCCGATCTGCGTTTTGACCTGCCCGCCGGGCTGGTGGTGTTTCTGGTCGCCCTGCCACTGAGCCTGGGCATTGCGCAAGCCAGCGGTGTCCCTCCGTTCGTCGGCCTGCTGACCGGGGTGATCGGCGGCATTGTCGTCACCCTGCTCAGCCCTTCCCCGTTTTCGGTCAGCGGCCCCGCCGCCGGGCTGGTGACCATTGTCACCGGTGCCATGGTCACGCTGGGCGACTTTCCGTCATTTTTGCTCGCCTTGTTATTGGCCGGCGTGTTGCAACTGGCATTCGGCCTGCTGCGCGGCGGCAAGCTGGCGGCGCTGATCCCCGGAGCGGTGATCCACGGCATGTTGGCCGCCATCGGTATTTTACTGATCCTGCAACAGTTGCCGTTAGCCATGGGTTATCCGTCAGGGCATGGTCTGAGTGAGAAACCGTCTGGCGCGCAACTGCGGAGTGATATCGCCCCGGCGGCGGTGTCACTGACGCTGGGTGCCCTGCTGCTGATCGGTTTCTGGGGGCGCTCATCGCTCAAACAACGCCTGCGGCTGACGGCATTACCCGGCCCTCTGGTCGCCGTGTTGTGGGGCTGCCTGTTTGTCTGGCTAGGCCAGAAGATTTGGCCCACCATTGGCACTTTGCCGCGGATAGAGTTGCCGGCACTGAACAGTGTCGAAGCGCTGCAGACGCAATTTTCGTTGCCCAACTGGCAAGCGTGGCGCAACCCGGCGGTTTATCTGGTGGCGATTACCCTGGCGATTGTCGCCAGCCTGGAAACCCTGCTGAGCCAGGAAGCCTTGAAAAAGATGGCGCCGATGATGCCGGAACCCTCCGCCGATAAAGAGCTACGGGCGCAAGGCGTGGGCAACTGCATTAGCGGGCTGCTGGGCGGTTTGCCGATTACCGCCGTGATCGTGCGCAGCTCTGCCAACGTGCAGGCCGGCGCACGCAGTCGGGTGTCTATTTTGCTGCACGGCGTACTGTTGCTGCTCAGTGCGTTGCTGTTTGCCGAGCTGCTCAACAGCATCCCGCTGGCCAGTCTGGCGGCCATCCTGATCTACACCGGTTTTAAGCTGGCGCACCCGCGTATTTTTATCAGTCTGTGGCGTCAGGGCCTGCAACAGTTCGTCCCTTTTGCCGCGACGCTCGGCGGTATTCTGGCATTTGGCATGCTGGCGGGCATTGCGATCGGCCTGGCGGCGCAACTGCTGTGGAGCCTGTACCAAAGCAATCGTCACGCCCTGCATCTGACCCGCTACGACGACCATTATCTGCTTCAGTGCCAGCAAAACCTGACCTTCCTCAACAAGATGCGCCTGAAGCATTTATTGGCGCAAATAGAGCCCAACAGCACGGTGATTATCGATTGCGAAGGGATTAACTACCTGGACGACGATATCCGCGCGATGCTCAACGAATACCGCCAAACGGCGGCGGATAAACAGATCAACATCAGTCTGCATCCACCGGCCAACATTCTGGCACGCGAAATCTCTTAAACGAAAACGGCGCCGGGTATGAAACCCGGCACCGTGAGTACCCTAGTCAGAAACCTGGCTGCGGATCAGTCCGCGACCCGTTCCAGACCCACCGGGGTAATGCAATAAGTCTGTTGCTTGCTCCTTTCACCCAACCGCAAGTGCTGCATTTCATTGGTGATCACCAAACGGTTATTCGGCTCTTCGTGATGCAGGTGGATTACTTCACCGCCGTAACCTGAAATCGGCAGCACCACTGTACGGGCCTGCTGCGCCTGGTCGCCAATCACTTCATAGCTGAACAGGTTGTTACCATCCGCATCGTCATAACTGAATGTGGCATAAGTGCCTGGGAAATAATTGTGTACAACCCCACCTTTGATGAGTTCAATCGTTAAGGTTTTTCTCACCAGGTCGACAGTGCCAGTCAAGAATTGCCAATCGCTGATCCCCCTGTAGGCGATGCTGAAAGTATTCCCTACCAGCTCATCAGGGCGAATGTTGCTGGCAGAAATACAGTCCTTATAGGTTTCTAACAACTGCTCACGCCGGGGACTGGCGAAAGTATTAATCGCCAGGTAAATATCGTCTTTAAATACCGAGAACAGCGCGTAATAGGCCTGAGGGTAGCTGCGCAAATGCTGGGCCGCAGTTTCAATCCGCGCTAATAGCGCCTGCTCGGGATCACCCGGCAGCGCTTCATTTTTCAGTCCGTTGTTGGTGATCAGCAAGACGTTAGTTTTGTTCTTGTCATCAAGGATATTCGGATACGCCGGGCTCACGCGTACCCGGCCCGGCTCCTCATGATAGATTTCAATTTTATCACCGGCGGTGAAAGGCAGCTCATCATGACTTAAGGTGGCCTGAGTACCATGAATATCCTTGCTGAAAATCACCGCATTTTGCTGATTACGTAAGGTGATTTTGGCGTAGGTCATATCAGGGAAATAGGAATGCGGCGTGGTGCTGGTAACGTCAATCACCACCATACCTTTGGCATGATCAACCGCCAGCGTGGCGAACACGGCATCGCCCAGGCCAAGCAGATTGATGTCCTGTGAAACGATTGACGAAGATACTTTTTTGACAAAACCAATCTTCGCCGCGTTATCCCCTTGCTGCAACACCAGGTAGTCCTGAGTCGGTTGATACTTATGGTTTTTACCCGTCGGTAACCGCAGAGTGTATACGCCAATCGGCAGGTCGCTCAGGACCATGGTCGGGCTGTTGATACGCGTTTTATATGCGTAACGCGCCCCTTCCATCAGGATCAGGTCTTCGCCATAAATTTGTGCGAAATCGTCAATATCAAAACTCAGGGTCGCATTGCCTTTCAGGCCGCTGGCCTTCAACTGAGTCGAATCAACCAACTGCAGAGTGGAGTCGAGTTTCAACTGCGTTTTGACCGATTCAATATCCTGAGCACCGACCAATTGACACAACGGATAGACGGCTTTCGCATGGCTGAAAACGTTGCGATTGCGTTGTTCCTGAGTGACATAACCCCCGACCCATTGGATAAATGGCGTCACATCCACTTTGTTGCCTGCCACGGCAAAGCTTTCCGACAGCATATCCAGCAAGGCATGTTCACTTGGCACGAAGCCAGGGGTATTACAACTTTGGCGATACTGCTGATTAAAGTGGGTGAAGGCATTTTTGCCCGCTTTACCCACCATCAAGACGATAAAATACAGCTTGGAACGCAGGTCCCACTGATTGAGCGGCGTGGACTGAGCGATCAGATCCAGGATTTTTTTCTCAACTTTAGCCATATTGCCGTAATCATACAGCCAGCCTTCTTTATATTTTCGCTCCCCCAACATCACATCCTGATAACAGGCGGCATAAATATTGTTCCATACCTCACCGGTGGAAAAATATTTATCGCCCATAAAATTTCCCTGATAACCATGGGCAATCTCATGCAGGCTGCCCCAATTATTATCCAGCGCCGTCAGCCAGAAACTGCTTATTGAGCTGGTACTTTCCGCCGTCCAATTACCGCCATAATAAGCGGCCCCGGCACCATTTTTATCGGCCTTGATAAAATAACGATTTTTGCTATTACGATCAGAGTCGCTTTCAGCCTCAAATGAAACGCCCGCCAGCGCATTATAAAAAGTAAAGATCCGATCGTAATAGGCGATCAAGCCATCAATATTTTTGGCTTCACCCAAAGACTTCAGATCTTTTTTGCTGATTTTTGGCACCAGGATATTGGCATATTCAGAGTCGACCAATGCGAATTCAGCATCCTGCGCGTCCCAACGTGCAAAGAAAGTGGTTTCATTTTCACCTTTGCGGTAAACCGGCAAGGGTTTGCTGGCGTCGGGATACTCAAACTCCAGAACCGGCGTGCCCTCTACGTAAGGCGTATCAATAAACGGCACCGAGACCGCATTTACGCTGGCCTCAACCCAGGCATTGCCGATGCTGAAGTCAGCCTCGGTTTTGTTATCGTCATTGAGCAGGCGCAGTTTAAGTTTGGTGGTAAAGGCTGCATTGGTCTGACGTACTCGCACCACCTGCCCGGCGGCGAGAATAATCCCCAGATGCTGACGATCGTGGCCGATGCCTTTGCTCATTCCCGCAGCATCCAGCCATACCGGTCTTGGCAAAGTATAAATTGATTTGGATTTAGTGATTGTAGGCATTTTATATTCCTCAAGGTTATTATTTTCGTCTAACAGACCTTGAGAAATTAACCAGGAATGCTCTTAAGCACTAACGATGGGAAATGGCTGAACCACCACACAACAAGGAGTAGAAACCCAAATATTTTACTGCCATACCGCCTCGCGGACTTTAATCGCACGCGGCAATAGCCCCAAAGCATAAAAACGATCGGCTATCGCCTGCTGCTGGCGAATAATAGTCAAATCCATTCGACGGGGTTGATGACTGCGACGAGACAAAGCATGGGTGAGCGAAGAAATAGCCAACCCCAGCTCAGCGGATAACAGCACTGCGGCCTGGTCACGGTGGGCGTCAATATAATGGCCGGTTTGTTCCAGCGCACTCATCAGCCCGTGCAGTAAATCGGGGGAATGCCCGGCAAAGTCGCGATGGGTGAGATAAAACTGATGGTTGTTCACCCGTCCGACGCCATTGGCAATCACCCTGAGCTGCGCATTCTGTTCGGCATCGCTCAGCAGAGGATCCCACATCATCCAGGCATCTACCGCATGGTGATCGCTGGGGGTCAGTGGGTATTTTGGTGGTGCATAGACCACCCGCACATCTTCCAGCGTCAGCCCGGCTTCATCCAGAATTTGCAGCAGCAGATAATGCACGTTGGAGCCTTTATTGACCGCAATCCTCTTGCCGCGCAGGTCGGCAATATTCTGAATGGGGCTATCGTGAGCAACCAGCAATGCCACGCTCTGTGGGGCGGCGGGTTCCCAGGCCACATACAGCAGCGGGCTGTTGCCGGCCTGAGCGAACAGCGGTGGCACCTCGCCGGTAGTGCCAAAATCGATTTCACGGTTGGTCAGGGCATGCAGCAACTGCGGGCCGGCAGGAAACTCGCTCCACAGTACACTCACCCCGCTCTCGGCAAACCGGGCCTCCAGCAACTGACGGGCTTTGAGTATCCCCAGATTGCCAAACTTCTGATAGCCAATGCGCAGCTCACGTTCACTGCGGCCGGCGGATTGGGCAGATTTTAGTGCCGAACTCGTCACGCTGCGCCGGGCTTTGATCAGGCCAAGATGCCCCAGATGGGTACGCAGCGTATTACGGCTGATCCCCAACAGCGACGCGGTCTGCAACTGATTGCCCTGGCTCAGTTCAAAAGCATTGCGCACCAGCGAATCGATCACCCGCTGATAGAGTGGGCCGTCGTTGCTCTCAAGCTGCTGGCGCAGGAAAACATCCAACGAATCATCACCATAAGGCAATGCACTGACATTTTCGGCGTTCAACCTCAGCTGCTGCGGGCTAATCAGCGGCTCTCTGCTAAGCAACACGGCATTGTGCAGGGTGTTTTCCAGTTCGCGGATATTCCCCGGCCACGGATAGTCCATCAGGGCGGCCAACGCCTGCTCACTGAGACGTAATTGAGGGCGCCCCAGGCGCCGCGCGTACAGCGTCAGGAAATGGTCGGCCAGCAACGGGATATCCTCCCGCCGTTGGCGCAAGGGCGGCAGAGCAACGGCGGCGACGTTAAGCCGATAGTAAAGATCTTCACGGAAACGACGTTCGCGAATGGCAGTAGCCAGATCCACATGCGTGGCGGCCACCACGCGGACGTCCACTTTGACCGGTCGATGAGAACCAACCCGGGTCACTTCCCGTTCTTGCAAAACACGCAGTAGTTTGACCTGTAACGACAGGCTCAACTCACCAATTTCATCAAGCAACAGCGTGCCGCCTGCCGCCGCCTCAAACCATCCCTGATGGCGATCCGTCGCCCCGGTGAAAGCCCCTTTTTCATGCCCAAACAGCTCCGATTCGGCCAGGCTCTCGGTCAAAGCCCCGCAGTTCACCGCCAGAAAGGGGCCATCGCGTCTTGGGCTTTGATGATGCAGGTAACGGGCGACCCCTTCTTTACCGGTGCCGGTTTCACCCACGATAAGCACCGTCGCATCGGTCGGTGCCAATCGATCCAGCACGCTCTGGAAGGCGATAGAAGCGGGATCAATTAACTGTGGGCCGGAGGTTTGCATGGTTATTACCTTCAGGGGATCAGAACGGAAACCATACCGGCAGACGCCGGCGATAACGAGAGGGGAAACGCCCTCCTTGCTGCAAATGCAGCAGAATACCGCTCCCAACAGATAAGCTAACCCACTAATAATTAACAAAAAATAAGAAAGTCATTTTTGGCATGCTTCCTGCTAAGTTGTTTATAACCAAGTCTGGATATTCTATGGAATAAATTAAGATATCGTTATATAGGAAACGGATAATGAGCGAAGCACAGGCTGACAACATCAACGTTTTTTGGTTTTTACCGACCCACGGTGACGGCCGTTATTTGGGCACTGCCGAAGGAGGAAGAGCCGTCGATCTGCCTTATTTACAACAGGTTGCTTTGGCGGCAGACAGTCTGGGTTATTACGGCGTGCTGATCCCCACCGGCAAAAGCTGCGAGGACTCCTGGCTGGTCGCTGCCGCACTGGCCCCAATCACCAAACGTCTGCGCTATCTGGTCGCTGTGCGCCCTGGCTTGCAGCCCCCCAGCCTGGCTGCACGGATGGCTGCCACGCTGGATCGTCTTTCGGAAGGCCGTCTGTTGATCAATGTAGTCACCGGTGGCGATCCGGTGGAAAACAAAGGCGATGGGATTTTCCTGAGCCATGCCGAACGTTATCAGGTCACGCGTGAGTTTCTGGAGGTTTATTCCCGCCTGTTGAAAGGGGAAAAGGTCGATTTCCAGGGTGAGCATCTGCGGGTGGAAGGCGCTGAGGTGCTGTTCCCGCCGGTGCAGGAGAACGGGCCACCGCTGTTTTTTGGCGGTTCGTCTGAAGAAGCGCTGGAGGTGGCGGCCAACCAGATCGATACCTATCTCACCTGGGGAGAACCGCTGGAACAGGTGGCGGAGAAAATTGCCGTGGTCCGTCAGCGGGCAGAAGAGCGCGGCCGCACCCTGGACTATGGCATTCGCCTGCACGTGATTGTGCGCGAAACCGAAGAGCAAGCCTGGGCCGCCGCCGACAAACTGATTGCCCACCTGGATGATGAAACCATCGCCGCCGCGCAGAAGATTTTCTCGCGCATGGACTCGACTGGCCAGGCCCGTATGAGCGCCCTGCATGGCGGTTCGAAGGACAGTTTACGTATCGCTCCCAATTTGTGGGCCGGGGTCGGACTGGTGCGTGGGGGCGCGGGTACGGCACTGGTCGGCAATCCGCAACAGATTGCGGCACGCATTCGAGAATATCAGGCGTTGGGGATCACCAATTTCATTTTCTCGGGTTACCCGCATCTGGAAGAAGCGCACCGATTTGCCGAGCTGGTGATGCCGCTATTGCCGCTGGCGATTAACAACGTGAAACGTCAGCGCACGGTCAATACCGGGCCGTTTGGAGAAACCATCGGTGGCGATCGTCGTCCGGTGAAAAAGTAAAACTGAGGAGCCACACCATGAGCAATGAACCGATTAAATTCGCCTACTGGGTGCCTAACGTCTCAGGCGGTCTGGTGATCAGTCAGATCCCTCAGCGCACCGGTTGGGATGCCGACTATAACCGCAAGCTGGCCCAGATTGCCGAGCGCGCCGGGTTTGACTATGCCCTGACACAGATCCGCTTTACCGCCGGTTATGGTGCCGATAACCAGCACGAGTCGGTGACCTTTTCACAAGACCTGCTGGCCGTGACCACCAGGCTCAAGGTGATTGCCGCCCTGTTGCCTGGTCCATGGAACCCGACACTGGCGGCCAAACAGATCGCCACCATCAGCCACCTGTCCAACGCGCGTATTGCCGTCAATATCGTTAGCGGTTGGTTCCGCGGCGAGTTTAAAGCCATTGGCGAACCCTGGCTGGATCATGAAGAGCGCTACCTGCGTTCGGAGGAGTTTATTCGCTGCCTGCAGGGCATCTGGCAGCAGGATAGCTTCACTTTTGCCGGTGATTTTTACCGCTTCCGCGACTATGCATTGAAGCCAAAACCCCTCGATCCCCAGCCGGAAATTTTCCAGGGTGGCAGCTCGAGAGCCGCGCGGGATATGGCAGCACGGGTCTCCGACTGGTACTTCACTAACGGCAATACTCCGGAAGCTATCCGCCTGCAGGTTGAGGATATCCAGCTCAAGGCCGCAGAAAACCAGCACCGGGTAAAGGTCGGCGTCAATGGCTTTGTGATTGCCCGCCAGACGGAGCAGGAAGCACAAAGCGTGCTGCGTGATATCCTTGATCATGCCAATCCCGATGCGGTGAAAGGCTTTCAATCCGAGGTTAAAAATGCCGGCAGCGCTTCACCAGAGGGTGAAGGTAACTGGGCTAAATCAACGCTGGAGGATCTGGTGCAATATAACGATGGGTTCAAAACCAACCTGATTGGCACGCCGCAGCAGATTGCACAGCGGATCATCGCGCTGAAGCAGGCGGGGGTAAATCTGATGCTGCTCGGCTTCCTGCACTTCCAGGAAGAGGTGGAGTTTTTTGGCCGCGAAGTGATCCCGCTAGTGCGTGAACTGGAACGTCAACAGCAGCCGGAGCTGAGTCATGGCTGACCGGCAGATTGTCATCATTGGTGGTGGCTTTAGCGGCACGGCGCTGGCTATCCACCTGGCGCGACTGGGAGAAGCCGGGCTGAAGGTGACAATTATTGAGCCTCGTACTCAGTTGGCGCAAGGCGTCGCTTACGGCACCCGCGACCCGGCGCACCGCATTAACGTCCCCGCCGCACGGATGCAGCTTTCCGCAGAGGAAGAAGGCGATTTCGACCGTTGGTTCCGGGCTTCTGCCGCCTGCCAACAGGATCCCAAGGCACTCTGGTCGGATGGGAGCCTCTATCCGCAGCGGGGCCAGTTTGGCGCCTATATCGCCGAAAAGCTGGCCACGGCGATGGAAACCTCCGCGGTGCAGGTTACCCACGTTCAGGACTACGCCGTTGCTCTGCAGGACGGTGTGGTACTGACCGCTTGCGGAAATAAATACCCTGCGGATGACGTGGTGCTGGCCATCAGTCATCCGCCGCCGGCCGTACCCAAACAGCTTCAACAAGCGCTGAAAAATCATCCGGGGCTGATCGCCAATCCCTGGCAGGTTAACGCGTTGACCGAGGTGGATAATCAGGCTCGGGTGGCTATTATCGGTTCCGGTTTGACCATGTCGGATGTGGTGGCCTCACTTCACCGCCAGGGACATCGCGGACCGATCCTGGCTTTCTCACGGCGCGGTCAACTTCCCCGGCCAAACCTGACCGGTGACTATGCCGCGCGGCAGCTTGATTACCAGCGTCCGCAGGCGGCTACCGCCCGTGGCTGGCTGCGACGAGTCCGGCAGGAAGTCCGCCAGGCAAAGGCAGAGGGGCTGCCCTGGCAACTGGTGCTGGACGACATTCGCTCCCACGGCCAGCAAATTTGGCAACAGTGGTCGCTGAAGGAACAGCGGCGTTTTCTGCGACATCTTCGCCCCTGGTGGGACGTGCATCGTTACCGCATCGCGCCGCAGGTCAGCGAGGTGCTGACGCAGTTGCAGCAGACCGGGCATCTTAAGGTGCTGGCCGCCCGCCTGCAGCAGGTCGCAGTGGATAAAGGGGCGATCGTGCTGAGTTTAAAAGCGCGCGGTAGGGGCATTGCGGAAACGCTGTTGGTGGATCAACTGATTGTCACTACCGGCCCGGCGCACGGCGCGTTGCTGGAAAGTGATGCTTTGCTGAAACAACTCGCAACGCAGGGGCTGATCCAACCCGATCCGCTGGCGTTGGGAATTTGGGTCGATGCCTATTCCCGGCCGATTAACCGCCAGGGCCAGAGTCAGGCTCACCTGTACGTGGCAGGCCCCGCCGCCCGTGGCCGTTTCGGCGAGCTGATGGGCTTGCCGCAGGTGGCGCAACACGCAGAATCGCTGGCGCAACAGCTGCTGGCCCCCTCTCCCCCGAAACCAATAAAAAAGGCGTAATCTTTCGATCACGCCTTAATCACCACCGGGGTGTTATTTATGCACCACGAAGACGTTGCGCCAACCCTTTGAGGAAGTAACGCAGCATCTGGTCGCCACAAGGACGGAAGTTTTTGGTGCCTTCTTTGCGGAACAGCGCACTCAGTTCCGGTTTGGAAATGCGGAACTCCACGGCGGTGAAGATCTGGTGCATGTCGGTATCTTTCAACTCGAAGGCTACGCGCAGCTTTTTCAACACCAGATTGTTGGTGACAGGCAGTTCCACTTCCGGCGCCGGGAACTTGTCGTCCTTACCACGCTTGAAGAACACCAGACCGTTCAGGAAGTGTGCCATCACTTCGTCCGGACAGTTTTCGAAACCTGGCTCACCTTCCTTGATGACGTAAGTGCTCATTGCCGAGACCGCAACGTCGAAATTATCCAGCTTGATAATCTCAACCATTTTCGCGTCGTTAATATTCAGCATGTAGCGCACGCTGCGCAGCACGTCATTGTTGATCATAGAATTGCCTTTAGCTTGTAAACCGGAAGGCGCGCACATTGTAATACCCTATACTGCTGCGCCTTGAATATGTGCGGCAGTATAGGGATCAGAGCCGGGTTTCTCAATCGATTTGGCTTTTTTGCTGATACAGCGGGATGTCTTCGCCAATGATGTATTTATTGCGCAGGATGGATGAGACCTTATCCATAATCATCACCACCACCACCAGGATCAGGGTGATAAACATCACCACGTCCCAGTTCCACAATCGCATGTTCTCCGCATACACCAGACCGATACCGCCAGCGCCGACGAAGCCCAGCACCGCAGCAGAACGGGTGTTGGATTCAATCTGGTACAGGCTGAGCGCTAAAAATGTGGGGAACGACTGGGTAAAGATACCGTAACGGTGCTTTTGCAGCCCGTTAGCGCCCACCGCCGTCAGACCCCGGCTGGGGGATTTATCTACCGCTTCATGCCCTTCGGCGTACAGTTTGCCGAGCAGCCCGACGTCCTGCATCACAATCGCCAGCACCCCGGCCAGCGGCCCCATGCCAACGGCGCGTACAAAAATCAGCCCCCAAATCGCCATGTCGATACCGCGCAAGACATCCAGCAGGCGGCGCACCAGCACCGAGATCGGTCGCAGCAACGGCGTCGACATCACGTTGCGCGCCGCAAAGAACGACAGCGGCAAGGCGATCAACGAAGCAGTGATAGTGCCGGCGAACACGATGCCGATGGTGATAAATATCTGCTGGAAGTAGTACATGAACGGCCAGTTGACGAAATCGTGCCAGACGAACATGCGCATAAAGTAGCGGCCTAGCTGATGACAGCCGTTAATAAACTGCGGCCACGAGATACCAAAAAACTGGAAGAAAAACAGGTAATACAGTGCAATCGCCACCGCCACAATACCGATGGTGCGCAGGTAGCGGCGCTGCTGTGAAAATATCTCCGGATGCTGCTGTTTGAGCGTTTGCAGCTTTTCCGCCGAAATAGTGGGTGCCGTTATCATTTTTTCCCCTCCACGACCCGTTTGCGCAGTTCACCTGAGGTGTAATCAAGCAGCGAAACTACCAGGATAATCAGCAGCAGCGTCATGCTGACCTGATCGTAGCGATCGAGTTTGATGTTGGTCATCAGCTCCTGACCGATGCCACCCGCCCCCACCAACCCCAAAATGGTTGACTGACGGAAGTTGATTTCCAGCCGCATAAAGCTGTACGAAAGAAACACCGGCTTCACTTGGGGCCACATGCCAAAACGCATGCGCTGCAACGGGGTCGCACCGCAGGCCATCAGCCCGCGTACCGGCTTGTTGGAGGCGGTTTCAATCGACTCATAAAACAATTTGGTCAGGCTGCCAATGGTGTGCAGCGCCAGCGCCAAAAAGCCGGGAATAGCCCCGATGCCGAACGCCATCACGAACATCACCGCCCACGCCAGTTCCGGCATGGTGCGTAAAAATGCCACCAGCGTGCGGATTGTCAGACGTAGCGTCGCCGGGCTGTGGGTGTTGTTGGCGGCCAAAAATGCCAGCACACCCGCCACCAGCACCGAAAGAATGGTCGCCGCCAACGCCAGCTGCAAGGTTTCCCAGATCAGCGGCAATTGAATGTTCAGCCGGTAACCCCAGTAGGCGAATGACCCTTCGGTGTGGCCATCGGCGAACAATAAGCGCCAGTGCAGGGTCGGAATGGTTTCCGCCAGATAGTCAAAGAAGTGGGGGATCGACAGCCACACGGTGTGCAGGTTGAACTCGGCGATGTTACCGGCGCCCAGGTAGAGCACCACCAGACCGAGCGACCAGATCAGCGTCTCACGCTTTTGCTTGCTGCGGATTTGCTGGTAATAGTGCGCAAAATCTTTATTCAAAATAGGTTTCCATCTTTATGCAACAAGGGGCTCAGCATGCTGAACCCCTTTGGATCAATCACGACGTAAAGGCGAGAATTAACGGTCGCCTTTGGTCAGCTCACGCTTCATATCGATGATGTTCTGGTATTCCGCCAGTGTGGTGTCGCCGATGTGTTGTTTGCCGCCCATCGCCTTGATAAAGCACTGGTGGTCTTCCTTATCCAGCTTCTTGATGGCAGTCACGACCTTGGCTTTGAATTCTGCCGGCAATGCATTGCTCACCAGGATTGGGCCGTTCGGGATCAGTGGCGACTGCCAGATAATACGGATCTGTTTCATCAGGTCCGGGTGATCCATGCGGATCATGCGGGTGAATGCTCCGCTGGTGTAGCCGGTATTGTAGTCGCCGATCATCGACGCCCAGGTCACTGCGCCTTCGAACTGGCCGTTCAGCACGCCGAGGACGTCCTGCTCATGGCCACCGGAGAAGGTCACACTGGAGAAAGCGTTGTTGTATTTATTGTCTACCGTGCCGCCGAACAGTTTCTTGAATTCCTGGTTCGGGATCAGGAAGCCGGAAGTGGAATCCGGATCGGCGAAGCCCACCGCCTTGCCTTTCAGGTCTTCCAGCTTTTTATACGGGCTGCCGGCTTTAACGATCACCACCGAGTGGTAACCACGGGATTGGTCAACGTCATCCACCGCGATGCCGACGATATCCACCGCTTTTGGATCCTTGATGTACACCGAAGCAAATGACGACGGCGACATGCTCAGCACCAGGTCAATTTTGCCGCCCAGTAGCCCCTGGATCACACCGGAATAGTCGGAGGAGTTGCGCAGCTTGGTGTCGACGCTCAGCTCTTTGTCCAGGAACTGTTTAACGCACTGGTTATCACCAATCTGCTGGGTGGCGTTTTGCCCACCGAGAATGCCCAGGTTCAGTACTTTAGGTGCGTCCGCTGCGGTAGCATTAAATACCATCATCGCGCCGGCCATCAGGGTGGTCAGACTCAATACTTTTTTCATTACTATGCCTTGTGTGTGTAAAGGTAAAAGTGAAAATAAGGGTTTCAATGGATTTGATTGGCTTCCTCGCCATACAGCTGGTGCAGTATCCGTTCGTTCAGTTGCGACGGATGACCGTCAAACACGATTTTGCCCTGAGCAATGCCGATCACCCGGGTGCAATATTCTTTCACCAGTTCGACCGAATGCAGATTCACCATCACCGCGATGTCGTTTTCGCTGACTTTTTGCAGCGCATCCATAATGCGGCGGGTATTTTTCGGGTCGAGTGATGCCACCGGCTCATCGGCCAGCAGAATTTTGGGGTTTTGCATCAGCGCGCGGCAGATCGCCACTCGCTGCATCTGGCCGCCCGACAGGTTCTCGGCGCGCTGCAACGCATGCGGCAGCATATTGAGCCACTGCAGCAGTTCTATGGCGCGGGCACGGTCGGCGTCGTCAAACAGTTTGAAGAAGGATTTCAGGGTGGAAGTGTGGCTCAGACGACCCAGCAACACGTTGGTCATCACGTCCAGCCGCGGCACCAGGCAGAAGTCCTGGAAAATCATGCCACAGCGTGAACGCCACTGGCGCATCTGGCGGGCGGTCAACTGGGCGATATCCTGCGCCACGCCGTCGTCTTCAAAATGCAGCATTTCGCCGCAGCTCGAAGGAATGGTGCCGTTCAGGGTATGCAACAGAGTGGATTTACCAGCACCGGAACGGCCGATCACCGCCACGAACTCACCCACGTGCAGGTCGAAGTTGATATCGTCCAGCACCCGTTGCTGAGATTTATAAGCTTTGCCTAAGCCTTTTACCGATAGCACCTTGCGGGATGACATCGGTTGTTGCCCTGGAAAGTCGGTCGTTGCAAGTTTTAACTGTGCCTGAGCCATATGATTTCTCTGGTTTCAGTGGCTAATCATTATGGGCACCTATTAACGAATAACTTTGTGACAACGGGATGATGGTTTTATGGCTGGGAAATGACGCGTGCCGTCATTTCCCATTGGGATTAAAAGCGAATAAGGCCTTTAATTAGCTGTTTGTTGTTGATGACCTGCGCTTCGTAATCCTCCGCCAGGCTGTCGAAATCAAAGTGATGGGTCAACATCATCTGGGCGGTGATCGCCCCCGTCGCCATTAACCGGCCGACCTTGACGAAATCCTCTTCGGTAGCGTTACGACTGCCCATCAGGGTGGTTTCCTTTTTGTGGAACTCAGGATCCGAGAATTGCAAATCCCCCTTGAACAACCCAACAAAAACGATGCTGCCGCCGTGACGGATCAGGTTGACGGCATGGTTCATTGCCTGCGCACTGCCGGTGGCGTCGATCACTTTCGCCGCCAGCATGCCACCAAACTGGCCGCGCAGCCTGGCCTCAAACTGATCGTCCAGTGGATTGAGTGCCGGCAGCTCCAGCACCCGTTCGACATGCCGTCGTCGTTCGGCGCTGGTATCAGCCACCACTACCTGTGCTCCATCGGCTTTGGCTATCGCCGCCACACCCAAGCCGATTGGCCCGGCACCTACCACCAATAACGGATCGTCCGGCGCGATGGCCGCACGGCGGACTGCATGGGCGCTGATGGCAAACGGCTCAATCAGGGCTGCCGCCTCTGGCGCTACGTCGTCCACCGCCAGCAGGTTACTGACCGGCACGCTGAGAAACTCGCTGAAGCCGCCGTCCTGATGTACACCAATCACCGAAATATTCTCGCAGCAATTGGTTTTGCCGCTCAGGCAGGCACCGCAATGATGACAGGAAAGATAAGGCATCACCGTCACGCGCTGCCCAATCCGCCAGCCCGTCGCTTGGTTGCCCAGACTGATAATCTCACCGCATATCTCGTGCCCCAGCACCCGCGGATAACTAAAGAAAGGTTGCTGACCGGACCAGGCGTGAATATCCGTACCACAAATGCCCACGGTAATCATTTTGATCACCGCCTCGGCCGGTGCGGGAAAAGGGGCCGGACGTTGCTGATAAATTAATTTCGTCGGTTGATCGAGCACTAATACTTTCATTGTTTTCATAACGTCCCCTCGGTTATTGGGAGAGTTATTAAATAAAAATGCCGAACGGCAATAAATTGGTGGGTAAATCTGTGAGGCAGTACAAAATAAACCGCTTTAAATTGGTTTTAAATAGATAAAAAACAGCCGAGGCTCATATGAGCAGAACCCAAAATCTGCGGCACAATGTCGTTAACCAGATGATTGACGGCATCAACAGTGGCCACCTGCGCTCGCCGCTGCCGTCTCAGGCTGCGTTGGCCGAAATGTACAACATCAGCCGCACCACGGTGCGCCATACGCTGACGCATTTGTTCCAGCGTGGCGTGCTGGAAAAGGTCGGTGACGACTATGTTATTTTACGCCAGCCGCAGTCGGACGACGGCTTCGACTGCCAAAGCCCCTCCCTGGACGAGCAGGGGAAAAGGTTCGAGAAAGCGTTCTATCAGATGATCAATCAGAAGCAACTGCGCGCCGGAGACAGCTTCAGCGAACTGCAACTGGCGCGGGCGGTCAACGTCAGCCCGGTGGTGGTGCGGGAATTTCTGCTGCATTTTAGCCGTTACAATCTGATCGACAGCGTCAAGCGCGGGCAGTGGAGCATGAAACAGTTTGACCAGCGCTATGCCGAACAACTGTTTGAACTGCGACAAATGCTGGAAACGCACGCCCTTTCCCACTTTATCAATCTGCCGGCGCACGATGAACGCTGGCTGCAGGCCAAAGAACTGCTGAGCCGCCACCGCCAACTTCGCGAAAGCATCAGCGACCACTATCGCCTGTTTTCCCAGTTGGATCGTGACTTCCACGGGCTGATCCTCTCCGCCGCCAACAACCCGTTTTTCAACCAGTCGCTGGAGATCATTTCGGTGATTTTTCATTTCCACTATCAGTGGGATGAGACCGATCTGAAACAGCGCAATATCATTGCCATTGAAGAGCACATGACCATTCTCAGTGCGCTGATCTGCCGCAACGATCAGGAAGCCATCAACGCGCTACACCGCCATTTGGATACCGCCAAACAGTCGATGATCCGCTCCCTCAATCAGGCCATCGCTTGAGCTGCCGGGGTGTTTTTTACTGATAAAAAACACCCCGGCATGATTTAAAACCGATAAAAAGCAGCAAAATACTGGCTGCCGCACGGAACCGCGACAAAACTTAGTGCCTAAAATATTTCGCCCTCTAGGCTTACTGCCGACCACCTGCCAATACCTTCACTAAAACACCATCCAGGGGAATACCCGGAATAATAAATATTATTAATGCGAGATTCTGGAGGACGAAATGGAAAGAAGTAATACGATTAACGCCGGAAAGGAACAGGCTGAACCCTATTCCGATCACATAATTCCTATGCCACCCGAGGGCATGCTGGTTCGCTCGGCCAGAATTAAAAAAATTCAAACTACGGCCATGTGTTTGTTATTTCTGGCGGCCATAATTAACTTTCTTGATCGCAGTTCACTCTCGGTGGCGAACTCTACCATTCGGCAAGAAATGGGCCTGAGCGGCACCGAAATCGGCTTGCTGCTTTCGGCATTCTCCCTGGCCTACGGTATCGCCCAGTTGCCTTGCGGCCCATTGCTGGACAGGAAAGGCCCGCGCATCATGCTGGGGATCGGCATGTTTGTCTGGTCGGTGTTCCAGACGCTGTCCGGCATGATCCACAACTTCACCCAGTTTATCTGGGTGCGTATCGGGTTGGGGATCGGTGAAGCGCCGATGAACCCGTGCGGCGTGAAGGTGATCAACGACTGGTTCAATATCAAGGATCGCGGTATGCCGATGGGCATTTTCAATGCCGCTTCGACCATTGGGCTGGCGATCAGCCCGCCGATCCTCACCGCCATGATGCTGGCCTTCGGCTGGCGCGGCATGTTTATCACCATCGGCGTGTTGGGCATCGCACTGTCGATCGGCTGGTACATGCTGTATCGCAACCGACAGGACGTCAGCCTGAGTGCCCAGGAACAGGCCTATTTGAATGCCGGGAGCGTCAGCGCAAGGCCAGAACCGATGAACTTTCGCGAATGGCGAGCGCTGTTCAGGAATCGCACCATGTGGGGCATGATGATCGGCTTTAGCGGTATCAACTACACCGCCTGGCTGTATCTGGCCTGGCTGCCGGGTTATCTGCAGACCACTTACCATCTGGATTTGAAAAGTACCGGGCTGATGAGCGCCATCCCATTCCTGTTTGGTGCCGCGGGCATGCTGTCGAACGGCTTTGTCACCGACTTTCTGGTGCGTCGCGGTATGGCGCCGTTGAAAAGTCGTAAAATTTGCATCGTCGCCGGCATGCTGCTGTCCGCTTCCTTTACCGCCGTGGTCGCTCAGGCCACCACCACCTACAGCGCGGTGTTGTTGATCGGCATGGCGCTGTTCTGCATCCACTTTGCCGGCACCTCCTGCTGGGGGCTGATCCACGTGGCGGTGACCTCCCGCATGACCGCCTCGGTCGGTAGCATTCAAAACTTCGCCAGCTTTATCTTTGCCTCGTTCGCGCCGGTAGTCACCGGTTGGATCCTGGATACCACTCACTCGTTCAGCCTGGCGCTCACCCTCTGCTCCTGCTTCACCGTGATCGGCGCGCTGTCGTATATCTTCGTGGTCAAACAGCCGATCGTTGACAGCGCAGCCTGATGTTTTGCTCACGCCCCCTTTTCCACCGGGGGCAAACCTTCAGCTCAGGGAGAAGAAATCCAACCCCAGCGCGGCCTTCACCCGCCCCAGCGTCTGCCGACTGACCTGGTCGGCGCACCGGGTACCCTGCTGTAAAATGCGCAGCAGTTCGCCCTTGTCGGCCAGGTAATCGGCCCGGCGAGTGCGGATCGGCTCCAGCAGACTTTGCAGGCAGTCTTCCAGCAGGCGTTTGATTTTCATGTCACCCAACCCGCCACGGCGATAGTGTTCCTTCAAATCCGCCACCAGCACGGCGTCATCACAGAAGGCATCCAGATAGGTGAACACCATGTTGCCCTCCACCTGGCCGGGATCACTGACGTTCAGATGACCCGGATCGGTAAACATGCTCATTACCGCCTTATGCACCTGATCGGCATCAGCCCCCAGGGTGATGGTGTTACCGCGTGATTTCGACATTTTACCCTGCCCGTCCAGCCCCGGCAGTCGGCTAACGTTGCTCAGTAAGGGTTGGCACTCCGTCAAAACCTGCTGGCCGACAATGCGATTGAAACGTCGGACAATTTCATTGGTTTGCTCCAGCATCGGCAGTTGATCCTCGCCGACCGGCACGTGAGTGGCACCAAAGGCGGTAATATCCGCCGCCTGGCTGACCGGATAAACCAGAAAACCGGCCGGCAGGCTGCGGGAGAAGTCCTTCTCGATGATTTCACTTTTCACCGTTGGGTTACGTTCCAGCCGCGCCACGCTGACCAGGTTGAGGTAATACATCGTCAGCTCGGCCAGCGCAGGTAGCGCGGATTGCAGGCAAATGGTGGTTTTCTGCGGATCGATGCCGACCGCCAGATAGTCGGCCACCAGATTAAGCACGTTGGTGCTGATTTTTTGCGGGTTATTGCCGTTATCGGTCAGCCCCTGCAGGTCTGCCACCAATACCGTTTGCCGATGCTGCTGTTGCAGCTCAACGCGCTGACGCAGTGAACCGACGTAGTGGCCTAAATGGAGGGATCCGGTGGCGCGATCGCCGGTCAGAATGGTGTAGCTCATTGCCTTGCTCCTGAAAGTAAAGACACCACCGGATCAACGCAATAAAAATGCCGCCAGAACCGGCGGCATTAAAAAGAGGTGTGAATACCCGTGCCGCCTTTAGAGGAGGCGCCACCAGGACTGGCTGTGAGTGGAGTGCATCGGCATATTCATGGCTTTTAGGCTACGCTCCCGGCAGCCGTGTTGTCAATAACCGCAGGTTGCCAGATTGCCGCCTGCTCACGGGCTATGCGACAAAATGCCTCGCTCAGCGGTGACGGTGTGCGCCACGCCAGCGCCAACGTATAGGGTACCGGGCTGCCGGCACCGCTCAGTTCACGGAACACTACCCCGGGAGACTGCAGTACCGCAAACAGGGCCGGCATCAGTGCGATCCCCACGCCTCCCGCCACCAGCCCGCCAATGGTCTGCATCTGTCGCGCCTCCTGCACGATACGCGGGCTAAACCCCGCCACGGCACAGGCCTGCAGGATCGCCGCATGCATCCCCGGCCCGTAATGCGCTGGAAACAATATCCAGGACTGATCGGCCAGACTGCTCAACGTGACTTGCTGCTGTGTCGCCAGTGGGTGGTTTTCCGGCAACGCCAGCACCATGCGATCGTACAGGAAAGGCAGCATCTGCAAGCCCTCCTGTGGCACCACCGGCAGCACTACCATGCCAATGTCGGCACGGTCATCACGCAGTGCGATCAGTTGCTCGGCGGTAGTGGCCTCCTGCAAATGAAACTCCGCCTGCGGATGCGCCTGACGAAACTGCCGCAGGATCCCCGGTAACAGAGCGTTCACCGTGCTGTCGACAAAAGTCAGGCGCAGCGATTCCGTCAGACCACGTGCCGCACGCTGGGTATTGCCGAGGGTGCGATCAAACTGCGCCAGCGTGCGCCGTGCCTCAATCAGAAATACCTGCCCCGCTTCGGTGATCCTGGTGATGCGGTTGCCGCGCTCCAGCAAAAGCACCCCCAGTTCCTGCTCAATTTTTCTGATGGCGGCGGTCAGCGGTGGCTGTGCCATATGCAAGCGGTCGGCGGCACGGTGAAAACTCATTTCTTCCGCGACGGCGATAAACTGCCGCAGCTGACGTAGTTCAATCACACGATACCTTTTTCATATTTTGGGAGCATAAATAGAGTATTGGATGTATCAACAGCAAAAGCCAATACTTTTCCAACCGCAGAACGCCGACGCCATTCCGGCACGGCCCGCGGTAAGGAGAACAGTTATGACGCAACGTACAGCGATTATCACCGGCGGCTCCAGCGGCATTGGGCTGGCTATCGCCCGGCAACTGGCGCAACAGGATTACCGTGTCGCCATCGTGGCACGTGAGCCCCAACGCCTGCAGCAGGCAGCGCAGCAAATTGGCCCCGACACCCGCTACTATTCGGCGGATTTGAGCCGCCGTGGGCCAGTGGAAGACGTCGTCGCACAGCTCGCTGCCGATCTCGGCACCGTAGATGTGTTGATCAACAACGCCGGCTTTACCCGGGTGATTGCCGCCGACACGCCGCTGGCGCAGGCCGAACAGGAATGGGATGCAGTGATCGAGGGGAATCTGAAAAGCACCTTTCTGTTTACCCTCGCGATGTTGCCACACCTGCGTAAACCGGGCGGTCGCATCATTAACCTGAGCTCAATTGCCGCCCAGTGTGGCAGCGGTAGCGCCGGGGCGCTGGGGTATTCCGCCGCCAAGGCCGGTGTGCAGGGTTTTACCCTCAGTCTGGCACGCGAACTTGGCGAATTGGGCATTACTGTCAACGCCATTGCCCCGGGCTTTATCGCCGATACCCGCTTCTTCGGCGCCGGGTTGTCGCAGGATCGCATTGACGCCATCGCGGCAGAAACACCTATGGGCCGCACCGGCCGGGTGGAGGACATCGCCAACGCCGCACTGTGGCTGGCGTCAAAAGAAGCCTCATTTATCACCGGCACCATCACCTCAATTAACGGCGGCGCGCGGGTCGGTTAAGAAAGCGTTACATTCCGCCATTTGCGTTCTCAGCCTGCCGCGCTAGGGTGAAGGGATTCAACCTGAAGAAGGAACACAATATGAAGATCGGATTTGCCGGGCTGGGCGGTATGGGTAGCGCAATGGCCACCAACCTGTTGCAGGCGGGCTATACGCTGAAAGTCTGGAACCGCTCACCTCAAGCGGCGCAGTCGCTGGTCGCTGCCGGAGCCCAACAGGTGCAGCAGGCTGATGAGTTGGCCGATGTGGATGTGCTGATCACCATGCTGGCCAACGACGCCGCAACCGAGCAGGTGGTGCTGGCAAGCGGGTTGCTGCAACGGCTGCAACCGGGGGCGATCCACATCAATATGGCGACGGTATCGGTGGCGCTGGCCAAACGACTGGCGGCGTTGCATATGGAGCACAACGTCGGCTATATCGCCGCGCCGGTGCTGGGGCGGGTGGACGTAGCCGCGGCCGGTAAGCTGAATATTCTGGCGGCGGGCGATGCGCAGCTGATCGCCAAGGTACAGCCGCTGTTTGAGGTGCTCGGCCAACAGACCTGGCATTTTGGCGAGCAGCCCGAACAGGCCAATATCGTCAAAATCGCCGCCAACTTTACGCTGGCCAGTGCGATTGAGGCAATGGCCGAAGGCAGTGCGCTGGTGCGTAATTACGGCGTTTCCGGCGCGGATTACCTGCAAATGCTCAGCAGTACCCTGTTCGCCTCTCCGGCTTATAAGGGCTATGGCGCACTGATTGCCGAAGAGAAGTTCGAACCGGCCGGTTTCAAATTAAGCCTGGGTATGAAAGACGTGAGCCTGGCATTGGAGGCCGCAGCCAACAGCCACACACCAATGCCGTTCGCCGGCGTACTGAAGGATAACTTCCTCGATGCGGTGGCGCAGGGCGATGCGGATTTGGACTGGTCAGCGTTGGCCAAGGTGGCGGCACGCAGGGCGGGATTGAAATAAGGCTAACGAGCCCGGCTGATACACCGGGCTTGTTTTTATCTGGCGATCAGAAGCGGATTTCTGCCGCCGGTAGCGCATTGATCAGCACGCCGAAGCTTTTAATATTCGACAACGTGGCGTTGTGATGGGTACGGATCTGCAGGCCAGTGGCGTGCGCTTTGTCGTGACTGGTGTGTGCATCGGCCGCCAGCGTCACCGGATAGCCCAGCCCAGCGGCGCGACGGGTGGTAGTGTCTACGCAAAACTCGGTGGAGTAGCCGCAGACCACCAAATGCGAAACCCCCTTGGCGATCAGCAATGGCCCCAGCCCGGTGCGCAGGAAGGAGTCCGGGGTGGTTTTACCCACCCGATGGTCGCCGTCGTTCACCTGCAAACGGGAGTCAATCTGCCAGGCATCGCTGCCCTGTGCCAGCTCATCGTCCGGTGTCTGATGCTGGATAAAAATCACCGGCACCCCAGCCTGACGGGCAGCGGCGCTCAAAGTGTTAATTCGCTCAATCGTCGCTTCGGCATCGGCCGGCGGCGGCGTAAACAACCCTTTCTGCACATCAATAATCAACAGCGCTGACTTCATGATAACTCCCGTGAATTTAATCGAAGATCAGCATAACGGTTGGCGCGGACGGAAGATATGGTCAACGCCCTGTTCACGCAATTGACTCACCAGATCGTGGCCGCCATTCGGTGTCGCGTGTGCCAGCAGGCGCTCGGCTTCAAATACCGGGCTGGCCCAGAAAATATTCACCGGATCGCCATACTGTTTCGGCAGGGTCAGGTGCTCGCTGTACGGGTAAAACGACGAGGAGAGCACATAGCCCTCATAGCCCTGCGGTGCGACTTCAGACTCCAGGGTATGGCCTTCGCCAAACCAGGTAATTTTAGCCCAGGGGGCGTGGGCAAACCCGGCCAGCGCGCTGGCCATCTGCACCGCGTTCTCCTCGGTCATGTACTGACCGTCGATGGCGATGCCCATTTCCATACGGCGGTAGCGGGGAGCTTCGTCGTTAAACAGGATTTCCACCCACGGCATCGGGCGGATACTGACGCCCATGGTGAGAAAATAGTAGATGCCATCGCGCTCATGCTGAGTAATGGCCATCGGCGGCCATTTACCCTGGTCGATTGCGTAGTATTTCACCGAAGGACCAAAGTGCTGATCGTAAATCGCCTGATAGTCGTTCTGCATTTTTGGCCACGGATTACCCTCTTCCCGCTGCCAGCTACGCCAGAACTGACGGGTACTTTCCGCCAGCGCATACTGGGTATTGGTGGAAGCAGAGCCGAGCGGATAAGCCAGCGGGCTCTCTTTGATGCAACTGGCGGAATAGCACACCGAGTGGTCGATATACAGGCTCCAGCCGGGGATCACTGCCAGCAGTTGACCGTAATACCACAGCGCCGCACCGTCGTCGCTCTCCGTCCAGACCACCATCAGCCCTTCAGGATTCAGCGGCGCTTCCCCTTCCAGATTGCGGCAAAACTCGGCTGCCAGCATCGGTGGCTGGCCCAACGCCAATGCCGCACTGTCTTCCTGTTGCGGCGCGGCCGCCAGGTTACGCAGCCAGCAGGCTCGCACCTGAAAACGTTCGCTATTTTCTTCTGAAGGATAAATATAAAAATAGGCAGCCCGATGATCTTGCTGAACCA
This sequence comes from Serratia myotis, assembly GCF_027474885.1. NCBI lineage: Bacteria > Pseudomonadati > Pseudomonadota > Gammaproteobacteria > Enterobacterales > Yersiniaceae > Serratia > Serratia myotis. The sequence goes on along the minus strand of NZ_CP099707.1, from coordinate 1,479,756 downwards.
CCGCCACCAGCGTCTGGTTCTCATTACTGACTTCAGCAAGTACGTGTGACTCGTTCATATAACCTCAAATAGGCTCAAGGCGCAGAATAATGCTGCACGCTAAATAAAATGGAAATTGGCTTTTGCCCAGTGTAAAGCGCATTAGCGGCCGGATCACCCGTAAAAGTCTCAAAATTTCGGGCTGTTGGCTAATTGATGGTCGGATTGCACCGCATCGGTAATCATTTCCGCCATCGCCCTGGTCGTCAGATCAAAATACCCCTGAGGATCCCCATAAATTAAATATAGCGGCGTGGCACGGATCCGCTGACCGGCAAGCGGTAAGGGCTGCAATTCACCACTGGCCAGCAGCCCGGTGATGCGGTCCTGCGGCAACCAGCCATATCCCACCCCATGACATATCGCCTGTATCGCCGCATCAAAGGTGGTAAAACTCCACGCGGCGTCTGCATCCGCTTGCTGCAGAGGATCGGTAATCACCACGCGATGAAAACGGACCAGTTCGGCCTGCGTCAACGGGCCCTTCAATTGATGCAACGGATGGTGACGATGGGCGACGGCGATAAAATTCACATCCATCAAAAAACTGCCGTCCACTGAAGCATCCGGCGGCAACGTGGTGATGTATAAGTCGGCATCAGCTTGCGCCAGCAGTTCCCAGCTTTCACCCCGCAGGATCTCACGCAACCGCACCTGAGTTTGCGGATAGCGCTGTTGAAATTGCCGCAGCGCGCGGAACAGTAACGGCTTGGGAAAAACGCTGTCCACTACCAGCGTTAACGCCACCTTCTCACCTTGGGTAAACGCCGCCGCCCGCGCCTCAAGCTGGCTGAAAGCGGTAATCAGCGGTTTGGCATGTTCCAATAATGCCCGGCCTTCCACCGTCAACTCCGCCTTACGGCCGACTATCATCAGCAATTTAACCCCCAGCCGCTCCTGCAAGGTGTGCAAACTGTAACTCACCGAGGATTGGCTGCGGTGCAGGTATTCAGCCGCCTGAATATACCCCCCTTGCTCAATCACGGTCTGCAACGTGTGCCACTGATCCAGAGTGGTTTTGGGTGCCCGCATCCTCGCCTCCTAAAACATCTAATAATTCGATTATTAACCGCCAATATTAGCGTTTTTATATCGATTTTTATCAGCGTAGGCTACTCATATCGACTTAAAACACTCCCCATAAGGAACACATAATGAGCAGCTTCGACAAACACGACCTGAGCGGTTTTATCGGCAAACATCTGGTGTATACCTATGACAATGGCTGGAATTATGAGATCTACCTGAAGAATGCCGGCACCATCGATTATCGGATCCACAGTGGGTTAGTGGGCAATCGTTGGGTGAAAGATCAGGCGGTCTACGTGGTTCGGGTGGCCGCAGAAGTGTATAAAATCTCATGGACTGAGCCGACCGGGACTGACGTTAGCCTCATCGTCAATCTGGGCGATCTGATTTTCCACGGCACCATTTTCTTCCCGCGCTGGGTTATGAATAATCCGCAGCACACCGTGTGTTTCCAAAATGAACACCTGGCACAGATGGCGGCCTATCGTGAAGCCGGTCCGGCGTACCCGACTGAAGTGATCGACGAATTTGCCAGCATCACCTTTGTACGCGACTGCGGCGAAAACGATGAGCAGGTGATTAACTGTCCGGCCAGCGAGCTACCGGCAGATTTCCCCGCTAACCTGCGGTAATCATCAATGCGCTACGGCGGTTTTGTTAATTCGTCGTAGCGCTCGCTGATAGGAACCGTTACGCATCGAGGCCCGCAGCACTTTACCCACCCCACCGGCACCGACCCGCACCAGTTTTTGTCGCAACCGGCCGGAAGAAAAATCAAATTGCTGCTGCGCCCAATCCGGCAACAGATCAATACCCGCCTGCATTACCAGAGCGCCAAAAGGTTGTGCCAGCCTGCTCGGTGCCGGAGCCGCCAGCAGAATGCGCGCCACTTCCTGCGTGCGCTCATCACACACCAACTGCGGCCGCATCCGCTGCAGGTAATCTTCGATTTCACAACAGGATACAGGGATATTGCGCGCCCCCAGGGCAGCGGCGACGCGTGCCGCCTCACGGTAATAGCTGTCCTGCTGTTCGCGGGCAAGATGAGGGTTGCGGTAACGCAGATGGCTGGCCAAAAAACAGCGGCTTTCCACCACGTGCACCCAGGTGAGCAGGTCCGGATCGCTGGCGGCATAAGCCCTGCCGTCGCTGCTGACGCCGTTGACCCGCAAATGAATGGCTTTAACTTTGGCGATCAACCGTTCGGCCTCGGCCGTGGGGCCAAAGGTGGTGACGGAGACAAATTGGCTGGTACGGCGCAGGCGGCCGAGCATATCGTCGCGGAAGTTGGAATGATCCCAGACGCCGGCCAGCGCCAACGGGTGCAGCATTTGCAGCAACAAGGCGCTGACACCGCCACACAGCATCGAGGTGAAATCACTGTGTACCTGCCAGATAACCGACTGCGGCCCAAACAGGCCCGGATCACCCGGCGGGTTCTCAAAATCGACCCCGCCAAGCGCCAGCCCGGTCAGACCGATCACCTGTTTTTCTATCGCCGCACGTATCACTTCCATCCTGACTGACCCCAATTATCGTCCGGCGGCCAGTGTAGCATGCAGGGGAAGGCTGCTTTTAACTCTGCGGGTCGCGATCGTTGAGCAGCATAATCTTACCGGCAAAGCTGCGATCTTCCAGCCGACGGTGGGCAGCCGCGCCTTCGCTCAGCGGGAAGGTTTCAATATGGGGCACGGCAAATTCGCCGTTCTGCCAACTGCTGAACAGACGCTCAGCCCTGTCACGTCGTGCCTCGGCGCTATTAAGATAAGTCCAGAGATCGCCGCCGACCACACCTTTGGAATCCATCATCAGGCCGTAGGCAGAAATCGCCGGTGCCTCGCCGCCCGCCATCCCAAAGGTGACGACCCGGCCACCAGGGCACAGCGCGTCGATGCTCTGTTGCAGCGTGATGCCGACCGAGTCGAAACCGTACTCAACGCCACCGCCGGTCAGCGCGGCAATTTGCGCGACCCAATCCTGCTGATAGGTGAAAGCTGCTGCGGCACCGTTGTTCAGCGCGATCTGCTGTTTGTGCGCCGAAGACACCACGGCGTAAACCTGTGCGCCACGCGCCACCAGCATGCGGGTCAGGATCTGCCCGACACCGCCCGCCGCTGCATGCACTAACGCGCGATCGCCCGCCTTCACCTGCACGCTGTCATTAATCAGGTACTGCGCCGTCAGCCCTTGCAGCAGAATTGAGGCCGCCTCGACGTCGCTCAGGGCTGGTGGCAGCCGCAGTGCATGCTCCACCGGCACATTGATACGCGTGGCGTGACAAAAAGGCACATCGGCGAAACCAATCCGCTCCCCCAGCTGCCAGCCATTGACGCCCTCACCCACGGCGATAATGGTGCCTACGCCTTCGTAACCGCCGATATGCGGCGGGTTACCGTGCAGCACATAATTGCCCTTGCGGCGGTAGATATCGGCAAAATTCAGCCCGGCAGCACCCATCCGCACCTGCACCGCGCCCGCCGGTACCGCTGGTGTCGGTAACTCAAGGTATTCGAGCACGTCCGGCCCGCCAAAGTGTTCAAACGCTAATGCATGCATGTTGCTGCTCCAGGAAATTCCGCCAATAACACACTGACGGTCGATAGAAGGATTATCGCAAAGCGCTATAATCAGGCAAAGTGGCCCGCAGAACATTCAGAAAACACCAGGGGTTTATAATGGACCGATTAACCAGCATGGCGGTGTTTGTGCGGGTGGTGGAAAAAGGCAGCTTTGTCGCCGCCGCCGAGGAGATGGCAATCTCTCCGACCATGGTCGGCAAGCACATCCGTTACCTGGAGCAACGCCTTAATGCGCCGCTGCTGAACCGCACCACCCGCAGGCAGGGGCTGACCGAGGCCGGTCGGGTGTTCTACGAACGCTGCCGCCGCCTGCTGGCCGACGCCGATGCCGCCGAAGCCAGTGCCCGGGCGCTGCTGAGCTCCCCCAGCGGGCTGCTACGTATCAGCGCACCGGTCACTTTTGGCAACCGCGTTTTGACGCCAATCCTCACCGAATTCCTGCAGCGGCACCCAGAGGTCGAGGCGGAGGTGGTGCTGTCGGATCGCAAAGTGGATTTGATTGAGGAAAGCTACGAAGCTGCATTTCGCATCGGCCCAGTGGCCGACGACGGCCTGGTGGCGCGCGCCCTGCCCGATTACCGTATGACGCTGGCCGCCTCGCCGGACTATTTGGCGCAGCACGGTGTTCCAACGCAGCCGGTTCAGCTCAGTACGCACAGCTGCTTTGGCTTCAGTCAGTGGGACGGCAACCACTTCTGGCGGTTGCAGGGGCCAGAGGGGGAAATCAGCGTGCCGGTCAGGCCACGGCTGCGGATGGACTCTGGCGAAGGGGTGCGCCGGGCGGCGCTGGCCGGTTTCGGTATCGCGCTGCATGCCGGCATGCTACTGGACGAAGATATTGCTGCCGGCCGGTTGGTACAGGTCTTGCCGGACTATTCACCGCTACCACGGCCGATGCATTTGGTCTATCTGCCCGAACGACGACAGTCACCCAAGCTGGAAGCTTTTATCGCCCTGACCGTCGCCAGACTTTGGGGACGCGCCTGAACAAAACACCGCGGCCAAAATCGCCCTAGGCCGCGGTTTCACCATCACTTCAGCTCATTACTTCATATATCAAATAAGAATAACTAATAGAATTTATATTCTTCCTGTCACTATCAACCCCCGGTAGGATTGGCCTGTATTCACCAGCAACAGAGGTTCCGCCTGCCCTTTGCTCCGAGAAGCCGAGCCCTCTGGCGCTCCGGGCGGAATACTGTGATGTATTAATAAGGATCCGCTTCTCTATGATCGTTCTTTCGAACGTTTGCAAAACTTTTGACAGCGCACAGGGCCGCGTTGTCGCGGTAGATGATGTCAACCTGGCGGTCGAAGCCGGACAAATTTACGGCATCATTGGCTATAGCGGGGCCGGTAAAAGCACCCTGATCCGTTTGCTTAACGGGCTGGAAACCCCTACCAGCGGCAGCATTCAAGTCGACGGTTTCGATATCGCCGCGGCCAAAAGCGACCAGTTGCGCCAGGCGCGGCTGAAAATCAGCATGGTGTTTCAACACTTCAACCTGCTGTGGTCACGCACCGTCAGCCAGAACATTGCCTTCTCGATGCAAATCGCCGGCGTGCCCAAGGCACAGATTAAACCGCGTGTGGCGGAGCTGGTGGCATTGGTTGGCCTGCAGGGCCGCGAAGAGGCTTATCCTTCGCAGCTCAGTGGCGGACAGAAACAACGCGTCGGCATCGCCCGCGCGCTGGCCAATAATCCGGGAGTACTGCTGTGCGATGAGGCCACCTCGGCGCTCGATCCCCAGACCACCGATTCGATTCTGGACCTGTTGCTGGACATCAACCGCAAGCTGAACCTGACCATTGTGCTGATCACCCATGAAATGCACGTAGTGCGCAAAATTTGCCATCGCGTGGCAGTGATGGAAAACGGCCGCATTGTCGAAGAAGGCCCGGTGATCGATGTTTTCACCCGGCCGCAGCAGCCGATTACCCAGCAGTTCGTTAAACAGGTTTCGCAGTATCAGAAAACCGAGGAAAGCTTTAACCCCTTGCTGGCCCAGCACCTGCCAGGTGCGATCTTCAAGCTGACCTTTGTCGGCGTGCAAACCCATCAGGCGGTGATTTCCGACATGATCCTGCGCTACAAGGTGAGCATTAATATTCTGCACGGCAAGATAACCCAGACCCTGAACGGATCCTTTGGCGAATTGTATATCCACGCCGATGGCAACGATCTGCAAATCGACAGCATGCTGAAATTATTGAAAGAACAGCAGATCGCCGCTGAGGTGATTAAACATGATTGAGTCACTGTTCCCTCACCTGCGCATTGACCAGTTGCTGAACGCCACCCTGGAAACCCTGTACATGACCGGTATCGCCGGGCTGGCGACGCTGGTACTCGGTATCGTTCTGGGGGTACTGCTGTTCCTGACCTCCCGCGGCCAACTGTTGCAAAATCGCCTCGTCTATTCGCTGATTTCAGTGTTGGTCAACGTATTCCGCTCCATTCCCTTCATCATTTTGATCGTGTTGCTGATCCCGTTCACCAAGACGCTGATCGGCACCATTTTGGGGGCCGATGCCGCGCTGCCGGCGCTGATTGTCGGCGCTGCCCCCTTCTATGCGCGGCTGGTTGAGATTGGCTTGCGTGAGGTGGACAAGGGAGTCATCGAAGCGGCGCGCTCTATGGGGGCCAAAACCAGCACCATTATCTTCCGCGTGCTGCTGCCGGAGTCTTCCCCGGCGCTGGTTTCCGGTATTACCGTCACCCTGATCGCGCTGGTGAGCTACACCGCGATGGCCGGGGTGATCGGCGCAGGCGGGCTGGGTAATCTGGCCTATCTGGAAGGTTTTCAACGCAATCACGGTGACGTGACGCTGGTGGCGACGCTGACGATCCTGCTGATCGTTTTCGTTATCCAGTTCATCGGCGACACCATTACAACAACGCTCGATAAACGATAAATAACCAGGGAATAATGATGATGAAAAAGCAAATGATGATGCTGGCTTTCGCCTCACTGACCGCGTTAGCCTCCTTTGGTGCCGCGGCGGAGACCAAGCTGGTGGTTGGTGCGTCCAACGTACCGCACGCGGAGATCCTCGAGCAGGCCAAGCCGATTTTGGCGAAGGAAGGCATTGATCTGGTGATCAAACCCTTCCAGGATTACATCCTGCCGAATACGGCGCTGGCCAGTCACGATATTGACGCCAACTACTTCCAGCATGTGCCCTATCTGAATTCGGTACTGAAGGACCATGCGGGCGATAAGAGTTACGACTTTGTCAGCGCCGGGGCTATCCATATCGAGCCGATCGGCATTTATTCCAAGAAGTACAAGAGCCTGAAGGATCTGCCGGACAACGGCAAAATCATCATGCGTGATGCGGTGGCAGAGGAAGGTCGTATTCTGTCTATCTTTGAAAAGGCAGGCGTGATTAAGCTGAAACCGGGCGTGAGCAAGGTGGATGCACGCATTACCGACGTGGTGGAAAACCCGAAACACCTGAAGTTCCTGGCGAACGTGGAAGGCGCACTGTTGCCACAGATGTACAACAACGATGAGGGTGACGCAGTGGTGATTAACGCCAACTACGCCATCGATGCCGGGCTGAACCCAACCAAAGACCCGATTGCGGTCGAAAGCGGTGAAAACAACCCCTATGCCAACATCATCACCGTGCATAAGGCCGACGTGAACAAGCCGGAAATTGTCGCCCTGGTGAAGGTGTTGCACTCCAAGGCGATTCAGGATTTCATCCGCCAAAAATACCAGGGCGCAGTGATCCCGGTTAACCAGTAATTCAAGCCAAGGCCGCAGCAATGCGGCCTTGCCCTTTATCGAACAATACGCCCTTTCCTAGACCTTATTGCCCACCTGACTGAGACGCGGCCAAACCAGCATCAATGCATCGAGCAAGCGATATAAATCCTCACGGCTTGCCCCTTCACGTGCCTGAACCGACATCCCTTCAATGGTACAGACGATGAATTTGGCCAACAGTGCGGTATCGGTTTTCGCCAATAACTCCCCCTGCTGTACCTTGCGGTCAAAACAGTCTCGCAGGCTGGCCTCATTAGCATGATGCTTGTTACGCAGCATCTCGGCGACTTCATCAGACGACGAAGACAGCGCCGCGGACGCACACACCATAAAGCAACCGGACGGCGTATCCGGATCGGTAAACACTTCAGCTGAAGAGCGCACATAGGCTTCAACGATTTCCGCTATCGGCAGATCCTGCTCCAGCAGTTGATTGGTGCAGGTGGTGTACTTTTGCAGATAACGCTCCACCGCCGCGCGAAACAACCCTTCTTTATTACCGAACTCGGCATACAGCGTTGGCGCCTTGGCGCCGGTGACTTCAACCAGATCGGCCAGCGACGTTGAGTCATAGCCGTGCCGCCAGAACAGATCGAGCGCGCTGTCCAGCGCACGGTCGCGATCAAACTGCTTCGGTCTGCCACGCGTTTTTTTAGCGCAGACCTCTTCATTGATACTCATAGACCCTCTCTTATCCCGCCCCGCAGCAGGGCTCACTAATTAAATTAACGATCATTATAAAAAAATATTGCGCTGCCGTCGAGAAGCGATTAACATTTAGTTATCGATCGTTAAGTAATAACAACGACAGACATTCAAATCCCAGTTTACGCTGTTAGAATAGGAATTAACATCATGAAAAACTTAAAAATTACTCTTGCCGCCATCGCGCTTGCCTCTGCTTCTTTCGGTAGCTTTGCTGCAGACCTGGTTAATAGTCAGCCGGCTGATCAGCAAAAAATCGGCGTGGTTACCGTCAGTGGTGCTTCCGATATCACCTCTCTGGAAGCCGATTTAGCGGCCAAAGCTGACGCAGCCGGTGCAAAATCATTCCGCATCACCGGCGCCGGGGGTAACAACCAGCTGCATGGCACCGCAGTAATCTTTCAATAACAATCAGTTAATCGTCATTCTCTGGGCCGGTAACGGCTATTTTCTTCCCGGTTAACGACGATAAGAAAAAAATTAATTAACGAACATTAAAAAAATAGTTGCAAAGCGTCGAACAGGCGACTAACATTAAATTATCGATCGTTAATTAATTTAACGACCCAATAAAAACATCGTACAGAATATCGAGATAGGAAATAAGACCATGAAAAACCTGAAAATGACCATCGCTGCCATCGCACTGGCTTCTGTTTCTTTCGGTAGCTTCGCCGCCGACCTGGTAAATGCCCAACCGGCAGATCTGCAAAAAGCCGGTGTGGTTACCGTCAGTGGGGCTTCCGACCTGACCAGCCTGGAAAACAAACTGGCTGCCAAAGCGGATGAAGCAGGTGCTAAATCATTCCAGATCATCTCAACTACCGGCGACAACAAACTGCACGGTACTGCGATTATCTACAATTAATTGCTGAATCAGCAATTGCGCAAAGAGGCGGCCCTGGCCGCCTTTTGTATTATTGCCCCGCCGAAAATCTGCTGGCTGAAGCCCAATCCAGTGGTTTAGCAGCTACTTCGATAGGCCAATATCAGACTGGTATTGTCTCATTACGTCAGCCTGGATTAACCCGCCCGAACCGAGTTTCCCTTTTACCAAAAGTAGCCCATGCTGTAACAGGATGGGGTGGGCGACGGCTCATCCCGCACCTCTTTCTGGCAAATAGGGACGCTGGCTCATGACGAAAAAAACCACCTTGCTGCAGTTTTTCCATTGGTATTACCCTGATGGCGGAAAGTTATGGCCAGAGGTCGCCGAACGGGCCGCGCAAATTGCTCAGTTGGGTATCACCGACCTGTGGCTGCCCCCCGCCTATAAGGGCGCTTCCGGCGGCTATTCGGTAGGGTATGACAGCTACGATCTGTTCGATCTGGGCGAGTTCGACCAAAAAGGCAGCCGCGCCACCAAATACGGTGACAAGGAGGCATTGGTGCATGCCGCCACAGCGCTGCGTGATAACGGCGTGCGGGTGATTTATGACGTGGTCTTCAACCACAAGCTCGGTGCCGACGAAAAAGAGCAGGTGCACGTGTATAAGGCGGACGCCAACAACCGCAATAATATTAACGATCAGGGTTTCGACGCTCTGGCCTACACCCGTTTCACCTTTCCCGGCCGACAGGGCACCTACTCCAAATTTATTTGGGATTACAAATGCTTTGGTGGGGTTGATTACGTTGAACAGCCCGATGAGAAAGGCGTGTTCAAAATCGCCAATGACTACGGTGACGACGGCTGGAACGATCAGGTCGGCGACGAGAAAGGCAACTACGACTATCTGATGGGGGCCGACGTTGAATTTCGCAACCCGGCGGTGGTAGAAGAGCTGAAATACTGGGCGCGCTGGCTGCTGGAAACCCTGCCGTGCGACGGTTTCCGGCTGGATGCGGCCAAACATATCCCCGCCTGGTTCTTTAAAGAGTGGGCTGACCACGTGCGTGACAGCGCACAGCGCGATCTGTTTATCGTCGCCGAATACTGGTCGCACGATTTGGCCGCGTTACAACAGTATATTGACCTGGTCGAGGGCAAAGTGATGCTGTTCGACGTAGCCTTGCACCTGAAGTTTCATCAGGCATCAAAACAGGGGGATGGGTTCGATATGGCGCAGATGTTCACCGATACCCTGACCGCTGCCGATCCAGCCCATTCGGTCACGCTGGTCGCCAACCACGACACCCAACCGCTACAATCGCTGGAAGCGCCGGTCGAACCCTGGTTCAAACCGCTGGCTTACGCCTTGATCCTGTTACGCGAACAAGGGGTGCCCTGCGTGTTCTATCCTGACCTGTACGGTGCCAGCTATAAAGATAAAGGCAGTGACGGCCAGGAGTACCAGATTGATATGCCGGTCATCCCTGAGCTGGAAAAGTTGATTCAGGCGCGACAACGCTTTGCCAACGGCGTGCAAACCGATTATTTTGATGATAAAAACTGCGTGGCCTTCAGCCGCAGCGGTACTGCCGAAGCACCTGGCTGCGTAGTGGTACTCACCAATGGGGCTGAAAGCGGCAAAGCGGTTTCGCTGGGTGCCGAACTGGCACATAAAAACTGGCGCGATCTGCTCGATAACCGTCAGGATGAGGTCACCACCGACGAACAGGGGAATGCGACTTTCCCGGTTAACGGCGGCAGCGTCAGCGTTTGGGTACTGGCAGAAACCCTGTAGCAGGTGCGCCGTTGCGGCCATATGTCGCAACGGCGGCAAACTAAATTTTGTCTTTCGGGTCTAAATTTGGCTAACACCTTAGCAAACCATTCACACCGGAGCCTAAATAGGGTACAAGGCTGCATGAAAATTCCAAAACGACTCCAGCCATTGGTAGATGATGGTTTAATCGACGACGTCATCCGCCGTTTGAAAAGTGGCAAAGAAGCCGACGTCTTTATCGTGCGCTGCGGCGAAGAGATCCGCTGCGCCAAAGTTTACAAAGAAGCAGACAAGCGTAACTTCAAGCAGGCCGTGAATTACCAGGAAGGCCGCAAAGTGCGTAACAGCCGCGATGCCCGTGCCATGAGCAAAGGGTCGAAATTCGGTCGCCAGCAGCAGGAAGAAGCCTGGCAGAATACCGAGGTCGATGCACTGTATCTACTCGCCAAAGCGGGCGTACGCGTACCGCAGCCGGATATCTGTCTGGATGGCGTGCTGCTGATGGAACTGATCACCGACGAAGAAGGCCTGGTAGCCCCACGTCTGAGCGATGTCACTCTGACGCCGGAACAGGCGCGGGCCGATCACGCACTGATGATGAACTACGCGGTGCGCATGCTTTGCGCCGGGCTGGTACATGGCGACCTGTCGGAATTCAACGTGCTGATGGACAAAAACGGACCGGTGATTATCGATTTGCCGCAGGTGGTGGATGCCGCCGCCAACAACCACGCCAAAAGCATGTTCGAACGTGATATCAACAACATGTCGCAGTTTTACGGCCAATATGCCCCGGAACTGCTCGACAGCAAGTACGCCAAAGAAATTTGGGCGCTGTATCAGGAAGGTAACCTGACACCGGCCAGTATGTTGACCGGTAAGTTTGTCGAGAGCAACAAACGCGCCGATGTCGGTTCAGTGCTGGAAGAAATCCAGGCGGCCAGCGAAGAGCACCAACGTCAGCTTATGGCTCGCAACGAAGAAGATTAACCTCTACCCGGCCATTTCCTGTATGGCCGGGGTTTATTCGATCCTGAATGACTTTCTGTCGCCGCTTCCTACTCCCCCCGCCCTAACCCGGCATCAGGCCGATAAAGCTGGTTTTCTTGCGCGGCCCGGTCATCAGCGCTTCCAGTTTTTCCACGCATTGCAGATAGTGCGGCGTCTTTTTGTGGGCGGCGACGGCCTGCTCATCCCGGTAGGCTTCATAGATATAAAAACGCGTCGGGATGGTTTCATCCTGCAACACGTCAAAGCGCAGATTGCCCGGCTCTTCGATCGCTCCCAGATGATTAGCGCGGAAGACCTCAATAAACTCGTCGACTTTGTCCTGCTTAACGTTAATTTCTACCAGTGTGACGTGCATGGCGGCTCCTTGTTTAACCTTGAAGGTCAATGTGCTTTCCAACCATAGGTTTATTCCCGCAGATTTACCCCCCGCAACGGCAATTTTGCAGCGCAGTTCACAAATCCTGCCGACCCCGCCGCTTCCGCCAGCAGTGCGCAGAGCACCGCATCTATAGTTAAGATCCCAATCCCAGAGAGTGTGAGCTATGGATAACTATTTGATGGCACTGGACGCAGGCACCGGCAGCATTCGCGCGGTCATCTTCGATCTGGCAGGTAATCAAATTGCTCAGGGCCAGGCAGAGTGGCGGCATCTGGCGGTACCGGGGGTGCCCGGCTCGATGGAGTTTGATCTGGCCCACAACTGGCAACTGACCTGCCAGTGCATCCGACAGGCGCTGCAGAATGCCGGTCTCTCTGGCCAGGCGATCCGCTCCGTGGCCTGTTGCTCGATGCGCGAGGGTATCGTGCTTTACGATCGCGACGGCGTGCCGATCTGGGCCTGCGCCAATGTTGATGCTCGCGCCAGCGAGGAAGTCAGCGAACTGAAAGAACTGCATAACCACAATTTCGAACGCGAGGTTTATCAGTATTCCGGGCAAACGCTGGCATTAAGCGCCATGCCGCGCCTGCTGTGGCTGGCACATCACCGCCCGGATATCTACCGTCAGGCGGCGACGCTGACCATGATCAGCGACTGGCTGGCCAATATGCTGAGCGGCGAACTGGCGGTCGATCCTTCCAATGCCGGGACCACCGGCATGCTCGATTTGGTCAGCCGTGACTGGCGCCCGGCGTTGCTCGACATGGCCGGGCTGCGCGCCGATATGCTGTCACCGGTGAAAGAAACCGGCAGCCTGCTGGGACACATCACCGAGCTGGCGGCACAACAAAGTGGCCTGTTGCGCGGCACGCCGGTGGTAATGGGCGGCGGCGATGTGCAACTGGGCAGTCTCGGGTTGGGGGTAGTGCACGCCGGACAAACGGCGGTGCTGGGCGGCACCTTCTGGCAGCAAATCGTCAATTTGCCGGAGCCGGCCACCGACCCGGAGATGAACATCCGCATCAATCCGCACGTGATCCCCGGCATGGCACAGGCCGAGTCGATCAGCTTCTTCACCGGATTAACCATGCGCTGGTTCCGCGATGCCTTCTGCGCCGAAGAAAAACTGATGGCGGAACGGCTGGGCGTAGATGCCTACAGCCTGCTGGAAGAGATGGCCACACGAGTGCCGCCAGGGGCTTACGGAGTGATGCCGATATTTTCCGACGCCATGCATTTCAAAACCTGGTATCACGCCGCGCCTTCTTTTATCAACCTGTCACTCGACCCGGAACGCTGCAATAAGCAGACCCTGTTCCGCGCATTGGAAGAGAACGCCGCCATTGTTTCCGCCTGCAACCTGGAGCAGATCGCCAGTTTCTCCGGCGTACAGGCGCGCTCGCTGGTATTTGCCGGCGGAGGCTCCAAGGGCAAGCTGTGGAGCCAGATCCTCAGCGATGTCACCGGCCTGACGGTGCGCGTACCGGTGGTGAAAGAAGCCACCGCGCTGGGCTGCGCCATTGCCGCCGGAGTGGGTGCCGGGTTGTATGAGTCGCTGGCACAAACCGGTGAAAGTCTGGTGCGCTGGGAGCGTGAGTACCAACCGGACATGGCCAATCATGAACTGTATCAGCGGCAAAAGGAGACCTGGCAGCAAGTCTATGCCGACCAGCTCACCCTGGTAGACCATGGCCTGACCACCTCGATGTGGAAAGCGCCGGGCCTGTGAGCCTCCTCCGGGCGCACACCTGATGCGCCCATCGCATAAGCTTATGCCGATTAAGCCTTTGGCCTGCCGGTTGGCCGCCAACCCCCGATTGACTTGCCCTGCTGATTGTTCCCCCACAGAAACAGTGTAACTACCGCAAACGGATTTATCCGCCGCAAATGCCTGCGTAAATTGTGATCTCTGTCACTCCGCGCCCGCTGCGCGGTTTACACATTCACCTGGGATGAGCAGTACTATGTTGAATAATAATGATAAACCTGCACCATCAGCCTGGCTGGCGATTTTCTCGCTGACGGTTGCCTGCTTTGTGATGGTCACTACCGAGTTTCTGCCAATCGGCCTGCTGACCAATATCGCCCCGTCGCTGGATGTCAGTACCGGCAGAGCCGGCCTGATGGTGACCGTGCCTGGTATCATCGCGGCGATCGCCGCACCGGCACTGAGCCTGGCAGCCGGTCGACTCGACCGTCGTCTGCTGATGCTGGCGCTGAGCGTGCTGCTGGCCATCTCCAACCTGGTCTCCGCATTGGCGGTTAACTTCCCCATGATGCTGCTTGGGCGGGTACTGCTGGGCATCTGCGTCGGCGGTTTTTGGGCCTTTGCCGCCAACTATGGCCGTCATCTGGTGCCGGAAGCCAGTCAGGGTCGCGCCACCGCGCTGATCCTCAGCGGCATTTCGGTCGGTGCCGTATGCGGCGTCCCCGCCGGGGCATTGATTGGTGACCTGTTCGGCTGGCGCGCCGCCTTCTTTGGCAGCGCGGTGCTGGCGGTTGGGGTGCTGTTGGCCCAACTGCGGTTGTTGACGTCGGTCCCTCCCACTCGCCCGGTCACCGCACGCGACCTGCTGTTACCCCTGCGTCTGCCGATGGCACGTACCGGGCTGATTGCCATCGTGTTACTGTTTATCGGTCACTTTGCCGCCTACACCTATCTGAAGCCGCTGCTGCAGCAGGTGTTCGTCCTCAGCCCCTCGGCGATTTCGTTGCAGCTGCTGGCCTACGGCGCCATTGGTCTGCTCGGTACCTTCCTCGGTGAACGGCTGGCCGAACGTAGCCTGCGCGCCACCTTTATTCTGATCACCGCCATGTTGGCTGCCATCCTGATCGTCTCGCCGTTCCTCAGTGGCATCGCCGGTGCCACGCTGATGGTGATGGTATGGGGACTGGCATTTGGCGCTGTACCGGTCTGCGCCACCAACTGGATGTTCGCCGCCGTCCCGCAGGCACCGGAGGCCGGTCAGGCACTGCTGGTCTGCGTGATCCAGATTGCGCTGGCTTCCGGCGCGTTGTTGGGTGGCGAAGTGGTCGACTGGCAGGGCGTCAGCAGCGCTATGCTGTTTGGCGGTGCGCTCACCCTGTCCGCCGCGCTGGTTTTCGGCCTGACCTTGCGTTCCAGCATGATTGGCGTTAAACAGTCATAATCATTATTCATCCGCAGAAACACACCCCGGCCTCTGCCGGGGTTTTGCACTGAGAGCGCTATGGATCATCATTTACTCGCTATTCGGGTGTTTAACCGCGTGGTAGAAACCGGCGGCTTCACCCGCGCCGCAGATTCACTGCGGATGCCCAAGGCCACCGTCACCAAGCTGATCCAGAACCTGGAAGATCATCTGCAAACCAAGCTGTTCCAGCGTACCACCCGCAGCGTGTCGGTCACTGCCGAGGGCGAATGCTATTACCAGCGCACGGTCAAGTGGCTGGCGGAGCTGGAACAGATGGAAGGCAGCATGACCGAGTCGCAGAGTGCGCCACAAGGCGTGCTGCGCATTGACGCCGGTGGCTCAACGGCACGGCAATTGCTGGTGCCGGCGCTGCCGGACTTTATCGCGCGTTACCCGCAAATTCAGATCGACCTGGGGGTGGGCGACCGTCTGATCGATCTGATTAACGACAGCGCCGACTGCGTGATCCGCAGCGGGCCACTGGCCGATTCCACTCTGATTGCCCGCCGGTTGTTCGAGCTTGAATGGGTGACCTGCGCCACCCCGGCCTATCTGGCGCGCCACGGTACGCCGCAACACCCTTGCGATCTGGAGCTGGGTTTTCCACTGGCACATTACCGCCATGCGCTGAACGATCGCATCCAGCCGCTGCACTTTGTCGATCGGGGCAAGGAGATTGATATTCAGCATCGCTATCACGTCAGCGTCAACGAGGGTAATGCGCTGCTGGCGACGGCACTGGCCGGGTTGGGCATTATTCAAACCTTCCGCTTTATGGCTCAGCCGCATCTGGACAACGGCGAACTGGTCAGCCTGCTGCACGACTGGTAACCGCCCTCGGAACAGATGTACGTGGTCTATCCCTCCAACCGCCATCTAAGCGCCAAAATGCGCGTGTTTATCGATTGGGCGGTCGAGACCTTCAAATAAGCGAAATCTGCCGCTATAGTTGGCTGCTATTGGGCAAAAAACGAATCGAATTATGCGTATTGAACCACTGTCTGCGTATCGCCAACGCATTGATGAACTGGCCGCATTATTGCATCTGGAGTGGCAGGATTTCCCACCGTGGAGCTGTCGCGAAAAAATCAGCCGACGTCTTGAACAGCGTTGCGAACCGCAGCATCCCGGCATGGCGCTGTTGGCTCTGTCGCCGCAACAAGAGATCCTCGGCACTGCCAGCCTGATCGTTTACGAACTGGCGGATAGGCCGGAGCGAAAATTCTGGATGGGTGAAGTCTTTACTCACCCCCAGCACCGTGGGCAAGGGGTGGCTCGCCGCCTGATCGATCACTGCGTCGCCCACTGCCGCCAGCAACAGATCGCCGAGTTGTATCTCTACACTCCCGATCAACAGTTGCTGTATCAAAAACTGGGCTGGCAACCGGTTGAGTTGCGGGAAGTGTGCGGCGAAGAAGTGACGGTGATGTGCCGCACGCTGTAATCCGGCGCGTTGTGGTATTATTTAACGCATTATTGTTATCACCCGACGGGCACACACCATGGCATATATTCCAAAAAACTACGCGAGGCTGGAGACCGGCTACCGCGAAAAAGCACTGAAAATCTTCCCCTGGGTCTGCGGGCGTTGCTCGCGCGAGTTTGTTTATTCCAATCTGCGCGAACTGACGGTCCACCATATCGATCACGACCACAGCAACAACCCGGAAGATGGCAGCAACTGGGAAATGCTGTGCCTGTATTGCCACGACCACGAACACTCCAAATATACCGAAGCCGATCAATATGGCTCTACGGTAGTGGCCGGTGAGGACGCGCAAAAAGACGTTGGGCTCGCGACCCATAACCCGTTCGCCAACCTGAAATCGATGTTGAAAAAGTAGCCATTACCGAACAGTCATCCCTGGCAACTTAATAACTTATTAAGTTGCCAAATTATAAAAATCTCCTCCGCATAACCACTTCCCAGAGCATTCCTACTTACCCGCCTACTAAGTTACCAGCAAAATAAGCAGCAAAGTTAACCGCATACTGGCTTGGCAAGCCGTCGCCGTTGGTGCATATTGTTCAAGCGTTGTTGTTGTTAACCTGTTTAATTATCAATCCAATAAGCATATTAACTTAATAAGTTACCAGCTTAATAACTTGAGAGATGGCAGCATGATTGTTTTGATTGGCTCGCAAAAAGGTGGCGTAGGGAAATCGACCAAGGCGGTCAATATCGCCGGATATTTGATCCTCAAGCTGGGAAAAACCGCCATCATCGTTGATGCTGACGATCAGAAATCAATCATGACCTGGTATAACGACCGCCAGAATGTAGAAGGCTTGCCGCATATCCCGGTGGTCGCCGCCTCAGGCAAAATCAAAGAGACCCTGCTGGAGCTGGATCGTCATTACGACTATGTGATTGTCGATACCGCCGGCCGCGACAGCGCCGAGCTGCGTTCCGGCCTGCTGGCCGCCGATCTGTTCCTCTCCCCACTGCGCCCTTCCCAGATGGATCTCGATACCGTCGGCTATCTGTCGGAAATGTTTGCCACCGCGCAGGAATATAACGAGAAGGTGAAAGGCTACATCGTGCTGAACATGTGCCCGACCAATATCTTTATTAATGAAGCTAACGAAGCGGCGCAGGTGTTGAGCGAGTACCCGGAGTTGACGCTGGTCAGCAACCGTCTGTGCGACCGCAAGATTTACCGCGATGCCTGGGGCGAGGCCATCACCGTGCATGAGGCGAATAACCTAAAAGCGCAGGCGGAGATTGAAAGCCTGGTGAAAGAGGTGATCCTGTGAAAAAGCGTACCCCTACCCAGCGCATGTCAGAAGACGAATTTATCAACAGCGCCACTTCACACACCCTGCATGTTCCCGCCCCGGAAGCCAAACCGCAGGGCCGCAAACGCACTTACAAAGCCATTTCAGTCAGCCTGACCGATAACCACGTCGACGCGATCGATGAAATCATTGTGCAGGCGGCACGTAACGGCGTGGTGCGCATCACCCGTTCCGATATCATCAAGCTGGCGATCGACGGGCTGGCAGAAAAGAGTGAAGAGCACCTGCTGCAACTGCTGAAGAAGATGTAATTAGCTTCACAACCTGCCAGCTTAATAAGCTACTCGCCTGGCAGGTTGATAATCCAACTACCACTGCCGGGGAAACGGCATATCGCGATAGGTTTTTCCGGTCGCCTTATGCAGGGCACTGGCTATCGCCGGTGCGACCACCGCAGTGGAAACTTCGCCGCATCCCTGTGGCTCACGCGAACTGTCGAGCACCACGACTTCCACCTTGGGCATCTCGGCAATAGTTATCAGCGGATAACTATCAAAATTCCCCTCTACTACGCCACCCCGCTCAAAATGCAATTCACTTTTCAAGCAGGTGGTCAGGGCAAAACCAATGCCGCCCTCAACGTTAGCGCGAACCAAATTAGGGTTAATCACCTTACCGCAGTCAATACCACACACCGCGCGGATCAATTGCAGTTGCCCTTGATTAATCCTCAGTTCGACCACCAGGCACACGTAAGTGGTAAAAGCGTTGTTTCGACCTAGCCAGATATTACAAGACATGCCGCGATAGGTTCCCGTCGGCAGATCCTGCTGCCAACCCGCCGCCGTCGCAGTGGCGTCCAGCACCCGCCGTGCTTCAGGGCTACCCTGCAGCAATTTTCGTCGATACTGATATTCATCTATGTTGGCTTTATAGCTCAGTTCGCTGATGAAGCTTTCCAGGAAAAACAGGCTGGCCACGCTTCCCACACCGCGCAAATAACTCAGTGATACCGGCTGTTCGACAATGCCGGCCTCCACTTTCAGGTTAGGGATCTGATACGGCGTGCTATAGACACACTCCACCATGCTTTCATCCCAGCCGCCCGCCTCATGCACCGTTTCGCGCCGCATCTGCCAGAACAGCGACTGGCCGGCATAACGCGCCCACAAAGCCTGCGGATAGCCGTTTTCATCCAGCAGAGCCTGGTAATGACTGATACAACCGGGGCGATAGTATTCATGACGGATGTCGATCTCGCGTGGGTAAATAACCTTAACCGGCCTCCCCACCGCTTTGGAGGCGGCAGTGGCGTGCATCACTGCATCCGGCAGGTATTTACGCCCAAAGCTGCCGCCCAGATAGGTGGTGTTAACCACCACATCGACAGGCTTCAAGCCAAACATTTTCGCCAAGACACTGCGCACCATATCCTGCCCCTGGAATGGCCCCCAGGTTTCAATGCGGCCCGCCGTATAATGACTGGTGGCATTGCAGGGTTCCATGGTGGCATGTGCCAGATAGGGCGCGCTGTAATGCGCCTGATGCAACCGCGTGCTGCCAACAGCCTGCTGAATCAACGCTGAAGCCTGACCGCGATCTACCGCCTGCGCCAGCTCGCCACCGGCGAGCATGGCCTGATTCTCCGCGGCGATTTTATCGCTGGAAAGCGCCGTCCCCTCCCCCGGCTGATACTCAACCTCCAGCAAATCCGCCGCTTTCTTGGCCTGCCAGTAGCTTTCAGCCACCACGATCACCGTATTCAGGGACATATCATGGTCCAGGCCAACCATGTTATTCATTGACCACTGCCGGGTCAGCACCAGATCGATAACCCCCGGAATAGCGCGTATCTGCTGTTCGTTACGTATGGCGATAATTTTTCCACTGAGATCCGGTACCATCCAGGGGACGCCGACCAACATTCCCGGCAACTCAATATCGATGCCGTAAATTGCACTGCCGTCGACCTTCTCCGGCGTATCAACCCGTAACAACGGCTTGCCGATAATGCCCTGTTTTTCCTGCTCCTGGCTCTTCAATGTCGGTGTGGGATTCAGCGGCAGCTCCGCCGCATAATGCAGCAGATCGCCATAGGCTACCCGCCGCTGGCCAACATCATCAACTACCCAGCTTTTTTCCGTACGGCACTGCTCCGGCCGTAAAGCCAGATGTTTGGCACCGGCATGCAGGAAAAAATCTCTGGCCTGCGCGCCCGCCAGCCGGGTGCGTTGGTAAAACTTGGTCATTGAGGTTGAGGCCGCGACAAACTGCGCAAAAGACTCTCCCCCTGCAACCTGACGGTAGGCATCACGACCGGTGACAAACTTCACCGTCACCTGCGCCCAATCTGCATCCATTTCTGCCGCCACAACCTCCGCCAGGCCGGTGTATATCCCCTGACCAACCTCGCACTGCGACACGCCGATGACAATTTGGCCGTTGCGATCGATCCAAATCCAGTCGTTCAACTCATATTGGCTGTCTGGTGGCGTGGTATTTTGAGAAACCACTGCCGCGATACTGCGTAGCGATATCGGCAGGAGCAGAGCACCAACAGCCAGTGCGCCCCCTTTGACCAAGGTACGTCGGCTGATCGTCATGGTTATTTCTCCCCATTACTGACGCGATGTACCGCCGAACGAATACGATGGTAGGTGGCGCAACGGCACAGGTTGGTCAGGCCATCATCGATCTGACGATCGCTGGGATGTGGATTTGCCGCCAGCAGCGCGCTGACCGCCATGATCATGCCGGATTGACAGTAACCGCACTGCGGCACATCTTCGGCAATCCAGGCTTGCTGCACCGGATGGCTGCGATCGGCGGACAATCCTTCAATGGTGGTCACCTTGCGATTCACAACCAACTGCAGCGGGTAGCAGCAAGAACGCACCGCCTGACCGTCGACATGGACCGTGCAGGCACCACAGGCACCGATGCCGCAGCCAAACTTGGTGCCGGTCAGCTTAAAATGCTCGCGGATCACCCACAGCAGCGGCGTATCCGGCTCACCGTCACACTCGACCTCACGGCCGTTCAGATTGAACTTCATGCCACCCTCTCTTAGGTTGCGGAGCGAAAAATATCAGCGTGTGCGGCGGCGACGCGCCTGAATCAGCCAGCCCAGAGCCAGCAATACCAACAACAGCCCGCCCCAGAGCAGATAAGGCAACAGCCTGATCAACAGGGGTATCTCTCCACCCGCCCGCAGTTGCGCCACCTGTGCCGGTGTCACCCTGACGGCAGGGTTGCCAAACTGCTGCAACACATAATTACCCAACTCAGCGACCTGTCGATCGTCAAGGCTGTCGGCGAAGCCCGGCATCCAGGTCTGTATATTTTCGCCCTGCCGCTTGACCCCATGCAGAATGACCATCACCAGGTTATTGGCCTGTTCACTGCCGACGGTAGAGTTATGGCGCAAAGCGGGAAAGTGCCCGTCGTAAGCACCTTTGGCGTCAAGACGATGGCAACTGGCGCAAGAGATGGCATACAGCGCAGCGCCTGAAGCGCTGTCCACTCCACCGCCCTGATACTGATAGGCGGCTTTGGTAGCGCGAACAGTGGTTATCGGCGGGGTTTGTTTGAGCCAATCCGCGATGGCGGTAAGATCGTCATCGCTCAGGAACCTCAGGCTATGCTCCACCGCTTCCGCCATACCACCTGCCGCCTGCGCTTTGTCATTACGTCCGGTGCGCAGGTATTGCACCAGTTCCGTTTGGCTCCATCCGCCGATGCCACTGACGGGATCCGAGGTAATATTCGGTGCTATCCAGCCGCCAACCTCAGCGCCAGCCAGGTAGCGGTCGCCCCGCTCCGCCATCATCCAGTTGCGCGGACTGTGGCAGGCGGAACAGTGTCCCAACACGTCGACCAAATAACGACCGCGCTCATTCGCTCCCGCAGCATGGGTGGGCGTATTCTTCAGGAATAGCCAGTTCCAGCCGAGGATCGCGTAGCGCCAGGAGAAGGGAAAATCCAGTTGAGTGGCTGGCACCGCACGTTCAACCGGAGTGACTCCGACCATAAAATAGCGGTACAAGGCGTGTAGATCGGCATCGCTCAG
This sequence comes from Serratia myotis, assembly GCF_027474885.1. NCBI lineage: Bacteria > Pseudomonadati > Pseudomonadota > Gammaproteobacteria > Enterobacterales > Yersiniaceae > Serratia > Serratia myotis. The sequence continues at coordinate 1,457,648 of NZ_CP099707.1, read as the reverse complement.
CCCCTGATAAGCGCTATAGGGCATCGCGGGATACAGCGGTTGACCATCGCGGCGAATGCCCTGAGTCAATGCGCGTCGAAAATCCTGTTCGTTATAATTGCCAATCCCGGTCTCTTTGGCCGGTGTGATATTGCTGGCGATGATTTTTCCCATCGGTGAAGCAATCGCATAACCACCGACATAGGGCGCATCGTGTTCAGCACTGCCGCGATGGCAGGCAGCACAGTCGGCGGCAACGGCCAGATATTTGCCCCGGGCGATAATCTGTGGATCCTCAGCGCCGGCAAATGTCGAGACGGCAAAAATGCCCAGTGCAAATGCACACAGCCCCAGCACGACTTGCCGGCGGCCGATCACGATCCGCCGTCCGGGTTAATCTCGTTTGCCTGCTCGCTCGCCAGCAATGCGAACTCCTCCGGCAACAGGTTTTCCTGATCGAGCATGGCGATTGCGTTATGTTTAATGCCAAACAACACGCGGTAAAACGCCTCCAGATCGCTGGTGGAAACCCCTTTGAGCAGCAATTGGCGTGCCTGTTGGCTGGAGTGATCCAGCTGCTCCAGCATCTCCTGCCCGGCCGCTGTCATTCTCACCCCTTTGGCGCGTTTGTCCTCCGTCAGTGCAATGCGCGCAATTAACTGATTCTTTTCCAGAAATAACAGCGCGCGAGACATGGTTGAGACCTCGGCATTCAGGTGCAGCGAGATGTCTTTCAGGGTACAACCGTCACCGAGATCGGCGATGGCGCTCAGCGCCAGCCAATGCGGGCGTGTCAGATTGGTCATTTTCACCGACTGATCCATGGCGGTACGCCACAGGCGGTTGGTGACGTCCAGATGAATCCCCAGCGCAGCAGGAAGTTTACGCGGTTTTGACATGCTTGATGGCCTCTGGAAATTTATTTGCTTGTGCAAGCAAATAATAGATCGAACTCACCGGCAGGATCAAGCCAATGACAGAGATTTAATTAAAGTGATTTAAATACATGAGGATAGTGGTATTCTGGCTGAGTTTATAAGGACAAAAAACCCTGCTGCCGCAGTATCTCCTGCCCCTGTTCCGCCAGAATAAACCCGGCTAAAGGCTGCGCTCGCGCATCCAGCAGGCACAGGCCGTAATCGGCATCAATCGCCAACGGTGGGGGTAACTGCCGCACCGCCAGTTCGGGGAAACCCGCCAAGGCTGTGCCATAGCTGGCATACCCGAGGAAAATATCCGCCCGTCCGCTATTGAGCAGGTACTCCGCCGCCAGTCGATGCGGTGGCAGCGGCGCGGAGTCGGGCCCGCCTACCAACGCCAAAGCCCGCTGCTGCAAGGCGACGCCCTGCCCCGGTGCCAACAGCTCAATACGCTCGAACAGTTGCTGCGCATAGTCGCCGGAAGGATCAGCGCCCGGCGTTGATGTCGCCACCCGCCAACGCGAGTCCAGCAACACCTCCAGCAATGGCCGTTCGGTTAAGCCGGCAATATTACGCACAGTGGCGCACAGCCGGTTGCGAGCAAAAGGCTCAACCCGTGACGACAGTTGCAAACTTACCAATCGCTGCGGGTGCGCCAGGTTGGCCGAGGCGAAAATATGCGGGCGCTCCCCGGCTTCAATTCGCTGGCGCAGCAGACCCGCCGGGCCAAATACCGCCTCCACCGCCTCACCGGTTTGTGCCTGAAATGCCGCCAACAAAGGACCGAATGCCCCACGCAGGCTACCGGCGGCGAACAACAAGATATTACTCACTTTCACGCTCCCGTTGGCTGCGGTACAGGGGAACCAGCGTTTCAAACTGACGCCCGTCGATCTGCAAGGCTACCCGTTCAATCGCCAAATCAAACAGCGGCGACAGGCTCTCGGCCGTCAGCACCTCAGCGCAGGAGCCCAGCTGATGCTGTCCTGCCGCCCCCAGCAACAGGGCGCGATCGGCCACTGCATGTGCATGATTGGGCTGATGGGTAGAAAACATCACCGCCATCTGTCGTTCCCGTGCCAAATGTGAGATCAGGCTCAGCACCCGGTCCTGATGGTGCAAATCCAACGCCGAGGTCGGCTCGTCCAGCATCAACACCTCACAGCTCATCGCCAACGCGCGGGCTATCAATACCAGTTGCCGCTGCCCGCCGGACAGGCTGCCAAATTCGCGATCGGCATAGCCCAGCATATCCAGCGACTGTAGCGCCTCTTTCGCCAGTCGGTGATCCTCCGCCGACGGGGTACGGAACAGACCCACGTAACGCGCGCGCCCCATCAGCACGATATCCAACACCCGATAAGCAAAGGGGGCAGCGAACTGCTGCGGGACAAAACCGATGCCGTTACCCCGTTCCACCGCGCCCTGCTGCAGCGGTAAGGTACCGAGCAGCAGTTGCATCAGGGTGCTTTTACCGCGTCCGTTGGGGCCGAGCACCGCCAGCACCTCACCGCGCCGTAACTGTAAATTCAATTGATGAAACAGTGGTTTCTGACCGGGCCAGCTAAAACCCAGCCCCTCTACCCGCAGCAATGTCTCAGCCATGCCAGCCTCTCAGTTGCGCGCGGCGCAATAGCAACGCAAACAGCGGCGCACCAATCAGCGCCGTCAGGATGCCCAATGGAATTTCGCTGCTGCTTAAGGTGCGTGCCAAATCGTCAATCAACACCATATACAGCGCACCCAGACACATTGAGGCAGGCAACAGACGACGATGATCCGGGCCGACCAGCAAGCGGGCAACGTGGGGGATCACCAGCCCTACCCAACCGATGCTGCCGCTCACCGCCACCTGTGCAGCCACGATGGCGGCACACAGCGTCAGGATCAGCCAGCGGGTCCCTTCGACATTGATGCCCAGCGCGGCGGCATCCTCATCCCCCAGCGACAACAGATTAATGCGCCAGCGCAATGCCAGCAGCAGCCCGCCGCCCAACAGCAATGGCAGGAACAGCATCAACAGTTTGTTATCGTCGGCGGTAGCAAAGCTGCCCAGCAGCCAGAACACGATGCTCGGCAGCTTTTCTTCGGTATCGGCCAGATATTGCAGCAGGCTGACGCAGGCGGAGAAAAAGCCGCTGAGGATCACCCCGGCCAGCACCAGTGACAGAATATTGCGCCGGGCAATGGCGCTGGTGATGGCGAAAATCAGCAGTAACGCCGCCATGCCGAACACGAAGGCGGACAGCAGCAGCGCCGCCATTGGCAGGCTGAGCAAAATGGCCAGCGTACCGCCAAAAGCCGCACCGGAGGAGACGCCGATAATGTGCGGATCCACCAGCGGGTTGCGAAATACCCCCTGTAGCGCCGCACCACATAAGGCCAGTGCCGCCCCGGCCCCCATCGCCAGCAACACCCGGGGCACGCGCACCCCGAGGATCACCTGGCGTTGGATCTCATCAATACCGCCGTGCGGGCCAGTCAAGGGCTCCAGCAAGATTAGCAGGCTGTGGGCCGCCGACACCGGATAGCGACCGATGCCCAACGATAACAACGCACAAAGCAACGTCAGCAGGATCAGCCAGCCCAGCCTCATTGCCCACTCTGGCAGCAGCTACTGCGGTAATACTGCCGGTAGTAGGCGTCCACCCGCTGTTGCAGATTAACGTCGCTGAAACGCTGCGGATAAAGCTTTTTCGCCATCCACAGTTCGCCCAATGCCAGCGCTTCCGGCATCGGGTAGCCCCAGGCCTTGGCGTATTCCGGCATCAGATAGACCCGTTTATTTTTCACCGCATCAATCCCCTGCCACTGCGGCGAGCTGAGGATTTGCTTCACCACCTCTGGATAGCGTTCCTGCACGAAAATCACCGCCGGGTTCCACTTCAGCACGTCCTCAATCGACACCTGTTTAAAACCGTTAATGTCCTTCGCCGCCACGTTGAGAGCCCCCGCGTGCTGCATCATCAGGCCAGTGTACTTGCCCGAACCGTAAGTGGTTAAGTCCGGGTTGGCCATGTAGACCCGTACTCGCTGGTCCTCCGGCAGGTCACGCAGCCGGTCTGCCACCAGCGTCCGCTGCTGAAATACGTCCTGGATCAGCGCCTCGGCCTGTGGCTGGTGGCCCATGACCGTGCCGATTAAGCGAATGCCATCCTGCAGGCCCAGGTTATAGGCCTGATCTTCATCTTTCAGCTGCGGGTTCATTTTTCCTGCCTGATCCGCCGCCTCACGACGCAGTGAAATCGCCACCACCGGAATGCCAGCCCTTTCAATCTGGGCAATCATTTCCGGTGGTGCATAGTTGGCAACGAACACCACCTGCGGATGCAATCGGAGCAGGCTTTCGATGTTCACCGAGGTGAGATCGCCCGGCATCGGCATGTTTGCCAGCCCAGGTGCCAAGCGCAGATAATTCGGCCCCAGTTGCTTCTTCCAACTGCTGAGCACCCCAACCACCTGCGGCAGAGCGTCGAGCTGCACCAGCAGGTTCAGCGTCTGATGTTGCAGCACCACGGCGCGGGTGATGGTATCGGGTAGCCTGACCTGTCTGTTGAGTTGGTCAGTAACCTGGCGATCTGCCTGCGCAGCGCAAGAGAACAGAATAAAAAGCAACAGTAGGCGCGGGAAGCGTTTGAACATGAGGGGGATTCCGGTTGATTATCGTTATATATGAAATAATATAGCGATAGCCATGGCGAAACAATCAGCGGGATCAACGATTGAGAAAATAGCCGGGGAATTAAACAAAACAGGTAGGCGTTAAACATCAACAAGACCCTCTCCCACCACAGTGAGAGAGGGCCATGAGTGATTACTTCAGGGTAAAGCTCTGTGCCTGTACCTCGTCGGAATCCAGGCCGACAAACACATTAAACTTGCCCGGTTCCGCGCCCCATTTCAGGCTGGCGTTATAGAACTTGAGATCCTCTTCGGTGATCGGCAATTCCACCTTCTGTGCCTGACCGGCTTTCAGCATTACCTTTTTAAAGTTACGCAGCTCTTTCACCGGGCGGCTGACCGAAGCCGTCACGTCCTGCAGATATAACTGCACCACGGTGGCACCATCATATTTACCGGTGTTTTTCAGCGTGACGCTGGCGGTGATTTTGCCGTTGCGCGCCATCGTCGGGCTGGAGAGTTTCAGATCCGACAGGCTAAAGCGGGTGTAGCTCAGGCCATAACCAAAGGGATACAGCGGGCCGTTCGGTGAGTCAAAGTAACGGGAGGTGTACTTGCCCGGGTTTTCCTTGCCGAACGGACGGCCGGTATTCAGGTGATTGTAGTACATCGGGATCTGCCCGACCGAGCGTGGGAAGGTCATCGGCAATTTGCCCGACGGGTTGTAGTCCCCGAATAACACGTCGGCCACCGCATGGCCGCCCTCGGTACCGCTGTACCAGGTTTCCAGCATCGCATCCGCCTGCTGGCTTTCCCAGCTCAGCGCCAGCGGTCGCCCGTTCATCAACACCAGCACCAGCGGTTTACCGGTGGCCTTCAACGCCGCGATCAGATCACGCTGGCTTTGCGGAATGGTAATGTCGGCACGGCTGGAAGCTTCGTGCGCCATCCCCTGTGATTCACCCACCACCGCCACCACCACATCGGCTTTCTTCGCCGCCTGCACTGCCTCGTCAATCATCTGCTGTGGCGGGCGGGTATCAAACACCACCGCCGGCTCATACTCGTTCAGATAGTCGATAATGCTCTTGTCCTGAGTGACGTTGGCCCCCTTGGCATAGAGGATCTTCGCCTTGTCGCCCACCGCCTGCTCCAGCCCCTGACGGAGAGTCACTGACTGTTTGATCACCCCGGCCGCCGACCAACTGCCCATCACGTCACGCTGACTGTCGGCCATCGGCCCGACCAGCGCTATGGTGCTCTGCTTGCTCAACGGCAGCGTCTGCTTGTCATTCTTCAGCAACACCATGGTTTTACGCGCAACCACGCGGGCTTCGGCACGGTGCAAACGGCTTTCGGCATTGGTGTCCTGCGGATCGGAGCCGACCGGGCCAAGGTGGGTATAAGGGTCTTTGAACAGGCCCATATCATATTTGGTGTTCAGCACGTCGCGGCAGGCGCGATCGATGTCGCTTTCCGATACCAGCCCGTCTTTGACCAGCCCCGGCAGGTATTGGTCGTAATACTCGTCGCTCATGCTCATGTCGACGCCGGAAGTGATTGCCAGCCGCACCGCATCACGCGCGTCTTCAGCCACGCCGTGTTTGATCAGCTCTTTAATCGCGCCGTGGTCACTGATAGTGATGCCCTTGAAGCCCCACTGATCGCGCAGCAGGTCCTTCAACAGCCACGGGTTGGCGGTAGCCGGAATGCCGTTTATCGAGTTGAGCGACACCATCACCCCGCCGCTGCCGGCGTCCACTGCGGCCTTATACGGCGGCAGGTAGTCCTGGTACATTCTCAGCGGGCTCATATCGACGGTATTGTAATCGCGGCCGCCTTCGGTGGCCCCGTACAGTGCGAAGTGCTTCACGCTGGCCATGATGGAACCGGGTTTGGACGGGTCACCGTTTTGGTAGGCATCCACCATCTCTTTGGCAATTTTGGACACCAGCCAGGTATCTTCCCCGAAACCTTCCGAGACCCGGCCCCAGCGCGGATCGCGGGTGATGTCGACCATTGGCGAGAACGTCATGTTCAGACCGTCGTCGCTGGCCTCCTGCGCCGATACCCGGCCGCTGAGCGCGATGGCTTCGAGGTCAAAACTGGCCGCCAGCCCCAGGCTGATTGGGAACACGGTACGTTGACCGTGCACCACATCGTAGGCGAAGAATAACGGGATTTTCAGGCGGCTGAGCTGCATGGCCTGATCCTGCATGGCGCGGATATCCGGCCGGGTAACGGTATTGAAGATGGCGCCAATCTGCCCCTTGCTGATGCCGTCGCGGATCGCCTCTTTCGGGTTATCCGGCCCGACGCTGATTAGGCGCAACTGACCAATTTTTTCGGCCAGCGTCATCTGTTTCATCAGGTTGGTTACGAAGGCATCGCGCTGCTGGGCATTAACGCCCTGGATCACGGCGCTTTCCTGCGCAAAAACCGGGCTGATGGCCAGACCGGACAACATACTCACCACACAAAGCCATTTCATATTATTTGATCTCAGGCATGTTCCCGCCGCAGGCGGCGACGGGGATGATTTATCAACGTGAAAAGGCAGTGTGCCATACTCCTTTTCAGCGCAGAAATAATTTGTAATGTTAAAAGTTACAAGCTGTTAGCGAAGGCCGGTCGATAGTTTTGCAGCCTGGCGCGGCTTTGTTCCGCTTCATCACTGAGGAAATTGACCAGTTCGGTTAATGCCTGTGGCACCACCGCCCGTTCAGGATAGACCAAATAGTAAGCCGCACCGCTGACCACGCTGAGCGGGAACGGCGTGACCACACGCCGCGCCTGAATATCTTCTTCCAGCAGGCACAGATCGCCGATGGCAATACCAAAGCCTTGCAGCGCGGCGCTCATCGCCAGATCGAGCGTATCGAAATGCTGCGCCTTGCCGGATGGCAATGCCTCGAACCCCGCCGCCTTCAGCCACAGCAACCAGTCGCGGCGATCGCGCGTGGGATGCAACAGGGTTTTCTCCGCCAGATCGGCTGGCGTGGGTGGGCGTGACAAATCGGGCAAATAAGATGGCGTGCAGACCGGCGTCAAGATTTCATCGAACAGATGATGAACCCGCAATTTTTTGGCCTGTGGCTGGCCGAACACCACCGCGGCATCAAAATGTTCTGCGCCAAAATCCAGCCCGTGCGATACCGAAGCGGTTAGCTCAATATGCATTTCCGGCCGTTCATTTTGCAGCCGGATAATACGCGGCAGCACCCAACGCATGGCACAGGTCGGGCATTTGATGCGCAAGGTACCCGGCTGCGCCCCGACCCGCGCCAGTGCCTCATCCAACTGTCCGAGCGCCTGCTGCACCGGAGCCAGCAGCATCGCGCCCTGTGGAGTCAGCGTCAGGCCGCGCGCCCGGCGGCTAAACAAAGGGTAGCCCAGATGCTGCTCCAGCCCGAGGATCTGTCGGCTGACCGCGCCCTGCGTCAGGTGCAGGCTCTGGGCGGCATGGGTGAAATTAAGCCGTTGCGCCACCACCACAAAGGTTTTCAGCACGTCTAGGGAAGGTAAGGACATTGACATAACGGCCTCTCAAGCCATGATCTGGATGCATGGCGAGTATGACAAACTTTCCCTTGTTGGCCTACCCTCAGTGATGCTTAATCAAACCATAATTCCCCTGTTTCCCCTGGAGCCACTCATGCAGAGCGCCTGCTCACACCGCTCGAAGTTGCCGGACGTCGGCACCACGATTTTCACCGTTATCGGCCAGCTCAGCGCCGAACATCAGGCCCTGAATCTGTCGCAGGGGGCACCGAACTTCGCCTGTGAACCTCAATTGGTTGAAGCGGTGGCGCAAGCCATGCGCGCAGGTCATAACCAATACGCACCAATGAGCGGCGTGGCGGCATTACGTACCGCGCTGGCAGACAAAGTTGAACGATTGTATGGCGCACGCTATGACACCGACGAAGAAATCACGGTCATTGCCAGCGCCAGCGAAGGATTGTATTCCGCCATCAGCGCGCTGGTGCATCCGGGCGATGAGGTGATTTATTTCGAACCGGCGTTCGACAGCTATGCGCCGATCGTACGCTTGCAAGGCGCAACACCGGTAGCGATCAAACTGTCACTGCAGGACCTGCATATTGACTGGGACGAAGTCGCCGCCGCCATCAACAGCAAAACGCGGATGATCATCGTTAACAGCCCGCACAACCCGACCGGCAGCGTATTCGGCGAACATGATATTGAACGCCTGACCGCCCTGACGCGCAATACCGATATCGTCATCCTGTCCGACGAGGTCTACGAACACGTGGTGTTCGACGGTGATGTTCACCACAGCATGGCACGCCATCCTCAGTTGGCCGAACGCAGCGTGATCGTGTCGTCGTTTGGCAAAACCTACCACGTGACCGGCTGGCGCGTCGGTTACTGCATGGCACCGGCGGCGCTGATGGACGAGATCCGCAAGGTGCACCAGTTTATGGTATTTTCCGCCGATACGCCGATGCAGTACGCCTTCGCCGAAGCGCTGGGCAACCCGCAAAGTTATCTGGGACTGGCGACCTTCTATCAGCAGAAACGTGATTTACTGGCGAGCGCGCTGCAGGATTCACGCTTTGAATTACTGCCCAGCCGTGGCAGTTTCTTTATGCTGGCCCGCTTTAGCGGTTTCAGCAGCGAAAGCGACAATGACTTTGCGGTACGTCTGATCCGTGAGGCCAAGGTCGCGACTATCCCGCTGTCGGCATTTTACAGCGACGGCACCGATACCGGCATCATCCGACTGAGTTTTTCAAAAGATAATGAGACCCTGCTGGAAGGCGCACGCCGTCTGTGTCAGGTATAACGCATTCATTTTTTTGCTTTGACCATGGGAAAAGGGCTCGACTATGAAATCACTGAAAACGTTGATCGCCGCAGGCTGCCTGCTGGCCGCCGGTTCCACGCTGGCGGCGGAAAATACCCTGCGCTTCGGCCTGGAAGCGCTGTATCCCCCGTTCGAATCCAAATCCGCCAGCGGTAAGCTGGAAGGCTTTGATATCGATCTGGGCAACGCGGTGTGTGCCGCCGCCCAGTTAAAATGCAGTTGGGTCGAAACCTCGTTCGACAGCCTGATCCCGGCGCTGAAGGCACGCAAGTTCGACGCCATCAACTCGGCGATGAACGTCACCGACCAGCGTCGCCAGGCAATCGACTTTACCGATTCAATCTATCAGGTGCCAAACCGCCTGATCGCCAAGGCTGACAGCGGCCTGCTGCCAAACGCCACCTCATTGGCGGGCAAGCACGTCGGCGTACTGCAGGGTTCGATTCAGGAAACTTACGCCAAGGCCCACTGGGCACCTCAGGGTGTGGACGTGGTGTCCTATCAGGATCAGAACCAGGCTTATCTCGACCTGACGGCCGGGCGTCTCGACGCGACGCTGGTCATGGCACCGTCGGGCCAAAGCGGTTTCCTGGCGCATCCGGACGGTAAGGGCTTCGCCTTTGTCGGCGATGCAGTCAGCGACGACAAGATCCTCGGTGAGGGCATTGCCTTCGGCCTGCGTAAGGGTGATGACGCCCTGAAGAAAAAGCTGAATGAGGCGATCGTCAAAGTGAAACAGCAAGGCACCGTGAGTGAGCTGGCGAAGAAGTATTTTGGCGATATTGATGTGACAGTGAAGTAAGAAATCAGCTTCAAAAAAGAGCTGAGTGGTTAACTCAGCTCTTGATTAAGTTCCCGCCATTTCCCTATGGACGACGAGTCAGTTGCTTGATGACAACGATAATTTGCAAACAGACAAGAACTGTCTGTAACGTCAATAGAACCAGACTTGCAGTTATCACTTTACACACTCCTTGTGACGGAGGGTGCGCACTTCACCGTAATTGCTCTTGGGTAGCCCCTTACGGTGAGTACCCGTTGGATGACAAGTACATGCAGCACACCTTTGGGTGGGAGCAAACCGGACAGCACCACCCGTATCCAGTTGGGACCAATGGAAATCGTTTGTGATTCACCACCCGTCTTGCACTACTCCGACACACCTGTCATCGTCATTGATTATAAAGCAGGCTGCACAATTTGTAATCAAACAAAACACCGGGTACACTGAAAAGCGGATGACAAGTACATGCAGTACTGCTCTCTTTCAGAGCCGAAAATAGAAGAACCAGGCCACCAACCTGGTTCTTTTTTTATGCCCGTTTACCGATCAAACACCGAGCTGTTCAGCGCACGGTCCTGCTGATGACGCTCCAGCGCCAGTTCAATCAGGCGGGTGATCAGTTGGCTGTAGCTGACGCCGCTGGCGGCCCACAGTTTGGGATACATGCTGATATTGGTGAAGCCCGGCAGCGTGTTGATTTCGTTGATTACCACGTTGTTGTCTGGCGTCAGGAACACGTCGACACGCGCCAGACCGAAACACTCGAGCGCCCGGAATGCTTTCAGCGCTACATCGCGGATTTTATCACTCACTTCCGGCGCAATCGCCGCCGGCACTATCACCTGAGCGCCCTGCTCATTGATGTATTTGGTGTCGTAGGAATAGAAGGCGTCGCTCAGCACGATTTCGCCACACAGGCTGGCCTGCGGCTCGTCGTTGCCCAATACCGCGCACTCAATCTCACGGCCGACAATCGCCGATTCCACCAGCACTTTATGATCGAAGCTGAATGCCAGCGCTACCGCAGCCTCATAGCCGGCGCGATCCTGCACCTTGCTGACCCCTACCGAAGAGCCCTGGTTCGCCGGTTTCACAAACAGCGGCAGCCCCAGGCGTTCACTGAGTTGTTCAAAACTGTATTTAGCGCGGTTGTTGCGCGTCAGCGTCACAAAAGGCGCCACCGCCAACCCGGCATCACGCAACAGGCGTTTGGTGACGTCTTTGTCCATGCTAACCGCTGAACCCAGCACGCCGGCACCGACAAACGGCAGGTTGGCCATCCGCAACAGTCCCTGCAACGAACCGTCTTCCCCCAGCGTGCCATGCACAATGGGGAACACCACATCGAGCTGGCCCAGCGCACCGGCGTTGCCTGACTCGATCAACTGCTGCTTTTCCTGGCCGGGGATCAGCGCCACATTTTTATTTGAGCGGTTCAAGGCAATCAGCGCCGGGTTTTCCGCATTCAGCAGGTAATTGGACGCATCGTTAATGTGCCATTGCCCCTGCTTGTCGATCCCCAGCAGCGTGACGTCAAACTTGTCTTTGTCGATTGCATCCACAATGTTTTTTGCCGACTGCAGCGAAACCTCATGCTCCGCCGATTTACCGCCAAAGATCACCCCAACACGTAATTTGCTCACGCCCTAAATCCTTCTGAAAAATCAGTGCAAAAAAGTCGTTTATCACAATAAACGCATTGCCCGACGGCGGCAATCCTTGTGACCCGGAATCTTCCTATGCCACAGAAAGCAAAATTCGCACCATCCAAACCATATACACTTCGTATATAAATCGCTTATGGAGCAGCCTATGGGCATAGTAAAAATTTCAGACGCGCTGCATGACGATCTGCGCCTCGCCAGTTTGACGATGACGCGCTCGATCAACGCGCAGGCGGAATACTGGATCAAAATCGGCATGTTGGCGGAGTTCCATCCGGAACTGACCTACCCGCAACTGGTAAAAAAAATGATGAAAGATAATGCACTGACCTTGAAGGAGATTATCGGGTGAAAGAGATTGTGATCAAAACGTCGGAAGATATTGCCAAAATGCGTCACTCTGGCGCCCTGCTGGCGCAGGTGTTTGCTATGCTCGATAAGGTGATTGTCGAGGGCATCTCCACCATGGAGATCAACGACCGCGCCGAGGCCTTTATCGTCAATGAGCTGAAATCGCGCCCGGCCAGCAAAGGGCAGTACGATTTTCCTTATGTGCTCAATACGTCGATTGACGACGTGATCTGCCACGGCATTCCGTCGGTCAGCAAAATTCTGCGTTCCGGCATGATCGTTAACGTCGACATCACGCTGGAAAACGACGGCTACATCGCCGACTCCAGCAAGATGTACTGCATCGGCCAGACCACACCGCTGGCCAAGCGGTTGGTGAATAACGTGTATGAATCGCTGTGGCAAGGCATCCGGGTGGTTAAGCCAGGGGCGACGCTGGGCGACATCGGCCATGCGATTCAGCAGCACGCCGAACAGGCCGGCTACAGCATCGTGCGTGAATACTGCGGCCACGGCATCGGCCGGGACATGCACGAAGAACCGGCGGTACTGCACTTTGGCCAGCCGGGGACCGGCATGGTGCTGCAGGAAGGCATGGTGTTTACCATCGAACCCATGATTAACCAGGGCGACCACCGGATTAAGCAAAAGAAAGACGGTTGGACGGTGGTGACTCGCGACAAAAAGCTGTCGGCCCAATGGGAGCACACCGTGGCCGTCACCGCCGACGGCGTGGAAATCCTGACGCTGCGTGAAGAAGAGCGCCAGGCCGGTTACGCGGATAACTACTAAGTTAATAAGCTATTAGGCTGGCAAGTTAATAAACCATTAAATGATTACCCTACCAATTTCAGGTTGCCGCCAACAACGCGCGGCTTGAAAGACGACGGGTACCACAGGGAGATCGGCATGACGCAGTCCACCAGCGCGACCCACCAGGCGTTTCTCAATCAGCTCAAAAGTATCGTCGGCGGCCCGCAGTTGCTGACCGGCGAACGTAGCACCGAACGTTATCGCAAAGGCTTCCGCTCTGGGGTTGGTCAGGCGCTGGCGGTGGTGTTCCCGACGCGCCTGTTGCAACTGTGGCAACTGCTGGAGGCCTGCGTCGCCGCCGACAAAATTGTCATCATGCAGGCGGCGAACACCGGTCTGACCGAGGGTTCAACGCCCAGCGGCAATGACTACGACCGTGATGTCGTCATTATCAGCACCCTGCGGCTCGATCACGTGCAGGTGCTGGACAACGGCAAACAGGTGGTCGGTTTCCCAGGCAGTACCCTCAATCAGTTGGAAAAACTCCTGAAGCCCTATGGGCGCGAGCCACACTCTGTAATCGGTTCCTCCTGTATCGGCGCTTCGGTGATCGGTGGCGTGTGCAACAACTCCGGCGGCTCGCTGGTCAAACGCGGGCCGGCCTATACCGAAATGGCGCTGTACGCCCAGTTGGGTGAAGACGGCCAACTGCGGCTGGTGAACCATTTGGGGATTAAACTTGGCGATACGCCGGAGGAGATCCTCACCCGATTGGAAAAAGGTGACTACCGCCCGGAAGATGTCGAGCACGGCGAACTGCGCGCTTCCGACAACGAATATGCCAGCCGGGTGCGAGACGTCGATGCCGAGACTCCATCCCGATTCAATGCTGACAAGCGTCGTCTGTTTGAAGCTTCCGGCTGTGCCGGCAAGCTGGCGGTATTTGCCGTGCGGCTGGACACCTTTGAGAAAGAAGGTAAAGAGCAGGTGTTTTATATCGGCACCAACAACACCGCCGTCTTAACCGAACTGCGTCGTCATATGCTCAGCCAATTCGACAACCTGCCGGTGGCCGGCGAGTACATGCACCGGGATATTTTTGATATCGCTGAAGTGTATGGCAAAGATACCTTTATGATGATCGACAAACTGGGCACCGATCAGATGCCCAGTTTCTTCACCCTAAAAGGCCGCATGGACGCCAGCCTCAACAAGCTGCCGCTGCTGCCGCACAACCTGACCGATCGGCTGATGCAGGGGCTTAGCCATCTGGCCCCCAGCCACCTGCCGAAACGGATGAAAGAGTACCGCGAACGCTTTGAACATCACCTGCTGCTGAAAATGGCCGGTCCGGGCGTTGAAGAAGCGCAGCAGTACCTGAACCAGTACTTTGCCCAGGCCGATGGCGAGTTCTTCGCCTGCACCCCGGACGAAGGCAAAAAAGCCTTCCTGCACCGTTTTGCCGCCGCCGGTGCTGCCGTGCGTTACCATGCGGTGCATGCCGATAAAGTTGAAGATATTCTGGCGCTGGATATCGCGCTGCGCCGCAACGACACCGACTGGTTCGAAACCCTGCCGCCGGAAATCGATAGCCAACTGGTGCACAAGCTGTATTACGGCCACTTTATGTGCCACGTGTTCCATCAGGATTATGTGGTGAAAAAAGGCGTCGACAGCCATGCGCTGAAAGAGAAAATGCTGGCGATCCTCGACCAGCGCGGCGCGGAGTACCCGGCGGAACATAACGTCGGCCACCTCTACCCGGCCAAGCCCGATCTGCAGGCGTTCTACCGCTCTGCCGACCCGACCAACAGCTTTAACCCGGGCCTGGGCAAAACCAGCAAGCGCAAACACTGGGCCGACAATAACCAGTAATGTTATTTCTTTCAGCCAGTGCCCCCGTCATTCGGGGGCCAGGCCACTGGCCCCCGAATGACGGGGGCACTGGCCGGATACTTTGTTAGTTTTATGTTGCACAGCCCACTGGATTTCACTATCTTGGAATAGTTAATCACTCCCTGCGTTCAGGAATATCAATGACTCAGTTTGCGCACATGAAAGATCCTGCGAACACGTGCCTTCCGGCCGTCGTTCTGCTGTGCGCATCCTCTGCCCCACCCGCCGTTTTCTCTGTCGTCTCTGCGGTTGCTGCTTACCCGCCACGCTCTGTGGTTGTGCGCTAAGCCAAACCAAATTCTCACCTCCAGCTTTAATTGATTTACGTTCAGGCGAAGACCGCCGTGCGTACTGGAGTTTGTTACTTTCACGACAGGTGAAAACCAAATGCGATTTATTTCCCAATGGGCCAACGCCGGCCTGGCAACGCTATTCGTCCTGCTCTGGAGCAGCGGCGCTATTTTCTCTCGCTGGGGACTGGAGCATGCCTCCGCCTTTGCCTTTTTGTTCTTCCGTTGTGCTATCGCGCTGGCGCTGCTATTGGCGATCGGCCTGTGGCAACGGCAATGCCTGCCCGTGCCCGGCACCCGCCGCCGCGTGGCGCTGATCGGGCTGCTGATGATCGGCAGTTACCAGATATGTTATCTGCTGGCGCTGGAACAAGGCATTACTCCCGGCGTATTGGCGACGCTGCTTGGCGTTCAGCCGATCCTCACTCAGTTCATTACCGAACGCCGCTGTTCCGGGCTGCGCGGCCTTGGGCTGCTGCTGGCGATGGCCGGGTTAACGCTGGTGGTGTATCAAAGCCTGATGATTGCGCACTTTTCGCTACTCGGCATGCTGTGTGCCTTTGTCGCGCTGGGTTGCATGACCGCCGGTACGCTACTGCAAAAAGGCCTGGCCCAAGCGCCGCTGGCCGTGTTGCCGTTGCAGTACGCCGTCGGGTTGCTGATGTGTACGCTGGTGTTACCCTTTGAACCACTGCGGGTCGATTGGAGTGCAGCATTTATCGTACCGCTGCTGTGGATGGCGGTGGTGATTTCGGTGTTGGCGACCTTTTTGCTGTACCGACTGATCCAACGCGGCAATCTGGTGCAGGTCACCAGCCTGTTTTACCTGATCCCGGCGGTAACCGCCCTGCTCGACTACCTGCTGCTCGGCCACGCGCTGGCTGCCATTAGCATGCTGGGAATGGCGGCGATTCTGCTTGGCGTGATGCTGGTATTTCGCCAATCCTGAATAGCAAAAGCCCCTCACGCCAGACCGGCGTGAGGGGCTTTATCAAAACAGATTTCAGAACAACCAGGAACCATACCCCCACAGCAGTACCGTGACCCCAAGCAGCAGCTCAAGCAACAGGATACCGATGGCAAAGGTGGAGCTGGAGAAGATAAACCCTTCCTTACTGTCGATATTCAGGAAGTGCGGGATGCCCAGATTCAGCAGATAGCCCGAATAGCACAGGCCAATCACGCCAACAAACAGACACAGCCACACGACGGGATAAAGCGCCACAATACCGCTGAGGAACATCGGGGTTGCGATATAACCGGCAAACACCATGCAGCGATGCAGACTAGGGCGCACTTCATAACGCCGTGCCATCCAGTGGATCACTTTCCCCATAATGGCTACACCCGCCAGCATCAACAGATAAAAAGCGACCGCGGTATAGGATGCGGTGAACATATCGAGCCGGATAGCCTGTCCTTCGCCGGAGAGCCAGCCCAGTTGGGTGGTGCCGATAAAGGCACAAACTACCGGGATCAACGCCAGCAACAGCACATGGTGGGTGTAAAGGTGCGAGACGCTTTCGTTCTCGCTTTTAATGTGTTCGAACTCGGTGCTTGGATGCGCCAGAAGTCCCCAAACATGACTAACCATGAGACACCTCCTTCATCGCCGTAGGTCGCGATCGGCGAACGAATTTACCCCTCTGACGGATTGCTAACCGTACGAGGATTGCGGCCACGGGGCTCTCTCCCCTGTACTAATTATAGTCTTTCGCTGAAAAAGCGTTCGGAAAGCACAGACGTGGCGACAGTTTGTTTTATAATTCCCCCCTGCGTCACTGCCGTGAGGAATGTCATGTCATCCGCCATTCGTGTTCTTCAGGCCGGTATTGTCGATGTCGACGCCGGTCAAAATGTCACCGTCGTTCAGCCCTGTAATCTGTATGGCTGTAAACTTGGCGATGGGGTATTTGTCGGTCCCTTTGTCGAGATCCAGAAAAACGTCAGCATTGGCGCCCGCAGCAAAATCCAGTCGCACAGTTTCATCTGTGAATATGTCATTATTGGCGCGGATTGCTTTATCGGCCACAACGTCACCTTCGCCAACGATCTGTTTAAAGATGGCGCCCCCAATGCCGACTCAACGAGTTGGGGTCGTACGCAGATTGGCGATCACGTTTCCATCGGCTCCGGTGCCACGGTTCTGTCGGTGAACATCTGCAGTGGTGCGGTGATTGGTGCCGG
Source organism: Serratia myotis (assembly GCF_027474885.1). Classification (NCBI taxonomy): domain Bacteria; kingdom Pseudomonadati; phylum Pseudomonadota; class Gammaproteobacteria; order Enterobacterales; family Yersiniaceae; genus Serratia; species Serratia myotis. The sequence continues at coordinate 1,440,372 of NZ_CP099707.1, read as the reverse complement.
TGCGGTGGTCACCAAAAATATCACCCGTAAAGGGATCTATGCCGGGAACCCGGCGCGTTTGCTGAGGGAGCTTGCCCCATGAGCCAGGCGATCCAGATTGCCCCGGTCACCCGTTTACCCGACGGCTACCTGACCGGCTGTGACTTTAGCTTTCATATCGCCCACTACGCCCAGCCGGTGTTCGACGCGCCGATCGACAACTGGCCGCTGCTGCCAGTTACCCCCTTTCGCAAGAACTACCCGCTGGCCCCGTTCGTCAATGACGAAAGCGAAACCTTTCTGGCCCGGCATCGCGGCGAGCCGGTTGGTCACATCACGCTGAGCAATAACTGGAACGGTTACGCGCTGATTGAGGAAATTGTGGTCAGCGCTCACGTACGCCGTTTGGGTGTCGCCACCGCACTGCTGGAAACTGCGCGGCAATGGGCGCAACGTCAGGAAACCGCCGGGTTGATGCTGGAAACGCAGAATACCAATCTGCCCGCCTGCCGCTGCTACCAAAGCTTTGGGTTTATCCTCGGCGGCATCGACCACCTGTTGTATCGCGCCCAGCCGGACATCGCCGATCACGAGATCGCCCTGTTCTGGTACCTGCCGTTTAACAGTGAAATCGGTTATTAAGCGTTAGCCAAACGTTGAGGCTATGTTTAACTATTAACCACCCTGGCCATGGTGAGAACTGTTATCATTTGCATGATAACGTGCCGAAACCATTGGAGGGTAAAATGTACAAGGTTGTTTCATTGATATTGGCTATTGCGCTTAGCGGCTGTACCGATAAAATTCAGGTTGGGCAAACGCCTGAACCCATCACTACCCCACCAGCAGATCTCAAGGCCAGCATGGATAACCACACGTTAAACAAACTCAATCAGCTTCTCGCCCTGCGCGCCGCCGCGCCGACAGAGCAGCAGCAGGATAGCGGTCGCATGATCGATCTGCTGTCCCGGCCCTTCCTCGGTACGCCCTACGTTGCCAATATGCTGGTTGGCTCGCAGGATACGCCGGAAAAACTGGTGATCGACTTCCGCGGCCTGGACTGTTTTACCTATATTGATTATGTCGATGCCCTGCGCCAGGCAGAGAACCAGGCAGATTTTGTCCAGCGGCTGATTAACATCCGCTACGCCAACGGCGATATCAACTTCCAGCATCGCAAACATTTCTTCAGCGATTGGTCGCATCAGGCAAAAACCAACGCAACGGACATCACCGCCACGCTTAGCCCACACACCGTAACGTTGGTGAAAAACCTGAACCAAAAAGCGGATGGCAGCAGCTATCTGCCGGGTCTGAAAAACGTTCAGCGCAGCATTACCTATCTGCCCAGCGATTTTATCGACGACAAGGTGCTGGCCCAGTTGCACACCGGCGATTACATCGGTATTTACACCCATCTGCCAGGGCTGGACGTCACCCATACCGGCATCTATATCATGACCGAAAACGGCCCGGTGCTGCGTAACGCCTCTTCGCGCAAAGAAAATATGCAGGTGGTGGACTCGCCCTTTATGGATTACGTGCAGGCCACGCCGGGCATCGTGGTACTGCGCGCAAAATAAAAGTGCGCGATAAAACTTCCTGTTATTAGCTAGAAGCCTTTGTGCTGAGCAAGCATTTGACTTCCCCACGGGTTCAGGCTTAGCTAACAGCACAAAACCAACTGATTTAATTGTTTTTTTCAGGGAGAAGTCGATGACTCAAAGCTGGCGTTTCACCCCTCTGCTGGCGGCTTTCGCCGCCGTACTGGCGCTGCAAGGCTGTGAACAAAAAACCGATCAGAATCATATCAAGGTCGGGGTAATCAACGGTGCAGAGCAGGACGTGGCGGAGGTTGCCAAACAGGTAGCGAAACAGAAGTACGGACTGGAGGTTGAACTGATTGGTTTCAGTGGTTCGCTGCTGCCCAACGACGCCACCGACAAAGGCGAGCTGGATGCCAACGTCTTCCAGCATCGGCCGTTCCTCGAACAGCAGAATAAAGATCACGGCTACAAGCTGGTCGCAGTGGGCAATACCTTCGTGTTCCCGATGGCCGGCTATTCGAAAAAAATCAAATCGCTGAAAGAGCTGCAGGACGGCGCGGTAATTGCCATCCCGCTGGATCCCACCAACCTCGGCCGTGCGCTGCTGCTGCTGGAAAAAACCGGTCTGATTACGCTCAAACAGGGTAAAGGACTGCTGCCGACTTCGCTGGATATTAGCGCCAACCCGCATAACTACAAGATTATGGAACTGGAGGGAGCGCAGTTGCCGCAGGTGCTGGACGATCCCAAAGTCACCGTGGCCGTCATCAGCACTACCTACATCAACCAGACCGGCCTGACGCCAACCAAAGACGGCATCTTCATCGAAGACAAGAACTCGCCGTACACCAATATCATCGTGACGCGTGAAGACAACAAGGATGCGCCGAACGTACAAAACTTCATCAAGGCCTACGAGTCGGATGAAGTGGCCAAAGCCGCCGAGAAAATCTTTAACGGCGGTGCCGTAAAAGGCTGGTAACTCAGCAGGTTGTTTGCGAGCTCTTGCGTAGGAGCTCGCATTTTTAATCTTCTCCTCCCATAGACTCCTACCAATCCCTTTCTCCGGCCTGGCAACAGACTCATTATTACCATTCAGTTCGGTCAGATAGTTTTTGCGTAACAAGGAGAGTTTATATGCCCATCAATTTTGCCCCTAAGGTCGGGGAAATACTCGAATGCAATTATGGCAATTATCCTGTACCCGTTGTCCCTACCCACTTGCCCCATTTTTATAATGGTCACATTCCACCTGAAATGGTGAAAAATCGACTTATCGTGGTACTCAATGGAAAAATCAACGGTAACGCCTGCATTATTGTACCGCTGTCGACCACCAAAGATATCAGCAAGCTTAGCCGGGGTATGCATATTGAGATTGCCGATGAAGTCATTGAAGACATGCGATTCTTTCATCCACAAACACGTTGGGCCAAAGGAGATCTGGTGCAACAGGTGAGCCGCCAACGTCTTAACAGGGCACGTAAGGAACGAGGATTTCTCATCCAATGCTTGCATCGAGAACTGGTTGCCGAGATACAACGAGCAGTAATCAAATCAATTAATGCTCGAAACATGCTGCTGGCATAACGCTCAATCTGTTGACAAAACAAGCAAACCAGATAAGATTACTGCCGTAGCCGAAAAGGCCCTTATGTTATACCTTCCCTTTAAGGGACCCGCAAAGCCCAGCCATACCGTTGGGCTTTTGCCATTCTGAGATACCGCAACTTCCCCCGAAAATATCCTCATCCCGCCTATTGACCCTCACGTCACGTCAGGCTTTAGTATTCCTGCACGCACAAGGGAGGAGCACACTCATGCTATTAAAAGTTGGCGAACTGGCCCGCCGTTCCGGCATCACTGTCAGGACGCTGCATTATTACGACAACATTGGTTTGCTGGTTCCTTCTGCGCGTTCCGACGCCGGGTATCGCTTATATAATCGGGCTGACATCACCCGCTTGCACCATATTCAGGCGCTGCGCCGCATGGGCGTTACGCTGGCGGAAGTCGGGGCAATTTTGGCTCGTTCAGGCATGGCACTGACCACGGTGATTGAGCAGCAAATTACCATGTTGGAGCAGCAGCTGGTGCAGACCGCCGCGCTACGCGATCGTCTGCAGCATATGCATGCGCAGCTCACCGCCGGGGATGAACCGGAACTGAACGACTGGCTGACTACGTTGGAGTTAATGACCATGTACGATAAATATTTTACCGCAGACGAGCTGGCGCAACTGCCCTTCTATCAGGCCGATCCGCTACGCAATCAGGAATGGGACGAACTGGTCAGCAGTATCCGTCAGTTGATCGACAGCGGGGTGGCACCGCAAGAATTGCAGGCCCAGGCTCTGGCCCGACGTTGGATGCTGATGCTGGAACGCGATACTGCGGGCAACCCGGCGTTCCTCACCCGGCTTAACGCCATGCATGCCGATGAACCCTCAATGCGCGAACAAACCGGTATCACCCCGGCGATGACTGACTATGTGACCCGGGCATTTGCCGAAACCAAGCTTTCGATCTACCAAAAATACCTGTCGGCAGAAGAATATGCCTATGTACGTCAACACTACTTTACCCGCCTGCAGGAATGGCCGGCGTTGATCGCCCAATTCCATCAGGCACTGAATGAGGGTGTGCCAGCAGAGTCCGGACAGGCAAGACAACTGGCGACACAATGGCTTGAGCTGTTCCAGTCCTATGCCGGTACCGATCCTGCCACCCAAATGAAAATTCGCCAGGCTATGGAGCGGGAGCCAACGCTCACCGAGGGCACCTGGCTGACCCCGCCGTTGCTGCGTTATTTGCAGCAGGCGGTGGCACAGTTAATGCGCGGTTAAACCTACTCAGCTCAGGTTATCCACCAGCCGGGTGATACCCGCGACACCCGCGTAGCAGTCCAGCAAAAACGCCGTCACCGCGGCGATACCCGGTGCATGGCGAATGTCGTCATGCACCGTTAGCCAGATTTCACGTTGTAACGACTGCGCGGCTGCCAGAGGTTCAAGCCCCAATTCTTGCCCGACAAAATGCGGCAACAGCGCGATACCTGCACCGGCTGCCGCAGCCGCGGCCTGGATCATCAGATCGTTACTGCGCATAACCAGCGGCCGCTCTCCGGCTTGATCCTGCAGCCACTTCTGCTGCACAGAGGCCGCCCGCTCATCGTGATAACCGATAAACCCCCGCTCCGCTTCCGGCGTCACCCGCAGATAGTTCGCATTGGCATACAAGCCAAACTCGACGGTACCCATTTTTCGCGTGACCAGGTCGCTTTCGCTGACGCGGCTAAGCCGAATGGCAATGTCCGCCTCACCACGCAGCAACGAAACGTTGGCCGTCTCCGCCAGCAGGATGAGTTGTAAATCCGGATAACGCCGCTGCAATTGGGCAATTCGCGGCGCGATCAGCTTGAGCCCCATCACCGGTGGCACACTTAGCGTCACCTCGCCCGCGACGCCCTGTTGCCCATTAAGCGCGCTGCGGCTGATGGCAAAAGCGTTAAGCGTCATGCTGTCCCCCTGTGCCGCGATGCGTTGTCCATCGACGGTCAGCAAGTAGCTACGCGGACGGCGATCAACCAGTTTTAATGCCAGTGCCATCTCCAGGCTGGCGATTCGCCGGGCAACGGTGGCGTGATCAACCTTCAAACTGCGGGCCGCACCCGACAGCGATTTTTCACGGGCGAACACCATGAAATAGTGCAGATCTTCCCAATTGAACATGGGTGTTTTCTCACATCAATAGTGAACATATAGGGAGTATTACCGCGAAGGTTTAAGGCGCAAGCTATTTTCTGTTTATTTCGCCACCACAGGAAATCATGATGAAAAACTCGCTGCCGCTGGCCTATCTGGGCGTGATTATCGCCACCTTCTTCTGGGGCACCAACTTTAACGCCGGTGCCTATATCATCGCCCACCAGCCGCCGATCACCGCGTCGATTGAGCGTTTCAGCCTGGCGACGCTGGCACTCTTGCTGTTCTTCGGCCTGCGTGGGCAACTACGCCTCAGCACGTTGAAAAACAACTGGCCGGCTTATCTGGGGCTGGGTGTGCTGGGCTTTACGCTATTCAACCTGTGCACTTTTTTCGGCCTGCAATCCACCACGCCGATCAACGGTGCACTGATCCTGGCCACTACGCCGCTGTGGACGCTGGTATTCGGCGTGATCTGGGAGAATGAAAAACTGAACGGTTCGCGTATTGCCGGTCTGTTAGCCGGTTTTATTGGCGTGGTATTGGTGATTACCAAAGGCCAGATCCAAACGCTGTTGCGGCTGGAAATCAGCCCCGGTGACGGCATTATTTTACTCGGCAGCCTGGCCTGGGCGTTGAATATGGTGGGCACCCGCCGACTGGTGCACAACGCCACCGCCATCGAAACCACCAGCTACTCGATGCTGTTCGGTACCCTGGCCCTGCTACCGCTGGGGTTTATCTTCGAAAACCCGCTGCAAAGCCTGGCCACCGCCAGCCTCAGCGTACACCTGGCCGTGGTTTATCTGGCGCTATGCGGTTCGCTGTTGGCCTATCTGTTGTGGTTCAACGGACTGGAAAAAATAGGTTCGGTTCGCACTGCGATTTTCTTTAATCTGGCGCCGGTTTTCACTATGTTGGTGGCGACACTCACCGGTACTGCCCCCAACGTCTGGCAACTGGCCGGCGCAGCCTGGGTGATCCTCGGCGTACTGTTAGCCTCCGGCGTATTAATGCGCCTGACACAACGACGATCGGCTAGCGAGCAACCATAGGTTTCTCTTATCTTCAGCATAAGAAAGCCCAATTTACCTTGTCAACGTGGGCGGCGCATAATGCGCTTATCTTCTTATTTTTCAAGGTAAACAGGAACACTATGCCCCATACCACCCCGCTGATGTTTGTCGATGCCACACCAGACGACATGGTCACCGTGCAGCAAATTTACACCCATCATGTGTTGTACGGTGCCGCATCGTTTGAAGAAGAGCCGCCAACGCTGGAAGAAATGCAACAGCGGCTCAGTAAGGTGCAAGAAGCCGGGCTCCCCTGGTTGGTGGCCAAACGCGATAATCGGGTGGTGGGATACTGTTACGCCACCCCTTATCGGCCGCGCCCGGCTTACCGGTTTACCGTGGAGGAGTCGGTGTATGTCGCCGACGGGCAGCAAGGTCAGGGTATCGGCAAAGCCTTATTGGCAGAACTGATCGCCCGCTGCGAGTCAGGTCCCTGGCGCCAAATGTTAGCGACCGTCGGCAATGCCAAACACAATCAGGGTTCGTTGGCTCTGCATCAGACTCTGGGGTTTTGCAGCGTGGGCACGCTAAAGGCGGTGGGTTTTAAATTGGGCGAGTGGCGCGACACTCATATCATGCAGCGCACGCTGGGTGCCGGTGATGTCAACCGGCCCTGATTGCCAGCGCAACAGGCAATCTGCGAAATATCAACTACAGTAAATAATGATTTCATTAGGTTAGCGAAAGCTCGCGCCATCATTCAAACCTATAGGGAGAGAACAATGAAAATTATTCTGTGGATTGTCGCCATTATCTTTATCGTGGGCCTGCTCACCATCACCGGTGTCTTTAAGCTGATCTTCTAAAATGCCCCGCGCCAGCCGGCGCGGGATTTATTCAGGCTTTCAAACGCCCCCGGATCGCGCCCAGCGCCGAAACCACCAGCAGCACCACGCCCCCGGCAATCAGGCCAAACACCACGTTGAGCAATGCAGGGATCACGCCTTGCAGGATCTGGCCGAAGGTCGGCACCACGGTGGCGTACGACGCCCAGTCCTCAAATAAATGGTGCACCGGCGGCAACCCGTGGGTCAGAATGCCGCCCCCGACCATAAACATGGCGATGGTGCCGACGATTGACAGCGTTTTCATCAGATAAGGAGCTGCACTGACAATGCCGTTGCCGATAGAACGCACCAGCGCACTGCTTTTGCGGCTCAGATACAGCCCCAGATCGTCGAGTTTGACGATACCGGCCACGATACCGTAAACCCCCGCCGTCATCACAATCGCGATACCACACAGCACGATCACCTGCTGGCTGAAGGTCGCCCCCGCCACGGTACCCAACGTAATGGCGATAATCTCGGCGGACAGCACGAAGTCGGTACGTATTGCCCCTTTAACTTTGCGTTGTTCGTAGGCTGCCACATCCTCATTGGCATCCAGCGCCTCTTTTTTCTCTTCACCACCCGTTTGCTTGCTGTGGGTCAGGCTGTGGAACACCTTCTCAAAGCCCTCGTAGCACAGATAAGCACCACCCACCATCAGCAACGGTGTAATGGCCCAGGGGGCGAATGCACTGATCAGCAATGCCAGCGGCACCAGAATTGCCTTGTTGATAAACGACCCTTTGGCCACGCTCCACACCACCGGCAGCTCGCGATCGGCCTTTACCCCGGTAACCTGTTGCGCATTCAATGCCAGATCATCCCCCAATACCCCGGCGGTTTTTTTCGCCGCCATTTTGGTCATTAGCGAAACATCATCCAGCAGTGAGGCAATATCATCGATTAAAGTCAGTAAGCTACTTCCAGCCAAAGCGGTTCATCCTTTTTAAATTCATCAGTTGTCACCTGTTTAGCATAGCGGTAACTGTGCCCAAATAGCCATCAGCATGGTCGGAGTGAAGGTATTATATTGCAATGATGAAGTAAAATTGAGGCATCAAAACAACGTCACCGGGGCAAGGCTCTGCCCCGGCAGACACAGGTTATCTTCTTTTACGCACCAGTTGCGGCCGTCGCGTCAGGTACTCCAGAGGAATACTCCACACGTGCACCAACCGTGTGAAGGGGAACAGCAGGAATAAGGTCATGCCCAGCACCAAATGAATCCGATAAATCGGTGCAACACCTTGCAGGAACTCTGAGGCACCGAAACGGAATGTCACCACATGCTGCGCCCAGTTCACCAGCTTCAACATCTCGCTACCGTCAGGATGCTGAGCCGAAAACGGTATTGTGCCCAACCCTAAAGAAACCTGGATCAGCAGCAATACCAGAATCAAAATATCCGCGCCGCTGGAAATCGCCCGTACGCGTGGATTAAACAGCCGGCGATACAGTAACATCAGGCCGCCAATCAGCATCAGTGCGCCACAGGCACCGCCCATAAACATCGCCATCTGTTGTTTCACCGGCATCGGCAACCAGGATTCATACACCCAGTGTGGTGTCAGCATACCAAAAGCGTGGCCAGCCAATACCCCAAGCACGCCTACGTGGAACAGGTTGGAGGCTACCCGCATCCAACGCTTATCCATAATCTGGCTAGAACCGGCACGCCAACTGTATTGACCGTAGTCATACCGCAACAGGCTACCAAGCAGAAACACCGTGCCGGCGATATACGGATAGATATCGAAAAAAAATACATCAAGGAAATGCGCCATCACTCACTCCCCTCTGGTTTGTGGCGCGGCAGCGCCAACGTCAAGATATTGCGGAGCCACAGAACCGGAGAAGCGACGCTGATGATGCTTCGCCTCTTCAGCGCTACAGCCGCCCTGCTCAACCATAAACCGCACCTGCTCTTCCTCCCATACCGCGTCCAGCGCCGCCGGCGTATCGTCACGCGCTTCTTCACGCACTTTAGGCATTAGATTTTTACTGCGTGCCTGACTGCCGGAAAGCTGAGTCAGCAGATCAAACAGTTGACCATAGCGGCTTTCCCGTTCGTGCAAGCGTGCGCCGAGCAGAGCCAGGATCGGCGCAATGCTTTCCAACCATTCCAGCGCTTCTTTCTCGGCCCCCATTGACAAGAAATCGAGAAACAACGGCAAATGGTCGGGTAATTCATAGGTATCCAACTGCAAGCCGGCCTGACGATATTGTTCAAGCAGGTTGATCATCGCCTGACCACGATCGCGCGATTCGCCGTGTACATGTTCAAACAATAACAGCGAGGTTGAACGACCACGGTCAAACAGACCGGTATATTCTGCCTGTGCGTCCAGCAGACGCCCGTTACAGCGCCAGTGGATCACGTCGGCCAACAAAGCTTGTTGTTGTGGTGACAATTCGCTGGCCTCGGGTAACGCCGCCAACAATTCATATTTCCCTTGCCACAATGCCTCATCGGGATATTCCAGCAGGCGCGAAATAATGCGGAGTGAAATCATAATTTCTGCCCCCCGGTTTTCACCCCAACATCAATGGCATCGATACGTTTGGAGTTAAACAGATCAAACTTGCTGTCGCTGCCGTGACAACCATCGCCAAAGGTAAAGCCGCAGCCATTACGCTCGGGGAAGGCGTCGCGTGCCAGTTCGCGATGGCTGGTCGGGATCACGAAACGGTCTTCGTAATTGGCGATGGCCAGATAGCGGTACATTTCCTGTACCTGCGCTTCGGTCAGACCCACTTCATCCAGGGCGCTGGTATCATGTACCCCCTCCACCGTTTCCATACGCTTGTAGTGACGCATCGCCAAAATACGTTTCAGCGAACGTGCCACCGGTGCGGTATCGCCGGCGGTAAACAGGTTGGCTAAATATTGCAGCGGAATGCGCAATGCATCGATGTCCGGCAACACACCTTTGTGAGGCAAAACACCGGCGTCAGACGCCGACTGAATAGGCGACAATGGCGGCACATACCACACCATCGGCAAGGTGCGATATTCCGGATGCAGCGGTAGCGCCAGTTTCCAGTCCATAGCCAGTTTGTACACCGGCGAACGCTGAGCGGCATCGATCACGTTCATTGGCACACCGTCCTTGAGCGCCTGCTCAATCACCATTGGGTCATTCGGGTTCAGGAATACTCCCAACTGGCGTTCATACAGATCCTGATCGTTTTCCACCGAGGCCGCCTGTTCAATGGCGTCAGCGTCATAAAGCACTACGCCCAGATAGCGGATGCGGCCAACGCAGGTTTCGGAACAGATGGTCGGTAAACCGGCTTCAAGGCGCGGATAACATAAAATGCATTTTTCCGACTTGCCGCTTTTCCAGTTGAAGTAGATTTTTTTATACGGACAACCGCTGACACACATTCGCCAGCCGCGACATTTGTCTTCGTCGATCAACACAATGCCGTCTTCTTCCCGCTTGTAAATTGCGCCACTTGGACAGCTCGACACGCAAGCTGGGTTAAGACAATGCTCACACAGTCGCGGCAGATACATCATGAAGGTACTTTCAAACTGGCCGTACATCTCCTTTTGCACGTTTTCAAAGTTCTTATCTTGCGAACGCTTGGCAAACTCGCCCCCCAGATCGTCCTCCCAGTTGGCGCTGCCGGTGATTTTGTTCATCCGTTTGCCGGTCAGCAATGAGCGCGGCCGTGCCACCGGCTGCACTTTGCCATCTGCGGCGGTGTGCAGGTGCTGGTAATCAAAGTCGAAGGGTTCGTAATAGTCATCAATCTGTGGCATATGCGGGTTGGCAAAAATATTCGCCAATACGGCAAAGCGCCCGCCCTGACGAGGCTTCAGGCGGCCATTGATCTTGCGGATCCAGCCACCTTTCCATTTGTCCTGGTCCTCCCAATTCAGCGGATATCCCAGACCCGGTTTGGTTTCAACGTTATTGAACCAGGCGTATTCGGTGCCTTCGCGGCTGGTCCAAACATTTTTACAGGTTACCGAACAGGTATGGCAGCCAATACATTTGTCGAGATTCATCACCATGCCGACTTGCGAACGAATTTTCATTTTTCCACTCCCCGGCCGCCGGCCACTGCTGCCGGTTGCTCGCTGTCATGCCCTTCGTTGTCCAGCCAGTCAATGCGCCGCATTTTACGCACGATAACGAACTCGTCGCGGTTCGAGCCGACCGTACCGTAATAGTTGAAGCCGTAAGCTAATTGGGCGTAACCCCCGATCATATGGGTAGGTTTAGGGCTGACACGGGTCACGGAGTTGTGAATACCGCCACGCTGGCCAGTGATTTCCGAACCGGGGACGTTGATGGTACGTTCCTGCGCGTGATACATCATGACCATACCGGCCTGCACCCGCTGGCTGACCACCGCACGGGCCGATAAAGCACCGTTGACGTTGAATGCTTCGATCCAGTCATTGTCTTCAATGCCCAGTTCTTTAGCATCGGTTTCGCTGATCCATACCAGTGGCCCACCTCGCGCCAGCGTCAACATCAACAAGTTGTCGCTGTAGGTCGAGTGGATGCCCCATTTCTGGTGCGGCGTCAGGAAGTTCAGCGCTTTTTCCGGGTTGCCGTTGGGGCGTTGATTAAACATCGGTCGCGTGGTGCGAGTGTCGATAGGCGGTCGATACACCAGCAAGCTCTCACCAAAAGCACGCATCCACGGATGATCCTGATAAAGCTGTTGACGACCGCTAAGCGTTCGCCACGGGATTAGCTCATGCACGTTGGTATAGCTGGCGTTATACGACACATGATCGTCTTCTAAACCGGACCAGGTCGGGCTGGAGATAATTTTACGCGGTTGCGTCTGTAGATCGCTGAAGCGAATTTTGACATCCTGCTTCCCCAGCGCCAGATGAGTATGATCACGGCCGGTCAGCTCTCCCAGCGCACGCCAGGCTTTTACTGCCACTTCACCGTTGGTTTCCGGCGCCAACATCAACACCACTTCTGCCGCCTGCTTCGCCGTATTGATCACCGGCCGACCGTCGGCATGACCTCCGCTGTGACAACGGTTGAGTTTACCGAGCAGGTCTATTTCCTCCTGGGTGTCCCAGTTGATGCCTTTACTGCCGTTGCCAAGCTTATCCAGCAGCGGCCCCAGCGAAGTAAAACGTGCGTAGGTATTCGGATAGTCGCGCTGTACTACTGCTATCGAGGGGGCGGTTTTCCCCGGGATCAGCTCACATTCACCTTGCTTCCAGTCGAGCACCTCAAGCGGCTGCGCCAGTTCGCCCGGCGAGTCATGCAGAATGGGCACCAATACCACATCGGTTTCTTCACCCAGATGGCCAACGCAGACTTTTGAAAAACTCGCCGCCAGACCTTTATAGATTTCCCAGTCGCTGCGCGACTCCCAGCACGGGTCCACTGCGGCGGAGAGCGGATGAATAAACGGATGCATGTCCGAGGTATTCATGTCGTCCTTCTCATACCAGGTGGCGGTTGGCAGGATAATGTCGGAATACAGGCAAGTCGTCGACATGCGAAAATCCAGCGTCACGACCAGATCCAGCTTGCCTTCACGCGCCTGATCGAGCCATTCCACCTCTTGCGGTTTTTGCTGCCCTTGCTGTCCGAGATCAACCTGCTGGATACCATGTTCGGTACCCAGCAAATACTTGAGCATATATTCATGCCCTTTACCGGAAGAGCCCAATAAATTCGAACGCCAAATAAACAGGTTTTTTGGGCTATTTTGCGGATCGTCCGGTTGCTCTGCGGCGAAGCGCAGGCTGCCGGATTTCAACCCGTCCACCACAAATTCCTGCGGTGTTTTTCCTTGCTGTTCAGCCTGTTTGGCAATATTCAACGGGTTGACGTTCAATTGCGGAGCGGAAGGCAACCAACCCATCCGTTCGGCTCGCACATTAAAATCAATCAGGCTGCCACCGAAACGGGATTTATCAGCCATCGGTGACAGCAGGTCCTCAGTATTGAGCGTTTCATAGCGCCATTGGCTGGAATGGTTGTAGAAGAATGAGGTGGTATTCATCTGACGTGGTGGACGGCTCCAGTCCAACCCGAATGCCAAGGGTAGCCAGCCGGTTTGCGGCCGGAGTTTTTCCTGCCCAACATAGTGCGCCCAACCACCTCCGGTCTGGCCAACACAGCCGCAGAAGACCAACAGGTTAATCAATCCGCGGTAATTCATGTCCATGTGATACCAGTGATTAATACCGGCACCGACGATAATCATCGAACGTCCGTGTGTTTTGTCGGCGTTGTCGGCAAACTCGCGAGCGATGCGAATAATATTGGCGCGCGGTACGCCGGTGATTTGCTCCGCCCACGCGGGTGTGTAAGCTTTGACTTCGTTATAATCTGTGGCGGCCAGCGAGTTATCTGCCTGTGTCGTTCCCCAGTCACGGGCAAGACCGTAATTAGCGATCATCAGGTCATAAACGCTGGCGACGTATGCCTGTGACCCCTCTGCCAGCGTAATTTGTTTCGCCGGGACCGGATGATGCAATACATCCTGCAATGCCACCGGGCGAAACTGTTCACTTTCCAATCCACCGAAGTACGGGAAGCCGACCGATACCACCGCATCCTGCTGACCCAGCAAACTCAGTTGCAGTTTGACCTCGCGCTGTGACTGCCCGGCGGTCTGGGTTAAGTTCCATTTACCCTTCTCACCCCAGCGGAAACCGATTGATCCCAACGGTGCCACCAGATCGCCGCTAAGTTGGTCAATCGCCACCGTTTTCCATTTCGGATTGTTGCTTTCCCCCAGTTCATCGACCAAATCCGCAGCGCGCAGCTGACGCCCGGCAGCATAGCTGCCGTCTTCACGCAGCTCCAGCAACACCAGCATAGGTAAATCACTGTATCTTGAGACATAATCGGTAAAGTACTGGCTAGGTTTTTGTAGATAAAACTCTTTCAGAATCACATGACCCATCGCCAGGGCAATTGCGCTGTCGGTTCCTTGCTTCGGTGCCAGCCATTGGTCGCAAAGCTTGACAATCTCCGCATAGTCCGGAGTGATCGCGACCGTTTTGGTCCCTTTGTAGCGTACCTCGGTGAAAAAATGCGCATCTGGCGTGCGGGTTTGCGGCACGTTGGAACCCCAGGCGATCAAGTAAGACGAATTATACCAATCTGCCGATTCCGGCACGTCGGTTTGCTCGCCCCAGGTCATCGGCGAAGCCGGTGGCAAATCGCAGTACCAGTCATAAAAACTCAGGCAAGTGCCGCCAATCAGTGACAGATAACGGGCACCGGATGCGTAGGAAACCATCGACATCGCCGGAATAGGCGAGAAACCAGTAACCCGGTCCGGGCCGAAGGTTTTGGCGGTGTAAACATTGGCAGCGGCGATAAGTTCATTCATTTCATCCCAACTGACGCGCACCAGCCCACCACGCCCCCGAGCCTGTTTGTAACGCTGGGACTTTTGCGGATCGCTGACGATTGCAGCCCAAGCGTCAACCGGATCATCGTGAACTTGACGGGCTTCACGCCACAACTCAAGCAAGTGCAGGCGCACCAACGGGTGCTTCAACCGGTTGGCGCTGTATAAATACCATGAATAGCTGGCACCACGCGGGCAGCCACGCGGTTCATGATTAGGTAAGTCGGGTCGGGTTTCAGGATAGTCAGTTTGCTGTGTTTCCCACGTAACCAATCCGTTTTTGACATAGATCTTCCAACTGCATGAACCGGTGCAATTGACGCCATGAGTTGATCGGACAATCTTGTCATACTGCCATCGCTGACGATAGCTATCCTCCCAATCCCGATTAGTATCAAGCGTTTGTCCGAAATCATCCGAAAACGTGTCACCCAGTTCCTTGAAATAACGGAACCGGTCAAGAAATTTGCTCATCGACATTCTCCATCAAGCCGCCAGCCGAAACCGTCGTTGTAGGTGAATAATTTTTTTTATATTTAAATCAATAAATTGAATGCTAATTATGAAGTAAAGTGCCGCAGCAGGCTGTTGCGGCACTTTTTTCAGGATAGACAAAAACCATGACATTGCCGTGGAAGAGGACAAGAAATAAAAATCGGATTAAGAAACGTATTTGCGAATGCGGAAACCCTCGACCAGACTAATGGCAGCGATCTTGCACATTGAGGAGCCACGGTCATGTCGCCATTGCCAAACACTGAAAAACATACCGAAAAAGGTGTTTTATCTAGCTGGAATCCCGAAGATCTCCAATTTTGGCAGCATACTGGCCACAGTATTGCGCGACGTAACCTCTGGATTTCCATCCCCAGTCTCCTGCTGGCTTTCTGCGTCTGGATGCTGTTCAGCGCCATCACCATCAACCTGAATCGCATCGGCTTTAAATTTACCACCGATGAACTGTTCATGCTGACCGCGTTGCCTTCCCTGGCCGGTGCCTTCATGCGCGTGCCCTACTCGTTCGTCATTCCGATTTTCGGTGGCCGCCGCTGGACCGCTTTCAGTACGTTAATTTTGGTGATCCCATGTTTGTGGTTGGGCTTTGCGGTACAAAACCCTGCCACACCGTATTGGGTATTTGTGATTATTTCATTGATGTGTGGAGTAGCTGGAGCTAACTTCGCCTCCAGTATGGCCAATATTAGCTTCTTCTTTCCGAAAAACCGTCAGGGCGGCGCATTGGGGTTGAATGGGGGTCTGGGCAATCTGGGCGTCAGCGTCATGCAGTTGGTGGCACCGTTGGTGATAACCAGCGCTATTTTCGGCGCTTTCACCGGCGGTGGTCAGGTCACGCCGGAAGGCGAAACGTTGTGGATACAAAACGCGGCGTTTATCTGGGTGATCCCGCTGGCAATTTTTGCCGTTGCTGCCTGGTTTGGCATGAATGACATCGCAGCAGCCAAAGCCTCATTGGGTGACCAGTTGCCGGTGTTAAAACGCCTGCATATGTGGGTGATGGCGCTGCTGTATTTGGCAACATTCGGTTCATTTATCGGCTTCTCGGCTGGCTTTGCCATGCTGTCAAAAACCCAGTTTCCTGACGTAGTGATTACGCATTATGCCTTTTGGGGACCGATGATAGGCGCGCTGGCGCGACCTGTGGGCGGAGTGCTGGCCGACCGATTCGGTGGTGCACGCGTTACCGTACTGAACTTCTTCATGATGAGCGTATTTGCTGGACTGATCTTTCTGACCTTGCCGGGCAGTAACGGCAGCGGCTCGTTCCTAGCTTTCTTCGTGGTCTTTTTGGGGTTATTCCTGACGGCAGGCTTGGGGAGCGGATCAACCTTCCAGATGATCTCGATTATCTTCCGTTATGACACCACCCGACGTGTGAAGGCCAACGGCGGGAGCGACGAAGAAGCTGCGCGTGAAGCAGCGACCGACTCTGCCGCCGCGCTCGGCTTTATCTCGGCAATTGGGGCAGTCGGTGGTTTCTTCATTCCTAAAGCATTCGGTACTTCACTGGCGCTGACCGGTGCGGCAGACAGCGCAATGAGAGTGTTTTTGGTGTTTTATATTATATGTACGCTAGTAACCTGGTGGTTCTACGTACGCACTAAAATCGATAACAGAAAATAATCTGCTCAGTGTCACGCAGCCTAAGCATGCGTGGCACTGAGCTATCGGTTAGCGCTTGCTGTTAACCACCTGACCGAACCCTTGTCCTTCCAGTTCAATCTCCGGCGCAGCGAAGAAATCCAGATTGAAATAGGTTTCCAGCGTCAATAATTCAATACGGTGCCAATATTCCGGCGGGCTGACGCCAAACTGGCCGGCGGAGATAATCACTTCAATCTCCGGCTGGCTGTCATGCTCTGATTTAAAACCAATATATTTCACCGCGCCACGCATCACCGAAAGCCGTCCATAGACCCCTTTCTTGGTGTTGTGGTGGGTTAACAACGCTTTTGGCACGCTGTCCTTGTCCCAGAACGGAGTTGAACGGGTGTGTTTATAATCGGCTGGAATACGGTATTTCATAATTAATTTTCCCGGTAAATATGGGTGAAGTCGCATCTCTGCGGTCTGGATTAACTGTTTAACGCCTTCAGCAAGCTGAAAGCCTGTTTCATATGATCTTCGCTAACGATAAATGCGCGCAATTGCTGTTGCTGTTGTTTATAACGTTTTGATAACTGCTCATAACGTAATAGCTAGCAAAGGACATGCCAGTTTTTATATCGTTGTTTTAAAACATATTTAAAACAGATAATGTCAAAATGACATCATAATCACATTGTCACCATGACACCACGATGTCAAAATGACAATACACCAGCGACGAAAAACAAATCCGGGCTTAATAGGGGATGACGAGTTATTTAAACCTGACTTCACCTTCATATTTGACGATATTTATACAGGCAATAAACTTCAAAACGCAGTATTTGGCTAATATAGGTTTTACTTTAAATACGCTATATTAGCCCTAAGCATTTATAATTATCCCCCCACATCTCCAGCCGGCACGTTCAATTGCCAGGACAAACCAAAGCGATCGTTTAACCAACCGAAACGCGCGCTGAAGCCATAGTCATCAATCGGCATCAACACTTCACCACCCTCAGCCAGACGGGCGAAAACCCGCTCCAGCTCCGCGTCGGTGGCGAAATTAACGAAAAGTGACACCGCCGGAGTAAAGCCAAAATCATGGCTGACCGGACTATCAGTGAACACCAGGTTGTGCCGCTCAAAGTCGATGGTCGCATGCCTGACCCGTCGTGGCCCATCATCGCTCTCATCATAATGCTGCAACTGTTGAACCTTGAAACCGGCGAATAACTCGCTATAAAGATCAATAGCCTGCTGGGCCTGGCCCTGAAACATGACAAAAGTAGAAACTTTGCTCATAGGATGCCGTCCTCATGCACGATAGGGTATTTATTAATGATAGCGGATGGATTAGCAACGCGAATCTACCCAAGGTAATGGGAGATATCGCTGACGGCAAGGATAAGGCGGCATCAGGGAGAAATAACGGCCCGCGGAGACTCCGCAGGCCGCAGAACGGGTTATTCGCTTTCGTTCTTCGCCAGACGGGCGTCTTTCTGACGACGATAGTCACGGGCAGCGGCCGGGATCGGCGTCACCTTACCAGTTTCGATCCAGGTGCGCAGACGGTTGGCATCGGCAAAGTGGGTGTACTTGCCGAAGGCGTCCAACACTACCAGCGAGACTGAGCGACTGCCAATCATGGTACGCATGACCAGGCAATGCCCTGCTTCATTAGTGAAGCCGGTTTTGGTCAACTGGATGTTCCATTTCGGGTTGTAAACCAGATGGTTGGTGTTACGAAACGGCAGCGTATAGTTCGGATCCTTGAAGCTGGCCATGCGTTCGGTGGTGGTACTGAGTTGGCCAATCAGCGGATATTGCTTGGTAGCAATCAGCAGCTTGGTCAGGTCACGCGCGGTCGAGACGTTATGAATCGACAGCCCGGTCGGCTCCACGTAACGCGTGTTGGTCATGCCCAGCGATCTGGCTTTAGCATTCATCGCCTTGATAAAGGCGCCGTAACCGCCCGGATAATGGTGTGCCAGACTGGCAGCGGCGCGGTTTTCTGACGACATCAGCGCCAATAACAGCATATCTTTGCGGCTGATTTCACTGTTCAGACGTACGCGCGAATAGACCCCTTTCATCTCCGGCGTCTGATGAATATCCACCGACAGCATTTCATCCATCGGCAAATGGGCATCCAGCGTCACCATCGCGGTCATCACCTTGGTGATCGAGGCGATCGGCACCACTTCATCCGGGTTGCGCGCATACATCACATTGTGGGTCTGCATATCCACGACCATGGCGCTGCCGGAAGCCAACTCAGGCTGGCTGGCCCGAACGGCGGCGTTATTTTCGCTGGCCAGCGCGCGCGGCGCGATGCCTGCTCCTGCCTGCAATGCGAGCAGGGTTAGTACCAAAACACGTATTTTCACATGTATTACTCTGTGACGAAGAAGATGAAGGTCTTATTTGGCCGAATTATATGTGAGGGATCTGCAGTTGGCACTGGGATTATGCCAGTCGATTTGTGACAAATTCTGTCGGAAGGAAAATTGTTTAAACCGCGAGCGCTCTGGGATTAGCGCCCGCGAGGAAAAAGTTACAGTGCCGGTTGCCAGGCCGACTGAGGCAACAGGTATAAACCGGGTCCCTGACTGGCACCCTCACCCACAATATGACCAATGCCCGCCGCCATCACCGCCAGCGTCACATCAAAGGCATTCAGGCTGTCGCCGTAGCCCGCCGTCAGGTTGAACATCGAGCCATTGGCCAGCAAATAGAGCGTTTTCTCTTCCAGTTGGTAGGCGTTTACAAACGGCATAGGCTCGCTGTGTGGCAGGCTTTGCAGGAAGCCAACGTCAATTTCCGCCGTCACATGGCCGACGTTGAGAATGAACACCCCATCTTTCGCCTGCTGCAGATGCCGTGCCGACAGCACGTTTTTCGCCCCGGTCGCCGTGGCAATCACATCGGCCTGGCTAACTGCAGTGGCCAGTTCGACCACCGCCCAACCGTCATAACGTGCCTGCAACGCCCGAGCCGGATCGATTTCCGCCACGATCACCTGTCCGCCGTAGGCTTTCGCCGCCGCCGCAACGCCCTGCCCAACCAAACCATAACCGATCACCAGTACACATTTTTCATGCAGCGTTAAATGGGTGGTCTGGAAGAAGGTATGCCAGGCGGTCAAACCGACCATGTGCCGATTATGCAGCCCTTCTTTCACCGGTAAGTCATCCCAGTTGAAGATCGGATAGCGCGGCGCCATGCCGTTCAGTCGGCTGATACCGGAACCGGTGGCTTCCAGCCCGGCGATAATCTGCGGGCCGTCGGTTGACTGGTGCAAACGGGTAGTCAAATCTGCCCCCATTTCACACAGGTGAGTCGGCGCCCAGGCCAGTGCGCGGTCAAAAGATTCGGACCAGTCGGCATCGCTCATGTCCCGCCAGGCATGGGCCTCGGCACCGCGGCGCTCCAGCCAGGCAACCACGTCATCCTGTACCGTGGTCGGGTTGCAGGTAGTCAGATAGATTGCCGCCCCCTTGTCCAGCAGGCCCGCCACCAGCGGCGCCATTTTCAGATCCAGATGCATATTGCACGCCAGCCGCACGCCGTTTAAATCCGGCAACGCAGCTACCGCCGCCCGGGTGCGTGGCATATGGCGCATCGCCCAGTCCAGTTCGCTCTCAAAATCCTGATACATCTGTTGCTCCTCTACTGCGCCGCGCCACCTGGGCACGGCAGAATGATTTAACCGGCGCGGCTCAGGCGCTTTATCGCCTGCGGCGACAGACCAAAGACGCGAATAAATGCCCGCCGCATCCGCTCCGGATCGCTAAACCCGACGGCACGGGCGATAACCTCCAGCGCTTCGCTGCCTTCTTCTATGCGCATTCTGGCGGCCTCAACCCGCAGTTGCTCGATCACCTTGGCCGGCGTTTGGCCGGTTTCGGCACGGAATAGCCGGCCGAATTGGCGTTCACTCAGGCAAGCTGCGTCGGCCAGATCGGCCACCGTCAACGGCTGATGCAGGTGTTCGCGAGCATAAGACAGCGCACTGCGGATACGGTCTGAAGACGGATTCAACTCCAGCAACAGCGAATATTGCGACTGCCCTCCCGGGCGGCGGTGATACACCACCAGTTGTCGCGCCACGTTGGCTGCCAGTTCGCTACCGAGATCTTCTTCCACCATCGCCAACGCCAGATCGATACCGGCGGTAATGCCCGCCGAGGTCCATATCGCACCGTCGCGGATATAAATGCGATTACTGTCGACGCGAATACGCGGATAGCCCTGCTGCAACCGGGCGGCATGGTACCAATGGGTGGTAGCCCGTTTACCGTCCAACAAGCCTGCAGCAGCCAGAATAAATGCGCCGGTGCACACGCTGGCCATACGTCGCGCCTGCAGGCTTTGCCGGTGCAGGAACGCCAGCAGTGCCGCAGACTGTGTGGCCACCACATTACCGCTGCCACCGGCAATCAACAACGTATCAAAGCGCCCCTGATTAAACGCCTGTGTGAGTACTTCCACACCTGACGAGCTCGTCACGCTGCCGCCGTGCTCTGATAGTGGCAGGCAGCGGTAAGCCGGGGTCGCAGTAAACTGATTGGCGTTATCAAACGCCGCCAGTGGCCCGGCAAAATCCAGCAGGTTAAAACCGGGGAAGACCACAAAGCCGATATTTTTCATCATGGCGCTTTTTGAGGGTTATCCGTCATATCAGCCAAAAACAGGACGCTTATTATTACCCAAGTCAAATGACAAAACTGAGGCGAATATCATGTCTGAATCGTTAGTGATTGTTTTTCCGATCTATCAGGGTGTCACCCAGCTCGACTTCACCGGCCCACTGCAGTTTCTGCGCCACATGCCGGGCGCAGAGATTGTCGTTGCCTCGGTCGGTGGCGCAGATATCAGTGCCGAAGGATTGCACTTTACGCAGTTGCAGAAACTGGAAGAGGTCACGCACTGCGACGTGCTGTGCGTGCCGGGCGGTGCCGGTTGCACCCAGGCGCTGCAGAATGACGAATTTATGCGTCAGATCCGCCGTCTGGGGCCTGATGCCCGCTATTTGACGTCGGTGTGTACCGGCTCGCTGATCCTGGCCGCCGCCGGCTTACTGCAGGGCAAACGTGCCGCCTGTCACTGGTCAATGCGCGACAGCCTGGCACTGTTTGGCGCCATCCCCAGCCAGGCTCGGGTTGAGCGCGACGGTAACATTATCAGCGGCGGCGGTGTGACGGCAGGCATCGACTTCGCTCTGGCATTGATCGCTGAACTGCAGGATGAGGAAACCGCGCAAATGATCCAACTGTATCTGGAATATGCCCCGGCCCCGCCATTCCCCGGAGGAACACCGGAGCTGGCACCGGCCAATATTCTGGCGCGAGTACAGGCGCAGATGGCCGACACTCTGCCACAACGCCAGGCGCTGGTGGCGCAGATTGCCGCCCGCGGCTAGCACACAGGGCGTATACTTAGCCTTATGTGTTAGAGACATAGGGGATAGGAATGGCGGATTTAGCCCACTACATTACGGATTACGGCTACTGGGCACTGTTTATCGGCTGTCTGGCTGAGGGCGAAACCATCACGCTGCTGGGCGGTATTGCGGCGCATCAGGGGCTGCTGCATCTGCCTTGGGTAATCGCGGTGGTGGCGTTGGGTGGCACGCTGGGGGATCAGATATTATTTTTCCTCGGTCGCCGCTTCGGCGGGCAGGTAATTTCGCGCATGAAGAGCCAGGAAAAGCGCATCGAACGCGCCAGAAAGCTGATTGCTCGCCACCCTATGCTGTTCGTGATTGGCGTGCGTTTTATGTACGGCTTCCGCATTATCGGCCCGGTGCTGATCGGGGCCAGCAAGCTGCCGCCGTCGCGCTTTGTACCGCTGAATATTCTGGGCGCTATCCTGTGGGCGACGATTTTTGTGTTGCTGGGCTATTTCGGCGGTGAAGCGATCGCCCGCTTTATCTCGGGTTTCGACAAACGGCTAACCAGCGTGCTGTTTTGCGCGCTGGTGATTGCCGCTATTTTGTTGCTACGGTTTTGGTGGCGCCGCCGCCATGCCGACTAAGGTTATACCCAAAATAATTGCGTTATCGGTTTAGCATCAGCTTCAAACCGAGCAAGGCCAGCACACCACCGCCCAGCCGATCGAACCAGGCTTTAAAACGCAGATAGGTGCGGCGTGGGCGTGGTGACGACAGAACAAAGGCCACAAAGGCGTACCACAGCACATCGATGGTCAGTGCGATCACCGGCAATACGAGGTACATCACCGGGGATATTTTATGGCTAAGCAACGCGGCAAACACGCTACCGAACACAATGGCGGTGTTGGGGTTGCCCAACTGAGTCAGCAGGCCGGTAGTAAACGCCTTGCGGAACCCCAGGTGCTGCTCACCGACCGCTTCCACATTCAGCGGCTGCCGAGCCCCACGCAGCATTTTACAGGCCAGATAGATAAGGTAAGCCCCACCCAACACCTTTAGCGTGGTGTAGAGCCACGGCAGTGCCAACAACAACGACTGCAGCCCCAGCAGAGCGATCAAGGCAAAGATAAAGCAGCCGACGCCCATGCCCAGCGCTACCGCCATACCGTCGCGGCGCGAAGAGGCTACGGCGGTACGCGCCACCAGAATAAAGCTTTGCCCCGGGCTCATCGCTCCCAGCGTAATCGCACCGCTAATGCTCAATACCGATAATGCCGTTTCGCTCAACATGCTTTCTGCCCCCATAAAAATCCCATTGCTCAAAGTAGCGCAGCGATGAAAATAAAAGCAATGCAGCCGCGGGGATTATTCCACTTGCGGCATATCTTGCATCAGCGCCACCAGCTCACGGGCGGCCTTCTCCAGTGGCCGGTTTTTCAGCCAGATCAGGTGGATCGGCAGGCGCAGTTCATTTTTGGTATTTTTGAATTTCAGCCGAACCAACCGTTGCTGGGCCAGTAACGGTGCGGTCAACGACAGCGGGAAATTGCCCCAGCCCAGACCGGCTTCCACCATGCTCAGCGCCATCGGCAAACTGTCGGTACGCCAGTAAGATTCCGCCACTCGCGGCCGCAGATCGGCAATCGGCAGATCGCGGCTGGCCACCATAATTTGCCGCACGTTAACCAGGTCTTCGAGAAACAGCTCGTTCGCCGTGCCGCTCAGCGCCGGGTGCCGTGGCGAGAGCGTGGCAACCAGCGATTCCGCGCCGACAAAGTGAAACTGCTCCTGGCTGTTGATATTGAGCCCACCGAACGCCAGAGCAACGCCTATCCTGCCCTGATGCAACATGTGCAACACGTCATCCTGCGGGGCAGTCAATACTTCGATGTTCAGCAACGGATGGCGGTCTGCCAGGGTTTTGACTGCGGCCAGCAGGCCACGGCTGTTGATGTCCGAGGCGATACCGATCGACAAAGTGCTTTCCAGCCCCTGGGACAACTCGATGGCGTGGTTTTGCAACTGTTTAAGCTGATCGGCAATCAGCCGCGCATGCGGCGCCAGTGCCAATGCCAGCGGGGTAGGTACCGGTTCGCGGTGCGAACGATCGAAAAGCAGAGAGCCCAGTTCTGCCTCCATGTTGGCAATCCCCATGCTGACGGCCGAAGGTACACGCCGCAGTGAGCGGGCCGCAGCGGAAAACGAACCGCGATCCAGTACCGCCAAAAACAGCTCTATATTATCGCTGGAAAAGTTCATTGCATTACCTGTCAGTAAAACTGACAGCTCCTGACTTTTTCTATCAATATGATTGACGATATCTTACTCGTCAGACGGCAAAAGGTCATCCGACCCTAAAGCCAAAAAATCAGTCAGGAGATGAGTAATGCAAGGCGTTAAACGCAAACTGGTGTATGTCACCGCCTATGAAATTATCGGCATGGCGATCTCCGCACTCGGATTGGCGCTGCTTTCCGGCAGTGCACCCAGCAGCACCGGGCCGCTGGCGGTGATCATCACCACCATCGCCGTAAGCTGGAATTTCATCTATAACTCGCTGTTTGAGCTGTGGGAAAGCCGTCAGGCCTCGCGCACCCGGACGCTCAAGCGTCGCATTATCCATGCGGTGGGCTTCCAACTGACGCTGGTGGTGTACCTGATCCCACTGATCGCCTGGTGGATGGGGATTACGCTGTGGCAGGCGCTGCTGCTGGATATGGCGCTGATCGTAATTATCCCGTGCTACACCTTCGTGTTTAACTGGGCATTCGACAAAATATTCGGCCTGCCAAGTTCTGCCCTGCCGGTTGGTGAGTCCGCTTAAAGATCGACCAAGAATAACCCTCGCCTGTGGACAATATCGCCGCAGGCAGGGTGAAGCTTATTATCCCCCTTTATTCTCGTCGCGAATAAATAAACCAAATTCCATGTAGTTTGCGCGGTAATTATTATTCTGTGATTTTAATCACTTTTTATTCCTCGTTATTTCCGTCTTGATAAATTCAATCATCTTGTTGAATAATATATTCTTTTATATATTTAACAAAAAATAAACACAATTGGTCACGATTTATACGCAGGATTTTTTGCCACCTTTACAGAGAAAAGGTAGCATGCTCCGCCGTTATTTCACTGCGGCTGCTCAGATAATATACGCCATGAATTTCATCGCTAAAGATCGCAAGGCGACGGGTATTAAAGCGCAGAATGATGCCATGACCTCATTCTCACTACGATTGGCAATAGCAATCGTTTGCTCTGGCAGCAGAGCAGGGTAACTCCATAGACAGGTAAACAGGACGGATGATGCAATCACAAAAAAAAACGGCGCATGACCAACATGCAGCCAGAAGACGATGGTTAGACTCCCATGAATCCGGTTATCACAAAAGCATGGGCAACCGGCAGATACAGATGATCGCCATCGGCGGTTCAATAGGTACCGGCCTGTTCCTCGGTACCGGCGGTCGGCTGGAAATGGCAGGGCCAGCGCTGGCGCTGGTCTATTTGGTGTGCGGGATTTTCTCGTTCTTTATTCTGCGCGCGCTGGGCGAGTTGGTGCTGCACCGCCCCACCAGTGGCAGCTTTGTCTCTTACGCCCGTGAGTTCCTCGGCGAAAAAGCCTCTTACGTCGCTGGCTGGATGTACTTCCTCAACTGGGCGATGACCGGCATCGTCGACATCACGGCGGTAGCGCTGTATATGCACTATTGGGGGACCTTCGCCGACGTGCCGCAGTGGCTATTCGCACTCTGCGCCCTCGGGGTGGTCGCCACCATGAACATGATCGGCGTGAAGTGGTTCGCCGAAATGGAGTTCTGGTTCGCACTGATCAAAGTCGTCGCCATTGCGCTGTTCCTGGTGGTCGGCGTGGTGTTTCTCGGCACCGGCACCCCGGTGGCAGGCAACACTACCGGCCTGCATCTGATTACCGAAAACGGCGGCATGTTCCCGCATGGCCTGCTGCCTGCGCTGGTGTTGGTACAAGGGGTTATCTTCGCCTTCGCCGGGATTGAGCTGATCGGTACCGCCGCCGGTGAGTGCAAAGACCCGGCCAAAATGATGCCGAAGGCTATCAACAGCGTTATCTGGCGCATCGGTCTGTTCTACGTTGGATCGGTAGTCCTGTTGGTGCTGCTGCTGCCGTGGAACGCCTACCAGGCAGGTCAAAGCCCGTTCGTGACCTTCTTCAGCAAGCTGGGCGTGCCTTATATCGGCACCATTATGAATATCGTGGTGCTGACCGCGGCGCTCTCCAGCCTGAATTCAGGCCTGTACTCCACCGGCCGCATCCTGCGTTCGCTGTCGATGGGCGGCTCTGCACCTAAATTCATGGCTAACATGAGCAGCCAACAGGTGCCCTACGCCGGTATCCTGGTGACCTGCGGCATTTATGTGATCGGCGTTTTGCTGAATTATCTGGTGCCTTCGCGGGTGTTTGAGATCGTGCTGAACATCGCCTCGCTGGGTATTATCGCCTCGTGGGCGTTTATCATCGTCTGCCAGATGCGCCTGCGCAAAGCCGTGCGTGAAGGCCGCGCAAAACCGGTCTCCTTCAAAATGCCCGGCGCGCCAGTGACCTCCTGGCTGACGCTGGCGTTCCTGCTGGCGGTGGTGGTCATGATGGCGTTCGACTACCCGAACGGCACCTGGACTATCGCCACCATTCCGGTGCTGGCAGTGTTGCTGACGCTGGGCTGGTTCGGCCTGCGCAAGCGCGCACAGGAAGTCAAACGGGAACAACAGGCGCACGAAGAAGCCCACCACTAAGTTTTTAGACTGCCGACAAAGCCCGTTATTAGGGAGAGCGTGCCGAAGGGGTCGTAGCAGCTTCAGCTGCCGACCAATTTGCCGGGAGCAAATTGGAACGACTTCAAGTCGGCCCGTAGGGTGGGGCACATGGATGTGCCCCATAATGGCTCCTCGGTGCGCTAGGCCCGGGTATCTCGGGTTCAAAGACAACGTTTTCATCAAATTCACTGCCCCGACCGGGGCAGTTTTTTTATCTCTCACAGCCGGCCGTAAAAGGTCATTCTGGCGCTTTCCGACAGCGCAATATCCGGTTGCGCGTTGTAAGCCAGCACCACCAGCATGCGGGTAATGTCACCGTCGGTCGGCGTAACCCGATGCATGGCGTTACGGCCACGGAACAGCACCAAATCCCCCTCTTCCATCGCCAACGGCTTAACCGCACGTTCACCGTCCAACACCTGCGACACGCCGGCGTAGTTCATCTCGCCCCTATCGGCATCTCGCAGGTTTTCCACATATTCAAAACGCCCGCCAGCCTGCGGTTTCTGGATCAACAGCGTGATGGCAAACGATGAGTTGTCAAAATGCCAACCCAGCTCCTGCCCGCGATGGGCGTAGTGCAGGTTGATCGAAGACAAGCTATCGGCGTAGGGATACAGGCGCTGTTCCGCCAGCACGGCGCAGAGGAAATCACGAAATGGTTGCGCGTCGTACAACGTACGCAGCGGTGACTGCTCTGGGATCTCCTCGTCGGTAATACAGCCCTTGGACGACACCACCAGCCGGTTGCGTGCATGATCGGGCGGCAATGTTTCGTCCTGCGGCTTCAGGTAGACGTTATGCTTGCTGGCCGCATAAAACGCCGCATGGCTATGCTCGGCCCCTCCAGACGAATGGTCGCCAGGGCCGCCGCGGTCAGAAAACCCGGCAGCACCAGCGCCCCCGCCGTATCCAGCGTGGCTTTACAACGAGCCTGAAAGGCGACGTCATCAATCGGGTTTGCGGATAAATCAACGATATGGGCAAGTGGCTGCATCAGAGGCTCCTGTTGGCATCGCGGCCGGATAACCCACTGTAGCGAATGTCAGATTGCCGTAATAACAAAAATACGTTAAGGATAAGTTAACCAATTCTTAGCGATAGCCACCATGAGCCCTCCTTCCCGCAGCCGCCTGCCCAAACTGAGCGCCATTCTGGCGTTTGAAACCGCTGCCCGTACCGGCAGCCTGGCCCGTGCGGCAGACAGCCTGGCGCTGACGGCCGCCGCCGTCAGCCAGCAGATCCGCCAGCTTGAACAACACCTGGGTATTGTGCTGTTTATCCGCGCCAAAAGCGGCGTGACGCTAACCGAACAGGGAACGGACTACCTGGCCTACGTGCAGCAGGCATTTGAAACACTGCGGGTGGCGCAGCAACATGTCGATCGCCAACGTGGCAAAGAAGAACTGACGTTATTTGCCCTGCCGGCGCTGGCGTCAAAATGGCTGAATCCGGCCATCGGCGGCTGGCTGGCCCAGCATCCGCAGGTGGATCTTCGACTGCACGCCACCCATGCCGAAGTAGATTTCGCCAGCTCGGCGGCGGACTTTGCACTGTGTTTTGGCGATCAGGACTATCCACTGCTGGAAAAAGTTCGGCTGTTTCAGGATTGCGTGCAGCCGGTTTGCAGCCCGCAGTTGCAGACCAGCGGCGACTGGACTCACCAGCCACTGATCCACGTGGATTGGGGGAAAGAAAGCCAGTTCCTGCCGGGCTGGCATGAATGGTTCAGCGCCGCCGGGTTACCACCGCCGCAGCGGCGTGGCCTGACCTATAACCTGACCTCACTGGCAATTGATGCCGCAGTTGAAGGCCACGGCATTTTGCTCGGCCAACGGCGACTGATCCAGCGCGAACTGGCCAAGGGCACACTGGTGCCTCTGGCAGAGCCTGTGCTACCGCTCAGCAAGCCTTACTACGTGGTGTATCCGCAACGCACGCTGGACAAACCCAAAGCGGTTGAGTTTTTGGCATGGCTGCAGAGCATCACCCCGACGGATAACAAGCAGCAAGTATTACCGTAGCGATTACCCGGCCTTGGACATCATCTCGCCCAGCAGCAGGTTGGTCGCGCGCGGCAGATAAACCTCGTTGCCGGCACCGGGGGTCAGGGTCAGCTCCCCAATGTAGATTTGCTCGCGGGTGAGATAGAAATCGACGCGGCAATAGTCCAGATCCGCCGAGACGGCTTTCGCCACTTGTACCATTTCATCCCAGAATGCCGGTTTTTCATTCAGCGTATTGAGTTGCGGGATATCCGCTTGAGTAAAGAAGCAGTGGTGTGCGTGCTCCTCCAAAAACTCCAGTGAAGTCGGTTCAGGCCCGCCTCGCAGCAATTCGACAAACAAATAAGACTGTTTTCCGTTAAACACATGCACCTTATAGTCAATCAATTCACCTTCCGATTCTATATCTAACAACTCCTCGACAATAATTTGCTGCGGGATATTCGCGTAGTGTTTTTCACGAAATCTTTTCCAATAGGTTATTTCAGACCATCCACTAAGAATCTTCGCAATATCTCTATAGCTGACCTGATCTTTATCTTTGACTATTTTCACCTGTTGAGAGGCATTATTAGTTTTGATAACAAACGATTGGGGTAACGAAAGGTAATCCTGCTCGGTGAAATTATCGGTAACCATAATGATGGGGGTTAGGTACTTTTCTGATACCCGCTGGGAAATATACTCCCTGACCGCAACCTTATCTGCTAACCTACTGAAATTACTGCGTGGATAGCGCATTCGTTGATAGATTTTCTCTGAGAATTTCTTCGGGCTTTTGAAGTTGACCAAAGAGCCATGGGCAAGATAATGGCTGACTTGATAATAAATAAAATCGGGCGCGGCCCGATAGAGTCGTTTTGCGAATTTTCTCATTCTTCTCTTTCTTCCATGAACATAGCATAGGGATAAATGCTTCTGACATTCCGGTTATAGCATCTTAATTATAAAACCCTGTGGGCCTATCCTTACAGAGGGCAAGGAGATAATCGGACAAATCCTATTATAAGATGCAACAGGGAAAGTACCAGTGAAATTAAAATTCATAGATATCAATATCGTGAAAAATGCGTTCTGGATGATATCCGAAAAAATGGTGTCTATCCTGGGGGTGATTTTCATCACCGCCTATATGGCGAAATATATTGGCCCGGAAAGCTTTGGCAAAATTACCTTTGCCACCGCGATTTTCGCCATTACCCAGACGCTGGCGCTGCTGGGCTCCGATACCGTGCTGTTCAAGCGGATTAGCCGCAACCCAAGCTCCGGAACCGCATTGATGTTTTCCACCAACCGGCTGCGACAGGGCTGCTTTGTGCTGTTCTCAGCGGCAATATTGATTTACACCGGACTACGCGAAGATTTCATTACCTTCTACTTTTGCGCCGCCACCTTTGTCGCCAGCTTCTTCTCGCTCAGAGACGTGTTTACCATTTATCATGATGCCCGGCTGGAGTCGCGCTTCAATACGCTGGCCAACGTGGCCGGGCTGGGCAGTGCGCTGCTGGTGCGTTATCTGATCGTCTATTTTGATCTGCACCTGTATTACCTGGCGATCCCGATCGTGATGGTTTATTTGATCCCCTACCTGATCCGCCATCACATCTATCACCGCCGCAATCCGCGCTTTATTGCACCAAGGCGAGTTCGGCGCAAATACGTGCGCTATCTGCTTGCCAGCGGCCTGCCATTGGCGGTGTCCAATGTCTCCATCGCCA
Organism: Serratia myotis; assembly: GCF_027474885.1. Taxonomy (NCBI): domain Bacteria; kingdom Pseudomonadati; phylum Pseudomonadota; class Gammaproteobacteria; order Enterobacterales; family Yersiniaceae; genus Serratia; species Serratia myotis. The sequence goes on along the minus strand of NZ_CP099707.1, from coordinate 1,409,855 downwards.
TTTATACCCGGCTGGCTCAGTTATTTTTGATGTGGTTTGTCTCCGCCGAAGCGCTGGGGATTTACTCCGTCGCCATCACCCTGGCGACCGCCTGGATGTTTGTCACTGATGCCGTCATTACCTCGTTTTTCGCCAAAATATTTGCTTATCAGCGCGATGACGCCGTACGCACCGCCGCCAAACTGAATGGGTTGGTGTTGGCGATCTCCGCCGCGATCGTGGCAAGTATTCTTTTACTCGGCAAACCGGTGATCGTATTGCTGTACGGGGAGCAATATTTAGCGGCTTACCCGGCGATGGGAGTGTTGGCGGTAGCCACCCTGCTTTCCGCCCTGGGCACCCTGGCCTACAAATACATTGTGATTTTCTCCGGCTACGGTTTTCTGTCGAAGAAGATGTTTCTGGTGTTTATCATTAATATCCCACTGTCCTATTTCCTGATCCGCCAATACGGCATGATGGGTGCCGCCTACAGCACGCTACTGACCGAACTGTTGTCGTTGACCGTCCTCAATTACTTCTTCCGCCGTGGCACGGTGTTGCAGATGCACCTGCGCTCGCTGAACCCTTTGACCTATATCAGACGTGCAACCCAGGGCGGTTAGCCGTGCTGGCTACCCCGTTAATGCTGCTTTGAGATGTAGCACCAAGGCCCCCGCCAGTACCGTCAACACCCCCAGCCACTGTATGGCGGAAAGCCGCTCGCGCAACAGCAGAGCCGCTAATAGCGCGGCGATGCCACCGGACAGGGTACTGAGCACCGTCACAATGGCCAGCGACCCACTGCCGACCCCCACAGCAAATGCGCTAAAGCCCCCCAAATTGAGCAAGCTGGCGACCAGCAGCAGGCCACCCTGCCGCCAGTTCGGCCGCGCCACCAAAGCTCGCCGGTCAGCATTCAACACCAGCAGGGCCGTCAGCCCTACGGCATAACCGAGCCACAGACTGACACTCGGCCCCAGCACGGGCAGCGTGTATTGCCCTTGCAGCCAGAAGCCAATGCCGTAACAGAGCGCCGCCAGCAGCGCGAAGGCTATCGCCGGTAAAGAAGATGGGGATCTGCCGGGCTGGCGGCCCAGACTCACGGCGGTCAGCATCACCCCCATCAGGCACAGAGCCAGTCCAATCAACGTCAGCGCGCCAAGCCGTTCACCACTGATCCACGACAGCAGCGTGGTGACCGCACCATAGCTGGTGACCAAAGGCGCCACCATCGCCGCCTTGCCGATAGCAAAAGCCTGCGACAGCGCCAGTGACCCGCCCACCGTCAGGCCAGCGGCCAACAATGCCAGTCCCAAAACGTTGGCGGAGGCCTCAAAGACAGGCCCACTGGTTGCCAGCAGTAGCAGGGTAAAAATCGCAAACCCGATCGCTTGCGAAAAAAATACCGCCCTGCGCACCCCCACCGCTCGGGCGTTAATGCCGACCAAAAAATCCGTGCCGCCCCAGCACAGCGCGGCGGCCAGTCCCATCAGTATGTCCACTCAATCCTCCCGTGCGTTCTTTGCCTCAAAAGTAAGCAAAAAATCACTTGTGGAACATCGATAGATTGGCAATATGGTTGAATGAAACTCAAGCTGAACGCTCAACCTCGCTTGCCCTCCCTGAAAGCCTTGCATACTTTCGAGGTGGCGGCGCGCTGCGCCAGTTTTACCGAGGCAGCGGAAGAGTTGAACGTCACGCTGGGGGCGGTCAGCCGCCAGATACGTCACCTGGAGAATGAACTGGGCGTTGAGCTGTTTCATCGCAAGGGTAACGCGGTAGAGCTCAACGATACCGGCAAACGGCTGGCTATCGACGTAACCCGCGCACTGACGCTACTGCAAAAAGCCAGCGATCGCGTCCGACCGGAACAACAGCAAACGCTGAGGCTGACCTGCACGCTGGGGATCGCCAGCCATTGGCTGGCAGCACGCCTGCCGGCATTACGCCGTGCAGATCCTGATGTTTCGCTGGTGCTGGACGCCAACGAAAGCCTACGCGATCTGGCCAATGGCGAAGCCGACATCGCCATCCGTTACAGTCCAACAGCCACCCCGCCGCCGCACTCCCGCGAGTTACTCAGCGATGCCTTCGCGCCGCTGGCCAGCCCAGCCTTTCTCAACGCGCATCCTGAGCTCGTCACCCCCGCTGATTTGGCGTTATCACAGTTGATTCATTCTCCGTGGAAAGATGGGCAGAAAATGGGCGTTGCCGGTTGGCAAGACTGGTTCGCGGCCTTTGGTGAAGGTGTTACGGCACCACGGGGTATCCTCACCTTTAACAGCGTCGGGCATGCATTGCAGGAAGCCATAGAAGGCCAGGGCATTGTGCTCGGCAGCCTGGCCGTGGCGCAGGATGCTCTGACCAGCGGCAAGCTGGTACGGCTGTTTGACGAGGGCCGACAACTGCCCGCGACCCACCAATATCGCCTGTGCTGGGCGGACAGCGCCTTCGTTAGCGCCACCACCCGCCGCTGGGTGAATCTGTTGCTGCAGGCGGCAGGCAAGCCTTCTGCGTTCTGACATAGCACTTATTGCCCTCACAACTTTGCCAAACCCAACTATTTTATGTTCAATTTTTCTGCTGTGAGACAAAACGTGGACAGACAACGCTACCTGCAACACATTGGATTCGCAGGCATCCCCAAACCCGACCTCCTGACGCTGCAACAGTTACACCGTGGCCATATGCTGAAGGTTCCCTTTGAGAACCTGAGCATTATTTATCACCAGGGTATCCATCTGGAGGAGGAAGCGCTGTTCAGTAAAATTGTCGAACATAACCGCGGCGGCTTTTGCTATGAGTTGAACCGGTTGTTTGCCCTGCTGTTGAAGGACATCGGCTTTGACGTGCATTTTATTTCCGGCGAGATCCGCGCCCGCGATGGCAGTTTCGGGCCGCCGTTCGACCATATGGCGCTGATGGTGGCGCTGGATCAACCCTATCTGGTGGACGTCGGGTTTGGTGATTCATTTCTGACACCGCTAAAGGTCAGCACAGCCGAGCAACAGCCACAAAGCACCGGCACCTTCCACCTGGAACAGGAAGGCGATATTTACTATCTGGAGCGCCGCAACGGCGATCAGCGTTCGCACGCCAAAACGCTCTATCGCTTCAGCCTGCAAAAACGCCAGTTGGCCGAATTTTCCGACATGTGCCACTACCACAGCACCTCACCGCTGTCGCATTTCACCCAGAAGCTGGTGTGTTCCCACGCCACGGAAAATGGCCGGGTAACCCTCAGCGAGAACAAGTTGATTATCACCGAGGATCATCACCGCCGGGAGTCAACGCTGCATTCGGAACAGGAACGCCGCGAAGCGCTGATGCACTACTTCCAGATCGATCTGGACAACTGAACCTGTCAGATTGGCTATACTTTAGCCCGATGGAAGCAGTCAATCGAGAGGAAGCAAGATGAAAAAGAAGATCCTGGTCGTACTCACCAGCATTGCCAAATACCCCAGTATCGATCGCGCCACCGGCCTGTGGCTGGGTGAAGCGGTGCACTTTGTGAAGAAAGTTGAAGCTGCCGGCTATCAGGTTGACTATGTCAGCCCGTCAGGCGGTTATACCCCGATCGATCCCCACAGCCTGGCCATGGCCGACGCCACCGACTGGGAGTGGTATCAGAACAAATCCTTTATGAACCGGCTGGGCGCCACACTGAAACCTTCACAGGTGAATGCCGCCGATTATGGCGTGATTTACTATGCCGGCGGCCACGGCGTGATCTGGGACTTCCTGGATAATCAGGCATTACAAACCCTCAGCCAGGCCATTTATGAAAGCGGCGGCGTGGTCTCCTCCGTGTGTCACGGGGCTATTGGGTTGCTGAATATCAAGCTGGCCAACGGCGACTACCTGATTAACGGCAAAAAGGTCACGGGTTTCAGTAATGAAGAGGAACAGCTGGCCGAATTGGATAAGTTAGTGCCCTATCTGACCGAAACCGAGCTAAAAAAACGCGGTGCCCTTTACCAAAAAGCGGCCGAACCCTGGGCCGCATTCGCATTGAGCGATCAACGGGTGGCCACCGGACAAAACCCGGCATCGGGTGCTGCGGTGGCAGATGAAGTGCTTAAGCTGCTGGCAGGTTAGCTCAACGGGGAGCATGGCTCCCCGGTTTGCGCCTTAACGACAAATCACCCGGGCAATATCTTTCGAATTGTTCAGCGCGCGAATTTCACTGAACAGCTCGGTCGCTTCATCATATTCTTTGCGCAAATAACCCAGCCACTGTTTGATCCGCGCCACATGGTACAGGCCGGTATCACCCTGTTTCTCCAGATGGACGTATTTTTGCAGCAACTGCACCACCTGTGGCCATGGCATGCGGGGTTCGTTGTACTTCACTACCCGGCTCAGATTCGGTACGTTAAGTGCGCCACGCCCCAGCATCACCGCATCGCAGCCGGTTGTCTGCAAGCAGTCTTGCGCGCTCTGGTAGTCCCAGATTTCACCGTTGGCGATCACCGGAATGGTCAGCCGCTGACGGATTTCACCAATCGCCGCCCAGTTAATACGCTCCGCCTTGTAACCGTCCTCTTTGGTACGGCCGTGTACCGCCAATTCTGTAGCACCGGCTTGTTGCACCGCATCGGCAATTTCAAAACTGCGGCTGTCGCTATCCCAGCCCAGCCGTATTTTTACCGTCACCGGCAAATGGGCAGGCACCGCTGCACGCATGGCTTTGGCGCCCTGGTAAATCAGCTCCGGATCTTTCAGCAACGTCGCCCCACCGCCGCTGCCATTGACCAGCTTGGACGGGCAGCCACAGTTGAGATCGACACCGTAGGATCCCAGTTCAACCGCACGGGCGGCGTTTTCCGCCAGCCACTGTGGGTACTGGCCCAGCAGTTGAATGCGCACCAGGGTGCCAGACGGCGTACAGCTGGCGTGATGCAGTTCGGGACACAGGCGATAGAAAGATTTGGCAGGCAGCAGTTGGTCAACCACGCGCAGGAATTCGGTGATGCACAGATCGTAGTCGTTCACTTCGGTGAGCAGTTCGCGCACCAAAGAATCGAGAACGCCCTCCATCGGAGCCAATAATACGCGCATGATTACCCCTGCTGAAAAAGACGCGCAATGATACGGGGGAATACCCGCAGCAGACAAGCGTCTCGGGGGAATAAAACCGCGCTACCCCAATTGGCGCAGGGGCTCACCGGCGATAAAAGCCTCGATGTTTTCGATCGCTTCGCGGAAATAGACCTGATAGTTGCTGTCAGCCACATAACCCAGATGCGGCGTGGCCAGCAGGTTGGGCAGGCGGCGGAAGATATCGTCGGCTGGCAGCGGCTCAATATCAAACACGTCCAGCCCGGCACCGGCAATCTGCCCCTGCTGCAAAGCGTCAATCAAGGCGCTGCGATCGACAATGGCCGCACGCGAGGTATTGATCAGATAAGCGGTTTTCTTCATCGCCTGCAGCTCTGGCTGCCCGACCAACCCACGGCTGCGCTCACTCAACACCAGATGAACGGAAACAAAGTCGCTCTGCTCAAACAGCGCCTGTTTTGACTCAGCTCGTGTCACACCCACCTCACCGGCCCTCTCCGCCGTCAGGTTCTGGCTCCAGGCCAACACTCGCATACCAAACGCCTGCGCCACCACTGCCATTTGACTGCCAATTTTGCCCAACCCCAGCAGGCCCAGCGTTTTCCCCTGCAGAGTCACGCCCAGCGTCTGTTGCCAGGGCCCGTTGTGTCGCAGGCCGTGATTCTCCGGTACCAGATGCTTGGCTAACCCGAGCAACAGCGCCCAGCTCAGTTCCATCGGCGCGGCAGAGCCACTGGCGGTACCGCTGACAATAATTCCATGTTTGGCAGCTGCAGCCAGATCAATAGAAGCATTACGCATGCCTGAGGTGATCAACAGTTTCAATTTGGGCAAGCGGGCCAGCAGCGTCGCGGTCATCGGCGTACGTTCACGCATGGCGACCACAATGTCACAGTCTTGCAAATGTACCGCCAACTCCGCTTCATCGCTAAAATGTTGGCTAAAAGAGAACACTTCAACCCGATCGGCTATCACCGACCAGTCCGCCATGGCTAGCGCGACCTGCTGATAATCATCAAGAATGGCACATTTTAGCTTCATTTCCGGCTCCGGGGATCAAGGGCAGTCAGTCGGCACGCACGTCAACCAGCACCGGGCAATCCGCATTTTCAATCACCAGGGCGCTGTGCGATCCATTCAACAAACGTCTAAAGGGAGAAAGGTGACGGCGCCCCATAATGATCATCGTCGCGTTCAGTGTTTTGGCCTGGGCGACGATAGTTTCTGCCGGCTCACCGGCCACCACTCGGCCACGCGCATTGACGCCAGCGTCCTGCAGCTTGACCAGCGCCTGTCGCACCACGGTGGCGGCGGCATTCTGTTCATCCTGCGCATAGCCAAAATCTGCCGGATCTTCACCCGCTTCAATTTCATACGGACCCGCCATGGAATAACTGAGGTCCACACAGCACAGCACTACGACCGCGGCCTGCTGCGCCAACGCCTGATCAGCAGCCAGTGAAATGACTTTGCGCGCATTGGCGGAGTTATCAATTGCGACCAACAGTGTTTTCATTGCCTTCTCCGGTTAATCTCGCGACGCCACCTTGCCAATCTCATCGATCAGCGCGTCTTTACATTTAAGGATCTCTTCGCGGAAGCGAGCTTCATTCTTGGCCAAACGGGTGCTGGGCACTAACAGACTGATGGAGAAGCGCCCCAGAATGGTGTCGATAGCCACCGCCATGGTAGAGACGCCTTCCAACGTTTCTTCCCGATCGTAGGCCAGACCGGTACGACGTATTTCAGTGAGGTGTTCCAGTAAAGCAGGAAAATTTCGCACCGTCAGATCGGTTACCGCCCTATAAGCCTCACCCAATAAATCACGGGCCGCATCATCGCTGTTCAACGCCAGCAACGCTCGTCCGCCGGAGGTGCTGTACAGCGGCAGGTTCATACCAATACGCGGCACCACTCGCAGCTCACGGTCTGCCACAATGTAATGCACTACCGCCAGTTGCAAACCGCTGGCGCGTCCCAGCGAAACCGTCTCACCGGTGGCATCACATAAAGCCTGCAACCAGGGCGTCGCAATGGCCACCATTTCGGTATGCACGCTGGCAATCAGCCGCAGCAAAGACGGCCCCAGGCGCACACCACCGACTCCGCCCCGCACCAATTGCACAGAGTCCAGCGCGTTGACAATACGTTGCACGGTGGAACGCGGCAGATCGACCGCCAGCGCTATTTCTCCCAGGCTCATGCCATTCGGCTTTGCACCCAGAGCTTCGAGGATTTTCGCCGCGCGGGTGATGACCTGAATACCGCCGGCCCTTTCATCATCACAACATGTTGAGGATTCAGACATAGGGGTTCTTTTCCTTACTTTTGGCCACACTGTAACATTTTTTTCTGCCAGACGGCATGCTGTACCACATTGCAATACAGCGCATCACAATGTAGCATGCGTCACAATGTATCGCCATGCAATACAGTGCATCGCAAGTTTCGTTTCTGGAGTCATACTATGAATGCTCAGCCTGCGCCTCCTGCCGCCGCGCCGCATCCTTTCACTCTGCGTCTGGCTGTGGGGTTGGTGGGGGTGCTGATTGCCGCCCTGACCTCTGGACTCAATGATCGCATCAGCGATCTGGCACTGGCGGATATCCGCGCGGCTATCGGTATCAGTTTCGACCAGGGGAGCTGGATCACCTCGGCCTATCAGGCGGCGGAAGTGTCGGCCATGATGGTTGCCCCCTGGTTTGCCGTAACATTTTCGCTACGCCGTTTCGCCCTGGTGATGATCGGCGGTTTTGCCGCCGTCGGGGTACTCCAGCCGTTAACCGCTGATCCCACGCTGTTTATTGCGCTGCGGGTGGTGCAAGGCCTGTTTGGCGGCGCATTGCCGCCGCTGCTGATGACGGTGGCGCTGCGTTTTCTGCCCCCCACCATCAAACTTTACGGGCTGGCCGCCTATGCGCTGACCGCCACCTTTGGCCCCAATGTCGCGGCACCGCTGGCGGCTCTGTGGACCGACAGTCTGGGTTGGCAGTTTGTCTTTTGGCAGGCGATCCCGCTGTGTCTGATCGCTTCTTTACTGATCGGCTGGGGGCTGCCGCAGGATCCCTTGCGCCTGGAACGTTTCCGCCAGATCGATCTGTTTGGCATGCTCACCGGGTGCAGCGGCATTGCGCTGTTGATCCTTTCGCTGACACAGGGAGAACGGCTCGACTGGTTCAATTCGCCGCTGATTAGTCTGATGTTGCCGGTGTCTATCGCGCTGCTGGTGACGTTTTTGATCAACGAATGGTTCCATCCGCTGCCGCTGCTAAAACTGCAATTACTGCAGCGCATCAATCTTTCTTATAGCCTGCTGACGCTGGCTGGCGTGCTGTTGCTGGCGCTGTCAGGTTCAATGCTGCCGTCGTTCTACTTTTCACAGGTAGAGGGTTTTCGCACCGTACAATTTGCACCGCTGGCGTTGGCCGTCGGCTTGCCGCAGTTGGTGATCGCCCCTTTAATCGCCACCCTGTTGAATCTGCGCTGGATAGACGCCCGCTGGGTACTGACCCTCGGGGCCGCGCTAATCGCCGGCTCCTGCCTGCTGGGAATGCAACTGACCGACGACTGGGCACGACAAAATTTCTGGTTGATGCAAGGCATGCAGGCGTTTGGCCAACCGATGATGATTTTGCCGGTTTTACTGATGTCCACCAGCGTAATAATGGCACCGGAAGGTCCCTTCGCCTCGGCCATGTTTAACACCGTGCGCGGTTTTTCTGCCGTAGCGGCAGGCAGCCTGGTCGAGAATTTTATTAGCCATCGGGAAAAATTTCACTCGCAGGTGCTGGTTGACCGGCTGGGCAATCGCCCGTGGCTGATGACGGCAGAGAGCTCAGAACACGCCAGCGGGGCTATGCCGCTGTTACCGGACGGCTCGGTCAGTTCAGCGGAAAATCTCGGGCATTTTTCGACGCTGGTAAAACATCAGGCGGTGATCCTCAGCATCAGTGATGCCTATCTGCTGATTATTGGCTGCGCGCTGCTGTTGGTTCTGCTGACCGCCTGGTTGCCGAAACGAGTCTACCCGCCGCAAACGCTTTTACCTCTAGTTCCAAAAACATCAGGATCATAACCATGAGCTTCACACCTGCAAAACGAACCTTAACCCTGGCGTTGCTGCTGTTAATCCTGCTGGCTATCGCTTTCTTTGTCCGTTCCTCTCTCAATCGCCATCATTTTCGTACCGATGACGCGGTAGTCAGTGCCGATTACACGCTGGTGGCCCCCAAGATTTCCGGCTATATCCGCAGCGTCAACGTCAGTGATAATCAGCAGGTGAAAGCCGGTGAAGTGCTGGCGACCCTCGACGATCGGGATTATCGCGTGGCGCTGGAAACGGCACAGGCCAACCTGCAGATCAGCCAGGCCAAGCTGGCCAGCATTCAGGCGCAGCTGGATCAACAGCAGGCCAATATTGCCCAGCAGGAAGCCGGCGTCAGTGCCAGTCAGGCCACGTTGAACTATGCCGGGCAAAATGCCGACCGCTATCGCCGACTGCTAAAAACCGGCACCGCCACCGCCGATGAACAGCAAAAATCCGCTTCCGTAATGCAGACCGCCGCCGCACAGCTAAAGCAAAATCAGGCGGCAGTGGTTTCTGCGCGCAAGGAAGTTGGCGTGTTGCAGGCCAGTCGTAAACAGGCCGAAGCGAATATTGCCGCCTCACAGGCCAGCGTTGATCAGGCACGTCTGAACCTTTCCTATACCCAGATTATCGCGCCCATTGCCGGTACTGTCGGTCAGCGTGCGGTGCGTCAGGGGGCCTGGGTCTCTGCCGGTACGCGCCTGCTGGCGGTGGTGCCGCTACAGCAAAGCTATGTGATCGCCAATTTCCTGGAAACCCAACTGGCCAACGTGTCTGCCGGCCAGCCGGTCTCGATCAGCGTGGATGCCCTGCCCGGCGTGACGCTACGCGGCCACGTTGACAGTATCGCCCCGGCTACCGGCTCGACCTTTGCCGCCATCAGCGCCGATAACGCCACCGGCAACTACACCAAAGTGGTGCAACGTCTGCCGGTGAAAATTCTGCTGGAGCCAAATCAGCCGGAGCTGGCGCGACTGCGCGTCGGCATGTCGGTGGTGCCGGAACTTGAGATGCGCTGATTTTTGCCAATAAAAAAGGCCACCTTGAAGGTGGCCTTTTAGCAGCGGACAACAGAGCAATTTACTCAGCCGGGCGGCTGCGCGGACGGCGCGAAGGTGCACCTGAACGCGGCTTGGCATCACCCTGCGGACGAGCACTGCCGCCACCGCGGTTTTCACGCTGACCGCCATTGCCGCCACCGTTGCCACTGCGCTGGCCGCCACCGTTACCGGAACGCTGACCACCGCCGTTACCACGTGGCGCACCGCGACCACCACCAGCCTGACGGCCGTTGATGATTGGCTCTGCCTTGATGCTTGGATCCGGCTCATAGCCTGGCAGGGCAATACGCGGGATTTCACGCTTCAGCAGGCGTTCGATATCACGCAGCAGTTTGTGTTCATCCACACACACCAGCGAGATCGCCTCACCGGTACGCTCAGCACGACCGGTACGGCCGATGCGGTGCACGTAGTCTTCCGGCACGTTAGGCAACTCGTAGTTCACCACGTGTGGCAACTGGTCGATGTCCAGACCACGTGCCGCTATGTCGGTAGCTACCAATACGCGAATTTTGCCGTCTTTAAAATCGGCCAATGCACGGGTACGAGCGCCCTGACTTTTGTTGCCGTGGATCGCTGCGGCAGTGATGCCGTCTTTGTTCAGCTGTTCAGCCAGGTGGTTAGCGCCGTGCTTGGTGCGGTTAAACACCAATACTTGCTTCCAGTCACCTTCGCCGATCATCTGGGACAGCAGTTCCCGCTTACGCTTCTTATCAACGAAGTGCACGCTTTGCTCGATCTGCTCAGACGCGGTGTTACGGCGCGCCACTTCAACCGATGCCGGGTTGTGCAACAGTTTGTTGGCCAGCCCTTTGATATCGTCGGAGAAGGTAGCAGAGAACAGCAGGTTCTGACGCTTGGCAGGCAGCTTGGCCAGCACGCGGCGGATATCATGGATAAAGCCCATATCCAGCATGCGGTCAGCTTCGTCCAGCACCAGAATTTCAATTTTGGACAGGTCAACCGCGCGCTGGTGTTCCAGATCCAGCAGACGACCCGGTGTTGCCACCAGTATGTCGACGCCGCCGCGCAGCTTCATCATCTGCGGGTTGATGCTCACGCCACCAAATACCACCAGCGAACGCAGGCGCAGGTATTTGCTGTAGGATTCGACGTTTTCGCCGATCTGCGCAGCCAGTTCACGGGTCGGCGTCAGGATCAACGCACGTACCGGACGGCGACCTTTGACCGCATGATCATGCTTACTCAGCAGCTGTAGCAGCGGCAGGGTAAAGCCAGCGGTTTTACCGGTACCGGTCTGGGCGCTGGCCATCAGGTCACGACCTTCCAATACGACAGGAATAGCCTGGCGCTGAATTGGTGTAGGTTCGCGATAGCCCTGTTCTTCAACAGCGCGCAGAATTTCAGCACTTAAGCCGAGGGTTTCAAATGACATAAAGAGAAAAACTCCAGATCCCCCCTAACCTAACAGTGTTCGGTGCAGTTTCCTGGGAGGATTATCAGACGGGACATTAAGCATGACCACGAGGGATTGGCACAAACTGCAGTGCACCAAGCGGGCGATTGTAGCAGAACTCGAACAAGAAAAGGCAAATTAAGTGACTCAGAGCACAATATGCCGAGAATTCAGCCTAATCTGAAAAAATGTCCTTAAATAAATCGCGGTTACTGATTGCATTTCGTGCAATCTGGCATAAAGTTAATCATATGATTGATTAACTTTTGCAGGCGCCATCAATGCCAAATAATCAGACTGCCAGCCGGGCACGGGGTGAGCAGGCACGCCAGCAGTTGATCGCCGCCGCCATCGAGATGTTTGGTGAATACGGCATTCAGGGCGCCACCACCCGCGATATCGCCCAGCGCGCCGGACACAACATCGCCGCCATCACCTATTACTTCAATTCCAAAGAAGGCCTTTATCTGGCCGTTGCACAGTGGATTGCCGATTTTATCCAGCAGGCTTTTCGCCCGCTGGCCGAAGAAATTGACCACTTCTGGCAACTGCCGGAAGCCGAACGTCCGCCGGAGCGCTACCTCGAACACCTGAAACGCGGCCTGCTGGCGTTCAGCGACCTGATGACTCAGCCACAGACGCTAAACCTGAGCAAAATCATGTCGCGCGAGCAGCTCTCCCCCACCGACGCTTATCCGCTGATCCACCAGCAGGTGGTAGCACCGCTGCATAACAAGCTTTGCCGCCTGCTGGCGGCCTACACCGGCATCGACCCGCAATCGACCAAAATCGTGCTGCATACTCACGCGCTGATCGGCGAAGTGCTGTCGTTCCGCGTGGCGCGCGAAACCGTCCGCCGACAGGCTGGCTGGCAGCAGATCGGCACAGCCGAAGCGGAACAAATCAGCGAGGTGCTGGCTGAACACATCGAACTTCTGGTTAATGGGCTGCGCCAACGCTATGGCGCGTAAATTCAGGCAGGGAGAATTATGAATAAGAAACGCAGTGCCTTCATTGTGGTGGTTATTGTGCTGATCGCCGCGGCCGCGTACGGAGTTTGGTATTACCAGCAGCATCAGGACCAACCGCTGACGCTGTACGGTAACGTGGATATTCGTACGGTGAATTTAGGCTTCCGCGTCGATGGGCGCCTGGCGTCGCTGACGGTGGATGAAGGCGATACCCTTCAGCCGGGGCAATTGCTCGGCAAACTGGACGATGCGCCCTACATCAACGCGCTACAGCAAGCGCAGGCTAACGTCGGCAGTGCCAAAGCCAAACTGGCGTTGCTGATGGCCGGTTACCGCGCCGAAGAGATTGCCCAGGTACGTTCGGAAATGGCGCAGCGCCTGTCCGCCTTCAGCTATGCCGATAGCTTCCTGAAACGTCAGCAGGGACTGTGGGCGAAAAATGCCACCTCCGCCGACGCACTGGAAGATGCCCGCACCTCACGCAATCAGGCGCAGGCCAACCTGCAGGCGTCGAAAGACAAACTGTCACAGTACCTGAGCGGTAACCGTCCGCAGGAGATTGAAGAGGCCAAAGCCAATCTGGCACAAAGCGAGGCCGCGCTGTCGCAGGCACAGCTTAACCTGCATGACACCAGCCTGATTTCCCCGTCGGCCGGCACAGTGCTGACCCGCGCGGTCGAGCCGGGCACCATGCTCGGCGCCGGTGGCACGGTATTTACCCTGTCGCTAACCCGCCCGGTGTGGGTGCGCGCCTATGTCAATGAAACCAGCCTGGGCAAAGCAACGCCGGGCACCGAACTGGAAATTTATACCGACGGTCGGCCAGACAAGCCCTATCACGGCAAAATCGGTTTTGTGTCGCCCACCGCTGAGTTCACCCCGAAAAGCGTCGAAACCCCGGACCTGCGTACCGATCTGGTGTACCGGCTGCGGGTGATCGTCACCGACGCCGATGACGCACTGCGCCAGGGGATGCCGGTCACCGTTCGCTTTGCCCAACCTTGAGGGGGCGGTGATGGAACAGGTTATTGAGCTGGAAGCACTGGAAAAACGCTTTCCGTCATTGGAAAAACCGGCGGTTGCCAGCCTGACCACCCGGCTGACCAGCGGCGCGGTCACCGGGCTGGTTGGCCCGGACGGTGCCGGGAAAACCACCCTGCTGCGTATGCTGGCCGGGTTGTTGAAACCCAGTAGTGGCACGTTGCGCGTCGCCGGGTTGGATCCGATCGCCCAGGATCGTCAGTTGCACGCCATCCTCGGCTACATGCCGCAAAAGTTCGGCCTGTATGAAGATCTGACGGTGATGGAAAACCTGACGCTGTATGCCGATCTGCGCGGCGTCACTGGAGATCTCCGCAAGCAAACCTTCGATCGGCTGCTGACATTTACCGATCTCACCCGCTTTACCAGCCGGCTGGCGGGCAAGCTTTCCGGCGGCATGAAACAGAAGCTCGGACTGGCCTGTACGCTGATCGGGCAACCGCAGGTGCTGTTGCTGGATGAGCCCGGCGTCGGCGTCGATCCGATCTCGCGTCGCGAACTGTGGCGCATGGTGCATGAACTGGCCAACGACGGCATGCTGATCCTGTGGAGCACCTCTTATCTGGATGAAGCCGAACAGTGCCGCGAAGTGCTGCTGCTCAACGAGGGCGAGTTGCTGTTCAGCGGCGCGCCGAAAGATCTTACCCAACGGATGGCCGGGCGCACGGTGCTGATCGCGCCGCCAACCGGTAGCCACCGTGCCCTGCTGCAACGGGCGATCTGCCTGCCGACGGTCACCGACGGCGTGATCCAGGGCAAGTACCTGCGGCTGATCCTCAGGCAAGGCGAAGATCATCGGCAGGTCCTGCAAGCATTGGATCTGCCTGATGCCGAGCTGAGCGAAGCGGATCCTCGCTTTGAAGATGCGTTTATCGATCTGCTCGGCGGCGGGCCAAACAGCAAATCGGCGCTGGCGGAGATCATGCCGACCGTCGAGGGAGAAAGCACCGAAACGGTGATCGAAGCGCAAGGGCTGACCAAGAAATTCGGCGACTTTGCCGCCACCGATCACGTGGACTTCAAAGTACAGCGCGGTGAGATTTTCGGCCTGCTTGGTCCGAACGGTGCCGGTAAATCCACCACCTTTAAAATGATGTGCGGGTTGCTGGTGCCGACCGAAGGCAAGGCCCTGGTGCTGGGCATGGATCTGAAAACCAGCTCCGGTAAGGCACGCCAGCATTTGGGGTATATGGCGCAGAAATTCTCGCTGTACGGCAACCTGACGGTGGCGCAAAACCTGAAGTTCTTTTCCGGCGTTTATGGCCTGAGCGGCAAGGCGCAGCGCGATAAAATCAGTGAAATGTCCAGCGCCTTCAACTTTGGCCCGATCCTCAACCAGACGCCCGACTCCCTGCCGCTTGGCTTCAAACAGCGGCTGGCGCTGGCCTGCGCGCTCATGCACGAGCCGGATATTTTGTTTCTCGATGAACCGACCTCCGGCGTCGATCCACTGACCCGTCGCGAATTCTGGCTGCATATTAACGGCATGGTAGATAAAGGCGTGACGGTGATGGTGACCACCCACTTTATGGACGAGGTGGAATACTGCGACCGCATAGGGCTGGTGTATCGCGGTAAGATCATCGCCGCCGGCACGCCGGACGATCTCAAACACCAGGTCGCCAGCAGTGATAATCCCAATCCTTCCATGGAACAGGCGTTTATCGAGCTGGTGCAGGGTTATGATCAGGAGGAGCAGTCATGAGCCCCAAAATAGCCATGAGCGAAAAAAACGCCGCCCGCGATGACAGTGGTTTTTCCTGGCGGCGGCTGCGCGCGCTGTGCCTGAAAGAGACACGGCAAATCCTGCGCGATCCGAGCAGCGGGCTGATCGCCTTTGTCATTCCATTGATGCTGCTGTTTATCTTCGGCTACGGCATCAACCTGGACTCCAGCAAGCTGCGGCTGGGCATTCTGATGGAACAGCAGAGCGAAGAGGCGCGTGACCTGGCCAATGCCTTTGCCGGTTCGCCCTATATCGAGCCGACCATCAGCGACAACCGCCAGCAGTTGATCCAACTGATGCAGGCCGGGCGCATTCGTGGGCTGGTGGTGATCCCCAATGATTTTGCCCAACGCATGGCGCGACCGCACGACAGCGCACCGATACAAATTATTACCGACGGCAGCGAGCCGAACACCGCCAACTTTGTCCAGGGCTATACCCAGGGAGTGTGGCAAGTCTGGCAGCAACAGCGTGCCACCGATAATGGGCGTGAGGAAAAACCGTTAATCGATGTACAGATGCGCTATTGGTTTAACCCGGCGGCCATCAGTCGGCACTACATTATTCCCGGTGCCATCACCATTATCATGACGGTGATCGGCGCTATCCTCACCTCACTGGTGATCGCCCGCGAGTGGGAGCGCGGCACCATGGAGGCGCTGCTTTCCACCCAGGTAACGCGCACAGAGCTGCTGCTGTCGAAGCTGGTGCCCTACTATTTTCTCGGCATGATCGCCATGGTGCTATGTATGGCGGTGTCGGTATGGGTGCTCGGCGTGCCCTATCGCGGCTCGCTGCTGATTTTATTCGTCATCAGCAGCCTGTTCCTTGCCAGTACGCTCGGCATGGGGCTGCTGATTTCAACCATTACCCGCAACCAGTTCAACGCGGCAATGGTGGCGCTGAACGCGGCCTTTCTGCCTTCGATCATGCTGTCCGGCTTTATCTTCCAGATCGACAGCATGCCGGCCATCGTGCGCGCCGTGACCTACATCATTCCGGCACGCTATTTCGTCAGCACGCTGCAAACGCTGTTCCTGGCGGGCAACGTCGGTACGGTGTTGATGATTAACCTGCTGTTCCTGATCGCTTCGGCGGTGGTGTTTATCGGCCTGACGGCCTGGAAAACCCAGCGGCGGCTGGATTAAGGGGAATAAGATGTTTCATCGTCTCTGGACGTTAATCATAAAGGAAATGCAGTCGCTGCTGCGCGATCCGCAGACCCGTGCCATCCTGATTATGCCGGTTATCCTGCAGGTGCTGCTGTTCCCGTTCGCCGCCACGCTGGAGGTGACCAACGCCACCATCGCGGTCTATAGCGAAGACAGCGGTCATGCCTCGGTCGAGCTGACCCAGCGCTTCGCCAAAGCCAAGGCCTTCTCGCATGTGTTGCTGTTGCGCAGCCCGCAGGAAATACAAACCACCATCGATAACCAAAAGGCCCTGCTGCTGATCCGCTTCCCGGCCCAATTCTCGCGTGATATCGCCAACGGCAATACGGCCCCGCTGCAATTGTTGCTCGATGGGCGCAACTCCAACAGCGCGCAGATCGCCGCCAACTATGTTCAGCAAATTGTGCAGGACTATCAGAATGAACTGATCGGCGGTCGCGCCAAGCCGAACAACAGCGAGCTGGTGGTGCGCAATTGGTATAACCCGAATCTGGATTACAAATGGTTTGTAGTGCCTTCACTGATCGCCATGATCACCACCATTGGCGTGCTGATTGTTACTTCATTGTCGGTAGCACGAGAACGCGAACAGGGCACGCTAGAGCAGTTGCTGGTGTCGCCGTTGACCACCTGGCAGATTTTTATCGGTAAAGCGGTACCGGCGCTGATCGTCGCGACCTTCCAGGCCAGCATCGTGTTGCTGATTGGCATCTTTATCTATCAGATCCCGTTCGCCGGTTCGCTGCTGCTGTTCTACGGCACCATGCTGGTTTACGGATTGTCTTTGGTGGGGTTCGGTCTGCTGATCTCGTCGCTGTGCGCCACCCAGCAGCAGGCATTTATCGGCGTGTTCGTGTTTATGATGCCGGCGATCCTGCTTTCCGGCTATGTCTCACCGGTGGAGAACATGCCGGTGTGGCTGCAAAACCTCACCTGGGCCAATCCCATCCGCCACTTTACCGACATCACCAAACAGATCTACCTGAAGGACGCCAGTTTCAGCATCATCTGGCACAGCCTGTGGCCACTGCTGGCGATCACCGCCACCACCGGCAGCGCCGCCTATGCCATGTTCCGCCGCAAAATTGCATAAAAAAAGGGCTCAGCATGCTGAGCCCCTACAAGTCATATTGATTCTTATCTGCGGTTGCCGAAAATGCGCAGTAACATCAGGAACAGGTTGATGAAATCAAGGTACAGCGTCAGCGCGCCGACGATGGCGTACTTGCGGAAGCTGTCTTTGTCATCGGCGTTCAACTGCTCGCCCATCGCTTTCAGTTTTTGGGTGTCATACGCCGTCAGGCCGACAAACACCACCACACCGATATAGGTAATCGCCCACATCAACGCAGTGCTTTTCAGCCAGATATTGACCAGCGAAGCCAGTACGATACCGATCAGCGCCATAAACAGCATGCTGCCGAAACCGCTCAAATCACGCTTGGTGGTATAACCGTACAGGCTCATCGCACCGAACATGCCGGCGGTCACCACAAAGGTACTGGCGATCGAGCTGTAGGTATAGGCGATGAAAATACTGGAAAGCGTCAACCCGGTTAGCGCCGAATAGAGCATAAACAGCGCGGTGGCTACCGTACCGTTCAGCCGGTTGACCATGCCGGAAATCACGAACACCAGCCCTAACTGCACGATAATCAGGCCGAAGAAGGTGATCTGGCTGGAGAAGATAAAGTTAAGGATCGCGGGCGTGTTGGCCGCATACCAGGATACAAACGCCGTCAACAGCATGCCACAGGTCATCCAGCCATAAACCTGCGCCATATAAGCCTGAATGCCGCTGTTGGCACGTTCGACGATTGAACCATTAGAGCGTGGATATCGGTCCATGACGGTTACCTTTTGCGTGTGGAACAAGATTTCAGACCCTCACAACGGCGGGGTCTACCTGCTATAAGCCTACCACAGAAAACCTAACCTGAAAGTTGCAAAGGTATTGATATATTTCTGCTGTTTACCGATTATTTAGCCGCTTTATGCCAGCGTTGTGCCGCCTGATGATCGCTGTCACGCGCATCGACCCAGCGGTCGCCCTGCCCAACTGCCTCGCGTTTCCAGAACGGTGCGCGGGTTTTAAGGTAGTCCATGATAAATTCGCTGGCCTCGAAGGCCATGCTGCGGTGGGCGCTGGTCACGCCGACAAACACAATCTCATCACCAGGGAATAACTCACCGACGCGGTGGATCACCGTTGCACGCTGCAATGGCCAGCGGCTGCGTGCTTCATCCACGATCTCTGCCAGCGCTTTTTCGGTCATGCCTGGGTAGTGTTCCAGCGTCAGCGCACTGACGTTATCGCCCAGATTATGGTTACGCACCTTGCCGGTAAAGGTCACCACGGCACCATCGTCGTCGCACTGTGCCAGCCACTGGTATTCGTCGCCGACGTTGAACGGCGCTTCACCCACGCGGATACGGGTATTTTCCACCATTAACCTCCGGTTACCGGTGGAAAGAAAGCGACTTCGTCACCGGCGCGCAACGGATGCTCTGCCGCCACCAGCGACTGATTCACCGCGGTCAACAGCTTGCCGGACTCCAATGCCAACGCCCAACGATCGCCGCGTGCGCACAATGCCTTACGCAGCGCCTCTACCGTGGGGTAGTCCGCCGGCATTGACAGATCACCGGTGCCGACCAGTTCACGCACCTGCGCAAAAAACAGAATATTAATCATAGCTCCACCTTAAAATCACCGGATTTACCGCCGCTTTTCGCCAGCAGCCGCACCGGGCCGATCACCATGTCTTTCTGTACCGCCTTGCACATGTCGTAAATGGTCAATGCGGCCACCGACGCGGCGGTCAAGGCTTCCATTTCGACACCGGTCTTGCCGGTCAACCGACAGCAGGTTTCAATCCGCACCCGGCTGTGTTCCGGCTGAGCCTCCAACTGCACTTCTACCTTGCTCAGCATCAGCGGGTGGCACAGTGGGATCAGCTCCCAGGTGCGTTTCGCCGCCTGAATACCGGCAATACGCGCCGTGGCGAACACATCACCCTTGTGGTGGCTGCCCTCGATGATCATCGCCAGCGTGGTCGGCAGCATCTCAACGAAGGCCTCGGCACGCGCCTCGCGTACCGTCTCTGCCTTGGCGGAAACGTCGACCATATGGGCTTCGCCCGCGGCATTAATGTGGGTTAGCTGCGTCATAGTTTTTATTTCTTCAGGTGTGGCAGAAAGTTACACGGGCGGTGGCGCGCGTCCAACTGCTCTTCAATAATGCGTTCCCAGCCGGTGCGACAGGCGCGGGTCGAACCCGGCATGGCAAAAATCACCGTCTGGTTGGCCATACCGGCCAGCGCACGCGACTGGATAGTGGCGGTGCCAATCTCTTCATAGGACACCATGCGGAACAGTTCACCGAACCCTTCCACTTCACGGTCGAACAGCGGCAGCAGCGCTTCCGGAGTGTTGTCCCTGGCGGTAAAGCCGGTGCCGCCGGTGATCAGCACGGCCTGAACCTGTTCGTCAGCAATCCACGCGGAGACTCGCGCGCGGATTTGATAAATATCGTCTTTGACAATGGCGCGGTCCACCACCTGGTGCCCGGCTTCAAGCGCGGCTTCCTGCAGATACTGGCCCGAGGTGTCTTCTGCTTCACCGCGGCTGTCCGAAACGGTCAGAATGGCGATATGCGCCGGAATGAATTCGCTGCTGGCATGACTCATTGCTTGCTCCCGTGCAATTTAGAAAAATTTAGCCGCCGATAAACGACAGGTTCTGCGTGATGCCGCTGTTGCCCTGGTGCAGGAAATGAGTCTGCTTTTTGGTCCGCAGCCCGCCCTGAATGCGATCCTTCAATTCCTCAAGCTGGCCGTCATCCGCCAGCAGATCGCGCAGGCTAATGCCCTGCTCACCGAACAGGCACAGATGCAGATTACCGATGGCGGAAACCCGCAGCCGGTTGCAGCTGGCACAGAAATCTTTTTCATACGGCATGATTAAACCCACTTCGCCCTGGTAATCCGGGTGGCTGAACACCTGCGCCGGACCGTCACTGCGGCCGCGCGGCTGCAACTGCCAACCCTGCTGTTCCAGTTGCGAACGGATCACTTCGCCAGACACGTGGTGTTTGCGGAACAGATCGCCGCCCTCGCCGGTTTCCATCAGTTCGATAAAGCGCAGTTGGATCGGACGGTCTTTTATCCAGTGCAGGAAAGCGCCCAGCTGCTGGTGGTTAACGTCACGCATCAGCACCGCGTTGACCTTTACCTTGCTGAACCCAGCGGTAAAGGCGGCGTCGATGCCCTCCATCACCTGGCGGAATTTGTCCTGACCGGTAATGGCGTGAAATTGACGGGGGTCCAGACTGTCGACGCTGACGTTGATCGCCGTCAGCCCGGCATCACGCCAGGCCATGACGTCGCGAGCCAGACGATAACCATTGGTGGTCACGGCAAGCTGGCGAACGGCCGGGTTTTCACGCACGGCGGCGATGATCTCGGTAAAATCGCGACGCAGCGAAGGTTCACCGCCCGTCAGGCGCACCTTTTCGGTGCCCAGCTCGGCGAATGCGCGGCTAACACGGCGGATCTCATCCAGCGACAAGAAGGTTTTCGGACTGCCGTTAGGGCGATAGCCATCCGGCAGACAGTAGGTGCAACGAAAGTTACACACGTCGGTGATCGACAGGCGCAAGTAATAGAACTTGCGCTCATAAGCATCAATGAGTTGCGGCACCATAACACCTTCCAAAGTCGGGAGATGCGAGCGTTTCCGCCCTGCACCCTGGTGGCTGACTTCGCCACGGCCCAAGCGCCATATTGTTCACCAGAACAACGTAGGCCCAGAGGCTAGGAGTTTTGGTCTCAGTTCCCGCTGCCTGAGTAGCCGGAACGAAACCGTGGTTTTCATCAGAATTCTAGCGCTAAACAAAGGCGATAGCCAACGCCCAATTTCGCTATATAATTGTGTATACAGCGTTTTTAGGCGATTCCAAATCTGGTAAACCATGATAAACGCCCTTTACGCAGACGAATTGACCGGAATCACGCAAATCACACTCTTTTTCGCGTTTTTACGCCAAATCCGCTACTTTATGCGGGCAGTTAAGCCCCTTTGTAAGGAAATTTATGCGTAATCGTACCCTGGCCGATCTCGATCGGGTGGTGGCATTAGGTGGTGGTCATGGTCTTGGCCGCGTGATGTCTTCCCTGTCGTCTTTAGGATCCCGTTTAACCGGTATTGTCACCACCACCGACAACGGCGGTTCCACTGGCCGTATCCGCCGTTCAGAAGGCGGCATTGCCTGGGGCGATACCCGTAACTGCCTGAATCAGCTGATTACCGAACCGAGCGTAGCCTCCGCGATGTTCGAGTACCGCTTTAGCGGCAATGGCGAACTCTCGGGGCATAACCTCGGCAACCTGATGCTGAAGGCGTTGGATCACCTCAGTGTACGTCCACTGGAGGCGATCAATCTGGTACGCAGCTTGCTGAAGGTGGACGCGGCGTTGATCCCGATGTCCGAGCAACCGGTGGATCTGATGGCGCATGACCATGAAGGCAACCATGTTTACGGTGAAGTAAATGTCGATCAACTGACCGATATGCCGCAGGAACTGATGCTGTCACCGCACGTCCACGCCACGCGAGAGGCGCTGGACGCCATCGCACAGGCCGATGTGATCCTGATCGGGCCAGGCAGCTTCCTGACCAGCCTGATGCCACTGCTGCTGCTGGATGACCTTACACAGGCGTTACGTCGCAGCAGCGCCAATATGATTTATATCGGCAATCTGGGCCGCGAACTGAGCGTTGCTGCGGCTGCCCTGACGCTAAAGAACAAGCTGGAGCTGATGGAAGAGAAAATTGGCCGTCAGATGATCGACGCGTTGATTGTTGGCCCGGCGGTAGATACCCATGAAGTACAGGATCGGGTGGTGATTAAACAACCGCTGGAAGCGACGGATGTCCCTTACCGTCACGACCGTCAGTTGCTGCGTCAGGCGCTGGATCAGGCTTTGATCGAGTTAGGCGCTCGCGGCTAAAGCGTTACTCGCCGCCACGCAGCCATGGATTATCGCTGGCGGCCTTATCGACCATATCGATATAAAGATCTTCCACCTGCTTGCGTGCCCACGGCGTGCGGCGCAGAAACTTAAGGCTGGACTTGATGCTGGGATCGCTGCTGAAGCAGTTGATGCGAATGCGTTCGGCCAGCCCTGACCAGCCGTAGTTCTCCACCAGTTTATTCAAAAGTTGTTCCAGAGTGACGCCGTGCATCGGGTCTTTGGACTGGTGTTCGGTCATGGTCTGCGGCTCGTAATAGTCAATTGGCCGCACACCATAATCAGCTTTGGCGGAGGCGACAAGGATTTTATGTTTGGCAGCGCCGCACTCTGCGGCGTGCCAACCGGTCATGAAATCGCGATAAACTGCTCACGCAACTGGTGGATCTCATCGCGCAAGCCCGCCGCCTGCTCGAACTCCAGGTTCTGGGCGTGTGTATACATCTGCGCTTCCAGCTCGCGGATTTTTTGATCCAGCGCTTTTGGCGTGAGGTGTTGGTACTGTGCCGCGTTTTCTGCCGCCTTGCCCTTGCCTCGACCCTTGCCACGGTTACCCGGTTTGCCCAACTGCAGAATATCGGAAATTTTCTTGTTCAGGCCCTGCGGCACAATGCCATTTTCTTCGTTGAACGCCTGCTGTTTGGCGCGGCGCCGTTCGGTCTCGCTAATCGCCCTGGCCATCGAGTCGGTAATTCTGTCACCGTAGAGGATCGCTTTACCGTTGAGGTTACGCGCCGCACGGCCGATGGTCTGGATTAACGAACGTTCGGAACGCAGGAAGCCTTCTTTATCCGCGTCCAGGATCGCCACCAGCGACACCTCAGGCATGTCCAACCCCTCACGCAACAGGTTGATGCCCACCAGCACGTCAAACTCGCCCAGGCGCAGGTCACGAATGATTTCGACCCGTTCCACAGTATCGATGTCCGAATGCAGATAGCGCACACGCTCGCCGTGCTCTTCCAGGTATTCGGTCAGGTCTTCTGCCATGCGTTTGGTCAGGGTGGTAACCAGCACCCGCTCGTTGACCGCCACCCGCTTGCGGATTTCGGAAAGCAGGTCATCCACCTGAGTTGTCACTGGCCGCACTTCTATTTGCGGATCCAGCAGCCCGGTAGGCCGCACCACCTGATCGATAATATCGTCGCCGGACTTCTCCAGCTCATATTTGCCCGGCGTGGCGGACACATAAATGGTCTGCGGCGCCAGCGCTTCGAACTCTTCAAAACGCATCGGGCGGTTGTCCAGCGCTGACGGCAGGCGGAAACCGTATTCCACCAGCGTTTCCTTGCGCGAACGGTCCCCCTTGTACATGCCGCCGATTTGCGGAATGGTCACGTGAGATTCATCGACCACCAGCAGGCCATCCGCCGGTAAATAATCAAACAGCGTTGGCGGTGGCTCGCCTTCTCCACGCCCGGACAGGTAGCGCGAGTAGTTTTCAATGCCGGAGCAGTAACCCAATTCGTTCATCATCTCCAGATCAAACTGGGTACGTTGCGTCAGGCGCTGTTCTTCCAGCAGCTTGTTGTTGGCCAGCAACACCTTGCGCCGCTCGGCCAGATCCACCTTGATCTCTTCCATCGCCTGCAGGATCCGCTCACGCGGCGTCACGTAGTGCGACTTCGGGTAAATGGTAAAACGCTGGACCACCTGTTCGATCTGGCCGGTCAAAGGATCAAACAGCGAAAGCCGCTCGACTTCTTCATCAAACAGCTCGATACGCAACGCCAACTCGTCTGACTCCGCCGGGAAGATGTCGATCACCTCGCCGCGCACGCGGAAGGTCGCGCGCTGGAAGGCCTGATCGTTGCGGGCATATTGCAGCTCCGCCAAACGACGCAGGATCGAACGCTGATCGATGATCATCCCCTTGGTCAGGTGCAGCATCATCTTCAGATAGAGATCGGGATCGCCCAGGCCGTAGATCGCCGACACCGACGCCACCACGATCACATCGCGGCGTTCCAGCAGCGCTTTAGTCGCGGAAAGGCGCATCTGCTCGATGTGTTCGTTCACCGAAGCATCTTTTTCAATAAAGGTGTCGGAACTGGGGACGTAGGCTTCCGGCTGATAGTAGTCGTAGTAAGAAACAAAATACTCGACCGCATTCTCGGGAAAGAACTCTTTCATCTCGCCGTACAGCTGCGCCGCCAGCGTTTTGTTAGGTGCCAGCACCATGGTCGGCCGGTTTAGATCGGCGATCACATTGGCGACGGTAAATGTCTTGCCCGAACCGGTAACGCCCAACAGCGTCTGGTGGGCCAGACCGTTTTCCAGGCCCTCTTCCAGCTTGCTGATGGCTTGCGGCTGATCGCCGGCCGGTTTGAAATCGGAATGCAGTTTGAAAACTTTACTCATATACCCTTCGTCTTTCAAATTGCCGCGTTGCTACCGGCTGTCGTAGTGAGCGGGCGCAGCATGCAGCGCCCCTACCTGGAGATGTGCGCGCTCAGGCGGCCATAGAGCTAATGCTCGATGAATGGCCTCTAATTATGGAAAGCCCCGGCGATTTTCGCCAGTCACTATGATACTGGATATAAAACCAGCTTCAAGCGATTCGTTGCTTCAGCGTGCGCCAAACCAGGCCGAATGCACCGTCAGGGTTACAGCCGCGTGACATTTTTATTGTCAATAACAGATTTATCCCCAAAATCCGTCACGAATTAACTTATTGATAGCACTGCGGCCAAAAATCATACATAGAGACTTCATCAATACATTAGCCGCTTGATTTTAGTTAATTTATTGATAATTAATGATTTTATAAAAAAGACGAGATTGCGGACAAAGCGAACAGAACCCGCGTCCGCTCTCGCTTTAAACCGGTTTTCTAAATCTAATGCACAAGGTTATCCACAGGAATAGTGGATAACTCTCACCGCCCCGCCCCGGCCGGGAGTTGCAGAAAGAACGCTTTTTGCCGTTTCTGTTCGCCAAGAGGGCTTTTTTAGTTATTTTTTCACAATAATATCGCTTTTGTTATGCCGATTAATGCTAAAAAGGCCCATTGCCAAAAACGGATTTATCTCATTGTTGCTATCATCGGTTACATCTTGCTACAACCGGCGAAATAGTTTGCACCATAACCTTTCTTCGCAGCACTGGAAGAGTGCAAAAATCGTCCGCGTTAACTTTCCCCCTTATTTTCACTCGGCCCGCCAGGTCCGTCCTGCCCCGGAAAACCGTTAACAAGACAATAACAATCCCTTTTTTAACGCTTTAATAAAGTTGGCCCAAGGGTTGCATTACCCTTCCACGGCAAAAGTACGGTCGGGATAAATATCCGGGTTGTAATGGCAGAGTTTTCCGCCATTACTTAAGCGTAATACTGATGTAAAACCACCGACCTTTGCCGGATAAAGACAAGATGGCGCTAAAAAATTCACAGTAACTGCCATTTTCACCTATATAGCATTGGCTTTACCTGAACCTAAACTACCTCGTTAAAGGTAGTCATTCAGCATTTTGTTCTGGACATTACGACACTCGGGAAAGAAACCGCTGATGCGGAAACTGCAGCAAGGAGTGGATAGCACAGGGAAGTAGAGGTTCGATTGCCGTACCTGCACCGGTCGCTATTGGGCGCCGCCAGGTAAGATCGATGCGGTTTGTTAAATAAAGCCGCGTTACGCCAGCGCCCCGACGGGCGTACATCCACGAGTGGAATACGGGTCTTTGAGGAGAATGCCGGATGTTGAGTTTAAGGTCAGTAAATCAGTTTTACGGGCAAACCCATACCCTGTGGGACATCAATCTGGAGCTGCCACGCGGCCAGTGCACGGTGCTTATCGGCCGTAACGGCGTGGGCAAAACCACGCTGGTGAACTGCATTATGGGCCATTTGCCGGTAGTCAGTGGCAGCATGACCTGGCAGTTGGCGGACGAACCACCGCAAAGCCTGCTCCAGCAGCCAGTGGAAAGCCGCACGGCCCTGGGGATCAGCTACGTGCCGCAAGGGCGACAAATCTTTTCACAGCTCAGCGTCGAGGAAAACTTACAGGTAGCGCTAATGGCCGGTCGCGACAGGACTCGCCGCATTCCCCCCTTGATTTACAGCCTGTTCCCCAACCTGCGAGAAATGCGCAGCCGCCGGGCCGGCGATTTAGGCGACGGTGAACAGCAGCAACTGGCGATTGGTCGCGCCCTGGTACTGGAGCCGGAATTGCTGATCCTCGATGAACCCACCAACGGCGTGCAGCCCACCATCGCTGCCGATATCGGCAACGTGATCCGCAAACTTAACCGCGAGCTGGGCATGACTATCCTGCTGGTGGAGCACAAGCTGCCGTTTGTTCGTCGGGTAGCAGACCGTTTTTGCCTGATGGACCAGGGGCGCAGCGTAGCCGATGGTACGCTGGAACAGTTGGACGAGGAGTTGATTAATGCCTATCTGGCAGTGTGACTGGCAGGGGTGCAAAGTATTGCACCCCGCTCTCATGGCTTATCTCATACCAACGCCTTGAGCACCGTACCACTCATTGCTCCTTGTGTTGTATCAGCGAAGACAGAGCTCCGTTTGTTGGAAATGACCAAACGCTCCCTCCATATTCAACGGGTTTTCACATCCGATTAACTTGAATTGAGGGATAGACCATGGCCGATAACAATGCAGGATTTATTCAATATAGCGATCTGCTTGATAAAACCTGGACCTTGAAAGAGCGACTCGACGTAGCAGGCATTTACGTCAAATCACGCGATGAACTTATCAAGGCTCAAACCTTCATTACAGGTACATTAAAAAGACCGGCTATTGTAAAGTTCACCGCCCCCTTTGAGGTGTGGACCGCCCCCAAGACCGATATCGATGTCGGCTTCGTTTATATTGACGGCAACGGTGTAAATATCACCACCAATATCCCCAACGGGACTGAAAACGACCACAACTACTTCCTGCGCTGCTATACCACTAGCGCGGCCTTGGATAGCAACGTCCCTATTCGACCAGCACCTGTTTTGAAAGACTTCACCGTCAGAGGAATTGGCGCTACAGTTAAAACATCAAGTACTGAGACTGAGACTAAGTATAACTATATTGATGGTATTCGCTTCCATTCGCCTCAAGGCTCTTTGGGTAATTTTTCCGTCAATAATGTTTATATTTCCGGTTTTTATTACGGTATGTATTTTAGTACCAATGCCTACATCGCACACTATTATGCCTGCGAGGTGATTCGCTGCTTTGAATGTCTCCATATGCCACTCGCAGATACTGAGGCTAAAAACTTCGGTGAGGGGATCAATTTCTTTGGCGGTACTCTCGGCAACTCACAGGGACTAGCAATCAGAAACAGAAATAAAAATGGCGCATTTCGCTTCTTTGGCACATCAATAGATTATGCAGGTGCCATTGCCAACGTCGGGGCCGGAAGCATTGAGTCCCATGGCTGTCATATCGAATTCGGTAATGAAAATAGCCCACTCACTGATATTCCCTTCCGTTGTAGCGATAATCAAAACGCGTCATTACTTATTCAAGGTGGAGAAATCGTTACGCTGGAAGCCACTCTGACGCAAGACTATCTGTTCCACGCACAAGCAGGCAGTAGCGGAATTATCGTAGACAACGTTAAGTTCTATGGAGTAAGAACCGCGACCGGCCGTTATTTTGGCGGTACCGGTGACTTTGTGATTAAAAATAGCCGGCTCGATGGCGGTGGTGGAGGCAAAGGTATTCAGACTTTGACCACCGCCAATAATAACAAGCTCAAAGACGGCAATTTCTCATTTACTACCAAGCCGATAGGTTGGGAGGTTTCCGGTGGCAACGTCAGCAATCCCTTCACCTCAGACGCCATTACCCTCGCTATTGAATCCGGTGCGGGCGTTAACGGCAGCAATGCGCTAAAAGTGACCAAACTGGGGAATACCAACTCTAGTGCCGGTGTGCGGGTGGTTGTTCCGGTATCGCAATATGAACAATTGGGCGCCTGTTTTACCCTGAAAACGCTGAATGGCGGCTCCGGCAATTTATTCGCCACGTTGAGCTATGCCTGTATTCAGGAGGTGGAAAGCAACGGCGTATCGATCATCGCCAAATCAGATGTGGCCGCCTGGGATGGGACTCTCAATGCCAGTGATTATGCCGAGTTTAAGGAATACCGTTTTAACGCCAACCGACGAAAAGTGCCGGTTTGGGCAACCCATGTCATCTTGTCTTTCAATTTGTATGCTTTAGCGAAAAAAGGGGTGCTTTACTTCGATAATGCCTGCATCACCGCCATGTAAAACGGTAAGTCAGCTTTTCTCCGTCCACGGTGGATCCGTGGACGGAAGGCTTAACGCTCAATGGGGTAAAACGCTCAAATCCAGATAGTGCCCCAAAACCTGCCGTTCGGGTTCGGCCAGATGGGGGATCTCTCCCAGCAATGGCGCTGGCAGCATACGGCGCAGCGTGGTCAGATATTCCTGATGGCGACGGCCCGGCGCACTGACGTCGTTGGCGACCCAGCCTACCAACGACAACCCCGCCTGTTGGATCGCCTGCGCGGTCAGCAGCGCATGGTTAATACACCCCAGCTTGATGCCCACCACCAAAATCACCGGCAGTTGCTCCTGCTGCACCCAATCGGCAAAGGTATGCTGCTCAGAAAGGGGCGTAAACCAGCCCCCCGCCCCCTCGATCAACACCCAGTCGGCACGTTGCTCCAAATGGCGTAACCCGGCGGAAAGCTGCGCCAGTTCGATTGGCCGCCCTTCGTCGGCGCTGACAATGTGCGGTGAGGTCGGTTCGGCGAAAACATAAGGGTTTACTTGCTGGTAGTTCAGCGCCACCGCGCTGTTCGCCTGCAACGCCAGCGCGTCACCGTTACGCAGCCCCTCGGCGGTCATCTCACTGCCGGAAGCCACCGGTTTGTAACCGGCGGTGCGGTAACCCGCCAGATTAGCGGCCTGCAACAAGGCGCTGCTGGCCACGGTTTTGCCCACTTCGGTATCGGTGCCGGTGACAAACCAACGCTTAATCACGATAAATCACTCCATAAACCAGATGATAACTGAGCGGGAACTGCCCGCGATCGCAGGGATAAGCCGCCTGTAAAGCGGCGAGCCGCCGACGGGACAGCAGGCCTGCCTCGCGTCCCTGATGCAAATGGGTCGCGCCGATCCCCTTTAGCGATCGCATCAACGCCATCACGTCCGGGTAATTCAGGGTTTGCCACTCCGCCTCCAGACCGTGACGGTAACCGGCGCAGGCTGCGCCAATTTGTTCCAGTGGCAGAAAATCGTTCACATGGCGTTCGCCGTCTACCTGCTGCCAGGCATCGCCCAGTTCGCCCAGCGATCCTTCCGCCAGGGTAGAAAACAGGATCACACCGCCGGGCCGGGTGACCCGGTAGAGCTCCGCCAGTGCCCGTGGTAAATCACTGCACCATTGCACCACCAGGCTGCTGAAACAGATATCCACGGCAGCGTCGGGTAAGGGGATATTTTCGATATCCCCCAGCAGGTAAAGATCTGCCGCCTGTTGCTGGCGGGCGAAGGCCAGCATGCCCGGTGCCAGATCGAGCGCCGTGACCTGCTTGCCAAGTTCGCGCCAGCGACGGCTAAAGTGGCCAGTGCCACAGCCTGCATCAAGCAGTTGTTCGCCACTGTGTGCCAGCCCGATCCCCAACAAGCGCTCACCAACATCACGTTGCAGCACCGCCGCCGCGTCATAGCTGCCTGCCGCCCGACTGAAGGCCGAGGCTACCGCTTGCTTATTGACCGATTCAAACGCTGACGTCATGCAATACCTCCAGCAGACGATCGATATCCTGCGGCTGATGCGCCGCCGTCAGGGTAATACGCAGACGCGCCCCGCCCGGGGGTACCGTTGGCGGACGAATAGCGCTCACCCACAGCCCCTGTTCGCGCAGACTTTGCGCCAGATCGAGCGCTCGCTGGTTATCCCCCACCAGCAAAGGCTGTATGGCGGTAACCGACTCCGTCAGGCTGAGCGACAGCTGGGCTGCCCCCTGGCGGAAACGCTGAATGTTATCCTGCAGCCGGGCACGCAATTCGTCGCCCTGTTGAATGCAATGCAACGCCGCCTGCAATGCGCAGGCCTGTGCCGGTGGCATTGCTGTGCTGTAAATCAGATGGCGGGCAAACTGCAGCAGATATTCGGCCGTGGACTCATCACACAGCACCGCCGCACCGCTGAGGCCAAAGGCTTTGCCAAAGGTGGCCACCAGCAGTTCGGGCCGGACGCCCTGCTGCCAGCAACTGCCGCGTCCCTGTTCGCCATGAACACCGATACCGTGCGCGTCATCAACCATCAGCCAGGCACCGGCCTCGCGGGTCAAACGATGCAGTTCCGCCAGCGGCGCACTGTCGCCGTCCATGCTGAAGACCCCTTCGGTCACCGCCAACATCTGGCCAGTGCAGGGTTTTGCCAACAGGCCAGCCAGCGACTGCGGCTGATTATGGCGAAAACGACGTAACTGAGCCGGAGAGTGGGCGGCGGCCTCCAGCAAAGAGGCATGGCTAAGCCGGTCGGCTAAAATGCGATCCTCTGCCTGCATCAGGGCTGCCAGCAGCGCCTGATTGGCGGCATAGCCGGAAATAAACAGCAGCGCACGCGGGTAGCCCAGCCAGTCCGCCAGTTGCTGCTCCAGCACCTGATGTGCGCTACAAAATCCGGTAACGTGGCCAGAACCACCACTGCCGACACCATACTGCTGCGCTCCCTGCTGCCAGGCGGCGATCACCCGCGCATCCTGGCTCAGGCCCAGGTAGTCATTGCCAGAGAAATTCAGGTAATGCTCGTTGTTAAGCTGGATATGGCGGCCATTGCCGCCCTGGTTCACCTGACGACGGCGGTAAGCGGCGCTCTGCTGCCGCTCCTCCAGCGCCTGTTCAATGCGTTGTTGCCAGCTCATTACAGTGCCGCGTTGTAAAACTCAGCGGTATCGGCCTGCATCAGCTGTGCAGCCAGCGCCTGTTGCTGCTGATTGTCGCCGTGCTCGGTTTCGGTCTGCTGCGGGTTCAGGCCCAGTTTGCGGAACAGTTGCAGGTCTTTGTCTTCTTCCGGGTTTGGCGTCGTCAGCAGCTTGCAGCCATAGAAGATAGAGTTGGCACCGGCCATAAAGCACATCGCCTGAGTCTGCTCGTTCATCTGCTCACGACCGGCAGAAAGACGCACGTAAGAGGCCGGCATCATAATGCGCGCCACCGCTATGGTGCGGATGAAATCAAACGGGTCGACGTCTTCGTTATCCGCCAGCGGTGTTCCCTTGACCTTCACCAACATGTTGATCGGCACGCTCTCCGGCGGCGTCGGCAAATTAGCCAACTGCACCAGCAGCCCCGCGCGGTCACGCACCGTTTCACCCAGCCCGACAATGCCGCCGGAACAGACTTTAATGCCCGCGCCGCGCACCTTGCCCAGGGTGTCCAGACGTTCCTGATAGCTGCGGGTGGTGATGATGTTGCCGTAGAATTCCGGCGAGGTGTCCAGGTTATGGTTGTAGTAATCCAGCCCGGCATCCGCCAGCCGTTCCGCCTGCGTACCATCCAGCGTGCCCAGCGTCATACAGGTTTCCATGCCCATCGCCTTTACTCCCTGCACCATCTGCTGCAGGTAAGGCATATCGCGCTCGTGCGGGTTTTTCCACGCCGCTCCCATACAGAAACGGGTCGATCCATTCGCCTTGGCCTTACGCGCCGATTCCAGCACCTGCTCCACCTGCATCAGCCGCTCCGACTCCAGGCCGGTTTTGTAGCGCGAACTTTGCGGACAGTACTTGCAGTCTTCCGGACAGGCGCCGGTCTTGATTGATAACAGCGTGCTCACCTGCACCTGACGCGGGTCAAAGTGCTGGCGATGAACCGTCTGGGCTTCAAACAACAGTTCAAGCAGGGGTTTATCAAACAGGGTCTGGGCAAGACCCACTGTCCAGTGAATGCGATCGGCCATCACGGCGTCTCCAAAAATGAAAAAAGTGTCGTCAGTTTAGATATTGTGGATATACTGTCAACCATTACGCACATCATTTGGTTTACAAGTATGTCTGTCACTGCCTCCGACCTTGAATTCGACCAGCGCCATATCTGGCACCCTTACACTTCAATGAGTCACCCACTGCCCTGTTACCCGGTAGAGGCCGCCAGCGGCGTTGAACTGCAGTTGGCCGATGGCCGACGCCTGGTTGATGGGATGTCTTCCTGGTGGGCAGCCATTCACGGCTATAACCACCCGCAGCTGAACCTGGCTGCCACGCAACAGCTGGAAAAAATGTCGCACGTGATGTTCGGCGGCATTACCCATCCTGCGGCTATTGCCCTGTGCCGCAGCCTGGTGGCCATGACGCCGGAAGCATTGCAATGCGTGTTCCTGGCGGATTCCGGCTCGGTGGCGGTGGAGGTGTCGCTGAAGATGGCGCTGCAATACTGGCAGGCGCGCGGGGAACGGCGGCAACGCATTTTGACCCTGCGTCACGGCTATCATGGCGATACCTTCGGTGCGATGTCGGTGTGCGATCCGGACAACTCAATGCACAGCCTGTATCAGGGTTATCTGGCACCACACCTGTTCGCTACCGCGCCGCAGTGCGGTTTCGATCAGGTCTGGGATGAAAATGATATCGCGCCGTTTGCCGCCCTGCTGGAACAGCATGCCGGGGAAGTGGCGGCAGTGATCCTCGAACCGGTGGTTCAGGGTGCCGGTGGCATGCGCATTTACCATCCGGCCTATCTCAAGCGGGTGCGTGAACTGTGTGACCGCCATCAGGTGCTGTTGATTGCCGATGAAATCGCCACCGGTTTCGGCCGCACCGGCAAGCTGTTCGCCTGTGAACATGCTGACGTGGTGCCGGATATCCTGTGCCTGGGTAAAGCGCTGACCGGCGGCTATATGACGCTGTCCGCCACCCTGACCACCCGTCACGTGGCGGAGACCATCAGCAACGGCGCTGCGGGCTGCTTTATGCACGGGCCTACCTTTATGGGCAACCCGCTGGCCTGCGCAGTGGCCAACGCCAGCCTGTCACTGTTGGCAGAAAACCGCTGGCAGCAGCAGGTCGCCGCTATCGAAAGCCAATTGAAACAGCAGTTATTGCCGCTGAAGGCGCTGCCAAAAGTGGCGGATGTGCGGGTGCTGGGGGCGATTGGCGTGGTGGAAATGCGTGAATCTGTCGACGTGGCGCAGCTACAGCGTGGCTTTGTCGAGCGTGGCGTGTGGATCCGGCCCTTCGGCAAACTGATTTATTTAATGCCGCCGTACATCATTGAACCTGAACAGCTCAGCCGCTTGACCGACGCAGTGACGGCCGCGGTACAGTAATCGATCACCAATGCTGGTCCAGATAACGGGCCAGCAACACCAGACACCCCACCCACAGCAGAATAATCATCACCGCGGCCATACGGCCGGTAGGATTATCGATGCGCCGCTGCGCTTTCTCCCGAAACTCCGCCATCAGCGGTTTGGGGATCAGCCACACTGCCAGCATGATGCCCAGCGGCACGATGATCACATCATCCAGATAGCCCAGCACCGGGATAAAGTCCGGGATCAGATCTATCGGTGATACTGCGTAGCCCGCGACCAGCAGAGCGACCAATTTGGCAAACCAGGGCGTGCGCCGGTCACGGGCTGCCAGCCAGAGTGCATAAATGTCGCGCTTGATGCCCTTGGCCCAGCGGCGCAGCCAGCCAAACCACGGCGTGCGTTTTTTTAATGAAATCATGGTTACTTTATATCGAGCTGTGAATGATTGATTTCGCGAATGTAGCCTCGCGGTTAATTATGGTAACTCATAGGTGAGGCGACTGGCGAGGTACAATGCTGCTTGTGTTGTTCCGGCAAAACAGTCTAGCTTAAGGCTCTGCTTTTACCGACAACAGGGAGTCACCATGACTTTTCGTTTGTACAGCAATGAGTTGCAAGACGGCGCAAAAATGCCGGAACGTCAGGTGTTTAACGGCATGGGCTATCACGGCGATAACCTGTCGCCGCACCTGGCATGGGATGGCGTACCGGAGGGCACTAAAAGCTTCGTGATTTCGGTTTACGATCCCGATGCCCCAACCGGCTCCGGCTGGTGGCACTGGGTGGTAGCCAATATTCCGGCGGCAACGCGCGAACTGCCCGCTGGCGCCGGCTCCGGCAAAGGGGGTTTACCGGCCGGTGCTATCCAGACCCGTACCGATTTTGGTTCCGCCGGTTACGGCGGCGCGGCCCCACCGCAGGGCGAAAGTCACCGCTATCACTTCACAGTGCATGCGCTGGACGTGGAAAGCATCGAGGTGGATGAAGGCTCCAGCGGCGCGCTGGTCGGTTTTAACGTGCACTTCCATAGCCTCGGCAGTGCCACGCTGACGGTGAAGTACAGCTGATTTTTTGGCAAAAAAAGGGGCGAATGTCTTCGCCCCAGGTTTTACTTAGCCAGGATGCTTACCCACATCGGGCCCTTACCTACCGGGTACCTTGCCAGCGTGGTCAACTTGCCGCTGGCCTGATCAATCTCGTATACCCCGATATGATCGGACTTCTGGCCGGACGAAATCACGAAGCGACCGCTGTGGTCGATATTGAAGCCACGCGGCTGCTCTTCGGTCGGATGGTAGCCGACCACTGACAGGCTGCTACCGTCCTCGGACACGCTGAAAATAGTCAGGATGCTGGCGGTGCGGTCACTGGTGTACAGGAAACGGCCGTTCGGCGTGATGTGGATATCCGCCGCCCAGCGGGTGCCGTTGAAATCGGCCGGCATGATGTCCAGCGTTTGCACCAGGGTATATTTACCGCCGTTTTCGCTGATGGCTAACACGTCTACCGTGCCATCCAGCTCGTTCACGCAGTAAGCATATTTGTCGTTATGGTGGAACGCCATATGACGCGGACCGGCACCGCTAGCGGTCGCCACGGCTTCCTGGCTGTGTGGCGTCAGTTCGCCTTGCAAGTCCAGATTAAACAGGCGGATGCGATCTTCTTTCAGGCAAGGCACCAGCAACAGCTGATTGGTCGGGTCGATATTGGCCGAGTGCGGCGCGGTCAAGCCGTCGATCTGCTGGATAGGCGCGACCACTACGCCATCATGGCCGATCGGGCTGACGCTGGCGCAGTTGCCGCTGTAAGAAGCGGAGAACAGATAACGCCCCTGCAAATCGGTAGAAATATGGGTTGGGCTGCCTGGCAGCGGCGCCATACCGGCCTGTTGCAGTGTGCCATCCGCCTCAATGCGGTAGCTGACAATGCCGAAAGCCGGACGCACACCGACGTACAGATGCGTTCTGTCCGGGTGGATCGCCATCGGTTGGACCTGGCCCGGCGCTTCAACGCTCTGCAGCAGTGTTAACGCCCCCGTGTCGCTTAACTGCCACACGTGAATTTGCTGGCTTTCCGGGCTGGCGACATAAACGATTTGCTTCATGAATTCTCCTTGAATAGGGTAAAAGAGAAACCGGTTTCAGGTTTTTCGGTTTCCCCTAGCTTACCTCACCACTGTGACATAACAACCCCGCGATGCAGATGAAATCTGTGCGGTTTTATCCGTTGCTTATCCGGTGTACCATCGGTTTAATTTTGTTGCTAACTATAATGAGATCCCTATGAGCTACCGCGTCATTGCCCTCGATTTGGATGGCACCTTGCTGGACAACCAAAAACGCATTTTACCGCAGTCGCTGGCTGCCCTGGCCCAGGCACGCGCCGCCGGTATCAAAGTGGTGGTGGTCACCGGTCGCCATCATGTGGCGATCCACCCGTTCTATCAGGCGCTGGAGATAGATACCCCGGCAATCTGCTGTAACGGCACCTATCTGTATGACTTCCAGCAGAAGAAAGTGCTGGCCGCCGATCCGCTGGAAAAAGATCAGGCCAAGCTGGTGCTGCAGATGCTGAAACAAAGCGACATTCATGGCCTGATGTACGTAGACGACGCCATGCTGTATCAGGATGCGAGCGGCCACGTCACCCGTTCATTGGCCTGGGCAGAAACCCTGCCGCCGGCACAGCGCCCAACCTTGCTGCAGGTCAACAGCCTGGTTCAGGCCGCCGACGAAGCGAAGTCGATCTGGAAGTTCGCCACCTCGCACGCCGATATCCCCGCGCTGCGCAGCTTCGCCGAAACGGTGGAAAAGGAACTCGGACTGGCCTGTGAATGGTCGTGGCACGATCAGGTCGACATCGCCAAAGGCGGCAACAGCAAAGGGAAACGCCTGCAACAATGGGTGGAGTCTCAGGGCTTGAGTATGGATCAGGTGGTGGCCTTCGGGGATAACTACAACGATCTCAGCATGCTGGAAGCGGTAGGTCTGGGTGTAGCGATGGGCAACGCCGATGACGCCATCAAGCAACGCGCCGATTTGGTGATCGCCGATCACCTGCAGCCAGGCATTGCCGAGGTGATCCGCACCCGCGTGCTGGGCCAGTAATACTATTGCCCTCCCCCACTGGGAGGGCGCTATTCAACGCGCCTCGCGGCTGATCGACACGCTTTTGACCTGCGCATACAACCACTGCCCCGGTCGGATCGCCAGTTCGTCACGCGCCCACGGCGTAATACGCGCCCAGAGTATGCTTTCCCCCACCGCCAGCTTCACCTCTACCTGCCCGTCAACCTCCAGACACTCGCTCACCTTGGCCGGCAAAATGTTACGGATACTGCTGTTAACCGGCGGTTGTAATATCAGCGAGACATCGGCGGCATTGATGCGGATACGCAGTTGGGCGCCCAGTGGGGCATCGACACCGCTGACCCACAGCCGTTGGTCACCCAACGCCAGCGCCGTCATCGCATAGCGCGTATGGTGTTCAATCACGCTGACACGTAACACGCTGCTCTGATCCTCACGCTGCAACCAGGGCCGCAGCGCGCTGCTGGCCCACACTTCTTCCAGCCCACCAAATGCCCGTACCTGGCCGTTATCCAGCACCATGACCTGCTCCGCCAGGCGCAGGATTTCATCCATGCTGTGGCTAACGTAGAGGATCGGCGTGTTGACGTCCTGTGCCAGCCGCTCCAGGTAAGGCAACAGCTCGCGCTTGCGCGGCAAGTCCAGCGACGCCAGAGGTTCGTCCATCAACAACAGTTCCGGCGCGGTCAACAAGGCACGGCCAATCGCCACCCGCTGTTTCTCACCGCCAGACAGCGTCAACGGCAGGCGATTAAGCAACGGGCCGATACCCAGCAGTTCAACAATATTGTCGAATTGGGCTCGCATGCCAGCCGCCATGCCGTACTGCAGGTTGCCTCGCACCCGATAATGCGGGAACAGGCGCGCATCCTGAAACACATAACCAATACGACGTTTTTCCGGCGGCAAGCACAGGCCGCGATCGGTATCCACCAGCGTACGGCCGTTGAGGACAATTCGGCCCTGTTGCAAAGGCGTCAGGCCGCCGATAGCGTTGATTAATGAGGTTTTACCGGCCCCAGACAGACCAAATATAGCGGTGATGCCCTGAGCGGGCAGATCGGCGCACACCTTAAGGTTAAGATCGCCAAGGCGTTGGCTAAAATCCAGCTCCAGCATTTACACGCCCATCCGTTTACGGCCCCAGCGGGCCAGCCACTCGGAAACCATCAGTGAAACCAGAGACAGCACAATGGCAATCACGCACAGGCGCGCTGCGGCGGCTTCTGCCCCCGGCGTTTCAATCAGGGTATACATCGCCAGCGGGATGGTGCGCGTCTCGCCGGGAATATTGGAAACAAAGGTAATGGTGGCACCGAACTCGCCCAGCGAACGGGCAAAGGCCAGCACCACACCGACAATCACACCGGGTAACGACAGCGGTAGCGTGATGGTGAAAAACACCCGCCACGGGTTGGCCCCCAGGGTACGGGCAGCCTGCTCCAGGCGGGTATCTACCGCCTCCAGCGCCAACTGGATGGCACGAACCATCAGCGGGAACGCCACCACTGCGGAAGCCAATGCCGCGCCGCGCCAGCTAAAACTGAAGCTGAAACCGAACCAGTCATACAGCCATTCGCCGATCACGCCGCGCCGCCCCATGGCGATCAGCAATATATAGCCGACCACCACCGGCGGCAGTACCAGCGGCAGGTGAATAATGCTGTCCAGCAGCGACTTGCCGGGGAAGCGGCAGCGCACCAACACCCAGGCCATCAGAATGCCAAAGGGTAAGCTGCACACCACCGCCAGGGCGGACACTTTCAGGCTCAGCTCAACCGCCTGCCACTCGTACTCACTCAAAATCATTTACGCGGGGAGAATCCATACTGTTTGAAAATGGCAGCCGCTTCCGGGCTCTTCAGGTAGCTGTAGAACGCGCTGACGGCCGGTGTTTGATGACCTTTCACAATGGCCATCGGGTATTCAACCGGTTTGTGACTGTCTTCCGGGAAGATCGCCACCACGCTGACTTTATCACTGGCTACCGCGTCCGAGCCATAAACAATGCCCAGCGGAGCTTCACCACGTTCCACCAGCGCCATCGCGCTGCGTACGTTGTTGGCCCGCGCCAATTTTGGCTCCAGTGCAGTCCAGGCACCCAGGTTTTGCAGCGCTTCCTTGGCATAAATACCGGCCGGCACGTGGTCCGGATCGCCCACTGACAGACGGCCGCCATTCAGCAATTTCGCCCAGTCGGTCTGCTTATCGAGCGTGATTTTAGCCGGTTTGGCATCTTTGGCCGCGATCAGCACCAGCTCGTTACCCAGCAAGGTATAGCGGGTGTCTTTAACTATCTGCTGTTTGTCGATGGCATAATCCATCCACTGTTGATCGGCGGAGATAAACAGATCGGCCGGAGCACCCTGCTCAATCTGGCGTGCCAGCGTAGAAGAGGAGGCGAAAGAAGAAACCACCTGAACATCCTTGCCTTTCTGATACTGGGTCGCGATGTCCTGCAACGCGTTAGTCAGCGACGCCGCCGCAAAAACGGTGACTTTCTCCGCCGCAGAAGCCTGCATGATCATACCGGACGCCAATACAATACCGCCGACCCACTTGGTCCATTGCTGTTTCATTGTTTTCTCCGCAAGTTAACGTGCATTATCATTCTTCGTTATATAAAAAATAATATAACGTCACGCAGAAGCTTGTCATGCGGTTTATCGGCACAGTGGGAGATAACTTGAGAAACACCCGCCGAACGACACCGGCGGGTATAGAGAAGGGGTGGTACTAGGTGCGGTTCTCTTTAGAATGACCCACTTTGGAGAAGACGTTGAACACTTCCCCCAAACCGTAGATCAAACCGAGAATGATGGCCATGACGATTGGCACCATCACTACGGCGAACAGCAAACTTTCCAATAATTCCAACATGGTAGCCTCACTTAACTGCCCATTGAGCGGTAATGAACACCGCCACGTAATCTTTACTTTAAACCAAAACACTCGCTAAAACGTGGTTATTTTAGAGACTGGGTGAAATTTGTAACCGGCCAAACGTGCCATTTGGCGCTTTGCCCACAAATCAGCGACAATAAGGTTTTTGCAGCCGACAGGACGCGTTATGCAGGCCGAAATTCTTCTTACTTTAAAACTCCAGCAAAAACTGTTCGCCGATCCACGCCGCATCGCGCTGCTTAAACAGGTCCGGCACACCGGCTCCATCAGCCAGGGGGCCAAACTGGCAGGCATCAGCTATAAAAGCGCCTGGGATGCAATTAACGAAATGAACCAGTTGGCGGAGCAAACGGTGGTGGAACGCGCCACCGGTGGCAAAGGCGGTGGCGGTGCTCAGGTGACCCACTACGGTGAGCGGCTGATCCAGCTTTACGATCTGCTGGGGCAAATCCAGCAAAAAGCCTTCGACGTGTTGCAACAGGACAACCTGCCGCTCGACAGCCTGCTGGCGGCCATCTCCCGCTTTTCACTGCAAACCAGTGCCCGTAACCAGTTCTTCGGCACCGTGATCGAACGCGATCACCAGCAGGTGCAGCAACACCTGGATATTTTACTTAACGACGGCAAAACCCGCCTCAGTGCTGCTTTGACCCAACAGAG
Organism: Serratia myotis; assembly: GCF_027474885.1. Taxonomy (NCBI): domain Bacteria; kingdom Pseudomonadati; phylum Pseudomonadota; class Gammaproteobacteria; order Enterobacterales; family Yersiniaceae; genus Serratia; species Serratia myotis. The sequence continues at coordinate 1,369,395 of NZ_CP099707.1, read as the reverse complement.
TGCCGATCGGCTGCAGCTCTCGCCCGGTAAGGAAGTGCTGGCATTGATTAAAGCGCCCTGGGTGAAGCTGAATACCGACCCGTCTTTGGCCGGAGCGGCAGATAACTCGCTGGCCGGTGTGGTGGCCAGCATCCAGCCAGGTGCCGATCACAGCGAAGTACTGATTACGCTGACCGGGGGTGAAACCCTGTGCGCCACCGTGACCAATCCGGAGTTGCAACAGCTTAAACTGCGCCCCGGCAGCGCGGTGTACGCCATGTTTAATGCCGACCGGGTGATTGTCGCCACGTTGTGTTAAACGCAACGTTACGTTGCATTTTTGCCGATTGACATCCCCCCGCAATGCGCCTATTTCTAAACAAAATAATTGCATAAAAAGGAACAGGTGATGTCGTCGTTGCACATTTCGCAAGGTTCGTTTCGCTTAAGCGATACCCGTACCCTGACGCTGGATGCGCTGGATATTCAGGCCGGCGACAGTTGGGCTTTTGTCGGCGCTAACGGCAGCGGCAAATCTGCACTGGCACGGGCACTGGCCGATGAACTGGTGCTGTTGAGCGGCGAGCGTCGCAGCGATTTCAGCCATGCAGTGCGTATCTCTTTCGAACAGTTGCAAAAACTGGTCAGCGACGAATGGCAACGCAACAATACCGACCTGCTCAGCCCCGGCGAAGAAGACACCGGTCGCACGGTAGCCGAAATTATTCAGGAAGAAGTCAGGGACCCCGCCCGCTGTGCGCAACTGGCAGAGCAATTCGGTATTACCCCGCTGCTGTCACGCCGTTTCAAATACCTTTCTACCGGCGAAACACGTAAAACCCTGCTGTGCCGGGCGCTGATGCCGCAACCCGACTTGCTGATCCTCGATGAGCCTTTTGATGGACTGGACGTCAATTCGCGCGCGCAATTGGCTGCACTGCTGAGCAACCTCTCTGGACATGGCTATACGCTGGTGCTGGTTCTCAACCGTTTTGACGAGGTACCGGACTTTATCCGTCAGGTCGGCGTGTTGGCAGACTGCACGCTGGCTAGCCAGGGAACGCGGCAGCAAGTGATGGCGGATGCGCTGGTGGCACAACTGGCGCACAGTGAAAATCTGGATGGCCTGTCATTGCCGGAAACCGAAGATCCGGCGCAAAAAACCACGCTGCCGGCAGACCAACCACTGATTATCCTGCGCGATGGGGTGGTCAGTTATAACGATCGACCGATCCTCAATCATCTCGACTGGCAGGTTAATCCCGGTGAGCACTGGCAAATTGTCGGCCCGAACGGCGCCGGTAAATCCACCCTGCTCAGCCTGATCACCGGCGATCATCCTCAGGGCTACAGTAACGATCTCACCCTGTTCGGCCGCCGCCGTGGCAGCGGGGAAACCATTTGGGATATCAAACGCCATATCGGCTACGTCAGCAGCAGCCTGCACCTGGACTACCGTGTCAGCGCCAGCGTACGCACGGTCATCCTTTCCGGCTTCTTCGACTCGATCGGCATTTATCAGGCGGTATCCGATCGCCAGCGGCAATTGGCCGACCAATGGCTGGCACTGCTGGGGCTGGGTGGCTCAAACAGCGAGGCACCGTTCCACAGCCTGTCCTGGGGCCAGCAACGGCTGGCATTGATTGCCCGCGCACTGGTCAAGCACCCGGCACTGCTGATCCTCGACGAACCGCTGCAAGGGCTGGATCCGCTCAATCGCCAACTGGTACGCCGCTTTGTCGACGTGTTGATCGGCCAGGGTGCAACCCAGTTGTTGTTTGTCTCACACCATGCGGAAGACGCCCCGCAGAGTATTACCCACCGTTTAAGCTTTGTCCCTGACGGCGACGACTACCGTTATCAGCTCGATACGCTGGTCTAAAAACGTCGCTAATCCCGCGGATGGGTGGTCCCGCCACTCATCCGATGACATATCCGGCAACACTTCCTCGGTAACACATCACATTTGGCCTTTTATCATAAGGGGTAAAGGATTCGTTTCTGGAGACACTATGTCCGCCGCACTGATTATTATCGATCTTATTGACGATTTGATTGGCCCCAAAGGGCGTGCAAACCATTGCCGTGAACAGGTGATAGCGCAAAATCTGATTGCCAACACCAATGCCGCTGCGGCTTACGCCCGGGTACGCAAAATCCCGGTGATTTGGGTACGCGTAGGTTTTGCCGACGACTACCACGATATTCCCGCCCACTCTCCACTGTTCAACCACCTGAAACAGATTGGCGCGCTGCGTTTAAGCAGCCCCGGCTGCCAATGGGATAAGGATTTGCAGGTCTTACCGGCGGATTTTCAGTTCGAAAAAAACGGGGTTTGTGCTTTTGCCGGTAACAATTTGTTAGCCTGGCTGCAGCAGCATCGTTGCCACCATTTGTTGCTGGGTGGCGTCAGCACCCCGCTGGCGATTGAGAGCACTGCCAGACAGGCGCACGACGCCGGTTTCCAGGTCACGGTATTACAGGATCTGTGCGCCGCACCAACCCTGGAGATGCACCAGCAGAGTCTGGATATTCTGCAGAATCTGGCGGAAATCACTCGTTCATCGGCCTGGATGAAAGGTTAATGGCACCATTTACGCCACTGCCCCGACCTTTGCTGTAACTTCACTGTGTTACTATCCGAATTAGCGCTCAATTCCGCCATGATCACACGCCGTAAAGGCACTGAGCGCCGTGTACATATTTTAAAGGGACAGAGTTATGTGGGGCGTACTGGCTACGGCGTTATTCTTTTTGCCATTTAACCGGCTTATTGCCTGGTTGATTTTGGCTGCATCGGCAGGAATGGGGATGTACCACGGAGTACTGACTCCGCTCAGCCTGGCGTGTTTATTGGCTATTGCCGCCCTCGCGGGGCTGCGGCACCATTTTCGTACGCGGCGCAACCTGGCGGTTCCACTCGAAGTGCTGGTGGTCGCAAGCTGTGTGGCGCTATTCCTGCATTGGGTGCCAGGCTTCCATAACCAACTGATGATTGACGGTGATAAAGCCGGCCCATTAAGTGCGCCGTTTACCATGTATTACAACTTCGATAAGGCGCTGGTGCCCTTCCTGCTGTTTGCCTGTTTACCTACGTTGTTTGCGGCACAAACCGGTAAAAGTACTAATAAATTCGGTTGGATCGCGCTGATTATCAGCGTCCCGGCCTTGCTGTTACTGGCGGTGGCACTCGGCGGCCTGAAGATAGAACTGCATGCGCCAGTCTGGATCCTGGCGTTTATCATGGCCAACCTGTTCTTTGTCTGTATGGCCGAAGAAGCCTTGTTCCGGGGTTATCTGCAGCAACGTCTCAGCCAATGGCTGGGCGCCTGGCCGGCATTGATTATCGCCGCGCTGATCTTTGGTGCTGCGCACCTGGCCGGCGGTATGCTGATGGTGGCTTTCGCCACGCTAGCCGGGGTGATTTACGGTCTGGCGTGGATGTGGAGCGGCCGTCTTTGGGTGCCCATCCTGTTCCATTTCGGGCTTAATCTGACCCATCTGCTGCTGTTTACCTACCCGCTGTACCAACACCCCTGATCTTCTGAGCCGGCAGATAATTATCTGCCGGCTTGTTAGTGAAAGCGCTATCACTTCCCCCTGAGAGTTACTTCCCTCCCTTTCTGCTCCTGCTGTATTGACGGTTCTCCTGCTGGTGTCATGTTGTGTAAACGATTCCATTCTTCGCTCTGGATCACCTTTTTACTCTGGAGGGCATGCTATATTTTTGGCCATAGTTATCCATTTATATGAGTCAAAGGCAGGTTGGCGGCAAGTGAAAGCGATTACACAGCCGTATCGCCTCAGAAAAAGGAACCGTCATGACGGATTTTAATCCCATCGATCATCCCCATCGCCGCTTTAACCCGCTAACCGGCCAATGGGTATTGGTATCACCACACCGCGCCAAACGACCGTGGCAAGGCCAGCAGGAATCCGCACAGCCTGAAACGCTGCCGCAGCATGATCCGGACTGCTTCCTCTGCCCGGGGAATACCCGCGTCACCGGTGATAAAAACCCGGACTATCAGAATACCTTTGTGTTCACCAATGACTTTGCCGCGCTGATGACGGACACCCCGCTGGCGCCAGAAAGCCAGGATCCATTAATGCGCTGCCAGAGTGCGCGCGGTACCAGCCGGGTGATTTGCTTCTCCCCCGATCACAGCAAAACCCTGCCGGAGCTAACGTTGCCGGCACTGGAAAGCGTGATTGCCGCCTGGCAGGAACAGACTGCCGATCTGGGACGCAGCTATCCGTGGGTTCAGGTATTTGAAAATAAAGGCGCGGCGATGGGCTGCTCCAACCCGCATCCGCACGGACAGGTTTGGGCCAACAGTTTTCTGCCGAACGAAGTTGAGCATGAGGATCGCCTGCAGCGCGAATATTTCCAGCAGCACTCATCCTCGATGCTGCTGGACTACGTGCAGCGCGAACTGGCCGACGGCAGTCGCACCGTCGTTGAAACCGAGCACTGGCTGGCGGTAGTGCCATACTGGGCCGCCTGGCCGTTTGAAACACTGTTGCTGCCGAAAACTGCGGTGCAACGCATTACCGATCTTGGCACCGCACAGAGCAGCGATTTGGCCCTGGCGCTGAAAAAGCTCACCAGCCGTTACGACAACCTGTTCCAATGTTCCTTCCCCTACTCCATGGGTTGGCACGGCGCGCCGTTCAATGAGACGGATAACCGCCACTGGCAGTTGCATGCCCATTTCTATCCACCACTGCTGCGTTCCGCCACGGTGCGTAAATTTATGGTGGGTTATGAGTTGCTGGCGGAAACCCAGCGTGACCTGACTGCAGAACAGGCCGCAGAACGTCTGCGTGCCGTTAGCGATGTTCATTACCGTGAAGCCGGAGCCAAAAAATGAGTTTGAAAAACCTTACCCACACCCTTTTTACCGAACGTTTTGGCTACGCGCCCGCACTGACTATTCAGGCCCCGGGCCGGGTGAATTTGATTGGCGAACACACCGACTATAACGACGGTTTTGTGCTGCCATGCGCCATTGACTACCAGACGGTGATCGCCTGCGCCAAACGCGACGATCGTCAGATCCGGGTGATCGCCGCCGATTACCAAGAGCAACAGGATCAATTCTCGCTCGACAGCCCGATCGTCAGCCACCCGAACCAACGTTGGTCCGATTATGTACGCGGCGTGATCAAACATCTGCAGCAGCGTAACGCCGATTTTGGCGGCGCGGATCTGGTGATTTCCGGCAACGTGCCGCAGGGTGCCGGCCTCAGTTCTTCCGCCTCACTGGAGGTTGCTGTGGGTCAGGCCATGCAGGCGCTGTATGCCCTGCCGCTGGATGGCGTATCACTGGCGTTGAACGGCCAGGAAGCAGAGAACCAGTTCGTCGGCTGCAACTGCGGGATCATGGATCAACTGATTTCCGCCCTCGGTGAACGCGACCATGCCTTGCTGATCGATTGTCGCTCACTGGAGACCCGGGCGGTGTCGGTGCCGGAAGATATTGCCGTGGTGATCATCAATTCCAACGTGAAACGCGGGTTGGTGGACAGCGAATACAACACCCGCCGCAAGCAGTGTGAAGAGGCCGCGCGCTTCTTCGGCGTCAAGGCGCTACGCGACGTCAGCCCGGATCTGTTTTTCCCGATCCAGCATGAATTGGATCCGATCGTCGCCAAACGAGCGCGTCATGTGATCAGTGAAAACGATCGAACCCTGGCCGCTGCCGATGCGCTGGCCGCCGGTGATATGAAACTGATGGGTAAATTGATGGCAGAGTCACACGCCTCAATGCGCGATGATTTTGAAATTACCGTGCCACCGATTGACCGACTGGTAGACATTGTCAAAACCGTTATCGGCGATCGCGGCGGTGTACGCATGACCGGCGGTGGCTTCGGCGGCTGTATTGTTGCCCTGATGCCGCTGGCGCTGGTGGAGCCGGTTCGCGAAGCCGTTGCACGCGAATACCCATTACAGACCAACGGGTTGAAAGAAACCTTCTACGTCTGTAAAGCTTCAGAGGGGGCCGGGATATGCTGAACGACAGCCCGGCGCTGGCCCCGGACGGGCAGCCCTATCAGTTAACCCAGCTTAAAAACGCCGGTGGAATGACGGTAACGCTGATGGATTGGGGCGCGACCTGGCTTTCCGCCGTGCTGCCGCTGAAATCAGGAAAAACCCGTGAGCTACTGCTGGGCTGCCAAACACCGGCGGACTACTTGCAGCAGGCGGCCTATCTGGGTGCTACCGTTGGCCGCTATGCCAACCGTATTGCTCACGCCAGCCTGTTGATGGATGGCAAACCGCATCCACTGGTAGCTAATCAGGGGGAGCATCAGTTGCACGGCGGGCCGGAAGGCTTCAACACCCGTCGCTGGCAGATTATTCAGCAGGACGAACAGCAGGTGAGCTACGCGCTGCATTCACCAGACGGCGACCAGGGGTTTCCCGGTAACCTCGACGTGCAGGTCAACTATCGGCTCACCGCCGATAATCGTCTGGAAATCAGTTATCAGGCGCAGACCGACAGTGCCTGTCCGGTCAATTTGACCAACCATGCCTACTTCAATCTGGACGGTGCGGGCACCGATGCCCGACTCCAGCGGCTGCAACTGTTTGCCGACCGCTATCTGCCGGTCGACAGCGAGGGGATCCCCAGTGCGGATCTTACCCCAGTGGAAGGCAGCGGCATGGACTTTCGTCGCCCGAAAACCCTGTTGCAGGATTTTTTGAGCGATCGCTGCCAACAACGGGTAAAAGGTTACGATCATGCCTTTCTGCTGCACCGCACCTGCGGCGCACTGGATTGCCCGGCGGCCCACCTGTGGTCGGCCGATGGTCAGGTGCAAATGAGCGTATTCACCAGCGCACCGGCGTTGCAGCTCTACAGCGGCAATTATCTGGGCGGCACTCCGGCGCGTGACGGCGGCAACTATGCCAATTACGCCGGGGTGGCGCTGGAAAGCGAGTTTTTGCCCGACAGCCCTAACCACCCGGAATGGCCGCAGCCCAACTGTTGGTTGCAGCCGGGGCAGCACTATCTCAGTGCCACGCATTATCAGTTTTATCCTATCTGACCCGCCACGCCCCTTGCCATGCGGCAGGGGGCCGTTTGTTATAAATGCTTACCTTTTTACCCCTCTGCCCCGCAGGCCGCTGCCTTTCCTTATTCCAAAGCGGGCACTAGAATCAGGCTACGGTGATAAGCACAACACCTTGTGCAAAGTCACAATTTTCGGCCACCCCGGCCGGTCAATAGCTGAAGGAACACCTATGCGTCTGATTACTGCACTTCCATTACTGGCGGGTTTACTGCTGAGCACCAACCTGATGGCTGCCGAAACTGCAGCAAAAACACCGTCACCGGCGCAGGCTGCACAGCAGAAACGCATGACCGATTGTAATCAACAGGCCTCCAGCAAAACGCTGAAGGGCGCGGATCGCTCCACCTTTATGAGCACCTGCCTGAAATCCGAAGGGACCACCGCGACGAAAACCCTGACCCCGCAGCAGCAAAAAATGAAAACCTGTAACGCCGACGCCAAGACCAAAAGCCTGACGGGCGACGCACGTAAAACCTTTATGAGCAATTGCCTGAAAAAATCAGCCTGATTATCCTCATTCGGCGGCACGGCTGGATCCCCTTTCACCGTGCCGCACTCCCTGCCTGCGCCCGCCTGATCGATTCAGCTTTTCCTCAGTTCAGCACTTACTTTGCGGCAAGAAATTGGCTATGGTTAAACACTATCGATTGCCGAGCCACCGGCCGCGGCAATATAATGATTTTCGTTATCATTGAAATGTCAGATTATTAAGGAGTTAAGCTATGGCTGTAACTAAGCTGGTTCTGGTGCGTCACGGCGAAAGCCAGTGGAACAACGAAAACCGCTTCACCGGTTGGTATGATGTTGATTTGTCCGATAAAGGCCGCACCGAAGCGAAAGCTGCAGGCGAACTGTTGAAAAACGAAGGTTTCGCTTTTGACTTTGCTTACACTTCCGTACTCAAGCGCGCTATCCACACCCTGTGGAACATTCTGGACGAACTGGATCAGGCCTGGCTGCCGACTGAAAAATCCTGGAAGCTGAACGAACGTCATTACGGCGCGTTGCAGGGTCTGAACAAAGCTGAAACCGCAGAAAAATACGGTGATGAGCAGGTTAAGCAATGGCGTCGCGGCTTTGCCGTCACTCCACCAGAGCTGACCAAAGATGACGAGCGTTACCCGGGCCACGACCCGCGTTACTCCGCGCTGACCGAGCAAGAGCTGCCGCTGACCGAAAGCCTGGCGCTGACCATCGATCGCGTGATCCCTTACTGGGACGAAGAAATCCTGCCACGTATCAAAAGCGGCGAGCGCGTTATCGTTGCTGCACACGGCAACTCCCTGCGTGCGCTGGTGAAATACCTGGATAACCTGAGCGAAGATGAGATCCTCGAACTGAACATCCCAACTGGCGTGCCGTTGGTGTATGAGTTTGACGAGAACTTCAAACCTATCAAACGTTACTATCTGGGCAATGCCGACGAGATCGCTGCTAAAGCGGCCGCCGTAGCAAACCAGGGTAAAGCGAAGTAATTTTCGCCCGTTGATCTAAAAAGCCCCCGGTTTTGGCCGGGGGCTTTTTTTTATGGCGCTGACCCATTTTATACCCTATGGCTTTCAAGTTGCAGCTAGGCGACCAACTCGCTCATCCCCAGGCGCTTACTTGAGTAAGTAACTGGGGTGAGCGAGTGCAGGTAACAACGCTGCGGCTTGAAAGACGACGGGGATATCAGGCGCGGCGCGCTTTCACTGCTACTGCCAGTTCCCGCAGCACGGTTTCGGTGTCTGCCCAACCAATGCAGGCGTCGGTGACGCTCTTGCCGTAAACCAGCGGTTCGCCGCTTTCCAGATTCTGGTTGCCTTCCTCCAGATGGCTTTCGATCATCACGCCCATAATCGCCTTATCACCGCCGGCAATCTGTTGGCAGACATCGGCGTTCACTTCCAGCTGCTTCTTGAACTGCTTGCTGCTGTTGGCGTGGCTGAAATCGATCATCACCTGTGCAGGCAGACCCGCTTTGACCAGGCCTTCTTTGACTTCTTTCACATGTGCTGCGCTGTAGTTCGGCTCTTTGCCGCCACGCAGAATAATGTGACAGTCGCCGTTACCGCTGGTGTTAACGATCGCTGAATGCCCCCATTTGGTCACCGACAGGAAACAGTGCGGCGCGCTGGCGGCGTTGATGGCGTCAATCGCCACCTTGATGGTGCCGTCAGTGCCGTTCTTGAAACCGACCGGGCAAGACAGGCCGGAAGACAGTTCGCGGTGCACCTGAGATTCCGTGGTGCGTGCGCCGATCGCGCCCCAGCTCATCAGATCTGCCAGATACTGCGGGGTGATCATGTCGAGGAATTCGCCGGCAGCCGGCAGGCCGGAATCGTTGATATCCAGCAACAGCTTACGTGCCAGACGCAGACCGTCGTTGATCTGGAAGCTGTTATCCATCTGCGGATCGTTAATCAGGCCTTTCCAGCCCACGGTAGTACGCGGTTTTTCAAAATAAACCCGCATCACCACTTCCAGCTCGCCGCTCAGCTCCTGGCGCAGCGCCAGCAGACGGCCGGCGTACTCTTTGGCGGCTTTGGTGTCGTGGATCGAGCAAGGACCGATCACCACCAGCAGGCGATCGTCACTGCCGCGAAGGATCTGATGAATAGCATTGCGTGCCTGTGACACCGTCTCTGCTGCACGTTCAGTGGCCGGAAACTTTTCTAACAGGGCCACCGGTGGCAGGAGTTCCTTAATTTCTTTAATGCGTAAATCGTCATTTAGGTAATTCATCACTTTTCCATTCGGTATCGAGAGGCGGTATTTCGCAGAGCGTAGATCCCTCCAATTTAGCCTGTGAGGGTAACGCTGTAAATCACCTTTGCCGCCTGCAGAATGAACGCCCAAATTAACAGTAGATTGTGCTGTTTCATCGGGAGAGCGCAGTGGCTCCTTTTTGGTTATGCTAACGGCCAGGATCCGTAACTCGAGCCAAGCCATGCCCTCATTGTTATTAGTTGATGACCACCCGGTGGTTCATGTCGCACTGGAAGCGGCGCTAATCAAATCTTCCCGCCCCTACCACCTGCAGGCGGTGCAGGATGACATACAAGCACTGGCTCAGCTGGCCGCCGCCGACTTTGCACTGGTTATCCTCGATATCGGCCTGCCACAGGTAGATGGCCTGCAGCTGCTGAAAAAAATTCGCCGTTACTACCCGCAACAACCGATCCTGATTTATACCGCCCAGGAAGAAGAGATTTATGCCCGTATGGCCTATGTGGCCGGGGCCAACGGCTTTGTGCACAAGGGCAGCCGACTGGAACAGCTGGTGCTGGCAATTGAAACCGTGCTGGGTGGTGAGTTGAGCTTCCCTGCCGCCGCGATGGCGGAAGAAACCCAGCCGGCAGAAGGCTCGCTGCTGACGCCAAAAGAACTGCAGGTTCTCGGCCTGCTCAGTAAAGGGCTTTCCAACCTGCAAATCGCCGAGATGCTGAGCATCAGTAACAAAACCGTCAGCACCCATAAAAAGAATATCTTGCGCAAGACCGGTGCCAGCAACCTGCTGGAGCTGGTGGAGGTATTTAAAGAGCTGACGCCATGATGCGTGGCGCGCTGCTGCTGTTAGCCCTGCTGCTTAGCCTCGGCAACATAGCGCAGGCGGCGCAGCCGGTACGCTATCAGTTGGTCAGCAACCTGAATATCCCGCTCGATATGCTGATCGCCAGTGAGAAAAACCCCTGGCGCGATACCACCTTGCGTGTCGGCATCATCAGTGAGAATACCAGCCCCTATAACATCATCGTGGATGACGATCTGTACGGCTTGAACGCCGACTACCTCGGCTATGTCCAGCAGGTTACCGGCATTCACTTTCAGATTTACGGCTTTGCCGATCTGGCCCAGCTTGAGCAGGCACTGCATGACGGGACTATCGATCTGGTGTACGGCATTCCGCAAAATGAAGCGCTGCACAGTCTGAAGATTTCTCAGCCTTACTACGTCAGTAATCTTCGCGTGCTGCGGGATCGCAGTAATGACCGCCAGGTGATGCTCAATTCCACCAACGCACGGGTGGCGATCAGTACCCTGACCGATATGCAGGCCGGAAACGCGCTGAAAGCGGTGTCCTCTCACGTGCAGCGTTATGACAATAACCTGCAGGCGGTGTACGCCTTGCTGAACGGCAGCAGCGACTACTTTATTGCCGACGAAGCCAGCGCCAGCTTTATTATTGACCAGTTACAGCTCGGCCAGCTTTATCAGATTGAAAGTAGCGTCAACCTCGGGAACCTGTCGTTCGTGTTTGCTTCCGCCAACCCGACGCTGATCGACACCCTCAACCTGGCCATCGCCGATACGCCGATGGAATTTATGAACGCCATTCAGAGCCGCTGGAGTAAAAAGATCCCCAGCTATCTCGATACCGGCAACGCCGATCTGACCCAGATGGAAAAAAACTGGGTGGCGACCCATCCCACCGTTTATTACGCCGCCATCGAGAATAATTTCCCGTTCGCCTATCGTGGTTCCGGCGGGCAGGCGCGCGGTTACGCGATCGACATTCTGAATATCATCGCGCAGAACACCGGATTGCGCTTTATGCCGCTTTGGGCGCGCAACGCCGAGCAGGCCGACCAACTGGTGCAATCCGGCCAGGCCAGCTTCCGGACCGCCCTGCCGTTGGCACGCGGCGTTAAGGCACGCTACAGCGCCAGCATGCCGATCCACCGTTCGTTGTGGGGGGTTTATGTGGGCCAGCAGGCCAACGGCATTTCCACCTGGAGCGATTTGGCCGGTAAGCGCATCGGCGTACTGCAGGGTGATTTGGCGCAGGAGTTGGTTCCCCCCAGCGAAGACTTGATCCGTTTTGCTGACAGCAAGAGCATGTATGACGCCCTGGCCAACGGCCAGTTGGATGCCTTGGTGGATAACGTGATCTCGGCAAATTTTGTCGCCCTGTCACGTTATTCCGGTGCGATAAAGCTGGCGTTCGCTGCCAACAATATCGCCTACCCGGTAGCATTCGGCGTACGGCAGGATCAGCCGTTGTTGTTGGCTATTCTCGATAAAAATCTGATGCAGATCCCGTCCGAAACGCTGCAGTCGTTGCGTGATGAATGGATTGTCGATCGCAGCAACCTGATTGATGCAGTGAATGAAAACCGCATGCAGCCGCAAACCACCTGGCTGCTGGCACTGTTGGCGGCGGCGATCCTGCTGCTGCTGGGGCTGACCCTGCGGCGCTTTATCCTGCAGCGCCGGGAAAAGCGTGAGCGCGAAGTGATCGAACAGGCTCGTCAGCATGCCGAAGCCGAAAATCGGATGAAGAGCAAATTTCTGGCCACTGTCAGCCATGAACTGCGGACGCCGATGCACGCGATCCTCGGTTTGCTGGAACTGGAGCTCAAACGCCAGCCGACGCCTGAGGGACTGCCGGTGATTTACAGCTCGGCGTCGTCATTGCTCAACCTGCTTAATGATTTGCAAGATCACGCGCGGCTGGCAACCGGTTCACTGACGCTGGTGCCCAAGTCTGTAGCACTGCAGCCCTGGATAGCCCATATCTGCGCCCTGTATCAACCGCTGATCGGCGAACGTCCGGTGACACTAAACGTCAGTGCAGCCGACAACCTGCCCGCCGCAGTCCTCATTGATGGTGAGCGTTTACTTCAGGTGGCTAACAACCTGATAAACAATGCAATTAAATTCACACCGCGCGGTACTATTCAGGTAAATATCGGCTGGCGCGAGCAGGCTCCACCACTGGGGGAACTGTGGCTGACGGTGGCCGACAGTGGCTGTGGCATCGCGGCAGATGAGATCGGTAAACTGTTCCAGCCGTTCTACCGCGCACGCGGCGCACAGCGCGTATCCGTGCAGGGTACCGGGCTGGGGCTGTCTATCTGTAAAGAGATTATCGAACAGATGGGCGGCCACATTGAGTTGCACTCGCAACCCAGCCAGGGTACCGAGGTGACAGTGTCCGTGCCGGTAACCCAGGTCGCGGTCGATCCCACGACTCAGCAGGCCGACATGCCACTCATTCTGCCGCCGTCCACCCTGCGCGTGGCGCTGCTCGACGATCACCCCACCAACCTGCTGTTGATGGAGCGGCAACTGCGGCACTTCGGCCTGCAGCCGAGGTTATTCGAACAGGGTTATCCGCTGTTGAAGGCCCACCGTCGGCAGCCGTTTGACCTGCTGTTTATCGATTACAATATGCCACGCCCGGACGGCCTGACACTGGCGAGACTAATACGCCGCGACGAGCAACGTCAGCAGCGCCCGGCCTGCCAGATTATTCTCTGCTCGGCAGACGTGCAGGAATTTACCCGCATCCCGCCGGGGTTGGTGGCGATAGATCGCTTTTTAACCAAACCCATTTCACTGGCGGCCATCGCTCAGGCACTACCGCAGCAACCACAGGGGATGGAGCAACAGTTAGTCCTTACTGACCTGCAGCGAACCCTGGTCGATATGGCCGGTAATGATCGAGCGATGCTCCAGCGTCTGGCAACCACGCTGCTGACGACGCTGCGACAAGACCTGCAGCGGCTTGAGCAGGCGGCACAGAACCAGGACGGGGTAACCTTGAGCCAGGCTGCCCATCGTATCAAGGGCAGCCTGCTGATGCTGCAGTTGCCGGCGGCGGCCAGCCTGTGCCAACAACTGGGGGACAACGGCCGTGAAGGAACATTGATGCAGGCCGCCTATAATGAATTGAGTGCGTTAGTGGCACAGATTCTGATAGAACTGAACGATCTGGTCAGCACTGACGAAACGTATTTTGCTATGGATAAGGATGAATAATGTCGGACGCTCCACACGTACACCAGCCAAAAGACAGTAATAGTAAACGCCTACTGACCGCTTTTTTAGTCACTGCGGTCTTTATGATCGCCGAAGTGGCCGGCGGGTTGATTTCAGGCTCGCTGGCGCTGCTGGCGGATGCCGGTCATATGCTTACCGACGCTGCCGCCCTACTGGTAGCCCTGATGGCGGTACACTTCTCGCAGCGTAAGCCCAATGCGCGTCACACCTTCGGTTATCTGCGCCTGACTACCCTGGCGGCCTTCCTCAACGCTGCGGCGCTGTTGGTGATCGTGGTATTCATCCTGTGGGAGGCAATACGGCGTTTCTTCGAGCCACAGCCGGTGATGGGTGCGCCAATGCTGATTATCGCCATAGCGGGGCTGCTGGCTAACCTGTTCGCCTTCTGGCTGCTGCACCGAGGTACCGAAGAGAAGAATATCAATGTTCGCGCTGCCGCATTGCATGTGCTGGGGGATTTACTGGGGTCGGTGGGCGCCATCGCCGCCGCCATTGTGATCCTGACCACCGGCTGGACGCCGATCGACCCGATACTGTCGGTACTGGTGTCCTGTCTGGTGATACGCAGCGCCTGGCGACTGCTGAAAGAGAGCTTCCATGAACTGCTGGAGGGTACGCCGCAGGAGGTGGACATCAATAAACTGCAAAAAGACCTGTGCCTGAATATTCTGGAAGTGCGCAATATTCATCACGTCCATGTCTGGCAGATTGGTGAACAGAAGTTGATGACATTGCATGCGCAGGTGATACCACCGAACGACCACGATGGCCTGCTGCATCGCATTCAGGCCTATCTGCTGGAACACTATCGCATTGGTCACGTGACCATCCAGATGGAGTATCAGCACTGCGATACACCCGACTGCGGGATTAACCGGGCGCCCGAGCCGAGTGACCACTCACATTCGCATGTCGGGCATCATCACTAAAATCAACCGGGGCGCCTTATTTGGCGCCCCGGCGTTATTATGGTGCGGAAGATAATGGCCGCGAGCGATTGTTGCCGGCACTTTTGATCCACAGCCAAGAGCCGTTCAACGCAATCAGCGTCAGGATCACGTATTCCAGCGCCATGGCGTAAACGCCCTGGTAGGCAAATATCGCCACGCTGATCACGTCAATCACTACCCACAACAGCCAGTTTTCCACGTACTTGCGCGTCATCAGGATCATCGCCACGATCGACAACACCATCATGGTCGAATCCCAGAATGGGAAGGCATCCGGCTGCAGTTGCGGCATTTGCACGCTCAGGCCCAGCCCCTGCATCACCGTCACCGCCGCCTGCGTCAACCAGGCAAACACGCGGTCAATGTTGAACGTCATCAGAGCAATGCCGATCACACACACCGCCGCCCAACTCAGCGCCTTCGGCAACGACAGCCAGCGAATTTTCAGCTCGGCCTGATTATCCTGAGTCTGACGGCTCCAGGCGTACCAGCCGTAAATATTGGCGACGAAGAAGAACAACTGCAGCAGCAGGCTGGCGTACAGCTGGATTTGGAAGAAAATTACCGCAAACAGCGTGACGTTAATCAGGCCGAACAGGTAATTGATAATTTTCTCTTTGCTGGCATACCAGATGCACAGCAGGCCAAACAGGGTGCCGATAGCCTCAATCCATGACAGATCGTAGCCCCCCGCTCCCAGCGGGATATGCACCAGGATATTACTGGTACTGAAAAAACTCATTTTATGATCCTTATTAAATGGTTAAGCGTTGCCTTTGACCTGCATTTTGAGCTGGGCAGCAAAATCCAACATCCGGTTCAGCGGGATCAGTGCCTTCTGGCGCAATGCAGCATCGACGTGGATCTCATGCAGTACACCGCCCTGTTCCAGCCCATCGGCGATAGCCTTCAGGCCGTTCATCGCCATCCACGGGCAGTGCGCACAGCTACGACAGGTGGCACCCTCTCCAGCGGTTGGCGCTTCGAACAGCTCTTTGTCCGGACAGGCCTGTTGCATCTTATAAAAAATCCCGCGATCGGTGGCAACAATCAGCTGCGGATTGGGCAGGGTTTTCGCCGCCTGAATCAATTGGCTGGTTGAACCTACCGCATCGGCCAGATCGACCACCGCCTGTGGTGACTCTGGGTGCACCAGTATCGCCGCGTTCGGGTATAAGGCCTTCATACGCATCAGGGCCTGGGTTTTAAACTCGTCATGGACGATACAGGCGCCCTGCCAGCACAATACGTCGGCACCGGTCTGCTTTTTCACATAATTACCCAGATGGCGATCTGGTGCCCAGATGATTTTCTCACCCAGACTGTCGAGGTGTTCGATCAGTTCAACGGCAATACTGGAGGTGACCACCCAGTCCGCTCGTGCTTTTACCGCCGCCGAGGTATTAGCGTAGACCACCACGGTGCGATCCGGGTGGCTGTCACAAAAGGCATTGAATTCTTCTTCCGGGCAGCCGAGATCCAGTGAGCACTCTGCGTTCAATGTTGGCATCAACACCCGCTTTTCCGGGCTGAGGATCTTGGCGGTTTCCCCCATAAAGCGCACGCCGGCCACCAGCAGGGTCGAGGCCGGATGGTTGCTGCCAAAGCGCGCCATCTCCAGCGAGTCCGCCACGCAGCCACCGGTCTCTTCCGCCAGTGCCTGGATTTCCGGATCGGTATAGTAGTGGGCCACCATCACCGCATTGCGCTGCTTGAGCAGGATTTTAATCTTCTCGCGATAAAACGCCTTTTGCGCATCGTCCAGTGGTACCGGTTTGGGCGGGAACGGGTACACCGCCGCATTAACATCAAACATTTCACTCATCGCTGCAATCTCTGTGCTAGGCTGGGTGTCTGCTGCCCGGGTATAACCCATCGCAACCCCTTCGTTTTATATACTAAACAAAATACCTGCATTTGTGCGAAAAGTCCGCTGATATTTTATATTTGCGCGGAAGATGTTTAATTAATTAAAAATTTGAAATGATAAAGGACAAGGAAAGGGAGAGTTCTGGGTACTAAAAGGGATAAAGGAAAGGTTAGCTCAAACGTGCGGGATTGATTCGGCCTTTGGCCTCACCCTACGGGCAACGCTGCGCGTTGTCGTATCGCTGCGCGATGCTCGAACCTGAACGCAGGATCTCACCCACACGGTTCGTGCGTTATGTGACGTTCAAGTTTGGGGGAAAGTGCTGAGGTACTCTGTAAAATGGTGGGCCGTGCGGGATTCGAACCTGCGACCAATTGATTAAAAGTCAACTGCTCTACCAACTGAGCTAACGGCCCACTGAGGGGATACTGCTGAACCGCGTAAGCAGGAGAGAAACTCACTGCAATAATGGTGGGCCGTGCGGGATTCGAACCTGCGACCAATTGATTAAAAGTCAACTGCTCTACCAACTGAGCTAACGGCCCACTGACGTGGTTTACTGCTGAACAACCAATACAAAACCGAAGCCCGTATTGAGGAAAAACAATTCTGAAATGGTGGGCCGTGCGGGATTCGAACCTGCGACCAATTGATTAAAAGTCAACTGCTCTACCAACTGAGCTAACGGCCCACAGCAGTGGTGGGTGATGACGGGCTCGAACCGCCGACCCCCTCCGTGTAAAGGAGATGCTCTACCAACTGAGCTAATCACCCACTAGTGTGGTTACTGCTACTACTTCAGAAATTGGTGGGTCGTGCGGGATTATTCGGCTTGCGCCTCACCCTTCGGGCCATCACTTCGTGATGTTGTCTCGCTTTGCGAGACTCGAACCTTTACGGTTCTCACCCTTACGATTTCACTTCATTTCTTATTTCAGGAATTGGTGGGTCGTGCGGGATTCGAACCTGCGACCAATTGATTAAAAGTCAACTGCTCTACCAACTGAGCTAACGACCCAATTTCCTTGCTGCTTTAACATCTTGCAAGATGTCTTGGCAACGGCGGCATATATTACTAATTTATCTTGGCAGCGCAACCTAAATTTATAAACAACAGGTTCAACTGCTTGTTCTTCACACGAATGAGCCCAGAAATCGGTCAAATCGACTAACTTCTGGGCTCATTTTTTTTGCTGACTAACCTGCGACTCGACTTTTCGCCTGTTTGGCCGCAGCACTGGTTGGGTATTGTTTAATCACCTGCTGGAACACGGCTTTGGCTTTATCGGCCTGCCCTTTTTCCTGCATGATGATACCCACCTTGTACATTGCGTCCGGTGCCTTAGGTGATTTTGCGTAATTCTTCACCACTACCGCATAATAGTAAGCCGCATCATCTTTCTTACCCTTGTTGTAGAACAACTGGCCGAGCCAATAGTTGGCATTAGGCTGGTAAGTCGATTTTGGGTACTGTTTTACGAAGGACTGAAAAGCGGAGATCGCTTGGTCATACTGCTTTTTTTCCAGCGCCAAAGAAACAGCGGCGTTGTAATCGCTGTTTTCATCACCCGTACTGGCCGGAGCTGCTGCTGTAGCGCCCGCAGAGGCGCTGTCAGCGCCGTCGGAGGACGCAGCCGCTGCTGCCCCACCTTTGGCACCCGCTGCAGCAGCGGAGCTCTGAGCGCCGCCCTGGCTGATGCTATCCATCTGTTGATAGATCTGCTTTTGGCGTTCAACAACCTGATTCAGTTGATATTGGCTTTCCTGGATTTGCCCACGTAGAGAGTCAATGTCACGCTGGTTGTCAGAGAGTTGTTGCTGGAGTTGGTTTAAAAGCTGGCCCTGAGCATTGCTGATGCGCTCAAGTGAGGTGACACGGTCTTCGACCGAGCCGGAGCCGACATTACTGATTGGCGCTTGGGCAGTAGCGGCCCATGGGACCGCTACGCCAACCAGTAACGACAGACTCAACAAGTGACGTCTGAAGTTACTGTTCATGCGATTCTCTTAGTAAACCAGAACTGCACGACGGTTTTTAGCATAAGCCGCTTCGTCGTGGCCCAGTACTGCTGGTTTTTCTTTACCGTAAGAAACGATAGAGATTTGGTCAGCTGAAACGCCTTTACCTTGCAGGTACATTTTCACTGAGTTAGAACGACGCTCACCCAGGGCAATGTTGTATTCCGGCGTACCGCGTTCATCCGCGTGGCCTTCTACGGTCACTTTGTAAGACGGGTTGTTACGCAGGAATGCAGCGTGCGCGTCCAGCATCTGAGCGAACTCAGAGCTCACGTCATACTTGTCCAGACCGAAGTAAACAATGTTGTTCTTCTGCAGTTCTTGCATCTGCAGACGAGCTTGTTCTTCAGAAGACAGGTTGCTGCTGCCATTTTCTGTACCAGTGCCAGCGCCAGCGCCCAGACCTGATTGGTCGTTGTTTGCGCTTTTGTTAGAACTACAAGCCGCTACAGCCAGAACTGGCAGTGCCAGCAGAAGCCCTTTCAGCACTTTGTTCAGTTGCATTTCTTTAATCCTTTTATAGTTTGCCATACATATTTACACATGCATCACAGATACGGCGACCAGGCAGGTGCTTTGACCTGTCCATCAGTTGCCGGAAGACGCGCTTTAAAACGCCCATCAGTCGATACCAGTTGCAGCACGGAGCCCATACCTTGCGTGGAGCTATAGATCACCATGGTGCCATTTGGCGCAATACTAGGCGTTTCGTCCAGGAAGGTGTTGGTCAAAACTTGAACTGCACCCGATCCGAGATCTTGTTTGGCGATATGCTGAGCACCACCGTTGGTACTCACCATCACCAGGAATTTACCATCAGAGCTGACTTCAGAATCCTGATTCTGAGAGCCTTCCCATGTCAGACGCTGTGACGCGCCGCCACTGGCACTGATTTTATAAATCTGCGGTCTGCCGCCCTGATCGGAGGTATAGGCCAGAGACTGCCCATCCGGGAACCAGGTCGGTTCGGTATTGTTGCTGCGCCCGTCGGTGAGTTGGGTGATCTGGCCAGAGCCAAGATTCATCACGTACAGGTTCAGGCTACCGCTTTTGGACAGTACAAAGGCCAGGCGGCTGCCGTCCGGTGAGAACGCCGGTGCCCCGTTGTGACGCGGGAACGAAGCGATCTGACGGATAGCACCGTTAGCCAGGGTCTGTACCACCAGCGCAGAACGGCCGCTTTCAAAGGTCACGTATGCCAGTTTGCTGCCGTCCGGCGACCAGGCCGGGGACATCAGCGGTTCTGGTGAACGGTGTACCGTAAACTGGTTGTAGCCGTCGTAATCCGCTACGCGCAGTTCGTACGGGAATTTCCCGCCGTTAGTCTGCACTACGTATGCGATACGGGTACGGAATGCGCCCTTGATACCGGTCAGCTTCTGAAACACTTCGTCACTGGCGGTGTGAGCAGAATAACGCAACCATTGTTTGGTCACTTTATACTGGTTCTGCGCCAGAACGGTACCTGGGGAACCTGAAGTGTCCACCAGTTGATAAGAGATCAGGTAACCGCCGTCTGCACCAGGTTGCACCTGACCGACCACGACCGCGTCAATGCCCAATGCAGTCCAGGCCGCCGGCGTCACTTCAGACGCGGTGGTCGGTTGCTGCGGCATGCGCGCCACGTCAATTGGGTTGAATTTGCCGCTGTTGCGCAGATCTGCGCCGACAATCTTGCCAATATCTTCCGGAGGCGTGCCTGGACCCGCCCATTTAAACGGCACCACGCCAATCGGGCGAGCGGAGTCGACCCCTTGGGTGATTTCAATGCGAACTTCCGCGTGAAGAACGGATGCCCACAGAATCAAAAAACCTAACGCAACTCGAAATGCCTGCTTCATCTCATCTCCCTTATCCAGGCGGAATGCCTGCGATAAATTAGCAGAATTTTAACAAACCAACTCAAACAAAACTACATAATCCCTGTTGGTTACCTTAGTACATCCCTGCGATATGACTTAGCTAATCAACCGTTATTACGGTTTGAATACAAGGGTCGAATTCTTAAAGTGCTGATAAACAGCGTCACTTGGCGGTTTAGGAATCTTCGCCTGATTCGCTGCGGCTACTGCCGCCTGGCACAGAGCAGGATCGCCACCCACCGCTTTCACGTCAATCAAAAAGCCATCGGGCCCCAGCTTGATGCGTAAGTCGCAGGTCTTACCGGCGAATGAACTGGCGTCATAAAACTTATTCTGAATCGCTGTGCGAATCTGTGCCTGATAACCGTTCATATCAGCACCGCCGTCACCTACGGTCTTGGCATTGCCCTGACCGGCCGGTTTACCGTCACCCTTCTGCTTACCGCCACCTTTCGGCGCGTTTTTACCGTCCGCCAGGCCGCCAAACAGATCGTCAACTTCTGAAGACTGATCCGCAGCTGCAGCGGCCGCTTTCTTCTTGGCATCAGCGGCTTTCTTGGCAGCCGCCTTTTCAGCAGCAGCGGCTTTTTTCTCAGCCTCTGCGGTCGCTTTCTTCTCGGCATCAGCCGCCGCTTTTTTCTCAGCTTTCTCGGCTTCAGCTGTCGCTTTCTTCTCTGCGTCGGCAGCAGCTTTTTTCTCTGCCGCTTCAGCAGCCGCGGCTTTCTTCGCTTCTTCCGCCTGTTTCTTGGCGGTAGCGGCTGCAGCAGCTTCTTTCTTGGCTTCGGACTCGGCTTTCTTCTGCGCGTCGGCCTGTGCTTTGGCTACCTTATCCGCTTCGGCCTTCGCCTTGGCGGCGGCAGCTTCCGCTACTTTCTGTTGTTCTTTGGCTTTCGCCGCGGCGTTCTCGGCCACTTTTTGCTGTTCAGCCGCCTGCTTTTGTTGCTCTGCCGCCTGTTTCTGTTGCTCTGCGGCCTGCTTCTGCTGTTCAGCCTGTTCTTTCGCGTCCTGGGCCGCTTTTTCCTGCGCGGTCAAACGCTCTTTCTCCAGCTCTTTCAGGCGCTGTTGTTCCGCCGCCTGCTTCTGCTGAAGTTCTTCGGCCTGCTGTTCCGCTTTTTTCTGGCGCTGCTTTTCAGCACGCTGCGCGTCGTTACTCTGCTGTTGCTGGCGGTTGTACTGCTCCACCACTGCTCCAGGATCGACCATCACTGCACCGACGACCGAACCGTCGCCGCCACCGCCGGCACTCATTTCGACGTTTTCTTGCAGCGATCCCCAAATCAGCAGGGCAATCAATACAAAGTGCAGAACGACCGAAACAATAACGGCGCGGTTCAGCTTATCGTTTTGCTCAGTTGCCTTTACCAAAATAGATTCCCAAAAACTGGTGTTGCTTATACGGGGTTCCTGCACCGCAGTACAGGAACCGGGTTGCCACTGACCTCAGGGTCAGATTGGCTGGGTCATCAGCCCCACGGAAGCGACGCCCGCCTGATGGAGAATATTCAATGCCTTGATAATCTCATCGTACGGAACTTCCTTCGCCCCACCGATCAAAAAGACCGTTTTCGGGTTAGCCGCTAAACGCGCCTTGGCTTCAGCTGCAACCTGCTCCGGCGGCAACAGTTCCATGCGGTCGTGATCCACCACCATGGTGTATTGGCCCACGCCAGAAACCTCAAGGATCACCGGCGGGTTATCACTGCTGGACACCGCTTTGGAATCGGTGGCGTCCGGCAGATCAACCTCTACGCTCTGGGTGATGATCGGCGCGGTTGCCATAAAGATCAGCAACAGCACCAGCAACACGTCGAGCAACGGAACTATGTTAATTTCGGACTTCAGCTCGCGCCGATTACGTCCACGAACTCTCGCCATGCTACCTCCTACTTATTTGCTGTCGCTGGAGAAGGCCTGACGATGCAGAATAGCGGTGAACTCTTCCATAAAGTTGTCGTAATTCTGCTCAAGCTTGTTGACGCGCTGGTTGAGGCGGTTATAGGCCATAACGGCCGGGATAGCGGCGAACAGACCGATGGCGGTTGCGATCAGTGCTTCGGCGATACCCGGTGCTACCATTTGCAGCGTGGCCTGTTTCACCGCACCCAGTGCGATAAAGGCGTGCATAATCCCCCACACGGTGCCGAACAGACCGATATACGGACTGATCGAACCCACGGTGCCGAGGAAAGGAATGTGGTTTTCCAGCGTTTCCAGCTCGCGGTTCATCGAGATACGCATAGCACGCGACGCGCCTTCGATCACCGATTCAGGCGCATGGTTGTTAGCGCGGTGCAAACGAGCGAACTCTTTGAAACCAGAGTGGAAAATTTGTTCGGAGCCGGTCAGGCTATCGCGGCGCGCCTGGCTTTCCTGATACAAACGGGAAAGCTCAATACCAGACCAGAATTTGTCTTCAAAGGCCTCGGCGTCACGCGTGGCCGCATTAAGGATGCGGGTACGCTGAATGATGATCGCCCAGGAAGCCACTGAGAAGCATATCAAAATCAACATGATAAGCTTAACCAGCAGGCTGGCCTTCAAGAATAAATCTAGGATGTTCATCTCATTCACTGCTTAAACTCCGCGACAATAGACTTAGGAAGCGCTATCGGCTTCATTTGGTGTGGATCAATGCATGCAATCAACACATCGGCCTGACTCAAAAGAGTTCCGTCAGAATTGACAATACGTTGAGCAAACGTAAGAGAAGCCCCGCGCATGGAGGTGATTTCACTCTGTACTTCCAGCAGATCGTCAAGGCGAGCTGGAACCAGGTAATCCACCGTCATACGCCGGACAGCGAAAGCGACATTTTCACTGAGCAGCTGCTGTTGATGAAAGTTATGTTGACGCAGCATCTCGGTGCGCGCTCTTTCAAAAAAAGCCACATAGCGGGCGTGATAGACCACCCCACCGGCATCGGTATCTTCGTAGTAAACGCGAACCGGCCATCGAAACAACGTATTACTCACTCTACTTCCAAGCCAATGGATTTAACGGTGCTACTATACGCAAGACAGATCGGGTTGGGAATGGGTTACAACAGGGGAACGAAAATAATTATGGGCCGCGATGGCCCATAACTTGGGGATATAACGGAGATTATAAAGAAACGTAAAGTAATCCTGCGGCCAGGATCACAATTGCCGGAAGTGGCGCAAAAAAAGCTCGCCACAGGGTGCGTTGCGGTCGGAACCCGACGCCATGAACCACCCCGGCACACACTGCCCAAATAAGCAGCAGACCTTCCCATATCTCCAGCGAGCTGGTCTTCGCCGCAAAGCGGGTCGGATCCCAGAAAATACAGCCCGCCAAAATCAACGCCAGCACCAGTGAAAGGGCCCGGACCGGGCCCTTGTCAGTGATAGCGTACAGCTTGTCAGTCAGTGACAAACTCATCACTTATCGTCTTGCTGTGCTTTTGAATCTTCGTGGTGCTCAAGCGCCAGCGCCGTGATGATGCCGAAGGCACAGGCAAGAAGCGTTCCGAGAATCCAGGCAAAATACCACATGGTTTAGCTCCCTATCCTTAATACAGCGAATGCTTGTTGTTCTCGATGAAGTTCTTATCGAGACGGCCGAACATTTTGTAGTACGACCAACTGGTGTACGCCAGAACGATAGGCACAAAGATCGCCGCGACAACGGTCATCACTTGCAGCGTCAACAGGCTGGAGGTGGCATCCCACATGGTCAGGCTGATGTTAGGCACGGTGCTTGACGGCATCACGAACGGGAACATGGTCACCCCGGCGGTCAGGATCACACAGGCAATGGTCAGCGACGAGGTCACGAATGCCAGCGCGTCTTTCGACATGCGCGAGAACAGCACCGTGAACAGCGGCAGCACCACGCCCAGTGCAGGCAGTGCCCACAGCAGCGGATACTTGTTGAAGTTGATCAACCAGGCACCGGCCTGATGAGCCACTTCTTTACGCATCGGGTTAGATTCCGCCATGGTGTTCAGCGTCGAGGTAATCACATAACCGTCGATGCCTTTCACCAGCCAGATACCGCCCAACAGGAAGAACACCGCCATCACCAGCGTGGAGATCTGCGCCGCAGCACGAGCACGCAGGTGGATCTCACCGCTGGTACGCATCTGCAGGTAAGTCGCCCCCTGGGTTACCAGCATGGTCAGACTGACCACGCCCGCCAACAGGCCAAACGGATTCAGCAGTTGGAAGAAGTTGCCGGTGTAGAACAGGCGCATGTATTCATCCATATGGAACGGTACGCCCTGCAACAGGTTGCCGAACGCCACACCGAATACCACCGCAGGTACGAAGCTGCCGATGAAAATGCCCCAGTCCCACATGTTGCGCCAGCGGCTGCTCTCCAGCTTCGAGCGGTAGTCAAAACCGACCGGGCGGAAGAACAAGGCTGACAGCACCAGGATCATGGCAACATAAAAACCGGAGAACGCCGCCGCATAGACCATCGGCCAGGCGGCGAACAGCGCACCACCGGCGGTGATCAACCACACCTGGTTACCGTCCCAGTGCGGCGCGATGGAGTTGATCATCACCCGGCGCTCGGTATCGGTTTTACCGATAATGCGCACCAGGATGCCGACCCCCATGTCGAAACCGTCGGTGACGGCGAAGCCGATCAGCAGTACGCCAATCAGGACCCACCAGATAAATCGCAGTACTTCATAATCAAACATACGTGGACTCCTGTTTAGCGCGCTTCCTGCACGGCGGCAGTCGGTTGTTCAAAGTGGTAGCGGCCAGTTTTCAGGCTGCTTGGACCCAGACGTGCAAATTTGAACATCAGGTACATTTCAGCCACCAGGAACAGGGTGTACAAGCCGCAAATCAGCCCCATCGAGAACAGAATGTCGCCCGCAGTCAGTGAAGAGTTGGCAACCGCAGTCGGCAGCACCTCACCAATCGCCCAGGGTTGACGGCCGTATTCAGCCACAAACCAACCGGCTTCGATCGCGATCCATGGCAACGGCAGGCCATACAGCGCCGCGCGGTGCAGCCATTTTCTCTGGCCGACACGGTTGCGGATCACGCTCCAGAACGACAGACCGATGATCAACAGCATCAGCACGCCACAGGCCACCATGATACGGAAGGCGAAGTACAGCGGTGCTACGCGTGGGATCGAGTCTTTGGTGGCCTGCTGGATCTGCGTTTCCGTCGCGTCGGTGACGTTCTGGGTATAACGCTTCAGCAGTAAGCCGTAGCCCAGGTCCTGCTTGGCTTTATTGAACTCGGTGCGTACCGTCGGGTCGGTATTGCCGCTACGCAGTTCTTCCAGCAGCCCATAGGCTTTCATCCCGTTGCGGATACGCACTTCATGCTGCGCCATCAGATCTTTCAGGCCGGTGACCTGGGTATCTGTTGAGCGGGTGGCAATCAGGCCGAGCGCATAAGGGATTTGGATTGAGTAGGAGTTTTCCATTTTATCCTGGTTCGGAATGCCGAACAGGGTAAAGGAAGCCGGTGCCGGTTGAGTGTCCCACTCGGCTTCGATCGCAGCCAGTTTGGTTTTCTGCACGTCGCCCATTTCGTAGCCGGATTCATCACCCAGAACGATAACGGACAGCACGGCAGCCATACCGAAGCTGGCGGCAATGGCGAAGGAGCGTTTGGCGAAAGCCAGATCACGGCCTTTCAACAGGTAGTAAGAGCTGATACCCAGAACGAACATCGCGCCACAGGTGTAGCCGGCTGCCACGGTGTGAACAAACTTCACCTGCGCAACAGGGTTGAGCACCAGTTCGGAGAAGCTGAGCATCTCCATACGCATGGTTTCGAAGTTAAAGTCCGAGGCGATTGGGTTCTGCATCCAACCGTTGGCGACCAGGATCCACAGCGCGGAGAAGTTTGAGCCCAGTGCCACCAGCCAGGTAACGGCCATGTGCTGCACCTTGCCCAGACGATCCCAGCCGAAGAAGAACAGGCCGACCAGCGTCGATTCAAGGAAGAACGCCATCAGACCTTCGATGGCCAGTGGGGCCCCGAAAATATCACCGACATAGTGGGAGAAATAAGACCAGTTAGTCCCGAACTGGAACTCCATGGTCAACCCGGTGGCCACACCCAGAGCAAAGTTAATTGCAAATAACTTGCCCCAGAATTTGGTCATATCTTTATAGATTTGTTTGCCTGACAGTACATATACCGTTTCCATAATTGCCAGCAAGAACGCCATACCCAGCGTTAATGGGACAAATAAGAAGTGGTACATCGCCGTTAAAGCAAACTGTAAGCGCGACAGTTCGACAATATCAAACATCTTGACTCCTTGCTCCTCGCAGGAAGACTCCGACATGCGGTATCGATATGACCTCGGGTGAAGCTACCGGTAACGCCCCGCAGTGAATGCCCTTAAACACAACAAAAATTTGATCCAGCTTCTCCGCTTTCAACCATGCATTCGACGCGGGCCATACTGGCCAGTGCACTAAACACACCACTGAAAACCGACAACGGGTAACAAATGCAACAAGATCAACTATCCATATTCAGCATGGATGATACTCGACCAATCCCACACAATAAATAGGTTTTTACGTGATGTGGGTTAGACTTTGGGTTACAGGTCAAATTTTCCCCCAAAGAGGTATTCAGGCGTAATTTGATCTGAAACAATTTAAGCCTATCTGGATTTTATTTCCAGATTCAGCTCACAATTTCTCATAATTATCTTGTGGTTATGTTACGCAATGGTTTCGTAGTCTCTTTAGGTGATTTTTGTGTTAAATAGATGTGATATTTAATGGTTGTTTGTATTTAAATCGAAGTTGGTGTGTGACTAATGTTAGCTTTTATTAACCTGATTACAGGACAAGCTTAGCTTATTTTTTTACGCTAATAATTGTTGGCGATAAAAAAGAAAATTTATTGGTGAAGGCGGCGATCTTATACGTCTGCCACGCAGGGCCGATCCGCCGCCTGGGTGTTAACTGGCAGCCCTGACGTCGGCCACCCGCAGGGTGTAAATCATCGTGGCACCCGGCGGCACCTTCGGCGCATAGCCCTTGTCGCCATAGGCCATCTCCGGCGGTACCACCAGCATGATGGTGCCGTG
Source organism: Serratia myotis (assembly GCF_027474885.1). Lineage (NCBI taxonomy): Bacteria > Pseudomonadati > Pseudomonadota > Gammaproteobacteria > Enterobacterales > Yersiniaceae > Serratia > Serratia myotis. The sequence goes on along the minus strand of NZ_CP099707.1, from coordinate 1,341,817 downwards.
GTTTTTCAGCAGGTCGATGGCTTCGCGGAACAGCGGTGGATAGGCCGCCAGAGGCTGCGATAACTGCGCACCGCTAGCCTCCATGTCCTGGATCACCGTGCCGTCGGTCAGCGTTTCTTTCACCACCACCGTGACTATCGCGTCCGGCGCGATTGGGCCGCTACCGGCGGCTTCAATACGGTACCAAAAGCCGGATTCCGCCTGAACCGCGCCTTTTTGCTGCCGGAACGCCGCCATAAACTGCTGCCCACGCTGGGCCTGCGTCTTGACGGTGCGCTGCCGCGCCTGATTAACCTGCTGCTCCGAGGCCTGCAACGCCTGTTCCAGCGCCGTTTGCGACAACTGATAATCGCCGCTGAAGGCGTCCACCACCCCCGCCAGCACCTGGGTTTTGTCGGTGTTGGCGCCCCAGTTCTGGCGCTCCGCCTGCAGCAGCAAGATATCTTTCCCCAACGCTACGCCAGCCGCATAGGATTGACTGGCCTGCGGGCTGTTCAGTTCCAGCGGCTGAGCCAGAGGCCCGACGCGTGCCAGCAGGGCGTCGTATTGCTGTTGCAACCCTTGTTGCTGCTGTTGAAATTGCAGTTCCGTCGGCGTGCCATGCCAGGCCCGGCTCAACCCTTGCGTCAGTTGCAGCAACGGGGTCAGATCCGGTGTTGCCTGGGCGGCCCGTTGCTGCTCGGCCTGCAGCGTCGCAACCTGCTGACGTAATTGGCTGAGCTGTGTCTGCTGTTGCTGCGACTGGGCCTCTTTTTCCTGCAGGCGCTGCTGTTGCTGTTTAAGGCTGAGCGTCTGCGCCTGGCGAGCCTGCTCTTCATCCGCCTTTTTCTTTTTTTCGCTGGCGCGTTGCTGCGGGCTGACCGGCGGCGGCGCAGCCTGATAACGTTCGGCAAACTGCAACAATGCCGGAATGCCACCGCTCTGAGTGGCGGTGGTTTCTTGCCCCTGAGCGGACGGCAGGCTGCCGTACAGCAAAGCCAGCAGCACCGCTGCGCTCAGCGGGTGCCGCCGCTTCATTTACCCTGCTCCCCGGTGTCCATTAACCCGCTCAGTACATCCTGAGAAATCTCTGCGCACAGGCGACCGACCTTATAGCGATAGAGCGAATCCAGCGTATCCTGCGTCTCGGTATTCACCGAGGTACGAATGCCACCGTACTGCGCCGCGCCAGCCATCAAGCGATCAAACTCCGCCTTGCGTTGTTGATAGCGCGCCGGGCTGGCGACCTGCAGCGCCGCCAATTCCCGCTGGCACTGGGCCAAACGTTCGGCCTCACTGGCGCTTTGCGTTGCCGCCGGTGTCTGGGTGGTGCTTTTCACCGTCGTTGGCGTGATTGGTTTATGGCCGTTTTTGCCCTGCGGCACCACGCAGCCGCTTAACAGCGCCCCGAGCGCCAGAATTTTCCCCGCCCGTAACCCTTGTTTGATCGCGCTGTTCCACATCCCATTCATTACTTGATTCCTCCATTTAGCAACCAGTGCAACAACTGCGTGTTGCGCGTTATATTTAATTTTTTCATCGCGTTGCGCTTGTGGGCGCTCACGGTTTTGGCATGCAGATGCAACTGGCGGGCAATCGCCACCGAACTCAAGCCCCGGCCGATCAAACGCAAAACCCGGTGTTCCTGCGGGCTGAGCCGACGCAGGCCCGCCACCGGGCAGCGCCAGGCCAGGGTTCGCCGTTGCAACAGCGCATCCACCCGCGCCAGCAATGACGCCACCGTTTCATGCGGGTCCAGCCACAGTAAGGTGCGGCAATCAGGTGGGCTGATAGGCTCAGCGTCATGCAGCGCTGGGCGCTGCCCCACGGGCGCAGCAATGCCGGGTGCCAGCAGCACCAGATGGGTGATATAGGGTTTTTTCGTGGCCTCGGCCGCCGTTTGCAGGCTGATGCCCTGTGCCGCCAGATGTTCGCTTAGCGCCAGCCGCACCCCGGCGGCATAAAAAGCGTCGGGGCAATTTAGGGTCAGGATCAATCGTTCCATGATTGTCGTCCGGGTTGGGTTAGTAATAACCGATGATCAGCACGCCACTGCCTTCAAACGGCCCAGCGGCAGGGGTACCTTTGGCTTTTAGGGTGGAAGTAATGATGGTGGTGACGGTGCCGTTTTTTACCGCCACATCGCTGCCGGTGGCCAGGTCTTTGCCACCGATACTGATGGCGGCGGTTAAGTCACCTTTACGCCCCAGATCGATCACGCTGTCATTCATTTTTACTGTAGCGGTAGCCGCCTGATTGCAGGTAATAGAGAGAGTGGTACTGGCAGTGGTACCGTTAAGCTTACTGCCATCCAAGGTGCCATAATCAATGGTGACTTTACCACTGGTGGTACAACTTAGGTTCACTGGTGGCGGATAAGCACAACTAGATCCGGAAATAAACCGAAGTAAACGATAATTATTGGCCGGGCGAATCATAATCCCATAACAAGCAGGCTGAACGGCCATTCCCCTAGTTGTGTCAATGCTCCAAGAACCAGAAGTACCGTAATAGGCAGCCCATGCAGCCTGAGCCTGAATTGCCGTAGCCCCCGGATTTACGCGAATTAATGCTGGAAACCCTTGAATCGAATTACAAAGCCAATTGACATCATTACATAACATCAAATCACACCACGAAGAATCATTACAGATTGACACATCGCCAGTTTGCTCTTTCCATTCCCAACGCCCCTCAATTTTATAATCCGTCCTTCCTCCAACCCCGCCTGGTCCCGGGGGGGTCCATTTGCTGTAATTTTTATCTACTGTGACATAAGGCGTCGCCAACACGTTGCTCGTATAACCAACCAACAACATAATGAATCCTATCATCCAGAATAATGGGAGTTTCATCGTTAATATCCAATCCAAGGTTTATAAAAAGCCACGCCGCTACGGATAATCCAGCGTAAAGGTGGCGGCGGTGCTAAAGCTGCCCAGCGTCAGGCTTTTATCGGTTATCGCCTGCGGCTCTGCACGCACATAGGCCTGCAGGTCAATCACCGTACTGCCGGCCTTGATCGGGTACTTTTCGCTGGCCTTGTCCAACGCCAGCGCCACGCCCGCCGGGGTTTCCAGCCCAATCGCCACCCCGCCCGCCAGGCTGGTACCGTCCAGCGCCAGCAACCCCGGCAGCTTGCTGCTCTCGGTGCCGCTAAAGGTGACGCGCGCATCTTTGGCGATCGCCGGGTCGCAACCGGTCAGCCGCAGCTGGAAAGCCTTGCCTTTGGTTCTGCCCGTGCTGTACAGGTCTTTGTTGGTCAGTTCGCCAAAATCCAACAGCACCTGATCGTCACCGGCGGCCACCACGCAGGGCTCCGCCACCAGCGTGCCATGGAGCTTCATGTCGGTCGCCGCCTGCACGCCACTGGCCAGCCCGCAGGCCAACAGCCCAGCCAGCACCCTCCTTCGCTTGCTCATCACGCCCCCCTTATTGATAGTCCGCCAGCAGCGTCGCGGTGGCGTTGAACGCCCCCTCCTTCAGCTTCACCCCCGGTTTTTTCACCGGCACCGCCTGCAATATTGGCAGCTTATTGATATCCACCCCCGTCAGCCGTTGATTGATCGGCCAGGCCTTACTTCCTTGCAGCATCCGGATACCCAGATCGGTGACGTCAGTCTGCAGCGCGGCGGTATCGAACCCGCTGACGGTACCTGTCACGGTCAGCCCCAGGCCCCAGCTCCCCGCCCCCGGCAGGCAGGTCACCTGGTAGCTGATGGTTTGCAGGTAGTTGGTGCCGTCGACCTTGTTAACCCCCACTGCGCTACCAAAATCGATGTCGATCTCTTTTCCGCCGCTGACGGCACAGGCCGGCGGCTCCACCAGCGTGCCGTGCATTTTCATATTGGCGGCCAGCGCCGCACCGGCCACCAGCCAAAACATCAGCACCACCACCAACATCACAGTCCATGTTTTCATCGGTTTTCCCGTTATTGCACATCCACCATCAAGGTGGCGGTTGCGTTAAAATCTCCGGTGGCCAGCGTAGCGCCGGCCTTTTTCACCGGCACCATCTCCAGCACTGGCAGCGTTGGGTAGGTAAAGTTGAACCAGCCGTTAATCGCCTGTTTTTTGCCCCCCTTAATCAACGCAAGCCCCAGGTCGGTTTTATCGGTGGCCAATGCCGTGCCGTCAAACCCGGCGGCGGTGCCTTTAATCTGCATTTTCAGCGCATTGCTGCTGTTGCCGCTGCAACTGACGGTATAGGCCACTTTGGTTTTGTACTGGCTGCCGTTGATCAGCGTGGTTTTCAGGGTGCTGCCAAAATCGACGTCGATCTCTTTACCACCGTTGATCACACAGCTCATGGTCTGGATCACCCCTTTGACGGTGATCGGCTCATTGGCCCAGCCCGGCTGTGCGGTCAGCAGCAGCAGCAGTGTGGCTACCGTTTTTATCCTTCTCATGGCGGCCCTCATTCATAGCTCAGGCGGAAATTCACCGTGGCGCGATAGGCACCGGCCTGCAACGGCGCGCGGGTGCGTTCTGCGGCCACATACCACACCAGCACCTCATCGCCCGGGCTGACAAACTGCGGCGTGCCCCGGCTGCCCAGGCGCACATCTCGCTGTTGGCTGTCCACCAGCCGCAGCCCGATGCCGCTGACACCCTGCACCTTAACCAGTTGCGGATTGTCCGCATCGGCCGGTGCCAGAAAGCTCATGGTCATCACCGGCTGTTGTCGGCCCCAGCTCAGGTTGCCGGTGCGCTCATCGCGGCTGGCCCCGCTGCCACGCAGGCAGTCACGCAGCCGCAACGTCACCGCCGTTGCCGCGGCACGCGCCCCCACCTGCGCCAGTTGCGCCAGCGGGGTCACCCCCAGGGTTACCGTTTGATCGGCAGAGTCCATCGCCAGCCGGCAGGCCCCCTCGCTCAGCACGCCGCTGATATTCAGCACGCCGTTAGCCCCCTCAACCTGCCAGTTATTCGGCACCTGCCAGTTGTCATCCGCCGCCCACAGCGGGGCGGATAACAGCCCCGCCAGCGCCACGACGCTTCTGCTTATTTTCATCCTGCCTCCCTGCCCGATGGCCTGTCTTAGACGCCTGAGTGGGTCGATGCCACCTGGCACGCGCTGCCGTTACAGCGGAACACCAGCTGCGGGCGGCCGCCGTAATCATTGATATAGGTCAGCACCGGGGTGGCCCCCAACGCGCCGGCGCCGGCCGTCAGCATTGCCTGCCCCTTCGGCGGCACCATCAGCGGCTCAAACCCGGCCACGCCGCTGCCTTTTACGCTACTGCCGGCGTCCACCAGCGTGATGTAATACGGCGTCGGGTTATTGACCTGATAGCGATCCCCCTGGCGGGTTAGCGTCAGTTTTTCCTGCCACGGGTTAGCCAACGCCGCCTTGTCCGCCACGATGCCCTGCGGGCGGTAAAACAGCTTGATGCGCGTTTGCAACGCAATTTGCAGCGTATTGGGTTTGTTGCTGCGCGGTGGGATCTCGCGCAGATTGAAGTAGTACAGCGTCTCGCGATCCTGCGCCAACAACTGGGCGGCAGGCAGCACCTGCACCTTGACCTGGCTCTCTTTACCCGGCTCTACCCGCTGTACCGGCGGCAGTACCGCCAGCGGGCTGCTGATTTTGTTGCCCTGCGCATCCTCGATCCACCCTTGCGCCAGATAGGGCAACTGGGTGTTTTGGTTTTTAACGTTCAGACTGACCGATTTGTCGCCAGCGTTAACGATCACCCGGGTGCGATCCAGCGAAATGGCGGCGCCGGCCTGGCTGCTGACCAAGGCCCCCAGCAGCGTGGCGACCATAAAAGCCCTGTGTTTAACGTGTTTGTTCATAGCTCACTCATGGTTAGGATGAAGAAGAAGATGAAGTGTCGGCAACGCTCAGCGCCCGACAGGGCAACAGCAGCGCCGACTCGCCCAGCGCCGGCAGTTGCTCCGGCAGCGTAATTTCACAGCGGGCCGCGCCGTCCCAATGCACGGTCATGGTGTCGCCGTGTTGAATACCGCTGAGATAGACGCTGCCGTCATCGCTGATGATGCCGGTGTCCTGCTTGCGGGCATTGAGCACGGTCGCGCCAAACGGCGGCGTCGAGCCGTCCGCCAGACGCACCACCGCCATGGCTTTTTCACCGGCCACCACCTCAAAGCGCCGATAGCCGATAGCCCCTTCGGTCAGGGTGGCCTGTGCCACCGAGCGAGACGCCTCCACGTTGTCGCCCAGTTGCTGCAAATCGATACTGGCGCGGTTGCGGTAGTAACTGTTAACGTCCGGCACCACCGCCTTGCCCCAGGCATTGGTACGGGTGGTCGGCCCCTGGCCGCGGACCGGCACATCCGATACGCCCTGGGTGTCGAGCATCAGACGAGTGCCGCCGGGCATGTTCATCCGGTGCAGCGCCGCCCCCTGCAGCGTGGCGGTCATACCCCCACGTGCCGTCATACCCAGCGAGGTATAGCGGTCGGCCTGGTAGCTGATATTGCTGCTCAGTTCGGCGTTATCGCCGGTATGGGTAAAGTAGCCGCTGGCGGTGGCGCCGCGCCGTGCCGCGCCCAGACGCATCTGGTAACTGTTGTGATCATCGAGCCGATCGTAATAACCCAGATCCTGGCTGTTGTTGTCACGGTTAACGGCGGCGTTATAACTGACGGTGCCACGCTCCCCCCATGGCAATGACAGTGACAGCGACAGGCCGTTGTCAGTGGTCTGGTTGTACTGATTGCGGTAGGCCGACAGCGACAGGCTGACGTTTTTAATCTGGCCGACGTCGAAATAGCGCGACAACGCCAGGCTGTAACGATCGTTGGCCGGGCGCTCCCAATAGCTTTGGTGGTTGTAGTTCAGGTAGACGCTCAGCCCCAACTCGCGGAATTGTTTGTTGAACACCACGGTGTACATCTCTTTGCTGCCGTATTGACGGGCGCCGTACAAACGGCTGACCAGATAATCCGCCATGGTCATGTAATCGCGTTCCGAGAAGCGGTAGGCGGCGAAGGTCACCTGGCTGTCGTATTCTTCAAAGTTTTTGGCGTAGCTCAGGCGATATGAACTGCCGCTCAGAGTGCCGCCCTGCTGTTGCGACAATACGGCCCGCGAGCCGGTAATGTCGAACGACAGTGCGCCAAAGGCCATCAGGTCACGCCCCATGCCCAGCGACAACGCGTTATACTCACGCCCACCAATACCGCCGCCGTACAGTGACCAACCGTTGCTGACCCCCCAGGAAAATTCCCCGGTGGCAAACGCCGGCCCATCACGGCGATGCTCCACCTCCGACGGTTGCCCCAGCGCCAGCTTGTAGCGCAGCGAGCCGGGGCGACTCAGGTAAGGAATGCTGGCGGTATTCAGGCTAAATTGCTGTACCGAACCGTCCTGTTCTTCCACCCGTACATCCAGGGTGCCACTGACCGCATCATTCAAATCCTGAATACGGAACGGCCCGGCAGCCACCTGGGTTTCATACAGCACACGCCCCAGTTGGCTGACCACCACCCGGGCATTGGTTTTCGCCACCCCGACTACTTCCGGCGCGTAACCGCGCAGATTCGGCGGCAACATCGCATCGTCCGACACCAGACTGACGCCGGTAAAACGCACGCTGTCGAAAATCGTCGAATTCAGGTAGTCCTCACCCAGCGTCAATTTGGCGCGCAGCGCCGGCAACGCCCGGTAGGCGTAATAACGGCTCCAGTCCAACCGCTGTTCGTGCTGACTATTCTTCGCCGTGGAAGAGCTGGCCTGCGCCTGCCAGTCGGCACGCAGCCGCCAAGCCCCCAGGTTGCCCCCGGCGGTACCGTTGCCGCTCAGGGTAGAATCGGTGCCGCGGCTCTGTTGGCGGTTGACCTGACCATTGAAGTTATAGTCCAGCAGCACCCCGGGGATGCCTTCGTCCCAACGCGAAGGGGGATCCCAACTGTCGTCGCTGTACTCCAGATAGGCTTGCGGAATGGAGAGATAGAGTGACGAGGTACCCAGTTCACCGCGGACCGTCATGCCCTTCAGGCTGCTGAAATCCAGGCAGTCATCACGCCAGCGCAGCCCACTCAGCACTGCGTCTTTCAGGCCGAGCTGCTTCACCAATGCCGGTGACAGGCAGGCCACGCTGCCTTTGGGATCGTCCGGCGGGGCGGAAAAGACCACCGACTGTTCCGGCAGTTCCTGCTGGTTGATATGCACCGTCAGGGTGTAGCGGCCCGGCATGATGAAACCACTGCGGGCAAACTGGCTGAGATCGATATTGGCGCGATCTTTCACGTCCAGCACATCGGTGTTAAACACAATGTCGTCCGCCGCCAACGCCAGAGAGACCGACGCCCCCAGCGCAAGGGCAATAGCGACCCCCAACTTCGACAGGGGAGTCATGCGATAACCTGAATCTTTACCAGCCATAACCCAAAATCCTTTTTCCATTGCCGGTCAATCTGCACCGGCGCAAACCTGAACGCCTCATGCGTTCATTCACCTATGCGGGCCAATCTGACCCGTCAGTAGTAATCCAACTTAAAACGTACTGCGGCGCGGTAGTCTCCCGGTTGCAGACGCTGGGCGTTACCCACCAGCCGCAAGGTGTAAGGCAGCACCAGGGTGCCGGGTTTGACCGCCTGTAGCGGTAGGGCGACGCCAGGCAACGCAACCCGGCCATTGCCATCGGCAATTTGCAATGCCAGGCCATGGGCAGCCCCGGAAATGCGGAATCTTGCGCCGTCTGCCGGGCCGTCAAAGGTCACCTGGAAGGTTTGCCAGTCTGGCAAACGGGGATCGGGGCGCGACAGCGTGCAGTTCACCAGACGAATAGCAAACGGGTGAGTCGGCCCCTGCCCTTCACGTATCAGTTGGCCCACCGGCAACGTAGGTAGCAGTATCGCCTGTGCCCGACTGCCGATATCAATGGCACAGGCGGTATCGATAATTGCGCCGGTCATGCTGACGCTGCCGTGCCCGGCGGAGGCGGTCGGTGCGGCCTGAGCGGCAGGCACTCCGGCATACATGGCCAGTAGCATCAGATAAAAAAGAGGACGAGCCATCTCCCAGCTCCTTAAGCCATGACAATCCGTTGTCAGGAAACATGCGGGGCAAGCCCCGCATGTGGGGTAGCCGCAAAGGCGGCGAGGGGTTATTGGTAGGCCAGGGTGAAATCAACGATAGAGCTGAATTCACCCGGGACAATCACCGCCGGGGTCGCAGTACCACCGGCGACAGGGACATCAGGATCGCCCTGCAGGTAGGCGGCGAACGCCAGCGTGTTGGCACCCTTCTGGATTTTTTGCGCCTGGGTGGCGTCACCCAGTTTGATCACGCGGCTGGAGCCATCGGTAATGGCGATGCTGGCACCTTTGGCGGTGCCGGTGATGCCGAGCAGATCGGCGTTACCGGCGGAAGCGGCACCGGTAAAAGTAGCGGTGACGTTTTTCAACGTAGTGACATCGCAATTTTCCAGTTTGATATCGAAGTTTTTCGGGGTGGATTTACCCTGGCTTTTCAGCGCGACATTGGAGATTTGGCCCAGATTGACGGTTTGGTCCGCCGTTTCCGGGGTGATAGAGCAAGGCGCATCAATAATCGAGCCTTTGAAGGAGATAGTACCCGCCTGTGCAACAGAGACCGTACCCATGGCCAATCCCAGGCCCATCATCAAAGTGACCAACTGCTTAATTTTCATCTAACTTTTCCTTTTATGGTTATGCGACGGCGTCGCATAGGTTCCAATCACACGTTGATTTATGTTCATCCATTTACGCCTGGCCGGTGGTTGTACAGCGCCGTGGTAACACGGTAAAAACGCAACATTTTGGGCCAAACTGTTGCATTAAGTGAATTATGCTGACAAAAAACGAAAGGCAGGTTTATCACCCTAAGAATTTAGGAAGAAAATACGATTTAAGAACTTATCACTGCTTAAAAATCAGTGCGGGGATTTAATGAATAAGAAGGAAGGCTGATGGATATAAGAAAACCATGAGTTGAAAAATAGGTGCCCGGCGCTTAACAAACTTTTAATTCATTGAATAAAAACAATAAAAATAATTTTTAGGAATTTTCTCTTTCTCGTATTGACACCTTTTTACAGCGTAATTTAGGATATGTTCCAGTTTGGCCCAAAGTGTTACATTTTTTCCCTTAATCCTCCCTTTATTATTCCCCCCTGAAATTGCCTTGTTTATTGATATTATTCACGGCCCTATATCGCTCCGTGTGAATAGGTTTGGCCTGTCGTCAGGAATAACCCGGTTAATTCATTCAGAATATCGATATGTATAAGAAGTGGTATTTCGCAGGCAAAAAAAAACAGGGCCAGACAAATTGCCTGGCCCTGCTTCTAAAAGGGTTACTGCCGGTAATAAATTAGCGATTCAGAACCGCTTTTACTGCCTCGCCGATGTCAGCCAGGCTGCGTACGGTTTTAACCCCTGCCGCTTCCAGCGCCGCAAACTTCTCGTCTGCAGTGCCTTTGCCGCCGGCAATGATGGCGCCAGCATGGCCCATACGTTTGCCTTTAGGCGCGGTAACACCCGCGATATAGCCAACTACTGGCTTGGTCACGTGTTCTTTGATGTAGGCCGCGGCTTCTTCTTCCGCGCTACCGCCGATCTCACCAATCATCACGATCGCTTCGGTCTGCGGATCTTCCTGGAACAGCTTCAGGATATCGATAAAGTTGGAGCCCGGGATCGGGTCGCCGCCAATGCCCACACAGGTAGACTGGCCCAGACCGGTATCGGTGGTTTGTTTCACCGCTTCGTAGGTCAGGGTACCAGAGCGGGAAACGATACCCACTTTGCCCGGCAGGTGGATGTGGCCAGGCATGATGCCGATTTTGCACTCGCCCGGGGTGATAACACCTGGGCAGTTCGGGCCAATCATGCGCACGCCAGCTTCATCCAGCTTCACTTTCACGGTCAGCATATCCAGTGTAGGGATACCTTCGGTGATGGTGATGATCAGTTTGATGCCTGCATCGATAGCTTCCAGGATGGAGTCTTTGCAGAACGGTGCCGGTACGTAGATGACGGACGCGGTTGCGCCAGTCGCTTCTACCGCTTCACGCACGGTGTTGAACACGGGCAGGCCCAGGTGCTCAGTACCGCCTTTGCCCGGCGTTACGCCACCGACCATTTTGGTGCCGTAAGCGATGGCTTGCTCGGAGTGGAAAGTCCCCTGGCTACCGGTGAAACCCTGACAAATTACTTTGGTGTTCTTATCGATTAAAATGGACATTATTTGCTCCCCACTGCCGCAACAACTTGCTGAGCCGCATCAGTCAGGCTGGTCGCAGCAATGATATTCAGACCGCTGTCCGCCAGTTTCTTGGCGCCCAGCTCGGCGTTATTCCCTTCCAGACGCACCACCACCGGGACGTTAACGCCCACTTCGGCTACTGCGCCAATGATACCGTCAGCGATCAGGTCGCAACGCACGATACCACCGAAAATGTTAACCAGAACCGCTTTCACCTTGTCGTCAGACAGGATGATTTTGAAGGCTTCGGTCACGCGCTCTTTGGTTGCACCACCGCCCACATCGAGGAAGTTGGCTGGCTCGCCGCCGTGCAGTTTAACGATGTCCATGGTACCCATCGCCAGGCCTGCGCCGTTAACCATGCAACCGATGTTGCCGTCGAGAGCAACGTAGTTCAGCTCCCACTGTGCCGCACGAGATTCACGCTCATCTTCCTGAGAAAGGTCACGCATTTCACGCAGCTCAGGCTGGCGGAACAGGGCGTTGCCGTCAGCGCCCAGTTTGCCGTCCAGACAGATCAGATCGCCCTGCTTGGTCACCACCAGCGGGTTGATCTCAACCATTGCCAGGTCACGTTCCAGGAACAAGGTCGCCAGGCCCATGAAGATTTTGGCGAACTGGCCAACCTGCTTGCCGGTCAGACCCAGTTTGAAGGCCAGCTCACGGCCCTGGTAAGGCTGTGGGCCTGCCAGTGGATCGATGGTCATTTTGTGGATCAGTTCCGGGGTTTCTTCCGCAACTTTCTCGATCTCAACACCACCCTCGGTGGATGCCATGAACACCACGCGACGGCTTGCACGGTCAACTACCGCGCCCAGATACAGTTCTTTATCAATGTCGGTCGCCGCTTCTACCAGGATCTGGTGAACCGGTTGGCCCAGCGCGTCAGTCTGGTAGGTCACCAGACGCTTGCCCAGCCAGGCTTCAGCGAAAGCACGGATGTCTTCCTTGCTGTTAACCACTTTAACGCCGCCAGCTTTACCGCGACCGCCAGCATGAACCTGACATTTTACCACCCACGGGCCGGAGCCGATTTTGGATGCGGCTTCTTCTGCTTCACGCGGTGTGGTACAGGCGTAACCGGTTGGTGCCGGCATGCCATACCGAGCAAACAGCTGTTTTGCCTGATATTCGTGTAAATTCATGATGTTCTATCCATTCAGTTCTGAAGGTTTTAGCCGAGCCATTTTGGCGGAAAACCGCATGACTTTAGTCGGCCACATAGCACAGAGTGTGGGCGCGGCGTACCGCGCCCATCAGGGTTATACGTCCAGCAGCAGACGAGTTGGATCTTCCAACATATCTTTTACCGTCACCAGGTAACTGACGGATTCTTTACCGTCGATCAGGCGGTGATCGTAAGACAGAGCCAGATACATCATCGGCAAGATCACAACCTGGCCTTTCACCGCCATTGGGCGATCTTTAATGGCGTGCATGCCCAGGATGGCGCTTTGCGGTGGGTTGATGATCGGAGTAGACATCAGTGAACCGAATACGCCGCCGTTGGTAATGGTGAAGTTACCGCCGGTCAGCTCTTCCACAGTCAATTTGCCGTCACGGCCTTTGACTGCCAGCTCTTTGATTTTCTTCTCGATATCTGCCATGCCCATGCTGTCTACATCACGCAGAACCGGGGTTACCAGGCCACGTGGAGTAGAAACCGCAATGCTGATATCGAAGTAGTTGTGGTACACCACGTCGGTGCCGTCGATAGACGCGTTCACTTCCGGGAAGCGTTTCAGCGCTTCAACTACCGCTTTGATGTAGAAGGACATAAAGCCCAGACGAACACCGTGGCGTTTTTCGAAGGCTTCACCGTACTGCTTGCGCAGGTCCATGATCGGCTGCATGTTGATTTCGTTGAAGGTGGTCAGCATCGCAGTGCTGTTCTTCGCTTCCAACAGGCGCTCGGCTACGCGCTTGCGCAGACGGGTCATAGGGACGCGTTTTTCACTGCGACCGCCCAGAGCGGGCTGCGGTGCGGCTTCAACGGCAGCAGCAGCAGGCTTATCGGCTTTTTTGCCGTTCGCCAGGTGCGCTTCCACGTCTTCGCGAGTGATACGACCACCCACACCGCTGCCTTTAATGGCGGCAGCATCGAGATCGTGTTCGGCAATCAGGCGGCGGATAGCCGGGCTGAGTGCGTCGTTGCTCTCTTCTTCCAGGCTGGCGGTAGCACGCTGGGCCGGAGTGGATTCTTTAGCCTGACTTTTCTCTTGAGTCGGCTTGCCGGAGCTGTCGCCCGGACGAATACGGCCGAGGAGCTGGCGAGAAAGCACGGTTGCGCCCTCTTCTTCCAGGATCGCATCAAGAATGCCTGCTTCGCTGGCCGGGACTTCCAGCACAACTTTGTCAGTTTCGATTTCAACCAGAACTTCGTCACGCTGGACGCTGTCACCTGGTTTCTTGTGCCAGGTGGCTACGGTCGCATCGGCAACCGATTCAGGAAGGTCAGGAACCAGAATATCTACGCTACTCATTTAGCTTTCCCTTAATCTTTAACAATATTCAGCGCGTCATTAACCAGAGCCTGTTGCTGCTTCTGGTGTACGGACATATAACCGACTGCCGGTGAGGCAGAGGCTGGACGTCCGGCGTAACGTAAAGAAGCCCCGAACGGCACCACTTCACGGAAGTTGTGTTGGCTGCAGTACCAGGCACCCTGGTTCAGCGGCTCTTCCTGACACCAGACGAAATCATGCACGTGAGCATACTTCTCCAGCACCGCCTGAAGGGCCTGATGCGGGAACGGGTACAGCTGCTCAATACGGATGATGGCCACGTCTTTCTGGTCGTTCTTGCGGCGTTGTTCCAGCAGATCGAAATAGACCTTACCGGAGCACATCACCACGCGTTTAACCGCTTTCGGATCCAGATCGTCGATCTCGCCAATCGCCGGCATAAAGGTGCCGTTAGCCAGTTCGTCGAGCGAAGAGGTCGCCAGCGGATGACGCAGCAGAGATTTCGGTGACATCACCACCAACGGACGGCGCATACCGCGCAGCGCCTGACGACGCAGCATGTGGTAAACCTGTGCCGGGGTAGACGGGATGCACACCTGCATATTCTGCTCAGCACACAGCTGCAGGTAACGTTCCAGACGCGCAGAGGAGTGCTCTGGGCCCTGACCTTCGTAACCGTGCGGCAGCAGCATCACCAGGCCACACATACGGCCCCATTTCTGCTCGCCGGAGCTGATGAACTGGTCGATCACCACCTGAGCGCCGTTAGCGAAGTCACCGAACTGCGCTTCCCAGATGGTCAGGGTGCGAGGTTCTGCGGTGGCGTAGCCATATTCGAACGCCAGTACGGCTTCTTCAGACAGCACGGAGTCCCAAACTTTGAACTCGCCCTGCCCGCTGTGGACATTGGCCAAGGGTACGTAGACCGAACCGTTTTTCTGGTTGTGCACCACCGCATGACGGTGGAAGAAGGTGCCGCGACCGGCATCTTCACCGGACAGACGAATCGGAATGCCTTCATCAACCAGAGTGGCGTAAGCCAGCGTTTCCGCTGCGCCCCAGTCAAATGCTTTGTTGCCTGCAGCCATCTCTGCGCGGTCACCGTAGATTTTCGCTACGCGTGACTGCATTTCGATCGCTTCCGGCGCAGTGCTGATGCGACGAGCCAGTTCCTGCAGGCGCTTCATCTCAACCTTGCTTGGGTACTCTTCGTCCCACTCGTGGTTAAGGTACGGCGACCAGGTAAAGGTATGCAGGTTCATCGGACGCCATTCTTCAACCACGCATTCGCCGCGGTCGAGCGCATCACGGTACAGGTTGACCATTTCCGTGGCATCTTCCAGGCTGGCGACTTTTTGTTCGGTCAGAACGTCAGCATAAAGTTTGCGCGGCGTCGGGTGTTTTTTGATCTTCTGGTACATCACCGGCTGGGTTGCACTTGGCTCATCGGCCTCGTTATGCCCATGACGACGATAGCAGACCAGATCGATCATCACGTCACGTTTGAAGGTGTTACGGAAATCCAACGCCAGACGGGTCACAAAGGCCACCGCTTCCGGATCGTCAGCATTGACGTGGAAGATCGGCGACTGCACCATCTTGGCGATGTCAGTACAGTATTCGGTAGAACGCGCATCCAACGGGTTGGAGGTGGTGAAACCAACCTGGTTGTTGATCACGATACGTACCGTACCACCCACTTCGTAACCGCGAGCCTGCGACATGTTCAGGGTTTCCTGAACCACGCCCTGGCCGGTAATGGCGGCGTCACCGTGGATGGTGATTGGCAGTACCATGTTGCTGCGCGCTTCGTCCAGACGATCGCGACGGGCACGTACAGAACCCATAACCACCGGGCTGACGATCTCCAGGTGCGACGGGTTAAACGCCAGCGCCAGGTGAACCATGCCGCCTTCGGTTTCTACGTCGGAGGAGAAGCCCTGGTGATATTTCACGTCACCGGTGCCGAGGTGTTCTTTATGCTTGCCGGCAAACTCGTCGAACAGGTCGGCAGGTTTTTTACCCAGCACGTTGATCAACACGTTCAGACGGCCGCGGTGGGCCATGCCCAACACCACTTCACGCGTGCCGTTCTTACCGGCGTGGCGCACCATCTCTTTCAGCATTGGCACCAACGCATCGCCGCCTTCCAGCGAGAAGCGTTTCGCCCCTGGGAATTTAGCACCAAGGTAGCGTTCCAAGCCTTCCGCTGCGGTCAGCTCGTTCAGGAAACGGCGTTTCTCGTCATTGGTAAAGCTGGCGTGCCCCACCACCGATTCGATACGCTGCTGGATCCAGCGTTTCTCTTCGGTATTGGTGATGTGCATGTATTCCGCGCCGATCGAGCCGCAGTAGGTCTGTTTCAGCGCCGCGTACAGGTCGCCCAGCTTCATGGTTTCTTTGCCGATGGCGAAAGAACCCACGTTGAAGGTTTCCTGGAAGTCGGCGTCGGTCAGATTGTGGTAGGCAGGTTCAAGGTCAGGAACTTGCTCCCGCTGCCACAGACCGAGCGGATCGAGGTTGGCATGCTGATGTCCGCGGAAACGGAAGGCGTTAATCAGCTGCAGTACCTTGACCTGTTTGGCGTCGGTGTCTGGATCGTTGATGGTGGTGTTGTAACGCGCAGAGTCTTTCGCCAGGCGGCGGAAGTAGTCACGCGTTTGAGAGTGAAGCTGATCGGGTTTTACACCCGCGGTTGGTAGCTGTTGAAAAATGGAACGCCAGCTATCTTCAACGGAGCCCGGATCGGTTAAGAAGTCTTCATAGAGCTGTTCTATGTAAGACTGGTTCGCGCCCGCCAGATAGGAGGAATCCAGCCAGGCCTTCATTGCGCCGTTCTGCATCATGATCCCTTAAGCTTTGAAGCTTTAGTTTTCGCCGTGGTTAACATAATTACCGTGATGGATACGGTTTGCCGTAGAAACGCGACGTACCTTATAGCCATAAAAGCTCGGTACGTTCTGCTATGGACCTTGCGGTCCCTTACAAGGAACCTCTAAAAACCGGCGGGCGAACCAGGCTGCTTAGTGCCGCAGCCGCGGGTCAGTTTTTAGAGGTTCCCTCCTTTGTGATGTGCGCCGGAAACTGCCCGGCGCAGCATCTCATTCCACTTATGCCCCGCGTTGCAGCAGCATAGACTTGATATGACCGATTGCACGCGTCGGATTCAAGCCCTTAGGACATACACTGACACAATTCATAATGCTATGGCAGCGGAAAACACTGAAAGCGTCGTCCAGATCGTCTAAACGTTCTTCAGTTTCCGTGTCACGGCTGTCAATCAGGAAGCGGTACGCCGCCAACAGGCCAGCCGGGCCGATGAACTTGTCAGGGTTCCACCAGAATGACGGGCAAGAGGTCGAACAACAAGCGCATAAAATGCACTCGTACAGACCATCCAGCTTGGCACGCTCTTCCGGCGATTGCAGGTGCTCACGCGCCGGCGGGTTCTTGCCGTCGTTCTGCAGGAATGGCTTGATCTTTTCATACTGGGTATAGAACTGACCCATATCAACCACCAGATCGCGCACCACCGGCAAGCCCGGCAACGGACGGATCACAATCTTTTTGTTGCCTTTGGTCAGCGACGACACCGGAGTGATGCAGGCCAGGCCGTTTTTACCGTTCATGTTGATCCCATCGGAACCACATACGCCTTCACGGCAGGAACGACGGAACGACAGGCTTGGATCTTTTTCTTTCAGCTGGATCAACGCATCCAGCAACATCATGTCGCGACCTTCTTCCGCTTCCAGGCTGTAGTCCTGCATGTGCGGAGCGTCGTCAACATCCGGATTGTAGCGATAAATTGAAAATTCGAGTTTCATCAATCGATCTCCGCAATTAGTAAGAACGCACTTTCGGCGGGAATGCCGGGCGCAGCTTCGGTTGCATGTTCACTTCACGACGCGTCATGCTTTCCGATTGCGGCTGATACAGCGAGTGACACAGCCAGTTGGCATCATCACGTTCCGGGAAGTCGAAGCGGCTGTGTGCGCCACGGCTCTCGGTACGGTAGTTTGCCGACACGGCGGTGGAAAACGCGGTCTCCATCAGGTTATCCAACTCCAGGCATTCGATGCGCTGGGTGTTGAATTCGCTGGAGGTATCGTCCAGACGTGCATTCTTCAGACGTTCACGGATCTCTTTCAGCTCTTCCAGCCCTTTCGCCATCGCATCACCTTCGCGGAATACCGAGAAGTTGTGCTGCATACAGGCTTGCAGTGCCTTGCGGATTTCAACCGGATCTTCACCTGAACGGGTGTTGTTCCAGCGGTTCAGACGATCCAGCGACGCTTCCACATCGGATTCGCTGGCATCACGGCTTTCGCCCTGCTCTGCCAGAGATTCGTGCAGATGCATGCCGGCGGCACGGCCAAACACCACCAGGTCCAGCAGCGAGTTGCCGCCCAGACGGTTGGCGCCGTGTACCGATACGCAGGCAATTTCGCCTACGGCAAACAGCCCCGGGATCACTACGTCTTCGCCTTTCTCGTTCACCGTCAACGCCTGACCGGTCACTTTGGTCGGAATACCGCCCATCATGTAGTGGCAGGTTGGGATAACCGGGATAGGTTCTTTGACTGGATCGACGTGTGCGAAGGTGCGCGACAGTTCCAGAATGCCCGGCAGGCGGGATTCCAGCACCTCTTTACCCAGGTGATCCAGCTTCAGCTTGACGTGTGGGCCCCACGGACCGTCACAGCCGCGGCCTTCGCGGATTTCAATCATGATCGAACGGGCGACCACATCACGGCCCGCCAGGTCTTTGGCGTTCGGCGCATAGCGCTCCATGAAACGCTCACCGTGTTTATTCAGCAGGTAACCGCCTTCACCACGACAGCCTTCAGTTACCAGTACCCCGGCACCGGCGATACCGGTCGGGTGGAACTGCCACATTTCCATGTCCTGCACCGGCACGCCGGCGCGCAGCGCCATGCCGACACCGTCACCGGTGTTGATATGGGCGTTGGTGGTGGACTGATAAATACGGCCTGCACCGCCGGTCGCCAGCACGGTAGCTTTGGCTTTGAAGTAAACCACTTCACCGGTTTCGATGCAGATAGCCGTGGTGCCGACCACCGCGCCATCCTGGTTTTTCACCAGATCCAGCGCATACCACTCGGAGAAGATGGTGGTGTGGTTTTTCAGGTTCTGTTGATACAGGGTATGCAGCAGGGCGTGACCGGTACGGTCAGCCGCCGCAGCGGTACGTGCCGCCTGCTCGCCACCGAAGTTCAGTGACTGGCCGCCGAATGGGCGCTGATAGATGCGGCCTTCTTCGGTACGGGAGAACGGCAGACCCATGTGCTCCAGCTCCAGAACCGCTTCCGGGCCGGTTTTACACATATACTCAATGGCGTCCTGGTCACCGATATAATCGGAACCTTTCACCGTGTCATACATATGCCATTCCCAGTTATCTTCGTGGTTATTACCCAGGGCTACGGTAATGCCGCCCTGCGCAGACACGGTATGGGAACGGGTCGGGAATACTTTGGACAACAGGGCACAGGTAGAGCCCGTTTGAGAAATTTGCAGTGCCGCGCGCATACCTGCGCCGCCTGCACCGATAACTACAGCATCAAACTCTCTGACCGGCAGTTTCATCTTACGCACCCCACACTACGATTGTTCCGTACAGTAAATAGACCAGCAACACGACAACGATCGCCAGTTGCAACACCAGACGTACCGCTACCGGCTTGACGTAATCCGTCAGCACCTGCCACAAACCAATCCAGGCATGAGCCAGAATCGACAGCAGCGTCAGCAGCGTGAACACTTTCGTAATAGAGGTGGCGAAGAAGCCACGCCAGATTTCGTAGGTGAGATCCGGAGCCGTGACGAAGAAGCCCAGGATATACAGAACATACAGGGTGATGACGATAGCGGAAGCACGCAGTAACAACCAATCGTGTACGCCGTTGCGTCCTAATGCAGAAACATTGTTTACCATACGAGGACTCCAGCCAGAACTGACAGCACGACGGTCAGACCGATCGCCACCTGGGCAGAACGGGTACCGGCGGCTAAACTCTCTTCGATATAGCCAAAATCCATTAACAAATGGCGAATGCCACCGCAAATGTGATAGGCCAGCGCAGTGAGGATGCCCCAGAATATGAATTTGACAACGAAGCTATTCATGATGGCAGCAGCCTGCATGAAACCCTCTTGGGAAGAGAGTGACAGGCCCAGCAGCCAGAGGAGGATACCCACGGCAACGAAGGTAATTACGCCAGAGACTCGGTGTAAGATGGACGCTATCGCAGTTACGGGAAACTGAATCGTTTGCAGATCCAGGTTGACAGGTCTTTGTTTTTTCACGTTTTTGCCCACACAGCTCTTATTATTTTCCTTCCTCCGGCCTGGGCGGGGATCAGACAGCGTTAAGAGCCAAAACCCTCACACGTCACGCGCTCAAACAACAACATCCTCTGTGCTTAAACGGCGCGTAGTTATAACGCTGGGTGCTCCTACTTCAGGGTATCCCGGAGACCTGGCGGCAGTATAGGAGGATCACATTCTGATTACAATTCCCATACAATCCCTTTGGTAACATTTCCCCCGAACAGTGATTTAGATCACGGATTTCACAATTGGCACAAAATTAATTATCTGATTTGACAAGAGATCAACAATTCCATTACATATAGGGGCACAAACGGCCCTATGATGCGCTATAGGTCAGCAGATACACTTCCCCCGATGTTCAAGATATGCAACAGTGTATTTGAAAGAACCTATCCCAATGGCGGTTTTTGCCGGTCACATTTGCAGCACATTGCCGCAGATAAGCACAAATAAGGCATATAAAACAACCTATTGGGATAGGTTCAACCACCCCCGAACACGTCGTAGGTAAGATTAACAGAACATAACGAATTCCGATGAATCGTTAACAACTGGTCACCCGCCTCGTTCGCCTGGTTAGCACTCTGTACCCTACCCGCGCATTTGCGCAGTCGCTCACAGAGTTAGCGTCCGCTCCATTTTTTGCGGGCAACCTGAGGAGAATTAAGGTATTTCAGTTGTTAGAGGTTTTTAAAATAAGGCGCAAAGGAGACTGTAAATGACTGATAAGAAAGCGACGCTAACCATTAATGATGGTGAAGCTCCAATCGAACTGGGCGTATTGACCCCGACACTGGGCCCCGATGTCCTTGATGTCCGCGCCCTGGGCTCCAAAGGTTATTTCACGTTTGATCCCGGCTTTACCTCTACCGCTTCCTGCGAATCCAAAATCACCTTCATTGACGGTGACAAAGGCGTACTGCTGCACCGCGGCTTCCCGATCGAACAGTTGGCGAAAGAGTCTTCCTATCTGGAAGTGTGCTACATCCTGCTGTACGGCGAGACCCCGACCGCAGAAGAGTTTGAAACCTTCAAAACTACCGTGACCCGTCACACCATGATCCACGACCAGATCACCCATCTGTTCCGTGGCTTCCGTCGTGACTCACACCCAATGGCCGTACTGTGCGGTGTGACCGGCGCCCTGGCGGCGTTCTACCACGATGCATTGGACGTCAACAACGAGCGTCACCGCGAGATCACCGCGTTCCGCCTGCTGTCCAAAATGCCTACCGTGGCGGCCATGTGTTACAAATATTCGCTGGGTCAGCCGTTCGTTTATCCGCGTAACGACCTGTCCTACGCCGGTAACTTCCTGCATATGATGTTCGCCACCCCGTGTGAAGAATACGTGGTGAACCCAGTGCTGGAACGCGCAATGGATCGCATCCTGATCCTGCACGCAGACCACGAGCAAAATGCTTCCACTTCTACCGTACGTACCGCAGGCTCTTCAGGCGCTAACCCGTTTGCCTGTATCGCTGCCGGTATCGCTTCTCTGTGGGGCCCGGCACACGGCGGCGCCAACGAAGCCGCACTGAAGATGCTGGAAGAGATCAAGACCGTTGAGCACATCCCTGAGTTCATCAAGCGCGCCAAAGACAAGAACGACTCGTTCCGTCTGATGGGCTTCGGCCACCGCGTGTACAAGAACTATGACCCACGCGCCACCGTGATGCGTGAAACCTGTCACGAAGTGCTGAAAGAACTGAACAAGAAAGATGACAACCTGTTGGAAGTGGCGATGGAGCTGGAACACATCGCGCTGAACGACCCGTATTTCATCGAGAAGAAACTGTACCCGAACGTCGACTTCTACTCAGGCATCATCCTGAAGGCGATGGGTATTCCTTCTTCCATGTTCACCGTTATCTTTGCCATCGCCCGTACCATCGGCTGGATTGCGCACTGGAACGAAATGCATGACGAAGGCATCAAGATTGCCCGTCCGCGTCAGTTGTACACCGGCTATGCCGAGCGTGACTTCAAGTCCCAACTGAAAAACCAATAACGCCGCTTTACCCTACATAAAGCAGCAAAACGCCGTCCCCTTGGACGGCGTTTTTTTTGCCCTATCCCCAGGAAGAGGGGCGGGGTGAGGGAAACATTGAATAACCTATTTCTGACAACCCGGACACCAATAAAAGGGTCGTGAAGACAGCGTCGTACGCTCAATCATCGCACCGCATCGCTCACAGGGTTCACCACTGCGATGGAACACCTTAAAACTGAACAACGCGCCGTGGTGGCGGTTTTCATCCACCTGCCCGCGCGTCTGGTAAGACAAACGAGGCACCGCCAGCAGCGCCTCTGCCAACCGTTGTAAAACATCGGGTTCCAGATCCTGTGGCTTGTGTTGAGGTGCCAGTTCAGCCTGCCAGAGAATTTCAGCCCGCAGATAATTGCCCAGCCCGGCAAGAAACGCCTGATCGAGCAACATGCCGCCCAATTGCCGACGACGAAACGCCGGCGATAACAGCCGCTGTTCTACCGCCGTCGTCGTTAACGTCATATCCAGCACGTCGGGGCCGATACGCTGTAGGAACGGGTGCTGTTCAATTTCTTCACGCGGCCCGACGGTAATCTCCGAGGCGCTGTACAGCAAAATCGCCCGCTCCGCCGTTTCCAGTCGCACACGCAGATCCCGCTTGGTTTCCGGCGTCTCCCCCGCTTTCACCACCTTCCACACGCCATACAATTGGTTATGGCTATACAGCGTCAGTCCGTTGGAAAAGTGGGTCAATAGTGCCTTACCGCGCGGCTCAATAGCGATAATACGCTCACCGATTAACCGGTCGCGATAGTGTTTAAGCTGGGGAAAGGCAAAACCGACTTCGGTCAGTGGCTGGTCGATCACCGCCGCCGCCAGTGCATCCGCCGCCCGGCGAATTTCCGGTCCTTCCGGCATATGAAAACTCCTGAGTGGACCCCGGTGCAGCAAAGCACACCGGGGGTGTAACTGCGGTTAATGCGTCGCACCGCCGACGACCTTCAGATCGTGTTCAACCTGCAGCGCAATGGAAATCGCCAGCTCCAATGCAAACAACACCGTGGTCGCCGCCATGCTTGGCGCGCCCGGGTGAGCGGCAGCCTGTTCCGGCAGATAAGGGATATGAATAAACCCGCCCTTGATTGCCTGCTGGTCGCTTAAACGGTGCAACAAACCGTACATCACGTGGTTGCAGACATAGGTGCCGGCCGTTTGCGATACCGAGGCGGGGATGCCCGCTTCACGCATCGAGCCCACCATCGCCTTGATCGGCAGCGTGCTGAAATAGGCTGCCGGTCCGCTTTCAACGATAGGTTCGTCAATCGGCTGTTGCCCCTGATTATCGGGAATTCGTGCATCATCGACGTTGATCGCCACCCGTTCGAGGGTGATGTCGGTACGCCCACCGGCCTGGCCGATAGCCAGCACCATCACCGGCTGCACTTCATCAATCGCCGTATTCAATGCTTCCAGCGCTGCGCCAAACACACAAGGCAACTGACGAGCAATGATGCGCGCACCGGCCAGCTCCATATCATTGAGTTGCTTGACCACTTCCCACGAAGGATTAACGCGTTCGCCGCCAAAGGGCTCAAAGCCCGTGATCAATACCTTTTGCATGCGTTCTCCTTACAGGAACATCAGGAAATAAAGCAGGAATACGTTGACCAACAGTAACAGCACCCCGGTCGGGATCTGTGCCTTGATCACCGCATTCTTGTCCGGCAATTCCAGCAACGCCGCCGGTACAATATTAAAGTTAGCAGCCATTGGCGTCATCAGCGTGCCGCAATAGCCGGAAAACATGCCGATAGCCGCCATCACTGCCGGGTTACCGCCGTGCTGCAACACCAGGATCGGGATGCCGATACCGGCGGTGACAATCGGGAAAGCCGCAAAGGCGTTGCCCATAATCATGGTCAACAGCGCCATGCCGATGGCATAAACCGCCACTGCGATAAAGCGGTTATCGACGGCCAGATACTCCTGGGTCAGATGAGAAATTGCCGTACCGACACCAGCAGTGGTAAACAGCAGGCCCAGCGTGGCGAGGATTTGCGGCAAAATAAACGCCCAGCCGATGGAATCCAGCAGGCGACGCGCTTCCTGGATCGGCTGCAACGCTTTTTCATGGGTCATTTTTACTGCGATAACCAGGCCAAGCAAACAACCGGCGGTCATCGAGAACAGAGTAATCAAGGTGGCATGGTTGCCGCTGCCGAAGACCGCAGTTTGCAGCGCCGGAATATTATTGAACAACAGCACGCCCACCACCGTCACCACCGGGATTGCCAGCGCCGGGATAAACAGCCGGTTGCCCAGACGTTTGGCGCTCTCTTCGCGCTGCTGCGGGGTACGTTGGTGATAGCTGCCCAAACGCACACCGCCGAAACCGGCGATCAACGCCATGATCACCACTACCACGCCGACAATAATGTGCAGCATGCGTTTCTCGTTGCTGCCTTCACCCAGCACGTCGCCCAACAGGCTATAGGTCCAGTCGCCGACCAGAAACACCAGGCCGTACAGTGCCCAGAACAGGCCAGTGGTGACGCGGCGCGGGTTGGCACGATCGCGGAATGACATCACCGCCACGATCAGCAGTACTACGCCGGCCAGCCAGTAGAGATATTGTTGTTGGAAAGTCATTGGGCATCTCCTTTGGCCTGCAGCGCCGCCTGGTTGAGCTGCGACAGTTCAGCGCTGAGCTGTTTATCCATCCGGTAAAGCCGGAACGCATGGATCAGGAAGGCAAAGATGGCGGTAGGAATGCCCCATAAGGCGATATGCAACGGCTCGGTCTGGATGCCGCCGGATTCCAGCATAAAGTTGTGCATGAAGATGATTGCGCCGAAGGCAACAAAGATATCTTCACCAAAGAACAAGCCGACGTTATCCGTAGCGGCAGACATGGCACGCAGACGGTGACGCGTACGCTCCGGCAGCTCGCCGTAACGGTTTTCCGCCGCCCCTTCAGCCATCGGCGCCAGCAGTGGACGCACCATTTGCGGGTGACCGCCCAGGCTGGTCAGCCCCATGGCGGCGGTAATTTCACGCACGAACAGATAGACGATCAGCAAACGTCCGGCGGTGGCACTTTTGATCTTGGCGATCCACGCCTGTGCGCGTTCTTTCAGACCGTGACGTTCCAGCAGGCCGATCACCGCCAATGGCAGCAACAGGATCAGCGGCAGGTTACGGGTATTGAGGAAGCCTTCGCCCAGTTTTTCCAGGATCACATCCAGCGGCATCAGCGCCGCCAGACCAGTGATAATGCCGGCGGCAATCACTACCAGTACTGGGTTAAAGCGTAAAACAAATCCAACCACGATGGCAGCTATACCAATCAGTGGCCATAAGTTAACGGCCTGTTCCATAGTATTCCCTCGGTAATTTCTAATAGTTTGTGTTGTGTGTTTGTGTTGTACGTATTTAATTATTTTTATTCTGCGCTGACGCTGATGCCTTCCAGGGCAAAACGTTCGCGCAGCGTGCGCGCATATTCCAGCGCGTGTTCACCGTCGCCGTGCAGGCAGACGGTTTCAGCCTGAACGGCGGCCCAGGTGCCATCCAGGGTGCGAACCCGATGGTGACGTACCATTTCCAGCGTTTGTGCCAGCGCCAGTTCATCGCTGGTAATCAGTGCCCCTGGCTGACCACGAGGGACCAAGGTGCCGTTGGCCTGGTAACCGCGATCGGCGAACACTTCCTGCCGCGTCACCAGCCCCTGTTTTTCACCGGCGCGGATCAACTCGCTACCTGCCAGCCCCACCAGCCGCAAGGTCGGATCGACTGCTTTAACCGCCCGGGCGATGGCTTCCGCCAGTTCCGGTTCTACCGCCGCCTGGTTGTACAGCATGCCGTGCGGTTTGACGTGAACCATCACCCCGCCTTCAGCACGGGCGATCGCCGCCAGCGCACCAAGCTGATACACCACCTGCGCGTAAACCGTTTCCGCCGGCAGCTGCATGCGGGTGCGGCCAAAGTTCTCGCGATCGGGAAAACTCGGGTGCGCGCCAATGGCTACACCGTATTCCAGCGCCCAACGCACCGATTGACGCATGGTTTGCGCATCACCGGCGTGAAAACCGCAGGCGATATTGGCCGAGCTGACCAGTTGCAGCAGCGCCTGATCGTTGGCGCAGCCCTCGCCGAGATCGGCGTTCAAATCAACGATCATTTAACCCCCAGGCAATCTGTTGAATAAAGTGCTCCTGTTCGACCCTGGCGCGTTGTGCCTCGGCCAAAGTACAGGGAACAAAGTGGATGGCCTCACCCAGACGGATCTGCGCCAGGTGGTAAAGATCGGCTTCGATCACGCAGGCAATGCGCGGGTAACCACCGGTCGTCTGCGCATCCGCCATCAGCACGATTGGCTGGCCGTTGTGCGGTACCTGTACCACCCCCGGTAACAGGCCGTGCGACAGCATTTCGCGGTCAGTGGTGCGGCTCAGCGCATGGCTGCCGTGCAGACGATAACCCATGCGGTTACTCTGCGGGCTCAGTTGCCAGGCGGTGCGCCAGAAAGCCTCTTTAGCCTCTTCGCTGAATTCATCATATTCCGGCCCCGGTAACGCCCGGATACGGTTGTTGAACAGCGGTTGCTTCACGCCGGTGCTCTGCAGTGGCAATGAATGGCCTTGCCCCAGCGGCAGGCTGTCGCCATCGCGCAGGTTGCGCCCTTCCAGCCCACCAAAGGCGGCTTTGTTATCGGTGCTGCGCGAACCGAGCATTTCCGGTACCGCGATGCCCCCGCCGATCGCCAGATAGGTGCGCATACCGCGTTTTGGCGTTTTCAGTATCAGCTGTTGGCCCGAATTAACCGGATAACGCCAGCCGGTCCACAGTGGTTTGCCGTCCAATTGCGCATCGCAACCGGCCCCGGTCAGAGCGATCCAGCCTGGCTGAGTAAATTCGGCGCTAAATTGCCCAAGGGTGATTTCCAGCCCGGCAGCATGGGCGTCATTGCCCACCAGCAGGTTGGCGATCCTCAGCGCAGGTTCGTCGAGCGCCCCGCCCTGGCTAACGCCCAGACGACGGAAACCGTTACGGCCCAGATCCTGCACCGTGGTGTAGATGCCCGCACGCAAGATCTTCAGCATACCCCCTCCTTCTGCGGCACAAACCGCACGCTATCGCCGGGGCGCAGCAAGGTTGGCGGCATTTCATAAGGATTAAACAGTGCCAGCGGAGTACGGCCAATCAACTGCCAGCCACCGGGGGTGTTCAATGGATAAATCCCGGTTTGGCTGCCACCGATGCCGACGGAGCCTGCCGCCACGGATAGGCGCGGTTCGGCGCGGCGCGGCGTCGCCAACTTTTCCGGCATGCCGCCCATATAAGAAAAACCGGGCTGAAAGCCAAGGAAATAGACCACGTAGGCCGCTGAGGAGTGACATTCCACCACCTGCTGCGGCGTCATGCCGGTGTGGCGGGCCACTTCATCCAGGTCGGGGCCATCCTGACCGCCATAGATCACCGGAATATCCACCTGACGCGATTCTGGTATCAGACTTTCCTTGCTGTCCCACCCCTGTTGCAACAGCGCCAGCATCGCTTGCGCGTCGGCCTGCGGCGTATTCAGCAGCAGCGTAAGATTGTTCATGCCCGGTATCACTTCACGCACATCGGGATGATGATTCAGTTTTTCGGCCAGCGCCCAGATCCGCTGCTGACTTGGCAGCGTCACCGGTGGCGACAGTTCAAGCACTACCGCTCTTTCACCTAATAAGTAACATCGTGCTCGTTGCACCCTTTTCCCCTTATCCCCGTCATCTTTTATTATTTTCAAAACCCATCTGTTATGCGTGACAGCGCGCTGGCTGTCAATAGAACAACCTTTGATAAAATAAGGGATTAGGCTATTAAAAGGATTCAGCCACGGTAAAAACCGGGCTGGATCCTGGGGAGGAAAATCAGGCGGGATTGGGGATATCGATAAAGGTCACATCAAAGCCATGATGATGGGCCAGCCATTCACCGAGCGCTTTGACGCCACCGCGCTCGGTGGCGTGGTGGCCGGCAGCGAAGAAGTGAATGCCCATTTCCCGCGCGCTGTGAATAGTTTGCTCAGAGACCTCACCGCTGATAAAGGCATCTACGCCAAAGCGTGCGGCGCTGTCGATAAAGCCCTGACCACCGCCGGTACACCAGGCCACACGGCGGATATGCGCCGGTGCGTTATCGCCACAGTGCAGCACCGCACGGCCCAGACGGCTCTCGATGCGCTGTTGCAGTTCAACGCCGGTCAGCGGCTGCTCGAATTCACCGTGCGGCACCAACGGCTCCACTTCGCCAACCACCCGAATGCCCAGCAGATGCGCCAACTGTGCGTTGTTACCCAGCACCGGATGCGCATCCAGCGGCAGGTGATAAGCGTACAGGTTGATGTCATTGCTCAGCAGCGTTTTCAGCCGGTTACGCTTCATACCACGCACCGAGGGCGCTTCGTTTTTCCAGAAATAACCGTGATGCACCACAATGGCGTCCGCCTGGTGCTCCACTGCGGCATCCAGCAGTGCCTGACAGGCGGTCACACCGGTGACGATACGCTGCACATGCGGCCGCCCTTCCACCTGCAGGCCATTCGGACCGTAATCCTGAAAGGCCGCGGTGTTCAGCTCGTTATTGATCAACTGTTCCAGATCGAGGTTACGCATAGAATTCTCTCTTCAATTCAAAATGTCTGCCGGTCGCCCTGTTCCATCAGGATAAATTTTACGCCCAGGTTGTTACCCTGATCCAACTGCTGCTTGATGGTCGCACGCACGTCTTCCCCCTGCTTCAGGCTGGGCTTGATATGGCTAATCACCACCGGGAAATCTTTCAGCGAGCCTTCACCCCCGCTGTACTGGGTCAGATTTTTCAACTCCTTCAACAGCCACGCCGGCGTCAGGTGGCCATACAGGTTTTTATCTTCCACCTCATTGGGATAGGAGGTTTCGATAATCATCCCTTTCAGTTTTTTCTGTTCGATAAGCGGCCCCAGCACGCGCCAGGCGCTATCCAGATTACGTGATTGCTCTAGGGCATCCGCCCCGGTGTCGCCGAAATAAGCGAAAGATCCGCTGCGATCGGACACCAACAGCATTGAGGAAGGGTAACGGTCATGACTGAGCGGATACATCACGCCACTCAGGCCAGTGACGCCCAGGGTCACGCGTTGCTGCGGCCGTACCGTTTGCAGCCGGTAGGTCCCCAAACGTGAACCATTGCCGGAGTCGGTAAAGTTAGGCCAGGCCTTCCAGTTAAAGTAATGATTGCGCAGGGTCAAAATGGTATCGGCCTGGGCATAGATATTCTTTTTAGTGTCTTCCGGCGCGCCAATAATCAGCCCTGCCACGTGGTCAAGATGGCCGTGGCTGATAAAGTAGGCGCCGATCAACTGGCGAAATATGTAGCCCTGCTGGGTATAAGGCGCGGCCAACTCAGGGGTAACCTGCGGGAAACTGCCTTTCTCCAGCCCTTTGGCAATGCCCGGCAGCAGTGAACCGGCATCCAGCGCCAGATACTGCGGCTGGCTGTCGTTGCGGATCAGATAGGAGGTCAGATTGCCGTCGCTGACGCCGCCGTCCACGCCCAGCGCCACCACGTCAAAGCCGGCCAGCGCCAGGGCTGAATAGCCACTCAGACACAGGGCCAGCACCTTTTTCATCATTATTTCGCTCCTTGCTGTTGCCTTAATATTCCCCGCGCTTCGCCGCTTCAAAGGCAGCCAGCGTCTCCAGCCGCGCCTGCTTGTGGTCGACAATCGGCAGCGGATAATCCAGCACGCGCTGCTGTTGTTCCGCCCAGCGATGGGGTTGATGGATAGCATTGTCCGGTACATCCGCCAGCTCGGGCAACCATTTACGGATAAAAGTGCCTTGCGGATCAAAACGTTCGCCCTGAGTGGTCGGGTTAAAGATGCGGAAATACGGCGCGGCGTCGGTGCCGGTTGAGGCCGCCCACTGCCAACCGCCGTTATTGGCCGCCAGATCGCCATCCAACAGTTGGGACATGAAATAGCGTTCACCGGCACGCCAGTCGATCAGCAGGTCTTTCACCAGAAAGCTGGCGCTGATCATGCGTAACCTGTTGTGCATCCAGCCGGTGGTATTCAACTGGCGCATGGCAGCATCGACAATCGGGTAGCCGGTGGCACCCTGCTGCCAGGCCTGCAACAGGGCTTGGTTATCCCGCCAGCGTACCCTATCCGTCCAATCGATAAAGGGACGGTGCTTGCATAACGCAGGATAGGCCACCATCAGATGCCGATAAAACTCGCGCCAAATCAGCTCATTCAGCCAGCCAAAGGCACCGCTGTCGTGATTTTCGAGCAGTTGTGGACATTCAGCGCGCAGGCGGTTGAAACACTGTCGTGGCGACAACGTGCCGATCGCCAGATAGGGCGACAGGCTGCTGGTACCGGCAATAGCAGGCCGATCCCGCTGTTCAAGGTAATCCTGCACCTGCTCACGGCAAAAGGTACGCAGCCGCTGCAGCGCCGCCTCTTCCCCGGCGGGAAAATCCCCCGAGGGCTCGGCCGGTGGATAGTTAAATGCTTCAGGGGAAACGGATACCGACAATGCACCGCCTGCCCGGGGTTTCGGGGCCGGTAAGGAACGAACGTCGGATTCGGTCAGCCGCTGGATAAAGGCTTTACGGAATGGCGTATAGATTTTGTACATTTCGCCACCGCCGGTTTTCACGCTGCCCGGCGGCAACAGCAGGCTGTCATCAAAGCTCTGGCAAATCACCTGCCCGGACAAACGCTGCTCCAGCCGTTGGTCGCGTTGGCGTTCGTTGATTTCGTACTGGCGATTGTAAAACAGCGTATCCACCCGCTCCTGCGCGCAATACGCCGTCAGCCAGTCAACCGAGGCGGCAAAATCATCACACTGGTGGTAGCTAAGCGAAATGCCCCGTTCGGCAAGGGCCTGCTGCATCTGCAGCAAATTGGCATGGATAAATTCGGCCTGACGCGGCGCCATCTCGTGCTGTCGCCATTGTTGCGGAGTAGCAATAAATACCGCCAGCACGCGGGCGTCGGGATCGCTGCAGGCGGCATGCAGCGCTTTGTTGTCGGTCATACGCAGATCGTTGCGCAACCAGACCAGATGCGTGGTCATAAAACTCCTTGTCAGTTAGTGGCCATAACGCAGGCGCAACGCCTCGGGATAGGGTTCGAAATAGCGTTGATCGGCCAGATAGCGATCGGGGTATTCGGCCATGTAATGTTTGAGCAGCGTGATCGGTGCCAGCAGCGGCTGCACGCCCTGCCGATAACGGTCGATCAACTGTGCCAGTTCCTGGCGCTGCGCCGAACTCAGGTGGCTGCGGAAATACCCCTGCACGTGCATCAACACATTGGTGTGATTGCGGCGCGTCGCCTTGTGCGCCAGCAGTTTCATCAGCCGGCTGCGGTATTCAATCGCGAACGCCTCCAGCGAGGTCCATTTATCCACGTCTGCCACAAAACGCCCGAGCTCACGGTATTCCGGCTGCGAATGCGCCAACAGCGACAGCTTATAGCGGCTGTGGAAGGCGATCAGCCCGCCTCGGGTCAGCCCCTTGCGCCACAGCATGTTCAGCTCATACAGCGCGTAAACCCGTTCGACAAAGTTTTCCCGCAGCGTTGCGTCATTCAGCCGTCCGTCCTCTTCCACCGGCAGCCAGGGCATTTGGCGTTGCAACTCGGCGGTGAACAGTCCGACGCCGCTTTTACGTGCGCCCTCGCCGTTTTCATCATACAGCCGCACCCGTTCCATCCCGCAGCTTGGCGAATTGGCACAAACAATGTAGCCACACAGGTGCTGCAAGGCGGCAATTCGCTGGGTGGAAAACTGCTGCATCTTGTCTGTCACATCGATGCTGTCGTCGTTGCTGTAGCGCAGCGCCACATGATGTGGTTTTTTGATCAACCGCAGCGCCGGACGCGGCGTCGACAGGCCGATGGCCATTTCCGGGCAAATCGCCTCAAACTTTACATAGGGCGCCAGTTGTTCCACTGCGAAGGCCAGCCGTTTGTGGCCGCCGTCAAAACGCACCGTCTCGCCCAACAGGCAGGCGCTGATCCCGATAGGAATTTTGTCACTCATTGATGGGCTCCCGCAGTATTGGATGATGTTAAAAGTGTAGAGGAATTTGCGTCAGGAGACGAACGTTACCAGCACTAAGGCCGAATAGCGCCCATAAAAAAACCCTCGCTGAGAAGCGAGGGTTTCAGGGGAAAGCGGGGGCGATCAGTAAAAATCGCAGGCCGCCAGTTCCGCCTGTTGCAGCCAGACCGGTTTATCGCTGGTTTTTGACCAGACGCGGTGCAAATAGCTGTAAAAACGGGCGCGGTCGCTGCGGAACAGCATTACCGGTAAAGCCAATACACCTGCCAGGATCACTGCGCTGCGGCGCAGGAGAATCCGATGCAATGAATAAGCTGGGTAGATAGACATGCGAACCTCCTTAAAAACGCCCGGCCGTCGATTTGTCTTGGAAACAGCACTGGCGTAAACCATTAAAACGGGATGATTTGGTAACTGGACAAAATTTTAGCGCAACTGATGAAAGTTTACTACTCATCCGACCACTAAATTGGTCAAAAAATCGCAAATAAATGCGCCATTGCGTAATTTTGTTACAACCAAGTTAATAATTAACTAACCATTGGTTACATTGTGGATATTGACCGCCGGTTTACGCCAATCGCTCTGCCTGGAAAGGCAAAGCGCCGATCCGAACTCGCCGCCCCCCACAACCCCCTCGATGAAAAGCCATTTTTCGCTGTAATTTCAGCCATTTTTATACTTTTTTTACACCGACCGACGCTATTTTTTCATCTTCTTTCTACCGCCCTCCCTACACTCGCTCTATCAAAAACTACACCTATGGAGGTGTCCTGTGAGTATCAGCGTTATTGGTGGTGCGCTGTTGGTCCTGCTGCTGTTGGGCTATCTGGTCTATGCCCTGTTCAACGCGGAGGACTTCTGATGGCAGCTTCAGCCTTTTTATTGATTGCCAGCTTCATGCTGGTGCTTTTGCTGCTGGCCCGGCCGTTAGGCAGTTTCCTGGCGCGCCTGATCGAAGGTGAACCCTTGCCCGCTCTGCGTCGGGCAGAGGCCGCCGTCTGGCGTTGTGCCGGCACGACCACCGCCGAGATGAACTGGTGGCAGTACGCACTGGCGATCCTGTGGTTCAACCTGCTGGGTCTGGTACTGCTGTTTGTACTGCTGATGAGCCAAGGCTCACTACCGCTTAACCCACAGGGTTTCCCTGGCCTGTCCTGGGATCTGGCGTTCAATACCGCCGTCAGCTTTGTCACCAATACCAACTGGCAGGCCTACAGCGGTGAGAGCACCCTCAGCTACCTTAGCCAGATGGCCGGGCTAGCCGTGCAGAACTTCCTGTCTGCGGCTACCGGCATCGCCGTGGCCTTTGCGTTGATCCGCGCCTTCACCCGCCGGTCCAGCGCCACCATCGGTAACGCCTGGATCGACCTGTTCCGCGTGACGCTGTACGTGTTGTTGCCGATCTCACTGCTGATCGCGCTGTTCTTCGTCAGCCAGGGCACGCTGCAAAACTTCCTGCCTTACCTGCATATCAGCACGCTGGAAGGCGCGCAGCAGACGCTGCCGATGGGGCCAGTGGCCTCACAGGAAGCGATCAAGATGCTCGGTACCAACGGCGGCGGCTTCTTCGGCGTTAACTCGGCACACCCGTTCGAAAACCCGACCGTGCTGACCAACTTTGTGCAAATGCTGGCGATCTTCCTGATCCCCTGCGCGCTGTGCTTTGCCTTCGGTCAGGCGGCCGGTGAAAACCGTCAGGGCCATGCTCTGATCTGGGCGATGTCGCTAATCTTCATCGTGGCCGTGGTGGTAGTGATGTTCGCCGAACTGGCAGGTAATCCGCATCTGAGCGAATTGGGCAGTGCCAGCAACATCAATATGGAAGGCAAGGAGTCGCGCTTTGGCATTCTCGCCACCAGCATGTTCTCGGTCGTCACCACCGCCGCGTCCTGTGGTGCAGTCAACGCGATGCATGACTCGTTCACCGCGCTGGGCGGCATGGTGCCGATGTGGCTGATGCAGATTGGTGAGGTGGTGTTCGGTGGCGTCGGCTCCGGCCTGTACGGCATGCTGCTGTTCGTGCTGTTGACGGTGTTTATCGCCGGGCTGATGATCGGCCGCACGCCGGAATACCTGGGCAAAAAGATCGACGTTTATGACATGAAAATGACCGCGCTGGCGATCCTGGTCACACCGACCCTGGTGCTGCTGGGCAGCGCATTGGCCATTTCCACCGACGTGGGCCGTGCCGGCATCCTGAATCCGGGTGCTCACGGTTTCAGCGAAGTGCTGTATGCGCTTTCCTCCGCTGCCAATAACAACGGCAGCGCCTTTGGTGGGCTGAGCGTCAACACGCCGTTCTACAACCTGCTGCTGGCATTCGCCATGTTCGTCGGCCGTTTCGGGGTGATCCTGCCGGTGCTGGCGATTGCCGGCTCACTGTGCGCCAAGAAGCGTCAGCCTGCGGGCAACGGCACTCTGCCAACCTACGGGCCGCTGTTTATCGGTCTGCTGGTCGGCACCGTGTTACTGGTGGGCGCATTGACCTTCGTACCGGCGCTGGCGCTGGGACCGGTGGCCGAGCATTTGCAGCTTTGGTTGACAAAATAATCGACGTCATAGAGAGAGAATAAAAGATGACTCGCAAACAACGCGCCCTGTTTGAACCGGCGCTGGTCCGTACCGCGCTGATCGATGCGCTGAAAAAACTGGATCCACGTACCCAGTGGCGCAACCCGGTGATGTTCGTGGTGTATATCGGCAGTATTCTGACCACGGCCATCTGGCTGGCGATCCTGGCCAAACAGACCGACGGCAGCGCCGCCTTTACCGGCAGCATCGCCATGTGGCTGTGGTTTACCGTGCTGTTCGCCAACTTTGCCGAAGCGCTGGCCGAAGGGCGTAGCAAAGCCCAGGCAGAAAGCCTGCGGGGCACCAAGAAAACCAGTTGGGCGAAGAAACTGGCCGGGCCACGTCGCGATGGCGCCACCGAGAAAGTCTCCGCCGAGAGCCTGCGCAAGGGTGACGTGGTGCTGGTGGAAGCCGGCGATACCATTCCGTGCGACGGCGAAGTGCTGGAAGGCGGTGCATCGGTGGATGAAAGCGCCATTACCGGCGAATCGGCACCGGTGATCCGTGAATCCGGCGGCGACTTCTCATCCGTCACCGGCGGCACCCGCGTGCTGTCCGACTGGCTGGTGGTGCAGTGCAGCGTCAACCCGGGCGAAACCTTCCTTGATCGGATGATCGCCATGGTGGAAGGCGCCAAGCGTCGCAAAACCCCGAACGAGGTGGCGCTGACCATTCTGCTGGTGGCGCTGACCCTGGTGTTCGTGCTGGCAACCGCCACGCTGTTCCCGTTCTCGCAATACAGCGTGGACGCCGCCAATGGCGGGTCGGTGGTCAGCATCACCGTGCTGGTGGCCTTGCTGGTCTGCCTGATCCCCACCACCATCGGTGGCCTGCTGTCCGCCATCGGCGTGGCCGGGATGAGCCGGATGCTGGGCGCCAACGTGATCGCCACCAGTGGCCGTGCGGTGGAAGCCGCCGGTGACGTTGACGTGCTGCTGCTGGATAAAACCGGCACCATCACGCTGGGTAACCGTCAGGCCTCCGAGTTTCTGCCTGCGCCGGGCGTTAAAGAACAGGAACTGGCCGACGCCGCACAGTTGTCTTCTCTGGCGGATGAAACGCCGGAAGGCCGCAGCATCGTGGTCCTGGCCAAACAGCGCTTTAACCTGCGTGAACGTGACCTGCAGGCGCTGAACGCCACCTTCGTGCCCTTCTCCGCCCAGACGCGCATGAGCGGCGTCAACGTGCAGGACCGCATGATCCGCAAAGGGGCGGTGGATGCCATTCGTCGCCACGTGGAGTCCAATCAGGGTCACTTCCCGCAGGCGGTGGATGACCTGGTGGCCAGCGTGGCACGTACCGGCGGCACGCCGCTAGTGGTAGCCGAAGGACCACGCGTGTTGGGGGTGGTGGCGCTGAAGGATATCGTCAAGGGCGGCATCAAAGAGCGCTTTGTCGAACTGCGCAAGATGGGCATCAAAACGGTGATGATCACCGGTGATAACCCGCTGACCGCTGCCGCCATTGCCGCAGAAGCCGGGGTCGATGACTTCCTGTCGGAAGCGACACCGGAAGCCAAGCTGGCGTTGATCCGTCAATATCAGGCGGAAGGTCGCCTGGTGGCGATGACCGGCGACGGCACCAACGACGCCCCGGCATTGGCGCAGGCCGATGTGGCGGTGGCGATGAACTCGGGTACCCAGGCCGCCAAAGAGGCGGGTAACATGGTCGATCTGGATTCCAACCCAACCAAGCTGATTGAAGTGGTGCATATCGGTAAACAAATGCTGATGACCCGCGGTTCACTGACCACCTTCAGTATCGCCAACGACGTGGCGAAGTATTTTGCCATTATCCCGGCGGCGTTCGCGGCAACCTATCCACAGTTGAACGCGCTGAACGTGATGCACCTGCACTCCCCCGCTTCCGCCATTATGTCGGCGGTTATTTTCAACGCCCTGGTGATCGTGTTCCTGATCCCGCTGGCGCTAAAAGGGGTGAGCTACAAGCCAATGAGCGCCGCTGCGCTGCTGCGTCGGAACCTGTGGCTTTATGGCGTGGGCGGTCTGCTGGTTCCGTTTGTCGGTATCAAGCTGATCGACCTGATCCTGGTCGCCTTGCATATCGCCGGTTAATCATTAAGAGGAAATGAAAATGTCTTATTTACGACCTTCGCTGGTGATGTTGATCCTGCTGACGTTGATTACCGGTATCGCCTATCCGCTGTTGACCACCGGACTGTCGCAACTGCTGTTTTCCGGCGCGGCCAACGGGTCGCTACTGTACCAGGGCGACAAAGTGGTGGGGTCGGCGTTAATCGGCCAAAACTTCACCAAATCCGAGTATTTCTGGGGCCGCCCTTCTGCCACCGGTGATTCGGCCTATAATGCCATGGCGTCTGCCGGCAGCAACCTGGCCGCCACCAACCCGGCACTGGACAAAGCCATTGCCGAGCGTGCGGCGCAACTGCGTCAGGCTAATCCGGCGATGAAAGGCCCGATCCCGGTCGATCTGCTGACCGCTTCCGGCAGCGGCCTGGATCCGCAAATTTCCCCCGCGGCGGCACAGTATCAACTGGCGCGGGTGGCTGCGGCGCGTCAACTGGCACCGGAGCAGGTCGCCAAACTGATCGATGAAAGTACCGATCAGGTCACCCCCAACTTTATGGGTGAGTCGGTGGTCAACGTGCTGAAATTGAATCTGGCGCTCGACGCATTGAAATAGTGCCTCGCGTGCTGCTAAAAAATAGTTCTCGGGTTCGGCGTGCCGGACCCGCTTTACGTTGCTGCAAAAGGAACTCCGATGGTGGATGAGGAACAACAGCGCCCTGACCCTGACAGCCTGCTGGCGCTGGCCAATGAAAAACCCCGCGGCCGCCTGAAGGTGTTCTTCGGCGCCTGTGCCGGGGTGGGTAAAACCTATGCCATGCTGCAGGAGGCGCAGCGATTGCGTGCCCAGGGGCTGGACTTGCTGGTCGGCGTGGTGGAAACCCATGGCCGCAGCGAAACCGCAGCACTGCTGAACGGGTTGGATCTGCTGGCGAAAAAGCGTATTCAGTATCGTGGCCGACAGATTCAGGAGTTTGATCTCGACGCCGCGCTGGCACGCCACCCGGCAATGATCCTGATGGATGAACTGGCGCACAGTAACGCCCACGGCTCGCGTCATCCGAAGCGCTGGCAGGATGTCGAAGAGTTGCTGGACGCCGGTATCGACGTGCTGACCACCGTCAACGTGCAGCACCTGGAAAGCCTGAACGACGTGGTCGGCGGCGTGACCGGGGTGCGGGTGCGTGAAACGGTTCCCGATCATGTATTCGATGAAGCCACTGAAGTGGTGCTGGTCGATCTGCCGCCGGACGATCTGCGCCAGCGGCTGAATGAAGGCAAGGTGTATATCCCCGGCCAGGCCGAACGCGCCATTGAGCACTTTTTCCGCAAGGGCAATTTAATCGCCCTGCGCGAATTGGCGCTGCGCCGCACCGCCGACCGAGTCGATGACCAGATGCGTGCCTTCCGCGATACCCAGGGCCGTGAGCGCGTATGGCACACCCGTGACAGTATCCTGCTGTGCGTCGGCCATAACAACGGCAACGAAAAGCTGGTACGCATCGCCGCCCGGCTGGCGGCCCGACTGGGCTGTCACTGGCACGCGGTATATGTAGAAACACCCAAGTTACACCGTTTGCCGGAGAGTCAGCGTCGGGCGATCCTGCGGGCACTGCGGCTGGCGCAAGAATTGGGCGCTGAAACCGCGACCCTGTCCGAACCTTATGAAGAACGCGCAGTGCTGCGTTACGCCCGCGAGCACAACCTGGGCAAAATCATCATTGGCCGCCGCAGCGAACAACGCTGGAAGCTGCGCGGCAGTTTTGCCGATCGTCTCGGTCGACTGGGACCCGATCTTGATCTGGTGATCGTCGCGCTGGAAAATGACAGCCTGCCGTCACCGGGTAAAGAGCATGACAGCCGAAGCTTTAGCGAGAAGTGGCGTATCCAACTGCGCGGCTGCGCGGTCGCCGTCGCACTGTGCGCCCTGATCACCCTGCTCTCCCGCTGGCTGCTGCCAGGCTTCGATCAAGCCAACCTGGTGATGGTCTACTTGCTTGGCGTTGCCCTTGTCGCACTGTTCTTTGGCCGCTGGCCGTCGGTGCTGGCGGCGGTGATTAACGTCGCCAGCTTTGACCTGTTTTTCGTTCAGCCTCAATGGTCGTTTGCCGTCAGCGATATGCAGTATCTGCTGACCTTTGGCGTGATGCTGATTGTAGGTATCACCATCGGTAACCTGACCGCCGGCGTGCGTTATCAGGCGCGGGTGGCGCGTTATCGCGAGCAACGGGCTCGCCATCTGTATGAAATTTCCCGTGGGCTGAGCCAGGCGCTGACCACCGAAGACATCGCCAAAACCAGCCGCCACTTCCTTTCCAGCAGTTTCCAGGCAAAAACCGTGCTGCTGCTGCCACAGGAAGACGGCAAACTGCAGCAAATGGTCGGCGAAACCGGGGGATTGCTGTCGGTGGATGAGGCGATTGCCCGCTGGAGCTTTGACAAGGGCATGCCGGCCGGAGCCGGTACCGACACTCTGCCTGGCGTGCCCTATCAGCTGTTACCGCTAGCCACGTCGAAGCAAACCTTCGGCCTGTTGGCCATTGAGCCCAGCAACCTGCGCCAGCTGATGGTGCCGGAGCAACAGCGGCTGCTACAGACCTTTGCGGTGTTGATTGCCAGCGCACTGGAACGCCTGCATTTGGCACGCAGCGCCGAGGAAGCCAAGCTGGACGCCGAGCGCGAACAACTGCGCAACTCGTTACTGGCAGCACTGTCCCACGATTTACGCACCCCACTGACGGTGCTGTTCGGTCAGGCAGAGATTCTGACGCTCGATCTGGCGGCAGAAGGCTCCAACCATGCGCCCCAGGCCAGTCAGATCCGCCAGCAGGTACTGAGCACTACCCGGCTGGTGAATAACCTGCTGGATATGGCGCGTATTCAATCCGGCGGCTTTAACCTGCGTAAAGAGTGGCAGTCGCTGGAAGAGATCGTCGGCGCATCACTGCACATGCTGGAGCCGCTGATGACCCAGCATCAGATCAAAGTGGAGCTGCCACCGGAGCTGGTCTTGGTCAACTGTGATGGCAGCCTGCTGGAACGGGTATTCACTAACCTGTTGGAAAATGCCAATAAATATGCCGGTTACGATGCTACTATCGGTATTCGTGCCCATACGCTGCCAGACTGGCTGGAAGTCGAGGTCTGGGACGATGGACCGGGCATTCCCGAAGGGAAAATGCAGCTTATTTTCGATAAGTTTTCCCGCGGTAATAAAGAATCGGCGATCCCCGGCGTGGGTTTGGGGTTAGCGATTTGCCGTGCCATTATTGAAGTGCACGGTGGCCGTATCTGGGCAGAAAACGGAGCCAATGGCGGTGCCAGCTTCCGCTTTGTACTGCCGCTGGAGAAACCGCCTGAGATAGACAGCGAAGCCTTTGATCTGTAATTAATTGCCGGGAGCCTTGTGAGCAGCACGCCAACCAATATTCTGATTGTCGAAGATGAGAAAGAGATCCGGCGTTTCGTCCGCACCGCACTGGAAAGTGAAGGCCTGCGGGTGTTTGAAAGCGAAACGCTGCAACGCGGGCTGATTGAAGCCGGCACGCGCAAGCCGGATCTGATTATTCTCGATTTGGGGTTGCCGGACGGCGACGGGCTGAACTATATCCGCGATTTGCGGCAGTGGAGCGCCATTCCCGTGATCGTGCTGTCGGCACGCAATGCGGAAGAAGACAAAATCGCCGCGCTCGACGCCGGGGCAGACGACTACCTCAGCAAGCCGTTTGGTATCGGCGAACTGCTGGCCCGCGTGCGGGTCGCTTTGCGTCGTCATTCCGGTAGCCTGCAAGAAAGCCCCTTGGTCAGCTTCTCCGAAATCACCGTCGATCTGATCAACCGCCGGGTACTGCGTCAGGGTGAAGATCTGCACCTGACGCCGATAGAGTTCCGTCTGCTGGCCGAACTGCTGGCCAACTCCGGCAAGGTGATCACCCAGCGTCAATTACTGAGCCACGTCTGGGGGCCGAACTATGTCGAGCATAGCCATTATCTGCGGATATATATGGGGCATCTGCGACAGAAACTGGAGGCCGACCCGGCCCGGCCGAAACACTTGCTGACCGAGACCGGCGTCGGTTACCGCTTTATGCCTTAAGGTTAACGGGCGCAGCATGCGGCGCCCCTACTGTTGCGGGCCTTTCTTCAATCCCATCATAAATTCCTTGAACGCTTCGCGCAGCGGTGCAAATACCGGATGCTTGCGGTTTTCGATCATCACTTCGGAAAACAGCTTCAGGCCAACCGCAAAGGCCGCACTGTTGTTCTCGCCAAAGTTCAGATCTTCACGTGCTTTGATGCGCTCAACGATGCCAAGAATGTCGTCGTGGTTTTCTACTTCAAAACTCAGTGGCGCTTTGTCTACGGGTTCGCCTTTGCGATCGCTCAGGGCTTCAACGGTAATGCGAAAACGGTGGCCTGGCATCATTCACTCTCCTGTGCCGTCGGGGCAATGTTCATTTCGCTTTCAATCGCCGCCACGGCGGTCAGCAGCGCCG
Organism: Serratia myotis; assembly: GCF_027474885.1. Taxonomy (NCBI): domain Bacteria; kingdom Pseudomonadati; phylum Pseudomonadota; class Gammaproteobacteria; order Enterobacterales; family Yersiniaceae; genus Serratia; species Serratia myotis. Next base: position 1,300,608 of record NZ_CP099707.1, on the reverse strand, counting down.
CATTAATGTTCTCAACCTGCTGCGGTGAAAGATCCGCACGCATCACGTTGCCACGCAGCAAACTGCGCAGGCGGTTCATGGCTTCGGAGATGCCTTCAGCCAGATTACCGTGATGATGATGTCCGCGACCGACACCCGCCAAACGGGCCAGGATCACGTCGACAGCGGCCTGGTGGTTTTGCAGTTCACTCTGACCCAGTTCGGTGATCTGATAACTTTTGCGGCCGTTACTGCTGGTGATCGGCTCGAGGAAATCCTGCTCTTCCAGCAGCGTCAGGGTCGGATAAATCACCCCAGGGCTTGGCACATACAGGCCGGAAGACGCCTCATCAATCGCCTTGATCAGTTCATAACCGTGGCTCGGTTTACGTGCCACCAGCGCCAGCAACACCAGCCGCAGGTCGCCATGTTCAAACATGCGGTGACGGCCACCACGGCCCCCGCGCCCGCCCCGGCCATGCTCTTCGCCGTGATCGCCGCCAAAGTGATGACGCCCGCCGCGACGGCGATGATGATGGCCGTGCCCTTCTTCGCTATCAGGGTGGCAACCGTGACGACGGTGTAAATCTAAACGGTGAAACATAGGGTATACCTCTCAATGGATAATCAGTTGACGAGGTGATTTAGATATATCTAAGTCACTTCGATATATCTAATCTAGATCGATATATCTAAATGCGCAAGAGGGGTTGATTAAAAAGATATATCTAAATTGCAGGCATAAAAAAAGCGCTGTAAAAACAGCGCTTTTTATCAGGCAGGGAAAGATTACTTGGCGGAGGCCAGCACTGCGCTGACGATTTCTACCGCTTCATGCTCGATCTTTTCGCGGTGCTCAGCACCCAGGAAGCTCTCACAATAAATCTTGTAAGCCTCTTCAGTACCGGATGGACGCGCGGCAAACCAACCGTTGTCAGTCATCACTTTCAGACCGCCAATCGGTGCACCGTTGCCCGGAGCTGCCGTCAGTCGTGCGGTGATCGGATCACCCGCCAAAGTGTCGGCCTTGACCATTTCCGGCGACAGCTTGGACAATGCCGCTTTCTGCGCTGAAGTTGCCGGCGCCTGAATACGGTTGTAGCTAGGCGCGCCAAAGCGTTTGGCCAGATCTTCGTAGTGATTCTGTGGGTTTTCGCCGGTCACCGCGGTGATTTCCGCCGCCAGCAGGCACATGATCATGCCATCTTTGTCAGTCGACCAAGGGGTGCCGTTGAAACGCAGGAAGGATGCCCCGGCGCTTTCTTCGCCACCAAAGCCCAGGCTGCCGTCGAACAGACCATCAACAAACCATTTGAAGCCCACCGGCACTTCCACCAGCTTACGGCCCAGATCGGTGACCACACGGTCAATCATCGCGCTGGAAACCAGCGTTTTACCCACCGCCACATCAGCGCCCCACTGCGGACGATGCTGGAACAGGTAGTTAATAGACACTGCCAGATAGTGGTTCGGGTTCATCAGGCCCTTCGGCGTAACAATGCCGTGGCGGTCGTAATCCGGGTCATTGGCAAACGCCAGGTCGAACTTGTCGCGCAACGCCAGCAAACCGCCCATCGCCGGAACTGACGAGCAGTCCATGCGGATCACGCCATCGTGGTCCAGGTGCATAAAGCGGAAGGTCTGATCGATAGAGTCGTTCACCAGAGTCAGATCCAGCTTGTAATGCTCGGCAATACGCTGCCAGTAAGCAATGCCGGAACCGCCAAGTGGGTCAACGCCCAGCTTCAGGCCGGCGCGCTGGATAGCAGGCATATCGACGATATCCACCAACCCTTCGACATAGGGTTGCACCAGATCTTGTGCGTGCACGCGACCGCTGTTCCAGGCCTTATCCAGTGACTGACGCTGTACGCCTTTCAACTGCAATGACAGCAGTTCATTGGCGCGCTTTTCGATCACTGAAGTCAGATTGGTGTCGGCCGGACCGCCGTTGGTCGGGTTATATTTAATGCCGCCGTCTTCCGGTGGGTTGTGGGACGGGGTGATAACGATACCGTCGGCCAGTGCCCCACCGTTGCGGTTGTGGCACAAAATGGCATGGGAGACCGCAGGGGTTGGCGTAAAGCCGTTATTTTCCTGCACGATCACATCGACGCCGTTGGCGGTCAACACTTCCAGCACGGAAATAAAGGCCGGCTCGGACAGCGCATGGGTGTCTTTACCCACGTAGCATGGGCCGGTCACCCCTTGCTGATGACGGACTTCGGCAATCGCCTGCGCGATAGCGAGAATATGGTTTTCATTAAAGCTATGGCGCAGAGCACTGCCGCGATGGCCTGAAGTTCCGAACTTCACCGCGTGTGCCGCATTGCCCGCTTCAGGTTGCAGTACATAGTACTGCGACGTCAGCTGAGCTACGTTGATCAAATCGCTTTGCTGAGCCGGCTGCCCGGCACGTGGGTTATTCGCCATCGACATATCTCCCTAATCCCTGTCCTGCGGCCTGGCAATATGTCGCTCACGGCCACCATGACGGGCTGTTCGCTAAATTAGATAGTGCCGCAAACTTTTTCTGTCAGTTCCGCGGGGAACTGCATAGCCTGCATGATATGTTCCACCATGCTGCGTTTACGACCGGTATTGGTATTGGTGATCACCCAGTAAGGCGTGCCCGGAACGTGCTTCGGTTTGGTGTGCGTTCCGTTCGCCAGCAGGGTTTGCTGATCGCCGGCAAAATAAGTGCGGGTACGGCCATGCAACGCCTCGGTCGCCGTGGCAAAACCAGCCGCATCGAGGGTGTACAGGGTGGAAAGTACCAGCATAAAACGGTTCACCGCTTTGTTCTGTTCGGCATACTCGTCCGACAACAGCAGTTCACGTACGGCACGCACACGATCGCGCGGACGCGACACGGCGACAATCTTATCCTGCTCAGCGCTCTGAGCGCTGGCGGCCGGCACAGCACGTAACGGCTGACCTGCGGTAAACTTCAACATGCGGCGCAAAATATCGGACGCGCTCTCACCAATATGTTGCGTATGGCTGGCAATATAACGGTAGAGCTCTTCGTCGACTTCAATAGTTTTCATCTTTATCCAGTACTGTTTTTTTCTACTTAGAACCTGAAGCCAGATCCGGCATTCAAGTCATGGGATTATAAGGTTAAAAGCGCAGGTGCGAACATAACAATGTGCCTCAACACGGCAAAAGCAGACAATTACCTAAAGCCTGCTTGGCATCGGCCCTGCCAACCCAGCACCTTACCATGAAAAATCCGCGTTATTCATCGTGAGTTTCAATCATGATACCCTAATCTGAATCTCTCTCAGTATGAACTTTGCCATGAAATTACATTATCAACTGCTGGCTACCGAGTCCGACGCGCTGCCGGTGATCCTGATCCACGGACTGTTCGGCAATCTGGACAATCTCGGTGTGCTGGCGCGCGATCTCAACCAACAACACAGCGTGATTAAGGTCGATCTGCGTAACCACGGCCTGTCGCCCCGCTCAGCGGTGATGACCTACCCGGAGATGGCGAAGGATCTGCTGGCATTGCTGGATGATTTGCAGCTGGACAAGGTGATTGTGATCGGCCACTCGATGGGTGGCAAAGCGGCGATGGCGCTAACGGCAATCGCACCTGAACGCGTGGAGAAACTGATCATTATTGATGTGGCGCCGGTGGATTATCAGACCCGCCGCCACGACGAAATATTTGTCGCCTTACAGGCCGTAAGCGCGGCCGGTATCACCCAACGCCAGCAGGCGGCGGAATTGATGCGCGACTATCTGCAAGAGGAAGGGGTGATCCAGTTCCTGCTGAAATCCTTCCACCAGGGCGAATGGCGCTTTAACCTGCCGGTATTGATCGAGCAATACGAAAATATCACCGGCTGGCAGGAAATTCCCGCCTGGCCGCATCCTACATTATTCATCCGTGGCGGGCTGTCGCCCTACGTGCAAGACAGCTACCGCGCAGATATTGCCCGCCAGTTCCCGCAGGCTCGCGCGCATGTGGTCGCCGGTACCGGACACTGGGTGCATGCGGAAAAACCAGAGGCGGTGCTGCGTGCTATTCACCGTTTTCTCGGTGAAGCCTGAGCCGAACGCGCCCTTATAACAGTGCAGACTCCGCCGAAAATAGCCATCTGGTGAAAAAACGCGCTAAAGATAACGGCTTAGCGCGTTTTGAGTTCAGTTAAGCATTGTCGTTGCTCCACCTGCTGGGGTAATATGGCGCGCTATAATTTTGCCGCCGTGCCGGGCGTGTTCATTAACGCCAGGCTGGGGGTAAATTTGGGTTAGGGTTTATTGGCCCGAAGTGTGTTAACCGAACCATCCAGAAGCGTCTACGCGCTTTTAGATGCAAACTCCCTTGCAGTACCGCTACCTATGGCAAAAGAACAAACGGATCGCACGACGCTGGATCTGTTCGCAGATGAACGCCGTCCGGGGCGCCCGAAAACCAACCCGCTATCCCGAGATGAACAGCTTAGAATCAATAAGCGTAATCAGCTTCGACGCGATAAAGTCCGTGGCTTACGGCGTGTAGAACTGAAGATCAACGCGGATGCGGTGGACGCCCTGAACAAACTGGCGGAACAGCGGAATATCAGCCGCAGCGAGCTTATTGAGCAAATGCTGTTGGCACAACTGGCGGACGACCAGCCAGAACATTGATCATTGCAGCCGCACATGCGGCCCGGCGTTAAGGATGACGCCCGATCAACATCGTTTTATTCCACCCGGCATCGCATAAACGCGATAAAACCCCGGGGTAAATTTCTGGCATGATACGCAATTACCGGTGAGGGATATCCCTTGTCATGGCATCATTTTAATCGGTGTTATCGTGGTCAGCGCTAACATCGTGTAATGCAATTAATTGAATTTAAAGGTTATACGCGATATGGCTAATGTAGGCATTTTCTTTGGCAGCGACACTGGCAATACCGAAAACATTGCCAAGATGATCCAGAAAATTCTTAAGCAACAGTTTGGCGACGATGTGTGCGAAATTCACGACATCGCCAAAAGCAGCAAAGAAGACCTGGAAGGTTTCGATATCCTGTTGCTCGGCATCCCAACCTGGTACTACGGCGAAGCCCAGTGTGACTGGGATGATTTCTTCCCGACGCTGGAAGACATCGACTTCAACGGCAAGCTGGTAGCGCTGTTCGGCTGTGGCGATCAGGAAGACTACGCAGAATATTTCTGTGATGCGATGGGTACCATCCGCGACATCATTGAACCGCGTGGTGCCGCCATTGTCGGCCACTGGCCAACCAAAGGCTACCATTTCGAAGCCTCTAAAGGGTTGGCAAGCGACAGCCATTTCATCGGCCTGGCGATTGACGAAGATCGTCAACCGGAGCTGACCAACGAACGTGTTGAAGGCTGGGTAAAACAAATCGTCGAAGAGCTGAGCCTGGCCGAAATTGTCGGGTAACGCCAAAGGTTGAACAAAAGCCCTGCAGAGTGCATAGTGTTGCCGGCAGGGCCATCATTGGCAGTACTGATTACTGCAATCGAAGATACAAATTTGTAACTTCCCACATCGTCAAGGTAGACTGAGTTATCGGTTTATCCCGCCCATCAAGACGTTGCGTGTGTGACATGCAATAGTGCAATTATATCTTTGTTAACAACCGGCGGTTTCTATTTAGGTCAACCGGTTCTATAATGAGACGCAATTAACTCTTTGTGCCGACCGATGCCACAGGCGAGAACGCCTCAACTTGATTAGCATAGTAACAGGACTGAATCCGCATGACTGACAACAACACCGCATTGAAGAAGGCCGGCTTAAAAGTCACGCTTCCGCGACTCAAAATCCTGGAAGTACTGCAAAATCCGGAATGCCATCACGTCAGTGCGGAAGATCTGTACAAAAAACTGATAGATATGGGCGAAGAAATTGGCCTGGCTACAGTTTACCGCGTACTGAACCAATTTGATGATGCCGGTATCGTGACCCGTCACAACTTCGAAGGCGGCAAGTCCGTGTTCGAACTGACCCAGCAGCATCATCACGATCACCTGATTTGCCTGGACTGCGGCAAAGTGATCGAATTCAGCGATGAATCTATCGAAGCGCGTCAGCGTGATATCGCCAAACAACACGGCATCAAGCTCAGCAATCACAGTCTGTACCTGTACGGCCACTGTGCAATTGGTGACTGCCGCGAAGACGACACTCTGCACGACAAAAAATAATGCCCTTAACCGGCATCAAGAACCGCCTTAACGGCGGTTTTTTTATGCCTGCGACGAGCGGATAAAAAAATCCCCGGACAGGTCCGGGGAAAGTTCACAGCTTGAAATACGACAATTGCAGCGGCACTTCTCTCTCACTTCCCACTTACACTCACTTCACCGTCAACTCACCCGCCGACACGCGGATGGGCAAACTCTTCACAGCTCATACTCAAGAAACAGCAGCCGGTCAAAGAACAACGACCAGGCCTGATCGAATACACCACGGACACGGAACCCTTTGTTCAGATAAATTTGGCTGGCCTCACTGCTTTGCCATACACACAGCACGATGTTTTTCGCCTGGTGCCGTTCAGCCTGCTGCTTTATCAGGGCGAACATCGGGTTAAAATGCCCCTGCCCGCGAAACTGACTTTCAATCGCCAGGCTACAGATAAAATAATCATCCTCAGTGCACAGGCTTTGCACAAAGTGATCGTAAGCCTCATCCAGCGGCTTCAGTTCATCGCGGTAGTGGTAATCCGCTTTTACGCCATACAGCTCACTGACAGTAGCCGCATTGAAAAAGCCGACAAACGTCCCGCGCCGATCGTAAGCCACCGTGATCAGATCCAGATAAGGCTCGATATTTTGTGCCTGCTGTACCGACACCAGATCCAGCCCGGCCCGGTTGCCAACAGAACAGTACTCCAGGTAGCTGGTACTAAAAATCAGCTTCGCCATGCGGGTTTTATCTGTTTCACTCGCCTGCCGCCCCGGTAGAAAATGCAATGATCCCCCCGGCTCCGACAACACCGCATCCCCCTCTCCTGTGGTCTGGCACCAGTAATTACCCGCCGTAATCTGCCGCCGGTTATCGGCGATCAGGTATTCTCCAAACAGTTGATTTACCCGATCAAGCTGGCGGTCATGGGAAAGCACGGAATAATAGTGGTAATGGTCGATATCGGAACGGATCTGCGCTGGATAGGCCATACGCGGCACTTCATCGACGGTAAATATTTCCGCATGGCGTGCCAGATCCAAGGGTTGTTCAAGCCGCCAATCCACCTGCTCCAAACGGCTGACACATTGCAGATAACTGCGCTGTTCTTCCTGTGACAGCGGTAACCGTTCATCGGTGATCACATCCTCCAACAGGCGCATGCCACGGACTCCGCAGGTGACCGCCTGCGGGTCAGCGTCATACAGGACACCGTAATCCCGGCAGAAGCGATCGTGACTGAGGAACGTACAGCCTATATAGCGACTCCACAGCTGATAAAAGGGATCAAACAGCTTCCGTTCATAAACCGAATTCTTATCCGGGACTTCGCCACTTTCCGCCGCATAGATCTGATCCAACCCCGCCAGCATCTGGCACAGCGAGATATCCCCCTTGCGGCTGATGATCATGCCGGTTTCATCGAGAAACAGATTCAGCCAGCTGACGTGGCTGACCTCGCCCCCAGCCAGAAACTGAAGATAATCTGGCAGTTCAGGCTTGATCAAAAACAGCGTCGCCGATCGGTGGGGTATGGTATCGATATCCATGTACAGCCCCCCCATCTCGATCAAAATCAGAAAGCGGAAATAGTCGGAAAGCGTGGCGTAATAGCGCTTATCATGCAGTTGATGGATAAAGCCCAGGTTGTCGCCGACCCTTTTTTGCGCCAGTTCGCTCAGTGAATGCACCTGCAGGCGATGATTACCGGCATCATACTCCCCCAGGTAGCCGCCTTTTCTCACAGGTACGGGGATGAAATACGCATCCCTTGCCAGTTGCTGCGCGTCCCAAACCCACAACATGCCGACCCAGTCAGTCGTCTCGGCGCTAGCCACCGCCTGCTGCGCGTCGCCCCACTGGGAAATAACCTCTCTGGCATCGTCAGGGATAGCGCCCCCCAGCCAGATTCGGTGCAGCCGTTTTTCACTCGCTGCCAGCGGGCGGGTAGGAACGCAAAAGAGTGAAGAACAGCGGGCGGCATCAAATAAATGCCCATGTGCCGCCAGCCATTCGCGCAGTTGAGTGACCCCACGCTGATAGCTTTCCAGCAGCGCCGGTGAAGTCTGGCGCTGATATTTTACGAACTCAAACTTCAGGTCGTGGATCCGTGCCTCGTATTCGGCTCGAAACAGATCGTCTCGCAGAGCGCCAAAATGCCCATCGTTAAGCTTCATCGGAGGCCATCCTTATCGATGACAGCGGTACCGAAGAGCCATAACCTTGCGGATTTTTGCTCTGCCAGGACCAGGCATCGCCCACCATTTTTTCCAGACTGCGTTTGGCTTGCCAGCCCAGTTTTTCTGCCGCCAGCGACGGATCGGACCAACACTCGGCTATATCTCCCGCTCGTCGGGGGTTAAATTGATAGGCGATTTTGAACCCGCAGGCACGTTCAAAGGCCCGAATAATTTCCAGAACCGAGTAGCCTTTACCGGTGCCCAGGTTATAGACGTTAAAACCGGGCTGCAGGTTATCCAGCGCCTTCAAATGCCCTTCGGCCAGGTCCATCACGTGAATATAATCTCGTACCCCGGTACCATCGCTGGTGGGATAGTCGTTGCCATACACCGGCAACACCGCGAGTTTGCCAATAGCCACCTGCGCCAGATAAGCCAGAAGATTATTGGGAATGCCGGCGGGATCCTCACCAATCAAGCCAGACTCATGCGCGCCGGCCGGATTAAAGTAACGCAGCGCGGTAATCGCCATCTGCGGTGCCGTGGAGGCAAACTCCGCCAGGATCTGCTCGACAATCAGTTTGGAGGTTCCGTAGGGGTTGGTGGTCTGCCCAACGCGACAGTTCTCCGTCAGTGGGGTATATTCCGCCGGCCCATAGACGGTGGCCGAAGAGCTGAAAATAAATTGCTTAACGCCGGCATGGCGCATTCTGTCCAGTACGATCAATGAGCCGGAGATATTATTTTGATAATACCTCAGCGGTTCTTCGGTAGATTCCCTGACCGACTTCAATCCCGCAAGATGAATAACCGCATGAATATCATGTTGGCGGAATATATGATCCAGCAAATGATGCTGCTGGATATCTCCCTGATAAAAAATCACTTTTTTACCGGTCAAGCGCTCCACCCGAAACAAAGACTCTGGCGAGCTATTGGACAGGTTGTCCAGTACGACAACTTCCTCCCCCCTTTCCAACAGCGCCAACACCGTATGCGAGCCGATATAACCGGCGCCGCCCGTCACCAATATAGCCATCATATATCCTTGTTTGTGTTTAAAATAAACGACTCACTCAGAAACCACCTAAACTTCCCGGGTCTTAAAACCGACAGGTAAAGCAATACAAAGCAGTAATATGGCTAACAGATAAACGGAGGAATGTGGCCCGTACTCGGTCAGGATCCCTTGTAATATTCCGGCCAGGATCACGCCGGTAGAAATGCTGTTGGTGAATAACGTGGTGGCCATACCCGCCCGTTCCGGCATTAAATCCTGGAAATACAGCATGCCGACGGTGGCAATAATGCCGATAAAAATGGCGTTAAACAGCTGCAAGGCCAGTAACCCGGTAGTCGAGGTAAACCACAGCATCCCGGCATAAAACACGATGCCGGCCACCATGGCCCCCGCCATCATCAGGCGCTTGCCCACTCGGTTTACGTAACGTCCCACCAGGATCATGATGGGGATTTCGATTGCGGCGGCGATGCCCATCATCCAGCCGGTCAGACTTTGCGGCAAACCCAGCTCGGCCGTGATATACAGCGGCACATCAATCAGATACATCGCGCTGCAGGTCCACATCAATACCGAGGCGAAAAACAGCAGGCTAATGTCTTTATCGAAGACTGTTTTTTGCTGTATGGCGACGTCATCGCCCACCACGGGGCGAGCGACCTCGGGCAATATCCACCAGGCCAGCAGTGTGACCAGCAGAAATATGCCGGCGGCAAAAATAAACATCGCCGTGAAGCCATAATTCACCACCAGCATAAAAGCCAACGGCGGACCAAAAACCCAGGCCAAAGAAAGTTGGGCGCGCATGATGGCGCTGAACATAGCGACGTTTTGCGATGACCGCTCCCCGTACTCTCGTGCCAGAGCGAATAATTGCGGTATCGCCGTATTGGCAATGGCGGTTAACAGCACGCCCGCCGTAATTAATGTCAGGTAATTGCGATTAAAAGCAAATAACAGACAGTTCCCTGCCGCCAATAAATAACAGATTAAAATCAAATAACGCCGGTCACGCTGGCGATCTGATTTTTTCGCCAATAAAAAACTGACAATAATGCCGACCCCGGCGTTAACCGCATAAAAAAAACCGACCCATAATGACGACACCCGCACCTCGGTGGTGAGGAACAGGCTTAGGGTCGGTATTTGCAGTGCCCCGGCAATCCCGGAAAAAAAAGCAACGACCATAAAGGTCAGCCGTATCGAATTCATCTCTGATTACCGTCGGTCGCTGCTGTTAACCATCAATAACGGCCCGCCTGCAAACAGACGGGCCGTGGCTCAGGGATTACACTTTCTCGGCGCGGCTATAGCGTTTGCCGTCTGGGCTGACCGCACGGATCAGCACCTCACCGGTGACGCCAGGCTTGGCTTTGGCATCGTAACGCTGCCATTGCTTGCCACCGTCGGTGGAATACTCAATGCCCAGACCCGGCAACGAGATATTAGCCTCCAGTTTGCCCCCCATCACGCGGGCACCCGGCACTGGCAACCGATAACTCACGCCGCCCTTGTCCAGTTTCGCCAACTCTCGCTGGCCGAGGATATTGGCAAAACGCAGCCAGTCCCGATCCAGTTTTTGGCTGTCGATAAAGTGGGTTTCGCCACCTTTATATTCCCGACCCACCTTATAATCCTGCTCCCAATCCGCCCGATGCCATGCGCGCTCAGCCACTGACAAGGAACGCGGGAAGATCATGTACTCCATTTGATCGTCAGTGCGCTGAGTTTCACTCCACATCTGGGCGGAGATACCGTAAGCACCCGGCCACGGCTTGTCGCTCTTGGCAGTAAAGTGATTGCCATCGCGATCCACCGAGGTTTCGGCATTCTGCGGCAGGTTGTTCGGGGCGAAGCTGAACATCTTCTGTTCGTCGCTGAAACGGGTGCCCCAGTAGTAACCGCGCTCGTCCGGGTTCACCTCATACGGGAAGTCCATATAGACGTAATCTGGGTTGGAGAGGATCACTTCGTAACCTTTGTTCGCCCAATCGTTGGCGCTGTCAAAACCGCCCCAATACAGCGTATCCCAGAAGTTAACCCCAACCCGTTGAGTGGCGAAGGCCTTGGCGTTTTTCGCATCTTTCAGGCCATCCTGCCAGGCCTGCATTCTGTCGATGCCATGCGCTTTCACCAGTTGACTGACTTCTACGCCAAAGTAGCTTGGCAGATGTTCCATATCGGCGACTTTGCCGTCTTTGATCATCTTTTGACAGACCTGGGATTTCGCCCATGGCTTGTCTTCTTTGCTCTGATCGATGATGCCTTTGCCTGCTTCGGGCTTGGCCTGATCGGTATAGCCGGCGCCCAAACGAATGTTTTTCGCTTCGTCACCGCCAAAGTGCCAGGTGCGCAACGGTTGCCCGGCCTCTTTGTGCATCTGGGCAATTTCGCCGATCACCTTGTCAACAAAGCGCTTGGACGAATCCAGGCATGGGTTAAGGTAGCTTTGTCGATTGAAGTACTGCACCGAGGTGGTATTGGAGGTATCGGTCGGATCCACCAGGCGGAATTCATTGGCCTGCTGCTCTTTACCGGCGGCATGCAGCTTTTTATAACGCGCCTCCATCGAGACCACGGCAGCGCGGGCATGTGCCGGCATATCGATTTCCGGGATCACTTCAATCTGGCGCGCCTGAGCGTATTTAATGATCTCGATGTAATCCTGACGCGAGAAGAACCCGCCATACACCTCTGGCCCCTGTCCGTACTGTGGCAACAGGCAGGTGGTTTCGCTCAGATCGTGGCAACGCTGGCCCCCGACTTCAGTCAGTTCAGGCAGGCCTGGAATGGCAATACGCCAACCTTCGTCGTCACTCAGATGGAAGTGGAATTTATTGAGCTTGTAAGCCGCCATTTGGTCAAGCAGGCGCAGTACCGCATCTTTATGATGGAAGTTACGCGCCACGTCGAGGAAGATGCCGCGATACTGGAAACGTGGTGCATCTTTGGCGTCGAGGGTAGCGATTTTAGCGCTGCCGTCGGTAGGTACCAGCGACAGAATGGACTGCAGGCCATAGAACACCCCGGCCTGATCGAAGCCAATCACCCGCGTTTCTTTATTGCCAATCTTCAACTCATAGGCTCCCGGCACCGCCAGCTCACCTTTGAATTTACCCGACTGAATATCGGTTTTGACAGGGTAGCCCGCCGCGTTATGGCTTACGCCCAACAGTGCGAAACGTTGGGTCGCCGCGTCCGCCGCCGGTTTGGACAACGCGCTCAGTTCCAGCGCAACGCCGTTGCTCAGATCCACATCTTGCGGATGCACTTTCACTTGCAGTGGCGTCGGTACAATCTGGCCGCGCAGCGAGGCTGCAGGCAAGGTTTTCAACTCGGCGTTTTTGGTAAAGCGGGAAGCCGGCGTCATCAGGATGTTGTTATCATCCTTGATGCGCTTCCACTGGTCGCCGGTAAAGGGCGTCACAAACTGGTTCAAATCTTCGGTATCGGTGTTGACCAGAATTTTTGGCTTGGCATCGCCCGAAGCGGCGTACCAACGGGGGACAAAGTCGGTTTTAAACAGCTGCCAATATTCGGCAATGATCGGGATTTCAACCGTTTGACCAGCCGAGAAGCCGGTAAATTTATCGGTCGGCTCCAGTTTGTACAGGTCGCCTGTCAGGTGAGCTATTTTGAACTGATCATTATCCACTCTCATGGTTTGACGGGCGCTGTGGAAGTAAATCGCCCAGTCGTGACCTTTAATCTCCTGATGATCGTTGGTCAGGCTGATCAATACCTTGTTGCAGGCTGCCCAGTCGGCACCCAATTTACCGCAATCCAGGCCGCTGTCGGCGGCCCGGTTATCAACCATTTTCAAATTCAATTTTAGCTGGCTCAGTTGATCCACCAGCGGCTGATTGGCCAACGCATTCCCCACGCTGCCAAATAATCCAACGGTTGCCGTTAATGCAGCAAGCGTACTCAATTTGAATTTGTTCATTTTTAGCATCATCCTTAATTATTGTTATCGTGGATCTCTTTCCAAATCTGGCCACACTTGGCGTCGTAGGCCTGGCCGTTACCGCTGTGAACTGCCTGAATACAGTTCTGATAATCCATCACTCGCACCGTTTCTTTCTCGGCGAACTGCTGGTGCTGCTTCTCTTGTTTCAGCACGTTCAGTACCGCCTGGCACGATTGCAATTTTTCCGGTGAACCTTCTGCGGTATTAATGCAGGCGCTGTAGGCCTGTTTCAGTTTGGCATCTTCCGGCGGTGCGGCGGGCTGCACACAGGCACTCAGCGTGACTACCGCGGCTAACATCAGCATGATTTTTTTCATCATTATTTTCCCGTTAAGTGTCCCCGGCGTTACCACCGGGGAACGCATCAGAAGATGGTGAATGGCGCGATAACCATAAACTTGACGTCTTTCTCATCCTGGAAGATGTTGCCGTAACCACCGCCCCAGCTTGGGATGTTGGTGTGGTTGTCATACTGGGTGTAGTGCAGTTTCAGCAATGTGCCTTTCGCGCGGCCTTCCTGAATGGTGTACAACGCGTCCAGGCTCCAGGCGCTCTCTTTCAGGCGCTGGCTCTGGTCATACATCGGGTTGGTGCTCGGCTTGGCGTCCCAAGCGTAAACGTAAGAACCGCCAACCGCCATGCCTGGCAGGTTCCAGTTGCTCAGGTCATACATCACCCCGGCGTAAACCGCTTTTTCGCCGTTGGCGTTGAAGTCGGAACGGTTGTCCCACCAGACGTCGAGGCGACCGTTGGAAGAGGCGTAGGTTGGGGTCATGCGTTGCAGGAAGTAGCCCTGGTTACCCTCGGCCTTGACCATGGTGCCTTCCAGACGCCAGTTGAACTGGCCGGTGGTGTAGCCAAAGGTCAGCGCCTGCAGCCAGGCCAGGCCGTCGTAAATGCTGTTGGGGTCGTTCTTGTCGCTGATGCGGTCTTCAGTGCCGTAGAACTGATAACTGGTGGTCAGTGGATTGCCTACCAGATCAAACTTGTAAGACGCCTTGGTGAAGTATTGATTCACATAGCCCTGGGCCTGGCCGAAAGCCGCTTCCAGTACCAAATCATTTTTGAAGTCATACTTGGCACCCAGAGAGTGAAGATAGGAGACGCCGGTTTTTTTGTCGTTCTGGCGGAAGTCGTCCATCTCGATATGCCATGGTGCTTTGTACTTATTGGTCCACATGTAGGAGAAGCTCAACTCACCGGCATCACCGTAGTCAAACTTGGCTCCGGCCTCTGCACCTTGATAGGTACCGGGCATAAAGCTCCAGTGTGGTGCAAGCAGGGTTTGTCCGCTTGGCTGGATATAACCGCCGCGCGCCCAGACAGGGCCATACTTGAATTTAGCCGCGGCTTTGTACAGGCTGATGCCGCCTTTATCGCCAGAATAGTCTTCATCATAGGTACGGTTTTTGGAAGAGAACGCAATTTCATTCGGGTGGCCGCTGGCGCTGGACTCGGCCAGCTCAATGGCGGTAAAGGCTCCGACGTCCACACCAAACATGTCCCAGGCATAGCCCGAAGCAAAATCCAGGCTCAGGTTGGCGGTCGAGTGCGACAGGTTGGTCGTGTATTCATTGTAATCGTCACTGGTCGGATTGAGATCTTTACGGTCACGCTCACGCTGCCAGTAATACACACCGCCGGTCATCGTGGAATCATCGATAAATCCTGCGGCTTTCGCCTCAGGGGCCATGGCAAACCCTGTTCCCAACAGCGCACCCGCGACTGCGAGCGCCAGCGTTTTACGCTGAGCACCGTGCGTACCCATAATGAAATTCCTCTTTGACTTAACTTTAAAAGTTGCAGTCGCCCGTGTTCACCACTGCCCTGCACGACCGCTAATAAAAAACCCAATCGGGTAAAAAAATATTGCTGACAGGCTCAAACCCCACAGCACTTATTGCTACAGACAGACTATTTTTCGCGACGCGAATTATCAAATGAATTATGAGAGAGATTTGTCAAAGTATGACAAAGAGCACATATCGATGAGATTATGTTACGTGGCTATGCAAAGAGGCTGTCGAATAAAAAATTCAATAAAATCAGAATAATTATTGATATAAGGTCAATCAGAGACGATTAATGGTTTCAGCTTAATCAAAAAAGTCAGTCAGAAGAAAAAATATGAGAGCGCTCTCTAAATGACATTAATTCGCATCGCGAATATATAAGGTGATGTTATATGACTGCTGATTTTTATCAAGAAATTGCTGGTACAACCGCCTGATTAAAATTTAAAAATAGATTGAGGAATTAAACGCTTTAACGGGGGGAGAAAATGGGGCTGGCAGGCATAAAAAAGCGCAACCAAAGTTGCGCTCAGACGGCTGACAAAGCCCGTTATTAGGGAGAGCGTGCCGAAGGGGTCGTAGCGGCTTGCCCGCCGGAGCGCCCCTCGGTGCGCTAGGCCCGGGTATCTCGAGTTCAAAGACAACTTTGTCATCAAACTCAACGCAACCGAAGTTGCGCTTTATCGCGTTAGCTAACGATCAGCACTCAGGCGCCAATTTTAGCCCAGGTATCACGCAGGCCCACGGTGCGGTTAAACACCAGGTGCTCAGCGGAAGAGCCACGGCTGTCAGCACAGAAATAGCCTTCACGTTCGAACTGGTAGGCTTTTTCCGGCTGTGCAACTGCCAGGCTTGGCTCCACAAAGCCGTGCTTGACCACCAGCGATTCCGGGTTGATGGTGGTGAGGAAATCCTCTGCCGCCGCTGGGTTTGGTACGCTGAACAGGCGATCGTACAGGCGGATTTCAGCCGGTAACGCGTGCTCGACAGAAACCCAGTGGATCACGCCCTTAACCTTACGGCCATCGGCAGGATCCTTGCTCAACGTTTCTGGATCGTAGCTGCAGAAGATAGTGGTGATTTCACCTTCAGCATCTTTCTCAATGCGTTCCGCCTTGATCACGTAAGCATTGCGCAGGCGAACTTCTTTGCCCAGAACCAGACGCTTGTACTGCTTGTTTGCTTCTTCACGGAAGTCGGCGCGATCGATATAAATCTCACGGCTGAACGGCACTTCGCGGCTGCCCATTTCCGGCTTGTTCGGGTGGTTAGGCATGGTCACCATTTCCACGCCGGTGGTCAGGTTTTCGATGATCACCTTCACCGGATCCAGCACGGCCATCGCACGCGGTGCGTTCTCGTTCAGATCCTCACGAATACAGGCCTCAAGCGCCATCATTTCGACGTTGTTATCCTGCTTGGTCACGCCGATACGCTGGCAGAACTCGCGGATGGATGCTGCGGTATAGCCACGGCGACGCAGACCGGAGACGGTCGGCATACGCGGGTCATCCCAGCCTTCAACGATGTTCTCGGTCACCAACTGGTTCAGCTTGCGCTTCGACATGATGGCGTACTCGAGATTCAGGCGCGAGAACTCGTACTGACGCGGATGACAAGGGATGGTGATGTTATCCAGCACCCAGTCATACAGACGGCGGTTGTCCTGGAACTCCAGCGTACACAGCGAATGGGTGATCCCTTCCAGCGCATCGGAAATGCAGTGGGTGAAATCGTACATCGGGTAGATGCACCACTTGTTGCCGGTCTGATGGTGTTCAGCGAATTTGATACGGTACAGCACCGGATCGCGCATCACGATAAAGGATGAAGCCATGTCAATTTTGGCACGCAGGCAAGCGGTACCTTCGGCGAATTCGCCGTTGCGCATTTTCTCAAACAGCGCCAGGTTCTCTTCCACGCTACGACCACGGTACGGGCTGTCTTTGCCCGGAGCCGTCAGGCTGCCGCGATATTCACGGATCTGCTCAGGCGACAGCTCGTCGACGTAGGCCAGGCCTTTGTTGATCAGCTCCACCGCATAGTTGTGCAGTTGATCGAAGTAATCTGAGGAGTAACGGACGTTGCCGCTCCACTCAAAGCCCAGCCACTCCACGTCGTGTTTGATCGACTCAACGAACTCGATGTCTTCTTTCACCGGGTTGGTGTCATCAAAACGCAGGTTACATTGCCCCTGGTAATCGCGAGCGATGCCGAAATTCAGACAGATGGATTTAGCATGGCCGATATGCAGATAGCCATTTGGCTCCGGCGGGAAACGGGTATGGACTGACGTGTGTTTCCCGGACGCCAGATCTTCATCGACGATCTGACGGATAAAATTGGTTGGGCGGGCTTCAGCCTCACTCATTTCATTATTCCTCAATGCAAAGCGCTACACATAACCGCCTATGATCCAACAAGCCACGCCCGGAAACAACCGTTTGTTTCACGAAAAATGCGCAACGTTGCACCGCAAGAGATCGCAGCACCATGAGGGGGCAAACTTTGCCCATAAAAAAGCGGGAAGAGATTACTCTCTTCCCGCCAAAGGTAGGGTGCGTTCCGTCATGACTCGTTAAACACCCCGGGTACTACTCAGGTAAAACAGTTTATTTCTGGATCTCAAACAATTTGGTCTGGCCGGCAACCACAGAACCGGTGGCCAGCGCCGTCAGACCGGCGTAATCGTCAGAGTTACTGACCACTACCGGGCTGATCATCGAGCGGGCATTGGCGTTCAGGAACTCCAGATCCAGTTCAAGGATCGGCTGGCCGGCTTTCACCTCAGCACCCTCTTCAACCAGACGCTTGAAGCCCTGACCGTTCAACGCAACGGTGTCGATCCCCATGTGCACCACAATTTCCGCGCCCTTGTCGGTTTCCAGACAGAACGCGTGGTTGGTGTTGAAGATTTTCACGATGGTGCCGTCTGCCGGTGCTACCACGATTTTGTCGGTCGGGCGGATCGCCAGACCATCACCCACCGCTTTGCTGGCAAAGGCTTCGTCAGGAACCTGTTCCAACGCCACCACTTCACCGGTGACCGGGGCCACCAGCGACTCGAAGGCGACCTTCGGCGCATTAGGCACGGCCTGCGATTTTACTGCGCTCACGCCGGCTGCCGGCGCCACTTCTGCCGCAGGAACCGGGCCGGTCGCAATCACCGCACGCATACCGTCGGCAATGGCTTCGGCTTTAGAACCCACAATCACCTGAACGGTTTGTTTGTTCAGTTTCACTACGCCGGAAGCACCCAGGCGCTTACAGCTGGCATCGAGCACTTTGGAAGAGTCTTTAACCGTCAGACGTAAACGGGTGATACAGGCATCAATGCCGGTCAGGTTGTCAGAACCGCCGATGGCACCAATATAGCTGCGAGACAGTGCGCGCAGGCCTTCATCGGTATTGCTGTTGGCTTCAGGCGCGACAACATCGTCAGACGCATCTTCACGGCCCGGCGTTTTCAGGTTGAAGGCACGAATAATGACCGAGAACAGCACGAAGTACACCGCAAAGGCGACCAGGCCCATCAGGACCAGCATCCAGACGTTCTTGCTGGCGGCCGGCAAGTTGTACATCAACACATAGTCGATGGCCCCCGCAGAGAACGAGAACCCGGCGTGAATGCCCAGCAAGGTGGCTACAAACAGGCTGATACCGGTCAAAATGGCATGGACCAGATACAGCAGCGGAGCCAGGAACATGAACAGGAATTCAAGCGGCTCGGTCACACCGGTCAGGAAAGCCGTCAGGGCAACGGACAGCAGCATACCGCCAACCATTGGGCGACGTTCTTTCGGCGCAGCGAAATACATGGCCAGTGCCGCACCCGGCAGACCAAACATCATGATCGGGAAGAAGCCGGACATGAACATCCCGGCAGTGCCGTCACCCGCGTAGAAGCGGTTGATGTCGCCGTGGAAGATGGTACCGGCAGCGTTGGTGAACTCACCAATCTGGAACCAGGCAATGGTGTTCAGCACCTGATGCAAGCCGGTTGGGATCAGCAGACGGTTAACGAAACCGAAAATACCGGAACCGATAGCGCCCATGGACACAATCCATTCACCGCCTGCATGAATAGCATTCTGCACCGGCGGCCAGATATAACCAAAGACGGCGGCCAGGATTAAACAGAAAAAGCCGGTAGCGATAGGGACAAAACGCTTACCGCCGAAGAAGGAGAGGAACTCGGGCAGTTTGATGCCGGACCAACGGTTATAGACCGCACCGCCCACCAGGCCGGTAATGATACCCGCCAACACGCCCATATTGATCGCCGGGTTAATGGTGACCATTGCTTTGGTCAGAATGAAGTAACCCACCGCGCCTGCCAATGCGGCCGAACCGGCATTGTCTTTCGACCAGGTTGCCGCCACACCGATAGCAAAGATTAACGCCAGGTTATCGAAGATTGATCCACCGGCCTGTGCGATAAACGAAATATTGAGTAAGTCAGGCTGGCCGAAGCGTAGCAAAAGCGCCGCAACGGGCAGTACTGCGATTGGCAGTTGCAACGACCTGCCCAATCTTTGGAAAAAGCCGAGTATGTTCACCTTAGTATTCCCCCTAATGCCCTTTTATGGGCTTTATCATATTTTACGCAAGCGCCATCACACACTGCGATTAACTCTGGACGAACGACAACACGTGGAGTGTAAAAAAATTATTTCGTATCGCAAATTAAAACCTCCTTTTTTGTGATTTATATCACCAAAAAGCAGTCTTAAGCTGCCACATTGCTAGCCATCACACAAAACTTATTTTATCATTAAAAAAATCATCGGACCTGACGCATCACGTGAGAATCATAAAGCTGGGTTACGCTTAAGGCTCTCGTTCAGGCTCGAACCAGTATAGCTTTAGTTTACTTACCCCAAGAGGTGTTAGATGAGACTTATCCCACTGAAAGATACTGCACAAGTCGGCAAATGGGCCGCCCGCCATATCGTCCAGCGCATCAACGCATTCAAGCCTACTGCGGAGCGTCCGTTTGTTCTCGGCCTGCCCACCGGCGGGACTCCACTGGAAGCCTACAAACATCTGATTGCGATGCACAAAGCAGGTGAAGTAAGCTTTAAGCATGTGGTGACTTTCAACATGGATGAATACGTTGGCCTGCCGCAGGAACACCCGGAAAGCTATCATACCTTCATGTACCGTAATTTCTTTGATCACGTTGATATCCCAAGTGAAAATATCAACCTGCTGAATGGTAATGCGCCGGACGTTGACGCCGAGTGCCGCCAGTACGAAGCGAAAATCAAATCCTACGGCAAGATCAACCTGTTTATGGGTGGCGTTGGCATCGACGGTCATATCGCGTTTAACGAACCGGCTTCATCTTTGGCCTCTCGGACTCGCATCAAAACCTTGACTGAAGATACCCGTATCGCCAACTCCCGCTTCTTCGGCGGTGATGTCAGCCTGGTACCCAAGTTTGCCCTGACCGTCGGTGTAGGTACGCTGCTCGACGCAGAAGAAGTGATGATTCTGGTGACCGGCCACGCCAAGGCACAGGCGCTGGAAGCCGCAGTGGAAGGCAACATCAACCACATGTGGACCATCAGTTGCCTGCAGTTGCATGCCAAGGCCGTTGTGGTGTGCGATGAGCCATCCACCATGGAACTGAAAGTCAAAACCGTTAAATATTTCCGCGAGTTAGAAGCGGAAAGCGTTAAGAGTCTTTAATTCTTGCAGGGGGCTACGATGTTCGCTTTAACCCACGGCCGTATTTATACCGGCCACGACGTACTTGACGACCATGCAGTTGTTATCGCTGATGGGCTGATTGAACGAGTCTGCCCGCTGGCTGACCTGCCGGCCGGCATTGAAACGCGCGATCTGGGTGGCGCTATCCTGGCCCCCGGTTTGATCGACGTGCAGCTTAACGGCTGTGGCGGCGTGCAATTTAACGATTCGCTGGAAGCCATTTCGGAACAGACGCTGGAGATCATGCAGCGCGCCAACGAAAAATCCGGCTGTACCAGCTATCTGCCGACGCTGATCACCAGCAGCGACGAATTTATGAAGCACAGCATCGAAGTGATGCGCGCTTATCTGAAAAAACACCCCAATCAGGCGCTTGGCCTGCATCTGGAAGGGCCGTACCTCAGCCCACTGAAGAAAGGCACCCATAACCCGGCGTTTATCCGCAAACCGACCAGCGAGATGATCGACTATCTGTGCGCCAATGCCGATGTGATCACCAAGGTCACGCTGGCGCCGGAAATGGTGGAGCCCCACTTTATCAAGCAATTGACCGAGGCCGGCATTGTGGTGTCCGCCGGGCACTCGAATGCGACTTACGATCAGGCCCGTATCGGTTTTGCCGCCGGTATCACCTTCGCCACTCACCTGTACAACGCCATGCCATATATCACCGGGCGTGAACCGGGGCTGATGGGGGCGATTTTCGACACACCTGAGGTCTATACCGGCATTATCGCCGACGGCCATCACGTGGCCTGGGCGAGTATCCGTAACGCCAAGCGCATGAAAGGTGATAAATTGGTGCTGGTCACCGACGCCACCGCGCCGGCAGGTGCCGATATCGACCAATTTATTTTTGCCGGTAAAACAATATACTATCGTGATGGGCTGTGCGTGGACGAAAACGGCACCCTGAGCGGCTCAGCGCTGACCATGATTGACGCGTTAAAAAACAGCGTTGAGCACGTCGGTATTGCGTTGGACGAAGCACTGCGCATGGCAACGCTGTATCCGGCGCGCGCTATCGGCGTGGACCACCGTTTAGGCACTATCGAAGCCGGTAAAGTGGCGAACCTGACCGCATTTACCCGTGATTTTAATATCACCAAGACGCTCGTTAACGGTAACGAGGTTTAATTTAATGAATAGCGAGTAAAATTATTGATGAGTACTGGCGGACAGGCACAGATAGGGAACGTTGACTTAGTCAAGCAACTCAACGGCGCGGCGGTTTACCGTCTGATCGACCAACAAGGGCCGATCTCGCGCATTCAAATTGCCGAACTGAGCCAGCTAGCACCCGCCAGCGTCACTAAAATTACTCGCCAGCTGTTGGAGCGCGGGTTGATCAAAGAAGTCGATCAGCAAGCCTCTACCGGCGGCCGCCGCGCCATTTCCATTGTCTCCGAAACCCGGAATTTCCACACCGTGGCCGTGCGCCTCGGTCGGCACGACGCTACCATCACCCTGTACGACATGAGCGGCAAATCGCTCGGTGAAGAACACTACCCGCTGCCGGAACGCACCCAGGAAACACTGGAAAACGCGTTGTTTATCGCCATTGCCCAATTTATCGAAAACTATCAGCGCAAGCTGCGTGAGTTGATCGCCATCTCGGTGATCCTGCCCGGTCTGGTTGACCCGGCGCTGGGTGTAGTGCGTTATATGCCCCATATCAGCGTCAACAACTGGGCGCTGGTAGACAACCTGCAGCAGCGTTTTAACGTCACCAGCTTTGTCGGCCACGATATTCGCAGCCTGGCGCTGGCAGAGCATTATTTTGGCGCCACCCGCGACTGCGAAGATTCTATTCTGGTGCGTCTGCACCGCGGCACCGGTGCCGGTATTATCGTTAACGGCCAGATTTTCCTCGGCAACAACGGCAACGTCGGTGAAATCGGTCATATTCAGATCGACCCGCTGGGCGAGCGCTGCCACTGCGGCAACTTCGGCTGCCTGGAAACCGTCGCCGCCAACGCTGCGATTGAACACCGCGTGCGCCAGTTACTGACCCAGGGCTATCCCAGCAAGCTGACCCTCGACGATTGCAGCATCGCTGCCATCTGCAAAGCCGCCAACCGCGGCGACCTGCTGGCCAGCGAAGTGATCGAACACGTTGGCCGCTACCTGGGCAAGGCGGTGGCTATCGCCATCAACCTGTTTAATCCGCAGAAAGTGGTGATCGCCGGTGAAATTACCGAGGCAGAAAAAGTACTGCTGCCGGCAATCCAAAGCTGCATCAATACCCAGGTGTTGAAAGACTTCCGCAAAAATCTGCCGGTGGTCACCTCCGAACTCAATCATCGCTCGGCGATCGGCGCTTTCGCCCTGGCCAAGCGGGCGATGCTCAACGGCGTGCTATTACAGCGATTGCTGGAAAGCTGATCCGCCGCTTCAGGCAGGTGTGCTATCTTCGCGTTTTGCCTGCCGCAAATCATGAGAAACAGCAACAATGACAATCAAAAACGTTATATGTGATATCGACGGCGTGCTGCTGCATGACAACACGCCGGTTCCCGGCGCCGATCTTTTCCTGGCACGCATTCAGGAACAGGGCATGCCGCTGGTGGTGCTGACCAACTATCCGTCGCAGACTGCGCAGGATCTGGCGAACCGCTTCTCCGCTGCCGGGCTCGAAGTGCCGGAAAGCGCGTTTTATACCTCTGCCATGGCCACCGCCGATTTCCTGCGCCGTCAGGAAGGTAAAAAAGCCTATGTGGTCGGCGAAGGTGCACTGATTCACGAGCTGTATAAAGCCGGTTTCACCATTACCGATATCAACCCGGACTTCGTGATTGTCGGCGAAACCCGCTCCTACAACTGGGACATGATGCACAAGGCCGCCTACTTCGTGAACAACGGCGCGCGCTTTATTGCCACCAACCCGGATACCCACGGCCATGGTTTTGTCCCGGCCTGTGGCGCGCTGTGTGCCCCGATCGAAAAGATCACCGGCCGCAAGCCGTTTTACGTGGGCAAGCCAAGCCCATGGATCATCCGCGCTGCGCTGAACAAAATGCAGGGGCACTCAGAAGAAACGGTGATCGTCGGTGATAACCTGCGCACTGATATCCTGGCGGGCTTCCAGGCCGGTCTGGAGACCGTATTGGTACTGTCTGGTGTCTCAACGCTGAACGATGTAGAAACCATGCCGTTCCGCCCGAGCTATATCTTCCCTTCGGTTGCCGATATCAATATTTTCTAATGCCTGCGGTGGCCATCACGGCCACCCTTATACCCGTCATACTTGAAGCTGCATTTTTGTTGGCTGGGTTTATGCGCCCCAGTCACATAGTTATCTATGCTCCTGTGGACTTACAAACTTACCGCCTCAATGCAACTCCAATTATTTAGGGTATATTCCCCAAGTTGAATTTAATTTATTATTGGTCAATAAAGGTTTCACCCCAGCCTCGTTAAAAACCCGCACTATATATTTACGCCCCGCCAATAATAAACCTTGGCGGTCAGTGGAAATAATCTTACCTACCCTAACGAGGTTACCATGAGCACCAATAATATTATCAATGCACAAGCAGCAGATGACGCCGCCATCATGCCGGACATGACCAATAAAAAAATCATGATGGGTTTTTGGCACAACTGGGCCGCCGGTGCCAGTGACGGTTATCAGCAAGGGCAATTCGCCAATATGAACCTGACCGACATCCCGGCCGAATATAACGTGGTGGCAGTGGCGTTTATGAAAGGCGACGGTATTCCCACCTTCAAACCTTACAACCTGTCCGATACCGAGTTCCGCCGCCAGGTCGGCGTGCTGAACAGTCAGGGCCGTGCCGTGCTTATTTCACTGGGTGGTGCAGACGCACATATCGAATTGAAAACCGGCGACGAAGACAAACTGGCTAATGAGATTATCCGCCTGGTGGAAACCTACGGTTTCGACGGGTTGGATATCGATCTGGAGCAGGCGGCCATCGGCGCAGCCAATAATAAAACCGTTTTGCCGGCCGCACTGAAAAAAGTAAAAGCGCATTATGCCGCCGAAGGTAAAAATTTCATTGTCAGCATGGCGCCAGAATTCCCTTATTTACGCACCAACGGTACTTACCTGGATTATATTACCTCGCTCGAAGGCTATTACGATTTTATCGCGCCGCAATATTATAACCAGGGCGGTGACGGCATCTGGGTTGATGAAGCCAATGGCGGTAAAGGCGCCTGGATCACCCAGAATAACGACGCCATGAAAGAAGACTTCCTGTATTACCTGACCGAAAGCCTGGTCACCGGCACCCGTGGTTATACCAAAATCCCGGCGGCCAAATTTGTTATTGGTCTGCCAACCAACAATGACGCTGCCGCCACCGGTTATGTGGTCGATAAAATGGCGGTCTATAACGCCTTTGCTCGTCTCGATGCCAAGGGTCTGTCGATCAAAGGCCTGATGACCTGGTCAGTTAACTGGGACAACGGCAAAAGCAAAGCTGGCGTAGCTTATAACTGGGAGTTCAAAACGCGTTACGCCGCGCTGATCCAGGGGGGTGTAACACCACCGCCGGGAAAGCCTGATGCGCCGACGGCATTGAACGCCACCGCGATCGCCTCAACGTCGTTGACGTTAAACTGGGCGGCCGCCAGCAGCGTCAAACCTGTTAGCCAATATACGGTTTACCGTAACGGCAGCGCGATCGGCCAGACCGGCGGCCTGTCGCTACAAGACAGCGGCCTGGCACCGGCGACTCAGTACAGTTACTTTGTCACGGCCACCGACAACCAGGGCAATACCTCGCTGCCGAGCAGTGCGCTGGCGGTGAAAACGGCTGACGGCGGTACACCACCCGATCCGGGCCCAAGCGAGTGGCAGAACAACCACAGCTATAAAGCCGGTGATGTGGTGACCTATAAAGGCAAGAAATACACCTGCCTTCAGGCCCACACCTCTAACGCGGGCTGGACGCCAGATGCAGCCTTTACCCTGTGGCAGTTGACCGCCTAATAGTCTGCAATGAGTTGCCGGTAAAATTCTCCGGCAACTCATCCATTCGTCAAAAAATTACATATCCGTCAATTTAAACCGCCATTAACTGAATATCCGCTAATATTCGACCGACCCCAAACAACTATTTTTCAGCGCAGCGCTAAAACGCTTGCATCCCCTGCCGCTTTTGACGCATTTTCATAAACACAACGCAGCAAAACCGCGCCA
Source organism: Serratia myotis (assembly GCF_027474885.1). Classification (NCBI taxonomy): domain Bacteria; kingdom Pseudomonadati; phylum Pseudomonadota; class Gammaproteobacteria; order Enterobacterales; family Yersiniaceae; genus Serratia; species Serratia myotis. The sequence goes on along the minus strand of NZ_CP099707.1, from coordinate 1,274,617 downwards.
TCGCTGATGAGCCGGCCACGCTGCCTATAACAGCAAAAACAACATCACAGTCTAAAAAAGTCGTTAGGAGAGTCGGTATATGTGTTCTATTTTCGGTGTGCTCGATCTGAAGTCTGATCCCGTTGAACTGCGTAAGAAAGCGCTGGAGCTGTCCCGTCTGATGCGCCACCGCGGCCCGGATTGGTCCGGTGTTTACGCCAGCGATAAAGCCATTCTGGTGCATGAGCGCCTGTCGATTGTCGACGTCAACAATGGTGCCCAACCGCTGTACAACGCTGCGCACACCCACGTCCTGGCGGTTAACGGTGAAATTTACAACCACCAGGCGCTGCGCCAGCAGCTGAGCGATCGCTATGAGTTCCAGACCGGTTCCGACTGTGAAGTGATCCTGGCGCTGTATCAGGAAAAAGGCACCGACTTCCTCGACGATCTGCAGGGCATGTTTGCCTTCGCTCTGTACGACTCAGAGAAAGACGCCTACCTGATTGGCCGCGACCATCTGGGTATTATCCCGCTGTACATGGGCCATGATGAATTCGGCAACCTGTATGTCGCTTCTGAAATGAAAGCGCTGGTGCCGGTTTGTCGCACCATTAAAGAATTCCCGGCGGGCAGCTACCTGTGGAGCCAGGACGGTGAGATCCGCGAATACTACCAGCGTGACTGGTTCGATTACGACGTGGTTAAAGACAACGTGACCGACGCCAACGCCCTGCGCAACGCGCTGGAAGACTCGGTAAAAAGCCACCTGATGTCCGACGTGCCTTACGGCGTGCTGCTGTCTGGTGGCCTGGACTCTTCAGTGATCTCCGCCATTACCAAAAAATACGCCGCGCGCCGTGTAGAAGATCAAGAGCGTAGCGAAGCCTGGTGGCCACAATTGCACTCCTTCGCCGTCGGCCTGGAAGGTTCACCGGATCTGCGTGCCGCTCAGGAAGTGGCTAACCACCTGGGCACCGTGCACCATGAAATTCATTTCACCGTGCAGGAAGGCCTGGACGCCATTCGTGACGTGATTTATCACATCGAAACCTATGACGTGACTACCATTCGCGCCTCTACCCCGATGTACCTGATGTCACGCAAGATCAAGGCAATGGGCATCAAGATGGTGTTGTCTGGTGAAGGGGCCGACGAAGTGTTCGGCGGTTACCTGTACTTCCATAAGGCACCGGATGCCCGTGAGTTCCACGACGAAACCGTGCGTAAACTGCTGGCGCTGCATATGTTTGACTGTGCGCGTGCCAACAAGGCGATGTCCGCCTGGGGTGTGGAAGCCCGCGTGCCGTTCCTGGATAAAAAATTCCTCGACGTGGCAATGCGCATCAACCCGAAAGACAAAATGTGCGGCAATGGCAAAATGGAAAAACATATCCTGCGTGAATGTTTTGAGTCCTACCTGCCGGCCAGCGTGGCCTGGCGCCAGAAAGAGCAGTTCTCTGACGGTGTTGGCTACAGCTGGATCGACACGCTGAAAGAAGTCGCTGCCAAGCAGATCAGCGATCAACAGCTCGAAACTGCACGTTTCCGTTTCCCGTACAACACGCCGAGCTCCAAAGAAGGCTACCTGTATCGCGAAATCTTCGAAGAGCTGTTCCCGCTGCCAAGCGCGGCTGAATGCGTGCCTGGTGGCCCGTCAGTGGCCTGCTCTTCAGCGAAAGCCATCGAATGGGATGAGTCATTCAAAAAGATGGACGATCCTTCTGGTCGTGCAGTCGGCGTTCACCAGTCCGCCTACAAATAAGCGTCCTGCGTTTTATTCCCTGGGCGGGCCTTCGGGCCCGCCTTTTTGTTGATGTTTTCAACCATTAATTGTCTGAATTGATGATTTTATCGCCATAATGTTCACAACCCAGACAAACAACACATCCGGTCGCTTTTTCGGGAAAAAACTTGTTGACGCAAAACGGCCATATACGCATAATGCGCCCCGCAACGCCGATGAAGGTTGCGCGAAAAAAGATGGCTACGTAGCTCAGCTGGTTAGAGCACATCACTCATAATGATGGGGTCACAGGTTCAAATCCCGTCGTAGCCACCATCTTTTTTGCGGGAGTGGCGAAATTGGTAGACGCACTAGATTTAGGTTCTAGCGCCGCAAGGTGTGCGAGTTCAAGTCTCGCCTCCCGCACCATTTCTTTTCATCGAGTTGCAGGCATCAGATGGGGTATCGCCAAGCGGTAAGGCACTGGTTTTTGATACCAGCACTCCCTGGTTCGAATCCAGGTACCCCAGCCATTTTCTAAATGGTTTGATGCAGTAAGAAGAAGTTGAAAATTTGTTGATGGGGTATCGCCAAGCGGTAAGGCACTGGTTTTTGATACCAGCATTCCCTGGTTCGAATCCAGGTACCCCAGCCATCAACACTGTTGACTTTTAAAGTAAAATATCGAAAATGGCTACGTAGCTCAGCTGGTTAGAGCACATCACTCATAATGATGGGGTCACAGGTTCAAATCCCGTCGTAGCCACCATATTTTACTGTTTTACAATTGGGGTGTCGCCAAGCGGTAAGGCTCTGGTTTCTGATACCAGCATACCCAGGTTCGAATCCTGGCACCCCAGCCACATTTAGAAAAGCCCGCTTCGGCGGGCTTTTTGCTGTCTGGCGTTCAGGTAAAATACGGGGTGATGAAGGCGCCGTCCCCGACGCCCTATCCCGAATCCGCCGCTACAAGCCCAGTGCGTATTTCAGCGCATGTTCCTTCAGCTTGCCCGCCCGCTGGGCCGCCATCAACGCAATATTGCGTGCCACGCTTAACGGCGCCAAATTATTGCTGAAGGCGGTATAAAACAGATCCATACCGCTTTGCATCAGCAGGTTATCGGTACGGCGGCGACGCTGATAACGCATCAACACCGCTTCAGTGCTCCAGTCCTCGCCCTGTTCCCGCGCCTCACTCAATACCGCCAGCAAGGCTTCCACATCACGATAGCCCAGGTTCACCCCCTGCCCGGCCAACGGATTAATGGTATGCGCCGCGTCACCGAGCAACACCAGCCCCGGCAACACATAGCGTTGTGCATGACGGCGTGCCAGCGGGAAAGAACCGGCGGCGTGCACTTTCACCGCCCCCAGACGTGCAGGAAACGCCTCCGCGATTTCCCGCTCAAGCTGTGCCGGCGGCATCGCCTGTAACTGACGGATACGCTGCGGGCTGTCATACCACACCAGTGAAGCCCATTGATCGTACAGCGGCAGGAAAGCGCGTGGCCCGGAAGGGAAGAACTGCTGCCAGGTCACATCCTGCTGCGGCGCACCGGTTTCGACGGTGATCAGCATGCAGGACTGGCGGTACTGCCAACCGCTGGTGCCGATGGCCGCCAGATTACGCACCTGCGAGTTGGCACCGTCAGCCCCAACCACCAGACGCGCCTGTAGCGTCTCAGAAGAGTCCAGTGTCACTTGCCAATGGTCATCATTACGTTGCAGCGAACGCAGCCTGGCGGGGCAGCAGAGCGTCAGATTGTCGCACTGCTCCAGTTGCTGCCACAGCGCCAGTTGCAGAATACGGTTTTCCACCATAAAACCCAGTTCCGGCAGGCCGAGCGAAGCGGCGTCAAACGCCACCCGTGCCGATGCCCACTCCCAGGTTTCCAACCGGCGGTAGGGTGCGGTGCGCATCGCTTGCACCGCCGACCAGGCGCCGAGCTGTTTGAGCAACCCGACCGAGGTGCAGCCAATCGCGGAAATACGCAAGTCCGGCGGGCTTTGCGCATCGAACGCCTGTGGTGCCTGATGTTCCAGCAAGGCCACCGACCAACCGGCCTGCGCCAGCCCCAACGCAGCGGCCGCGCCAACCATGCCGCCACCTACCACCACCGCGTCATACCGTTTTTGAGAAGTGTTCATCAGAGTGCCTCCGGGAAACCTCGGCCTTCAGGCCAGGGAGGAAAGGAGGCGGTTTTCGAGCTAACTTCTTTTTGTCTTTTCACGATGGCTCCTGTAATTTTGTACATATGAAACGCGCATACAAATACCGATTCTATCCAACAGCCGATCAGGTTGAGCTTTTGGCTCAAACGTTCGGCTGTGTGCGTTTTGTCTATAATTCAATCCTTCGCTGGCGTACTGATGCTTACTATGAGCGCCAGGAGAAGATCGGCTATCTGCAAGCTAATGCGCGGTTAACCACGCTTAAAAAAGAGCCTGAATGCGCATGGCTCAATGACGTTTCCTGTGTCCCCTTGCAACAATCGCTACGCCACCAACAGATGGCCTTTTCTCACTTTTTTGCAGGTCGGGCTAAATATCCAGCATTCAAAAGCAAACGCCACAAACAGGTCGCTGAATTGACCGCCAGCGCGTTTAAATATCGTGATGGCAAGCTGCATATGGCTAAGAGCAAAGCCCCATTGGACGTGCGCTGGAGCCGTGAACTCCCATCCGTGCCGTCAACCGTCACTATTTCCAAAGATGCAGCCGGACGATATTTCGTTTCCTGTCTGTGCGAGTTTGAACCTGTATCACTGCCCATTTCCGCTAAAACCGTGGGCATTGATGTGGGCTTAAAGGATTTGTTCGTTACTGACACTGGATTTAAACAAGGCAATCCCCGCCATACCGCTAAATACGCGGCTCGCCTGGCGCGACTTCAGCACCGTTTAAGCAAAAAAGCGAAAGGTTCGAAAAACCGCGCTAAAGCCCGCTTGAAGGTGACCCGACTCCACGCGAAAATTGCCGATTGCCGCAGGGATAACTTGCACAAGTTGTCCCGCAAACTGATTAACGATAACCAAGTTGTTTGCGTTGAATCCCTGAAAGTGAAGAACATGATCCGCAACCCTAAGCTGTCGAAAGCGATAGCCGATGCAAGCTGGGGCGAGTTTGTGCGCCAGCTCGCATACAAGGCTGAATGGGGCGGGCGTTCACTGGTCGCCATTGCCCCGTTTTTCCCGTCCTCAAAGCGTTGTAGTTGTTGCGGCTTCACGATGAAAAAATTGCCTCTTGATGTTCGTAAATGGAATTGTCCGGAATGCCAGACAAGCCATGACCGTGACATTAATGCGGCACGGAATATAAAAGCTGCCGGGCTGGCAGCGTTAGCCCACGGAGAGCCTGTAAATCCTGAATCGCATCAAGCGGCTTAGGTTCAACTCAGTGAAGTGGGAATCCACGCCCTTTAGGGCGGGGAGCAGTCAAATTGGCTATTTTTTCTTGGTTAATTATCGCCATCCCCACCGGCATGGCGTTTGGCATCAGTGTAACGGATTTTTAATTTGGCTTCAGGTCGCATGCCATTTTCCCCGCGCTGGTCACAACGGCGTCAAATGTTTACAATAGCGCCCTGCATGTCGCGTATCGCAACTTTCGCTCCGCACTGAGTAATGGCAAGTCAATGACCAAAAAACTACATATCAAAACCTGGGGCTGCCAGATGAATGAATATGATTCATCAAAAATGGCGGACTTACTGGGAAGCACGCACGGTTACCAATGGACCGACAACGCTGAAGAAGCCGACGTGCTGCTGCTGAATACCTGCTCGATCCGCGAGAAAGCGCAGGAAAAGGTTTTCGCCATGTTAGGGCGCTGGAAACTGCTGAAAGAAAAGAACCCGGCGTTGATTATCGGCGTGGGGGGCTGTGTGGCCTCGCAAGAAGGCGAACACATTCGCAGCCGTGCGCCCTGCGTCGACGTGGTGTTTGGGCCGCAAACCCTGCATCGCCTGCCGGAAATGCTCAACCACGTGCAGGGCACCCGCAGCCCAATCGTCGACATCAGCTTCCCTGAGATCGAAAAGTTCGACCGCCTGCCGGAACCCCGCGCTGAAGGCCCAACCGCCTTTGTCTCCATTATGGAAGGCTGCAACAAATACTGTACCTTCTGCGTGGTGCCTTACACTCGCGGTGAAGAAGTGAGCCGTCCAAGCGATGACGTGCTGTTCGAAGTCGCCCAACTGGCGGCGCAAGGCGTGCGTGAAGTCAACCTGCTTGGCCAGAACGTTAATGCCTATCGCGGTGCTACCTACGACGGCGACATCTGTTCATTTGCCGAACTGTTGCGCCTGGTGGCAGCCATCGACGGGATCGACCGTATCCGTTACACCACCAGTCATCCGATTGAATTCACCGACGATATCATCGCGGTGTATGAAGACACTCCGGAGTTGGTCAGTTTCCTGCATCTGCCGGTCCAGAGCGGCTCAGACCGCATACTGACCATGATGAAGCGCGCGCACACCGCACTGGAATACAAAGCGATCATTCGCAAACTGCGCAAGGCGCGGCCGGACATCCAGCTCAGCTCTGATTTTATTATCGGCTTCCCAGGGGAAACCCAGGCCGACTTCGAACAGACCATGAACCTGATTGCCGAGATTAACTTCGACACCAGCTTCAGCTTTATCTACTCGTCGCGCCCTGGCACCCCGGCGGCCGATATGGTGGACGACGTCAGCGAAGACGAAAAGAAACAGCGCCTGTATATCCTGCAGGATCGCATCAACCAGCAGGTGCTGCAGTTCAGTCGCAGGATGCTCGGCACCGTACAGCGCATTCTGGTGGAAGGCACCTCACGTAAAAGCGTGATGGAGCTGGCAGGCCGTACCGCCTGCAACCGCATGGTCAACTTTGAAGGCACGCCGGATATGATCGGCCAGTTCGTTGATGTGGAAATCACCGAAATCTTGACCAATTCACTGCGTGGCGCAGTGATGCGTACCGAACAGCAGATGGACCTGCGCGTACATGAATCCCCGCAGTCGGTGATCGCCCGTACCCGCAAAGAGAATGCGCTGGGTGTCGGCATTTACCAACCCTGACGCTGTTTCCGCCTGGCGCTAAACGTGGCGGCCGCGCTTCCCGCCGCCACGATAACGGTTATCCTTATTATTTCTCTGTCGGGCCATACGCCCGGCAATTTTTCTTTTTTTTATTTTTTTGATGATTAAAGAGGCGACATAGCATGCAACTCCCACACTGCCCGAAGTGCAATTCCGAATACACCTATCAGGACAACAACCTGTTTATCTGCCCTGAGTGCGCCCATGAGTGGAGCGACAGCGCCCCGGTAGAAGACAACGATGCCCTGATTGTCAAAGATGCCAACGGCAACCTGCTGGCCGACGGCGACGCCGTGACCGTAGTGAAAGATCTGAAGGTCAAAGGCAGCTCTTCGATGCTGAAAATTGGCACCAAGGTGAAGAATATCCGTCTGGTGGAAGGCGACCACAACATCGACTGCAAGATCGATGGCTTTGGCCAAATGAAGCTGAAATCCGAGTTCGTGAAAAAGAACTGATCCCCGGCCCCTATTATCAAGTCAGTACGCGGCTGTTTTGGCCGCGTTTTTCCTCTGCCGCCCCTTGAATTACACCGTCGGCGCACAGATAGATCATGGGTAAACTTGCGCCCGTGCTTCGCACCATGAATAATTCAAGGTAGAGAACCTCAGGGCTTGCCCTGAATGCGCGTACCGAAAATCAACCAGGCCCGATATGAGCCTTGAGGAATAGTTTGAACGTCGCAACACAAGAAATTTTGTTAGAGCCGGCAGACAATCAGCGATTGCTCAGCCTGTGCGGCCCGTTTGATGACAATATCAAACAACTCGAACGCCGGTTGGGCATTGAGATCAACCGTCGTGACAATCGTTTTAAGCTGGTTGGCAAGAACCTGTGCGTGGTAGCCGCCGCCGATATTTTGCGCCACCTGTATGTGGACACTTCCCCCATTCGCGGCGTGATCCCGGATATCGATCCAGAACAGATCCATCTGGCGATCAAAGAAAGCCGGGTGCTGGAACAGGTTGCCGACAGCGTGCCGGATTACGGCAAAGCGGTCACCATCAAAACCAAACGCGGCATGGTGAAACCACGGACGCCAAACCAGGCGCAGTACATCGCCCATATTCTCGACCATGACATTACCTTCGGTATTGGCCCGGCCGGTACCGGCAAGACCTACCTGGCGGTTGCCGCTGCGGTAGACGCGCTGGAACGCCAGGACGTACGCCGCATTATGCTGACCCGCCCAGCAGTCGAAGCCGGTGAAAAACTGGGCTTCCTGCCGGGGGATCTGAGCCAAAAGGTCGATCCTTACCTGCGCCCGCTGTACGACGCCCTGTTTGAAATGCTGGGCTTCGAGCGCGTAGAGAAGTTGATTGAACGTAACGTGATTGAAGTTGCGCCGCTGGCCTATATGCGCGGTCGCACCCTGAACGACGCGTTTATCATCCTAGATGAGAGCCAGAACACCACCATCGAACAGATGAAGATGTTCCTGACGCGCATCGGCTTTAACTCAAAGGCGGTGATTACCGGTGACGTGACGCAGATAGACCTGCCGCGCAACCAAAAATCCGGCCTGCGTCACGCGATAGAAGTGCTGTCGGACGTCGAAGAACTGAGCTTCAACTTCTTCCATAGTGAAGACGTGGTGCGTCATCCGGTGGTCGCCCGCGTGGTAATCGCCTATGAAGCCTGGGAAGCCGCCGAACAAAAGCGCAAAGATGCGATTGCAGAACAACGTCAACGTGAGGCGACCCTCGCCTCCGAGCAGGAGACACGATGAGTCAGGTGATTTTGGATCTGCAGCTGGCCTGTGCAGACAACAGCGGCTTGCCGGACGAAGCCACCTTCCAACACTGGCTGGAAGGGGTACTGCCGCAGTTTCAGGAAGAGGCCGAGGTGACCATTCGCCTGGTCGACGAAGCCGAAAGCAACGAACTGAACCTGACCTATCGTGGTATGGACAAACCGACCAACGTGCTGTCATTCCCCTTCGAAGCCCCTCCGGGCATCGAGCTGCCGCTGCTGGGTGATTTGATCATCTGTCGGCAGGTGGTTGAGCGGGAAGCCGTTGAGCAAGACAAGGCGCTGGAGGCCCACTGGGCGCATATGGTTGTTCACGGCAGCCTTCATCTGCTAGGGTATGACCACATCGAAGACGATGAAGCCGAAGAAATGGAGTCTTTGGAAACCGAAATCATGCACGGACTGGGTTACCCGGACCCGTACCTGGCGGAAAAAGACCCCCTCTGACGTCAGTTGATTTCCCCACAGCCCCTGTATGGGGCTGTCGCTGACTCCCCTAACTCTGACATGAGTGATATTAACTAAAACGCCATGAGCGACGACCATTCACAAAGCAATGACAGCCCCAGTCCCAAGAAGGGGTTCTTTACTCTTATCCTTAACCAGCTGTTCCACGGCGAACCTAAAAACCGTGGCGATCTGGTAGAGCTGATCCGTGATTCCGAGCAAAACGACCTGATCGATCCCGATACCCGAGACATGCTGGAAGGCGTGATGGATATCGCCGAACAGCGCGTGCGCGACATCATGATCCCGCGCTCCCAGATGGTGACGCTCAAGCGTAACCAAACGCTGGAAGAGTGCCTGGACGTGATCATTGAATCCGCCCACTCGCGCTTCCCGGTGATCAGCGAAGATAAAGATCACATCGAAGGCATCCTGATGGCCAAGGATCTGCTGCCGTTTATGCGCGCAGAAACCGAGGAGTTCAGCATCGACAAGGTGCTGCGTACCGCAGTGGTGGTGCCGGAAAGCAAGCGGGTCGATCGGATGCTGAAGGAGTTCCGCTCCCAGCGTTATCACATGGCGATTGTCATTGACGAATTCGGCGGTGTGTCCGGCCTGGTCACCATCGAAGACATTCTGGAACTGATTGTCGGCGAAATTGAAGATGAGTATGACGACGAGGACGATGTGGATATCCGCCAGCTCAGCCGTCATATGTATACCGTGCGCGCGCTGGCACCGATTGAAGACTTCAACGAAGCCTTCGGCACCCACTTCAGCGACGACGAGGTCGACACCATCGGTGGCCTGGTCATGCAAGCCTTCGGTCACCTGCCAGCACGGGGGGAAACCATTGAAATCGAAGGTTACTTATTTAAAGTTGCGATGGCCGACAGTCGACGTATCATCCAGGTTCATGTAAAAATTCCGGACGATTCTCCGCAACCGAAACTGGAAGAATAAATCGAACATGGCTAAAGCCTCTTACCTTGATCGCCAGTGGGTTCGCGCCCTGCTGGCGCTGTTGACTGGTGCCAGCGGCACGCTGGCGTTTTCTCCTTACGATATCTGGCCAGCGGCCATTGTCTCCCTGTTCGGCCTGTTGGCCGTTACCCTCAATCGCACCACCAAACAGTCTGCTCTGCTCGGCTTCTGCTGGGGTTTCGGCCTGTTCGGTACCGGGATCAACTGGGTTTACGTCAGCATTGCCGACTTCGGCGGCATGCCGTTCTCCGTCAATATTTTCCTGGTGGCGCTGCTCGCCGCCTATCTGTCGCTGTATACCGGGCTGTTCGCCGGCTTGCTGGCACGCCTTTGGCCAACCACCAGTTGGTACCGTCTGGCGATTGCCGCACCGGTGCTGTGGCAGGTCACTGAGTTTCTGCGCGGCTGGGTGCTGACCGGTTTCCCTTGGCTGCAGTTCGGCTACAGCCAGCTCAACGGCCCGCTGAAAGGCGTGGCACCACTGCTGGGGGTAGATACCATCACCTTTATGCTGATGGCGATCGCCGGGCTGCTGGTATATGCCATCAATCAACGCCGCATCACGCCGGCGGTGGTAGCTGTCGCCCTGTTGCTGTTACCGTGGCCGCTGCGCCAGTTGCACTGGTATACCCCACAGCCGGACAAGGCGGTCAACGTCGCCATGGTGCAGGGCAATATCGCTCAGTCAATGAAGTGGGATCCCAAAGCGCTGGTCAGTACGCTGCAAACCTATCTGGATGAAACCCGTCCTTATATGGGCAAAGCGCCGATCATCATTTGGCCGGAATCTGCCATCCCGGATTACGAAGCCAGCCAGAACGGTTTCCTGACCATGATGGACGACCTGATGCGAGCCAAAAACAGCAGCCTGATCACCGGCATTGTTGACGTCCGCGCCACCCCACAGGGCCAGCAAATTTACAACAGTGCCATCGTGTTGGGTGAACCGACGCCGTACACTTATCCGGCCAAAGACCGCTATAACAAGCACCATCTGGTGCCGTTCGGCGAGTTTGTGCCGATGGAAACGCTGCTGCGGCCACTGGCCCCCTTCTTCGACCTGCCGATGTCCTCATTCAGCCGCGGCGATTACGTCCAGCCACAGCTCAGCGTGAAGGGCTATAACCTGACGGCGGCGATTTGTTATGAAATTGTCCTCGGCCAGCAGGTGCGCGATAACTTCCGCCCGGACACCAACTTCCTGCTGACCATCTCCAACGATGCCTGGTTTGGCCATTCCATCGGCCCGTGGCAGCACTTCCAGATGGCGCGCATGCGTGCACTGGAGTTGGGCAGACCCCTGTTGCGCAGCACCAACAACGGCGTGACTGCCGCTGTCGATGCCAATGGTGAAGTGATTGCAGAGATCCCGCAGTTCACTCGCAAGGTGCTGGAGGTGAAAATGACCCCAACCACCGGCATTACCCCTTATGCCCGCTTTGGCGCCACGCCATTGTGGATCATCACCCTGCTGCTCGGCGGTCTGGCGCTGGTCCTCGGCCTGCGTCGTAAATAATCCCCCGGGGCGTTGCCATCCGCGCGCCCCGCTGTTTCCCCCACCGGTCCAAAATCATTGCCAAATCAATGCTTCTGGCACACTCCTTGCTTTAATTACTCCGTGATTTAGAACCGATTTACTTTTGCTGACGTTTCGTCGCATCCGTGCACAACCTGAGAGCATCACTGGCACCATAAGGGTGCATTGATATTTTGTTGCATTAATTTGGTGCGCGTGGCGTCTCAAAAAATGAAACATTTTAGTTTCAATCCGTTCACAATCGGCTATTTTCTAACGGTTATCTGTTCTAGGACTATCTTTATACTTGAGCAATAAATCTCCATTTAGAATCTGATGCTCTTTGAATTTGAGCTACCACAACAGCAAAGGAGTTGGACCATGCAAATGCGTAAATTGGCGTTATCGTTACTGCTGATCGGTATGGCGGCTAACGTAGCCCATGCGGAAGAACTGACCGGTACGCTGAAGAAAATCAAAGACAACGGCGTGATCGTTGTCGGCCACCGCGAATCGTCAGTGCCGTTCTCCTACTACGACAACCAGCAGAAAGTTGTGGGTTACTCCCAGGACTACTCCAACCAAATCGTTGAAGCGGTTAAGAAAAAACTGAACGCTCCGGATCTGCAGGTCAAAATGCTGCCGATCACCTCGCAGAACCGTATTCCACTGCTGCAAAACGGCACCTTTGACTTCGAGTGCGGCTCGACCACCAACAACCTTGAACGCCAGAAACAGGCCGCCTTCTCTGACACCATCTTCGTGGTCGGTACCCGTCTGCTGGTGAAAAAAGGGTCTGACATCAAAGATTTCAAAGATCTGGCCGGTAAAGCCGTGGTGGTGACATCCGGTACTACCTCAGAAGTACTGCTGAATAAACTGAACGACAGCAACAAAATGAACATGCGTATCATCAGCGCCAAAGACCACGGTGATTCATTCCGCACCCTGGAAAGCGGCCGCGCCGTCGCCTTTATGATGGATGACGCTCTGCTGGCAGGTGAACGCGCGAAAGCGAAGAAACCGGACCAATGGGAAATCATCGCCACGCCACAGTCGAAAGAAGCCTACGGCTGTATGTTGCGTAAAGACGATCCTGAGTTCAAAAAACTGGTCGATGACACCATCGCTCAGGCTCAGACTTCAGGTGAAGCGGCCAAATGGTTTGATAAGTGGTTCAAACAGCCTATCCCACCGAAGAACCTCAACATGAACTTCGAACTGTCAGACGATATGAAGCAACTGTTCAAAGAGCCTAACGACAAAGCACTGAACTAATAAAACAGGCGCCAGGCCAACCTGGCTCTGTTGATGACTGGGACAGACAGGCATGCGGGAGGTCGTTCCCCTCCCGCATTTTCCCCATAACGCACCACCGATGCCCGCACAGATAAGTCAGCCCGACTGGCCGCGGTGCCATTGGCGCTGAATAGTCATCAATCTTTAGGCGCTCTGCGCCCGCTTAACGGAGTTTGTTATGTCAATAGATTGGAACTGGGGTATCTTCCTGCAGCAGGCCCCGTTTGGGAATACCACCTACCTCGGCTGGATTTGGTCCGGCTTTCAGGTCACGGTGGCCCTCTCCGTCTGTGCATGGATTATCGCTTTCTTTGTCGGTTCGCTATTCGGTATTTTGCGTACCGTACCTAACCGCTTTCTTTCCACCCTCGGTACCTGTTACGTCGAACTTTTCCGTAACGTGCCGCTGATCGTGCAATTCTTTACCTGGTACCTGGTGATCCCTGAATTGCTGCCGGTGAATATCGGCATGTGGTTCAAAACCGAACTCGATCCTAACGTGCAGTTCTTCGTTTCTTCGATGTTGTGCCTCGGGCTGTTCACCGCCGCTCGCGTGTGCGAACAGGTACGCGCTGCCATTCAGTCACTGCCACGCGGTCAGAGAGCCGCCGGACTGGCCATGGGCCTGACGCTGCCGCAAACCTATCGCTACGTGCTGTTGCCGAACGCCTACCGGGTGATTGTGCCGCCGATGACCTCGGAAATGCTTAACTTGGTGAAAAACTCCGCCATCGCTTCCACCATCGGACTGGTCGACATGGCTGCCCAGGCCGGTAAATTGCTGGATTACTCGGCGCACGCCTATGAATCCTTTACCGCGATAACGCTGGCTTATATCGCCATCAACGCCGTGATCATGCTGTTTATGCGGCTGGTAGAGAGAAAAGTGCAGTTGCCCGGCAATATGGGGAGTAAATAATGTACGAATTTGACTGGGCATCGATTGTCCCAAGCTTCCCTTATCTGCTGCAGGGTCTGTTCATCACGCTGAAGATCACCGTGACTGCCATCGTCTTCGGTATCCTTTGGGGCACCATTTTGGCGGTAATGCGTTTGTCGCCGATCAAGCCAATCAGCTGGTTCGCCGCCCTGTACGTCAACCTGTTCCGCTCAGTGCCGCTGGTGATGGTACTGCTGTGGTTCTATCTGGTGGTTCCAAGCTTATTACAACAAGTTCTGGGGCTGTCGCCGAAAACCGATATTCGCCTGATCTCGGCTATGGTAGCCTTTTCCCTGTTTGAAGCGGCCTATTACTCGGAAATTATCCGTGCCGGTATTATCAGCATCTCGCGCGGCCAGTCTTCCGCCGCACTGGCTCTGGGCATGACCCACTGGCAGTCAATGAAGCTGGTTATTTTGCCGCAGGCATTCCGCGCCATGGTGCCACTGCTGCTGACCCAGGGCATCGTACTGTTCCAGGATACCTCGCTGGTGTACGTACTGAGCCTGGCTGACTTCTTCCGTACCGCCTCAACCATCGGCGAGCGCGACGGCACCCAGGTTGAAATGATCCTGTTCGCCGGCTTTGTCTATTTTGTTATCAGTCTCGCCGCCTCGGCGCTGGTAAGCTATTTGAAGAAAAGGACTGTTTGATGATATCCCTGAAAAATGTTTCTAAGTGGTACGGTCACTTTCAGGTTCTGACCGATTGCACCACCGAAGTCAAAAAAGGCGAAGTGGTGGTAGTCTGCGGTCCTTCAGGCTCGGGCAAATCTACCCTGATCAAAACCGTCAACGGCCTGGAGCCGATCCAGCAGGGCGATATCCAGGTGAACGGGACGCCGGTCAACAACAAGAAAACCAACCTGGCGCAGCTGCGTTCCAAGGTCGGCATGGTGTTCCAGCACTTTGAGCTGTTCCCGCACCTGTCGATCATCGACAACCTGACGCTGGCACAGGTAAAAGTGCTCAAGCGTGATAAAGCCGCTTCCCGCGAGAAAGGCCTGAAGTTGCTGGAGCGCGTCGGCCTGACCGCCCATGCCAACAAGTTCCCTGGGCAGCTTTCCGGTGGTCAGCAGCAACGTGTGGCTATCGCCCGTGCGCTGTGTATGGATCCCATCGCCATGCTGTTCGATGAACCGACCTCAGCACTCGATCCGGAAATGATCAACGAAGTGCTCGACGTGATGGTCGAACTGGCGAACGAAGGCATGACCATGATGGTGGTGACCCACGAAATGGGCTTTGCCCGCAAGGTGGCCAACCGGGTGATCTTTATGGATGAAGGCAAAATTGTCGAAGACCGCAATAAAGACGACTTCTTCAACAACCCTGAGTCTGAGCGCGCCAAAGACTTCCTGGCAAAAATCCTGCACTGATTTATCTGATGCGCTCGTGCCCGTTATTAGGGAGAGCGTGCCGAAGGGGTCGTAGCAGCTTTAGCTGCCGGAGCGCCCCTCGGTGCGCTAGGCCCGGGTATCTCAGGTAAAAAAACAACACTTGCCTCAATATGCATGCGCTCCATTCGGGGCGCATCTCCCCCTTCCCGGCACTAAAAGCGCTTGTTTCTCCCTGGTTTTGATCCGATGCTCGCAGCACAACTCTACCCTATGGCTTTCAAGTTGCAGCTAGGCGACCAGCTCGCTCATCCCCAGGCGCTTACTTGAGTAAGTAACTGGGGTGAGTGAATGCAGGTAACAACGCTGCAGCTTGAAAGACGACGGGTAAAAAGGAGATACATATGCCACGCCCTATCATTATCGATTGCGATCCCGGCCTCGACGACGCCATTGCCCTCGCCATGGCACTGAGTTCAGCGGAACTGGACGTTAAAGCCATCACCACCTCCGCCGGCAACCAGACGCCGGAGAAAACCCTGCATAACGCGCTCGGCCTGCTGACGCTGATGAAGCGTGAAGACATCCCTGTCGCGGCCGGTGCCGCCGCCCCACTGATGCGTGAGCTGGTGATTGCCGACTACGTCCACGGCAAAACCGGCATGGGCAATACCCACCTGCCGACGCCCACCATCAAGCCGGTCGGGCAAAGCGCCGTCGAGCTGATCGCCAGCCTACTGCGCAGCAGCCTGGAACCGATCACCCTGGTGGTCACCGGCCCGATGACCAATATCGCCCTGCTGCTGGCCCAGCACCCCGAACTGAAAGGCAACATCGAGCGCATCGTCTTTATGGGCGGTGGCATGAACGCCGGTAATACCACCCCGGTGGCGGAATTTAATATTTTTGTCGATCCCGAAGCCGCCGAGATGGTACTGAAGTCCGGCGTGCCCTTGACCATGGCCGGGTTGAACGTCACCCACCAGGCTCTGGTGCTACCACAAGATATCGAACGTATCCGCCAAATTGACAACCCGGTGGCACAGGCGGTGGCCGAAATGCTCGACTTCTACCTGCCGCTGTATCTCAGCCACCCACGTGGGTTACCGGGTGCCGCAATGCACGACCCCTGCACCATCGCCTGGCTGCTGGCCCCTCAGTTGTTTAGCAGTATCGAACGCTGGGTCGGGGTGGAAACCAAAGGGGAATACACCCAGGGCATGACGGTAGTAGATGTATTCCAGCAAACCGGCAAAGCGGCCAACGTGGAAGTGCTGACCGCTATCGATCGTGAAGGGTTTATCAGCCTGCTGGCTGAACGCGTTGCGCGTTACTGACCCACTGGGGCGCAAGACGCGCCCTAATGTTCAATTTTTTTGATTTAACTGAGCGAATTTTTACGCTATCACTGATCCCGGCTTGCCTCTAAGATGCTGTTAAACGCACAGCATTGCTGACGCCCTTAGAACAAGCCTGGAGATAACCGCATGAGTCGTATACTGGTCCTGAAATCAAGTATTCTGGGCGATTACTCCCAGTCTGGAAAATTGGTCGATTTTTTTGTTCAACAGTGGCAAGAAGCGCACCCAAGTGACACCTTTACCTTCCGCGATTTGGCCAACCCCACTCTGCCAGAACTGAACGGTGAAGTGATCGGCGGTTTTAGTGCCGGGGATAAACCCTTAACCCCCTATCAGCAACAGACGCTGGCACTTTCCGATGAGCTGATTGCCGAACTGAAATCGCATGACACCCTGATCATCAGCGCACCGATGTACAACTTTAACATCCCGACCCAGTTGAAAATTTACTTCGACCTGATAGCACGCGCCGGCCAAACTTTCCGTTATACCTCTGAAGGATCCGAAGGACTGGTCACCGGCAAGAAAGCGATCGTAATCTCCAGCCGTGGCGGTATCCACGCCGAGACGCCAACCGACCTGATCACGCCTTATCTGAAGCTGTTCTTGGGCTTTATCGGTATTACGGACGTGGAATTCGTGCTGGCGGAAGGGTTTGCTTACGGGCCGGAAGCGGCAGAAAAAGCGGCACAGGACAGCCGTATCGCGGTGGCACAGAAAGTCCCTGCAACCGTATACAACGCCCTCACAAGCGAGCCTGAACGGGCAACGGCCCCGACTGGCGGCGGTTTTCTCAGTAACCTGATGAAAAAGCTGTTCGGTTAATGACGATCTCCCTGCCCCGGCCCTTTCCACTCAGGAGAAGGCCAGGGTGCGGAGAACTTAAGGTTCGAAAGGCCGACGCTGAAACTGGTCGTGGCCGCATTTCGGACACAGCGGCAGCACTTCCGGCGTGTAAAACGCCATATGATGGTGGCACTGCTCGCACACCAGATTCCCCAGCCCAACCACTTCACCGCTGTGGTAAACGCCATGATGGCTGACGTCCTTGAACACTTCGCGCCATTCCAACTGGGTTTTGTCGGTAATGTCCGCCAGTTCCTGCCACAGGCTCTCTTTAATCACCCGCATAAAAACGCTGTCGGTAAATTCTTCCCGGCTTTCCTGATAACTGCGAGCGAATTCTTCCAGATCGCGCCGTACCGCCAGGGTCACCTGCTCCACTTCATCGCGCGTCAGCTCACCCGCTTCGTTCAGCCGTTTTTCAGCGCTCGCGACCAGCGAGTCAATATCACGTTCGCCATTTTTCAAGCGTTCGGTCAGAGATGCCACCAATTCGCGGTAGTACTGAGCAACCTTGTTCATAATCTCTCCTCGATGAACTTACGTGACGGGACTTACCTCTTCAAACTATCCCTTATCATTTTAGCCGTAAATTGCTGATGTCACTTGGCAAGGCACGGGATCCTCAAGATGTGAGTCATATCATGGCGGGGATTTTTTAAATACGTCGAGTCGGGCGCTTGGTGTTGTTGCCGAGAGGTCTTATCAGCTATGCTATGCGGATCTATAAGTACTCAACAGAATGCTACGGATGTAGCTGTTTTACACCTACAGGACCACCAGCCGCCATGCAAGAGCAATACCGTCCAGAAGACATAGAATCGAACGTACAGCTTCACTGGCAAGAGAAGCAGACTTTCAAGGTTACCGAAGATGCGAGCAAGGAAAAGTATTACTGCCTATCCATGCTGCCATACCCATCAGGCCGTCTGCACATGGGACACGTTCGTAACTACACTATCGGCGACGTGATCTCGCGCTATCAGCGCATGCTAGGCAAAAACGTACTACAGCCGATCGGCTGGGATGCGTTCGGCCTGCCGGCGGAAGGCGCTGCGGTCAAGAACAACACCGCACCGGCCCCGTGGACCTACGACAACATCGAATACATGAAGAACCAGCTCAAACTGCTGGGCTTCGGCTATGACTGGGATCGCGAGATCGCCACCTGCGATCCGGATTACTACCGTTGGGAACAGTGGTTCTTCACCAAGCTGTACGAAAAAGGCATGGTCTACAAGAAGACTTCTGCGGTGAACTGGTGTCCACACGATCTGACCGTGCTGGCCAACGAACAGGTTATCGACGGCTGCTGCTGGCGCTGTGACACCAAGGTAGAGCGTAAAGAGATCCCACAGTGGTTTATCAAAATCACCGCTTACGCCGACCAACTGCTGAACGATCTGGATACGCTTGAAAGCTGGCCAGAGCAGGTGAAAACCATGCAGCGTAACTGGATTGGCCGTTCCGAAGGGGTGGATATCACCTTTGATGTAGCGGGCAGCGAAGAGAAACTGACCGTTTACACCACCCGTCCAGACACCTTTATGGGTGCCACCTATGTCGCCGTCGCTGCGGGTCACCCGTTGGCGCAGCAAGGCGCGGTGAACAACCCGGCGCTGGCTGAATTTATCGAAGAATGCCGCAACACCAAAGTGGCCGAAGCCGAAATGGCGACGATGGAGAAGAAAGGCATGCCGACCGGCCTGTTCGCCATCCATCCGCTGTCCGGTGAGCAAGTGCCGATTTGGGTCGCCAACTTCGTGCTGATGGAATACGGCACCGGCGCGGTAATGGCGGTTCCGGCTCACGACCAACGTGACTGGGAGTTCGCCACCAAATACGGTTTGCCGATCACGCCGGTCGTACTCACACTCGACGGCAGCCAACCGGATGTCCTGGCCGAAGCGATGACCGAAAAAGGCGCACTGTTCAATTCCGGCGAATTTGACGGCCTGGATCACCAGGCCGGTTTCAACGCCATTGCCGACAAACTGGTCGCCAAAGGCGTCGGCCAGCGCAAGGTTAACTACCGTCTGCGTGACTGGGGTGTTTCTCGCCAACGTTACTGGGGTGCACCAATCCCAATGGTCACGCTGGAAGACGGCACCGTAATGCCAACCCCGGAAGACCAACTGCCGGTGATCCTGCCGGAAGACGTGGTGATGGACGGTATTACCAGCCCAATCAAGGCCGATCCCGAGTGGGCGAAAACCACCGTTAACGGCCAGCCGGCGCTGCGTGAAACCGACACCTTCGACACCTTTATGGAGTCTTCCTGGTACTACGCGCGCTACACCTGCCCGCAGTACGACGAGGGCATGCTGGATCCAGCCGCCGCCAACTACTGGCTGCCGGTGGATCAGTATGTCGGGGGTATCGAACACGCCATCATGCACCTGATGTACTTCCGCTTCTTCCACAAGCTGCTGCGTGACGCGGGCCTGGTCGATTCCGACGAGCCGGCAAAACGCCTGCTGTGTCAGGGCATGGTACTGGCAGACGCCTTCTATTACAGCGGCAACAGCGGCGAACGCGTCTGGGTTTCGCCAGTCGACGCCACCGTTGAGCGCGATGACAAAGGCCGCATTATCAAAGCCACCGATCCACAAGGTCGTGAACTGGTCTATGCTGGCATGAGCAAAATGTCGAAGTCGAAAAACAACGGCATCGATCCACAGGTGATGGTTGAGAAATACGGTGCAGACACCGTGCGTCTGTTCATGATGTTCGCCTCGCCGGCAGAAATGACGCTGGAATGGCAAGAATCCGGCGTAGAAGGGGCAAACCGCTTCCTGAAACGCGTCTGGAAACTGGCCTACGAACACCTGGAGAAAGGGGCAGTGCAGCCGCTGAACGTAGCAACGCTGACCGAAGACCAGAAAGCACTGCGCCGCGATCTGCACAAAACCATCGCCAAAGTGACCGACGATATCGGCCGCCGTCAGACCTTCAACACCGCGATTGCCGCCGTGATGGAACTGATGAACAAGCTGGCTCGTGCACCGCAAGAAAGCGAGCAAGATCGCGCCCTGCTGCAGGAAGCGCTGCTGTCTGTGGTTCGCATGCTGTATCCGTTCACCCCGCACGTGTGCTTCTCACTGTGGCAGGCGTTGGGCGGTGAAGGCGATGTGGATACCGCAGCCTGGCCGCAAGCCGACGAGCAAGCCATGGTCGAAGACTCCAAGCTGGTAGTGGTACAGGTCAACGGCAAGGTTCGCGCTAAAATCACTGTGGCAGCCGATGCAACCGAAGAACAGGTGCGTGCGCGCGCCGCTGAGGAACATCTGGTCGCTAAATATCTGGACGGGGTTACGGTTCGTAAAGTGATCTATGTTCCGGGCAAATTGCTTAACCTGGTTGTGGGTTAACACAAGGAGGAATTGTGCGACAACGTATTCTGACGCTGTTGCTGGGGTTGGCGGTGCTGGTCACCGCCGGCTGCGGTTTTCACCTGCGTGGCACCACGCAGGTACCCTCGGAAATGAAAACGCTGATTCTGGACAGCTCAGACCCTTATGGTCCGCTGACCCGCTCGGTGCGTGAACAATTACGTCTGAGCGACGTGACCATTGTCAAAGATGCAAAACGTAAGGATCTCCCTTCCCTGCGCATCATTGGCGCCACTGAAAGCCAGGATACCGCCTCGATCTTCCAGGACGGTAAAACCGCTGAGTACCAGATGGTACTGTCGGTCCAGGCACAGGTGCTGATCCCGGGTCACGATCTGTATCCGCTGAACGTGAAAGTGTTCCGTTCGTTCTTCGATAACCCGCTGACCGCACTGGCAAAAGATTCCGAACAGGACATTATTCGCCAGGAAATGCGTGACCAGGCCGCCCAGCAACTGGTGCGTAAACTGCTGACGGTACACGCAGCGGAAGAAGAAACTCAGCAAAAAGCTGCTGCCGCTGGTGAAAAAGCGGCAAGTCGCGTCGATCAATGATCCGTATTTACCCTGAACAACTTGCCGCGCAGCTCCGAGAGGGGCTGCGCGCTTGTTATTTATTGAGTGGCAATGAGCCGCTGCTGTTGCAGGAGAGTCAGGATCTGATCCGCCAAACGGCACAGCAACAACAATTCACCGAACACTACAGCATTTCGCTCGACGCCCATACCGACTGGGACGCCATTTTCAGCATCTGTCAGGCCATGAGCCTGTTCGCCAGCCGTCAGACGCTGCTGCTGATCTTCCCCGATAACGGACCGACCGCCCCGATCGGCGAACAGCTGATCAAGCTGGCCGCTCTGCTGCATGACGACATTTTACTGATGCTGCGTGGGCCACGCCTGACCAAAGCGCAGGAAAACAGCGCCTGGTTCAAAGCACTCAGCCCGCATGGCGCTTACGTCAGTTGCCAGACGCCGGAACAGGCGCAGTTACCCCGCTGGGTAGCGCAACGCGCCAAAGCCATGAAGCTGGAACTGGACGACGCGGCCAATCAACTGATGTGTTATTGCTACGAAGGCAACCTGCTGGCGCTGTCGCAGGCGTTGGAACGGTTGTCGCTGCTGCACCCGGACGGCAAGCTTACCCTGCCGCGCGTTGAACTGGCGGTCAATGACGCCGCGCACTTCACGCCATTCCACTGGCTGGACGCCCTGCTGGCGGGCAAAAGCAAGCGCGCCTGGCATATCCTGCAGCAGATGCAGCAGGAAGATGTCGAACCGGTTATCCTGCTGCGCACCCTGCAGCGTGAATTGCTGCAGTTACTGAACCTGCAACGGCGCATGGCGTCAGTGCCGCTGCGTACGCTGTTTGACCAGTACAAGGTCTGGCAAAACCGCCGTAACCTGGTCACCCAGGCATTACAACGGTTATCCGCTGCCCAGCTGCGGCAAGCGGTTCATCTGCTGGCGCAGATTGAAATTACCCTTAAGCAGGATTACGGCCAGTCGGTCTGGTCGGAACTGGAAACCCTGTCGATGCTGCTGTGCGGCAAACCTCTGGCCACGAGTTTTTCAGATGCCCACTAATCCGCAAGACACCACCGTCCTGCACGCCCTGTTTGGCGGCACCTTTGACCCGATCCATTACGGCCATCTGCGGCCGGTGGAAGCGCTGGCCGCCGAAGTTGGCCTGAACCGGGTCACACTGCTGCCCAACCACGTGCCGCCGCACCGCCCTCAGCCCGAGGCTAACGCTCAGCAACGGTTAAAGATGGTTGAACTGGCGATCGCCGGCAACCCGCTGTTTGCGGTTGACGATCGCGAACTGCACCGCACCACGCCGTCCTACACCATAGAGACGCTGGAAGCCATTCGTAAAGAACGTGGCGCTGCATTGCCGCTGGCGTTTATTATTGGCCAGGACTCGCTGTTGACGTTGCACAAGTGGCACCGCTGGCAATCGCTGCTGGAGACCTGCCACCTGCTGGTGCTGGCGCGACCTGGCTACAACGACCGGATGGACACACCGGAACTGCAGCAGTGGCTGGAACAGCATCAGGTGATCGATGCCGCGCTGCTGAGCCTGCAACCACAGGGCTATATCTACCTGGCCGATACGCCGCAGCTGGAAATTTCAGCGACGGAAATCCGCCAGCGCCGCCACCAGGGTCTCGACTGTGACGACCTGTTGCCGCGTTCGGTACAGCGCTATATCGAGTTACAGGGTTTATATCGCTAGCGAGAGCCGCATGATATACTGCGCCGCTATTTTTCAGGTATTCGCTGAAAACCCCGGAAACCTTAGCTGGCCGGGCAGTCACCAGCTGGCTTTCAGCGGCATCCTGCCGACTTATCATTGATTCAGGCCGCAAAACGGGCAGTTGCCCGCCGCAGTCGAATGAACAGAACACTCCCGAGGGGGAACCTTTGCAAGGTAAAGCGCTCCAAGATTTCGTCATCGATAAAATTGATGACCTGAAAGGCCAAGACATTATCGCTCTGGATGTACAGGGTAAATCCAGCATCACTGATTGCATGATCATCTGCACCGGTACTTCTACCCGTCACGTGATGTCGATCGCCAACCATCTGGTACAAGAATCCCGTTCTGCGGGCATGGAACTGTTTGGCATGAAAGGCCAGGAAGCTTCCGACTGGATAGTGGTTGACCTGGGCGAAGTGATCGTCCACGTAATGCAAGAAGAAAGCCGTCGTCTGTACGAGCTGGAAAAACTCTGGAGCTAAGCGGTGAAACTGCAACTGGTAGCGGTCGGCACTAAAATGCCAGACTGGGTGCAGACCGGCTTTATGGATTATCTGCACCGCTTTCCGAAAGATATGCCGTTTGAGCTGACCGAAATCCCGGCGGGCAAGCGCGGCAAGAATGCCGATATCAAACGCATTCTGGAAAAGGAAGGCGAACAGATGCTGGCGGCGGTAGGCAAAGGCAATCGCATTGTCACGCTGGACATCCCCGGTACGCCGTGGGAAACGCCGCAGTTAGCGCAGCAGCTCGAACGCTGGAAGCAGGACGGCCGCAACGTCAGCCTGCTGATTGGCGGCCCTGAAGGGCTGGCACCGGCGTGCAAGGCCGCAGCAGAACAAAGTTGGTCGCTCTCACCGTTGACATTGCCGCATCCTTTAGTGCGCGTTCTGGTGGCTGAAAGCCTCTATCGCGCCTGGAGTATTACAACAAATCATCCTTACCACCGGGAATAACCGGTGGTAACCGTGACAGAGTGAAATAAAGCAGCGGGATGAAAATAGAACGTAACCCTTTTCGCGACTATACGGCTGAATCCGCCCTGTTTGTACGCCGCGCCCTGGTGGCGTTCTTTGTCATCCTGGTGCTGACCGGCACCCTCATCGCCAATCTGTATAACCTGCAAATCGTCCGCTTTGAGGATTACCGCACCCGTTCCAACGAAAACCGCATCAAACTGGTGCCGATCGCGCCCAGTCGCGGCATTATCTATGATCGCAACGGCACTCCGCTGGCGCTCAACCGCACCATTTACCAACTGGAGCTGATGCCGGAAAAGGTCGATGACCTGAAGGCCACGCTGCAGGCACTGCGTCCGGTGGTCGATCTGACCGACGAAGACATCACCAACTTCGAGAAAGAGCGCAAGCGCTCGCGCCGTTTCGTCTCCATTCCGGTGAAAACCGCCCTGAATGAAGTTCAGGTAGCACGGTTTGCGGTTAACCAGTTCCGCTTCCCCGGCGTCGAGGTCAAAGGCTACCAGCGTCGCTACTACCCTTATGGCTCTGCCCTGACCCACGTGATCGGCTACGTGTCGAAGATCAACGACCGCGATGTCGAACGCCTGGATAAAGAGAGCAAGCTGGCCAACTACGCCGCCACCCACGATATTGGCAAGCTGGGTATCGAACGTTATTACGAAGATACCCTGCACGGCAAAACCGGCTACGAAGAGGTTGAAGTCAACAACCGCGGCCGGGTGATCCGCCAACTGCATGAACAACCCCCATCCGCCGGTCAGGACGTTTACCTGACGCTGGATCTCAACCTGCAACGCTATATCGAGCAGTTGCTGGTCGGCAGTCGCGCGGCAGTGGTGGTGAGCGATCCGCGCACCGGCGGCATTCTGGCGATGGTGTCCAACCCCAGCTATGATCCGAACCTGTTCGTCGATGGCATCTCCAGTAAAGACTATCAGGGGCTGCTCAACGATCCGAACCGGCCGTTGATTAACCGCGCCACGCAGGGGCTATACCCACCGGCCTCAACGGTGAAACCCTACATTTCCGTCTCGGCGCTCAGCGCCGGGGTGATCACCAAAAATACCACCCTGTTCGATCCCGGCTGGTGGCAATTGCCCGGCTCGGAAAAACGCTTCCGTGACTGGAAAAAGTGGGGCCATGGCCGCCTGAACGTCACCAAAGCCCTGGAAGAGTCAGCGGATACCTTCTTCTATCAGGTCGCCTACGATATGGGTATCGATCGCCTGTCGACCTGGCTGACCAAGTTCGGGTATGGCGAATATACCGGCATTGATCTGTCCGAAGAGCGTTCAGGCCTGATGCCGACCCGCGACTGGAAATTCAAGCGCTATAAAAAACCCTGGTATCAGGGCGACACCATTCCTGTGGGCATCGGCCAGGGCTACTGGACCGCAACACCGATCCAGATGGCCAAGGCACTGACCACACTGATTAACGACGGTAATGTCAAAACGCCGCACCTGCTGCAGAGCACCAGAATCAATGGTGCGCTGGTGCCTTTCATTCAGGAAGAAAGCAAGCAGATCGGCGATATTCATTCCGGCTTCTGGGAAATTGCCAAAGATGGCATGTATGGCGTGGCCAACCGTCCGAACGGCACGGCACGCAAGTACTTTGCAGGTACGCCATATAAAGCCGCGGCGAAATCGGGTACCGCACAGGTATTCGGTTACGAAACCTATAACGCCCACAAACTCGCAGAGCACCTGCGTGACCATAAACTGATGACGGCCTTCGCACCTTACGATAATCCGACGGTCTCGGTCGCCATCATTCTGGAAAACGGCGGCGCAGGTCCGGCGGTCGGGACGATTACTCGTCAGATCCTCGACCATATTTTGCTGGGCGACAACAATACGCAATTACCGGATGCGGCCCCACTGCCGCCTGGTGTAGAAGGTGATTAAGGTAGAACATGACTGAAAGCCAACAAAAGGGCTCGATCTGGACCAAAATCCATATCGACCCCACATTCCTGGTATTAATTCTGGCCCTGCTGGTCTACAGCGCGTTCGTGATGTGGAGCGCCAGCGGTCAGGATATCGGCATGATGGAGCGCAAGATCGGCCAGATCGTGATGGGGCTGATCGTGATGGCCGTGATGGCACAGATCCCACCGCGAGTTTATGAAAGCTGGGCACCGTATTTATATATTTTCTGCGTGATCCTGCTGATTTTGGTGGACGCTTTCGGCCAGATCAGTAAAGGCGCACAGCGCTGGCTGGATCTTGGCTTTGTGCGCTTCCAGCCGTCCGAGATCGCTAAAATCGCCGTACCGCTGATGGTGGCGCGCTTTATGAACCGCGACGTCTGCCCACCTTCGCTGAAAAATACCGCCATTGCACTGGTGCTGATTTTCCTGCCGACCTTGCTGGTGGCCGCACAGCCGGATCTGGGGACCTCGATTCTGATCGCCGCCTCCGGCCTGTTCGTGCTGTTCCTGTCCGGCATGAGCTGGAAGCTGATCGCCGTGGCCGCCGTACTGTTGGCGGCCTTTATCCCGGTGCTGTGGTTCTTCCTGATGCACGGCTATCAGCGCGACCGCGTCATGATGCTGCTCGATCCGGAAACCGACCCACTTGGTGCCGGTTACCATATCATTCAGTCAAAAATCGCCATCGGCTCCGGCGGCCTGTCCGGCAAAGGCTGGCTGCACGGCACCCAGTCACAGTTGGAATTCCTGCCGGAACGTCACACCGACTTTATCTTCGCGGTATTGGCCGAAGAACTGGGGCTGATCGGGGTGCTGGTGTTACTGGCGCTATACCTGCTGGTGATTATTCGCGGGCTGATGATCGCCGCCAAGGCACAAACCACCTTCGGCCGGGTGATGGTCGGCGGTCTGATGCTGATTTTGTTCGTTTATGTGTTTGTTAACATTGGCATGGTCAGTGGTATTTTGCCGGTAGTTGGCGTACCTTTGCCTCTGGTCAGCTACGGGGGTTCGGCGCTGATTGTGCTTATGGCTGGGTTCGGCATTATCATGTCGATCCACACGCATCGAAAAATGATGTCCAAGAGTTTATAAGGGGTGAGTAATGCGTAAGGAATGGCTTTGGGTCGGCGTCGTCGCGGTATTGCTTTCCGCCTGTACCGCCCCGACCACGGAACAGCAAGCACCACCGCAGCAGCCGTATAACGGGCCGGTGGTGGAAATCGGTGGCGTTGAGCCTCAATATGAACCCTATAACCCTAATAACATGCAGGATTATAAGGTTAATGGCGACACTTACCGCATCGTCAAAGATCCGCAGAACTTCTCACAGACCGGTCTGGCCAGCTCCTATGGTGAAGAAGCCCGGGGCAACACCACTGCGCTAGGGGAACAGTTCGATCCTAACGGCCTGACGGCCGCACACCCGACGTTGCCAATCCCTAGTTACGTGCGTGTGACCAACCTGGCCAACGGCCGCCAACTGGTGGTGCGGGTTAACGATCGCGGGCCGTACACCCAGGGCCGCATTATCGATCTGTCGAAAGCCGTCGCCGACCGTCTGAACCTGTCCAACAACACCAAGGTCAAGGTTGATTTCATCAACGTGGCACCGGACGGAACTCTGAGCGGCCCAGGCACCATTGGAACTACCGTCGCCAAACAAAGCTATGCCCTGCCCGCACGCCCGGAACTCGGCGCCAGCAGCATGGGAACCCCGATGCAACAGGATGTTCCGGTCCCCAACGGTGCTGCAGTACACCCGATTGACAACAGCAGCCTGAACACCGGCGACAACGCCCCGGCCGCCACTGCCGGCAATAGCCGTAGCGGTTTCCTGGGTGCGCCAAGCGCCGTCCCGGTCGGCGTACTGGAGGGCTCAGAGCCTGAACCTGCCGTCAGTGCCGCACCGGTTGCAGCGACCGCCGCCGTCGCCGCCAATGCTTCTACGGGGGGCAGCTATGTGGTGCAGGTTGGCGCATTGAGCAGTGCCGAACGCGCCCAAAGCTGGCAACAAAGCCTGAGCCAAAAGTTTGGCGTACCGGGTAAAGTCGCCGCCAACGGCAGCGTTTACCGCGTGCAGTTAGGCCCGTTCAGCAGCCGTCAGCAAGCTGCCGAACTTCAGCAGCGTCTGGCCAGCGAAGCGCAGCAACAATCTTTTGTCACTGCCGCACCTTAAAACAACTCTCCGGCAGGCGAACGCGGTTGATAAGCGTTCCTATAGCTGAAACATTTTCTTTCAGCTAAAGCCAATAAAGCGCGATTAGTCAGAGGATTGGCTAATGCCTGCCGGGATCTCATCTGTTATAGTGTGGCTCGTTTTTAATTTTACCCTCATGGATGTTGTAGTCTCGATCATGAAACAAGTAACCTCTTTCAGCTTAATCAAGAGCATAGCGCTCGGCACCGTTATCGCGATGAGTGCAACCTCCGTTGCGCATGCCGATGACGTTAATATCAAAACCATGATCCCAGGGGTACCGCAGATCGATGCGGAAGCCTACGTCCTGATTGATTACAACTCCGGTAAAGTTTTGGCGGAAATGAACGCCGACGCCCGCCGCGATCCTGCCAGCCTGACCAAAATGATGACCAGTTACGTCATCGGCCAGGCATTGAAAGCAGGCAAGATCGGTCAGGAAGATCTGGTTACCGTGGGACAAGATGCCTGGGCAACCGGCAACCCGGTATTCAAAGGGTCTTCACTGATGTTCCTGAAGCCAGGCGACCGCGTGCCGGTCTCCAAGCTGACCCGCGGTATCAACCTGCAGTCCGGTAACGACGCCTGTGTGGCGATGGCCGACTATGTGGCCGGCAGCCAGGACGCGTTCGTTAACCTGATGAACACCTACGTCAGCAAGTTGGGCCTGCAGAACACCCACTTCCAGACGGTACATGGCCTGGATGCACAGGGTCAGTACAGCTCGGCGCGCGATATGGCGTTGATCGGCCAGGCGCTGATCCGCGACGTGCCGGACGAGTACGCGATTTATAAAGAAAAAGAATTCACCTTCAACAATATCCGCCAGATGAACCGTAACGGTCTGCTGTGGGATACCAGCCTGAACGTCGACGGCATCAAAACCGGTCATACCGATGCAGCAGGCTACAACCTGGTCGCATCTGCCACCGAAGGCCAGATGCGTCTGATCTCTGCGGTGCTGGGCGGTCGTACTTATAAAGGCCGTGAAACCGAGAGCAAGAAACTGCTGACCTGGGGCTTCCGCTTCTTCGAAACCGTTGCGCCATTGAAAGTAGGCAAAGAGTTTGCCTCTGAGCCGGTATGGTTCGGCGATGCGGATCGCGTTGAGCTTGGCGTAGACAAAGACGTTTACCTGACTATCCCACGCGGCCGGATGAAAGATCTCAAAGCCAGCTACGTATTGAACACCCCGGAAATTCATGCGCCACTGGCGAAAAACCAGGTTGTCGGCAGCATCAACTTCCAGCTGGATGGCAAAACCATCGATCAGCGCCCACTGGTGGTGATGAACGAAGTGAAAGAAGGCGGTTTCTTCAGCCGTATCGTGGATTACATCAAACTGATGTTCCACCACTGGTTCGGTTAACAGTTGAAATGGGCGAAATCGCCCCCATATACTGATTAACATTAACTCCCGCTCCGGCGGGAGTTATAATTTATAGAATCGCTATATCGATAGCCGCACTCTGGAGCGCACATGAAAACTAAACTGAACGAACTGCTCGAATTCCCTTGCTCATTTACCTACAAGGTAATGGGCCTGGCACAACCCGAGCTGGTAGACCAGGTGGTTGAAGTGGTGCAGCGCCATGCTCCCGGGGATTACAACCCGCAGGTTAAACCTAGCAGCAAAGGCAATTACCACTCCGTGTCCATCACCATCACCGCCACCCATATCGACCAGGTGGAAACCTTATATGATGAGTTGGGCAACATTGAAATTGTCCGCATGGTGCTGTAATTCCAGCACAAACCCCTGCATTTCAGCCCGGGACAGAGCATTCTCTGCCCGGGTTGCGCATTTTTGGTCAGCGAAACGCTGGTCGCCGGCCAGAGCGCCCGGTATAATGGCAACACCACTTCTGTAACCTGACGATGACTCTTTTGCAACCAGACAAGATCATTTTGCGTCAGCTGGGGTTGCAGCCCTATGAGCCTGTATCCCAAGCCATGCACAACTTCACCGATCGTCGCACCGAAACCACGCCCGATGAGCTGTGGCTGGTTCAGCATCAGCCCGTGTTTACCCAGGGCCAGGCCGGGAAAGCGGAGCATCTGTTGATGCCGGGCGATATTCCGGTGATCCAGAGCGATCGCGGTGGCCAGGTGACCTATCACGGGCCGGGCCAGCAGGTGATGTATGTGATGGTCGATCTGAAACGCAACAAGGTTGGCGTTCGCCAACTGGTCACGGCTATCGAAGATACCGTTATTAATACCCTCGCCCACTTTCACATTGAATCGCGTGCCCGTCCTGATGCGCCCGGTGTTTATGTGGGGGAGCAAAAAATCTGTTCGTTGGGTTTGCGGATCCGTAAAGGCAGTTCATTCCACGGCCTGGCCCTGAATGTGGCCATGGATCTCACCCCCTTCCAGCGTATCAACCCTTGCGGTTACGCCGGTATGCAGATGGCGCAGGTCAGCGCGCTGGTGCCCGGTGTTGGCATAGAAGACGTACACCCAGTCCTGGTACAGGAATTTGTTCATTTACTCGGCTACCCGAAGGTCGAGCTTCGTAACTGGAACCTGCACGATTATGAGTAAACCAATTCAGATGGAACGCGGCGTCAAATACCGCGATGCAGACAAAATGGCGTTGATCCCGGTAAAAACGGTGGTCACAGAACGGCAGGAGCTGTTACGTAAACCCGAGTGGATGAAAATCAAACTCCCTGCCGACTCTACGCGCATTCAGGGCATTAAAGCCGCAATGCGTAAAAACGGTCTGCATTCGGTGTGTGAAGAAGCTTCCTGTCCGAACCTGTCTGAGTGCTTCAACCACGGTACCGCCACCTTTATGATCCTGGGCGCTATCTGTACCCGCCGCTGCCCGTTCTGCGACGTGGCCCACGGCCGCCCGGTGGCGCCAGATGCCAACGAGCCGGAAAAACTGGCTCAGACCATCGCCGATATGGGCCTGCGTTATGTGGTGATCACCTCGGTTGACCGCGACGATCTGCGCGACGGCGGTGCCCAGCACTTTGCCGACTGTATCGCGGCTATCCGCGTCAAGAACCCGACCATCAAGATTGAAACGCTGGTGCCAGACTTCCGCGGCCGTATGGATCGTGCACTGGAAATCCTGACCGAAACGCCACCGGATGTGTTCAACCACAACCTGGAAAACGTACCGCGTGTTTACCGTCAGGTTCGCCCTGGAGCTAACTACGAGTGGTCATTGAAGCTGCTGGAGCGGTTTAAAGAAGCACATCCGCACATTCCAACCAAGTCAGGCCTGATGGTCGGTCTGGGGGAAACCAATGCGGAAATCGTTGAAGTGATGCGCGATCTGCGTCGCCACGGCGTCACCATGTTGACCCTGGGTCAGTACTTGCAGCCAAGCCGCCATCACCTGCCGGTACAGCGTTACGTCAGCCCGGCCGAATTCGATGAAATGAAAGAAGAAGCGATGGCGATGGGCTTTACCCATGCCGCCTGCGGCCCGTTTGTCCGTTCGTCCTACCATGCCGACTTGCAGGCAAAAGGGATGGAAGTGAAGTAATTATTTGTTACGTTTTCGACGACGGGAACGGCAAAAAACGGATGTCCATGCGGCATCCGTTTTTTATTGCCTGGCAGAAGACGAAATTAAACGTCTTTCTTTTCGACGCTCTGCGGGTTGGACTGACTTTCAGCCGTGGTTGCCGCTGGCGGAGTCGTGTCATCGCCCACGGCCTTTTTGAAGCCCTTCAGTGCAGCACCCAAATCAGCACCCAAAGTACGCAGTTTGCTGGTACCGAACAGCAAAACGATCAACACCGCAATCACCAGAAGTTTGGTAATACTGATCCCTTCCATACTCACCTTCTTATTCATATAGCGCTGCGGACGCAGCGAGAAAACAAACCTTGCCTGAGGATATTTACCTACTTTCCCTGTGCCAAAACAACAGCAACATGTAACAGAGTGAGATCCTGCGCCAATAAGCAAGGTTAAATACGTCGCACGCGCTTCAGACTATTCTGAGTTTTCCAGCTGCATGGTACGCTGTCCTCCTGCTCATTATGGAGTTGCCGGATGTATACGCCATCAGTCATTGATACCAGACGTTCCGGCCTCAGCTTCGCCAGACGCACTTACCTGCCACGCATCGTCGGCCTGGGGGTCGGTTTTATCTGCGTGTTCTCGGTGCTCTCCTCACAGCAGACCGCACCCTGGCTGTGGGGGCTGCTGATTTTCCACGGTTTTATCTGGCCGCACCTCGCCTACCAATGGGCACGGCGTTCCGCCATGCCCTTTAAGGCTGAAATCCGTAACCTGCTGATCGATTCGTTTTTCGGTGGGCTGTGGGTGGCGACAATGGCCTTCAATGCCTTACCGTCGGTGGTCATCCTGTCGATGATGGGCATGAACAATATCGCTTCCGCCGGCAAATCTTTGTTCTTTAAAGGATTGATTGTTCAAGCCGTCAGCGCGCTGGCAATCAGCGCCCTGCTGGGTTTCCCTTTTCAGCCACAAAGCACGCCGCTGCAGATTTATCTATGTCTGCCCATGATCTATCTCTATCCGACCCTATTGGGATTAGTGACCTACCGCACCGCCAAGCGCCTGGCGGAGAAAAAGCAGGAATTGCTGCGTATCAGTATGCGTGATGGCCTGACCGGGCTGTACAACCGCCGTCATTGGGAGCATCTACTGCATCACCAATTTGACAGCTGTCGCCGCTATCAGCACAGCGCGACCCTGATCCTGATGGATATCGATCGCTTTAAAACCATCAACGACACCTTCGGCCATGCGCTGGGTGACGAGGCACTGGCGGTACTGGCGGAGGAGTTGCTAATTGGCCTGCGCGCCGTGGATATTGTCGGACGCTACGGCGGCGACGAGTTTGGTGCCGTGTTGCCGAACACCAGCGCCGAACAGGCCAGCATTGCGCTGTTGCGTATTCAGGAACGGCTAAACGACATTATTTTCCGCGAAGCGCCACAGCTAAAACTGAACATCAGTGCTGGTATTGCGGATTATCACGGCGATATGAACGGCTATCTGGACTGGTTAAAAGCCGCCGACAACGCGCTGTACAGGGCGAAGAACAACGGTCGAAACCGCCTGGAGCTGGCCGTGCCCGGCCACTGAGGCCAGGAGTGACAATTTCTGCTGTCTCGTCACTTTTGATACTACAAAACAGACGGCACCGGGTGTAAGATCCCGCCTGCGCGGCAAACAGCAGCGCCGATCGACGGAGATGACATTCCTCCATAACCGCCTTCACAGGCTGATGATGTCTACGTAACCTCTCAGAGAGGTGCGTAGCATTGCGCCTGAACCTTTCTGAGTTTGACTCCCTAATTAATGAAAGGCAGTTTCAACCATGTTGAGTTCTTTACTGGCAGTTTTTATTGGCGGCGGTTTAGGTAGCGTCCTGCGCTGGGCCATAAGCATGAAGATGAATCCGCTTAACGCACACATCCCGCTGGGGACGCTGGCGGTGAATCTGCTGGGCGGTTTTATTATTGGTTTGGCTATCGCCATTTTCACCCGTCTGACACACCTGGATCCCACCTGGAAGTTGCTGATTACCACCGGTTTCTGCGGCGGCTTGACCACCTTTTCCACCTTTTCTCTGGAGGTGGTGTATTTACTGCAGGATGGCCGCTTCGCCTGGGCGCTGACCAACATGCTGCTGAATCTGGCGGGCTCGCTGGCGATGACCCTGCTGGCGTTTATGCTGGTGGTCTGGATTAACGGGCAATAATTAATTTCGGCTTCTTAATGTTTCCTTAATCTGCACTGAGCATAATCTCATCCAGTATCCCCACTGGATGAGAACTCAGATGTTTAGCCTGCCGAAAACTGCCGCTGAAGTGACCGCCACCCTGCTGTGCCTGCTGATTATGGGTGCCTTCATCAAGGTTTATCTGTTCGCCTAAGCTCGGCCCCGCAAAACCCACCTTTACAGTTGCGCTCTTGCCTATTGCCATGGTTGCATTACAATTGAGAATGAACGTTCGCACCCAGAAAGCGAACCGCATTTCATTTGGCAAAGGACCGGGACATGATATCCACCAGCGACAGCAGGCAGGCCAAAGTACAGGCCCGCCGCGATCAGATTGTCGACGCTGCAAAACTCTGTTTTCGCCAGCACGGTTTTCACGCCGCCAGCATGGCGGAAATCGCACAGGGTTCTCAGCTTAGCGTTGGTCAGATCTACCGCTATTTCGACAACAAAGATGCGATTATCGAAGAGATCGTTAACCGCATCATCGCCAGTAAAATGCGGCGGCTGGAAGATCTTGGCGATCATATCAACCTGATCGCCGGCACCCTGGCGGCGCGCACCCTGTTTCAACAGCCCGGAGAAAGCGAAACCGACCATATGCTGATGCTGGAGGTCACCGCCGAAGCCACCCGTAACCCGACAGTGGCAAAAATGCTCAGCGATGCCGAAACCCGGTTATTCCACCATGTTTGCCAAAGCCTGCGGCGGATCTACCCGCACTTCAGCGAGCAGGAAATCGCCGCCAGAGTGGAGTTTATCGCCGTGTTAAGCGAAGGCACCGGTTATCGCATACTCACCACACAAAAAGCCGACGTCAGCCTGCTGAACGGCTTATACCAACAAGCTATCTCTCACCTGTTCAGGAAACCTTAATCCTCATGACCAAACAACTCGCCAGACAACGTCTGGTGTACGCGCTGGTGCTTGGCCTGCTCGCCTCACTGGGCCCGCTGTGCATCGATCTCTACCTGCCCGCCCTGCCGGAAATGGCTGGTGAGCTGAATACCTCTACTGCCACTGCACAGCTCAGCCTGACTGCGGGCCTGCTCGGGTTGGGCGTCGGTCAGCTGATTTTCGGCCCCTACAGCGACAAGCTCGGCCGTATGCGCCCACTGCTGCTGTCACTGGCGCTGCTGCTGTTCGCCTCGTTGTGGTGCGCACTGGCGCCAAATATCGACCAGTTACTGATCGCTCGCCTGTTGCAAGGGTTGGCCGGTGCCGGCGGTGCAGTTATTTCTCGTGCGATTGCACGTGACCTTTATTCCGGACACGAACTGACGCGTTTTTTTGCTCTGCTGATGTTGGTCAACGGTCTGGCACCGATCATTGCACCGGTGCTGGGTGGCGCCATGTTGCAGTTTATGGACTGGCGTGGAATTTTCGGCGTACTGGCAGCCATTGCAGTGCTGCTGTTTACGCTTGCCAGCCTGAAGCTACACGAATCACTGCCCGCAGAGCGCCGCAGCCAGGGCGGCATTTTGGCCATGCTGCGGTCATTGGGCGGGTTACTGACCCAGCGCCAGTTTATGGGCCTGTGCCTGACGCAAGGGTTTGTGATGGCCGGGATGTTCGCCTATATCGGCGCCTCTCCCTTTGTGCTTCAGCAGATTTATGGCCTCAGCCCGCAGATGTTCAGCCTGTGCTTCGCCATTAACGGCGTCGGGCTGATTATCTCGGCGCAGATCGCCAGCCGCCTGAGCATCCATTTTGGCGAAAGGAAGGTACTGAAAGGGGGATTAACCCTGGCGGCGGTTTCTTCGCTGCTGTTGCTGCTGGCCGCCGGTCTGCACGCGCCGTTGGCGCTGTTGATGGTGCCGCTGTTCTTCTCGGTGGCGGTGATCGGTATTGTCGGCCCTACCGCTTCGTCTTTGGCGATGCAAAGCCAGGGCGACAAAGCAGGTAGCGCCTCTGCGCTGATTGGCGTGAGCATGTTTGCTCTCGGCGCCTGCAGCGTGCCGCTCACAGGTCTGGGAGGAACCTCCAGCGTATCGATGGCGCTGACCATTGTCGGCTGTTACGCCGTCGCCATTACGCTGTTTAACCTGCTGGTACGCAAAACGCAGGCATAAAGCGACGCTAAAAAAGGCAATAAAAAACCCGCTCAGTGAGCGGGTTTTAAGAATTTCGGCTGTAGCATTAGATAGCGATAACGTTAGCAGCAGATGGGCCTTTGGCACCGTTCGTGATTTCAAATTCTACACGCTGGCCTTCAGCAAGAGTTTTGAAACCATTGCTAGCGATGGCAGAGAAGTGAACGAAAACGTCCTTGCTACCATCTTCCGGAGTAATGAAGCCGAAGCCCTTGGATTCATTAAACCACTTAACGCTACCTTTAATCTTAGACATCAAACTTACCTTTAACGTGAATGAAAGACACAAAACGTGTGTCCAATACAGTACAGCAATTAGACGGGTTTTTGTCCACAACCTGGATCACATAAAAACGATAAAAAGTGAAAAAGTCCGCCGCCTCCGTTGTAAAGCGCTCACCCTCTGGGTCATCGGCTCCCGGGCAGTCCAATCCTCTTTAAACCCCGGCGAACAGCGGTCGAACGCCTGTTTCATCTACCGTCAACGCGCATTGACGACGCGATGCAGACACAATCGCTATGAAATATAACCAGATAGTCTTTTTGCTTCCGGCCGCCCTGCACTAGGGTTAGAGCTTACTAACCACTGTGAGCCAAGACTATGACCAGCCAACTGGCCGAAAAAATCGTCGCCTACCGCCGTGAACTGCATCAGAACCCTGAGCTGTCCAACCACGAATTTGCCACTACCGCCCGCCTTACCCGTTGGCTGGAAGAGGCCGGTATCCGTATTCTGCCGCTGGGGCTGAAAACCGGCGTGGTGGCTGAAATCGGCAGTGGCAAAGGGCCGATCATTGCGTTGCGTGGGGATATTGATGCCCTGCCGATAGAAGAAATTTCCGGTGTGCCATTCACTTCGCAAAACAGCGGCGTGATGCACGCCTGCGGACATGACTTTCATACCTCGGTGATGTTGGGGGCCGCGCATTTATTGAAAGCCCGTGAGGCCTCCCTGCCCGGCACGGTGCGTATATTCTTCCAGCCGGCGGAGGAAACCTTCAACGGTGCCCAGCACCTGATCGACGCCGGGGCGCTGGATAACGTGGCTGCGGTCTTCGGTCTGCACAACGCGCCGGAACTGCCCACCGGTACTTTTGCCACCCGCGCCGGCGCGTTTTACGCCAACGTCGATCGTTTCCAAATCCTGATCACCGGCAAAGGTGCCCATGCCGCCAAGCCGGAGCAAGGGGTGGACACCATCGTCACCGCCAGCCAGATTGTCAACGCGTTGCAAACCCTGCCCAGCCGCAGCTTCAGTTCACTGGAGTCGTTGGTGGTCAGTGTTACGCGCATCGAGGGGGGGAATACCTGGAATGTCCTGCCACAGACCGTGGAGCTGGAAGGCACGGTACGTACCCATAGCGATCAGGTCCGCCGTCAGGTGCCGGATAAAATCCGTCAGGTGATTAACGGCGTAGCCGCTTCGCTGGGCGCACAGGCAGAACTGCGCTGGCAGGCCGGGCCACCGGCGGTGGTCAACGATGCACGCTGGGCCGCCTTCAGTAAAACCGTCGCCGCCGAAGCCGGTTACCGGGCAGAAGAGGCTGAACTACAGATGGGCGGAGAAGACTTTGCGCTTTATCTGCACCACGTACCAGGGGTGTTTGTCAGTATCGGCTCGGCGAGTGAGTTCGGCCTGCACCACCCGCGCTTCAACCCGGATGAACAGGCGATTTTCCCGGCCTCACAATATTTTGATCTGTTGGCAGAACGCACGCTGCAGCAATTAGCCACCGCCCCGGAAAAAGCCACCAGCAAGGCTTAAAAATCACCCAGCTATTATTTCGCGGCGCAGTAAATTCTGCGCTGCGAGTTATTATTTCCCCTTTGGTTATATTTGCTAATTTCAACATTTGAATATGCTGTTTTGTTGTTTTACATCCTGAGAGTGCTCGTCAATAGTGGGGCTCTAAAGATAGCGCCACACCGGCACTTAACAGGGTGAAAGCAATGAGCAACAGTGCGAAAGAACAACGACAATTGCGCCTTGGCGCCATTTTGCATGGCGCATCGGGAAATATGTCTGCCTGGCGACATCCGGATGCCACTGCCGATGCCAGTATTAATCTTGATTTTAATATTGCCACGGCAAAAAAAGCCGAACAGGGTAAATTGGATTTCGTGTTTGTGGCCGACGGTTTATATATCAATGAGAAATCCATTCCGCATTTTCTCAATCGTTTTGAACCGCTAACCCTGCTCGCCGCGCTGTCCGCCGCCACCGATAAAATCGGGCTGGTGGGCACGTTATCCACCTCATACAGCGATCCTTTTACCGTAGCACGCCAGTTCGCCAGCCTCGATCACCTCAGTAAAGGCCGGGCCGGCTGGAACGTAGTGACCTCACCGCTGGAAGGCTCGGCAAAGAACTTCTCGCGCACCGAGCACCCGGAACACAGCCTGCGCTACCGCATTGCCAGCGAATACCTCGACGTCACCAAAGGGTTATGGGACTCGTGGGAAAGCGATGCCTTTGTACGCAACAAGAACAGCGGTGAGTTTTTCAGCGCCGGTAAACTGCATACCCTGAATCACCAGGGGGAGTTCTTCTCGGTACAGGGGCCACTGAATATTGGCCGTACGCCACAAGGGCGGCCGATTCTGTTCCAGGCCGGCGCCTCAGAAGACGGCAAGCAGCTGGCAGCCAAACACGCGGATGCCATTTTCACCCACCATGAAAGCCAGCAACAGGCACAGGTGTTTTATCAGGACGTCAAAAAACAGTTGGTGGAACAGGGCCGTGAACCGGATGACCTGCGGATCTTCCAGGGTGTCAGTGTGATTGTCGGTGACGACAATGAAGACGTGGAACGTCAGTATTGGGAAACCGCACGCCTGGTCAGTATCGAAAACGCCCTCAACTACCTTGGCCGCTACTTTGAACACTATGACTTCGCCCGTCATCCGTTGGATGAGCCCTTCCCGGACGTCGGTGAACTGGGGCAAAACAGTTTCCGCAGCACCACCGACGCCATTAAGCGCAATGCCCACGAACGCAATCTGACGCTGCGCGAAGTGGCGCTGGAAGCCGCCTCCCCACGCCCGGTATTTGGCGGCACGCCGGAAGCGGTGGCAGACGGCCTGCAAAACTGGTTCGACACCCAGGCTGCCGACGGTTTCATCATTAGCGGTGGCACGCCAAATTCATTCGGTCATTTTGTCGATCGCGTGGTGCCGATCCTGCAGCAGCGCGGCCTGTTCCGCAGCGATTACAGCGGCAACACCTTGCGTGACCACCTTGGCCTGAAGCTGCCGCCAAACCAATTTACTCAATAACAAGAATATTTCTTCAGGGATATCCGCTATGCGAACAACCTTTAGCATCCTGCCCGCCAAACGCAACGACCTGGGCGATTAGGAGCACACAGATGGCAAACGACGTTTTTATCCAAACGCTGCCGAACGATCCGCTGGTCCAGCCGGTGATCGCAGGGCTATTCGGTGAATATCGCCAACGCTACGGCGACTATTTTGGTGACCAGGAACAGGAAGCGCTGGATTTGTACGCCCCGCCGCAAGGCGCCTTTATCGTGCTGCTGCGCGCCGGGGAGCCGATCGCCATGGGGGCCTTCAAACGCTACGATTTACAGACTGCCGAGTTGAAGCGCATCTGGACACGGACCGATCTGCGTCGTCAGGGTCTGGCACAACGGGTATTGCAGCAGTTGGAAACGCTGGCGCAGGAACAGGGTTACCACCAGCTCTATCTGACCACCGGCTTTCGTCAGCCGGAGGCGGTGGGCCTGTATTTGAGCAACGGTTACCAGCCACAGTTCGATCCCAGCGTCGACAGTGAAGTTTACAGCCGCCCGCCCTACGATGGCCGGCTGCCATTTCGCAAAAGCCTGATAACAGCGGACGCACTCTGTTGTGCACCGGAAAGGAAGATTGCCTAGGGGCCCGTCCCCTTGTTAACCCCCTTTATCTGTTTCAGGAGAATGGTCATGTCCAAGCAAGAAGTATTAAAAGTGGTTCCCGCCCGTTACCCGCTTCGGCTGGTGGGCGCGTTGTTTTCGGTGTTTATTCTGGCGGCAATAGTCCAGTCGGTGGCGGCCAACGAGCGCTGGGAATGGGGTGTCTTCGCCGAATGGTTCTTTGCGCCCGCAGTCCTGTCGGGGCTGGGGCAAACCCTGCTGCTGACGCTGCTCGGCACGCTGTTCAGTATTATCTTCGGTACGCTGCTGGCACTGGCGCGGCTATCGCGTTCTTACCTGCTGGCGTCGCTGGCATGGGGTTATATCTGGCTGTTCCGTTCGCTGCCGCTGATCCTGGTGCTGATCATTCTGTATAACTTCTCTTATCTGTACGACTCCATTTCACTGGGCATCCCCTTTACCTCACTGGTGTTCGCCAGCTATCCGACCATTGATATTCTCAGCCAGTTCTCGGTCGCGGTGCTGGGACTGACGTTGGTGCAGTCGGCCTATACCGCAGAAATTATCCGTGGTGGCATTATTGGGGTCGAGTACGGCCAACATGAGGCAGCGGCGGCACTCGGGTTGCCGGGCTATCGCCGCACTTTCCGCATTATTTTGCCGCAGGCGCTGCGCTCCATCATCCCAACCGGCTTCAATGAAATTATCAGCCTGGCGAAGGGGACCTCGATTGTCTACGTGCTGGCGCTGCCGGAACTGTTTTATACCATTCAGGTGATCTACAACCGCACCCAGCAGGTGATACCGCTGCTGATGGTCGCCACGGTCTGGTACCTGTTCATCACCACCGCGCTGTCGGTCATTCAGTATTACATTGAGCGCTATTTCGCCCGGGGCGCGTTGCGCGAATTGCCACTCACGCCATGGCAGAAACTAGCCGGCTGGTTAAAACGTTAGGAGGATCCCATGTCCGAAGCCATTGATTATTATGCCCTGCGCGAAGCGCCGGTGCACAGCATCGTTCCGGTACCGGCGCGCGGCCTGATTGAAATCAGCAACGTGAGCAAGTTTTTCGGTAAACACAAGGCACTGGACGACGTCAGCCTGACGCTACAGCCGGGTACCGTTACGGTGATCCTCGGGCCTTCCGGTTCCGGTAAGTCTACCCTGCTGCGAACCATCAACCACCTGGAGCGTGTCGACGAAGGTTTTATCCGTATCGACGGCGACTATGTGGGCTACCGGCGCAAGGGGGACAAGCTGTATGAGCTCAAAGAGAATGCCATTCTCAAGCAGCGTATCAACGTCGGCTATGTGTTCCAGAACTTCAATCTGTTCCCTCACCTGACGGTACTGGAGAACATCATTGAAGCACCGGTGGTGCATAAGATTTACTCGCGGGCCGAGGCTAAAGAGGTGGCCTATCAGCTGTTGGATACCGTCGGCCTGCGTCACAAGGCAGACGCCTACCCGCGCCATCTGTCCGGCGGCCAGCAGCAACGCATCGCCATTGCCCGTGCACTGGCGCTGAACCCGAAGGTGATTTTGTTTGATGAACCGACTTCAGCGCTGGATCCGGAACTGGTCGGCGAAGTGTTGGACGTGATCAAGGGGCTGGCGGATCTGGGGGTAACGCTGGTGGTAGTCACTCATGAAATTGGCTTTGCGCGCGAGGCTGCGGATCAGATTGTATTCATGGTCGATGGGCAAATCGTCGAGCAGGGCGACGCCCGCCGGGTGCTGAACCATCCGCAACACCATCGTACCATCAACTTCCTCAATAAAGTGCTGTGACCGACGGGGCGCCAGCCTGCGCCCCGCTCCGTTAGACCAACGCGAACCGGCGTTTTTCGGCGGCAAAATCCAGCGGTTTGATGCCACGCTGATTGCGATCCTGCTCGGTCAGTAACGCCGGAGGAATAAACCAGGTGACTTCAAACAGTAGCCCATCCGGATCGTGGCCATAAATGCTCTTGTGCACGCCATGATCTTCTTCCAGCCCAAGAATGCCACGCTGCGCCAACTGGTCGCGAATGCGTTCAAGTTCGTCCAGGCTGTCGACTTCCCAGGCCAAATGGTACAACCCGGCCGGTGGCTCGTTTTCCGCCGGCGGCTCACCGTTGGCACGAAACACCCCGGCCCGTTGCTGCCCCAGATTCTTGCTGAACAACGCCAAATCGTGATCGTTATCCGAATCGGCCGCCTGGGTAAACACCGCTTTATCCGGACTGTTGGAGGGTTTGAGCTTAAATCCCAGCACCTGATGATAAAAATCCGCACTCTGCTGCACGTCGCTAACATACAGCACCGCATGGTTAAGCCGTTTAATGCCCATCGATTTTCCCTTTCAGAATTGAATAAAGTCAGAAAGAAAATAGCATGTGGCCATAAACCCGCTAAATGCCGTAATCGCATTATCAAATGCCGGGCACGCAATCTGTCACTGCAAGGCATTCCGCGCTATCATAAGCACTGTATTGAGCGACTTTATGAGAATGATGATGAACGGCAAGATAACGACTTTTTTTGAAGACAAAGGCTTCGGCTTTATTACCGATGAGAACGGGGAAAATCGTTATTTTCACGTGATTAAAGTACAGAACCCGGAGCTGATTAAGAAAAACGCGGCGGTGACTTTCGAACCGACCAACAACACCAAAGGCCCGTCGGCGTTTGCGGTCAAGGTACTGGCGTCGAGCAAGTACATCATCATCGCCAACGAAAGAATCAAGATCACCAGCATCAAATCCTTCAACACCTTCACCAAAGAAGTGCCGGTGAAAGCGGACGTGGATAAAGAAAATACCGTGCTGTCGGTCGGCCTGTTGATGAACCGTATTCGTCCACAGTCCGAAGAAGCGCCGCAGACCATGCAAACGCTGCGCATGCTGACCATCACCACCTTCCAGAACGATACCCATACCTTCTCGGAACATGAGA
This sequence comes from Serratia myotis, assembly GCF_027474885.1. Lineage (NCBI taxonomy): Bacteria > Pseudomonadati > Pseudomonadota > Gammaproteobacteria > Enterobacterales > Yersiniaceae > Serratia > Serratia myotis. The sequence continues at coordinate 1,231,955 of NZ_CP099707.1, read as the reverse complement.
TCGACATGGATGAAACGCTGAAAGTGCTGAAAAGTCTGTAAACCCTTTTCAGGCGTATAAAAAACATTCTAAGCAATTTGATACCACCTGTGTTAGCGTGGGCTTTCACCTGACACAGGCCATTTTATTATGTCTGATACCAGCAGTGTTAAAGGCTTTATCAACCGCTCTACCAAAATCGCCTGCCCAAAATGCGCCTACGTCACCACCCAAAAATGCGCGACGCTGCGGCAAAATGTCATGCTGATCTGCCCAAACTGCGGCACCGAGTTTGAACCCAAGCAGAACTGAAGCCGCTTATTTGAACATGATGTGCCCGACGCTGTTGCCGCTCACCACGTTAAACGACTCCACCCGGTTACGCCCCTGCGACTTGGCGCGATAAAGCGCGATATCCGCCATATTCATCAGCTGTTCCCACGATTTCACTTCATTCATCGCCAGACTGGCGACGCCAACGCTGATGGTGATATTCAACGGTGCCTTACCGCCAGGGTGCAAATCGGCTTTTTGTACCAATTGCCGTAAATGTTCTGCCAGTGCCACGCCCTGCGCCGCTAGCGCTCTTGGCAGAATAATCGCGAACTCCTCCCCCCCCAAACGGCCAAATAGCTGATCGTGACGTAACTCGCGCCGCACGATATGGGCGAATGAAGCCAACACCTGATCGCCCACCAGGTGGCCGTGGGTGTCGTTGATCTGTTTAAAATGGTCAATATCGATCAGCAGCAGCGACACCGCTTCTTTCGATTTATGCTTATGCTCCAGCAACTCGCCGGCCTTACGCGTCAGCGCGTTGCGCGCCAGTACGCCGGTCAGAAAGTCGTGATTGGCACTGTGCTCCAGCCGCCGCAGCAGCTTACGGTTAACGGCAATTGAACTGGCAAGGATCAGCGGCCCCATTACCAGCATGGCGATCCCCAGACGCGCCGACATCAGCGTATCGAGGAAGGCATTGTGGTTGTTCGGCGTTTCATACAGCATCAAATTGGCGGAAATACTGCTGATCTCGGTCATGCCGGTCAGCAGCGTCAACAAGGTCACCGTAAACAGCTGATAACGCACCGCGCACCACAGCAATGCCGGGATCGGGAAGGCAATCGCCCCCGGTCCACCGATATAGACGCTAAACACCAGTGAAAATAACAGCGCCAGCAGCGGCATACTGGCACGCAGTTGCCAGTTGATCTGCATTCGCAACAGCTGTTTGAGACGCGGGGCAGCCAGCAATACCGGCAACAACAACAGGTTGGTCGAGAACTGTTCACTGAACCACGCCAGCCAGGCGATAACGGCCGTGTTGTTATACAGGCTTTCACTGCGCAGTATCGATAAGGTCGACGCCACCGCCGCGCTGCTCAGGCTGGCGGTAAACATATAAAGGATCGTCTGGGGCTTGCCCATCCTGCGCTGCGACTTTGGCAGCAGCAACATCACGCCGTAACCGGTGGCAATCAGGGACATATTGCAGGCATTCAGCCACATCGCCAGCGACAGGCTCTCGCCGTTGGCTAAATCGGCAGCGATCATCCCAATATAGGTGATCAGCCAACCCGCCGGCGTAGCATAGGCGGGTTTACGTAATAGCAAACCGAGTAAAATCGCATTCACCGGCCAAAACAGAGAAAGTGATCCTATTGGCCGGGTAAAAATACCCAGTAGGGAAAGCAAAAATGCCAGTAGAAAAAGCGTAATCAACGGGATAGCAGCAGGCAAGCCATGTCTGTCGCTTATTCTGGCGTTCATCGTCTAACCCATGTATTTATAATAACCAGAGCAATTCTATGCATATTCCCTCGCCCGGCATGATGCGAATGACATGAAAAACAAAAGCAGACTTAAAAAATACAGGCAGATCAGTCACAAAGATACATTCACGGCTATTTAACGGAATGTTCTTAACTCAACCCCTCACCGGCATCGTTTACTACGGAACGAATTTTCATCCCTCCGGAAATAATGTTCAAAGATATCTATCAGCATAGCCTAAACCATCGTTAATCAGCACACCGTAAAAACCATAATAATAAAAAGGGTATTTACTTGTCGCACAAACTATTCTGTTGGCTATTATTTTCCAGCAAGATACTCCCGACAGCAATTAAAAATGAAAATATAAAAAAAGCCCGCACAGTGCGGGCTCGCTTGAAGAGCAGCTAATTGACAGTTACGACACAGCCATTGCATGCCTGTGCTGCTGCTCATTGTATCGCCGGAAGCTTAAGCCCACCTTAGCAACAAAAAACCCGGTCTAGGAACCGGGAATATTTGTACGAAATGCAGTGTTAGCCCAAGCAGGCTAATAACATTCGCCACTTTACGCGGCAATTGTGTAGAAAAAATGAGCGAAAGAGCAATACTGATTAAGCCAGTTTGGCAGCAAAGCCCGCGACACGTTGGCCGTATAGGCTGGCAGTTTCCAAATCGCCAGACAACATTTCATCCACGCCAGCGTCGGCAGGCGTCTGTACCAGCAGCCCTACCGAGCCCCCCAGATTGTTGATATCGGTACGCTGCGCCGATTTGGTGTTCGCCGGCATCAGTCCCAGGCTGACCCACAGGCCGCCATGCTGCGAGGCCAGGGTTTGCAGAGCGATCAGCGTGACCTGCTTATCGCCGTTCAGGCTGGCACTGTTGGTAAACCCACCGAAAACCTTGTCCTGCCATTTACGGCTAAACCAGGCTTTCGAACTGGCATCGGCAAACTTTTTGAATTGCCAGGACGGACCGCCCATATAGGTCGGTGAGCCAAAGATGATGGCATCCGCCTCGTCCAGTTTCTGCCAGGCTTCGTCGCTGATATTGCCTTCCTGATCGATAGCGATCAGTTCCGCTTCAGCGCCCAGAGCAACAACCTTTGCCAAACGCTCGGTGTGGCCGTAGCCGGAATGAAAAATTACCACTGTCTTCGCCATAAGGAACTCCCTGATCGTTGCAGTAGGGTGCCCACGGCACCCGAGGATACTCTGATCCAATCTAATCAACTGGCCTTGGGGTGAATACCAAATTTATCTGACAGAGTTATTCAAAAAAACCGGGCGCCGATCATGCGCCCATTGCCTGCGGACCCTGCTGCCGGGCGAAATCAATAAACGCGCGCAGCGGCCGCGGCATTTGCCGGTTGGCGGGGTAATAAAGATAGAAACCGGGAAACGGTGGCGTCCAGGCCGCCAGCAACGGCAGCAAACGGCCGTCGCTCAGTGCATCTGCCACCTGACTCTCAAACAAATAGGCAATCCCCAGCCCATCCGTGGCGGCACGCACCAACACCTGCGGCTCGTTCACAATTAGCGGTCCCTCCACCGCGATCTCCAGTTTTTCGCCACCGCGCTCGAATTCCCAACGATAAAGACTGCCGTTGGTTGGCCAGCGAGTATTCAGGCAACGGTGCTGACGTAGCGCATCGGGAGTTTGCGGTGAACCATAACGCGCCAAATAGGCTGGCGAGGCGACCACGCACATTCGTTGCTCGCCCCCCAGCGCGACGGCCACCATATCTTTCTCCAGTCGCTCATGCAGCCGCACGCCCGCGTCAAAACCCGCGGACACCATATCCACCAGCCGATCCTCCACACTCAGATCTACCACAATATCGGGATAATGTGCATTGAACGGGGCCAACAGCGGAGCCAAATACTGGATCGCCGCCAGACTGGAAGCATTAAGCCGCAGGGTGCCCGCCGGCTGCAAACGCAGCGCGGCGGTCTGCGTCACGGCGGCCTCAATCTCCGCCATCGCCGGTGAGAGACGCGCCAACAACAATTCCCCCGCTTGGGTCAGCGCGACACTTCGCGTGGTGCGATTCAGCAGGCGCACGCCCAACCGGGTTTCCAGATTGCGCTGCGTCTGGCTAAGCGCAGAGGCGGACATGCCCAATTGCGCTGCGGCACGGGTAAAACTGCCATGTTCAACAATGGCGGTAAAAGCGCGCAACTCCGCGAAGTCACTTCCTCTCATTATGTCTCCTGCACTTAATAATTCATGAAGATTATAGCGTATTCAATACACTCCCGGTGGGGCCTATGATTGAACAAAACCACAGAGGAAATACCCATGCTGACATCACTGGCCCTGAACCATTACCGCCTGCTGGGCCGCTCTGGCCTGCGCGTTTCGCCGCTGGCGCTCGGCACTATGACCTTCGGCACCGATTGGGGCTGGGGCGCAGAACAGGCGGAAGCTCGTCGGCTGTTCGACGTTTATGTCGAACGTGGCGGCAATTTTATTGATACCGCTAACCGCTATACCGAAGGCAGTTCTGAACGATTTATTGGAGAATTTGCCACCGGGCGCCGCGACCGTCTGGTGATCGCCACCAAATACACGCTCCCCATGCAGCCCGATAATCCAAATTCTGGCGGCAACCACCGTAAAAGCATGGTGCGCTCAGTGGAGGAAAGCCTGCGACGCCTGAATACCGATTATATCGACCTGCTGTATCTGCACGCCTGGGACGCCACCACCCCGGCGGAGGAGATCATGCGCGCCATGGACGATCTGGTGCGTGCCGGCAAAGTGTTATATCTGGCCGTTTCGGATCTGCCCGCCTGGCAGGCCGCCAGAATGCAGACGCTGGCGGATTTGCGCGGTTGGTCGCCGTTGATTGGCCTGCAGATTGAATACAGCCTGTTGGAACGTACCGTAGAGCGCGAACTGGTCCCGATGGCGCAAGAGCTGGGCCTTGGCGTCATTCCATGGTCACCGCTGTCCGGTGGCATATTGAGCGGAAAATACAGTCGGCAGGATTTGCAAGCGCAGGGGGAAGAGAGCGGCACCCGACGTGCCATGGTTCGCAACAAGGGGATGCTGACCGAGCGCAATATTACCATTGCCGAAACGGTATTGGCGCTGGCCAGGGAGGCGGGTTTTAGCCCTTCTCAAGTGGCCCTGGCCTGGACACTCCGCAATCCGGCAGTGACGGCCCCGATCATCGGTGCACGCACGCTGGCACAGCTGGAAGATAACCTGGGGGCGCTGGAGGTCAGGCTGACAGAAGAGCAGTGGCAACGCCTGGAAACGGCAAGCGCTATTGAACTGGGTTTCCCCCATGATTTTCTGGCGCTACAGGCTACACACGACATTATGTTTGGCGGTTTGACGATTGAGCGCAGATAAAAAAAATCCCGCACCAGGCGGGATAAACTTAACAGGGATGGGGTAATACACTACAGGGAATGGATAACACACAACATCATCGGGTAGGACTACACTACCAATCCCAATGTATAGAACTGTCATCCCTGAGTAAGTTTGCTCTGGCAGATGTAACGCCCGATGGAAATGTGACATTTTTACCCTATGCCCGCTTGCGCAGGCTGCACCACAATCCCCCCGCCGCGCTCACAAAAATGATTAATAAACAATCAATAAAGGGCTATTAAGGGTGCCGAATGCTAGAATGAAGTTCCCTACATCTACCCGGTGAAAGATATGTCTATCTTTGATGCCCTTAAGATGTTCAGCAGCACAACGGTAAAAGTCACTTGTCCAGAATGCGCTCACGCTTTTGAACAAAATAGCCGTAAAGTGCGTAAAAACATCACCCTGATTTGCCCCAAATGCGGCCACTATTTCCTTCCTGACGAAAAGTAGTGCCTCAACGCCTGGCCGCCGTTAATGCGAAAATTGAGTGGTATCGTTGGCGTCATCCACTTATCTGGCGGGGTGAACCACAATTAGACGCAACTAAAACCCACCACCATTAAAAGTGCTGGAATTAATGCGACCACTCTCCAGGCATTAATCGTCCGAAAAACCGTGGCAGGCTAAACCAGAGTTTCCGAACTTTGCTTGCTGACCAACCCCCTTAGCCCAGCAAAACAGACCGGTTGAATCAGCAGGATGTAAAATGGGAGCGCCATGATGCACAGAGAACGACACAGTATAGAAAAGATAGGCTGGCTCAGAGCGGCTGTCCTTGGCGCGAACGATGGCATTGTTTCTACTGCAAGCTTGCTGCTGGGAGTGGCATCCGCCAATGTCACCCACCAAAGTATTCTGTTGACCGGCATTGCCGGTTTGGTCGCGGGCGCAATGTCGATGGCAACCGGTGAATATGTCTCGGTGTCTTCTCAGTCAGACACCGAGAAAGCCGCTCTGGCAGAAGAACAGGCCGAGCTGGATGCCGATTTTCAGGGGGAATTCCGCGAGTTAACGTCAATTTATGTTCATCGTGGCCTGGACGTCGCGCTGGCGAAGCAAGTGGCAGAAAAACTGATGAGCCATGACGCTTTGGCTGCGCACGCGCGTGAGGAGTTGGGCATATCGGAAATCACTACCGCCCGCCCCTTGCAGGCCGCGTTGGCCTCATCCATGAGTTTCTCGGTTGGGGCAATACTGCCTCTGTTGGTCGCCGCGATGGTCACGATCCAGTGGGCAATCCCCGCCATTGCCCTTTCCGCATTGGTTTCTCTGGCCATTCTTGGCGGTATTGCCGCTAAAGCCGGCGGGGCGCCGATAAGCCCCGGCATTATTCGCATTACTTTCTGGAGCGCCCTGGCAATGGGGGTTTCATCAGGCGTCGGGGCGCTTTTTGGTTCGATAGCCGGCTAAGATCGACGACCTTGTGAGGACACTCTGCACGTCATAAACGCAAAAAACCGCGCGGTTGCCCGCGCAGGTTGTTATAGCAAAATTAGTGCATCTTCTGCGCCAGTACAGCAATAGCGGCTGCATCAAAACCGTGGTGCTGACGCAGCCAGCCGCGATCGGCCGCCGCCGCATATTCTCCATCAGGGATCCCCAAACGCTTGAGCGGAATGCCGACACCCGCTTCGGCCAGCACTTCCGCAACCAGACTCCCCAACCCGCCATTCACGTTATGTTCTTCAACCGTGATCACCGCTTTGCATGGTTTCAGTGCCAGCAGCAACGCTGCCGTATCGCAAGGACGAATTGAAGGGACGCTGACCACTTTGGCCTGAACCCCCGCGTCAGCAAGCCTTTGCGCAGCATCGACAACTTCATGTACCGTCGATCCGGTTGCTACCAGCGCAATATCTTCACCTTCGCGCAGCGTCACCACGGCCCCCGGCACAAACTGATAATTTTCATCATGCAGTTCCGGCAGCGCCTTGCCATCGAGGCGAATATAAACCGGCCCCTGATAGCGAATGGCATAATCGATAATCTGCCGACATTCTCGCGGTGAAGAGGGCGCGAAAATCTGAATATTGCCGAAGCCGCGCATCACTGCCAGATCGTCAATCGCGTGGTGGGTACTCGCCAGCGGGCCATAGCTGGCCCCTGCGTTGAGACCGAACAGTTTGACGTTAGTATTGTTGTAGCAAACGTCGACTTTAATTTGCTCATTGGCGCGAGAGATCAGGAAGGGTGCGGCATTACAGGTCACCGCCACTTTCCCGCCCAGCGCCAGCCCGGCCGCCGTTCCGACCATGCTCTGCTCGGCGATCCCTACGTTAACCAGGCGGCCTGGGAATTGTTTAATAAAAGGGGCAATCTTTGCCGTTGACGTTGAGTCAGCCACCACCGGTACCAGATCAATACCGCTTTCAACTGCATCAATAAACGCTTGAACCATTACGCTCGCCAGGTGTTCTGCATTACTCATCTTTCAGCTCCTCCAGTGCCAGTGCAATTTCTTCGCCTTTCGGTACCCGGTGGTGCCATTCCGGACGCCCCTGGATAAAGGAGATACCGGCACCTTTCGTGGTATTGGCGATAATAACGTTGGGTTTACCTTCCTGTTTCAGTCCTTCCAACGTCGCAACCACCGACGCCATGTCATTTCCCTGGCACTCGGTCACCGTCATGCCGAAGGCTTTCCATTTATCGGCCAGCGGATCGGTGTTCATAATTTCGTGGGTCGGCCCTGCCAACTGGAGATTGTTCTTGTCATTAATGATAACCAGGTTATCGAGCCCGTAGTGTGCTGCAGCCAAGGCCGCCTCCCAGTTACTGCCTTCAGTCAGTTCGCCATCGCCGGTAATTAAAAAGATGCGGCGGGCGCTATTACTTTTTTTCGCAGCCAGCGCCAGCCCCACGGCAACCGGCAAGCCGTGGCCCAGCGCGCCGGTGTTGAGTTCGATACCTGGGGTTTTCTGCCGAACCGGGTGGCCAGGAAGATGGGAGTTCGGATGCTGATAGGTCTCCAGCCAGTCAACGGGGAAGAAACCCGCTTCGGCCAACACACAGTAGTAGCATCCCACCGCGTGGCCTTTGGACTGGATGTAAATATCGCGCTGGTCGTCAGCAATACGTTCTGGCGCAACATTCAGAATGCGAAAGTAGAGTGCAGTGATCAGTTCAACCTGAGACAAGTCGGCTCCGGTATGCCCACCGGCAGGGCTGTTGGCATTCAATCTGACGATATGGCGACGTATGGCGCGGGCTTTACGCTCAAGTGCCGGGACATCATAGCTATAGGGATTCATTTAATACCTCTGAATTTATTTTCAACTTGGAATATTTATTCCGTCAGGGACTAAAAAAACCAGATATCCCCAGACAAGGCATCGCAAGGCTTCCGCCGCTGCATCATACTCAGGAACATTCTGCCTCCTTACCACCAGGCTTATCTGCGCCTGGATACTTTTTCAGTTGACCTGGAATCACCAATGAATATATATTCAATAACGACTCTTTATTCAATTATGCAATCACTGTTCTGTTTTTGTCCATAGCTGATTTTGAGTATTGGTGAAAGTTAGATATTCATCACACTTAAATGTCTTTTCTTTTCGCGTATGATAAAGAGCTCTAACATAATGGCTGCACGTAAATGATTTTCGGGGAAATATATGGCTAAGCAGGATGAACAACGGCTATTAGTTAAGATTGCCACGCTTTACTATCTTGAAGGACAAAAGCAGTCCGATATTGCTCAACTTCTCTCGCTTTCTCAGTCATTTATCTCCCGAGCAATTACGCGTTGCCAAAAGGAAGGCGTGGTCAAAATTAGCGTTGTTCAGCCATCGAATATTTTTCTGAATCTTGAAAAAGGTCTTGAGGATCGCTACGGAATTAAACAAGCCATCGTGGTGGATACCGAAGAGGATGCCAACGATCACACCATCAAGCGCGCCATCGGTTCTGCCGCCGCCCACTATCTGGAAACGCGATTACGGCCGAAAGATCTGATTGGCGTCTCTTCCTGGAGCTCAACAATCCGCGCCATGGTCGATGAGGTTCACGCCCAAAACCTGAAGGCTAACGGTGTTATTCAACTACTGGGCGGCGTGGGGCCTAACGGTAACGTGCAGGCTACCATCCTCACCCAAACCCTGGCGCAACATCTGAACTGTGATGCCTGGCTGCTGCCCTCCCAGAGCATTGAAGGCTCGACGGAGGAAAAAAATCGTCTCGTTGCCAGTAAAGATGTCGCCAATGTGATTGCTCGCTTCGATGAAGTCGATATTGCCATCGTCGGTATTGGCATCCTCGAACCCTCGCAACTGCTCAAAACTTCAGGAAACTACTACCACGAAGATATGCTTCAGGTGTTGGCGGAACGTGGGGCGGTCGGCGACATCTGTTTGCACTACTACGATAAGAACGGCCAGGCTGTGTTACGCGATAATGAAGATCCTGTTATCGGCATGGCGCTGGAGAAAGTGAAAAAGTGCCCTAATGTGGTTGCCCTTGCCGGTGGCTCCGATAAAGTTGCCGCTATCAAAGGCGCGCTCTCGGGTGGTTACATCGATGTTTTAATCACGGACTACCCAACCGCGCGCCTGCTTGTCGCCGGTTAACTTCCCAGCCAAACACTTTCTCAAAACCTTTACGCTTTATCCCGAGCGTAAAGGCATAGAAAATAAACACATATATTTCAATGCTATAATCACCCCCATCCTCACTCTCTTTCACCCACATCCGCAAGCGTCATCGATCGGATAAGTGTGATTGCCAGCACAATTGATAACTTTTCCTGTAGCCCGACGGTAACTTTCTGGCTAAGGTATTAAATAAATAATCACTATCGAATATATATTCAGTGATTAAATAAGTGAAAACGAATTGTCACATCATGGCCTGCCAGGCAGCAGTGCGAGAACGAGGAATGCCTTCCCTTCCCCCTCCGCGCCAGGACAAAGTGTGACTCAGGAGACGACCTAATGCAGGCAACACGTAAAGAGTTCATCATTGCACTGGACGAAGGCACCACTAACGCCAAAGCCGTCGTACTCGATAGCCGCGGCCACATTGTGGTGAAATTCTCTCAGCCGCTGGCAATTCAAACGCCGCGCGACGGCTGGGTCGAGCAGTCGGGCGAGCTATTGGTTGAAGCCTCACTCGACGTTATCGCTAAAGCCGTTGAATACGTTGGCGCAGAAAACGTTGCTGCATTAGCTGTCAGCAATCAGCGCGAGACCGCCATTGGCTGGTATCGCCAGAGCGGTAAACCGATTAACGCCGCCATCTCCTGGCAGTGTACCCGCAGCGCCGCTTTTTGCGATGAACTGCGTTGCGAGAACAAAGAACAGCGAATTAAAACCGCCACCGGACTGCCGATCGCCCCCCTGTTCTCTGCCTCAAAAATGCGCTGGTTGCTGGAGTCTCTTCCTGAAGGCCGCCAGCTCGCAGAACGTGGAGAAATCTGCCTTGGCACCATCGATAGCTGGCTGCTGTGGAATTTAACCCAGGGTGAGGCGTTCTATTGCGATCACTCCAATGCCGCACGCACCCAGTTGCTGAACCTGCAAACCGGGCAGTGGGACAACGAGATGCTGGCGCTGTTCCAGATCCCTCTTGCCGCACTGCCGGAGATTAAACCTTCCAGCGGATTATTTGGTTATACCCGCGGGCTAAACGCGATCCCGGATGGTATTCCGGTGATGGCGATGGTGGGAGACTCCCATGCCGCGCTGTTTGGTCACGCCCTCGGCGAACTGGGCTGCGTTAAAGCCACCTATGGGACAGGCTCCTCGGTGATGGCACCGGTGCAATCGGCAAAATGCGACATTGACGCGCTGGCCACCACCATTGCCTGGCACGATGGCGATCGCATCACCTATGGGCTGGAGGGCAATATCCCACATACCGGTGATGCCGTTGCGTGGATGGCTGACAGCACGGGCTTAAGCGAGCTTTCCGATGCCGAACTGGCTCACGAACTCAATACCCTGCCCGCCTCCGTGGAATCTACGTTGGGCGTCTATTTTGTGCCTGCATTAACCGGCCTTGGCGCGCCGTGGTGGGATGACAGCGCTCGCGGCGTGATTTGCGGCCTGAGCCGTGGTGTCAAACGCGCGCATCTGATTCGTGCTGCACTGGAGTCAATTACCTATCAAATCGCCGATGTGGTTGTCGCCATGCGCCAGCAGGAAGACTTTCACTTAACAGCATTAATGGTCGACGGTGGCCCAACGAAAAATGACTGGTTAATGCAGTACCAGGCAGACCTGCTGGGTTGCCCGGTGATGCGCAGCAATGTTGCCGAACTTTCGGCGATTGGTGCCGCCCTACTCGCCCGCAAAGCCCTCACGCCAGGATCGATTACCGACCTGAAGGGCTTTTTAACCGAACACAGTGAATTTATTCCCGACATGGCCCGCCACCAGCGCCTGCAAAAAAGATGGCAGGAGTGGCGCCATGCGGTGAACAGAACATTATGGAAACCGGCATCGTCCACCTGACACCCACCAGGGAATCTTCGTGTGCGACGAACCTTAATCATCAACCAAAGGAGCCCCTCACCCATAAACTTGATATTCAGGCCTTACGTTGTTTCACCGTACCCGACAATAACAACCAAGAGAGAACATTGTCATGAAATTACGTTTAACGCTTTTAACTGTTGCTACCCTGACCGCTTTTTCTTTTACTGCCCAGGCAGTGGAAAAAGGCACCATTATGATCATGGTAAATTCGCTGGATAATCCGTATTACGCTTCTGAAGCCAAAGGTGCCAGCGAGAAAGCAAAAGAACTGGGATACCAAACCACAATTCTGTCGCATGGTGAAGATGTAAAAAAACAGAATGAACTGATTGATACAGCCATCGGTAAAAAAGTTCAGGGGATTATCCTTGATAATGCCGACTCAACCGCCAGCGTCGCGGCAATTGAGAAAGCAAAGAAAGCAGGTATTCCGGTGATCTTAATCAACAGGGAAATTCCTGTTGATGACGTCGCGCTTGAACAAATCACCCATAATAACTTCCAGGCTGGTTCTGAAGTCGCCAACGTATTTGTTGAGAAGATGACGGAAAAAGGAAAATATGCCGAACTGACCTGTAACCTTGCTGACAATAACTGCGTTACCCGTTCTAAATCTTTCCATCAGGTCATCGACCAATACCCGGATATGGTCAGCGTCGCGAAACAAGATGCCAAAGGGACGTTAATCGACGGCAAACGCATTATGGACAGCATTCTGCAGGCGCATCCTGACGTGAAAGGCGTAATTTGCGGCAACGGCCCTGTCGCACTGGGCGTTATTGCCGCGCTGAAAGCCGCGAATCGCACCGATGTTGTGGTTGTCGGTATTGATGGCAGCAACGATGAACGCGATGCCGTTAAAGCCGGAACCCTGCAAGCCACGGTGATGCTCCAGGCTCAGGCGATTGCTGCTCAGGGTGTTACCGACCTCGATAACTACCTGCAAAAAGGTGAAAAACCGGCAAAACAACGCGTTATGTTCCGCGGCATTCTGATCACCAAAGACAATGCAGACAAAGTTCAGGACTTCAACATCAAGTCCTGAGTTCGGGTTGTTGCGCCCCTTCGGGGGCGTATAGGAGAGTTTATGTATAAAAAAACCTGGCTGGCACTGGCCGTTCTTGCGCTTGGAGGCTGTCGTATAGTCTCTCAGCAAGAGCTGGCCGATCTTAAATCCCCGCCCAATCCGCATATGGCGAATATCGATCAGACGTGGCAAGACAAAGTGGTTCCACAGATCGTTTCTCAGGCCCGTCCCGTTGCCGAGTTAATGACAGCCTTACGCGCGGCTAAAGATATTGATAGCGCTTGCAAAACATTAGGCTATCGCGCTCAGGATGAGAATCCGTGCATTTTTTACGTCAAGGTTGAAGGCAATATCACCCATATTGACTCGACTTCCCGTAGCGGAAAAATGACGATTCAGGATACCGGCGGCAGCAATGTTGTGGTGCAAATTGGCCCAACGCTGCGCGGCACGCTGTTACGCGACGCCTACCAGGGTACCAGTTATCAGGACTTTAACGACCAGGTTCTGTTTGGCGAATATGGCCAGGCCATTAACGAACATGCGGTAAAAATGATTCAAGCGGCACAAGTTAAAACGGGCGAAGCTACGCAAGTGTATGGCGTATTCTCGGCCTGGGATATTCCGCAAACCATTCCTGATATTACGCCAGCGAAAATTGTTCGTTTGGGAGGGAAATAAAATGCCACAGCAAGAACTCGTCACTCCCCAACCAGTCGAATCTGAAGTTATTATCGAAACCCGTGAGTTATCCCGCGTCTATCCAGGGGTCGTGGCCTTAGATAACGTGAGCTACCGGGTCTATCGAAATAAAGTAAACGTTCTGATCGGAGAGAATGGTGCGGGTAAATCCACCATGATGAAAATGCTTGCTGGCGTTGAAACCCCTTCCTCCGGTCAAATTATTCTTGATGGTACCCCGGTTTCCCTTAGCTCGACTCACCAGGCCGAAAAGAAGGGAATCAGCATCATTTTTCAGGAATTAAATTTATTCCCGAACATGAACATCATGGATAATATCTTCATGGCTAACGAGTTTTTTCAGAAAGGGAAAATCAACGAAAAATATCAATATGAGTTAGCCAAAAAATTACTGGAAAGACTGGAGCTCAATGTCGATCCCTATACGCAACTTGGTGAATTAGGTATCGGCCACCAGCAGTTGGTCGAAATTGCACGTGCACTGTCGAAGGACACTCGCGTACTAATCATGGATGAACCTACTTCTGCACTAAGCCAGTCGGAAGTTAAAATCCTGTTTAACGTTATTGAGCAGCTTAAACGTCGCGGCGTCACCATTATTTATATTTCCCATCGACTGGAAGAACTGATGGAAATTGGCGATCACATTACCATTTTCCGCGATGGACGCTTTATCAGTGAACGTAATGTCAGCGATGCCAGCATTCCCTGGATTATCGAACAGATGGTCGGTGATAAGAAAAAACATTTCGACTATCAGCCCGCGCAGAAAGGCGAGACGGTACTTGCCGTTGAAGGTCTGACAGCGCTACACCACAGCGGCGGATATAAGCTCAACGATGTGAGCTTCACGCTGAGTAAAGGGGAAGTGATCGGTATTTACGGTCTGCTGGGTGCCGGGCGCACGGAGCTGTTTAAAGGTCTGATAGGACTGATGCCTTGCCAGAAGGGCAGCGTCCATCTTAATGGCGAAAATATTGGCAAAGCCCAGTTTCAGGCCCGACTTAAAAAAGGCCTGGCGTTAGTTCCCGAGGACCGACAGGGCGAAGGCGTGGTACAGATTATGTCGATTCAATCGAATATGACCTTATCGGATTTTAGCCTGAAAGGTTTTCGCCAGGCATGGAAATGGCTCAACCCGCAAAAAGAACACGCCAGCGTCAAAGAGATGATCCGCGAGCTCGCTATCAAAGTCAGCGACCCTGAACTGCCGATTACGTCCTTAAGCGGTGGCAATCAACAAAAAGTGGTGTTAGGCAAAGCCCTAATGACACGTCCACAGGTTGTTTTTCTCGATGAACCCACTCGCGGTATCGACGTCGGTGCCAAAACTGACGTTTATCACCTGATAGGCAAAATGGCCCAACAGGGTCTGGCAGTGATGTTCTCTTCATCGGAACTGGATGAAGTCATGGCGCTGGCGGATCGAATTTTGGTGATGGCCGATGGCCGAATTACCGCCGATTTACCGCGTCATGCGGTTACCCGCGAAAAATTAATCGCGGCTTCAACACCTCAAGATTAATCAGGCTGGAATCCATCATGAACCAGAAATATATGATTTATATGTACCTGCTGAAGGCCAGAACCTTTATCGCTCTGCTGCTGGTTATCGCGTTCTTCAGCGTGATGGTACCGAATTTCCTGACCACATCTAACTTGCTGATTATGACTCAGCACGTGGCCATCACCGGCCTGCTGGCCATCGGCATGACGCTGGTAATCCTGACCGGAGGGATCGACCTTTCTGTCGGTGCCGTCGCCGGGATCTGCGGAATGGTCGCCGGGGCATTATTGACCAACGGCCTGCCCTTATGGAACGGCAGCGTCATCTTCTTCAACGTCCCCGAAGTTATTCTTTGCGTGGCCATTTTCGGCATCGTTGTTGGCTTTATTAACGGTGCCGTGATCACCCGTTTCGGCGTGGCACCCTTTATCTGTACGCTGGGCATGATGTATGTCGCCAGGGGCTCTGCCTTGCTGTTCAACGACGGCAGCACCTACCCCAACCTCAACGGTATAGAAGCGCTGGGCAATACCGGTTTCGCTACTCTGGGCTCCGGTACGCTGATGGGTATTTATCTGCCTATCTGGTTGATGATTGGTTTCCTGCTGCTGGGTTACTGGCTGACGACCAAAACGCCACTTGGCCGCTATATCTACGCTATTGGTGGTAACGAATCCGCTGCTCGTCTGGCGGGTGTCCCGATCGTTAAAGCAAAAATATTCGTTTACGCCTTCTCCGGCCTGTGCTCCGCATTTGTTGGCCTGATCGTCGCTTCACAGCTGCAAACGGCCCATCCAATGACCGGCAATATGTTCGAAATGGACGCCATCGGTGCCACCGTGCTGGGCGGAACCGCGCTGGCAGGTGGGCGTGGGCGGGTTACGGGCTCAATTATTGGTGCTTTCGTCATCGTCTTCCTTGCTGACGGCATGGTGATGATGGGAGTCAGCGATTTCTGGCAAATGGTCATTAAGGGCGTGGTTATTGTCACCGCCGTCGTCGTCGACCAATTCCAGCAGAAATTACAGAACAAAGTCATCCTGATGCGTCGCCATGAGGAAAAACTTGCCACGGCCCAGGCCGCCAGTTAATACGCTTTCATTACCCCGCCGCACGCGCTTGCGTCCGGCCTATACAAGGGAAAAAACATGCAAAGAAATTTCCATAACAAAACGGTCGTTATCACCGGCGCATGCCGTGGGATTGGTGCTGGTATTGCTGAGCGCTTTGCTCGCGATGGCGCAAACCTGGTGATGGTCTCCAACGCCGAGCGTGTTCACGAAACGGCAGAAACCTTGCGCAAAAGTTACCAGGCCGAGATCCTGTCATTGCAGGTCGATGTCACTGATGAAGCGCAGGTGCAATCGTTGTACGAGCAAGCCGCAGCCCGTTTCGGCACTATCGATGTTTCTATCCAGAACGCTGGCGTGATCACCATCGATTATTACGATCGCATGCCGAAATCTGATTTTGAGAAAGTGCTGGCGGTTAACACCACCGGCGTCTGGCTCTGCTGCCGCGAGGCCGCCAAATACATGGTGAAACAAAAGCACGGCAGCCTGATTAATACCTCTTCAGGCCAGGGTCGTCAGGGCTTTATCTACACTCCACATTACGCTGCCAGCAAAATGGGCGTTATAGGCATTACGCAAAGCCTGGCCCACGAACTGGCGCCGTGGAATATCACCGTCAACGCCTTCTGCCCAGGCATTATCGAAAGCGAAATGTGGGATTACAACGACCGAGTGTGGGGTGAGGCCCTGAGTACCGAACAAAAACGCTATGGCAAAGGTGAACTGATGGCGGAATGGGTCGAAGGTATTCCGATGAAGCGCGCGGGTAAGCCGGAAGATGTCGCCGGACTGGTGGCCTTCCTCGCATCCGACGATGCACGCTACCTTACCGGGCAAACCATCAACATCGACGGCGGCCTGATTATGTCGTAATGCCCGTCAGGGACGACAAAACCAGAATAGTGGCCCAGAAGGCGTTAGTCGTAGCCCGGGATACTCCTACCCGTCGGTTTACGCCGTATTGCGCCACGGGATATTAATTCAGAGAGTGATGGCTATGATCACAAAAAATTTTTCTCAACAGCTGTTTAGTCTGCAGGACCGCGTGGCCTTCGTGACCGGTGCAGGCAGCGGCATCGGTCAGATGATTGCTTACGGACTCGCCAGCGCGGGCGCTCGGGTGGTTTGTTTTGATCTACGCGAAGACGGTGGCCTTGCCGAAACCGTTAAAAATATCGAATCGATTGGCGGGCAGGCCTGCTTTTATACCGGGGACGTGCGTCAACTCAGCGATCTGCGTGCTGGCGTCGCCTTGGCCAAAAGCCGCTTCGGCCGCCTCAATATCGCCGTTAACGCGGCCGGTATCGCCAACGCCAACCCGGCACTTGAGATGGAAACCGAACAATGGCAGCGGGTTATCGATATTAACCTCACCGGCGTGTGGAACTCCTGTAAAGCGGAAGCCGAACTGATGCAGGAATTAGGCGGTGGCTCGATTATTAATATTGCCTCCATGTCCGGCATTATTGTTAATCGCGGTCTTGAGCAGGCACATTACAACAGCTCCAAAGCGGGTGTTATTCACCTATCCAAAAGCCTCGCAATGGAATGGGTCAGCAAAGGGATCCGCGTCAACTCCATCAGCCCGGGATACACCGCCACGCCAATGAACACACGCCCTGAGATGATCCATCAGACCCGCGAATTTGAAAGCCAGACGCCGATTCAGCGAATGGCAAAAGTGGAGGAGATGGCTGGCCCGGCACTCTTCCTCGCCAGTGATGCCGCGTCGTTCTGTACCGGTGTTGATCTGGTCGTCGATGGCGGTTTTGTCTGCTGGTAAAAGCGGCGCTTAACTTTTGAGCTGTAGCCGAATGCGGAGGATCCTCTCCGCATTTATCCTCTCTCGTGAGGATCCCCTTTGGGTATTCTACGAGCTGACAATGAAAGTATAGAAAGGGATGCAGAGATCTCTGCACTTGGCACTGAATCATTTAACTGATCGTGTGAGTCAGATTGAGCACATCAATAATCTTTATCTCATAATGCTCAACTAATAAATACAGCCCACATCTTAATTTAAAATGTAAGCATCCCAATATGTTATGCATGCAACAATGATGAGTTCTTCTCTTATTCCAGGCATTATCCAGGCTCAGAGGAAATACCTATTCACTGTCCAGAGCATCATCCCACAGTCGAGAACAGCGCGCAGGGAAAGGTATCATTCAGAGTGGTGAAAGGTGTAAATCAGGCTGTTAATGCCAGGGAGGAATAATTTTTCAAGAATTTCATTCTATAGCTGGAAATGACTTTTCCCTGCTGAAATTTGCGAAAATCATTCCATACCCACAGAACAACCTCTTCTTCATCATATATCCATTTCTGGCTTTTCAGTTTCTTGCCTGGCTTCAAAAAAATCGGCCCAGTCCGCCATTGCATACAGGATAGGTGAGAGGGTGTTACCAAGCGAAGACATCGCGTACTCAACCCTCGGAGGTATTTCCCCAAAATCCTTTCTAACGACGAGACCATCCTCCTCTAATTCACGCAGTTGCTGAGCGAGAATTTTTGGCGATATGGGTCCAAGGCATCGCGTCAGCTCACCAAATCTTTTGGTACCCTCGAGAAGAAAATGAATGATCAGTACCTTCCACTTCCCCCCAATGACTTTCAACGTGATTTCGACGGGGCAGCTTGCCTTTTTATTAGCTATAGACATTTCAGGTTCTCAGTATCATTTTGGAAACTAGTAACATAAATGTAAGTAGTTGTGGTTTGGATGTGCAAGATATATTTTATCATTGCCCGACTCAAGTACTTTCACCGAACTGGTGATGTACATCGTCGTAAAAATTGGATATTAAGAGGAACAATATGGCTGCTACCAATGGAATGCTAGACCCAGATGATTCGGTTATTTTACTTATCGATCACCAGAGTGGGCTGTTCAATACGGTTCGTGACGTATCCATTCCCGATCTTCGCAATTACGTTACAGCGATCGCGAAGACAGCAACATTGCTGAATATTCCGGTGATCACTACTGCTTCTGTACCAGATGGTCCCAATGGCCCACTGATCCCAGAAATACATCAGTATGCACCCCATGCAGTATATGTGCCGCGCACCGGGCAGATAAACACGTGGGACAATCCTTTATTTGTGGAAGAGATTAAGAAGACGGGTCGGAAGACACTGATCATCGCCGGCACGCTTACAAGCGTTTGTATGGCCTTCCCTGCGGTGAGTGCGAGACAAGAGGGCTACAATGTTTATTGTGTCGTCGATGCTTCAGGAAACTGGAGTAAGTTGGCAACTGACACCACTATCGCTCGAGTCACGCAAGCTGGCGCGATCCCTACTGACACCTTCGCTATCGTTGCTGAGTTAATGCGAACCTGGAACCGTGCTGAAGGTTCACGCTTTGCTGAAATACTTTCTGAGCATGTGTGCCCTGAGTACAAGTGCCTGATGGAAAGCTTTAGTAAAGCCCAGGCTGTCGTCAAGGATGGCCCAGAGACAAATCTCGATAAATATCAGTAAATTAGAAAGATATGTAAGTAATACTCGCTGCAAATTTCCTCATATCGCATATGAGTGAGACAGATGAAACAGAGGGCACTACAGTGCCCTCTATCGTGCCAGAATGCAGTGGTTTACTGAATTTGAGCAGCTTAACTGGGGTCATATCTCACCTCAGAACAACGCAAGGTGACCCAGTAAAAAGAAAGAATTTCAGCGCAGAGTCCAAACGTGAATCTGCACAGTTTCTCAAACCTGGACCAAAAATATTAACGAAGGAGATATCATGTCGATTGAACAAGCATTAAAAACGCGACAACCCAAAGATATTGTAAAGGCATTCTTAGAAAATACCGCTAAGGATAAAGTTGAAAATGCCGCTAATCAATTAGTAGATATTAATGCTACCTATGTCTCGCTCAATTTTAACAACCCTGAGTTAAAACAGATTGAGCCTTGGGCGGGTACCTCCCAAGGGCGTCAAGTGTATATTGATACCTTCGTCAATGTTGGGACCTACTGGAATGTTGATGCCTTTGATATCACTGATATCCTTGCAGAGGGCGATACAGTGGCCGTATTTGGGCAATTTACTTACACCTCTGTCGCTCTGGGCCACCAGTTTACCTCCCCCTTTTCGATCAGGGCTAAAGTAGAAAACAGTAAAATCGTATATTTTCAGTTCATGGAAGATACTTATGCCTCTGCGGCATCATTCCGTGCCAGTGGTGAGTGGGTTATCCAGAACAGAACCGATGTGGCAGCATTTCAGGTAGGGAAAAAATAATCGGCAAAAGACAACATTCCTTTTTTAGGGACGTTTCGATAAACGGACAGGAGTAGCCATTTAATGGACAAGAAAATCGAACGAGTTTTAGAAATGCGGAGTGATTATCGTCAACTGATCCCGACTGCCGGTGAGCCAGATTGGGTAGAAACCCTGTCAGAAATAGTTATTCCCACCTCACCTGAATATGATATGCCTGCACGATTGTATGTCCCTGCACAAAAAGAAAACACACTTAAACCTGCAATTCTGTTTATTCATGGTGGTGGCTGGGTCTCGGGCGATTTAGATACTCATGATGTACTTTGCCGCGCCCTGGCCAATAAATTCGGTGCTGTCGTGCTGGCAATTGACTACCGTCTAGCCCCAGAGTTTCCCGCCCCAATAGGGATTGAAGATAGCTATGCAGCCTTACAATGGTTACATCAGCAGGCAGAGACGTTGCAGATCGACCGCAATGCTATTGCAGTAACCGGCGACAGCGCGGGAGCGACAATAGCTATAGTGGTGAATGCCCTCACCCGTGATCGTAAAGGCCCTCCCATTTGTGCACAGTGGTTGATGTATCCCAGTGCCAGTTTCGATTTTGACACACCATCCTTCGCCGCATTTGGTGAGACTAATTTCCCAACTACTGACATTATGAAATTTGTGGCAAGTTGTTACCTCCCTGAAGGGATGGCAATAAACGATCCGCTCGTTTCACCATTATATGGAAATCACCATCACCTTTCCCCGACACTTATATCCGTAGGTGACAATGATCCACTTTACGATGGATGTATACAGTTGGGCGATGTTTTAAACCATGCGGGAGTAACAACCCTGGTTAACGTGTATAAAAATGCTGAGCATGGCTTTATTCAATTCTTTAAAGATACCACCACCCATCCGGCAGGCATGGCTGGATTAAAAGATGGGGTGACTTTTTTGAAACATTACTTGCGTCCCTGATCTTCTTTTTTGGGGGGATATTCCCAGACTTTTCCGTCCCCCAGTTTCAGGTCTACTGATTGCTACTTTTGGAGAGCTGCCCCGTTTCCCCATATCATTTAACCGAACATACGAGAAAAAATTGACGAAATCTTGGCGGACAATGTCACTAATCTGGCACTTTTGGAAAATGTAGCTGTTGAGGAAGAAGCTTAATTCGTTGAATCTAAATGGTACGCCCTACAGGGCTCGAACCTGTGACCTACGGCTTAGAAGGCCGTTGCTCTATCCAACTGAGCTAAGGGCGCATTGGGATGCGGCAACCGAGGGTTGCGGGAGGGGATTATACGGTCAGGGGTTACTGAGTCAATGCCTTTTCATGACGTTACGGCTGTAGCCGTGCTTTATGGTGTTTTTTCAGCCATTACAGATATCGCTATGAAGTTAACATCGTTATTTATCTTGAGTTCGGCTCGGTACCGGGCAGTAAAAAGGTGTAGCGGATCATTCTGTTGGCATAAAAAAACGTAAATCATGCCAGGCAAACGGCGTCGAACACGATTCAGCGCCTGACAGCACGCTCCGCTTCTGACAAAATAGCACCATCCCCGCTTTTCTTAATTGATGGATTTCCTCACTGATGTCAGCAAAGATTATTGATGGTAAAACGATTGCGCAGCAGGTTAGAAACGAAGTGGCTGAGCAAGTTAAACAACGTCTGGCTGCAGGTAAACGCGCGCCGGGCCTGGCAGTCGTACTGGTTGGCGAAAACCCGGCCTCACAGATTTATGTCGCCAGCAAACGCCGCGCCTGTGATGAAGTGGGTTTCCTCTCCCGCTCCTATGATTTGCCTGCCACCACCAGTGAGGCAGAACTGCTGGCGCTGATCGATCAACTGAATACCGACGGCGAGATCGACGGTATTTTAGTGCAGTTGCCGCTGCCTGCCGGCATCGATAACGTCAAAGTGCTGGAACGTATTCATCCGGATAAAGACGTCGACGGTTTCCATCCGTACAACGTCGGTCGCCTGTGCCAGCGCTCGCCTAAACTGCGTCCCTGCACCCCACGCGGCATCGTCACCCTGCTCGAGCGTTATAACATCGATACCTATGGCCTGAATGCTGTCGTGGTTGGCGCGTCCAACATCGTCGGCCGCCCGATGAGCATGGAGCTGCTGCTGGCCGGTTGCACCACCACCGTGACCCACCGGTTCACCAAAAATCTGCGTCATCACGTTGAAAACGCCGATCTGCTGGTGGTTGCGGTCGGTAAACCGGGCTTTATTCCGGGTGATTGGATCAAACCGGGCGCGATCGTGGTGGATGTCGGCATTAACCGCCTGGAAAGTGGTAAAGTAGTCGGCGACGTAGATTTTGAAGCCGCCAGCGAGCGCGCAGCCTACATTACTCCGGTTCCGGGTGGCGTTGGTCCAATGACCGTTGCTACACTGATCCAAAATACCTTGCAGGCCTGCGAGGTTTATCACGACGTTCAACCTAAATAAGTAAGGCAGTATGGAAACTTTTAATCTGGATAATCACCCGCACGTCGAACTGTGCGACCTGCTCAAATTCCAGGGCTGGTGTGAAAGCGGCGGCGGCGCCAAAGAAGTCATCGCCGATGGGCAGGTGAAAGTGAACGGCAAAGTAGAAACGCGTAAGCGCTGCAAAATCGTTGCCGATCAGGTAGTCGAGTATAACGGCGGCAAAGTTGTCGTTAAGCCGTAAGCCGTGCTCCATAGAAAAAGGCGCTGAGGGTTAACTCAGCGCCTTTTTTGTTTGTCAGCCTAAAGCGAATTACTTACGGCGCCAGGTGGTCCCCTGTGGGCCATCTTCCAGCACGATGTTCATCTCGTTCAAGCGGTCGCGCGCGGCATCCGCCAGCGCCCAATCTTTAGCTTTGCGCGCGTCGTTGCGCTGTTTGATCAAGGCTTCGATCTCCGCCACTTCACCGTCATCAGCCTGTGCGCCGCCCTGCAGGAACAGCTCCGGTTCTTGCTGCAACAAGCCCAACACCTTCGCCAGCTTGCGCAGTTCCGCCGCCAGCCCGTTGGCTGCCGTCAGATCTTCAGCCTTCAGGCGGTTAACCTCACGCGCCAAATCAAACAGCGCTGAGTAAGCTTCTGGCGTATTGAAGTCGTCATCCATTGCCTCGCGGAAGCGGGCTTCGAACACTTCGCCACCGGCCGGTTGAGCGTTGACGTCGGTACCACGCAGCGCGGTGTACAGACGTTCCAGGGCAGTACGCGCCTGCTTCAGGTTCTCTTCGCTGTAGTTCAGTTGGCTACGATAGTGGCCAGACATCAGGAAGTAACGCACGGTTTCGGCGTCGTAGTAGCCCAGCACGTCGCGGATGGTGAAGAAGTTATCCAGCGATTTCGACATTTTTTCTTTGTCGATCATCACCATACCGGAGTGCATCCAGTAGTTGACGTACGGGCCATCGTGCGCACAGCTCGACTGGGCAATTTCGTTCTCGTGGTGCGGGAACATCAGATCGGAACCGCCGCCGTGGATGTCAAAATGAGTGCCCAACTGCTTGCAGTTCATGGCAGAACATTCAATGTGCCAACCCGGACGGCCTGCGCCCCATGGCGATTCCCAGCTCGGTTCGCCCGGCTTGGACATTTTCCACAGCACGAAATCCATCGGGTTGCGTTTCACGTCGTCGATTTCTACGCGTGCACCGGCCTGCAACTGATCCAGATCCTGGCGTGACAACAAGCCATATTGTGGATCGCTGTCGATGGAGAACATCACATCGCCGTTGCTGGCCACATAAGCGTGATCGCGATCGATCAGGCGCTGGGTGATCTCAATGATCTCGGCAATATGCTGGGTAGCACGCGGTTCGATGTCCGGGCGTTCAATCAGCAGGGAGTCGAAATCGGCGTGCATCTCTGCCAGCATGCGCGTGGTCAGTTGATCGCAGCTTTCGCCATTCTCTGTCGCGCGGCGGATAATTTTATCGTCAACGTCGGTAACGTTACGCACGTAGTTCAGCGAATAGCCGAGGTAGCGTAAATAACGCGCCACTACGTCGAAAGCAACAAAGGTACGCCCGTGGCCGATATGACACAGGTCATAGATGGTTACCCCGCACACGTACATGCCCACTTTACCGGCATGAATGGGTTTAAATTCCTCTTTTTGACGACTCAGGGTATTAAAAATCTTTAGCATCGGGACATTCCGTGGTGTGCGTGATAACAAAAATAGTAATTAGGCGATTCACCCAGCAGCGTATTGAAACCCGAAGCCTGATCTAATGCAAGGTTAAGGCCGCGGTTTGCTAAGCTGAGAGGTGGAAAACGGTGAGAAATCAGCGATCGCCTTCAACGTTATAATATAACAACTGTCGTTTTACCACAGTCGGCATGCGGTTTAGCCGCTGCTGACTGATTAAAGGAGATATGTTATAACGGCGGTCTGATTGTTCACTCGATCCCTGTGACATCTCAATTCATCTTGTTAGGACTAAAACTATGGTTACTTTCCACACTAATCACGGCGATATCGTTATCAACACCTTTGCTGACAAAGCGCCGGTTACCGTTGAAAACTTCCTGAACTATTGCCGTGCAGGTTTCTACGATAACACCATTTTCCACCGTGTTATCAATGGCTTTATGGTTCAGGGCGGCGGTTTCGAACCTGGCATGACCCAGAAAGACACCAAAGCGACCATCAAGAACGAAGCCAACAACGGTCTGAAAAACACCATCGGCACCCTGGCAATGGCTCGTACCAACGATCCACACTCTGCGACCGCACAGTTCTTCATCAACGTGGCTGACAACGACTTCCTGAACTTCCGCGGCGAAAACGCGCAGGGCTGGGGCTACTGCGTATTTGCTGAAGTGTCTGAAGGCATGGACGTGGTTAACAAGATCAAAGCGGTGAAAACTGGCCGTAGCGGCATGCACCAGGACGTACCGGTAGAAGACGTGATCGTCACTAGCGTTACCGTCAGCGAGTAATCGCGGCTGCATGAACACGCTGTTCATCGCAGATCTGCATTTAAGCGCACAGGAACCGGCAATCACTGCCGGTTTTCTGCGTTTTTTGCGGCAAGATGCTCCCCACGCCGACGCCCTGTACATTCTTGGCGACCTGTTTGAAGCCTGGATCGGTGATGACGATCCCGAGCCGCTGCACGGCGAAATCGCCGCGGCCCTGAAGGCGCTGCAACAGACTGGCGTCCCCTGCTACTTTATCCACGGCAACCGTGATTTTCTGGTCGGCAAACGCTTTGCCCGCGCCAGCGGCATGCAACTGCTGCCGGAAGAAAAAGTGCTGGATCTGTATGGCCGAAAAATCCTGATCCTGCATGGCGACACGCTGTGTACCGACGATCAGGCCTACCAACAGTTCCGTCGCAAAGTGCACAATCCCCTGATCCAAAAACTGTTTCTGGCGATGCCGCTACGCTGGCGACTGAAGATCGCTGCCAAAATGCGGGCCCGCAGCCAGCAGAGCAACCAGTACAAGTCGGAATCGATTATGGACGTCAACCCGCAAGCGGTTGAGCAGGCAATGCTGCGCCACCAGGTTCACTGGATGATCCACGGCCACACTCACCGCCCGGCGGTGCATGAATTGGCATTGAGCAACGGCAAGGCCCACCGCGCGGTGCTGGGTGCCTGGCACGTCGAAGGCTCGATGATCAAAGTCAGCGCCGACGCCGTCGAACTGATCCAGTTCCCATTCTAAGTTCCTGACTTGTCGCACAGGTAAAAAAATTCACCCTTTTGACGATGAAAACCGGCGACGCAACCGTTTTCCTCGCCGTGCGCTCATGGTATGCTCTACGCCCTCATTCGGCCTCCCGCCGCAGGCAACCGGCCGTCGTTTGTACAATCACAGGAGCCTTACACCCATGGGAGCCAACGCCGCTTCAGCCACCCACGCTGGGGTCAAAATCGCAATTGTAATGGGATCGAAAAGTGACTGGGCCACCATGCAGTTTGCGGCCGACGTCCTGACCTCGCTCGATGTCCCGTTCCATGTCGAAGTCGTTTCCGCTCATCGCACGCCAGACAAGCTGTTCAGCTTCGCCGAACAGGCGACGGCAAACGGTTTTGACGTGATCATTGCCGGTGCGGGCGGTGCTGCGCATCTGCCAGGCATGCTGGCGGCGAAAACGCTGGTTCCAGTGCTGGGTGTTCCGGTCCAAAGCGCCGCCCTAAGCGGTGTAGACAGCCTGTATTCGATCGTGCAAATGCCGCGTGGCATTCCCGTCGGTACTTTGGCGATCGGCAAAGCGGGTGCTGCCAATGCCGCACTGCTGGCGGCGCAAATTCTGGCGCTGCACGACACCGCGCTGGCACAACGCCTGGCCGACTGGCGTCAGGCACAGACTGACGACGTGCTGAACAACCCGGATCCGCGGGAGGAAGCATGAAGCCGGTTTGCGTACTGGGCAACGGCCAGTTAGGGCGCATGTTACGCCAGGCCGGTGAGCCGCTGGGCATCGCCGTGTATCCGGTTGGCCTCGACGCCGAACCGGAAGCCGTGCCCTACCAGAACAGCGTGATCACCGCTGAAATCGAACGCTGGCCGGAAACCGCGCTGACGCGCGAACTGGCGACCCATAACAGCTTCGTCAACCGCGATATCTTCCCACGTCTGGCGGACCGCCTGACGCAAAAACAGTTGCTCGATCAGCTTGGCCTGGCCACCGCGCCGTGGCAGTTGCTGGCCGATGCCGCCGAATGGCCACAGGTGTTTGCTGCCCTTGGCGAACTGGCGATCGTTAAACGCCGCGTTGGCGGGTACGACGGCCGCGGCCAATGGCGTCTGCGTCCAGGCCAGGAAACCGAACTGCCGGCCGATGCCTATGGCGAATGTATCGTCGAACAGGGCATTAACTTCTCCGGTGAGGTCTCGCTGGTCGGTGCACGCGGGCATGATGGCCAATCGGTGTTCTATCCGCTGACCCATAACCTGCATGAAGAAGGCATTCTGCGCACCAGCGTGGCATTACCGCAGCCCAACCCTGCGCTGCAACAGCAGGCGGAGCAAATGCTGACGGCCATCCTTGATGAGCTAAACTACATCGGCGTAATGGCGATGGAGTGCTTTATCGTTGGCGATCGTCTGTTGATTAACGAGCTGGCCCCCCGGGTGCACAACAGCGGTCACTGGACGCAGAACGGTGCTTCCATCAGCCAGTTCGAACTGCATCTGCGCGCTATTCTCGCCCTGCCGCTGCCGAAGCCGGTAGTGAGCACCCCGTCGGTGATGGTCAACCTGATCGGTACCGCAGTGGATCCGCAGTGGCTGGCGCTGCCGCTGGTGCATCTGCACTGGTACGAGAAAGAGGTGCGTGAAGGCCGTAAGGTCGGGCACCTGAACCTGAACGATCCTGACGCCTCTGCATTGCAGCAGACGTTACAGGCACTGGCACCTTTGCTACCAACCGAATACCAAAGCGGTCTGGCCTGGGCACAGCAAAAGCTGGCTTAAGTATTACGCCGCGCCAAAAACAAAGGGTTCAACTCATAGAGCTGAACCCTTTTTTATTGCCGATGAGAAGCTAGCGGCGATAGCCCTGCGGATTTTTACTCTGCCAGTTCCAGGTATCGCGCATCATCACGTCTAGCCCGCGTTGCACCTGCCAACCCAGTTCCTGTTTCGCCAGCCCGGCATCGGCCCAGAAGGCAGGCAAGTCGCCTGCGCGGCGCGGTAGGATCTGATAAGGAATGGCAACGCCCGAGGCCTTTTCAAACGCCTGCACCATTTCCAGCACCGAGTAGCCGACCCCGGAACCGAGGTTATAGGCTTTAAAACCGACGATCTTAGCTAAATGATCCATCGCCGCCAGATGGCCCTGCGCCACGTCCATCACGTGGATATAATCACGCACGCCCGTGCCGTCTTTGGTCGGGTAGTCGCCACCGAACACGCTCAGGGTTTCCCGCTGGCCAATCGCCACCTGCGCGATATAAGGCAGCAGGTTATTGGGGATGCCGCTCGGATCTTCACCAATCAGGCCAGATTCGTGGGCACCCACCGGATTAAAGTAGCGCAGCGCGATAATCGAAAATGCCGGTTCGGCCCTGGCAAAATCCTGCAGGATCTGTTCGACCATCCATTTGGAAGTACCGTAGGGACTGGTGGTGCCACCGATCGGCATATCTTCCCGGTAAGGCACCGGGGCATGTTCTCCGTACACCGTGGCGGAGGAGCTGAAGATAAACTGATGGACTCCCGCCTCGCGCATCGCCTCCAGCAACACCAGCGTCCCCGCCACGTTGTTCTGATAATACTCCAGCGGTTTTTGGGTAGATTCCCCCACCGCCTTCAGGCCGGCAAAGTGGATCACCGAGGCAACTTTGTTTTCCTCAAAGATGCGCTTCAGGCAACCGGCATCCTGCACATCTCCCTGATAGAACGTCGCGGCTTTGCCCGTCAGTTGTTCCACGCGCCGTAAAGACTCTTCGGACGCATTGACCAAATTATCCAGCACCACCACATCTTCACCACGTTCCAGCAGCGCCAGTACCGTATGTGAACCAATGTAGCCCGCGCCGCCGGTTACCAGAATCGTCATAACTTCACTTCCCCTTATTCAGTATCAGGAGCGAAAACCCGCCGTATCAGCGGGTCTCGTGTGCCTGGTTAACCGCTCAGCGTGAACCAATGTTGCGTAACGGTTTGCCGGCCATCAGATTGCGTTCGATATGTTCCAGAGAGATATTTTTCGTTTCCGGGATCAACGCCAGCGTGATGAAGATAAACACCAGATTGAGCGCCGCGTAGACCCAGAAGGTGTAAGCGCTGCCCAGCGAATTCAGCATGGTCAGGAACGTCGCCCCGACGATCATATTGGCGATCCAGTTGGTGGCGGTGGAACAGGTGATGCCAAAGTCACGACCTTTCAGCGGTTGGATCTCGGAACACAGCACCCAAATCAGCGGACCGGCACTCATGGCAAAACCGACAATAAACATCAGCAGCATGATAATGGCGAAGTATTGCTCGGTCGGTGAATTCATCCCCACATGCATCATCGTCCCCAGCGCCCCCATGCCCACTGCCATGACGATGAAGCCCAGCGTCAGCGTCGGTTTGCGGCCCCAGCGGTCAACCAGGCCAATGGCGATAAAGGTGGCCAGTACGTTGACCAAACCCACAATCACCGTCCCCCACATCTGCTGGGCGGTACTGGCAAAGCCCGCCAGACCAAAGATCTTCGGTGCGTAATACATGATAACGTTCATGCCGGTGAACTGTTGCATCACCTGTAGCAGGACGCCGAGAAAAACGGCACGGCGGAAGTTCTTATTGTCTTTAAACAGTGACCAGCCGCTTTGTTTCAGCTTGAGGCTTTCACGAATTTCGTTCAGTTCATGCTGCGCCTGAGCACTGCTATCACGCAGTTTCTCCAAGACCTGACGCGCCTGTTCATGACGGTTACGCGAAGCCAGCCAGCGTGGACTATCCGGCAGGAAAAACACCCCGACCAGCAGCAGTACGGCTGGAATGGTAATCACCCCCAGCATCCAACGCCAGGCGCCGGTGTAACTGAATGCGGTATCCGACAGGTAGGCCGCCAGAATGCCGATGGTAATCATCAGCTGATACATCGAAATCATGCTGCCGCGAATTTTTTCCGGCGCGATTTCAGACAGATAAATGGGCGCCGTATAGGATGCGACCCCCACCGCCAGCCCGAGTAGAATACGCGACAGCAGCAAGACTTCAACGTTAGGTGCCGCCGCTGAGCACAACGAGCCCAGCACGAACAGCACTGCGCCAATCATCAGGCTGTATTTACGCCCGATACGGAAGTTCATCCAACCGCTGCCCACGGCACCGACCGCGGCCCCAAACATCATTGAGCTGACCACCCACTCCTGCTGGGAACTGGTCATATGAAACGAATCAGTGATAAACGGCAGAGCCCCCGCAATAACGCCGATATCCAGACCAAACAGCAGCCCGGCCAGTGCGGCTAAAAAACAGACGAAAAAAGTCATGCCTGCATTGCTTTGGCTTTTCTCAGCCGCCGACACTTTGACGGTAGTACTCATACTGCCTCCAATCGATAACGTTCTTAAGTTGCCGTTATGATAGGAGGCAATCCGCCGGAGAGAAGTGAGTGCGATCACATTAGTGGAAACGATTACATAATTTAATTATCACAAAAAAAGCAAAACCATAACCCTGAAAAGACTTAAATACATTGATTTAATGTGATAATTTGCCAGATCGTGGAGTTGAAATGACGATATTGGTAACTTCCCTTTACCCTCATTTTTGATGTCTGTTTTAGTAAACCGAACATTAGTGTAACCGATTTCACACTCAGGACGTCGAAGTGCCCTGGCCGAAAGCGCTGGAGTTGGGGATAAATACGGGGGGTAAGCGAAGAACTGGAACGCGTGGGGGGCAGTGCTTATTGTGGTTATGACCGGCCCTGTCACTTGGGCCGGCCTGATATCACGTTGAGTTAACCCTCGTAGCTGCGGAACAGCGCCTGTCCGCGCAGCAAGCGCACGCCCAGCCAACCGCCACACAGTGACAACAACAGCGCGCTGAGTAACGGCAGTGCCCACCACAATACCGGCGTGGGTGCCCATGGGAAGTCAAACACCTGGCTCTGCAGCAACCACAGCGCCGCTTCCGCGCCCACCGCGGCGGCAATGCCCGCCACCAGCCCCAGCAGGGCAAACTCACACCACAGCGTGCTGCGCAACAGGCGCTTGCTGGCACCCAGCGTGCGATACACCACCAGTTCCTGACGTCGCTGACGCATACCTACCTGCACCTGCGCCATCAGCAACAGGCCGCCACAGAGCACCACCAGCACCACCATCACTTCCAGTGCGCGGCTCACCTGCTGCAGTACGCCACCCACCTGTTTGAGGATCGAACCTATGTCCAGCAGGCTGAGCGTCGGGAACTGACGATTAAGCTGGGTCAGCATCTGGCCATCCCCGTCGTAGCGGAAACTGGTGAGCCAGGTTTGCGGTTGGCCGTCCAGCGCACCCGGCGGGAAGATGAAGTAAAAGTTCGGCTTCAGGCTTTCCCAATCCACCTGACGCAGGCTGGTGACCTTGGCGCTGAACGACTGAGTATCGCCGCTGAAGGTCAGCGTATCACCCAGCTTGATCTTGAGCCGCCCGGCAATGCCCTGATCCATCGACACCTCGCCGACTTTCGGCGGCCAACTACCGGCCAGCAGCGGATTGTGCGCTGGCAAATCTGCCAGCCAGGTCAGGTTCAGCTCACGATTCACCGCCTCACCACCCGGATCGTCCTCATGCACCCGCTCGGTCGCCACCTGCTGGTTAATCTCGGTCAGGCGTACACGGACAATCGGGTAATAAGTTTCCGGCTTGATTTGATGCTGTTGCAGGAAGGTTTTCACCTGAGGCACCTGCGCTTCGGTCAGGTTCAACAGGAAGTAGTTCGGGCTGTCCGGCGGCAACTGCTGCTGCCAGCGCTCGAGCAGATCGCCACGCAGCACCAATAATAACGCCAACAGCATAAATGACAGCGAGAACGCCGCCAGTTGGCTGACAGTGACCCAGGGCTGATGCAGCAGACGATTAACCGCCAGCCGCAGCGCCAGGTTTTTAAGCGTAATACGGCGCAGCAACAGCAGGCTGCCCCAACCGATACAGCCCAACAGCAGTGCCAGCACCAGAATGCCGGCGAGGATCGACCACAGCAGCGTGCTGGCTCCCATCAGCGCAGTCAGCAACGCCACCACTATCACCGCCGTCACCGGCAGGAAATAGCGTAGCGGCCAGACATTGGCCACCACGTCACGACGCAGTACCCGCAGCGGCTGGGTCGCCAGCAACTGCCGGTATGGCCGCAGCCCCACCAGCAGCGAAATCATCAGCAATGCGCCGATCGCCCACAACCACGGCCAGGCTCCGGCTGCGGGCAACTCCGCCGGCAACACCGGTGCCAACAGGCGGATCAACACCGCTTCAAACCCCAGCCCGATAATGCCGCCACACACCGCCGCCAGCAGGATCACCGCCAACCACTGGCCGACGATTAGCTTTCGCAACGCACTGCGACCGGCCCCCAGGGTTTTCAGCACCGCGATCAGGTCGTAACGGCTGCGGCAATAGTGGCTCATCGCCACCGCCACGGCGGCAATCGACAGCAACAGGGTCAGTAACGCCGACAACAGCAGGAACTGCTGAGAGCGCTGCAATGATTTCCCCAGGGCGCTGCCGGACTCTTGCAGCCCAAACCAGCGCTGGTCAGGCCCCAACTGCGGCGTCAGGCGAGCTTCGTAACGCTGGATATCCTCCGGGGTCCCGGCAAACATATAACGGTAGGTCAGGCGGCTGCCCGGCTGCACTGCCCCGGTTTTGTCCACGTCGGCCAGATTGATCATGATGCGCGGCGCCGTCTGGAACGGGTTGAAGCCGGAATCCGGCTCCTGAATGATTTCTCCGGCGATGCGTAAGCGGGTATCGCCCACGTCCAGCTTATCTCCTACCTTCACGTTCAACAGCGCCAGCAGACGCGGTGCCACCAGCACGCTCCCCGGCTCCAGTTTGACGTTGGCCGGGCGAGTCTCCAGCTTGCCGTACAGCGGATAGGCCAGATCGGTGGCTTTTACATCCGCCAACTGGGGCCGATCGCCGGCATAGGTCATGGTGGTGAACGACAGCTGTCGGCTGACTTTCAGCCCCTGTTGCTGTGCGTCCAGCAGCCAGCCTTCCGGTACCGGCCGGGCGCTGCGCAACACCCGATCACCGGCAATAAAATCGCGGCTCTGTTGACTCAGGCCTTGGTCCATACGGTCGCTGATGCTGCCCAAGGCCAGCACGCAGGCCATCGACAGCGTCAGCGCCAGCCAGACGATCAGCAGTGACGGCGAACGCCACTCGCGCCAAAACCAGCGCCAGATCATGCTTCCTCCCACAGCTTGCCTTCACGCAGGCGTAGCCGCCGCTGGCAGCGTGCCGCCAGGGTTTCGTCATGGGTGACCAGAATGAGCGTGGTGGAAAAATCGCGGTTGAGGGAAAACAGTAAATCGGCGATGCGTTCACCAGTCTGGCGATCGAGATTGCCGGTAGGCTCATCGGCAAACAGGACCCGTGGTCGGCCACTGAACGCCCGTGCCAGTGCTACGCGCTGTTGCTCACCACCGGAAAGCTGTGCCGGCAAGTGGTCAAGACGCTTACCCAACCCCAGTTGCTCCAACAGTTGCACTGCCTGTTCGCGGCTCTGGCGATCGCTTTCGCCACGCAGCAACGCCGGCAACTGTACGTTTTCCAGCGCGTTGAGCGTCGGTACCAGCATAAATGATTGAAATACAAAGCCGACATTTTTGGCGCGCAAGGCGGCACGGCCCTCTTCATCCAGCGCGGTCAGTGACTCGCCCAACAAATGCACCTCCCCTTCACTGCCGTCGTCCAGCCCGGCGAGGATCCCCAGCAGCGTTGACTTGCCCGAACCGGACTCGCCAATCAGGGCAATTGTCTGCGCGGGTTTGACAACCAGCTCGACTCCGGTAAGGATGGAGAGCTGATGCTCACCCTGACCAACGTGTTTACTAAGATGATGAACTTCAAGAACGTTTTCCGCTGGCATCTTCCCTTCCTTTTGCTGTTGGGATTATTCAGTTTACGCGCTGTCGCCGCCGATACCTTATTGATATTGGGCGACAGTTTAAGTGCCGGTTACCGCTTGCCGGTGGCGCAGGCCTGGCCGACGCTGCTGGCCGACCAATGGCAGAAAAAACCGGGTGAACCGCAGCTGGTCAACGCCAGCATCAGCGGTGACACCGCCGCACAGGGGCTGGCACGCCTGCCCGAGTTGCTGAAACAACACCAGCCACGCTGGGTACTGATTGAACTGGGTGCCAACGATGGCCTGCGCGGTTTCCCGGCGCAGGACCTGCAGCGCGACCTCAGCCAAATCATCACGCTGGTGCAGCAGGCCGGTGCACAACCGCTGCTGATGCAAATCCGTATTCCCCCCAACTATGGCCGCCGCTATACCGAGGCCTTCAGCGCGATTTATCCGCAGCTGGCCAAACAGTTCGACATTCCACTGCTGCCGTTCTACATGGAACAGGTGGTGGTAAAAGCGGAATGGATGCAGGATGACGGATTGCATCCCAATAAGGATGCCCAACCGTTTATCGCCACCTGGATGGCGGAACGCCTGGAACCTCTAGTAAAACATGAGTCTAACTAAATAGGGTTGTACACTAGGTAAAGTTATGCAAAAAGCAGTGTTGATAACCGGCTGTTCCAGCGGGATTGGATTGATTGCCGCGCAGGATCTGCGTAACCGTGGCTACCGGGTGCTGGCCGCCTGTCGCAAGCCGCAGGACGTAGAGAATATGCTCCAGCTTGGGCTGGAAGGCATTGAGCTGGATCTGGACGACAGTGCCAGCGTCGAACGTGCCGCCGCGCAGGTGATCGAACTGACTGGAGGCCGCCTGTATGGCCTGTTCAATAACGGCGGTTTTGGCGTTTACGGCCCGCTGAGCAGCATTTCCCGCCAGCAGTTGGAACGGCAGTTCGCCACCAATCTGTTCGGTACCCATCAATTAACCCAACTGCTGTTGCCGGCGATGTTACCGCACGGTGAAGGGCGCATTATTCAGACCAGTTCGGTGATGGGGCTGGTGTCCAGCGCCGGACGTGGTGCCTATGCCGCCAGCAAGTTTGCGCTGGAAGCCTGGTCCGACGCGCTGCGAATGGAATTGCACGGCACCGGCGTTCAGGTCAGCCTGATTGAACCCGGCCCGATCTCCACCCACTTTACCCAGAACGTCAATCAGGCTCAGAGCGATAAACCGGTGCATAACCCCGGCATTGCCAAGCGTCTGACACTGCCGCCGGAGGCGATTTTACCCAAACTGCGCCACGCGCTGGAAAGCCCAAGGGCCAAACTGCGTTACCCGGTGACCTTGCTGGCGCATGCGTTGAGCGTCTTACGCCGCATCCTGCCCGGCCGCTGTCTGGACTGGGTATTACGCAGCAACGGTTAATTTGGCCGCCGGGGTTGAAGAATGGCGCTCCGCCCCCATCTAAAAGCCAATGGCTCCGCAAGATCAGAGAGAAAATTACATGCTAGCTCAAGCTGTTGTTGATATTAACGAAACAAACCTGCACCAGACGCTGGAACAGTCAATGTCCATGCCGGTGGTGTTCTACTTCTGGTCGGATCGCAGCCAGCACTGTCTGCAACTCACCCCGATACTCGATAAGCTGGCGGCGGAATATGCCGGTCAGTTCCTGCTGGCAAAGGTCGATTGTGACGCAGAACAGGCCATCGCTGCCCAGTTTGGCTTGCGCTCGCTGCCTACCGTGTATCTGTTCAAAGATGGTCAGCCCGTCGACGGTTTCCAGGGCCCACAGCCGGAAGAAATGATCCGTGAATTCCTGCAGCGTTTCCTGCCGAAGGAAGAAGATCTGAAACTGGCGCAGGCGACCGAACTGCTGGCCGAAGACAAAGCCGCAGAGGCGCTACCCCTGTTGAAAGACGCCTGGCAAGCCAGCCAGCAACGTAGTGATATCGGCCTGACACTGGCAGAAACCCAGATCGCGCTGAACCGCACTGAAGATGCCGAAGCCGTGCTGGCGACTATCCCGTTACAGGATCGAGATACCCGTTATCAGGGCCTGGTGGCGCAAATTGAACTGCTGAAACAGGCCGCCGACACGCCGGAAATTCAGCTGTTGCAACAGCAGGTGGAGCAGCAGCCGGAGAACGTCGACTTGGCCGTGCAACTGGCGCTGCAACTGCATCAGGTTGGGCGTAATGAAGAAGCGCTGGAACTGTTGATCGGGCATCTGAAGAAAGATCTCGCCGCCGCCAACGGCAGCGCGCGTAAAACACTGATGGATATTCTGGCCGCACTGGGCACCGGCGACGCGCTGGCCGCCAAGTACCGTCGTCAGTTGTATTCACTGTTGTACTGACAGTCTGGGGCGCAAATCACTGCGCCCCTTCTCTTCTCAGCGGTAAACCCGCACCCCACCTTCAACGCCTTTCGGGCTGAACAACACCTGCCAGAGCTGAATATCACGCGAACGGAATGCGCCGGCACAGGCGTTCAGGTAATAGGTAAACATCCGTTCAAAACGTTCAGAATAGCCCTCGGACAGCATCGGCCAGGCCTGTTTGAAATTCTCATACCAGGCCATCAGCGTGCGATCGTAATCGGCACCGATATTGTGCCAATCCTCCATCACAAAACGCCCTTCGCTGGCTTCGGAGATATGACGCACCGAAGGCAGACAGCCATTGGGGAAGATGTACTTGTCTATCCAGGCGTCGACGTGAAGATTTGTTTGGTTGGCACCAATGGTGTGCAGCAGGAACAGGCCATCGGGTTTAAGATTACGCGCGGCAACACGGAAATAAGTGTCGTAGTTTTTTGGCCCCACGTGTTCAAACATCCCAACGGAAACGATGCGGTCAAATTGCAGATTCAAATCACGATAGTCCTGCAGCAGGATCTCGACCTCAAGACCGGCACAGCGCTCCTGCGCCAGCTTTTGCTGCTCGGCGGAAATGGTCACACCGTACACCGAGACCCCGTAGTTTTCCGCCGCATACTGCGCCAGCCCACCCCAGCCGCAGCCGATATCCAGCAACGACATGCCCGGTTTTAACTGCAGCTTTTCGCAGATCATTTTCAGCTTGGCCAACTGCGCCTGTTCCAGCGTTTCGGCCTCCTTCCAGTAACCACAGGAGTATTGCATATAGGGATCGAGCATCGCGCGGAACAGATCGTTGCCAATGTCATAATGCTCTTTGCCCACCTGCCAGGCACGTTTGCGTGACTGAAGGTTGAACAACCGGGTATAGGCAATGCGCGCAATGTCGCTCAGATTTTTTGGCAAACGCTCGTCGACACCGGCCTGCAAAATGCGGGTGAACAACCCATCCAACCGATCGCAGTCCCACCAGCCGTCCATATAACTTTCGCCGAACCCAAGCGAACCTTCCTGCAAAATGCGTTTAAACAGCGCCGGGTTATGCACCTTGATATCGCAGGCACGGTTACCATTGATGGCGATACCGGCGGCGGACAGTAATTCCTCCACAATGCGATACCAACGATCTTTTTTTGGGGCGAGTTCATCAACACTGATTGAGTCCATAACAATCCTTGGCACTGATGTCATTTCAAAAAGCATAGTCGCAAATAAAAATGACAAATATTCGAAGTGAAAAGCGGCAATGCTTTTTACTGTAGCCAAGACGGACAACGTCATGAAATGAATTAAAATTATTGGAAACATGCCAATTTGGAATGTTAATGGCCCAGCGCCCCTGATTTATTAGTCTTTACACTGCGGCTGGCGTAATATCTGTTTACATATGTCTGACAGGAGGTTTGCCATGTTCACCCTTATTCCCATCGTGATTGTCGTCGCACTGATCATCGTTTTCGCCGGCGTCAAAATTGTTCCGCAAGGGTTCCAATGGACGGTGGAACGCTTCGGCCGCTACACCAAAACGCTGATGCCCGGTTTAAACCTGGTGGTGCCGTTTATGGACCGCATCGGCAGAAAAATTAATATGATGGAGCAGGTGCTGGATATCCCTTCACAGGAAATCATCTCGCGCGATAACGCCAACGTGGCTATCGATGCGGTGTGTTTTATCCAGGTGGTCGATCCGGCGCGTGCCGCTTATGAAGTGAGTAATCTTGAGCTGGCGATCGTCAACCTGACCATGACCAACTTCCGTACCGTGCTCGGTTCCATGGAGCTGGACGAAATCCTCTCGCAACGTGACAGCATCAACAGTCGCCTGCTGCATATCGTCGACGAAGCCACCAATCCGTGGGGCATTAAAATCACCCGCATTGAGATCCGAGACGTACGTCCGCCGGCAGAATTAATCTCGGCAATGAACGCCCAGATGAAGGCCGAGCGAACCAAGCGTGCCGATATTCTGGAGGCCGAAGGCGTGCGTCAGGCTGCCATCCTGCGTGCCGAAGGTGACAAACAGTCGCAAATCCTCAAGGCAGAGGGTGAACGTCAGTCGGCGTTCCTGCAGGCAGAAGCCCGTGAGCGTGCCGCTGAAGCAGAGGCGCGAGCCACTCAACTGGTGTCCGACGCTATCGCCAGCGGCAATATCCAGGCAGTGAACTACTTTGTGGCGCAGAAATACACCGATGCGCTGCAGAAAATCGGCTCCGCCAACAACAGTAAAGTCATCATGATGCCGCTGGACGCCAGCAGCCTGCTTGGTTCAATTGGTGGCATTGCCGAACTGTTGAAAGACAACAAAGGCAAGTAATCATGCTCGAACAAATTGCAGCAAACCCGCACTGGTTTTGGCTTTCTCTCGGCGGGCTGCTGCTGGCGGCAGAAATGCTCGGTGCCAGCGGCTATCTGTTGTGGAGTGGCGTATCGGCGGTGGTGGTCGGTGCCATCGTCTGGCTGTTGCCGCAGTTGGGCTGGGAATGGCAGGGGGTGATTTTTGCCGTACTGACCGTGGTAGTGGCCTACCTGTGGTGGTACTGGCTGCGCCAGCGCCCGGCTGCGGCTTCCAGCGGTTCGCAGGTGCTGAACCAGCGCAACCGCCAGTTGATTGGCACCCGCGCCACGCTGACTGAACCTATGCATAACGGTATGGGGCGCATTAACATTGGCGATAGCAGTTGGCGTGCCCAGGCCAGTGAAGATCTGGCGGTGGGTACCGAGGTCGAAGTGATCGCCGTCGAGGGAATAACGCTGGTGATCCGCGCCATTACCCGTTAGTGGTTATGACAACAACCCGCCAGATTATTAATGATCGGGCACTCGGCTCCGTCATCGCCCGGACACTGATCCGCCAGCGCCACTAAACGCTGGCGCATCTCACCGAGTTCGGCAATGTGCTTTTCAATATCAGCCACTTTTTGCAGCGTGCGCGCTTTCACATCGGCGCTATGGCGGGCCGGATCGTTAAACAGCGCCACCAGCTCACGGCATTCATCCAGATTAAACCCCACCTGCCGAGCCTGGCGCAGCAGCGTCAGTTCTTCAATGTGCTTTGGGTTATAGCTGCGGTAACCGTTATCGGTGCGGATCGGCGCGGTCACCAGCCCTTTCTCTTCATAAAAGCGAATGGCCTTGCTGGTTAAACCGGTTTTTTTCGCTACATCGCTAATATTCATTTTCACTCCTTGACCTTCCCCTTGCTGGAAGGTTTATCCTTCATTCTTAGTGAAAACAGGTCAAGCGGTCAACCTTTAAACACCGCACTTGAGCGAGGAATCGAATCATGTCACAAACTACCGTACTGGCATTGCAGGGACTTTCCTGCATGCATTGTGTTGGCAGCACACGTAAAGCCCTTGAAGCCGTGCCTGGCGTTACCGCCGTGGATGTCGCTATTGATAGCGCCAAAGTGACTGGCGATGCCGACCCACAAACGCTGATTAACGCAGTGGAACAGGCCGGTTATCACGCCACTCTTGCCTAACCCCCCATAGACTGAACCAAGACCACGGGGCGCAGTTCATTCATCTCGCCCCGTTTCCTTTGGGATAATTCCTTCACTCTTCAGACTTTCTTGTATGCCAGATAGCGTTTAGCATGGGGTAAATGTTACGCCCCTCACCTTTCAAGCTGAAAGGCGAACAAGTTATTCAGGAGCCACGCTGTATGGGTCAACTGTTACGCCGCATCGCCGCCTTTCTCGGCCTGATCTCCCCCATCACCTACGCCTATCCGGCACTGGATATTCGACTGCCCGGCGATCGTCAGTTCCATCTGGTGGGCAGTATTCATATGGGGACGGTGGATATGTCACCGCTGCCGGCCAAACTGGCCGCACGCCTGAAGCAGGCAGATGCCTTGATCGTGGAGGCCGATATCACCGGCTCCGCCTCCCCCTTTGACCACATCTCGCAGCAGGCAGAGCTGGATCAACGGCTCTCCGAACCCGAATTTCAGCAGTTGTTGACGCTGTGCCAGGAGCTGGGGACCGATGCCGAGACCTTTTCAACCCTGCCCGGCTGGCAGGTGGCACTGATGATGCAGGCCCGTCAGGCTCAGCGGCTGGGGCTGCGCGCCGAATACGGCGTGGATTATCAGTTGTTGCAGGCCGCCAGGGCACAGCATAAAAAGGTGATCGAGCTGGAAGGTGCTGAACAGCAGATGGCGATGCTGGAACAGTTACCGGAAGGAGGCATGGCGCTGCTGCGTGATACGCTGGAGCACTGGCATACCAACGCACGATTGCTGCAAACTATGGTGAGCTGGTGGCTGGACGCGAAACCCAACGGCATGCTGGAAACCCTGCCCGCGACTTTCAGTGCCGATCTGTACGACGTGTTGATGCATCAGCGCAACCGCGACTGGCGACAAAAACTGGAGGCGTTACCGGCAGGCAATTACGTAGTGGCGGTGGGTGCGCTGCATCTGTACGGCGAGGATAATCTGCCGGCGATGCTGCAGGAGCAGTAAAAAAAGTGGCCAATATCGCTACTGGCCAGTCAAAGAGGAATTTCTTGTATTTTAGTTATACGCATAGCAACCGTGTTAACGGTTACAATACACAGGGTAGCAACCGAGTGAACATCTTGGCAACCCGCTTTATGTTGCCGTTGCTCAGGTTGCTGTTACCGTTATATTTTTGTCGTTTTGTTGCAACCCGTTGCACCCTTGTGCGTCGGGAGAAATAGGAAAACCCATGACGCCCGCAGTGATCCTGCTTGAGAAACAAAAAGTCGCCTTTACCCTTCATCCTTATCATCACGACAGTGCAGAAACCCACTTCGGTGATGAAGCAGTGAAGAAACTTGGACTGGATGCCGATCGCGTTTATAAGACGCTGCTGGTGGCACTGAACGGTGATGCCAAACATCTGGCGGTAGCGGTCACGCCGGTCGCCACTCAGTTGGATTTGAAAAAGGTCGCCCGTGCACTGGGGGCTAAAAAAGCAGAAATGGCCGATCCGCTGCTGGCGCAACGCGTCACTGGTTATCTGGTGGGGGGCATCAGCCCGTTGGGGCAGAAAAAACGCCTGCCTACGGTGATCGACAGCCCGGCACAGCAGTTCGCCACCATTTACGTTTCCGGCGGCAAACGCGGGCTGGACATTGAGCTGGCGGCAGCAGATCTTTGCCGATTGTTGGCAGGTAGCTTCGCCGATATCGCCAAGCGCGATTGAAGAGTCAGGGGAGCCATGCGGCTCCCCGGCGACCACTTACTGATAAACGATCTCGCCCTTCGGCTCATAGGCCGCCGCATCCAGCGGTGAGTGCTTCTCAATGTACTGTTTCAACACTTCGGCATCGATAAAGCCGGTATTGACGTAGCTTGGCAGAGTATCCAGCTTCGGATAACCGTCCCCGCCCAGCGCATTGAAGTTCAGCGTTGCCATACGGTAAGTTTTATCCGCCTGTAGCGGCTCGCCTTTGATTTTGACATTGCTGACACCCTGCTGACCGTCCGCCGTCAGGCTAACGTTGGCAAACTGCGCGTAGGCACCGGAATCCACCTTCATGTTGGCGACTACCGCCAGGTATTTTTCCACCTCGCTGCCTTTCATTTCGACGTAAACCAGCGTATTGCCGAACGGTTGTACCTTCAGCACGTTTTTATAGGTAATGTCGCCGCCTTCAATCGAGTCACGTACCCCGCCCCCGCTCATTACGGCGAAGTCGGCCTCGGCACGTTCCATCTGCGCTGCCAGCAGCACGCGCGACAGGTTGGTCTGAACAAAGCGCACCTTGCTGCGATCCCCTTCCAGCTTGCCGTTGACGCTGCCAATTTTCACGTCCAACTGCGCCTTGCCCTTTTCCTGGAACGGCGTCAGCAGTTTCATCATCGACGCATCTTCCGCGATCTGCTGGGTGTAATACACGCGCTCGCTGGTGCCGTCGGCTTTCTCCACCTTCTTCTTCAGATTGACCGGGATCAGCTGATAATGCACCAGCTTCAGTTCACCGTTACGGAACTGGAAATCGGCACGGCCGACATACTTGCCCCACTCGTGCGCCTGCACGATCCAGGTACCGTTCTGACGATCCGGCGAGCACGGGGTGCCCGGCACATAATCCACCTGCTTGTGGTTTTCACCAGCCATACA
This sequence comes from Serratia myotis, assembly GCF_027474885.1. Taxonomy (NCBI): domain Bacteria; kingdom Pseudomonadati; phylum Pseudomonadota; class Gammaproteobacteria; order Enterobacterales; family Yersiniaceae; genus Serratia; species Serratia myotis. Next base: position 1,189,805 of record NZ_CP099707.1, on the reverse strand, counting down.
AACCGGATCCTGCGAGTGGCCACCGACGATCATGTCCAGATAACCGGCAGGTAGGCTGCGCGCCATTTCGACATCACCGGGTGCGTTAGAGCCGTGGTTGCCGTCATCATAATGGCCCATATGAGTCGCGGCGATGATCACGTCAGGCTTCTCGTCCTTACGAAGTTGCTCTACTACCTGTTTGGCTTCCTGCGCCGGCACGTGGAACTCGATGTCGGTGAAATATTCCGGGTTGCCAATCTTGGAGGTGTCATCGGTGGTCAGGCCGATCACCGCAATTTTGATGCCCTGTTTATCGAACAAGGCATAAGGCTTGAACAGACGCTGCTGGGTGCTTTTCTGATAGATGTTGGCCGACAACAGCGGGAAGGTGGCCCACTTCTCCTGCTGGCGCAGCACGCTGAGCGGATTGTCGAATTCATGGTTGCCGATCGCCATCGCGTCATAGCCCACCAGATTCATGCCACGGAAGTCCGGCTCGGCATCCTGCAAGTCGGATTCCGGCACGCCAGTATTGATGTCGCCACCCGACAGCAGCAACAGGCTACCGCCCTTGGCCGCAACGTCCTGACGGATGCTGTCCACCAGCGTTTTTTGTGCGCCCAGACCATATTCACCGTGGTCGTTCTGCCAAAAATGACCGTGGTGATCGTTGGTGTGCAGAATGGTAATGTCGTAGGTCTTATCCTTTTCCCAGGCGCTGGCGGCTCCCGACAGGAAAGTCAGGGATACGGCCAGGGCACATGCGGTGGTTTTTAACGAAAAGCGCATGGCGAACTCCATATGATAATTAACTGTTTTTTTGAGGTGGACGAAATTGTAGCGCGAAACGAAGGTAACAAATTTCAAATTTTTGCGATATGCGTCAAATTATGTCGGATATGGTAAATAGTGAACAACTTGCCTAAGATATCTGCTCTGTCCTCTAAAACTTACCAGGCTAATAATAAAATGACCGACCGTAGCGAAACTGCCCTTCCACCGGCCAAGAGCAGTGCGGTTAAAGGGACGGCTTTCTCGATCCTCGGAGCCATCAGCGTCTCTCACCTGCTCAATGACATGATTCAATCGCTGATCCTGGCGATTTACCCGATCCTGCAGGCTGACTTCAGCCTCAGCTTCGTGCAAATCGGCATGATTACTCTGACCTATCAGCTCACGGCGTCCTTATTGCAGCCGCTGATTGGTTACTACACGGATAAACACCCGCAGCCTTATTCGCTGCCGATCGGCATGGGCTTTACCCTGTGCGGTCTGCTGCTGCTGTCCGTGGCCAATACCTTCCCACTGGTGCTACTGGCTGCTGCGTTGGTCGGCACCGGCTCGTCGGTATTCCACCCAGAATCCTCTCGCGTAGCGCGTATGGCGTCCGGTGGCCGACATGGCCTGGCACAATCGCTGTTTCAGGTGGGAGGCAACTTTGGCAGTTCCCTCGGGCCACTGCTGGCGGCACTGATTATCGCTCCTTATGGCAAGGGCAATGTCGCCTGGTTCTCACTGGCGGCTCTGCTGGCCATCGTGGTGTTGTTGCAGGTCAGTAAATGGTATCAACAGCAGCATCGTGCGACAAAAGGCCAGCCTAAAGTGGCTTCGATGGTGAAACCGCTGCCAAAACGTACCGTTACCTATGCGATTGGCATCCTGCTGGTGTTGATTTTCTCCAAATACTTCTACCTGGCGAGCATTAGTAGCTATTACACCTTTTATTTGATGCACAAGTTCGGTGTATCCGTGCAGAATGCCCAATTTCACCTGTTTGCGTTCCTGTTTGCCGTAGCCGCAGGCACCATTATTGGCGGGCCTCTTGGCGACAAGATAGGAAGGAAACGTGTTATTTGGGGCTCTATTCTTGGCGCAGCCCCATTTACCCTTGTTTTACCCTATGCATCTCTGTACTGGACTGGCATTTTAACGGTATTTATCGGGGTAATTCTCGCTTCAGCGTTTTCCGCCATTCTGGTTTATGCCCAGGAACTGATCCCCGGCAAAGTGGGTATGGTTTCCGGCTTATTCTTCGGTTTTGCTTTTGGTATGGGCGGGTTAGGCGCGGCAGTTCTTGGTTATGTCGCAGATTTGACCAGCATCGAGCTGGTCTACCAAATCTGTGCTTTCCTGCCGTTGATCGGCATTATCACTGCTCTACTGCCAAATACGGACCATAACGCCAAATAACCCTGTTGAAACCCCGGTTGTAATCCATCGTTCAACCGGGTCATCTCCCACATAATCCCATGTTATTTGACTTATTAAGTGTTAAATCCCCTTACTTGCGTGCCAAAAGCGGAATCCTCTGCTTTTTCGCAAAATAGCTATATTTAGCTAAGCAAGGCGCGAACAAATGCAATAAACTAAATGTATCTTTTCGTAACTCTGTTGCGTTTCCCTCTCTGCTGCGATGCATAACTAGAAGGAGTCTGGATGCATAATTCAACACCGCTAATCTCCACCATTGTCGGAGGGTTAGTACTCGCCTTCCTCTTCGGTATGCTGGCAAATCGCCTGCGCATCTCCCCATTGGTGGGATACCTTGCCGCAGGCGTACTCGCCGGCCCGTTTACTCCCGGTTTTGTTGCCGATACCTCGTTGGCTCCAGAACTGGCGGAAATCGGTGTGATCCTGTTGATGTTCGGTGTTGGCCTGCATTTCTCCCTTAAAGACCTCCTCGCAGTAAAACATATCGCCATTCCCGGTGCCGTCGCGCAAATTGCCGTCGCCACCCTGCTCGGTATGGGGCTGTCAAAGCTATTGGGTTGGGATTTGATTTCCGGCCTGGTGTTCGGGCTCTGTCTGTCCACCGCCAGTACCGTGGTGCTGTTGCGCGCGCTGGAAGAACGCCAGTTGATTGACAGCCAACGCGGGCAAATCGCCATCGGCTGGCTGATTGTGGAAGACCTGGCGATGGTGCTGGCGCTAGTACTGTTACCGGCCTTTGCCAACATGCTGGGTAACGACAACGCCAGCAGCAGTCAGTTGCTGATCGAGCTGGCCATTACCATCGGCAAGGTTATCGCCTTTATGGCATTGATGATTGTGGTTGGTCGCCGTCTGGTGCCGTGGATCCTGGCAAAAACCGCCAGTACCGGCTCACGCGAGCTGTTTACCCTGGCGGTGCTGGCGCTGGCGCTGGGCATTGCCTACGGCGCTGTCGGCTTCTTTGACGTCTCCTTTGCCCTGGGGGCCTTCTTCGCCGGTATGGTGCTGAACGAGTCGGAGCTGAGCCACCGCGCCGCCCACGACACGCTGCCGCTACGCGATGCGTTTGCCGTACTGTTCTTTGTCTCGGTCGGCATGCTGTTTGATCCGATGATCCTGATCCGCGAACCGCTGGCGGTGCTGGCAACGCTGGCGATTATCGTGTTCGGTAAATCAGCCGCGGCGTTCCTGCTGGTGAAAATGTTCGGTCACTCCAAGCGCACCGCGTTGACCATCTCCGCCAGCCTGGCGCAAATTGGCGAGTTCGCCTTCATTCTGGCAGGGCTGGGGATCACGCTGGGCATGATGTCGGAGCACGGTCGCAATCTGGTGCTGGCTGGGGCTATTTTGTCGATCATGCTTAACCCGCTGCTGTTTACCCTGCTCGAGCGTTATCTGGCCAAGACGGAGACCATAGAAGACCAAATCCTGGAAGAAGCGGTAGAAGACGAGAAGCAGATCCCGGTCAATATGTGCAACCATGCGCTGGTAGTCGGCTATGGCCGCGTAGGCAGCCTGCTGGGGGCCAAGTTGGCCGAGGCCGGCGTTCCGCTGGTGGTGATCGAGAATTCCCGTCCACGGGTTGAGGCGCTGCGTGAACAGGGCATCAAAACGGTATTGGGCAATGCCGCCAATCCGGAAGTGATGGATCTGGCGCGACTAGACTGCGCTCGCTGGCTGTTGTTGACCATACCCAACGGTTACGAGGCCGGTGAGATCGTAGCCTCTGCGCGAACCAAGCGGCCTAATATCGAGATTATTGCCCGGGCGCACTACGATGACGAAGTGTCGTATATCTCCGATCGCGGCGCGGATCAGGTGGTGATGGGCGAACGGGAAATCGCCAACAGCATGCTGAATATCCTTAAACTGGATACGCTAACTGAAGAAGAGAAAATGGGCGGCTGCCCGATCTGATGTGACAAATGATGTAAAAAAGGTCCGGCTTGCCGGACCTTTTGTTTTTTACCGTTCCCAGTAAGACTCTTCCAGACTGTCTTCCCGCTCCGGCAAGCCGCGCGTCAGGCGCGGTGAATGCTGGTTCAGCACCTGATAGCTGACGCGGTTGGCGTATTTACACACCTGCGCCAGCGAGGAGTAAGTCAGGTAACTGCGAACGTGCTTGCTGGAGTTCGGCACGTTATTACGGTGAAAACCGTTGGCGGCAATATCATGCAGCAGCGCAGATAACGCACCATCACCGGCACCGTTGGTGTTCATGATTTTCTCAGGCCCACCCATGTACGGCGCAATGTGCGAATAGATGCGGAACGGGCTCTCACAGCTTTCACGGCGCATCGCGCGGCTGAACTCGTAACGGTTGAATTCGGCGATATGCCCCGGCAGCAGCGGATGCTGGGTTTCCCGCTTGTTGGACTCTTCGGTGTAACCCGCCATATACAGGCCGTTTGGCCCGGCTGTGCACAGCACCAGATCGACCCATTCCAGCGCCATGTCCGAGGCGGTCAACGGATCGCTCAGCCCGGTCAGTTCCAGCGCTTCATCTTCGTTCATCGCCAGGATCGACACGTGCTGTTTCAGGAAGTCACGCCACCACTGCGGGTTATCGGCAATCACGTACTTGGTGCCGAGCGTCAGAACCACCGGCACGTCGTGCTTTTTGGCAAACGCGATCGCCTGCATGGTCGCCGCCGGCATCGGTTCCCCTTCCTTGCAACGCACCAGGTAGGACGTCAGTACCAACGCCGAAGCGCCGGCAATCACTTCTTCCGTGACGCTTTCCGGCCGCAGTTGGTTCATCTGCCCCGGGCTGATGGCGAAGGTCCGCTCACCACTTTCACCGATCAGCGTGAAGCAGCGACCAATGGCACCGTCAACGGCCTGCAGATAGTTAAGATCGGTACGGCTGGAGGTATTGCACAGGTAGCGGTAGGCGTAGCTGCCAATCTTGATATTGCTGCACATCACGCCGAGCAGTACCGAGCGGTCGTCCGCCAGCACTGAATAGTTGTGCAGGGTATTGCCGATAGTGCCGCCGGCAAACTGATGGGTGATTAAATTTTTGTCGATCAATTCCTGATACAACGCCTCGGCGACGTCATCTTCGATCACCAGGGAATGCCCCAGACTCAGGCCATAGCGCTGGACGAAGCTGTCATCCACTTTTGCTTCGATATCCACCAGCGTCTGGTCAATACCGACGACATAGGAGGTGCTGATTTCATTTTCGGGCTGAGCTTGCTGCAAGAGTGGATCGCGGGCGTTCACCGGAAAATAGTGTTTGGACTTACGTTTACCAGGAAATTTCATTTAATTGGCGGCAGTGGCAGTTAACAGGCAGAGAATGTTAGCACATTCCTGCCTGATTGATGATGGCTGCCACCATTTTGCATGCTGAGGATCAGAAGCGCTGCGCCACCAGTTGCTGCATCATATCAATGTGCGCCGGCTCGTCGTTCAGCGCAGAAATGTACTCGAATTTCTCACCGCCGGCCTTAAGGAAGATCTCACGGTTCTGCTCTTTGATCTCTTCCAGCGTTTCCAGGCAGTCCGCCGAAAAGCCGGGGCAGATCAGCTGAATATGTTTAACGCCCTGAGCCGGCAGACCTTTCAGGGTTTCGTCGGTGTAAGGCGTCAGCCAGGGCTCACGGCCAAAGCGCGACTGATAGGTCATCATCACCCGATCCGGCGCCAGCGGTAATGTCGCCGTCAGAGCACGTAACGTGTCTTCACAACGCTGCGGATAATCGTCACCGAGGCGCGCATAGCGCTTGGGGATGCCGTGGAATGACAGCACCAAACGATCCGGCTGACCATGCTCAGCGAACGAATGCTCAACGCTCTGGCGCAGCGCGGCAATGTAGGCCGGGTGCTCAGCATAATCACGGATAAAGCTGACTGACGGCAGACGACGGTAGCCTTTCAGTATGCGAGCCACCCCGTCCCACACCGCAGCGCTGGTCGAACAGGAGTATTGCGGATACAGCGGCAACACCACCAGGTTAGTCACCCCTTGTGCCAACAGCTTGTCGATCGCCTCGGCCAGGCTCGGGGAGCCGTAGCTCATACCCAGTTCAACCGGCGTGTTCGGCATGCGTGCGGCCAGTGCGCGCTGCTGACGGCGGCTGTAAACCAGCAACGGTGAACCTTCGTCCATCCATACCGACTGATACAGCTTGGCAACCCGCGGTGAGCGGATCGGCAGGATCGCTCCGTTGAGGATCGGCCACCAGATGAGAGGGGCAGTATCCACCACACGGTCGTCACTAAGAAATTCCTTCAGATAGCGTTTTACCGCCGACGAGGTCGGAGCATCTGGTGTGCCCAGGTTCACCAGCAATACTCCGTGTTTCTCTTGCTTCATCTCAGTTCCCCTTGATTCCTTGCAAGCTAACCCCCCGTTCTGGGTCAGGGGATTAACCTCGATTAATGGCGCCTATTGTAACGGAAAAGCGCCTCATCGGAACCGATATCAGCAACAGGTACTGCCCATGGTAAAAGAGGTTGACCTCAGCCTTGCGCCAGCCGCCAGACCGCCGCCACGTTGCGTGCCGTCACCTCCAGGTTAGTGGCCGCATCCGTCAGGGCCTCTTCCAGCGTGACGACGCGATCCAGCACCGAAAAGGCCGCGTCAATGCCATGCTGGTGCACCACCTGATAATCTTTCGACAGGCTGCCCGCAATGCCGATCACCGGCAGGCCGTAGCGTTTGGCCACCCGTGCCACGCCAATCGGCGTTTTACCGTGGATCGACTGGCTGTCCAGCCGCCCTTCTCCGGTGATCACCAGATCGGCATCACGCAGCGCCTCTTCCAGCCGTAAAGTTTCAATCACGATCTCAATTCCCGGTCGCAGGCGGGCGTTGAGCATGCCGAGCAATGCCGCCCCCATTCCGCCCGCCGCACCGGCACCCGGCGCATTGAGCACCTGACGGCCGGTAGCCTGCTCCAGCAAGCGGCCGAAATGGCTCAGTGCCGCATCCAACTGCGTCACCATCTCCGGCGTGGCGCCCTTCTGTGGGCCAAACACCGCCGAGGCACCATGCGGGCCACACAAAGGATTATCCACGTCACAGGCGGCCGTCACGCTCACCTGCTGCAGGCGTGGGTCCACCCCAGAAAGGTCAATTTGCGCCAACCGGGCCAGCGCCGCGCCACCCGGTGCCAGCGGCTGCTGGTTGTCATCCAGCAGCCTGGCGCCCAGCGCCTGCATCATACCGGCACCGCCGTCGTTGGTAGCGCTGCCGCCGATGCCCAGAATAATCGCCTTCACGCCGCGCTCCAGCGCCGCCAGGATCAATTCACCGGTACCGTAACTGGTGGTAATGCGCGGATCGCGCCGACCATTAGGCGCCAGATGCAGGCCGGAAGCGGCCGCCATCTCAATCACGGCGGTTTTCCCCTCCCCCAGCAAACCGTAAAAGGCAGATACCGGCTGGCCCAGCGGGCCAGTCACCTCAACGCTGACGATTTCTCCGCCGGTGGCCGCCACCATCGAGTCCACCGTCCCTTCACCGCCGTCCGCCATCGGCAACTTCACATACTGCACCTGCGGGTAAATCTGGCGGAATCCGCGCTCGATGGCCTCGGCCACCTCCATCGCACTCAGGCTCTCTTTAAACGAGTCTGGAGCAATAACCACTTTTTTCAGCGTTTTCATCAGTATTCCTTATCCCGCCAGATTAAATACGCCAAACATCAGCGCCGAGACGGCCGCGATGGTAAAGCCGATCAGGGTTTCATACGGTAATAGCTTCAGCCGTTGATGGACTGCCATATTGACGCTGCCACCGGTAGCGTGGAAGAAGCTGCCGTGTGGCAGGTGATCCAGCACCGTCGCACCGGCATGGATCATCGCCGCACCGGCCAACCCGCTGACGCCCAGCTCCAGCAAGGTACTGCTGAATACCCCGGATGCCACGGCGGTGCCGGCAGTGGTCGAGGCCGTCGCCATCGACATCAGCGCCCCCGAGAGCGGTGCCAGCAGCCAGGCCGGCATCCCGGTGTGGGTCAACCCGTTAATCAATGCGTCCTTCAACGCCGAGTTGGCGATAATACCTGCCAGCGTACCCGTGCCGAGCAGCATAATGGCCACCGGTGCCATGCGGCTCAGGCCAGAAACCATAAATTGATTACACTGGCGAATACGCCCCATCAACAGGGCCCCGACCAGGCCGCCAGCCGGTAATGCAATCAGCGGATCAACTGCGATACCGGCGATCGGTCGCAGCGACAGCAGCACAATGGCAACCAACGGCGCGCTGATCGCCGCCGCAAAACCTGGACGAGATCCTTCGGCATGCTGAGTCAGTTCCTCTGCCATCACCTTTTCACCCTTGTTACTCAGGCGACGGGCCAGCAGATAGGCCACCACCAACCCACACAGGCCGGGCACGATACCGGCCATCATCACCGAGGTCAGCGGCACATGGAAGTTGTCGGCAGCGGCAATGGTGTTCGGGTTGGGCGACATCACGTTACCGGCCTTGCCGCCGCCGATCATCGCCAACAGGATGGCCCCCCGCGAGATCCCGGCCTTCTGGGCAATGGAGAGTGCAATAGGCGCCACGGTGATCACCGCCACGTCGATAAATACCCCAACCGCCGTCAGGATCAGTGTAGCTATCGCCAGCGCCAGCAGCGCACGGGTTTCCCCGACCTTGCGGACAATGGTTTCAGCAATGGTGTGTGCCGCGCCGGACTCAATCAACACCCCAGCCAGCACCCCCGCCGCCAGAATGCGCATCACGGCGTTGGTGATGCCCTGAGCGCCGGTGATCATCAGCGTCACGGTCTGTACCAGATCTGCGCCGCCGCATAATCCACCGGCCAGTGCACCGGCAATCATGCCGTAAGCCGGCGGGACCTTGCGTAAAATCAGAACGATAGCGACGACCAATGCCACCAGCGCCCCCAATGTGGATACCGTTGTCATTATTATTTTCCCCGTTGTTGGTGTGGGGAAAACATATCCTGAGCGCCGAACATTAGCGTGAGAGGAAGCCACAAAAACCCGTCGGGCGGTGCGCCGGAAAGTTGTGGTTTTACACAACTCAGTCGTGCATCAGCATGCCGATATACAACTGCAATGCATCAGTTAACTGGTTGATTTTCAATCCGGTAATCACCTCAATACGCTGCAGGCGATAACGCAGGGTGTTGACGTGGATATGAAGCTCGGCGGCGGTCTGCGTCTGATCACAATTCCGCGAAAAATAGTGCCGCAGGGTGCTGCGCAGTACCCCTTTTTCATCGCTGGCCTCCAGAGTCTGCCAGGGGCGAGACAGTTCCTGTGCCCGCCAGTCCTCACCCAAATCACACAGCAATGAGGGCAGAGGATAATCCTGATAGAACAGCGTCTTGTGACGCAGTTTCAGCCGCTGTGCCATCGCCTGCGTGGCGCGGGCGGTCAGGTTTGAGCGATGCAGTCCCGTTTCACCACTAAAAAAACCGCCAATAATCAAACGCAGGTTGAAACGAGACTGCAGCTGGCTTTGCAACTGCTGTGCCTGCTTGCGTTCCTGCTTCAAACTCCACTCCCCCTGCACCAGGCTGGCGGGCCGCAGCAGGATCATTTCGTTGAAGCCGGTGATGGTGAGCAGCGCTTCGCGCTGGGTGTGTTCCAGCTCCGTCAGCAGTTCACGCAGCAAATGCGGTTGCGGCTCCTGCAACTCCACGATCCAAACAATGCGCGGCAGTTGCAGATCCAGTCCCAGATAAGCGGCCATGGCCTCCAGTGAGGCCGATGCCGGCTGCGGCTGCAGCAACTGGTTTGCCAGCTCCTCGCGGTAGCGCTTTTCCCACTGGTTTTGGCTCAGCAGTGCCGCCTGTTCCACCATCAGCTCAGCCGCCATTTTTACCAGCTCGGCATAGGCGCGCACCTGGGTTGGCTCACCGGAAATGCCGATCACCCCTACCTGCTGGCTACGAAAACTGAACGGCAGATTGATACCAGGACGCACGCCCTTCAGGTGCGCAGCGGTGACCGCATCGATTTCCACCACCCGATTTTCGGTCAGCGCCAGTACCGCGCCCTCATGGCGCTGGAACAGCCGTGAGGGATTGCCGGAGGCGATGATGACGCCATTGCTGTCCATCACGTTGACGGAATGATTGATGATACCCATCGCCCGCTGCACGATCTGGCGCGCGGTGGATTCTGCCAGCAAATTGGTGGGTCTGAGCATGAGGATGATCCCCGAGGGTTACATGGGGCAGTTATACGCCATTTATCGCAGATGATTAAAGCACACGGGCGCAACAAGCCACGGCGATCACAGTTCGGCTGGAAAATGGCGAAAAAAAACGCCAGACCGATAGGGCCTGGCGCTATACACCGCAATGAAAAACCGATCAGCCGAGGATGGTTGCCAGTTCAGCGCTCACTTCGGCCACTTTACGGGTGCCGTCGATTTTACGGTATTGGGTGTTGCCTGCTGCAGCTTCTTTGCTGTAGTAGGAAATCAGTGGTGCCGTCATCTGATGGTATTCCACCAGACGCTTACGCACGGTTTCTTCCTGATCGTCTTTACGAGTCGTCAGTTCTTCACCGGTCGCGTCATCTATGCCTTCCACCTTCGGCGGATTGAATTTCACGTGATACACGCGGCCAGACGGCGCATGTACGCGACGACCAACGATGCGATCAACGATCAGTTCGTCCGGCACGGCAAATTCCAGCACGTAATCCACGTTGATGCCGGCTTCTTTCATTGCATCAGCCTGTGGAATAGTGCGTGGGAAACCGTCCAGCAGGAAGCCCTTACGGCAGTCTTCCTGAGTGATGCGTTCTTTAACCAGTGCAATAACCAGCTCATCGGTCACCAGCTTGCCGGCGTCCATGATTTCTTTCGCCTGCTTGCCCAGTTCACTGCCGGCCTTCACGGCTGCGCGCAACATATCACCCGTAGAGATTTGCGGAATACCGTATTTCTCCATGATGAATTGAGCCTGAGTACCTTTACCAGCGCCCGGAGCGCCCAGCAGAATGATACGCATTGCGTAAATCCCCTTGCTATGTAGTTTTTATAAAATTGCGAAAACGCTCAACCATACCATTTCAGGGGGGGCTGGCTCAAGGTACGCGAGGAAATCGATTGCGGAGCAGAAGGGACATAAAAGAGGATAAAACATGGAAAATCAGTGAGAAAAGCAAAAAAATACGCCCCCAACCTTTAGGCCAGGGGCGTATAGAGTCACTGTTATGCGGACAACAGCTTATTCATGCGGCGGATAAACTGATTTGGGTCTTCCAGCGTGCCGCGTTCAGCCAGCAGCGCCTGATCCAATAACAGGTCAATCCATTCGGCGAATTGTTCGTTATCGCCCACATCGGATGCGCGTTTGACCAGCGCATGCTCCGGATTCAGTTCGAAAATGTATTGCACGGCCGGCGCTTCCTGGCCCGCAGCGGCAAACAGTTTCGCCATCTGGGTGCTCATTTCATCGGCGTCGGTGATGACGATAGCCGGCGTATCGGTCAGGCGGTGCGTCAGGCGCACGTCCTTCACCCGATCGCCCAGCAGGGTCTTCACGCGGTCAACAAACGGCTCCAGCTGCTTCTCTGCGGCCTTCTGCTCTTCGGTCTCGTCCGCCAGCTTGTCCAGCGCGTCGTCCGCCTTGCTGACCGACTGGAACGGCTTGCCGTCAAACTCGGTCAGGTAGCTCATCATCCATTCGTCGATGCGATCGGAAAGCAGCAACACTTCGATGCCTTTCTTACGGAACAGCTCCAGGTGCGGACTGCTCTTGGCGGCGGCATAGCTGTCGGCAGTGATGTAATAAATCTTCTCCTGCCCTTCCGCCATGCGGCCAACGTACTCTTCCAGCGAGACGGTTTGCGCCGAGCTGTCACTCTGGGTAGAAGCGAAACGCAGCAGCTTGGCAATGGTTTCTTTGTTGTTCGCGTCTTCCGCCGGGCCTTCTTTCAACACCAGGCCGAACTGCTGCCAGAACTTCTGGTAGCCTTCCGCGTCGTCTTTGGCCAGTTTTTCCAGCATCTGCAACACACGCTTGGTCAGCGCGCCGCGCAGGTTTTGCGTCACACGGCTGTCCTGCAGAATTTCACGCGAGACGTTCAGCGGCAGATCGTTGGAATCTATCAGGCCGCGCACGAAACGCAGGTAGTTCGGCATGAACTGTTCAGCGTCGTCCATGATGAACACGCGTTGTACATACAGTTTCAGACCGTGTTTGTGATCGCGGTTCCACATATCCCAGGGAGCCTGCGCCGGGATATACAGCAGGCTGGTGTATTCCTGCTTGCCTTCCACCCGGTTGTGGCTCCAGCTCAGCGGATCGGTAAAATCGTGAGCGATGTGCTTGTAGAACTCTTTGTATTCTTCGTCGGTGACGTCGGCCTTGCTACGGGTCCACAGGGCCTGCGCCTTGTTGATTTTTTCCCAGGTAACGGTGCCGTCTTCTTCGTTTTTGCTTTCAATCTCAACCGGCAGTGCGATGTGGTCGGAGTATTTACCGATCACCGAACGCAGACGCCAGGCGTCGAGATATTCATCTTCGCCTTCGCGCAGATGCAGAGTGATTTCAGTACCGCGATCTTCTTTGCTGACATCGGCAATGGTGTAATCGCCTTCGCCGACAGATTCCCAGAACACGCCCTGATCGGCGGCTGCACCGGCAGCGCGGGTACGTACGGTGACTTTATCCGCCACGATGAACGCGGAGTAGAAGCCCACGCCGAACTGGCCGATCAGTTGGCTGTCTTTGGCCTGATCGGAACCGATAGATTCCAGGAAGGATTTGGTCCCTGATTTCGCGATGGTGCCGAGGTTTTCAATCACTTCTTCACGGCTCATGCCAATGCCGTTGTCAGCAATGGTCAGCGTACGCTGGTCTTTATCGAAGGAAAGACGCACACGCAGCTCGCCGTCGCCTTCATACAGCTCAGGCGTGGACAGCGCGCGGAAACGCAGCTTGTCGGCGGCGTCCGAGGCGTTGGAGATCAACTCGCGCAGGAAAATTTCTTTATTGGAGTACAGCGAATGAATCATCAAATGAAGCAGTTGTTTTACTTCAGACTGGAAACCACGGGTTTCTTGACCTTTCATACTCATTGATTACCTCAAAGATATAGCTACCAAAATCGGACAATGAGGATCAAGTGGGGGTCAGGGTATTGTTTTTCAAGCGACTGGGGGGAATTTTTTTGGAAAGTAACGGGGCCGCGATGGCCCCGCCAAGCATCAGAATTTGATAACGTGGCGACCGGCCAGGGAATGTGACAGCGTGGTGCCGTCAACCATCTCCAACTCACCACCCACCGGCACGCCGTGGGCAATGCGGCTGGCCACTACGCCATACTGACCACACATTTCGGCGATGTAGTTGGCGGTTGCGTCACCTTCCACCGTCGGGTTGGTCGCCAGGATCACTTCGGTAACGCTTTCTTTTTCCAGCCGTTGCTCCAGCCGATCCAAACCGATATCCCCTGGGCCAATGCCGTCCATCGGCGACAGGTGGCCCATCAGCACAAAGTAGCGCCCGGCGAACTGCCCGGTCTGCTCAATGGCGTGAATATCAGCCGGGCTTTCCACCACGCAGATCTGGCCGTTTTGTTGACGGCGCGGATTGGCGCAGATGGTGCAGATATCCTGCTCGGTGAAGGTGCGGCAATCGGCACAGTGGCCGATTTCCGACATGGCGCGGGTCAGCGCCTGCGCCAAACGCATGCCACCGCTGCGATCGCGCTGCAACAGTTGGAATGCCATGCGCTGCGCCGACTTCGGGCCAACGCCCGGCAGGCAACGCAACGCCTCCATCAGTGTTTCAAGGAGCGGGCTGGTTTGCATCAGAACGGCATCTTAAAGCCAGGTGGCAGTTGCATGCCATTGGACACAGACGCCATCTTCTCTTTCTGGGTTTCGTCGATGCGACGTGCTGCGTCGTTGATCGCAGCAGCGATCAGATCTTCCAGCATATCTTTATCGTCTTCCATCAGGCTCGGATCGATCTCCACACGACGGCAGTTGTGCGCGCCGTTGATGGTGACTTTCACCAGGCCGGCACCGGATTCGCCAGTCACTTCCAATTTGGCAACTTCTTCCTGCATCTGCTGCATTTTTTCTTGCATTTGCTGGGCTTGCTTCATCAGGTTGCCCAGACCGCCTTTACCAAACATAGTCGTCTCTCGTCGCTAGGGCCGCGCACTTTACGCAGCGTTTAAATGGGGCGAATACTGTCTTCATCCAGATCCGCGTCGAAGAACCGGCGCAGCGTCTGAATATGGGTATCCGCAACGATCGACTGGCGCGCCTGCGCCAGTTTTTCTTCGTAAATGGCTTGTCGCCATTCCAGCGGAGTTCGCTCCGCCGGATTATCGTCTTCCACCACGGTCAACTCAACCGGGCTGCCATACAGCTCGCTGAGCGCCTCGGTCAGCACCTTCTGCGCCGAAGGCGAGTTCAGGTGACGCTGCGACGACCGCAGATGGAGACAAATCTTACCGGGTTCCAGCAGCTGTTTAACCGCGTTTAATGCCAACTGCTGCACCAGTTTCGGTATTTTCAGCTTATCGATTTCCGCCGCCCAGGCATCGCGTTCCAGCGATTCAACCACCAGCTTGGCCGACAGCTCGGGGGTTTTCTCATGCTCGAGCGCGGTACGCTGCGCTTTCGGCGTGGCCAGCGGCTCCGGCTCGGCCACCGGCTCGGTCAATGCACGCCAACGATAAGCCTCCGGCTTGACCGGTTTTTCCTGCACGATCTTTTCCGCCTGGCGCTGCTGGCTGCGCTCAGTCACGGAAGCCAACCGCTCCAGTGCTGAGTTTGCCGGCCGCGCTTTTCCAGGCGCCGCCGGTTCACTCTTTTTTGGTGTGGATGCTCCCTGCTGCCTCAGCAGTTGGGTACGCGCCTTTAATAATTGTGCGGTGGCATCCGGTAAATTCGCTTGCTGATTGTTCTGCGGCGCAACCTGTCCTAACGGCGGGGGTGCGTCCTGAAACTGTGACGGCTGGGCCGCTTGAGTCTGTGGCTGAGCCATCTGCACTGGCGCGGTTTGCACCATCGCCACCGGCTCCGGGATCACCGCTTTCGGGTGAAACGCCAGCGCGCGCAGCAGAGTCATTTCAACCCCCATGCGGCGATCTGGCGCAAAGGACAGCTCTTTGCGTCCAACCAACAGCGTTTGGTAATAGAGCTGTACGTCAGTCGGCGGCAAGGTACGCGCCAGTTCACGCAGCCGTTGTTCAATGGCGGCGTAATGATTGTCCAACACCGACGGCAGCAGTTGCACCATCGCAATCCGGTGCAGCAACGCCAGCGTCTCGACCAGCAGATTTTCCCAATCGACACCGCGCGAAGCGGCCTGCGCAACCTGCGCCATCACCTTTTCGCCATCGGCACTGACCAGCGCTTCGAGGATCGCCAACGGCTGTTCGTCGTCAAGCGTGCCAAGCATTTGGCTGACGGTGGCGGTAGTCACCTGCCCCTGGCCCATGGCAATCGCCTGGTCAGTAAGGCTCAGTGCATCACGCATGCTGCCATCGGCGGCTCGCGCCAATAGCTGCAACGCTCGCTGATCGCTGGTGATCTGTTCCGCCTGCAGCACCGTTTCCAGTTGGCCACGGATCTGATCGACGTCCAGCGCCTTGAGATGAAATTGCAGACAGCGTGACAGAATGGTCACCGGCAGCTTTTGCGGATCGGTGGTTGCCAGCAGGAATTTGACGTGCGAAGGAGGCTCTTCCAGCGTTTTCAACAGCGCATTAAAGCTGTGACGCGAAAGCATGTGCACTTCGTCAATCAGGTAAACCTTGAAGCGGCCGCGGGCGGGAGCGTACTGGACGTTATCCAGTAAATCGCGGGTATCTTCCACCTTGGTTCTGGACGCGGCGTCGATTTCGATCAGATCGACAAAACGTCCCTGCTCAATCTCGCGGCAGTTGTCACATTGACCGCACGGTGTGGCGGTGATGCCGGTTTCACAGTTCAGGCCTTTGGCCAGCAGGCGCGCAATGGTGGTTTTACCCACGCCACGCGTGCCCGAGAACAGATAGGCGTGATGGATCCGCCCCAGCGAGAGGCCGTTAGCCAGTGCAGTCAGGACATGTTCCTGTCCGACAACATCTGCAAACGTTTGAGGGCGCCACTTACGGGCAAGAACCTGATAGCTCATTAATACCGGAAAAGTCGAGTAATCTGGAGGGTCATGCTAACACAGCCCCGCGGCGATCCGCGAGGCCGTTGTGGTAATGCAGATCAGTGGCCGGAGAAGTTGACCAGGCTGTAGCATTCAATACCCAGGGTGTTTAAACGCGCTTCACCGCCGAGATCCGGCAGGTTGATAATAAAGGCGGCGTCGGTGACTTCACCGCCCAGACGGCGGATCAGTTTTGCGGTGGCTTCGATGGTGCCGCCGGTAGCCAGCAGATCGTCCACCACCAGCACTTTATCGCCGGCGCTGATAGCGTCGGTATGGATTTCCAGTCGGTCGGTGCCGTATTCCAGCTCATAGCTTTCGCTGAGGGTTTCACGCGGCAGCTTGCCCGGTTTACGTACCGGTACAAAGCCCACGCCCAGTGCCAACGCAACCGGAGCGCCAAACAGGAAGCCGCGCGCTTCGGTGCCAACCACTTTGGTGACGCCCGCTTCACGGAAGCGCTCAACCAGTAATTCAATGCTGGCGGCATAGGCCAGCGGGTTTTCCAGCAGGCTGGTGACGTCACGGAACAGTATGCCCGGCTTAGGGTAATCCGGGATGGTTTTGATACTGTCTTTAATAAACTGAAGCTGCTGCGCAGTAGCGGTCATAATTGTTGCCTGATAAAACTGCCTGATGACTTGCGCACAGGTCGTCTGCAACCCGCGCACGAAAACGCTCAAATTTATGCAAACTGGCGGACAAATGCAACCGGCGGTGTGCGATCAACGCTGTTTTTGTTGCGACAGGTCAACAACCGGCAGACGCAACATAAAGATCAGCAGAATGGCCAGCATCACTAACAGCATGCCGCGCACCCACCAGATTTTCACCAACCACAGAGAAACCGCAAACGTCAGCACAATCATCAACACCGCCTTCCATTTGGCCCCAGGCGGTAATGCCCGGTGCTGTTGCCAGTGGCGCAGATAGGAGCCAAACCAGGAGCGGTACAGCAGCCAGGCGTGGAATCGCGGCGATGAACGGGCAAAGCACCAGGCGGCCAACAGCAGAAACGGCGTGGTGGGCAGCAGGGGCAATACCACGCCCAGCGTCGCCAGCACCACCGCTAACCAACCGAGGATTATCAATAACCAACGCGTCATGCGAGTCCTTGTCCATCAACCTGTCTGCCGTCACTTTATCATCGGCCTCCCCTGCACCACCAGCCGCAACGGCCGGAATATGCGCACAGCGCTTGTTTCACGGCGTGATCGAAGGCAAGCTGAGCCCAATATCATCGTCATGGAGCCAACGTGAGCACTCAGCGTCTTTTACAAGTGTTAGAACAGCAGATCACCGTGTTAGCCGGTGAAATCACGCCGCAAGGCGACGCCCCGATCCCTCAGGCACGCTTTGACGCTGCGTTATTTTCCAACCGTGGTACCCGGCTGCGTGATTACCTGACAGAAGTACAAAAGAACTTTGCCCAGTTGCAAACCGCAGCCAACGATAGCCGCACTACCCAGGTGGCCTTTCTGGCCGAGAGACTGGTGGCGCAAATCACCGCCCTGCAGCGCGAATTGGCGACCCAGGCGTTGCGTCGGAAAAATCAGCCCAAGCAAGTGACGGCCGTAGATTTGTATCACAAGCTGGCTGAACATCAGGATTATGAACGTCGGATCATTTCGATGATCCAGGATCGGGAAAGTCTGTTAGGCAGGCAGACCACGCTGGCGGCGCAGCAAAAACTGCAGCATGAGCTGGCGGCGCTGGAAGGTCGACTGATGCGTTGCCGTCAGGCGCTGGCACGTATTGAGCGCAGTATCGAACGTAAAGAAAACGGTTTTTGAAGATTTATCACAATATTTTAATGATTATTCCCCTCCGCGGATCTTGTTCACTATACTCAGCCGAAGCGAAGCATCACTCATTCATCTCAATTTAAACGTGGGTTTTATGTCTCTGGAAAATGCCTCAGCAGAATTGCAACTGGCAGTAGATCTGATTTATCTGCTGGAATGTAATGAGATCGATCCGGCTACCGCGCTGGCGGCGCTGGATATTGTCAAACGGGACTATCAGGAAAAATTGCAACGCAACGGTGTGACCTCCCCTTACCTGCCTGTCGACCAGTAAAAAGGGTTCAGCCTGCGCTGAACCCTTATCCTTATCCCATTAGCCTGCCGACATGCCGCCTTCATCCGGTGATAGCGTCCGTTTCACTTCCTGCACCTCGTTGCCCTGCTGATTGTGCAAGTACACCTCAAGCTGGTTGAAGGCAATATTGATATCGTTCTCGCGGCACAGGCGTTCGATCGAGCGGTTCAGTTCGTCAACGGTATAGCTACGGTCACGCAACTCACGCACGTACAGGCGCAGTTCGTGATCCAGCGTGCTGGCGCCGAAATTCAGGAAGAACACCTGCGGCTCAGGATCGGTCATCACCCGCGGGTTATCACGCGCCGCCTGCAGCAACACCGCTTTCACCTTGTCCAGATCGGAGCCGTAGGCCACGCCAACCTTGATCAATACGCGGGTGATGGTGTCTGACAGCGACCAGTTAATCAGCCGCTCGGTGACAAACGCCTTGTTCGGGATGATCACCTCTTTGCGGTCAAAGTCGGTTATGGTGGTTGCGCGAATACGAATTTTACTGACCGAGCCGGAGAAAGTGCCAATAGTAATGGTATCGCCGATGCGGATCGGCCGTTCAAACAGGATAATCAGGCCGGAGACAAAGTTGGCGAAAATCTCCTGCAGGCCGAAGCCCAGCCCCACGGTCAAACCGGCGGCCAGCCATTGCAGCTTATCCCAGGATACGCCCAGCGATCCGAGCGCAGTCACTGCACCCACGGTGGTGATCAGATAGGTCAGTATGGTGGTGATGGCGTAAGAGGTGCCCTGCCGCAACTGCAACCGCGACAGCACAACCACCTCCAGTAAGCCCGGCAGGTTGCGCGTCATGACGTAGGCGACAATAACCGCAGCAATCGCCACCATCATGTTGCCCAACGTCACCGCCTGCGCCACGCTGCTGCCGGCGACGGTGCTGGTGTAATGCCACAGCGTGATGCTGTCCAGATACGAAATCACCGTCACCAGATCGGACCAAATGGCATAGAAGGCGCTGGCAAAGATAATAAACAGGGCCATGGTGGTCAGACGCAGCGACTGCTGGTTGATCTGGTCAAGCGCCAAAGGCGGCTCTTCGACCGGTTCCAGCCCTTCGGCCCCCTCTTTTTCTTTCGCCAGGCTTTGGCGACGGGCCAGCGCACGACGATAGGCCAAACGCCGCGCCGCCACGCTCAGGCCGCGAATAGCCGTCAGATAAACAATGTTCCACAGGAAGAACAGATACAGGCTGTCGATCCAGCGACCGGCCAACCGCAGCGTGGTGTAAAAGTAACCGGCAAACATCAGCCCCAGCAGGATCAGCGGCGTGGCGGCAATCGCGGTAACAATCACCAATCGCACTGCGTGCGAGCCTTTCTCACGCCAGCTGTCACGGCACATCGGGAACACCAGTACGGCCAGCAGCGCCAACGTCAGCATCACCACCACCTGACCGATGACATCCTCCACCAGCCGCAGCGGCGCTTTCTCGCCCAATACCGACCAGAAGATCAACGGCAGCAGCGTCAAGCCCAGACGCACCGTCTGCCGGCGGTAGTGTGCACAAAGCTCAGGAGTGAAATTGAAGTGCCGCTCGCAAACGCCCCCCACCGCCAGGGTGCGATAGGTGAAACCGAAAATCAGCCAAAACAGCGCCAATTGTTGCGACAGTGCCCAAATAAAATCACTGAGGCCAATTTCAGCACGATAGCACCAGAAACCGGCACCCAGCAGCAGCGCTGAGCCTGGTAATACCTTCAGCAAGGTCAGTATGATGGCCTTTGGCGTGTGCAGTTGGCCATCACGCTTCAACTGCCCAACATCGTTAGCAAGTTTCTGCAAATGGCTGTCGATCAACTTGTAGCGCCAGCGCAGCAGGCCGAGCAACAGCAGCAACGGGATCAGGATGACCAGTGAATTCAGCCCGCCCTGCACCATTTTGCCGATGTCTAATTTGAAGTCGAGAGTGGCAATCTGATCCCTGAGCGCGCCCGGCAAAGCTTTCAGCCACGCCAGATCAACCGGCTTGTTGCTGTTGACCCAGAAAATCTGCTGAGTCAGCGTATCCCGTAGCGAGCTGTTAACGCTGGTCAGCTGCTGTTGGTTGATCTGCAGACTGATCGACTGTGCCAACTGATTACTCAGCTGTTTGTTTAACTGATCCAGCAATTCACGTCGCATATCGACGATTTCGCTCAAAGCGTCAAGCACGTCCGTGCTGGCTTTTTCTTTACTGTCGGCAACCAGCTTATTGATGTAGTCGTCACCTTTGAACAGGTCGTCGCGCTGTTGATTGATATCAAACTGTTCCAGACGCAGATCGGCGATGCGCGTGCCCATGTCCGCCACCAGCGTGCCCTGCGGCAGGCTTTGCTGTTGCTGATACAAAATGCGCGACAGCACCAGACTGCCTTTCAGCACCTGGATTTGTTCTTTCAAATTGCGTTCCGCCTGCAGGCCGCGATCGAGCCAGTTCTTCACCCGAATATTCTGCTGGAACAACACGTTGCTCTCTTCGGTGGCGGCAATCAGCCGCTGGCTGAGCTGGCGGTTAACGTCCAGCTCTTTACTGACCAACTGATCGTGCTGGATATCCGTGGCGTCTTCCGGGTTCTGTGCTTCTTTGGCGGTTTTTTCCGACAGCGTCAGGCGCTTGCTGTTGACCACCTCTTGCAGCAACTGCACGTTGTGGTCCAGTGCATCAATGTGCCCGGTGGTGTAATCACGCTGCTTTTGCAGCAGATCCTGCAAAGTGGTGTTAGCCTCCAGGCTCTTGCGCTGCAGATCAATTTGCGCATTGAGCAGCGTCTGTTCGGTCGCCAGCATCACTAACTGGCTGTCGCGCAGTGAGTTTTGGCCCGGTGTCTGATCGTTGATCTGGTTGCGGATCTCCTGCAGGCGCTGCGAAGCGGTATACATGCTGCTCTGTACCCGTTCCGGCTGGGTCTGCAGCGAAACCAGTTGGCTGTTATAAGTCGACAGGTTTTCCTGTGCGGTTTGCAGATCGTCGAGTGTCTGATAAAGCCGGGTTTCCAACTGACGCAGGGAAAGCGGCAGCAGTTCGGCTCTGGCGGCTGCGCTGTCGACCGGCGTCTTCAACGCATCCAGATCGGCGGTGACCTGACGCAGTTTCCCCGGAGCCAACTGCAACTGCTGCTTAAGCTGAGCGCCGTCCTGTTTGGTGCGTTCGATGGCATCCAGCAGCTCAAGCGTGCGGGTCAAATCTTGTTGGGTGAGTTTATTGACCGGCGTCAGCGTCTTTTGCTTGTTCAGCGCTTCAAGCTGGCTTTGGATTTCGCTGCGTGACGGCAGATCGCCATTCAGGGACGCATAGGCCGCAGGTTGGCAGACCGCGCAAACCGCGATCAGTAAAAACAGGGCAAGGGCGCGGGAGAGGCCCACACCGAAGAACAAGGGTAACGCCAGAAAAGAACGTTTAGCTAACCTGCGATGCATGATTTGGCTTCGAATCAATAAAGAAGCGTCAAGATTATCACGATCGCAGATAGCCACAGAATAAGAAAAGCGTTGCTGGTGATGTACAGAGAGATCGCGGGATCAGAACGTCAGCACTTTCCCGGCCGCCAGCGTCCACTGCGCCAACTCTACCAGGGTGCCAATCTCCACCCCATCCGCCAGCGGCAGTTGACTGATGCCACGCGCGTCGGCGCAGGTCTTGCACAGTTTTACCGGCACCTGTTGCGCAGTGAGAATTTCCAGCATCTGCTGCAAATGATAACCCTCTCGCGGCTGTTGCCCGGCCAGACCGGCGACGACCGCGTCGGACATCAGAAACAGTTTCAGGTCGAGATCGCTTTGCTGCTCTTTCAGGGTAATCGCCAGACGCAAGGCGTTAAACAGGGATTCGTGACCATAGGCGGCGCCATTGGCAATCAACACAACGGAGGACGATGACATGGTATTTCTCCTTATAAAGGATGACTTTCGACACTGCGCGGCTGCGCCGCCAGCTCTTCCGGCCTGAGCCGCAACGTGGGACTGAATTGGGCCATTTCGAGGAAAGAATCGATCAACACCGGCGCTTCGGCTTTCAGATCAAAGCTCTCCGGCATAAACAGCCAGTTTTCCATCAGGCCGGTAATATAGGCATGCATAATGATTGCCGAGCGACGGGTATGTAAATCAGCGGGCAATTGGCCATGGGCTATACAGTCGCGCAGGACCGACTCAATACGTTCGTAACCTGCCAGGTACAAGACTTTACGCGCTTCATGCAGCGGCATCATCTCACCAACGAATTCGCACTTGTGAAAAACGATTTCCATCAGGGCTCGCCGACGGCTGTCATCGACCGTAGCCGTCAGAATGTAAATCAGAATTTCTCGTAAAATACGCAGTGGATTCTCGGGGTACTTTGCCTGATACTCTAGTTCGAGATCGCCAATTTTTGACTCTGATAATTCCCAAACTTCGTTAAACAGGTCTACCTTGTTCTTGAAGTGCCAATAAATTGCACCACGCGTAACTCCGGCAGCCGTGGCAATATCTGTCAGTGAGGTTGCAGAAACGCCACGTTCAGAAAATTCTTGCACCGCAGCATCAAGTATGTGCTGTCGAGTTTCTAGCGCCTGCTGTTTGGTTTTTCGTGCCATGGCGTTGTTTTTTCGGGGGAGTGTGATTTACATACATTCGCGTATGTATGTACCATAGCACGCACATATAATTAACGCAGCAATGGGTTTTAAAGCTTGTGATCCATTGATCATTTTGAAATCGGACACTTGAGGTTTTTCTATGAACAAAAACAGAGGGTTAACGCCTCTGGCGGCAGTTCTGATGCTTTCAGGCAGCTTAATGCTTACAGGATGTAACGATAAAGAAACCCAACAGCAAGGCGCCCAACCACCGGCTCCCGAAGTGGGTGTAGTGACGTTGAAGGCCGAGCCTCTCAATATGACTACCGATCTTCCTGGCCGTACCGCTGCGTATCGTATCGCCGAAGTTCGCCCTCAGGTCAGCGGTATTATCCTGAAACGCAACTTTGTTGAAGGCAGTGATATCAAGGCAGGGTCTTCCCTGTATCAGATCGATCCTGCTACTTATCAGGCAAGCTATGACAGCGCCAAAGGCGACCTGGCCAGATCCCAGGCAAGTGCCTCGATCGCGCGCGTCACGGTAAACCGCTACAAACCATTGCTGGGTACCAGCTACATCAGTAAGCAGGATTACGATACTGCTGTCTCCACGCTGCAACAGGCAGAAGCCGCGGTAGTGGCCTCTAAAGCCGCAGTGGAAACCGCGCGTATCAACCTGGCTTACACCAAAGTGACTTCACCGATCTCCGGTCGCATCGGCAAATCTGCCGTGACTGAAGGCGCGCTGGTTACCAACGGCCAGACTACTGCTCTGTCCACCGTGCAGCAGTTGGATCCGATGTACGTCGACGTGACTCAGTCGAGCAACGATTTCCTGCGCCTGAAACAAGAACTGGCCAGCGGTGCGCTGAAACAGGAAAACGGCAAGGCCAAGGTGACACTGCTGCTGGAAAACGGCACGCAGTACGCTCAGGAAGGTACGCTGGAGTTCTCTGACGTCACCGTTGATGAAACCACCGGTTCCATCACTATTCGTGCGGTGTTCCCGAACCCGAACGATACGCTGTTGCCGGGCATGTTCGTTCGCGCCCGTCTGGACGAAGGCGTGCGTAGCGATGCCTTGCTGGTGCCACAACAGGGTGTGACACGTAACCCGCGTGGTGAAGCTACCGCATTGGTGGTGGGTGCTGACGACAAAGTCGAATTGCGCACGCTGAAAGCGGATCTGGCTATTGGCGACAAATGGCTGGTTACCGACGGCTTGAAAACCGGCGACCGCGTGATTGTCACCGGCCTGATGAAAGCCCACCCAGGCGCTCAGGTAAAAGTGCAGGAAGTTGACACTCAGGCGCAAAAGCAGCCGCAGTCTGAAGCGCAGAAGTCATAAAAAGGAGCCGGTAAGACATGGCTAAGTTCTTTATAGATCGCCCTATTTTCGCCTGGGTAATCGCCATCATCGTCATGTTGGCGGGTGTGCTGTCAATAATGAAACTGCCGATTGCGCAGTATCCAACTATTGCACCACCGGCGGTAAGTATTTCCGCAAACTATCCGGGCGCAGATGCTAAAACGGTGCAGGATACCGTCACTCAGATTATCGAACAGAACATGAACGGTATCGATAATCTGATGTACATGTCCTCCACCAGTGACTCCTCTGGTAGCGTCACCATTACACTGACCTTTAACTCCGGCACTGACCCAGACATCGCTCAGGTTCAGGTCCAGAACAAACTGTCATTGGCTACGCCGTTACTGCCGCAAGAAGTGCAGCAACAGGGCCTGAAAGTTGAAAAGTCCAGCAGCAGCTTCCTGATGGTGGCCGGCTTCATTTCCGATGACCCGAGCATGACTCAGGATGATATCGCGGACTATGTGGCCTCCAACATCAAGGACCCGATCAGCCGTTCATCCGGTGTGGGTGAGGTGCAACTGTTTGGTGCCCAGTACGCAATGCGTGTCTGGCTGGATCCGAACAAGCTGAACAATTTCCAGTTGACCACGACGGACGTGACGTCCGCCATCACCGAGCAGAACAACCAGATCGCCGCAGGGCAATTGGGTGGGATGCCACCGGTACCGGGTCAACAACTTAACGCCTCAATCATCGCGCAGACCCGTCTGACCTCGCCTGAAGAGTTCGGCAAGATCCTGCTGAAGGTGAATGCGGACGGTTCTCAGGTTCGCCTGAGCGACGTGGCTCATATTGAGCGCGGTGCTGAAAGCTATGCGGTAACCGCACGTTATAACGGTAAACCGGCAGCGGGTCTGGGTATCAAACTGGCGACCGGCGCCAACGCCCTGAACACCGCGCAAGGGGTTAAAGACGCGCTGACCAAGATGCAACCATTCTTCCCGCAAGGGATGAAAGTGGTTTATCCGTACGACACCACCCCGTTCGTTAAGATCTCGATTAACGAAGTGGTGAAAACGCTGATCGAAGCCATCATCCTGGTATTCCTGGTGATGTATTTGTTCCTGCAGAACTTCCGCGCAACCTTGATCCCAACCATTGCGGTGCCGGTAGTGTTGCTGGGGACCTTTGCCATTCTGGCGGCCTTCGGCTTCTCGATAAACACCCTGACGATGTTCGGCATGGTGCTGGCGATAGGCTTGTTGGTGGATGATGCCATCGTGGTGGTGGAAAACGTCGAGCGTGTGATGTCCGAAGAGGGACTGCCGCCGAAAGAAGCCACCAAGAAATCGATGGAACAGATCCAGGGTGCGCTGGTCGGTATTGCCATGGTGCTGTCAGCGGTATTCGTACCGATGGCGTTCTTCGGCGGTTCGACCGGTGCCATCTATCGTCAGTTCTCCATCACTATCGTTTCCGCGATGGCGCTGTCGGTACTGGTGGCGTTGATTCTGACGCCGGCGCTGTGCGCCACCATGCTCAAACCAGTGAAAAAAGGCGACCACGGGGTTAAAACCGGCTTCTTCGGTTGGTTTAACCGCATGTTCGAAAAGAGCACCCACCACTACACCGACAGCGTAGCCAATATTCTGCGCAGTACCGGTCGTTATCTGGTGATCTACCTGCTGATCGTTGTCGGCATGGCGCTGTTGTTCCTGCGCTTGCCTTCCTCGTTCCTGCCGGACGAAGACCAGGGCATTTTGCTGACCATGGTGCAGTTGCCTGCGGGGGCTACCGAAGCTCGTACCTCTAAGGTTCTGGAAGAAGTCACCGACTACTTCATGACCAAAGAAAAAGACAACGTGGTTTCGGTGTTTACCGTTGCGGGCTTCGGCTTTAACGGTAATGGCCAGAACAACGGCCTGTCGTTCGTCAGCCTGAAAGACTGGTCTGAGCGTAAAGGCGAAGAGAATAAAGTGCCGGCGATCGCAGGCCGTGCAATGGGCGC
Source organism: Serratia myotis (assembly GCF_027474885.1). Classification (NCBI taxonomy): domain Bacteria; kingdom Pseudomonadati; phylum Pseudomonadota; class Gammaproteobacteria; order Enterobacterales; family Yersiniaceae; genus Serratia; species Serratia myotis. The sequence continues at coordinate 1,163,525 of NZ_CP099707.1, read as the reverse complement.
GTTCTCGAAGATTAAAGACGGCATGGTATTCCCGTTCAACCTGCCGGCGATTATCGAATTGGGTACCGCGACCGGTTTTGACTTCCAGCTGATCGACCAGGGTGGCCTGGGGCATGAAAAACTGACCGATGCACGTAACCAGTTGCTGGGCATGGCTGCCAAGCATCCGGACTTGCTGGTGGGCATGCGCCCTAACGGTCTGGAAGATACGCCGCAGTTCAAGCTGATTATCGACCAGGAAAAAGCCAAGGCGCTGGGTGTTAGCATTACCACCATTAACAGCACGCTGAGCACCGCGTTGGGTGGCTCGTACGTTAACGACTTCATCGACCGCGGCCGTGTGAAGAAAGTGTACGTGCAGGCTGATGCGCCGTTCCGTATGTTGCCGGAAGACATCAATAAATGGTTTGTCCGCGGCACCAGCGGCCAGATGGTTCCGTTCTCCTCCTTCGCCTCGGCGAAATGGGAATACGGCTCACCGCGTCTGGAACGTTATAACGGTCTGCCTTCGATGGAAATTCTGGGCCAGGCAACGCCAGGCAAGAGTACCGGTGAAGCCATGAACCTAATGGAAGAACTGGCCTCCAAGCTGCCAAGCGGCATTGGTTACGACTGGACCGGTATGTCCTATCAGGAACGTCTGTCCGGTAACCAGGCTCCAGCACTGTATGCCATCTCGATTCTGGTGGTATTCCTGTGTCTGGCAGCATTGTACGAGAGCTGGTCAATTCCGTTCTCGGTCATGCTGGTTCTGCCACTGGGGGTTATCGGTGCGTTATTGGCGGCCACCATGCGCGGCCTTAACAACGACGTTTACTTCCAGGTGGGGCTGTTGACCACCATCGGCCTGTCGGCGAAGAACGCCATATTGATTGTGGAATTCGCCAAGGACCTGATGGATAAAGAAGGCAAGGGTCTGATCGAAGCCACGTTGGAAGCTGTGCGTATGCGTCTGCGTCCAATTCTGATGACTTCTCTGGCATTCATCCTCGGGGTTCTGCCGCTGGTTATCAGCAGCGGTGCAGGCTCCGGCGCACAGAACGCGGTAGGTACCGGCGTTATGGGCGGGATGATTACCGCGACCGTCTTGGCCATATTCTTCGTTCCGGTCTTCTTTGTGGTGGTTCGCCGCCGCTTCAGTAAGAAGTCTGACGATGTAGAACACAGCCATCCGGTTGATCATCACTGATAACTCAGTGACTGCTTCTCCCTGAATACAAAGGCCGCTTATGCGGCCTTTAACTTATCGACAAACACCCGAAAAACGTGGTTTTCGGATATTTGGGCTAAACCAGAGACAGCATCCTTTGGTTCTGGCAGCTATCAAGTCGTTGCTTTAACCCCAAGTAACTTCGTCAGTAATCTTAGGCCGCTTATGCGGCCTTTTTCTTTGGCTTCAGCGGCTTAATACAAACCACTCTCATTAATTCCTCTGCAGATGCATTTTGTACTTGATCCGCCCTGCCGTGCGGCGCATAATTATTGTTATAGTATAACATTACATTGGAGTGCATCATGAAAGCAGGCATCCATCCTGACTACCGTACCGTGGTGTTCCACGATCTGAGTGCCGATACCTACTTTAAAGTGGGATCGACCATTAAAACCGATCGCACCATTGAGCTTGAAGGTGAGAACTGGCCGTATGTCACGCTCGACATCTCTTCCGCTTCGCATCCGTATTACACCGGCAAGCAGAAAGATTTCTCAAAAGAAGGCAGCACGGCGCGCTTCCAGCAGCGTTTTGGTCGCTTCTTTACTGGCAATAAGTAACAGGGGATCTACATGCAGGTTTTGAGTTCATTGCGTTCGGCGAAGAAACGCCATCCGGATTGCAAGATCGTGCGCCGTAAAGGCCGCATCTATGTGATCTGTAAAGCTAACCCACGTTTCAAAGCGGTACAGGGACGTAAGAAAAAGCGTTAAGTAAACAGCCGTGCCATCTGTCTGTCGCAAAGCCCCGTTGCTGCTCAACGGGGCTTTTTTTATGGAGAAACTGAAACGCCCACAGTGGCCCCATCATGATGACAGGGCCGCTACGGTTTACTTCATGCTACCCAGCAAGGTATCGACATTGTGTTTGAATGCCTGCACATAGCTGGCCGCCGGTCCTTGCGGCTTGGACAACGCCTCTGGGTACAGTTCACCGCCGGCTTTAGCACCGGTAGCCGTGGCAATTTGCTTCACCAGGCGCGGATCGGTTTGGTTCTCAATAAAGTAAGCATTAACCTTCTCCTGCTTGATCTGTTTGATCAGCCCAGCCACGTCGCTGGCACTCGCCTCAGCCTCGGTAGAGAAGCCGACCGGGGCAAGGAAGGTGACGCCATATTCTTGCCCAAAGTAGCCAAAAGCATCGTGGCTGGTCAGCACCTTGCGTTTTTGCTGCGGCACTGCGGCAAACTGGGTTTTGGCCCACAGATCCAACTTCTGCAGCTGCTGGATATACTCTGCACCCCGCTGGCGGAAATAGTTGGCATCTTCAGGGTCGGCGACAATCAGCGCGTTCATCACATTGGTGGCGTACTGCACGCCATTCTTCATGCTATTCCAGGCATGGGGATCGGTGATTTCTTTGCCGTCTTCGTTCATCTGACGCGAGTTAACCCCTTGCGAAGCGGTAATAACCGGCCCTTTGTAACCCGACGCACTGACCAGGCGATCGATCCATCCTTCCAGCCCCAGGCCGCTAACGAACACCACATCAGCTTGCGACAACAACTTACTGTCTTTCGGTGAAGGCTCGAAGCTGTGGGGATCGCCATCCGGCCCTACCAGCGTAGAGACATTGACATGTTCTCCCCCCACCTGCTTGACGATATCGCCGAGGATGGAAAAACTGGCGACAGCATCCACGGTCTTGGCCATGGCCAATGGGCTGGACAGCAGAGCAGCGACCGCCAGCGATAAAGGTAAACGTTTCATACTTTCTCCTTGCATATAGCACTTCTCAACGGCGCGCCAGGGAATAAATCCCCCCACGCGTCCCAAACAAAATTGATACAAAGAAGATCACGCTCGCGCTGAGCACAATTGCCGGGCCGGCGGGCAACGAAGCGTAGTACGACCACTCCAGCCCGATCAGGCTGGATAGCATGCCGATGCCCATAGCCACCGCCAGCGTTTCCGGCAGATTACGCGCCCAAAAACGAGCGCTGGCGGCCGGCAGCATCATCAGCCCGACCGACATCAGGGTGCCGAGAATTTGAAAACCGGCGACCAGATTGATTACCACCAACGCCAGAAACAACCCGTGAATTACCGCCAGCCAGCGCGGCGCACCGACACGTAAAAAAGTGGCGTCGAAAGATTCAATCACCAGGGCACGGTACAGTGCGGCCAACGCCAGGAGAGAAAAACTGGTTATCGCCCCCACCATCACAATGGCGTGTGTATCCACCGCCAGAATCGAGCCGAACAGCACATGCAGCAAATCAACGCTGGAACCGCGCAGCGAAACCAGGGTCACCCCCAGCGCCAGCGACCCCAGATAAAAACCGGCGAAACTGGCGTCTTCTTTCAGCGGCGTCCGGCGACTGACCAGCCCAGATAACATCGCTACCGCCAGCCCGGCGATAAAGCCGCCGACGCCCATTGCCACCATCGACATGCCGGAGATCAGATAGCCTATCGCGGCACCAGGCAGCACCGCATGGGACAGCGCATCACCCACCAGGCTCATGCGGCGTAACAACAGAAAAACCCCCAGCGGCGCAGCACTGAGCGACAGTGCAAAACAGGCAACCAGCGCACGGCGCATGAAACCGAAAGAGGCAAAGGGATCGATGAGGGGCTCAAGCAGCATCATTGCGCCACCTCCCTACGGCACAGCGGCGGGTTGGCAATATTCAACGCGGGAATGTGGTCCAGCACCCGATCGGCGGCTCCCCAGTGGCAGCACTGCGGCGTCAATAACAAGGCCTGCGGAAAATGCCTCTCTACCATCGACATGTCATGGAGCACAGCAATCACCGTCTTCCCCTGTTTATGCAACTGAGCGATCACTTGCAACAATAACTGGGTGGTCGCGCTGTCGATGCCGGTAAAGGGTTCATCCAATAAAATCAGCGGTGCCTGCTGGACCAGCAGGCGGGCAAACAGCACCCGTTGCAGTTGGCCGCCGGAAAGCTCACCGACCGGACTGTGGGCCATTGAGGTCATACCGACGGCAGCCAACGCCTCGGCAATCTGCTGCGCTGCGCGCTTGCTCAGTCCACCGAACATCCCCATCTGCAGCCAACTGCCCATCGCTACCAGATCGCTCACCACGATCGGGAACTGGCGATCCAACTCGGCCTGCTGCGGTAAATAAGCCATTCGGGGCGGTTTATTACCGCTGAAAGACAGCTTGCCACTTTGCAGCGGTAAAAGTCCGGCCAAAGCTTTCAACAACGTGGACTTGCCCGCACCATTCACGCCGACCACCGCCGTCAGAGAACCCGCGGCAAAGTGACCGTTGAGTGGGGGAAAAAGGGGCTCCCCGCCGTAGCCCAGGACGGCCTGCTGCAGAGTGATCATGGCAGTGCTACCGCCCAGTGAATGCCCAGCCAGAGTAGGACCAGTAGCATCACGGCGATACCGCAGCGCAACCCTGCAGAGGCGGTGAACAATGAGTTTAATGACGGTACAGCGTCATCTTGAGGTGTCGGTGTCAGTTTCATGGCCAAACGAAAGGAGATTTAAATGTTATAATATAACATCACAAACACTTCAATGACTCAAGCCTCTGCCCCAACGATTAATGCAACTGAACGTAACAATGCACGTCATGCTTCACTGACTATTCCCCGGCTTCAGAACGCTGGCACTACCCCGTTGGAGATAGACTGAGAAATATCAGGGTTATTAATCAGTAAACAACGTTGAGATAGGGTAAAAAAGCCGGTAACAAACGAAAAGTTTACCGACGAATGGATAAAAAAGGAGTAAGATTAATAGATAGGATCGCGATATGGTCAGGCATTAAATGCAAGTAACTCTTCGCTGCGACACAATGACGGAAGCACTTTCTGTTAAAAAACTAAAGAAAGTGATTAACGAAAAAATATCAGAGTTGGCACCGGCATTGACCAGTGGCCTGAGTTTTTATTCTGAAAGCGCGCGTTATGCTGAAGGTTCATTAGAAATACTTGATATTCAAGAAATGAGCAACGGCCATTATTCAATGAGTTACCGCTATAAATGGACAATTTTCAATGCCTGTCTGGATATCAGCGCCGAGGAATACATCAGCGATAGTGTCACATTTAGCCTGGCCGAAGCAGGGCTCATCTTTGACATCATTGATAACTCCCGTCCATCTACCGCAGATGAATTGTAAGTTTACGTAATAACAGCAGGCCAGATGCGGAGAAATGATTTATATTCATTATACAGAAAGTTTATTTTATCATCATCATTAAGCTACCTCTGGCCATGATGTAAATCAGCTTACTCACAGAGTGTTATCAACACCGAAATTAAGACTTACGGAGGGGATGATATGGATGAGTATTCGCCTAAAAGGCACGATATTGCTCAGCTGAAATTCTTGTGTGAAAACCTGTATGATGAAGGCATTGCCACGCTGGGCGACAGCCACCACGGCTGGGTGAACGATCCGACGTCTTCCGTCAACCTCCAGCTTAATGAGTTGATAGAACATATTGCTTCGTTTGTGATGAGTTATAAAATTAAATACATGGACGAAAGTGATTTATCGGAACTGGTCGAAGAGTATCTCGATGATACCTACACGCTGTTCAGCAGTTACGGTATCAATGATTCCGATCTGCGTCGCTGGCAAAAGACCAAGGCGCGATTATTCAGAATGTTCTCAGGAGAGGACATCTGTACGACAATGAAAACTTAGGGGATAATTATCCCCAATTTATTCCATTCTACGGTTTATAACACCAAAGGCTATCATGACTAAAATTGATTATCTGATGCGTTTACGTAAATGCACCACAATTGAGACACTGGAACGCGTTATTGAAAAAAACAAGTACGAGCTTTCAGATGACGAGCTGGAGCTGTTTTACTCTGCAGCCGACCACCGCCTTGCCGAGCTCACCATGAATAAGCTGTACGATAAAATCCCAACGGCCGTTTGGAAATTCGTAAGATAATTCCGACTAAACTGCGTTGAGCCGATACATTCGTCGGCCTCAATGTTTATCCTGCCCCCGTATTTATCTCATTGACTTACTACACTTTCATTCGCTGCTGAAAATCCTGCAATAGCAATTGGAAACAATCTTCAATTAACGCCGGATGGTTCCGATGCGCGCTGCGCATTAACGCCACGGTGCGGCTAAGCATGGGTTGCTGCAGTTGAACCACGGTTAATTCATCATCATTCAAATGGGTAGTATAAAGTTGCGGTAAAATAGCCACCGCTAATTTCGAACGCACCAAACCATATAACGTCTCCAGAAAATCAACCTGGTAGCGTGCGGTTAAATTCAGACGATGACTTTCCGCCAACGCCAATACCAACCGACTGATATTCCCCTTGGAAAAAACCGCGATATCTCTCCGGGTTAATTGTCGCCATGGCAGATGGTGAGATTCAGCCATCGGATCATCACGGCGCATCACTACCACGAACGGGTCCTCTTGCAGCGGATATATCTCCAGTGACTCCGGTACCGAACTGTCGAGCGCACCAATGCCAAAATCAATCAGGCCGTTCTCTAATTGTAATAACAGCGAGTCATTGGTTTGATCGTGAAATTCTATGCGCAGGCGTGGAAAATTCGCCGCCAGCAATTGCGGCACGGCGGGAAATAACAGCCCGCTGACCGAAGGCACCAGCCCGATACGCAAAGTGCCGTCTCCGCCCGCCAGCATAATACGTTGCATATCGTCAAAAGCCACCTGTGCCACATTCAGCAGCCGTTCAGCATGCGGCAAGATAGCGGCGCCCTGCTCCGTCAGCGTCACCGCAGAGGCGGTACGGTTCACCAGTTTGCCACCCAGCACCGACTCTATCTGCCGCAATGCGCTACTCAACGCGGGTTGACTGATCGCCAGACGGTTCGCGGTGTCGGTAAAATGCCGAAGCTGCGCCAGAGTGACGAAATATTGGATCTGCTTAAGAGAAAGCGCCGGCAATCGGCGCCAGGGTTCAGACATATCAGCTTTCCGTCCGCTAAAAAGTAAACGTTTGCGACAGCATAAACGTTTCTTATCAGGCGATAAATTAAATCATCTGTGCAAAGCCTGCCGGGGCCCCTAGAGTAACAACCCTGTCATCATGCCGGGTAATTACCATGACCACTCATTGCATCAGCACGGGCGAACGCCAGCGTGCGGTGAAGGCCGCACTGGGCCAACTTCCTTTTGATTTGCTGCTGACTAACGCCGCGTTGATTGACATGGCAACCGGTGAAGTCCGGAGCGCCGATGTCGGCATCGTTGGCGCACTGATCGCCAGCGTTCATCCCTGTGGTGCCCTGAACGAAGCCCTGCAGACGCAGGACCTGGCCGGTGCCTATCTGAGCCCCGGACTGATCGACACCCACGTCCATGTTGAAAGTTCACACCTGCCACCGGAACGCTATGCCGAGATCGTCGTCGCTCAAGGCACCACCACCATTTTCTGGGATCCGCACGAACTGGCCAACGTACTCGGCGTAGCCGGCGTGCGCTATGCGGTAGACGCCAGCCGTGGCTTGCCACTCAGAGTGATCTGTGCCGCGCCCTCGAGCGTCCCCTCCACGCCGGGACTGGAAATGTCCGGTGCCGATTTTGCCGGTCAGGAAATGGAAACCATGTTGGCCTGGCCGGAAGTCGGCGGCGTCGCCGAGGTGATGGACATGCACGGCGTGTTGAACGGCAGCGAACGCATGCTGGAGATCCTCAATGCCGGGCTGAACAGCGGCAAGTTGATCGAAGGCCACGCACGCGGCCTGAGCGGTGCCGATCTGCAGGCTTATCTGGCGGCGGGAGTCACCTCTGACCATGAACTGACCTCCGGAGCCGATGCGCTGGAGAAATTACGCGCCGGTCTGACGCTGGAGATCAGAGGTTCCCACCCTTACCTGCTGCCGGAAATCGTCGCAGCACTGAAAACACTGCCGCACCTGTCATCACAAATCACCGTCTGCACCGACGATGTCCCCCCAGACATGCTGCTGGAAAAAGGCGGGATTGTGGCGTTACTCAATATGCTGATCGAACAGGGGCTGCCGGCGACTGACGTGCTGCGCATGGCCACGCTCAATGCCGCCATCCGCTTGCAACGCAACGATCTTGGGCTGATTGCCGCAGGTCGCATCGCCGATCTGGTGGTGTTTGATTCGCTGACTCAACTTAATGCACAGCAGGTCTACGTCGCCGGGAAACTGGTGGCACAGCAAGGCAAAATGCTGGCACCGCTCAGCGCTAACCCGAACGTGACGGCTCCGCGCGATACCCTGCAGTTGCAACCCCTGGTCGCCGGGGATTTCGTATTGAAGGTGCCGGCTATCTGCCACGGCAAAGCCACTCTGCGCCACATTAAGGGCGCACGCTTTACCCAGTGGAACGAGACTACGGTCGAGGTGCGTAATGGCGAAGTGCAGATCCCGCCAGGCTTCAGCCTGATCTGGGTGCAACACCGTCATGGCCGTCACCAGGCCACACCACAACTGGCGCTACTGGAAGGTTGGGGTGAACTCCGGGGCGCTATCGCTACCAGCTACTCACATGACTCGCACAACCTGGTGGTGTTAGGCCGGGATGCCGCAGACATGGCGCTGGCCGCCAACGCCCTGATTGCCAGTGGCGGAGGTATGGCTTTAAGCCAAAACGGGGCCATCCTGGCGCAGGTGGCAATGCCAATAGCCGGTATGCTTTCCGACCTGCCCGCCGCCGAACTGGCACGACAGTTTAAAAACCTGCGCGATCTGAGCGCACGAATCGCCGACTGGGAACCGCCCTACCGGGTTTTCAAGGCCATTGAAGGCACCTGCCTGGCGTGCAACGCCGGGCCGCACCTGACCGATCTCGGCCTGACCGACGGCACAACGCGCCAGATTGTCGATCCGCTGATCGCCTGCTGGGAAACCCCGGTATAAAAATAATCATAATAACAATATGTACCCTATGGATTTCACGTTGCGGCTAGGCAGGCCAGCTCACTCATCCCCAGGCGCTTACTCAAGTAAGTTACTGGGGTGAGTGAGTGCCGCCAACAACGCTGCGGCTTGAAATATGACGGGTAGCGACGGAGATAATTGATATGGCTGATAATTCAGTATCTGCTCCAACACCAGGGAGCTGGCTGCAACGGCGTTTTCAACTGCATGCGCGGCAAAGTAATGTCAAAACCGAATGTCTGGCCGGTATCACCGGTTTTCTGGCGGCGGCCTACCTGCTGGTGGTGATCCCCGGATTACTGGCTGTCGGCGGCATGGATAAGGGCGCAGCCACTACCGGTACCATTCTGGTGTTTGTGCTGGGGACCTTGCTGATGGCGTTTTACGGCAACCTGCCGTTTATCGTCGGGCCGGGCATTGGCGGTTCGGTGTTGGTCGGCGTCACGTTGGCGGGCAGCGAAGGCATCAGTTGGCAGATTGGTCTGGGCATCGCCTGCTGGTCCGGTATTCTGTTTTTCGCCCTGACCCGGCTCGGGCTGCGCGAGGTGGTGACCCGCTCGGTGCCGCAATCGATCAAGCTGGGGCTGACGGCCTCTATCGGGCTGTTTGTAGCAATACTGGGTTTCCGCAATGCCGGACTGGTGCTGGCCAACGCTAAATCCAATGCATTGATGCTGGGTGATTTCACCGCACCCGGTGCGTTGATCGCCCTGTGCGGCCTGTTTTTGGCGATTGCCTTGCAAGCCCGACGCATTCCCGGCGCTATTTTATGGGCGATCCTGTTTGCGACTCTGGTGGGTATCCCGTTCGGCGTTACCCACCTGCCGGACAGCCTGATGGCAATGCCGCATTCATTGGCCCCGGTGCTCGGCCATGTTGATCTGATCGGTGCACTGAATATCGCCTTTCTGCCTTATTTGTTCGTCTTTTTCGCCTCGGAGTTTTTCTCCACCATGGGCACTACGCTGGCCGTGGGTGGTGAAGCCGGGCTGCTGGACGAACACGGCAATATGCCACACATCAACCGCCCCTTTATGGTGGACTCTATCGCTGCTGCGCTGGGCCCTATAGTCGGTATTCCTGCCGCCACCGCGCTGATCGAATCCTCTGCGGCGGCCGAAGCCGGAGGTAAAACCGGGTTAACCGCATTGGCGGCCGCGGTGATGTTTTTACTGATGCTGCTGTTCACACCGATTGCCCTGATGATCCCGAAAGAAGCCACCGCCCCGGCGCTGATCCTAATCGGCCTGAATATGTTTAGCGGACTGCGCAAAGTTGATTTAGCCAACTTCACCGACGGCCTGCCGGTGCTGATGATGGTCATGATCACGCTGATCGCCAACAGCTTCGGTACCGGCATCGCCGGCGGGCTGCTGTTCTACATCATTATCAAAGTGATTGCCGGCAAATGGCGTGAAGTGCCGGTCGGCCTCTATTTTCTGGCGATCCCACTGGCATACTATTTCGCCACCTTGGTAAGGCATTAATCTGCAAGTGTTGCGCTGATAACATGTCGGCGCAACACTTCAGTCATTCGATAACAAACACAAATCACAATATTTCACGATAAAACCTCCACTCACCAAATCCTCTGCTATGATTTACTCTCCGCTATTTTAAATTATCCAACCACAAAGTATAAACTTTTTCATAAATATAACCCAGAAAACACCGCCACCATTATTTGATTAAAAAATCAATAAAAACAAATACATAAACACACCACCAACGTCTGAAGCCCACTATTTAACCGTCAAAAAATAGATGTGATTGCTGTTTTATATTAACAATATCGACTTCGGATAATTTCTATTTAGTCTGATTCCAGTGATTCAATATTTTTTATTTAAACTTGCTCAATACCAATCTTCTATTACATTTAGTATTTGAGTTACAACTCGTTACAACGGAAGTAAAAGCTACCTAACTTCGCCATCTAAAATCCAGCGAGGATTCCAATGAAATTAACACCCATCATGAGAGGGTTAGCGTTAGCGGGAGTGCTAACTACCTTCGCAATTCCATCCTGGGCAGAGGTTGCACCGAAAGAAGCGGCCCCCGCAACCAAACAAGCCAATGATGCACTGTACGATCAGCTCCCCTTCTCAGATAACACCGATTTTGCCAACGCACATAAAGGTTTCATAGCTGCCTTGCCAACCGAAATTATCAAAGGTGAGCAAGGTAATGTCATTTGGAACCCACAGCAGTATTCCTTCATCAAGGAAGGCGAAAAAGCGCCGGATACCGTCAACCCGAGCCTGTGGCGTCAGTCGCAGTTGATTAACATCAGCGGCCTGTTTGAGGTCACAGATGGTGTTTACCAGATCCGTAACCTGGATCTGTCCAACATGACCATCATTGAGGGCAAAGAGGGTGTGACTGTGGTTGACCCTCTGGTTTCAGCCGAAACCGCCAAAGTGGGCATGGATCTCTATTTTAAAAACCGAGGGAAAAAACCGGTTGTCGCTGTTATCTACACTCATAGCCACGTTGACCACTACGGTGGCGTACGAGGTGTGGTCGATGAAGCTGATGTTAAGTCGGGTAAAGTGAAAGTTTATGCGCCCGCCGGCTTTATGGAAGCGGCCGTGGCAGAAAATATCATGGCGGGTAACGTCATGAGTCGCCGCGCCAGCTACATGTACGGCAACCTGTTGAAACCAGAAACCAAAGGTCAGGTTGGTGCAGGTCTGGGTACCACCACGTCGGCAGGTACCGTCACCCTGATTGCCCCAACCAACATCATTGAGAAAGATGGCCAAAAAGAGGTCATCGACGGCCTTACTTATGATTTCATGCTGGCGCCAGGCTCTGAAGCACCATCAGAAATGCTGTGGTTTATCGAAGAGAAGAAACTCATCGAAGCGGCAGAAGATGTGACCCATACGCTGCATAATACTTATTCCCTGCGTGGCGCAAAAATTCGTGAGCCGCTCCCTTGGTCAAAATATATCAACGAAGCGATAGTTCGCTGGGGCGACAAAGCGGAAATCATTATGGCTCAGCACCACTGGCCAACCTGGGGCAACGAAAACGTCGTTAACCTTCTCAAGAGCCAGCGTGATCTTTACCGCTATATTAACGACCAGACTCTGAGAATGGCGAATGAAGGCCTGACCCGTGATGAAATAGCGGCGAAGTTCAAACTGCCGGACAGCCTGGCGAAAACCTGGGCCAACCGAGGTTATTACGGTTCTGTAAGTCATGATGTCAAAGCAACTTATGTGCTCTATCTCGGCTGGTTTGACGGCAATCCGGCCACGCTGGATGAACTGCCGCCGGAAGAGGCCGCGAAGAAATTTGTCGATTACATGGGCGGTGCTGATGCGATCCTTGAGAAAGCCAAAACCGACTTTGATCAGGGCAATTACCGTTGGGTTGCTCAGGTCGTCAGCAAAATAGTCTTTGCCGATCCGAACAATCAGGATGCACGCAATCTTGAGGCTGATGCGCTGGAACAACTGGGCTATCAGGCTGAATCTGGCCCATGGCGTAATTTCTATCTCACCGGTGCTCAGGAGCTACGTAACGGCGTGGTGAAAGGACCAACCCCGAATACCGCCAGTCCGGATACCGTGCGGGCGATGACGCCTGAGATGTTCTTTGACTTCCTGGCTGTACATATCAACGGTGAAAAAGCAGGCAAGGCCAAAGCCGTGTTTAACATTGATCTGGGCAGCGATGGCGGCAAGTACAAGCTGGAACTGGAAAATGGAGTACTCAACCACACCGCCAATGCCGAAGCGAAAGATGCCGATGCCACGCTCACGCTTAACCGCGACACCTTGAATAAAATTATCCTCAAGGAAGAAACGCTAAAACAGGCGGAGGATAAGGGAGAAGTGAAGGTGACGGGTAACGCTGCAAAAATGGACGAAATGTTAGGCTATATGGATAACTTTGAATTCTGGTTCAATATTGTAACTCCGTAACCCCAATACCCTGCGGCTTTCTACGTCGCAGGGTAAATCCGGCCAATACCAACGGTTCGCATATTGCCCTGTCGCCCTGCCACATTTAAAACCCTCCGACAGCCCATCGTCTCTTTCTGGCATCATGAAATTCGCCGGCATGCTGCCCTTGCGCTTTGCTTTTAGCCTGCAGTGGGTAATTTAAGGATTTAGTTTTATCGAGGGATAGCAAATGTCTTGGGGGGGACGAGCCGAGATTGCTCAGTGACTGAAATTGGTGGAGGCCCTGCCAGCTTGCGCTGAAAAGAAAAACCTCTTTGTATTCAATGCACTGTGAGTAGGTGATACACCATTATTGTGACACCTGTAGACGGCAAAATCAACGTTGGTAACGCTACGTGAAATCTGCAAGATTACGTGACCGTAGAGGGGGGAAATTTTACAGAGCAACATTTCTATTTACTGCATTTGAAAAACTGTTTAGCTCCTTTAATACATACTCTATAATCCCCTGTGCATTCTTGGGACTTGGCGTTATCATCCTCTTGGTGGAGATGTCCCGGGAGTGTCCCTCGATAACACTATGCTAAGGGAATAATAAAAACACATGAAGAAAATAATTTTTATTGCAATAATTTCATTTCTATTTAGCATGCCAGTCTTAGCAGAATCGTTTACATGTAAACATTCAATTTTCAAAGCTGAACATGAAGAAGAAAAATATTATTCAAACTCCGCTCAATTCAATATCACCCCCAGCATGCTAACTGTAAAGATGGGCGGGCAATCATTTTCATTCCCTCCATTAAGGGAGATAAATGACACAATGAAAGCCACACAATCAGGTAGAACCGTGGTAAGCATGGATCTAGGTTCTGAAGTTAGGTTCAAGGTTCTTGATTTAGATACTGGTGATTTAACAACATTCATTAATTGCAATTAAAAAATAAGGGGCTATCACACCCCCTTTACTTATCAATTCCAGTTATTACCCTGTGTTGCCTGCATTCCCAAAGTCATATTTCTAAACTCATCCCCTACTGCTTGCGCTGTTTTAGCTTGGATGATATTACCAAACTCAGGATCTGGACTAACATTAACTTGAGTGTTAAGGGTCGGCGTTAGGTTAACGTTAATCATCGGGTTTTGATATTGAACAGAACTATTCAGAAGCCCACTTTTATCTCTTAAATCTATAGTAGGTGTCGGTGTAGTTATTGGGCTTTGTGTTGAATCGCCTTTACCACTAAATACATTTCCAATGCTATCAGCAATCGAACCACCAAAAATAAATTTATTAAGTTGATCATTAGCAGAGGTGTACCAACTTTTCGGACTGCTATCACCTGCACTTTTCATTAGTCCATCAAAAGTAAACTTAGTGAGGAACTTGGAGATTCCATCCAGCTCATTAATAGTGTTACCCAGTAACCCACCAAGTTTATAAACAGGCTCGTGTAATAGTTTAAATGCCGAATCTAAATCCTTTGTTGAGCCTATAGCATCGGCAATACCCAGGGAGAATTTATCCTGCAATGCAGATGTTTGCATATCAATAGCAATTCCAAATTGATTGAGTTTCTGGGATGCTGCAATCATTTCCGGTGTTAGCATTGTCCCCGCATCCTTCATGTCTTTCAAGGATTGAACAAGAGCCGCACCATCATTCTCAAACAACGGACGGTAATAAAGTAGGTCATCACCTAGCCCTTCAAACAGGTTATTTATTTGATTGACTGACAAACCTAATTGCTTGCCTTGATTCTGAATGAGATTAAGGAATTCGAGAGGTCTATCTTTGTAGGAATCAATGGTATTTTTATCGAGTCCCAACTGATTAGCCACATCACCTACCGAGCCACCACCAGACCATTCTTGCTTTTTCGCATTCCAAGTCGCGTTATTTTGAAAATCACCGAGTTTTTCTGAAATATCCTTGAAATTGTCAGCTATTTTTTCGGGGTTAGCACTATCAACACCCTGCTCTCTACCATATTTAACCATGGCTTGGATTACGGATGCATATGTGTTGGAGTTTTTCGCGGCGAGGCTATATTGCATATTGCGGCCTGTAGATTGTTTAGCCGCATTTAGCCCCGCATAGCCAGCACCAGCAACACCAGCTAATGCTGCGCCACCTGCCAGATACGCACCCGCGCCAGTAGCAAGCCCACCAAAACCGAATCCGCCCCTACCTACTGCATTATGCGGTTTTTGTACTCTCTGTAATCTACGTGCTGCCGCCGCTGCGTCTCTCGTTTTCTGAGTTAACATAGCCATTTGGTGATTCATTGATCTGAGGTCAGACTCTCCACGGCGATATTGATTAACAATCTCCTGCGCCGCTTTAGCTGCCTGATATTTCTGGGTTGCATCTAATCCCTGCATTCTTTGGATATTATAGAGTGCTCTCTCCTGTTTCATAGTAGCGTTTAAATCGACTCGGGTAGCTACCGCCCGTTTCTTAGCTGCATCAGCCTGCTGCTTAGCCAATAGTTTTGCATCGGCCGTTTGTTGTGCCATAGCCTGAGTTTGGCGTTTAACCATTGCAGGGTCGCCGACAGCAGTCCCTACCATCCCCGTCCCCGAGCCTCCCTTTCCATGATTCGGTAAAGTTATTTTATAACGTTTGTTGGCGTTGTTTAGTTCATGGGCAATCTGTTTATTACCTACCCTAACGGCGCTCGCTGCTGCCTTGGCTTGCTTCTGAATATCTCTAACATCAAAAGCGTTTTTCATGGCGCCTTTAGCCTGCATTCCTTCTTTTAGGCGTTTCATTTCTGCCATGGCTTTTTTGAAGCTTTGGGCGTCTGTGGTATAAACTATTTTATTATACAGCGTTGCTGCGTTTACCTTTACTGCCATTTATTCTCCTATTATTTCACTCTTTGGTCTTCAATAGTTAAGGCTGTTGCCAAATCCATACCCTGTTCCATCCGAGAAATAACGGTACTACGCGCTATCCCGAAACACTTACATAGTGCATTGAGGTTTAGTACCTTTTTATCCAATGCTTCCTCCAGTGAAATATTCATAAACTTAGCATGGTTACTTTTTTCTATTACAAATCTCATAATGATAAATTACCTCTATCGATAAATATAACGAACATTGTTAAAAAGAAAGGAGCATTAAGCCCCTTATCTTTGCCTGCTCCACAGGTTTCATCTTTGATGAAATATTGCTGGCTATCGCCAGTTTCCCCAGAGGGGGGAAAGCTCCATAGGAGCCATGAAGTCGCAATGCGACCTTCTTTAATCAATAAATTATGCTGCGGTAGCAAATACTATTGCTTGCGGCAGTTGAACCAATGGCAAGACCGATGCTTCAAATGCAACTGTTGGGAAAGACCATTTATCGTCAGTGGTTACATATTGATGTGTTTCACCCAATCCTTGCCCCAGTGTAGCGTGTTTAACACCAACACCTGTATGCAAGGTATATACTCCAGCAGACTCAGAGAATTTAGGGATGAATACTGCACCATTCTCGCCAACATAAGCCTCTAACGCCGCGTCTCCGGTGACATCTACAAACGAGAATCCCTTAAACTTCCACGTGGTATACCCCGGTAGAGCCTCTGCAAATTGGGTGTAGAAGTTGCTAGGATCATTGCTTCCCAATACATACAGCATGGCCTGCGTAATTGATGGGTGATAACGCAGTGCGTTCGCCATATCCCCAGTACACAACACCACAACAGACTGTAGATTACCTGCCTGTTCCAGTGAAGCCTTGCGGATCACACGCCATACATTATCCAATTGTGCTGGAATGTTCGCAGTATCCGAAATATCGATAGTGGTCGTGGTTTTGGTCTGACCGAATTCGGTATAGAAATTCAGGTCGCCTTGGTCTGCATAGTCAGAATATGCCATTCCACCGAGAATTGCCTCTTGGAGGTATTTCTCTTTGGTGCGGTCATAGGCTTTCACCTGCTCGATTGCGAGATCACTCAGCACCTCACCAATCGCTTGTTGGCGATCCATTGATTTACGGCTGACATACTGCTCTACGTCGTGGCTCTCAACGCTGTTAATGGCGGAGAAATATTTCATATCGTAGAGATAGGCAGCACCAAACGGACGACGTACAGCGTTGAAATCGGAATGCACAGAACGTTTATTCTCAAGAAGCACTTGCGACTGGTCAGCAATGAGACGTTGGATTGCAACACGATTGACCGCATGATTTTCCGGGGTGAACAGGTTGAGTGAACTAATTACAAAATTTTCTTTCGGAACTGCGTTGTAAATGTCACTTGATAGGTCATATACATAACCATTTAGTGGATTAATAATATTCATATTTTTTTCCTTTATTATTGTTATTAGTGGATTATTACGAGGTGTAAACACCGCAGGTCGCAAACGAGAATCCCTGAGTAGAAAGTACGGTTTTCAAGGCGTTAAGGTCAGCGGCAGCGCCTGCAATCATCGCGGCATCAATCAGCACCACGCCGAATGGACGTGCAGCACAAATGAATTTCTCACCAGCGAATGTTTTTTCGAGGATGACGAAAATATTTTCAGATGTACTGGAAGCGGTAGCAAAACCACCTGTTGATTTATCCAGAATAGAGCCAGCGAGGAAATCGCGAGTTGCTGGAACACTCAGTTCAATTTTAATATCAGCCAAAAGGCTGTCTGTTGCATATGAAATCACATCTGCTTTACATAATTCGGATGCATTGGTATAAAATATAGGCATGGTTCTCCCTGTTAATTATTTAATTTTCAGTTTTTTATTTAATGATGTCATAAAATTGTCATCAGTTTCGACATTGCTTTTATTCAGCATTTTTACTACATCCTCAGACATCGAGACTTCGATATTCTCGGCTTTCGCCTTGAGGTATAATTCATTCGCGAGTTCAACATCATCGACTAACAGAGTCACTGCAATTCGATTATCTCTCGCTTTTTTAATTTCAATTGATTTCATTTTTCACATCCTTTTTTAATAACTTTCAAAGTTACTTTTAACTTTTATTTATTGATTTATAATGTATTTTTCTCATTGTTAACTATTACTTTCGAAGTGACTTTCATTAACCTTCACGGATTCAGATAAAAATATAGCCCCCACATGGGAGGCATATATTAACTAAAAGCAATTAAAGTAAAGAAAATAAAGAAAATAATCAACAAGGAGAATTATTGATTTGGGAAGGGAGTAAAAACGCGGTGGAGTTGTTCAGGCTATCGCGTTAATATCCCTAATCGGGTTACTCTCCACCGGGAATTATCATCCGATGGACAAGATAAAATTTGGTTGGGTAGTCAATGCCAATATCCTACCCGGAGCGGAAAGCCTACTTTCCAATAACGGCATCTTACTCTCTCACCCTTCTGAGAAGCTCCAGAATAATTTTTTCAGTGATAAATCCGCCAGTGACAAATTCAACACTATACGCATTAACACTCGCCCAGAACTGGTCAGAACATAAAGCGGCGTTTAATAACGTGAGGAGATAAAAAATATCCCCTCTAATACTATCTTAACAGTTTTCATTGTATTTGTCAATTAATCATATTGACTTGTCATTACTTTCGTGATAAAGACTCAATCAGTTCTCCAACGCTTTTCATATATTCCATAACAGCGACAGATAGGAATGAGGGGGTGATAACACCTTGATACTCCTCGAACTCCTCGTATATCTCCAACAGTCTGTCGTTAGCTTCACAATATGAATCTAGCACCATATCCACCTGCTCTGGGTAAACTACCGTCCGACCTACCAAGGTTGCCATTTGTTGTTGCAAGCGGGTTAAAGATACTTTTTGAAACTCATGTATCTTGGCTTGAAATAGATTGTTAATGTTATTAATTTTTATCTCCATTTAAATTGCTTTATAATTATTTTCTAATTTTTCCAATCCTACACTCGTCAGTGTCAGATCCTGCGGATACTCAATAGATAATTTCCTGACTGATTTTACTGCTGACCTGAGTTCACCAATTGAGGTTAATAATTTAATTATTCTCTTCTCGAGGTCAGTGTCGTATGGGTCAGATGTTTTATGAATGTACTCAAGATCTTTTATAATCTCGTCCAGCCCATCAAAAATAGCGATGCCATTTCTCACCAATTTCTTTCTTAACAGAACACTGAACATGGTTTCGAGGTTAGATAGTAGTTGATAGTTATTATTCATTGCCAGCCTCCCCACCTGATTTCTGGTGCAGGACGTCCACGCAATAACCCTCGTACATTTCATTCTGCAAACGATTCATTTGGAGCCAGCCGTTATATTCAAGCTCGCTATGAAAACCCATGCTTTCCCATTTCTCAAGGTATTGCAGGTGGTCAACGCCAATTAGCCGAGGTCGCGGTTTAAATACAACCCCTTTCCCAATGCTATCAATAATTTCTTTTTCCTCATCAGATAGAGGGCTTGACAGTTTATAGCGGGGTTTAGGTTCCCTGCGGGTAACAGTTCCTTTGTTGGTTTTCTTACCTGTTGCCTTGCGCTTCTTTTTAACATTATTGAATATTGAGTAATCTTCCAGTTGATTCGAGTTTGATTGACCGAATAGTCCGATTGAAATAACACCCCCTATTATTGTTTAGTTTTAAATTTTATATTGTGAATTGAAAAGAAAAGATACATTAGTACTAAAACATTTATGTAGAGCATAAACATGCATACCTCTCAAAATACTATATCGTCGCTCGATGTTGCGTAATCGTAGATATCCCCATCATCGGATAGATATCTCTCCAGTTGCCCATCGTTAACGAGGGCCGCATGATGCTGCCGATTAAATACCCTTCCCGTTGCCGTTTCATACACGTCAATAAGGCGCTGGACGTTGATACAGGAACCCCTGAATTCGGCCTTATGTTGGTAGGCAAACTCTCGAATATCGTTTAGCGTGGCGGTAGATGGCTCTGTATGTATTGTCGCTATGCGACTTTCATCAAAGATGAAACCTGCTTCGCAGGAATGAGGGGGTTTTAATTCCGTTGGATCAACATCATCCCATCCAGTAAAGTAGTCTGGATCTTCCTTTGGTTCCTCAGGACTGCTCCCAGGGATTTCTGTTGGTTCAGGTGCTGGTTGAACGACTAGATTTTGTGTAGCGCGATCAGTCACCTCGTGGCGTGTGCCCTTATTTTCAGCATAGGAGCGCCCTGTGGTCATTTCTGAAGTTATGTCGTTAACGGTGTATAGGTTGCTGCTGCCTACACGCTCAACACGCTCTATGAGGCCCATTGTAACTAATGCACCAATTCGATCTTTGGCAGCATCGCGGGAGATGCCAAACACGTCAGCTATTTTGTTGTGGCTGGGGAATGCTTCCGGCCAGTTTCTGAGATAACAGTATAGATTTTTTAGGGAGTCAGTAAATTTGTGCGTATTGCCACTATGAATAATTTGGTTAATTTTTAATATTTCATAATCAACCATTAGGAATTGTTTAGTTTGATTTACTTCTTGGTGTTCTTTTTTTGTCATCGTCCCTCTGTTCGCTTGAGTTTTTATTCGCTAGATCTTTTAGTAAGTGCCTGATAAAACCAGCACGGGAGTGATCACCACGCTGTTCATCGATATACCCCAGTACAGCCGCACTGAGTAGTAATTTTAATTCCATACTATTAACCTCTCATTGTTCCAATAGAAATAGTTCTAAAGCTTCCTGCGCGCTTCTCTTAGCATACACCGGATAGCCCATCATACGTTTTTTAAACTCGTCAACACTCAATATAGAGTCTCGCAGAATTCCTAGAAATATGTCGCGGCGGGTTGGCAGAACATCGTCTGGGTAAGGTGTTGTATAGTTTTTATCGTAGTTATTTTCAGTTGTCATTAGTCCTCAATTTCGGGGTTAACAGTAACGTTTGTGTTCCGTTTTTCGTAGAACTCAGCGAATTGCATAATCTCCCGTTTTAATAAATATGTTGTAAATTGCTCTCTACTCATTCCTGACATTTCACACATCAGGGATAAAAAATTTAGTTGGGTTTCATTTAATGCTTCTCTATATTCCGATTTAATCATTTACCCTCGTTTTTGTTGAGCGCTTCGAATTTCCTTGCACTTTCCTGTACTCTATATAATGCAATGCCAAGCCGGATGAGATCTTTATACTCGGTGGATGTTGCGCTGGTCGGGGACAATTTATTAATCAGTCGGCGTAGGTTTTGGGATCCGTCATGAATGGCATCTGCAACACTCTGCGCGCTTTTAAACTTTCTATTTTTATTCATATTCCTCCGATTTTGGATGTAAAAATGCCCACCGAGGGAAAACCCGGCAAGCTCTATATAAGTTAGTTTTATTTGCTACCTAATATTAATATAACACATATAAGTGACAATGTCAGTATATTACAGTAAATAATTAACCTATTTTATAATACTCTTTATTAGCAAGAATTACAAATTAATTTTACAACCTATCTAAAAGCTCCTGTAAGCCATTCTAAGCAACTCTAAGGGAATAGATACACATCGGCCTACCTAATGCAATAAAAAACCCACACAGAGGCGTACAGCCCGATATAGGAGCTATGGCACCTATACCTATAGGATAATAATACCCTCGCCGCGCAAAAGCTGAGGGCTGGCTGTGCCATGCCGTAGACACATCAACTCTATTGTATAAAGTGCTGTGTTTATTAGTTTATGACCAAATGGTCAAGTACTGTTTATGACTAAATGGTCATACAATACTAACTTAGATCTTATTTATACTAACTTATATTAATTTATTAACTACTAATAATAATTAATTACTAATAACTATTAATTTATAATTATTAAAATAAAAGATCATGTTTTATGGTCGGTACCGACCATGATCTTTAGTGCACGTCCGTGCACTGATCTCTATGCCTGCGGCACTTGAGCACATCAAACACGAATCAATAATGAATGTAATGAATATTGGTTATGAGTGTTAAAGATTAAAAGGTTGAGAGTAACGATAACCGAATTAAACCTTTTACATAGTCGTCGTGCGGAGCACAATAAAATACATCGGCATGATTACCAATTGTAGGCACATCAATACTAGCATAGTCATGCCGATAGACAGCATGACCGGAACGGGCATAGAGAACCTACAAAAAACATCATGATTATGGCTGATTACTATTAACCCTTTATCAGCCAATAAAATATTAATATTGTAAATAGTGTCCCATTGCCGCAGGCATAGAGATCATGGTCGGTACCGACCATAAAACATATATATATTAAATAATATAATAAAGGTTGATCTAATAGTTAATATAATAGTGGTAGGTTTTCCCCCTCCCCCGGGGGGTTTACTCCCTCCCCCCTCGGGGAGAATATCCCCCTACCAGTCAACCTATATTTACCACTTTTAGCACTTTTCCTTTAGGTGTATGAAGCCAAACGTTTGACAGACCCAAACTAGTTAGTGATACATTATCGTCGGAACCTGAAATTTCCTTAAGGAATCCTTTTAATACTATAGGGATATCTTTTTCCTCATCTCCAACCAACTCAAAATCTATACCTTCACGTGGATACCCCATAATCCCCATATCAGAACCATCTCCATCTCCATCTCCATTTCCTTGGACAAAATCAAAATAATAAAACTCATCCTCATAGGGAATCATGACATTGCCAATTTTGATTTTTACAGATGAGATTCCATAAGAACGAAGCGGCTCCCTTGCCATTTCTGGATCATGAAACACCTCGGGAACCTCCGTATAAATCAACTTAGCTCTAATTACGTTCATAAATAAAATCATATTTTCAGGGAGAAGATCCTCCTTACCTACCCCAGCAATAAAACACTCTTTTTTCTGTTTATTCATTTTATAGGCCACTTTGATTTCAAATTTATTATCACTCATAAAGTTATATCTCCTCTCAGACTAGTAATTACCTCTCCAAATATAAATATTCGAAGTGATGTTTTTTCTCGTTTGCTTGCTTCCCCTTTATTAAGTGATAAATCTAAATACTATTCAAGCCCCCTTAAAATTAAGAGAACAATGAAAACTATCAAAAATTGGTCAATAAATGACGAAAGTTGGCGGCAGCGCGTGGAACAGGAGAGAAAACGTAGTTGTAAAGATAGAGGCTGCCATAAAATAACAAACAAAAACATATTGTTATCTAACAAACCTCATTTAGAATTTACTTTGAATAAAGATACACCTATTTTATCAAATTATATCACTCCAGTAACAAACATCCTAATAACCAAAATAAATATAAAAATACAAATTACAATAAAAATGATATAAAAATAATCATTTAATCCCCCTTTATTCGATGCAATTACCCAGGGCAACCCAGTGACAGGGAACAACGGTAGAACCGCGTACAGACACGCTGAGGCCATCTCCTGCTTACTTCCGTGCAATATGGCGTATCAATACCTTCCAAACAGAATCATCTCTTTTTGAATGATTTAATTTATTGTTAATTTTTCTTTACAAAATGAATGATAATTGATCGTGTTTGTAATGATATTGATTCTCATTACCAAAAATGAAATCGGCACGGCCATGCCCCCATCGCTCTATGCGACAATATGACAAATTGGAAGTTAGATACTAGTAGCACTGTAATATCAGTCAGTTACGAACATGCTGATTGTTGTGTCTATGGCGCAGCCATTCTATTCAGTGTTTATTCACGTTTTATGCAGGATTATTTCGAGGGATATTTTGAAATCATAAAGGAATTTTTTTTACCCTTTGGCAATCTTGCTAAGCACTGCCACATCCACAATAATTATTTAAATATCAATCACTTATAACAAAATCCACTTAACTGTTTAAATGGTGCTTAAATAGCGTTTAATAGGGTTTAATACCCCTTAATTACCTTCAATTCCTTTCTAATAGTTACCACGCTAACCTTTATCATTTTGTGCTTAATGCAACTAGTAATCTGTTGAAATAGATCATATTTGTGATAAATAATAACTCTATTGAAATGTAAGTTAGATTGGTCACGTGGCTACTTTCCCTAAAGGGGAAATCTGCTTGGCAGACATAGAAGGAGATAGTCATGAGAGTTGAGGCGTTGCGCAGTAAAGAAGAAATCCAGGAATTCAAAACGTTGTTGGTCGAGATGAACAACGGCAACACGCTGTACCGCGATCTCTTCATCTTCCTTTCCCATACCGGCTATAGGATATCGGATGCCCTGCTGGTTGAGTTCTCACACATCAACGGTGATGAATTGGAGGTTAAGGAGCAAAAGACCGGCAAAATCCGCCGTGTTCGATTGCATCCTGCTGTTCTGGGCATGATTGCAGAACGCAGAGAGAGACACCCGCACCATACCTTCCTGTTCGAGGTTGAGAGCAACAGAGCCAAAGGCAAGCCCGTTAGCCGTCAATCTGTCAGCAAGGCGTTCAGGGAAGCTGGGGAACGGTTAGGAAAGAAGGTGGGGACGCATAGCGGGAGGAAGACGCTAGGATACGCTGTCTACAAGAAGACAAAAGACATTGGCTTGACCATGAAAATGCTTAATCATAGCAGCGCTGCCACAACTCAAGCTTACATTGGGATAACTGATAGTGATGTGTCCAAAGCCATGATGGAAGTTGATTTTTAAAAGTTAATAATAGGAATAAACCATGAAAAATTTATTGATGATTGTAGCTCTGTTAGCTTCTTTTGGTGTTAAAGCTGATCAGGTGTTTGAGTGTGATATGTATGTCAGCAAGCTAATGGAAGGAACGCCAGATATTCTTCCCGGCACTACTGTTAAAAAGGGCAAGGTTCAAATCTATAACAAAGCGACTGAGTTTGCACTCCTTGGAAAAGTTAAAGAAGATACAATCTCATCAGGTAAATTAGATAGTGATGGTGCCTCAGTTAGGCTTGCAGGAAAAGATAAAGTCGTCTTTGCCCGTGCAGGGGGAGCGTATGCAATAATTATGGGCACCGACATGCTTAATTTTCATAACTGTGTCTTAACTGCTGAGAATTAACCTGATAGGGATTGATATGAAAAACGCTCTGTACGCCCTTCTACTGGCTTTTAGCTTACCTGCTACCGCTGGAGTCACCTTGATACTCTCAGAAGAACAAGAAGCCTCTGGGGGCGGTAAAATCTGTATCTATGAAAACAGCCAGAGAACAGAAACGACTACGGTTAGCGCTGGTCGCTCCTGCCCTCATACAAAGACGTTTGAAGATGATGGTGCCAATAAGTAAATTTTATTTCGGAGAGGGAGACCAAGGCACCAAGTAAAACTCTTCACCATTACATAACACGCTCAGTCTGTCCCAATTTAAGGTGGCTGTAGCAGGGAATTCATCTTGATTAGGTAATGTATAGCCTGCGGTCCCGGAGATCATAAACGAATTACCAGTGATGGGTTTACCCGGTCGAGAGACATAAGATTCATAATCTGAAAGATAAATCCAACCTTCACTTCCCACCTTTGTAAAGATCAGTCCATAAATTTGCCCTTTGGAATCAACTATACGAAACTCATCATAAAGCATCGGTTTCGCGTCATCACCCAACTCCACAATACGTTTAATTTCGGGCGATACATTTGCAGGGACTCGGGTCATAACAGCGTTTAGAACCTCCGAATCTCTGACATCGGGATATTCTGCATTAATCCATTGATCACACGTATATTCCTTTCCACCATGGCAATAAAAAATCCTGCAATTTGAAGCCATAAATATCTCCTTTGCTGTGTATAAAGTCTTAAACATAGCGTAACCCGTTTAAAAGGCAATAGAAGTTATAAAGCCCGTTGGTGGTGATACGCACAAAGCAGTTACAACATCTCCACCAAAGCAACCAACTGGCCTACATCGACATTCTTCCCGTAACGGTTGTAGGTTATCGTCCCGTTGCTATGCCCAAGAAGTTGGCTTGCAAACTGTTCAGGCACTCCCATTTCTTTCAGCCTAGAGGCCGTGTAATGCCTTATGCTGTGAAATTCCGGCAATCCGTGAGGCTTGCGGAAACTCCCAAACCACTTACTGAACGCATGCGAAAAAAGGCCAAGGTGGGGTGACAGTTTAGGGAACAATCGAATCTCCTGTTTTTCAACATAGGTGAGCAACTCCGCGCCCAACAACCTCGAGCTGATAGGTACGAACCGCCGCGAACTGGAGGTTTTCAGGCTCTGCCCCTCGTTCAGATCATCAATGCGGAAACACCACGTACCGTTAACCTGCATTACGTCATTCTTATAGAGTTGGCAAGCCTCGTTTTGCCTCATGCCGGAGTAGCGGCAGATGAGAATGATCCATCTCCTCCACTCAACCACATCCTGAATAGCATTGTGCAACTGTTTCAGGTCATAGGCAGTGTAGGCAGGTCGCCTATCCATTGGTGCAGTCGAGTCTTTAACATTCATGCCCTCAAATGGATTTTTAATTTCATCATCAGTTCGCATGTTAAGCCACCGGAAGAACCCCGCATTTTTCTTGATATACCGGTTTCTGGTCGATGCTGAACCTTCCAACGTATCCACATAATCAGCCGCACTGCGCTTGCTGAATGGTTGTTCTGTTGTCGCCAGATAGGCGTTAACGCAGCGCTCTATGGTGAGCAACTCACGCTCTCCGACAGTATCTTTTTTAGATGCGATGTAAGTTTGCAACTCTTTCTTGAGATTGATTTTGGGGTGTTGGAGTTGTTGTTGTGCAGCCGCAGCAGGTGACGTGTGTGCCGGGATGCCCTCGGAGAGGGGGAAATGACGGGAAACAAGATAGCGCTGAACGCGTTCCAGAGCTTCACGCTTTGAACGGGTGCGAAGTGATACGCGGATTTCCCGACGTTTTCGAGCTGTCAGGTAGATTCGACGGTAATACCAAATGCCGTGGCGGGAGAGAACGAGGTGAGACATAGTTAGCTTCCTAAGTGATACACAAAAAGTGTGACACCTACGAATTCAATGCACTAAATCTCAATTAATAACTGATAAATCAATCAGTTACTTAAATTGGTGGAGGCCCTGCCAGCTACATCCCGGCACACACGTCACCTGCTGCGGCTGCTTCCTTCCGGATCTGACCGAGTTCACAAGTTAGTGTTGCGGGAGAACCAACAGGGCCCCCATTGACGGCTTCACATGACTGCGAAGCGGTGGCTAGTATCGGTGATGGCCAACCAAATAGCAAGCCAACCGGGGCCAACCGCTGTTTTCTTACCCACCTTGGCTGTGGCACACTTCCCTTATTGGTTTTTGCTGCAGCAGGAAAACAGAAATGGAACCAGAAGACGCCTCATTCAGCCAGCGCGTGTTCCACGTGGTGGCCGCCATTCCCTATGGCAAGGTCACGACCTATGGCGAAATAGCGAAACTGGCCGGTTCACCGCGCGCCGCGCGTCAGGTCGGTGGCGTATTAAGGCGCCTGCCGGAAGGCAGCAGCCTGCCCTGGCATCGGGTGATTAACCGGCACGGACAAATTTCGCAGCAGGGGGAGGACTTCCAACGCCAGCGGCAGGCATTGCTTGAAGAAGGGATTATCTTCGGTACGCACAGCACGGTTGACCTGTTGGTTTATGGTTGGCGCTGGTAACAACAAAACAGCCTTTGGCCGGAGCGCAAAGGCTGTTAAGGGTTTACTGCTTAAGGGTTACCGGCTTAAGGCATGGTCGCCGGGGCGGCCTGAACGGCAACGCCCTGCACCGGAACCATCACCAGATCGGCACGGGTGCCGTTACGGTTCACCACTTCCTGGATAGTGTCGGTAATAAAGGTCATCTGACCATTTACCGTAATTGCCGCACTCAGGATAATGCGTGCATTAGGCTGAATATCGGCCGGATTGTACGGCAGGACAAAATTAAACGGCGCCTGCTTGCCCTCGGTGCGAACCGCACGCTGGGCGATCACTTTAGACGGAGCATCCGCCAACGAGGCATCAGAGAGCGTGACGGTCAGTACCGCATCCGGTGGCAGCGCAATGCGCTGGCGAATGTTAACCGAACCAGTCACCGCCGGGCCCTGAATCTGCGTTTGCGCAATCGCCGGGTTTCCCGCTGTCGGAACAGGCACGTCCGCACTCTTTTGGGCACAACCCGCCAGGGTAACGGTTAACGCTGCTGCTCCACCTACGATTTGCCAGAGTTTCATGGATCGGTCTCCTTTTTTATTATCAACACGTTGGTGGCTTTCACCACCGCACCTATTAAACTTAGCACAAAACACTGAAAAATCCATTTAGTCCTGCCTATTAATCACTTACCCCTCTAATAACACTCAGCATTCAGTCAATTTTCTCTGTGCCATAACGCAATATATTGACGGCTTGCCGTGATATTCCGCACACTGCGCAAAATGATTATTAAAAGGGTAGTAACTTTATGAGCCAGGCACTGAAAAACCTCCTCGATCTGCTGGATCTGGAGAAAATTGAAGAAGGGCTGTACCGCGGGCAAAGTGAAGATCTGGGGTTACGCCAGGTATTCGGTGGTCAGGTGGTGGGTCAGGCGCTGTATGCCGCCAAACAATCGGTACCGGCGGAGCGCAGCGTTCACTCGTTCCACAGCTATTTTCTGCGTCCGGGTGACAGCAGCAAGCCGATTGTTTATGACGTGGAAATCCTGCGTGACGGCAACAGCTTTAGTGCCCGACGCGTCAGTGCCATTCAGCACGGCAAACCCATTTTCTATATGACCGCGTCCTTCCAAAGCCCGGAAGAAGGTTTTGAACATCAGAACACCATGCCGGACGTGCCACCGCCAGAAGGGCTGATGTCTGAGTCAGACATTGCCCAGAAGCTGTCGCATATGCTGCCGGACAAAGTACGTGAGAAGTTTATCGGCCAGAAGCCGATTGAGATGCGTCCGGTCAAATTCCACAATCCGCTGAAAGGCAGTGTGGAAGATCCGCACCGCTACGTGTGGTTCCGCGCCAACGGTACCATGCCGGACGATCTGCGCATCCATCAATATTTGCTGGGTTATGCGTCTGATTTCAACTTCCTGCCGACGGCGTTGCAACCCCACGGCGTCGGTTTCCTGGAGCCCGGCATGCAGGTAGCCACCATCGATCACTCAATGTGGTTCCACCGCCCATTCCGCATGGATGACTGGCTGTTGTACGTGGTGGAAAGCACTTCCGCTTCCGGTGCCCGTGGATTTGTACGCGGCCAATTCTATACCCGTGAAGGCGTACTGGTTGCCACCACGGTACAGGAAGGCGTTATCCGCCAGCGCGAAGCCTAAACGCCAGCCAAAGAAAAAGGGCGATGTCTCCATCGCCCTTTCTATCATCATTATTTTTCGAATTATTTAGCGCACTGCCCTTCTTCAGGCCTATTGGTTATAGGCACTCTCGCCATGGCTGTTGACGTCCAGACCTTCGCGTTCCTGTTCTTCCGGTACGCGCAGACCAACGATGGCGCCCGCCACTTTGAAGGCAATGAAGGCGGCCACACCAGACCACACCAGCGTGGTTACCACACTTAACAGCTGGATCCACACCTGATGCCCCATGGTGACACCCTCAGCATACCCCGTGCCACCCAGTGAAGTGGAGGTGAATACCCCGGTCAGCAAGCAACCGACGATACCGCACACGCCATGTACACCGAACACGTCACAGGTATCATCTACCTTCAGCCATTTCTTCAGCGTAACCACGCCCCACAGACCGGCAATACCGCCAATCAGGCCGATAATCAACGCCCCGCCCACGCCCACGGTGCCTGCCGCCGGCGTGATGGCAACCAGCCCGGCGATCATGCCGGAACAGGCGCCCAACAGTGAAGGTTTGCCACGAACAATCCACTCGGCAAAGGTCCAGGAGAGGATAGCACCCGCAGTCGCCACCACGGTGTTCAGGAACGCCAGTGCCGCAATGCCGTTAGCCGCGCTGGCAGAACCGGCGTTAAAGCCAAACCAGCCAATGTACAGAATGGAAGCCCCGGTAAACACCATTGGCAGGTTGTGCGGTTTGAACGCTTCTTTACCGAAACCGGCCCGTTTGCCCAACAGGTAAGCCCCCACCAGACCGGCGCTTGCGGCGTTGATATGCACAACGGTGCCGCCGGCAAAGTCCAGCGCGCCATCAGCGGCCAGGAAGCCGCCGCCCCACACCATGTGGGCAATCGGCAGGTAAGAGATGGTGAACCAGATGGCCGCGAAGATCACCACCGCAGAGAAGCGGATGCGCTCGGCAAAACCGCCCACTACCAGTGCCACGGTAATACAGGCGAATGAACACTGGAAAGCCACGTGGATCATCTGGCTAAAGGTTCCGGTGACACTATCGATACCAATGCCTTTCAGCATCGCCGTCTGGAAACCGCCGAAGAACGCATTGCCTTCGCTGAAGGCCAGGCTGTAGCCATAAAGCACCCAGAGTACGCACACCAGTGCAAAGGTGACGGTTACCTGGGTCAACATGGAGAGCACGTTTTTGGAACGCAGCAAACCACCGTAAAACAAAGCGACACCCGGCAGGGTCATGAACAGCACCAAAGCGGTGCAAATCATCATGAAGGCGTTATCCGCCTTGTCTGCGACCGCCGGAGCGGCCAGTGCCAAAGAAGGAACCATGGTTACCGTACTCAGGCCCAACATGGATAAAAGTTTTTTCATTATCAATCCATCCCCATTACTTTACTGAGCCAGTGATTACAGTGCTGCTTCGTCTGTTTCGCCGGTGCGAATGCGAATGACACGTTGCAATTCGGCAACGAAAATTTTGCCGTCACCGATTTTGCCGGTGTAGGCCGCTTTACTAATGACATCAACCACTTCATCTAACTGATCGTCAGCGATAGCGATGTCGATTTTTACTTTAGGTAAGAAGTTGACGCTGTATTCAGCTCCGCGATAGAGCTCAGCATGTCCCTTCTGGCGACCAAAGCCTTTTACTTCGCTTACGGTCAGCCCCTGAATACCTACAGAGGATAGGGCTTCACGCACGTCCTCCAGCTTGAATGGTTTAATCACCACGGTCACCAGCTTCATATTGCCCCTCCACGAATTAAGCCCAAACTCCCCCCTGGTACGAGTCTTATAAAGCAAAGGCTATGCCACAAATGGTTTTGTACGCTAATTCAGCAAATTAACCGGCAGGACGGCAATCGGGTGCACTGCGATGAGCCAACGACGCGCTACCGCACAGGGAATTGATTAAATATTGCGCACTATTTTGGTGCGTGACGCGTCGAAAAAGTGCAGAGAAAGGGATTTAAAACGCGGCGATGCCAGTTTGTGGTGCGTGGTGGAAAAGAAAGAGGCCGCTAAAGCGGCCTCTGACATTATGCAGGTTGTGTTTCTTCGCGGTTGGCGGCAGCCAGCTCTTCACCCACCAGTTGCAGTTGATACATCTGGTAGTAACGCCCCTGCTGCGCCAGCAGTTGCTGATGGTTGCCCTGCTCGACCGCCTGACCCCGGTGCAACACCAGAATCGAATCGGCATCAACAATGGTCGACAAACGGTGAGCGATCACCACCAGCGTGGTGTGTTCGCGGATCAAACGCAGCGCCCGCTGAATCGCTTGTTCCGTGCCTGAGTCAATGTTGGCGGTGGCCTCATCGAGGATCAGGATCTGCGGTGCCTGTACCAGTACCCTGGCCATCGCCAATAACTGCTTCTGGCCCACCGATAGATTATTGCCCTGTTCGCCCAGCCGGGTATGAATGCCCTGCGGGAAACTGCGCACCAACTCGGCCAGTTGTACCGTTTTCAATGCCTGCCAAACCGCCTCTTCGCTGATATTGCGTCCCAGCGTGACATTGGCCAGCACTGACTCGGCGATCACCACCGGGTCCTGCTGCACCATCGCGACACCCTGGCGCAGAGTCCGGTGTGAAAGGCTGGCCAGAGGACGTCCGTCGAGACGCACTTCCCCCTGATCGACCGGGTAATAGCCCATCAGCAGGTTGGCCAGCGTGCTCTTACCGCTGCCGGTATGGCCGACCAGCGCCACGAAGCCACGCGAAGGGACCGACAGCGAAATATGCTGCAGTACCTTTTTGTCATCACGGTAGGCAAAACTCAGGTCGTCAATATCAATACGGCCGCTCTCCAGTGGGCGATCGTCCGCCCCGTAGCTCTGCTGTTTGCGATCCATCAGTTCGAAAATACGCTCGCCGGCCACCACCGCCTGCTGCAGGATAGACTGCTGCGATGTCAGCTCAATCAACGGCTCATTCAGACGGCCCAGATAGTTGATAAAGGCATACAGCACACCAACGCCGATCGCCCCCTCACCGCTGAAGCCGAACAACATCAGCAGACCGCACAGTACCAGCGCCGAGAACAGGCTGAGCAGCGGACGCAGCAGGAAACCGTCCAACCGCAGCGTCTGCATACGCGCGGTATAGTGGGAACGGCTGGCGGCGCTCATGCGCTCCCCGAAGCGGATCTGCTGGCGGAACTGCTGGATCACGCCCATGCCGTTAATCACTTCGTTAAAGCCGTCGTTGATGTCCGCCAGATAGCTACGTACCCGGCGCACAATAGGGATGCTGTAGTACTGATAAATGCCCATCACCACAAATACCGCCGGGAAGATGCAGATCGCCACCAGCGCCATACGCCAGTCAAGGCTGAACATCGCCACCAGCATGGCACCGATCAGCGCCGCGCTTTTCAGCACCGTGGACACCACCATCACGTACAGATCTTTGATCACCTCGGTGTCATTGGTCACCCGCGAGATCAACTGCCCGACGGGTTGGGTATCAAAGGCGCTAAGTGGTTGGCGCAACGCAGCGTCCATCACGTCAGTTCGCAGACGTTGAACCACCCCGACCGCCGCCTGGTTGAACAACAACGCCTGAAAATAGTGCAGCGCCGCCGCCAACAGCTCCAACAGGATATAGGCTGCTGCCAGTCCGCAGACGATAGTCAGCGGTAACTGGCCCTTGGCAACGTAGTTATCGATAAAATAACTGACCAGGATCGGCCCGGCGACTTCCGCCGCCGCGGCGACCCACAGCATCACTACCGCCAGCCCCAGCGGCTTTCGGTACGGCGATCCATAAGCCAGCAAGCGCTTCAGCGTCGGCCACAGCTTTTGCATCTTATTCATTGGCTTCACTCTCCTCGCCGCTTTCCGGGGCCTCATCCAATGCCGCCTCCAGTTGCTGATAGCGATACATATCGCGATACCAGCCGGGTTGAGCAGCCAGGGACGCATGCTGGCCACGCTGTGCCACAGCGCCGTGCTGGATCACCAGAATTTCGCTGGCTTCGGTCAGTGCCGAAAGCCGGTGCGCGCTGATAATCACCGTGCGGTTTTGCCCCCAGCTGCGCAGGTTATGCAGGATCTGGTGTTCGGTACGGCCATCCACCGCCGACAACGCGTCGTCGAGGATCAGGATTTCTGCATCCAGTAACAGGGCGCGGGCAATGGAGATACGTTGCTTCTGCCCCCCAGAGAGCATCACGCCACGCTCGCCCACCTCGGTTTCATAACCCTGCGGCAGGCGCAAAATATCCTCATGCACACTGGCCAGGCGGGCCGCGCGCTCAATCTGTTCCTGCGTCGCCCCCGGATTTCCCAGCGCGATGTTGTTCGCCACGCTGTCCGAGAATAAGAACGGCGTCTGGCTGACCACGGACAACCGTGAGCGCCAGTCGTCGAGTTTGACCTGGGTCAACGGCAGCCCCTGATAGCTGATCTGGCCGTCATCAACATCAAATTGGCGCTGGATCAGTGACAACAGCGTCGATTTACCGGCGCCGGTCGGGCCACACAGGCCGAGCATTTGCCCTGGTTCCAGCTTCAGCACCACATCATGCAGCGTCGGCTGACTATTGCCCGGGTAGTGGAATGCGCGGATGTCGATCGCCAGATTGCCACGCCCGGCCGGCAGCGATTGCTCACCGTCGGTCACTGCCGGGGCTTCATCCAGCAGGCTGCGAATACGGCTATAGGCCGCGCTGCCGCGTTCAACGATATTGAACATCCAGGCCAACGCCAGCATCGGCCAAATCATCAGGCCGAGGTACATCACGAAGCTGGTCAGTTGGCCCAGCGTCATGGTTCCGTTCACCACCATCCAACTGCCACCGCCGATCGCCAGCAGATTGGCGGTACCGATGGCGATATAAATCGTTGGGTCGAAACGAGCATCCACCCGCGCCACGTGCATGTTTTTGGCACCGGTCTGGGCAGCGACTTCGGCAAACTGATTAGACTGATGATCTTCCAGACCGAACGCCTTGATCATACGGATGCTGGTCATGCTTTCCTGCGCCTGATCGTTCAGGCTGGAGAACGCCGCCTGCGCCGATTTAAAACGCTGGTGTAACTGGTCGCCATAGTACTTGATAACGATCGCCATGATTGGCATCGGGATCAGCGACAGCAGGGTTAGCTGCCAACTAATTTGGGTGCTCATCACCACCAGCACCGCCAATCCCATCACCAGCGAATCCACCAGCGTCAGCACCCCTTCACCGGCGGCGAAAACCACCCGATCGACATCGTTGGTGGCGCGCGCCATCAGATCACCGGTACGGTGACGCAAATAGAAGGCCGGATTCTGACGGCTAAGCTGGCGGTAGAAGTTTTCACGCAGTTCGACGGCAAGCTGGTAGGACGCCCCAAACAACAGCACCCGCCACACGTAGCGCAGCAGGTAGACAACCACGGCGGTGCCGAGCATCAGCCCCAGCCATGCCATCAGCACGCCGCCGGACATCTGTTTTTCGGTGACGCCATCCACAATGATCCCCACCAGCTTGGGCGGCAACAGTTGCAGTATGGCAATGATGATCAGCAGCACCACCGCCCCGAGGTAGCGACGCCACTCGCGGCGGAAATACCAGCCGATTTGAGCAAATAGTCTCACGCAGTTTTATTCCAGGATGTAATGGTTTTGTCTCTTGTTCTGCCTCAGCAGAGTAGGATACCACCGTTACTTTGCCAATTTGGTGAACTTTTCACTCAGGAATCGGCAGTGCAGTGGTGTATTTGATTTTTTCCATTGCGAAGCTGGAAGTGACGTCGATCAGCCCCGGTACGCCGTTCACCAGACGCTTGTAAAAGCTGTCGTAGCTCTTCATATCCGCCACTTCCACCTGCATCAGGTAGTCGTATTCTCCGGCCATGCGATAGAACGCCAGCACCTCTGGCATCTGCTTGGTCAGTTGCACAAACTGTTGATACCACTCGCTGCTGTGCTGCTGGGTTTTGATCAGCACAAATGCCGTCAGGCCCAGGCCGAGCTTTTCGTTATCCAGCAGCGCGACTCGCCCCCGGATATAACCGTCTTCTTCCAGCCGCTTGAGCCTTTTCCAACAGGGTGTCGACGTCAGATTGACCGCGTCGGCCAGCACCTGCAGCGGCTGCGTACAGTCCTGTTGCAGCATGCACAGTAATTTACGGTCTGTTTTATCTAGCATATCGGCAACCAGGAGAATAATTTTCTCTCATTAGGCGATTAAACAGGGAAAATGGCAATCCTTTTTTCCCCACAGCAGGCTATATTATGCATCAAACAAGCCCCCTATTCTGAGGCCAGATGATGACAAATTCTTGGGTAAAATATGCTATCGGCGAAATAGAAGCGGATTTTCAACGCTCCGCCGATACCCACCTGATCCGCCTGAACCTGCCGGAATTTCCCGGTATCTGCCTGTACCTGAAAGACGAAAGCACTCACCCGACCGGCAGCCTGAAGCACCGCTTGGCGCGTTCACTGTTCCTGTACGGCCTGTGTAACGGCTGGATCACCGAAAACACCACGATTATCGAGGCCTCCTCCGGCAGTACGGCGGTGTCCGAAGCCTACTTCGCCCGGTTGATTGGCCTGCCGTTTATTGCCGTAATGCCTTCCTGCACCGCACGCCGCAAGGTTGAGCAGATCGCGTTCTACGGCGGTCGTTGCCACTTCGTCGACCATGCGGCGCAGATTTACGCCGTCTCCGAACAGTTGGCGCAAGAGCTGAACGGCCACTATATGGATCAGTTCACCTACGCCGAACGGGCAACCGACTGGCGCGGCAACAACAACATCGCCGACAGCATCTTCCGGCAGATGGCGCGTGAACCCTTCCCGGTGCCAAAACATATCGTGATGAGCGCCGGCACTGGCGGCACCTCCGCGACTCTGGGCCGCTATATCCGCTATCAGGGGCACGACACCCGCCTGACGGTGGTCGATCCGGAAAACTCGGTGTTCTATGATTGCTTCCACCAGCGCGACCGTACCCTTATCGGCAGTTGCGGCAGCCGTATCGAGGGCATTGGCCGCCCACGCGCCGAGCCCTCGTTTATCCCGTCGGTGGTCGACAGCATGATCCGCGTGCCGGATGCCGCCAGCGTCGCCACCATCCACTGGCTGGAGACGGTTCTCGGGCGCAAGGTGGGGGCCTCTACCGGCACCAACGTATGGGGCGCGCTGCAGTTGGCGAAGCAAATGCGGGAAAACGGCGAGCAGGGTTCGATCGTCACTCTGCTGTGCGACAGCGGTGAGCGCTACCTGGACACCTATTACAACCCAGAATGGGTCAGCAACAATATCGGTGATCTGACGCCGTATCTGGCGCAGCTGGCGGATTTGTAAT
This sequence comes from Serratia myotis, assembly GCF_027474885.1. Taxonomy (NCBI): domain Bacteria; kingdom Pseudomonadati; phylum Pseudomonadota; class Gammaproteobacteria; order Enterobacterales; family Yersiniaceae; genus Serratia; species Serratia myotis. The sequence goes on along the minus strand of NZ_CP099707.1, from coordinate 1,127,084 downwards.
CGGCAGGTTCAGACGAAAAAAAGCCGGGTAAGTCTTACCCGGCGGCTGCCAATAAAGCCTCATAATTCGGGGGAATAGGTGAGGTAAGGTGAACGCAGCCAATGTTGCAAATAGTGAGCCACCGCCTGCTGTTCGCAGTGACCGATAACCTGTAGCTGTGGCAACAGCGACTTCAACTGTGGCAGAGCATTGCCCATCACCACCCCGTGCCCTACCGCCGCCAGCATTTCCTTGTCGTTCATCGCATCACCAAACGCCATACAGTCCGCCATCTTCAGCCCCAGATGGCGGCTCAGCATATTCAGCGCCGACCCCTTGTTGCAGCCCAGTGGCAACACTTCCAGGCATTCATAGGCCGAGAAACAAAGATCGACACGCGCAGCAAAGTGCTGACGCAGCTGCACCTGAAGTTTCAGCAATTCCTCGTGCGGACCAACAAAACAAACCTTGCTGTTGCCGAACGCCGGTAAACGCCGCAGTTCGGTAAGCTGGTAATGGAAGCCGCTCAGATGGTGGGCCAGCAACATTTCCTCCGGCAGCGCAAACCCGGTCATCCAGCCTTCATCACGGAAGACGTGCATGCTGGCGTCGGTTCGCCAGTGGGTATGCAGCACCTCTTCGGCAATATCGGCCGGCAAGTCGGTGGCGTGCAGTTGCTGCCCCTGATTGTCATAGACCCGCGTGCCGTTGCCGGTAATCAGGTAGCCCTGCAGGCCTAACTGCGCCATGATCGGCTGCGCATCAAGATAGTGCCGCCCGGTGGCGAAAGTGACGATCATCTCCCGCTCGAGGAGTTGCTTTAGCACCGCCAGAGTTTCCAGCCCGACCCGGTGATCCGGTGTCAACAACGTGCCGTCCATATCAAAAGCCGCCAGGCGATACATAAAGACCTCGTGAATGTGAACGCGATTACAGTCCCTGCAGTATGGGATGGTATTTGCGGAAGTAATAGTGAACAATTCTGGAAAACTGTTCCGGATTTACTGACATGCGTCTGACCCACCGCCTCAGCCAGTATCAACGCCTGTACCTGCAACTCGGTAGCGCACCGGTCGCCATCACCATTGGTGAGCTGGCAGCGATGTTCTATTGCAGCGAGCGCCACGCCCGCACTCTGGTACAACAACTGCAAGATCAGGGTTGGCTGAGCTGGCAGTCACAGCCCGGGCGCGGTAAACGTGCGCGTTTGCACTGTCTGATAACGCCGGACGAGCTGCGGGCTGCCCATCTTCAAAGGCTGCTGCAGGAGGGCGATCATCAGGGTGCGCTGGAAATGGCGCAGTTGGATCCGCAACATTTACAGGAACTGCTTAGCCCACATCTTGGTGGTCAATGGCAAGCCGGCAGCCCAACGCTGCGTATCCCCTACTACCGCACGCTCGAATCGCTGGATCCGCTGACCCTTACCGGCCGCGCCGAACAGCATTTGGTTGCCACCCTGCATGCCGGGTTAACGCGGTTTATTACCGGTAATCCCGAGCCACAATCAGATCTGGCTCACCATTGGCAAATCAGCGATGACGGCCTGCGCTGGCAATTCTTTCTGCGCGGCCAACTACGCTGGCACAACGGTGAACCACTGACCGGCCAGCAACTGCTGCAAACGCTGGAAAAACTGCAGCAGCATCCTCGCAGTCAACCCAGCCTGGCCAACGTTGCCAGCCTCAGTCTGCCCCATCCGCTGTGCCTGCAGTTTGATTTGCAGCATCCGGACTACTGGCTGGCGCACCGGCTGGCGGAATTGCCTTGCCTGCTGACCCACCCGGATGCTTCAGGCATGGGTGCCGGCCCGTTTAAATTGACGCTGAACCAACCGCACCTGGTCCGACTGGAGCAACACCCGTTTTACCATTTGCAGCATCCCTATCTGGAGAGCATTGAGTATTGGATCACTCCCGAACTGAATGTTGGCGATGCTTATACCAGTTGCCAGCATCCGGTACGCATTACCCTTGGTCAGCAGGAAGAGATGGCGTTGGCCCGCCCGGTACAGCGCAGCATGAGCCTGGGTTGGTGCTATCTGGCAGTGAATTTGAAGCACGGCGTACTCAGTGAAGCACAGGGGAAAAAACTGCTGATGCTGATCCAGCGATCCGGCCTGCTGGCCAATCTGCCGGTGCCCAACAGCGTCATCACCCCCAGCCACGAAATGCTGCCCGGCTGGGCAATCCCACAGCATCAGGCCGACGAGGATATTGCCCTGCCCGCCAAATTGACGCTGTTGTATCGGCCACCGGTGGAGCTGGAGACGGTCACAGTGGCCTTGCAGCAACTGTTGGCGCAACATGGCTGCGAGCTGGAGCTACGCTACTACGCGGGCAAACGTTGGCAGAGTACCGAACAAATCGAACAGGCCGATCTGCTACTGGCGGATAACCTGATCGGGGAATCACCGGAAGCGACGCTGGAAAGCTGGCTGCGGCAGGATACGCTGTGGCGGGGTATCCTGCCCGACGCTCGCTGGCAGCATCAGCAACAAACGCTGCAACAGATCCAGCAGCTCCCGGCACAGCCGCCGCGATATCAGCAATTGAAAGACTATTATCAGCAACTGATGGCGGCAGCGATCATCACTCCGCTGTTTCACTATCAGTATCAAATCAGCGCGCCACCGCGCATTCATGGCGTTACCCTGACCGCCCACGGTTGGTTCGATTTCTGTCAGGCCTGGCTACCACCGCCGGTGGACACCATGGGATCCCCTGCGACAAACTAAGTCTGGCTGGCTCTGCGGTAACCAGACATTTCTGCTACCATTGTTGCCGCAACGCATTTTTATCCTACCGCCCGAATGTGTATCGGGTAGGGTCTCAGCAATAATTTGAGGTTATTTTATGAAGCGCGCGGTTGTCGTTTTCAGCGGTGGACAAGATTCCACGACCTGCTTGATTCAGGCATTGAAACAGTATGATGAAGTTCACTGCGTCACCTTTGACTACGGCCAGCGCCATCGCGCCGAGATTGAGGTGGCTCAGGAACTGTCGGTGGCCCTGGGGGCCAAGGCGCATAAGCTGCTGGACGTAGGCCTGCTCAATGAGCTGGCGATCAGCAGCCTGACCCGTGACAACATTCCGGTTCCCGCCTACGACAGCACGCAGAGCAATGGGTTACCGAGCACCTTTGTGCCAGGTCGCAACATTTTGTTCCTGACGCTGGCAGCGATTTATGCCTATCAGGTCGAAGCTGAAGCGGTGATCACCGGCGTCTGTGAGACTGACTTCTCCGGCTACCCTGACTGCCGTGACGAGTTTGTCAAAGCGCTGAACCAGGCAATAGTGCTGGGCATCGCCCGCGATATCCGCTTTGAAACGCCACTGATGTGGCTGAACAAGGCAGAAACCTGGGCACTGGCGGATTACTACCATCAGTTGGATCTGGTGCAACAGGACACCCTGACCTGCTACAACGGTATTAAGGGTGACGGCTGCGGTGAATGTGCGGCCTGCCATCTGCGCGCCAACGGGCTGAAGCAATACCAAATCAACAAGGCCGAAGTGATGGCGAGCCTGAAGCAAAAGACCGGTCTGGTCTGATTGATCCCCCTAAATAATTCAAGTTGCATCGAGGCGGCAAGTAAACGATTCGGGTAAGTGAGTGCGGCCAACAAGGATGCGGCTTGAAGTATGACGGGGTTAACGGCGGCACGGGCTGCCGCTCGTTGCTTTACTGATCTTCTGGCGGCGTGAGCACCTGTAAGTGTTCGCGCAGTTGTCCCTCAATCGGCAAGGCCCGTTGGGTTTTCAGATCGACACAAACGAAGGTCAGTAGCGCATCCGCCACCTGAGCCCCCGTGGCATCCTGCAATACCTTCTGGCTCAACACGCCACTTTTGCCGTTTAGCTGCACCATCTGGCTGTCAATGCGTAGCTTGTCGCCCAATACTGCCGGGGTGCGATAGTTAATATTGATGTTCACCACGATGAAGGCGATGTTATTTTCCGTCATCCAGCGGAAGCCTTCCTGATTCTCCAGCCAATCCCAACGCGCCTCTTCCAGAAACTCCAGATAGCGGGCGTTATTCACGTGCTGATAAACATCAAGATGATAACCACGAACTTTGATAAAGGTCTGGTGCATAGGAAACGGCCACTCCTGCCTGGTGATTACAGAAAGAAGGAGCCGCAAGCGACTCCTTCACCCATTTGGTCAAGATGCCAAACTGGTAAGACCTGTAAAATGTAGCAGAGGAAAAAGGGCTGCATTATCACTTTGCCACGCAGCCGTGATCGAAATCACATTTTGAGCCGCGTGCGATTCCTTTCAAACAGTGCAGGCCCAATGCCCGGTACTTCCTGAAGTTGCTCAATCTGCGTAAAGGGGCCGTTCTGCTCACGGTAGCGCACAATGCTCTCCGCTTTCTTCAACCCTACCCCTTTGAGCATGCTGGCCAGTTGTTCGGCATCGGCCTGATTGATACTGACCGACGCCTCATCATTGGCAGTCGCTCCGGCCTCTGCACCTTGTCCTGCATTACCCGCCGGCACGGACAGCACCGGTTGCCCAGCCCCCACTTTCTCTTCCGCGGCCACCGATAGCCCGGCCAGGGAGAGCAGTGCTACGGTCAACAACGCTTTGAAGCTGAAAGCCTTTACCGCTTTTATTTCTGTAAGTTGCATGCTGTGTCCTCCTTGTGTTTAACAGCAAGCTCACCTTGCCGCAGCGGGCAAACTTCAGCAATTGGCGGATTTCAGATATGGAAAAGGCCGCGAAAGCGGCCTTTGAGGATTACATTGCGTTGCAGAAAACTGCGGCGCTTTACTGAGGTTGCTGCTGCTCAGCAGCGCCCATGGTGATCTTGGCTTCTTTGCGCAGGCTGGCCAGCAGAGAGTCAAAGGACACACCGGTCGAACCTTCTTCCATTTTGCTGACGAAGGTTTTCATTTCTTCTGCCGGCAAGGTGCCAGGGTTAACTGCATCCAGCGCAATCAGCACCACGTTGTCCTGACGATCCTGCGACATGCCATAAACCGGCTTGCCTTCCTGCGGATGCGGCAACGCGAACACGCTCTGCACCAACTGGCTGTCTTCCGGTGCACGAGCCATCTTCTGCACGCTGCCAAAGCTCAGGCCGGCCGCTTTCATCGCCTCGTCGCCCTTACCCTGTTTCAGCTCAACCAGCAGTTTCTCGCCCTGCAGTTTCGCTTCCTGTTCCGCTTTGTTGCGTTTGACCAGCTCCGCCACGCGATCTTTCACCTGGTCGAAGGGTTCAATGCCTTCCGGCTTGTGGCCAGACACGCGGATCACGAAGGCACGGTCGCCATCAACGGTGATCACGTCGGAGTTGCTGCCCGGAGAACCGCCCTCGCCAATCAGTGTGCCGTCGAAAATCGACTGAATGACCGGTTTGAAGTTCAGCGCTGCCGGAATATTGTCGCGGGTAAACCAGTCGGTATGTGCCGCTTTCACACCAGCCGCTTCTTCGGCTGATGCCAGAGACTCGTTATCGCTGGTAGCCGCTTCACTGACCTTCTGCTGCAGCGCGTAATAAGCGTCTACGGCTTTCTCCTGCTTAACCTGCTTGGCGATGGCGTCACGCACTTCGCTCAACGGCTTCACTTTCTCCGGCTGAATGTCGTTCAGACGGATCACCAGATACCCCACTGAGGACTTCACGACGCCGGAAAGCTGGCCTTTTTCGGTCAGGTTAGCCTGCTTCAGTTCGTCTGCCGTGGTGTCCGGCTCCAGCCAACCCAGCTCACCGCCAGTACGGCGTGAGATGATGTCGGTGGATTTGTCTTTCGCCAGCGTGGCGAAATCACCGCCTTTTTTCAGTTCGTCCAGTACCGCATTGGCTTCCGCCTCGGTTTTCAGCTGGATCACGCTGTAGTTCTTGCGCTCAGGCTGGCCGTAGCTGCTTTTGTGCTGGTCGTAGTAGGCGCTGATATCCGCATCGGCTACCGTTACCTTGTCCTGCATGGAAGCGGCATCCATTGGGATGTAGCTTACTTTGACCTGTTCTGGCGCAATGAAGCTGTTCTTGTTCTGGCTGTAGTAGTCTTTCAGCTCGTCGTCGGTCACGGTCTGCTTGGCCTGCAACGCTTTCAGATCCAGCGTCGCCAGACGCACATCGCGCTGTTGCAGCACCAGTGCCGTCATGTCCTGAGCTTCGGCAGGCAGAATAAAGCCTGAACCGCCGAAGGCCTGGATCACCTGCTGGTTAACCAGCTGCTGACGCATGGACTGCGCAAAGTTATCGGCGGTGTAACCCATGCGGCTAATCAGATCGAGATATTTGGCGTTATCGAACTGGCCGTCAGTCTGGAAGTAAGGCGCCTTGCGGATGGCGTCTTTTACCTGATCGTCGCTGACGCTCAGGCCTAATTTCTTGGCGTATTGATCCAGCAGCATGTTGTCGATCAACTGTGACAGCGCCTGGTGGCGCATCTGCTGCATATAGCCTTCGTTGCCCGCCAGTGCGGAGAACTGGTCACCCAGCTGTTGCTGCATGCGGCTGCGTTCGCTTTGGAAAGCCTGTTCCAGCTGAGCGCGCTCGATCACCTGACCATTTACTTTCGCTGCATAATCGCCGGAACCGCCGATCAGGTAGTTACCCACCCCGGTCAAAATAAATGACAAGATGATCAGGGCCAGGATGATTTTGAGCACGACGTTATTAGCTGCCGCGCGTAAATTGTCCATCATAGTGTGACAACACTCCGCTGTGATGTGGATTAAAAACACCCTTGCGCAGGCGCGTTCCCTGCGACAAAAATAAAAAAAGCGCATCAATCTGATGCGCCTTATATCTTACCTTACCAGCACCGTTGCGTCAGGTGATTGTTTATTACAAAACCCTGTAACGCTAAACGGTTAGACGCAAACAATCAGTTTACTGCGTCTTTCAGCGCTTTCCCTGCACGGAAGGCCGGAACTTTGGCTGCCGCGATGGCGATCTCTTTACCGGTTTGCGGATTACGGCCAGTACGGGCCGAGCGCTCACGCACGGTGAAGGAACCGAAACCTACCAGGGCCACATCATCCCCTTCCTTCAAGGATTCAGTAACAGATGCAATCACTGCATCTAAAGCACGCCCAGCTGCCGCTTTGGAAATATCAGCACCTGCGGCAATTTTGTCGATCAGTTGTGACTTATTCACTCTATCATCCCCTCTAGAATTCAATCGTCGCACCGAAAATTCCCTACGGCGCGACAGCGCAGCTGTTATATCAATCCCATCGTGCCTTGGCAAGCCACCGAAAGCGTGACAAAACGCGGGCCGACAGCTGTCTAACTTAGCGGTACAAAAAAAGACTGGCAAGTCCGAAATGACTTGCCAGCATAAGTTTTATCAATGGTTTTTGCGATACGTCACTATTTTGCCGCTACCGGCAGTGCGCCAAAGGCCGGATTAAGCAACGCAAGGTCCAAAACTTCATCAATTCGTTGCACCGGATGAATATCCAGATCGGCGATAACATTCGCCGGGATCTCTTCCAGATCGCGCTTGTTTTCATACGGGATCAGCACGGTTTTGATACCGCCGCGATGGGCCGCCAGCAGTTTCTCTTTCAGGCCACCAATCGGCAGTACCTGACCACGCAGCGTGATCTCGCCGGTCATCGCCACATCGGCGCGAACCGGGTTGCCCGTCAGGCAGGAAACCAGCGCGGTACACATCGCAATACCGGCGCTCGGGCCGTCCTTCGGTGTAGCGCCTTCCGGCACGTGCACGTGGATGTCACGCTTCTCGTAAAAATCAGGGTTAATCCCCAATTTATCCGCGCGCGCACGCACTACGGTCAGTGCAGCCTGAATCGACTCCTGCATCACTTCACCGAGCGAGCCGGTGTAGGTCAGCTTACCCTTGCCCGGTACGCAGGCGGTTTCGATGGTCAGCAGATCGCCACCCACTTCCGTCCACGCCAGGCCGGTAACCTCACCCACGCGGTTTTCGGTATCCGCACGGCCGTAGTCGACACGCTGTACGCCCAGGTAGTCTTTCAGGTTGTCGCCGTTGATCTCAATATGCTTGATCTTCTTGTCCATCAGCAGCGTTTTCACCGCTTTACGGCACAACTTGGAGATTTCACGCTCCAGGCTACGCACCCCAGCTTCACGGGTGTAGAAGCGGATAATGCCGGTGATGGCGCTATCGTCGACCGTCAGCTCACCTTTCTTCAGGGCGTTACGCTCGAGCTGCTTCGGCAACAGGTGCTGCTTGGCAATGTTGAGCTTCTCGTCCTCGGTGTATCCGGACAGGCGGATCACTTCCATACGGTCCAGCAACGGCGCAGGAATGTTCATCGAGTTCGAGGTAGCCACGAACATCACGTCGGACAGATCGTAATCCACTTCCAGATAGTGATCGTTAAACGCCACGTTCTGTTCCGGATCCAGTACCTCAAGCAGTGCAGAGGCTGGGTCACCGCGCATGTCGGAAGACATCTTGTCGATCTCGTCCAGCAGGAACAGTGGGTTTTTCACCCCAACCTTGGCCATTTTCTGGATCAGCTTGCCCGGCATGGAACCGATATAGGTACGACGGTGACCGCGAATTTCCGCTTCGTCACGCACGCCACCCAACGCCATACGCACGTATTGGCGACCGGTCGCTTTGGCGATCGACTGACCCAGCGAGGTTTTACCTACGCCAGGAGGCCCTACCAGACACAGGATAGGCCCCTTGATTTTGCTGACGCGGCTCTGTACTGCGAGATACTCAAGAATACGGTCTTTGACGCGCTCCAGGCCGTAGTGATCGATATCGAGCACTTCCTGCGCCTTGAGCAGGTCTTTCTTAACCTTGCTGCGCGCATTCCACGGCACCTGCAGCATCCAGTCGATGTAGCCGCGTACCACGGTGGCTTCCGCAGACATTGGCGACATCATTTTCAGCTTTTGCAGTTCCGCTTCGGTTTTTTCACGCGCGTCTTTCGGCATTTTCGCCGCTTCGATCTTGCGCTTCAGCGCTTCATGCTCGTCTGGCGCATCGTCCATCTCGCCCAGTTCTTTCTGAATCGCCTTCATCTGCTCATTCAGATAGTACTCGCGCTGACTTTTTTCCATCTGTTTTTTGACGCGGTTACGGATACGTTTTTCAACCTGCAGCAGGTCGATTTCCGATTCCATCATCGCCATCAGGTATTCAAGACGTTCAGTGATATCGAACATCTCCAGTACCGACTGCTTGTCGCTGAGTTTCAGCGGCATGTGCGCAGCGATGGTATCCGCCAGGCGTGCAGCATCGTCGATGCTGTTCAATGACGTCAGCACCTCCGGTGGAATTTTCTTGTTCAGTTTGATGTAGCCTTCAAACTGATTGATTGCAGTGCGCACCAGCACTTCTTGTTCACGCTCATCAATCGCAGGTGACTCAAGATATTCGGCCTGGGCAGCAAAATGCTCTCCGCTGTCGGAAAGCGTAGTAATACGCGCCCGCTGCAGACCTTCGACCAGCACTTTTACCGTGCCATCAGGCAATTTCAGCATTTGCAGGATCGACGCTACGGTGCCGACAGAGAACAAATCATTAATACCAGGTTCATCCGTTGAGGCCTCTTTCTGTGCCACCAGCATGATCTTCTTATCATGATCCATTGCTGCTTCGAGGCACCGAATTGATTTTTCCCGGCCAACAAATAACGGGATCACCATGTGCGGATAAACCACCACGTCGCGCAACGGCAAGACGGGGATTTCTATGCGTTCGGAACGCTCAGGGTTCATAGAGCTCTCTCTTAAGTTTAACTTCCGCCAGGTTGAGGGGGAATCTCATGAGACGCAAGCATCAAACGTTTCATAAAATCTGGTTAATGAGTATATGGGGATGAATCTCTTACATTCAACGGCAGAATGCAGGAAATAAAAATGGGGGATAAAATCCCCCATTTTGACATTAACTTTCTGGTTTGACTGGCGAATTATTCGCCTGAAGCCTGTGCTTCCGGTTTACCGTAAATCAGCAAGGGCTTGGACTGGCCGGCGATGACCGACTCGTCGATCACCACTTTGTCGACGCTGTCCATTGATGGCAGGTCGTACATGGTGTCCAGCAGCGCGGCTTCCACGATGGAACGCAGACCGCGAGCACCGGTTTTACGCTTCATGGCCTTCTTGGCGATGGCGTTCAGTGCTTCTTCACGGAATTCCAGTTCCACACCTTCCAGATTGAACAATGCCTGATACTGTTTGGTCAGGGCATTTTTCGGCTCTTTCAGGATCTGGATCAGCGCATCTTCGCTCAGCTCACTCAGCGTAGCCACCACCGGCAGACGACCGATGAACTCAGGGATCAGACCAAACTTGATCAGATCTTCCGGCTCAGCCTGCAGCAGCAGTTCGCCTTCGGTCGCTTTCTCAGCCTCACCCTTCACGGTGGCGCCAAAACCAATACCGGAACCGGTATTCACGCGCTGACCGATCACCTTATCCAGGCCGGCAAAGGCGCCGCCACAGATAAACAGGATTTTCGAGGTATCAACCTGCAGGAATTCCTGCTGCGGATGCTTACGGCCGCCCTGCGGCGGAACGGCGGCAATGGTGCCTTCGATCAGCTTCAACAGCGCCTGCTGCACGCCTTCACCCGAAACGTCACGGGTAATCGACGGGTTGTCTGACTTACGAGAAATCTTATCGATTTCATCGATGTAGACGATGCCGCGCTGAGCTTTCTGCACGTCGTAGTCACACTTCTGCAGCAGCTTCTGGATAATATTTTCCACGTCCTCACCCACATAACCAGCTTCGGTCAGCGTGGTGGCATCGGCCATGGTGAAAGGCACATCCAGGAAGCGTGCCAGCGTTTCCGCCAGCAGGGTTTTACCGCTACCGGTAGGACCAATCAGCAGAATGTTGCTTTTGCCCAACTCGATACCGTTGCTGGTATCGCCGTTGCGCAGGCGTTTGTAGTGGTTATACACCGCGACTGCCAGCACTTTCTTCGCCGGTTCCTGACCGATGACGTAGTCATCCAGGTGATGGCGGATCTCGTGCGGCGTCGGTAGCGCACTGCGCTCACGATGCGGTGAAACTTCTTTAATCTCTTCGCGAATAATGTCGTTACACAGGTCAACACATTCATCGCAGATATACACTGACGGACCGGCAATCAGCTTACGCACTTCATGCTGGCTTTTGCCGCAGAAAGAGCAGTACAGCAGCTTTCCTGAACCGTCTTTGCGCTTATCTGTCATCAGTAAACCTCTTCTTTAGTCTTTGTCCCGCAGGAAAATCACGGCGGCCGTGCGCCCCGAATTCATACCGGGAATGCCGATAATGCTCACCAGAGCGAGCCACGCCCGCTCTGATTACTATAGTCTATCGGCTCGCACAATTATCTCGCCAGCCGCGTGGTGTTACTTGCGGTGCGTCAGAATACCGTCAACCAGACCATATTCTACCGCTTCTTCCGCGGTCATAAAGCGATCGCGCTCGGTATCGCGTTCGATCTGCTCCAGTGTCTGGCCGGTGTGTTCTGCCATCAGCTCATTCATACGCGCCTTCACCTTCAGGATTTCACGCGCATGGATTTCGATATCCGTCGCCTGGCCCTGATAACCGCCCAGCGGCTGGTGGATCATCACGCGTGAATTCGGCAGACAGAAGCGCTTGCCCTTGGCACCGGCAGTCAGCAGGAAGGAGCCCATCGAGCACGCCTGACCCATACAAATGGTGCTGACGTCCGGCTTGATGAACTTCATGGTGTCATAGATTGACATGCCTGCGGTGATCACGCCACCCGGGGAGTTAATGTAGAGGAAAATGTCTTTTTCCGGGCTTTCTGCTTCGAGGAACAGCATCTGCGCCACAATCAGGTTGGCCATGTGATCTTCGACCTGGCCGGTCAGGAAAATAATGCGCTCTTTCAGCAGGCGGGAATAAATGTCGTAAGAACGCTCCCCGCGTGAAGTCTGCTCTACCACCATCGGCACCAGGGCCATGTTAGGTGCAAATTGATCTCGTTCGCCACTGTATGACATTACCGTCTCCTAATAGAAATTGCCTTGGCGGCCAGGGTTACACCCTATTACACCGATTCTACTTGAGAACGGTCATGATGACTATGCTCAAGCATTCGACCCACGCCACACGTACCCGACGGTTTTTTTATCCCGCGCACTCTGGCAAACAGCCTATACCCGTCATCTTTCAAGTCGCAGCGTTGTTACCTGCACTAGCTCACCCCAGTTACTTACTCGAGTAAGCGCCTGAAGATGAGCGAGCTGGCCGCCTAGCTGCGACTTGAAAGCTATAGGGTAAATATATACATTTTACAGATTGGGGCCACTGTCAGAATTTCAAGCCCGGCGGCGTATTTTTAGCGGTTATCCTGCACACCTTCGCTGCGGGTGATAACCATCATGCCAGACTGTTGCAAGATCAACAGTGTAAATATAGTGCATATTGTCACGCTTAACCTGAGATTAATCAGCAACGTGGCAAAAAGAAAAGCCCGCAACCGAAGGTTACGGGCTTTTTTAACGCCGGGACCGACCAGGCGGCCCCGAGAGCGCAACACGTTGCGCCCTGGCGTACAGACATTACGCCTGTTGAGTCTGGTTCATCAGCTCGCTGAAGGTAGTGGCTTTCTCAGTCACTTTCGCTTTTGCCAGCAGGGCTTCAACCGCTTGTTCTTCCAGAGCAACATTGCGCATGTTGTTCATCAGCTCTTTGTTTTTGCTGTAGAACTCAACAACTTCACTTGGATCTTCGTAAGCGGAAGCCATTTCTTCGATCAGCGTTTTAACGCGATCTTCGTCAGCTTTCAGATCGTTGGTGCTGATCACTTCGCCCAGCAGCAGACCGACAACGACGCGACGCTTAGCCTGCTCTTCGAACAGTTCGCGTGGCAGTTCCAGCGCTTGCTTCTCGTTGCCGCCGAAACGCTGTGCAGCCTGACGGCGCAGAACGTCAACTTCGCCGTCGATCAGCGCAGCAGGAACGTCGATTTCGTTAGCGCTGACCAGGCCGTCGATTGCCTGAGTCTTGATGCGGTTACGCACTGCGCCTTTCAGCTCGCGCTCCATGTTTTTACGCACTTCAGCACGCAGGCCTTCGGTAGAACCATCAGCCACGCCGAAACGTTTGATGAATTCTTCAGTCAGCTCTGGCAGTTCACGCTCTTCCACTTTCTTCAGAACGATGTCGAACTTAGCCGCTTTGCCCTTCAGATTTTCAGCGTGATAATCTTCTGGGAAGTTAACGTCGATAGCGAATTCTTCACCGGCTTTATGACCGACCAGACCTTCTTCGAAGCCTGGGATCATGCGGCCCTGGCCCATGGCCAGTACGAAATCAGAGGCTTTGCCGCCTTCAAATTCTTCACCGTCGATAGAGCCTGAGAAGTCAACGGTCACACGGTCTTCAGCCTGAGCTGCGCGATCGGTCTCTTTCCAGGTAGCCTGCTGCTTGCGCAGGGTGTCCAGCATGGTATCAACGTCAGCGTCGTTAACTTCAACCACTGGCTTCTCAACTTCGATGCCATCCAGGCCTTTCAGCTCAACTTCCGGATACACTTCGAACTCGACGGTGAAAGTGAAATCTTCACCTTCTTTGTACTCGCCCGGCACGTAGTTTGGTGCGCCGGCCGGATTGATCTTTTCTTTGATGATCGCATCAACGAAGCTGCGTTGCATCGCATCACCCAGTACGTCCTGACGAACGGAAGCGCCATAACGTTGCTCAACGATGTTCATCGGTACATGGCCTTTACGGAAGCCATCGATACGAACGCTTTTTGCAGCGTTGATCAGCTCTTTTTTAATAGCCTGCTTGATTGTATCAGCGGGTACAGTAATAGAGAGACGGCGCCCAAGGCCTTGAGTGGTTTCTACTGAAACTTGCATCTTGTTACCTCAAAAAAATCACAGTGCTCGGTCAACTCCGTTCCAAGAACCAGGACGGCTACATTACAGAACCGAGTTTCCTGATGACAGAAGCGTCCCGAAACCATTCCGGAAAAATAAGACGCGACATTATAGCGGCGCATGCGGAGCGAGTCGAGGAAAGCAAGGCGGCGGCGGCGCGCTAAAACTCACACTTTTGCCGATTTGATCGCCAAAAGGCCGCCGAAGCCGACCCGGCCTTGGCTGCATTGCGCATCGGCTGTGTCGTCGTCAAAAACAGAAACGGCCCGCAGGCCGTTCCAAAATTCGTCTGTAGTAATACCCCAAATCGTGGTCAAAGTTCCACTGATACCGCAAATTTAGCCGTCAGGCCAAGGTACCGGCCCCACGACAAGGGGGAGAAGCCGGCACGGTATCCTGCAACCCTTCCCACTCTTTCAGGGTATAGGTGTGCAGTGCCAGCGCATGCACGCCATCGGATAACTCTTCCGACAGAACGCCGTAAATCGAGCGATGCCGCGTCAAGAAACGTTCGCCGACGAAGCGATCGCTGACCAACACCACCTTGAAATGGCTTTCTGAGCCCGCCGGAACGTTATGACGATAGCTTTCATCAACGACTTCCAGATACGCGGGCTCAAATGCCGCCCTTAACTTTGCTTCTATTTGCTCGCGAATCATAGGATCTCCTTACTACACCGGCAGAGGACCGTCCCCATCTATTTCAATATTAGCCGCTTTCTTCCCGTTTAGACCATTCCTCAGCTAAATTTCTCTTCTTTGCGGGCAAAAAACGGCCAACATCCGCCGTCGCTTGAGGTTTTTCTGATTGAGACGGTCAAAAAAGCATGTTTTTATCAACGGCAGGTAAAAATTTGTCACTCCGGTGCGTTCTGCGCTTCCTCCGGCCGGCGGCGATGCTATGATGTCGACAATTTGTTGTTGGCTATCCCGCTCTGATTATTACAGAAAGCTTGCTCAAATCGGCCTCTCTGTCATGGGCTGTTTGCGTCGGCTTAAAATCCATCGAGAATGAGACAGTAACTATGTTAAAGAAACTTTGCCTTCCACTGTTGGCCGCACTGCTGCTGGCTGGCTGTGCTACCAGCAGCAACACCCTGAACGTCACGCCAAAGATCGTCTTGCCACAACAGGATCCGACGCTGCAAGGTGTGACCATCAGCATTAACGGTGCGGATCAGCGCCAGGATCAGGCACTGGCGAAAGTGAACCGCGACGGCCAGTTGGTGACCCTGACCCCATCCCGCGATCTGCGCTTCCTGCTGCAGGAAGTGCTGGAGAAACAAATGGGCGCGCGCGGCTATATGATCGGTGCTGACGGTGCCGTTGACCTGCAAATTGTGGTCAATAACCTGTATGCGGACGTCTCCGAAGGTAACCTGCGCTACAACATCACCACCAAGGCCGATATCTCTATCACCGCCCAGGCGAAGAACGGCAACAAGCAGGTGAAAAACTACCGCTCAACCTATAACGTGCAGGGCGCCTTCACGGCGACCAACGAGAAAATCACCAACGCGGTCAACACCGTGCTCGGCGACGTCATTGCCGATATGGCGCAAGACACCAGCGTCAACGATTTTATCAAGCAAAACGCGCGTTAAGCCACGAACGCCTTGTGCCGCCCGGACAGTCGGGCGGTGCAGACAGGGAACTCATGTCGAAAAACTATCTGAATATCTTCACCCAGCGTAACTCCGCCATCCTCCTGCTGCTGGGCTTTGCGTCGGGTCTGCCGTTGGCATTGACCTCCGGCACGCTGCAAGCCTGGATGACCGTCGAAAACATCGATCTGAAAACCATCGGCATCTTTTCGCTGGTCGGTCAGGCCTATGTGTTCAAATTCCTGTGGTCACCCTTTATGGATCGCTACACCCCGCCATTCCTTGGGCGGCGGCGCGGCTGGTTGCTGATCAGCCAACTGCTGCTGGTGGTGTCGATTGTGGCGATGGGCTTTATGCAACCGGCACAGCATCTGTGGTGGTTGGCAGCACTGGCGGTACTGGTGGCGTTCTGTTCTGCGTCGCAGGATATTGTTTTCGACGCCTATAAAACCGATCTGTTGAGCGCTGAAGAACGTGGCACTGGCGCTGCGGTCTCGGTTCTGGGTTACCGGCTGGCGATGCTGGTGTCCGGCGGGCTGGCACTGTGGCTGGCGGATCGCTATTTCGGCTGGCAGTCTACCTACTGGCTGATGGCCGGGCTGATGCTGATCGGTATCGTCGCCACCCTACTGGCACCGGAGCCGGACAACAGCATTCCTGCGCCGCGCACCATGGAAGAGGCGGTCGTCGCCCCGCTGCGTGATTTCTTCGCGCGTAACAACGCCTGGCTGATTTTACTGTTGATCGTGATGTACAAGATGGGCGATGCCTTTGCCGGTAGCCTGAGTACCACCTTCCTGATCCGCGGTGTCGGCTTCGATGCCGGGGAAGTCGGGCTGGTGAACAAAACCCTCGGCCTGTTCGCCACCATCGTCGGTGCACTGTTTGGCGGCGTGCTGATGCAGCGCCTTAGCCTGTTCCGTGCCCTGATGCTGTTTGGCATCCTGCAGGCGGTTTCCAATCTCGGTTACTGGATACTGGCGGTCACCGATAAAAACATCATGACCATGGGCAGTGCGATCTTCCTGGAAAACCTGTGCGGCGGCATGGGTACCGCCGCCTTCGTCGCGCTGCTGATGACGCTGTGCAACCGGTCATTTTCCGCCACTCAGTTTGCCCTGCTGTCAGCGCTGTCGGCGGTCGGTCGCGTCTATGTTGGCCCCATTGCCGGCTGGTTTGTCGAAGCACACGGCTGGCCGCTGTTCTATCTATTCTCGATCGCCGCGGCCTTGCCCGGCCTGCTGTTGCTGCGCCTGTGCCGACAGACGCTGGAATACACGCAGCGCACCGATAACTTCATGCCACGCACTGAATTTCGCCAGTTTTACCGCTGGGCGCTACGTATGCTGACCCTGGGTTGTTCACTGCTGGGGCTGTGGCTGATTCTGCTGATCACCAACGCGCTCGACTGGAGTGCCTTGCCGAACCTGGCCGATCGGTTGTTGCAGTTGGGTGCCGCTCTAAGTCTGGTCGGTATTGTGATGGGCAGTTTGCTGGACTATCTGGCACTGCGCCGCACTAAACTTGCCTGATATCGTCGGCCGGTGATCACACCGGTCGGCAAAAATGCATCAGCGTGATGAGTTTATTTCGAATAAAAGAACATAAATGGCGGAGGAATTATTTTTTTATCCGACTAAGGCACTCGGAAATAAAATTAAATTCACTTTAAATACACAATTATTTTACATTAAATAAACCTTTCCTGCGTATTTAAAAACGACAGCTAAATCTGCCAAACTCAGCATACCTTTAGTTTTCCTTAACATAGAGTCTGCTCGCCACGATTCAGCGAGCCAACGCTTTGTTGCCATTAGTAAATTGTCACGCAACGTGACATCTGTGACCCCCTTAACAGAAAGTGTCAACAAGGCGCTGACACTCCCTTAAGCATGTTTACAGTACTGCAACCTTCCCGTAAAATGCCCGCACACATGAAACGACAATATAGAGCCTTTGTAATTGGGGTCGTTAGATGAGACTTAAGAAATACAATAAAAGTATTGGGATGTTGTCATTAATTGCTTCCACTGTAATGCTCAGCGGTTGCAATATGGTATTGATGAATCCCAAAGGAGCAATTGGTGTTGAGCAACGGACACTGATTATCACTGCAATCGCCTTGATGTTGATCGTGGTGGTACCAGTCATCTTTATGGCGTTCGCCTTTGCCTGGAAGTACCGTGCTTCCAACAAAGATGCCAAATACAGTCCGAACTGGTCACACTCCAACAAAATCGAAGCGGTCGTCTGGACCATTCCTATCATTATCATCGCCATCCTTGGCACCATTACCTGGAAGACTACCCACGAGCTGGATCCGTTCAAGCCGATTGTCACTGACAAGAAGCCGATGACGATCGAAGTGGTGTCGCTTGACTGGAAATGGCTGTTTATCTACCCGGAACAAGGCATCGCAACGGTTAATGAACTGGCTTTCCCGAAAGATGTTCCAGTTGAATTCAAAATCACCTCTAACTCGGTAATGAACTCGTTCTTTATTCCTCAGTTAGGTGGGCAGATTTATGCGATGGCCGGGATGCAGACCAAACTGCACCTGATCGGCAATGAAGCCGGTAAATACGACGGTATTTCCAGCAGCTTCAGCGGTCGCGGGTTCTCCGGCATGAAATTCACCGCCATTGTCACCCCAACCGAAGGCGACTTCGATCAGTGGGTTGCCAAGGTGAAAGCATCGTCGACTAACCTTAACGCCACCAGCGACTTTAACAAACTGGCAGAGCCGAGTGAAAATAACCCGGTCGAGTACTTCTCCAGTGTCAAACCTAATTTGTTCAAAGAAACTATTGGCAAATTCATGGGCGATATGAACATGCACAAGGGCGCTACCACGCACGAAGGTATGGACATGAGCCAGGGTATGGACATGGGTGAACATGCTGCTCACGCCGGAGCCGAGGAATAAACTGATGTTGGGAAAATTAACGATTGATGCGGTTCCGTACCACGAACCGATCATCATGGTCACCGTTGCTGCAATTGTTATCGGGGGCCTGGCTCTGCTGGCGCTGATAACCTATTTCGGCAAGTGGAAATGGCTATGGAGCGATTGGCTGACTTCGGTCGACCATAAAAAAATTGGTATCATGTACATCATCGTGGCAATGGTTATGTTGCTGCGTGGTTTTGCCGATGCCATCATGATGCGTAGCCAGCAGGCGCTTGCGTCCGCCGGCGAGGCCGGATTCCTGCCGCCGCACCACTACGACCAGATCTTTACCGCCCACGGCGTAATCATGATCTTCTTCATGGCGATGCCTTTCGTGGTCGGCCTGATGAACGTGGTTGTACCCTTGCAAATCGGTGCACGTGACGTTGCCTTCCCGTTCCTGAACTCCCTGAGTTTCTGGTTCTTCGTGGTAGGTGTCGTACTGATCAACATCTCTCTGGGTGTCGGTGAGTTTGCGCAGACCGGTTGGTTGGCGTATCCGCCGCTGTCGGGCAAGGAATACAGTCCTGGCGTCGGGGTCGATTACTGGATCTGGAGTCTGCAGATTTCCGGTCTGGGTACCCTGTTGACCGGTGTGAACTTCTTCGCCACCATCATGAAGATGCGTGCTCCTGGCATGCCTCTGATGAAGATGCCGGTGTTCACCTGGGCGGCGCTGTGTACTAACGTACTGATCATCGTTTCTTTCCCAATTCTGACTGTTACCATCGCGTTGCTGACCCTGGATCGCTACCTGGGCTTCCATTTCTTTACCAATGATATGGGCGGCAACATGATGATGTACATCAACCTGATTTGGGCCTGGGGTCACCCAGAGGTGTATATCCTGGTTCTGCCAGTGTTTGGTGTGTTCTCTGAAGTCACCGCGACCTTCTCAAGAAAACGCCTGTTCGGCTATACCTCACTGGTATGGGCAACCATCGCGATTACCGTTCTGTCGTTCATCGTATGGCTGCACCACTTCTTTACCATGGGGTCCGGCGCGAACGTTAACGCCTTCTTCGGTATCGCCACCATGATCATTTCCATCCCTACCGGGGTGAAAATCTTCAACTGGCTGTTCACCATGTACCAGGGCCGCATTCAGCTCAACTCCGCAATGCTGTGGACCATCGGCTTTATCATCACCTTCTCCGTGGGTGGGATGACCGGCGTTCTGCTGGCAGTACCGGGCGCGAACTTCGTGCTGCACAACAGTCTGTTCCTGATTGCCCACTTCCATAACGTAATTATCGGTGGTGTGGTGTTTGGTTGCTTCGCCGGCCTGACCTACTGGTTCCCTAAATCCTTCGGCTTCACGCTGAACGAAACCTGGGGTATCCGTGCGTTCTGGTTCTGGATCATCGGTTTCTTCGTGGCCTTTATGCCACTGTATGCTCTGGGCTTTATGGGTATGACTCGTCGTATCAGCCAGAACATCAACCCAGAGTTCCACCCACTGCTGCTGGTAGCGGCTGGCGGCGCGGCTCTGATTGCCTGCGGTATCCTGTGCCAACTGATTCAGATCTACGTCAGTGTGCGTGACCGTGAGCAGAACCGTGATCTGACCGGTGACCCATGGGGCGCTCGTACGCTGGAGTGGTCTACTTCGTCTCCACCGCCGTTCTATAACTTTGCCGTAGTGCCACAGATTCATGACCGTGATGAATTCTGGGACATGAAAGAAAAAGGCAACGCTTATAAGAAACCGGCGAAATACGAGCCGATTCATATGCCGAAAAATACCGGTGCCGGTGTGATTATTGCTGGCTTCAGCCTGGTATTTGGTTTCGCGATGATCTGGGACATCTGGTGGATGGCGATCGCTGCCTTCGTAGGTATGATCGTGACCTGGATTGCCAAGAGCTTCGATCAAGATGTTGATTACTATGTGCAGGTTGATGAAATCGAGCGCATTGAAAACCAACACTATGAACAAATCAGCAAAGCAGGCGTGAAACATGTCAACTGATACTCTGACTAACCATGATGCAGCCCATGCAGAGCATGGGCACCACGACGCAGGAGAGACCAAAGTCTTCGGATTCTGGATCTACCTGATGAGCGACTGTATTTTGTTTGCGAGCTTGTTCGCGACTTATGCAGTACTGGTGAACGGGACCGCTGGCGGTCCCTCTGGCAAAGACATCTTCGATCTGAAGTTTGTTCTGGTTGAGACCTTCCTGCTGTTGTTCAGCTCCATCACCTACGGTATGGCGATGATCGGCATGAACAAAGGCAAGGTTGGCAGCGTGAATACCTGGCTGTTCCTGACCTTCCTGTTTGGTCTGGGCTTCGTAGCGATGGAAATCTATGAGTTCCATCACCTGATCGTAGAAGGCTATGGCCCGGATCGCAGCGCGTTCCTGTCAGGCTTCTTCGCACTGGTTGCTACCCACGGTCTGCACGTGACTACCGGTCTGGTTTGGATCGTTATCATGATGATTCAGGTCAGCAAGCGCGGCCTGACTTCAACTAATAAAACCCGTCTGATGTGCCTGAGCCTGTTCTGGCACTTCCTGGACGTGGTTTGGATCTGCGTATTCACCGTTGTTTACCTGCTGGGGGTTATGTCATGAGTCATTCATCCCATGAAACTTCTCACGGCGGCGCAAGCCACGGTAGCGTCAAGACCTATCTGATCGGCTTTATTCTGTCGATCATCCTGACGGTGATTCCATTTGCGATGGTGATGAGCGGCACCGCCTCTCATTCAACTATCCTGGCGGTTGTAGTCGGCATGGCGGTCATTCAGGTGGTTGTTCACCTGATTTACTTCCTGCACATGAATACCTCATCGGAAGAGCGCTGGAACCTGGTGGCATTGCTGTTCACCGCTATGATCATCGGTATCGTTGTTGTGGGTTCACTCTGGATTATGTACAACCTCAACATCAATATGATGGTCGATTAAGAGCAGAGCTGGACGTGATGATTAAGCAATACCTGCAAGTAACTAAACCAGGAATTATTTTCGGCAATTTAATTTCTGTCGTCGGGGGATTCCTGCTCGCCTCTAAAGGGAGCATCGACTATCCCCTGTTTCTCGCCACCCTGGTGGGTGTCTCGTTGGTTGTCGCTTCGGGCTGTGTGTTTAACAACTACATTGACCGCGACATCGACAAGAAAATGGAGAGAACGAAGAATCGGGTGCTGGTTAAGGGCCTGATCGCGCCGAGTGTAAGCCTGGTTTACGCTACCGCTCTGGGTATTGCGGGCTTTGCGTTGCTGTATATCGGCGCCAACCCGCTGGCCATGTGGCTGGCGGTGATGGGCTTTGTGGTTTATGTCGGCGTCTACAGCCTGTACATGAAACGCCACTCGGTCTATGGCACGCTGATCGGCAGCTTGTCGGGCGCTGCGCCACCGGTTATCGGTTATTGCGCAGTCACCAACGAGTTCGATGCCGGTGCGTTGATCCTGCTGGCTATCTTTAGCCTGTGGCAGATGCCGCATTCCTATGCGATTGCCATCTTCCGCTTTAAAGATTACCAGGCAGCCAACATTCCGGTCCTGCCGGTTGTGAAAGGCATTTCGGTGGCGAAGAACCACATCACGGTCTACATTGTGGCGTTTATGATTGCCACCCTGATGTTGACCCTGGGCGGCTACGCCGGCTACAAATACCTGATTGTCGCTGCGGCGGTAAGCGTATGGTGGCTGGGCATGGCGCTGCGTGGTTACAAAACCGAAAATGACAGCGTCTGGGCACGTAAGCTGTTTGTGTTCTCGATTGTTGCCATCACTTCGCTGAGCGTAATGATGTCTATCGACTTCAGTGCGACAGCCGCACCGGAAGCGCTGATGACGTACGTCTGGTAAGCCAAATCGTCTGTGAATGGGCCGCTTTCGCGGCCCATTTTATTTGTCTCGCCAAAAAGCCGACGAACTGTAATATCTGTTAAACAACATTAGATTTACCCCCCCTGCCCTTCACACTAAAATGACGCAGCTTTGACAGAAGCTATCCCCTCAGGCGTATCACCGATAGCCTGACGGAATGGCTTTTAATGAGGTTTTAATGAACGATAATGCAATGACCCCACTGGAACGACGAGCGACCTGGGGATTAGGAACCGTATTCTCACTGCGCATGCTGGGCATGTTTATGGTGCTGCCGGTACTGACCACCTACGGTATGGCGTTGAACGGCGCCAGCGAAACGCTGATCGGTATCGCCATCGGTATTTATGGCCTGGCGCAGGCGATATTCCAGATCCCCTTCGGCCTGATCTCCGATCGTATCGGCCGCAAGCCGCTGATTGTCGGCGGCCTGCTGATCTTTGCGCTGGGTAGCGTGATTGCCGCCGCGACCGACTCCATCTGGGGCGTGATCCTCGGCCGGGCATTACAGGGCTCCGGCGCTATTGCCGCGGCGGTGATGGCGCTGCTGTCCGACCTGACCCGCGAACAGAACCGCACCAAGGCGATGGCGTTTATCGGCGTCAGCTTCGGTATTACCTTCGCCATTGCCATGGTGGTGGGCCCGATCGTCACTCACGCCTTTGGCCTGCATGCGCTGTTTTGGATGATTGCGGTACTGGCATTGGCCGGCATCGTGATCACTCTGGCGGTAGTCCCTTCCGCCAGCCACCACGTGTTGAACCGTGAATCCAGCATCGTGCGCGGCAGCTTCAGTAAGGTGTTGAGCAATTCCCGCCTGCTAAAGCTGAATTTCGGCATCATGTGTCTGCATATCCTGCTGATGTCCAGCTTCGTGGCGTTGCCGCTGGCAATGGGGAAAGCCGGTTTGGCCCCGAGCGAGCACTGGATTGTCTATCTGGTCACTATGCTGGTTTCTTTTGCCGCCGTGGTGCCGTTTATCATTTATGCCGAGAAAAAGCGCCGCATGAAGCAGGTCTTTATGGGTTGCGTAGCGGTGTTGTTCTGCGCTGAAGTGCTGCTGTGGCTGTCCGGCGCACACCTGTGGGGCATCATTGCCGGCGTGCAGCTGTTCTTTATGGCGTTTAACGTGATGGAAGCGATACTGCCTTCGCTGATCAGTAAAGAGTCTCCGGCCGGCTACAAAGGGACGGCGATGGGAGTTTACTCCACCAGTCAGTTTATCGGCGTGGCGATCGGCGGCAGCCTGGGTGGCTTGCTGTATGGCCTGCAGGGGGCAGGACTGGTGTTTATCGCCGGGGCGGTATTAGCTGCCGTTTGGTTCCTGGTCAGCAGCACCATGCAAGAACCGCCTTACGTCAGCAGCCTGCGTATTACGCTGTCGGAACTGGCGGTGAAAGATTCGGCGTTGGAAAGCCGCCTGAAAGCCCAGCCGGGCGTGGCAGAAGCGATAGTGGTGCCGGAAGAGCGTAGCGCCTACGTCAAGGTCGATACCAAACAAACCAACCGCGGCCAATTGGAAGCGCTGGTGAATTCACTGTAAAGAAAAGGGCCAGCAAGCTGGCCCACGTTTGATAACAAAGTTGTTTTTAGCCCGCGATACCCGGGCCTAGCGCACCGAGGGGCGCTCCGGCAACTAAAGTTGCTACGACCCCTCGGCACGCTCTCCCTAATAACTGGCTTTGTCAGTAGTTAGATAAACCTTAATCGCGGAAGTTCTTGAACTGGAAAGGCTGTCCCAGATCGGCACCGCGCACCAGCGCCATCACGCCCTGCAGATCGTCGCGTGACTTGCCGGTTACCCGCACTTCATCACCCTGAATCTGTACCTGGACCTTCAGCTTGCTGTCTTTGATCAGCTTGACGAGTTTCTTCGCCTGGGCGCTTTCAATCCCCTGCTTCAGCTTGGCATCCACACTGTAGGTTTTACCGCTGTGAGTCATTTCTTCCGGGATCTCGAGTGCGCTGCCTTCGATGCTGCGTTTACTGAGCTTTTCACGCAGAATATCGAGCAACTGCTGCACCTGGAAATCAGACTCACTGGCGACTTTAATGCTTTCGTCTTTTTCGTTCAGCTCAAAACTGGCCGGCACGTTACGGAAATCCCAACGGGTGCCAAGATCGCGCGTGGCGTTCTCGACGGCGTTACGCACTTCCTGCATATCAATTTCGGAAACAATGTCGAAAGATGGCATACTTCTTCCTCCTGAATGAGAGCCTAATGCGATAGGCGATTTCGATGCCGAGCATGATAACCGCTTTAGCGCCGCAGGCAAAATCGGCTGAAGCTACCGGCGAATAAGCCGTCGAACAGCAGAAAAGTCTATAATTATAAGACCGTCATTGAGCGATATTCCCGTTACCCCCAGGAGTCTGGATGAAAATAACTATTCTTGGTTGCGGTGCGCTCGGACAACTGTGGCTCTCCCGGCTTTATCAGCAGGGTCACGATGTTCAGGGGTGGCTACGAGTGCCACAACCCTTCTGCGCAGTGAACGTGATTGAGCCGGAAGGCGCTTCGTTCAACCGTAATTTGCCCACCAACGATCCCGAACATTTAGCCCAGAGCGAACTGCTGCTGGTCACGTTGAAGGCCTGGCAGGTGTCCAGCGCGGTCAGCACGCTGCTGCCAAAGCTGAACCCGCGTTGCGCCATCCTGCTGCTGCATAACGGCATGGGCACCCAGGATGAACTGCCGCCGAACAACCAACCGATACTGCAGGGTACTACCACCCATGCGGCGCGCCATGACGGCAGCACTATTATCCATGTCGCCGGTGGCACCACCCATATCGGCCCGACCTCCCCGGCGGCGCAATCCCTTAGCCACCTGGCGGAAGTGCTGCATCAGGCCCTGGCTGACGTCGCCTGGCACAACAACATTGCCTCGGCGAACTGGCGCAAGCTGGCGGTCAACTGCGTGATCAACCCACTAACGGCGCTGTATAATTGCCGTAATGGCGATTTACAACGCTATCCAGAGCAAATCGAGACCCTCTGCCGCGAGGTCGCCAGCATCATGGAAATGGAGGGCTACCACACCTCATGCGAAGGCTTGCAGCAATATGTCATGCAGGTGATCCAAAGCACCGCAGACAACGTCTCTTCGATGCTGCAGGACATCCGCACCCAGCGACACACCGAGATCGACTACATTACCGGCTACCTGCTGCGCCGCGCGCGTAGCCACGGCGTGACTCTGCCAGAGAACGCACGACTGTTTGAATTGATTAAGCAAAAGGAAAATGAATATGAGCGTATCGGCGCTGGTCTGCCTGGCACCTGGTAGCGAAGAAACCGAAGCCGTCACCACCATCGATCTGCTGGTGCGGGCGGGTGTCAAAGTCACCACTGCCAGCGTGGCCGGCGATGGCGACCGGACTATAGTCTGTTCACGCGGGGTAAAGCTGCTGGCCGACGCGCCGCTGGTGTCGATTGTGGACGATCATTTTGACGCCATCGTGCTGCCCGGCGGTCTGAAAGGCGCCGAGTGCTTCCGTGACAGCCCGCTGCTGGTGGAGAAAGTACGTCAGATGCACCTGCAGGGCAATATCGTCGCCGCCATCTGCGCAGCACCGGCGCTGGTGCTACAACACCACGATCTGTTCCCCATCGGCAATATGACCGGGTTCCCGGGGCTGAAAGAACAGATCCCGGCCGACAAATGGATAGAAAAACGTGTGGTGTTTGATCCGCGCGTTAACCTGCTCACCAGCCAGGGGCCGGGAACCTCGATGGAGTTTGCGCTGAAGCTGATTGATTTGCTGCTGGGTAAAGCCAAAGCGGCGGAGATCGCCGCTCAGTTGGTGTTGATACCGGGAATGTACGATTTCCGCGATTAAATCACGGGGGCGGCAGATGCGCCCCCTGAATGACTTACGGGCGGTAAACCTTCACGTTGGTGAAGCCCTGCTCCAGCAAATATAGCGCCTGCAGGCGGCTCATCACGCCACGCTCACAGTACAGCAGGTAGGTTTTGCTCTGATCCAAATCGCCAAACTGGCTGCTGAGCTTGTAGAACGGCAGCGGTTTCACCTCAACCTGCTCCAGCTTCAGCGGCTTGTCTTCCTGCTCATCGTTAGAACGAATATCCAGGATCACCTGATCAGCGTCAAACTCTGCCACGGTTTCCACTTCGGCAACCTGCTCCTGCGCCTGTTCGGCGATGGTGCGGATATCCACGTTCTTGGCTTCGCTAACCACGCGATCAAGAATGCTGAAATCAAAGTGCCCTTCTTCCTCTTCGATCTTGGCTTTAATCGCCTTCACCGTCGGGCTTTTTGAGATCACGCCGCAGTATTCCGGCATGGTCTTGGCAAAGTCTTCGGTGCCAATCTCACGCGCCACTTTGATGATGTGCTCTTTGTCGTGAGAGATCAGCGGACGCAGGATCAGCGTATCGGACGCGTTGTCGATCAAGCGCAGGTTAGTCAGCGTCTGGCTGGAGACCTGCCCCAACGCCTCACCGGTCACCAGTGCCTGCACGCCATAACGTTCGGCTATCTGTGAAGCGGCACGTACCATCATGCGTTTAAGCACCACGCCCATCTGACCGTCTTCGACCTTTTCCAGGATCTCGCCAACCACAGGTTCAAAATCGATAGCGATAAAGCGCACCTTGTGCGAACTGGCAAAGCGGTTCCACAGGTAATGAGCCACCTGCCGCACGCCAATTTCATGCGCGGCACCGCCCAGATTAAAGAAGCAATAATGCACGCGGCAACCACGACGCATCAGCATATAGCTGGAAACGCCCGAGTCGAAACCACCGGAAATCAGCGACAGCACGTCTTCCTGAGTCCCGACCGGATAACCGCCGATGCCTTCACGGCGAGCTTTAACCAGCATCAACTTGTCGTCTTCGATCTCCAGATTGACCGTCACCTGCGGATGCGACAGCTTAACGCGAGCGCTGGCAATGTGCTGGTTCAGACCGCCGCCAACGTAACGTTCTACGTCCTGCGAATTGAAGTCCTGCTTGCCGCGGCGCTTAACGCGCACGCAGAAGGTTTTGCCTTCCAGTTGCTCGCGATAGGCTTCCAGCGTCTGCTCAAAAATGTGGTGCATATCGGTATAGTCGCGATCTTCCACTTCCAGGATGTGGTGAATGCCAGGAATGCGCGTCAGCGCATCGGCAATCACAGGCCGCTGGTTTTCATCTTTGGCGCGAACTTCGATATGATCCCAGTGACGGACAACCGCCAGTGTTTCATCATACTGCTTCAGGACGTTGCGAATACTGGTCGAGAGGATCTTGATAAAGCGCAAGCGCACAGATTGGCTCTTGATGGTGATTTCCGGGAACAATTTAATGATAAACTTCATGGCGGTCTTTATTGTCAGAATTACGAGGGAAAAGGATTTACAATGTATATGCGATTGATAAAACCAACGGGGTTGCCGAATGTTTTATCAATCGCATTTGCGGCGCAGAGTATACCACTATCTGGTGGGGCTCGGTGCACAAAACCACACAGGTACGCCATGATTTGCTAATCAAGATCCGCTAGGATAGGCTCTGGCGTCACTGTTCACATGATGATGTAAAAAGAAAATTATGCCAAAAAAACCTGCACAATCAGACAGTACAGAGCAAAGCGTCAGCTTTGAAAACTCCCTCAGCGAGTTGGAAAACATCGTGACGCGTCTGGAATCGGGTGAGCTACCGCTGGAAGACGCGCTGAATGAATTCGAACGCGGCGTACAGTTGGCGCGTCAGGGCCAGCAGAAATTGCAGCAGGCGGAGCAACGCGTACAGATTTTGCTTAACGACAGCGCCGATGATGCCGCGCTGGCGCCTTTCACACCGGATGCCGAGTAATTACCATGTCCGAAACTGTCCAACAGACCGCTTTTTCTGACCAGTTGCAGGCCTTGCGCCAGCGGGCCGACCGCACGCTGCTGGATTTTATCGCGCCGCTGCCGTTCAACGATGGCAATATGGTGGCGGCAATGCGTCACGGCGCTGTGCTGGGCGGTAAACGCCTGCGTCCGTTCCTGGTGTACACCACCGGGCAGATGTTTGGCGTATCACTGAATAATTTGGATGCGCCCGCCGCTGCGGTAGAATGCATTCACGCCTATTCACTGATCCATGACGACTTGCCGGCCATGGACGACGACGACCTGCGTCGCGGTCAGCCGACCTGCCACATCAAATTTGGTGAGGCCAACGCCATTTTGGCCGGCGATGCACTGCAGACGCTGGCATTTTCCATTCTGGCCGATGCCGAGATGCCCGACGTGGCGCTGCGCGATCGGCTGGCGATGGTCTCTGAACTGGCAACCGCCAGCGGTGTTGCCGGCATGTGTGGCGGCCAGTCGTTGGATCTCGAAGCTGAGGGCCAGCAGATTGGTCTGGAAGCGCTGGAGCAGATCCATCGCCATAAGACTGGCGCGTTAATTCGCGCAGCCGTTCGTCTGGGAGCGTTAGCCGCCGGTGAACCTGGCCGTGCCGCACTGGTGCAGCTTGACCGCTACGCCGCCGCGATTGGCCTGGCGTTCCAGGTGCAGGATGATATTTTGGACGTGGTCGGCGAAACCGAAAAAATCGGTAAACGCCAGGGGGCCGACCAGCAACACGGAAAGAGTACCTATCCAGCTTTGCTCGGACTTGACAGCGCGAAAGCAAAAGCGTGGGATCTCTATCAGGAAGCTTTAGCTGCATTAGACACTTTGGCAGCACAATCTTATAACACAGCGCCATTGCAAGCGTTAGCCAGCTTCATTATTGAACGCGACAATTAACGTGTGACGTTAACTCCTCTGATATGAGTATCGAATGAGTCTTGATATAGCCAAATACCCGACCCTGGCGCTAGCGGAAAATCCCGATGAACTCCGTTCGCTGCCAAAAGAGAGCCTACCGAAGCTGTGTGACGAACTTCGGCAATACCTGCTGGACAGCGTTAGCCGCTCCAGTGGCCACTTTGCCTCCGGGCTGGGTACCGTCGAACTGACGGTGGCGTTGCACTATGTGTACCAAACCCCCTTCGATCATCTGGTCTGGGACGTTGGCCACCAGGCTTACCCGCATAAAATCCTGACCGGGCGTCGCGATAAAATCGCCACCATTCGCCAAAAAAATGGCCTGCACCCTTTCCCGTGGCGTGCGGAAAGTGAATATGACGTTCTGTCGGTTGGTCACTCATCCACCTCGATCAGCGCCGGTCTCGGCATGGCCGTAGCCGCAGCACGTGAAGGCAAAAATCGCCGCACGGTCTGTGTGATTGGCGATGGCGCCATCACCGCCGGTATGGCGTTTGAAGCCATGAACCACGCCGGTGACATCGATCCGGATATGCTGGTGGTGCTGAACGATAACGAAATGTCGATTTCGGAAAACGTCGGCGCGCTGAACAACCATCTGGCGCAGCTGCTGTCCGGCAAGCTCTACTCCACCCTGCGTGAGGGCGGTAAAAAAGTATTGTCCGGCCTGCCGCCAATCAAAGAGTTGGTCAAGCGCACCGAAGAGCACCTGAAAGGCATGGTGGTACCGGGCACGCTGTTCGAAGAGCTGGGCTTTAACTACATCGGTCCGGTCGACGGCCACGATGTCCAGGGGCTGGTCGCCACGCTGAAAAATATGCGTGACTTGAAAGGCCCGCAACTGCTGCACATCATGACCAAAAAAGGCCGTGGTTACGCCCCGGCGGAAAAAGACCCGATCAGCTTCCACGCGGTGCCGAAATTCGATCCGGCCAGCGGTACCCTGCCGAAAAGCGCCGGTGGCCTGCCGACCTATTCAAAAATCTTTGGCGACTGGCTGTGTGAAACCGCCGCCAAAGACAGCTCGCTGATGGCCATCACCCCGGCCATGCGTGAAGGCTCGGGCATGGTGCAGTTCTCCCGCGACTATCCACAGCAGTATTTTGACGTGGCGATTGCCGAACAGCATGCGGTGACCTTCGCCGCCGGCCTGGCGATTGGTGGCTACAAGCCGGTGGTGGCAATTTACTCCACCTTCCTGCAGCGCGCTTACGATCAGTTGATCCACGACGTCGCCATTCAAAAACTGCCGGTGATGTTTGCCATCGATCGCGGCGGTATTGTCGGCGCTGACGGCCAGACTCACCAGGGAGCCTTCGATCTGTCATTCATGCGTTGCATCCCAACCATGGTGATCATGACGCCAAGCGATGAGAACGAGTGCCGCCAAATGCTGTACACCGGCTATCACTATAACGAAGGCCCAAGCGCCGTACGCTATCCGCGTGGTAACGGTACCGGGGCGTCGCTGGAACCTCTCAGCGCGTTGCCGATCGGCAAAGGCGTTGTTCGTCGTGAAGGCGAAAAGCTGGCGATCCTGAACTTCGGCACGCTGTTGCCGGAAGCCGCGCAGGTAGCAGAAAACCTCAACGCCACGCTGGTGGATATGCGCTTCGTGAAGCCACTGGATGAACAGTTGGTACTTGAACTGGCAGCCAGCCACGGCACGCTGGTCACGCTGGAAGAAAACGCCATTATGGGGGGGGCCGGCAGTGGTGTGAACGAGCTGCTGATGGCCAAACGCCGCGTAGTTCCGGTGTTGAATATCGGCCTGCCGGACTACTTTGTCTCCCAGGGTAGCCAGGAAGAAGTCCGTAGCGATCTGGGTCTGGACGCTGCCGGTATACAACGGCAAATTGAGACCTGGCTGGCGCAATAATCCTCGCGCCGGGTTGTTCAACGCCTCCGCTTTGCGGGGGCGTTTTTGTTTCTGCCGTCCGAAAATCCGCTACAGTTAAAGTTCTGTGCTGACACCGGGAGGCAAGCATGAAGTATCTGAAATTGGGTAACACCGACCTGAACGTCTCACGCATCTGTCTGGGCTGTATGACCTACGGTGAACCCAGCCGCGGCAACCATGCCTGGACGTTACCGGAGGAAAGCAGCCGACCACTGCTGAAACAGGCGCTGGATGCCGGTATCAACTTCTTCGACACCGCCAACAGCTACTCAGATGGCAGCAGTGAGGAGATCGTCGGCCGGGCACTGCGCGATTATGCCCGCCGCGACCAGGTGGTGATCGCTACCAAAGTCTATTTCCCCCTGAGCAATCTGGAACGCGGCCTGTCGCGCGCCAAAATCATGCAGTCCATCGACGACAGCCTGCGCCGCCTGGGCACCGATTACGTTGACCTGCTGCAGATCCACCGCTGGGATTATGAAACGCCGCTGGAGGAAACACTGGAAGCGCTGCATGAGGTGGTGAAAGCCGGTAAGGCACGCTACATCGGCGCATCCTCAATGTACGCCTGGCAGTTCGCCAAGGCGCTGTACACCGCCGATCTGCACGGTTGGACGCGCTTCGTCAGCATGCAGGACCAGTACAACCTGATCCAGCGTGAAGAGGAGCGGGAAATGCTGCCACTGTGTGCCGCAGAGGGCATTGCGGTGCTGCCGTGGAGCCCGCTGGCACGGGGTCGATTAACCCGCCCCTGGGGCGAAACGACCGCGCGGCTGGTATCCGATCAGGTCGGTAAAAATCTGTACGATGAAACCGAAGGCATCGATGCCATCATTGCCGAACGCGTGGCCAGTATTGCTGAAGAACGCGGTGTGACGCGTGCGCAAGTCGCACTGGCGTGGCTGTTGAGCAAGCCGGTTGTCAGCGCACCGATTATCGGCGCATCACGCCATGATCATCTGGAAGACGCCGTCGCCGCCGTCGATCTTGAGTTAACACCGGAAGAGATTGCCGAGCTGGAAACGGCTTATGTACCGCACCATGTGACAGGATTTGAATAACGCAGAGGGTTCAAGGGCGTAGCATTGAACTACGCCCTCAAGATCAGAGCAACCCAAGCGGCCAGTGGTGGCCAATCAGGTAGATAATACCGGCGGAAAACACCCCGGCGACAATGTCGTCGACCATGATCCCCATGCCGCCGTGCACGTTGCGATCAAACCAGCGGATTGGCCATGGCTTCCAGATATCCAAAACACGGAAAATCACGAAGCCCGCCGCAACCCACTGCCAGTCATTGACCGGCAGAGCCATCAGCGTGATCCACATACCGACAAATTCGTCCCAGACGATGCTGCCGTGGTCGTGTACCTTCATGTCTTTGGCGGTCTGGTGGCACAGGTAGACGCCAATGCAGATGCTGAACATCACCAACAGCGAATACAGTTGCCATGGCAATTGGATCAGCAGCAGCCAGAACGGGATCGCCGCCAATGACCCCATGGTGCCCGGCATCACCGGCGACAAACCGCTACCGAAGCCGGTGGCCAACAGGTGCCACGGATTGCTCATCCGCAAGCGGCGTTTAGCTTCATCCATGTTACGCCTGCCCTTCACTGAAATGATCGAAACCCTGCCATGGCAGTTCCACCACTTCATCGTTGCGGTAGAACTTGATGCCTTCGGACAGCGGGCCAATCTGACCAATACAAGTGTAGTCAGCGCCCAGATGGCTCAACGCCACTTCCAGCGCGCCGCGGTTGATTTCCGGCACGGTGAAGCACAGTTCGTAATCCTCACCGCCGGTCAACGCCCAGCGCAGTGCCTGATCAGCGTCCGTATGGCTGCTTAACGCCTGCGACAACGGCAGCTCATCCAGATTGATGCGCGCCCCGCAATCAGAAGCTTTCAGCACGTGCTTCAGATCGGAAATCAGGCCATCCGAAATATCAATCGCCGAACTGGCCAGATCGCGCAACGCCTGCCCTTGCAACACCCGTGGCTGCGGCCGCAGATGGCGACCAAGCAGGTAATTGCGTGCTTCGGTATCTGTCACCTGCAAACGGTCCTGCAGCACAGCCAGGCCCGCGGCGCTGTCACCCAGCGTACCTGTGGTGTAGATCCAGTCACCGATGCGCGCGCCGCTGCGGGTCAATGCCCGACCGGCCGGGATCAGGCCGTGAATGGTTAACGTCATGCTTAACGGACCGCGAGTGGTATCGCCGCCAATCAACTGCATGCCGTAATAATTAAGTTGCTCGAACAGGCTGTCGCTGAACGCCTTCAGCCAGGGCTCATTCACATCCGGCAGGGTTAGTGCCAATGAAAGCCAGGCGGGATCGGCGCCCATGGCCGCCAGGTCGCTCAGGTTAACTGCCAGTGCTTTGTAGCCGAGATCGGCGGGATCGATATCCGCCAAGAAGTGAACGCCCGAAACGAGAGTGTCGGTACTGACGGCCAAAAGCTGTTTTTCTGCCACTGTCAGAAGTGCGCAGTCATCTCCAATGCCCAACTGTACATCCCGGCGCAGACTCTTAAACCGGTCAAAATAGCGGGCAATGAGGTCAAATTCGCCACATGCCATGGTCGATATTCCAATAGAAGAAATTAAGGCCGGGGATACCGGCCTTAATTTTTTATTTTTTCTTGCGGATGCTTGGTGCCACTTTATCCAGCACGCCATTCACAAACTTGTGGCTGTCTTCAGCGCCGAAGGTTTTCGCCAGCTCGATCGCTTCGTTGATTGCCACCTTGTAAGGCACATCCTCACGCATTTTCAGCTCGTACAGCGCAATGCGCAGAACGGCCCTTTCTACCTGGCCCAGCTCTTCGAGCTGACGCGACAGGACAGGTGCCATCAGGCTATCCAGCAGACCTGCATTCACCGCCACGCCGGACAGCAGCTCCCGAAAATAGGCGATGTCTGCATCTTTGACATCTTGCTCCGACAGGAACTGGTGTTCAACATCGGCAATGTCATTTTTAGACAACTGCCAAGAGTAAAGCGCTTGAACAGCGCACTCACGAGCGCGGCGACGAGCAGCAGGTTTCACGGAATTCCCCTTAACTAAATTCAGGCTTTAATAGCTTTGATAACATTAATCATTTCAAGTGCGGTCAGAGCCGCTTCAGCGCCTTTGTTGCCTGCTTTGGTGCCGGCACGCTCGATAGCCTGTTCGATGCTTTCGGTCGTCAGCACGCCAAAGGCAACCGGGATTTCAGTGTTCAGAGAAACACTGCCCAGGCCGGAGCTGGCTTCGCCCGCGACAAATTCGAAGTGCGCGGTGCCCCCACGGATAACCGTGCCCAGTGCGATCACTGCATCGTATTTGCCGGTGTTAGCCAGCACGCGTGCAGTCAGCGGCAACTCGTAAGCGCCCGGGACCCAGACAACGGTGATGTTGTCGTCAGCAACCTGACCAATGCGCTTCAGTGCGTCGATGGCACCTTGCAACAGGCTGTCATTGATGAAATTGTTAAAACGTGCAATTGCAATCGCCACACGGGCATTTGGAGTAGCAACAACACCTTCGATAACTTTCATGGGCTTTCCTTAAAAATGGGTTCAATACCCCGCAGGGGGGCGGATTCTATCACATTCTTTATCAGCCTGCGCGGGCGGTTTTGTAAAACGACAACCGTCCCGGCAAGCGGACGTTACATTCAGTATTTTGCCTTCAATCGCAGCCGTAAATCAGGGCCGATTTGCCGTACTTCGCTGAAGACGAACTCCGGTGTATCAGCCAGGCGCTCGAGGCCCGGCAGGTGACACAGGCCGCGGCCATTATCACCCAACAATTTTGGCGCGATATACAAAATGAGCTCATCGACCAACCCGGCCTGCAGCAAGGCACCGGCCAACTGCGCGCCGGCCTCGACCCAGATGGAATTCACCTGACGTTTCGCCAGTTGCATCATCATAACCACCAGATCGACCCCACCGCCGTGCGCCGGGAAGGTCAGTTGCTCGACATCCTGCGGCCAGGTTTGCCGATCCGGCTGCAGGCGTGCCAGCCAGGTAGGCCCTGGCTGTTGCACCACCCGATGCTGCGGGGTGACACGATTTTGGCTATCCAGAATAATACGCAGCGGTTGCCGCAGGTTTTCACGCGGGTAAATGCTTTGCGTCTCGGCGTCCAGCTCATCCCAACGCACCGTCAGTGACGGATCGTCCGCCAGCACGGTAGCGCTGGTGCTGAGGATCGCGGCGCTTTGCGCCCGCAGGCGCTGTACATCCTGACGCGCCTGCGGTGAGGTGATCCATTGGCTTTCGCCGGAAGCCATCGCCGTGCGGCCATCCAGTGAAGCGCCGAGCTTGAGTTGTACATAAGGAAAGCCGGTGCGCATCCGTTTGAGGAAACCCAGATTCACCGCTTCGGCCTCCGCCAGCATAAAACCGTGGCGGACATCCAACCCCGCCTGCTGCAATTTGTACAGCCCACGACCGGCAACTTCCGGGTTGGGATCCTGCATCGCCGCCACAACCCGGGCTACGCCGGCAGCCACCAGCGCATCGGCACAGGGTGGCGTGCGGCCATGATGGCTGCAGGGTTCCAGCGTGACATAAGCGGTGGCACCCCGCGCCTTTTCGCCCGCCATGCGCAGCGCATGCACTTCCGCATGGGGTTCACCGGCGCGCAGATGGTAACCTTCTCCGACGATTTCGCCATCGCGCACGATAACGCAGCCGACATTGGGATTCGGTGCGGTAGTGAAACGGCCCAATCGAGCCAGTTCAAAGGCACGTGCCATATACAATTCGTCGTTATGCATCAAAGGTCCCTTAGTCCTGCAGACGGGCGATCTCTTCGCCGAATTCACGGATATCTTCAAAGCTGCGGTAGACCGAAGCAAAGCGAATATAGGCCACTTTATCCAACTTTTTCAACGCGTCCATCACCAGGTTGCCGACCAGTTTAGTCGGCACTTCACGCTCGCCGGTGGCGCGCAACTGGGATTTAATGTGGTTGATCGCGTTCTCCACGTCGTCAGAGCTGACCGGGCGTTTTTCCAACGCCTTCAGCATGCCGCGACGCAGCTTGTCTTCGTTGAAAGGCTCACGGACTTCGTCGCTTTTGATTACCCGCGGCATCACCAGCTCAGCCACTTCAAAAGTGGTGAAGCGTTCATTACAAACCAAACATTGGCGGCGACGGCGCACCTGCGAACCATCACCCACCAGGCGGGAATCAATGACTTTGGTATCAACGGCGGCGCAGAAAGGGCAATGCATAACACGTCCTGATAAACGTTTTCATAGTTAAGAACAGTTTACCCCGAAGTGCGGTTACAACAAAGGCCGTCGGTTATTTGTTGCGAAGACCCGTTATCAACGGCGGTCAAAACGAGGGTTAACATGACTTTCCCGGCCAGGCGGACTAAGCTGATAACAGGAGAAGTTGAATAGGAAATCCCCGCCATGACAACCCGTTACCCCAAGATTTTCCTGCTCGGCACACTGGTGCTGCTGTCAGGCTGCGCGCAAACTCGCGAAGTGCCAAAACTGCATAATCAGGTGGTTGCACTGAATCAGCAATTAACCACCCTGACTAACCAGGCCACGGCGCTGGAACAGCAAAACCAGTTGAACCAAAACTCCACCAGCGGCGTTTACCTGCTGCCGGCGGCCAATAACGGCGCTCGCCTGCACAGCAGTCTCGGTGAACTGAGCGTGTCACTCAGCCACGTGAAGAGCGAGGCTAACGGCACCCAGGCCATGCTGCACGTCCGCACGCTTTCGCAGGCGTCGCTGCCGGCATTCAAGGCCACAGTGGAATGGGGCCAACTGGATGCGGCCACCGGCAAGCCACTGACGGCCGATGCGCTTTCTCAGCCGATCGCCAGTGCGGACTCGCTGCTACCCAAAACGGAGCACAGTTTTGAGCTGCGTTTCAGTGGCCTGACGCCAGATCAACTGGGCTATGTTCGACTGCACAGCGTAGAACCCACTGCAGCGGCAGCCGCAGCAAACTAACCAGGCCCGGCCCACACTCAACCCTTCGCGAGAGTGGGCCATCAGCTTAACCCAGCCGTTGCAGCCTGGCCGGTAGCCCCTGGCGCACCGCCGCCCCGCTGACCCAGTCAAGCCAGCTATTGCTGATTTCTCTGGTCGGATCGGGCAACCCGAGATCGTTTAAGTTGATACCGGAGGCAATGCGCGCATCGGCTGCCAGCGGCTGACCATCCAGCATATGCGTTCGCGCCCCCATCTCGCGATGGCCATAACCGTGCTCAATAGCAATCACGCCGGGCATCACGCCATCCAGCAAGCTGATCTGCGCCTCAACGCTGCCGCCCGGGGTCTGCAACCGCACCCGATCGCCATGCTGTAGAGCATAACGCTCAGCATCGGCCGGATTAAGCGCCACCAGATTGACCGGCTTCACCGCGCGCAGACGATCGATCGGCGCCGTTGAACTGCTCATCAGGTGCGACTTAAACGACATCAGGCGGAACGGCCATGCCTCCTCTGGATAGTGTTCCCCAACGTCGGACCCGTCGGCAAAGCGTGGCGGATAATAGGTCGGACAGCCGCTATAACGTTCTCCGGTCATCGCATGGCGATGGCGCGCCACCTCTTCGTTCCAGATATTCAGCCCTTTCTTCCACTGCGGCCCGGTTTCATTTCCTCGCCAGCCCTGTTCATAAGGCGCGAAACGTCCACCACGCGCTAGCATATAGCCGACCCGCAACCGCTCATCCGTTTTCAAGACCCTATCCAACGCCGGTTGCAGGCGATCCACCCCGGTCAGCCGCAGCTCGCTTTCCGTCGCTTCCGGCAGTGGCTCACCGGCAAAAGCCACATTGGCCGCAGCACGCAGATAATAATCTTCGGCGTTGTGCAAGCCGCAGGCATTCCCCTGCGCATCCTGCAAGGCGGCATCGCCAAACCCCGGCAGCTGCATCGCCTTCGACAACGCAATAACAAAGCTTTCCAGTGCCACTGGCTGACCGTCCGCCGTGGTCGCAGTCCGCGACGAAACCACTGGCCAGCGTGCAGTGCTTGCCCGCACCATCACGCCGGACCAGGGCGCGGTAAAGCCCCAGCTCTCGAAGTTATGGGTGTCCGGCACGATATAATCCGCCAGGGCGCTGGTTTCGTTAATAAAAGCGTCGATCGCGATAAACAACGGCAATTGGCGGGGATCTTTCAGCCGGCTTTCAACCACCTCGCGCAGACCGGCAACGCCGTACAGCGGGTTACCCATATGGCTGATCCAGGCCTTCAGCGGGTAGGGGTATCCCATCAGCGCCGGAGCCAGTTGCTCGGTGAATTGCCCCGCGACAAACGGGTACCAGGGCCCGCGCGCCGGATAAGGTTTTTCACCTTGCTCAAGTTTGCGGCGATATTCGTCCGACTGCTCGTATGCCTGTTTGCTGCGCGAAAGCACCAGTCCTTTCGGTTTCACCATGCCGGGGAAGCTCTTCAGGTTATAGCGAGGCCCATCGGCAAACTCTTTGAACTTACCGCCACCGACCGAGACGCCGCCCTTAAGGTTCAGGTTACCGATCAGCGCATTGAGCATCATCACCGCCCAACTGTTATAGAAGCCATTGCCGCTCATCATGCCGCCATGGGCGATCACCGCCGCTTGCCGCTGATAGGAAGTAAACTCCCTGGCCAGCGCGGCAATGGTCTCGGCACTGACGCCACAGCGGGTACTGTACTCAGCCAGCGTGAAGCGCTCAGCCGCCCGCTGCAGACAGAGAAAGCTCGAACGCACCTGGACCTGTGAACCGTCGGCCAGCCGCAGCTGTTGCTCCACCCGCAACGCGCCCTGTAGCGCCTGGTTGGCCGACACCGGTTCAGCCCGCTGCGTATCCCAGACCAAAGGCGGACTTTCGGCCTCTCCGGTTGTGCCGCCGTCCAAATGTACCTGGCGCAAAAACTGGCCGCACAACGGATGATCGTCATTCATCACCACCAGATGTGTGGCATTGGTCCAGCTCTTTTCACCGGCCGCCTGCATGGCCGTCTCGCCGGGCAGCGCCAGGTAGTCAGCGTTATAACGCTCCTGCTCGATGATCCAACGGATCATGCCCATCACCAGCGCGGAATCGGTACCCGGCAACACCGGGACCCAACGGTTGTGATCGTTGGCCAGCGTGGTGGTTAATGGCAATGCCGGGGCCACTACCACGTAACGGAATTCATCGCGCAGACGGGCGTTGGCCAACTGACGCCCCTGGCGTTTGAATGGGTTGCCGGACTGCGCCGGCGAGGTACCGAGAAACAGTCCAAAACGTAAATGGTCCCAATCCGGTTTAACGTGCGCATTGGTTTCCAAATCGCCCATTAATGCCCCGGAGCCCGCCCGGTAAGCCAGCCCGCAATAAGCGCCATGATGGCCGAAGTTACGTGTCCCAAAGGCGTTTTGCGCAAACCGTTTGATAAAAGCGTCCCGCCCTTCATCACCGGCGTTGGTGACCAGCAACTGATTGGCCTTTGGCCCCAGCGAAGGTTGCTCAGGATCGAGCGGCGTTTCGAGATCGCGGATCGCTCGCAGCCCCTCAACCGGCCCCTCGCCAAACAGATCGCCGCCCTCGACCACTTCGTGGATCAACTGTTCAAAACTGATGCGCTGCCACTGCCCGCTGCCGCGTGGCCCTACCCGCTTCATCGGTTCCAGCACGCGATAGGGGCTGGTCAGCCCTTCCAGCAAGGTCGCGCCACGGGCGCAGGCGGTGGAACGCTGTTCAAGACCTTCATCGCCCCCCAGACGGTTGAGTGCATCACTCACCGGTAAAGAGTAGGGAAAGTGGTGGTCGTGAGACAGCGGATGATAAGGGTTGCCCGCCACGCGCAAGATCTGATTGCTGTCGCGATCCACCCTGACCCGCAGGCCGCAAAGCGTCCAGCAGCCAAAACATTGGGTCATGGACACCGCCTGCTGTGGATTGGCCTGCCAGCCATCCGAGTGCCGACGGCCTTCTGTCGGTAACGAGTTGGCGCTGATCCGATCGAGCGTCAGTTTGCCGCTGCTGCCGTCGCGCAGGCCGGTAAACACTTTCTGCACCATCTCACTGTAACTGGCACCAAACAGGGTCAATCCGCCCAGCGCGAGCCCACCCTTCAACCACTGACGCCGCGTTGACTTAGCCATAGTGTTTTTTCTCCATCAGCCCATGCTGTAGTTCACGAATTCCAATGATTAAAGCTATCCACAAGCCCAGGGTGCCCAGGATCGCCAACAGCCCTTCGCTGCCGAGGGGTAACACATAAGGATTGGTCAATACGTTGAACTTGGGCAGCGTCTGGGTTTGCATCAGCAACATCCAGCGCACGCCCCAGCACAGCAGCAGCGCTGCGGCACACTGCACCCGTAGCCCATTCGAGCCCAACGCCTGAGTGCGTGCTCGCCATGCCAGCGCCACCAGCAACAGGGTCAAGCCGACAAAAGTGACACCTGCCCAGAGCCAGACGGCCCCCTGAGTCGCCAGCGAGTGCAATGCGACGGAAGACCTGCTGCCATCCAGCCACCAGCCAAGAGCCGAGACACACAGCAACAGCAGGCTGATGACCTGATAGCGAGCCAGGCGCCGCTGCCATTGCGTCTCCTGACGCAGCCAATAAGCCAACAGCGGCGCAACGGCCTGGATAGCGGTCAATAACAATAGCCAAGGTAACCAGAGGCTGTACCACAGCGGCTGCGCCCGCAGCACCGAAACCTCACGCCCGGTATAGAGCAGGATGCTGAACGCCGAAAGCAAAGTGGCCAATGCCACCCCGCGCAGCCATTTATCTTCACGCCATGCCGGCCGGAACTGTAGCCAACGAGCCCACAACGGCAGGCTTTTCGTGCGTAGTTGCCCCCGTAACAGCAGGACGAAATAGCTGACCACCAGCAGGGTAAACAGCGGTAAAAACAGTGAGCCGAGCGACATCCACGACCAGGGGGTAAAGTAGGCGTAGAAATGCCAGATACGAGCGGGCTGATGTAAATCTGCGCTCAGGGCCATCGGTGCCACGGTGCCGCTCACCAGCGCCAACGAGACGGCGGCCAGTTCCAGCCGTGACGTATTCTGCGGATCGCGCCAGCGCAGCCAAACGGCAATCATGATGCTGCCGCAGGCCAGACCGATAAAGAAAAAATACTGCACCGCCCAGGGCAACCAGGCGATCTCCTGCGGGCGGGCCATAATTTCGCGGATCATGGGTGTACCTCCTGCCACAGCGCCGGTTGTCCCCGGACGTGACTGACAAAAGCCTCATCCAGCCCCAGATAGAACACCTGAGGGTGGGTTCCCTGTTCGGGTTTCAATACCTTGAGCTGTGCCTGATGCTCATCCAAAGCGCGCCTTAATACACCTTGCCGATCGTTGAGATCGCCGATCATCCGGGCGCCACCAACACAGGATTCAACACAGGCGGGCAGCAGCCCGGCATCCAGCCGGTGCACGCAGAAAGTGCATTTGTCGGCGGTCTGGGTTTCGTGGTTGATAAACCGCGCCTCATAAGGGCAGGCCTGCACGCAATAGGCGCAGCCGACGCAGCGGGTGTTGTCGATCACCACGATGCCGTCCTGACGCTGAAAGGTCGCCTGCACCGGGCAGACCGGTACGCAGGGCGGATTGTCACAGTGGTTGCACAGCCGGGGTAACAACACGTTGGTGGTCGAATCCTGTCCCGTCAGGCTGACCTGATATTGCTGTACACTGGTACGGAATTGCCCCTGTGGCAGCCGGTTTTCCACCGCGCAGCTGACCGTACAAGCCTGACAACCGATGCAACGGCGCAGGTCGATCAACATCGCCATGCGCTTTTTGCTGTCACCTTCCCGCCGGGCCGGTTGCAACTGCCACCCTGACTGCGCCAGTGGCACCAAAGCGGCACCGGCGGTCAGCGCACCGAGTCGTTGTAAA
Organism: Serratia myotis; assembly: GCF_027474885.1. Taxonomy (NCBI): domain Bacteria; kingdom Pseudomonadati; phylum Pseudomonadota; class Gammaproteobacteria; order Enterobacterales; family Yersiniaceae; genus Serratia; species Serratia myotis. The sequence goes on along the minus strand of NZ_CP099707.1, from coordinate 1,085,350 downwards.
AACTGCCGTTTCCCACTGTCCATTGATTTCTCCCAATAAGTATCCGCCGGGGAACTGATACAAAGGAGTGTAAAAACGACGACCGACCGCCAATATTGTGGTTTACCACATTCCCGACGGCGGCTTGATCCAGGACAATTCAACCCGGTGATGTGGATCATAAAAGCGGAGACGATGTGAAAAGAGCAGTGCTAATTCTGTTGCTGGGCGGTTGGTTAAACACGGCCTGGGCAGGACAATGGACCATTGCGGTGCTGGCGCTGCGCGGCGATGCCCATGCACTGGCCCAGTGGCAACCCCTCGTCGACCACCTCAATCGCCAGTTTCCCGACGACCATTTCCAACTGTCGCCGCTAAGCCTGACCGGTATCGATGACGCGGTCCGTAACCAACGCGTGGATTTTTTGCTCACCAACCCGGCGCAATATGTTCAGTTGGATAACCGCTACCCGTTGCGCTGGCTGGTTTCACTGCGATCCGCCCAACAGCCGCAACAGGCCTCAGGCAACGTGGTCGGCAGCGTCATACTGGTGCGCCACGACAGTCCCATTACCACGGCCAGCCAGCTACTCGGTAAAAAGGTCGGTGCCGTCGCCGCTGACGCCTTTGGCGGCTACCTGCTGGGGTATAAAGAACTGCTTGGTGCCGGCCTGCAGCCGGAGAAAGACCTGCAACTGCACTTCAGCGGTTATCCGGCGGATGCCCTGCTTTATCAGTTGCGCGATCGGGCGCTGGATGCGGTGATAGTACCGGTTTGTCTGTTGGAGAAAATGCAGGCGGAAGGCTTGCTACAGGCCAGCGATTACCGCGCCCTGTTGGCGAAGCACAGTGACCAGCGCTGCCTGACCAGCACCGAGCTGTATCCCAATTGGTCATTTGCCGCCTTAAACCACGTCCCGGACCGGCTGGCAGATGAGTTAACCCGCCAGTTACTGCAGATGAAGGCTCCCGGCCTGCCGGTTTGGGGCGCCCCGGCGTCATCCCGCCAGGTTAATCAATTACTGAGCGATTTGAATATCCACCCAACCCAGCGATCGCTCTGGCAAGACGTATTCCTTTGGGCGCAGCAACACCGATTGTTGCTCGGTGCCATCTTCGGCGGAATGCTGCTGCTTGGCGCTAACCATCTGTGGATTGGTCATCTGGTCCGCCGTCGCGGGCGTCAGCTCGAACAAATGCATCAGATGCTGCGCGCCAGGGAAACCGCTCTGGCCAAGGCGCAACGCCTCAGTACCCTGGGGGAGATGGCTTCCGGCTTTGCTCATGAACTCAACCAACCGCTGGCGGCGATCCGGCATTATGCGGAGGGCTGCCGCATTCGTCTTGAGCGCAGCGATCGACAGCATGAACTGCTGCCGATCCTCGAACAGATTGGTCAGCAGGCGCAGCGGGGCGCGGAAAGCATTGTCAATTTACGCCGCTGGGCCAGCAAGACTCCACACCATGAAAACGCGCAGCCCCTGTTATTGCGACCGCTGGTGGAACACCTGGTTAAACTGATGCAGATAGAACAGCAGTATCCGCAGTGCCAGATAACCCTGGCCATCCCGGACCAAAGTCAGTTGTATAGCCAGACCACGTTATTGGAGCAGGTGCTCGCCAATTTGCTGAGTAACAGCCTGCAAGCGGGTGCCCTACACATCACCCTGCGGCTGGAAACCGACTCCCACCAGCAACGGCTGATTATTGAAGATGACGGCGGCGGTCTAAGCACCGAACAGCTGACACTGCCGTTCGTGCCCTTTCGCAGCAGCAAGCAGGAAGGCCTCGGCCTGGGGCTGGTGATCTGCCAGCGGCTGCTGAAAAACCAGGGGGGTGAACTGACACTGGAAAATTACTTTTCCACCACTCAACGACAGGGGCTGCGCGTGACTCTGCACTTCCCCGTGATCCAAAAGGAAACCCGCCATGGCGCTAATACATCTGGTCGATGACGACTTAGCCGTCACCGACGCCTGTCGTTTCTTACTCGAGGGACTTAACTATCGGGTGCAGATTTGGCACGACAGCCAAAGGTTCGTCGATCAAGTCAGTCTTTATCAATGCGGTGTGGTGATGCTGGATATTCGGATGCCGGGAATGGACGGACAACAGGTTCATCAGCAACTGCGCCGACAGGAAAGTACGCTGGCGGTGGTGATTGTCACCGGTCACGGCGATATTGCCATGGCCGTGGCAGAGATGAAGCTGGGAGCCGTGGATTTCTTGCAAAAACCTATTGCCGCCGCGCCGCTGATCGAAGCATTGGAGCGGGGGATCGCCCATTCTCAAGACCGATTGGAACGCTACCAGTTGCAGCAGCGTTTCAGTGCGCTGACGCCGCGTGAACGCGAGATAGCCCGCGCCGTGGCCGCTGGAATGACCAATAAGCTGATCGCCGATCGTCACTTCATTGCGGTGCGTACCGTTGAAGTCCATCGGGCCAGAGTGATGGAAAAAATGCAGGCCGCCAGCCTGGCGGAGCTGGTGAACTCACTCAACCAATTGACGTTAACCGAGCGCCCGGAGAGCGGAGTCAGCCGCCTATAGGCAAAAAAATGCCGGTCGGGATAAACCGACCGGCATGATATTTTCAACTCACGGGCAAATCACGGCATAATCGAAGGCTGATCTGCGCCCTCTTTTTCCACTTTCTGCTGCAGCATGTGTTCGCGTTTCATACCCAGTTTCAACGCCAGCGCGGACGCCACGTAGATAGAAGATATGGTACCGATAGACACACCAATCAGCATAGCCAGAGAGAAGCCGTGCAGCATTGCGCCGCCGAAGATGTACAGCATCAGAACCACCATCAGGGTGGTACCGGAAGTCATCAAGGTACGGCTCAGCGTCTGGGTCAACGACACGTTCATGATTTCGTAAGGCGTCCCGCGGCGGATCTTGCGGAAGTTCTCACGAATACGGTCGGAAACCACGATGCTGTCGTTCAACGAGTAACCGATAACCGACATCAATGATGCGACGATGGTCAGGTCAATCTCGATACGGAACAACGACAGCACGCCCATGGTGATAATCACGTCGTGCGCCAACGCGATAACCGCCCCCAGCGCCAGGCGCCATTCGAAGCGGAAACCGACGTAGATCAGAATACAGATCAACGCCACCAGCAGCGCCATGCCGCCGTTTTGCGCCAGTTCGGTGCCCACGCTCGGGCCGACGAACTCAATCCTCTTCACGGTGGCGTTTTTATCCACCGAGTCGTTGATCACGCCGATCACTTTGTTACCCAGTTCCTGGCCTGCGGTGCCGATCGCCGGTGGCATACGCACCATCACGTCACGGCTGCTGCCAAAGTTCTGAATAACCGGGTCCTGGAACCCGGCTTTTTCCAGCGTATCGCGCATCAGATCGAGGTTGGCCGGTTGTTCCAGGCTGATTTCAATGACGGTACCGCCAGTGAAGTCCAGACCCCAGTTAAAACCACGCACCGACATAATGGCGATTGACGCGATCAGCAGCACCAGCGAGATGCCGAAGGCCACGTAATCCCAGCGCATAAAGTCATAGACTTTACGGCCGTAGTTGAGTTGTTCAACAGTATAATCCTGTGCCACAACGCACTCCTCAGATAGACAGCTTGTTAATGCGTTTGCCGCCGTAAAGCAGGTTGACGATGGCACGGGTACCGACAATCGCGGTGAACATGGACGTCGCCACACCGATTGCGGTGGTAATCGCAAAGCCTTTGATCGAACCGGTGCCCACTGCGTACAGAATAATCGCGGTGATCAGGGTGGTGATGTTGGCATCAACGATACTGGAGAACGCGCCTTTATAGCCCTCATGGATCGCCTGCTGAACGGAACGTCCGTTCTTCAGCTCTTCCTTGATACGTTCATTGATCAGTACGTTGGCGTCGACCGCCACCGCCAGCGTCAGCACGATACCGGCAATACCCGGCATGGTCAGCGTCGCCCCCGGCAGCAGGGACATCACGCCGACAATCAGTACCAGGTTGGCGACCAGCGCCGTGGTCGCGATCATGCCGAACTTACGGTACCAAACCACCATAAACACGATGGATGCCACCAGGCCCCACAGGCAGGCTTCCAGACCTTGGGTGATGTTCTGTTGTCCCAGGGTCGGACCGATAGTACGCTCTTCCACGATCTGGATAGGCGCAATCAGCGCACCGGCGCGCAGCAGCAGCGAGAGCTGGCGTGCTTCGTTCGGGTTGCCGATACCGGTAATACGGAAGCTGTTGCCCAGACGCGACTGAATGTTCGCCACGTTGATCACTTCTTCCTGTTTCACCAGGACTGCACGGCCGTTAGCGTCTTTCTTGCCGCTGTCCTTGTACTCCACAAACAGGGTCGCCATCGGCTTGCCGATATTGTCCTTGGTGAAGTTGGACATTGCGGTACCGCCGGCACTGTCCAGCGAGATATTAACCTGCGGCTGGTTATATTCGTCGGTGCTGGAGGTGGAGTCGGTAATGTGGTCACCGGTCAGGATCACTCGCTTGTACAGCACAACCGGCTGGCCTTCACGGGTGTCTTTTACTTCGGAGTCGCCCGGCACGCGGCCGTTGGCTGCCGCAGTGGTATCCGCGTTGGTGTTAACCAAACGGAATTCCAGAGTCGCAGTGGCACCCAGGATCTCTTTGGCGCGTGCGGTATCCTGAATACCCGGCAGTTCGACCACGATGCGGTCAGAACCCTGGCGTTGTACCAGCGGTTCGGCAACGCCGAGCTGGTTAACGCGGTTACGCAGGATAGTGATGTTCTGCTGCACCGCATACTCACGCGCTTCGCTCAGGCGGGCATCCGTCAAGCTGGCTTTCAGAGTATTGGTGCCATTGGCCGAGAGCACCATATCGCGCTGGCGCGAGCTGATGTAGCTGATGGCCTGATCGCGGGCAGCATCGTCACGGAAACGTACTTCCACGCCGTTGTTGTCCAGCTTGCGGATAGACGCATAAGGAATGCCCTTTTCACGCAGTTCACTGCGCAGGGTGTCCATGGTCTGTTCCTGCAGCTTGCTCAGCGCAGTGTCCATGTCCACTTCCATCAGGAAGTGCACACCACCACGCAGGTCCAGACCGAGTTTCATCGGTTCGGCGCCCAGCATGGCCAACCAGGTCGGCGTTGCCGGGGCCAGGTTCAGTGCCACCACGAACTTGTCGCCCAGTTCTGCCATCAAGGCTTCACGGGCGCGCAGCTGAATATCAGGATTGCTAAAGCGAGCCAGGATGGCGCCATTTTCCAGCGCAATCGACTTGCTCGCGATCTTGTCTTTTTCTAATACGGTACGGACTTGGTCCAGCGTAGTTTCACTGGCGGCGACACCGCGCGCGCCAGTGATTTGTACAGCCGGATCCTCACCATAGAGGTTGGGAAGCGCATAAAGCAGACCGACGAGGATCACGACGATCAGCATCAGATACTTCCACAAAGGATAACGGTTTAGCACGGCAATTCCCTTCGGGAAAACAAAATTACAGGGCCTTCATGGTACCTTTCGGCAGAACGGCCGCCACGAAGTCACGCTTGATCATCACTTCCGTGGTGTCGTTCAGCGCAATAGCGATAATGCCGGTGTCAGCCACTTTGGTCACGCGGCCAATCAGGCCACCGGTGGTCAGCACTTCATCACCCTTGCCGATCGAGTCCATCAGTTTCTTGTGCTCTTTAGCGCGTTTCTGCTGTGGACGCAGGATCATGAAATAGAAAATCAGGCCAAAAACCACCAGCATAATGATCAGAGAGTACGGGCTTCCCTGAGACGGAGCTCCTGCGGATGCGACGGCGTCAGAAATGAAAAAGCTCATTGAAATTCCCTCATTAAGTTATCAATTATTAATTCAAGCGTTTAAAGGTGGAATCGGTTTACCGATCCGACCGTAGAAATCCGCAACAAACAGCTCTAATTTACCCTGTTCAATGGCCTCGCGTAAACCCGCCATCAGGCGTTGGTAGTGACGCAGGTTATGAATGGTGTTCAATCGGGCACCCAGTATTTCGTTGCAACGATCGAGATGATGCAAGTAGGCGCGGCTGTAATTGCGACACGTGTAGCAATCACAGTCTTTATCCAGCGGAGAAGTATCATCCTTGTGCTTGGCATTACGGATTTTTACCACACCGTCAGTCACGAACAGATGACCGTTACGGGCATTACGCGTTGGCATCACACAGTCGAACATATCGATACCGCGACGCACGCCTTCAACCAGATCTTCCGGTTTGCCCACGCCCATCAGGTAGCGTGGCTTATCTTCCGGAATTTGCGGGCAAACATGTTCAAGAATGCGATGCATATCCTCTTTTGGCTCACCGACTGCCAAGCCGCCCACAGCGTAACCATCAAAACCGATATCCACCAGCCCTTTTACTGATACATCACGTAAATCTTCGTAAACACCGCCCTGAATAATGCCGAATAAAGCGTTCTTATTATTCAGTTCGTCAAAACGCTGACGGCTGCGCTGCGCCCAGCGCAGGGACATTTCCATCGAGCTCTTGGCGTAGTCCCAGTCTGCCGGGTACGGCGTACATTCGTCGAAGATCATGACGATGTCGGAACCCAGGTCATACTGGATTTCCATCGATTTTTCCGGGCTGAGGAACACTTTATCGCCGTTAATCGGATTACGGAAATGAACGCCTTCTTCTTTAATCTTGCGCATCGCGCCCAGGCTGAACACCTGGAAGCCGCCGGAGTCGGTGAGGATCGGGCCATGCCACTGCATGAAATCATGCAGATCGCCATGCAGCTTCATGATCTCCTGCCCTGGGCGCAGCCACAGGTGGAAGGTGTTGCCCAGCAGGATCTGCGCACCGGTCTCTTTCACTTCTTCCGGCGTCATGCCCTTTACCGTGCCGTAGGTGCCGACCGGCATAAAGGCTGGGGTTTCCACCACGCCACGTTCAAAGATCAGGCGGCCACGGCGGGCGCGGCCATCGGTTGTGTCTAATTCGTACTTCACAAAGCCTCCAGCATCAGAGAAACAGTCTGATGTCGTTAAAACAGGGTTGCGCCAGATGCGCAGCCCAGGAAATCAGGCGCCGACGGACTCTTGCTCCGCCTGCGGGTTACGGCTGATGAACATCGCATCGCCATAGCTAAAGAAACGGTACTGCTCGGCCACCGCCTGCTGATAGGCATGCATGGTGTTTTTATAACCGGCAAAAGCGGAAACCAACATAATCAGCGTCGACTCCGGCAGGTGGAAATTGGTCACCAGCGCGTCGATCACCTGATAGTGGTAACCCGGGAAAATAAAGATGCTGGTATCGCCGAAGAACGGGGCAATTAATGCCTCTTTGCTGGCGTTGGCGGCGCTTTCCAGCGATCGCACCGAGGTGGTGCCGACTGCTACCACACGCTTGCCACGCGCTTTGCAGGCCAATACTGCGTCAACCACGTCCTGCGGCACCTCTGCGTACTCGGCATGCATGACGTGTTCTTCGATAGTTTCCACCCGTACCGGCTGGAAGGTGCCCGCGCCCACGTGCAGGGTGACAAACGCCATCTCAATGCCCTTCTCACGCAGTGCAGCCAGCAGCGGCTCATCGAAGTGCAGCCCGGCGGTCGGTGCCGCCACGGCGCCCGGTTTCTCGCTGTAGACCGTCTGATAAAGCTCACGGTCGGCGTCTTCGTCCGGACGGTCGATATACGGCGGCAGTGGCATATGGCCGACGGCATTAAGGATAGTGAATACGTCGCGCTCATCATTAAAGCGCAGTTCGAACAGCGTATCGTGGCGCGCGACCATAGTCGCGGCGATGCTTTCGTCGTCACCCAACAGCAAGTCGGTGCCCGGCTTGGGAGCCTTCGAGGCGCGTACATGCGCCAGCACCCGGTGATCGTCCAGCACCCGCTCAACCAGCACTTCAATCTTGCCGCCGCTGACCTTGCGGCCAAATATGCGCGCCGGGATCACCCGGGTGTTGTTGAACACCAGCAGATCGCCGGCTTCCAGGTTATCCAGCAAATCGGTGAATACGCCATGCTTAAGCTCCCCGCTCGGCCCGTCCAACTGCAGCAGACGGCAAGCGCTGCGCTCAGGTTGAGGGTAGTGGGCAATCAGGGACTCGGGAAGTTCAAACGAAAAATCGGCGACGCGCATGGCTCTATTCACTTCTTCAATATAGGACGGGTTGGTAAAAAACAGGCGGCCTAGTCTAAAGCTGCGGGCGGTCAGCGGCAAGAAATAAGGAGGATTTGCATGACTTCAGGTATAGTTGCCGGATGAATTTTCTCGCTCATCTCCATTTAGCCTCACTGGCGGAAAGCTCGTTGTTGGGCAATCTGTTGGCCGACTTCGTGCGCGGCAACCCCGCAGGCGAGTACGATCCCGCCGTGGTGGCCGGCATTATGATGCACCGCCGCATCGATGTTCTGACCGACAGTCTGCCGCAGGTAAAGGCCTGCCGCGCGTATTTCTCTGATGAGCACCGGCGCGTGGCCCCCATCACGCTGGACGTGGTGTGGGATCACTTCCTGGCGCGCCATTGGCAACAACTGGAGCCCTCTCTCAGCCTGCAGGGGTTTACCCAGCACGCCCGCAGCCAGATCGTGCCGCATTTAGCGCTGACGCCACCGCGTTTTCAGAATTTGAACGGCTATTTATGGCCGGAACGCTGGCTGGAGCGCTACGCCGAGCTGCCGTTTATCGGCAACGTGCTGGCAGGCATGGCCAGCCGTCGTCCGCGCCTTGCCGCACTGGCCGGTTCTTTCGCCGACGTGGAACGCAACTATCATCAGCTTGAAACACAATTCTGGCAGTTTTACCCGCAGATGATGGAGCAGGCCAAAGACAAGAAGCTGTAAGGTCAAGCCAAAGCCATTGAAAATGCGATGCTTTACAAGAAATTGCTTTTTAAGCCTTGCCCTTTTATGGGAAAAGGTTATTTTTAAAGACTGCTAAATTTAATCATCGACTTTGATAGGTGAAAGCTATCTCATTGATTGGTCTTTTACCCTTTCTTCACCAAGTCGTGGCCCCTATACTGGCCCTTGCTTTTACATCAACCCCTTAACACCTATTACAGGAGTAATTATGGTCCTGGTAACTCGTCAAGCCCCTGACTTCACTGCAGCTGCCGTACTCGGCAGTGGCGAAATCGTAGAAAACTTCAACTTCAAGAAGCACCTGAACGGCAAACCAGCCGTCCTGTTCTTCTGGCCGATGGACTTCACCTTCGTATGTCCTTCTGAGCTGATCGCTTTCGATCACCGCTATGAAGAATTCCAGAAGCGTGGCGTTGAAGTGGTTGGCGTTTCATTCGACTCAGAATTTGTCCACAACGCATGGCGTAAAACCCCAGTCGAGAATGGCGGCATCGGGGAAGTGAAATACGCAATGGTTGCTGACATCAAGCGTGAAATTCAGAAAGCTTACGGCATCGAGCACCCAGAAGCAGGCGTTGCCCTGCGTGGTTCTTTCCTGATCGACAAAGACGGTGTGGTTCGCGCTCAGGTTGTTAACGACCTGCCAATCGGCCGTAACATCGACGAAATGATCCGTACCGTTGACGCGCTGCAATTCCACGAGCAACACGGCGAAGTTTGCCCGGCTCAGTGGGAAAAAGGCAAAGCAGGTATGGGCGCATCTCCGGACGGCGTAGCTAAGTACCTGTCTGAGAACGCTTCCAAGCTGTAATTTCAGCCTGCAAGTGTATCAACCGGCCCTCGCGGCCGGTTTTTTTTTGCCCTTTTTTAGGGCAGCCGCCTCCATTGTGTGCTTCATTTCCTTGTTTCCGCTCACATTTACCCGGCTGTTCTCCGCGCTATCCCTGAACTCTGACTAGTATCAATAACGCTGGCCCGCTCTTTGCACAGCTGGAGAGGCAAGCCAAACACAATAAGAAAACTGACAGGGTAGGAATAACTATGTTTTTACAAAAATGGAGCAAACCGCTGACCATGGCGGCGCTGCTGGTCAGCAGCAGCCTGTATGCCGCATCCAATCCGGCGGTCGAAGCCAAAAACGGCATGGTAGTGACATCGCAACATCTGGCCTCGCAGGTCGGCGTGGATATATTGAAACTGGGCGGCAATGCAATTGATGCCGCCGTAGCCGTCGGCTATGCGCAGGCAGTAGTTAACCCTTGCTGCGGCAACATTGGCGGCGGTGGTTTTATGACGGTGCACCTGGCCGACGGCACCGACACCTTTATCAACTTCCGTGAAACCGCGCCGGCAGCGGCCAGTGCCAATATGTATCTGGATGCCGCAGGCAACGTGAAGAAAGGCGCCAGCCTGTACGGCTATCTGGCTGCAGGCGTGCCGGGCACCGTGTTGGGCATGGAAACCGCACGCAAAAAATACGGCAAACTGAGCCGCGAGCAGGTGATGGAGCCGGCAATCAAACTGGCACGCGAGGGCTTTGTTTTGACCCGTGCCGATACCGATATCCTCGATACCACCATCGCGCGCTTTAAACAGGATCCAGAATCTGCCCGGATCTTCCTGCGCCCGGACGGCACGCCGTTGCAGCCGGGCGATCGCCTGGTGCAGAGCGACCTGGCCAATACGCTGGAGGCCATCGCCAAAGACGGCCCGGATGCCTTCTATAAAGGCAAAATTCCACAGGCGGTTGAGGCTGCCGCCAAACAGGGCGGCGGCATCCTGACCGCAGCCGATTTCGCCAATTACAAAGTCACCGAAACCCCACCGATTACCTGCAGCTATCGCGGTTATAAATTTGTTTCGGCCCCGCCACCCAGCTCCGGCGGCGTGACGCTGTGCGAAATCCTCAACGTGGTTGAAGGTTATGACCTAAAAAGCATGGGCTTTAATTCGGCGGCGGCCATCCACACCATGACCGAAGCCATGCGCCATGCCTATATGGACCGTAATACCTACCTCGGCGACCCGGAGTTCATCAAGAACCCGATCGACAGGCTGGTCAGCAAGAGCTATGCCGAAGAGATCCGCAAGAAAATCGTTGCGGACAAGGCCACGCCGTCTGAGAACGTGCAGCCCGGTATGGAACCCCACGAGAAGCCGGAAACCACCCACTACTCGATTGTCGATCATCAGGGTAACGCCGTCTCCACCACCTATACCGTCAACGGTCGTTTTGGCGCGGTAGTGATCGCCCCAGGCACAGGTTTCTTCCTCAACGATGAAATGGACGACTTTACCGTCAAAGTGGGGGAGAAAAACCTCTACGGGCTGGTGCAGGGAACCGCCAACAGCATTGCCCCCGGTAAGCGCCCACTATCGTCAATGAGCCCGACACTGGTGACCAAAGACAATAAAATCTTTATGGTACTCGGCTCGCCGGGCGGGTCACGCATCATCACCATCACGCTGCAGACCGCACTGAACGTGATCGACCACGGCATGGCACCGCAGGAAGCTGTCGATGCGCCGCGCATTCACCATCAATGGCTGCCGGATGAGGTTTACTACGAACAGCGCGGGGTTTCTGCCGATACGCTGAAAATCCTCAGCGGTATGGGTTACAAAATGGTTGAACAAACCCCCTGGGGCGCAGCCGAACTGATTCTGGTTGGCCTGCCAGGTGCGGCAGGCGTCAGCCCGGCTAACTCAGGCAATGACTCTGCGGTGTCCGGCAAGGTGCGCGAAGGCTACCTGTACGGTGCCAACGACGTTCGTCGTCCGGCCGGTTCCGCCGTAGGTTATTGATCTGACTGGGCGTGTGAACGCCCACTAACTTATCCAGGGGCCGGAAAATCGGCCCCTGTCAGCCTTACCCTACCCGCCGCCACAGGCTCACCGATTCCTCGCCCAACTGCAGCGAGATCGCGCTCAGCTCATTATTCAACTCACCGTCCCCTTCCAGACGTTGCCATTGGCCTGCCGCCAGCAGCGGGCTGTGCGGCAACGTCACTTTGCCGCTCCCGCCACGTTGTAACGCCACCAACACCTGTTCCTGCTGATAGAGACGCACAAATATCAGTGTTTCTGCCGCAGCATACAGCACCTGACAGCCGCCGCGACGCAGTGCCAGACTCTGTTTACGCAGTGCTGCCATGCGCTGGCACAGGGCCAACAGGCTGTGATCCCACTGGCTTTCGTCCCACGGGAAAGGCTTGCGGCAGAACGGATCGTTGGCACCATCCAGGCCAATCTCGTCGCCGTAATATAAGCAAGGCACACCGATCCAGCTCATCAGCCACACCGCCGCCATGCGCATCCGCGCCTGATTGCCCTGCAGCAGTGTCAGAAAGCGCGCAGTGTCATGACTGTCCAGCTGGTTGAACTGAATCAACTGGCGGCCATGCGGCAACCCGGCCCGGTAGTCGTCCATCCATTGGGCACAGTCCGCCGCATCCATCTGCACCGGGTGGTGCGCCACGTCCAGCCCGGCGAGGAATCCCCGCACCGGCAGAGCGAAGCCCATGTAGTTCATCGCGGCATCTTCCACACCGGCATGCAGCCAACGACGCGCATCGCCAAAATGCTCGCCCAGCACGTAAGCCTGCGGGTTTTCCTGTTTAACCGCCTGATAAATGCCCGCCAGATGTTGCAGGTTGCCGGTGGCGCCGCCGTTTTCACCCAGCATATGCACCACGTCCAGCCGCCAACCGTCAATGCTGTACGGCGGCCGCAGCCAGTGACGCACCACGCTACCGTCGCCGCGATAAATCGCCTCTGCCACCTGCGGCTCGGCAAAATTGAGCTTTGGCAGGCTGGCATTGCCCTTCCAGTCGAGCGCGCGGCCATCGGGGTAGAAATTGAACCAGCCGCGGTACGGTGAATCCGGGTGATGGCAAGCACCGTTATCACCTTGCTGGTGGCGGTCAAACCACGGATGCGAATCACCGGTATGGTTAAACACCCCATCCAGCACCAGTTTCATTCCCACCTTGTGAGTACTCACTCGCAAACGCTGCAGGGCGGCGTTACCGCCGAGATAGGGATCGACCTGGTAATAGTCTTCGGTATCGTATTTATGCACGCTGGGTGCGGTAAAAATCGGATTCAGATACAGCGCCGTCACGCCCAGCTGCTGTAGATAAGGCAGTTTTTGGCTAATCCCCTCCAAATCGCCACCGTAGAAGGTGGACGCGGCATGGTGGTCTTCCAGCGGATGCTGCCAATCGTGGCGCACTACATCGCAACCGGCCGCATGATGACGATAGCTGCCGCTCTGAATGCCATGTTCCCCCCCGCTACTGGCAAAGCGATCGGGGAAAATTTGATAGAAAACCTGATCCGCCACCCAGGCTGGACTGCTGTCGGGCATATCGATAGCAAACTGTGTCAGTTGCCCCGGCGGCGTCACCGACCAGCCCTGGGGGCCGAACCATTGCTGACGATCGGCCCAAACCAGCTTGAAGCAGTAACGGCGGGTCGGCTCGCCCTCATTCAGCGTCAGGCTGGCCTGATAGCGATGCAGCCCGTCAATCTGCTGCACTTTCATCGTCAGCAGCCATTCTTCGTTATCCGGTTCGGCACGTAAAAATACCCGTTCGGGTAAATCATCCCCCTGTAACCACAGCGTGATATCAAGGCGCTGCCCCTTCTTCACCACGAAGGGCGGGACCGGTTGGTGCCAGGCGTTAAGCATGACTTTCCTCCTGCTGTACAAAACGAAATCGACGACGTTATTCAATGCCACGAACAATGCCACGTTGAGTGCCAGTCCCCCTCCTCTCTGGCCGGTAAACTCGGGGAGGAGCCGGGGGGTGGAGATAGTCAGTCAGCGGCAAGCCTATGTAAAAAAGGGTAAAAAGACGCACATTATGGCCCGCAGCCATTAGGCTAACGTGTTTTGAGTGTATTGGATATTTTTTGCACATTTTTTAAAGGAGCGGTAATGCAACAACAGATAACCCTGTGGCTGGAGAAGTTCGGGCTGGAATTTAGCGGGGTGATGTCTCTGCTGATGGTGCTGGGGCTGATCGCCCTGATTTCGGTGGTGATCCATCTGGTGCTGCACCGCGTGGTACTGAAGGCGATCCAACGTCGTGGTCAGCAATCGCAGCGCGTATGGCAACAGGCAATCACTCAGTACAAGCTGTTCCAGCGCATGGCGCTGTTACTGCAAGGGGTGATCATTAATTTGCAGGCGGTGCTGTGGTTGCACGCCGGCGGTCAGACCCAGGCAATTATCGTCACCGCCGCCCAGGTGTGGATCATGGGCTTCGCCCTGTTGTCGTTGTTTTCCCTGCTGGATACGTTGTTGGCGATGCTGCGCCAAAGCCCGATTTCAAACCAGTTGCCGTTGCGCGGGATTTTCCAGGGGCTGAAGCTGGTCGCGGCCATTCTGATTGGCATCATGATCGTCTCCCTGCTGATGGGTAAGTCACCTCTGCTGCTGCTCAGCGGTCTGGGGGCGATGACCGCCGTGCTGATGTTGGTGTTTAAAGATCCGATCCTCGGTCTGGTGGCCGGCATTCAGCTTTCCGCCAACGATATGCTGACCATTGGCGACTGGCTGGAGATGCCGAAATACGGCGCGGACGGTGCGGTCACCGACATCGGCCTGACCACGGTAAAAGTACGCAACTGGGATAATACCGTCACCACCATCCCGACCTACGCGCTGATCTCCGACTCCTTTAAGAACTGGCGCTCAATGTCCGAATCCGGCGGACGTCGCATCAAGCGCAGCATCAATATCGACACCACCAGCGTGCATTTCTTGTCGGATGAAGAGCAGCAACGGCTGAACCGCAACCCGCTGCTGCAACGCTATCTGAACGATAAAACGCAGGAGTTAAGCCAACATAACCAGCAGATTGCCGTCGATCTCAGTTCCCCTCTCAACGGCCGCCGCCTGACCAACCTCGGTACGTTGCGCGCTTATCTGGTGGCGTATCTGCGCGCCCACCCGAATATTCATCAGAATATGACGCTGATGGTGCGCCAGCTGGCACCGCTACCGGAAGGATTGCCACTGGAGATTTACGCCTTCACCAACACCACGGTCTGGGCTGAATACGAAAGTATTCAATCGGATATTTTTGACCATATTCTGGCGGTGATTAATGAATTCGATCTGCGGGTGCACCAAACGCCAACCGGCAACGACATGCGCAGCATGCTTAGCCAAATGCGACAAACGGCGGAGATTTCCTGACGCAGGCTGACGTAACTGTTTCAGCCGGTAATGACTATCAACCCAGGGGCAACGGATGTCTCGGCCCGCTTTTCTTTCGGCCTAAAAACAGCGTTAATGCATTGATTATCGCTCGCTGAAGGAAAAGAGGATTGCTGAAACCATTACGCCACCGGCTGTTCGCCCTGTTGGCCGCCCTGATGTTTGTCGGCTGCTTGCACAATGCTTCTGTGGACGAAAGCCGTATGAGCCAAACCTTGCAGCCGGCACTGAGTACCCTGAGCCGCAACATGCAGGATATCCGCGAGATGCTGGCACGCGCAGCAGGTGAAGAGAAGGAAGATCAATTGAATGACGGCAGCCTGCGCATCGAAGCCCGAGCTTCCGGCGACGATGAGCCCGAGGAAAAACGTTAAAAAAACACCGGCGCATGGCCGGTGTTTTTATTTTTAATCCTGCTGCTGCGCCAGCACCGCCAGCTTCTTCTGGTGGTTAAGCTTGAAGTAGTAACCCGCCAGCAACACCACGACCCAGACCAGACCGGCGTACAGTGATACGCGGGTGGTTGGGAAGTAGCCAATCAGACCGATGATAAACACCAGGAAGATGATCGCCACCACCGAGGTAAATACGCCGCCGCGCAGCGGGAAGGCCAGGTTTTTCACCTGCTCTTTGCTCAGGCTGCGACGGAAGGCAATCTGAGAGAACAGGATCATGATCCATACCCACACGGTGGCGAAGGTCGCCAGAGACGCAATCACCAGGAACACGTTTTCCGGCATGATGTAGTTGAGATACACCGCCAGCAGCAGTGCCAGCATCATCACCACTACCGTGACCCACGGAATACCGCGTTTGGAGACCTTGCTGAATATTTTCGGCGCGTGGCCCTGTTCGGCCATGCCGTGCAGCATGCGGCCAACGCCAAATACATCGCTGTTAATCGCGGACAGTGACGCGGTAATCACCACAAAGTTAAGGATACCCGCCGCCACGGTAATACCCATGTGCTGGAAGGTCAGCACGAACGGACTGCCGCTGGTGCCCACCTGGTTCCACGGGTAAATCGACATGATGACAAACAGCGTACCGACGTAGAACACCAGGATGCGCCAGGGTACTGAGTTGATGGCCTTGGGAATCGAGGTTTTCGGATCCTTGGCTTCGCCGGCGGTGATACCGATAATTTCGATACCGCCGTAGGCAAACATCACCAACTGCAGCGACAGGATCATGCCAATAAAGCCGTTACTGAAGAAGCCGCCGTTAGACCACAGGTTATGGATACCGGTCGGCTGACCGCCGTTGCCAATCCCCCAAATGATGATGCCGATACCGGCAGCAATCATGATGATGATGGTGGCCACTTTAAAGAATGAGAACCAGAACTCCAGCTCACCGAACACCTTCACGCTCATCAGGTTGATGGCACCAATCACCAGCACCACGCTCAGCACCCAAATCCAGTGCGGGACCTCAGGGAACCAGACGCCCATATAGATACCAAAGGCGGTAACATCGGCAATGGCGACAATCAGGATCTCAAAACAGTAGGTCCAGCCGGTGATATAGCCGGCCATCGGGCCAAGGTAGTCCTGCGCGTAGCGTGAAAACGAACTGGCCTGCGGGTTGTTGACCGACATCTCGCCCAGCGCACGCATGATGATAAAGGCAACGATGCCGCCAATCAGATACGCCAGCAAAACGCTTGGGCCGGCCATTTTAATCGCGTCCGCCGAGCCGTAGAACAGACCGGTGCCGATAGCCGAACCCAGAGCCATAAAGCGAATGTGACGCGTGCTGAGACCGCGTTTCAGCTTATTGGCCGCGGGGGCGGCGGGTGACTGTTGTTGCATGAAAATAACCCGTGGTTTTTAAACGTAAAAAAGCCACGGACAAGTCCGTGGCCCAAAATTTAGCCGGGGAATCAGGAGTGCGCGGTCACTTCGGAGCGCGTACAAACCCGGTCATAAATCGCGACCAGCACCAGCATCAACAGCGACGGCGGCAACCATGCCAGTCCCTGATCCGCCAATGGCAGGTGATTGGTCCACTCCGGCAAAAAGTGCTGGAAGGTAGACGCTTTCACCGCGTCAAGGATACCAAACAACAGGCTGACTAACATCACCGGCGCAATGATACGCGGTGCGCTGTTCCACCAACGCAGGGTGAAACTCAGCACCACCAGCACGATGCACGGCGGATAAATCGCGGTCAGCACCGGGATAGAGATCTGGATCAGATGGCTCAGGCCCAGGTTGGAAACCAGCATCGAGAACAGCCCCAGAATGAACACCAGCGTCTTGTAAGAGAACGGCAGGTATTGGGCAAAGAACTCGGCGCAGGCACAGGTCAGGCCGACCGCAGTTACCATACAGGCGATGAAGATCAGCGCCGCCAGGAAGAAGCTGCCCAGCCCACCGAAGGTATTCTGTACGTAAGCATGCAGGATCACCGCGCCATTGGTTGCATCAGGCACCAATACGCCGCTGCCGGAACCCAGCTTGAACAGGCTCAGGTAAACCAGCGTCAGGCCCACCCCGGCGATCAATCCCGCCAGAATGGTGTAACGCGTCAGCAATTTGGCATCTTTCACGCCACGGGAACGCGCGGCGTTAACAATGACGATGCCGAATACCAGCGCGCCCAGCGTATCCATGGTCAGATAGCCGTTAACGAAGCCGGTAGAGAATGGAACGTTCTGATAAATCTCGGTCGCCGGAATTGGCGTACCTGCAGGCCAGGCCAGCGCGGCGATGCCGAGCGCGCCCAACGCAACAATTTTCAGCGGTGCCAATACGTGGCCCACGGTATCGAGCAGGCGGCCCGGATACAGAGAAATGGCGATCACCAGGGCGAAGTACACCAGGCTGTAAATAAACAGCGGCATGGCGCCATCACCGGTCAGCGGTGCAATCCCCACTTCGAAGGAGACGGTCGCAGTACGCGGGGTAGCGAACAGCGGGCCAACAGCCAGATAACAGACGGTCGCCAGCAGCAGACCGGCGCGGCGGCCAATCGGCGTGCTCAGGGCGTCAATACCGCCACCGACGCGTGCCAGCGCAATCACGGTCATCACCGGCAGACCGACGGCGGTGATCAGGAAGCCGATAGCTGCGGTCCAGACGTGATCACCGGACTGTAAACCGACCATCGGCGGGAAAATGATATTCCCGGCGCCGACGAATAAGGCAAAGGTCATAAAACCCAATGCGATAATATCTTTTGACGTTAAACGATGACTCATACGATGTCGTGTTGCCTGTTCAAATGAAAAAAAGTGCCCGATACGTGGTGGCGTTATGCCCCACCCGGTTGCCGGCTTGCCATTTCATCGCGAGACCAATAAGAGCAGAAAACGCATAACGTCCGGCGTTTTGTCCTTATTCGAAAGTGACCACTCATGATGATGGGCAGAGTTTTAAGAGTTATAAATGGAGGTTTAGTCCGACAACGGAGGCTAAGTTAAACGTTTATAGCGTTGAAAGGCAAGGCGCATGACAGAAAGCAGAGTTATAGACCAGATAATCTTTCGGGGCCAGTCGATCATAGTGGCTATCAATAAATATACAATACATGATTTGTATCATTTTTGAGCGACACATTCACAAAACGTGAAGCCTAAGGCGAATGACCGCGCGAAAACGCCAATAAACAGCCAATTTCCGCGCGGTCTGGACGGGATTTTCGCCGTTACCAAACCTGTCGGGCGATGTTCACCACGCTTTGCAGTTTATTCCACTGCTGTGATTCACTCAGGCTGTTGCCCTCTTCGGTCGAGGCAAAACCGCACTGGGTGCTGAGGCAAAGTTGGCGGCGATCGACAAATTGCGCAGCCTCCTCAAGACGCTGTTTCACCTGTTCAGGATTTTCCAGTTCGCCGTTTTTGGTGGTGATCAACCCCAGCACCACCTGCTGTTTACCCGGTTTGATAAAACGTAACGGCTCGAACCCGCCGGAGCGCTCATTGTCGTACTCCAGGAAGAAGGCATCGATATTCACCTGACCAAACAAGATCTCCGCCACCGGCTCATAGCCGCCTTCGGAGATCCAGGTGGAGCGGAAATTGCCGCGGCAAACGTGTAAACCAATGATCAGATCGTCCGGCTTGTCGGCGATCGCTGCATTCAACACATCCGCGTAAATACGCGCCAGACGATCCGGATCTTCTCCGCGCTCGCGGATCTGCCGCCGTTGATCGTCCGAGCACAGATAGGCCCAAACGGTGTCATCCAGTTGCAGGTAGCGGCAGCCGGCGTCATAAAACGCCTTGATCGCGTCGCGGTAGGTCTGCGCCAGATCGTCAAAATAGGCGTTCAGATCCGGGTAAACCTGGCTGTCTATGGCCTTGCGCCCGCCGCGAAAGTGCAGCACGCTTGGGCTGGGAATGGTCATTTTCGGCACCGCATCACCGGCGGTCGCCTTCAGGAAGCGAAAATCTGCCAGCATCGGGTGCTGCGGGTTAAAACCCAGCTTGCCGACCACCTTGATACTGCGCGCCCGGGTTTGCACGCCGTTGAACTGGATCCCCTGCTCCGCGTCATAACCTTCCACGCCGTCCAGCCCTTCCAGAAAATCAAAATGCCACCACGCCCGACGAAATTCGCCGTCGGTCACCACCGCCAGGCCAAGATCTTTCTGTTTGGCCACCGCCAGACGGATCTGCTCGTCTTCAACCGCACGCAGTTGGTCAGCATTAATTTCATCCCGCTGGAACTGTTGGCGAGCGGTTTTCAGCGCCTCAGGGCGCAACAGGCTGCCGACAACGTCAGCGTGAAAAGCGTGATTGCAATCGCACATATTATGACTCCCGGTGGCAGGCAAAAGATCGGGCCTTTGCCTCAGTAATTTACGGTGTGAACTATTACGCTGGGTTACAATAGACATCCAGACGTCTAGAAATCCAATAAACAGCATGCTGTCATATCGACTGCCGGGCAGCAATAGAAGAAATTTCATCGGTAGTGAGAGAAATTCATGTTGGGCGCGTGGCCGCACCCCGGGAGAAGTTTATTTCAGGCCTAATGCCAGGCGGGTTTTCTTCAGGGTGGCCGACGGCAGCGGCAGATAGCCGTCGTGGTTCACCAGGTTTTGTCCGGTATCGGACAGCACACGATCGAGAAATGCGGCGGTCAGCGGCTCCAACGGCTGGTTGGGGGCTTTGTTGATGTAAATGTACAGATAGCGTGACAGCGGGTAGCTGCCGTTGCGCACGTTGGTGTCATTGGGGATGACATAGTTTTCGCCGGACTCCGCCAGGGGCAACAGCCGCACGCCGCTGGCACGAAAACCGATGCTGGCGTAGCCGATACTGTTCAACGAACCGGCCACCGCCTGTACCACCGAGGCCGAGCCGGGCAATTCATTGACCCGTGGCATAAAGTCACCACCACACAGCGCACGCAGTTTGAAATAGCCGTAGGTACCGGATGCCGAATTGCGACCAAAGCGCTGTAGAGTGCGCTGCTGCCAATCGCCGCTCAGCCCCAGTTCTCCCCAGCGCGTCAACGGTCGGTTTTCGCCACAGCGTAGAGTCGCGGAGAAAATCCGGTCAAGCTGTTGCAGGTTAAGACCACGCAGCGGGTTGTCCTGATGCACCAGCACCACCAGCGCATCCACCGCAACCGGTACTGCCAGCGGTGCATAGCCATAACGGTGTTCGAAAGCCGACACCTCTGCCGCTTTCATCGGGCGGCTCATGGGGCCAAGCTGCGCGGCACCTGCCGCCAATGCGGTAGGCGCGGTCGAGGAACCTGCTGCCTGGATCTGCAAATTAACGTTGGGGTAATGCTGACTGAAGTCCTGCGCCCACAGCGCCATCAGATTGGCCAACGTATCGGAACCGACGCTCGACAGGTTGCCGGACAGCATGCCATCCGGCTGCGCTAACGCGCCACGGCTCGCCAGCAGCGCCAGGCAAAGCAACAGCCCTCGGGTCATTCGGTTCATACCAGCCTCTCCGCGTTAATTTTTCACCGCATTCTCTGACAAAGCTGCGGGAACAATCAACCGGTTAGGCAAGGTAAAGATGAATCGGGTGCCGATGCCCTGCTCACTGAGGATCTCCAGCCGCGCGTCGTGGTGGCTGAGAGCATGCTTGACGATCGCCAGCCCCAACCCACTGCCGCCGGTCTGGCGTGAACGGGCCTTGTCGACGCGATAGAAGCGTTCGGTCAGGCGCGGAATATGCTCGGCAGCGATGCCCGGCCCATTATCACTGACCTGGAACTGCGCTCCATTTGGCGTCTGCTGCCAGCTCACCTCAATATTGGTGCCGTTCGGCGTATGATTGACGGCGTTATACACCAGGTTTGATACCGCACTGCGCAGTTGGTCGTCGTTACCGAAGACCTTGAGCTGCTCGTTCACTCGGAAAGTAATCTCATGGTTGCCCCCGCTCAGCGACTGAGCTTCGCGTTGCAGCACCCGTAGCATCAGCGGGATATCGACCCGTTCGTTCATTTCGACATTAGGCGCTGCCTCAATCCGCGACAGCGTCAGCAACTGCTTGACCAGCCCGTCCATTCGTCGGGTCTGCTCCTGCATGGTGCCCAGCGCCTTGCCGCGCAGCGAGCCATCCAGCTCTTCGTCGCTCATCATCTCCAGATAGCCCTGCAACACCGTCAACGGAGTGCGAAGCTCGTGGCTGACGTTAGCGAAGAAGTTGCGTCGCGCACCTTCCAGTTGGCGCATCTGGGTGACATCACGCGCCACCATCAGCAACTGCCCTTCGGAATAAGGCATCACACGAAATTCGACGTAATGTTCATTGTTCAACTGCAAGGTTAACGGCCGGGAGAACTCCTGCTGTTGCAGATAGTGGCTGAACTCCGGGTAACGCAGCAGGTTAAGGATGTGCTGACCATTGTCTTCCGGCCAGCGGAAACCCAACAGATGCTGCGCCAAACCGTTACACCAGAAGATATTGCCTTCGACGGTGGTCATCACCACCGCATCGGGCAGCGATTCCGCTCCGCTGCGGAAACGTTTGATCAACAGCGCCAGCTCACGACGCCGGCGACGGTTGCGCTGCTGCATCTGGTACAGTCCGTAAAACAGCGGTTCCCAGCTCCAGCGGCCAGGGGGTGGCGTCATGCTGCGATCGACCCACAGCCAGTGGGAAAGTTTGAGTTGGTTGTAGAAATTCCATACCAGCGCCGCCAGCACGGAGGCCAGCAGCAGCCAGGGCAGATAGCCGAAAATCAGCCCCAGCAGTAAGGCAGGCAGGCAGAAAAGGGCCAGCTCCAGGGCCAGCCTCTTCCAGGATAGACGTTCTAGCACGGCATATTCTCCAGCGCGGCGCGATCAGTAGCGCGTTGAGAATCGGTAGCCGGTGCCCCGAACGGTTTGAACCATTTTGTCATGACCACTGGTCTCTAACGCCTTACGGAGTCGACGGATATGCACGTCAACGGTGCGGTCTTCCACATAAACGTTAGTGCCCCAGACGTGATTAAGCAACTGCTCGCGGCTATAAACACGCTCAGGATGGGTCATAAAGAAGTGCAGTAATTTGAACTCGGTCGGCCCCATATCCAGCGCCTGTTCGTTGGCCATCACCCGGTGTGAAGAAGGATCCAGGCTCAGCCCTTGCATTTCAATCACTTCTTCCACCGCCATCGGTGAAATACGGCGCATGACCGCCTTGATGCGTGCCACCAGTTCCTTTGGCGAGAAGGGTTTGGTGATGTAATCATCCGCCCCGACTTCCAGACCACGTACCCGGTCTTCTTCTTCACCGCGGGCAGTCAGCATCATCACCGGAATATCTCGGGTCAGCGCTTCACGCTTCATATGTTTGATAAACTGAATGCCGGAGCCTCCGGGTAACATCCAGTCGAGCAACACTAAATCAGGGAACGGCTCAGACAGGCGCGTCACTGCGCTGTCATAATCCTCAGCTTCCAACGGTTGGTAACCATTCTGTTCCAACACAAAGCACACCATCTCACGGATCGGCGCTTCGTCTTCCACCACCAGTATGCGTCTTGCCATCGTCAATCCTGCCAATGTGTTAGCGATCACAGTTGATTGCGGTCGCCATTATGCGTCAGTTTTGTGACAGATTTATGAAATAAATAGCCATGAAAAAACCTGCCTGTTGTAGGCAGTAAGCATAGCGATTATTTCTAGTCACGCAGAAACATCATATTCCCTTTATAATCCCTGCCATTACTCTATCGCCCTGGGAGTGTCATGCGCCTGATCCACACCTCTGACTGGCATCTTGGCCAGTATTTTTTCACCAAAAGCCGCGCCGCCGAACATCAGGCTTTTCTGCGCTGGTTGATCGAGCAGATCGAACAACAGCAGGTGGATGCGCTGATCGTCGCCGGGGATCTGTTCGATACCGGCTCGCCGCCAAGTTATGCCCGCGAGCTGTATAACCGTTTTGTGGTCGAGCTGCAGCGCACCGGTTGCCAGTTGGTGGTGTTGGGCGGCAACCACGACTCCGTGGCAACTTTAAATGAATCGCGTGAATTGCTTTCTTGCCTGAATACCACCGTGATTGCCAACGCACAGAGCGAAACCGAACAGCAAATCCTGGTGCTGAATCAGCGCGACGGCCAGCCGGGTGCGGTGCTGTGCGCCATCCCGTTCCTGCGCCCGCGCGATTTGCTCACCAGCCGCGCCGGGGAATCCGGGGTACAAAAACAGCAGGCGCTGCAAGAGGCCATCGCCGACCATTATCAAACGCTGTATCAGGCGGCCTGTGCACGCCGTGACGCGCTGGGCTTGCCCCTGCCGATTGTTGCCACCGGCCACCTGACCACCGTAGGCGTCACCACCTCCGACTCGGTGCGCGATATCTATATTGGTACGCTGGACGCCTTTCCGGCGCAGGCCTTCCCACCGGCCGACTACATCGCGCTGGGGCATATTCACCGTGCACAAAACGTCGCCAAATCCGAACATATTCGCTACAGCGGCTCGCCGATCCCCCTCAGTTTTGACGAGTTGGGCAAGGCCAAAAGCGTGTTTATGGTGGATTTCAGCGCGGGTGCCCTGCAACAGGTCAGCGCGCTGGAGATCCCCAGCTTCCAGCCCATGCAGCTTATCAAGGGCGATTTGGCGCAGATCGAGCAACAATTGCGGCAGTTCGCCGATTATCAGGGTGAATTACCGGTGTGGCTGGATATCGAAGTGGCAACGCAGGATTACCTTAGCGACATTCAGCGCCGCATCCAGCTCCTGGCCGATCAGCTGCCGGTAGAAGTGGTGCTGTTGCGCCGCAGCAAAGAACAACGCCGCCAGGCGATTGAACAGCAGGACAAAGAAACGCTAAACGAACTGAGTGTTAATGAGGTGTTCGAACGGCGGCTGGCACAGGAACCTGAAATGGCTGAAGAACGTCGGCAGCGAATGAGCCAAATGTTCCAGCAGGTGGTCGAGACCGTTCAGCACAACGACCAGGAGCCGAGCCAATGAAAATTCTCAGCCTGAGATTAAAGAACCTCAATTCATTGCAGGGCGAATGGAAGATCGACTTCACCGCCGAACCCTTTGCCAGTAATGGGTTGTTCGCCATCACCGGGCCCACCGGCGCGGGCAAAACTACCCTGCTGGATGCCATCTGTCTGGCGTTGTACCACCAAACGCCGCGCCTTAACGTCACGCCAAGCCAAAACGAGCTGATGACGCGCCACACCGCCGAATCGCTGGCTGAGGTCGAATTTGAAGTTAAAGGCGTCGGCTACCGTGCTTTCTGGAGCCAACGACGCGCCAAAAACGCCCCGGACGGCAATTTGCAGGCACCAAAGGTCGAACTGGCGCTGCGTGAAGACGGCAAGATCCTGGCAGACAAAGTGCGCGACAAGCTGGATATGACCGCCGCGATCACCGGCTTGGATTTCGGCCGCTTTACCAAATCGATGATGCTGTCCCAGGGGCAGTTCGCCGCCTTCCTCAATGCCGACGCCAACGATCGCGCCGAACTACTGGAAGAGCTGACCGGCACCGAGATCTACGGCCAGCTTTCCGAGCGGGTTTTCGAACAGCATAAGCAGGCCAAGGCCGACCTGGATGCACTGCACCAACGCGCCAGCGGCATTGAACTGCTGAATGACGAACAGCGTCAGCAACTGGAAAATCAGTTGGTTGAGCTGGGGACGCAGGAAAATACCCTTAGCGGACAGACCCGCCAGCAGCAGCAGGCGCTGAACTGGTTACAGCAGTGGCAACAGACGCAGCACAAGCAGCAGGAATACCAACGCCAGTTGAGCGCTGCACAGCAGGAACAGGCCGCGGCCGAACCGCAACTGCAGCAGTTAGCGCGCAGCGAGCCGGCAGAAAAACTGCGACCGCTGCTTAACGAACGTAACCGCTGCCGCCACGATCAACAGGCGCTGCAACAGCAGATCGCCCAGTTGACGCAGCAGCAGGCGCAACAGCTTGCCCAGATGGCGCCGTTGCAACAGGCGGTAGAACAAGCGCGCGCGCAACTGCAGGCGCATGTTGAATACCAGCAGACTCAGCAGCGTGTGATCGACGAGCAAGTGGTTCCGCTCGATAACCAGATCGCCCAGTGGCAGAAAACCCAGGCCGAACTGCAACAGGCCTGCACTAACGCCATCCAGCAATACGCACTGCAAAAAGCGGAGCTGGAAAAGCTCGAGCTTCAGCGAGCCCAGTTAACCGTACAGGCCGGACAGCATCAGGAAAAGCTTAACGGTCTCACCGCCGCGCTGGCAACGCAGCAACAGCGGCAAAATGCGCTGGAAGCCCAGTCCCCGCTGGCGGCGCTGCGTCAGCGTCAGACCGAATTGGCCGAGCTGCGTCTGGTGCGCCAGCAGTTATTCACCCTCTCCTCGCTGTTCAGTCAGGTCAGCGAGCGGCTGGAGCAGCAGCGTAAAGAATTTGCCGCCCGGCAGACGCAACTCGGCGACCATGAAAAACAGCTCGAAGAGACGCGGCAGCAGTATAAACAACAAAAAGCCCACCAGTTGGACGTGGAGAAAGCCCTCGAGCTGGAACAGCGCATTGTCAGCCTGGAGGCCGAACGCGCTCGTCTGCAAACCGGTGAACCCTGTCCGCTGTGCGGTTCCAGCAGTCATCCGGCCATTGAGCAGTATCAGGCGGTAAAACCTTCTGAGACCGCATTACGCCTGGCCCAGATGCGCGTTACAACCGAGGCTTTGTATACTCAGGGCACCGAGTTGCGCACCCGTTGCGAAAGCCTGAAAGAACAGCAACAGCGCCAACAGCAACTCATCGCGCAAGACGAGCAACAGCTAGCCGCACACCTGCAGCAGTGGCAAACACTCAGCACACCGCTGGCGTTTGATTTTGCCCTGCAGGATGCCGAGCGTCTGAGCCAGTGGCTGAACGCCTGCGACAGCGAAGAACGTCTGGGTCAGGCCGCTCTGCTGCAACACGAGCAGGCGTCGCACGCCGTACAACAGGCCAAGGACCAATTGGCCGCACTGCAAACACAGCAGCAGCAGGCGCAACAAGACAAGGCGCGGCTGGACGAGCGTTTCACCCTGCTGGAGAGAAGCCACACCGAAGCCCAGTTGCAACAGCAGCGCTTGCAGCAGCAGTGGCAGGAGGGTGAACAAGCCCTTGGTGAGCAACGTGCGCAGCGACTGGCCCTGTTTGGCGAACAGCAAATCACGCAGGTGCGCGAACAGTTGCGCACCCGCCAGACGGCCTGTGAGCAGGCCAGCCAGCAGGCTGCCGAACAATGGCAGAAAGCCCAGGAACAACGCGATCGTCTGAGCGGCCAGTTGGCCGTACTACAGCAGCAACTGCTGCAACAGACCGAGCGGTTGCAGCAGGCAGAGCAAGAGTGGCTACAGGCGCTGGCCGCCAGTGAATTCAGCGACGAGGCCGCCTTTAGCGCCGCGCTGTTGGATGACCACCAGCGCCAGCAATTGCAACAGCGTAAAGAGCAGTTGCAACAGCGTCAGGTTGAAGCCAGCGCCCTGCTGGCCCAGGCCACAGACAGCCTGCAGCAGCAACAACAACAACGCCCTGAAGGGCTGGATGAGAGTCAGGTCGATCCCCAGACCCTGAGCCAGAGTCTGGAAGCGCTGGCACAGCAGTTAAAAACCCTGCAGCTACGCCAGGGTGAGGTGCGCAATCAGTTAGAAAGCGATGCCGCACGCCGCATCAATCAGCAGTCGCTGTTTGAACAAATCAGTCAAAGCCAGAGCCAGTACGACGACTGGAGCTATCTCAACCAGCTCATCGGCTCCAAAGAGGGGGACAAATTCCGCAAGTTTGCCCAGGGGCTGACGCTCGATCATCTGGTGTATCTGGCAAATAACCAGCTTGGGCGGCTGCATGGGCGTTACCTGCTGCAACGCAAAACCAGCGACGCGCTGGAGCTGCAGGTGGTGGATACCTGGCAGGCGGATGCGCTGCGCGATACCCGCACCCTGTCCGGCGGTGAAAGCTTCCTGGTGAGCCTGGCGCTGGCATTGGCGCTGTCCGATCTGGTCAGCCACAAGACCAGCATCGACTCGCTGTTCCTCGACGAAGGCTTTGGCACGCTGGATGCAGAAACCCTGGATACCGCGCTGGACGCGCTCGACAGCCTGAACGCCTCCGGGAAAACCATTGGCGTAATCAGCCATGTTGAAGCCATGAAAGAACGCATTCCGGTGCAGATTAAGGTGAAAAAGGTTAACGGTCTCGGCATCAGCCGGCTGGAGCCGCAGTTCCGCCTGGAATAATGCTGCACTGACTAAGAAATGTGACCGCGGCGGCAGTCCCCGGCTAAAAGCATTGAGCCAACGCTAGCAAGGGTTATGATGCGGCTGATAACAGGATTGTTACTGTATACCCGTCGCCTTTCAAGCCGCAGCGTTGTTACCTGCACTCGCTCACCCCAGTTACTTACTCAAGTAAGCGCCTGGGGATGAGCGAGTTGGCCGCCTAGCCGCAGCTTGAAATTCATAGGGTAGAGATATTTAAATACAGGCAAAACCTGACGCACGGGATCGCTCCTGTGCGTCAGGTTTTTTCGTTTTCAGCATGCTGAAACATCCGGGAATAGCCATGAAGATCGAAAAAATACTCAATAATAACGTGGTGATTACGCTGGACGATCGTCAGGAAGAAACGGTCGTCATGGGGAAAGGTATTGGTTTTAAAAAGAAGGCTGGCGATCCGCTGGACGAAAGCCTGATCGAGAAGATCTTCACCCTGAACGGCAGCGAAATGGCCGAGCGCTTTAAAACGCTGCTGTCGGAGATCCCGTTGGCCTGCGTGACCACCGCCGACAAGATCATCACCCTTGCCCGCCAGCGTCTGCCGGGTAAGTTGCACAACATCGTCTATATCACGCTGACCGATCATATCCACTTTGCGCTGCAGCGCCACGCGCAAGGGCTGGACATTAAAAACGTGCTGCTGTGGGAAATCAAAAAACTCTACCCGGCGGAGTTTGCCGTCGGGCTGGAAGCGCTGGCGCTGATCGCTCAACGACTGGGCACCGCCCTGCCGGAAGATGAGGCCGGGTTTATCGCTCTGCACCTGGTCAACGCCCAACTGAATGACGAAATGCACAACACCCTGCACATCACCCGGGTGATGCAGGAGATCCTGAACATCGTCAAATATCACTTCCGTTTTGACTACAACGAAGAAGCCCTGAGCTATCACCGTTTTGTCACCCATCTGAAGTTCTTTGCGCAGCGCCTGCTGGGGAAAAACTACGTCGACAGCGACGACGATTCGCTCTATCAGGTAGTGAAAGAAAAGTACCGCGAGTCCTTCGCCTGCTCAGGCAAGATTAACCAACACATCGAAAAAAATTACCAGCACCAGCTAACCAGCGAAGAAATGATGTTCCTGACTATTCATATCGAACGGGTACGCAGCGAGAGCGAAGTGAAATAGATCTAGCGCCGGGCGTCAAACACCCGGATGCCATACTGCGGGAAAGCGGCATCGGCGGAAATCAACGTCAGCCCTTCGGCCTGCGCCTGGGCGATCAGCATGCGATCAAAAGGATCCTGATGATGCGGCGGCAATTGGCCCGCCTGCTGACCATGAAAGGCGGCCATCGGCAACGGCAGAAAATCTTCGGCATCAATTACCTCGAAAATGTCCTCCGGCAGCGCCAGCTTGCCCAACGCCCGCTTAATCGAAATCTCCCAAATGCTGGCCGCGCTGACGTACACCACATTACCGGGATCGGCGATCTGCCTTCTGGCGTTCTCCCCCAGGCTGGCGTCATCGATCAGCCACCACAGCAACGCATGGGTATCCAGCAGCAGACGTTTCATTCATCGCCCTCAAACAGCGCGGTGATATCTGCATCGCCATCATTAAAATTGTCCGGCACGGTAAACTTGCCCTTGGCGGCACCAGGCTTACGGGTTTGCCCCTTGATGGCCATCAGTTGAACATACGGCTTCCCTGCTTTCGCTATAATCACGGTCTCTCCCTGTGCGGCTTTATCCGCCAGTTGGCTCAGGTTGGATTTGGCTTCGTGCATATTGGCCTGGATAGGCATACGCGATCTCCTTAGCTAAGTTAGCTAAAGCATAGAGGGGAGTCTAATTTTTGTACAGAGAATTGATTAAAGCGCGAGCGGGCCCGCGCTTTTTTGCAACAGTTACAGCTGTGGCCACAACCAGGCCGCGCCGCGCACGCCGCTGGAGTCGCCGTGGACGGCCTTGCGGATCGGGGTTTCACATTCGCCGCCGAATACCCAGGATTTCACTAACTGCGGTACCCGCTGATACAGACGATCCACATTGCTCATCCCGCCGCCCAACACCACCACGTCCGGATCAAAAATATTGATCACGTGCGCCAGCGACTTCGCCAACCGCAGCTCGTAACGGCTGATGGCTTGCTCTGCCAGCCTGTCCCCTTGCTCCACCAACGTCATGATTTCATGCCCTTTCAGCGGGTTGCCGCTCAAACGTGCATAGTCGGTGGCAAAACCGGTACCGGAGATAAAGGTTTCAATGCAGCCCTGCTTCCCACAGTAACAAGGGACCTCTGCGCGAAAACGCAGCTCGTCCTCATCCAACCACGGCAGCGGGTTATGCCCCCACTCGCCAGAGATCCCGTTCCCGCCCGAGTGTGCCTGGCCGTTGATCGCCACTCCAGCACCGCAGCCGGTGCCGATAATCACCGCAAACACGGTTTGCTTGCCGGCGGCAGCGCCATCGGTGGCTTCCGATACCGCCAGACAGTTGGCATCGTTGGCAATACGGACTTCACGCGCCAGCATCGCTGACAGGTCTTTATCCAGCGGTTGGCCGTTGAGCCACACCGAGTTGGCGTTTTTGACCAGCCCGGTATAGGGCGACAGCGTGCCGGGAATGCCCACGCCGACCGAGCCCTGCTGGCCGGTATTTTCTTCTGCCAGCTTCACCAGACCGGTAATCGCATCCAGCGTTTGCTGGTAGTCATGGCGCGGCGTGGCGATGCGATGGCGGAACAGTTCCTGCCCATCGTTAGCCAACGCGATCACTTCAATTTTGGTGCCACCCAGGTCGATACCAATGCGCACGATTTTTCTCCTCAATGCACCACAACGTTGCCACAGCCTAATATATTCAGTTGCCAGGATCACTCAATCAGCGCCGAGTGTGACGGTGATGGCAATTTCCGCATCAGATCCACACCGACTACCGCTTATTAATTAGCCATCGGGTACACTGCAGTTAGCCAGTTAACTTATTGATAACATTTTCCGCATCATAAAATCCGGAGAGCAGCGATGAAACCTGCCATATTGATTGTCGATGACGACCCCGCTATCTGTGATCTGCTCTGCGACGTGCTCAATGAGCACGTATTTACCGTGCATGCCTGCCACCGGGGCAGCGAGGCGCTGACGCTACTCAACCAGCAGCCGGACATTGCGCTGGTGCTGCTTGATCTGATCCTGCCGGACACCAACGGCCTGCTGGTGTTGCAGCAGATCCACCGGCTGCGCCCGGATCTGCCGGTGGTGATGCTGACCGGCCTGGGCTCCGAGTCCGACGTGGTGGTCGGTCTGGAGATGGGTGCCGACGACTACATCGCCAAACCCTTTAACCCACGCGTGGTGGTCGCCCGCGCCAAGGCGGTATTACGTCGTACCGGTGCCTTGGCGCTGGAACCGGCCGCCGCCGGTCACAACAAACCCGAAGGCTGGCAGTTTAACGGCTGGTGTCTGGATACTGCCCGCTGCACCTTGCACAACCCGCAGCGACAACCGGTCGATCTGACCCAGGGCGAATACGGCCTGCTGCTGGCGCTGGTGCAACATGCGCGCAAAGTACTGACCCGCGACCGCCTGTTGGAACTAACCCACAGCGAAACGCTGGAGGTGTTCGATCGCACCATCGACGTGCTGATCATGCGGTTACGACGCAAAATCGAGAGCAATCCACATCAGCCAGAATTGATCCGTACCATTCGCGGGCTGGGCTATGTTTTTGCCGCCGACGTCAGCCAACCGGTGGCTGTCGCCTGATATAATCCTGCAGTTCCGGCAAGGATCGTGCGCCATCGATCGCGTTGGCGCACAGTAAATTGAACCGCGCACAGGCATGTGCCAACTGCAACGTCGCTACCAACGGCCAGTCTTCATGGCTGGCGTACAACACACCGGCGCAGAAAGCATCCCCGGCACCGACGCTGCCGACAATTTCGCTTTCACTGACACGCCAAGACGGCTGCCAGCGCGCTTCTCCCCCTTGCTCGACACCGTATGCGCCTTCCGGGCAGTGGATCACCACTCGTCGCCGCACACCGGCCTGCAATAACTGTTCTGCCGCCTCGGCCATCAACTGCGGCTGCACCTCACCATTAGCCGCACGCAATGCCAGCCCGGTAAACTCACCGGCCTCCAGTTCGTTGATCACCAGATAATCCAGCCAGCGCAGTGCCGGTAACACCAGCGGGCGATAGCGTGGATCCCCCTGGCGCGACACCAGATCCAATGAAGTCTGGTAACCGCGCTGCTGCATCTGTGCCAGCAGGCGGGCGCTGCGAGTGCCGAATTCCTCATCCGGTCGATCCAGGCTGTCGAGTAGCAGCAGATAACCCAGATGGAAAATTTTATGCTCGCTGTCCAGTCCGTCAAAATCGGTCAGATCCAGACACCGATTGGCACCCGGAGCATGGAAAAACGTCCGCTGCCCGCCCGGTTCGGTCATCACCTGCGACATGGCGGTCATGGCCGTTTCGCTACGCCGCACCAGGTCGCTGTCGACCCGATGCTGCGCCAGCATCTGCAGGATGTAGTCACCATCCGCATCGCAGCCGATCAACCCGAGCGCCGCCAGCGGCAATCCGGTCTCCATACGTGCCAATGTCAGCAGCACATTCAGTGGGGCACCGCCGGTGGCTCGTTGGCTGTGTTCAATCTCCACCAACCAGCCCGGCTGCGGCCAGTGAGCAATTTGATGCACATGATCCACCAGCATATTGCCGGCCGAAACAATGCCACGCCGGTTCATCACAACCGTCCGGCGCTGCCGAAAATATGCATCTGCTGCTGCACCACTTCGCTGATCGACTGCTCCACCGCCAGCAGCACTTCGGCAAACTCATCGTAAATCGCGTGGCGCTGCGTGATGCGCTGTTCAACCGCCCCCAGCGCTGCCTGCGACATGCCGGTATAGAAGTTGATTTTGTGAATGCCCAGGCCGATCGCACGTTTGAAATCGGCATCGCTGATGCCGGACCCGCCGTGCAGCACCAGCGGGATACCGGCCTGCTGCTGGATCGCCGCCAGCCGCTCAAAATCGAGCTTCGGCTCGCCTTTGTATTTGCCGTGCGCATTGCCAATCGCCACCGCCAGCGCATCAATGCCGGTCAATTCGACAAACTCGCGCGCCCGCTGCGGATCGGTAAATTTGTTGCTGTCCGCCTCACCGTACAGCGCACCCCCTTCGTCACCGCCGACCGCCCCCAGTTCCGCCTCCACCGAGACGCCGACCGCGTGGCACATGCGTACCACTTCCTGCGTCTGACGTACGTTCTCTTCGTAGCTCAGGCCGGAGCCGTCGAACATCACCGAGCTGAACCCCAGTCGCAGCGCCTGCACTACTGCTTCGAAATGCAGGCCGTGATCCAGGTTCAACACCACCGGAATATCGTGCTGCGCCACTTCGCTTTTAATCGCCGCCACCAGGGATTCCAGCGAGACGTACTTAAAGTGCACTTCGGCAATATTGATAATAAAGGGCGATCTCGCCGCCTGCGCCGCGGCAAACAAGGCACGCAGAAAGTGGCTGTCGAGCACGTTGAACGCGCCCAGCGCATAACCGTGTTGACGAGCCTGCGCCAACCCCTGCGCCAGTGAAATCAATGCCATGCTGGTTCTCCTTAAGCGATAAAGCGTAAGTATTCGTGACACAGCAACCACTGCGGCGGCTGGTCTTCTTCAAGCTGGCTAAAACGACTGAGCGGCAGCAGGAAACGGTTGTCGTTGTCGTCATCGTTCACCGTCGACACTTCGCCCACCAATACGTCACCAAACCCCTCCTCGCCCCAGAAGCTATGATAGATACCCGGCGTCAGGCAGATGCTTTCTCCCGGTGCCAGCCGCAGGCGCGAACCGGCGGCGTGGGTCTGTCGGCAGCCATCCAGCGTCACGGTCACCGCGCTATCGGCCAGCCCTTCCTGAAGGTCTGCGTTATACAGCTCGACGATCAGGTTGCCACCACCACGGTTGATAATGTCTTCCCGCTTGCGCCAGTGGAAATGCATCGGCGTCACCTGCGTTTCGCGACAATGCATGATTTTCTCCGCGTAGCCTTTGGCGTAAGGTTGCCCACCGGGCGAACCGTTACGCAGGGTAAATAGCGTTAACCCTTTGCGGGCGAAATCATCGTCGCCAAATGCCGTGACGTCCCAACCCAGTTTCAGGTCAAACACTTCCTGCCACGGCTGACGATCGAGCTGCTGCCAGACCGCTGGGCTAAAATGGGCAAACGGCGGCAGATGGACGTCGAAGCGGGCAAAAAAATGCTGGGTTTGCTGCAGGATTTGGTTCACGGCGGAACGGTTCATGGTGCCTCCGGAAGCGATAAGGAATGAGGGGCCCGATCGGGCAGGCCCCGCCGATAACAGGTTATTTCACCGTCCAGCCTTTGTAGCTGCCGATATTGTTTTTATCGATCATGGTTACCGGGATCAGCACCGGGCCGGTTGGCGCGGGTTTACCCTGCAGAATGTCGTAACCGATCTCGACCGCCTTGGCCGCCATCACCTGAGGATCCTGTGCCGGCGTCGCGACAAACAGCGATTTTCCGCCGCGCTTGAGCGCCTCTTCACCGTCCGGCGATCCATCTACGCCAACAATAAAGAATTCGCTGCGCTGCGCCTGCTTGGCGGCCAGATCGGCACCGATCGCCGTAGGATCGTTAATCGCGAACACCCCGTCGATCTTCGGATTGGCCGCCAACAGCGCGGTCATGATCTCCAGCCCACCTTCACGGCTACCCTTGGCGTTTTGGTTATAAGACAGCAGTTTGATCTCCGGGTGTTTCTTCAGCTCGGTCATGCAACCTTCTACCCGGTTTTGCACGGCAGACACCGGCGGCCCGTTGATGATCACCACGTTGCCTTTCTCTTTCAGGCGATCGCTGATGTATTTACAGGCCATCGCCCCGGCCTGGGTGTTGTCCGAGGTGATCGTGGCATCGGCCCCTTCGGCCGCCACGTCAACCGCCACCACCACGATACCGGCATCCTTGGCGCGTTTTACCGCCGGGCCGATGCCCTTGGAGTCTGCGGCGTTCAGGATGATCATATCGACCTTGGCAGCGATAAAGTTGTCGATCTGCGCCACCTGCTGGCCAAGATCATAACCGCTCGACACCAGCGTCACGTTGACCTTGTCGCCGGCCAACTCACGCGCTTTCATTTCCGCACCCTTGGTGATCTGGACAAAGAACGGGTTGGCCAAATCGCCTACCGTCACCCCAATCGATTTCAACTCTTTTGCCTGCACCAACGAGGCACTGCCGAGCGCGGCGGTAACCAGTAAAGCGGTAATCAATGGCTTGAAACGCATAGTGTTTTCCTCATTATTTTCCGATCTACGAAAAATCTGCCCCGGTGGGCGCCAACCAACCTTTCTTTATCACCCAACCTACCCTATGGATTTCAAGTTGCAGCCAGGCGGCCAGCTAGTTCATCCCCAGGCGCTTACTTGAGTAAGTAACTGGGGTGGGCTAGTGCAGGTAACAACGCTGCGGCTTGAAAGACGACGGGTAAGCTAGTGCTGGTAATTGCGGGTGCGGTACTTGTCTATCAGCACAGCTATGATGATCACCGCCCCTTTGATCACCAATTGCCAGAAGTATGAGACGCCCATCAGCGTCATGCCGTTGTTCAGGGTGGCGATAATCAGCGCCCCCACCAGCGTGCCGGTAATGGTGCCAATGCCGCCGACAAAACTGGTGCCGCCGAGGATCACCGCAGCGATCGCGTCCAGTTCATAGCCCATGCCGAGGTTGCCGTTGGCGCTGTACAAGCGTGAGGCACTCATTATCCCCCCCAACCCTGACAGCAAGCCGCTCATGCCGTAGACGAACAGCAGTACCGCACCGACCTTGATCCCGGTCAGGCGCGCCGCCTGGATATTACCGCCCACCGCATAGATATAGACGCCCAGGGTAGTGCGGCGCAGGATGAACCAGCACAGCGCGATCACCGCGAAAGCGATAATCACCAGCCAGGGGATCGGCCCCAGATAAGAGTTGCCGATCCATTCAAAACTGATGTCAGAATTGATGATGGTGGTACCGTCGGCCAGCAAGTAAGCCGCACCGCGCAGGGCGGTATAGGTCCCCAGCGTGACAATAAACGGCGGCAGCCCGGCATAGGCCACCAGAAAACCGTTAAACAACCCCATGCCCAAACCGGCCAGCAGCGCCAGGGGGATCGACAACCCGGCCAGGCCCGGCATCAGTGAGACCGCCATCGCCACCACCGCGGTGGTACCCAGCATCGAGCCCACCGAGAGATCGATACCGCCGGTCAGGATGATGAAGGTCATACCCGCCGCCAATACGATGTTAATCGACGCTTGCCGGGCAATATTCAGCAGGTTGGCGTCGGTAAAGAAATTTGGCGCGACAAAGCCGAAAACCGCGACGATCAGGATCAAGATCGGCAAGATCCCGACGGTTTGCATCATATCGCCCAAAAATGCCCGTTTCAGCGTCGGATTTTTTGCGGCCGGTGGCAGCGGATTTGAAGTCATGACAGGCTCCTTGAGCGTAGGGATAGAATTATTCATGGCTGGCCGCCTCCAGGACAGGTTCGACGCCGGTAGCCAGCGTCATAATGCTCTCCTGACTGATCTCGCCGCCGCTCAGCTCCCCGGCAATGCTGCCTTCGTGCATCACGTAGACCCGGTCACTCATGCCGACCACCTCGGGCAGTTCACTGGATATCATCAGGATCGCCACTCCCTGCTGCGCCATCTGGCTCATAATGCGGTAAATTTCGCTTTTGGCGCCGACGTCAACGCCGCGTGTCGGTTCATCGAGGATCAGAATTCGCGGGCCGATCGCCACCCAGCGTGAAATCAGCAGCTTTTGCTGGTTGCCGCCGGACAGCCCACCGGCCCGTACCTGAGCATGCGGCACGCGAATATTCAGCAGGCCGATGGCATCGCTGGAAATACGCTGTGCCTTGCGGCGATTAAGCAGGCCATAGCGCCCGTCGCGCTCCAGCGTCGCCATAACGATATTTTCATGCGCCGCCAGATCGAGGAACAAGCCCTGCTCTTTGCGGTTTTCGGTGAGAAAACCGATGCCCAGCGCAATGGCGTCGCGCGGTGAATGGATATTGGCCGGTTTGCCGTCAATTTCTACCGTACCGCCGATCGGCTTGCGCACGCCGAAAATCAACTGCGCCAGTTCGGAACGTCCTGCCCCCACCAGCCCGGCAAGACCGACGATCTCTCCGGCACGGACCTGCAGGCTGACCGGTTTCACTTTCTTGCCGTCGGTCAGCCCGTGTAGCGTCAGGCGCGGCTCACCCACGGCAATACCTTGTTCCTTGTTGAACAAATCGCTCAGTGGACGGCCCACCATCATGCGCACCAATTCGCTGGCAGACAGTTTGTCGCGCATCAGGCTACCGACGTACTGGCCGTCGCGCAGCACGCTAACGCGATCCGACAGCTCGTACACTTCCGCCATGCGGTGGCTGATGTAAATGATCGCCATTCCCTCATCGCGCAGACGTTTGATCAACTCAAACAGCCGATGCGTCTCACGCGAAGAGAGTGCCGCCGTCGGTTCGTCCATCACCAGAATACGGCTGTTGCGGTGCAGCGCGCGGGCGATTTCCACCTGCTGCTGTTCGGCGATGGTTAATTTCATCACCCGATCGCCGGCGCTGAACTGCGCGCCCAAACGATCGATCACCTTCTGTGCTTCCAGCAACATCTGCTGGCGCTTCACCAGGCCACCGCGCTGGATCTCGCTGCCCAGAAAAATGTTTTCCGCCACCGTCAGATTCGGCGCCAGATTCATTTCCTGATAAATCAGCGTGATGCCTGCTGCCAGGGCATCTTTTGGCCCTTTAATGGCAAACGGCTGCCCATCGATAAAAATTTCCCCGCTGCTGGCGATATAAGCGCCGGCCAATATTTTCATTAACGTGCTTTTACCCGCGCCGTTTTCACCCATCAGCGCGTGGATCTCACCGCTATAAACCGTCAGGTTGACGCCTTTCAGCGCATAGAACTGACCAAAACTCTTGGCGATGTTGTGCATTTCCAGAATCGGGGTTGCGCTCATCGTCATACCTCAGGTTGCGGTTCGGATTGAGTGCAGTTAACCACGCATAAATAAATGCAAAATGTCAGCGGCCGTTCATCTTTGTCATATTGTTAATGGAACGAGGATTTATACTGCGAACAGTCAGTTACGGGGGATACGATGCGCAGACTGCCTTTCCTTGCCGGTGCACGTGGGCGCCTGCTGATGTTCAACCTGCTGGTGGTGGCGGTGACGCTGATGGTCAGCGGCGTGGCGATCGTCGGTTTTAACCATGCGGGCAAGCTGCAGGAACAGGTGCAGGCACAGACGCTGAAAGAAATGAACGGCAGCATGGCGCTAAGCCGGGATACCTCCAACGTGGCGACCGCCGCCATTCGGCTTTCACAGGTGGTGGGCGCGCTGGAGTACCAGAGCGAATCGGCCCGCCTGAAGCAGACCCAGTTAGCGCTGCAGGCCTCGCTCAGCCGACTGGCGGACGCTCCGTTGGCACACAGCGAGCCGGAACTGGTCCAGCGCATCATCAGCCGCAGCAACGCGCTGGAAACCAGCGTGACCCGCATGCTGGATCTCGGCCATGCGCGGCATCTGCAACGCAATATCCTGCTCAGCGGGCTGTATCAGTCACAGAGCACACTGCGGCATATCGCCAGCCTCAATCAGCGTAATAACCTGGACCAGCCTTCGCTGCCGCTGCTGAGCCAGATCGACCGACTGCTGGCGATCGCCATTCAAACCCCAACACCCAAGGCCGCCGCCCAACAGCTCGACAGCGTGATGGCCTACTGGCCGCAGCGCAGCCCGGATGCCCTGGTAGACGAGAAAATGCGGCAGTTTCGCGACAGTGAGCAGCGCCTGCTGCCCGAAACGCTGGAGCTGGAGCAAAGCGATCTGGCGCTGGCCTATTACACCTACCATATCAAAGCCCTGGTGGCGATGCTCAACGACGACATCAACCTTTACGTGCAGAAGGTGGCGGACGAGTCGGAGCTGCGCACCCACCAAACGCATCGTGAGCTCAGCTCCATCAGCTGGTTTATCGGCCTGTTCGCACTGTTGGCGCTGGTGATTACCGGCTTCGCCGGGCTGTATATCTACCGCAATCTCGGTTCGAACCTGACGGCGATCGCCGGTGCCATGACGCGGCTGGCGCGCGGTGAACGTGACGTCAGCGTACCGGCGTTGCAACGGCGTGACGAACTGGGCGAATTGGCGCGGGCATTCAACGTCTTTGCGCGCAACACCGCTTCGCTGGAACAGACCTCCCGCCTGCTGAAAGAAAAAAGCACCCAACTTGAAACCACCTTTTTGGCGATGCGCGACGGCTTTGCGCTGTTCGATAACGACGGCCAATTGGTGGTGTGGAACCCGCAGTATCCGTTGTTGCTGGGGCTCAACGAACACCAGTTACACCGTGGTCAGCACTACCGTGAGTTGCTGCAACACGTGACGCCACCGGCGGGCCAGCGTTGGGAAGCGGTACTGGCTAACCTGACCAGCGAACTGCCGCAGCCACAGGAGCTGCGCCTGAGCGATGGCCGCACCGTCGAACTGCGCTTTAGCCCGGTACCCAATCGCGGCGTAGTCAACGTGGTGCTGGAACGCACCGAGCGCAAAGCGCTGGAAGAGGCGCTGCTGCACAGCCAAAAAATGAAGGCGGTCGGCCAGCTCACCGGCGGTCTGGCGCATGATTTTAACAACCTGCTGGCGGTGATCATCGGCAGCCTGGAACTCACCACCCAACAGACTCAGGATGCGCAGACCGAGCAGCGCATCGCCCGCGCGCTGAAGGCCGCCGAACGCGGTGCACAGCTTACCCAGCGTTTACTGGCCTTCTCGCGTAAACAGGCACTGCACCCGCAGGCCGTCACACTGCAGTCACTGGTGGAGAATCTGCAGGAGCTGCTGCGTCACTCTCTGCCTACCACGCTGTCGCTGAGCATTGAGTCTCAGCGGCCCGGCTGGCCGGCGTGGGTCGATGCCAATCAGTTGGAAAATGCGCTGATCAACCTGGTGGTCAACGCCCGGGATGCCATGGAAGGCCGTAGCGGCGTAGTGAAGATCCGCATCTACAACCAGCGGGTACAACGCAGCGGCGGCAAAAAGCAGGACATGGTGGCGCTGGAGGTGATCGACACCGGCTGCGGTATGTCGGAAGAGGTGAAGGCACAGGTGTTCGAGCCCTTCTTCACCACCAAGCCCGTCGGCAGTGGCAGCGGGCTGGGGTTGTCGATGGTGTATGGTTTTGTCCGCCAGTCCGGCGGTCGGGTGCAGATTGAGACCGCGCCGGGCGAAGGTACGCTGGTTCGTCTGCAACTGCCGCGAGCCCCTACACCGGCCGTCGTGCAAGCGCCAACACTGCCGCCCGAGGAAAACGACGGCACCGACAATCTGGTGCTGGTGCTGGAAGATGAAAACGACGTGCGTCATACGCTGTGTGAGCACCTGCACCAGCTCGGCTACCTGACGCTGGACTGCGCGGAGAGCCATGAGGCGCTGGCCCTGCTGCGCCAGACGCCGGATATTGGGGTATTGATCAGCGATCTGATGTTGCCGGGTGAACTGGATGGCGTGCAGGTGATTGGCCTGGCGCGAGAGATTAATCCGCATATCACCGCGCTGCTGATCAGCGGTCAGGATATACGCCGCCACCACGAAGACACACTGCCCAATGTGGAACTGCTGCGCAAGCCTTTCAGCCAGCGGCAACTGGCGCTGGCACTGCAACGGGCACGCCATTCAAACGCGGCCGGCGACGCAATTAGGAGGGAATGAGGCGATTTTTCGCCTCTGATTCGTTATTATGCCGCCCTGCTTTTGATGAATCAGCGTGCCAGACGCACGCCCAGCCAGGGATAACATTATGCTGTGGTTTAAGAATTTGATGGTTTACCGTTTGAGCCGCGAAGTGGCGTTAAACGCGGATGAAATGGAAAAACAGCTCAGCGCTTTTGCTTTCACCCCGTGCGGCAGCCAGGACATGGCGAAGACCGGCTGGGTTTCCCCGATGGGCTCACACAGCGAGTCACTGACGCATGCGGTTAACGGCCAGATCGTTATCTGCGCGCGCAAGGAAGAAAAAATCCTGCCGTCGCCGGTCATCAAACAAGAGTTGCAGGCCAAGATTGAACGCCTGGAAGGCGAACAGCACCGCAAGCTGAAGAAAACCGAGAAAGATGCGCTGAAAGATGAAGTGCTGCACAGCCTGTTGCCACGCGCCTTCAGCCGCTTTAACCAGACCTTTATGTGGATCGACACGGTAAACGACCTGATCATGGTTGATGCCGCCAGCGCCAAACGCGCGGAAGACACCCTGGCGCTGCTGCGCAAGAGCCTGGGCTCACTGCCGGTGGTGCCGTTGACCATGGAAAGCCCAATCGAACTGACGCTGACCGAATGGGTGCGTTCCGGCGAACTGCCGGCCGGATTTATCATTCAGGACGAAGCGGAGTTGAAAGCAATTCTGGAAGACGGCGGCGTGATCCGTTGCAAAAAACAGAACCTGATCAGCGATGAGATTGCGGTGCATATCGAAGCCGGCAAGCTGGTGACCAAGCTGGCAGTGGACTGGCAAGAGCGTATTCAGCTGGTACTGGCAGACGACGGCTCACTGAAGCGTTTGAAATTTGCCGATACGCTGCGTGAACAGAATGACGATATCGATCGTGACGACTTCGCCCAGCGTTTTGACGCCGACTTTATCCTGATGACCAGCGAACTGGCGGCGTTAATCAAGAACACCATCGAAGCCCTGGGTGGCGAAGCCCAACGTTAATCCTGCCTGAAAATACCAAGGGCTCTGCATGCAGAGCCCTGATTTATCACCGAAGGGTGAAAATTATTTACTTAAGTAACGGCACAGGTAGGCGGTTGCGTCAGCCACCTGCAGGTTGAACTCACTGTGGGCCGGCACGAAGAATTTCTCACCCGGCATAAACACCTGCCAGTCCGGCGAGCCCGGCAGCAACACTTTCAACGCTCCGGTAATCACGGTCATTTCTTCCGGCTGGGCGGTGGTAAAGGTGTACTCTCCCTCTTCCATAACACCGACGCTGGTAAGGCCGATGCTGCTACTATCGAAACCGATAGACTTCACTTTTCCGGCAAAATACTCGTTCACTTTCAGCATAGACTGACACCCGCGTAATCAACTTTATGGGAAATCCATATTGGGGGATTGCGGTTGATCTGTCACTGGTTTTTCTCACGAAATGCGATCGTGGCGCAGAGTAAAACTCTGCCGAGCAGTTGACCGTCAGCCCGCCGTTCTGGATCCACGGCCAAAAGCACGCAGCGGCGCCCCCGACGGACCGCGAGATAAGATTTTATTAGCTTTTTTAATCAGTCGATTAGCTCTGCAGCCAGCTTGGCCACCAGCGCGTTGGACAACAGCACCGGTATTTCAAGCCGTGCCTGCAGGAAATCACGATGCTGGCGGTGATAACCGATACAGTCGAGCACCACTACCTGCGCCCCCTGCCGCTGCAGCTCGCACGCGGCCAACTCCAGTACCGCGTCATCCGCCAGATAAGGGCTGGCAACGGCGAAACAGGGCGGCGTCGCCAGTAACTGCCACTTGCCTGCCTGCTGGCTGATTTGCTCCGCCACCGGCACCACAATGCCAACCCGATGTTGGCTGACGATGGCAGAAATCAGCGGTGGAATAATGCGATCCGGCTCCAGTAACAGCGCCTGTTCTGCATGCAACTGACCAAACTCCCCGGTGCACAACAGCAGGATCACCTCGCAACCCTCCGCTTCCAGCGCATTGATTTTCTGCTGCAACCCCTGCTCAACCCGCGAGGCCGCCAATCTCACCTGTGTGCCGTCCAGCAGGCGTGAAACCAACACCTTCTCTCCGGCCTGCGGTGCGTAACCTTCGTCAATCTGGCGGGTATTCAGCCCGTCCAGCAACCCAACGTGCCTCACCTGCTCCGCGGGCAGATAGGCAGACAGCAACGGCATGATGTCGTTGCGCGGCGCCTGGCCGATAGTCAGCGTGGCAAATGAGGCATTCATCCGGTTATTTCCTTTTTTGCAGGTGGCTCAGGCTGCCGTACAGCGCCAGCAGCTGCGCATATTCGTCGACCTGATAAAAATGACAGGTACCGCGCCCGAACTCTTTCGCCACTTCCACCGCAAACTTAACGGTTAGCGCAATATCCACTTCATGGCTGGCACCGGTACCGCAGCCCGGCACCACCGACTCGGTACAAATCGCCACGCCAACCACCGGTGCAGAGGTCGCGGTAGAAGGCTGCAGAATGCTGTTCAGATGGTGCACCCCGTTACCGTACGGCGTAATGTCCTGGGTGGTGATCGGGAAGGTCACCGCCGGGCGACCGCTGGTCATCTCCATAATCCGCAGCAGATCTTCCGCCACCCGCAGGATGTAGCCTTCCTTCACCGTCGGCGACAACGCATAACCTTTGTGGTTGATGATGCGATTGCCCTTGGTGGTGTCGATGGACAAAATCGCATCGACCTCCGCCACCACTTCATTATCGTTCATCGTCACGTCATCGATCGGTGAATCCATAAAATCGACCGGATCGTGCGGACGAGTGGGCGCATCTGGACAAATATGGGTGGTGATGATCACATCGCCCGCCAGCACATCGCCCTTGCGCTGCATTTCCGCCAGTTTCAGCGCACTGGCAATCGCAGCGATCGCCCCGTCGCCGTCGGATACCAGGCCAATACGCGTTGGCCGCGCACCGATGCCGCCCAATCGGCCGATGATGCC
Source organism: Serratia myotis (assembly GCF_027474885.1). Lineage (NCBI taxonomy): Bacteria > Pseudomonadati > Pseudomonadota > Gammaproteobacteria > Enterobacterales > Yersiniaceae > Serratia > Serratia myotis. The sequence goes on along the minus strand of NZ_CP099707.1, from coordinate 1,041,918 downwards.
CAACGTCGGCGCATCGCCACCCTGACTTTTACCGGCGCTGCCGGGGATCTCAATGCGCACGAAGTCGGTCGCACCTTTCGGCCCGCTGGCGCGCAGCGTGCTGGCCCGGATACCGGGATACGACGTGAACAGATCGACGACCTCCTGACCGCTCGCGTAAGCACTATCAATTAATTCAAAGACCTGCAGCGTTTGTTGCAAACTCATAATGGGTTGACCTCACAATTTAACCGGATGGGTTATTTCCCTTTGCTGGAAAAAATGGAATTGAAGAAGCTGTACAGCGCGTCACCGGCGATAAAACCGGCTGCCATGATCTCCATCGGCGTGCGGCCCTTGTCACCCCAGCGGCGAATAATCAGGATGCGCAGCGCAATACCGACGAGCACGGCCCAACCCGCCAACGCGTTATTGATCAACAGGCCGGTGGCCAACAGCACACCGAGCTGACGCTTGGGTCCGCCAATCCACTGTACGATGGCTCCGGGGATCGCCCAGATCAGCAGGCTGTAGGCAATGCCCGGCTGGGCACCCGCCTCGATGGTTTTGGCATACACCCGTGCAACCGGCGGGATCAGGTCCTGCAGGAAGTAGCTGGTGTAAGCGAAGTACACCACCGGGATGGCAACGACAAAGGCGATCAATGCGGCAAACAACTGAATGCGGCGCCCCAGCAGCTCCTGCTGCAGGTCTTTGCCGTAGCCACGCAGAATGAAGCCGGCTTTCAAATCAAAGCCCATGTCGGCGAATGCCGGGCCGGTGGCGGCGGTAAACCCGGTCAGCACGCACAGCGCCAACGGTGGGAAACCAATCAGAATGCCGATAATCAGGGTAATCAGCGCCACAGCAAAGGCCGGGAACCAGCCGGAATGCATCGCGGCAATGCCGACGATCAACTCATGCACGAAGGCGGCAAACGCGGCGTAAATCACAAACAACACCAGCATGCCCAGCGACATCTCGCTGTACAGCCCAGCGGCCAATGCCAGCAGCGCCGCAATAACGATATAGCCCACCGCGCCCAACCCCAGTGCCTTGCGGACTTCGCTGTCGTCCCGGCTGAAACCGGCGGTGTCCGTGTGTTTGCTGCGGATCACCTGCACCACCTGGATCAACGCCACCAGCCCGGCACCGACCATCACTCCGTGAGGGATGAAATTCGCATTGATGTCGAAACCCGCCATCGGTTCTGCGTAGGCTCGCAACAACAGGCCAACACCAAACATACCCAATGCCCAGATATTGCCGATAAACGCGGTACCAAACGCCGCCATCGGGATTTTAAGCATCGAACCGGCGATACCTACCGCCACGCCTACCACCAACAGCCAGGCCTGTTTACCGCCCCGGTCACCGGCCTTAATGGCTTCCGCCGCCGCGACGCCCGGTGGCCAGGCATTGGCCGCAGGAAAGATTTTGGTGTCAAACATGCGATACAGCAGGTAGGCGTCCAGCAACATCGCCGCAGCCACCCCGCAAAACATCGGCAGGATCAGCTGCGGTTGCCCCATCACATAAGGCACGGCAATCGGCATCAGCAATGAGTTGGCAGCGCCAAAGGTGGCGGAAGAGATCACCGTCTGCGCCAGGTTTTGCGTATGCACCGAGCGGTAACGCTGGAACATTTGCAGCGGAATACGCGCCAACAACATGGCGAGTAACGCGCCAATGATCGACGTGTTGGGCGTAACCCCCAGCGTGGTGATCAACTGCACGCCGATAATTGCGCCGACGATGGACAGCAGCACCATCACCAGCAGGGTGCCAATATCTTTCAACGGATTGATGCTGCTATTTGGTTTCATCGTTTTAATTTCCCTGAATATTCCCTGGCGTTTGACCACGTTAATTTCGGCATAAAGCGGCCATCGCAGTTCCAAATATTGGAACTGCGAATGAAATTAAAGAGTTATTACCCATAACGCTAAGTGAGATAATTAAGAAATTCCCTGGTGTTGGTTTTCTTTAATTATCGGGTGCTGACGAACTGTTTCGGTGTGTTATTTGATCTGTTGCCAATAATCATCACCGAGTTTTTCCGCCAATTGCCGGGATACTGTCATTAATGCCTCCAGCACGCCGGGTGAATACGGCTGTTCTTCCGCCTGCGTGGGGAAAGACAAGCACAGACCGACCGTTTCATTGCGGTGTTTGTTGGTCACCGCAGTCGCCAGCGAACTGATGCCTTGCAGGGTTTCGTTGCGCGCCAGGGACCAGCCCTGCCGCCGGATCTGCGCCAGCTTATTCAATAACGCCTCCAGCGTTTGCGGAGCGTTAGGTGAAGCCGCACGGTAGCCGGCCGTAAAACGCGCTATCACCTGTTCATCGCTGTCACGCGCCAATATCGCCCGGCCCACCGAGGTTTCCGCCACCGGTGAACGGCTGCCTGCCGGCGTCACCACCTGGAGGAAATGGCGGCCAGGGAACATGCGCATCACCATGATTTCCTGCGCCTCCAGCACCGAGACATAACCCGTGCAGTGGGTCTGTTGACTGAGCTGCACCATGTTGGCTGCCACGCTGTCGACCAACGGCGTCGACAGATAGTGACTGGAGACTGATAACAACAAACGGCCAATTTTATACAGCTTGCTGTCAGCATCCCGTTCCAGCATGCCCTGGATTTCCATAGTCTGCAGCAGGCGTGATGCGGTGCTTTTTGGCAACGCCAATTGATTCACCACATCACTGAATGAAATACCGGACTGGCCGTGCATCATTCGCTGTTGTGAAAATAACTTTAATACCGCAGCAGCATTTTCCAGTGTTGTCATGATGCGCCTTGTTCCACTATATGGAACTTAGTTCCTGTTTGATAATAAGAAACTAAAACTCGTACAACTTATCGTCAAGCAGTTTATTTTCCATCCTGTAGGTTAATAGCAGCGGATGATGCTTCGCTAAATTAAATACAACAGAGAACGCTGATAAAACAGGTCAATTACCGCGTGGTTATTCGACTGTACCGTTATAAACCAGCATGTCATGCTAATTTGGCACGGCGTTGCGAGGTAATTAGTGAAAGTGGTAAGCGGAATAAATAAAGAAACCGACCTGACGCCGGTTTCTGAGGCGAGCTAATTAATCTTCCAGCGCCGGATCTTCATAGCGGTGCTTGGCATCGAGCGCTTCCTGCTCGGTAGGGTGTTCACTGAGTAGCGTATTGGGCTCAATGTCATCGGTGCGCACCTCAAAACGGTGCATATTCAAGCTCGGGTCGCCCCGGTCAACGGCGACCACTCGGGCAGTTCTCGGATAGCCAGGCCGATTATTTTCGCGCATGCTGATCTCCCCTGTCGTTTACACAGAGTTAAGTATAGCAGTGGTATTTATACCGACACGCGCGACCCCAAATCGCGATCGTCGTGCTCACCTTCCAGCAGTTGTGTCAGCTCATCGCAGGCGCAGATCTTGCCGTCGCGTACGGTGAAATGCGCCAACACCTTGATCAGGCTGCGGGCACCGTCACGTTTTTCCACCCGTACCCGGTGGTGGGTCAGTACCGAATCTCCCTGCCCGGCCACGGCGACGATCTCCAGCGTCATGCTGCGGGTGAGTTGTTTCAGTAACGCCATATGCTGGATAAAATGGACGTAATCCAGCGTGTTACCGTCCACCTGCTGATGGTAATCCTCACTGAAAAACTCAGCGATCAGCACCGGCTGGTGTTGAGGTGCCGCGACGACCCGTTGCAAGGCCTCGAGCACGAGGGCGGTTGGGGTTTTCAGGCTCATCATTTATCTCCAAAATTGAATGATGTGGAGATCATAGATCAGGCAGAAGGTGGCATAATAACCGTAACTGGACTTTCTATACGGAAAATCGGCCAATCATCATGATCCTGCAAAGCGAGCGACTTTGGCATGAGAAAAAACACTTAACGCCCTGGCATCAACACGCCAGCGGACAGGTCTATTTATTAACCCACGGCATGATCGCGCTGGAAACCCAGGAGCAGCAATGGGCTATGACCGCCGGTAGCATCGGCTGGCTGCCACCGAACTGCGCGCACCAGGCATTGGCCTGTGGCAACGTTGCCGGCTGGAGCCTGTATCTGCCCGGATCCCAATGTGCAGCGCTGCCGGAACAGCCGCATCTGAGCAGCGCATCCGGGTTGATTGTGGCGTTAATGGAACGCATTGCACAATTCGCAGGCCAAAGGCTGAATGCGCCGCAACGGCGACTACTGCAAGTATTGTTGGATGAGATGCGCGCGCAGGAAAACACGCCGTTGCAACTGCCGTTGCCGCAGGATGCCCGACTGCTGAAAATCGCCCGGGCGCTACTCAATGAGCCGGCCAGCAAACGCAGCCAGAGTGAATGGGCCGCCTGGGCCGGGTTGAGCGTCCGCACCCTGAGCCGGCATTTTCTCAGCGAAACCGGCGTGACTTTCGCCCGCTGGCGCCAGCAAGCCCGGGTGATCCGCTCGCTGGAGCCGCTATCACGCGGTGAAGCCGTCAATCAGATTGCCGGCGACTGTGGTTATGACAATGTCAGCGCCTATATTGCCGCTTTCCGCCAACGCTTTGGCACTACCCCAGCGCTGTATTTTACTCAGCGTCCGCCGGCAGCAATGCCTGACGCGCCGCGTTAAGAAACTGTTCCGACACAGCATCACCCTGGGTTGCCCTCGCCAGCGTTAGCGCGCCCACCAGCATCGCCATCTGCGCCAGTGCCTGCTGCTGCCGTTGTTGCTCATCTTCCACCGCGGACAGTGACTCCAGCCGCGCCAGCATGGATTTCACGCCATTCAGGTAAGCCTGATGTACCGGTTTATCCACCCCCTCTCGCGCCACATCGCTGGCCAGGGCAGTCACCACACAGCCTTCGGCCGGGCAGTCGCGATGCTTAACATTCAGATAACCGTCAATCAGGGCCTGCAAATTGTGTTGACCAGGTTGACGGCTCATCGCTTCCCAGCGCTGAGCGGACTCTTCTGCCGCCCTGCGACTGGCTACCGCGGCCAATTCGTCCTTGGAGGCAAAATGGCCATAGAAACCACCGTGTGTCAGCCCCACAGCCGCCATCAGATCGTTGACGCTGACGCCATTCAGGCCGCGTTCGCGAAACAGTTGTGAGGACACCTGCTCAATCGCCTCGCGATTGCGCTCCATCTGTTGCTTTGATACCCGTGCCATGGCGTTTCCCCTTATCAATCTGACACCATCTTAGGCCATCCCCGAACGGCGCTCAATAGATGATGACCTTCATCCAAAAAATCACCGAGGGGCAGCACGGCTACGGGGCAATCTATCGAGAGTGAGGAAAAAAGAGAGGAATAGCAGGGATTCGGGCACCAGTAGCGGCGCCCGAAGGAAAAACGAAAGGCGGGTTACTTTACCGTTTCCAACTGCAGGGCGGCCAGGATCTGCTCTACCACCTGCTGCGGGTTGCCGGTGCCGTCCATCACGTAGTGTGCGGCCTCCTGATACAAGGCTTCGCGCGCCGCCAGCACTTCCAGCATCTCTTCGGTAATCGGACGGCCGGTCAACGTGGGGCGCTGCGTGTCTTGTGGGTACTCTTCCAGCCGCTGTGCCAACACTTCGGCCGGGGAGCGCAGATAAATAACGGTGCCGTGCTGACGCATAAAACGGCGGTTCTCTTCCGCCAGGATCGCGCCACCACCGGTGGCAACTACAGTTGACGGTTGAGTCACCGTTTGCAACGCAATGCTTTCACGGCGGCGGAATCCCAGCCAGCCTTCTTTTTCGACCATTTCCGCCACGCTCATCTGCGTAGTCTGCTGCATAAACAGATCGGTATCGATAAATTGATAGCCCAGCGCCAACGCCAGTGCGCTACCCACCGTGGTTTTACCGGCTCCGCGCGCGCCTACCATGAAAATGGTTTGTGTCATTACGGGTTATCCCTTATACGGTGACTTGAATACATTTTTGCCCGCCAGAAACCGGCGTGCAGATCCTGCGATGGCGTGGTTGCTGCATCATACCGCCATCCGCCTGTATTTCAATATTTACGATAGTGTAAATTCCATTGCACAGCGACTGCCTGCGGCAAAGCCCTGTGCCCGTTCTTCCGCCAGGTGATGGCTCAGTGACGCACTGAGCCGTTCGACGGCTACCGGCCGGAACCCCAGCCGTTGGTAATAAGGTGCATTCCAGGGCACATCAATAAAGGTGGTCAGCGTCAGGCGCTGCGCCCCTTGCAATCGGGCCTGAGCGGCCACTTCGGCGATCAATCGACGCCCAATCCCCAGGCGTTGCCAGTCGGCAGCAACCGACAGTTCGGCGATATGCCAATCCTGCGGTTGCGGCACCACGGCGATAAATCCGACCGCCTCACCCGCGGCGCTCTCCGCCAGCCATTCTCCCTGCCGCTGAATAAAATCGGCATGTTGCTCTGAGCTCATCACCGGACCTTCAGCGATATAACGCCAGGCCGGATATTGATGGAACAGTTGCGCCGCCGATCGTTCAACGGCAATCAACTGGGCAATATCCTGCGGCTGCGCCAGACGTATCTTCAGGCTCATCGGGCTCTCCTCAACAACAGGGCCGGGTATTTAACCAAATTTCCCCGGCGGCAGATACCTGCCACCGGGCCAGCTTTTTAACTGCCAGATCAGAAATCAACGCTGGCACGCAGCACCACTTCCCGCGGTTCCCCCACCGCCACGCGTAAATTGCCGCCGCTGGAAGGGTAATAGGTTTTGTCGAACAGGTTTTTTACATTCAACTGCCATTTCACCCGGTAACCATTCACCGGCATGGTGTAAGCGGCAAAGGCGTCGGCGACGGTGTAGTTATCAAGGTTAAAGCTGTTGGCAGCATCACCCGGACGGCGCCCTACGTAACGCGCACCGGCCCCCATTCGCACGTTGTCCCCGCTGTACAATCCTGGGGAACCCAGATCCTGCGTCAGGAACAATGAGGCAGTATGACGCGCTACGTTGGTCATTTCTTTGCCTTTGTTGTCAGGATCATCCACCACCCGCGCGTCGGTATAGGCGTAAGACCCGATCAGGCTCAGGGAATCGGTAATATTCCCGGCGACATCCAGCTCCACACCCTGCGAGCGCACACGCCCAGCGGTGCGGGTGACGGTTTCACCATTCACCAACTCGCTGACCATCACGTTGCGCTTGGTGATGTCAAACAGCGCCAGCGTGCCGGTAATGCCATTCGGCAACTCAACCTTGCTGCCCACTTCCCAGGCCTTGCCTTGTTCCGGCGGCAACGAACCAATCTGGCTGGCGATGGAAGAGTTCGGCTTGAAAGACTCGGTGTAGCTGCTGTACAGCGATACATACGGCGTCAGCTTGTAGACCACCCCGGCACGTGGCACCAGTTTGCCGTCAGAGCTGTCGGTATTGGTGACAAACGGCCGCCCCTTGCCGGCAAACACGTCAAAAGCGTCGTAGCGCAATCCGCCCATCACCAGCCATTTATCGGTCAGTTGCACGGAGTCCTGCATAAACCAGCCGTAACTGGTGAGGTTTTCACGCTGATCGCTGTCTTTGGCACTGACGGCGTTCGAGGTGGGCATCTGGCCGTACACCGGATTGTAGATATTGAAGTCGCTGTTCTTTTTACCGCGGATCATATCGCCACGGTAGGTGCGGTTATCTTCAAAATCAAAGCCGAACAGCATCTGGTGGTTGATACTGCCCCAGTCGACGTCACCGTTGAGCGTCAGTTGCACCGCATTGGCATGGCTAACGGCATGGGCGGTGGAGTCAGCCTGCCGCGACAGCACGCCGGTTTCAGGATCCAAAGCCAGCGCACGCGCCTGATTGTCACTGTAGCTGTTGCGGCTGTAGGCGTAAGTCAGCGAGCTTTTCCAGCTCTCATTCAGCACCTGATCGACCTGTAAAGTAACGCTATCCTGATCGCCACGCGTGGCGTTATAACCTTCGTCGAAGCGGCGGTCGCGCGGCGTATTCACCGGCTTGCCAGTACGCGAATCGATGATGGTGCCGCGATCGAACGGCACCAGATATTCCATATGCTCGTAGGCAACGCGCACCGTGGTGCTCTCGCCGTACCACATCAACGAGGGTGCGATCACCGTCTGGCGATTTCGCCCGAAGTTGCGCCAGTAGTCGGTTTCGTCGTGATCGACAATCATCCGATAAGCAAATCCGGAAGTCCCCAACGGCCCGGTAACGTCCAACTGGCCGCCACCGCCCTTGAAACTGCTGCCCCAGCCTTCCACATGGGTGTGTTGCTGCAACTGCGGTTTCTTGGTGATCATATTGATCATCCCGCCCGGCTCACCCATGCCGTACAACATCGAGGCCGGGCCTTTCAGCACCTCAACCCGTTCGGTGGTGGGGGTAAAGTTGCGTGCCTGCACCGAGCGCACACCGTCACGCAGAATTGAGCCGTCGCGGTTATCGCCAAAGCCACGCTTCATCACCGCGTCCTGAGTTCCGCCCAAGGTATTCGCCTGGGTGATACCGCTGACGTTATACAAAGCCTCATCCAGGCTGCTGACCGCCTGATCGGTAATCACCTGCTGCGGCACCACGTCGATAGCCTGCGGCACGTTCAGCAAGCTGGTTTCCGTTCGGGTACCGGTCACGCTGGTCAGCGGCTGATAGCTTTGCACGCCATCGGTCTGCACCTGGCCGACCACCACCAGGGTCTCGCCCTTCTGTGCGGTTTTGTCGGCACCGATCGCCGGTGCAGAAGCACAGGCTGCCAAAGGCAGTGCACACCACCAGCCACGCTGAGTGTTATTCATTATTTAACTGACTCCAATAGGTCCCTGAAAAAGGTAACGGCAAAAATTGTTGATATAACTGCTTAAAGGTCTGCTGCGGGTTGATGTCTGCAAACAGATCCGGATAGAAGGCTTTGGCAAACATCTCAACCGCCACCACGTGGTAAGGGCTGAGATAGAAGTTGTGCCAGATGCTCCAGGCCTGGTGGTTTTTTATTGCTTTCAGGTTGGCGAGCATCGGCTGTTTTTGCATAACCCTGCGAAAGCTCTCATCGGCTTCCTGCTGGGTGACCAGTGGCCCAAGGCGTAGATCGGAGAAATGCTTGCCCTGCGGCCCGGCCATGCCGGTGGCAATGTAGATGTCAGGATTGGCGGTCAGGATGGTTTCCGGGTTCAGCTCACCGTAGACGCCCTTGATGCTGGCGCTGGCAATATTGTCGCCGCCGGCAAAGGCCAGCAGGTCGCCGAGGTTGCCATGGGCCGCCGTGGTGCAGCAGGTTTCGCGCCGCCCGAGGTGCAGGTGCAGCATCACCTTGGGTTTCGGCCCCTGGTAGCCGGCCAGCCGCTGCTGGATCACCGTCATATGCTGCTGATAGAAGCTGATGAATTGCTCTGCACGCTGCTGACGGTTAAGCACCTCACCCAACAGGCGGACGCTCGGCACGGTGTTATTCAGCAAATCGACCCGCAAATCGACGTAGATCACCGCAATGCCGGCCTTGCTCAACGTGCTCAGCACCAGATCGCTGTCGCCCTCTTCCCGTGCATAGCGCGCAAGGATCACCAGATCCGGCTTCAACCGGATCAGGTTTTCAATATTAACCTGGCGAAAATTGCCCTTGCTAATAGAAGGTATCGCTGTGATCTGTGGGAATTTCTGCGTATAGAGCTGCCAGCTTTGCGCATCGAAACGCGCCATGTCTTCTGGCCAGCCGACGATACGTTGGGCAGGGTTACCCGGCTCCAGCAGCGCCAGGGTATACAACATTCGGCTCTCGCCCAGCACGATGCGCTGTGGGTTGTCTGGCACTTTCACCTGACGGCCAATGATGTCGGTGACCATTTTAGCCTGAACGCCAAAAGCGCCGAGTAGCAGGGAAAGCAGCAGAAAAATGAGGGAATTGCGCATCAGTAAGCCGGATTAGCTAAATTATGCGCGCATGATAATCACTCTCATTAACACTTTCAATCCCAACACGCTCGGAGCGGGTCAAATCCGCTGAATTGCGCTATTTCGACGCTGATGCGTGCAAAACCGCTGTAAATACGGTTTTATAAAGTTAAAAATTTGGTCGATAACCCGATTATGGAACAGCCAGATTGGCTGAAGATTCAGGAGGTACAGAAATGACCCAACGCATTATTCCCCTGACGGAGTGCCCAGAGTTCAGCGACGTCTGTGCCGCATGGGCATTTGGGCAATGGGGCTCGCAACGCGGTGGTTCGCTGGAACGCACGCGTCAGCGCTTTGCGCTGTGTACCCAGCCGAGTGAAGACTACACCACGTTGTTGATGCTTGAGGGTGAGCGCCCACTGGGAATGGCCAGCCTGTGGCCGAGCGATGATCATCACCGGATGGACCTTTCCCCCTGGCTGGCGGGGGTGTTTGTTCATCCTGACCATCGTCGTCAGGGGATTGCACAGCGCCTGGAGGCCGCCATCGTACAATTGGCGCGCCAACGCAACCACCCGGTATTACACCTGATCACCGATCAATCCGAGGCGCTGTATACGGGCTGGGGCTGGCAAACCATCGAACGTCGGCAGCAATATGATGACCAGGTGGTGGTGATGGAAAAAAGGCTTTAGCTAACGCGGCGTACAGACATACACCAGCGCCGGCGGGAAGTTACGCACCACCCGCAGCCGTTTCCAGTGGAAATAGCGGGACAGCAGCTTTTCCGACAGATGGCTGTACTGGAACAACACCAGGGTCCCGTTGCGTGCACGCAAGCATTGCTGCGCCTGCTGCAAAATACGGATGCTGATTTTAAGCGGGATCGACAGCAGCGGCAGGCAGGAAAACACCACGTCGTAATCACGGGCCATCTGTTCCGCCGAACGGTCCATCACCTGCAGGCGACGATCGTCAATTTTCCGCAGCTGATGAACAAAATGGGATTGGATTTCGAAGGCCTCAAGCGAAGCATCGGCACGCATGCGCCCCAGTATCCGCTTGGTCAACACGCCGTCCGCCGCACCCAGCTCCGCGATCGACAGCGCGCCGGTCCATTCAATCTGATTGAGCATCGCCTGGCACAGCCAGGGAGAAGAAGGCGCCAGTGTGCCAATGGTTCGCGGCGAAGCCATAAACTGCTGGAGGTAGGAAAAGTGGTTCTTCAGTTGCAGCCGTGTCGCATTTAACATTGGGGGCCTCCTTAGGTTGAGTAGCCACCAATCTGAACTCAATTCCTTAAGTATTCATTAACATGTTTCCTAAAACCACCGACACAGTTGTAATAAAATGCGACTGACCACAGGCAAAAAAAAAGGTTGTGGTCATCATCATCGGGTAAGCCAGGAATGGCATTACCGGTCAGATTATTATCCACAACCGTTTATTTTATCGGCCACCTGTTACAGTGGCCGAATTGTATTTATTGCCGGATTATTAGCGGTATATTTCCGCATTACCACGCCAGTTGCTGGAATCTCCTGGGGTGTCCAGCCCGATAATACGCAGGTGGCTGGCACCATCGGCCTGAGCTTTTTCTTTCAGCGCGTGAACCGCATCACCCGGTGAACCACTGACGCCGGAAACCGATACTACGCCAAGGCTCTGTAGGCCGCTGGCCTGCTCTGTGCTGACCTGTTTTACCGACGACAGCGGCGCTGCAAAGGAAGAGAACGAAGCGGCTGCCAATAGAACTGCTGCGATGCCAGGTAATAGTTTCATGATTAACTCCAGGTGTTTTTGTTTATTTTCTCGTATCAATGGAGTTAATTATCCGCCAGGCAATGAAAATAGACGTAATCCAATGTAAAGAACATCAATCATTGTGATGAAAATAAGGAGGAGGTGCATGCAGATATGTCTTACAGGGAATAATAGCGGACTACACAGCGACTCTACTCCCGGCAGATGACAATTAAAAGTCCGTTTGGTCAGGGAAAGATAAAAAACCTCACTTTTAAGATTTCTCTCCCACCCGCAGGTGGCTGAACTACGCTATTGCTGAAGGTTATCATTTTGGAAGGATCCCCTATGTCGCAAACCTTGCTTCGTGTGCGTGATGGTCGTGGCGCCTCGGTTTCGTTCTCGGAACTGTTATTCGACCTGATCTACGTTTTTGCCGTGACCCAACTTTCCCACTATCTGCTGCACCATCTGACGCTGACCGGTGCGCTGGAAACCCTGCTGTTGTGGTTTGCCGTCTGGCTGGCGTGGCAATACACCGCCTGGGTCACCAACTGGTTTAACCCGGATACCCGGCCCATCCGTATCCTGCTGTTCGCCATCATGCTGCTGGGGCTGTTCGCCTCCTCCGCGCTACCCCAGGCGTTTGGTGAACGCGGGCTGATGTTCGCGCTGTTCTATGTAGCCATTCAGGTTGGCCGCTCGCTGGTGGTGCTGAAGCTGCTCCCCGCCCACCATCCACTGAAACAAAACTTTCGGCGCATTCTCGGCTGGATGTGCATTTCGGCGGTGTTCTGGATCCTCGGCGGGCTGGCGGAAGGCCATCACCGGCTGTTGCTGTGGGCCATCGCGGTGCTGTGCGAATATGTTTCACCGATGTTCGGTTTCCGCCTGCCGGTGCTTGGTCGCTCCGACAGCAGCAGTGAATGGACCATCGAAGGCCATCATCTGGCGGAACGCTGCCAACTGTTCGTGATAGTGGCATTGGGGGAAACCATTCTGATCACCGGCTCCACCCTCAGCGAAATGGAGTCCTGGAGCGCGCCGGTACTGATTGCGTCGTTGGTGGCCTTTCTCGGCAGCCTGGCGATGTGGTGGGTGTATTTCGATACCAGCAGCAAAGCCGGTAGCCATGCCATCAGCCAGGCGGAAAACCCTGGCCAACTGGGTGCCAACTTCCATTATGTTCATGTGGTACTGGTTGGCGCGATCATCGTCTGCGCCGTCGCCAATGAGCTGGTGATCGCCCACCCTGACGGCCATATCAACAACGTGACAGCCGCGGTGCTGCTGCTCGGCCCGGCGATTTATCTGCTCGCCAATGCGCTGTACAAGCGACTGGTATATCGCCGTTTCCCGCTGTCGCATCTGCTGGGACTGATCGCGCTGGCGGTACTGGCACCGATCGCTTTTCTCACCGATTTGCTGATGGTAAATGCCCTGACCACCTTGATTATGGTGGCAGTGGCCGTGTGGGAGAGCATTTCGCGCGGCAGAGCGCCGCAAGCCAACAGTGAGGCCATCTAATAAATAAAGAAGGGAGACCGGGGGCCACGCCCCCGGCCGTGATGCTTACTTCAGCGGTTGTGGCAGCGTCAGTACCCACAGCTCACTGAGCGATTCCGGTTTATCCAGCGGGCGCAGTTCGATACGGGTCGATACGGCTTTGCCCTCCAGGCTCAGGTTACCCTGTTGATCCAACTGGTAATCGCCGACTTTCTTCGCCTTCGGCTGTGCGTCCACCAGCTTGGCCTGCAGACCAAAATCGTTATCGTTAATCACCGCCAACGTGCGATCGTCAATCAGCGACAGACCTTCGACCTTCTCCTGCTGCCAGCCTAATTTACGCAGATCCACCACTTCCCGCTTCTGCGCCAGCTTCACGCCACGTTTAGCGAGATCTTTTGCATCATCAAACTCCAGCGCTTTTCCCTTACCGTCAAAGGCCGTCAGATCGGTCGCCTGGCTGAGATCAACCAGGTAGATCTTGTTGATCATCTGCTTGTCTTTATCGCTACCCTGTTCGACCAGCAGGATGTGTTGATTGTCCACCGCCACGATGTCGCCCACCTTGGCGTCTTTAGCCTTTTTATAGCTGTCGATATCGATCGGATAGCCGTACATTGCCGTTTTTCCGCTGGCCGGATCAAAACTGACCAGACGGGTGAACTGCGCCTTGTTCTTGCTTTTACCCTCAACGTCGAGCGTGCTCTGCACCGCTGCCAGAATGCGTCCGTCCGGCAAACGGGTGATGCCTTCAAAACCCCGGTTCGGCTGACGCCACTTGATTATATTCGGCAACCCACCGGCCACCGCCTGCTCGCCCTGCTCCGGCGTTGGGCCGTATTTGGCGAGGATCTTGCCCTGGTTGTCGATGTGGATCAGGAACGGGCCGTATTCGTCACACAGCCAGTAGCCCCCCTTACCATCCGCCGTAATGCCTTCGGTATCCAACCCACGGCGATCGCCCTGTAACGTTTTCAGCGTATCGCTCAGCGCCACTTCGTTGGTTGAACCAATCAGGCCTGCCGGCAACGGCAACCCGCTGATTGGCCCTTGCTGGTCATGCAGCGGGCGTGAATTGCTGGCGACCGCTTTGCCACCGCCGACGCGAATATCCATCAATAAAGGAACAAACTCAGGGTTGGCGAAGATTTTCGCTTCCTGTTCACCGACCGCAGGCGCATCAGCGTTTGGGCCGCGATCGGTCAGGGTAGTCAACAGCAGATCATTGCCTTCACGGCCATTGAATACCAGGCCAGAACCAATACCCACCGGCAACCCCTGTGGGAAATTCTTGGCAAAAGCGCCCTGATAACTTACATGTTCGCCGCCGGGAAAGCTGACCACATAGCGCGCCACCTCAACGTCAGTGGCAGCATAGGAGAACAGAGGAAACAACGAACTGATTAACAGCGAAACCGATTTTATTTTCATGATTATGGCTCAGAGTTAAGGGTGTGAAGTTGGCAGCTTGCTAAGGTATTAGCCCAGCATGACAGTTTGATGACAAACCGGTCTAATACTCTGAATTTTCGTGAAAATTAAATATGGCAAATAGGAATTAACAATTAACACGGACAAATCGAATGGGAAAATCATATGAAAAATTGAATTTAACCGTAGCTATTTCCCGCCAGTAATACTTATACCGCTAAGCTTAGGGTAAATTCTTATAACAGCGATAAAAAAACCAGCAAACACACCGCAACGCCCCAAATATAGCCGTATTCGCATAGACAAAGTTAATTGACGGGGATTTAATATCTGCTGTTATTCAAGCTGCATTAAGAATAATCCTGATAGAAACCTGCATTAAATGAAAAAGGTGTTCTATAGTTTTTAGTGCTAACGCCCGTTAGTATTTTCCGTAGGATGGAGTCTATGTCAAAGCGACTTTTTGCCGAATTTTTTGGCACATTTTGGTTGGTGTTTGGTGGTTGTGGTAGCGCAGTATTAGCAGCAGCATTTCCACAGCTGGGTATTGGTTTTCTTGGTGTGGCACTCGCTTTTGGTCTGACCGTGGTCACCATGGCTTATGCCGTTGGCCATATTTCTGGCGGGCACTTTAACCCGGCCATTACCGTAGGATTATTTGCCGGTGGCCGTTTCGCTGCCAAAGACGTGATTCCCTATGTGATTGCTCAGGTTATTGGCGGGATCGCTGCAGCAGCGGTGTTGTATTTGATCGCCAGCGGTAAAGCAGGTTTTGACGCTACCGGCGGCGGCTTTGCCTCCAACGGTTACGGCGAGCACTCGCCGGGTGGCTATTCTCTGCAGTCGGCTATCGTAATTGAACTGGTGCTGACCGCATTCTTCCTGATCGTTATTCATGGTGTGACCGATAAACGTGCGCCTGCGGGCTTTGCTCCGCTGGCCATTGGTTTGACGTTAACCCTGATCCACCTGATCAGTATTCCGGTAACCAATACTTCCGTGAACCCGGCGCGCAGTACCGGTGTGGCAATATTCCAGGGAACCTGGGCATTGCAACAGCTTTGGGTATTCTGGCTGGTGCCATTAGTGGGCGGTGTTATCGGCGGCCTGATTTATCGCTGCCTGCTGGAAGACAAGAAGTAATTTCTATCCGGTAATGATCGGTCAGGGCAGTCGCTATATCCCATGAATTTCCGATTGCAGCCAATCCCGCTGCAATCGGAAAAATAAAGGGTCTATTGACTGCCCTGATGTTATTTATCCTCTGACTACCTCAAACATCATAATATCGCTGGTGAATGTTCCGTCCGGTTCGATGGCAAAATGCCGCATCACCTCTTCAGAAACCCCCTGCTGATAAGCACGGATCGCGGTAACGAAATGCTCCGGCGTACGCATCCGCTCTACCCAACTGCTGAACTCCAGATGCAGCCGGTCCGACGTCACTTCCTGTACCAACAATCCAGACTCTGTCAGCAAGCCCAACCATTCGCCTGGGGCATAATTGCGCACATGTGATGTATCGCGCAGCACCTCAACGGTTTGCAGATAGATATCCAGCAGCGGATGCCCCGGTGAAACCACATCCATAAAGATCGCTCTGCCACCCGGTTTCAGCACCCGTCGAACTTCACGCAATGCCTGGCCGACGTCATGCCAATGGTGTGCCGAGTAGCGGCTGATCACCAGATCAAAGCTCGCTTCGTCAAACGGCAAGGATTCCGCCACGCCCTGCTGTACCTGGATGTTGTTGAAGCCTTTGTCCGCTGCCGCCTGGCTTACCACTGCCAGCATCTGCGCCGACAAATCATAGGCTACCACCTGCGCCACTTTGGCTGCTGCGGTAAAGCTGGCGTGCCCAGCGCCGCAACCCAGATCCAGTAATCTGGCGTTGGTGTGAGGTTCCAACAATCGTGCCAGCCGCTGTAAATCCTTTCCCTGTGCATGCACTGCGCTAGTCAGATAGGCGCTGGCTTGCTCACCAAACTGACGGTCAACCGCATTTTTATGGCTATTGCTGATGCTCATAGGTGCTCCCTTATTATTGTATGGCTTTCGCCTGTGCCGGATGGCTTTTAATGACTATAATCGCCTTATTATACGGGTACAATATAAGCAGTTATCCTAGTATCAGAAGGTACCAGTCTATGCAATCAGAAGCCTTGTCCGGCCCTAAAGCCCTGGGTGCCTTCCTGCGTGCGCACCGTGAACGTATCACACCGGAAATGCTGGGGTTACCCAGCGCCCCGCGCCGTCGCACCAGCGGCCTGCGTCGTGAAGAGCTGGCTCAAATCAGCGGTATCAGCGCCACCTGGTATACCTGGATAGAACAGGGGCGCGAGGTTTCCATATCACCCCATACGCTGGCTCGCATCGCCAAGGCACTGCGGCTGGGGCCAGCCGAACGTCACTACCTGTTTACCCTGGCGCGCGTAGCCGATCCCGAGCAGGAGCATCATCAGGAAACGGCCAACAGTGCCGTTTTGCAAAGTGTTCACCAGGTGACGGTGCCTTGTTACCTGCTGGATATCACCTGGAATGTTGTCGCCTGGAACCCACAGGCGGAGAGCCTGTTCAGCGGCTGGCTGGATCAGGCCGGCAGCCCCAATCTGCTGCACTTTATGTTTTTCCACCCGTTGGCAAAAACGTTGGTCAGCGACTGGGACGATCGTGCACGGCGCGTGGTCGCCGAGTTCCGTGCCGAAACCAGCCACCACCAGAACACCGAAGAGATACGCGCTTTCGTGCGCAACATGACGCACAACAGCGAGGCCTTTCATCACTGGTGGAAACAGCAAGACGTGCTGGCGCGGGAGGGAGGCGAGCGAGCATTTACCCATTTGCAGCAGGGGGCGTTGCGCTATCGGCAACTGACGTTTAATCCGGCGGAAAATAGCGGGCTGAAGCTGGTGATGCTGATCCCTTTGCCGTAACTGGTAACAAATTCATGAACAGGTTTACCTGCCATTTATTTATTGGTTCATATAAACGCGCTAGGGTGATAGTTACCGATGATAGTCATCATCCAGTAACGTTATTAATCTCCTTGAGGTAATCCTATGCAATCCGAAGAACAACGTCTTATCGATGGTCTGTTTGGCCGCTTGAAAGAAGCCGAGACCAAGACGGGCCAGAGGGATCTCCAGGCAGAACAGCAAATCAATCAGCACATTCGTGAACAACCTTCCGCCCCCTATTACATGGCGCAGGCGATGATCATTCAGGAAGCGGCACTGAAGCAGTTGGACCAACGGGTGAAAGATCTGGAAAGCCAGATTGCCCAACAGCAGCAAAATAGTGCCAACCCGCCAAGCAGCGGCGGTTTTCTGGCCGGGCTGTTCGGCGGCGGTAACCGCAGTACGCCAAGCCCGCGCGAGCAGTATCAGGCACAACAGCAGAATAACGCGGCCTGGAACAATCAGCCCCAGCCGGGCTATGCTCCGCAACAGCAGCAGCAGCCGACCTACAGTCAACCTCAGCAGGCAGCACCTTCACGCGCCGGCGGGTTCCTCGGTGGGGCATTACAGACCGCAGCCGGCGTGGCGGGCGGTGTGGTGCTGGCCGATATGCTGACCGGCATGTTCCGCCATTCGCAGCCGCAAGAGATTGTGAACATCATCGACGAGACCCCAGCAGCACCGGTGACACCGGTAGATGACAGCGCGATGAAAAATGTCGACGCCTCCAACAACCTCGACACCTTCAACGGTGGCGATAGTCGCTTCCTCAATCAGGACAACGGCTTCCAGAATGCGGATTATCAAAACGACGATAACACCGACTTCTCGGATGACGACTACAACGACGACGATTCGTTTATCTGATGCAGCCCCCCTCTCCGTCCGGGGAGGGGTTTAGTGTTTCTTGTTCCCCGCATCCTGGTCTACAGTTAACCCTGCCCAATGACCACAGGTGACGAGAAGCCATGCCGCAAATTCCCCCTACGCCCCTTTTTGTTAGCGCCCGTATGCTGATGCGTCCGCCGGTGGCCGACGATGTTGCCCGCTTTTACGCTATTTTTGGCGATCCGGAAACTCAACGCTTTAACCCCGCCGGACCTGTCGCCAGTGAACAGTTGGCACGACAGGCACTGACTGAACGGATCGAAAACTGGCAACAGCACGGCTATGGTTCCTGGGCGATTGCATTACATGAACGGCCGGAGTGGATTATTGGATTTGGCGGGATTTCCTGGCGGCCACTGGGGGCACAGCGCACGGTGAATCTGGGCTATCGCTTTGATACGCAGGTTTGGGGCCGTGGATTGGCGACGGAACTGGCGCAAGCTTCACTGAAATATGGTTTTGAACAGCTACGGCTGGCAGAAATTTCCGCGATTGTACGTGAAAAAAATCTGGCCTCGTGCCGCGTGCTGGAAAAAGCGGGTTTACGTTTGGTAGATACCCTGGATGACGTGCCCGGCGATAGGCCAAGCCTGGTTTACAGCCTGCTGCGCAGCGAGTATCAGAGCTGCTGAGACGGCGGATCATCATTGATTTTCGCCAGTTCCCGGCGATAGGACCTCACCTTTTGGCGCTTCTTCAGCCAGGTGGTGGTGGCGACGATAAAAATCAGCCCGGACATAGTCAGTACGCCAATCGGATGGCCATAAAACACCATCATGGCGAAGTAAATGGCAGAGACCATCGCCACCCATTTCGCCGTATTTCCCACCGCATTCTTTTCCTGGCTTAAACGGCGAATGTGCTCTTCTTCACTGATTCCCATACCCTCTCCTGATTGACTGAACGTTCCATTATATGGGGCCGGAGTGCTGATATTTCAATCGATTAAAGGGTAAAGAAGCGTAAAGCTCAGCAGATTTACTCACTGCGATGATGCAAATAACGCCCTGGTAAATGCTCACCGGGCAAGGCGGTGCCCTGATTGCGGCCAAACAATCGGTAGCGGTTGCTCGCAACCGCATTGTAAAACGCGTCCGCCAGCCGCTGCGGCAGAAAGCGGGCCCATGCCAGCAGGCGAAATGGCCAGCCAAGCTGGCGCAGTGCCTGAAAAAATGCTGCTGAACGTAACCAGTGCTGGTCTTGTTGCAGGTAAACAATGGAGTCAAAACGGTCGGTGGGTAACGCCAGCCAACGCAGGATCGCCTGCCCTTCCTCGGATTGCACCGTGGCCAGCAGGATCTTGCCCTGCCGATCGGCACGGATCAAAAATCGCACCAGCCCGTGACACAGGTTGCATTCGCCATCGAATAACAACACCCGATCACCAGGCCGCAGATAAGGGGGGAGCGTTGACCGATTCATTTGGCCTCCTGAGGGAATGCCACCAGACTAACGCGCATTCCCCCTCAGAGCCAGCAGACCCGTTTAAGGCACCGAAGGAGCCAGGGGTTTATCCGGCAATGCTACTACCGAAACGCGGACTTCATAATGCTTGGCCGCACTGGCCGGGATCACCGAAGTCAGCTTATTGATGGTTTCGGTCGGATTATCGCTGGCGGAAGTCGCGCAGAACAACTCCCCCCCGTGGCAGAAACCCGGTTTGGGCATATGCCCGCCAGGGAAAGGCGGCAAGCGGAAGCCTTGCTCAGTTTGCGGTGGTGCAGTTTTATCAGCAGGAGCGGAAAGAGCACTGACGCTGAACAGCGTCACGGCAGCCAGAAAAGGCACTGCCAGTACTTTGATGGTGTTTTTCATCTCATTGACCTCATGTGTCGGGATTGGGCTTAACCTACCCCGCCCCCGGCACATGAGAAAGTCGCTTTTCACGACCTTTTCACCCCGATGATCTTTACTTACATCCCACCGCTAACGTGATGAAAGCTTAAGGATTATGTAAAGAACATGAGGATATTTATCTTAAAAGAACACACTGCGATACTTTATAAAACCACTCACCCTAATCCATTATTACGATAGCGTTTTTTTCTTCTGCCTGAAGTTTTCATCATCAATGCAATAATGGTAGGAGTCGATAATCAAACCTGTCAGCCGCAAGATATTCTCTGGCCGATCAATAATAATATGTCCCCCGGCGGCAAGTTCCAGGCCAGCTCGGATAATTTCGGCATGCCTCTCTTCGTTGATTTCCAAAGGGAGTAATATGGTAGGCCGTTGTTTATTGTCGAAATAACGCAGGACCCATCGGGTTGTCTTTCCCTGAACCAAAATACTGAAATAACTTTCAGTATCTTTTGCTGTTAAGTCTGCGTTTTCACCCAGAATCATTGCCACATTTTCAAATAATGCCCTTTCAGCATAAGTGGTCACTATCTTGCTGTTTTCCGGGTCAACAATCGGCGCTAGCGGATCGGTTTTGTTGCCTTCGTTAGCGTCACCAAACTCTTCAGTCGGCGCTTTATTTTCAGAAGTCACAGACAACCCGGAAACCACCATTGCGCTTACCGCTTTTTCTACCGCCAGTCGTACCAAAGGGGTGATAGTCTCAAGAAAACGTTGATTAAGTTGACGTTGGACGTTAGAACGATTCGCCACATACCTGACAAAATCCGCGTCCACATCTCTTAGACTGGCACTGATTGTTTTGGTGAATGATGTCAAATAAATACTCTCCTCAGCCAAGGTTCTCAACGCCTCAGGCTGAAATTGATCATGCCTAAACCTATAAAGCTGTTCAATATCAGAGTCATTTAAATCATTAAAATCTATCTTAAGGAATGGCGTATCATCCATGATGTTTTTATCTTTCAGATCGGTAAAGAACCGCCATTCTTTACCGTTGGTGATCGCTGATACCGTGACTTCTGGGGTGGCATTAAAGTAACGTGACAGCTGTGGGCTGTGATTGGATAAGTTTTGATTGAAGGATTTCGCCTCAATAAACATGACAGGCACGGCATGACAGAAAAGAGAGTAATCCACCCGCTCACCCACTTTAACCCCAGGAAAATCAGCGCCGTACTCTGCTTTTACTTTAGTGGGATCATAAGGATGAAAACCAAGAATTTCCAATAAAGGTAAAATTAATGCCTGCTTTGTTGTTTCTTCCGTGTTGCAATGCTGGCCTACCGCAGCCACATGATGTACATGCGCTTTAAGCTTATCTCTGAATGCATTCATCAACCATCCCTCTTGCTGTGTTAGAAATTTGTCATTTCTTAAAGTCATACCTACAGAAAGGTTTACTAATTTCACCAGCACTGCCTTATTGGTTGCTGGCTAATTTTATTTATTGAAGAAAACCACATTAACCTTAAACATTAAATATATAGCAGAACAAGCAAGCTTTGATCAAAGGCATTAATTCAATATTAATACGCAGTTCAAAAATAATCGGCCAACATTAATAACCAAAAAAAACTTATAGAAACTTAATCATTTCAATCACAATTGAATTTCAGTATTTCACGATTGAATTTCTGGTATTTTCTTGGTGAAACAGAATGGGATAAGCGGTAAGGAGGTGGGTATAACAGATGGATTTATCTACTAATATTTTTCAGTCAGCTAATATCAAATGGAGCACAGCCAGCAGCTGCGCTCCAGAGACATTACTTACCGCTGGTCAGCGTGCTGTAACTGGTCATCAGGTTGCGGTAGTCGGGGATATGGTTGGCAAACAGTGCACCCAGCCCTTCGACATCATTGCGCCAGTCGCGATGCAGTTCGCAGGCGACGCCGAACCAGGTCATCAGCTGTGCGCCTTCGGCTTCCATGCGGCTCCAGGCGGATTGGCGCGTCAGTTCATTAAAGGTGCCGGAGGCGTCGGTGACTACAAACACCTCAAAACCTTCGCTGAGGGCAGACAGCGCCGGGAAGGCCACGCACACCTCGGTGACTACCCCGGCAATAATCAACTGCTTACGCCCGGTCGCTTTCACTGCCTTGACGAAGTCATCGTTGTCCCAGGCATTAATCTGTCCAGGGCGAGGAATAAAGGGCGCATCGGGGAATTGAGCTTTTAGCTCCGGTACCAGCGGGCCGTTGGGGCCGTCTTCAAAACTGGTGGTCAGAATGGTCGGCAGGTTGAAATACTTCGCTAAATCCCCCAGTGCCAGTACGTTATTTTTGAAACGATCGGGATCGATATCTCGTACCAGTGAAAGCAGCCCTGCCTGATGATCCACCAGCAATACGGCGGCCTGATCCTTGTCGAGGCGTTTGTAATTTGCAGTCATGGTTTACTCCTGTGGGGTTTTGATTATTGCGGTTAAAAGTGCCCTTGGCCGTTAAGCCAGAGCGCAGAGGTTGTCTTAAAGTGTAGAACCGGATCCGGCATTATTTTACCGGATCGGTTCTCGGGTATGGATGGGTTTAGCCGACGTCGTGCTCTGCCGCCATGCTGCCGAACTTGCCACCGTTGAAGTCATGGAAAGCCTGCTGAATTTCCGCGTCGCTGTTCATGACAAACGGGCCGTAGCCGACGATTGGCTCGTCGATTGGCTCACCGCTCAGTACCAGCAAGCTGACGTCGTTGTTGGCTTCGATGGTGATTGAATCCCCCGCCCGGTCAAACCTGACCATTTGGGTTTCACGCACCACTTCCTCGCCGTTAACATGAATAGCCCCGTGCAGCATTACCAGCGCCAGCGTATGGCCTTCTTGCACTGTCAACGTGGTGGTATGACCGGCGTTCAGCTTCATGTCCCAGACATTGAGCGGGCTGAAGGTGCGTGCCGGGCCGGCTGCATCGCCGAAGCTACCGGCGATCACCCGAACCTGCCCTGCGCCATCCGCCAGTGGAACCACCGGAATATCCGCATTCAACAGCGTCTGGTAACCCGGCTCAGCCATTTTGTCCTTGGCCGGCAGGTTCACCCACAGCTGGACCATTTCCATGGTGCCGCCATTGCGCGAGAAATCCCGGGAATGGAACTCTTCGTGCAAAATACCTGAGGCGGCGGTCATCCACTGCACGTCGCCAGGGCCAATCACCCCGCCGCTGCCGGTGGAATCCCGGTGCTCGACTTCCCCCTGGTAGACGATGGTCACCGTTTCAAACCCGCGATGCGGGTGCTGGCCAACGCCACGGGTACCGGAGGCAGAGCGGAACTTGGTTGGCGCCGCATGATCCAACAGCAGGAACGGGCTCATTTCCGCCCCCAGATCGTTATAGGAGAACAGCGAATTCACCAGGAAGCCGTTGCCGACCCAGTGGGCTTCAGGGCTGTTGTAAATACCGAGGATCTTTTTCATCTTGAACTCCTGTTTCAGGTCTCACGACCTTAGGTTGATGCCAGAAGTTTAATCCAACGCCATTTGCTGCAGTAGTAGGCAAGATGTACACTCAGAGTTCTATTTATAGAACGATAAGGACAGGCGATGTTCACCGACTTGAACGATCTGTTTTATTTCGCCAGCGTGGTCGACCATCAGGGATTCGCCCCCGCCAGTCGTGCGCTGGGCATCCCGAAGTCCAAACTGAGCCGCCGCGTGGCGTTGCTGGAAGAACGTCTGGGTGTTCGCCTGATCCAGCGCTCTACGCGACGTTTCTCCGTCACTGAGGTCGGTCAGAACTACTATGCCCACTGTAAGGCGATGCTGGTAGAAGCCGATGCGGCACAGCAGGCGATCGAACAAACCCGCGCCGAACCCTGCGGTACGGTGCGTATGTCCTGTCCGGTGGCGATCTTGCATACCCGGGTCGGCAGTATGGTGGCGGCCTTTATGGCCGATTACCCGAAAGTCACGGTGCATCTGGATGCCACCAACCGCCGGGTAGATGTGGTGGGAGAAGGGTTGGATCTGGCGATCCGCGTGCGGCCGCCGCCGCTGGAAGACAGCGATCTGGTGCTGAAGATCCTGGCGCAGCGTACCTGGTGCGTCGCTGCCAGCCCGGCACTGGTACGCACCCTCGGGCCGGTACAACGGCCAGAGGATCTGCATAAATATCCCACGCTCGATCTTGGTCCCGCACGCGCGCAACACCTGTGGCAATTGACCGGGCCGGACGGTGAAAAAGTGGAGTGGGAACACACGCCACGGCTGGTGACTGACGACATGCTGATGCTGCGTACTGCCGCGATTGCCGGTGCCGGTATTGTGCAACTGCCCTCGATGATGATGCGCGATAACATCCTGCGTGGGGAACTGGTGCAACTGTTACCCGGCTGGCAGCCACAGGGCGGCGTGGTGCACGCGGTTTACCCGTCACGCCGTGGGTTACTGCCGGCGGTGCGGCTGCTGCTCGACTATCTGGCGCAGCAGTTCGCCATCATTGAAGAAGAGTGATCAGCCGGTGATTTCGATGGCGTTGCCGTCCGGATCGCGGATGATCGCTTCGTAAAAACCATCGCCGGTCCAGCGCGGCGACGCTTGAAGGATCCCCTCCTGCTGCGCGCGCTGCGCTAACTGGTCGACAAGGTCCTCGTCGCCTAACGACAGCGCAATGTGCGCCCAACCCACACGTTCTTCGGCCTGATCCGCCGGCAGCAACGCCGGTAAACCCATGATCTCCAGCGTCGGGCCGCTAGCCAGGCTGACAAAACGGGAAACAAAACCCGGGCGGTTTTTGCTAACGTACAATTCTCCGGCCACGCCGTTAAAGTAACGCTGCCAGAACGCCACCTGGGCATCAATATCGCGGGTCCACAGGGCAACATGGGCTATTTTCATTTCACTCTCCAATTGATGAGTCGCTGTACAGCACCTTGCCACCGCTGTGGGTCACCTGCTGTTCGAGCTGCGGATGTCGGCCAGGCGGCGTCACCAAATAATCGACGCGGTTGGCAGGCAGGAAACTGTAGGGGGCGTAGGTATTCAATTTGTCGCCGGTACAGAGCACCGCTACGTTACCGGAACGCGTCAACAGGCGTTTCTTGAACTGGGCATCCTGATAATTCAACGCCGAGAAACCGCTGGCCGGGTCGTAAGCGCAGATGCCGGTGAAAGCGATGTCGAAATGAAAACCGTCAATTTCCTGCACTGCTTTGGCATCGACACAGCCGCCGATGTCGGCATCCAGCTCACCGCCAATTAAAATAGTGCGGATCCCCGGCCTTTCCAGCATTTTAGCGGCGATACTCAGCGCGTTAGTCACCACCGTCAGCCGCTGGTCAGGGGGCAACAGATCGGCCAGATAAAGATGGGTGCTACCGGCATCGAGGAAAATCACCTGCCCTTCCTCGATTAGCGCCAGTGCGGCCAGCGCCAACGCCTGTTTCTCATCACCGCTCAAATGCAGTCGATCCCCGATCGGCCCGGTTGCCGGTGTGGGGGCCAGTGCTCCGCCATAGATGCGTTTACACAGGTTTTGTGCCGCCAACTGGCGCAGATCGCGCCGAATGGTCGCTTCGGTGGTATTCAGACGCTCCGCCATTTCAACCGCCAGCACACGCCCCTGCTGTTGCAGCGTGGTGAGGATCGCCTCATGACGTTGGTTGGGTAACAGTTTGGACATTTTGCCTCTCGCTGGCGAACAAGTGATCATCAATGTACACAAACGTGCAAAAACGTACAAATAATTCGAGAACAGGGCTGGGCTGCTGAGTTTTGCGGTTGCCGTCGTTGTGGGCATTTACTGCTGCTGTTGCTGGGAGAAGGAAGCGGGTAAACACGGGAATTTCATGAGACGCTCACCTCTTGGCGAACGATTTGGCTATACTGAGGCAGGCAACGTTACCGCAGAACGTAACGGCTTGGGCGCTAAGGGAAAAAGATGCTGTCAAAAATAGTGAAGTGGCTGTTTCAATTGCCGGGCAGGCTGTTTGGCGGGATTTTCAGGAGTCGCCTGACGATTTTTATCTTCTTTATGCTGATTGCCGTTGGGGTGTTCAGCACCAAACGCTATCTGCGTGCCCATCAAAATGACGATGAGTTTGTCTCGATCACCCCCACGGATTACAACCGGGCCATCCAGCGTGAAATGCCGCTGCGCGAGGCTCGCGAACAGTGCGGAGGCCCGCTGCATGACAATGCCGGACAACCCTGGCCCGCGTCGGCCGGTTACCTGCATCAACCAGAGCACAAAAACAGCGGTCGCTTGCAGCAGCTGACACTGGACAATCAAAACAACGATTTCCCGGTGCTGGTCAAACTGGAAACGCCCGGCCAGCCACAACAGCTGGCTGAAGTGTTTATTCCCGCTGCCGGCAGTTTCAATATCAAAACCAATCCGGCCGGCGAATACATCATGAAGATCAGAAACATCAAAAGCGGCTGTAACTTCCGTTCCAGGCCCTTCACCCTCAGCAGCCATCTGGACTGGCGGCTGCCGCTCAATACGCAAACGGACGGCAGCGTGCGGCTCCAGCCGATCAGCGATCGTGAGTTTTAACCCGAGCGCTTATTTCTTCACCGGGTGGTCACGACGGAACAGTTCCCAGCTTTCAATTTCCTGGCCATTAGGCAAGGTGCAGGTGGAATACTGGCCGTTGGCATTTTGTTTGGCATTCAATTTGCCGCCGATCTCGGTGCAATAAACGTCTGCCGGGTTGGCCATGCCGATCGGTTTCATCTGCGGTGGAGGTGGCGCATCGTTGGATTTCATGGTGCAGCCCTGTAGCATCGCCATCCCTGCAAGCAGGGAGACCATCAGAATTTTTTTCATTTTTTCAGCTTATACAAATTAAAAACGGCGGTGCATAAGCAACCGCCGTTTACGTTATCAGGAAATGAAGGACGCGCCCTGCTTCAGGACCAGATCACAGGCTTTTTGCTTCACTTTTTCGGTGATTTGCGAAGTGCCCAAGCTGTTCAAATCCAGGCTCTTGCCTTCGCCGGTTTGCAGCAGACCGCCCAGCCCTTGCTGGTAGTCCTGGCTTTTGGCGTTCTCAGTGCTGCTGATGCCCAATTTGCCCAACAGCTTGTCTTGCACGCCTTGAACGCCATTGGCTGACAGTACGTTGTTTTTCACACAGTACTGCAGGATACCGGCGGCATTAGTCATGCTGCTGGAGCTCAGCGCTTTATCGCCACCGTTCAGCAAGCCGGTCAGCGAGGACAGTGAAGTGCCGCCCGTGCTGTCGCCTGACTTGCTCAGCTCACCGGCTGCGCTGCTCAGGGAATCCATCAATCCGGCAGCCTGAGCCGCCCCACAGGTCATAGCGGTGGTCAATGTCAGCGCCAACAGTAAACGATGCTTGGTGTTCATGGGGTAAAACTCCTGTTTATCTTGCCATCCCTGCCTGTTTCCCCTGGCTCTGCGGCGGGAGAAATCAGGTGGGTATATCGTATGCAATAAGCGCAATGCGCTGGGTCACCTCTTCGGACGCCACCACCCGCGACAAGTTCCTTTTATCTGACAATGCAGTGATTTTTTCAGAATTCAGGTAATTTTCTGGCTGGAAAACGCACGACAGGGAGAATTGGGGGTGGCAGAATGAACGACCCGACGGCGATCAGAACTGCCAACGGAACCAGCCAAAGAACACGTTACCGTTATTGTAGGTACCGGGAATATAGGTGGCCTGAAAGGTCAGTTGTTTATAGCCGATAGAGGCCAGAGGCAACGGCGCCGGGATAGGAATGTAATTCCAGTTATCGCGCGCGGTAATACTGGCGGTAAAGCCCAGACCCAAACGGAAATCCTTGTCCTCCAGCGGCCGCCAGATCTTCTCATAAGCATAACCGCCGATCGGTTCCCACTTATTGAACGAATCCTTGAATACCATCAGATAGAGACCATGCCAGTCACCGTCGCTGTCGTAGCGCGAGATGCCATAACCACCGCCCCAGGGGCGCTCGTTGTAGGAGTCGATTTTTTCCTGGCTGTAGGTAAGACGGTTGTGCCAGGTAATCGCCGGCACATAGAGATCTTTATTCGGTGAGTTGTTCCAGGTTTCCGCCACGTTACGAGTGAAACGCTGCCACAGGCCCGGTTTTTCAGCCTGCACGGCATTGCTATTTTCGGCACCAACCTCAGCGTAAGAAGGTAGTGCAGGAAATAGCAGCGCCACTGTGCAAGCCAAAATGGTCCGTTTAAAAAGCATTATCAAACTCCTGTAAAAAATAAGGCCGGGGATTCTTACCTATCACCTAATCAAGATCAAGCTGTATCTTATTTATCCAGCCAGTTTTTCCTTACTTGTTGTCACTTGGTTAAGTTTAGCTGCCGTCAGGCGGAAAGGCGGTTTGCGGCGCACAGGCTACTCTTCCCTCAGTGCAGCGTCTGTCAGAAAACTCCGCAATCGTGCCGTCAGCGCAGAGGGCGCTAGCGGTTAGCTGGCATGCGGTAAAACTTCTTTCCTTCGCCAGGTGTAGCGGAATCTTTACTGCCGCCCGGCAAGCTAATGTAACGGCGATCACGTTTTTAATCGGGACTGAAAAGCCGTTTTACCGGCGCTCCTGCCACGCTAAGGGTTCTGTCGCCTGGCACTGCTGTAAATATGCAGTTACATCACTGCCGTAGAGGTCGGTGCCATCAAAAACGGGCAGATGACCGGTAGCCATTTAATCCGCGGGCAAAAGTACCGGGCACTCACCCAGCACGCTATGAACTGGCGACACAAGCCAGATTTTACATCTCTATTACATTCAATGAAAAATACCACCGCCGATAACCCCACCTTTAATACCGATTAGTCACAACGTAAACCCGGGAATACAAATCACCCGCCCCCGCGACAGCCACCTCAACTTGAACAAGCCGATAGTTTAAATAATTGTTAAAGCTAACCAGCGCCCCCCTGACTGTACGGGTCCAGCGTTATTTTAAGGTTCTCTACACAACATCGTCGGCAATTAACTTGCTGTTCTCTGCCTGATAAAAGAAAGATAAAAAATCCGGAGAATTACATGAAAATCACTATTGGAGCTTTCATCCTGCAGCAGCTCCGCACCCTGAACATCGATCGTATTTATGGCGTACCCGGCGACTATAATTTGGCGCTGCTGGAATTGATTGAACAGGAGGATAACCTTGAGTTCATCGGCAACTGCAATGAACTGAATGCATCCTATGCGGCCGACGGCTATGCACGGCTAAAAGGTGCCGGGGCACTGATCACCACCTACGGTGTCGGCGATCTGGCCGCGCTGTCCGGTATTGCCGGTGCCTACGCCGAATCTGCCCCGGTGGTCTGTCTGTCCGGCACCCCGCCGCTGCACGCAATGAAAAACCATCTGCTGCTGCACCACACGCTGGCAGACGGTAACTTTGATAACGTGATGAACTGCTTTAAACAATTCACCGTCGCCCAGGCATTAATTACACCGGAAAATGCGGCGGTGGAAATTCCCCGGGTTATTTCCCGTGCCTGGACGGAAAAGAAACCGGTTTATTTACAATTACCTTCCGATATTTGCGATGTGGAAATTGAAATTACTCAGGTGATAACCCCGCCGCAATTGCCGGCCAGCGACAAATATAATGTTCAACTGGCGGCGATGGCGTTACTAGCGCGGATCAAACAGGCGAAAAAACCGATTATTCTGGTCGACCAAATGGTGGATCGCTTTCATCTACAGCAGTTAGTGATCGACGTGGCGCATAAATTCGCTATCCCACTCACCAATATGCCGACGGCCAAATGCATTATTCCGGAAACCACACCGGGTTGGATGGGCGGTTACAGCGGCAATCTGTCGCGCCCCGAACTGTATGAACACATGGCGCACGCCGACTGCGTGCTGAGCTTTGGGGTACGGCTGGTGGACTCCACCACCGGCTATTTCTCGCATCGCATCCCGTCCGACGCGCAAATTGATATTCAACCGTTTTCTGTGAAGCTGGGTGACACTTCTTACCCGGCAGTGGCAACGGCAGACCTGTTGCAGGCACTGCTGGCGCTGGGCGAAGGCGTGGCAAATTATCACCCGGCTCCACTGCCTGAAGCGCGCCATCGGCTGGCGACGCCGAGCGAAACCCCGATCGACCAGGCCTATTTATGGCAGCGCCTGCAACGCTTTATTCGGGCCGATGATGTCCTGGTGGTAGAGAATGGCACTTCGGGCGCAGCGATTGGCGGCATGCGGATGCCGGACGGCGTCCAGGTGGTCAATCAGCCGATCTGGGGCTCGATCGGTTATACCTTACCGGCGCTGTTGGGCACCATGATGGCCGCACCGGATCGCCGTCATCTGCTGTTTATCGGCGATGGCTCCTTCCAACTGACCGCGCAGGAAGTTTCCACCCTGCTGCGTTACGATCAGAAGCCGATTATCTTCCTGATTAATAACGACGGCTACACCATCGAGCGCTACATTCTCGGGGAGAACTCGTCATACAACGATATTGGGCCGTGGGACTACGCCAAACTGCCGGCGGTACTCAACACCCAGGCGACGCCGTTCAGCGTGGCGGTAGAAACCACTCAACAGTTGGAAATTGCGCTGGAGCACGCCTCGCGGCAGGATCGGCTGGCCTTTATCGAAGTGAAGGTACCGATGATGGACACCCCGCCGGTGATGAAGGAGTTCTGCAATCGCTGTAATCACTTTAACTTCGGCCTGACCAACCCGCGTCGAGCTTAACCCCATCAGCATCCATCCGCCGTTGCTCAGGGAACGGCGGCTGGCCCCAGAGCCTGCACCACCTGCTGTTGCAAGGTTTGCAGTAGTGGGTGGTGCCGCTTGGCCCCCAGACGTAACGCATGCGCCACGCTCGGTAAGGGCAGCAGGCGCTCTAAGCGGGTCTCGATCTGCACCCGTCGATCGATAGACTGCTGATTGAGCAGGCCAATGCCCATCCCGGCAGCAATGGCCGCCAACATCCCCGCCACCGACGGACATTCCACCGACACCTGGCAGGCAATACCCGCGGCGCTCAGTCGCTCTTCCGCCAGGCGGCGGTAAAAACAGTCCGGCCCATAGCTGACCAGCTTCACCCTGTCTCCTGACTGATAGCGCCACCCCGGTGGCACACACCAGTGAATGCGCTCCGTTGCCAGCACCACATCTTCTGCGCTCAGCGCATCGCAAAACTGTTGATGCAGCACCAGATCCAGCGTCCCTTGATCCAGTGCGTTACGCAGCACCTGGCTTTGCTCGATGACCAACTGCACATCCACCTGCGGGTGTTGGTGGGTGAATGCCGCCAGCAAGGCCGCCAACTGCGGTAAAGACATCTGCTCCGTGGCACCAAACCGCACCCTGCCCTGCAATAACGAGGGGGAGAAATGCGCCAATGCCCGATCGTGAGCCTGCAAAATCTGCCGCCCATGCGACAACAGCGCCTCGCCATCCGCTGTGGCAGTCAACGTCATGCCCTGACGATCGACCAGTCTGCGCCCCAACTGCTCCTCCAGACGTTTGATTTTCCAACTCACCGCCGACTGGCTGAGATTGAGCTGTTGTGCCGCACGCGTCATGCTACCGGTATCGATCACGCTCAGTAGCGCTCGCAATGCATCAATGGATAAACGCTGGTTCATAAACAGGCCATGACAAAAGTTGGATTTAAGCACCATAACTTGTCATTAGCGTCATGGAAAGACGGTAGGTATGGTTTGTCTACAACACGACAATCCGTGAGTCATCATGAACGACTTAGTCTCTCTGCTTAATCAGCAAGTTATCATTCAGGGTCACCGTATTGCCACCGGCATCCAGGGCGCAGGTGAACCGCTGGTGTTGGTACACGGCACCCCTGCCCACTCGATCATCTGGCGAGATTTGTTACCCAGCCTGACGGCAGCGGGCTTCAGGGTTTATATCTACGATTTACTGGGCTATGGCGCATCAGAACGCCCGTTGTCGGCAGACACCTCAATAGCAGCACAGGCGGAATTACTGATCGGCCTGCTGGACCACTGGCAACTGGATTCCGCCCACGTGTTTGGTCACGATATTGGGGGCGCATTGTCACTGCGTGCAGCGTTCGAGCACTCCCGACGCTTTCGCTCGCTAACCATCGCGGATATTTGCAGTTACGACTCCTGGCCTTCTCCGACCTGGCGCGGCATCCGTGATAGCTATCGCCAGTACGCGGTCATGGACGCGTCACAGCACGAGGAAACCCTGGCTCGCCAACTGAAAATGGCGGTGTTCAACAAGTCGCGGATGTCCGGAGAGCTATTGCAGCACTATCTGGCGCCGATCGTCGGTGTGGTCGGCCAACCGGCATTTTATCAACATCAAATCGCCCATTACGACGCCCGCTATACTGAAGACTTCGCCCAACGCCTGCCAGAGCTCCGCCTGCCGGTGCAAATCCTCTGGGGTGAGGACGATGAGTGGCAGCCGGTAAGTTACGCCTACCGTTTGCAGGGCGACATTCCCGGTGCCAGGCTGCAGGTAATCCTACAGGCAGGACATTTTTTAATGGAAGACGCGCCGGAAACGGTAGTCCAACGACTGGTGACGTTTATTCATTCACTTAAATCGGGCGAATAGGCTCAGGAGAACATGATGCAACTGATTGGCATGCTGGATTCACCCTATGTGCGCCGGGTGGCAATTTGTCTGAAATTATTGGAGATCGAATTTGAGCACCACGCCATTTCGGTGTTCCGCGGTTTTGAACAATTCAAAGCCATTAATCCGGTGGTGAAAGCCCCAACGCTGGTGCTGGCCGACGATCAAATCCTGATGGACTCTTCGTTGATCCTGGAGTATGCCGCCGGCATCGCCCCCACCGGCAAGGCTCTGCTGCCGACTCAGGGCGCTGCACGACTCTATGCTCTGCAACTGACTGGGCTGGCGCTGGCCGCCTGCGAAAAGACGGTGCAGATCGTTTATGAGCAGCAGTTACGGCCGCAGGAGAAACAGCATCAACCCTGGTTGGATCGCGTTCAGGGCCAACTGCTGGCAGCCTACGCAGAACTGGAGAAACAGTTGCTGCGAGCCCCCGCAACACCTCAGGTTACGGGCAGCGCTGAAGTCAGCGTGGCGGTGGCCTGGAGCTTCACTCAACTCATGCTCCCCGGGCTGATTAGCGCCGACAACCACCCGACGCTGGCGGCATTTGCCGCTCAGGCCGAGCGGCATCCTGCGTTTATCAGTACCCCACAGGTTTAACCCGCCGAGGCGCGCGTCATACAACGTTGGCGCCGCTCGTCCACCCGCTTGGCAAACCAGGCGGTGGTCAGCTTACGGGTAATTTTCGGGCTTTCCAGTTGAATGCCCGGCAGCATTTCCCGTGGCAGTTTCTTGCCGGTGGATTTCTCCGCCAGGGCATAGACTCGCTCATACAGGTCGGTGTCGGCAAACTCCAGCAAATCGCCCTTCTCCAGCGCCCGGCGAATCGACGAGTTGCTCATATCCAGGCGCTTGCCGAGGGTACGCACGGCCAGTTCGGTAGTGCCCGGCTTGTCGGTGCCGTAGTTAATCAAATCGCCGTCCAGTGCCAGCGGAATCCCCGTCGTCCGGCTGACTGCACTTTGGAAAGCCGCGTTGCGGCTGGCGTACCAACCGGCATTGAAGTCGGCAAAGCGGTAAATCGGTTGGCTGTAGTTGGCCGGATACCCCAGCAGGTGAGCAATACCGAAATACATGCCACCACGGCGGCTGAATACTTCGCGGCGGATTGAGCCGTCAATCGGGTACGGATAACCTTTGGCATGGGCTTCGGCGAAGGCAATACTCACCTGCATTGGCCCAGCGGTATGCACCGGATTCAGGCTGCCAAACAGCTTCTGCCCCATCGGCACCGAATCGATCATGTCATCAAAAATATCGCTCAGGTCTTTCTCTGTGCGCACCTTGTCCAACCGCTCGCTGTAGCTCTTGCCATTCGACGATTTAATCAGCAAGGCGGTGTGCACCAGGAAATTGGGAATATGCAGTTGGTCGGCGCGGCGGTCGATCTCTTTCCAGGCGATTTTTGGCAGCCCCGGCACCAGCGGGTTGGCCTGGAAGGTCGACTCCTGCTCGGTGACAGCCAGCACCGAACACAGGTTTTGGTCGCTGGGTTCAATACCCTGCGCGGCAAAGGCGGCGGTGATATCGGTGGCCCAGCCCTGGCGATCGGCGGTATTGGCCGGCATTAACCGCACCAACTGGGCTTTGACGTCTGCCGGACGTTGCACCGGCGCAGTAGGCGTTTTAGTGGTACAGCCGGCCAGCACCAGCAGCGCGAGCAGACTCAACGGACGTAAGGTCATCGGGTTGATAAAACGGCGAATTAGCATCTTTTCCCTGATCGTTTTAGCTTAAACTGCACTGACGTTAGCCCAGTCGCAGACCCTGATCCAGTTTAAATATGCCGTTTCGGTCGTTAATACCGGGCCATGAAAGGAAAATAACCGTCAAGGAACAACCCAATGATTGAACTCAGAGACATGAACCAGCAGGAATTCGAGCGTTACTGCACTCACGCAATCGAAGAATATGCCAGGGATCTGCAGCGTTCTCTGCTGCTGAGCCAGGAGCAGGCGCAGGTGGAAGCCGCAGCCACCTATAACGACTCGTTGCCCCAGGGGTTGGCGACGCCCAACCATAGGTTGGTTTGTGCCCGGCTGATGGGAGCAGAAGAGAATATCGCCATCGTCTGGTACAACATCAAACAACGCACCTACGGTAAGCAGTTGTTTATCTATGATTTTGAAGTGGATAGCGCCTGGCGGGGCAAAGGTTACGGTGAGAAGATCCTCAGCGCGGTGCTGGATGCCGGACGGGATGCCGGCGCCGAATATGCCGAACTGGCGGTCTTCGACGACAATCCGACGGCGGCCAGACTATATACCCGGCTCGGCTTCAGGGCGGTCAATACCCGAATGCACCGTAAGCTCTAAATCACGCCTTTCATGCTACTGGGCATTTTCAACGGCCCCATAAACATGTATTTTATATGCAACATATAAAATCATTCTGTTCGCCCGCCACATGCGGCAACGCAGAACCCAAGGAGTGATACATGAACGAACTGCTTTGTTATAAAACCCTGCCAGAATGGAACAGCACCACGCTGCCGGAGAGTTTCCAGCAAAAGCACAACACCCAAAGCGGCACCTGGGCCAAACTCAGGCTACTGAGCGGGACATTGACCTTCGCACTGATGAACGAACAGGGCGAGACTACCGAAACCTGGCAGTTCAGCCCCGAGAGCCAACCGCCGTTTATCGAGCCGCAGCAA
This sequence comes from Serratia myotis, assembly GCF_027474885.1. Lineage (NCBI taxonomy): Bacteria > Pseudomonadati > Pseudomonadota > Gammaproteobacteria > Enterobacterales > Yersiniaceae > Serratia > Serratia myotis. The sequence continues at coordinate 1,006,565 of NZ_CP099707.1, read as the reverse complement.
TGGCACCGCATCGTTTCGTTCTCCGATGATATGACCTGCCAACTGGCTTTCTATTGTTCGCCGGAAGATTACTACCACAAGAAATACCAACTGACGCGTACCCACTCCGAAGTGATTGAGGCCGTCCAGCAGATCGCGCCCGGCAAGACGCTGGATTTGGGCTGCGGCGGCGGACGCAACTCGCTTTATCTCAACCTGAAAGGCTTTGACGTCACCGCCTGGGACAAGCACGGCCCATCGATTGATAATCTCAATGGCATCATCGATAGCGAAGGCTTGTCGCACATGCGCGCCAGCGTGCAAGACCTCAACACCCACAGCTTCAGCGGCGAATACGACTTTATCCTTTCTACCGTGGTGTTGATGTTCCTCAACCCGGCGCAGATCCCCTCGCTGGTGAAAAACATGCAGGACAGTACCGTCAACGGCGGTTACAACCTGATTGTCGCGGCGATGGATACACCGGATTATCCTTGTAGCCTGCCTTTCCCGTTCACCTTTAAACCGGGTGAGCTGAAAGAGTATTACGCCGATTGGGAAGTGCTTAAGTACAACGAAGAGGTTGGCCAACTGCACAAGACCGACGCCGCCGGTAACCGCATTTCGCTGCGTTTCGCCACGCTGCTGGCACGCAAGCCATAACCCCTTTTTAACCACTGTGTAACGGGCGGCGAAATACGGCAAACAACATGAAGTTTATTACGTTGCCAACCCGCCGCTGCGGCGTTAGGATCGCGCCCGGCTACGGGTGTAGCCAGTGTTATTGGCTGTCAGTCCCGCGCATGGAGAGGTTATTGTGTTAGAGAGTTTTGGCGTCCTGAATCTTTGGACCTATCTGGCCGGGGTGATTTTTATCATCATCCTGCCGGGCCCGAATACGTTGTACGTGCTGAAAACCGGCGTGACACGCGGTGTGCGAGCGGGCTATACCGCCGCACTGGGCGTGTTTATCGGTGATGCAATTCTGATTTTCTGCGCCTATATCGGCGTGGCTTCGCTGATCCGCACCACGCCGTTCCTGTTTACCCTGGTGCGTTTTCTCGGCGCGATTTACCTGCTGTTTCTGGGTGCAAAAATTCTCTATGCCACCTTTATCCAGAAAAATGCGGCACAGCATCAACAGATTGAAGGCAGCCACAGTATTCTGCGCAAATCGCTGACGCTCAGTCTGACCAACCCGAAAGCGATCCTGTTCTATGTGTCGTTCTTCGTGCAGTTTATCGACTTCGACTATGCCCACACCGGCCTGTCGTTCACCATTCTGGCGTTGATCCTCGAGTCGGTCAGTTTTCTCTATATGACCACGCTGATCTTCTCCGGCGCGATGCTGGCGCACTTCTTCAACCACAAGAAAGGCCTGGCAAAACTGGGCAATGGTCTGATTGGTTTGCTGTTCCTCGGCTTCGCCACCCGTCTGGCGACCCTCAGTTCCTGATCCGGTTCCCTAACGGCTGACCCGTTCAGCCGTTAGCTTCTCCCCCATCATGTCACGCAGGGCAAACCGATTGTCAGGCAGACAAAAGTCGATCCTCTCCACCTGCTGTAAGCTTTTAAGGTTAACGATAGCGACCTTTTTTGTCTGACAGGAGGGCGTATGCCTGACAATACCCTAGCAGTGATGGACAGCGTTTCGCGTTTTCTCGATCGTCATCATGGGCTATATATCGACGGCCAATGGTGCGAAGCCAGCGCCGAAGGCCGGCTGGCGGTGTATAACCCCGCCGACGGACAGCAAATCTCTTCTACCGCCGATGCCAACGCACAAGACGTCGCGCGTGCCGTGCAATCGGCCCATCAGGCTTTTACCGCCGGGATCTGGGCACAGCGTTTACCCACCGAACGCGAACTCATTTTACTGCGCTATGCCGATCTCCTTGAGCAACACACCGAAGAGCTGGCCCAGTTGGAAACGCTGGAACAGGGCAAGTCGATCAATATCGCCCGCATGTTTGAAGTCGGCAGCACGGTGAACTGGATGCGCTACACCGCCGGGCTGACCACCAAGATCACCGGCCAAACGCTGGACGTGTCGATCCCGATACCACCGGGTGCCAAATATCAGGTATATACCCGCAAAGAACCGATTGGCGTAGTGGCCGGTATCGTGCCGTGGAACTTCCCGCTGATGATCGCCATGTGGAAAGTGATGCCGGCGCTGGCGGCGGGTTGCTCTATCGTCATCAAACCCTCGGAAACCACCCCTCTCACCGTGCTGCGCATGGCCGAACTGGCCACCGAGGCCGGTATTCCGCCGGGCGTATTCAACGTGGTCACCGGCAAAGGCACCGGCTGCGGCAAGGCACTGACCGAACACCCGCTGGTCGCCAAAGTGAGCTTTACCGGCTCCACGCCGGTCGGCAAAGGTATCGCGCGCGCAGCGGCAGATCGTCTGACCCGCGTCACGCTGGAACTGGGCGGTAAAAACCCGGCCATCGTGCTAAAAGACGCCGATCACCAACAGGTCATCGAAGGCCTGATGGCGGGCAGCTTCCTCAATCAGGGCCAGGTGTGCGCCGCCAGTTCGCGGATTTATATTGAAGCACCGATCTACGACACCCTGGTGGCCGGGTTCGAGCAGGCGGTGAAATCCCTGACCGTCGGGCCGGGCATGGATGCCAATGCGCAGATCAACCCGTTGGTATCCAGCGATCACCGTAATAAAGTGGCAGCCTATCTGGACGATGCCAGATCCAAGCATGCGGAGCTGATCAGCGGCGCGACCGGGCCAGACTCGCAGGGGTTTTATATTCCGCCGACCCTGGTGATTAACCCAGACGATAAGCTGAACCTGACGCGCGAAGAAGTGTTTGGCCCGGTGGTGAATCTGATTCGGGTGGCGGACGCCGAAGAAGCGCTGCGCAAAGCCAATGACACCGACTACGGCCTGACCGCCAGTCTGTGGACCACCAGTCTGCAGGCAGCAATGGCGTACACGCCACGCATTCAGGCCGGTACGGTCTGGGTCAACACCCACACCTTGATCGACCCCAACATGCCTTTCGGCGGCTTTAAACAATCGGGCAGTGGCCGCGACTTCGGCCCGGACTGGCTGGATGCCTATACCGAATCCAAATCGGTGTGTATCCGTTACTAAACAACGCCTTAATCATCAGTAGCGCCACCTGTGGCGCTACTGATGCTGTTTGCGGTATTCGCTCGGCGAAACGCCAAAACGGCTTTTGAAGGCGGTGGAAAAGTGGCTGTGATCGCTAAAGCCCCAGTCATAGCCGATAGTGGCCAGTTTCTGTCGCTCCGGTGCGCTGCGTAATGCCTGCGCGCACAAATCCAGACGGCGGTGCTTGATATATTGCGCCACCACCAGTCCCTGACGAGCAAACATCCGATACAAACTGCGTACCGAAACGCCAAGCTCGCCGGCAATCCACTCCGGCCGCAACTGCGGTGACTGAATATGCGTATCGATAAACACCAGCGTTCGGCTAAAGCTGCGCGGATGACGGTCTTCCTCAACCACGCGCTCGACCAGCGCCGGACGCAACAGCGTCGCCACCGCGTTCAGTATCGCTTCACTTTCCGGAGCGCTCATCTGCGAGTCCTGCATGCAACCCAACACCAGTTGCCGACTAAGGCGCACCACGCTGCTTTGCGCATCGAGCCGCCGGGCGTACTGTACTTCGGACGCAGACTGCTCGAGATAGCTGCGCGGCATCAGTAATGAGATTTGGCGGGAATTCTGTTGGAAGGTAAAGCTGCTGGTGCGTGAAGCGTCGATCAATGTGACGTCACCGGCGGACAACACCGCCTGCCGATCGCCCTGCTCCATCAATGAGCTGCCACGCAGTTGAAACACCGTGAAAAAGTGCGAACCGTCGCTGCGGGCAATCTCCTGTTGGGTGCGGTACAGCCGGGTCTGGGCGGCATCAACCACGCTCAGACGCAACGCGTGGGCGCGGAACTCCTGCATCGCGCCGCTAAAGCCAGGCCCCAGCGTCTTGGCGCAAAACCGGCCACAGGCGGAATTGATTTTCGCCAGCCATTCCTCGAAACCGACCTCCCTGACCTGTGCGGAAATTGCCATGGCTTACCCCTCAAAACATCAGCGATGAAACGCGAACGGCGTCGAACAGAAAATCAACATAACAACCCGGTAACATACAAGCAATGTCGGGAACGGGATTTGGCGCTGGGATCACAGATTGCGCCTTACTCCACGCAACATGAAAAACCCGGCCGTAGCCGGGTAGGTAAAAACAAGAGTAAGGGGAAAATCTTAAGGTTGGGTGGTCAGCAGATAGCGGACCACGGCGGCGTACTCTTTGGCGTAACCGTCAACGCTTTGGCTCGCCATACCGGCATTGTCGATTTTGTACTTGCCGGAGACATAAAACGATGGCGTTGCACGCACGTCCAGCGCCTTCACGGCTTCATTCTGTTTGGCAATCATGCCTTTCACCAGCAGGCTGTGGCGCGCATTTTCATAGGTAGCAGCATCCACACCGGCAGCGGCAAACACCCGCTGGATATCTTGTTCACTGTTGATGGCGCGCTTCTTTTGCAGCTCGTCGAACAGCAAGCCTTCAATTTTGTCCTCAATGCCCATCACCATCGCCACCGACCAGGCTTCGGTCAGCTCATTACCCAGTTTGCCCATCAGGCCAACGTGGTATTTGGTCAGTTTGGTACCCGCAGGCAATGCCTGGCTGACGGTGCTGCCCACATGGTAGGTATCGGCAAACTGATAGCAGGGGCCGCAATAGAAGGAGAAAAACTCCACCACCGCAGGGGCAGAGGCCACCGGCTTATCCAGGCGGGTATATTGTTCACCCGCGCGGTAATCCGCCGCCGCAGCGACAGCAGGAAGCAATAACGCCAGTAACGCACCGGCAAACAGTCGATTCACTTTAGCCAACTTAAATACTCCAATTCAGATGAGAACATTGTCCCTAACGCCGTTGTTTATAATCAAATTATCGGTTCAAGGCCAGGCTTTATTACCTTATGTTTATGTGGGATTGACCCATATCAAAGGTGTCGGGCTGAGAGTCGGTGGTGCTCAGCGACTCAGGGACTATGCTTAAAGGAAGGCGTTGACCGGTGCGTAGCGGCACCAGGAAATCCGATACCGAGGTTAAAATGACATCGATTAATAAGAACATTGGCGAATACGACTTCACCGCGCAAAAGAGAGCGGACATGATCACCGGCACCATCAGCGGTGAATTCCCGGACAGCGATGCCAGCCTTCCCCTGCTGCCATTCTCCGGGACCTTTGCCGCCCCTTCCGTGGCAGAAGCCATCGCAGAGATTAAACGCAAGTTCCCCCATATAGAGCCGGCCATTATCGATTTATTACGCGATGAAATGCTCAGGGCGGGATATTAACCCGCCCTTTTAAAACAACAGAATAAGCAAACGCCAGAGAGCCGCCCCGCTAATCACTATTAATAAGGGAATACGCTGCGTCAGCGTTCACTGACGCAGCAGGGTAAAACTAGTTTTTTGGCAGTTGAATGCGCACGACGCTTTCCGGTTTACCGGCCTTGGTGCCGGCGCCGTCATTTTTCACCGTCACGAACAGCACGTTGTTGCGGGTGTCCAGCGCCAGGCTGTTAGGGTGCGGTGGCAGTTCTACCCTTTGTTGGCGTTTAAGGGTCTTCGCATCAAACACCGTCAAGGTCCCTGCACCGTGATCGACACGGATCCCTTTGCGGTTAGCGACGTAGATCCGCTGGTTACGATCGTCCAGCAGCAGGCCGATCGGCACTTCGTCGGTCAATTCGCTGGCCAACACCTTGCCGCTGTCCGCATCCAGTGCAAACACCCGATGGCCACTGCTGCGCTTCACGTAGTCATGCCCCAAATGAGTGTTACGGTAGTTATCGCGATCGATCCCCTGATCCACGCCTAACAAGCGGTTGTTCTTGCCGTCATACACCAGGTTCAGCAACTGATCCGCCTGGATCTCCTGGGTGGAGGCGATCGCCAGCGTATCGGCATTCAGGGTGATCAACTGCCCCTGCATGTTGGACACGAAGACCCGCCGCCCTTTTTCATCGATAGTGATCCCCACCGCGTTGTAACCGAAACCGGGGATGGTTTTCTCCAGCTTTTTGGTTTTGGTGTCTACCACAAACAGCACGCTGTCGACCCCGAACCCCAGTCCCGGCAGGAACAGACGGCCGGTCTGCGCATCATATTTTGCCTCGCGGATGCGGTACTGGTAATCCTCGGTGATCTTGAAGCGCTTAAGCTCCTCAAGCAGAAATTCCAGCCGCTTTCCACTGATGCCGGCATCTTTGTAGGTCTTTTCCAGCATCGTCTTTTCAGTCACGGGAATGCTGTCCAGCGCACGGTTGGTGGCGGTATCCACCACGCCGACCGAGCCGTTGAAGCCCTGCGTCAGATACAAGCGATGACCGGCGTCATCCAGCGCCACGCCAAAGCCTTTTACCTGCAGAGGGATTTCCGCCTGCACCGCCAGCGTGGCAGGATCCAGACGCAGCACGCGAGATTTCGCCTCTTCCTTCCAGTCCGGTGCGCTGACAAACAGCGACTGCTGGCTTGGGCTATAGGCCATTTCCACCACCGCCGACGACAACGGCTGACGCTTGATATCCTCTGGCTTAATCCCGTTATCACGGGCCTGTGCCGCCCCCGCTACCACCAACGACGTGGCGATCAACAGTGACAATAAAGCGCGAGGTGTTCCTGGTGTTCCAGACATCCGTTTATCTCCATGAAAGTAATAAAGTCAGTTAGGGTGAACAACGTCATTGCTGTGGTGCCGGTGGCAGAGCCGCAAGTTGCATCTCCCCACCTGCCTGCTGAGAAAAATGCGAAAACACCTGCTCAATGGTGCCGGCGATCAGCCCCGCCTGTTGCGCGGTATAGTGATCGGTACGGTAGGTCATCATCACGCGCAGGGATTTCACGCCATCGAGATTTTCTTCCATCACTTCAAACTGCAGGCCGAGCAAGGATTCGGTTTTCTCCGGCTCCACCTGACGGTAGGCCACCGTGCTGCCGTCCTGCAGGGTGAATGCGCCGTTCAGCTTGATGCGGCTGTGGATCTGAATGAACACTTCGAACATGTGGTTCTTGCGATCGGCATCTACACCAAACAACCCTTCCTCCACCAGATCGATGGGAATATCGGTGTAGGGCATCGAACCGTTAATGGTGTTTTTAACCTGGTCGATCAGCCCCGCCACCGTAAGCTGTTCGCCAAAGCGCACCCGGTGCACCACCACGGTAGTAAAGTAGCCGATGGTGTCGAAGAACTCGGCGTCGTTACGCCCTGAGGTAGAGGTGCCCACCAGCAGATCCGCCGGCCCCCCCAGCAGCCGCAGCGCTGTGGTAATACCGGCGTAGACTACGTTGAACAGTGAGGCGTTGTTCTTTCTGGCCTGCGCATACAGCCCATCGGCCACCGCCGGGTCGACGTCGAACTCCAGCCAGCCACCGTTGACGTCGGCCTCTGCCGGTATCGCAGGATGGTGCGAGGGTTCCTGCTGGAACAATGGCTGACCGACCGGCGCATCGCGCAGGTTATCAAGCCAATAATCCAGGTGCTGCTGCACGACGCCGCCCGCCTGCTGCTGTCGGGCAAAGGTATAAAACTGCGGTACTTCGCTGTTCCACTGCGGTGGCTGCCCCGCCATGCGGTCGCGGTAAGCCATGCCCAGTTCGTCCATCATCAGGTTCAGCGACCATTCGTCGATCACCACATGATGGAACAACAGCGAAAGCAATTGCTGACCGGTTGCCGCATCACGCAGGAAGGTGGCGCGCAACGGCAGTTCGGCAGTCAGGTCAAAGCGGTGATCCCCCGCCCTGGCCAGCAACTCGCTGGCGTTACCGGCCGGTGTGTCATCGGAGAAAGAGAACCAGGCGTAGTCCAGCAGCTCAGCGGCCGGCACCACCTGCTGATACACCTCTCCCTGACGTTGGATAAACAGCGAGCGCAATACGCTGTGGCGCGTCATCACGTCGATAAACGCCTGACGCAGCACCGTTTCGTCCACCGGATCAAGGAAGCTGATGGCAAAGGGCAGGTTGAAGATCTCGTCGTGACCAAACGCCTCGTAAACTTTCCACAGGGAATGCTGCGCCAGCGACAACGGCGCCTGGACGGCTTCGCCCTGTTGTTGCGTGGCGAGTTCCTGCGCGACCGGTAGCGCCACTGCCTGACGTTTGGCGTAAGCCGACAATCCTCGGGCGGTGGCGTGACTGAACAGATCGTTAATGTTGAGTTCGATGCGATGCAGGCTGAGCAAACGACCGATGACACGAGTGGCCACCAGCGAGTGTCCGCCACGGTCGAAGAAATCTTCATCGGCGGTCATCTCCGGTGCGACCAGCGCATCGCGGAATTCCGCCAGGATCAGTTGGGCGATCTCGGCATTTTCTTCCTGCGTGTCCTCAACGGCCAAAACGCCCTCGGCCAGCGTTGAGGGGTGTTCAGCAGCGGCAAGCAGCGCCGGGGTTATCGTCCTTCCGGCGAGGAAAGCGACAAACTGCTCCAGCAGGAAAGGGGCTGCATGTGGGGTTAAGCGGGGATCGGCCACCAGTTCCAACACCACCGAATCCGGATCCGGCAGGCTCAACGCCAGCACCAATTCAAAAGGCGTGTGTAGCGGTGGCAGCAATAACCGTTCGGCACTGACACCGTCAAGTTGCAGCGCCACCGACGGGTCCGCCAGCCAGGTCACCAGCAGTTGGGCCCACTGAAGATTGACCGCTTCTGCCGTTTGTTGTGCCAGCAGTCGGCTTTCCACCTCAGGATCCGTAGGCTGCAGGGTCAGACGTTTCAATCGTGCCGTGCTCATCCAGGCATCCAGACCACTCGCCTGTTGCGCGTCATCCTGCGGCACACTCAGTTGCACCGGCAGCCCGCCGGACTGGGCTGAGATAAAGCGACCAAAGCGCACGGCAATCGCCGCCAGCAGCGTCGCCGGGTTGTCTGCGACCGGCAAGATTTTGCGCGCTACGCGGGTCGCTATACGCACCCCGGCCTGCGCCAGAAGCGCATCCTGGGGTACGGATGCCTGGTAATCCCGCAGAGCCGTCGCCTGGCGTGGCCACGGCAGCACCAGATCTGCCACTTCCGGCTGCGGGGCCACCGCAGGGATCGTGGCAAAACTCTGCGTTGGCTCAATTCCGTTATACAGCGCCGACAGCGTGGTCAATAATTGCCGACAGGAGAGCGTTGGAGCCAAAATATCGTGTGCCACCACGCCCAGCACCGCACTGGCACCGGTGAACAGCAGAAAACGTACCGGTGCTTCACGTGCCAGCTCGAGAGGCGTGGCCTGCGCCTGCAACACACGGCTAACCGCCTGTCGTTCGTCTGCCACTGCCTGAATGCTCACCGGGTTTAGCGTCGCGTTACCGCGCAGCTTGCATAGACCCTGCTCGTCATCAAAGTCATAACGCACGTCCAGCTCTGGCATCAGCCGCGTCAGGGCTTCCAGTGCACTGACCAACCGGCCGAGATCCGGCTCACCGCCTAATCGCCAGGCCATCGCCTGCTGGCTGCCACCATCACCCCGCTGCTGGTGCATAAACCACGCCAGCTCTTCCGCTTCGCTTAATGGCTGGGAGGCCTCTGCTGCCCGCGCGCCCAGCGCCTCAAACGCCAGATCCAGACGCTGGGCCTCGTCATCGCTAAGAATATTGTCAAAATAACCGCTCACTGCTCTATCTCCTTGTGCCCGGCCACGCCGGAACATCGGGGAACGCTGATGATAAGAAGGGGCGTCGATACGCCCCTGGTGCAGACGGGCTGCTAACGCATCAGAAGGTCAGTTCAAGTGCCGCACCGATCATACGCGGACGCTGTTGAGACGCCGTATACACATCATTGCCGGTCACCATCACGCGACGTTCCGAATCAAACAGGTTCTGTGCATACAGAGTGGCGCGGCCATAGGCGAAGGTGTACGCCAACTGAGTATTTGCCGACCAGTAGGAACCGATATGCCCGCGTGAGTCGTTGTCGTACTGTGAGTAGTAAGAGTCTGAGAACGCCACGTTGCCGCTCAATTCCAGCCCGGCCATCAACTGGTACTTGGCACCCATGTTGGCCGTATAGGCCGGTGCGCGCGCCAACTCATGCCCTTCTACGCCGCTACCCGAGAACTTCTTGATCTTGGTCTTCAACAGGCCAACGTTGGTGAACAGCTCGAAGTCCCAGCGCGGCTGCCAGGTAGCACCCATTTCCGCACCGTAGGTTTCCACCTTGTCGGCATTGCGTATCACACTCGAGTTCTCGCCCAAAGAATAAGGCAGTTGCATATCCTTGTAGTCGTTATAGAAAACGTTGCTGGTCAGGATGACGTTGGCATCTTTCAAGTGATGACGGGAATACAGCTCATAGTTCCAGACATACTCGGAGCCATAGGTGTAGTTGACCACCGGCGTGCCGATAGTGATGCCTGCGCCGCCGGCGTTATAGCCGCGCGCCACCTTGGCACCGTAGGTCTGGGTATCCGTCGGTTTCCAGGCCAGATCGAGCTTCGGCAGGAACACGTCGTAGGTCTCGTCGAAGTCGATACGCGCGGTGTTGCTACCGCCGGTACGGCGGCGATGTTCGTGCTCCAGGCGGCTGGCAGCGGTAAGATCAACTTTTGGCGTGATGGCAAAGGTCAGTTCGGCAAAGGCTGAATTAGTATCGGTTTTATCCTTGAAACTGGAACCACCGAAAATATTGACGAATTCATCCTGCTTGGCGTGGAAATAGCGCAACCCCGCCAACCCATGCAGACGGCTATCCGGCCCGCCAAAGCGTGCCACCGGCTCCACATGCACCTCTTTACCGTTAACTTCAGCATATTGAATGTTGTAAGCAGTAGGACGGTTGATATTAAAGTCGGTGTAGATCACCCGGTTTTCCAGCGTCAGGCTGTCGGACTGTTCCCAGGCGATATCCCAAACACCGCTGTTGTTGTTGCTTTTAAACACCGCGCGACGGGGATCGTGGCGTGGGTTAGTAGGGTGAACCAGTGGGTTGAGGCTCTCGTTTTGCGGTGAGGTGCTGCCAAAATGGTTAAAGGTCAGCTTGGTGGTCAGTTCGCGCATACCTGCCGGGTTGAACAACAGCTTGGCGCGGGCGGTGGTAGCTTCTACCTCGCGCGGATCGCCCACCGGTTCATAAGCAGGCAGGTCGGCATCGCTGCGGCGACGCTGACGATCAACGCTGACGCGGAACGCCAACTGATCCTCCACCAATGGGCCGGAGGCCATGGCGGACAACTGCGAAGAATGCTGATTGCCAACCCCGCCCTTAAAGGCGCTTTCCCAGTCGAAAGTAGGATCCTTACTGGTCATCACGATGGCACCGGCAATGGCGTTACGCCCCTGGATATAGCTCTGTGGGCCGAGGAACACTTCAACGCGATCCAGATCCCACAGCGACTGCGGGCCGTAGGCCTGCTCGTTATAGGTTAGCGAGCGGCCATCCAGTGACAGATTGAGGCGCGGACGGGTGCCGCTGAGGAAGGCATTGGCACCGGTATTGGGGCCGGAGCCATCGATACCGCGCACGGTGGGCAAATTGTTGCCAATGCCCAAATCCACCACGTTGGTGGTCATACGTAGCAAATCAGGGATCTGCAATGCATTGGGCATGGATGCAATACGTTCACTGTCGAACACTTGCACGCTGGAGCCGGTATCAAAAATGCTGCGTTTAATTTTTTCGCCGGTAACCAACAGGCTCTCCGAGTCCTGCCAATTATCGTTACGTTTACTGTCGGCGGCTTCCTGAACCTTCTCGTCCACGACGGCGGCGTTAACGCTGCCCACCGACAAAGAACAAAGACCCAGAAAGAGTGAGGAAAATGCCCCAATGGCCTGTAAGCCTGCTTTTTCCTTGTTTCCTACGATTTTATGCCTTTGAGCCGCTGAATGCTTGCTCATAGATGTATTCTCCTTTCATCCCAGATGCACAAAAATTTAATTGTTTTCACATAGGTAACGACGCTGATTCTCACACTGACAATGGCATTGCGGCCTTCCTGACCTTGCTATGCATATCCCTGCCGCAGACAACTGCCCCACCCCGAGATACAGCGGGCGGAAGCGGTTTTTTTGTCTGGAAACGTAAAGAAATGTTAATAATGATAATATTTTACATTTTTTAATGCAAATCATTATCACCTAAGTGAATGGGTACGTTAAAAACAATCAGCAGGGAAAGCAGTAAAGCGAAATTTTAAAATCACCAAAAAAGCCAATGATTTCATTTAAAATGAATATAAAACATAACTATATCAATATTACTATTTTCTCACCCTGAGGAAATACCGCGATTAACCTCATGACTCCCGCGCCTTATATCAACAAATAAAAATAGTAATAATTTTCATTCCCATTAACATTGCAATATATTCTTACAGTCTCTCAATACTGATGGAAACCCAATGAAAGCGTTGACCACGATGCAGGCCGCCTACTGGGTGGGCCGGCAATCTGAAGCGCCGCTGGGGGGCGTCTCCGCCCACCTGTATGCGGAATTTAACTGCTGCGACCTGGACGTCGAACGACTGAGACAGGCCGTTGCCACTCTTTACCAGCATCACCCGATGCTGCGCCTGCAGATCACCGCCGATGGCCAGCAGACCATTGCCCCCAGCGGCCCGCAGCATCGCCTGCAGTTGGACGATTTTAGCCAGGCGAATACTGCCGATGTCACCCACCGGCTTGCCGAAAAACGTCAGGCAAAAAGCAGCCAAAAGTTGCCGCTGGAACAGGGTATCCCCTGTGATATCAGCCTCAGTCTGTTGCCGGGTGGCCACAGCCGGTTGCATGTCGATCTGGACATGATCGCCGGAGATGCCATGGGTTTCCGCGTGCTAATGGAAGATTTGGCGCGCTTTTATCATCAGTGCCCTGCCGCTCCCAACGACAACGGCGTGGCCTACTTTGACTATCTCGACCGGCAGCATGCCGATACGACGCTGCAGGCACGCCGCACCCACGCTCAGGGTTGGTGGCGGGAACGCCTGGCTCAATTGCCACCCGCCCCGCACCTGTTGCGAACGCCGGACCGCTGCCGTAGCGATCGGCTGGCGCTGCAACTGAACGCCAAAGAAACCAAAGCACTGGAAGATGCGGCCAAAGCGCACCGCATCACGCTTTCATCGTTGTTTTTAGCGCTGTTCGCCGTCACCGTCGGCCACGGCTGGAACCTGTCGCGTTTTCGGCTAAACGTGCCGTTATTCCATCGGGCCGAAGAGAACGTCGGCAATATCATTGGCGACTTCTCCAATTTGGTGCTGCTCGGCGTGGAATTGGATCCGGCTGAAAACCTGCCCACCTTCTGCCAGCGCCTGATGGCACAACTGGCGGAATTGATTGCCCATGCCGACTACCCTGGCGTCAGCGTGATGCGCGATTTGTCGCGCCTGCAGGGCAGCATGCAGCCTTCACCGGTGGTGTTTACCGCCGGTTTCGGCATCCACGGCAAGGCGTTGTTCTCCGACAACGTCACCCACACCTTTGGCCCGCTGGAATGGGTGATCTCCCAGGGGCCACAGGTGGCGCTGGATGCTCAGGTGGCACACGCCAACGGCGGCATTTTGATCAACTGGGACGTGCGCCTGGACGCCTTTCCGGATCGGCTGCTGCCACAGTTGTTCGCCACCTACGGCGCCTTGCTGAAACGGGCCGCCAATCGGCCGGACAGTTTCAGGCAACCGCTAGCGCAGTGGCTGGAACAATGCTCTGCAGCCGCGCTGGCCCGCCAAATACCGGTGCGTCAATTACTGCACCGGCTGCTGGCGCGTGTCGCACCGGATGCCCGGCTCGGCGACGACGATGACATTAACGCCCTGCAACTGCCGCAGGCCGGTCTGCAGGCCTTGCTGGCGGTGGTTAACAAATATCTGCCGGTGGCGCTGACCACGGCAGACGTGGCGACCCACCCTACCCCGGCTGCGCTTGCCGCCCTGATCTGCGAGCGGGCACCCAACGCCGAGGAGGCGGTGCAAATGCTGTTGAAGGTGCTGACGCCCAAAGCCTGATATCGGTTCCGGGCGTGTAACCTCACGCGCCCTGCTTTCTTTTTCATTGGTTAGCGACAATAGGGAAATACCATGGAGACACCATTAACCGCGCTGCAGCAGGCTTATCTGCTCGGCCGCAGCGAACAATGGCCGCTCGGCGGCGTGGCAATGCACGACTTTCGCGAATATCGCGGTCTGAAGCTGGATTTGGCCCGGCTGGAAGCCCGACTGAGCGAACTGGTGCAACATTACGCGGCGCTTCGCACCTGCATCGATCCCCAGCGTTTTACTCAGCGGGTACGATCAGAAGCCACTTTGAATCTGGATCGGCACGATCTGCGGGCGCTCGATCCTCAGGCCGCGCAACAACGCCTGACGGCCCTGCGAGAACAGTATTCGCACCAGCGCCACGATCCCGCACAGCCGCTGTGGCGCATTGCCGCCATTCAGTTACCTGTAACGCCAGATGTAACGGGCAATAACTACGACACCGTGATTTTCACCAGCTTCGACGCGCTGATCCTCGACGGTCAGGGCATCTCCACCGTGATCGCCCGGCTGTTTGACAATGCCCCACTGCCGCCAATCGCGCCGACAAGCTCACCGGTCGCCGCCACGGCGGCACAACGCCAGGCCGATGCCGCCTATTGGCAGGCCAAGCTACAGGACATCACCACCCCGTCGGCCTTGCCATGGATCACTCCGCTGGCCAACATCAAATCTTCGCGCTACCGTCGCGCCAACCTGACCCTGCCGCGCGAAGTGCTGAAACAATTTTCACGCCTGGGTTCTGCCCATGCCCTGCTGCGCAACAGCAGCCTTTCGGCGTTGATCCTCGATACGCTGGCGCAATGGACCACCGACGGCGAACTGTGCGTCGGCGTACCCGTGGCATTTCCGGCGGCGGATGGCTCACTCAGTAACGCCTCCACTTTTGTGGCGGTGCGCTATAGCCGCCTGGGCGGCACCTTTGTCAGCCGTGCGCAGGCGCTGCAAGACGATGTGTTGGGCGCGCTCGATCACCTGAAATTTTCCGGCATTGATCTGGCGCGACAGCTACTGAATCACAGCCAGGGATCCCCTGTGCTGCCGGTGATCCTCACCAACTGCCTGGGCTGGGAGACGCTGCCGGCCGATGCGCCGGTGCATTACCATGACGGCGTAACCCAGACGCCGCAGGTGGCGATCGATATCCGGCTGACGCAGGATGCCGACAAAAATCTGCTGCTGTGCGTTGACTACGCCGAGCAGGCGCTGGACGGCGAACAGGTGCAGGCGATGCTGGACGCGCTGCAACGCCGGGTGACGCTGATGTGCCAGGAGGGCGAGTTGGAGATTGCTCCGGCGCAATTTATCGATTACCAGCACTACCGACATAACCACAGCGAGGCAGCATTTACTGCCTATCCGTACCTGACGCAACTGGCTGAGCGCTTGTTTAACGATCCACAGCCACGACCGGCGTTAATCTGCGATCAACAGAGCCTGACTTATCCGCAGCTTGGTCAACAGGTCGGCGCGGTAATGGCCAATCTGCAGCTGCGCGGTTTGGAGCCCGGCAGCGTGCTGGCGCTGTATCTGGCACGCAGCCCGGAACATGTCACTATCTCCTTAGCCTGTGCGCTGCTGGGCGTTATCTGGGTGCCGATCGACATCAACTCGCCGCCGGAGCGCACCGCTTATCTGCTGACCAACTGTCGGCCGGATCTGGTGGTGCATCACGGCGAGCTGGATACGCCGCACGGGGTCACGCCTGCGGAACTGCTCGCCCCGACGGCGGACAATGCGGCACTCCCGGACAGCCAGACGCTGACCGAGCGCAGCGCCAGCACCGAGGCCAGCTATTACCTGTATACCTCCGGCACCACCGGCAAGCCAAAATGCGTGGTACTCAACAACCGCGCCACCGCTAACGTTATCGGCCAGACTCTGCAACGCTGGGCAGTCACCGCCGATGACGTGATGATCTCGGTCACCCCACCGCACCATGACATGTCAATGTTTGATCTGTTCGGCTCGCTCAGCGCCGGTGCGACACTGGTGTTACCGGCAGCACATCAGGAAAAAGACGCCATCAGCTGGAACCAGTTGGTGGAGCGCCATCGCGTTAGCCTGTGGTGTTCGGTTCCCGCCATTCTGGAGATGCTGCTCACCTGCAAAACCGACGACAGCCTGCGCTCACTGCGGTTGGTGGCTCAGGGCGGCGACTACATCAAACCGGCCACGGTGCAGCAACTACGCCGCCTGCGCCCGGATATCAGCCTGTTCTCGCTCGGCGGGCCGACCGAAACCACCATCTGGAGTATCTGGCACCCGATTGCGCCGCAGGACACCGGAACCGTGCCCTATGGTCAGCCACTGCCGGCCAACCAATACTTTATTTGCCATGACGACGGCAGCCACTGCCCGGTCGGCGTGGTTGGCCGCATCCACACTGCGGGGGTGAATCTGGCATTGGGTTATCTGGAAGACGGCGATTTAAAACAGCATGATTTCGTCACGCTGGACGGCCCCGATGGGCAACCGTTGCGCGCCTTCCGTACCGGCGACCAGGGTTACTATCGCCCGGACGGCAACATTCTGTTCGCCAGCCGGGTGAACGGTTACGTGAAAATCCGTGGTGTGCGCGTTTCGCTGCCGGAGATTGAAGATGTACTGCGAGGACACGAGGCGATCCTCGACATCGTGGTGGTGGATTACCCCGGTGGTGATAACGCCGAGGCCACGCTGGGGGCGATGTACCTTACCCACGACGGTAAACCGCTGTCGCTGGCGGCAATCCGCGCCTTCTCAACCGGCTACCTGCCTTGCACTCATATCCCGACGCGCTTTATTCACGCCGAAGCGCTGCCGCTTTCGGGCAATGGCAAGACAGATCGCCACCGCATTCGTGCCGCCTTCAGCGCCGATCGGGCAGCGCCGGGACTCAACGCCTGTGCAGCGCCGTTGCCAAGCGCACCACCGGCCAACAGCGGCAAGATTTTGGCTATCTATTGGCAGACGATCGGCACTACGCCGCGCCCGGAGTGGGGGGAAGAAACTGCCTTTATCAGCATGGGGTTGAAACTGCCGCACATTCGACAGGTGGCTGCACAGCTCAACGAGGCCTTCGGCACCCGTCTGCCGCCCACGCTGCTGATCCCCTGTAAAAATGCCCGGGAGGTTGCAGCGCTGCTGGCGCGTTAACGGTTATTAATCGGGGCGAACATGTTCGCCCCCTACCGGATCGCCATCAGGCGGGCACCGCCACCAGTTCACCGACCGCCGTTTCCAACGCCTCTTCCCGCAACGCACGCAGTAAAAACTCCTGCAAGGCATTGCCGTAGTCGGCAACCCCTGCCGTGGGGAACTGCTGCACGTAAATATCAATATCCAGATACAGATCGCCGGCATCGGTGCGACCACGAAAGGTCAGGTTTGCGCCGTCGCCAGAACCACCGGCCAGTACCCGACGCGTGCTGGTGCAACCGCTGAAACCGGCTGGATCAAACGGCTGGACGTTAATAAACGGGGAGATAAATAAACGAGAAGCGGGTGTCACACCACGATCGGCGGCTATCTGCCGCAGCCGGTAAGCGGCATGGCTGCGCAGCTCGCGCAGTGTTTGTGCCATCTCAGACAGAAAACGCCCCAGCGTCTCCTCCCCGCGCAGTGATACCAAAAACGGCAAGGTATTCACCGCCAGCGCCGGGGTATTGGTCGCCTGGCTACTGCGGCGGTTCATCACCGGCATCCATAGGGTGCGCGTATCGCCTTTATCATGCGGCAACGGCGGTAAGGTAAAGAACAACCAGGCGGCGGACAGCGCCAACAGCAGATCGGGCCAGCCGATACCGCTACGCTCCGATAACTCACGCAGCCGCTGCGAGATCTCTTCCGGCAGTGCGGTGCTGGTGCTCAGGCATTTCACGCCGTATTGCCGACCGCCCTTGCGCACCGTCGGCAAGGTCTGCGACGGCGGCAGATAGCGCTGCCAAAAATGCCGATCCTTTGAGCAGCGTTCAGAGGCGGCATAGGCCAATTCATGATGCTGGAAAGCGCTGAAGGAGCCCAGCGCCTGCCCCGCCGTGCCGCTGCCAAGAAAGTGCGCGTATAGCGTGGCGCAGCGGTGTTCAACCAGCGCCATCCCGAACCCATCAATCACAATATGGTGAGCGCGCAGATACCAGATAAAGCGCGCTGGCCCCAGTTTGAGTAACCACACTGCCGCCACCGGTTGACTGCACAAGTCCATCGGCAGTTCGACATCCGCCTGCATCAGCCGCATCGCGGCCTGATAAGGATCGGGCTGTGCTTGCAGATCAATACGATGCAACTCGGGCACCCACTGAGGATCGTAACGCTGGCGCGGTGGGTGCGCCTCCGCGTCGGCACCAAAGCGCAGTGCAAACGCCTGCGTTTCCGCCATGGTGAGCGTAATTGCACGAGACAGCGCCGACTCGTCCACTGCGCCGCGTAATTCAGTGACGTGGGCGACGGTGGAAAACGGCTGCTCAGGGTGCAGAGTAAATTCTTCCCAGAAGTCTAACTGCGCCGGTGTTAGCGGCAGCCATTCAGTAGCCAAAACAGTTTCCGACATGTTACCTACCTTTGATAAGCCATAAACAAATGTTGAAACAACGGAAGCCAAAACCCCGCCGCCGCAAAGTGCATCTGATAGCGGCCAAAACGGGGTGAATGCCGGACACGGCTGAACGGCCAACTCGCGGCAGCCCGGCGTGAACGTTCTTATTGTGGTTGGCGTGCTTGCCCCCCTGGCGCACGTAGTGACTGGACGGCATCGCCTATTCAAACGGCCACCGCAGCGCACTGAAGATGTTTCGATTCAGTTACAAATGAAAATGATAATAACACTTATTATCATTTTCATGAATATAGAATAACCTGCTCATACCGCAAGGAAGGAACGAACAAAGAGAGAATGTGGCGGCAATAACGCCGTTAAGGAGAGGGAAAGAAGCCTAAAAACGGGGTTGTTGGGGCGGCAGTGGCGAGTACCGCCCCGATTGAACGCAATGTCGCGACCATTATTGGTAAATCACCGCCACGCCGTGCAGTTTGTTGCCCCCGCTGGCAGCAATAATGCGGTAGGAACTGGCCCCGGCCTCGTCGGCTTTTTTCGCCAATTTGTTCTCCAGACCGGAGAGCGTCAGCGCACCGCTGGCGGATACCACACCGATTTTGGTCAGCCCCTGCTCAGAGCTAACGCTGCTGGCCGCAAAGCTGCTGGTTGAAGCCACAGCCAGGAGTAGAGCCGCCATAACATATTTAGTTGCTTTCATAATAACCACCTCGTTGGATTGACCAGACCCGATTCTGCCTGGTGAGGTGATTCTAAGCGGGGGTTACTGACCCCAAAATGACCCGTTGATAACATTTTTGTCAGACAGCCGAAAAATCGGGGTTATTTACCTAAGCATACAATTTCCCTGGCTAAACTGACGGCGGTGTTAACCTGACGACTCGATCAATCATCAAGCACCAGTTCCCATATCCTCTATCAATCACTTATATTTAAACTGAGGGCTGCCTGAATGCCACAGCGGCGGCAGTGTCCTCATTCAACCTGAGGGAGCCATCCATTTTATGCGTTTAAAACCAAGCACTGTGGGTCTGTTATTGGCGGGAACCGGCCTGTTGACGGCGGGCAATGCCCTGGCCGCCAGCGATACCCTGGTCTACTGCACCGTGGCCTCACCGGAGTCTTTCAACCCGCAGCTTTCCAGCTCCGGTACCACCTTTATCGCCACCTCGCAGGTGCTGTATAACCGCCTGTTGACGCTGCGTGAAAGCGATAAAACCCCCGCTCCCTCACTGGCAACCGAGTGGACCATCAGCCCGGACGGCAAGACCTACACCTTTACACTGCGCAAGGGCGTGAAATTCAACAGCAACAAGTACTTCACCCCAACACGTGACTTTAACGCCGAGGACGTGGTGTTCACCGTGATGCGTCAAAAAGATGCCAATAATCCGTATCACAAGGTGTCCGGCGGCAACTACGAGTACTTTACCGATACCGGGCTGGACAAGCTGATCACCAAAGTGGAAGCGGTGGATAACGACCACGTGCGCTTTACCCTCAGCCAGCCTAACGCCGCGTTTCTGGCGGACTGGACCATGGACTTCGCGTCGATCCTGTCCGCCGAATATGCCGACGCCATGCTGAAAAAAGGCACGCCGGAGTATGTCGACAATTGGCCGATCGGCACTGGTCCATTCGCGCTGCAACAGTACAAACAGGATTCGCTGATCCGCTACATCGCCAACCCGCATTACTGGCAGGGCGAGGTGGCCAGCAAGCACCTTATCTTCTCCATCACGCCGAACCCGCAAACCCGGCTGGCCAAACTGAAAACCAACGAGTGCCAGATCATCCCTGCCCCGCTGGCCGAGCAGTTTGACGCCATCAAGAGCGACAAAAACCTGCAATTGCACGATATCAACGGCCTGAACGTCGGCTATCTGGCATTCAATACCCAGAAGAAACCGTTTGATAATGTGCTGGTACGCCAGGCACTGAGCTATGCGGTGGACAAAAAGGCCATCGTCGCGGCGGTGTTCAAGGAAAGCGGCACCACGGCCAACTCGATCCTGCCGCCGGGTATGCTGGGCTATAACGACAAGCTGCCGGAATACGCTTATAACCCGGAGAAAGCGCGTGAACTGCTCAAACAGGCCGGGCTGGAAAAAGGCTTTGAGACCGACATCTGGTCAATGCCGGTGGCGCGACCTTACAACCCTAATTCACGACGCATCGCCGAGATGATCCAGAGCGACTGGGCGAAAGTGGGCGTGAAAGCCAAAATCGTCACCTGGGAATGGGGCCAATACCTGGCCGGGCTGCGTAAAGGGGAACAGCAAAGCGCGCTGTATGGCTGGATGTCGGATAACGGCGACCCGGACAACTTCGCCACGCTGCTCAACTGCGCTGGCGTACAGACCGGTGCCAACGTGTCCCGCTGGTGCGACAGCAGCTATGACAAGCTGATCCATCAGGCAATTTTGGTCAGTGCCCCGGCCGAACGCGCCAAGCTTTATCAGCAGGCGCAGGTGATTTTTGCCAAACAGGTACCACTGCTGCCATTGGCTAACGGCAAGGTGTTTTACGCCACCCGCAGCAACGTCAGCGGCTATGTAGTTGACGTTAACGGCAGTGACTTCGCCAAAGCCAAGGTCGACTGAGTAACACCAAGCGCCGGATGATATTCACATCCGGCGCTTTCCTCTCTTGTAACATTTGGTTACTCTCATCAGCACTGTGATTTAACATTCGAAGGCAACCCGGTGCAGAACTCTTATATGCCGATGCAGATCCGCCTGCACTGGCTGGTGGCGATCCTGTTGGTCGTGACCTGTACGACGATTGAGCTGAGAGGCTTTAGCGTGCCAGGCACCCCGCTGTGGTACGTGCTGGTGGTGACCCACTTCAGTTGTGGCGTGACGGTATTTGTATTGATGATCGCCCGCCTGTTGCTGCGCTGGCGCCACACCAGCCCCGCCATCAACCCGAAACCGGCTAAATGGCAAACCGGCGCGGCCCATCTGGTGCACAGCCTGATTTATCTGTTGCTGCTGACGCTACCGGTGCTGGGCGTTTATTCCCGCTATCTGGGCGGTAAAGAGTGGTTTCTGTTTGGCCTGCCGATGCCCTTTGCCGAAGTCGCCGACCGGCCACAGGCGCGGATGATTATCGGCTGGCACAAGACGCTGGCAGCCTTCGGCTATTGGCTGATTGGGCTACATGCCGCAGCGGCGCTGTTCCATCAC
Organism: Serratia myotis; assembly: GCF_027474885.1. Lineage (NCBI taxonomy): Bacteria > Pseudomonadati > Pseudomonadota > Gammaproteobacteria > Enterobacterales > Yersiniaceae > Serratia > Serratia myotis. The sequence continues at coordinate 984,828 of NZ_CP099707.1, read as the reverse complement.
TACCTCGTGAAGGACAATGCGCTGGTGCGTATGCTGCCATGGCTGAAAAAGCCTTAGCTAAAGGTGACAAGACCCCATAGTGTAATAATAAGCATGTATATATAGGCCAATAGATATAATCCATTGGCTTATTGTTTTCATAGTTTATGGCGATTAAAAATAAATTCGCATCCGGCGAGTTGTATCTATTCCGTTTATTGACTAAGGTTATTCATACAAATTATAAGCCCACGGGCTGACGAAGATCCGCAACCAATATTATTAACCACTCATTATATTCATCTTAAAAAACGCCAGTTACTTTTCAGGAGAGCTCTGTCATGCCCTGTGGTCACACAAGGCGATGCGGTGCACCCATGATTTCATTAATTAAATTCCATCGGCTACACACACGGGAAAGTTAATATTACTTTTCCAAACATAAAAGTCAGGAGCAAAGTAATGAAAATAATGACTGGCGTTATTTTACCTACGGTTGCCGCCCTCGCAATGGCGGGTATGGCACATGCAGCAGACAGCAAACAACCGATGACCGGCAAAGAGACGGTTACCCTGGAACACGTGCATGCCGTGCAAGAGAATGGCAGCCCCGCGCCCAAGCACGACGCGGCCTGTATGAAAGAGCTTTCGATGCCGACGTCCAAGTATGTCGGGATGAAAGTCACCAGCGAATATACCGTTAACCCCAGCTCGATGATGATGTCGGCGAAATCGATGCTGCCATCCCCGATGGCTACGCAACCGATGGAACTGACGATTGATTTATCTGCACTCGGCATGGAAGGGGTTTATGCGTTTGGCGCGTTCAAACCAAGTTCTTTACCGCAGGACTATGTTTATTTCACCATCGACAAAGATTTTAAAAACCCGGTCAGCACCTTTATGGTCATTAATAAAGGAAAAGAATATAACTGCGTTATTTCCAGCTCCAACAAGGCGATGACTAAAGAACAACGCAAACATCTTATGGTTAAGAAACAACGGGAATATAGATGGGTAATACTGGGGGCTTCGGGTGGTTTTTACTGCCCTGGCCCCAAATTTTAAAACGTTGTTCAATTACGACTCACCCACAGGTTCAGAGTATCTTGAAGGCCATATCTCCGCAGGGGGCATGGAAAAAATAGAATCACCGTGCCAATACACCAAGTGAATTTAGCAGTTGCGTATCAAGCGTCTCAGATATCGGGAGTGGTAGTCCTTTATTAACTCGGTATGTTCTTATAGAGGACCTTGTCGCCGGTCCCATAACACCATCAATGACGCCGTCATAATAACCTTTATCGAACAACGCGAACTGAACCCTCATTATCAGCCGACGCCGTTTTTCTTTATCAGCTGACACTGTTCCCATTGTTGAGTTTGTGCCAGCTACCCTAGAAGCCCCGGTTGTTGATGATCCATTGCTTGAACTGAGAGAGCGAACAGATGAGGATGTAGTTGAACCAGAGTTCGACGATGAAGACGTTGTACTACGAGTACTCGAAGGCGAGCTTGTCGTTTTTGGATAGTAAGGCGAGCTGTAATAACCGCCACCGGAAGAAGATCGATGTGAACTATGGCTTCTATGAGAGCTATGACTACGATGCCCTGCGATATAGAAAGGAATATCAGTATTCAAAGGAGCCAGAATAAGATCATGCTCGTTTAGGGACATATTTGAGATATCCCCAATCTCTTTAGCCGAGTCGCTTGCCCATACAGAGTTATTTAGAGCAAAAAGTCCTGGGAGTAATGCAGCAAAATTAAATTTTTTCATAATATTGGTCTCGGAGCTTGATGAAATCGTCCTTTTGAAGAGCTGAAATAACCAGCGCAAACAAGCTTTTTACTGCATGGATCACACTCTTCTGGGTAGAAGTTTTTCCAATCAGAAATCGATTGAACAGAGAAATGCCGTAGATCGTCGGGTAGATGACAAAGTGGATAATTAAAAATCAACACATCAAGTCCTGACCTAGATGCTACCGCTACCGACTCTGATAAATAACTAGATAACTCATTGTGCTCGATAAATATTTCAGGCCAGTTCTTTCTTGCCCACCCAATTGGCTCTAGTCCCATAATGGAGATTTGATTCACATTGGAAAAAATGCGGCCAACATACTCAATAATGTGAGGTAGATCTTGATAATTTCCTTTTGTAGGAATTATTCTCAACTCAATATTAATACCCAAATTCCCTGCATTTATCAACCCGCAAACTGTTTCGTTGAAGGCTCCATCACTGCCAACAAGTTGGTCGTGAATTATTTTTCGTGATGAATACAGTGGGATACCAAAAGTGATATTTACGTGTTCACATCGCAACTTCACTTCCCGGGCAAAGGAACTGTCTGCAAATGCTCTCCCATTAGTAAGTACATGCAATGAAGTCTCAGGGGAGTTTTCAACGATAAAATCCAGAAAATCCAGAAAACTAGTACCATACAGTAAAGGCTCGCCACCACTAATTCCCACAACACCATCAAGATTAAATGCAGCAATGGCTAGAGCTGATTGAGTCAGCAACCAATCATCATTACCTTTTTTTGGCGGTTGCGAGCAGAACGTACAAAGATTGTTGCATCGTTCGGTGACAAGAACAGTATTGTGATTAGCTTTACGAGAAAGAATCACCCTGAGCATGTTGCCATTATTAACAATAGCTACATCACCATCCTCAATTGCATTAAAAAGGCTTTTACTCTCAATACAGGCTGCGTAATAAGGAAACAACTCCTTCTCAGACGTGCCTGAGCTTACTAACAAATTAGGTAGGTAGAACCTTGGGTTTTCTGGCTTAGTCTTATATAACTGATAGAATCCCGGGGGCACAATATTTTCACTTTTATATCTAAAAATATCGTTCCTTATCACCTCAGACATAAGCCCATCCCTTCAAAATATCTGCTACATCACCGCCGCCTGCAAGTTTACCCATCAAAAATCTGAACATACCTTTATGGTATTGACAAAACGTTGATTTACTCCTGTCGCCGACAGGCTCTCCTTGCATACTTATGTTTTGGCAGGGATCAGACCCACAGAAGGGTTGATAAGCACAGACATCACACCCAGGTAATGTGAAATTAAATGATGATGCCAAGACTGTTCGATAGTAGTCACTTTTCGAAAATGACATGTTAGTGACTTTACCTGCACTAAAATCTACTTCTCCATTAACCTTCTGCAACATCCGACTCTCATCACTGCCATACACACGGCCATCATAGTTAAAGAGGATACAATTCAGGACAACACCGCTGGGCGATTTCAGATCAGCGTAACCACTGAACCCTGGATTAAAAATTCGCTTCAGATGTATCGCTGCCGAATGTTCAACAACAGGGATCCCATTTTTATTACGTCTTACAATATCTTCTATAAGTTTTTCATAAAACGTATAGTACTCAGCCATAGAGAAAGAAAAATCATCTTTATGTGCAAATCCATACGGGCTTACCGGCCTGACAAAAATATCAGTCAATCCTAATTCTAAGTGAGCATCGATGATAGAAGACGGATTTCTAATAAGCTCTTTCGTCACAGTGGTTACCGTAGATACTCGACTTTTCCCCAACTCGTTCTTAATTCTACGGATACCGTCAACGGCTTTGGAATGTGATTTTCTGCCGGTCAGAATACGATTTTTGTTATGGATGCCCTCACCACCATCCAACGATACAGAGAAAGTAATATTGCGCTCTTTGACCCAAGAGAGAATTGATGGCTCTAACAAGGACAAACTCGTGGCAATCACCATCTCGAAGGCGTCGTCTCCTAGGTCCTGTTCGCACTGCTCGTAGATTGATTTAACAAGGTCAAATCGAAGAAGAGGCTCCCCGCCCTGCACTTCTATTTTGTATGGGGCTGACGATAATCTTTTGATCTTTCTTATTATTATAGGAATTAGGTTCGGATCAAGATCATAATCACTTGCACCAACGGCAGCTCGACTTACCTGGCAATACTTACAGGTATGATCACATCTTAGCGTTGGAACAATCATAAAAATCGGATTTACAGCCAAGTCACTCATAACCCGCTTTGCAAAGCCGGAACTCAAAACTGAAGCTGTAAACGGCTGTTCAGTATCTCCAGAAATGAACAATTTGCTCTCTAAAGAATCATTGAAAACCTGATCCGCAGTGGTCGAATACTCAGCTAGCTGGAAAAAATTTTCAGTGGTAATGAACTTATGAAATCCCGCTAAGTTGCTAATGAAAACCGTATCATCGTTTAACCTGTCAAAGTTGAACGGCATAAGCTTCATTCTGCCAACCTCGCATCTATACTACTCAAGACGTTATCTATAATTGATGATTTGATGTGACCCGTTTTTTTTTGAAGCAACTCCCTAAGTGTGTAGTCATTAAGAAGTCTTTCGAATTCAAATTCTTGGCCTGGCGAGTTTATGGTTATCACCCACTCTGAGCCCTCATCTTCAAGGTGCCACTGTGTGTACGCAGTCATCCAATAGAGTGTGTTTCGGATAACCCATTCCGAACACAGTTTTTTTTCAATCCTTTTTTTCCACATTGACATTACCCAATAATATTAATAGTTTAAAGTGGTTATTATTTCTTATTAAACAAAGAGTAATCTTATTGACATTACTCTACATCATTTTACCCACTCTGCAATAGTTTGTAGTCAAGGTGTGAAGTGTTCGTTAAATCAGTGATGAACTGAATTAGTTTCTTCTAACACCGCCAGTAATATAAAAACCCCATTTAAATATAAAATTATATTTTTATTAATACCAATTATTAGCACGTAAAGCATGATGAATTGAGTGCACACTACCAAAAAATCATTAATATTCATTTGGTATTTTAATTAATACATTTATTTTTTGAATGATTCCGTATTGAAAATAGTTCTGTGATAAATAATTCAATAATAAAAATGGTGTCGACCAACTTTTCATCAACCATAGAAATGCAGGAACTCCCCATCGAACTGAAAACAAAATACAAAAAGGGCACAGTCCAAATGAACTGCGCCCCTGCATTTTTGAAACACCGAACTAAAACTTAGCTACGAACCAAATCATCACCATAACCGATCCACTTGTAGGTGGTCAGTGCATCCAGGCCCATTGGGCCGCGGGCGTGCAGTTTCTGGGTGCTGACGGCCACTTCTGCGCCCAGGCCGAACTGGCCGCCGTCGGTGAAGCGGGTGCTGGCGTTGACGTACACCGCGCTGGAGTCCACCGCACGCACGAAGTGCTCGGCGCTGCTCAGTGAACGGGTGAGGATCGCGTCGGAATGGCTGGTGCCGTGGGTGCGAATATGGTCGATGGCCTGATCGATGTCATCCACCAGCGCCACGTTCAAGTCCAACGACAGCCATTCGTCGTCGTAATCTTCCGCCGCTACCGCCACCACCGTTGCCGGGCCGTCTTGCAACAGCGGCATGGCGTTCTCCGCTGCGTGCAGGGTGACGCCGACCGCCGCCATTCGCGTACTCAAGGCAGGTAAGAACTCTGCGGCGATGTTGCGATTCACCAGCAGCGTCTCCAGCGAGTTACAGGCGCTTGGGCGTTGAATTTTGGCGTTCTCGATCACCGTCAGCGCTTTGTCGAAATCCACGCTGTCATCCACGTAGGTATGGCAAACGCCGATACCGCCGGTGATCACCGGGATGGTCGACTGTTCGCGGCACAGTTTGTGCAGGCCCGCGCCGCCGCGTGGGATCAGCATGTCGACGTAGCGATCCAGGCGCAGCAGTTCATTCACCAGGGCGCGATCCGGGCTTTCAATCGCCTGTACCGCCGCTGCCGGCAGGCCGCACTGTTCCAGCGCCTGCTGTATCACCTTCACCGTCGCCTGATTGGTGTGGTGGGTTTCTTTACCGCCACGCAGGATCACCGCGTTGCCGGTTTTCAGGCACAGGCTGGCGACGTCGATGGTGACGTTTGGCCGTGCTTCATAAATCACGCCAATCACCCCGAGCGGTACCCGGCGGCGTTCCAGCTTCAAGCCACTGTCCAGCAGGCTGCCGTCCAATACGTGGCCGACCGGGTCGTTCAGGCGGCATACCTGACGCACGTCATTGGCGATCGCCGCCAGGCGTGCCGGGGTCAGTAACAGGCGATCGAGCAGCGCTTCGGTCATCCCGCTGGCGCGTGCCTGTTCCATGTCCTGTTCGTTAGCCTGTAAAATCACTTCGCTTTCGGCTTCCAGTCTGTCGGCAATGACCGACAGCACCTGGTTTTTCTTCGCCGTGCTCAGCACCGCCAGTTGCCAGGAGGCCTGCTTGGCGGCCTTCCCCATCTGCTCTAGCATGCTCACTCCTTAGCTGACAATCATATCGTCGCGGTGTACTGCCACCGGGCCGTATTCATAACCGAGAATTTCGCTGATTTCCTGCGAGTGGTGACCGGCAATCATGCGCATCGCGTCGCTGTTATAACGGCTGACGCCGTGCGCCAGATCGCGCCCCGTCAGGTTGTGGATGCGGATCACTTCACCACGGGAGAAATCGCCTTTGACTTCGCGAATGCCCTTCGGCAGCAGTGAACTGCCGCGCGCCATAATGGCGTCGACCGCACCGTCGTCGACGGTGATCTCACCGGCCGGGGGTGCGCCGAAGATCCAGCGTTTGCGGTTTTCCAATGGGGTTTCCAGCGCGTGGAAACGGGTGCCCACCGGTTTGCCCTCAATCACATCACTCACTACGCCCGGCTTGCTGCCGGCCGCGATGATCACGTCGATACCGGCACGGCAGGCCACGTCGGCGGCTTGCAGCTTGGTGCCCATGCCGCCGGTACCCAGGCCGGAGACGCTGTCGCCGGCGATGGCTCGCAGTGCGTCGTCGATGCCGTGCACTTCACGGATCAGCTCTGCCTGCGGGTTATTGCGTGGGTCGGCGGTGTACAGCCCCTGCTGATCGGTCAGCAACAACAGTTTATCGGCCCCGGCCAGGATCGCCGCCAGTGCCGACAGGTTGTCGTTGTCGCCCACCTTGATTTCTGCGGTCGCAACCGCGTCATTCTCATTGATTACCGGCACGATACGGTTGTCCAGCAACGCCGTCATGGTGTCACGCGCGTTGAGGAAGCGTTCGCGGTCTTCCAGATCGGCGCGCGTCAGCAACATCTGCCCGACGTGGATGCCATAGATGGAGAACAGTTGCTCCCACAGTTGGATCAACCGGCTCTGCCCGACCGCCGCCAGTAACTGCTTGGAGGCGATGGTGGCGGGGAGTTCGGGGTAGCCCAAATGCTCGCGCCCGGCGGCAATCGCGCCAGAGGTGACGATAACGATGCGGTGACCCGCTGCATGCTGTTGTGCGCACTGGCGAACCAGTTCGACAATATGGGCACGGTTAAGACGCAGCGATCCGCCGGTCAACACGCTGGTGCCCAATTTCACAACCAGTGTCTGGCTGCCGTTCATAGTGTTTCTGCCGTGTAAGATGAGAAGAATAGTGCAAAGGACTTTGTAACAGGAGAGACGCGTTATGCCAACAGGCACAACGCGAAATCAGCAGAATACTTGCGGTCAAACGGGGTCAGGCGGAAAGTTTAATCAATTTTTCTTTGAAATCAGGGGCCGGTTCAAGCGTCAGCTCCATGGTGGTCAGCAGATCACCCAGACGACGATGGAAATCACGCAGGGTGGTTTCCAGCTTGGTTTTTACTTCAGTATCTTTAATCTTTTCCGGCGTCCACTGCCCTTTCTTATCAAACAGGCCAAACTGATAGGCGTAGGTGAAACGCGTATCTTCAGCATGCAGTTCGATCCACCAACCCCAAAACTCTCGCAGCTCTGGAGCAGGCTTAACATTGACGCAGACGGCTAAACAATCAAAGAAAAAACGGTCGTTCTCACATTGCCCTTCACGCAGATACGGCCCCAAGCTGGCGAAACGTTTCATTAGTCGGCTTTTAGGGTGACCACTCGGTAACGTCATTCTTAAGCTCCTCAATGTAGACCATTCTTTTTAACAAATTGTTAAAATTTAGCAACTATTTAACGCATTTTATCTTTCATCCAATGAGACATTTGCTGCAGCGCCTTGTGAAAACTGCTGTACACCGGCTTGCGCGGTATGGCGATCAATTTGCCGTCCATCGAGGATGAAGCGATCAGCTGCGCCTCTTCTTTCGGGCTGAGCGGATCCTGATCCCAGTAACCGGCCAGCATCGGCGTCGGGCAGCGGCGGCCCAACAGCCCCTGATTTTTCAACGAATAGCTGTTCAGCTCGACCTTCAGCACATGGTCCGAAGCGTTGGCCATGCCCATCCGGCTGGCCAGCACGTCCATATACATGTCCGGCACGTTCTTCTGGGTGTTGATGTCGCACAGCAGGCGATGCACCACCGGCCCCAGGCAGGCCACGCCCCGTAGCCGCTGTGGCTCCAGATAGGCTAACCGGACGGCCACATTGGCACCAAAGCGGAAGCCAAACGCGGTGACGCGCTGATGGTCAATCCACGGCACTGAGGCTAATTGGGTCAGCACCTGCTGATGCAGAAAGCTGGAATCCTGGGTTAGCTTCCACTTATAAGAAGAACCGATGGAAGGCATATCAATGGTCAGCATGGCGATGCCCTGCGGTGCCAGATAATCGCGGAACAGGCGGTGATAGTCGGTCTGCAGGGTATCCAGGCTGCCGCACATAAAGACCGTCGGGAACGGCGCTTCGCCCTTCTCCGGCAAATGCAGGAAGCCGGTAATGCTGCTGCCGCCTTCAATGCGGAATTCCAGCTCTTTCAACTGGTATGGCAATAACAGCGCGGCCTCTTCGTAAGCCCGGTTGGACAACGACTCCGCCTGCTCGGCCAACTCGTCGCCTTTCAGGTGCGGGTAGCCGGCAATGCTGTAAAAGTTGGCGGCGTTAAGCCAGTACTGGCCGCCAATCAGCGGATCCTGTTGTTCCAGCGCACGCTGTTGCCAGAGCATGCCCTGATGCACCCACTCGTAGATCCAGTTGCCGTTACGGTAACCGATCACGGTATCCAGCCATTTGTCGTTGGTGTGTTCCACATCCGCGACCGCAATGCGTGCCAGCACTTCGTTGATTTCGATCGGATCAACACCGCGCCAGGCCCACAACAGCGGGTTGAGCATACGGTACCAATTGCTGACGGTGTCGCCTTCCAGTGTGGAATGCAGATCGGCGCTGACTTTGTTGCGCGCGCGCAGTACCAGAGTTGAGGTCTCAGGGTGTTTAAATGAGGGTTTGAACAGGATTTCAGAAAGGTTGGCTTGTGCCATGGTAACAACAGCCTCCGTAAATCTGGTAATAGGCCGCAAACAGCCTAATCAACTGGAGGTAGTGTACCTAACTCTGGAGCGATAAAGCAAAATAACGCAAACGCCCGGCAGAACCGGGCGTTTTGGTGAAGCAGCGTGGCTAGCTTAACGGCCGCCGATCGGTGGCACGAAGGTCACCGCCATGTCCCATGGCTGCTCGATCCAGGTATCCTGTGGGATATCAACCACATAGTCATCAACCAGCGGGCGACCTGCCGGCTTGGCGAAGATGGTGACGAAATGCGCTTTCGGATACATATCACGGATCGCTTTGGCGGTGCCGCCGGTATCCACCAGATCGTCGATCACGATAAAGCCTTCACCGTCGCCTTCGGCGCGCTTGAGCACTTTCATTTCGCGTTGGTTGTCATGGTCATAGCTGGAGATGCAGACGGTATCTACATGGCGAATACCCAGCTCACGCGCCAGTAACGCTGCCGGTACCAGACCGCCGCGGCTTACGGCAATAATGCCAGTCCATTGTTCAACAGGCAGCAGGCGGTGAGCCAGTTTGCGCGCTTGCATTTGCAGCATGTCCCAGGTAACAACGTATTTTTCGCTCATAGAATGGTGTCCCAGCCAGCAGTGGTGCGGCTTACTCAGTAATCAGGGGAAAAAAGGTTGCGCGAGATTATAAAGACTGGACGCACCAAATACCAGTTGTACCTTGGAAATCATAAGTATTTCGTCTGGTGATTGATGCTGCATAAATGAGCAATGACGCATCAAACTAGTGTGATCAAGCGCTTAAACAGCGCAATACGGCACGGGCACCGCCCGGAAGAAAGTGATATTCTCTGGAGATCGTGCCACGAAGCACAGATGCCCCTAACCCTAACCGAGCGGCATTCCCGCATTGCCGAGAATGCTGTTACAGGAGACTTATAGTGTCTGAATTGTCTCAACTTTCGCCACAGCCGCTGTGGGATATTTTTGCCAAAATCTGCTCTATTCCGCATCCTTCTTATCATGAAGAAGCGCTGGCACAGCACATCCTCGAGTGGGCCAAAGAGAAACACCTGCACGCCGAGCGTGACCATGTAGGCAACATCCTGCTGCGTAAACCTGCCACCAAAGGCATGGAAAACCGCAAACCGGTCGCCCTGCAGGCGCACCTGGATATGGTGCCGCAGAAAAATAACGACACCGTGCACGACTTCGCCAAGGATCCGATCCTGCCGTACATTGACGGCGAGTGGATCAAAGCCCGCGGCACCACGCTGGGTGCCGACAACGGTATCGGTATGGCTTCCGCGCTGGCCGTGCTGGCTGACGACAGCGTCGAGCACGGTCCACTGGAAGTGCTGCTGACCATGACCGAAGAAGCGGGCATGGACGGCGCATTCGGCCTGCAGGCGAACTGGCTGCAGGCGGATATCCTGATCAACACCGACTCCGAAGAGGAAGGCGAGATCTACATGGGTTGCGCCGGGGGTATTGATTTTATCACCACCCTGCCGCTGCAGCGCGAAGCCGTGCCTGCCGGTTATCAAACCCTGAAACTGACGCTCAAAGGCCTGAAAGGCGGCCACTCTGGCGCGGATATCCACGTCGGGCTGGGCAATGCCAACAAACTGCTGGCACGCTTCCTGTTCGATCATAGCGCTGAGCTGAACCTGCGCCTGCTGGATCTGAACGGCGGCACGCTGCGTAATGCTATCCCGCGTGAGGCCTCTGCGGTGGTTGCCGTACCGGCCGAGAAAGCCGATGCGCTGAAAGCGCTGAGCCAGGCGTTCCTGGCGACCCTGCAAAACGAGCTGGCGGCCAAAGAGAAGAACATCACCGTGCTGCTGGAGCCTGTCACCAGCACCTCTCAGGCGATGACTGCCGACAGCCAACAGCGTTTTGTGGCACTGCTGAACGGTACGCCAAACGGTGTGATCCGCATGAGCGACGCGGTGAAAGGCGTGGTGGAAACCTCACTGAACGTGGGCGTGGTTACCACCAGCGACAGCGAAGCAGAAATCATCTGCCTGATCCGCTCGCTGATCGACAGCGGTAAAGACTACGTGGTCGGCATGCTGACCGCACTGGGCCAGTTGGCCAACGCCAAGGTCGCACCAAAAGGCGGCTACCCAGGCTGGCAGCCGGACGCAGACTCACCGGTCATGCATCTGGTGCGCGAGATCTATCAGGACCTGTTCAACAAGACGCCGAACATCATGGTGATCCACGCCGGTCTGGAATGCGGCCTGTTCAAAAAGCCGTACCCGAATATGGATATGGTGTCGATTGGGCCAACCATCACCGGGCCACACTCGCCGGATGAGCAGGTGCATATCGAAAGCGTGGGTCTGTACTGGAAGTTACTGACCGCACTGCTGAAGGCCATCCCAGAGCGCGCGTAATATTACAGATGATTTAGTGATTAAACCAAAGGCGCAAATATTTGCGCCTTTGTTATTCCCAGGGCAGCAGCAGTTGCCGTTCCAGCTGCGGATCCAGTAACGTCACGTGCAACCCGACCAGTCGCACCCCGCGTCCTTCACGCCGCTCACGCCAGACCTGCCGCGCCACGTTGATCAAATCGTCTTTATTCAGTACCGGCCAGACGTGTTCCTGGGTGGTTTGCTGGAAATCCTGAAACTTGAATTTTACCCCTTGTCGGGCGATGTGCAGATCCGGTTTCACCTTACGCAACCGCAGTTCCAGCTCGGGATAAAGCTTGTCGACAATCAGTGTTTCACAATCTTCCCAGTCATGAATATCTTCCGCCAGCGTACGCTCCACCCCCACCGACTTACGCAGCCGCTCTGGCGAGACCTCACGCAGATCGATCCCCTGACAACGCTCCCACAGGACCCGGCCAAATTTGCCGAAGCGCTTTAACAGCAACACCAGATCATACTGCTGCACGTCGGCACAGGTGATCAGCCCCACGTCCTCCAGCCGTTTGGCCGTCACTTTGCCCACGCCGGGAATTTTACTCAGCGGCAACTGCTGTAAAAACGCCGGCACCTGCGCCGGCGTGATGACGTATTGTCCGTTCGGTTTATTCAGCTCTGAGGCAATCTTGGCGAGGAACTTGATCGGAGCGATACCGGCAGAGGCAGTGAGGTTGAGTTCATCGGAGATAGTCTGGCGGATTTGTTCGGCGATCAGCGTCGCCGAGCCGTTGCACTGGCTGCAGTCGGTCACGTCCAGATAGGCTTCATCCAGTGACAGTGGCTCAATCAACGGGGTGTAACGGGCAAAGATTTCACGGATATGCTGCGAGGCTTCTTTATACGCCGCCATGCGGCCGGGCAGCAGTTTCAGGTGTGGGCAAAGCTTGAGCGCCATCGCCGTCGACATCGCACTGTGCACGCCATAGCGACGGGCAGGATAGTTGGCGGTGCTGATCACCCCACGCCGGTCGGCACTGCCGCCGATCGCCAATGGAATATCGCGCAGGCTGGGATCGTCGCGCATTTCTACCGCCGCGAAGAAGCAGTCCATATCGACATGAATGATTTTACGCATATCGCCTCCAATAACACTGTATAAGTATACAGGCAACAATGGAAAGCTCAAGCCTCGGCTCCACTCGGAGAAAACAGGGTTTCACCCAATTATCTTCGACTTGTTAAAAAAGCGTAATTTTTCAATAGTACGCTGTGGCAAATTAACCGCCGCGCTTACTGATAACAATAACGCTACGCACAGGATGGTGCCCTACATGAAAACATTATCGGTCTATTTATTAGCTTCAGCCTTATCCCTGATATCCCTTGCCGCTACCGCCGCCCCCGCCATTATCGCTCACCGTGGTGGAACGGCCGACGCCCCTGAAAATACCCGCGTCGCCATTGAAACCGCACTGAAAAACGGCGCCGATGCCATTTGGATCACCCTGCAGGAATCCAAAGACGGGGTGATTGTGCTGTACCGCCCTTCGGATCTAAAGGCGCTGACCAATCAGCAGGGGCTGGTTTCTGCCTTTACTGCCGCGCAACTGGCAAACGTTGACGCCGGTTGGTCATTTGCCAAAGGGGAAACTCATCCGTTCCGCGGTAAGGGCATTGGTATTCCCCGGCTGGATGAGATCCTCAACGCCTTCCCCAAGGTCAATTTCTATCTGGATATCAAATCACCGGACGCTAACCCGGCCCAGTTCGGCAAAGCCCTGCTGGCAACGCTGGAAAAGACCCACAGCCTGAACCGCACCCGCGTGTACTCCACCGATGCCAAATATCTGCAGGCGCTGCCACCGGCGATTAAACGTTTTGAGACCCGCGATGAAACCCGCGACCTGCTGGCGAATATCAGCCTGTCACACCTGTGTGAGCTGAAGCCAGACAATCAGCAACCGCGCTGGTACGGGCTGGAACTGAAACGTGAAGTGGAAGTGGTGGAGAAATTTACGTTGGGTGAAGGGCGCTCCAAGGCGTTTCTGACCTGGGATAAAGAATCGATCGACTGCTTCCGTTCACAAGGACCGGCGCACATCATCCTGTTCGGCATCAACTCACCGGCGGAATACCAGCAGGCGCTGGCGCTAGGCGTGGATGGGGTTATGGTCAACTCACCGGCCGAAGCAAAGAGCTTCGTTAAGGCCAAATAACTGATGTAAAAAGGGGCGCTGCATGCGCCCCTGTGATTCAGATGATCCGGTGTTTTTCCAACTGCTGCTGGCGCAGCGCCTCTTTTTCCAGACGCTTTTTACGGGCATCGCAGGGTTCAGGACAGTCGCAGACTTTATCCATCCCCAGCGCCGTAATGCCGCCGCAACTGCCCTGCAGGCTTTTACGCTTGAACACGTAACCCAACGACATCCCGCCGACAATCAGCAGAAACAACACGAAGCTGGCGACAAATACTGTCAACATAGCGACCTCATCAGCTCTTATTCAAATAGGGTTTGAACGCCTCGGAGTAGCGCTCTTCAAAACCTTTAGCGGTTTTCACAATCATGAACACCGGGATCCCCATCAGGTTCGCCAGCGCCATGCCGCGTTCCGGCCCCAGTACGTTCAGCCCGGTCGACAGGCCGTCGGCAGCCATACAGGTCGGGCTCAACACGGTGACCGAGACCAGATGGTGGTGGATCGGCTTGCCGGTGACCGGATCTATGGTATGCGAATAACGCACGCCGCCCTGCTCGAAGTAGTTGCGGTAATCCCCCGAAGTAGCGATCGACATCTCGCCCGGTTGGATCACCAACTGCGCCTTCTGCTCCATGCCGGCGGTTGGCCGTTCAATGGCGATACGCCACGGTTTTTTCTCACCGTTATGGCCGCGAGTCCGTACCTCACCGCCAATATCCACCATGTAGTTCTTAACCTGCTGCGATTGCAGGTACTGGGCAATCACATCCACCCCATAGCCCTTGGCGATCGAGGAAAGATCGACATACAGCTCAGGAATGCTCTTTACCAATGCGTTGCCCTGCACCGACAGCTTGTCGATCCCGGTCCAGGCGCGGCGTTGCTCCAGCTCGGCGGCGCTCGGTACTTTGTCCGGGCGGCCTTCCGGGCCAAAGCCCCACAGATTAACCAACGGCCCGACGGTCACATCCAGCGCACCGTCGGTGACGCGGTTGATACGCAACGCCTCCAGCACCACCTCGGTGGTCGCTGCCGATACCGGGAAGGGTTTATCCACCGCGCGGCTGGCGTTGAAGCGGCTCAGTTCAGAGCCCGGCCGGTAGGTGGACATTTGGTCATTCACCAACTCCAGGCGCTTGTCGATCTCCGCCTGCATTTTGGTGGCAGACGGCGTGTCGTCCCCGGTGACATAGCGGATCGAATAAGAGGTCCCCATGGTTTTGCCATCGAGATTCACCTGCTCTGGTCCGCAGCCGGTCAATAACAGGGCAGCGCTAAGCGCCACCGTCGTCATTAACCCCTTCATTGCCCTTGCACGCATTTAGCCACCAAAGTCATCAAGCATGATATTTTCGTCTTCGACGCCCAGATCTTTCAGCATCTTGATCACCGCGGCGTTCATCATTGGCGGACCGCACATGTAAAACTCGCAGTCTTCCGGCGCCGGGTGGTTACGCAGATAGTTCTCCAGCAGAACATTATGGATAAAGCCGGTGTAACCCGTCCAGTTATCCTCAGGCTGCGGATCGGAAAGCGCCACATGCCAGGTAAAGTTCTCGTTCTCTGCCTGCAGTTGGTTGAAATCTTCCTCGTAGAACATTTCACGCAGTGAACGCGCGCCGTACCAGAAGGTGATTTTACGCTTCGACTTCAGGCGGTTGAGCTGGTCAAAGATGTGTGAACGCATCGGAGCCATACCGGCACCGCCGCCGATGAAGATCATTTCCGCGTCGGTCTCCTTGGCGAAGAACTCGCCGAACGGCCCGGAGATGGTCACCTTGTCACCGGCTTTCAACGACCAGATATAAGAAGACATAATGCCCGGTGGCACGTCCGGATCACGCGGTGGCGGCGTAGCGATACGCACGTTGAGCATGATGATGCCCTTCTCGTCCGGGTAGTTGGCCATTGAGTAGGCGCGCACCGTGGTTTCATTCACCACTGAGCGGTAGCGGAACAGGTTGAACTTGTCCCAGTCGCCACGGTATTCGTCCGGCACTTCAAAATCGGCATAGCTGATGTCATGTGCCGGCGCTTCGATCTGGATAAAACCACCGGCGCGGAACGGCACATCTTCCCCATCAGGGATTTTCAGCTTCAGCTCTTTGATAAAAGTGGCTTTGTTATCATTGGAGATAACCTCGCATTCCCACTTCTTCACGCCAAAAATTTCTTCCGGCAGCTCGATTTTCAGGTTCTGCTTCACGTTCACCTGGCAAGCCAGGCGACAGCCCTCTTTCGCTTCACGCTTGTTGATGTGCGACAGCTCGGTCGGCAGGATATCGCCGCCGCCCTCTTTGATCACCACCCGACACTGGCCGCAAGAACCACCGCCGCCGCAGGCAGACGAAACAAAGATCCCCTGGCTGGAGAGCATATTCAGCAGCTTGTCGCCCGCCGGAGCGGTAAAGCTCTTGTCCAGATCGCCGTTCACTTCCACCGCAATGTCACCGGTGTTCACCAGCTTGGACTTAGCGAACAGGATGAGCAGCACCAGCACCATAACGATGCCGGTAAACATCGCGACGCCTAAAATAATTTCCATAAATTCTTCCCGCCTTTACAACTGAACACCGGAGAAGGACATAAAGCCCAACGCCATCAGCCCGGTGGTGATAAAGGTAATGCCCAGGCCGCGCAACCCTGCGGGGACATTGGCATACTTGAGTTTTTCGCGGATCCCCGCCATCGCGACAATCGCCAACATCCAGCCGGTGCCGGAGCCGAAACCGTACACTACCGATTCGACGAAGTTGTAGTCACGTTGCACCATGAAGGACACGCCGCCAAAGATGGCGCAGTTCACGGTGATCAATGGCAGGAAAATGCCGAGTGCGTTGTACAGCGACGGGAAGAAGCGATCGAGGATCATCTCCAGAATCTGCACCAGCGCCGCAATCACGCCGATAAAGGTAATGAAGTTAAGGAAGCTCAGATCAACGCCTTCCACCAGCGCGCCGTCGCGCAGGATCAGGTTGTAGACCAGGTTGTTCACCGGTACGGAGATCCCGAGCACCAGCGTTACCGCGATACCCAGACCAAAGGCGGTCGACACCTTTTTCGACACCGCCAGGAAGGTACACATCCCCAGGAAGAACGCCAACGCCATGTTCTCAACGAACACCGCGCGTACAAACAGGCTGATATAATGTTCCATCGGCCATTACTCCTTTTCGATCTGCGCTGGTTTCAGGGTGCGTAGCGCCCAAATCAGCAGGCCGATGATAAAGAACGCGCTCGGTGCCAGCAGGAACAGGCCGTTCGGCTGATACCAGCCGCCGTTCTGTACCGTCTCCAGCACCGGAATGCCGAACAGCTTGCCGGAACCAAACAGCTCACGCAGGAAGCCGACCAACACCAGGATCACCCCGTAGCCCAGCCCGTTACCGATGCCGTCCATAAAGCTCTCGATCGGCGGTGACTTCATGGCGTACGCCTCGGCGCGCCCCATCACGATACAGTTTGTGATGATCAAGCCGACAAACACCGACAGCTGCTTGGAGATTTCAAACGCATAGGCGCGCAGCAACTGATCGACCACAATCACCAGTGAGGCAATAATCGCCATCTGTACGATGATGCGCACGCTGTTCGGAATATGGTGACGGATCAGGGAAATAAAGAAGCTGGAGAACGCGGTGACCAGCGTCACCGCAATGGTCATCACCACCGCCGTCTCCAGCTTGGTGGTTACCGCCAGCGCGGAACAGACGCCCAACACCTGCAAGGCAATCGGGTTGTTGTCGAACAGCGGCCCTAAAAGAACCCGTTTAATCTCTTTGGAATCAGCCATTTTTCAGCGCTCCTTCACGAACTTTTTGCAGGAACGGGCCAAAGCCGTGCTCGCCCAACCAGAAGTCAAAAGTATGCTGCACGCCGTTGGAGGTCAGCGTGGCACCGGACAAGCCGTCCACCCCGTGTTCATCCCCCTGACGCGCCCCGCCTTTCACCACGCGGATCGCCGGTTGGCCGTTGTCGTCAAACAACTTTTTACCGATCCACTGCTGGCGCCAGCTGGCATTCTCAACTTCACCGCCCAGTCCCGGAGTTTCCCCCTGCTGGTAGTAAGTGATGCCTTTCACCGTGTTGCCGTCGTTATCCAACGCCACAAAGGCGTACATCATCGACCACAGGCCGGTGCCGTAGACGGGCAGCACGATTTTGTTGACCGCACCGCTGTCGTCACGCACCAGATAGATTTCCGCCTGATTGCTGCGACGCTTGATACCGGCCGGATCGTCAGCCGCCGGCAGCGCTACGCTTTTGGCGTCATCACGCAGGGCCGCAGCCAAATCGAACGCCGTCGCCTTGCCGGTGACAAACTCACCGCTGTTCAAATCCAGCAGGTGCGGTTCGATACGTTGGGTGAACAGCGCCTTGACCTGCTCGCCTTCCATTTTCGGCTGCAGCAAGCCGGCCACGTCGAGAATATTGCGCTGCTTGTCGAGCAGCTTCTGTTCCTGCTGTTTGGACTTCAGGCCGACGGCGGAACCCGCCACCACCACAGAACACACCAGGCACAGCAGCAGTACCACCAGCAGCGTTTTACCGATGCTGTCGTTTTTAGATTCATTCGCCACGGGCTTTTCTCCGCTTGATGTTGGCCTGCACCACCAGGTAATCGAACAGCGGCGCGAACAGGTTGGCGAACAGGATCGCCAGCATCATGCCTTCCGGATAGGCCGGGTTGACCACCCGGATCAGCACGCACATCACGCCAATCAGAATGCCGTACCACCATTTCCCCTTGTTGGTAAACGAGGCAGAAACCGGGTCGGTAGCCATAAAGATCATACCGAAGGCGAAGCCCCCCAACACCAGGTGCCAGTACCACGGCATGGCGAACAGCGGGTTGGTGGTAGAGCCGATCGAATTGAACAGGAAGGCGGTAGCCATCATGCCGAGCATCACACCGGCGACAATGCGCCAGGAAGCCACGCGGCCAAACAGGATTATCGCCCCGCCGAGCAGGATCATCAGCGTGGAGACTTCACCGACCGAGCCGGGGATGTTGCCAAGAAACGCGTCCATCCAGCTAATGGAATGGCCGGTAGCCACGTTGCTCAGGCTGTGTGCCCCGCCCGCACTCCACTGTGCCAGCGGAGTCGCGCCGGAGAAACCGTCGGCGGAGGTCCACACCAGGTCACCGGAAATCTGCGCCGGGTAAGCGAAGAACAGGAATGCACGCCCCGCCAACGCCGGGTTAAGGAAGTTGCGTCCGGTGCCGCCGAATATCTCTTTGGCTACCACTACGCCGAAGGTAATACCCAGCGCGGCCTGCCACAGCGGCAGCGTTGGCGGCACAATCAGCGCAAACAGAATCGAGGTGACGAAGAAGCCTTCGTTAATCTCATGCTTGCGAATGACCGCGAACAGCACCTCCCAGAAGCCCCCCACCAGGAACACCACGGCATAAATTGGCAGGAAATAGCAGGCACCCAGCACCATTTTGCTGATCCAGCCCGCGTCCGCCGCCAGGGATGCCCCGAGCCATTGCGCCAACCGGTAGTGCCAATCGCCCGCCAGCACCTGCTGCAGTTGATCGCCACTGTAAAGGTGGTGCAGCGCCGGAATGGCCTGCTGGCCGACGTTGTACATCCCCCAGAACATCGCCGGGAAGACCGCCAGCCACACCAGGATCATCATGCGTTTCAGATCGATAGCATCGCGCACGTGCGAAGCACCGCGCGTCACCTGCCCCGGGGTGTAGAACACCGTGGTGGTCGCTTCATACAGCGGGTACCACTTTTCCAGCTTGCCGCCCGGAGTGAAGTGATGCTCGATCTTTTCAAAAAAATTCTTCAGGCCCATCGGTTATCCTTCCTGCTCAATCTTGGTCAGCACATCGCGCAGCACCGGAGCGTATTCATACTTGCCGGGGCAAACAAAGGTGCACAGCGCCAGATCTTCTTCATCCAGCTCCAGACAGCCCAGCGCCTGCGCGCTGTCACTGTCACCCGCCAGCAGGTCACGCAGCAGCAGGGTCGGCAGGATATCCAGCGGCATTACCCGCTCGTAGTTGCCGATCGGCACCATCGCACGCTCACCGCCGTGAGTCGTGGTCGAGAAGGCAAACAGCTTGTTCTTCAGGAAGTGGCCCAGCGTGGTGCGGGTAATGGAGAATTTATCCGGTGATGGGGCAATCCAACCGAACAGCTCTTTATCACGCCCTTCCTGCAGCACGGAAACCAACGAGTGGAAACGGCCAAGGTAAGCGTTCGGCCCGGCGACGTGGGTGCCGCTCAGCACCGAGCCGGAAATGACCCGGTTCTCGCCTGCTTTCAGACGGCCGGCGGTCAGTTCGTCGATGCTGGCGCCCAACCGGGTGCGCAGCAGTACCGGCTGTTCCACCTGCGGCCCGGCCAGTGCCACTACCCGGCGGGTATCGAGCTTGCCGGTAGTGAACAAGGTGCCGATGGCAATCGCGTCCTGATAGCCGATATGCCAGACGGTTTTTTTCAAACTGACCGGCTCGAGGAAATGAATATGGGTGCCCACCAGCCCGGCAGGATGCGGACCGGCGAATTCGTTATAGGTCACCTGCGCATCGGGTTGCTTGCCCAGGTTCACCCCTGCGGCATGACAAACGTGCACCTTGCCGTCGGTCAGGCGAGCCAAGACCGCCAGCCCGGCGTTAAACGCCGTCAACTGCTCGGAAATGATCACCTGCGGATCGGCGGCCAGCGGCTGGCTGTCGATGGCGGTAACGAAGATGGCGCGTGGGCTGGTGCCCGGTGCCGGTGTTTTGCTGAAGGGACGGGTGCGCAGTGCGGTCCACAGGCCACTGGCGATCAGTTCGCTTTCAACCTGTTCGCGCGGCAGCATCGCCAGTTCGGCGACCGGAAAATGAGCGAACTCCAATTGATCATCGCCGCCGTTTTCAACGGCAATGACGACCGACTGCAATACGCGTCGTTCACCGCGATTGATGGCCACAATGCGACCACTGGCAGGCGCGGTGAAGAAAACCCCGGGGGTCTTTTTATCTTCAAACAGTGCCTGGCCTTTTTTAACGCTGTCGCCTTCCTGCACCAGCATAGACGGGCGCATTCCGACGTAATCTTCCCCAAGCAGGGCGACATGCTGAATGACTGGGCCGTCCTGAATCGCCTGAACCGGGGTTCCGGCAATTGGCAGGTCTAACCCTTTTCTGATTTTAATCATAGGTTTTATACGATGTTGGTTAGTTTCACACGTCTTACCGACCCCAGAGGCTGGTACTGACGATGCCTGGATGATGAGGCCGCATCAGCAGCCTCTGGGTTGAGCGCAACGGCATCACGCTCAACATGAAATCTTTCGCACTGATAAAATGGGCTAACGTACATTCCGTTGATTAACTCCTGCGTCCATTTTTTGCGCATTTATTCGAGCCGGAATATTAACATTTTCCACAACATTTTTCTGCGTCAGGCAGTGACCTGAGTCAAGCAAACACAATTAAATTTCGGCCGTTTTACGCGACTAATCGTTAAAATCTGCCTATAGATTCACTTTTATCGAAGTTTGTAGTTTTTTTATACACATCGCATATTGCTAAAAAAGAACACACTGGTAATCTGGCGGTGTTTTAAGACCGTAAAACAATAATCAGTGGCATGTTGGCCAATTGCATTGAGCCGACAGATAAATATAAGCAGGAATAATAATGAGCAAAATCGCGTTGTTGTTTGCGATGCTTTTTTCTATGCCGATGATCACGGCCTGCAGCGCCAGCGAGCAGGTTCCCGAGGTTCCGGTAGTTAAGCAGCAATTAGTGGGTTCACCGGTCTATATTCAGATCTTCAAAGAAGAACGCACGCTGGAATTGTATGCCAAAATGGGCAACGAATTCCGTCTGGTGAACTCTTTCCAAATCTGTAATTTCTCCGGCGGCCTCGGCCCGAAACGCCGTGAAGGTGACTTTAAGAGTCCGGAAGGCTTTTATAGCGTCGACGCGCGCCATCTGAAACCCGACAGCAAGTATTATCGGGCAATCAATATCGGCTTCCCTAATGATTACGATAAATCACAGGGCTATTCCGGCGCTTATCTGATGATCCACGGTGAATGTAAATCGATTGGTTGTTATGCGATGACCAACACCTATATGGATGAGATTTACCGCTACGTCGAAGCTGCGTTCGCCTACGGCCAAAACCGGATTGATATCAGTATCTATCCGTTCCGCATGACCGATAAGAACCTGAAACGCCACAGTTCTTCCAGCTACATCGCCTTCTGGCGTCAGCTGAAACCGGGCTATGACTACTTTGTCAAAAACCATCAGCCGCCGATGGTCAGCGTAGCCAATGGGCAGTACGTATTGGGTCAACCCGTGCTGAGCAGTGGCCAGATGACGCAGTATGCGTCAAACACGGCTCCCGCTGTCAGTACCAATCCCTTCGCTCAGGCCAAGCCGCTCACCGAAGTGAAATAATGCGAATTCGCCTGGTGCAATCTTGTGCCAGGTTTCATTCGCCGTCAGCGGCTGGGTAGCAATCACCGTGACCACATCGTTGGGTGTGGTCTGCTGCTGAAAATCAATCTCCACATCCTGATCGAGTAACGTGGCTTTGCCAAACGGCGCGCGCCGCGTGATCCAATACAGGTTGGTGGAGCAATAAGCCATCACAAAGCGCCCATCCGACAGCAGCATATTGAATACCCCCTTCTGACGCAGTTGATCCGCCAGCAGAGCGATATAACGGAACACCGGCGGCCAACGGCTTGGGGTACGCGGGTATTTCAGGGAAAGCTGATGCAGCAACCAGCAGAAAGCGTACTCGCTGTCAGTCTGGCCGACCGGGCGGAAAGTGCCGGTTTCCAACTGACGGTAGCCTTTCAACTGGCCATTGTGCGCATAGGTCCAGTTACGGCCCCACAGTTCGCGGGTAAACGGGTGAGTATTCTCCAGCGCCACTTCACCGCGATTGGCCTGACGGATATGTGATACCACCGCGCAGGATTTGATCGGGTATTCCTGCACCAGACGGGCGATCGGCGAGTCGAAACTCGGCTGGGGATCCTTAAACGTGCGGCAACCGTTCCCTTCATAGAAGGTAATGCCCCAACCATCTTTATGTGGCCCGGTACGGCCACCGCGCTGAACCAGCCCGGTAAAGCTAAAGCAAATATCGGTCGGTACGTTTGCGCTCATCCCGAGCAATTCACACATCGCCAGCCACTCCTTAACTCCCACTGACACCGTCTATTCGGGCGCGATCAACTGCGCCCCTGTGCATTATTAACGGGGCGCCATGCCCCCTAAAGCCGTTAAGCCTTAACCATCTCTTTTTCAATCAGCTGAATCAAGATGTGGATCGCTTTGATATGAATTTCCTGAATGCGGTCTGCGTAACCGAAGTGCGGTACGCGGATTTCCACATCGGCAGAACCGGCCATTTTGCCGCCGTCTTTGCCGGTCAGGGTGATCACTTTCATCCCTTTGGCGCGCGCCGCTTCGATGGCTTTAATGATGTTGCCGGAATTGCCTGAGGTGGAAATACCCAGCAATACGTCGCCTTCACGACCTACCGCTTCCACATAGCGTGAAAATACATACTCGTAACCAAAGTCGTTGCTGACGCAAGACAGGTGGCTAACGTCGGAAATGGCAATCGCCGGATAACCCGGACGGTTTTCACGGTATCGGCCAGTCAGCTCTTCGGCAAAGTGCATCGCGTCACAGTGGGAGCCACCGTTACCGCAAGAAATGACTTTCCCACCGGCTTTAAAGGAATCGGCCAGCAGCACGGCTGCGCGTTGGATCGCGTCGATATTGGCGTCGTCATTGATAAATTTCGCCAGGGTATCGGCCGCTTCGTTCAGTTCACTACGAATAAGGTCGTGGTACATGAGGAACCTCTTGTTATCGTCAATCTTCCGCCCCGCAGTGTAACGGATCGGGGAAAAACCGAGAAGCATTGTCAGTCAAACAGCAGCCCGGTTGAGGCGCCGATGAGGTTTTTGATGATTGATGCGGTCAGTTTGTGACTTAAGTTGTAATTAAACTGTAAATGCATTGATAAAAATATGGGGTTGTACTAAAACCTATTACATACACACAACAGGTCAGACCTCTTGCCACTTCGGAGCTTCTTATGATGGTTCTTAGTATTGTTGTTTTACTGGCACTCATTGGTGTGGTGTTTTATCACCGAGTGAACCTCACCCTCAGTAGCCTTATTCTTCTGGCATACACCGCCGCCATGGGCGCCATCGGTCTGTGGACCTTCTGGATGCTGCTGCCGCTGGCGATTATTCTGCTGCCACTGAACGTCACGTCACTGCGCCGTTCGTTGCTGTCTGCACCGGCGCTGCGCGCGTTCCGCAAGGTGATGCCGCCAATGTCCACCACCGAAAAGGAAGCGATCGAAGCCGGGACCACCTGGTGGGAAGGCGATCTGTTCCGCGGTACGCCGGACTGGAACAAGCTGCATAACTACCCGAAACCGCAGTTGACCGCCGAAGAACAGGCGTTTATCGACGGTCCGGTGGAAGAAGCCTGCCGCATGGCCAACGATTTCCAGATCACCCATGAACTGGCCGATTTGCCGCCGGAACTTTGGGCATACCTGAAAGAACACCGCTTCTTCGCGATGATCATCAAGAAAGAATACGGCGGCCTGGACTTCTCTCCTTATGCTCAGGCACGCGTACTGCAAAAACTGTCCGGTGTTTCCGGCATTCTGGCCATCACCGTCGGCGTGCCGAACTCCCTCGGTCCGGGCGAACTGCTGCAACATTACGGTACTGACGAACAGAAAAACCATTACCTGCCAGGCCTGGCGCGCGGCGACGAGATCCCTTGTTTCGCCCTGACCAGCCCGGAAGCGGGTTCCGATGCCGGTGCCATTCCGGACGTCGGCACCGTCTGCATGGGCGAGTGGCAAGGCGAACAGGTTCTGGGCATGCGCCTGACCTGGAACAAACGCTATATCACGTTGGCACCGGTGGCGACCGTGTTGGGCCTGGCGTTCAAACTGTATGACCCGAACCACCTGCTGAGCACCAACGAATCTCCGGGCATCACCTGTGCGCTGATCCCAACCAGCACTCCCGGTGTTGAAATCGGCAACCGTCACTTCCCGCTGAACGTGCCGTTCCAGAACGGTCCGACTCGCGGCAATGACGTGTTCGTCCCGATTGATTACATCATCGGCGGGCCAAAAATGGCCGGTCAGGGCTGGCGTATGCTGGTTGAATGCCTGTCGGTAGGACGCGGCATCACCCTGCCTTCCAACTCTACCGGTAGCGTGAAGTCCATGGCGCTGGGAATAGGCGCATACGCCCATATCCGCCGTCAGTTCAAGCTGTCGATCGGCAAGATGGAAGGTATTGAAGAACCGCTGGCGCGTATCGCCGGTAACACTTATGTGATGGATGCAGCGGCTACGCTTATCACCAGTGGTCTGATGCTGGGCGAGAAACCGGCCGTGCTGTCGGCCATCGTGAAATACCACTGTACCCACCGCGGCCAGCAGGCAATCATTGATGCAATGGATATCGCCGGCGGTAAAGGCATCATGCTGGGTAAATCCAACTTCCTGGCCCGTGCCTATCAGGGCGCGCCTATCGCTATCACGGTAGAAGGCGCCAACATCCTGACCCGTACCATGATGATCTTCGGTCAGGGTGCGATCCGTTGCCATCCTTATGTGCTGGACGAAATGGCGGCAGCGCAGAATAACGACCTGAACGCCTATGACAAATTGCTGTTCGGCCATCTGGGCCACGTAGGCAGCAACAAGGTACGCAGCTTCTGGCTGGGTCTGACCAACGGCCGCACCAGCAGTACACCGACCAAGGACGCTACCCGTCGTTACTACCAGCAGTTGAACCGCCTGAGCGCTAACCTGGCGCTGCTGTCGGACGTTTCCATGGGCGTACTGGGCGGCAGCCTGAAGCGCCGTGAGCGTATTTCCGCCCGTCTGGGAGATATCCTCAGCCAAATGTACCTGGCTTCCGCTTCGCTGAAACGCTTTGAAGATGAAGGCCGTCAGAAAGAAGATTTGCCGCTGGTACATTGGGCCGTACAGGACAGTCTGCATCAGGCAGAACAGGCGCTGGACGATCTGCTGCGCAACTTCCCGAACCGCTTTATCGCCGGCGTGATGCGTCTGGTTATCTTCCCGTTAGGCCGCGTGCATACTGCACCGTCTGACCGTCTGGATCACCAGTTGGCCAAGATTATCCAACAACCGTCCGCCACCCGTAGCCGTCTGGGTCGTGGTCAGTATCTGACGCCAAGTGAGCATAACCCGGTCGGCCTGCTGGAAGCCGCATTGGTTGACGTGATCGCCGCCGAGCCGATCCACGATCGTCTGTGCAAGGCGGCCGGTAAGAACCTGCCGTTCACCCGACTGGATCGTCTGGCGCAGCGTGCGCTGGAAGAAGGCAAGATTAACGCCGACGAAGCGAAGATCCTGGTGAAAGCCGAAGAGAGCCGTTTGCGTTCCATCAACGTGGATGACTTTGAGCCGGATGCGCTGGCGGCCAGTAAGCCGGAAAAGTTGCTCAAGCAGGATAAGCGCCAGAAACACACCGAAGCCGCGTAACTGCAATAAACTGACTTACCCAGGGGCGATAATCATCGCCCCTTTTCTATTTATCCCCATAAATGCGCAGAGCTTCGCAACGTTATCAGAACGGCTAATTTAACCCTGGGGATAATCGGATAGACTGCGGATGGGTGCTCTGGATCTTTCTGTCCGGAGCCTTGGTAACGGATAGAAAGAGAAAGGCCCCGAGTCGATATTATCAACCCGAGGCCACTCTGTATGTCCAAACAACATCAGGTTAGCCTCTTACCCGCCGCAAGGCAAGGATAAGGAGGTCAAAAATGCAGCAGGAACGGGTCGTTCTGAGGCTGATGATTATCTGCATCACGCTGATAGCGTTGATGTGGATCACTCGCGGTTCTCTATGTGAACTGCGCATCACACTGGGAGACACGGAGGTTGCCGCCATTTTGGCTTACGAACCCGAAGGGTAAGGCAACCCAACGGCGGGGCTTGCCCCCGCCTGTTGGTTGTTAGCGACGGATCCATGAGCACCCTTTTCACCACATCCAGGAGGCTTAGCCGTTCTGGCGGATGCGCGCCAACAACGCGTCGATATGTTCGATTTGCGACGCGTTGACGATCAGCGCGCGGCCCAGACTCAACGCACTGCGCTGGCATTCGGCACGCATATCGTCATCGCTGATGCTGTCCAGATCGGCAACGTGCGCCAGACCTATGGTGCGACGGATCAACTCACTACCACAGTAACCAACCGCATCGGTCCACACCTGTTGCAGAAACTGTTCGGCGTAGCCCGGAACTGCCAGCGCCAGTTCTCGTGTCTGTTGGTGACACAATGCCAGGAAACGATCGGCAAAAATCAGCCAGAGTTCGCGAACATCCTGCAAGCGCTGCTCGCGCCCGGCAGCGGCGTCACGCGGCCCCAAAAGCCCTGGCAGACCGCAATAGTTCAGTAACAAATTGCCCAATACGCTACCGACGTCGAAACCGATCGGGCCATAGAAACCAAACTCGGCGTCTATCGCCTTCAGCTTGCCTTCCGCGACAAAAACCGAGCCGCTGTGGATATCACCGTGCAACAGCGCTTCCGCCTTGCTCAGGAAACGATGCTTCAATCCGGCGACCGCCAGCCTCAGTGCCGCATCGTCACGCAGCTCAAGGACCTGCGGCAACAGCACCGGATCAAACTGATTACGCTCATGGTCAATATAGGGATCGGTAAAGAACAGATCTTCGGTGATCTGGCACAGTTCGGGGTTACTAAAGCGACTAACCTCCGCTTTTTTCTCCTGCGCGGTCTGATAAAAGTCAGAAGTATGGAACAGGGTTTGCGCCAAATACTCCGCCAGTTGCCCGGCAGCCAACGGGTAATAGTGCCCCTTGAGTAACTCACTGCGCCAGATATGGTGATCAGAAAGATCTTCCTGCACCATCACCGCCAGTTCAGGATCGTGATACAACACCTTTACCGTATGCCTTGGACAAAAACCGCCATGGATCAACAGGGTTTCCGCTTCAATACGTGCGCGATCCAGGGTTAACGGCCAGGATTCGCCCACGCATCGAACATACGGCAGCGCCTGTTTGACTATCACCCGGCTCACACCATCACGATCGCGGATCTTGAACACCAGGTTCAGATTACCGTCACCAATCTCGTCAGCGCTCACCAACGCCTGGGGATCGGCTAACTGCCCATATTGACGGGCATACTCAACGGCATCAGCAGCAGTAAACGTACGATAATGCGACATTCCCAACCCCTCTGAACTTTCTCACTGACCCAGCGATTATATTTTTTTAGACGTAAAAGCATTTGGACGTCTATACATCCGGAAGTCATGTTGGCAGAATAGCTTTCCAGATGCAATAACTACGCAACAAGGAATTAACCGCCGATGCAAGCGCTTAACACCACCAGTTTGACCCTGAGCGACAACCGACTTTGGATCCTCGACCAGCAGGCTTTGCCGCAGGAAAAACAGTGGCGGACCTGCGACAGCGTGGAACAGCTGGTTGATCATATTCTCACCTTGCGGGTGCGGGGTGCGCCGCTGATCGGCCTGTCTGCCAGCCTGTTACTGGCTCTGCTGGCAGAGCGCGGCTTACCGCGTGAGGAACTGGAGCAGGCGCTGATCACCCTGCGCGCCTCACGACCGACGGCGGTCAACCTGATGAACAACCTGGACCGCATGAAGCTGGCACTGGCACAACCGCACTGGGTGCCGGCAATGGTGGAAGAAGCGCTACGCCTGGTGGAAGAAGATCGTCAATTGTGCGATCGCATTGCCGATCACGGCGCCGAGCTGGTGAAACCCGGCAGCCGCCTGCTGACCCACTGCAATACCGGGGGTCTGGCAACCGCCGGCATTGGTACCGCTATCGGCGTGCTGTTGCGCGCTCATCAGCAGGGCAAGGTGCAGCAGGTGTGGGTCGATGAAACCCGCCCGTTGCTGCAAGGTGGCCGATTGACCGCCTGGGAACTGGGTGAGTTTGGTATCCCCTATCGGCTGATTTGTGACTCCATGGCAGCCAGCCTGATGGCGCAAGGCCAGGTGGATGCGGTGTGGGTGGGTGCAGACCGCATCGCCGCTAACGGTGACGTCGCCAACAAGATTGGCACTTATAGCCTGGCAGTACTGGCGCACTATCACCGCATTCCGTTCTACGTCGCGGCCCCGCACACTACGCACGATCCGCACTGTCCGAATGGTGCCGCAATCCCTATCGAGCAGCGTGCCGCAACTGAAGTGACCGGTGTGTCCGGCAGTTTTGGCTCTTGCCAGTGGGCCCCTGCCGATGCCCAGGTTTATAACCCGGCGTTTGACGTGACGCCCGCGGCGTTGATTAGCGGTTGGGTGTTCGACAGCGGCGTGATCACGCCACAGCAGGTCAATGAAGGGATTTTCCAGCGGGCGTTAGGTTAACACCCGCATCGTAGCGGTCAGTCTAGGCGCGGGTAGGCATCGGCGATGTTATCGCCGGTGAAATGCGCTACCCAGCCTTCCGGGTTATCGAACACCCTGATAGCAGTGAAATTCGGTGCCGAACCCATATCGAACCAATGGCGGGTATCAGCCGGCACCGAGATCAGATCGTTCTTCTCACACAGGATCTGGAAGATCTTGCCATCCAGATGCAGGCAGAACAGCCCGGCCCCTTCAACAAAGAAACGTACTTCATCTTCGCCGTGCGTGTGTTCGGATAAAAACTTGCTGCGCAGCACTTCACGCTGGGCATTATCCGGACGCATGCTGATCACATCCCAACTCTGGTAGCCCTTCTCCGCCACCAGCCGATCGATTTGCTGCTGATAGGCGGCAATCACCGTCGCCGGCTCCGGGTTTTCACCCAGTTCACGGTCCGCCTGCCAGCGCTCAAAACGAACGCCAATTTGCGCCAGTTGCTGCTGGATGGCCTGCGCGTCGCGGCTCTGCCACAGTGGCTGCTGCGGCTCTTTATCACTGAAAATAGTCAATCCACTCATGAGGCAAACTCCCCTAAATCGATATGATCAAAACGGTTAACCTGCGGATGTTGACTCTGGTTATCGGCGTCATCGCGGATCAGTTGGCAGGTATGCCAACCTGCGGCACGAGCGGCGTCCAGCTCTTGATGAATGTCGGAAAGGAATAACAGCTGGTCAGGGACGATACCGATTTCACTGGCGATATTGCGGTACGAAGCGGTTTCACGCTTGGCACCGACGTGGGTATCGAAATAACCGCTGAACAGCGGCTGTAAATCCCCGGCGTCGCTGTAGCCGAACAGCAGTTTCTGCGCCTCCACCGAGCCGGAAGAATAGACGTACAGCTTCAGCCCCTGCAATTGCCAGGCGGCCAGTTGCTCAGCCACCTCCGGGTACAAATGCCCGCGAAAATCGCCGTTCTGGTAGCCGCTGCGCCAGATGATGCCTTGCAGCGCCTTCAGCGCGGTAGATTTACGGTCTTCATCCATAAAGCGGTACAACGCGGTAATCAGTTGCTCGATATCCGCCTGCGGCTGCTCAAGTTCCTGGCGCAAAGCGGCCAGCGGGGCGGCGACTTCGGCCTCTCCAGCGTGCTGACGGAGAAAGGTCGCCAGGCGTTCGCGTGCATAGGGGAACAGCACCTGATGGACGAAACGGATATCGCTGGTCGTGCCTTCAATGTCGGTAACAATGGCGCGGATCATTTTGCCTCCAGTAAACGGCGTTGTAGTTCGCACTGGAACAGGAATTCCAGCCCTTCAAGATGACGACGTGCTTCCGCGACCTGGTGGCCCCAGCAATACAAACCGTGGCCGCGCACCAGAAAACCGTACTGCAGCGGCGTGACTTCGGCATGGGCCGCCACGCGCGCCGCTAAACGCGGGATATCCTGGTCGTTATCGAAAATCGGGATCACCACGCTGTCCAGATGCGAACTCTGGCCGCCGAGGGATTTTTGCATCTCATAGCCCTGCAACACCAGTCCATCGCTGCGTTCAACCCGCGACAGCACGGTCGCATTCACCGAATGCGTATGCAGCACCGCACCAATCTGCGGATATAGCCGGTAAATCAGGGTATGCAGACCGGTTTCCGCCGACGGCGTGCGGCCGCTCGGCACATGGTTGCTGGCGGTTTCCACCAGCAGGAAGTCAGTTTCGGTCAGGCTGCCTTTATCCTTACCGGATTCGGTCACCAGACAATGCTGGTCATCGAGACGCAGCGACATATTGCCACCGGTCGCCGGGCACCAGCCCTTTTCACCAATCCAGTGACAGGCAGACAATAGCGCTGTAAGTTGCGGATTTTCGGTCATTATCGTTTCCCGGTCTGTAAGGTCATCTGCAGGTGAAGCTTAGAATGATTTGATTAATGGTTAGATTTTTTCTTCATTTAGCCATCTAAGCGTCTTGATTGCCAAATACTAACATCGTGTTATATTGACGGCAACATAAGCGCCAGGAGTATTAGCCTGCTATGAGCACTTCAGCATTGATTCCCGAAAGTAAACTGCCCGCGCTGGGCACCACCATTTTCACCCAGATGAGTGCGCTGGCGGCGCAGCATCAGGCGATCAACCTGTCGCAGGGCTTCCCCGATTTCGATGGCCCGGACTACCTGAAAGAACGTCTGGCCTGGCATGTCAGCCAGGGCGCGAACCAATATGCTCCGATGACCGGTGTCGCCCCACTGCGTGAGGCCATCGCCGAGAAAACCGCCGCCCTGTACGGCTGGCTGCCGGACGCCACTAACGAAGTCACCGTCACCGCGGGTGCCACCGAGGCGCTGTTCGCCGCTATCAGCGCGCTGGTACGCCCTGGCGATGAAGTGATCTGCTTTGATCCCAGCTACGACAGCTATGCGCCGGCGGTGACCTTATCCGGCGGCACGCTAAAACGTATTGCGCTGCAACCCCCGGCGTTCAGCGTCGACTGGCAACAGTTTGCTGAGTTGCTGTCACCCCGCACCCGGCTGGTGATCCTCAATACGCCGCACAACCCTTCCGCCACGGCCTGGCAGGCGGAAGATATGCAGCAACTGTGGCATGCCATTGGCGATCACGAGATCTACGTGCTGAGCGATGAAGTCTACGAGCACATTTGTTTCGCCAAGGGCGGCCACACCAGCGTATTGGCGCACCCGCAGTTGCGTCAGCGCGCCATCGCCGTGTCTTCCTTCGGCAAAACCTTCCACATGACCGGCTGGAAAGTGGGTTACTGCGTGGCTCCGGCCGCGCTGAGTGCGGAAGTGCGCAAGGTGCACCAGTACCTGACCTTCTCGGTCAACACCCCGGCCCAGTTGGCGCTGGCGGACATGCTGCGCAGCGAGCCGGAACACTGGCAGCAATTGTCGGCATTTTATCGCGCCAAGCGCGATCGTTTTGTGCAGGCGCTGTCCAACAGTCGACTGGAAATTTTGCCCTGCGAGGGTACATACTTCTTACTGGCCGATTACAGCGCCGTTTCCAATTTGGACGACGTGGCATTCTGCCATTGGTTAACCGAGCACGTTGGCGTGGCGGCGATCCCGCTGTCGGTCTTCTGTGCCGATCCTTTCCCTCATAAATTGATCCGGCTGTGCTTCGCTAAACAGGATGCCACGCTGGATGCGGCTGCGGAGCGGTTATGTCGACTTTAAAAATTACCCTGTTGCAGCAACCTTTGGTTTGGCGAGATGGCGAAGCCAACCTGCGTCATTTTGATGCGCTGCTGGCGCCGTTAAGCGGCCGCGACCTGATCGTACTGCCGGAGATGTTTACCACCGGCTTTGCTATGGATGCCGGGGAAAGCGCACTGCCGGAACAGCAGGTCGTCGACTGGTTGCACGGCTGGGCAAGTAAAAGTAACGCCCTGGTCGGCGGCAGCGTAGCGCTGAAAACTGCCGAGGGCGCGGTTAATCGTTTCCTGCTGGTCGAGCCGAACGGCCGGGTGCATGCCTACGATAAACGCCATCTGTTCCGCATGGCCGGCGAGCACCTGCACTATCAGGCCGGCAAACGGCGTGAAATTTTCGAGTGGCGCGGTTGGCGAATCCTGCCGCAGATCTGTTATGACCTGCGTTTCCCGGTGTGGTCCCGCTATCAACAGGATTACGATCTGGCACTGTACGTCGCCAACTGGCCGGCACCGCGCAGCAAACACTGGCAAACGCTGCTGGCAGCACGCGCCATTGAGAACCAGGTGTTCGTGGCCGGCTGCAACCGCGTCGGCGAAGACGGCAACGGCCTGAACTACAGCGGTGACAGCCTGATCCTCAGCCCGCAGGGGGAAACATTGGCCCAGGCGGAACCCGGTGCCGCCGCACGGCTGGACGCCGAACTGTCGCTGGAAAACCTGCAAAGCTACCGCAGCGCCTTCCCGGCCTGGCGTGATGCCGACAGCTTCCTGCGCCACGATTAATCCTTCCGGGCGCAGTCCGCTGCGCCCGTTTTTTCAGGAAAGCTCCTCTTCCACCGCGTTTTCTTCTTTGGCACCAATAGGGTTAAACAGCAGGTTCAGCAGCAACGCCACCAGGCAGGAAGCGCTGATACCGGAATGCAATAAGGTGCGCACCCAGTTCGGGAACTGATCGTAGAAGGTCGGCATCACGATCGGGATCATGCCGAAGGCAATCGCCGTCGCCACCACCACCAGATTCATATTGTCCTTGTAATCCACCTTTGCCAGGGTGCGGATCCCGCTGGCAGCCACCGAACCGAACAGCACCACGCCTGCGCCCCCCAAAACCGGCAACGGAATACAGGCCACCAGCCGCCCCAGTACCGGCAGTAACCCCAGCAGCACCAAAATGGCCCCTCCGGCGCTGACCACAAAGCGGCTCTTCACGCCGGTGATCGCCACCAATCCGATGTTCTGGG
Organism: Serratia myotis; assembly: GCF_027474885.1. NCBI lineage: Bacteria > Pseudomonadati > Pseudomonadota > Gammaproteobacteria > Enterobacterales > Yersiniaceae > Serratia > Serratia myotis. The sequence continues at coordinate 951,223 of NZ_CP099707.1, read as the reverse complement.
CAAACGAGCTTTGTGGGAATGAGTTGAACACTGGCGACAGCGCGCTGGACAGCATATCAGCGCGCAGGCCATTGGCTATGCGGCGCGCATTCACCGGCGAACCGACGATCTCGCCAACCGCCATCAACCCGGCGGTGGTTTCCGTCAGCAACACCAACACGATCAACAGCATCGAGAGGATCGCGCTCAGTTCGAAGGTCGGCCAACCGTAGGCGAAAGGCTCAGGGAATGCCAGCCATGGCCCGCTGCTTACGGCGGCAAAGCTTATTTTACCCGCCAGCACGGCGACCACGCAGCCGACCGCCATCGCCAGCAACACCGACAGCCGCTTCAGCGCCGGAGAGCCGACCTTGTTCAGCAGCAAAATCACCGCCAGCGTGAAGGCCGCCAGGCCAATATTTCCGGTTGATCCCCAGTCTGCCGCCCTGGCGTTGCCGCCCATGGCCCAGCGCACCGCCACCGGCATCAGCGACAGCCCGATCACCGTCACCACGGTACCGGTGACCACCGGCGGGAAGAAGCGGATAATTTGTGAGAAGAACGGCGCGATCAACAACCCAATCAGCGAGGCGGCAATCACCGCACCGAACACCGCCGGCAACCCGCCATCGCCGGTCACAATCGTCACCATGGTCGCCACCCCGGCAAAGGACACGCCCTGTACCAGCGGCAGACGCGAACCGAAGCCGGGTGCCCCAAGGGTTTGCAACAGCGTCGCCAACCCGCTGACAAACAGGGCTGCCGTCACCAGCATGCCAATCTGCGGCGCGCCTAACCCTGCGGCCGACCCGATGATCAGCGGCGGTGCGATAATCCCGCCGTACATGGTCAGAATATGCTGCAAGCCGTAGGCGAAGGTCTTTGCCAGCGGCAGTTTTTCATCTTCCGGGCAGCACGAAGCCGCGCCCTTATCCTGAGACAGAGCCATAGGTACCTCGTCAATGCGGGTTAACCGCTAAGGGCGTTTAACTGCCCCGGTAGGTTGAGTAGGAATACGGGCTGATGAGCAGCGGTAAATGGTAATGCTGCGCCGCATCATTGATGACAAAATCGATAATTGCCGTGGCATACAAGGTTGCACGCCGGTCAGCGGCAAAGTAAGCGCCGAGATCGGCAGACAGACGGTAATGCCCGGCGGGCAGGCTGTCAGGAGTTAGGTCACGCGCACGGCCGTCGGCATCGGTATAGCTTTCTGCCAGGGTTCGCCACTGCCCGCCCTGTTGCTGCTCCAGCCACACCCGCACGCCCGCAGCGGGTTTACCGAGTGAGGTGTCCAGAATATGGGTGCTGATATTACTCATCGCTCAGTAACTCCTTAAAACGCAGCATCACGATTTCACGCAGTTGTTCGGCGGTTTCCTGCCGTTCCTGCTCCGCACTGTTATTCAATCGCCGTTGTAACTCACGTAAAATACTCTGACCATCGCGACCGGCGGCACGGATCAAAAATACCTGACCAAATTGCTGTTCATAGCGTCGGTTCCCGTCCCACAGCGCTTCGGTCAGCTCAGCATCCTGCGCGTTGACCGCCGCTTGCTCACGCTGTGAAAATTGCGCCTCTTGCCCCTGGCCCTTGGCACGTTCACCGATACGCGGGTGCTGCGCCAATGCCTGGCTGATCTCTTCCGGCTGCCAGCGCAGTGCCGCTTGCCAGGCCACCGCCAGCGCGGCGTCGATGCTGCTGAAGGGCCGCGCTACTATCACCGCCGCGATCCAGGCCGCAATATCCACGCAGGGCCGCAGTAAACGCTCCGCTTCCGCCTGTGGCAATTGATTAAATCGTTGCAGACTCATCAGGCCTCCTCCCAACCGCTAACCGTCTGGCAGTAAGCCTGGATCGCCAGCGCCACATCGGACTGGCTGACGGCTTCGGCCGGATGGTGGCTAATGCCGCGATCGCAGCGGACAAACAGCATCCCCACCGGCCAACAGGCCGCTACGGCAATCGCATCGTGCCCGGCGCCGCTCGGCAACGCCATACTGCGCCCCTGTACCGCCATCACGCTCTGCTGCCAGCGCTGTTGCAAATTTGCATCACAGGCCGTTGCATTTATGCGGTAAAACTCTTCACTGTCAAAACGCAGTCCCCGACGGGTACAGATCGCCTGCGCCTGTTCCAGCAACTGCGTCAACAGCGCTGCCAGCGGGCCATCTTCCGGGCCGCGTACATCGAGGGTCAGTTTGACTTCACCGGGGATCACATTGACCGCCCCCGGCAGGCTTTCAATTCGGCCAACGGTAGCCACCAGGTGCCGATCGCTGGCTGAAGTCATCGCCTCTACCGCCACCATCCATTCCGCCGCCGCCGCCAGCGCGTCTTTACGTTGCCCCATCGGCACGGTACCGGCATGGCCTGCCTGGCCGGTAAAGGTACAGTTAAGCCGACGGGCGCCGTTAATTGCCGTCACCACGCCCAAAGCCAGATCAGCCGCCTCCAGACAAGGCCCTTGCTCAATATGCAGTTCCAGATAGCCGCAGATATCACTTTGCGCGCGTCGCGCTTCGCCAACTGCCGCAGGATCCAGCCCAAACTCACGTAATGCCTGTGCCACGCTAATGCCATCAGCATCGGTGCGTTCCAGCCAATCCGCCGGCCACTGTCCAGTAATGCCCCGGCTGCCCAGCAGCGCGATACCAAAGCGCGTGCCTTCTTCATCAGCAAAGCCAATCACCTCAACCGCCACCGGCAACCGCCGCTGCTGCCGATGCAAATGCGCCACCACTTCCAGCGCGGTCAACACGCCGAGCATGCCGTCATAGCGCCCGGCGTTGCGCACCGTGTCCAGATGTGAACCCAGCAGCAACGCAGGCGCATCTGGCGTTTGGCCTTCGTAGCGGCCACAGAGGTTACCGACGCTGTCCTGCCAGACCTTCATGCCAATAGTGCGCATCCAGTCGCCGACCAACAGGTTGGCGCGTTGATGCTCCGGCGACAGATAAACCCGCGTCAACTGGCCCGGCGTAGCGCTGATCGCCGCCAGCGCATCGCAGCGGGCCATCACCCGAGCCGCAGCCTGCTCCGCCTCCTGGGCGGTTAACAGCGCCGCCATCAACGACTCCCGTCGTCGTAGGTATTCCAGGCCGCCTGCAGCGCTTCACCCTGTTTGCTGGCGAAACCCAGCCGGTTCAGCACCGCTTCCAGCGCGGTGAGGGTCTGCAGCACGCAGTCTTTACGCGCGTTGTAGCCCATGGTGCCGATGCGCCAAATCTTGCCCTGCAGCGGGCCGAACGAGGTGCCGATCTCAATGGCGAAATCGTTCAGCATCATCTGACGGACCTGCTCGCCGTGCACCTGTTGCGGGATCACCACACCGAGCACGTTATTCATGCGGTTATCAAGATCGCCGAACACTTCCAGCCCCATGCCCTGAATGCCGGCCAGCATCGCCGCACCGTGCAATTTATGCCGGGCGATGGTGTTATCCAGCCCTTCTTCCAGGATCACCCGGGCGCACTCACGCGCGGCAAACAGCATGCTGGTGGCTTCGGTATGGTGATTCAGACGCTCCGGGCCCCAGTAATCCATGATCATGCCGAGATCGAAGTAGTTGGAGTAGATCATTTCGTCGTCACCATCCGCGTGGTCGAGGGTGCGAATGCCCTGCTCTACGCATTTGCGGCGGCGAACGATCTCTTCAAACTGCGGGCTGAGAGTGACCGGCGAACTGCCCGACGGGCCACCCAGACATTTCTGCAGGCCGGCAGAGACCGCATCCAGCCCCCAGGCATCGGTTTCCAGCGGGTTGCCGGCAAACGAAGCGGTGGCATCGGTGTAAAACAGCACGCCATGGCGGCGGCAGATATCCCCCAATTCCGCCAGCGGCTGCAGCATGGTGGTAGAGGTGTCGCCTTGCACCGTCAACAGCAGGCGCGGGCGTACCTTCTTGATCGCGTCTTCAATCTGGTCGGCAGTGAATACCTCGCCCCAGGGCACCTCTATGGTGTGCACTTCGGCGCGGCAGCGGCGGGCTATCTCACACAGCAGATGACCGAAACGCCCAAACACCGGCACCAGCACCTTGTCGCCAGGGCGGATTGAAGAGACCAGCATCGCTTCGATACCGGAGCGGGAAGTGCCGTCTACCAACAGCGTCCAGCGGTTTTCGGTGCGGAACAGCGCGCGATACAGCTCCATCACCTGATTCATGTAACCGGTCATCGCCGGATCGTACTGACCAATCAACTGGCTCGACATGGCGCGCAGCACGCGCGGATCCGCGTTGATCGGCCCCGGCCCCATCAGCAGGCGGGCAGGTGGATTAATCTGATCGAATTGGGTGATATCTAACATGTTGATTCCTTACCAGCTTAATATACCCTTCATCTTTCAAGTTGCAGATGCGTTGGCTTTCCTCGCTCGCCCTGGTCACGTACTACCTGTACGCTCCCAGGGACTTGCTGCGTTGCCGCCTTCCTGCATCTTGAAATCTATTGGGTAGAGATTTACGCGCATCAGTGCTCAGACAGGCCGCGAACCGATGCAATAAACTGTTTTAATTCCTGCGTTTGCGGATTGGCGAACAGCGTGCGACTGTCGCCCTGCTCCCATACCTTGCCCTGGTGCATAAACACCACCCGGTCGCCGACCTCGCGGGCAAAGTTCATTTCATGGGTCACCAGGATCAGCGTCATGCCCTCTTTGGCCAGTTGCTCCAGCACCTTGAGCACTTCGCCCACCAGCTCAGGATCCAACGCCGAGGTAATTTCATCACACAGCAAGACTTTCGGGTTCATCGCCAGCGCCCGGGCAATCGCCACCCGCTGCTGCTGTCCGCCGGAAAGGTTAGCCGGTGAATAATGCATGCGCTCAGCCAGCCCGACCTTGTTCAACATCTCTTCCGCCAGTTCACGGCATTCGGCCGGGCTTTTCTTCAGCACCCGACGCGGCGCCAGCATCACGTTCTCCAGCGCGGTCATGTGCGGGAATAAATTGAAGTTCTGGAACACCATGCCAATGGAGCGGCTGATTTCACGGGCCTGTGAATCGCGATCGGTGACGGTCATGCCACCCAGCTTGATACTGCCTTCCTGATAGCCTTCCAACCCGTTGATGCAGCGTAACAAGGTGCTCTTGCCGGAGCCGCTGCGGCCGATGATCGAAATCACCTCGCCCATATCGATATCCAAATCCACGCCCTTCAGCACATGGTTCTGACCGTAATATTTCTGCACCTGATTAATTGTGATGAGCGGCATGGAATTTCTTCTCCAGATAATGACTGTAGCGCGACAGCGGATAACACATCAGGAAATAGCCCAACGCGACCAGGCCGAAAACTTTAAACGGTTGATAAGTGACATTGTTCAGCATGGTGCCGGCCTTGGTCAGTTCGATAAAACCAATGATCGACGCCAGTGCGGTGCCCTTGATCACCTGCACCGAAAAACCGACGGTAGGGGCGATAGCGATACGCACCGCCTGCGGCACAATCACCCGCACCAGGGTCTGACCAAAACTCAGCCCCAGACAGCGCGACGCTTCCCACTGGCCTTTCGGCAACGCGGCAATACTGCCGGACCAGATATCCACCAGAAAAGCGCTGGTAAACAAAGTCAGTGCCAAAGCGGCAGCGGTCCAGGGGCTAACATCAATGCCGAACAGCGCCAGACCAAAGAAGGCCAGGAACAACTGCATCAGCAGCGGCGTGCCCTGAAACAGTTCGGAATAACAGCGGACAAACCGCAACGCCCACTTACGCTTGCTCAGGCGCAGCAATAACAGCGGCAACGTCACCAGGGTGCCGCCAAAAAACGCCGTCAGCGACAGCAGCAGGGTCCAGCGTGCCGCCAACAGCAGGTTGCGCACAATGTCCCAGTCGGTAAAAGTCAGCATCAGCCCTGGCTCCCTAGAAAACGGCGTCCGGCGGCCAGCAACAGCTGGCGCATCAATATGGATAACAACAGGTAAAACAGCGCCGTCACCAGATAGACCTCAAAACTGAGGAAGGTCCGTGACTGGATCAGGTTGGCGGCGAAGGTCAACTCTTCGAACGACACCTGTGACACCACCGATGACCCCAGCATGACGATAATGCACTGGCTGACCAACGCCGGATAAATCCGTTGCAGCGACGGCGGCAACACGATGCGCAAAAATGTCTGGCTGCGGCTGAGACCCAACACCCTACCGGCTTCCCACTGGCCTTTCGGCGTCACCTGAATGCCGGCACGGATGATCTCGGTGCTGTAGGCCCCCAGGTTAATCACCATCGCCAGCAGCGCCGCCTGCCCGGCGGTCAGTTTCCAGCCCAGACTCGGCAGGCCGAAGACGATGAAGAACAGTTGCACCACGAACGGCGTATTGCGCACCACCTCAACGTAAATACCCCAAACGCGGCTGAGCAAGTTGGCCTTGCCGCTGCGGATCGCCGCACCGCAAATACCCAGCGCCACCCCCATCAAGGTGGCCAGCGCCGTCAGCTCAATGGTGGTCAGCAGACCGGCCAGCAATTCGGGCAGGTAAGGCCACAGGGCAGGAAAGTTCAGCTGATAGGTCATCAGGCGCTCCCGTTATGCGCCGAAGTCGGCAGGCAGCGGCGCTTTCAGCCATTTCTCGGACAGGCCATTGAGGGTGTTGTCCTTCAACGCCTGTTCAATCAGCTCGTCCACTTTCGCTTTCAGCGCCGGCTCACCCAGACGCAGACCGACATAGCAGGGTGAATCTTTCAGCATAAATTTGGCCACCGGCGCTTTGGTCGGGTTCTGCCGCGCTATGGCGCTCACCACCAGGTTGCCGGTGGCGATGTATTGCACCTGGCCGGACAGATAGGCCGACAGCGTAGTGTTGTTGTCTTCATAGCGCTTGATTTGTGCGCCCTTCGGCGCGGTATCACTCAGCACCATGTCTTCCACCGCACCGCGCGTCACGCCGATGGTTTTACCGTCCAACTGCGCGGCGTCAGCCAGTACCGACTCTTTCGGGCCAAACACGCCCAGGAAGAACGGCGCATAGATACGGCTGAAGGCGATCGCCTTCTCGCGTTCCGCGTTTTTGCCCAGGCTGGAAATCACCAGATCGACCTTGTTGGTTTGCAGATAAGGTACGCGATTGGCGCTGGTGACCGGCACCAACTGCAACTTAAGTTTCATCTTGTCGGCCAGATACTGCGCCATATCGATGTCATAACCCTGCGGCTGCAGATCGGTGCCCACGGAGCCGAATGGCGGGAAGTCCTGGGGTACCGCCACCCGCAGCACGCCACGCTGCTGGATTTCCTGCAGTTGATCCGCCATCGCCGAAGCGGCCTGCGCCAGCAACAGCACCGCACCTAACGCCACTACCCCGATTTTCTTGAAGTTCATAGATTATCCCCGATGGTGAAATGATGAAACAAAAGATTCTTTGATTATCACTTTGCAACTAATGTGCCAATCCGGGGTGTCAGGAACGATCGGCTTTAGTGACCGTAAGTTAGGGCATTAAGAAGGAAACTCCCCTGTCAAAGTGATAGCAGGGGGATCTATTAAGCGGGCAAGTAGCGCACCATCTAAGTGCGAAAGCACCAAAATGGCGCTGAGTTTAGCGCTGTTCCAACTCATCCAGATCGCTATACAGATCGGCAATCTGGTGAATACGTTGCCGCCCTTGCGCCAGCGTCTCATGCAGCAAGGCATTGCTGAGCAGATTGGCCAGACTCATGGCGGCAGAGTAGCTGTCGAAAGCAGAAACGCTGTCGAGTGGCGCCGCCAGATGCCAGTTGGCCAGCGGGATCAACGCCTGCGCCTGCGGCTCACACACCAGCAAAGTCGGCACCTGTTGAACCTGTAACTGCGTCAATAACGCCCGCAACTGGCGTGGCCGACGACGAAATGCCACCACCACCGCTACATCCCGCCGATCAATATCAACCAGTTCCTCCGCCAGCGTCTGGCCGGGCTGCGGCACCAGTAACACCTGCTCACGCACCTGCATCAGTTGTTGACGCAGATGCATCGCCACCGGATAGCTATTGCGAAACCCCATCAGCACCACCCGCCGCGCCTGCACCAAAGCAGCGATCACCGCGTTGAACTGCTCGGCATCAATATGGTTCACCCACTGGGTGAGATTAGCCATTTCCTGCTTGTAGTGGCGTGCCAGCAGGGTATTGCCCTGCACCGCATCGCGGTTATCGGTCAGCGGCATACCGCTCTGACGCAGGGTGCGCAATTCATCACGCATAGTGCGGTAGCTCGGGTAACCCAGGCGTTTGAACAAGCGGCTGACGGTGGCTTTGGAGACGCCGCTCAGGCGCGCCAGTTCGGCACTGTTGTAGCTGATCAGGTCATCAAAGTGATCGAAAATAAAATCGGCCACCCGCTGTTCCTGCGGCGTGAGCTGCGGATAGTCCCCGCGCAGGCGTTCATCAATCTGCTTCATTGTTACTCCTGCTTTCCCCAATAGATTTCAAAGTGCAGCCAGGCGGCAACCGAGCAAGTCCCCAGAAGCTTAGTCAACTAAGTGACTGGGTTGAGCGAGGGAAGCCAACGCCGCAGCAATATGAAATATGACGGGGATTGTAACCTTTGTTTCAGCGGAACATACCACGGCCAATCCACCCGCTGGCAAGCGATTATTGCCCTGGCAGAAAACATGGAACGTCTCTTGCTTGTGTTTAAGGCAGACGCTGACCTCAAACAAGGGCCAAGAAATGATTAACAGCAACACCGCGCCATTGGGCATGGCCGTCACGCCACATCACCTCGCCAGTGAAAGTGCACTGGCGGTACTGCGCGCAGGCGGTAACGCGATTGAAGCCATGGTCGCCGCCGCCGCGACCATCGCCGTGGTCTACCCGCACATGAATGGCCTTGGGGGCGACGGATTCTGGCTGATCGTTCCGCCACAGGGTGATCCGGTGGCGATCGACGCCAGCGGCGCTGCCGGATCGCTGGCCACTCTGGATTTTTACGCCGGTGAAAGTCACATTCCACATCGGGGGCCAAAAGCCGCGCTGACCGTCGCCGGTACCGTCGGTGGCTGGCAGGAAGCACTGGACTACTCCGTTGAATTGGGCGGCGAACAGTTGCCGCTGTCGCGCCTGCTGGCAGATGCGATTCGCTATGCCGCAGACGGCATTCCGGTCACTGCCTCGCAGGAGGCGGCTACCCGCAGCAAATATCATGAGTTGGCAGATCGGGAGCATTTTGCCCGCACCTACCTGCCGCACGGGGAAATCCCTCACGCCGGACAACGTTTCTGTCAGCCGCAGTTAGCGGATACTCTGATCGCTCTGGCCGAACAGGGCCTGGACAGCTTCTATCGCGGCCCGCTGGCACAGGGCATGGCGGCGGATATGGCCAAGCTCGGTATGCCGCTCACCGCGCAGGATCTGGCAGATTATCGGCCGCGCCGCCGCACCCCGCTGCGGCTGGAGCATCAGAAAGGGGAGATATTTAACCTGACACCACCGACTCAGGGCCTGGTCTCGCTGGCAATCCTCGGGCTAACCGATCGCCTGCCGCTCGCCAGCCGTAGCGAAGGCGCGGTGGTACACAGCATCGTCGAGGCCACCAAACTGGCCTTCGGCCTGCGCGATCAATTTATCACCGACCCGCGTCAAATGACTCAGGATCCGCAAGAACTACTGACGGCAGAACATCTGGATACCCTGGCCAGGCGCATCGATCCTGAACAAGCCGCCGCCTGGGGCAAAGGCAAAGGGCCGGGCGATACCGTTTGGATGGGGGTGATGGACAGCAGCGGTCTGGCGGTGTCCTTTATCCAGAGTATCTATCACGAATTCGGCAGCGGCGTGGTACTGCCGCAAAGTGGCGTACTGTGGCAAAACCGGGGCGCGTCCTTCAGCCTGGATGCCGCGCACCTGCTGGCACTGGCACCCGGCAAACAACCTTTCCACACGTTGAACCCGGCAGCGGCACGTCTGTATGACGGGCGTACCCTGGTGTACGGCTCCATGGGGGGTGATGGCCAGCCGCAAACCCAGGCGGCGGTATTTGTCCGCCATGTGGTGCAGGGGCTGCCGCTGCAACAGGCGATCAGTGCGCCGCGCTGGCTACTCGGCCGCACCTGGGGTGAAAGCTCCGACTCATTAAAACTGGAGGGGCGTTTCAGCCAAGAAACCCTTGTCTACCTGCGTCAACGCGGCCACGACGTGGAACTGTTGCCGGACTTCAGCGAAGCGGTCGGCCACGCCGGTGCCATTGTTCGCCATACTAACGGCATGCTCGAAGGCGCTTTTGATCCACGCAGCAACGGCAGCGCCGCCGGCTTCTAACCGATCTCTCAAAAAGGGGACACCGATGAACCACCCACCTGCCACCGACTGGGCGAACTATATCAGCCAGATGGAAGCCGTGCTGGCCCTGGAGCTGAATGACGTGCGCCGTCAGGAACTGCTGATCCAATTCAACCGCATCGCTGCGATGGCGGAACCGCTGATGGCCCTGCCACTCGATCAGCGTCTGGAGATTGCCGGGGTATATCGAGCATGAATCCACTAAGCGCACTGTCGATCGCCGAGATCCGCGCAGCCCTGAAACAAGGCGCGATTTCCGCCCGCGAGATCGCCCAGCAAACGCTGGACAATATCGACAGCCAAAATCCTTCGCTGAACGCCTATACCCACGTCACCCGCGAACGTATGTTGAGTGAGGCCGATCTTCTCGATCGCAGCCGTGCCCAGGGGCAAACGCTACCCAGCCTGGCAGCCATTCCTTACGCGGTGAAAAACCTGTTCGACGTCACCGGGGAAACCACCCTGGCCGGTGCCAGCCTGTTCAGCGATAACCCCCCTGCCAAACAAGATGCCTGGGTGGTAAACAAGCTGGCGGCGCAAGGCGCGCTGCTCTCTGGCATGCTGAATATGGACGCCTATGCCTACGGTTTTACCACCGAAAATAGCCACTACGGTGCAACGCGCAACCCACACGACACCACACGTATTGCCGGTGGATCCTCTGGCGGATCAGCGGCTGCAGTCGCCGCCGGACTGGTGACATTTTCGCTCGGCAGCGATACCAACGGCTCGATACGCGTGCCCGCCTCGCTGTGCGGCATCTTTGGCCTGAAACCGACCTTTGGCCGCCTTTCGCGCAGTGGCAGCCAGCCGTTTGTCGCCAGTCTGGATCATGTCGGTCCCTTTGCCCGTCGGGTACGCGATCTGGCAGCGGTGTATGACGTGATGCAGGGTACCGACGTCGAAGACCGCTTCCAGGCGGAAAAACCGATCACCCAAACCGAATCGCTGCTGCCGCGTGGTCAGCAGGGGCTGCGTTGTGCGGTACTGGCCGGTTATTTCCAGCAGTGGTGCAATGACGACGCCAAAGCGGCGGTGCAACAGGTCGCTCAGGCGCTGGAGGCCATCGCCGAAGTCGAACTGCCGCAGGCCGAACTGGCACGCTCGGCGGCGTTCATTCTCACCGCCGCCGAGGGGGGGAACCAGTATCTCCCGCAGTTGCGCAGCCAGCCTGAGCGCTTTGAACCGCTGTCGCGCGAGCGGCTGCTGGCCGGTGCCATGCTGCCCGCCGCCTGGTATCTGCAGGCGCAACGTTTCCGCTCTCATTTTCAGCAGCAGGTACTGCCGCTGTTTGAACACTGGGACATTCTGATCGCCCCGGCCACGCCGTGCGGCGCAACGGAGATTGGTCAGGAAACCATGCGTATCAACGGCACCGACCTGCCGATCCGTGCCAGCATGGGCATGTTGACACAGCCGATCTCCTTCCTCGGTCTGCCGGTGGTGACGGTGCCGCTGAAAACTGCGGCCGGGCTGCCGATCGGCCTGCAGCTTATCGCGCCGCCGTGGCGTGAGGATCTGGCGCTGCGAGCCGCCTATGCGCTGGAGCAACGCGGCGTGGCCTTCTGTGGTTTAGCGGAAAAACAGGATTAACCTTGAAAAGTGAATATATCGATCGACCGGCGGTATTGGCAGAAGTGAACAGCGCGTTTTATCGCTATGAACAGGCGCTGATTGGCAATGATATTGAAGTTTTGGATGAGCTGTTTTGGCACGATGGGCGCACTGTCCGTTACGGTGCGACGGAAAATTTGTACGGCATCGATCAGATCCGTGACTTCCGCCAGCAGCGCCCCTCGAAAGGGCTGGATCGTCTGCTGGAGAACACCGTCATCACCACCTACGGTGATGATATGGCGGTGGCCAGTACCGAATTCCGCCGCCCGGGCAGCGATAGGCTCGGCCGCCAGATGCAAACCTGGGTCAAACTGCCCTGCGGCTGGCGTATCGTCGCCGCGCATGTGAGTTTGATGGCGGAATAATCGTGGCTGAACGAAATTCGGACAACTCGACTCAACCCGCCGTATAGTAGCCAAAGGTACTATCTGAATTTGATGAAAAAGTTGTCTTTGAACCCGAGATACCCGGGCCTAGCGCACCGAGGGGCGCTCCGGCAGCCAAGGCTGCTACGACCCCTTCGGCACGCTCTCCCTAATAACGGGCTTTGTCAGCCGTCTGAGGTATTATTTTTAGCTAACAGGGAAGACCAATGACGAGTGCAACATTGATTAAAATTGATGAACAACTGAAGCAGCGGGTGCAGCAAATTGCGGCTACACGTCAGCGCAGCGCGCACTGGATAATGCGTGAGGCGATCCGTGAATATGTCGAACGAGAAGAAAAACGCGAAGCGCTGCGCAAAGATGCGTTACAGGCATGGGAAGCCTATCAGGCAAATGGTAGACATCTGTCTCAGGAAGAGACCAATAATTGGCTCGTCGACCTGGAAAGAGGTGACGACGCGGAGATCCCGGTGCGCCACCAAAGTGAAGCCGGCTATTGAAGGATTAGCTCAGCACCAATAGGCCATAAAGTTCACGGTGGAACGGTCCAAATCGCGTTCGCCAATCAGGTAACGGCGTAATGCCTTCACCGCTGAAGACTCCGCCGCAACCCAGGCGTAGAAACTTTTCGCCCCTTCCGCTCGTTCCCACAGCAGGTCGCCGCCCAGGCTGTTTTCCGTCAGCGACTGTGCTTGCGTACGCGCCGACTCTGGAATATTTACCCGCTGGCGTACCGACTCCACCAGCAGTGTGCCATGTATTTGCTGGTGCCCAACGTCACGCGGTAACCAATACACCTCGGCAAACGGGAAACGGTCCATATTCAGGCAATCCCCCGCTACCGGTACTTCAAAGAACGCCTGCACTTGCGGTGGATTGGGCCGCTGCGCCAGCTGTTCCAAAATACCTACCGCCGCCGGTACCGCCGTTTCATCAGCGATCAGCAGGGCATGTTGCAGCACGCTCGGCGGTGCCCATTCATAACCGCCGCTGTCACCGTCAAAATCGGCATTGGGTGCCACTGCCTGAAGGGTATCTCCCGGTTTGGCCTGGGTCGCCCAGGCGGAAGCCGGGCCGTTGACGCCATGCAGCACAAACTCGACGTCCATCTGATTGTGTTCCGTGCGCAACGCACGCAGCGTATAAGTCCGCATCATCGGGCGTTGTTCTTTCGGGATCGCCATATAGTGGCGGTACCAGTCGTCGCTGTTTTCCAACAGTGGCTGCTGGCCATTCTCGGCCGGGAACAACAGTTTGATGCGCTGATCCGGCGCCTCTAACTTCATGCGATGGACGTCCGGTCCTTCGAATACGCAGCGCAGCAAGGAAGGCGATACGTTTTCTTTTACTTTCAGTGTGATATCAAAAATTCTGTAGCTTGATGCGCCGGACATAACAGTTACTCTCCCGCAGAATTTACCTGGATACGGTGCTGGCACCACAACCAGCCGCTGATACCGCCCAGCAGAACCGCCATCATCAGAGCCGCCGCGATCAGCTGCGACTCACCATAAAACCTGGCCACCACCGGCACCATCAGCGCACTCAGGCCATAACCCAGCGTGTGGCTGGTGGCGATAGCGCCCGATCCTTTGCCGGTGGATAATTTATCGTTCAACATCAGTTGATAGCCCGGTGTCGCCATGGCCGCGCCAAAGGAGGCCAGCGCACAACCGGCATAGAACAAGGCCAGCGGCTGAGCACACATCAGGCCCAGGCCGACGACCATCAACACCGCCGCAATCAGCAGCAATTGTGGCGCGCTAAAGCGCTGTGGCCGCACCACCAGGAACTGTGCCAACAACGTACAGGCCGCCGCCACACTCAGCAACACCGCCACATGATGGCTGACGCCAGTGGCCGAGTGGCTGAACATCCGGGTCAAATGCGGTGCCAATCCCAGTTGCATCAGGCTGACCGAAGCCGCCAACAGCACCGCGCACAGCAGGTAAGGCACCATATTAAGACGCAGTCGATTCTGCTGATGGGCCACCGGCGGTAAAGGCGGATCCTTTTGTTGGCGGTATATCACCAACAAGGCGATTAAAGGCGCAATCGCCATCAGCCACAGCGGCGCCATCGGATGAATCGACAACGCCAATGCCGCACACAGCGGGCCAAGCAGCCGCCCGCAGCTCAACCCGGAGCTGATGGTCGCCAGCGCCGACATCCGTTGTTCGTAACCGGCACGCTGCAAAGCCCAGGTCTGGCTGGCCGGTACCATGCCGGAGACCGTCAAACCATAAATAATCCGCGCCACGATCAGGCCGCCCAGCCCCAGCATCGGCGAAAGCCAGCCGGCCGCCAGCCCCCAAACCGCCAATGCCAGTAAAGCAAAACTGAACAAATACCCTGTTAAGGCCAGGGTTACTACAAACTTGCAGCCACGAATTTCAGACTGCCTGCCCCACCACGGAGAGCCAACCAGAAACAGCATTGAGCCGAGCGTTAGTAGCCCGGCCCAGACGGAAAGCGACAGGTGAGTCATGCTGACCAACACCGGTAACGCCACCAGCAGGCCGTTTTGCCCGATGCCCAACAACCCGGCGCAAAGTGCCAGCGGCCAGTTGGAAGGAGACGTATTCCCAATTGTCGGTGATTTTGGGGGAGAAGAAATATGCATCAAACGTAAATTTACCGTTAATAATATTATAAGGTTATGTTCAATTCATTGAAAAATTGTATCATAGGACGATTGATAACAATAAATATTATTGATATAAGAATCATTCTCAATTGATTCAACAGTGAAATGGGATCATGACAATCCAGTTTGAAACCGCGACGACCGACGTGGCTGCACAATGTTTTCTCAACGCATTGATGCGTGAAACCCGGGACTGGCAAATCATTCCGCCAGCCAACGACCAACAGCATCCGCAGCTCCACATTCCACTTTCGCCTTCTCAGGCTATTCGCATCGCTTTACGCCATATCTCCCCCACTCAGCATCACCAATATCGGTTCCCCGCCTACCTGCATCAGCAAGATGACGGTGCCGGCGTTGCGCTGAGCGTGGAACAGCTCATCTCCTTGATGTTGGAAAAACCGGCGGTGAGAGGCGAACTGTCGGATGACGTGGTCGCTCGTTTTCGTCAGCGTGTGCTGGAGAGTCATGGTAATACCCAACAGGCGATCGATATCCGTCTGGACTGGCCTGCGCTGCGCGACAAGCCGCTGAACTTCGCCCAGGCGGAACAGGGCCTGCTGGTCGGTCACGCCTTCCACCCGGCACCGAAGTCTCATGAGCCGTTCAACCAACAGCAGGCACGCCGTTATCTGCCGGACTTTGGCGCCAGCTTCCCGCTGCGTTGGTTCGCCGTGGATAAACGCCAACTGTGCGGTGACAGCCTGAACCTGACGCTGCAGCAACGCCTGCAACGTTTTGCCGCCGAAAGCGCCCCGCAGCTGCTGGCCCATTTTAGCGATGACGTCTGGCTGCTGCCGATGCATCCCTGGCAGGCCGACCATTTGCTGACCCAGAGCTGGTGTCAGGATCTGGTGGCCCAGGGGCTGCTGCACGATCTGGGCGAAGCCGGCGAACGCTGGCTGCCAACCAGCTCTTCGCGCTCGCTGTACAGCGCCAGCAACCGCGACATGATCAAGTTTTCCCTCAGCGTGCGTCTGACCAACTCGGTACGCACCCTGTCAGTAAAAGAAGTGAAGCGCGGCATCCGCCTGGCACGTCTGGCGCAAACATCACGCTGGCAGCAGTTGCAGGCGCGCTATCCGACCTTCCGCGTAATGCAGGAAGACGGCTGGGCCGGTCTGCGTTCGGCGGACGGCACCATCCAGGAAGAAAGCCTGATGGCGCTGCGCGATAACCTGCTGTTCGATCAGCCACAAAGCCAGACCAACGTGTTGGTGACGCTGACCCAGGCCGCGCCGGATGGCGGTGACAGCCTGCTGGCTGCAGCGGTACGCCGTTTGGCCAGCCGTCTGAATCTGCCATTGCAACAGGCCGCCCACACCTGGCTCGACGCTTACTGCCAACAGGTCCTGCTGCCGCTGTTCAGCACCGAAGCCGATTACGGCCTGGTGTTGCTGGCTCACCAGCAAAATATTTTGGTTGAGATGCAGCAGGATTTGCCGATCGGCATGCTGTACCGCGACTGTCAGGGCAGCGGCTTTACCCGTGATGCTGGCCCCTGGCTGGAAGAAATTGGCGAAGCCGATGCGGAAAACCGCTTCAGCGAACAGCAACTGCTGCGCTACTTCCCTTACTACCTGCTGGTGAACTCCAGCCTGGCGGTAACCGCCGCGCTGGCCGCGGCCGGTTTCGACAGTGAAGAACCGTTGATGGCCCGGGTTCGCGACGCACTGAGCGGCCTGCGCGCCAGCGCCAAAAATACTCTGTGCCTGGACTATGTGCTCGACAGCAGCCACTGGAATTGCAAAGGCAACTTCTTCTGTTATCTGCACGACCATAACGAAAACACCATCGTCGATCCGGCGGTGATTTACTTCGACTTCGTTAACCCGCTGCGCCAGGGGGCTGCCCAATGATGCCACACGCCAAACTGATGCATGCCGGCAGCGGTTTTCGCTGTGAGCGGCTGGAACAGGAGTTGCAATTGGGTTTCGGTCTCGATGGCAGCGCCGTGCTGCACTATCCGGGCCCGTTGCCGCAGGGCTGGCTGGTAGTGGCGCTGGACCAGTTATTGGTAGCGGCACCGCAGCTCAGCGGTGTCACCTTGCCCTATGCGCAATGGCGTGAAGAACCGCAGGCGCAGGCACTGTTCGCCCTGGCCAGCAGTGACTATCTGGCGCGCGAAACCTTTTATCAATTACCACTGTGGCTCATTGCTGAACGCAACCGTGCCTCTGGCCAGATGCAGTATGACGCTGAACGCAGCCTGTGGTTTCCACAGCGCCCGGTACGGCCCAGCGGTGAGGTCTATCGCCGTTACGATCCGCAATTGAAGAAGACCCTGAGCTTCCGCCTGCCGGAAGTGGAACGCGACGCCGAACAATTCACCCGCTGGATGAACTCGCCGCGTGTCGATGCCTTCTGGGAAATGAGCGGCCCGCTCGAAACCCAGGCCGCCTACCTGCAGCGTCAACTGGACTCCAGCTACTGCTACCCGCTGCTGGG
The DNA here is from genome assembly GCF_027474885.1 of Serratia myotis. Classification (NCBI taxonomy): domain Bacteria; kingdom Pseudomonadati; phylum Pseudomonadota; class Gammaproteobacteria; order Enterobacterales; family Yersiniaceae; genus Serratia; species Serratia myotis. The sequence continues at coordinate 933,887 of NZ_CP099707.1, read as the reverse complement.
TTGCTTTGACGATCGCCCGTTCGGTTATTTCGAAGTTTATTGGGCGCCGGAGGATCGCATTGGCCGTCACTACCGTTGGCAGCCATTCGATCGCGGGCTGCATATGCTGGTCGGTGAGGAAGACTGCCGCGGCGCACAGTACATCCGCAGTTGGCTACGCGGCCTGACGCATTACTTGTATCTGGATGAGCCACGCACCACGCGAGTGGTCGCCGAGCCGCGCGCTGACAATCAGCGGCTGTTCCGCCACCTGCCTGCCGCCGGCTATCACACCCTTAAAGAGTTTGATTTCCCACATAAACGTTCGCGTTTGATAATGAATCAGCGTGATGAATTCTTCCGGGAGGCTTGCGTATGATGACCCCTGATTACGCCGACTGGCAGCGCGTTAACCGCCAGATGATCGCCAAGATCCTGGCCGAACTGGAATACGAACGCACGCTGCACGCCGAACAACAGGATGGACAATGGCGCATTGCGCTGGGCGATGCCCACTACCGCTTCAGCGCCGAACGCGGTATCTGGGGTTGGCTGCACATCGATCCGACTACGCTGGTCTGCGATCAATCGCCGTTAGCCGCCGACCAAACGCTGCGCCAACTGGCACAGGTGTTGAAGATGGACGATGCGCAGGTCGCCGAACATCTGGAAGACCTGTACGCCACACTGCGCGGCGATATGCAGTTGCTGTCTGCCCGCCACGGTATGAGCGCACAGGATCTGATCGCACTGGACGCCGATGCGCTGCAATGTCTGCTGGCAGGACATCCCAAGTTTATCTTTAACAAAGGCCGTCGCGGTTGGGGGCTGACCGCGCTGCAGCAGTATGCGCCGGAATACCAGGGCCAGTTCCGGCTGCACTGGGTAGCAGCCAAACGTGGCAGCTTCGTCTGGTGTGCTGATGAAGCCTATCCGCTGGCCAATCTGCTGGATAGCGCCATGGATAGCGCCGAACGTCAGCGCTTTGACCGCCGCTGGCGCGAGCTGAAACTGACCCAAGACTGGATCCCGGTGCCACTGCACCCGTGGCAGTGGCAGCAAAAAATCGCCCTGCACTTCCTGCCGCAGCTGGCCGAAGGGGAACTGGTGGAGCTGGGTGAGTTCGGCGACAGCTATCTGGCCCAGCAATCGTTGCGCACCCTGACCAACATCAGCCGCCGCTCCGCATTCGACATCAAGCTGCCGCTGACAATTTACAACACCTCGTGTTATCGCGGCATTCCTGGCAAATATATCAGCGCCGGACCGGCCGCTTCCCGCTGGCTACAACAGATTTTTGCCGAAGACAGCACGCTGCGTACCAGCGGGGCCGAGATCCTTGGCGAACCGGCGGCAGGTTACATGACTCATCCAACCTACGCTTCGCTGACCAAGGCGCCCTACCGCTATCAGGAAATGCTGGGGGTGATCTGGCGCGAGAACCCTTCTTGTTATCTGCAGGAAGGCGAACAGGCCATTTTGATGGCGACGCTGATGGAAACCGACAACCTCGGCCAACCGTTGATCGCCGCCTATATTGCCAATTCCGCTCTCGACGCCGAAGCCTGGCTGCAACAGATGTTCCGCGTGGTGGTGCTGCCGATGTACCACCTGATGTGCCGCTACGGCGTGGCGCTGATCGCCCACGGGCAGAACATCACGCTGGTGATGAAAGACCAGGTGCCGCAGCGCGTGCTGTTGAAAGACTTCCAGGGGGATATGCGCCTGGTGGATCAGGACTTCCCCGAAGCGGCTTCGCTGCCGAAAGTGGTGAAAGACGTCACTGTGCGTCTGTCCGCCGACTATCTGATCCATGATTTGCAAACCGGGCATTTCGTCACCGTGCTGCGTTTTATCTCACCGTTGATGCAAGCCTGCGGGGTCAGTGAACCGCGTTTCTATCAACTGCTGGCGCAGGTGCTGGAAAGCTATATGGCACAGCACCCGGAGATGGCGGAACGTTTTGCCCTGTTTGATTTGTTTAAACCGCAAATCATTCGCGTGGTGCTCAACCCGGTGAAACTCACTTACTCGGAGCAGGATGGCGGCAGCCGTATGTTGCCAAACTATCTGCAGGATCTGGATAACCCTCTTTACCTGGTCACCAAGGAGCTTGCCCAATGAATCAGCCCCTGGATTTCATCGGCATTGGCGTAGGCCCGTTCAACCTCAGCATTGCCGCACTGGGCAGTGAAGTTGCCGGTTTTAACATGAAGTTTCTCGAGCGCAAACCGCACTTTTCCTGGCACCCCGGCATGATGGTGCCGGACTGCCATATGCAGACCAGTTTCCTGAAGGATCTGGTCAGCGCGGTATCGCCGACCAATCCCTACAGCTTTATTAACTATCTGGTGAAACGGAAGAAATTTTACCGTTTCCTGACCACCGAACTGCGCACGGTATCGCGTGAAGAGTTCGCCGACTACCTCGACTGGGCCGCCAATGGCCTGAAATCGCTCGAGTTCAGCCAGGAAATTGAAAGCGTGGATTTTGACGACCAGCAGCGCCAATTTGTCGTCACCACCCCGCGAGCCACCTACCGGGCGCGCCACGTCTGTCTGGGTATCGGCAAACGCATCAAGCTGCCGGACTGCGTCACCGAACAGAACGACCGCTGCTTCCACGCCAGTGAGATGACGCTGCGCAACCCGGACCTGACCGGCAAGCGCGTCACCATCGTCGGCGGCGGCCAGAGCGGTGCCGATCTGTTCCTGAACATCTTCCGCGCCGAATGGGGCCAGCCGGCGCAGTTGAACTGGATCTCACGTCGCAACAACTATAACGCGCTGGACGAAGCCGCCTTCGCCAACGAGTACTTCACGCCGGACTACGTCGACAGCTTCTATGGCCTGAACGACAGCGCCAAGCAGCGCATGCTGACCGAGCAGAAGATGACCTCCGACGGCATCACCAGCGATTCGCTGCTGGCAATTTACCGCGCTATGTATCACCAGTTTGAAGTGCTGCGTGAGAAACCCTGGGCGCACTTGCTGCCAAGCCGCTCACTGGCGGCGATCCAGGCCGCAGGCAACGGCTGGCAGTTGGTGACTCATCACCATCTCGATCAGGGTAAGGAAACTTTCGATGCCGACGTGGTGATCTTCGCCACTGGCTATCAGCAGGATCGCCCGGCTTTCCTCGAGCCGCTGGCGGATCGTCTGCTGACCACGGCCGATGACCAGTATCGCGTGGCCCCCGACTTCACCCTCGAATGGGAAGGCCCCAAGGAAAACTGCCTGTTTGCGGTTAACGCCGGCATGCACAGTCACGGCATCGCCGAACCCCAGCTCAGCCTGATGGCCTGGCGATCGGCTCGTATTCTCAACCGGGCTTTAGGACGGGACCAGTTCGATTTAACGTCCACCCCGGCGGTGATCCAATGGCGCAGTCGGCAGCCGGGCACCCCAGCCCGTGCCGATCACGCCATGCTCAATTACACCGAGTTTTAACTACACACCAATGATGGGAACCACTGGAAAATAATGATGAAGCGCAAACACCTCTGGGTATTAAATCCTTGTCTGCTGGCGATGATCGCACCCGCAGCAGCCTGGGCAGAAGAACAAAAAAGCGAAGAGCAAATGGTGGTTTCCGCCAGCCGCTCGCACCGTTCCGTGGCAGAAATGGCGCAGACCACCTGGGTGATTGAAAGCCAGGAAATTGAGCAACAGGTACAGGGTGGCAAAGAGATCAAGGACATGCTGGCGCAGTTGATCCCAGGGATGGACGTCAGCGGTCAGGGCCGTACCAACTACGGCATGAACCTGCGCGGCCGTTCGATGATGGTGATGATCGACGGCGTGCGTTTGAACTCTTCACGCAGCGACAGCCGCCAGTTGGACTCGATCGACCCGTTTAACATCGACCACATTGAAGTGATCTCCGGTGCCACCTCGCTGTACGGCGGCGGCAGCACCGGCGGTTTGATCAACATCGTCACCAAAAAGGGCCAGAAAGAGCAGCAGGTTGAGCTACAGGTCGGCGGCAAAACCGGCTTTGGCGGCCATAACGACCACGATGAGAACGTAGCGGCGGCGGTCAGCGGTGGCAACGACAATGCCTCGGGCCGCTTGTCGGTCTCTTACCAGCGTTACGGCGGCTGGTACGATGGCAAAGGCAATGAAGTCCTGATCGACAATACCCAGACCGGCCTGCAGTATTCCGATCGTCTCGACGTGATGGGTACCGGCACCATTAATATTGACGATCACCAGCAGTTGCAGCTGACCACCCAGTATTACAAAAGCCAGTCCGATGGTGACCACGGCCTGTATCTGGGGGAGAATTTCGCGGCCGTTACCGGCAGCGCCAAGGCGTACAACAGCGGTGACCTGAATTCGGATCGTATTCCAGGCACCGAACGCCACCTGATTAACCTGCAATACTCCAACACCGATTTCCTCGGGCAGGATCTGGTCGCTCAGGTTTATTATCGCGATGAGTCGCTGACCTTCTATCCGTTCCCGACGCTGGCGGGCAAAGCGCCGGACTACTATGTCAGCAGCATCGGTGCCTCACAGCAGAAAACCGATTTTTACGGCGGCAAGCTGACGCTGAACAGTAAACCGATCGACGCCCTGACGCTGACCTACGGCATCGACGCCGAGCATGAAAGCTTTAACTCCAATCAGCAGTTCTTCAATCTGGCAAAGGCGCAGCAATCCGGCGGTATGACGCTGGAAAATGCCTATAACACCGGCCGCTATCCGGGTTATACCACCAGCAATCTGGCCACCTTTATGCAGGCCAGTTACGACATCAACCCGATCTTTACCCTGAGCGGCGGTGTGCGTTATCAGTACACCGAAAACAAGATTGATGACTTTGTCGGCTATAACCAACAGCAGGCCATCGCTACCGGCGGTGCAACCTCAGCGGATGCGATCCCAGGCGGGAAAACCGACTACAACAACGCCCTGTTCAACGCCGGCCTGCTGGCGCACCTGACCGAACGTCAACAGACCTGGGTCAACTTCTCACAGGGCTACGAAATTCCGGATCCGGGCAAATATTACGGCAACGGCACTTATTCGCTGAACAACGGCCACTATCAGTTGAACAAAAGCGTCAACGTCGGCGATTCCAAGCTGGAAGGCATCAAGGTTAACTCCTATGAGCTCGGCTGGCGCTATACCGGCGACAACCTGCGCACGCAGATCGCCGGCTATTATTCTCTGTCCGATAAGAGTATTTCGATCAACAAAACCGACATGACCATTAACGTCAATTCGGATAAGCGTCGTATCTATGGGGTAGAAGGCGCGGTCGATTACTTCTTCGAAGACAGTGACTGGAGTGCGGGCACCAACTTCAACTTCATTCGCTCCGAGACCAAGGTCAACGGCGAGTGGAAAAAGTTGCTGGTGGACACCGCCAGCCCGTCGAAAGTCACCGCCTATGTTGGCTGGGCACCGGGCGACTGGAACCTGCGCCTGCAGTCACAGCAGAGCTTCGACGTGTCGGATGACGGCGACTACACCAAGGCCGGCTCCACTCAGGGCCGCAAGATTGATGGCTACAACACCATCGATTTCCTCGGCAGCTATGCCCTGCCAGTGGGTAAAGTCAGCTTCAGCGTAGAGAACCTGCTGGACAAGGAATACACCACGGTCTGGGGCCAGCGCGCACCGATCCTTTATAGCCCAACTTACGGCTCGCCAGAGCTTTACAGCTATAAAGGCCGCGGCCGCACCTTTGGCCTGAACTACTCCGTCCTGTTCTGATCCTTCGGGCGGAGGTCACTCCGCCCAACCTCCCTTCCCGCATTGCCGCTTTATATCAGTTGTGTAATAATCCAAAAATATGATCAAGGAGTGATCGTTCATGGACACACATCGGGTAAGACAGTTGGTATGGATCGCCAGCAGCAAAAAAGATCTGCTTTCGCTGCCGGATGAGGTCATTAAATCCGTCGGTTATTCCCTTCATTGCGCGCAGGCCGGATTAATCCCCCCTGGCGTGAAGGCTCTCAAGGGGTTTCAAGGCGCAGGCGTATTGGAAGTCGTAGAAGACCATGACAGTAATACCTACCGAGCGGTTTATACCCTACGATTTGAGGATGCCGTGTTTGTGCTGCACTGCTTTCAGAAAAAATCCAAGACAGGTGTAGCGACGCCAAAAGCGGATATTGAACTCATCAAGTCTCGCCTTAATAGAGCCAAACAGGTTTATGAGGACATGAAAAATGGCAAAATATGACGAAAATGATTTTGAGCTCGGCTCGGATAACATTTTTGCCGATTTAAATCTGCCTGATGCCGACAATCTGCAACTAAAAGCCGATCTCGCTATCCAGATCATCAGTACCATCAAACAATTAGGTCTCAATCAGGCTGAAGCGGGCAAACGCATGAACCTGCCACAGGCGCGCGTCTCTGCCCTGTATAACGGTAAATTTTTCAACATGTCGGAAAAAAAGTTGATGGATTGTCTCAACCGCCTCGGCTATGACATTGAAATTGTTGTCAGGCCGAGCCAGGATCCCGTTGGTCATCGAACCCTTTCGGTGGCGTAAAAATTCAGGGCCGTATCGGCCCTTTCTTTATTGCTTGAACGGGTGCTGCGCCAGCCAATGGTCGGCGATATCCTGCCGGCGACATACCCAGACCCGATCGTGCTGCTCGATATAGTCCAGGAAACGCTGCAACGCGCGGAACTTGCCCGGACGCCCGAGTAAACGGCAATGCATGCCGATAGACAACATCTTCGGCGACTCCGCCCCTTCGGCATACAGCACGTCAAAGCTGTCCTTCAGATAGGTAAAGAACTGCTCACCGGTGTTAAACCCCTGCGGCGAAGCAAAGCGCATGTCGTTAGCCTCGAGCGTATAAGGCACGATCAAATGCGGCTTCGTCTCACCGTTGGCACACTGCACCTCGGTCCAGAACGGCAGGTCATCACCGTAATAATCGCTGTCGTACAACAGTCCACCTTGCTCCACCACCAACCGGCGGGTGTTCGGGCTGTCGCGGCCGGTATACCAGCCGAGCGGTGCCTTGCCGAACAGATCGCGCAATACCGCGATCGCCTGTTGCATATGCTGCCGTTCGGTCGCTTCGTCCATGTGCTGGTAGTGGATCCAGCGCCAGCCATGGCTGACCACGTCATAATTGGCATTTTTAATTGCCTCAACCACCAACGGATTACGCGCCAGCGCCATCGCCACACCAAACACCGTCAACGGCAGGCCACGGCGCTGAAACTCATTATGGATACGCCAGAACCCGGCGCGAGAACCGTATTCGTACAGGGACTCCATCGACATATGCCGTTCAGGGTAGCTGGCCGCGCCGATAATATCGGAGAGAAACTGTTCAGAACCGGCGTCGCCGTGCAGCACGCTATTTTCCGCCCCTTCCTCGTAGTTGAGGACAAACTGCACCGCGATCCGCGCCTGTCCCGGCCAACGAGCATGGGGTGGCTGGCCACCGTAGCCGATCAAATCACGGGGATAATCCTGGTTGAACTGGTAGTCACTCATCGCTGTTTCCCTTTACTGATTACCGGTTAAAACCGCCAAACATACCGGACAGGGGTTTGGCCTGCGGAAAAGCCAGATCGCCGTGTTTGCTGGTGTTCAGGCCGAGCGCATGCAACGACTCGATCATTTTTACCGCGGCGCTGACGCCGTCGATCACCGGGATCCCCAGTTCCTGAGTCAACTCACGCGCCAAATCGGCCATGCCGCCGCACCCGAGCACAATCGCCCCGCTGCCGTCCTGTTGTTTTGCCTGAATACAGTGTTCACGCACCTTTTGCTGCGCCAGACCGCTGCCGTCTTCCAGCGCCAATACCGGCAGATCGATCGCATGCAGTGCGGCGCAGTGGCGCTCAAAACCGTATTGATGCAGTAAATGCCGCGCAATAACCAACGTACGCGGCAAGGTGGTGACAATGGAAAAACGCGTCGCCACCAGCGTCGCCATATGCATGGCCGCCTCGGCGATGCCAATCACCGGCCGGTTTGCCAACTCCCGCGCCGCCAGCAGGCCCGGATCGCCAAAACAGGCGATGACATGGCCGCTGACACCCGCCTCTCGTCCCAACTTCACCTGCTGTAATACGCCGATGGCAGCAATGGCTTCGTCAAAATGCCCTTCTATTGATGGCACCCCTTCCTGCGGGCAGACCGCCAGGATCTCGGTATCGGGTGCGGCCACCGATCGGGCTGCCACAGCAATGGTTTCGGTCATGCTCCGGCTGGTGTTCGGATTGATGACCTGAATGATGCAGCCCGCGGTCATAGCGACTCCCGCGTGCCGGATTCGGCAAAGATTTGGGCGAAATCTGGCGTTTCATTTACAGCCTGGTCAAACCGCAGATTGGCCACAATGTCGTCAAAATGACGGGCCATATGATCCGCCAGCGCCGCGCTGTCTTTGTCGCGCAGTAACATCAGCAAATCACTGTGATCGTGGCAGCGACAGCCCTGCTGCCAGGGAGAGCCGTAAACGGCTATCACCAACGATGAACGCAGGGTGAGCAGTGAAACCATCTCGGTCAGCACCTGATTACCGGCGATCGCCTGCAGTTGAACGTGAAACGCGGCGGACAGGCGGATCGCCGCCGCACCGTCCTGATCGCGGTGGGCCTGCTGCTCCTGCGCCACTATCTGTTCCATCACCAACAGGTGCTCTTCACGGCAGTGGGCAATCACCTGCGGCAGATTGGCGCACTCCAGCATTTTTCGCGTCTGGAAAACATTCGCCGCTTCGCCCTGCCCCGGCGTGGCGACCTGTGCACCACGTTTGGGCAGTTGGGTAACCAATTGCACTGCGGCAAGGCGCTGCAGCACCCGCCGGATACCGGTGCGGCTGACACCAAAGGTCTCCGCCAACGCTTCTTCCGGCAATTTGCTGCCGGGCAGCAACCGATGCTCAACAATCGCCTTCACCAGTGAGTTGTAAATATGATCGTCTTTATCTTCAATGAAATAACTGGCCTGCTGCCCATGCCACGCGGCATTGGTGCCGATCGCTGTACCGATCATTTTGCTGCTCCCCGTCCCCTTAGATAATCAAATCGTATACAAGAATAATATCTCTTGTATACAAAAATGAGCAGTCTGGCCTGGATCCTGCAAAAGCCCTCTCAGCAATCTTTGCCAAAAAACAGATAACAACATCCGGGTGACGTTCTTGAGAGGAGCACGATTTATGCCAAACCCTAATGAAAACTACAGTCCCAAGCTGTGTAACGACGACCTGGCCCCCACGCGTGACCAGAACTGGAGTTGGTACAACATCTTTTCTTTCTGGATGTCGGATGTGCACAGCATGGGCGGCTATGTGGTGGCCGCCAGCTTCTTCGCCCTCGGGTTGTCGAGCTGGCAGGTCTTGATTTGTCTGCTGGTGGGGATTTGCATCGTGCAGTTTTGCGCCAACCTGGTGGCTAAACCCAGCCAGCTCGGCGGCGTGCCCTACGCCGTTTTAAGCCGTCAGGCGTTTGGCGTGTTCGGTGCCAATATTCCGGCGGTGATCCGTGGCATGATCGCCTTCGCCTGGTACGGCATCCAAACCTATCTGGCTTCCAACGCACTGATGCTGACGCTGCTGAAATTCTTCCCGTCGCTGGAGCCGATGACCCAGCCGCATTTCCTCGGGTTGTCGCAACTGGGTTGGGTCTGTTACATCACCATGTGGCTGTTGCAGGCGATGGTGTTTTGGCACGGCATGCAGGCCATTAAGCGTTTTATCGATATCGCCGGACCGGCCGTTTACCTGGTGATGTTCGCGCTGGCAGGCTGGATTGTTTACCGCGTCGGTTTTTCCAACCTGTCCCTCACGCTGTCGAGCAAAACCCTGAGCACCGGTGAACAGGGTTGGCTGATGTTGACCGCTACCGCGCTGGTGGTGTCTTACTTCTCCGGCCCGCTGCTTAACTTCGGTGACTTTACCCGCTATGGCAAAAGCTTTGCCGAAGTGCAGCGCGGTAACCGTTGGGGCCTGCCCTTCAACTATCTGCTGTTCTCGCTGGTGACCGTGGTGATCGTTTCCGGCACCCTGCCGCTGTTTGGGCAGCTCATCACCGATCCGATCGAAACCGTCACCCGCCTCGACAGCGATATCGCCGTCGCCCTGGGTTTGCTGACCATGATTGTCGCTACCATCGGCATCAATATCGTGGCCAATTTTGTGTCGCCGGCGTTTGATTTCTCCAACTGCTCACCGCAGAAGATCAGCTTCCGCACCGGTGGGATGATCGCCGCCGTCGGCTCATTCCTGCTGACGCCGTGGAACCTGTTCCAGTCACCCGAGCTGATTCATTACACGCTGGATGTACTGGCCGCCTTTATCGGCCCGCTGTTCGGCATTCTGTTGGTGGACTTTTACATCATCAAGCGCGGCGAACTGCACGTCGACGACCTGTATAACGCCACGCCAAACGGCCGTTACTGGTACAAGAACGGCTTCAATCCGAATGCGATTTGGGCACTGGTGCCGGCCGTGGCGATCGGGCTGGCCATCAGCTTTACGCCGGGCCTGCATCAGGTGGCTAACTTCAGTTGGTTTATCGGTGCGGCACTGGGTGGGGGAGGTTATCGAATCATTGCCCGCCGCGAATGGGCAGCCAACCAGGCAGTGACCTTTGCCAAGGCAGAATTAAGCAAAGATTAAAAACAACGAAGCCCTGAGTTATTGCTAACTCAGGGCTTCTGAATGTTGGCGGAACGGACGGGGCTCGAACCCGCGACCCCCTGCGTGACAGGCAGGTATTCTAACCAACTGAACTACCGCTCCGCGCCGTTCTTCTCTTTCGAGAGGAACGAGGCGCATATTACGGTTGAGCCACTATGGCGTCAATGCCTTTCTCTTACCAAATGAACCGTTTGCACAGTTTTTCAGCTAACAGGGGCAAAAGATTATCTGCCCAGATTAAAACAGCGTTATTCCACTTCTGTACGCCACAGGCAACTGCCGCCCTTTTTCGCCACCAAATCCAGACGTGCCTCGTGAGCCACCACTTCTTCATCGCTGGCGTAGACCACTTTCATCGTCGTCGCCGGACGCACAATGCGCTGAATGTCCTGCGTTGAATTATTATTCTGCGTATCGCCTTCCATCTGGAATGCCATCGACGTCTGACCGCCGGTCATCGCCAGATAGACTTCCGCCAGGATCTCGGCATCGAGCAACGCGCCGTGCAGCGTACGCTTGCTGTTGTCTATCTCGTAGCGGCCACACAGGGCATCGAGGTTGTTGCGCTTGCCCGGGAACAGGCGGCGCGCCATTAACAGGCTGTCGGTGATGGTACAGAAGGTATCGGTCTTCGGGATGCCCTGCTGCAGCATGCGGAATTCGTGATCCATAAAGCCGATGTCGAACGCCGCGTTATGGATGACTAACTCGCCACCGCGGATAAAGTCGATAAACTCATCGGCAATCTGGGCAAAGGTCGGTTTATCCGCCAGGAACTCATCGCTGATGCCGTGAACCCCATAGGCCTCAGGATCCACCAGCCGATCCGGCTTGATGTAGACGTGGTAGTGACGGCCGGTCGGACGGCGGTTAATCACTTCCAGTGCACCAATTTCAATGATGCGGTGGCCTTCGTAATGCACCCCGAGTTTATTCATACCGGTGGTTTCGGTATCGAGGACAATCTGTCTGGTGGTTGTAGAGATCATATTGCAGTGCTCGCAGCGCGTGTTTATGTCAGACTTGGCTTTTATAAAACTGATAGGAAGAGTCTACCAGAGATGCTCAAACAGGTAGAAATTTTCACCGACGGCTCCTGCCTTGGCAACCCGGGCCCCGGTGGTTATGGCGCAATACTGCGTTATAAGCAGACTGAAAAAACCTTCAGCGCGGGCTTCCGCCTGACCACCAACAACCGCATGGAGATGATGGCGGCGATTGTCGCGCTGGAAGCTCTGACCACCCCTTGCGAAGTGGTTCTGAGCACCGACAGCCAGTATGTGCGCCAGGGCATTACCACTTGGATCCACAACTGGAAAAAGCGCGGCTGGAAAACGGCCGACAAAAAACCGGTCAAGAATGTCGATTTATGGCAGCGATTGGATTTGGCCATTCAGCGCCACACCATCAAATGGGAATGGGTCAAGGGCCATGCCGGCCATCCGGAAAACGAACGCTGCGACGTGCTGGCGCGCGATGCGGCCGGTAATCCAACCCAGGATGACGTCGGTTATAAACCGGAAAGTTAAGGCAGTTTGCGATAACTCTTGGTCGCGCCGACGGCGCGGCTGAGAGCAGGCTTCCTGGCACCGAACTTCATCGGTGTTGGCGTCAGCGGCAGGGTGCGTTTACGCGCCACAATCACGCTCATGCACCCCAGCGCCGGTAAGTGAGTGCATAAAAACTTCCCACCTTTACGTTGCCACGGCAACACGTGAAAACGCGACTGATGCAGGACTTCATAATTCAGCAAGCTCAGCCAGTCCAACAGGCGCATCTGGGTAAACATCCGGCTGACGTAAGGCTGACGTTGGCGTAACCCGGGAACCAGCTTGCCTAACCCCAGTAGACTGAACGGATTGAAGGTGCTGATCACCAGCCAGCCGTCGTCGATCAACACGCGATCAACCTCACGCAGCATGCGGTGCGGATCGTCAGCATAAGACAACGTATGCGCCAACAGGCAGGCATCCACCGACTTGGCGGCAAAGGGGAGCTGGTAGGCATCGCCAATCACCTGCAGGTTATCCCCTTCCAGACCCACATTCACCTGATGAGAAATGGCGCATTTGTCGGTTGCCAGACAGGCACTGAGATTACCGAGTTTTAGCAGGTGGAAACCAAACAGCTTCGACCACCAGGGTTGCAACTGCCGCTCAAGCGCCTCACGATAGTATTCCCCCCACGGCAACTCCGCCCAGGACTGTGGGCCGGTGAGCTTTTGTAGAGTATGGGCTGGTTTCATGATTTATTATCTTCTTTCAAGCCGTTGCCAACGAGAGGTCCAACATGAATCTTATCAGTATTCCCGCCTTCCAGGACAATTACATTTGGTTATTGGATAACCAGCAGGGGCATTGCACTATCGTCGATCCCGGCGAGGCACAACCGGTGTTGGCAGCGCTGGATCGCCTGAACCTGACGCCTGATGCGATCCTGCTGACCCACCATCACCACGATCACGTTGGCGGCGTTGCACAAATTACAGCGCGCTATCCCGGGCTGAAAGTCTATGGCCCGCAGGAAACCGCCGACAAAGGTGCTAACCACATCGTTCATGACGGCGACACCATCGAAATTAACGGACAAAAATTCGCCACCATCGCGGTTCCCGGACATACATTGGGTCATGTGGCTTTCTATAGCGCACCTTATCTGTTCTGCGGAGACACTATTTTCTCTGCCGGCTGCGGCAGGCTTTTCGAAGGGACCGCCGAGCAAATGTACGACTCATTTCAACAGCTCGCGCAACTTCCCGATAACACGTTAGTTTGTTGCGCGCATGAATATACGCTTTCAAATCTTAAGTTTGCACGGGCTATTTTGCCGGAAGATCGACAGATTGAAACATATCAGCAACAAGTCGAGGCGTTACGGGCAAAAGGCCAACCCAGCGTCCCTACGCAGCTACAATTAGAGCGTAAAATTAACCTATTTTTACGCTGCCATGACACTGATTTACAAAAGAAATTAGGCTTCCATACGCCACCAAAGCACCTTCATTCAGTTTTTTCCGAATTACGCCTGCGAAAAGACAACTTCTGAGCTTTTAGTTGTGTTGTTTGGCGAAGCAAAGTATGATTGCTCGTCTTTTAAGCAACTATATTGACACACACATGAAGGCTAAAGCGATATTTCTCGCCTCAGTCTTGCTAGTGGGGTGCCAGTCGTCCAGGCAGGACGCACCGGCCCCAGAACAGCATGCACAGAGTTTGTCTTCGGCAGGTCAAGAAGGTGAAGCAGGAGAGTACACAGCGAATGGTCGAGCGAGCTCGGCGCGGTGGCTAGATAACAATAGTGGTGCCGCGCAACAGAACCTGTGGAACTTCATTAGCGACGAGCTGAAGATGGAGGTTCCGGAAAATTCCCGGATCCGTGATCAAAAAAGAAAGTACCTAAAAAGTAAGAGCTATCTCCACGATGTAACATTACGGGCAGAGCCGTACATGTACTGGATAGTCGGGCAGATTAAGAAACGCAATATGCCGATGGAACTGGTACTGCTACCCATAGTGGAGAGCGCTTTTGACCCCCACGCCACGTCAAGTGCCAACGCCGCAGGGCTATGGCAAATCGTGCCGCAAACGGGTCGGAATTATGGTTTGAAAAACAATCAGTGGTATGACGGGCGACGCGATGTCGTGGCCTCGACAACTGCTGCGCTTGATATGATGCAGTATTTGAACCGCATGTTTAAGGGTGACTGGTTACTGACCATTGCTGCTTATAACAGTGGTGAAGGCCGTGTCATGCAGGCGGTTAAGGCGAATAAACGCCAGGGTAAGCCAACCAATTTCTGGGCATTGTCGCTTCCACGTGAAACGTCAATTTATGTCCCGAAAATGCTGGCACTGAGCGACATCATTAAAAACAGCAAGAAGTACGGTATCAATCTGCCTAAGACTGATAACACCCGTGCACTGGCGCGTATTGATGTTGGGCAGCAAATACAGTTAACTCAGGCGGCTGAGATGGCTGGGCTTTCACTGACCAAGATGAAAGCTTACAACCCAGGCTACAAAAAAGGCGTTACGGCACCCAACGGGCCCCACTACATTATGGTTCCCAAAGGTCATGCCGATCAGCTGAAAGACTCGTTGGCCGATGGCCAGATCGCCGTGACTCAACCAACTACCCAGTTGGCGAAGAACAGCGGTTTGACTGGTGGCAGCTCGTATAAAGTGCGCTCCGGCGATACGGTATCGGGCATTGCCAAGCGGTTGAATATCAAGTCCAGCGATTTGCAGAGTTGGAACAATTTACGTGCCAAGAGCACGCTGAAAGTTGGGCAAACCCTGCAAGTGGCCAGCAACACCGGCAGTAACAGCAGTATCACCTATCAGGTTCGTAAAGGTGATTCGCTTGCCAGTATTGCACGTCGTCACGGCGTCGATATTAACGACGTGATGCGTTGGAACTCAACGCTTGCCAAGGCTAACAGCAGCCTGCAACCGGGTCTGAAATTGACCTTGTTTGTCAGCGATAAAACGTCGCCGGATACCTAAATTTTCGGCACAAAAAAAGCACCCTTCGGGGTGCTTTTTTATTGTCTGTGACCCGTCCTGAATACAGAGGTGAACATTACCAGTGCGGTTTGTCGGCCTCTGGATGAAACTCCACCAGCAGTGGGTTATGATCCGAGGCGCTGGTCACCAGAACCGAAGCCTCTGCCACCCCCATGTTGCGATAAAACACAAAATCCAGTGGGCGGCCAAAAGCCTTGCGACGGTGATCATCGGTGAAATTCACCTCACGCAGCGCCATATCACTGGCGAACTGATAAAGCGCATTAATTCGTTTACGGCTCCAGGCATTAAAATCCCCGGCCATGATCACCGGCCCATGGTGATGGGCAATCTGCTCACCAATTGGCCCCAGTTGCTTACTGTAAACGTCCACGCCCAGGCTGAAATTCACCGCATGAATATTCACTACCATCAATAACTGGCCGTTAAACAACGGGTAGACGGTGATCAACGCCGACTTGGCCAATCGCAGCAAAGGCTCACGTTCACGTAGCGGACAACAATAGACCGGATGCGCCGCCGCCAGCGTCATTACGCCGGAAGGATGCTGCGGCAACACAAATGCCGGCACCTGATCGGCTGCCAGATAGTTTGACGTAGCAAAGCTCACCAGTTCAGGCGTGGTTTGCGCTTCCTGCAACAGCACCAGTTGCGCATCCTTGCCATAGCTTTTCAGCACCGAAAGCCAGTCGGCCCGCTGCTGTTTAAAGATATTCCACACCATGACCCGTAACGCGCCGGACGTGGGCAATGCAGCCCCGGGCGGCAGCGCTTGGTCGATGGCGCCAGGGAAAATTCGCTCAACTGGCTGGCCTGCAACATACCTCATTGCATAAGTTCGTTTCGGCACGCTATTCGCCTATTTCCCATTAGGATGAAACTGGCGGTGACATTCCCGCCAACAATGAATTGATTATACGCCTGCCCTCGGCTGACGGCATGGCTTTTAGGGGTTATACCCTTTCAGTTATAGGGGCGTGATACAGGGATTTCAATCTTCTGACAGTATATGTGTGTAAAGGTTAGGGGCGGCGTGTCATAAATGCGAAAAGGCCCGCAAAATGCGGGCCAGTGAAGAAAAAACCATGAGGTTCAGGCCAATTGCTGCCGGTACTTCTTATCCAGCCGGCCGCTGACCCCCACCAGTAACAGCGCCACCAGCACAATCAACGCACCAATCCACGGTATTTGTGCCAGACCCAAGGTCGCCACGGTTTGACCACCGATCACGGAGCCAAGGGCAATACCCACGTTAAAGGCCGCAATGTTCAGGCCGGAAGCCACATCCACCGCGTTTGGCGTGTACTGCTCGGCTTTTTGTACCACATACACCTGCAGACCCGGAACATTACCAAAGGCAAACACCCCCATGACGATCACCGTCAGCAACGCGGCAATGCTGTGGCTGGCAGTGAACTGGAACACCAGCAACAGAACGGCCAGAGCGGCGAAAATAAAGCTCAATGCGCGCACGGCACCGTGACGATCCGCCAGTTTACCGCCCCAAATGTTACCAATCGCCACCGCAATACCGTAGGCCAGCAGGATCCAACTGACTGCCGGAGCGGAGAAGCCCGCCAGTTCCTGCATCATCGGCGCCAGGAAGGTGAAGGTAGTGAACACACCACCGTAACCCAGTGCAGTAATGGCGTAAATCAGCAACAGGCGAGGATGCGTCAGCACTTTGAACTGGTCCTTAATGCTGGCACTGGCCTGATTTTTAATGTTGTTTGGCACCAAAATAGCGCTGGCCACGGTGGCTATTACGCCAATCAGTGATACTGCCAGGAAGGTTTCACGCCAGCCAAAGTGCTGGCCGATAAAGGTCCCCAAGGGCACCCCAGTCACCAGCGCCACGGTCAGGCCACCAAACATGATGGCAATCGCCGAGGCGGCCTTCTCTTTCGCCACCAGGCTGGTAGCAATGGTAGAACCGATTGAGAAGAACACCCCATGGGCCAGACCGGTCAGCAGACGAGCTATCACCAGCGACTCGTAGCCTGGCGACTGCCAGGCCAACAGGTTACCGAGGGTGAACAGCACCATCAGGCTGATCAGCAGCAGCTTGCGCGGTACACGGCCGGTTAACGCCGTCAGCACCGGCGCGCCAATGGCCACGCCGATAGCATAAATAGTCACCAGCAGCCCGGCGGACGGCACAGTTACCCCTAACTGCTCTGCAATCGTCGGGATCAGTCCGACAATCACAAATTCCGTCGTACCTATAGCAAAGGCACTGATGGTCAATGCAAGTAATGCGAGAGGCATCTTTTTTACTCCAAATAGCGTTCAGGTTGATGACGGCTATTATCGGCCTATGCTTAAATGATAAAAATGCTCAAAATATCAAATTAATTTTGCCAAAGGAGCAATAGTGAAAGCGAACTCCGATGAACTCATCACCTTCGTCACCGTGGTAGAAAGCGGCAGCTTCAGCCGGGCGGCAGAACAGCTTGCTCAGGCGAATTCGGTAGTCAGCCGTACGGTCAAGAAGCTGGAAACCAAGCTGGGCGTGACGTTGCTTAACCGCACGACACGCCAGATCAGCCTGACGCAGGAAGGAGAGAACTATTTCCGTCAGGTGCAGAAGGTACTGAGTGATATGGCGGCGGCGGAGAATGCGCTGATGGAAAGCCGTCAGCGTCCGCAAGGGCTGCTACGCGTCGACGCCGCGACACCGGTAGTACTGCATGTATTGACGCCGCTGGTGGCGGAGTTTCGGGCGCTCTACCCGGAGATGACGCTGTCGCTGGTGTCATCGGAGAACTTTATCAATCTGATCGAGCGTAAGGTGGATATTGCCATCCGTGTCGGTGAGTTGACCGACTCCAGCCTGAAGGCACGCAAGCTGATGACCAGCTATCGGCGCGTTCTCGCCTCCCCCCGCTATTTGGCGCAGTACGGCACGCCACAGACGGTAGAAGAATTAGAGCAGCACTGCTGCATTGGTTTTAACGACCTGCCCAGTCTGAACCGCTGGCCGTTGGCCTGCGCCGACGGCCGCCAATTGGAAATAACCCCGGGCCTGACCACCAACAGTGGTGAAACCCAGCGTCACCTGTGCCTGCACGGCAACGGTATTGCCTGCCTGTCGAATTTTATGATTGATGCAGATATCAATAGCGGCGATTTGGTCCCGATTTTGGTTGCTGAAACCCTGCCGGTAGCAATGCCGATCAATGCCGTGTATTACAGCGACAGTGCAGTCAGCAACCGCCTGCGCAGCTTTATCGATTTTATTAGTGAGCGTTTGGCACCATAAAAAAGGCGCCCGTTTGGGCGCCCTGATGTATAGATGCTAGAGAATCAATCCCAGTTCGGTGCCAGGCCTTCCGGGCTGACCAGACGGCCATTGTTTTCCAGGCTGGCGATTGCCGCCATTTCCTCGGCAGTCAGCGTCAGTTGCTGCGCCAACAGGTTGCTCGCCAGGTTTTCACGTTTGGTCGATGATGGGATCACCGCGTAACCCAATTGCAGCGCCCAGGCCAGGATAACCTGTGCCGGAGTGGCGTTGCGGCTTGTCGCGATAGCTTTGATGGTCTCATCCTGCAGCGCCTGGCCATAGGCCAGCGTCATGTAGGAGGTGATGGCAATGCCGTGCTGCTGGGCAAACTCCACCACCTTGTGATTCTGTAAATACGGTGACAGCTCGATCTGGTTAGTGGCGATCTGGTCCGCGCCTACCGCATCAATCGCCTGCTGCATCAGATCCAGAGTGAAGTTGGACACGCCAATCTGACGGGTCAGGCCCAGTTTTTTGGCTTCCGCCAACTCAGCCATAAACTCAGCGACAGAGACTTCGTCATTCGGCGACGGCCAGTGGATCAGAGTCAGATCAACATAACTGGTTTGCAGTTTGCTCAGGCTCTCTTGCAGGCTTGGGATCAACTTGCCCTTCGCCAGGTTGGCGATCCAAATCTTGGTGGTGATGAACAGCTCTTCACGCGGGATACCGCTGGCGGCGATCGCCTGGCCCACTGCCGCTTCGTTTTCATAGATCTGTGCGGTATCAATGACGCGATACCCCAGTGCCAGCGCGGTGCTAACCGAGTCGATAACGACCTGGTCCTGAAGACGGAAGGTACCTAAACCAAATGCAGGGATGCTCATAATTTTATTCTCTCATTAGGATGTTGAAGCGATATGGGAGGATTATGGCAACTGTTTTGTTGATCAAAAACGCCCTATTGTGCATAAGACTTTTGATTAAAATACAACAATTGCCGGGGTAAGCACCCCGGCAAGGCAAAATTACGCCCAGCGGCGCAGGATCAGCGAGGTATTGATACCGCCAAACGCAAAGTTGTTCGACTGCACAAACTCGGTATCAATCTGGCGATAGCCGCCCATGATGTAATCTAGATCGCCGCAGGCGCTGTCCGGTTCGCTGAGGTTGATGGTCGGCGCAAAGCTGCCTTCACGCATCATCTCCAGCGCCATCCAGGCTTCCAATGCACCGCAAGCACCCAGCGTATGACCAAAGTAGCTTTTCAACGAGGAGATCGGCGTGCTATTGCCAAAAATCGCCGCCGTTGCCTGACTTTCTGCGATATCACCACGATCGGTCGCCGTGCCGTGAGCGCTAATATAACCAATATCACCGATCGCCAGCCCGGAGGCCTTCAGTGCCTGCTGCATACAGATCTGCATGGTTTCCTGCTGCGGCTGGGTAATATGCGCGGCATCGCAGTTGGTGGCAAAGCCGACAATCTCGCCGTAAATGGTAGCACCGCGCGCCAGCGCATGATCCAGTGACTCCAAAATCAGCGTCCCCGCCCCTTCACCAATCACCAACCCGTCACGTTGACGGTCAAACGGGCGTGGCGAAAGTGCCGGGTGATCGTTCTGCTGGCTGGTGGCGAACAGCGTGTCGAACACCGCCGCCTCCGAAGGACACAGCTCTTCGGCTCCCCCCGCCACCATCACCGTCTGATACCCATGGCGAATGCTCTCGTAGGCGTAGCCAATGGCCTGACTGCCTGAGGTGCAGGCGCTGGAGGTCGGGATCACCCGGCCGCGCAGGCCAAAGAACAGGCCGGTATTCACCGCCGCGGTGTGGGGCATCATCTGCACATAGGTGGTACCGGTAATATTGCCGGTGTGCTTCTCGGTTAGCATGGTGGCGAACTCGCTGACCGGCTTGGTGCTGCCGGTCGATGAGCCGTAAGCGATACCGGTCTCACCGTTGGTCAGTACCGCCTCACCCAGCAGCCCAGCCTGCTCAAGTGCCAGTTCGGTTGCCCGGGTGGCCAACAGTGAAACCCGGCCCATCGAACGAATACGCTTGCGGGTATAGTGCTCCGGCAATACAAAATCCTCAACCGGTGCGCCAAGGTGGGTATTCAGCCCCTGATATTCTTCCCATTGCGTCATGTAACGCACCGCATTCTTGCCCTGCTTCAGCCGGCTGGAGACATCCGCCCAGTTATTGCCGAACGCCGTCACACCGGCCATGCCGGTTACTACCACTCGTTGCGTCATACCATTCCTCCGTTAATGGAAATGACCTGCCGCGTCACATAGCCGGCAATATCCGACATCAGATAGCTGGCCAGCCCGGCCACCTCTTCCGCCGAGCCCATGCGTTTAAGCGGGATAACGCGCATCGCTTCATCCAGCGCCGCCGGCTCCATGTCGATCATGCCGGTATCAATCAGGCCAGGCGCGATGCAGTTAACGGTGATTTTGCGCTTTGCCAGTTCGATCGCCAGCGCCTTGCAGGCACCGATCACCCCGGCCTTGGCCGCACTGTAGTTGACCTGCCCACGGTTACCCATCACACCGGAAACCGACGACAGCGCGATAATCCGCCCGCCCTTACGCAAGCCAATCATCGGCATCACGCAGGGGTGCAGTACGTTGTAGAAGCTGTCGAGATTGGTATGGATCACGCCATCCCAGTCGTCCTCACTCAGCGCAGGGAAAGCACCATCGCGGGTAATGCCCGCATTGTTCACCACGCCATAATAGGCGCCGTGGGTTTCAATATCCTGCTCCAGCACCTCACGGCACTGGCTGCGGTTGCTGATATCAAACTGAAGCAACCGCCCTTGCCCACCGGCGTTGGTAATTTGCTGCAGTGTCTGTTCTGCCCCGGTCTTATCGCTGTGGTAGTGAACTACCATCAAAAAGCCATCGGCAGCCAGGCGGCAGGCGATGGCCTGACCGATCCCTTTACTGGCGCCGGTGACTAAAACGGAACGCATCATGCGTCTCCCCTTAAGGTCGTCAATTGAATGATTTCTTGTTGATCAGGCTGGTAAGTATTCAGCCTGCCCTGTGCGATGCGCACATTATCGATACTGATTTCACACTCAAAACTGGCTAACTTTTCGTCTTTCAACAGTTGCTGCACGCTAACCAACAGTTTACTGCCGGCAGGAAAGATCGGTAACTCGCAGTGAATCGCACGTCCGCCCAGCAACATGCCCAATTGCGGCGGCTGGGCGCTCTGACGGCCATGCCAGCCACTCCAGACGCCAATCGCCTGTGCCATCAGCTCAATGCCATACCAGCCTGGCAGTGCGCCTTGCGCGTCAAGAAATGGCGCCAGCACGCCGTCGGCACTGACCGTAACGGCACAGCGGGCATGCTCTTCACCTACTTCAAGCACCTGTTCCAATAGCACCATTGGTGATGCATGAGGCAAATAGTATTCGGCAGTGTGATAGTGATTCATCAGGCCTCTCCCAACAGCAGACAAGCATTGTTACCGCCGAAGGCAAATGAATTGGACAAAATCGCACGCTGGCGCAGCGGTTGTGGTTGGTAAACCAAGCCTATCGGTGCCAATTCGGCATCACGCGGCACTCGACTGAAATCTTGCTGCGGCAGCGGCAACGGCTGGGTCAGCAACAGCCAGCTCAACGCCGCCTCGACCGCACCGGCAGCACCCAACGTGTGGCCGGTAAGATGCTTGGTAGAACTGCACGGCGTCTGGCTACCGAACAGGCGATTGACCACCTGCGCTTCAACCTGATCGTTAAGCCGTGTAGCGGTACCGTGCAGATTAATATAACCAATTTGCCCGGCGTTCAGACCGGCCTGCCGTAGTGCCATGCTGATGGCCCGTTCGGCTCCTTCACCGGCAGGATGCGGTGCCGACATATGCCAGGCATCGGAAGATTCACCGACGCCCAACAGTGCGACCGGTGCCGGTTCCCGCGTTAACAACATCAACGCTGCCGCCTCACCGATATTAATGCCACTACGCCCAGTGGCGAACGGCGTACAGCGTTCCGCTGACAGTGACTCCAGGCTGTGGAAACCGTTAATCGGCATTTGGCACAGGCTGTCGGCACCGCCAACAATCGCCGCGTCCACCAGCCCGGCCTCAATCAGGCGTTTACCGCTGATAATGGCACGCGCACTGGAGGAACAGGCGGTAGACAGGGTATAAGCCGGGCCACGGGTAGCAAGAAACGCGCTGAGAAACAGGCCCGGATCGCCCAACTCCTGCTGCTGATAATCATAACCCTGCGGCCACTGCCCCGCCTGATACTGTTGCAGCGCCAACTCACCTTCGTGGATACCGGAGGTACTGGTGCCCATAATCACCGCGACACGATCCGCGCCGTAGCGGGCAATAGCCTCGCGCACTGGCGTGTCGATCTGCGCCAATGCTGCCAGCAGCAGGCGGTTGTTGCGAGAGTTATGCTTTTTGAGGGGCTCAGGAATGGCAGGCAGTTCGCCCTGTACATTTCCGAACCAGGATGGCGCGCCCCCGAGCAGCCACTGCGTCTGCTGCTGCATGCCGGGCGACACGCCACGCGCCAGATTTTCCGCTATCTGCGGCAAACTGTTACCCAACGCATTCACCATCCCTACGGCGGAGAAGTAGATCATTATTCGCTCCCCAGGTTCTGAATGGTGATGCGGTAATGGAAAGCGGATTGGGTGATAGACTGCGGTTCACGCCGCCCGTCCCCCTGCTGATAACGGATTTCACTGATGATCGTCCCACGATCGTCATACAGACGCCGCACCTGCGGTTGATCTTCCAGCCGCCACCCGGCAGGCAGCAAAGGTTGCCAGTCCGCCAACGGCCAATAGCTCAGCATGATGTCGGCCAACACCTGGCTGGCGGGCGGCAATTCGCCCACTTTGATCAACTGTTCGGTATGGATCCCCTGACGATCGTAGGTCAGGTTGAACAGCCGGATACCGAGCGGCGACATGCCGACCAATTGCAAGCGCTGGCCGTCGGCATTGAGCAATACCAGCATCGAATGCTGCTGCCCTTTCACTTCGGCGGTCAGCAGTTGCTGCTGGCTGAACGGCTGCGCCAGCGTCGGTGCGGGTAATGTCACCCGTGTACCGGGTTTCAGCCACGCCTGCGGCAGGGTTGGATCCTGCGAACCGGCACAACCGGCCAGCACCGCGACCAGCGTTAACAGCATCATTCGTAAGCCACGCATCAGGCTTTTCCTCTTTTTCTTTTTGTTGCTAACGTCAGCGGCGCTAACAGAAAGGCGACGGCGATGCCGCTGCTCAATACAATGCCAAAACTGCTGATGGCCTGAGTATGGCTCAGCACCAGCATGCCAAAGGTCAATTGTGTGGTGAATACCGCCATAAAGATGGCAAACATCGAGGTGGTCGGCGTCCCCCGGGGATTGGTAAAGAACAGCGTATAATTGATACCGATCCCCAATACCAGCACCAACGCCAGCAGCGAGAACAGGTTCAGCGTATGGCCGCTCAACGCCAATACCGCAATACCGCTGCCCAGCGACAACAGCGTCGGCACCATGCAACGCAAGCCATGACGCAGGCCAAAACGCCACAGATAAATCAGCGCGATCGCCGCCACTGACAGCATCAGCAGATAGGAAAGATATAGCCGGTACTGGCCAAAGAGTTCACTGAATTCGGTTTTACGGTCGATCCAACCGGTGCCCGGCACCTGTTCAGCCAATGCCTGCATCGCCGCGCTGTTCTGCACCCCGTTGACCGGTACCAGCGCTGCACTGCGCCCATCGGGCAGCGTCAGCCACAGCAGTCGCCAACCCTCGCTGACCACGCTACCCAGCCACTGATCCGGTTTCACCCATTCAGCGGTCAAGTCAGGGGCTTTCAGGGTCAGGTCCGCCTGCTGTAATTGCGTCATCACCTGTGGTGCCACCCGCTGCAACAGAGCGACGTTCTGCTGCTGGCGCTGGAGTGAAGGCAGAGGTAACAGACGATAATCCGCCAGCACGCCCTGCCGTTTTGCCTGCGCCAGCTTGGGCTGCAGCAACTCGATGCGCTGCAACAACTGTTCGGCATTTTCGCCGTAGACCACCAGCCATTTCTGATCGTTATGCTGACCCGTCAATGCCGCAATGCGTTGTTCCTGTTGCTGTAACGCCGTGGGTAACGCCTGCAATTGGCCAATATCGTCGTCGACCTTCAACTGGCTGAAACCGGCCACCACCAGCAACAATACCGCTGCGGGCAACCCATAGCGCAGTAAGGGACGATGTCGCCAGGCATGCAGCCAGCGCAGGATAAGCGGCAAACCCGGAGCCGGCCGCACCGGCAGCCGACGCGACAACCGGGGATACCAGCAAATCACGGTAAGACAGGCGGCGCTGAGCCCGGCAGCGGCAAACACCGCCAACTGCTGCAAACCCGGGAACGGCGCAATCAACAGCGCCAGATAAGCCACCACCGTAGTCAGCAAAGCCATCGACAGCGCCGGCAACAGCTTTTGTAAACTGGCCAACGGTGTCGATTGCTCACCATGCACCATACGTTCGGTCAGGAAATAGAGCGTGTAATCGGCCGAAATGCCGACGATGCTGATGCTCAACACCAGCGTCATCAAATGTATTTCGCCAAAGGCCAACAGCGTGGCGACGGTGCCCGCCAAGGCGCCTATCCCCACCGATAGCCCGCACAGCAACAGCGGCAACGGTGAACGGAACATCAACAGCACCAATACAAACACCCCCACCACCGACGCCAGGCCAATAGTGGAAATATCCCGTTCGGCCTGTTGGCTGGCGTAATTGCTGTAATACAGCGTACCGCGGTTCAGCACCTCTGCGCCCGGCCAGCGCTGCTGCAGTTGTTGCTGCAATGCCGTAAGTTTATCCACCGTGCGCCGGGCACTGCTGATGTCATAAGAAGAGGCACTTAATTCAGCGTGCAGCAGATACCAACTGCGACCCTGTGCATCACGCGCCACCAGCCAGCCATTGGACAGGCTCAGCAAGCCACCGTTTTGTTGCTGTGCCAGCTGCGAGGCTCGCACCAGCATCAGCGGATCGTTAGCCAGCTCCTTGCCGCTAACACCGGCGAAAGCAGAATAGAGTTGCCCAAGGATCCACTGGCTTTGCGCATCCGCCCCCTGCAACAAGCGTTGCCGGGTGGCATCGTCCAGCAGCACATTACGGTGCTGGTAGAAAAAACGCCCCCACTGCTGCTGACGTTGCGCATCCATTGGCCCGCCAACCTGCTGCAGTTCCGGCATCTGGCGTAATTGTTGCCACCACCAGTTCACCGCAGCGCTATCTGCTCCCGGCGGCGGGCTGACCAGCCACATCAGTTGGCGGTCGAGCCGGCGGCTGAAACCTTCGGCCAGCTCATCCGGCACGCCCACCAGTTGCTGCTTCGGTAATAACGCCAATACGCTGCTGTTGATCTGGCTGCGCGGCAACAGCCAGCACAAAGCCGCCAGCAACAGCAGGCAAATCGCCAGCCAGCCAAACGCCAACCGCCGGTGCAATTCAGGACGCAAAACGCTGTTGCTCCTCGGCGGTCAGCGTCTGTGGTGCCGTACGCTGGTTAAAGAAGCGGATATGGGTGGCATCACTTTGCATATCATCGATATCAATGGTTTCCAGGAATTGCGCACCGTTGAGGGTAATTCGCTTGAACAACTTGTCGAGAGGAGTGGTTTTGGGTGTCAGCACCAGTCGCCATTGGTTTTTTCCCAACTCGCTGAACTGCAAAGCAAAATTTTGATCCAGCGCCTGGCTGTCGGCGTGAAACAGCGCGGTCAGCAGGTGGTTGAACTGAAACATTTGCGGATTGTTGTCCGCCGTTACCACCTGCGGCGGCTGGCCTGCCAGGGTTTGTACCATGCGCTTATCATCCAGCAGCAGGGTCAGCGGGAAGGGTTTCTGTTGCGCCCACCAAAGCCCTTTTTGCTGGGAAATCAGCAGCTCACCGCTGGATTTCAAAGGTTTCGTCATGCCGCTGATGCTGCGCTGCTGTTCAAACTCGGCGCGCAACACCGGCTGCTGGCTAAAGCGCTGTTGCAATTCCGGCAATGTGACCGCCTGGACGCTCAGGCTGAAAAAGGCGATAAGAACCCATAACCCGTACTTCATTGCGCCCCCTCAATGTTGTCCAGCAGCACCTGCGGTGAGGCAAAACACATTTCTTTGCTGTCAGCGTCTACCGCTACCTGAATGGTATGACCGCGGGTGGTGGTTTTGCCGCTCTCTGCATCCAGAATGCGGTAGCCAATGCGCAGGCGGTTTTCATATTCTTCCAGCTCGGCGCAAACGATAATGCGCTGTTCAAACAGCACCGGCGCGATGTATTTCACTCGCGTATCCACGATCGGCCAGACATAGCCCGAAGCCTGCATCTGCCGATAACCGTAACTGAACTGTTTGAGCAGCGCTTCGCGCGCGATCTCAAAATAACGGAAGTAGTTGCCGTGCCACACGACGCCCATGGCATCGGTATCATGGAAAGGGATAGCGATTTCAATACTGACGGAGAATCGCGGATCGTCTTTTAGCTTCATGTCTCAGGCCCCTGTTGCGCTGACGGCTGCGCCGCCAGTTGCCAAAAATCGAAAAAATTAAACCAGTCGAGCGGTGCCAACAGGCAATAGTGCTCCAGCCGTGCGGTATACCTATCCACCGCGTCTTGCAACGCCTGCTGGCGCTGCTGACGGGGTAATAACAGCGGATCGGCAAACGGCTCGAAATAAACGTTCAGGCGCCCCTGCTGCTTGAGACCGAACATCAGAAATACCGGGCAACGCAGTGCGGCAGCCAGCACAAAGGGGCCCTGCGGGAAAGGGGCTGGTTGGCCGAGAAAACGGCTCCATACTACGCGGGGTTGCTCACCTCGCTGATGTTTACCGGCAGAGGTGCGATCGCCGACGATCGCCACCCATTCACCGGCATCCAGCTTGTCCTGCAGCCGCATGGCCGTTTCCGGCCCCAGCGACGTCACTGAGATCAAATTCAGATTGGCGCGCGGATTCACTTCTTTCATCATCTGGTTGAAGCGCTCGGCGTGCTCGGTAAACACCAGGGCATTCACTTTTACGCCGGAATCCAGCTCGCCCAGGGCACGGCAGGACTCGATATCCCCCAGGTGTGAAGCCAGGATCAGCGTACCTTTGCCGGAAGCTATCTGGCGTTCACAGCCAGCGCGATCCACCAACCGAATATCATTCAGTTCCCCGCGCCAGCTCGCCAGCTTGTCGAGCATCGCCTCGCCAAAACGCATAAAGTGATGGAAGCTGCTGAGCGGCGCAGGCAACGGCTGCTGCCGACTCTGGGCGAACTGCCGCAGACGCTGCAGGTAAGCGCGCGATGCCTCGCGCTGGCGACGCCCGGTCAGCCAGAAATAACCGATCACCGGATACAGCAATAAGTGAAATACCCGGCGGCCAAACAGCCGGTAGATCTGCAGCATCAGCCGGATGCCCCACAGGCCACGACGCTCCTGGGTCGCCGACCAATGTTGTGAATTAGCCGACCGTTGGCGTTGCCGCAGCAGGCGAGGAATACGCGGCAACATGCCAAAGAACAAACGCGTATGCATCCAGGAGATACGCAGATTATCGCGCAGCGCGTCAAAATGAGAAACGCCGTCGGCCGGATAGGTGACCCGCGTCGGTAAAAAACGACTGGGGACTCCCTGCCAATACAGCCGGACCATCACTTCGGTATCGAAATCCATGCGCTTGCCGAGTGGATGGCGCGTGGTTAGCGCCAGCGTCGGTCCCACCGGATAAACGCGAAAACCACACATGCTGTCTTTCAACGACAGCGACAGGGTTTCTATCCATACCCAGACATGGGTGACATAGCGGCCATACAGGCGAGCTTTTGGCACCGAGCTGTCGTAAATGGGTCGGCCGGAAATCAGACAATCCGGATGAGCGCGCGCCTCGTCGATCATGGCCGGGATATCACTCAGTTGATGCTGGCCGTCGGCATCCACCTGTAAAGCGTGGCTGTAACCCTGCCGTTGTGCCAACTGCAGACCGGCGATAACCGCCGCCCCTTTCCCCTGGTTTTTCTCCAGCCGCAGCAACCTGACCCAGGGTAGCTCCGCAGCCAGGCGCTGGAGTTCCCCGGCGGTGTCGATATCGCTGCCATCATCCACGATCAGGCATGGCAGGCCATAACCGGCTAACGAGCTCAGTACCGCGGCCATCATCTGCCCGTGATTGAAACAAGGGATAACGAGACAGGGGGTGAAGGGGGCGCTCACTGACATAATGAGATCTTACCGCTGCTGGCGATCGTTTCACCCACGCGGTAGCTGAATAACAGTTTATGCCGCGCCGGCTGCCATTCAAGCTGTAACAGTACGGTTTGCTCCGGCAACAGGGGTTGTTGAAATTTGATCACTTCGATCCCTTTGAACCCGGCCTCGATAGCCAGCAATTGCCGGGCATACTGCATCACCCAGTTCAACTGCGTGACCCCCGGCAGGATCGGATGTTCAGGGAAATGGCCGCGAAACCAAAACAGCCCGGCGGGCAAACGCAACTGCAGGCTGGCATGGGTGGCGTCGCTCACCTGCTGTTGCAGCACCTCAGGTTGCATCATAAAAACAGCTCCTGTAGTTCAGCATAGGCGCGCTTGCCCTGCGGATTCAGCGGAATGGCATCGATAATACGCCAGCGGCGCGGCAGGGCCACCGGCTCCAGCCAGCCCCGCAGCGCCTGATGCAGTTCGCGGGTTAACGCCCCTTCGGACAAGCTTTGTCGGCGGGTTTCGCCATAGGGTGACAACACGAGCACCGCTACCAATACCGTGCGCCCTGTTTGCTGCTGCGTTAACACCGCAGCATCGGCGATCTCCGGCAGCGAAGTCAGCCGACGCTCAATTTCGCTTAGCGACAGGCGTTTCTCTTCCAGTTTGATAATACGATCGGCGCGGCCGTTTAATTGAAATTGTCGGCCATCCGGTGCGAGCTGAATAATATCGCTCAACATCAGTTCGCCGCTATCAGGGATCAGTGGCGACACGACCTTGACACTGCTGTCTGCATTAACCGTTAGCGTCACGCAATCAAATAGCTGCCACGGTGCGGCCTCTCGAACTTGCTTGCGCCAGGCCAGCGAGCCGGTTTCCGTCGTGCCGTATATTTCCAACGGCAATCCGCCCAGCATCTGCTGCGACAGTTGGGCTTCGGCGCCAGATAGCGGGCCACCGGCGGAAAATACCTCAACGCATTCGGTCGGCGCCAGGCAGCTATCCAAACGCTTAAGCCACGCCGGGCTGCTGACAAAAACCAGACGCCGGCCCTGGTGTCGGGCAATCAACTGTTCATGATACTGCGTTAACTGCGCATCAAACGGCAGGCCAAAAGCCAGTGGCAGGAACAGGCGAAAACTCAGGCCATACATATGCTGGTGAGACACCGATGCGATAACGCAGCAACCTTGCAAGGGTTTGTGCCAGGTTTCAGCCAGCAGTTCGCTTTCATGGTCCATACAGGCAACGGATTTATTCACCGCCTGCGGCTGGCCGGTAGAGCCGGAAGTGTAAAGAATAAAGCGAGGATCCTGAGGCCAGGCAGGCAGTACGCTACCCGCGTTGGCCCCCTCGGATACCGACAACACCGGCACGCCAGGATCGAGAGGCATATCGGTCAGCAACGCATCGTAATCTGCCCGCTGCTCTTTGAGGATGGCTTCGCGCTGGTGGCCAAAAATCACCGGCACCCTGGCGGCATACAAGGATGCCAACAACGCAACGGCAAAGCGATAGCTATCATCAAAACACAGCGCCCAACGACGCTCTTGCCTGTCTGCCAGCTTTGTAGCCAATGCGGCAACGTCACGGCGAAACTGACCGAGATAGAACACCTGAGCGCCACGCCAGGCAATAAGCAGCCCATCATCACGCTCCGGGCTGAGCCATTGGCTCATCGGCAAACTCAGGCGCGCCTGATCCTTTTCCTGACTGTCCATTCAATACCCATTAATGCCCCCATCAGCAGATAGCTGATGCCGCCGTTATACAGCGTCCAGAGTGCAATATCACCGGACAGGCAGGTTGCCAGCGCTATCGCGCCGTTAACAATAAAGAACCCACACCAAACCTGAGTCACCCGGCGAGTGTAAGCCCCGCCAGCGGCATCCAGCTGCGGCTCGGTTATACGCGCCAATCGCTCAACCACCGTGGGTGGCACAAACAGCGAGTATGCAAACAGCGACAGCAGTAATGCGTTGACCCATACCGGGTAATACAGCAACCAGTGGCTCTGCTTCAGCGCCCAACTGGCCAGCGCCAGCAAGACACCGACAATAGCCAGGGCTTTGCCTAACCACATTTGCTGACGAAGTTTACCGCGCAGCACCAGCAAGCGTAAGGTAAACACCGTCACCAACAGCGGCGCCAGGACAGTGGTTCCCCAGCGAGTCAAGCCAACCCAGACCGCCAGTGGATAAAGCAGCAGCACCAGCCAGGTCACGGCCTGCAACAGCCGCAACATCGGATTCAGCCAGGAGGCAGTGTTCACCTTTATACTGCGGCCTTAACTGTCTGACTTAAGCAGCTCATCGATGGCATCAACCACGTCTTGCACGGTGCGCACCGACTTGAACATTTCCGGTTTGATCTTCTTGCCGGTTGTTTTCTGCAGGTGTACGACCAGATCCACCGCATCAATGCTGTCCAGCTCAAGCTCTTCGTATAAGCGGGACTCCGGCTTAATGTCATCCGCGTCCAGCTCGAACAGCTTGACCAACAGCGCCTGAATTTGCAGGTAAATTTCTTGCTTATCCATGAAAACCCCTTATTTGCTACGCTGTGCAGAAACAAACTTTGCCAGCGTTTCCACGGAATAAAAATGTTGGCGCATATCCTGGCTTTCAGCCGACAGCACCACGCCATAGCGGTTCTTTAATGCCAGACCCAGTTCCAATGCATCAATGGAATCCAGGCCCAGTCCATCACCAAACAGCGGTGCCTCAGCGTCAATCTCCTCCGGTGTCATACCTTCAAGATTGAGCGTATCAATGATCAATTGCTTGATTTCGGTGCTCAATAAATTCATTCCACTATTTCTCATTATTTATAGGTTCTGACTGTAAGGCGTCAGTTAAATGCTGGGTTAATCTTCTTGCCGCAAGGGCGGGAGAAACGTCATTTGCATGAATAAATGCGCGGGCGTCGATCTTATCCTGAACGGTGATATGGAACTGCGGCTTTATCGCCGGGATATTATACCATTTGCCCTGCTTCGTCAGCATGGGGGGCTGGCAATGAATATGCACCACGCGGATGTCACACTGCCCTCGTAGCGCAATATTGGCGGCCCCCCGCTGCAATGTCAGCGCCTTGCCCGGCGTAGTACGAGTGCCCTCCGGGAAGATCAGGATAGTCCCTCCGCTGGCCAGGCGTTGTCGGCACTGCTCCAATAGGATATCCGACTGCGCATTGGCCAAGTACCCCGCCGCTTTGATCACCCCGCTGACAAACACATTACTCAGCAAGGCCTCTTTGACGATACAGTCACAGCGCGGCATCCGCGATGCCAGCAACACATAGTCCAGCAGGCTGGGATGATTGGCGATCACCAGGCAACCACGATCCTCACTAAAGCGTTCTACATTGTCGAAATGGTAATCCAGCACGCCAAAAAAGCGTGTCGTGGCCAGGAAGAAACGAAAACTGTGACGGATTGAGTTCTGCGTCAATCGACTGCGGCGATCTGGATCACGGACCACCAGACGCATCAGGTTAAACCAGACGCCAGACAGTAACAGGCCACCCAAACCAAACAGTGAAAAGCAAAAGCCCGTCGCCACCACCCGCCAACAGCGATTAACCCAGGAGGATTTTTCGGGAGCACTTTCCGCAGGGATCGTCGTAGCCATCAGCGTTTCCACCACCAGTCGTGCCGTGGGCCCGGTACCGTGAATTCATCATCAGCACTCAACCAACCCCGTAAAAATGCCAGCCCCTGTGGCTCATGGCGGTTAGCCTGTTCGGTGGTTGTTGCCTGGCAATGCAGACTGTCACCGCTTTCGAGCAACAGGGCGACAGCATAGGGAACCGAATTTTCCGGCGCGAAAGGGCGATAAACCTCCGGCACAATACCGTCGAAATCAATTAACAATACCCGCCCAGCACTGCCCGTGGCCAAGAGCGCCTGGGCCTCAATCATCCCCTGCTGAAAGCTGTCTGCCCCGGCAGCCAATGAAGTGATCGGCAAAGTATTCTTCGCCGTAATAGTCAACCAACCTGCCGCCGTGTTGTGCACCGACATGGCAAAATCCGTTGGCGATAAGGGTTGTTCCTGATGCAGATGCCGAAGAATTTTGTGCGTCCGCTCCAGTTCGCCATGACGACTGGTAAAGATCGCCATATCCGCCTGGTAGTCATTCAACAAGATCAGTCCGCTTTCTACTGCCAAACGGGTTCCGATACTCATCCGACGCAGCGACATCATGGGGATATGAGAACAGCCGGGTAATACGCCCTGATATTCAGCGGCAAGAGAGTCATCCGTAGCCCATTGGCGCCATGCATCACGCGTTCCACGATCGGGAGCCATCGCCCACCAACTGAGTATATTCATGTCGCCCGCCATTAAAGGGTATTACCGGTCAGAAAAATTCCGTGGGTAAATTTATTATATCTAACCTCAGAATGCATTCCCAAAATTCCTATTTTTACACGGAATATTCGATTAAACGATTAGGTTTACTTATCGACATAACCTGATGAGACTTGAGAGAAAAAGGAATTATCGTAATGAAAACCAGCAATATTTGTCGAAAATGCTTCATCGGAGTATCTTAATCGGGGAGAGTCATACACTACACCCGGTGTGTGGCTAATACATTTCTCATTCACCATCACTCATGGAAAAGAGTATGAAACCATTAAAATTCATTTTAACTGGCGTATTCGCTGCGGTTCTGGTCAGTGGTTGCGCAGGCACAGCCCCGGTAAGAAACGTCAGTCAACAGGTTGCTGGTAGCCACAGTGACGCACAGGTGCGTCAGGCCATTCTCTCTGCAGGCTTGAACCGTGGCTGGATTATGAACCCGACCGCTGACGGCGTGATCGATGGCAAAATTTTGCTGCGTGGTCACAGTGCCGACATCCGCATCACTTACAACACGAATAGTTATCAGATTAACTATATTGGCAGCGGTAATATGGATGCCAAAGACGGAAAGATTCACCCAAACTATAATCGCTGGGTGGCCAATCTGGATAAGGATATTCAGTTGGAACTCGCCCGTCAGAATATTAAATAACGACGAGAATGTAGATTACCCGGTGGGGATCCTACTGCCGGGTATATTATTCTTTATATTGGCATTCAATTCAGATAATTATTTATCAAAATAGATTTTCACCGCATAAATCACGCTGCTATAAGCAATTTCTTTGAATTTTACATATGAAAAAGCCCTGATTCATAGAATCAGGGCTTATCAAATTAGTGGCGGAACGGACGGGGCTCGAACCCGCGACCCCCTGCGTGACAGGCAGGTATTCTAACCAACTGAACTACCGCTCCACCGGTTCTTTCACGTTACATCTTTCGATGTGGCAAAACCGCTCATGGCGATCCTGCTCATTACCGGGTGTCAAACCGATAACGTTTAATTAATGCCTGGCAGTGTCCTACTCTCGCATGGGGAGACCCCACACTACCATCGGCGCTACGGCGTTTCACTTCTGAGTTCGGCATGGGGTCAGGTGGGACCACCGCGCTATTGCCGCCAGGCAAATTCTGTTTCATTCCAACCGCTACTACCCGTAGCCATCAGAACCAATCTCGGAACATTCGCTGAAAATCTACTCTCAAATCAAAACACTTTTGGTGTTGTAAGGTTAAGTCTCACGGATCATTAGTACTGGTTAGCTCAATGCATCGCTGCACTTACACACCCAGCCTATCAACGTCTTAGTCTTAAACGTTCCTTCAGGGGGATCAAGTCCCCAGGGAAGACTCATCTCGAGGCAAGTTTCGCGCTTAGATGCTTTCAGCGCTTATCTTTTCCGCACTTAGCTACCGGGCAATGCCATTGGCATGACAACCCGAACACCAGTGGTGCGTTCACTCCGGTCCTCTCGTACTAGGAGCAACCCCTCTCAATCTTCCAACGCCCACGGCAGATAGGGACCGAACTGTCTCACGACGTTCTAAACCCAGCTCGCGTACCACTTTAAATGGCGAACAGCCATACCCTTGGGACCTACTTCAGCCCCAGGATGTGATGAGCCGACATCGAGGTGCCAAACACCGCCGTCGATATGAACTCTTGGGCGGTATCAGCCTGTTATCCCCGGAGTACCTTTTATCCGTTGAGCGATGGCCCTTCCATTCAGAACCACCGGATCACTAAGACCTACTTTCGTACCTGCTCGAGCCGTCACTCTCGCAGTCAAGCTAGCTTATGCCTTTGCACTAACCTCACGATGTCCGACCGTGATTAGCTAACCTTCGTGCTCCTCCGTTACTCTTTGGGAGGAGACCGCCCCAGTCAAACTACCCACCAGACACTGTCCTCACCCCGGATTACGGGGCCGAGTTAGAACATCAAACATTAAAGGGTGGTATTTCAAGGTTGGCTCCACGCAGACTGGCGTCCACGCTTCAAAGCCTCCCACCTATCCTACACATCAAGGCTCAATGTTCAGTGTCAAGCTATAGTAAAGGTTCACGGGGTCTTTCCGTCTTGCCGCGGGTACACTGCATCTTCACAGCGAGTTCAATTTCACTGAGTCTCGGGTGGAGACAGCCTGGCCATCATTACGCCATTCGTGCAGGTCGGAACTTACCCGACAAGGAATTTCGCTACCTTAGGACCGTTATAGTTACGGCCGCCGTTTACTGGGGCTTCGATCAAGAGCTTCGCCTTGCGGCTGACCCCATCAATTAACCTTCCAGCACCGGGCAGGCGTCACACCGTATACGTCCACTTTCGTGTTTGCACAGTGCTGTGTTTTTATTAAACAGTTGCAGCCAGCTGGTATCTGCGACTGGCTTCAGCTCCGAGAGCAAGTCTCTTCACCTACGCGCCAGCGTGCCTTCTCCCGAAGTTACGGCACCATTTTGCCTAGTTCCTTCACCCGAGTTCTCTCAAGCGCCTTGGTATTCTCTACCTGACCACCTGTGTCGGTTTGGGGTACGATTTGATGTTACCTGATGCTTAGAGGCTTTTCCTGGAAGCTTGGCATCAACTACTTCTGCACCGTAGTGCATCGTCATCACGCCTCAGGGTTGAATAAGTAACCGGATTTACCAAGTCACTCCCCCTACACGCTTAAACCGGGACAACCGTCGCCCGGCTAGCCTAGCCTTCTCCGTCCCCCCTTCGCAGTAACACCGAGTACAGGAATATTAACCTGTTTCCCATCGACTACGCCTTTCGGCCTCGCCTTAGGGGTCGACTCACCCTGCCCCGATTAACGTTGGACAGGAACCCTTGGTCTTCCGGCGAGCGGGTTTTTCACCCGCTTTATCGTTACTTATGTCAGCATTCGCACTTCTGATACCTCCAGCAACCCTCACAGGCCACCTTCAACGGCTTACAGAACGCTCCCCTACCCAACAACGCCTAAGCGTCGCTGCCGCAGCTTCGGTGCATGGTTTAGCCCCGTTACATCTTCCGCGCAGGCCGACTCGACCAGTGAGCTATTACGCTTTCTTTAAATGATGGCTGCTTCTAAGCCAACATCCTGGCTGTCTATGCCTTCCCACATCGTTTCCCACTTAACCATGACTTTGGGACCTTAGCTGGCGGTCTGGGTTGTTTCCCTCTTCACGACGGACGTTAGCACCCGCCGTGTGTCTCCCGTGATAACATTCTTCGGTATTCGGAGTTTGCATCGGTTTGGTAAGCCGGGATGGCCCCCTAGCCGAAACAGTGCTCTACCCCCGAAGATGAGTTCACGAGGCGCTACCTAAATAGCTTTCGGGGAGAACCAGCTATCTCCCGGTTTGATTGGCCTTTCACCCCCAGCCACAAGTCATCCGCTAATTTTTCAACATTAGTCGGTTCGGTCCTCCAGTTAGTGTTACCCAACCTTCAACCTGCCCATGGCTAGATCACCGGGTTTCGGGTCTATACCTTGCAACTATTCGCCCAGTTAAGACTCGGTTTCCCTACGGCTCCCCTATACGGTTAACCTTGCTACAAAATATAAGTCGCTGACCCATTATACAAAAGGTACGCAGTCACCCAACTAGTAGGCTCCCACTGCTTGTACGTACACGGTTTCAGGTTCTATTTCACTCCCCTCGCCGGGGTTCTTTTCGCCTTTCCCTCACGGTACTGGTTCACTATCGGTCAGTCAGGAGTATTTAGCCTTGGAGGATGGTCCCCCCATATTCAGACAGGATGTCACGTGTCCCGCCCTACTCATCGAACTCACAATTAATGCATTTTAGTGTACGGGACTATCACCCTTTACTGTGCGACTTTCCAGACGCTTCCACTAACACAAGAACTGATTCAGGTTCTGGGCTCCTCCCCGTTCGCTCGCCGCTACTGGGGGAATCTCGGTTGATTTCTTTTCCTCGGGGTACTTAGATGTTTCAGTTCCCCCGGTTCGCCTCATACGACTATGTATTCATCGTATGATAGTGCAACGAATTGCACTGGGTTTCCCCATTCGGGTATCGCCGGTTATAACGGTTTATATCACCTTACCGACGCTTATCGCAGATTAACACGCCCTTCATCGCCTCTGACTGCCTAGGCATCCACCGTGTACGCTTAGTCACTTAACCTCACAACCCAAAAGTGTTTCCACCTTCGTGCTGCTACATTTGAGAGACTCTATGACAGGTTAATCCTTACTCCAATAGTTCTACGGAGGAGTAAGTTTCAGCTGTCATGTTTCAATTTTCAGCTTGTTCCAGATTGTTAAAGAGCAATATCTTAAACACGACTCGGTAGAGTCATCTTTAAGATGTTTTCGGTTCGGCAAGAACCGGTGATAATGTCTTTCACTCATTATCGGATGGCGTCCCCAAGGGGATTCGAACCCCTGTTACAGCCGTGAAAGGGCAGTGTCCTAGGCCTCTAGACGATGGGGACACGAAAATCCGATTAAACTGAACGTCTTAATCGGTTCGTATCAGCATGAGTCAGAGACTCATTACATCAACAGGTAGCGCTTTTGCTCATTACTTTTTCATCAGACAATCTGTGTGAGCACTACACGCAATCAATATCATTAGGTAAGGAGGTGATCCAACCGCAGGTTCCCCTACGGTTACCTTGTTACGACTTCACCCCAGTCATGAATCACAAAGTGGTAAGCGCCCTCCCGAAGGTTAAGCTACCTACTTCTTTTGCAACCCACTCCCATGGTGTGACGGGCGGTGTGTACAAGGCCCGGGAACGTATTCACCGTAGCATTCTGATCTACGATTACTAGCGATTCCGACTTCACGGAGTCGAGTTGCAGACTCCGATCCGGACTACGACGTACTTTATGAGGTCCGCTGGCTCTCGCGAGTTCGCTTCTCTTTGTATACGCCATTGTAGCACGTGTGTAGCCCTACTCGTAAGGGCCATGATGACTTGACGTCATCCCCACCTTCCTCCGGTTTATCACCGGCAGTCTCCTTTGAGTTCCCACCATGACGTGCTGGCAACAAAGGATAAGGGTTGCGCTCGTTGCGGGACTTAACCCAACATTTCACAACACGAGCTGACGACAGCCATGCAGCACCTGTCTCACAGTTCCCGAAGGCACTAAGGCATCTCTGCCGAATTCTGTGGATGTCAAGAGTAGGTAAGGTTCTTCGCGTTGCATCGAATTAAACCACATGCTCCACCGCTTGTGCGGGCCCCCGTCAATTCATTTGAGTTTTAACCTTGCGGCCGTACTCCCCAGGCGGTCGACTTAACGCGTTAGCTCCGGAAGCCACGCCTCAAGGGCACAACCTCCAAGTCGACATCGTTTACAGCGTGGACTACCAGGGTATCTAATCCTGTTTGCTCCCCACGCTTTCGCACCTGAGCGTCAGTCTTTGTCCAGGGGGCCGCCTTCGCCACCGGTATTCCTCCAGATCTCTACGCATTTCACCGCTACACCTGGAATTCTACCCCCCTCTACAAGACTCTAGCTTGCCAGTTTCAAATGCAGTTCCCACGTTAAGCGCGGGGATTTCACATCTGACTTAACAAACCGCCTGCGTGCGCTTTACGCCCAGTAATTCCGATTAACGCTTGCACCCTCCGTATTACCGCGGCTGCTGGCACGGAGTTAGCCGGTGCTTCTTCTGCGAGTAACGTCAATGCAATGTGCTATTAACACACTACCCTTCCTCCTCGCTGAAAGTGCTTTACAACCCGAAGGCCTTCTTCACACACGCGGCATGGCTGCATCAGGCTTGCGCCCATTGTGCAATATTCCCCACTGCTGCCTCCCGTAGGAGTCTGGACCGTGTCTCAGTTCCAGTGTGGCTGGTCATCCTCTCAGACCAGCTAGGGATCGTCGCCTAGGTGAGCCATTACCCCACCTACTAGCTAATCCCATCTGGGCACATCTGATGGCGTGAGGCCCGAAGGTCCCCCACTTTGGTCCGAAGACGTTATGCGGTATTAGCTACCGTTTCCAGTAGTTATCCCCCTCCATCAGGCAGTTTCCCAGACATTACTCACCCGTCCGCCGCTCGTCACCCAGAGAGCAAGCTCTCCTGTGCTACCGCTCGACTTGCATGTGTTAGGCCTGCCGCCAGCGTTCAATCTGAGCCATGATCAAACTCTTCAATTAAAAGCTTGATTTGCTTCAACTCGTGAAGCGATGCTCGAAAATAACTTTCGTAATAGTCGTTCTGTTGGACAAGCCAACGAAACAACGTATTGCTTGGTCACTCTTCAAGACTTGATATTTTTTCGAACCCGAAGGTTCTGGATATCGTCTTGTGGAGTGCCCACACAGATTGTCTGATAAATTGTTAAAGAGCGTTCGTTACTGAGATAACTCTCGGTAACGCGGGAGGTGCATATTACGCTTTCCCGCTGAAGAGTCAAGCTTTTTTCTTATTAAGAAACGGTGTTTTCACCGGCTTGCTTCTTCCTGGCTGGGCGACTGGTTCTCGTTAGAGGAGTCGTTGTTCCCGGTCAGTGGAGGCGCATTATAGGGAGTTCTCAGAAGGTCGCAACCCCTAAATGCAAAAAACTTTTCAAGCGTTCAAATAACCACCAAAAAAGCCATTTTAGGATATTTATTAGCCAGAAAAGTGAGATTTTAAGGTCGTTGCCTCGGAAAATCCTATAAACCCAATGAAAACAGATAAAGAAAAGGGAGCGGTTTCCCGCTCCCTTTTATCGTAATGACTATAGATAGTCGTTACTGTCTGGCGACGATATGCTCGTTTTCTACATCCAGCGTCACCGGTTTGCCCGGAATCAGCTTGCCGGAAAGGATTTGCTGCGCCAATGGGTTTTCGATCTCCTGCTGGATAGCGCGTTTCAACGGACGCGCACCATACACAGGGTCGAAACCGGTTTTGCCCAGCAGCTCCAACGCCGGTTCGGTCATAGTGACTTCGTAACCGCGTTCTTCCAGACGTTTGTACA
The DNA here is from genome assembly GCF_027474885.1 of Serratia myotis. Taxonomy (NCBI): domain Bacteria; kingdom Pseudomonadati; phylum Pseudomonadota; class Gammaproteobacteria; order Enterobacterales; family Yersiniaceae; genus Serratia; species Serratia myotis. Next base: position 893,985 of record NZ_CP099707.1, on the reverse strand, counting down.
GACGTGCCAACTGAATCTTGGCGATCTCGGCAATGTGTTTCTGGCCGAGTGGGTGGAACACCACCACTTCATCTATACGGTTGATGAATTCCGGACGGAAATGATGTGTGACCATTTCCATCACCGATTCTTTCATCTGCGCGTAGTTCATCTGACCAAAGTGTTCCTGGATCAGATCGGACCCCAGGTTAGAAGTCATGATCACCACGGTATTACGGAAATCAACGGTGCGGCCCTGACCATCGGTCAGACGCCCGTCATCCAATACCTGCAGCAGGATGTTGAACACATCCGGGTGCGCCTTCTCAACTTCATCCAGCAGGATCACTGAATAAGGCCGACGACGCACTGCCTCGGTCAGATAACCGCCCTCTTCATACCCGACATAGCCCGGAGGCGCACCCACCAGCCGCGATACCGAATGTTTCTCCATAAACTCGGACATGTCGATACGCACCATGGCGTCGTCACTGTCAAACAGGAACGAAGCCAGCGCCTTACAGAGTTCGGTTTTACCCACCCCGGTCGGGCCGAGGAACAGGAATGAACCGATAGGCCGGTTTGGATCTGAAAGACCGGCACGGCTACGTCGAATCGCGTTAGAGACCGCGCTCACTGCTTCATCCTGGCCAATAACCCGAGAATGCAGCTCCTGCTCCAGACGCAACAGCTTGTCACGCTCGCCTTCCAGCATTCTGGCAACAGGAATACCGGTGGCGCGCGCCAGCACTTCGGCGATTTCTGCGTCCGTCACCCGGTTACGCAACAGCTTCATGGTTTTGCCTTCGGCCAGCGTGGCGGCGGCAAGCTGTTTTTCCAGCTCAGGGATCTTGCCGTACTGCAGTTCCGACATCCGCCCCAGATCGCCGACGCGACGCGCCTGCTCCAGGGTGATCTTGGCCTGCTCAAGATCCGCTTTAATATTCTGTGTGCCGGAGAGTGAAGCCTTTTCCGCTTTCCACTCTTCTTCCAGCTCTGAATATTCGCGTTCTTTCTGCTCGAGCTCGCCGCTCAGCATTTCCAGACGTTTCTTGCTGGCGTCGTCCGACTCTTTACTCAGCGCCTGCTGCTCCAGCTTGAGCTGAATAATGCGGCGCTCCAGACGATCGAGTGATTCCGGCTTCGAGTCCATCTGCATACGGATGCTGGACGCTGCCTCATCGATCAGGTCAATAGCCTTATCCGGCAATTGACGATCGGAGATGTAACGGTGTGACAACGTCGCCGCCGCAACAATCGCCGGGTCAGTGATCTGCACATGGTGATGCAGTTCATAACGTTCTTTCAGGCCGCGCAGAATTGCGATGGTGTCTTCAACGCTGGGTTCAGCCACATAGACTTTCTGGAAACGACGTTCGAGCGCCGCATCCTTCTCTATATACTGGCGGTATTCGTCCAGCGTAGTGGCACCGACGCAGTGTAGTTCCCCACGTGCCAGCGCCGGTTTCAACATATTACCGGCATCCATCGCGCCATCGGCTTTACCCGCACCGACCATAGTGTGCAATTCATCAATAAACAGAATGACGCTGCCTTCCTGTTTAGACAAATCACTCAGCACCGCTTTCAGACGCTCTTCGAACTCACCGCGGTACTTGGCACCGGCGATCAGCGCCCCCATGTCGAGGGACAGCACGCGTTTATGCTTCAGGCCTTCCGGTACTTCACCATTAATGATGCGCTGCGCCAAACCTTCGACGATGGCGGTTTTACCCACGCCAGGCTCACCGATTAACACCGGGTTGTTTTTGGTACGGCGTTGCAATACCTGAATGGTACGGCGGATCTCTTCGTCACGGCCGATAACTGGGTCAAGTTTGCCCTGTTCGGCACGTTCGGTCAGATCAATAGTGTATTTCTTCAATGCCTGACGTTGGTCTTCAGCACCCTGATCTTCCACGCTGTCTCCACCTCGCATTTGCTCAATCGCCTTACTGATTTTATCGGTAGTCGCACCGGCCGCTTTCAACAGATCGGTCAATGTTCCGCGATCTTCAAGCACCGCCAACACAAAGAGTTCGGAAGAAATGAATTTGTCCGCCCGCTTTTGCGCCAGCTTGTCGCACAGGTTAAGGACACGCACCAGTTCATGGGACGGTTGAACGTCGCCACCGGTGCCTTCGACTTGAGGCTGACGAGACAGTGCCTGTTCGATTTCAGTGCGCACGCGCCCTGCATCGATACCGGCAGAAGTTAAGAGTGGACGAACCGTGCCCCCTTCCTGATTGAGCAAGGCGCTCATCAGATGTAACGGTTCAATAAATTGGTTGTCGCGCCCAAGGGCTAAAGATTGGGCATCGGCGAGGGCAAGCTGGAATTTGTTAGTAAGACGATCCAGACGCATAACACCTCCAAGATTGGGTCGAAATTGCTACTGGAGATTAAATGAGGTCATCCCTCAAAAATTCAAGGTTATTTCGACTGTATATTTTCGGTACTACATCATGCGTCTTTGGACCGTCCTAATTCAATAGGTTATATCAGCCAGATTAAACTTGCCAGACGTCCGGTTATTCCATCGCGACGATAGGAGAAAAAATGACTGATTTCGCTCACCGTACAGCGATCGCCACCGTAGATAGTGTGAATGCCTGCACGTTGCAAGCGTTGGCGAGCTAATAAATAGATATCGGCCAGGAATTTATCACCCTGGGGGGTAAAAGCCGCTGCTGCGACGGCGTCTACAGCAATAAATGCCGCACGGACCTCAGGCCCTACTTCAAACTGCTGCGGGCCAATCGCCGGCCCCAGCCAGGCGCTGATGCTACCTGGCTGGGCGGCAAAAGCGGCCAGAGTCTGTTCCAGCACGCCATTGCACAACCCACGCCAACCGGCATGGGCTGCGGCAACTTCATCACCGGCCAGCGAGCAAAACAGCACCGGCAGGCAATCTGCCGTCATCACGGCACACACCTGCCCCGGCACATTGCTGTAAACCGCATCCGCTTGCAGATCGGTTGGCGTTTGCCCATCCAGCCGCACTACGCGGGTACCATGCACCTGCTCCAGCCAAACTGGCATCTGAGGTAAGCTGGCACCCACCACCAGCCGTTGGCGATTATCCGCCACCGCCCGCTCTTCATCACCCACATGGGTTCCGAGGTTGAGCGAGTCATACGGCGGCAGGCTAACGCCGCCATGACGAGTGGTGCTGCAGGCTTTTACCCCCGCAGGCAACGGCCAATCGGGCAGGATGAGCGGATCCATTACCAGTTCATCTGATCTTTGAATTCTTCGGTATCAGCTTTCAGCGCGTTAATCAGATCGACCATATCCTGTGGCAGCGGCGCATGCCACTCCATCTGGATACCGCTGATTGGATGATATAAACGCAGCATGGTGGCGTGCAGTGCCTGGCGATCGAAACCGCGCAGCGCAGCAATAAATGCATCCGACGCACCTTTTGGTGGACGTGGACGGCCACCGTACAGTTGATCACCCACCAAAGGATGGTTGATATGTGACATATGAACGCGGATCTGGTGAGTACGGCCGGTTTCCAGACGCAGACGCAGACGAGTATGCGCGCGGAAGTGCTCCATAATACGGTAATGGGTCACCGCCGGTTTGCCCATCGGGTGCACTGCCATATGGGTGCGTTTGGTCGAATGGCGCGAAATCGGCTCTTCGACGGTGCCACCGGCGGTCATGGTACCAATAGCAACCGCTTCATATTCACGGGTGATATCACGCGCCTGCAGCGCTTCGACCAGCCGGGTTTGCGCCGGAACGGTTTTTGCCACGACCATCAGGCCGGTAGTGTCTTTGTCCAGACGGTGCACAATGCCGGCACGCGGCACATCGGCAATTTCAGGATAGTAGTGCAGTAATGCATTGAGCACCGTGCCATCCGGGTTACCGGCGCCAGGGTGCACGACCAGGTCGCGTGGCTTGTTGATAACCAGAATGTCACTGTCTTCGTAGACGATATTCAGCGCGATGTCCTGCGGTTCCCAACGGGCGTCTTCTTCTATCTGTGCATCAATGGCGACCGTCTCTCCCCCCAGTACCTTCTCTTTCGGTTTGTTTATCGTTTTGCCATTAACCTGTACCCGATTGTCCAGGATCCAATCTTTTATGCGAGATCGTGAATAATCAGGGAACAATTCGGCCAAAGCCTGATCTAAACGTTGTCCGAGTTGAGATTCGGCCACCGTTGCGGTGAGTTGTACTTGTTGTGCCATATGCAGCTTCTTCGTTAACGTTGGGTTTTCACGGCGATGCCGTTTAATATAATGTGCTATTGTAACTGGTCTTTGTCGGGAGCTTAACGGACAGTCTCCCGGAATAACACCCTGAGGATAATCAAAACGTCATGACGCGTATGAAATATCTGGTGGCGGCAGCCACGTTGAGCCTGGCGCTGGCAGGTTGCTCCACATCCAAGGATGCGGTTCCCGACAACCCACCTTCGGAAATCTATGCTACTGCCCAGCAAAAACTGCAGGACGGTAACTTTAAGGGCGCGATTACGCAACTCGAAGCGTTAGATAACCGCTATCCTTTCGGGCCGTACTCCCAGCAGGTTCAGTTAGACCTGATTTATGCCTACTACAAATCTGCCGATTTACCGCTGGCTCAGGCGTCTATCGATCGTTTCATGCGTCTGAACCCTACGCACCCGAACATCGACTACGTGATGTACATGCGTGGTCTGACCGATATGGCGTTGGATGACAGTGCATTGCAAGGCTTCTTCGGGGTCGATCGTTCAGACCGCGATCCACAGCATGCTCGCGCTGCGTTTCGCGATTTCAGCCAGCTGATTCAGCAGTACCCGAACAGCCAGTATGTGACCGATGCCAACAAGCGTCTGGTGTATCTGAAAGACCGCCTGGCCAAGTATGAGCTTTCGGTGGTGGAATACTACACTAAACGCGGTGCCTACGTCGCGGTCGTTAATCGTGCCGAACAGATGCTACGTGAATATCCGGATACCCAGGCGACGCGCGACGCGCTGCCGCTGATGGAAAATGCATATAAGCAGTTGCAACTGAACGGTCAGGCCGACAAAGTGGCCAAAGTGATTACCGCCAACCCGGCGTAACCGAATTGGCAAGGGTAGAAAAACAAAACGGCAGCTTCGGCTGCCGTTTTCATTTGCTGCGAACTTAGCCAGGGCTGGGTAAATACACAAGCAAAAACACGATGTTAGCAAGACTGCGCCACCGCTTATCCTTTCAATCATGCGCGTTCCGCTCACAAGACTCAAGCGTTAGATAGCCAATTCAAATGCTGAATCACAGATTGAACTAACTTTGCAAAAAGTGACAAAAATACGTGATTTTCATCACGCATTTAAGCAAGAAGCGGGGTATGCTGGATCCATCCAAGACGGAAAGACAGAGAGGTAAGTTATATGACATTGAACATTACCAGCAAACAAATGGATATCACTCCCGCAATCCGCAGTCACGTCGAAGACCGTCTCACCAAACTGGAAAAATGGCAGGCCCAACTGATTAACCCACATATCGTCTTATCCAAAGAGCCGAAAGGGTTTGTTGCCGACGCCACCATTACTACCCCTAACGGCCCGCTGGTCGCCAGCGCAAAACATGAAGACATGTACACCGCCGTTAACGATCTGATCGCCAAGCTGGAGCGCCAATTGAATAAGGTGCAGCACAAAGGCGAAGCACGCCGTGCCGCGACCAGCGTGAAGGACATCGTTCCAGAAGTCGAGCCGGAACAGGAATAACCGTTTAGCGGCTGTTTCACATCAAACGCGCCTGAGGGCGCGTTTTTTGTCTGGTTTTTTTATTGACGAGATAAAGGCCTGCGGTTACTTTAAAACCTGTCTCATGCATACTCTGGATAACCCATGTTCCGTAAACCGTTTTTCTTCGCATTCTTTTTTACCTTCCCCTGATTGGGAGGCGTTTCGTCGTGTGATAAAGAATGCGAAGACGAACAACAAAGCCTCCTGAAACCAGGGGGCTTTTTTTATGGCTATTTTACGACGTATAAAAATACAAGGCAGAAGCTGATTATGACCGACAACCCGTTACTCGTGCTGCGCAAACGCATCAGCGCACTGGATCTGAAACTGCTGTCCTTGCTGGCAGAACGCCGTGAGCTGGCGGTAGAAGTAGGAAAGACCAAGCTGCACTCTCACCGGCCAATCCGTGATAAAGAGCGCGAACGCGACCTGCTGGACGCCCTGATCGCCGCCGCCAAACCCTACGACCTGGACGGTTTTTACGTTACCCGCCTGTTCCAGCTGATTATCGAAGACTCGGTATTAACCCAGCAGTCGCTACTGCAGAACCAGCTCAATCAAGTTAGCCAGCATTCCGCCCGCATCGCCTTCCTTGGCCCCAAGGGGTCCTATTCACATCTGGCCGCGCGCCAATATGCCGCTCGCCACTTCGATCAGTTGGTCGAATGCGGTTGCCAGAAATTCCAGGACATCTTCACCCAGGTCGAAACAGGTCAGGCGGATTACGCCATCCTGCCGATCGAGAATACCAGCTCCGGTTCGATTAACGACGTTTACGACCTGCTGCAACACACCAGCCTGTCGATCGTCGGCGAGTTGACCAACCCTATCGATCACTGTGTCCTGGTCGCCAGTGAGACCGATCTCGCCCAGATTGAAACCGTATATAGCCACCCGCAGCCGTTCCAGCAATGCAGTCAGTTCATTAACCGTTATCCACACTGGAAAATCGAATACTGTGAAAGCACGGCCGCCGCGATGGAAAAAGTGGCCAAATTGAACTCGCCAAAAGCCGCAGCGCTAGGCAGCGAAGCCGGTGGAGCCCTCTACGGGCTGCAAGTACTGGAGCATAATCTGGCTAATCAGCAGCAAAATATCACTCGCTTCATCGTGCTGGCACGCAAGGCTATCGAAGTTTCCGAACAGGTACCGGCCAAAACCACGTTGATTATGGCGACCGGCCAGCAGTCAGGCGCATTGGTTGAAGCCCTGCTGGTGCTGCGTGAAAACGGCATCATCATGACCAAACTGGAATCTCGCCCGATTAACGGCAATCCGTGGGAAGAAATGTTTTATATCGATGTGCAGGCTAACCTGCGTTCTGAATCAATGCAGAAAGCATTGAGGGATCTGACGCCAATCACCCGCTCGCTGAAAGTACTGGGCTGTTACCCAAGCGACAACGTAGTGCCGGTCAATCCATCCTGAATGAGATAAAAAAGGGTTCGGCATTGCCGAACCCGGATACTTTATTGCCGACTGTCGTTTGCCTGGCGCAGTAGCGAACGGCTTTCCACCAGGAAGCGCTGCGCATAGTCGCCAAACCAATGCTCGACCTTCTGGAAGCTCTGAATAAACGCTTGTTTATCGCCCAGCTCCAGCAGCTTTATTGCCTCGCCAAACCGCTGGTAGTAGCGTTTGATTAATGCAATGTTCTCTTCCGACGACATGATGATATCGGCGTACAGCTGCGGATCCTGAGCAAACAGCCGCCCGACCATTGCCAGCTCCAGCCGGTAGATTGGCGAGGAGAGTGCCAGCAACTGTTCCAGCTGTACGTTTTCTTCCGCCAGATGCAGACCGTAGGCAAAGGTCGCAAAATGGCGTAATGCCTGAATGAACGCCATGTTCTGGTCATGTTCAACCGCGCTGATACAGTGCAAACGAGCGCCCCATACCTGCAATTGCTCCAGCAACCATTGGTAAGCTTCCGGTTGGCGGCCATCACAGTAGACCACTACCTGCTTGGCCACGCTGCCTACGTCCGGACCAAACATCGGATGCAGCCCTACCACAGGCCCTGGATGTGCTGCCAGCATGGCATTCAGTGGGCGATTTTTTACTGAAGCAAGATCGACCAGGATACAGTCCGCCGGCAGTGGCGGTAACCGCTCAATGACCTGTTCTGTCACGTGAATCGGCACGCTGACAATCACCATGCCGGCGTCGGCCAGCAAGGTGTCGGCCTGCGGCCAATCTTGCTGATCCAATACCTTGACCTGGTAGCCGGACAGCGTCAGCAGGCGGTTAAACAACCGTCCCATTTGACCGTTACCGCCGATAATGACAATCGGACGCAGCTGTGGGTGCAGGGTTTTAAAGCCTTTGTCGTTCTCACTGACATAAGACTCACGCATCACCCGACGTAGTACATCCTCGATCAGGTCAGGTGGCACACCAAGCTTCTCGGCTTCTTGACGCCGTGAGGCTAACATCGCCGCCTCACGCTCAGGAACATACACCGGCAAACCATGGTGGCTTTTAACCTCACCCACTTCCGCCACCAGCTGCAAGCGTTTTGCCAGCAGCCCCAGCAGAGCCTTATCCACTTCGTCAATTTGATCGCGCAACGCGGTCAGTTCAGCCACCATAACTTACTACTCTCCAGTACGTGCCGTCAGCGCAGTGCCGAGTTCCTGGTGCATATGGCGCAGCAGCGTCTCTGTACTTTCCCAGTTAATGCAGGCGTCAGTAACAGAAACCCCGTAGCGCATATCTGCACGAGGTTGTTCAGAAGACTGACTGCCTTCGTGCAGGTGGCTTTCCAGCATGATGCCGGTGATCGAACGGTTACCCGCTTTAATCTGCTCTACCACGGACTCGGCAACCGCCGGCTGACGGCGATAATCTTTGTTCGAGTTGCCATGGCTGCAATCTATCATCAAGGACGGGTGGAGTCCCGCCTCCTGCATCTGTTTTTCGCAAGCCGCAACGTCTTCGGCGCTGTAGTTCGGCGTTTTACCGCCGCGCAGGATCACGTGCCCATCCGGGTTACCCTGCGTTTGCAGCAGGCATACTTGCCCTGCCTGGTTGATGCCAACAAAGCGGTGTGGCATCGCCGCAGCACGCATGGCATTGATTGCCGTACCCAGGCTGCCGTCGGTACCATTTTTGAAGCCCACCGGCATCGACAACCCTGAAGCCATCTCACGGTGAGTTTGTGATTCCGTGGTGCGCGCGCCAATCGCTGACCAGCTGAACAGATCGCCCAGGTATTGCGGGCTGTTCGGATCCAGGGCTTCGGTGGCCAACGGCAGGCCCATGCCCACCAGATCCAGCAGCAGGCGACGCGCGATGTGCAAACCGGCTTCAACATCAAACGAACCATCCATGTACGGATCGTTAATCAGGCCTTTCCAGCCGACCGTGGTTCGTGGTTTTTCAAAATAGACACGCATAACGATATACAGCTGATCGCTCAATTCAGCCGACAGGGTTTTCAAATGACGGGCGTAATCCAGCGCGGCATCCGGGTCATGAATAGAACAAGGTCCGCACACCACCAGCAGGCGATGATCGCGCCCCTGTAAAATATCGGCGATGGTTTTGCGCGCGGTAGCGATTTCATTTTCATCGCTGCCGCTGAGCGGGAACTGGTTCTTCAGCTCTTCCGGAGTGATCAGAATTTGTTCTGCACTGATATGAACGTTATTGAGCGCGTCTTTTTGCATGATGCTGTTCCTGTCGTTTGCCGTTATGCGTAAGCGTTAATACAACCTTGAGCGTTTCAGGTCCTTACCATACCATGCGATGTAAAGTTTTCAATCCGATATCTGTAAATAAAAAATTACCATCCGTTAGAGACCCAAAAAAAACAGTTTGAACGGAGACGCACAAACAACTCAACAACTTGATTTATAACTACAAAAATCAATCAAGAATTAAACATATCGTTTAACTTTTTTGATCTTGATTGATTCACGCCACCACCAGTACCTGTAAATATAAATGTACACTTGTTTTATTTAACCGTGCACCAGACTACGACAAGCCTCTCCGTTGAACCCGGATTATCTGGCATGCATCTTTGTCGACTGTTGCTACCAAACGACAACCGCAGCCAAAGCCCAGCCAAACGCTAAGGACACTCAGCATGATATGCCGCAGGAAGGGGTTAATTAAGTAGAAGAAAAGTGAATAAGTGATGATGAGAAATTAAAAACTTAAGCTAATCGTAGCTATTTTGGTCGCCATGACGAACCGATATAATGTGACTGACATCACTTATAATCACTCTTAACAACTGGATCCAAAATGCTCTCTTTACGCGCTCGCCGCGCTATTCCGCTGTTCATTAGCTGCTTAACGACTTTCACCAGTGTTTCAGCCCTTGCCGACAATACACTTTTCACCGCGATGGACGATCCGGCCACCGCTAAAAAGCCGTTTGAAGGCAACGTCCAGGCAGGTTACAACTCGCAGTCTGGCAACTCACAAAGCTCGACCCTGCTGGCCAACACCAGCATGACCTGGTTCAACAGCGATGCCGCCTACAGCCTGTGGGGAGCCGCCAACAACACCACGTCCTCCAACGTGCGCTCATCTGAAAAGTATCAGGCCGGTGGCCGTACCCGTTATAACCTGTCCGATCGCAACTACCTGTTCGGTCAGGCAAGCTGGCTGAGCGACCGCTTCAACGGTTATGACTCTCGCTCCACGCTGACCGGCGGTTATGGTCGCCAAATTCTCAACGGGCCACTCAGCGATCTGCGGGTCGAATTTGGTCCAGGTGTGCGTCACGATGAGTATCATGGCGGTGGCCGCTCAACCAAAGCACTGGCTTACGGTGCAGCCAACTATTCGTACCAGTTGACCGATAATACCAAGTTCTCCGAAGGCGTTTCCGCACTGGCGAACGAAGAAACCACGCTGAACTCCGAAACCGCGCTGAGCGTTGCGATAAACGACAGGTTCGCCCTGCGTCTGGCTTACACCGTGACTTACAACAGCAAGCCGCCGGCGTCAGCGCCGAAGAACACCGACACCACCACTTCAATCAGTTTGGTGTACGGCCTGTAATCCTTCCGTCCCAATACTTATGACGCCGCTAAGCCCATCATCGATGGGCTTTTTTTATGCCTGAGGTGTCAGTGTCAACCAGACCATGCCCAAGGCTTTCAGCGCATCGGTAGAACACTGGAAGTCTGCATTCCCCCCGCTGACCTGTACCTGATTGCCCGGTAAACGCGCAATATCATAAACATCGATATTGCCGTCGATATCGATCAGCCAACGGCCATTGGCAATGTGAGTCACGGCTAAATCCACCAGCCAGGATAGCCGGCCGCCATCAATGTAAGCTGGCTTCGCGACCCCAGCAGGGATCAGTGAACTGTCCGCCAGCCATTCTCCCGCATCTTTCAACTGTCCGGCGACGAGCCGGTGCTTCGGCAACGCACGTCCTCCCGCAGGAGCAGCCTCCGTGGTGTTGCCACTCCCCATCTCCCCCTGCCCGGTTGCCAGCCACAACAGAGAGACGCCGGTATCCAGAGCACAGGTCACCACAATATCGCCAGGGAAATAGTTACGACGAACCCAGGTACTCATGGTGCCTGACGAAATGCCCAGCAAATCACCGAGTTCCTTCTGCAGACTGAAACCATAAGCATCTAGGATACGGCGTAGCACGCCTTTACCGCCGGAGGCCAGAACCCGATCGTAAAGCGCTTTGCCCTGTGCGGGTTGAATGGACTTGCGTTCATTTTTTGCTTTTGCAAGCTCACCGCTCATCAACCAGGCCAAATCAGCGCCCGTCGCCAGTGCGCAGCTGATAATCACATAGCCAGGCACACTGCCGCGCTGTTGCCAGCTGCTGATGTTATTAGGGGCTATCCCCAAGATTTCACTCAGTTCTTTTTGCGTGCTAACACCATAAGATGAAAGGATCCTTTCAATCACTGCGCCTACGGAGGCGTTATCGTTCACAGTCTCTTCACGCATATCATCACCGATTAAAATCAAAATTTGCATTTACAAGTCGCATTTTGCGATCTAAAGTACCATCACAACGTTGCACAAGCGACTCATATGTCACTTTAGTTAAGATGATGCGACATGATTGATGAAAATGCAAACGCCATGGTAATCCAATAGCGAGTTACACCGACAATCGCCTGACAGAAAGCAGGCGTGCCTCCTATAAAGTGGCCGTGACCCGACCAGGAATCCACCTCGCTTTTGCAAGCCTACTCATCAATTCGTATCCAGGGAGGTTGTCATGCTACTGGCGAGTGAAGAGCAACGGGCTATCGGCCTACGGCGCATTGGTGAAATCCGCCGCACGCTGTTCGCCCAAAATAAAAATCAGGCCGAGGAGATCTACAACACCGCTCCGCTGCACCTACGTCACACGCTCTGTTTTCATGCAGGCCTGACCGAACGTCACGTGATGCTGCGGTTCCACGAAATGAGCTATCCCCAGCGACAACAAATTGTCGCTGCGCTCAATGCATTCATTGAGTTGGGCAAGTCACTGCCGCGCTATATCAGCGAAGAAGATTGCTTGCTGAATCATAAAAAATAGCCGTTCTGCAACTTCTGGCGTGCAACCCGCCGGATGCCGTTCGGCCCAAATTCCCCCTAACAGGAAAACACACCATGGCTGATACCATTGATATGGCGCAGGAGCGCCAGGCACTGATGCTCGAGAAACAAATCGCGCACGCCAGACCCGTCGTCACCCATGCCTCTGAGCTGTTTTGCGTCGAGTGTGACGCGGCAATCCCGGAGGTACGGCGCCGTGCTATTCCCGGCGTAATCCGCTGCGTGGCCTGCCAGGAGATCGCAGAGGCTCAGCAACGTCATTTCATCCGGCGTTAAGCGATGTCAGCTCCTCCCGATCATGTAGGCCGCCAACCCTCTCCCCTGTTTGAAGGCGCCTACCCCTGGAATATCCCGCGGCCAGCCATTGGCCGCGAACCCACGCTAAACCGCGATCGGCTGCGCCAGTGGCAGGCAGCGCTACAGCGCGTCAATACCCTGCCCTATTATTTGCGCGTACAGTTTACCGAGCGCCACCAACATCTGTTGAGTCAGCAGGGCCCGAAAGCGGCCTGGCACTATCTGGTATTGGTTTTCGAACGTCGTATATGGCCGCGTATTCAACAAGTGAACGACAAATTTGGCCTCAATCGGCAGGCCTCAATGCGCTTTGGCAATGAGGCAGACAGCTATCATGCTCTGCCAACGCTGGGTGACAAGGCGCTGGAACAGTTGGCAAAACGTATTGCCGGCCAGTTACTGGCGCTTTATCAAAGCGAGTGTGACACCCTACTGGTGAAACATGCGGGAGAAACTTCAGCACTGCTACGCAACGAATTCCAATCACGGCTGTATGGCCAAATTGCCGGCATGGCACGCACTTTCAATATCCAGCCAATGCATTGGCAGTGCTACCGCAAGGGACTGCTGGACAGCCACCGCGCGGTAGCGGCACTGTCGAGACTGACCAGCGATCGCTGGTGGTTTCGACGCCTGAAAATGCAACGCATGCAGTGGCGTGAGGCGCTACTGATTGCCATCGGCAATGTCAGTCGCAACACTTCACCCTATGCCAGTCGACAGGCCATTCGGGACGTGAAGGCTCGACGACAGTCAAACCTGGATTATCTGCGCCGTTGCGATTTGGAGAATACCCTTACCGGGGAGCGTATCGATCTGATGGAGAAAGTGCTGGGCAGCATTGCCAATCCAGCCATTCGCCGTATGGAACTAATGAATACTCTGACAGGGATTGAAGCCTACGCAGCAAACAACAGCCACATCGGTCTGTTTATCACCCTGACGACTCCCGCACGTTTTCATCCCACTCGTACCTTCGGCGGCCACGGCAAGGCACGCTTTAATCACCGCTGGGATCGTGAAGATTTCACCCCAAAAGACGGCCAAGGCTACCTGGTGAAACAATGGAGCAAAATGCGCACCGCATTCAAAGATCACCAGTTGCAGGTCTATGGCGTTCGAGTGGTCGAACCGCACCACGACGGCACACCGCATTGGCACCTGATGCTGTTTACCCCCCAACCCCACCGTCAGCAAGTGATCAATATTCTGCGCCGCTATGCGCTGCAGCAAGATGCCGGGGAACCCGGAGCGCAGGAGAATCGCCTCCACTGTAAGCACCTGAATCGGGGAGGCGCGACCGCTTACATGGCCAAATACGTTGCCAAGAACCTCGATGGCTATGCGCTGGAAGGAGAACGGGATCACGAGACGGGCACCCCACTAAGCGAAACCGCCAATGCGGTCAGCGCCTGGGCCAGTACCTGGCGCATTCCGCAGTTTCACCCTTTTGGCCTACCCAGCATAGGCGCCTACCGTGAATGTCGTCGTATTCGTGGACATAGCTTGTCGCAGCAGTTCGATGAGCGAACCGAAGCCGTACGCGCCGCGGCCGATGCTGGCGATTTTGCCGGTTATATCAACGCTCAGGGCGGTGCCAACGTACCGCGCAGCCAACAGTGGGTGCGTGTAGCCCGTGATGATGCACCCACATTGAACAGCTATGACGAACGAGTGCAAAAGGTGGTCGGTATTTATGCCTCCCACCTGGGCCCTGATCGGGTATATCGGACCCGTACGTTGCAGTGGCGCATCGTGGCTAAAAACTCTGAGCCTGCAACACCTTGGAGTTCTGCCAATAACTGTGGATCACTGTCGATTAACCGCCCAAAACCCGCGCCTTCCGCACGTCTGACGCCGGCACAACAACAGCGCTGCCTGACGATTGCCCGCGATCTTCGGCAGATCGGCATCGATCCTGAACGCTGGCAGTTGGAAGTGCTGGTGAGGGGAGGCAAAATCCACTTCGGTGAACAACTTGTACAATTTCCGCTAATCAATGACTGGCCCTATTTTTACTGCACAAATGATAAATCCAACCATTGACGCCTTTAGCGTTTTGCTTAATACTGTATAAATAAACAGTATACTTAAGAGAGGGCAAGAACAGTGGAAATTATGGATAAACAACAGCTAACACTGTCCCGCATCCAGTTCATCGCCGATGTTTCGCAGGCCGCACAGTGCAATGCCGCCGAATTTCTGATCGCCATGTCGCTGATTTCAGATCTGGCCAGCCAGGTGCTGCCAGACAATGATTATCAAGAAATATTTTACCCGGCGGATCGACAGGACTCTCGCTAAATCAGCGTTTGCTTAAGCTAACCCCCTTTTCCAACACCCGCTACCGGCGGGTGTTTTCGTTTCTGCCAGCAGCATTTTCTCCCTTCCGTTGTGCCAGCGCATCCACAACCCCATCGCGTTGCCGACGCCTGCCTCGCACGGGAAACTGGGATATATCCAGGGCCCCCGCGCCCATCTCACTTTCCCCCAAGCAGGAGCCTAATGATGAAAATTTATGCACAACAAGGCGACACCATCGACGCAATTTGCTGGCGCTATTACGGCAGCACTCAGCGTCTGGTGGAGCAGGTTTATCTCGCCAATCGCGGCCTGGCCGATGCAGGCCCAATTCTTCCCCACGGTCATCCGATCGAACTGCCGGATCTGCCGGCGGCCGCTCAACGAGAAACCGTCAAACTGTGGGACTAAACGATGGAGAAACTCACCTCAACGCTTGCCTATCTCACGGCGGCCTGCCTGGCCTGGATGGGGCGGCACTCTACACAGGACATTGCCCTTTTGGTCGGTGCTGCGGTCGGTGTTGGTACTTTTGCGGTGAATTGGTACTACCGGCGTAAAAGCTACCAGCTTTTGAAATCGTTAAAAAAAAACGGTCTGAAACGCGGAGTCTACGATGAGCTCACTCGCTAAACGCTGCAGCGTGGCGGCTATTTTGGCCCTCGCAGCCCTGCTGCCACAGTTCAATACCCTGCACACCTCTGAGCAGGGATTGCGTCTGATTGCCGATTTCGAAGGCTGCCGGCTTTCACCTTATCAGTGCAGTGCCGGCGTCTGGACCAACGGCATCGGCCATACCGCTGGGGTGAAATCCGCCACCGTCATCAACGAACGTCAGGCGGCCGTCAATCTGGTCGACGATGTCCGCACCGTCGAACGCGGTATCGCCCGCTGTATGGCGGTAGAGATGCCGCAGCCGGTTTATGACGCAGTCAGCGCCTTTGCTTTCAACGTAGGAGTTAGCGCGGCCTGCAATTCCACATTGGCCACCTTTATCAAGCGCCAACAATGGCAGGAAGCTTGCGATCAGCTCCCCCGCTGGGTCTATGTCAACGGCGTTAAAAACCAAGGGCTTGAACGCCGCCGCAATGCCGAACAGGCACTGTGCCTGCAGGGTGTCCAGCGCTGATATCCCTGCTTTTTCAATTCAACCACTCAGCAGGCACTGCCTGCCAGGAGAGACATCATGTTAAAACCCGAGCAGTTGCGTACTGCACTGGCCAACGCGCTACCAGACCTACAGACACATCCCGATAAGCTACACATCAGCCTGGATAACGGGCGCGTAGTCTCTACATTAGGCCCTTCACTGTCTTTCGAATATCAATACCAACTCAACCTGACGCTGAGCGATCAGGTCAATGAAGAAGATCTGGTAATGGTCACCGTCTTGGCCTGGCTGCGCAGTCACCAGCCCGACATTCTCGCCAACGCGGAAAAACGAAAAAATGGCTTTACCTTCAAACGCGATATCAGTGCCGCCGGCCAGCTTGATCTGCAGTTGCAACTGACCGAACGCATTCAGGTGGAACAGCGCGACGGCGCGTTGCATATCACACCCTTGACCGAGCCACCGTTGCCGGAAAACGTCATTCGTTTCACCCAGGTTTACCTGCACGGCGAGCTGATAAGCCAATTTCAGCAACCATAAACTGACCTGCGGGACGGCTTCGGTTGTGCTGGCGCCAGCTAAACGCCGCCGCGTTGTCGCCCCCCTAACACGGCGGCATTCTTAACAGATGAACACAGACAACTTCGATATTCAGCGCCTGGTGCGCAACCTGATACGCATTGGCACCATCAGCGAGGTCGACCTCGATCGCGGACGCTGCCGCGTAGCCACCGGTGGCAACCTCACCGACTGGCTTAATTGGCTGACCGGCCGCGCCGGTGATGCTCGTTGCTGGTGGGCGCCCAGCGTAGGCGAACAGGTGCTGGTGCTGTCGCTGGGGGGAGAGCTCGACACCGCCTTCGTGCTACCCGGTATTTTTTCCGATGCCCATCCGGCGCCGTCAACCTCGGCCCAGGCGGCACACATCACCTTCCCTGACGGCGCAGTGATCGAGTACGAACCGGCAGAAGGTGCGCTGAAAGTCATGGGCATCAAAAGTGCCACCATTGAAGCCACAGAGCAGGTAAACGTCACCGCACCGGCCATCACCTGTCGTGCAACGAGCAAGATCACGCTGGATGCCCCTGAAGTGGAATGCACCCAGTTATTAACCACCGGCACCATTGCCATCCGACAAGGCGGCTCGATGACCGGCGATCTCAACCACTCCGGCGGCAGCATCAGTTCTAACGGCGTGGTGGTGCATACCCACACCCACGGCGGCGTGCAAAACGGCGGAGGCCAAACGGATAAACCAGCATGAATAACGCGAAATATTTCGGCATGAACCGCGGCTCCGGCCGCGCGATCACCGACCTTGACCATATCCGTCAATCGGTAAGTGACATTTTAATCACCCCGATCGGCTCACGCATCATGCGCCGCAATTACGGTTCGCTGCTGTCCGAACTGCTGGATCGGCCGCAAAACGACGTACTGAGGCTGCAAATCATGGCCGCCTGCTACAGCGCGCTGCTGCAGTGGGAGCCACGCATTCAACTAAGCGGCATCACCTTTAACACCACCATCGACGGAAAAATGGTGGTCGACATTACCGGCAACCGTACCGATACGCCGGATACCTTTTCTCTTTCTGTTTCAGTGAGCTGACACCATGGCAACCATTGACCTGAGCTTATTACCCGCCCCCACGGTAGTCGATCCCCTCGACTACGAGTCGCTGCTGGCCGATCGCAAGGCCACGCTGATTTCCCTCTACCCGGAGGAGCAGCGTGAAGCGATTGCACGCACGCTGACGCTGGAATCGGAACCGATCGTCAAGCTACTGCAGGAAAATGCTTACCGCGAACTGATCCTGCGTCAGCGCATTAACGAGGCCGCCCAGGCGGTGATGCTCGGCTATGCCGGTGGCAGCGATCTCGATCAGCTTGGCGGTAACTTCCAGGTTGAACGCCTGGTGGTTCAGCAACCTGACACGACGGTCATTCCACCGGTAGCGGCAATTATGGAGTCCGACAGCGATTTCCGCGTACGCATCCAACAGGCATTCGAAGGACTGAGCGTTGCCGGCTCCAGCGGCTCCTACGAATACCACGGCCGCTCCGCCGATGGTCGGGTGGCCGACGTTTCTGCCACCAGTCCCAGCCCGGCTAACGTACTGATCTCCGTGCTATCTCGTGAAGGTGATGGCACCGCCAGCGCCGAACTGGTGGCGATTGTCGATAAAGCATTGAACGATGAAGACGTACGCCCGGTGGCGGATCGGGTCATCGTTCGTTCCGCTACTATCGTCAATTACAGTATCGATGCGCTGCTTTATCTTTACCCAGGTCCGGAAGCCGAGCCAATCCGCCGTGCTGCCGAAGCCAAGCTGAAAAGCTACATCAGCGCACAACACCGCCTGGGCCGTGATATCCGTTTGTCGGCAATTTATGCCGCTCTGCATGCCGAAGGGGTACAGCGGGTGGAACTGAAAAGCCCACAGGCCGATATCGTGCTGGATAAAACCCAGGCGTCGTACTGCGCCAGTTATCTTCTGACCGTAGGAGGCTCCGATGAGTAACCGTCTGTTGCCGGTCGGCTCTTCGCCTCTGGAGGTTGCAGCAGCGGCCGCCTGCTCCGAGCTGGCTGCGATGCCGGTCCCCCTGCGCGAGTTGTGGAACCCCGCTACCTGCCCGGTCAACCTGCTGCCGTATCTGGCCTGGGCGTTTTCGGTCGATCATTGGGATGAGGGCTGGACGGAAGAAACCAAACGCAGCGTCGTCTCCTCTGCCTTCTTCGTACACCGCCATAAAGGCACCATCGGCGCCATCCGCCGTGTGGTGGAGCCACTGGGCTATCTGATCAAACTGCGTGAATGGTGGGAAACCAATGCCGAACCCGGCACCTTTTCCCTGGATATCGGTGTGCTGGAGAACGGCATCACCGAAGAAATGTACCTGGAAATGGAACGGATGATCGCCGACGCCAAGCCGGTCAGCCGCCACTTGACCGGCCTGGCGCTGAACCTGGAGGCATCTGGCAGCATCGAGGTGGCCGGTGGCCATTACGACGCCGAGATCACCACCGTATATCCGGATTACGTTGAGTTTGCTCGCCAGATGCTGGAGGGCCACTATCAATTTTTACAACGTAATACCGGTACCACTCTGGATTCGACCGAACAGCATTTTGTTCTCAATGAAGAACATATACTGGCCGACTCGCGCCATGAACGAGAGCTTTCCCGCATGGCGGGATTACCCAATGACGCCACCACCGAGGGACAGGCGTTACAAATCCTCGGTTATGCCCATGCCTATCTGGCGACCCAACAACAGAAGTATCTGGATCAGGCCATTGCCTGCTTTGACGCTTACGTAACTCATTTTTACGACGCTACCCCTATTCCGGAAACCCCTCAGCGGTGGGTCGCCAACTGGATCGTCAACGCCAAGGAGCCGGTACCTGCCAACTGGCCAGTGGATAACAAAGATCCTACACATAGCGGTTTCAAAGGCGTACCGATGGCCTTCACCAAAGGCAAGACGCAGGTCCCACAGGGTGCACCTTACTGGGGAGAGTATCTGGATATCGCTACTTTCGCCTTTGACGGCACTCTGGCCTGGGACGCCATCAATGCGCAGGTGCGTGCGGTCGACGCCACCGGCAACGTGGACTGGAACAGTGACGGCAAGCGCTACGACGTCGAGTGGATCATTAACTGGCAGGGTTATCAGATTAACGCCGACGGTGACATTCTGGCCAAAGGGCTGCCCCTCGCACAGTTTGGTACCGTTCAACTGAAAGACACCACACTCAGCGGTAGTCATAAACTGAACTTCGCCAATCGTCAGCCCGTCGAGCACGGCGGAGTCATGATTGAACGTAATCAGATCCAGCATAACCGCCCACTGCACGTGCCGGTCCCGCACAATGCCATGGGCAATGCGGCTGACGCCGAGCTGTGGTTCGCCGATGCCTGTTACCTGCTGTATAAAATCACCGGTGAGCAGCGTTATTTCAATGCCTGGAAAAGCGTTGAATTCACCGCTATGGAATACACCGATATTGATGCGCAGGATAAATTTTTCCGTCAGAGCCTGCATGCCAATACGCCGTTCACCGACGGCATCTCCTATGACTGGTCATATCCTGCCGATGCATCCGTCAGCTATGCGCGCAATGCCGAAGGCATGATTACACTGCGCAAAGACGTTGCGTCACAACAATCGTTGGAACAGCAATCGGTGTGGTTCCGCGTGAGCAATCAGTCCAAAGTTCGCACCACTTTCGGTGGTGTTGATGATCAAAACCAGCCTATTTCCTGCAGGCTACAATTGGCCATAGCACCTGAAAAGGATGCTGAACAAGCCACCGACTGGGGTATCGGTCTGCCGCAGTCTACCCAGGCGCAGGTAAAAACTTACGATATCGCACTGACCAGCCTGGCAGCACTGACTCGCGAGGATGGCAGCGATTATCTACTGGCCGATCTGCGGGCGGTGACCGATTACGGCGGTTGCGTGATTGGCAGTCGGTTTGAGGAACAGGTTTACGATCAACGCAGCGCAACGGTAATCAACGCCAGCTACCCCAACGATGACGCTGGCATGGTGATCGGCGCCTGGCTAACCACAGAGGAACGTTTTCCGGTAAACCAACTGGTTTATCGTGCTAATGCCGACTTCAATCTGCGGCTTGAGGACGACGATAAATGGCGCTGGTACTGGATGCTGCCCGCCACCGAGGGTAAATGGAAGTCGGCAACCTTTGACCCGGCTGCCGCGGTGCTGAGCGGCTATCAGCCAGACCATCAGGATGGCGATGAGAAACCTGCCCGTCCTAATTTCAGCACGGTTGATCAGGTCACTATCCTGCAGGATGGGAATGTGGCTAACGCCAACTTCAGTTACTACGTGCTGAATGATATACCGCCAACCTTCAGCGCCGACGACGGCTACACCATCAAATACCGCGTCACACTGCAGGGAGAAAACCCTTATACCGCACTATTGGGTGATTGCACCCTGCTGGGCCACCGCCAGGACAGCCTGTTCTATACCCCTGGAGTGATCCCTTTCTCCAATATCTATCAGGCGGACAGCCAGCAATTCGACGGCTGGCACGGCATGCCTTATCCAGGCTACCAATACCCCTTCATTTTCGTGCATGCCGCTGCCGATGCCGACGGCCTGATGCTCAACAACATGACCGAGTTCTTATGGCAGTCGCAGCAGTGGTACCAGCAGCAGTTTGGCGTATTGGGGCCCGGTGCTTCCGCTTATATCTGGAATCGTTGGGACAACCTGAGCTATGGCAAAGCAGACAGTTGGACCATGTACCACTGGGGCGATGGGACGGCCTGGTCCGGTTATCAACCGCGAGCTTTCTTTGGCGCTGCACGCGCCTGGCATGAGCTGAAACTGGCGGGTAAAACACCACCTGCCAAATTGGTCAGCTATGTCGAAAACTGGCTGCACTGGCTGATCGGTTTTACCCAGGATTCCGGCGGTATTACGCCGACCGATTTCCCGATGACGGGTATCCCGCAACCTGACAAACATGACTTCACCGGCCATATGTGTGGTCTGTGGCTGGCCGGCGCCGTGCTGGCAAAAATGGCCGGCAGTGAGGTCGTGGGTACAGAACACTTTATCGAACAATGCGTTACAGAGTTACAGAAGAATTATCTCACCGGTGGGGATGTGATGGATGGCGCCTGGTCGCCGGCACCGCGTACCGGCACGGACAACGGGATGTTCTTCGGTTTTTGGTCGGGTGAAATCCTGCGCGGATTGAGCCTGTATGTGATGTACAAGAGCGGCCTCAACTATCCGGCCGACAAACAGAAGAGAGCAACGACATGACAGCAAAATACCGCGCCCTGCTCACCGATCAGGGCAAAGCACTGCTGGCTAACGCCGCGGCAACCGGCCAGAAGCTGGAGATCACCCAGATGGCGGTCGGCGACGGCGGTGGTGCAGCCACCCAGCCCAGCGAAAGCCAGACCAGGTTGGTGAACGAAAAGCGACGCGCCGCGCTGAACTCCCTACAGGTTGACGCCAACAGCAGCAACCAGGTGATCGCCGAGCAGATAATCCCGGAAGATACTGGCGGCTGGTGGATCCGCGAACTGGGGTTGTATGATAAAAACGGTGTACTGGTGGCCGTGGCCAATACGCCAGACACCTACAAACCGCTACTGGCCGAAGGGGCCGGCCGCACCCAGGTGGTACGTATGGTCCTGCTGGTCAAAGGCGATGCCAGCGCGGTGATTGTGGCGGACAAAACCGCCGTACTGGTTTCCCGCGATACGCTGGATGCCGCTATCGCCGAGCATGCGCGCTCACGTAACCACCCAGATGCCACCCTGCTGGCCAAAGGCTTCACCCAACTGAGCAGCGACATCAACAGCAGCAGCGAAACCCTGGCGGCGACGCCAAAAGCGCTGAAGGCGGTTAATGATGCAAGCGTCAAAAAAAGCAACAACCTTTCGGATCTGACCAACAAGGCCGTCGCACGTGGCAATCTCGCACTGGGTAATGCTGCAACGAGAAATGTAGGGACTGAAGCTACAAATTTGATGGAGGTCGGTGCGTTCGGTTTCGGTGCAGGTATCAAACATCATGCAGATGCCTACAGTAACCTTGGCGAAATTTATAGGGTGAATAACTTATCAAAAAACGCCCCTGGTTCAGGGACCTATGGCGTTCTCAATCTCCCTTGCGATGGAGGGCCCTCCAGTGGTTATCTGGCAATCCAAAACAGCGCGGCCGCCTATATCGGTTTTTCCACCGTGCCGGAGAAACCGCTGTCGTGGTACCGGATTTATACCACAGCCTATAAACCTACGGCGGCGGATGTTGGCGCCTACAGTAAGGCCGAGGCCGACGGCAAGTTTGTCAAACAGAGCGGCGATACAATAACCGGCGGCCTGACGGTGAATGGCGCCATCGAAACAAAATCTGGGCTGACCACTCCGTCATTATCGGTGAATGGCTCAACCACTATTTCAGGTGGACTTACAGCCAAGGCTAGTGTTGAACTTTACGGACCCACTCCATATATAGATTTTCATTATGATAATAGCGCCGGTGATTTTGATACCAGATTAGTTAATGATAACAAAGGTGTGCTGTCTTTCCATGGTTCTGAGTATTATGTTAATGGAAAATTGAGCGCAACCGGCGACGTTTGGTTCGGTGGTAAAATTAACGTTAATGGCACTCCTAATTTCTATAGTGGTGACTTTATCACCAAGTTTGGGAATGTAAATTATGCTGACGGATACCGGCAGACCAATGGCTTGCGCATGCAAGGCAAAGGGGACCTTTCTGCCGATATTTACCATTATGAAAAAGTCGGTAGTTATCATGAAATGGGCATTCATGTAGCCAATGGCGGTGGTAATGGCTGGTTCACTTTCCGCAATAATGGTGAGTTTCGCGCTAATTCCGCAGTCTTCGCGGCAGGCGCTGCCTTTCAAACAGATGGCAATCTTAATGGCAGCATATGGGGTGGCTATTTAAATAACTATCTTGACCAAAATTATGTACGTGACATTCGCCTGGCTAGCCGAGGAACTATTGTCACCGATGGCAGTATGACTGAAGCGCCTTCTGGAGCGGTAATAACCGGCGGCAACGGCAATGAAGGAAATCAACTTGGGTATATGTATTATCGCATGTTGCAAAAATACATTAATAACAACTGGTATACGGTGGCTTACGTATGAAAAATCTCGGACCATTCTCTATATATGAACCAGAGAAAGACACGCCAGAGGAAGTTTTGGCGAGAAGTTCAAACATATCATTCATTAAAGATGAAAACGAAAATGACTGGTACGAAGTACAAAAAACTTTTAATAGGAACACTCTAAAAGTAGTTTTTGATAAACGCGGAATTATTTATAGCTCCAGCTATGATGCATCAAGTTTATGGCCAATCAATGCCTTTATCGCTGAAGTATTAGCCGATAACATCCCTGATACATTCACCACCCCAATAAAAGGTCTGGACTGGCAATTTAATGGCGAAAAAATAGTTCCGCGTATTTATACTTCCGAACAATTAAAGATTCAGGCGCAAAACGAGAAAGATGTACGGTTGAACCTGGCGGCGAAAGAAATTGCCCCTCTTAAGGATGCTGTCGAACTCGACATTGCCACTCCGGTCGAGCTTGAACTTCTGAGGACCTGGATGCTCTATAGGGTGATGCTTAGCAGGGTCGATCCTGGCACCGCCCCAGACATCGACTGGCCGCAGCCACCGCAATAATCGCATTATCAACGCCCCGCCCGGGGCGTTTTTTTTATCTTGATTTTCCTGCTGTTGTACCAGTTCTCATACATACCCAATGAGATGCGCGACCCCATCGCGAAGGGCATTCTGTTGTTACCAACCACAAACGGAGTAATGCTATGGGTGATTATCACCACGGCGTGCGTGTCCTCGAAATCAATGAAGGCACCCGCGTAATTTCCACCGTCTCGACGGCAATTATTGGCATGGTTTGTACTGCAGAAGATGCCGATGCAAGCCTGTTCCCTCTCAACACTCCGGTGTTGATCACTGACGTTCTGGCCGCCAGCGGCAAGGCCGGCAAAAATGGCACCCTGGCACGCTCGCTGCTGGCGATCGCTGAACAGGCCAAACCGGTCACCGTCGTGGTACGTGTGGCAGAAGGCAAAGACGAGGCTGAAACCACCTCCAATATCATTGGCGGTGCCGATGAAAACGGTAAATACACCGGCATGAAAGCCTTGCTGGCGGCACAGGCCGAACTGGGCGTGAAGCCACGTATCCTGGGTGTACCGGGCCACGACAATCTGGAGGTGGCAACCGCACTGGCCGGTATCTGCCAACAACTGCGCGCCTTTGGTTATATCAGCGCTTACGGTTGCAAGACCGTCTCCGACGCCATCAAGTACCGCGCAGGCTTCAGCCAACGCGAACTGATGCTGATCTGGCCGGACTTTATTAACTGGAACACCACCACCAACAGCAGCGACATCGCATACGCCACCGCTCGTGCACTCGGTCTGCGCGCCAAGATTGACCAGGAAACTGGCTGGCATAAAACCCTGTCCAACGTCGGCGTCAACGGCGTCAGCGGTATTTCAGCCAGCGTATTTTGGGATCTGCAAACCGTCGGTACCGATGCTGACCTGCTGAACGAAGCCTGCGTCACCACCCTGATCCGCAAAGATGGCTTCAAGTTCTGGGGCTCACGCACCTGTTCCGACGATCCATTATTCCAGTTCGAAAACTATACCCGCACCGCGCAGGTATTGGCTGACACCATGGCTGAAGCTCATCTGTGGGCAGTTGACCGCCCGGTGACGCCAACGCTGATCCGCGACATGATCGACGGCATCAAAGCCAAGTTCCGCGAGCTGAAATCTGCCGGGCTGATCATTGATGGCGACTGCTGGTATGACGAGAGCGCCAACGATAAAGAGACCCTGAAGGCCGGCAAGCTGTTTATCGATTACGACTACACCCCAGTACCGCCGCTGGAAGATTTAACCCTGCGCCAGCGCATCACCGACCGTTACCTGGCGAATTTCGCCGCGTCCGTGAACAGCTAAGGAGACCCGAATCATGGCACTGCCAAAAAAACTGAAATACCTGAACCTGTTTAATGACGGCTTCAATTATATGGGCGTGGTCTCGGCTATGACCCTGCCAAAACTGACTCGCAAACTGGAAAAATTCCGTGGCGGCGGTATGAGCGGTGCGGCGTCGGTCGACTTCGGCCTGGACGACGATGCGCTGGTGGTCGAATGGACCATGGGCGGCATCGATGAACTGGTGCTGAAACAATGGGGCCGCGTCGATGCGGTACCACTGCGCTTCACCGGCTCTTTCCAACGTGACGACACCGGCGAAGTATCGGCGCTCGAAGTGGTCATGCGCGGTCGCCACAAAGAAATCGACAGCGGCGACTTCAAGCAAGGTGAAGACACCGAGACCAAGGTTTCTACCGACTGTACCTACTTCAAGCTGAGCATCGATGGCAAAGAGCTGATCGAGATCGATACCGTCAACATGATCGAAAAAGTTGACGGTGTGGATCTGCTGGCGGCCCACCGCCGCGCTATCGGTCTGTAATTTATCACTTCAATGGCCAGCCGCAGTGCTGGCCCTGTTTCCCCTGACAATCATTGGATATCCCATGGAACTGAATACCTCCCCAGAAAACACCGTAATGCTGGAAACCCCGATCAAACGCGGCGACAGCGAGATCCGTGAAGTGCAGGTCACCAAACCGAACGCCGGCAGCCTGCGCGGCATCGGCCTGGCGGCACTGGCCAACGCCGACGTCGACGCCCTGATCACCATCCTGCCGCGCGTGACCTATCCAAACCTGACCAAAGAAGAGTGCGCGCGCCTGGAACTGCCGGACCTGATTGCGCTGGCCGGCCAGGTGATCGGTTTTTTGTCACCGAAATCGGCCGAGTAAACATCGACCCCGTTCTGACCGTGGACGACCTGATGGCGGACATCGCAGTGATTTTTCACTGGCCGCCATCGGAGATGAACGGCATGACGCTGACCGAGCTGATGGACTGGCGCTATAAGGCCCTTCAACGTAGTGGAGTAAAAACAGATGAGTAGCAGCGGCAGCAAAAAAACGTTGGCAAACGCGGACACCAGCATCCGCAACCAGCAAAAGCGGCTAAAAACAGAACAAAAAAACCAGGCTCAACTAACCCAATTACTGAAGATAAAAGCGGCGCAGGCCGACGTACTGATTGAGCTTGATGCGATTCAAAATACCCGTATGGCTTTGCCCGCGTTTTTATCTTCCCCCAAAGATATTGAAACGGCACAGCAGGCGAATCTCAATCACGTCGTGCAAAAGGCCCGTGGAGCCATTTTATCGCTCCAGCAAGGCCATCTGGAAAAACAGCTCCAGGGCAAAGGGATTGATACCGCCAATTTAACCGGCGCCCAGCAACGCTCACAAGAAAATTCAGAGACCGCCCAAAACCTTCTTAGCCGCCAACAACGCGCCCGCCAAAAACTGAGTCAGCAAAGACGCACAGAAGTGCTTGGTGATTTTCAAACCCGACAGAACGGAATTGGAAAGATTCACGATGTTGCTTCAAAGGGGTTGGGACTGGCAGGTACTGCCTTCAACACCGGTAAAGATTTGCTGGCACCGGGTATGAAGTTTGAACAGCAGATGTCCGGTGTGCAGGCACAGTTAGGATTAAACAAAGATGACCGCCGGTTAACAGCCCTGCGCCAGCAGGCAACCAGCAGGGTGTCCAAGGGACAGTCTCCGCAGGAGGTCGCTGAAACGCAATCCGCTCTGGCCACCGCTGGCTACAACCCCCAGGAAATTTTGACTGCGGCACCTGCAGCACTGAATCTGGCCAAGGCCAGCGGCAGTAGTATCGAGGAGGCAGTAAAAGCACTGTCAGGTATCCAGCAGGCCTTTCAACTGCCAGTCGATCAGGCGGGAAATATCGCCGATATAATGGCCAAAGCCAGCAGCAGCTATCAGTGGAGCCTTGATGAGTTCGATAAAAAAATGCGGACCGCCGCACCAACGGCCCTCCAAAATGGACAGGGCCTTGAGCAAACCGCCGCACAGTTAGCCCCACAAGGGCGTAGCCTGGGGAACGTTGATGGCGCTGCTCAGGCGATGGTCACCGTACGGGGGGATAACCTGGATGGCGATATCAAGAAACTGTTCGCCTCCTGGGACAGCATCCGTATCGACCTGTTCGATGGGCAAAACTCAGCCCTACGGCAGTTGACGCAAACCGCAACCGGCTGGCTGAACACTCTGGGCCAATGGTCAAAAGAAAACCCCGCGTTGGCCAATACCCTGATGACGGTAGCCATTGCCGTAACCGCACTGATTGGCGGCCTGTCAACCATAGGTACCTTTATCGTGCCGGCGCTGAGCGCCATTAATATGCTGATGGCCGGTGCGGGTCTACTGGGCACCGTATTCACTTCCGTTGGCGGCATGATAGCCGGAGTCTTTGCTGCCCTCAGCCTGCCCATTGTCGCCGTAGTCGCCGCGATCGTCGGAGGGGCCGCCTTAATCTATAAGTATTGGGAACCGATTAGCGCCTTTATCGGCGGAATCGCGGAAAGTTTCAGTACGGCAATGGGTCCTATTGGTGAGGCATTTTCTCCAGTGATTACAGCCTTCAACAGCGTCATGGACAAGTTAAAACCGGTCTATAACTGGTTTATGCAATTATTGACACCGATAAAAAGCACTCAGGAAGAACTGAACACCGCGGCTGCCTACGGAAAAATGCTGGGCGAATGGCTGGTTTGGGCATTCAGGCTGCCCGGCGATGCGCTTAACCAGTTGATTGGCTTAATCGGCAAGGCGCGAGGCATCATTGATTCGGCCATTGGATGGTTTAGCAATGAAAAAAGCGATCCAACCTCGGAAAAATATGACAGTAGCCTTTCCCCCAGCGGTGGCGTGTTGAGTTTGGGCAACGAAAACTATCGTGCCGTTCGCCCAACCGCTCCCCCTAACCTTTCGGATAACAGCGTACTGACCAATAACATCGCCATCAACGTACCGGAGGGAACTACCCGTGACGAAATGGAACGTGTCGTCCGTTCAGCCATGATGGACATCGAAAATACTCGCCGTAATCAGCACCTCAGCGCTTATGCGCAGGTATAAGGAGCCAGACTAATGATGCTAACACTGGGACTGTTCGTATTTATGTTACGCACCCTGCCCTACCAAGCCATGAACCGTCAGTTGAGCTATCGCTGGCCGACAGGAAGTCGCGTCGGCCAAAGACCAAGCGCTCAATTTCTGGGTGTGGATGGCGAAACTATCACCTTAAGTGGACAACTGATGCCTGAGCTAACCGGTGGTCGGCTATCTTTACTGATGCTGCAAACCATGGCCGAACAAGGACGTGCCTGGCCGCTTATCGAAGGCAGCGGCACCATTTACGGCATGTTTGTGATCGAGAAAATCACTCAGGACAGCAAAGATTTTTTCGCTAACGGCCAACCACGCCAAATTTCCTTCACCATCACATTAAAACGCGTGGATGAATCGCTGCATGCCATGTTCGGCGATTTGCGTCACCAGGCTGGCGACCTGTTAGCGAAAGCGCAAAAAGCGACGGGAATGTCATTATGATCGCCGATGTTTATCAGCCTATGGGGGCCAAGCCAGCCCCCGACTTTATCCTGACGCTGGCAGATAAGGATATTACCAACGATATCCGTCAGCGGCTGATCTCGTTAAACATGGTAGATAATGGCGGCCTGAGTGCCGATCAATTGACCATTAACCTGGACGACAGCGATGGCCTGATGTCCCTGCCCAGCCGGGGGGCCATTCTGGAGTTGTTTCTTGGTTGGAATAACTCAGCTCTGATTGGCCAGGGCAAGTTTATTGTCGATACTATCATCCACACTGGCGCTCCAGATCTCATCTCAATCACAGCCCGTAGCGTTGATTTTCGTGGCTCGTTAAACGAATCCCGCAGCGAGTCTTATTCAGACAAGACCTTTGGCGAAATCGTGCAACAAATTTCAACGCGTAATGGGCTGAACGCCCCCTATTTGAGCGATGAGTTGGCCGCAATAAAGATTGCGCATATCGACCAAACCAATGAGACCGATGTTCAATTTCTTTCCCGGTTGGCCTTGGCAAATAGTGCACGAGTGACTATCAAATACCAGCGCCTGCAGTTTATCAAACCCGGGTTTGGTCGTAGCCCGCTTGGCGAGCCAAACCCTATTAAAACACTGACCCGCAGTGACGGCGACACTCACCGTTTTGAACTGAAAGATCGCGGCGGTTACACCGGTGTCAGCGCCAGTTGGCTGAATACCGAACATCCGGAGCAAGCCAACAGCAGCGTACAAGTAGAACGGGAAATCCCGCAGGCAAACGCCAGCACATCCCGGCATCCTGCCGCCAAATTCGCTGACAAAACAGCTACCGCTCCACAGCAAACCAGTAGCTATATGGTCGGTAAAGAAAAGCAGGTCTGCCACATTGCAAAAATCTATCGTGATAAAGAAACCGCCATGCGGGCTGCTCAGTCACTGTTTGAACAATTACAAAGAGGGATCGCAACCTTCAGTATCAGCCTGGCCACCGGGCAGCCAGATCTGTTCCCTGAGACCCCCATCCGAGTTTATGGTTTTAAGGAGGCTATCGATCAGCAGCTGTGGGTGGTTAATAAGATCACCCATACCTTAAGCAACAGTGGCTTCTTCAGTAATCTGGAACTTAACGTCTACATCGAGGGTGTTGAGATCACTACCAAAGAAAATTAATCTCGATTTCGACAATCAAGCTTGCTTTTGCAAGTTATTGGGCTATTATAAGTCATATAACTTGATGCAGTCGAAAGAGGGATTCAACTATGATGCACTGTCCACTTTGCGGTAGCGTGGCCCATACTCGCTCCAGTCGGTACCTGAGTGAAGCGACCAAAGAGCGCTATCACCAATGCCAGAACATTAACTGTAGCTGCACCTTCGCCACGCATGAGTCCGTCGCGCGAGTGATTGTAAAGCCTGGCGATATTATTCCGGCTCAGCCGCACCCGGAAAAAGCCAAGCCGCGCGCCGCCGCGCTGTAATGCAAAGAGCCTGCCTCCGCAGGCTTTTTTATGCCTGTCGTAACTTACTTTTACAAGAATCAAATCTTGCAAATGCGACCATTGGATTTTAAGCATAATAATAAATATCCTCCGGCATAGCCGGAGGTTTTTCATATGCGCCTATAAGGCTCTGTTACCAGCCGCGCCCTAACAGGCGCATAGCAATCTGACATTTGCATCTATGGATTACTTACGGCCCGTAAACGGGCTACCTGGATACGGGATCGAGAGTTGCTCACCCATTTTATCCTCTTCCAGTTGGTGCTTTATGTATTCTTGTATCCTGGCCGTGTTTTTCCCTACCGTATCAACGTAATACCCTCGGCACCAAAACTCCCTGTTACGGTATTTGAACTTCAAATCCCCAAACTGCTCATAAAGCATCAGGCTGCTCTTTCCCTTCAGGTACCCCATAAACCCCGATACACTCATCTTCGGCGGGATTTCCAGAAGCATATGAATGTGATCCGCACAGCATTCCGCTTCCAGAATATTCACGTTTTTCCATTCGCACAGCTTTCTTAAAATACTGCCAATCGCTTTGCGTTTTTCCCCGTAGAACACCTTTCTTCGGTACTTCGGCGCAAAAACTATGTGATATTTACAGTTCCATCGGGTGTGCGCTAAGCTCTTTTCGTCCCTCATTGGGACCCCCTTTTGATTTCTTGTTGAACATTTGCAGTTGCCAGACCGCAAACTGTTTTAACAAATCAAAAGGGGTTTTTATAACTGGCTCAAAGCTGAAAGCTTTACTGAACCCCCAGCCTAGCTGGGGGTTTTCTGTGCACAAAAAAAGGGGTCGGCATATTGCCAACCCCTTCATAGTTATTAACTTTTGGATGCAGCGTTAGCCGACGCGGTTCAGACGCTCTTTGATACGAGCAGACTTACCAGTACGCTCACGCAGATAGTACAGTTTGGCTTTACGAACGGCACCACGACGTTTAACAGCAATGCTGTCAATTACTGGTGAGTGAGTCTGGAATACACGCTCAACACCTTCGCCGTTGGAAATCTTACGAACAGTGAATGCAGAGTGCAGACCGCGGTTACGGATAGCGATAACCACGCCCTCGAATGCCTGCAGACGTTTTTTGCTACCTTCAACGACCCATACCTTCACTTCCACGGAATCACCCGGACGGAATGCAGGTACGTCTTGCTTCATCTGCTCTTGTTCAATTTGCTTAATAATGTTGCTCATAATATGTCTCTTACCCTAGGTAAACTGATATATCGGTCCCGTCGAGCCAATTGCTCAGACGTTCCCTTCATAGTCCTGCTACTTGGTCTGATGTTCCCGTTGGAACTCAGCCAGCAACACCGCTTGCTCGTCAGTCAGAGCTAGGCTTTCCAGAAGTTCAGGTCTTCTAAGCCAGGTACGGCCCAGCGACTGCTTTAAGCGCCAGCGACGTATCTCGGCATGGTTGCCCGACAGTAGAACTGGCGGAACCTCCATCCCTTCCAACACCTCAGGACGGGTATAGTGCGGGCAGTCCAGCAATCCATCGGCAAAAGAATCTTCTTCTGCTGAAGCCTGATGGCCCAGCACACCCGGTATAAAGCGGGCGACTGAATCGATCAGGGTCATTGCCGGCAGTTCCCCGCCGCTGAGAACGTAATCGCCGATTGACCATTCTTCATCAATTTCGGTTTGGATTACGCGCTCGTCTACCCCTTCATAACGACCGCACACCAGAATCATCTTCGGGTTGGCCGCCAGTTCGCACACGCCGGTTTGATCCAGCTTGCGCCCCTGAGGTGACAGATAAATCACCTTTGCTCCCTCGCCTGCCGCTGCTTTTGCTGCATGAATAGCTTCCCGCAAGGGTTGCACCATCATCAACATTCCCGGGCCGCCGCCATAAGGGCGCTCGTCCACGGTACGATGCCGGTCGTAGGTGAAGTCACGTGGACTCCAACACTGCACGCTCAGCAGGCCATTTTTTACTGCCCGGCCAGTCACCCCGTAATCGGTGATCGCGCGGAACATCTCAGGAAACAGGCTTACAATACCAATGAACACAAGCCAATCCCCATACTGTCATTCCACTTGTTTCGACCGTTTAATTCGGAGGTCAAAAACCAGGATCCCAATCTGCTTCAATCACGCGAGCAGTGAGATCGACTTTCTTGATAACCTGCCCATGAAGAAACGGGACCAACCGCTCCTTCATGCCGAATGCATCTTTCAGGTTAGCTTTAACAACCAACACATCGTTCGAACCGGTTTCCATCATATCGATGACTTTACCCAGTTCGTAGCCGGTGGTTGTGACTACCTGGCAGCCCATAAGGTCTTTCCAGTAGTAATCATCACCCACCAACTCAGGAAGTTGTTCCGAATCCACCAGGATCTCGCGATTGGTCAGTAGATTCGCAGCATCCCGATCGTCAACGCCTTTGACTTTGATGATCAGGTCCTGACTGTGGCGCTTCCAGTCTTCCAACTCGACAAGCTGCCATTGACCCGCCTGCTGGATAAACCACGGCTGATAGTCAAAAATGCTTTCGGCGTTCTCGGTGGATGAAAATACTCTGAGCCAACCACGGATGCCGTAAGTAGACCCCATTTTACCGAGTACAATCGGCTGCTTAGGTGCTACCGGTTTGAGTTGCTTGCTCATTGCCACCACCGCGACAGATTAAGCTGCTTTCTTAGCGTCTTTGATCAGCGCGTGAACGCGATCAGAAACAGTTGCACCCAGGCCGACCCAATGTTCGATGCGGTCCAGGTCCAGACGCAGTGCTTCAGCCTGACCAGATGCGATCGGGTTGAAGAAGCCTACGCGCTCGATGAAACGACCATCACGAGCATTGCGGCTGTCGGTCACTACTACTTGATAGAACGGACGCTTTTTTGCGCCGCCACGTGCCAAACGAATTGTTACCATAACATCCTCTTTAGTTAATAAAACAGCCGGGCCCCATTGAGGGAACGGGGCCCGGTTGCAATATAAAAAGCCCGAAAATTTTACTCATTTTGGCGCAAAAAGCAATCGAAAGCGTAGATCGTCGTCAACTACTTTTTATAGCCAGTAATATTTCGGGCGGTTTTCACCGCGAACGGCAAATGCTTAAACGCGCTCACCCCAGAGGGCAAGCGGCTGTCAGCGGCCTGGGAAGCCCGGCGGCATCATACCTTTCATGCCGCGCATCATCTTCGCCATTCCGCCTTTCTTCATCTTTTTCATCATCCGTTGCATATCGTCGAACTGCTTTAACAAACGGTTAACATCCTGCACCTGCATGCCGGAACCTACCGCAATACGACGCTTGCGCGAACCTTTGATAATTTCCGGCTTGGCGCGCTCTTTCAGCGTCATCGAATTGATCATCGCCTCCATACGCACCAAAACCTTGTCGTCCATCTGCGATTTCACATTGTCCGGCAGTTGGCCGGCACCGGGCAGTTTACTCAGCATGTTGGCCATACCGCCCATGTTACGCATCTGCTTCAGCTGCTCCAGGAAGTCGGTCAGATCGAAACCGTCACCCTTCTTCAGCTTGTTAGCCAGTTTTTCCGCCTGTTCGCGGTCAACTTTGCTTTCGATATCCTCGATCAGCGACAGCACGTCGCCCATGCCGAGAATACGCGATGCTACGCGGTCCGGATGGAATGGCTCCAGCGCTTCGGTTTTCTCGCCGACACCGAGGAACTTGATCGGCTTGCCGGTAATGTGACGGATGGATAACGCAGCACCGCCGCGCGCATCACCGTCAACTTTGGTCAGCACCACACCGGTCAGCGGCAGCGCTTCGTTAAAGGCCTTGGCGGTGTTGGCCGCATCCTGGCCGGTCATGGCGTCGACCACAAACAGGGTTTCCACCGGCTTAATCGCCGCGTGCACCTGCTTGATCTCGTCCATCATCGCTTCATCAACGTGCAAACGGCCGGCGGTATCGACGATCAGAACATCGTAGAATTTCAGCTTGGCCTGTTGCAGCGCACGGTTAACGATATCGATCGGCTTTTCTTTAACATCGGACGGGAAAAAGTCGATGCCGACACTCTCCGCCAACGTTTCCAACTGTTTGATCGCCGCAGGGCGATAAACGTCGGCAGAAACCACCAACACTTTTTTCTTCTGTTTTTCTTTCAGGAACTTGCCGAGCTTGGCGACGCTGGTGGTTTTACCGGCGCCCTGCAGGCCCGCCATCAGCACCACGGCCGGCGGTTGTGCCGCCAGGTTCAGTTCGGTGTTCACTTCGCCCATCGCGGCAATCAGCTCGCCCTTGACGATTTTGACGAACTCTTGCCCCGGCGTCAGGCTTTTGTTGACTTCATGACCTACCGCGCTCTCTTTTACACGGCTGATAAAGTCCCGCACCACCGGCAGCGCAACGTCCGCTTCCAGCAATGCCATACGCACTTCACGCAGGGTTTCTTTGATATTTTCTTCGGTCAGCCGCCCACGGCCGCTGATATTGCGCAGGGTGCGCGACAAACGATCGGTTAAATTTTCAAACATCGTCTCTTGCTCAACGTGTAATAACAGGCCGCTCTGGCGACATAATTACGGCGATGATAACACGAAGCGAAAAGGATCTCTGCCTCAGCGTTGGAGATCGGTTGGAGTGGGACGCGCTCGACGCTATACTGACAATCCCATTCACCACGCCGAAGCAAAATTAAACGCTATGCCAGTTTTCTCCATTGTGGCTTTGATCGCCTACCTGCTCAGCCTTGGACTGATTATTCCCAGCTTGTTGCGGAAGAATAGCGCATACCGTCGGCTTGCTCTCGTCTCAGCAGTGGTGGCGCTGGTTTGCCACGCCATCGCACTGCAGCAACGTATTTTTGATGTCAGCGCCGGGCAAAACCTCAGCTTGCTGAACATCGGCTCGATAGTCAGCCTGATCATCTGTTCGGTCATGACCTTCGTTGCTTCACGTGACCGCGGCTGGTTCCTGCTGCCCATTGTTTACAGCT
Source organism: Serratia myotis (assembly GCF_027474885.1). Lineage (NCBI taxonomy): Bacteria > Pseudomonadati > Pseudomonadota > Gammaproteobacteria > Enterobacterales > Yersiniaceae > Serratia > Serratia myotis. The sequence goes on along the minus strand of NZ_CP099707.1, from coordinate 858,508 downwards.
TCGCGATGATCAATCTGGCCTTTGCCAGCTTTATGCCAGGTGAATTTATTACCCATCTGGAAGCCAGCCCGGAACTGATGGTGCACATTGGCCTGGCGCTGTTTTCCTACGCCACACTGATTATTGCCGCGCTGTATGCGCTGCAACTGGCCTGGCTGGACTATCTGCTGAAAAACAAAAAGCTGTCGTTCAGCGCCGACATGCCGCCGTTAATGAGCATCGAACGTAAAATGTTCCACATCACCCAGATCGGTGTCGTGCTGCTCACGCTCACGCTGTGCACCGGCCTGCTGTATATGGATAACCTGTTCAGCAAAGAAAACGTGCACAAAGCCGTCCTGTCGATCATGGCATGGTTTGTCTATATCGTTCTGTTGTGGGGCCATTACCATGAAGGCTGGCGTGGCCGCCGTGTCGTGTGGTTCAGCTTTGCCGGCGCCTTTCTGCTGACGCTGGCCTACTTCGGCAGCCGTCTGATCCAGCAAGTGATGGTTCGCTAAGCCTTCAGGCTATCTTTCTCCATACATAAGGAATACCGCGTTGGAGCACGTTTCGACAGGAACCCTGATCATTGTCCTGGTGGTTATGATCGTGGTTTCCGCTTACTTTTCAGCATCCGAAACCGGCATGATGACTCTAAACCGCTATCGTCTCCGTCATCTTTCCAAGCAGGGCAACCGCTCTGCCCGCCGGGTCGAGAGGCTACTGAAAAAACCGGATCGGTTGATTGGCCTGGTGCTGATCGGCAATAACCTGGTCAACATTCTGGCCTCCGCGCTGGCAACCATCGTCGGTATGCGTCTGTATGGCGATCTCGGCGTAGCCATCGCCACCGGTATCCTGACGTTTGCCGTGCTGTTGTTCGCCGAAGTGCTGCCAAAAACCTTCGCCGCACTTTATCCAGAGCGCATCGCATTCCCCAGCAGCGTTCTGCTGGCACCGCTGCAGAAGGTCATGTTCCCGCTGGTATGGCTGCTCAACGGCATCACCACGCTGGTCTTGCGCCTGTTTGGCATCCATACCAACGTGCGCGTCAGCGACGCCGTCAGCAAAGACGAGCTGCGCACTATCGTGAATGAATCCCACTCGCAGATTTCTCGTCGCAATCAGGACATGTTGATTTCGGTGCTGGATCTGGAGAAGGTGACGGTTGACGACATCATGGTGCCCCGCAACGAGATCGTCGGCATCGATGTAAACGATGACTGGAAGTCGATCATGCGTCAGCTCACCCACTCACCGCACGGCCGCATCGTGCTGTATCGCGGGTCGCTGGACGATGCCATCGGCATGCTGCGGGTGCGTGAAGCCTACCGCCTGATGACCGAGAAAAAAGAGTTCAACAAAGAGAACCTGTTGCGCGCCGCCGATGAGATTTACTACGTGCCGGAAGGCACGCCGCTGAACGTCCAACTGGTGAAATTTCAGCGCAACAAAGAGAAAGTCAGCATCGTGGTAGACGAATACGGCGATATTCAGGGCTTGGTGACGGTCGAAGATATCCTGGAAGAGATCGTCGGTGATTTCACTACCTCGATGTCGCCAACGCTGGCGGAAGAGGTCAATCCGCAGAGCGATGGCTCGGTCCTGATCGACGGCACCGCCAACGTGCGCGAGTTGAACAAGGCATTCAACTGGACACTGCCGGCCACCGATGCACGAACCATTAACGGCATGCTGTTGGAAGAGCTGGAAGAGATCCCTGAGATTGGCACCCGGGTTCGGGTAGGCCATTACGACGTTGATATCCTCGACGTGCAGGACAATATGATCAAACAGGTGCGGGTCACGCCAATAAAATCGCTGCAATCCAGCGTCCAGCAACACTGACCGCCCGCCAGAAAGGAAAAAAGACGCGAACATCGCGTCTTTTTTTATCGCTGTAGCCAGGTGACGAACTAGATGTGCAGTTCCTGCAATTTCTCTTTCGGCAACGCCAGCTCTTCGTTGTGGTTCACTACCACGTCGTGATCAAGAATGTGCTTGGCGATTTCCTGTGCTTCTTCCAGCGAGTGCATGTGGTAAGTCCCGCACTGGAACTCATTCAGCTCAGGAATTTTGCGCTGATCGGTCACTTTCAGCACGTCACTCATCGCGGCTTTCCAGGCATCGGCAACACGCTGCTCTTCCGGCACGCCAATCAGGCTCATGTAGAAGCCGGTACGGCATCCCATTGGGGAGATATCGATAATCTCAACGCCCTGGCCATTCAGATGGTCACGCATAAAGCCGGCAAACAGGTGTTCCAGTGTATGAATGCCGCGTTCAGGCATCACTTCCAGATTCGGACGGCAGAAGCGCAGATCGAATACGGTGATGGTATCGCCATGAGGAGTTTTCATGGTTTTCGCAACGCGGACAGCCGGGGCTGCCATGCGGGTATGGTCTACGGTGAAGCTATCCAGCAGTGGCATTTCGTTACCTCCTCGTAAAAGTGTATTTATTTCGAAACTTTTTTATCTATCCAGGAAACCTTTTCCAACTCAGCGAGTCTGAATATGTGAAAGACGCGCATTTGTTATCATCATCCCTGTCATCAGAGATGCATATTTGGCCACATTGATGTGGCCTTTTTCTTTTTCAGCTCCCGCCATGTTGCTTCAGGAACTCTTCAAAGCTTAGCGTATCACTGGCTTCTATGTTGCGTTGACGCTGCCATGAGGCTTCCTGCTCCTTCGCCAGTTCGGCTTCAGTCAGGATTTCCAACGGCTCTTCCATCAGCATCTGACGGTATTGCTCAGCCAGTTGCAGGCCTACACGACCGGTCCCCTCTTCCTTCATCGCTTTCAGAATACGGGCAGAGAATGTCAGTTCCGGATCGTCAAATGCCGCGACCAATTCGTCACACACCTGCTGGTACTGGCGATCGCCGGCTTCACTATCCAACACTTCCGCCACGCGGCGCAAATCGTCAAACAGCGCTTTGCCTACTTTTGCCAACGGCTCACGGCTGTCATCACAACCGATGCCAATGGTCTGACCCGGTTTACGCCCTTCGAGGATCACCCGGTTCCAGTTTTTGCGCGTACACAGCAATTCATCGCTGCTCATCTCCGGCGCATCGGCCAGTACACACCACACCAGGAACAGGTCCAGGAAACGCGCCTGCACCGCATCTACGCCGATTGGCGAGAACGGGTTGATATCCAGCGAGCGAACTTCAATGTATTCGATACCGCCCCGTAGCAGCGCATCTGACGGTGTCTCACCGCTTTTAGTCACACGCTTCGGCCGGATCGGCGCATAGAGTTCGTTTTCGATCTGCAGTACGTTACTGTTCAACTGCAGATGACGATCACCGTCTTTCACACCCAACTTGGCAAACTCTTCTGAAGGCGTGACAATCGCCCGCTTCAGGCCTTCAACATAGCTTTGCAGATCGTTGAAGGTGATGCCCAGATTACTTTGCGATTTATTGGTGTAACCCAGATCGCTCAAGCGTAGTGAAGTGGCATACGGCAGATAGCACATACCCTGTTCGGTACGCTCAAACGGCAACGCAGTTTCACGCCCTTTCAGGAACGAAGAACAGATCGCCGGCGATGCGCCGAACAGATACGGGATCACCCAGCCAAAACGATAATAGTTACGGATCAGACGGAAGTAGCCCGCTGAAATCTGCTCCTTACCGCTTTCGGCATCTTTAACACCAGCCCATGCTTGCCAGAATTCCAGCGGCAGGGAGAAATTGTAGTGCACGCCGGAAATGGTCTGCATCAGCGCGCCGTAGCGGTTCTTCAACCCCTCACGGTACAACGTCTTCATGCGGCCAATATTCGACGAGCCGAACTGCGCCAGTTCAATGTCCTGCTCGGCTTCAATAAAGCACGGCATACTGAGCGGCCACATGCGCTCCTCGCCCAGATTACGCGCTACGTGACGATGAATATCACGCAAGAACGTCAGCAGGTGATCGAGGTTGTCGTCAACCGGCGTAATAAACTCTAACAGCGCCTCGGCAAAGTCTGTGGTTATCCAGTGGTGCGTTAATGCCGCCCCCAACTTCTCCGGATGTCCGGTTGTTGCAAGCTTTCCGTCTTCGGTGACACGCAGCGTTTCACGCTCAATGCCGCGACGAATGCCTTTTAATGCATGGGGATGGGCTTCCAACCAAGAAAGCGCCTGGGATACGTCCGGGATCAAATTGACCTCCCGCTTCTAAAAACAAGAACTCGTAAGCATACTGAATCTGCACCCGAGAGAATATTGAGTTATATTCACGTCGTTAATGCCACCAGGCCATTCCCTGTAACGTTATCATAGTCAAAATGATGTAACGCAGCGCCTTTCCGATACACAGAAACAGCGCGACAGGGCCCCAGGGCATGCGCAGCCAGCCTGCCAACACGCACAACAAATCGCCCACCACCGGCACCCAACTGAGCAACAGCGCAGCCGGGCCAAAGCGTTGCATCCACCCCAGTGCTGTATCCAGCCCTCGCTGTGGTTTCAACGCCGGTAACAGGCGCCCGATAATGACATTGGTCAGCCCACCAAGCGTATTGCCCAACGTCGCGGCCAGCACCAGCAATTCCGGTGAGACACGACTGTTGGTCAGCAAGGCGACCAAAATAATTTCTGAATTTCCCGGCAACAACGTCGCACTGAGAAAGCTGCCGCCGAATAACGACATCACGGCCAGCGTACTACTCACAGCGTGCGGACATCTACCACAGCCATATTGGCGCTTTTCGCCGCCTGGATACCGAAATCTGCGTCCTCAAACACCACACATTTCTCTGGCGGTACGCCAATCAGTTCGGCGCAACGCAGGAAGGTGTCCGGCTCCGGCTTGTGACGCTGCACGTCGTCAGCACCCACGATCGCATCAAAGCAGTGGAACAGGCCCAGATGACGCAGCAGAGTTTCGGCCATACGATGCTCACTGCCGGTACCCACTGCCATCGGGCGGCGGCCATGGTAGGCTTTCACCACCTCGATCAATGGCAAGGGCTGTACGCTGTCCAGCAGCATTGCTTCTACCGCACGGGTTTTCTCTGCAGCCAGATGGTGAGGATCAAGATCGGCCTGATGGCTGGCAATAATCGCCTGGGCAATGCGCCAGGTCGGAGAACCGCTCAACGCCATCACCGCTGGCTCATCAAACGTCATACCGTAACGGGACAACACTTCACGCCACGCCTTACGGTGCGTCGGCTCAGTATCGAGAATGGTGCCGTCCATGTCGAAAATAAGACCCTGATAGCGGTCGTACATCGTTACTCCATGATCGTTGTGGAAAGAAAACTACTTTAGCGTAAAGCCGGAAGGTTGTCGCTGATCGCGTAATAGCGGAATGTGCTGTGCGCAAGAGTAAAGATGGTGGGATTACAGTAGCGTATCGCCGAATGCCAGAAAGCGAAAAACCCGCCAAGGCGGGTTTTTCTTAGATGGTGCATCCAGGAGGATTACTCAGCGTAAACGCTTCGCCCTGCGGGCCGTTGCTAAAGCAACGTTATCCTTCTTCGTGCTACCTTCCAGTTCGTAGCTATCTGAAAGCGAAGACTTAGAGATAAGTACTTTTCAATATGGTGCATCCAGGAGGATTCGAACCTCCGACCGCTCGGTTCGTAGCCGAGTACTCTATCCAGCTGAGCTATGGATGCATTACTATTTTTGGTTTGTCTGCTTGAAGAAACAAGTTTGACAGAAAGAATGGTGCATCCAGGAGGATTACTCAGCGTAAACGCTTCGCCCTGTGGGCCGTTGCTGAAGCAACGTTATCCTCCTTTGAGCTACCTTCTAGCTCGCATCTATCTGAAAGTGAAGACTTAGAGATAAGCGCTTTTAAATATGGTGCATCCAGGAGGATTCGAACCTCCGACCGCTCGGTTCGTAGCCGAGTACTCTATCCAGCTGAGCTATGGATGCACAGGAATTCTTTTTTGATACCGTATGGTACGTTGTTACTACCCCACCATACTGCGAAATATGGTGCATCCAGGAGGATTCGAACCTCCGACCGCTCGGTTCGTAGCCGAGTACTCTATCCAGCTGAGCTATGGATGCAAATGGCGGTGAGGCGGGGATTCGAACCCCGGATGCAGCTTTTGACCGCATACTCCCTTAGCAGGGGAGCGCCTTCAGCCTCTCGGCCACCTCACCATACGCTTCTTGCGAATTGTGCCTAACTTGCTTTGGAGAAGCTCATCGGCACTGCGTGGCGCACATATTACTTTCTCCGACTTTTAAGTCAAACAATTTTTCCCATCTCATGCGTGTTTGCACAATTCACGCTCAACATGGGCAATTTCACGTCAAAAAGAGTGTTTTATCAACAGGCAATAACAGTGAATTAGCAAACAAAGCGAAAGAAGCGGCAGAAAGATTTTGCAGGGGAAGTCTGGGAAAGGTCGGTGGCGGGCACAAAAAAGCGCAGTAGCGTCTCGCTGAGCAACGAGACGCTGCTTCGAAATCAGAAAGTCGTCTGTTGAGACTTCTCGGCCTGAATGCGCTGATAGATTTCTTCGCGGTGAACTGACACCTCTTTAGGGGCATTCACACCAATACGAACCTGGTTGCCTTTGACCCCTAACACTGTGACAGTGACCTCATCGCCAATCATGAGGGTTTCACCAACTCGACGAGTCAGAATTAACATTCTTTGCTCCTTGAAAGATTAAAAGAGTCGGGTCTCTCAGTTTCCCCGTCAGTATCCATCATATGCTGCGAAAACGTAAGTCATGTAACCCACAATAAATGTAAGCAGACTTGGTCTCACCTCAGATAATGATAAGTTTAGCCGACCTGAAAAACTTTGTTCCCGTAATTGTAACCAAATTGTGTTAGCACAGTTTAAAAACGCCATAATCAGTAATGAGTTATGGCGTTTTTAAGTGCTATTTATTTATATTCACAGTTTCGAGGCCACCCAGGCTTCTACGCTGTCTAATGCCGCTGGCAGGGCACTGACATCAGTCCCCCCGGCCTGCGCCATATCAGGGCGTCCGCCCCCTTTGCCGCCAACCTGCTGCGCCACGTTACCGATCAGCTCGCCGGCTTTCACCCGGTCGGTCAAATCTTTGGTCACGCCGGCAATCAGGCTCACCTTATCATCGGCCGTGGTGGCCAGCACGATAATCGCAGAACCCAGTTGATTTTTCAGGTCATCAACCATGGTTCGCAGCATTTTGGCCTCAACGTTATCCAACTGGCTGACCAACAGCTGTACGCCGTTAACCATTTTCGCCTTGCTGGACAATGAAGCGCTTTCTTGCGCCGCCTGCTGGTCCTTCAACTGCTGCAGCTCTTTTTCCAAGGCACGGGTACGATCGAGCACCGCTCGCACTTTGTCCGTCAGGTTATTGCTGTCACCCTTAACCAGATGAGCAACGTCCTGTAACAGATCGTTTTGCTGATGCAAGGTAGCAATCGCCCCTTCACCGGTTACCGCTTCAATACGGCGGATACCGGCGGCGGTGCCAGACTCACTCAGAATGCGGAACAGACCGATATCGCCGGTACGGCTGGCATGGGTGCCGCCACACAGCTCGGTCGAGAAGTCGCCCATGGTCAGTACGCGCACGTTGTCGTCGTACTTCTCACCGAACAGCGCCATAGCGCCCTTCTCTTTGGCATCATCCAACGCCATGACCTCGGTTTGCACCGGCAGGTTACGACGTATCTGCTGGTTTACCAAGTCTTCCACAATGCGAATTTGCTCCGGCTTCATCGCTTCAAAATGCGAGAAGTCAAAACGCAGGTATTTATCGTTAACCAACGAACCTTTCTGCGCCACGTGCTCGCCCAGCGTCTGACGCAGTGCAGCGTGCAGCAGGTGGGTCGCGGAGTGGTTCAGACGAATGCGGTTGCGGCGAACAGTGTCGATTTGCGCATCAACGCGGTCATTCACTTTCAGCGAACCCTGAGACAACTTGCCCTGATGGCCGATCGCCTGACCGTATTTCTGGGTATCACTCACCACAAAATCAGCGCCGGCGGCTTTCAGCACGCCTTTATCACCGACCTGCCCACCGGACTCACCGTAGAACGGGGTCTCGTCCAGTACCACCACGGCTTCTTCACCGGCGTGGATCTCGTCTACAGCCTGGCCATCACGGAACAGCGCGGTCACGGTGGACTGCTGTTGTTCGTGGTCATAACCGCTGAATTGGCTGGCACCATCAACACGGATCATGCTGTTGTAGTCTGCGCCAAAACCGCTGGACTCACGCGCACGACGGCGCTGGGCTTCCATTGCCTGTTCGAAACCGGCTTCATCCACTTTCAAGCCACGTTCGCGACACACGTCTGCCGTCAGATCGACCGGGAAACCGTAGGTGTCATACAGTCGGAATGCAGTTTCACCATCCAGAGTATCGCCCTGCAAGTTGGCCAGCTCTTCGTCCAACAGCGTCAAACCACGCTCCAGGGTACGGGCAAACTGATCTTCTTCGGTTTTCAGCACTTGCTCAACCAGTGACTGCTGGCGCTTCAGCTCATCGGCTGCCGGCCCCATCACTTCGATCAATGGTGCGACCAGCTTGTAGAAGAAGGTGTCTTTCGCACCCAGCATGTTGCCATGACGAACCGCGCGGCGAATGATGCGACGCAGCACATAACCACGGCCTTCGTTTGACGGTGTCACACCGTCTGACACCAGGAAGGCGCAAGAACGGATATGGTCGGCAATAACGCGCAGGGATTTGTTATCCAAATCTGTGGCGCCGGTCACCTTGGCCACCGCGGCAATCAGCTTGCTGAACAGGTCGATTTCATAGTTGGAGTTCACATGCTGCAAGACTGCGGCAATACGCTCCAGTCCCATACCGGTATCTACCGAAGGTTTTGGCAGTGGCAACATGGTACCGTCGGATTGACGGTTGAACTGCATGAATACGAGGTTCCAGATCTCAATGTAACGATCGCCGTCTTCTTCCGGGCTGCCCGGTGGGCCACCCCAGATATGATCGCCGTGATCGTAGAAAATCTCGGTGCACGGGCCACATGGGCCGGTATCACCCATCTGCCAGAAGTTGTCGGAAGCAAAGGCCCCGCCTTTATTGTCGCCAATGCGGATAATACGCTCTGCCGGTACGCCAATTTGCTTCTGCCAGATGTCGAAGGCTTCGTCATCGGTTTCATAGACGGTCACCCACAGCCGGTCTTTCGGCAGGTTAAACCAGTTTTCACCGGTCAACAGTTCCCACGCGTAGCTGATGGCATCGTGTTTGAAGTAGTCGCCGAAGCTGAAGTTACCCAGCATTTCGAAGAAGGTGTGGTGACGTGCGGTATAACCGACGTTTTCCAGATCGTTATGCTTGCCGCCCGCACGTACGCAACGCTGTGAGGTAGTGGCTCGGGAATAGGCGCGCTTGTCCAGCCCCAGGAAAACATCTTTAAATTGGTTCATGCCGGCATTGGTAAACAACAATGTCGGATCATTGTCAGGCACCAGGGAGCTGCTTGCTACAACCTGATGGCCCTTACTATGAAAGAAATCGAGAAACGCTTGACGGATCTCAGCGGTGCTCTTGCTCATAATTTTCCCGGAAAGGCTAGAATAACGACACGTGAGCAAGATACGCGACATCCTGACGATGCATCTAACTCACGAACAAAAAGTGGGGATAAGATAAATTTTCTTCAGAGGGAAGTAAAACCCCGTGTGCGTTCATTGCGCAAAATCACGGAAAATTGACTGAATTTCTTCCTGGAAAAAGCCACGATAGAGCAGATAACGCTGCACTTTGGCTTTTTCTTTCCAGTCCGTAGGCAATGAGTCGCCAAATTTACGCTGTGCCACCTGTTTGGCCTGTTCACACCAGTCAATCTCACAGTCCGCCAACGCTGCCTGCGTCAGCTCTTTATCCACGCCTTTTTGCATCAGTTCAGAGCGGATGCGCTGCGCACCATAGCCTTTACGGCTGCGGCTACCGATGTAGCTGCGGGCAAAGCGCTCATCGTCCAGCCAGTTATGCTGGTAGCAATAGGCAATCACCTGCTCGATAACGGCAGGATCGATGGGTTCTTCAGGGGGCGGAGCAGAGGACGAGGGAGTTTTGGTGCCAAATCTGGCTTTCGCCATAAATGACTGCGCCGCAAGTTTGCGGCGCAGTTCAGCTTCACTATGATCGCGTTGCGACAGCAGGCGCATGGCGCGGCTTAGCAAATCATTCATTATTCAAGCCTGATTAATTAACGTTCGTGAACCCTCAATGGTGCTCACGAACGTCAGCAGCGATTAAAACTCTTCGCTGGTTTCAGCTTCATCATCGAAGCCTTCGTTGGTGGCAGCGACCAGTTCGCCGTTGCTGTGCAGCAGCAGTTCACGCAGTCGTTTATCCAACTCAGCAGCCACCGCCGGGTTTTCTTTCAGGAAGTTACAGGCGTTTGCCTTACCCTGACCGATTTTGTCGCCGTTGTAGCTGTACCAGGCGCCGGCTTTCTCGATCATCTTGTGCTTAACGCCCAGATCAACCAGTTCACCGCGGCTGTTGATGCCTTCACCGTACAGGATTTGGAACTCGGCCTGCTTGAACGGCGCAGCGATTTTGTTTTTTACCACTTTTACGCGGGTTTCGCTGCCGACCACTTCATCGCCTTCTTTTACCGCGCCGATACGGCGGATATCCAGACGAACAGAAGCGTAGAATTTCAGTGCGTTACCGCCAGTGGTGGTTTCCGGGTTACCGAACATCACACCGATTTTCATACGGATCTGGTTGATGAAGATCAGCAGCGTGTTGGCGTTTTTCAGGTTACCCGCCAGCTTACGCATCGCCTGGCTCATCATACGCGCCGCCAGGCCCATATGTGAGTCACCGATTTCACCTTCGATTTCCGCTTTTGGCGTCAGCGCCGCTACGGAGTCAACGATGATCACGTCAACCGCGCCAGAGCGGGTTAAGGCATCACAGATTTCCAGCGCTTGCTCACCGGTGTCCGGCTGAGAACACAGCAGGTTGTCGATATCAACACCCAGCTTTTTCGCATAAATCGGATCCAGCGCGTGTTCGGCATCGATGAACGCACAGGTTTTACCCTGGCGCTGTGCCGAAGCGATAACTTGCAGCGTCAGGGTAGTTTTACCTGAAGACTCCGGGCCATAAATCTCAACGATACGGCCCATTGGCAGGCCGCCCGCACCCAGTGCGATATCCAGTGACAGTGAGCCGGTGGAGATCGTTTCTACGTCCATAGAACGGTCTTCACCCAGACGCATGATGGAGCCTTTGCCGAACTGTTTCTCAATCTGGCCCAGTGCCGCAGCTAGCGCCTTTTGCTTGTTCTCATCAATAGCCATTTTTGCTCCTTCGTTACGCAATGTCGGTGTTACCCCACACTGCCACTGATTGTATGTTGTGCAGGAAATGCCACTAATTATACTGTATGGTCATACAGTATCAAGCCTAATTTTACAAAAAATCATCAAGCGCGGTTTGCAGCGCAAAAATCGTCGCCTGAAGCCGCACTGCATCGCGATCGCCGCTAAATTGCTTCTTGTGCGCCACTACCCTTCCGGAGCGGTCGGCAAAGCCAAACCAAACGGTGCCCACCGGTTTTTCCGTACTCCCGCCGTCTGGCCCGGCAATGCCGCTCACCGACAGCGCCAGGCTGGCCCGTGCGGCGTGTAATGCCCCCTGAGCCATCTCACGCACCACCTCTTCGCTCACTGCGCCATGGGCTGTCAGGGTCGCTTCAGCCACGCCCAACAATTCATGTTTCGCCGTATTGCTGTAGGTGACAAAGCCACGGTCGAAATAGGCAGAACTCCCGGCAATGTCGGTGATGGCTTTGGCAATGCCGCCGCCAGTGCAGGACTCTGCGCAGGTGATCCACTGGCCGTTGGCCTTCAGTTTTTCGCCCACCGCAATGCTGAGTTTACGCAGTTGATTTTCACTCATAACCTCTCCTTAGCGAATCAGGTATATGCGCCCGATAGTAGCATTTATCAAGCTTGCCTGACGGCGTGATGACAGAAATGCGCGGCGCTTCGCAGGCGAGGCGGTGTTAAGCGGCAAACCAAACTGCTAGTATCGAATGTAATGCTCGGGTTAACGGGCGGTGTTTTGCACGAGGGATCTCACCGGGTTGCGTTTGCCACCGGCAGGGTCAGCCCCAGGGCAAACCAGGATAAAAGATTAGGATGATAGAGTGAAAAAAACGTTAGGCGTCTTCTTTCCGTTGTATACCACCACCCTGCTGATGCTGCTGGGTTCAGGGTTGCTCACCACTTACGTCTCCCTGCGTTTAACCTCTATCCACGTGACCGGTGCGCTGATCGGCGCCATTATCGCCGCCAACTACATCGGCCTGGTGATCGGCGGCAAAGTCGGCCATTTTCTGATTGCCCGCGTCGGTCATATCCGCGCCTACGTTTCCTGCGCCGGTATTATCACCGCCGCGGTGTTGGGACATGGCCTGACGGAATATATTCCCGTGTGGGTGGTGCTGCGGCTGATTATCGGCATGTGCATGATGTGTCAATTCATGGTGCTGGAAAGCTGGCTGAACGATCAGGCGGAATCCAATCAGCGCGGAACGGTTTTCGGCTTTTATATGGCGGCCACCTATCTGGGTATGTCATTGGGTCAGGTGGTGTTAATGCTGCAAAGCAATCTCGGCATCACCACCCTGCTGGTGATCGCCCTGTGCTTTGCACTCTGCCTGGTACCTATCGCCCTCACCACCCGCACCAATGCACGCCATATGTCACCGGCTCCAATGGAGCTACGCTATTTTATCGGGGCCATTCCCAAGGTGCTGGCCACCACGCTGGTGATCGGCATGGTGGTGGGATCTTTCTATGGGCTGGCACCGGTATACGCGAGCCTGCAATCGCTGACTACTCAGCAGACCGGCTTGTTTATGGCGATAGCCATCTTCGCCGGGCTGGTAGCGCAGTTCCCGCTTAGTTGGCTGTCAGACCGCTACAACCGCACGCTGCTGATGCGCATCAACGCCATTTTATTGATCGTCGCCGCCCTGCCGCTGGCGCTGGTGCCGCACATTGATTTTCCGGTGTTGCTGGTGGTGGGCTTTATCGTCAGCATGCTGCAGTTCACGCTGTATCCGCTGGTGGTCGCCCTGGCGAACGATTTGATTGAACCGGAACGACGCGTATCCCTGGCCGCCTGTTTGCTGATGGCCTTCGGCGTAGGTGCCAGTATCGGCCCATTGGCAGTCGGCTCGCTGATTGAGCCACTGGGCGGCAATATTCTGTATGCCTTCTTCTCGCTTTGCGGCCTGCTGCTGGTGGGCTTCAGTCGGACGGTCAAACAGGACGAATCGCAGTTTGTGCAGGATGCGCCCTTGCCGCATATTCCCCTGCCGGACAGCCTGACCAGTTCCCCGCTTTCTCCGGCGCTGAACCCAACCTTCGATGAACAGATCATCCATGACACCATGCCGCCGCCGGAAGCGGCACCGGATCCGGTCGAGCCACAGACCAGTGAAACGTCGGGGGAAGAAGACGCAGAGACACCGGTCCCGCAGGGCGCCGATCCTGATGAGGATACCGGGCTGAAAAAGGCCCACTCGATGCTTTAAGCGGGCCATTTTTATGATGCTACGTCGGGGTCTTCACAGATCCAGGAAGGATCCCAGACGGTAGCCGCGCTCCGCAATCATGTTTTTAATGCCTGGCGATGTCAAAACATCCACTTCGGCCAGGCGCGGGTAGCAATACTTGCTCGCCAATATCGTTTTATCCAAAAACGCCGGGTGACACATCATCTCCACCGACTGGGCACCGCGTTGATCGGTGCGCTCAAGCACCTGTAAAAACAGCGCCTCGGATATCTCCTCACCATAAAAGCCCGCATCAAACCATTCGGTGCTGCGACCATAGCGCAGTGGAATGTCTTGCCGTGCAACTTCTTCGCGGCCGATGCGCAGCGGGATGGATTTGGTCTGGGCAAAGGCCTCCACCAGCGGGAAAATCTGCGGCAGCATGTGCACGTGATGGTGGCTGTCGATATGCGTCGGCGCTTTACCAAACACGGCCACGAATTTGTCGTATTGGCTCACCAACTCATCGTGGATTTCGTTCAGGTCCAACAGCGCAGATTCCGCGCGTTCCCATAACCACTTGCCCAGCTCCCCACGCTCGTTGACCAGCGACGGCATGGCGGTCAGGGGATGCCCGTGGGTCAGTACAAAGTGCAGGCCAATCTGCAGCCCGGGATAAAGCTGGCTGAGCCTGGCCGCATGGTGCACATCCGCGCTATTGACCATGGCCGTGGTCGAAGAAACAACCCCAGAGTGAAACGCCTCGATAACGCCGTAGTTCTGGCCCTTGCTCAGGCCAAAATCGTCGGCATTCACTATCAGTAACTTGTCCATTGTGGGCATCCATTTAACAAATTTTTGGCAAGGGAATACCGTCCGTCAGGTACGGCAATTCCCCTTCGCTTAAGCAAAGAAATTTATCGCATCAGGCTATTGGCGGCCTGAAAGGCATTCGGAATATCGGCGTTAATGCTTATCGGGAGCGGCCCTAAATAGGGCCGTAGAACTTTTTTCGGTAATTACCCGGCGTCACTTCAGTGAGTCTTTTAAAGTTTTTAATAAACAGGCTCACGTCACCATAGCCCGAGTCAAAGGCGATATCCGAAACCGAATAGTTGGTGACCTCAAGCTGGGTTTTGGCGAAGTTGATGCGGATTTCATTGATCACCTGCATCGGGGTTTTATGGTAATAACGCCGCATTGCCCGGGTCAGGTACTCCTGCGTTTTCCCCGACAGCTCAACCATATTAAGCAATGCCTTTTCACCAAACATCGCCTTATCATGCATCCCCGCCAGGGTGTTCTTCAGCCACTGAGGAATGTCATCCCCCTCGCCACTCTCTTCCTTATAATGACGAATGCGGCTGATGATATAAAAGGTCAGCGTTTCCAGAAACTCGGCAAAATCATCCTCACGAAACTGCGGTGAACTGACCACCGACTCGATATAAGCCAGGAACTCGTTCTTCAGGCTATAGGCCTGAGAGGCGACAAAACAACGAGGTAACTGCTGCAAATAGTTCTCTTCAAAGAAAACCTTGCCGACCGCCACGTTAAAGATTTTCGCGGCGCCGAACTCATAGAAGCTTTGGTGATGCGAGCCAATGGGGATAAACACAAAATCCCCCCGCTCCAGCAGCACCCGCTTGCCGTTAATCTCCTGATAGCATTTGCCGCTCAGGACGATGGTGAATTCGTAATAGTCATGCTGATGCAGCCCGGTGGCGCTCTCCACCTTGTTATAGATAAACAGATGGAAATCTTTGCAGTTAAAAAAATCCTGCTCCCGAATCAGCTTAACGTCGTTCGCATTCAGCGAAACCAGGTTCTCAGACACCGCGCGCGCTCCCATTAGTCAAAGCCGTTTTGTCTGGCCGTCTCAGCAAACCAATAGCCGCTCTTTTTGATCGTGCGCCGTTGGCTTTCCCGCTCCAGTCGAACCAACCCGTAGCGATTCTTGTAGGCATTAAGCCAGGACCAGCAGTCAATAAAGGTCCATAAATGGTAGCCTTTACAGTTAGCCCCCTCGGACAACGCCTGATGCAGCCATTTCAGGTGGTCGCGAATGAAGTCGATGCGATAATCATCCTCTACCCGCCCACTGGCACCAATAAAGGCCTCTTCACCCTCTACACCCATGCCGTTTTCTGAAATATAGCAGGGAATATTGCCGTAGTTCTCCTTCAGGTCCATCAGGATGTCATACAGGCCTTTTTCATAGATTTCCCAACCGCGATGCGGGTTAATCTTGCGGCCCGGCATCTCGTAAAAGCTGAACAAATCTTCCGGCATCGTCACCGGGTCACTGGCCTGATAGCCAGACTTGGCTTTAACTCTGCGCGGTTGATAGTAATTGACGCCCAGAATATCCACCACCCCATCGGCAATCAGCTGCGCGTCTTCCGGCGCTGTCTGCGGCAACAAATCATTGGCCCGCAGTAAATTCACCAGATCTTCCGGATAGCGCCCTTTGGTCACCGGATCGAGGAAGCTTTTATTCAACAGCAGATCCGCATAGTGGGCGGCAATGCCGTCTTCCTGGCTGTCCGAACGCGGATAAGTCGGGCTCAGGTTCAGGATAATCCCGATGCTGCCCTGATTCCCCAGCGCTCTGAATTCGTTCACCGCTTTGGCATGGGCCAAAACGCTGTGGTAAGCCACCGCGATCGCCCTTTTGAAATCAACCACACAAGGATAATGCAGGTCATTCAGATACCCGGCTTCGACCGGGACAATCGGCTCATTGAAGGTGAACCAATGGCTGACTCTGTCGCCGAACAGGCTGAAACAGGTTTTGGCATAGCGGGCGTAGGCTTCCACCACCGTCCGGCTTTCCCAGCCGCCCTGTTGCTGCATGCACAGCGGCATATCGAAATGGTAAAGGTTGATAAATGGCGTGATGCCCTGGGCTAGCAGGCTGTCGATCATCGCATTATAGAAAGCGACCGCTTTCGGGTTCACTTCGCCATCCCCCTGCGGGATCAACCGCGACCAGGAGATGGAAGTCCTGAAGCTATTATGGCCAAGGGTCTTTAACAGCAGGACATCTTGCTGGAAATGGTCATAAAAGGTGGAGGTCTCGGACGGGCCAACCTGATGATGAAAGCGTTCTGGCGCAATCTCATACCAGTAATCGAAGATGTTCTGGCTTTTGCCATCCCGGGCTGCTGCCCCTTCCGACTGCGGCGCAGAGGTGGCACTTCCCCACCAGAAATCGTCAGCAAATTGATATTTCATCCGAAGGCTCCCTAAAACCGGGGCAGCAAGCGCTGCCCCAGACTGCAGTTAGAATTTCAACGCTTTGGCGATGTCTTCTTCGCTTTCCGTTGCCTGATCAATCTGGCTCTGCGCCTTGTTGGAGATCATCACAAACGGCAGGTAAATCAAGGTCGCGACGCCCAGGTTGAAGAAGCTCAACAACATGGCGACGATACTGCCGTTAGTGTTGAAGAACGCCCCCAGCCCCACCGGCATGGTCCACGGTGCAATGTTGGTGATTGGCGGGATCAGCCCGGTGTAATAAGCCACCGTGGTGATGATCGTCAGCACCGGCTGAACCAGGATAAAGGGAATAAACATCACCGGGTTCATAATCACCGGCAGACCGAACAGAATAGGTTCGTTGATCTGGAAGATGCCCGATGGCGTCGCCAGCTTGGCAACCTGACGATAATCTTCGCGGCGTGAAGCGATAAAGATGGCAATGATCAGCCCCAGCGTCGACCCCGTCCCACCCAGATAGATGTAGGAGTCAACAAACGGCTTCGCCCACATGTGGAACTCTTTACCGGCAGCCACTGCCGCTTCGACAGAACCATACTTGTTGTACAGCTCTACGTTCTCCAGCGCGAATGGCGTCATGATGCCGCTGTCCAGCGCGGCCAGTGCCATCGAACCATGCACCCCAAAGAACCACAGCAGTGAGGAGAACATCACATACACCCAGCCCACTACGCTGCCCATTTTCGCCAGCGGTGCCGAGATGCTGTCCATAATGATTTGGTGGAAGTTGGTTCCCCACAGCGTCAGGCAATAGGCCAGTACGCCCATGATCGACAGGATAAGAAAGCCGGGGATCAGGGCCGAGAACGAACGTGACACTGAAGAAGGTACGCTGTCCGGCAGGCTGATCACCCAGTTGCGGCGCACCACAAAGGTAAACATCTCTGCCACCACCAGGCCGATCACCATACCGGAAATAATGTTGGCACCGCCCAGCCAGTTAGCGCCTACGGCATAGGCCTCACCGACGCTGAACGGGGTCACCGTCATAAAGGCGGCAACCGCCAGCAGAGCCGCGGCCAGTGGATCGACCTTGCGCTCTTCGGCTAAAGCCATGCTAATAAAGAAGGGCGTCATCAGGGACATAATCCCCAGGGTGCCGTTATAAACGCTGCCACCGATGGCCTTCAGGCCATTCAGCGTCTCAATGGTGGACGCATCCAGCCGCACCCCCATTGAAAAGAAGAACGAGCCTTCACCGAAGCTGAGGAACACGTTGTTGATCAGCACGAACATCGCCCCGGTCAACGTCAGCGGCATTAATCGAATGAACCCGTTTTTGATGGCATTAACATGGGGCTGTTTACCAATTTTCACAGCAAAAGGCAGAATGACCTTTTCCAACGAGGCAATTAACGTATTCACGGCAGACCCCTTTATTGGTTAGCTTTTTTTATAGTGGCGACTGCGGCCTTCAATACCCCAAGGCCATCGAGCTTGCCGTATAAAGCAGAGTCGATCACTTCGACGGGCTTATTGGGCAACTGCTTCTGTACTTCGGCCAGCGTATAGGCAATCTGCGGCCCCAGCAGGATCAAATCGGCCTCAGCGCCCTTTTCTGCTGCCAGCGCCTCCGGATAAGCGGCAATGATTACCGGCACTTCGTACTTCTCGGCTTGCGCTTTCATTTTGGAAACCAGCAGGGAAGTCGACATACCGGCAGAACAAAACAGATAGATTTTTTTCTTTTCCATACCCAATCCCTCAAGATAATCAAAAAAGCCCCGTGTCATTTGTTTGCCAGATGCAATAGCCATTGCCTCACGCACATTCCTTATGAAAATTTCCGTCACTTTGCCCTGGTTGCAGACAGTATACGGAGGCATTGCAGCGGATCGGTAAGCCATCAGCATAGAGAACCGTCTCTGCTTGACCTGCCTGATTGACCCTCTTCACATTTCACATAAAAAAATAGTGTGATCGACGTCGCAAATAACCTTAAATTACTGAATAAATTCGATAAAAATAACCAAAAAACAATTATAAACAATAAGTTATAAACATGCAGGGTATTTATGGATCATTCGACGCGCGGGACCAGCCATCGCTCGATAGATGAACAAAAAATCGTTCGCCCTTGATTAGCCGACTTCAACAAGACGGGACGATTCGACAGAGGAAAACCAGAGGTAAAATGGCAGGGATTTTGAGCAAAGGGCGTTTGCCGGATGAGGTCTGGACTCGGAGCTATGACTCCGCGGGATTATTCTCCTGGCTGGGATAACGCATGACATTGATCACCGTGGTCAGTGCCACTGGATGGTTTCTGCGGTTCGGATAATAAAGATAAAAACCAGGGAACGGCGCGCACCAGTCAGCCAACACTCGCTCCAGCCGCCCGGTTGCCAGATGTTCATTCACTTCTTCCTCGATAGCGAACGCAATGCCTGCGTGAGCTAACGCAGCCTGCAACATCAGTCTCGCGTCATCCAGTATCAGCGGGCTGTTCACCGAGACGGAAAGCGCCTGAGTCCCTTTTTGGAATATCCACTTGTAGAGCTCTCCTGAGGCAATCTTTCGCCATCCGATACAGCGATGACTCAACAGATCTTCAGGATGATTCGGCTTGCCGTACTGTTGGAAATATTCAGGGGTTGCCACAATGGCCAGCCGCAAATCAGGGGTAACGCGCACCGCCCGCATGTCGTTGTGCAGATCCTTTCCGAGCCTGATACCGGCATCAAAACCTTGTTCAACGATATTGGCAAAGCCCTCTTGCGCCACGATTTCCAGCGTAATTCCTGGGTAATCACGGGCCAGTCGCCCCAAATGAGGGACCAGCGCAAGTTCTATTGCCGTTCGCGGCGCATTGATCCGCACCAGCCCCTGGGGCTGTTCGCGGAAGGTATTCAGGCTTTCCAGTGCGGTATCTATATCCGTAAACGCCGGTACCAGCTGCGCCAACAGATGTTCACCGGCCTCAGTCGGCGCTACGTTACGGGTAGTCCGATTCAACAGACGAATACCGACCTGCGCCTCCAGCTCGCGCATCGTATGACTGAGCGTTGGCGGCGTCACGCCAAGCCTGGCGGCTGCCCGTCTGAAACTGCGTTCCTGAGCAATGGCGACGAAAGCCACCAGCCCTGACAAGTCGGTTTTTTTCATTGGATTGATATAAATAATCTAATAGTGAAGTGAATTTTTAACGGATAGTTATCCTTTTCGCAACAACATAGCATGGTGAGGTGTTCAATTACTGAGTATTAATACCATGACTCACTACGCTGATGCTGTACAAACGCCCTCCCGTAAACGTCTGGAGGGGAAAGTCGCCCTGGTTACCGGCGGGGGCACCGGTATCGGGCGCGCCGCCGTACTGGCCTATGCTCGCGAAGGGGCGAAAGTCATGCTGGCCGGGCGCCGCGCTGCAGAGATAGAAGCCACCGCTCATGAGGTTGTGCTGGCCGGCGGAGAAGCGCTGGCCGTGGTGGCGGACGTTTCACAGGAAGAAGATGTCCGTCGTTTGCTCGCCAGAGTCAACGCGCACTACGGACGACTGGATATCGCCTTCAACAACGCCGGTATTCTCGGCAACTTTGTGCCGATTCATCAACAAACCAGTGCAGATTTCGACGCGGTGATCGCCATCAACCTCAGGGGCGTGTGGCTCTCGATTAAATACCAGGTCGAGACTTTCCTGGCGCAAAACTCGGGCGGCGTGATCGTCAACACCTCTTCCTGGCTCGCCAAAGGCGCACTTGCCGGATCATCAAGTTATTCCGCCAGCAAGGGAGCACTCGATTCGTTGATCCGTGCGGTAGCGCTTGAGTATGGCAATCAGGCTATCCGTATCAACAACATCAATCCCGGCATCATCGACACGCCAATGGCCCACAGCAGCATATCCGACGCATCCGCCTTTACGCCTTTCATCGCACATACGCCCGCCCAACGTCTGGGTCAGCCTGAAGATATCGGTGATGTCGCCGTCTGGCTTTCGACGGATGACGCCCGCTTTATCACCGGACAAAGCATTTTGGTGGACGGCGGCTACACCATCGCCGGTATGCGCTGAGAGATAACCCTGTCGACACCCAGCTCGACGAGTCCCCGGAGGGAAGATGATGAACTATGTGCGCCTTGGAAATAGCGGTCTGAAAGTCTCCCAGCTTTGTCTGGGCTGTATGACCTATGGCGATCCCGGTTGGCGTCCCTGGGTATTGCCAGAAGATCAAGCCCGCCCCTTCATCCGGGAAGCGCTGGAAGCCGGAATTAACTTTTTCGATACCGCCAATATCTATTCTTCAGGCGAGAGTGAACGCATTCTCGGGCGTGCGTTGAAGGATTTTGCCCACCGCGATGACATGGTGATCGCCACCAAGGCATTCTTCCCGATGGGCGAACAGCCCAACAATCGCGGCCTGTCACGCAAACATATCATTCAAAGCGTTGAGGCCTCGCTGCAACGTCTGGGGACTGATTATCTCGATCTGTTCGTCATGCACCGTTTCGATGAGGAAACCCCGATTGAGGAAACGGCCGAAACGCTCGATGCGCTGGTGCGGGCCGGCAAGATCCGCTATCTCGGCGCGTCCTCGATGCAGGCCTGGCATTTTATGAAAATGTTGGCGTTTCAACGCCATAACAAATTGGCCGCCTTTATTTCCATGCAAAGCCAATACAATCTGGTCACGCGTGAGGATGAAGAGGATCTCATCCCGCTCTGCCTGAAGGAAGGAGTCAGCCTGACTCCGTGGTCGCCATTGGCGAGGGGGTTACTGGCAGGGGCAAAAGGAGCCGGGACGCTACGCGCCGAAACCGACGAACAAGCGCCCCGCTGGTACGGCGACAGAAAAGAAGTCGAACAAAGCATTATGGCCGTTGAAAACATCGCTGCCGAGAGAGGCGTTCCGGCGGCCCAGGTCTCTCTGGCATGGGTGCTGGCCAAAACGGTGGTTGCTGCGCCGATTGTCGGTATGTCCAAGTCACATCACCTCCAGGATGCGCTCAAGGCGCTCTCTCTCACGCTGTCCCATGAGGAAATCGCACAACTTGAAGCACCGATGAAAGAACAGACTCGCCTTCAGCGTTGGTAGGACTTCGCCCCATCATCAATCACAGGAGAGGCTCAATGTTATACGCTATAAACTATCGCCCGGCACAGGCTGCGCTGGTGGCCTTTATGCTCGCCATGACAACGCCTGCGGTTTCCGCTGCCGTCACCGCTGCGCCGAACGCCACCTGCAACTCGTCCAATCTGACATTACCGCCGGGCGCACTCTACCCTAATGGCATTGCCCGCGCATCCGACGGCACCCTGTATGTTGGCCTGGTGACCAGTGGCCGCATCCTGCGCAAACGCCCGAACGAAGATTGGGAGACCTTCTTTGCCGGCGCCGATACCGTTTTCGCCTCAACCACGCTGCGGTTGGATGAACAACATGGGCTGTTATGGGGAAACTCGCCGGATTTCCTGCCCACAGGAAAAACCCGCGCCCATCGCGTTTTTGCCCTGAATGTCTCCAGTGCCACCATTAACCGCAGTTTGACCTTACCAGAGGGGGGAATGGGCAATGACCTGGTTCTCGCCAAAGATGGCACGGTTTATCTTACGGAGACCAAAGCGGGCAGCATCATGAGGCTACGCCCGGGTGAAGACAACTTTCAGATCCTCTTCCGCGATAAACGTCTGGCTGGTCCCGAGGGTATCGGTGCCGCAGGCATTGTTCTGTTGAATGACCGGATAATGGCGGTTGCCAACTTTGGCAGCGGAAAGCTCTATACCCTGAGCTATGGGGAGGCGACGCCGCAACTGACTGAAATCCTGCTGCCTCGCACTATCGAAAATCCGGATGGGATGGGAATGGCACCAGACGGTTCGCTGATCGTGCTCGAAAATGGCATTAAAAGCGGCCAGGGCAGGATCCTGCGAATTACCGATCCCGATGCTGCCGGTATGCATTCTATTGAAGTTATTCGTGAGGGAATGGAGTCGCCGGTCAATCTGGACATCACGCCACAGGGCTGCGCCTTTGTCACTGAATCGCGTATTCGCCACCGCCTGCTGCCCGGCCACGAAGCCGAAGTACCCGACAGCTTTCGTATTTACCAACTTCCACTGCCCTTATCCGCCGCCAACTGACACTTCAACCTTTCTGGGCTTGTTGGAGAATATACTCCACAAGTCCAGCGCCCTATTTTTGGGCCTTCTTCATTTTCGCATAACCGTAAAAAACGATGCGGTTTATAAAACACCACAAAGTGACACTCAGAGTGAATGTACAGTCAAAATTTTAAACTACCCTATCCACCCGGCAAGAGTCTCCTCAAGCTTCACCAACGCCTGAATGTGTTTCTCTTTTGGCATACGACCAATATTTTGGAGCTTCCACCTCACCGCAGGTAAATACTGAATCTGGTTTTCGGGAGCAAGGCTCCAATCCGGTTCACCGCGCTTGAAAGACATCAGAAAATCACAATCCCGCTGAGTAAATTGTACTTTGAGAGCCGTCACCATTAATTCGGGTATCGCATTGAGTTCTTCCAGAGAAACCATATCGAATGTCATTCCGTTAAATTCATTCGCATACAGTTCAGAGATATTTTTCCAGCGGGGGTTCAGTACCTCTGATAATGGACGTGGATGTCCCAGCAGATAGGTGATAAATCCATTAAAGATTTGGCGATCAATACCTTGTGTTTCGAGTAGCATTTTGACGTCATAGAAATCGCGAGGATGTTGCCTATCCAATGCAGCGCAAAGCTTGCCACCATAGAGATCGACAAGTGATACAACCTGAATGGTTGCAAAACCGAACTCGTTTTCGACCGCTTCAACAACATCACGTTCTTCTGAAGGATACAGAGGGCCTCGTGCGACAGGCGAAACTTCAATCTTAATCTGTGCCTGCTGAGAATAAACAACAATGCGCATTTCATCAGAGTTATTCGTTTGTAGCACCGCCGAAATACCCGCCTGTTGTTGCAGTATTTCAGCGATACGTGTCAAGGCCGCCCGAACATTTGGCAATGCCACATCTCTGTTTTACAGCGGAATATAAGCCAAATCAATATCAACTGATAAACGTGGAAACTCGCGAACAAACAAGTTAATCGCCGTCCCACCCTTTAGTGCAAAGCAGCGCTCTGATGCTACGACAGGTAATGTACTGAGTAGCAACGCCACTTGGCGATAATAGGGTGAATGCTTATCCATGTGAGATCTCTTTGCTAACAAAACTCTCTGGAACCGTGATCTGATATTTTTGGTCCAGCTTGCCACCCGATACGATCTGTCGCTTTCCTGCCCCTAAATCAATGTTGGTTTTATCTATTCGCTTAACCCATGCATGAGCATAGTGATCGGCCAAAAACAGATAAAGGCGGTTAGTTTGCACTGCTCGACTGGATTGCAACAATGCTTCGACTTTACGTGGACTCAGGTTTACCAGGCCCTGAAACAGCTCCGCTGCATGCTCAAATGAAAGCGAACCTGGAACGGCGTTAGCAACCTCGTAAGCCGCTAACTCCGGCACACTCGCCTTTAACCGCTCGCCCTTAATTTCTACCTCGGTCAGATATTTTCCGTCATGCATATTGAGCTTCTGATTTGAAAGTAAAAGCCACTCAACATTGGGAAATTCTTTGAACCACTTTGGCAATGAAGCTTTATTTTCAACACAGAGCCAAATCACCTGGCGCGTTAACTGAAGATAATGAGAGCGTCCTTGATAGGTCAGACTAGTAAGCCCTGCCAGATGTACAGAAACCCCAAGTTGATGTTGCAGGCATAGAACTGCATCACTCCACAGAGGCTCACGCCCACTCCTCACGTATACTCCAGCACGTAGTTTTTGCAACCAGTCGCTGTGCATATACTTATTGGCCAAAGAAGGGCTGATGCCATTTTTCGTCAGCCAGGACTGCAAAACCAAGGATCCCGGTGCCGTATTCTGCAAAAGCCAGTTTAACTTTGATGACATAGATTCACCCTTGGTTTAACAATAATGAAAATAGTAAACTCCCGAGTGAGTATCATGTCAATGTTGAACGCAATTAATACAATGGCCAGGTGGCCGAGTTTTAAGCGAGGTTCTGCTCGGTATAGGTCCTTGCAACCTCATCCCCCGTCTTGCAAACCGACTTTGCGTAAAGCTTCCCATTTTTACCTGTGACAGCCGATTGCCCGCTGGGCTAGTATAGCGACAGTATTAAGGGCTTATTGATCCTTAACGCCGTCAACCACAGCCTATTGAGTGGTTTTTTTATGCCACGGCGTGACCCCGATGATGACAATCAAAATCGCAACCAACTTTAAATTCAATGGATTGGAAACAGTAATCTTATGAATAGTACCGACAAGCTCGATTCACATACGCCGATGATGCAGCAGTACCTGCGCCTTAAGGCCCAGCATCCCGAGATCCTGCTGTTCTACCGCATGGGCGACTTCTACGAGCTGTTCTATGACGACGCTAAACGCGCTTCCCAACTGCTGGATATCTCGCTGACCAAACGCGGTGCCTCAGCAGGGGAGCCTATCCCAATGGCCGGCGTCCCCCACCACGCGGTAGAGAACTACCTGGCCAAGCTGGTGCAGCTCGGTGAATCTGTCGCCCTGTGTGAACAAATCGGCGATCCGGCCACCAGTAAAGGTCCGGTGGAGCGCAAAGTGGTGCGTATCGTCACGCCAGGCACCATCACCGACGAAGCCCTGTTGCAAGAACGTCAGGATAACCTGCTGGCGGCCATCTGGCAGGACGCACGCGGCTTTGGTTACGCCACGCTGGACATCAGCTCCGGTCGTTTCCGCGTTGCCGAACCGGCAGATATCGAAACCATGGCGGCAGAGTTGCAGCGCACCAATCCCGCCGAGTTGCTGTACCCCGAAACCTTTGAACAGATGTCGCTGATTGAACAGCGCCACGGCCTGCGCCGTCGTCCACTGTGGGAATTTGAACCTGAAACGGCACGCCAGCAGCTTAATCTGCAGTTCGGCACCCGCGATCTCACCGGTTTCGGCGTTGAACAGGCTCATCAGGCGCTGCGCGCTGCCGGTTGTCTGTTGCAGTACGTTAAAGATACCCAACGTACCTCATTACCGCATATCCGCGGGATCACCATGGAGCGCCAGCAGGACGGCATTATCATGGATGCCGCCACGCGGCGTAACCTTGAGCTGACTCAGAACCTGTCCGGCGGCAGCGAAAATACCCTGGCGGCGATCCTCGACTGTAGCGTGACGGCGATGGGCAGCCGCATGCTTAAGCGCTGGCTGCACATGCCCACCCGTGACATCAAGGTGCTGAATAACCGCCAGCAGGCAATTGGCTCCCTGCAGGATCTGTATGCCGATTTGCAGCCTTCGCTGCGCCAGGTCGGCGACCTGGAACGCATACTGGCCCGTTTGGCGTTGCGCAGTGCCCGTCCACGCGATTTGGCGCGTATGCGTCATGCTTTCCAACAATTGCCGGATATCCATGCGTTGCTAAAAGGGGTAGAAACCCCCTATGTGCAACAGTTGCTGTCACAGGTCGGTCAGTTTGATGAACTACAGGATTTGCTGGAACGCGCAGTGGTTGAAGCCCCGCCGGTGCTGGTACGTGACGGCGGCGTGATCGCTCCCGGTTACAACAGCGAACTGGATGAATGGCGCGCGCTGGCCGATGGTGCCACCGACTATCTCGACCGTCTTGAGATCCGCGAGCGTGAAAAGCTGGGGCTGGATACGCTGAAGGTGGGCTTCAATGGCGTGCATGGTTATTACATCCAGGTCAGCCGCGGGCAAAGCCATCTGGTGCCGATCCACTACGTGCGCCGCCAGACGCTGAAAAACGCCGAACGCTACATCATTCCAGAACTGAAAGAATATGAAGACAAGGTGCTGACCTCGAAAGGGAAAGCGCTGGCGATCGAGAAAGGGCTGTACGAAGAGCTGTTCGACCTGTTGTTGCCGCACCTGGGTGAATTGCAACAAAGCGCCGGTGCACTGGCCGAGCTGGACGTGTTGGCCAACCTGTCTGAACGTGCAGAGACGCTGAACTACGCCTGCCCGACCATGAGCGAACAACCCGGCGTGCGCATCACCGAAGGCCGCCACCCGGTCGTCGAGCAGGTGCTGAGCGAGCCGTTTATTTCCAACCCGCTGTCGCTGTCACCTCAGCGTCGGATGTTGATCATTACCGGCCCAAATATGGGCGGTAAAAGTACCTATATGCGCCAAACGGCGCTGATCGTGCTGATGGCACACATCGGCAGTTATGTGCCGGCGAGCAAGGCGGTCATCGGCCCGGTAGACCGCATTTTCACCCGCGTGGGCGCAGCGGACGATCTGGCCTCCGGGCGTTCTACCTTTATGGTGGAGATGACCGAAACCGCCAATATCCTGCATAACGCCACCGAAAACAGCCTGGTGCTGATGGATGAAATTGGCCGCGGCACCTCAACTTATGACGGTTTATCCCTGGCCTGGGCCTGCGCCGAGAACCTGGCCAGCCGCATTAAAGCCATGACGCTGTTCGCCACCCATTACTTTGAGCTCACCACCCTGCCGGAAAAAATGGAAGGCGTGGTTAACGTGCATCTGGATGCGCTGGAACACGGCGACACTATCGCCTTTATGCACAGCGTGCAGGACGGCGCGGCCAGCAAGAGTTATGGTCTGGCGGTTGCTGCACTGGCCGGCGTACCGCGTGAGGTGATCAAGCGCGCGCGCCAGAAGCTGCGTGAACTGGAGGCCATTTCCAGCCATACCGCTACCGGTACCGTTGATGCCACCCAGATGACGCTGCTGAATGAGGAAACCTCACCGGCGGTTGAAGCACTCGAGGCATTGGATCCGGACTCACTGTCGCCACGTCAGGCGCTGGAGTGGATTTACCGTCTGAAGAACATGGTCTGATCCTGCATAAACTGCAGGCATAAAAAAACGGTGAGCATGATGCTCACCGTTTTTATTTTGATGCGATTCGACTGTCGACGTTACTCGCGGAACAGTGCCTCAATGCTCAGGCCCTGCATTTGCAGAATTTCACGTAAACGGCGTAAACCTTCAACCTGGATCTGGCGTACTCGCTCGCGAGTCAGGCCAATTTCACGGCCCACATCTTCAAGCGTTGCCGCTTCGTAGCCCAACAGGCCAAAGCGACGCGCCAGCACTTCACGCTGTTTGGCGTTCAGTTCGAACAGCCATTTAACGATGCTCTGTTTCATGTCATCGTCTTGCGTGGTGTCTTCCGGTCCGTTGTCTTTCTCGTCTGCCAGAATATCCAGCAAAGCCTTCTCTGAATCCCCGCCCAACGGCGTATCGACAGAAGTGATACGTTCGTTCAGACGCAGCATACGGCTGACGTCATCGACCGGCTTGTCGAGTTGCTCTGCAATCTCTTCAGCGCTCGGTTCATGATCCAGTTTATGAGAAAGCTCGCGCGCGGTGCGCAAATAGACATTCAGTTCTTTAACAATGTGGATAGGCAAGCGGATGGTACGGGTTTGGTTCATGATCGCCCGTTCAATCGTCTGCCGGATCCACCAGGTTGCGTAAGTCGAGAAACGGAAACCGCGTTCTGGGTCAAACTTTTCCACCGCACGGATCAGACCGAGGTTACCCTCTTCAATCAGATCCAGCAGCGCCAGGCCGCGATTGCTGTAACGGCGGGCGATTTTCACCACCAACCGCAGGTTACTTTCAATCATTCGGCGGCGGGACGGCACGTCACCGCGCAGTGCACGCCGCGCAAAATAAACTTCTTCCTCTGCGGTCAGCAGCGGAGAATAACCGATTTCGCCAAGATAGAGCTGCGTCGCATCCAATACGCGTTGGGTCACGCCTTGTGACAACAACTCTTCTTCCGCTAAATCACTCTCACTGGCCTCTTCTTCAACCAGTGTTTTTTCGTCGAATGATTCCGCTTCCGTTGCGTTCTCGTCGAAATCCGCATCGTCATGTAACTCGTTAACTTTCAGCGTATTTTGGCTCATATGCTGCTCCTACCCGTGATACCGCGAGCAGAATACAGCGTATTCTGCCCAATCTATCGCTGCGGAAGATAACGCAGCGGGTTTACGGATTTCCCCTTGTAACGAATTTCAAAATGCAAACGTACTGAACTGGTTCCGGTGCTACCCATGGTGGCTATTTTTTGACCCGCCTTCACTTCTTGTTGTTCCCGGACCAGCATTGTGTCGTTGTGAGCGTAGGCGCTCAGGTAATCATCATTGTGTTTGATGATGATTAGATTACCGTAACCCCGTAAAGCGTTGCCTGCGTACACTACACGACCATCGGCGGTAGCGAAGATTGGCTGCCCACGAGTCCCGGCGATATCGACACCTTTATTCCCACCTTCTGATGAGGAAAAGTTATCAATAATCTTACCGTCAGTCGGCCATCTCCAGGTACTTACTGGGGCGCTGTTGCTGACGGTGCTGCTCACTGGTGGAGCAACTACCGGTGCGGTAACAGGGGCTGTTGCGGTAGTTGCCGCCACTGCACCTGCTGTAGGCAACATCTTACCTACATTCTGTTTACCCGAATTATCAGAATACGCGTTAGTTGATGGAGAATCAACCGTTGCAGTTTGTATCTGAGAGGTCGATGGCGGCTTCGGAACACCGCCGCTGGTTGCGTCTGTTGCCGCCAGCATGCCGCCGTTTCCGTTGGCAGAACCATTACCAAGCTGAATGCTTTGGCCGACATTCAGGCTGTATGGTTCAGGAATATTATTGCGCTGGGCCAGGTCACGGTAATCGTTTCCGGTGATCCAGGCGATGTAAAACAGCGTGTCTCCGCGCTTAACCGTATAGGTATTACCGCTGTAGCTCCCTTTGGGGATCGAAGTGTAACTGCGGTTGTAAACAATGTGCCCTTCAGCATTAGCCTGTGATCCAGCATTGCCGGATGCAGCGGCTCCGCCACCGTCCACACTACTAATAGGGGCCGATGTCGACTCAGTGTTCGAACAACCTGCCAACCACAAACTTACCATCGTACACACCGCAACCCGGCGTAATGTAATCATTGGGCTTCCCGTGCTCATGCTTCCCCCATGACAGCAATATCAGCGATATATCCAAATACCCTTTACATGGTAGCTGAGCTTTTAACATTCTCTCGATTTCTACCCTGAAAGGTGCCCACGGCCGATCCCTGAACGTCAGGAAATCCTCATGCCGGAGCCTCAAAACAGCGCGCCAATGCTAACCACATTAGCGCCGCTGCACCATAAGACAACTGCGCAGAAAGGCAATTGTATTGAAAATTAGTTTTATTGAAACG
Source organism: Serratia myotis (assembly GCF_027474885.1). Lineage (NCBI taxonomy): Bacteria > Pseudomonadati > Pseudomonadota > Gammaproteobacteria > Enterobacterales > Yersiniaceae > Serratia > Serratia myotis. Next base: position 828,558 of record NZ_CP099707.1, on the reverse strand, counting down.
TTAAAACATTAACCGGAGGTGATGAAAGTGCAACAGATTTCGTTTCCTGTCGAAAATTCAGACAATCGCTAGGCCAATTCGCCCTTCACCAGGGGAACAAAACGCACCGCTTCGACGGTATCGATAACAAATTCGCTTCCCTGGCGCCGAATGTACTTCAGCGTTTGGGCCTGCTCACCGACCGGTAACACCAGAATGCCACCGTCGTCCAACTGCTCCATCAGCGCCGGGGGGATCTCCGGTGGTGCCGCCGTGACAATGATGGCATCAAACGGCCCGCGCGATGCCCAGCCCTGCCAGCCATCGCCGTGACGGGTGGAAACATTGTGAAGATCGAGTTGTTTCAACCGGCGCTTGGCCTGCCATTGCAGCCCTTTGATACGTTCAACAGAGCAAACATGCTGCACCAGATGCGCCAGGATGGCGGTTTGATAGCCGGAACCGGTACCGATCTCCAATACCCGGGAGGTTGGCGTCAGGTTCAGCAGTTCGGTCATGCGTGCGACCATATAAGGTTGGGAGATCGTTTGGCCGGAGCCAATGGGTAACGCGGTATTCTCATAGGCCTTGTGTTCAAGTGCTTCATCAACAAAACGTTCCCGCGGCACTGCTTCGATCGCCTGCAGCAACCGTTCGTCCCGGATCCCCTGTTGACGCAGCTGCGTCAGCAATGTTTGCATACGCTTGTTCACCATTCCCCGCCGACCCTTGCTTTGGTTAACCACGTTTTTACCACGTCCTGAGCCGCATAGGCGGTTAAATCCACCTGCAGTGGCGTGATGGCCACATAACCTTGTTCTACCGCAGCGAAATCCGTGTCTGGCCCGGCATCAAACTTATCACCCGGCGGCCCGATCCAATAGAGATTTTGCCCGCGCGGATCTTGTTGACAGAACACCTTGTCAGCCGGATGGCGGCTGCCGCAGCGGGTCACACGAATGCCCTTAATCTGGTCCAGCGGCAAATCCGGCACGTTAATATTCAGAATTTTACCGGTTCGCAACGGTTCCCGCAGTAACGCACGCAGTACCCGACAGGTGATCGCCGCGGCGGTCGCATAATGCTGATGGCCGTTCAGCGACACGGCCAGCGCAGGCAACCCCAAATGACGCCCTTCCATAGCAGCCGCTACGGTGCCGGAATAGATAACGTCATCCCCCAGATTAGGCCCGGCGTTGATACCGGAAACCACGATATCCGGCGCAGGCTGCATCAGGGCATTCACACCCAGATACACACAGTCGGTCGGCGTTCCCTGCTGTACGGCGATATCGCCATTGGGCATCGTCAGGGTGCGCAATGGGGATTCCAGCGTCAGCGCATTGGATGAACCACTGCGGTTACGATCCGGTGCCACAACTTGAACTTCGGCGAACTCTCGCAATGCCGCCGCCAGCACCTGAATGCCCGGGGCGGTCACGCCGTCGTCATTACTCAGCAATATCCGCATAAGAGGTTGTCTTCTTTTTTATCTCTCAACCTGACCCTTTTTAAGCGGGCCGGCTATTTAACTACTCGGAATGAACGCCCAAAAGGAGGGGCTTAACCAGCAGATATTATGTTCACTCCCCCCGGCATGTCCAGTCACCAAGGGAAAAGACGAATTTTCGACCGGCTTCGGCACACTTCTTAACACCAAAAACCGCAGACAGGGCCAATACACCTCATGGTGCCGTCATGCTCCAGACGAAAAAAAACCTGCCTAAGCAGGTTTTCTATTACTCGCTAATATCCGCATCACTGCTGTCCTGCCGCATAATTTCGCGCACCACGCTGGTGGCGAAACTGCCGGCCGGTAGCCAAAAACGCAGTTCAACGGTGGCATCATCCCACCAGTCCCACTGCATATTTTTTGGCTGTAACAACAGCGCACGGCGGGCCGGATCAACACGTTCACGCTTTAAAAGCGCCATCAGTTCCGGTTGCTCCAGCAAACACTGCTGTTCAAAATTTAACGCTTCACCGGCGGTGCCCGGCTCGCCGTCACCCGGCAAGGGGGCGGTAATCATCAGTTCGCCGGCATCCAGCCGCTGTTGCAGCGCTTCCAGCTCTTCAGGCTTGGCAACAAACCAACTGCCACGACCACTGAGTTGCAAGGCATCTCCTTCCAGCACGGTATATTGCTGCTGATTGGCCAGACGCCGGCTGGCAATCAGATTAAACAGCGCACTGCGGCTGGCAGAAAGATAAAAACTGCGCTTGCTGCGTTCTTTAACCCGGATCTCATCATTCGCCCAACGGCGCGCCATCACCAGATTATTGCCGCCGCGACCAAAGCGCTGGCTGCCAAAATAGTTCGGCACACCGCTGGCCGCAATCGCCTGCAGACGCGGTTCGACATTCTGACGGTCGGAAATATGACGCAGTACCAGCGTGAAGGCATTGCCTTTCAGCGTGCCAATACGCATTTTGCGCAGGTGGCGAGCGCTAGCCAGCACTTCGCAGCCCTCCAGTGAGAACTGAGTAAAATCGGGGGTTTCTTTACCCGGCAAATGCAGGCAGAACCACTGCTCGGTCACCGCATGACGATCTTTCAGACCAGCATAACTGACAGAGCGGGCGTGAATACCGGCAAAGCGCGCCAGATAATCGGCGACAAACTGGGTGTTGCAGCCATTTTTGCGGATGTTCACCAGCACATGTTCGCCTTCGCCGTCCGGCTCAAAACCCAGGTCTTCCACCACCACGAAATCTTCCGGGTTGGCTTTCAACACGCCGGTGCTCTGCGGCTGGCCATGCAGCCAGGTCAGGTTAGTCATATCCATGCGCTTATTCCTTGATCAACAAGGCAACCGCTTCGCAGGCAATACCTTCGCCGCGCCCGGTGAATCCGAGCTGTTCGGTGGTGGTAGCCTTAACGTTAACGTCATCCATATGGCATTGCAGGTCTTCCGCCAGGAAAACGCGCATTTGCGGGATATGCGGCGCCATTTTAGGGGCCTGGGCAATAATGGTGATATCCAGATTCCCCAGACGGTAGCCTTTGGCGCGGATACGTTTCCAGGCCTCACGCAGCAGCACGCGGCTGTCGGCACCTTTGAAAGCGGGGTCTGTGTCCGGGAACAGCTTGCCAATATCCCCCAACGCCGCCGCACCCAGCAGGGCATCGGTCGCCGCGTGCAGCGCCACATCACCGTCGGAGTGGGCCAGCAAACCTTTTTCATAAGGGATACGAACACCACCGATCACCAGCGGCCCTTCGCCACCAAATTTATGTACGTCAAAACCGTGACCGATACGCATGATGCGCTCCTTAATTGTCCAACTGAGTTAAATAGAAGGCCGCCAGCGCCAAATCTTCCGGGCGCGTGACTTTAATATTGTCCGAGCGTCCACTGACCAGCAACGGATGATAGCCACAATGCTCCAGCGCAGAGGCCTCATCGGTGACCGTCGCGCCGTCGTCCAACGCGCGCTGCAGGCAAAGTTTAAGCAAGGCCAGCGGGAATAGCTGCGGCGTTAACGCATGCCACAGGTCCTGACGCTCAACGGTATGGGAGATTGCACTGTGACCCGGCTCGGCACGCTTCATGGTGTCACGTACCGGTGCGGCCAAAATCCCCCCCACCTCGCTGTGTTCGGTGATCGCCAACAGGCGTTCCAGATCGTCGGCATGCAGACAGGGCCGCGCAGCATCGTGTACCAGCACCCATTTTGCCTCACCGGCCAGTTGCAAGCCGGCCATTACCGAATCGGCGCGTTGCTGACCGCCGACGGTGACCCGCACGCGGGGATCCCTGGCAATAGGTAACTGGTGAAATTGCTGGTCATCGGGGCCGATCGCCACAATCACCTGCGGAATACGCGGATGGCGCAATAGCGCGTGGATCGCATGCTCAAGAATGGTTTGGTGGCCGATGGTTAAATACTGCTTCGGGCAATCCGCCTGCATACGGCTGCCGATACCGGCAGCGGGCAGGACGGCAATCACCGGTGGAACGGTTCCTGCGGAGTGATTCATGCGTTACTTTTGTAGGTTATTTTGCGAGGAGGACGCCGCGTTGCGTCTGGATTGATCAGGAACCAGACGATAGAAAGTTTCACCGGGCTTAATCATGCTCAGTTCATTGCGCGCACGCTCTTCGATCGCTTCCTGACCGCCGTTCAAATCGTCGATTTCGGCGAACAGCTGATCGTTACGCGCTTTCAATTTCGCATTGCTGCCCTGTTGGACTGCAACGTCATCATTGACCCGCACGTAATCGTGAACACCATTTTTGCCCAGCCACAGTGAATACTGTAACCAACCGAGCAATGCCAGCAATAACAGCGTAAGTTTTCCCATCTCCGCCCCCTGAAAAACCGCCTAATCATCCCACAACTTTTCGTTGGACTCCACACTGAGAACGGCATTTCACCGCCAAATTCAGAGTAGGATGAGAATTTCTTGAGTTTATAACCTAAATTCGCGCCGAAAGCGGCAAAAAAAACCACTTTCACCCGATAAGACACAGATCGACAGCACCGCCTTCCCTCAATCAGGGTTTTTCTCGGTTATGCAGCAAGAAAAACTGGCTGCCCCGTCGTTTTGCCAACGCTTCCGCCGACCACGAACGAAAAGTGCATATTTAACACTATTGAAAATTCCATCATCAGGTAGGAGTTGTGTTTTTATTCATTAAGGATTATTTTTATGCACTCATAGTGCATAAATAAATCCAATAGATAACTTTTAATTACCGGGGATAGTGATGTTAAAACGCTTAGTTCTGATTGGCGCCTGCCTGGCCGCCACCCTGTCGGCTTCTGCCCTGGCAGCCGAACCTACTTACGTCGTCGGCTCCGGCGGCACCTATCGGCCGTTCGAATTCGAAAACAGCAACAAACAGCTGGAAGGCTTTGATATTGATATCATCAAGGCCGTGGCCAAGGCCGAAGGCTTCCAGGTCAAACTGGTGAATACGCCGTGGGAAGGGATCTTCGCCACGCTGAATTCCGGCGATCGCGACATCATTATCTCCGGCATCACCATCACCGACAAACGCAAGCAAATGGTTGATTTCTCTGCGCCTTACTTCCCGGCGGAGCAGACTATCGTGGTGCCTAAAGACTCTAACGTGAACTCCATCGCCGCGTTGAAAGCGCTGAAGGTCGGTGTGGTGAACTCCAGCACCGGCGACATTGTGGTATCCGACGTGCTGGGCAAAAACAGCACCGCCATCAAACGCTTCGACAACACCCCGCTGCTGTTGCAGGAGCTGTACGAAGACGGCATCGGCGCCGCCGTGGGCGACGTTGGCGTGGCCAAGTTCTACATCAAAACTCACCCGGAAAAAGAGTTCAAACTGGTGTCCGACGCCAAATTCGAGCGTCAGTATTTCGGCATTGCCGTTGCCAAGGGCAACGAGGAACTGCGCGGCAAGATCAACGCCGGCCTGAAGAAAATCATCGCCGACGGCACCTACGCCAAAATTTACCAGACCTGGTTTGACAGCAACGTGCCGACGCTGCCTGCCGAATAACTCAACAGTTGCCTGCAACCGGAAAACACTCGCAGGCAGGCGTAGCGAGCTAAGTCATCTCGGGTGCGGGTAGCGCGCAGCCACCGGAATGGACACAACGTCCATGAGGATGGCGAGCACAGCCCAAGCTCGAGATGACGACGCGCAGTAGCCTAAACACTCTTAAAGAAGGATCCGACCTTGAATTTCCGTTGGGAGATTATCCAGGAGTACGCCCCGCTGTTTATGGAAGGCGCCTGGATGACCATCAAATGCACCATTATCTGCGTGATATTGGGCACCACCTGGGGGCTGCTCCTGGGGTTAGGCCGTCTGGCGCAAGCACCGCACGGCATCTGGAAACCGATACTGCATTACGGCGTCCAATGGCCGGTGCGCATTTATATCAGTGCCTTCCGCGGCACACCGCTGTTTGTGCAGATCATGGTGGTGCACTTTGCCCTGGTACCGTTGTTTATCAACCCACGTGACGGCCTGCTGGTCACCAACGGCCTGATGAGCAGTGACTTCGCCCGTGCGCTGCGCTCCGACTACGGCGCGTTTCTCTCCTGCGTCGTGGCGATTACGCTCAACGCCGGTGCCTACGTCTCGGAAATTTTCCGTGCCGGCATTCAGTCAATCGATCGCGGCCAGATGGAGGCTTCACGCTCACTGGGCATGAGCTATGGCAAAACCATGCGCAAGGTGATCCTGCCACAGGCATTCCGTCGCATGCTGCCACCGCTGGGCAACAACGCCATTGCCATCGTCAAGGATTCCTCACTGGCCTCCGCCATCGGCCTGGCCGATCTGGCCTATGCCGCCCGGACGGTTTCCGGCGCCTATGCCACCTATTGGGAGCCCTACCTGACCATTTCGCTGGTCTATTGGGTCCTCACCTTCCTGCTTTCGCTGATGGTGCAACACATGGAAAAGAGGTTCGGGAAAAGTGATTCGCGTACATAATCTGCAAAAACAATTCGGCGAAAGCCACGTACTGCGTGGCATCTCCTGCGAAATCGCGACCAACGAAGTGGTCTGCGTCATCGGCCCGTCCGGCTCCGGTAAAAGCACCTTCCTGCGTTGTATCAACGCGCTGGAAACGCTTTCTGGCGGCGAGGTCCTGGTTAACGGTTTTGCCATACACAGCCAGAAAACCGATCTCAATAAAATGCGTGAGAGTGTGGGGATGGTGTTCCAGCGCTTTAACCTGTTCCCGCATATGACGGTGCTGGAGAACATTATTATGGCGCCGATGGGGGTGAAAAAGCTGTCGCGCGCCGACGCCGTCCTGCGCGCAGAAGCGCTGTTACGTAAAGTGGGTCTGTTGGACAAGATTGACGCCTATCCCAGCAGCCTGTCCGGCGGCCAACAACAGCGGGTGGCGATTGCCCGGGCGCTGGCGATGGAGCCGAAAATCATGCTGTTCGACGAACCCACCTCAGCGCTTGATCCCGAGTTGGTCGGCGAAGTGCTGGCGGTCATGAAGTCGTTGGCACACGAAGGAATGACCATGGTGGTGGTCACCCACGAGATGGGTTTTGCCCGCGAAGTGGCCGATCGGGTGTTGTTTATCGATCAGGGGATCATTCAGGAAGAAGGCACGCCGCAGCAGATTTTCAGCCAGCCTGCCAACCCGCGAACTCAGGCTTTTCTAAGCAAAGTTTTGTAACCTTCGGCACGGCTTTGCAATGCTTCGGGCGCAGGCAACTGCGCCCGCTCTCTCACCAACCGGTCAGAAAACTGAATACCAGCCAGAACAGACACAGCACGATAGCGCCAGTCAGCAGCAGCGTCAGGATCAGACGGCCACGCAACAGCATGCTGAGCGTAATGCCAATCAGCACCGAAACCGGCATCAGGGCCAGGAAGAACGGCCAGGTGTAGAGCAGGAAGAAGAGGGTGTTGGAGCCATAGACCACGAACGGCACCGCGAACGCCAGCCAGTAGAAAACAAAGCCACAGACGCCGCCCAGGAAAGAATAAGAGGGTTCCTCTTTCTCCTGGTTTGAGTCAATCAAGATAGGCGAGACATTTTGCATAGTGATCCCTGGTTATTCGGCACGCTCTTCGGCGGGCTTAGCGTAAAAAGCGTATGACGCAAAAACGCCACACGCTTTTCTGAATTCAGGGTTTGATAATAGCCCGACCACGCAGCACGTCTAACAATTGCGCAATCAAATTTGTTACCAATTGTTGGCCATCAAGGTGAATATCCGGCCGTTGCGGTGCCTCGTAAACCGAGTCAATTCCGGTGAAATTACGCAGTTCGCCGGCGCGGGCTTTTTTGTACAATCCCTTCGGATCGCGCTCCTCACAAATCGCCAGCGGCGTGTCGACAAACACCTCGATAAAGCGATCTTCATCAAGCAGTTGGCGCACCATCTGCCGTTCTGCGCGGTGCGGTGAAATAAACGCGGTCAGCACCACCAGTCCGGCGTCCACCATCAGTTTGGACACTTCACCCACGCGGCGAATGTTCTCGCGTCGATCGTCATCGGAAAAGCCCAGATCTCGGCACAGGCCATGGCGCACGTTATCGCCATCCAACAGATAGGTGCTGACGCCAAGGGCGTGCAGCGCCTGCTCCAGTGCACCGGCGACGGTGGATTTACCCGAGCCGGACAGCCCGGTAAACCACAGCACCACGCCTTTATGGCCATTACGGGCTTCACGATCCGCACGCGCTACCGCATGCGGGTGCCAGACCACGTTATCGTCCTCCGGCCCGGTTGGCCGTTGCTCTGCATCGGCCACGTTATTTGCCCCCGATCAGGTCACGCGCGCCCCAATGCGGGAAGTGTTTGCGTACCAGAGCATTCAGTTCCAGCTCGAACGCACTGAACTCCCCTGCCGCTACCGGAGCGTCCTGCAAGGTTTCGCGGATCAGCCCTGCGCCGACCGTGACGTTACTCAGGCGATCGATAAAAATCAGCCCACCGGTATCATGGTTACGCTGATAGCTGTCCAGCACCAGCGGTTCGTCGAAGGTCAGTTCCACCAGACCAATGCCGTTCAGTGGCAAGGTGTCGGCCTGATGTTGGGCCAGCGAGTTAATTTCTACCTGGTGACGAATACCTTCCACCCGTGCACGGGTCTTTTTACCGGCAACCTTGATGTCATAGCTCTGCCCTGGCAACAGCGGCTTCTCGGCCATCCACACCACGTCGACCAGTGCGCTTTGCGCCACCTGCAAGGTTTCCCCGGCATCGACCAGCAAATCGCCACGGCTGATATCCACTTCATCCTTCAGCACCAGCGTGATCGCCTCACCCGGCACCGCTTCCTGCAAATCGCCATCAAAGGTAACAATGCGTGCAACGGTAGATTCCACACCGGAAGGCAGCACCTTCACGCGTTGGCCCACGCGCACCACACCGGCAGACAGGGTGCCGGCATAGCCACGAAAATCCAGGTTCGGACGGTTAACATATTGCACCGGGAAGCGCAGCGGCTGCGTTTCACGCTCGCTGATCACATCCACGCTTTCCAGCACCTGCAGCAGCGTTGGGCCGTTATACCAAGGCATCTGGGTGCTTTCGCTGGCCACATTATCGCCGTCCAGCGCCGATAGCGGGACAAACTTGATGTCCAGATCGTTTGGCAACTGCTGGGCGAAGGTCAGATAGTCCTGTTTGAACAGCTCGAATACCGACTCTTGATAATCCACCAGGTCCATTTTATTGACCGCGACCACCAGATGGCGGATCCCCAGCAACGTAGCGATAAAGCTGTGTCGGCGAGTTTGATCCAGCACCCCTTTGCGTGCGTCGATCAACAGGATCGCCAAATCGCAGGTAGAGGCACCGGTCGCCATATTACGGGTGTACTGCTCATGCCCCGGCGTATCGGCGATAATAAACTTGCGCTTTTCGGTCGAGAAATAACGATAGGCCACATCGATGGTAATGCCCTGTTCACGCTCGGCCTGCAGACCGTCGACCAGCAATGCCAGATCGAGCTTTTCGCCCTGGGTGCCGATACGCTTGCTGTCACTGTGCAGCGTTGACAGCTGATCTTCGTAGATCTGGCGGGTATCGTGTAGCAGGCGGCCGATCAGGGTACTTTTACCGTCGTCGACGCTGCCGCAGGTCAGGAACCGTAACAGACTTTTATGTTGCTGTGCGTGCAGGTAAGACTCGACCCCGCCCTGTTCAGCGATTTGTTGTGCAATTGCGTTATTCATCCGGCGGCTCCTTAGAAATACCCTTGACGCTTTTTCAGCTCCATCGAGCCGGACTGATCGCGGTCGATCATCCGTCCCTGGCGCTCACTGGTGGTGGACACCAACATCTCTTCGATGATTTCCGGCAGCGTTTCGGCCTCGGACTCCACCGCACCGGTCAGCGGCCAGCAACCCAGCGTGCGGAAACGCACCATGCGCTGGCTGATCACTTCACCCGGCTGCAGATCAATACGATCGTCGTCCACCATCAGCAGCATGCCGTCGCGCTCTACCACCGGGCGTGGTTTCGCCAGGTACAACGGGATAATGTCGATCTTTTCCAGGAAGATGTACTGCCAGATATCCAGCTCGGTCCAGTTCGACAGCGGGAACACACGAATGCTCTCGCCCTTGTTAATCTGGCCGTTATAGTTGTGCCACAGCTCCGGACGCTGGTTCTTCGGATCCCAGCGGTGGAAACGGTCGCGGAAAGAATAGATACGCTCTTTGGCGCGTGACTTCTCTTCGTCACGGCGAGCACCGCCAAAGGCGGCATCAAAACCGTATTTGTTCAGCGCCTGCTTCAGGCCTTCGGTTTTCATGATATCGGTGTGCTTGGCACTGCCGTGAACGAACGGGTTGATGCCCATCGCCACGCCTTCCGGGTTTTTGTGGATCAGCAGTTCAAAACCGTATTCCTTCGCGGTGCGATCACGGAATTGGTACATTTCACTGAATTTCCAGCCGGTATCCACGTGCAGCAGAGGGAACGGCAGCGTGCCCGGGTAAAAGGCCTTACGCGCCAGATGCAGCATCACGGAAGAGTCTTTACCGATGGAATAGAGCATCACCGGGTTGCCGAATTCAGCGGCGACTTCACGGATGATATGGATACTCTCCGCCTCCAATTGCCGCAAATGAGTGAGTCGTTTTTCGTCCATAACAGATCCTTAAGCCAAATTCACGACGGCTGGGCGTGATACCCCTTCCGTCTGCGGTTGATGCCCAAACCAGGCGATTTGGTGATGTAACTCCACCACTTCGCCGATCACCAGCAGCGCCGGTAACGGTGCCTGTTGAGCCAATTGTTCGAGTTGTTGCAGCGTACCGGTTTGCACCAGTTGGTCCGCACGCGTGCCGCGGCTGATGACCGCTACGGGCGTAGTGGCCGCGCGGCCGTGGGCTATCAGGCGCTGGCTGATATCCGCCGCCTTCATGGTGCCCATATAGATAGCCAGAGTCTGACGCGCACGCGCCAGGTCGGCCCAGTCCAGCCCATCGCCGTCGGGACGACAGTGACCGGTAATAAAGGTGACACTTTGTGCGTGATCGCGGTGCGTCAGCGGGATACCTGCATAGGCGGTAGCCCCGGCGGCAGCGGTCACACCCGGCACCACCTGGAACGGAATGCCTGCCGCAGCAGCCACCTGCAATTCTTCGCCGCCCCGGCCAAAGATAAAGGGATCGCCCCCCTTCAACCGCACCACACGCTTGCCCTGTTGCGCCAGTTCCACCAGCAGGCGGTTGGTTTCCTCCTGGATCACCGAATGCGCTCCGGCGCGTTTGCCCACGCAGATGCGTTCGGCATCGCGACGAACCAAATCAAGGATTTCATCGCTGACCAGATGGTCATACAGCACCACGTCGGCCTGCTGCATCACCTGCAACCCGCGCAGGGTCAGTAACCCCACGTCGCCCGGCCCGGCGCCCACCAGCGAGATTTCGCCCTGAGTGCCTTCACTGCCCTGGGCAAACTGCTGTAAGTCTTGCTCCAGTTGCCGTTCCGCCTCGGCAGTTTGGCCATTGGCCACCAGCGTTGCGAAACGGCCACCAAAGGTTTTTTCCCAAAAACGACGGCGTTCACCGATCGCATTCAGCCGTTGTTTCACCTGCCCGCGCCAGCGTCCGGCCACTTCGGCCATCTGCCCCAGGCTGGCGGGCAACAAGGCTTCGAGTTTTTCACGCAGCATACGTGCCAACACCGGCGCCTGGCCGCTGGAAGATACGGCCACCACCAAGGGTGAACGGTCGATTATCGACGGGAAGATGAATGAGCAACGCGGCTGATCGTCCACCACATTGGCCAGCACCCGGCGTTTGTCCGCTTCGGCAAACACCTCGGCATTCAGCGCACTGTCATCAGTGGCGGCAATCACCAGGAAAACCTCATCCAGTTGCTGAGCGACAAAAGCTTGTCCCAGCCAGTGGACTTGCCCCTGCTGACGTAATTGTTCGAGTATCGGTGAGAGTGACTGCGCAACTATCCGTATTTCAGCCCCGGCGCGCAGGAGAAGATCAACTTTGCGCGCAGCCACTTCACCGCCGCCAACGACCAGCACCGGACGTTGTTTTAGGTCGGCAAATATAGGTAGATAGTCCACAACAGCCTTTTCATCTATGCAGAAAGATACTGTGACTATACGGGCTGAGATTTAGCCTCTGAAATGACGAAAAGGAATGACTAGTGCAATAATGGAATAAGGCACGCCGCGTCAGGGTTTGCGGCGGTTTCACGCCCGGTATGGCCACAGCGATGAACCAGCCCAGGCAGGCGCCAGGGAACGGAAGTTAAAACCAAAACTTCGCGGCAGTCATGCACAGTCCGGCTACAACCAATATGGTGCTAACCATCCATTTGGTTTGATTAGCCATCTCTTTATGAACCAAACCGATCTCCCGGCGCAGCAATCCCACTTCCTTATGCAAATCGCCTTTGGTAACAAACTCTACGGAACGCATGGTCAGCGTCGCCAAATCGGTTTTGACCTGATTGAGGGTATGTTCCACATACTCAGCTTTCTTCTCTATCAGGCCGAACCTGTTATCACAGTTGTCCAACATCAGGGTTTCTCCTTCGATCCGCATGAACCTTATCGCCGAATAATAAACCATACACTGGCCATGGTTAAATACCGATTCCCGTAATATGCCCAGCATTTCGCAAAATGTGTTGCACGAACCCGGGATCGATATCAATAGTTGCGCACAGCGCCGAAATTTTGCCTGCACAGCGTAAATTTCAGAGCGGAGGAAATTGTTTAATCTGCCGCCGAGTCTCATACTGAGAGCCGCAAAAAGAATCGGTATTACCGACATTAAAAAGAAGGATTTTTCGGTATGTTTTCCCGCGTTTACCTGAAGACCGGCCTGCTGGTGGCAGTGCTTGGCGGTATTTTCAGCGTTTCGGCTGCCGCCCAGCCCGCGAAAGAGGCCCCGATGGGCAAGTTCGCCGCCGATCAAATTCGTCATATTGCCACCTATTTCCCCGGCCGTATGGCAGGCAGCCCAGCCGAATTGCTCACCGCCGATTATCTGAACCAGCAGTTCAGCAAGATGGGGTATCAGAGCGATATCCGCAGTTTCAATACCCGGTATATCTACACCAGCAAAGACGGCAAGAAGAACTGGAATAACGTCACCGCCAGCTCGGTGATCGCCGCCAAAAATGGCAGTAATCCGCAGCAAATCCTGATCGTCGCGCATTTTGATACCTATACGCCGAAGAGCGATGCCGATCTGGACAACAATCTCGGCGGCTTGACGCTACAGGGCGTCGATGACAATGCCTCTGGCGTTGGTGTGATGTTGGAGTTGGCGGAACGCCTGAAGAATATCCCCACGACTTACGGCCTGCGCTTTGTCGCCACCAGCGCCGAAGAGATCAGTTCGCTGGGCGCACAGAACTATTTGCAGCGCATGAGCCCGGAAGAGAAACGTAATACGCTGCTAGTGATTAACCTCGACAGCCTGATTACCGGCGATCGCCTGTACTTCAATTCCGGTCTCAACACGCCGCCGAAACTGGCGAAACAGAGCCGCGATCGCGCGCTGGATATTGCCCATCGCTACGGTATCGCCGCCGCCACTAACCCGGGCACTAAGGCGCACCCAAAAGGCACCGGCTGCTGCTCCGATCAGGAAGTGTTTGATAAAGCCGGTATCCCGGTACTGGCCGTCGAAGCCACCAATTGGTCACTGGGTGATAAAGACGGCTATCAACAACGCGCCGTCAGCCCGCATTTCCCACAGGGCGTGAGCTGGCATCGCCCGCAGTACGATAACCTGCAATACCTGGAGCGTAATCTGCCAGGGCGGATCGACAAGCGCAGCCGCGAGAGCGTGCAGATCCTGTTGCCGCTGCTCAAAGAGCTGGCACAGGCACACCCGGTAAAAACACCCAAGAAGAAGTAGTCGTATCGGGGGCAAAATTCAGTACAAATTTTGTACCCCAGTACTCGACTGAGTATACTGTTGCCAGGAATACGCAGCAGGAGCCCTACTGATGAGCACGCAAAAGACCCTGTCGCAGAAAGCGACGCGGGAAAGCCTCGGCTCTCCCGAAAATTTCGAGGGAGGTGTTTGGGTGACGAGAAATGGAACCGCTGAATTATTCGTTCAAACTGCAGCCGAGCGCCAGGAAGAGCTCGCCGCTTGGGAACGAGAACGGCAAACGCATGCGTTGCTGAAACTGACCTTGAAGGCAAAACAGGATGTCACCGAAGGCAGAACACTTTCTGCTGAAGAGGCATTACAAAGGTTACGCGCATCACGGGGGTAAGGATCACCACCATGTATGATGTTCACCTTACGAATACAGCATTGCAGTGCCTCAGCGATATTGAATCCTTTAAGGCCTCCACTCTTGGCCCACAAGGCTCAGCAAGATTCGTTGACTCACTGTTTGCCGATACTCTCCAACATTTACGCCTTGATCCGCTACGCTGCCGGTATAACGTTCAGTTAGCTGAATTTGGGCTGGCGGTACGTGAGCGACTGGATCGTCACGACTACCGAACGCTGTATGAAGTGACAGAAAATCGCGTAGATATTCTACTTATTTTGCATACCCGCCAAGATATCGGTGCGGCACTCTGGCGGCATATGTTGCTGAATTAACAAGGGCCCAGCAAATGCTGAGCCCTTGGCCGGTTTAATAGGGTATTAGCCTTCGTGCAGGCCGCACTCGCGCTTCAGACCGAAGAAGCGGGTTTCTTCTTCGCTCATGCCCGGTTCCCATTTCTGCGTGGTATGGGTATCCCCTACCGACAGATAGCCTTGCTCCCACAGCGGGTGGTAACTCAGGCCGTGCTCGGTGAGGTATTGATAAATTTTGCGGTTGTCCCAGTCGATAATCGGCAGGATCTTGAACACCCCGCGTTGTACCGCCAACACTGGCAAATGAGCGCGACTGCCGGATTGCTCACGGCGCAGGCCGGCGAACCAGGTCTGTCCGCCCAGGGTTTCCAGCGCGCGGTTCATCGGTTCAACCTTGTTAAGCTGGTTGTACTTCTCTATGCCCTCAACGCCCTGCTCCCACAGTTTGCCATAGCGTGCCTCCTGCCAGGCAGGCGACTGCTCGGCGCGGAACACCTGCAGGTTCAGCTTCAGTTTGTCAGCCAACTGGTCGATAAACTGATAGGTTTCCGGGAACAGATAGCCGGTATCGGTGAGGATCACCGGGATATCCGGCTTGATCCTGGTGACCAAATGCAGGCACACCGCCGCCTGAATGCCAAAGCTTGAAGAGAGCACAAACTCGCCCGGCAGATGTTCCAGCGCCCATTCCACACGTTGCTCGGCAGAAAGTGTCTCCAACTGACCATTAACCACCGCCAGTGCCAACGCCTGCCCAGACTTGGGCAGCGCATTCAGCTCTGCCAGATTGAATTCAGCCATGTTGCCTGCCTCCTGATACTTGAATCATACCGCGCAGATCCAGCCCCCTGTGACAGCGGGGCCAAATGGCGTCAGTCCCAGAAATCCTGTGCCGGATCAACCACCGGCCGGACCACACCGGCGCGGATGGTGAAATCACCAAAGCCTTCGCCTGCCGTGCGCTCGGTGGCCCAACGGCCCACCAGTTGGTCAATCTCTCGCAGAATTTCTTCTTCGTTAATATTTTCGCGATACATGCGCGGAATACGCGTGCCTTCCCGGTTACCGCCAAGATGCAGGTTATAGCGGCCAACCGCTTTACCTACCAGACCAATCTCCGCCAACAGCGCACGACCACAGCCGTTCGGGCAACCGGTGATGCGCAGCACAATGTGCTCGTCACCTACCCCGTGCCGGTGCAGGATCCCTTCCACCTTGGTGACAAACTCCGGCAGGAAACGCTCAGCCTCTGCCATTGCCAATGGGCAGGTTGGGAAAGATACGCAGGCCATCGAGTTTTGACGCTGTACGCTGATCCCGTCGTCGATCAGACCATGATCCCGTGCCAGAGCTTCGATCTTCGCCTTCTCGCTTTCCGGCACGCCGGCGACGATCAGGTTCTGGTTGGCGGTCAGACGGAAATCCCCTTTGTGGATCCGTGCTATCTCGGCAACGCCGGTTTTCAGCGGACGCCCTGGGTAATCCAACAATCGACCATTCTCGATAAACAGCGTCAGGTGCCATTGATCATCAATGCCTTTCACCCAACCGATGCGATCGCCACGACCGGTAAATTCGTATGGGCGGATTGGCTCGAAAGTGATGCCTGCCCGTTTTTCCACTTCAGCACGGAAGGTGTCGACCCCGACACGCTCCAGCGTATATTTGGTTTTGGCGTTCTTGCGATCGGTACGATTGCCCCAGTCGCGTTGAGTGGTCACTACCGCTTCCGCGACGGCCAGCGTGTGTTCCAGCGGGATATAGCCGAATTCACTGGCCTGGCGGGCATAAGTTTTCTTGTTGCCGTGTTCAATCGACAAACCACCGCCCACCAGCAGGTTGAAGCCCACCAGCTTGCCGTTTTTGGCGATCGCAACGAAGTTCATGTCGTTAGCGTGCAGATCAACGTCATTCTGCGGCGGGATCACCACCGTGGTTTTAAATTTGCGCGGCAGATAGGTAGCACCGAGGATTGGCTCTTCGTCGGTGGTCGCCACTTTTTCCTGATCCAGCCACACTTCTGCATAAGCGCGGGTACGCGGCAGCAGATGTTCAGAAATCTTCTTCGCCCACTCGTAGGCTTCCTGATGCAGCTCGGACTCTACCGGGTTGGAGGTACAAAGCACGTTGCGGTTGACGTCGTTGGCGGTAGCCAGCGCGTCCAGGCCCAGTCGGCCCAGCAGTTGGTGAACCGGCTTCACGTTGCCCTTCAAAATGCCATGGAACTGGAAGGTCTGACGGTTGGTGATACGAATGCTGCCGTAAAGCGTGCTTTCCTGCGCAAACTTATCAATGCCCAGCCACTGCTGCGGGGAAATAATCCCCCCCGGCAGACGGCAACGCAGCATCATCGCGTGACGCGGCTCCAGCTTCTGCTCGGCGCGTTCGGCACGGATATCACGGTCGTCCTGCTGGTACATGCCGTGAAAACGGATCAGCAGGAAGTTGTCACCGGTAAAACCGCCGGTCAGGCCGTCCTTCAAATCTTCAGCAATGGTGCCGCGCAGGAAGTTACTTTCTTTCTTCAAACGCTCGGCATCGGCCAATTTGCCTTCAACCACCAGAGGCCCCGGGTGTTTATCACTCATCAGTAAACATCTCGCTGATAACGGCGCTCAAGGCGCAGCTCACTTAAAAATTCATCCGCCAGCTCGGCATCCATACCACCGTGCTCGGCCACCAGTTCCAGTAATGTATTTTCCACGTCCTTCGCCATGCGGTTTGCATCGCCGCAGACATAAATGTGTGCGCCTTCCTGGATCCAACGCCACACTTCAGCGCCCTGTTCGCGCAGTTTGTCTTGCACGTAGACTTTATGTTGCTGGTCGCGTGACCAGGCCAGATCGATGCGAGTCAGCAGGCCGTCCTTCACATAGCGCTGCCATTCGACCTGATACAGGAAATCTTCGGTAAAGTGCGGGTTGCCGAAGAACAGCCAGTTCTTGCCACCGGCACCGTCAGCATCACGCTGCTGCATAAAGGCACGGAACGGCGCAATGCCGGTACCCGGACCAATCATGATCACCGGCGTTTCCGGGTTGGCCGGCAAACGGAAGTTGTCGTTATGTTCGATGAAGACCCGCAGGTCGCCGTCCTCTTCCAGACGATCGGCCAGGAAACTGGAGGCGCCACCGGCACGTTCGCGGCCGTCGATGTCGTAGCGCACCACACCGACGGTAACGTGCACTTCGTTTTCGTTCTCAGCCTGCGAGGAAGCGATGGAATACAAACGCGGCGTCAGCGGACGTAGTAAAGCAATCAACTGTTCGGCGTTGAGATCGGCCGGGGCCTGACGCACCATGTCGACAATCGGCGTGTTGTGCGCGTAATGCTGCAGCGCCGCTTTATCCGCCAGCAGGCCGATCAACTTCTCATCACGCGACAGGGCCGCGTATTTGTCGACAATCAGCGTGGTGTTCTGCGTCAGCTCAAAATGGCTGCGCAACGCTTGCGCCAGCGGCAAGGTTTTACCTTCCACTTCCACCGACTCGTCGCCTTTCAGCCACAGCAGTTGCACCAGCTCATCCACCAGCGCAGGATCGTTATCGAACCATACACCCAGCGCGTCACCCGGTCGGTAACGCAGGCCAGAATCGCCCAGGTCGATCTCGATATGGCGCACGTCTTTGTCTGACGCACGGCCGGTAATTTTTTGCTTCACCGCCAGTTGCGCGGTCAGCGGCTGTTCTTTGCTGTATGGGCTGCTGTCGAGCAGATCAACCGCGCCGCTGGCAAGCTGGCCCGGTGCAGCGTTTTCAGCCGGGGCACGTGCTTTCAGCACTTCCACTACCTGTTTACGCCAGGCCGTGGCCAGTTCCTGATATTCCACGTCGGCGTCAACCCGCTCGACCAGGCGCTCGGCACCCAGTTCGGCCAGTTTGCCGTCGAAGTCTTTCCCCGACTGACAGAAGTTTTCGTAGGAAGTGTCTCCCAACCCGAATACCGCAAACGCGGTCTCGTTGAGTTTGGGTGCTTTCTTCGAGAACAGGAATTTATGCAGCGCAACCGCCTCTTCCGCCGGATCACCTTCCCCCTGCGTGGAGGCGACTATCACCAGCAAACGTTCCTGGGCAATTTGCTTGAACTTGTAGTCACCGGCGTTCACCAGGGTGACGCTCAATTTGGCGGCCAACAGATCGTCACGCAGCTGTTCTGCCAGACGGCGTGCATTACCGGTTTGCGACGCGGAGATCAGCGTAATGCTGGCGGCAGCCGAGGCCACCGGCGCAATGGCTACGGCGCCAGGCTGTTGATTAACCATTCCCCAGAAATAACCTGACAGCCACGCCAGCTGCGTTGGTGAATATTCACCAATCGCCGCCTGCAGGCGTGCCAGCTGTTCGGGCGTCAGCGGGAGCAAAGATGTTGGAGGTGCCTGAGTCGTCATTGCAGTACTTATTTCCTATACTTGGCACCTATCCAGCCAGGTGCTCGCCAATGTCAGTCGCTGTCTTTTCGTTCAGTCCGTGGTGCTGAAAAGATCAGGATAGTTTGTAAGGTTACCGAGCAGATTAGCAACGATTAAATAAGGGATAGCCATAAATAATAACTAAAATGACTAAGCGGTTTTTCTGGTAAGGGTTAGCAGTTAAAGCGTTAAGGTGTATTTTTTATCCCTATGAAAATAAACCTGTTTTTTTGAAGCTTATTGAATGACTCGCATTTACCACTCATTACCCCAACCGATAGGTCTATCAATGACCAAACAAAAAAAGTGTTAAGACCGCTTTGCGGCGGCTGGCGGTAGACCAAAGCGGTATAAATGGCAAGCAGGCTCCATTTCCGGTAAACTTCGGCGGTTTTTGAGTCAATGAGGCCGTAATAATGGCAACCACGCTGTTTAAAGATTTTCAGTTTGAAGCCGCACACCGCTTGCCGAACGTCGCGGAGGGCCATAAATGTGGTCGTCTACACGGGCATTCGTTTATGGTGCGTCTGGAAGTGACCGGTGAAGTCGATGCACACACCGGTTGGGTGATGGATTTCGCCGAGCTTAAAGCCGTGTTCTCCCCTATCTGGGAGCGCCTGGATCACAATTATCTAAACGATATTCCAGGATTGGAAAATCCCACCAGCGAAGTTCTCGCCGCCTGGATTTGGCAGCAGCTCAAACCCCAGTTGCCGGAACTGACTGCGGTGATGGTGAAAGAAACCTGTACCGCGGGATGCGTGTATAAAGGTTAAAGAAAGGGCGCCGATGGCGCCCTGAATTTTAGGCAATATTCAGATACTTATGGGTCTGCATCGACAGGCGCCAGTTGCGCGCAATGCAGGTTTCAATACACAGGCGGGTCGCCTCTTCCTTCTGACTGATCGGCTGCAACGCGATAATCCGCGGTTTCTCATCATGCAGCGTCGCCAGCAGCGCATCCAGCGCTTCAATATCACGCTCGCGTCCGACCGGATGCTTCACTTCATCAGCACGTTGCAAAGCCTGGCTCAACACCTTCATGCCACCGCGCATATTCACCTTGGGTGAAACCGTCACCCAGGTTTTCGCCGAGCATTGAATTTCGTGAGTACCACTGGTTTCAATCTGGCAGCCGTAGCCGTGATCTTCCAGTAACTCGGTCAGCGGAGTCAGATCGTAAATGCAGGGCTCACCGCCGGTGATCACCACGTGGCGCGCGGTATAACCTTGCTGGCGCATGACGGCCAACAACTGCTCGGCACTGGCGCTGCCCCAAGCATCGCTCTCTTCGGTTTTAACCAGAATCCGTTGCATATCAACTTCCCGATTGGCTTCCTTTTCCCAGGTATGTTTGGTATCGCACCAGCTGCATCCTACCGGGCAGCCCTGCAGGCGGATGAAAATGGCCGGAACGCCGGTAAAAAAGCCTTCGCCCTGCAAGGTTTGGAACATTTCATTAATCGGGTACTGCATCGGTTTCTCAATCTGGAAAGGTAAAAAGGGATTATCGCAGATTCCGGCCCGGTGACCAAACAGGCGAAATTGTATTAAATTTTATCCTCCGCGCTATCGGCAGCTTATCTCACCGGCTATCGGCTTCATTTTAATTCGCTTACTGTGCCATCCCCTTGCATTGACGGTGTAATCTGCTTCGCAAAAACAACATTTAATTAACGTATAAGATAAATATATTTGACATAAACCGCTCACACGCAGATGTATATACAGGCAAGCACAAGTCGGACGTCAGTTCCGGCGGTTCATTCACCACAATCATATCTGCGTTTAGAGGGTGCCATGGCTCATTCCACCGAGTTGAATATTCAACAGGCCATCGACGACAGCAAATTCTCGCTGTTTCACTGGACCTTGATCATTTTGGGATTCCTGATCCTGGCCATTGATGGCTTTGACACTGCGGCAATGGGGTATATCGCCCCTTCGGTCGCCAAAGACTGGGGCATCGTGAAGCAGGATCTCGGCCCGGTGCTGAGCGCCGCCCTGTTGGGGCTGTCACTCGGTGCACTGGTTGCCGGGCCGATCTCCGACCGTATCGGCCGCAAACGGGTGCTGGTGTTTTCGTGCCTGTTCTTCGGCCTGTCGAGTCTGGCTACTGCCTATGCCGGATCGCTCAACAGTCTGACGCTATGGCGTTTTCTCACCGGCCTGGGGCTGGGTGCGGCAATGCCGAACGCCATCACGCTGATTTCCGAATATGCGCCGCAGCGCTGCCGTTCGATGGCGATTAACACCATGTACTGCGGTTTCCCACTGGGTGCGGCCGGCGGCGGCGCCATTTCGTCGTGGCTGATCCCGGCCTATGGCTGGCACAGCGTGCTGTTGCTGGGGGCGATAGCTCCGCTGGTGCTGACGGTCTTGTTGATCCTGTTCCTGCCGGAGTCGGTGAAGTACATGGTTAACCGCGGCAAAGAGACGCTCAAAATCAAACGCATCGCCCAGCGCTTTGTCAGCCAGGATCTCGATAACGTCTCGCGTTTTTATCTGTATGAAGAGCCACTGGCGAAATCAAAAACCAGCGTCGGCCTGTTGTTCACCCGGCCTTATCTGACCGGCACGCTGATGCTGTGGCTGACCTACTTTATGGGTCTGGTGATTTATTACGTCTTACTGAGCTGGATGCCGATCCTGATGCAGGGTCTGGGTTATCAGTTGGAGCAGTCGGCGATCCTGACCTCGTTGTTCACCTTCGGCGGGACCCTCGGCATTCTGGTGGCCGGCTGGCTGATGGACCGCTGGAACGCCCATAAGGTGGTGTCGAGCGGCTTTGTCATTACCGCGCTGCTGATTGTGGCGATGGCGACCGAAGACAGCCATATCGTGCTGCTGGGCACCTTTATCTTCCTGATGGGGATCACCATGAACGGGGCGCAGTCCGGCCTGCAAACGCTGGCAGCGACCTTTTACCCGACCCACAGTCGTGCAACCGGCATTGCCTGGATGCAGGGCATCGGCCGCTTTGGTGGCGTGGCGGGCACCATGATGGGGGCGCAGTTGCTGGCCATGCAGTGGGAAGTGCAGAGTATTTTGATGTTCCTGTGCGTGCCGGCGTTGATCGCCGCTATCGCCACGGTATTCAAAATGACCCGCCGGGCGGTGTTACAGCCTGCGGCATAAAGAAAAATGCCCGCCCTCTGGCGGGCGTTTTTCTTCCAGCGATAGGACTTTTTTATCACAGCGCCTAACTTGTAATAGGTATGTAAAATTATTGTGATTGGACGCTCAAAATTGACCCATTTTTAATTCATTTTTGTTGAATAGCTCACTGTTCTCCCCTGTCAGGCTAATGAGTATAACGCCCAATAAATCCGTATCAATTTGATTAACAACAATAATAACTTTCTCTTATGCCATTTTTGGCATCCACTGGTCGGTGTTGCATATGCTTGTACATACAAGTATATGTTAATAAACCCTACGCATTGTTATGGCGTGGTGATTCACCCCACCGCGTTATGGGATCTGCTCCAATACTGTTTGAGGAAAATGCTGTGACTGCAAATAACAAAGTTCGCAATGTCGAAGTACGCGCGCCACGCGGCACAAAATTAAATGCAAAAAGCTGGCTGACCGAAGCGCCGTTGCGCATGCTGATGAACAACCTCGATCCTGAAGTGGCGGAGAACCCGCACGAGCTGGTGGTGTACGGCGGTATCGGCCGCGCTGCACGTGACTGGGATTGCTACGACAAAATTGTCGCCACCCTGAAAACCCTGGAAGACGACGAAACGCTGCTGGTGCAGTCCGGCAAACCGGTTGGGGTATTCAAAACCCACAGCAACGCGCCACGCGTACTGATCGCCAACTCCAACCTGGTGCCTCACTGGGCAACCTGGGAACACTTTAACGAACTGGACGCCAAAGGCCTGGCCATGTACGGCCAGATGACCGCCGGCAGCTGGATCTACATTGGCAGCCAGGGCATCGTCCAGGGCACCTACGAGACCTTCGTGGAAGCGGGTCGCCAGCATTATGACGGCAGCCTGCAGGGCCGCTGGGTGCTGACCGCCGGTCTGGGTGGCATGGGTGGCGCACAGCCGCTGGCCGCGACATTGGCAGGCGCTTGCTCGCTGAACATCGAATGCCAGCAGAGCCGCATCGATTTCCGTCTGAAAACCCGCTATGTCGATGAACAAGCGGTGGATCTGGACGACGCACTGGCCCGCATCAAGAAATACACCGCCGAAGGCAAAGCCATCTCCATCGCCCTGTGCGGTAACGCAGCAGATGTTCTGCCGGAACTGGTACGCCGCGGCGTGCGTCCGGACATGGTCACCGACCAGACCAGCGCCCACGATCCGCTGAACGGCTACCTGCCTAAAGGCTGGAGCTGGGAAGAATACCGTCAGCGTGCGCTGAGCGAACCGGCTCAGGTGGTGATCGCCGCCAAGCAGTCGATGGCCGAACACGTCGAAGCCATGCTGGCGTTCCAGAAAATGGGCGTACCAACCTTCGACTACGGCAACAACATTCGCCAGATGGCGAAAGAAATGGGCGTCAGCAACGCCTTTGATTTCCCGGGCTTCGTACCGGCTTACATCCGCCCGCTGTTCTGTCGCGGTGTTGGTCCGTTCCGCTGGGCTGCACTGTCCGGCGATCCGCAAGACATCTACAAAACCGATGCCATGGTTAAAGAGCTGATCCCGGATGACGAGCATCTGCACCGCTGGCTGGATATGGCGCGCGAGCGCATCAGCTTCCAGGGCCTGCCGGCACGTATCTGCTGGGTCGGTCTGGGCCAGCGCGCCAAGCTGGGTCTGGCGTTCAACGAAATGGTCCGCAGCGGCGAACTTTCCGCACCAATAGTGATCGGCCGTGACCATCTGGACTCCGGTTCCGTTGCCAGCCCGAACCGTGAAACCGAATCGATGAAAGACGGCTCAGACGCCGTCTCCGACTGGCCACTGCTTAATGCCCTGCTCAATACCGCCAGTGGCGCGACCTGGGTTTCTCTGCACCACGGTGGTGGCGTCGGCATGGGCTTCTCCCAGCATTCCGGGATGGTTATCGTTTGTGATGGCACCGATGAAGCCGCAGAACGCATCGCCCGCGTATTGCATAATGACCCGGCCACCGGCGTGATGCGTCATGCCGATGCCGGTTACGACATCGCCATTGAATGCGCCCGCGAGCAAGGGTTGAACCTGCCGATGGTGGCTGCGACTCAAGGAGACAAAGCATGAAAGCGCTGACTATTCGCCCTGGCCACCTGACGCTGGCGCAACTGCGTGAAGTTTACCTACACCCGGTCACCCTGACACTGGACGACAATGCCTACGCCGACATCCAGCAGAGCGTCGCCCTGGTAGAGCGTATCGTTGAAGAAGACCGCACCACTTACGGTATCAACACCGGTTTCGGCCTGTTGGCATCCACCCGCATCGCCCGCGAAGATCTGGAAAATCTGCAGCGTTCGATCGTGCTGTCCCACGCTGCCGGTGTCGGTGCGCCAACCGACGATAGCCTGGTGCGTCTGATTATGGTGTTGAAGATCAACAGCCTGTCGCGCGGTTTCTCCGGCATCCGTCTGGAAGTGATCCAGGCGCTGATGGCGCTGGTCAACGCTGAAGTTTACCCGCATATCCCGCTGAAAGGCTCCGTTGGCGCCTCCGGCGACCTGGCACCGCTGGCGCACATGAGTCTGGTGCTGCTGGGTGAAGGCAAGGCCCGTTATCAGGGCGAATGGCTGCCCGCCACCGAAGCATTGGCCAAAGCGGGCCTGAAACCGCTGACGTTGGCGGCCAAAGAAGGCCTGGCGCTGCTGAACGGCACCCAGGTTTCCGCCGCCTTCGCCCTGCGTGGCCTGTTTGATGTAGAAGATCTGTACGCCGCAGCAACGGTCACCGGTAGCATGACGGTGGAAGCCGCGCTGGGCTCACGCAGCCCGTTCGACGAGCGTATTCATGCCGTGCGTGGCCAGCGCGGCCAGATTGACGCCGCCGCCGCTTACCGCCACCTGCTGGGTGAACGCAGCGAAGTGTCCGATTCACACCGCAACTGCGACAAGGTGCAGGATCCGTACTCCCTGCGCTGCCAGCCGCAGGTGATGGGTGCCTGCCTGACCCAAATCCGCCAGGCCGCCGAAGTACTGGAAATCGAAGCCAACGCCGTCTCCGACAACCCACTGGTGTTCGCGGAGCAGGGTGACGTGCTGTCCGGCGGTAACTTCCACGCCGAGCCGGTCGCGATGGCTGCCGACAATCTGGCGCTGGCGTTTGCCGAAATCGGTTCGTTGTCCGAACGTCGCATCTCGCTGATGATGGATAAGCACATGTCGCAACTGCCACCGTTCCTGGTGGACAACGGCGGGGTGAACTCCGGCTTTATGATTGCTCAGGTTACCGCCGCGGCGCTGACCAGCGAAAACAAGGCACTGGCGCATCCGGCCAGCGTCGACAGCATCCCAACCTCCGCCAACCAGGAAGACCATGTTTCCATGGCACCGGCCGCCGGTCGCCGCCTGTGGGAGATGGCCGATAACGTGCGCGGCATTCTGGCCGTTGAATGGCTGGCTGCCTGTCAGGGACTGGATTTGCGTAAAGGGCTGAAAACCACCGAAAGTCTGGAACAGGCCCGTCGGGTGCTACGCGAGCAAGTCAGTTACTACGACAAGGATCGTTTCTTCGCCCCCGACATTGAAGCCGCCAGCCTGCTGTTGGCGGCCGGTCATCTGACCTCGTTGATGCCTGCAGCGCTGCTGCCTAGCCAGGCATAAATAAACCCTACCACGCAGTTTGTTCTGTCCCACCGGGCGCGTTCCGCCCGGTGCGGATAGCGCGTGCCTGTTCTGCCGTAAAAACTCGACGGGAAGCAACATGCATAACGAAACAACACAACTCAGACGCGGATTAAACGCGCGACATATCCGCTTTATGGCACTCGGTTCCGCCATCGGTACCGGTCTGTTTTATGGCTCCGCCGGGGCGATACAACTGGCCGGTCCTGCGGTGCTGCTGGCCTATATGGTGGGCGGCGCGGCGGTGTTTATGGTGATGCGCGCGCTGGGTGAAATGGCGGTACACCAGCCGGTTTCCGGTTCGTTCGGCCACTACGCCAGTCACTATCTCGGCCCGCTGGCCGGTTTTCTCACCGGCTGGACCTATACCTTCGAAATGGTGATTGTCGCCCTGGCGGACGTGACCGCCTTCGGCATCTATATGGGGCTGTGGTTCCCGGACGTCGCCCAATGGGTGTGGGTACTCAGCATTATTATGTTTATCGGCGCGCTCAATCTGTGCAGCGTGAAAGTGTTCGGTGAAATGGAGTTTTGGCTGTCGCTGATCAAGGTTGCGGCCATTGTGGCGATGATCATCGGCGGTGCGGCAGTGATGCTGTTTGGTTTCGGCCAGACTCAGCACGCCACCGGTATCAGTAACCTGTGGGAACACGGCGGCTTTATGCCTAACGGCTTCAGCGGCGTGGTCGCTTCATTGGCGGTCGTGATGTTCGCCTTTGGCGGCATTGAGATCATCGGTATCACCGCCAGCGAGGCAAAAGACCCCGCGAAGGTTCTGCCGAAGGCGATCAATGCGGTTCCGATTCGTATCCTGCTGTTCTATGTGCTGACGCTGCTGGTACTGATGGCTATCTATCCGTGGAACAGCATCGGTCAGAACGGCAGCCCATTTGTTGAGATCTTCAGCAATCTGGGGATCAGCTCCGCCGCCAACGTGTTGAACGTGGTGGTGATCACCGCCGCGATTTCTGCCATCAACAGCGATATTTTCGGTGCGGGCCGCATGATGTACGGCATGGCGCAGGATGGCCAGGCACCAAAAAGCTTTACCCGGTTGACCAACAACGGCGTGCCCTGGATGACGGTGCTGGTGATGTCGGTGGCCCTGCTGCTGGGCGTGGTGCTCAACTACCTGATGCCTAAACAGGTGTTTATGATCATCGCCTCGATTGCCACCTTCGCCACCGTCTGGGTGTGGCTGATGATCTTGCTATCGCAGATCGCCATGCGCCGCACGCTGACCCCGCAAGAGGTCAGCAAACTGAGTTTCCCGGTGCCGTGGTGGCCGGTTGCTCCAGCGTTGGCAACGATATTTATGCTGTTCGTTATTGGCCTGCTCGGTTACTTCGAAGACAGCCGCATCGCCCTGTACGTTGGGCTGGTGTGGGTGGCCTTCCTTACCCTGGCTTACTGGTTGTGGGTACGTAAAAAAGGCGGGGGTTCACCCGTCACGTCGTCCCCCCAGTATTAACCTCATGAGCCCGCCGTTCCCGGGCTCTTAGTCATTACACTGGAGTATCATTATGCAAACACGACACAAATTATGGATACCGCTTATTGCACTCGGGCTGATGACAGGCAGCCTGTCCGCCCGTGCAGCAGGCTGGTGCGAATCCGGCAAGCCGGTCAAGTTCGCCGGGCTGAACTGGGAAAGCGGCATGCTGCTGACCGACGTCATGCAATACGTGCTGCAAAAGGGTTACGACTGCAAAACCGACGCGCTGCCGGGTAACTCCATCACCATGGAGCAGGCGGTGGGCAACAACGACATTCAGGTATTCGCCGAAGAGTGGATTGGCCGCAGCGAAGTCTGGAACAAGGCCGAAAAAGCCGGCAAAGCGGTCAGCGTTGGCGCACCGATTGTCGGGGCGGTGGAAGGCTGGTACGTGCCGCGCTATGTGATTGAGGGCGATGCCAAACGCAACCTGAAACCGCTGGCACCGGACCTGAAAAGTGTCCCGGACTTAGCCAAATATGCCCAGGTGTTCCGCGATCAGGAAGAGCCGGACAAAGGCCGTTTCTACAACTGCCCGGCCGGCTGGACCTGCGAGTTGGACAACACCGCGATCCTGAAGAAATTCAAGCTGGATGACAAATTCACCAACTTCCGCCCAGGCACCGGTCCGGCACTGGATACCGCTATTCTCTCCAGCTACCGTCGTGGCGAACCTATCCTGTTCTACTACTGGTCACCGACCCCGATCATGGGCCAGCTCGATCTGGTGAAACTGGACGAACCGGGTGTGAACAAGAACATTCACATCAAGGTCGGTCTTTCCAGCGTGTTTAACCAGCAGGCACCTGAACTGGCGCAGGTGCTGTCAAAAGTGAACCTGCCGCTCGATCTGGTTAACCAGAATCTGGCGCGCATGAGCAAGGAACGCATCAGCTCAGAGAAGCTGGCACTGGAGTTCTTCAAGCAGCACCCAGACATCTGGAAACAGTGGGTCAGCGAAGACGCAGCGAAAAAAATTCAAGCCTCCTTGTAATCGCTTTGGCATTCAGTAAACACCAACCCGAAGCCTGTGCGCTTCGGGCCTGACAGGGGTAATACTTATGTTCCCAGATCGCTTTACCTTCTCCATCGCCGATTGGATCAATCGCTGGGTCGATGTCCTGGTCAACAACTATGGCGATACGTTCCGCAAGATCTCCGACACCCTGCTGTGGGCGGTGATCCACCTCGAAAGCCTGCTGCGTGCTACGCCCTGGTGGCTAATGTTGGCAGTGGTTGGGCTCCTGGCCTGGCATGCTACCCGCCGCTGGCTGCCGACGGTGGTGATCGTCGGTCTGCTGCTGCTGGTCGGTACCGCCGGCATGTGGGACAAATTAATGCAAACCCTGGCTCTGGTGCTGGTCGCCACGCTGCTGGCGGTGATTATCGGTATTCCGCAGGGCGTGCTGGCGGCGCGTAACGATCGGGTGCGGGCAGTAATGATGCCGCTGATGGACGTGATGCAAACCATGCCAAGCTTTGTGTACCTGATCCCGGTATTAATGCTGTTTGGGCTGGGCAAGGTGCCGGCGATCCTGGCGACGGTGATCTACGCCACGCCACCGCTGATCCGCCTGACCGACTTGGGCATCCGCCAGGTGGACAAAGAAGTGATGGAGTCCGTCACCGCCTTTGGTGCCAACCGCTGGCAGAAACTATTCGGCGTGCAGTTACCGCTGGCACTGCCAAGTATTATGGCTGGGATCAACCAGACCACCATGATGTCGCTGTCGATGGTGGTTGTAGCCTCGATGATCGGTGCTCGTGGCCTGGGCGAAGACGTGCTGGTGGGCATTCAGACGCTTAACGTCGGCCTGGGACTGGAGGCGGGTCTGGCGATCGTTATTCTGGCCGTGGTCATTGACCGTATCACTCAGGCTTATGGCCGCTCCGCCGTTGCGAGGTAACCCCGATGAACAAAATCGAAATCAAAAACGTTTACAAGATCTTCGGCCACAAAACGGCTGCGGCGCTGGCCATGAGCGAGCAGGGTAAAACCAAGCAGGAAGTCCAGGCAGCAACCGACTGCGTGATCGGCGTGCACGATCTGTCGATGTCGATCGAGGCCGGTGAGATCTTTGTGATCATGGGCCTGTCAGGATCGGGTAAATCCACGCTGGTGCGCCACTTCAACAGGCTGATCGATCCCACCAGCGGCCAGATCCTGGTGGATGGTGAAGATATTCTGCGTTACGACGAGAAGCAGCTCGAGCACTTCCGCCGTCATAAGATCAGCATGGTATTCCAGAGCTTTGGCCTGCTGCCACACAAGACGGTGCTGGACAACGTGGCCTACGGTCTGAAAGTGCGCGGTGAGACAAAAGAAGTCTATCAGGAGCGCGCACTGCACTGGATCAACACAGTCGGGCTGAAGGGCTATGAGAAATCGTACCCGCATCAGCTCTCCGGCGGCATGCGTCAACGTGTCGGGCTGGCGCGTGCGCTGGCCACCGATACCGATATCATTTTGCTGGACGAAGCCTTCAGCGCGCTGGATCCGTTGATCCGCGCCGAGATGCAGGATCAACTGCTGGCGCTGCAAAAAGAGCTGCACAAGACGCTGGTGTTTATCACCCACGATCTGGATGAAGCCGTGCGTATCGGTAATCGGATCGCGATCCTTAAAGACGGCAAACTGATCCAGGTCGGCACACCACAGGAAATTCTTAACAACCCGGCCGATGAGTATGTTAACCGCTTCGTGCAACGCCGTCTGGCGCTGGATGAAAACGTACAGAAACCGCGCCCAATGATCGCAGCCCGCGCCTGAGGAGAGCCACATGCACTATCCTCCTTCGATCACCCTAGACACCCTGCCGCTACGCTGGCAGGACGTGGTGGCGGTGGCTCGGTATCAGGCCCCGCTCAGCCTGTCTGGCGCTGCCTGGGCGCGTATCGACAATGCGCAGGCCATCGTCCAGAAAATTGTCGTCAGTGAACAACGCGCCTATGGCGTCAACACCGGTCTGGGGGCGTTATGCAATCAGGCGCTGCACGGCGAACAGCTGTCGCAACTGTCACGCAACACGCTGATGAGTCACGCCTGCGGCGTGGGTGCACCACTGAGTGATGAGCAGACTCGCGCCATTATCTGCTGTGCCATCGTCAACTACAGCCAAGGAAAATCCGGTATTCAACGCCCGCTAGTCGAAACCCTGTTGGCACTGCTTAACCGCGGGATTACCCCGCAGGTGCCGTCGCAGGGTTCCGTCGGCTACCTGACCCATATGGCGCACGTCGGCGTCGCGCTGCTTGGGCTGGGCAAAGTCAGCTACCGCGGTCAACTCGTCACCGCAGCCCAGGCTTTGGCGGAGGAAGGCATTGTGCCACCGCAGTTGGGCGCCAAAGATGGCCTGTGCCTGGTCAACGGCACGCCGTGCATGACCGGATTAAGCTGTCTGGCGCTGGCCGATGTTTGGCGGCTGGCCCGCTGGGCGGACGTGCTCGCGGCGATGAGTTTTGAAGCGTTGGGCGGGCAGATAGCCGCCTTCGACAGCGAAATTTTGGCGCTGAAGCCGCACCCGGGAATGCAACGGGTGGGCAGTAATTTGCGCATGTTATTGAACGGCAGTGAGATGATTGCCGCCAGCAAGGGCATTCGTACCCAGGATGCGCTGAGCATCCGTTCAATCCCGCAGGTGCACGGTGCCTGCCGCGATCAAATTGCTCATGCTGAACGACAGATTGAAACCGAGCTGAACGGCACTACGGATAATCCCCTGTTGCTCGGCACACCGGACAACTATCGCGTGATGTCACAGGCCAACCCACACGGTGAGTCTGTGGCCATGGCCGCCGATCTGCTGGCGATCGCCATCGCCGAACTCGGCGGTATCGCAGAACGGCGCATCGATCGGCTGATTAACCCGCTGATCAGCGGCTTGCCGGCATTTCTGGTCAGCGAGCCTGGGGTAAACTCGGGCATGATGATTGCTCAATACGTGGCGGCGTCGCTGTGTGCGGAGAACCGCCAACTGGCTCAGCCTTGCGTGGTGGATAACTATGTGACTTCGGCGCTGCAGGAAGATCACCTCAGCCTGGGCACCGGGGCGGCGCTAAGGCTGCATAAGGCGCTGGCCAACGTTAACCAGATCCTGGCGATTGAATACCTGCTGGCGGCGCAGGCCTTTGAGTTCCTGCAGCAGTACCGTTTCGGTGACGGCACCCAGCGTGCCTGGCAGCGGCTGCGGCAAGTGGTGGCACCCTATCATCAGGACCGCTGGCTGGCACCGGACATCGCCAGCAGCAGCGCGCTGTTGCAGGATGAGCAGGCGCTGGCGGAGATTGCCCCGGCATTACTGTAACCCCCGTCCCTGCCCGCCGGGCGGGGGCACCCAGGTTAGCGCAGAGCCAGAGCCTGACGGATATCCGCCTGCAGATCGCTCAGATCTTCCAGCCCGGCAGACAGCCGCACCAAACCGTCGCTGATATGGTGACGCTGCCGCTCCTCGGCGCTGTAGGCCGAGTGCGTCATGCTGGCCGGGTGTTGGGCCAGAGATTCACAATCCCCCAGGCTGACCGCGCGCAAGATGAGGCCCAGCCCATTGAGGAAGCGGATCCCCGCGGCCATACCGCCTTTCAGTTCAAATGCCAGCATGCCGCCTGGCCGCGCCATTTGCCGCTGCGCCAATGCATACTGCGGAAAGTCTTCCAGACCGGGATAATAAACCCGTTCCACCGCCGAATGCTGCGCCAGCATTTCCGCCAGGCGCTGAGCGTTATCGCAGTGGCGCTCCATACGCAGCGGCAAGGTTTTCAGCCCACGCAGCAACAGCGCGGCATCCTGTGCCGACAGCACCGCACCGTTCATGTCTTTCAACCCGACCAAACGGATGTCCTGCGCCAGATCCTGACGTGTCACCGCCAGACCGGCCAGTAAGTCACCGTGCCCCCCGATGTATTTGGTGGCGGAATGCACCACAATGTCCGCCCCCAACTCCAGCGGCCGTTGCAGATACGGCGTGCAATAGGTGTTATCCACCAGCAACAACGCCCCCTGACGGTGAGCAATCTCGGCGACCGCAGCAATATCGACCAGCCGCATATTCGGGTTAGCCGGCGTTTCGCAATATACCAGCCGGGTACGCGGCCCTATCGCCGCCGCCAACCGCTCTGGCCGGGTCAGGTCAACGTGGGTGACTTTCACACCGTAACGTGCCAGCCCATGATGGAAGTAGCTGAAAGTGCAGCCATAAATGGTTTCATCGACGATCAGCTCATCCCCCGGGCTGAGCAGCGTCCAGCAGCAGGCGGTAATCGCGCCCATGCCGGAGGCAAAAGCCACCGCCGCCTCCCCACCTTCCAGATCGGCAATTCGCTGTTCCAGCAGGTTGACCGTTGGGTTGGCAATGCGTGAATAAAAATAACCTGGCTCAGTGCCGGCAAAACAGGCACCGCCGTATTCGGCCGTCGGGAAGGTAAAGGTCGAACTCATAAACACCGGTGGGCAGAGCGCCCCCAGATATTGCTGGGGATCGTAGCCGTGGTGGATCGCACGCGTGGCAAAGCCGTGCCTGAGGATGGCAGACATAACAACTCCTTTCCTGAGTAAGTGAAAGCAATTCCAATGATTCCGATTAAACCTCTGGGGGCAGTGCTCCGCTGCGCACCCGCTGGCCGATGATTTGCAGGGTACGTAGCACCAGCATCAGGCCCAGCAAGGTATCTGGCTGACGCAACAAGGCATACAGCGAGCGAAAATTAGCGGGTGAGGGATCCGACTGCAGCTCGGTATGCGCCATCTTTAATGCCATTCCCCCTTCCCACCCCGCAGCCACCAGGCCTTCAAACACGCCGGACAATTTCTCCACCAGCGCGTTATCGGCGATATCCACCAGATCCGACAGCAGCGACAGCAGATCGACCACGTTATCGAGCCGCCCACCGGCCAGCAGTGGCTGTAACTTGTCCAGCAAGGGTGCCAGGGATTGTTGTTCAGATGCGTTCATAGGCCCTCCGTTAGATCAGCCCGCGTACCGTTGCCCAATAGAGCCCGCGATTAAAGCCGTTGCGCAGCATGCCGCCCACTTTGGTTGACGGTGTCGGCAGCACATCATGGCGATAGTCATAGACCAGCGGCATACCGGCTTGCAGCCCCATTTGAGCGATCGCCTGTACTTTGCCGTCGTAGTGGCTGACGGTCTGGCCCAGTCGCAGTTCAGCCACGATATTGTCAGCGATTACCGGTGCCTGATTGTGGCAAGAGCCACCGGCCTTGCTGACCGGCAGATCCACCGTATCACCGATGACATAAACCCCCTGCTGACCATAAACCTGTAACGTCTGGTGGTCGGTCGGCAGCCAGCCTTCGCCAGTGTTGCCCTCACTCAGACCGGTATTGCGCACCGCCTCAACCGCGCGGATCGGTGGCGTAGCCATCAGGATATCGAACGGCTGTTCCTCACCCTCGGCGGAGTAAGCAATTTTCTGCTGTGCGTCCACCCGGCTGAGAGTAAACCCACGCTGATGACGGATATCACGCGCCGCGAAGATGCCGGGCAAGGCCTCGGCGGTTGGACGTTGCAAAAACAAACAGTTACGCAGCAACTGCGAGACGCTGGGGTAGGTATAAACAATTTCGATCGCCTTACGCACCCCGCGTCGACGCAGGTAATCATCGAGCATCAGCGTGGTTTCTATCGGTGCAATACCGCACTGATGCGGCACGTTAGGCGTTTCGGGGAAGGAGACGGTAATAAAAATTCGGCCTTTTTCAATCGTCGCCAGCTTTTGCGCCAGCTGTCGGGCTGCCTGATATTGGTAGAAGTGATCGCCCGCCTGCGCCAGTCCGTCGATACGATCCGGCCAGGGTACACAGCCAGTGGCAAACACCAAAAAATCATAGGGGTACTGTTTACCGCTGTGGCAATGGATCACCCGTTGAGATAAATCGAATCGCTCTGCCTTGTCGACAATAAACTTTATTTCCGGGCGTAACAGGCTTTGTTGAGAACGGGTTAATTCCTGCTTGAAGAAGGTGTTAAAAGCCACATACATAAATGCCGGTTTATAATAGTGAAACGGGGAGTCCGATATCATTAATAACTCAACTTTATTATTCACTATCTCCCGGTGTAATTTCGCGGCCAGTAAATTAGCCAATATAGTCCCGCCAGTGCCACCACCGACAATCACAATCCTGTTTCGCATCAAGCCCTCGCCCAGCCGGCCTGCGGGTCGGCAAATTGATAGGGGAACGAATTGAGGCAGATTTACCGCTATCCGAGTTCTGCCTTACTGGCAGTCTAGTAACTAAAAAGTATAAAGCAATTAAAAAGGGCATTTATAAATAGGAATTTTATTATTATAATTAAATTATAGAGTTATAAAACACCTAATCAACAATTAATAATATACTAATAAATAACACACTATAACTTACTGGAATTATAAATCGCTGGATAACACCTATAAAAAAACCCGCCGCAGCGGGTTTTTATTTAGCAACGAACCAAGCCGTTATTACTGACCTTTAACTTCTTTCAGGCCGTTGAACGGTGCGCGTGAACCCAGCGCTTCTTCGATACGGATCAGTTGGTTGTATTTAGCAACGCGGTCAGAACGGCTCATGGAACCGGTTTTGATCTGGCCAGCCGCAGTCCCTACCGCGAGATCGGCGATAGTTGCGTCTTCGGTTTCACCTGAACGATGAGAGATCACCGCGGTGTAGCCTGCGTCTTTCGCCATCTTGATAGCAGCCAGGGTTTCGGTCAGAGAACCGATCTGGTTGAATTTGATCAGGATGGAGTTAGCGATGCCTTTATCGATGCCTTCTTTCAGGATCTTGGTGTTGGTTACGAACAGGTCGTCGCCCACCAGCTGGATTTTGTCGCCCAGCACTTTGGTCTGGTATGCGAAACCATCCCAGTCAGATTCGTCCAGACCGTCTTCGATAGACACGATTGGGTACTGTTTGGTCAGGTCTTCCAGGAAGTGAGTGAACTCTTCGGAAGTGAAGGCTTTGTTGCCTTCGCCGGCCAGTACGTATTTACCGTCTTTGTAGAACTCGGAAGCCGCACAGTCCATAGCCAGGGTCACATCTTTGCCCAGCTCGTAGCCTGCTGCTTTTACCGCTTCAGCGATAACAGCCAGTGCTTCAGCGTTGGAACCCAGGTTTGGTGCGTAGCCGCCTTCGTCACCGACAGCCGTGTTCAGGCCTTTGGCCTTCAGCACTTTCGCCAGGTGATGGAATACTTCAGAACCGATGCGAACGGCTTCTTTCAGGGATTTCGCGCCAACCGGCTGAATCATAAATTCCTGAATATCGACGTTGTTGTCAGCGTGCTCGCCGCCGTTGATGATGTTCATCATAGGCAGTGGCATAGAGAATTTGCCTGGGGTGCCGTTCAGCTCAGCGATGTGCTCA
This sequence comes from Serratia myotis, assembly GCF_027474885.1. NCBI lineage: Bacteria > Pseudomonadati > Pseudomonadota > Gammaproteobacteria > Enterobacterales > Yersiniaceae > Serratia > Serratia myotis. Next base: position 793,052 of record NZ_CP099707.1, on the reverse strand, counting down.
TACAGCGGCATACCTTTGGAAGCCGCAGCCGCTTTGGCAGCAGCCAGGGAAACCGCCAGAATGGCGTTAGCGCCGAATTGGGATTTGTTTTCGGTGCCGTCCAGGTCGATCATGATCTTGTCGATGTTAGCCTGGTCTTTCGCATCTTTACCCAGTACTGCCTGAGCAATCGGGCCGTTTACTGCAGCAACGGCTTTCAGTACGCCTTTACCCAGGAAACGAGACTTGTCACCGTCACGCAGTTCCAGTGCTTCACGGGAACCGGTAGAAGCACCTGACGGCGCAGCAGCCAGACCTACGAAACCGCCTTCCAGATGCACTTCGGCTTCAACAGTCGGGTTACCGCGGGAGTCGATGATTTCACGACCGATGACTTTAACGATTTTGGACATTAGGTTTTCCTCAGTACAAGTTAAACTAAAACTCCAGACAAACAGCGCGCGGTTCTCACCGCGCGCCGCCTACCAAATATTTTATTTCACCTGGCGCTTCTGATACTCACCAGCGGCCTTCACAAAGCCGGCGAACAACGGATGACCATCACGCGGCGTCGAAGTAAATTCCGGGTGGAACTGACAAGCTACAAACCACGGATGATTCGGCAGTTCGATAATCTCAACCAGCTTGTTGTCTGCAGAACGGCCGGCAACACGCAGCCCGGCGGCTTCGATCTGTTTCAACAGCATGTTGTTAACTTCATAGCGGTGACGATGACGTTCAACAATGGTCGGTTCGCCGTACATCTGACGTACCAGGCTATTGTCGGTCAGGTGGCATTGCTGGCCACCGACACGCATCGTGCCACCCAAATCGCTTTCTTCAGTACGCACTTCGACGTTGCCGTCTTCGTCACGCCACTCGGTGATCAACGCCACCACCGGGTACTTACAGTCTGGCACAAACTCGGTAGAGTTGGCGTTCTCCATACCCACCACGTTGCGGGCGAACTCCATCAGTGCCACCTGCATACCCAGACAGATGCCCAGGTAAGGGATGTTATTCTCACGCGCAAAACGCGCGGTCATCACCTTGCCTTCCACACCACGGTAGCCGAAGCCGCCTGGGATCAGGATCGCATCCAGATCTTTCAGCACTTCTACGCCGCGGGTTTCCACATCCTGCGAGTCGATCAGCTTGATGTTCACGGTCAGACGATTTTTCAGGCCGCCGTGTTTCAAGGCTTCAATCACTGACTTGTAGGCATCCGGCAATTCGACATACTTGCCGACCATGCCAATAGTCACTTCGCCGCCCGGATTGGCTTCTTCGTAAATTACCTGCTCCCATTCGGCCAGGTTGGCTTCCGGCGCGTTGAGGCTGAATCGTTTACAAATATAATCATCAAGGCCCTGAGATTTCAAGAGGCCTGGGATTTTATAAATAGAATCAACGTCTTTTAGGGAGATAACCGCTTTTTCCGGCACGTTACAGAAAAGTGCGATTTTCGCACGTTCGTTAGCAGGAACGGCGCGATCGGAACGGCAAATCAGCACATCAGGCTGAATACCGATAGAAAGCAGCTCTTTTACGGAATGCTGAGTCGGTTTGGTTTTCACTTCACCGGCAGCGGCCAGGTACGGCACCAGCGTCAGATGCATGTACAGGGTGTGCTCACGGCCCACTTCCACAGCCATCTGACGAATGGCTTCCAGGAACGGCAGCGATTCGATATCGCCCACGGTACCGCCGATCTCAACCAATACCACGTCGTGACCTTCGCCACCTTCGAGGATACGCTCTTTGATCGCGTTGGTGATGTGCGGGATAACCTGTACGGTTGCGCCCAGATAGTCGCCACGGCGTTCTTTACGCAGAACGTCGGAGTAGATACGGCCAGTGGTGAAGTTATTGCGGCGCGACATTTTGGTACGGATGTAGCGCTCGTAGTGACCCAAATCCAGATCGGTTTCTGCGCCGTCTTCGGTGACGAAAACTTCCCCATGCTGAATCGGGCTCATGGTGCCCGGATCCACGTTGATGTACGGGTCCAGTTTCATGATGGTAACGTTGAGGCCACGGGCTTCAAGAATAGCCGCCAGAGAGGCTGCGGCAATGCCTTTACCCAGAGAGGATACGACCCCGCCGGTCACAAAAATATAATTAGTTGTCATGCTGAACCTGAGAGTTTAGGTTTAAAGACGATGGAAGAACCAAGACGGGAAAGTAGTATACCCGAACCTCTTCAGACCTACAAACGATCGTTTTACTGTCCATCATGTCTGTCACCCTCAGGAGTTCATCCGGGTTTACCTTATCGGCACACCCTCGGTGGTCTTTTTAAAACAATGAGTTAGCACGGAAAATCTCAATTTACCGCCCTTTAGCAACCATAAAACACCTTAGATTTCAGTTTGTTGGCGTTTTACTGTCGGGACGTCGCGGTTCAGCAAACCATGCCCCAAAGCTTAACCGTTTCAGCTTGGGTAAATCTTGTCGCCGATCAACATTGCGACATTCATAGGACAGCACCGCAGCGGATTAGTTTTCCTGACGTTTAACCTGCTGCCACGCCTCTTCCATCTGCTCCAGCGTGGCTTCACCCATTTGCAGCCCACGCTGTTTGACGATCTCTTCCACCTGACGGAAACGGCGCTCAAACTTGCGATTGGCTGCCTGCAGCGCGTTTTCTGCCTTGTGACCAAGATGACGGGATAAATTCACCGTGGCGAACAGCAGATCGCCGATTTCCTCTTCCAGCTTCTGCTCGTCGACCACCGCCTGCCGCGCTTCATGCATCACTTCGTCGATCTCTTCGTACACTTTGTCCAGCACCGGTCCCAGGGTGTGCCAGTCAAAACCGACCGAGGCGCAGCGTTTCTGAATTTTGTGCGCCTTCATCAGTGCCGGCAACGCCTGAGGAATATCATCCAGCGCCGAATGCAGCTCTTTCTCGGCGCGTTCACCGGCCTTCAGTTGCTCCCAGCGCGCCGCAACGACTTCACTGTCCGCAGCATCGGCTTCGCCAAAGATATGCGGATGACGGCGCTCCAGCTTGTCGCTGATGGCATTGCACACCTCATCGAAGTCAAACAGCCCCTGCTCCTGGCCCATTTGGGCATAAAACACCACCTGGAACAGCAGATCGCCCAGTTCATCACGCAGATCGCCATAGTCCTGGCGCTCAATGGCATCCAGCACCTCGTAGGTTTCTTCCAGCGTGTAAGGCGCGATAGTGGCGAAGGTTTGCTTGCGATCCCACGGGCAACCGGCCTGCGGATCGCGAAGCGTTTTCATGATGTTCAGCAAGCGTTGCAGCGGAGAAGATTGGGTCATATGAAAGTCTCTGACAAAAGAATGGGCAGCAGTCATTAAGGTGAAACGTAGGGGCGCTGCATGCAGCGCCCGAGTCAATCGGGGCGAATATATTCGCCCCCTACGATAACTGAAGCCGCGGAGCTTGGCCAACAACGATGCGGCTCGAAAGACCCAGGGGATTTAACTGCCGTGCAGTCGCTTGGCGTCTATCACATCCGGCAGTTGGTTGAGCTTGGCCAATACCCGGCCCAGCACCTGCTGGTTATAAATTTCAATGTCCATATCGATGGTCGCCAACTGCTTTTTGGTGTCGCTCCGGCTGGCCACGCCCAGCACGTTGACCTTTTCGTTGGCCAAAATGGTGGTGATGTCGCGCAGCAGACCGCTGCGATCGTTGGCCATCACGCGCACCACCAGCGAATAACCGCTGGAGTAGCTCTCGCCCCACACCGCGTCAACGATACGTTCCGGCGCATGCGACTGCAGATCCACCAGTTGGTCACAGTCTGCCCGGTGGATCGAGATACCGCGTCCCTGGGTGATAAAGCCGACAATGTCGTCGCCCGGGATCGGCTGGCAGCAGCGGGCAATGTGGTGCATCAGGTTGCCTACCCCTTCCACCACCACCCGGCCGTTGTCCTTGCTGCGAGTTGCCGCCGGCGCCTTGTGCTGAACCAGTTGGCGCAGTGCTTCGCGATCCTGCTCTTCGGCGCTCGGTTTGTTGAACTTGCCCTGCAGGAAGTTCACCATCTGATTCAGGCGAATATCCCCGCCGCCAATCGCCGCCAGGATTTCATCCAGCGAATTCATGTTGTAACGCGGGATCAGCAGCTTCTCGGCCTCTTTCAGGCTGATGCCGAGGTGTTCCAGCTCGCTGTCCAGCATTTGGCGACCGGCCAGGATGTTCTTGTCACGATCCTGCTTGCGGAACCAGTTGTGGATCTTGGAGCGCCCGCGGCTGGTGGTGACGTAGCCCAGGTTCGGGTTCAGCCAGTCACGGCTCGGGTTCGGCTGCTTCTGGGTGATGATTTCAATCTGATCGCCCATCCGCAACTGGTAGGTAAAGGGTACGATGCGGCCGCCAATTTTGGCGCCGATACAGCGGTGGCCGACGTCGCTGTGAATATGGTAGGCAAAGTCGAGCGGCGTAGAGCCGGCCGGCAGATCCACCACGTCGCCTTTCGGGGTAAACACATAAACCCGATCGTCGAACACCTGGCTGCGAACCTCGTCGAGCATCTCGCCGGAGTCCGCCATCTCTTCCTGCCAGGCGATCAGTTTGCGTAGCCAGGCGATGCGTTCTTCATAGCCGGAACGCACTGTCGCAACCGCACCCTCTTTGTATTTCCAGTGCGCAGCCACGCCCAGTTCGGCGTCTTCATGCATCTGGCGGGTACGGATCTGGATCTCCAGCGTTTTACCGCGCGGCCCCAGCACCACGGTGTGGATCGACTGATAACCGTTAGGCTTCGGGTTGGCGACATAGTCGTCGAACTCATCCGGCAGATGGCGGAAGTGGGTATGCACAATCCCCAGCGCCGCATAGCAGTCCTGCAAGCGCTCGACCACCACGCGCACCGCGCGCACGTCAAACAGCTCGTCAAACGCCAGGGCTTTCTTCTGCATCTTGCGCCAGATGCTGTAGATATGTTTCGGGCGGCCGTAAATATCCGCCTTGATGCCCTCGTCGCCCATAGCACCGCGCAGTGTAGCGACGAAATCATCAATAAATTGCTCGCGATCGATGCGGCGTTCATGCAGCAGTTTGGCGATGCGCTTGTATTCGTCCGGGTGCAGGTAGCGGAAGCAGAAATCTTCCAGCTCCCATTTCAGTTGCCCGATACCGAGGCGGTTGGCCAGCGGTGCATAGATATTCGAACACTCTTTGGCCGCCAGTACGCGTTCGTCTTCCGGCGCATCTTTCACTTCACGCAGGTGAGCGATACGCTCCGCCAGCTTGATCACCACGCAGCGGAAATCTTCCACCATCGCCAACAGCATGCGGCGCACGTTGTCGACCTGTTCGGAGGCCATCGAATCGTTTTGGGTGGCTTTCAGTTGGCGGATGGCATCCATGTCGCGGACACCGTGTACCAGGTAGGTGATGCCCTTGCCGAAGGCTTCGGTCAGGGTTTCTTCCTCCACAATACCGGCATCCACCAACGGGAACAGCAGCGCGGCGCGCATGCTGTCGTTGTCCATGCTAAGGGTCGAGAGGATTTCAACCATTTCCAGCCCGCGCCACAGTAACAGCGAGGCGTTAGGGTGATTCTGAGTCTGTTGCTCACAGTAGCGCCAGGTTGCGGCTAATCGCTCACATGACTGCGGGTTAGGTAGCCCCAAGCTGGCAATCCACTCGTCGAGAGCAAATTCGCCAGCCGTGTTCAGATGTGCACTTCTTACCGCAACCATAACCTCTCCCTACTTTGCAGCGACCTCTGGCGCAAACCGTTAATCAACAGCGCCATTGACTCAATATGCCCCGTATGCGAAAACCGTTCCAACATTCACACACGCGCAAGACGATAAGAAGCTGGCGTGACTCAGCCTATTCTTATGTGCATTATATTGCCCATTCGCTCCCGGTGTGGCAACACCTTCTATGCCTGCCACCGCAGCGGCGCGTCGCGCCAACGGCAGGGTAAAAAGCCCCAGGCCGCAGAACAGATCCAATACCCGAACATTGGGTTGAATAGCCTGCCATTCAAGGGCAAGCCCCACCATTAACTGATTTAATAAGCTATTTATCTGAATAAAGTCACACCAACCAAAGTCTAAGCGTAGCCCGTCGCTCTGATAATACGGCGTTTCAGCGCACAGTTTTTCGAGACTCTCACTGCCCGGTGCCGAATAAAGAAGTGCGCCATAGTTTGTCGATCGAGTGCCGGTTCATTTAAAGTAGAGCCTGTCCGGCAATTTTCCCACATTGGAATCCCATGACCAAATACAGCCTGCGGGCGCGCATGATGATCCTGATTCTGGCCCCAACGCTGTTGATTGGTCTGTTGCTCAGCACTTTCTTCGTGGTGCACCGCTACAATGAATTACAGGAACAGCTGGTTGATGCCGGTGCCAGTATTATCGAACCGCTGGCGGTGGCCAGCGAGTACGGCATGACGTTCCGCAGCCGTGAGTCGGTCAGGCAATTGGTCAGCCTGTTGCACCGTCGCCATTCGGATATCGTGCGATCCATTACGGTGTTCGACGCGCAGAACAATCTGTTTGTCACCTCCAATTATCATCACAACTTTACCCAATTGCAGTTGCCGAAAGGGGTACCTATCCCCACCGATCTGATGCTGACACGGCGTGGCGACTCGCTGATCCTGCGCACCCCGATCCTGTCGGAGAGCCAATATCCGGACCAAGCCGTCAGCAGCGATCCCCAGCAGGATAACCGCCTGGGCTATGTGGCGATCGAGCTGGATCTGCAGTCAGTCCGGTTGCAGCAATACAAAGAGGTGTTTGTCTCCACCCTGCTGCTGCTGTTGTGCATGTGTATCGCCATTCTGTTTGCTTACCGCCTGATGCGTGACGTCACCGGCCCGATCCGCAATATGGTGAACACCGTTGACCGCATCCGCCGTGGCCAGCTCGACAGTCGGGTCGAAGGCTTTATGCTCGGCGAACTGCACATGCTGAAAAACGGCATCAACTCGATGGCGATGTCGCTCACCGCTTACCATGAAGAGATGCAGCAGAATATCGATCAGGCCACCTCCGACCTGCGCGAAACGCTGGAGCAGATGGAGATCCAGAACGTTGAGCTGGACCTGGCAAAAAAACGCGCTCAGGAAGCGGCGCGTATCAAATCCGAATTCCTGGCGAACATGTCACACGAGCTGCGGACCCCGCTCAACGGCGTGATCGGCTTTACCCGCCAGATGCTGAAAACCGAGATGAGCGTCACCCAGACCGATTATCTGCAAACCATCGAGCGCTCGGCCAACAACCTGCTGACCATCATCAACGACGTGCTGGACTTCTCCAAGCTGGAGGCCGGCAAGCTGGTGCTGGAGCATATCCCGTTCTCGCTGCGTGAAACACTGGACGAAGTGATAGTGCTGCTGGCCCCCAGCGCCCATGAGAAAGGGCTGGAACTGACGCTGGATGTGCACAACGACGTGCCGGAACAGGTGATTGGCGATTCGCTGCGACTGCAGCAGATCATTACCAACCTGCTGGGCAACGCGATCAAATTTACCGAGACCGGCAACATCGATATCCGCGTCGAGCTACGTGGCCAGCAGGATCGCCAGATGGAACTGGAAGTGCAGATCCATGACACCGGTATTGGCATCTCCGAACGGCAGCAGTCGCAGCTGTTCCAGGCGTTTCGTCAGGCGGATGCCAGTATTTCACGCCGCCACGGCGGTACCGGCCTGGGGCTGGTGATCACCCAGAAGCTGGTGAAGGAAATGGGGGGCGATATCTGCTTCCACAGCCAGTTGAACCGCGGCTCGACCTTCTGGTTCCATATCACTCTTGATCTGCATGAGGGCATGCTGTCGCTGCCGTCAAACCTGCCGGATCTGCAAGGCAAGACCCTGGGTTATATCGAAGCCAACCCGATGGCGGCGCAGGCGACGCTGAATATGCTGAGCGTCACCCATTTGGTGATCACCCATTCGCCAACACTGGCCCAGTTACCGAAGAAAAATTACGACTTCCTGCTGGTGGGAGTGCCGATCCCGTTCCGCGAGAATATGGCACAGCACGAAAGCAAGCTGTTGGCGGCATTGAAGATCGCCGACCGGGTAATTCTGGCGCTGCCCTCTCAGTCACAGATCAATGCCGAACAGCTTAAACAGCAAGGTGCGGCCGGCTGCCTGATCAAGCCGATCACCAGCAACCGTCTGTTCCCGCTGCTGCGTATGGAAACCCCGCTGCGCCTCACCGCCCTGCCGGAACATAAACGCCTGCCGTTGACGGTGATGGCGGTCGACGATAACCCGGCCAACCTGAAGCTGATTGGCACTCTGCTGGCCGAACAGGTGGAAAAGACCCTGCTGTGTGAAAGTGGGGAAGAAGCGCTGCTACTGGCGCGCGACAACGTGCTGGATCTGATCCTGATGGATATCCAGATGCCCAATATTGACGGTATTCGTACCAGCGAGCTGATCCGCCAACTACCGCACCACAATTCGACGCCGATCGTCGCCGTCACCGCCCATGCGGTCAGTGGCGAGCGCGAACATTTGTTGCAGGCCGGTATGGATGACTATCTGGCCAAGCCGATTGACGAAGCGATGCTGACCCGGGTACTGGCGCGTTATTACAGTGGCGAACCGGAGCCGGTAGCGCCGCTTAATCAGCCGCTGCTGTCGCTCGACTGGCCGCTGGCGCTGCGTCAGGCCGCGAACAAGCCCGATCTGGCGCATGACCTGCTACAGATGCTGCTCGATTTCCTGCCGCAGGTCAGCGGACGGGTACAAGCGATGTTGGACGGCACGCCGGATGATGGCATTCTCGATTTGATCCACAAACTGCACGGCAGTTGCAGCTACAGCGGCGTACCCCGCCTGAAACAGCTGTGTTTCTACCTTGAACAGCAACTGCGTCAGGGCGTCAGTAATGATGAGCTGGAGCCGGAGTGGCTGGAGCTGTTGGATGAGATTGAACTGGTCAGCCAGGCGGCTCGCGCGCACCTGGCCTGATGCCATACGCAATAAAAAAAGCACGCCGAAGCGTGCCTCTGATTGGGACTGGTTAGCTATTACTGCATCAGCAGATACAGCGAGGTGTCGCCACGCAGAATATTCAGCGCCAGTACCGACGGCTTGCTGTCGAGGATTTTACGCAGTTCGCCCAGATTCTGGATCGGCTGCTGGTTAACCCCCAGGATAAAGTCGCCTTTTTTCAGGCCGATACGTGCAGCCGCGCTGCCGGCCTTAACGTTATCCACCTTCACGCCTTTCTGGCTGCCCGTCTGGCCATTGCTCAGTTCGGCGCCTTCGATACCGGTGTAGATATTGCCGGATTCAACCTGAGTCTGTGAGCTTTGCTCCAGCGTGACGTCCACGGTAATCGGTTTGCCGTCGCGGATAATACCCAGCGACATTTTGCTGCCGACCGGCAAAGTACCGATTTCCGCACGGAACGACGCGAAGCTGGAGATGGCTTTACCGTTCATGGTGACAATCACGTCACCGGCCTTGATGCCCGCCTTGGCGGCAGAAGATTTCGGCATTACCTGGCTGACAAATGCCCCGCGCTGCGCGTCCACTTTCATCGCTTTCGCCAGCTCAGAGTTCAGCTCAGCGCCCATAATGCCCAATTCACCGCGTTTCACCTGACCGAATTCGACCATTTGCGCCGTCAGGTTTTTCACCATGTTGCTCGGGATGGCAAAGCCAATACCGATGTTGCCGCCGTCCGGTGCCAAAATGGCAGTGTTAATGCCAATCAGCTCGCCATTCAGGTTAACCAACGCACCGCCGGAGTTACCGCGGTTAATTGCCGCATCGGTCTGGATAAAGTTCTCGTAGTTCTCGATATTCAAGCCGCTACGACCCAACGCAGAAACGATGCCGGAGGTGGCGGTTTCACCCAGCCCATACGGGTTGCCGATCGCTACGGTGTAATCACCCACACGCAGTTGTTCAGAGTCCGCCATCTTGATCGCCGTCAGATTTTTAAAGTCTTTCAGCTGAATCAATGCGATATCGGAACGCGGGTCCTTACCGATCACCTTGGCGTCAAATTTACGGCCATCGCTCAGTTGGACCTGTATTTTGTTGGCATTATCCACCACGTGGTTATTGGTTACCACATAGCCTTTGGCGGCATCAATCACCACCCCGGCACCCAGCGCCTGGAATTTCTGCTGAGTCCCCTGGCCAGGTGCACCCTGCCCACCGCCCTGACACATCGGCGAAGCCTGGAACGGTGAACCGTCCTGGCAGAACGGTGAGTCTTCACCGAAGAACTGTTGGAATTGCGGTGGCATCTTCGCCGTGTTGACGGTCGTGCTGCCTTCAACATTGATGCTCACCACGGAAGGCATCACTTTTTCCAGCATCGGTGCCAGGCTTGGCAATTGCTGAGTGCTGGAAGAAGCGGTTTCTGCGGCGCTGGCCGTCATCGGACCCATCGCCATACCAATACTGAAAGCCAATGCGCTCAGAACTAATGCGGTTTTTTTCATCTGTGTGTCTCTTATAAAGTCGTTCAGAAAGTATTACGGTCTTTGTGCATAGTCAGAACGTATTAATACCCCTAAGTTCCGGCGCAGGTTATTGGTAATAGTAAACAAATATTGTCCGTCTTTACAAAACTCGAAATAGATAACGCGCCGTCCAGTAAAGTGCTTAAAATAATATTTATTAGCTGAATGAATTATTCAGCAGCCATTAATCGCCGGTACTCGTCATAAGCATAAAGATCGGTCATACCACTGATATAATCCTGCAGCAAACGTGCACGAAAATAATACTCGCGGATCGCCAACTGCTCGGGCGACAGGTGTTGCAGGCCTTCAATCGCTTCTATGTAAGCCAGCCGATGTTTGGTCGACAGCTTATGAAACAGACGCGTTTCGATTGGATAAGCACGATGGCTGTCTTCCTGCACCAACAGGGTAAAATCCGCCAGCGGCATTGCCAACAGCGGGCTGTAAATATCCAGCAGGCCGCTGATCACCCGGTACCCCTGCAGTTCAAGCTGCTCGACTTCCGGGTGATTAAACACGTGTTTGAACGCGACATTTTTGAATATTTTCAGCAATTGGTAAGCCGGGCTGGAATCCTCCAGCAGCGCCTGATTAAAGTTCCCCTGATAAACCGCCTCCAGGTTATCAATAAACCGCTGCGCCGCATGCGGGACCAACCGCGCCACGGTGAAAACCCGTAAATACATGAAGAACTGGTCTTCGCTGCTGCGTCGCGCGCCACCGCGATCGATCTTGCGAAATGCGCTGGCCACGGTTTTATCAAACAAATCGCCCGGCGACACTGCCCCCCATTCCTGGGTTAAATGCTGGTAAAGCTGCTCAACGGTGAAAATGTTTTTTTCCACCGCATCTTCCAGATCGGCCACGCAGTAGGAAATATCGTCAGCGGCTTCCATTATATAGGTCAATGGGAAGCGGTCGAACTCGCCCATATTCAGCTCGCGCCGCAGCCGATCGACAAACGCTTCTTCCGCCAGATAAAAGCCCGGTTTTTTCATCAGGTAGTTATGGCTGACGGGAATGTCACTGGCCCAATACGCCGGGCGGGTATATTTCAGGATACAGCCCACCTGCGCATAGGTCAGGTTAAGTTTCAGCAGGCTGTACACCAGCCGGATCGCCTGAGCATTGCCTTCGAAATGGCTGAGGTCCTGACGGATGCGGCTGCGCAGACGGTTAAGATCGCTCTCGCCTTCGTGCAGACGCAGTGCACTGACCTGACAACGATCGTTACTGGCCGGCTCGCTGCCGCAGCTGGCGGGATCGAGCCGCTGGGAAAACCAGTTGTTAATCGCGGACTCGCCAAAGTGACCAAAGGGCGGGTTGCCGATGTCGTGCATCAGACAGGCCATTTCAACAATGCTTTCAAAGGGATCCAGTAGTTTTGTCAGGCCGAGCTCATCGATTCGCCCGTCCTGTTTAAAACGATTGAGGATCTCTTTGGCGATATGCCGTCCGACCTGCTGCACCTCCATCGAGTGTGTCAGGCGGCTGCGAACCGCGGCGTTACGCTCGAGAGGAAACACCTGGGTTTTTTGCTGCAGACGGCGAATGGCGGCGGAATTGACGATGCGCCCGCGATCGCTCTCGAACTGCCGGACAATATCGTATTCTTCCTCGGCTTCAATTGGCTTGCTGAATGGCCGTTGGAAGCTGATTTTTTGCTTAAAGTCGATCCCGGACATCTGTTTCTCCGCCGTTGTACCCTGCCCCGTGATAACAATTCCCGACGGCATATGCAACGGATTATCTCTCTATGAGAGCCATGATAGACTATGGCGAAATTCCCACACCCAATCAGTGAGTGTTATTTATGAAAGTAGGCATCATCGGCGCAATGGAGCAGGAAGTCACCCTGCTGCGCGATCAAATCGAAAACCGTCAGACCCTTCAACGCGCGGGCTGTGAAATCTATACCGGCCAGATCGGCGGCGTTGACGTGGCGCTGTTGAAGTCTGGCATCGGCAAGGTTTCTGCGGCCATGGGCACCACCCTGCTGCTGGAACACTGCAAGCCGGATCTGGTGATCAATACCGGTTCCGCCGGTGGCCTGGCCAGCACGCTGAAGGTCGGCGATATCGTGGTGTCCGAAGAAGTGCGCTACCACGATGCCGACGTGACCGCCTTTGGGTACGAGCCAGGTCAGATGGCCGGCTGCCCGGCGGCGTTTGTGGCGGACGACGCGCTGATTGCGCTGGCGGAAGACTGCATCAAACAGCTGAACCTGAACGCCGTACGCGGCCTGATCTGCAGCGGCGATGCTTTCATTAACGGCGCCGAGCCGCTGGCCCGCATCCGTGCCACCTTCCCGACCGTGGCCGCGGTAGAAATGGAAGCGGCGGCGGTCGGGCACGTTTGCCACCTGTTCGCTACGCCGTTTGTCGTCGTGCGCGCTATCTCTGACGTGGCCGACAGTGAATCGCACATGAGTTTTGACGAGTTCCTTACCGTGGCTGCCAAGCAATCTACGCTGATGGTCAACGCCATGCTGCAAACCCTGGCTAAGCGCGGTTGATGTGACACGACGCTTTTCAGCCCTGCTGTGGCTGCTGGCCTTATGGATGGCGCTGCCTGCCGGCGCCGCCCAACGGGTGATCAGCCTGGCTCCCAACACCACTGAACTTGCCTATGCTGCCGGCATGGGCGAAACCCTGCTGGCAGTCAGTGCTTATTCCGACTACCCACCAGAGGCCAGGAAGCTGGAACAAGTCGCCTCCTGGCAAGGGATCAATCTGGAGCGAGTGCTGGCGTTGAAGCCGGATCTGATCCTGGCCTGGCGCGGCGGCAACCCGCAGCGAGTGCTGGATCAGCTCGCCGCTTTTGGTATCCCGATCTTTTATGCCGATGCCACCACCATTGATGACATCGCCCAGCGGCTGGATGACCTGGCCCAATACAGCCCGCATCCTGAGCAAGCGCATCAGGCGGCAGACGCGATCCGTCAGCAAATTGCTGCGCTGAAAGCAAAATATCCACACAGTCAGCCACGACGGGTGCTGCTGCAATTCGGTACCCAGCCGCTGTTCACCAGCTCCGGCGCCACCTTGCAAAGCCAGGTGCTGTCGTTGTGTGGCGCAGAGAATATCTTTGCCGACAGCCGTATGCCGTGGCCGCAAATCAGCCGCGAACAGGTACTGGCCCGCCAACCGCAGGCCATCGTCATTACCGGCGACCAAAAAGAAATCGCCAGCGTGAAAACCTTCTGGGCACCGCAATTACAGGTGCCGGTGCTTGCGGTGAATGGCGACTGGTTCAACCGCGCCGGCCCTCGCATCATGCTGGCGGCGCAGCAACTGTGCAGCCAACTGGCGGAGATCCGTTAATGCTGGTGTTTTGGCTGGATATTCTCGGCACTGCGGTTTTCGCCATCTCCGGCGTCTTGCTGGCGGGCAAGCTGCGGATGGATCCATTTGGCGTACTGGTGCTGGGCGTGGTCACGGCGGTCGGTGGCGGCACCATCCGCGACATGGCATTGGCCAACGGGCCGGTATTCTGGGTGAAAGATCCGACCGATCTGGTAGTCGCCATGATCACCTGCGTGCTGACGCTGCTGCTGGTACGCCAGCCGCGCCGTCTGCCCAAGTGGATCCTGCCGGTGCTCGATGCCGTCGGCCTGGCCGTGTTCGTCGGTATCGGGGTCAATAAAGCCTTCGCCGCCGGCGCCAGTCCGCTGGTGGCGATCTGTATGGGCGTGATCACCGGGGTTGGCGGCGGCATTATCCGTGATGTGCTGGCGCGGGAAATCCCGATGATCCTGCGAACTGAAATTTACGCCACCGCCTGCATCATCGGCGGCATTGTGCATGCTACGGCCTATGCCACCTTCGGTATGCCGCTGCAGCAGGCGATGATGCTCGGCATGGGCATCACGCTGGCGATCCGCCTGGCGGCCATTCGCTGGCACCTGAAACTTCCCGCTTTTATCCTCGAACGTTAATCCCTCCGCCCGCGGTCAGACAGCAGGATGGGAATGGTAGCAATAAAAAAACCCGCAAACCGGTGAGGTTGGCGGGTTTTATACTGTTGCAGGCAGGATCAGACGCTGAACGAAGATCCGCAGCCGCAGGTTGTTTTGGCGTTCGGGTTGGTCACCACGAAGCGTGAGCCTTCCAGCCCTTCGGTATAATCGACCGAACCGCCCACCAGATATTGCAGGCTCATTGGGTCAACCACCAGCGCAACGCCCTGCTTCTCGATGGTCATGTCGCCATCGTTGACCTTGTCGTCAAAAGTGAAGCCGTACTGGAATCCGCTGCAACCGCCACCGGTAATGTAAACCCGCAACTTCAGATTCGGATTTTCTTCATCAGAAATCAGGACTTTAACCTTGCTTGCTGCTGCCTCGGTAAATTGCAGGGGCAGTGCTGTTTCATCACTCATACTCTTTACTCCCAACATTGTTCTGCATCAGGTCGCTACAATGGCGGCCGGATTAATGTTAATGATTATCCAATACCTGAGTGTTCCGTTCAAGTATTCACCGCATTTGTTGTATTTTCTTTACCTGTTTTATCTGCCGCTTCGCGCGTCTGCAACGCTTCCTGACGCTGTAAGGTACGGGCCAATATTGAGGAATACAACGGCTTACCCCCGAGGAACTGCGCTACCAGCGTAGCACCAAGGCAGGTAATGATCATTGGCAGTATGAGCTGGTAGTTATCGGTCATTTCCAGCACCAGCACGATCCCGGTCAGGGGCGCACGTACCGTGGCGGCAAACAGGGCGCCCATCCCGGCAATGGCAAAGGTACCGGCCTCAATGCCGTACGCCGGGAACAGGTGGGCACCGGCCAGGCCAAAGGCAGTACCAAACAACGTGCCCAATGCCAGCATAGGGGCAAAAATCCCACCCGGCGCACCGGAGCCGAAGCATAACAGCGTGGTGATCACCCGGGTGATAAAAATAAACATCAGCATGCCGACGCTGTAATTACCTGCCGCTGCGATCGGGATCAGTCCAAAGCCCCCGCCTGCCGCTTCTGGCTGGATCAGCCCCAGAATGCCGCAGATGCCGCCAAGCAAGCCGCCCATCAGCAAAACCTTACGCATTTTGCCGCCGTGCAGACGAGCGAACATGTCCTGAGTGCGGAAAATCAGCGCATTGAACATGACGCCCACCGCACCAAAGATCGCCCCGAGCACCAGATACAGCCAAAGGGTGTTAATCGGTGCCGAGGAGAGCTTACCCACTGCAATCACCGAACCTTCACCGTTGAACAGCTGGAATACCACGCTCGACATGATAACGCCGATAAACACCGCTTTAATCGAGATCAGGTTATAGCGGAACTGCGGACGCATCTCTTCAATGATAAACAGAATACCCGCCAGCGGCGCGTTGAAGGCAGCAGAAAGCCCAGCCGCCGCCCCCGTGGCCAATAGCGAATGACGCGCTTCGGCGCCACGCATGCGGAAGATATCCAGCACCATGCGCCCGACATTGCCGCCCATTTGTACCGTCGGCCCTTCACGGCCCAGTACCATGCCCGCCCCCAGCGTGCCCATGCCGCCGATAAACTTCACCGGGATCACGCGCCACCAGCGCACCAGACGCAGCTCTTCCAACGCCCCCTCGATCTCCGGGATACCCGAACCGCCCGCCTCCGGGGCAAAGCGATGTACCAGATAGTACCCCAGCACCGCCAGCAGGGCGGAAATAATAAAGGCCAGCGGCCAAACCAGGATCCAATAATCGGCGACCTGGGCCAGCCCGGACAAACGCTGCTGCTGCACCCAATCTACCGCTTTATCGAACGCCACGCCGAGCAAGCCCGCCAGGGCTCCCACCACTGCCGCCATTAACAGGATCGCTATCGGGGTTTTATCACGGCGCATAAGCTGACGCACCGCGTCACTGCGTTTCAGGCGTGGGGCACGCGCTAGCGGCGGCTGTTGCTGTAATTCAGTCATAATGGGTTATTCATTAATGGAATTAAATGTAATACAAATAGGCCAGCCGATTATTCTAGCTTACCTGCTGACTGACCGCCCCTCAAAATAGGTATCTGACTGTGATCGTTTCATATCGGCGAACACTTCACTAGAATAGCGCGGTCAAATCATTCAAAACAGAATCCAGGAGCCGATTTATGAGCTTACACAGCAAGTCCGAAAGTCTGTATGCCCAGGCAAAACAGGTAATCCCAGGCGGGGTTAACTCTCCGGTGCGTGCATTCAACGGCGTTGGCGGTGTGCCGCTGTTTATCGAACGGGCGGACGGGGCTTACCTGTTCGACGTCGACGGCAAAGCCTATATCGACTACGTCGGTTCCTGGGGCCCAATGGTACTGGGACACAACCACCCGGCGATCCGCAACGCGGTCATCGAAGCGGCGCAGCGCGGTCTGAGCTTTGGCGCCCCCACCGAAATGGAAGTCAAAATGGCGGAGCTGGTCACCGAACTGGTGCCGACCATGGACATGGTGCGGATGGTAAACTCGGGTACCGAAGCCACCATGAGCGCCATTCGTCTGGCGCGTGGCTATACCAACCGCGATAAAATCATCAAGTTTGAAGGCTGCTACCATGGTCATGCCGACTGTCTGCTGGTAAAAGCCGGCTCCGGCGCGCTGACCCTGGGCCAGCCAAACTCACCGGGCGTGCCGGCCGACTTCGCCAAACATACTCTGACCTGCACCTTTAACGATCTCGATTCGGTACGCACCGCATTTGAACAGTACCCTTCCGAGATCGCCTGCATCATCGTCGAACCGGTCGCGGGCAACATGAACTGCGTGCCACCTCTGCCAGAATTCCTGCCTGGCCTGCGCGCACTGTGCGACAAGTATGGCGCGCTGCTGATTATTGACGAAGTCATGACCGGCTTCCGTGTGGCACTGGCCGGGGCACAGGCCTATTACGATGTGGAACCTGACCTCACCTGTCTGGGTAAAATCATCGGTGGTGGTATGCCTGTTGGCGCGTTCGGCGGCCGTCGTGAAGTGATGGCGGCGTTGGCCCCCACTGGCCCGGTCTATCAGGCGGGCACGCTGTCCGGTAACCCGATTGCCATGGCGGCCGGCTTTGCCTGTCTGACCGAGGTTTCGCAGGTCGGTGTCCACCAGACGCTGACCGAACTGACCGATATGCTGGCAACCGGCCTGCTACACGCGGCGAAAGAAGAAAATGTCGCGCTGGTGGTGAACCACGTTGGCGGCATGTTCGGCCTGTTCTTTACCGATGCGCCTGCTGTCACCAGCTACCAGGACGTGATGCAATGCGATGTCGAACGCTTTAAGCGCTTCTTCCATCTGATGCTGGAAGAAGGGGTTTATCTGGCGCCTTCGGCCTTCGAGGCCGGCTTTATGTCCATTGCCCACAGCAAGGAAGACATTCAGCGCACTGTCGATGCCGCACGCCGCTGCTTCGCCAAGCTGTAAGTTTCGACCATCCAATAAAAACGGGCGCTGAGCGCCCGTTTTTATTTTCAAATTTTGCCGTCAGAGCAAAGTGCCATAAATCGTCAGCAGTGCCACCACCACCACGATAATCATGGTCACCTTACGTGCCAGGGTTACCGCAGCCCGTGGCGTCTGCACCGGATCCATATGCGGATCGCGTGCCAGTGAGAACTGCGCCAGCCGCGTCAGCACCTGATACTGAGAAGAATGGAGATCGCCCAGCGAAGCAAACCACGCCGGCAGCGCTCTCTCACCATGCCCAAACAGAGCGTAAGCCACGCCTGCCAGCCGCACCGGGATCCAGTCCAGCCAGTTCAACAGATGATCGATACCCGACTGCGAACGCTCCAGCGGGGTATTGTGGCGCGCCAGCCAGGTCTGGTAAGCACGCAGGAAAGAGTAGCCCGCCAGCGCGATCGGCCCGTAAGGCCCACAGACCACGAACCAGAACAGCGGTGCCAGATAATAACGGAAGTTAATCCACAGCAGCGCATTTTGCAGTTCGCGCAGGCGCAGCTCTTCGCTGCA
Source organism: Serratia myotis (assembly GCF_027474885.1). Classification (NCBI taxonomy): domain Bacteria; kingdom Pseudomonadati; phylum Pseudomonadota; class Gammaproteobacteria; order Enterobacterales; family Yersiniaceae; genus Serratia; species Serratia myotis. The sequence continues at coordinate 774,699 of NZ_CP099707.1, read as the reverse complement.
ATCCACCGGCAAACCGTGGATCAATGCCAGCTCCTCCGCCATTTGGTCGCTGGCATGAACATCCCCCTGGCGCGCCGCTTTCAGGTAGGCACGATAGTGTTTGCGCTTGATGCCTGCACCCACACACAGCAAATCAATAACGATCCACAGCAACAGCGTCACTACGCCGAAAAACAGCCCTTGAGCCAGCCACAGGATCCCGCCGACCACCACCATCCAGGCCAGGGTCATCAGCAACGTCTGCGCCAGCGAAAAGCGGTGCAACCGATGAAACACCACCTCCAGGCGATGGTCCAACTGCCAATGCTCACCCAGCTTGAACAAACGTTCCCACGCCAGAACCAGTAACAGCGTAAACAGCGTCATTAGCGACTCCTCTCCCTTTCCATTGTTCCAAGCATAGCGTCATCGGGCTTGCCGGGTTGTTCCAGAGATGCCAGATTTAAATCCCGATCAAATATCGGGCCTGGATCGGTTTTACGGCCTGTGGCGATATTACTGTGCCCGGTAATCCGCGCCGCTGACATCGGATTAATGCCTGATTAGCAGTGCAACCACTGCGCTGCGGTGGTACTTGTCACGGCAACAGAGTAGCATGTTCCCCCTACGATATTACCGTCCATTTCGGAGTTTTCTATGCCGACACGCCGCTACAGTGCCGACAGTCGCCGCACCGAGCTTCTTGAACGAATTGAAAGCGATATCCCCTATGCCGTTGCCCAGGCGCTGCGTGAAGACCTGGGGGGCGAAGTCGATGCCGAACGCGATATTACCGCGCAATTATTACCGGCCGACACCCAGGCCGAAGCCACTATTATTACCCGCGAGCCCGGCATATTTTGCGGCCAGCGCTGGCTGAACGAAGTCTTCATTCAACTGGGTAACCAGGTGAAGGTCGAATGGCTGGTGGCAGACGGCGATAGCCTGATCCCCGACCAACCGCTCTGCAAACTGACCGGTCCGGCGCGGGTGTTGTTGACCGGTGAGCGCACGGCGCTGAATTTTGTACAGACGCTTTCCGGCGTCGCGACCGAAGTCAGCCGCTATGTGGCACTGTTACAGGGCACGCAAACTCGCCTGCTGGATACCCGCAAAACCCTGCCGGGGCTGCGTACCGCGCTGAAATATGCCGTACTGTGCGGCGGCGGCAGTAACCATCGCCTGGGGCTTTCCGATGCCTTCCTGATCAAGGAAAACCACATCATTGCCTCCGGTTCGATTAAAAAGGCGGTCGAGAAGGCTTTCTGGCTGCATGCCGACGTACCGGTCGAGGTAGAAGTCGAGTCGCTGGATGAACTGCAGCAGGCGCTGGACGCCGGTGCCGACATCGTCATGCTGGATAACTTCAGTGTCGAGATGATGCGTACCGCCGTGGCGCAAACTCAGGGCCGTGCTCAACTGGAAGTTTCAGGTAACGTGACCAGCGAAACCCTGCGTACCTTCGCCGAAACCGGCGTGGACTACATCTCGGTGGGCGCCCTGACCAAGCACGTAACCGCGCTCGATCTGTCAATGCGCTTTAAATAATCTCCGCCATCCAGACCTCCCTGGCCAGCCGGGGAGGTATTTTCTCGTCAGAATTGCGAAGCTCGCCCCATCTTTTCTCCTTCCTCTGCAATGCTAATAAATTGCTGTGGAACTGCGCCCCAAAACCGCCATAACCCGCTCGAAGCTCACGCCCTGTGCGCTTACCTTTGCTTCCACATTCACATGGAGGCAATAACAGATGGAAACACAGCGCGGTTTTACCCTGATCGAACTGATGGTGGTGATCGCCATTATCGCGATCCTCAGCGCCATAGGCATTCCCGCCTACCAGCGCTATATCCAAAAAGCAGCGATGACCGACATGCTGCAAACCATGACGCCGTATAAGCTGGCCGTTGAGCTGTGCGTGCTCGACAGCGGTGCACCAACCGGTTGTAACGCCGGCAGCCAAGGTATCCCGACCGGTGACGCCTCACGTTATGTCAGTGCCGTCCAGGTCAACCAGGGAGTGATCTCGCTGACCGGTACTCAAACGCTGCAGGGGCTAACGGTCGCACTGACCCCTACCCAAAACACCAGCGGGCTGACGCGTTGGACACGCCAATGCACCAGCGCCAACGCCAATCTGCAGGAAACCTGTCAGGAAGTTTTCCGTTTTGACACTACCGCAACGGCACCAACGCCATGAGTACGACAATCAGCGACGAAATCCATGCGCTGTGCCGGCGCTATCAAGCGCTGGCTCTCAGCGAGGACCAGCACAGCCTGAGCGTAGCCCTGACGGAGGAGGCGCCACAGGCGTTGCTGTCGGCACTGCGTTTCGCCACCGGCAAGCGCATTCATTTGGAACAGTGGCCGGCAGCCCGGCTGGAGCTGGAACTGAACCACCGTCAAATACAGGACGATCGCCCTGCGCAAGACGTTCCAGAAGTTGGACCTGACATGCCCTGCTTAAACGATGACAGTGACGCACCCGTAGTCCAGTTTATCAATCAGGCGCTGCGCATCGCCATTCAACGGCGGGCCTCGGATATTCATTTCGAGCCCTACCAACAGGCTCTGCGTATCCGGCTGCGTATTGATGGGGTACTGCAGACGATAACCTCACCGCCTTTTGCGCTCGCCGCCCGCCTCACTGCCCGGCTGAAGATCATGGGGCAGTTGGATATCGCCGAGCGTCGCCTGCCGCAAGATGGCCAGCTCAGTGTGCAATTGGATAACGCCAGTTACTCGATGCGCATCGCTACCCTGCCCACGTTGCACGGCGAAAAAGTGGTGCTACGGATCCTGCAAACCGAGCGCCAGGATCTGCCGCTGGATCGGTTGGGAATGGATCCGACAGCGCTGGCGCAGTTCGCCGCCGCGTTGTCCTGCCCGCAGGGTATGATGCTGGTCACCGGCCCGACCGGTAGCGGTAAAACCGTCACGCTGTACAGTGGGTTGCGCCAGTTGAATGACGCGCAAAGTAATTTATGCAGCGTCGAAGATCCGATCGAGATCCCCCTGTTCGGGGTTAACCAGACGCAAATTAATGCCAAAACCGATCTGGATTTTTCCCGCGTTTTACGCGCCTTACTGCGACAGGATCCGGACGTGATCATGATCGGTGAGATCCGCGATCGGGAAACCGCGGAGATCGCGGTGAAGGCCGCGCAAACCGGTCATCTGGTGTTATCCACCTTGCACACCAACTCCACCAGCGAAACCCTGACACGCCTGACCCATATGGGCATTCCCGGCTATCTGATTGCCGCTTGCCTGAAGCTGGTGATCGCCCAACGGCTGGTGCGTAAACTTTGCAGCCACTGTCGCTATCAGCACAGCCAACCGGTACGCTTCCCCGCGGCGATTTGGGCCACGCCCCTGCTGCCCTGGCAAGCTGACGGCTGCGAGCACTGTTTTAGCGGCTATTACGGCCGCACCGGGGTGTATGAATTGCTAACCATCACTCCGGAGGTGCAGGCCGGTCTGTTGCAGGGAGCGGCTCCTGGTCAACTGGCCGAGATCGCCCGACAGCAAGGGCAGACCACGCTGCTGCAGGCTGGGTTAACGCTGGTTTCGCAAGGCGTCACCTCGCTGGAGGAGGTGTACCGCATTGTCGGCAACATTGCCGGTGAGGAGGCCGTATGAAAGCGCTGCGCCTTTTCCTCTGGCAGGCGATTGACCCGCAGGGCCAACTGCGTCAGGGCGAACTGATGAGCAGCGAAAAAAACCGGGTTAGTCAGTGGCTGATCGAACAAGGACTGCAACCCTGCCAAATTAACAGCGGGAAACGCATTGCTCCCAGCCAGTGGCGCGGAGAGCCCTTGATCCAGTTCACCCGCCAACTGGCCACCCTGCTGCAGGCCGGGTTGCCGCTGGTCAGCGGGTTGCAACTGCTGGCGACAGAACACCCGTCCGCAGCCTGGCGTTGCCTGCTGCGCGAGGTGGGCGAACAGGTACGGCAAGGCCAGCCGTTTTCCGAGGTTATCGCCGGGCAACACGCCATATTCCCTCTGATCTACCGCCAGTTAATCGCCATCGGGGAACTGACCGGCCACCTGGATGAGTGCTGCCTGCAACTGGCCCAGCAACAGGAAGCACAGCAAAAATTGCAGAAGAAAGTGGTTAAAGCGCTGCGTTATCCCTTGTTTATCTGCGCAGTGGCGCTGTTGGTGAGTATTCTGATGTTGGTCATGGTGCTGCCGGAATTTGCCGGCGTCTACCAGTCTTTCGATGCCCCACTGCCGTGGTTTACCCAAGGGTTGCTGAACCTTTCCACCCTGTTGATCCACGGCGGCCCCTGGCTGGCGGCGATACTGGGCTGCACGCTATTTGCCTATTTTCGCCAACTGCACCCGCAACCACACTGGCGCAGACGCGAACAGGCCGTATTGCTGCGCCTGCCGCTGGTTGCACAATTGATCAAAGGTGGTTGCCTGAGCCAAATATTTCGTATTTTGGCCATGACTCAGCAGGCCGGGCTCACGCTGATTGAAGGGCTGAACGCCGCAGCGCTGTCGGTGGATAATTTATTTTACCGCCAGGCGATTGAGAGGGTGCAGCAACAGATTGCACAAGGCCAGACTTTCCACAGCGCATTGGGGCAGCAGGCGCTTTTCCCCACCTTGTGTCAGCAGTTGGTGCGGGTGGGCGAAGAGTCCGGTTCGTTAGATACGCTGTTAGGCAAACTGGCGCTGTGGCATGAGCAGCAAACTTTTGAGTTAGCCGATACGCTGGCGCAAACGCTGGAACCGATATTGATGCTGGTGGTGGGTGGGATCGTCGGCACGCTGGTGATCGCCATGTACCTGCCGATATTTCAATTGGGGAACGTCTTGGGATAACGCCTGGAGAACCTTGAGTGCAGCACCGAACGGCACCCAAGGTTTGGTCAGGCTAAATCAGTTACTGCCGAACACGCGGTTTTCCTGCTCCGCTACGCGGATGAACGTGGTGCGTTTAGTCAGCTCTTTCAGACGCTCTGCACCGACATAAGTGCAAGCGGAGCGCAGGCCGCCGAGAATGTCACGGACGGTAAACTCAACCTCACCACGCAATGGCAGCTTGACGGTTTTACCTTCGGCCGCACGGTACTGAGCAACACCGCCGACGTGGCGTTTCATCGCTGACTCGGAGCTCATGCCGTAAAACAGCATGAATTTCTCACCGTTTTCTTCCACTACGGTGCCTTCGCACTCGTCATGACCCGCCAGCATGCCGCCCAGCATGACGAAGTCCGCGCCGCCACCAAAGGCTTTCGCTACATCACCCGGTACCGAACAACCGCCATCACTGACGATCTGACCGCCCAGGCCGTGTGCCGCATCGGCACACTCGATCACCGCAGACAGCTGCGGGTAACCCACACCAGTTTTCACACGGGTGGTGCAAACTGAACCAGGACCAATACCCACCTTGACGATATCGGCACCGGACAGGATAAGCTCTTCCACCATTTCGCCGGTGACCACGTTGCCGGCACAAATCACATGGTTTGGGCAGGCCTCGCGCGCTTTCTGCAAGAAGGCGACAAAATGCTCGGAGTAACCGTTAGCGACGTCGATACAGATAAACTTCAGCCCCGGCGACAAGGCCAGAATTTGCTGCATCTTCACAAAATCAGCTTCGGAGGTGCCGGTTGAGACCATCACATGGCGCAGCACCGATGCCGGTACGCGCTGCACAAATGCGGCCCATTGTTCAACGCTGTAGTGTTTGTGGACGGCGGTGAGTACGTCGAAGGAAGCCAGGGCCTCTGCCATGCTGAAGGTGCCGACCGAGTCCATGTTGGCGGCGATGATCGGCACGCCGGACCAGTTCAAGCCAGAATGTTTGAAGGTAAACTGACGCTCCAGTTCAACTTCTGAACGGCTTTTCAGCGTGGAGCGTTTAGGGCGAATCAGCACATCTTTAAAGCCTAACTTCAAATCTTCTTCAATACGCATGACTTATGATTTCCTGGTTTATGGCGACGGATCGCAGGATAGTATTCGAACCTATACCCTATGAATTTCAAGTTGCAGCTAGGCAGCCAGCTTGCTCATCCCCAGGAGCTTACTTAATTAAGTAACTGGGGTGAGCAAGTGCAGTCAACAACGCTGCGGCTTGAAAGGCGACGGGTAGATTAATGCCAGTTCCAGTGTCGTTATCATACTCGCTAATAATCGCCGGACAAGACTGCGAATTCTCCTTTATTTACGCTACAATCCGACAAATTTACCTGCGAATACGCAGTGTGACCTCCCGCTCATTTTCCCTTTCCGGCTGCGTTTTTTATCACCGTACGGGGCAAGCTGCCAGACAAGCGCCGCCTGCTGACTTGCACTTCTGCGCGATCGCTTTATGATTCGTCTATTATTTTTTTATGAACATCAGGTGCATTCCCTACCATGACCTACATTGTTGCGTTGACAGGGGGTATCGGCAGCGGTAAGTCAACCGTGGCAGACGCCTTTGCCCGCCACGGCGTGATGGTGGTCGACGCGGACGTCATCGCCCGACAGGTTGTCGAACCTGGTGCTCCAGCGCTGGCTGCCATCGTCGAACGATTTGGTAATGAAATGTTGCAGTCAGACGGCACACTTAACCGTGCCGCACTGCGCCAGCGTATCTTCAGTAACCCTGACGAAAAGCGCTGGCTGAACCAACTGCTGCACCCGCTGATTCATCAGGAAACCCAACGCCAACTGGCGCAAGTCACCAGCCCCTATGCACTTTGGGTGGTTCCCCTGTTGGTGGAAAACAACCTGCAGGCACGCGCCGATCGCGTGCTGGTGGTCGACGTTGACAGCGAGACTCAGTTGGCCAGAACCATCGCCCGCGACGGTATCAGTCGTCAGCAGGCACAGAACATACTGTCCGCGCAGGTCACGCGCGAGCAGCGCTTGGCCGCTGCAGATGACATAATTGATAATAGCGGCACCGCTCAGGGGATAGAGCCATTGGTTGCCGCACTGCATCGCCGTTACCTTGAGCTGGCGGCATCAGCGACCCGACAGGATTAAACTGAATGAGTGATGTTTCCCCAAGCGTTCTTTTTGAACACCCGTTGAATGAAAAAATGCGCACCTGGTTGCGTATGGAGTTTTTACTGCAGCAGTTGCATGGCCAGCGGGCATTGAGCGAAACAGCTATCGCCCTAACCTTCTTCCGCACTGTCGCCGATCTGCTCGACGTACTGGAACGTGGTGAAGTGCGTACCGAGTTACTGAAAGAGCTGGAACGTCAGCAGCAAAAGCTGCTGGCATGGGCCGATGTACCGGGCGTCGATATGTCGCTGGTGGATCAGTTACGCAACCAGCTGAAACAGCGCGCGGCGGCACTGATGTCTGCTCCCCGCCTCGGTCAATCGCTGCGTGAAGACCGGCTGATTAGCCTGGTGCGTCAACGCCTGAGCATCCCCGGTGGATGTTGCAGCTTTGATTTACCGACGCTGCACATGTGGATGCATGCTCCACAGCAAGAGCGGGATGACGACGTCAGCAAATGGCAGCAAACGCTGGAGCCCCTGAACCAGGCGCTGATCATGGTGCTGGATCTGATCCGTCAGTCCGGCCCGTTTCGCAATCAGATCAGTTTGAACGGTTTCTTCCAGGATAACGCGGAAGGCGCCGATCTGTTGCGCTTGCGCATCAATCTGGCCCATCAGCTTTACCCACAGATTTCCGGCCATAAAACGCGCTATGCGATCCGCTTCCTGCCGCTGGACAGTGAGCTTGGCGTGGTCCCGGAACGATTAACCTTTGAGTTGGCCTGTTGCTAACCCAATGACATAAAAACCTTTCACGCGTTGGAAGGGAGTAAGGAACAGATATGACGACCGTAGTGAAATGCCCAACCTGTGGCAAAGGCGTGGTTTGGGGTGAAGTCAGCCCGTTCCGCCCGTTTTGCAGCAAGCGCTGTCAGTTAATTGATTTGGGCGAATGGGCCGACGAAGAAAAGCGCATTCCCAGCAGCAGCGATCTGTCGGAAAGCGAAGAATGGAGTGAAGGGGACGATCGTTAATCGATCGTCTTTTGTCGGCCTGGTGTCTGCCAGGCCGCTCGTTTTACTGTGCAGCGTTCGCCTGTGCCACCAACAGTTTGATAATACTGACATTGGCCTCCGGAAATTCCTCCTCCCGTAAATCAGCCTGCTTCACCCAGCGCATAGGCTGGCCTTCACGGCCAAAGGGTTCGCCTGCCCAACCTTCCACCAGATAAAAATTCAGCGTCACGATACGATCGCTAAACCGGTGTTCAAGCACTTCCAGTAGTTCTGCGCGCTCGGTTTCAATGCCGGTTTCTTCCTGCAGTTCACGGTTGAGTGCCTGCTCCGGCGTCTCCCCCTGCTCAATCTTACCGCCTGGAAACTCCCAAAAACCGGCCATATGCGAATCGGCGGCGCGACGGGTAATAAAGATTTCCTGCTGGGCGTTACGAATGATGCCAACGGCGATGTTCAGATGTTTCATCACATCCTCCTGATAGATTTGTCGGGCGCGGTAAACGCCCCAAAAAACAGGGGCTCAGCATGCTGAACCCCTGGGTTTTATTGGTTAAACACTGCCGGTCTTAGTTCTGCAGACGACCGTGGCACTGTTTGTATTTTTTACCGGAACCGCATGGGCATGGATCGTTACGCCCTACTTTACGTTCCGCCGTTGCCGGCGCATTCGGATCTTCGGTGACCAGCGCATTTTCTTCATAGTGGCTCAGCTGTTGCTGTTTGGCCAGGCGCTCAGCTTCTTCACGACGCTGCTGCTCCAGCGCTTCAACCTCTTCCGGCATCCGCACCTGTACCTTGCTCAGTACGCTGATCACTTCATGCTTCAACGATTCCAGCATGGTGGCGAACATGTTGAAGGACTCGCGCTTGTACTCCTGCTTAGGATCCTTCTGCGCATAACCACGCAGATGGATACCCTGGCGCAGGTAGTCCATCGCCGCCAAATGCTCTTTCCACAGGGAATCCAGCGTCTGCAGCATCACGCCTTTCTCGAAGTTGCGCATCATCTCGGTGCCAACCACTTCTTCTTTGCGCAGGTATTCTTCCTTCGCTTTTTCGAGAATACGCTCACGCAGCGTTTCTTCGTGCAGCTCAGGCTCTTTATCCAGCCATTCGGCGATTGGCATGTCCAGATCGAAGTCGTTTTTCAGGCGCTCGGTCAGTCCCTGAATGTCCCACTCTTCTTCCAGCGACTGCGGCTGAATGTAGCCGTCGATGGTGGTCTTGAACACGTCTTCACGAATGCTGGTAATGGTTTCGCTAACGTCAGACACGTCCAGCAGTTCGTTACGCTGGCTGTAGATAGCGCGGCGCTGATCGTTGGCCACGTCATCGTACTCCAGCAATTGCTTACGAATGTCGAAGTTGCGGCTTTCCACTTTACGCTGTGCGTTGGCAATCGCCTTGGTGACCCATGGGTGCTCAATGGCCTCACCCTCTTTCATACCCAGTTTACGCATCATGCTGGAAACGCGATCCGAGGCGAAAATACGCATCAGGGCATCTTCCATCGACAGGTAGAAGCGGGATGAACCGGCGTCACCCTGACGACCTGAACGACCGCGCAGCTGGTTATCGATACGGCGTGATTCATGGCGCTCGGTACCAATGATGTGCAGGCCACCCGCAGCCAATACTTCATCATGGCGGATTTTCCAGGCTTCTTTAATTTCAGCAATTTGCTGTTCAGTCGGATCTTCCAACTGTTCAATTTCGGCCTGCCAGCTGCCACCCAACACGATATCGGTACCACGGCCCGCCATGTTGGTGGCGATAGTGACCGCACGGCTTTGGCCGGCCTGAGCTACGATGTCCGCTTCCATGGCGTGGAATTTGGCGTTCAGTACCTTGTGCTCGATACCGGCTTTGGTCAACTCGCGAGAAACCACTTCGGATTTTTCAATCGAGATAGTCCCCACCAACACCGGTTGCCCGTTGACGGTACGCTCACGGATGTCTTCAATGATTGCACCAATCTTTTCCAGCTCGGTCATATAGACCAGATCCGGCATGTCTTTACGGATCATCGGACGGTTAGTCGGCACCACGATGGTATCCAGCTTGTAGATAGAGCTGAATTCAAAGGCTTCGGTGTCAGCGGTACCGGTCATCCCGGCCAGCTTCTCGTACAGACGGAAGTAGTTCTGGAAGGTGATGGAGGCCAGCGTTTGGTTCTCGTTCTGGATCTCCACGCCTTCTTTGGCTTCTACTGCCTGATGCAGACCATCAGACCAGCGACGCCCCTGCATGGTACGACCGGTGTGTTCGTCAACGATAATGACTTCACCGTCTTTTACGATGTAGTCAACGTCACGGGTAAACAACACATGGGCACGCAGTGCGGCGGTCACATGGTGCATCAACATGATGTTAGTCGGTGAGTACAGTGACTCGCCTTCATCCATGATGCCGGCTTCCATCAACATTTCTTCGATCAGGATCAGACCGCGTTCGGTCAGGTGCACCTGGCGCGCTTTCTCGTCAACCGAGAAGTGGCCTTCGCCCTGGAAGGAATCGGAATCTTCTTTTTCCTGACGGATCAGCTTAGGGATCAGCTTGTTGACCCTGATGTACATCTCGGAACTGTCTTCGGCCGGGCCGGAGATGATCAACGGAGTACGTGCTTCATCGATCAGGATGGAGTCAACCTCATCCACCAACGCATAGTGCAGCTTACGCTGAACGCGCTCTTCCGGGCTGAACGCCATGTTGTCGCGCAGGTAGTCGAAACCGTATTCGTTGTTGGTACCGTAGGTAATGTCAGCGGCATAGGCTTCACGCTTGGCTGGCGCAGGCATTCCTGGCAGGTTAATACCAATGCTCAGACCGAGGAACTCGAACAGTGGGCGGTTGTTTTCGGCGTCACGCTGTGCCAAATAGTCGTTCACTGTTACCACGTGCACACCACGGCCGCTCAGGGCGTTCAGGTAGGCAGGCAGGGTTGCGGTCAGGGTTTTACCTTCACCGGTACGCATCTCTGCGATACAGCGATCGTTCAGGACCATACCACCCAGCAACTGCACGTCGAAGTGACGCATACCGAATACGCGCTTGCTCGCCTCACGCACTACGGCGAAGGCTTCCGGCAGCAGGTTTTCCAGCACTTCGCCCTTTTCCAGGCGTGCGCGGAACTCGTTGGTCTTGGCTTTCAGCTCGTCATCGGACAGTTTTTCCATGTCCGGTTCCATCAGACCGATCTGCTCAACCGATTTACGCATGCGGCGAAGTGTACGATCGTTACGACTACCAAAAACTTTGGTCAATAATTTCACTAACATAATGTTTGATATCTCTGTCATGACAGCCAACACAGGCCGTCAATTTGCTGTTATTTTTTAGGTTTTTTGTCGCCCGACGGGCAAAAAATCAGCTTAAGACTGTGGGTCCAGCACGGATGCCCTGCACCTGTGCAAGCCACAACCCTGTCTGATGCTGCGCAATGGCAGGCAGCACGGCATGGTGGGTATCACGAATGATGGTCGGCGGCTTCGGCTCATGCGTCAACAGCGCGTTGAGAGTAGAAAGCAGCGCCAGTTGCGCTACCTGTGATGGGGGTTCGGTCGCTTCCGCTTCGCGTTCCTGTATCCGCGCGTAAACTGCCTGCGGAGCGAGAGCAAAAGAAAGGTGACGAATGACGGTGCGAAGCGCATGCTGGTGCCAATAATCGACACTGAAATTCGGGCGACGATGCGCTTCCTGCAGCAATGCCAGACTGTTAAAGGCACCGCTGGCGGAATTTTGCCGGTTAAGGCTGGACGAGGTGCTCGGCAGAGCGGCTTGATCGGGTGCGCCGGACAGATTTGTAGGTACGCCAAGCGTGGCCGCGACCATCCCTAACAGGAGATGGGGCCAGAAATAACGTCTGCCAAATTGTCGCCAACGATTTAGAATACCGATCACGAGTTTATTATCCGCCGGAGCCCATTATGCGCGATAGCCGTCCACAATTATTAGATTCCCTGTTTGACGACGCTCACACAGAAGACAAAGGCCCGCTGTATAACGTCCAGCAACGCGCAGTGGCGCTGCTTAAGCTTAACCGGGCAGTGAAAGGCGTATTGCCGGTTCAACTGCATCCCTGGTGCCGCGTCGCTAATTTCCGACAGGGTATTTTAGTGCTAGAAACGGCAAATGCCAGCTGGATGATGCGTCTACGCTACGAACAACCGGCTTTATTATCTGCACTACGAGCGCAAATTCTACCATCATTGTCGTCGATCGACATCAGGATTAATCCTGCCTTGATGGCAAAAGGAAACAACCTTGTGCAGAACGCCGCAAAAACCACAGGAAATCCGCAGGCGAAGGTGCCTATGCGTCATCTGAGCCAGGAAAGTGCTGAGGAATTAAGGGGATTGGCGAGTCGCAGCCCAGAAAAACTGCGCAAGATATTGGAACGACTGGCATCGTTGGCCGGAGAAGGTGCCAACGCTACCAGTCGCGATAAGTAATCAGCGGTATCTACCCTTCATACTTCAAGCTGCATCTTTGTTGGCTGTATTTTCTCACCCGAATCACTGACTTGAGTCAGTTCATCGGGCTTCGCTCACTTGCCGCCGCGATGCAACTCCAATTATTGTGGGTATAGGCTTATGCCAATACGGTGGACGGGGCTTTGAATGCCAGTGGCATTTCGGCTTCGTCCTGGAAGGTGACAAATTCCCACGCTTCCTGTTTCGCCAGAACCGCTTGCAGCAGTTTGTTGTTCAGCGCATGACCAGATTTGTACGCGGTGAACGCGCCAATAATGTTATGGCCGCACATGAACAGGTCGCCGATGGCGTCCAGCATTTTGTGGCGTACGAATTCGTCTTCAAAGCGCAGACCGTCTTCGTTCAGCACGCGGTAATCATCTACCACGATGGCGCAGTCAAAACTGCCGCCCAGGGCCAGGCCACGTGACTGTAAATACTCGATGTCACGCATAAAACCGAAGGTACGCGCACGGCTGATTTGACGCACGAACGAGTCGGCAGAGAAATCAAGGCGGTAGCGTTGCGTACTGGCATCGATTGCCGGGTGGTTGAAGTCGATGGTGAAGTCCAGGCGGAACCCGTTATGCGGGGACAGCTCGGCCCACTTGTCGCCATCTTCAACACGCACGGTGTCTTTCAGACGCAGGAATTTCTTCGCAGAGTTCAGTTCTTCAATGCCGGCATCCAGCAACAGGAAGACGAACGGACTGGCACTGCCGTCCATGATAGGGATTTCGGCGGCGTCAACTTCGATAACGATGTTGTCGATGCCCAATCCAGCCAGTGCGGCATTAAGATGCTCAACGGTAGAAATACGCACGTCATGCTCATTCACCAGGCAAGTACATAGCATGGTATCACGCACGGATTTTGCATCAGCCGGGAAATCAACCGGGGGATTCAAGTCAGTGCGACGATAGATGACCCCGGTATTAGCCGCCGCGGGGCGCATTGTCAGCGTGACCTTCTTGCCGGTATGCAAACCGACACCAGTCGCCTGAACAATACGTTTTAATGTCCTTTGTTTGATCATCGTTTTATCTCGCAATGTTATCAATCCTACCGACCAAGCATACAGCAAGGTCGGCGGGACAGTTTAGCACAAAGAGCGGAGATTCCAAATTCTCAGGATATTCTTAGTCTGCCTGCTTGCGCAGGAAGGCAGGAATATCAAGATAGTCGGGCTCTTTATTAGGCTGCGCAGTCGGATCGTTAACTACCTTGGCGGCAGGTTTCACTTCCTGCGGCAACGGCGACATGCCGTGCTGCTGGTAGCGATGATCCATCACTGGCTGGCTGGCCTGTTTGTTGGTCACCAGAGTGATTTCCGGACGTTTGTCCATGCCGATACCGGTCGCAACCACGGTCACGCGCAGTTCGTCGTTCATTTCCGGATCCAGCGAGGTACCGATAACTACGGTCGCATTGTCGGAAGCGAAAGCACGAATGGTGTTACCCACAGTTTCGAACTCATCCAAACGCAGGTCGAAGCCGGCGGTGATGTTGACCAGAACGCCGCGAGCGCCGGACAGGTCGATGTCTTCCAGCAGTGGGCTGGAGATCGCCATTTCCGCTGCTTCTTCAGCACGGTCTTCACCACAGGCAACGCCGGAACCCATCATCGCGTAGCCCATTTCGGACATTACGGTGCGCACGTCGGCAAAGTCGACGTTCATCAGGCCCGGACGGGTGATCAGTTCGGCAATACCCTGCACCGCGCCTTTCAGCACGTCGTTAGCCGCGCCGAACGCGTCCAGCAGAGAAATACCGCGACCCAGAACTTTCAACAGCTTGTCGTTCGGGATAGTGATCAGTGAGTCCACATGTTTGGACAATTCTGCAATACCCTGCTCAGCGAACGCCATGCGTTTCTTGCCTTCAAAATTGAAAGGCTTGGTAACCACGGCCACTGTCAGAATACCCAGATCTTTAGCAACTTCTGCGACGACTGGCGCTGCACCGGTACCGGTACCGCCGCCCATGCCGGCTGCAATGAAGACCATGTCTGCACCATCCAGTGCGGCGCGCAGGGCTTCACGGTCTTCTTCCGCTGAATTGCGACCCACTTCAGGGTTCGCGCCTGCACCCAGACCTTTGGTAATACCGCTACCGATCTGGATGGTTTGGCCAACTGCCGTTTTACGAAGCGCCTGAGCGTCTGTATTAACGGCGAAGAATTCAACACCTTCGATGCGCTCGCGCACCATGTGTTCAACGGCGTTGCCACCGCCACCGCCGACGCCGATGACTTTAATCACCGCGTCATTGGTTAGTTCCATTGGTTCAAACATAGTTTCTCTCCGTTTTGTGCCTGTCGCTGCGAGATCATAAAAAGATTACTCAGCATGATCTCTTTGTTGAAACATTAAAACTCTTTTCTCAGCCAGCTATTGATACGTTTAAACCAATTGCCCACCGAGGCGCGTTTTTCTACTTCTGCCTCACCACTCAGGTGAGACTCTTTTCCATAGTGCAGCAGACCTACCGCCGTAGAGTAGTAAGGCTCCTGCGCATAATCCGTCAGACCCGTGATGTTCAAGGGTTGGCCGATGCGTACCTGGGTATGGAATACCCGTTGCGCACAAGCTGCCAGGCCATCAATCTGGGCGGCGCCACCGGTCAGCACAATACCCGCTGCCAGATGATGCTTAACCCCTTGCTGACGCAGTTGCTCCTGCAATTGCAAAATCTCATCGTTAACCAGATTCAACAGTTCGGTGTAGCGTGGCTCAATAACTTCAGCCAGTGTCTGTCTTTGCAGACTACGAGGAGGACGCCCCCCAACGCTTGGCACCTCTACACTTTCATCCTTGCTAACAATCGACCCAAGCGCACAGCCGTGTCGAACTTTGATCGCTTCCGCATCTGTCGGCGGTGTGCCGAAGGCGTAGGCGATATCGCTGGTGACCACGTTCCCGGCGTAAGGGATCACTTTGGTGTGGCGCAACGCACCGCCGGTGTACACCGCCATATCCATGGTGCCCCCGCCGATATCCACCACACAAACGCCGAGTTCGCGCTCATCTTCGGTCAGTACCGCATAGCTGGCGGCCAGACCGGCGAAAATAAGTTGGTCTACTTTCAGACCGCAACGTTCTACTGCCTTAACGATGTTCTTCGCCATATCGTTATGACAGGTAATCAGGTGCACCTTGGCTTGCATACGCACGCCGGACAACCCAACCGGGTTTTTGATGCCTTCCTGATAGTCGATGGCGTATTCCTGAGGGATGACGTGCAGGATGCGGTGTTCATCGCGTACACGTACCGATTTAGCGGTATGCACCACGTTCTCCACATCTTCCTGTGTCACTTCCTCTTCGGAAATAGGAACCATCCCTATTTCGTTCTGGCAACTGATGTGTTTCCCCGATAATGCGAGGTAAACCGAAGAAATCTGGCAATCAGCCATCAGTTCGGCCTGATCGATAGCGCGCTGTACGCACTTCACTACCGACTCCAGGTCGTTAACGCCACCCTTATCCATGCCGCGAGACGGGCAGCTGCCCACCCCGATAATGTTGACCATGCCATCGGGCAGAACTTCCCCTACCAATGCGGAGACTTTTGCAGTACCGATCTCCAGTCCAACTACCAGTTTTCTGTCCGTCGACTTGATCATTGTTGTTTTGCCTGTGCCTGATTCTGTTGCTGATTACTGTTTTGCTGATCGCCTGCTGCCTGCGGGTCGATTAACACTGGGGCCCAACCTACCGATGCACCGGCCTCATAGCGTAAGTCGACATAGCTGACTCGCTTGCTTTCTGCCTGCCCCTGCTGCTGCAATACCGGATAAAGCTCGATAAAGCGCTGCAGGCGTCCGGTGCGATCGTCGCGTCCCAGCTCCAGCCGAACATCATTATCCAAAGCCAGCTGCCAGGAGTGGCGGGCACTCATGGCCGCCATTTTCAGCGTATATTTGCTGGCCGCTAACATGCTGCTCATGGTCCGATATCCATCCAGAACATCCTGTTCGCTCCCTTCCGGGCCATAAAGCAACGGCAATTTCTGTTTGCCAATTCGTTCTGCCGGCACGCTGAAGGATTTGCCTTCGGCGTCCACCATGTGCAAATCATTCCAGCGCGCTACCGGGACATATTCCACCAGGTGGATTTTCAGCTCATCCGGCCACTGCTTGCGTACGCTGGCCTGCTTGATCCACGGCAGGCGTTCAATCTGTTGCTGGATGATGTCCACATCCTGCGTCATGAAAGTTCCCGGCGATCCCAACGCCAGGATCGCCTGGCGAATATCGTCGTTGGTGGTGTAGTGACGTTCCCCGGTCACCACCAGTCGTGACAGCGGCAGGCGGCTGGCGTCTTTCATCCAGCCAATTACCGCCCAGCCACTCCACAGGACCGTTCCCAACACCATCAGCAGGAAAACCATTCCCGCCAACTGGGTTCCATTGCTGCGGCGCGGGTTGTTATCCACCTCGCGTTCACGTGCATTCAGGGCAGCTTGCGACATATCAGTCGGCCAACTCCAAAATTCTCGCTACCAGCTGCGAGAAGCTTAAACCAGACTGGCGCGCTGCCATCGGCACCAAGCTATGACTGGTCATGCCTGGCGAGGTATTCACCTCAAGCAGATAGAAGCTGCCATCGCTATCCTGCATTACATCCACACGGCCCCAGCCGCTGCAGTCCAGCCCACGGTAGGCGCGTAACGCCAGGGCAGCCATCTCGGCTTCCTGTTCCGCACCCAGGCCACTCGGACAGAAATATTGGGTATCGTCCGAAATGTACTTGGCCTGATAGTCGTAAAACACGCCGGCCGGCTGAATGCGGATCGAAGGCAGAACCTGGTCACCCAGCATCGCCACCGTGTATTCCGGGCCACTCAGCCATTTCTCGACCAGGACGTCGTCGTCATGGCGGAAACCTTCTTCCAATGCGGCTTCAAGCGCGTCACGCTCTGTGACCTTGCTCATCCCGACGCTGGAACCTTCACGGCTTGGCTTGACGATCAGCGGCAGGCCCAGGGCCTCCACGCGAGCAATCAGCGTCGCTTTCTCTGCACCGGCATACTGCTTGCGGTTCAGTGCTACATACGGCGCAACCGGCAAGCCCATCGACTGCCACACCATCTTGGTACGCCATTTGTCCATGGTCAGCGCCGAAGCCATCACGCCGCTGCCGGTATAAGGCAGTTCGAGGAACTCCAGCATCCCTTGCAGGGTACCGTCTTCACCGCCGCGACCGTGCAGCGCGATAAATACTTTGGTAAACCCGTGCTCTTTCAACTGGGTTACCGGGAAGTCACGGATATCAATGCCGTGGGCATCGATACCGGCTTCACGCAGCCCGGCCAGTACGGCGGCGCCGGATTGCAATGACACTTCACGTTCAGCGGAGGTGCCACCCAGCAGTACGGCAACTTTATCGGCCATGATGTTCCTCCTCTTTTTTCTGTGGCTGCAGTTTCAGCTCAGCCAGTTTGCGGGCAACTTTACCCACGTTACCGGCGCCCTGCACCAGTACCAAATCGTCGGCTTGCAGCAACTGCGCCAGGGTTTCCGGCACCGTGTCCGCATCGGAAACCAGAATCGGATCCAGCTTGCCGCGGCTGCGAATGGTCCGGCACAGCGAGCGGCTGTCCGCCCCCGGGATTGCCGTCTCACCCGCGGAATACACATCCAGCATCAGCAACACATCAACCTGCGACAGCACGTTGGCGAAATCGTCGTACAGATCGCGAGTACGTGTGTAACGGTGCGGCTGGAAAATCATCACCAGACGTTTGTCCGGCCAACCGGCGCGCGCAGCTTTCAGCGTTGCGTCAACTTCGGTCGGATGGTGACCGTAATCATCCACCAGCATCGCACTGCCACTTTTGCCGTTTACCGGCTCCAGCGGGAATTCGCCGAGGAAATCAAAGCGGCGACCGGTACCCTGGAAATTCGCCAGCGCACGCAGGATATCTGCGTCGTCAATGCCTTCTTCTGTTGCTACCGCCACTGCCGCCGCGGCGTTCAACGCGTTATGGCGGCCCGGTGCGTTCAGGGTCACCGTCATCAACGGCTTATCCTGACGGCTCAGGGTAAAGTGGCCCTGTGGCCCAACCTGACGGTAGTTCTCGATGCGAACATCGGCATCATCGCTAAAACCGTAAGTGGTGATATGGCGGCCCACGCGTGGCAGCAATTCGCGCACCACCGGGTCATCAACACACATCACCGCACGGCCGTAGAACGGCAGGTTGTGCAAAAAGTTAATAAACGTCTGCTTCAGAATCTCGAAGTCGCCCTGGTAAGTCTCCATATGGTCGGCTTCGATATTGGTGACAATCGCCACCATCGGCTGCAAATGCAGGAACGACGCATCGCTCTCATCCGCTTCCGCAATCAGATAACGGCTGGATCCCAAACGTGCATGGGTACCCGCCGCTTTTACCAGTCCGCCGTTCACAAAGGTCGGATCCAGACCGGCTTCGGCATAAATGTTCGATACCATCGCCGTGGTCGTAGTCTTGCCGTGCGTACCGGCAACGGCGATACCGTGGCGGAAGCGCATCAGTTCAGCCAGCATTTCCGCGCGACGGATCACCGGGATACGCGCCTCACGGGCGGCGACAATTTCCGGGTTGTCGGCGGAAATGGCGGTAGAAACCACCACTACGCTGGCATCCAGCACGTTTTCCGGGCGGTGATGGAAGTAAATCGTCGCCCCGAGCGCGCTCAACTGTTGGGTTACCGGGTTCGGTGCCAGATCGGAACCGCTGATTTGATAACCTTCATTAGCCAACACTTCGGCGATACCACCCATGCCGGCGCCACCGATGCCGACAAAGTGAATGTGCCGGACGCGTCGCATCTCGGGCACGATAGTACGTAGTTTCGCCAGTTGTTGTGTATTCATCACTCTCTCTAATCCGGGTCCGGCTTGCCGAGCCCCTGTATGACATTCTTTAATTCAGGTCCGGCGTACCGAACCCCTGCAAATTATTTGGCGACCCGCACCAGCTCCGCCGCCACGCGTTCGGTGGCATCCGGGATAGCGACTGCACGTGCCTTTTCAGCCATCGCCAACAGCGTTGGGCGATCCCAGCTTGCCAGCAGTTCTGCCACGACATCGGCGTTAAACTGTGGCTGTTCGATAATCTTCGCCGCGCCGGCTTCTTCCAGCGGACGAGCATTCCAATACTGCTGACGGTCTTTGTGCTGGAACGGCACAAATATCGCCGGCAGGCCCGCGGCAGCAATCTCGCTGACGGTCAGCGCGCCGGAGCGACACACCACCACATCAGCCCAGGCGTAGGCGGCAGCCATGTCATCAATAAACTCGGTCACCTTGTGCTGTGTCTGCCCTACCCTCTCGTAGTCGCGTAACACGTTTTCCAGTGCGCCTTTACCGACCTGGTGCCAGAGCGTTATTTTATCGCCCAATCTCGCCGCGACTTCAGGAACTGTCTGATTCAGTACCCGGGCGCCCTGACTTCCGCCAATCACCAGCACGCGGGTCGGCCCTTCACGGCCAATCAATCGCTCTGCCGGTAGCGGTAGCGCCAGTACGTCGGTTCGCACCGGGTTGCCCACCACTTCCGCGTTCGGGAACGCGCCGGGGAAGGCTTGCAGCACGGTTTTGGCAATGCGCGCCAGCCAGCGGTTGGTCAACCCGGCAATGCCGTTCTGCTCGTGCAATACCACCGGGATACCGCACAGCCATGCCGCCAAACCGCCAGGGCCGGAAACATAACCGCCCATGCCCAACACCACGTCCGGCTGGTAGCTGCGCATAATCGCCTTCGCCTGACGAACGGCGTGCCAGATACGCAGCGGTGCGCTCAACTGGGCCTTCAGCCCTTTGCCGCGCAGGCCGGAAATACGGATGAAATCAATCTCGATCCCGTGCTTGGGCACCAGATCGGCTTCCATTCGGTCTGCGGTTCCAAGCCAGCGCACCTGCCAGCCCTGCGCCATCAGATGATGTGCGACCGCCAGTCCCGGGAACACATGTCCGCCGGTACCGCCTGCCATCACCATTAAACGCTTAGGTTTCCCGCTCATCCCTTACCTCTTCACAAACGCCTGGGCTTTAGCCAGACGCGTTTCATAATCAATACGCAGTAACAGCACGATCGCCGTCGACATAATCAACAGGCTCGAGCCGCCGTAACTTATCAGCGGCAGCGTCAGGCCCTTGGTCGGCAACATACCGGCGGCGGCACCGACGTTAACCAGCGCCTGGAAGCTAAACCAGACGCCAATTGAGCAGGCCAAAAAGCCGGAAAAGCGTTGATCGAGCTCTAGCGCACGGCGGCCAATCGACATAGCACGAAAAGCGACGCAGAATACCATTAACAATGCGAAAACCACACCGATATAGCCCAGTTCTTCGCCTAAAATCGAGAAGATAAAGTCGGTGTGCGCCTCCGGCAAATACTCGAGTTTCTGCACCGAGTTGCCCAACCCCTGTCCCCAGAACTCACCGCGCCCAAAGGCCATCAGCGACTGGGTCAACTGGTAGCCGCTGCCGAACGGATCGGCCCATGGATTCCAGAACGAAGTCACGCGGCGCATACGGTAAGGTTCGGCAATGATCAACAGCACCACGGCGAAGCCACCAGAGCCGATAATCGCCAGGAACTGCCACATTTTGGCGCCGGCCAGGAACAGCATCGCCAGCGTAGTGATAAACAGCACTACCACGGTACCGAGGTCCGGCTGTGCCAACAGCAATACCGCCAGCACCACCATCACACCCATCGGCTTACAGAAGCCCCAGAAGTTGGTACGCACTTCTTCTACCTTGCGCACCAAATAGCTCGCCAGGTAACAGAACAGCGACAGCTTGGACAGCTCCGCCGGCTGAATACGCAATGGCCCCAATGCGATCCAGCGCGATGCCCCGTTTACCGAGCTACCGACCACCAGCACGATTAACAGCATCACAATCGACATCAGTAGCATGACATTGCTGTAACGCTGCCAGACTTCCATCGGAATGCGCAGCGTCACCATCGACAGGCCAAATGCCAACCCGAGGTACAGCGCGTCACGCTTGGCGAACAGGAAAGGATCGTCTGCCAAACGCTGGCCGATCGGCATCGACGCCGAAGTCACCATCACAAAGCCGACAATGGCCAACCCAAAGGTCAGCCACAGCAGGGTACGGTCGTACAGCACCATATTGACCGAATCGTTATCCCGCGATCCCGCCACCCAGTTTTTAAACAGTTCGGTCAGCCCGAAGTTCGGCAAGCGTAGTCTCATCCACCGAGCTCCTGTGCCAGGCGGGCGAACTCATCGCCGCGCACTTCAAAATTACGGAACTGATCCAGGCTGGCGCATGCCGGTGACAGTAACACCATATCGCCGGACTGCACCCGACCGGCTATCGCCTGCATCGCCTGTTCCATGGTCTCGGTCAGCGTAGCCACCTCCGGTCGCAGCTGCGCCAGCTGTTCGCCATCACGGCCGAAGCAGTAAAGGCGGACATTGTCGCCTTGCAGATACTGCGCCAGCGGGGAGAAGTCGGCAGATTTGCCGTCGCCGCCCAGCAGCAGGTGCAGAGTGCCGTCAACTTGCAGGCCATTCAACGCCGCTTCGGTGCTGCCGACGTTGGTGGCTTTGGAATCGTTAATCCAGCGTACGCCGTTATGTTCCCAGGCCAGTTGGAAGCGGTGTGCCAACCCGGTAAAGGTGGTTAACGCTTTCAGGCTGGAAGCACGCGGGATATTCACCGCATCGGCCAGTGCCAACGCCGCCAGCGCATTGGTATAGTTGTGGCGGCCGGTCAGCTTCATCTCACGGGTATTGAGGATTTTCTCGCCGCGCACGCGCAGCCAGGTTTCACCCAGTTGACGGTTCAGATGGTAGTCGCCCACATCGGCACCGAAGCTGATGCAGCGCTGGTCTGCACCGCGTACTGGCATGGTCAGCGCATCATCCGCATTCACCACGCACAGGTTGGCATTTTCATAAACGCGCAGTTTGGCCGCACGGTACTGCTGCAGGCCAAACGGATAGCGGTCCATGTGATCTTCGGTGACATTCAAAATGGTCGCCGCAGCCGCATGCAGGCTGAAGGTGGTTTCCAGTTGGAAACTTGACAGCTCCAGCACGTACAGCTGGCATTCCTGGCGCAACAGGCTCAGCGCCGGCAGGCCGATATTGCCGCCAACCCCCACCGCCCAACCGGCCGCTTTCGCCATCTCACCCACCAGGGTGGTGACGGTGCTTTTGCCGTTAGAGCCAGTGATGGCTACGATCGGTGCCTGGGCTTCGCGACAGAACAGCTCGACGTCACCGACGATCTCCACGCCAGCCTCTGCAGCAGCGCTTAATGCCGGGGTCGCCAACGCCATGCCTGGGCTGGCGACGATCAAATCTGCCGCCAACAGCCAGTCCAGATTCAAATCGCCCAAATGACGCTCAACGCTTTCAGGCAGCTTGTCCAGCCCTGGCGGTGAGATGCGGGTATCCATAACGCGTGGCGTCACGCCGCGCGCCATAAAGAAATCAACACAGGACAGGCCGGTGAGGCCCAGCCCGATGATGACCACTTTTTTACCCTGATAATCCGTCATAATTACCGCACCTTCAGCGTCGCCAGGCCAATCAGCACCAGCATCAGCGAAATAATCCAGAAGCGCACGATCACGCGCGGTTCTGGCCAGCCCTTCAATTCATAGTGGTGGTGAATCGGTGCCATGCGGAAGATACGTTGCCCGCGCAGCTTGAACGACCCCACCTGCAAAATCACCGACAGCGTTTCAACCACGAACACGCCGCCCATAATCAACAGTAAAAACTCTTGGCGCAGCAGCACCGCAATGGTGCCCAACGCGCCGCCCAGTGCCAGGGAGCCAACATCACCCATAAAGACCTGAGCCGGGTAGGTGTTGAACCACAGGAAGCCCAGACCGGCACCGACGATGGCGGTACAGACGATCACCAGCTCACCGGCATGGCGCAGATAAGGAATGTGCAGGTAGTTGGCGAAGTTCATGTTACCGGTCGCCCAGGCCACCAGCGCAAAGCCCGCGGCCACAAACACCGTTGGCATAATCGCCAGGCCATCCAGCCCGTCGGTCAGGTTGACCGCGTTGCTGGTGCCCACAATCACAAAGTACGCCAGCAGCACGTATAACAGGCCGAGCTGCGGCATGATGTCCTTAAAGAACGGCACAACCAGCTCAGTGGCTGGCGTGTCTTTTCCTACGGCATACATGGCGAAGGCAACCACCAACGCAATCACCGACTGCCAGAAGTATTTCCAGCGGGCAATCAGCCCCTTGGTGTCTTTACGCACCACCTTGCGGTAATCATCAACGAAGCCAACAATCCCGTAACCCACCAGCACGAACAGTACGCACCACACATAAGGATTCGACGGATAGGCCCACATCAATACCGAAACGGTGATGGAGGTCAGGATCATGATGCCGCCCATGGTCGGCGTGCCGCGCTTGCTGAAATGCGACTCCGGACCGTCGTTACGCACCACCTGGCCGAAGGACATCTCCTGCAGGCGTTTAATCACCCGCGGCCCCATCCACAAAGAGAGGAACAGCGCGGTCAACAGGCTGACAATGGCTCGGAACGTCAGGTAGGAAAAGACGTTGAAGCCGGAATAATATTTGACCAAATGTTCGGCCAGCCAAACTAACATGGTGCTTTCTCCTGTAACGCGCGTACTACCTGCTCCATTGCGGCACTACGTGAACCCTTGATTAACACGGTAATTACCGCATGTTCTGACAGTAATTCCGCCACGCGCGCGATCACTGCTGCCTTATCCTGAAAATGTTCGCCATGACCCGAGGCTTCAACCAGCACCTGGCTTAACGGGCCGACGCCCAACACTTTATCCACCCCTGCCAGCCGGGCGGCTTCGCCCACCTGGCGGTGACATTCTTCGGCTTCTGCCCCTAACTCTGCCATGTCGCCCACCACCATCACGCGGTAGCCCGGCATTTCCGCCAGCACCTGTGCGGCAGCCGTCATTGAACCGACGTTGGCGTTATAGCTGTCATCCAGCAGCAGCTGGTGGTCAGAAAGCGCAATCGGGAACAAACGCCCCGGTACCGCCTGTAACTGTTTCAATCCCTGACGCACGGCTTCGAGCGAGGCACCCGCCGACATTGCCAGCGCCGCAGCGGCCAACGCATTGGCCACGTTATGACGGCCCGGCAGCGGCAGTGCGATGGGCGCGGTACCGAACGGGCTGTGCAGCGTAAACTGCGTGCCTTTGCCATTCACCTGCACATCGCTGGCGAAGAAATCGATGTTTTCTGCCGCCTGCGGCGAGAAACGCCAGACAGTTTTGCCGTCCAGCATGCTCTGCCAGTGCGGCCAGTCGTTATTGTCGGCGTTGAGGATTGCCACGCCGTCAGCCGGCAAACCGGCAAAAATTTCGCCTTTCGCCTGAGCGACACCGGCCAAAGAGCCAAAGCCTTCCAGGTGGGCGGCCGCCAGGTTATTCACCAGTGCGGTCTGCGGACAGGTTAAAGCCGTGGTGTAAGCAATTTCACCAATATGATTGGCACCCAGCTCAATCACGGCAAAGTCGTGCTGCGGCTGCAAACGCAACAACGTCAGCGGCACGCCGATATCGTTGTTGAAGTTACCGGCGGTATACAGCACTTCACCGCATTCACGCAGAATGGCCGCGGTCATTTCTTTCACCGAGGTCTTGCCCGATGAACCGGTTAACGCCACTACGCGAGTCGGCACCTGCTGACGAACCCAGGCAGCAAGCTGTCCCAGAGCCAGGCGGGTATCTTTCACCACCAGTTGCGGAACCTCCACCAATAAGCGCTTACTTACCAGCAGCGCCCCAGCGCCAGCGGCTACCGCATCAACAGCAAAATCGTGAGCGTCGAAACGCTCGCCTTTCAATGCCACAAACAGGCAACCCGCGGTTACCTGACGGGTATCTGTCGTCACCTCAACGATTTGGCAATCGGCGCCGATCAACTCAGCGCTCAATACATCGGCCAGTGTCCGAAGGGAGACAGGGATCATGCTATTACCCCCAGCAGACGCGCTACGGTGGTGCGATCGGAGTAATCCAGGCGGCGATTCCCCACCAGTTGGTAGTCCTCGTGGCCTTTACCTGCCACCAGTACCACATCTTGTTCTTTAGCTTGCATGATGGCGCTGGTTACCGCTTCCGCACGACCGTGGATCACCAGAGCACGTCCGGCGTCCAGCAGGCCGGTCAGGATATCGGCGATGATCGCCTGCGGCTCTTCGGTACGAGGGTTATCGTCGGTCACGACCACGCGATCGGCGAACTGTTCGGCGATACCGCCCATCAACGGACGCTTGCCTTTGTCACGATCGCCGCCACAGCCAAACACGCACCACAACTGCCCCAGGCAGTGCAAGCGAGCGGCTTCCAAGGCTTTTTCCAGCGCGTCCGGGGTGTGGGCGTAATCGACCACTACCGTCGGTTTACCCGGCGCGTTGAACACTTCCATTCGGCCGCAGACCGGCTGCAGCTGATTGCCGGTGGCGACCAATTTGTCCAGCGGATACCCCAGCGACAGCAGCGTCGCCAGTGCCAGCAGCAGATTGCTGACGTTGAAGGCCCCCATCAGGCGGCTTTCAATCTCACCGTCACCCCAGCTTGAACTGAAGTGGATGGTGGCACCGTTATCGTGATAGTTGACCGCAGTGGTCTTCAGCCAGCGGCCATGGCAGCCCGGCTGCAGGTTATCCTGCATGGTAACGGCCACGGCATCCGGTAATTTGCTCAACCAGCGCTGACCGACTTCATCATCAGCATTGATAATCGCCTGGCCCACTTCGTGACCGGCGAACAGCGACCACTTGGCCGCTTCGTAATTGGCCATATCACCGTGGTAATCCAGGTGATCGCGGCTCAGGTTGGTGAATACGGCAGCGGCAAAAGGTAACGCCGCCACGCGGTGCTGCACCAGCCCATGGGAAGAGACTTCCATCGCGGCAAAGGTCGCACCGCTGTCGACCAATTCGTTCAACACGTGCTGAATATCCACCGCAGAACCGGTGGTATTCTCCGTTGGGCATACCTGGCCCAGCAGACCGTTGCCCACGGTGCCCATCACGGCGCTGGTTTCGCCCAGCAGTTGGCCCCACTGCGCCAGCAGTTGTGTGGTGGTGGTTTTGCCGTTAGTCCCGGTGACGCCAACCAGACGCAGGCGCTCCGCCGGCTGATGGTAAAAACGACCGGCCAACGCGGAAAGACGCTGATTGAGCTGGCTCAGATAAATCACCGGCACGCCGTGCATTTCAGTAATAGCACCGTCTTCAGCCTGACCTTCAGCTTCGGCAATCACGGCGGCAACGCCCTGCGCAATGGCCTGCGGAATATAGCGGCGTCCATCCGTTTGATGGCCGACAACGGCGACAAACAGATCCCCGGCAGCCGCAATACGGCTGTCTAATGTCATTTCCCGCAGCGCGCGCCCGGGCGCCGTTGGCACCCACGGAGCGAGTAAATCGCGCAAATTACGATCGGCCACCTGAACCCTCTTTTCTGTTAATTACAAAATCGCTTTTCTCACCGGTAGGCAACGCATCCGGCTCGACGTTCATGGTGCGCAATACGCCGCCCATGATGGCGCCAAACACCGGTGCGGAGATCGCACCACCGTAGTATTTCCCACCCTGCGGGTCATTGATGACCACCACCAGAGCAAATCGGGGATTACTCGCCGGCGCAACGCCGGCGGTATAAGCGATGTATCGGTTGACGTATTTGCCGTCCGGGCCCACTTTTTTGGCGGTACCGGTTTTGATGGCAATACGGTAGCCCTTGATCGCGGCTTTCACCCCACCGCCTCCCGGCAGGGCAACGCTTTCCATCATGTGCACCACAGTGCGCACCAGAGGTTCAGGGAACACGCGCTCACCGGCAACCGGTGGGTCAACCTTGGTAATCGACAACGGGCGATAAACGCCCAAACTGCCGATCGTTGCGTAGACTCGCGCTAACTGTAACGGGGTTACCATTAGCCCATAGCCGAAAGAGAAGGTGGCCCTCTCTATGTCAGACCACCGTTGTTTTTTTGGGTATATGCCACTGCTTTCTCCGACCAGCCCCAAATTGGTCGCTTTTCCCAATCCAAAACGAGAGTAAGTATCTACTAACGCTGAGGACGGCATCGATAACGCCAGTCGTGAAACACCGACGTTACTCGACTTCTGCAAGATCCCGGTCAGGGAGAGTTCCGCATAACGCGCAACGTCCCTGATTTCCTTGCCGTTGATACGGTAAGGGACGGTATTCAGCACGCTGTTTTCTTTCACAATGCCGTGCTGCAATGCCGTCATGACCACCATAGGTTTCACGGTGGAGCCGGGTTCAAAAATATCGGTGATAGCACGGTTACGCATGGTTTCTTTCGGCGTACCGGCCATATTGTTCGGGTTGTAAGACGGGCTGTTGGCCATGGCCAATACTTCGCCGGTGTTCACGTCCACCAGTACTGCGGTACCGGATTCGGCCTTGTTGAACGCCACGGCGTTGTTCAGTTCGCGATAAACCAGCGCCTGCAGACGTTCGTCGACGCTCAGCACCAGGTTATGCGCCGCCTGGCTGTCGACCGAGGAGATATCCTCAATCACCCGGCCATAGCGGTCTTTACGCACGGTTCTTTCGCCCGGTTGCCCGGTCAGCCAGCGATCAAAGCTCTTCTCGACGCCTTCAATCCCCTGGCCATCAATGTTGGTCACGCCGATGATATGCGAGGTCACCTGGCCGGAAGGATAGTAACGGCGAGACTCCTGACGCAGGTAAATCCCCGGCAGTTTCAGCTTGTGGATGTAATCGCCAATCGCCGGGTTCACCTGGCGCGCCAGGTAGACAAAGCGCCCTTTCGGGTTGGCGTTGATGCGGGTAGAAAGCTGATCCAGCGGGATATTCAACGCATCGGACAGTGCCTTCCAACGGCTGTCCAGCGTTATGCCACCACGCTCATTCAGCTCTTTCGGGTCAGCCCAAATGGCGTTAACCGGCACGCTCACCGCCAACGGGCGCCCTGAGCGATCGCTGATCATGCCGCGAGAGGTTGGCACTTCCTGCACGCGCAGTGAACGCATGTCGCCTTCTTTCACCAGGCGGTCCGGGTTAATTACCTGCAGATAAGCCACCCGCAGCATCAACCCCACCAACGCCAGCAAAATACAGCCGCACAGCAACGCAAAACGCCAGCTTACAAAGCTGGCCTGATCTTCCTGGCGTTTCAACTTACCGGGGCGTGCTGCTTTCATGCGTTCCCTTTCTACTCCGTGTAGTGATTTCAGTTAAACCATTCATTGTTTAACGATGATATTTTCCTGCGATGGATCAACATGTTGCATCTGCAGTTTTTCAGTAGCGATGCGCTCTACCCGACTGTGATCCCCAAGAGCATTCTCTTCCAGAATCAGGTTGCGCCACTCAATGTCCAGAGCATCTCGCTCTAAAACCAGCTGCTCGCGCTCGGCGGTCAGCAAACGGGTACGGTGCGCGGTAGTCACCACAAAAACCGCAGACACCAGCGAGGCAATCAGCAAAATCAACGGGATCTTGGCGTTACGCAGCAGATCGCCGCCAATCACCCCGACTAAGCCATGACGCTCATTACCAATCACGCGGGCATCCTCTCGGCAATACGCAACACCGAACTACGCGCACGTGGGTTTTCCGCCACTTCGGCATCTCCAGGCATCATCTTGCCCAGCGCTTTCAGCGTGCGTCCGCCCATGCTGCGCAATTGCGCTTCTGTCAGCGGAATACCGGCCGGTACCTGAGCACCGCGGCTGTGGTGGCGCATAAAGCGTTTAACGATACGGTCTTCCAGCGAGTGGAAGCTGATCACCGACAGGCGACCCTGCGGGGCCAGCACTTCCAGCGCGCCGTCCAGCGCACGTTCGATCTCTTCCAACTCACTGTTGATGTAGATGCGGATCGCCTGGAAACTGCGGGTTGCCGGGTGTTTGTGTTTATCCCGGAACGGGCTGGCGTTGGCGATCAAATCGGCCAGCTGTTTGGTGCGAGTCATCGGATCGACCAGATTTCTTTCCACGATGGCGCGAGCGATACGCTTGGCGAAACGCTCCTCGCCAAAGGTTTTCAACACCCAGGCAATGTCGTCGGCTTCCGCTTTCATCAGCCACTCTGAGGCTGACTGACCGCTTGAGGAGTCCATACGCATATCCAGCGGTCCGTCACGCATGAAGGAGAAGCCGCGTTCTGCGTCATCCAACTGCGGCGAAGAAACGCCCAGATCGAGTAAAATGCCATCTATCTGCCCCACTAATTCGCGTTCCCGCACATAGTGTGACAAATCTGAAAATGGGCCGTGTACGATGCTAAAACGAGGATCTTCAATAGACTTGGCGGCTGCAATCGCCTGTGGGTCGCGGTCAATTGCCAGCAAACGCCCTTCCGGCCCCAACTGGGACAGAATCAGACGCGAATGGCCACCGCGGCCAAAAGTACCGTCGATATATATGCCGTTACTGCGAATATTGAGACCTTTTACCGCCTCATCCAACAGTACGGTGGTGTGTTTATAATTTTCCAACATGCTTATAGCGACAAGTCCTGTAGCCGCTCAGACAACGGTTCCTGAGTCGACTGTTCTGCGTCAATATCATCCTTGACTTGTTGATACCAGGTCTGTTCATCCCACAGTTCAAACTTGTTGAACTGCCCGACCAGCATCACTTCTTTGGTAAGCCCGGCGTGTTGGCGTAGCGTTGTCGCTAACAGCAACCGACCGGCGCTATCCATCTGACACTCACTGGCATGTCCCAACAGCAAGCGCTGAACGCGGCGCTCGGCGGGATTCATACTCGACAGACGGGATAACTTTTGCTCGATAATTTCCCATTCGGGCAGTGGGTAAAGCAGTAGGCAGGGCTGATGGAGGTCAATGGTGCAAACCATTTGGCCTAGCGATTGCTCGTTCAGCAAATCCCGGTAACGGGTGGGTACGGCAAGCCGCCCTTTGCTGTCGAGATTAACCATCGTTGCTCCACGGAACATGCCTGAGCTACCCCTCCACGACCATTTTCACCACTTTACCCCACAAATTCCCACATAATGGAGTTTACGGAGGGTATGAAAACCTTGTCAAGCCAGAGCGCCAGCGCTTTGGCAATATTTCTTCGGTCATTTTGGGAGCTGGCTCGCGAAAGGAACGCTATTTATTAGATGATTAAAAATTAACATCATGATAAACGGGGAGAAATTTCTAAGCGGAAAGAACGTGATTAAAAACCTGACAAATTGGCGATTAATTAACTCAATACTTCCTTCTGCAATCGATGTCTCATTTTTTAGCTCGGCAATCACATCCCTGTAACCCGTTGGGACCCGCACCGGACAAGGCCCGGCGCAAACTTGCATTACTGCCGAACCAGGGCTTAAGCCATTGAGTTAATAACGCTCAACGGTTATTACGCCCCACACCGGCCGCTATTTTACTTCAATTAAAGCCTCAGTGATAAGTTCGCTGAAAAAATAAATGACTCAGATATTACGAGGGGAGCTAATTTCGATTTAAATCAATTTAGTAAGATTATTCTCAAAATACCTGTTTACAATTATGGTTTCATTTCCTTACATCATTTATTCCCACAATTTTTACTGTGAAAAAGCAGTTCGCCGCAACAAATAATGCAACTCATTGTTTTTTATTGAATAGTTGCAATTCATCCATTTTTAATCCCTTCGCGCCATATTCCTCTGCCTGAGCTCAGCACAAAAACCACGCAACACCTTAAAATAAAAATATTTAGCTACTTAGTGAATTCATGGCGGAAGTGTAAACTACAAAAATAATAAAAAACCAGATTTAACAACCAACAATTAATGATTTAACAGAACATTAACCAATAACCACGGAGATTGCATCATGCTTTCGCCTGTCCCTCATTGGCGCAGCGCCGCTGCCGATACCTTTGCACTGGTGGTGTACTGCTTCATCGCCGGTATGGCGATAGAAATCCTGGTGTCCGGCATGAGCTTTCAACAATCACTCTCGTCCCGTTTGCTGTCGATCCCGGTGAACATCCTGATCGCCTGGCCCTATGGCCGCTATCGCGATCTGTTTATCCGTGTCGCCAGGCGCTTTCACCGCCAACCCTTTTTACTGCGCAACCTGGCCGACCTGTTGGCCTATGTCAGTTTCCAGTCCCCCGTCTATGCCGCCATCCTGTGGAGCGTCGGTGCCGATGGGCAACAAATCATGACGGCGGTAACCAGCAACGCGGTGGTGTCGATGGCAATGGGCGTGGTGTACGGTTACTTTCTCGAATACTGCAGAAGATTGTTCAGAGTGGCAGGCTACGTGTGAAGCATGAAGCAGGAGCGCAACGGGGCGCTCCTGTTAAGAATTATTTCCGGCTCAGACTGCCGCGGCGGAACAGATTACGGCGGATGCGCGTCAGACCCGGTTTGGGTTTACGCGGTTCATCCAGGCTGGCCAGCACCAGTTCCAGCACGCGCTCGGCCACGTCACGGTGACGCTGGGCAACCGCCAGGACCGGACACTCGAGGAAGTCCAACAGCTCGTGATCGCCGAAGGTGGCGATCGCCAGATCGGTCGGCAAACGGCCACGTTGCTTCAGCGTCACATCCATCACCCCTTGCAGCAAAGAGAATGAGGTGGTGAACAGCGCCTGCGGCATCGGGTGGGTTTTCAACCATTCGGCAAACAACACGCCGGCAGCCTCACGCTCATAACTGTTGGCATACAGATAATCGACATGCCGCTCGTCATCCTGCCATGCCTCACGGAACCCCTGCTCACGCAGGAAGCTGACTGAAAGCTCCGGCAAGGCCCCCAGATACAGCACCGACTCAGCCGGGAAGGTACGAAGCTCCTGCGCCAGCGCGAATGAGTCCTCTTGATCGGCCCCCACCACGCTGATGAAATGCTCGCGATCCAGTGCCCGGTCCAGAGCGATAATCGGCAGTGGATCGTTGGCCCAACGCTGATAGAACGGGTGCTCCGGCGGTAAGGCGGTGGAAACGATCAGCGCGTCGACCTGGCGTTGCAACAGGTGCTCAATGCAGCGCATTTCGTTATCCGGCTGATCTTCCGAACAGGCAATCAACAACTGGTAGCCGCGTTGGCGAGCCTGACGTTCCAGATAGTTGGCAATGCGGGTGTAGCTGGTGTTTTCCAGATCCGGTATCACCAGACCAATTGAACGAGTCCGCCCGGCGCGCAGCCCTGCCGCGACGGCATTCGGATGATAGTTGTGCTCCCTGACCACGGCCATCACTTTTTCGACGGTTTTATCGCTGACACGATACTGCTTCGCCTTGCCGTTGATGACATAACTGGCCGTAGTGCGCGAAACGCCCGCGAGACGCGCGATTTCATCCAGTTTCACGTTAACCCCTTAATGACGCTGAAAATAGAAGTGAAAACCATGCCCGGATTAACCATCGCATCCTGTGCGGTTATTCAATCCAGCCTCTGCGATCTAACAGCAGAAAACACTGCCTAGCAACCGCTTTTGCCGAAAGGTGCCAGCAAACGGGCAAAAAACACCGAAAAACAAAGGGCGCAGCCTGGCTACGCCCCTAGATTATGCCGGTATCACGCCTCAGCGCATGATTTTATCGCCGCGCGACACGCCGACCACACCGGAACGCGCCACCTCGACAATTTCGGCCACTTCACGCACCGCACTCAGGAACGCATCCAGCTTGTCGCTGGTACCCGCCAGTTGAACGGTGTATAGCGTGGCGGTGACGTCGACAATCTGACCACGGAAAATGTCGGCGCAGCGTTTCACCTCTTCGCGGCCATAACCGCTGGCCTGCAGCTTCACCAGCATGATTTCACGCTCAACGTGCGCGCCCTGCACCAGTTCGCTGACGCGCAGCACGTCCACCAACTTATGCAGCTGCTTTTCGATCTGCTCCAGCACTTTCTCATCGCCAACGGTTTGAATCGTCATTCGTGACAGAGTGGGATCGTCGGTCGGGGCTACCGTCAGGCTTTCAATGTTGTAACCGCGCTGAGAGAACAAGCCCACCACACGCGATAACGCACCGGATTCATTTTCCAGCAATACAGATAAAATACGGCGCATGATCAGGTCCTCTCCGTTTTGCTTAACCACATTTCGTCCATGCTTCCACCCCGGATCTGCATCGGGTAAACATGTTCGGTCTCATCGACGGTGACGTCGACAAATACCAGACGCTCCTTCTCGGCCAGCGCCTGTGCCAGTTTGCTTTCCAGCTCATCCGGGGTGCGAATGGCGATGCCTACGTGGCCATAAGCCTCCGCCAGTTTGACGAAGTCCGGCAGGGAATCCATATAAGACTGGGAGTGGCGGCCGGAATAAATCATGTCCTGCCACTGCTTCACCATCCCCAGATAGCGGTTGTTCAGGTTCACCACGATCACCGGCAGGTTGTACTGCAGCGCGGTGGACAGCTCCTGAATGTTCATCTGGATACTGCCGTCCCCGGTGACACACACCACGGTTTCATCAGGCAGCGCCAACTTCACGCCCAGCGCCGCCGGCAGACCAAAGCCCATGGTGCCCAGCCCGCCGGAGTTAATCCAACGGCGTGGCTTGTCGAAGGGATAATAGAGCGCGGCGAACATCTGGTGCTGGCCGACATCGGAAGTGACATAAGCGTCACCCTTGGTCAGCCGGTGCAGGGTTTCGATCACTGCCTGTGGCTTAATGGTGCCGCTGTTTTTGTCGTAGCTCAGGCAATCGCGCGCGCGCCACTGCTCAATGGATTGCCACCAGTCACGCAACGCATCGTGGTCCTGCGCCTTGTCTTCCTGTGCCAGAAGCTCCAGCATCTGCGTAAGCACCTGTTTGGCATCGCCAACAATTGGAATATCGGCGTCTACCGTCTTGGAAATTGAGGTAGGGTCAATGTCGATATGCAGTACGGTAGCGTCCGGGCAGTATTTGGCCAGGTTGTTGGTGGTACGATCGTCGAAACGCACGCCGACGGCAAAAATCACGTCAGAGTTGTGCATGGTTTTGTTGGCTTCATAAGTGCCGTGCATGCCGAGCATGCCGACGCTCTGGCGATGCGTACCGGGAAAGGCGCCCAACCCCATCAGGGTGCAGGTCACCGGCAGATTCAGCTTCTCCGCCAATTCCAGCAGCTCTGCCTCACAGGCCGAGTTGATCGCCCCGCCGCCAACGTACATCACGGGTTTTTTAGCCGACAGCACGGTGTGTAACGCACGCTTAATCTGCCCGCGATGCCCTTGCACCGTCGGGTTATAGGAACGCATGCTCACTTCCTGCGGATAGGCGTAAGGCATTCTCACCGCCGGACCCACGATGTCTTTCGGTAGGTCGATCACCACCGGACCAGGGCGACCGGTAGAAGCCAGGTAAAAAGCCTTCTTCAGGATGCCGGGAATATCTTCGGTGCGTTTGACCAGGAAGCTGTGCTTCACTACCGGGCGAGAAATCCCCACCATGTCGCACTCCTGGAAGGCATCATAGCCAATCAGCGAGCTGGGAACCTGACCGGACAGCACCACCATTGGGATGGAGTCCATATAGGCAGTCGCAATGCCGGTGATCGCATTGGTCGCTCCGGGACCTGAGGTCACCAGCACCACCCCCACTTCACCAGTCGCACGCGCATAGCCATCGGCCATATGCACGGCACCTTGCTCATGGCGTACCAATATGTGATCGATTCCTCCGACCGTATGCAGGGCATCGTAGATATCGAGTACCGCCCCGCCCGGATAACCGAATACATGCTTAACGCCCTGATCGATCAACGATCGGACGACCATCTCGGCTCCTGACAACATCTCCATGGGTTTGCCTCCAGGCTAACTTATTCTTATCTGGCGCCGGAACGTGGCGCCTGTTGTGGGGCAATACCCCAAACTTTTTATGGATTGACTATAACCCATTAACATAACGTCAGAATATAAGGCAGGCAAACGGCAAAATGGCACAACAACAAAAGGGTTACTGGCAACGAGCTGGGGATCGGGGGTTTACAGAAACAATGCACTAGCCGCTGGCAAATCGGGCTAGGCATTGTTTCAGTCAGGCGAGGAATTACAGAACTATATCAGGCAAGAAGGATGCCGTTTTTTTAACCGGGAAACCTGCACTAAGGCGTGGTTAAGCCTTCTCCTGGTACATTGAATCAATTTCACTCTGATAGCGCTGCAAAATCACTTTACGACGCAGCTTCAACGTCGGTGTCAGTTCCCCCAACTCCATCGAAAAGGCCGCCGGCAACAGGGTAAACTTTTTCACCTGTTCGAAACGCGCCAACTCTTTTTGCATCTCACGCAGGCGGCTGTCGAACATTTCCAGAATATGGCTGTTGCGCAGCAGTTCAAGCCGATCCTGGTATTTCAGGTTGATGGACTTGGCATACTCTTCCAGCGACTCAAAGCTGGGCACAATCAAGGCGGAGACAAATTTACGTGCGTCGGCAATGATCGCCACCTGTTCGATAAAGCGATCCTGCGCCAGCGTGCCTTCGAGCATCTGCGGAGCAATGTACTTGCCGCCGGAGGTTTTCATAAGATCCTTGAGGCGCTCGGTGATAAACAGGTTGCCGCCTTCGTCAATGGCACCGGCATCGCCGGTCTTCAACCAGCCATCTTCGGTAAAGGAGGCGGCGGTTTCCAGCGGCTTATTGAAATAACCGCGCATCACCACCGGGCCACGCACCTGGATTTCATTCTCCTCACCAATACGCACCTCAACCCCCGGCAGGGGTTTGCCAATCGAGCCAAAGCGGAAATTGCCCTCTTCCCAGCAGGAAACGGTGGCGCAGGTCTCGGTCATGCCATAACCATATTTGATGTTGATGCCCATCGCCTGGAAAAACAGGATCACATTGTCGTCCAGTTTGGCACCGGCAGCCGGCAAGAACCGCACCCGCCCGCCGAGAATGCCGCGCAGTTTACTCAACACCAGCTTATCGGCCCAACGGTGGGAAAGATCAAACAACTTGCCCAGAGGCTTACCGGCGCGTTCTTGCAGGAACTTACGCTCACCGCAGACAATTGCCCAGTGGAACAGTGCACGGCGCAGCCAGGGGGCACGGGCAACTTTCTCGTGCACTGCACTGAAGATTTTTTCGTAGAACCGCGGCACCGCGCACATCAGCGTCGGGCGTACCGCCGTCATGGCCTCACGCACCCAGTCGGTATTGGGCAAAAACACGTTTTGCGCACCGGAGTGCATAATGAAGAAACTCCAGGCGCGTTCAAACACATGCGACATCGGCAGGAAACTGAGAGAGACATCTTCTTCCGTTACCGTCAGTCGCTCATCGTGCAGATACAGCTGTGCCGCCAGGTTGCGGTAATCCAGCATCACCCCTTTAGGTTCGCCGGTGGTACCGGAGGTGTAGATCAGTGTGAACAGATCCCGCAGATCGCAATCGGCAATGCGTTGTTGCAGCTGCGATTCAAACGCCGCCGGATCGGCTTCACGCTCAAAGGCGCTCAGGTGCTGAGCAATCTCACAACCGCGCAGATCAACGCCGTCATCAAACACAATAATGTGGTTCAATTGCGGACAGACGCCGCGTAATGCGATGGCAGCATCCAGCTGAGCCTGTTCGCCAACGAACAGAATGCGGATATCGGCGTCATTAATGATAAAAGCCGCCTGGGCCGGTGTATTGGTGGCATACAGCGGCACGCTGACCCCACGTAACCGCAGGATCGCCAAATCCGCCAGCGACCAGGCCATGCTGTTATTGGCAAAGATCGCGATACGCTCCTGCACCTCGGTGCCCAACGCCAACAGCGCACTGGCAATGTGGTTGATATGCGTATCGACCTGCTGCCAGGTCAATTGGGTCTCTCCAGCAGGAGACCATTGGCGAAAAGCTGTGCGATCGGCACGCTGGGAAATTTGGTGCTGTATACGGTGAGTCAAATGGTATTGCAGCAGATTATTGATCATAGCGCCCTGAGCCTGAAATGAATCAAACAGTTAGCGTTGAGCAGGCCATCTTGCTCTGCATCTCAGCTTACACGTGTTTACTTTTTTTCGCGCAGTCTACCTACTCTCTGGCAACGGGAAAAGAGATTTCAGCGTAGAAGTGTGAGCTAAAACCCAGGTTAATTTCACCGCAACCTCTCATTGGACAGAAGGGTGATGAAAAGGTTTTATCCAGGTCACAAAACGCGGGTTCGACAGGCACCGAAGAAAACAGATAAAAACACCAACTGTAATTAATATTTCAGAATATAATTTCATTATAATAATTTTCAATGAAACTACCGAGGTCATGCGGAAGCGGTTAATGCAGAACACTTAAGCCAAGATATATCTTACATAAACCCAAGGTAATTCCTAACCAACGAATGGGAAAAATTATTCCCCCAACGGGAAACTACCACCTCGGGGGTAATAATCGGCTGATTTACTCAGACATATCAGACTGGCCAAGCATACCTTTCATCCATAGATGTCCCTTATCTCTTTCTGCCGACTCATGCCAGGACAGATAACAGGTCACCTTATTTTCACTGCAGGGGAAAGGAATAAAACGCAGCTGTAATGCTTCAGCCTGCTGCTGAGCCAGCCAGGCCGGAACTATGGCAATCATGTCAGTATTGGATACCATATTCAGCACACTGTATAAATCGGTACATTGCTGAGCCACGACGCGCTGCATCGCCTCCTCTATATAGTAAGGCTTACTGAAGGAGTTAAAAATATCCAGCGAAACCACCGCATGCTGCTCACCAAGAATTTGTTCCGGCGTGATGGCCTTTTCAATTCTCGGATGTTTCTTGGCAAGAACCAGCACCAGTTCATCCTCAAAAAGCCTCACACTTTTAAACTCTGCCGATTCAAAACAGGCATAGCCAATAACGAACTCAACCTCCTGGTAGCGCAATTGGCTATCAATACTACTCGTTATATATGATTTTATTTTTAAATGGGTCTGAGGCGCTATTTCCTTCAGGTGGTTGATTAGCGCGGACCCCAAGCGCAAATCAAGTGGGCTGCAAATGGCGATGGAGAAGACTCGCTCACTGGTAAAGGGTTCAAACTCCGCGCCAGGCAGCTCATTTTGCACCAACTGCAATGCTTGCCTCACCGGCCCAAAAAGCTGCCTGGCCCTTACCGTAGGCTGGATCCCGCGCCCACAGCGCACAAACAACTCGTCATTGAACATCAGTTTCAAGCGCGCAACGGCGTTGCTCACTGCCGGTTGCGACATCCCCAAAAAGCTCGCGGCCCGGGTAATATTCTGCATCTGCATAACGGCATCAAACACCGTTAGCAAATTCAGATCGACACTGCGTAAATGCAAATCGCTGGTTTCTTTCTCAGTGATAACTTCTGAATTATATTCCGACATATCCCACTCCACTAAGTCCTGTGTAGATAATCCCCAAAGTACAATTAACGAGTCATAATTCATCGCTGTTCTAATCGCACAAAGCAGAATTAGTTATCTCTCGCTCCGTTCATTTAAACCGAGCTCAAGCAACGTCCTATATACAAACATGGTTAAAAGTTAATACCTGCCGCACATCACATCCATTTTTCTCACGGGAAGAGATCACACACACCATTTAAATCTGTTAACTTCACAAACCTCTCTTTGCACCTTCATTTAACTTCTGTTCCTCACCCTTACTTACTCCGATAAAAACACGGTTAATAACCACTTCATTTAATAAAACCTCCTCATTAATTACTGATAGCCATTAACTCTATGAATAATTCATAAAAAACATAACAAACCACAAACATATTGATGGAAAAAATATAACCACCCCTGTTTTTTTTGGCTAGCATGCCTTCTGTCGTTTTGCATCTTTAATTTTAACCTAATGAACATCAGAAGCAATTACGACGATATATATTCATTTCATTTATGCTAACAGGCCCGCAAATCCTTCATTGCCTTTTATCTGACAATGTCATTTTTCACCGAACTATCTTCTGTTCGCCGCGGAACGTTAATCAGGAGGTCAGTGAGTACCCTCATTTTCAATCAGGTGTTGACATGACCAAGCCAATAACGTATCAAATTAGGCAACGAAACTATTTTAGAGAAGCTGAACCGCCATGAACCGTACTTACCGTCTACTAGGCCTACTACTTAACGCATCTTGTTTGCGCGGTATGCCGGTGGACGCAGTTCAGAGCTGATTTAGCCCACCCTCATAACAAACCCGCGCTACTGCGCGGGTTTTTTTTTACCCGCTTAGCGTGAAATAAACACGATAAGGAACGCCCTGATGAGCCAACAAGTCATTATTTTCGATACAACGCTGCGTGATGGCGAACAAGCGCTGCAAGCCAGCCTGAGCGTGAAAGAGAAGATTCAGATAGCGATGGCGCTGGAGAGAATGGGTGTCGACGTCATGGAAGTCGGCTTCCCGGTATCCTCACCGGGCGATTTCGAATCCGTACAAACCATTGCCCGCCAGATTAAAAACAGTCGTGTATGTGGCCTGGCCCGTTGCGTGGATAAAGACATCGACGTCGCAGCCGAAGCGTTGCGCGTGGCCGAAGCCTTCCGTATTCACGTATTCCTGGCCACCTCCACCCTGCATATTGAATCCAAGCTGAAGCGCTCGTTCGACGAAGTGCTGGAGATGGCAATCCGCTCAGTGAAGCGCGCCCGTAACTACACTGATGACGTAGAGTTCTCCTGTGAAGATGCAGGCCGTACGCCGATCGATAACCTGTGTCGTGTGGTAGAAGCCGCCATCAACGCCGGTGCTACCACCATCAATATTCCAGACACCGTTGGCTACACCACGCCGAACCAGTTTGGTGGCATTATCACCACCCTGTATGACCGCGTACCGAATATCGACAAGGCCATTATCTCTGTGCACTGCCACGACGATCTGGGGATGGCGGTCGGCAACTCCATCGCCGCGGTGCAGGCGGGGGCACGCCAGGTAGAAGGTACCTTGAATGGCATTGGTGAACGCGCCGGCAACACCTCGCTGGAAGAAGTGATCATGGCAATCAAAGTGCGCCAGGACATCATGAACGTGCACACCAACATCAACCATCAGGAAATTTTCCGCACCAGCCAAATTGTCAGCCAGCTGTGTAATATGCCGATTCCTGCCAACAAGGCGATCGTCGGTTCCAATGCCTTCGCCCACTCCTCTGGCATTCATCAGGACGGCGTGCTGAAAAATCGTGAAAACTACGAAATCATGTCCCCGCAAACCATAGGTCTGAAA
Source organism: Serratia myotis (assembly GCF_027474885.1). Taxonomy (NCBI): domain Bacteria; kingdom Pseudomonadati; phylum Pseudomonadota; class Gammaproteobacteria; order Enterobacterales; family Yersiniaceae; genus Serratia; species Serratia myotis. Next base: position 734,125 of record NZ_CP099707.1, on the reverse strand, counting down.
GATGTGCAGTTGAACCTGACTTCCCGTTCCGGCCGCGCGGCAGTGAAACACCGCATGGAAGAGATGGGCTACAAAGAACAGGACTACAACCTGGACAATCTGTACGCCGCCTTCCTGAAGCTGGCCGATAAGAAAGGTCAGGTGTTCGATTACGATCTGGAAGCCCTGGCCTTCATTAATAAGCAGCAGGAAGAGCCCGAGCATTTCAGCCTGGACTACTTCAGCGTGCAGTCAGGCAGCAGCATCATGGCCACCGCATCGGTGAAATTGATCTGCGGCGAAGAAGAGAAAGCCGAAGCGGCCACCGGTAACGGGCCGGTTGACGCGGTCTATCAGGCCATCAATCGCATTACCGGTTATCCCATTGAACTGGTGAAATACCAGTTAACCGCCAAAGGCCAGGGCCGCGACGCTCTGGGCCAGGTTGATATCGTGGTGTCCTACAACGGCCGCCGCTTCCACGGCGTGGGTCTGGCGACCGACATTGTGGAATCCTCCGCCAAGGCGATGGTTCACGTATTAAATAATATTTGGCGCTCCCAGCAGGTAGAAAAAGAAAAACAGCGTCTGCAGCAAAGCAAACATCAAAATAATCAGGAAACGGTGTGAACATGACGAAGACTTACCACATTGCCGTCTTGCCCGGAGACGGAATCGGCCCGGAAGTAATGGCCCAAGCACGTAAAGTGTTGAACGCAGTGCGTCAGCGCTTTGACATCCGTATCACCGAAGCCGAATACGACGTCGGTGGCATCGCCATCGATCGCCATGGCAGCCCGCTGCCACAGGCCACCCTCGCCGGTTGTGAGCAAGCCGACGCCATCCTGTTCGGTTCAGTCGGTGGCCCGAAGTGGGAACACCTGCCGCCGGCAGAGCAGCCTGAACGTGGCGCTTTGCTGCCGTTGCGTAAGCACTTCAAACTGTTCAGCAACCTGCGCCCTGCTCGTTTGTACCAGGGGCTGGAAGAGTTCTGTCCATTGCGTGCCGACATCGCCGCCCGCGGTTTCGATATTCTGTGCGTGCGTGAACTGACCGGCGGCATCTACTTTGGCCAGCCAAAAGGCCGCGAAGGCCAGGGCATGCAAGAACGCGCCTTCGATACCGAGGTTTATCACCGCTTCGAGATCGAGCGCATTGCCCGCATCGCCTTCGAGTCCGCCCGCAAGCGTCGCAACAAAGTGACCTCGATTGATAAGGCCAACGTATTGCAGAGCTCCATTCTGTGGCGCGAAGTGGTCAATCAGGTCGCCAAGGATTACCCGGATGTGTCGCTGTCGCATATGTACATCGACAACGCCACCATGCAGTTGATCAAAGACCCGTCGCAGTTCGACGTGCTGCTGTGCTCCAACCTGTTCGGTGACATTCTGTCCGACGAATGTGCGATGATCACCGGTTCGATGGGCATGCTGCCTTCCGCCAGCCTGAACGAACAGGGCTTTGGCCTGTATGAGCCAGCCGGTGGTTCAGCGCCGGATATCGCGGGTAAAGGCATTGCCAACCCGATCGCCCAGATCCTGTCAGCCACCCTGCTGCTGCGTTACAGCCTGGGTGCCAGCGAAGCGGCCGATGCCGTTGAACGCGCCATCAATCAGGCGCTGGAACAGGGTTACCGCACCGCCGATCTGGCCGGTGTTGGTCCAGCCATCAGCACCGATGAAATGGGTGACATCATCGCCCGCTTTGTTGCTCAGGGGGCATAACATGTCTAAAACGTTATATCAGAAATTATACGATGCCCACGTGGTCTACTCGGCGCCGGAAGAAACCCCGCTGTTGTATATCGATCGCCACCTGGTGCACGAAGTGACTTCCCCGCAGGCGTTCGACGGCCTGCGCGCCATGGGCCGTAAAGTACGCCAGCCGGGCAAGACTTTTGCCACCATGGACCACAACGTGTCCACCCAAACCAAAGACATCAACGCCAGTGGCGAGATGGCGCGCATTCAGATGCAAGAGCTGATCAAGAACTGCGAAGAGTTTGGCGTGTTGCTGTATGACCTGAACCACCCGTATCAGGGCATCGTACACGTGATCGGCCCTGAGCAGGGCATGACGCTGCCGGGCATGACCATCGTCTGTGGTGACTCACACACCGCGACTCACGGCGCTTTCGGTTCACTGGCGTTTGGTATCGGCACCTCTGAAGTGGAGCACGTGCTGGCGACCCAGACCCTGAAACAGGGCCGCGCCAAGACCATGAAAATTGAAGTGACCGGCGATGCCGCCGTTGGCATCACCGCTAAAGACATCGTACTGGCAGTGATTGGTAAAACCGGCAGTGCCGGCGGTACCGGCCACGTGGTGGAATTCTGTGGCACAGCCATTCAGGCGCTGAGCATGGAAGGCCGCATGACGCTGTGCAACATGGCGATCGAAATGGGTGCCAAAGCCGGGCTGGTTGCGCCGGACGACACCACCTTTGATTACCTGAAGGGCCGTCAGTTTGCACCAACCGGCGATAACTGGGAACAGGCCGTTGCCTACTGGCGCACGCTGAAATCCGACGACGATGCCAAATTCGACACCATTGTTACCCTGCGCGCTGAAGACATCGCGCCACAGGTGACCTGGGGTACCAACCCGGGTCAGGTTATCGCCGTCAACCAGACCATCCCCGCGCCAGAATCGTTCAGCGATCCGGGTGAGCGCGCCTCGGCCGAAAAAGCCCTGGCTTATATGGATCTGAAACCGGGTATCAAGCTGACAGACGTGCCGATCGACAAGGTATTTATCGGTTCCTGCACCAACTCACGCATTGAAGACCTGCGCGCAGCAGCGGCCATCGCCAAAGGCCGCAAGGTTGCCAGCGGTGTTCAGGCCATCGTGGTACCAGGCTCTGGCCCGGTGAAAGCGCAGGCGGAAGCCGAAGGTCTGGATAAAATCTTTATCGATGCCGGTTTTGAATGGCGTCTGCCGGGCTGCTCGATGTGCCTGGCGATGAACAACGACCGCCTGAACCCGGGCGAACGCTGCGCATCCACCAGCAACCGTAACTTCGAAGGGCGTCAGGGCCGCGGTGGACGTACTCACCTGGTCAGTCCGGCAATGGCCGCTGCGGCCGCTATTGCCGGCCATTTCGCCGATATCCGTGATATTCACTAAGGAACGCAACCGTGGCTAAATTTACTCAACATACCGGTTTAGTGGTGCCTTTGGATGCGGCTAATGTCGATACCGATGCCATTATTCCAAAACAGTTTTTACAGAAGGTAACGCGCACCGGCTTTGGCCAGCACCTGTTTAACGACTGGCGTTTTCTGGACGATGCCGGCCAGCAGCCAAATCCGGAGTTTGTACTGAACCAACCGCGTTACAAAGGTGCCAGCATTTTGCTGGCGCGTGAAAACTTCGGTTGCGGCTCATCGCGTGAGCATGCCCCCTGGGCGCTGACCGACTACGGCTTTAGAGTGGTGATTGCCCCCAGCTTCGCCGATATCTTCTACGGCAACTCGCTCAACAACCAGCTGCTGCCGGTTAAGCTGAGTGAGCAGGACGTGGAAACGCTGTTCCAACTGGTCGCCGCCAACGAAGGCATTGAATTTGAAGTTGACCTGGAAAACCAGACGGTGAAAGCCGGTGACAAAAGCTATCCGTTCGAGATCGACAGCTTCCGCCGCCACTGCATGATTAACGGGTTGGACAGCATCGGTCTGACGCTGCAACACGAAGCGGATATTTCCCGCTACGAGGCGCAGCAGCCGGCCTTCCTGAACTGATCATCGGCAAATACCCTAAATAATTGGAACTGCGGCAAGGCGGCAAGTCAGTAAATCCCCTGGAGCTTAGTGAACTAAGTGACAGGGGTGCACTTACGCAGCCAACACAGCGGCAGTTTCAAGTATGACGGGTATTACCAATAACCGAGCCATTTCCACCACGCCCCACCAATCAACATCCAAATCAGCAAGTTAACTATGCTCATCACCAAACCGGTTTTCCACCACTCACCCAGCGTCGCATAGCCTGAGCCGAAGACAATCGGTGCCGTGCCGGTACCATAGTGGGTCAGCGACATCATCAGTGAAGAAGAGAATGCCAGGATTAAACCCAGCAACGCGGGCGGTGCGCCGAGCGCAATGCCGGCGGCAAAGAAGGCGGCAAACATGGCGGTAACGTGCGCGGTGGTGCTGGCGAAGAAGTAATGCGAATACAGATAGATAATGGTCAGCAATACCGTGCCGCCAACCCAACTCATCCCCATATGATCAATACCGTTGCCCACGGTTTGCGACAGCCAACTGATTAACCCCAACTTGCCAAGGAAGCTGGCCATCATCACCAGCGCGGAGAACCACACCACCGTGTCCCAGGCCCCCTTGTGCCTGAGCACATCTTCCCAACTCAACACGCCGGTCGCCAGCAGCACCGCCAGGCCAATCATCGCGGCGGTGGTCGGGTTGACCGCCAGCGCCGGGCCGAAGATCATCGCCGGAATACCGGCCCACAGCACCAGCAGCAAGGCAAACACCGCCAGCGTGATTTTCTCCGGCAGCGTTACCGGTCCCAGCGCTTGCAGCTTGTCGCGTGCGAAACGCGGGGCATCCGGGGTGCTTTTCACCTCCGGCGGATAGAGCAGATAAATCACCAACGGCATGACGATCAGCGAGCACAACCCCGGCACCAGCGCGGCCACCGCCCACATGGACCAGGACAGCTCGAAGTTGCCATGCGTGCCCTTGGCGATCAGGCTGACGATCAACGGGTTAGGTGCGGTCGCGGTGATAAACATCGCCGAAGTGATCGGGTTGATATTGTAATTTACCAGCGACAGATAACGGCCAATCTTGCCGGAGGTGTTCAACTCGGGTTTGGAGCCGAAGCTGTCGGCGATCGACTTCATGATCGGATGGATAATCCCGCCACCACGGGCGGTGTTGCTTGGGGTCACCGGTGCCAGGGTGGTTTCCGCCAGCGTTAGCGCATAGGCGATGCCCAGCGTCTTCTTACCGAACAGCGAGATAAAGTAATAGCCGATACGCGCCCCCAGCCCGGTTTTGTTCAGGCTAAGGGAGATCATGATCGAAAAGCCGATCAGCCAGATCAACTGGTTGGAAAATCCGCTGAGCGCATCATTCAGCGCAGCACTGGGTTTACCGGGATTGGTGACGCCCGTGACGGCCACCAGCGCAATCGCTACCACCGAAACGGCGCCGATGGGCATAGCTTTGCCGATGATGGCGATGATGGTGCCGATAAACAGCGCGAGCAAATGCCAGGCATTGGGTTCCACCCCTTCAGGCACAGGGATCACAAACCAGATAAGCAAGGCGGCAACGACGGCACACAGAGAAGGGACGGGCTTGAGCGGCGTTAGTTTATCCATAACATACCCACTTTTCTAAACGGATCGGCATCTCAGCAGCAAGATGGGCGGGAACGCGCTCATCGCGTTCCGGGTCCGTTCAGCTTGGGGGGCTGGCGTCATGTTCTCAATGACATGCGTCAAGGTTGGTGACGTTTAAGCTCACACTTCCCGCACGCGGGCACTCATCCACAACGCCGCCACCGCCAGAAGGGTCGCCAACCAGTAAACCGCATAGTGCCCCAGGTTTTCCACCAGCGCCCCCTGCAGTACCCCGGCCAGGATCACCCCGGTGGAAATACTGTTGGTAAACAGCGTGGTTGCCGCGCCCGGTCGGCCTGGCATCAGGTCCTGGAAATAGAGCATACCGATACCGGCGATGATGCCGATAAATATGGCGTTGAACAGCTGTAGCACCATCAGTGCCAGCTTAAATTTAAACACCACCAATCCGGCATAAAACAGGATGCCGGCCGCCACGGCGAACAGCATCATGTTGCGCTTACCGAACCGTTTGACGTAATAACCGGCCAGCAACATTGCCGGGATCTCCAGCCCGGCGGCGGTCCCCATCAGCAGCCCCGCCAGATCCTCCGGCAGGCCCAGATCGGCGGTAATATACAGCGGCATGTCGATGATATACAGGGTGTTGCAGGTCCACATCAGCATCGAGGCAATAAACAAGCGTCGTACATCGCGGTTGCGCCAGACGCTGGCAGGGGCGATAGGAGCCGAAGGGGTCGCCGCCAGTACATTCTCCGGCTCGACCGGAGCCGCGCGGGGCACCGAAGGCAGGGTAAACCACACCAGCAATGCACAGATCGCGAAGGTCGCCGCGGCAATCATGAACATCACGGTAAATCCATAGTTCAGCGCCAGTGTGAACGAAAGCGGCGGACCAATCACCCAGGCCAGCGACAGTTGCGCACGCATCACCGAGCTGAACATCACCACTTCACGCGCCGAACTGTCGGCATATTCCCGCGCCAGCGCGAAAATCTGCGGCATCGCGGTATTGGCAATCGCCGACAGCAAGACCCCGGCGGTGATCAATGTCAGGTAGTCACGGTTAAAGGCAAACAGCAGACAGTTGCCAACCGCCATCAGGCAACACAACAGAATCAACTTGCGCCGATCTCCGCGCGTATCCGAACGCTTGGCCAACAGGAAACTGACCGCAATGCCGACAATGGCGTTAACGGTATAAAACAGGCCGACCCACAGCGGCCGCACCTTGACCTCGGTGGTCAGGAACAGGCTCAGCGTCGGCGCCAAGAGCGCGCCGGCAATGCCGGAAAGAAAAGCAATCAGCAGGAATGCGGCAAAGATCGGATTAAAGCGGCGTGGCAGCCAGCGCTGGCGTTTCATATCTTTGTTCCTGACCCTAAAGCGGAAGACAGAACCTTAGGCTACGGTGGCAAAATTGCAAGAACATCACCGCGACCCATAATAAAAAAACCAGTGGGTATGACCCCACTGGCTGGTGAACAACACCATTACTCAGAAACTTTTTCTACCCGAGCCTCACAGGTGCTCGCGATATTGCTTATCTGTCATGCCAGGGATATCCCATTGGGTTACATGCGCCAGTATCTCCAGGCGCGCCTGTTCAGGCACCAGCCCCAACCAGTCGGCCCGCTGGCGGCGTACCGCTGTGAAATACCGCTGATAGAACTGTTTTGACAAGAAAACTTTCATCCGTCGCCCTCCCCCTTTCATTGAGGAAAATTATCGGCGTAATATAGGGAAAGATAAATTGATGGGTTGATGCCGGAGCGTTCCTCTTTTATGTCCACATCCAGATTGCAACAGCAGTTCATTCGCCTGTGGCAGCGTTGCCACGGCGAGCCGACAGAAACGACCCTGCAAGAGCTGGCCGAAGTGCTCACCTGCTCGCGCCGCCACGTACGTTCGTTACTGGGCGCCATGCAGCAGCAGGGCTGGCTAACCTGGCAGGCAGAGTCGGGGCGCGGCAAGCGTTCACGGCTCACCTTTCATTACACCGGTCTGGCGTTGCAACAGCAGCGGGCGGAGGAATTGCTGGAGCAGGACCGCATCGATCAACTGGTGCAACTGGTCGGCGATAAAAACGTGGTGCGGCAGATGCTGCTATCCCAACTGGGGCGCAGCTTTCGTCAGGGGAAACACATTCTGCGGGTGCTCTACTATCGCCAGTTGTACAACCTGTTGCCCGGTTCGGCGCTGCGGCGTTCGGAAACCCATCTGGCACGGCAAATTTTCAGCGGCCTGACGCGGATAAATGAGGAAAACGGGGAACTGGAGTCTGACCTTTCGCATCACTGGCAGCCATTAACTCCACAGCACTGGCGTTTTTATCTGCGCCCGGCGATTCATTTTCACCATGGCCGCGAGCTGGAAATGGAGGATGTCATCAGTTCGCTTACCCGCTTGATGCCACAGCCGTTGTTTTCCCATATTGAACGAGTGACTTCACCGACGCCTTATGTGATCGACGTCCATCTGCACAGTCCCGATTACTGGCTGCCGTGGCTGCTGGGCAGCGTGCCCGCGATGATCCTGCCGCGTGAATGGCAGAGCCTGCCGGAATTCTCACGCCACCCGGTGGGGACCGGGCCGTATAGCGTGGTGCGCAACCACCGCAGCCAGATGAAAATTCACGCCTTTGACGATTATTTTGGCTACCGCGCGCTGATCGATGAGGTGAATATCTGGGTGTTGCCGGAAGTGACTGAGGAACTGGTGCATTCCGGCGTCCAACTGCAGGCGGACGATACCGGCAAAAATGAGCTGGAAAGCCGGTTGGAAGAAGGCTGCTATTTCCTGCTGTTCGATCAGCGTTCGCCGCTGGCGGCCGATCCGGCTATTCGCAGCTGGCTGTGCGAGTTGATCAACCCCATTTCGCTGTTGAGCAATGCCGGCCCGGTCTATCAGCGCTATTGGTCACCGGCCTACGGCCTTTTGCCGCGCTGGCACCATAATCGGGCTCTGGCGCAGCAGCCCAAACCGGCCGGGCTGACCGAACTGACGCTGACCTACTACAGCGAGCATTCGGAATTCCACGCCATTCAACAGGCGATCGAACCCCTGCTGGCGCAGCAGGGCATCAAGCTGAAGATCCAGGTTGTGGATTACGACACCTGGCATAAAGGCGAAGCCAGTAGCGATTTATGGCTCGGTAGCGCCAACTTCTATCTGCCGCTGGAGTTCTCGCTGTTCGCTACCCTGTATGAACTGCCGCTGATGCAGCACTGCATGAATGAAGACCTCGCTACGGATGCCGCACTGTGGCGTGCCAATGCCTTGCCGCTGGCCGATTTTTGCCAACGCCTGGTCAGCAATCATCAGTTACACCCGTTGTTCCACCACTGGTTGCAACTGCACGGCCAACGCAGCATGCGCGGCGTGCGAATGAACACCCTCGGCTGGTTTGATTTTAAATCCGCCTGGTTTGCGCCGCCGGAAGCATAAGCGCCTTTCACCGGCGCCCGTTAGTCTTTACAATGGCGCCGTCTCAACGGGGTGCAAAAAACGATTTATTGCTGAGATATACCCAAAATAATTGGAGTTGCAGGTAGGCGGCGACCGAGCGAATCCCCAAGAACATAGAATTCCTATGTGACTGGGGTGAGAGAGAGAAGCCAACACCGCTGCAACTTCAAGTATGAAGGGGATAAACCCGTCGAACCTGATCCGGTCAATACCGGCGGAGGGATTTGAGCCCAGCGAACCGGCAGCAGCCGATCGCCCCCTCAGATACCCTTGCCCCCCTAAATTTTCAGGAGTGCAAAGTGGTCAAGAAAAGCCTGCCCTTATTACTGTTGTTGTGCGCCGCACCGGTGTTCGCCAAACCCACGCTGACGGTCTACACCTATGATTCGTTCGCTGCCGACTGGGGCCCGGGTCCGGCGGTCAAAAAAGCCTTTGAGGCCCAGTGTGACTGTGAGCTGAAGTTCGTCGCGCTGGAAGACGGCGTTTCGCTGCTTAACCGCCTGCGCATGGAAGGGAAAAACAGCGCCGCCGACGTCGTGCTGGGGCTGGACAACAACCTGCTGCAGGCTGCGCAACAAACCGGTTTATTCGCGCCAAGCGACGTCGACAGCGCGAAGTTGAGCGTCCCCGGCGGCTGGCAGGATAAAACCTTTGTGCCTTATGACTACGGCTACTTTGCCTTCGTTTACAACAAAGAAAAGCTGAAGAACCCGCCAAAAAGCCTGCAGGAGCTGGTCGACAGTGACCAGAACTGGAAGGTGATTTACGAAGATCCGCGCACCAGCACCCCCGGCCTCGGCCTGCTGCTGTGGATGCAGAAAGTTTATGGCGACAAGGCCCCCGCAGCCTGGCAAAAGCTGGCGAAGAAAACCGTCACCGTGACCAAGGGCTGGAGTGAAGCCTACGGCCTGTTCCTGAAAGGCGAAGGTGACCTGGTGCTCAGCTACACCACCTCCCCGGCCTACCATCTGATCGAAGAGAAAAAAGACAGCTACGCCGCCGCTAACTTCAGCGAAGGCCATTATCTGCAGGTCGAAGTGGCGGGCAAACTCAAGGCCAGCAAACAACCCGAGCTGGCAGAACGCTTTATGCAATTTATGGTGACCCCGGCGTTCCAGAACAGCATTCCCACCGGCAACTGGATGTACCCGGTGATCAAAACCCAGCTGCCGGCCGGGTTTGAACAAATGACCGTCCCGCAAACCGCGCTGCAATACAGCGCTGAAGAAGTGGCCAAACAACGCGGCAACTGGATCCGGGCATGGCAAACCGCCGTAAGCCACTGATCCCACGCTGGCTATGGCCGGGGCTGCTGGCTGCCGGTCTGATCCTGACCATCGCCGCACTGGCGATGGGTTCTCTGTGGCGGCACGCGCCGGAAAGCGACTGGCAAGGTCTATGGCAGGACAGCTATCTGTGGCATGTGGTGCGTTTCACCTTCTGGCAGGCGTTGCTGTCCGCACTGATCTCGGTGCTGCCCGCCATTTTGTTGGCGCGCGCGCTGTACCGCCGCCGTTTCCCTGGACGCCAATTACTGCTGCGGCTGTGCGCCATGACGCTGGTGTTGCCGGTGCTGGTGGCGGTGTTCGGCCTGCTCAGCGTTTATGGTCGACAGGGCTGGCTGGCCGCGCTGTGCGGTTGGTTAGGCATTGATTACAGCTTCTCGCCTTATGGCCTGCAGGGCATCCTGTTGGCCCACATGTTCTTCAACCTGCCGCTGGCGACCCGCCTGCTGTTGCAGGCGCTGGAAAATATTCCGGTCGAACAGCGCCAACTGGCAGCACAACTCGGCATGAGCAGCTGGCAACAGTTTCGTTTTGTCGAGTGGCCGGCACTACGCCGCCAGATCCTGCCGAGCGGGGCGCTGATCTTTATGCTGTGCTTTGCCAGCTTCGCCACCGTATTGTCACTGGGTGGCGGGCCACAGGCCACCACCATCGAACTGGCGATCTACCAGGCGCTCAGCTATGACTACGATCTCAGCCGCGCCGCGCTGTTGGCGCTGATCCAACTGGCCTGCTGCCTGGGGCTGGTGGTACTCAGCCAGCGCTTGAGCCAGGCCTTGCCGGTCGGCAACACCCAGGCCCACGTCTGGCGTAACCCGGAAGACAGCCTGGGGCGCCGGGTCAGCGACTTTTTGCTGATCGTCGCCGCCCTGCTACTGCTGTTACCCCCGCTGTTGGCGGTGATTGCTGACGGTGCCAACCAAACTCTGGTCAGCGTGCTGCAACAGCAGGTGCTGTGGCAGGCGTTGTTTACCTCGTTGCGTATTGCTCTCGGTGCCGGCGCACTGTGCGTGGTGCTGACCATGATGCTGCTGTGGAGCAGCCGTGAGCTGAAGCTGCAACAGAGCCTGCGCTGGGGCCATGCACTGGAACTGAGCGGCATGGTGATCCTGGCGATGCCGGGCATCGTGTTGGCGACCGGCTTCTTCCTGCTGCTGAGCGATACCGTCGGGCTGCCACAGTCGCCGTACGCACTGGTGATCCTCACCAATGCACTGATGGCGGTGCCCTACGCGCTGAAAGTGCTGGAAAACCCGATGCGCGACCTGGCCGAACGTTACAACCCACTGTGTCTATCGCTGGATATCCACGGCTGGCAGCGGCTGCGGCTTATCGAGCTGAAAGCGTTGCGCCGCCCGCTGGCCCAGGCGCTGGCCTTTGCCTGCGTGCTGTCGATCGGCGATTTCGGCGTGGTGGCCCTGTTTGGCAACGAGCACTTTCGCACTCTGCCTTACTACCTGTATCAGCAGATTGGCGCCTATCGCAGTAATGACGGCGCGGTCACCGCACTGTTGTTGCTACTGTTGTGTTTCCTGCTGTTTACCCTGATCGAACGCTTACCGGGCCGCCATGATAGAGCTTGAAAAACTGACCTACCTGTATGAGCACCTGCCGATGCGCTTTGACCTGCGCATTGAGCCGGGCGAACGTGTCGCGGTGCTTGGCCCCAGTGGGGCAGGCAAAAGCACCCTGCTCAGCCTGATCGCCGGGTTCCTGCCGGCCGCCAGCGGCAAGCTGCTGCTGAACGGCAGCGTTCACACCGCCACACCACCGGCCAAACGCCCGGTCTCGATGCTGTTTCAGGAAAACAACCTGTTTGCCCACCTGACGGTGGCGCAGAACATCGGATTGGGGCTGGATCCGGGGCTGCGGCTGAATGAGCAGCAAAAGCAGCAGTTGGCACAGATTGCCCGGCAAGTGGGGCTGGAAGAGCATCTGCCACGTCTGCCGTCCCAGCTTTCCGGCGGCCAACGTCAGCGTGCCGCCCTGGCGCGCTGTCTGATCCGCCAACAACCCATCTTGCTGCTCGACGAACCCTTTTCGGCGCTCGATCCGGCGTTACGCAATGAGATGCTGCAGCTGCTGCGGGAGGTGTGTGACCAGCGCAACCTGACGCTGCTGATGGTGTCCCACAACCTGGATGACGCCGCGCGCATCGCGCCACGTACCCTGTTGGTAGTCGATGGACGCATTTATTACGACGGTCCAACCCAGGCATTGCTGGACGGCAGTGCGCCGGAAGCCTGGGTGTTGGGTATTTCACACAAACCGTGATCTGCCGCGCGTTTTTTATGCTGCGCAAATAAACCTGTTGTGCGAATTTTTCGCCTGTGGTTTTATAAAATCCTGACTTTTTTTACTGATGATAAGGTTCCCTGTGATCGCATCCTCGCTGACTTCGACCCTACTAGTTACCGCGCTACCAGCCGCGGTGATGGTCGTCGTGCGTGTGGTGGTGGTCGTCGGCAATGCGCCGTAGGGTCCGAATCAACGCATCGATTCCCAAACCCCGCCGGCGCAACCGGGCGGGGTTTTTAGTTTCAGCCCCCTGCCCAGAAAAGCGAACCGGCCTTGAGAAAGGATAGGAACATGGCAATTTCGGGCACGCCACAGCAAGGCAACCGCTTCACCGGCGCACAGTTGATCGTTCATCTGCTGGAACGTCAGGGCATCACCACCGTCGCCGGCATTCCCGGTGGCGCGGCGCTGCCGCTGTATGACGCACTGAGCCAAAGCACCCGCATTCATCACGTACTGGCACGCCACGAACAGGGCGCGGGCTTTATGGCACAGGGCATGGCACGCGCCAATGGTAAAGCTGCGGTGTGCATCGCCTCCAGCGGGCCGGGCGCCACCAACCTGGTGACCGCCATCGCCGACGCCAAGCTCGATTCCATTCCGCTGGTGTGCATCACCGGCCAGGTGCCCTCTTCGATGATCGGCACCGATGCCTTCCAGGAAGTAGACACCTACGGCATCTCGATCCCCATCACCAAGCACAACCATTTGGTGCGCGATATCCGTGAACTGCCACAGGTGATCTGCGACGCATTCCATATCGCCGAATCCGGCCGTCCTGGCCCGGTGTGGATCGACGTACCGAAGGACGTACAAACCGCGGTGATCGATTGGGATGAACTGCCGCCGATCGCCGTTCCCGACGCCGCCCCCACCTTCGAGGCCACTGCCGTAGCGCAGGCCGCGGCGATGATTAACCAGGCCAAGCGCCCGGTACTGTACCTGGGCGGTGGCATCATCTGCGCCAATGCTCACCAACAGGCGATTGAGTTAGCGGAACGCGCCAACCTGCCGACCACCATGACGCTGATGGCGTTGGGCGCCATGCCGGTGCAGCATCCACTGTCGCTGGGCATGCTGGGGATGCACGCGGCGCGCAGTACCAACTTTATTCTGCAAGAGGCCGACCTGCTGATCGTTCTGGGCGCACGCTTTGACGATCGGGCAATTGGCAAAACCGAACAGTTCTGCCCGAACGCCAGCATCATTCACGTGGATATCGACCGTGCCGAACTGGGCAAGGTGAAACAGGCCAACATTGCCATTCATGCCGACGTCGGCCAGGTGCTGCAGCAACTGCTGCCGCAGATTGAGGCGCAGCCGCGCAGCGAATGGCTGGATACCGTCAACGGTCTGAAGCGCGAGTTCCCGTTCAGCATGCCGAACGCCGAAGATCCGCTGAGTCACTACGGGCTGGTGCTGGCCGCTGCGCGCTGCGTGGACGAAAGCGCCATCATCACCACCGATGTGGGCCAGCATCAGATGTGGGTGGCGCAGGCTTATCCGCTGAGCCGTCCGCGCCAGTGGCTGACCTCCGGCGGCCTGGGCACCATGGGCTTCGGCCTGCCGGCGGCGATCGGCGCAGCCCTGGCCGAGCCGCAGCGCAAGGTATTGTGCTTCTCCGGTGACGGCAGCCTGATGATGAACATTCAGGAAATGGCCACTGCCGTCGAGCAGGATCTGGACGTGAAAATTATCCTGATGAACAACCAGGCGCTGGGGCTGGTGCATCAGCAGCAAACGCTGTTCTACCAGCAGCGCATCTTTGCCGCCGCCTATCCCAAGCGTACCGACTTTATCAAGATTGCCGCCGGTTTCGGGCTGGATACCTGCGATTTGAACGCCGCAGAAGATCCGCAGGCCGCGCTGGCCGAAGCGATCCAACGGCCCGGCCCTTGCCTGATCCACGCGCTGATTGATATCAATGAAAAAGTCTTCCCGATGGTGCCGCCGGGTGCCGCCAACATCGACATGATTGGAGAATAAGCCATGTCAGAACAACACAATAACCCACAGGTGATCCTGGAGCTGACGGTACGTAACCATCCCGGCGTGATGTCGCACGTGTGCGGCCTGTTTGCCCGCCGCGCCTTCAACGTAGAGGGCATTCTGTGTCTGCCGCTGAAAGACGGCAAACAGAGCCGTATCTGGCTATTGGTGGCGGACGATCAACGGCTGATGCAGATGATCAGCCAGGTGGAAAAACTCGAAGATGTGCTGCAGGTAAAACGCCACAGCGAAGACGTGCGGGTGTTCGAACAGTTAGAGGCTTTCTTCCAGTAATGCACCGAGGGGCGTTACACCCCCTGGTTACTGCCCGGCCAGCACCTTCCACAGCAAATGCCGGTAAACCGGCATCAACGGCTGCTGGTGCAGATAATAAAAGGTGGTGAGCGCGAGGATCCAGCTCAGTACGCAGGCCATCCGCAGCCGTACCGGTGACAGCCAGTTGCTTAGTCGATCGGCGCTGCGCTTGCCTTCACGCCACCAGCGCCAGCTCAGCCAGGCGGCCAGCCAGATCAACACCACCACCGCAAACAGCAGCCATTTGAATAAAGCGCTGTTGGCGCTGGCGGGAATGTCGATCGCCACCCCGGCCAGAATCCCCGGGAAGAAGTAGACCGGCGGCCAGGTGATACAGCCGATAATGTTTGGCAGTGCGAATTTGTACGGCGGTAAGTCCAGCATCCCCGCCACCATCGGTACCAGCGGGCGGGTCGGGCCGACAAAGCGGCCAATCAGAACGGTCGCCATACTGTGTTGATGCAGCGCATGTTCGGTCTTGTCGAGCATAGCCTTGTTCTTTTTCAGGAATGACCAGCGGTGCAACGGCCCTTTGAAGGCACGGCCGATAAAATAAGAGATCCAGTCCCCCAGCAGGCAACCGACGATCCCCGCAGCCCAGGCATAATAGAAGTCTACCTGACCACTGCCGATCAGCGCACCGATGCTGGCCATCATCACCGTACCGGGCAACAGCAGCCCGACCAGCGCCAGCGACTCCAAAAACGCGACAAACATGACGACCATCAGAGTGAAAGCCAAAGACTGGGTGATCAAATGCTGTAAATAGGCTTCCATTAAACCTCTGTTGGTTATCCAAAGCGCGTGGGCGTGGGATTGTCAGGTGCCGCCGGAAACGAGTCAACCGGTGAATTGTATGCGTTTTTGGCAGAACTGTGCGGTAATGGACAATCACTGTATAAAAACCCATACTATAATTTATCTATTCCCCCCTTTAGCTTAGCTTGTCAGGAACAGCGTGATGTCACTCCAACAGGGTTTCTTGCTCACCCGCCACTGGCGTGATACGCCCGCCGGCACCGAGGTGGAGTTTTGGCTGGCGACCGATCACGGCCCGCAGCAACTTCGCCTGTCGCCGCAGACCTCAGTCGCCTTTATCCCAGCGGAACAGCGCCAACGCGCTGAGCAATTGCTGCGTGAAGAACGCCAATGGGAGCTAAAACCGCTGCCGCTAACCGATTTTCATCATCGCCCGGTATTGGGGCTCTATTGCCGTCAGCACCGTCAGTTGATCAAACTGGAAAGGCTGCTGAAAGACGGCGGCGTCAATCTCTACGAGGCCGATATCCGCCCGCCGGAACGCTACCTGATGGAACGCTTTATCACCGCACCGGTGTGGTTCAGCGGCCAGGCCAACGGCAATGGCCCGCTGATCAACGGCCAGATGAAGCCGGCGCCGGAATATCGCCCCACGTTGAAACTGGTCTCGCTGGACATTGAAACCACCGCCCATGGCGAGCTCTACTCGATCGCGCTGGAAGGCTGCGGTCAGCGTAAGGTTTACATGCTCGGGCCCGCTAACGGTGGCAATGAGGCGCTGGATTTTGACCTGGAGTACTGTGTCAGCCGCCCACAAATGTTGGAAAGGCTGAATCAGTGGCTGGAACAACACGATCCCGACGCCATCATTGGCTGGAATCTGGTGCAGTTCGATTTACGGGTGCTGCAAAAACATGCCGAGCGTTACCAAATCCCGTTACGGTTTGGTCGTGGCGGCAACCTGCTGGAGTGGCGTGAACACGGTTTCAAGCAGAATCACTTTTTTGCCTCCGCCGCCGGGCGGTTGATTATTGACGGCATCGAGGCACTGAAGTCCGCCACCTGGAACTTCCCTTCCTTCAGCCTCGAGCATGTGTCACAGACGCTGCTGGGAGAAGGCAAGTCGATCGACAATCCTTACCAGCGAATGGCGGAAATCGACCGGCGCTTTGCCGAAGACAAACCGGCGCTGGCACGCTACAACCTGAAGGACTGCGAACTGGTGACGCGAGTCTTCGCCAAGACCGATCTGCTGACCTTCCTGCTGGAGCGCGCCACGGTGACCGGACTGGCCGCCGACCGCAGCGGCGGTTCGGTGGCCGCGTTCAGCAATCTGTATATGCCGCGCATGCACCGGCTGGGCTTTGTTGCCCCCAACCTCGGCGAGCAACCGGAAGAACACAGCCCTGGTGGCTTTGTGATGGATTCACAGCCCGGCCTGTATGACTCGGTGCTGGTGCTGGATTACAAGAGCCTGTACCCGTCGATCATCCGCACCTTCCTGATCGACCCCGTCGGGTTGGTGGAAGGCATGCAGCACCCCGGCGATGCCGATTCGGTGCCCGGTTTCCGCCATGCACGCTTCTCGCGCAGCAAACACTGTCTACCGGCGATCGTCGAACAGATCTGGCAGGGGCGTGAGGCAGCCAAGCGTCAACAGAACAAAGCCTTGTCCCAGGCATTAAAGATCATTATGAACGCGCTGTACGGCGTACTGGGATCGAGCGGCTGCCGCTTTTTCGATCCGCGGTTGGCCTCGTCAATCACCCTGCGTGGCCATGAGATCATGCGCCAGACGCGCGAGCTGATCGAGGCTCAGGGTTATCAGGTGATCTACGGGGATACCGATTCCACCTTCGTCTGGCTCAAGCAGCCGCATGACGAGCAACAGGCGGCGCAAATAGGCCGGACCCTGGTGCAACAGGTGAACCAATGGTGGCAACAGCATTTACAGCAACAGTACGGGCTGGAAAATGCGCTGGAGCTGGAGTTCGAAACCCATTATTCGCGCTTCCTGATGCCCACCATTCGCGGTGCCGAACAGGGCAGTAAAAAACGCTATGCCGGGCTGATCGCCAAACCGGACGGCAGCGAAGAGATGGTGTACAAAGGGCTGGAAACGGTGCGTACCGACTGGACACCGCTGGCACAGCAGTTCCAACAGCTGCTTTACCAACGTATTTTCAAGCGGCAGCCGTATCAGGATTTTGTGCGTGAATACGTTAGCCAAACGCTTAACGGCGACTTCGACGATCGGCTGGTCTACCGCAAGCGCCTGCGCAGAAAGCTGGACGAATATCAACGTAACGTCCCGCCACATGTTCGCGCAGCCCGCATCGCTGACGACTATAATCGTCAGCAGGGGCGACCGCTGCAATACCAGAACGGCGGCTGGATCAGCTATGTGATGACCGTGGCCGGGCCAGAGCCGCTGGAAACCCAGCAGTCGGCAATTGATTACCCCCATTATCTGGAGCGCCAGTTGGAACCGGTGGCTGACGCCATACTGCCATTTTTACATGACGATTTTACCACTCTGGTGACCGGACAGATGGGCCTGTTTTAACATTCCGCCCGCCATGCGGGCGTTGGCGAAGGGTTAAGAAAAATCATCGGGTTTTGCAGGTGACGAACGCGCCGCCTTCCATTACCATAGCGCCCTTCCCAAATTCTGGACCACACTCCACCCATGCCATCGATGATGTATGCATGGGATGAATAGCTATTGCCCGCCATATTAAAATAAATCGGGATTAGCAGACGTTTGATACGGGTGCCGCGGCCTTCTCGCCCGGTAACAAGACTTACTTAAAGAATCGAGCCGACAATATATGCCTTTTACACTTGGTCAACGCTGGATCAGCGACACGGAAAGCGAATTAGGACTGGGTACCGTCGTGGCGCTGGATACGCGCATGATTACCCTGCTTTTCCCCGCAACCGGCGAAAACCGCCTCTATGCCAGAAATGACTCGCCAATCACCCGCGTGATGTTCAACCCGGGCGACACCATCAGCAACCACGAAGGCTGGGAGCTGCAGGTGGAAGAGGTCAAAGAGGATAACGGCCTGCTGACCTATATCGGCACCCGCCTGGATACCCAGGAAAGCGGTGTGGCAATGCGTGAAGTGCTGCTGGACAGCAAGCTGACCTTCAGCAAGCCGCAGGACCGTCTGTTTGCCGGCCAGATCGACCGTATGGACCGTTTCGCCCTGCGCTTCCGTGCGCGTAAATACCAGAGCGAGCAGTATCGTCTGCCGTTTGCCGGCCTGCGCGGCATGCGCGCCAGCCTGATCCCGCACCAGTTGCATATCGCCTATGAAGTCGGTCAGCGTCACGCACCGCGCGTGCTGTTGGCGGATGAAGTCGGCCTGGGTAAAACCATCGAAGCCGGGATGATCATTCACCAGCAATTGCTGGCAGGCCGCGCCGAGCGCGTACTGATCGTGGTGCCGGAAACCCTGCAGCACCAGTGGCTGGTCGAAATGATGCGCCGCTTCAACCTGTATTTCTCACTGTTCGACGACAGCCGTTACTCAGAGGCCAAACTCGACAGCAGCAACCCGTTTGAAACCGAACAACTGGTGATCTGCTCGCTGGACTTCGTGCGCCGCAACAAGCAGCGTCTGGAAGAGCTGGCCGACGCCCAGTGGGACCTGCTGGTGGTCGATGAAGCCCACCACCTGGCCTGGAGCGAAGACGCGCCAAGCCGCGAGTATCAGGTGATTGAGCAACTGGCTGAGCACATTCCCGGCGTGTTGCTGCTGACCGCAACCCCGGAACAGCTTGGCCAGCAGAGCCACTTCGCCCGTCTGCGCCTGCTGGATCCGAACCGTTTCCACGACTATCACGACTTTGTCGCCGAACAGCAGAAATATCGCCCGGTGGCCGACGCCGTCACCCTGCTGCTGAGCGGTGAACGTCTGACCGATGACAAGCTGAACCTGTTGGGTGAACTGATTGACGAGCAGGACATCGAACCGCTGCTGAAAGCGGCCAACAGCGACAGCGACAACAGTGAGCAGGCGCGTCAGGAACTGGTCACCATGCTGATGGACCGCCACGGCACCAGCCGCGTGCTGTTCCGTAACACCCGTAACGGCGTCAAAGGTTTCCCACACCGTAACCTGCACCAGATCAAGCTGCCGCTGCCGAGCCAGTATCAGACCGCGATTAAAGTGTCCGGCATCATGGGCGCGAAGAAAACCGTCGATGCCCGCGCGCGCGACATGCTGTACCCGGAGCAAATTTATCAGGAGTTCGAGGGCGAAAACGCCACCTGGTGGAACTTCGATCCACGCGTTGAGTGGCTGCTGAATTACCTGGTGGCCAACCGTCACGAGAAAGTACTGGTAATCTGCGCCCACGCCGCCACCGCGCTGCAACTGGAGCAGGTGCTGCGTGAACGTGAAGCGATCCGCGCTGCCGTCTTCCACGAAGGCTTGTCGATTATCGAACGCGACCGTGCCGCCGCCTACTTCGCCTCAGAAGAAGACGGCGCTCAGGTGCTGCTGTGCTCGGAGATCGGTTCTGAAGGCCGTAACTTCCAGTTCGCCAGCCACCTGGTGATGTTCGATCTGCCGTTCAACCCGGATCTGCTGGAACAGCGTATCGGCCGTCTGGACCGTATCGGCCAGATGCATGACATTCAAATCATGGTGCCTTACCTGGAAAACACCGCTCAGGCGGTACTGGGGCGTTGGTTCCACGAAGGGCTGGATGCCTTCGAGCATACCTGCCCAACCGGCCGCACCATTTATGACAGCGGCTACGAGCAACTGATCGGTTTCCTGGCGTCGCCGACCGAGCAGGAAGGGCTGGATGAATTCATTCACGCCTGCCGTCAGCAACACGACCACCTGAAAGTGCAACTGGAGCAGGGCCGTGACCGCCTGCTGGAAATGCACTCCAACGGCGGTGAGAAAGCGCAAGCACTGGCAGAAGCCATCGCCAATCAGGACAACGACGTCAATCTGGTGGGCTTTGCGCTTAACCTGTTCGATATCGTCGGTATCAACCAGGACGATCGCAGCGACAACCTGATTGTGCTGACGCCGTCCGACCACATGCTCGTGCCGGACTTCCCGGGCCTGCCGCAGGACGGCTGCACCGTCACCTTCGATCGCGAACAGGCCCTGTCGCGTGAAGATGCGCAGTTCGTCAGTTGGGAGCACCCGATTATCCGCAACGGTCTGGACCTGATCCTGTCCGGCGATACCGGCAGCTGTGCGGTCTCCCTGTTGAAAAACAAGGCGCTGCCGGTCGGTACCCTGCTGGTCGAACTGGTGTACGTGGTTGAGGCACAGGCGCCGAAGCACCTGCAACTGACCCGCTTCCTGCCCCCGACGCCAATCCGCATGCTGATGGACCGCAAAGGCACCAATCTGGCGGCACAGGTTGAATTCGAAAGCTTCAACCGCCAGTTGAACGCGGTTAATCGCCACACCTCCAGCAAGCTGGTCAATGCGGTGCAGCAGGATGTGCATGCCATGCTGCAACAGGCGGAAAGCCTGGTTGAAGAACAGGCCCGTGCGCTGATTGAACTGGCGAAACAGGAAGCGGATGACAAGCTGAGCACCGAATTGGCGCGTCTGGAAGCCCTGAAGGCGGTCAACCCGAACATCCGTGATGACGAAGTCGAAACGCTGGAGTTCAACCGCAAGCAGGTGCTGGTTAACCTGAATGAAGCGGGATGGCGTCTGGATGCGATCCGTCTGGTGGTCGTGACTCACCAGTAATTTGTGCGAGGGGGAACTGCGGTTCCCCGTACCGTCACTTTCAGCGGAGTCAACAAGATGGAACCTTACAATCCCCCGCAGGGCCCGATGCATATTCTGTATCAGGATGAGCACATTATCGTGGTCAACAAACCGAGCGGCCTGCTGTCGGTACCTGGCCGTGCGCCGGAAAACAAAGACAGCCTGATGACACGCATTCAGGCGGACTTTCCGGCGGCAGAATCGGTACATCGCCTGGATATGGCAACCAGCGGCGTGATTGTAGTGGCGCTGAACAAGCCTGCCGAGCGCGAGCTTAAGCGCCAGTTCCGCGAGCGTGAGCCGAAGAAGTCTTATATCGCCCGCGTATGGGGCCATCTGGAGCAGGACGAAGGTTTGGTAGATTTGCCACTGATTTGTGACTGGCCGAACCGGCCGTTGCAGAAGGTGTGTTTCGAGACCGGCAAAGCGGCGCAAACCGAATATCTGGTGCTGTCACGCGATGCCGATGGCAGCACGCGGGTAAAACTCATGCCGATTACCGGCCGCTCACATCAGTTACGCGTGCATATGCTGGCGCTGGGCCATCCGATCCTCGGCGACGGTTTCTACGCCCCTCCAGAAGCCAAAGCCATGGCGCCCAGATTACAGCTGCATGCACAGGAACTGCGAATTACCCACCCGGCATTCCAGACGCCAATGCACTTTCGCGTCGAACCGGATTTCTGAGTGGTATTATAAAGACGGGCCCAGCATGCTGGGCCCCTGTCAGGCATTCAGAGCCCGCTATTACTTAAAGCCTTTCTCACGCTTGATCAGGTCGTACGCTGCCTGAATTTCCTGCGCTTTCTGCTTGGCCATTTCCATCATTTGCGGCGGCAAACCTTTCGCCACCAGCTTATCCGGATGGTGCTCGCTCATCAGCTTGCGATAAGCACGCTTGATGGTGGTAGCATCGTCGCTGCTGCTGACACCCAGCACTTTGCAGGCATCCTCCAGCGTAGGCCCACGTTGCGCCTGCTGGTAGCCGCCGTGCGAATAACCGCCCTGCTGACCACCACCAAACTGACGCCCGCCTTCCATCATGCTGAGGAACTGATCGAACTGCGCACGCGAAATGCCAAGCTCTTCAGCAATCACATACAGCACCTGACGCTCGTTCGGGTGCAGCGAGCCATCGGCAAATGCCGCCTGGATTTGAATTTCCAGAAACATCCGAATCAGGTCAAAACGGCCGAAACAAATGCTGCGGAACTGCTGCAGCGTTTCTCTCAGCGGAAACTGGCTCTGTTTACCTTCACGAAACGCCTGCTGCGCCGCCGTACGGGCTTCCCCGTGCAGTTGCAGACGATCCATAAACAGGCTGGCGATCTGAATATCCGCCTCGGTAACGCGTCCTTTTGATTTGGTCAGGTGACCCATCACCTGAAAAGTGGTGCGGAAAAACAGCGTTTGCCGCGTTTGCTGGCCGGCGAAAAAGCCCCGGCTGCGCTTATTGCTGCGCGCAGTGTCGATCATATGACCGACAATCAGCCCCAAAACTACACCCCAGAATCCCGCGCCAGCCCAAATGGCCACGATGACCCCGAGCAGTTTTCCCCAATACTGCATATACTCCTCAATTATCATGCCGAAAGCCGACTGCTCCCTCCCGTCTTAGGTGAGGGTTAAGGCGATTTTTCTCAGGATTTGGATTATCATACCTGTCATTTATCTTTGCGCCTATCGACGACGCAAGTAAACGGCCGGATTTAACACTAGCGCAACGCAGATGAGTAATATAGTCTCTGACCGTTTGCCGGACATGACGCCTCTGATGACGGAACACCAAAACCGCGTATGAAAAAAAGTTTCCCAACACTGCTGGCCACACTGATTTGGACGGCACTCTACAGCCAGCATGCCCTGGCTGACCTGGCCGAGCAATGTATGCTTGGCGTTCCTGTTTATGACAAACCGCTGGTCAGCGGCGACCCCAACAGCCTGCCTGTCACTATCAACGCTGATGACTCTCGCACGGATTATCCGAAAAGCGCGCTGTTCACCGGTAACGTAAATATTGAACAAGGCAACAGCACTCTGACCGCCAAGCAGGTGGAACTGACCCAGACGCAAAATCCGGGCCAGACCGATCCGGTGCGCACCGTGACCGCTACCGGTGATGTGCACTACAGCGACAATCAGATCAAGCTGAAAGGTCCGAAGGCCTGGTCAAACCTGAACAACAAAGATACCGACGTCTATGAGGGTGACTACCAAATGGTAGGCCGTCAGGGGCGTGGCGACGCCGACAAGATGAAGATGCGCGGCGCCAACCGTTACACCATTCTGGAAAACGGCACCTTTACCTCCTGTTTGCCGGGTGACGACAGCTGGAGCGTGGTCGGTTCCGAAGTGATCCACGACCGTGAAGAACAGGTAGCGGAAATCTGGAATGCCCGCTTTAAGATTGGCGGTGTGCCGGTGTTTTACAGCCCGTACCTGCAATTGCCGGTCGGTGATAAACGTCGCTCCGGTTTCCTGATCCCGAATGCAAAATATGGCAGCAGCAATGGCTTTGAGTTTATGCTGCCGTATTACTGGAACATTGCGCCGAACTTCGACGCCACCATCACGCCGCACTACATGTCCCGACGCGGCATGCAGTTGCAGAACGAATTCCGCTATCTGGTGCAGCCTGGCCTGGGCCTGATGGAATTCGACTGGTTGCCGGACGACAAGGAATACAGCAAGAATAACCCTGACGACAGCAAGCGCTGGTTATTCTACTGGAACCACAATGGCGTGATGGACCAGGTGTGGCGCTTCAACGTCGACTACACCAAGGTCAGTGATTCCAAATACTTTACCGATCTGGACTCAACCTACGGTTCCACCACCGACGGTTATGCCACGCAGAAATTCAGCCTCGGCTACGCCATTGATAACTGGGACGCCACCTTAAGTTCCAAACAGTTCCAGATCTACGACGATACCGATCGCAGCCGGTCAGACTCGTACAAAGTTCAGCCACAGCTGGACCTGAACTACTATAAAGACGATCTCGGCCCGTTTGATTTCCGCATCTACGGCCAGGCGGCCAAGTTTATCAGCGTCAACCCTTACAGTCCGGACGCCACTCGTCTGCATATGGAACCGACGCTGAGCCTGCCGCTGACCAACGGCTGGGGCAGTCTGAACACCGAAGCCAAACTGCTGGCGACCCACTATCAGCAGGATATTCCTGACGGTTTCGCCGCCAACTACAAGACCCGTACCGGCAACAACGCGCCAGGTCTTGAAGACTCGGTTAACCGCGTCTTGCCGCAGTTCAAGGTCGACGGAAAAATGGTGTTCGATCGCCCAATGGATTGGTCGGAAGGCTATACCCAGACCCTGGAGCCGCGCATGCAGTACCTGTATGTGCCGTATCGCGATCAGAGCAATATCTACACCTACGACACCACGCTGCTGCAAACCGACTACTCCGGCCTGTTCCGTGACCGTACCTACAGCGGCCTGGATCGCATCGCTTCACAGAACCGCGTATCTACCGGTTTGACCACGCGAATTTATGATGACGCGCTGGTTGAACGTTTTAATGCTTCCGTGGGTCAAATCTACTACTTCAGCCGTTCACGTACCGGTGACCAAACCACGGGTTACGATAACAATGATGACACCGGCAGCCTGGCCTGGGCCGGCGACACCTATTGGAAGATCGACGATCGTTGGGGCCTGCGCGGCGGCCTGCAGTATGATACGCGCCTGAATAGCGTCTCGCTGGGCAACGGCGTACTGGAATACCGTCAGGATTCTGAACGTGTATTGCAGTTGAACTACCGTTACGCCACGCCGGAGTATATTGAGACGGCACTGAACACCACGCAGGTTCCGGCCTATCAGGACGGTATCTCGCAGGTGGGCGTCACCGGCAGTTGGCCAATCGCCGATCGTTGGGCCGTCGTAGGTGCTTATTACTACGACACCCGTGCCAAGCAGTCCGCCGATCAGTTGCTCGGCGTGAAGTACAACACCTGCTGCTGGGCAGTGACCTTGGGCTATGAGCGTAAGATCACCGACTGGAATGGCAGCAACAATACCAGTGTTTATGACAACAAAGTTTCGTTCAACGTCGAACTGCGTGGCCTGAGCAGCGATCACAGTCTGGGCTCCGCGGAAATGCTGCGTTCCGGCATTCTGCCTTACCAGCGTGCATTTTGATGCTTTGTAACACTTTGAAAACGAGAACTTTAACCCGCATTTGCGGATTACATAATGGGAAATGTATGAAGAACTGGAGAACGCTTATTCTCGGATTGGTGGTTTGTGCCAATACCGCGTTCGCAGCACCCCAAGAAGTGGATAAAGTCGCCGCCGTCGTGGATAACGGCGTGGTCCTTGAGAGCGACGTAAACACCCTGTTGCAGTCGGTGAAGCTCAATGCGCAGCAGGCCGGCCAACAATTGCCGGATGACAAAACGCTTCGTCACCAGATCCTTGAGCGTCTGATTATGGATAACATCCAGCTGCAGATGGCCAAGAAAATGGGCATCAACGTTTCTGACGCCGATCTGGACAAAGCCATCGGCAACATCGCCGCACAGAACAAAATGAGCATCGATCAGATGCGCAGCCGTCTGGCGTATGAAGGCCTGAACTACAACACCTACCGTTCGCAGATCCGCAAGGAAATGCTGATTACGGAAGTGCGTAACAATGAAGTGCGCCGCCGCGTCACTATCCTGCCTCAGGAAGTTGACTCCCTGGCCACTCAGGTTGGCGCTCAGAACGGTAGCGATACCGAAATGAACATCAGCCACATCCTGATCCCACTGCCGGAAAACCCGTCGCAGGCACAGGTGGACGACGCGGAAGCCCTGGCTAAAAAACTGATGGGCGAAATCAACGGCGGTGCCGACTTCGGCAAGCTGGCGATCTCCTACTCTGCTGACTCCCAGGCGCTGAAAGGCGGCAACATGGGCTGGGGCAAGCTGCAGGAAATCCCTACCCTGTTCGCCGAAAGACTGGTTAACGCCAAAAAAGGCGACGTGGTTGGGCCGATCCGTTCCGGCGTAGGCTTCCACATCCTGAAAGTGAATGACATCCGTGGCTCCAGCCAGTCGGTGTCCGTTACCGAGGTTCATGCTCGTCACATTCTGCTGAAACCTTCTGTGGTGCTGACCGACGATCAAGCACGCGCCAAGCTGCAAGCGGTAGCCGAAGAAATCAAAAGCGGCCGCGCCAAGTTTGCTGACGAAGCCAAACAGCTTTCTCAGGATCCGGGTTCTGCACTGCAGGGCGGCGATCTGGGCTGGGCTTCTCCAGACATCTACGATCCAGCCTTCCGCGACGCGTTGATGAAGCTGAGCAAAGGCGAAGTCAGCCAACCGGTGCATTCTTCCTTCGGCTGGCACCTGATTCAGTTGCTGGATACGCGTCAGGTCGACAAAACCGATGCAGCGCAGAAAGATCGCGCTTACCGCATGCTGTTCAACCGCAAGTTTGCTGAAGAAGCGCAAACCTGGATGCAGGAACAACGTGCTCAGGCTTACGTGAAGATCCTTGACGGTAATGCACAACAATAATCGCATCGTAATCACCCCCGGCGAGCCTGCCGGGGTTGGGCCGGATTTAGTGGCAGCGCTGGCGCAACAGGATTGGCCTGTTGAACTGGTGGTGTGCGCGGATCCGGCCTTGTTGCTTGAACGCGCCCGACAGTTAAACCTGCCGTTGCAACTGCGCACCTATCAGCCACAGCAGCCTGCTCAGCCACAGCGCGCCGGTACGCTGACGGTGTTGCCGGTCGCTACTGCTCATCCGGTGGTGGCAGGCGAGTTGAACGTGGGCAACAGCGCCTACGTGGTGGAAACTCTGGCGCGCGCCTGTGACGGCTGTCTGAACGGTGAATTCGCCGCGCTGATCACCGGCCCGGTGAACAAGGCGGTGATCAACGACGCCGGCGTGCCGTTTATTGGCCATACCGAATTCTTTGCCGATCGCAGCGGTTGCGATCGCGTGGTGATGATGTTGGCGACTGAAGAGCTGCGCGTGGCGCTGGCGACCACCCACCTGCCTTTACTGGCGGTGCCTGGCGCTATCACCCGGCAAAGCCTGCATGAAGTCATCCGCATTCTCGACCATGACCTGAAAACCAAATTTGGCCTCGCTCAACCGCAGATCTATGTCTGTGGCCTGAACCCGCATGCCGGGGAAGGCGGCCATATGGGGCATGAAGAGATAGATACCATCATCCCGGCGCTCGACGCGCTGCGTGCTGAAGGTATTCATCTGATCGGCCCACTGCCGGCGGACACCCTGTTCCAGCCCAAGTATCTGCAACATGCCGATGCGGTGCTGGCGATGTATCACGATCAGGGTCTACCGGTGCTAAAATACCAAGGGTTCGGCCGGGCGGTAAATATTACCCTCGGTTTGCCTTTTATCCGTACCTCGGTCGACCACGGTACCGCTTTGGAACTGGCCGGCACCGGCACCGCCGATGCAGGCAGTTTTAAAACGGCCTTGAATCTCGCCATTAAAATGATAATTAATTGTAATGAATAATAAAGTCCACCAAGGGCACTTTGCCCGCAAACGCTTTGGACAGAACTTTTTAACCGATCAGTTTGTCATCGATAGCATTGTCTCCGCCATTCACCCGATGCCGGGCGAAGCGGTAGTTGAAATCGGCCCCGGCCTGGGCGCACTGACCGAGCCGGTCGGCGCACGTATGGATCGCATGACGGTGATTGAGCTGGACCGCGATTTGGCGGCCCGCCTGGCGAACCACCCGCAGCTGAAAGACAAACTGACCATTCACCAGCAAGATGCCATGACGGTGAACTTTGCCGAAATGGCCGAGCAGGCTGGCCAACCGCTGCGCGTGTTTGGTAACCTGCCGTATAACATTTCGACGCCGCTGATGTTCCACCTTTTCAGCTATACTCAGGCCATTCGCGACATGCACTTTATGTTGCAGAAAGAAGTGGTTAACCGCCTGGTTGCCGGCCCGAACAGCAAGGCCTACGGGCGTTTGACCGTGATGGCGCAGTACTACTGCAACGTTATCCCGGTGCTGGAAGTGCCACCGACCTCCTTCACCCCGGCGCCGAAAGTGGATTCCGCCGTGGTGCGTCTGGTGCCACACCTGGTGAACCCGAACCCGGTGGGCGACGTGCGCATGCTGAGCCGTATTACCACTCAGGCGTTCAACCAACGCCGGAAGACCGTCCGTAACAGCCTGGGCGACCTGTTCACCCCGGAGCAACTGACGGAGTTGGGTATCGATCCGATACTGAGAGCAGAGAATATTTCTGTGGCGCAATACTGTAAGCTGGCCAACTGGCTTTCAGCCAATCCCACGCCGCAGCAATAAGGAGTAGTGGTCATGATTGATTCGCCCCGCGTATGTATTCAGGTACAAAGTGTCTATGTGGAATCACAGTCGATACCTGAGGAAGAACGTTACGTCTTCGCTTATACCATCACCATCCGCAACCTGGGGCGTTTCAATGTGCAACTGCTGGGCCGTTACTGGCTGATCACCAACAGTAATGGCCGTCAGACTGAAGTTCAGGGCGAAGGTGTCGTCGGCGAACAGCCGCTCATCCCGCCTGGAGGCGAATTCCAATATACCAGCGGTGCGATCCTTGAAACGCCGCTGGGTACCATGGAAGGCCATTACGAAATGGTTGATCATCAGGGTCAGCCATTCCAGACCGCTATTCCGGTGTTCCGCTTAGCTATTCCAACGCTGATCCACTAATTATGTCGACATACCTTATCGGCGACGTTCATGGCTGTTTCGATGAACTGAAATCGCTATTGGCCCAGGTGGCTTTCGATCCTCAGCATGACCAGCTGTGGCTGACCGGCGATCTGGTCGCCCGCGGCCCCGGTTCGCTGGACGTCTTGCGCTACGTACGTTCACTGGGTCCGGCGGTACGTATGGTGCTGGGCAACCACGACCTGCATCTGCTGGCGGTCTACGCCGGTATCAGCCGCAACAAGCCCAAAGACCGCATCACCCCGCTGCTGGAGGCCCCGGACGCCGACGAATTGATCAACTGGCTGCGCCGCCAACCGGTGCTGCAGGTAGATGAACAACTCAAACTGGTGATGGCACATGCCGGCATTACGCCGCAGTGGGATATTGAAACCGCACAGCTCTGCGCCCGCGAAGTGGAAGCGGTACTGAGCAGCGACAGCTACCCGCTGTTCCTCGACGCCATGTACGGCGATATGCCGAACAACTGGAGTCCGGAACTGAGTGGCCTGGCACGCCTGCGTTTCAGCACCAATGCCCTGACGCGCATGCGTTACTGCTTCCCGAACGGCCAGCTCGACATGATCTGCAAAGATGCGCCAGGCACCGCGCCTGCGCCGCTGAAACCCTGGTTTGAATTGCCACGATTGGTCGATGCCGATTACACCATTATCTTTGGTCATTGGGCATCACTGGAAGGCAAAGGCACACCGGCAGGCATTATTGGCCTCGATACCGGCTGTTGCTGGGGAGGCGATCTGACCATGTTGCGCTGGGAAGACCAGCAGTACTTTACCCAACCGGCCCACCGCCGCGATCTGCTGGATGGCGTGCACCAACAGGTCGCGTCATAATCAAGTCGGGGCGGTCAACGCCGCCCCACTGTTTTCGTCTTAAGCGCCAATCACCCCACCGTCTTCACGCGTAATCATCAATACTGACGAGCGTGGACGTGGACTGTTGTTCGGAAAATGAGAATCGCCCTCTTCGCCCGGGTGCTGGACGTTGACGAACATGGTCTTGTAATCCGGGGTGAAAGTAATACCGGTCAGTTCACAGGATTTTGGCCCGACCATAAAGCGGCGGATCTCCCCGCTCTGCGGATCGCCCACCAGCATCTGGTTGTTCCCCTGTCCTTCATAGTCGCCCTTGTTACTGTATTTGCCGTCGGTGAGGATCCACAGGCGACCGGCCTTATCAAAGCCCAAGCCGTCCGGGCTGTTAAAAGTATTGTCGGCCGTGATATTTGGCGTACCGCGATTGACCCCTTCCGGGTGCGCAATCGGGTTGCCGCACAGGGCATAAATATCCCAGGAGAATGACGCTGCCGTCGCATCGCCGCCCTCATCCCAACGAATAATCTGGCCATAGACATTGTTCGGGCGTGGGTTCGCCGCGTTCAATGGCATGCCTTCTTCGCCACGTTTGCTGTTGTTGGTCAATGTGCAGTAGGCGCGGCCATCATGCGGGTTGACCGCGATCCATTCCGGACGGTCCATCTTGGTGGCACCCACCTGTGCCGCGGCCTTGCGAGCGAAGATCAGCACCTCCGCCTCATCACGGAAACCGTTTTCCGGCGTCAGGCCATTTTTGCCGAACTCCAGCGCAATCCAGCGCCCGGTGCCTTTCAGTGGCGTACCGGCGGCATCACCGTCAAACTGCGCCACGTACAGCGTGCCTTCGTCCAACAGGCTGCGATTGTTGGCCGGATTAGCCACGTC
This sequence comes from Serratia myotis, assembly GCF_027474885.1. Lineage (NCBI taxonomy): Bacteria > Pseudomonadati > Pseudomonadota > Gammaproteobacteria > Enterobacterales > Yersiniaceae > Serratia > Serratia myotis. Next base: position 703,517 of record NZ_CP099707.1, on the reverse strand, counting down.
CACCACGCCTTTGGAAACGTACTTGTAGATGTGCTCGCCGCGCTCATCGTCACCCATGTAAACCACCAGGCGACCGTCCTTGGCGACGGTCACGGCGGCATTTTCATGTTTGAAGCGGCCCAGTGCCGTATGTTTGATTGGCGTCGAGGTTGGATTCATCGGGTCGATTTCGACGATCCAGCCGTGACGGTTGAACTCATTCGGGTTCTTCGCCACGTCAAAACGTTCGTCGTAATCCGGCCAGTTGCGTTCCGGCTCGCTGACTTTCAGCGTGTAGCGCTTTTGATCCGCCGTGGTCTTATAGTCGGCCTGATGGGTGCCGAAATAGGTATCGTAATTCTCTTCGCAGGTCAGGTAAGTACCCCAGGGGGTTTTACCGTTGGCACAGTTGCCGAAGGTACCCAGAACCTTGCGGCCGGTAGGATCGGCCGCGGTTTGCAGCAATGCATGACCGGCAGCCGGGCCGCTGAACTGCATCTCGGTATTGGCCGTTATGCGGCGGTTATAGCGCGACGGGCGCTCTACTTCCCAGCGCTGGCTGTCACCGGTGCGGCGTACCGCCACGATGGAAACCCCGTGCGCGGCCTGAGATTTACGCACGTCTTCCAGACTGGTGGCTTTGCTGCCGCCGTGGGCGAACAGATACTGCTCGTTAACGTATTCATTGTTGATGGCCATCACGCCGTGATTGTCATCAATCGGGAAGAAGCTCATGCCATCGTTGTTATCACCGAACTGCTTTTCCTGATCGGCGGCGCTATTGTTGCCCTGTGGGTCAAAAGCGGCAGCCCCCTCCACCAGCGGCTCCCCCCAGGAAATCAACACCTCGGCGCGGTAGCCCGGTGCGATCACCACTTCATCGGCGGTTGAGGCCGCAATGCCTTTGAAACCCAGCAGCTTGTTCGGCGGTAAGTCTTCGGCAAGCGCCTGGGCGGAAACGGTCCAGATGCCACCGCCGAGGAAGCCGGCCAGGCCAACGGCACCGGCGCTGCCCAGCAGCAGTTTACGACGGGTGGGATCGGTCAGGCGGTCGGCGTCTAATTGCTCAATTTTGCTCGTCATTGCTTTGCTTCCTTTTTAAATGGCGCCGCGATCGAGATTCACCAGAGTTGCCGGGCGCTCAGAGTTGGGCTTCATACTAATCAGGAAGTGTGACGAAAATGTTACAATCAAAAGTCAGCGGAAATTTTGCCGCAGAAACGACAAAGGACGCAATCTCTTGCGCCCTCAGGAAGGTCGGACTCACACCCGGCAATCAGCGGTGTTCTAAAATCTCGAAGCAATAGCTGTGAGAATTCAGTTCGTCAGCATCGTGGAACTCACTGAACGAGGTTTCCCATTCGTCCGGCTCATAGTCCGGGAAGTGAGCATCGCCACCGACTTCGGCATCGATATGCGTCAGGTACATGCGGTTGGCGCGAGCCAGGAACTGGCTGTAAATACGCCCGCCACCTATCACCATCACTTCTTCCACATCACCGGCAGCGGCCAGCGCTTCGTCAATCGACGTGGCCCAGGTCACCCCGGTATCCGTGCCGGGACGGCTGCTTAAAACGATGTTATGACGGCCCGGCAATGGGCGACCAATGGATTCGAAAGTTTTACGGCCCATAATAACCGGTTTATTCAGCGTGTTACGTTTAAACCACGCTAAGTCCGCCGGCAGGTGCCACGGCATGGCGTTTTCCATGCCAATAACGCGATCCGCCGCCAAGGCAGCGATCAGGCTGATAATCATTGTTAAACCCTGTGTAGGCAGCAAAATTGCTCACACTATACGTAAAGCCCCAACTGCCGTCGATAGGCTAATCAAGCAATATGAATATATAAGATAGCTCTTATTAGAATATCTAATACCCGTTTTTCCCCCCTTGATTCTCAGACGCCGGGGCGTTTACGGTACAGCCACAGCCCGGGCAGTGACAGCCCAATCGATAACGCACCAACGATAAAACAGGCCTTGAGGAAATTGCTCATCAGGGTGGCCATCAGCGCCTCGCTGTACCCCAAATGCGAGATTTCCACCACCGAGATCATCGCGGTATAGGCCGAGATACCCGGGAACATCGGGATCACCGCCGCCACGGTAAACACCTTCGGGTGCGCCAGCAGCCAGCGCGACCAGTAAATACCGATCATGCCGATCAAAATCGCCGCCAAGAACGTGGCCCATTCGATGTTCATGCCTGCGTGCATCATCAGCATCCGTGAACCATGGCCCACCGCCCCCAACAGTGCACAATAACGCAGTGCGCGCACCGGTACGTTGAAGACCATGGCGAAGCCCAGCGCCGGTACCGCCGCCAGCAGCATGTCCTGCAGCAAAGCCCAAAGCAGGTTCATGACCACCCCCGCAGATCCCACAACGACATCGCCATCACCACGCCAATACAGGTGGCCAGCGTCAGCAAACTGGCCATCGCCCAGCGCGCCAGCCCGGTATTGATATGGCCTTTGAACATATCCGCCACCGCGTTAATCAGCGGAAACCCCGGCACCAGCAACAGCACGCTGGCGGCCATCGCCACCGTAGAGGTTTGGCTGAACACCGGCAGCCGCAGCAACAGGCCGGAAACCGAGGTGGCGACAAATGCCGTCAGGCAAAAGTTGATCAGTGGATTCATGTGGCGGGCGGTCAGCATTTGGCGCACCGACATGGCCAGGCCGCTGGCGATAAAGGTCACGGCAAAGGCTTTCTGATCGCCGCCGTTCAGCATGCTGAAGCAACCGCAGGACAGCGCTACCATTAGCACCACCAACCAACGCGGATAGCGCAGCGGACGAATTTTCTCGAAGCGCCGGGCCACATCATGCGCATCCGCCAGCCGGTGCTCCGCCAAAATAACGATGTGCTGCACCTCGGTCACCATCTGCATATTGATGCCGCGATCGACGTTCTTGCGCGTGGTGGTCAGGCATTCACCGTTACTGAGGGTGGTCAGCACCACCGCATTGGCCGAGATCGAACTTTCCACGCTGTCCATGCCCAACGCCAGCCCCAGCCGGGTGGATAATTGCTCCACCACCATGCTTTCGGCGCCGTGCTGTAACAACAGCAAAGCACATTGAATGCACAGACGGGTGATTTCACGCTGTTGCCGCTGCGGTGGCGGTAGGTCGGTGGTTGTCAGTTGCTGCATAGGGCCCCGGGGTTTGTTCAGACTGAGGATCCATCATAGGGTTAAACATTACCTCATTTGGTTGATGCGCATCAGGGGAAGCGGCGTTATTATCAGCGCAATTAGGCCTTTTGTGCAGAGAGTCAAATCATGCTTGAAACTTCGCTGTTCGTTGCTGGTATTGCCGCCCTGGGGATGCTGTCGCCCGGCCCGGATTTTTTTCTGGTGATCAAGAATGCTGCCCGCTACCCGCGCCTGGCCGCCATGATGACCGCCTTCGGTGTGATCTGCGGCGTCGCGACCCATATGTCTTACTGCGTGGCCGGACTGGCAGTGGTGATCACCACCACACCATGGCTGTTCAACGTGCTGAAGTACGCCGGGGCGGTCTATCTGATCTGGGTAGGTATTCAGGCATTGCTGTCACGCAGTGGCAGCAAGATGAACGTCAGCAATCTGCCGCAGCAACAGGTGAGTCTGAAAAGCGCCTTTGTGCAGGGCTATCTGTGTAATTTGCTCAACCCGAAAGCCACGCTGTTCTTCCTGGCAGTGTTTACTCAGGTATTGCAGATCAACTCCGGGCTGGGTGAAAAACTGTGGTATGCGGGGATTATCCTTGGCCTGTCCGCCCTGTGGTGGCCGGTGCTGGTGTTCCTGATCCAAAGCGGACCGGTGCGTCGCGGGCTGGAGAAAACCCAGAAGGTAGTGGATAAATTGCTGGGCGGCATGCTGATTGCCCTGGGTATCAAGGTGGCGCTGAGCTAATTAAAAAAAGGGCTCAGTATAGAACTGCGCCCACAGACTACTGATAAAGACAGTTATTAGGGAGAGCGTGCCGATGGGGTCGTAGCGGCCTTGGCCGCCGACCAATTTGCCGGGAGCAAATTAGAACGACTTCCAGTCGGCCCGTAGGGTGGGACACATGGATGTGTCCCATAATGGCCCCACGGTGCGCTAGGCCCGGGTATCTCAAGCTTACAAGCAACTTTCAATGTTTAGCCCTTGGCTTCTACCACCTCATCCTCCGGTGCTTTGCCATCGATACTGCCGCGCCAGCCACTCTGCTGTACCCTCGCCAACCGATTCTGATCCTGCTCGATAGCCGCACTGAGCATCTCTTTGGCCCGTTGCAGACCGGCAAGACGGAATTCGGTATCCTGATAATTCTCCAGCGTTTCCTCGAGCATTTTCAGGTTGTAGCGCCGGAAGGTATCCGCTTTTTCACGTGCCTCGTAAGCATCCAGCCCCAACAGCTCCAGCGTTTCGCGGCCAATACGCAATGAGCTTTCAAAGGTTTCACGCTCCGGGCTTTCCACCCCTAACTGGCGCAACTGATACCAGTGGTCAACATCGCGTGCGCGCGCCACCACCTTCAGGTGTGGGAAGTGCCGCTTGGCCAACTCGGTCAATTGTAAATTGGCCTCCACGTCGTCGATGGCGTTAATCAGCACCTTGGCGTGCTCGGCACCCGCGGCCTCCAGCAGATCGGCACGCGTGGCATCACCATAAAACACCTTGGTGTCGAACTTGCGCAGCGTTTCGATATGGTCCGGGTCGTGATCCAACACCACGGTATGCACGCCATTAGCCAGCAGCAAACGGCCGGCAATCTGACCAAAGCGGCCAAACCCGGCAATGATTACGCTGGCGTTTTCATCATCAATTTCATCCGCCGGACGCTCATCCTTCGGCGCGTTTTTCTCAATGCGAGCCGCTACCACCAACAGCACTGGCGTCACCGCCATTGATAAGGCCACCGCCAGCGTCAGCGATTTAGCCCATTCCGGCGGCAACACCCCGGCCAACTGGGCGGCCCCGAAAATCACGAAGGCAAACTCACTGCCCTGCCCTAACAAAATGGCAAACATGCCGCGCTGACGCTTCGGTACGCCAAGCCAGGGTCCAATCACCCACAGCAGCGCCGCCTTGATCAACATAAAGCCCAACAGCAGCGAGGCAATCAACAACGGATGGTGGAACAGGGTGCCGAAGTCGATCGACATGCCAACACCGATAAAGAACAGCCCGAGCAGCAGGCCCTTGAACGGCTGAATATCGCTTTCCAACGCATGACGGTATTCGGAACTCGCCAGCATCACCCCGGCAAGGAAAGCCCCCATCGCCATCGACAGCCCGGCCATTTCCAGCAGAATGCCAAAACCAAATACCAGAAACAGCGCCACGGCACTAAAGACTTCGCGCATGCCGGAGCGGGCGACAAAATGCAGCAACGGCCGGGTCACATAACGACCGAGCAATACCACCACCACCAGCGCACCCACCACCTTGGCCGCCGACAGGGCAAAGGTCGCTAACGTGGTGACGGCACCGCTGCTGGCCAACAAGGGGATCATCGCCACCAGCGGGATCGCCGCGATATCCTGGAACAGCAATGCAGCAAATGCGCTACGGCCAATCGGCGACGGCGTCAGGTTACGTTCACTCATCGCCTGCATGGCAATGGCGGTGGAGGACAGAGCCAGCGTCAGGCCGATCAGCAGCGCCACCTTCCAGTCCAGCCCGAGGAAATAGCAAAAGGCACTCAGCGCCAGCCCGCAAGCCGCCATCTGGATAATGCCGCCGCCAAATACCGAGGCGCGCAACGTCCACAGTCGTTTCGGATCCAGCTCCAGCCCGATGATAAACAGCATCAGCACCACGCCGATCTCGGCAAAGGTGAGGATCGACTCCGCGTCAGAGACCAGTTTCAGCCCCCAGGGGCCAATAATACAGCCGGCGATCAGGTAGCCCAGTACCGAGCCCAGCCCCAATCGCACCGCTATCGGCACGAACAACGCGGCCGATCCCAGATAGATCAGCCCCTCAATCATCATATGGTGATTATCCATGCTCGACTCCCTGATCCGCCGGTTCACTGTGTTCCATCAGATACGCCACCAGCCGCTGGCGGTAGGCCTCTCCGGCGGCAATCAGCGCCGGTTCATTGCAGGTAAAGGTATTGTGCACGGCAAAGTAGGGTTGCCAGTTCATACCGCAATACAGCGCCGTGGCCTGCAGCGGCTGCCCCAGTGCGGCAAAATTGGGATAATCGCCCAGTTCGAAATGGTGCTCATCCCCCCCACTGGTCACCGCCCACAGGACATCTTTACCTACCAACGCATCGCCTTCATGGCCATAGGCCCAACCGTGCTCCAGCACTTTGTCGATCCACAGTTTCAGCAACGGCGGTTGGCTGTACCACTGCATCGGATGCTGCAACACCACCAGATCGGCACGCTCCAGCGCTTGCTGCTCGGCGTTGATATCAATATTGAAATCGGGATACAGCTCGTACAGCGAACGGACTTCCACCTCGGGAAGGTCCTTCACCGCCTGTAGCAGCCGATGGTTGGCATGAGAATGCCGGGGATAAGGATGGGCGTAAATTATCAGGATCATGGTTGTCGTCGTTCCTTCGTTCCTTGCCAATATATCAAGCATATACCAATCACACAGAGTGACAGTTTGCTGAATGATTGATAGCGGAAATTTTTAACGTGAGACAACAAATTGGCTGATGGAGATAAAAAAAGGGCACTGCATTCAACTGCAGCGCCCTGATGTTACGGCATAGAGAGATTACTTACCGATGCGTGCGTGCATCTCCTGCACCGAAGTGACCTGTTCGGTCGGATCGGCCTTCAGCGCCATCGCGGTGGCAAAGCCGCCGTTCAGGGTGGTGTCGTAATGCACCTTGTACTGCAGCGCACTGCGGCGAATCAGCTTGGAATCCTCAATCGCCTGGCGGCCGGCCGTGGTGTTAACGATGTAGGTGTACTCGCCATTCTTGATACGGTCCTGAATGTGCGGACGACCTTCATGCACCTTGTTGACCAGGCGTGGGTTAATCCCCGCCTCGCCCAGCACCACGGCGGTACCGTGGGTCGCATCCAGCTCAAAGCCCTGTTTCAGCAGGCTTGCCGCCAGATCCACCACCCGGGCTTTATCGCCTTCACGCACCGACAGCAGCGCACGACCCTGTTTCTTCATGCCTGACTGGCTGCCGAGCATCGCCTTGGAGAAGGCTTCCGCGAAGGTGCGGCCTACGCCCATCACTTCCCCGGTAGAGCGCATTTCCGGCCCTAAAATCGGGTCGACGCCTGGGAACTTGTTGAACGGCAGCACCACTTCTTTCACCGAGTAGTAAGGCGGAATAACTTCTTCCGTTACACCCTGCTCGGCCAGCGTTTTGCCCGCCATCACGCGTGCCGCTACCTTAGCCAACTGGACGCCGGTCGCCTTGGAGACGAAAGGTACGGTACGCGCAGCACGTGGGTTGACTTCAATCAGGTAGACTTCGTTGTTCTTCACCGCAAACTGCACGTTCATCAGGCCGCGAACCTGCAGCTCGAACGCCAGTTTCTCAACCTGCTGGCGCATCACATCCTGAATTTCTTTGCTCAGGGTGTAGGCCGGCAGTGAGCAAGCGGAGTCACCGGAGTGCACGCCCGCCTGTTCGATGTGTTCCATGATACCGCCAATCAGCACCCGCTCGCCGTCGCAAATGGCATCGACGTCGACTTCTACCGCATCATCCAGGAAGCGATCCAGCAGCACTGGCGCGTCGTTGGAAACGCTGACTGCATTCTGGAAGTAACGGCGCAGGTCGATATCGTCATAAACGATTTCCATCGCGCGGCCGCCCAGCACGTAGGAAGGACGTACCACCAGCGGGTAGCCGAGGCCGGCCGCTTTCTCTACCGCCTGTTCGATGGTGGAGACGGTGGCGTTGGCCGGCTGTTTCAGGCCCAGACGGTGCACCGCCTGTTGGAAACGCTCACGGTCTTCGGCGCGGTCAATCGCATCCGGGCTGGTGCCGATGATCGGCACGCCTGCGGCTTCCAGCTCACGCGCCAGCTTCAGCGGGGTCTGGCCGCCGTACTGGACGATCACCCCTTTCGGCTTCTCGATACGCACGATTTCCAGCACGTCTTCCAGCGTCACCGGCTCGAAGTACAGACGGTCGGAAGTGTCGTAGTCGGTAGACACGGTTTCCGGGTTACAGTTGACCATAATGGTTTCGTAACCGTCTTCGCGCAGCGCCAGCGAGGCGTGTACGCAGCAGTAGTCGAACTCAATGCCCTGGCCGATACGGTTCGGACCGCCGCCCAGCACCATGATTTTCGGACGGTCATTGGTCGGATTGGACTCGCACTCTTCTTCATAAGTGGAGTACATATAAGCGGTGTCGGTGGCGAATTCTGCCGCGCAGGTATCCACACGCTTGTAAACCGGGTGCAGACCATAACCGTGGCGCAGTTTGCGGATTTCGCTCTCTGCAACGCCGGCCAGGATAGCCAGGCGCGCATCGGCGAAGCCTTTACGCTTCAGGGTACGCAGGAATTCCGACGTCAAACCGTTGATGCCGGTTTCGGCAACCTGCTCTTCCAGGCGCACCAGCTCTTCAATTTGCACCAGGAACCAGCGGTCCACATTGGTCAGATTGAAGACACCGTCAACCGACAGACCGGCACGGAAGGCGTCAGCGATGTACCAGATGCGGTCAGAACCGGCATCTTTCAGCTCACGACGGATTTTGGTCAGCGCTTCCGGGTCGTCCAGGCTCACTTTCGGGTCAAAGCCGGTAGCACCCACTTCCAGGCCACGCAGCGCTTTCTGCAGTGACTCTTGCTGAGTACGGCCAATCGCCATCACTTCGCCGACGGATTTCATTTGGGTGGTCAGACGGTCGTTGGCACCGGCAAATTTCTCGAAGTTGAAGCGAGGAATTTTGGTCACGACGTAGTCGATGGACGGTTCGAACGAGGCTGGCGTGCGGCCACCGGTGATGTCGTTCATCAGTTCGTCGAGGGTGTAACCCACCGCCAGCTTGGCGGCAATTTTGGCAATCGGGAAGCCGGTGGCTTTCGACGCCAGCGCCGAAGAGCGGGATACACGCGGGTTCATTTCGATGACGATCAGACGGCCGGTTTTCGGGTTAACCGAGAACTGCACGTTGGAGCCACCGGTTTCCACGCCGATTTCACGCAGCACCGCCATCGAGGCGTTACGCATGATTTGGTATTCTTTGTCGGTCAGCGTCTGCGCCGGCGCGACGGTGATCGAGTCACCGGTATGGATACCCATGGCGTCGAAGTTTTCGATCGAGCAGACGATGATGCAATTATCATTCTTATCGCGCACCACCTCCATCTCGTACTCTTTCCAGCCGATCAGCGACTCGTCAATCAACAGCTCTTTGGTTGGTGACAAATCCAGGCCGCGTTCGCAGATCTCTTCGAACTCTTCGCGGTTATAGGCGATACCGCCGCCGCTGCCGCCCATGGTAAAGGAAGGACGGATGATGCACGGGAAGCCGACGTCAGCGGCAACCGCCAGCGCTTCTTCCATATTGTGCGCAATGCCGGAGCGCGCGGTGTCCAGACCGATTTTCTTCATCGCCACGTCGAAACGGCGACGGTCTTCAGCTTTATCGATCGCGTCAGCGGTAGCGCCAATCATGGTCACGCCAAACTCGGCCAGCACGCCCTGACGTTCCAGTTCCAGCGCACAGTTCAGTGCGGTCTGGCCGCCCATGGTCGGCAGCACGGCATCCGGACGCTCTTTTTCGATGATTTTGCGCACCACTTTCCAGTGAATCGGCTCGATGTAGGTCGCATCCGCCATTTCCGGGTCAGTCATGATGGTGGCCGGGTTGGAGTTCACCAAAATAACGCGGTAACCCTCTTCGCGCAGCGCTTTACACGCCTGAGCACCCGAGTAGTCGAACTCACACGCCTGGCCGATAACAATCGGGCCAGCGCCGAGGATCAGGATGCTTTTTATGTCTGTACGTTTTGGCATTTTTACTGCTCCTGATTATTTGGCGTTAGAACGGTAAGTCTCGATCAGTTCGATAAAGTGATCGAACAACGGCGCGGCATCGTGTGGGCCCGGGCTGGCTTCAGGGTGCCCCTGGAAGCTGAACGCAGCCTTGTCGGTGCGGTGAATGCCCTGCACCGTGTGGTCAAACAAGGATTTGTGCGTTACGCGCAGTTCTGCCGGCAGGTTGTTTTCATCCACGGCAAAACCGTGGTTCTGCGCGGTGATCATGACGCAGTCTTTATCCAGGTCTTTTACCGGGTGGTTACCGCCGTGGTGGCCGAGCTTCATCTTCACGGTTTTCGCGCCGCTGGCCAGTGCCAGCAACTGGTGGCCGAGGCAGATGCCAAATACCGGAATGTCGGTTTCCAGGAACTGTTTGATGGCGGTAATGGCGTAATCACAAGGCTCCGGGTCACCCGGGCCGTTGGACAGGAAAATGCCGTCCGGACTCATCTTCAATACTTCATCTGCCGGGGTCTGCGCCGGCACTACCGTCAGGCGGCAGCCGCGATCCACCAGCATGCGCAGGATGTTGCGCTTGGCGCCAAAGTCGTAGGCCACCACGTGGAACGGCAGCTCGGAGGCCGCTTTGGCTTCCGGCAGTTCGCCTTCAAGCGTCCAGCTACCTTGCTGCCAGCTGTATGCTTCCTGAGTGGTTACTTCTTTCGCCAGGTCCATGCCTTTCAGGCCCGGGAAACCTTTGGCCTTCGCCAATGCCAGGGCAGCATCCGGTGTGTCAGCGGCGATGATGCAGCCGTTCTGTGCACCCTTTTCACGCAGCAGACGGGTCAGCTTGCGGGTATCAATATCGGCAATCGCCACGATGTTGTGACGCTTCAGGTAGTCAGACAGGCCTTCTTCGTTGCGGTAGTTGCTGGCAATCAGTGGGAGGTCGCGAATGACGAGGCCTTGGGCGTGTACAGCGGAGGATTCTTCGTCAGCAGCATTGGTGCCGACATTGCCGATATGAGGATAAGTAAGAGTAACGATCTGGCGGGAGTAGGAAGGATCAGTGAGGATTTCTTGATAACCGGTCATCGACGTATTGAAGACCACTTCCCCCACTGCCGTACCCTCTGCCCCGATGGCCCGACCGTGGAATTGGGTTCCGTCTTCGAGAACCAATAGCGCTGACTTAATCAAAACACCCTCCAAGGAATAATCAATCACAATATTTGCATATTAATTCAGATATCGCGATCTAAATCAATGCAAAAACCGCCTTCAAGGTCAATTTTTGGCAAATTGGGCGCATTTTAATGATGAGAGCTCCGCTTGTCTACCCAAAGCGCCATTTTTTCTCTTATTTTTGCACTTCTCAACGTTTAATAGGGTTAGCAGCCACAAAAACACCGCTAAACTCGGGTTGGTAAACGGTTGCGGGGAGGAATGACAAAAAAGCGCAATGATAAAGGCAAAATCCCGGGCTAAAAACATCATTGTTTGAGATTAACGGCAAAAAAATCAAATTAAACCCATCAAAACAAGCATTACACTATAAAATAAATGCATCAGCATCATTTTAAGCATTAAAAAAAAGGACAATAAAATTATTGTCCGTTAATCATAGCATTATGATCAATACAACCACATCACGATGGTATATAAATCAATTATAACTGGTCAAGATTGAGCACATCCCGCATATCAAACAGCCCTTTATCACGCTTATACAGCCATGATGCCGCGCGCACCGCTCCACTGGCGAAAGTCATGCGGCTGGAGGCTTTATGGGTAATCTCTACCCGCTCGCCGATGTCGGCAAACATGGCGGTGTGCTCCCCGACGATATCGCCGGCACGAATAGTGGCAAAGCCAATACTCTTCGGATCGCGCTCACCGGTATAACCTTCGCGCGCATACACCGCACACTCTTTAAGATCGCGTCCCAGTGCACCGGCAATCGCCTCGCCCATCGCCAACGCCGTGCCCGAAGGGGCATCCACTTTATGGCGGTGATGCGCTTCAATAATCTCGATATCGGTATAGTCGCCCATCACTTGAGCGGCTTTTTCCAACAGTTTCAGCACCAGATTGACGCCGACGCTGAAGTTGGCGGCGAAGACGATACCAATCTGCTGCCCGGCGGCACGGATGGCCTCTTTGCCGGCATCATCAAAGCCGGTGGTGCCAATCACCATGGCTTTTTTATGCTCGACGCAGAAAGCCAGGTAGCCCAGGGTGCTTTCCGGACGGGTGAAGTCGATCAGAATATCGAAATCGCCAACCACCTTTTCCAGACTGTCGCTAACGGTCACGCCCAGCGTGCCAACGCCCGCCAGTTCACCGGCATCGGTACCAATCAGGCTTGAGCCTGGCCGTGAAATCGCGGCTCCCAGCACCACACCCGGTGCCTGCTGTACCGCCTGGATCAATTGACGGCCCATACGGCCGCCGGAACCCGCAACCGCAATGCGGATTTGTGAATCAGTCATGCTTGCTCTCTTGTTGATTTGACGCCTATCCCATTAGGCTATCGGTTCAGGGTAACTGCCCCACCTTATCACCGCCAGAGGATTCATTTCATAATTAGAAAATTATGATATCCCACGCATTTCATCAGCAATGCTGTCAATGGGTTAACATTTAACCTAAAAAGCGTCGATGGTTTGATTTACATAATCATGCAGTTTTAACCGGCATAATCTGCATGAAAAACCGCTTATTCGCTTCACTAAAATCGGCATAGGTACCACCAACCTGTCGCTTAGCTTAGTATATGCAGTAACTGCCGCTTTATTGCCTGAGAGCCACGGATGAAAACCGCACCCACCACCCTATCGGAAACCCTGACGCAAGATCTGGCCCGCCGTATCATCAAGGGCGATCTGCCGCCCGGGCTGTCACTGCCGGGGGAAAATGAACTGGCGCTGCAATATGAGGTTTCACGCACCTCGGTGCGCAATGCCTTGCAAGTGCTGGCGGCAAAAGGGCTGATTTCCATCCAGGCGAAGAAACGCAGCACGGTCAATGCGCGCGAGCAATGGAGTTTTCTGGATACCGATGTTCTGGCCTGGCTGGCAGAAGGCAGCCTCGACCCGTTGTTGGTTGAGCAATTGATGGTCACTCGCCTTATCTTTGAGCCTAATATCGCCGCACTGGCGGCCGTTAACGCAACCGGCCATGATTTGGCCGCACTTGAAGATGCCTGCAAACTGATGGCACAAGGGCAACAACAAGCCAGCCGCGAACTCTTCGAACAGGGCGATATGGCGTTCCACCTCGCCTTGTTGAGCGCCAGCCACAACCCCTTTTTGCATTCATTAGGCAGCGCACTTTCCGCCGCCATGGCACTCTCTTTCCAGCAAACGCTGGAAGAGGACGTCCGTCTGGCCAAAAATGCCGTAGAAGAACATCAGCAACTGCTGGAGGCGATTCGCTTCAAGCAGGTGGAAAATGCGCGCCAGCGTATGCGGGTGATTCTGCTCAACGCGGCCAAAAAGAATAACTGGCATCAACAACCGGAAATGTTCGCCCATATCCTCTAAAAACCCTCCTTTGCTGTAATTTCGATCAATCTCACAGTTCCCGAGTGCTTTTGGCTCTAGCATTCTTGTATTACAAGATTGCTACTTTTGTATTACCTGAATAAATAATAACTGAACGGCTTACGTCTGGGGCGGGCTTCACCGACAGTTCGGTGCCAGCGCTTTCCGCATAAAAAAATAACGCATTGAATAAAAGGGTGTTGTTATGGAAAAAATCGCTGTTCCCGCCAAAGCTAACCGACAAACCCTGCAGGTTTGCTTTCTCGCCGCCTTAGCAGGGCTGCTGTTTGGCCTGGATATGGGGGTAATCGCCGGTGCGTTGCCGTTCCTGGCCCACGAATTCAGCCTGTCCAGCCAACAGCAGGAAATCGTGGTCAGCATTATGATGCTCGGTGCCGCACTCGGGGCACTGGGCAGCGGGCCGATGTCTTCCCGCCTTGGCCGTAAAAAAAGCCTGTTGTTGAGCGCCGTGTTGTTTGTCGTCGGCTCTGTCGGTTGCGCCATTGCCCTTAATCTCGAAGTGTTGGTTATTTCGCGCTTTATTCTGGGTTTAGCCGTCGGCGTAGCGTCGTTCACTGCACCACTGTACCTGTCGGAAATCGCCCCGGAGCGTATTCGCGGCAGCATGATCTCGCTTTATCAATTGATGATTACTATCGGCATTCTGGCGGCCTTCCTGTCTGACACCGCCTTCAGCGCCGGAGGTCACTGGCGCTGGATGCTGGGTATTATCACATTCCCCGCCATCATCCTGTTTATTGGCGTGGTGACGCTGCCGGAAAGTCCGCGCTGGTTAGCCATGAAAGGCCGCAGCGAGCTGGCCTCAAAGGTGCTAATGCTGCTACGTAACTCGGATGATGAAGCCCGCGTGGAGCTGGACCAAATCCGTGAAAGTCTGCAAATGAAGCAACGCGGCTGGCAACTGTTTCGCCACAATGCCAACTTCCGTCGTTCCACCTGTCTTGGCATCTTGCTGCAATTTATGCAGCAGTTCACCGGCATGACGATAATCATGTACTACGCACCGAAGATCTTTGAAATCGCCGGCTTCTCCACCACCAGCGAACAAATGTGGTGCACCGTGATCGCCGGGTTGACCAACGTGCTGGCCACCTTTATCGCTATCGCGCTGGTCGATCGTTGGGGACGCAAGCCAATGCTCAAGCTGGGTTTCGGTGTGATGGCCATTTGCATGGGCACCCTGGGTTATATGTTCCACACCGGCATCAGCAATCCAGCAGAACAATACGCAGCGGTTATGGTGCTGCTGATTTTCATCACCGGCTTTGCCATGAGTGCAGGCCCCTTGATTTGGGTATTGTGCTCCGAGATCCAGCCGCTGGCCGGACGCGATTTTGGCGTTACCTGCTCCACCATGGCCAACTGGATGGCCAATATGATCATCGGCGCTACCTTCCTGACGCTGATCGACACCGTCGGCAGTGCCGGTACTTTCTGGCTTTACGCTGGGCTCAACCTGTTCTGTATCTTGCTGACGTTATGGCTGGTGCCAGAAACCAAGAATATCTCGCTTGAACACATCGAAAAAAACCTGATGAACGGTGTTGCCCTGCGCCACATCGGCAAATCACCGCAGCCGAAGGCTGATGTTCGCTCCTTGAATACGCCGGTATAACCCGACTAATAAATCTGAGGAACCGCTCATGAAGTTGACGACGGAAAACCAGACGGTGAAGCAAGCCGCTGAAACACAGGTCTACGGTAAGATCACACGCCGCCTGATCCCTTTTTTGATCCTGTGTTATTTCTTCGCTTACCTGGACCGCGTTAACGTCGGGTTCGCCAAGCTGCACATGCAGGATGCCCTGAATTTCAGCGATACCGTTTATGGCCTGGGTGCCGGTATCTTCTTCATTGGTTATTTTATTTTTGAGTTGCCCAGCAACCTGCTTATGCAACGTTTTGGGCCGCGATTCTGGATAGCCCGCATCATGGCAACCTGGGCACTATTGTCAGCCGCCATGATGTTCGTCACCACCCCCACCAGCTTTTATGTATTGCGCTTTCTGCTCGGCGTGGCCGAAGCCGGTTTCTTCCCCGGCATCGTATTCTATTTAACCCTGTGGTTTCCTTCATGGCGCTCCGCCCGCACGCTGGGGCTGTTTATTCTGGTCACCCCGCTGTCGGTGATCATCGGCAGCCCGCTTTCAGGCCTGATCCTCAAGCTGTTTGAGGATGTGGGGGGGTTGCATAACTGGCAGTGGCTGTTCTTGATTGAAGCGGTCCCATCTTTGGTTCTGGCCTTTGTGGTACTGCGTTATCTGGATAACAACGTGGCCGAAGCCAAGTGGCTAACCGCCGAAGAGAAAAACCTCGTACAGGCCGATCTGGCCAAAGATCGCGCCAATCGTGACCGGGCTGCCAACGGCAAAGCGGCCCACAGCCTGAAAGAGATGTTGGCTAACCGCTATGTCTGGCTGTTGGCGCTGATTTTCTTCAGCTTCAACGTCGGCTATTACGGCATCAGCTTTTGGTTGCCTTCCATCATCAAAACCTCAGGTATCAGCGACGACTTCCAAATCGGCCTGCTGGCGGCCTTGCCCTACGTATTTGGCGCGTTGTTTATGATATGGAACAGTCGTCATTCCGATCTGAAACAGGAGCGCCGTTGGCATATTGCCATTCCGGCGGTGATTGGCTGTATCGGGCTGACACTCAGCGCTTACTGCAGCGGCTCGACCTTCTGGATGATGACGTGGATCTGCGTTGCCATGTCCGGCACCCTGGCGCTGATCCCCACCTATATCAGCCTGCCGGGCGCGTTGCTTTCCGGCACTGCGGCGGCGGCCGGTATCGCACTGGTGAATTCAGTCGGCAATCTCGCGGGGTTCTTCGGCCCCACGGTGCTCGGCTGGCTGAAAGACCAAACCGGCCAGACTGACAGTGGACTGTATATTTTGGCGGGCTTCCTGCTGCTCTGCGCCCCGTTGATCTTCATGCTTCCGGCCAGATTGATAAACCCAAAGATAAAACCGCATCAGGCGACTCAGCCTGATACCGACGGCCCTTTAAATATCACTGAGAGATTTTGATTATGAGCGGATGTGGAACCTGTGGCGGCGGCAGTTGCGGCTCGCATTTTAACCCAATCCTCGAGGGTGACGACGGTGCGCTGAAACGTGCGCTGTATAAATCGATGGGCCACAGCGACGAACAACTGCGACGCCCGGTGATCGCCGTGGTCAACAGTTATACCAATGCCACCGCCGGCCACGTCAACCTGAATGAACTGACGGCCAAGGTATTGCAGGGCATTGAAGAAGCCGGCGGTGTCGGCATGGTGTTCGGCACTATCGCCCCCTGCGACGGTATTGCCGAAGGGCATCTTGGCATGCGCTATATCCTGGCCGCTCGTGAAGTGATCACGGCATCAATTGAAGTGATGATGCGCGCCCATCGCTTCGATGGCATGGTGCTACTCGGCTCTTGCGACAAGATTGTACCCGCCATGCTGATGGCGGCTGCACGGCTGGACGTTCCGGCGATCATGGTCAACGGTGGCCCGATGTACCCGGCAGAATATAAGGGCAAACACTGGGACGGCAACATCGTCACCGAAGCCATCGGCTGGAAAAAACGCGGTGAAATCGATGAGGCCGAATTCGCTTACATCGAAAATATCGCTGAACCCGGACCGGGCTCCTGCACCATGTACGGCACCGCCAACACCATGTGCTGTATCGGCGAGGTGCTCGGCATGAGCCTGCCGGGCAGCAGTACGCTACCGGCGGTTTCAGCCGCACGGCGCGAGTGCGCTATCGAAACCGGCCGCCAGGCGGTAGCACTGGTGCTCAATGGCATCAACGCGCGCCAGATCATCACCGCGGCGTCGATCCGCAATGCGATGATTTATCTACTGGCCACCGGCGGTTCCACCAATGCCATTCTGCATCTGCAAGCCATTCACTACGAAGCGGAATTGGGGCATCTGCCGCTGTCCGCCTTTGATGAACTGAGCCATCAGGTGCCACTGGTCGCCTCACTCTACCCGGCCAGTGAACATGACATGATTGACTTCTGGGAGGCAGGCGGCGTACCGGCGGTCGAAGTTGAGATTGCCCAACTGCTCGATCTCAACGCCTTAACCGTTACCGGCAAAACCAAAGCTGAACTGCTGGCGAAGACCCCGCCAAGCCGACGTCCGGAAGTCATTCACACCCTCGCCATTCCGGTGCGTAATGAAGCCGGTGTCGCCGTGCTGCACGGTAATTTGTCGCCGCTCGGCTGCGTCGTGAAGCCTGCGGCCGTACCGGAAAATTTGATGCGTTTCCGTGGTCCCGCTGTGGTGTTCAACAGCGAACATGAGTCTGTCGAGGCGATTATGTCCGGTCAAATTAAGCCGGGTAGCGCACTGGTGTTGCGTTATGAAGGGCCCAAAGGCGGCCCTGGCATGCCGGAAATGTATAAGCCGATGAAATCGCTGGAGGGGATGGGGTTGGCCGACAGTTGCGCCCTGATCACCGACGGCCGTTTCTCCGGTTCCAACCGCGGGCTGTTTGTCGGCCATATCTCGCCTGAGGCAGTGGACGGCGGCGAACTGGCATTGGTGCAGGATGGCGATGAAATTTCGATAGATATCCCGGCGCGTACCCTGACGCTACACGTCAGCGAGACCGAACTGATCCAGCGACGTAAAACCTGGCAGCCGCTGGATAAAGAAGTACCGCGAGGTTTCCTGCGACTTTATCGTCGCTGGGCAATGCCGGCCGCACAGGGTGCCGTGCTGGCTGACCGGGAGGAAGAATAATGAGCCGTTATCAAGCCGCTGATATTTGCGGGGTCAACCCTATTGTCGCTATGCCGTTCAGTCCTGACGGCGAGATCGATGAAAAAAGCTTTGTGCGATTGCTGGAACATTTGGCCGCAACCGGCATTCAGGGAACGACGCTGTTTGGTATCGCCAGTGAATTTCCCAAATTGGACGACCACGAGCGCGGCCGCCTGGCAGAAATCTTTATCACCACGCTGGCAGGCGCCCCGCTGTACCGTGCTATCTCGGTCACCGATCACAGCAGCGAAGTCGCCGTTAAGCGCGCCCGCCATTATCAACAGCTGGGCGCGGATGCGTTGATGCTGCTGCCGCCATTTTTCCTGCAGCCCAGTCCACAGGCGATCCAACAGCACATTTTTGCCGTACTGGATGCCGTAGACATCCCGGTGATGGTGCAATACGCGCCGGGTGAAACCGGATTGCCGATCACGCCTCAACAATTGGCTGACGTGGCAGCACGCTACCCCCATGCGGTGTTTAAGATAGAGTGCAATCCGCCGGTGGATTACACCAAAGAATTTCTGCAACTGGCGCCGCAAGCCAGCGTGTTAAACGGCTATGCCGGACTTTATATGTTGCCAATGCTGGCTGCGGGGGGCAAAGGCGTGATGCCCGGCTGTTCATTCAGTGAGGTTTACCTGCGCATTTATCACCACTGGCAAGTCGGTGAAGCTGAACAGGCGCAGAGGCTGCATCAGGCACTCTTGCCTTACATTCAGCGCTGGATGAGCCACTGCGAATACATTATTCAGGTTGAGAAGACGATTCTGCAGCGGCGCAATATCATTGACACCGATTACTGCCGTCACCCCGGCTGGCAACTCACCGCAGACGATCACCTGATGATCGACCGGTTTTTAGGCCAGTTTTCTCTGTAGCAAAACAGCCCTTGCCGAGGTTTATATGCTTATCGACAAATCCGGACGAGTGGTGATCGTCACCGGTGCCAGCCAGGGCATAGGTCTGGCTATTACCAAGGCCTTTCTCGCTAACGGCGATAGCGTTATGGGTTGCGCCGAACCAACCCTGGAGAAAGCCCCCCATGCCCAGCAATTGCGACGCGAGTACCCGCAACATTTTTTCTACGACTCGGTGGATGTCACGCAGACCACCGAGATAAAACGTTTTGTCGCCAATGCTGAGCAACGGTTCCATCGTATCGATATTGTGGTTTCCAACGCCGGTAAAAACGTTTTCAAAGGCATTGATTGCGAAGAAGAAGACTGGACGCATAACTTCAATCTCAATCTGCGCTCACATTGGTATCTGGCCAAATGTGCCCGTGCGGCCCTGACCCAAAGCCGTGGCGTGATCCTGGTGATTACCTCCAACCACGCATTTTCCACCCTGCCGGGCTGTGCGCCGTATAACATCAGCAAGCGGGCACTACTCTCCCTGGTACAAAGCCTGACTATCGAGTGGGGCCCGGCGATCCGCACTCTGGGGATTGCTCCTGGTTTTATCGATACCGAAGGCAACCAAACCTGGTTCGATAGCCACCCGGATGCCAAACTGGCGCGGGAAAGAACCGTTAACAAGCACCCGGTCGGCCGCCTGGGAGCACCTGAAGAAGTCGGTGATTTGTGTTTGTTTCTCGCCAGTGAACACGCGGGATTTATCGCAGGCACCACGATTGTGATGGACGGAGGACGCAGTGCCATCATGCAGGATGAAGACCCCGACTAACTGAAAGAAAAACGGGGAGCCAAAGCTCCCCGTTCGACAGACCATTCAACCGGCTAGGTTAACACCGCCACCTCGTCGGCGATTGCCGTCAGTGCATCATGGCGAGCGTAATCGGCCTGGACCAGTGCAGCACGCTGCCGATACATCGGCTGCGTCAAAATTTGCTGCACAGCTTGCCGCAACTGCGCCTGATCCGGGTTGCTGGTATGCAGGTTAATTCCGCATCCCGCAGCCACCACCCGCGTGGCGGCCTCGAGTTTATCTTCACCGGTACCGGCGACAATCAATGGCACCCCCTGATCCAGAGCGTAGTTGATTGAACCGTAACCGCCGTTGGTGAT
The DNA here is from genome assembly GCF_027474885.1 of Serratia myotis. Classification (NCBI taxonomy): domain Bacteria; kingdom Pseudomonadati; phylum Pseudomonadota; class Gammaproteobacteria; order Enterobacterales; family Yersiniaceae; genus Serratia; species Serratia myotis. The sequence goes on along the minus strand of NZ_CP099707.1, from coordinate 683,266 downwards.
CAACAGCGCGGCCTGCGGCAGCCAGTGCTCGAAAGAGATAAACTCCTGCACCCTGGCATTAGCGGGCAACAGCGCCAACAACTCGTCAATCGGGCGGCCCCCCGTGGTCGCTAACACCCGAACCGGCAATTCAGCCAGCGCCTTCAGCGTCGGGACAATCAGCTGATGCAGATCGACATTCGCCAGCGTGCCCTGCGAGACAATCACCAGCGGCCGCCGGTCGGCTTCATCCCACTCATCGGCAGTTTCAACCGCCGCTGCCGTGCTGCGCAGCGGACCAATAAAGCGCACGCTGGCCGGTAAATCTTCACGCGGATACTCCAGTGCCGGGGTTGCCAGTTGCAAAAAGCGATCGCAGCCGCCAATTAACGCATCGGTAAACGGCTGTTGCAGTGGCTGACCGCCGGATTGTGCCATCGCAGCATCAAAACTCTGTTGTACCTCCTCGATTAACGCGCGGGTGCCTTCATCCACCAACTGCTCGCGCCGCAGCTCAGAGGGCAATAACGCCGGAGGGATCCGTGGCCCATAGAAGATCGAATCCGTAGAGGAGAACGATAACGGCGTCACGCCAATGCCGATCACCGGCGGGCGATCCCGAGTCTGCAATAGCGGCAACACCCCGTAGAAACAGTTCTCCACAATCAACAGATCTGTGCTCTCGGCGGCCATCACGCTTCGCAACTGCTGATCCAGCAAGGGGATCGGAGCAGCGAAGAAGTCTTTCAGCGCCAGCGCCATCTGTGCATTGCCCGGCGGCAGCGCAGCCCGCTCTGGAAAGTGCTGCTCAAGATAGCGGTAGTCAAAATCGACCCGCTGATCAAAAGCAATGAATTGCGCGCCGACGGCCTCAGCACGTTGGCGAAACAGCGCACCGGTCATCACCCGAACCTGGTGCCCTTGCGCAATCAGGTGCCGGGCAATGCTCAGCATCGGATAAACGTGGCCGGGCGTGGCCACCGCGGCCATCAGAATACGTGCCATAACGGCTTAAGCCTCTGTGTTTGCCGGCTTCAACGCCAGATTGGCGCACACCGGGTTGCTCTGAATATGGACCCGCTGCAAATGGCGAGCAGAGCGTGCAGTGAAGCCCTCACGCCCGTGCAGCAGCGAGAAGTTGTCCGCTACCACTACGTCGCCCTGCTGCCACTGGTGGGCGTAGTAATGGCGCGGATCGTAGAGATGCTGTTGCAGGGTCTGGTGGAATGCCTCTTGCTTGTCTTGCGGCACACCGTGATATTCCAGCGCGTGCTGGTTAAGGAACTTTTTGCCTTCGGTCGGCGGTTCGTTGTAGCGCATGATCTGCCCACGGCCGCTCGGATGCGTCACCACCAGCGGCGAACAAACCTCACCGCCGTAGTGCACGACCTGCTTAATGCGATAAGAAATCGACACCTTCAGCCACTGGGCCAACAACGCCTCATCGGCATTGGCCAGCAGGCGCGTGGTATCGACAAAGGTGGTACGCCCGCCCTCATCCTGCGAAGGCGCGGCCACACAGTGGAATAGCTGGAATTCCGGGATGGTCGGTTTGTACATGCCGTCCCAGTGCAACGGCACATAGCTGCTGTCGAAAATATGGTCCTTGGCATCCGGATGTTCTTTCACATCCAATACTGCACCAAATGGCCACATCATGATCTCGCCCCAGCCTTCGGCATAGCCTGTCAGCACCTGAGGATCGGTAAAGCCAGAGTCGAAGCCACGCAGCACCAGCAGGTGATGCTGTTGAGCCAACGCCCGCAGCGTCGCTACCGGCAGTTCGCTGATCGGTTGCCCAGGATATTGCGGGGTCAGTACCGCGCCAAAAGGAGTATTCAGTTCAATACGGCAGTTCAGTGTTTGGTGGTCCATAGGTCACTCTCCTTGAATCGAATTTTCTGCTCACACGGCAACCGGGCCGTTAAAAGACGCCCACCAAAGTGACGGGCGTAAGGTGATGCATCAGGCCATCTGTGGCTGTTCGATCAGGTAATGGCTGGGCGTGCCGCGGATCGCCACCAGTTCGCCCGCCAACTGCTGAGCGTCTTTGCGTTTCATCAGCACAAACTGTCCGTTGACGTTAGCCGCTACGCCATGCCACGGCGTCAGCCAGTCGTCTTTGGTTGGCATCATATGAATGCCCATTTTCAGGCTGTCGGCGGGCTGCGGGTGGATCGACAGACGTATCGCCAGCGGGAAATGCTGGGCCAGCAGGTTACCCCAGGCCCAGCTGCGCTGGATCACACCACAGGCGCGCTGTTTGGCGTCTTTTTGCAATGCGGCGTTGGAGCCGCTGTAGCCCGGCAGTTGGCTGTCTTCATACAGGAACCGGGTGATGGCGCGATACAACTGTAGCCCCTGCTCGTCCTGCATCAGTTGCTGTTTGATTGTCGCCTCCGGCTCGGCATAACCGTCGACCAACAACTGGCGCAGCAGGTCATAGTCGCCGGTATGCTCGGCCAGCCCTTCCACGTCCCCCAGGTTGAACACGCTCAGGTGCGTCGCCCCGACCTCATGCAACAGGTTTTCGATTTCGTGCTGATAGTGGTTGATAGCCTCGTCGCTGACACGGATCAAATCACCGAAGACATGGCCATCCGAGCAGATGACGATATGGGCACCCGGCGGGTAATAAAGCTGAATACGTTGGCAGAGAGAATTAAGAAATATCAACGACAGTCGCTCTGCCATATCGGGTACCGAACCAATCACCTTATTCGTATTGGGTGATTTTGTCGGGAAGGCGGGCAGGACAAATTCAATACGCTGCTCATTTTCAATGAATGCCCGGATACGCGGTAATTGTACCTGTGAAACGGCCTGTTCTTCTTCAGCATTTGAGGCTTCCAATCCCGGGAATCGGCGCCGATATTGCAATAGCTCATGAAGGATTTTTAACGATATTTGTTCAGTACGGGCACTATCCACAATTAACTCCTGTTCAGATGTGGCGCAGGCAACTTATTCGCAAACGCAATAAGACTTATCAAAAAGAGAGGTATCGCGTGGAAAATAAGCCTCGCCTCGCGATTTATCTGCTTCAGGCAATATAGAAGAGTTAATGCTATATTATTAGCCCGTATAATTAACAATCTTGGTTAAGTTGAACTTAACAAACTATGAGTAATATTCTAAAACGCATGGCCATTTTTTCTAAAGTTGTCGATTGCGGCGCATTCAGCATGGCAGCCAAAGAATTAGGCATTACGACCTCCGCTGTCAGCCAGCATATCCGCCAGTTGGAAAACGAGCTGGGCATTCAATTACTTCTGCGTTCTACTCGCTCACTGAGCCTGACCGAAGCCGGGCTGTGTTTTTATGAGGACTGTGTTCTGATGATCCATGCTGCCGAGCGGGGTCAACAGCGTATTGCCGCGCTACGCGGTGAACTGGCCGGTGAGTTGCGCGTCGCCACCTCGACGGAATTCGCCACCCATTATCTGGTGCCGGCGCTACAGAGCTTCCTTGATGAACACCCACGCATCACGCTGAGGCTGGAAATTCATGATGAAAAGATCGACCTGATAGGCCAGCGTATCGATCTGGCGATCCGCGGCGGCGTAATGGCAGATTCCAGCTACGTCTCTACCCGCCTGGCGCGCTTTCGTGAAGTGTTGTGCGCCTCACCGGCCTACCTTGCCGGCCATGGCATACCGGATACCCCACAGGCATTAACACACCATCAATGGGTCACTTTTACCCCGTTGGGGAACCCGCAGTTTGTTCGCCTGCTCCACCCTAACGGCGACGAGCATCGGTTGCGCATGACCGGACGTTTATTTACCAATAACGGTATGGCGATGAAAGAATTAGCGCTGGCCGGCAAGGGGATCATCCGTAATTTCTTCGTTAACGTTGAAAATGAATTGTGCCGGGGCGACCTGGTCGAGGTGTTACCGGGTTGGCGATTACCGGATATTAATTGCTACGCGATTATGCCGCGTCGGGACAGCCAGCCATTAAAGGTTCGCCGTTTACTCGAGCATATGAAAATCCATTTACAGAAAAAAGAGCAGAATTCCGTAGGCCAGTTACGGACTTAATAAAATAAGAAACATCTGTAACGACACTTTATTTAGTTATTTAACTTTTCAGCCGATTGCTGACCAGCACCAGAGTTTATTTAGATCGCAGCCTAATGATATTAACCTTAATAACTTCCTCGTTGCCTATATAAGCATTTACTCCGTCATTAATTCAAATTGTCAGAACGAATTTGACTTTAAGTAACAGAAAATTTGAATCAGTTCTCTCTCCCACGCCTTTTTAATACTTTCACTGTCTGATACTGATCCCAAAAAAAAACGGGAAGCCAAAGCTCCCCGTTATTTTATTTATGCCCGATGCTTAATCGACCTGTTTGATATCAACCCGCAGCTCTTTCGGCACTTCGAACACGATGTTCTCTTCACGGCCACTGACTTCCTGCACGTTGACACCGCCCAGCGCTTTCAGGCGACTGATCACGTCCTGCACCAATACGTCTGGTGCCGATGCCCCGGCGGTAACCCCGATATTACTAGCATCCTTCAGCCAGGCTTCCTGAATGTCAGCCGCAGAGTCGATCAGGTACGCCGGCTTACCCACGCGTTGAGCCAGCTCCGCCAGACGGTTGGAGTTAGAGGAGTTCTTCGACCCCACCACCAGAACCACATCCGCATCCCCGGCCAGGTTACGCACCGCTTCCTGACGGTTGGTGGTGGCGTAACAGATGTCGTCCTTACGCGGCCCGATAATGCTCGGGAAACGCTTGCGCAGGGCATCAATCACGTCAGAAGTGTCGTCCACCGACAGCGTGGTTTGTGTCATAAAGCACAGGTTGCTTTCATCTTTCACCTGTAGCTTACCCACGTCGTCCGGTGACTCCACCAGATACATGCCGCCCTTCGGGTTGCTGTACTGGCCCATGGTGCCTTCCACTTCCGGGTGGCCCGCATGGCCGATCAGGATCGCTTCGGTACCACGGCGGCTGGCTCGCGCCACCTCCATATGCACCTTAGTGACCAGCGGGCAGGTGGCGTCAAACAGCATGGTCAAATCACGCGCTTTGGCTTCGGCCCGAACGGCCTGGGAAACCCCGTGCGCCGAGAAGATCAGAATCGACCCGTCCGGCACTTCGGTAATTTCCTCGATAAATACCGCCCCACGCTCACGCAGGCTGTCCACCACGTAGCGGTTATGCACCACTTCGTGACGCACGTAGATAGGTGCGCCGTAAATTTCCAGCGCGCGTTCAACGATACTGATCGCACGATCAACCCCGGCGCAAAAGCCACGTGGGTTAGCCAGCAATATTTGCATGCGTCTCCTCCTGCTGCGGGTCAATCTCCAGCACTTCAATATCGAAGGTCACCGGATGGCCCGCCAGCGGATGGTTGAAATCAACGGTAATCGAATCTTCCGCCACTTCACGCACCACACCCGGCATTTCGCTGCCGTTGACGGCGGTAAACAGCATGATGGTGCCCGCGTCCGGTACCCCGGTTTCCGCGAAGTCACGGCGTGAGAAGAACTGGACCAGGTCCGGGTTCTCTTCGCCGAACGCCGCTTCCGGTTGCAGGGTAAAGGCGCACTTGTCGCCCGCACTCAGACCAAGCAACTGTGCTTCCAGCGGCTCGGACAGGCTGCCGTCACCCAGACGGAACAGCGCCGGTTTACCATTGCTGCGGGTGGATTCTGCGGTTGAACCGTCTTCCAGTTTCAACGTGAAGTGAACCAGCACTTCACTATCGCCCTTAATCTGAGCCGTCATATTACTCACCTTTGCTCTTTGCACTTTTGTTCGCCGGCGATAAAAAGCCTTCCAGTACGATCATCGCCGCCCCCACGCAGATAAAGCTATCCGCCAGGTTGAAGGTCGGGTAGTGCCAGCCGCCCACGTAGAAGTCGATAAAATCGACCACGAAGCCGTGCCACAAGCGATCGAACAGGTTGCCGAGCGCACCGCCAATAATAAAGGCATAGGCGATATTGTTCAGCTTTTGCTGCGCCGAACTGCGGTACATCATCACCAGCAGCACCGCCACGATAGCGACGGCGATACCGGCGAAGAACCAGCGCTGCCAGCCGCCGTGATCGGCCAGGAAGCTGAACGCGGCACCGTAGTTGCGCGCATAGAACAGATTGAACGACGGGATCAGCGGCTGGGACTGGCCCAGCACGAAGTTACCGAGGATCCACTGTTTGCTGGCAAAATCCAGCACCAGCACCACCACTACCAACCACAGCCAGCGTAAGCCGGTCGAACAAATAGGTTTACTCATTAGGCAAACTTACGCTTTTCGCCGTCACCGGCTACGTTGATCACACAGCGGCCGCAGAGATCTGCATGTTCCGCCACCAGGCCGATATCGGTGGTGTAATGCCAGCAGCGCGGGCACTTCTCACCTTCTGCGGTGCTGAAGGCGATTTTCAGACCTTTCACCTGTTCTGACGCTTGGGCATCCGCCGGCGCATCGGCCAGAGGTGCAACGCGCGCCGCCGAAGTCAGCAGCACAAAGCGCAGCTCATCCTGCAAGCTGTTGAGACGCTCAGCCAGTTCGCTATCGGCATACAGCGTTACCGCGGCCTCCAGCGAGCCACCGAGGCGTTTGTCGGCACGCGCCTGCTCCAGTACCTTGTTTACTTCGCCGCGCACTTTCAGCAGCTCGGCCCAGAAGCTATCGTTCATGCCTTCGCCTTCCGCCAGACCGAACAGGCCGTCGTACCACTCTTCAGTGAACACGTACTGCGCGCGTTTGCCCGGCAGGAAAGCCCAGATTTCATCGGCAGTGAACGACATGATAGGTGCCATCCAGCGCACCAGCGCTTCTGCGATATGGAACAAGGCAGTCTGGCAGCTACGGCGGGCGACGCTGTCGCTCTTCGCGGTGTACTGGCGGTCCTTGATGATATCCAGATAGAAGGAGCCCATCTCGACCGAACAGAACTGCATCAGGCGCTGTACCACTTCATGGAAATCATAGTTGGCGTAAGCCTGTTCGATATCCTGCTGCGCCGCCAGTGCACGGCCCACAGCCCAGCGATCCAGTACGACCATCTCTTCCGGTGCCACGCAGTCGGTGCTCGGCTCAAACCCGTTCAGGTTGGCCAGCAGGAAGCGCGCGGTGTTACGGATGCGACGATAAGAATCGGCAGAGCGTTTCAGGATCTCGTCCGACACCGCGATCTCGCCGGTGTAGTCGGTAGAGGCTACCCACAGACGCAGGATGTCGCCGCCCAGCTTGTTCATCACGTCTTGTGGACTGATGGTGTTGCCGATCGACTTGGACATCTTGCGGCCCTGACCGTCCACGGTGAAACCATGGGTCAGAACTTCTTTATACGGCGCCTTGCCTTTCATCGCGGTGGAGATCATCAGTGATGACATAAACCAGCCGCGGTGTTGGTCAGAGCCTTCCAGATACATGTCGGCGCCATGACCATTGAACTCAGGGCGCACGTCGACCACGGAAGAGTGGGTCGAACCGGAGTCGAACCATACGTCCAGGGTGTCTGGCACTTTCACGTAGTCGGCAGCATCCGCACCGAGAATATCGGCCGCGTCCAGATCCCACCAGGCCTGAATACCGTCCTGCTCAACGCGCTTGGCCACTTCTTCCATCAGCTCGACGCTGCGTGGGTGCAGTTGCTCAGTGTCTTTGTGCACGAACAGTGACATCGGCACGCCCCAGGTACGCTGACGCGAAATACACCAGTCCGGACGGTTGGCGACCATGGTTTCGATACGTGCCTGGCCCCATTCAGGGATCCACTGCACGCCTTTGATCTCTTCCAGCGACTGCTTGCGCAGGCCTTTTTGATCCATGCTGATGAACCACTGAGGCGTAGCGCGGAAGATGATCGGCGTTTTGTGGCGCCAGCAGCATGGGTAGCTGTGAACCAGTTTTTCCACGTGCAGCAGTGCGCCTTTCTCACGCAGCAGCTCAACGATCAGATCGTTGGCCTTGAAAACAAACTTGCCATCCAGCAGCGGATGGGTGCCGGTCAGGTAGCAGCCGTTCGGCCCCACTGGGTTGGCGATTTCCAAACCGTATTTCTGGCTGATGACAAAGTCATCCGGACCGTGACCGCCTGCGGTGTGTACCGCACCGGTACCGGCATCCAGCGTCACGTGCTCACCCATGATCGCCGGCACGTCGAAGCCCATGAACGGGTGTTCGAAACGCATCAGTTCCAGATCGGCACCTTTGCAGCCGCCCAACACTTCCCAATGGGTAATGCCGGCGCGCTTCATCACGCTTTCCACCAGTTCGGCCGCCAGGATCAGGCATTGGCCTTCAACCTGAACCAACTGATACGCAAATTCAGGGTGCAGCGAGATGGCGCGGTTAGCCGGCAGCGTCCACGGGGTGGTGGTCCAGATAACCAAAGAAACCGGACCGTTAAAGCTGGCCACATCAAACTTGGCCGCCACGGCAGCTGCGTCAACCGCGTGGAAAGCCACATCGATAGACGGCGAAGTTTTGTCGTAATACTCAACTTCCGCTTCCGCCAGTGAAGAACGGCAATCGGTACACCAGTGCACCGGCTTGGCACCTTTCAACAGGTGGCCATTGCTGATGATTTTACCCAGCGCGCGGATGATATTGGCTTCGGTTTTGAAGTCCATGGTCAGGTACGGGTGATCCCAGTCACCCAGCACGCCCAGACGGATGAAGTCTTTCTTCTGACCTTCAACCTGTTCTGCGGCGTACTCACGGCACTTGATACGGAATTCTGCCGCGGTGAGTTTTTCACCCGGCTTGCCGTACAGTTGCTCGACCTTCAGTTCGATCGGCAGGCCGTGGCAGTCCCAACCCGGAATGTAAGGCGAGTCGAAACCGGACATCCCTTTCGACTTGATAATAATGTCTTTGAGAATCTTGTTAACCGAGTGACCAATGTGAATGCTGCCATTCGCATACGGAGGGCCGTCATGCAGAATGAAGGATTTTTTGCCCTTTTTGGCAGTACGAATAATCCCGTACAGATCCTGTTCATACCAACGTTGCAGCATGCCAGGTTCACGCTTGGCCAGATCGCCACGCATCGGGAACCCTGTTTCCGGCAAGTTCAGGGTATTCTTGTAGTCACTCATTAGATTCTCGGTTCCGTTTTCGGCTATAGAGATTAAACCGGTGTCTGTAGCCCGAAGAACTTCCGGGCCGTCACCACATCATTGGCGATTTGCTGCTTCAGTGCATCGAGCGAAGCAAAACGCTGTTCATTGCGCAATTTCGCGCGGAGCACCACGTCAATATGGCGCCCGTAAAGATCCATTGTGACATCCAGCAGATGGACTTCCAGCTGCTGTCGCACGCCGGCAACGGTTGGGCGTGTACCAATATTGGCCACGCCGGGGAGCGGTTCAGGCCCCAGGCCATAAACTTCTACCGCATAGACCCCTTTCACCGGGGCAACCAGGCGTTTCAGCGGCAGGTTGGCGGTGGGAAAACCGATGGTACGGCCCAGTTCATCGCCGTGCACCACCCGACCAGAAATACTGTACGGGTGGCCCAGCAGCGTTTCGGCCAGTGCCAGGTCGTCATCGCGCAGCGCATTGCGAATCGCCGTGCTGCTGATACGTTGATCGCCCTCGCGGAAGGTCGGCGTGCTGATCACTTCAAAACCGTATTCTTTACCGGCTTTTTGCAATAGCGGAAAATCGCCCTGGCGGGTAGCGCCAAAGCGAAAATCATCCCCGACCATCAGGAATTTCACCCCCAGTTTCTCGACCAACAGTTCGGCAACGAAAGCCTGCGCCGTGTTGGCAGCGAAACGCGGGTCGAACTTGACGCACAACAGGTAGTCAACACCCGCCTGCGCCAGGTATTTGGCCTTGTCACGCAAACGCGTGAGACGGGCCGGTGCCTTGTCCGCTGCAAACATTTCCAGCGGCTGCGGCTCAAAGATCATGACCATCACTGGCAGCCCGAGGCGATGCCCCTCTTGTTTCAGCTGCTCCAGCAACGCTTGGTGACCGCGGTGTACGCCGTCAAAGTTGCCGATGGTGAGCACGCAACCATGGTGGCGTGCCCGGATATTGTGAATGCCGCGAATTAGCTCCATAGCTGGCTCAAAACAGTGGAAATCGCCGGATTATACCTTGTACAGCGGTTAAGGTTAACCCGCGATTGGTGCCTTTATGTAATAGACATACCATACCGGAGATAATCTGCAGGTGAAACGCCCTAACCGCAGTTTATCCGGCGACACAAAGCTGATTATCGACCGCGGCCAACAGCTTGCGGCCAATACGGCAACTCATTGGCGAATTTTCTCGCGAAACACTGTATTCCCATGACCGAAGCTGGTAAAATCCTGCCCCATCACAACGTAGCAAGTGCCGCCAGTACAAACGGCGCTTATTTGCACAAATCCGTTGACAAACGAAGACTAAAAGGGGATATTCCTCGGCCTTCGAATTGTCCTCAATAGAATATATTTGGGAGTTGGACCTTGGCTAATATCAAATCAGCTAAGAAACGCGCCGTACAGTCTGAGAAACGTCGTAAGCACAACGCTAGCGGCCGCTCAATGATGCGTACCTACATCAAGAAAGTAGAAGTTGCTATCGCAACTGGCGACAAAGAAGCTGCAAAAAATGCATTCCTCGTGATGCAACCAATCGTGGACCGCAAGGCAGCTAAAGGCCTGATCCACAAAAACAAAGCTGCACGCCATAAGTCAAATCTGACTGCGCGTATCAACGCAATGCAATAAGCATTACGTTGTCAGCTTGATAAAAAAACCGGCTTAGGCCGGTTTTTTTACGTCTGCAATACCCGCTCTAGTAAGCAAACAGCGCAGAGAAGTCCTTGTTACACACCCGCTGTACCGCCGGATGCTGGATCATGCGCTCGGCAAAGATGATGTAGTACTCTTCCTGCACGCTATCAATACGCCCAATCTCCACCACGTCATCATCGTTATAGGTATCCTGCGCATACAGCGTCGGTGCAACGAAGATCGCGTTGTGGTACATGCCAAAGGTCTTCATCAGGGCCGCATCATCAAACTCGCCCAGGATCTCGACCTGAATGCCCTGGGTGTTAAACCAGTTCAGTAATTTACGGCCCAGCATCGAACGCCGACCGGGGATCAGCAATTTTCGCTGTTCCAGGCAGGCGGGGAACGGCAGATCCGGCGCCGGCTGGCGGCAAAAGAAGCTGATGCCGCATTCACCCAGCTTGAGCGAGAACAACCCTTCCTGCTGGCTGGAGTCCACCGGGCAGTCTGACAGGATCATGTCGAGCTTATGCTGGCTGAGCTGTTCCAGCAGCATCTCGTGCGTCGACTCGAAACAACGCAGGTGAATTTGCTCATTATCCACCACTACCGCCGTCTCCAGCACCTGGCTCACCAAACGTTTGGACAGCGCATCCGCAACCCCGACGTCGAACAACAGGTTAGATTCCTTGCGGTAATTAACGATATCCAGCATTTCCTGGCTGAGCATAAACATCTTGTCGGCATAGCGGAAAACCAGTTGCCCCAATTCGGATGGCACCAGCCCACGCCCCTGACGCTTGAACAGCTTGCCGTCCAAACGTTCTTCCAGCGCTTTGATCTGGCCGGTGATGGTCTGCGGTGTCAGAAATAAGGCTTCGGCGGCGCCGACCACCGAACCTTCCTTGCAGACCTGCCAGAAGTAGTAAAGGTGATTAAAGTTGATATGCGACATCCTCACGAGGTGCTCTCCTTAACATTTCGTCATGGCGGCGATCGGCCATGACGAGCGACTAATGTCCTTTCCCTGTTTCAGACAACCTGTTGCTGCATTCGTCCCAAACAGAACGGCCGAAGCTGTGCATATTTTATCCTGCACAGCTCCGACCAGCTATTGTAGAGTGTCCCCACGAACAGGGGATCCCCTAAAAGGGTTATCTGACTCGCGGTAACGACATACGCAACAGACCGTACCCGACCACCGCCGCCGTGGTTGATCCAATCAGGATACCCAGCCGCGAATAGGTGCTTAGTACAACATCCGCATCGCCAAACGCCAGCGAAGCGATAAAGATCGACATGGTAAAACCAATACCACAGAGCACGGAAACGGCAAACACCTGTTTGAAACCAATTCCTTCAGGCAGCTTGGCAATACCCAGTTTCACCGCCAACAGGCTGAAAGTGAAAATACCCAACGGCTTACCGATAAACAGGCCCGCTGCGATGCCCACCGGCAACAGTGAGGTCAGCCCGCTCAGTGACACGCTCTGTAATGAAACCCCGGCGTTGGCAAAAGCAAACAACGGCAGTATCAGGAACGCCACCCACGGATGCAGCTCATGCTCCAGTGTTTCTGACGGTGACGGCCCCTTCTTCACGTTCAGCGGGATCATAAAGCCGATGATGACCCCGGCCAGCGTCGCATGTACCCCGGACTTGAGGATAGCGACCCACAGGACCAGGCCGACTATCATATACAACGAGGTTTTGCCCACGCCGCGCCAGTTCATAAATGCCAGCACGGCGATAGATGCCGCCGCCACGCCCAACGCCGCCATCGAGACTTCGTGGGTATAGAACAGCGCGATAATCACGATCACACCCAGGTCGTCGATGATCGCCAGCGCCAACAGGAACACCTTCAGGCTGGTTGGCACGCGGTTACCCAGCAGCGCCATCACCCCGAGGGCAAAGGCAATATCGGTCGCAGCCGGGATCGCCCATCCCTGACGGGTTACCTCGTCCGCCCCGTTGAACATCAGATAAATCAACGCCGGTGCCAGCATGCCGCCCAATGCGGCAATCGCCGGGAACACCGCCTTGTCACGCCCGGCCAATGACCCCTGCATCAGCTCACGCTTGACCTCCAGCCCGACCACCAGGAAAAAGATCGCCATCAGGCCATCGTTAATCCACAACAGCAACGGCTTGGCAATCTCCAGTGAGGACACTTTTACCATTACCGGTAAATTGAGGAAGGCGTGATAAATCCCCTGGGCTGGGGTATTGGCCATGATCAACGCGATAATCGCGGCTACGATCAGGATAATGCCGCCCGCGGCTTCCTGACGTAAAAATTGACGAATGATGTTGGTCACAATACGTCTCTCCAGAGCAGCGCAAGGCATAGAAGGCCCTGCAGACAAAGTAATGGAATGAGTATAGACGGCGAATCACTTCGATAAAATACGTTTATAAATGCTTAAAACATCGTAAAAACCGATCAATAAGAGATATATGTCACGCTTTTATTAGGGTTATTAGACGAGTCAGAGCCAATAAAAAACCCCGGTTTTGACGCCGGGGTTATGCAGTACGCTAACGGAAACAGCAGCTTAACGCGTCAGGTCATCAAAAAACTTTTTTACCCCGTCGAAGAAGCTCTTCGAACGCGGGCTGTTTTTGTCACCAGAAGGGCCACCCAGGCTCTCCTCCAGTTCCTTCAGCAATTGCTTCTGCTTGTCGTTCAGGTTAACCGGGGTTTCGACCACCACACGGCACAGCAGGTCACCCTGGCTGCCACCACGTACCGATTTAACACCCTTGCCGCGCATGCGGAACAGTTTACCCGTCTGCGTCTCTGCCGGTACTTTCAGCTTCACGCGGCCATCCAGCGTCGGGACTTCAATCTCGCCGCCCAATGCCGCCATCGCGAAGTTAATCGGCACTTCACAGTACAGGTTATTGCCTTCACGCTCGAAGATCGGGTGCGCTTTCACCTGAACCTGAACGTACAGATCGCCTGCCGGCGCGCCGTGCTCACCCGCTTCACCCTCACCCGCCAGACGGATGCGGTCACCGGTATCAACGCCGGCCGGGATTTTCACCGACAGCGTTTTGGCTTTCTCTACCCGGCCGTGGCCGTGGCAGCTATTGCAAGGGTCTTTGATAATCTGACCGCGACCATGACAGTGCGGACAAGCCTGCTGCACGGTAAAGAAGCCCTGGCGCATCTGCACCTGGCCCTGCCCGTGACAGGTTGGACAGGTCACCGGCGAGCTGCCCGGCTTCGCGCCGCTGCCGTGGCAAACGTCACACTCTTCCAGCGTCGGGATGCGGATCTCTTTGGTCACGCCACGAACCGCTTCCTCGAGGGAGAGCTCCATGTTGTAGCGCAGATCGGAACCGCGGCTGGCGCGCTGACGGCGGCCACCACCGAAGATGTCGCCAAATACGTCGCCAAAGATATCGCTGAACTCAGCACCGCCGCCACCAAACCCGCCGCCGCCGCCCATACCGCCCTGTTCAAAGGCTGCATGGCCGTATTGATCGTAGGCCGCACGCTTTTGACTGTCGGTCAGGATTTCGTACGCTTCCTTGATCTCTTTAAACTTGGCTTCGGCGTCTTGCTCCTGATTGCGGTCAGGATGGTATTTCATCGCCAGGCGTTTATACGCCTTTTTGATCTCACGTTCTTCCGCCGTCTTGGAGACGCCGAGAATCTCGTAATAGTCTTTCTTCGCCATTATTTCTGTAACCCTTAACATGCGTGCACGGGCGTAGAGTTGCCTCGACGCCCGTGCTGGTTTGCGGTAACGGCCTCTCGGCCGTTCCGTGCCCGCTTAAGGGCGATTATTTTTTGTCTTTAACTTCTTCGAACTCAGCGTCAACCACGTCGTCGTCTTTCTGCGCCGCGTTGTCAGCACCGGCATCAGCACCTTGCTGAGCCTGCTGCGCCTGAGCCATTTCCAGCAGCTTGCCGGAAACCTGCACCAGAGCCTGGGTCTTCGCTTCGATCTCGGCTTTATCTTCGCCTTTAACCGCCACTTCCAGATCTTTCAGCGCCGCTTCGATAGCCGTTTTGTCTTCTGCCGGCAGTTTGTCGCCCGCTTCTTCCAACTGCTTACGGGTGCCGTGGATCAGGTGGTCAGCCTGGTTACGGGTCTGCACCAGCTCTTCGAACTTACGGTCCGCTTCGGCGTTCAGTTCAGCATCACGCACCATTTTCTGGATTTCTTCTTCGTTCAGACCAGAAGAAGCCTTGATGGTGATTTTCTGCTCACGGCCAGTATTCTTGTCTTTGGCAGACACGTGCAAAATACCGTCGGCGTCGATGTCGAAGGTCACTTCGATCTGCGCCATACCGCGTGCAGCAGCCTGGATACCGTCCAGGTTGAACTGGCCCAGTGACTTGTTATCGTTAGCGCGTTTACGCTCACCCTGTAGCACATGGATGGTTACCGCAGACTGGTTGTCTTCAGCGGTAGAGAACACCTGGCTGTGCTTGGTCGGGATAGTGGTGTTTTTAGTGATCAGCGGAGTCATCACGCTGCCCATGGTTTCGATACCCAGCGACAGCGGGGTAACGTCCAGCAGCAGAACGTCCTTCACATCACCGGCCAACACGCCGCCCTGTACCGCAGCACCCACCGCAACGGCTTCGTCCGGGTTAACGTCTTTACGCGGTTCTTTACCGAAGAAGTCAGCAACTTTCTTCTGAACCATTGGCATACGGGTCTGGCCGCCCACCAGGATCACGTCCTGAATGTCGGAAACCGACAGGCCTGCGTCTGTCAGGGCCACTTTCAGCGGCTCGATAGAACGCGCAACCAGATCTTCTACCAGCGACTCGAGTTTTGCACGGGTCACTTTGATGTTCATGTGTTTTGGACCGCTCGCATCTGCAGTGATGTACGGCAGGTTAACGTCGGTCTGCTGAGCGGAAGACAGTTCAATCTTCGCTTTCTCAGCGGCTTCTTTCAGACGCTGCATCGCCAACGGATCTTTGCGCAGATCGAAACCTTGTTCTTTCTTGAATTCGTCCACCAGGTAGTTGATCAGGCGGCTGTCGAAGTCTTCACCACCCAGGTGGGTATCACCGTTGGTTGCCAGGACTTCGAAGGTTTTTTCGCCGTCAACTTCGTCGATTTCGATAATAGAGATATCGAAAGTACCGCCACCCAGGTCATAAACCGCGATGGTACGGTTACCGACTTCTTTGTCCAGGCCGTAAGCCAGGGCTGCAGCGGTCGGTTCGTTGATGATACGTTTTACTTCCAGACCTGCGATACGGCCGGCGTCTTTGGTCGCCTGACGCTGAGCATCGTTGAAGTAAGCAGGTACGGTGATAACCGCTTCAGTTACCGGTTCGCCCAGGTAATCTTCAGCCGTTTTCTTCATTTTCTTCAACACTTCAGCAGAGATCTGCGGAGGTGCTACACGCTGGCCTTTCACTTCGACCCATGCGTCGCCGTTATCAGCAGCCACAATTTTGTACGGCATGATGTCTTTATCACGCTGTGCTTCTTCATCCTGGAAGCGACGGCCAATCAGGCGCTTGATCGCAAACAGGGTGTTTTGTGGGTTAGTCACAGCCTGACGCTTAGCAGGCTGGCCAACCAGAATTTCACCATCCTGGGTATATGCGATGATCGAAGGTGTAGTACGGTCGCCTTCGCTGTTCTCCAGCACGCGCGCTTTACCACCATCCATAATTGCTACACAAGAGTTGGTAGTACCCAGGTCGATACCAATAATTTTGCCCATCTAAACGTCTCCACTAATAAATTCATATTCGGTCAGGTTGCTAACCTATATGTGGGCAATTTTTTGTTTTTCAACTGCCCGACATTTCAGTCTTAGCCGCGGTCAGCAACTGCGGTTGCAAATAAGATGGGGCCATACCATCCAGCATCAAGGGGCAGGGCAAAAAAAAATTCGTTTTTATCGTCACTCAGATCATTGTTTCCTGTTCTGGGGATCATTATGATGCCGCGCGCTCTGATGGAAGTTAGGGTTTTTTCGGCCATTCAGACCATTTATGAATTTACCTATCCATTTTCGTTAAAATTCTGTTATCGCAGAGGACATATGCACACCAACAAGTTGGCAAATCCCGGCCCTCTCGGCCTGATGGGCTTCGGGATGACCACCGTCTTGCTGAACCTGCACAACGCGGGCTTTTTCCCATTGAACTCCGCCATCATCAGCATGGGGATTTTCTTCGGTGGACTGGCCCAGATTATGGCTGGCCTGCTGGAATACAAGAAAGGCAACACCTTCGGCATGACGGCCTTTATCTCTTACGGCAGCTTCTGGCTGAGCCTGGTCGGGCTGCTGCTGCTGCCACGCCTGGGGTTGGCTGAACCGACCGATGCCGGCGTACTGGGCATCTACCTGGCACTGTGGGGTGTCTTCACGCTGTTTATGTTCTTCGGCACCTTGCGCGCCAACCGCGTGCTGCAGTTCGTGTTCGGCAGCCTGACGCTGCTGTTCGCCCTGCTGGCCATCGGCAACATCACCGGCAACCATGCGCTGCTGAACTTTGCCGGTTACGAAGGCATTATCTGCGGAGCCAGCGCCATTTATTTGGCCATGGCGGAAGTGCTCAACGAGCAGTTTGGCCGCACGGTGCTGCCGATTGGCGAGCCAAAGGTCAACAATGTTGAACCTATTCGGGCCGTGGCATAATTGCCGTTAGCCTGAAACAAGAAGCCCTGCGATTGCAGGGCTTTTTTTTAGCTGTAGGAACCGGCTCGCTGCGCCTTGGTTTCGCTGTTCAGATCGCGATGCAGGTAAATTCCCAGCAGCAGTCCGATACCTGACAGCGCCAACACATAGTAAGCGGGCGCTAACGGGGTTAACTTCATGATCAACGTCACAAATATTGGGGTTAAACCACCAAAAATAGCGTATGCAACATTATATGAGAACGAAATCCCGGTAAACCGAACTTCCGCTGGAAAAGCCCGTACCATCACGTAGGGTACCGCACCCACGATGCCTACGCTGAAGCCCACCAGCGCATAGCAGGCGAACAACATTTCCGGGTGTTCGCCCACCGTCCGATAAAATAACCAACTGCAACCGGCCAGCAACAAGCTACCGACGATAAAGGTTTTGCTGGCACCAAAACGATCCGCCGACAACCCGGCGAGGATGCAACCGGCAATCAGCATGATGGTAGCAATGCTATTAGCCTGCAGCGACAGCGCCGGGGCGATACCAAACTGTTTTTGCAGATAGGTCGGGGTCATCAGGATCACCACCACGATACCGGCGGACAATAACCAGGTGAGCAGCATCGACACCACCACTTCCTTGCGATGATTGAGCACCACCGATTTCAGCGGCAACTCCTCAGCCAGGGCTTTACGCGCCTGCATTTCGATGAAGATCGGCGTTTCCTGCAGCCAGCGACGCAGGTACATCGCCACCAGACCGAAAATGCCGCCAAGCAGGAACGGAATACGCCAGCCCCCGTCAATAATGGTCTGTTGGCTGAGCGTGGTGTTGATCACCGTCGCCACCAGCGAGCCCAACAGGATGCCGACGGTCAGGCCGGCAGTCAGCGTGCCGCAGGCAAAACCGATGCGGCGGCGCGGCACGTGTTCAGCAACAAATACCCAGGCCCCTGGCACTTCACCGCCGATCGCCGCCCCTTGCAGCACCCGCATCAGCAACAGCAACAGCGGTGCAGCAATGCCGATGCTGGCATAGGTCGGTAACAGACCCATCGCCAGCGTCGGCAGCGCCATCAGTAAAATACTCAGGCTGAACATTTTCTTGCGACCGACCAGATCGCCGAAGTGCGCCATCACGATGCCGCCCAGCGGCCGGGCCAGGTAACCGGCGGCAAAAATGCCGAAGGTTTGCACCTGACGTAGCCATTCCGGCATATCCGCCGGGAAGAACAGCTCGCCCATCACCGCCGCAAAGAAGACAAAAATGATGAAATCATAGAACTCCAGCGCACCGCCCAGGGCAGCTAACGTCAGAGTTTTGTAGTCTTGCCGGTTTAACCGGCGATTATTATCGTGAGGCATAGGGTACCGTCGGAGGAAACTGTGAAAATAAAAGCCATCGGCTGAAGTTAGATGACAATGTTGTCTTTGAACCCAAGATACCCGGGCCTAGCGCACCGAGGGGCGCTCCGGCGGGCAAGCCGCTACGACCCCTTCGGCACGCTCTCCCTAATAATGGGCTTTGTCAGCAGTCTGAGCCATCGGCTTTCTGTAAACGAATCCTTACTATAACGGCAAATTATTTTCACACCAGATCGGCTAGCGCTTATCTCACAAAAGGCTGAAATTTAGAGGTTTATCTCGCGACGCGCATTCTTCGGGCGAAATGCTGCTACCACTGCGGCCTCGGTTTCCACATACGGCCCCTCAAGCAACTGAATGCAGTACGGCACGCTGGCAAAGATGCCATGCACCACCACCTTGCCCTGCTCGTCCTTAACCCCTTCCAGCGTCTCCTTGATCGACTTGGGTTGCCCCGGCAGGTTGATGATCAACGCCTGCTTGCGGACTGCCCCTACCTGACGTGAAAGAATTGCCGTTGGCACATAGTGTAGGCTGATCTGACGCATTTGCTCGCCGAAGCCAGGCATCACGCGATCGGCGATCGCCAGCGTGGCATCAGGGGTCACGTCGCGGCGTGCCGGGCCGGTTCCCCCGGTGGTCAGCACCAAATGGCAGCCCATTTCATCCACCAGTTCACACAGGGTTTGTTCGATCAACGTCTGCTCATCGGGGATCAGGCGGGTTTCCAGTTTGAACGGGGTGGTCAGCGCGCCGCTCAGCCACTCTTCCAGCGCCGGGATACCTTTGTCCTGATAAACGCCGCCGGAAGCGCGGTCAGAAACAGAAACCAAACCAATACGTAATATGTCCATGCGTAACCTCTACAGCCTGATGGGGTTCGGACGGGTTCGCTTCCCGCCCTATTTTGAATCTTGAGAGTATAAAGTGTCTGCCTGCCGCCGGGATCTGCGGGCATAAAAAAAGGCGGCCTAAGCCACCTTTTTCTGCACTGATTGCCGCAATTACAGCAGATCGGCGATCATTTTTTCCAGCTTGCCCTGGTCTACGGCAAACTTGCGGATACCGTCGGTCAGTTTCTCAACGGCCATTGGATCCTGGTTGTGCTGCCAGTAGAACTCAGGTTCAGTCAAGGCTGCAGGACGCGCTTGCACTTCGCCGGTGTAGGCCAGTTTACGCTCCAGGGTCCCTTCGCTCTCTGCCAGCTCTTTCAGCAGCGCAGGGGCGATGGTCAGACGGTCACAACCGGCCAGCTCGATGATTTCGCCGACGTTACGGAAGCTGGCGCCCATCACCACGGTTTTGAAACCGTGCTGTTTGTAATACTGATAGATTTCGGTAACGGAAACCACACCCGGGTCTTCGTTTGGCGCGAACTCTTTCTTGTCGCCATTGGCTTTGTACCAGTCGAGGATACGGCCAACAAACGGAGAAATCAGGAATACGCCGGCTTCGGCACAGGCACGAGCCTGAGCGAAGGAGAACAGCAGCGTCAGGTTACAGTTGATGCCTTCTTTTTCCAGCTGCTCCGCAGCGCGGATACCCTGCCAGGTAGAAGCCAGTTTGATCAGAATGCGATCGTTGCTGATGCCGGCATCGTTGTACAGTTTGATCAGGCGCTTGGCCTTGGCAACGCTGGCCACGGTGTCGTAGGACAGGCGTGCGTCCACTTCGGTGGAGATACGGCCCGGAACCAGCTTCAGGATTTCCAGACCGATGTTAACGGCCAGCTTGTCGGCGGCATCGGCGATCTGCTGTTCGCGATCGCTGCTCTGCTCGCGCGCCCAGGCAATGGCTTCGTCAATCAGTTTGCGGTATTCAGGAATTTGGGCTGCATTGAGGATCAGCGAAGGGTTGGTCGTAGCATCTTGCGGTTGATACAGCTTCATAGCCGCGATATCGCCCGTATCTGCAACCACGGTGGTCAGTTGGCGCAGGGAAGTTAATTTATCGGTCATGTTGGCATTATCTCATCGTTTGTGCATGAACTTTTGGCATCGTTCAACCATGCCCTGCCCTGATAATAACATGCGCAAGGCCCGGTGCAAGGCTGGAAAATCGCGGCCCGGCGGCGCTGGTTTTATCCTTGAGCGAGCAACCGTTTACGCTGGTATCTTTCGTCATTCCCGAGCGGATGAAAAGGCAATAACGTGCTATCGATTGAATAAATTATGTTAAATTCGCGAAAATTAATGCAATGAGCCTCAGAATCTGAGAAAAATCTCAATTGCTTTGAACCGGGCGAATTTCAGCTAAGCTCTTGTAAAAATTCAATCAATCTATTTTCACCCGCGGTGGATGCGGCGCGGTGCGCAACAAATTTCAACAAGGAGGGATCCGTGACGGACCTGATGAATTTTATTAATAATATTTTGTGGGGTTCAGTACTGATTTATTTGCTGCTCGGTACCGGCATTTATTTCACCCTGCGCACCCGTTTTATCCAGGTCCGCCATTTCAGCCATATGTTCTCGGTGCTTAAGCACAGTAACAAGAGCGACAGCGCGGGGATCTCCTCCTTTCAAGCCTTGTGTACCACGCTGGCCGCACGGGTCGGCACCGGCAACCTGACCGGCGTGGCAATTGCCCTTACCGCCGGTGGCCCGGGTGCCATCTTCTGGATGTGGGTAGTGGCGTTTATCGGCATGGCCACCTCCTTTGTTGAAAGTACCCTGGCGCAGCTCTATAAAACCAAAGACCAACAAGGTAACTACCGTGGCGGCCCGGCTTACTATATGGAGAAAGGGTTGGGCATGCGCTGGATGGGCGTGATGTTCTCCATCTTCCTGATCATCGCCTTCGGCCTGGTGTTCAACGCCGTTCAGGCCAACTCCATCGCCCAGGCCTCCGCCGTCGCCTTCCACGCGAAACCACTGTATGTCGGTCTCGGTCTGGTGGTCCTGAGCGGTATCGTGATCTTCGGCGGCATTCGCTCCGTGGCCCGCGTGGCAGAACTGGTGGTGCCCGTGATGGCCGCAGTTTATTTACTGCTGGCCCTCTGGGTGATTGGCCATAACATTGAGCATATGCCGGCGATCCTCTCGCTGGTGGTCAAAAGCGCCTTCGGGCTGCAGGAAGCGGCAGCCGGTGCCGTCGGTTACGGTATTTCACAAGCGATGACCCAGGGTGTTCAGCGTGGCCTGTTTTCCAACGAGGCCGGTATGGGCTCGGCACCTAATGCGGCGGCTTCCGCCTCACCTTACCCACCGCATCCGGCCTCGCAGGGCTATGTGCAGATGCTCGGGGTGTTTATCGATACCATCGTGATTTGCAGCGCAACCGCTGCGATCATTCTTTCTTCCGGCGTATTGGATCAGCCGGTGGCCAACATCAGCGGTATCGATATGACCCAGCGTGCACTGTCCACCGCCGTCGGCAGTTGGGGCTCGCCGTTTGTCGCTATCGCCATTTTCTTCTTCGCCTTTACCTCGATTATCGCCAACTATGCCTATGCCGAGAGCAATCTGCTGTTCCTGGAGCGCAACCACCCGGCCGGCCTGCTGATTTTCCGTTGCGCCGCACTGGGTATGGTGATGTTTGGTGCACTGGCCGAACTGCCGGTGGTGTGGAAAATGGCCGATACCTCAATGGCTTTGATGGCCATCACCAACCTGACGGCGATCCTGCTGTTGTCACGCGTGGCGCTGAAGTTGGCTAACGATTATCATCGCCAGAGAACGCTGGGAAGACTGCCCACTTTCGACGCCAACCGCTTCCCTGAGTTGAAATCCCAGCTTGAACCGGGCGTGTGGGACAAAAATTAACTTTTGCGGGCGCGGCTGGCACGCGCCCTGCCTATCAGACCCATTGACCCTTTTTCCCGCGCTTTTTGCTACAGTATCCGCTCTTGGATAAACAGGATCTGGCCATGCTCGTTATTATTTCACCTGCAAAAACTCTTGATTACGAAAGCCCGCTGGCAACCGAACGCTTCACCCAGCCGGAGCTACTGGACAAATCGAAACAGTTGATCAAAATCTGCCGCGACCTGACGCCGGTGCAAATCTCCAGCCTGATGGGCATCAGCGATAAACTGGCTGGCCTGAACGCCGCGCGCTTTGGCGACTGGAAACCGAAATTCACCCCGGACAATGCCCGCCAGGCACTGTTGGCGTTTAAAGGCGATGTTTATACCGGCCTGCACGCGCAGGATTTCAGCGAAGATGACTTTGATTTCGCCCAACAGCATCTGCGCATGCTGTCCGGACTGTACGGCGTGCTGCGTCCGCTTGATCTGATGATGCCTTACCGTCTGGAGATGGGTATCAAGCTGGAGAATGCCAAGGGCAAGGATTTGTACAGTTTCTGGGACGAGCAGATCACCAAGAAGCTCAACGAGGCGCTGGAACAACAGGGGGACGACATGGTGGTCAACCTGGCTTCCGACGAATACTTCAAATCGGTGAAGCCGGCCAAACTGCATGGCACGCTGATTAAACCGGTGTTCCTCGACGAGAAGAACGGCAAATACAAAGTGATCAGCTTCTACGCCAAGAAAGCGCGCGGACTGATGAGCCGTTTTATCATCAAAAATCGCCTGACCCAGCGCGAACAACTGCTTGATTTTAACCTGGAAGGCTACGCTTTCGACCCGGCTAATTCCAAAGGCAACGAATTGGTGTTCAAACGCCCCGAGCAGTGAAATACCCGCCCATAAAAAAGCCGTCGCAATGACGGCTTTTCGCTTTTATATCAGGGCAGAGCCCCACGCAAGTCAGGCAGGCAGAGCCATCAGGAACTTACGCAGTTCGCCAAAACCGGCCGGCAGGCTGTGGGACAGCAGCGGCAAATCGGCACGCAGCGCCAATGCCTTCGGCAGCGGCAGTTCCTGACCGAGGATTTCCTCAACGCTCTCTTTGAACTTGGCCGGATGTGCCGTGCCGAGGAACAAACCAAACTCCCCTTCTTGCAACTGGTCACGCAGCGCGCGATAAGCGATTGCCGCGTGCGGTTCGGAGAGGTAACCCAGCTTCGCCAGCTCACGCATGCTGTCCTTGGTGGTTTCGTCACTGACCGTGGCATGACCCAGCTCTTTCAACTGCCAGATCTTACGACGGAACAGCTCCTCGACCCGCGGCCAGTTGTTCGGCTGACTAACATCCATGGCATTGGACAACGTAGCTACCGTGGCATGCGGCTGCCACTGACCGTTAGTCAGGAAGCGCGGTACGGTGTCGTTGGCATTGGTCGCGGCGATAAAACGCTTCACCGGCAGGCCCAATGATTTGGCCAGCAGGCCGGCGGTCAGATCGCCGAAGTTGCCGCTGGGTACCGAGATCACCAGTTGATTACGGGCTTCCTGCGGCAGTTGCGCCACCGCTTCAAAGTAGTAGCAAATTTGCGCCAGCAGACGGCTGATGTTGATCGAGTTGGCCGAGTTCAGGTGCAGCGCTTCTTTCAGCTCCTGATCGTCAAATGCCTGTTTCACCAACGCCTGGCAGGCGTCAAAGTCGCCGTCGATCGCCACGGTGTGGATGTTGCCACCCAGGGTGCAAAACAGCTTTTCCTGCAGCGGGCTGATTTTGCCCTGTGGATACAGGATCACCACACGCACATTCTTCAGGCCGTAGAAAGCATGGGCCACTGCCGCACCGGTATCCCCGGAGGTCGCGGTCAGGATAGTCACCGGCTCATCGCCCGCCACTTCTGCCAGCATTTGCGCCATAAAGCGGCCACCGAAGTCTTTGAACGCCAGCGTTGGACCGTGGAACAGTTCCAGGCAGGCAATGTCGTCTTCCACTTGCGCCACCGGTGCCGGGAACTCAAAGGCTGCCGCAACACGCTTACGCAATGCCTCCTCAGAGACTTCATCACCAATAAACGCCGACAGGATGCGGCTACTGCGAGTGACAAAATCCTGTTCCAGCAGATGGTCGATTTCAGTCAGCTCAAACTCAGGCAAATCCAGCGGGAAAAACAGCCCTTGCTGCTTGCCCAGGCCCTGTTTGATCGCCTGTGTAAAGCTGACCTGCTCGTTATGATCCTTAAGGTTGTACAGTTTCATGCGTTATCCCAGTAGTCGTGCGCCTGCGGTATCCAGGCGGCAAATATGAACAAAACCTTCGTCGTTTTGCAGATAGTGATTAGTCAGCCAGTCGGCCATACGTTGTGCGGTCGCGCCGTCATCACAGACGGCGAACAGCGTCGGGCCGGAACCGGAAATACCACAAGCCAGCGCACCGATATCCTGGGCAGCCTTGCGTGCGTCGGCAAAGCCCGGCAACAGGCGGGTGCGGTAGGGCTCGGCAATCACGTCCTGCATCAGTTTGGCGGCCAGCTGCGGCTGTTGGGTATGGCAGGCGTGGATAAAGCCCGCCAGATAGCGACCGTGGCTGATACAGTCCTGACGACGATACTGCGCGGGCAGGATCGCACGCGCTTCGGCGGTGGATACCTTGATGCCCGGGTAAGCCATCACCCACAGCCAGTCTTTAAAGCATGGCACTTCCTGGCTGATGAAGCCTTCTTCTTCCAGCATCAGTTGCAGGCCGCCGAGATAGCAAGGCGCCACGTTATCGTAATGCACGCTGCCGGAAATGCGGCCTTCCAACTCGCCCATCAGGCCCAACAGCGTCATTTTGTCCAGCGGGCGGTTGCAGAACTCATTCATCGCCATCAACCCGGCGACCACCGAACAGGCGCTGGAACCCAGCCCTGAACCGATTGGCATGTTTTTCTCGAGCCGCATCGCCACCGGGATCTGCTGACCGATTTCCTGGCAGAAACGCTCCCAGCACTGGTAGACAATATTCTCTTTCGGGTCATCCGGCAGTTTGCTGACGAAGCGCCCGGCATTCTGCAGACTGAACGTTTCGGCGGCCTCTACACTGACGCAGTCGCCCAGTAAGGTCCCGTCGATCGGCGACACTGCTGCACCCAGAACGTCGAAACCGACGCTGACGTTACCAATTGAGGCCGGCGCATACACCTTAACCATATTAAACTCCCAACTTCCATGACAGTGTGCGCAACAGGTCGGCAAACACCCCCGCTGCGGTCACATCGTTACCGGCGCCGTAGCCGCGCAGCACCAGAGGCAATGGCTGATAGTAGCGGCTGTAGAAAGCCAAAGCGTTCTCGCCGTTCTTCACTTTATACAACGGATCGTTACCGTCTACCGCATCTATACGTACCTGGCAGCGGCCATTTTCGATCACCCCGACATAGCGCAATACCTTGCCTTGCTCGGCGGCGTTGGCCACGTTGCGGGCATACTCTTTGTCGAGCTCCGGCAGGCGCGCCATAAAGGTTTCCACGTCACCGGTGGCATCAAAGGAAGGCGGCAGCACCGACTCAACCTCAATGTCCGCCAATTCCAGTTTGTAACCCGCCTCACGGGCCAAGATCAACAGCTTGCGGGCAACGTCCATACCGGAAAGATCGTCTCGTGGATCCGGCTCGGTATACCCTTTGGCTTTAGCCTCCAGGGTCGCGGCCGACAACGACATACCTTCGTCCAGCTTGCCGAAAATAAATGACAGCGAACCGGACAGGATACCGGAGAAACGCGTCAGTTCGTCACCGGCGTTCAGCAGGTTTTGCAGGTTCTCGA
This sequence comes from Serratia myotis, assembly GCF_027474885.1. Taxonomy (NCBI): domain Bacteria; kingdom Pseudomonadati; phylum Pseudomonadota; class Gammaproteobacteria; order Enterobacterales; family Yersiniaceae; genus Serratia; species Serratia myotis. The sequence goes on along the minus strand of NZ_CP099707.1, from coordinate 657,034 downwards.
TCACCGGCAAGCCCGCACCGACGTTGGTGTCGTACAGGAACTTGCGACGTGAACCGGCAGCGGCGGTGCGCAGCTGTTGGTAATAGTTCATCGATGAGGTATTGGCTTTTTTGTTCGGTGTCACCACGTGGAAACCATCGGCCAGGAAATCGGCGTATTGATCGGCCACCGCCTGGCTGGAGGTACAGTCGACAATCACCGGATTCAGCAGGTGGTACTCCTTCACCAGGCGGATCAGGCGACCGAGGTTGAACGGCTCCTGCGCACCGGCCAGCTCATCCCGCCAGCTTTCCAGTGCGATGCCGTGTACGTTGGTCAGCATGGCGCGTGAATTGGCGATACCGCACACCCGCAGATCGATATGTTTTTGTTTCAGCCACGGCTGCTGACGGTAGATCTGTTCGATCAACGCGCCACCCACGCCGCCGACGCCGATGACAAACACTTCAATCACCTGATCGGTGTTAAACAGCATCTGGTGACAGACGCGAACGCCGGTAGTGGCGGAGTCATTGCTGACCACTACAGAGATGGAACGCTCGGAAGACCCCTGGGCAATAGCGACAATGTTGATATTGGCGCGCGCCAGTGCGGAGAAGAAGCTGGCCGAAATGCCGCGCAGGGTGCGCATGCCATCGCCAACGACCGAGATGATCGCCAACTGTTCCATCACGTCCAGCGGCTCCAGCAGGCCGTCTTTCAATTCAAGATAGAACTCGTCCTCCAGCGCTTTACGCGCACGTTGCAGCTCACTCTGCGGTACGCAGAAGCTGATGCTGTATTCAGAGGAGGACTGGGTGATCAGTACCACCGAGATACCGGCACGCGACATCACGGCGAACACTCGCGCAGCCATACCGACCATGCCCTTCATTCCCGGCCCGGATACGTTGATCATCGCCATGTTATTCAGGTTGGTGATGCCCTTCACCGGAGTTTCGGTATCCAAATTTTCGCCGCCGATCAGCGTGCCCGGGGCCTGCGGATTGGCGGTATTTTTGATCAGGCAAGGGATTTGGAACTGGGCGATGGGAGCGATAGTACGGGGGTGAAGCACGCTGGCGCCGAAATAGGAAAGCTCCATAGCTTCCTGGTACGACATCGATTTCAGCAACCGGGCGTCCGGGACAGTGCGTGGATCGCAGGTATAAACGCCGTCAACGTCGGTCCAGATTTCACAACAGTCGGCGCGCAAGCAGGCTGCCAGTACCGCCGCAGAGTAGTCAGAGCCGTTACGGCCCAGCACCACCAGTTCCCCTTTGTCATTACCGGCGGTGAAACCGGCCATCAGCACGATGTTATCCGCCGGGATTGCCGCAGCGGCGATACGCAGTGTGGATTCGGCGATATCTACCGTGGACTCCAGATAGTGCCCCTGTGCCAGCAGCTTCTCCACCGGGTTGATCACCGTAACCGGGAAACCCTTGGCACGAAACACCCCTTCCATGATGGCAATGGAGAGCTTCTCACCGCGGCAGATGATGGCCGCATTCACACTGTCCGGGCATTGCCCCAGCAGCGCAACGCCGTGCAATACCTGCTTGAGTTGTGAAAACTCTTGGTCGACCAGGGTTTTGAGACGATCGTACTCAAAGCCTGGCAGCGCCTGCGTCAGGCCGCTCAGCAGGTCGGCAAAGATGCGTTCTGCATCGCTCATATTTGGCAGAATGTCCTGCCCCGCTACCGTTTTTTCAATCATCGCCACCAAATGGTTGGTGATTTTAGCCGGAGCGGACAAGACCGTGGCCACCTGTCCCTGACGTGCGTTACTTTCCATGATGTCGGCAACGCGCAGAAAACGTTCTGCATTCGCTACCGAGGTTCCGCCAAATTTCAGCACTCGCATTTCTTATCTCTCCCGAATTTAAGCCGAAAAAAAAGCCCGCACTGGTTAGGTGCGGGCTTTTTTCTTTTGTTTCCTGTACGCGTCAGCCCGCCCCGTTACCTGTGGTATCGGTGGTGGTAATAATTGTTGTGTTCAGGCTGATATTTCGCATTTTGTCTGTCTGTCTCATTAATTACTCTGTCCCCTCTATTGGTTAAAGCAATCACTATCCCAAGTCAAATTATTTCTTGTTTTTGCTTGTTTATCACCCAGCAGCGCAACTGGGCAATGCGATAGTCAAAAAGCCAAATGACAGAATAAAAAGACAGACAGGTAACAGTTTTATAGTGGATCACACTGCCTAACTAGCCCAGTTTGCGGGTATCACTTTGTCAATTTTTTTTCGATGTCATGCAGCAAAGTATGCAACATCGCGGTATCGCGCTGCTGTAACGCGCCAAGCCGCTGATGCAACCAATCGCGTAATTTTTGATCGTCACTGACCTCCAGTGCCGTCAATAATCCCTCGGCTCGCTGACGCAACGCCTTGAGCTGGCCCTCATTGGCCGCCGGCTCCTGCGGTGCGCTAACATTCATCAGCTCCGATAATTGATAGCAATACACCATCACTGCCTGGCCGAGATTCAACGAAGGGTAATCCGCCTGCATCGGCACGCCGGTCAACAGATCCGCCAGTTCCAGCTCTTCATTGGTCAGGCCTGAATCTTCACGGCCAAACACCAACGCCGCCTGACCTACCCATTGGCTGCGCTCATTCAACTGACCCAGCAGTTGCTGCGGCGTACAGTAATAATGGAAACGCGCGCGGCTGCGGGCAGTGGTGGCAACGGTGAAATCCACGTCCACCAGCGCCTGCTCAAGAGTGGCAAAAGTTTGCACGCCGTCGAGGATATCCCCCGCCCCATGCGCAACCCAGCGAGCCGCCGGTTGCAGGTGCGCTTCGCTGTCGACAATGCGCAACGAAGTGAAACCCATGGTTTTCATTGCCCGCGCCGCAGCGCCGACGTTTTCCGGCCGCGCCGGAGCCACTAAAACAATATGAAGCTGCATCAATACTCCACTGAATGAGGGATCGCGTATTTTTGACTGTTTGGGATAGTCTGATTATATTTACATCTGTGCAACAATAATCCCGGAGAACACGATAGACGGAGTTAAATGGATTATTGACCTGATAAATTGCGCGTAATACATATTATTGCTACTTATGTTTTACTACGCTTATTAATCAAAGCGTTAAAAGAAGCCATTTATCAACAAGCCAATAATTCTACCTCATTAGGTGCCACAATGCTGAATCGAACACAGAATTTAGGGTTCTGTGACTTAAGCTGGCATTTCTGTAAGTGTTTTTCACAAAACTGTTAACGTGCTACAATTGAATTTGATATATGTCAACAAACCTTAGTTTTGTTGGGTGATGAATTCGGTGTGCACTGTTATATTGCTGTTAATACGGTTAGGATATGCACCGTTTTGGCACCTTTGGGGATGTAAGGAATAGCGCCCCAACCAAGCTAGCGATCTTGTTGACATGGGATGGAAAGTGCATCAAGAACGAGTTTACGTACTTTAGTCATTGGGTAGCAGGGAACGTGAGCGCTAATCTCTGCCCTCCGCTATGAAAACAAAGACTTCTGTACTTCCTATTTTCTATTTTGTTGGCAATTTTAGGTAGCATATATGCAGACCCCGCACATTCTGATTGTCGAAGACGAGCTAGTCACTCGTAACACCCTGAAGAGCATTTTCGAGGCGGAAGGCTACGTTGTTCATGAAGCCAATGATGGTGCAGAAATGCACAACATCCTGTCTGAAAATGATATCAATCTGGTTATCATGGACATCAATCTGCCAGGCAAAAATGGCCTGCTGTTGGCGCGTGAATTGCGCGAACAGGCCAGCGTTGCGCTGATGTTCCTGACCGGCCGTGATAACGAAGTTGATAAGATCCTCGGATTGGAAATCGGCGCTGATGATTACATCACCAAGCCGTTCAATCCGCGTGAACTGACCATTCGCGCACGCAATCTGCTGTCACGCACCATGAACCTGGGCAGCGTCGGCGAAGAACGTCGTCTGGTTGAAAGCTACAAATTCAATGGTTGGGAGCTGGACATCAACAGCCGCTCACTGATCAGCCCAGCGGGTGAGCAGTATAAACTGCCACGCAGTGAATTCCGCGCCATGCTGCACTTCTGCGAAAATCCGGGCAAGATCCAATCCCGTGGCGATCTGCTGAAGAAGATGACTGGCCGCGAGCTGAAGCCACATGACCGCACCGTGGACGTGACCATCCGTCGCATCCGCAAGCACTTCGAATCGACACCGGACACGCCAGAAATCATCGCCACCATTCACGGTGAAGGTTACCGTTTCTGCGGTGATCTGGAAGAGTAAGTTTCCCGCGTTAAAATATTTGGGGTTCCATCGAACCCCAAATCTTATTTTGCCTCACCCCAAGGGATGATCGGCACGGCGCTCAGCGCATTCTTCGGTGAACCATCCACCACACGATCTGAATAGCTCAGATAAATCAACGCATTGCGAGTTGCATCGTAGAAACGCACCACCTGCAGTTTCTTGAACACCAGCGACGTTCGTTTCTGGAACACCACGGTCCCTTCCGCCTTACCATTTTTGATTTTATCGTTCAGCGCAATCGGCCCGACCTGCTGGCAAGAAATGGCAGCATCCGCGGTATCTTCCGCTAATCCCAGCCCACCTTTGATGCCACCGGTTTTTGCCCGGCTGATATAACAAGTTACATTTTTAACATCAGGATCATCGAAGGCTTCCACCACAATTTTATGGTCCGGACCAAAGAGTTTGAATACCGTATCGACCGATCCAACCTGTTCTGCCTGCGCGCTATTTACCGTTGCGCAAACTAAACCAAACAAAAATATCCATCCTTTTTTCATTCACTTAACTCCAATAGCCTGAATCCTGAAAATAGACGCAGGCAATCAATATTGTTTATGTTTTAGGTCACAGAATAGGGATCTTTCCAGTCCGCACCGATCTTTTTAGCACAGAGCGTGAAAAAAATCTTTGAGAGTCTCGGAGGAAAAAAATTGCTATTATGCGGCGTCGTTATATCTTTGCGCCCGTTTAGGTGTGCCCCTGTCCAACCCTTGCGCAACGCGCTGCAAGAGGCAAAGAGTGCTACGCAAAATGGCTCATGGATTGGTCTGATAGCGCAAGCACCAGCGTAATGAATAAACAGTTCGGGTCCCTACCCTAAAGCTCTACGAGGAAGATCTATGGATCAAGCCGGTATTATTCGTGATCTGCTTATCTGGCTGGAAAGCCATTTGGACCAGCCCCTGTCATTGGACAACGTGGCGGCCAAAGCAGGTTACTCTAAATGGCATTTACAACGGATGTTTAAAGATATTACCGGTAACGCCATCGGCGCTTATATCCGGGCAAGGAGATTATCCAAGGCTGCGGTGGCGCTGCGTTTAACCAGTCGACCAATTTTGGATATCGCCTTACAGTATCGCTTCGACTCGCAGCAGACATTTACACGCGCATTTAAGAAACAGTTTGCCCAAACGCCAGCGCTGTACCGCCGAGCCGAAGACTGGAGCGCATTCGGCATCTGTCCGCCGATCCGCCTGGGTGCCTTTACTCTGCCGCAGCCAGAATTTGTTACCTTGCCGGAACAGCAGTTGATTGGCCTGACGCAAAGCTATTCCTGTACGCTGGAGCAAATCTCTCACTGTCGTACCGAATTGCGTTCACAATTCTGGCGCCAGTATTTGGGCGAAGCTGAAACGCTACCGCCGGTACTGTACGGGCTGCACCATTCACGCCCGAGTCAGGAAAAAGACGACGAACAGGAAGTGCTATACACCACAGCGCTGGAGCCACATCACGTGCCGGCAAAGATCGTGGCCGGACAGCCACTGGTGCTGCAAGGTGGCGAGTACGCGATGTTCAGCTATGAAGGCCCGACCTCTGGCCTGCAAGACTTCATTCTGACCGTGTATGGCACCTGCCTGCCGGCGCTCAAACTCACGCGCCGTAAAGGGCACGATATTGAGCGCTTTTATCCCAAGGGTGACCGTCGGCCACCCCAACCGCCGACCGAGATTAACTGCGATTATTTGATCCCGATCCGCCGTTAACGCTGCAGTTCGTCCAGCGCGGGCGTGTCCAGATGCGTGACATCGCCCGCCGTTTCGACGATCCAGCCAGAAGCCAACCATGGGCTCTGCTGATGATCGACTCGCGACAATGAACAGTTGCGTAAACGCAGGCGGCGTTCTGCGTAAGCCGGTAATCCGAGTACGGTGCTGATTAAACAGCCCAAAGCGATACCGTGGCTGACAATCAACGGTTTGCTGCCCTCAGGCAACATCAGGCAGCTTTCCAGCGCCTCGCGCATCCGGTCACCCAGCTCACTCATGGATTCACCTTGAGGGATCCGGCCGTCGGCAGTACCATCGACCATCTGCTTACGCCACTGTTCTTCCTGTGGCGTCAGGCTGTCGATCAGGCGCTCTTCCAGCACCCCCATATGCAACTCACGCAAACGTGGATCGGTTATCACCTCGCAGCCGCAAGCCTCTGCGATGATTTGCGCGGTGCGTCGGGTACGCCCCAGATCGCTGGTAATCACGTGCGTGATGCCTTGTTTGCTGACGCGCTGGGCAACCAGACGAGCCTGATGTTCACCGTTAGCGGTCAACGGGCTGTCGGACTGTCCCTGGATACGGCGAGCCGCATTCCATTCCGTTTCGCCGTGGCGAACGAGGTATACCTGTAACATTTTGCTTTTCCGTTATACTGCGTGAAACCTGAGTTTATCGTCGTCAGATGCCGCTTGCGCAAGCGTCTGACGTAGTGAATAGGCTCTTAGCTTAAGGATGCCAAACCCGTTATGTATCATGTTGTCGCTGCAACTACCAACCCAGCAAAGATCAAGGCTATTCAATTGGCCTTTGATGACACCTTTGGCACGGGCCAATGCCGTATTGAATCGGTCGACGTCGCCAGTGGTGTCTCACTGCAACCCATAGGTAATCACGAAACCCGCACCGGCGCACGTCAGCGCGTAATGGAAGCACGGCAGGTACGCCCGGAGGCCGACTTTTGGGTCGGCGTAGAAGCAGGAATCGAAGAGAATATGACTTTCGCCTGGATGACGGTGGAAAACCCGCATACCCGTGGCGAATCGCGCTCAGCCAGTCTGATGCTACCGGAGACAATTTTACAGGGAATTCGCGCCGGCCGCGAATTGGGGAGTGAGATGGCGATCATCACCGGCAATGCCGAAGTGAAACGCCAGGGTGGCGCTATCGGTATCTTTACCGATGGGCGATTGAGCCGCACCAGCGTTTACCATCAGGCTCTGCTTTTGGCGCTGGTGCCTTTCCACAACCCGATCTACCAGAACCATAACAACGCAGCACAGAAATAACCTTTGCCGGGCGCGGCGCTACTGTGCATCGCCCAGCAACTGCTGTTCCAGCCACTGTTTCAGCGCTGGCGTCGCCGCCTTCAGGCTGTTCGAACCGCGAGTGATGGTGGCAATTCCCGCCCCCAGTTCGTTTTTCAGCTCACGCTGGCTCATTTCACCGCGCATCAGCTCCTGAATAATCCGTACCCGCGTACCTAAAGCCGTGCGTTCGTCCGGCGTCAACAGCAGTTGCATCAGTGGTTGGTGCAAATCCTGGGCAAACGAATTCTGCAGCAGCGCAACAAAGCGCAGCCAATCCTCATTACCTTGTTCTGAAAGAGCCGGGTCGTTAAGCGATAATTGCGTCATGGCAAGCCACCATACTATTTAACTAGTACAGCAGCATACCATAGCGACGTCAAAATCAATAACGCCTCTGCCACTCGGCATCGGTCAGCACTTTGGCCGGCCGGTGCATGAGATAGCGATAAAATGCGTCGTAAGCCAACACGTTCTTCACGTAGGAACGGGTTTCCGAGAACGGAATGCTTTCGACAAACGCCACCGCGTCAACCCGCCCTTCACTGTTACCCAGCCAGGTATTCACCCGCGATGGACCGGCATTGTAAGCCGCCGATGACAGGATACGGTTGCGACCGAACTGCTGGTATACGTACTCCAGATAGCTGGTACCGATGGTAATATTGACGCGCGGATCAAGCAGTTGGCTTGGGCTTGAGTAACCGGGAATATTGTACATCTGCACGGTATGCTGCGCGGTACGTGGCATCACCTGCATCAGGCCGCTGGCCCCGACCGGTGACTGCGCTTTCGGGTTCCAGGCGCTCTCCTGACGGGCAATGGCCATGGCATAGCTTGGCGTTATTCCCTTATCATCGGTCGCGGCACGGAATTCTTGCGGCCAGGCCACCGGGAAGCGTTCTTCAAGGTGATCCCACATTTTGCCGACGATGGTCGCCTGCACGCTGAGATCGGCCCATTTTTGCTCAAAAGCGTAACGCGCCAGCGCTTCCTGTTCCGGGCGGCTGCGGCTGGCCACGAACGAAGTCCATTCACTGCGCGCCAGATTATCCATGTTCCAGTACATCAGTTCGCGCACCCTGGCGATTTCCGGTCCGTCCACCAGCGAAGCGCGGGGCTTCGCCGCCACTGCCACCATCACCGGATAAGGCGTATTCAGTTTCTGCGCCGCTACCATCGGGTAGAAGCCACGTTCGCTCATCAGCCGACGCAGGATCTCTTCCCCTTCGCTACGTTTGCCTTCGTCCAGTAAAATGCTCGCACGCCAGTAGCGCCATTCATCTTTATTACGTGATTCCGTCGGCAGACGCGCCAGCCAGGTTGCCACCCCCTGACGATCGCCGGCGCCCAGCGCCATACGCACGCGACGCTCCAGCAGTGCCGGTGACTGACTACGCAAGATCACCTTGTCGCGCCACTGGGTCTGTTCAAAGGTCGCGTCGCTGCCCATCAGACGCCATGCCACTGCCTCTTCCAGCCCCAGCCGTTCGCTGTCGCTCATTTTCTGCAGGCGGGCAAGGGTTGGGATCATCGCGCGGGCATTTTCCGCATCCTGACGCGCCAGACGCTCGAAAGCGATGCCGGTTGCCGCACGGGTAAAGTCAGTCGGGCCCACGCTGCGGGCAAAGGACTCGACCGTCGCAGGATCGTTTTGCAGGCGCACCAGGGCATCGCCCATGGTCTGATAATCTGACGGCAACTGACGGTAGAGGCTGTTCACCAGGCCACTATTGCCCTCTTTCAACGCCAGTTTCATGCGTTCCAAAATAGCCGATGGCGTTTGTTTACCGGCCCCCTGCCACACGTTGAACAACTTGTCACAGGCCCCCGGCAACGATTTACCGCTCATCCAGATGTCGTCGACGCCGCTCCAGGCCGCAGGCTTATCGCCGGTGGCCCATTTGGCGTAGTAATAATTACAGCGTGCCGCGATAGGTTTCGGCGGCTGCGGGCTGAAGGTCAACAGGGTACGCCAGTCTTCACGTCGCGCCAGTTCATTCACAAAACGCGGAGCCAGTGACTTGGCCGGCGGCAGCGTCGGATGCTGCTTGATAAAGTCATTTACCTCAGAGAATCCGGCCTGGCTGAGATCTTGCGTCAGCTCACGGTATTCCAGATAAGGGTAAAGCGGGTAATCACGCAGCGTCGGCATCAGTTGCGCCACCACGTCCATCTGTTTACTGTCCCACGCCTGCTTAATCTGCAGGTAACGCTGACGCTGAGCGTCCAGCGAGTCCGCCAATGCGGCGCTTGAAAATGCCGTCAGGCACAGGCCCACAGCTAAAAACCGCCACTTGTCTACCTTGACCATACTGACTCTTTCCTCGCTAATGCTGATGGTGTTGCCAGAGCCGGTTCACCCCGTTGCCGCGCTACGCCAGCAGCCAACGGATCGGTAAACCCGGCTCTCCGAGTATTTCACGCCCTGTCGTGGGATAACGACTATCCGGCACGCCAGAACAAAAGAGGGGGCGCTGAGCAACCCGCTCAGCCATCTACCATAGACAGCGGGATCGCTTATCCATTCACTACTGTAGAAGAAGTTTATCGTCACGATGGGCCTCAGATAAAAAAGGTTTACCCTCGCTGACAAATTAATTAAAGCTGGCGACAATTTTGCCGTATTAATCATTTCACTCCGGCGTTAACACTAACCGGCCGGATCCTCAATTATTAATCCCCGCTGCCAATATAAAATGAAGCCATTTGAAATTATTAGCCGTCGCAGGATTTCGCCATCAAAACGATAAGCAGAAACGTTGCGCAAACCGCCGGAATCCAGGCCTGCCGCACTAACTTTGCAGAAAACGCCTGGCAAACCCTGAGGGACGTTTTTATACTATTAAAAAAAGCTAGGATAATTCCGAGAAAACGGCACATAAAGCGCGCAACAGGGATATCTTATAATACAATCCGCGCCAATTATGGGTTAGATAGTGTTCACCAGGCAGTGCGATTGACAGTTTTCAGCAAGACAATTATCCCTTCAACCGGGTCAGGCTTCTCATTGTTATGTTGCCGCAACAGCACTGCGGACGTGGGCAGGAATGGCAGATGAAGATGGCAAAGTATGCCGCGTTGTTAGCGACCTGCGCAAAAAGCTCCCTCAGGAGCTTCATTTGCGCACGTCTGGACTGCAGCCGTCTGTTGTCGCTGGTTCTGCTCGCCCTGTTGGCATTTCCCGGTTTGGCACGTCCCGAGACTGGCGACCCACATAAAAGTCGCACCCACGCCGTCACTACCGTGGTAGTCGGCATTATCAGCTATGCCCGCTGGCCCAGTGAACCCAACCCCATCCGACTTTGCGTGACTGCGCCGACACAATATGCCGAAGGCCTGTTCGATCCCATCTTGCTGAGCGCCCCCAGGCCAATAAAAGCCGAGCGTATCGCTTTCGACAGCCCGTTGCTGAGCACCGGCTGTGACGTGATTTATTTGGGCAATATCAATGCCGGTCAGAAACAGAATTTTATGCAACGCATTAACGGCCACTCCATTCTCAGCATCAGCGAGAATGATGATGAATGCTCCGCCGGCAACGCGTTTTGCCTGCAGTTCGAAGGTGACACGGCCAGCTTTAAAGTGAACCTTGACGCACTGGCACGCAGCGGCGTGCGCGTTCACCCCAACGTGCTGCAACTGGCACGCAAACAGGCCCCCCCACTATGAAGTGGTTGCGCAAGAACCGATCGGGTCAGTCGCGACCTACGCTGGGGCGGGTGCTGCAACGGGTGCACCTTGGACTGGCGCTGATTGCCGTCGGCACCGCCGGAATTTTCCTGACGCTGGTCGCGTTGTTTGCGCTGCGCGCCTATGCCGACCATAACCTGCATCTGATTGCGCGCTCCATCAGCTACACCGTCGAAGCTGCCGTGGTATTTGAAGACCGCACTGCCGCACGTGAGGCACTGGTATTGATCGCCTCCAAAGAAGAAGTATCAGAGGCAAGAATTCTGAACAACAGCGGCAAAGTGCTCGCCAGTTGGCGTCATCCCAAAGATGGCCCGCTGCACGGTATGGAAGAAATCGTGGCCCACTGGGCGCTGCCCGAGCCGGTGATCCTGCCGATTACTCACGAAGGCAAAGAGGTCGGCAAAGTATGGCTGCTCGGCCACGGCGGCAGCCTGCTGCGTTTTCTGTTGCGCGGTATGGTCGGCATGATCGCCTGTCTGGTGCTCAGTACCCTGTGTGCGCTGGTGCTTTCCCGCCGCATGCTGCTGGGGATTGTCCGTTCGCTGGATGACATCGCCAATGTCGCACATGCGGTACGCCGCGATCGCGCCTTTGGCCTGCGGGTGCCATCAGCGCCGATTGCCGAACTGCATGAGCTGAGCGTCGACTTTAATGGCCTGCTCGATGAGCTGGAAGCCTGGCAGGCACACCTGAAACAGGAAAATGATTCACTGACTCACCGGGCAACGCACGACAGCCTGACCGGCTTGCCGAACCGCGCCTTCTTTGAAGGGCGACTGAGCCGTGCGTTGGGGGACATTAAACCGACCGAAAAGCTGGCGGTGCTGTTTATCGACGGTGACCGCTTCAAGGAGGTCAATGACAGCTACGGTCACGCCGCAGGCGACATGGTGCTGACCACCATTGCCGGGCGCATTCGCGCACAGCTGCGTGAAAGCGACCTGGTGGCACGTTTAGGAGGTGATGAGTTCGCCGTATTATTGGCTCCGGTCCACACTACGGAAGATGTCCTGCAGATTGCCGATAACATTATCGACTGCATGACCCAACCGGTCATTTTGCCGAACGACGAGGCGGTGATTTCCTCTCTGAGTATCGGTATTGCCCTTTACCCTGAGCATGCGGTAACGCCTCAAGGGCTCTTGCACGAAGCTGACGATGCAATGTACCAGGCAAAGCATCGTTATAACGGAGGCTGGCGGCTGGCAATACAGAAATAAAGCCCCGGCTAAAAAATAAAACTAGGGATTTGATTATGATACAGCAAACACTAAAAAACCGTTTCTCACTGCTGGCGATGATGTTTATCGCCCTGCTGGCGCTCGCCGGCTGCCAGAGCAAACCGCAGGGCCTGACGCCTGAGCAGATTGCCCTGTTGCAGTCACAAGGGTTCAAGCTGACGGACAACGGCTGGGAATTTGGCCTGTCCGACAAGGTGCTGTTTGGCAATAACGTCGGCAAACTGAACCCGGAAAGCACCGATACGGTACAAAAAATGGGTCGCGCGCTGATGAGCGTCGGCATCACCCAATTCCGTCTGGACGGTCATACGGATAATTACGGTGAAGACAGCTATAACGATCAGCTTTCGCTGCGCCGCGCCAACGCGGTGGCCGATCTGCTGGCCAGCGTCGGCATTCCTCGTTCCAACATCGAAACCCGCGGCATGGGTAAACGCGATCCGGTGGCCGATAACCGCAGCTCCAGCGGCCGTGCGGAAAACCGCCGCGTCGCGATTGTTGTCACCCCTTAAGCGACCAATATGCGCCTTCACGGGCGCATAAAGGGTTATACCCGTCATCTTTCAAGCCGCAGCGTTGTTACCTGCACTAGCTCACCCCAGTTACTTACTCAAGTAAGCGCCTGGGGATGAGCGAGCTGGGCGCCTAGCTGCAACTTGAAAGCTATAGGGTTATACTTAGCGATCGCTGTGTGATGTCTGGGATCCGCTTTCGAAACGGGCTACACTCCGCAGCCAGACATCCTATAAAAACTGATATAGAGAGGCAGAGGCACCGTGGCTCAATACGTCTATACCATGCATCGCGTCGGCAAAGTGGTTCCGCCGAAGCGTCACATCCTGAAAAACATCTCGCTGAGCTTCTTCCCGGGCGCCAAAATTGGCGTGCTGGGTCTGAACGGCTCAGGTAAATCCACTCTGTTGCGCATCATGGCCGGCATCGATACCGATATCGAAGGTGAAGCCCGCCCGCAGCAAGGGATTAAAATCGGTTACCTGCCACAGGAACCGCAGTTAAACCTGGAACACAGCGTTCGTGAGTCAGTCGAAGAAGCGCTGGCGGAAGTGGTCGGCGCACTGAAACGTCTTGATGAGGTGTACGCGCTGTACGCTGAAGAAGGCGCCGACTTCGACAAGCTGGCCGCTGAACAGGGCCGCCTGGAAGAGATCATTCAGGCCCACGATGGCCACAACCTGAACACCCAGCTTGAGCGTGCCGCCGATGCGTTGCGCCTGCCGGAATGGGACGCGAAAATCGCCAACCTCTCCGGTGGTGAGCGTCGCCGCGTAGCGCTGTGCCGCCTGCTGCTGGAAAAACCGGACATGCTGCTGCTCGACGAACCGACCAACCACCTGGATGCTGAATCCGTGGCCTGGCTGGAACGCTTCCTGCACGACTTCGAAGGCACCGTGGTGGCCATTACCCACGACCGTTACTTCCTCGACAACGTGGCCGGCTGGATCCTCGAGCTGGACCGTGGCGAAGGCATTCCATGGGAAGGTAACTACTCTTCCTGGCTGGAGCAGAAAGACGCTCGTCTGGCGCAGGAAGCCTCTTCCGAAGCCGCACGTCGCAAATCCATCGAGAAAGAGCTGGAGTGGGTTCGTCAGGGCGCTAAAGGCCGTCAGTCTAAAGGCAAGGCCCGTTTGGCCCGCTTTGAAGAGCTGAACAGCACTGATTACCAGAAGCGTAACGAGACCAACGAACTGTTTATCCCACCTGGCGCACGCCTGGGTGATAAGGTTCTAGAAATCAGTAACCTGCGCAAGTCCTACGGCGACCGTTTACTGATTGACGATCTCACCTTTGCGGTACCGAAAGGCGCGATTGTCGGCATTATCGGCCCGAACGGCGCGGGTAAATCCACGCTGTTCCGCATGATGTCCGGTCAGGAACAGCCTGATTCCGGCAGCATCGTGCTGGGTGACACCGTCAAGCTGGCCTCGGTCGATCAGTTCCGCGACAGCATGGATAACTCCAAAACCGTGTGGGAAGAAGTCTCTGGCGGTCAGGACATCATGCGTGTCGGCAACACCGAAATGCCAAGCCGCGCCTACGTCGGCCGCTTTAACTTCAAGGGTGTCGATCAGGGCAAACGCGTCGGCGAGTTGTCCGGGGGTGAACGTGGTCGTCTGCATCTGGCCAAGCTGCTGCAGGTTGGCGGCAACGTACTGCTGCTCGATGAACCGACCAACGACCTGGATATTGAAACCCTGCGCGCGTTAGAAAACGCCCTGCTGGAGTTCCCTGGCTGCGCGATGGTTATCTCGCACGACCGTTGGTTCCTTGACCGCATCGCCACCCACATTCTGGATTACCAGGATGAAGGCAAAGTGGAGTTCTTCGAAGGTAACTTCACCGAATACGAAGAGTACAAGAAACGGACGCTGGGCGCCGAAGCGCTTGAGCCACACCGTATCAAGTACAAAAGAATCACCAAGTAATCCGAAAGGCGCCGCATGCGGCGCCTTTTTTATTCCCGCGCCAGCTCGCGGGCATAGTCGTCAAATACCGGGTGCTGCAATACCACATCGATAAAACAGGCCAGCGCCGGTGAATTCAACTTGCGGCTCGGATAGACCAAATACAGTTCATTGCCTTCCGCCTGCCAGTCCGGCAGCACCTCAACCAATTGCCTCTGTGCCACCACCTCACGGCTGAGAAAAGCCGGCAGCAAGGTAATGCCCGCACCGGCAATCGCACATTCACGCGCGTACAACAGATTATCGGTGATATGCCGCATCGGCAGTTGCCAACGAAAATAGTCGTCACCCCTGCGCAGGCTCCAGACCGGCCAGGAGCGGTGTGCAATACAACGGTGCTGCTGCAACTGCTGCGGATCGACAATCGGTGGGGACTCTGCCAAATAAGCCGGTGAAGCCAGCAAATAACGCGGCGCATGCCCCAAGCGACGGCCAATCAGTGAAGAGTCCTGTGGCTTGCCGGTGCGCAACGCCGCATCGAACCCTTCCTGCACCATGTCCACCATCGCATCAGACACCGACACCTCCAGCGAAACGTCCGGATATTGGCGCTGGAAATCCGCCGCCAGCCGCGCCAGCAACGTCGCCCCCAGTCCGGCAGGCGTCGAGATGCGCAACCGCCCGCTAGGGTTATCACGCAGCCGTTGCAGCGCCAGATCGGCCCGTTCGGCGGCGGACAGCATCTCCTGGCAGTGCTCCAGATAACGCTCGCCGGCAAAGGTCAGATTGAGCTGACGGGTAGTACGGTTCAGCAGCCGCAGGCCCAGCGTCTGTTCCAACTGGCTGATGCGTTGGCTAACGCTGGACTTCGGCAAAGCGGCACGTTTGGCGGCGGCGGTAAAACTGCCACACTCTGCCACCAGCGCAAACAATGCCATATCCTGTAGCTGCTTAAACCTCATTGTTCACCTCAAACGAACACTTAGTTAGTTATTGTCCATCTTATCACTCCCCTCTAACAGGTCTACACTGGGGCTATACATTCGAAAGGAGCAAAGTCATGCCGATTAAAGCCATTGCCGTAGACCCGAAAAACCCCGCCGGTTTCATTGAAATCAGCCCGGAAAAAACTACCCCAGGCCAGTACGATTTACTGGTGGAAGTCAAAGCGGTGTCGGTCAACCCGGTGGACACCAAGGTTCACGCCGGTCTGCAAAAAAGCGGCCTGCAGCAGCCACGTATTCTCGGTTGGGATGCCAGCGGCGTAGTGGTAGAAGTGGGCAGCAGCGTCAGCGGTTTCAAGCCCGGCGATGAAGTCTGGTATGCCGGTGACATCACCCGCCCAGGCAGCAACACCACCCATCAGTTGATTGATTCGCGCATTACCGCCCATAAGCCACGTAGCCTGAACTGGGCCGAGTCCGCAGCGATGCCATTGACCGCCCTGACCGCCTGGGAAGCGCTGTTCGAACACCTGAAAATTCAGGACGCCGCGCCTGGCAAAACCCTGTTGATTATCGGCGGTGCCGGTGGCGTAGGTTCGTTGGCCATCCCATTTGCTGCCCAGCGCAGCCAGGTAAAGGTGATTGCGACTGCATCGCGCCCCGAATCAGCGGCCTGGTGTCGGGAGCGCGGTGCCGATCTGGTGGTCGACTACCACGATTTGAAAGCTAATCTGGCGCAGCAGGGTATTGAGAGCGTGGATTATATTCTTTGCCTGAACGATACCGACGGTCACTGGCAAGCCATTTCCGATCTGATCGCGCCAATGGGCCATATCTGCACCATCGTAGAAAACGCCCAGCCGTTGGACCAAAATGCATTGAAGTTGAAAAGTGCCGCGCTGCACTGGGAATTGATGTTTACTCGCAGCATGTTCACCACGCCGGACATCGCCCAACAGGGTGAGATCCTCAAGCAAGTGGCGCAACTGCTGGATGAAGGAAAACTGAGCACCACCCTGAGCGAAACCTTGCAAGGGCTGACGGTAGAGACCCTGACCGCCGCGCATAAAAAGCTGCACGACGGGCATATGCAGGGCAAACTGGTGATTGTTTACTGATGACAGTTGGGGCGCAGCACTGAACTGCGCCCCAATGGCTTATACCGCCGCAACACCGACCAGCCGACTGGCATCAGCTGCCAGCAACTGCTTGACCAGCTCGACGCAGCGCAGGAAGCGTTCGTCGTAGTCGCTGGACTCCACGTGTACGTACTCGATGTTATTGGCCCGCAGCATCTCTTCCAACAAATGCTGGAACACCTTGCGATCCTTGGGATTCCCCAGACTGCGCAGGCCATCCGCCACCCAGGGGGTGTTATTTTCCAGCAGGATCACCAGATCAAACCGATATTCGTCGATCAGCGCCTGCACAAAGGGGTGTTCTCGCCCTTCGTACTTTTTGCAAAACGCCTGAGTGGTGACAAAGTCGGTGTCGATAAATGCCACTTTGTTGGCGTACTTCACCGCAAAGTCGACGTACTGCGCCTGCCCGAGGGCGATCTTGTCGTAGTCGGAATACTGGAGCGCCATCTCATCCCCGCCGAGGTGCGAGAACACATAGTCGCGGCCATACTCCCAGGCACTGGTGGTGTTAAAGATGTTTGCCAGTTTGTTCACCAGGGTCGATTTACCGCTCGACTCCCCGCCGAGGATCGCCACGGTACGCACAAAGAACGGCTTCACTTCGGTCGGAATATAATCCCAATAGCGGAACGGATCCTGACGGATCTGGCGGCCACTGATATTCATAAATGAACGTTCGGGATCGATCAGGACGGTTTCAATCGCCAGATGTTCACGGTAACGCGGGGCGTCCTGCGCTTCGCTGGAATAGATGAAACTCGGCACTATGGCTTTCTGTTCCAGGAAGGCCTTCACCCCATCGCTCCAGACGTTCCAACCGTGCGGATAGGGTTCAATGCCCTGCTCGTCGAACGAATGAATATGGATGTTTTTCTGGTATTTGAAGGTTTGCAGCAGCCAGCGCAGGCGATCGCTGACCGTCGGCTGTTGCGACATCGAACTGTTCTCGAACAGCTCTCTGTCACGCGGTTCGTCGTAACACAGGATCACGTGCAGCTCATCCACCTGGCTACAGGCGCGCTGGATCAGATAGATGTGGCCGGTGTGCAGGGGGTAAAATTTACCAAACACCACGCCGACCTTTTTCTCACGCCGTGGAAATTCCAGGCCAAGATAGCGGTGCAGCGCCTCCAGTTTCTGGGCGCTCGGACTTTTGATTTTGTCGTTTAGCAGCTGGCTGAGGTAGCCTTTGGTCATGCCACTGGCATCCGCCACCTGCTGCAGAGTGCAGCTCTTCTGCTTAATTGACGCCTTCAGGTAATCGAATTGCCGCATAGCCCCTCCGTTTAATATGCTAAACAAAATAGCATAATCTGCACACCGCGTGGCAATTAATAAAACTGCTCCAGGACGTCCAGCGCGTCTGCCAATTTCTTCACACCGAACACCTGCATATTGGCCGGTGGTTTTTTCGGTACGTTGGCATGCGGCACGATGGCTCGCTTGAAACCGTGTTTCGCCGCTTCGGAAATACGCTCCTGACCGCTGGGCACCGGGCGGATCTCCCCCGCCAGCCCCACTTCGCCAAACACCACCAAATCGTTTGGCAGCGGGCGATCGCGCAGGCTGGACACCAGTGACATCAATAGTGCCAGATCGGCGCTGGTTTCACTGACTTTCACCCCACCCACCACGTTGACGAACACGTCCTGATCGGACATCTGCAGCCCGCCGTGACGGTGCAGCACCGCCAGCAGGATCGCCAACCGGTTTTGTTCCAGGCCAACGGCTACACGACGCGGGTTGGACATCATCGAATGATCCACCAGCGCCTGGATCTCCACCAGCAACGGCCGCGTGCCTTCCCAGACCACCATCACCGAACTGCCGGAGGTCACTTCATCGCCACGGCTGAGGAAGATGGCCGACGGGTTGCTGACCTCACGCAGGCCCTGCTCAGTCATGGCGAAAACGCCCAATTCATTCACCGCACCAAAGCGGTTTTTGTGGCTGCGCAGGGTACGAAAACGCGAATCGGCGTCGCCGTCCAGCAGCACCGAGCAGTCGATACAGTGTTCCAAAACTTTCGGCCCGGCCAGCGAGCCGTCTTTGGTGACGTGTCCCACCATCACAATCGCTACGCCGCGCGTCTTGGCGAAGCGTGTCAGATAGGCGGCAGTTTCACGCACCTGCGCCACGCTGCCCGGCGAAGACTGAATATCAGCCATGTGCATCACCTGGATGGAGTCGATCACCATCAGTTTCGGCTGCTCCTGCTCGGCAATCAGGCAGATCTGCTCGATACTGGTTTCCGACAGCATATTCAGGCCACCGGTTGGCAAACCGAGGCGGTGGGCGCGCATCGCCACCTGTTGCAGTGACTCCTCGCCGGTGACGTACAGGGTTTTCATCTGCTCGGACAGCTTGCACAGCACCTGCAGCAATAGCGTACTCTTGCCGGCACCAGGGTTACCACCGATCAGGATCGCACTGCCCGGCACCACCCCACCGCCCAGCACCCGGTCAAACTCAAGGAAACCGGTGGAGAAACGCGGCAGCTCGTCCAGACTGATGTCCGACAGCTTTTGCACCTTGCTGATACCGGCATCACCGGCGTAGCCGCTAAGACGCTCATTGCGAGAGGAGGAAGACACCGCAGCCAGGCGCACTTCTGTAATGCTGTTCCAGGCGTGGCAAGCGCTGCACTGCCCCTGCCAGCGCGGATAATCGGCCCCGCACTCATTACATACAAACGCCCGTTTTGCTGCTTTTGCCACGTATTACCTCAATCTTTTGTTTATACCCTAAATAATTGGAGCTGCATCAAGGCGGCAAGTTTGTGAGTCCCCAGGAGCTTTTAGGTAAGTGACTGGGGTGAGCAATGCAGCCAAGCTTCAAGTATGAAGGGTTTAGCGAACTTCGTGTTTCAGGCTGCCGGTCAGTACACACAGCACGCCAATCAGGTCAGCATGGCGAATCGACACCTGCGCCTTCTCATAGACTTTCGGTTTGGCGTGATAGGCAATGCCCAACCCGGCAACCTGCATCATTTTCAAATCGTTGGCACCGTCGCCGATGGCCACGGTTTGCTGCGGCGAAATACCCAGTTTTTCCGCCAGAGCAACCAGCGTATCGGCCTTGAACTGTGCGTCGACTATTGACCCCAGCACTTCACCGGTCAGTTTGCCGTCGCGGATTTCCAGCTCGTTGGCCGCCACCGCCACCAGCTTCAATTTGTCACGCAGGTACTCGGCATAATAGGTGAAACCGCCGGACGCGATCGCCACGTGCCAGTCCATCGCCTGCAGCTTGCGCACCAGGTTAATCAGCCCAGGCATCAGCGGCAACTCATCGCGCACCTGCTTGAGGATATTGGCATCGGCACCTTTCAGCGTACCTACGCGCTGGCGCAGGCTGGCGGTAAAGTCCAGTTCGCCGCGCATCGCACGTTCAGTGACTTCAGACACCTGTTCACCGACGCCCGCCAGTTTGGCGATCTCGTCGATGCATTCAATCTCAATCGCGGTAGAGTCCATATCCATCACCAGCAGCCCGGGGGTGCGCAGATGGGGGATCTTGCCGAGCGGTGCTACATCCAGCCCGCCCTCTGCCGCCAACAGCTTGGCACGCGCCGTCAGGGTGCCTGCCAGACGCACCACCTGATAATCTTCGACGCACCAGGCAGTAACAATCACCATCGCCGCACCCAGCTTGCGCTGGAAATCGGTAATGCGCGTTTTGTTCAGTTCTCTGCCATATAATAGCCAACCGGTATGACCCGCCCGATAATCCAGCGGCATCACTTCGTCACCGCTCAGCGAAAGGGGAAGACCCGGCCATTGAGAGATCTCTGCCGGGAGATCGCAATAGGTCAGACTATTCGACATCCTTAACTCCTGAAAAAACACTGCATGATAAAACGACGCATCAAGCTATCCTATCGCCATTGCTTCTGGCAACATAAAGTCTCGAAGATGCCCAAGGAACCTGCATGGCTCGCGCTAAACTGAAATTTCGCCTGCACCGCACCGCTATTATCCTGATTTGCCTGGCTTTGCTGGTGCTGCTGATGCAGGGCGCGTCCTATTTTAGCCTGAGTCATCAACTGGCGCGATCCGAACAGGTGGAAGAACTGGCGCAAACGCTGACCAAACAGGTGGCCTCCAGCCTGGCACCGCTGATGGACGACGACAGCGACGTCGATAACCAGCGCATCGACGCCATCCTCAAACAGCTCACCGCGGGCAGTCGCATTCTGGACGCCAGCGTCTATCAGCTTGACGGCACGTTAGTTTCCCACGCAGGTGAACAGATAAGTATACGCGATCGTTTGTCGCTCGACGGTAAACGCGCCGGCAGCTACTTCAATCATCAGCTGGTCGAGTCCATTCAGGGCAAAGACGGCCCAATCGGCTTTATCCGCATCACGCTGGACACCCACGTGCTGGCGACCGAATCCAAACAGGTGGACAACACCACCAACCTGCTGCGCCTGATGATCCTGCTGGCTCTGGCCATAGGTATTATTCTGGCGCGCACGCTACTGCAACACCGCCGCAGCCGCTGGCAACAATCACCGTA
Organism: Serratia myotis; assembly: GCF_027474885.1. Lineage (NCBI taxonomy): Bacteria > Pseudomonadati > Pseudomonadota > Gammaproteobacteria > Enterobacterales > Yersiniaceae > Serratia > Serratia myotis. The sequence goes on along the minus strand of NZ_CP099707.1, from coordinate 635,772 downwards.
TCTGCTGACCGCCAATACGCCATTGGAAGAAGGTAACACAGTAGAAAATGACGATGATGACGATCGACCGCAAGAGAACAAAGAAGAAGAGAAGAAAATCTGATGATCACATGCTGATGAATGAATATTGTATAGATTGAATATCATTCAACTGGCTGAATCAAAAATAAAAACTGGCTTTTATTTTGCTGAAATGAATAGATTAGTGAATAGATAGGTACAGGGGCGCAGCAAGCTGCTGCGCCCGCTGGATATTACTCTTTGTCGCCCAACAGCACGGATTCCAGCGCGATAACGATCATTTCGTTAAAGGTGGTTTGACGCTCTGCTGCGGTGGTCGCTTCGTGACGCAGAATGTGGTCAGAAACGGTACAAATGGTCAGTGCCTTACAGCCAAACTCTTCGTACAGCTCTGCCACCACGCCGTAGATACCGGCCGCTTCCATTTCCACACCCAGAATGCCGTACTTCTTCATTACCTGGAACATGTCTGGATCTGGCGTGTAGAACAGGTCAGCGGAGAAGATGTTGCCTACGCGCGCCGGGATACCCTGCGCTGCCGCTGCGTCTACCGCGTTACGCACCATGTCAAAGTCGGCGATAGCCGCATAGTCATGGTCCTTGAAACGCATGCGGTTCACTTTGGAATCGGTGCAAGCACCCATACCGATCACCACGTCACGCAGTTTGACATCGTCACGCACCGCGCCACAGGAGCCCACGCGGATGATTTTCTTCACGCCGAATTCGGCAATCAGTTCACGCGCATAAATGGAGCAGGACGGGATACCCATACCGTGGCCCATTACGGAGATTTTGCGGCCTTTGTAAGTCCCGGTGAAGCCCAGCATGCCACGCACGTTGTTCACTTCCACCGCGCCTTCCAGGAAAGTTTCCGCGATGTATTTTGCACGCAGCGGATCGCCCGGCATCAGTACTACGTCAGCGAAATCACCCATTTCAGCATTAATATGCGGCGTAGCCATAATTGTCTTCCTTTAAATCGTCGTCATGAATAAAAAAATACGCCGGGCAACCGCCCGGCACTAACAAAGTCTTAGAACATCGATTTGCCGTAATCCATCGGCGACACACCAAAGTAACTGGCGATCGTCTGGCCGATGTCGGCGAAAGTTTCACGATGGCCCAGCGAGCCCGGTTTCACTTTCGGGCCGTAAACCAATACCGGGATGTGTTCACGGGTGTGGTCGGTACCCGGCCAGGTTGGGTCACAGCCGTGGTCAGCGGTGAAGATAATGATGTCTTCATCTTTAACCAGTTTCAGCAGTTCCGGCAGGCGGCGGTCGAACAGCTCCAGTGCGGCAGCATAGCCTGCCACGTCACGGCGGTGACCGTAAGAGGAGTCAAAATCAACGAAGTTGGTGAACACAATAGTGTTGTCGCCGGCTTTTTCCATTTCGATCAGGGTGGCGTCGAACAGCGCGTCGATACCGGTAGCCTTGACCTTTTTGGTGATACCCACGTTGGCGTAGATGTCGGCGATTTTACCGATCGACACCACTTCACCGCCCTTCTCGTCCACCAGCTTTTTCAGTACGGTTGGCGCGGGTGGCTCGACGGCCAGGTCGTGACGGTTGCCGGTACGCTGGAAGTTGCCCGGCTTGTCGCCCAGGAATGGACGCGCGATCACGCGGCCAATGTTATAACCGCCTTCGGTCAACTCTTCACGGGCGATTTCACACAGCTCATACAGACGGTCCAGACCGAAGGTCTCTTCGTGACAGGCGATCTGGAATACCGAGTCAGCAGAGGTGTAGAAAATCGGTTTGCCGGTTTTCATGTGCTCTTCGCCCAACTGGTCGAGGATCACCGTGCCGGAAGAGTGGCAGTTGCCGAGGTAACCCGGCAGGTTGGCGCGCTCAACCAGCTTGTCCAGCAGCTCCTGCGGGAAGCTGTTGTGTTCGTCGCTGAAGTAGCCCCAGTCGAACAGGACCGGCACGCCGGCAATTTCCCAGTGGCCTGACGGCGTATCTTTACCGGAAGAAAGTTCGCTGGCGTGAGCATAGGCACCAATGATGTCCGCATCGCGATCCAGCCCTTGCGGGAAGGTACCGGTGGACTCTTCTGCCGCTTTGCCCAGGCCCAGTCGGCTCAGGTTAGGCAGGGTCAACGGGCCCTGGCGGCCAACGTTGGCTTCACCGCGCGCGCAAACCTCAGCAATGTGCCCAAGAGTATCGGAACCCTGATCGCCAAATTTCTCGGCATCTTCGCTTGCGCCAATACCGAATGAGTCTAATACCATAATAAATGTGCGTTTCATCATGCTCTCCTGCGTGTTCTCACGCTGTGGGCGACAGCGAAAACGCCGCTGCCGCTCCTGATTCGTTAATTATTCGGTGATGCGTTTGTAGACCACTGGCGTCACTTCCGGCGCTTTGTCACTCAGCACCATTGCACTGCGTACCGCTTCGGCCGCCTGCTGCCAGCTTTCTTCGTCGTTGGCGTGGATCACCGCCAGCGGTTGCTGGGTATCCACCTTGTCACCCAGGCGCGCCATGCCGGTCAGGCCGACGCTGTAGTCGATATTGTCGGTCGCGCGGCGACGACCGCCGCCCAACGATACCACCGCCATGCCCAGCGCACGGGTATCCATGGCGCTGATGATACCCTGTTTTTCGGCGTAAACCGGTTTGCTCAGGGTTGCGGCAGGCAGGTAGCTGTCATAGCGCTCGACGAAATCGGTCGGGCCCTGTTGCGCCGCCACCATACGACCAAACACTTCCGCCGCTTTACCATTGTCCAGCACCGCCTGCAGTTTGGCACGCGCATCGGCGTCATCTTTCGCCAGGCCGCCGGAAAGCAGCATTTCCACGCACAGTGCCATCGTTACTTCCAACAGGCGCGGGTTACGGTATTCGCCAGTCAGGAAACGTACCGCTTCGCGAACTTCGACCGCGTTACCGGCGCTGGAAGCCAGCACCTGGTTCATGTCCGTCAGCAGCGCGGTGGTTTTGCAGCCTGCGCCGTTCGCCACACCAACAATCGCCTGCGCCAGATCGGCCGACAACGCGTAGGTTGGCATAAAGGCACCGGAACCGACTTTAACGTCCATCACCAAGGCATCCAGCCCTTCTGCCAGCTTCTTCGCCAGAATAGAGGCGGTGATCAGCGGGATAGAATCCACGGTGGCGGTGATATCGCGGGTAGCGTAGAAACGCTTGTCAGCCGGGGCCAGCGAACTGGTCTGGCCGATAATCGCCACGCCCACGTCCTGAATAATCTTACGGAAGGCATTGTCGTCCGGGAAAATATTAAAGCCCGGGATCGCCTCCAGCTTGTCCAGCGTACCGCCGGTATGCCCCAGGCCACGGCCGGAAATCATCGGCACATAGCCACCGCAAGCCGCCACCATCGGGCCGAGCATCAGCGAAGTCACATCGCCCACGCCGCCGGTAGAATGTTTGTCGACCAACGGTCCGTTCAGTGACAGGCTTTTCCAGTCCAGCACGGTACCGGAATCACGCATCGCCATGGTGAGCGCCACGCGCTCCGGCATGGTCATATCGTGGAAATAAATGGTCATCGCTAATGCCGCGATCTGACCTTCGGAAACCACATTGTCACGGATCCCATTGATGAAAAAGCGGATTTCCGCTTCACTCAACGGCTGACCGTCACGTTTTTTACGAATAATTTCTTGTGCCAGGAACAAGGCATCCCCCTGTTTTAGCTAATGTAGAGTACGGGCAGGCACCATTTCGCGCCTTACCGACGGAATAGATCAGTAACCGTTGCCGGACGTCTCGGCACTGTGGCCCAGCGTCGCCAACAGGCTGGCTAACAGACTGGAAGCCCCGAAGCGGAAATGACGTGCATCGGCCCAGCCCTCACCCAGAATACGATCGGCAAGTTGCAGGTAATGCAGTGCATCTTCTGCCGTACGCACACCGCCGGCCGGCTTAAAGCCCACCGTTTTGGCGACGCCCAGATCGCGGATCACCGACATCATCAACTCGGCGCTTTCCAGCGTCGCGTTGACCGGCACTTTACCGGTTGAGGTCTTGATAAAGTCTGCGCCGGCCTTGATGGCAATTTCCGACGCCTTGCGGATCAGATTGGCCTGCTTCAGCTCACCGCTTTCGATGATCACTTTCAGCAGCACGTTGGCGGCCAGACAGGCCTGCTTGCACTGTTTTACCAGTTCAAAACCGACCTGCTCATTACCGGCGATCAGCGCGCGGTAAGGGAATACCACGTCCACTTCATCGGCACCGTAAGCGATAGCTGCACGTGTTTCCGCCAGCGCAATCTCAATATCATCGTTGCCATGCGGGAAGTTGGTGACGGTCGCAATGCGGATGTCTGGCGTCCCCTGCTCACGCAGGGCCTTGCGCGCCGCCGGGATAAAGCGCGGATAAATGCAGATGGCCGCGGTATGTCCGGCCGGGCTGTTCGCCTGACGACACAGCGCGATCACTTTCTCATCGGTGTCATCATCGTTCAGCGTGGTTAAATCCATTAGGGTCAGCGCACGTTGCGCTGCTGCGGTTAATTCGGTCATAAAACTCTCCAACTGAGTACCTGGGTGTTGGCGAGCGGACTTGGTTCCTTGAAGATAGCGCTGGGGAACGGGTTCCCTCATCGGCAACTGAGATCCTTCTCACCGCACATGACGCTGCGCCTCGCGCAGGGTCAGTAATAGCTATTTGAACACGATCGCCTGAGGCAATTCGCGCTCGCAGTCACACTATATGAAATAACACTGTAACAGACCGGAATTATATGTGAAGAGCATCACAAAATAACGCGATATCGTTCACAAATTCGCTAAAGAAACGGGCAAAGACAGCGGGCACAGCATTCTGTGCCCGTGTTAGAAGTATAGGCGGTGTCCTGCAATAGAGCCTGTTGCCCTCTGCAGGACAGCCCCGGGCTTACAGCGCCAGGAAGAACCCGGCGATGGTCGCGCTCATCAGGTTGGAGAGCGTGCCCGCCGCTACGGCTTTCAGACCGAAACGTGCGATGTCGTGACGACGGTTCGGCGCCATGCTGCCCAGGCCGCCGAGCAGGATCGCCACCGATGACAGGTTGGCAAAGCCGCACAGGGCAAAGGAGATGATCGCCTTGGTATGCGCCGACAACACCTGCAACCCGTCTGCCGCAACCACGTCATCCGGACGCAGATAGGCACCGAAGTTCATGTAGGCAACAAATTCATTCACGATAATTTTCTGGCCGATAAACGAACCGGCGGTCATCGCTTCATGCCAAGGCACCCCGATCAGGAAGGCAATCGGTGAGAATACCCAGCCGAGTATCAATTCCAGTGACAGTTGCGGGAAGTCGAACCAGCCGCCGATACCCCCGAGGATACCGTTCAACAGGGCGATCAATGCGATAAACGCCAGCAACATCGCGCCCACGTTCAACGCCAACTGCATACCGGAAGCCGCGCCTGAAGCCGCCGCATCGATCACGTTAGCCGGGCGATCTTCTTCCGCGATCAGCTTCGTCGCATCGTCTTTATCGTGGGTTTTTTCAGTTTCCGGCACCATCAGCTTGGCAAACAGCAAGCCACCCGGCGCAGCCATGAATGAAGCGGCAATCAGGTATTCCAGCGGTACGCCCATCTGGGCATAGCCCGCCAGCACCGATCCGGCCACCGAGGCCAGGCCGCCACACATAACGGTGAACAGTTCAGACTGGGTCATGGTAGCGATATACGGACGCACCACCAGTGGGGCTTCGGTCTGGCCCACGAAGATATTGGCGGTAGCCGACAGGGATTCAGTACGCGAGGTGCCCAACAGCTTTTGCACACCGCCGCCCAGCACGCGGATCACCAGTTGCATGATGCCGAGGTAATAAAGCACGGCAATCAATGAGGAGAAGAACACGATCACCGGCAGGACGCGCAGCGCAAAAACGAAGCCGCCGCCGCCGAAAACTTCAAACATCTTGTCGGATACCAGACCGCCGAAGATAAATGAAATCCCCTGATTACCGTAGGCGATCACGTTCGCCACACCGGCCGACATGCCACCGAGAATGCTGCGGCCAACCGGGACATACAGCACCAGCGCGCCGATGGCTACCTGAAGAACGAATGCCCAGCCAACGGTGCGAAACCTGATCGCACGGCGGTTGCTGGAAAGCAGCACGGCAATGGCGATCAGCGCCGCCATGCCGACCAGGCTCATGATGAGTTGCATGCAAAGTATCCCTGTTGCGAAAAAGAAATGCAGCCCTATCCGGTTGTGCCGCGAGGGTTGCTTATGAGTGATTTCGGAGTGCGATTATACGGAGCGGGGCAGCACCCGCACCGATTTATGTCACAAATATATACAACAGGAAGCAAATGAAAATCTTATAACGTGACGCAAGTCACACTTATTGCGACATTTAACCTTCGAGGGTAAACAAGGCGTGAGTGTTGTGTTGCAGATGGGCGGCAATATCATCCGGGGATTCAGAGCGCAGTTGGCACAGCGTATGGAACACTTCAACGGCACGCTCGGGGCGGTTGGCTTGCCCCTGATAACCTGCCAGCGGCATGTCAGGCGCATCGGTTTCCAGTAGCAACGAAGTCAGTGGTAACTGGGCCATCACATTACGGGTTTTCTGCGCCCGCTCATAGCTGATGGTGCCACCGACGCCGATGTAATACCCCAGGCGAATAAACGCCTGCGCCTGGGAAAGGCTACCGGCAAAGCCGTGCACCACGCCACGGCGCGGCACCTCGGCACGGCGCAGCATCGCCGCCAACTGATCGTGGCTGCGACGGGAATGCAAAATCACCGGCAGGTCGTATTGTTTGGCCAGCTTCAGCTGGGCGTTTAACACCCGCTGCTGCCGCTCAAACTGCGGGTTTTCCATATACAGATCAAGGCCGATCTCCCCGACCGCTACCAGCTTCGGCGGTCGGCTGGCAAGAAACGCCGCCAACTGCTCCAGCTCAGGTTCATGGTGCCCGGCAATATACAGCGGGTGCAGCCCCAGAGCGGCAAACAGTGGCGGATATTCGCGCGCCAGCTTCAACACCCGCACAAAGCGATCGGCGGTCACCGTCGGCACGATAATCCGTCGCACACCCGCCTGTTCGGCCAACGCCAGACTTTCGCTCTCATGTCCGCTAAACGGTGGGAAATCAAAATGGCAGTGGGTGTCGGTGAAATCGTGCATCACAGCAGGCCACCCTCACCCGGCGGTATATCACCCGGCAAGATAATCTCCATCGCAGCCAGTTTGGCTTCCGTCTGGGTGGCAAGATCGCGCGGGTGACTGATATCGGTAATGATCGGTGAAGGCATGATGACGTTTTCCGGCTGGATCAAACGCCGTGATAGCGCCTTCTTCACCTTCATGCCGTCCAGTTTGTCCTGCTCTACCAGCCAGTGGCCGACGGTCGCCAGAAAGTAACGCCCACACTTACGGCCCAGGTGATAGTCCTGATTGAGCGACGTGACGCGACTCCCCAGAGCATTACTGGCCAACGGCTTCGGTGGGAAAATCTCGAAGATGCGCAGCTTGCCGGGCGGTTTCTCAATAAACTGCTGAATACGGTGATAGCTTTGCTCATGGTGTTGCAGGATGCGTACCATCTGCTGCAGGCTGCTTTCACTCAGCCAATGCTCCATACGCTTCATCCACTGCGGCGTGTAGTACATCTGCGACGGCACGGTACGGATCACCACTATGGTGTCCGCGCCACGGCGATAGGCCTCTTCAACCGGGATCGCATCGCTGATGCCGCCATCCTGATAACTGACACCGTCCAGTTCTACGCCCATACGGTAAAAACCGGGGATGGCACTGGAAGCCTTGAGAGCCGGCAACCAGCTTGCACGTTGCGCCGGCAGGTAGGTTGGTTCGAAGTCATCACTGCGGCAGGCACACATCAGGAATTCACGCCCATCAATCAGCTGTTTTTCCGCCACATCCATCGCCAACGGGACCTGTTGCGAAGTGGTATCAAGCAGCCAGTCGAGATCAATCAGATGCCCACCGCGCACAAAGCGCAACGGGTTAAAGAATTCAGCGGAGGTGGTGTAACGGGTGATCACCCGCCGCGCGTAGCCCATCTGGCCACAAATAAAAGCCGAGAGGTTCTGTGCGCCGGCAGAAGTGCCGATCATCAGATCAAAAGGGTTAAAGCGGGCACGCTGAAACTCGTCCAGCACGCCGGCGGTAAAAATGCCGCGCTGCCCGCCCCCTTCACATACCAGCGCCATTTTACCGGGCCGATAAGGTTTATACGCCAGCGGTTCGATATTGCCGAGCGTGATGGGTATTCTGTATCCCAACCCTGCATCCTCAGTGAGACGTTTTACCCGAGGATACCTTGTCTTGCTCTCTTCCGTAATCCTCTTGCAGTACACCAGAGAGGCAGTCATTACTTCCCATCAGCCAGATGCAGTCGCTGTCGGACCAGTCCGCCAATGCCTGACACACCCGGCCCTTCAGCTGTTTCCAGCGTCCGAAGATGATGTCGCTATTCATGACTGACCTCCCTGCTAAGAGAAAAGGAATTAAGCTTTGTTACACTTTGAGAGAAAAGCTAAGGGCGTCGGCGGCCGGTAAACAGGCTGACCAGGAACAGAATGATACCCACGACGAAGACGATTTTTGCTGCCCAGGCGGCGGTACCCGCCAGCGTCCCAAAACCTAACGCCGCAGCAATCAATGCGATGACTAAAAAGATAATGCCCCAACGAAACATAAGCTTCTCCTTACCATAGTGAAAAAACGCATCGCAATCCGTGCCCTTCTCGGGCGCTGCAAGATTGCAGGTCAGTTTCTTTTTTTGATGGTGCATCCCGGGTTAACCTTTCTGCTAACCCGGGATTTGGTGCTTGTTGTCACGCGTACTAAAAAATTTATGGCTTAACGACCAGGTCGTTCTTGACGCTTTTCACGCCATCGATAGCCTTGGCGATGCTCTCTGCACGCTCTGCCTGTGCCTGAGTTTTCACTTCACCGGAAAGCTGTACCACACCGTCGGTGGTTTCTACTTTCACGTTGCGTGAAGGCACGATGTCATCGGCCAGCAGTTTGGCTTTCAGCTCGCTGGTGGTTGCGGTATCACCGGCATAAGCCTTCACTGACTGTTTGCTTTCGTCTTTCACATGCAGCTTGTCGCTGACGGATTTGACGCCTTCTACTTTGCCGGCCACTTCAACCGCGTGCTCGGCCTGCGCCTGGCTACCGACAAAACCACTCAGGGTAACGGTGCCTTTTTCGGTTTTCACCGAGATATCGGTGCTGGAGATGGTTTTGTCATCGACCAGCGCACTTTTAACTTTAGCCGTTGTTGCGCTGTCATCCATGTAGCCGTCAACTTTTTTCATGGAGCTATCGATTTTGGCACCCGCGCTATCAGCGGCACTTGACGCTTTATTGAGCATAGTCTCTTCAGCCAGCGCGCTGCCACTAACCAGAACGGAACCCAAAACAACAGCCATCAGTGATTGTGCAAATTTAGTATTTTTCATCGATCTCTTCCTTTGGTTGTGGATCCAAAATGACTGCGGATCCTTCAGCCGCCATAACGCGGCCCACTCAGTAATACTTCACGATTTCTATACGTTCAAACAGTCACGTTAAACGATTGTTGTCACAGCAGGAGTATTGCAACGGCTGTGCCAATTTTAAAACACCCTTTAAAATCAATAACAAAACAAAAACAGCTTACTTTTCAGGCTAAAAACTGTCGCCTATTGACGACAATACCAATCAGTAAAATCAATGTTATCGCTATGTTATTGATTTACATGGCATCACACTGTCTCTGATTGGCAACAGTGCCGAATAACTCGCTACCGTTATGACAAAATGCAGTGAATTACGCTTACCGGATCGGTTATGCCCTGTTAAATATAGACCATGTGGCAGAAAACGCAGGTATAGCTGAGCAAATCCTGGCGGATGCAGAGGGGCTGAAAAGATGAAGGAGACTTATTAATTAGCAGAATGGGGGAAACAATATGACCGCAGGGCACCCTAAGGCGCCCTGCTGTTCTGTTAGTGCTCGCGTGTTTTGCGGAACACCACTTCAGGGTAGCGTTCCTGGGTGATGTTCAGGTTAACCATGGTTGGCGCGATGTAAGACAGGTTGTCACCGCCGTCCAACGCCAGGTTAAGCTCACACTTGCGCTTGAACTCTTCAAACTTCTTCACGTCGCTGCATTCAACCCAACGGGCAGTCGAAACGTTGACCGACTCGTACAAGGCTTCCACGTTGTATTCGCTTTTCAGACGCGCAACCACCACTTCGAACTGCAGCACACCGACCGCGCCGACGATCAAATCGTTGCTGGCGATCGGACGGAATACCTGCACCGCCCCTTCTTCGGACAGTTGCACCAGGCCTTTCAGCAGCTGTTTTTGCTTCAGCGGATCGCGCAGGCGAATACGACGGAACAGCTCCGGCGCGAAGTTCGGAATACCGGTGAACTTCATGTCTTCACCCTGGGTGAAGGTATCGCCGATCTGAATGGTGCCGTGGTTGTGCAGACCAATAATATCGCCCGGGTAAGCTTCTTCCACGTGCGAACGGTCACCCGCCATAAAGGTCAGGGCGTCGGAGATCACCACGTCTTTGCCGGTGCGAACCTGGCGCAGCTTCATGCCTTTCTCATAGCGGCCGGAGACCACACGCATAAAGGCCACGCGGTCACGGTGTTTAGGATCCATGTTGGCCTGGATCTTGAACACAAAGCCGGTGAACTTCTCTTCCGCCGCCACCACTTCACGGGTGCTGCTTTTACGCGGCATCGGTGCCGGTGCCCAGGCCACCAGGCCGTCGAGCATATGGTCCACACCGAAGTTACCCAAAGCGGTACCGAAGAATACCGGCGTCAAATCACCGCTCAGGAAAGCTTCATGATCGAACTCATGAGAGGCGCCCTGCACCAGCTCCAACTCTTCACGCAGCTGCGCGGCCAGATCTTCACCCACGGCGACGTCCAGCTCCGGGTTGTCCAACCCTTTGACAATACGCACTTCCTGAATGGTGTGGCCTTTACCGGTCTGATAAAGGTAGGTTTCATCCTTGTACAGATGATAAACCCCTTTAAACAGCTTGCCGCAGCCGATAGGCCAGGTGATCGGTGAGCAGGCGATTTTCAGCTCACGCTCAACTTCATCCATCACTTCCATCGGATCGCGAATATCGCGGTCCAGTTTGTTCATAAAGGTCAGGATCGGCGTATCGCGCAGACGGGTTACTTCCATCAGCTTGCGGGTACGATCCTCAACCCCTTTCGCGGCGTCGATCACCATCAAACAGCAGTCAACCGCGGTCAGGGTACGGTAAGTATCTTCGGAGAAGTCTTCGTGCCCCGGGGTGTCCAGCAGGTTAACCAGACATTCGCGATACGGGAACTGCATCACCGAGGTGGTGATCGAGATCCCACGCTGCTTTTCCATCTCCATCCAGTCGGATTTGGCATGCTGGTTTGAGCCACGGCCCTTTACCGTACCGGCGGTCTGGATAGCCTGTCCGAATAACAGCACCTTTTCGGTAATGGTCGTTTTACCGGCATCGGGGTGCGAGATGATGGCGAAAGTTCTTCTTTTCGAGACTTCGCGGGCAAATTCACTAGGAGACATGTTTTTCAGATTCTACAGTTAGTCCGCCCTGCGAAAGCATCAGAACGCGCCGCGCACGGCGCCAGGCAAAGCGGTAAATAAAAGATAATAGCCGGGCATTTTCGCTGATTTACCCACCGGTGACAATCAATGGATCTTGCGAAGCAAGATTAAACCGTCAATGCAGTCGGAAATCTGGAGACAACGCAGCCCAATGCTGACGCAATACCGTTTTATGCTCTTCCGCCATCGGTAAGTTTTCCAATAACGGTGGCCATAAGGTGCGTGCCTTGTCGATGGCATCCAGTAAATGCACCCGTATAGCCAGCCAAGGAATGCCGACACGCTCTGCCCAATGTTCGAAAGTTTGCATTGAAATCATTGACCAACGCTTCTCCCTTGCCATATTCAGCGCCACTTCTGACTCACGCGGAATATAAGCCAAAGTGGTTACGATGTCATAGGCAGGTGAGAGCCGAATATCGGTTTGGTTGGGATAAATCATTGACCAGTTTTTGACATGGGCATCGCCATTGGCCAGCAGAATATTGGCCAATAAGCGGCGAGCCATCTGTTGCACATCAACCAGGGGTTCACTGCCCCAGTCATAAAGATAAGCCGCTATTTGCTCATAGTTTTTGCCACGATATTTATCATGCGCATAGAGTTCAAACACTTGGGCAAAATCTTCCGTGTGTACTCGCCCGCGTTCGCTACGATCAAAACGCCGGATGGCGTAAGCATAAGCCTCATCTGCCAGGCGCATATCAGGTAAATTATCTAACTGATCCAACGCAACTAACTCAATATCAGGGATTTCCACACCGATGGCCTGCGCTAATCGCATAGCCGTATACTCATTTTCAGGCACGCTGCGATGAACTGTTGAAGGCGTTTTGATAATCCAACTATCAGAACCCACCTGAGAGGAAATATTGAAACGGCCGTCCTGACGTAAAGAGGAAAACTTCATCTGCACACCTGCCAGAGAAAATTTTTGAGCATCCAGCCCCACCTCGATTTGCACGGCCTCCAGTTTACCACGCGACGTTAACGCCCAAGCAGGGATCTCACTCGCCGCAAGCGCCCGTGCCTCAAGTGCACCCGGCAGGTTGGCCCCTGTCCATGCCATCAAAGGAAACTCTTCAGAAGCATGCGCTTTCAAAGCTTGAGCTAACCAGCTACGCAACGCCCCTTCAGGCAGCAAATTGGATAACACGGGGGGAAGGCGCTGTGATGACATCAAAACCTGATCCAGATACCCCGGGTGCGCCCGCTGCCTTAGGGTGAACACCGGGCGAGTGGACTCTGGCATAGCAAGATATTGCGGATCAAACGTCAGGATATTCTTGCCACCGCTATAATGCGCCAGCACACCAATACGCACATTGTGTAATAACAATGCTAATGCCTGTACCGATTCAACCTGCCGTTGTCCATCCATCAGCTAGTCCTCGAGGTCTTTCAGTTTTTTGTCGAAACTCTGCAATCCAACCGCTTCTGAAACTTTGTCCACATCCTTTTGTAGTAACAACTCCACGTCACACACATTTTTTTTCGGCACGATAAGGTATTCCAAATCCATCGCCGCCAGTATGCGTAGCAGCGTACTCATCCTCATATCACTCCCGGATTCGATACGCTGATATTGCTGCTGGGTCATGCCAATCTTCATCAAAAAGTCTTTTTGATTCCAGCCCAGTTCGGCGCGTTTTTCTTTCAAAAACTTTGATATTTCTGATGATTTACGCATCAGTCACCTCAAAACAACCTATTGATTGTCATCACATCGATAAACAATAAATTAGTTGTTAATCAGCATAAAAACAATCAATTTGTTGTATATACATATAAAAACAACCCTTTTGTTGTAAATTAACGCAGAAACAATAAAAGAGTTGTTTTCCCTGGGTTCAAGCCAGCGGCAGCGCCATGACTATCGCGTCTTCACGCCCATGGGCAGCAGGGTAGTAGTTACGACGGATGGTCACTTCATTAAAGCCGAGATCTTCGTACAGCGCGATGGCGGCACGGTTGGAGGCACGCACTTCCAGCCACAGCGTAAACACGCCACGGGGTTCCAGTTGTGCAATCAGCGCTTCCAGCAATTGACGGCCGAATCCCCGGCGTTGCCAGTCGGGATGAATGGCGATGTTGAACAGCGTGGCTTCATCCAGCACGATTTGGGTGATGGCAAAACCCGCCATCTGCCCGTCGGCTTCCAGTTTCAGGTTAAGGTAGCGATCGCCCTGATTACTGGTAAGGGTGGCTTGCGTCCAGGGAAAGGCGTGGCTGGCTTGCTCAATCTTGAAGGCTGTGGCCAGGTCGGCCGCGGTCAGGGTAGAAATAGTGTTCATGATGACAAATCTGCTGCCAGAGTGCGCGTTTGGCACTCGCATCGAGAGAAAGCTCGGCCAGTGCCGGGCTGTGTAGCTGCGCGCCGGCCACCGCAAGCGGCTCCGCAACGCCCAACCGCCAACTGTTGCATTCGGTATCCTCAGGCAACATCGCCACCTGGTCCGGCGTCAGGGCATAGGTTTGTGCCGGGGTCAGCCCCAGGCTGCGCAGCACGTCGCAAAACAGTGGATCGTTAGGTTCAGGCAACGCCTGCGCCACGATCAGCAAACGCACCTCGGGTGGCAGACTGACCGCCACTTCGCCCTGCAACACGCCCGGGCGGCGCAATGTCCACTGCGTAATACCCAGTTGTTGTAACAGCCAGTCGCGTTTTGATGCCATGCCGATTCCTGTCAGGATCTACCCGTTGTGGTGCGCCATGCCTGCCATGCGCCGCGCTATGCTAACAAACCCGCGCGGCCTGCGCCAACAAACCCGTCGAACATATCGCCACAAAGCTCTATAATCCCCGGTCTAATTTCTAGGAGCCAAAACCTGATGTCTGCATTAACCCCCGCCAGTGAAGTCATGCTGCGCCACAGTGATGAGTTTATCGAACGCCGCGTTCTGTTCGCCGGTGACCTGCAGGACGCCCTGCCGGCCCAATTTGAGGCCGCGGATGTGCGTGTCCATACCCAGCAATACCATCACTGGCAGTTACTGAACCGGGCGATGGGTGACAACGTGCAGTACGGCCTGACCGTAGATGCCGCGTTCGTCGCCGAGTGCGATACGCTGATCTACTACTGGCCGAAGAGCAAACAGGAAGCGCAATTCCAGCTGTGCAACATTCTGGCATTGCTGCCGGTAGGCACTGACGTGTTCGTGGTCGGTGAGAACCGCAGCGGCGTGCGCAGCGCAGATCAGATGGTGGAAGACTACGCCACACTGGTTAAAATCGACAGCGCCCGCCGCTGTGGCCTGTATCACGGTCGTCTGGATACCCAGACTGAATTCAACCTGGAAGACTGGTGGGAAAGCTATCAGTTGCACGATCTGGAAGTGAAAACCCTGCCGGGCGTGTTCAGCCGCGACGGGCTGGATGTTGGCAGCTCACTGCTGCTGTCGACCCTGGATAAACACATGAAAGGCAAAGTGCTGGACGTGGGTTGTGGTGCCGGCGTAATGGCCTCGGTGCTGTCCAAAATGTCACCAAAAATGAAGCTGACCCTCAGCGACGTCAACGCCGCAGCCATTGAATCCAGCCGCGCGACGCTGGCCGCCAACGGCATTGAAGGTGAAGTGATCGTCAGTAACGTCTATTCCGACATTACCGGCCGTTTCGATCTGATCATCTCCAACCCACCGTTCCATGATGGGCTGCAAACCAGCCTGACCGCAGCGGAAACCCTGATCCGCGGTGCGTTAAAACACCTGCCTATCGGCGGTCGTCTGCGCATCGTGGCTAACGCCTTCCTGCCGTACCCGGACATTCTGGATGCCACCTTCGGCAGCCATGAAGTGCTGGCACAAAACGGCCGCTTCAAGGTGTACCAGTCAACCGTTGCCCGTGCGCCACGCGATGGCAAAAAGAAGAAATAAGTTCCCCCCGACACGCGAGTATCGGGTATCCGGGCGCAGCGTTCACACGCCGCGCCTTTTTTTTAACCGTTGATATAGGTCATCGACTCTGCGCCGTAGCGTGCGCCTGCCGCCGCCTGCAACGGGAACACCGCCTCAATCGCCGCCAGCTCCGCCTTGTTCAGCGTCAATTCGGCCGCCGCAATGTTCTCTTCCAGATAACGACGGCGCTTGGTACCCGGGATCGGCACGATATGCTCGCCCTGCGCCAATACCCAGGCCAACGCCAGCTGTGACGGCGCCACACCTTTCTGTTTGGCCAGTTCGGTCACTTTCTCCACCAGCGCCAGATTGCGGGCAAAGTTTTCCCCTTGGAAGCGCGGATTGCTGCGGCGGAAGTCGTCGGCGTCCAAATCTTCCGGCCGCTGGATCGCCCCGGTCAGGAAACCTCTGCCCAGTGGACTGTAAGGAACAAAGCCAATGCCCAGCCGCTCACAGGCCGCCAATACCCCTTGCTCGGCATCACGCGTCCACAATGAATACTCGGTCTGCAAAGCGGTTATCGGATGTACCTTATGCGCACGCTCCAGCGTAGCGACCGAAGCCTCACTCAACCCGATGTAGCGGATTTTACCTTCGCTTATTAGATCCGCCATGGTGCCAACCACCTCTTCGACCGGCACCTCAGGATCCACGCGATGCTGGTAATAAAGATCGATCACCTCGACCCCGAGCCGCTGTAGGCTGCCCTCCACCGAACGACGGATATACTCCGGCCGACTGCTGACGCCCCGGGCGCTGGGATCGGTCGGATCGCGCAGGATGCCAAATTTGGTGGCCAGGAAGACCTGCTGCCGTTTGCCCTTGATCGCTTTGCCAATCAACTGTTCATTGGTGTGCGGGCCGTACATGTCGGCGGTGTCCAGCAGGGTCACCCCCAGTTCCAGCGCCCGATGCAGGGTGGCGATGGCCTCTTGTTCATCCTGCGCCGTCGAATAAAAATCACTCATCCCCATGCAGCCCAGACCTAGGGCGGAAACGATCGGGCCATTGGGACCTAATTGACGTTGTTGCATTGTGTTGCCCTCATGCGGTTGGTCTCAGCGGAGTGCTGGTGCAACAGAGTCTGGTTGTTTACCCTGAAAAGATAAATAATGCAGATTGCTCATCACTGTTCATAAATCGCTAACAATAGGGAGCGGCAAGATGGATCAGATCCAGGCCATGCGCATTTTCACCCGCATTGTCGAACTGGGCAGCTTCAGTCGGGCAGCCGAACGCTTGCAACTGCCACGTGCCACAGTCAGCAATGCGCTCAAGCGGCTCGAGCAGCGTCTCGGCGTCCGCCTGCTGATCCGCACCACCCGCCAGGTCCAGGTGACCAGCGAAGGTACGCTGTATTATCAGCGCTGCGTGCAGTTGCTGGGTGCGCTGGAAGAGGCGGACACGCTGTTCAGCCACCATAAACTGCAGCCCTCCGGCAAGGTGCGCATTGATATGCCCCATTCGCTGGCGCGTGAAATCGTGATCCCCGCCCTGGATGACTTTTACCAGCGCTATCCGGATCTGACTCTGGCATTGGGCGCCAACGATACCCACGTGGATTTGCTGCGTGAGGGAGTGGATTGCGTGCTGCGCGCCTGGGAAACCGAAGATGACAGCCTGGTGGCACGGCGCATCGCCATGCTGCCACAGCTGACCTGCGCTTCTCCCAGCTATCTGGCCACGTTTGGCGCCCCCCAGTCGATTGACCAATTGCAGCAGCATCAGGCGGTGGGCTATTTTTCCCTCACCAGTAATCGCAATTACCCGCTGGAGTTTTGCCGCAACGGCAAAGTGGAGTTGCGCGATTTACCCGCCAGGTTGAGCGTCAGCGGTGCCGACGCCTATACCAGTGGCTGTCGCGCCGGTATGGGGCTGATACAGGCGGCGCACTACTCGCTGGCGCCCTGGCTGCAGAAAGGGGAATTAGTCGAAGTGCTGGCAGACACCCCGCCGCCGCCAATGCCCATTTACATCATGTATCCCCCCGGTCGGTTCCTTGCGCCCCGGGTCAGGGTATTGATTGACTGGCTGATTTGGCTGTTTGAGCAGTACCAATCACCTAAAACGGACGTTTTTCCAGCAAACGCCCGCAAACAGGGGAAATAACTATTGACGTCCCCGCCAAAATCTCTAGAATTCGCCTCCGTGGTAACGTTACTCCGGTAATGTTTCTTGGAATGCGAAGGTGGCGGAATTGGTAGACGCGCTAGCTTCAGGTGTTAGTGTCCTTACGGACGTGAGGGTTCAAGTCCCTCTCTTCGCACCAAATAACCACATGATTTATATTGCACAGCATCAATGCGAAGGTGGCGGAATTGGTAGACGCGCTAGCTTCAGGTGTTAGTGTTCTTACGGACGTGAGGGTTCAAGTCCCTCTCTTCGCACCAAGCTGGTGATATAAATCGAAAGCAAAGTAAAGATATCGGCTGTGCGAAGGTGGCGGAATTGGTAGACGCGCTAGCTTCAGGTGTTAGTGTTCTTACGGACGTGAGGGTTCAAGTCCCTCTCTTCGCACCAATCGATAACTCTCTCCGGTAATATCCCCAAAGAAATCCCCAATAGAAACGATGAAGAACACGCGAAAGCGTGGTTTTGCGTTTTCAGCCCAGATTGAAGTTCAGACCGATCGCCGCCAATCCGCCAGCCAGTGCCATGCAGGAAGGCAACAACAGGTAGTGACGCCAACGACTGTTGAACAACATCACCAATGTGGCCAGCATAGCGATCACAATCAGCGTGCGCAGTTGCATCATATCCAGGTTGATCAATGCCAGTAACGGCATCAAGGCGCATGGCAGTAAAACGCCCCAGGCGCTGGCCAAACGGTTGCCGAGGCACCAACTGACGCCCCATAACCCACACGCGGTAATCATGGCCGCAATCATGATAACCCTACCCTTCAAGTGATAATGAGAACCAATATCATATACCACTTTTTTTCACTGCGCATCATTTTCGCCGCAACAACCAAACCCGGATGACACAGCGGTTGAAAAATGATAGTTTGCCATAAGAAAATTCTTAGTCTTATTCGCATGTTAATAATCACAATCTACAACCATACAATGCGGGTGTTTAATTCACACCGACAGAATTTTTCGCAACCTTAATTTTTCGACAGATCGATATTGTAAAGAGTGAACCCCGTATGAACGCGCGTTCTTATCAGGAACTGCTGAACAGCAAACACCGCTTATCATTATTTTTATTTTTATTGATGAACGCTGCCTCTTCCGTATTTACTTTATTAGTCCCATTTCAAAACAAACCCGCTTTTACCCTACCTTTAATAGGTATACCGCTATTTTGTCTGGCGGCACTGTTATTTACCCTGCGGTCTCCGCGGTTATACGTCAAAAAACTGAATCTATTTTCCTGCGTGCTCGGCCTGCTGTGGGCGGCGCATATTTACCTTAAAAGTCAGCACTGTGCGCCGAATAATCAAAGTTTTCTATTAATTAGTCTGTTCAGTATGTTCTTTATCAGTGCCATTGCCCTGACCGATAACTTTATCGCCTTTTGCCTGCATGCCGTTCCATCAGCATTAGTCATTCTATTACTGGACGGTATGCACAATACCATGCGCATCGTATTCACTACGGTATTACCGATTATCGCATTCTCCATCCATCACCTGATGCTCAAACGCAGCGAACTCTTTACTCAAACGCTGGTGGCGAATCTGTATAACGAACGGGACAGATTCAGCAATTTAAGCATGATCGATCCCTTAACCGGGCTTTATAACCGCCGGGGTCTGGAGAATAAAATCAATATGTTGCCGACGCCTCCGTCGGACTGTCATTTCGTGGTGTTGCTCGATATCGATCACTTCAAGGCTTATAACGATAACTATGGTCACACCATGGGTGACCAGGCGCTGGTGCAGGTGGCCATCGCTATCCGCGATTCGGTGCGTTCGCGCGATATCGTGGTGCGCTACGGCGGGGAAGAGTTCCTGGTGCTGCTGACCAATGTGAGTGAGGATTACGCCACCCAGGTGGCTGAAAGGGTGCGGCAGCGGGTGCAGGAATTAAAAATCCCCCATCGCTTTAATCAGTTTGAAACCACCACGGTGACGCTCAGTGCAGGGATTTCCGCGCTGAACAAGCTGGATGTCGCCTCGGCGATCCGGGCGGCCGACGCCGCGTTATATCAGGCGAAAAACAACGGGCGCAATAATATTCAGCTGGCACCCACCATTCAGCCCGCCGCTCTCTAAGCCGGCGGGCGGTGAGCTTAGCGACGGCGCTGCTGCAGACCGTAAACAAACACCACGGCGAAGCACAGTAGCGGCAGGAAATACGACAACGCGGTGCTGTAGCGATCCGCCAGTGCCCCCATAAAGTAAGGCATGATGGCACCGCCAACGATCGCCATGATCATAAAGGAACTGGCGCGCTTGGTGTGTTTACCCATGTTTTTCACCCCGAGGGCGAAAATGGTCGGGAACATGATCGACATAAAGAAGAATACGGCGATCAGCGCCACCACCGAGATCCCATCCATACTGAGCATGACCACACCGCACAGCACAATGTTAACCAGCGAGTAAATCATCAGCAGCGTGGCCGGCTTGACCCTGCCCATCAGCCAGGTGCTGAAGAAGCGCCCCACCATAAAGCAAATCATGGCGATGGAGAGCAAATAGGACGCGCTTTGGTTGGAAACATCGCTCCAGTGTTCGGTGGCGTAGTTAATAAAGAACGCACCGACCCCAACCTGTGCCGCCACGTAGAAGAACTGGGTAACCACCCCGCCAACAAAGTGCTTGTGCTGCCAAAGCCCCTGGGCGATTTCACCGTGCTCCGGTTGCTCTTCCTCGCGGATGTCCGGCAAGCGGGTGCGGCTGAATAAAAAGGCAATCAGCAGTACCAGCACGGCGATCGCCACATAGGTCATCTTCACCGCACTCTGGTCACCGCTGCTCGCCCCCTGGGTGGCAGAGAAAAACAGCGTACCGCCGATCATCGGGCCGATAAACTGCCCTAACCCATTAAACGACTGGGACAGGTTCAGCCGCCGTTCGGCCCCCTGTGCGTCTCCCAATACCGTGGCATAAGGGTTGGCTGCGGTTTCCAGGCAACCCAGCCCGCAGGCAATCACAAACAGCGCGAACAGGAACATGCCAAAACTGTTGGCGGAGGCCGCCGGTACAAACAGCAATGCCCCCAGCGCATACAGGCACAGCCCGATCAGAATGCCGGCCTTGTAGCCTTTCTTGTCCATAAAATAGCCGGCGGGCAGCGCCACCAGGAAGTAGGCACCGAAATACGCCGCCTGTAATAATCCCGATTGCGCTTTGGTAACGTGCAGGGTTTCCTGAAAGTGTTTATTTAATACGTCCAACAGGCCATACGACAGCCCCCACATAAAGAACAGGCTGGTGACCAGAATAAAAGCCCAGCGCAGATTGGCCGTCGCCTTGGCGCCCACCTGAGGGGGGGCAGCAGTTTTTTCAGCAAGCATTGATATATCCTCGGTAGGGTAACGATGTCAGTGTTATTGTTTTTGCAAAGAGAATATCCGCTCCATCTCCACCCATTTTTCGCCTTGCGGCGTCCAGGGGGTGGCCACCTGGTAGTGCCACATCAGGGCTTCCCAGCGCTGCACGTGGGGATTGCTCAAACCGGCGGCGTTAAACCGCTCGGCATCGAACCCGCTACTGACTTCAACGATCATGAACAGCCGGGTACCCAGCCGGTAAATCTCCATATCCTGAATGCCGTGCTCACGCAGGTGGGCGGCAATCTCCGGCCAGATACGCTGATGGTGAACCAGGTATTCCTCGATCAATGTCGGTGAGTCGATCAGATCGAGCGCCTGACAAAAGCGCTGCCCCGTTTCCGCCGCGCCACTCATGTGATCGCCCGGTCGAGATGCAGATAGCCACCGTCCACCGACACCCATTGCCCGGTGGTGTGTGACGAACGCGATGAGATCAGAAACACCACGGTGTTGGCGATTTCCTGCGGCGTGGTCATCCGCTGTTCGAAAGGAATGCGCGCGGTAATTTTCTCAAGCTGCTGCTCCGGCTGCTCGAAGGTATTGATCCAGCGCTGGTACTGCGGCGTGATCACTTCTGCCGGCACCACCGCATTTACCCGCACGCCTTGATGGCGCAGCGATACCGCCCACTCACGCGTCAAAGCCAGCACCGCGCCCTTGGCGGCGGTATAGCCACTGGTGCCGCCCTGCCCGCTGAGTGCGGTCTTGGAGGCAATATTGACGATGGCCCCCTTACTGATTTGCAACGCCGACTGGCACAGGTGCGCCATCAGGTAGTAATGAATCAGGTTTTTCTCCAGCGATCCGACAAAGGCTTCGCGTCCGGCTTCCAGCCCCACGCCGTCGTTAACCCCGGCGTTATTCACCAAGGCATCGATACGGCCGAAGGTTTCTTGTGTTTGTGCCACCGCCCGCCGGCAGTCCTGCTCTTCACACAAATCGGTGATGATCACCGTGCTTTGCGGCTGCAACCGGCGCAGCTGTGCCAAAAACTCAGCTTCCGGCACGGCATTAGTGACAATCACCGGGATCGCCCCCTCTTCCGCCAGCAGTTGGGAGACAGCCGCACCGATGCCGGAGCCACCACCGGTCACCATCACCACCTTATCTTTCAGATACAGATCCATAACCAGACTCCGTTAACCCATATATTCGGCAGGCCGTGCCGCCCCAAATCTCCGCCTGCTGCGAAGGACTCAGCGTGGCGATGGCCTGCTCACTCAGTTGATAAACCTGGCCGTAATCACCGGCCAGCAGGCACACCGGCCAGTCGGATCCGAACATCAGTCGCTGCGGACCGAACGCCTCCAGCGCCGCCTCAAAAAACGGCAGTAACTGCGAGGCTTGCCAATGCCCGTCGGGGGCTTCGGTGATTAACCCGGACAGCTTGCAGACCACGTGCGGCAAGGCTGCCAGCGCTTTGATTTGCTGCGCCCAGTGTTCTGCACCCCGGGCGATATCCGGTTTGCCGAAATGGTCCAGCACCAGCCAATAATCGTCATGTTCGGCGGCAAACTGCGCCGCCGCCGACAAATGGCGGTGAGTGACCAAAATGTCGTAAACGTACCCCTGTCG
The DNA here is from genome assembly GCF_027474885.1 of Serratia myotis. NCBI lineage: Bacteria > Pseudomonadati > Pseudomonadota > Gammaproteobacteria > Enterobacterales > Yersiniaceae > Serratia > Serratia myotis. Next base: position 613,176 of record NZ_CP099707.1, on the reverse strand, counting down.
CTGCACAGCCTGCATACCACGCCGCACTTCCGGCCGTGTCAGCCAGGCTTCCGGCTGCGGTTCGTCCTGCACCAGATGACGCAGGCCGCGCAGCAAAGGTTGTTGCTGCAGTTGCTCCAGCTGTTGCGACAACCGGGGAGCGGTGATGTCCAGCCAGCCCACGACGCCGCATACGCCTTGGCTTTGCTGCGCCTGCGCCAGCAACGTCTGGGTTTCCTGCTCACACTGGCGGGCCTGCACCACCAGCGCACCGTCAAAACCGTGCTGTTGCAGCAGGGGTTCAAGCTGTTTCGGGCCAAAATCCTGTCGCAACACCGCCATCTGCTCGTTGATCCACGGATAACGTTGCGGATGGAAATGCCAGTAATGCTGATGAGCATCGATGCGCAGCATGGCCTGTTGCCCGTTCAATCGCGGAACCGGTATTGTTCGAGCGACGCCGCATGCATCTCAATCGAATAGCCAGGATTGAGCGGCGGCATGTAGGCCGCTCCCTTGACCTCACAAGGGTGGACAAAATGTTCATGCAGATGATCGACGTATTCGATCACCCGCCCGTCGTGGGTGCCGGCAATGCACAGGTAGTCGATCATCGACAGATGCTGAACGTATTCGCACAGTCCCACGCCCCCGGCATGCGGGCATACCGGCAGCTGGTATTTGGCCGCCATCAGCATCACCGCCAGCACCTCGTTGACGCCACCAAGACGGCAGGCATCGATCTGCACCACGTCAATCGCCTCGCGCATGATGAACTGCTTGAACATGATGCGGTTTTGGCACATCTCACCGGTGGCCACCTTGACCGGATGCACCCCCTCGCGGATGCGGCGGTGCCCTTCCACGTCATCCGGGCTGGTCGGTTCTTCGATAAACCAGGGTTTGGCGAATGCCAGATGCTTTACCCAGGGAATGGCGTCGTTGACTTCCCACACTTGGTTGGCGTCGATCATCAGTTGACGATCGGGGCCGATCACCTCGCGGGCAATGCGCACCCGACGGATATCATCTTCCAGATCGCGCCCGACCTTCAGCTTCAGGTAAGAGAAACCGGCATCGACCGCTTCCTGACACAGCCGGCGCAGCTTGTCGTCCGGATAGCCCAACCAGCCGGCGGAGGTGGTGTAGCAGGGGTAACCCTCCTGCAGCAGCCGCTCCAGGCGCTGTTCCTTGCCCTGCGCCCGTTGTCTGAGCAGGGTGAGCGCTTCCTGCGGGGTAATGCAGTCGGTGATGTAGCGAAAATCAATGCAACGCACCAGTTCCTCGGGGGTCATCTCGGCCACCAGTCGCCACACCGGCTTGCCCTCAGCTTTGGCCCACAGATCCCAAACCGCGTTGATCACCGCCCCGGTCGCCAGGTGGATCGCTCCCTTGTCCGGGCCGATCCAGCGCAACTGGCTGTCACTGGTAAAGCGCCGCCAGAAAGCGCCCATATCGGCGGCGATCTCTTCCAGCGACACCCCGACGATCTGATGCTCCAGCGCGCGGATCGCCGCGCAACAGATCTCATTGCCGCGGCCAATGGTAAAGGTCAGCCCGTGACCACTCAGATCGTCGCGATCGGTCTCCAGGATCACGTAGGCAGCGGAGTAATCCGGATCCGGATTCATCGCGTCGGATCCGTCCAGCGCCAGCGAGGTGGGGAAGCGGATATCTTCAACCCGCAGTGCGGTAATCTTCGTCATGGCAGTGCTCCCCATCAGGCTTGTACGGTTGTTTGACGCTGTTCACCCAAACCTTCAATCCCCAGACGCATCGTCTGCCCGGCTTTCAGGTAGAGAGGCGTTGGCTTCTGTCCCATGCCGACACCCGGTGGCGTGCCGGTAGAGATCACATCGCCCGGCTGCAGGCTCATAAAGCGGCTCAGATAGCTGATGATTTGAGGAATACGGAAAATCATGGTGCTGGTGTTGCCGTCCTGATAGCGCTTGCCGTCCACCTCCAGCCACAGATTCAGGCGATGGGGATCGGCAATTTCATCGGCGGTCACCAGCCAGGGCCCGGTGGGGCCAAAGGTGTCGCACCCCTTGCCCTTGTCCCAGGTGCCGCCGCGTTCGATTTGGAATTCACGCTCCGAGACGTCGTTAATCACGCAGTAACCGGCGACGTGCTGCATCGCGTCCTGCTCGCTGATATAGCGTCCGCCCTGACCAATGATCACGCCCAGCTCCACCTCCCAGTCGGTCTTGAGCGAGTCACGCGGGATTTGCACCTGATCGTCAGGCCCCACCACCGCGCTGGTCCACTTGCTGAACACCACCGGCTCAGAAGGGATCGCCGCGCCGGTTTCCGCCGCATGATCGGCATAATTCAGACCAATGCAGATAAATTTGCCGATGTGGCCCACGCATGGCCCCAAACGCGGCTGTCCGGCCACTGTCGGCAGTTGGTTGATGTCCAGCGCGCGCAATTTGTCCAAAGCGGCGGGCAACAGTGCCTCACCGCTCAGATCGGCGATAAGCTGTGAAAGGTCACGGATTTGCCCCTGACTGTCTAATATTCCCGGACGTTCCTGCCCCGGTGCGCCATAGCGTAAAAGTTTCATCCTGTCCTCACTGTAGAAAAATGTGTCGGGCGTCATCGCCTGAAGTTCCGGGCCTCAGTTGCTCCAGCCGCCGTCAATAATCTGTACCGTACCTGTGGTATAGGAACTGGCGTCAGACGCCAGATAGAGCGCCAACTGGGCAATCTCGCCGGTGGTGCCAATACGGCCAATCGGCTGGCGGGCCACAAACGCCTGATACACCTCTTCTTCGCTGAGGCCCTGCTCACGCGCCTGTTCGGCAATACGCTGGCGCAGCGACGGTGATTCCACCGTGCCGGGGCAAATGGCGTTACACCGGATGCCCTGGGTGACGTAATCCGCCGCCACTGAACGCGTCAGGCCGATCACCGCCGCCTTGCTGGCGCTGTAAGCGAAGCGGTTCGGCACCCCTTTCACGCTGGAAGCGACCGACGACATGTTGATAATCGAACCATTTTTGCGCGCCAGCATGCCGGGCAAGAAGGCACGGATCATGTGGAACATCGCCGTCACATTAAGATCGAGCGCAAACGCCCACTGCTCTTCGCTGCACTCGAGGATCGAGCCGCTGTGTACCACGCCGGCGCAGTTGAACAGCACGTCGATCGGCCCCAGAGTTTCCGCCGCCGCGGCGATCGCCGCAGTATCGGTCACGTTCAGCGTCATCGGTCGAATACCGGGCAGCCCCTGCAGTTGTTCGGTGTTGATATCGGTGGCGATCACCTCGGCGCCCGCATCGGCAAACAGCCTAGCAGTGCTGAAACCAATCCCCTGTCCAGCGGCGGTGATCAGCACGCGTTTTCCAGTTAAATTCATTTTCGCTCCCTTGGCCTAAAGGCCTAATGGTCAGGCCATTAAAGGCGTTTAAAGGTCGGACCTTTAACATGACAAAAGACGCTTTACGCGTTATGGTTTGGTGAGAATGTTATGAGACACACTTAAAACAGCATTTTGATTAACCAATTTTTTACACTTGAATAACGATCACTCAAGCGGCTTGAGCAATATTTGTGCGCAGCATCACTTAACTTCGAATAGCCTAAGGTAAAAAATGCCGATCACCAGACTGGAAAACCCCCGTATTTACAGGCAGATAGCTGATCAACTGAAACGGCTCATCGATAATAATGAATTTCCACCAGGCAGCCGCCTGCCGTCCGAGCGGGATCTGGCCCAGCAGTTACAGGTCAGCCGGGCCTCCGTGCGTGAGGCGCTGATCGCACTCGAAGTGATTGGTCTGGTGGATGTCAAAGTCGGCAATGGGGTGATCGTCCGGGCACAGACGCCGGTAATGATTTCGCAGGAACCGGTGATGGCACAGGCCGGACGCGGTCAGTGGGCAGAAATCGACGATGAGCTGAATATCGAGCTGGATTTTAATGCCGAGCTGCCGCCCTTCTCACTGCTGCAAACCCGTTTATTGATCGAACCGGAAACCGCCGCGCTGGCCGCCCGCCATGCTACTGACCAGGAGCTGACAGGCATCCGTGCCGCCTACGAACAAAACTGCCGTGATAACCGTGAAGGATCGGCCACCCACCCCGGTGACCGGTTGTTCCATATCCGCATCGCCCAGGCCAGCGGCAACCCGGCCTACGCCTTTATCATCGGTCACCTGCTCGGCCACCGCTATGGCAGCATGTTCCGCGTACTGCAGCGCAACTATACGCCGGACGATATGTCACACCGTTCCGAGCAGGAACATCAGGCCATTTTAGCGGCGATCGAAGCGCGTGACGTGCGCGGTGCGCGCAAGGCAATGAAGGCCCATCTGGATCAGGTGATCGCCATTTTCACCCGCGCACAGTAAGTCGATTCGGCATCATCAGGGCGGCAGAAAATTATTTATCAAACCGCTCTTTTTTCCACATGCAGCCAGGGCCGAGGCACATTACACTGACAACAGACGAAACCGGCTCATATCCCGGTTCAGGCCTTTTTCCTGTTGCCTTTTAAAATGGATAACAACCGTTGAAGAACTCTTTCTCCGCTTCATTGCTGGCGCTGAGCCTGTGTGCCGCCCCGCTGGCCGCGCTGGCCGCCGCACCGCAACTGGCCTCGCAAATTGTCGACCAGTATGCTGAACATATTTTCTACAACAGCGGTGCCACCGGGATGGCGCTGGTGGTGATCGACGGTAATCAGGTGGTTAACCGCAGTTTTGGCGACACCAAACCCGGCAATAATCTGCGCCCACGCCCGGATTCCCTGATCCGCATCGCCTCTATCACCAAGCTGATGACCAGCGAAGTGATGGTCAAGATGGCGGCAGAAGGCCGGGTCAAGCTCAACGATCCGCTGCGCAAATACGCCCCACAGGGCGCTTACGTCCCGGCTTATAACACTCGCCAACCGATCACGTTACTGAATCTGGCAACCCACACCAGCGCACTGCCGCGTGAACAACCGGGCAAGAAGCCGCCGAAAACACCGGTCTTTACCTGGCCGACCAAGGCACAGCGCTGGCAGTGGCTGGAACATGCCAACGTCGCGGTGCCACCGGGCGTACGTGCCTCTTATTCCAATCTGGCGTATGACCTGCTGGCCGACGCGTTATCCCGCGCGGCGGGCAAACCCTACAGCGCCCTGCTGAAAGAAAAGATCACCGCGCCGCTCGGCATGGTCGATACCACCCTGAGCCCAAGCGCCGAACAGTGTTCACGCCTGATGGTAGCCTCGGCCGGCCCCAGCGCCTGCCGTGATACCACTGCCGCGGCCGGCAGCGGCGGCGTTTACTCCACGCCGCGCGACATGCAGCGCTGGATGCAGCAGTTCCTGACCTCCAATGTTTCCGGCTCCCGTAAATCGACCGCCGCCAGCGAACAGACCATGTATTTCCAGCGTAACGATCTGGTGTCGCTAAAAGGCATGGACGTACCGGGTGAAGCCAGTGCGCTGGGACTGGGTTGGGTGTATATGGCACCGAACGGTGAGTTACCGGGGATTATTCAGAAAACCGGCGGGGGTGGCGGCTTTATTACCTATATGGCGATGATCCCGCAGAAAAACGTCGGGGTATTTGTGGTGGTGACCCGCTCGGAACTGAGCAAGTTCACCAACATGAGCGATCCGGTGAACCGGCTGGTAAGTGATTTGGCGGCGAATAAAAGTTAATGCCATGGGGCGCAGCAGTGAGCTGCGCCCCATGAATGTCAGGCCAGAGCCAGTCTTTCGTGCATCACCGGATGGAAGTTGCGCTTGAAGTAGATCAGCCCGTTGCCGGCCGCGCTTACCACGATCTGGCGGATCTGCACCAGATACACTTGATGGGTGCCGATGCTCTGGATCTGCTCGATCTCCCCTTCCAGGCTGGCCAGCGTGTTACGCAGCACCGGCTGTCCCAGCGTGCCGCTCTGCCAGTCATCCAGACGAAAACGTTCTTCCATGCTGACCTCGGTCATACCGGCAAAGTGGCGTGCCATCAGCTCCTGCTCATGGTTCAACACGTTGACGCACAGCCGCTGATTGGCCTGAAATACCGGGTTCATCGCGCTGTTGCGGTTTATGCACACCAGCAGCGTCGGTGGTGTATCGGTCACCGAGCACACCGCAGTGGCAGTGATACCACAACGCCCCGCCGGGCCGTCGGTTGTGACGATATTCACCGCTGCGGACAGGCTGGCCATAGCGTCGCGAAACAGCAGACGGTGTTCATTTTCCTGAGACATACAAACCTCCTTGCAGATCACTTAAGCAGTCTATCCAACTGATTAATGTCGTCATTGTTATGCAGATGCGGCACTTTCCAGCCGTGCTGGTCGTAGTCGGACAGGCATTTGTCGACCATCTCCATCATCTTGCCCATGGTGCCGGATCCCTGCGCCTGACGCAGGCACTGCAGGCGGATCTCATCCTGGCTGCCGGCATAGTTGATCTCATACAGTTCGTGACGACCACCGAACTCACTGCCGATCGCATCCCACATCAGCTTGAGGATCTTGATGCGCTCGACGTGATCCATACCGTCGGATCCGCGCACATAGCGGGACAGGTACTTGTCGATCTCCGGGTTATTCATGTCACGCACGCTGGACGGCAGGTAAATCAGGCCGCTGGTGACGTTCTTTTCGATGATGTTCTTCACCTTGGCGTAGGCCATTGGTGCCATCACGCGGTAAGTCTGTAGTGCAGCGGAATCCGGCAGATAAGCGCCATTTTCCCACTTGGTGGCTTCGGCACACATCGCATCGGTCAGCGACCAGAACAGATTGCGCCAGGCTACCACTTCGCCCAGATCGGCCTGCACGCCACGGAACTCCAGCACCCCGGTACAGGACAGGCTCTTTTGCAGCAGCGCAGTGATAAAGTCCATCTTCACCGCCAGGCGAACACAGGCTTGTAACGGGAACAGGCGAGCAAATCCCCCTTCGGTGCTCCAGCGACGACAACGGTCAAAATCACGGTAGATCAGCACGTTTTCCCATGGGATCAACACATGATCCATAATCAGGATCGCATCGTTCTCATCAAAACGGCTCGATAGCGGGTAATCGAACGGCGATCCAGTGGCACCGGCCACCAGTTCATAGGAGGCGCGGGAGATCAGTTTCACCCCTTCGGCATCCATAGGTGCGACAAACATCAGCGCGAAATCCGGGTTATCGCCCATCACCTGGGCCGAACCGAAGCCGATAAAGTTGTAGTGGGTCAGCGCCGAGTTGGTCGCTACCACCTTGGCACCGCTGACGATAATGCCGGCGTCGGTCTCTTTCTCCACCTGAATAAACACGTCTTTCACTTCGTTGACCGGCTTGTGGCGGTCAATCGGCGGGTTGACGATAGCGTGGTTAAAGTACAGCCCGGTTTCCTGAATGCGTTTGTACCAGTGGCGGGCGTTGTCGGCGAACTGGCCGTAAAACTCGGGATTAGCGCCCAGCGCGGAACCGAAGGCCGCTTTGTAGTCCGGGGTGCGCCCCATCCAGCCGTAGCTCTGACGCGACCAGTCGGCGATGGCGTCACGCTGCTGACGCAGCTCTTCCGGGCTGCGGGCATAACGGAAGAATTTGTGGGTGTAGCCGCCGTTGCCGGTATCGGTACCCCAGCACAGGCGGTCCTGGCTAACCGGGTCATGCAATGAGTCGTACAGTTGACCGACCGAGGCCGCCGCATTACGGAATGCCGGATGGGTAGTCACGTCTTTCACCCGCTCGCCATAGATATAAATTTCACGGCCGTCCTGCAAGCTCTTCAGGTATTCGTCACCGGTGAACGGGCGTTTGTTGTCAGCACGAAAGTCTTCAGGTTTCATTTTAGTCTTCCTCGTAATCGGTATTTTAGGGGCCGTGGGTTCGGCCACTTGTTAAAATAATGTTTTCTTTTGGTTGCTTAATTGAAGCCCCCAACGCCGGTTTCGAGAAGAGACTTTTGCGGCAATCGCCGGTACTTTTCAGGCAGGTTTGCCGCTTTAGCGGCAAACTGTGATCCAGCTTACGAAAGGGAATGTTGTGCAGCGCGGTAGGTCGAGGGGGAACAGCCTTCCAGCCGATTGAAAAAGCGAGCGAAATAGGCCGGATCCTTAAAACCCAGGCTATAAGCGGTTTCATGCACCGTGCAGGCACTGAACAGCAGCATGCGTTTGGCCTCACGCAGCAGGCGATCGAATATCAGTCGTTTGGGCGGCTGATTGGCGAAACGCCGGCACAGGTCGTTGAGTCTGGATTCGGTGACGCCCAGCGCCTGGGCATAGTCCGGTACCGGCAGGTGATCGCGGAAGCGTTCGTCCACCATCCGGTTGAAACGCTGGAACAATTTCAGCTCGCCGCGCACCCCACTGGTGGCGGAATCCTCCAGCGAGGCATTGCGCAACAGCAGGGTCAACACCGCCTGTGCCAGCAACGCCAGCGTCTGTTCGCGGCCGGCCAAACGCTGGCCGAACTCACGCCGGATCAACGCCCAGTAATGGCTGAGCGCCGTCAGTTCCTGCGGCGCGTCGGCCATCGACAGACAAATACCCGGCATATCCATTGCCAGATTGCTGCCGGGGTACAGCCGTTCCAGCAGGGGCCAGATCAACTCCTGACGCACCGTCAGCACGTGACCGTCGCTGTCCGGCTCGGTGAAGAAGGCATGCGGCACCGAGGGCGGTGTCAGGATAAACAGCGGTGCCTGCACCGAATAATGCTGATCGTCCAACTGCAGCTCAATCTTGCCGGTCTCCAGAAAATGCACCTGGAAGAAGCGGTCGTGCCAGTGCACCTGCATATCGCGGCCAAAAAAGGCCGCCAGCCCGGCAAAGGTTTCATAATGCACTTCATCCGTGGCGTAACGCGCATCGTACTCTTTGCAGATATCGATGTTGGCGATAAAACCGGTACTTTTCTGCATGTAATGACCTCATTCCCCCGGTAAGGGGCGCCGCATACCGCGCCCGCAAACTGTCCTCACTAAGGCGTGGCCCGTGGACGTGAACTTTGCATCGGGATACGCCAGACGATCAACGCGCCGATGATCAGCAGTGCCGAAACAAAGTACAGCCCGGAGTTAAAGCTACCGGTCAGATCCTTAAACCAGCCGATCAATAACGGGCTGACCGCCGATCCTATGTTGCCGGTGGCGTTGATCACCGCGATCCCGATCGCCCGCGCCTCCAGGCTGATCGACTGATCCGGCGTAGTCCAGAAGATCGCCATAGCCGTGAACGAGCCGACAGAAGCCATGACGATCCCCAGCAGTTGGATCATGCTGTGATCGGTGGCAGAAGCCAGCAACCAACCCGCGGCGGCAAACAGGTACGGCAACGCGGTATGGTGCTTGCGCTCCTGTAGTCGATCCGATCTTTTACTCCACCAAATCATCCCGGCAATGGTACAGATCTGCGGGATCGCCGCCAAAATACCGATCACAATGTTGCTGCTGCCCTGGTTGAAGCTCTGCAGGATCTGCGGCGTCCAGATGTTGATGGCGCTCAGGGTGTTGGTCAGGCAGAAATAGGCCAACGTGTACATCAGCACAATCGGGGTGAAGATTTCTCGCCACAGATTGCGCTGCTGCATAGCCCGATGGCTACCCGGCCCATTGGGCTGCACCAGTTGCAACTTGTCGGCGTCCATCATGGCTTTCAGACTGGTTTTTTCTTCGTCGGTCAGCCATTTGGCCTTGGCCGGAGTATCGTCCAGGTAGAACCACACCACCACACCCAACAGCACCGAAGGAATGCCCTCCACCAGGAACAGCCATTGCCAGCCCTTGAGGTTCATCAGCCCGTCCAGCGCCAGAATATAGCCTGACACCAGCGAGCCAATCGCCATGGTTACCGGCATGGCGATCATAAACAGCGCATTGGCCCGGGCGCGGTAAAACGCCGGGAACCAGTAGGTGAGATACACCAGAATCCCTGGCAGAAAACCGGCTTCGGTGATGCCGACGATCATCCGCAGCACATACAGGCTGGTCGGCCCGGTGGCGAACAGAGTGCAGGTCGAGGCGATGCCCCACAGCACCATAATGGTGGCGATCCAACGCCGTGCCCCGACGATCCCCAGCATGATATTGCTCGGGATACCGAAGATCACATAGGTGACGTAGAACAGGGTCGCCGCCAGACCGAACATGGTCGAGCTGAGGCCGAGATCCTTGCCCATGGTTAACCCGGCGAAACCGATATTGATGCGGTCGAGGAAAGAGAAAACAAACAGCACAAACAGGAAAATAATCAGTCGCCGAAATAACTTTTTAATCACCGATTGCTCGGTGGCGGTTAACGCTTTATGTTGCTGCGCCGGGTTAACCGGCGGCAGCGAATCGACGTTGCTCATGGTGTCTCCAGTAAGATTGCGTCCTGCAACCTAATAAACGCCCGGTGATTGCACGGGAGGCTGTTGCTGCTTAAAGCGACCGGCCAGGGATTCTGCCGCCCGCGCCAGCAGGGTGGTATCTACCCCGACCGCGACAAACAGCGCGCCGGACGCCAGGTAATGCTGCGCCAGCTCCGGGTTAGCGGTCAGAATGCCCGGTGCCTTGCCGGCAGCGCTGATGCGCGCAATGGCATCGTCGATGGTGCGTTGCACCTCCGGTTGCTGTGGATTGCCGGCATACCCCATATCGGCACTCAGATCTGCCGGACCGATAAACACCCCATCGACCCCTTCCACCTGCAGGATCTCATCCAGGTTTTTCACCGCCTCACGGGTTTCGATCTGCACCAATACGCACATCTGCGCGTCGGCCTGTTGCAAATAATCCGGCACCCGGTTCCAGCGTGAGGCACGCGCCAGCGCGCTGCCAACACCGCGTATGCCGTGCGGTGGATAACGGGTAGCGCGCACCGCATCACGTGCCTGTTCGGCGTTCTGGATCATCGGGATCAGCAGCGTCTGCACGCCGATATCCAGCAGTTGCTTGATCAACACCGCGTCATTCCATGCCGGGCGCACCACTGGCTGACTCGGGTAAGGCGCAATCGCCTGTAACTGCCCCAGCACCGTTTGCACGTTGTTGGGCGCGTGTTCGCCGTCGATCAACAACCAGTCAAAACCGGAACCGGCCAGCAGTTCGGCGCTGTAGCTGCTGCACAACCCCAGCCACAGGCCAATCTGCGGGCGTTTTTCCTGCAGCGCCTGCTTAAAAACGTTGGTTAACATTTTGTTCTCCATGGTGTTTTCCCCTCCCTGAGGGGGAAATCAAACAAACCGGCAGCTAATGCAGCCCATCGGGCCGTAATCGGCATGGAAGGTATCGCCGCGTCGTGCCGCTACCGGCCGGGTAAAGGAGCCGCCGAGGATCACCTGTCCGGCTTCCAGTTCCACGTCATAGGGGAACAGCTTGTTGGCCAGCCAGGCCACGCCGTTGGCCGGATGGTTCAACACCGCCGCTGCGACGCCGGACTCTTCGATCACCCCGTTGCGGTACAGCAGCGCACTGATCCAACGCAGATCCAACGCGTCCGGTTTGATTGGCCGGCCGCCCATCACCACACCGGCGTTAGCGGCGTTATCGGAAATGGTGTCGAACACTTTGCGCGGGCGCTGAGTTTCAGGGTCGACGTTATGGCTACGTGCATCGATGATCTCCAGCGCCGGAATGATGTAATCGGTGGCGTTGTAGACGTCAAACAGCGTGCAGTTCGGCCCACGCAATGGCTTGGCCAGCACAAACGCCAGCTCGACCTCAACGCGCGGCACGATAAAGCGATCGATCGGAATATCGCTTCCGTCGTTAAAAAACATGTCATCCAGCAACGCACCGAAATCCGGTTCAGTGATCTGCGAACTGACCTGCATGGCGCGCGACGTCAGGCCGATTTTATGGCCCTTCAAGGTGCGGCCTTCGGCGATTTTCAGCGCCACCCACTGCCGCTGAATGGCATAGGCGTCTTCGATGGAGATCTCGGGATGATCCAGCGACAGCGCGCGGATCTGCTCACGGTTCTGCTCCGCCTGATGCAAACGTTGCACGGCACGGCTAACCAGCTCTTTATCCAACATTGACGGCCCCTTACTCTTTACGGAATAGCGCGTGGACATTGTTTTGCTTGTAGTTCAGCACCGGATCCAGCTCTTCCATGGCGAACGACAGCGCCAGAAAGCGGTTAGCCATCAGCTCGGCGAAGTGCTCGGTGATCAGCGTGAACAGCATCGCCCCCACCTGTTCACGGCTTTCCAGGCTGCGGCCGTGGCCAATCTTCAGCGTCATATGCACGAAAGCATAATCCCGCCGGCCGTCGGCCATCTGCCAGGTATCCAGCCAGATAGCACGGCTGCGCACCCCGGCCAGTGGGAAAATCCCGGTGTCCGCCAGCGCCTGATTGACCTTGGCGAACAGCGCGGGTAAATCCGCCTCACGGCGGATGTTGTCGGTACATTCAGCGTAAAAATGGGGCATGGCGGCTCCTCAGGCTTCGGCCGGCAGCGGGAACACGGCGTTAACCTGCCCGGTGCCGGAACTGGCGAACAGCGGGGTAATGAACTCCACCTTGCCGTCATATTTGTCCCACCCCAGCAGGCCGAGCAGCATCACGGTGTCATGCATGTTGCCTTCGCCGTAACAGTAGTCGGCGTACTCCGGCAGCATTTCGCAAAACTCGCGGAAGCGCCCTTCCTCCCACAGCTTGACCACCCGTTCGTCCATCTGCTGGTCAAACTGGCGGGTATAGCTGTTCATGCCTTCTTCGGCACGCTGGTCGTCGATAAAGCGATGTGAAAGCGAACCGCTGGCCAATACCGCCACCGTGCCGTCGTATTTCTCAATCGCGGTTTTGATCGCTTCACCCAGCCGACGGCTGTCGGCAAAGTCATGTACGGTGCAAAACGCCGAAATCGAAATCACCTTGAAATGTTTGTCGCTGTTCATGTAGCGCATCGGCACCAGCGTGCCGTATTCCAGCTTCAGACTTGGGATCTCATGCGCCTTGGCACGCACCCCGAGTTTGCAGGCTTCCGCGGCGATCAACTGCCCCAGCGCCGGGTTGCCTTCGTATTCGTAGGTCATGTCGCGGATGAAGTGCGGCAGTTCATTACTGGTATACAGCCCTTCGAAATGCGGGCTGCAGTTGATGTGATAGGCACTGTTCACCAGCCAGTGGGTGTCGAATACGATAATGGTGTCGACGCCCATTTCGCGGCAGCGCGCGCTGATCTCTTTATGACCGTCGATCGCCGACTGACGGCAACCGTGGTTTTTTCCTGGCATTTCCGACAGATACATCGATGGAACATGCGTAATCTTGGCGGCCAAAGCTAACTTACCCATACAACCTCACATGAAACAAAAAATGATTCCGTGAAACAGTGCCGGGGCAGACTTAAACGCCCCAGCGTGGGATCGGGTGATCACCCATGGAAATACACACGTTCTTCATCTCGGCAAACACTTCGAAGCTGTATTCCCCGCCTTCACGGCCGGTACCGGAGGATTTCACGCCGCCAAACGGCTGGCGCAGATCGCGTACGTTTTGGGTGTTAACGAAAACCATGCCCGCTTCAATATTGCGGGCCAGACGCAGCACCTTGCTCACATCCTGCGTCCAGATATACGACGCCAGGCCGTATTCCACGTCGTTGGCCATGCGCAGGCCGTCTTCTTCTGATTTGAACGGCAGCAGGCAGGCCACCGGCCCGAAAATCTCCTCCTGCGCGATACGCATCCGGTTGTCGACATCCGCCAGCACCGTTGGGCGCAGGAAGTTGCCGTGGCTCAGACCGGCCGGTTTATCCGGGCCGCCGGCCAGCAGAGTTGCCCCTTCCTCGATGCCAAGGCGGATATAGCCGGAAACTTTTTCCCAGTGCTGCGGGCTGATCAACGCTCCGACCTGGGTATTGGGATCTTGCGGATCCCCCACTCGCAGGCGGTTGGCGCGCTCGGCGAAGCGTTTGACGAATTCCGGGTAGATGCTCTCCTGAATAAAGATGCGAGAACCGGCGGTGCAGCGTTCACCGTTGATCGAGAAAATGGTGAACAGCGCGGCGTCCAGCGCACGTTCAATGTCGGCATCCTCAAAAATCAGCACCGGCGATTTACCGCCCAGCTCCATGGAAAACTTCTTCAGCCCGGCGCTTTCAATAATCCGGCGACCGGTGGCGGTGCCGCCGGTAAAGGACACGGCGCGCACGTCTTTATGGCGCACCAGCGCATCCCCGGCGGTAGAGCCGTAACCCTGCACCACGTTGAGCACCCCGGTCGGAATACCGGCTTCCAGCGCCAGTTCGCCCAGACGATCGGCGGTCAGCGGTGACAGCTCGGACATTTTCAGCACCGCGGTGTTGCCCAATGCCAGGCAGGGCGCGGTTTTCCAGGTGGCGGTCATGAAAGGCACGTTCCACGGCGACACCAGCGCACAGACCCCGACCGGCTGGATCAGCGTGTAGTTGAGCATCTTGTCGTCCACCGGGTAGGTGCGGCCGTTCATCTGCTGGCAGATCTCGGCGAAGAACTCAAAGTTGTGCGAGGCGCGTGGGATCAGCACGTTTTTGGTTTGGTGGATCGGCAGACCGGTGTCGGCCGTTTCCATCTCGGCGATCTGCGGTACGTTCTCGTCGATCAGTTCACCCAGGCGACGCATCAGGCGCGCACGCTCTTTCATTGGCGTATTGGCCCATTTCGGGAAGGCGGCCTTGGCGGCGGCCACCGCCTGGTCGATCTCCAGCTGTCCGCCGGACGCCACTTCCGCCAGCACCTCGCCGTTGGCCGGGTTGGTGGTAGTGAAGTACTCTTTGCTGGCTACGTTTTTACCGTTAATCCAATGGTTGATGGTTTTCATCGCAGGCTTTCCTCGTAATCTTTTTCACTGATGATGTGGTTAACCAGACGGCCGATGCCCTCGATCTCCACCACCACTTCGTCACCCGGCTGCACGTCTGCCAAGCCTTTCGGGGTACCGGTGGCGATCATGTCACCCGGTTGCAGCGTCATAAATTCGCTCAGGTAGCTGATCAAATAGGGGATATCAAAAATCATGTCGCCAGTGCTGCCGCGCTGACGCAGTTCACCGTTGACGTAAGTGCTGAGTGCCAAACGGTGCGGGTCGGCAATATCATCGCGATCGACAATGTACGGGCCGATTGGCGTCAGGGTGTCGCGGCTTTTCACCCGCAGATTCGGGCGATAGTAATTTTCCAGATAGTCGCGGATGGCGTAGTCGTTACACAGGGTGTAACCCGCCACATAGTCCATGGCGTTTTCGCGGCTGACATTGCGCGCGGTTTTGCCGATCACCGCCACCAGCTCGGCTTCGTAGTGCATATACTCAACGTCGGCAGGGCGTACCGACACCTGGCGATGCCCGGTCAGGGTGTTCGGTGCCTTCAGGAACACCAGCGGTTCTTCCGGTGCCTTGAATTCCAGCTCGCTGGCGTGGTCGGCATAATTCAGGCCCAGGGCAAACACCGTGCCTTGCGCCGGTGGCAACCACTCGACGTCCAACTCATCGACAACGCTGCCGTCCGGCAGAGTGACACGCAGTTGATCGTCGACGTTGACGTTAACAATTTGGCCATGATGGCGAATACGGGCGTGTTTCATGATGCTTCTCCTGCCTGCGTCACGCGGTTGGTCAGGGTCGGCAGACCGGCGGCACGCACCGTCACTTCGTCCCCGGGTTTAATCTCCACCCGCTGGTGCGGCGTGCCGATCAGCACCGCGTCACCCGGCTGCAGGGTAATAAAGTCGCTGATGGCGGCGATCAGTTCCGGCACCGAACGCAGCAGATCGGCCGTTGACCAGCGATCTTGTTCCACGCCATTGATTTCGGTGATGATTTCCAGTTTTCCAGTGGTCGCCAACTGGCCGAGATCCCCCAGCGGACAGAAACCGTCGCGGCATTTCGCTTTGATCGCCGGGCGGTAAAAGCTGCTTTCCGGCAGGCTGATGTCATTGGCCAGCGCATAACCGGCCAGATAGTCGGCCACCCGTTCGGCCGGCACCTTGCGCGCGGTATTACCAATCACCACCGCCAGCGTCGCGCCGCTCTGCACTTGCTCACCGGCAGGAAACGGGATCGCCCCGCCGTTGGCGAGGTAGGTATTACGCGGTTTGATAAACCACACCGGGGTCTTGGGTGGGGTTTTATAAGGTGGCTGATGGAACGCCTGATCCCAGGCATCCATCTGGCTGCGGTGATTCAACGCGACGGAAAATACAGTGCCTTTCATGCAAACTCCTTTCAATGACAGAACATGACAACCGGCATTCATTAATATGTTAATGATTACTTTTATACGCTGTTCAGCTTTTACGCAACGCGGGTGGGTTGATTTGTGATCGTGATAACAAAATATTCACAAGTCGCGAACATTAGCGTGATTATTCAACGTATTAATCAATTTCAGGCGATTTTTCCACCCGTAGCTACATTTTCGCTTTATCCGTCGGGGTAAACTTGGCTACTATTAAGTTATTAATAAATTCAGGCCGTCCATTGCATCCCTGCGTTCGGCACCGGAATAACGAACACCTTGATAGCTAAGGCCAAATCTATGCATGAATCTTTAACCATTGCCCTGCTGCAGGCGCGTGAAACCGCCATGGGGTTTTTCCGCCCGTTTCTGAAAAGTCATAACCTGACGGAACAGCAATGGCGCATCATTCGCGTACTGGCCAACAGCCGTTCAATTGAGTTCCACGAATTGGCGGCGGAAACCTGCATTCTGCGCCCCAGCCTGACCGGCATTTTGTCGCGCATGGAGCGCGATAAACTGATCTTCCGCCTGAAGCCGGTTAACGATCAGCGCAAGCTGTACGTTTCGCTGACCCAGCAAGGCCAGGAGCTGTATGAAGTGGCACGCCATCAGGTGGAGCAGGGCTACGGTGAGATTGAAGCCGCGTTTTCGCAGCAGAAGATGGAACAACTGATGACGCTGCTGGACGAACTGATCCGGCTTGGCGACAAACTGCCCGCCAACGTGACCGCCCATCCTGCAAAGAAATGATCCTTCCGATTATCATCCTCTAATTAATTGGCGTTGCGGCCAGGCGGCCAGGGCGTGAGTCCCCAGTCACTTACTTAAGTAAGTGACTGGGGTGAGCGCATGCAGCCAACAACGCTGCAACGTCAAGAAAGAAGAGGATGAGCCTCGGGGAGTAACGCGCCGCCGTCCACCACCAGCGTTTGGCCGGTGATATAGGCCGCCGCCGGTGAGGCGAGAAACACCATCGCCGCCGCAATGTCTTCCGGCTCTCCCAGCCGCCCGAGCGGTACCGCTGCGGCAATCGCCTGATTGACCGCAGCGCCCCCCAGATTGGCCATCGCCGGTGTGCGGATCATCCCCGGCTCCACGCCGTTGACCCGTATCCCCGCCCCCGCCAACTCCAGCGCCGCCGCGCGAATAAAACCGTTCACCCCGGCTTTCGAGGCGGCATAGTGTGCCAGCCCCGGATAAGCCACCCGCGGCCCGGTGACCGACGAGGTCACCAGAATACTGCCACCGCCCTGACGCTGCATCCACGGCAACGCCGCCTGAGCCAGAAAAAACGGAGCCATCAAATTGACGCTCAGCGTGCGTTGCAACAGCACCGCGTCAATCTCGGCGAAGGGAGTTAGCGGGAAGTAGGCCGCGTTGTGGACGACCACGTCCAGCCGCTGATACCGCTGGCCTACCTCTGCCACCCGTTCGGCAATCTGCCCCGGATCGGCCAGATCACAGGCCATTGCCTGCACCCGCCAACCTTGTTGTTGCAGTATTTCCGCCTCATCCTGCGCCTTCTGCAGTTGCAGATCCGCCAGTACCACCGTGGCCCCCAGCCGGGCAAAGGCGCTGACAATCGCCAGCCCAATACCCTGCGCTCCGCCGGTCACCAGCACCACCTGGCCGCTAAAGGCATCGGCCGCATAAGGTGTCTTCATCGGCCTATCCCCGTGGATGACGCGTGGTATTCAGCACCTGGGCGTGGGCACCCACGGCAAAATTGCTCAGCGCATTGAAGTCACTGCCCTGATAACCGAGGATCTTGCCGTCGGTGCGCATGCCCTGCAGATCGATCATCACCACGCCCAGCGTCGGCACAATCTTCTCACGCCAGACGAACAGGTAGAGCTGTTCGGCCACCTTCACGTAGTGGCAGCGATCGACATCCGCCAGCCCTTTCTCCACCCCGTCCAGGCACTGCCAGGCATAGAAATTGTCGTTCAGGTAAATGTGCTCATAGCGTTCGGTCGGGCTGTAGGTATACATATTGCGCATGCCGATTAACTCATCGGTGAACTGTGGCGGCGCAACGGTGGCATCATCCAGCGTGCCAAAGTGGAACTCCGCCTTGACCGCCGTCAGCGGCAACCCCTGCTCAACCCGGCTGAAGGCATCCAGTCGTGTCTGCTGCTCATCCGGCAACTGGCCGTAGACTGCGGTGAAATTGCCCTGATTGCGATCGCACACCAGCGTAATACTGGCGTTGTCCTGCGCAGGATCGAGAAAATCGATAAACAGAATGCCGGGGCGAATGCTGGTGGCACGATAAGCAATGCCCCGGTACTCACCCCAGCTCAGCGTCTGCTGATCGACGAAATGACAGCTCAGCGTTTCCCCGTCGGCAAAGCGCAATGCCAGCGTAGTGCCGCTAAGGCCGTGCTGTGGTTCCAGCGTATTGCTGTGCGGGGCAAAGCCTTCCGCCAGCGCGCCCACCTGAATAAATACCGCTTCTGAACTCATTTGATGCTCCTTAAAGGGAAGTGAAAGCCAATGTCGGCACGTCGACGATGGTTGAACCGCCGTCGGCCACCAGCGCCGCGCCGGTAATGATCGATGCCTCTGCCGAACAGAGAAAACGGCAGATGCCGGCGATTTCTTCAGCGCTGGCCGGACGACGCAACGGCACGTCGCGGCAGACCATCTGATAAGCCTGCGCCAGCGAAATCTGATGGGCGTCCATCAGCAACTGCATCTCTTCATCCGCCATCGGCGTGGTGACCCAGCCAGGGCACACCGCGTTGGCGCGCACCCCCTGCGGACCGTAATCACGAGCGATGGAACGCATCAGCCCGATCAACGCATGCTTGGCGGTGACGTAACCGCAAACTTCCGGCCCGGCGGCCAACGAGGCGATAGAAGCGACAAACAGCAGGTTACCGCCGGTTTTCATCAGCTCCGGCAAACAGGCGCGAGCACTGGCAAATGCGCTGTTGAGATTGCTGTCCATCGCCTGCTGCCATTGTTGGTCGGTCATGTCGGTAATGCGTTTGAATCCCATACCGCCGGCGCTACCGATCAGGCAGTCGATACGCCCGGCCTGTTGCAAAATGGCCGGCATCAGCAGGGTTTGCCAACATTCACCACTGGCGGCGTCGCCGACCAACGCCTGCGCGCCGATCTCATCCGCCAGTGCGGTCAGTGGTTCAGGACGACGACCGATGATAAATACCCGATCGCCCTGGGCCGCCAGTAACCGGGCACAGGCGGCGCCCACGCCGGTGCCACCGCCGGTAATCACTACCACTCTATTCATCGATTCTCTCCATCAATTGGCCGATCATCAGCAGGCTGCTGAGCAGCAATCGCCGTTGCTCCGGCTCCAACCGCAGATAGCGACGACCGGCAGGCAAACGGCTGACCACTTCCGAAGCGGCAAAATGTTCGATCTCCAGTCGCCAGTGTCCGGCAACCAGCGTCAGTTGAATGCGGCGGAAATCCAGCTGTGCCAGCGTTTGGCCAACTTGTGGATAGCGCTGAAAGGCAGCAATCACCCGCTGCGCCGCTGCGTCATTGCGGGCGGCGCGATACACCACCCCATTGCGCCGCAGCCATCCCCCGGCGGTGATGCACAGCGTCAGCGGCTCTTTCAGCGTGCAGTTCCCCTGCAGTTGAAAGCGGTGGCTGACGATATGTGCCATAAACAACGCACTGGCCTGTTCACTGATGTCGATCACCGGCCCTTGCGCTAACGTCAGCCGCAGCAGGCACGGCGCCAGACGCTCGCAGGCGTAGGGTTGCAGGTTGTTCGCCAGGCGGCTGAGGGTGACGCCCGGCTGATAACCCGCCGGTGCGCGCTGCCAGAAACGGTTAAGTGAGGGAAGTAAGCCGATCAAACTGCGCCTCCTCGCCTTCTGCTTTGGCAAAGGCGGTTTCCAGCACCTGCTCGACCGGCACCGGTTTGAACGGGTTGACCTTCTGCACGCACAGGGTCCAGAACAGCGCGTAAGCTGCTGTCAGGCCAATCATGATGCTGAAAGGGATATACACCGCGCGCGGGTTCATGCCCGGCGGAGTGATATAGATAATCGCCAGCACGATGCCAACGCTGGAGACGATTTGCGGCAGCGGGAACCACGGCGACTTGTAAGCACGCGGCAGATCCGGGCGGCGAACACGCAGGATCACCACCGAGCAGGTCACCAGCAGGTAGGCAACGCCCCAGGCGCACACCGCCGCCAGCACCAGCGGAATGATGCGGTCGAGATTGCCCTGGATGGCAAACGCGTGCACACAGGGGATCAGTACCGCCACCAAAATCCCCACCACCGGAGTTTTAAAACGCGGGTGCAGGTAAGCGAAGATGCGTGGCAGCGCGCCGTCCAGCGCCATGCCATAAAGAATACGTGGCACCGCGGCCATCAGCGTGTTGATGGTCGCCGCCCCGGCCAACAGCAGGCCAATGCCCAACCAATATTTGCCGAACTCGCCCATCACCTGGCCGGCAAAGGCCGGAATGGCCATCGGCGTGTCCAGCAGATGAACGCCGTTGGCGGCATCCACCAGCACGTTTTCCACCTGGTGGCTGAGCGCCGCGCCGTATAAGGCCATGCACATCGCCACGCCGCACAGCCCCAGCGACATGGCACGCGGAATGACGCTGGCGGAGCGTTTGATCTCCGGCGCCATCGGCGTGACCAGTTCGCAGCCGACGAACATGAACATCGCCATGCCGATCAGGCTGAACACCGCGAACGGATCGTTCAGGCTCAGAGTGCGACCGAACCAGCCTTCCAGCGGCACGGCATGCGGTGAAAGCAACCCGGCAATGCCAAAGATCACCAACGTGCTCCACATGGCGAAGGTCAGCACAATTTCCGCTTTACCGAACGCCTCAATGCCAAAAGCGTTGAGTATGCCGAACACGATCACCAGCCCAACCCCGACCATCCAGGAGGCATTGTGGGTTTCCATCAGGGTGTTGAGGTGCTCGAAATTCACCAGCGCCATGATGCCGGAGAGTATGGTTTCGGCGGTACCGGCAAAGATATGCACAATCAGGTAGGCCGACAGCGCGCCGGTAATGGCAAAAAAGCGCCCCATGCCGCAGGCGATGTAGTCATAGACCGAGCCTGAGGTCGGCAGGATCGCCGCCGCTTCCGAGAAGGTCGTGAGCTGCGCCTGCATCATGATAAAGGCGATCAGCATCGCCAGCGCGAAGGTGTCGCCGCCGATGCCAAAACCGCTGGTGACGGTGAGGATCACCGGGCTGGCCATAATCACCCCGACCGAGCTGGCCAGCGTGGTGGGGAATCCGACCTTGCCCCGCTCAAGATGGGCGTGAAGCCGCGACGACAGGTTCATGGTTATTTCCTCTTATAGTTTTATCGTTTTGCCCTGATGTTGCATTTGCAGGTTTGGCGTCGCCAGTGGCGGCAATATCACTATAGAGAGGAAAAGAAAATGCTGACTATCGTCCTTAAGAACGAGAAGATTTGATCGCAAAGCTGCTATTTAGCCCTAGATACCCGGGCCTAGCGCACCGAGGGGCACTCCGGCGGCTGCGCCGCTACGACCCCTTCGGCACGCTCTCCCTAATAACTGGCTTTTTAAGGAATCTAAGGCCGAGCCATAGCTTTTTCGTCTTACCTTTTTAGTCCGGTCAGCCGTTATGGTTTTAGCCGGGGTGAAAGGATTTCCAGAGAGGATCAAGCGCTGCGGTGTTTGTCTATCGTTCTTAAGAACGAGCTGTCGAAGACGGCCCTGCGGGGTTACAAAAGGGCGATTCGTGGCGGGGACGTCACTCTAAATAGGAAATCGCTGTAAATTCAGCGGGAAGGACATACCACATTCGTTAATATATTAATGAAATATTGACACCAAAAGACCGCTGGAGCCATCAACAACCGATCGCCGCCTTGTTATTTATGTATTTTATTGCAATCCGGCTCACGTTGTTAATATGTTTTAATTGTGTTGCAAAATTGCTACCGCTATGCTTGTATCGTTCATATATTGACCGCAATAGTTCTCCAGACAGAATGATAAGGGGAGGAAATGAATCATGCACACCACTGCACCATCCGATGCCTTTATCACGAGCTGTCTGAACACCATTGCTCATCTTATCCCGGTGTCCGCCGGGGTATTTTATTTGGTTAATCCGGATCTGCGGCCAGACCATTATATTTTGCATGGCATTTCCGATAACACCCATCAGCAGTATTTGAATCATTTCCAGCAGATTGATCCGCTTAAACCGGCCAACTTCCACCAGCAGGATATTAATATGGTCGGCATGAGCCCGGCGGCGATCGCCAATAACCGGCATTATTATCATGACTTTATGCTGCCCAATCACATGCGCGATATGACGGAGATATTTATCCGCCAGCGTAAACGCATTGTCGCCGGAGTGTCATTGATTCGCGATACGCCGTTTACCGAGCTGGAGCGCGGTCGCCTGCGGGCGGTGATGCCGCTGATCGAGCTGGCGACCCGCGATCTGCTACCTGGTGGTGAAGCCCAATTGCTGACCGCCAAGGAGCAAGAGATCGTTAATATGGTGCGCGAAGGGGCCAGTAATAAACGCATCGCGCTGAAGTTGGGTATTTCCCTTTCGACGGTGAAAACCCACATGCGCAATATATTTGCCAAAACCGAAGTCGTAAATCGCACCGAATTGGTCGCCAACAGCTTTATTGCACACGGATGATAAATTAAGCCATAGCAATGGCTTATGACCGATAAATTAAACGCGTTAATTATTCGTCATCAATGGCGCGGTTTCCGCCTGCCTAAAACATGGCATCGCGGGTATATCTGACTCAGGCTTACCCTGTGGAGATCATTATTATGTCCAGTGATTCTGTTTCTGTGCCCACCGTCGGGACGGCGCTTCCCTGCCCGCCACGGCTGTTGACCGCCATTATTCTCTTTGCCGCCATTGCGCCGGGCATCCTGATGACCGCACCGGCCATAGCCGCGCAGTTGGCCAGCCAATGGCTGCTGACTCCGGCGCAAATCGGCCATCTGTTTTCTACCGAGCTGGGGGCAATGAGCCTGGCCACGCTGCCCGCCTGGTGGTGGATTAGCCGCGTTAACTGGCGCCGGGTGGCAGCACTGGCAGCGGCCGTGTTTATCGCCGGTAACCTGGCCTCGGCGTGGGTCAGCGATTTCAGCCTGCTGCTGTGGCTGCGTTTTGTCGCCTCGCTGGCGGGCGGCACCTTGATGATCCTGTGTATCACCTGCGCGGCGGGCACCGCCAACCCCAGCCGGGTTTACGCCCTGTGGGTACTGGGCCAACTGGTGTTGGGCGCGGTCGGGCTGCTGGTGCTGCCGCCGCTGTTCGCCCATTTTGGGTTGATGGCGGTCTATCTGATCCTGGCGGCTATCATGCTGTGCTGCCTGCCGCTGATCGGCGCCTTCCCCAGCGGGTTTCACCCGGTGCAATCCGCCGCTCATTCCGCCACCGCCCCCCGGCTGCGCAAAATCATCGCCGTATTGGCGGTACTGACCTTTTACATCAGCCTGAGCGCAGTCTGGACCTTTATCGGCAGCATCGCCGCCGCGGCCGGTCTTTCACCGGTACACAGCGGTCAGGTACTGGCCACCGCCACGCTGTTCGGCATCGTCGGTGCCGGCGCTGCCGCTTTGATCAGTGCCGGTCGTGGCGGCAACCGGCTGATTTGGCTGGGTTACGGTTTGCTGCTCGCCGGTATCGCGCTGCTGATCCGCGAGCCCCTGTTGCTGCGTTTCGCGCTGGCGGCGGTGTTATTCAAATTTACCTGGACCTTTGTGCTGCCGTTTATTTTGGCCCGCGTCGCCGGGCTGGATAACAACGGCAAGCTGATGAACAACATCAATCTGGTGATTGGCGGCGGTATGGCGATTGGCCCGACGCTGGCCGGCTACCTGATTGAATCTTCAGGCGGTTTTGACGCGCTGCTGGTTGGCGCATTGGGCTGCTCACTGCTGTCGTTACTGTTGATTTTGTTGGCTTCACCGCGCGCTCGCCGCGCCGTTTAACAGGAGTAAAAAGGTGAAAAGAAAAACCGGTTTCTTGTTTGATGAACGCTGTTTCTGGCACAGCACCGGCCTGCACGCCACCACGCTGCCGGTTGGCGGCTGGGTGCAACCGCCTTCGGGGGCCGGCCATGCGGAGTCGCCGGAAACCAAACGGCGGATGAAGAACCTGATGGATGTGTCCGGCCTGTCGCGTCAGCTCACACTGCTGAGCGCCGAACTGGCGACGGATGAAGACCTGCTGCGCATTCACCCGGCCGATTATTTACAACGTTTCAAACAGCTGAGCGACAACGGTGGCGGCATGCTGGGGGAAGAAGCTCCGCTGGGACCGGGCAGCTATGAGATTGCCAAACTGTCCGCCGGGTTAGCCTGCGCGGCGGTCGAGGCCGTGCTGCTGGGTGAGCTGGATAACGCCTATGCGCTGTCACGCCCGCCGGGTCACCACTGCCTGCCGGACCAGTCGATGGGCTTTTGTTTTTTGGCCAATATCCCGATCGCCATCGAGCGCGCTAAACAAAAATACGGTTTGGGCAAGGTGGCGATACTCGACTGGGACGTGCATCACGGCAATGGTACCCAGCATATCTACTGGCAGCGTGACGACGTGTTGACGCTGTCGTTGCATCAGGACGGCTGCTTCCCCGTCGGGTACTCCGGTGAACAAGACTGCGGGGCCGGGCCGGGCGAAGGCTATAACATCAATATTCCGCTGCTGGCCGGGGCCGGTGACGACGGCTATCTGTATGCCATGCAGCAAATCGTCATTCCGGCACTGGAGCAATTCCAGCCGGAGTTGATCATTGTCGCCTGCGGCTACGACGCCAACGCCCTGGATCCGCTGGCACGCATGCAGTTGCACAGCGACAGTTTCCGCAACATGACGGCTTTGCTGCAGGACGCAGCCGATCGTCTGTGTGGAGGAAAATTGGTGATGGTGCATGAGGGCGGTTATGCCGAATCCTACGTGCCGTTCTGCGGCCTGGCGGTGATGGAACAACTCAGTGGCATCCGCACCGAAGTCCAGGATCCGCTGCTGGAATTCATCCAGCAGCAGCAACCGCGCGAAGCCTTCAACCAGTTCCAACGCCAGGCCATCGATAGGCTGGCGCAGCAGTTCATTCGCTAATCACTCCGGGGCGCAGCACTCAGCGCCCCTGACCATTCCCCGCTTTACCACTACGCTGAATAAGACCTCCGTAATCCCTACCGATGAGAAAAATAATATGTCTGAACAGAAGATTAGCTTTATCAAAGGCAGTCAGGGCGACATTGCGGTCCACGATTGGGGCCATGAGCGGCCACGCTTTCTGGCGCTGCTGGTGCACGGTTATGGCGAGCATCTCGGTCGCTATCAGTACGTGGCGCGAACGTTAGAAGCACAGGGCGCACGGGTGTTCGGCCCTGACCATCTCGGCCATGGGTTGTCACAGGGTGAACGCGTATTGATTGAGGATTATGATGCCGTGGTCGACGACATTCACTGCGTAGTCGAGCATTTTAAGGTATTACACCCTGGCATCCCGCTGGTGGTCATCGGCCATTCGATGGGCGGCATGATCGCCACCCGTTACGTTCAGCGTTATGGCGATGACGTGCGCGCGCTGGTGCTCTCCGGCCCGTTGATCGGCGAAAGAACCCAGATCTCCGATCTGCTTGGCCTGCCGAAGATCTCTGATGAGCCGCTCGATACCGCCACTCTGTCGCGCGATCCGGCAGTCGGCGTGGCTTATCAGGCCGATCCGCTGGTGTGGCATGGGCCCTTCAAACGCCCGACGTTGCACGCCATGCAGCAGATGCTGGCCAAAATCAACGACGGGCCGGGCTTCGGCGCACTGCCCACGCTGTGGATACACGGTGACGACGACCGGCTGGTGCTGATGGCACAATCGCAAACCACCATTAACCTGCTGAAGGGCAGTGATTTTGAGGTCATGATTAACCCCGGCGGACGGCATGAAAGTTTTAACGAAACCAACAAGGATCAGATATTGCGGCGGATCGGCGACTTTATTAAGCGGGTGCTGGGATAGCGGATTGCCCCTCTCCCGCTGGAGAGGGGCTGGCGCCGAGATCAACCTTCGACAATCGCCAGATAGTGTTTCACAAAGCGATCGGAGGTGATCTCCCAGCGCACCGGCGTGCCTTTCTCGACAAACCACGAATCCCCGGCCTGATACTGTACGGATTGACCGGTGTTCTCATCGGTCAGCGTTGCCGTGCCTTCCCACACCGTGGCGTGTTCAGCAAACGGATACTCCATCACAAAGGTGCCACGGGTACAGCTAAAGATGCCGCAGCTCAGATTGTCGGTCGGCTCACCGAAAATGCCCGCCACGCCGACGGTTGGCTCACCGGCGATCACTCTGGCGCCCAGATTACTGACGCTGCCAATCTCCAGCAGTTCAGGCAGCGGTTGTTTAAGCAGTAATGGTTTCATTTTTCTCTCCTGTGATAAGAATTAACGGCGGCCTTTCCAGTAGCCGGATGTCTGGTGCCACACCTTGCCGGCGGTGGTCATCACCCGCCGCAGTTTGTCCTTGCCGAAGATATTGACGTGCGGGATCGAACTCATCAGGCTGTAACGATCGGATCCTTCACTCATGCCCTCCGCCAGCACCTTGCAAACGATATGGCTCGGCGTTACGCCAAAGCCGGAATAGCCCTGCACGTAGAACACGTTATCGTGCTGCGGCAAGGTACCAATCTGCGGGAACAGGTTGGCGCTGCAGCACAGCGGCCCGCCCCAGGCCAGGTCGATCTTGACGTTATGCAGGTACGGAAACACCTTCAACATCAGATGACGGTTCCAGGCTTTGAGATCTGCCGGAATGTATTCGATCAAGCGAGTGGCGCTGCCGAACAGCAGGCGGTTTTCGTTGGTCACCCGGTAATAGTCGATCACCGGGCGGATGTCGCTGTAGGCACCGCGGATCGGGCTGATCTGGCGGATCAGTTCGTCAGACAGCGGTTCGGTCGCCAGCTGGAAAGCGTAGGTATTGATGGTTTTGTTGTAGATGAACGGCTCCATGCCGTTGAGAAAACCGTTGCACGCCCACAGCATTTTGTTGGCACGTACCGACCCCATGGCAGTACGCACCTTTATGCGCGGGCCATACTCCACGTCGAGCACGCTGCTGTTTTCGAAGATCTTCACGCCGTAGCCGCTCAACGCCTGGGCCTCGCCCAGCAACAGGTTGAGCGAATGCACGTGGCCGCCGCCCATGTGTTTCAATGCACAGGTGTAGGCGTCCGATCCCACCACCTGCTTCACCTCGGATCCGGTATAGAGTTCGATCTCTTCGTCCGGCGAGACCGCCTTGAACTCCTTCAGCCAGCTGCGCAGGGTTTTCTCCTGCCGCGCGTTGCTGCCCAGGTAGCCATAGCCAAAGCAGAAATCGGCATCAATTTGGTATTTTTTGATGCGCTCGCGAATAATCCCGGCGCCGAGATTACTGATTTTAAAGATGGTTTCCAGCCCGGCCGGGCCAACGTGGCGTTTGATCTTTTCCAAATCGTGGCCGATACCGGCCATCACCTGCCCGCCGTTACGCCCGGTACCGCCGTAACCCAAATGACGGCCTTCCAGAATGGCGATATTGGTGATGCCCTGCTCCGCCAGCTCCAGCGCGGTATTGATGCCGGAGAAGCCGCCGCCGATGATCACCACGTCAACATCCAGATCCTCTTCCAGCGTCGGGAAGCGCAGATCGTACTTTTTGGTTGCCGCGTAATAGGTTAAGGATTCGATATTATTATTCACTGCCGCACTCCCGATGACCCTGGCTCTGTCAGCGGATTATCGGCAAGCGGCCCGACGGCCACCATGTCCCCTTAGGGACATTCGCAACAAATAATTAACACTCAGGCGCTGCGACGCAGCGGCGTGGCCAGCAGCAGGCTGAACAATTCGGCCTGTGAGCCGATATCCAGCTTGCTGTAGATGTTTTTGCGGTGGTTTTTCACCGTACCCAGGCTGATAAACAGCCGGTCGGCGATCTGTTGCGAACCGCAGCCATCGAGGATCAGATCCACAATCTCTCGCTCCCGAGGAGTCAGCAAATAACGCGCCTGCACGGCACTGTCCGTTACCCGGTCTGGCGTGGCGGGCGCAACCCTCACTTCGCCATGCAGGCGAGCGACGCTTTTCAGCAGCGTCAGCGCGTCTCGCAGGTCTGCCAGCTGTGGGGAACGCACCCCCACCGACTGGCGCGCCGAGCCAAAAAACACCCCCAACCCGCGTTCCGGCGTCAGCGGCAGCAGCACGCCGGCTTCGTCATGCCAGCCGGTCATGCGATAAAAATTACGATAATACTCAGTGTGATAAAAGCCGCTGGGGGCCAGTTGACGCAGGGTCAAGACCTCGCTACCCCCACCGCCGTTCAGCGCCTGATAAAACGGATCCTGCAGATAAGCGCCCTGCTGGTAGAGCTGATTTACCGCGTCACTGTTTTCTTTCTCGGTTTTGATCAGGCAGCGTGGTGGCTGACCACGGTCGAAGGCATAAACAATGGCGTTATCAAAGGCGAAGTAACCTTCCAGCCAGGCCAGCAGGCTGGGATAGAAACGCGGGGTCGCCACTGTGTCGATCACCGCTGATAATCTTTCGACCTGAATATTCATCTCCGCCTCGCCATCATTAATAAATTAACAATCACCTTATTCCGGCTGTGCCGTGGCCTGCTTGTTATAGAAAACACTCAATAGCGCCAAATGCAACAGCACAATTGTTTACATGTTAAACAAATCACACCTTCGCCCGATTATCGCCGTCAGGCTCAGAGATGCTGGGTTAATATATTAACGGATGCTTTTAAGGCAGCGAAAAGCAGTGGTTCAGCCGCAGAGGCTGGCTTATGCTGTGGTTTTCGCGCGCCAAGGAGAGACCATGACCCCCAGCCTGACGATCGCCAACCGCCATACCTGGTTCGGCCACGGCAGTATCAGCCAACTGATCCCGCTACTGACCGCCGAACCACAGCCGACGCTGTTGTTTAGCTGCCGCTCATTCCTCAATGGTGCGGTATATTCCTCTCTGGCCGACGCGCTGACACCGCTGCTGATCGGCACGGAGATCGTCAGCCACGAGGCTTCGCCGCAGGAGATCGACGCCTGGGTGGCACGCTGGCGCGGTAAAGCCCAGCGGGTGGTGGCCATCGGCGGTGGCAGCGTGCTGGATGCCGCCAAAGCGTTTGCCGCCTTGGTGGAGCATCCGCTGCCGACCCTGCGCTATATGGAAAAGGTCGGTGATACGAAAATCAGCGGTGCCACCCTGCCGCTGATCGCCATTCCGACCACCGCCGGTACCGGCAGCGAAGTGACCCAGAACGCGGTGATCACCGACACCCACTTCAGTAAGGTGAAAGCCTCGCTGCGCCATAACAACTTTGTGCCGCATACCGCCATTCTGGATCCTCAACTGCTGGAAGGCGCGCCGGACAAGGTACTGGCCTATTGTGCCATCGATGCCTTTACCCATTTGTTCGAAGCCTACTTGTCCAAAACCGCCAACGCCATGACCCGCGAGATGTCGCTGACCGGTATCCGCCACTTCCTGCTCGCCTGGCCGACGCTCAACCGCAGCGCCCAGGCCCGCGAGAATATTATGCAGGCCTCGTACCTTGGCGGGCTGACGCTAAGCGCTGCTGGACTGGGGGTGATCCACGGCATTGCCGGTGAGATTGGCGCATTGCGTGACTATCACCACGGCCAGGTTTGCGGCCGCCTGCTGTTGCCGTTCCTCGAAATGCTGGCACAAAGCGAACAACCGCAGCAACGGGCGCTGATGGCCGAACTCGCCGCGCGTCTGTTCCCCGAGCAACAGGACAGCCCGGAGCGCTATCTGATCGACTTCATTACCCGCAACGCCATCGCCAGCTTCTGGCAGGACGACCTGCCGATTTCTGCCGACGAACTGGCGGTGACGCTGGCAAAATCCAACAGCAAGAACTCATTGATCGACTACAGCACGCCGAAGCGGCAGCTAATGATCGAAGGCGCTTTCCGCGTCGAATGATTATATAATTAGATCAACGTAATAGCGGGAGATGGGAAATGGGTATCGTCAGTTGGATTTTTACCGGCATCGCCATTGGTATCCTGGTCGGCGTGCTGATCAAGATTTTTGGCAAGAAAAAAGACCAGTAAACATCACGCTGTTCCATGAGTCGTCAGCAGGCATTCGTGGAACAGCTTCACCACCCGCTGTGGGCTGGGTGAGCGCCGCAGTACGCTGGAATACTCGCAGTGATAGCGGAACAGCGCCGGCTTGATCGCCCGCATCATATTCTGTGCGACAAAAAACGCCGCATAGTGGTCGGGAAGAAAACCCACGTACTTGCCGGAGAGGATTAAGGTGGCGATAGACTCCTGAGCAAAACCCGTCGCCTTGCGCTGCAAATGCTGCTGTAAACTCAGCTCCATATTCGGCGAGTGATAGCCTAATCCAGCAAAAGCATAATTGTGCAGGAGATCCCAATTCAGCTCGTCGTGATTAGCGGAAAATAATTCATGTTGCGCGCCGCAATATAAGAACATCCTCTCATTAAATAATGAACTATAAGATAAACTTTCCGCACTGCGGTGCATGGGAATAATGCCAATCTGAAATTGGCCGTCAATAACGCCACGTTCAATGGTATTTATTGGCTCCACATACATTTGCAAAGACACCTCCGGTGCCTGCTCACTAAATAAAGCAATCGCCCGGCCGATGTGTGCCTGTGGGTTGCTGACGGTATGGTCAAATATCGCCACGTGCAGTTGCCCGCCCAGGCGCTGGTGCACGTCATCTACTCCACGGCGAAATGCCTCGGTGGCCGCCAGCAGCTTGGTGGTTTCCTGGTAAATCAACAGCCCTTCGTCAGTGACCGCAAACCCCTCACGCCCGCGGTGGCAAAGCGTCAGCCCCAAGCGTTGCTCCAGATCCTTGATATGTTTGCTGATGGTCGACAGGCTGATATTCAGCTCCAGCTCGGCCGCGCTCATGCCGCCGCAGTCGACCACCGCCTTAAATACCCGCAACAATCGCAGGTCCATATCCGACAACTGTCCCAAAATTGCGCGCTTTTTTACTTGCATAAAACCTTAAGTAAGTTTCGATATTTGATTATTCACATTAGTGAAGAAGCGGCACATAGTCAATTTCAGGCAACAATTCATTAACACGCTTATTTATACCCTATAGCTTTTAAGTTACGGCTAGGCGACCAGCTCGCTCATCCCCAGGCGCTTACTCAAGTAAGTAACTGGGGTGAGCGAGTGCAGATAACAACGCTGTAACTTAAAAGATGACGGGTATATTTAATTAACCGTACCTATTCTCCCCCCCGGAGGGAAAAATGGCTGAATTAAATCACCCTAAAAATAAACCCGAACGTGAATGGTTAGAAGCCCATTGGATGCCGTTTACCGGTAATCGTAATTTTAAAGCCAACCCGAGAATGATAAGCCACGCTGAAGGCGTTTATTATACCAGCCAGGATGGACGCAAAATTTTTGACGGTTTATCCGGGTTATGGTGCTGCGGCTTGGGCCATGGCCGCACGGAAATAGCGGAAGCGGCTTATCGGCAACTTTCTCAATTGGATTATTCCCCGGCGTTTCAGTTTGGCCATGCATTGTCTTTTGAGCTGGCGAATAAAATTAAGGCCATGACCCCGGCCGGGTTGGACTATGTATTTTTCACCGGCTCCGGCTCCGAAGCAGCGGACACCTCATTAAAAATGGCGCGTGCCTACTGGCGAGCCAAAGGCCAGGCGGGCAAAACCTGCTTTATCGGGCGCGAAAAGGGCTACCACGGGGTTAACTTTGGCGGCATTGCAGTGGGTGGCATCGCCGGAAACCGGAAAGCCTTTGGCACCAGTGCCGAAGCTGACCATCTGCCCCATACCCTGCTGGCGGGTAACGCCTTTTCACGCGGTATGCCGGAACAGGGTGCGGAACTGGCGGAGGAGCTGAACCGGATCATCACCCTGCGTGATGCCTCGACCATTGCCGCCGTGATTATCGAACCCTTCTCCGGTTCCGCCGGAGTGATCGTACCGCCGGTCGGCTATCTGCAACGCATCCGCGAGA
The DNA here is from genome assembly GCF_027474885.1 of Serratia myotis. Taxonomy (NCBI): domain Bacteria; kingdom Pseudomonadati; phylum Pseudomonadota; class Gammaproteobacteria; order Enterobacterales; family Yersiniaceae; genus Serratia; species Serratia myotis. The sequence goes on along the minus strand of NZ_CP099707.1, from coordinate 580,998 downwards.
TCTGCACTCAACACAATATCCTGCTGATTTTTGATGAAGTGATCACCGCCTTCGGCCGCTGCGGTGCCCTGACCGGTGCCGAAGCCTTCGGCGTCACGCCCGACATCATGAATATCGCAAAACAGGTGACCAATGGCGCACAACCCATGGGTGCGGTGGTGGTGCGGCCAGAGATTTACCAGGCCTTTATGGCCACCGATGAACCGGATTATTTGCTCGAATTCCCGCACGGCTACACCTATTCCGCCCACCCGGTCAGTTGTGCGGTCGGGCTGGCAACGCTGGATATCATTGAGCGCGAGCAGATGATCGAACGGGTGCAGGCACTGGCCCCCTATTTCGAGCAGGCGGTGCACGGTTTGCAGGGCTGCCGTCACGTGACCGACATTCGCAACTTTGGTCTGGCGGCCGGTATCACGCTGGCGGCGCGACCGGGGGAAGCGGCGCGCAGGCCGTATGAAGTGGCGATGCGCTGCTGGGAAAAAGGATTTTATGTCCGCTACGGCGGCGACACCCTGCAACTGGCACCACCGTTTATCAGCAGCGAGGCGCAGATCGATTCGTTGATCAACGCCCTGGGCGACGCCATCAACGCAACCGAATAACAGGAGCGAATACCATGCCCATTGCACATTGGATCAACGGTCAGTCCGCCACCGGCGGCAGCCGCAGCCAGCCGGTATTCGATCCGGCGACCGGGTTGTCACAACAGGAAGTGTTGCTGGCCGACCCTGCCACGGTAGCAAGCGCCATCGACGCTGCCGAGCAGGCCTATCCGGCCTGGCGCGATACCCCGCCGCTGAAGCGGGCCAGGATCATGATTCGTCTTAAAGCCCTGCTGGAGCAGCACGCTGATCACATCTGTCAGTTGATTACCGCCGAGCACGGCAAGGTCCTCAGCGATGCCATGGGCGAATTGCAGCGCGGTATCGAAAATATTGAGTACGCCAGCTATGCGCCGGAACTGCTGAAAGGCGAACACAGCAAGGACGCCGGACCGGGTATCGACAGCTGGAGTGAGTTCCAGCCGCTAGGGGTGGTGGCCGGTATCACGCCGTTTAACTTCCCGGCGATGGTGCCGTTGTGGATGTGGCCGATGGCGGTCGTTTGCGGCAATACCTTTGTGCTGAAACCCTCCGAACGCGTCCCCTCCTCAACCCTGTATATTGCCCAGTTGGCGTCAGAGGCCGGGCTGCCGGCCGGGGTGCTGAACCTGGTTAACGGTGACCGCGAGACGGTGGAAACCCTGTTGCACGATCCACGCGTTAAAGCCGTGAGCTTTGTCGGCTCAACGCCGGTGGCAGAGCATATCTATCACACCGGCTGCGGCCAGAACAAACGGGTGCAGGCCTTGGGCGGGGCAAAAAACCACGCGGTGGTGCTGCCGGACGCCGACATCGCCGGTAGCGTCAGCGCGCTGATGGGGCCGCCTTCGGTTCCTGCGGGCAGCGCTGTATGGCAATCCCGCTGGTGGTGGCCGTGGGCGATGACACTGCCGACGCGCTGATCGCCGGGCTGCGGCAGCAAATGGCCAACATGCGGGTGGGTGCCGGTAGCGACAACCGCAACGACATGGGGCCGCTGGTCACTCACGATCATTATCAGAAGGTGAAAGGCTATATCGATCAGGGCGTTGACGAAGGTGCCAGCCTGGTGGTCGACGGCCGAGAGTTGGCGGTACGGGATGACAACGGACAAATCAGCCAGGGGTACTTCCTCGGCCCGACGCTGTTTGACCACGTACAACCCGGCATGCGGATTTATCAGGAAGAGATCTTCGGCCCAGTGCTGGGCGTGGTGCGGGTCGCTTCGCTGAAGGAGGCGATGGCAATGATTGATGCCCATGAATACGGCAACGGCACCTGTCTGTTCACCCGCGACGGCGAGGCCGCACGCTACTTTTCCAGCCATATTCAGGTCGGCATGGTGGGGATTAACGTCGCCCTGCCGGTCCCGGTGGCCTACCACTCCTTTGGCGGCTGGAAACGCTCGCTGTTTGGCGACCTGCACGCCTACGGCCCGGATGCCGTCCGGTTTTACACCAAACGCAAAACCATCACCCAGCGCTGGCCCTCATCCAGCGATGCCCAATATGCCAGCTTCAGTTTCCCATCCGGGCAGGGTTAAGCCATGACAGAACATAAATTCAAAGGCAATCTCAGCGTCCTCGACGTGGTGATGATTACCGCCTCCGGCGTCACGCCAGCCAGTTCGATCTTCGTCATTGCCCCGCTGGCCATCGCCAGCGCCGGCAGTGGCGCCTTTATCTCGTTTCTGATCGCCGCCTTTATCGCCGCCACCATCGCTTTATGCTACGCCGAATTGGGGGCCGCGCACCCCAGCGCCGGGGGCGAATACAGCATCATCAAACGGCTGTTCGGCACCCTGTGCGGGTTGCAGACCTACCTGTTTATCCTCAGCGCCGCGCTGTTTGTGCCGGCAGTTTTAGCCACCGGTGCGGTGCCCTACTTAAATACTGCCCTGGGCACTCAGTTCGACGCCTCCACCGCCGGTATGGTCACCATTTTGATCGGCGGTGCCTGCGCTATCTTCAACATCAAGGCCAACGCGCTGTTGACCGGCACCTTCCTGGTGGTGGAGGTCGCGGTGTTGGGCCTCATCGCCTGGCTGGGGTTCAGCAACCCGCACCAGAGTGCGGAGATACTCACCTCACCGGTGATGCTCAACCCCGAAGGGCTGCTGGCCCCGGTCTCCGTCCCTTTGATTGTCGCCATGGTCGGCGTGGCGCTGTTTTCCTATAACGGCTATGGCGCGGCAGTGTATATGGCGGAAGACATGCGTGAGCAAGGTAAACCTATGGCCACTGCCATCATGCTGACGCTGGTGATTGTGGTGCTGGTCGAGCTGTTGCCCTTCACCGCGCTGCTGATCGGTGCGCCGTCTTTGGTTGAAATGGCCAAACAGGCCGACCCGGTCGGTTACGTGGTCAGCCAACTGGGCGGGCCGACGCTGGCACGGGTGGTCAGCGGTGCGATTTACCTGTCGGTATTCAACGCCATTATCGCCATCGTGGCGCAGTTCAGCCGGATGATGTTCTCCAGCGGACGTGACGGTTTCTGGCTGCCACAGGTGAACCGCGCGCTGAAAAAAATCCACCCGCGCTTCGGCACACCGTGGATCGCCACCCTGCTGTTCGGCATTCCTTCGGCGCTGCTGGCCTTCTGCTCCAACCTTGGCGACCTGACCTCCTTTACCGTGATCCTGCTGCTGCTGGTGTACATCATCATGGCCATCGCCGCGCTGATCAGTCGCCGCCGTGTGCACTTCCACCATCCGTATCTGATGCCGCTGTGGCCGTTGCCGGTGGCGATCGCACTGATCGGCTGTCTGTACGTGTTGTGGACAATTTTGATCGCCAGCAGCCTGAAAGACTTTATTATCATTGCCGGCATCTTCTGTTTTGGTCTGGTGCTGAGCTACCTGCGCAACCGGCAGGCCATCCCGCTCGTTGAACCCTCAATTGAAGGAGAATAACCATGTCGCAGCGCGCTCAGGATTTGGGCATTAAAATCGGCCACGGCATTGCCGGCCCGCTGAACGCCATCACCGACGTGCCCGGCGTCCGGGTGGGTCATGCCAGTATCCACACCGATCTGGCCGATGGCCGCAGCGTACGTACCGGCGTCACGGTGATCGAACCGCGTGCCGGTCAGGCCCGGCAGTCTCCCTGTTTTGCCGGGGTGCACGTGCTTAACGGCAACGGCGACGCCACCGGGTTGGAGTGGATCCGCGAAGCCGGCCTGCTCACCAGCCCCATTGCCTTTACCAACACCCACAGCGTCGGCGTGGTGCGCGACGCTTTGATCGCCCTGGAACGCGAAGCGCTGCCCGCCGACGATAAGACGCTGTACTGGAACATGCCGGTGGTGATGGAAACCTTCGACGGCCTGCTCAACGATATCAACGGCTTTCACGTCAAGCCAGAGCATGTACGACAGGCGTTGCAGGCGGCGCATAACGGCTTGCCACAGGAAGGCGCGGTCGGCGGGGGCAGCGGCATGATCTGCCATGAATTCAAGGGGGGCAGCGGCACCGCTTCCCGCCGCCTGCCAGCCGATCGCGGCGGTTGGACGGTCGGCGCCATCGTGCAGGCCAACCACGGCAAACGTGCCTCGCTGCTGGTCGGTGGCTACCCGGTGGGCCGTCATTTGGGGCATATTCATTCGCCATTCACCCCGCAACTGCCGCATCCGGGCATGGGGTCGATTGTCGTCACTCTGGCCACCGACGCGCCGCTATTGCCGCACCAATGCACCCGCCTGGCCCAGCGTGCCAGCATCGGTATCGCGCGCACCGGCGGCGGTACCGAGGATTCGAGCGGCGATATTTTTATCGCCTTCGCTACCGGCAACGACGGGCTGCCGCCTGCCGATTACGCCAACAAAGGGGCCTTCACCACCCCGTTGCAGATGGTGAATAACGACTACATCTCCGAGCTGTTTGCGGCGGCGGCCGAGGCGGTGGAAGAGGCGATTATCAATGCCCTGCTGGCGGCCAATACCGTTTCCGGCAACGGCCATCGGGCAGAAGGGTTAAGCGCGGATCAGTTGCTGACCGCGCTGGAACAAGCCGGCTGGCGAGCTTAAGGGTCGGGGCATCTCGCGCCCCGAGTTAATCAGGATTCGCCGCCCGGTTTGGGTGCCGGGTAATCGTAATCCAGCTTGATCGGTTCGGCATACACGCTGTCCCACAGCTGGCTGTAGAGCTTATCCACCCGCTGGCTCATCGCCGGGCTGTGCAGTACCAGTTCCAGATTGCGCGAGTTATCCAGATAACCGCCGGTCCAGTTGCTGGTGCCAATCCACGCCGTTTCGCCGTCGATGGTCATCATTTTGCTGTGGATCACCCGGGCGAACGGGATAAAACCGCTGCTGGCCGGAGGGACAGTGACGATTTTTATCTGCACGTTCGGCACCACCGCCAGGCTTTTCAGCCAGGCGATATCCGGCTTTTTGGTGTTCCAGTTGGCCACCATCAGCTCGATCTTCACGCCGCGTGCGGCGGCGCTGCGCAGGGCGTTGTCGATCACCGCGTAGTAAGGTCGGCTGTGTTCCGGGCCATAAGACAACGGCGCGTAGTCCATCACCTGCACCCGCACGCGTTGTTTGGCGGTTGCCAACAGGCGCGGCAACTCCACCTGCGAGTCAATCACCCCCGCCGGATTATAGGCGCGTGGACTGGCGACCAAATAATTACCCTGCGGCGTTTCGGCCTTTGGCTGGTAAGGCAGCTGCGGCACCGGCTTATCCGCCACCAGCAACGCCTGCGCTTGCCAGTCCTGCTCGAAGATCGCCTGGATCTGCCCGACCACCCCGGCATCGCTGATGCGCAGCCCGGTTTCATGGATATGCGCCAACGCACGCCAGTCAAAGTTCTGGCTGCCGACAAACGCCTGCTCACCGTCCACCAGCAGATATTTGGCATGCAAAATCCCGCCGCTCAGCCGCTGGTAAGGAATAATGCGCAGTTCCAGATTAGGGATCGCTTTTAGCTGTTCCAGCGTCTCAGGGGTAGAGATGCGGATGCCCTTCTCTTCCATCAGAAAACGGATTTTCACCCCGCGCTCGCCCGCCGCCTTCAGGTGTTGCAGCACGCCGTCCAGCAGCGAACCCTGTTGGTTCGCCACGTAGAACTGGCCCAGATCGATGCGGGTTTTCGCCGCATCAAACATTTGCTGCCACACTTCGGCGGTGTTGCGCAGGTCATCCGCCTGCAAAGCGGTTTCCACCGGCGCGGTATACACCAACTCATAGCCGGGAATATCAAAACGCGCCGCCGCACTCTGGCTCAACATCAACAGACAGCTACCCCATAACGCAGTGTAAAGGCGGCCCAGCGGCCGCCGTGGTTGACGGCCATTAGGCATAGCGCGGCGCCTCACTGTCAACCCATTGCTCGCGGTTGCCGTTTTCCGGACGGCTGGTTGGCGCACCGGCACGGATCAGCAGCACCTTCAGCAGTTCGTTAATCCGCTCCATGCGGCTTTGCAGATAGTTGTTGCCCACCAGACACAGCAACGCAATGGCGATACCCAGCCCGGTAGCGTACAACGCGGTACCCATGCCGGCAGAGACCAGGCTCGGCTCGGAGACCCCGGAAGCGGCCAGCGCCTTAAAGGTTTCGATAATCCCCATCACCGTACCCAGCAGCCCCAACAGCGGTGCAGCGGTAACGATGGTTTCCAGCAGCCACAGGCCACGCGCCATCAGCGGTTTGCTCAGCAGGTACTGGGCGTCGATCAGATCGCCGATCGCTTCGCGGTCACCGGCGCGGTGTTTTTGCTCCAATACCGGTGAGATCACCGCCAGCGGCAGGCTGTTGCGCTGGGTCAGCTCATCCGGCAGATCGGCGGTACGACGCACATCCAGCGTCAGCGCCTGCTCCAATTTGCGAGCCTGACGTTGGGTATAAGCGAAATACAGCGCGCGTTCGATAATAATCACCAGCGCTATCGCCAGCGCGGCGTACATCACGTAGAAAATAATGTCGTGCAACAGATTGGCATTCATCATTCAATCCTCCAACCCTGCGGCTTTCAGGCCGCAGGGTATAAATAGTTAAAAGGTGGCTTCCAGCGACACGCTGAAGGTACGTTCTTCCCCGACGTTGTAGTACGGCGTACTGGCCTTCACACCGTCATAAGGCACTGCGTTGAAGGTGGTGGTACGCACCGAAGTCAGGTACTCCTTGTCGAACAGATTGCTGATGCCAAAGCGCAACGCCGCACTCTTGACGATCTTCTTGTCCACCGGCAAATACACCCCTGCCGCCAGATCGACCACCGTGCGGCCGCCGATCTTCTCGTCGTTGGTCAGGTCACCGTAGAACGAACTGACGTATTTACCACTGACGCTGCCGTAATAACGGCTGTCGTCATAACCCAGCGTCATGTTGAGCAGGTTTTTCGGGACGTTCGGCACCTCTTTACCGCTACTCGGTAACGGCAGGCCATTGCTGACAATGTCGCTCTTCTGTTTGGATTGGGTGTAGGTATACGAGGTGTAGTAGTTGAAGTTATGCGGCAACTGACCGCTCCACTCCAGCTCCAGCCCTTTGTTCTCAACGTTGCCGATGTTCATCATCTCGTAGTCACCGGCCGGGTTGGTGGTGGAGATTTGACGATCGCTGTAGCGCATGTAGAACAGCGTGGCGCTCATCAGCATGTCTTCCTGCTGGAAACGCCAGCCCAGCTCATGGTTCCAGCTCAGCTCCGGTTTGGTGCTGATCGAGTCGCCCACGTTGTACAGCACGTAGTTTGGCGGGGTACGCATGTTACGCGTCAGGTTGTAGAACACCTGGTTTTCCGGGTTCAGCTTGTAGCTGGCGCTGAAGTTCGGCAGGAATTCATGGTATTTGGCATCACGCTTTTCCGGCACGTTATACAGGCTGCCCTTGTTATCCCCTTTTCGTTCAACGTACTGATAGGCCAGTCCGCCGACGAAGGTCCAGTCCGGCGTGGCAAACCAGGTATCCTGCAGCCACACTTTTTGTGCCGGGGTGATGGTGTACTGATTACGCCCCTGCACGGTGTTGCCATTGGCGTCCTTCACCTGATCGGAACCGCCCGGTTTGCCCGAGAGTTGTTCAGGGTTACCGTCGTCCTTGATGCCGATAAACGGCTGGGTCTGCGACTGACGCGCGCGTTCATACCAATAACCAATATCCAGGCTGTGCTGATCGTTGATATCCCACTTCAGCTTGGTGGTGATACCCGGCCGCCAGGTCTGGGTCCAGGATGGACGGTAATAGGTGTTGGACTTCAAATTACTGAGATCGTACTGACCGGCCTTATCCGACGTATTGGACAGCACCGAAGCAGTTTGCCCGCTGAAACTACCGCCGTTACCCCAGTAGTAATAGGGTTGCAGGGTCAACGCCAGGTTGTCACGCAGTTGCAGCTTCTGGGTGAATGACAGGGTGAAGGTGTCAAACGGATTACGGTTAAGTTTGTAGTACTTGTTCAACTGGCCCTTGCTGTTGTATTCCGGCGTAGCAGAGTAGTCGTTGGCATAGCGGCCGTCATTTTCAAACTGCGCCTTGCTCAGGGTGCTGTAGTTGACGTTATTCTGTTGGTTGTACTTCATGATCAGGTTGCTGCTGTTGCCGTTGCCGTCCTCATACAACGAGTTCATTTCGAACTTGTTGGAGTACTCGCGCCCTTCCCCGCGCCACTTTTTCGCCTCGGTGTGTGAGTAGGAGATCCAGTTGCTGAAGCCGTTGTACTCACCGGTCTCCAGACGCGCAAAGGTTTTGCTCAGGTTGTTGCTGCCCAGCGTCTGTTTGATGAAGCCGCCGAAATCTTTCGCCGGACGGCGCGTCACCATCCCGATGTTACCGCCGCTGGAACCGATATGCGGGCCGTCCACCTCAGAGGAACCCTGGGTAACGAATATCTCTTCCAGGTTTTCCGAATCGCCCAGCAGGTTCGGGTACACCGCATAGTTGCCGGAGTCGTTGATCGGAATACCGTCCATCGACAGACCGATTTGATCGGAGTTCATGCCGCGCATGGTGTAATCAACGCCGCTCAGGCCGCTGGCGTCGTTACTGTTGACGTTCAGGCCCGGAGTGTATTTCAGTTTGTCGATGGCGTTGGCCGCCGCCGGCATTTTATCCATCGCCTCTTTGGTGACGGTAGAGCGCGACTTGGCGCTGTCGTCCTGCACCATCATGCCACCACCCAGCGACTGCCCTTTGACATTGATGGTACCGACGTCGGTCGAGTCCGCCGCCAGCGCCGTACCCGGCAATATCGCCGACATCACTGCCAGATAAATCCCAGATCGATTGAAAGATTTCATTGTTTCCATCCCATAAAAATCAAACTGTTATGCCAGGCATCAAGGAGCCTGATAATTGAACGTGGCTGAAAATCGTTTTGTTGTTTGCCCGTTGAAAGCCTCGCTTGGGAACGGCTTCACCTGGCTGATGCTTTGCAGACTGCTCAGCGCCGCGCGGTTAAGCAGCATGCTGGTGGCCTTATTGGCGATGCCGGACGAGAGCACCCGACCGCTGCGATCGACCTCCAGCCAGACTTCGACGTTGCCCTGGGGCCGTTCAAGCGATGCCTGCCGACCGCTGGGGTAGCGCTTGCGCTGCTCCAGCTCACGACGCAACGCCTGCAGATAACCGTTTTCGATCGCCTGCGTATTCACTTTCGGGGCTGCCGGGGCTGCCGGAGTAGGTTGTGTCGCCGGCTTGCTGACCAATGCTCTGGGGGCGGTTGGGGCCGCGACGGGTTTGGCCTTTTCCACCGGCCTGGCTTTTTCTTTCACCGGTTTGGGCTTGGGTTTCGGCTTGGGCACCGGCTTGGCTTCGATAATCGGCTCCGGGGCCGGTACGACCGGCTCAGGAATAGCTTCCGGCTCCGGCGGCGGGGGTTCGGGTTGTGGTGGGGTTTCCACCGGTGGTTCCGGCTGAGGTTCAGGATCCGGTTCGACCAGCGCCAGCTCCATGGTGGTTTCGTCATAGCGCGGCTGAATTTTCAGCGCCGCCTGTTGGCTGGCAAACAGCACGCAGCCCACGACGATCAACGCCGGTAACCAGCTGAAAAGGTGACGTGAACGATAGAGCAGATACATGTCACAGCTTCCGTGTGGCGATAGAGACGGAGTAGAAACCGCCCTGGCGCAGGTTATCCATCACCGCCACCAGCCGCTCTACCGCGACGCCTTTGTCGCTGTTGACGATAATGGTGGTGGTCTGGTTTTCCTGCTGCTGTTGCTTCAGCGTGCTGACCAATGCGCTGAGCGCCAGCGGTTGACCGTCGAGTTGCAGTTGATCTTCAGCACCCAGCGTAATGATCGCCTTCTTCTGTGGTTTCAACTGCTGGGCGCTGCCGGCGGACGGCAACTGGGTTTTCAGCCCAAGGGCTGGGATCACGTTCAGGCTAATCAACACAAAAAACACCAGCAAAAACATCATCACGTCGATCATCGGGATCAGTTCGATGTGCGCTTTGTTCTTTTTCGGCTCGTTCCAGTTACGCATGGCACTCCCTCCCAAAAGCAAAGCAGCCAATATAGAGAGCCTATGTTTACCTTTTGTTACGCTTGTGTGATCTTATTTTCACAACGCACATCATTTGAGAGAATTTTCCCAGCGGGTAACGGGTCAGAGGGGTTTTATAACTGGTTAATTGGATATGATTTTTAATGGAATAATGACGACGGGGAACTTATAACGGTTAATGCATAGGCAGGTAGTTTGTGATTATCCTGACACTTTATAGCAAGATCTTCAGACCGTGCTTTTGCATCAGGACTTCGGAGGAGGAGTTCACACAATTAATGGCGGATTTGTGCCAGGTCATCGGCCGTCAAACCGGTCATTTTCATTACCGAGTCGTGGTCGATGCCGTTCGCCAGCATGGCGCGGGCAACGGTAAGCTTTCCTTCAAGCACGCCTTCTTGACGCCCTTTCTCAATACCTTTCTCAATACCTTTCTCTATACCTTTCTCGATACCCTTTTCGATACCTTTCTCGATGCCCTTTTCGATACCTTTCTCGATGCCCTTCTGTTCAAGCTGTTGTGCAATAGTCATTAGTTCATCCCCATGTTGCGGTACCCGCAGTGCCAATTCGCGTACAAAGGCTTCAGCATCGGACGCTTCTCCGGCCAGAAGAATATAGTGTACCAGCGAAATCACCTGTGGCGAAGACAGATAGCCACTCAGCAGGATGGTGGCAAGTTTGTCAGTCAGCTCTGCCAGGTCTCGTTGCCGAATATGTTTCTGCAGCAAGGTCAGTGCGGCCATGCTGCGATGGTCCATGATCTCGTTATCAGGGATAACCGTCACATCAACCAGCGGAAATTCGGCTGTATAGAGTTTTCCCGCCAGTTCCGGATCGTAAAACTCCCGCAGCCAGTTGGTGGAATAAGGATAAGGAGTGCGTTTGCCGGTATAAAACAGGACAGGTATCACCAACGGCAGTTTTTTGTGACCGGCATCCAAGTGTCTCTGCATAGCCGCTATTGCATACCGGATTAGCCTGAAAGCCATGTGTTTATCGGGGGTAGACTGATGCTCAATAAGTACGTGGATATAACCATCATCCTCAGTAGTGGTTTTCAGGCTGTAGAGCACATCGCTGAAATACTGGCGAAGGTCATCTTCAACGAAAGAACCGGATTCCAGTTTCAACGTACTGAGGTCGCAGATGGCACGCAGTTCTGGCGGAAGATGGAGCTCCATAAAATCGCGGGCAATCTCCGGCTGCGTCAAAAATTGACGAAATGCCGCATCGTGTGGCGTTGGCGTTTTGTTTTTCTTTTTCATTCCCAGATAGCCTTTGCGTATTATTTGATTCCACACTATCATAAGCAACTGCCGGGTTATATTATCGACCATGGTAAGATGAACGTGTAACACAGAACTTAATGCGAGATAACACCATGAATTAAAATGGAAATATAGATAAACTTTAAAAGTTAATTCTAGAAATAAATGTATTAACCTGAATTAAATCAGCATGATTATATTATTTAAAAATAGGTTAATCATGGTTGTTCACCTTTGTTATATAAATATCACCCAACGGTAAGAAACATTTAAAATATAACTACCCTTTCCACCGGGCGACAATTTACTTACTTGAGAGATAAATCTTTTTGTTTCAAATAACAGCCATAAAAAAAGACGCCCGCAGGCGTCTTGTTTGCAGCACTGATTTAATCAGTTCACTTTAACCGGCATACCGGAGCGGGCTTTCATCGCCGCGTCCACTTCACTCTGGTTAACGGCAGCATCCATCATCACTTTGCCCACTGGCGCAGAGATGGTCAATGGCACCGGATCTTTCGACTTCAGCTGTTCTTCGTTAGCGGAAAGTGGGTTGTGCACTTCCAGGTAACGGGAACCGTCCGGCTCAACGCTGGCTTTGATCGGCTCGTTGATGAACTGCACGCGGGTACCGACCGGCACGTTGTCGAACAGGAACTTGATGTCGTCAGCACGCAGACGCACACAGCCGTGGCTTACGCGCAGACCGATACCGAAGTTGGCGTTGGTGCCGTGGATCGCGTACAGACGACCGACGTACAGTGCATACAGACCCATAGGGTTGTCCGGACCGGCCGGGAATACCGCAGGCAGGATCTCACCGTCAGCGGCATATTCTGCGCGCATCTTGGTGGTTGGCGTCCAGGTTGGGCCGTCTTTCTTACGTTGCACGGTAGTGGTCCAGTTCAACGGGGTGTCTTTGCCCAACTGGCCGATACCGATTGGCAGCACGATCACCGTGTTGGTGCCTTTCGGGTAGTAGTACAGACGCATCTCGGCACTGTTGATGACAATGCCTTCACGCGGAGCGTCCGGCAGGATCAACTGCTGTGGGATGGTCAGGGTGCTGCCGGCCTTCGGCAGGAACGGATCCACACCCGGGTTGGCTTCCAGCATATTGCTCAGGCCCATCTGGTATTGAGCGGCAAAGCTCTCCAGCGGCAGCTTGCTGTCTTCCGGTACGGTGATTTGGATGTTCTCACCCACCAGACGGCTGTCTTTGGCAGGTAAAGGATAGACAACGGCGAAGGCAGCTTGGCTGAATACCACCAGTGCCGTAAACAGGGTTAGTAACGCGCGAATGCTCATTTTCATCTTCGTGTTGGTTGTGGCCACTGGCAGTTATAGGTTATTTCGGCCATGAATGACCGGATGCGCATTATATGTGCACATCGACCTAAGTGTGAAACATTACCGGCGCAATATCGAACTTTTTTGTAACCTGGTGCGGCACGAAGAGGTGTAACTGTGAAAACCGCCGCTAAAGCGCGGCGATTGCCGGTGATATTCTGCGAATGGGGATCAGGTATTCACAGCGGATCGCCGTGCCGCCGGCGCTACAAACGTCACCTGCCGCGGGATAGAAACGCTCGATATCCTTACCCGGCCGCCGAACGGCTTTCATCATTGGCATCGCGGTGTCGTACAGGCGGGCGATAAAGTTTTGTAACTCTTCTACCTGCCCCTGATAGGCAAAGCTGGCGTAATCGCCCTGCTCGATCAGGACAGCTTCGCCTTCCGCTCGCTCGTCCGCCAGTGCCAGAGTATAAGCCATGCGTTGCCCACCGCGTAGCCTGCTGTCTGCCTCCAGGCTGGTGAGACCATAGACCACCGACGACGACTCGGTCTCCATGGGGAGCATCTGACGCCAGGCGTGCTGACGCAGCTCATTTTTCGAATGCAGCAGTTGCCCCAGCGTACAGCTACGGTGCTGGGTACACCCGACCAATTGCATCGCCGGCAACGTAATGATCTCCGCCTGCGGCAATGGCCCTTCCATCAGCCGCAGCGGCGGCTGCATCCCCTGTCCTGACCAGTCCGTACTGCGGCGGTAACCGGCCGGCGGCATACCGAACTGCTTTTTGAAACAGCGAGTGAACGTCTGCTGAGAGTCAAACTGGTACTTGTCGGCAATGAAGGCCACACCGTGGCTGGTGAGCCGAAGTTCACGTGCGGCAGCCGTCAGTCTTCTGCGCCGGGCGTAAGTTCCCAGGATCTCGCCGGTTAACTCTTTAAACAGCCGCTGCAGGTGCCATTTGGAATAACCTGATTTAGCCGCAATATCATCGAGCGTCAGCGGCTGGTCGAGGTTTTGCTCGATCCAGGCCAGCAGTGCCGTAATCACCTGTTGCTGATACATACCGCTTCCTCAGAGTGCGAAAACCAGCGCTCACTGTATCGGTCGCCGCGCTAGACCACATTGCACAATCAGGACATAATGTTTTTCAATTACGCCAAACTGAGAATTATTCTCATGACCTTTATCACCGAGCCTCGTTTCGATATCGATCAGGTGCCGCGCGCCATTTTTGCCGTGCAGGGTTCCACCATTGATAAAGATTGGGAGATCACCCATCACCGACACCGCAAGGCACAGCTGATTTATACGGTGCGCGGTATGGTCCGTTGCGAGGTGGAAAACGGTCTGTGGCTGGTGCCGCCTCAGTGTGCTCTGTGGATGCCCAGCAATGTGCTGCATAACGCACAAGGGGCCAGCGCCAGCGAATGCTACTGCCTGTTTGTCGATCAGGATGCTATCGCCGGGTTACCAACCCAATGCTGCACACTGGCGGTATCCCCACTGCTGCGTGAGCTGCTGTTCCAGGCCAGCGGGTTCGAACAGCTGTACGACCAACAGGGGCCCGAAGGACGCCTGGCCAGCGTGTTGCTGGATCAATTGGTCAAAGCGCCGGTTGAGAACCTGCACCTGCCGGTCTCCAATGATGCACGCATTCGTCAGTTAACCGAGCGCCTGTTGGCCAACCCGGCAGACAAGGCGACGCTCAGCCAATGGGCGCAGCGTATTGGCATGAGCGAACGCTCGCTCAACCGCACGCTGCAACAGCAAATGGGCATGAGTTTTGGTCACTGGCGGCGACAATTGCACGTGGTATTGGCGCTGCAACGGCTGACCCAGGGCGATAGCGTGCAGCGCGTGGCGTTGGATTTGGGTTACGAGAGTGCCAGCGGCTTTGTCACCATGTTCAGAAAAGCGGTAGGCAAACCCCCGGCGCGTTATCTGGCGGAGAAAAACGCAGCGGATCGGGCACAAGGGACCGGGATCGTCATGTAATGACGAACACTGCCCCAACTAAAAAGTTACTGCGCCAACCAGCCGCCATCCATATTCCAGGCGGCCCCGCGCACCTGCACCGCCGCGTCACTGCACAGGAATAACGCCAGTTCGCCCAGTTGTTCCGGCGTCACAAACTCTTGCGAAGGCTGTTTCTCCGCCAGCAGGTCATTGCGCGCCTGCTGTGGATCGGTTCCGGCGGCAATCCGCTGGTCAATTTGCTGCTGTACCAGCGGCGTCAGCACCCAGCCGGGGCAGATGGCATTACAGGTAATCGCGCTGCGGGCGGTTTCCAGCGCAATGGTCTTGGTCAGCCCCACCACGCCGTGCTTGGCCGCCACATAAGCGGCCTTGTCTTTGGACGCCACCAGCCCGTGCACCGAGGCAACATTGATAATGCGCCCCCAGCCGCGCTCTCGCATGCCCGGCAACGCCAGACGGCTGGTGTGAAACACTGACGACAGGTTAATCGCGATAATCGCATTCCACTTGTCGGCCGGGAAGGATTCCAGCGGAGAAACGTGCTGAATACCGGCGTTATTGACCAGAATATCGGTGCCGCCGAACTCCAGCTCGACATAGCGCATCAGGTCGGCAATCTGCTGCGGATCACTGAGGTCCGCGCCGTGGTAGCCGGGCGCAGCGCCCAAACCCGCGATATGTGCCCTCGCCTGCTCCACTTCGCCAAAACCGTTGAGGATCACCTGGGCGCCCGCGGCGGCCAGACTGGAGGCCAGCCCAAGACCGATACCGCTGGTCGAACCGGTCACCAGTGCAGTTTTACCTTGTAAATTCATGTTATCGCTCCTTTAAACAATGCCGGTCAGGTAGAACACGCCGATCACAAACAGCACTGCGGCGCTCTTGATCAGGGTGATGGCAAAGATGCCGCCATAGGCTTGTCGATGGCTAAGGCCGGTGATCGCCAGCAGGGTGATCACCGCGCCGTTATGCGGCAAGGTGTCCATGCCGCCGCTGGCCATGGAAGCCACCCGGTGCAGCACTTCCAGCGGGATCTGCGCGGCGTGGGCGGCAGCGATAAAGGAATCGGACATCGCCGCCAGCGCGATACTCATGCCGCCGGAGGCCGAGCCGGTGATGCCCGCCAGCAGCGTTACGCTGACAGCCTCGTTCACCAGCGGGTTGGGGATGGTCGCCAGCGCCTTCGACAGCACCAGAAACCCCGGCAGCGCCGCGATCACCGCGCCAAAGCCGTATTCCGAAGCGGTGTTCATCGCCGCCAGAATCGCCCCGCCGACCGCCGTTTTACTGCCCTCCGCCAGCCGCCCGCGAACGTTACGGAAACCAAAAATCAGCACCAGCAGAATACCCGAGACCAGCGCCGCCTCCACCGCCCAGATGGCGGTGATCTTGCCGATCTCGGTGGTGATCGGCTTGGCCAACCCCGGCAGTGTCAGCTCGTGGCTAACGCCATACCACTGCGGGATCCAGTGGGTAAACCCCAGGTTCAACAACCCGACCAGGATCAACGGCATAATGGCGATCAGCGGATTGGGCAAATTGATATTGTCCGGGGTTTCAGGCTCATTCAGCAACTCGGTGCCGTAACCTTCGCCCCGTAGCTGCGCCTTGCGTCGCTGGCGTTCAAGATAAAACAGGCCGACCGCGATGATAAACAGCGAGCCAATCAGCCCCAGCCAGGGTGCGGCCCAGGCGTTGGTACCGAAAAAGCTGGTCGGGATGATGTTCTGGATCTGCGGCGTACCGGGCAGTGCATCCATGGTGAAAGAGAACGCCCCGAGCGCCACCGTCGCCGGGATCAGTCGTTTGGGGATACCGCTCTGGCGGAACAGCTCGGCGGCGAAGGGGTAAACCGCAAACGCCACCACAAACAGCGAGACGCCGCCGTAGGTCAGCAGCGCGCAAACCAGCACAATCACCGGAATGGCATGGCGACGGCCAAGAATGTTAATCGCCGCGGCCACTATCGAACGGGAAAACCCGGACAGCTCAATCAGTTTGCCAAACACCGCGCCCAGCAGAAACACCGGGAAATAGAGTTTGACGAAGCCGACCATCTTTTCCATAAACAGCCCGGTGAAGGTCGGGGCGACCGCGCCGGGATCGGTCAACAACACCGCGCCCAGCGCGGCTATCGGGGCAAACAAAATCACGCTGTAGCCGCGATAAGCGGCCAGCATCAGGACTCCCAGTGCTGCCAGGGCAATCAAAACGCTCATCATCACTCCCTATTGCCCTTGATGTCTGAACAACTCCAGCCATGTTGAGCAACTCATTATTGTTGTTGGGTGCGGTTAAGGTTTCAGGGCGAAACGCAGTTGGTGCGCCCGCCGCTGTTGAATGCGTTCCCTGCGTGCTTCATCCCAGTGATAAAACCCCTGGCCGCTGCGTTGGCCAGTGTTGCCCTGACGAAGCTGTTCCTCCACCAGTGCCATCATCTTTTCATCGGTCGCCAACTCTGGCAGCAAGTGGCGGGCGATATCCGCCACCGTCTCCAGCCCGGTCATGTCGGCGGCCTCCAGCGGCCCAACCATCGCGTAGCGCCGCCCAAGCGAAGCTCGCATCACCTGATCCACCACCTGTGGGCTGGCGATGCCGCTTTGCACGATGTACAGCGCCTCGCGCAGTAGCGCAAACTGCAGCCGGTTGCCGACAAAACCCGGTGCGGCGCGATCCAACAGCACCGCTTCCAGCGCCATGCCACTCAGTAACTGCTGCACCGCGGCCAGATGGCGGGGATCGGTGGCGCTGCCGGGCACAATTTCCACCAGCGGGATCAGGTGGGGCGGGTTCCAAAAATGGGCGATCAGCAAGCGCTGCGGATGGATCATCCGCACTGCCAACTCGTCCGGCGGCAGGCCGCTGGTGTTACTGGCGATCACCGCGTCGTCGGCAATCAGCCCTTCCAGTTGTTCATATAACGCGTGCTTGAGCGCCAGGCGTTCCGGGATCGCCTCTATCAACAGCCGGGCGCGGGCCAGATCATTGAGATCGCCGGTCACGCTCAGGCGCGCCAGCACCGCCGCCTGTTCCGTCGCTGCAAACTGCCCAACGTCGGTCAGTTCCGCCAAAATACTGCCCGCGACCGCCGGGACTTCCGCCAGCCGCTGCGGATCCGGGTCGTACAGCAGGATGTCATGACCATGGCGGGCGAAATGGGTGGCGATGCCAATCCCCATCAGCCCGGCGCCAAGCACTGCATAGTCAGGTGAATGCATAGCTTCCTCCCAGATAATCAGCCGCGCTCGACCGCCAGCGCCACGCCCTGTCCGCCGCCGATACACAGCATCGCCAGCCCCTTATTGACCTCACGCCGCTGCATCTCGTGCAGCAGCGTGACCAAAATGCGGCAGCCGGAAGCGCCAATCGGGTGCCCGAGCGCTATCGCCCCGCCGTTAACATTGACCCGGGCGCTGTCCCATTCCAGTTCGCGGCCCACGGCCAACGCCTGCGCGGCAAAGGCTTCATTGGCCTCGATCAGGTCTACCTCGCTCAGCGACCAACCGGCATTAGCCAGACAGCGACGCGCCGCCGGTACCGGGCCAATGCCCATGATCGCCGGATCAACGCCCGAAGCCGCATAACCGGCAATGCGCGCCAGCACCGGCAGCCTGAGCTCGGCCGCCTTCGCCGCACTCATCAACAGTACCGCCGCCGCACCGTCGTTAATCGAGGAGGCATTACCGGCAGTCACCGTGCCGTCCTGGCGGAACGCCGGACGCAGCCGGGCCAGACTCTCCAGCGTGGCGTCAGCGCGGGGCTGCTCATCCGACGCCACCCGCAGCGGTTCGCCCCTGGGTTTGGGCACCGCTACCGGGGTGATTTCCGACGCAAAATGCCCGGCCTGCTGCGCGGCCTGGGTTTTCTGTTGTGACCGCAGCGCAAACTGATCCTGCTCGCTGCGGCTGATGGCGTATTTCTCTGCCAGATTTTCGGCGGTGATGCCCATGTGATAATCGTTGAAGGCATCCCACAGGCCGTCCTGGATCACGCTGTCGATCAACTGACCGTGGCCCAGACGCAGCCCGGCACGCGCGCCGTTGATCAGGTAATGCGACTGACTCATGCTTTCCTGCCCCCCGGCGATAATCACTTCGGCGTCACCACAGCGGATCGCCTGCACCGCCAGATGGATCGCCTTCAGACCCGAACCGCAGACCTTATTGATGGTCAGCGCCGGTACGCTATAGGGCAGCCCGGCGTTCAGCGCGGTCTGACGTGCCGGGTTCTGGCCACAACCGGCCGTCAGCACCTGCCCGAGGATCACTTCATCCACCTGATCCGCTGGAACACCGCTGCGCGCCAGTAAGGCCTTCACCACCACCGTGCCCAACTCCACCGCCGACAACGTAGCCAGTGCGCCCTGAAAACTGCCAATCGGCGTGCGCGTGGCCGCCACAATCACCACCTGTTGCATGGTTTTCTCCTTGGGTAACGTCATCAGAAGCGCATCTCCGGCACCTGGGCGGGTACGATCAGCCGACCGGCGGTTTTGGCGACAATCTCTTCCACGCTGACGCCGGGGGCACGTTCGCGCAGCACAAAAGCACCGTTCTCAATTTCCAGGTAGGCCAGATCGGTCAGAACCTTGCGAATGCAGTGGGCTCCGGTCAACGGCAGCGTGCAGTGCGGTAACAGCTTGGACTCGCCACTCTTTGACGCGTGGGTCATCACCACGATGATATTTTCCGCGCCTGCTACCAGGTCCATCGCACCGCCCATGCCCTTCACCAGCTTGCCGGGGATCATCCACGAGGCAATATTGCCCTCAACGTCCACCTCAAAAGCGCCCAACACGGTGAGATCAACATGGCCGCCGCGGATCATGGCGAACGACTGCGCCGAGTCGAAAATCGAGGCGCCGATACGGGCGGTCACCGTTTGCTTGCCGGCGTTGATCATGTCGGCGTCCAGCTCTGCCTCGGTCGGAAAACCGCCCATGCCCAACAGGCCGTTTTCGGATTGCAGCATCACGTCCATGCCCGGTGGTACATAGTTGGCCACCAGCGTCGGAATGCCGATCCCCAGATTGACGTAGTCGCCGTCACGCAGTTCTTGTGCCACGCGCTGCGCCATTTGTTCACGGGTAAGCATCGGGTTCTCCTCAGGTCCGCAGGGTGCGCTGTTCAATGCGCTTTTCGAAACTGCCCTGGATCAGGCGGTCGACGTAGATACCGGGGGTGTGGATCGCCGCCGGATCCAGTTCGCCCGGCGCGACAATTTCTTCCACCTCCACCACGGTGATCCGCCCGGCGGTGGCCATCAGCGGGTTGAAGTTCTGTGCGGTGTGGCGATAGATGACATTGCCGAAGTGATCGGCTTTCCAGCCCTTGATGATGGCGAAGTCGCCGGTGATTGCCTGCTCCATGATGTAGGGGCGGCCGTTGAATTCGCGCACTTCCTTGCCTTCGGCTACCGGGGTGCCGTAGCCGGTGGCGGTGAAGAACGCCGGAATACCGGCTCCTCCGGCGCGGATTTTTTCCGCCAGCGTTCCTTGCGGTGTCAGTTCCACCTCCAGCTCGCCGCTGATCGCCTGTTGCTCGAACAGCGCGTTCTCCCCCACGTAGGAGGCTACCACCTTGCTGATCTGTCGATTTTCCAGCAGCAGGCCGAGACCAAAGCCGTCGATGCCGCAGTTGTTTGATACCACCGTCAGGCCGGTCACTCCCAAACGACGGATCTCATTAATCAGGTTTTCCGGGATGCCGCACAGGCCGAAACCGCCCGCCAGCACCGTCATATTGTCCGTCAGGCCTGCCAGCGCTGCCTGGTAGCTTCCGACGCGTTTATCGAGCCCTGCCATTCGCTGCCTCTGAGTGTTCTGTAGCAATGGGCGGTATACCCCTGCTGGTGTAAAGGCATCATCAGGTCACAAAAATGATTTGTTAATTTTGTTTTTGTGCCCCATTGATTTAGAATTTTTATTAATCAATTGTTAATAGCTGTTTTCAAAAGAGTTAAATAATTCAAAAATGAAAATGAGCATCAAACAGTTACGCGCGTTTTTAGCGGTAGCTCACACTCTTAACTTCGCCCAGGCGAGCGAACGGCTGAATATTTCGCAGCCGGCGCTGAGTCTGGCCATTCGCGGGCTGGAAGACGCGTTGGGGGGACAGTTGTTGCTACGTACCACGCGCCGCGTGGCGCTGACGCCGGAAGGGGAGAGCTTCTTCCCGATGGCGCGCCAACTGCTAGCGGACTGGGACAATGCGGAAGAGGCGATGCACCAGCGCTTTACCCTGCAAATGGGTAAGGTGGCCATCGCTGCCATGCCTTCATTCGCCGCTAATCCGCTGCCGCCGATCCTGAAAGTGTTTCGCGATCACTACGCCGGGATCAACGTGGCAGTGCACGATGTGATTAACGAGCAGGTGTTCGAGATGATCCGTGAAGGCCGGGTAGAAATGGGCATCGCCTTCGAACCGGAGCCCAGCGACACCCTGCACTTCACCCCGTTGTGCAACGATCGCTTTGTGGCGGTGGTACCGAAGGATTCGCCGCTGGCAGGCCGGGCGCAGGTGAGTTGGAAAGAGCTGCTGACGCTGGACTTTATTACCCTGCAACGCCCTTCTGCGGTGCGTTTGCTGCTGGAACAAACGCTGGCCAAAAGCGGCAGAACGCTGGAGGTGGCATTTGAAAGCCACCAGTTGGTGACGGTCGGGCGCATGGTGGCCAACGGGCTGGGTGCCAGCGCGGTACCGGCGCTGTGTGAACAACAGATGGGCGAGCTGGGTGCCACCTGCGTGCCACTGTTCGGCCCGGTGATCGAACGGCGAGTCGGGTTAATCCGCCTTGCTCAACACCGTTTGTCTTCGGCGGCCCAGGCGCTGGCCACCGTGATCGAACGGGAAATGGCCGCGGCCCCCTCCTCCACACTGTGATTTTCACCCCAGCCTTCACTGAAATAACTCCCATTCTCAATAAATAATGATTATTATTCGCAAGCATAAAGCCCGGTGCGCCACGACGTGACCGGCAGGACTTTACCTTCAATTCGATGATGAGCTTTCTTGGCCTCAGAGCAACGGCTCTGCGGCGATAGGCTTTTTAACTCCATGGAGAGGTTATGAACTCTGCAACAACTCGCAACCGTCGTTTCGGCGGGCGCACGGCTTTCCCACTGCTGTTACTCACTTCAATGCTGTTTTCCGCCCCGCTGCTGGCTCAGGGCGAGCCAGAACTGCTGCGTAAACCGGTCGGCAAAGGTGCTTATGAGATGGTCTACAGTCAGGGCGAGAACGCGCTGTACCTGGCCACTTCGCAAAGCCGCAAGCTGGATAAAGGTGGCGTAGTCTATCGTTTGGATCCACAAACGCTGGATATCACCCAGATTATTCACAACGACATCAAACCTTTCGGTGCGGCCATTAACAGCAAAACCGACACGCTGTTCTTCGGCAACACCACCAACAACTCGGTGACCGCCATCGACGGCAAAACCGGTGAAGTGAAAGGCCGCCTGGTGCTGGATGCGCGTAAACGCTCCGAGACGGTAAAGCCGTTAGCGCCGCGTGAACTGCTCGCCGACGCCACCACCGATACCCTGTATATCACCGGGCTGGGTGAATCCAGCGTGGTTTGGGTGGTTGACGGCAAGGATCTGACCCTGCGCACCACCATCACCGAGACCGGTAAATACGGCACTGGTCTGGCGCTGGACGCCGCTGCCGGCCGTCTGTATGTGACCAACGCCGACGGCGAACTGGTGACTATCGACACCAAAACCAACAAGGTTGTCAGCCGCAAGAAACTCGATGAGTCCAAAGAGCACTTCTTCCTGAACATCAGCCTGGATCCAGCCACTCACCGCGCCTTTATCACTGACTCCAAGCAGGCGCAGGTGCTGGTTGTCGATACCCGCGACGGCAAAATTCTGAGCACGATCGAGGTACCGGAATCGCTGGCGGTGCTGTTCAACCCGACGCGTAATGAAGTCTACGTGACCCATCGCCAGGCCGGTGAAGTCAGCGTGATTGACGCCAAGAGCTACAAGCTGCTGCAGACGATCAAGACGCCAACCCACCCGAACAGCCTGGCGCTGTCACCGGATGGCCAGACGCTGTACGTCAGCGTCAAACAGGCTTCCAGCCGTGAGAAAGAAGCCACAGATCCGGATGACGTGATCCGTATCGCTTTGAAATAACACCGACAGGCGTAAGGGCTAAACCGGTAGGGGTCGAACATGTTCGACCCGACTTAACCCATTGATTATGCAATAGGGCGCAGCATGCAACGCCCCTACCACGAAGACCTTTAATGCCAGTCAGTTAAGCCTGACTGGCATTTTTATTTCCTTCGATCGATTCCACCTCATTCATCCTGAGCCTGAATGGCGGCTACGGCTTACCCACCAACTCATCGGCGTCCTGGGTCACCGCTTTTTTGGTCGCACGCTGGTAAAGGCACAGCTCTTTACCTGGCTTGTTGTGCATAAACGCCTGCGGGTAACGGCCACTAATCAGCAGCGCCGAGTAACCGACGTCGTCGCCATAATGAATAATGCTGCCAGCGGCTTTGGCACCTTTCAGTCCGCTGGCTTTCAGACAGGCCGCTTGCAGCGCTTTATCGCCGCTGGCCCAGGCGGCTTCGGACGACGCAGCGGCATTGAACGCTGTGATGGCGGCGGCAAACACGATTAAGGCTCTGATCATGGATTTTCTCCGGAATAACCAAGTTATCCGCAGTATATGCAACCGTTTATTATCTAGCCATCAGACAGTGACTCACTCTTCCCAATCCCTTTTCCGCGTCCCCAGTGGGGCGCTGCCGCACAGCGCCCAACCGCTCACCCCGGGATTTTGACCGCTTAGCGCCCCTATAGCACCGCTGACTGAAATTCAGATGTCTTCCCCTGCCCCAAGCCGCAATGATGAGCTGTTCCTATACCTCTATCCGACAGTTATCCGCATTCGGGCCACGCGCCTAAACATCTTATAAGCGGATTAACTCACTCATTTTTTTGCAGATTTGAACTAAGGACACTTCAATGAACCGAGAGGGGATTTTAAAACACATACCCTGGATGCTGCTGGGGATACTCGGCGCTTCCTGCCTGGGTGTGGTGGCGCTGCGTCGCGGCGAGCACATCAGCGCACTGTGGATCATCGTCGCTTCAGTGGCGGTGTATCTGGTGGCCTACCGTTATTACAGCCTGTACATCGCCACCAAGGTGATGAAGCTGGACGCCTTCCGCGCCACCCCGGCGATGGTCAATAACGACGGCCTGAACTATGTGCCGACCAACAAATACGTGCTGTTCGGCCACCACTTCGCCGCCATTGCCGGCGCAGGCCCGCTGGTCGGCCCGGTGCTGGCTGCACAGGTCGGTTACCTGCCTGGCACGCTGTGGCTGTTGGGCGGCGTGGTGCTGGCGGGGGCGGTGCAGGACTTTTTAGTGCTGTTCATCTCCTCACGCCGCAACGGCGCATCGCTCGGTGAGATCATCAAAAAGGAAATGGGGCCGGTACCGGGCACCATCGCGCTGTTTGGCTGCTTCCTGATTATGATCATCATTCTGGCGGTGCTGGCCCTGATCGTGGTGAAAGCGCTGGCGGAAAGCCCATGGGGCGTGTTCACCGTGTGCTCCACCGTGCCGATTGCCCTGTTTATGGGCATCTACATGCGCTTCCTGCGCCCTGGCCGGGTCGGTGAGATTTCGGTGATTGGCATCGTGCTGCTGGTGCTCTCCATCTGGTTTGGCGGCGTGATCGCCCACGACCCGTTCTGGGGCCCGGCGCTGACCTTCAAAGACACCACCATCACCTATACGCTGATTGGTTATGCGTTTATCTCCGCTCTGCTGCCGGTGTGGTTGATCCTGGCGCCGCGCGACTATCTGGCGACCTTCCTGAAAATCGGCGTGATCGTCGGGCTGGCGATTGGCATCGTGATCCTCAACCCTGAGCTGAAAATGCCGGCGATGACCCAGTTTATCGACGGTACCGGCCCGGTGTGGAAAGGTTCGGTGTTCCCGTTCCTGTTCATTACCATCGCCTGTGGCGCGGTTTCCGGCTTCCATGCGCTGATCGCCTCCGGCACCACGCCGAAGCTGTTGGCCAATGAAAAAGACGCGCGCTTTATCGGTTACGGCGCCATGCTGATGGAGTCCTTCGTCGCCATCATGGCGCTGGTCGCGGCTTCCATCATCGAACCGGGCCTGTACTTCGCCATGAACACCCCACCGGCCGCACTGGGCATCACCATGCCAGACCTGCACCGCTTGGGCACCGAAGATGCACCGATGATCATGGCCTCACTGCGTGATGTGACCGCCCATGCGGCGGCGACCGTCAGTTCCTGGGGCTTTGTCATCAGTCCGGAACAGATCCTGCAGACCGCCAAAGACATCGGTGAACCTTCGGTACTGAACCGCGCCGGTGGCGCACCAACTCTGGCGGTGGGTATCGCCCACGTGTTCCACCAGATCATTCCTGGCGCCAATATGGGCTTCTGGTACCACTTCGGTATTCTGTTCGAAGCAATGTTCATCCTGACCGCACTGGATGCAGGCACCCGTTCCGGCCGCTTTATGCTGCAGGACTTGCTGGGTAACTTTGTGCCGTTCCTGAAAAAAACCGACTCGCTGGTGGCCGGTATTGTCGGCACCGCCGGTTGTGTGGGGCTGTGGGGCTACCTGCTGTATCAAGGGGTGGTCGATCCGCTTGGCGGCGTGAAGAGCCTGTGGCCGCTGTTCGGCATCTCCAACCAGATGCTGGCCGCCGTGGCGCTGGTGCTGGGTACCGTGGTGCTGATTAAGATGAAGCGCACCAAGTACATTTGGGTCACCGTGGTACCGGCCGTCTGGCTGCTGATTTGTACCACCTACGCCCTGGGCCTGAAGCTGTTCAGCAACAACCCGCAGCTGGAAGGCTTCTTCTTCCAGGCCGGCGAGTACAAACGCAAAATCGCCGAAGGCGGCGCCGAACTGACCACCCAGCAGGTGGCCAACATGAACCATATTGTGGTGAACAACTACACCAACGCCGGGCTGAGCATTCTGTTCCTGCTGGTGGTGTACAGCATCATCTTCTACGGGGTGAAAACCGCCATGGCGGCACACAAAAACCCGAACCGCAGCGACCAGGAAACACCGTACGTGCCGGTGCCTGAAGAAGCGCCTTCCAACGGCGTAACTGAGGGAGACGTCAAAGTTTCACCGCAGCACTGATGGTGATTTAACGGATACCCTGCATAATGAAATCTGTTATGCAGGGTAATTTTTTTGGGAGAAGGCTTATGTTCGGTAATCTCGGCCAGGCGGGTAAATACCTCGGGCAGGCGGCGCGCATGTTAGTCGGCGTACCTGACTACGATACCTACGTCCAGCATATGAAAGACAACCACCCGGACAAGCCGGTGATGACCTATAAAGAGTTTTTCCGCGAACGCCAGCAGGCCCGCTACGGTGGGGACGGCAAAGGCGGCATGCGCTGTTGTTAAAAGGATCCTGAATGAAACCCATCGCAGTCACCATTCTGACCGGCTTTTTGGGTGCCGGTAAAACCACCCTGCTCCGCCATATTCTGAACGCTGAACACGGCTACAAAATTGCCGTGATTGAAAACGAGTTCGGCGAAGTGCCGATCGACAACGCCTTGATTGGCGATCGCGCCAGCCGCATCACCACACTGAGCAACGGCTGCATCTGCTGCAGTAAATCCAACGAACTGGCAGACGCGTTACTGGACTTGCTGGACGGCGTGGACCAGGGCCAACTGGAGTTCGATCGGCTAATCATTGAATGCACCGGCATGGCCGACCCCGGCCCGATCACCCAGACCTTTTTCTCGCACGAGATCCTCTGCGAACGCTTCCTGCTGGACGGCATCATCACGCTGGTGGACGCCGCACATGCCGATCAACAACTCAACCAGTTCAGCATCGCGCAGGCGCAGGTGGGCTACGCCGACCGTATTCTGCTGACCAAAACCGACGTGGCACCGGACTGTGAAGCGCTGACCCAACGGCTGCAACAGATGAACGCCCGCGCCCCGGTTTATACAGTGACGCACGGCGATATCGATCTAAGCGTGCTGTTCGACATCGAAGGCTTTGTGCTGAACGACAAGCTGAACCTGACGCCGCCCGCCCCGCTGTTCCGCCGCATTCCGCAGGCGCAAAACAACATTCAGTCGATTGTGGTGTACCACGACCAACCGCTGGAGCTGATGCAGGTTTCAGAAGTGATGGAAGGCCTGCTGCTGGAATACGCCGACAGCCTGCTGCGTTATAAAGGGATTTTGTCGATCCAGAACGAGCCGCGCCGCCTGCTGTTCCAGGGTGTGCAACGGCTGTATAACGCCGACTGGGACCGCGAGTGGTTACCTGACGAAGAACGTCGCAGTACTTTGGTAATTATTGGGTTGGATTTGCCGGAAGACACCATTCGCCAGCGGTTTGCCGAGTTGGCGCAAGCCTGAACCTATAGGGCTGCACATTCAATTGCAGCCCACTCATTTAACCTGCCGATGCGGCCCCGCCGCTGCCAAATAAAATAATTTTAAAATCAATTATTGCAATATGGTCATATTCACCTGTAAAAATAAAAAAATAAATAATTAACGAGTTAACCATTAAAAAATAAAAAGACAATGCAAAAATTAATGAAATGTTAAAGTTATTAACCATTCATGTTGACAATAAACAACACAGAAGCTACTGTTATTCCGCCATCAAGGCACATAATAAAAATCTCATTCAACCAAGGTAAGAATAATGGACACCACACCATTTAATTAATAGCTAAGGAAATCCCCGTCATGATTTCACAATCAAAAATCGCCCACTATCAGGTTATTCTTGATGGTGAGGACACGGGTAGCTTTTGCGCCGAGAAGTCACTATTAGATAACTTTGAGAGCAAAGGTATCGATATTCCACATTTATGTCGCGCAGGAAAATGCGGCTGTTGCAAAATGTTGTTAGTCAAAGGTGAAGTGCGTCATGGAAAACAAAGCGCCCTCGCCGAAGATGAGCTTGAGGAAAATATTATATTAGCTTGCTGTGCCTATCCGCTGTCGGATATTGAAGTCGAACTCTATTAAAGAAGGATTCTTTCCGTGAGTATAATTGAAACAACCCTGAAAAAATGGGATCGCGCTGCTATTGTCCGCTCCCGTCCGCGTCGCATACTTAATGAGCAAGATTACCAATCCAGGCAATATTTCCCTACGGAACGTCTGCCGCTTTGCATGCACCCGCGCGTGGCGGCGTTGGGTGACGAAGCGCTGCGCTATATTCAGGTCCAAACGCTTTATCACTATCTGAATGGCATCGCCAACATTGAGCTGGAGATTATTAATGACTCAACCTACAAGTTGTACAAAAATACCGCAGGTGTCGATTTCCCCGCGAATATACGCCTGGAAGCATTAACCGTCGTTGTAGATGAGTCCTATCATGCTCTGGTCGCACTAGACCTTATCAATCAGGTCGAACAAATGACGGGCATAGCACCGCTGAGCATGCCGAAAGACACCGAAGCGTCCTTCGCGCTCGCGCTCGCGCTTGGCCAGACCCCGGATGAACACCGAGAATTATTCCGGCTGGTGTGCGTTTCCCTGTCAGAACAGGCGTTAACCACCGATCTCATCGATGTCATCGACAATGAAGATATTTTCCCCTCCTTCTATCAGATCATGAAAGACCATGTCGCGGACGAAGGCCGACACGCCCGCTTTTCTCAACAGATACTTGGGCATATATGGCGCCACAGCGATACGCATGCAAAAGAGGCGATGAAACGCCCCATCCTGACCTTTATTGAACACTATACGACGGATGCCATCGCTAAAGAATTTAGCGTCCGGATGTTAGATCATTTGAATATGGATGCAGAAACCATCGCCGCCGTCATTCACGACACTT
The DNA here is from genome assembly GCF_027474885.1 of Serratia myotis. Classification (NCBI taxonomy): domain Bacteria; kingdom Pseudomonadati; phylum Pseudomonadota; class Gammaproteobacteria; order Enterobacterales; family Yersiniaceae; genus Serratia; species Serratia myotis. The sequence goes on along the minus strand of NZ_CP099707.1, from coordinate 552,555 downwards.
ATCCACCTGCCGACACCAAGCCATGGGAAACCAATAATATTGTTACGCAGCAGATGCTGCTGGCACTGGATAAAGCGGGCATACTCGAAGACCTGCCGATTTCGAAAATAGCGCAGGCATAAAACAGATAAACCGAATAAAAACTGGACATCAGCACCGGATGCTCACGTTACACTATTACTAGGAAGCCAATGTGGAACTATTAAACATAGTATTCTCAGGCAATATCCATTGCGGGGAAGCGCTCACCTCAGAAATACAAGAATATGGTCATCATATTTACCCGTTATCTTCATCATCTTTACCAGCCGGGAAAATCGACCTGATAATAACGACAAACAATCATCAGGATGAATTACAACGACTGCAGAAATTATCTGAAAACGTTCTGGTGATATCGTCAAATAAAGAAATAATCACCGATGTAGATAGTTTACAAAAACAAGAATACTTATCCCTGTACTTTATTCAAAAAGAAAAAACCGGCTACCTGTGCGGCAGTCTGATACCCGATACCCGACATAGCCAACGGAATAACGCAGAGCAGTTGAAAGACTTAATCTGCGACGTAGTGGTCTCTCTGTCACGCGGCATACTGCCTGACAATATCAGTTTGCCTCCTTGCATCGGCCAGAAATGTTATTCCGCTCCGCCAGAACGCCTGCGCGCTTTGATCGTCACGCTTTTACAACGCTTGGGTGACCAAACCCAGGGGCGTTGCGCGACCGATCTCTGTTTCGTCACCTGGCGAAAAGAAGCTGACTTTCATACCCTTGCCGAAGACCAGGTCACGCCGGAGAATCAAAACCTGCGGCATTTCTTCTTCAATGAAACCGGCATTCTCAAACAAAACCGATACGCGCAAGCCAATGCGATGATTACCCTCGCCCCCGCCGGCGATGGTGATGGCGTGTTGGTCACGGTAACTGGGGACGATGCCCGTTTCCAACGCTTCACCGACTATCTGGACGCGCTACTCATCTCTCAGGACGATCCCGCTACCGCACCACTGGTCATTTCTCCTGATGAAATACGCCAGTTGGCGTCCTTCAATGATACCGCGGACGCGGCCCTGCTTTCCCAAGATATTGTCACCCTGTTTCGCCGTACGGCGGCGGAAAATTCGGCGCTTATCGCCTTGCATGCCGACGACAGAGAATACAGCTACGCTGAGCTCGATGACGCCTCTGACAGAATGGCTTGTTGGCTGCTCGAACACTGCGGCGACGTAGACGGCCACGACATTATTGCCGTATCCATGCAGAAAACCGCCCTGCTGCCGATCGTAATGCTGGGCATCCTGAAAAGTAATAAGACCTATGTTCTGCTCGACCCGCAGGCCCCGGCAACCCGCAATCAGAATATCCTTAATGATGTGCGACCCACGCTGATCCTGGCCGATACTCTTCTGCAGGCGGGGAATGCGCCGTGCATTGATCCGGCAACCATTAACTACCCGGCAATGACCCTGCCGGCGTCACATCTTCCCCTGCCGTCTGATGGCCTGGCTTACCTCTGTTACACCTCGGGCACCACCGGCAAAGCTAAAGGCGTCATGATCACTCGTGAGGGGCTTGCCAACGTCGCGCAAAACCATCGCGACTTCATGCGGTTGGAAACCGGCAGTAAAGTCCTGTCGATTGCCTCTCTGGGTTTTGATGCTTTTGGCTGGGATGTTTACGGTGCCTTGATCAGCGGATCAACGCTCTACCTCGCGCCTACGACATTGCATACCGAAATCGATGCCTTATTCCGTTACCTCGCGCGGCACGAGGTGAACCATATCACCATTACCCCGGCCATCCTTGAATTGCTGCCACGTGAAGCCTGGAGCGGTTTAAGATCGATGATTGTGATGGGCGATGCACCGCCGGCGGATGTGGTGGCCTGGTGGGCTGAGCAGACTCGTCTGTTCAACGGCTATGGCCCGACAGAGGCCACCATCGCCACCTCCCTGTGCGAATATCAATCCGGCGTGGCCTGGAACTGCATTGGCAAACCGCTGAAGAATTACCGCTGCCATATCCTGGATGCGCACAATAATCTGCAGCCCCTCGGCTTCGAGGGTGAATTGTGCATCGCCGGGCACGGCCTTGCCCGCGGTTATTTGAATCAGCCCGAATTGACCGGCGAAAAATTCATCACGTTCGCCCTACCCGGCAGTCCGGGTAAAGAACGCATTTATAAAACGGGCGATATCGCCAAATGGGATAAACAGGGAAATATTATTTTTATTGGCCGCAAAGACCATCAGGTCAAGATCCGCGGCGTGCGTATCGAAATTGGCGAAGTGGAAACGGCCATTCGCACCCATCCGCAGGTAGAAAGCGTGTGCGTGGTAGCCAAACCGCAGGCCGCCGGCAAAGCGCTGGTGGCGTTTGTGCAAGCCTCGTCGCCGGCCCTGACCGCCGATGGCTTACGGCATTCGCTGGCCCCTCTGCTGCATGCAGCCGCCATTCCGACCGCTTTCGTTTTCTTGCCTGCATTGCCGTTGACCACCAATGGCAAAGTTGCGCGCCAGCAGTTGGAAAACTGGGTTATAGAAGACGGTGACGGCGATATGGCGTTGCCGGAAACCGAAACGGAAGTGATCCTGGAGCGCATCGTGACCGAGGCCATCGGTTGTACCCGCGCCGACGTCACGCAGGACTTTATCTGCCTGGGGGCACACTCGCTTACCATGAGTAAAATCGTTTCGCTGGTCGCCCGGGATTTGTGCTGTCGTCTGAATATCGCCGACCTTTTCCAAAACAATACGATACGTAATCTGGCGGAATATATTGAGAATAAGGCGGTCTCCGCCGACAGGACCGTCCCCATCGGCGAGCAACGCCGTGCGGCGCTCAGCCCCCAGCAAAATTTACTGTGGTACCTGAGCGCGCTGAATCCTGATGATTGCAGTTATAACCTACCCATTGCGGTGGAGATCCGCGGGCCGCTAAATCTTTCGCTGTTCGAGCAGGCCATCAATTTCATTTATGAAAAACATGAAAGCCTGCGTACTCAATTCGGCGAGGATCAGGGCATCGCCTATCAGCATGCGCTGCCGCATATTCCCATTAACCTTGCCGGGCATACCCTCACCGGGCAGCATCCTCCTCTGGAAGACAGGGTGAAACAGCTTTGCGCCGTCCCCTTCGATATTACCCGCCGCCCGCCGGTCACCCTGCGTTTGGTGCAGTACCATGACCAGCACCACGTGTTAGTATGGGTGAAACACAACATTCTGACCGATGCCTGGAGTGAGGACCTCATCCTCAACGATCTTTGGCGGCAATATAATCATCTGTGCGGCGGGGGCCCCTACGCACTGCCGGTACCAGAGGTTCAAACAATTGATATCGTCAATGATGCCGGGGAACCCCGCCTCGAGAGCGATATCGCCTACTGGCAGCAAAAACTGCACGCGTGCAGAGAATTGGATTTCCCCTTAGACATGCCTCGCCCCCTGGCACCGACGCATGCCGGTGAACGCATAGGCCGCCGGTTGGATCCCGCCATCGCGGGGCTGCTGGAACAGCGCGCCAGGGTATTAGGTGCGACTCCCTTCGTTTTGCTTACCGCAGCGCTGACCTATCTGCTGAGTAAATACACTAACCAAGACGATATTGTCATTGGCAGCGCCATCGCCGCACGCGACAATCTTTACCTCGAGCAGGTGAGCGGATTCCACGTCAATACCGTACCGCTGCGCACGGTGCTGAGCGCGGATGACACCCTGGCAACCCTGATCGGTAAAATGACGGAAACCTGTACGGGCGCCTATCGGCACCAACAGCTGTCCTTCGACCGCATTCTCCACCAGATTGATTACGAGCGCGTATCGAACAAAAACCCGCTGTTCCAAATCATGGCCATTCTGCAAAACGCCGGAGACGTGTGCCAGGCAGGCCTCCATGACTGCTCATTGCAAAAATTGCCGGTGTCTTCGGGTTTCTCGATGTTCGACATGACCTGGAACTTCAGCCTGGCCGCAGACGGCATCAGCATTGAGCTTGATTACGCCAGCGAATTGTTCCACGCCGCCAGATTGCAGATGATGCTGAACAATTATGAACAGGTACTGCATCAGCTGCTGACGCAATCCCCCTCGATGGCGCTTGCCGCTATAAACCCGCTCAGCGAGGCGGAGCAAACCCGGCTTTTACAGCTGGCGAGCAATACGACGCAGAGCTCGCGCGGGACGCTGATTGAGCAAATTCATGACCTGGCACGCAGGCAGCCGGATTTACCCGCGGTGAGCTGCGAAAAAGAGAGTTACAGCTACGAGCAACTGTGGCGCCTCTCAGAGCATATCGCCCATTACCTGAGCGAATTGGACAACAACGCGTTTTCTGTCGGTATTATGATGGAAAAGAGCTGCAGGGTGGCGGCACTGATCCTCGGCGCACTCAAGGCCGGCAAATACTATATTCCCATTGATGTCCATTACCCGGCGGATCGCGTGCGGTACATGATTGACGATGCGCGAACGAAAATCCTGGTCACCGACGAAGCAAACGCCACGGTGCCAGCGGATTGCCCGCACGTGACTTTCGAGTCAATACTGTCTGCCAGCCCCGCCGTTGAGCAAACGCGTTCGAACGGAGAAGAGGATCCGCTGGCTTACATCATGTACACCTCCGGCTCTACCGGCAACCCGAAAGGTGTGATGATTAGTCACAGTAATCTGACCAATTTCACCAATGACTTTGCCGACCGATTGGCCCTGGGGCCTGCTGACAAGATGTTGAGCCTGACGAGCATCAGTTTCGATATTTTCGGCCTGGAACTGTTTTGCTCTCTGGCCTCGGGCGCCCATGTCGTGCTGTGCCCGCGGGAAACCGCCATGGATCCCGTCAGGCTTTATCATTTTATCGAGCAGCAACAACCCAGCGTCATTCAGGCCACCCCGACCGTCTGGGGCACCATCGTCAGCCATTTACCGGCGGCGGGCAACCGGCCGCTGACGGTGCTGTGCGGTGGCGAGAAAATGCCCGTCGCGCTGCTTTCACAACTGCGGCGCATCGCCACTCAGGTGCTGCAGGTCTATGGGCCGACGGAAACCACCATCTGGTCAACCTGTGCCGATCTGACCTTTGAGGGCGACAGCACCTGCATCGGCACGCCGATAAACATGACCGAGGCTTTCATCATGGACTCGGCCGGCGGCCTGGTGCCCGGCGGTGCTTTCGGCGAGCTTTGCCTGGGCGGCGCCAGCGTATCTCCGGGCTACTGGAACAACGGTGCGCTGAGCGCCCAGGCGTTCATCAAACGCCAGGTCCTTGGCGCCGTCCGTTACCTGTATAAAACCGGCGACATCGCGCGCTTCAACAGCCGTGGGCAATTGGAATATCTGGGCCGTAACGATCACCAGGTAAAAATTCGCGGCCATCGCATTGAGCTCAGCGAGATCGACCTCAATTTATCCGCCATGGATAGCATCGCGCATGCCTTGAGCCTGATCGTCGGAGAAGGGAATAACGCCAGGATCGTCAGTTACCTGCAAATGGTGCCCGGCGCGGAGTTAAACGAGAAATCTGTGCGCGCGGCGTTGAAGAGCAGGCTGCCCAACATCATGATACCCTCCAGCTTTATGGTGCTGTCCGCTTTCCCGCTGACCAACAACAACAAGATCGACGTTCGCAGGCTACCTACCCCGACGATAACCTACTCGTCCTCCGAAACGGATTACGTGCCGCCGGCCAGCGAGGCGGAACGCGCCATGCAGGAAATCTGGCAAACCGTGTTGATGCAGGAACACATCAGCGTGACGGACAGTTTTTTCAGCTTGGGCGGCAACTCGCTGCAGATCCCACGGCTATTGCACGCCATTCGCCAGGCGATGCACATTTCCCTCACTATCCGCGAATTCATCCTGCACAGCCAAATTCGCGAGCTGACCGCGCTGGCGCTCACCAAAACCAGGGAGGAAGCAGATGGAGTGCATTGAGGTAACCTACCGCGGCCGGCGGTACCGGGTGCATCACCATGAGCGGATCCCGCTGTCCGCCATGCTGAAGTTCGGCGACAACCCAACCAATATCTACGGCGTTACGCCGGCGAGCGCGGCCCCCTTGCGCTACGGCGATTCGCTGGCCAGCGTAGAGCATGGGGGGGCGTGCAATGCCTCCCGCATCTCATTGGTGCCGCATTGTCACGGCACCCACACTGAGTGCGTCGGGCACATCATGCCTGGCGAACATAACGTGGCAGAGTTGGTTTTCGAGCCATTCATTGCCGCTACGCTGATTCGAGTGCCGCTGCAAAGGGCGGGCGAGATGTCGGAAACTTATAATGCGAGCGCCCGGGGAACGGACCTGGTCATTACCCGCACGGCGATCGACGATGCCTTGTCGCAGGTGGCGCCGCATTATCTTCAGGCGTTGGTGATCGCCGCCAAAGCGCCGAGCTGGCGACTGGCGGATGAAATACCGCCTTATTTCAGCCACCAGGCGATGGCGCGCATCGTCGAGCTTGGCGTACATCACCTGGTGGTTGATGTGCCTTCGATTGACCGATTGCACGATGGCGGCAGGATGGACAACCACCGCTGCTTTTGGGGAATGGGCCTGTCGACGGCGGAGGCGCGAGCAAGATTGCGCTGCTCCGTAACGGAAATGGCACAGGTTTCGCCGGCAACCCCGGCCGGCAGCTATTTCCTGTCATTGCATTTGCCGGATTGTTCGGGCGACGCCCTCCCCAGCAAACCCATTTTGTTTCCGTTCTCCCGAGGGAATGACGCAGCATGAATTACTCAGGTTATTTGCAGTTAAATCAGCTACTCGCTTTGCAACAACCGGCCTCGCCACCGAGCGAACACCGCAACGAGAACCTCTTCATCATTACGCATCAGACGTATGAACTGTGGTTCAAACAGCTGATCGATGAACTCCACTGCCTTATCGATCTGATAGAAAACGGAGACATAGCCGCCGCCAACAACGGGCTGATCCGCATCAACGCCATCACGAAAACCGTGGTGAACCAGATTGAGGTGATTTTCACGCTGAAATTCCATGAGTTCCAAAAATTTCGCGGTTACCTTGGTTCCGCCAGCGGATTTCAGTCCTACCAATTTGCGGGCATTGAGGCGCTGTTGGGTAAAGCGAACGGTAAAAAGTTGCAGCAGTACGGTGAAGATCCGGCCATTCAGAAAATGCTTGGCGCGATCATTCGCCCCATATCGCTCTGGCAAACGGTTCAGCGCCACCTGCTACTGCTCAACGATCGCCAGGGACAGCAGACCGAGTCCTTCAAAGACATCATAAAAACCGTGCTGGAGGAAGCTTCCAGCGAGTCGCTGTTGCTGAATCAGCTGCTGGATCTGGACTCGCTGCTGCAGGAATGGCGCTATCGGCACGTCAAGTTGGTAGAAAGAACCATCGGCCAACGTAAAGGCACCGGCGGCTCCGCCGGTTCCGATTACCTGAAATCCACGCTGTTTACGCCGATCTTTGACGAACTGTGGGAGGCGATCCACTGATCGCCTTAGCCGAGAACCAGGGGATCGCGCGATCCCCTTCCCCTTCATCCTGAACGGCGATTAACCTGCCATGCACACCATACCATTCCGGGGAGCCGAGCGATGCCTGAAAGCGCTGACTCCCACACGCCAGGGTAAATTGCGGCTGATTTGCTTTCCTCATGCCGGCGGCAGCGCCGGCACCTTCCGCGCCTGGAGCGGTTTGCTGCACCCGGACATCGAGCTGTTCGCCATGCAATATCCCGGGCGTGAAGAGCGGGCGAACGAAGCACCGGCGTGCCAGCACCGCAGGCTGGTGGCCGAACTGCAGCAGGCGTTGGCCCCCCTGCAGGACAAACCCTGCGTCTTTTTCGGCCACAGCCTTGGCGGCCGGTTGGCCTTGGCGACCGCACTCTCAGCCCGGCTGCCGCCCATAGGGTTGATCGTGTCCGCCTGCTCCACGCCCTACGCGGCAAAGCACGGTCGTTTGCTGCGCCTGACGCGCAGCGCGCTGATTGAAACACTTCACGAGTCCGGGCAAACAGGTGAGATCACCGACGAAAGCGCCGACCTGCTTGACGCCTATTTGCCGCTGATCCGCGCCGATCTCCTACTTGCCAGCCAGCTTATTTTTCCAAGGGAAACACATTTGCCGATCCCGCTGGCGGTTTTTTATGGCGAGGACGATCTTTGGGTCGACAGGCAGGATCTGGCAGATTGGCGGTTGCTGGCCGGGGGCGAAGTGCATGAACAACGCTTCCCCGGCAGGCACCTCTTTTTGAACGAACAGCGCAATGCGGTGATAGGGGCACTTCATACCTTGCTGGCGGGCCCGCTGAGCGCCCCGCCAACTCCGCGCTGAGGGTTAAGCCTGCTCGCTATGGCGTTTACCCAATGTGGCGGTGCGTTCGCCGCGCACCACGGTCCACGCCAGCAGCAGCGCGCAGGCGCTGCTCGCCATCAGCACGATGCCCGGCCGCTGCGCCAACCCGGCCAGCACCAGCCCCGCCGCCAGCATCAGGTAATACATCAGGCCAAGGATTGCGCCCGCAGTGCCCATGCAATCCTTATAATTCTGCAGCGCCCGCGCCAGAATATTGGGGATCGCGATGCCGTAGGCCATAACCACCAGCATCATCGGCAGCACGAACCACAGCTTATCCTCCAACAGGAACACCAGGCCGCCGCCGATCAGCGCCAATACGCAGGCCAGCATCAGCAGCGGCGTAAACAACCACTGTTTGGCGATGAGAAACTTGTTGATTGCCGCGCCGATCCCGACGCCGGCGGCCAGCACAAACCCGGTATAACCAAACCATTGCGGCGGAATGCCCAGCGCTTCAAACCGAAACGGCGCCAGCTGGTAATAGCTGAACATGCAGACGTTGAACAGGGCCACCAGCCATGCGCTGCGCCAGATATCGCCGTCTTTCGCCATGCGGCTAAACGTGCCGAAGAAAGAACTTTTCACCACCTGCGCCGGGCGCGTTTCCGGCAACTGCCATGCGGCATAGGCCAGCAGCAAGGCGGCCAACGTGGCCAGCCCGGCAAACACCCCCTGATAGCCCCAGTAATGGGTCAACAGGGCGCCGCTCAGCACCCCCACCGCAGGGCTGACCGCCATCGCAATCCCCATCACGGAAAACACCCGCGCCAGCTCATAGCCGTCGAACCGGTCGCGAATGGCGGTCTGAGTGCCTACGGAGCCCACCGCCGCACCAAACGCCGCCAGCACCCTGGCCGCCAACAGCAGGGTAAAGCTGGTGCTGAAGATGGCGATGATCGACGCCAGCAGATACAGTGCCAAACCGGCCAAAATGGTGGGACGCCGGCCGATCACGTCACACAAACGGCCCCAAACGACGACCCCGAATGCAAAAGCGAAAAAGTAACAGGACAGGGTTTGCGCCGCGACCTCCGCGCTGACGTGAAAACCGTCGGCAATGTGCGTTAGCGCCGGGCTATAGATCGTTTCCACAATCTGGGGAAACATCATCATCAGTGTCGCCAGGGTGAGGGTCAGTCTGCGTTGCATAGTACATCCCGTATCCAAAAAGAAAGTAGGCCACAAAGTAGCACCTTCCCCGCCCCGACCATTACAATATAAAAGACAAAAAACTTATAAAATCGGACACACTTATGGCATGGCTCAGCGCACAGGACGAATTTGATCCCGATGCGATCAACAATAGCGTGTTAGGCATTGCGGCCGAGCTGGCGCAGCATGATTCCGGGCCGCACTGGCACCACATGGGGCAGTTGCTATTCAGCCAGCAGGGCTGTATGCGCATCACGCTCAATGAAAGCATTTGCCTCCTGCCGCCGGCACGCATTGCCTGGATCCCGCCAAAGGTGGTGCACCGCGTTCAGGTTACCGGCGTGGCGGGCTATCGCTCGGTTTATCTCGACAACCAGCGCTATCCCGACCTTTCGCCCCATTTGGAAGTGCTGTCGGCCTCTTCTTTGCTGCGGGAAGTGCTGGAGCGGATCGCCCTCGCCGACTTTGCCACCCAGTGGGAAAGCGGCCCCAGCGCCAATATTCTTGCCGTATGCCTGGACGAAATACGGCATGCGCAGCGCGAGCTGACCTTATTGCCGCTGCCCAAGGACCGCCGCTTACGGCAACTGGCCGGCATGGAGGAGGTGCCGCCACTCAATGAGCTGGCGCGCTACAGCGGCGCTTCGGAGAAAACCATCAGCCGCATCTTTCGCAAGGAAACCGGGTTGAGCTACCAGCAGTGGCGCCAGCAATGGCGTTTGATCAAAGCCATCGAGCTGCTGGCGGAGGGATACGGCCTGTCAGATATCGCTGGCAAGCTTGAATTCTCCAGCGACAGCGCCTTCTCAACCTTCTTTAAAAATATGACCGGCAGCTCGCCGCGCGCCTATATGCTGATCCGCCGTTAACGGCACGCCTTTTCTGCCACTCAAATACGGCCCCACCGCGACTGAATCCCGCAGCATCAGGCTGGCCGGGAAAGTTGGGCGCTTGCTCAACTCACCGCCGTCCAGCATCGATACTAGCCGATGGATGGTTTCCTTAATCATTTCGGTCACCGGCATTTTCATGCTGGACAGCGAGGGAATGGTATAAGGCGCCAAGGGAATATCATCGAACCCGATCACCGACACGGCGGACGGCACCGGGATTTGGCATTCCGCCAGCCGCTTGATGGCGCCGATGGCCATCTCGTCGTTACTGGCAACAATCGCGCTAAAGGCGTGGCCGCTGGCCAGCAACGTATCGACCGCCGCCATGCCGCTTTGCGCGTTCCACTTCCCTTCGACAATCAGCGCGTCTGTTACGTCAATATCATGCTCCACCAGCGCGGATTTGTAGCCCGACAGCCGCTCCAGCCCGGTAGGGGAATCCAGCGAGCCGGTGATGAAAGCGATATCGCGATGCCCCCGGTCGATCAGCTGCTCCACCGCCGTCGCGCTGGCGGCGTGCTGATCGCTAAAGATGCAGTAGCTGTCGTTGAGCCGGAGTCGGCGGTTGATGACCAGGATCGGCTGCTGGTGCTGGGAAATGATCTCGTCCATTTCGGTAATCGACAAAAAACGCGGGTAGATGATCACGCCGTCGCAGCGCATATCCAGCAGGTATTGAATGGCGGCCTTTTCTTCTGCCGCGGTGTGCTTGCCGTCCGCCAAAATCAGCTGGCGGCCGTTTTCTTCCATAATGCGGGCAGACTGGAACATCAACTCGCTGAAGTAGTTACCGCTGTACAGCGTGTTGGTCACTACCAGCCCGATGGTCTGGGTGGTTTTTGTCGCCAGATTGCGCGCCAGCAGATTGGGCCGGTAACCCGTCTCAGCGATGGCTTTATCCACCAGCTCACGTTTTTCCGGGCTGACATAGCCGCTGCCGGACAACACGCGGGACACCGTCGCTTTCGACACGCCCGCCCTTTTAGCCACCTCAAGTATTGTTGCCATCTCTGCGCCGTCAAAATCGATTGGGTCAGCGCAGTCTACCCAAGACGCCCCCGGTTTGAAATGTTTTCACGCCCGCCTCTGCCGCCGCCCCTGAACTAAAGGTGAGCGGCATCACGAAACTAAAAACCAAAAAATCATAACTCTTGCCACCATGAACATATCACATCATGATTTTGTGAAACCGGTTTCTTGTGGGCGTTTCATTCAGATGGAACGGCGGATCGCCCAGGCAGTAAAAGTTCGCCTTTGGGCAATCCGAATTCCTATCTAGAGAGACGATAATTCCATGCCGAAGAATTACGCAGAGATCTCCCCCGCTATCGTGAAGGCGTTGGGTGGCCTCAACAATATCGAAGCCGTTACCCACTGCATGACCCGCCTGCGGTTCGTGGTGAAAGACAAGGCGCTGATCGACACCCCGGCGCTGAAGGCCATTGATGGCGTCTTGGGCGTGGTGCACAGCGGCGAGCAATGCCAGGTGATCATCGGCAATGAAGTGTCGAAAGCCTATCAGGCAGTGCTGGCGCTCGGTATGCCGGGTGCGACGCCCGCCGCCACACCGGCAAAACGCAAAATCAGCCTGAGAGGGATTGGTGCCGGCATTCTCGACGCCCTGGTCGGCACCATGTCGCCGTTGATCCCGGCCATCATCGGCGGTTCGATGGTGAAGCTGCTGGCGATGATCTTGGATATGGCCGGCGTGTTCGACAAAGGTTCGTCGACCCTGGTGATACTGAACGTGATTGGCGACGGCGCGTTCTTCTTCCTGCCGGTGATGGTGGCTGCCTCTGCGGCGCTGAAATTCAAAACCAACATGTCACTGGCGATCGCCATTGCCGGGGTGCTGCTGCACCCTAACTTTATCGACTTGATGGCCAAAGCGGCGCAGGGCCAGGCGGTGGAGTTCGCCTACATCCCGGTGACGGCGGTGAAATACACCTATACGGTGATCCCCGCGCTGGTGATGACCTGGATATTGTCGTACATCGAACGCTGGGTCGATCGCATCACCCCGGCGGTGACCAAGAACTTCCTTAAGCCGATGCTGATTGTGCTGATTGCCGCACCGATCGCGATTGTGTTTATCGGGCCGCTCGGCATCTGGATCGGCAGCGGGATTTCGGCGCTGGTGTACACCGTGCATGGCTACCTGGGCTGGCTTTCCGTCGCCATTATGGGGGCCATTTGGCCGCTGTTGGTGATGACCGGCATGCACCGCGTATTCACCCCAACCATCATTCAGACCATCGCCGAGACCGGCAAAGAGGGCATGGTGATGCCTTCAGAGATTGGTGCCAACCTGTCGCTCGGTGGCTCTTCACTGGCCGTGGCGTTCAAAACCAAAAACCGCGAACTACGTCAGACCGCATTGGCCGCCGCTGCTTCCGCCATTGTGGCGGGGATTTCCGAACCGGCGCTGTATGGCGTGGCCGTGCGGCTCAAACGCCCGTTGATCGCCAGTTTGATCAGCGGCTTTATCTGCGGTGCCGTCGCCGGTATCGGCGGGTTAGCCAGCCATTCGATGGCTTCGCCCGGCCTGTTCACCAGCGTGCAGTTCTTCGACCCGGCCAACCCGATGAGCATTGTCTGGGTCGGCGGCGTGATGGTGCTTTCCGTGGTGCTGTCGTTCGTGCTCACGCTGCTTTTGGGCTTCGAAGACATCCCGGAAAACGAAGAACCCCAAACCGCGACTGCTGCCCCCGCGGCGAATACCGCTAACGCCGTTAATACCCAATAAAACACTATTTAAGTTACAGAGGATTTCATGTCAGATTCTATATTCCCCGCAGGGTTTTTATGGGGCGGCGCCCTGGCCGCCAACCAGTCTGAAGGTGGTTATCTGGAGGGTGGGAAAGGGCTGACCACGGTCGACATGATCCCGCATGGCCCCAACCGCATGCCGGTAAAACTCGGCCTGGAGAAGCGCTTCACCCTGCGCGAAGACGAGTTTTACCCCAGCCACGGCGCCATTGATTTTTACCACCGCTACCGCGACGACATTGCGCTGATGGCGGAGATGGGCTTTAGCGTGTTCCGCACCTCCATCGCCTGGAGCCGGATTTACCCGAACGGCGACGAACTGACCCCGAACCCGGAAGGCATCGCTTTCTACCGCAGCCTGTTTGAAGAGTGCCGCAAATACGGCATCGAGCCGCTGGTGACCCTGTGCCATTTCGACGTGCCAATGCACCTGGTGACCGAATACGGCTCCTGGCGCAGCCGCAAGATGATCGAGTTTTTCACCCGCTATGCCCGCACCTGTTTCGAAGCCTTTGATGGCCTGGTGAAGTACTGGCTCACCTTTAACGAGATCAACATTGTGCTGCACAGCCCGTTTTCCGGTGCCGGGCTGGTGTTTGAAGCAGGTGAGAACCCCGAGCAGGTAAAATACCAGGCGGTGCACCACGAACTGGTGGCCAGCGCCCTGGCGACCCGCATTGCGCATGAAGTGAACCCCGCCAACCAGGTGGGCTGCATGCTGGCCGGCGGCAATTTTTACCCCTGGTCCAGCAAGCCGGAAGACGTGTGGGCCGCGCTGGAGAAAGACCGCGAGAACCTGTTCTTTATCGATGTGCAGGCCCGTGGCAGTTACCCCTCTTACTCTGCCCGAGTATTCCGCGAGAAAGGCGTGAGCATCGCGATGGAAGAGGGAGACAGCGAAATCCTGAAGAACACCGTCGATTTTGTTTCCTTCAGCTATTACGCCTCGCGCTGCGCTTCTGCCGATATGAACGACAACAACAGCAGCGCCGCCAACGTGGTGAAATCCCTGACCAACCCGCATATTCCGCGCAGCGACTGGGGCTGGGGTATCGATCCGCTGGGTTTACGCATCACCATGAACATGATGTATGACCGTTACCAAAAGCCGCTGTTCCTGGTGGAAAACGGCCTGGGCGCACACGACGAGTTCAACGCCGACGGCGAGATAGTGGACGATTACCGCATCAGCTACCTGCGCGAACACATCCGCGCCATGGCCGACGCTATCGCCGACGGCGTGCCGGTGATGGGCTACACCACCTGGGGCTGCATTGACCTGGTGGCAGCATCGACCGGGGAAATGAGCAAGCGCTATGGCCTGGTTTATGTCGACCGTGATGACAGCGGCAACGGCACCCTTGCCCGTACCCGCAAGAAGTCTTTCTGGTGGTACAAAACCGTTATTGCCAGTAATGGGGCGGATTTGGGCTGATGGGGTTGGATGTGGGATTCGGGGCAGCAGGGGCAAATGATGGTGAGAGTTGCGAGCCGCATTCCAGACCTGGTAGTAAGCCCCTGTAATTCTATACAGGCTGTTTTTTCGCCTTTTGGTCAGCGCTATAGTCTGTTGGCTGCGGCACATTCCGCAGCCGGAGTTAGCGTTCCGAACATACACTGAGCAGCATTATGTATATAATGCTGGGGCCTAGAACATCCAGAATTATGGTGGCCCAGGCGGAGGCTTCGCAAGAAGCGCCGGTTTCCTTAGTGTCCGGTAACGCTAACTCCGTTTGGGCTACCACCATGGGTTTAGCGTCTCATGGTGGTAGCAGCACACCACACTAAGGAGAACGGCCACATGGAAAACACTTTCACCTCACAACCCGCCATAAGTACCCTCACCCTCTATCGCCAACTGTTCAATCAGCTCGATCTTAGCACCTTAGACTCTACTCAGCTCTTAGACCTTGCCGCCCTCTCCGCTGAACAGGCCGAAGGGCTCTGCCACGGCCTGATGCTGTTTGGTGATCTACTGCAAAAGAACCCACAACCCGATGACACCCAATGGGAACAACTGAACCATTACCTCAATGCGACGGCCCACTTGGTGCCAGCACTTTGCAACCTTTATGGCCGTGTGCTGCGGCAGATGGAGTGCCAGAGCTGAGAGGCTAAAAGTCAGAGAAAAAAGAAATAATAAGAACGGTATTAGTTTTGTGCCGTTCTTATCACTCCAGTAAATTTTATAGATCTGACTGACATATCACGATAAACACATTCACGAAGGTAGGCATTTCCCCCGTGGCCTGGCATAGTTAACGCATTCGATAAATCGATGAGTTAGCTGCTGGGTGACAACGCATGGCCGCTGGCAGTACGAAAACGCATTGATCAGAATCTGTTCTGCAATGAGGGGATGGTTTTGCCTACTAAGATAGAGACGTTATCTTCGAAAGACGCTGTTTTAAAAGCCATCGAAGAATATAATTTACTAGGCCGTGATGCCTTCCTAGAAAAATACGAAGTCAAACGAATTAAAAAGTGTGAGCTTCTTTATAATAAAGAAAAGTACGATATCAAAGGTATCGTTGCTGCAGCCTATATTGAGCAGTTCGGAATACCATTCGAAAAAATAAATTCTAACAGTGGTGCTAAGAGCGCTGTCCAAGCACTTAAAAACCTCGGTTTCGAGATCGTCGACACACCACATCCTATAGAGCATTTAGTGAAAGGTAGGCTTTACACACGTAAAGAGCTTATCGACCTCTATGGTGGGCAACTGCAGGGCGGCATCTGGACACCTACAGAGTTCCCCGTCATCTTTATCTTTACCGGTGAGAGCGGCGAGGCTTACGGCTACAAAGACGGTTGGTCAGCTGATGGCAGTTTCGCCTACACCGGAGAAGGCCAAAAAGATGACATGCAGTTTATCCGTGGTAATAAAGCCATCCGCGACCACAAAGAGAATGGCGAAGATATATTCTTATTTGAAGATAATAAAAAAGATAAGGGTGTAAGGTTCGTTGGAATGTTTGAATGTGATACTTGGGATTACATTCGATGCTCCGACTTCGAACAAAAGGATATGCGGCAGGGAATAGTTTTTAATTTATTCCCGGTATCTTCTGCTCGCGAAGTTGATAATGATATTGAGACTTCAGAAGTCACTTCGAAGAAGGAGACGCTCGAGCAGCTACGTGCCAAAGCCATAAAATCATCCATGATGACGGGGCAACGCCGGCAGGGCGACAGTAAGACATCTTGGTTCAAACGCAGCGAGGACGTGAAAAAATACGTACTTCAACGTGCTAACGGCATCTGCGAATCATGTGAGCAACCAGCACCGTTCAAGAAAAAGAATGGCGAACCCTACCTGGAACCACACCACACAAAACGCCTAGCCGATGAAGGCCCCGATCACCCTCAATGGGTTGGTGCTATCTGCCCTACCTGTCACCGCCAGATACACAGTGGGGTTGATGGGAAAGCGCTGAATCAGACTTTGATGGTGAAGTTGGAGCAGAAAGAGACTAGTTTTAAATAGTTTTTCTTTATAAAAAACACTCAAGTAGAACTACTTAGATGATGATGTTTAAAGAGATGAGCCTACGCAAAAGGAGCATCTTTTCCCCACATCATCCTCTGCCCACGCTTTGCGGTGATCCGATAGGAGAGTACAAATGGCATTAGATCTAAGCAATACTTTGGTTATTGGTATAAGTGCTACCGCACTGTTTGATATGAGTGAGTCGGACCGTATGTTTCAAGAGACATCGGTAACAGACCCAGACAGTGCAATTGAGCAATATCGTGCCTATATGCTAGAGCACGAAAATGAACCACTCAAGCCTGGGACTGGCTATCCACTAATCAAAGCATTACTAGGACTAAACCAGCATAAACATGCCGAGGATAAATCACCGTTAGTAGAAGTCGTTGTTATGTCTCGTAATAGCCCAGAGACCGGTATTCGCGTATTAAACACCATCCGCCACGATAAGCTGAACATCTCACGTTCGGCGTTCACCGCCGGAGAAACGGTTGCCGATTACTTAGATGCATTTGATGTAGACCTTTTTCTGACTACAAATGTTGCTGATGCACAGAAGGTAATTGACTCATGCTTCTGTGCTGCAGCCATTTTGAAAGATCCTCCTGCAGATGCTCCAGAGATCCCTGAAGGCCAGGTGAGGATTGCTTTTGATGGCGATGCCGTACTTTTTTCTGATGAGAGTGAATTGGTCTATAAAACACAAGGGATGGAAGCATTCCACGCTCAAGAGAATGCGCAACAAGACATCCCTATGGGGGAAGGCCCTTATGCTACATTGCTCAAAAAGTTGGCAAAACTTCAGGAGCGTCTGCCAATAAGAATGGAATACTCTCCAATCCGTATTGCTCTAGTCACTGCAAGAAACTCCCCATCAGAGATGAGGGTAATTAAAACGCTTCGTAACTGGGGCGTTTACGTTGACGAAGCATTTTTTCTCGGCGGCGTTGGAAAAGATAAAGTTTTAAAGGCATTCAGACCACACATCTTCTTTGATGATCAAGATGTTCATTTGGATGCAGCAGCAAAGCTTGTGCCTTCAGGTAAAGTGCCTTATGCAAGTAATTCAGGGCTCTATTTAGCAGTAGACCCAAAGAGTTGATATGGTAACTAGTTACCAAGCGGGCAAGTGCGGGTAAATCATTCGTCGCAGAGCCTCAATACATGGAGCAATGTGAACGGTGCTCACCCCTTGTCCGCACAGCTATTATCTTCCCACCAGCCGCACGCACTGCTGCCGCATACCATCAAAAATACATGCTGCCAATTCTGGCGGAAACGAAGCAGGCAGCAACCCAGTGACACGTTCAATGACTCTCGGAGTCTCCGCAAGGAGCTCTTCAATAATGGATTCAACCTCCTGTTGGCCTAACCCGGTTATTTCACCCTGTTTTATCCAGTGGCGGCGTCGGATCTGGCTAATGAGGTAATGGTTACTGTTCCCGCGAACGGCCATTGCCAGTTTGCACTTCTGCCAGGCTATTTGGCTATTACCCGGGCCAATCACTGGCCACGCGGATAACACATCGTACAGTGGCGTTAGGTGGTAACGATTTTGTGGTAAATGCGCAAGACTGAAATTCTTTGCATGGCCATCGGTGGCGGCAAGCAGCCAAAAAATGATCTGCGACTTAAAAAAGTGTCTGCGATCTGCTGCAGCCTGATCTGAACGGCTCAGGATTTCCATAATATTGGTAATACCAGGGCCACCATCTGACTGATATTTCCTCAGAGGGGAAACGCCCAGAGCCTGACACATATCCTCTTGTGGCAGACGGATCCACCACTGCCTATCACTTGATAGCTTCCTGTCAAAACGCTCAACGATCAGTGCCTTTTGATCTTCAAACTGCGCAATAGCCGTTCTTGCGACAGGCACTCCATAGTGTTCAAGAATGAGAGAACAGAGCCACTCATTTTCGATGGATGTGCTCATATCAGCCCGCATATTTCCCACCAGCCCCAGCGCTAATTTGAAAATATGCGTGGTCGGCGTATTTCCCTCAGGTAAACACCACTGATTGTCATGCCACAACAGCGCTGTTTTTTCCTGAGCGCCGGCAATAGATAAACGCAGATCGTCATCCTGGCCGTGTTGTCCCGGTAACACCACGGCAGTATTGCGAAGCATCTCGGCAATTTGCGCCTCTGAAAGCGGGCGCTGCCTGATGGAAAAGATCTGGGCGGGTTGCTCGTCAATATCAAGAAGCTGTATAGCGCCAACGCAATCACGGCCAAGTTCAGCCAGTAAATCAAAGGGATCCAGACTTTCGGCATGATAACGCATTGCCAGCCGTCGGCGGATCCCTTCACTATCCGGCAGCAGGTTATCGAAATAATCGCGTACCACGCTACCGCGATAAGGCTGATTCCCCGGCGTGAAAGGCAAAGAAAGCGACAATGGCCTGCCCTGATTATCTGTAATCCAGTCAGGGTGATATTCCAGCCGATCCTCACCTCTGTGCTTTTCCCAATATCCCACTGGGATACCGTTCATCCAGATAGCTAACCGTTGTTGCAAACGACGCATATCATCACCACTGTTCCCGCCTGGCGGGTGAGTCTATATGAGTTGTAGAAGCATCCTCGGTTTCACATCCCGGAGAGATAAGCTCTGAGGAAAACACCATTTCAATACCCAGCACATTAAACACCCTAAACAGACGTTCCAGGCTGGCTGATGCCGGATTTGACTCCAGGCGTGCATAGGTCTGCTGGGTTACGCCCAGCCTCTCAGAGACATCTTTTTGCGTCAGCCCTTTCGCTTTACGAAAACCCACCAGTAAAGGGCGTAGCTGGCTTAGTGTTTTTAACGGATAGACGGTATTCATAGATAGCGGCTCGCTGCCTTATCGCTGTGTACAGATTATAAGCTGTATTATTCACATTACACCCCACAGGCTGTAAATGCAAAATACAGCTTATAGGGTGTTTCATCATAAATACAGCCTAAAGGCTGTTAGTTTAGCTAAATTGAGAGAGGGGTAACTTTGGGACGGAATGCTGACATTTACACCGCATACGGCCACGTTTGGCGAAAGTAGTTCTGGGAGGAATCCCGTGGGTGAGCAGGCCAAGAGCAAAACCGCGCTGAAGTAGAGAGAAGTATCATGCCCTCTCCATATCGAAGGGTCTGCTATTGTAAGTACCCCACCAAAACGGCCCATTCACTTTTTGAGATTTCCGGTTTCTCAGCCATCAGCCGATATTCTTCCGGCGTCAGGTTATTCAGGGATTCATGAGGCCGCTCACTGTTATATTCATTCAGCCAGCGCTCCGTTATTTCCCGTGCTTCATTCAGTGTTCTGAACAGATAAAAATCCAGTATTTCGGTCCGGTACGTTCGGTTAAACCGTTCTATAAACGCATTCTGTGTTGGCTTACCGGGCTTGATAAATTTCAGCATCACGCCATGCTCTTCGGCCCATTGCGCCAGAGCCAGTGATATCAGTTCCGGTCCGTTATCCATCCGCATCTTCAGCGGATATCCACGGTTTGCCACTATCCTCTCCAGCACCCGGACGACACGCTGCGCCTGGATATTCAGGTCAATTTCGATAGCCAAAGCTTCACGGTTAAAATCATCGACGACATTGAAAGTCCGAAAACGTCGGCCACATGTCAGCGCGTCGTGCATAAAATCAATCGACCAACTTTGGTTGAGTGCTTCCGGCGTTACCAGCGGAGCCGGATTACGCACCGGCAAGCGTTGCTTACCCTTACGACGAAAATTCAGTTTCAACAGACAGTAAATCCGGTGTACGCGCTTGTGGTTCCAGACGTGCCCCTGCCTGCGAAGCACCTGAAAAAGCTTCTTAAATCCGTAGCGGGGATAGCGTTCAGCCGCCTCGGTCAGCCTCTGGATCAGCGCTTCATCACGTCGTGTATCCGGTTGATAACGAAACACCGTCCTGCTCAGCGATAACGTCCTGCATGCCTGGCGTATGCTCATCGTAAACTGCGTGGTTAGGTAGCTAACGAGCTCACGCTTTATCGCTGGTTTTAAAGCTTTTTTTCGATGACGTCTCTCAGCGCCCGGCATTTCAGACTCAGATCGGCAAACATCTGCTTCAGACGACGATTCTCGTCCTCAAGATCTTTGATCTTTTTGATATCAGCGGCTTCCATACCGCCATATTTCGCCTTCCAGTTGTAATAGCTGGCTTCAGAAATAGCGGCCTCACGACACACATCTTTGACGGTCCTGCCCGCTTCGACAGATTTCAGGACGGCGATGATCTGGTGCTCGGTGAATCGAATCTTACGCATAGCGATCTCCTCAGGTGACATAATCAGTATGTCGGAAGATCTCTAAAAGTGAATGGGCCGTTTTGGTGGGGTACTTACAGTTGCCAAAGTATTAGGATGTGATATTAGTGCAGTTGATAAGGCTGTGGTCTTTGGGATTTTTCTTGAACTCCCTAAGCTGGATGAAAGCGATATTAAATTATGTCGGGCACAGGGGCAAACCTATATCGATAATGTTATAAACAAGCTAACGCAGTAAATTCCCTTTTCACATCCAAACGGTGAATCGATCTAAAACTTGTTTTTTGGTCGGTGAGCTGTTGAGTTAGTCTCACTGGGAATAGTGGTGATATTTTAAATCTAGAATTGTTATATTTATATTTTATAAGACATTGAATTAAATTGTAATTATTCAAAAAACCTTCAATGAAAAGTTTTATATATATTGACTAATCAATTTTGTTAGAAACCAACGAATTCAAAAGGGCCCAAAGGCCCTTTTTTATATGACTAATAAGTATGTTATATGAACTAAATTATTTAATAAAATTGTATATGATGTCATCCGAAAACTGAGTCTTGAACTCAACTTTAACAGATTTACTTATCTGATTGAAAAGTTCTTGTGCGTGTTTTATCTTGCGATCTTCCTCAAGTCGTAAGCTATCCTTTCCATCTACATTTTTTGTTTCAATGATAAAATTTAAATAATCACCTTTTGTTGTTTTAACAACATAAGCAAAGTCAGGAGAATACGTATAGCCACCCGCTACAGGGATTTTAATGGAGTTCTTCGGAATTTTTGTAAAAACAGCTACAGACTGGATCTCTCCATCGGTTATGTTGAGCCGTTCAAGCTCTGAGTCATAAAAGACTTCTTCAAAAAGATAAGAATCCAATGGTGGCTTTATATTATCATGTAATACACCAAGATCACTTGATAATACCTCATTTAGAGGATTACCGTCTGCACTAGTGAACTTTGTTGGATGAATAGAACCTGAAATCACATTGTAACCAACACTGAACCTGTTGAAAGAATTGTTCAACAAATACCTGCTAAAACCAGATTTAATCTTTCTGATTGTTTGAATGTTCAGGTAGTCAGTTATATTGATAGTGTCTTTTATATCGCAAAACACCTTATGCAAGGTATCCTGTTTAGCAAAAATAGTTTGTGATAAGTTATCAAGAAATTCTCGATAACTCATTGTATTAAGTTTTGCAAAGTTATCATCATCGCTGACGATACTTTTTGACATAGCAGTATCATTATGAATGTAAATTCTATCAATACGAGTATGAACCCCTGATTTAGTAAATCTTTCTGTTTCTTCGAGCATGAATGATTTTAAAATGGATAAGAATTCATTTTCGCTGTTTATCTTATACTCAATCACTGCTTTCTGATTGATTAAATCCCACAGTTCTTTCAGTTCACTGAACTTGCCAGTACGCATTTTAGTACGTCTTTTTCCATCTGTGGCTTTTTTGATTTTGCTTGGTTTTACGCCGGTCGGGAATGCTGCCGGGTATTTACCTTTTAAGCGTGTATAGGAATCAGAATCTTTGAAGTTGTCATTCTCATCAATGATTTCAGCGTCAAAGATTTCGTTCATGAGTATCCTTGATGAAAGATCAGGATACTGAGATAGTATTTTATCCTTAAGCTCCTGAGTAAACTTACTCGGAACGGTTTCTTTGAAAGAGCTATCGTTGACTTCTTTGACAAGAGAATCAACAAAGTCTTTTTCTGTAAAATCAACATAATAGTTGAGTGTAAAATTGCGGTCTTTCACTCGGCACATGTATTCATTCACTGGAAGACGTAACCCACGTCCTACCTCTTGAAGTTTAGATGTGATGCTACCGCTCGAACGAAGCTTACAAATCTGAAAGACGTTAGGGTTATCCCACCCCTCACGCAATGTCCACTTGGAGAAAATGAAACGACGAGGATTATTCAAAGATAACAAAAGCTCTTTGTCATGAAGGATTTCGTTGATTTCCTGCTCAATTTTATCATCTTTATCGCTGTTATCTTTTGAAAAATAACCTCCATGAACAGAAGAGATATCCTTAATAGTTTTTTCAAGGTAGTTTCTATAAAACTCATCTTTCTCTTTTTTTAACAGTTCATTAGCTTCAGCTAACACGAACGCTTCAAACTTAGTTTTCAGGCTTCCGGCAATATCATTACCATCACGATAGCCTTCAATGTCATCAATGAAGAAAAGAGTAAGAGGTTTTATGCGTGGTCTTTGTGTCAGA
Source organism: Serratia myotis (assembly GCF_027474885.1). Lineage (NCBI taxonomy): Bacteria > Pseudomonadati > Pseudomonadota > Gammaproteobacteria > Enterobacterales > Yersiniaceae > Serratia > Serratia myotis. Next base: position 529,399 of record NZ_CP099707.1, on the reverse strand, counting down.
TACTCTTTTTCTAACTTGAAGTGTTCTTTGACAGCTTTACGCATCATGTTATCAGCAAGCGTTTGATCATAAGAGTAGGGGTTTATAGAGCTACCAATTTTTAGCTCTATACCATTACTCAACACTGCAGTGCTCCTGTTTAAAGCATCAAGAGTTAAATCATGGATCGCACTATGCGTTTTAGATAGTGATTCATCTTTGGCTAACCTGAACGTTTTTTTATTGCCATTTTCGCTCAGTTCAAATGTGGCTTCTTTTCCGTCAGATTTGATGAACTTGAGGCTGGCGAAACCATCACCAACAATATCTTCAATGTAAGCATCAATACCTTTAACAAGATCTTCATTAAATGCATCTACGGCTGTAAGACGATAAACTAAGTTCTTATAGCCTTCACTAAAGGTAGCGCCATAACGAATGATATATTGAGCATTAAACTTCTCAATGTTTTCCCATGTTTTTTTACCCGTAGGGAACTTATGAGGCTCATCAATAATGATGAATGGTTTTACCGCACTAAGGGCAGCAAATGGTGTATCAAACTGATTATCAAGCAAACCAACATCATAAGTATCAGTTAAAGACTTGGAGTTAATCATCCCTGAGTTGATTACAAGAACGTGTATATATTTCTTATTGAAATTACTTGCTTCAACAAAATCATGAATAGCTTGGGGCATATACGATTTTGTGTTTTTACCAGAGTTTTTCTGACTCTCAACAACATAAGTCTTTAGCTCTCGCTCGTAATCATCTCGAAAGTGTTCTTTTAAAGCATCACTTTTTAAAAAGTTAACTGTTCCGGCTTTGATTGATAGTGTAGGAACAATAATTATAAATTTATTAATGCCAAATGACTTGTTCAGGTCAAAAATTGTTTTGGTGTAGGTATAGGTTTTACCTGTCCCTGTCTCCATAGAAACATCAATCACATTGCTTTTAGCATCGTAATTATCTTTTAAATGCTCAATGCCATTGAACTCCTGAACATTTTTTATATTGTTGTAGTATTGTTGTTCAGTAAGATTCAGTTCAGGGTTGGCTAACAAGCGGACAGCAACATTATTTGTCTGATGAGGTGTTGCGGAAACAAAAACATTCATCACCGCATCAACGCCTGCCTTTTGATGAGGTAAGTTCTTTTCGAATGTAAACCCTTTAGACATGATTAGTTCCTCACTACCAAATCTATATCAATAGATTTTTTATTAGCATAGCTTTTTAGTGCTTCATTGAGTTCCATCTGTTTTGCACTTTCAAAGTTGCTTCCATAAAACACAACTTTGTTAGGGGCAAAGTCTTTGTTTGAATCCAACTTTTGAAGCAAAGCTTTCAGAGCTTCACTGGTGAAGTTAGGCGCAATCAGATACAGACGACCATCACACAAGTGCGCTTTATAGCTATTAAGCTCAATATTTTCAATTCGTGTTGTTAGCAAACTGCCATCATACACACACCATGTAGTCAATAGGGTGTCATACTGTTCAGGTGTCAATACAGCATCGTCAAAGAAAGTATGGTTAGAAAGTGTTAATTCAGACTCATCTTTGGCGCGGAAATCATCAATTGTTTCAAAAATTTTGAAACCAAGATCGCCTTCATAATTAATCTTATCGTTGTGTATTTTTTTTCCACACTCAATAAGTCGGGCCTTAGTTATTTCAAAAATTGATGTGTATCCCGCTTTAAACGCATCACTGTCATTAGTTGTTTTTTCATCAATCTGTATATTAATGAAATTTCGATTACCACTATCTAAAGAATTTAATTCCATAATAGCATGGCCAGTTGTTCCCGAACCTGCAAAAAAGTCCATGACCATTGCATTGGGGTCGCGCAAAGCAACACACAATTTTTGAATAAGTTTTTTTGGTTTAGGAAAAGACATTAATCCTTTATTATCTAATATAACTCTAAGTTCTTCCTCTCCATCTTCATTAGATCCCCATCCATCACAGAAAAGATTATCTATGTTAATTGATTTGAAGCTACTTTCTGTATCATCACCAACTCGAGATAGTAGATCTTTTAGGGTTTTATATCTTGGTTCATTAACAATTCTTCTTAGATATAAGTCCTGAGTTATGTAAAGTTCACCATTGATAGCATACTCAGTCATTGCGTCTTGCTTATAACGCCAATTACCTTCGATCTTCAGGTCTTCTGCAAGTTTCGAGTTTTCAATAACAAGATCACTATGTAATACGAGATCCATTGTAGATGCTGAAATAACAGAGCCTTTTTTCATAAAAAAATCGCTATCCCTATACTTCGAAACTATACCTTTAGGGACTATTCTGATTTCTCTCTTATTACTTGCATTAACACATGGATAGGTCTCTGTGGCATGATTAACTTCACCAATTAACCCATTAAATTTTTCTTTTGATTTTGAATATACATATATATATTCTTTTACACTACTTATCGTATTTGAAAGAAAAGTCCCTTTTTTCTTTTTTTCCCAAACCAATTGAGAAACGAAATTATTTTCACCAAAGACCTCATCACAAACTAATTTTAATTGTGCGGATTCATTATCATCAATGGAAATGAATATAGCTCCATCTTCTTTTAAAAATTGTTTGGCTATATAGAGTCGTGGATAAATGAAGGTCAACCAAGCACTATGGCTGCTTGAACCTTTTGCAGTAAAATCGAGTATACGTATAGCTTCATCAATATCGATACCCGCCAACTCAGAAAGCTGTTCTGGTGTAAACTTGCGATTATCGTTATACGCAAATCCATCGGAACCAGTGTTATATGGCGGGTCAATGTAAATCATTTTAACCTTTTCAGCATAAGCATTAGCCATATGCTTTAATACTTCGAGGTTATCCCCTTTAATTAAAAGGTTCTGACTGCCCTTGTTTTCATCACGCTGGTTATGTTCTTTATCTTCGGTTAGAAACGTCTTCGGTGGCAGGTTTGCTAACAGCCGGGCATAGGACTTACCCAGCCAGTTTAAGCTGTATGATTCTTTTGATAGTTCAACATCCGACGATTTTAGGATCTCAAGTAGCTTGTCTTGAATGAAAGCCCCATCTTTATCAAAACACTGAGGAAAGTTAGATTTTAAAACAGCAAGTTGTTTACTGTTCGTGGTTTCAACTTCTGAAAAAATCGTTTCTTTTTGCATATCCATTTTAAACCTGATTATTTGGCGTTCGATTTAGTGGTGTTTTTGATTGAAGCTTCACTTAAGCCTATGCGCAGCAGTTCGGCTGCCGCACCATCAATACTTTTGAAGATACGTGCTTCATAAGGCTGTCTGGAGCTACATAAGACCAAGGGTTTACCATTCCACTCTGAACCATCAAAAATTACGCTATACCCGCCTTTAGAGCCTTCTATCATTGCTCTATCAAGTATGCCTGATTTGACCCTTTCCTTAGCCATTGAACTGAGGATGAAATTTCCACCATCAAGACCTGATATCATGGTTATTCCCTCGTTATTTAATGCTGCTACGATATCAAATATTGCTGAAAAATCATAATGAAATGGTTTAATAGCCATCAACCATTGATGACCATTAAACACATTTAAAACAAGTGGTTACATTTTTACGCAATAGGTTATCAAGCGGTTTACGGAGATTTTCTAACCAAAATGATCACCTGTTGGCAAACTCAAACGGTCGGATCACCCTTTCGCAATTAGCATCCAGATAATCGGCCCACCACTGCAGCATCAACCTGCGCTCATCAAGATGTTCAGCAAGATGGATGTAAGCAGCACGCACAGAATTACGTTCTTGATGGCTCATCTGGCGTTCCACGGCATCCTTTGACCACAATCCACACTCTGTCAAAGCACTACAATGCTCTAAAACCATGACCACATACCTCGGTTTTAGTGCCACAGCCCATCCCTCGGAGAGCTGTGTTCACAGTGTTTTCACTCATTGGCTTTTCAGGATTGTGATCGCCTATGAAAATCAGATGATGATCGCCACTGATAGCTTTAATCTCTTTCAAAACTACCAACGCCTGACTACTTAACGGAACAAGATGGGGTGTGCGCATCTTTGAACCACGATGGGAATGTTTCACGCCTTCCAGTGGTTCACGTTCTGTAGGGATGGTCCACATAGCACGTTCGAAATCAATTTCTGACCACCGAGCAAAAACGAAGCTCACTTGATCATATAAATACCATCAAGGTCAACTTGACGGCTAATTTGGTTAACTTTCTACCTTTAAAGCATTCGATACGGTCCAAAAGCTCAGGTATACGTTCAAAATCTAAAGCAGGACGATGCTCACGCTTCGCGACAGCTATTGCTCCCGCCATCTCTTGTGCAGGATTGTAGTCAATTAACCCACTTTGAACGGCATAACGCATTATTGCCGTCGTTCGCTGCTGTAGACGCGCAGCAACTTCATAACGCATGGATGCTTCAACAACTTTGATAGGGGTGAGCAAATCTCTTGTTTTGAGATCAGAAATTTTGCTTTTGCCAATGGAGGGAAAAAGATTATCAGCCAAACTCTTCAATACACGTTCACTATGAGAAGAAGACCATTTTTTACTACAAGAGGCGTGCCAATCTCTGGCGACCGATTCGAAGGTAGTCGAACCGCTTTGTTCAATTTTGTCTTCTGTTTTCTTTTCAGCTGGATCGATACAATCAGATACCAACTTTTTTGCTATTTCACGCCGCTTACGAGCTTCAGCAAGAGTGACCATTGGCTAACCCCCAACTGTTGGTATCAAATGTTATCGAATCGAGAATACCAACGGTTATACCATCAATAGTGGGTAGATGTTGATAGATATGAGTGGACGTCAGGAGATAAAAATAAGGGGAGAAAAGTAGGTAACTACTGGATTTCAGGCATAAAAAAAGACCTCAGTTGAGGTCTATTTACATACTAATGGTGCCGAAGGCCGGACTCGAACCGGCACGTATCTCTACGGTTGATTTTGAATCAACTGCGTCTACCGATTTCGCCACTTCGGCACTGCAAGTAGTATGCGGAAAACGTGGGCATTATACCTTTCAGCGATCCGCGTGCAACACTTATCCGTTGTTCAATGAGTTAAGTGCTGAAAAAATCGTCGCCGAGGTTACGTTGGGCCCGTTTTGTGGGCGCAGCATGCGGCTCCAATCCTGCAACAAACACCAGGGCGCGGCATGCGGCGCCCCTACGTATTAATATCAGCAAGAACAGCCCATCAGGCCAACAGAAACAAAAAAGGCGCAGCCCAATGGCTACGCCTTCTTAAACTGGCTGTCGCGCCGCTACTTGCGTTTTAGCAGCATATAAACGCTGATCAACAAGAACAGCATGCTTGGCAGCAACGCGCCCAGCACCGGCGGCATGTTGTACACCAGGCTTAGCGGGCCGAATATCTGGTCCAGCACGTAGAACAGGAACCCGAAGCTGATACCGGTCACTACACGCACGCCCATCGGCACGCTACGCAGCGGCCCGAAGATGAACGACAGTGCCATCAGCATCATCACCGCAACGGAGAGCGGCGAGAACACCTTACTCCACATGTTCAGCTGGTAACGGCTGGCTTCCTGGCCGCTCTGCTTCAGGTACTTCACGTAGTTGTGCAGGCCACTGATGGAGAGTGAGGTTGGATCCAGCGCCACCACGCCCAGTTTGTCCGGGGTCAGGTTGGTTTTCCATTCGCCGGTCAAGGTTTGGGTGCCGGTAACTTGTTTCGGGTCAGTCAGGTCAGAGGTATCCACCTGCGAAAGCTTCCACACGCCGTCTTCAAAGCTGGCGGTCGCGGCATAACGCACCGTCTCCAGCCTGCGCTGGTCGTTGAAGTGGTAGATGTTTACGCCGGAAAGCTCTTTCTCGCCCGCTACGCGTTCGATGTAGATAAAGTCGGTACCGTCTTTCGCCCACAGGCCGTTCTTGGTGGAAAGCAGTGAACCGCCGTACATCTGCTGTGCACGGTAGTTACGCGCCATCTGGTCGCCCTGCGGCGCCACCCACTCGCCAATCGCCATGGTCAACAGCACCAGCGGAATGGCGGTTTTCATCACCGAACCGGCGATTTGCATGCGGGTAAAGCCAGAAGCCTGCATCACCACCAGTTCACTGCGCGTTGCCAGTTGCCCTAGGCCGAGCAATGCACCCAACAGGGCCGCCATCGGGAAGAAAATCTCGATGTCCTTCGGCACGCTCAGCAGGGTAAACATCCCGGCGCTCAACGCCGTATACTCGCCCTGGCCCACTTTACGCAGCTGGTCGACGAACTTGATGATGCCGGAAAGCGACACCAGCATGAACAGCGTCATGATGATGGTGTTGAAAATTGTCTTACCGATATATCGGTCTAAAACACCAAACATCAGGCCGCTCCTCTCAGGCGTGCACGCAGCTTACGCATCGGCACGGTATCCCACAGGTTCAGCGCCAGCGCGATCGCGAAGTACGCCGCGTTGACCACCCACAGCCATATCATCGGATCCAGCTTGCCCTTGCCGCCGTTAGAACGCAGCGAGGTCTGCAGCAGGAAGAATATCAAATACAGCAGGATGGCCGGCAGCATGCTCAGCACGCGGCCCTGGCGCGGGTTCACCACGCTGAGCGGCACCACCAGCAACGCCATAATCACCACCGACAACACCAGCGTCAGGCGCCAGTGGAACTCGGCACGCGCGTCCGGGTCGTCAGACGCCAGCAGCGTCGTCATCGACATCTGCTCGGCCTGGTTGCCGTCCACGGCGACCGCACGGTGGCCTACCACGGCTTTATAGTCATTGAAATCGGTAATGCGGAAGTCACGCAGCAGCGCGGTGCCCTCAAAACGGGTGCCCTTGTCCAGCGTCACTACCTGCGAACCGTCTTTAATCTGGTTGATCTGGCCGTGCTCGGCCACCACCACGGAAGGGCGTTGGTTGCCGTTCGGCCGCAGTTGCGCCAGGAACACGTTGTTGAAGGTGCTGCCTTTAACGTTGCCGATAAACAGTACCGCGTTGCCATCTTGCGAGGTTTTGAACTGCCCTTCCGCCAGCCCGGCAATACTGGGGTTGGCTTTGGCTTCGCTGAGCACCACGTCCTGATAGCGCGAGGCCATGGGACCTGCCCAGAACACGTTGACCGCTGCCACAACGGAGGTGATCAACGCCAGCACCATCGCCGAGATAATCAGGGTTCGTTTACCCAGTCCGCAGGCATGCATGACGGTGATTTCGCTGTCGGTATACAGCCGCCCAAGCGTCATCAATAGGCCGAGAAACAGGCTTAATGGCAGGATTAGCTGCGCCATCTTCGGCACACCCAATGCGAGCAAAGAAAGAACTAAATTTGTCGGGACATCGCCGTCCACCGCATCGCCTAACACCCTGACCAGGTTCTGACAAAAGAAGATCAGAAGCAGGATGAACAAGATCGCGATTTGGCTCTTTAGCGTTTCCCGTACCAGATATCTTATGATGATCACGCTTATTACGCCTGTGAAAACTTGTCTTTTTGCAGGAAAATCGATAGTTTCATCGCTAATCCGCCATTTATTCTCATCATATGGCAACCGACACAGCTAAAATAGTATTACAACATCTAGCATTTGGGTGTCCTATAGGAACTTGCCTATAGTCGCCAAAACAGAGCAATTTACGCCGTTCAGGTTAACATAACTCGTTAACTCAATGGCGGGAGATCGTTACGGAGTGCGTCATTCTAGCCGTAGCGCCTGCCTTTGTCTTTAAGATTCAGGAGAGTGCATGGAGTTCAGTGTAAAAAGCGGTAGCCCGGAAAAACAGCGCAGTGCCTGTATTGTAGTCGGCGTTTTTGAACCGCGCCGCTTGTCCCCTATCGCAGAACAACTCGACAAAATCAGTGATGGTTATATCAGCGCTTTGCTGCGCCGTGGCGAACTGGAAGGTAAAGTCGGGCAGACGTTACTGCTGCACCATGTACCTAACATTCTCTCCGAACGCATCCTGTTAATTGGCTGTGGCAAAGAGCGCGAGCTCGATGAACGCCAGTACAAACAGGTGATTCAAAAAACCATCAATACCCTTAACGATACCGGCTCCATGGAAGCGGTCTGCTTCCTGACCGAGCTGCACGTGAAAGGCCGCAACACTTACTGGAAGGTGCGTCAGGCGGTGGAAACCGCAAAAGAAACGCTCTACACCTTCGATCAGCTGAAAAGCAACAAAGTGGAGCCACGCCGTCCGCTGCGTAAGATGGTGTTCAACGTGCCGACCCGTCGTGAACTCACCAGCGGTGAACGTGCGATCCAGCACGGGCTGGCGGTGTCTTCCGGCATCAAAGCGGCCAAAGATCTCGGCAATATGCCGCCGAACATCTGTAACGCCGGTTACCTGGCCTCACAGGCTCGCCAACTGGCGGACGCCTTCAGCACCAACATCACCACCCGCGTCATCGGCGAACAGCAGATGAAAGAGTTGGGGATGAACGCCTATCTGGCGGTTGGTGCAGGGTCGCGTAACGAATCATTGATGTCGGTGATGGAATATAAGGGCAACCCGAACCCGGACGCTAAGCCAATTGTGCTCGTCGGTAAAGGGCTGACCTTTGATGCCGGCGGCATCTCGATCAAACCTGCCGAAGGCATGGACGAGATGAAGTACGACATGTGTGGCGCCGCCACCGTGTACGGCGTGATGCGCGTAGTGGCGGAACTGAACCTGCCGCTGAACGTGATCGGCGTGCTGGCCGGCTGTGAAAACATGCCGGGCGGCAGCGCTTATCGTCCGGGCGACGTGCTGACCACCATGTCCGGCCAGACCGTCGAGGTGTTGAACACCGACGCCGAAGGCCGCCTGGTGCTGTGCGACACCCTGACCTACGTTGAGCGTTTCGATCCGGAGTTGGTGATTGACGTTGCCACCCTGACCGGCGCCTGCGTGATCGCGCTGGGCCACCACATCACCGGCCTGATGTCGAACCACAACCCGCTGGCGCACGAACTGATCGGCGCGTCCGAACAGGCCGGCGACCGTGCGTGGCGCTTGCCGATGTCCGACGAGTACTACGAGCAGCTGGACTCCAACTTTGCCGATATGGCGAACATTGGTGGCCGTCCGGGTGGGGCTATCACCGCAGCCTGCTTCCTGTCGCGCTTTACCCGCAAGTACAGCTGGGCACACCTGGATATCGCTGGCACCGCCTGGCGCTCCGGCAAGGCCAAAGGGGCCACCGGTCGTCCGGTCGCCTTGCTGTCGCAGTTCTTGCTTAACCGCGCCGGGTTAAACGGCGACGATTAAATCTGAGTGGTAATTCAGGTATAATCCCGAGGGGCACAGCATGCTGTGCCCCTACACTTTTTATAGGCAGCGGTGAATCAGACCATGAAACAGGCAACGTTCTATCTAATCGAACACGCGGAACCCGCAGGTGCGCTCAGCGCGCATGAGGCCGTGGCCTGCGCCGTTGCCGCCGAACGCTGGCGTTCCGGCAAGCGGGTGTTAATCGCCTGCGAGAGCCAGGAACAGGCCCAGCGGTTGGACGAAGCGCTGTGGCAGCGCGATCCACACCAGTTTGTGCCACACAACCTGGCCGGTGAAGGCCCGCATTACGGCGCCCCGGTCGAACTGTGCTGGCCCGGAAAACGCGGTAACTCCCCGCGTGACCTGCTGATCGCCCTGCTGCCTCAGTTTGCAGATTTTGCTACTGCTTTCCATGAAGTGGTAGACTTCGTCCCTTACGAAGACACCCTGAAACAGTTGGCGCGCGACCGATATAAAGCTTATCGCAGCGTCGGCTTCCATTTGACCACGGCCACGCCGCCAACTCACTGAACAACGATATAAAATGGAAAAGACAAACAGTCACCTCGATACCGCCTACGACCCGAAAGAGATCGAACAGAAGCTGTACGATCACTGGGAAAACCAGGGTTACTTCAAGCCCAATGGCGATACCAACCAGGAAAGCTTCTGCATCATGATCCCGCCGCCGAACGTCACCGGCAGCCTGCACATGGGGCACGCCTTCCAGCAGACCATCATGGACACCATGATCCGCTACCAGCGCATGCAGGGTAAAAACACCCTGTGGCAGGCCGGTACCGACCATGCCGGTATTGCTACCCAGATGGTGGTTGAGCGCAAGATCGCCGCAGAAGAAAACAAAACCCGCCATGACTATGGCCGCGACGCGTTCATCGACAAAATCTGGCAGTGGAAGGCAGAATCCGGCGGCACCATCACCCGTCAGATGCGCCGTCTGGGCAACTCCGTGGACTGGGAGCGCGAGCGCTTCACCATGGACGAAGGCCTGTCCAACGCGGTACGCGAAGTGTTTGTCCGCCTGCACAAAGAAGATCTGATCTACCGTGGCAAGCGCCTGGTGAACTGGGATCCAAAACTGCGCACCGCCATCTCCGATCTGGAAGTGGAAAACCGCGAGTCCAAAGGCTCCATGTGGCACCTGCGCTACCCGCTGGCCGACGGCGCTAAAACTGCCGAAGGCAAAGATTACCTGGTGGTCGCCACCACCCGTCCGGAAACCGTGCTCGGTGATACCGGCGTGGCCGTGAACCCGGAAGATCCGCGCTACAAAGATTTAATCGGCAAAGAAATCATTCTGCCGCTGGTTGGTCGCCGCATCCGCATCGTCGGTGACGAACACGCCGATATGGAAAAAGGCACCGGCTGCGTGAAAATCACCCCGGCGCACGACTTTAACGACTACGAAGTCGGTAAACGTCACGGCCTGACGATGATCAACATCCTGACTTTCGACGGTGATATCCGTCAGGAAGCGGAAGTGTTCAACACCCTCGGCGAAATCTGCACCGACTACTGCAACGAAATCCCGGCCCAGTTCCGTGGCCTGGAGCGTTTCGCGGCGCGTAAAGCCGTGGTAGCCGCCTTTGAAGAGTTGGGCCTGCTGGAAGAGATCAAACCGCACGACCTGACGGTGCCTTACGGCGACCGCGGCGGCGTGGTGATCGAACCTATGCTGACCGACCAATGGTACGTGCGTACTGCCCCGCTGGCGAAAGTGGCGGTGGAAGCGGTTGAGCAAGGCGAGATCCAGTTCGTGCCGAAGCAGTACGAAAACATGTACTTCAGCTGGATGCGTGATATTCAGGACTGGTGTATCTCGCGTCAGCTGTGGTGGGGTCACCGTATCCCGGCCTGGTACGACGTGAACGGCAAAGTCTATGTTGGCCGTAACGAAGAAGAAGTGCGTAGCGAAAACAACCTGGGCCCGGAAGTGGTGCTGAACCAGGACGAAGACGTGCTGGATACCTGGTTCTCTTCCGGCCTGTGGACCTTCTCTACCCTGGGCTGGCCAGAGCAGACCGACGCGCTGAAAACCTTCCACCCGACCAGCGTGATGGTCAGCGGCTTCGACATCATCTTCTTCTGGATTGCACGCATGATCATGCTGACCATGCACTTTATGAAAGATGAAAACGGCAAGCCGCAGGTTCCGTTCAAAACCGTCTACATGACCGGTCTGATCCGCGACGACGAAGGGCAGAAGATGTCCAAGTCGAAAGGTAACGTGATCGACCCGCTGGACATGGTTGACGGCATCTCGCTGGAAGACCTGCTGGAAAAACGCACCGGTAACATGATGCAGCCGCAGCTGGCGGAGAAAATTCGCAAGCGCACCGAGAAGCAGTTCCCGAACGGCATCGAACCGCATGGCACCGACGCCCTGCGCTTCACCCTGGCGGCACTGGCTTCCACCGGCCGTGACATTAACTGGGACATGAAGCGCCTGGAAGGCTACCGCAACTTCTGTAACAAGCTGTGGAACGCCAGCCGCTTTGTGCTGATGAACGCAGAAGGCCAGGACTGTGGCTTCAACGGCGGCGAGAAAGTGCTGTCGCTGGCGGATCGCTGGATCCTGGCTGAATTCAACCGTACGGTGAAGGCTTACCGCGAAGCGCTGGACACTTACCGCTTCGATCTGGCCGCCAACATCCTGTACGAATTCACCTGGAACCAGTTCTGTGACTGGTATCTGGAGCTGACCAAGCCGGTAGTGAGCAACGGCAGCGAAGCGGAACAGCGCGGCACCCGCCATACGCTGATCACCGTGCTGGAAGCCCTGCTGCGCCTGGCGCACCCGGTGATCCCGTTCATTACCGAAACCATCTGGCAGCGCGTGAAAACCCTGACCGGCGAAACCGCAGACACCATCATGCTGCAGCCGTTCCCAGAGTACGACGCCGCGCTGGAAGATACGCAAGCGCTGAACGACCTGGAGTGGATCAAGCAGGCAATCACCGCGGTACGTAACATTCGTGCCGAGATGAACATTGCACCGAGCAAACTGCTGGAAGTGCTGCTGCGCAACTGCAACCCCGACGCTGAGCGCCGCGTGCAGGAGAACCAAAGCTTTATTCAGCGTCTGGCGCGTCTGGAGTCGATCGCCCTGCTGCCTGCCGGTGACAAAGGCCCGTTGTCGGTCACCAAACTGGTGGACGGTGCCGAGCTGCTGATCCCTATGGCCGGCTTTATCGATAAGGACGCCGAGATCGCGCGTCTGTCGAAAGAGATGGGCAAGCTGGATGCGGAAATCGCGTCGATCGAAGGCAAGCTGTCTAACGAAGGCTTTGTGGCGCGTGCGCCAGAAGCCGTGGTCGCCAAAGAGCGCGAACGTCTGACGGCCTGTAAAGAAGGCAAAGTGAAGCTGCAGGAACAGCAGGCGACCATCGCCGCGCTGTAATCTGTCGGTTCGCTGCAACTGTTAAAAACAGCGGGGGCTTCCCCGCTGTTTTTTTTATTGCCGTTGCATCTGGCCCGCTTAAGATGTTATTACAAGATTTAAATGCTGCATGGACGCCGCTGGGATAAAACTCCGGCGCGTTTTGTGTTGCGATAAAAACGAAATTTCGGAACCACTAAGGTTCTTCTTATGGCGAGTGTAAATATGACAACAGCAACCCCAGTACGTCTTCTGGTGCGCCCAATAACGGCTGATGATAATGCCGCTATTGCTAATGTCATTCGCGAAGTCTCCGCCGAGCACGGTTTGACAGCGGACAAAGGCTATACCGTTTCCGACCCCAATCTGGACGTCTTGTATCAGCTCTACAGCCTGCCACGCAGCGCTTACTGGGTGATAGAAGTCGATGGCCAAATTGCCGGTGGTGGTGGTGTTGCGCCGCTGCAGGGCGGTGAAGACGATATTTGCGAATTACAGAAAATGTATTTCCTGCCGGTTTTACGCGGCCAGGGCCTGGCAAAACGCCTGGCGCTGCAGGCACTGGAGTTCGCCCGTCAACAGGGCTTCCGCTGTTGTTATTTAGAAACCACCGCCAGCCTGACGCAGGCCATCGGCCTGTATGAGCATCTGGGCTTTGAGCATATCGACCAGGCGATGGGCACCACCGGCCATGTCGACTGCGAAGTCACCATGCTGAAGACGCTTTAATCTTGCTACTGCGCCCGCGGTAATAACGGGCGCAGCATGCAGCGCCCCTACGCCCTTACCCCGCCTTCTGCTCTTTCCCCGTCACCTCTCCCTTGATAGCCAACTCAATCCGGCTCAGCACCAGGCTGGTCAGGTACGACACTGCAATTAACAACAGCAGGATCAGCGGCGTATAGCGCGGCGCAAAGATCAGCTTTTGAGTGAAGTAATAGCAATAAAAACTGTGGGTCAGCCACATGTACAGCGAATGCTTGCCCAGTTCGCTCACCACCCGGTTCACCGTACTGCCCAGCCCATCGGCGGTTTTCATCAGCGCGATAATAAACAACGGTGTCACCAGCAGCAGCCCCGGGTTATGGGCGACAATAAACACGGCCACCGTCACCATCAGCAAGATCAGCGGATGGGTGCGGCTCAGAGTGGTGATCAGTTTCACCAGCCACGAGTTCGGTGGCATTTTCTGGCTGCGGCCAAACACCATGCCAAAGCCAAATGGCAGCAGCCAGGTGCAATATTCGATCAACACTTCTGGCGCCCCGGCGACATACTGCAACCCCTTGCCACACAGCGCCGCCAAAAACAGCAGCCCCAGCAATGGGCCGATATTCAAGCGCGATAACAGCGGCAAAGAGAGCACGTACAAAACATAGAGTTTAAAGAACCACCACTCGCTGTTATAAGTGGATTTAATGCCAATCAGGTTTTCGAAAAACAGCGACGGCGACAGGGAATATCTTTCGCCCGGAAAGAAGATGATGCCGATCGGCACAAAGATAAACAGCACTATCCAGTAGCTGATATATAAATTTTTCAGCTTGCCCCAGATATATTTAAACGAGACTTCTTTTTTCAGCGAGAATCCGTAACCGGAGAGAAACAGGAACATCGACACGCAAATCTTGCCGAACAGGCCCACAAACATCTCAATATCGACGCTGTTAACCATATGATAAACCGGGATGTCCGGACTAATACGGCTCGGATAGGCAAACAGGTGATGGATTAACATCAGAATGATGGCAATCCCTTTTAAATAATTAGATTTATTAATCGAAATTTCCATATTTCTTAATATCTTATCCAATAACAGGTTTCGCCATCATATAGCAGCTATTTTGCTCTGACACCCTCTTTCCAGATCGGATAAGTCTCATATTTAATATTCCTTTAAGAAACAATGTGCCGGATATTTATAACCCCCCGATTTCTCTCGTCAGCCCATGCCCCTCAAAAAAACCAACAAAATATTAATATCATTATGTTATTTTTTATCCATAAAAATCATATATATAATAAAATTCACAAATGTTTTTTGTGATATTCATTAACAAATTAATGAATTCAAATTGACCTGCCGCCCGCTTGCGATACTCTGCCAATACAGGCTCATGCCGCAATCGCACAGGGAGCAGTCATGTCGGAAAACGCTTTTGATTACATCATTGTTGGCGCAGGGTCCGCCGGCTGCGTACTGGCAGCGCAGTTGATCCGTCGCACTCAGGCACGGGTGCTACTGCTGGAAGCCGGTGGCGACGACAATAATCTGTTCATCAAGATGCCGGCCGGCGTGGCGAAGATCATCGCCAAAAAAAGCTGGCCGTATGAAACCGAGCCGGAGCCGCATGCCAATAACCGCCGCATGCAGATAGCCCAGGGTAAGGTGCTGGGCGGCAGCAGCTCGGTCAACGGCATGATCTATATTCGCGGCCAACGACAGGATTACGACGAGTGGGCCGATCGTTATGGCTGCATCGGTTGGGGCTATCAGGACGTACTGCCCTACTTCAAACGCGCCGAGGCCAACGAAAGCCTGTCGGATGCCTATCACGGCGGTGAGGGTCTGCTGCCGGTCAGCGAGAACCGCTATCGTCACCCGCTCAGCATGGCATTTATCCGCGCCGGCCAGGAGCTGGATCTCCCCTACCGCAACGATTTCAACGGCGACAGCCAGCACGGCGTCGGTTTCTACCAGACCACCACCCACAATGGCGAACGCGCCAGCACCGCACGCACTTACCTGAAAGCGGTGCGAAACGAACAACGGCTGGTGGTGAAACTGAATGCGCTGGTGCACCGGGTGGTGTTCGATAACAACGTCGCCACCGGCGTGGTGTATAGCCAAAACGGCGGCGCCGAAGTTACTGCCCATGCCACGCAGGAAGTGATCCTCAGCGCCGGGGCGGTAGGATCGCCGAAGATCCTGATGCTGTCCGGCATCGGACCACGCGAACATCTGCAACAGTTGGGTATCGAACCGCTGGCGGATCTGCCGGTGGGCAAGAACTTCCACGATCACCTGCATATGTCGATCAACGTCAGTACCCGCGAGCCGATCAGCCTGTACGGCGCCGATCGCGGCCTGCAGGCGCTGCGTCACGGCACCGAATGGCTGGCATTCCGCAGCGGCGTACTGAGTTCAAACGTGCTGGAAGGCGCCGCCTTCACCGACAGCCTGGGTGACGGCAGGCCAGACGTACAAATCCACTTCCTGCCGCTGCTCGACAGCTGGGACGACGTGCCCGGCGAACCGCTGCCCAATATCCACGGCTTCACGCTCAAGGTCGGTTATCTGCAGCCGAAGGCACGTGGCGAAGTGTTGTTGCGCAGTCGCGATCCCAAAGATCCGGTGAAACTACACGCCAACTACCTCGGCCACCCGGAAGATCTGGCCGGCAGCGTGCGTGCGGTGAAGTTCGGCCTGCGTTTCCTGCAAACCGCCGCGCTCAAACCGATTATCAAAGATCTGCTGATGCCACAGCCGGCTTGGCTGAACGATGAGGCGCAACTGGAAGAGTTCGTGCGCAACTTCTGCAAAACGGTATATCACCCGGTAGGCAGCTGTCGCATGGGGCAATCACCGCAGGACTCGGTGACGGATTTACAACTGCGGGTGCACGGTTTTGAACGGCTGCGGGTGATCGACTGCTCGGTGATGCCACAGGTGACCAGCGGCAATACCAATGCGCCGACCATCATGCTGGCAGAAAAAGCGGTGGATTTGTTGCTGGGCGCGCCGGAATAACATCATTCACGGCTGCCCGGCAATCAGGCGGTGACGGGCACGCCGCTGTGGAAGCGGAACTCGCTGTCCGGGGTTTGGATCAGCGCCGCTTCGATACGACCAAAATGGGCCACCCGCTCGCTGATATCGCCACCGGCAATCTGTTCGGCCAATGTCAGGTAGTCCTGATAGTGGCGCGCTTCGGAGCGCAGCAGCGAAACATAGAAGCGGTTTAGCTCGTCGTCCAGGTGTGGTGCCAGCCGGGCGAAACGTTCGCAGGAGCGCGCTTCGATATAAGCACCGCAAATCAGTTTATCAATCAGCGTGACCGGATCGTGGGTGCGGATCTCACGGATCATGCCTTTGGCATAGCGGCTGGCAGTGATTTTCTTATACGGGATCTGCCGCGCCAGCATGATCTCCAGTACCTGCGAGAAATGATGCAGTTCTTCTTTGATCAGCAGCACCATTTTATCTGCCAGATCCTGACCATAGGCCGAGCCGTTTTTCGGCAGGATCTTGCGGGTGAAATTGTTTTGCTTGAACAGCGCTTCCGGCACGCCCTGCGCTTCATGCAGAAACGCCTCGTAAGGCCTGAGCAGGGCCAGCAGCGCATCGCCGCTCTCCTTGTCCGCCACGTAACGACGGATCAACCACATGCCGGTCTGCGCGGCTTTTAACTCACACACCATATGGTCGGTCAGCAACAGCGGCAGGTTTTCCGGGCGACGCGCGGCGTCAATCGAGGCGTCTGGGGTTTCACAGTGCAGGAAGTTTAAAATCGGGGCTAACAGGGATTGGTATTTCATCGGCTCTTATCAGAGGGCCGGCTAGCGCCGGCCCACAGCGTTTATTAATGGCGTTTACCGTCGTCGTCTTCGTCGATGAAGTCACCTTCTTCTTCTTCATCGTCGCCTTCTTCGCCGTTCGGATCTTCAAAGTAGGTGCCCCAACCGTCGTAGTTAACGCCACAACGTGCCGCCAACGCCACCAGTTGCTCAACCTGAGCGTCGATCACTTCGGCGTTCAGACCCACTTCGCTGATCACGTCACAGCACATCACCAGGGTACCGTCTTCCACTTCCAGCTCTTCGGCGTCGGTCACTTCAAAGCCTAACTTGAAGGCTTCGACAGCGGCTTTCTCCAGCACTTCAAACTTCTCGGCAGAGAGATGGTGTTCAATGGTGTAGAGCGCCTCTGGATCGCTGCCGTCTTCCAGCAGTTCTTCGATGATCAGGCGGGTCTCTTCACGTTGTTCGTCTAGCTGTTCGCTGTTTGCCATGCCTATATCCTCAAGTCAAATGGCCTGTATTGCGCCTATTTTCACACACCGTCGGCATTGCTTCCACGATAAACGTGAAAGATTTCCACTGCGGGGTTGAAATTGAATATTCATACATATAAAGTGAATTTAAATTCAATTTAAACGGTAAGGATATACGGCAATGAGTAGCATAAACCCGTTCTACAAACGTCACTTCCTGAGATTAATGGATTTCACCCCGGCGCAACTGCAAGCGCTGCTGAAACTGTCGGCCGATTTGAAGCTGGCCAAGCAACAAGGCAAGGAAACCCGCCACCTGCAGGGAAAAAACATCGCGCTCATCTTCGAAAAAGACTCGACCCGTACCCGATGCTCTTTCGAAGTTGCCGCATTCGATCAGGGTGCTCAGGTCACCTACCTCGGCCCGAGCGGCAGCCAGATTGGCCATAAAGAGTCGATGAAAGACACCGCCCGCGTGCTGGGTCGGATGTATGACGGTATTCAGTATCGGGGTTACGGCCAGCATCTGGTGGAAACCCTGGCCAAACATGCCGGCGTGCCGGTGTGGAACGGGCTGACCAACGAGTTCCACCCGACGCAGTTGCTGGCGGACCTGCTCACGGTGCAGGAACACCTGCCGGGTAAGCCGCTGAACGAGGTAAAATTCGCTTACCTCGGCGACACCCGCAACAATATGGGCAACACTCTGCTGGAAGCCGCCGCGCTGGCCGGGATGGATCTGCGTCTGGTCGCACCGAAGGCCTGCTGGCCGCAGCCGGAGCTGGTCGCGGAGTGCCAGGCACTGGCAAAACAGACCGGTGCCAAGATCACCCTGACCGAAGACATTGCCGAAGGGGTGAAAGACGCGGACTTCCTGTACACCGACGTCTGGGTGTCGATGGGTGAGCCGAAAGAAACCTGGCATGAGCGTATCGGGTTGCTGAAACCCTATCAGGTCAATATGGCGATGGTGAAACTGACCGGTAACCCGAACGTCAAGTTCCTGCACTGCCTGCCGGCATTTCACGATGACCAAACCACCCTCGGCAAGCAGATGGCGGAACAATACGGGCTGCACGGCGGCATGGAAGTCACCGATGAAGTGTTCGAATCGGCGCACAGCGTGGTATTCGATCAGGCAGAAAACCGCCTGCATACCATCAAGGCGGTGATGGTCGCCACCCTCAGCGAAACGCTTTAACACCACCAGCCAGGCATTACGGGCGGGTTCTTAACCCGCCCATCGCCTTCCCGACTAATTATTCCGCCTTCTTTCTCCGTTCAGTGGATTTTTATGCAACAAGCTCGCATAACCCTATTCTGGCCGGAACATACCTTGGTGCTAATAATTTGTTTATTCATCATAAAAAAAAGATAAACCGACCGTATCACAAAAATAAAAAACGCCGTTTTACCGTCAATAGGAATAAAAATTCAAAAAATCACGGATTGATAAGAATATAAATGACAACTTAGTGAATAATTACGCCAACCATCGGCACAAAGAAAACAAAAACAATAAGTTAGAATAAAGCACATTGAACTAAAACCCGCACAAACCTCTTTATTACTGGATAATTAACACCAGGCGCGAGTATTAATTCATTCTGAATAATAGATTTACAAACAAAACAATGACACCAATCAATTCATAGCTTGTTTCATTTCCCGTCCATTTATTACGTGATCTCCATCACAAAACACCCTAAAGCAAAGTTTATTATTCTCCGCAACGCAACGGTACCCATCCTTATGAAAGGAAATTACCTCTTTATTTCTTTTCGTTCGATGTTACTCAAATCTGAAAATAGGGAATGAAATGAATAAGAACTATGTAGGGTCTGAAATAGGCCAACTGCGCAGCGTTATGCTTCATCGTCCTAATTTAAGCTTGAAAAGATTAACGCCATCTAATTGTCATGAACTATTATTTGATGACGTGTTATCCGTCGAACGAGCAGGCGCTGACCACGATATATTCTCCAAAACGCTAAGAGATCAGAATGTCGAAGTATTACTGCTTACCGATCTACTGAAAGAAACCATGGGTATTCCCGCCGCCAAGCAATGGCTGCTGTCAACACAGGTCTCTGATTTCCGGCTTGGGCCGTCACTGGCGGCCGATATTCGTGGCTGGTTGGGCGACTTGTCCGATCTTCAACTTGCCCGCCATATGACGGGTGGCCTGACATATGCTGAGATCCCTGCCAGCTTCAGTAATATGGTGGTCGATACCCATCAGGGCACTGACTTTATTATGAAGCCACTGCCGAACCATTTATTCACTCGCGATACCTCATGCTGGATATATAACGGCGTATCTATTAACCCCATGGCAAAACCGGCACGACAGCGTGAGACAAATAATCTTCGCGCCATTTATAAATGGCATCCTTATTTTTCCAAAGGTGATTTCACCACTTATTTTGGCAACGAAGAACGCAATTATGATCACGCCACGCTGGAAGGGGGCGACGTCCTGGTTATTGGCCGCGGTGCGGTATTAATCGGTATGTCAGAGCGCACCACGCCACAAGGAGTGGAATTCCTGGCGCAGGCACTGTTCCAATCCCATCAGGCAGAGCGGGTCATCGCATTGGAATTACCTAAGCACCGTTCCTGTATGCACCTGGATACCGTAATGACTCACATCAACCTGGATACCTTTTCGGTCTATCCGGAAGTGGTGCGCAAAGAGTCACAGTGCTGGACGCTGACCCCTGACGGGAAAGGGGGCCTGCATCGCCAGCAGGAAAAACATTTCCTGACCGCGATTGAACGTGCCCTGGGTATTACTCAGGTGCAGCTCATCACCACCGGGGGCGACAGCTTCGAAGCCGAACGTGAACAATGGAACGATGCCAATAACGTCCTGACTATCCGCCCTGGCGTGGTTGTCGGTTACGAGCGCAACACCTGGACCAACGAAAAATACGACAAGGCCGGCATCACCGTACTGCCGATCCCCGGCGATGAACTGGGCCGTGGCCGCGGCGGCGCCCGCTGCATGAGCTGCCCGCTGGAACGCGACGCTATCTAACCCCCGACGGAATAAAAACATCATGACTAAACCTACTGTGGTGATTGCCCTGGGTGGGAACGCCCTACTGCGCCGTGGAGAACCGCTTGAGGCGGATATCCAACGCCGCAACGTCTTGCTCGCCAGCCGCCAAATCGCTGCGCTGAGCAAGGACTGGAACGTGGTACTGGTGCACGGCAACGGCCCACAAGTCGGATTGCTGGCGCTGCAAAACAGCGCTTACCCGCAGGTTGCGCCTTACCCACTTGACGTATTGGGTGCAGAAAGCCAGGGCATGATCGGTTATCTGCTGGTGCAGGAGTTGAAGAACTGTCTGCCGGAACAACAAGTCAGTGCATTGCTCACCCAGGTTGAGGTTGACCCTGACGACAGCGCCTTCGGCAACCCCAGCAAATATATCGGGCCGGTCTACGACCAGGAAACCGCGCTGGCGCTAAGCCTGGATAAAGGTTGGACAATCAAACCGGACGGCAAGTATTTCCGCCGCGTGGTGCCTTCACCCAAACCACTCAACATCATTGAAACCGCCGCGATTAACGCACTGATTGCCCAGGGACATCTGGTTGTCTGCGCCGGCGGCGGCGGCATTCCAGTGCTGCGGCAGGAAGGAAAATTACAGGGGATTGAAGCCGTGATCGACAAAGATCTGTCCGCTGCCTTCCTGGCGGAACAAATCAACGCCGACGCTCTGCTGATCCTGACCGATGCCGACGCCGTATATCTCGACTGGGGCACTCAACAGCAGCGAGCGCTGAGAAAGGTGACGCCGAACGATCTGGCCGACATCAGCTTCGACGCCGGATCTATGGGGCCGAAAGTCTCGGCTGCCAGCCATTTTGTACGCTCTCGCCACGGCATTGCCGGCATTGGCGCACTGCAAGATGCCACCCGCATTCTGACCGGCGAGCAAGGTACATTAATCACTCCAAAACATTGAATATAGAGGGAAATCTTATGAGCATCAACTTACGTCATCGCCATTTTCTGAAACTGCTGGATTTCCGTCCCGATGAGATCCAACACCTGATCGATTTGGCCTTCGCGCTGAAAAAAGCCAAATACGGAAAAGCAGAAAAACAACGCCTGTGCGGTAAAAACATCGCGCTGATTTTCGAAAAAACCTCTACCCGCACCCGCTGCTCATTTGAGGTCGCCGCATTCGATCAGGGTGCCCGGGTCACCTATCTCGGCCCTACCGGTTCCCAGATTGGCATTAAGGAGTCGATGAAAGACACCGCCCGGGTGCTGGGCCGCATGTATGACGGTATCGAATACCGCGGCTTCGGTCAGGCGATTGTTGAAGAGCTGGCGGAGTTTGCCGGGGTCCCGGTATGGAACGGTCTGACCGACGAATTCCACCCGACGCAAATTCTGGCGGATTTGATGACCATGCTGGAGCATAAGCCGGGGAAAAAACTCAATCAAATCTCCTTCGCCTACCTTGGGGATGCGCGCAATAACATGGGTAATTCGTTGATGGTAGGCGCGGCAAAAATGGGTATGGATATCCGCCTGGTCGCACCTAAGGCCTTTTGGCCGGACGAAGCCTTGCTGGCCCGGTGTGCCGACATTGCTGCCGAGACCGGGGCCCATATCACCGTGACCGAACTGGTGGATGAAGGCGTAAAAGGTGTCGACTTCCTCTATACCGACGTTTGGGTCTCTATGGGGGAACCCAAGGAAGCCTGGGCTGAGCGCGTCAAACTGATGCAGCCGTATCAGATCAATGCGGCGGTGCTGAAAGCCACCGGCAACCCACAGGTCAAGTTTATGCACTGCCTGCCTGCCTTCCATAACGAGCAAACCAAAGTAGGTAAAGAGATTGAACTTGCCTACGGTCTGAAAGGGCTGGAAGTCACCGAAGAGGTGTTCGAATCCTCCCACTCCATCGTGTTCGATGAGGCGGAAAACCGCATGCACACCATCAAGGCCGTGATGGTCGCCACCCTCGGCGACTGATTTGTGGCGCGGCGGTTAGCCTGCCGCCGCGTCTCTTCATATCTCTGCATCATTATTTTCCTGCTGCGCTGCGCAGCTGGAGGAGCCCTTATGTCTGAAAAAAAACTGGGACTGATGGCGCTTATTGCGTTGGTCATCGGTTCCATGGTGGGTGGCGGCGTATTCAGCCTGCCGCAAAACTTCGCTTCTGTAGCCTCACCCGGTGCGCTGTTGATCGGCTGGCTCATTACCGCCGTCGGGATGATTTGCCTGGCATTGATTTATCAGAATCTCAGCGCCCGCTGTCCAAAGTTGGAAGGGGGGATTTACAGCTATGCCCGCGCCGGGTTCGGTGACTTTATAGGTTTCCAGTCTGCCTGGGGTTACTGGTTCGCCGCCTGGCTGGGCAACGTCTCTTATTCGGTACTGCTGTTCAGCGCCCTCAGTTTCTTCTTCCCGGTATTCGGCCTGGGCAATAACTGGCAGTCAATCCTGGGTGCCTCCATTGTGCTGTGGCTGGTACATGCGCTGGTGTTGCGCGGCGTGCAAGAGACCGCGATGATCAATACCGTGCTGACGGTAGTCAAGGTACTGGTATTGCTGGTATTTATCGCCGCAGTGGTGATCGCCTTCCGCATCGGCATTTTCACCGCAGACTTCTGGGGCCGTATGATGGTGATCGACGGCAGTCATCCCGCACTGTTTGAACAGGTAAAAGGCACCATGCTAATTACCACCTGGGTGTTTGTCGGCATCGAGGGTGCCACCGTGGTCTCCTCACGGGCAGCCAAACGCACAGATATCGGCAAGGCAACCGTGATTGGGTTACTGGGCTGCCTGGTGATTTATATTCTGGTCAGCGTGCTGTCGATGGGCGTGCTGGATCAAGCCACGCTGAGCGGATTAAAAAATCCATCAACCGCTGGGGTGTTGGAATCCGTGATCGGTATTTGGGGCGCACGCCTGGTTGCCGCCGGGGTCGTTTTATCGGTAACCGGCGCACTGCTAGCCTGGACGCTGTTCGCCTCGGAACTGCCGTTTGTCGCGGCCAAAGACGGCATGTTCCCAAAAATATTCACCAAAACTAATGCCAATGGCTCACCCGCAACGTCGTTGTGGATCACCAATGGTTTGATTCAGCTGTTCCTGCTGCTGACGTTGTTCTGTAGTGCCGGTTATCAGGCACTGTTCTCTATCGCCACCGCCGCTATCCTTCCCCCTTACCTGTTCAGCGCCGCCTATGGTTTGAAACTGGCGATCACCGGAGAAAACTACCGGGCAGAGGAGACGCGCACCCGCGATCTGGCCCTCGGATTAATAGGTACCCTCTACGGTTTTTGGCTGTGTTATGCGGCTGGCAGCCAGATGTTGCTGAGTTCGCTGCTGTTCGTTCCCGGTTTGCTGGTCTTCCTGTGGCACAAGAAAACCCAGCGTGCAGAGCGGCTTTTGAAGGGCTATGAAGCACTAATTGCCACCTTTTTGGTCATTATCGCCTGCATTACCGTTTATATGATTGCGACCGGTCATATCACCCTCGGTTAATCATACTTTATTGCATTGATTTATATAGAGTTATCGCTCTTTTTCAAACCAAGGCAGTATTAAAATGACGAATAAAATAGAAACCTCATGGGCAAAGGAACAACGAAAACTGGCACTGTGCCGCAAACTGGTGGTCAGCCAACGTTATTCATCACAGGAGGAGATCCGTCATCAAATGATGCGCAGCGGCTATCAGGGCATTAGCCAGTCGACCGTATCTCGCCTGTTGAAAATTCTGGGGGTCATGAAGGTGCAGAATGCCAAGGGGAAAAAAGTCTATTCTCTCAATGCGCTGCACCACCCGGCGCCCGATATCAACGAGCCGCTGTCAGCGATGCTGATCGACGTCGAGCATAACGACAAGTTTGTGCTGATCCACATGAATTCCGGCTACGCGAAAGCCATGGCGCGTATTATCGATCTTTGCGCCTGGCCCGCCGTATTGGGCGTGATCGCCAGCAGCAATGTGGTGTGGATAGCGCCACGCGATACACGCGATGTCGCTCAGCTGCATCAGCGCCTGCTGAACCTGCTGGACAGCAATGCCGGTCTTTGATACCCCAAAAAGCCCTGGATCGCTCAGGGCTTTATTCGCCATTGAATATGGCGCTCCGCTTAATAGCCTCTTATAGTCTTTTTTTGTCTATCAAATAGCCGATTAACCTTTGTCAGCCACCGGCAAAGGTTCTACCGTGCATGCTGACGGCGAAACGCCGCGAAAACTAACGATAACAAAGACTTCTCGGCACCGGAGCCCGCGGTGCATTCAGGGGAAATATCAATGAAAGCCAAAGTCCTGCCGCTGTTAATTCTTGCCGCACTGTCCACCGCCACGCTGGCTGCCACGCCACCCAATACATTGGTGGTAGTGCAATCGCTGGACGATATCGTCAGCCTCGATCCGGCGGAAGCCAATGAACTGTCCAGTATCCAGACCGTGCCGAGCCTGTATCAACGGCTGGT
Organism: Serratia myotis; assembly: GCF_027474885.1. Lineage (NCBI taxonomy): Bacteria > Pseudomonadati > Pseudomonadota > Gammaproteobacteria > Enterobacterales > Yersiniaceae > Serratia > Serratia myotis. The sequence continues at coordinate 504,311 of NZ_CP099707.1, read as the reverse complement.
ACAGGCGGATCGCGACGATCCGGCGAAGGTGGTACCGGTGCTGACAGAAAGCTGGCAGGGCGACGCGGCAGCCAAAACCCTGACCATCAAACTGCGCCCACAGGCGGTATTTGCCTCCGGTAACCCATTGACCGCCGATGACGTGATCTTTTCCTACAGCCGCGCGGTGAAGATGAACAAGTCACCGGCGTTTATCCTCAACGTACTCGGCTGGCAGCCGGATAACATCGATGGACAGCTGAGAAAAATCGACGAACATAGCCTGCAACTGAGCTGGACGGCTGACGTCAGCCCGGCGGTGGCGCTGAATATTCTCTCCACGCCGATCGCCTCGATCGTCGATAGCAAGGCGGTGCAGCCCAACGCCAAAGACGGCGACTACGGCAACGCCTGGTTGAAAATGCACTCCGCCGGCAGCGGACCGTTCAAAATGCGCGTCTACCAGCCGCATCAGGCGATCGTGCTGGATGCCAACCCGACGTCGCCGGGCAGCAAGCCGCTGCTAAAAAGCATCATCATTAAAAGCGTGCCGGACTCTGCCACCCGTCGCCTGTTGATCCAGCAGGGCGACGCTGACGTGGCACGCGAGCTTGGCCCGGACCAAACCGTGGCGCTGAAGGGGCAGCCGGGTGTGAAGGTGATGGAGATCCCATCCGCCGAGCAAAATTATCTGGTGTTCAACACCGGCAATACCGCCAATCCGCTGCTGAAAAACCCGGCCTTCTGGGAAGCGGCGCGCTATCTGATCGACTATCAGGGCATCACCAAAGATCTGCTGAAAGGCCAGTACTTTGTTCACCAGAGCTTCCTGCCGGTCGGCTTGCCGGGGGCGCTGAAAGACAACCCGTTCAGCTTTGATCCGGCCAGGGCCAAAGCTATCCTGGCCAAGGCCGGTATCACCAACGCCGCACTGACGCTGGACGTGGAGAACAAACCGCCGTTTATCACCATCGCTCAGGCGCTGCAGGCCAGCTTTGCCGAGGGCGGCGTGAAGCTGGAACTGTTGCCGGCCGCCGGCAGCCAGGTCTATTCGCGGGTGCGCGCCCGCCAGCATCAGGCCGCGATCCGTCTGTGGATCCCGGACTACTTTGACGCCCACTCCAACGCCAGTGCCTTTGCCTATAACGACGGCAAGACCAGCACCGTAGCGGGCCTCAATGGCTGGCAGATCCCGCAGTTAAGCCAACAAACATTGGCAGCGGTGGCCGAAGCCGATCCGGCCAAGCGCACCGCGCTGTATACCGCTATGCAGCAGGAGCTGCAGCGCAGTTCGCCGTATGTGTTTATCGATCAGGCCAAAACCGAAGTGGTGCTGCGCGATAACGTCAAAGGCTACCAGCAGGGTCTGAATGCCGACATGGTCTACTACGATCGCGTCAGCAAGTAAGCGTTGTCCAGCGCAGGGTTACTCCACCGCCCTGCGCCAGGCGGCGGCAAAACGCCCGGCCTTATGCCAGGTTTCCTCCGGCGTTTGGCCTGCACGATACAGATCGGACCCCAACCCTGCGCCCGTGCAACCGGCGGCAAGGTAGTCCGCCAGGTTCTCCGGGGTGATGCCGCCCACCGCGTAAAGTTGGGTGGTTTTCGGCAGCACACTCACCAGTGCCCGGATGTAGCCCACACCCAGCGCACCCGCCGGGAAGATTTTCACGATATCCGCGCCCGCCGCCAGCGCCGCAAACACCTCGCTCGGCGTCATCGCCCCCACGCAGCTAATCAATCCCGCGGCTTTGGCTCGGCGGATCAACAACGGATCGGTATTGGGTGTCACCATCAGCGGCGCACCACTGGCGATCAGCGCCTCCAGCTTTTCGTCGTCGATCACCGTCCCGGCACCAATATGCGCTCGCGCACCGTAGTGCTGTTGCAACAACTGCACGCTTTGCTGCCAGTCGGGCGAGTTGGTGGGCACTTCGATCATTTCAAACCCGGCCTCGAGCAGGCCACTGGCATGCTCCAGGACCTCGGCGGGTGTAATACCACGCAGAATAGCCACCAGCGGTAATTTATAAGGCTGCATAAATCCTCCCGAATCCGTTCAACATGGCGACCTGCGCCTCGATAACCACTGCTTTTTTCCCGGCGATATGACACGCGGCCAGATAATGCGTCACCAGCGGGGCATCCCCCACCAGCGCCAGCCTCTCGCTTTGCGGCCAGCACCGCACCAGTTGTGCCAGTTCTTCACCAATCAACACGCCGGATAACCAGGACGCCACACTGGCCGCCGCTAAATAACCCAGCACCCGTCGCGAGCGGGCGTAGAACAGGCGATTCAACAGGCTATCTTCCCCTCGCAGCGACGCCTGTACGCCATCGGCAAACGCCTGTGGGTCGTTCTCGCCCTCCGCCAAACCTTTGCCCAACAGGCTATGTTGCAGCAACAACTGATACAGCTCACCGGTGATGGCGGTAGAGAAATCTTCTATCAGCACGCCATCGGCCTGAATACTGGGTTTGACCCACTTGCTGTGCGTGCCGGGGAACAGATAAATATCAGCCTGCTGGCAGGCCAGCGCTCCCAGCAGTTGCACCTCTTCACCGCGCATCACGTTGGCACCCTCCTCCTCCCACTGTGCCAGCCCCGGACGTAACCACACCGGGCTGCACAGCGAGGACGGCACGGCAATGCACCCGGCGGCAATCGCTTCCACCGGCAGTGGCAACCTTTGATAGCCGCTGTCCAGCCAGCCGCTGTCACTGCCGACCATGCCGGCCATCAGTACCGGAATTTGCCGCGCTTCGATCCACGCCCGCCACGGTGCCAGCAGCGCCATCAATACGGCATCGTGGCTGCCCGGTTCGACAAACTTTATCCCTTGCGCCGTCTGCTGTTGCGCGACACACGCCCCGTTCTCTATGCGCCAGGTACGCAGGTGGCTGGAGCCCCAGTCAATGGCAATATAATTTGCGGTCATGCTGTTCTCCTGCGCTTAAGCGTTACGGCCAACGGCGGCGCTTTTACCCAACGGCACCTTGACCGCCGGACGGTTTTCCCGCTCGCGGGTAATCATCTCCAGCGCCTGCTCGCGGCTCATTTTGTTGGCCGGTGTCACCAGCGTCACCACTACCGCGCCAATCAGGCTGAACATCACCGAAGGGAAGCAAGGGTTGCCCCAAAACGCCAGCCAATCGCTGTTCATCAGCACTGCCATTGAGGTTGCTGCCCCGCCGATCAGCGCCGCCAATGCCCCCTGCCAGTTAAAGCGGGTCCAGAAACGGCCCAGAATTGAGCAAATAAACAGGCCGGACATGATCATTGAGATCATTTTGGTGATGTAGCTGATGATGTCGTTGGAGGTCAGGGCAAACACCAGCGCCAGCGCAATCACCAGCACCAGGAAGATCCGCGACAGGCGAATCGCCTTGTCTTCCGCCGGCATATGGCCGGTAAACAAGGTGTAGAGATCACGCAGGATGATCGACACCCCGGCGATGGCATCTGAGCTGCCCGAGGACATGTTCGCCGACATCCCGGCCACCAGGATCACCATGGCCACCACGTGCGGCAGTACCTGGGTGCCGAACAAGAAAGCGAAACCGCTGTTTTCCAGATTGGGGTTCATGGTCCAGACCGCCATACCGATGATGGCCGGCAGGAAGGAGAAAAACAGGTAAAGAATGCCGGTAATGGTGAATGACTGACGCACTGACGAGACGGTTTTCGCCGAGTAAATCCGCTGGCGATAAGAAGGGGTGGCCAGTACGCCGACGGCGATCACCAAGGCCAGTGAGAACGCCGGTAACATGCCCAGTTTGTCGATGGCAAACAGGCTTTGCGCCGCGGGATCTACCGCGTGCTGAATGTTAGCCCAACCACCGACATGCTGTACCGCCAACACCGCCATCAAAATAAAGCCGAGGAACAGCACAATAGATTGCACCGTATCGATCCAAACCACCGCAGAATATCCGCCAATACCCACATAAACCACAAAGGCCAGGGCAATAATTACTTTAGCCACGTTAATATCAATACCGCTGGCCCAGGCCAGATATAATCCGCCCCCCAGAATATGGGCACCCAACCAGCCAATAGAGGCAATAAATATCAGCAGCGCGACGACGTTTTTAATTATTTTACTGCCGCCGGTATAATATGATATTTCTTCACTCATGGTCATAAAGCGCATTTTTCTGACCGGGGCAAATAGCCAGGCGACCAGCAATATGCCCGTCGCCCCGCCAATGCCATACAGCATACCGGCCCAGCCGTTGGCATAACCAAAGCCTACCGCACCGACGCTGGAGCCGGTGCCAACCATGGTGCCGACCGTCGAGCCGAGCGTCAGAAACATCGGCAGGGATCGGCCGCCAAGCAGAAAGTCATCGCCGTTTTTTTGGTGGCGCGAAACATACCAGCCAAGTGCAATCATGGCGAGGGCATAAATAGCGAACCAGATAAGGAAAGATAAATTATTCATATCTCACATCCTGTCAGTGTTGGGTAGCAGTAAAATAAGAAAATAAAAATAGCGTTATCTCGCCTGAAATAAATCAGGCGTTTTATTATTAAGGGTGGTTTAACCACCCCGTTACGTTTTATATTTTAGAAAGGGACTATCGGGTAATGCGTGCTGCGTTATAACAGGTAATATCAACTTCAACTTTGCAATCCACCACCAAATCGGCAACCGCGCAAATACGCGCCGGTGGATGAGCGGCGAAAAATTCACGGAACACTTTATTGAAGGACTGGAAATAACGGGCATCGGTCAGAATGACCTTTACGTGTACCACGTCCTCCAGGCCATATCCCGCTTCCAGCATAATATCCAGGCAGTTTTGGATCGCCAGGCGGGACTGATCAATAATACCGCCCTCCACCACTTCACCGTCTTTCATCGGCGTCTGGCCGGAGATATACAGCCAGCCACCCGCTTCTACCGCTCTGGAAAAGGGCAGATGTTGCCCACCAGTGCCGGTGCCACCATCAATACCGTATCTTTTGATCGTCATGCCTTGCTCCTGTCGATTTATTTGCCCTGGCGGCACAAAAACCGCCCGGCGCGCAGGCCAGTAACGGCCTGATGTTCATAACTCAGTACGCCGTTCACCCACACCGCGTCAATCCCGGCGGCGGGTTGTTGTGGCTGGCTGAAGGTTGCGCTGTCTTTCACTTTCAACGCATCGAACAACACCAGATCGGCGTAGTAACCCGTTTTGATCAGCCCACGCTGCGGCAGTTGATAACGCGCCGCGGACATGCCGCTCATTTTGTGCACCGCCACGGTCAGGGGGAAAAGGCCTTCATCGCGGCTATAATGACCCAGTACGCGCGGGAAGGCGCCCCACAGGCGCGGATGCGGCATCGGATCGTTCGGCAAGCCATCCGACCCGACCATGGTCAGCGGATAACTCAGCACCCGGCGTACATCCTGCTCATCCATGTTGTAGTAAATCGCGCCCGCCGGCATCAGCTGCTTGCCGGCCTCATGCAGGCTCATCGACCAGGTTCCGGCGATGTCCCGCAATGACTGCCCCGCCATCTCCGGGTGCGTTTCGGACCAGGTGATGACGATGTCGAATTCATCGGTGATCTGTTTTAAATCCAGCGTCGACGAGCTGGCGGAATAGGGATAGCAGTCACAGGACACATCCTGCGTCTGGCGCACCTTGTCGAACAGTTTTAGCGTTTCCTGGGTGCGGCCCCAGTTTTTGGCCCCGGCACATTTATGGTGTGAAATCACCACCGGCACCCGGCCATGACGGCCAATGCGGAAGGCCTCATCCATCGCCTCGAGTATAGGTTCAAACTCCGAGCGCAGGTGAGTGGTGTAAATACCCTGCTCGCCCGCCAACTCTTCCGCCAGGGCCATCACCTCCTCGGTGGGGGCCGAAAACGCCGTGGCGTAGGCCAGACCGGTGCTCAACCCCAACGCGCCCTGTTGCAATGCCGTGCGCAATTGCTCGCGCATGGCGACGATCTCCCCGGCATTGGCCGGGCGGAACAGGTCATCCATCTGATTGCTGCGCAAGGTGGTATGCCCGATCAGCGTCGCGACATTCACCCCAGGCGTCACGGCTTCCACCTGCTGACGGTAGGCCGCAATAGTCGGGTAAACGAAATGTTCTTTCTCACCCAGCAGGTTCATCGGATCCGGCACCTGGGTTCTGATCACCGCACCGGCCGCGCTGATGCCGCAGTTGCCGACAATCACCGTCGTCACACCCTGGGAAATCTTCGGCAGCATTTCAGGCATGCGGATCACGTTGGTATCATCATGGGTATGCACGTCGATAAACCCCGGAGACAACACCCGCTCCCGGCCATCGATCACCACCTCGGCGTCGGCTTCTATGGCAGGCGCAATCGCCGCGATCCGATCGTCTTTGACCGCAACATCCGCCCGGTACTGCGGCCCGCCGCTGCCGTCGATCACCGTGACATTTTTAAACAGATACTGATACCGCATGAATCATCATCCTTCCGTTATTGTCTGTGGGATACCGGCTCAATCACCCAACGGCTGCCGATCGGCCCCTCCGCGATGGCTGTCCAGCGCCAGCTTGATGCGACGCAACCGGTCCCTGGACTGGCGTTTATTCGCCATGGCCAATGCCGTCGCCAGCACGTCCACCATCGCCAGCATGGCGTAGCGCGAGGTGCTGGGTTTGTAGATGTAGTCATTTTCCCGCACCACCAGCGCCAGCAGTACGTCAGCCTGTGCCGCCAGCGGCGTTCCGGCGGGGGTAATCGCCACCACTTTGGCCCCGTACTGGCGGGCAATGGCGGCACTTTCCACCACTTCCTGCGTGTAGCCACCCAGTGACAGCGCCACCACCACATCCTGTTTGCTCACCGCCGCCGCCATCATGCGGACCAATAGACCGTCACTTTGCGCGATCACCGGCAGCCCGAGCCGGAACAAACGATGCTGCACTTCTGCCGCGCAAATAGTCGAGCCGCCGCCCATGCCAATCGCCAAAATTTGCCGCGCATCGCTGAGCCACCCTACCGCTTTGCCCAACGCCGCTTCATCGATGGTCCGCCGGTTAATGTTCAGGACATTGATGATGGTTTCATAAATCCCCTGGATCCCTTCCAGGTCCGGCTCTTCATGAATAAACCTTTGCCCCACCGCCAACGACTGCGCCAGCTTGACCTTGAGATCACGCACGTCCCGGCAGCCCAGCGTTTTGGCAAACCGCGTGATCGAAGCCTGGCTAACGTTAGCCTGCCGGGCCAGTTCGGCGATCGGCAGCGCAGTTACCGCGTCGGCATCGTCCAAAATAAATTGCGCGATACGTTTTTCGGCGCTGCTCAGCTCGATAAAACGCTCTGTAATGCGCGAGATAATGTCGATTTCAACACCCATCGCCTCACCTCATAGTGGTTAAATTTTGTCATTTACAATGCAAGAAAACAGTGGAAGACTACACAAAAAACAGTTCTAAAAATGATACTTTGTACCCAACTCACGATAATAAATATTTAAAAACCAGTTAAATCAATAATTTTAATAACGATACTCATTTTGAAAAAGATAGAACCCTTAAAGGATAATGTTATGAAATACCAAAAAGATTTCTCCGTTACCCACAAAGCCGCCGTGATGCACAATCACCCTGATGCGCCGGCAAACCTGCTCAATGAGGATGTCTGCCTGCCGGCCGCCGCCATTAAATCCAGCAGCCTGAAAAACAATATTGCCTGGATGCAAAACTATGCCGATATGCGCGGTGTCTCTTTGGCCCCACACGGTAAAACCACCATGACGCCGTGGATCTTCCAGCGACAGGTCGCGCAAGGGGCCTGGGCGATTGGCGTCGGTTCCGCCTGGCAGGCAAAAGTGGCCATGGAAGCCGGTGTGCCTCGGGTACTGATGGCGAACCAACTGGTCGGCAAGGCCAATATGCAACTGATCGCCGAACTCAAAGCGCAGCACCCCAATAGCGGTTTCTTTTGCTGTATCGACAGCCTGAGCAATGCGCAAACCCTCGCGGCGTTTTTCAGCCAGCGCGGGCAAACTCTGGATGTGTTGTTGGAGTTGGGGGTACCCGGTGGGCGCTGTGGCTGCCGCAGCGTGGCGCAGGCGGAACAACTGGCACAGGAAATAGCCGCGCTGCCGGGGTTACGTCTGCAGGGTATCGAACTGTATGAAGGCGTGATGCACGGCGATGACGCCCAGAGCAAAATCGAACAATTCTTGCGTGACGCCGCCGGTCTGCTGCGTACGCTGCACCAGCAAGGCTTGTTGAACGCCGGGGAGGCGATCCTGACCGGTGCCGGTTCTTCCTGGTATGACGTGGTGTGTAACGTCTGGCGTGAAGAAGCGCTGCCGGCAAACTGTCGGGTGGTGATCCGCCCCGGCTGCTACATCACCCACGATCAGGGCATTTACCAGGACGCGCAAAATGCCGTGCTGGCCCGCGACCGCTACGCCTGCGATCTGGCGGGAGAATTAACCTCGGCATTGGAACTGGTGGCGCTGGTGCAGTCGGTGCCCGAACCGGGCCGGGTTATCGTCAACTTTGGCAAGCGGGATGCGGCCTTCGACGCCGGTCTGCCACAGCCAATCGCCCATTACCGCAACGGGGTTCGCCAGGAAAGCGACACCCAGCACCTGATTACCCATGGCATAATGGATCAGCACGCCATGCTGAGCTGCCCGGCTGAATTCCCGCTGCAGGTTGGTGATATTCTGGTGTTCGCCACCTCGCACCCGTGCCTGACCTTTGATAAATGGAAAACGCTGTTTTTGATTGATGATGATTACAACGTTATCGAAACCATAGAGACGTTTTTCTGATGACAGAAAAGGATATCTGATGAATAACCTGCCCACCGACAGCCTCTTATCGGTGCAGAATATTTCCCTGGCCAGCCCAGGGAAACCCCCACGGATTAACCGGCTCACCTTTGCCCTGCAGCAAGGGGAGTCCGTTACCCTTATCGGCCCAAACGGCAGTGGAAAATCCACGCTATTACGGCTGATAACCGGTGAACTCAAGCCCAGCGAAGGTGAAATTCTCTTTCAGGGAACGCCCTTATCCGCCATTAAGCCCCAGCAACGCGCGCGCTCTATCGCCTTGCTTAGCCAGCACGACAATGCAGATTTACGGCTTAAGGTTAACGAGTATGTGACCCTGGGCCGTTTGCCCTGGCAGGCTGAAAAGGGGCAATCCGAGCACCCGTTGATTGTGGCAAAAGCCATGGATGACGTGGGTATCCGCCATCTGCAAGATATGCCATTAGGCCAGCTTTCGGGTGGCGAACGTCAACGTGCCGGGTTCGCCCGGGTGCTGGCGCAGCAGCCGACATTGCTATTACTTGATGAGCCCACCAACCATCTCGATCCCCTGGCCCGACACCAACTGCTGTCGCTGATCCATGAAAAAAACATCGCCACCTTAAAAGTGCTGCATGATCTTGAGTTGGTTCAACCTTTTTCCGACAAAGTCATCATGATGAATCAAGGGGAAATCCTTTGTTATGGCCCCCCCGATGCGGTGCTGGAGTCAGCGCATCTGCAACAGGTGTTTGGTATGAAATCGCTGCAAGCCCGCCACCCGATCACCGGCGCAGCCTTACGCTTTTTCGAGGCGTTACCGCCCTCATCCCGCTGAAATTCACCCAAATCGACGGTTGTTTGATCTAACTACATTTGCCATACAAATTATTCAGGTATGTTGCCCCGGTTTCCAATCAACCGGGCGACTGACTCCGGTTTATCAACCTGGAGTCGATGTGAAAAAGTTATTCCTCGCCGCATTACTGGTATTAACCTCAACAAGCGCCGCTGCTTCTGGCTTCCCTGTCACGGTAGACAACTGTGGCCAGCCACTGACTTTTAGCCAGGCCCCACAGCGTGCCGTGATTCAAGACATCAATATGTCGCAAATGGCGTTTGCCCTGCAGCTACAGCCGTCCATGGTTGGCGTCACCGGGATCTCCGGCTGGTATAAAAACATCCCTGAATTCACCCAGCAGCGAGGGACTATCCCTGAGCTGGCACCGAAATATCCGACCATCGAAAATCTTCTCGCCGTGGAGCCTGACCTGTTCTTCGCCGGTTGGAACTATGGGCTTCGTGGTGATGTAACCCCACAGGCGCTGGCAAAATTTAATATCAAAACGCTGGTGCTGAGTGAAAGCTGCATTCACGTCGACAGTCATCGCCCGCGTGCCAGTCTGGATTTGTTATACGACGACATCATCAGGCTCGGTAAAGTCTTCGGCAAACAGGAAGATGCACAAACGCTGGTCAATGGCTGGAAGCAGCAAGTGGCCGATATCCACAGCAAAGTTGCGACCCAAAAGCCGATAAAGGTGTTCCTTTATGATTCCGGTGAGGATAAGCCCTACACCAGCGGGGCTTACGCGATGCCGACGGCGATTATTGAAGCCGCCGGTGCGAAGAATGTGATGGATACCCTGAATACCAGTTGGACGACCACCAATTGGGAAAGCGTTGCGGCGACGGAGCCTGAATTTATCATTTTGGTGGATTACCAGTCAGAGGCCACCGGCGATATCGACGCACGGCAACGTTTCCTGGAACAACATCCCTTGATGAAACACACCCTGGTGGTGCTCCATCATCGTTATTTGAGATTAAAATATCAGGAGCTGACGCCGGGGCCGGTCAATATTGATGCCATCCACAAACTGGCTTACGCGCTTCACCCCACTGTCTTCATCTGATGACGGAAAAAATGCGTTTCCGGTTGGCATGGGTCATCGCCCCGCTATTGCTGGCAGGGCTGATCCTCGCCAATGTGGCACAAGGCAGCGTGTCGCTCTCCTTTTCACAGGTGATGACCGCGCTGGGTATCACCTCTGGCGAAGTGCCGCCGATGATCAAAAGCATTGTGCTGGAACTGCGTCTGCCCCGAACGCTGCTGGGGTTACTGGCCGGGGCCGGGTTGGCACTGGTCGGCGCGCTATTACAAACCACCACCCGCAATGACCTGGCCGATCCCTTCCTGTTCGGCCTTTCCTCAGGTGCCTCTGCCGGTGTGGTCATGGTGATCACCCGGCTCGGTAATAGCCTCGGGGCCTGGGCATTACCGGTTTCTTCTTTTGTCGGTGGCATACTTTCCGCTGCGGTGGTGATGATTATTTTTATGACTCAATCGCAGAAAGGCACCGAGAAACTGATTATCTGCGGCCTGGCGGTCTCTTTTTTATTCGGCGCGTTCACCAATTATCTGGTGTTTTCCGGTGATCAACGCACCGCCAGCAGCGTGCTCTTCTGGACCCTGGGCGGGCTGGGGCTGGCTCGTTGGGATAATTTGATTTTTGCCTTGATAGCTTTGCTGGTACTGGTGGCATTGATTGCCTTACGCTGGCGCTCGCTGGACGGCTTGCTGGCCGGCGAACAAACCGCAGGTTCTCTGGGTATCAACACCCGTCGCTTACGCACCGAAGTCTTTCTGTGTTGTTCGCTGGCGACCGCGTTACTGGTGGCATTAACCGGCGTGATTGGGTTTGTCGGTTTAATGGTCCCTCATCTGGCACGCCCCTTTACCGGCGTTCGTCACCGGCGTCTGCTGCCGTTGGTGGGCGTATTGGGCGCCATATTGCTCTCAGCCGGCGATCTGCTAAGCAGGGTCATTACCGCGCCCCAGGAACTGCCCATCGGGATTATTACTGCCGGTCTTGGCGGTATTTTTGTGCTGGTTATTTTGCTACGACGAACCCCATGATCGTCGAATAACGCAGTCCGTCTCTGAAAGCCACCAGCCAATCGATTGCGAAAGGACAAAAATCGGCGTTTTAGCGCTTGCAGTGATCAAAAGCGCGAGTATAATGCGCGACAATTTGCCAGGAGAAAGCATGAAAAACGACGTTTGTTTTGTTAGCCACAACCGACAAAACCGACTGCCAATCGGCAGCACACTGCCGTTGTTTCTCCTGTTGCTAAACCGATCGTTTCAAGCCCCTCGTTGAGGGGCTTTTTTTTGCCTGAAAAATCTGTTCAAAGCCCCGCGCCACGGGCACGAGTCGAGGAGAGTGAAAAATGGCCAACCCGCTGTATCACAAACATATCATCTCTATTAACGATCTCAGCCGCGAGGATCTGGAGTTGGTGCTGCGCACCGCCGCCAGCCTGAAAGCCAATCCACAGCCCGAGCTGTTAAAGCACAAGGTGATCGCCAGTTGCTTCTTTGAAGCCTCAACCCGTACCCGCCTGTCGTTTGAAACCTCGATGCACCGCCTGGGTGCCTCGGTGGTGGGCTTTGCCGACGGCAGCAATACCTCACTCGGCAAGAAGGGCGAAACCCTGGCCGACACCATTTCGGTAATTGGCACCTACGTCGATGCCATCGTGATGCGCCACCCACAGGAAGGCGCTGCACGGCTGGCGGCCGAATTCTCCGGCGGCATTCCGGTGCTTAACGCCGGTGACGGTGCCAACCAACACCCGACCCAGACGTTGCTCGACCTTTTTACCATTCAGGAAACCCAGGGCCGCCTGAGCAACATCAATATCGCCATGGTCGGCGACCTGAAATACGGCCGTACCGTGCACTCACTGGCGCAGGCGCTGGCCAAGTTTGAAGGCAACCGCTTCTTCTTCATCGCTCCGGACGCGCTGGCGATGCCGGCCTACATCCTGCAGATGCTGGAAGAGAAAGGTATCCAGTACAGCCTGCACAGCAGCATTGAAGAAGTGGTGCCGGAGCTGGATATTCTCTACATGACCCGGGTGCAGAAAGAGCGTCTGGATCCTTCCGAATACGCCAACGTGAAGGCACAGTTCGTGCTGCGCGCGGCGGATCTGGCCGGGGCACGCGACAACCTCAAGGTGCTGCACCCGCTGCCACGCATTGATGAGATCACCACCGACGTGGATAAAACGCCGTACGCCCACTACTTCCAGCAGGCGGGCAACGGTATTTTCGCCCGTCAGGCGCTGTTGGCGCTGGTATTAAACGCAGATTTGGCTCTTTAAGGGGGAACCGTCATGACTCACGATAACAAACTGCAGGTTGAAGCGATCAAGTGCGGTACGGTGATTGACCATATTCCGGCGCAGATAGGCTTTAAACTGCTGACGCTGTTCAAGCTGACCGCCACCGACCAGCGCATCACTATCGGCCTGAACCTGCCTTCCAACGAGCTGGGCCGCAAAGACCTGATCAAAATCGAGAACACCTTCCTGACCGAACAGCAGGCCAACCAGCTGGCGATGTACGCGCCAAAAGCCACGGTTAACCGCATCGACAATTACGAAGTGGTACGCAAGCTGACCCTCAGCCTGCCGGATCATATCGACGGCGTGCTGACCTGCCCGAACAGCAACTGCATCAGCCGCAGCGAGCCGGTGTCTTCCAGCTTTAGCGTGAAATCCCGCGACGGCGACGTGCACCTGAAGTGCCGCTACTGCGAGAAAGAGTTCGAACATCAGGTGGTATTGCAGGCGGATTAAATCTGCTGTTTTCGCCCGGGGACGGCACTGTTATTCTCCCGGCGACTGCCTATAATGGAAGTCCCCGTAGGGGCGCTGCATGCAGCGCCCAAATGAATCGGGACGAATTTATTCGTCCCCTACGGTGAGCCACGCAGCCCACAACGCTGCGGTTTGAAAGACGAAGGGTATATCAGGAGAAAAAATGTCACGTATTATCAGCACTGAACTCGCCCCGGCAGCCATTGGTCCTTACGTGCAGGGCGTTGATCTGGGCAGCATGATCATCACTTCCGGCCAGATCCCGGTCGATCCTAAAACCGGCGCCGTTGCCGACGACGTAGCCGCACAGGCACGCCAGTCACTGGAAAACGTTAAAGCGATCGTTGAAGCTGCCGGCCTGAAAGTCGCCGACATCGTGAAAACCACGGTCTTCGTAAAAGATCTGAACGATTTCGCCACCGTTAACGCCGCTTACGAAAGCTTCTTCACCGAGCACAGCGCGCCGTTCCCGGCCCGTTCTTGCGTCGAAGTTGCCCGTCTGCCGAAAGACGTGAAGATCGAAATCGAAGCCATCGCCGTTCGTCGTTAATTCCACGCTAACGCGCCCAGCGGTCAGCCATCGGCTGGCCGCTTTTATTTTAGGAAAATTATTATTCCAGTTATTTTATAAAGATAACTCCATTCTCAATATATTTTCATTCCCATAATAAAAATGCGTCTATAATTATTCTTCACCCGGCCGGGCCATGACTCTTCGTAGTTTGTTGATCAGACTAATAATCTCAGGAGAATATACCCATGGCTCAAAGCGTATTGGATCATTTTATCCAACAGGTTGCTTATTTCCCCGAGAAGTTGGCGATAGTCAGTAACAATAAGCGCCTCACTTATCGGCAGTTGGATGATGCCAGTAACCAACTCTGTGGTCGGTTGCAACAGCAGGGTATCAGCCCCGGTGACTATATACCTCTGGTGGCACTACGCACGCCGGAATTACTGATCGGCATGCTGGCGATTATCAAAGCCGGTGCCAGCTATATTCCCATCGATGCCCGATATCCTGAAAAAAGAATTCAAGATATCGTCAGACAAAGTGCGTCTAAAACAATAATATTAAGTAACTTATCAATCGATTTTGAAATAAAAGTCTCGAGCATAAATCCCCTTGTGATTGATAATATAACCTCAGGTGAATTATTTCCCTTTGAATTAATAAAGCCAAAAGGAGATGCAACGGCCTATATTATTTTCACCTCCGGCACCACGGGCAGCCCCAAGGGAGTGATGATTGAGCATCATTCACTGCTGAATATTGTTCTCTGGCATAACCAAAAATTCGCGGTGGATCACCAAAGTCGTTCAACGCTGATGGCCGGCATCGGCTTTGATGTGGCGCAGTGGGAAATCTGGGCGGCATTGACCAGCGGCGGCACGCTGTATTTGCCGGATGAAGAGACCCGCTTGCAACCCTCTGCCTTGCTCAACTTTTTTGCACACCACCAGGTTACCCATGCTTTTGTCCCCACGGTGCTGGTGGCAGACATCGTCAGCGCGCCGCAGCCGGAAAAGCTGACGCTACGCTACCTGTTTACCGCCGGTGAAAAACTCAACCCGGTCGATCTCAGCGGGATAAATTATCCGTTGGTGGATTACTACGGTCCGACGGAAGCGACCATCTTCGCCAGCTGGAATCCGGTCAGCTGTGCGACACAACATGCCCCTGCCACCATCGGTCGACCGGTGGCGGATACCGAGATCTTCATTCTCGACGACAACCTGCAACCGGTCCGCGACCAGCAGCCCGGCGAGCTTTACATCAGCGGCAGTTGCCTGGCGCGTGGCTACCTGAATAACCCGCAGCTCACTGCCGAAAAATTTATTACGCCGCCACATTTCGCCGGTAAACGTCTCTATCGCAGTGGCGATCGGGCACGCTGGCTGCCGGATCAGCGTATCCAGTTCCTCGGCCGCATCGACGACCAGATCAAAATCCGCGGCAATCGGGTGGAGTTGGGGGAAATAGAAAGCATTATGGCGCAGGTTGCAGGCGTGAAGGCAGCCGTCGCCATCGTCACCCAGCCACAGGATCCAGCCAACAAACAGATTCTGGCCTTTCTGGTGGCCGACAAAAATGCCCCTGAGTTACTCGAACGCGTGAAGCAACGGTTGAAGGAAACACTGCCGTCCTACTTCCTGCCCGCCGACTACCTGCTGCTGGAACGTCTGCCGATCAACGCCAACGGCAAAACCGATAAGGCCGCCCTGCTGGCCCTCTCCCGCCCGGATCAACCGACGGTAACAGAAACGCTAACCGGCCGTCGGCAAGCCATTGCCACCCTTTGGCGCAACCTGTTGGGGATGACCGATATCCGTGCCGACGACAACTTTTTCGACGTCGGCGGCCATTCACTGCTGGCGGCAAAGCTGGTGACGGCCATCGACCAGCAGCTTGGGATTAAAGTCTATGTGCGCGATATTTATGAGTACCCAACGATAAACCGTCTGGCACAAGCGCTGGATGAGCGCAGCGGCCATGCTCTGCCAACGGTAGACAGCGAACCGGTGCGTGCTCTGCAAGACGATGTCTGGCTGCCCGAGGGCGTCACCTTCAACCCGGATTATGACCTGCGGCAAATAAGCTCGCCCAAAGCCATTTTACTCACCGGGGCCACCGGATTTGTCGGCGCGCATTTGCTGGCGGAGCTACTGACCACCACCCGCGCCGAACTGCATTGTTTGGTACGTGATCGCCACCAGCAGTCCCCTCAACGACGACTCGATGAGATACTCGCTCGTTATCAGATTGCTTTATCCGCCGAACAGCGCGCACGGATCCATCTGGTCCCCGGTGACGTGGCAGAGCAGAATTTCGCCCTGCCACCCGAGCGCTATGCTGCGCTGAGCCAGCAGGTCGATATCATTTATCACTCAGCGAGCGCGGTGAACTTTATCCAACCCTATTCTTATATGAAACGCGACAACGTGCAGGGCCTGCGTGAAATCATTCGCTTTGCCGCCCACCAGCGCACCAAGCCGCTGATGTTGTTGTCGACGATTTCGGTTTATAGCTGGGGGCATCTGCACACCGGCAAACGGGTGATGCGGGAAAGTGACGATATCGATCAGAACCTGCCGGCGGTGATCACCGACATCGGCTACGTACGCAGCAAATGGGTGATGGAGAAAATAGCCGACCTGGCGGCATCACAAGGTTTACCGCTGATGACCTTCCGTCTGGGGTACGCCACCTGCCACAGCCGAACCGGCGTCAGTGCCAGTTATCAATGGTGGGGACGGCTGGTGAAAACCTGCATTGCCAGCGGCACGCTACCGGCATTGCAGGATCTGCGCGAAGGCCTGACGACGGTGGACTATATGACCCAGGCCATTGCGCATGTCAGCCGCAATCCGCAGGCGCTGGGGAAGAAATTCAACCTGATCCACCAGCACCAGAATAACCTGACGTTGCAGGGCTTCTTCAACCTGCTGGAGCGCGAATTCGGCTACCGTTTCCGACCGCTGCCTTTCGAGCAATGGCGGGCGCAGTGGGAACATAACGGCGATGCGCCGCTCTATCCGTTGCTCAGCCTGTTCAGGGACAATATGGTGAATGGTCAATCGACGGTGCAGCTCTACCAAAATACCTACCAATGGGATTGCAGCAACCTGAAGTATTTTCTGCAGCACAGCGGGATCGAAGAGCCGCGCTTTACCCGGCAAATGCTGCTGAATTATCTGCGGCAGTCTATCGGCACTTCACAGCAATCATTGCAGGTATAAAGACCAGGGCGCCCGGAAATGTGAAAGGTGATTATTGAACTGAATAATCTAATGGCCGCTATTGCGGCCATTGCTGATTACTTATGGGTTCGGTTTCGACGGATACCACCGGCAGCTTCGATAATCGGATCATTTTGAGGTTTAATGTGCTTGGCTGCTTGTTTCAAAACCGCTATCACATCCTCAGGTGAGGCGGTAATTGCCCTCCCACGTGGCGTCAGGCTGTTAATCTCCTCAGAGCTATAGGTTTTGACCATTGTCAGCCCTTCCCCTTCGGCTTTATACACTTCCAGCTCATAGAAAGCAGTTTCCGCTACAATCCGACCTGTAGTTTTAATGACCATATCACCCCCTATAATCCCGTCAGCAGGTCATCATTGTCGCTCAAATATTGTGCAGCATCAACCGAGGCCGATGAATCTGGACGGATTGAGTCTTCGATAAACCATTGGAATAAAGCCTGTGCATCACGATAGAGAATGCCATTATCACCTGAGGTGATATCAATAAAGTGATGTTCATTGATGTAGTAATCAGCGACTCTCGCATTGATCGGTGATATTAGCCGCAAGCCTACGCATTGGGTTTCGACCATGAACAACACGGCTGCATAGAGAGCAAAGCGAAAGGTATTGCCATCAAGACACGAGTCTTGGATGTGGAAATTTTGCAGCATTTCAACATTGAGCACCGCAGGCATATTGCCTGTCGCGGGGCAAAACTGACATATACAGGCACCAGCCGGCCTTTGATCCGCATCCAGAATTTTAAAGCTAAATCTGAAAGCATCGGGATTATCCAGCACCGCTCCGCTCAACGCCCAAGGGATACGCTGATTTTCAGGCTGTTGGCGCGTCTGCACAATGCACCATTCCAAATCCTCGGCGGTTAACATTTGCACCCGAATGTTATGTTCACCGGCAGCAAAGATTTCATTGGTTGTAGCTAATACCCTTTGTCCCAGCTCCTGAACATTAAAATCATGCGGCATTATCAGTCCCTTGAATACTTTATAAATTAATACGTTAGAAATACGACTTCAATTTTATAACGCACTTTTCATTCTGTCTTCGAGGCATCCACTGCTGGGTTTAGAGTTTGAGGCACGCGCCGCAGTTTTGCCCCGTTTTAAGGCGGTGGCCGGGTCGGCTGCACCGAAAGCGGGCTGTTTCCCACCGCAACCCGGCGTTTTCGCGCCATTTACGCTCCTTTATCACCTTGGCACATTTTATGCTGGATCGGTTTACAGCCTGCAATGTCGACGAGGTGACGATGCTGAATATCGATCTGTCCGCTTCACCGTTTTTTGATGAGATGCTTCTGGCTGAGGGTAAACACCGGGGCCACTACAAAGCTTACTGGCATTGGCTGCAACAGGCCGATCAAAAGGCCATTCAGCGCAAAAGGGAAGAGGCTGCACTGCTGTTTCACCGGGTGGGTATTACCTTTAACGTTTATGGTGAGGATGATGGCGCAGAACGGCTGATCCCGTTCGACAGCGTGCCGCGCATCATTCCTGCCGACGAATGGGCGATGCTCGATCGCGGTATTCGCCAGCGCGTCCAGGCGCTCAACGCCTTTCTGCACGATATTTACCATCAACAGCATATTCTGAAAGCCGGGATCATTCCGGCAGAACAGGTGCTGGCCAACGATCAGTACCAGCCCTGCATGCAAGGGGTCGACCTGCACCGTAATATTTACGCGCACATCGTGGGTGTAGACATGGTGCGCGGCGGCGACGGCCAGTATTACGTGCTGGAAGACAATCTGCGCACCCCATCCGGCGTGTCCTACATGCTGGAAAACCGCAAGATGATGATGCGCCTGTACCCGGAACTGTTTGCCCAGCAGCGTATCGCACCGGTAGAACGCTACCCGTCGCACCTGCTGCAAACCCTGCGTGAAAGCTCGCCGATTAACGATCCCACCGTGGTGGTGCTGACGCCGGGCCGCTTTAACAGTGCCTATTTCGAACACAGCTTCCTGGCGCAGCAGATGGGGGTTGAACTGGTGGAAAGCGCCGATCTGTTCGTCAAGGACGGCGCGGTCTTTATGCGCACCACCGCCGGGCCCTGCAAGGTGGATGTAATCTACCGTCGGGTCGATGACGCCTTCCTCGATCCGCTGGCGTTCCGCCCGGACTCGATGCTCGGCGTACCGGGGCTGCTGTCGGTGTATCGCACCGGCAACGTGGTGCTGGCCAATGCCATCGGTACCGGCGTGGCCGACGACAAGTCGATCTATCCGTACGTGCCGGACATGGTGCGTTTCTATCTGCAGGAAGAGCCGATCCTCAATAACGTGCCGACCTGGCAATGCCGTCACAAAAATGAGCTGTCTTACGTGCTGGCGAATCTGGAACAGATGGTGGTGAAAGAGGTCCACGGTGCCGGTGGTTACGGCATGCTGATCGGCCCGGCGGCGAGCAAAGACGAAATCGCCCACTTCCGCACTCTGCTGCTTGCCAAACCGCACAATTACATTGCGCAAAACACGCTGGCGCTGTCGACCTGCCCGACCTTCGTCAACGACGGCCTGGCACCACGGCATATCGATCTGCGGCCTTTTGCCCTCAGCGGGGCAGAAATTCGGCTGGTGCCCGGTGGCCTGACGCGTGTGGCGCTGGCGCAAGGCTCACTGGTGGTCAACTCGTCGCAAGGCGGGGGAACCAAGGATACCTGGGTGTTGGAGGACGACGCATGCTGAGCCGAACTGCCAGTGAACTCTATTGGATGGCCCGCTATCTGGAGCGGGCAGAAAGCATCGCCCGGGTGCTCGACGTCACCAACAAGCTGTCGATGATGCCGATCCGCGACAGCGAAGATCAGGATCTGCAGGTGCCGCTCAACCTGACCAGCACCGGCCAGTTGTACGCCGCCGCCTATCCTGACCTGACCATGGCCAATCTGGTGAGCTTTTTTGCGCTCGACAGCCGCAACCACAGCAGCATTTACAGCTGTCTGCAGATGGGCTGGAACAATGCCCATGCGGTGCGTGGCAGCCTGTCTTCCGAGGTTTGGGAGTGCATTAACGCCACCTGGATCGAGATGAAGCTGATCCGCCGTCAGGGCATCGGCTCGGTGGGGGCAGATGCCTTCTTCGACTGGGTGAAGGAGCGTTCGCACCTGTTTCGCGGCGCGATGTTCGGCACCCTGTTGCGCAGCGACGCGATGTGCTTTATCCGCCTCGGCACTCTGCTGGAGCGGGCCGACAGCACCGCCCGCCTGCTGGGGGTGAAGAACGCACTAATGGACAGCGACGGCGACCCGGTGCGCGAGTATTACCGCATGGACACGCTGCTGCGGGCAGTCAGCGCGCGCGAGGCCTATCACAGCATCTACAAGCAACAGCTCAGCCGCGACACCATTGCCGAACTGATGATCCTGCGTAACGAAATCCCGCGCTCCCTGCTGGCCTGCGTCGGCGATATGGTGCAGCAACTGGAACAGATTGGCGGCAACCGTTCGAATCAGCCACGCCGACTGGCACACACGCTGCACGCCGAACTGCGTTTCAGCAGCATGAAGGATCTGAACCAGGTCGGCCTGAACGACTGGCTGGACGCGTTTCTCGGACAGATTGGCGGCATTGCGGAGAGCATCCATCACACTTATCTGGAGGCACAATGAAACTTAACATTGAGCACAATACCCATTATACCTACGCCCAGCAGGTGCAGCGCAGCACCCAGTATCTGCGTCTGACGCCACAAAATTCACAGCACCAGCGCATCATCTCCTGGCAACTGACGCTGCCGGAAGATGCGGTATGTACCACCGACGCCTTCGGTAACGTGCTGCACGTACTGACGCTGGATCATCCGCATCAGGCGATCACCATTCAGGCCAACGGCGTGGTGGAAATAGAAGATGGCGTAGAGGATCAGGTGATGGGGCATCTGTCACCGCTGGTGTTCCTGCGCCACAGCCCACTGACCCAGCCCGACAGTGCGATCCAGGCGTTCGCCCTGCGCTACTATCAACCGCAGGCGGTGCTGGAAGGGTTGGAAAATCTGATGGGCGAACTGCTGCTGAAAATGCCTTACACCCCGGGCTCTACCAGCGTCACCGACAGCGCGGCTCAGGCGTTCGCGACCGGTACCGGCGTCTGCCAGGATCATACCCACGTGTTCCTGGCCTGTTGCCGCAGCCTGAATATTCCGGCGCGCTATGTCAGCGGTTATCTCTACAGCGAGGACTCAACGCACGTGGCTACCCACGCCTGGGCAGAAGCCTGGGTCGACGAACGCTGGCACAGTTTTGACGTCACCAATAACACTCGCCTGCCGAATCAACACCTTAAGCTGGCGGTGGGCATCGACTATCTGGACGCCTGCCCGGTGCGCGGCATGCGACTCGGCGGCGGCTGCGAGAATATGCAGACCATGGCCGAAGTGCAGATGATGCCCACCGGACAATAGCCTCTTGCCGAAAGTGAAGGTTTACGGCACGCTGGCGTTTGGCGGCGTGCCAGTCTTGTTTTGAGGGATTGTGGAATGACCTATTGTGTGGCCATGCGCTTGGCATCCGGGCTGGTCTTTGCTTCTGATTCACGCACCAATGCCGGAGTGGACCATATCTCCACCTTCCGTAAACTGCACGTGTTCCAGCAGGATGGCGAACGCATGCTGGTGCTGCAAAGCGCCGGCAATCTGGCGACGACCCAAAGCATCATCAGCCTGCTGCAGCGCCGCTGCAAGGACGCCGAGCGCCCCAACCTGCTGAATGCCCCCAGCATGTACGAAGCCGCCACCCTGGTGGGTGAAACGGTGCGAGAAGTGATCCAACGCGACAGCGAAGCCCAGCAAAGCGGCAGCACCACCGACTTCAGTTGCAGCCTGCTGCTCGGCGGCCAGATCCATGGCGAGGAGATGCAGTTATTCCATATCTACCCGCAGGGCAACTTTATCGAAGCCACCCGCGATACGCCCTATTTCCAGATTGGTGAAAGCAAATACGGCAAACCGATTATCGATCGGGTACTGAATTACCACACTCCACTGGAACAGGCGATGCAGTGCGCGCTGATCTCTCTCGACTCCACGCTGCGCAGTAACCTGTCGGTCGGCCTGCCGCTCGACGTGATGATTTACCCACGCGACAGCTTCAGCAGCGCACAACAGTACCGCATCACCGAAGATCATCCGCATTTCAGCGCCATCCGCAAAGGCTGGGGCGAAGGACTGGTCAGCATTTTCAAACAGTTGCCACCGTTGCAGCTGTAGTTTTTTTAGGGCTCAGCATGCGGAGCCCCTACGCATACTGAGCCCAACGATACTGACCTCATTCGATCGCGCTGGCGCGTAGCAAGGCCTCCAGCGGGTAAACCGCCGCAATCACCACTTCGTCGCGTATTTGCGCAGCCGCGTCCAGTTGCTGCTGTATCTGCCCGGCTTCGGCCTGGCTCAACGGCTTGCCCTGCTGATAACGCTCCAACAGCATCAGCCCCAGCGCGGACAACGAACCGACATCCTGCGCCACCGGTGCCAGATCCTGCATCACCCGGTTACCGGCAATCACCGTTTTCACCGGCGCGGTATTCAACTGCCAGCGTTGCAAACGCTCACGCAGCGCCTGTGCTGCCGCCCGGTCGTTGCGATCTTTCACCAACGCCGCAACCTGTCGGCCCATCTCACGCACCGCATTACTCTCCGGTGGCAACGCGTCGGCAAAGCGATTCAGCGGTTCGAACTGGTGGTAATTGCCGGCCCTGAATTTCAGGTGCTGGCGGGTGTAGTACTGGCCCGGCTCCACCGCCTCGGCCAGGGTTTGCAGCGGCGCGATCTGCACGC
Source organism: Serratia myotis (assembly GCF_027474885.1). Lineage (NCBI taxonomy): Bacteria > Pseudomonadati > Pseudomonadota > Gammaproteobacteria > Enterobacterales > Yersiniaceae > Serratia > Serratia myotis. Next base: position 481,376 of record NZ_CP099707.1, on the reverse strand, counting down.
TGTTCGCCAGCCGGGTGAATTCGCGGGCGGTCTCTGCATGCTGCTGCAAGCCCACCGAGACTACCGACCAGGCATCAACCGCCGCCAGCCGCCGGTACATGTTATTTTCATCGGTCACATCCTGTGCCGACCACAAACGCTCCGCCACCGCAAACCCACGAGGCCACAGCTTGAGATCGAGGATCGGCGCCCTGATGTTCTCCGCCCACAGCGCCGCCTCGCCACCGAGTATATTGGCCTGCTGCTTCGCATCCGGCACCACCGGCATCTTGCCCTCCGGGATCGCCGCAAGCCGGCTGCCGCTGGTCGGGTAACGCATGTTGCCCACCAGCGTATACCCATTGAGTTGGTCCTGCGCCAACGTGAACACCGGACGCGTCTCCCCCATCCAGGTATCGACGCGGAAGCTCACCTGCTGCGGTGAACGCCAGACAATATCCTGCAAGGCGCGGCGGGATTTACCCTTGAAATCGATAAAGCCGCGCCAACCCTGCTTCCCTTCAATCAGGGTAAAACTGCCTTCCACTGCGCTGCCCTTCAGCCGTGGCATGCTGAACTGCCAGCTCTGCGCTTTTTCATCGGGCTGCACCTGGGTGTCTACCCCCAACGGCTGTGGCAGGATCTCATTGCGATAGTGATAGGCTGTGCTCTGCGGTTGATCGAGGTAGAAGCCGGTGGACAGAATGCCCTGATAGCCGTCCTGTGCACTGGCCCCGAGTGAGTCCTGCCCCTGCCAGGACTGAATGACAATGCTGCGCGGCAGCGACGGATGATAAATCTCATCCCAGCCGACCATCTGCCGTTGATGCTGCTCGAGGATTTTTTCCAGCTTCTGGTTGAAGTAGGCCTGCAGCGCGTGGGTGTCCGCCAACTGATGCTGCTGCATAAAGGCCTGAATGGTTTTTGATTGCTTCCACTGGCTGGCATCAACCTCGTCACCGCCGATATGCAGGTAAGGATCGGGGAAGATCGCCGCCAGTTCGCCAATGATGGCGTCTACAAATTGATAAACTTCCTCACGGGTGGGATCGAGCGTCGGCTGGTGTACGCCCCATTTGCGCTCCATGACGTACGGCCCCGGCGCGCTCATCAACTCCGGGTAAGCCACGGCGATGCTGGAAGCATGGCCCGGCAGATCGATTTCCGGCACCACCCGGATGCCTCGCGCCGTGGCGTAGGCCACCACCTGCTGCATCTGTTCACGGGTGTAGAACTGGCCATCGCTGGCCTGCTGTTGCAGTTTGGGGTAATGCTCAGAGGCAAAGCGCCAGCCCTGATCGTCGGTCAGGTGCCAGTGAAACACGTTGAGCTTGGCTGCCGCCATGCCGTCGAGCTGACGCAGGATGTCCGCCAGCGGCAGGAAATGACGCGCTGAATCCATCAGTACCCCGCGCCACGGAAAACGCGGCACATCGGTGATGCTCACCAGCGGCAGGAAGGTGTTCTGCCCGTCGGTCTGCACCAGCTGCAGCAAGGTTTCCATGCCACGTAGCGCACCAAAGCGGGTATTGGCGGTCAGCGTAACGCCCTGTGGCGCCACCGTTAATTTATAGCTTTCATCGCTACCCGGCAGCGGCTGCGCCGCCACTTTGTCTTTGATATTCACGCTGATCACCACGCCTGCGGCTTTTGTGGCCTGTGGTGCCAGCGTCCAGCCGGTTTGCAGCTCAATACGTTGCCGCCAGCGCTGCAGCGCATCGGCCAGATCGTCGCCCTGCAGGTTAATCGACAGCCGGTGATCCAGCACCAGCTTGCCCGCCGGCTGGGTCAGTTCCACCTGCTGCGGCCAAGGCATCAGCGGTAAATCACCGGCCGGCTGCGCCAGCGCGCCCAGGGAAAGTAATAACGATGAAGTCAGTAGCGTATAACGCAGGGATCTGTGCATCAGAAATTCCTCAGAGGAAAAAAATCAATAAAAACAGCGAAGCTATACAAGCTACTGACAAAGGTCGTTATTAGGGAGAGCGTGCCGAAGGGGTCGTAGCGGGCTTGCCCGCCGGAGCGCCCCTCGGTGCGCTAGGCCCGGGTATCTCGGGCGCAAAACAACATTGTCATCTAACTCAACAGCGAAGCTATAAATAAAGACTGAGCACAGGGCAGATGTCCAACAGCGAGGATGAAAAGCCGGGTTGGATCACAAATGCCCCTCCTGCGGACGCAAGAGGGGCGAGGGAATTACTGCCAGCCGTAGCGGCGCACAAACCAGCCTTTCACGCACTGGGTCAGCACCATATAACCAGTCAGGATCAACACCAGCCACGGGAAGTAACCGAGCGGCAGCGCCTGCAACTGCAGGAAACCGGCCAGCGGCGAGAAGGTCAGGCCGATACCGGTGGCAATCACCACCAGGGTCATGATGCACAGCGGCCACGAAGGACGGCTCTGGATAAACGGAATTTTGCGTGTGCGGATCATGTGCACAATCAGCGTTTGCGACAGCAGCCCTTCAACGAACCAGCCGGACTGGAACAGCGTCTGCATTTCCGGCGTGTTGGCCTTGAATACCCACCACATCAGACTGAAGGTCAGCACGTCGAAAATTGAACTGATCGGCCCAAAGAACACCATAAATCGCCCAATATCACCGGAGTTCCAGCGCTGTGGCTGGGTAATCTGATCGTCATCGACGTTGTCGAACGGAATGGCGATCTGAGAAATGTCATACATCAGGTTCTGGATCAGCAGGTGCAACGGCAGCATCGGCAGGAACGGCAAAAAGGCGCTGGCAATCAGCACGCTAAAAACGTTACCGAAGTTGGAACTGGCGGTCATCTTGATGTACTTGAGCATATTGGCGAAGGTGCGACGGCCTTCAATCACCCCCTGCTCCAGCACCATCAGGCTTTTTTCCAGCAGGATAATGTCCGCCGCCTCCTTGGCGATATCCACCGCGGAATCGACGGAAATACCGATATCCGCCGCGCGCAGCGCCGGAGCATCGTTGATGCCGTCGCCCATAAAGCCCACCACGTGGCCCTGTTGACGCAGCAGCTTGACGATCCGTTCCTTATGCAGCGGCGTCAGCTTGGCGAACACAGTAGTACGCGCCGCCGCCTGCGCCAGCTGCTCATCGTTCATCTGTTCGATTTCACTGCCGCGCAGCACATGATCCGCCGCCAGCCCAACGTCTTTGCACACCTTGGCCGCCACCAGTTCGTTATCACCGGTGAGGATCTTCACGGTTACGCCGCTGTTTTTCAGCGCCGCCAACGCCGGCGCCGTACTCTCTTTTGGCGGATCGAGGAAGGCCACATAGCCTTCGAGGATCAGATCGGATTCGTCGGCCACGCCATATTCGTAAGCCTGTGCCGGCAGGATCTTGTTGGCCACCGCCACCACCCGCAGCCCCTGCTGGTTAAGATCGTCGGTAACGCGCCGGATGCGTGCCAGCAACGCCTCGGTCAACGGGATCACCTCATCTTCCTGCCGTACGTGGCTGCAAATCGCCAGCATCTCTTCCAGCGCACCCTTGCAGATCAGCTCGTGGTATTGCGCGTCTTTGGCCACCACTACCGACATCCGACGGCGTTCGAAATCAAACGGGATCTCATCCACCTTGTGGTAATGCTGCAGCGCATCCGGCTGCTGGCTCTGTTCCGCGCAGCTCAGCACCGCCACATCGAGCAGGTTTTTCAACCCGGTCTGGTAGAAGCTGTTCAGCCAGGCGTAATGCAACACCCGGTCGCTGGCGACGCCAAACACGTCGGTGTGGCGCTCCAGCACGATTTTGTCCTGAGTCAGGGTACCGGTTTTGTCGGTGCACAAAATGTCCATGGCGCCAAAGTTCTGAATGGCGTCCAGACGCTTGACGATCACTTTCTGTTTGGACAGTTTCACCGCCCCTTTCGCCAGGGTAGAAGTGACAATCATCGGCAGCATTTCCGGGGTCAGCCCCACCGCCACCGACAGCGCGAACAGCGCCGCTTCCCACCAGTCGCCCTTGGTGTAGCCATTGATCAACAGCACAATTGGCGTCATCACCAGCATGAAGCGGATCAGCAACCAACTGACTTTACTGATCCCGCTCTGGAAGGCATTGGGTTGCTGATCCTGACTGATAACGCGCTGCGCCAACTGGCCGAAGTAGGTGTCGCCGCCGGTGCCAATCACCATCGCCAGCGCGGTGCCGCTCACTACGTTGGTGCCCATAAAGCACAGGTTTTGGCATTCCAGCGGATCCTCCACCTGCCCGCGCAGCTCGGCGATTTTCTCGACCGGCAGCGACTCGCCGGTCAGCGCCGCCTGGCTGATAAACAGATCCTTGGCCGACAACACGCGCAGATCCGCCGGGATCATGTCGCCTGCCGACAACTTGATGATATCGCCCGGCACCAGTTGCGAGATCGACAGTTCCAGGTGTTCGCTTTTACCGGTCAATGCGTCACTACGAATTACTGTAGCGGTATTGCTGACCATCGCCTTCAGCGCGTCTGCCGCCTTGTTGGATCGCGCTTCCTGAATGAAGTTCAGCAGCGTGGAGATCACCACCATCAGGGCGATCACCAGTGCACCGGTCAGATCCTCGGTAGCATAAGAGATCATGCCGAGCGCGGTCAGCAGCAGGTTGAACGGGTTACGGTAGCAGTGCCACAGGTGCTGCCACCAGGCCTCTTGCTGCTGATCGTCAATCACGTTCTCACCGCAGCGTTCACGCACCCGTTCCGCCTCATGGGCGGTCATGCCTTCCGGGTGGCTGTGGAAACGCAGGTAAAGCTCGGTGGTATTGGCCGCAGCACATTCCAGCCGCTGCTGTGCCAGACCGGCAGGCAACCCCTGCGCTTTGCCGCCCAGGCTATCCAACAGGCTGTCACGGTGCACCAAACGGCGCGGTAAATTGCGGCTGAGCAGGCCCAGCAGCTGACGGGGGATGTTTTTTAGTTTCATTTTTTTGCACCTCGTCGCCCATTGCCTCACGGCAGCGGGTGAACGCGGGATCGCCCCCAGCCGGGTTTTTGGACACGCCAAAAGCCTCTGCCTGGGCAGATCCTTATATTTTTTTATAGCAGCAGGAGCGAACGACGGGCGCGCGCTACCGGTTACCGTTTATTACTTCACCGGTAAAACAGCAGCGCAAAGCGGGCAGGTTTTACCGGGGAGCCGAGTCAGGGTCTAACGGGGTCGGATCGGGATCCATACGGTTGATAACCTCCGGTAAATGAAAAGATCAAACGACAAGAGCGGCCGTTCAGCGCAGTACGTAAATCCCTGCACAGCGCCAAGATCCGTTGCGGAAAATAGGCTATGCTGACGGGCATTCAGCGTAGGCCGCCAGTTTACGCCTTTTAACCTCAACGAAAATTAAACCATGCAAAACCGGCTGACCATCAAGGACATCGCACGCCTGAGCGGCGTAGGTAAATCCACCGTATCACGCGTGTTGAACAATGAAGGCAGCGTGAGCCCGCAGACCCGCGAACGGGTGGAAGCGGTGATCCGTCAGCAGGGGTTTACCCCGTCCAAGTCGGCACGCGCCATGCGCGGCCAGAGCGACAAAGTGGTGGGGATTATCGTTTCCCGTCTCGATTCGCCGTCCGAAAATCAGGCCGTACGCACCATGTTGCCGCTGCTGTATCAGCACGGCTTCGACCCGATCGTGATGGAAAGCCAGTTCGAGACCCGGCTGGTGGAAGAGCATTTGCACGTCTTGCAACAACGCAACGTCGACGGGGTGATCCTGTTCGGCTTCACCGGCCTGACGGCGGCCATGCTCAGCCCATGGCAGGATAAAATGGTGGTGCTGGCACGCGAATACGAGGGCTTTTCTTCGGTTTGCTACGACGACGACGGCGCCGTACGGCTGCTGATGGATCGCCTGCAACAGCAGGGCCACCGACATATCAGCTACCTGGGGGTGCAACTGTCGGACGCCACCACCGGTATGCGCCGCCACCAGGCCTACCTCGACGCCTGTCGCCAGCAGCAAATTACCCCGAGCGTGGCCTTGGGTGAACTGAGCTATCAGAGTGGCTTCCAGTTGGCCGCCTCGGCCATCGATGCCCGGACCACCGCGCTGGTGTGCGCCTCCGATACCATCGCCCTTGGCGCGATTAAATACCTGCAACAGGAGCATATTGCCCCGCTGCAGGTATGCGGTATCGGTAATACCCCGCTGCTTAACTTCCTGTTCCCCGAGACGTTTTCGGTTGACCTCGGCTACGGCACTGCCGGGCTGCAGGCCGCCCAACAGTTGCTGGGCCAACTCAGCGGCGAACAGGGCATCCGCCAGATCATCGTGCCTAGCCAACTCGCCTGAGGGCGGGTGGGTTTAGGTGGTGTGATAGCCTCCCCTCAAGGCCGGCCGTCATAGCCATCCCAGTAAGTAGCCACGGCGGAATCCAGCAGGATCTGCCGTTGTTTTTGCGGGTTATCCACTGAATATTCCTGATTGATAAATTTCCCTTTCTTCCCCACGTCGCTGAGGAATTCGGGGCTGCGGAAATAGGCTTCCCGCTGCTGTGCCTGCTGGCGAGTTAATCCCTTGGCCCGATCGGCCTTCCCCATTTGATAGAACTGGTCAAAGAACGGAATAGAGGCTTTTATCGAGTCCGGAATTTGGGTTCGTATTTCTGGGGAAAAATCCTCTCGCGCCATTTGATAAATCGCATGCTTGGCGTGGCGTTCCGGGCTGCTTTTTTGGCTGGTACAGGCACTCAGCAACAGTGCGGTGAAGGCAATAAGCAATCGAGGCAGTGTCAAAGTCATCATTCTTCCTTGAAAAAAGTACGTGGTAGCAACACTCACATAACGTATTGGAGTAATGAGTGCCACTAATCACAATCAACCTATTGATTGTTAAGGGTGACAGTATAGCCAGTGTTGCGCTTGTTCAAGAGAATATTTCCGGATGTTTCGGCCGGCTCTCAAATTCCCCCGCCGCATAAATGGTCATTTTTTTATCGTTTTGTGATCCTCGCCCCAAACCGGGAACGTTCCCATTTCATAAAAAAAGCGGAGTGACTAAGCTTTGATCATTACTCCGACAACACCTCTGCGGCAGTCCCATACCAAGAAAGGTATCTAATAATGAGCAAAGTAAAACAGCAGGATATCGATCGCCTGATTGTGCTGGTGGGCGGGCGCGAGAATATCGCGACCGTCAGCCACTGCATTACCAGGCTGCGTTTTGTTCTCAATGACCCAGCTCTGGCCAAACCGAAAGAAATCGAAGAGTTGCCGATGGTCAAAGGCTGCTTCACCAACGCCGGGCAATTCCAGGTGGTGATCGGCCCCGAGGTTGGGGATTACTACCAGGCCCTGATCGCCACCACCGGCGTCAATGAAGCCGATAAAGAGCAGGCCAAGGTGGCGGCGCGCCAGAACATGACCTGGAGCGAACGCGCCATCTCGCACTTCGCCGAAATCTTCTTCCCCCTGCTGCCTGCTTTAATCAGCGGCGGTTTGATCCTCGGTTTCCGTAACGTGATCGGCGACATCCCGATGTCCGGCGGCCAAACGTTGGCGCAGATGCACCCAGCGTGGAAAACCATCTACGACTTCCTGTGGTTGCTCGGTGAAGCCATCTTCATGTTCCTGCCGGTCGCCATCTGCTGGTCAACGGTGAAAAAAATGGGCGGTACGCCAGTGCTGGGTATCGTGTTGGGCATCACGCTGGTGTCCCCGCAGTTGATGAACTCCTATCAGCTTGGTCAGCAGATCCCGGAAGTATGGAACTTCGGCTGGTTCACCATTCAGAAAGTCGGCTATCAGGCGCAGGTGATCCCTTCCATGCTGGCCGGTATGGCACTGGGCTGGATTGAGACCCGGCTGAAAAAGATCGTGCCGGATTACCTGTACCTGGTAGTGGTGCCTGTGGTTTCACTGCTGCTGGCGGTGTTCCTGGCACACGCATTTATCGGGCCATTCGGCCGTATGATTGGCGATGGCGTAGCCTGGGCGGTAAAAGCCGTGATGACCGGCAGCTTCGCACCAATTGGCGCCGCGCTGTTTGGTTTCCTGTACGCACCGCTGGTGATCACCGGCGTGCATCAGACCACGCTGGCCATCGATATGCAGATGATCCAAAGCATGGGCGGCACCCCGGTCTGGCCGCTGATTGCACTGTCCAACATTGCGCAGGCTTCGGCAGTACTGGGCATTATCATTGTCAGCCGCAAGGCCAACGAACGTGAAATCTCGGTGCCGGCAGCAATTTCGGCCTACCTCGGCGTCACCGAACCGGCGATGTACGGGATCAACCTGAAGTACCGCTTCCCTATGCTGTGCGCGATGATCGGTTCCGCCTTTGCCGGGCTGATCTGCGGCCTGGACGGCGTGATGGCTAACGGCATCGGTGTCGGTGGTTTGCCGGGTATCCTGTCGATCAAACCGCAGTTCTGGATGATTTACACGGTGGCGATCCTGGTTGCCGTGGTGATCCCACTGGTGTTGACCATCATGGTCTACAAACGCAAAGCCAGCCGCGGTGAGCTGCCGGTCTGATTGAAATGTAGGGGCCCGGTACGCCGGGCCCGTTGTCACAAGTCAAAGGTATTACTATGAGCAATCCAATCCCCTGGTGGCAAAACGGTGTCATCTACCAAATCTACCCGAAGAGTTTTCAGGACAGCACCGGTAACGGCTACGGCGATCTGGCCGGTGTGACGGAGCGGCTGGACTATCTGCAGGAGCTGGGGATCGATGCCATCTGGCTGACGCCGGTGTATGTCTCCCCGCAGGTAGACAACGGTTATGACGTAGCAGATTACTGCGCTATCGACCCGGCCTACGGCACCATGGAGGATTTCGATCGTCTGATTGCCGCCGCCCACCAGCGCAGCATCCGCATCGTGATGGACATGGTGTTCAACCACACCTCGACCGAGCACCCGTGGTTCCAAGCCTCGCAGGATCCTGCCAGCCCGTTCCGTCAATTTTATGTCTGGCGCGACGGCGAAGGTGACGCCCTGCCGAACAACTGGCGCTCCAAGTTTGGCGGTAATGCCTGGCAGTGGCACGCCGACAGCGGCCAGTATTATCTGCATCTGTTCGCCACCGAACAGGCGGATCTCAACTGGGAGCACCCACCGGTGCGCGAAGAGCTGAAGAAAGTGTGTCAGTTCTGGGCCGACAAAGGCGTCGACGGCCTGCGTCTCGACGTGATCAATTTGGTCTCCAAGCAGCAGGATTTCCCGTCAGATAGTCAGGGTGACGGCCGCCGTTTCTACACCGATGGGCCACGTATTCATGAGTTTTTGCAGGAAATGAGCCGCGACGTGTTCCAGCCGCGCGGCCTGATGACCGTAGGGGAAATGTCTTCCACCACGCTGGAGCATTGCCGGCAGTACGCGGCGCAGAGCGGTGAAGAGCTGTCGATGACCTTCAACTTCCACCACCTGAAGGTGGACTATGCCGGTGGCGAAAAATGGACCCTGGCGGCACCGGATTATGTCGAGCTCAAGCAGATTTTCCGCCACTGGCAGCAGGGCATGCACAATCAGGCCTGGAACGCGCTGTTTTGGTGTAACCACGATCAGCCGCGCATCGTTTCACGCTTCGGCGATGAAGGCGAACTGCGGGTACCGGCCGCCAAAATGCTGGCGATGGTGCTGCATGGCATGCAGGGCACGCCTTATATCTATCAGGGTGAAGAGATCGGCATGACCAACCCGGGATTTAGCCGCATCGGGCAGTATCGCGATGTGGAAAGCCTGAACATGTACGCCGAACTCAGCGCCCAGGGCAAAAGTGACGCCGAGCTGCTGGCGATCCTGGCCAGCAAATCACGCGATAACGGTCGCACGCCGATGCAGTGGAGCGCCGCGCCGAACGCCGGTTTCACCCAGGGTACGCCGTGGATTGGCTGTGCGGAAAACTACCCGCAGATCAACGCCGAAGCGGCGCTGGCCGATTTGGATTCGGTGTTTTACGCCTATCGCCAATTAATCACTTTGCGCAAGCAGTATCCGCTGCTGACCCACGGCGACTATCGCGATCTGGCTCCTTCGCACCCGGCGTTGTGGTGCTATCAACGGAGCTGGAATGGCCAACGCCTGCTGGTAGTGGCCAACCTCGGCCGCGAACCACTGGCCTGGCAGGCGGAAAACGTAGAGTCGTCCGATTTGTGGCGTCCGCTGATGAGCAACTACGCCGACGCGCCTGTCCAGCCGCAGGCCACCACCCTGCGACCGTTCGAAGCGGTATGGTGGTTGCTGGAAGACTGATGCTGTCGGGGCGTGGCTTGCCGCGCCCTACAGTTTTTTCAGCAGTTCCACCACGCCGGCAGCCTCTTGCGCCAGGCGTTCATCGCTCATATCAAACACCCCCTGCACCAGGTGCGGCGGCAGGTAATCCATGCCGGTCAGGTTGGCCATCGCATGGAACGGGCGCAGCAGATCTGTCACCGGATAGCGGTTATAGCCTTCTGGCGTATAGGCCTGTTGATTGCCGCCGGTAGTGACCACCAGTTGCAAAGGTTTCCCCTGCAGTTGGGTGCCTTCGCTGCCGTAAGCGAAACCGTGGGTTAATACCGCGTCCTGCCATTCGCTGAGGATCGCCGGGGAACTGTACCAGTAGAACGGGAACAGCATCACCACCGCCTCATGACCCTGCAGCAACTCCTGCTCACGCGCCACGTCAATTTGATAGTCCGGGTAAGCGCGCATCAGTTCGTGAACCGTCACATTAGGCAAAGGACGTAGCGCGTCGATCAAGGCTTTGTTGATACGTGAGTCATCGGGAAAACGGTGGGCGGTTAACACTAAAATACGCGACATAGGAGATCCTTGATTAAAATTTGATATCGCATTTTTCCATTTCCTGCGCGTCGGGTGTAGGCTGTTGGTTGTCACTTCAATTTCAACTGAAAGTATCAACCATTATGTCACTGCCCTTTGACGTGCATCGCCTGCTGCCGGCCTTTCTCGCCGCCGCCCAGGCACAGAACTTTTCCGCTGCCGCACGCCAACTGGGTGTCACGCCGGCGGCCATCAGCAAAAATATCCGCGTGCTGGAAGAAAAGCTGGCTCTGCGGCTGTTCCAGCGCAACACCCACAACGTGGTGCTGACCGACGAAGGCAAGGCGCTGTTGCAGCAAGTGGCCCCCTTGTGGCAGGCACTGTCCGCCACGCTGGAAACCGCCGGCAGCGCACAGCAGGTGCCGTCCGGCACGGTGCGCGTCAGCATGATCCCGGGCTTCGGCCGCCAGATGCTGATGCCGTTGATCCCGCAGTTCCTCGAGCGTTATCCGCAGATCGACCTCGATCTTTCACTGGATGCGCGAGTGGTCAATCTGGTGGGGGAAGGTTTTGATGTCGGGATCGGTAGCCGGGTCGATCCCGATAGCCGGTTGGTGGCGCGGCCGCTGTACCCGATGCAGATGGTGCTGGCAGCCTCGCCCGGCTATCTGGCGCAACACGGCATGCCGCAGGATCCGCAAGATCTGTTGCAGCATAACTGTCTGCTGCACCGTAACCCGGCCACCGGCCGCAGCGTAAAATGGCCATTGCAACAACATGGCGAAGCCAAAACGCTGGAGCTGCAGGGTCGCCTGGTCGCCAGCCGACCAGAGATGCTGTTGGATACGGCGTTAGCCGGGCTGGGGATCGTCTGTCTGGCGCGCTGGTATGCGGAACCTCATTTTGCACAAGGCACGCTACAGCCCGTGCTGGCGGACAGCTGGCCGCAGCCGACCCAGCTGTGGTTGTACTATGCCTCCGCCGACCTGCCGCCACGGGTACGCGTCTGGGTTGAGTTCCTGCTCGAGCATTTTCGTCAGCGCCCGTCCTGAGTTTTCTGGCCAAAAATAATCGGTTGTACAGCTAGCGCCCGCTCTTTCCATTTCCTTGTCCTATGTCAAAAAAACCCCGCCAATATCTATATATAGTGCGTTAAGAAACACCGACACCTATATGTAGTAGTTATCAACAAAACTATCCACACGTCGCCTCAGCCCTTGTGCGCTGCGGCATTGCCCTGTGGATAAGCCGAAATCATACCGATACCCAACAGCGTTCAGTCTGCCGGGCATCAGCGCTCCCTCGGGGAACAAGGAGTAACAACGTGAAACCAGTAGTGATTAAACGGGACGGTTGTCAGGTACCTTTTGACGAGGCACGTATTGGGCAAGCTATCGAGCGCGCCGCGCTGGCCGCCGGTATTGTCGATGCCGACTACTGCGCAACCGTCGCCCGCGTAGTCGCTCAGCGGATGTCTCAGCAGCAGCGCGTTGATATCCATGAAATCCAGCAGGCGGTAGAAAATCAGCTGATGGCCGGCGAGTACAAGCAGTTGGCGCGCGCCTATATTGAATATCGCCACGATCGCGACGTCGCACGTGAGCTGCGCGGTCGGCTGAACCAGGAGATCCGCGGCCTGGTGGAGCAAAGCAATATGGCGTTGCTGAACGAAAACGCCAATAAGGACAGCAAGGTGATCCCCACCCAGCGCGATCTGCTGGCCGGGATCGTCGCCAAACATTATGCCAAGCAACACATCCTGCCGCGTGACGTGGTACTGGCCCACGAGCGCGGCGAGATCCACTACCACGATCTCGATTACTCGCCTTTCTTCCCCATGTTCAACTGCATGCTGATCGATCTGAAAGGCATGCTGACCAACGGCTTCAAGATGGGTAACGCCGAGATCGAACCCCCGAAGTCGATCTCCACCGCCACTGCGGTCACCGCACAGATCATCGCGCAGGTCGCCAGCCATATTTATGGCGGCACCACCATTAACCGGATCGATGAGATCCTGGCGCCGTTCGTCAGCGAAAGCTTCAACAAGCATCAGCAGGTCGCCGAGCAGTGGCAGATCCCGGATGCACAGAGCTATGCCATGGCGCGCACCGAAAAAGAGTGTTACGACGCCTTCCAGTCGCTGGAATATGAGGTCAACACCCTGCACACCGCCAACGGTCAGACGCCGTTCGTCACCTTCGGTTTCGGCCTGGGCACCTGCTGGGAATCTCGCTTGATCCAACGTTCGATCCTGAAAAATCGCATCGCCGGGCTGGGCAAGAACCGCAAGACGGCGGTATTCCCCAAACTGGTGTTCGCCATCCGCGACGGTCTCAATCACCAGTACGGCGATCCTAACTACGACATCAAACAGTTAGCGCTGGAATGCGCCAGCAAGCGCATGTACCCGGACATCCTCAATTACGATCAGGTGGTGAAAGTCACCGGATCGTTCAAAACGCCAATGGGCTGCCGCAGCTTCCTCGGAACCTATGAAGAGGATGGCGAACTGGTACACGACGGCCGCAACAATATCGGTGTGATCAGCCTGAACCTGCCGCGTATTGCGCTGGAGGCGATGGGGGATGAGAGCCGCTTCTGGCGTCTGCTGGACCAACGTTTGCTGCTGGCGAAGAAGGCACTGATGACGCGCATCGCCCGGCTGGAAGGCATCAAGGCCCGGGTTGCACCGATCCTGTATATGGAAGGCGCCTGTGGTGTGCGCTTGAAGGCAGACGACAATATCGCCGAGATCTTCAAGAATGGCCGTGCGTCGATCTCACTGGGCTATATCGGCCTGCATGAGACCATCAACGCACTGTTCGGCAACCAGCAACACGTTTACGACGATGAAACACTGCGCGAAAAGGCCGTTGCCATTGTCGCCCACCTGCGGGCCGCTACCGAGAGCTGGAAAGATGAGACCGGTTACGGCTTCAGCCTGTACAGCACGCCGAGCGAGAACCTGTGCGACCGCTTCTGTCGGCTGGATACCGCCGATTTCGGCGTGGTGCCGGGCGTCACTGACAAAGGCTATTACACCAACAGCTTCCACCTCGACGTAGAGAAAAAGGTCAATCCTTACGACAAGCTGGATTTTGAAGCGCCCTATCCCCCGTTGGCCAACGGCGGTTTCATCTGTTACGGCGAATACCCGAACCTGCAGCACAACCTGAAAGCGCTGGAAGACGTGTGGGATTACAGCTACAGCCGCGTGCCTTATTACGGCACCAATACGCCGATCGATGAGTGTTACGAGTGCGGCTTTACCGGCGAATTTTCCTGTACCAGCAAGGGTTTCACCTGCCCGAAATGCGGCAACCACGAGCCGTCCAAGGTGTCGGTGACCCGCCGGGTGTGTGGCTACCTCGGCAGTCCGGACGCCAGGCCGTTCAACGCCGGCAAGCAGGAAGAAGTGAAACGCCGGGTGAAACACCTGGGGAACGGGCAGATCGGCTAACGCAAAGCTCGCAAAGCCCGCTGAGCAACAGTCTGTTCATCGGGCGTTATTGTCGCCACCAATTTGTTCCCGGCCAGCGCGGAAGAAACGGAGCGTACACGCAGTACGTGAGTATTCCGAGCACTGCCCGGGGGCAAAATGGCAAGTAAAATAGCCAGATGGGCAGACCTCACATGAATTACCACCAGTATTACCCCATCGACGTGGTCAACGGGCCCGGCACCCGCTGCACGCTGTTTGTTGCCGGCTGCGTGCACCAGTGCCCCGGTTGCTACAACAAAAGCACCTGGCGGCTCAATTCCGGCCAGCCGTTTAGTCAGACGATGGAAGACCAGTTGATTGCCGATCTGAACGACACGCGTATTCCGCGTCAGGGCCTGTCGCTGTCCGGCGGCGATCCGCTGCATCCGGCCAATCTCTCGGCGGTGCTGCAATTGGTGAAACGGGTGCATGCCGAGTGCCCCGGCAAGGATATCTGGCTGTGGACCGGCTACCGGTTGGCAGAGCTGGATGCCCAGCAAATGCAGGTGGTGGATCGGATTAACGTGCTGATTGACGGTAAGTTTGTGCAGGATTTAAAAGACCCGGCGCTGATCTGGCGCGGCAGCGCTAATCAGGTGGTGCATAAGCTGCGTTGATCATCCCCTCACCCCGGCCCTCTCCCCCAGGAGAGGGAGATGGCCACGTCCACCTATACCAACCCCATTCCCACTACGCCCGTGACGATCCCGCATAGTGCCACCAGCGCGGCGGTCAGGCACAGGGCCTTGGCGGAAAAGGCTTTGTTCAGCATCAGCAGCGAAGGCAGGCTGACCGCCGGCAGGGTCATCAACAGCGCCAGCGCCGGGCCAGTGCCCATTCCCGCCAGCATCATGGTCTGCACAATCGGGATTTCCGCCGCCGTGGGGATCACGAACAGGCAACCGGCGATCGCCAGTCCAATAATCCACAGCAGGCTGTTGTCTATCGCACCATCGGCATGGGGGAATAGCCAGACACGCGCCGCTCCCAGCGCCAGCACCGCCAGAATGTAGATCGGAATGGTGGACCAAAACAGCGACCACAATGCCTTCAGCCAACGGCCAAGAAAGGGCTGAGCCTCGGTTTTCTCCAGTGGTATCACCGGCATTTGCAGTGCCGCAGGCTGCGGATCCTTGGCGGTGGCACGTTGCACCAGCCAGGCGATGCCCAACACCATAATCACCCCGGCCACCAGCCGGATAGCGGCAAACTGCCAGCCAAGCACGAAGCCCATAAAAATCAGCGTCGCCGGGTTCAATACCGGGTTACTCAACCAGAACGCCATCGCCGCCCCGCTGGACACCGACTGACGGCGCAGCCCGGCGGCGACCGGTGCGGCACAGCAGGTACACATCATGCCCGGCAGCGCGATCACCGCGCCCAACAGGGTGCCGGAGAACCGCGGGTGGCCCAACGTACGCATCAGCCAATCACGCGGGATGAGCACCTGCACCAGCGAGCCCAACACCACGCCGAGCACCGCCGCCTTCCACACCGCTGTGAAATAAACCAGCGCATAGTGCCAGGCCGCCAGCCACGGGCTGCTGTCACCGTTAGCCAGTATCGATTTGCCAATCGAGTGGGTATCCGCCGCCAGAAAAGCCTTGCCGTAATAAGGCTGCCATTTGACGTAGTAGAGGCCTACGGCCACCACCAGCAGAAACAGGATCGGTTTCCACAACGGCCAGGGGCGGCTGCGGTGTTCGGTTGCGGTCAGGGGATGTGGCATCGGGTTGGCTCGGTTCAGTAAACAATGACGTCAGCTTAGCGCGCCACGACCACGGGCGCATCATCAGCCTGTCCAAAATAGTTCATCTGTTCGCCACTGACGCGTAACGAGATTGTCATCTGGGCCCGGCAAGATAACGCCAGCTTGAAAGTCATAGGGTAAGCACCAGCACGGTAATAAAGGCTGACAACCCCTGGATTTTAATGAGTATTCGGCACGCCGAGGTTTTTATTATGATGGACTTATCTAGACATCCGACCAGTTTCCCTACCCGTTACCAGCAGATCGCCGCACAGCTTGAGCAAGAGCTGCGTACTCAATACCGCTGTGGCGACTACCTGCCTTCCGAACAACAGCTGGCAGAACGCTATCAGGTCAATCGCCATACCCTGCGCCGCGCGGTCGACCAATTGGTGGATCGCGGCTGGCTGCAACGTCGGCACGGCATCGGCATTTTGGTGCTGATGCGCCCGTATGACTACCCCTTGCATGCCAATACCCGGTTCAGCCAGAACTTGTTCGAGCAGGGCAGCCACCCCACCAGTGAGCGCTTACTAGCAGTATTGCGCCCGTGCAATGGGCATGTCGCCAGTGCACTGTCGCGTGAAGAAGGTGAAACGGTGATCCACCTGCGCACCCTGCGCCGGGTCAACGGCGTGCCAATGAGCCTGATCGACCATTATCTGCCCGATTTGGACTGGTGGCCGGCGCTGCAGCAGTTCCACAGCGGCTCGCTGCACGAATTTATCGAACTCAACATCCACCAGCCGCTGACCCGCCAGCAGACGCGCATCAGCGCACGCCGCGCACAGGCCAAAGAGAGCCGGTTGCTGGAAATTGCCACCCACGCGCCGCTGCTGTGCGTGCGCACCCTGAACGTCTGCACCGGCGGTGACAGCGTGGCGGAATACTCCGTCAGCCTGGCGCGCGCCGACATGATTGAACTGACCATGGAGCACTGAATGCAAGCCTTACAGCCAAGACAACGCTGGATGTCGGTATTGGCGCACAGCCAGCCGGCCCAGTTGCGCAGCCACTGGCAGGCGCTGAACCTCAGCCCGCGCTACCAAACCATTCGCGCGCCGGAGATTGACCTGGCGCAGTTACAGGGCCGCATGGGAGCCACCGGCCGCCGCTTTGTGCTGGGCGACATGACCGTCACCCGCGCGGTGGTACAGCTCGAAAACGGCGGCTACGGCTACAGCTATATCGCCGGACGTGACAAGGCGCATGCCGAACTTTGCGCCCTGGCGGATGCCCTGCTGCAACTACCGGAGCTGGCCGAATTACTGCAACAACAGCTGATTGAGCCACTGGCCGCCTTGCAACATGAGCAACGCCAACTGCGCGCCCGCGCCGTCGCCTCCAGCCGGGTCGACTTCTTTACGCTGGTACGAGGAGATTAACCGATGAGCCTACTGACAGGTTTTGCACAGCCGATTGAACAATCGCAACAGGCTTTCCGCTTGATCCTTAAGGCATTAAGTGAACCGGGCCATATCGTCACCCTGCCAGACAGTCCGGCCTGGGGGGCGCTGAACGCCGCCAGTACCGCTGCGTTATTGACGCTGGCCGATCAGGAAACCCCGATCCAACTCTGTCTGGCTCTGGAAAGTGAGCAAGTGCTAACAAACATTCGCTTCCACAGCGGTGCGCCGCTGGCCAATAACCCCGAAGAAGTGTGTTTTGCCCTGTTCGATGCGCAATTGCAGGCCGCTGATTTACAGGCGTTGCCGCACGGCTGTGAGATTTCCCCCGAGTTCAGCACCACGGTAGTGATACAGCTCGACAGCCTGGACCAGGGTAGCGCACTGCGCCTGACCGGCCCCGGCATTGAACAGCAACGGGTGATCTCGCCCTCGTTGCCGCCGGTGCTGCTGGACTACCTGATTAACCGCCCGCAGCGCTTCCCGCTGGGGCTGGATTTCCTGCTGACCTGCGGTGAGCGCCTGCTGGCGTTGCCGCGGACCACCCATGTGGAGGTGTGCTGATGTACGTTGCCGTTAAAGGGGGCGAAAAAGCCATTGAGGCCGCCCATCAGTTACAGGAACAGCTACGGCGCGGTGACGACAGCGTACCGGCGCTCGGCACCCAACAGATTGAACAACAACTGGGCCTGGCGGTGGATCGGGTGATGACCGAAGGCGGCATCTACGATCCTGAGCTGGCGGCGTTGGCCATCAAGCAGGCGAGTGGCGATTTGGTCGAGGCTATTTTCCTGCTGCGCGCCTATCGCACTACCCTGCCACGGCTGGCGGTCAGCGAGCCATTGGCGACCGAAAATATGCGGCTGGAACGCCGTATCTCGGCGGTTTACAAGGACTTGCCCGGCGGCCAGGTGCTGGGGCCAACCTACGATTACACCCACCGTCTGCTGGATTTTGCCCTGCTGGCCGAAGGCGAAGCGCCGCGTGCGCCGCAGGCCGACGAACCGCTGCCGGAAAACTGCGCCCACGTGTTCGACTTACTCAGTCAGCAGCAACTGGCACTGGCGGAACAGGACGACGGCACTGCGCCGGATGACATCACCCGTAATCCGCCGGTTTACCCCTGTTCACGCTCGGCACGCCTGCAACAGCTGGTGCGCGGCGACGAAGGTTTTCTGCTGGCGCTGAGCTACTCCACCCAACGCGGTTACGGTCGCACCCACCCGTTCGCCGGTGAGATCCGTACCGGTTATGTTTCGGCGGAGATAGTACCTGAAGAGCTGGGTTTCGCGGTAGATATCGGCGAGATCCTGCTGACCGAATGTGAAATGGTCAACGGTTTCATCGACCCGGCCGACCAGCCACCGCATTTCACCCGTGGCTATGGCCTGGTGTTTGGCCGCGCCGAACGTAAAGCGATGGCGATGGCGCTGGTGGACCGCGCACTGCAAAGCCCCGACTACGACGAAGGCATCGCCAGCCCGGCGCAGGACGAAGAGTTCGTGCTGGCCCACGCCGATAACGTCGAAGCCGCCGGCTTTGTTTCCCACCTCAAATTGCCCCACTACGTCGATTTTCAGGCCGAGCTGGAATTGCTCAAGCGCCTGCGACAGGAGTTCAGCGAGCGTCAGGAGGCCCGCGATGAGTGAAGTATTAACCGGCTATAACCTGGGTTATCTGGACGAACAGACCAAACGTATGATCCGCCGCGCCATTCTGAAGGCGGTGGCGATCCCCGGTTATCAGGTACCGTTCGGCGGCCGTGAGATGCCAATGCCTTACGGCTGGGGCACCGGCGGCATTCAGTTGACCGCCAGCGTGATTGGCCGCGCCGACGTGTTGAAGGTGATCGACCAGGGTGCCGATGACACCACCAACGCAGTCTCCATCCGCCGCTTCTTCCAGCGCGTCGCCGGGGTGGCGACCACCGAACGCACGCCGGAAGCCACACTGATCCAGACCCGGCACCGCATCCCGGAAACTGCGCTGCGCGAAGATCAGATCCTGATTTATCAGGTGCCGATCCCGGAGCCGCTGCGCTTTATCGAACCGCGTGAAACCGAGACCCGCAAAATGCACGCGCTGGAAGAGTACGGCGTAATGCAGGTGAAACTGTATGAGGACATCGCACGCTACGGCCATATCGCTACCACCTATGCCTACCCGGTGAAGGTCAATGACCGCTATGTGATGGACCCGTCGCCGATCCCGAAATTCGATAACCCGAAAATGCACATGATGCCGGCACTGCAACTGTTCGGCGCCGGGCGCGAGAAGCGCATCTACGCCCTGCCGCCATTCACCAAGGTGGAAAGCCTGGACTTCGACGATCATCCTTTCACCGTGCAGCAATGGGACGAACCCTGCGCCCTGTGCGGCTCACGCCACAGCTACCTGGATGAGGTGGTGCTCGACGATCAGGGCAGCCGCATGTTCGTTTGTTCCGACACCGATTACTGCCAGCAGCAGCTGGCGCAACCTTCGCAAGAGGTGCAGCACTGATGACTTCTACCCCTCTGAGCACCACGCCACTGCTGTCGGTGACTAACCTCACCCATCTGTACGCACCGGGCAAAGGCTTTAGCGATGTGTCTTTCGATATCTACCCCGGCGAAGTGCTGGGCATCGTTGGCGAGTCCGGCTCCGGCAAGACTACGCTGCTGAAATCCATCTCCGCACGGCTGGCACCGCAGCACGGACAAATCCTTTATCGTCCGCAGGCCGGGCAACAGCATGACCTGTACGCGATGGCGGAAAGCGATCGCCGCCGCCTGCTGCGCACCGACTGGGGTGTGGTGCATCAACATCCGCTCGACGGGCTGCGGCCCAAGGTTTCTGCCGGTGGCAACATTGGCGAACGGCTGATGGCTATCGGCCAGCGTCACTACGGCGACATCCGCCGACAGGCCGGGCAGTGGCTGGAGGACGTCGAGATCCCGGTGTCACGCCTTGACGATCTGCCGACCACCTTCTCCGGCGGCATGCAGCAGCGGTTGCAAATCGCCCGCAATCTGGTGACTCATCCCAAGCTGGTATTTATGGACGAGCCCACCGGCGGGCTGGACGTTTCAGTACAGGCGCGGCTGCTCGATCTGCTGCGCACACTGGTGGTAGAGATGCAGCTGGCGGCGGTGATTGTCACCCACGATCTCGGCGTGGCGCGCCTGCTGGCACACCGGCTGCTGGTGATGAAACAGGGCGAGGTGGTGGAAAGCGGCCTGACTGACCGGGTGCTGGACGATCCGCACCATCCTTATACCCAACTGCTGGTTTCTTCGGTGCTGTCGTAACGCAAGGTAATGATAAATGACTATTCAAATCCGGGTTGAACACCTCAGCAAAACCTTTGTGCTCCACCAGCAGCACGGCACGCAACTGCCGGTCCTGCACGACGCCAACATGACGGTCAGCAGTGGCGAATGCGTGGTGCTGCACGGCCATTCCGGCAGCGGTAAATCCACGCTGCTACGCTCACTGTACGCCAACTATCTGCCCGACAGCGGCCATATCTGGGTCAACCACCAGGGGGAATGGCTGGACATGGTGCAGGCCGAAGCGCGCCAGATCCTGGCGGTACGCCGCCATACCCTCGGCTGGGTCAGCCAGTTTCTGCGGGTGATCCCGCGTATCAGCGCGCTGGACGTAGTAATGCAACCGCTGCTGGAACAGGGCGTCAACCGCGCCGAATGCCGTGAACGCGCCGAGACGCTGCTCAACCAGCTCAACGTGCCGCAACGCCTGTGGCAGCTGGCACCGTCCACCTTTTCCGGCGGCGAACAACAGCGGGTGAACATCGCTCGTGGCTTTATCGTCGACTACCCGATCCTGTTGCTGGACGAACCGACCGCCTCACTCGACAGCCGTAACAGGGCGGCAGTGGTCGCGCTGATCGAGCAGGCCAAACAACGCGGCGCAGCGATCGTCGGTATTTTCCATGATGAAGGCGTCCGTCAGCAGGTCGCCGACCGGTTATATGACATGCAGGCGCCACAGGCGCTGGAGATCCTCTGATGATCATCAATAACGTGAAACTGGTGCTGGAGGATCAGATCGTCGAAGGATCGCTGGAGATCAACGACGGTATGATCCGCAGCTTTGCCGATACGCCAAGCCAGTTGCCGCAGGCATTGAACGGTGAAGGTGGCTGGCTGTTGCCGGGGCTGATTGAGCTGCATACCGACAATCTGGACAAGTTTTTCACCCCGCGGCCGAACGTCGACTGGCCGGCGCATTCGGCCATGAGCAGCCATGATGCACTGATGGTAGCCAACGGCATCACCACCGTGCTGGACGCGGTGGCGATCGGTGACGTTCGGGACGGCGGCCACCGGCTGGAAAACCTGCAAAAAATGATCGACGCGGTGATCTATAGCCAGCGCGCCGGGGTCAACCGCGCCGAGCACCGGCTGCACCTGCGCTGCGAACTGCCAAACGAGAGCACTCTGCCGCTGTTCGAGCAGTTGATGGACAAGCCCGGCGTGTCGCTGGTGTCGCTGATGGACCATTCACCGGGCCAGCGCCAGTTCGCCTCGCGTGAAAAATACCGGGAGTATTATCAAGGCAAATACCATCTTAATGACCAGCAAATGAGTGAATATGAGGAGCAGCAGGTCGGGCTTTCGGCCCGCTGGGCCACGCCTAACCGCGAGGCGATCGCCGCCCATTGTCGGGCGCGTAAAATTTCGCTCGCCAGTCACGACGACGCCACCGCCGACCACGTCAGCGAGTCCTGTGCGCTGGGCAGCGTGATTGCCGAATTCCCCACCACCGAAGATGCCGCTCTCGCTTCGCACCAGCAGGGATTACAAGTGCTGATGGGCGCGCCGAACATCGTGCGCGGCGGTTCGCATTCCGGCAACGTGGCAGCCCATCACCTGGCGGCGTTGGGCGTGTTGGATATCCTGTCCTCCGACTATTATCCGGCCAGCCTGCTGGATGCCGCGTTTCGCATTGCGGCCGATGAACGTAACGGCTACAGCTTGCCGCAGGCGGTGCAGATGATCACCCGTAACCCGGCCAGTGCACTGGATCTGCAGGATCGCGGTACTATCGCCGAAGGTTTGCGGGCGGATCTGGTGTTGGCACGACCACACGGCGAGCACATTTACGTGCAGAACGTGTGGCGTCAGGGCAAGCAGGTGTTCTGATGGCACAGCTTATCTATCTGATGGGCCCTTCCGGCTCGGGCAAAGACAGCCTGTTGGCCGCACTGCGCGCCGATGCCGAAAGTACGCCGCTGGTAGCGCACCGCTATATCACCCGGCCGGCAGACGCCGGCTGCGAGAACCATATTGCGCTCAGCGAAGCGGAGTTCCTGCGCCGCCGTGCCAAAGGGTTATTTGCCCTCGACTGGCAGGCGCACCAGCACCATTACGCCTTTGGCATCGAGGTGGATCTCTGGCTGTTGCAGGGGAGCGACGTGGTGGTCAACGGCTCGCGAGCCCACCTGTCGCAGGCACAGCAGCGCTATGGTGCACAGCTGCTGCCGGTGTGCCTGCAGGTCAGCAGCGATGTTCTGCGCCAGCGCCTGCAACATCGCGGGCGTGAAACTGCCGATCAAATCGAACAACGGCTGGCGCGGGCGGCGGAGTATCAGCAAAAACTGCCCCCTCTTTGCAGCCGGTTGGATAACGACGGCAACCTTGATGACACCCTGGCAGCGCTACTGGCGCTGCTGCCCGCTTCCGCCAAACAACCACAGGATGCCATGCCATGAACGATCCGGCGCAGCCGAAAATCGGCGACAACGTGACGCTTAACCGCAGCCGGCTCGGCCAGTATGTCCATCTGGCCGACGATGCGATCCTCGAAGAGGTGGAAATGGGCGATTACTCCTACACCGCCGGACATAACCAGATTTTTTACGCCACCATCGGTAAATTCGTGTCGATTGCCTCTTACGCGCGTATCAATCCCGGCAACCATCCCACCTACCAGCGCATCGCCCAGCACCATTTCACCTATCGCGCGTCGGAGTACGATCTGGGGGAAGATGACGAGGCGTTTTTCGACTGGCGGCGTGAGCACCACGTGACCATTGGCCACGACGTGTGGATCGGCCATAACGCCATCGTGATGCCCGGTGTCAGCATTGGCAACGGCGCAGTGATTGGCAGCGCGGCGGTAGTGACCAAGGATGTGGCCCCTTATGAAATTGTCGCCGGGGTGGCAGCTAAAAAGATCGGCATGCGTTTTGATGACGCACTGATTGAACGTATTGAACGCAGCCAGTGGTGGCACTGGGACCATCAGACGCTGCAACAACGGCTGGCAGATTTTCGTGATATCCATGCCTTCGCGGAGAAGTATTTATAATCGGGAGTGGCGACATGCAACTGACGTTTCTCGGTACCGGCGGTGCTCAGCAGATCCCGGTGTTCGGCTGTGATTGTCTGGTGTGTCAGCGGGCGCGGCGCGAGCCGGCATTTCGGCGCCGACCTTGCAGTGCAATGCTTAAATTTCAAGGGGAAACGACCTTGCTGGATGCGGGATTGCCTTCACTGGAACGGCGCTTTTCGGCGGGGGAAATTAAACGTTTTTTACTGACACATTACCACATGGATCACGTACAGGGGCTATTTCCTTTGCGCTGGGGCTGCGGAAATTTTATTCCGGTGTATGGCCCGGCCGATGAACAGGGCTGTGACGATCTGTTCAAGCACCCGGGTATTCTGGCGTTTCAGCCACCGTTCAAACCTTTCGAAACGGTGGAACTGGGCGGCCTGCAGATCACTCCACTGCCGCTGCAGCATTCGAAACTCACTCTGGGCTACCTGATCCAGGCTGCAGGGAAATCGCTGGCCTATTTGACCGATACCCTTGGTCTGCCACCAGAGACCGAAGCCTATCTGCGTGGGGTACCCATCGATTTAATGGTGCTCGACTGCAGCCTGCCACCCCAGCCGCAGGCACCGCGCAACCACAATGATCTGACCCGCGCGCTGGAAACCCAGCAACGCTTACAACCCGGCCGCACCCTGCTGACGCACATCAGCCACCATCTCGATCTGTGGCTAATGGACAATGAGCTGCCGCCGGGCCTGGAGCTGGCGTTTGATAATCTCAGCGTGCACTGCGGTAACAATGCAGCCGATCGGATTCCAGCACCTTAACGCCGCTGCCGGGGCTGAACGCCTGCTCCAGCAGCGTCTGTGCCACGTCTTTAGCAGCAACTCCGCGCCATTTTCCGGGCAGTAATTTGAACAAGGGAGCACTCACTCGCTCCAGCCAACGCGGCGAGGAGCGCTCACCCAACAGCATGGATGGCCGTACCAGCGTCAGGCGCGGCCAGTTCTGTTCACGCAGCGCCTGTTCCATTTCACCCTTGGTGCGGTTGTAAAGGAAGGTCGAGCGCGGACTGGCACCCAGTGCACTGACCACCAGACAATGCTGCGCGCCTAACCGCCGACCGGTCAGCGCACTTTCGATCACCAGCGTGTAATCGACGTAGTGAAAATTGGCATCACTGCCGGCCTCGCGCCGTGTGGTACCCAGACAGCAGAACACAATATCGACCGGCTGCTCCTGCTCAGTCAGCAGCGCGAACAAATCATCACCCACAGGGTTATCCAATTTTGGGTGCACCGGCAGTGGCTTACGCGTAGGCGCCACAATCGCCGTGACCTGCGGATCGCCCTGCAGCAGGCGCAACAGTTCGCCACCCACCAACCCTGTAGCCCCTACAATGAATACCCGTGCCATATCTCCTCCGCCAAATTGATCGCTCTGAAAAGTATAGTGTGTTGTGTCAGGCCCGCGTCCAATGCAGCTTTTTACCGAAGCCGAGGGTATTGTCGGTCATCTTCACTTCTTGCAGACTCAGTTGCCAAACTGGCGCTTTCATCACTTTGGCAATCGGGAAACGCTTGCAGTAGCGCGCACGTGCATGCTGTTCTTCATCACCGCTCAGCATCACCGCTTCGGCGCGATACTGCACACCACGGATCAACGCAATGGTCTTCGGCTTCGGCGCAATGGTGCCGACCACCCGGCTATTTTGCAGCATCAACTCGCCGTGACGGGTATGAGTTTCGGTCATTAGCCACAGCGTCATGCGCTCGGCATCAAACACGTAAAAACAGTTGGCGCACCACATGTCCAGGCCATTGCCGGCGCACAGCGTCAGCACATGCTGTTTGCTGAGGAAATGTGCAATCTGTTGCTGCTCTTCAGTCGTGTTCAAGGTCAATTCTCCCTTCTTTATCTGGCTTTATCTTACCCTGTGTTGTTGAAGTCGGTCACAAATAACGATAATTCCATCACCACACAAAATGGAATACATAAACACATTCACTGCATTTATATTCAAAATTTGAATAATTACCCTTCTAACATATATAAAACAAAGTAGATTTATTTTGGCATCATAGACCCGGTTTAAATCCATTTTTTTTGCTCATTCTACGGCGCGGTAAAAATTACCGCTCTGACCACTTCATTTTTTATCAAAATATTTACATCTCAAAAAATGCTCAAAATCATTTTTTATTCAAACCACTGCATAACAAGTGAATAGTTATTTATCAAACAGGCTATTTACGTGACGCTAATCACATATTTTAGTCTGGAGCACGTTAAAATAGCGCCATCTTTTCACTCCATAAGGTGGATTAGAAATGGAAAACAATAACCGTAAAATGGCACACATCAGACGGACCACTCATATTATGATGATGGCCCATCGTAGCTGCTTTAGCTTCGCCTTCTTTAACTGCAGATAACCCCCACCTCTCTCGTTGTTACTCTTAACAGCCTGTCACCATTACGCCTAAATTATTTATCCTGAAAAACCAGGATCGGTATCAATTTAATTTATCCGGTAAATAGTGTAGCTAAATGACTGTTTAGGGTACGCACGAAATAAAATCAAAAATAGAATGAACTCAGGTTATGCCTTTAAGCATTACCTCGTTCTCCTCATGCCTTTATTGAGTGAAGGTATTAACGACAAGATTATTAACTTGTCGATGGGATGCCTTTGCCTGAAGAATGATAAAAATGAATAAATTAAAAATTGCCGCTAATACCAAAACATTAAGCTGCTTTGAAACAGCACGCGAAGTTGTCGATGTACATCAGAGTGATTTTAATGATATTGCTGCCATTGTGCTGTCGGTGGAAGACGTCACGCAAGGCATGGTGGCGCACCTCGAAGAAATTGGCCTGAATATTCCTCTGTTCGTTGCGGTGTGTTGTGAAGAAGAATTGGATAATGACATCCTGCCGGCACTGCATGGCGTATTTGAACTCTGTGGCAAGAACACCCAGTTCTACGGCAAGCAACTGGAGGCCGCAGCGGTAAAATATGAAAGTGAACTGCTGCCACCTTTCTTTAATACGCTGACCCAGTACGTCGAAATGGGTAACGCCACCTTTGCTTGCCCTGGGCATCAGGGCGGTGAGTTCTTCCGTAAGCATCCGGCAGGACGTCAGTTCTTTGACTTCTTCGGTGAAACCCTTTTCCGTTCGGATATGTGTAACGCGGACGTCAAGCTGGGTGATTTATTGATCCATGAAGGCGCGCCCTGCGCGGCACAGCAACATGCCGCCAAAGTCTTTAACGCCGATAAAACCTATTTCGTTCTCAACGGCACCTCCGCCTCAAACAAGGTCGCGACCAACGCCCTGCTGACGCGCGGTGATTTGGTGCTGTTCGACCGCAATAACCATAAGTCCAATCACCATGGTGCGCTGATCCAGGCTGGGGCGACACCGGTGTATCTGGAAACCGCTCGCAACCCGTTTGGCTTTATCGGCGGCATTGACGCGCACTGCTTTGAAGAACGTTACTTACGCCAACAGATCCGCGAAGTAGCGCCGGAACGCGCCAATGAAGCCAGGCCTTTCCGTTTGGCCATCATTCAGTTAGGTACTTATGACGGTACCATTTATAACGCCCGTCAGGTGGTCGATAAAATTGGTCATCTGTGCGATTACATTCTGTTCGACTCGGCCTGGGTGGGTTACGAACAGTTCATTCCAATGATGAAAGACTGCTCGCCTTTACTGCTCGAGCTGAATGAAAACGACCCGGGGATCATCGTTACCCAGTCCGTGCATAAGCAGCAGGCCGGGTTCTCACAAACCTCGCAAATTCACAAGAAAGACAAACACATCAAGGGACAAGACCGTTATTGCAACCATAAACGCTTTAACAATGCCTTTATGTTGCATGCATCCACCAGCCCGTTCTACCCACTGTTTGCCGCACTGGACGTCAACGCCAAGATGCACGAGGGTAAAAGCGGTCGACGCCTGTGGAAAGAATGTGTTCGCGTAGGTATTGAAGCGCGCAAAATGCTGCTGGATACCTGCAGCTTAATCAAACCTTTTGTGCCGGACCAAATTGATGGCAAAGCCTGGCAGTCTTATGACACCGAGACAATGTCTAACGATTTGCGCTTCTTTAACTTCATTCCCGGTGAAAAATGGCACGCCTTTGAAGGCTATGAGGAATCGCAATATTTTGTCGACCCGTGCAAATTGCTGCTCACCACGCCGGGCATCGATACGGCTAGCGGTAACTACAGCGATTTCGGTATTCCGGCGACCATTCTGGCCAACTATCTGCGCGAAAACGGCATAGTACCGGAGAAATGCGATCTCAATTCCATTCTGTTCCTGCTGACCCCGGCCGAAGACATCGCCAAAATGCAGCATCTGGTGGCGCTGATTGCCCGCTTTGAAAAACATGTCGAGCAAGATTCGTTAATTAGCGAAGTTCTGCCTGCGGTTTATAAAAACAATCAGCAGCGCTATAAAGATTATACCCTGCGCCAGCTTTGCCAGGAAATGCACGACCTCTACGTAAGTTACGACGTTAAAGAACTGCAGAAAGAAATGTTCCGGAAAAGCTACTTCCCACGAGTGGCAATGAACCCGCAAGACGCTAATACCGAATTCGTCCGCGGTAATGTTGAATTGGTCTCACTGGCCAAAGCCGAGGGCCGAATTGCCGCCGAAGGCGCTTTACCTTATCCCCCAGGTGTTTTATGTGTGGTCCCAGGTGAAGTTTGGGGCGGTGCCGCTCAACGTTATTTCCTGGCATTGGAAGAAGGCATCAATTTATTGCCAGGCTTCGCACCGGAATTACAGGGCGTGTATATCCAGCAGGATGAAGATGGCTGGAACCGCGCTTACGGCTACGTAATGAAAAATTAATCACCTTACAAGGCGGTGAATTCTATTCACCGCCCGGATCGTATTATAAAAGAGAGAATGATCATGAGTAAGACCAATAATAAAATGGGGGTCGTGCAGCTAACGATCCTGACGGCGGTCAACATGATGGGCTCTGGCATAATTATGCTGCCCACCAAGCTGGCGGAAGTCGGCACTATTTCTATCGTTTCCTGGCTGGTCACCGCCGTGGGTTCAATGGCATTGGCCTACGCCTTCGCCAAATGCGGTATGTTCAGCCGCAAATCCGGTGGTATGGGTGGATATGCCGAATACGCCTTCGGTAAATCCGGCAATTTCATGGCGAACTACACCTACGGTGTGTCGCTGCTGATCGCCAACATTGCTATCGCCATTTCCGCCGTCGGCTATGGCACCGAGCTGTTTGGCGCCAACCTGTCGCCGCTGGGGATCTGTATCGCCACCATCGGCGTGCTATGGCTGGCTACCGTCGCCAACTTCGGCGGGGCGCGCCTCACCGGGAAAATCAGCGGCGTCACCGTCTGGGGCGTAATTATCCCGGTCGTGGGGATCTCGATCGTCGGGTGGCACTGGTTTAGCGGCAGCGCTTATATTGCCGCGTGGAACCCGCACTCGGTACCGACTTTTGAAGCCGTTGGCGCCTCTATCTCCATGACGTTATGGGCGTTCCTGGGGCTTGAGTCCGCCTGCGCCAACACCGACGTGGTGGAAAACCCGGAACGTAACGTGCCAATCGCCGTACTGGGCGGCACCCTCAGCGCCGCGGTCATTTATATCGTTTCGACCAACGTGATCGCCGGCATCGTACCGAACATGGAGCTGGCCAATTCGACCGCGCCATTTGGTCTGGCGTTTTCCCACATGTTCAACCCAACGGTCGGCAAGATCATCATGGCCTTGATGATCATGTCCTGCGTCGGCTCACTGCTGGGCTGGCAGTTCACTATCGCCCAGGTATTCAAATCCTCTGCTGACAGCGGCTTCTTCCCGAAAATTTTCTCCAAACTCAGCAAGGCCGATGCACCGGTCAAAGGCATGCTGACCATAGTAGTGATCCAGAGCGTGCTGTCGCTGATGACCATCAGCCCGTCGCTGAATAAACAGTTCAACGTGCTGGTGAATCTGGCGGTGGTGACCAATATCATCCCTTATATTCTGTCGATGGCGGCGCTGATCATCATTCAGAAAGTGGCGAAAGTACCGGAGAAAAAAGCGCGAATTGCCAACATCATTGCCGGCATTGGCGCACTGTACAGTTTCTATGCCCTCTACAGCTCCGGTGAAGAAGCGATGATGTGGGGCGCTATCGCCACCTTCCTCGGTTGGACGCTGTACGGCATGGTTTCACCGCGTTTCGAAATGGTGGGGAAAAAAGGCTCACAGCAGTAACACATTGACCGCCGGGGATGGGATTGCGCTGGAGAACATGCCATCATATTCCGTCCCTGGCCATCAAAGTTGCTGCATATTCATGACCGAAATACTCCCAACCTGGCACCTCTATATGCTACGCATGCCCAGCGGCATGCTGTATACCGGCATCACCACCGACGTGGCTCGGCGGCTGGCGCAACATCAGGCCGGTAAGGGTGCGAAGGCACTGCGAGGTAAAGGGGAACTGGTGCTGGCGTTTCACTGCCTGGCAGGGGATCGTTCAAGGGCACTGAGACTGGAATATCGGGTCAAGCAACTGAGCAAAATGCAAAAAGAGAGGCTGGTGAGTCACCCGCCTCTTTCGTTGGATTATTTACTGCCGGACGTTGAGGTTAAAGCCGGTTAAACGGCTCGGAGTATTCCACCGCCCCGCTAACGTCAAGCAAGGCATCTTCCGCCAGGGGATAAACCTGGAACGCGGCCTCGGTGTCTGGCCAGCGGCATTGCAGCCCATAGGCAGCAGCCGGCTTAAAGCCAAAGCGACCGTAGTAAGTAGGTTCGCCCAGCACCACTACTGCGGCATAGCTGAACTCGTTCAGCGCATCCAGCCCTTCGTAAATCAGCTTTTCGCCCAGCCCCTGTCGACGCAGACTTTCGTCCACCGCCAGCGGTGCCAGACCGACCCATTGACGATCCTCACCGGCTACGTCCACCGGGCTGAACGCGGCATAGCCCACCACGCCACCTTCGTCGTCGGTAGCAACGATGCCCAGCGTCAGCAGGCCGTCTTCGCGCAGTTGCTGCACCAGGTCAGCTTCGTCATCTCGCCCAAAGGCGCGACGCAGCAGAGCATCAATACCCGCCGCATCTACCGGAATTTCTACGCGGATTAACATGTCAGTGGCACACGGGAAGTTTGCACCGTGCCCTCCTGCAGCCCTGCTTCCACAAACTCGGCCAGTTGCAGCAGGCCAATGCGCAACGGCGCAGGCATGGCTTCCAGCTCGATGGCATCCATCAGATTTTTTACATACAGGCCCAATTCGGTATCCCCTTCAATCTGCAGCCGACGCTGAAAGAACAGCGTATCGGGATCTTGCTTACGCGCTGCGATCAGTATCAGATCGTTGGCGTCGCCGCTGAAGCTGACATCAGCTTCGGCGTGTTGGCTGACAACCAGTTTGTCGTTTTCTACCGTCATAAACCAGTGTAGCGCCAGATCGCGAACTTCGATCTTCAACCAGCGCGATTCGAGAAATTCCAGATCGCCATCTGCCAGCGCCTGACGGAACTGCCAGCCCAACACCTGTTCCAGAAGCTGGCGCTGCAAAGCAAACGGCGTGAATTTTAGCGGTACGCGCAGCAGCGACGGCCCTTGGCGTACAATGCGCGCTCGTAATTGTTCCAACACTGTCGTTCACTCCTTTCAACACAGATGCACTATTTTGCCACAGTGGCGCACGGCTGAAGCGCTCTATATCAACAAATAGTGCATTTCGCCGCCAGCTTTATCAATACGCCAGAAGCTGCCTCAAATCAAAACCTGTTCATCGCGCTTTCACTAAAATTGCCTCCCGATTAGCGTTTGCCGGTTGATGACCCTCACCGGCAACCATTGTGACAGTCTATGCCCGCCATGGGTGTACGGCTAAGTCAGGATAAATCTATGGAGCTGCTTTGTCCCGCCGGTAACCTGCCGGCCCTGAAGGCTGCGGTGGATAACGGCGCCGATGCCGTGTATATCGGCCTGAAAGATGATACCAACGCCCGCCACTTTGCCGGCCTCAACTTTACCGAGAAAAAGCTGCAGGAGGCGGTCGAGTACGTGCATCGCCACAAGCGTAAACTGCACATCGCTATTAACACCTTCGCCCACCCGGACGGCTATGCCCGCTGGCAGCGCGCGGTGGATATGGCGGCACAGCTGGGTGCCGACGTGCTGATCCTGGCTGACCTGGCGATGCTGGAATACGCCGCCGAACGTTATCCGCAGTTGGAACGCCACGTGTCGGTGCAGGCTTCCGCCACCAACGAAGAGGCGATCCGCTTCTACCAGCGCCATTTTGATGTCAGCCGGGTGGTACTGCCGCGCGTGTTGTCGATGCATCAGGTCAAACAGCTGGCGCGTACCAGCCCGGTGCCGCTGGAAGTCTTCGCCTTCGGCAGCCTGTGCATCATGGCCGAAGGCCGTTGCTACCTCTCTTCTTACCTGACCGGTGAGTCTCCCAATACCGTCGGAGCCTGTTCTCCGGCACGCTACGTGCGCTGGCAGCAAACGGCGCAGGGCATGGAGTCACGTCTGAATGGCGTGCTGATCGACCGTTACCGGGATGATGAAAATGCCGGTTACCCTACGCTGTGCAAGGGCCGCTATCTGGTGGACGACGTGCGCTATCACGCGCTGGAAGAGCCCACCAGCCTCAATACGCTGGAACTGTTGCCGGAGTTGCTGGCCGCCAATATCGCTTCGGTGAAGATCGAAGGCCGCCAACGCAGCCCGGCCTACGTTAGCCAGGTGGCCCGCGTCTGGCGTCAGGCTATTGATCGCTGCCAGGCCGACCCCGCCGCTTATCAGGCCGACGCAGGCTGGATGGAAGCCCTGGGTGCCGTGTCTGAAGGCACTCAAACCACGCTCGGTGCCTATCACCGTAAATGGCAGTAGCAGGAGGAAGCATGAAATACGCATTAGGCCCGGTGCAGTATTACTGGCCGAAAACTGAGGTCGAAGATTTTTACCGGCAGGCGGTGAACAGCAGCGCAGAGATTATTTACCTCGGCGAGAGCGTCTGCACCAAACGGCGCGAGATGAAGGTCGGTGACTGGCTGGCACTGGCGCAGGAGATTGCCCGCAGCGGTAAACAGGTGGCTCTCTCCACTCTGGCCCTGCTGCAGGCACCGTCCGAACTGAACGAACTGAAGCGCTATGTGGAAAACGGGGAATTCCTGATTGAAGCCAACGATCTGGGTACCGTGAACATGGCGGCGGAACGCAGCCTGCCGTTTGTCGCCGGCCACGCGCTGAACTGCTACAACGCCTACACCCTGCGCCTGCTGCACCGCCAGGGCATGACGCGCTGGTGTATGCCGGTCGAGCTGTCCCGCGACTGGCTGGTCAAGCTGCTGGAACAGTGCGATGAACTGGGTTTCCGCCAGCAGTTTGAGGTGGAAGTACTGAGC
This sequence comes from Serratia myotis, assembly GCF_027474885.1. Classification (NCBI taxonomy): domain Bacteria; kingdom Pseudomonadati; phylum Pseudomonadota; class Gammaproteobacteria; order Enterobacterales; family Yersiniaceae; genus Serratia; species Serratia myotis. The sequence continues at coordinate 448,352 of NZ_CP099707.1, read as the reverse complement.
TACGGCCATCTGCCGCTGGCCTATTCGGCGCGCTGCTTTACCGCACGATCGGAAGACCGCGCCAAGGATGAATGTGAAACCTGCTGCATTAAGTATCCACAGGGGCGAGTGATGCGTTCACAGGAACAACAGCAGGTGTTTGTGCTCAACGGCATTCAAACCATGAGTGGCTACTGCTACAACCTGGGCAACGAGTTGACCAGTATGCAAGGGCTGGTGGACATCGTGCGCCTGTCGCCGCAGGGGGCAGAGACGCTGGCGCTGGTCGAGCGCTTTCGCGCCAATGAGCAAGGCACACAGCCATTAACCCTCACCGATCAGGCCGACTGCAACGGTTACTGGCGGCGGGTCGCCGGGCTGGAATTGGTGTCGTAATCGCAGGCACGCGACAGAATATCGGGCCTGCAGGATGGGAGTTTGGTTTTGTAGGCCGGGTAAGCAAGCGCCACCCGGCACAGCGGCAACTACTCTTTGAAGAACCAGTAGCCCTGATTTATCAGCTCTGTCAGCTCAGCCACAAACGCCGGGTTTTGCAACGCATTGCCCAGTTCTGGCTGACCCAGCTCGGTATAACGACACAGCGCATCGGCCGCCCGTGCATCGACGGTGTCCAGAGGTTCGCTGTTGACGAAGAAACTGTCGCCGATGTGCAGCACACGCAAGCCACTCAAACGGGTCAGGGTTTCACCGTCCATCAGTGCATTCAGCACCTCGTGGGCTTCATACGGCGGCTCCGCCATAGCGATATCCAGCTCATGACGCGGCGTGGTGGCAAAACGGCCAAACCACTGCTTAAAGTCTTCCGGCTGGTTGATCATTTCGACCATCATTGAGCGCAGGCGCTCAAGTTCGTGTTCTTCTACCCGGCCCGGATGCTCACGCAGGGTTAAATCAGGATCGCTGTAGTGCGCGCCCCCCAGATCGTTTTCCAGTGCGTAGTCAGCAAAGCTGCTGATCAGGTCGCGGCCATTTGGCCCACGGAAACCCACTGAATAGTTAAACGCCGTTTCGTGGGTGAAGCCGTCATGGGGGAAGCCTGGCGGGATGTACAGAATGTCGCCCGGTTCCAAATCCTCATCAATGATCGGTTCGAACGGATCAACATGCAGCAACGCCGGATGTGGGCAGAATTGACGCATCGGCAAGGCATCGCCAACGCGCCAGCGACGACGGCCCATTCCCTGAATGATGAACACATCGTAGTTATCGATGTGTGGCCCCACGCCGCCGCCCGGCACCGAGAAGGAGATCATCAGGTCATCCAGACGCCAGTCTGGCAAAACGCGAAACGGGCGCACCAGTTCGGCTGAGGGGGCATGCCAGTGGTTCACGGCCTGCGCCAGCAAGGACCAGCCTGTTTCGCCCAGGCCATCGAAATGTTCAAACGGACCGTTGCTGGCCTGCCATTCGCCATGGGTCTGGCTGACCAGACGGCTGTCCACTTCTGACTCCATCGCCAATCCCGCCAGTTCGTCTGGCGTGATGGGGTCGACAAAGTTCGGGAAGGCATTTTTCAAAACAACAGGTTTTTTCTGCCAGTATTTCTCTAAAAACTCGGGCCAGTTCAGATTCAGTTGGTAAGCCATATAATCACACCAGTAAGAGGATCCACGGGCGTGATTATGCGAGAGCCTGCGCCGGTCCACCTTGTTAAGGGTCAAGGAAAGGGTGGCTTCAGCCCTCCTTGCTGGATTGCCGTCTGCGGAGCAGGCTGCGCAGCGCTACGCTGTTGTGCACAAAACCCACGCCGACACCCAGCAGGGTATAAATAATCCCCAGCACCAGCAACATCATCACATCGCCCCAGACTTCGTTCAGCGACAGTCCCATCTGGTTTACCCCAGCAACCGCCTTGGTGGCCCAGGTCGAGGGAATACAATAGGAAATCGCCCGCACCCAGCCCGGCATCGCCTGTAGCGGCCAGATGGTACCGGAGAGGTAGAATATCGGCGTGGTGATAAATGCCAGCGTCAGGTAGATCATTTCAACGCTGCGCAGGCACTCGGTCACCAGCTTACCCAGCCCCAGTACCGCCAACAGGAACGGGAAGGTCAGCAGCAAAATTTCTGGAATGCCCGCCGTTTGGCGGTAACCCAGCACCCACGGCCACAGCACGAACAGCACGATCGACAGGAATAACCAGATCGGCAACAGTGCCGTCAGCCCGCCCAAATGGGCCGCCAGCGGTGGCTTGCCACCGGGCATGCTCTTCATGGCAATGCTGACACGTACGCAGGCAATCAATAACGAGTGCTGCAACAGCATCACCAGCAAGCCGGGGAAGATAATCGCCGCAAAGCTGATGCCGGGGTTGAACACATCCAGCGTCTGCCCCTGTATGGGCGTCAGGATCACCTGCGCCTGGCGTTCGCTGAAACCACTGCGCAACAATAAGCCATTGTTGTACTGGGAAAGGAGCTGTTGATAGGCCGCCACCACGTCTTGCTGGATCTGCCCATTGGCCAGCCGGTTGGTGGCATCGCCGTAAACCGGCACCACGATATTTTGGCCGCTCAGGATCTTTTTCTCCAGATCCACCGGCATGATGATCACCGCGAACAGCTTACGCCAGCCGAGGTCACTTTTTGCCTGCTCAATGCTGTCGTAAGTCACGATGGCAATCTTCGAGGTGGCATCCAGTTGGCGGATCAATTCACGGCTGGCCGTGCTGTGGTCCTGATCGATAACGCCGACCGGCAGATCCCACACCGTTCGGTTGGCATAGACCATGCTCATGACGCACAGCGACAGGATCAGCATCAGCCACATCGGCCGCTCCAGCATGCCCAACAGCACCCGGACGAAGGTTTTCCAGTAGATTTTCATCCTGCGTTCCCTTCTTTCTGCAACCGCGGCAGCAGTCGGTTACGCACCAGCAGCGCGGCCACCAGCGGATAGACAAACAACAACGCGCAAACGCTGAAGATGGCACTGGCCGGTACCTGCCGCAGGAACACGTCAAACATCGCATACAGCGCATGGGTCAAGGGCTCAATATTGGAGATGATGCGTGCCGGTAACGGCATCGACAGCTCCGGTACCGCCATCCCCGAGAAGGTCAGCGCAATACTCACCAGGATGGCGATCAGGCTATAGGCGGTGATGGTGGTGCTGGTAAAGGTATACAACAGCAGGCCAATGCTCTGCGCCGCCATCACGTAGAAGAAGGCTATCATCAGCATGAACAGCGGATTACCGCTGACGCGGGCATCAAAAATGCCCACCAGCGCGGCAATCTCAACCATCAACAGACTGGTGAAACACAGGGTGTAGGGTGCCAGTTTACCCAGCAGCGCCAGGCTGAACGGCCGGGCCGTCAGCAGCGATTTACTGCGCGCCAGCACGTAGATCATGCAGGTCACCACAAACAGCTGTAACAGGTGAATGGTGGCGGCAAACTGCTGGTAATAGATGTAGCTGCCGCTGGCATTGAATAAACTGCCGTACGACAGCGTCACGTCCGCCAGCGGCGGCAAGGTTTTCCCCATCTCGGCGGCGATAATGCTGCGGTAGTTGGCGTTAATCTCGGTCATCAGACCGCTGAAATCCTGGGTGGAATACAACCCGGCCCCATAGAACAACGCGTTGTAGTACATCACCACGCTCGGCTGCTTGCCCGCCAGCGCATTGGCTTCGAAATCCGGCGGCACATACAGCAGCGCGTAATCCTGTGCGCTTCGCAGGCGGTGCAGCGACTCGGCCAACCCGCCGTCATAGAGTTCGACATGGGCATGAGAGCCAGCATCCAGTCTGCGGGTCAGCGACTTGGACAGCGAACTGTGATCGTTATCCACCACCGACACCGGCAGATCGAGCAAGGTGCCTTCGGAAAAGTTGCTGCTGATCAGGCCAAACAGGATCAGCGGAAAAATCCAGCTCAGCCAGTGCACCACCGGGCTGCGGAAGGCAACGCGGCACTCGTTGTCAAACGCGTGGCTGAAGCAGCGCCAACCGGCCCTTACTCTTTCCATAGCCATAAGCTGCTCATCCCTGGACGCAGGCCGTCAACCGGCTGTGACGGATACAGGCGCACTTCAAAGGTTTTCAGATCGAAGTCACCGGTAGCGCGGGTGGCGCGTTTAGTGGCGTAGTCGCCCAGCGGCGCAATGTAACGTACCTCTGCCTCGATCATTTTGTTCTTCAGCGCCGGTACCCGCATCTGGATCTTATCGCCCTTGCGAACATGAGCCAAAATGTCTTCACGCAGGTTAAACACGAAGTAGGCATCCGGAACGCGGATCAGCGTCAGCAACGGGCTGCCGGCATTCAGCAGTTCTCCCACCTCCGCCGGGATCGGCCCCACTTCACCGGCCACCGGGGCTACAACCCGCAGATCGTCCGTCTGGGCTTTCACTTGCAGCAGGTTTTCTTCCGCCGCCCGCAGCGCTGCAGCATATTGCTGGCGCAGTTCGATACGGTCGCCGTTAGTGCCTTCGTCCAGATTGGCCTTGGCCGCCTGCACCTGTTGGAATGCGGTATCACGTGCACGGCGCGAGCTATCCAACTCGGACTTCGAAATATAACCTTTGCCGGATACGCTCAGGTTACGGTTGTAGTCATTCTGCGCATTACGGTATTGCGCCTCGGCCTGCGCCAGGTTGGCACGCAGATTACGGATGCTTTCTTCACGCGTACCGTGCAGAGATTGGTCGAGCTGCGCCTTGGCTTCATCGCGTGACGCCTGTGCAGAACGCAGTTGCGCCATCAACTCCGGGCTATCAAGCTGGATCATGACCTGTGCGGCTTTTACGTCGTCACCCCGCTCCACCAGCCGTTCAATCACTCGCCCCTTGGCTTTGGAGGCCACGATCACCTCCGGTGCGTCCACTTCCCCTTGCAATAACAAATCCTGATTATGCGCGCGGAACAAGATCGCCATGGCGACCGCCACCACCATCAACAGTAAGGTAAACAACGTCTTTTTTTTCATTCTCTCAGCTCCCTGAGCGATAAGCGGCGGGTGGAATCATCACGTCCATATTTCAATCGGCTCCCAAAAAAACCATTTTACTCATAAGGATATCACAAGCACATATATCCTCTTTTATAACCATAAATTGGATTATGCTTTTAACACTAAAAGCACATTTGGCTTTGTAGTTTGCAGACTTCTGCAATCGCCCTTTAAGCGATCAACTCTTTGATGGACGATGTCATGACTGAAAAAACGGCGATACCTGTCTCAGTATTGGATTTATCCCCTATCCCGCAAGGGGCCAAACCGCGCGATGCATTTCACGCCTCTTTAGATCTAGCACAACATGCCGAAAAATGGGGCTTCCAGCGTTATTGGCTGGCAGAACACCACAATATGACCGGCATCGGCAGCGCGGCCACCTCGGTGCTGCTGGGCTATCTGGCCGCCGGTACCCAGAGCATCCGCCTCGGGTCCGGTGGCGTGATGCTGCCCAACCATGCGCCGTTGGTGATCGCCGAGCAGTTCGGCACGCTGGAGTCGCTTTATCCCGGGCGTATCGATCTGGGTCTGGGCCGCGCTCCCGGTACCGACCAACGCACCATGATGGCGCTGCGTCGTCATCTGTCCGGTGAAGTGGATAATTTCCCACGCGACGTGCAGGAACTGCAGCATTACTTCTGTGATGTCCAACCGGGCCAACCGGTGCAGGCGGTACCCGGCCAGGGGCTGCATGTGCCGATCTGGCTGTTGGGCTCCAGCCTGTACAGCGCACAGTTGGCAGCACAGCTCGGCCTGCCGTTTGCCTTCGCTTCCCATTTTGCGCCAGAGATGCTGTTCCAGGCATTTAATCTGTATCGCGATAACTTCAAGCCTTCCGAGCAGTGCCAGCAACCGCACGCCATGGTATGTGTCAACGTGGTGGCCGCCGACAGTGACGCTGAAGCGCGCTTCCTGTTTACCTCGATGCAGCAGCAGTTTATCAATCTGCGCCGCGGCTCGCCGGGTCCGTTGCCAGCGCCAGTCGACAATATCCACGCCTTGTGGACCGCCGGGGAACAATACGGGGTCGATCAGGCGCTGCGCATGTCGGTTATCGGCAATGAAGCTACCGTACGCAGCGGGTTGCAGACGCTACTCAACGAAACCGGTGCGGATGAAATCATGGTCAACGGCCAGATCTTTGACCATCAGGCTCGGCTGCATTCGTTTGAGATTGTCGCCACCGTGAAGGGCGATTTGGTGAAAGGTTAATTAAGCCCGTGGGGGAAACCACTCCCCCACGTTGACTACCCCGTCAGATTTGTTTTACCGCTTCCCGCCTCTGCTGACGTTCTGCTCGTTGGTACTGCAGTGTCCGGCCCAGCAACACCAGCATCAGGCAAAACTCAGCCAACATCGCCACCAGTACCGCTTTGAGGTAGTTGCCGGGTTCAAGATGCAGCACCTGCACTAACAGCGTCCCCAGCAGGATCGGCCCCAGCCCCAACGCGGTCTGCTGAACCGTAGTCAACATCGCGCTACCGGAGCCCGCATGCTCAGTCGGCACGTCAGACAACCCAATACGGAAGAAGCTGCTGACGATAAAGGCCTGGCCAAAACCTATCAGCACCGTCGCCGGGATCAGGTTCCAGACTCCCGGCTGCGGCCAGACCAGCTTTAGTGTTAACATCAGCGCCAACAGGCCTGCTATCTGCATCAGACAGCCAAAGATCAGCGTCCGCATCTCACCGAAGCGCTCCACCACTTTGCTGCTCAGCAGCGATGAGATAAAAAATGCCGCCCCCAGCGCAATAAAGGCATTCCCTGACTGGAACGAACTCAGCCCGGCACCGGCCTGCAGCGTCAGTGCCATCACAAACATGAAGCCGCTCCAACAGGAGAAGAACAGGATGGCGAGCACCAGCCCGAAGCGCACGCTTGGCAAACGCAGTAAGGCAGGCGGTAATAATGGGGAGTTCTGCCGCTGCTCCTGACGCCGTTCAACCTGCCACAGTAACCAGAGCAAGGGAACGCTGGCCACCAACAGCACCAAACACTGCCACGGCCAGTGCCACATCGGTCCCAACGCCAACGGAAACAGCAGGCAGGCAATAGTTAACCCCAGTAACAGGGTGCCGGGCAGATCGAGACTGACTTGTTTCTCCCCACGGGTATTCGGTACCCAACGATAGGCGCAGGCCAGTACCAGCAAACACACCGGGATATTAATCAGAAACACGCTGCGCCAACCAAGTCCACCGATGTTAAAGGTGATCAACAGCCCGCCCAACACCTGGCCCACGATAAACGCCAACCCGCCGATAGCGCCATACAGTCCCAGCGCCCGAGTGTGTTCACGGCCCCGCAGCCCCACATGGATGGTGGCCAGGATTTGCGGCACGATCAAAGCAGCCCCTATCCCCTGCAACACCCGTGCGAGCAGCAAAAACCAGACAGCGTTAGCTAACCCACACATCAATGAGGCGATGCCAAATATCAGCACGCCCCACAGGAACAGATTGCGCCGCCCCAGATTATCCCCCAGGCGTCCGGCCATCGCCAGACACACGGCAAACGCCACGCCGTATACCGCGACAATCAGTTCCAGCTGCGTCGGGCTGGCGCCCAGCGATTGTGCTATCGAATCCAGCCCGACGTTAACGATGGAAAAGTCGATCGTCGGCAATAATTGCCCCGCCAGTAAAATAATCAATCCCGCGCGGCCTAGCCGGATGGCAGGTGGTGGTGTTTTCATTTTCTCATCCATTGAGTTAATCCCATCAAGTGGCCAGTATCCGCTTCAATTTCAACAGTAACCAGTGTTTGATTATGCTGGTATAAACACTACCGGTGTTTGTGGCTGGAGAGGGATTGTGCAATGAAGGGGAAAAAATGGGGCGGTCAATGCCGCCCCTGAGTTAGCGCTGGATCAGATAGCGGATGGTCGGTCCGTCCTGCTGGATATCCAGCACCTTATAGCCGTGGTTGCGTGCATCAAGGGGAATGTTGTTGATCGACTGCGGGCAGTCGCTGATCACCTCGAGGATTTCCCCCGGCTTCAACTGCGGCATCGCCTCCAGCGTCGCCACGGCCGGATAAGGGCAAGGCTCGCCCAGCATATCCAACCGGTAATCCGGCACTATCGCCGCTTGTTTCATGACACACTCCTTAAATTAACCACCTGCGCGTCGGGTTTGGCGCGGAAAAAACGTTTCTCCCACCACAGCATGGCGCCAAACGCCACTGCCAGCAGCAGGTAGGTCACCAACAGGCCGCCAATTGGGCCGAAGGTCTCCAGCAGGTTGACCTTATCGTAGTCGGTGGCCAGCGTTGGGGCCAAATCATCCCAGTAATAGGCCAACAGCGTAGCGCCAATGATATTCCCCAACCCTACCCACCAGTAATGCACCTGACCTTCTACCGCGCGGTACATCCAGCCAGTTTCGCAGCCGCCCGCGAGGACGATGCCGAAACCAAACAACAATCCGCCCAGTACCGCATTGGGGCCAGCCCACATGATTTTTGGTGCCACACCCAGTTGCACGTAGCTGAAAATACCAATGGCACTGGCGGCCATACCGAGAATGATCGCTTTCGCCATGTGAGTACGGCCGCTGATCCACAGATCGCGGAACGCCGAGGTGAAGCAAATTTGCGCCCGTTCAATCAGCAGGCCAAAACCAATGCCAAACAACATGGCAATCCCCAGCTTCGGGGCATCAAACAGCGTCCACAGCGACCAGGCGATCGCCAGACAGAAAACCACCATGCCCAGACGGAAACGACGGCGCGCCTGTTCCGGCTTTTGGGTCAGCGGCGCGGCGGCCTTCACTTTCTGCAATTTGATCGGAATGCGGAACATCGGCAGCAGGGTAAATTTGGCACCAAAGTAAGAACCGGCGGCGGTCGCCAGCGCAAAGAACCAGGCGTGCAGCGAGAACTGCGGAATGCCGGTAAAGAAGGCCGCCAGGTTGCAGCCCATCGCCAGGCGTGCCCCAAAACCGGCGATAATCCCCCCCAGCAGCGCCTGCACAATGCGGATGCGGTTCTGCGGCTGGCGCAGCTTGATGTTGTTGGCCCATAGCGCAGCGGCGATACAGCCGGCGAACATGCCGATGATCATTCTGCCGTCGATGCGCTGTAGTGGCGTCCCTTCAAGGCCGATGACCTTGAAGTAACCCCATTGCTCGGGGTGCAGACCGAACCACTGCAAAACGTGGCCGCCCCAGCGGGTAAACTCGCCGGTCACCGCCCAGAAGGCCCCGGTCAAACCGAAGTAGTAGGTAGAAAGGATCCCGGCGGCAATCACCGCAGGTAAAGGTGCCCAAAAGCGCACCAGGTATTGAGACTTAAACTGCTGCCAACTCATGGCATCTCCCGTGCGTAGTATCCATAAGAAAAAAACCTTATAAATGATACGCCATTTTCTGCCCATTAACGGCGAATTTCAGGCATAATAAATATCCTCCGGCATAGCCGGAGGTTTTTCATATGCGCCTATAAGGCTCTGTTACCAGCCGCGCCCTAACAGGCGCATAGCAATCTGACATTTGCATCTATGGATTACTTACGGCCCGTAAACGGGCTACCTGGATACGGGATCGAGAGTTGCTCACCCATTTTATCCTCTTCCAGTTGGTGCTTTATGTATTCTTGTATCCTGGCCGTGTTTTTCCCTACCGTATCAACGTAATACCCTCGGCACCAAAACTCCCTGTTACGGTATTTGAACTTCAAATCCCCAAACTGCTCATAAAGCATCAGGCTGCTCTTTCCCTTCAGGTACCCCATAAACCCCGATACACTCATCTTCGGCGGGATTTCCAGAAGCATATGAATGTGATCCGCACAGCATTCCGCTTCCAGAATATTCACGTTTTTCCATTCGCACAGCTTTCTTAAAATACTGCCAATCGCTTTGCGTTTTTCCCCGTAGAACACCTTTCTTCGGTACTTCGGCGCAAAAACTATGTGATATTTACAGTTCCATCGGGTGTGCGCTAAGCTCTTTTCGTCCCTCATTGGGACCCCCTTTTGATTTCTTGTTGAACATTTGCAGTTGCCAGACCGCAAACTGTTTTAACAAATCAAAAGGGGTTTTTATAACTGGCTCAAAGCTGAAAGCTTTACTGAACCCCCAGCCTAGCTGGGGGTTTTCTGTGCACAAAAAAACCAGCCCGAAGGCTGGTTTTTAGTCCGATTAACCGTGAACGGCTAAATCAGGCGTTATGCATCACCGAAGCGACGACGTGGTGCAGCCGGAGCGGCGTCATCACGACGTGGGGCGCGCTGGCCGTCACGGTTGAAGTTACCGCCACGACGCTCGCCACCGTTGCCGGCAGGTGCAGCAGCACCGCCTTCACGACGATCACCGAAAGAACGACGGCCTGGGTTTGCCCCTTCACGACGTTCGCCGGTGGAAGGACGAGCCCCACCACGACGCTCACCGTTACCGGCAGGTGCAGGACGCTCACGACGTTCATGCGGCTGTGCATCGCCCAGCAGTTGCATGTTCATCGGCTTGTTCAGGATACGGGTACGGGTGAAATGAGACAGGATCTCGCCCGGCATACCTTTTGGCAGCTCGATAGTGGAGTGGCCGGCAAACAGCTTGATGTTACCAATGTAACGGCTGCTGATGTCGCCTTCGTTAGCGATCGCGCCAACGATATGACGAACTTCAACGCCGTCATCACGGCCCACTTCAATGCGGTACAGCTGCATTTCGCCAACGTCACGACGTTCACGACGTGGACGCTCAGCGCCACCGTCACGGCTGTCTGGACGCGCGTCACGACGACGGTCGCTACCGCGATCGTCACGGTCGTTGAATTCACGACGCTGACGCGGTTTGAACACAGGATCAGCTGGCAGGATCAGAGGACGTTCGCCCTGTGCCATTTTCAGCAGTGCTGCGGCCAGAGTTTCCATTTCCAGCTCTTCTTCACCCGGCTGCAGTTTAGCCAGCAGGCCGCGGTACATGTCCAGATCGCTGCTTTCCAGCTGTTGCTGTACTTTAGCGGCAAACTTGGCCAGACGACGCTCACCCAGCAGTTCTACATTCGGCAGTTCAACTTCTGGAATGGTCAGCTTCATGGTGCGTTCGATGTTGCGCAGCAGGCGGCGTTCGCGGTTTTCAACGAACAGCAGCGCACGGCCGGCACGACCAGCACGGCCAGTACGGCCGATACGGTGAACGTAAGACTCGGAATCCATAGGGATGTCGTAGTTCACAACCAGGCTGATACGTTCAACGTCCAGGCCACGGGCAGCAACGTCGGTCGCGATCAGGATATCCAGACGACCATCTTTCAGACGCTCCAGGGTCTGCTCACGCAGGGCCTGGTTCATGTCACCGTTCAGTGCGGCGCTGCTGTAACCACTGCGCTCCAGCGCTTCGGCCACTTCCAGGGTCGCGTTTTTGGTACGCACGAAGATAATCGCCGCATCAAAGTCTTCAGCTTCCAGGAAACGTACCAACGCTTCGTTTTTACGCATGCCCTGCACAGTCCAGTAGCTCTGGCTGATGTCCGGACGGGTAGTGACGCTGGATTGAATGCGCACTTCCTGCGGATCTTTCATAAAGCGACGGGTAATGCGACGGATAGCTTCCGGCATGGTTGCAGAGAAGAGCGCGGTCTGATGTTCAGCCGGGATCTCCGCCATGATGGTTTCAACGTCTTCGATAAAGCCCATGCGCAGCATTTCGTCGGCTTCATCCAGCACCAGACCGCTCAGGTTAGAGAGGTTCAGAGTGCCACGCTTCAGGTGGTCCAGCAGACGGCCTGGGGTACCAACTACAACTTGCGGGCCCTGACGCAGAGCGCGCAGCTGAACGTCATAACGCTGGCCGCCGTACAGGGCCACAACGTTAACGCCATTCATGTGTTTTGCGAAATCGGTCATTGCTTCAGCAACCTGAACCGCCAGTTCGCGGGTCGGTGCCAGCACCAGAATCTGAGGTGATTTCAACTCAGCTTTCAGGTTGTGCAACAGTGGCAGCGAGAATGCTGCAGTTTTACCGCTACCGGTCTGTGCCATGCCCAGCACATCGCGGCCGTTCAACAGGTGAGGAATACACTCAGCCTGGATCGGTGACGGTTTTTCGTAGCCCAGATCGGTCAGGGCAGAAATGATCGGAGCAGACAGCCCCAGGTCAGCAAAAGAGGTTTCAAGCTCAGTAGTCATGTACACGTGCCTCATTAATAATGGCAGCCAGTCTACATAACTCGTCGAGAAAATTTTCAGTCATTTTCATTGAAAAGTGTGAACCGGCTCAAATTAGATTATAAAACGAACAAAAAAGCCCTCGCCCGTTAAGGCGATAACTTTGGCAAAAAACCAATGTATATCAGGCTGATAGTTGTTCGTCAGCTATTGCTGGTCCGATTCCGATAGGTCGTCTTGTTCTTGGCCCAACAGCGCCAATTCCAACAATGCATAGCGGTGCTCAACGAAGTTGTGAACGTTGTTAGCAACCGTCAGTTTGAACAGCGCCGAAGCGGTGTCCTTGTCCCCCAGACTCAGGTAGTGTTTACCCAAATAGAAGTCAGTTTCACTGAGATGCTCAGCGAGCGAAGTGTTATCCGTTGCATCTGCCTTGAGCCTTTCCATCAGCGTTTTTTCACTGATGTTGCCCAGGTAGAATTCGACAATATTCCATCCCCATTGCCCTCGGTTCGCTTTGTCATAACGCTGCTTGAGCGCTACGTCAGCCTTCTTGGGATCGATTTCTCTTTCCACAAGATACAGCCACAACGAACGGAAGGGATCGTTTGGGTCGTCTTGATAAAACGCCTGCAGATCATCCTGCGCCAACGGGAAGCGGCCGCCATAATAAAGAGCGATGCCCCGGTTTAAACGCGCGTAATTGTAAGTTGGATCAAGCTCTAGTACAGAATCAAACGCTTCATAGGCAGCATCAAAATTGCCTGCCTGCGTTAAGTAAATGCCCAGGTAGTTGAAAACTTCTGGCATATCAGGACGTATCGCCAGCGCTTGCGAGAAATCATTGCGCGCCAGTGCACGTAGCCCGAGGCTATCATACAGTACACCGCGCTCATATAAAAGCTGCGCACGCTCATCGTCCGTCAGTGCCCGGCTGGCAAGTATTTGTTCCATGCGCGCCAGGATCACTTCCTGCTGCAGAGTTGGCTGCAACGGGATCGCCAAAACTTCGTCTTTACGCCAATCATGGTTGCTGCATCCTGCCAGCATGAGTGCTGTCGCAACGTAACACCAGCGCAAGAAAGGCTTCATTTCCCACTCCCGAAGACAAACATTGGATGAACATCCTCTCATCCGTTTGCTAATACGCAGGCATCCTACCCGCGCGATACGAACAGCTCCCAACCCCATGGCTGGGAGCTGTAAATCTATCTATACAGTTATTCTGCTTCAGGCGCAGGTGAACCTGCTTCTGGTGCTGTCGCTTCTTTGATGCTCAGACGCACACGGCCCTGACGGTCAACTTCCAGTACCTTAACCGGTACTTCCTGACCCATCTGCAGATAGTCGGTCACTTTCTCAACGCGCTTGTCAGCGATTTGAGAGATGTGTACCAGACCTTCTTTACCGCCGCCGATCGCCACGAATGCGCCGAAATCAACGATACGGGTAACTTTACCCTGGTAAATACGGCCCACTTCGATCTCGGCAGTGATCTCTTCGATGCGGCGGATAGCGAATTTCGCTTTCTCACCGTCGGTAGCAGCGATTTTAACTGTACCATCATCTTCGATTTCGATGGTAGTACCGGTCTCTTCAGTCAACGCACGGATGACAGAACCGCCTTTACCAATCACGTCTTTGATCTTGTCCGGGTTGATTCGGATAGTGTGAATACGTGGTGCAAACTGAGAGATATCGCCACGCGGGGTGCTGATAGCCTGTTCCATCACGCCCAGGATGTGCAGACGCGCGCCCTTGGCCTGGTTCAGTGCAACCTGCATGATTTCGCGGGTGATGCCTTCAATTTTAATGTCCATCTGCAGCGCGGTAATACCGTCACGGCTACCGGCCACTTTGAAGTCCATGTCGCCCAGGTGATCTTCGTCACCCAGAATGTCAGACAGAACAACAAAGTTATCTTGTTCTTTCACCAGGCCCATTGCGATACCGGCAACGGCAGCCTTGATTGGCACACCTGCATCCATCAGCGCCAGAGAAGCACCACAGACGGAAGCCATGGAAGAAGAACCGTTGGATTCGGTGATTTCAGAAACCACACGCACCGTGTACGGGAAATCTTCTGGTTTAGGCATCATAGCCAATACGCCACGTTTCGCCAGGCGACCGTGACCAATTTCACGACGTTTTGGCGAACCTACCATCCCGGTCTCACCAACGGAGTACGGAGGGAAGTTGTAGTGGAACAGGAAGCTGTCGGTTTTTTCGCCCATCAGCTCATCCAGGTTCTGCGCGTCACGGGCGGTGCCCAGTGTTGCGGTAACCAGTGCCTGAGTTTCACCACGGGTGAACAGTGCGGAACCGTGGGTACGCGGCAGCACGCCGGTGCGCACGTCCAGACCACGGATCATGTCTTTTTCACGGCCGTCGATACGCGGCTCGCCACGCAGCACGCGGCTACGAACGACGTTTTTCTCAACGCTACCCAGGATGTCCTGAATTTCAGATGCGTCCAGAGTTTCGTCCTGTGCCAGCAAGGTTTCAACAACGCTGCTCTTGATCGCATTTACCTGAGCATAACGCTCTTGTTTTTCGGTGATGTGATAAGCGTCGCCCAGGCGGCCTTCTGCCAGTTCTGCAACGCGCGCGTGCAGCGCTTCGTTGACTGCAGGTGCCTGCCAGTCCCACTTGGCTTTGCCAGCTTCGGCAACCAGGGAGTTAATGTTCTCGATAACGATTTGCTGTTGCTCGTGGCCAAAGACCACCGCGCCCAGCATCTGATCTTCGCTCAGAACGTCAGCTTCGGATTCAACCATCAGTACTGCGCCAGCGGTACCGGCAACCACCAGATCCAGGCTGCTTTCTTTCAGCTCGTCGCTGGTTGGGTTCAACACGTATTGATTGTTGATGTAACCCACGCGGGCAGAACCGATTGGGCCATTGAACGGAATACCGGACAGGCTCAGGGCTGCAGAGGCGCCGATCATCGCAACGATGTCCGGGTTAACCTGCGGGTTAAGAGAAACTACGGTCGCGATCACCTGAACTTCGTTCAGGAAGCTGTCCGGGAACAGTGGACGGATCGGACGGTCAATCAGACGGGAGGTCAGAGTTTCACCTTCGCTCGGACGGCCTTCACGACGGAAGAAGCTACCCGGGATACGACCAGCAGCGTAAGTACGCTCCTGATAGTTAACCGTCAGTGGGAAGAAGCTCTGGCCTGGTTTGGCTTTTTTCTGGCCAACTACGGTAACGAATACGGCGGTGTCATCCATGCTCACCATAACGGCGGCAGTGGCCTGACGAGCCATCATACCGGTCTCAATAGTGAGGGTATGCTGGCCATACTGGAATTTGCGAATGATCGGTGTCAGCAAAATTATATCCTTAGATTAGGCGCGCAATCGTATTGACGACTCGACACGCCAGTGACTCGGTTTGCCTTCTCACTACATCCTCGCGACTAATGACAATCCTTATCTCAAGCCTGAGACAAAGCCTCTCATTAGCCGCGCGAACCTCTGTAACGGAAGATCCTGTTTGGAAACATCAGTAATACATTAACCTGATTTGCTTATGCTTCCTAGAAGAAAGGGGCCAAAATAGGCCCCTTTCCACTGAAACTCGCTTGATTAGCGACGCAGACCCAGACGCTCGATCAGGCTGGTGTAACGTGCTACATCTTTACGCTTCAGGTAGTCCAGCAGCTTACGACGCTGAGAAACCATACGCAGCAGACCACGACGGCTGTGGTGATCTTTTTTGTGCTCTGAGAAGTGGCCTTGCAGATGGTTGATCTGCGCAGTCAACAGGGCAACCTGAACTTCGGAAGAACCGCTGTCGTTAGTACCACGACCGAAATCAGCTACGATTTTAGCTTTAGCTTCAACACTTAGAGACATTGTCATACTCCAGATTATAGATAATAAATACAGGCGCCGATCTCTAATTCAGCAACCCAATGCATAAGCTGCGCCATTCTACTCTTAGCGCAGTGCGATCGCAAGACAGTGCGTTTTCTGCCCTTAGTCGAAATATTCAACTACCAGGCGGCGCGGCGCCACACGACCGTCATCGGCAATATCGCCCACGCCAATAAATTTACGCTCTTCACCTTCGGTGATACGCACCATGCCCGAGGCCGGTGCGCCGGCAACCTGAACCGGTTGCCCCTGCTTCACGTAACCCGCGACAACGGGCAGCAGATTCACTTCCGGGTAGTTTTCCACCGGGCTGTCCATTGGCATCAACAGCGGATCGAGAAGCTCGGCCGGGGCGATTTCCTGCCGATGGGCCTGCTCCAGCAATTCATTCAACTGCTCCAGCGTGACCATGCGCTCGGTCGGGTAGGTCGCCACCTGCAGACGACGCAGGTAGATCACGTGCGCACCACAACCCAGCAACTCACCGAGGTCATCGGTGATGGTGCGGATGTAAGTCCCTTTCGAACAGTGAATTTCCAGCTCCAGCTCATCCCCTTCCCAGCGAATAAACTGCAGTTCGTAAACGGTAATGCTGCGCGCTTCACGCGGCACTTCGATACCCTGGCGAGCATACTCATAGAGTTTCTTGCCCTGGTACTTCAGTGCCGAATACATCGAAGGTACTTGCTTGATATCGCCACGGAAGCTGTCCAGCGCCACATCGAGCTGCGCCTGGGTGAAATTCACCGGTCGCTCCTGCACTATCTGGCCGTCAGCATCCGAGGTGTCGGTACGCTGGCCAAGTCGGGCAATCACGCGATAGCGTTTGTCGGAATCGAGCAGGAACTGTGAAAACTTGGTCGCCTCACCGAGGCAAATCGGCAGCATGCCGGTCGCCAGCGGGTCGAGCGCGCCGGTGTGGCCCGCGCGATTGGCGTTATAGAGGCGTTTTACTTTTTGCAGGGCGTCGTTGGACGACAGCCCCTGCGGTTTGTCCAGCAACAGGACACCGTGGATATCACGGCCGCGGCGACGAGGGCGACTCATTAAGCCTCCTCGTCATCGCCTGATGCGGAACGGCGTTCGGCGTCATTCTTCACTACGTTGGTCACCAGGTTGGACATGCGCATGCCTTCAACCAGAGAGTTGTCGTAAGCGAAGGTCAGCTCAGGCACTACGCGCAGACGCATGGCTTTACCCAGCAGCGTGCGGATGTAACCTGAAGCGTCTTCCAGCGCTTTAATGCCTTTAGGCACCAGATCCGGATCGGCGTTTTCGGTCAATACGTTCAGGAAGGTGACGTAAACTTTGGCGTAGGCCAAATCACGGGAAACTTCTACACCAGAAACGGTAGCCATGCCGACACGCGGGTCTTTGACTTCACGTTGCAAAATGATAGCAATCTCTTTTTGCATCTCTTGTGCCACGCGCTGACCGCGGCTGAATTCTTTTGCCATTTTGTGGATTCTCCAGACAAATCGGGGGGCACAAGGCCCCCCAGAACAGACTTAAGCAGATGTGCTAGCGTTAAGCGATGGTGCGTTGGATCTCGATGATTTCGAATACTTCGATCATGTCGCCGACGCGCACGTCGTTGTAGTTCTTAACACCGATACCACATTCCATGCCGTTACGGACTTCGTTAACGTCATCTTTGAAGCGGCGCAGGGATTCCAGCTCGCCTTCATAGATAACCACGTTGTCGCGCAGAACGCGGATTGGGTTGTGACGTTTGATATTACCTTCGGTAACCATACAACCTGCAATGGCACCAAATTTAGGCGATTTGAACACGTCACGCACGGCGGCCAGGCCGATAATCTGCTGCTTGTATTCAGGCGCCAACATACCGCTCATCGCCTGCTTCACTTCGTCGATCAGGTTATAGATCACGGAGTAGTAACGCAGATCCAGGCTTTCTGCTTCAATCACGCGGCGCGCAGAAGCGTCGGCACGAACGTTGAAGCCCAGGATGATGGCGTTGGAAGCCGCTGCCAGCGTGGCGTCGGTTTCGGTGATACCACCTACGCCAGAGCCAACAATCTTCACTTTCACTTCGTCGGTAGAGAGTTTCAGCAGTGATTCGCAAATCGCTTCACAAGAACCCTGTACGTCGGATTTCAGTACGATGTTCAGCTCAGAAACTTCACCGTCGGTCATGTTCGCAAACATGTTTTCCAGTTTGGATTTCTGCTGACGCGCCAGTTTAACTTCGCGGAACTTGCCTTGACGGTACAGCGCAACTTCACGCGCTTTCTTCTCGTCACGCACTACAGTCACTTCATCACCGGCAGCAGGAACGCTGGACAAGCCCAGGATCTCAACCGGAATAGAAGGACCTGCAGAGGTCACTTCGTGACCCAGCTCGTCACGCATCGCACGCACACGGCCGTACTCGAAGCCACACAGAACGATATCGCCTTTATTCAGCGTACCTTCCTGTACCAACACGGTAGCAACCGGGCCACGACCTTTATCCAGGAAGGATTCGATAACTACGCCGCTGGCCATGCCGCTGCGTACCGCTTTCAGTTCGAGAACTTCAGAGCGCAACAGGATAGCTTCCAGCAGTTCGTCGATACCGGTACCGGCTTTCGCAGATACGTGAACGAACTGTGCTTCGCCGCCCCACTCTTCCGGCATAACACCGTACTGGGACAGTTCCTGCTTAACGCGGTCCGGATCGGCTTCCGGCTTGTCAATTTTGTTTACTGCAACGACCAAAGGTACCTTCGCCGCTTGCGCATGCTGGATAGCTTCGATGGTTTGCGGCATCACGCCGTCGTCGGCAGCAACAACCAGAACAACGATGTCTGTCGCCTGAGCACCACGAGCACGCATTGAAGTAAAGGCTGCGTGGCCTGGGGTGTCCAGGAAGGTGATCATGCCGTTTTCGGTTTCTACGTGGTAAGCACCGATATGCTGGGTAATACCACCGGCCTCGCCTGCTGCCACCTTGGTGGAGCGGATGTAGTCCAGCAGAGAAGTTTTACCGTGGTCAACGTGGCCCATGATGGTCACAACTGGCGCACGTGGCTCAGCCGCAGCACCGGTATCACGGTCGCTCATCAGCGCTTCTTCCAGCTCGTTCTCACGACGCAGGATAACTTTGTGACCCATATCTTCAGCAACCAGCTGCGCGGTTTCCTGATCGATAACCTGGTTGATGGTGGCCATTGCGCCCATCTTCATCATCGCTTTGATGACCTGAGAGCCTTTAACCGCCATCTTGTTAGCCAGTTCGGCCACGGTGATGGTTTCGCCGATCACAACGTCACGGTTAACCACCTGAGCCGGCTTGTTGAAGCCTTGCTGCAGAGTGCTTGGCTTACGCTTGCCTTTACCACCACGGGTCACGGCACGCGCTTCTTCACGGTCTGCTTTAGACTCGGAAAGTTTGTTGCCTTTCTTCTGCTTGGTCGCTTTACCGCCACGAGTGCGGGCGCGGCGTTCGCCTTCAACTTTAGCGTCGTTTTCGTCTTCGGCAGCACGGGCGTGCTGGGAAGTGGTTACATGATAATCGGCAGTTTCAACCGCTGCGCTGGCTTTCTCAGCAGCAGCCCATTCTTCGCCTTTCTCTTCGGCCATGCGGCGCGCTTCTTCCGCTACGCGTTTGGCGTCTTCTTCAACCTTGCGCCCAACTTCCTCTTCCGCTTTACGTTTCAGTTCTGCGGCTTCGGCTTCACGGCGTGCTTTTTCTGCCTGTGCTGGCTTGGTCATTTCGTCGGTATGTTGATTCGTCACTTTTTCTTTTTCCGCTGAATTACGCTTAGCGATCTCCGCGGCCTCACGTTTGGCTTGCTCTTCGGCTGCGCGCTTTGCTTCTGCTTCGCGTTTCGCCAGCTCTTCTGCTGCGCGCTGTGCCTGCTCTTCCGCTTCACGCTGTGCCTGCTCTGCCGCTTCAGCCTGTTGGGCTTCTGGCGTATCGCGATTTACATAAGTGCGTTTCTTGCGGACCTCAATTTGCACCGATTTACTTTTACCGCCGGTGCTCGGAATATTCAAGGTGCTGCGCGTTTTGCGCTGCAATGTAAGCTTACCCGGCGCGCTACCGTGTTCACGGTTCAAGTGCGCCAGTAAGGCTTCTTTCTCATGTTGGGTTACAGAGTCGCTCTCCGACTTGTTAATCCCTGCATCAGCAAACTGCTGTACCAGGCGATCAACTGGAGTTTGGATCTCTGCTGCCAGCGATTTTACGGTTACATCTGTCGTCATGCTGTTCCTTCCTGCTACAGTTTATTACGCGTTGTCGCCAAACCAACAGATATTACGTGCGGCCATAATCAGCTCGCCGGCTTGCTCATCGCTAAGCCCTTCAATATCAGCCAGATCGTCAACACCCTGCTCGGCAAGATCTTCCAGCGTACAAACCCCACGCGCGGCCAGTTTAAAGGCCATGCTGCGCTCAAGACCCGACAGGTTGAGCAAATCGTCAGCAGGTTTTTGGTCGCCCAGGCTTTCTTCTTGTGCCAGGGCCAGCGTGGTCAATGCAGCTTTGGCGCGATCGCGCAACGCTTCAACCATATCTTCATCCAGACCGTCGATTTCCAGCAGCTCTTTGATTGGCACGTAAGCCAACTCTTCCAGAGTAGAGAAGCCTTCTTCAACCAGTACGGTGGCGAAATCTTCGTCAATATCAAGATGTTTGGTGAAGGTATCAATGGCGGCATGAGCTTCGGCCTGGTGCTTGGCCTGCAGATCGTCCGCCGTCATCACGTTCAGTTCCCAACGGTCATCGTCACGATGTTGTTTTAACAGCTGGGATGCCAAACGCACGTTTTGGCCATTACGGCCGATCGCCTGTGCCAGATTGCTGGCTTCAACGGCGATATCCATGGTGCAATTATCTTCATCAACCACGATCGAGGCAACATCTGCCGGCGCCATGGCGTTGATGACGAACTGCGCAGGGTTATCATCCCACAGGATGATGTCGATACGTTCACCGCCGAGCTCGCTCGAAACAGCCTGAACGCGCGCACCGCGCATACCGACACAAGCGCCGACTGGGTCGATGCGCTTGTCGTTGGTTTTCACTGCAATTTTTGCACGGGAGCCGGGATCGCGGGCTGCCGCTTTAATTTCAATCACTTCTTCGCCGATTTCCGGTACTTCGATGCGGAACAGTTCTTTCAGCATCTCGGCGCTGGAGCGGCTGACAAACAGCTGCGCACCACGGGCTTCAGGACGAACGGCGTACAGGATACCGCGGATGCGGTCGCCAGGACGGAAGTTTTCGCGTGGCAGCATGTCTTCACGGCCAATGACCGCTTCGGCATTGCTACCCAGGTCCAGCGCAATGCTGTCACGGTTAACTTTCTTCACCACGCCGGTGACGATTTCACCTTCGTGCTGACGGAATGCGTCAACCACCATCGCGCGCTCGGCTTCACGGACTTTCTGTACGATAACCTGTTTCGCGGTCTGAGTGGTGATACGGTCGAAGGTCACAGATTCAATCTGATCTTCGATGTAACCGCCCAGCTCGATGCCTGGCTCTTCATACTGTGCAGCTTCCAGCGTGATTTCACGCGTTGGCTGAGTCACTTCATCTACAGCAACCCAACGGCGGAAGGTATCGAAATCACCCGTTTTGCGGTCAATGCTGACGCGAACTTCGATTTCCTGCTCGTATTTTTTCTTGGTGGCGGTGGCTAATGCGGTTTCCAGCGCTTCGAAAATCTTCTCACGCGGAAGGGATTTTTCATTGGAAACAGCTTCAACAACAGCCAGAATCTCTTTATTCATCCTAGTTGCCTCATCCAAACTTTAAAAGTGGGGTACCAGGTTCGCTTTCTGGATGTTGCTCAGCGCGAACACTTCATCTTTCCCTTCCACAGTAACCGTGATCATCTCGCCATCGACAGACTTGATAATGCCCTGCCATTTGCGACGGTTCTGTACGGCCATGCGCAGGACCAAGCTGACTTCGTCACCGAGGAAACGAGTATAGTGCTCGGCGGTGAACATCGGGCGATCAAGGCCAGGAGAGGAGACTTCCAAGTTGTAAGCGACTGTGATTGGCTCTTCGACGTCCAATACAGCGCTGACCTGGTGGCTGACATCAGCACAATCGTCAACATTGATGCCGTTTTCACTATCAATATAGATACGGAGCGTCGATTGGCGCGCACGAATAAATTCGATGCCTACAAGTTCAAAGCCCAACGCTTCTACCGGTGCCGAAAGCATCTCTGTTAATTTTTGCTCTAATGTGGACAAGCCCACCCCCAAGACATAAAAAAAGGGCCTAATAGCCCAGTGATTCTGTTGCCAAATAACAAAAAACCCCGAAAATTCGGGGCTTTATGCAACTGGACCCTGTTTGCCGCTAAGCGGCTTCGGTGCAACTTTCTAACAAGTGTCATTTTCAAATGTTGATCGAGAAAAGCGGAATTCAATCGAAAAGTGTATTTGAAAATAAACACTTAAAGGAAAGTGGTTGCGGGGGCCGGATTTGAACCGACGACCTTCGGGTTATGAGCCCGACGAGCTACCAGGCTGCTCCACCCCGCGTCCGAAAACGTGGCAAATATTACGCCGATAATCGCAAAATAGCAAGTTATCTCTGGGATTTGGTACCGAGGATGGGACTCGAACCCACAAGCCCGTTAGGGCACTACCACCTCAAGGTAGCGTGTCTACCAATTCCACCACCTCGGTACTGATTCTTACTGCTAACGGCTGTTATTTATATCGAGGTAACAACAACCGTTTTCAAACTCTGTTACTGCCTGGCGCTTACTGCGGGATATCGCTGCTCGGCTTGGTTGGTGCTGCCGGCGCGGTAGTCTGCTCAGATTTCACTGGCTGACCCAGATTTTCCCACTCGCTGCCTTTCTTGGTCTGGTTGGTGCTAAGGTTGCCCAGGATCAGACTGATGACGAAGAACAACGTCGCCAGCACAGCCGTCATGCGGGTCATGAAGTTGCCGGAACCACTCGAACCGAACAGCGTGCCAGACGCACCTGCTCCGAATGAGGCTCCCATATCAGCGCCTTTACCTTGCTGCAGCATAATCAGAGCTACCAGCCCGATTGAGATCAGCAGGAAAATTACCAGAAGAGCTTCGTACATAGTTGTACCCGTATCCTTGCGGCTTCACCGCGTGCCAAATGCTTCACACCCCATAGGCTTCTTTTCTAAAAAGAAGTCGCAGGCGTTATATCAAACTGCCCACTGAAGCGGGTGTGAATACTAACCAAAGGCGCTAAACCACGCAAGGGCAATTTGCAGCCACCGGCGCGTTTGCGGAAAAAAACACCAATAAAATTCGCAGTCTGTGATTTTCGGGGGCAACGACCGCCCCCGGACTCATCAGCGTTCAATTAACCCGCAGATTTCACGGCATCAGCGATACGATGCGCCAGCGCAGTCACCTGCTGCTCGTCTTCACCTTCCACCATCACGCGGATCAGGGGTTCGGTACCAGATTTGCGCAGCAGAACACGACCGCGACCGGCCAGTTCCACTTCAACCTGCTCGGTAATTTTACGCACTTCTTCGGATTCCAGCGGGTTGTGCTCGCCGACAAAGCGCACGTTGACCAGAATTTGCGGCAGCAATTTCATGCCGCTGCACAGATCGTGCAGACTCATACTGTTACGAACAATCGCGGTCAGCACCTGCAGGCCAGCGACGATACCGTCACCCGTAGTAGTTTTGTCCAACAGGATCACGTGGCCGGAGTTTTCCGCACCGATACGCCACCCCAGTTCCTGCAGCTTCTCCAGTACGTAGCGATCACCGACTTTCGCGCGTGCAAAGGGAATGCCCAACTGCTTGAGTGCCAGCTCCAGCCCCATGTTGCTCATCAGCGTACCGACCGCACCGCCGCGTAACTGGCCCTGACGCAGTCCTTCACGGGCAATGATATACAGGATTTGGTCACCATCGACCTTGTTGCCAAGGTGATCAACCATCATCACGCGGTCGCCGTCACCGTCAAATGCCAGGCCGACATGGGCTTTTTCCTGCAGCACACGCTCCTGCAGTTGACGAACGTCGGTCGCTCCGCATTTTTCATTGATATTCATGCCATCCGGCTCAACGCCGATGGCAATCACTGTGGCACCCAACTCGCGCAGCACGCTTGGCGCAATGTGATAGGTTGCGCCATTGGCGCAGTCCACCACGATTTTCAGGCCTTTCAGGCTCAGTTCGCTCGGGAAGGTACCTTTACAGAATTCGATGTAGCGGCCGGCAGCGTCGATGATCCGGCTGGCCTTGCCCAATTCTGAGGATTCCACGCAGGTCAGCGGTTTTTCCATTTCGGCTTCAATAGCTTCTTCAACATGGTCCGGCAACTTGGCCCCATCAATCGAGAAGAACTTAATGCCGTTGTCATAAAACGGGTTATGCGATGCGGAGATCACAATACCGGCTTCAGCACGGAAGGTACGCGTCAGATACGCTACCGCCGGCGTCGGCATCGGGCCGGTGAACGAGGCAGACAGCCCCGCTGCGGCAAGCCCGGCTTCCAGCGCCGACTCCAGCATATAGCCGGAGATTCGGGTATCTTTACCGATAATAATTTTACGAGATCCGTGACGTGCCAGTACCTTACCCGCCGCCCAGCCAAGCTTCAGAACAAACTCAGGGGTAATAGGACTATCACCGACCTTGCCACGAATGCCGTCGGTACCAAAATATTTGCGCTCGCTCATGTCTCTATCATCCCTTAGCTGAAAGTGTTGCCTCGACGACACGCATCGCCTCGACGGTTTCTTTAACGTCATGCACTCTGACAATCTGTGCGCCCTGCATGGCGGCGATCACCGCACAGGCCACGCTGCCGATGACCCGCTGCTCAGGGGGCACGTTAAGTAGTTGCCCAATCATCGACTTACGCGACATTCCCACCAACAACGGCAGGCCGAAGTGATGAAACTCGGACAATCTGGCCAGAAGCTGATAATTGTGCGCTAAATTCTTACCGAAACCGAATCCTGGGTCGAGCAGCAATTTCTGATTTGTAATCCCGGCGGCGTTACAGCGTTCAATATGCCGTTGGAAAAAGGCGTTTACGTCACCAATAAGGTCGTCATAGTGCGGCGCCTGCTGCATGGTTCGCGGTTCACCCTGCATATGCATCAGGCATACCGGTAGCCCAGTTTCTGCGGCTGCGGCCAGCGCACCGGGCTCCTGCAACGAGCGAACGTCGTTAATCAAATGCGCCCCCGCCAGAGCCGATTCACGGATCACCCCGGCTTTTGAGGTATCCACCGAGATAAAGACTTCAAAACGTCGGGCTATCGCTTCCACCACGGGCACTACGCGTGCGATCTCTTCTTCTTCACTGACCTCTGCCGCTCCCGGTCTGGTCGACTCGCCACCCACATCAATCATGGTCGCACCGGCCGAAATCAGTGCATGGGCATGCAACAACGCCTGATTTAGCGAGTTGTGTTGGCCGCCGTCAGAAAAAGAATCCGGGGTTACGTTGAGGATC
The DNA here is from genome assembly GCF_027474885.1 of Serratia myotis. Lineage (NCBI taxonomy): Bacteria > Pseudomonadati > Pseudomonadota > Gammaproteobacteria > Enterobacterales > Yersiniaceae > Serratia > Serratia myotis. The sequence continues at coordinate 422,953 of NZ_CP099707.1, read as the reverse complement.
CCCATCACCCGTGGATGGGAAAGATCGAAAGTCGTGTCTCGCACGGTTAACTGCATTACTAATCCACCTTACTGTTGCCTGGTTCACTGCCCGCCGGACAATAAAAAACCCCGGCATGCCGGGGTTCGATGTTATTACACAGCCAAAGTTACTTGTCTAGCTGTTCAGACATGGTATTGCCTGGGTTTGGCGTACGCGGCTCATCTACCGGCGTTGGGGCTTTTGGTGTGCCACCATTGTCGGAGTTGCTGCCTTTGCTCGCATCGTCCCAACCCGCTGGCGGACGCACGTCTTTGCGGTTCATCAGATCGTCGATCTGTGGCGCATCGATGGTTTCATATTTCATCAGCGCATCCTTCATTGAATGCAGGATGTCCATGTTTTCCATCAACAACGCACGCGCACGGATGTAGTTGCGTTCGATCAGGGATTTAACTTCCTGGTCGATGATGCGCGCGGTTTCGTCCGACATGTGTTTCGCCTTGGCCACGGAACGACCCAGGAACACTTCGCCCTCTTCTTCCGCATACAGCAGTGGCCCCAGCTTCTCGGAGAAGCCCCACTGGGTCACCATGTTGCGGGCAATCGAGGTCGCCACTTTAATGTCGTTCGACGCACCGGTAGAGACTTTCTCTGGCCCGTAAATGATCTCTTCAGCCAGACGACCACCGTACAGAGTAGAGATTTGGCTCTCCAGTTTCTGACGGCTGGCGCTGATTGCATCGCCTTCCGGCAGGAAGAAGGTGACACCCAATGCACGGCCACGAGGAATAATCGTTACCTTGTGTACCGGGTCGTGCTCAGGAACCAGACGACCGATAATGGCGTGGCCTGCTTCGTGATACGCGGTCGACTCTTTCTGCGCTTCGGTCATCACCATGGAGCGACGTTCCGCACCCATCATGATCTTGTCTTTGGCTTTTTCGAACTCAACCATCGACACGACGCGTTTGTTGCCGCGAGCGGCAAACAGCGCTGCTTCGTTGACCAGGTTAGCCAGGTCAGCACCGGAGAAGCCCGGAGTACCACGTGCCAATACTGAAGCATCAACATCTGGCGCCAAAGGCACACGACGAGAATGCACTTTCAGGATCTGCTCACGGCCACGTACGTCTGGCAGACCAACCACAACCTGACGGTCGAAACGACCTGGACGCAGCAATGCCGGGTCAAGCACGTCTGGACGGTTGGTCGCAGCGATGACGATAATGCCTTCGTTGCCTTCAAAGCCGTCCATCTCAACCAGCATCTGGTTCAGCGTTTGCTCACGTTCATCGTGACCGCCACCCAGACCGGCGCCACGCTGGCGACCGACGGCGTCGATTTCATCGATAAAGATGATGCACGGAGCCGCTTTTTTGGCCTGTTCGAACATGTCACGCACACGAGACGCACCGACACCCACAAACATTTCCACGAAGTCGGAACCGGAAATGGTGAAGAACGGCACTTTTGCCTCGCCGGCGATAGCTTTCGCCAACAGCGTTTTACCGGTCCCTGGAGGGCCAACCATCAGCACGCCTTTAGGGATCTTGCCGCCCAGTTTCTGGAAACGGCTCGGCTCGCGCAGGTATTCCACCAGTTCGCTCACTTCGTCTTTTGCTTCGTCACAACCAGCAACGTCGGCAAAAGTGGTTTTGATCTGATCTTCCGTCAGCATGCGGGCCTTGCTCTTGCCAAAGGACATCGCGCCCTTGCCGCCGCCGCCCTGCATTTGCCGCATAAAGAAGATCCAAACCCCGATCAGCAACAGCATTGGGAACCACGAAATAAAGATAGAAGCCAGCAAACTCGGCTCTTCAGGTGGTTCACCAACAACTTTCACATTCTTGGTTAACAACGTATCCAGCAATTTAGGATCGTTGACAGGGATGTAGGTCGTGTATTTGTTACTGTCTTTCTTGGTAACGTTAATTTCACGTCCGTTGATTCGCGCTTCGCGAACCTGGTCCTGGGTCAGCTCGGACATGAAGGTAGAGTAATCCACCCTACGGCCATTCGACTCGCTGGGCCCAAAGCTCTGGAATACAGACATCAACACTACCGCGATGACTAACCAGAGAATTAGGTTTTTCGCCATGTCACTCAAGGGATTAACCTCATATTACAACTGTGTTAACAAACAGCGTTAGGGTACTACAGCTTGCGCCCTGTCGCTACAATGTACACTTCGCGCGAACGTGCGCGGGAAGCGTCTGGCTTACGAATCTTAACCTTCGTAAACAGGGAGCGAATTTCCCGTAGGTACTCGTCAAAACCATCTCCCTGGAACACCTTCACCAGGAAACTTCCGCCTGGTGCGAGGACATCACGACACATTCCCAGTGCTAATTCCACCAGATACATCGATCTTGGAATATCGACGGCCGGAGTGCCACTCATATTCGGGGCCATGTCAGACATAACCACCTGAACCTTGCTTTCACCTACACGTTCCAACAGAGCCTTGATCACCAGTTCATCACGAAAATCGCCCTGAAGGAAATCGACGCCAACGATAGGATCCATTGGTAAAATATCACAGGCGATGATACGGCCGGAACCGCCGATCTGGGTCACGACATATTGCGACCAGCCCCCCGGTGCCGCACCCAAGTCCACTACGGTCATACCGGGTTTAAACAGTTTGTCACTCTGCTGTATTTCATCAAGTTTAAACCAGGCGCGCGAACGCAGCCCTTTTTTCTGCGCCTGTTGAACATATTTATCGCTAAAGTGTTCTTGTAACCAGCGACTGGAGCTAGCAGAACGCTTTTTATTAGCCATCTCGTTTTCCAACTATCATAAAAAGAGTCTTAATGTCAGGTTCGCTGCTCATGTAGACTCACACCGGTGAAGACCGATTTGGTGATATACATGAGATGGCGGTAGAATGTACCGTTTTCAATCCCAACTTAAGCAAAAAAGACAATGAATCTGAATAATAAACAAAAACAGCACCTGAAAGGCCTGGCGCATCCGTTAAAACCGGTTGTCATGCTGGGTAATAACGGTCTCACCGAAGGGGTGCTGGCTGAAATTGAACAGGCTCTGGAGCATCATGAGCTGATCAAGGTAAAAATCGCTGCTGAAGATCGCGAGACCAAAACCCTGATCGCCGACGCTATCGTGCGTGAAACGGGTGCCTGCAACGTGCAAGTCATCGGCAGTACGCTTATTCTTTACCGCCCGTCTAAAGAGCGCAAGATCAGTCTACCGCGTTAATAAGCATTGGGTTAACGAAAAGGTGCCATGCACCTGATTCAGATAAAAGGCCGCGTGCGGCCTTTTTCCTTTCTTTACAAAACCCTGGCGATTTTCTGAACGAATGCAGAGAGATCAGAGATAATCAACCTTCAAGATCTCATAATCGACATCGCCACCCGGGGTTTTTATCACGACCACGTCATCAACTTCTTTACCGATCAAACCGCGCGCCATCGGTGAATTCACCGAAATCAGATTTTTCTTGAAATCGGCCTCGTCGTCACCAACGATGCGGTAGGTCACTTCTTCTTCGCTATCCAGGTTCATCACCGATACGGTGGAGCCAAAAATCACGCGGCCATTATTTGGCATCTTGGTGATATCGATCACCTGCGCGTTCGACAGCTTGGCTTCAATTTCCTGGATACGCCCTTCGCAAAAGCCCTGCTGCTCACGAGCGGCATGGTACTCTGCGTTTTCTTTCAAATCGCCGTGTTCACGGGCGTCAGCGATGTCCGCAATGATTTTCGGACGGCGCACCCCTTTCAAAAAATCGAGTTCTTCACGCAGTTTTTCAGCGCCAAACAAGGTCATCGGAATCTGTTTCATAATGTAAATACCTCTAAATCTTTCCTGTTCAAATAACCGTCATCCTGACGTGTTCGAATGAAAAAACGGTGGGTACATGCCCCCCGCCTCCAGGCGACAAACAAAAGAAGCCTGACTCGGAACTGTTGCCCAAGTCAGGATCGATTTTGCATTTTGATACGCATTTTAGCGTAGAGTTCCTTGAGGGTCATCGTTTACTTTTTCCCTGAATGCACCGTAGTATGACGGCACGTTATCCAGCTGTTATCCCGAGATTATGCGTTTTTCACGAATTGTCAGTGCATTGGCTTGCGCATTTGTTCTAAATGCGAATGCGGCCCCGGTTGAAGATTACACACAATATTTGCCTGATGGGGCCAACCTTGCCCTGGTAGTTCAGAAGATCGGTGCAGACACACCGACCATCGATTATCACTCTCAGCAAATGGCGTTGCCGGCCAGTACCCAGAAAGTGCTGACCGCGCTGGCTGCATTATTGCAGCTCGGCCCCGACTATCGCTTCACGACCACGCTGGAAAGCCAGGGTGATATCAGTGACGGCGTGCTGCGCGGTAACCTGATTGCCCGCTTCAGCGGCGATCCGACCTTTAAGCGCCAAAGTCTGCGCAACATGGTGGCGATCCTGAAAAAACAGGGCGTACGCCAGATCACCGGCGATGTGCTGGTCGATACTTCGGTATTCGCCAGCCATGACAAAGCCCCCGGTTGGCCGTGGAACGACCTGACGCAGTGCTTCAGCGCACCACCGGCGGCGGCGATAGTCGACCGCAACTGCTTCTCGGTGTCGCTGTACAGCGCGCCAAATCCGGGCGACATGGCCTTTATTCGCGTGGCCTCCTATTACCCGGTGAATATGTTCAGCCAGGTACGTACGCTGGCGAAAGGTTCTGCGGACGCCCAATATTGCGAACTGGATGTGGTGCCGGGCGAGTTGAACCGCTTTACGCTGACCGGCTGTCTGACCCAACGCAGCGACCCACTGCCGCTGGCTTTTGCTATCCAGGATGGCGCCAGCTATGCCGGTGCTATTTTAAAAGATGAGCTGAAACAGGCCGGCATTCAGATCGACGGCCACCTGAAGCGTCAGACCCAGCCAGGCCTGAAAGGAACGGTGATCGCCCAAGCTCAATCAGCGCCGCTGCACGAGTTGTTGAAGATCATGCTGAAGAAATCGGACAACATGATCGCCGATACCGTATTCCGCACTATCGGCCATGAGCGTTTTGGCGTTCCGGGCACCTGGCGTGCCGGTGCCGACGCGGTGCGTCAGGTCCTTCGTCAGAAAGCCGGCGTCGATTTGGGTAACAGCATCGTGGTAGACGGCTCAGGCCTGTCACGCCATAACCTGCTGGCCCCGGCAACCATGATGCAGGCATTGCAGTACATTGCGCAGCATGACAGCGAGCTAAACTTTATTTCGATGCTGCCGTTATCCGGCTACGACGGAACCCTGCGTTACCGTGGCGGTCTGCATGAAGCCGGTGTCGACGGCAAGGTTTCTGCCAAAACCGGTGCGCTGCAAGGCGTGTATAACCTGGCCGGGTTTATCACCACCGCCAGCGGACAGCGTTTTGCCTTCGTACAGTATCTGTCAGGCTATGCCGTGCCGCCGGAAGATCAGAAACAGCGCCGTGCTCCCTTGGTGCGTTTCGAAAGCCGCCTGTACCGGGATATTTATCAGAATAACTGAGGGTTATGATGAAACTGCTGATTGTTGAAGACGATGAGCTGCTGCAACAAGGCCTGGCACTGGCATTAGCCGGGGAAGGCTATGCCTGCGACTGCGCCGCCACGGCGGCGGAGGCCAGTGCTCTGCTCCTCACCAGTCAGTACAGTATGATTATCCTCGATCTGGGTCTGCCCGACATGGACGGCGCCAGCCTGCTTCGGCAGTGGCGCCGCCAGCAAGTTGAATTGCCGGTACTGATTCTGACGGCACGTGACGCACTGGAAGATCGTGTCGACGGGCTGGATGCCGGCGCCGACGATTACCTGGTGAAGCCCTTTGCTTTGGTTGAGCTGCAGGCGCGCGTGCGGGCTCTGATCCGCCGCTACCAGGGCCACAGTGACAATCTCATGCAGTTGGACGATCTCCAGCTCAATCTCTCCAGTCAGCAGGTTTATGTTCAACAACAGCCGGTGGAAGTCACTCCAAAAGAGTTCGCCATCCTGTCGCGTCTGATGATGCGCGCCGGACAAACGGTCAACCGTGAACTGCTGCAGCAGGATCTTTATACCTGGCAGGATGATTTGGGCTCCAACACGCTGGAAGTGCATATCCATAACCTGCGCCGCAAATTGGGTAAGGATCGCATCCGTACGGTTCGCGGTATCGGCTATCGCCTGGAATCCTCATCATGATCAGCATGCGCCGTCGTCTGTTGTTGATGCTGGCGCTGATCCTTTTGGTCACCCAGCTTATCAGTGCCTTTTGGCTGTGGCATGAAAGCCAGGAGCAAATCAGCTTCCTGGTGGATGAAACCCTGTCGGCCAAGGTTCGTACCGAGCGTGTCGATACGGAAATCGCCGAAGCGATAGCCTCGTTGCTCGCCCCTTCACTGATCATGATGATCGTCACCCTGCTGGCCTCATTTTGGGCTATCAGCTGGATTATCCGACCGCTTAATCAACTGCAGCAACGGCTGGAAAAGCGCTCCGCCGATAACCTGACGCCACTGCCGCTCAACAGTGACAGTCTGGAAATGATGGCGGTTACCACCACACTCAACCAATTGTTCTCGCGACTGGATAACACCATCCAACAGGAACGGTTGTTTACCGCCGATGCCGCCCATGAGCTGCGTACACCTCTGGCGGGGATCCGTCTGCATCTGGAGTTAATGGAAAAGCAGGGGATCCCGCAAAGCGGACCGCTGATTACCCGCATTGACCAACTGATGCACACCGTCGAGCAATTGCTGATGCTTGCGCGCGCCGGGCAAGATTTTGCCAGTGGCCATTATCAACGCTTCGATTGGGTGAGCGACGTTATTCAACCGCTACGGGAAGAACTCGAGGAGTTGGCTGCGCAACGCGGACAAAGTCTGCAATGGCAGCTTCCGGCCACCGCGCCGGTACATGGCGACCCGGTGCTGTTACGTCTGCTGCTGCGTAACCTGGTGGAGAATGCCCATCGTTATAGCCCCGAGGACAGCAGGATCCAGGTGCAACTGACTCGGCAGGATCGCGGGCATCGGCTACAGGTGATCGATGAAGGACCGGGCGTCAAAGAGAAAATGGTCGGCGAACTCACCCAGGCCTTCCGCCGTATGGATCAGCGCTATGGCGGCAGTGGGCTGGGGCTGAACATCGTGACCCGTATTGTACAACTGCATCAGGGCCGCTTAACGTTGGAAAACCGTCAGGATACCCACGGGCTCAATGCTCAATGCTGGTTGCCGGAAAACGTATTGAAATAAAAAAAGGGCCCAGTATTAACTGAGCCCCTCTCTTCGCAAGATTACTTCTGGTAAACGATTTCGACGCCTTCGTCGTCTTCTTCATCCCAGTCGTCATCCCAGTCGTCATCCGCTTCAGCTTCCACTTCAGCGATCTGTTCACGATGGTAATCATCCCACATGAACTCGACTTTCTCCGGCGCGCTTTCTGCGATGGCCATGGCTTTCGGTTGGGTATTGATAAACTTCATCACATCCCAGCACAGCGCATTGACACCTTCGCGATTGACGGCGGAGATCATGTAGTATTTACCTTCCCAACCCATGCCCTCTGCAATCGCCTTGGCACGTTCGGCAGCTTCTTCTTCGCCTATCACATCAATCTTGTTGAAAACCAGCCAGCGAGGCTTCTGCGACAGATTCTCACTATACTGATTCAACTCATTGATGATGATTTTGGCATTTTCTACCGGGTCAGACTCATCGATTGGGGCGATATCCACCAGGTGCAACAGCACGCGGCAACGCTCCAGATGCTTCAGGAAGCGAATACCCAGACCAGCGCCGTCAGCGGCACCTTCGATCAGCCCTGGGATATCGGCAACCACGAAGCTTTGCTCGTGGTCCATACGCACCACACCCAGGCTTGGTACCAGAGTGGTAAACGGATAGTCAGCCACTTTCGGCTTGGCAGCAGACACGGCGCGGATAAAGGTCGACTTGCCGGCGTTCGGCAGGCCTAACATACCCACATCGGCCAGCAGTAACAGCTCCAGCAGGATGTCACGAGCTTCACCGGCGGTACCCAACGTTTTCTGACGCGGAGCACGGTTGACCGATGATTTAAAACGGGTGTTGCCCAAACCGTGCCAACCGCCCTTCGCCACCATCAGACGCTGCTCATGACGGGTCATGTCACCGAGGATCTCGCCGGTGCCCTGATCCTGCACGCGGGTACCTACCGGTACCTTGATGGTAATATCTTTGCCACGCTTGCCGGTACAGTCACGGCTCTGACCGTTCTGGCCACGTTCGGCGCGGAAAGATTTCTCAAAGCGGTAGTCGATCAGCGTGTTGAGGTTTTCGTCCGCCAACAGATAGACGTCGCCGCCATCGCCGCCGTCACCACCATCAGGCCCGCCGTTCGGGATATACTTTTCGCGACGGAAGCTGACGCAACCATTACCACCGTCACCTGCAACGACCAAAATCGCTGCTTCATCTACAAACTTCATTTACCGTCTCCGTAAATCATTCACCAGGCTGCTTCAAAGGAGCAACCAGGCGGGGTTCTGCCCGTCGCGGCCACCAACGGTGACCAATTGCGGAAAACATGGCGCCCGCTACCACCACGAAAGCACCGACATAGCCGACGACATTTAATGTCGGGGCGGCGAATACGTGTGGCCAGGCCAGCGCCAATAAATCTGAAAAAAGCAGGGTAAACAGCGGTGTCAGCGTCACTAACGCGCTCACCTGTGCCGCCTGCCAGCGCGCCATGGCCTCAGCCAGCGCACCATAACCAATCAGCGTGTTGGCACCACAGAACAGCAGACAGGCTAATTGCCAACCGCTGAGCTGGAAAATCACCTCCGGCCTGGCCAGAGGAAATAACGCCACTGCACATAAAGTGTACAACATTACCAGGATTTGCGGCGAGGCCAATCGACGCAGCAACACTTTCTGCGCAACGCCATAAGTAACCCAGACCGTTGCCGCACACACACCCAACAACACCCCAAGGGTGTAATCCGTCAGGCGGGTGAAAATTTCAATCAGGCTGACGTTGAAGAACAACAGCAACCCGCAGATCAGCATCAGCGCACCAATCACCTGGGTAATGCGCATGCGCTCTTTTAAAATCAGCACGCTGGCAAACATCATGCCGACCGGCGATAGTTGGCCGATCACTTGCGATGCTGTCGGGCTGAGATACTGCAGTGAAGAGCTGAAGAAAATAAAATTCCCCAGCAAGCCTGCGGTGGCGATGGCCAGAATCAACAACCAGCGCGGTTGACGGAACAGGGTCACCGGCGGCAACTTGCCACGCACGGCCAAAATAAGCCCCAATCCAAGTGCAGCAATGGTAAATCGATACCAAACGATGGTAAACGGCTCCATCACTACCAGCACTTCTTTCATCGCAATCGGCAATGCACCCCAGCAAACTGCCGTAGTCACCGCCAGAGAAATGCCAATTCCGACCTGCTGTTTCGTTTCCATCTTACCTTTGCCAGCGCTGACGGGCCGATACACAAGCAGCCCATAAATGTAAAAAGCCCCGCAACGAATTGCGGGGCTTACATCTATTTAGTAAGGCTCGGAAAATTATTCAGCTTCGATGCTGATAAATTTACGATTGCTCGGGCCTTTAACTTCGAATTTGACTTTACCGTCTTTCAAAGCAAACAGAGTGTGGTCTTTGCCGCAACCCACGTTGGTACCAGCGTGGAATTTAGTGCCGCGCTGACGAACGATGATGCTGCCTGCCAGTACTGCTTCGCCGCCAAAGCGTTTTACGCCCAGACGTTTAGCTTCTGAATCGCGACCGTTACGAGTCGAGCCGCCAGCCTTTTTGTGTGCCATTAATCTGCTCCCCTAACTTAAGCGCTGATGCCGGTGATTTTAACGTCAGTGAACCACTGACGGTGGCCCTGCTGCTTACGATGGTGCTTACGACGACGAAACTTAACGATCTTAATTTTCTCGCCACGACCGTGAGCAACGACTTCAGCTTTGATCTTACCGCCATCGACGTAAGGAACGCCGATTTTGATATCTTCGCCATTAGCGATCATCAGAATCTGGTCAAACTCAACTGCTTCACCAGTTGCGATGTCCAGCTTTTCCAAGCGAATGGTTTGACCTTCGCTTACTCGGTGTTGTTTACCACCACTTTGGAAAACCGCGTACATATAAAACTCCGCTTTCCGCGTGCCCAACTGTTTAGTACAGAGCGCGCTATAAATATTCACAATAGGGCGCGAATTCTACGCAATAATCCAGCATATGACAAGAGCAGAATAAGACCAGAAGCAGAAAAAAGAAGAAAAAAAGCACAGTTTCTTTCATGGCGTTTATCTGAGCCGTTTTTCAAGTACAATCAGAGGGACAGTTACCGCCATGTACCGATGTGAGCAGCGATCTCAACGCGGTGAAGAGAAACACAGCTGAAAAAAATACAATGAACCTAGAGCAAATTACCGAGTTAACCGCGCAAGATATGGCGGCCGTGAACGCAACAATTCTCGAACAGCTGAATTCCGATGTCACGCTCATCAATCAGCTTGGCTATTACATTATCAGTGGTGGCGGTAAACGCATCCGCCCGATGATCGCCGTTCTGGCGGCGCGGGCGTTGCATTATCAGGGTGATAAACACATTACCGTGGCTGCGCTGATCGAATTCATTCACACCGCTACCCTGCTGCATGATGACGTGGTGGATGAATCAGATATGCGCCGCGGCAAAGCCACCGCCAATGCCGCCTTCGGCAATGCCGCCAGCGTGCTGGTCGGCGACTTCATTTATACGCGTGCTTTCCAGATGATGACCAGCCTGGAATCGCTGCGCGTGTTGGCGCTGATGTCCGAGGCCGTCAACGTGATAGCCGAAGGCGAAGTGCTGCAGTTAATGAACGTCAACGATCCGGACATTACCGAAGAAAGCTACATGCGGGTGATCTACAGCAAAACCGCACGTCTGTTTGAAGCGGCGGCACAGTCCTCAGCCATCCTTTCAGATGCAAGTGAAGCAGAAGAAAAAGCGCTGCAGGATTACGGTCGCTACCTTGGCACCGCTTTCCAGTTGATCGATGACCTGCTCGATTACAGTGCCGACGGCAGCACGCTGGGTAAAAATACCGGTGACGATCTCAATGAAGGGAAGCCGACACTGCCGTTACTGCACGCCATGCATAACAGCGAAGGCGCACAGAAAACCATGATCCGTGGGGCTATTGAACAAGGTAACGGCCGTCATTTGCTGGAGCCCGTGTTGGAGGCCATGCAGCAATGCGGCTCGCTGGAATATACCCGCCAGCGTGCTGAGGAAGAGGCCGACAAGGCCATTGCCGCGTTGCAGGTTCTGCCGGAATCCGCTCATCGTTCCGCACTGGAAGGATTAGCGCATCTTGCGGTTCAACGTGATTTTTAAGAAACAATAAACGTCTTGCTGTTTCCACAGACCCGCACTGCGGGTCTGCTCATTTCTCCGCTGAAATACGCGCCAGTAAGCTACCGATCCCTTCTCGCATCAGGAACGCCAAAACTTTCTCACGTTCGCTCTCCGTCAGGTGATAGAAATATTCAATCCACACGGCCAGCGGCTCCTTGCGGTCAAACTCATAGCTCGCAGGTTCTTCTTTTAATACCAATAAGTTACGTATCCCGGCAGGCAAGCTGTCAATATGGTATTCCAGCGCTTTCCCCTGCACGCCTTTACGCTGGCGGCTGATCCAGCCTTCACGACGCGCCATCAAATTTATTCCCTGTGGTGAGGAGGGTAATCCTGCTACGCCTGTCAGCTCCTTGGCGGCAAACCACTCTTTTTTCATAGCCATGTTCTCTGGGCAAAAGTCGGCAAATATCTTTTTTTGGGAAATTTATGGGATATTTTTTAAGAAATTTAGTGGTATCCTAGTTTCCGTATAAGCGTTTCATGTTGTTCAAACGATTAATTTTGACCTGTTAGTTATACCACTAACAGAACTTTCGCTAATCAAAAAAGGAATGCAAACATGAACTCAAGGAACAAGGACTGGCATCCGGCGGATATCATTGCGGCTTTACGTAAGAAGGGAACCACACTGGCGGCGGTATCGCGCAAGGCAGGGCTAAGCTCATCAACGCTGGCGAATGCGCTATCGCGCCCCTGGCCAAAAGGGGAATGGTTAATTGCCGAATCACTTAACATCCATCCTGCAGAGATTTGGCCAAGCCGTTATTTCGATCCACACACCCATAACCTGCTGGATCGAAAAGCCCGCATCCGGTCATAGCTTCGGGCATAAAAAAACCGCCGGTACGCTGTCCGGCGGCCTATGTATACTCATGCACCACTGAATGATCAGTTATTGATAAACTTTTCGCCCAGTTCGATATCTTTGTGCAGAACATCCAGCATGTCTTCCAGCGCTTTCTGTTCGAACGCGCTCAGAGTCCCGATGTCTTTGCGTTCTTCAACGCCATTCTTACCCAGCACCAGCGGTTGTGCGAAGAAGCGAGCATATTTGCCATCCCCTTCCACGTAAGCACATTCCACCACGCCTTTTTCGCCTTGCAGCGCACGAACCAGAGACAGGCCGAAACGCGCCGCCGCCTGACCCATTGACAGGGTTGCAGACCCACCACCGGCTTTAGCTTCAACCACTTCAGTACCCGCATTCTGGATACGCTTGGTCAGATCAGCCACTTCCTGCTCGGTAAAGCTCACGCCAGGGATCTGTGACAACAATGGCAGGATGGTCACGCCAGAGTGTCCGCCGATTACCGGTACGTTCAGCTCTTCCGGCTGTTTGCCTTTCAGCTCAGCCACGAAGGTGTTGGAACGGATGATATCCAGCGAAGTCACACCGAACAGTTTATTTTTGTCATAAACACCGGCTTTCTTCAGCACTTCTGCTGCGATAGCCACGGTGGTGTTAACCGGGTTGGTGATAATACCGATGCAGGCTTTCGGGCAGGTTGTTGCCACTTGCTGGATCAGATTACGCACGATGCCCGCGTTCACGTTGAACAGATCTGAACGATCCATGCCTGGTTTGCGTGCAACGCCGGCAGAAATCAGTACCACGTCCGCGCCGTGCAGGGCTGGAGTCGCGTCTTCGCCACTGAAGCCTTTGATTTTAACTGCGGTTGGGATGTGGCTTAAATCGACGGCAACGCCTGGGGTAACGGGGGCAATGTCGTAGAGAGAGAGTTCAGAACCTGAAGGAAGCTGGGTTTTGAGTAGAAGGGCGAGGGCCTGGCCGATACCGCCAGCAGCACCGAGAACTGCAACTTTCATCCTATACTCCTTTATTATCTTAAATATATAAAGCGCCGTGAATATGTTGGGTACGGACCTTAAATTATTACACCTTTAAAAACAATCTCTTAACAGTCTGTTTGAGAACTGGCGCAATAAAACGGCCGATGTCGCGCTCATCTTAGATTAAATCGCTTACGCATTAAGGGCATAGCGCACACTAATCAAAAATACTGCGAGGTTATTCACGAGCAAGTTAACCGGCGGTTACATTACACCCTTACACAACATCAGAACAACATCATTTTAATAACATTTTCTTTACTACCGCAGACGGCTTTTTCGGTCACGGAAAGGGCATATTCATGGGATACGGATTTTGTTAAAATGCTGCCCTTTCCTCATTGTCCGGGCCTTTTTGTTTTTTCCGGGTGTCCTTTTATTGCATAAAAATTCATTTATATGCATAATAATCACTTCAATTGTCAACATTCCACGGTGCAAAATGCGTAATCCCGCAAAGCAGGAAGATCTGATCAAGGCGTTTAAAGCGTTATTGAAAGAAGAAAAATTCAGTTCTCAAGGCGAGATTGTTTTGGCGCTGCAAGAAGAAGGCTTCGAAAACATCAACCAATCCAAAGTATCGCGCATGCTGACCAAGTTCGGTGCGGTGCGTACGCGCAATGCCAAAATGGAAATGGTGTATTGCCTTCCGGCCGAACTCGGCGTACCCACCACCACCAGTCCGCTGAAAAACCTGGTGTTGGACGTCGATCATAACGATGCTGTGGTAGTGATCCACACCAGTCCCGGCGCCGCACAGTTAATAGCCCGCCTGCTGGACTCGCTGGGTAAATCTGAAGGCATCCTCGGCACTATCGCCGGTGACGACACTATTTTCGTTACCCCGGCCAGCAGCTTTACCGCTCGTCAGCTGTACGAAGCCATCCTGACGCTGTTCGAACAAGAGTTATGATGCATAGCGCTAACAAAATGCGGCCAACGGTCGCGTTTTGTTAGCACTTCTTTAACCCTACCCTTACCTTTCCCCCATCATCTACCACGTTTAAAACCAGGTTTCCTCCACACCACAACACATTTCAATGACATTTCACCGTAGCCAGTGATAGCTACTGCTATCTTCCGCACTTTTGGTCAAAAGCACTTACCTCATTGAAATTACATAATTTTAACATTGAAAGATCGTTTTATGAGCGGTTTTTATTCCATCTGGTTATTAAAAATAAGCAACACCATAATAAAGTTTCACAAGAAACTGTTAGCTAACTATTAATTTTTAGGGTTACTAGATGTATACTCATTTCCGTGACGTAAATCACAGTTCATTGGAACTGATAAAAGAATACGAAAAGGCTAAATCATGAAAATTAAAACTACCATCGCAACCATGAGCGTTCTATCCATGCTTTCTTTCGGCGCATTTGCAGCACAATCTGTTGATGCAAATCAGGCCGCAAAAATGCAGGCCGCAGGCACTATTACCGTCAGCGGCGTTGCCGGTGCACCTTCAGACATCCGCCAGGCACTGTCTGAAAAAGCCGATGCCAAAGGGGCAACCGCTTACCGTGTAATCGAAGCGCGCAACGAAGGCAACTTCCACGCCACCGCAGAAATTTACAAATAAGTACAAGGTGTTACCCGGAAACGGGCAATAAAACTCTGGAACCCAGCATTACCGATAACAGCCTTCAAGAATAAAAACGCTGCAAAAGCCCTTCCAGGCGGTTATCGCAACAGGACCCAATATCATGAACATGAAAACTACCCTCGCCGCACTCAGCCTGCTGTCAGTCGTTTCGTTCGGTGCTTCTGCCGCTACGTTAATCACTAATGACCAGGCCAACAATCTTCAGTCTGTCGGTACCATTACCGCCAGCGGCATTACCGGCGCGCCTTCCGATATTCGCCAGGCCCTGTCCGACAAGGCCGACAAGCAAGGCGCTAAAGCCTACCGCGTGATCGAAGCCTACGAAAACGGCAACTGGCACGCGACGGCAGAAATCTACAAATAACAATTCAGGGGACATGCTTACCGAACTGATTACCCTCGTCACTGCCACTGCCGAGTTCTGTCGTAAGCACTGATTCTCTGAAGAAACTTCGTCGTCCTATCCGACGGACCCCGTTGCCCTCGCTCGCGAGGGCTTTTTTATGGGCGTAAAAAAGGGCCGTTACCGGCCCTCTGCACAAAACACTTAAAATTCCCAAGCAATCAATAGGTTGCTTTCGGTTCCGGTTTGTTGGCCAAAGCCTCCAACAGCTGATCGTGGATCCCACCAAAGCCGCCGTTACTCATCACCAAAATATGGTCACCCGGCTGGGCCGTTTTCACGATCATATCCACCAGCGTGTCGAGGTCGGCACTCCAGTGGGCCGGCTGAACGCAGGCTTCCGCCACTTCCGCAACCTGCCAGGGGATATGGTGCGGCTGGAACAGGAACACTTCATCAGCACGGCCAAGGGATGGCGCCAGATCGTTCTTGCTAATCCCCATTTTCATGGTGTTGGAACGCGGCTCGAGCACAGCCAGAATGCGGGCGGTGCCGCCGACTTTGCCACGCAACGCGGCCAGGGTCGCCAGGATCGCCGTTGGGTGATGGGCAAAATCGTCATATACCGTGATGCCATTGGCTTCACCACGTAACTCCAGGCGACGACGAGCATTGATAAAGTCGTCGAGTGCACGGCAGGCATCGGCAGGCAGCACGCCAACATGACGGGTGGCGGCAATGGCCATCAAACCGTTATGCATGTTGTGTTCACCCACCAGCGACCACTTCACTTCACCTACCTGTTCGCCATTGAGGAATACCGCATAATGGCTGGCATCCGGCGTCAGTTTCTGCGCACGCCATGCTCCCTCTTCCCCAACCAGTTCCTGCTCACTCCAGCAGCCCATCGCCATCACCTGTTTCAGGTGGCTGTCATTATCAGGCAAAATGATCTTGCCCTTGCCCGGCACCAAGCGCACCAGATGGTGGAATTGTTTTTGGATCGCTTTCAGATCGTCGAAGATATCGGCGTGATCAAATTCAAGGTTGTTCAGGATCAGCGTACGCGGGCTGTAATGCACAAACTTGGAACGCTTGTCGAAGAACGCGCAATCATACTCGTCGGCTTCGATCACAAAGAACGGGCTGTCGCCCAGGCGAGCAGAAACGTCAAAGTTGCCCGGAACCCCACCAATAACAAAGCCCGGCTGGTAGCCGCAGGCTTCCAGGATCCAGGTCGCCATGCCCGCGGTGGTGGTTTTGCCGTGTGTCCCGGCAACGGCCAACACCCAACGATCGCGCAGCACATAATCGTGCAGCCACTGCGGGCCGGAAACGTAAGGGATACCCTGCTCCAGTACCGCTTCAACGCACGGATTGCCGCGTGTCATGGCGTTACCGATGATCACCAGATCTGGTGCAGGATCCAACTGAGCCGGATCGTAACCCTGGATCAGATCGATCCCTTCCCTCTCCAACAGCGTGCTCATCGGCGGATAGACATTAGCGTCAGAGCCGGTCACCTCATGCCCTAGCGAACGTGCCAGCACCGCCAGCCCGCCCATAAAGGTGCCACAGATCCCAAGAATGTGAATGCGCATAGTTTTCTCATAGAGTACGTCGAATGTTGCCCCCATTCTAACGCTCAGAATCGTCCAGAAGAAATGGATTTGCCTATGAATAGCGTTCATCTTTGGGCTACACTGCTCGCGAATACGTTGGCGGTTTGTTAACAAACCGCTACCCATCCGTAGATTCAGGGATTGTGTCATGAAAACGTTAGGCGAATTTATCGTCGAGAAACAGCACGACTTCTCTCACGCCACCGGCGAGCTGACAGCATTACTTTCTGCAATTAAACTGGGCGCCAAAATCATCCACCGCGATATCAACAAAGCGGGCCTGGTTGATATTCTCGGCACCAGCGGCGTTTCCAACGTACAGGGTGAAGTTCAGATGAAACTGGACCTGTACGCCAACGAAAAGCTGAAAGCAGCATTGAAAGCACGCGGTGAAGTTGCGGGTATCGCTTCTGAAGAAGAAGATGAAATCGTGATATTCGACGGCGAGCGGGCTGAAAATGCCAAGTACGTGGTGCTGATGGATCCGTTGGACGGCTCGTCCAACATCGATGTCAACGTCTCGGTCGGTACGATTTTCTCTATCTATCGTCGCATTACCCCGGTCGGCATTCCAGTGACCGAAGAAGACTTCCTGCAACCAGGTAGCGCTCAGGTCGCCGCCGGCTACGTGGTTTATGGTTCATCCACCATGCTGGTGTACACCACCGGTTATGGCGTGCATGCCTTTACTTACGATCCTTCTCTGGGCGTGTTCTGCCTCTCCCATGAGAAAGTCCGCTTCCCGGCTAGCGGCAATATGTATTCCATCAACGAAGGTAACTACATCAAGTTCCCGCGCGGTGTGAAGAAATACATTAAATATTGTCAAGAGCAGGACGAAGCGACGCAACGCCCTTACACCTCCCGCTACATCGGTTCACTGGTTGCCGACTTCCACCGCAACCTGCTGAAAGGCGGCATCTATATTTATCCAAGCACCGCCAGCCACCCGCAAGGCAAGCTGCGCCTGCTGTATGAATGCAACCCGATGGCGTTCCTGGCGGAACAGGCCGGCGGTAAAGCCAGCGACGGTAAAAACCGTATTCTGGACATTACCCCGGTGAAACTGCACCAGCGAGCACCGTTCTTCGTCGGCACCAAATCCATGGTGGAAGACGCCGAGCGCTTTATCGCCGAGAACCCGGACGAATAACCGGTTCTATGCGGGGGGCGCATTTCGCCCCCCTGCATTATAGTTTGAACGCCGCCATACTCTGCGCCAGCAACTGAGCCTGCTCCTCCAGCGAGCGTGTCGCTGCCGCCGACTCTTCGACCAACGCCGCATTTTGCTGAGCCACCTGATCCATCTGTGCCACCGCCAGGTTGACCTGCTCAATACCGCTGCTTTGCTCGCGCGTAGCCGCAGAAATCTCCCGCATCAACGCCGTTACACGCCCCACTTCACCGGTGATCCCATTCATGGTTTTCGCCGCTGACTCGGCCATCTGTTCGCCTTCCTGCACCCGATTTTGCGATGCTTCGATCAGTCCTTTAATCTCTTTCGCCGACTGCGCGCTACGTTGGGCCAGGTTGCGAACCTCACCGGCTACCACGGCGAAACCTCGCCCTTGTTCACCCGCACGTGCCGCCTCTACCGCCGCATTCAGCGCCAAAATATTGGTCTGAAAAGAGATGCCGTCCATCACGCTGATGATATCGGCGATGCGCCGTGAACTGTCGGTTATCGCCTGCATCTTGTCCATTACCTGGCTGACCACCTCACTGCCCTGATTGGCGATATCAGAGACGCTCAGCGCCAGTTGATTGGCCTGTTCGCAGTTCTCGGCATTCATTTTCACCGTTGAGGTCAGTTGCTCCATGCTGGCGGCGGTTTCCTCCAGCGAAGCAGCCGACTCTTCGGTACGCTGCGCCAGGTGCTGGTTACCGGCAGCCAGTTCGCGTGAACCGGTGTCAATTTGGCTACTGGCATCACGCACCTTACTGACTGAACTGACCAATGCCTGTTGCATCCGCTGCATCGCACGCACCAGACGGCCCATTTCGGTTTCCCCTTCGCCGGTGATGTGGTGCGTCAGGTCGCCGCCGGCGATATGTTCCAGCTGAGCGATAGATTCATCCAGTGGCCGCAGGATAATCACTCGCAACGCAAACCAGGCCAGTACCGCCAGCAATACACTGAGCAGGCCGGCGATCAGGATCAGGGTAATCTTGGTGCTGGCGTTGCTCTCCGCTTCATGCACCCTTTGCTGGCCAATCTTCATGGCAAAGCTACGGAAATCGCTGAGGTCTTTTTCGAAAGCGATGCTCAGGGCGGAGATTTTGGTTTCCTGGATGTCGTAATAATCATCAACTTTGCCGGCCTTGATGGCATCGGCCATTGGCCTGACGCCCTGCTCCAGATAAGCGCGATAGCTGTTTTGCAAACGAGTGGACAATTCGCGCCCACGTTCGGTAACGGTGCCGACGCTGACAAAGCGCGCCATTTCCTGCTTTGACTGCGCAAGGTAATCATAAATGCGGCCCACCGTGGCATCAGACACTTCGATCTGGCCAATTTCGCGCTGGCGCACCGCCAGTGAGGCGGCCGTTCTGGCCCGCAGCGTCAGGTTGGAACTGCTGGCCAGCGATCCCAGTTCTTCCCCCAGGATCTGGTTCAGGGTATTTAACGAACGCGAGCCTTCGTTAATGGCGTTGACGCCGATCGTGCTGACCATAATCAACAGCAGCGTCATCAGGCTCAGCAGGGCAATCAGCCCGGCCTTGACCGTAATCTTTTTTAACATGAGTTGTTCCCGGCTTCAGAAATAGTGAGTTCTAACGTAGAGGAGGTAAAACGCAGAGCCAGACTTCGCCGACTCATTATTATTTGATGAAGTTATCGGCAACCGCGGGAAAAACTTAACGCCGTTGGAGGATTAATCTGGAAATTCAGTGGATGGCCGTCTGCCGGGGTGAGGGTGATGAAAATGGCAGGAAATCGCAAAAGAGTCCGCTATAATAGCCGCCACTCCATTTCTGGTTTGATTAAAGGAAACCGACATGAGCTTGCTTAACGTCCCTGCTGGCAAAGACCTGCCAGAAGACATCTACGTAGTTATCGAAATCCCGGCCAATGCCGATCCGATCAAATATGAAATCGACAAGGACACCGGCGCGCTGTTCGTTGACCGTTTCATGTCCACCGCGATGTTCTATCCGTGCAACTACGGCTACATCAACCACACCCTGTCTCTGGACGGTGATCCGGTTGACGTATTGGTACCAACGCCATACCCGTTGCAGCCTGGCTCAGTGATCCGCTGCCGTCCGGTTGGCGTTTTGAAGATGTCCGACGAAGCCGGTGAAGATGCGAAACTGGTTGCCGTTCCGCACAGCAAACTGAGCAAAGAGTACGATCACATCAAAGATGTGAACGACCTGCCGGAACTGCTGAAAGCACAGATCTCTCATTTCTTCGAGCACTACAAAGATCTGGAGAAAGGCAAATGGGTGAAAGTGGAAGGCTGGGCAGACGCTGCCGCGGCTAAAGCTGAAATCATTGCTTCTTTCGAACGTGCTGCCAAGAAGTAATTCTTAGCCGCCGTCCGATAAAAAAACACCGCTCAGTGAGCGGTGTTTTTTTTTACTTTTCGTCGAGACGCTTCAGCCAGTCACCGCTATTAATCCGCGGGTAACCGTCCACGCTGTGTTTATACAGGTAGATCCACGCACTCCCATAAGGCGTCTGAATCAGCTCGCGCTTATAGTCCTTGGTGTTGCTTTTCAGTTCGTCCAGCTCAGCCAAAATCGATGAGTTGATGCGGTACACCTCACAATGTACCGTGCCCTCTCCAGGGATCGCCGCCGGGTAATGGCCCAGATTATAAATCTGATAGCCTTCGAGCTCATGCTCGCCGAGCCATTGGGCGTTGGTCATCCAATGGCTGTTTCCCTGTTTGCGTCGTAAACTGCCGTAGACAATTATTCGCATCGCTAAAACTCAAACTGATAGAGCAAATCTAATGCCTGGTCGAGACCAGACACCGCTTCAAGATACAATTTAGGCATCAGGCGGTAACGCAACGTCAGCGTGGCCAGCGAGTCGAAAATGCCCACCCCATATTTTACTTGTAAGCCTGGGAGAACATAACCACTCACGACAACCTGGGAACTGTCGCCAACCCCCTGAGTATCCAGGGCCAAATTACTTACGCCAAACGCCTCGCCGATTTTACCCACAAGTTGACCACTTTGTGCAACCCCCATCCCAATTAACATTGAGGTCATTGCGTTGCCATCTGCGCCGGAACTGCCCAATCCCTGCCCACGCAGCAGATAAGACAGCGCTTCCTGCTGGGATTTGGCCGGATCCGAGAACACTTCCAGCTTCGGTGCATCCGCCAACCCGGTGACCCGCACCCCTGCGGTGACGTCGTCTTCGGTAGAATCCGGATTACGGATCGCCTCAAGATTCAGCAACGGCTGATCCGGCGGCCCAGAGAACATCAACTGGCCCTTGCGAACGATCAAATCCTGACCATAAGCATGGAAGCGACCGGAAGGGATGTCAATCTGGCCGTTCAAGCCCAGGCCATTCTTATCCTGCACCACTTTCAGATCGCCCTTCAACCGGGCCTTCAGACCAAAGGCATCCAATCGCACATCGTTGCCAACGTGGATCATCAGGTTGCTGTTGATCGGGATCCCCGCCGTTTTTGGCTGTATCGGTTTAAGTTGGTCATCCAGCATCACTTCATCGGAAGAGACGCCCACCGCACTTTCCGGCAGCTCTTGTACTGTAATACGTGCCCACGGAATATCGACAGAGCCATTGAGTGAGAACAACTGCGGCGTCGCTTCGAATATCAGATCCGGTGAAACATCGATTCGGATCATCGGCGGCACCGTCACCCGCAATTTATCGCCCTTGGCAGCGATACGCGCACGCCAGGCGTTGATGTCGCGCCAGTCCGCATCGCCGGACAGATTAAGCTGACCGTGGGTGGTGCTGACCAGACCTTCCAGCGTCGAGGTCATACCGTCAAAGTTCATCGCCAGACGACCTTCGGTCATGTCAAACGGCATCCAGTGACCGTCGATATCGACCTTGTCCAATGCCATACGACCATATACCAAAGGTTTCTGCGCGTTACCGCCCAGACGCAGGTTGGCATTCAGCATGCCCGCGGCTTTCTCCCCCTGCATCAGCGCCGGATTAATCATCGCCAGGGAAATATTGGTGATGTTGACGTTACCGCTGATATTGCGACGCACCTGTGGATCGACAACCTGTACGTTACCGTCAAACTGACCATTATTCGTCAACTTGATCAACCAGTCGGCTTGCGCCCGACCATTGGCGAGGCCGGCATTAAGATTCAGCTTGTCAAAGGCAATCGGCAGCGCATTACCCTGCACCTGCTGTACCACCTTCACCCCGTTGCCCACCAGCGAGACTTTTGCCTCCGGCAGCGCACCACCCGGTTTCCAGCTCACGTCCGCCCGTCCGGTGAACACGCCACTCAGCGCCGTTTCCGGACCGAGGAAAGGTTTAATCATCGCCAGATCAAAGCGGTTCAGCACCACGCTGGCCTGGCCGCTTTGGCCGGCCTCAATGGTTTTCGGTACGCACAGTTCAGCATTCGGGTTCTGCCAGCAGTGTGGCCCAATGCTGATTTTCTGTGCGGTATTCAGGTAATCAAGCGCAATGGCGCGGGTTAACCGCCATTCCCCCACCGGGGTATCGAAGCGAGTATTGTTCAGGTTGCCACGCCAGCGTTGCTGTTGGCGATCAAAACTGCCCTGCAGCGCCAACTGGCCGGAGACCGGCTTGCCGTCAATTTTCAGTTGCAGCTGATGCTGCTTCTCACTGCCTTTGGCATCCAGCGTCAACAGACTGATGTCCAACGCATCCTGTTTCAGTTGTTCGACGCGTACCGCCAGTTGACCCTGGATCTGGTCGCTGGAGCGTACGTCACCGTCAATTTTCACCCGATTGATATGCAGCGCCTGCCACTGCAGACCGGAAGCGGTCAGGTCAGCCAGCAACTGAGGCGCCTGCAGGTTACCGCGCAGTTTCAGCAAGCCTTTCGCCGTGCCCCCCAATCCTGGCAGTGCCCCGTCCAGACGCGGTGCATCGATGTTCGCATCCAGGTTCCAACTCTTCTCGTCCAGTTGGCCTTTCACGTTCAGTTGGTTGCGTCCCAGGGTCAGATCGATACCCGGGATTTTCCACTGGCCGGCAGCATTGCCACTGAGCGTACCGCGCGCGGTGACCTTGTTTTGCTTCACGTTACCGTCGAGCTGCAGCACCGGCACCTGTAATTGCCAACTGCCGCCGTGCAGACTGCCGCGGGTGGTGATCTTGCCATCCAGCTTCGCCGGCCATTCCGGCCACTGTTTGGCGGTATTGATGCCGCTCAGCGTCAGTTGTGAATTCCAACTGATGGCCTTGCTCCAGTCCACCAGCGCGGTCAGATCGGTATTGCCCTGCAAGGCTGCCAAGCGCAGGCGATCCAGTTTGAACTGTTCAACGTTGCCTTTGCCGTCCAGCGTCAATACCGCCGGTGGCAAGTCCTGACCTTTGATATTGGCGCGGGTCGACAACGCATAGTCTGTTGCCTTGCCGTTAAAGCGCAGGCGGAAATCGTTGATCTGGTACTGCGATTCGCCGCTCAGCGGCCATTTCAGCTGTTTACTTTGCAGCGTCAGCGCCAGCGGTAAACCGACTTCGGCCAGTTGGGTTTGCAGGTCAAGCTGCGCGCCGACCGGACCGGACAGGTTTAGCGCCACCTTAAGTTCTTCACGCAACCCACCGCCGATGTTCAGTTTGACCTTTTCACCCTTGAGCGGATCGATGTTCAGCGTGCTATTCGCCACCATCTCCACCGGCCAGGTGCCCGTCAGCGTGGCCTGTCCCTGTGCCGACAACGTGCCTTGCGGGGATTTGACATCGAAATTGTCCAGCTTGATATGCTGATCCAGAGTACTGGCCTGCAACAACAGGCTGGTGATCAGCACGTCGGTGTCACCGGTCAACCGCAGTTGTTCACCGCTGATCTCCTTGACGGTGATATCCAGCGGCAGGCGAATGTCCGGTAAATCCGGCAGCAGTGGCTTGGCAAACAGGGCTTTCAGCGTTTCACCCAGCGGCTTCTCTTCCGGCTGTGGTGCCGGCTTCACGCCCTGACTGGCTTTTTCCTCTACCTTTTTCGCCACCTCGACCACCGGCTGTACTGCCTCCGGTAACGGGTTCTGTGGGGTTTTTGGCAGGGCAATCAGCAAGCCGCTGATTTTGGTTGGCAGCAGGGTCAGCGCACGTTCCTGCCACTGCGCCCCCGTGCGGAATTCGCCAAGGGAAATTGCCGTATCGTCTACGCTGACTTTGACGTTGTTCAACGCCAGCATTCGCAGGGTAATCGGATATGGCGTACTCAGGTTGGTAGTTGGCTCGCTGGCTTCTGTCACCGGCGCGGACGGCGTCATTTCTTTGGTTTTCACCACCACGTCCACGTCCTGTGCGGTCAAAGCATTGACACACAGCGAACTGTTTTTAAAACAGGCCAGATCGAGCGACAGATGGAACTGTCCGGCATTCACCGTCACGCCCGGCATCTGGTATTTCACACCTTTCAGCGTCAGGTCACGCCAGCCGCCAGTGACGCTGGCAATATCCAGCCCCGGCACCCAGCGCGCCGCACTGTTGATAACCAAATGCAGACCACTGGTGGTCCCGAGCAGGTATGCAACGCCGCCGATCAGCAACAGCAGGACAATCAGAAATCCGAGACAAATCTTTTTTATCAGGCTCATAATTCAGGCCCCAAGCCAATATAGAACTGCACCCCGTGGGTGTCTTTATCCCCAACCGGAGCCGCGATATCCAGCTTCACCGGACCAACCGGTGACTGCCAGCGCACGCCGAAGCCGGCACCGGTCTTAAAGTCGCTCTGCTTGATATCGTTCACCGCCTCGCCGGAATCGACAAACACCGCGCCCCACCATTTGCCGGTCACGTTGTATTGATACTCCAGCGAGCCGGTCAGCATTTTGGAGGCGCCGGTCAGCTTGCCGTCATCATCACGGGGTGAAATGCCCTTGTACTTATAGCCACGGATACTGCGGTCACCACCGGCGAAGAATCGCAGATCCGGCGGTACCCTTTCAAAGTCGTTGGTTTCGATCCAGCCCACCTGCCCACGCGCGACAAAACGGTGCTTGTCGGCCAGCGTACGGATCCAGACGTTCTGCGCCTGCATCAGCGCAAAGTCCACGTCGGAGCCCCAGGTGCTGTCGGACACATCGATAGAATAACGCTGGCTGTCACCCCAGGTTGGCATCAAACCGCCGCGCGAGCGGGTACGGTTAACGCTGACGCCCGGGTACAGCAGCATGGTGGTGTTGGTGACGTTACCCTGAGTAAAGTGGTCAAGACGCCAGGTCAGGTTCAACGCCCGTTGCCAGCCGCTGGAGAGATCCCAGTTACGGGAAACCACCGCTTTTGAGGTGACGGACTTGGTATCGTTGAGATCGACGTTCTTGAAGCCGCCCTGCAACAGGTAGTACTGCTCCAGCGGGTTCTTCAATAACGGGATTTTATAGGTCAAATCAAGCTGCTGTTCCGGGGCCGAAATGCTGGCGCTGGTTTCCAGACTGTGGCCGCGGTCATTGAGCCACGGCTTTTTCCAGGTGCCTTTGATCCGGGGACCCACGTCGGTGGAATAGCCCACCCCGGTTTCGATGGTGTTGCGAGTGCGCGGTGACACCAACGCATCTAACGGCAAAATCTTGTTCTCTTTGGCATCTTGGAAATCAGGGGACACCACCACCGAGTTAAACCAGTTAGTGGCGGACAAACGGCGATTCAGCTCGGCCAGATCTTCCGAACTGTAATAATCCCCCTGATGAAAGGGCACCAGATTTTGCAGATAGTCTTCACGAATTTGCGAGCCGGTGAACTTCACCTGGCCGAAGCGGTAACGCTGCCCACTGTTGAAATCGATGTCCCAATAGGCCTTATGCAGATCTTCCGCCACGCCGAGCTGGCTCTTGGTCATATCGGCATCGAAATAGCCTTTACGCAATGCCAGGCCGGTCAGCGAACCTTTAAAACTGTCGTATTTACCGTGATTGAGGATCTCGCCTATCGTTGGCTTGCCTTTTTTGACCAGCGTCAGATAGTCGTCATCGGTTTTCGCACCGCCTTCCAGCGCGATATTGGCACCGGCAATCCGCACCGGCTCACCCGGGTTAACCTTGGCGTGCAGCACCGGACGAGCCAGCCCTGGACGGTCATCCAGCGTAAAGTCGATGGTCGGCTCATAATAGCCGAGCGCTCGCAGGCCCTGACGGACGGCTTCATCCACACGAGCACGAAAACGGCCATCCGTGCTGACCTCTTCCGGCGTGATGGAAGACAGACGCACCCGGACGTTTTTTTCCAGTTCCCCGCTGAGTCCTTCAACCTGCAGCCGCACATTCGCCGAATACGCCGCAGGCGTGGCGAGCAGCGCACACAAAAAGCACAGGGCACGGTATCGTGGCACGCGTTCTCCTTAATTTATTTTACTTTCCTGTAATAACACTCGCTCTGGGGCCAGGGCCTACTCCGCGCTATCAAGACGGCAACCCTTTTCAGCATGATTCCAGACGCTGCATGTTACGGTTTTACTGTTGCAGTAAGACGCATTCTTCTCTTTTGGCGCTCTAAATACTGCGTTAAGCTGATACATAATCTCAACATGTAGCTTATTGTGAGCAAAGTTGCGGCTAGATACAACTTAACTGCCGCCTCTTAGGCCAATTCTTACTGTAACAACAGGAGTCAATCGTGGTGCCATTCTTTGATAAAACACACACCGTCGACAAGGCAAACTCACTGCCTGGCCGCACCACTCCCATGCCGGTTGCCGCACTCAACGTGGTCACCGATCATTCAATGACTCAAGTGCCGGACGGCATGGCGGTGGCGATCTTCGCCATGGGCTGTTTCTGGGGTGTCGAACGTCTGTTCTGGCAGCAGCAGGGTATCTACAGCACCGCAGCAGGCTACAGCGGTGGCTATACGCCAAACCCAACCTACCGCGAAGTGTGCAGCGGCCAGACCGGCCATACCGAAGTGGTACGCGTGGTATTCGACCCGAAAATCATCAGCTATAAACAGTTGCTGCAAGTGTTCTGGGAAAACCACGACCCGGCGCAGGGTATGCGTCAGGGCGGTGACGTCGGCACCCAGTACCGCTCAGCGATTTATACGCTGTCACCAGAACAGCAGGCCGAAGCGGAAAACAGCCTGCAGCGTTTCCAGCAGGCGATGAACGAGGCCGGCGATAAACGCGCCATCACCACCGAAGTGGCTCCGGCACTGCCGTTCTACTATGCCGAAGACGACCACCAGCAGTATCTGTTCAAAAATCCGGAAGGGTACTGTGGCCTGGGCGGTATCGGTGTTTGTTTGCCACCACAGGGCTAAAACACCGATTGACGGTAATTTTTTAACCGCTGGCGGCCCCTGTAGCGCTGCTGCTATACTGTGCGGGCCGCCTCTGCGGCCCGATAACCTTCTTTCTGGTTGTTATCGCTACTTTTTTTACAATGTACTACCCTTCCTCAAGAGCGCCGTCATCCCGTCGGTACGTATGGATAGATTATGTTAAACAGTATTTTACTGATTCTTTTTCTGATCGCAGTGAGTGCGTTTTTCTCACTGTCGGAAATTTCTCTGGCCGCGTCACGCAAGATTAAACTGAAACTGATGGCTGACGAAGGTAACGTCAATGCCGCCAAAGTCCTCAAACTGCAGGAAACCCCGGGGTTGTATTTTACCGTGGTACAGATTGGCCTGAACGCCGTGGCAATTCTCGGCGGTATCGTTGGCGATGCAGCCTTTTCCCCCACTTTCCAACCGATTTTCGACCGTTTCCTGTCGCCTGAACTGGCAGAGCAGGCCAGCTTCATCTGTTCGTTCGTGCTGGTGACCAGCCTGTTTATCCTGTTCGCAGATTTGACCCCGAAGCGCATCGGTATGATTGCACCAGAGACGTTTGCCGTCCGGATCATCAACCCGATGCGTTTCTCGATCATGATTTTCCGGCCGCTGGTGTGGTTCTTCAACGGCATGGCAAACCTGATCTTCCGCCTGTTCAAACTGCCGATGGTGCGTAAGGACGACATCACCTCTGACGACATCTATGCGGTGGTGGAAGCCGGGGCTCTGGCGGGCGTGCTGCGCAAGCAGGAGCATGAGCTGATCGAAAACGTGTTCGAACTGGAATCACGTACCGTGCCTTCGTCGATGACCTCGCGTGAAAGCGTGGTTTACTTCGATCTGCGTGAGACCGAAGAAAGCATTATCCAAAAGGTCTCGACCCATCCGCACTCCAAGTTCCTGGTGTGTGACGGCAATATCGATCAGGTAGTCGGCTATGTGGACTCCAAAGACCTGCTGAACCGCGTGCTGGGCAATCAGAGCCTGGTACTGAGCAGCGGCGTGCAGATCCGTTCGGCGCTGATCGTGCCGGATACCCTGACGCTGTCCGAAGCGCTGGAAAGCTTTAAAACCGCCGGTGAAGACTTTGCGGTTATTCTCAATGAATATGCGTTGGTCGTGGGTATCATCACACTGAATGACGTGATGACCACACTGATGGGCGATCTGGTGGGCCAAGGCCAGGAAGAGCAGATCGTGGCGCGTGATGAGAGCTCATGGCTGATTGAGGGCGGTACGCCGATCGACGATGTGATGCGTGTTCTGCACATTGATGAGTTCCCGCAGGCGGGCAACTACGAAACCATCGGCGGCTTTATGATGTACATGCTGCGCAAGATCCCGAAACGTACCGACTTCGTGAAATATGCCGGCTACAAGTTTGAAGTAGTCGACATCGACAGCTACAAGATTGACCAGCTGTTGGTGACCCGGTTGAGCGACAAGCCGGCATCGGTACTGCCGAAGGCACCGGAAGAAAACCCCGCCGCCTGATCCCAAGCGATAAAAACGTCAGCGGCCCCATCGGGGCCGCAATTATTTTAGCTTTTGCAGGTAACAACGCTGCAGCTTGAAAGCCGACGGGTAGTCTATCAACCCATCTCAGTCTGCAATAACAACACCTGACGATTGACCTCTGACATCACGCTGAAGTGGCGCCGGTCACGAATTTTCGGTAACAGGATTTTCCCTTCGTCGAATTCGAACGCGCCTACATCTTTGATATACAGCCGGCCACGAAACAGGGTCTTTACGTACTTCGCCACTTTCAACGGATTATAACGCTGGAAGATTCTCATTCTATTACTCTCCTCCGTTTGGTCCATGCGCTCAGCGAGCCGCCAAGGTGGCAGCCTCTAAAGTAAGAACGCAACTTGATTGCCATGTAGTAGACCTAGTAAAGACCATATCGTTCATTTCCGCCTGGTGATCTTCACTGGATTTACACTTTTTGACAGAATTGTATATGATTATATATAATTTTTTCAGTATATCCCTTCAAAATCCAGGTATTACTCCCCAGAAGGAAAAACTGAGATCCGGCTAACAGGACAGACCTCCGATCACCACCTATGCTTTAGGCTGTCGGGTGCTGTCGGCACCGTTTCCCCTTCAAGGAGAAGGCATGAAAAAAAGTCACATGCTCATTGTATCCCTGCTGTTTGCACCCCTTTTGGCCTCTGCGCACAACTTCCAGCTCCAGCAACGCGTCGCGCCAATTGGTGTCAGCGACAAGGGGGAGTTGAACTACGCTAATGATAAGTTTAGCTATCAAAACTGGAATAGCGCGCAGCTCAGTGGAAAAGTGCGAGTCATCCAGCATATTGCCGGGCGCAGTTCCGCCAAAGACATGAACGACCCACTGATAGAAGCGATTAAGAAAGCCAAGCTACCGCACGATCGTTACCAAACGACGACAATCGTGAACACCGACGATGCCCTGCTCGGCACCGCGATGTTTGTCCGCAGCAGCATTGAAGACAGCAAGAAAGAGTTCCCCTGGTCGCAGTTTGTGGTCGACAGCAACGGTAACGTGCGTAAAGCCTGGGATCTGCAGCCGAAGGGTTCAGCCATTGTGGTGCTGGATAAGCAAGGCAGGATCCAGTTCGCCAAAGACGGCGCGCTGACGCCGGAAGAGGTGCAGCAGGTAATGACCCAACTGCACCAGCTCCTGGCGAACTGATTTAGAACAGCGAGACCCGGAAGCCGGGGTTGAGAAAAGATTCACGCGGTGTATAGAGCAGCGGTCTGCCCTGCCAGTCGTGGATCTGCGCCCCGGCGGCCACCGCGACTGCGTGACCGGCAGCGGTATCCCAGATATTGGTGGGCCCAAAACGCGGATAGAGCTGCGCTTTGCCCTCTGCCACCAGACAGAACTTCAGTGAGGAGCCGACAGAAATGGTCTGATGCTCCCCCAACTGTTTCAGGTAATCCTTCAGTTCTTCGTCACTGTGCGAACGGCTCACCACCACCAGCGGCGGATTGGCATTACTGACGCCAATCACCTGACGCTGGCCCTTTTCTTCTTTCCAGGCTTTACCGCGCTCGGCCAGATACAGCACGTCGATCGCCGGGGCATACACCACGCCCATCACCGCCTCACCGCCTTCTATCAGCGCGATATTTACCGTGAATTCGCCGTTACGATTAAGGAATTCCTTGGTGCCGTCCAGCGGATCGACCAGCCAGTAGCGCGTCCAATTCTGCCGTTCTTCCCAGGCCGGTGGATCTTCCTCCGACAGCAAGGGGATTTCCGGCGTTAGTGCCGCCAGGCCACGTTTGATTATGTGGTGCGCTGCCAGATCGGCCGCAGTCACCGGGGAGTCATCTTTTTTCTGTGCGACATCAAGCGGTTGTTCACCGTCATACACCGCCATGATTGCCGCGCCCGCCTCGCGGGACAGTTGGCAAATTTGCTCTAACATCATTCACCTCAGATAGGCAGTTCCGTGGGTCATTTCCCCTTTCTCATTGCTAGCAGCCTAGTTTTTTTTGCATGGAATATCCATCACAACGATTTAACCTGCGGTAATCGTTCAAGTCTTTGCCGTCACAACTGTGACATTTCCTGCGCTCCCTCGGCTAATTTTCTGCCACACTTCACAGTTTGGTGAGACGACCAATGTTAATTACATGTCCCTCTGCGATAAAACTCGAAAAATGGAATGGAGAAAGCCAACAATGATGAAGCGTCCGCTGACGTTGTCTGCCCTCGCTGTGCTGGTTTGCGCCTCGGCACAGGCGGCAACGGTCGATCTGCGCGTGCTGGAAACCACTGACCTGCACAGCAACATGATGGACTTTGATTACTACAAGGATAAACCGACCGATAAATTCGGCCTGGTTCGCACCGCCAGCCTGATTGAACAGGCCCGCCAGCAAGCCGCCAATACGGTACTGGTGGACAACGGCGACATTATTCAGGGCAGCCCGCTCGGCGATTATATGGCGGCCAAGGGCCTGAAACCCGGTGATGTACACCCGGTGTATAAGGCAATGAATACCCTGAACTATGTGGTCGGTAATATCGGTAACCATGAGTTCAACTACGGGCTCGACTACCTGAAAAACGCCATTGCCGGTGCCAAATTCCCGTACATCAACGCCAACGTGATCGACGCCAAAACTCAGAAACCGCTATTCACTCCTTACATTATCGTCAATACGCCGGTAAAAGACCGTGACGGCAAAGAACATAGTTTACGCATCGGTTATATCGGCTTTGTACCGCCGCAAATCCTGGTGTGGGATAAAGCCAATCTGCAGGGCAAGGTCACCGTCAACGACATCACCGAAACGGCTAAACGCTACGTGCCGGAAATGCGCAAACAGGGTGCCGATCTGGTCGTTGCAATCCCACACTCCGGCCTGTCCAGCGAGCCCTATAAGGCCATGGCGGAAAACTCGGTGTACTACCTCAGCCAGGTGCCAGGCATCGATGCCATCATGTTCGGCCATGCTCACGCGGTATTCCCAAGCAAGGATTTCGCCAATATCAAAGGGGCTGACATCGCACAGGGTACGCTGAATGGCATACCGGCGGTGATGCCGGGCCAGTGGGGCGATCATCTCGGCGTGGTCGATCTGCAATTGAATAACGACAGCGGCACCTGGAAAGTCACGGCAGCCAAGGCGCAAGCACGGCCGATTTACGACAAAGAGAACAAAAAATCGCTGGCAGCGGAAGACGCCAAACTGGTGAAAGTGTTGGCGGAAGATCATAAAGGCACGCGGGACTTCGTCAGTAAGCCAGTCGGCAAGGCTGACGACAACATGTACAGCTATCTGGCGCTGGTACAAGATGACCCGACAGTGCAAATCGTGAATAACGCGCAGAAAGCCTACGTCGAGCACTATATTCAGGGCGATCCGGATTTGGCCGATCTGCCGGTGCTGTCAGCCGCGGCACCGTTCAAGGTGGGCGGGCGCAAGAACGATCCGGCCAGCTTTGTTGAAGTGGAAAAAGGTCAGCTCACCTTCCGTAACGCGTCCGATCTCTACCTTTACCCCAATACGCTGGTGGTGGTGAAGGCCAGTGGCAAAGAGGTGAAAGAATGGCTGGAGTGTTCCGCCGGGCAGTTCAACCAGATCGACGTTAACAGCAGCAAGCCCCAGGGCCTGATCAACTGGGACGGTTTCCGCACCTATAACTTCGATGTGATTGACGGGGTTAATTATCAGGTCGACGTCAGCCAGCCGGCGCGTTACGACGGCGAATGCCAGTTGATCAACGACAGGGCAGAGCGCATTAAGGATCTGACGTTCAAAGGCAAGCCGATCGACCCGAAAGCCACCTTCCTGGTTGCCACCAATAACTACCGCGCCTACGGCGGCAAGTTTGCGGGGACCGGCGATCAGCACATCGCCTTCGCCTCACCGGATGAGAACCGTTCGGTACTGGCGGCTTATATCAGCGCTGAAACCCAACGGCACGGCGCGGTACGGCCACAGGTGGATAATAACTGGCGCCTGGCGACGTTCAGTAGCCCGCAGCCACTGGATATCCGCTTCGAAACTTCACCGAGTGACAAAGCCACTGCGTTTATCAAAGCGCACGCCCAATACCCGATGAAAGCCGAAGGGACAGACAGCGTAGGTTTTGCGGTTTATCAGATTGATTTGAGCCGTAAATAAATAAGCAGTAGGCCGAGGGAATCTACCTTTCCTTGGCCATCTACCCCTTTTACTCTCTGGTGCGACCTTTAAATTGCATTTATAATACATGTTATAAATTCTTTCATTTAAAGAGGCACTCCCATGGATTACCGTAACCAATCCCTTGGCGCTCTCGCCATCGCCATTCCCCGGGCATCACGCCTGTTCCGCCTGAACGATTTGGATTTCTGCTGTGGCGGTAAACAAACGCTGCAACGCGCCGCCGAGCGTAAAGGGCTGGATATCGAGCAGTTGGAAAACCAGCTGGCTACCCTCGCCGCCGAACCGGAACCAAGCCATGATTGGCGCACGGCCCCCCTCGGCGACGTGATTGACTATATCCTGCCACGCTTCCACCAGCGGCACCGCGAACAACTGGCCGAGTTGGTACTGATGGCGGAAAAAGTCGAACGGGTTCACGCAGACAAGCCCACCTGTCCACGCGGTCTGGCTAAACAGCTGAACCTGATCCGGCTGGATCTGGAAAATCATATGATGAAAGAAGAACAGATCCTGTTCCCGATGCTCAGACAGGGTATGGGACGCCAGGCGGCTGGGCCGATCTCGGTAATGGAACATGAACATGACGAAGCGGGCGAGCAGTTAGAAGTGGTGAAATTCCTCACCAATAACGTGACGCCACCGGAAGGAGCCTGCAATACCTGGCAGGCGCTGTATGGCGGTATAGACGAGTTCATCGATGACCTGATGGAACACATCAATCTGGAGAATAACCTGCTGTTCCCCCGCGCGCTAAACGGCGCATAAAACAAGGGCGCCACCAAGGCGCCCAGAGAAACCTGTTATAGGATTACAGGATTTCCAGCAGTTCTACGTCAAACACCAACGCGCTGAATGGCGGGATGGATGCGCCTGCACCACGCTCGCCGTAGGCCAGGTCGTGTGGGATATACAACTGCCATTTTGAACCAACCGGCATCAGGGTCAGTGCTTCGATCCAGCCTGGGATCACGCCGCTAACCGGGAACTCAGCCGGTTGACCACGCTCTACAGAGCTGTCGAACACGTCACCGTTAATCAGACGACCGGTGTAATGCACACGCACGCGATCCTGACGGGACGGGATTGGGC
Source organism: Serratia myotis (assembly GCF_027474885.1). Taxonomy (NCBI): domain Bacteria; kingdom Pseudomonadati; phylum Pseudomonadota; class Gammaproteobacteria; order Enterobacterales; family Yersiniaceae; genus Serratia; species Serratia myotis. Next base: position 388,985 of record NZ_CP099707.1, on the reverse strand, counting down.
CATTGCCCTGCTCCAGCACGGAGAACTGCAGACCGGATTCGGTCAGCGTCACTTCGTCACGCTTGGCGTTATCTTCCAGGAACTTCTGACCTTCAACGGCCATTGCCTGCTGACGATCACGACGCACGGCATCCGCACGTTCGTGGATTTCACGCAGGGCACGGTGAACCACGTCTACCGGAACCGCCGGAGCATTCCCTTCCAGCGCGTCACGCAAACCTGCCAGCAAAGCTTCCGGTTGTAAACCTTCCAGACCGGACTCTTGCAACTGCTGGCCGACCTGTAAACCAATCCCGTAACTCGCTTGCGCTTCAACGCTGTCAAAAGAAGGGGTTGTCATGGGGTTTTCCTTTAGTCTGTAAAAAGTCGAAAGCGCAGCATAACAGCGCCGCAAAGCCGGGTAAAATCTTGTGTGGAGAATGATGACTTTTGTCGTAGAAAAAGAAACAATAACCTTCTGTTAACGCCCGCTTACGCGATCCCAGGCGAGTCGCCTGCCGCAACAGACATGAGTTTGCTGCTGCCTTTCACTTCAATCAGTTAGCGGGCTATACTGGAAGCAGGGCATCGGGCCGTCGGTACAGCCTTTTGTACTCTGATATTTTACGCCGTTGAAGAGAGGTCACCATGGGCAGAATCTCGCCCAGGAGAAGGAAAACCACCCGTGTCTACCAGCCATTGCTGCGCACCTGGCTGAACTTCAGCCAGCGCCTGAAACCAGGCTCCGCGCCAGAGGCGGTAGAAGATCCGGATTCAGAACAACCACCGGAAAAGGGTAAGGGACAGAATATCAAAGCGTTACTGCTGAAGATCTGGCATCTGCCGGACGGTTTTGGTTGGATGGAGCCATTACCCTATTTTCACCGCCGCTGGACCCTGATTTTCGGCATCATCCTGCTGCTGGCGCTGCTGTGGCCATATTCTTCGCAAAACAGCGGGCAGCCCTTCCCGGTCACTCAGCAGGATAACAGCGTCCCATTGCGGGCCGATTTGCAAAATGACGCTCAGCAACAGCACGCCCCTGAGGCGGAACCGGCGGGTAACTGGCAACGCTACCAGATCCAGCCGGGCCAGACGCTGGCACAGCTGTTCCGCGACAATAGCCTGCCAGTGAACGAAGTGTTCGCCATGGCGCAGGTGGAAGGCAACGACAAGCCACTCAGCAATATGAAGGCCGGCCAGGAAGTGCGTATCGAACGGGATACCAACGGTGTGATCACCGCCCTGTCGGTCACTACAGCAGATAACAGCCAGGTGCTATTCCGCCGCCAGGCTGACGGCAGCTATCGCCGCGAGCGTTAATTCGCTAACTGCGCCAACAGAAAGTCGCGCAGCACGACGCCCTGGTTGTGCTGTGTGTCTTTACTGCCATAAAGCAAGGTCACGGGTTGCCCTTGCCGTAATAACGCCACCAGCGGCTGCCAGGCTTCATTTTCCGCCAGTTGCCGTCGGTAGCGGCTTTCAAACTCTTCCCACTGCTCGATATGCTGATGAAACCACTGCCGCAGTGCATTATCCGGCGCGACCTGCTTTAGCCACTGTACGCCCTGTAGCCGTTCCTTGCTGATGCCTCGCGGCCACAGTCGATCAATCAGATAGCAGTTCTCCGGCGCCGGGCCGGTAAAGTCATACACACGCTGTAGGTTAATCTCTGCCATTTGCCGCTGCTCCTCACCCAGGGTGATAACAGGGTAACGCGTTTTGCCGGACGCAGAAAAGCAAAACGCCAGCACGAGGCTGGCGTTTTAACTTGGTGAGCAGCAGCGATTAAGCTTCTGCTACCACAACTACATTCAGCTGTGCGAATACGTCGCTGTGTACCTGGAACTGAACTTCGTGTTCACCAGTGGTACGCAGAACGCCATTCGGCAGACGAACTTCGCTCTTGGCAACTTCAACGCCAGCCGCAGTAACTGCGTCAGCGATGTCGCGGGTGCCGATAGAGCCGAACAGTTTACCTTCGTCGCCTGATTTAGACGCGATGGTGACTGAACCCAGTTCGTTGATCTTGGTTGCGCGAGCTTCAGCAGCAGTCAGAATTTCAGCCAGTTTGGCTTCCAGTTCTGCACGGCGTACTTCGAAGAACTCTACGTTTTTCTTGGTAGCAGGAACAGCTTTGCCCTGTGGTACCAGGAAGTTACGGGCGTAGCCCGCTTTAACGTTAACTTGATCACCCAGGCTGCCCAGGTTTGCTACTTTATCAAGCAGAATAACTTGCATTACCTTATCCTCTTAAAGTCGTTAATAGACGGCGGCCGATTACTGATGACGATCAGTGTATGGCAGCAGGGACAGGTAGCGAGCACGCTTGATGCAGCGAGCCAGCTGACGCTGGTATTTTGCACGAGTACCGGTAATACGGCTCGGGACAATTTTACCGCTTTCGGTAATGTAGTTTTTCAGCGTTGCGATATCTTTGTAATCGATCTCAACAACGCCTTCCGCTGTGAAACGGCAGAACTTGCGACGACGGAAATAACGTGCCATTAGGCTAGTCTCCAGAATCTATCAATTCAATCTGCTCGGCATGCAACACCGTCTTGTTCAGTCCATTGCGCCCTTGATGGCTGCTAATGAAACCTGAAACGGTGAGAGGCGTACCGACCGTTATACTTTGAGTAATGGCCTGATGGGCTTTGCCGCTGATAATCACCGGCATACGACACCAGGCTTGCCGGGTAAAACCGGCTTCCACCTGCACTGAACGGTGCTCAAGCACGAACTGGCAATGTGGAATACCTGACGGGCTCACTTTACGCGTCGGCGTCTTGCACACTGTGCCAGACAACGTCAGCCGATTAGCCGTCACGGTAAATTACTCTTCAGAATCCCCAGCATCTGCATCATCTGCGGTTTCGTTAGCGAAGTCTTCGCGGCGATCGCCACGACGTTCGTCTTTCGCTTTAACCATCGGAGATGCTTCAGTTACCGCGTGCTTAACGCGCATAACCATGCTGCGGATAACGGCGTCGTTGAAGCGGAAGTTTGTTTCCAGCTCATCGATCGCTTCCTGCGGAGCTTCAACGTTCAGCAGAACGTAGTGAGCTTTGTGCAGTTTGTTGATCGGGTAAGCCAGTTGACGGCGGCCCCAGTCTTCCAGACGGTGAATCTGACCAGCAGCGTTAGTGATGGTAGCACTGTAACGCTCGATCATGCCCGGAACCTGTTCGCTTTGGTCAGGGTGGACCATAAAAACGATTTCGTAATGACGCATCGAATTGCTCCTTACGGATTATTCAGCCTCCTGTCAGGGTCAACCGCGGCCCATGGAAGCAAGGAACGTGTATGTGTGTGCGGCTGAAAAAATGACGCGTAATCATACTTGCGCAGGCTGAAAAACTCAAGGGTCGAAGGGGGCTTATTATCGGTAATGCGAAGCGGATGCGAAAATAGCACGATTTGCTGTTAGCAAAACCTATGTACACAAATCCATCAGTTCAAAAAATCCCTCAATGAAATCATCACTGCCGCGTGAATTTCATTCATTTTTTTTGAAGGAGGTCATCAAAATGACGGCCTTTTTAATCCGACGGGAAGGTCTAAAATGGTAGTTATCCGCCGCAGACAGCGCGACGAAAAAGATTTGAGGTTATTCAATACATGCAAATAACTTTTTGCTGCACTGGCATCCGCTGTCAGGCCGTTGAAGCAAACAGTTAAGAGAGGCAATTATGAAACGTATTACCATCGCTACCGCCATTGCTTTGCTGTTTTCCGCCAACGTCATGGCCGCGACCGAGATCACTTCCCATCAGGCTGACCAACGTCAGAGCGTAGGATTCGTCACGCTGAACCAGAATGTGGTCTCCCCGGATGACGCCACCAGCCAGGTGAGCAAGATAGCCGATCAGCGCGGCGCCACTGCCTATCGGATCATTGCCCTGCATGAGCCTGAAAACAACAGCACCATCCACGTCAGCGCCGAGCTCTATCGCTAAGTGAAAATGCAGTACCAGGGAAGCAAGTCGTGCCCAAAACAGTCAATTAAAATACGCAAGTCACCATCAGCCCCCTGCATGCAGGGGGCTTTTTTTACAGCGTTCTCACGAAGAAATCAGCGGTAGCACTGAGCGCCTGCGGCGTAATGCGATGCTTGACCCCCGGCTCAGTGAGCAACGTCAATTGCCGGTCCCAGCCGCTCTGGCGCAGTTCAGTCGCCAACCGCAGGCTTTCCGCCGCCGGTACCAGATCGTCCGCCTCACCGTGCCACAGCAACAGTGGGCGGTCGGCAATTTTTTCCAACTGGTGCTCCAGACCGTATTCCGCCAGCACGGCAATGCGCGTGTCAAAGCCGCTGGGCGACAAAGGCTCCCCCTGCTCATCCAGCGGCGGGAACAGCGTTTGCGCCAGGGAGGTGTAATAACCGGCCCCCATCAGACTGGCAGCAGCCTTCACCCACGGATAACGGGCAAAGCTGCCCAGCGTCGTCATCCCGCCCATTGATGCCCCAGCCACGCCAATACGCCCTCCGGCAACCAGATCGCGCTGCTCAAAATGCGCCTTCAGTGCCGGTAACTCGTCGATATTGCGGCGGAGGATCTCCCAAAATCTGGCCAGCCGCTTCGGTTCATCACCATCAAAACGCTCGCCGTGCAGATCGGCATCCGGCAGTACCACGCGAAACCCGACCTTGGCCAAGGCATAGGCAAAGTAGGCATAGACTTCTTTCGAAGAGGTATAACCATGGTAGAAAAATACCGTCGGCAGCGGTTGATGATACTGTCCCGCGGGCACTGCGTGGATCACCGCAATGTCTCCCACTCGCTCGTCATAGATTTCAATCATCCGTTTTCCCTCTGCGTTGCTGTTGGCCTTCATAATGGCAAACTTGCGCTAAAAAGCATTAGCTTAATCTGTTCCAATTTATAATGGGTTACACTGAAATCATGCTATCCGCTATACCGAGGTGCCTATGAAACCGTCCCGCCTGTTACTGCCCCTGACGCTGGTCACGCTGCTTAGCGCCTGCGGCATAATGACCACTACGCCAAAAGCCCCACCGGCACCCACCGGGCAAGCGCAAGAGATCACCCGGGCGCAAACCGGCAGTCTGGTGAAAATGGGCACCACCAGCGCGCTGGTCCGCGGTAGTCCAATGGATGTAGAGGCGGAAATTCAGAAGAAAGCCAACGCCAGCGGTGCACGCTATTACATGATCATGATGAACAGTGAAACCGTGGTTCCCGGCCAATGGTATTCGCAAGCGATCCTGTACCGGTAAACGCTGGAGTTTTAAAAAGATTTACATTGGCTTTGCACAGACTGAAGTTGGCTGTTGCACACTGGCGGTCAGCGCGCCGCAGCCTGCGGGCGTGGATCCAGGATCCGACCAAGGGGAACGCCATGACACGCTCCGCCGCACTCACCGCCCTCCTGCTTTCAATGGGGTTACTCAGCGCCAGCGCCCAATCCGCTGAATTGGCGCCCGCAGACCGCGTTACGCCGCTTAGCGAAATTGCGGAAATCACCCTGAATAACCTGTCCGGCTCGCCTCAGGATGTCGAACAATTGATTGCCCGCAAGGCTGATGAGCATGGCGCGAGCTATTACCGGATCCTGCGGCTGGAAGAACAGGCGCATCAGCAAGGCTGGCGCGCCTCGGCAATACTCTATCTTTAGTAGGTCATACAGGCCGCATTCAACACGCCGCCACTGATCGATACGCCCCCCAGGAAAATCCCGGCAGCTACGTGATTGGCTTCAATCTTGTCGCTGATACGCGGCATGTAGATTTTCACCGCCGCAAACAGCAGCAGCTGTACCACCAATGCCACCACGCCCCATAACAGGTAGTCCAGCAGGCTGACCGAGTTGATCGCCGCACTGGCCAGCGGGATCACATAACCCAGGCAGGCACCGACAAAACCAAAGGCGGCTGACTGATTGTCGGCCTTGATCAACGCCCATTCGTCATGCGGCGTAATGCGGGTATAGACAAACAAAAACACCAGAACCATGGCAAAGCCACTGAAGAAATAAGAGGCGAATGCCGCCAACGCGCTGAGAATATCCATGTCATTTTCCTGGTCAGAGGTCAGTATCCCTTACGGGCCAAGTGCTGAATTAAAAAGCTTTTCCCGCTGTAGCGCCACTGTTTTCCCTAGCCACCCATCGCTCGGGCGAACAGCGTCTCGCACAGTCGGTCTGGTAATGCTCGTTCACCGCGGGCATCAAGCATCATTTGACACCAGGCTTCCGCCAACGGCGGTGAACTGTAACGCAGAAGCTGCGCTGCGGCGAACAGATTGAATAACGCGCCGGTAACCGTGCGGCCCTGCTCTTCCTGGGGTTTGCGCATCAACTGGAGCAGCCGTCGCCATTGGTGATCAAAGTGGCGGTTCTGTCCCCTGACCTCGCCAAACTCAAGCTCCAGCGCCTCCTGCACCACCGGCAGCTTTCCCCAGGCCCGCATCACGTCCAGACACATAATATTGCCGGAGCCTTCCCAGATACTGTTCACCGGCATTTCACGGTACAGCCGCGGCAGTTCACTCTCTTCGCAGTAGCCAATACCGCCCAGCGCCTCCATCGCTTCGCCAACAAAAGGGATGCCTTGCCGGCAGACTTCAAACTTCGCCGCCGGGGTCATTACCCGACACAGCGCCTGTTCCAAAGGGGCTCCGACGCCAATGCTGTCATAGGCACGCGCCAGGCGCATCAAGGCCGCCGTCTGCCCCTCCAGCCGCAACGCCATCCGTGCCAATACCTGGCGCATCATAGGCTGCTCGATCAGGGGCTTGCCAAACGCCTGCCGCTGCAGAGCGTGGTATAGCGCCACCGACAACGCGCGGCGCATCAAACCCTGGCTGCCCAACGCACAGTCAAAACGCGTCAGACCGCCCATTTTCAGGATATGCCGCACACCGTCCCCTTCCTCACCCACCAGCCAGGCGATGGCATCCTGGAACTCCACCTCACCGCTGGCGTTGGAGCGATTACCCAGCTTATCCTTCAGCCGTTCCAGCCGAATGGCGTTGCGCGTGCCGTCCGGCAAAATACGCGGCAGAAAGAAGCAGGACAGACCGCCCTCGGCCTGCGCCAGCACCAGGTGCGCATCGCTCTGCGGCACCGAGAAGAACCATTTGTGTCCCACCAGCCGGTAAGCTTCCCCCGTGCCCCGTACCGCCAGCGGGTTGGCGGTGGTGGTATTGCTCAATACGTCGGAACCGCCCTGCTTTTCTGTCATCCCCATGCCAATCAACAAACCGCGCTTTTGCCCACCGGGCAACAAATGCGCATCGTAACGGTCGGAAAGCAGCGGCGTCAGCCAGGATTGGAATTCTGCAGGTAATGAGCGCTGCAGCAGTGGAATGGCGCCAAAAGTCATGGTCACCGGACACAGGGTGCCGGCTTCGACCTGGGCATGCAGTACAAAGCGCGCGGCGCGTGCCACGAACGAACCAATGCGGGCATCCTCCTGCCACGGCAGGTTATGCACCCGGTTGGCAATCAGCCCCTGCATCAGGATATGCCAGGCGGGATGGAAACGGACATCGTCCAACCGCTGGCCGGTGGCATCATAGCGCAGCAGCTCCGGCGGATTGGCATTGGCCAGTCGCCCCAGCTCCAGTGACTCCTGGGTGCCCAACTGTTGGCCCAGCGAGGCCAGCACCTCGACATCCCAACCGGCTTGTTCGCGCTGTACCGCTTCATGCAGCGGCGTATCGGACAGGAACAAATTACTGTTCCCCAGTGGCTTCGGCTGATTAAAAACGGTGTGTGTATTCCAGACCATGGGCTTGCTCCCTGATAAAAGCGTCAGGAGTAATTATGGTCGTCAGGGGGATTTCTGCCGCAGGTAAGATCACAGGGTGGGAATTGAGAAAGTAATAAGGGCACAAAATTCTGCGCCCTTACCGGTAAATCAGCTGCGCTGACGCACCGCTTCAAACAGACAGATGCCAGTGGCGACTGAAACGTTCAGTGAAGATACCGTGCCTGCCATCGGGATGCTGATCAACTCATCGCAGTGCTCGCGAGTCAGGCGACGCATACCTTCGCCTTCCGCGCCCATCACCAGCGCCATTGGGCCGGTCATTTTGCTCTGGAACAAGGTGTGGTCGGCTTCGCCGGCAGTGCCGACGACCCAGACGTTCATTTCCTGCAGCAAACGCAGGGTTCGCGCCAGGTTGGTCACGCGAATCAACGGAACGTTTTCCGCCGCGCCGCAAGCTACTTTCTTGGCCGTGGCATTCAGCTGGGCAGAACGATCGCGCGGAACAATGACCGCGTGTACACCGGCCGCATCGGCGCTGCGAAGACAGGCCCCGAGGTTGTGCGGGTCGGTCACGCCATCCAGCACCAGCAGGAACGGCGTATCCACGCTTTCAAGCAACTTCGGCAAGTCATTTTCCTGATACTGACGCCCTTCGCGCACCCGGGCGATAATGCCCTGATGCACCGCGCCCTCGACTTTCTCATCCAGCCACTGGCGGTTTGCCACCTGGATCACAATGCCGGTCGCTTCCAGCTCGGCAATCAGCGGCTGCAAGCGGCGATCGTCACGCCCTTTGAGGATAAACACTTCCAGGAAGCGTTGCGGATCGTTGTCTAACAGGGCCTTGACGGCATGAATACCGTAAATAATTTCGCTCATGATGCTCTTTTAACTGTGCGGCTGGCGTATGCCAGCCGGTGATAATGACGTGTGGCAGATTAAGCCTGCTCAGCACCTTTCTTCTTGCCGGCGCGTTTGGCCTTGGTCGCCGACGCTATTTTCCGGGTTTTGTCGGACACTTTCTTGGCTTTCGCCTTTTTGTCTTTCTTCACCTTGTCAGCGGGTTTGGCTTCGTCTTTACGGAAGGCGCTGTCAGGTTCAAAATTGGCTGGCGCTTTGCCACCACGACGTTTGCGTGGCGCAGAAGTACGGCCTGCACCGGCCCCGCCACGCAGAGTGCGTTGGCCACCATTCTTGGCACGATCGCGTTCGGTTTTGCCTTCACCACGCGGTTTGCGAGTGCTGGAGACCAGAGCGAAGTCGATTTTACGCTCGTCCATATGCACCGCTTCAACGCGGATCTCCACCGTATCACCCAGGCGATAAACCACACCGGAGGATTCGCCAATCAGACGCTGACCGATATTATCGTAGCGATAATAGTCATTATCCAGCGATGATACGTGCACCAGACCGTCGATAAACAGATCGTTCAGGCGGACGAAGAAACCAAAGCCGGTCACGCTGGCAATAATACCGCTGAACACTTCGCCAACGTGATCCTGCATAAAGTCGCATTTCAGCCAGTCGGCCACGTTACGCGTAGCTTCATCAGCACGGCGTTCGGCCATCGAACAGTGTTCGCCCAGCTGCAGCATTTCTTCAAACTCGCTGTGCCAGCCACCGGTCGGCGTCCAGCGCTCTTTCGGCTCACCGTGCTCTTTAGCCAGCTGATATTTGATCGCGCGGTGCATCGCCAGATCCGGGTAACGGCGGATCGGTGAGGTGAAGTGGCCATAAGAAGCCAGCGCCAGACCAAAGTGGCCCCGGTTTTCCGGATCGTAGACGGCCTGCTTCATGGAACGCAGCAGCATGGTTTGCAGCATTTCATGGTCAGGACGTTCGGACACTTCATCCATCAAAGTGGCGTAGTCCTTCGGCTGCGGCTTGTTGCCGCCGCCCAACGTCAGACCCAGTTCGCCCAACACGCTGCGCAATGCGGTAATGTGATCGTCGCTCGGACGATCGTGCACACGGAACAGCGCCGGCTCGTTATTCTTCTCAACGAAGCGCGCCGCGGCGACGTTCGCCATGATCATGCACTCTTCGATCAGCTTGTGGGCGTCGTTACGCACCGTTGGCTCTACGCGCTCAATACGGCGTTCGGCGTTGAAGATAAACTTGGCTTCTTCGGTTTCGAAAGCAATACCGCCACGTTCGGCACGCGCCTGATCCAGCACCTTGTACATGGTGTGCAGTTCCTCCAGGTGCTTGACCAGCGGGTGATAATGCTCACGCAGCTCCTGATCGCCCTGCAAGATGTGCCAGACTTTGTTGTAGGTTAAACGGGCATGAGAACTCATTACCGCTTCATAGAATTTGGCCGTCGACAGACGCCCCTGGGCGGAGATGGTCATCTCACACACCATACACAGGCGGTCAACCTGCGGGTTCAGCGAGCACAGGCCGTTGGACAGCACTTCCGGCAGCATCGGGATAACCTCCGACGGGAAGTACACCGAAGTCGCACGGTTACGCGCTTCGTCATCCAGCGCCGTGCGCGGGCGTACGTAGTAACTGACGTCGGCAATAGCTACCCACAGGCGCCAGCCACCGCCGCGTTTCTTCTCGCAGTAAACCGCATCATCGAAATCGCGCGCGTCTTCGCCATCAATAGTCACCAGCGGTAACTGACGCAGATCGACACGGCCTTTCTTGGCGGCTTCCGGTACCTGTTCGCTGAGGTCGGCAACCTGTTTTTCTACCTGTGGTGGCCAGACATGCGGGATCTCATGGGTGCGCAGAGCGATATCAACCGCCATGCTGGTGCCCATTTTATCGCCGAGGATCTCAACGATCTTGCCCACCGCTTTGGTACGGCGGGTCGGACGCTGGGTCAGCTCAACCACCACCATAAAGCCCATGCGCGCACCGCTGGCGGCCTCAGCAGGGATCAGGATGTCAAAGCTCAGGCGGCTGTCGTCCGGCACCACAAAGCCGGTACCGGCGTCCATAAAGAAGCGGCCGACGATTTGGCTGGTTTTTGGCACCAATACGCGGACGATACGCGCTTCACGGCGGCCCTTACGGTCTGCAGCCATTGCCTGTGCCAGCACCACATCACCGTGGATCGCCATTTTCATCTGCTCGGCTGACAGATACAGGTCGTCTTTGCTGCCTTCAATACGCAGGAAACCAAAGCCATCACGGTGACCGATAACGGTGCCGCGCAGCAGATCAAGGCGTTCCGGCAGTGCATAGCACTGGCGGCGGGTAAAGATTAACTGACCGTCACGCTCCATCGCACGCAGACGGCGGCGCAACGCTTCTAAAGGTTCTTCACCGGTTAAATTCAGCTCTTTGGCCAGCTCTTCGCGGCTAGCCGGCGTTTCTCTTTTCGCCAGATGGGCCAGAATGAATTCACGGCTTGGGATTGGGGATTCATATTTTTCTGCTTCTCGTTCCAGGAATGGATCTTGTGACATTGCGGTTCCTCCGTTGTCATCAGCAGGGTGCCGCTGAGCCTTGTCTTCTCAGCGACGCTTTATTCGACAAGCAATAGCTTGTAGAGCGATGGATTGTCTTCGACCATATCGGCCAGCGTATGGCTGTCCAGCTCTTCAAGGAAATTCTGTACGCCCTGTTGCAGCACCAGTTTCAGGCGACAAGCAGGGGTTATGTGGCAAAAGTTACTGCTGCAGTTAACCAGTGAGAGCGGCTCCAGCGCCCTGACGACATCGCCGAGGCGAATGGTTTCGGCCGGTTTGCCCAAACGGATGCCGCCGTTCTTACCGCGCACCGCGGTCACAAACCCAACCCGGCTTAACTGATTGATGATCTTTACCATATGGTTTCTGGACACGCCGTAGACCTCGGTAACTTCCGAGATGCTGGTCATTTTGTCCGGTGGCAGCGAGGCCATGTAGATCAACGCCCGCAGGCCGTAATCAGTAAAACTTGTTAACTGCACATCTACCTCTGGGTATCATTTTACCCGTCTGATACGCCGATTTTCGGCATTATTCAAAAGATTACTTATTGGATAATAAACCAGCCAGAGAGTTCGCCGCTAATTATTTAGCGTATCTCGGGCTCTGGATAGGTTAAAGAAAGGATTTTTCGAAGTGAAACCGCAACCGGGGAGAAACATGATAAAAACAAACCGGGACATTGCCCGGTTTGTTTTACTGCAGCAAGGCCAGATTATGCGTCGAACGGGTCGCGCAGGATCATGGTTTCGCTACGGTCTGGGCCAGTAGAGATAATGTCTACCGGTACGCCAGTCAGCTCTTCAATGCGCTTGATGTAGTTCAGCGCCGCCTGTGGCAGTTTGCTGTGTTCTTTCACGCCAAAGGTGGTGTCGCTCCAGCCCGGCATGCTTTCGTAGATTGGCTCGATACCTTCCCAACCTTCAGCCGCCAGCGGAGTGGTGGTCATTTCGCGGCCGTCAGGCATGCGGTAACCCACGCAGATCTTCACTTCTTTCAAGCCGTCCAGCACGTCCAGCTTGGTCAGGCAGAAGCCGGACAGGGAGTTGATCTGTACTGAGCGGCGAACAGCTACCGCGTCCAGCCAGCCGGTACGACGACGACGACCCGTAGTGGCGCCGAACTCGTTACCCTGCTTGCACAGGAACTCACCGGTTTCATCGAACAGCTCAGTGGGGAACGGACCTGCACCCACACGGGTGGAGTAGGCTTTAACGATGCCCAGCACGTAATCCACGTAACGCGGACCAATACCTGAACCGGTAGCAACGCCGCCAGCAGTGGTGTTGGAAGAGGTTACGTACGGATAGGTACCGTGGTCGATATCCAGCAGGGTGCCTTGTGCGCCTTCGAACATGATCAGATCGCCACGCTTGCGCGCACCGTCCAGCAGTTCGGACACATCAACAACCATGGCGGTCAGGATATCGGCGATAGACAGCACGTAATCCAAAGTCGCCTGGTAATCAACGGCTTCAACTTTGTAGTAGTTGACCAACTGGAAGTTATGATAATCAACGATTTCCTTCAGCTTAACGGCGAAGGTTTCTTTGTTGAACAGGTCGCTAACGCGCAGACCGCGGCGAGCAACTTTATCTTCGTAAGCCGGGCCAATACCGCGACCGGTGGTGCCGATGGCTTTCGCGCCACGTGCTTTCTCGCGCGCGTTATCCAGCGCAACGTGATAAGGCAGGATCAGCGGGCAGGCTTCGGACAGTAACAGACGTTCGCGTACCGGGATGCCGCGCGCTTCGAGTTCACCCATTTCTTTCATCAATGCGTCTGGAGCCAGAACCACACCGTTGCCGATGATGCTGGTCACGTTTGCACGCAGAATGCCTGAAGGAATCAAATGAAGGACGGTTTTTTCACCGTTAATAACCAGAGTGTGGCCAGCGTTATGGCCCCCTTGGTAGCGCACTACATATTGAGCCCGTTCGGTCAGCAGGTCTACGACCTTGCCCTTACCTTCGTCACCCCATTGAGTGCCCAGTACGACGACGTTCTTACCCATTTTAAAAATCACCGGTTGCTTAAAAATGGATTCTACCACCGTAATTCGTGAGTTTCAGCACTTTTAGCATAGGGTTGCATATTTTTTAGGCTAAACTTTAAACCCCTGCGTGTGTACGCAACATGTAGTAGATCACGCAGCCCGCAACCACTATTCCACCGCCAAATCGACGCAGTGTCGCGTCAGGAAACTGGGTCATCGCCAGTATCATTTTACGCCAGGCCTGCGGGAACAACATCGGGCCCAAGCCTTCCAGCACCAAAACCAGCCCAAGTGCCAGCCAGATCGTTGAATTCATCAGTGACTCCCAAAAAGAAAGGGCCCGCGTTTAAACGGGCCCTCGATCATTAACCTGTCGTGGTTACTTGCGCACGGAATCAGGCGACTTCATGTAGCGGAAGAAATCGCTGTCCGGGCTCAGTACCATCACGTCCTGGTTACTGCTGCTGAAGCTGGTTTCATAAGCACGCAGGCTACGGATGAAGGCGTAGAAGTCCGGATCCTGGCTGAATGCGTTAGCAAACAGTTTGGCCGCTTCGGCATTACCGTCACCACGAGTGATACGCGCCGTACGTTCGGCTTCTGCCAGGGTACGAGTCACTTCATAGTCTGCAGTCGCGCGCAGCTTCTCAGCTTCTTCCTGACCCTGTGAACGGTGACGACGGGCTACCGCTTCACGCTCGGCGCGCATACGCTGGTAGATTGCATCAGACACTTCGGCCGGCAGGTTGATCTGCTTGATACGCACGTCGATTACTTCGATACCCAATGCCGCCATGCTGTTCGGGTTAACCTTCGGCAGTTTGCCGGTGGTTTCCTTTTCAACACGCGCCGCCGCAGAGGCGATAGCGTCATCGGCTTCGGTGGTCGCCACTTCCTGGTCATCACCCACGGTACCGGTGTTCAGCGCGTCACGTACGTCGGACATCAGCTTGCCGCGCGAGTCGGTTACGATGTCTTTCACATCCAGACGACCAATCTCGGAACGCAGACGGTCACTGAATTTACGTTTCAGCAGCACTTCGGCCTGTGAAACATCACCGCCGCCGGTTGCCAGGTAGTAACGGCTGAAATCGCTGATACGCCATTTCAGGTAAGAATCGACGATCAGGTCTTTCTTCTCGCTGGTAACAAAGCGGTCAGCCTGGTTGTCCATAGTCTGGATACGTGCGTCCAGCGTTTTCACTGACTCAATGAACGGGATCTTGAAGTGCAGACCCGGCGCATATACCAGCGGTTTATTGTCGCTGTCACGCAGTACCTTGCCAAAACGCAGCACGATGCCACGCTGACCTTCCTGAACCACGAACAGAGAGGCGTACAACGCCACCAGCACCGCGAGGACGATTACTACAAAAGACTTACGCATTGATTATTCTCTCCCTACGCGAGTGGTGTCGTCACGCTGTGCATTAGCCCGGCGCTGGTCCATGACCGAGCCGTTGCTGGTGCGCTGGCTGCTGGAGCTGGCGCCGCTGTTGGCAGATGTACCCGGGTTGAGACGAATCAGGCTGGTGTCTTTACTGCCGTCAGCTGCCGCGCCGGCTTGGCCACGCAGCATTTGATCCAGTGGCAACACCATCAGATTGTTGCCTTTGTCATTCACCAACACCTTACGGGTGTGGCTCAGGACTTTTTCCATGGTTTCGATATACAGACGCTCGCGGGTAATTTGCGGTGCAGACTTGTATTCCGGCAACAGCTTGGCAAAGCCAGCAACCTCACCCTGAGCTTCCAGGATGGTACGGTCTTTATACGCCTTGGCATCTTCTAGCAGACGCTGCGCCTGACCGTTCGCACGTGGCTGAACTTCGTTGGCGTAAGCTTCTGCCTCACGGATGTACTGCTGCTCGTTTTCACGTGCGGCAATCGCATCATCAAATGCGGCTTTTACCTCTTCCGGCGGACGAGCGGCCTGGAAGTTGACGTCCAGCAGCGTGATGCCCATGTTGTACGGACGAATAGTTTCTTCCAGTACGCGTTGGGTATCGCTACGCACGATAGTACGGCCTTCGGTCAGGATCTTGTCCATGGTGTACTTGCCGATAACGCCACGCAGGGCGCTGTCAGTAGCCTGGCTCAGGCTGTCGTCGGCATTGGTCACGCTGAACAGATACGCTTCCGGATTGGTCACACGGTACTGCACGTTCATTTCTACGCGCACCACGTTCTCATCGGAGGTCAGCATCACGCCAGAAGCGGCCAGTTCACGCACCGATTCCACGTTGACCGGACGAACTTCATCGATGAAGGTCGGTTTCCAGTTCAAACCCGGCTGTACCAGGTGACTGAACTTGCCAAAACGAGTCACGACACCGCGCTCGGCTTCTTTGATGGTGTAGAAGCCGCTGGCGGCCCAAATCACCACCACCGCAACCGCGGCGATACCGATAATACGACCGCTGAGGCCAGGACCCGAGGTGCCCGTGCCGCCGCTGTTATTGCCGTTGGAGCCTTTGCCCCCGCCCAAGCCGCTCAATTTCTTGCTCAGCTTGCGGAAGATATCGTCCAAATCAGGTGGCCCTTGATCGCGACCGCCTTTGTTATTACCGCCAGAGTTGCCGCCATTGTTATTGCTGCTCCCCCACGGGTCGCGGTCCTGTCCGTTATTACCGGGCTGATTCCACGCCATGTTTTAGCTCCATATTCTGTGATTGGGTACTTCAGGCTTACGCGAAGCTCAAATGTAACAGGATATGATCATACTATAAAGTTAATCAGATCCTGTTCCTGTTTGCAGAGGCGACGCCATTCGACGATGGGCATACGCACCACCACACCAATGCTGCCGTCTTCTTCGTTCCACTCTTTCTCAATTGCCTGAAGCTGGTAAAAACGGCTACGAAGACGGCCTGCCTCTGGCGGTAAGCGCAGCTCATAATGCGCGATTTCCCCCGATAAGCGCTCCGTCAACGCCTGATACAGCAACGGGATACCTTCACCGCTGGCGGCGGACAGCCACACCCGGATCGGTAAGTTTTCATCGTTGCGGTCGATACGCGGAACAAAATCATCCAGCATATCTATTTTGTTCATCACTAACAGTGTAGGGATCTCATCCGAGTCAATCTCTGCCAGCACGGTATTTACCGCTTCAATGTTTTCATCGACACGGGTATCCGCGGCGTCGATTACATGTAACAGCAAAGAGGCCTGACGCGTTTCTTGCAGCGTTGCCTTGAAGGCGGCCACCAGATCGTGCGGCAGGTGCCGGATAAAGCCTACGGTATCCGCCAACACGGTATCGCCCACATCGGCCACATCAATGCGCCGCAAGGTTGGATCCAGGGTGGCAAATAGCTGGTCTGCAGCATAGACATCCGCAGACGTTATTCGATTAAACAGGGTGGATTTACCGGCGTTGGTGTATCCCACCAGCGATACGGTTGGCACTTCAGCACGGGTACGCGCACGTCGGCCCTGTTCACGCTGCTTAGCTACCCGCTCCAGGCGGCGTAGAATCAAGCTAATGCGATCGCGTAACAGACGACGGTCGGTCTCTAACTGGGTTTCCCCTGGCCCGCGCAGGCCAATCCCCCCTTTTTGACGCTCAAGGTGCGTCCAGCCACGAACCAAACGCGTGGCGATGTGACGCAACTGCGCCAGCTCTACCTGCAGCTTACCTTCATGGGTACGGGCACGCTGGGCAAAGATGTCTAGAATCAACCCGGTGCGATCGATCACCCGGCATTCGCACAGGCGTTCAAGGTTTCTCTCTTGCGCCGCAGAAAGGGAGTGATCAAACAGGACAACAGATGCGCCACTGGCTTTTACCGCATCTGCAATTTCTTCGGCCTTTCCTTCACCGACAAAGTACTTGGGATGTGGGGCTTTGCGGCTACCAGTCACCACTTGCAAAGCTTCGACACCCGCAGAGGACACCAGGGATTCGAACTCACTGAGATCTTCTGTATCTTTGTCTTGCGAGAAATAGATATGAACCAGGACGGCCTGCTCACCGGCTTCATAACGGTCAAACAAGCGTGCAACCTCTCAAACGGGAACCCGTGAGTTTGGGGGACATAAACAGCCCACGGCTGCTTATGCTCCCCGTCATGGTTGACTCGCAACGCGCTTTATTCAGCGTCATCGCTTTCCTGCTGCGGCTGTTGCGGCGCAGACGGGTTGTTACCATGGTGATAATTACTGGTGCCGCCGCTCGGAGTATTGCTATGGTGCGAAACCGGGCGTGACGGGACAACGGTAGAGATAGCGTGCTTATAAACCATCTGGCTCACCGTGTTTTTCAACAGGATGACAAACTGGTCAAAAGACTCAATCTGGCCTTGCAGCTTAATACCATTCACCAAATAAATAGAAACCGGAACACGTTCACGACGCAATGCGTTCAGGAACGGATCTTGCAAAGATTGCCCCTTAGCCATTCTATCTTTTCCTTATTTGCTTGTTGTTTTTAACTAAGAACCTGTCGGCTCTAAAATAAACGACCTAAAAAATTTGCGCGCTGAATACTCATCAATTGTACACAATCACTCAACCTATGCACTAACAACCTGTATTACCGAGTCCAAAGCCTCTCCCGGCTTCTCGCTGTCCAGCCAATGTACCGAGTCCCAGCCTCGTAACCAGGTCATTTGGCGCTTGGCCAACTGACGCGTTGCGCAAATACCACGATAAACCATCTCATCGTAACTAATCTCGCCAGACAAATATGACCACATCTGGCGATAACCGACACAGCGAATGGAAGGCAAATCCGTATGCAAATCACCCCGTGCAAAAAGTGCACGCGCTTCCGTTTCAAAACCTGCCGCCAACATTTGATGGTACCGCAGCTCGATACGTTGATGAATCAACTCACGGCTGGTCGGTGCTATCGCAAATTGGTGAACATGATACGGCAACGATTCACCCGAAATTTTAGTCAGTTCCGTTAAAGTTTTACCCGAAATAAAAAAAACTTCCAGTGCTCTGGACAGTCTCTGCGGATCATTCGGATGAATTCTCAATGCCGCAACCGGGTCAATCTCTTGTAACTGACGGTGTAAAGCGTCCCAACCCTGCTCTGCCGCCTGCTGTTCGATGCGTTCGCGCACCGCCGGATCGGCGGGCGGTAACGGCGATAATCCTTCCAGCAACGCCTTGAAATAAAGCATGGTGCCACCCACCAGCAGCGGGATACGCCCGGCAGCGGTAATGGCAGCCATTTCTTTCAGTGCGTCGGCACGAAAATCCGCAGCGGAGTAGGCTTCGGCAGGATCGCGTATATCAATCAGCCGATGCGGCGCCTGCGCCAATTCTTCAGCGCTCGGTTTGGCCGTGCCGATATCCATACCGCGGTAAATCAGCGCGGAATCCACGCTGATCAATTCCACAGGCAGGCGTTCACGCAGCGCGATCGCCAATGCGGTTTTGCCCGAGGCGGTCGGCCCCATGATAAAAATAGCCGGGGGACGTGGTGTCATTTCAGTTTCAATCATGCCTAAGTGCTGCCAGTGCAGCCTGTAAATCAACAGGTTGTAAAAGTCCGCTCGGTGGTGATTTGACCAGCTGCGGGCAAAGTCGTTCAACGTCGGTCAACAATTGTATCGCTTGCGAGGTGTTCCATTGCTCATGTTCGCTCCCTAAATGGCGGGCGAACCAGGTAGCCAATACCGCGGGCGACATCTCCTGATGCTCGGCCAAGTAGCCTAACAGTTCGGGTATCAGTTTTTGTAAATTTTGTTGGCGTAATGGTAAAGGTACTGCGCGCAGCGTCACACGCCCATGATCGGCCTGCAGATCCAGCCCCATTTTTACCAATAGCGGCTGATGGTGCACACAGGCAGCCGCTTCTTGCTTGTTCAACGTCAGCTTGATCGGGATCAGCAGCGGCTGAGGCCGCAAACCTTCTGGCGAAGGATTGAGTTGCGCCTGGCGCAGCCAGCGTTCGGCCACTGGCAGATTAAGCAACATCAATTGCTGACGGTTTTCAATCAGCGCATAGCAGGGAGGGTGGATCATCAGCACCCGGCCGAAACTGTGCTGACTGCCGGCCAGCGGCGTTTCCTGCTCGGTTTTTACCGGAGGGAACAGCGGCTGTTTCGGTGTTTCTTGCCGTAGAGGCTCAGCCGCCGGAGTGGCCTGCAACAGTTTGCTGTACAGCTCACCTTCACGTTTCTGATAACCACTGCCCGAATGATAAGCCGGTTGTGGCGCACGCTCACGCGCGACGGCAGGTTCGGTCGATGCGGTTTCGCGGCGCGGTGCCGGCTGCGAGAAGTGGTTGCCACCGGCGGCGACGCGGTTTTCCGGCTGCCAGACTGGTGCAGATGGCTGATCTGTTTCCTCGGCCAGCGGCAGTGGTGCATTGCCAACCTGCTGCAATACGGTGGTTACCGCCTGATAGATAAAGTCGTGCACCAGCCGCGCCTGATGGAAACGCACTTCGTGCTTGGCCGGATGGACATTCACGTCCACCTGATGCGGGTCAACCTCGAGATACAGCACATAAGCCGGCTGCTGGTCGTCTTTCAGTTGATCCTGATAGGCCTGACGGATGGCGTGATTGATCAAACGATCGCGCATCATGCGGCTGTTGACGTAACAATATTGCATTTCGCCCAGTTGGCGCGCGCCGGCAGGATCGGCCACCCAACCGCGAATGGTCAGATCACCGTGCTGCCAGGATATGTTCAATGCATGCTGTAAAAAAGCCGGTCCACAAATGCTGCCCAGGCGACGCTCGTACTGGCTTTCATCTTTCGCCGCACGATACTGGCGCATCAGTTTGCCATTGTGGCTGAGGTTAATTGCCACATCGAAGCGTGCCAGCGCAATGCGTCGCACCACTTCATCGATATGGCCGAATTCGGTTTTCTCGGTGCGCATAAATTTGCGCCGCGCCGGGGTGTTGTAGAACAGATCCAAAACTTCCAGCGTGCTGCCTGTCGGGTGCGCCGCCGGCTTGACCGTTACTGCCTGGTCACGGCCTTCGGCATAAGCCTGCCAGGCTTCGTTTTGTTCTGCGGTGCGAGAAGTGAGAGTCAAACGGGAAACCGAGCTGATGCTGGCTAAAGCTTCACCGCGAAAGCCGAGGCTGACAATGGCTTCCAAATCGTCGAGGGTGCTGATTTTACTGGTGGCGTGACGGGCCAGCGCCAGAGCCAAATCATCCTTGCCAATACCGCAGCCGTTATCACGGATGCGAATCAGCTTGGCGCCACCGCGTTCGATATCAATATCAATGCGCGTCGCCCCGGCATCCAGACTGTTTTCCACCAGTTCCTTGACCACAGACGCGGGGCGCTCGACCACTTCACCGGCGGCAATCTGGTTGGCAAGCTGGGGCGGTAACACCTGGATGGGCATGCTGACTCCTGTAATGTGGGCACTAGGCCTGCGGAATGGTCAGCGTCCGATCCAGCGGCGCGACGTCCGACTTCAGTTTATTCACGCGTTTCAGGTCGCTGACGCTGACACCATAACGACTGGCAATAGATGTCAAAGTATCACCGCGGGTCACTTTGTGCTTCGACGGCTTCTTCACGCTGGGCTTGGCCTTGGCGACCGTGCTGGCTGCGGCAGTTTTACCCGCCGGCACTTTGAGGCGCTGGCCGACCCACACGCCATCTTTCTTCAGCTTGTTCAGCTCACGCAACGCCGCCATGGTGGTGCCATAGCTGTCGGCGATACCGGAGAGCGTTTCCGCCCGCTTCACCACGTGAATCTGTGTTTTGCCGCTAATGCGGCTGCTGCCGGCCGAACTGACGACCGGTGCAGGCTGACTGACGTCTGGTGTTGAGGAGTTAACCGCCGCTGCGACGTCCAGCGGTCGGTTTTCCACCTTTGGGTCGGCTTGTAGCGGATGCGCCAGGAAATAACTGCGCAGGCCGTTATGGATCGCCTTGGCAATTTTTTCCTGATACGCGCTACTGCCGAGCAGCCGCTCCTCCGTGCTATTACTGATAAATCCTGTTTCCACCAGCAATGATGGAATGTCCGGCGAACGCAACACGCCAAGGCTGGCATGTTCCGGACGACGTTTATGCAATGAACCGACGCTTTGCAACTGCTGCAAGACTTTAACCGCGACATCGTAACCCACGCGTTGCGAGTGACCGAACTGCAGATCCAGCACCGCCTGGCTCAGGTAAGGGTCCGCCTGGCTGTTGGCCAGCAGATCACCCGCCCCACCCAGTAATTCAGACTGTTTCTCATGCTGTTCCAGCCAGCCCGCCATCTCACTGTTGGCACGGCGGTTGGACAACACCCAAACCGAGGCCCCGTTGGCACTGCGGTTTGGTGCAGCATCGGCGTGAATGGAGATCAGCACGTTTGCGCCCTGCTTACGCGCCACGTCGGAACGTCCCATCACCGAGATGAAGTAGTCGCCATTACGCGTTAAGACCGGTTTGAACTGAGGATCGGCATCCAGCAACGCCTGCAGGCGACGAGCGATGGCAATAGTGATATTTTTCTCTTTCAGGCCGTTCGGCCCGATGGCACCCGGATCCTGACCGCCGTGACCGGCATCAATCGCCACCACGACCCGATCGCCGGAACCTGCGGAAACGCGGCTGCTACGCGGCGTAACTTCCGATGCGGTACCTGCAACCACGGTTGGCTTATTGGTGAAGGGGTTCGAACCACTCGGCGCTTTACGCACCGGGACTGGCTCAGGCTCAGGTTCACTCACCACCTGCGCTTTGCGCACTGGCTGGCTCACGGCCACCGGAGCAGGCACCGGCACCGGGGCTTTACGCACGACATTTGTATTCGCACGGCCTTCCGCGGCAATGGTAAACACCACGGTATAGATACTGCCGCTCTGGCGTGTCGCCACCCGGGTCTTCGCGCGCTGGGTCAGATCAAACACCAACCGCACGCTCTGGGCATCTTTCGGCGTACTGGAGCGAATGCTTTTCACCAGGTTTTGTCCGCTAAAATTCAGCGGCAGACCGCCAACTTTGCCCTTCTGGTTAACGTCCAGGACCACCCGGTCAGGTCCGTGTAAAGGGAAGAAGGCATAATCCGGCGGGCCATTGAAGCTCACCGAAACCGTAGCTTCGCGCTGGGCATTGGTGACTTTAATATCAGACAGAGAAGATGCCGCCAGCGCACTGGCCGCACCCAAGGGCCCCAATACGGCGATCAGGGCGATTACGAATAGTTTTCTCAACGCATACGTCATTGCGGCGTCATTCCTGTGGCCCGTGAATACGGTCTAAAAGCTGGCTGCCGTAGGCGGAAACCGCCTGAATTTTTGCCTCTCGCCCCTGATCCTGATAGCTGAGATGCAGTTCCAGATCCGGCTCCGGCAATACGCCCGTGCCCTGCTGTGGCCATTCCACCAGGCAAATGGCATCCTGCGCAAAATAATCGCGAATACCCATAAATTCGAGTTCTTCCGGATCGGCTAAGCGATACAGATCAAAATGGTACACCGCCAGCGGTTGCAGCGCATACGGCTCCACCAGCGTGTAAGTTGGGCTTTTAACGTTGCCCTGATGCCCCAATGCCTGCAGGAAACCCCGGCTGAAGGTGGTTTTACCGGCACCCAGGTCACCGTAAAGATAAATTACGCTGGCACGATCGCACGCCTTAGCCAAGACGGCTCCCAATGCGACAGTCGCTGCCTCATCCGGCAGAGGTAAAACGAGTTCTTTCATTCGATAGTTTCTATTTATGCCAACTCAGGATTAACGTAATAAGGAATTTCAGGCAGTAAATCACTCGCCAGCATCCCCCTGATTCCTTGTCTTGCCGCCACGCGATCGGCAGTTGCGCCATGCACCACACATCCGGCACAGGCAGCATCATACAGCGAGAGCTTTTGCCCCAGCAAACCGCCGATGATGCCCGACAGGACATCACCCATCCCGCCAGAGGCCATGCCTGCATTGCCGACGTCGGCGATCGCCATTTGGCCTTGCCGATCGGCAATCAGCGTGCCGGCGCCTTTCAGCACGGCTACGCCACCGTATTGCGCCACCAGGTTACGCACTGCAAGTAAGCGATCACTCTCAATCTCGGCAGTACGGCACCCCAATAGGCGTGCCGCCTCCCCAGGATGCGGGGTAATCACACGATTCTGACGCTTCTCGGGGTTTAATGCCAGTAAGTTAAGCGCATCCGCGTCCCATAACGCCGGTTTATCACTGGCTTGCAATACTTTCAGCGCATTCCTACCCCATTCTCCCTGGCCTAATCCCGGCCCCACGACCAGCACATCAGCCCACTCGAGTGCCTGTTGCAGCGCCTCATCACTCAAAGGCTGCACCATCAGCTCAGGTCTGGCGGTCAGCAAGGGTCCAACATGCTCAATGTGAGTGAGTACTCGCACCAATCCTGCGCCGCTGCGTAAGGCCGCTTCTGCCGCCATACGTATCGCGCCACCAAAGCCGTGATCGCCACCGACTACCAGCAGACGCCCTTGTTCACCTTTATGTGAGCAGGGACGACGCGGTTTTAGCCACTGGGGCAAGGACTCGGCAGTAAGCCGCTGAATCGGTGTCGGTTGCTTCGCCAACCAGCCAGATAATCCTAGCGTACTCTGGTGAAGTTGCCCGACCCAGTCACGAGCCTGACCGGTCAACAGGCCCGGTTTGAGGGCAATAAACGTCATCGTGTGCCTGGCGCGGATCACCGCCCCAGGCGCAGCGCCGCTTTCAGCCAACAGTCCAGAGGGAATGTCGAGTGCGATAACCGGTGCGGGGTGGCGATTAGCGGTTTCAATCAGGGCATGGTATGGCGCTCGTGGTGCGCTGCTCAACCCGGTGCCAAGCAGGCCGTCGATAATCAGGTCGATGCTCTCCGGCCAACGGCTCTCAGCCGGAAGAATTTCGCCGCCAGCAGCCAGCCAGGCCTGCCGTGCTTCGGCAGCCTCAGGCGGCAGTGGGCGCGTGCCTTCGCAGGCGATCAGACTGACCTTGACACCAGCCGCCGCTGCCAGCCTGGCGACCACGTAACCGTCACCGCCATTGTTGCCATGACCGCACAGCACCAGCCAGTGGTGGCCGGCCGGGTATTGGTCAAGCGCCAGGGTATAAGCGGCCTCTCCGGCACGTTGCATCAGTTGGTATAGTGAAATACCTTGCGAGGCGGCGGCGCTGGCTTCCGCACGCCGGATCCAGTCCGCAGACCAGACAGAGTGTGATAAACTGTCAGAGTATTGTTTTTCACTGTGGCCCGTCATGACTCACCCCCTCGATCTCAATCAGCTAGCCCAACATATCAAGCAATGGGGCCAATCGCTAGGATTCCAGCAGGTAGGCATCTGCGACACCGATCTCAGCGCGGAAGAGCCTAAACTACAGGCCTGGCTGGACAAACAATACCACGGCGAAATGGAATGGATGGCGCGCCACGGCATGCTGCGCGCCCGGCCTCATGAGTTACTGCCCGGCACACTGCGTGTCATCAGCGTACGCATGAACTACCTGCCGGCCAAAGCGGCCTTTGCCAGCACATTACAAAACCCTGAGCTGGGTTATGTCAGCCGCTATGCACTGGGGCGGGACTATCACAAATTGCTGCGCCAACGGCTGAAAAAACTCGGCGACCAGATCCAGGCCTATTGTGGCGAGCTAAATTTTCGCCCTTTTGTTGACTCCGCACCGGTGATGGAACGCGCCTTGGCCTCCAAGGCCGGGATTGGCTGGGTTGGTAAACACTCACTTATTCTCAATCGCGAAGCCGGTTCCTGGTTCTTTCTCGGCGAACTGCTGATCGATCTGCCCCTGCCGGTAGACAAGCCGCAACAGGAACAATGTGGCCGCTGTGTCGCCTGTATCACCACCTGCCCGACCGGTGCCATCGTCGCGCCCTACACCGTGGACGCCCGACGCTGCATCTCCTACCTCACCATCGAACTGGAGGGCGCGATCCCGGAAGAGTTCCGCCCACTGTTAGGCAACCGTATTTACGGCTGCGATGATTGCCAACTGATCTGCCCGTGGAACCGTTTCTCACAGCTCACAGACGAAGATGACTTCAGCCCACGAGCTGCGTTGCATGCGCCGCAACTGATTGAACTGTTCGATTGGACGGAAGAGAAATTCCTGCGCATTACCGAAGGGTCCGCTATCCGGCGAATCGGCCATTTGCGCTGGTTGCGTAATATTGCCGTGGCATTAGGCAATGCCCCTTATCAGGATGCGATAGTCATTGCGCTGCGCTCCCGGTTGGAACAGGACGCCATGCTGGACGAACATATTCATTGGGCGCTGGAGCAGCAGTTGGGACGGCGCGAGGCACAGGGTATAGAAGTGCAGACAACGCAGAAAAAACGATTGATTCGGGCTGTGGAAAAAGGATTACCGAGGGATGCCTAAACCCTTGCTTTCGGGCCCAACAGTCACTCTGTGGATTTGTGCATAAAAATAAAAATGCTTTGTCTTTCAACTGCAACAAAAAGAGCAAGTGATCGGTATAACGTTTTTCGATAAATAAAAATGCTTACGAATCAATGCAATAAATATTTCATTTCTGTGGCGTTGATTTTTTGAGCTGAGGGTATTATGTACGCTACCTGTGGATAAGTCTGTTCACAACATTTCGACAGGGTATGTATAACGGGACAAGAAGCCGCGCCGATAAAGGCGTTGGACTAAGTTAAACCGAAGATAAAATTGGAGCGGGAAACGAGACTCGAACTCGCGACCCCGACCTTGGCAAGGTCGTGCTCTACCAACTGAGCTATTCCCGCATTGAGATGCTTGTGCATCCGGCCATCAAACAACAACATGGCCTTTGAATTTTTTGGAGCGGGAAACGAGACTCGAACTCGCGACCCCGACCTTGGCAAGGTCGTGCTCTACCAACTGAGCTATTCCCGCGTCGCATGGGTACTACTTGATACTTTTTTTATTCATCACGCCACATAAAGCAGCATTGTTGAATTTGGAGCGGGAAACGAGACTCGAACTCGCGACCCCGACCTTGGCAAGGTCGTGCTCTACCAACTGAGCTATTCCCGCCCGGCGTAACGATGTCGGAACTAAACGAAATTCTTCATCGGTACGGGGTGCGCATTATACGAGAAATCCTTTCTGCCGCAAGCCCCTGAAAGCAAAAAAACACGTTTTTTGTTTGATTGCCGATTAAAGCGCCAAACTGGCTAATTAAGCGGCGGGATCGGCCGCTTTTGACAAGACGACCCCGGTTAAGGGGCCGTGCATCCATTACAACTTAATGAAATGCTCACGGTAATAGGCCAATTCGCCCACCGACTCACGGATATCATCCATTGCCTGATGAGTGCCCTGCTTTTTAAAACCGCTGAGAATTTCCGGCTTCCAACGACGCGCCAGCTCTTTCAAAGTACTGACGTCCAGATAGCGGTAATGGAAGTAGGCTTCCAGCTCAGGCATGTAACGGAACAGGAAACGGCGGTCCTGGCCCACACTGTTACCGCAGATCGGTGATTTACCTGCCGGCACCCACTGCTGCAGGAAGGCAATGGTGGCCAGCTCGGCGGCATGATCATCGAATTGGCTGGCCTTCACCCGCTCCACCAACCCACTGCCGGTATGAGTGCGCACGTTCCAGTCATCCATCAGGCCAAGCTGCTCATCGGATTGATGCACGGCGATCACCGGCCCTTCCGCAAGAATGTTCAGATTGGCGTCAGTGACCAATGTAGCGATCTCGATGATACGATCGCGTTCAGGATCCAATCCGGTCATCTCCAGATCGATCCAAATCAGGTTATTTTCGTTTCCTGTCATGATATTTCCTGCGTAAAAGCCAAAAGATAAACAAACTGCAGACAAGGCGGCGACCGGCGCTGGCTATTTACCGACGGAGGTCCGCTGCGCGTAGCGGCTAACAACGGTTATTTAATATAAAATAGCGTGTATCATAGTCGTTTTGGTCGCCATGAGCGATAAAGCGGATTCAAGTGAGGCGCAGTGAGCAAGAACAAACTGTCCAAAGGTCAAGAACGCCGCGTGCAGGCGAACCATCAACGTCGTCTGAAACGCACAGATAAGAAACCGGAATTGGATGATTCCCAACTGGGCGAGCCGCAAGACGGCATCGTCATCAGCCGTTTCGGCATGCACGCCGACGTTGAAGCCGCGGATGGCACCCAGCACCGCTGCAATATCCGCCGGACATTGCGTTCGCTGGTGACTGGCGATCGCGTAGTGTGGCGCCCAGGCGTCGGCACCCATGCAGGGGTCAAAGGCATCGTCGAGGCCGTGCATGAACGCACTTCCGTCCTGAATCGTCCCGACATTTACGACGGCGTGAAACCCATCGCTGCCAATATCGATCAGATCGTCATCGTTTCCGCAATTCTGCCAGAGCTGTCACTGAATATGATCGACCGCTACCTGGTGGCTTGTGAAACACTGGAGGTCGAACCGCTGATCGTACTGAACAAAATCGATCTGCTGGATGCCGAAGCACGCAAGCACGTCGACGGCATGATGGATATCTATCGCCATATCGGCTATCGGGTGTTGGAAGTCTCCAGCCAGACGCGTGAAGGCATGGAGGCGTTTGAACAAGCGCTGGTTGATCGTATCAGTATCTTTGCCGGCCAGTCCGGGGTGGGCAAATCCAGCCTGTTGAATGCCCTGCTGCCACCGAGCGATAAGCAAATTCTGGTAAATCAGGTTTCCGATGTCTCAGGCCTCGGGCAACATACCACCACCGCCGCGCGGCTGTACCATTTCCAGCACGGCGGCGATGTGATCGATTCACCGGGTGTGCGTGAGTTTGGTCTGTGGCATCTGGAGCCGGAACAAGTGACTCAAGCCTATGTCGAATTCCGTGACTATTTGGGCGGTTGTAAATTCCGCGACTGCCGCCACGACACCGACCCAGGCTGCGCCATCCGCGGGGCGATGGAGAAAGGCGATATCGCGAAAGAGCGTTTTGAAAACTACCATCGCATTCTGGAAAGCATGGCATCCGTGAAGGTTCGCAAGAACTTTACCGACGCCGCAGGCTGATAATACCGGGCGGCGTTGACTGTGGCGGAGCCACGGTTACAATGCGCGCCCTTTACCCCGATTCACGAGGTTAATGTGCTGGATAGCATCAAAATTAAATTGCAGTATTGGTTACCCAAGCTGGCGCTGACCCGTCTGGCTGGCTGGGGCGCGGATAAAAAAGCCGGTTGGCTGACCCAGTTGGTACTGAAGGCATTCGCCCGTTACTACCGTGTGAATATGCAAGAGTCGCAACACCCAGAGCTGAGTTCTTACGCCAGCTTCAACGAATTCTTTGTGCGCCCGCTGCGTGATGGCGCGCGTCCTATCATCAGCGATGCCAACTGGCTGGCGCTGCCTGCCGACGGTGCGATTAGCCAACTCGGCCCAATCAACGACGACCAGATTTTCCAGGCAAAAGGCCATTACTACAGCCTGGAAGCACTGCTGGCCGGCAACTACATGCTGGCCGAGCCGTTCCGCAATGGCCTGTTCGCCACCACTTACCTGGCACCGCGTGATTATCACCGCGTGCATATGCCGTGCGACGGCGTGCTGCGCGAAATGATTTACGTCCCGGGCGACCTGTTTTCCGTCAACCCGCTGACTGCCGCCAACGTGCCAAATCTGTTTGCCCGCAATGAGCGTGTGATCTGCGTATTCGATACCGCCATCGGCCCCATGGTGCAAATCCTGGTGGGTGCCACCATCGTTGGCAGCATCGAAACCGTTTGGGCCGGCACCGTTACACCACCGCGCGAAGGGATCATCAAACGCTGGACCTATCCGGCAGAAGGCTCTGAAGGCGCTATCGCACTGGAGAAAGGGGCAGAAATGGGCCGCTTCAAGCTGGGCTCAACGGTCATCAACCTGTTTACCCCAGGCAGCGTGCAGTTTGCCCCGCAGTTGAACAACGGCACCGTAACCCGCATGGGCGAGGCCTTCGCAGAAATCCCGGCTGTACCTGCCGCCGCACAAACACCGCAGATCTAAGGGAATTGATACTGTGCGCCTGATTATCACGCTATTGCTCGGTTGTTTATTGTCTCAATCGGTGCTGGCAGCCACGGTGCCTACCGAAAATCAGCTTAAACAGGAGCTGAAGCAGGTAGAGAGCACCAAGAACGCGCCTAATCAGGCGGAAACCACTGAGGCGCTGCAGAGCGCCCTTAACTGGTTATCGGAACGCAAAGAGTCGTTGACCCGCGTTGAGCAGTATCAGCGGGTGATCGACGATTTCCCGAAGATGACGCAGGAACTGCGCCGTCAACTGGTGGTGGAAGACAGTAAGATCTTGCCGAACGGCGATAACCTGCCGGCCAGCGATCTCGAGCAGCAGATCCTGCAAACCAGCAGCCTGCTGCTGGAACAGGCTCGTCTGTTACAGCAGGAACAGGAGCGAACGCGGGAAATCAGCGATTCTCTCGGCCAATTGCCTCAGCAGCAGACCGATGCTCGCCGGGCGCTGACGGAAGTACAGCGCCGCCTGCAGGCCCAGCCTGCCAATCCGACCACCCCGCATGCTCAGGCCGCGCTGGCGTTATTGCAGACCGAAGCTGCTGCGCGCAAGGCCAAAGTCGATGAACTCGAACTGGCACAACTGTCGGCCAATAATCGCCAGGAACTGGCGCGGATGCGCGCCGAGGTCTACAAAAAGCGCCACGAGAAAATCGACATCCAGCTGCAGGCGCTGCGTAATAACCTCAATGCCCAGCGGCAGCGTGAAGCCGAACTGGCACTGGAAAAAACCGAGCAGCTGGCCGAGCAGAACGGTGACCTGCCGAAAAGCATCAGCCAGCAGCTACAGATCAACCGCGAGCTTTCCGCCGCGTTGAACAATCAGGCCCAGCGCATGGATCTGATCTCATCCCAACAACGTCAGGCTGCCGCGCAAACGCTGCAGGTGCGCCAGGCATTAAGCACCATTATCGAACAAGCCCAGTGGCTCGGCTCCTCATCGGCGCTAGGTGAAACCCTGCGTGCCCAGGTGGCGACACTGCCGGAAATGCCCAAGCCGCAGCAGTTGGACGGTGATATGGCCCAACTCCGCGTGCAACGGCTGCAGTTTGAAAGCCAGCTGGAGAAGCTCTCACAGCGTGAGTTTAAGCGCGACGACGGCAGTGAGCTGACCAGCGCGGAACGGCGTATCGTTGACGCCCAGTTGCGTACCCAGCGCGAACTGCTGAATTCACTGCTCTCGGGTTGTGATACCCAAATTCTCGAACTGACCAAGCTGAAAGTCGCCAACACCCAGCTGATTGAAGCGCTGAACGAAATCCGGGACGCCACCCACCGCTATCTGTTCTGGGTACCGGACATTAATCCGATCAACCTGTCCTACCCGATTAACGTGGCGCACGATCTCACCCTGTTACTGTCACTGGATACGCTGTCGCAGCTCGGCGGCGCCTTTATGATGATGGTCACCAGCAAAGAAACGCTGATCCCCATTTTCGGCGCCCTGCTGCTGGTGATTTTCAGCATCAGTTCCCGCAAGCACTACCACGCCTTCCTGACACGCGCCAGCAGCCGGGTGGGCAAAGTCACTCAGGATGAGTTCTTCCTGACGGTACGCACCGTGTTCTGGTCGATTCTGGTGGCGCTGCCGCTGCCGGTACTGTGGGCTGCGCTCGGCTTTGGCCTGCAAAGTGCCTGGAACTACCCGGTAGCCGAAGCCATCGGCAAGGGCGTCACCGCCACGTTGCCGATCTTGTGGGTCTGTATGATCTGCGCCGCCTTCGCCCATCCACAAGGGCTGTTTATCGTGCATTTCCGCTGGCCGGCGAAACAGGTTTCGCGCGCCATGCGTTACTACAAAATGTCGATCTGGCTGATCGTGCCGCTGATCATGGCGCTGATCACCTTCGACAGCCTGAAAGAACGTGAATTTGCCAATACCCTTGGCCGGCTGTGCTTCATCTTGCTGTGTCTGGCATTGGCTCTCGTGACCAACAGCCTGAAACGCGCCGGGATCCCGCTGTATCTGGACAAGAAAGGCTCCGGCGAGAACATGGTCAACACCGCGCTGTGGGGACTGCTGCTGTCGGCACCGGTTTTGGCAGCGCTGGCCTCGGCCGTCGGCTACCTGACCACTTCACAGGCGCTGCTGGCGCGTCTGGAAACCTCGGTCGCCATCTGGTTCTTCCTGCTGGTGATTTACCATATTATTCGCCGCTGGATGCTGATCCAGCGGCGGCGTATCGCCTTTGACCGTGCCAAGCAGCGCCGCGCCGATATCCTGGCCCAGCGTGCTCGCGGTGAGGAAGAAAGCTCACACACGCCTAACAGTACCGAAGGTTCGATGGACCTGGATGATTCGGAGATCGATCTGGACACCATCAGCGCCCAGTCGTTGCGGCTGGTCCGTTCGATCCTGACGATGATCGCGTTGGTGTCGGTGATCGTGCTGTGGTCAGAGATCCATTCCGCCTTTAGCTTCCTGGAAAATATCACCCTGTGGAACGTCAGCTCGACGGTCAATGGGGTGGATACCGCGCATCCGATTACCCTGGGTGCGGTGTTAATCGCCATTCTGGTGCTGATTGTCACCATGCAGTTGGTACGTAACCTGCCGGCGCTGCTGGAGCTGGCGGTACTGCAACACCTGGATCTGACGCCAGGCACCGGCTATGCCATTACCACCATCACCAAGTACCTACTGTTGCTGTTCGGCGCCCTGCTCAGCTTCTCGTGGATCGGCATTGAATGGTCGAAACTACAGTGGGTCGTGACCGCGCTCAGCGTGGGGTTGGGCTTCGGTATGCAGGAGATCTTCTCCAACTTTATCTCCGGCCTGATCATTTTGTTCGAAAAACCGATCCGCATCGGCGATACCGTAACGATCCGCAACCTGACCGGCAGCGTTACCAAGATCAATACTCGCGCCACCACCATTTCGGATTGGGATCGCAAAGAGATCATTGTGCCGAACAAGGCGTTTATCACCGAGCAGTTCATTAACTGGTCGCTGTCGGACAACCTGACCCGTGTAGTACTGACGGTGCCGGCGCCGGGAGAAGCCAACAGCGAAGAGGTGACCAAGATCCTGACCAACGCCGCCGAGCGCTGTTCGCTGGTGTTGGATACCCCGGCACCAGAGGTATATCTGGTCGATCTACAGCAGGGTATCCAAATCTTTGAGCTGCGTATTTACGCCGCCGAGATGGGTCACCGCATGCCGCTACGCCACGAGATCCATCAGTTGATTCTGGCCGGTTACCGCGAGCATGGCATTACACTGCCATACCCACCGTTCCAGGTACGCAGCGAGACGCTATCGCGCTTGACCAGTAATGGCCGTACTCCGCCGTCAACGCCAGCGCCAAACACCAAACGCGAATCGGGCAGTCTGTAAGCGCAGAATGCAAAAAGGGTTCGGCGTGCAATGCAACACCGAACCCTTTTACCACCACAATATACCCTATGGCTTTCAAGTTGCAGCTAGGCGCCCAGCTCGCTCATCCCCAGGCGCTTACTTGAGTAAGTAACTGGGGTGAGCTAGTGCAGGTAACAACGCTGCAGCTTGAAAGACGACGGGTATCGCGGTTACGCGCGCCCAACCGGGAAGGCAATCACTTCACTCAGGCTCTCGGCCCCCAACGCCAGCATCACCAGGCGGTCAACCCCTAACGCCACACCGGAGCATTCAGGCATGCCGTGCTGCAAAGCATCCAGCAGGTTGTTATCAATCGGGTGCTGTGGCAGGCCACGTTCCGCACGCTTGCGGTTGTCCTGTGCAAAGCGCTGACCTTGCTCGCGGCTGTCCGTCAGTTCACGGAAGCCATTCGCCAGCTCAATACCTTTGAAATAAACCTCGAAACGCTCCGCTACCCGGTGATCTTCGGTGCTGATCTCCGCCAGCGATGCCTGGCTGGCCGGGAAGTGATACACGAACGCCGGCTTGTCACGGCCAATGTGCGGCTCCACGCCGACGGTGAACAACAACTGCAACAGCGTATCGCGATCTTCTTCGGTATCGGCAATGTTACTCAGATCAAGCTTGGCCGCCGCTTCACGTAGCTGCGCCTTTTCCGCTGACAGCGGATCGATATCCAGATGACGCAAGAAAGCTTGCTGATATGACAGAGTTTCCGCGCTGTCGCAATCCAGCACCTGCTGCAGCAGATCGTCCACCTCGTTCATCAGCCGGTACATGTCGTAATGCGGACGGTACCACTCCAGCATGGTGAATTCAGGGTTGTGGTGACGGCCGGCTTCCTCATTACGGAAACTACGTCCCATCTGATAGATCGGACCGCTACCCGCCGCCAACAGCCGCTTCATGTGGTATTCCGGGCTGGTCATCATGTACAGCGTCAGGCCATCCGCCGCGCCGGGCCCGACAAAACGCGTCTGGAACGGGAACAGGTGGATATCGGTGACCGTCGCCTGGCTCATGGTTGGCGTCTCAACTTCCAACACGCCACGATCGGCGAAGAAACGCCGGATCTCAGTCAGGATCGCTGCGCGCTTCAACAAATTGGCGATGGGTGCACTTGGCTGCCAGCTTGCCGTTTCGCTCATGGTAATTACTCCGAAATCAAACAGGGGATGCAGTCTACTCGTATCCCGGCATGCAAACAAATTCTTAACAGGCAGGACGCTTTTAACCGAGCCATTAACTGATAAAGCGTTAGTAATAAGGTTAATAAAAGGTGAATAAACGTTAAATCCTGCTGGCAGTAAATTATCCTTCCGGCCAGCGGTTAAAAGGCAAAACAATCGATCACATCAAATTTCTTCTACTTAACTTTAGGTATAGTTAATTCCACATTATTGGTGGGAGATATCTATCCTTAGTGTTAATGCAACGATAATGAACTCAGTTAGTTAGCACCCGAAGAATTTTTATAAATATTAAGCATAGATATTTAATTTGCCGTTCTTAACAAGAATATTGGAGGAATGCAGTGCAAACCTTTAACGCCGATCTTGCCATTATTGGGGCCGGGGGTGCTGGTTTACGTGCAGCAATAGCCGCAGCGGAAGCCAACCCCCAACTGAAAATCGCGCTTATCTCAAAAGTCTACCCGATGCGCAGCCATACGGTGGCCGCTGAAGGAGGCTCCGCCGCCGTCACTCAGGATCACGATAGCTTCGACTACCACTTCAACGACACCGTTGCCGGGGGCGATTGGCTGTGTGAGCAGGATGTGGTCGACCATTTCGTTCACAACTGCCCGCGCGAAATGACCCAACTTGAACAATGGGGCTGCCCATGGAGCCGTAAAGAAGACGGTTCGGTCAACGTACGTCGCTTCGGCGGCATGAAGATTGAACGCACCTGGTTCGCCGCCGACAAAACCGGCTTCCACATGCTGCACACCCTGTTCCAAACCTCCCTCAAATACCCGCAAATCCAGCGTTTCGACGAGCACTTTGTACTGGATATTCTGGTAGATGATGGCCAGGCCCGCGGCCTGGTAGCGATGAACATGATGGAAGGCACTCGCGTACAGATCCGCGCCAATGCCGTGATCATGGCGACCGGCGGTGCCGGCCGCGTGTATCGCTATAACACCAACGGCGGCATCGTCACCGGTGATGGTATGGGCATGGCGTTCCACCACGGCATCCCCCTGCGTGATATGGAGTTCGTCCAATATCACCCTACCGGCCTGCCGGGTTCCGGTATCCTGATGACCGAAGGCTGCCGTGGTGAAGGCGGTATTCTGGTAAACAAAGACGGCTATCGTTACCTGCAGGACTACGGCATGGGTCCGGAAACTCCGCTGGGTGAGCCAAAGAACAAATACATGGAGCTGGGTCCGCGTGACAAAGTCTCGCAGGCCTTCTGGCACGAATGGCGTGCCGGTCGCACCGTCCCTACCCCACGTGGTGATGTGGTCTATCTCGACCTGCGTCACCTGGGTGAGAAGAAACTGCTGGAACGCCTGCCGTTCATCTGTGAACTGGCCAAAGCCTACGTCGGTGTCGATCCGGTGAAAGAGCCGATCCCGGTGCGCCCAACCGCGCACTACACCATGGGCGGCATTGAAACCGATCAAAACTGCGAAACCCGCATCAAGGGGCTGTTTGCCGTCGGCGAATGTTCCTCCGTCGGCCTGCACGGCGCCAACCGCCTGGGTTCCAATTCACTGGCGGAACTGGTGGTGTTCGGCCGGGTGGCCGGAGAGCAAGCCGCTCGCCGCGCGCTGGAAACCGGCCCAGCCAACGGCAGTGCCCTGGATGCTCAAGGGCGCGACGTCGAAACCCGGCTGAACAACCTGATGAAGCAGGAAGGCAACGAAAACTGGGCCAAAATCCGCGACGAGATGGGCATGTCGATGGAAGAAGGCTGCGGTATTTACCGTACACCGGAACTGATGCAGAAAACCGTCGATAAACTGGCTGAGCTGAAAGAACGCTTTAAGCGCGTCAAAATTACCGACAGCTCCAGCGTGTTCAATACCGATCTGCTGTACACCATCGAGCTGGGTTACGGGCTGGACGTGGCCGAATGCATGGCGCACTCCGCCTTAAACCGCAGAGAGTCCCGCGGTGCTCACCAGCGTCTGGACGAAGGCTGTACCGAACGTGACGACGTGAACTTCCTTAAGCATACGCTGGCGTTCCATAACCCGAACGGCGCACCCCGCCTGGAATACAGCGACGTGAAGATCACCAAACTGCCACCGGCCAAACGTGTGTACGGCGCTGAAGCCGAAGCGCAGGATAAAAAGGATAAGGAGCAGGCAAATGGCTGAGATGAACACGCTGAAAATCGAGGTCATGCGCTATAACCCGGAACGCGACTCTGAGCCGCATTTCGAGACCTTCGCGGTGCCTTATGATGAGCAAACCTCGTTGCTCGACGCCTTGGGCTACATCAAGGATAACCTGGCCCCCGACCTTTCCTACCGCTGGTCATGCCGCATGGCAATCTGCGGCTCGTGCGGCATGATGGTCAACCGGGTGCCGAAGCTGGCCTGTAAAACCTTCCTGCGCGAATATACCGGCGGCATGAAGGTAGAAGCGTTGGGCAACTTCCCGATTGAACGCGATCTGGTGGTCGATATGACCCACTTTATCGAAAGTCTGGAAGCGATTAAGCCTTACATCATCGGCAATAACCGCAAACCGGAAGATGGCCCTAACGTGCAGACGCCGGCGCAGATGGCCAAGTATCACCAGTTCTCCGGCTGCATCAACTGCGGCCTGTGCTATGCCGCTTGCCCGCAGTTCGGTCTGAATCCAGAGTTTATCGGCCCGGCGGCCATCACTCTGGCGCACCGCTACAACCTGGATAACCGCGATCACGGCCAGAAACAGCGTATGGCGCAGCTCAATGGTGAAAACGGCGTCTGGAGTTGTACCTTTGTCGGCTACTGCTCTGAAGTTTGTCCGAAGCACGTCGACCCGGCCGCTGCTATTCAGCAGGGCAAGGTAGAGAGTGCCAAAGACTTCATGATCGCCATGCTGAAGCCGCAATAAGGGAGATAAACAGTAATGACAACACAACGTAAGCCCTATGTGCGCACCATGACGCCGACCTGGTGGCAAAAGCTCGGCTTCTACCGTTTCTATATGCTGCGAGAAAGTACCTCGGTACCGGCAGTCTGGTTCAGTATCGTGCTGATCTACGGTGTCTTTGCGCTGAAAGGCGGCGTGGACAGCTGGGCGGGTTTCGTCGGTTTTCTGCAAAACCCGCTGGTACTGCTGATTAACGTCGTCGCCCTGCTGGCCGCGCTGCTGCATACCAAGACCTGGTTCGATTTGGCGCCGAAAGCCGCCAATATAGTGGTCAACAGCGAGAAAATGGGCCCGGGGCCCATAGTGAAAACGCTGTGGGCGGTGACCCTGATCGCCAGCGTGGTCATCCTGGCCGTGGCCTTGGTGTAATCCGGAGGAAACATGATAAATCAAGCACCTAAACGCTCAGACGAACCGGTTTTCTGGGGATTATTCGGCGCCGGCGGCATGTGGGGAGCGATCATTGCCCCCGCTATCGTACTGTTGGTCGGCATTCTGCTGCCGCTGGGGTTGTTTCCCGGCGATGCGCTGGGCTACGACCGCGTACTGGCATTCTGCCAAAGCCTGATCGGCCGCCTGTTCCTGCTGCTGATGATTATCCTGCCGCTGTGGTGCGGTCTTCACCGTATCCACCATGCGATGCATGATCTGAAAATCCATGTGCCAGCCGGCAAATGGGTATTCTACGGCCTGGCAGCAATCCTCAGCGTCGTGACCGTTATCGGCGTAGTGACCCTGTAAACCCCTTCTGGCGGCCCACTTTCGTAGGTCGCCAGCCCTGCCTTTGGGCTACACTGTTTAACTCAATCAGGTAAACAGGAGTCACCCATGCATTTCTGGTCAAAACTTTGTGTGATGCTTTCCGCCGTGCTCTCTGTCGCTTGCAGCGTTTCCCCGCCGAAGGACGTCAAAGTAGTGAATAATTTCGACAGCCAGCGCTATCTTGGAACCTGGTACGAAATCGCTCGCCTTGACCACCGCTTCGAACGTGGCCTTGAACAGGTCACCGCCAATTACACCCCACGCGAAGATGGCGGCCTGAAAGTGATTAACCGTGGCTTTAATACGCAAAAACAACAGTGGCAAGAAAGCACCGGCAAAGCCTATTTCATTGGCTCACCGCAGGTGGCTGCGCTAAAAGTGTCGTTCTTTGGGCCTTTCTATGGCGGGTATAACGTGATTGAGTTGGATACGGATTACCGCTACGCGCTGGTCTGCGGCCCGAACCGGGATTACTTGTGGATCCTGTCGCGCACGCCAGAGCTGGACGCTGCCACACGCGACAGGTTATTACAAACCGCGAAGAACAACGGCTTTGCTATCGATAAGCTGATTTGGGTAAAACAGTCGCACAATCAGTGACTGCTGAACTTCAGCCCGAGTATGCCAACAACGATCAGGCACAGGCTGAGAATGCGCGCAATATTGGTTGATTCGCCCAGTAACACCATCCCCATAATCGCTGCCCCTACTGCACCAATACCGGTCCATACCGCGTAGGCCGTGCCGGCAGGCAACGTTTTCATCGCATGCGCCAACAACAGCATACTGACCACCATGGCGGCAATAGTGATAAGGCTGGGGGTCAGGCGGGTAAAACCATGGGTGTATTTCAGGCCGATAGCCCAAACCACTTCAAGTAAACCGGCAATAAGCAGAATAATCCAAGCCATGTAACAGGCTCCATTACGATGGGGTCGTCCCCGAATGCAGATGCGTAAACAGGTCGTCCCGTTTAGCGTTGTGATATGCGCAGAGATTATACCTTCCGCTGGAGAGGATAACAGCACAAAGGTGCTTGCAGGAGGAAGTTCAGCAGGGGAAACGGTATCCCACGACGATGCCTGTTCGTGGCGGTTCGCGGAATACCGCAGAAATCAGCAAGGTAAGTTATTGCGCGCTACGCTGGATGGCCTTACCGCCAGCCTGAATATCTTCGCCTACGCCCTGAGTGGTATTGCATGCGGTCAATGAGGTTAAGATCATCAAAGAGAAAATCGCGATAATACTTTTCTTCAGCATATGAAAGCCCTTATTTGTCAGTGAGGAAAAAGTACGGCTTTCTAAGCTTAGTAAATATCAGCGGGAGTTGCTGTTTAAAACGGTCTTATTTCGCACTATTACATTAGTGCATTTGATACTTATTAACTGGCTGTTCGCGAGATAGCGCCGCCGAGGTGCTGAACGTCTTCACCGAAGCCACGGAAAGTATTACACCCGCTAAGGGACATCAGTAACAACAGGGAGATAATGGCCAACAGAGTTTTCTTCATTATGTGGATTCTGCCAACAATATGCGGGAGGGGTAAACAAAGGAGCCACGCTGGGCTCCTTTGTTTTGAAACTTATTTTACGCGTGAAACGTATTCGCCAGAGCGGGTGTCAACACGGACAACTTCGCCAATCTGTACGAACAATGGCACTTTAACTACTGCGCCGGTGCTCAGGGTTGCAGGCTTGCCGCCGGTACCGGCAGTATCGCCTTTCAGGCCTGGGTCGGTATCAGTGATTTCAGCTTCGATGAAGTTCGGTGGCTGAACTGCGATAGGACGACCATCCCACAGGGTAACGATACATTCCGCGTTATCTTGCAGCCATTTTGCCGCGTCAGATACGGTTTTTTCTTCAACCCCGTGCTGCTCGAAAGTTTCTGGATGCATGAAGTGATAGAACTCACCGTCGTTGTACAGGTAGTTCATGTTGGTATCTACCACGTCTGCGCCTTCGCAAGAGTCGGTAGATTTAAAGGTTTTTTCAACGCGGCTGCCGGTCAGCAGACGACGCATTTTAACGCGCGCAAACGCCTGGCCCTTGCCCGGCTTAACGAACTCACTGGATTCGATAGCGTAAGGTTCGCCCTCGAACATGATTTTAAGACCCGGACGGAAATCGTTGCTAGAATAAGTCGCCATGATGGCCCTCTGAATATTTAAACTGGTAGCTTAGCCAAAAAAATGGCACACATTATAACCCAAAATACGGCATATAGAGAAGATTGGTTGCATCAACTCGCCGATGTTATTACCGATCCCGATGAATTACTGCAGCTTTTGTCACTGAATACGCATCCGGAACTGCCACAGGGCCGCGAAGCACGCCAGCTCTTTGCGTTGCGCGTCCCTCGCGCCTTCGCTGCACGCATGCGTCCGGGTGATGCCAATGACCCGCTGTTGCGTCAGGTACTGACCGTCAGCGAGGAATTCATCAACGCCCCCGGCTTCACCACCGATCCGCTGGATGAACAGCGTAGCGTGGTGCCAGGACTGCTGCATAAATACCGTAATCGCGCTTTGCTGCTGGTTAAAGGCGGCTGTGCGGTCAACTGCCGCTACTGCTTCCGCCGCCATTTTCCGTATCAGGACAACCAGGGCAATAAGGCCAACTGGCGTCAGGCGTTGGATTATATCCGTCAACACCCGGAACTGGATGAGATTATTTTCTCCGGTGGTGATCCACTGATGGCAAAGGACCACGAACTGGACTGGTTGATCGGTGAACTTGAAGCCATTACGCATCTAAAACGCCTGCGTATCCACACGCGTTTGCCCGTGGTTATCCCGGCGCGTATTACTCCAGAGCTGTGTCGGCGGCTGTCGGCGTCGCGTCTTCAGGTACTGATGGTCACCCACATCAACCATGCCAATGAAATTGACCGCGAGCTGCAGGCCAGCATGGCACAACTGCGTCTGGCTGGCGTCACGCTGCTGAATCAAAGCGTGCTGCTGCGCGGTATCAATGACGATGCCGATACGCTGGCGGCCCTGAGCAACGCACTGTTTGACGCTGGTATTCTGCCTTATTACATCCACGTGCTGGATAAGGTGCAGGGTGCAGCGCACTTTATGGTCAGCGACGACGAGGCGCGCGCTATCATGCAGGCACTGTTGAGCAAGGTTTCCGGCTATTTGGTGCCGCGTTTGACCCGCGAAGTCGGCGGAAAGCCAAGCAAAACCCCTCTCGATCTGCACCTGATGCAAGACTGACTGACGGATATATTGCAGATACAAAAAGAGGCATGCCGGGGCATGCCTCTTTTTTATGTTACGAGTTGCTCATTAGGCCGTTACGGGCACTTATAAACCTGGCCGGCCATTTTGCTGTCCAGCGGGGCAAAGCTTGAAAGCAGGTTCTGACTTGGGCTGGTTGCGCCATAAATCACATTGCCGCCCATCGCTGCGGCCTTGTTGCGCAGATCGTTTGCCGCGCCACGCATGGAGCTGCCTTCACCCCCGTTACCGGACAACCAGTTGCTCTGGGTGCCAGTCACTTCGCCAACCAGCTGGCACTCTGCTGCCGGTTTGGTGTCGGTAAATTTAACCTGCTGACCTGCGGCGGACAGTTCATTGGTGCTGCTGCAACCTGCCAGCAGCACAGCTGCCGAAAGACCCAGTAAGGCTTTAATCCGCATCTTGTTCCCCATATGATATTGAGAATTTCGCAAAAGCTTATCAGAAAGCGATGCCATCTCTTAAGCATCCGTTGCCACTGGTGCCAGGCCAACGTCTTGAGCGACAGCTGATGAAAGATCAGTTTACCAGCTAAATCAGCCTGGTCTGCAAAAATATCATCAAATACAGTGCGACTAAGCACGCAAATACCCATCAATCCACGTTTATCCCATCCCGATGAGTTGATTTTCAGGGTTAATAAGAACCCAACAACTTAAAAAACCTTATATTCATCGAATTTGAGACTACCCGATCTCAATTTTGTGCCACCTTGACGCCAAAGCTCCATTCTCCTTTTTATTCTGTTTTATGGACTCAATCATCGAGGGATATTCTTAATATGAACGGGCAAAAAAACAAAGGGTTACTTCTCCTTTCCAGCGGCGTAATGCTGGCGCTCAGCGGTGCGGCTCATGCCGAAGGCGGTACAGCAGAAAAGGGCATGGGACAATTCAATATTGAATGCCTGTTGTCCCATACCTTACCGGACGATCCGATGATGGCATTTGGCCGCCCGGGGGAATCCATGGTGCACGATTTCTTTGGTAACAAAGAGGCCAATGCCTATAGCACGGTAGATTCACTGATGGCCAAGCCGGATAACACCTGCACTTCAATGGCCGATGGATCCGCCTACTGGGCACCACAAATGTTGGATACC
Organism: Serratia myotis; assembly: GCF_027474885.1. NCBI lineage: Bacteria > Pseudomonadati > Pseudomonadota > Gammaproteobacteria > Enterobacterales > Yersiniaceae > Serratia > Serratia myotis. Next base: position 347,363 of record NZ_CP099707.1, on the reverse strand, counting down.
ACCAACGGGGAGATCATTGAGCCTGATCATATGAAAACCTACTACCGTAATGCCGATACCCGCTATCCGGTGGTCGCTTTTCCCAAAGGCTTGCAGTTAATGGTCGGGCAACACGAAAGCAGCAGTGCCAAAGAAGGCGTCCTTTATTTTTGTAAAACGGATGAGGGTGGCCATTACACCCGGGATCCTTTGGAAACCTGTCCAACCTATGGCGATGGTCGCACGCAATTTAACCTGGCATTTTCCTTCCCCAACTGCTGGGACGGCAAACACCTGGCCCCTCCGCATCATGGGCCACGCAATGCGGTATATGATGTAGACGGCGTTTGCCCATCCAACTACCCGGTTAAAATTCCGCTGCTGCAGATGAATATTGCTTACGTACTCCCTAACGGAACCAAACTCTCAGCCCTGCGGTTATCGATGAACCCTACCATCACCGGGGGACGGGTTGAGCCCAAATGGGGCAGTCTGTACACCGCTCATGCTGATTTCTTTAATGGCTGGCGTGAGAACACCCTAAAATATGCCACCCATCACTGTCTTAATAGCGACGTCCTGTGCGATAAAAACCTGCCAAGTCTCTACGAGCCGGCGATCGCCGACAGCTATACGCTCGGTGGCGAGTTTGCCAATGCCAACTACGGCAGTGAACCCCGCATGCTGACCCAATATGGCACTGATGACTCACCGGAAAAACGTAAAACCGCCTATTTCAAATTCAAGCTGCCCGAAGAAAAAGAGCTGGACGGAGTGCCCTACAATGGTATTTTCCTGCGTTTCCACAGCAGCAATATCAACGATAACTCAAGCCACATGCTGCGTTTCTATGAGACCAGCACCGAGTGGGATGAAGAGACTTTGACCCAGCGTAATGCCCCAGCCTGCGGTGGGAGACAAGTTTCACGTTCCTGGGTGGGCGCAAATGGCGACTATCGCAACTCGGAGGATATTAGCAACGTAATCAAAGCCGCATGGGCCAGAGGTGCTCGAGAAATATCCTTCTGCGTCACAACCAATTACGGTAAAGAGGCGGCCTTGAGTACCCACGAGAGCGAGTATCCGGCATTTCTGTTCTTCAATAGTCAGCAAAAAGCCACTGCACCTGCGGAAGACTGATCCCACAGAGCATAAAAAAACCCCGGCCAATTGACCGGGGTTTTCAGCACACAAACGTGTGGGGGATGATTACATCATGCCGCCCATGCCGCCCATGCCACCCATACCGCCAGCGCCGCCTAAATCAGGAGCGTCGCCTTTTGGCAGGTCGGTGATCATGCACTCGGTGGTGATCATCAGGCCAGCCACAGAAGCCGCGTACTGCAGAGCAGAACGGGTTACTTTGGTTGGATCCAGGATACCCATCGCGATCATGTCGCCGTATTCTTCAGTTGCTGCGTTGTAACCGTAGTTACCTTCGCCCGCTTTCACGGTGTTAGCAACAACAGATGGCTCTTCGCCGCAGTTCAGAACGATCTGACGCAGTGGGGACTCCATTGCGCGCAGCGCAACTTTGATACCCACGTTCTGATCTTCGTTCACGCCACGCAGTTCACCCAGTTTGGACGCTGCACGAATCAGTGCAACACCACCACCAGCAACCACGCCTTCTTCTACTGCAGCACGGGTTGCGTGCAGAGCATCTTCAACGCGAGCTTTCTTCTCTTTCATTTCAACTTCGGTAGCTGCACCGACTTTGATTACCGCAACGCCGCCAGCCAGTTTTGCTACGCGCTCTTGCAGTTTTTCACGGTCGTAATCAGAAGTTGCTTCTTCGATCTGCTGACGAATCTGGGACACACGGCCCTGAATCGCAGGTTCTTCACCATTACCATCGATGATGATAGTGGTGTCTTTGTTGATCACGATGCGTTTAGCCGTACCCAGATCTTCCAGGGTAGTTTTTTCCAGCTCCAGACCGATCTCTTCAGAGATTACGGTACCGCCAGTCAGGGTAGCGATGTCCTGCAGCATGGCTTTACGACGGTCGCCGAAACCAGGTGCTTTAACCGCAGCCACTTTCACGATGCCGCGCATGGTGTTAACCACCAGGGTAGCCAGCGCTTCGCCTTCAACATCTTCAGCAATGATCAGCAGTGGTTTGCCGGCTTTCGCCACGGCTTCCAGTACTGGCAGCATTTCACGGATGTTGGAGATTTTTTTGTCAGCCAGCAGGATGAACGGGCTTTCCAGTTCGATAGAGCCGGTTTCTGGTTTGTTGATGAAGTACGGAGACAGGTAACCACGGTCGAACTGCATCCCTTCAACAACATCCAGCTCGTCTTGCAGGCCAGTGCCTTCTTCAACGGTGATAACGCCTTCTTTGCCCACTTTTTCCATCGCTTCTGCAATCAGTTTACCGACGGTTTCGTCGGAGTTTGCAGAGATGGTGCCTACCTGAGCGATGGCTTTGGAGTCAGAGCAAGGTACGGACAGTTTTTTCAGCTCTTCAACAGCGGCGATAACCGCTTTGTCGATACCGCGCTTCAGATCCATCGGGTTCATGCCGGCAGCCACTGCTTTCAGGCCTTCGGTGATGATGGATTGAGCCAATACGGTTGCAGTGGTGGTACCGTCGCCCGCAGCGTCGTTCGCTTTAGAGGCAACTTCTTTCACCATCTGCGCGCCCATGTTTTCGAACTTGTCTTCCAGTTCGATCTCACGAGCAACAGATACGCCATCTTTAGTGATGGTAGGAGCGCCGAAGGATTTATCCAGCACTACGTTACGGCCTTTCGGGCCCAGGGTCACTTTTACTGCATCAGCGAGAACATTCACGCCGCGGAGCATTTTCACGCGAGCGTCATTGCCGAATTTTACGTCTTTAGCTGCCATTGGTATTTCCCTTCAACTCGTTCAGTTCAGAAGATAAAGCGTTATTACGCTTCAACAATTGCCAGAATGTCGCTTTCGGACATGATCAACACTTCTTCATTGTCGATCTTCTCTGCTTTCACGCCGTAACCGTCGTTGAAAATCACGATATCGCCAACTTTCACATCCAGCGGCTGGATGCTGCCGCTTTCCAGAACACGTCCTTTACCAACGGCTACTACTTCACCACGAGTAGATTTACCCGCTGCAGAGCCAGTCAGAACGATGCCGCCAGCAGATTTTGATTCAACTTCTTTGCGCTTGACGATAACGCGGTCATGCAATGGACGAATACTCATTGAACGCTCTCCTGTAAGAAGGTCTCTATCAGATTTAGGGTTGTCACCGGATTGTTATTACCGGCCTCGTGGGATTTGAAATGGGGGCATTCCATCCCCCTTCAAGGGGCCAGACAAAAAAATTTTCGCTTTTGATGGCCATACTGGGCTACGGATGCAAAAAACGCGGCCTGGGCCGCGTTTTTTTATCGATCGTTAGGTTTGTCGTGATCGTCAGGCTGGTGATCCAACGTGTAACGATCGTCGTTCTTACGTTGAAACTCGCCGTCAAAAGTATTGCCGTTGGCAGCATCCCCGCCCGGTCCCCAACCGCCAGGACGATAGACCGAAAGATGCGGCATCAGCTTCAGCGTCAGCGATTTCTGCACCGGCGGCAGCAGTAGCAACAGACCCAGGAAGTCGGTGAAGAACCCCGGCACCAGCAGCAGGAAGCCCGCCAACACCAGTGAAACGCTCTTCACCATTTCCGCCGCAGGGCTTTCACCCGCGGCCAGCTTCTGTTGCATCTGCATGAAGGTTTTCATGCCCTGATTACGCACCAGCGAAATACCAACGCAGGAAGTGAACACCACCAGCAACAGGGTGATCGCCACGCCCATGACGGCGGCGACTTTGATAAATAGAGATATTTCTATGTATGCCAACAGAAATATCAGCAGTAACGGTAACCAGCGCACCTGGTTCTCCTCTGGTAGATCTACGCCGCCGCACGGAGGCGACGACGCGAAAAAGGGGCCGGTAAACGGCCGACCTGAATACAATGGGGTCAGCCAATGGTCATTTCAACCAAAGGCCCTTTTTTATTGCTAAAGTTAGTAAACGTGAATGAGATCACAGAACGGGAAACACGTGATTTTAGAAGGCTAAGAAGGTGATCTGGATTCAGTCATTTATTACTAACCAGCATATGATCTGGGCAGCAACGGGCACTGTGGTTAATCGTTTCACGCCTGAAGCCTTCGGCAACATAATTTGGTTACCTGACAATTAATTAATTCGGCAGCAATATAAAGAAGGTTCTCATGTCAAATAACATTCGTATCGAAGAAGACCTGTTAGGAACACGTGAAGTCCCCGCAGAAGCCTATTACGGTGTTCACACTCTGCGTGCGATTGAAAACTTTTATATCAGCAATAGCAAAATTAGCGATGTGCCCGAGTTTGTTCGTGGCATGGTGATGGTAAAAAAAGCCGCTGCGCTGGCGAACAAAGAACTAAAAACCATCCCACGCAAAATCGCCGATGTCATCATCCAGGCCTGTGATGAAGTACTGGATAAAGGCAAATGTATGGATCAGTTCCCGGTAGACGTGTTCCAGGGCGGTGCAGGGACTTCGCTGAACATGAACACCAACGAAGTGCTGGCGAATATCGGCCTGGAACTGATGGGTCATCAGAAAGGCGAATACCAATACCTGAACCCTAACGATCACCTCAACAAATGCCAGTCCACCAACGATGCCTACCCTACCGGTTTCCGCATTGCCGTTTACGCTTCCAACCAAAAGCTGATCGACGCCATCAACCAGCTGCGCGAAGGTTTTGACCACAAGGCCAAAGAATTCGAAACCATTCTGAAAATGGGCCGCACCCAGTTGCAGGATGCGGTACCTATGACTCTGGGTCAGGAATTCCATGCTTTCAGCGTGCTGCTGAAAGAAGAGACTCGCAACCTGCACCGCACTGCCGAACTGCTGCTGGAAGTGAACCTGGGCGCCACGGCGATCGGTACCGCTCTGAACACTCCGGAAGGTTACGCGCAATTGGCGGTACAGAAACTGGCGGAAGTCAGTAATCTGCCGGTCGTGCTGGCCGAAGACTTGATCGAAGCCACTTCCGACTGCGGTGCCTACGTCATGGTGCACAGCGCGCTGAAACGTTTGGCGGTCAAACTCTCCAAAATCTGTAACGACCTGCGCCTGCTGTCTTCAGGCCCACGCGCCGGCCTGAACGAAATCAACCTGCCGGAACTGCAGGCGGGCTCTTCTATCATGCCTGCCAAGGTGAATCCGGTGATCCCGGAAGTAGTCAATCAGGTGTGTTTCAAGGTGATTGGCAACGACACTTGCGTTACCATGGCGGCCGAAGCAGGCCAGTTGCAGTTGAACGTGATGGAGCCGGTGATTGGCCAGGCGATGTTTGAGTCCATCCACATCCTGACCAACGCCTGTTATAACCTGCTGGAAAAATGCATTAACGGCATCACCGCGAATAAAGAAGTCTGCGAGCACTACGTCTTCAATTCTATCGGTATCGTCACCTATCTGAACCCGTTCATTGGCCACCATAATGGTGACATCGTCGGGAAGATCTGTGCCGAAACCGGCAAGAGCGTACGCGAAGTGGTGCTGGAACGCGGTCTGCTGACCGAAGCCGAGCTGGATGACATCTTCTCCGTGGAGAACCTGATGCACCCGGCCTATAAAGCCAAACGCTATACGGATGAAAATGAACAATAACAGACACACCCGGTAGCCCAAAAAGGCACGCTAAATCCTCTGGATAGCGTGCCTTTTTACTTTCCATCGCCCACAAAAATTTAACTTTTTATTTTCAAATAATCTTATTTTGAGGAGTAGACACTATGTTAGCCGTAGAATTGGTTATCGTTCTGCTGGCCATTTTTTTAGGGGCCAGGTTGGGCGGTATCGGGATTGGATTTGCAGGCGGGCTCGGCGTTTTGGTCCTGGCACTGATTGGCGTGAAGCCGGGCAGCATTCCGTTCGATGTCATTTCCATCATCATGGCAGTGATTGCCGCGATCTCGGCAATGCAGGTCGCAGGCGGGATGGATTATCTGGTGCAGCAAACTGAAAAGCTGCTGCGCAAGAACCCCAAACACATCACTATTCTGGCGCCGATCGTCACTTATTTTCTGACTATCTTCGCCGGTACCGGCAATATTTCGCTTTCTGCCTTGCCCGTGATTGCCGAAGTGGCGAAAGAACAGGGCATCAAGCCTTGCCGTCCGCTATCTACCGCCGTGGTATCTGCCCAGATTGCCATCACCGCCTCCCCCATTTCCGCTGCGGTGGTCTACATGTCCTCCGTGATGGAAGGCCATGGCGTCAGCTATCTGCACTTGTTGATGGTGGTAATGCCTTCTACCTTCTGCGCCGTGGTGCTGATGTCGCTGCTGGTCAGCTGGATGTTCGACTCCAAACTGTCTGACGATCCGGTTTACCAGAAACGCCTTGAAGAAGGTCTGGTTACCCTGCGCGGCAACAAGGTGGTGGAAATCAAACCACGCGCCAAAGTCTCGGTGCTGCTGTTCCTGTTGGGCGTACTGTGCGTGGTGGCCTACGCCATCATCAACAGCCCGGGTCTCGGCCTGGTGGCAAAACCCTTGATGAACACCACCAACGCGATTTTGATCATCATGCTGAGCGTCGCCACCCTGACCACCCTGCTGTGCAAAGTCGATACCGATATGGTGCTCAACTCCAGCACCTTTAAGGCCGGTATGAGCGCCTGTATCTGTATTTTGGGCGTGGCCTGGCTGGGTGACACCTTTGTACAGGCCAATATCGACTGGATCAAAGAGACTGCGGGTACCGTGATCCAATCACATCCGTGGCTGCTGGCGGTGATTTTCTTCTTCTGCTCGGCGCTGCTGTACTCTCAGGCCGCTACCGCCAAGGCACTGATGCCAATGGCACTGGCGCTGAACGTCTCGCCATTGACCGCCGTCGCATCCTTTGCCGCCGTCTCCGGCCTGTTCATCCTGCCGACCTACCCTACGCTGGTCGCCGCAGTACAGATGGATGACACCGGAACCACGCGCATCGGACGTTTTGTGTTTAACCACCCGTTCTTTATTCCCGGCACCATCGGGGTGATATTGGCGGTGCTGTTCGGCTTCCTGCTGGGCAGCGTAATGCTGTAATGCTTTCACCGGGGCTGCGGCCCCGGTTTCTCCCCCCGCCCCATTGGCGATAAACTCGCCTTCTAGCCGACCGCCCTTCAAGGTATAGTGCCCACTGATAATCTGGATGAGAGGGCTGAAGATGTCTGATTGCGAAGCTGTCGTCATACTCTGCACCGCACCCGATGAGGGCACGGCTCAAGACCTGGCGGCCCGGGTTCTGGGGGAAAAACTGGCGGCCTGCGTCACGCTGCTGCCCGGCGCATCATCGTTATACTACTGGGAAGGGAAACTGGAACAGGAGTATGAAGTGCAAATGCTGTTCAAAAGCGATCGCCGCCATCAAGACGCCCTGCTCAACTACCTGAAACAACATCACCCGTATCAAACGCCCGAGCTGCTGGTGCTGCCGGTGATGGCTGGAGATAAAGACTACCTGTTATGGATCAACGCCTCATTAAATTGATATTCCTGCTTTGCAGCCTGTTTTTTTTGCCGCAGGCGGCCCAGGCATCGCTATTCTCCCCGAACGGCGGCAACCAGTTCGTGCCGGTCGATCAGGCTTTTGCTTTCGATTTTAAGCAGCAGGACCACCAGCTGACGCTGAACTGGCAAATCCGCCCCGGTTATTACCTCTATCGCCAGCAGATTAAACTGGTGCCACAGCAAGCGACGTTAGGCTCCTTTGAGCTGCCGGCCGGGCTGAGCCACAAGGATGAGTTCTTCGGCGAAGTTGCCATTTTCAAACAACAGCTGAATCTGCCGATCCCACTGCAACAGGCGGCCAGCGGTGCCAGCCTGAGCGTGACTTATCAGGGCTGCGCCGAAGCGGGTTTCTGCTATCCGCCGGAGACGCGGGTGATCCCTCTGGATGCGGTGAGTGCTTCAACCGCACTGCCGGCCAGCGCACCGGAAGAACCGGCACCCGCCAGTCTGCCGTTCTCCCCTTTGTGGGCGCTACTGATTGGTATTGGCATTGCCTTCACCCCTTGCGTGTTGCCGATGTATCCTTTGATTTCCGGCATCATCCTTGGGCGTGAAAAGCCACACAGCAGCGGCCGCATACTGGCGCTGGCGGTGGTTTACGTGCAGGGCATGGCACTGACCTACACGGTGCTAGGCCTGGTAGTCGCCGCCGCCGGGTTGCAGTTCCAGGCGGCGCTGCAACACCCGTATGTATTGATCGGCCTGTCAGTGCTGTTTATCACGCTGGCCCTGTCGATGTTCGGTCTGTATTCGCTGCAGTTGCCCTCTTCGCTGCAAACGCGATTGGCGGGCTGGAGTAACAGCCAACAAGGCGGTTCGCTGCCCGGCGTATTCCTGATGGGCGCACTGGCCGGACTGATTTGCTCCCCCTGCACCACGGCGCCGCTCAGCGCGATCCTGCTGTACATCGCCCAAAGCGGCAATATGTGGGCCGGTGGTGGCACCTTGTATCTCTATGCGCTGGGGATGGGGATCCCGCTGGTGCTGGTGACCCTGTTCGGCAACCGCCTGCTGCCACGCAGCGGCCCATGGATGCAGTATGTCAAAGAAGCCTTTGGCTTCGTGATCCTCGCTCTGCCGGTGTTCCTGCTGGAGCGAGTGATTGGCGATCTGTGGGGACTGCGGTTGTGGAGCCTGCTCGGCCTGGCGTTCTTCGGTTGGGCATTTGCGTTAAGCCTGAAGACTTCCCGTGGTTGGGTCCGTGCACTGCAATTATTGCTGCTGGCGGCGGCAGTGATCGCCGCACGACCGCTGCAAGACTGGGCCTTTGGCGCCAACAGCGCACAGCAGGCAGCGGTGCAACACCTGAACTTCACGCGGATCAGTAATGTAGATCAACTCAATCTGGCGCTACAGCAGGCTCAGGGAAAGCCGGTGATGCTGGATTTGTACGCCGACTGGTGCGTCGCCTGTAAGGAGTTCGAGAAATATACCTTCAGCGATGCCAGTGTTCAGGCTAAGCTGGCTAACGCGGTGCTGTTACAGGCCGATGTCACGGCCAACGACGCCGAACAGGTCGCATTGCTTAAGCACCTGAAAGTCCTGGGATTGCCAACGATTCTGTTCTTTAACGGTACCGGGCAAGAGTTAACGACCCAACGGGTTACCGGCTTTATGGATGCGGCGGCGTTCAACGCGCATTTGCAGAAAACGGTGCAATAAATAACACTGAGGATCGGAACCGAATTTGGAGGAAGCACAAGTGCAACGTGAACACGTCCTTGATACGGCACTGGGGCTGTTGGAACAACAGGGCCTGGCGACCACCACATTGGAAATGCTGGCAGATAAACTCGAGGTGCAACCGGGCGACCTGAAACGGTTCTGGCCGGATCGCGAAGCGCTGCTGTATGACTGCCTGCGCTATCATGGTCAGCAAATTGATACCTGGCGCCGCCAGTTACTGCTGGACGAGACTCTGAGCCCACAGCAAAAGCTGCTGGCACGCTATGACGTTTTGGAAGAATACGTCAAACACGACCGCTACCCCGGCTGCCTGTTTATCGCCGCCTGCAGTTTCTTCCCGGAAGTGGATCACCCGATCCACCAGCTGGCTGAGCAACAGAAACTCACCTCGCTGGATCTGACCCGCGATCTGCTGCGGGAAATGGACGCCGACGACGCCGACATGGTGGCGCAGCAAATGGAGCTGATCCAGGAAGGCTGCCTGAGCAAACTGCTGGTAAAACGCCAGCTACAGGACGTATCCGTCGCCAAGCGGCTGGCGGAAGATATCTTGCAGGTGGCCCAGTGCCGCAGAAACGGTGCGTTAAGCTAATTCAGTGTGCGGCGGTATACCGCCGCCGCAGAATGGCAGCCAACTCGGCACAATTTTCGAACCCTTTGACCGAAAAGCCAGCAACCAGTCGCGTTTTACCTGATTTCATTCACAAAGCCGTTGACTGCCTTCGGCCAATACGGTTTAATGCTGCGCGTTGCCCGGATAGCTCAGTCGGTAGAGCAGGGGATTGAAAATCCCCGTGTCCTTGGTTCGATTCCGAGTCCGGGCACCATATTTAAAGAACCCAGCCTATGGCTGGGTTTTTGCATTTCAGGGATAGGACTCTACATCGAACACGTTCGATTATTCGGCCAAAGGCCTCACCCTGCGGGCCAACGCTAAAGCGTTGTTCAACACGGCGTAAACGCCGGTTGTCCGAGTCCGGGCACCATATTTAGAAGAACCCGCCTATGGCGGGTTTTTTGCTTTCTGAGATACGGACTCTGCATCGAACAGGTTCGATTATTCGGCCAAAGGCCTCACCCTGCGGGCCAACGCTAAAGCGTTGTTCAACACGGCGTAAACGCCGGTTGTCCGAGTCCGGGCACCACTAATTCTGCATGAAAGCACGCTGGTTATAACCCTGAACGGTTGAAAAGTGAAGCCTACCAGATGCGCGTCACTTATCGGCGTCCGGGATTGCTGACGTCGCGCGCGATTGCACGCGCAGCGTGAATCGAACCAGCGGTACGGTCAGCGCCGTCGTCACCAGCGCGAACACCACGAGGATCGTATAGACCTTTGGCGGAAGGATCTGCATCTGCAGACCGATTGACAGGACGATGAGCTCCATCAAGCCGCGCGTATTCATCAGCGAGCTCACCAACATCGCATCGCGTGGCTCAAGTCCGGTGGCACGCGCGCCCAGATAACTGCCGCCGAACTTGCCGATGAATCCGCCCGCGAGGAATACGCCGAACCACATCCATGATGCCGCGTCGTCGATCGTGCCGATCGACGCATGCAGCCCCGCATACGCGAAAAACACCGGCATCAGCACAAGCCTGACAAAACCTTCAACGTTCTCCCGCCACTCATTTGCAATACCGGGCACTCGCCGCACGAACAGCGCCGCCGCAAGTGCGCCAAATGCGCTATGAAATCCGATCAGCGACGTCACGAGTGCCGACGCCATGACGAAACATAACAACACGGCCAAGCGGTCGCGCGCCGCATGCGCAGTCGATGCGAGCCGCACAAGCGTCGGTCGAACCACGAAGCGCACCAGGAACGCGCACAGCAGCAGATACGCCAGCAGGCTGACGAGCATGCGCGCAAATGCCCAACCAGGCCCGCTCGATAGCGAAGCAATAGTTGCAAGCAGTATCCATCCGAGCGCATCCGTCAGCATCGCGGCAGACATGGCGTGCCGTGCGCCCACCATGGCGTTGAGCGCCAGGTCGTCGACGATGCGCGCCATCACCGGTACCGCTGATATCGCAAGCGCGACACCGCAGAAGAGTATATAGGGCAGCGCCGGCGCATCGCTGGCGAGCATGTCTTTCGAGACAGTGGCGACGATCATGCCGATCGCGGCCGGTACGACGAGCCCACCCACGGCGATCGCGACGGGCATGCGCCAACGCCTGTCGCGCAGCGTCTCGCCCAACTCCATATGCAGACCAACCTGAAACATCAGCAGTATCAGGCCGACTTCACCGACTTGCCCCATCGCCGACAGCGTGTGTGGGCCGAACAACGCATCGTAAAAATCCGGGGCGATAGCGCCCAACAGCGAAGGACCCAACAGCAAACCTGCTGCGATCTCGCCGACGACCGCGCACTGGCCGAGCCGTTCGGCAATCCGGCCGCAGACGTTGCAGAGCGCGATCACCAGCACCAGTTGCAACAGCCAGACAGTCATGAATGCCTCGGAAAAAGCGGCGCCGACCTACGCATCACCGCTCACTCGCTACGCGGTCGACCCAGCCCCGGTAGAATGCACGGTACTTGAGCACGAGCTTATCGTACTTGCTGTACGCGCCGCCGCCGTCCGGCTTCATCCCGTTCCAGATTTTAACGTCGAACTTCGCTGCCTGTCGGGTCTGCAGCCCGAACAGCACGTAGTCGGTCGCGCGGCGCAAGACGCCCCCCACCTTTTTGATCGAGATGAGCATGTGCATGACGTTCTTGCCGTCGCTCACCGGCGTCACACACTGGAGCAGCTTGTATTTGAAGTCTCCGTCCAGCGAGACGGTCATGACGCACCCGCCGGGGTAGCCATCGAAGTGCAGGTTCATCTGCGACATGTTCAGGCCGAGCACACGAGCCAGCATGCCGAAGGCCCCGAAATACCGGTCCACGGTGAAGTCGATCCCGGCACCGAACCACGCGCCCGCCTGTGCCAGAGACTCAACCTCCGGCCACGGGTGCCAATCGTCAAACAGCTTGAGCTCGAAGGCCGAGATCGGGAGCTCGTGCACGGGGGACGCGTGTTGCGCGTCGTAGAAGTTCTCTACAATCCGCAAGACAGCCGTCGTCGTATCGAACGCGAAGTGCAGGTGCATAAAGTCGCCGTTGTCGATATCAGCTGCGGCGATTTCGGGCAGCGGGTGCAGCGGCTCTGGGGAGCCGTACCAGACCCACACGTAGCCGTATCGCTCGGCGGTGACCCACGTCGGCTGGCGCACCGATCGCGGCACGGGCTCCAGCCGGCGCACCGTCTGGTTGTGACCGGGGATATGAACGCACTGGCCCTGCTCGTCGTACCGCCAGTGATGAAACGGGCACTGGATGCACCCGTCCTTGACCTGCCCGTCGGCCAGGTTCGCGCCGAGGTGCGAACAGTGGCGGTCCATCACCACGGCCTGCCCCATCGCGCCACGCCACGCCACACACGGACGGCCGAAGAGCGTCAACTCCGTCGGCTTATCCTTGAGGTCGTCCGAGCGCATCGCGACGTACCAACTCGCGGCCACGCTCGTGGTCGCGTCGTACGCCCTCGAAGGATGCTCCTCGACGCTCGTTTGAACCCATTGAATGTCGCTCATCATTTTTGTGTCCTCAACGGCCGATTACTTCTTCCGAGTCAAGCTGATACGGGTCGTAATGTACGCCTTGAGCAGCGCGAACATCGGGTTGTAGTCGAAGTACTTTTTCACCTCTGCCGGCGCGCTGGTTTGTGTCCAGTGCATCAGCTTCATCGCCGGCAGTAGACTGTACTTCGAGTTGTTGAGCTGCGGCTTGTCCCCGGTGATGCAGTACCCGAAACCGAACATCTGCTTGGCGAAGTCTCGTTCGTCGATGAGGGCGTGGATCCGCGCCGCGGCCTCCCCGGTCGGCTTGAGCCCGGCGCTTACGGCCTCGATCTCGGCTTTGGCGTCGTTGAACAACTGGTAGTACCCCTCCATGTCTGCGCACAGGTACCCGAGGTACGGGGGGTCGTTGTCGAGATGATCGAGGTCGCCCTCGTCGCGCGACGCACGGAACCTCGCGTGGGCTTGCACAAGCCGGAACTGCCCGAGGATCGTGCCGACTGCCCACAGCCTGTGGAACGCGTCCCACAAGCGGAAGTCCGTGAACGCCGTGTAGCAGCAGCTGACGAAGTCGTCGTTGTGGTCCAAAAGCTTTTGCTGCAGGCGTTCGATGTACTCGAAGCGATCAGGGGAGAAGTCATCGTCGCGCAGCGCCTTGATGAGGCGCGCCGCGAGCGCGTGGATGGTCACCGCAGTGTTCTCGAGCCCCCGGGAGAAGAGCGGGTCGATGAACCCGTTCGCGTGCAGCATCAGGCAGTAGCGATCGCCGATGCAGGTGGTCGACGAGAACTGCAGGCGGTCGGTTTTGACCCAGTCACGCACCGGTACGGCGTCGCGGAACTGCGCCCCGATGCTCGGGAACCGCGCGAGGAACTCGTCGAATTCTTGCTGCGCGGAGATGTCCGTTTTCGGGTAGACACGCGGGTCAAGCTGCAGGCCGACGCTCACCAGGTTGTTGGTTGACCGCGGATGGTTGTTGAACGGAATCACCCAGAGCCAGCCGCCCTCGAACATGTGGTGCAAGGTCCCCTCGTGCCAGCGCCAGCGCTGCCCCTTGACCTTGAAAATATCGTCGAACGGCTTGACCCCGAGCATATGCGTGTAGAGGCTGCGCGAGTGCGTCTTGAAGCGACACGGCTCTTCGCGGAGATTGAACTTGGTCGCGAGCGGCGCGCGGGGTCCTCCGCAGTCGATCATGTACCGGCCGGTGAACCGTTCGTCCTCGGCGGTGGTCACCGCGACGCCGTCTTTATCGGCGTGGTATTCGGTCACTTTAGTCTTCTGGCGGACCGTGCAGCCGTATTTAATGGCGGCTTGCAACAGGTAGGCGTCGACGTCTTGCCGGTAATAATGGCTCTCCGGTCCCCAGGGCAACTCGGGGATGACGCACTGTGTGAACTCCTTCGGGTCGTGCTCCTGACCGGGTTTGTGGAACACGAAGCCGAAGTTGCGCTTAATGCCCGTGCTCGACGAGACGTAACGCTGCGTCGAGTAGAACGACGTAATGTGGTCGAGCTCCGGAATGCCGTAGCGATCGGCGATGATACGGTTCATTAGAGACGTCTCGGGAATCGACGATTCGCCGATCGTGAACCGCGGGTGCGACGACTCCTCGATGATCAGCACGCGAAACTGCTGTTTGGCCAGGATAGCCCCCATCTGGGTGCCGGACATGCCCGAGCCGAGGATGATCACGTCGAAGTGGTTGTTATCGCGCCCGTTCTCGGGGATCTTCTGAGTCATGAGGGCAAATCTCCTTAATGAGATGGAACAGATGGCCGTGCGCGTCAGAACTCGTTGAGAGCGGTGCGAATGCGGGAGCGCGCGGCAAGCGTGAGCGTGACCAGATCGCCGAGCATGCTGGGCGCGTACCCTCCACTGCCGATTGCCGGGCCGCTTCGCCCGGCTTCGTACACCCGCCCCGCCAATTGAACATGAGGTGCCCGAAAGCGCAGCAGGACCACGAAGATCCGGTTGAGGGCCGCCAGCCCGGCCCGGACGGGTTCGCCCTGCGCACCTACTCGCGCCTCGCCGATCGCGCGGTCGACGAGCGACGGCCTCCCAGCGAACCGAGCGTAGACCGCCCTGTACGCGGGAAGTACATAGGGCAGGTACGTCTCTTTGAATTCTCGATAAGCCTGGTGGTCCGATTGCGAGCCCCACAGGACGTGATCCAGCACGAAGAGGGGCATTTCTACGGCACCGGGGCCAAGGTAGCTCTGGCCCCCGACGCGAATCGGTTCATAGAAGGGGCGGAGTTCATCGTAGAAGACCTGCGGCGAGATGAAGCGGTACGCGTAAACAATCGATTCGACCATTTTTTGCAGATAGGCTGCCAGGTCGTCGCACCCTTGCGCGAACGCGGGCGACCTCAAGGGTACGTCGTGCAGCTCGACGGTCACCGTGATGGCCGCCTCGAGGGCCGCCATCGAGATGCGCACGCTCTCAAGCAGGTGCGCTTCGTCGCTGAGCCCGGTGTAGCTCCGTTGCGCGTCGACCGTCGCGGGGTTCCAGACCGTCACATGCAGGAGCGTCTCACGCGGCGGCAAGTCGGTCATGCGTGCCAGGTCGAGCAGCACCGGCTCGAGCCCGGGCACCACGTCCACGGGTTCGTGTCCGTGCCGCTTGAGCGATCCCAGGAAGAACCCAATGTCCCGCATCGCGGCGGCGGCTTCGACGAAGCCCCAGCCGGAGGGCACACCGCGCACCGGGAGGAACTCACGCAGCAGGCCGACGATACCGGGCACGTCCTTGTTACGGTTCAGGCCCGGCAGTTGCAAAACGAGCGAGCGAGCCTGCAGCGGATCGCAGGTTGCCACGGCAGCGTGCGTGGCGGCGAATACGCATGCCCGGTCCAGGACGCGCTCCACTACCGGCTCTCCGGCGACGCGGGCGTCGGCCCGGGTCGAGACAGCCCCGCTCCGCGCTCGCGTAGCGACCGCAGGTAGTCATAGTTCGTCGGCAGGCTCGCCCGCAGACGCTCGGCCTCACGCTGGATGCGGGCGAACATCACCTCGGCCTTTTCGATCGACTCCGGTCGCAATTGCAAGAGCGGCAGCGACCGGTCGGGCAGCATGCCCAGGCCGGCAAAGATGCAGTAGTAGTTTCCGTTCAACCAGAAGTTCTTGAATTCGAAGTCGAAGGTCTCATAGTACGTGGAATCGTCGAACGACGTGGTGGTCAACGGCAGCCCCGCCTTGTAGCGCTCAACCTTCTCTTTGATGGAGTCGGAGAGCCGCAGGTCGTGCCGGTTCGCAAGCCAGAACGGCGTGTCTTCGCGTGACGAAGTGAAATAGTGCGCTTGGACAAAGTCTCGGCAGTCGTCGAACATGTAGGTGATCTCGGCGTTGAACGCGTCGGCCAACCGCGGGTCGAACGAGGTGTCGGGGAAGTGCTTCACGAGTTGGTAAAGCGCCGCGTAGATGAAGTAAATCCCCGTCGATTCCAGGGGCTCCAAAAAGCACGACGCCAGCCCGATAGAGACGCAGTTGTTGACCCACGACCGCTTGTTGCGCCCGACCCGGAACTTGATCTGATTGAGCGGCTGATTGTCCGAAAGGCCCCAGAGGTTGAGGAAGTCGGTGGTGGCCTGGTCGCGGGAGGTGAACTTGCTTGAGAAGACGTAGCCGCTGCCGAACCGACCCAGCATCGGAATCTTCCAGGTCCACCCCGAGTTCATGGCAATCGAGGAGGTATAGGGTTCGACCCCCCCTTGCGTGTCGTCGTTGGGTACGGCGGTGGCGACCGCGCTGTCGCACAGCAGGTAGTCGGACATGTCAATGAAGGGCTCTTTCAGGGCCTGGTTGATCAACAGCCCCCGCATGCCTGAGCAGTCGATGAACAGATCCGCCTCCAGCTTCCGGCCCTCTTTGGTGAACAGGCTGGAGATGAAGCCGTGCTCGTTCAGGTTAACCTCCACGACCTCATCGACCACTCGGTTCACCCCGCGATCGACGGCCCAGCGCTTCAAGAAATCGGCCACCAAGTGCGCGTCGAAGTGCCACGCGTGGGACATCTGACGGGTGCCGTCATGCAGGCACGGTGCCAGATTGCCATCGAGCGCCCCGGGCTGCGGGTAGCAGGCGTAAGCCATCGACTGCTGAAAGCCCTGTTCGCGCTTGCGCAGCCAGTAGTGGGTAAGCGGCACACCGTCGCAGCTCGGCACATTGCCGAACAAATGGTAGAAGTAATCGTTGCGCGAGTGGTCGGGAGACGCTCTCCAATTCACGAACTTGATGCCGGCCTTGAAGGCGCCGTTCACCTGGGGCATCCACTCCTGTTCCGGTATCCCGAGGAAGTCGAAGAACACCTTCTGCAAACTTGGGATGGTCGCCTCGCCCACACCGATCCGGGGGATCGTCGCAGATTCGATGAGCGTAATGTTCGCCTGCTGTTGGAGCGCCCGGACGAGGTACGAGGCGGACATCCAGCCCGCAGTGCCGCCACCCACGATGACGATATTCTTGATCGGTTTGCTCATGACACTCTCCCATAGGAAGTAGTGGAGATGTTAAATTAGGTTCTAATTCAGACTAGAATCTAATCTAAAAAGTGCAAATTCCGTTTCAGAATTAACTCGGCGATATATCCTCACGCGAACCGCCCCCTCACAACCCTAATTAAGCACCACCTCATCACCGGTTAAAAATATTATTTTCAACCAGTTAGAGTTACGGGAAAAGCAGGAAAAACAAGATCACCTTATTATTCACAATAATAAAATCAAGCCTTGTAACGCCCCGACCCACCCACAAATAACTCACGCACAACACACTATTTTTACTGTATTTTTACAATAAAAAAGCAACGCATCTTATCCAAGATTTCATGTTAGATTTTTTCAATCACCGCCAGTCAAGATTTTTCCTATTACTTAAATAAATACCCTATCAATTAGATATTAATGGATTTTGAATTGTTAGCGCGCTTACAATTCTATAAATTAAACACCCAGTTAGTTATAGGTAATGCATTATCAACTTGCCAGCCAACAAAAATAATCGATACCGATTCATACGTTAATTACGTATAAAAATATCCATAGAATAATATTATTTGCACAATCAAGCATTCAGTCTAAAAACAATTATCCATCTAATTTTAATACGAATACTCAACGACATTCGGAAATTGTTTTCTGCCTCAAATACCCATCCATTGACATATCATCGAGGGTAATCTGGTGAGCTATAACCGTTGGGGTTCAACTTCGCCCCGCCATCGTCGTTAACTAAAGTACCTGACAATCAGCATGGCGCCCGAGCCCAGCAAGATCACATTGATAAGCCTGAGGAATTGCTCACGTGACATCTTCAACGTGAAGTAACGGCCCAGAGTAATCCCCACCAACATGCCCGGCACCAGCACTAATGCCAGCAGTAATAAATCAACGTCCAGATAAACACCGGCCAAGGCAAAAATCACCACTCGGGTCAGGGTGCTCATGCCTATCAGCGTGGTCTGAGTGATGCGGAAAGCTTCTTTTTTCTCAATCCGCCCACTGAGATAAATAGCGTAAATAAAACCGCCGCTGCCAAAAAGCGCGCTGAATACCCCGCCAACCAAACCGAAAGGCACAGCCGCCCTGGGTGAGAATTGCCGGTCAGGCTTTAAACCACTGAGTGAATAGAGCGCGTAAAACACCACAAAAATCCCCAGCGCCAGCAACAGGATCTCTGGCCGGGTTTTCAGCAGGATCGCCGCCCCTAGCAGACTGCCGATGACCATTAATGGAATCAGCCGTTTTAATTCAGGCCATTGCGCGTTCCGCCCGTCGCGACTGACATTAACAATCGCCGCGCACATATCCAGCAGAGCCAGTAAGGGAACGATTTTCGCCACCGGCATATAGAGTGCCATTATCGGACTGGCGACTAACGCAGAACCAAAACCGGCGATGCCGAAAATGACATACGCCACCAATAATGTGGCCGCCAGTACCAAATAACTCGAGAGCGTTAAGGTTTCCTGCACGTGAGCTTTTTCCAATCCATGAGTGTTATTGAGCCACAAGGGCAAAACAGGATGCCTTAACTCCCTGCCCGCCATATCCTAATCCCGGCAAATTTAGTCCATGGCGGCGTTTTTGACCACCTGACCGTTGATGTTACTATAGGCGGATCACAATAGGGCGCGACGACGTTTAAGGACGATATTTGAGTATGGGAAGCACATTCGCTGTATGGCGACTGATTGCCGTGTGCATGATCAGTCTGGGATTACTGGGGTGCGGCTCCGGAAAAAAATCGAACAGCTACAACCGTGATTATGATCAGTTGGCCAGAGGCAGTTATAACGGCAACACCTATACCGTTAAACGCGGCGATACGCTGTTCTATATTGCCTGGATCACCAACAGTGAAGTCAGCGAGTTGGCGCGGCGTAATAAGATCCCCAAACCCTACAACCTGGAGATTGGCCAAAAGCTGGCGCTGAATAATGCGACGGCGAAGAAGGGCAAATCACGCAAAACGCAGTCTACCAGCCAGATTGCAGCCGTTACACCACCGATCCGCAGCAGTATCAAATGCTGGCGTTGGCCAACCCAGGGCAATATCGTCAGCAAGTATTCCACCGCCGACGGGGGCAATAAAGGTATTGATATCGCCGGTAACCGTGGTCAGCCGGTGTTTGCCGCAGCCAAAGGACGGGTGGTGTACGTTGGCAACCAGCTGCGGGGTTATGGCAATCTGATTATGATAAAACACAATGATGAGTACATCAGCGCTTACGCCCACAACAACACCCTGTTGGTTCGCAACGCTCAGGAAGTGAAAGCCGGGCAGAAGATTGCCACCATGGGCAGCACCGGTACCGACAAGGTGATGCTGCACTTCCAAATCCGTTATCGTGCTACCGCATTGGATCCACTGCGCTTCCTGCCGCCTCAGGGCTCCGCACCCGCATGTTGATCCCGAGGTAGACGATAAAAAAAACCCGTCACCAGGCGGGTTTTCCAATCATCGCGCAGAATGGCGATTAAGACTCTTTTATCTGTTTCATCTTGCCGGACAAGAACTCTTTCTCGAAGGCCAACGCCTTTTTGCTGTCGAACTGATGCTCCCATTTAGCCACCACCAGCACCGCCAGCGCATTGCCCACGACATTCAGTGCGGTACGTGCCATATCCAGGATGCGATCTACGCCAGCAATAAACGCTAAACCTTCCAGCGGGATCCCTACACTCCCCAGAGTCGCCAACAGCACCACAAAAGAAACACCCGGCACGCCGGCAATGCCCTTAGAGGTAAGCATCAACGTCACCACCAGCACAATCTCCTGGCCCAGAGAAAGCTCAATGCCGTACAGCTGGGCGATAAAGATGGCCGCAATGCTCTGATACAGCGTCGAACCATCCAGATTGAAGGAATAACCGGTCGGCACCACAAAGCTGGTGATCGCCTTGGGTGCGCCATAAGCCTCCATCTTTTCAATGATGCGCGGCAGCACCGTTTCCGAACTGGCGGTAGAGAAAGCCAGGATCAGTTCGTCCTTCAGAATACGGATCAGCGTCCAGATACGCAGGTTACAGATGCGGGCAACGGCACCCAATACCACTAGCGCAAAGAAGGCGATAGCGAAGTACACCAGCAATACCAGCTTGGCCAAGGGTAACAACGAGGCGAAGCCAAAATTGGCGACCGTCACTGAGATCAAACCAAACACCCCAATCGGCGCATAACGCATGATCATATGGGTGACTTTGAACATGCTTTCCGAAACGGCTTTAAACACCTTCAGCAGCGGCTCTTTGGTTTCTTTCGGCAATGAAGACAACCCAAGACCAAACAGCACCGAGAAGAAGATAATCGGTAGCATGTCGCCTTTGGCCATCGAAGCGAAGATGTTCGACGGAATCAACGACAGAAGGGTGCCAACCAGGCTGTGCGAGCCACTTTGCACCTGTTCGGTGGTTTTTTGATACTGCGAGATATCGACCGCAGTCAGCGTCGACATGTCGATGCCGTGACCGGGTTGAAAAACGTTAGCCAGTGTCAGCCCCACCACTATGGCGATAGTGGTGATCACTTCGAAATAAATAATGGTTTTCAACCCGAGACGGCCCAGCTTCTTCGCATCCCCCACACCGGCAATACCCACAACCAGCGTAGAAATAACGATCGGCACCACAATCATCTTAATCAGGCGAATAAATATGTCACCAGCCGGACTAAGAATATTACTGACCAACCACTCTCGTGATTCAACCTGATTATGGAGCACGGCTCCAACGATAATACCCAGCACCAGCGCGATCATAATTTGCCAGGCAAGACTGATTTTTACACTCTTCATACCCTAAAAGTCCTCAAAGACTCTTTTCGGCACATTTATAGTAATGCGCCGAAAAGAATAATTAATCATTTAATACAGGCTTATGTTAATGACAAGCAAGCGCTCACCTGCCCTTAGTGTGACGCTGTTTAAATCTTTACCATTTGAAAGGCATGGTCTGCAAGCCTTGTTTCATCAGGCCTCAGAATGATATTTAACCAATTTAATTTTTATCTTTAATTTTAAATGGCATAATCCACTGTTATTAAAAGCATAATCTTATGTGATGCAGGTCACGGAATACTCTGATGGATTAATATTTTCACCGGATGAAAATGCGTTAATTCCCACTAAACTTGCATATTTAGTCCAATGAGGATGTTTGTATTATGTTGCATTAAAGTTTTTAAAATGAAAATCACTGACAATGCGCCCCTATACCTCCATCATATTTCAGCCGAAAAACTTCAACTAAATTTATTTATTAGTGAAGTTGGCTGACTATCCAATTATTAATATCAATATCGAATATTAACAATCAGCCATGTTCCAAAATGATTTAATCGGGATTTAATACCAGGTGTATGACATTAACTATTAGCGATAAAAGGTGAGTTTATTGGCGGGTTGTTTATTCTTTTTAGTTCTTTAGATAGTGTTTTCTGGCAAAAACCGCCTATCTGAACGTTTTGTCTCACCAAGCAGGTAGATGACCAACGCAAATGAGGCAGAACTATTACAAATCAATATCTTCGTTGCGTGATCTGCCGCGCAAAAAAGAAACAAAGAATCGGAGCAAACTATACTTAACCTTCAGTTGACATATTATTAACAACTTCAAGGAGAAAAGCCATGAGCCAAGTGCATAAACACGCTATTCCTTCTGCAATTGCAGAACACGCCCTGATTAATTCGACACAATATCAACAATATTATCAACAGTCTGTGCAAGACCCAGAAACGTTCTGGGGCGAGCAGGGAAAAATCCTGGACTGGATTAAACCTTATAGCCGGGTCAAAAACACCTCGTTCGATCCGGGCCATATCAGCATTCGCTGGTTTGAAGACGGCACCCTGAACCTGGCGGCTAACTGCCTCGATCGCCACCTGGCCGAACGCGGCGACCAAACCGCCATTATCTGGGAAGGTGACGATCCCACTCAGTCAAAACAGGTGACTTACAAACAATTGCACCATGATGTCTGCCAATTCGCCAACGTGCTGAGAAAGCTGGGCGTGAAGAAAGGCGACGTCGTGGCTATCTATATGCCAATGGTGCCGGAAGCCGCCGTCGCCATGCTGGCCTGCGCCCGTATCGGGGCAGTGCATTCGGTGATCTTTGGCGGTTTCTCTCCGGAAGCGGTCGCCGGGCGCATTATCGACTCCAACTCCAAACTGGTTATCACCGCTGACGAAGGCCTGCGTGCCGGACGTGCCGTCCCGCTGAAGAAAAACGTCGATGACGCGCTAAAAAATCCAGGCGTAAAAAGCATCACCAACGTGGTGGTATTCCAGCGTACCGGTAAACCGGGTTACTGGCAGGAAGGGCGCGATCTGTGGTGGCATGAACTGACCCAGGATGTTTCGGCCGACTGCCCACCGGAAGAGATGAATGCGGAAGACCCGCTGTTTATCCTTTATACCTCCGGCTCGACCGGTAAACCCAAGGGCGTGCTGCACACCACCGGCGGCTATCTGGTGTATGCCGCCATGACCTTTAAATACGTATTCGATTATCACGACGGCGACGTGTACTGGTGTACCGCCGACGTCGGTTGGGTCACTGGCCACAGCTATCTGCTGTACGGCCCGCTGGCCTGCGGCGCCATTACGCTGATGTTCGAAGGGGTGCCAAACTACCCGGGTGTTAACCGTCTGTCGCAGGTGATCGACAAGCATCAGGTTAATATCCTGTACACCGCACCGACCGCCATTCGAGCCCTGATGGCCGAAGGTGACAAGGCGATCGAAGGGACCAAACGTGACTCGCTGCGCATCATGGGTTCGGTTGGAGAGCCGATCAACCCGGAAGCCTGGGAGTGGTATTACAATAAAATCGGCAACGGTAAATGCCCGATCGTCGACACCTGGTGGCAGACCGAAACCGGCGGCTTTATGATCACCCCGCTGCCTGGCGCCACCGAACTGAAAGCCGGTTCCGCTACGCGACCATTCTTCGGCGTACAGCCGGCGCTGGTCGATAACCTCGGTAACCCGCAAGAAGGTGCCTGTGAGGGTAACCTGGTGATCACCGACTCCTGGCCTGGCCAGGCTCGCACCCTGTTCGGCGACCACGATCGTTTCGAGCAAACCTACTTCTCCACCTTTAAAGGCATGTATTTCAGCGGTGACGGCGCACGCCGTGACGAAGACGGATACTACTGGATCACCGGTCGCGTCGATGACGTGCTTAACGTCTCCGGTCACCGTCTGGGCACCGCCGAGATTGAGTCAGCACTGGTCTCCCACCCGAAAATCGCCGAAGCGGCGGTGGTCGGCATTCCACATAACATCAAGGGCCAGGCGATTTACGCCTATATCACGCTGAACCACGGTGAAGAGCCCACGCCTGAGCTGTATACCGAAGTGCGTAACTGGGTACGCAAAGAGATAGGGCCGATCGCCACGCCGGATGTCCTGCATTGGACAGATTCACTGCCTAAAACGCGTTCCGGCAAGATCATGCGCCGCATCCTGCGCAAAATTGCCGCCGGCGATACCAGCAACCTGGGGGATACCTCAACGCTGGCGGATCCGGCCGTAGTCGAAAAGCTGTTGGAAGAAAAACAATCAATGAAAGTTCCGTCCTAATTTCCGCCGCCTCAGGCCGATCAGCGGGAAGTCCCCGATGGTCGGCTTCAAGCGCGGCGGACTCTATCAATACCTACTGGAGATGCTCTGATGAATGACACCATTTATCAAGGGATTGAGGAAAACCCGCGCTTTATCGAATTGGTGCGAAAACGTAGCCGCTTTGCCTGGCTGCTTTCACTGATTACACTGGCACTGTATGTCAGCTTTATTTTATTGATCGCTTTCGATCCTCAGTGGTTGGGCACGCCGATCGCCGAAGGATCAACCATTACCCGCGGGATCCCGGTAGGCGTAGGCCTGATCGTTATCTCTTTTGTGCTGACCGGGATCTACGTATTCCGCGCCAACGGCGAGTTCGATCGCCTGACTGCAGAAATCCTGCGTGAGGTGAAGAAATGAAGCGTTTACTGCCTGCCGCCGCCCTGCTGACGCTACCGGGCCTGGCCTTTGCCGATGCCATTGGGGGGGAAGTTCAGCGTCAACCCTTGAACATTCAGGCGATCGTCATGTTCGTGCTGTTTGTCGGCGCTACGCTATACATCACCTACTGGGCTTCCAAACGCACCCGCTCACGCCAGGACTACTACACTGCAGGTGGGAAAATTACCGGTTTGCAGAACGGTCTGGCGATTGCCGGCGATTTTATGTCAGCCGCCTCTTTCCTCGGTATTTCCGCCCTGGTGTATACCTCTGGCTATGACGGGCTGATTTACTCCATCGGCTTCCTGATCGGCTGGCCAATCATTTTGTTCCTGATTGCAGAACGCCTACGCAACCTGGGCCGTTATACCTTTGCTGACGTGGCTTCTTACCGACTGAAGCAAAAGCCGATCCGCACCCTCTCCGCCTGTGGTTCACTGGTGGTGGTCGCGCTGTACCTGATTGCTCAGATGGTAGGCGCCGGTAAGCTGATCCAGTTGCTGTTTGGCCTTAACTATCACGTGGCGGTCATCCTGGTCGGTATTTTGATGGTGCTGTACGTGCTGTTCGGCGGCATGCTGGCGACCACCTGGGTGCAGATTATCAAAGCCGTGCTGTTATTGGCTGGTGCCAGCTTTATGGCGCTAATGGTGATGAAATCGGTCAATTTTGACTTCAATACCCTGTTTGCCGAGGCCGTGAAGGTTCATCCGAAAGGCATCGCCATCATGAGCCCTGGCGGGCTGGTGTCCGATCCTATTTCTGCACTCTCACTGGGGCTGGCGCTGATGTTTGGTACCGCTGGTCTGCCGCACATTCTGATGCGCTTCTTTACCGTCAGTGACGCTAAAGAGGCCCGTAAGAGCGTGTTCTATGCCACCGGTTTTATCGGTTACTTCTACATCCTGACCTTTATTATCGGCTTCGGTGCGATCCTGTTAGTTGGCCCTAATCCGGTATTCAAAGACGCCACCGGGGCACTATTAGGTGGCACCAACATGGCGGCGGTGCATTTGGCCAACGCGGTGGGCGGCAACTTCTTCCTCGGCTTTATCTCGGCGGTTGCTTTTGCCACCATTCTGGCGGTGGTTGCCGGCCTGACGCTGGCAGGGGCCTCTGCGGTATCTCATGATTTGTACGCCAGTGTAATTAAAAACGGCAAGGCAACTGAACGTGATGAACTGCGGGTTTCAAAGATTACCGTGGTGATCCTGGGTATTGTGGCCATTGCACTGGGGATTTTGTTCGAGAAACAGAATATCGCCTTTATGGTCGGACTGGCCTTCTCGATTGCGGCCAGTTGTAACTTCCCGATTATCATTCTTTCGATGTACTGGTCACGCCTGACCACTCGCGGCGCGATGATCGGCGGTTGGTTAGGTCTGCTGACGGCGGTGATCCTGATGATCCTCGGCCCAACCATCTGGGTGCAGATCCTGGGACACGAGAAAGCCATTTATCCTTATGAATATCCAGCACTGTTCTCGATGCTGGTCGCCTTTATCGGTACCTGGCTGTTCTCGGTGACCGACAGCTCATTGGCCGGGCAGCAAGAGCGTGAACGTTTCCGCTTCCAATTTGTACGTTCACAAACCGGCCTGGGTATTTCCCAGGGCAGTTCACATTAACCATAAACCAGCGGGTTCAGCATGCTGAACCCGCTCTTATCGCATCACCAAGACTAAGCAATAGGCTCTTTCCTGCCGGTGACTTTACTCTTCGTGTACCTTCAAGCCAATAGCCGCAATCCCCTGCTTAATCGCCTCATTTTGCATATACAGCTGCCAAATGAGACCGGAGCGATAGTTTTCCAGCATGATCACGCTGATCCCTTTTTCCAGGCCGTTGACCGATGAAGCGTACCAGTGTGGCGTAACATCCAGGTTATACCCGCTGTTAAAACCGTATTTCCCCCAGGTATATGGGTGATTTCGGTAATAGTTTTGCATGGCTGCCAGTGACTCTTTTGGCGTGAACACCATTGCCCCTACCGCACCGGAGATCACCATGGTGCCATCCGTATTGGCAGCGGTTGCCGGCGGCGCACCATAGTTGCCATGATAACTGCCATCCGGCCCCTGGCCCGCCGATAACCCCCATGAGTCAGGACCGAAGGTTTTGAAGTTATCCTGTTCATCAATGCTGTATTGGCGACTGATTTGCGAGCTAAGCACCCCGTCATTAAACCAGTCATCACCCAGCTTATCGACCTTGCCACGGAAATCGACCCAGGCATTCGAGAATTGATTGGTAAAACTGGACCCGAACCAGGTGTCAAATACCGGTTTACTGCCACGATAGGATCGCTTGTCACGGCCAATGCTATAGAACATATCGCCACTGACCGGATACGTCGGGGAACCTGCCGCCAGAACATACATGCTGGCTTGCTCTACCGGACCTGACCATTTGATATCATGGAACCCGCCGCCATTTTCCGGGAACCAGGCCATATAAAACTGATTGGTCTTGGCATCGCGGAACCATGGCCATTCGACCTTATGATAAATCTGGTCCGCCATTTGTTTTATCTCACCACCGAAGTATTCGCCGGCAACAATCACCCCAT
The DNA here is from genome assembly GCF_027474885.1 of Serratia myotis. Taxonomy (NCBI): domain Bacteria; kingdom Pseudomonadati; phylum Pseudomonadota; class Gammaproteobacteria; order Enterobacterales; family Yersiniaceae; genus Serratia; species Serratia myotis. Next base: position 320,506 of record NZ_CP099707.1, on the reverse strand, counting down.
TCAGCGCCAGCGTGGTATCAATGGTTGAAAGTTCAGAAGTCCAGGCTCGTTTCCCGGTCGACTTGTTCAGGAAATGATAGAAGAACCCCTTATGCTGTTCAGCATGGTTCAGCAGCATATTCAGCGTGCCCACCGTGCGGGAAACCCCTTCTTCTCTGCTAATCCAACCATTATCAATGCCAATCGGAATCGCCGACAAGGCAAAACCGACCTGTGCCACATTACAAATTTCGGATGTTTTCGAATCGCTCACCAATCCGTAACCAGGGCTGGCAGGATCACTATTCGCCATTTCCCAGAAGAAATTGAAGCTTTTTCTGGCTTCCAGATCAATCAACGCTGAATCGCTAATCTCACGAACCGGCGGCATTTCCGTATCAAAAACTTGCAGTTCATAGATGGAAGGTAAATCGCTTGCTGCCGTAATATTCAGCCGGATTTGTGATGCTTTAACGCGCGGGAAATAAAGTTTGGCCTGTGGGCCAAGGGTCGTTCCCTGATAAACCGGTAACCACTGCCCGTTTTGCAGAATTTCAAGGGTAAAAGCACTTACCCGAGACTCATACTCTTTAATCTGCACCAGATCGACATTAATCTCGTTCCCAAAATCCACAGTAAGCCATGCGGGCAGCGGAAGGTTATGAGATGCCCAGCGGCTCCCGCCATCACCATCAATGGCTTTATCCGCCGTATACTGTGCCTGGTTAAACCATATGCTGCTGGCACTGGCCTTGGCAGCGATATCCCACAACAGGTTATAGCTTGGCTGCACCTCAAATTGGTGCGTCACCCCTTTGATGCCGTGAGGATAACGTTCCTGAATATAAAGTTGAGAATGTTCCAACAATGGCGGTAGCTCAAGTTTGAAACGGCCATCATCAGCCACCAAACCGCTCAGCGATACCCCGCTGTCCGTGGTAATTTCAAGGGTGCTACCCGGCGTTGCCGCGCCCATTAAATAACGACTTTTATCGGTAACGCCTTGGTTATCCAGGGTGAAAGCCGCAACCACCGTCACCTCACAAACGGCAGAATAGGCACCGTCAGCACTGGTGACCGTTATTTGGGTGAGACCAGGATGGAACGCCGTAACCACGCAAGAGGTTTCATTCACTTGCAAGCCAGCAACTTCTTTGTGCGTATTGCCCCAGTTCAGATCCCCGGCATTCACTGCCTTAATATTGGCGATTAAAGTAAAACCTTTACCGACTTCCAACGTCATCATCTCTTCATTTAGCGTGATGCCAAATGGATCGTCTTGCGTCTGCTGCTGCTCTGTTAATTTCGGCAAGATCTCGCGTCCTTGCTGAGTGGCTACCATCGCATCCTTAATATGCAGGCCGTGCTGAGCTGAATGTCTGCGCGTTGTGAAGGTAAATAATGCCTGCCCGGCAGGTAACGGCTGGTCAGAGATAAACACCAAACGTAACCTTTCTGCCGTCAGTTCCTGACGCAATAGGGTAATACCCGCCAAATGAGGAGTAACCCGCTCTACCAGAGTATTCTCCAATTCGATAGTCAAATCACCGGCACAAAGATCGTATTCGCTATTTTTCAGCGCCAGCTGGTAGCTAGCGACACTATTCGAAGGTGTATTCACCACTTTGGTCATTACCCATTCCGGCAGGTCGGCATCTGACAAATTCTCCTGCGCCGCAAACATACTTTGTAAACCTGTCTCATTGCTGACGTAGGGAATATTCAAAGCATGTAGCACCATACCGGCAATATCTTTAGTCGATCCCCCTGAAACAATTTTTTCACCCCGAGTTTCTCTGGCCACGGTTCGACCATTCGCCGCGATAAAGATGGTTCGCGCCATGGCGGAATTTTGTCCATGACTAAAATTCTGAGTTTGGGTTCCATCGACTTGTTCAGTGCCACCACCATGATCGGGCGAGACAATCACCAGGGTATCTTCACGTAAGCCCTGCCGATCCAACTCACTGAGCAGTGTTTCTATTTGTTTGTCGGCAATGGCTAATGCCTGATAGTACGCAGGGCCATAATAGCCATTCACATGCCCGGCCAAGTCGATCTCGCTCAGATGAACCATCATGAATGCGGTATCTTTCAACTTGCCTGCAGCAATATAAGCCGTCGCCTTGTTCACAATGGCCTTGTCATCACCCTTGACGCATTCCACCCCGAGCGAAGGCTCAATCAAACTGTTGGCAATGGCCTCCCAAGAGACGTAGGCCGCAAGCTTACGGTTTGGCATCGCCTGGCGCAGCCGCTTGAACAACGTCGGATAGGGGCTATTTTCCGGATAATAACTTTCGGCAGCCACACCATTGGTAACCCCGTGTTTACTGGTATCTACACCGGTAAGTATCGCGCCCCAGTTTGGGGCCGAGTCGGATGGCATGACTGACTGTGCTGTGTAGGTCACCGCACCATGCTCGATCACTCCTCGTAAACATGGAATACCTAACCGATCACCAACAATTTCTTTTTTCGCATCGACTGAAGGCCAATAAGGGGCTTGTGGGCTCACACTGGCACCCGCACCATCCATGCCAATAAATAACACTCTCTTATAAGGCATAAAAATAAGCTGTTCTGCAATTCGGGTTTGCTGCTCAGCGGGTGCGCCAATAACGTCAGCCAGCGTGATCACGCCATCCTGATTGCGATCCAGAGATAATGCCGGATTAATAGTCACGTGATGCGTTTCTGCATTCAAAGAATCAATCTGATATAAGCGACCATTTTCATAGAACTGACTATTCAATAAAGAGAATGCACCATTACCCAATACAGCGGTGGTGTTGAAACGTAATTCCCCCATTTTCGTTTTTTGCCAGTCTAGAGGATCATTATCATTAAATGTACGACCGCCATAGCCGCTGATTTTCAAGATCCCCCCATCAGCCACCTGCACAGAGATATCTCTACCGATAGCCTCAATAAATTCAAATGATGAAGGATCATAATGAAGCTCACTGGTGAACTCATCAATCACGTTGACCATATTTTCGGTACGCAAATGCAGATTGAGCGTAAACGCAGAGTCCGCTACCGTTTGTTCTGCCCCAACTAATGCCAGGCTACCGCTAAATTTCTCTGTTAACGGTTTAACGACGAGATCACGGTATTCCTCGTAAAATGCCAGCACCTCTGGTGCACTGACGACTCGGTTGATAATCCGTAATTCATCAATCTGCGTTTCGTTACTTAAACGAAATTGGCCCTTGGCATCTGCACCAATAGCGATATCCAGAGCCGTTGTTGTATCACCCGAAGAGCGAATATCAATCTGTCGTTGCAGTACACCATCTTTATAAAAACAAGCATTGCCAGCACGATCGTGACTCACTGTGATTTGGTGCCATCTGCCATCAGCCATATGGATCGGGTGGTCCGCACCAAGATCGTAACGACTTGCATTACTGCCTTTCCAGTTCCAGCTCAACGTATTTTCATGGATCCCCACCTGCCAGCCGGGATTGCTGCCACTGTTCCAGTCTTTATTCGCGATAATCGTTTGTTCTTGATTCACCGTTGGGGAGTTGATCCAAAAACACAGGCTGAAATCACCGGCTAAATCGTTTGGTAATTCTGCATTGGGAACAGTGAGGAAGGTTTTTCCGTCGAACAGAAATGCACTGGTAGCAAAGTTTGGTGTATATGCCTCTTTGCCGTGAGCGATAGCATGGTAGCCTTTATCTGTGCTTTCATTCAAAGTGCCATCAAACGAGTAGTGAAGGGTTTTAAGAACAGGAACAAGTTGTTGGGCATAAGCTTCATACTCCTGTTGAACCTGCTGAGGCGAAATAATAGTGTTTGATATCTGAACGCGGTCAAGCAAAGCATTTTCCAGGCGGTACTTACCCCATCCATCGGCGCCAATATTGAAATCCAAATGAGTATTGGTATGGCCAGTGCCGGCGATGGAGATGCGTTTTCTCTCCTGCCCATCGATATAAAAAATAGCATCGCCACGCCTATTATGCGTAATAGCAACATGGTGCCATTTAAAGTCAGCAATGAGAATATCACTGACATCTAACCGGCCACCATAAATACCTTTCCAGTTCCACCGCAGTTTTTCACCACTAATACCGATAACCCAACCTATATTTCCACCAACACTCCAGTCTTTATTCGAAAATATAACACCCTCATATTGTGCATTGCTTTTAATCCAGAAAGAAACGCTGAAATCCCCATCCAGCGCCGGGAACAGCTCACTTTGAGGCAGTGTAATATAAGATTTCGTCAACTTAGCAGCTTTGCCGTCAAAACCACGAACAAAGCTAATATCTCCGGTAGCCACACCATGGTAGCCTTGGTCTGAACTGTCTTTCAAATCATCGTCAAAGTTCATCAATACTGCTAATGACTTTTGTAGTTTATCTTTTAGATCATAAAATCTTTGCTTAATTTCCTCGTGGCTTAGGAGCTTATCATGGATCGCCAACTCATCCAGATGACAACCATCCAGAGAATATTTACCCAGCGCATCAGCCCCAATCACCGTGGCATAGTTACTATCAATATTGCCAGAGTTGGCAATGTTAATGGTATAAACCTCTTCTCCATCCTTATAGAAGACAGCGTCACCCTGACGATCAAACGTAACGGCAACATGATGCCAACGGTTGTCTGCAATTTTAATGTTTTGTTCAGCTCCCAGGTCTAGGCGGGATCGGGAGGCACCTTTCCAGTTACAAACCAAATAATCCTTATTAATACCCAGCAACCAACCAATATTAGAACCTTTCCCCCAGTCTTTATTAGAGATAATTACGCCATCACTTGATGTACCAGATTTAATCCAGAATGATAGACTCAGGTTACGATCGGTAGAGAATAAAAATTTATCCTTCACCAAAGAAATAGAGCCTTTTTCGAAATATCCGTCCTGACCAATATTGTTTTTAGTGAGAACAATATTTCCCGTGACTTTTTCTATACTGTTATTACCTGAAACATCTTTAATTTCCGTATTAAAGTCTATTCTTGCCAATAAAGCAGCTGTTTTATCAGCATGTTCCCTCAGGGAGACAGTTTCTTTATATTCTTCGCTCATATTATTTCACCTACATTTTAAAAGGATTTAAAAGTAGGCCGACAATATCATGAGGGTATTAAGACGAAAATTTATCCATGTCGTGTGATAAATCATACAACCAGGTTTATATATTAGAAGGGATATCTCAGAAATAGCGGGCGAAGAATATAGCGTGATTTATGTGATGCACATTGAAGACTGGGGTGAAAATTGAGGAGAATGGCGGCAATTCTTTCTTTCGCACACAGCAAAAAGCCCCATGCTTTCGCATGAGGCTTTCGACTTTAATTAATGCCTGGCAGTGTCCTACTCTCGCATGGGGAGACCCCACACTACCATCGGCGCTACGGCGTTTCACTTCTGAGTTCGGCATGGGGTCAGGTGGGACCACCGCGCTATTGCCGCCAGGCAAATTCTGTTTCATTCCAACCGCCACTCGCGTAGCCATCAGAACCAATCTCGGAACATTCGCTGAAAATCTACTCTCAAATCAAAACACTTTTGGTGTTGTAAGGTTAAGTCTCACGGATCATTAGTACTGGTTAGCTCAATGCATCGCTGCACTTACACACCCAGCCTATCAACGTCTTAGTCTTAAACGTTCCTTCAGGGGGATCAAGTCCCCAGGGAAGACTCATCTCGAGGCAAGTTTCGCGCTTAGATGCTTTCAGCGCTTATCTTTTCCGCACTTAGCTACCGGGCAATGCCATTGGCATGACAACCCGAACACCAGTGGTGCGTTCACTCCGGTCCTCTCGTACTAGGAGCAACCCCTCTCAATCTTCCAACGCCCACGGCAGATAGGGACCGAACTGTCTCACGACGTTCTAAACCCAGCTCGCGTACCACTTTAAATGGCGAACAGCCATACCCTTGGGACCTACTTCAGCCCCAGGATGTGATGAGCCGACATCGAGGTGCCAAACACCGCCGTCGATATGAACTCTTGGGCGGTATCAGCCTGTTATCCCCGGAGTACCTTTTATCCGTTGAGCGATGGCCCTTCCATTCAGAACCACCGGATCACTAAGACCTACTTTCGTACCTGCTCGAGCCGTCACTCTCGCAGTCAAGCTAGCTTATGCCTTTGCACTAACCTCACGATGTCCGACCGTGATTAGCTAACCTTCGTGCTCCTCCGTTACTCTTTGGGAGGAGACCGCCCCAGTCAAACTACCCACCAGACACTGTCCTCACCCCGGATTACGGGGCCGAGTTAGAACATCAAACATTAAAGGGTGGTATTTCAAGGTTGGCTCCACGCAGACTGGCGTCCACGCTTCAAAGCCTCCCACCTATCCTACACATCAAGGCTCAATGTTCAGTGTCAAGCTATAGTAAAGGTTCACGGGGTCTTTCCGTCTTGCCGCGGGTACACTGCATCTTCACAGCGAGTTCAATTTCACTGAGTCTCGGGTGGAGACAGCCTGGCCATCATTACGCCATTCGTGCAGGTCGGAACTTACCCGACAAGGAATTTCGCTACCTTAGGACCGTTATAGTTACGGCCGCCGTTTACTGGGGCTTCGATCAAGAGCTTCGCCTTGCGGCTGACCCCATCAATTAACCTTCCAGCACCGGGCAGGCGTCACACCGTATACGTCCACTTTCGTGTTTGCACAGTGCTGTGTTTTTATTAAACAGTTGCAGCCAGCTGGTATCTGCGACTGGCTTCAGCTCCGAGAGCAAGTCTCTTCACCTACGCGCCAGCGTGCCTTCTCCCGAAGTTACGGCACCATTTTGCCTAGTTCCTTCACCCGAGTTCTCTCAAGCGCCTTGGTATTCTCTACCTGACCACCTGTGTCGGTTTGGGGTACGATTTGATGTTACCTGATGCTTAGAGGCTTTTCCTGGAAGCTTGGCATCAACTACTTCTGCACCGTAGTGCATCGTCATCACGCCTCAGGGTTGAATAAGTAACCGGATTTACCAAGTCACTCCCCCTACACGCTTAAACCGGGACAACCGTCGCCCGGCTAGCCTAGCCTTCTCCGTCCCCCCTTCGCAGTAACACCGAGTACAGGAATATTAACCTGTTTCCCATCGACTACGCCTTTCGGCCTCGCCTTAGGGGTCGACTCACCCTGCCCCGATTAACGTTGGACAGGAACCCTTGGTCTTCCGGCGAGCGGGTTTTTCACCCGCTTTATCGTTACTTATGTCAGCATTCGCACTTCTGATACCTCCAGCAACCCTCACAGGCCACCTTCAACGGCTTACAGAACGCTCCCCTACCCAACAACGCCTAAGCGTCGCTGCCGCAGCTTCGGTGCATGGTTTAGCCCCGTTACATCTTCCGCGCAGGCCGACTCGACCAGTGAGCTATTACGCTTTCTTTAAATGATGGCTGCTTCTAAGCCAACATCCTGGCTGTCTATGCCTTCCCACATCGTTTCCCACTTAACCATGACTTTGGGACCTTAGCTGGCGGTCTGGGTTGTTTCCCTCTTCACGACGGACGTTAGCACCCGCCGTGTGTCTCCCGTGATAACATTCTTCGGTATTCGGAGTTTGCATCGGTTTGGTAAGCCGGGATGGCCCCCTAGCCGAAACAGTGCTCTACCCCCGAAGATGAGTTCACGAGGCGCTACCTAAATAGCTTTCGGGGAGAACCAGCTATCTCCCGGTTTGATTGGCCTTTCACCCCCAGCCACAAGTCATCCGCTAATTTTTCAACATTAGTCGGTTCGGTCCTCCAGTTAGTGTTACCCAACCTTCAACCTGCCCATGGCTAGATCACCGGGTTTCGGGTCTATACCTTGCAACTATTCGCCCAGTTAAGACTCGGTTTCCCTACGGCTCCCCTATACGGTTAACCTTGCTACAAAATATAAGTCGCTGACCCATTATACAAAAGGTACGCAGTCACCCAACTAGTAGGCTCCCACTGCTTGTACGTACACGGTTTCAGGTTCTATTTCACTCCCCTCGCCGGGGTTCTTTTCGCCTTTCCCTCACGGTACTGGTTCACTATCGGTCAGTCAGGAGTATTTAGCCTTGGAGGATGGTCCCCCCATATTCAGACAGGATGTCACGTGTCCCGCCCTACTCATCGAACTCACAATTAATGCATTTTAGTGTACGGGACTATCACCCTTTACTGTGCGACTTTCCAGACGCTTCCACTAACACAAGAACTGATTCAGGTTCTGGGCTCCTCCCCGTTCGCTCGCCGCTACTGGGGGAATCTCGGTTGATTTCTTTTCCTCGGGGTACTTAGATGTTTCAGTTCCCCCGGTTCGCCTCATACGACTATGTATTCATCGTATGATAGTGCAACGAATTGCACTGGGTTTCCCCATTCGGGTATCGCCGGTTGTAACGGTTTATATCACCTTACCGACGCTTATCGCAGATTAACACGCCCTTCATCGCCTCTGACTGCCTAGGCATCCACCGTGTACGCTTAGTCACTTAACCTCACAACCCAAAAGTGTTTCCACCTTCGTGCTGCTACATTTGAGAGACTCTATGACAGGTTAATCCTTACTCCAGTACTTCTACGGAGGAGTAAGTTTCAGCTGTCATGTTTCAATTTTCAGCTTGTTCCAGATTGTTAAAGAGCAATATCTTAAACACGACTCGTTAAAGTCATCTTTAAGATGTTTTCGGTTCGGCAAGAACCGGTGATAATGTCTTTCACTCATTATCGGATGGCGTCCCCAAGGGGATTCGAACCCCTGTTACAGCCGTGAAAGGGCAGTGTCCTAGGCCTCTAGACGATGGGGACACGAAAATCCGATTAAACTGAACGTCTTAATCGGTTCGTATCAGCATGAGTCAGAGACTCATTACATCAACAGGTAGCGCTTTTGCTCATTACTTTTTCATCAGACAATCTGTGTGAGCACTACACGCAATCAATATCATTAGGTAAGGAGGTGATCCAACCGCAGGTTCCCCTACGGTTACCTTGTTACGACTTCACCCCAGTCATGAATCACAAAGTGGTAAGCGCCCTCCCGAAGGTTAAGCTACCTACTTCTTTTGCAACCCACTCCCATGGTGTGACGGGCGGTGTGTACAAGGCCCGGGAACGTATTCACCGTAGCATTCTGATCTACGATTACTAGCGATTCCGACTTCACGGAGTCGAGTTGCAGACTCCGATCCGGACTACGACGTACTTTATGAGGTCCGCTGGCTCTCGCGAGTTCGCTTCTCTTTGTATACGCCATTGTAGCACGTGTGTAGCCCTACTCGTAAGGGCCATGATGACTTGACGTCATCCCCACCTTCCTCCGGTTTATCACCGGCAGTCTCCTTTGAGTTCCCACCATGACGTGCTGGCAACAAAGGATAAGGGTTGCGCTCGTTGCGGGACTTAACCCAACATTTCACAACACGAGCTGACGACAGCCATGCAGCACCTGTCTCACAGTTCCCGAAGGCACTAAGGCATCTCTGCCGAATTCTGTGGATGTCAAGAGTAGGTAAGGTTCTTCGCGTTGCATCGAATTAAACCACATGCTCCACCGCTTGTGCGGGCCCCCGTCAATTCATTTGAGTTTTAACCTTGCGGCCGTACTCCCCAGGCGGTCGACTTAACGCGTTAGCTCCGGAAGCCACGCCTCAAGGGCACAACCTCCAAGTCGACATCGTTTACAGCGTGGACTACCAGGGTATCTAATCCTGTTTGCTCCCCACGCTTTCGCACCTGAGCGTCAGTCTTTGTCCAGGGGGCCGCCTTCGCCACCGGTATTCCTCCAGATCTCTACGCATTTCACCGCTACACCTGGAATTCTACCCCCCTCTACAAGACTCTAGCTTGCCAGTTTCAAATGCAGTTCCCACGTTAAGCGCGGGGATTTCACATCTGACTTAACAAACCGCCTGCGTGCGCTTTACGCCCAGTAATTCCGATTAACGCTTGCACCCTCCGTATTACCGCGGCTGCTGGCACGGAGTTAGCCGGTGCTTCTTCTGCGAGTAACGTCAATGCAATGTGCTATTAACACACTACCCTTCCTCCTCGCTGAAAGTGCTTTACAACCCGAAGGCCTTCTTCACACACGCGGCATGGCTGCATCAGGCTTGCGCCCATTGTGCAATATTCCCCACTGCTGCCTCCCGTAGGAGTCTGGACCGTGTCTCAGTTCCAGTGTGGCTGGTCATCCTCTCAGACCAGCTAGGGATCGTCGCCTAGGTGAGCCATTACCCCACCTACTAGCTAATCCCATCTGGGCACATCTGATGGCGTGAGGCCCGAAGGTCCCCCACTTTGGTCCGAAGACGTTATGCGGTATTAGCTACCGTTTCCAGTAGTTATCCCCCTCCATCAGGCAGTTTCCCAGACATTACTCACCCGTCCGCCGCTCGTCACCCAGAGAGCAAGCTCTCCTGTGCTACCGCTCGACTTGCATGTGTTAGGCCTGCCGCCAGCGTTCAATCTGAGCCATGATCAAACTCTTCAATTAAAAGCTTGATTTGCTTCAACTCGTGAAGCGATGCTCGAAAATAACTTTCGTAATAGTCGTTCTGTTGGACAAGCCAACGAAACAACGTATTGCTTGGTCACTCTTCAAGACTTGATATTTTTTCGAACCCGAAGGTTCTGGATATCGTCTTGTGGAGTGCCCACACAGATTGTCTGATAAATTGTTAAAGAGCAGTGAGTTAGCCGCCGTAGCTTGCTATCTCGAGGTGGCGTATATTACGCTTTCCTCTTTCAGAGTCAACCCCTAAATTTCAGGATTTTTTCTCTTCGAACCCCGGAGACTCTGTGAAGTTGTTCACATGTTCCGTGTCGATGGAGGCGCATTATAGGGAGTTCTCAGCAGGCCGCAATAGGTATTTTCGACAAAAACGATCGTTTGCTGCATTCCACAGCAAAACCCCGCTTTATACCTTGTTGTGCACAAACTTATCCACAGAAGTCATTTGCACGGAAAATTTACGAGCGCCACGCAAACGTTTTCGCTACAATTCCCCGCGACGAAACGCTCCCCTTTTTATGGGGGCGTTACCTGAATCTGTGCCTGATCACCCCTTTATAGAGAGAAAAACCTTTCCTTATAGAGAGTAGAAGGTGGAAATTCACGTAACGCTCTTTTATTGCGACTCCAAAGCCAAGGGATAAAACCATGCAACAACCTCGTCCAATCCGCCGGGCCCTGCTCAGCGTCTCTGACAAAGCCGGTATCGTTGAATTCGCCGAAGCGCTATCCCAGCGTGGCGTTGAACTGCTCTCCACCGGTGGCACTGCCCGCCTGCTGGCAGATGCCGGCCTGCCTGTTACCGAAGTTTCCGACTATACCGGCTTCCCGGAAATGATGGACGGACGAGTAAAGACCCTGCACCCCAAAGTACATGGCGGTATTCTGGGCCGTCGTGGCCAGGACGATGCCATCATGGACCAACATGACATCAAGCCAATCGACATGGTGGTAGTAAACCTTTATCCGTTCGCCCAGACCGTGGCGCGTCCGAACTGCTCACTGGAAGACGCGGTCGAGAACATCGACATCGGCGGCCCTACCATGGTGCGCTCCGCCGCCAAGAACCATAAAGACGTTGCCATCGTGGTGAAGAGCAGCGACTACGCCGCTATCATTACCGAGATGGATAACAACGACGGTTCGCTGCGATACACCACCCGATTCGATCTGGCCATCAAAGCCTTCGAACACACCGCCGCTTACGACAGCATGATCGCCAACTACTTCGGCGCGCTGGTTCCGGCCTACCACGGTGATACTGAGCAACCTGCCGGCCGTTTCCCTCGCACCCTGAACCTCAACTATATAAAGAAGCAAGATATGCGCTACGGTGAGAACAGCCACCAGCAAGCTGCCTTCTATATAGAAGAGAACGTTCAGGAAGCCTCTGTCGCCACCGCGGAACAATTGCAAGGCAAAGCGCTGTCTTACAACAACATCGCCGATACCGATGCCGCACTGGAATGTGTGAAAGAGTTCGCCGAGCCGGCCTGTGTGATCGTCAAGCACGCCAACCCGTGCGGTGTGGCGATCGGTGATGATGTTCTCGCGGCCTATGAGCGAGCCTATCAAACCGACCCTACCTCTGCTTTCGGCGGTATTATCGCCTTCAACCGCGAACTCGACGCCGCCACCGCACAGGCGATCATCAGCCGCCAGTTTGTGGAAGTGATTATCGCGCCGAGCATCAACCAGGAGGCTCGCTCCCTGCTGGCGGCCAAGCAGAACGTGCGCGTATTGGCCTGTGGCCAATGGCAGCAACGTATTGCCGCTCTCGACTTCAAACGTGTCAACGGCGGCCTGCTGGTACAGGATCGCGATCTGGGCATGGTGAGCGAAGGCGACCTGCGTGTGGTATCCGAACGCCAACCGACCGCACAGGAACTGCGTGATGCGCTGTTCTGCTGGAAGGTTGCCAAGTTCGTGAAGTCCAACGCCATCGTCTATGCGCGTGACAACATGACTATCGGCATAGGCGCCGGCCAGATGAGCCGAGTTTACTCCGCCAAGATCGCCGGGATCAAAGCCGCGGACGAAGGCCTGGAAGTCAAAGGCTCCGCCATGGCGTCTGACGCCTTCTTCCCGTTCCGTGATGGCATCGATGCCGCCGCGGCGGTAGGTATCAGCTGTGTGATCCAGCCTGGCGGTTCGATCCGCGATGATGAAGTGATTGCCGCCGCCAACGAGCACGGCATCGCGATGATCTTCACCGACATGCGCCACTTCCGCCATTAATCCCTTTTGCCGCGTGCGCTCCGGCGCACGCTCTGCGTGGAGCACCTAATGAACATTTTAATTATCGGCAACGGCGGGCGCGAACATGCGCTGGCCTGGAAAGCGGCCCAGTCGCCGTTGGCAGATAAAGTCTACGTTGCACCGGGTAACGCCGGCACCGCACTGGAAAGCAATCTGGAGAATGTGGCGATCTCTGCTACCGATATTCCAGCGCTGCTTGCCTTTGCCCAGAGCCATGATATCGATCTCACCATCGTCGGGCCGGAAGCGCCGTTGGTGATTGGCGTGGTTGATGCCTTCCAGGCCGCGGGCCTGAAAATCTTTGGCCCATCCCAGGCGGCAGCCCAATTGGAAGGCTCCAAAGCCTTCACCAAAGACTTCCTGGCGCGCCATAACATCCCAAGCGCCGAGTACCAAAACTTTACCGAGGTTGAGCCGGCGCTGGCCTATCTGCGCAGTAAAGGTGCCCCCATCGTTATCAAGGCCGACGGCCTGGCCGCCGGCAAGGGCGTGATCGTCGCCATGACGTTGCAGGAAGCGGAAGACGCAGTACAGGACATGTTGGCCGGTAACGCCTTTGGCGATGCAGGTCACCGCATCGTGGTGGAAGAGTTCCTTGAAGGTGAGGAAGCCAGCTTTATCGTGATGGTCGACGGCGAGAACGTGGTGCCGATGGCCACCAGCCAGGATCACAAGCGCGTCGGCGACGGTGATACCGGCCCAAACACCGGCGGCATGGGGGCTTACTCCCCGGCACCGGTCGTTACCGATGAAATCCACCAGCGCGCCATGGATCAGGTCATCTGGCCAACCGTGCGCGGCATGGCAGCGGAAGGTAACACCTACGTCGGTTTCCTGTACGCCGGGCTGATGATCTCCGCCGACGGCCAGCCAAAGGTGATTGAATTCAACTGTCGCTTTGGCGATCCGGAAACCCAACCCATCATGCTGCGTCTGCGTTCTGATCTGATCGAACTGTGCCTGGCCGGTGCAGAAGGCAAGCTGGGAGAGAAAACCTCCGAGTGGGATGAGCGTCCTGCGCTGGGCGTGGTACTGGCAGCCGGCGGCTATCCGGGTGATTACAACAACGGTGAAGTCATTCAGGGTCTGCCACAGCAGGAAAGTGCCGACGGTAAGGTGTTCCACGCCGGTACTCGCATGCAGGGCGATGACGTGGTCACCAGCGGTGGGCGCGTGTTGTGCGTAACCGCATTGGGTGAAACGGTGGCACAAGCGCAACAACGCGCCTATCAATTAGCGGAAGGTATTCAGTGGCCGGGGAGTTTCTGCCGCAAGGATATTGGCTATCGTGCGATTGCACGCGGCAAATGATCTGAACACTGAAATGCTAGCCAGGCTCCGCAATGCGGAGCCTTTTTTATAGCTGGTCTTCTTTCGGTTCCCAGCGGCAAAAATCATCGTTCGCCACCAGCAGCAGTTCACGCCCTTCCGGTGCATCCAACCAGGCTATATTCACCGGCTGGCTGCTATTGCGGGCGCGTCGCGCAATCCAGGCTTCGGCACTGCTGTCCAGTTCCGGCTTCAGCGTTTGGCCATCGCAGGTTTGTACTACTCCTTGCTGCCAACGCCCCTGCAGCAGCTTCACCTTGCCGGCGCGCAGCGCATTGCTTAATTCCAGCACTCGTCGGGCCTGGTATTGATACAGCGCGATTTCATCGGCGGTCAGTTGTTCACGCCGCGTAGCCAATTGGCGTTGCATAAAGCTCACTCCGCCGTCATCGGCAAAGCGCAATTGAATAGAGTCTTGATCGCCATCGGCGTCAGTGCGTTTAATCTGACGCAGCTTGCCGTTTTCATATTCGTACAGCGTGGTGACGGTACCCGGACCACGGTAGGGACTGTAGACGCTCATCAACACCAGTGGATGATGCCGATCGTCATCTTTACGCCACAGACGCATAACGCCCTGGTCGGCTACATAGCCGCTGGCCGTAAAGGCAGGGGGATCAGAATGACTGCTGCAGGCGCTCAGGCCGCCGGCAATGCCGATGACCATAAGCGCCTGTCGGATAAACAAAAGGGGCGCTATAGCCCCTCTGTTTAATCTTTTCACCAACACGCAGTATTACTTAACTGCGTCTTTCAGTGCTTTACCAGAAACGAACGCAGGCACGTTAGCAGCTGCGATTTTGATTTCTTTACCAGTCTGCGGGTTGCGACCAGTGCGCTCGTTGCGGTGGTTGACCTTGAAAGTCCCGAAACCAACCAATTGTACTGCATCACCTTCTTTCAGAGACTCAGTAATAGCAGCCAGGGTGGATTCCAGAGCCAGTTTAGCTTGTGCTTTGGAAAGGTCAGCCTTGTCCGCGATTACATCAATCAGTTGAGTCTTGTTCATAAGTTATCCTTACAGTGTGTTTATCGTTTGCAAAGCATCGAGTGCGACGGATATGCCGATGTACAGCACTCCCTGCATACACGCACCGATAGCCACTTTTTTTACGCCCCCCAAATGTAGACCAGACAGGGTGCGGATGTGAAGCCTTAAGGCATGACAAATCAGGCGTTAAATCACGTTTTCTTGCCTTATTGCGTTAAATTTATCCCGATATTACTAACTGCGGCCTCGCGGAGGTCAGAACGTAACCCTTTGATCAGTTCTAAATCACGCTCTTCGCAGTCAGCCAACAGGCGGAAAATTTCCCATTGGATGTCCCATTCTTCCTCTACCGCAGGCAAAACCTTGAGCTCATCGTCGGTCATTTCCTTACCGGCCTGAGTCATTTCCAACATCGCCACGGTGCGAATTGACGTTTCGCTGATGGCGATGGCGTGCTCTAGCGTCTCCCCGCTGAGTCGCGAATGGATCAGTTCCCCTAATGCGATACAGGCGTCAATCGCCGGGTAAACGCCGTAAAGATCGTAATCTTCTGCCGAGGGGATCGCCTCTTCCAACTTCTCCAACTGATTGTCAAAGTTGACCTTGGCGTCCTTGATCACCAGCGTTTCCCACACCAAATCCAGAATGCGGCGATAAATTGCCGGATCGCCGAACTCGGTTTGCAGGCAGAACATCTGGTAATTCGGATACATACGCTCGCACAAACTGGCCATAAAGGTCAAATGTTGCCAGCTCTCAAGTTTTTCCAGACGTAAATGAATCGGGTTACGTAGCATTATTCACTCTCTTACGCGTTATCTGCGCCGCAGTGTACCCGAAATCGGTCATTGCGACACCTCCGGATGCTGCTGTAACCAGCGCTGGAAGGCCGGGCGGCGCGAGGCGATGGCATCGGCCCAACGTGTAGGTTCTGGCAAACGGTAACCCGCCATGCAACGTTGTACCCAGGCGAGCGCACTGTCGGCGCCAACACGATGGCCGGTGGAGATGAACAACGGATTGCAGCGCGCCTTGCTGCGCCATACCCAACCCAACGGCTCGCCTTTGTCCTTCAGCGCAGCCAATGCGCCTGCATCTGCGTCCAATGGGGCGAATTTACCGCACAGGCGCTTTTTGGCTACGCCGATGGTCGGTACGTCAACCAGCAGGCCAAAATGGCTGGCAACGCCCAGGCGGCGCGGATGCGAGATGCCATGCCCATCGACCAGAACCAGGTCCGGTTTCTGATGCAGTTGCTCCCAGGCAGCAAGCAACGCAGGGTATTCACGGAATGATAAAAAACCAGGGATATAGGGCATGGTGGTGCTAACACGAGCCACCTGGTATTCCACCAGCTCCAGCGACGGATAGCGCAGGATGGCGATGGCGGCGCGGGTTACCGCCCCTTCCTGCTCAAAACCCACGTCGGCACCGGCGATGAAGGCCGGTGGATCGACCAAAAAATCATCCTGGCGAATGACTTCAGAGGCGCGAAGCAGTTGCTCCGTACGCAGGGCCTTAGTATCTATCACGTCCAATCCTTAGCGATGGTATTTCCCCGACTGCGCGTGAACCGCCTCAACAAAGGCGCCTGCGTTCTCCGGCGGCACGTCCAGGTGAATACCATGCCCCAGGTTGAACACGTGCCCTTCGCCGTGGCCGAAACCAGCCAGAATGGTTTCCACTTCCTGGCCGATACGCTCAGGTGACGCATACAGCATGGAAGGATCCATATTGCCCTGCAACGCGACTTTGTCCCCTACGCGACGGCGTGCATCAGCGATATCGGTTGTCCAGTCGAGGCCTAACGCGTCACAACCGGTCGCCGCCATCGCCTCCAGCCACTGACCGCCACCTTTGGTAAACAGCGTCACCGGTACACGGCGGCCGTCGTTTTCACGTAGCAGGCCGTCGACAATCTTATGCATGTAGTGCAGTGAGAACTCGCGGTAGTCACGACCGGTCAGCACGCCACCCCAGGTATCGAATACCATCACCGATTGTGCACCGGCTTTAATCTGGGCGTTAAGATACAAGATGACGCTGTCCGCCAGCTTATCCAGCAGCAGGTGCAACGTCGCCGGCTCGGCGTACATCATTTTTTTCAGCTTGGTGAAGGCCTTGCTGCTGCCGCCTTCCACCATATAGGTCGCCAGTGTCCACGGGCTGCCAGAAAAACCAATCAGCGGCACTTCGCCCTTCAGCTCACGACGGATGGTGCGCACCGCATTCATCACATAACCCAGTTCCACTTCCGGGTCGAACGCCGGCAGCTTGTCGACATCGGCACGGCTGGTGATCGGTGAGGAGAAACGCGGGCCTTCACCGGTTTCGAAATACAGGCCCAGCCCCATAGCATCGGGAATGGTGAGGATATCGGAGAACAGGATCGCAGCATCCAGTGGGAAACGACGCAGCGGCTGCAGCGTGACCTCACAAGCCAGCTCCGCGTTCTTGCACAGCGACATGAAATCACCGGCCTCGGCGCGCGTAGCCTTGTACTCCGGCAAATAGCGACCGGCCTGACGCATCATCCATACAGGGGTCACATCCACCGGCTGACGCAACAGTGCGCGCAGGTAACGATCGTTCTTCAACTCATTCATTATGGGGCTCCCTTATTCATCTGCCGGTATTGTAGCGATTTATTGTTCACGGCATAAGGCTACGGTGTCCTCTATCAGGCGACGCGCTACGGTGCCGGGTGGCGGTAGCAGTGGCAACCGATCGTAGCGGTACCAACCGGCGTTAAGCAGCTCTTTGGGATCGTGGCGGATCTCGCCCCGGTGATAATCGGCCATAAAGGCCATCATCAGCGAATGCGGGAATGGCCAGGGTTGCGAGGTGACATAACGCAGGTTTTTGATTTCAATATTACTTTCTTCCATAACCTCACGCGCAGCCGCCTGCTCCAGCGTTTCGCCGACTTCGACAAAACCGGCCAGTACGGTATGAATACCGCCGCGGTGACGCACATGCTGCGCCAGCAGGATCTCATCGTCACGCCGAATGGCGACAATCACGCAGGGTGCGATCTGCGGGTAATAACGCTCCCGGCAGTTGCCGCACAGGCAGGCACTTTCGGTGCGGCTGAGGTGCATTTCATGGCCACAATAGCCGCAGTAGCGGTGGGAACGGTAAAAATCGGCCAGTTGTACGCCACGCCCGGCGAGCTGGAACAGCCCGCGATCGAGTTCAAGCAGTTGGCGCACCGAGCCCATCTCCTGCGGCATCGCGTGGCGCACCAGCCAGACCGGCAGCCCTTCCCATTCGCCAATAGCGCGAGCCATCCGCCCCTGCAGGGAGAATGACGCCGCTGAACCGCACGGTAATTCACCGTTCGGTAACCAAAGTTTGCTTTCCTGGCTGACGATCCACCAGCCATTTTCATTACCCGTTAATGCAAGTTCCATATCGTTGTTGCACAACCTCAGCTTCACTGGCACTCTACAAATCGGCCTTGTTACATTTTAATAACTTACTGTTACGTTTTATTACTTACGGAGTCAAACATGCTCAACCGTTTGGAAAGCCTGACTCAGCGCGTTGGTGGTAGTAATGAATTAGTAGATCAATGGCTTCAGGCGCGCAAGCAATTGCTGGTCGCCTATTGCGCCCTGGTGGGCATCAAACCGAACAAAGAAAAGCATACGCCGCTGAATGAAAAAGCGCTGGAGAACTTTTGCCATAATCTGGTGGATTATCTCTCCGCCGGCCATTTTCATATCTATGACAGAATTATCAAACAAGTGGAAGGCGCATCCAGTCCGAAAATGTCTCTGGCGGTCAACATCTATCCCAAGCTGTGGGCCAATACCGAGCAGATCATGGCTTTCCACGATCGCTATACCGAAGTGGATATCGATCAGGACCTGTGCCTGGAATTGCATCAGTCTTTGTCCGACATCGGTGAAACGCTGGCAGCACGTTTTACCCTCGAAGACAGGTTGATCCAACTGGCGGCTGAAACCTGGCAACAGGCGGAGCCGGACAAGACACTGGATCCAGCCAGCTAAAATGTTGTAGTCTATTTTATTATCCCTCCTATACTGGAGGGCATCTTGTCGGAGTGCCTAGCGCCTGATTTGTTCATCAAATTGGCCAGGCTGAGACCGTTAATTCGGGATCCGCGGAACCTGATCGGGTTAATACCCGCGAAGGGAACAAGAGTAATCTATCGCCATAGGCAGGTGACCCGATTTGGGATAATCCCGCCTTCCCGGCCAGCATTATTACTCCCTCCGAGCTCCAGACAAGCAACTTTCCCAACCCAACACACTGGTAGGAACTTGCTATGTCTAACGTTAAAAAACCCCGTGCCCGTAAAGAGCAACGCGAAGAAGCCCAGCAGTTTATCGACACCCTGCAAGGGGTCTCCTTCCCCAATTCACGCCGTATCTATCTGCAAGGCTCACGTAGCGATCTGCAGGTGCCCATGCGTGAAATTCAGCTCAGCCCGACGCTGATCGGCGGTGAGAAGGACAACCCGCAGTACGAGCAGAACGAAGCCATCCCGGTGTATGACACTGCCGGTCCTTACGGCGATCCTCAATCCGAACTCAACGTGCACACCGGTCTGGCGAAGTTACGCGCGGGTTGGATCACCGAACGCGGTGATACCGAAGCCCTCAAGGGCGTCAGTTCCGGTTTTACCCAGCAGCGCCTGGCCGATGAAGGCCTGGATCACCTGCGCTTTGAACATCTGCCGTTACCACGCAAGGCGCAACCGGGCAAATGCGTCACCCAGTTGCACTACGCCCGCGTCGGTATCATTACCCCGGAGATGGAGTTTATCGCCATCCGCGAAAACATGGGTCGCGAACGCATCCGCGGTGAGGTGTTACGCCACCAGCATCCGGGACAAAGTTGGGGCGCCAACCTGCCGGAGAACATCACGCCGGAATTTGTCCGCCAGGAAGTGGCCGCCGGTCGCGCCATCATCCCTGCCAATATCAACCACCCGGAATCGGAGCCGATGATCATCGGCCGCAACTTCCTGGTGAAGGTTAACGCCAACATCGGCAACTCGGCGGTGACCTCTTCGATCGAGGAAGAAGTCGAGAAACTGGTGTGGTCCACCCGCTGGGGCGCGGATACGGTGATGGATCTTTCTACCGGCCGCTATATTCACGAAACCCGCGAATGGATCCTGCGTAACAGTCCGGTACCGATTGGTACGGTACCGATCTATCAGGCTCTGGAAAAGGTGAACGGCGTAGCGGAAAACCTCACCTGGGAAATGTTCCGCGATACGCTGCTGGAGCAGGCAGAACAAGGTGTTGACTACTTCACCATTCACGCCGGTGTACTGCTGCGTTACGTGCCGATGACCGCCAAACGCCTGACCGGCATCGTCTCCCGCGGCGGTTCGATCATGGCCAAGTGGTGCCTGTCGCATCATCAGGAAAACTTCCTTTACCAGCACTTCCGCGAAATCTGTGAGATTTGCGCCGCCTATGATGTCTCTCTGTCCCTCGGCGATGGCCTGCGTCCTGGCTCGATTCAGGACGCCAATGACGAGGCACAGTTCGCCGAACTGCACACCCTGGGTGAACTGACCAAAATTGCCTGGGAATATGATGTTCAGGTGATGATCGAAGGCCCCGGCCACGTACCGATGCAGATGATCCGCCGCAATATGACCGAGGAGCTGGAGCACTGCCACGAAGCGCCGTTCTATACCCTCGGCCCGCTGACCACCGATATCGCCCCGGGTTATGATCACTTTACCTCCGGCATCGGAGCCGCGATGATCGGCTGGTTCGGCTGCGCCATGCTGTGTTACGTCACGCCGAAGGAGCACCTCGGCCTGCCGAATAAAGAGGATGTCAAACAGGGACTGATCACCTACAAGATTGCCGCCCACGCTGCCGATCTGGCTAAAGGGCACCCCGGCGCGCAGATCCGCGATAACGCCATGTCCAAGGCGCGCTTCGAATTCCGCTGGGAAGACCAATTCAACCTGGCGCTCGATCCGGCCACCGCACGTGCTTATCACGACGAAACCCTGCCACAGGAGTCCGGCAAAATTGCCCACTTCTGCTCCATGTGCGGGCCAAAATTCTGCTCGATGAAAATTTCGCAAGAAGTTCGCGACTATGCCGCCGCGCAGGAAGCGGCCAAACCGATAGAAGTGCAGCTAACCGGCATGGAAAAAATGTCTGCCGAGTTCCGCTCACGCGGCAGCGAGCTGTACCACAGCGCCGGCAACCTGCAAGAGGAGCTGAGCAATGACTGATATCACCACGCCTTTCCCCGCGACTCCGCACAAGTTGGGGCTATACCCGGTGGTCGACAGCGTTGAATGGATTGCCCGCTTGCTGGAAGCAGGCGTCACCACAATTCAGCTGCGCATCAAGGATCTGCCGGATGAGCAGGTCGAAGATGACATTGCCGCGGCCATTGCCCTCGGCAAACAGTACGATGCCCGATTGTTTATCAATGACTACTGGCAACTGGCGATTAAACACGGTGCCTATGGCGTGCATCTCGGCCAGGAGGATTTGGCTACCACCGATCTGGCGGCGATTCACCGCGCGGGGCTGCGTTTGGGGGTTTCTACCCATGATGATAGCGAGCTGGCTCGCGCCATTGCGGTGAAACCTTCCTATATTGCACTGGGGCATATCTTCCCGACGCAAACCAAAGACATGCCTTCCGCCCCTCAGGGTCTGGTGGAGCTGAAACGTCATATTGCCGGATTGAGTGACTATCCGACGGTGGCGATCGGCGGGATCAGCATCGATCGCGTGGCGGCCGTGCTGGAATGTGGCGTCGGCAGCGTAGCCGTGGTCAGCGCCATTACCCAGGCTGAGGACTGGCGCGCAGCGACCGCACAACTGCTACAACTGATCGAAGGCAAGGAGTAATGCCATGTTGAACGATCAAGAGTTCCTGCGCTACAGCCGCCAGTTATTGCTGGAGGACATTGGCCCCGAAGGCCAGGAGAAGCTAAAACAGTCGACGGCGCTGATCGTCGGGTTGGGGGGATTAGGCTCCCCCGCCTCGCTCTATCTGGCCGCCGCCGGCGTCGGCACCTTGTTGCTGGCCGATGACGATACGCTGCACCTCACCAATCTACAGCGTCAAATCCTGTACCGCAGTTCCGACGTAACCCAAAGCAAAGCCGCCCTGGCACAGCGTCAATTACAGGCGCTAAACCCAATGGTGGAGTCCATCGCACTGGAGCAGCGTTTGCAGGGGGAAGTGTTGCAGCAGGCCGTTGAACGCGCCGATCTGATTTTAGACTGTAGCGATAACATGGAAACCCGTCATGCGGTAAACGCCGCCTGTATCAAGGCCGGTAAACCGCTGATCAGCGGCAGTGCGGTAGGTTTCAGTGGTCAGTTGCTGGTGATAGAACCTCCCTATGCCCACGGCTGCTACGCCTGTCTGTATCCGGAACAAACGGTACCCCAGCGCAATTGCCGTACCGCTGGCGTCCTTGGCCCAGTGGTCGGCGTCATTGGCACGCTGCAAGCGCTGGAGGCGATAAAAATGCTGGCGGGCCTGCCTTCTTCCCTCAGCGGCAAACTGCGGTTGTTCGACGGCAGACAACAAAGCTGGAGCACTTTGCAACTCAGTCAGGCCAGCTGCTGCGCGGCGTGCGGAGGCTCAGCATGAAGATCCGGCTTAATGACCAACCGCTGGAGCTGGCGCAACCGCTGAGCGTCACCGCCCTGCTCGAGCAATTGCAGCGCCACCAGCCGGGCACCGCGCTGGCTATCAACCAAACCATCATCCCGCGCGCCGACTGGGCTAACCACCTGGTGCAAGACGGTGATGACATCCTGTTGTTTCAAGCGATCGCCGGAGGCTGACATGCTGCAAATCGCCGATACCACTTTTACCTCACGCCTGTTTACCGGCACCGGCAAATTTGCCACGCCGACGCTGATGCTGGATGCCCTGCAGGCCTCGGGCTCGCAGTTAGTCACCATGGCCATGAAACGTGTTGATCTGCGTGGCGGTAATGACGCCATTCTGGCGCCGCTGCAACAGCTGGGCGTACGCCTGCTACCGAATACCTCCGGTGCGAAGACCGCCGCAGAAGCGGTGTTTGCCGCCCGACTGGCGCGTGAAGCGCTTGGTACCCACTGGGTGAAGCTGGAAATCCATCCCGATGTGAAATACCTGCTGCCGGACCCGATCGAAACCCTGAAGGCGGCGGAAACGCTGGTAAAAGAAGGGTTTGTGGTGCTGCCTTACTGCGGTGCCGATCCGGTGTTGTGTAAACGGTTGGAGGAAGCGGGCTGCGCCGCGGTTATGCCGCTGGGTGCGCCTATTGGTTCCAACCGTGGGCTGCGCACCCGCGATTTCCTCGAGATCATTATCGAACAGGCCAGGGTGCCGGTGGTGATCGACGCCGGTATTGGCGCGCCAAGTCATGCCTTAGAGGCTATGGAACTGGGTGCCGATGCGGTGCTGGTGAATACCGCTATCGCCGTGGCGCGCGATCCGGTGCAGATGGCGCGGGCATTTCGTCTGGCACTGGAAGCCGGTGAGCTGGCACGCCAGGCCGGATTGGGCAGTAGCCAGCGCAATGCCATAGCCTCCAGCCCGCTGACCGCTTTTCTCAGCCAGAGCGAGGAGATGTTGTGATGGCCGATGATTTCAGTAGCCGCTGGCAGCAGTTGGATTGGGACGATATCTCGCTGCGTATTAACAGCAAGACGGCACGTGATGTCGAGCACGCGCTGAATGCGGAAAAACTGACGCGTGAAGATTTTATGGCGCTGATCTCCCCCGCCGCCGCATCCTACCTTGAGCCATTGGCACAGCGTGCGCAGCAGTTGACGCGCCAACGCTTTGGCAACGTGGTCAGCTTCTACGTGCCGCTGTACCTGTCCAACCTGTGCGCCAACGACTGTACCTACTGCGGTTTTTCGATGAGCAATCGCATCAAGCGTAAAACCCTGGATGCCGCCGAGATCGAACGCGAGTGTCTGGCAATTAAGGCACTGGGTTTTGAGCACTTGCTGTTGGTCACCGGCGAACACCAGACCAAGGTCGGCATGGACTATTTCCGACAGCATATTCCAGCGATCCGCCGCCATTTCAGCTCGCTGATGATGGAGGTGCAACCCCTGGAGCAGAAAGAGTACGCCGAACTGAAAGCGCTGGGATTGGATGGCGTGTTGGTGTATCAGGAAACCTACCACCCCGCCACTTACCTGCAGCATCATCTGCGCGGTCAGAAACAGGATTTTCATTGGCGACTGGCCACGCCGGATCGCCTGGGTCGCGCCGGGATCGACAAGATCGGTCTTGGTGCACTGATTGGGCTTTCCAACAGTTGGCGTACCGACTGCTATATGTTGGCCGAACACCTGTTCTACCTGCAGCAGACCTACTGGCAAAGCCGCTATTCCATCTCGTTCCCGCGCCTGCGTCCCTGTGCCGGCGGTATCGAACCGGCGTCGATCATGAGCGAGCCGCAACTGGTGCAGTTAATCTGTGCTTTCCGGCTGTTCGCCCCCGATGTAGAGCTGTCTTTGTCGACGCGTGAATCACCGTTCTTCCGCGATCATATGATCCCGGTGGCGATCAACAGCGTCAGTGCCGGATCCAAAACCCAGCCTGGCGGTTATGCCGACGATGTCGCCCCTGAACTGGAACAGTTCGAACCGCACGATGGCCGTACCCCACAGCAGGTAGCGCAAGCCATCAGCGACGCCGGTTTACAGCCGGTGTGGAAAGACTGGGACGGATACCTGGGGCGCAGCCCGCAGTAATCTGCAAGCCTTGCAGCACCGTTGAAAAAACCAGGGGAGCCTTGCGCAGAAGCTATCGACGTCGCTGGCGGGGCAAATCAGCCCCGCTATAGTGGCGATGCTGGTTGCCAAACCCGGTGCCAGCCGGAGCCGTCACCTCCTCGACAGCTCCGCCTTACCCTCTCCCGGATCACGTCGGATTACCCTCCCGCGTGACTCCGGGTCCTCCCGCTGTTGATATCCGGCTAATCTGCTTTGTTGCCCCTGGGCTGTTTAACGGTGTCATAAAGGCAAAAAAAAACCGCCCCCGAAGGAGCGGTTTATCTGGTCGGAGTCCGGCAATGCCGAACCCCAAGGCGCATTCAACGATTAATCGTTGTTGCCGCCACCCAGGTTGCCTGCATTCAGCAGTTCAGCCAGGTTAGCCGTTGCTTCTTCCGCGCTCACCTGCGGAACAACTGGCGTTTCACCCTGAGCTTTACGACGCATGCGGTCCTGATGATAAGCGTAACCGGTACCGGCTGGGATCAGACGGCCCACGATGACGTTCTCTTTCAGGCCACGCAGTTCATCACGCTTACCGGCAACAGCCGCTTCGGTCAGAACGCGCGTCGTTTCCTGGAACGATGCTGCGGAGATGAAGGACTCGGTCGCCAAGGAAGCCTTGGTGATACCCAGCAGATCGCGTGAGAAGGTTGCCTCGATTTTGCCTTCAGCAGCAAGCTGACGGTTGGCAATCTTAACGCGTGACACTTCAGCCTGCTCGCCTTCCAGGAACTCGGTGCTACCAGCGCTAACGATGGTCCCTTTACGCAGCATCTGACGAACGATAACTTCAATGTGTTTATCGTTAATCTTAACGCCTTGCAGACGGTAAACTTCCTGCACTTCGTTGGTGATGTAGCGAGTAACCGCATGCACACCACGCAGACGCAGAATGTCGTGCGGAGATTCTGGGCCGTCAGAAACAACGTCACCACGCTCCACAACTTCGCCTTCGAACACGTTGAGCTGACGCCATTTTGGAATCATCTCTTCGTAAGCATCGCTGCCGTCCAGTGGAGAGATTACCAGGCGACGTTTGCCTTTGGTCTCTTTACCGAACGAGATAATCCCGCTGATTTCAGCCAGGATTGCCGGCTCTTTCGGACGACGTGCTTCGAACAGATCCGCAACGCGTGGCAGACCACCGGTAATATCCTTGGTACCGCCGGATTCCTGAGGAATACGCGCCAGGGTATCACCCGCACCGATCTGAATGCCGTCTTCCAGCTGTACAATCGCTTTACCTGGCAGGAAGTATTGAGCAGGCATATCAGTACCTGGGATCAATACGTCGTCGCCTTTGGCATCAACGATTTTCAGTGCCGGACGCAGGTCTTTACCGCTACCGGTACGCTCTGCGCTGTCCAGTACTACCAGAGAAGACAAACCGGTCAGTTCGTCGGTCTGGCGGGTAATGGTCTGGCCGTCAACCATATCAGCGAAGCGGATGAAACCACTCACTTCGGTGATAACTGGCATGGTGTGCGGATCCCAGTTAGCAACGGTTTCGCCGCCGTTAACTTCGATGCCGTCGCCTTTGCCCATGACGGAACCGTAAGGCACTTTATAGCGCTCTTTAGTACGGCCGAATTCGTCGATCAGCTTCAGTTCGGTGTTACGAGAGGTAATCACCAGCTTGCCTGCGGCGTTCATTACGAACTTCACATTGCTCAGCTTCAGAGTACCCTTGTTTTTCACCTGGATGCTGGATTCAGCAGCCGCACGAGATGCCGCACCACCGATGTGGAACGTACGCATCGTCAGCTGTGTACCCGGCTCACCGATTGACTGTGCCGCGATAACGCCGATAGCTTCGCCTTTGTTGATGATGTGGCCACGTGCCAGGTCGCGACCATAGCAGTTTGCACACACACCAAAATCGGTTTCACAGCTAACCACGGAACGGACTTTAACGCTGTCGACAGAGTTCTCTTCCAACAGGTCACAAGTCTTCTCGTGCAGCAGGGTGTTACGTGGCACCAGGATATCAGCCGTACCCGGCTTGATGATATCTTCTGCTGTCACACGACCCAGAACACGTTCGCGCAGTGGCTCTTTAACGTCACCACCTTCGATAACCGGAGTCATCAGGATGCCGTTGTGAGTACCACAGTCGTCTTCGGTAACCACCAGATCCTGTGCCACGTCAACCAGACGACGGGTCAGATAACCGGAGTTAGCCGTTTTCAGTGCGGTATCCGCCAGACCTTTACGAGCACCGTGCGTGGAGATGAAGTACTGGAGTACGTTCAGACCTTCACGGAAGTTCGCTGTGATTGGCGTTTCAATGATGGAACCATCCGGCTTAGCCATCAGGCCACGCATACCGGCCAGCTGACGAATCTGTGCTGCAGAACCACGCGCACCGGAGTCGGCCATCATAAAGATACTGTTGAAGGAAACCTGCTGTTCAACAACACCGTCACGGTTGACGACGTCTTCAACAGACAAGTTTTCCATCATCGCCTTGGCAACACGTTCGTTCGCTGCGGCCCAGATATCGATCACTTTGTTGTAGCGTTCGCCGGCGGTCACCAAACCAGACTGGAACTGCTCCTGGATTTCGGCAACTTCGGTTTCTGCTTCTTCGATGATCTCTGCTTTCTTGGCAGGGATTACCATGTCATCGATACCTACTGACGCGCCTGAACGGGCAGCGTAAGCAAAACCGGTGTACATGATCTGGTCAGCAAAGATAACGGTCGGCTTCAGGCCCAGGATGCGGTAACAGGTGTTCAGCATCTTGGAGATAGCTTTCTTGCCCAAAGGCTGGTTAACGATCGAGTACGGCAGACCGCGCGGTACGATCATCCACAGGATGGCACGACCTACGGTAGTGTCGATGATCGAAGTCTGGTGTACAGACTCGCCTTCGGTGTTTTTGATCTCTTCGGTGATACGCACTTTGACACGCGCATGCAGAGAAGCCAGACCGGCGCGGTAAATACGTTCCGCTTCTTTCGGGCCACTCAACACCATGCCTTCGCCTTTGGCGTTAACACAGTCACGGGTCATGTAGTACAGACCCAATACAACGTCCTGAGAAGGAACGATGATTGGCTCGCCGTTCGCAGGTGACAGGATGTTGTTGGTAGACATCATCAGCGCACGCGCTTCCAGCTGAGCTTCAAGCGTCAGCGGAACGTGTACTGCCATCTGGTCACCATCGAAGTCGGCGTTGTATGCCGCACAAACCAGCGGGTGCAGCTGGATAGCTTTACCTTCGATCAGAACCGGTTCAAACGCCTGGATACCCAAACGGTGCAGGGTTGGTGCACGGTTCAGCAGTACCGGGTGTTCGCGGATAACTTCGTCCAGGATGTCCCAAACGACAGCTTCTTCGCGCTCAACCATTTTCTTGGCGGCTTTGATGGTGGTGGCCAGGCCACGCAGCTCCAGCTTGCCGTAGATGAACGGTTTGAACAGCTCCAGTGCCATTTTCTTAGGCAGACCGCACTGATGCAGACGCAGGTATGGACCTACGGTGATTACAGAACGACCCGAGTAGTCAACACGTTTACCCAACAAGTTCTGACGGAAACGACCCTGCTTACCTTTGATCATGTCGGCTAAAGATTTCAGAGGACGCTTGTTGGAACCGGTGATCGCACGACCGCGACGGCCGTTATCCAGCAAGGCATCTACCGCTTCTTGCAGCATACGCTTTTCGTTGCGCACGATGATGTCAGGCGCAGCCAGATCCAGCAGGCGTTTCAGACGGTTGTTACGGTTGATCACGCGGCGATACAGATCGTTCAGATCTGAAGTCGCGAAACGACCGCCATCCAACGGAACCAGCGGACGCAGATCCGGCGGCAGTACCGGCAGCACGGTCAGGATCATCCACTCTGGCTTGTTGCCAGACTGTACGAACGCTTCCAGCAGCTTGATACGCTTGGTCAGCTTCTTACGCTTGGTTTCGGAGTTGGTTTCGTTCAGCTCTTCGCGCAGAGTTTCACACTCTTGCTCCAGATCCATGTTTTTCAACAGGGCCTGAATAGCTTCCGCACCCATCTTGGCGTCGAATTCGTCACCGAACTCTTCCAGCGCATCCAGATACTGCTCTTCAGTCAGGATCTGACGACGCTCGAGGTTAGTCATACCGCCTTCGATAACCACATAGGATTCGAAGTACAGTACACGTTCGATGTCACGCAGCGGCATATCCAGCAACAAACCGATGCGGGATGGCAGCGATTTCAGGAACCAGATGTGCGCAGTCGGTGATGCCAGCTCGATGTGGCCCATACGCTCACGGCGTACTTTGGTCTGGGTCACTTCAACGCCGCACTTCTCACAGATTACGCCGCGGTGTTTTAAGCGCTTGTACTTACCGCACAGGCACTCATAGTCTTTTACCGGCCCAAAGATACGGGCGCAGAAAAGGCCGTCACGTTCTGGTTTGAACGTACGGTAGTTAATGGTTTCCGGCTTCTTAACTTCGCCGAACGACCACGAACGGATCATGTCTGGCGATGCCAGAGCAATCTTGATCGCATCAAACTCTTCGGTCTTAGTTTGCGCTTTCAGAAACTTTAATAAGTCTTTCACGGATTGGCTCCTGTCGGAGTTAAACCTGTTGGGTGCACGCTGACAAACGCGCACCCGTGTGACCTGAACAACCACCCTCAGGCTCCCTAAGGTCGGGAGCCTGAGCTGGAAAAACGATTAATCGCCTTCCAGTTCGATGTTAATACCGAGCGAGCGGATTTCTTTCAACAGTACGTTGAAGGACTCCGGCATGCCTGGTTCCATGCGGTGATCGCCATCCACGATGTTTTTGTACATCTTGGTACGGCCGTTAACGTCATCCGACTTAACGGTGAGCATTTCCTGCAGGGTATAAGCTGCGCCGTATGCTTCCAGTGCCCACACTTCCATCTCACCGAAGCGTTGACCACCGAACTGCGCCTTACCACCCAGCGGCTGCTGAGTAACCAAGCTGTAAGAACCGGTTGAACGGGCGTGCATTTTATCGTCAACCAAGTGGTTCAGTTTCAGCATGTACATATAGCCTACGGTAACCTGGCGCTCAAATTGCTCACCGGTACGGCCATCGAACAGCGTAATCTGACCCGAGGTTGGGACCCCGCCCATTTCCAGCAGTTGCTTGATTTCACTCTCTTTCGCACCATCAAACACCGGCGTTGCGATTGGCATACCTTTTTTCAGGTTCTCTGCCAGACGCAGTACTTCGTCGTCGGTGAAGGTGTTCAGGTCAACTTTCTGGCAGACATCGTCGCCCAGATCGTAGGCCTTCTGAATGAACTCACGCAGCTTGGCCACTTCCTGATGCTGCTTCAGCATTTGGTTGATCTTCTCACCAATGCCTTTCGCAGCCATACCCAAGTGGGTTTCCAGGATCTGACCGATGTTCATACGTGATGGTACGCCCAACGGGTTCAGTACGATGTCAACCGGCGTGCCGTTTTCATCGTAAGGCATATCTTCGATCGGGTTGATCTTGGAGATAACACCCTTGTTACCGTGGCGGCCTGCCATCTTGTCACCCGGTTGGATCTGACGCTTAACAGCCAGATAAACCTTAACGATTTTCAGCACGCCTGGTGCCAGATCATCGCCCTGGGTGATCTTACGACGCTTGGCGTCCATCTTCTTCTCGAAGTCGGATTTCAGCTCGTCGTACTGCTCTGCCAACTGTTCCAGCTGGTTTTGCTTCTCTTCGTCGGTCAGGCCCAGTTCCAGCCAGCGATCGCGTGGCAGCTTGCTCAGCTTTTCAGCTTCAACACCGCCAGCAACCAGCACCGCATGGATACGTGCAAACAGACCGGCTTCCAGGATTTGCAGTTCTTCAGTCAGGTCTTTTTTCGCCTGCTTCAGCTGCATCTCTTCGATTTCCAACGCACGCTTGTCT
The DNA here is from genome assembly GCF_027474885.1 of Serratia myotis. Lineage (NCBI taxonomy): Bacteria > Pseudomonadati > Pseudomonadota > Gammaproteobacteria > Enterobacterales > Yersiniaceae > Serratia > Serratia myotis. The sequence continues at coordinate 289,842 of NZ_CP099707.1, read as the reverse complement.
TTTTCCACGCCATCGCGGGTGAAGACCTGCACGTCAATAATCGTACCGGAAACGCCGTTTGGTACACGCAGAGAGGAATCTTTAACATCAGATGCCTTCTCACCGAAGATCGCACGCAGCAGCTTCTCCTCTGGCGTCAGCTGGGTTTCACCTTTTGGTGTTACCTTGCCAACCAGAATGTCGCCACCGGTCACTTCAGCACCGATATACACGATACCGGACTCATCCAGTTTGGAGAGCGCTGCTTCACCCACGTTAGGGATGTCGGCAGTGATCTCTTCAGGCCCCAACTTGGTGTCGCGAGACACACATGCCAGTTCCTGGATGTGGATGGTAGTGAAGCGATCTTCCTGAACTACACGCTCGGACACCAAGATGGAGTCTTCGAAGTTGTAGCCGTTCCACGGCATGAACGCCACGCGCATGTTCTGGCCCAACGCCAGTTCACCCAGGTCAGTGGACGGGCCATCTGCCAGCACGTCGCCGCGCTCGATTGGCTCACCCAGATTCACACACGGCATCTGGTTGATACAGGTGTTCTGGTTAGAACGGGTGTACTTGGTCAGGTTATAAATATCGATACCTGCTTCGCCCGCGAGCATCTCGTCTTCGTTAACTTTAATAACGATACGGGAAGCATCCACGTACTGGATCACACCGCCACGTCGAGCTACGGCAGTAACACCGGAGTCAACAGCTACAGCACGTTCCATACCGGTACCTACCAGCGGCTTATCAGCGCGCAAGGTTGGAACCGCCTGACGTTGCATGTTCGCACCCATCAATGCACGGTTGGCGTCATCGTGTTCCAGGAATGGAATCAGTGAAGCACCAACGGAAACAATCTGCTGGGTTGATACGTCCATATAGTCAACCTGGTCGCGGCTGAACAGGCTTGACTCGCCTTTGCTACGACAGGTGACCAGGTCTTCTTCGAAGCGGCCGTCTTCACTCAGGTTGGAGTTCGCCTGAGCGATAACGAAGTTGCCTTCTTCAATAGCAGACAGATAGTTGATTTCATCGGTAACCAAACCGTCACGCACGCGGCGGTACGGGGTTTCCAGGAAGCCATACTCGTTTGTCTGTGCGTACACGGACAAGGAGTTGATCAGACCGATGTTTGGACCTTCCGGCGTTTCGATTGGGCACACGCGACCGTAGTGAGTCGGGTGTACGTCTCGAACTTCAAAGCCGGCACGTTCACGGGTCAGACCGCCTGGGCCCAATGCAGAGATACGACGTTTGTGCGTAATCTCGGACAACGGGTTGTTCTGGTCCATAAACTGAGACAGCTGGCTGGAGCCGAAGAACTCTTTCACCGCGGCCGAAATCGGCTTGGCGTTGATCATGTCCTGTGGCATCAGGGTATCCAGATCGCCCAGGGACAGACGTTCTTTAACCGCACGCTCAACACGCACCAGACCTACACGGAACTGGTTCTCAGCCATTTCGCCGACGGAACGGATACGACGGTTGCCCAAGTGGTCGATATCGTCCACTTCGCCTTTACCGTTACGGATACCGATGAGCTTCTTCATCACTTCAATGATGTCGTCTTTGCTCAGGATACCCGAACCTTCGATCTCGTCACGCAGCAGAGAACGGTTGAACTTCATACGGCCAACCGCAGACAGATCGTAGCGGTCTTCAGAGAAGAACAGGTTCTCAAACAGGTTTTCAGCAGCTTCGCGAGTTGGCGGCTCACCAGGGCGCATCATGCGGTAGATTTCTACCAGCGCGCTCAAACGATCGCTAGTTGGATCGACACGTACAGTCTCAGAGATGTACGCACCGTGGTCCAGATCGTTGGTGAACAGCGTTTCGATACGCTTGTGGCCTGACTGGCTCAGTTTGGCCAGCAGATCCAGCGACAGCTCCATGTTGGCTGCGCAGATCAGCTCACCGGTATTGGTATCGATATAGTCCTTCGCGACCACTTTGCCCGCGATGTACTCAACCGGTACTTCAATACTCTGAATTTCGTCTTTTTCGAGCTGACGGATATGACGAGCGGTGATACGACGGCCTTTCTCAATGTAGATCTTGCCGTTGGCTTCGATATCAAACGAAGCAGTCTCACCACGCAGACGTTCTGGAACCAGCTCCATCTGCAGCTTGTTATCACGGATCTCGTAAACTACTTTCGCAAAGAACAGGTCAAGGATCTGCTCAGTGGTGAAGCTCAATGCACGCAGAATGATGGTCGCAGGCAATTTACGGCGACGGTCAATACGTACAAACAGGTTGTCTTTCGGGTCAAACTCGAAATCCAACCATGAACCGCGGTAAGGGATGATACGTGCGTTATACAGCACTTTACCCGAAGAGTGGGTTTTACCCTTATCGCTGTCAAAGAATACGCCAGGACTACGGTGAAGCTGAGATACGATAACCCTCTCAGTACCGTTGATCACAAAGGTGCCGTTTTCGGTCATGAGCGGAATTTCGCCCATATAGACTTCTTGTTCCTTGATGTCTTTGACCGTACCTTCCGGAGCTTCACGCTCATAGATTACCAGGCGCAGTTTTACGCGCAGCGGTGCAGAGAACGTCACACCACGGATCTGGCACTCTTTGACGTCGAAGACCGGCTCACCAAGACGGTAGCTAACGTATTGCAGCTCCGAATTGCCACTGTAGCTCTGGATTGGGAAAACAGAACGGAAGGCGGCTTCTAGGCCGTGCTGCCCTTCTGGATCTTGCTCGATAAACTTCTGGAACGAATCAAGCTGGATAGAAAGGAGATATGGTATGTCCAAAACTTGTGGACGCTTACCAAAATCCTTACGAATACGTTTTTTCTCGGTATAGGAGTAAACCATAGGGTTCCTCAGCTCGCTGGAAAGTCGAACCTATTTGTCCGTCCGGATATAAGGACGGTTCACGCAACACCATTTTGTCGACCGGAAAGCGGGAACACTCTCCGCAATACTCGTTTCTATCACGCTTAAATCATTTCGTTGCGGTGTGCGGCAGATTTTGCTGCGGCAGGGAAGGCAATATATTAAGTCGTCGATAGAAAGAAATATTGGGGTTAGCCAGTAGCCAAACAGTGTGAAACTCTACTGACGCCCTACAGCGCAAAAAGGCTGGTGACCAAAAAGTCACCAGCCATCAGTCTGTTAGTTAAAACAGACTGCACTCAGAAAGCAGTGGCTTATTTAACTTCAACTTCAGCGCCAGCTTCTTCCAGAGCTTTTTTCAGTGCTTCAGCGTCGTCTTTGCTGATGCCTTCTTTCAGTGCTGCTGGTGCAGACTCAACCAGGTCTTTAGCTTCTTTCAGACCCAGGCCAGTTGCGCCACGTACTGCTTTGATTACTGCAACTTTGTTCGCGCCGATACCTTTCAGTACAACGTCGAATTCAGTTTTTTCTTCAACAGCTTCAGCAGCAGCAGCAGGACCTGCAGCTACAGCAGCAGCAGAAACACCGAACTTCTCTTCCATAGCGGCGATCAGTTCAACGATTTCCATTACAGACAGAGCTGCAACGCCTTCGATAATTTGGTCTTTAGTGATAGACATAACAAAAGTTCCTAAAATTCAGAAATAGTTTAAATACGTAAGCAACGGATAAGAAAAAGGGCTTATGCCGCTTCTTTCTGATCGCGCAGTGCAGCCAGAGTGCGAACCAATTTGCCAGCAGCGGCTTCTTTCATGGTTGCCATCAGGCGTGCGATTGCTTCATCGTAAGTAGGCAGAGTTGCCAAGCGGTCAATTTGTGCCGCAGGGATCAGCTCACCTTCAAAGGCCGCAGCTTTAATCTCGAACTTTGCATTCGCTTTCGCGAAATCTTTGAACAGACGAGCAGCAGCGCCCGGGTGTTCATGAGAAAATGCAATCAAGGTAGGACCGACAAACGTGTCTTTCAGGCATTCGAATGGAGTGCCTTCAACTACGCGACGCATCAGGGTGTTACGAACAACACGCATGTAAACGCCAGCTTCACGACCTGCTTTACGCAGTTCAGTCATTTTATCAACGGTAACGCCACGGGAATCCGCAACAACCGCAGACAGCGCGCCTTTGGCTACTTCGTTGACTTCAGCAACAATCGCTTGTTTGTCTTGAAGATTTAATGCCATTAGCTTTTTGCTCCTGGATTTAGCCGGGGGAAATCCCCGGCACTCACATCACTCAACACCTTGTGATAAATCACGCAGTGAGAGCGTTCAAACACGGTGAGCAGAATCCAGCAAAGACTATTCTTTTATAAAAAGAAAAAAATTCTTTAGGCTCTGTCACCGTCTACGCAGGAAGGATTAAGTACCTTTCGATACACCTGCGGTCTTGGACGGAGGCCTGGATAGGCCAGGCTCCAACCGAAAAATCTTTGTCTCGCTGATGGCTATTGCCAATAGCAAAACCTTGGGGGATAAGATTCTAGACAAATCTTAACCCCAAGTCAAAGCGATAATCGCAGGGCGATTAGTTCGCTACAGCAGTCAGGCCGCTTTGATCGATAGCCAAACCAGCACCCATGGTGGTGGAGAGGCTAACTTTCTTGATGTACACGCCTTTAGCCTGGGATGGTTTTGCTTTTTTCAGCGCAACCAGCAGAGACTCGAGGTTTTCTTTCAGCTTGTCTGACTCGAAATCAACCTTACCGATAGTGGTATGGATGATGCCGTTTTTGTCGTTACGATAACGAACCTGACCTGCTTTAGCGTTTTTCACTGCTTCAGCAACGTTCGGAGTAACGGTACCCACTTTCGGGTTTGGCATCAGGCCACGTGGACCCAGGATCTGGCCCAGTTGACCAACAACGCGCATTGCATCCGGGGAAGCAATAACAACGTCGAAGTTCATTTCGCCTTTTTTGATCTGGTCTGCCAGATCTTCCATACCTACCAGCTCTGCGCCAGCAGCTTTAGCAGCTTCAGCGTTAGGGCCCTGGGCAAATACGGCAACGCGAACGGAACGACCGGTGCCGTTAGGCAGAACGGTAGCGCCACGAACGTTTTGGTCAGATTTACGAGCGTCGATGCCGAGGTTAACAGCAACGTCAACGCTTTCTACGAATTTAGCGGTGGCCAGCTCTTTCAGCAGAGCAACAGCTTCGGTGATGTCATACTGTTTAGTAGCATCAACTTTGTCACGGATCACGCGCATGCGCTTGGTCAGCTTAGCCATTTCTTAATCCTCCACTACCAGGCCCATGGAACGAGCGGTACCTTCGATGGAGCGAGTCATCGCTTCAACGTTAGAACCAGTCATGTCCGCAGCTTTGGTTTCTGCGATTTCACGTACCTGAGCACTAGTCACTTTACCTACTTTGTCTTTGTTCGGCTTGCCTGAACCAGACTTGATACCAGCCGCTTTTTTCAGCAGAACTGCTGCTGGCGGGGTTTTGGTAACGAAAGTGAAGGAGCGGTCAGAATAAACAGTAATAACAACCGGAATCGGCAGGCCTTTCTCAACGCTGTCAGTCTTAGCATTGAACGCCTTACAGAATTCCATGATGTTAACGCCTTGCTGACCCAGAGCTGGACCAACTGGCGGACTTGGGTTCGCCATACCGGCTGCAACTTGCAGCTTAACGTAGGCTTGTACTTTCTTGGCCATTTACAATTCCTCGGTTTGGGTAATAACGCCTCGTAAGAGGCTCCCCGTGTTTCACCTCGCTCAACGAGCAAGGCCTATAAAAACAAAAGGCGCGAAATTATAGTTCAATTTCGCGCCTCTGACAAGCGGCAAAAAGCCACTTATTGCTGATTAATTGATCAGCCTTTTTCGACCTGAGCAAAGTCCAGTTCCACTGGCGTTGCACGGCCAAAGATGGAAACGGAAACTTTCAGGCGGCTCTTCTCATAATCCACTTCTTCAACAACGCCGTTGAAGTCAGCGAACGGACCATCGCTAACGCGGACCAGTTCACCCGGTTCGAACAGCGTTTTCGGACGCGGCTTATCACCAACCTGCTGCAGGCGGTTCATAATCGCATCAACTTCTTTGTCGCTGATCGGAGCCGGACGGTCAGAAGTCCCGCCGATGAAACCCATTACGCGTGGAACGCTGCGTACCAAGTGCCAGCTGGCATCGTTCATCACCATCTGAACCAGTACATAGCCCGGGAAGAATTTACGTTCGCTTTTGCGACGCTGTCCGCCACGGATTTCAACAACTTCTTCCGTAGGAACCATGACTTCGCCGAACAGTTCTTCCATATCATGCAGTTTGATGTATTCACGCAGCGATTGCGCTACGCGACCTTCAAAACCGGAAAACGCCTGAACGACGTACCAACGTTTTTTTGGAGCTTCAGACATTTTAGAACCTCAGGCCAGTAATAAACGATACCAGACGGACCAGAATACCATCCAGCCCCCACAGAATCAGTGACATCACGGCAGTTACCGCGGCAACGATCAACGTGGTATGTAGCGTTTCCTGACGAGTTGGCCAGATCACTTTGCGCACTTCAGTACGCGCTTCGCGTGCAAACGCAACGGTGGCTTTGCCTTTGGTCGTCATCAGCGCCACTGCGCCTGCAACGGCGATAACCACTACAACGGCCAGCGCGCGTAATGGCAGACTGAAATCACGGTAGAAATAGTTACCGACAATCGCTACAACCAACAGAACAGCGACGATCAGCCACTTAGCCGTTTCCAGGCCGCGCCCGCTCCCTTGAGCCTCGGTATTCGCACTCATAAACCAACCTGTCACAATGAATTCAGAACAGACAACTTTGCCTCGCACTGCAAGGCAAACCAAACCGATCAAATGCTGCTCGGCAGCATTTCGGTGTTTTACGCTATGACGTATCTCAGTCAATACGCTTTAAGAGCCCATCTCACCAATGATTATGACTGCAAAATCGCTGATGAGATAGGTTCTAGTTCACAGCGTAGAAAAAGGGCATCAAATGATGCCCTTTTACCGCGTGTCGCGTCAAATGTTATCAGCGATTAAGCGATAACTTTGGCAACAACACCAGCGCCAACAGTACGGCCGCCTTCACGGATTGCGAAACGCAGGCCGTCGTCCATCGCGATTGGGTGGATCAGGGTGACTTTCATGTTCACGTTGTCGCCAGGCATTACCATCTCAACGCCTTCTGGCAGTTCGATGGTACCGGTCACGTCAGTTGTACGGAAGTAGAACTGTGGACGGTAGCCTTTGAAGAATGGAGTATGACGACCACCTTCTTCTTTGCTCAAGATGTACACTTCTGAATCGAACTGAGTGTGCGGCTTGATAGAACCTGGTTTAGCCAGTACCTGACCACGTTCGATGTCTTCACGCTTAACGCCACGCAGCAGAACACCAACGTTCTCACCAGCACGGCCTTCATCCAGCAGTTTGCGGAACATTTCAACGCCGGTACAGGTCGACTTAACGGTGTCTTTGATACCAACGATTTCAACTTCTTCGCCAACTTTAACGATACCGCGCTCAACACGACCGGTAACAACGGTACCACGACCGGAGATGGAGAAGACGTCTTCGATTGGCAGCAGGAACGGCTTGTCGATAGCACGTTCTGGTTCTGGGATGTAAGAATCCAGGTAGCCAGCCAGTTCGATGATTTTAGCTTCCCACTCAGCTTCGCCTTCCAGTGCTTTCAGCGCTGAACCACGAACAACCGGCAGGTCATCACCAGGGAAGTCATAAGCAGACAGAAGTTCACGAACTTCCATTTCTACCAGTTCCAGCAGCTCTTCATCATCAACCATGTCGCATTTGTTCATGAATACGATGATGTAAGGAACGCCAACCTGACGACCCAGCAGGATGTGCTCACGGGTCTGTGGCATAGGGCCATCAGTCGCAGCAACAACCAGGATAGCGCCGTCCATCTGAGCAGCACCGGTGATCATGTTTTTAACGTAGTCGGCGTGCCCTGGGCAGTCAACGTGCGCGTAGTGACGAGTCGGGGTGTCATACTCAACGTGAGAAGTGTTGATGGTGATACCACGAGCTTTTTCTTCTGGCGCGTTATCGATCTGGTCGAAAGCACGTGCAGAACCGCCGTAGGTTTTAGCCAGAACGGTGGTGATCGCTGCAGTCAGGGTAGTTTTACCGTGGTCAACGTGGCCGATAGTACCGACGTTAACGTGCGGTTTTGTACGTTCAAACTTTTCTTTAGACATCGATTGTCCCTCTAAGACACGGATAAATCGGTGGTATCACCACATCAACCAAGCAGTTGCTTGTTGAATCCAGAACAGAAAGAAAATCAGGGGGCGAGAGAATAAGAAGTGGTGCTGATAGGCAGATTCGAACTGCCGACCTCACCCTTACCAAGGGTGCGCTCTACCAACTGAGCTATATCAGCACATCTTGGAGCGGGCAGTGGGAATCGAACCCACATCATCAGCTTGGAAGGCTGAGGTAATAGCCATTATACGATGCCCGCATCCTGGAACTCGGCTACCTGACTTTTCTGTAGAATTTTTAGGTGGGAGAAGGATTGTTCGTCGCTTTACTCTCACCCTTCGGGCCGGCTACGCAATGCGCTGCACAACTCGAACCTTGCTGAAGGCTTTCGCCTTCCCCTTCCGCAGATTAACCGTTGCGAGTTTATCGCTGGCCGGTTAGTTGCCGAAGGCAAGATATGGTGGTGGGGGAAGGATTCGAACCTTCGAAGTCTGTGACGGCAGATTTACAGTCTGCTCCCTTTGGCCGCTCGGGAACCCCACCAGATTTTAACTACTGTGACTTGATTGGTGCCGGCTACCGGAATCGAACTGGTGACCTACTGATTACAAGTCAGTTGCTCTACCAACTGAGCTAAGCCGGCATCAAGTGCAGCGCATTCTAGGTAGACCGGACGGCCTATGCAACAAAAAAATTGCGTTAGCTGCACTTTCGCTCACAAATTACCCAATTTTGCTTACTGTCTGGCAATTCATACCGTCAGGCGCACAAAGATTCATCAATCACAGTCATCACTCCCTACACTGTAATTGTTCTTTTGCGAGTGTCGTCCACATATTTTACCTGAACAGCAGTTTCCCCCCATTCGGCAAGCTGTGAATTGAAGCAGGAATACGCCGAAATCGACTTCAGCCTACTGCGCGCCGCTTCGCACAATTGACATAAACTCATACTAATCGCCAACTTTTTCGAAAAAAGTCTACGCCAAAAACGAAGCTGTCTATAATATGCAGCTTGTTTCTTATCTGGAGTTGGCGTCCGGCGCCTTTCCCAACCTGCGTTAACAGGCAGAATTTGGCTTATGATAAAAAGAGATCAATCTTTAGCGACGCCCTATCTTCAGTTCGATCGTACCCAGTGGGCTGCGTTGCGAAATTCGGTGCCGCTGACACTGTCAGAAGAAGAAATTGTTAAACTTAAAGGGATTAACGAAGATCTCTCTTTGGAAGAGGTAGCACAGATTTATCTACCGCTATCCCGCTTGTTGAACTTCTATATCAGTTCCAACCTGCGCCGTCAGGCCGTACTTGAGCAATTCCTCGGCACCGATGGGCAAAAAATCCCCTACATTATCGGTATTGCCGGCAGCGTTGCAGTAGGTAAAAGTACCACCGCACGTTTGTTGCAGGCGTTACTTAGCAGTTGGCCGGAACATCGTAGCGTTGAACTGATCACCACCGACGGTTTCCTGCATCCGAATAAGGTGCTGAACGAACGCGGGCTGATGAAGAAAAAAGGCTTTCCACAGTCTTACGATATGCACAGCCTGGTGAAATTCGTTTCTGAAGTGAAGTCCGGTGCCAAGCGTGTGACCGCTCCGGTATATTCCCATCTGATTTATGATGTTGTCCCCGAAGGCAATAAAGTCATCGAACAACCGGATATTCTTATTCTGGAAGGGCTAAACGTATTACAGAGTGGGATGGACTACCCTCACGATCCGCATCGTGTATTCGTGTCTGACTTTGTTGATTTTTCAATATATGTCGATGCACCTGAAGAACTGCTGCAAAGCTGGTATATCAACAGATTCCTTAAGTTTCGTCAGGGTGCGTTCTCTAATCCTGATTCTTATTTCCATAACTATTCCAAGCTACCTGAGCCAGAGGCTATCAATATAGCCACTCAGCTGTGGAATGAGATTAATGGACTGAATTTACAGGAAAATATCCTACCCACACGTGAGCGAGCCAGTCTGATAATGACTAAGAGTGCTAATCACGCGGTTGAAAACGTGCGCTTAAGAAAGTAGTTTAATAATAGACAAGGGGCACTCTTGCCCCTTATTAATGATAATTATTCGGCGCTACGCAGAGATATTTCCCCACCGATAAATGGCTTAATTACACCTTCTTGATCGAGTAATAAAGCCCCTTGCTGATCGATGCCGCGTGCAATACCAAAGATCTGTTGTTCGCCGATTAACAGTTTAACCGGCCGATCAATAAAGTTATCCAACGCACGCCAGCGCGCAATAAACGGTGCCAAACCATCAATCTCAAACTGTCGCAGCGATTGACGTAACTCATTGAGTAAAGTGGCGGCCAGTTCATTACGATCGATATTAATCCCCGCTTCCTGCAGGTTTATCCAGCCCTGGTTAATCGCATTCGCATTGGTTTCACGCATCGCCAAATTGATACCTGCGCCAATCACCAATTGTGCTGCATCACCGGTTTTACCCGTTAGTTCAACCAGGATACCCGCTAACTTGCGATCGTTAAGGTATAGGTCATTTGGCCATTTGACCCTGACTCCTTCCGCACCCAGGCCTTTCAACACCTCAGCCATCACTATACCGATGACCAGACTCAAACCCATTGCTGCTGCAGGCCCCTGATCCAGTCGCCAGAACATCGAGAGATACAGATTGGCACCAAATGGCGAGATCCATTGGCGACCACGACGGCCACGACCAGCCTGTTGATACTCAGCGACACAGGCATCGCCCGATTGCAGGTCGCCAATACGTTCCAGCAGATATTGGTTGGTGGAATCCACTACCGGTAGCACGGTGACGCGCTTATCAGCCAGTTGGCTAAGAATACGCTCAACATCCAGTAATTGGATTGGGCCAGGCAGGCTATAACCTTTCCCAGGTACGGTATACACATCCAGACCCCACTCACGGATGGTCTGGATATGTTTATTAATGGCTGCACGGCTCATGCCCAGCAACTCACCAAGATGCTCACCAGAATGGAAACCACCATCGGCCAGTATCGCAATCAGCTTAAGAGGGACTTTGGTATCCTTCATGAGAGAACCTCTACGGCATTTAGCTCACCATCAGTACCGATAAAGCGAACTTCCGGCTCGAGCCATACGTCGAACTTTTTCGCTACGGTATTACGTACGTGACGAGCCAGCGCCACCACGTCCTGACTGGTGGCATTATCCGCATTAACCAGCACAAGCGCCTGTTGATTATGTACCGCCGCACCGCCAATTTGGTGCCCTTTCAGCCCACACTGATCGATTAGCCAGCCTGCAGCCAGCTTCACCTGACCATCCTGCTGCGGGTAATGCGGTATGTCTGGATATTCGGTGGTCAATGCAGCGGCTTTTTCACTACCAACCAGTGGGTTTTTGAAGAAGCTGCCTGCATTACCCGTCACTTTAGGATCGGGCAATTTTCTGCGGCGCATTGCACATACAGAGTCAAAGACCTGACGCGGTGTCACCGTTTCAGGGTCCAGCTTTGTCAGATCGCCATAGTTCAGCATCGGCTCCCATTGCTTGCTAAGGCGCAGGCCTACACCAACAATGATATGCCCCTTCTGAAAATGATGCTTGAAAATGCTTTCTCGGTAGCCAAAACCACAGTCTGATGCAGCAATGCGATCGATGGCGCCCGTAGTCAGATCCAATAGATCAACGTAGTCACATACGCTTTTGAGTTCGATACCGTAGGCACCGATATTCTGAATAGGGGCTGAACCTACCAGGCCGGGGATCAACGCCAGGTTTTCCAGGCCGGAAATGCCGGTTTCCAGAGTGCGACAAACCAAACCATGCCAATTCTCGCCAGAGCTAACGTGGAGAAACCAGGCATCTTTCTCTTCTCTGATGTCGATTCCTTTTAATTGATTGATCATAACCGTACCGGCAAAGTCTTCAAGAAACAGGACGTTACTCCCTTCCCCAAGTACCAGCAGCGGCTCTTGGCGCTTCTGCGTTTTCTGCCAAACCTTGATCATTAATTCGATTGTTTCTGCAATGACCAGATGCGCTGCGTTGACCGGGAGCGCAAAAGTATTGTGTTTTTTTAATGACGCGCTTTCAGTAGACATAACGATAAATACCTATACGGAAATGAACCTTCGCCTAGTCTACTCGATTCGGCTCGCCAGGCTAATATTTGTTTTCATAGATAGAGTTTTTATCTGGATAACATCCACCGAGGGAATATTTCCAATTGTTTTATAAGGTATTTTCTATATAAATTAATGGATGAATACGAACCAGACTGGCGTCAACATGATTAATACCTACATTTCTTTAGAAATTGGTCTTATTACTGAGGACTAAAATACTCCATCCAACCTGAGCTATATATATTTAAAGTTATTCATCGTTTTTAAACATTGTTAATATTTATATATTATAGGTAAACAGCTGGGTATTATTCGGGGTTATTGTGGCGGGGAGTTATCTCGCAGGACACGGCGTAGCTGCGTCTGTTCTTTCTTTCGCACACAGCAAAAAGCCCCATGCTTTCGCATGAGGCTTTCGACTTTAATTAATGCCTGGCAGTGTCCTACTCTCGCATGGGGAGACCCCACACTACCATCGGCGCTACGGCGTTTCACTTCTGAGTTCGGCATGGGGTCAGGTGGGACCACCGCGCTATTGCCGCCAGGCAAATTCTGTTTCATTCCAACCGCCACTCGCGTAGCCATCAGAACCAATCTCGGAACATTCGCTGAAAATCTACTCTCAAATCAAAACACTTTTGGTGTTGTAAGGTTAAGTCTCACGGATCATTAGTACTGGTTAGCTCAATGCATCGCTGCACTTACACACCCAGCCTATCAACGTCTTAGTCTTAAACGTTCCTTCAGGGGGATCAAGTCCCCAGGGAAGACTCATCTCGAGGCAAGTTTCGCGCTTAGATGCTTTCAGCGCTTATCTTTTCCGCACTTAGCTACCGGGCAATGCCATTGGCATGACAACCCGAACACCAGTGGTGCGTTCACTCCGGTCCTCTCGTACTAGGAGCAACCCCTCTCAATCTTCCAACGCCCACGGCAGATAGGGACCGAACTGTCTCACGACGTTCTAAACCCAGCTCGCGTACCACTTTAAATGGCGAACAGCCATACCCTTGGGACCTACTTCAGCCCCAGGATGTGATGAGCCGACATCGAGGTGCCAAACACCGCCGTCGATATGAACTCTTGGGCGGTATCAGCCTGTTATCCCCGGAGTACCTTTTATCCGTTGAGCGATGGCCCTTCCATTCAGAACCACCGGATCACTAAGACCTACTTTCGTACCTGCTCGAGCCGTCACTCTCGCAGTCAAGCTAGCTTATGCCTTTGCACTAACCTCACGATGTCCGACCGTGATTAGCTAACCTTCGTGCTCCTCCGTTACTCTTTGGGAGGAGACCGCCCCAGTCAAACTACCCACCAGACACTGTCCTCACCCCGGATTACGGGGCCGAGTTAGAACATCAAACATTAAAGGGTGGTATTTCAAGGTTGGCTCCACGCAGACTGGCGTCCACGCTTCAAAGCCTCCCACCTATCCTACACATCAAGGCTCAATGTTCAGTGTCAAGCTATAGTAAAGGTTCACGGGGTCTTTCCGTCTTGCCGCGGGTACACTGCATCTTCACAGCGAGTTCAATTTCACTGAGTCTCGGGTGGAGACAGCCTGGCCATCATTACGCCATTCGTGCAGGTCGGAACTTACCCGACAAGGAATTTCGCTACCTTAGGACCGTTATAGTTACGGCCGCCGTTTACTGGGGCTTCGATCAAGAGCTTCGCCTTGCGGCTGACCCCATCAATTAACCTTCCAGCACCGGGCAGGCGTCACACCGTATACGTCCACTTTCGTGTTTGCACAGTGCTGTGTTTTTATTAAACAGTTGCAGCCAGCTGGTATCTGCGACTGGCTTCAGCTCCGAGAGCAAGTCTCTTCACCTACGCGCCAGCGTGCCTTCTCCCGAAGTTACGGCACCATTTTGCCTAGTTCCTTCACCCGAGTTCTCTCAAGCGCCTTGGTATTCTCTACCTGACCACCTGTGTCGGTTTGGGGTACGATTTGATGTTACCTGATGCTTAGAGGCTTTTCCTGGAAGCTTGGCATCAACTACTTCTGCACCGTAGTGCATCGTCATCACGCCTCAGGGTTGAATAAGTAACCGGATTTACCAAGTCACTCCCCCTACACGCTTAAACCGGGACAACCGTCGCCCGGCTAGCCTAGCCTTCTCCGTCCCCCCTTCGCAGTAACACCGAGTACAGGAATATTAACCTGTTTCCCATCGACTACGCCTTTCGGCCTCGCCTTAGGGGTCGACTCACCCTGCCCCGATTAACGTTGGACAGGAACCCTTGGTCTTCCGGCGAGCGGGTTTTTCACCCGCTTTATCGTTACTTATGTCAGCATTCGCACTTCTGATACCTCCAGCAACCCTCACAGGCCACCTTCAACGGCTTACAGAACGCTCCCCTACCCAACAACGCCTAAGCGTCGCTGCCGCAGCTTCGGTGCATGGTTTAGCCCCGTTACATCTTCCGCGCAGGCCGACTCGACCAGTGAGCTATTACGCTTTCTTTAAATGATGGCTGCTTCTAAGCCAACATCCTGGCTGTCTATGCCTTCCCACATCGTTTCCCACTTAACCATGACTTTGGGACCTTAGCTGGCGGTCTGGGTTGTTTCCCTCTTCACGACGGACGTTAGCACCCGCCGTGTGTCTCCCGTGATAACATTCTTCGGTATTCGGAGTTTGCATCGGTTTGGTAAGCCGGGATGGCCCCCTAGCCGAAACAGTGCTCTACCCCCGAAGATGAGTTCACGAGGCGCTACCTAAATAGCTTTCGGGGAGAACCAGCTATCTCCCGGTTTGATTGGCCTTTCACCCCCAGCCACAAGTCATCCGCTAATTTTTCAACATTAGTCGGTTCGGTCCTCCAGTTAGTGTTACCCAACCTTCAACCTGCCCATGGCTAGATCACCGGGTTTCGGGTCTATACCTTGCAACTATTCGCCCAGTTAAGACTCGGTTTCCCTACGGCTCCCCTATACGGTTAACCTTGCTACAAAATATAAGTCGCTGACCCATTATACAAAAGGTACGCAGTCACCCAACTAGTAGGCTCCCACTGCTTGTACGTACACGGTTTCAGGTTCTATTTCACTCCCCTCGCCGGGGTTCTTTTCGCCTTTCCCTCACGGTACTGGTTCACTATCGGTCAGTCAGGAGTATTTAGCCTTGGAGGATGGTCCCCCCATATTCAGACAGGATGTCACGTGTCCCGCCCTACTCATCGAACTCACAATTAATGCATTTTAGTGTACGGGACTATCACCCTTTACTGTGCGACTTTCCAGACGCTTCCACTAACACAAGAACTGATTCAGGTTCTGGGCTCCTCCCCGTTCGCTCGCCGCTACTGGGGGAATCTCGGTTGATTTCTTTTCCTCGGGGTACTTAGATGTTTCAGTTCCCCCGGTTCGCCTCATACGACTATGTATTCATCGTATGATAGTGCAACGAATTGCACTGGGTTTCCCCATTCGGGTATCGCCGGTTGTAACGGTTTATATCACCTTACCGACGCTTATCGCAGATTAACACGCCCTTCATCGCCTCTGACTGCCTAGGCATCCACCGTGTACGCTTAGTCACTTAACCTCACAACCCAAAAGTGTTTCCACCTTCGTGCTGCTACATTTGAGAGACTCTATGACAGGTTAATCCTTACTCCAGTACTTCTACGGAGGAGTAAGTTTCAGCTGTCATGTTTCAATTTTCAGCTTGTTCCAGATTGTTAAAGAGCAATATCTTAAACACGACTCGTTAAAGTCATCTTTAAGATGTTTTCGGTTCGGCAAGAACCGGTGATAATGTCTTTCACTCATTATCGGATGGCGTCCCCAAGGGGATTCGAACCCCTGTTACAGCCGTGAAAGGGCAGTGTCCTAGGCCTCTAGACGATGGGGACACGAAAATCCGATTAAACTGAACGTCTTAATCGGTTCGTATCAGCATGAGTCAGAGACTCATTACATCAACAGGTAGCGCTTTTGCTCATTACTTTTTCATCAGACAATCTGTGTGAGCACTACACGCAATCAATATCATTAGGTAAGGAGGTGATCCAACCGCAGGTTCCCCTACGGTTACCTTGTTACGACTTCACCCCAGTCATGAATCACAAAGTGGTAAGCGCCCTCCCGAAGGTTAAGCTACCTACTTCTTTTGCAACCCACTCCCATGGTGTGACGGGCGGTGTGTACAAGGCCCGGGAACGTATTCACCGTAGCATTCTGATCTACGATTACTAGCGATTCCGACTTCACGGAGTCGAGTTGCAGACTCCGATCCGGACTACGACGTACTTTATGAGGTCCGCTGGCTCTCGCGAGTTCGCTTCTCTTTGTATACGCCATTGTAGCACGTGTGTAGCCCTACTCGTAAGGGCCATGATGACTTGACGTCATCCCCACCTTCCTCCGGTTTATCACCGGCAGTCTCCTTTGAGTTCCCACCATGACGTGCTGGCAACAAAGGATAAGGGTTGCGCTCGTTGCGGGACTTAACCCAACATTTCACAACACGAGCTGACGACAGCCATGCAGCACCTGTCTCACAGTTCCCGAAGGCACTAAGGCATCTCTGCCGAATTCTGTGGATGTCAAGAGTAGGTAAGGTTCTTCGCGTTGCATCGAATTAAACCACATGCTCCACCGCTTGTGCGGGCCCCCGTCAATTCATTTGAGTTTTAACCTTGCGGCCGTACTCCCCAGGCGGTCGACTTAACGCGTTAGCTCCGGAAGCCACGCCTCAAGGGCACAACCTCCAAGTCGACATCGTTTACAGCGTGGACTACCAGGGTATCTAATCCTGTTTGCTCCCCACGCTTTCGCACCTGAGCGTCAGTCTTTGTCCAGGGGGCCGCCTTCGCCACCGGTATTCCTCCAGATCTCTACGCATTTCACCGCTACACCTGGAATTCTACCCCCCTCTACAAGACTCTAGCTTGCCAGTTTCAAATGCAGTTCCCACGTTAAGCGCGGGGATTTCACATCTGACTTAACAAACCGCCTGCGTGCGCTTTACGCCCAGTAATTCCGATTAACGCTTGCACCCTCCGTATTACCGCGGCTGCTGGCACGGAGTTAGCCGGTGCTTCTTCTGCGAGTAACGTCAATGCAATGTGCTATTAACACACTACCCTTCCTCCTCGCTGAAAGTGCTTTACAACCCGAAGGCCTTCTTCACACACGCGGCATGGCTGCATCAGGCTTGCGCCCATTGTGCAATATTCCCCACTGCTGCCTCCCGTAGGAGTCTGGACCGTGTCTCAGTTCCAGTGTGGCTGGTCATCCTCTCAGACCAGCTAGGGATCGTCGCCTAGGTGAGCCATTACCCCACCTACTAGCTAATCCCATCTGGGCACATCTGATGGCGTGAGGCCCGAAGGTCCCCCACTTTGGTCCGAAGACGTTATGCGGTATTAGCTACCGTTTCCAGTAGTTATCCCCCTCCATCAGGCAGTTTCCCAGACATTACTCACCCGTCCGCCGCTCGTCACCCAGAGAGCAAGCTCTCCTGTGCTACCGCTCGACTTGCATGTGTTAGGCCTGCCGCCAGCGTTCAATCTGAGCCATGATCAAACTCTTCAATTAAAAGCTTGATTTGCTTCAACTCGTGAAGCGATGCTCGAAAATAACTTTCGTAATAGTCGTTCTGTTGGACAAGCCAACGAAACAACGTATTGCTTGGTCACTCTTCAAGACTTGATATTTTTTCGAACCCGAAGGTTCTGGATATCGTCTTGTGGAGTGCCCACACAGATTGTCTGATAAATTGTTAAAGAGCAGTGAGTTAGCCGCCGTAGCTTGCTATCTCGAGGTGGCGTATATTACGCTTCTCACCCGAAGAGTCAAGCGTTTATTTCGCTTTTCTCTTCCTGACCCGGCGACTTGGTTCTCGTTAGAGGAGTCGTTGTTCCCGGTCAGTGGAGGCGCATTATAGGGAGTTCTCAGAAGGTCGCAACCCCTAAATGCAAAAAACTTTTCAAGCGCGGATTTTTTCGGCAAAGCGCTGCACAAGTCAGCGTTTCCGTCATTTTTCATACTGAATATGACCAAACTCCTGAGCAAAACGGTCCACCTGCTGCCAGTCGGTGTACTCAACTTCTTTACTGGTATCCGTTTCGCCGCCCGTCATTCGCATAATAAGTTGAATCATGA
Source organism: Serratia myotis (assembly GCF_027474885.1). Lineage (NCBI taxonomy): Bacteria > Pseudomonadati > Pseudomonadota > Gammaproteobacteria > Enterobacterales > Yersiniaceae > Serratia > Serratia myotis. The sequence continues at coordinate 271,523 of NZ_CP099707.1, read as the reverse complement.
CTCGATCGAACCAGCGATAACGTGGGTAACGAAGCGCGCCGGCAAACACGACACACTGTTTTGGCTGCCAGGGGGAAGACAACAGGAACTTGCGGGTATAGGCGTTAGTCTGTGGAGAACGCTTGTCTGCCTTACGTGCGGTCAGGTTCACGCTAAAGAATGCGCTCGGCATCAGGTTCAACTGTTCGGCATGACGCTTAACGAACTTTTCCAGCGTCGGATGGAAATGGCCATAGCGTATTGAGGCACCAATCAGTACCTGCTGATACTGATTGAGGTCGACATTGTCCGCCTGCAGCAAATCGATCACGTCGCAGCGCAGCGTATCCTGCAATTTGTTTGCTATATAAGAAGCGATAGAACGTGTTTGCCCATCACGGCTAGAATAAAGAATCAGTGCCTTCACGGCGTTACTCCTTCTATCAGGATCATTCACGCCAGAACGTCGGCGTAAACAGAACCAGCAGTGTAAAGACCTCAAGGCGCCCGAACAGCATCGTCAGAACCAGGATCCACTTCGCCGGTGCAGGCATAGTGGTAAAGTTATCCGCCACCACTCCCAGCCCAGGCCCAAGGTTATTCAGCGTCGCCGTTACGGCAGCAAAGGCAGAGAAATCATCAACGCCGGTGGCGATAATTGCCAGCATGCTGACGATAAATACCAACGCATAAGCAGAGAAGAATCCCCATACCGCCTCCAGGATACGTTCCGGCAGCGCGCGGTTACCCAATTTAATAGTGTAAACCGCATTAGGGTGCACCAACCTTTTTAGCTCACGCGAGCCCTGCAAATACAGCAGCAGGATACGGATCACTTTCAGGCCGCCACCGGTCGAGCCGGCACAACCACCTATAAATGCGGAACACAGCAACAGCATCGGCAGGAATAACGGCCATTTGGCAATGCTGTCAGTGGTAAAGCCCGCCGTTGTCGCCATCGACACCACCTGGAAGAACGCCTGATTGACCGTTTCCATTCCGGTTTTGTAGACCCCATGCCCCCACAGCACGGCGGTGCACACCACTACCAGCGTCAACTGCACGGCAATAAACATACGGAACTCAGGATCACGCCAATACACTTTCAGGCTGCGGCCGCTCAACAAGGCGAAGTGCAAGCCATAGTTACAACCGGAGATCAGCAGGAAAATCGCAATGATGGTGTTGATGGTCGGACTGGCGTAATAGCCGATGCTGGCATCGTGGGTAGAGAAACCGCCAATAGCGATGGTCGAGAAACTGTGGCCGATGGCGTCAAACACCGACATGCCGGCGCCCCAAAGTGCCAGCGCACAGGCAATGGTCAACAGAACGTAAATCAGCCACAGGGTTTTGGCCGTTTCGGCAATGCGTGGACGCATTTTGTTATCTTTCAACGGCCCTGGCATTTCGGCGCGGTACAGCTGCATGCCACCGACGCCGAGGATAGGCAGTATCGCGACTGCCAACACAATGATCCCCATCCCGCCCATCCATTGCAGCATCTGCCGATAAAACAAAATGGCTTTAGGTAGTGAGTCCAACCCCACCAGCGTCGTCGCCCCCGTGGTGGTTAAACCGGAAAACGATTCGAAGAAGGCATCGGTCAGCGAAAGATTAGGTCGCTCCGAAAATAAAAACGGTAATGCCCCGACGCTGCCCAGCACCGTCCAGAACAACACCACAATCAGAAACCCCTCTCGTGGCTTCAACTCATGCTTTTGTTTACGGTTAGGCCACCACAGCATCAGGCCAATGGTTACCGCCACAAAGAAGGTCTGGCTGAATGCCCGCCCCGCCCCATCGCGGTATATCAATGCCACCAGACCAGGAATAAACATCGTCCCGGAGAACAGGATGACCAGCAAACCAACGATACGGGTTATAGCGCGAAAATGCATTTCAGCACGATCCTTAGCAATTCAGTTGGGGGAATTATTGCGAAATAGGGGTTAATTGCAAATTACCGCGACTGAGATCACGTAATTTATTCCCGAACGCTTCAACGCCGGTGACCGGTAAAGCCAGATGCAGCATGACGGAAGCACCATATTCCCCCTGTACAATCCGCCCTTCAGTTTGCTGCAACAAATTCTCTACCAACGCCAACTGAGCATAGTCACATTGCAAAGTATATTCGGCCTGCGGAATTTTGTAGCTCACGGCCAATTGCTTTAATGCCTGCTGCACACCACTGCCGTAGGCTCTCACCAAGCCGCCGGTACCCAACTTGATACCGCCGTAGTAACGTACCACCACGGCGGTGATTTCGCCGATGCCGCTGCCCATCAGTTGGGCCAGAATGGGTTTACCCGCCGTGCCGGAAGGTTCTCCGTCGTCGGAAAAACCCAACTGCTGTGAGTCCGTCGGTGGCCCGGCGACAAATGCCCAGCAATGGTGCCTGGCCGCCGGATGTTCATCACGAACCTGCTGGATAAATGCCTTTGCCACATCAACCCCGCCGGTCGGTGCCAGCAGGGTGATGAAACGGCTCTTCTTTATTTCTTCGCTGACACTGACGGGGCCTGCCGGGATCGGATAAGGCTGCATCAGGCCAGATTCAGATCGCGCGTCATGTTCTCGATACGCTTTTCGTGGATCACAATATTGTCTTCAATACGGATACCACCATAAGGTTTCAGTGCATCGATGCGATCCCAGGCAAAGTGTTGACTGAATTCACCGCTGCGCCATGGCGCCAGCAGGGACTCAATAAAATACATGCCAGGCTCAATGGTCAATACCATGCCTGGTTGCAACACCCGGGTGCAGCGCAGGTACGGATATTTAGACGGGGCGGCCAGATGGGTACCCTGTTCATCCTGCATAAAGCCGGCTGAGTCATGTACCTGCAGTCCCAGAGGGTGGCCCAGACCGTGTGGCAGGAATGGCGTGGTTAGCCCCTGCTCTACCATGGCTTCTTCACTGATGCCACTCACCAGCTTGTGGCTCTTGAGCAGTTTGGCGACGCGTTGATGCATTTGCACATGGTAATCGGTGTAACGCACGCCAGCTTTGATGGTAGCCATCAGCGCCAGTTGCTCAGTGTTAAGATCTTTTATCAGGTGTGCAAAATCACTGCCGCTCTGGCCCGCGTAGGTTCGTGTCAAATCAGCGGCGTAACCGTTATATTCGGCACCGGCGTCAAGCAGGAAGCTCAGCATTTCGGACGGGGGTTGATGATCCAGCGTGGTGTAATGCAGCACTGACGCATGCTCATTCAGCGCAACAATGTTGTCATAAGGCACATCGGTATCGCGATGCCCCGTCGCCGTGAGGTAAGCCTGGTTGATATCAAACTCACTCATGCCGGACAGGAAGGCCTCATGAGCAGCCCGGTGCCCCATTACAGCGGTCTTCTGTGCTTCGCGCATACAGGCCAGCTCGTAGCCGGTTTTGATGGAACGATGGAAATCGAGGTAGTTCAACACCGCTTTCGGGTTGACGTTTTCCGCCAGGATACCGAGATCGCGAGCACGCTGCTGTGCGTAACCGATATAGCCCACGCGCTCACGCTGGGCAGGAAGCTGCTGCGCGATTTCATCAGCATTGGCCAGCGGTATCAGTTCAACGGACTTGGTCCAGAAACTCTCCGGCAGTGGCTCAACGCTGTGCCAGTAATCTACCGGCGAATAGAACCACAGCTTCGGTTTGTTAACGCCATCCACCCACAGCCAGCAGTTTGGCACTGAAGTGACGGGCACCCAGGCCTTAAAGTGTGCGTTCACTTTGAACGGGTAGCTACGGTCATCCTGGAATATCCGCTGCAATTCCCCGGAATGAATCAGCAACGCATCCAGTTTGTTACGCGTTAACACTTGACGCGCCCGCTTTTGTAGCTCTGCCAGGTGGTCGTTATACAAAGAAGCCAGTGTTTCCATCACAATACCCTTATACATACCATTAGAACGGAATGAGTCATCTTAGCACACCGTTCAGGTGCACCAACCCCATCAGCTCTGGCATGCGGAGCGGTTCGCAAATCACTGTAAACGTCGTTACATCCGTAGCTTAACAATTAGCCAGGCGATCAGGCCAAGCAATGCAATCACGGCTGCCCACAGACCGTGATGCTCGAGTAAAACCGCGCCGGCAGCGGCAATACCCGCCAGACACTGCTGCAGAAAACCACACAGCGCCATAGCATAGGCACCCTGTTCTTTGGCATCGCTCACCGCCATCGCCATGCTGTTGGGGAACAGTACCGCCTGACCAAAAATCGTCAGGCAATACAGCGCGATGAAAACTGTCATACCGGAAAGCCCCACCAGCGTACCGCTCCACCACAGCAGCATAATCGCGATGGTGGTGACGGCGACGATACTCGTCCCCGCCTGCATCAGCCGCTTACCACCAATACGTGCCACCGTCCGGTTTACTGCCATTGCCCCGGTAAAGTAAGCCGCGCCGATCACCAGCCCCAGTGCCCCAAAGGCGGTAACGTTGAGGCCAAACCCCTGCTGCATGATAAACGGGCTCACTTCCTGCAAGGTGACCGTGGTAGCAAACCCCAATCCGCCGACAATCGCCGGCCAGAAGAATCCCGGTCGACGCAGAATAAGCCAATAGGTTGCCACCATGGCCGGGCGCTGGCCCAGGGTGCGACCCGCTTCCAGTGGCAGCGTCACCATTAATAGCAGGATCGCCAACCCGGTCAGCCCCATCAGGACAAAACCCATTTGCCAGTGTGAGTACTGGCTAAGCAGCCCGCCGACAAATTGCCCACCGCCCAACGCGGCGATAAAGGCTATCGACAGAACCGAGAGACGCCTTGCCAGCTCATCGCCACTCCAGTTATCACGAACAATAATTCGCGCGATGATCGCAGCACCGCCGGCGGCCACCCCCTGCAGCGCCCGCAGCATCAATAATTGAGTACCGTTACTGCAAAACGCCAGCAGCGCACTGCAACTGATAAACAGCGCCAGAGACAATGTCAGCGGCAGGCGACGGCCAAAACGATCGGCTGCCGCCCCCCAGAACAATACCGGCAGGGCGGCACCTATCACGAATATCGATATCGAAAGCTCGGTGGCGCGGCGCGTCATTGCCAGTTCCTGCATCACCGTCGGTAATGAAGGTAAATACACCGTCGTTGCCATCTGAGCCATAAACACCAGCAGGCAAGCCAACGTCATGGTTCTGGCGGGAATACTCCAGAAACCGCTGTGTTTTACACATACCGCTTTACTCATTTCACACCTCTGCGTGGGCAGCGCTCTGCTCTGGCAAGAGTAATAGGGCTTTCACACGCCGACAAATCACCATAAAGCATAAAATATAACTTCGTTTTAAATCAAAACACTAACCCAACGCCATGTGATCAGACCAGCAAAAATGCAATCTCTCATTTGCATATTGTTAACATAAAAACCACACTCCTCATCATCTGGTCATACCAGATCAAACGCTGATTCAGGAGATAGACATGCTCTACCAAGGCGAAACATTACAACTACATTGGCTCGACAACGGCATCGCCGAGCTGGTGTTCAATGCCCCAGGCTCGGTCAACAAGCTGGATACCCGCACCGTTGCCAGCCTGGGCGAAGCGCTCGCGGTGCTGGAAAAGCAGACCGAGCTGAAAGGCTTGCTGCTGCGTTCCACCAAGGCCGCCTTTATTGTCGGCGCCGACATCACCGAATTCCTTTCGCTGTTCGCTGCCCCGGCTGAAAAGCTGCAGCAGTGGCTGACCTTCGCCAATGCGATCTTTAACCGGCTGGAAGATCTGCCGGTACCGACCATTTCGGCCATTAATGGCTATGCGCTCGGCGGCGGCTGTGAATGCATTCTGGCAACCGACTTCCGTGTCGCATCACCGGATGCGCGCATCGGCCTGCCGGAAACCAAACTGGGCATTATGCCGGGCTTCGGCGGTTCGGTTCGCCTGCCCCGCCTGCTGGGTAATGACAGCGCGCTGGAAATTATCGCCGCCGGTAAAGACCTCAGCGCCAAAGACGCGCTGAAGGTCGGCCTGGTGGATGCGGTCGTTGCACCGGAAAAATTGGTGGAAGCTGCGCTGAAAATGCTGCAACAGGCCATTGAGGGCAAACTGGACTGGCGCGCTTATCGCCAACCCAAGCTCGAGCCGTTGAAACTCAGCCCAATCGAAGCGGCCATGAGCTTCACCACCGCCAAAGGCATGGTGCTGCAAACCGCCGGCAAACATTATCCGGCGCCAATGACCGCAGTTAAAACCATTGAGGCCGCCGCCAGGCTGGGCCGGGATGAAGCTCTTAAACTGGAAACCGCCAGCTTTGTGCCATTGGCCCGTTCCAAAGAGGCCCGCGCATTAGTCGGTATCTTCCTTAATGACCAGTTTGTGAAGGGTCAGGCGAAGAAGCTGGCAAAAGGTATCGAAGCGCCGAAGCAGGCTGCAGTGTTGGGGGCCGGTATCATGGGTGGCGGTATCTCCTACCAGTCCGCGCTCAAAGGCGTGCCGGTGATCATGAAAGACATCAGCGACAAGTCCCTGACGCTCGGTATGAATGAAGCCGCCAAACTGCTGAACAAGCAGTTGGAACGTGGCAAGCTGGATGGCATGAAGATGGCCCAGGTGCTGTCGACCATTCAACCGACGCTGGATTATGCCGGTATCGAACGCGCACAGGTGATCGTCGAAGCCGTGGTCGAGAATCCAAAGATTAAGGCAGCAGTACTGTCCGAAGTGGAAGGCCTGATCGGTGAAGATACCGTGCTGGCGTCCAATACCTCGACCATTCCGATTAATCACCTGGCAAAATCGCTGAAGCGCCCACAGAACTTCTGCGGTATGCACTTCTTTAACCCGGTACACCGTATGCCACTGGTGGAAATTATCCGCGGTGAGCAGACCAGCGACAGCACCATCGCCGCCGTGGTGGCCTATGCCAGCCGTATGGGCAAAACGCCAATTGTGGTTAACGATTGCCCAGGGTTCTTCGTCAACCGCGTGTTGTTCCCGTATTTTGCCGGTTTCAGCATGCTGCTGCGCGACGGTGCAGACTTCCGCCAGATCGACAAAGTGATGGAAAAACAGTTTGGCTGGCCAATGGGCCCGGCTTACCTGCTCGACGTCGTGGGGATTGATACCGCACACCACGCTCAGGCGGTAATGGCGGCCGGTTTCCCGGAGCGTATGGGTAAAGATTACCGTGACGCTATCGACGTGATGTTCGATAACCAGCGCTTTGGCCAGAAAAACCAGCTGGGCTTCTATCGTTACAGCCAGGACAACAAAGGCAAGCCGCGTAAAGACAACGATGAGCAGACCGATGTGTTGCTGGCCGAAGTCAGCCAACCGCGTCAGACCATCAGCGACGAAGAAATTATCGCCCGTATGATGATCCCGATGATTAACGAAGTGGTGCGCTGCCTGGAAGAAAACATTATTGCCAGCCCGGCCGAAGCCGATATGGCGCTGGTCTACGGCATCGGTTTCCCTCCGTTCCACGGTGGGGCGTTCCGCTACCTGGATACGCTTGGCACCGCCAATTATGTTGAACTGGCCCAGCGTTATGCGCATCTTGGTGCCTTATATCAGGTGCCTGCCGGCCTGCGCGCCAAAGCCGAACATAATGAAAGCTACTACCCGGTGGCAGCCCCGCTGTCCGATGTCTCCACTGGCCAACCGGCATGAGGTCATAAAGATGGAAAACGTAGTTATTGTTGATGCCGTACGCACGCCGATGGGCCGCTCCAAGGGCGGCGCCTTCCGCCAGGTACGTGCTGAAGATCTTTCCGCTCACCTGATGCGCGCCGTACTGAGCCGCAATCCGTCGCTGGATGCCGCCGAAATTGACGACATTTACTGGGGTTGCGTGCAGCAAACGCTGGAGCAGGGCTTTAACATCGCCCGTAACGCTTCCCTGTTGGCCGAGATCCCGCATAGCGTTCCTGCGGTCACCGTCAACCGACTGTGCGGTTCCTCCATGCAGGCGCTGCACGATGCCGCACGCGCCATTATGGTCGGCGATGCACACGTCAGCCTGATTGGTGGCGTAGAGCATATGGGCCACGTGCCGATGAATCACGGCGTGGATTTCCACCCGGGTCTGAGCCGCAGCGTGGCAAAAGCCGCTGGTATGATGGGCCTGACCGCCGAAATGCTGGCCAAGATGCACAATATCAGCCGCCAGATGCAGGATGAGTTCGCAGCACGCTCGCACCAACGCGCGCATGCCGCCACTCTGGCCGGCTATTTCAAGAATGAAATCATCCCAACCACCGGCCATGATGCCGACGGGGTGCTGACCCGCTATGACTTCGACGAAGTGATCCGCCCGGAAACTACCGTCGCAAGCCTTGCGGCGCTGCGTCCGGCATTCGACCCGGTCAACGGTACCGTCACCGCCGGCACCTCTTCGGCCTTGTCTGACGGTGCTTCCGCCATGCTGTTGATGAGTGAGTCACGCGCCAAAGCGCTGGGCCTGAAAGCCCGAGCCCGCATTCGTTCGATGGCGGTGGTCGGTTGCGACCCGTCCATCATGGGTTATGGCCCGGTACCTGCCAGCAAGTTGGCGTTGAAACGCGCCGGACTGAGCGTGCAGGACATCGATCTGTTTGAACTGAATGAAGCCTTTGCCGCCCAGTCACTGCCGTGCATCAAGGATCTGGGGTTGCTGGACAGCATTGACGACAAAATAAACCTGAACGGTGGCGCCATTGCTCTGGGCCATCCATTAGGCTGCTCGGGTTCACGTATCTCTACCACCCTGCTGAACAATATGGAACGCCGTGACGTGCAGTTTGGTCTGGCGACCATGTGCATAGGTCTGGGTCAGGGGATTGCTACCGTCTTCGAACGCGTTTAGCTGTGTCTAGTTGGGATGACTGCGTCAACACTTAAAACCGCAGCATCCCGCCAAGTTTAGTTGCCGTACTTCCCGCCTGTCAGGGGCGGGTTTTTTTATGCCTGAAATCCGCTGACGCCCCAATAAAAAGGGGCAGCCATTGGCCACCCCGTTTGATACCGCTTCGCGCCTCAGATAAACGAGAAGGCGTCGCCAAACATATGCGCTTCCAGCGCGCCACGTTCGGCGCAGAAACGTTCGCGAGCAATTTTTGCCATCTCGAAACGGCCGGCAATATAAATGTCGTGTTCTGCCAGCGTGCCGAAGTCCTGCAACACCGCGCTGAGCACCGTGCCACTACGGCCACGCCACTCTTCTTCCGGCTGTTCAACCACCGGGATCACTTTCAGATTCGGGTGCTGCAACGACAAGGCTTCCAGTTCACTCAGGTCATACAGGTGCTTCAGCTCACGCCCGCCCCAGTAGATAGAGATATCGCGATCCGGCTGCTGTTCCAGTGCGGCCAACAGAATCGAGCGCGCGTAGGAGAACCCCGTACCGCCGGCGATCAACACCAGCGGACGGCTGCCTTCTTCACGCAGCCAGGCCTCACCGTGCGGAATATCAACGGTAATCGCCTGCTCTTTCAGAATACGATCCATCACCGCCATGGCGTACAGATTCAGCTCCGAAGCGCCAATATGCAGCTCAATGTAATCCTTGTCTGTCGGAATCGATGCCAGGGAGAACGGACGCTTGTCGCGCTCATCCATCACCACCATCAGATACTGCCCTGCCTTGAAAGAAAACGGTGCCTCAGGCACCAAACGTACCCGATAAACCGTATCGGTAATGGCCTCTACGGAGGTCACTTTACAGCTCAATATTGTCATGCGTTCCCTCTGTCGGGTCATCAATGCAAAACTGAGAACAAAGCCTGGCGCTACAGCGTCGGTTCTCTGTCACTGAAAATTGCGAGCTCATCCCAGATGTCATCGACGCGCACACGCACCTTTTCATCCATCTGAATCGGACGGCCCCATTCGCGCTGGGTTTCACCCGGCCATTTATTGGTGGCATCCAGCCCCATCTTCGATCCCAAACCGGAAACCGGTGAGGCGAAGTCCAAATAATCGATCGGCGTATTCTCCACCAAAACGGTATCCCTTGCCGGATCCATTCGGGTGGTGATCGCCCAAATCACATCATTCCAGTCGCGTGCGTTGACGTCATCGTCACAGACGATAACAAACTTGGTGTACATAAACTGACGCAGGAACGACCAGACGCCCATCATTACGCGTTTGGCATGACCGGCATACTGTTTCTTGATAGTCACCACCGCCAGGCGATAAGAGCAACCCTCAGGCGGCAGATAGAAATCAACAATTTCCGGGAACTGCTTTTGCAGGATCGGGACGAAGACTTCATTCAGCGCCACGCCCAACACCGCCGGTTCATCCGGCGGACGACCGGTGTAGGTCGAGTGATAAATGGCATCACGACGCTGGGTGATATGAGTGATGGTGAATACCGGGAAGTGGTCTATTTCGTTGTAGTAACCGGTGTGATCGCCATACGGACCTTCAGGTGCCATTTCACCCGGTTCGATATAGCCTTCCAACACGATTTCCGCACTGGCGGGCACTTCCAGATCGCAGGAGATGCACTTGACCACTTCGGTTTTGTTGCCGCGCAGCAGCCCGGCAAAGGCATATTCAGACAGGGTATCCGGCACCGGTGTTACCGCGCCGAGAATGGTGGCGGGATCTGCGCCCAGTGCAACCGCAACCGGGAAACGCTCACCGGGATGCGCCTGGCACCATTCCTGGTAATCCAGCGCGCCGCCGCGGTGCGACAGCCAACGCATGATGACTTTATTCTTGCTCAGCACCTGTTGGCGATAAATACCCAGGTTCTGTCGCTCTTTTTGCGGCCCGCGGGTCACGGTCAGGCCCCAGGTGATCAGCGGTGCGGCGTCTTCCGGCCAGCAGTGCATCACCGGGATACGGCTGAGATCGACATCATCTCCCTGCCATACCTGCTCCTGACAAGGTGCTGAACCCAACACCTTGGTCGGCATGTTCAACACTTGCTTGAACTTCGGCAGTTTATCGAACAGATCGCGAAAGCCCTTTGGCGGCTCCGGCTCTTTAAGGAACGCCAGCAACTTGCCGACCTCGCGCAACGAGCTGACATCCTCCTGGCCCATCCCCAGCGCTACGCGACCGGGAGTACCGAACAGATTGCACAGCACCGGCATGTCGTACCCTTTAGGGTTTTCGAACAGCAACGCCGGGCCGCCCGCACGTAAAGTACGATCGGCAATTTCTGTCATTTCCAGATAGGGATCAATCGGCTGGCTAATGCGTTTTAGTTCGCCTCTCTTTTCCAGCAACGAGAGGAAATCGCGTAAGTCACGGTATTTCATGCTGATCATTATAACGGCCAGTGAGAAGGGCATTATAGGCCCTCTTCACGGTTGTTGCTGCACTTTTGTTAAACACCGGTGAAGACCTCACCGGCACTCAGTGGCACGTGAACGGCACCAGCGGGCTTAATGCCTGCGTATCCTGATACTCCTGGGTCTCCACGCCGTGGCGGAACACCTTGAAGCCCTGGTCTCTGGCACTGAAATAACGCAGATCATTGCCCTCAACGTGCAACAGGCTGCCTTCGCGCAGCGCCACCACAGATTCGCTCGGATTGACTGCACAGAACTCCGCCAGGCGCTCATCACGGGTTTCACCCATGTGGCCACTGATATGGGCGTCAATGTAATGCGGGTTAATTTGTACCGGGAACAGGCTCAACGCCGGCAACACGACGCTGTTGCGCACCGGCATATCATTGGTGGTACGAATGCTAGGCGTGGCCACGTTACACCCGGCACTCCAGCCAACATAGGGAATGCTGCGTTCACCAACGGCTCGCTGGATCGGAACGATCAGGCCCTTCTCATGCAGCATCTGGTTCAGCATCCAGGTATTGCCGCCGCTGACCAAAATACATTCCGCCTGTTCAATCGCCACCGCAGGAGACTCGGCATGGTGAATACTGGTGACCTTGATGCCTAAAGTTTGCGCCAGATCCTGCGCGCGCTGATCGTAATCACTGCGGATCATGGCATATGGGATGAAAACGGCGGACGTAATACCGCGACGCGCGATCATCGCCAACAGGTGGCTCTTGGCATAGCCCAGCAGTTCACTCTCACCGGACAGCTTGCCGTTGCTCAACAGAAATAACTCCATTTCTCCCCCTCAATCAAAAACGATGAATACCGTCACATCAGGCGACAACGCCTCAAGGCATACTGCGACGGTAGCAAATTTTCAGCCCTCTGTTATACCCAAGCCGTGCGGATAAGTGTGTGACCCCTCGCTAATTGCCAACGATTCATACAGATAGCGGCTGTTACATGCTGAAACTTGCATCACTATGTATCCGTAATGGCTTTTGATATGCTTACCGGCTGACAGAAAGGCATGTGAAATTATGGAATCCTGGTATCTACTGTATTGCAAACGCGGCCAACTTTTACGGGCGCAAGAACATTTGGAACGGCAGGAAGTGAACTGCCTGAGCCCGATCATTACGCTGGAAAAGATCGTGCGTGGTAAACGCATCGCGGTCAGCGAACCTTTGTTCCCCAACTATCTGTTTGTGGAATTTGATCCGGAGCGTATCCATACCACCACCATCAGCGCAACACGTGGTGTCAGCCACTTCGTGCGCTTTGGTTCGACGCCGACCACCATCCCACAGAAGGTGATTGAAGAGTTGCAGACGCATACCTGCGAAACCTACTTCGATCCGGAAACGCCGCAACCGGGAGACAGTGTGTTGATCGTCGACGGTATGTTTGAAGGCCTGCAGGCGATTTACACCGAGCCGGATGGTGAAGCACGCTCCATGCTGTTGCTGAATCTGATCAACAAACAGGTCAGTCAAAGCGTGGATAATCGACAGTTCCAAAAACTGTAATGCAAAAAGGCGCCTAGGCGCCTTTATTATTGGAGACAGACAGCTTAGCGCTGCATGGCTTCGTCATGCATCCACTGAGCGACCCGCTTGGCGAAGTAGGTCAGCACACCATCGGCACCGGCACGCTTGAAGCACATCAACGACTCCATCACCGCCGGCTGTTCCTGCAACCAACCGTTCTGAATCGCCGCCATGTGCATCGCATATTCACCGGAAACCTGGTAGGCGAAAGTCGGCACACCGAAGGTGTCTTTTACCCGACGCACCACGTCCAGATACGGCATGCCTGGCTTCACCATCACCATATCCGCGCCTTCCTGCAAGTCCTGCGCAATTTCCTGCAGGGCTTCGTCGCTGTTGGCTGGGTCCATCTGGTAGGTTTTCTTGTTGCCGCCTTTCAGATTGCCGCTGGAACCGAGCGCATCACGGAACGGGCCATAGTAGCAGGACGCATATTTGGCAGAGTAAGCCATGATCTGAGTATTAATCAGGCCCTGATGCTCCAGTTGATCGCGGATCGCACCGATGCGGCCATCCATCATGTCGCTTGGCGCCACGATTTCTGCCCCGGCTTCGGCATGGGACAGTGCCTGACGCACCAGGATCTCTTTGGTGATGTCGTTAATGACATAACCCTGCTCGTCAATGATGCCATCCTGACCGTGGGTGGTGTACGGGTCGAGCGCCACATCCGTCAGAATGCCCAGCTCAGGCACCGCGTCTTTCAACGCGCGTACCGTACGCTGCACCAAACCGTCCGGGTTATAGGCTTCTTCTGCGTGCAGTGACTTCAGGCCAGACTCAATCACCGGGAACAGGGAGATCACCGGCACGCCCAGTTTGGCGATGGCTTCCGCTTCTTTAACCAGCAGATCGATGCTCATGCGCGATACACCAGGCATGGATGACACCGCTTCCTGACGGTTACTGCCTTCCATAACAAATACCGGATAGATCAGGTCGTTAACCGTCAGTTGGTTCTCCGCCACCAGACGACGACTGAAATCATGACGGCGCACGCGGCGCATACGGCGACCTGGGAAGGTACCCGGAAATGCATAGCTCATAGTTTTCTCCTAACTCATTCCAGCCGGAATAACCGGCGGGCGTTCTCATCGGTTTTCTGCCCCAGCCATTCGGGGTCTTCTTGTCGCCAGGCGGCCACTTGCCGGACGATATGAGGCAAAAAACAGGGTTCGTTGCGGCGAGATGCAGGTTTCGGATGTAAATCCCGGGGCAACAGATAGGGGGCGTCGGTTTCCAGCAACAGACGATCCGCCGGAATATGCGGCAACAACGCACGCAATTCCAGGCCACGCCGCTCATCACAGACCCACCCGGTAATCCCCACAGACAGGCCTAGCGACAGGCAGCTTTCTAATTCTTCGGCGGTGCCGGTAAAACAGTGCACCACGGCCGCGGGCAGTTTATCCAACCACGGCGCCAGCAGCGCGGCAAAACGTGCGTGTGCATCACGGCAATGAAGAAAAACCGGCATCGCCAACTCTGCCGCCAGCGCCAATTGTGCGCTGAAGGCCACTTCCTGCTGCTCTGGAGTAGAAAAATTACGGTTGAAATCCAGTCCACATTCGCCAATCGCCGCGACCTGCGGCAGGGAGGCCAGTTCACGGATTTGGTCGGCGACTCTATCGTCCCAACTGCTGGCATGGTGCGGATGCACCCCGGCGGTAGACCAACAAAAATCCGCATGCTGTTGCGCCAGTTCACTGGCTGCCAGACTTTCCTGCAGGTCGGTGCCGGTAATCAGCAATCCTTTCACGCCGGCGGCGCGGGCACGATCCACTACCGCAGGGCGGTCTTTGGCAAACTGTGAACTGGTGAGATTGACGCCGATATCAAACATGGTTTTTTCCAAAGCAAAAGCCGCCCATCGGGCGGCTTGCGACATACTAATTTTTAAACGGCCGGGGGTTCGTCACCCTCGTCTTCTTCTTCCGGTTGCGAACGACGCTTGCCGGTATAGAAACGGGCAAAGAACACGCCCACTTCAAACAGCAGATACATAGGGATCGCCAACAGCGTCTGCGAGAACACATCCGGCGGGGTCAACAGCATGCCAACCACAAATGCCCCGACCAACACGTAAGGCCGTTTCTTTTTCAGGTCTTCCGGCGAAGTGACGCCACTCCAGCACAGCAGAATAATGGCAACCGGCACCTCAAACGCCACGCCAAACGCCATAAACAGCGCCATGACGAAATCGAGATAGTTATTAATATCGGTCGCTATCATCACCCCGGCCGGTGCGGTCTTGGCAAAAAAGCCGAACGCCAGCGGGAACACGATAAAGTAGGCAAACGCCATGCCGAGATAAAACAGCAGACTGCTGGAAACCAGCAAAGGCATCATCAGCCGGCGTTCATGCTTGTATAACGCCGGTGCAATAAATGACCAGACCTGGTACAGGATCACTGGCGCAGAAACAAACACCGAGACGATCATGGTCAACTTGATTGGGGTAAAGAAGGGTGAAGCCACGTCGGTGGCAATCATGCTCGCCCCGGCGGGCAACTGCTTGATCAGCGGCGCTGACACCAGTTGATAAATGTCATTGGCGAAAAAAACCAGCACCAGGAAGATCGCCAGTATGCTGATAATCGAGTTTAACAACCGCTTACGCAGTTCTATCAGATGACTGATAAGGGGTTGGGTATCTTCAACAGCCATGTTTTAACGATCGCCACTAGGTTGGTGAGACGCTGGGGTTTTATCCACAACAGGTTCTGGGGTCGCCTGAGCAGCCGAAGCGGCCGGTTGTTTAACCGGTTCGACCACGGGTTGTGCAACCGGCGGCGTTACTGAAACCACCGGCTCCGGCACGGCAGCCGGGGACGATGCCACGGCCGCGGCTTCTGCTGGCGTCACGCCGTCATGAATGGCTTCAGGATCGGTGACCAGAGGGTTATGGATGGTGTGCGCAGGTTCGGTTTTGATGTCACTGTCGCCCTGATAAGAACGTTTCAGCGATTCCGCCGCGTCTTTCAGCTCATCCATTGACGCCTTCAGCTCCGGCGACAAATTCTGCATGCCCGCCTTCTCTACCTTTTTCAGGCTGTCCTGCAATTCCTGCAGCTTCAGCTCCTGAGAAAGTTCGTTCTGCACCGAAGCCGCCAAAGAACGCAGCGCGCGGATCCAGCCCGAAACTGTTCTTACCGCTACCGGCAACCGTTCCGGCCCGAGTACCACCAGGCCGATAACCAGAACCAGCAGCAGTTCACTAAACCCAATGTCAAACACGGTTTATACCTGCTCTTTGTTCTTCGACTCTTCCGTTTTCACTTCCGGCTGCTTATCGGTAATAGGCTTGGCCGTGAAGTCAGCGTCGTCCAGGCTGCTTTTCTCAGCCGTGTTGGTCGGTGGTGTATTTTCGTCACCGATCGCCTTTTTGAAGCCCTTGATTGATGCACCGAGATCAGAGCCCAAAGTACGGAGCTTTTTGGTACCAAACAGCAGCACCACGATCACTGCGATGATCAACAATTGCGTAATACTAATACCGCCCATTGCAATTACCTCTATTTTTACAGGGTTTTCTCAAAATCCGCCGCATTATACGGCAGATTTTACCAGAGTTTCGAATCAATTCAGGTGGTTCGCTTCCAGCCAATCACCCAGGATACGATGCCGGCCGCTATCAGCCATGCTGGGAACACTTCAACCTCCCCCAGCAGCAAAATCGTACCGCTTACCAATAGTGTAGCGCCAACGCCGAACAAATAACGCGATTGTCCCTGACGGACGCGCTGGGCCTGCATCTGATTGGTCAGCTTATCAACGCTTTGTTGCAACAGTTTATGCTGCTGCAAGCTATCGTAAAATAATTCAGGCAGTTCGGGCAGTTTCTCGGCCCAAAACGGCGCTTTTTCTTTCAGTGCGCGGATCACCGCCGGTATACCGACCTGATCGCGCATCCAACTTTCCAGGAACGGCTTGGCGGTGGTCCACAAATCCAACTGTGGATAGAGCTGCCGCCCCAGACCTTCAACATACAGCAAGGTCTTCTGCAATAACACCAGTTGGGGCTGGACTTCCATATTGAACCGGCGTGCAGTATTGAACAGGTTCAACAGCACGTTGCCAAACGAAATTTCCGACAGCGGCTTCTCGAAGATCGGTTCGCACACGGTGCGGATAGCGAACTCGAAATCCTCCACATTGGTATCCCGTGGCACCCAGCCAGAATCAACGTGCAGCTCCGCGACCTTGCGGTAATCACGATTGAAGAAAGCGATAAAGTTTTCCGCCAGATAGCGTTTATCGTCTTTGTTCAGCGAGCCGACAATACCGCAGTCGATGCCGATGTAGCAGGGATCTTCAGGATGCTCATAACTGACAAAAATATTACCGGGATGCATGTCCGCATGGAAGAAGCTGTCACGGAATACCTGGGTAAAGAACACCTGTACCCCGCGTTCGGCCAACAGTTTCATGTTGGTGCCCTGCTTTTCCAACGTCGGGATATCCGAAACCGGGATCCCGTAGATGCGCTCCATCACCAGCACGCTTTCGCGGCAGTAATCGGAGTAAACCTCCGGCACATACAGCATCGGGCTACCGTCGAAATTGCGGCGCAGCTGGATGGCGTTGGCCGCTTCACGCAGCAGGTTCAACTCGTCCAGCAAGGTCTTTTCATATTCGCGCACCACTTCGCGCGGACGCAGACGGCGGCCATCCGGCATCAGCTTTGGCACCCAGGCTGCCAAACGGTACATCAGGCGGACGTCAGCCTTGATGATCGGCCGGATATCGGGCCGAATCACCTTGAGTACCACTTCCTGCCCGGTCGTTTTTAGCCGGGCGGTATGAACCTGGGCTATCGATGCCGAGGCCAGCGCCTGTTGGTCAAAATCATCAAACCAGGTTTCCAGCGGGCCCCCCATCGCCAACTCAATATGCTTGCGCGCCAGTGCCCCGTCGAACGGTGCAACCCGGTCCTGCAGCAGCGTCAGTTGATCGGCGATCTGTGGTGGGAACAGGTCGCGACGAGTGGACATCATCTGGCCAAACTTAATCCATACCGGTCCCAGTTCCTGCAGAGCCAAACGCAGACGTTCACCCAGAGGTTTATCCGCATGGCGGTTTGGCATCCAGAACAGCAGACGGCGGCCAAATCGCAGCGGCAACGTCAAACGCATCTGGGGGATAAGTTCATCCAGGCCATAGCTGAGAAAAACGCGGACGATCAAATACAGGCGGCGTAGTTCGCCAGGGGTCATCGTTTACCCTCCAACTTGTCCATGCGAGCAATCAGCGTTTCAAGGTTACGAACGGTGGCGTCAACTTCCTCGTTGAACCACACCACTTCCAGTGGGCCTGGCGCCACACGCCACTCTTCCGTCAGCGTTTCCGCCACATAATGCTGTTGCCGCTGGAAGCCGGTCTTCAGCAGGTTCGCACCTTTACCGAGCACCTGCGTGACGCTCTGCGCGGCAATATCGCCGATGTAGGGGGCCAGCCATTCAGCCGGATCCCACTCCGCCAGATCGAGCAACCCAACCAGTTGCTGAACCACCTGAATATCACCTTCGACAATCAGTTCACCGCTGCGCATCAATGGCGAGAGTTGTTGGCGATCTCGCAGCTTCAGCAACACCGAAATACGGCTGCGCACCGTGCAGTCGGCGGTATCGTCAGACTGGCCAAGGACATCGACGCGTTGCTCACTGAAGATCAGCACCAGCGGTGAAGCAAGCTCCTGCAACTCAATACGCAATACCTTACCCGCCAGGCGCAGACGGGCGGCCTTCATGCTGCGATCGCGGAACAGCAGGCTGTTGAGCGATGTTTCCAGCACGCCGGTTAACAACGGGGTTAACAGCATCGGCATATCCATATCAGAACTTGAAGCCGCGATGCAGGGCCACAATACCGCCGGTCAGGTTAAAATAGGTCACGTTGTCAAAACCGGCAGCCCCCATCATGCCCTTCAGGGTTTCCTGATCGGGATGCATGCGGATCGACTCGGCCAGATAACGGTAGCTTTCCGGATCCTTCACCACCAGCTCGCCGATTTTCGGCAGCACATGGAAAGAATAAGCGTCATAGGCTTTTCTCAGCGGTGCCAGCAGCGGCTTGGAGAACTCCAACACCAGCAAACGACCGCCCGGCTTCAGCACGCGGAACATGGAACGCAGCGCTTTGTCTTTGTCGGTGACGTTGCGCAGGCCGAATGAAATGGTGATGCAGTCAAAATAGTTATCCGGGAACGGCAGCGCTTCGGCGTTGGCCTGCACGTAACTGATGTTGCCGATAATACCGCGATCGCGCAGCTTCTCGCGCCCCATCTTCAGCATCGAATCATTAATGTCCGCCAGTACCACCTGCCCCTGCTCACCGACCATGCGGGAGAACTTGGCGGCCAGGTCACCGGTACCCCCGGCCAGATCCAACACCCGCTGCCCACGGCGCACGCCGCTGCAGTCAATGGTAAAACGCTTCCAGACACGGTGGATACCAAACGACATCAGGTCGTTCATCACGTCATACTTTGCAGCTACCGAATGAAAAACGTCTGCCACCATGGCCTGCTTCTCGTCTCGAGCTACGGTGCGAAAACCAAAGTCAGTGGTTTCCTGCGGTTGATCTGCCATTGTCCTGCCTGCTATTCAGTCAATTTAGTGTGGATGAGTGTACCAGAACCCCACGGAATACCCCACCTCGCAGCGGCTGTCATGCCTGCGATGCGGAGCGGGGTTCCTCTGCGGAGTCGTCGTCTTCCGCCTCCGGCAGCGCGCCAACTTCATCGTCGCCCGCCGCCTCGAATTCTTCATCATGCTGCGCACTGGCCTGTTGAGCCAGCAGCGGGTTGATCGGCCTTTTCACCTCAACCCCCAACGCACGGAACCCCTCGGTCTGGCCGATAAGATTACCACGGCCTTCACTCAGTTTGTTCATCGCCTGGCGATAACTCCCCTGGGCCTTATCCAGGCTCTGCCCCAGTGCCGACATATCGTCAACAAACAGCCGCATTTTGTCATACAACCGCGCCGCTCTGTCGGCAATGCGCTGAGCATTCTGACTCTGATGCTCATAGCGCCACAGGTTGGTAATGGTGCGCAGCGCCACCAGCAAGGTGGTCGGGCTGACCAGCATGATATTGTGTTTGAGTGCCTCGCTGATCAGCTCCGGCTCACGGTCGATGGCCAACAGGAAAGCCGGCTCAACCGGAATGAACATCAATACGTAATCCAGCGAACGCAGGCCTGGCAACTGCTGGTAATCCTTGCGCCCCAGCAGGCGGATATGGCCGCGCAGCGAGCCAATATGCTCACTCAGCGCCGCCTCGCGCTCGGCTTCATCTTCGCTGTTGAAGTACCGTTCGTAGGCCACCAGCGACATTTTCGCATCGATGACCACGTCCTTGCCCTGCGGCAGACGAACAATAACGTCGGGTTGCATACGGCTCTGATGGTCCAGCCGCACATTGACCTGGGTTTCGTATTCATGCCCTTCGCGCAGGCCTGAGGCCTCCAGCACCCGGCTTAACACCACCTCACCCCAGTTACCCTGAGTTTTATTGTCCCCTTTCAGGGCCTTGGTGAGGTTAATCGCTTCGCGCGCCATTTGTGCATTGAGCTGCTGCAGATTACGTATTTCGTGGGTCAGCGTATGGCGTTCGCGTGCTTCCTGACCAAAACTGTCCTGCACCTGACGGCGGAAACCGTCCAGTTGCTCGCGCAGCGGCAACAACAGGCGATCCAGACTTTGCTTATTCTGCTCGTCAACCTTCCGCCCGCTGTGTTCAAAAATGCGGTTGGCCAAATTTTCAAACTGGGTAGTGAGACGCTGTTCGCTGTTGATCAGCAGACGCTGCTTCTCTTCTGCCGCCATGCGGGTTTCTTCCAGGCGAATAGTCACCTCCCGCAGCTCGGCCTCTTGCGCGCTGTTAACCTCACGCTGGGCCCGCAGTTCCTGATTCAGCAACTCACATTCGTTACGCCAGTGATCGAGCTGTTGCAGTTTTTCATGTCCGGCCGCCAACTGGCTGTGCAAATTGCGCAGTTCCAAATCACTCTGCCGCATTTGCTGTTCATTACGCTGTAGCGTTTCTTGTCGGGCCGCAATTTCCTGCTGCGTCTGTTGCAGTGATTGTTCCAACAGCCGTAGCTCGGTTTCATGCTGTGCATGTGTCTGCTGCACCCGCAGGCTGGCGATTAGCCACCCCAGCAGCAGGCCGATTGCCACCCCGCCCATACCGTAAACCAAACTGGTATCCACCCTGCCTCCTGTTACACCTGACCGTTCCGGCGTTTTATGCGCCTGTTGCCCGTCACGTTAAGGGGATGCTGTATGGATGTCCAGTCTGTTTTTGCCCCAACGGCGCAAAATTGCGAAACGCTACGCAAGTCAGACCCAAACTAGCCAAACCACTGGCTTAACCACTTGATGCCAAACGCCCCCGGCGCGAGAATGCCGAACGCCCAGATCATCGCCGAAGTGATATTCGCCACCTGAAAATAACGCTGGGGCATGCCGCAAATGCCACCGACCAGCGGTACCACAGCACGCAACGGACCGAAGAAGCGGCCGATGAAAATACCCAGTACGCCCCAACGTTCAAAGAACGCATGGCCACGCGTCAACAATTGCGGATTACGCGATAACGGCCACATGTGCGCCACACGATCTTGATAGTGGTAGCCAATCCAGTAAGAAAGCCAGTCGCCGAAGAATGCCCCTGCGGCAGCGGCGGCCCAGATCGGCCAAAATGCAATGCCGCTTTCACCAATCAACGCTCCCAGCGCCAGCAAGATCACCGTGGCCGGTAACAACAGCGACAGAAATGCCAGTGATTCACCGAACGCCAGGAAGAAGATAATCGGGATAGCCCAGCCTTCGTGCTGACGCACGGTTTCGCTGACCCAGTGGATAATGTCATTGAGGCTCAATATAGGCTCCTGATGCGGGATTTATGGCCCCAAGAATACGCAATGTCGGCCGGGGTCGGTTAAACCCCGGCTAAACACCTGCGCGGTTTACTCGAGGTAGAATGCCTGCAACGCTTCACGCTGGTGTTGGCCCAGGCCGTACTCAGCCTCCAGCCAGCGATCGGTAGAACCATATTGGTCACGGATGCAGCTCAGTGCGGTCATCAGGAACTCTTCGCGAGCACTGAGCACGTAGGCAAACTGCCCCAATGCGGAGGCGTTGAGGCGAATCGACAGTTGATCCAGCATCTGCTCGCGGAAGGTCGCCAGCGTGGTTTCGGTCAGCAGGTAATCTTCTACCACCGTCGCTTCATCAGCCCCCAGCGCAAACAACACCAGCGCCGATCCGACGCCAGTGCGATCCTTGCCCACTGCGCAGTGCTGGACGATGGCACCGTTATCGACGTTGCTCAGCAATTGGGCCAACTGTTTGTATGCCGCATTGCCGAAAGGCAGCCGACGGTAAAGCTCCAGCATAAACGCCTGTGCGTCGAAACCGGCCAGCGTATCGCTGGTCAGTTTTTCCAGATTGGCATTCACCTCATTGCTCAAAGGATTGGCCGGAAAATGATGGTAATCGGCACCGCGCCACAGGATGTCTGGCTTGGCCTGAACTTCATCAGGGTCCCGGTAATCCAGCACCGAGCGTACCGGCACACCGGCCAGGAAGGTGCAGTCGTTTTCCGTCAGACGTTCCAGCGAGCCGGAGCGGAACAGCAGGCCACGCTTGATACGGCGGCCGTCGGCGACGCTGTTGCCGCCGAGATCGCGAAAGTTAATGCCGCCATCAAGCGGCGCCAATGAGGGATGAAGCAAGATCTGGGCGGTCATAGACGTCCTCGTGGTGATTGTCTGAAAAAACGCAACCAGAGAGCAGCAGCAAAGCCGGGCTCAACGGGTCATAGAGGTGGCCATAAAGATGGCGCTGATGAGGTTAACCGTAACAGATTACGGTTGAATGGAGAAACGGGCCGCGTCGGCGACCCGTTGAACTGCGGGGTAATTACAGCAGGCGACGCGCCGCATCAACCACGATCTGCACCGCTTTGCTTTCGGTGTTTTTCATGGTTTCTGCGTTCGGGATTTCCTGCTGGGTGCGGTTAACAATCACACCGGCAACCATACCGGCACGCAGGCCCTGGCTGGCGCACATGGTCAACAGCGTGGCAGATTCCATTTCATAGTTCATCACGCCCATCGACTGCCATTCTTCCATCGAGCCTTTGAAGCGGCTGACGACGCGACCGGAGTAGGTATCATAACGCTCCTGGCCCGGATAGAAGGTATCGGAAGACGCGGTCACGCCAATGTGCGTGGTGGCGCCGGCAGCCTTGGCGGCTTCGACCAGTGCCGTAGTACAGGCAAAGTCGGCCACGGCCGGGAACTCCATCGGTGCGAAGTGCAGGCTGGCACCGTCGAGGCGAACCGCTGCGGTAGTGACCAGGACATCACCAACGTTGATGTTCGACTGGATCGCACCGGTGGTGCCGATACGCAGGAAGGTACGGATACCCAATTGCGCCAGTTCTTCAACCGCGATTGAGGTAGACGGGCCGCCGATACCGGTAGAGCAGACGATCACGGCTTTGCCGTCCAGTTCTGCGCGCCAGGAGGTAAATTCACGATGGGAAGCCAGATGCACCGGATTTTCCATCAGCTTGGCAATTTTCTCTACGCGCTGTGGATCGCCTGGAACGATGGCAAGCTGGGCCCCTTGTAAATCTTTTTTAGTGAGGCCGAGATGAAAAACGTCAGATTGGGACATACGAGACTCCTCATAGATCATGTTTATTGGGAGGAACAAAAAAGTACTCTACTGAAAATTGTCACTCATTTTCGTGACAATCATCACTATGAATAAAGAAACAGACTGCAATCTACATAACTTTTGTGATTTAAGTCACAAAAACAAAGTGAGCAGTCGATATGAACGTCTCAGATGCCCCTAGTCTAGTCGACAAAATGCATCGCCATTTTTCACTCTGTTTCCTGAGCTCAGGGCTGATTACCTGATGAAACTATTTACCAGATGACAGAAAATAACCTTATTTTATCGGTGACTTAGCCACAATAAAGGGAGCTAACACACCTTATGGTGCTAATGCGGGTCAACAGGCGTAATAGCATGATAAAAAGACAACAAAAATGCGCTAAAGCCAGATAATTATTCGTTTTTTACAGACTTGACTGAAAATGCTCCACCCGGTGCCAATAACCGCTAATCTTTCCTATAGTTAATCTCAGCGCTTTTCTCGATTGCATGGAGCCCCGCAATGAAAACCGATCAAGTGATGACATTAAAACAGGCCCAGGGGGGATTCACCCCGGCCGTTACACCCTTGGCTGCTTCGACCATTCTCACCGATGAACAAGGCATTCATGCCGGGGAAACCACCATTCCTTCACAGGGTGACAATCTGCCAGCCTATATCGCCAAACCTGCAGATCACAGCGGCCCCTTCCCGGTGGTGCTGGTGGTACAGGAGATTTTCGGTGTTCACGAACATATTCAGGATATCTGTCGCCGCCTGGCGAAACAGGGTTATCTGGCGATCGCGCCGGAGCTGTATTTCCGCCAGGGGGATGCCAAAGATTACACCGACATCAGCGAGCTGTTCCAAAAGCTGGTGCTCAAGGTGCCAGATCGTCAGGTGCTGGCGGATCTGGATCATGCCGCTCATTGGGCGATGCGCCACGGCGGCGATGCCGGCAAGTTGGCGATTACCGGTTTTTGCTGGGGCGGGCGCATTACCTGGCTGTATGCCGCGCATAACCCACAGCTGAAAGCCGCTGTTGCCTGGTACGGCAAACTGGTGGGTGAGAAAACGCTGAATTCGCCAAAACATCCGATCGATGTCGCTACGCAACTTTCTGCGCCGGTGCTGGGATTATATGGCGGGCAGGATACCAGTATCCCGCTGGATTCGGTGGACAGCATGCGTCAGGCGATCCGCGCGGCCAATGCCGAAGCCGAGATCGTGGTCTATCCCGAAGCCGGCCACGCCTTCTATGCTGATTATCGACCAAGCTATGATGCGGAAGCGTCAACAGACGGTTGGCAACGCATGCTGGCATGGTTCGCCCAACATGGCGTGCCGGGCGTTAAATAAGGGTCAGGGGCAAACATTGCCCCGTCCCTTTTACCATTAACCTAAGGTCAATCCCCCGAACGCGGCGCGCCAGTCGCACTCAAATTTATCCACGGCGGCCTGTACCGCCGGCGTACAAATAAACTGCTCCGCCACATCTACCGGTAGCGTAATGGCTTCACAACCTGCCAGCAGGCATTCCAGCGCCTGACGAGGTGTTTTGAAGCTGGCGGCCAATACTTTGGCCTGTGGCGCATGCAGCGTCAGCAATTGTTGCAGCTCTTGCACGGTAACCATACCGTTGCCGCCCTGGGCATCCAGTCGATTAACATAAGGTGCCACATACTCCGCCCCAGCCAGAGCAGAAAGCAACCCTTGCGCCGCGCCATACACCGCCGTACCTAACGTCGGGATACCCATGCCATGCAGCGTCTTGATCGCCGCCAACCCCTCAGCCGTCACCGGCACCTTCACCACCAGGCCAGGAACCCGCTGGTTAAGCATTACCGCTTCCGCCACCATCTGATCTGCCGTAGCGGCCAGTACCTGAGCGAACAATTTGCCTTCCCCACCCAATGCATCACGCAATGCCGGCAACACTTCCCATAATGAGGTATGTGACGCAGCCACTATGCTCGGGTTAGTCGTCACCCCCTGCAGCGGTAACACTCGCGCCAAACGCTTTACTGCACTGATATCCGCAGTATCCAGATAGAGTTCCATAATTGTCCCTCGAAGCTAAAATGAAGGGCGCCGCAGCGCCCTGAATGGATCACAGTTCCAGTTCTTGTTTCAGCAATGCTTCCACCTGTTGGGCCGTCACGGCTTTCACCAGCGCATCGCGGAAGCCTTCATGCATAATGCGTCGTGCCAGTTTGGAGAAAATGCGCATATGTTGATCACCCGCGGCATGCTTGTTGAGTGTCAGCATGATGATGAACTGCGCCTCTTCATCACCCCAGACGACCGGCTGCGCAAGCTTGGCCACGCTAATAGTGGACTGCTCAATGTGTTCGGATTTGGTATGTGGAATGGCAAAACCAAAACCCAGACCGGTGGAAAAGACAGCCTCACGGGCCCACAAATCGGCAGCCAACTTGCGGGGATAACGACAGCGCCCAGCCAGGAGCAAGTTATCCGCCATACCTTTGATCACTTCTTCTTTACTGCACCAGTCAGCCCCTAGCGCAATACAATCTGGCGTAATCAACGGTGCATCGCTTTGCTCCATACGGAATTGCGCGAGCAGATGTTCCACTTCCAATGAAGTACGGCAAGCCATCGCCCGGTTCAGCAGCAGACGGCATTCACGACTGTCCAATTTGGCCAAGCGGCTTTTAGTGGCGGCAATCGCAGGCGCACTCATGCTGATCTCGTCCAACCCCATGCCTACCAGCAACGGCAGCACCGAGCCCTTGGCCCCCAGTTCACCGCACAACCCTATCCATTTGCCGTGGCGATGCACCTCGCGCACCGCACTGTCCAGGCTGCGTAAGAAGGCCGGGTTCAGACTGTTGTAGTGTTTGATGACTTTGGCGTTATCGCGATCCACCGCCAGCAGGTATTGCGTCAGGTCGTTGCTGCCGATGCTGAAGAAATCAATCTCCTCGCAGCACTGATCGATGATAAACAGCACCGAGGGGACTTCCAGCATGATGCCGAGGGGGATTTTTTCATCAAAAGGGATTTGAGCAGCGCGCAGTGATTGCTTCACTTCCGCCAGTTGGTCTTTCACCCACAGGATCTCTTCCATCGAAGAGATCATTGGAATCATGATCTTCAACGGGCCATGTGCTGAAGCCCGCAGAATCGAGCGCAGTTGGGTATGGAAAAGGGGCAAAAACTCCTGATAGATACGTACCGCCCGGTAGCCGAGAAATGGATTGTTCTCCATTGGGATATTCAGGTAATCCACCGGTTTGTCACCGCCAATATCCATGGTGCGCACGATAATCGCCTTGCCACCGGCCGCCTCTATCGCCTGGCAATAAATGTTATACAGCTCATCTTCCGCAGGTGCGGTCAGGCGATCCATATACAGCATTTCAGTACGGAACAGGCCCACCGCTTCGGCACCATTGCCAAATGCGGCCTGCGCTTCCACCGCATGGGCGATATTAGCCGCCACTTCCATACGGATACCGTCTGCCGTGCGCCCCGGCTGATCAAGATAAGCACTTTGCTGCTGGCGGATTTGCGCGCTCAGCCATTGCTCCTGTTGATAATAGCGGTGAACCGATTCTCTGAGATCGCAGACCACCAGCCCGAGATCGCCATCGATCTGCACCGATTGATTCAGGTAGGGCTGCAATGCCGCGGCATCTACCCCCACCAATGTCGGAATATTAAATGAACGAGCCAGGATCACCGTATGCGAGGTACTGCCGCCACTGCCCAGCAGCAAGCCTTTCAGATAGCGCTTATCCAACTCGAGAAACTGGCTCGGCGTCAGTTCATCGGTGATGCAAATGCTGTCGACATTCAGTGCCTGCTGCGCCGGGAAGCAGCGCTCGCCATAAATATGCTGCAAAAGCTGAAAACTGACATCACGAATATCCAGTTCACGTTCACGCAGATAAGCACTGGCAGACTGCGCCAACTGCCGACTAAAGTGAGCGGCGGCGCTCACAATCGCTGCCGCACAACTTTCCCCACACAACACGGCTTCAAGCAGGTGCTGGCGGAATGCGCCGTCACGTAATAACGAACGGTGCGCTTCCAGCACCGCCGTCGTGGTGCCGCTGCCTGCCATCAGTTGCAGATCCAGCGCCTTACCGAAACGCGCCAGGCCGTCCGCCAGTTGATTTTGTTCCTGTTCAACGCTTTTGGCCGTTGGTAAATCCAGCGAGTTCAAATCGACCCGCGCCAGGTGCACCAGTTTACCGCCGGCAGTGCCCTGGTTGACCGGGCGTGCTCGCAGCAGCCAGGGATTGAGATTGGCCAGAGAGGCCGGGATGGGCTCCTGCTCGGCAGAATCATCCACCTGTGGCAATGCTTCGTCACAGTGTGGGAATTCATGTTCAATGAACTGGCTCAGGCGTTCGGACGCCGCCTGCTCATCTTCCCCTTCAATCGTTACCCGACATTCATCCCCCAACAGGATGTCAGCGCCGATCAGCGACAGCACGCTTTTGCCATCACCGCTGATACCGCGGCGCGGGTTATACCATTCAAAGCGGGAATGAAAACCGTTACAGAGTTTTTCGATATGACTCGCTGGGCGAGCATGAACGCCATTAGGCAGCACGCAGGTAAACGTCACAATTTTAGCCATCACTCTTTCCTCATGCCTTGGCAGCAGTGAACAACACCAATTTGTCACAAGGATAAAAGCCCAACGCGGGTGGCGGCTATCGGACAAAAATGCCAAACACTGGACAAATGTATGATGACGGCATAAATGAGAAGCCGCTCACAAAGCCTTTCTATCAAGGCCGCTTTATCGGGACCCACACTTTGAGGTTGATCGCACTTTTACTCGGACATTACAAAAATCCAGTAAATGGCAATTTTATCCACTGTTTGTTGCTCGGGCAGATGCCTATTGTGATAGCCAACAACCTTTCTCCATCAGGGGTTATTACCCCGATGGTTTTGTCCCCAGAAGCACGCTGGTTGCGGCCAGGGAGTGAGCAATGAAAGATTTGATCGGCATACTTAAAAATACGCGTCAGCATTTAATGACCGGCGTCTCCCATATGATCCCGTTTGTCGTCGCAGGCGGCATTCTGCTTGCCGTCTCGGTGATGTTATACGGCAAAGGTGCCGTACCCGATGCCGCCACCGATCCTAATCTGAAAAGACTGTTCGACATCGGGGTGGCGGGGCTGACGCTGATGGTGCCCTTCCTGGCAGCCTATATTGGCTACTCGATTTCCGATCGTTCCGCATTAGCGCCTTCCGCCATTGGTGCCTGGGTGGGTGCCTCTTTCGGTGCCGGCTTCTTTGGTGCCATCATCGCCGGTTTGCTGGGCGGCATTATCGTGTTCTACCTGAAAAAGATCCCAGTGCCGAAGATCCTGCGCTCGGTGATGCCGATCTTCGTGATCCCGATTATTGGCACCCTGCTCACCGCAGGCATCATGATGTGGGGGTTGGGGGAACCGGTCGGTGCGCTGACTAATGGCCTGACTCATTGGCTGCAAGGCATGCAGCAGGGCAGCATCATCGTACTGGCGATTATCCTGGGGTTGATGCTGGCATTTGATATGGGCGGCCCGGTCAACAAGGTGGCCTATGCCTTTATGCTGATTTGCGTGGCACAAGACGTTTACTCGGTGGTTGCCATAGCGGCCGTTGCCATCGCCACCCCGCCGCTCGGTCTGGGGTTCGCCACGCTGATTGGCCGTAAATACTACAGTGCAGAAGAACGCGAAGCCGGTAAAGCCGCCTTGTTGATGGGCTGCGTCGGCGTGACCGAAGGCGCTATCCCCTTTGCCGCCGCCGACCCACTACGGGTTATCCCTTCCATCATGATCGGTTCCGCCTGTGCCGCCGTTACCGCCGCATTGACCGGAGCGCAGTGCTATGCCGGCTGGGGTGGCCTGATTGTGCTGCCGGTGGTTGAAGGCAAGCTGGGCTTCGTCGCGGCCTTGCTGGTAGGCATGGTGGTCACCGCCCTGCTGGTTAACCTGCTGAAGCGCTTTGCCGCCAGGAAACAGGCCGCCAATACACCGCAGGAAACCAGCCTGGATCTGGATTTCGAAATTAACTGAATAAAAAAGGAGCTGATTATGACGACAATTATCGCAGTTACCGCTTGTCCTTCCGGTGTTGCCCACACCTATATGGCTGCCGAAGCCCTCGAACGTTCAGCCAAAGCCAAAGGCTGGCAGTGCAAGGTGGAAACCCAGGGCTCTATTGGCCTGGAGAACGAACTCAGCACCGAAGACGTGGCAGCCGCCGATGTGGTGATCCTGACCAAAGATATCGGCATCAAATTTGAAGAGCGTTTCAAGGGGAAGACCGTGGTGCGCGTAGCCATCAGCGACGCGGTAAAACGCGCCGACGCCATCATGGACAAAATTGCAGCCCATCTGGCGCAACTGGCCTGAACGTATGCCCGGCCCCATGCCGGGCGCTACCGCCCGCAGACCCTCACAGAAGGAAAACGTGATGACCTCCCGAATCGAACGCCTGAAAACTGCGTTGTTCTCCGCCCCACGTGAAATATCGCTGGAACGTGCGCAGCTTTACACTAACAGTCACCGGCAAACTGAAGGGGAACCGACCCTCATCCGCCGTGCCAAAGCCACCGCGTATATTCTGGATCACGTTGAGATTTCGCTGCGGGCAGACGAGTTAATCGCCGGTAACCGCACGGTGAAACCACGTGCGGGGATCGTATCGCCAGAAATGGACCCCTACTGGCTGCTGGAAGAGCTGGATGCCTTTCCAACTCGTCCACAAGATCGCTTCGCCATTTCTGATGCCGACAAACAGCTTTACCGTGAACAGCTTTATCCCTACTGGGCAACGCGCTCGATGAAAGACTTCATCAACAGCCAAATGCCGGAAGAGGTGAAAACGGCTACGCAAACCCAGATTTTCAGCATCAATCAGACCGACAAGGGCCAGGGGCATATCATTATCGATTATCCCCGCCTGCTGAACCATGGACTGGATAGCTTATTAGCCGAACTGCAACAGCATGTAGTGCAGCAACCGGACAACCCGTTCTACGCCGCCGCGCTGCTGTTGTTACAAGCCTCACAACGCCATATCCTGCGCTATGCCACACTGGCAAGAGGTATGGCGGCCGAGTGCAGCGACGGAACCCGCAGCGCCGAATTGCTGCGTATTGCCAGGGTTTCTGCCCAGATCGCACACCACAAACCACAAGATTTCTATCAGGCTTGCCAGCTATTTTGGTACATGAATATTATTTTGCAGTACGAGTCCAACGCCAGCTCGTTATCACTGGGCCGCTTCGATCAGTACATGCTGCCGTTTTACCAGGCCTCCCTCAATCAGGGAGAAGATCCGGCCTTCCTGCGGGAGTTACTGGAAAGCCTGTGGGTGAAATGCAACGACATCGTCCTGCTGCGATCCACCTCCAGCGCCCGTTATTTCGCCGGCTTCCCTACCGGTTACACCATTTTGTTGGGCGGCCTGACGGAAACCGGCCGCAGCGCGGTAAACCTGCTGTCGTTCCTGTGCCTGGACGCCTATCAGACTATCCGCTTGCCCCAGCCGAACCTGGGCGTACGGGTTAATGAATTTATCGACCGACCGTTCCTGCTGAAAACCGCCGAAACTATTCGTCTTGGTACCGGCATTCCGCAAATATTCAACGATGAAGTGGTCGTGCCGGCATTTCTTAACCGTGGGGTGTCGCTGGAAGATGCGCGTGACTATGCGGTCGTCGGCTGTGTTGAACTGTCGATCCCCGGACGGACCTACGGCCTGCACGATATCGCCATGTTCAACCTGCTGAAGGTAATGGAACTGACGCTGTTGGACAATGAAGGCAATAGCAGCCTTACCTATCCACTGTTATTGGAACAGATCCGTGAGAAGATCCGCCACTACGTTCGGCTCATGGCGCAAGGCAGCAATATTTGTGATATCGGCCACCGCGACTGGGCACCGGTTCCGCTGCAGTCTTCGTTTATCGAAGACTGCCTGAAAAACGGCAAAGACATTACCGACGGCGGAGCACGCTATAACTTCTCCGGCGTACAAGGTATCGGCATCGCTAACCTGAGCGACTCGCTATTTGCCCTGAAAGGATTGGTATTTGAACAGCAGCGTCTGAGTTTTGACGACCTGCTGGCGACGTTAAAAGCCAACTTTGCCACGACAGAGGGGGAAAAAATTCGGGCCAGACTGATTAACCATTTCGATAAGTATGGCAATGATATCGACGAAGTTGACCTGATCAGTGCCGATTTGCTGCGTTTTTACTGCAAAGAAGTGGAGAAATATCGCAACCCGCGCGGCGGCCAATTTACACCAGGTTCCTATACCGTATCCGCCCATGTCCCCTTGGGTGCCGTGGTGGGGGCAACGCCGGACGGACGCTACGCCGGAGAACAACTGGCGGACGGAGGGCTTTCACCGATGCTCGGCCAGGATGCTCAAGGGCCGACGGCAGTGCTGAAATCGGTAAGCAAACTGGATAACTATTTGCTTTCGAACGGCACGTTGCTGAACGTGAAGTTCACACCCGCTACGCTGGAGGGTCAGCAAGGGCTGAACAAACTGGCGGATTTCCTCGGGGCCTTCACCAAGCTCAAATTGCAGCATGTTCAGTTCAATGTGGTGAATGCCGAAACACTGCGGGAAGCGCAAGCCCGGCCGCAGGATTTCGCCGGATTGGTGGTGCGGGTCGCCGGCTATAGCGCATTCTTCGTAGAGCTGTCGAAGGAGATCCAGGATGACATCATCCGCCGTACAGCGCATCAACTGTAACCTTATTGCGCCCGGGTTTGACCGGGCCACTACCGCCGCCCCCCTGGGCCGTATTTTCAACATTCAGCGGTTTTCGCTGAATGATGGACAGGGCATACGTACCCTGGTGTTTTTTAAAGGTTGCCCCCATACCTGCCCATGGTGCGCCAATCCGGAATCGATGTCGGGCAAGTTCCACCTGGTGCGGCGTAAAGCCAAATGCCTGCACTGCCAACCTTGCCTGAATGATGCACAAGAGTGCCCAAGCGGGGCGATGGAGCTTATCGGTCAGAGCATGACGCTGGATGCCCTGCTGCTGCAAATTTTAAAAGATGAGGTGTTCTACCGCAGTTCCGGCGGCGGCGTCACGCTTTCCGGCGGCGAGGTACTGATGCAGGCCGAGTTTGCCGGCCAACTGTTACAGCGCTTGCAGGCATTGGGCATCAATACTGCGATAGAAACTGCCGGGGATGCGCCGTTAGCCAGCGTGCTGGCCCTGGCGGAACATTGCGATCAAGTGTTGTTCGACTTGAAAATCATGAACACCAATGCTGCAAAACGCCTGTTGAACATAAATCAGCCGCGGGTATTGGCAAACTTTACCATGCTGGCACAGCGCGGCATTAAGCTGCTCCCTCGCCTGCCGTTGATCCCCGGCTACACCCTGGACCGGGAGAATATGGCTCAGGTACTGGCATTCCTGGCACCTTTTGGGCTGTCGGAGATCCACCTGCTGCCTTTTCATCAATATGGCGAGGCCAAATATGAACTGCTGGGGCGTGAATATACACTGCGCAATGTTGCTCCCCCGTCAGAGCAGGAGATCGCGCCGTTGCAGGCCATGGCGCAACAGGCAGGGTTCCGGGTAACGATGGGTGGATGACTGGCGATAACAGAGGAAGGGGTATCTTATGGCGATAAAACTGGTGGCCGTGACGGCTTGCGTCAGCGGGGTTGCCCATACCTATATGGCTGCCGAAAGGTTGGAAAAACTCTGTGCTCAGGAAAAGTGGCCGCTGAAAGTCGAAACTCAGGGCGCGCTGGGGATTGAAAATGCGCTGACGGTAAATGACCTGTCTGAGGCCGACGTAGTGCTGTTAATCAGCGATATCCTGCTGGCGGAAAGTGAACGCTTTGAGCACCACCGCTGCGTGCAGATCGGCATCAACACTTTTTTACATACCCCGGAAAAGGCGCTAAGTGCGGTACGTAAAGCCGCCGCATCACCGCAGCAAACGCATATCCGGGTGGTTTAATCCGCCTAGTCCCGCGCTTTCAGTTCGCTATGGTATTGCCCACGATATTCCGAGGGAGAGCGCTCGGTATTTTTGCGAAACAGGCGGCAGAAATAGTTACTGTCGACAAATCCGCAGGCATGCGCCACCTCTTTTACCTTCATGTCATAGCGTTTAAGCAAATGCTTCGCCTGCTCCAGCCGCACGTGATTTAAATACTCGTTAAACCCAACCCCACCGGTTTTTTGAAACAGGTGAGAGAGGTAGTTTGACGAGATATAAAATGCCTGGGCTACCGACTCACGGGTTAGAGGTTCGCGATAATGCTCTTCCAGATGGCAGCGCACTGCGTCGAACAAAGCCTGGCTGCGGGAAGCGGTTTTCACTGAGCTGCCGAACAGATCGAGCGCATGGCTCAACAATCCCTTGGTCAGAAAACGTGCGGTAGCTTGATCGCTTTGACGCCAGGCCAGTTCGTTGAGCGCCTGCAACATAAATGACCCCACACGAGGGCCACGACGCGCCACGTTATCTTTCCCCAACGGCCGCGTATTTTCCCCATCCCAGCCCACCAGGCTGTACCCCAGTTGCTGTTTGCCAAACAACAGGCTGAGCGTGGTTACGGGCCGTTGCCAACGCGGGCTGTTCCACCCTTGCGCCGGAACAAACAGCACATCTCCCGGCAGCAGCAATTGTTGCTGGATACCCTGACCGCCCTCCCAAGCCATCTCCTGTTCACCTTCGATCACCATTTCAAGACGCGGAAAATCCACCTGATAAGCCAGTTCGGGTGCCGGTTGCTGATTACCGGCGAAATACACCTGCCGAATACCCTGCACATCATTAAGCAGTGGTGCCAGCAAGGTTGCAAGCGGGTGTTTCATCGAAGCAATCCTTCAAATCGGGGGTAAAGCGATAGCCGATCATAACCAAAAGCGACAACGAAAACGCGGGGGAAGAACAACAAATGACATCAGCAGCAAACGCCAACAAACTCGACATAAAAAAGGGCGCCGAAGCGCCCAGAATCAGCTCACCAAAATAGGATTATCAGGCCTGCTGTTCGCGCAGACGCTGTGCAGCCAACACCATGTTGGCCAGCGACTGACGGGTTTCCGGCCAGCCACGGGTTTTCAGGCCGCAGTCCGGGTTGACCCACAGGCGTTCTGCCGGGATGTTTTGCGCAGCCTTACGCAGCAACGCTTCGATCCATTCTACGCTTGGCACGTTTGGCGAGTGGATGTCATACACGCCCGGGCCAATTTCGTTTGGATAT
This sequence comes from Serratia myotis, assembly GCF_027474885.1. Taxonomy (NCBI): domain Bacteria; kingdom Pseudomonadati; phylum Pseudomonadota; class Gammaproteobacteria; order Enterobacterales; family Yersiniaceae; genus Serratia; species Serratia myotis. The sequence goes on along the minus strand of NZ_CP099707.1, from coordinate 236,846 downwards.
TCAAACTCTTTAAAGGCCTCTAACAGATCCATATCGGAACGTGAAGTTTCAATGGTGATAACGTCGGCATCCAGCGCGGCAATCGAATCCATGATGTCGTTGAACTCGCAGTAACACATGTGGGTGTGGATCTGTGTGTCGTCTTGCGCCACGGCGGCATTCAGTTTGAACGCATCCACCGCCCAGTTCAGGTAAGCAGCCCAATCGGATTGACGCAGCGGCAGGCCTTCACGCAGTGCCGGTTCGTCAATCTGGATGATGCCGATGCCAGCTTTTTCCAGATCTTGCACTTCATCACGCAGTGCCAGGGCGATCTGTTTGGCAATCACTTCACGGGTCACGTCTTCACGCGGGAACGACCAGCAAAGAATGGTCACCGGGCCAGTCAACATGCCTTTTACCGGTTTGTCGGTCAGTGACTGAGCATACTTCGCCCACTCAACGGTGATGGCTTCCGGGCGGCTGATATCGCCGATGATCACCGGTGGTTTTACACAGCGAGAACCGTAGCTCTGTACCCAGCCGTTTTGGGTGAAGACAAAGCCGTCGAGGTTCTCGCCGAAGTATTCCACCATGTCGTTGCGCTCGGCTTCGCCGTGCACCAATACGTCCAGACCCAAACGCTCTTGTTCTGTGATCGCCTGTTTGATGTGCTCGCTAATGCTGGTGCGGTAGTTATTGCCGTCCAAACGCCCCTGTTTGAAGTCCAGACGCAGGCCACGGATTTCGGTGGTCTGTGGGAATGAACCGATAGTGGTGGTCGGCCAGGCCGGCAGGTTAAAACGCTCACGCTGTGCCTGAGCACGCTCGACGTAAGGACGCTGACGTTCGCTGTCCTGGGCAGTAATTGCCGCCAGGCGTTGACCAACCTGCGCATTATGCACGCGGCTGGACTGACGACGGGCACGGATTGGCGCGCTGTAGACGTCCAGTTCAGCCTGTTTTGCTGCGCCCGGGGCATTCAACGCTGCGCTCAGCAACGCCACTTCGGCACATTTTTGCAGAGCGAAGGCGAACCAGCTTTTCACTTCTTCATCCAGGCGGGTTTCCACGCTCAGATCGATTGGGCTGTGCAGCAGTGAACAGGAAGTCCCGATCCACAGCGGGCGGCTGCCCACTAATGGCTGCAAACGCTCAAACCAGCTGCTCAGATCGGCGCGCCAGACGTTGCGTCCGTTGATCACACCCAGTGACAGCAGCCACTCTTTCGGCAGCGCTTTATTCAATACCTCGATATCGTCGTGGCCGCCAACCAGGTCGACGTGCAGCCCCTGCACCGGCAGCTCACGGAGGGTGTCAAGATTGTGGCCAACGCTGTCGAAGTAGGTAGTCAGCAGCAGTTTTACCTGGCCTTGCAGTGCGTTATAAGCCGGTTTGAAGGCGTTCAGCCACTCCTGCGGCAATTCCAGCACCAGCGCAGGCTCGTCGATCTGCACCCATTCAACGCCACGTTTCGCCAGTTCGGCCAGTACCTGCTGGTAAACCGGCAGGATATCGTTCAGCAGCGACAGGCGGTCAAACGACTCACCCTTCACTTTGCCCAGCCACAGATAAGTGACCGGCCCCAGCAGTACAGGCTTGATTTTGTGACCCAGCGCCAGCGCTTCGTCAACTTCGTCCAGCAATTGGGTCCAGCCCAGTTTGAACTGCTGGCCCTTATGGAATTCAGGCACCATGTAGTGGTAGTTGGTGTTAAACCATTTGGTCATTTCCGCCGCTGCCGCCGGTTCGCCGGTCGGTGCACGACCACGGCCCAGACGGAACAACGTGTCCAGATCGATCGAACCGTCCGCATTCTGATGACGCGCCGGCACGTTGCCCAGCAACAGGCTGGTGGTCAACACATGGTCATACCAGGCGAAATCGCCGACTGGCACTAAATCCACTCCGGCCTGCTGTTGCTGTTGCCAATGACGAGCGCGCAGCTCGCGGCCAACCGCCAGTAGTTCTTCCTGCGTTGAGTTACCTGCCCAGTAGCTTTCCTGAGCTTTTTTCAGCTCACGTCGTAGCCCAACGCGTGGAAAACCGAGTGTGTGATTTAAAATTGCCATCGTCATATTCCCCATTTAGCCGTCCAGATGTTTACACATCCATAATCCGCAGGTACTGTATTAACCACAAGCGCAATTTATTCACTGTCACTGTGAAGGACTCTCATGATCGAACTGAAACACTTACGGACGCTGCAGGCTCTGCGCAATACCGGCTCGCTGGCGGCCGCGGCAGCCCAACTCCATCAGACGCAGTCTGCTCTGTCGCATCAGTTCAGCGATCTGGAGCAGCGTCTGGGCTTTAAGCTGTTCGTTCGCAAAAGCCAACCGCTGCGCTTTACCGCGCAGGGAGAGATCCTGTTACAGCTGGCGGAGCAGGTGCTGCCACAAATCCAGCAGGCACTGCAGACTTGCCACGAGCCGCATCAAGCCACGTTGCGCATCGCCATTGAATGCCACAGTTGTATTCAGTGGCTGACACCGGCGCTGGATAACTTCCGCCAGAGTTGGCCGCAGGTGGTGATGGACTTCAAGTCCGGCGTCACCTTTGACCCGCAGCCGGCATTGCAGCAGGGCGAGCTGGATGTGGTGCTGACCTCCGACATTCTGCCGCGCAGCGGTCTGCACTATTCACCGATGTTTGATTTTGAAGTGCGGTTGGTGCTGGCGCCGGACCACCCGTTGGCCAGCAAGCTGCACATTGAGCCTGAAGATTTAATCGATGAAACGCTGATGATTTATCCGGTACAGCGCCAGCGGTTGGATATTTGGCGTCATTTCCTGCAACCGGCGGGCATCAGCCCGGCGCTGAAAAACGTCGATAATACCCTGCTGCTGATCCAGATGGTGTCGGCGCGGATGGGGATTGCGGCATTACCGCATTGGGTGGTGGAAAGTTTTGAACGCCAGGGGCTGGTGGTGACCAAAACCCTGGGGGATGGCCTGTGGAGTCGTCTGTATGCGGCGGTACGTGATGGTGAGCAGCGCCAGGCGGTAACCGAAGCCTTTATCCGTTCGGCGCGCCAGCACGCCTGCAATCATCTGCCCTTCGTGCGTGATGCCGACCGCCCAAGCGCCGGTGTTGCCAGCGTCAAACCGCTGGCTTCACAATCCTGATAATCAGGGCTGCCTGCGCTTGGGCGGCCCGGTTTATTTACTGATTATCTTGGGTGCCACCCAACGACGATGCACCCACAGCGAAGCGACAATCACCGCCCCACCGATAATAAAACTTGGCCAGTGCGGTTGTTGCTGCCAGATGGCCAGATTCACCAACAGCCCGGCGGGCACATGCATGTTATTCATGATGCCAAGCGTGCCGGCATCCACCTGCGTTGCACCGTAGTTCCACATGAAATACCCCAGCCCGGAAGCCACCACGCCCAGCCATACCAGAATGCCCCATTGCAGGTTGGTGGTCGGCAACTGCTGAGGATTGCCCCACAGGCACCAGGCCACCACCGCCACCACTAACGCGCCCAGGTAGAACCAGGAGAACGCGGTGTGTTGCGGCAACGGGTGCACTTCCATCAGGCGCTTGTAACCGACCATGCCGATGGCAAAGCTGATGTTTGCCGCCTGCACCAGCAGTAATCCCCACCAGAAATGCTCGCTAAGCTGATGGTAACGGATGATCGCCGCCCCCAGCACTGCCAGCAGCGCACTGAATACGTAGCTCCAGCGCAGACGCTGGCCGCTGATCAAATCATAAATCAGCGTGACGTACAGCGGTGTCAGCACGGTAAACAGCAGGAATTCCGGTACCGTCAGGTACATGTAGGCACGGAAGCTGAACAGATACATGATGCCGAGCTGACAGGCCCCCACCAGCATGTACATCAGGATCACTTTCGGTTTGATATTGCGCCAGCGCAGGAACGGCAGGAACACCAATGCCGCCAGGCCGATACGCATCAGCACCGAGAACCAGCTGTCGACCTGACCCGCCAGATATTCGCCAATCAGGCTGAAAGAGAACGCCCACAGAATGGTAGTAATCACCAGAAGTAGCACGATGGGTTCACCCTAAAAATTCACAAAGGGCGATTGTAACGGAAGGCAGGAAAGGTCGTGACGAAAAGGCAGTTTACATCTGTGCAAAATACAAACTGTCGGCAAAATTTCACCGGTGGGTTAGTCTTAATAGAAAACGGAGGTAAAGATCATGAAGCGTTATCACCTGCTCTACGGCCTGTTGCTGCTGTCCGGGTTGGCCACCGCAGCCAACGGCGTCACCGAGCTCAGCTCGCAACAGCAGTTTCTCAACCAACGCAATCAGCAAGCGCAGCAACAGCGCATGCTGAATAACCAGCAGTTGGATCAGCGCCGCCTGCAACAACAGCGGCAGTTCGACAACAATCAGCAGCAACTGCAGCCAAATTCGCCGAACGGCGGGCAACTGCTGCCAAATGGTAACCAACCACGTAACCCGTTCAACCGCACCACGCCTTCGGTGCCGCAGGCTCCGTTGCCGGCTACGCCGATGCGCCCATGAGGATGATCGTAGCCGCTGTCAGCAGGGTAGAGCGGACAGCGGCAAATTTTTAACCCAGGTTAACCATTCGGAAAATCGGGGCCAATCAAATCTATCCGGTCAGTACAAATACAATCAACGCCCCAGTTCAACAACAGGCGCGCACGCGCCGGTTGGTTAACGGTATAAACCAGAATACGTAATCCCGCCGCTTTCAGCGCCGCCACCCGCTCTTCCGTCAGCTCTTTGTGGTTGATGTGCAACGATACGCAGCCCAGACGTTCGGTCAGCGCCGGCCAGTTGTCATCCCACTGATCCAGCAGCAGGCCACGTGGCAGCTCCGGCACCGTGCGCTGTGCCGCCTCAAGTGCCTCAACCGAGAATGATGAAAGCAGCGGATCGGTTTGTCCCTGCCACAGCAGACGCGCCGCCAACGCCACCACCCGGCCGGTTTCGTCATCGCTGCCGGTGGTGGGTTTGATTTCAATGTTCGCCATCATGCCGTGCTGCAGGCAGCGTTCCGCCACCTCGGCCAGCAGCGGTAAACGTTCGCCCTTGTAGGCGGAGTTATACCAGTTGCCGGCATCCAGTTGCACCAGCTTGTCCCACGGCAACTCACCCGCCACGCCCCAGCCGTTGCTGGTGCGATCCAGGGTATCGTCATGCAGCAGAAAAATTTGCCCGTCCTGCGCCAGTTTGGCGTCGAACTCAATCATTTTGTGGCCGTGACGCGCGCCAACGTCGATCGCCGCCAGAGTATTTTCCGGCGCCAGGGAACCGCCGCCACGGTGGGCGACAATGTGTGGGTAAGGCCAGGCTGTGGTCATTGTTCCATCCGTAATCCGCTATCGGTATCAAAAAAGTGCAGTGCCTGTGCAGGCAGCTGTAAATATAGCGTGCTGCCCGCCGCCGGCATAGTTTCATGCGACAGCCGCGCAATCACGCCGTGACCGCCCCACTGCCCGTGCGCCAGATTATCTGCGCCCAACAGCTCCAATGTTTGCAGCACCAGCGGTACACCGCCCTGTTGCTCGGTAGTCAGTTGAATATGCTCCGGACGGATACCGAGCGTCAACGGGCGGCCGCCCCACTGCGCTTTCGCCTGCGGCAAATTCAGCGTCATGCCGTCCGCCAGCAACAATTGGCTGCCGTCGGCACTCAGGGAGCCAGGCAACAGATTCATCGCCGGTGAGCCAATAAAGCTGGCGACAAACAGCGATGCCGGGCGCTGGTAGACCTCGCTTGGGGTACCAATCTGCTCCGCCACGCCCTTGTTCATCACGATCACCCGCTGTGCCAGCGTCATCGCCTCCACCTGATCGTGCGTGACGTACAGGCTGGTGGTTTTCAGTCGACGGTGCAGTTGCTGTAATTCCAGACGCATCTGCACACGCAGCTTGGCATCCAGGTTCGACAAGGGTTCATCAAACAGGAACACCGCCGGTTCACGCACGATAGCGCGCCCCATTGCCACCCGCTGGCGCTGCCCGCCGGAAAGCTCACGCGGCTTACGCTGCAACAGCGGTTCCAGTTCTAAAATGCGCGCCGCTTCTTCAACCCGCTGTTGGATATGCTGTTTACCAAAGCCGCGAATTTTCAGGCCATAGGCCATGTTGTCATACACGCTCATGTGCGGATACAGCGCATAGTTCTGGAACACCATCGCGATGCCGCGATCTTTCGGCTCCATATCAGTCACGCGTTGGCCATCGATATAAATATCGCCACTGGTGGTCCGTTCCAGCCCGGCGACCATGCGCAGCAGCGTCGATTTGCCACAGCCGGACGGGCCGACCATCACGATAAACTCACCGTCCGCCACGTCGAGATCGATCTGCTTAATCACCGGCGTTTTACCGTCGTAAGATTTGGTGACTGCCTGTAGTTTTAAACCTGCCATGTGAAAATTTCTCTCGTTACTTTTCGCTGTCGACGAGACCGCGTACAAACCAGCGCTGCATCAGAAGAACCACCGCCAGCGGTGGGATTAAAGTCAGAATCATCGCTGCCATTACCTGATTCCACTGGGTCGGCGCGCCGGAGGTGGAGATCATGCTTTTGATCCCCGCCACCGCGGTGCCCATTGAGGCGTCGCTGGTGAGCAGGATCGGCCACAGGTACTGGTTCCAGCCGTAGATAAAGGTGATGACAAACAGCGCCGCCAGGTTGGTTTTCGACAGCGGCAGCACGATGTCCCAGAAGAAGCGCATCGGCCCCGCGCCATCAATACGCGCGGCTTCCAGCAGTTCGTCCGGTAAGGTCATAAAGAACTGACGCAGCAGGAAGGTGGCGGTGGCAGAAGCCATCAGCGGCAGCGTCAAGCCGGTGTAACTGTCCAGCAGGTTGAGGTTGGAGATCACCTCCACCGTCGGGAAGATACGCACTTCCACCGGCAGCATCAGGGTGAGGAAAATCAGCCAGAAAAACAGGCTGCGCAGCGGGAAACGGAAGTAAACGATGGCGTAGGCCGACAGCACCGACACCAGGATTTTGCCAAAGGTGATCGCCAGCGCCATGATCACACTGTTGAGCAGCAGCAGCGAAAACGGCACCTTGAGGTTGCCCACGCCACCCTGCCAGATATTGCTGATGTTTTCCCACAGGTGGCCGCCCGGGATCAGGGTCATCGGCACCTGGAACACCTGTTTGTCGTCCAGCGTGGCGGCGACAAAGGCCACGTACAGCGGGAACAGCACCACCAGCACGCCGATAATCAGCATTACGTGGCTGAAGATATCCAGCCCGCGTCGGTTCTCAATCATTGGTAGCGCACCTTACGTTCGACAAAACGGAACTGGATCACCGTCAGGCCAATCACCAACAGCATCAGGATCACCGACTGCGCTGCGGAGCTGGACAAGTCCAGACCGGCAAAGCCTTCGCGGTAGATCTTGTAGATCAGCGTGGTCGTGGACTGTACCGGCCCGCCGCCGGTCGCGGCATCGATCACCGGGAAGGTATCGAAGAAGGCGTACACCAGATTCACCACCAGCAGGAAGAAGCTCACCGGCGTGATCAACGGCAACACCAGATTGAAGAAACGCCGTACTGGCCCGGCACCGTCGATGGCCGCCGCTTCCACCAGCGAGCGCGGAATGGACTGTAATGCCGCCAGGAAAAACAGGAAGTTATAGCTGATTTGCTGCCATACCGAAGCCAGCACCACCAGGAACATCGCCTGCCCGCTGTTCTGCGCGTGGTTCCAGTTGTAGCCCAAGCCGCTGAGGAAATGGGTAATCAACCCCAGACCAGGGTTAAACAGGAAAATCCACAGCACCGCCGCTACCGCAGGGGCCACCGCATAAGGCAGGATCATCAGCGTCTGGTAAATTCGGCTGCCGCGCAGCACGTAGTCCACCAGCGCGGCGAAAAACAGGGACACCACCAACCCAATCCCCGCCACCAGGAAGCTGAAGATCAGCGTGGTGTAAAACGAATCGAGGTAGTAAGGGTCCTGGAACAGCTGGGTAAAGTTATCCAGCCCGACAAACTGGCTGGACAGGCCAAACGGATCTAGGCTCTGCACCGAATACCACAGTGCCTCGCCGGCGGGCCACAGGAAGAAGATTGCGGTGATCAACAGTTGCGGCAGCACCAATACGTAGGGCAGCCAGCTACAGCCGAAACCGGGACGGGAAGATGACATAGGGGTTAACCGTTAATGTGGGGAGAGGGCTGACTGAGCCCCTCTCCCCGGCCCTCTCCCAGGGGAGAGGGGGTGGATCGGTGTCGTTCGCCGGAACGGAGTCCCGGTTGACGCTACTTGGTCTGGGACTCGAAGCGACGCAGCAATACGTCACCGCGCTGCACGGCAGCGTCCAGTGCCTGCTGTGGCGTTTTCTTGCCGGTCCACACACCTTCCAGCTCTTCATCCACCACAGTACGGATCTGCGGCATATTGCCCAGGCGCAGGCCTTTGGTGAACGCTAACGGCGGCTTGTTCAGCATCTGACGTGTCGCCACATCGGCGCCCGGGTTCTTGTCGTAGAAGCCCTGTTGCTTGGTCAGATCGTAAGCGGCGGTGGTGATCGGCAGATAGCCGGTCTTCTGGTGCCATTCGGCGGCAATTTCCGGCTGCGCCAGATACTGCAGGAACTCGGCGACACCCTTGTAGGTGGCGGCATCTTTGCCATTCATCACCCACAGGCTGGCACCCCCGATGATGGCGTTCTGCGGCGCATTCTTGGCGTCGGCGTCATACGGCATCATGCCCACGCCGTAGTTGAATTTGGCGTAGTGTTTGATATCCGCCAGTGAGCCGGATGATGCGGTAGTAATGGCGCAGTCACCGCTGTAGAACTTCTCGGTGGATTCATCTTTACGGCCGAAATAGGTGAAGTCACCCTTCTTGTTCATCTCTTCCAGCAGTTGGATATGCTTGACCTGCAACGGCTTGTTGAACTCCAGCTTGGCGCTGGTGCCGCCAAAGCCGTTGTTTTCCGTGGCGAATGGCACCCCGTGCCAGGCGCTGAAGTTCTCGAGCTGGATCCAACCCTGCCAACCGCTGGCGTAACCGCACTTCATGCCGGCTTCACGCAGTTTGGCGGTATCCGCCGCCAGTTCCTGCCAGGTTTTTGGCGGCTGGTCCGGGTTCAAACCGGCTTTTTTAAACGCGTCCTTGTTGTAATACAGCACCGGGGTGGAGCTGTTGAACGGCTGGGACAACAGATGCCCGCTCTTGTTGTCGGTGTAGTAACCGGACACCGTCGGCACGAATACCGACTCGTCAAAGTTGATACCGGCGTCTTTAAACACCTCATACACCGGCTTGATCGCCTTGCTGGCCATCATGGTTGCCGTACCCACCTCGTACACCTGCAGGATCGCCGGTGCTTTACCGGAGCGATAGGCCGCAATGCCCGCCGCCAGGCTCTGTTCGTAGTTACCTTTATAAACCGGGACAATTTTGACGTCGGTGTGCGACTGGTTAAAGCGGTCCGCCAGGGAATCCACTTCTTTACCCAATTCACCTTCCATCGAATGCCAGAACGGGATCTCGGTCGCCGCCAGTGCCTGAGTGCTGACCGCCAGGGTCAACGCGACGCACAGCGTAGTTTTGCGAATAGCGTAGGTGAGCATGCCTAACTCCTGAAAAAAGCTGGTGTAATAAGCGCGTGAGCGAAAAGAATCAATTCTTGTTCGGAAGCGTTCCCCTATAGCTTTCAAGTCGCAGCCAGGCGTCAACCTGATGGATCCCTCGGAGCTTAGTTAACTAAGTGACAGGGAAGCATCAGGACAGGCAACAACGCTGCGGCTTGAAAGATGACGGGGATAACATGCCATGTTCGGATGACAGAAATATAACCGTCAGATGACAGCCATATGACGGGAGAGTGAAGTGCAGATTGCGGTTTGATGTCGGCGGCGGGGAAAAGTGCCCCGCCGCCGTGGGGATTACAGTGAACGACGCAGGCGGGCAACGGCTTCCTGCATCTGCTGTTCAGTGGCGGTAGCGAACGACAGGCGGAAGGTCGAGCGATCCGGGTTGTCAGAGAAGAAGTATTCCCCCGGCACGAAGACCACACCCTGCTGCAGAGTGGTTTTCAGCCATTCGGTGGCGTTAAACGGCTGACGGAAACGCGCCCACAGGAACATACCGCCCTTCGGCATATCAAAGCTGATGTGGTCGCCCAGCTCTTGCTCCACCAATCCGGCCAGGATCTCCCCTTTTTGCTTGTAGGCTGCGCGGATCTTTTCGATCTGCGTCGGCAGACGATCCAGCCCCAGGTAACATTCTACGATGCTCTGCGACAGCGCGCTGGCGTGCAGATCCGCCGCCTGCTTGATGATCGCCACTTTGTGCAGCAGGAACGGCGGCAGAATTGCCCAGCCCAGACGCAGGCCCGGCGCCAGGATCATGGAGAAGGTCGAGGTGTAGATAATGTTATCGGTATGGCCCAGCACCTGCTGCGAAATCTGGTGCAGCGTGGCGTGGCGCTCTTCGGTAAAGCGCAGCTCGCCGTACGGGTCATCTTCGATGATCAGGAAATTGTGCTCTGCGGCCAGCTTCACCAACAGCTCGCGACGGGCTGCACTCAGGGTGATACCGCTCGGGTTGCCAAAGTTCGGCACCACATACACGCCCTTGATACGCTGGGTTTTCAGCAGCTCGGCCAGCTCTTCGACCACCATGCCATCGCTGTCGGACGACACCGACATGATGTTGGCTTCCGCCAGCTCCAGCGTCTGTAACGCCGCCAGATAGGTCGGACGCTCCACCACAAACACGTCGCCCGGGTTGACGATGGCACGCATCACCAGATCCAGCGCCTGCTGAGATCCTGCTGTCACCATCACTTCTTCGGCGGTGGCAGAAACACCACGCTGGGCGCACAGCTCACAAATGCGCTCACGCAGCACCGGGCTGCCTTCGGTCAGACCATACTGGAAGGCGCTTTTCGGCTGCTCGGTGATCGCCTGATGGGTAGCGATGCTCAAACCTTCGAAATCAAACAGGGCATCAGAGGGGATGCCGCCCGCCAGCGAAATGACGTTTTCCATCTTACTGTGCTTGAGCAATTCACGGATTGCCGAGCTTTTTACTTTTACGATGCGCTGCGCGAGTAACCCTTCTGTGTTCATTTCTTCTTCTTCTCGTAATCGTTAAAAATGCAGGTGCAGCCTGAGTTACCTTTATCGGTAAATTCCCTCTAATACCCTATGGATTTCCAGTTACAGCCAGGCGACCAACTCGCTTATCCTCCAGGAGCTTACTTTAGTAAGTGACTGGGGTAAGCGAGTGCAGTTAACAACGCTGTAGCTTGAAAGACGACGGGTATTTCAGCCGCCCAGATATGCCGACCTAACTGCTTCGTTTGCTAACAATGCGGCTCCCGTATCTTCCAACACCACGCGGCCGTTTTCCAGTACATAACCACGATCTGCCAGTTTCAGCGCCTGATTGGCGTTTTGCTCCACCAGGAAGATGGTCATTCCCTCTTCGCGCAGTTGCTGAATGATGTCAAAAATCTGCTGAATAATGATCGGCGCCAGCCCCAGGGAGGGTTCGTCGAGCAACAGCAACTTTGGTTGGCTCATCAGCGCACGACCGATCGCCAACATCTGTTGCTCACCGCCGGACATGGTGCCGGAGCGCTGAGCACGGCGTTCCAGCAGGCGTGGGAACAGCTCGAACACCCGCTCGATGCGTTGCTGATACTGCTGACGGTCGGCAAAAAAACCGCCCATCGCCAGATTCTCTTCCACCGTCATGCGCGAGAACACCCGCCGCCCTTCCGGCACAATGGCCACCGCCTCACGCATGATACGTGAGGTCTGCCACTGGGTGATGTCCTGATCGAGGAAGGTGATGCTGCCTTCGCTGGCGCGAGGTTCCCCGCACAGCGTGCCGAGCAGCGTGGTTTTACCGGCGCCGTTAGCGCCGATCAGCGTGACTATCTCGCCCTGCTTAATGTTCAGGCTGACCTGATGCAGCGCCTGGATTTTGCCGTAATGGGCGGATACCTGATTAAATGACAACATAAATTATTCGCCCAGATAGGCCCGGATCACATCCGGGTTGTTACGGATTTCTGCCGGGGTGCCCTGCGCCAGCGGCGTGCCCTGGTTCACCACGTAGATGCGGTCGGAAATGCCCATCACCAGCTTCATGTCGTGTTCAATCAACAGTACCGACACCTTATGCTGATTACGCAGTTCGACAATCAGGTGGTCCAGTTCGTCGGTTTCCTTCGGGTTCAGCCCCGCTGCCGGCTCGTCCAGCATCAGCAGTTCCGGCCGGGTTACCATGCAGCGTGCAATCTCCAGCCGCCGCTGTTGCCCGTAAGCCAGGTTACCCGCCGAGCGGTTAGCCATCTCCAGCAGGCCAACCCGCTGCAACCACACCGCAGCACGATCCAACGCATCGGCTTCGGCGCGACGGAAAGCCGGCGTTTTTAGCAGGCCGGCGAAGACGCCGCTTTTCAGATGCTGATGCTGCGCAACCAACAGGTTTTCGATCACCGTCATTTCACGAAACAGCCGCACGTGCTGGAAAGTCCGCACCACGCCCATGCGAGCAATCGTCTGGCCGGGCAACCCTTCCAGGTGACGTTCGCGCAGTTTGATGGTGCCGCCAGTCGGGCGGTAGAAGCCGGTCAGGCAGTTAAAAACCGTGGTTTTTCCGGCACCGTTCGGGCCAATCAGCGAAACAATTTCGCCTTCATTCAGCTCCAGCGCCACATTATTGACCGCCAGCAGGCCGCCGAAACGCATCGACAGCCCTTCGACCTTCAGCAAAGGTTGCACACTCATGCCTGCTCTCCCTTGCCCGCGTGGATATCTGCCGCTTTCAGTTTGAGCTGTGGCCGTTTCATCGGCAGCAGCCCCTGCGGCCGCCAAATCATCATCAACACCATCAGAGCACCCAGCAACAACATGCTGTATTCGTTCAGATCACGCATCAGTTCGCGCGATACCACCAGCAGAATAGCCGCCAGGATCACCGCAAACTGTGACCCCATGCCACCCAATACCACAATCGCCAACACGAAGGCCGACTCGACGAAGGTAAAGGATTCCGGGCTGACAAAGCCCTGACGCGCAGCAAACAGCGTGCCGGCAAACCCGGCGAAGGCGGCGCTGATGGTGAAGGCGGTCAGTTTGATTTTGGTCGGATTAAGGCCCAGTGAGCGGCAGGCGATTTCATCTTCGCGCAGCGCTTCCCAGGCACGGCCCAGCGGCATGCGCAGCAGACGATTAATCACAAACAACGTCAGCACCACCAACAGCAGTGCCACCAGATACAAAAACACGATGCGATCGCTCGGATCGTATTTCAGACCAAAGAAGTTATGGAAGGTGTCCCAGCCGCCGTCACGTAGGCTGCGGTTGAACTCCAGCCCAAAGAAGGTCGGTTTCGGGATCTGGCTGATGCCGTTCGGCCCGCCGGTGATCTCGGTATTGTTCAGCAGCAGGATGCGCACGATCTCACCGAATCCCAAGGTCACAATCGCCAGGTAATCGCCACGCAGCCGCAGCACCGGGAAACCGAGCAGGAAACCAAAGATGGCGGTGACTATGCCCGCCAGCGGCAGGCTTTCCCAGAAACCCAGACCATAGTAGTGGTTCAGCAGCGCGTAGGTGTAAGCGCCAATGGCGTAAAAACCGCCATAGCCCAGCACCAGCAAACCGGACAGCCCCACTACCACGTTCAGACCCAGACCCAGCATCACGTAGATCAACGTCAGGGTGGCGATATCCACCGTGCCACGCGACACCAGAAACGGCCAGGCGACGGCGGCAACAATGATCGCCGCGGCCAGCAGCTTCTGACGCGCAGTGGTGCCATCAAAGCTCGGTAAGACGAATGAAGGGCCGGAGATTTTTTTCAGCCCCTGCTGCATCAGCGGGCGCAGTAACTGGAAGAAGAACACGATGACGCAGCCAATGCCGATCCACATCCAGCGGACTTCCGCCGCGCCATGCACCACCAGTTTGGTGCCGTCGAGACTCAGCTGCATCCCCATCAGGAATGAAGCCATCACAAACAGCACCAGGGTGGCGATCAACGCATTGAGCAGATTGAGTTTCATACCTTCTCAACCTCCGGACGCCCAAGGATGCCGGTTGGCATGATCAGCAACACCACGATCAACAGCGCGAACGACACCACGTCTTTATATTCGGTGCTCAGGTAGGCTGAGGTCAGCGCTTCCGCCACGCCCAGTACCAGGCCGCCAATCATTGCGCCGGGAATGCTGCCGATGCCGCCCAGCACGGCCGCGGTAAAGGCTTTCATACCGGCCATAAAACCAATGTACGGGTTGATCACCCCGTAGAACTGGCCCAACAGCACGCCGGCCACCGCCGCCATCACTGCGCCAATCACGAAGGTCAGCGAGATTACCCGATCGGTATTGATACCCAGCAGGCTGGCCATCTTCAAATCTTCCGCGCAGGCACGGCAAGCGCGGCCCATGCGCGAGTAACGAATAAATATCGTCAGCGCCAGCATCGCCAGGAAGGTGACGACCCAGATAATCAACTGCATGGTGGTGATGGTGGCGGCAAAGCCGTTGCTTTCACCCAACACCCACTGGCCGGTGACCAGGCTTGGCAGCGCCAGATCGCGCGAGCCCTGCGTCAGGCTGACGTAGTTTTGCAGGAATATCGACATCCCGATGGCGGAGATCAGCGCGATCAGACGTTTGGAGTTGCGCACCGGCTTGTAGGCCACCCGCTCAATACTCCAGCCGTAGGCGCTGGCAATGACGATCGACACCAGGAAACCGGCGCCAATCAGCAGCCAGCTAACGTCGATACCCACCATCATCAGGGCGGCGATAACAATAAAGGAGACATAGCTGCCGATCATATAGACCTCGCCGTGGGCGAAGTTGATCATGCCGATGATGCCGTAGACCATGGTGTAACCGATGGCGATCAATGCATAGGTGCTGCCCAACGTGACGCCGTTGAACATCTGCTGCAGAAAATAGAGAACCTGCTCTGACATACTCTAACCCTTGGCTGCGAAACCTGAACGCGAAGATCATTCAGGTAAAGGGATACGGAGCCGGCGAACCGGCCCGCGGGCGCAGCAGAACTGCGCCCTACCCTGATGATTATGGCTTATTTAATCGGTGTTGATGTGCCGTCTGCATGCCACTCGAACACGCCGAACTCGAAGCCTTTCAGATCGCCCTTGTCATCCCAGCTCAGCGGCCCCATTACGGTGTCCACCGGCTTGCCGGTTTTCAGATCCTTGACGATGTCGGCTGGCTCCTGGCTGCCGCTGCGCTCCATCCCGGTGGTCAGAGATTGCAGTGCGGCGTAAGTCGTCCAGACGAACGGACCGGTCGGATCCAGTTTCTTGGCTTTCAGCGCATCCACTACAGGTTTGTTGGCCGGAACCTGATCGTAGCGTTTCGGCAAGGTCACCAGCATGCCTTCAGAAGCGGCACCGGCGATGTTAGACAGTGAGGAGTTGCCCACACCCTCTGGCCCCATAAAGCGGGTGGTCAGGCCGGCCTGTTTGGCCTGGCGCAGGATCTGCCCCATTTCCGGGTAGTAGCCGCCGAAGTAAACGAAATCGACGTTCTCTTTCTTCAGACGCGCCACCAGAGTGGAGAAATCTTTATCGCCGGCGGTGATGCCTTCAAACATCACCACGTCGGTACCCTGTTTTTTCAGGCTGTCACGCACCGAGCGCGCCAGACCTTCGCCGTACTGTTGTTTATCGTGGATCACCGCAATGCGCTTGGGTTTGATCTCACTGAGAATGTATTTGGCCGCCGTCGGGCCCTGATCGGAGTCCAGGCCGGTGGTGCGCATGATCATCTTGTAGCCGCGGGTGGTCAGATCGGCGTTGGTGGCCGCCGGGGTAATCATGATCACGCCTTCATCTTCATAAATATCGGAAGCCGGCTGCGTCGAGGAAGAGCACAGGTGGCCAATCACATAACGGATACCGTCGTTGATCACCTTGTTGGCCACCGCTACCGCCTGTTTCGGGTCACAGGCGTCATCGTATTCCACGCCAACCAGCTTATCGCCCTTGATACCGCCCTTGGCATTGATGTCGGCAATCGCCTGACGGGCACCGGTGAACTCCATGTCACCATACTGTGCGACCGGCCCTGACATCGCCCCGACGATCGCAACCTTAATGTCTTTGGCCATTGCCGCATGCCCGATAGCCATCGCGATACAACCCGCCAACAGCGCCTTACCTTTTGTTAATTTCATCCGCAAATCCCCATCTGTCGTTGTGAACGTACCTGTTGTGTTTGCCTGCACCTGCCCCTTATTTACTGCTTTTATTCATAAGTAATAATGATTTAGGTGTTTTCATGGCAACATTTTCTAATAAGACTTTATTTTTCATGCCATTAAACAGGAATTTTCTGCTGCAAATCAACTTGCACAATCAGGAACAAGCGGTGTAAACAGCATAAAATCCGGATTAAATCTGCGCTGTTTAGCATCAGGCGCAGCGCGTTATGCTGGTTCTCGATCGATTCACTACATATTTACTCGGAAAATGCGTCTTGCAAAAAACATTTCGCCCAGTAATCGTACAGAAAAACTTACACATCGCTCTGCGCAAGATCTATTACACTGTCGGCATCGATTAGCCGTTCGGAAATCCTGCATGAAACTGACTATTGAGCGATTAACCACGCTGTCCCCACAAGACCTTATCGACCTTGGCAAAATCTGGCCGCATCAGCAGCCGGAACAGTGGGAAAGCTGGCTGGGCGGCGATAAAGCGCTGTTTGCCGCTCGCTTCAACGAACGCCTGCTGGGCGCGGTGAAAATCGAGCTGAACGGTGATTACGCCAAGTTGCAGGATTTACTGGTGCGCGAAGTGACGCGCCGCCGCGGTGTCGGGCTGTATCTGGTACAGGACGCCCAGCGCCAGCTGCCGCAGATAACGCACTGGCAGCTTTCTACCGCCGGTCTGACGCCACGCGAACGCGGTGAGGTGGATAACTTTATGCGCGCCTGCGGGTTCACACAGCAAGGCGAACTCTGGCAGCAATGAAACGCAGGCTAATGGCGTTATTAATGCTGGCCCTGGCATCGATCGCCTGGTTCGGCGGCCGTCAGCAGGCACTGCAGTTACCGCAGCCCTGGGATAACCAGGTCTACGTCTGGCAACGGGTCTGGACGCCGCAACATGCAGTGGCGTTGGCGCAAAGCCGCGATCTGTTCCCTGCATTGCGGGTGCTGGGTTTGCAGGTGCATCCGCGTGAAGGCTGGCGTGAGATCCCGGTCAATCTGCCGTTACTGAAACAAGATGGCCGCCCGCTGTGGTTGGTGGCTCGTCTGGACGGACAACTGGCGCAGTTGGATGAGCCCACCATTCGCCAGCGCCTGCTAAAGCAGGTGCAACAGTGGCAGGCCGCCGGGCTGCAGGTCGTCGGCGTTGAAATAGACCATGACGCCGCCACCGCACGTCTGCCTGATTATCAGCATTTCCTCCAGCAACTGCGTCAACAGCTCCCTCACTCACTGCAACTGGGTATTACCGCCTTACCGGCCTGGATCGGCTCCGCGGCGTTGCCGGGTGTATTACAACAGGTGGACAGTTCGGTACTGCAGGTGCATGCGGTGCTGTCTCCTCAGCAAGGGTTATTTTCCGGCCCGTTGGCACTGCACTGGGTAAAACAGTACGCGAAAATCACGCCAAAACCCTTCCGGGTGGCGTTACCTGCCTATGGCATGGGTCTGGTGGGGTTTGATGCGCAAGGTGCACAGGTTGAAAGCGAAGCCTCGCTGCGCGTGGCAGGCACCTCACGCGAGCTGACGGTTGCGCCGCAACAGGTGGCTGATTTTCTGCATCAGCTGAACGCGCAGGCCATGCCGCACCTGCGTGGCATTATCTGGTTCCGGCTACCGCTGGCGGAAGATCGTCGCGCCTGGTCACTGGCTACGCTGCGGGCGGTGATAGAAAACCGGCCGCTCAGCGTCAACTGGCAGGTAAAATTTAGCCCTCAGCCACAGCAAAATGGGTTGAATGATCTGATAATTCATAATAACGGGCCGGTTGACGCCCCGCTGCCCCATGAAATCGTCATCACCGCCAGCGAGTGCCTGGCGGGGGATGCCGCGGGCAATTACCGGCTGGAAAGTGAGCCTCAACGGCAACGCTTTGTCCTGATTAGCGGCGACCAACTACGCGCCGGGCAATCCCGGCCACTGGGCTGGCTACGCTGCCAACAACTGACGCCAGGAGGCACCCTTGTCACACCTTAATACTCGCACCCTTCCACTGGCTGCACTGATCGGCTCAGCGTTAGCGATGCCGATTAACGGTTACGCCTGCGGGCCGGATTTCCCTAACCGTTTGCTGGTCGATCGCAATGGCACGCTGCTGTACATGCCGGAGGGCAACTTTGCCTTTGAAGCCGGCCGCCTGGTCGCCGTGGATAAACAGCTGCCGTTATGGAAAGCGCCACCGCCGCCTATGCCGCCGAAACCCATGCCGCAGCCGCCGGAGACCATCATCATTGGCAAAATGCGCGCCGCCAAAACGGTTGAGGAAGCCGATGCGGTCAATACCCAGGGGCTGTCTGACGCTGCGCGCCTTTACCAATTGGGCGCCGTAGCTTTTGCCGGTGAAGATCCACGTGCCGGCGAATACTTTAAGCAGGTGCTGGCACTGCCCGCCGCAGAGCAGGGCGACTGGGGGCTGCGGGCGCAGTACTCACTGGGTCGGTTGCTGATGAACGACCATGGCATGCCGGAGAACGAGAACGGCGCGGCGACCACGGTAGTTAAACACCCGGCGAAACCACAGCTGGAGCAAGCGCTGGCGGCTTTCCAGCAGGTGATTGAGCGAGTGAAAACCGGCACGACCGATCCGGATCAGCTGGCGCTGAGCAGCCTGGGGCAACAGGCACGTATTCACCTGTGGCTGAATGACGTCACTCAAGCGGCGCGGCTGTATGCGCAGCAGGCGGCACAGGGCGATCAAGAGGGTGGACTGTCGCTGCAGTACGTCTCCAGTTATCTGGTCAACCCTGACCACTTCGAGGTGCTAAAACAGGCGATTGCCGATCCGCTGATCCAACAGCTGGTGACCATCGAACTGTTCGCCCGCAGCAGTAATCTGCAAATGGCCGACACCGACGGCACCAGCAGCCGCTCAACGCAGATCGTCAGCCAAATTCTGACGCTGTTGGATGCTTCAGTGAAAAGCGGCTTCAGCGGCAGCGATCGATTGGCGGCATTGGCTTACCGCGCCGGACAATATCCGATGGCGGCCAGCCTGCTGAAACACGCCGGTGACAGCGGTCTGGCCTGGTGGCTGCGCGCCAAGATGGCGCTGCGTGACGGTGATGTTAAGGCCGCGACCGCAGACTACGCCAAAGCGGCGGCCGCTTTCCCATCCAGTGAAAGCTGGGGCGAGCAGCGCAATGCCGACTTTACGCCGGAAACTATCGTCCCCGAGTGTCGGGTGGCCGGGGAACAGGCGATCCTGGCGTTGGATCGCGGTGACTATCTGCAGGCGATGGATTTCCTGTATCGCGGCAAAGCGCTTTATTGGGCGGACGTCGCCGACGTGGCCGAACGGGTGCTGACCGTCGACGAACTGAAAGGCTTTGTCGATAAGCATGCGCCTGCGCCGACCACGCCGCTGAAACCGGTCAATCCGGATGAATACAACGGCCAGCCCCTCACGCCGGAAGTGCAATTGCGCGAACTGCTGGCGCGGCGGCTGATGCGCGCCGGACGTCCTCAAGAGGCCATGGGTTATTTTGACATCCCTAACTATCGTCAGGTGGCGCAACAGTACGCCGATAAGCTGAAAACGGCTCAGGACAAAACCACCGATAAACTGGCGCGCGCCCAAGCCTACTATCAGGCGGCAACGCTGCTGCGCACCCAGGGGTTAACGTTCACCGGTTATGAGATGACGCCGGATTACGCGATTTATGACGCGGGCTATTCCTATCTGGGGGATGCCTTTGATACCCGTGAATTGAAGCATAAGAGTTGGATCAGCAGCGCAGAGGGCGCGCGGGCCAAAGCGGCATTGCCACCGCAGGATAATCGCTTCCTGCATTATCGTTGGCAGGCCGTCACACTGGCCCAGCAGGCGGCCGATTTGTTGCCGCCTAAAAGCCAGGCCTATGCTGCCGTGCTGTGTAATGCCGCCGGTTGGGTGATCAAACGTGATGCAAAAACCGGTCGGGCGTTGTACCAGCGCTATATCAACACCGGGACTCGTTACCCCTGGGCCAACAAGTTTGGCTATAGCTGCCCGGCACCGGACTTCGCCGCCGTTGCGCCATAACGCCGAATTTCAGGCACAAAAAAGCCCGGCTAGCCGGGCTTTTTAACGCTTACGCGGGATTAGGCTTCGATCGCCATTTTCAGTTTCTTCATGGCGTTCTTTTCTAGCTGGCGTACACGCTCAGCAGAAACACCGTACTGATCGGCCAGCTCTTGCAGCGTGGACTTATTGTCGTCGTCCAGCCAACGGGCACGAATGATGTGCTGGCTACGCTCGTCCAGGCCTTCCATCGCATAGGCCAGTTTGTCTGCGGCGTTGCTTTCCCAGTTATCTTCTTCGATACCTTCGGCGAAGTCAGAGCTTTTATCCTGCAGGTACAGCACTGGCGCCATCGACTGGCCTTCACGGGCGTCGTCGTCCGGCGTTGGATCGAAAGTCATATCCTGTGCCGCCATACGAGACTCCATCTCGCGCACGTCCTTGCTGGTCACGCCCAATTCACGGGCCACCAGTTCCACCTCGTCCTGATTAAACCAGCCCAGACGCTGCTTGGTTTTACGCAGGTTAAAGAACAGCTTGCGCTGTGCCTTGGTGGTCGCAACTTTAACGATACGCCAGTTGCGCAGTACGTACTCGTGAATTTCTGCCTTGATCCAGTGCACCGCGAAGGAAACCAGACGCACCCCAACCTCTGGGTTGAAGCGGCGAACCGCTTTCATCAGGCCGATATTACCTTCCTGGATCAGATCCGCCTGCGGCAGGCCGTAACCAGAGTAATTCCGGGCAATATGAGCGACAAAGCGCAGGTGAGACAGGATGAGCTGCTTAGCGGCTTCCAGATCGCCCTGATAATGCAGCCGTTCAGCCAGCTCCCGCTCTTCCTCTGCCGTCAGCATCGGATAGGTGTTGGCGGCCCGAACATAGGCTTCCAAACTGCCCAGGGGCACTAAAGCTAAAGTTTGCATTTCTTTGGTCATTCAAACCCTCTCTTGAAAAAAACAGGTCATGCAGATGATTATCACGGCGGGGAAATGATTGATTCTACGGCAGTTGCTATTGCAAAAGCGGTCCACACGCCGGGCACCATAACATTTTGCTGCAGATTTTGACCGTGTTCCGCCCTATTAGTTCACAGTTTTTCGATCACATTGTGCATGACAATACGTGACGAAGACTCAGGCCGATAGGGAATTTGTGCGCAAAGAAGAGACTGGATGGTGCTTGGGTTGGTGCCGGTAGCTCTTCTCCCGCAACACGCTCGGAGCAGCAGGAGAAGAGTATACCAAAAAAACTTTATTGTGGTGTAAATCGACGTAAATGTTGCACCGTCGCCAGCCAGGCGGCGATCCAGCCGATCATCGCAGAGACAATCAGCAGTAACAGTGCTTCATCCCAACCCAACCCATGCAGGGTAAAGGTGGTGCCAAAGACCTTGGCCACGCCGGTGACCACCGACTCCAGACGCCACACCATCCCGCCGGACAACAGCAACGACAGCAATGCGCCAAAGAAGCCCAGCATCGCCCCGCCGTTCAGGAACGGCCGCAGGATAAAGCCGTCGGTCGCACCAATCAGCTTCATCACGTTGATGGTGTCACGACGGCTGAAGATGCTCAGTCGCACGCTGTTACCGATCACCAGGAACACCGCCACAATCATCAGCACACCGATCATCGCAGCCACCTGGCCCACCAGTCCGGTCAGCGCCGCCAGGCGGGCAAACCAGCTGTCATCCATCCTTACCTCATCCACGCCCTGTACCGCCGCCACGCGATCGCGCAGGGTGTTGAGGGTGTCGGAACTTTGGAAGCTCATTTTCGGCGTGATAATGGCGACCGCCGGTAACGGGTTCTCTTCCAGCATATCCAGTGCGCCGCCAAAGCCGGACCAGTTGCGGAATTCACCGCGGGCCTCTTCACGCGACAGGTAATTCACTTTCTCTACGCCGGCTTCCGCCTTGATGGCGTCGAGCACTTTCACCGCCGCGTCGTCATCGAGGGATTTATCCAGATAAACCGTCAACTGCGGCGTTGGGTACCATTGGGTCGCGGCGGTACTGACGTTTTTCCAGACGATGTAACACACGCTCGGCAGTGTCAGGGAGATGGCAATCACCATCACCGTCAACAGCGTTGCCAAGGGTTGGCGCAGCATATCCTTGATGGCATTCATCCAGGCGTAACGCCATTGTTCCCGCCAGCCGCCGCGCAGCGCTTTGCTCTTGGCGGTTTTTGCGTTATTCGCCATGATGCGCTCCTCCAGCCATACGACCCTGGCTCAGGCGCAGAGTGCGGTAATTGCGACGGGCAATCAGCCCGGTGTCATGGGTGGCCATCAGCACGGTCACGCCAACACGGTTAAATTCTTCAAACAGGCGCAGAATGCCTTCCGACAGCGCATCATCCAGGTTACCGGTTGGCTCATCCGCCAGCAGCACCGCCGGTTTGTTCACCACCGCACGGGCAATGCCCACACGCTGTTGCTCACCACCTGAAAGCTGGATCGGGAAGTTTTTCGCCTTATCCAGCAGCCCGACCTTGTCCAGCGCAGCAGAAACGCGGCGGCGGATGTCTTCGGTACTGGCACCGGCGATAATCAGCGGCATCGCCACGTTGTCATACACCGTACGATCCAGCAGCAGATGGTGATCCTGGAAAATCATGCCGATCTGACGACGCAGGAACGGCACCTCACTGTTTCTCAGGCGACTGATGTCGTGACCACCAAACCAGATATGGCCGGCGCTCGGCCGTTCGATGCCACAAATCAGTTTCAGCAGGGTACTTTTACCCGCGCCGGAATGGCCGGTCAGAAACGCCATCTCTGCCGGGCGCAGATGAAAATCTACCCCCTGCAGTGCCTGCCGTCCGCCCAGATAAGCTTTACTGACCTGTTCAAAGCGAATCATCCGTATTAATCCTCTCGGGCAAAAAGTGCCTCAATAAAATCGTCAGCCTTAAACGGCCGCAAATCTTCGATGCCTTCCCCAACGCCGATATAGCGAATCGGGATAGCGAACTGATCGGCAATGGCAAAGATCACCCCGCCCTTGGCGGTACCGTCCAGTTTAGTCAGTGTGATACCGGTTAAGCCTACGGCTTCATTAAATAATTTCGCCTGGCTGACCGCATTTTGTCCGGTGCTGGCATCAAGAGTCAGCATAACCTCATGGGGGGCCTGGTCGTCCAGTTTTTTCATAACGCGGACGATCTTCTTCAGCTCTTCCATCAGGTGCGCTTTATTCTGCAGACGCCCTGCCGTATCGGCCAGCAGTACGTCGATACCGCGCGCCTTGGCGGCCTGTACGGCATCGAAAATCACCGAGGCGGAGTCTGCGCCAGTTTGCTGCGCGATGACCGGAATACGGTTACGTTCGCCCCACACCTGCAACTGCTCCACCGCTGCCGCACGGAAGGTATCCCCCGCTGCCAGCATCACCGATTTGCCTTCCGCCTGGAACTGGCGGGCCAGCTTACCGATGGTGGTGGTTTTACCCACGCCGTTCACCCCAACCATCAGAATGACATACGGGGTTTTACCACTAACATCCAGCGGCTGTTCAACTTTAGTCAGAATTTCAGACATTTCCTCCTTCAGCTTGCCGTACAACGCCTCAGCATCTTTCAACTGCTTGCGGCTGGCGTGTTGGGTCAGGGAGGTAATGATTTTACGCGTGGTTTCCACGCCGACGTCGGCAATCAGCAGCTGTTCTTCCAGCTCTTCAAACAGATCGTCATCGATTTTCTTGCCACGGAACAGACCGATAAAACCGGAACCCAGATTCTGCTTGGTTTTCACCAGGCTGCGCTTCAGGCGGGCAAAGAAGCCTTCTTTGGTCGGGCGTTCCTGTTCCTGAGTCACCGCAGGGGCCAGCAGCTCAGGTTGCTGTTGTTCAATCTCTTCAATAATGGCCGGGGCGACGATAATCGGCTCCAGCGCCACGCTGGCCGGCAGAGGCTCTGGCTCTGGCTCTGGCTCTGGCTCTGGCGCAATCACCTCAGGTTCAGGCTCGACCACTTCAGGTTCAATCACAGCAACCGGTTCTGGCTCAGGTTCGATAACCGGCTCTGGTGTAATCACTTCCGGTTCAGGTTCTGGTTCAATAACCGGCTCTGGCGTCAGCACCTCAGGTTCAGGCTCAACCACTGTCGGTTCAACCACGACAACCGGTTCAGGCTCAACCTCGGCAATCGGCTCGGCGATCTCCTCTACTACCGCAGGTTGTTGCTCTGCCGCCACCTGTTCGGTAAGGATAACAATCTCTTCCGCCAGCGTTTCTGCCGCTGTAGGGTGCTCGGTAACCACCGGCACGCTTTCGGCGATATGTTCGCCGGTCAGGCTGCCGTCCCATTCGCCAGGGGTCTCTACGGAGGCGGCAGGCTCAGATTCCTGGGCGGGAAGCTGGTCATCCAGCTTGGGAGCAACCGGTTCAGCCGGTGTCTCCACGGCCTGATTTTCCGCCGGTTCTACCGACGTTTCAGGTTGCTGTTGCTCTTCTTCTTTCTGGCCGAAGCCCAGCCAGGAGAAAAACCCGCGTTTCTTATCTTTTGCCATGTTATGACTCTACTCCGTACCGAAGGCTTGCTTATACTGACAATTATTCCGCCGAGTCTATCACTTTCCCTCGCGCAGCAACACGCATCCGGTATGCTTTCCGCTGTGAAATCAGGCAACAAAGTTTTACCGTTTCCCCCGGCGCGTCTCACCGGTAGAATAGAGGCAACTTTTCGTTAACTTGTGCGGCCTTCACCGCCCCAGAAAGAAATAAAGCAAACCTATGACAAGAATATCGCCCCGGGCGTCGGCCAAAAAACCGCCTCAGGCTGCGGCCGGGCAGATCCGCATTATCGGCGGCCAATGGCGTGGACGAAAACTGCCGGTACCGAATAGCCCAGGGCTGCGTCCGACCACCGACCGCGTCCGTGAAACCCTGTTTAACTGGCTGGCACCGGTGATCCAGGGCGCGCGCTGTCTGGACTGTTTTGCTGGTAGCGGCGCACTCGGCCTGGAAGCGCTGTCACGCTATGCCGGCAGCGTCACGCTGTTGGAGTTTGAACGCCCGGTGGCGCAGCAGTTGGAAAAGAATCTGGCGCTGCTGCAAGGCAAAGGCCATGTGGTCAATACCAACGCGCTGAGCTGGCTGGCGAAAAATGCCCAACCGTTTGACGTGGTGTTCCTCGATCCGCCTTTTCGCAAAGGGCTGCTGGCGGAAACCGTCACGCTGCTGGAGCAACAGGGCTGGCTGGCCGATGAGGCCTGGATCTATGTAGAGGCTGAAGCCGAAAGTGCCGCCACCGACGTCCCGGCCAACTGGCAGCTACACCGTGAAAAAGTGGCCGGTCAGGTGGCTTACCGTCTTTATATCCGTTCTCAAGAGAAAACCGACAATGCTGATTAATCTGGGTCGCCTGCTGATGCTGTGCGTATGGGGCTTTCTGCTCTCCAATCTGTTTCACCCTTTTCCCAAGCCGCTGAAGTACTTCATCGACGTGGCGCTGTTCTTTATGGTGGTGATGCACGGGCTGCAATTGGTGCTGCTGAAGTCGACGCAGCCTAAAGATCAGCCGATAAGCTACTGGCAGGAAGCCAAGATCTTCATCTTTGGCGTTTTCGAACTGCTGGCCTGGCAAAAAAAACAGCCGCCGATCAAAAGAAAATAACACCACGCGGGCGCGGGATCGGGAGCCCTACGGCTGAGCGGTAAAAGAGACAAAGCGTGTGCCCTGTACGAGCAGCATGCCCTGCGCACCTTTCTCTATAGGGCCGTATTGCTGCTGTTTCAGCCGCAGGGTAATGTCCTCTCCCCCACGCTGCGGGTGGAACACTACTTCATACCGCATCGCTTCATTGACGATATGCTCGCGCTGGCGTGAACGGTTATTTGAAGCAGGGAACTCACGCTTATCGCTCACCGTAACCTGCAGGCTGCGTACCGGTGCGCGGTCGTTTTCCGCCTCCGAACGGCGCTGGTTGAAATAGCGATGCGTCGCCAGTACGGCGATCAACGCAATCACGGCGACAAAAAACAGCGGTGGCTTACTCATCTTGATTCCCATTCCCTTCGCGGTTAAATCGGCGTAAACATAGCATTCTCAAGAAAGCGTTGTCGATTACAGGCGTGCTGCCTACACTGCAATCAGGAAGTGACACTGGTGACAATTTGGAGCCGGAGGCTGTGGCTCCCATAATGAATAAGGAAGACATATGAGTTGGCCGTTCCTTGCCGTATTCTTTTCCGGTTGGCTGTTCGTTGACGCCTCCTACCGCGGGCCACGCTGGCAACGTTGG
Source organism: Serratia myotis (assembly GCF_027474885.1). Classification (NCBI taxonomy): domain Bacteria; kingdom Pseudomonadati; phylum Pseudomonadota; class Gammaproteobacteria; order Enterobacterales; family Yersiniaceae; genus Serratia; species Serratia myotis. The sequence continues at coordinate 210,409 of NZ_CP099707.1, read as the reverse complement.
GTGTTTAAACCGGTTACCCTGCTGCTACTGTTATTACTGGCCTGGCAAGCGCCGGTGCTCGGCCCAGCGGGCTATCTGATTGTCCTCGGCCTGTTGGCGACGCTGATCGCCGACGCACTGTTACTGCTGCCGCGCGAACGCGTGCTGTACGCCATCGGTGCATTTTTCCTGTCGAATCTGCTGTATACCCTGAGTTTCGCCAGTCAGATGACCTTCAGCCTGTTTTGGCCGCTGCCATTGGCGCTGCTGGTGATTGGTGTGCTGTTGTTGGCGACTATCTGGACCCGGCTGGAAGAGATGCGCTGGCCGATTGCCACCCTGGTAGCAATGACGCTGCTGATGGTGTGGCTGGCGGGGGAACAGTACTTCATGCGCAGCACCGATTTCGGTTTCTCGCTGCTGGCGGGGACCTCACTGCTGTTGCTGGCCAACGTGGTGTGGCTGCTGAATCGCTATCGCTTTACCTTCCGCGCAGCCGATGCGCTGGTGGCATTCTGCTACTTCTCCGGCCATTTCCTGATTGTACGTTCGCTTTACCTGTAATTTCTCAGGGCGGGTTCGGCTGCCGAACCCGCTATGATTACACCAGCGCCTTCAGCGTCAGGCCGTCGCCCGCACCTGGCTGGTTACGATAAATATCCCCGTCGCGCGAAAAGAACGCCAGCGTGCTGCCGTCCGCCTGTAGCAGAGCGATGCCATCCGGCGCCGGACGCCAGCCGACCACTTCAGCCATTAACACCTTCTTCAGGCAATTCTGCCGATCCACCAGCTGAAAGCCGTTAGTTGCACGCTGTTCACTGGCCAAAAACTCGATCTGGCACTGTTGTTGCGCGTCAGCGACTTGCCATTGCCCCGCCAGTGACCCTGCGGTAGGAAGAACCAAACTGCTGGCCATAACTGCCCCCGTAACCATTATGCTCCCCGCCATTATGGCGGTACGCGCCAAGCTGCCTTTCATATCGGCTCCTGCATAACGCCCGGCCAGGTTGCACCGGGCGTTATCCTCACGGTTACACGATAAAATCAGTGGTGACGTCTACCTGACCCACGATTTTCACCAGGAAGTCCGGCGCCTGATGGCCGCCGATATTCAGGGCTAAATCGCTGACGTTATTTGACGCATTGTAGGACAGCAAGGCTTCGCCCACGGCGCCGCTGAAATGATCGACGAAGTGGATTTGATCGCCACCCTGTTTGCCCTGATTGAAGAACGACAGGTCAATTTTGTCGGCACCTTTCTGGAAATCCTTGATCACATCGGAAGCGCCCGGTGCGGAATCGCTGACCGCAGAGAAGACAAAGATATCCTTGCCTGCGCCGCCCCACAGTTCATCCGCTCCGCCACCGCCGAACAGCACGTCGTTGCCCGCACCACCTTTCAGCACGTTGTTGGCCGCATTGCCAACGAGCACGTCATTGCCCGACCCGCCGATGGCGTTCTCAATGGTCACACCCGCCGCGATAGACACGTTGCCTTTCAGCCCGCCCACGTCGGAGAAGGACTTCTCGTTCAGGTTGATGCGCTGGTTGGCGGTGTAACCGGAGAAGTCGAAAGTATCATTACCGCCCGCATCCCAGGCAGCAAAGATCACTTTCTGCGAGTTGCTGGTGGTGCTGAGGAAATCGCGGCCAGTATTGGAGTTGAAGCCATACACGGTGTCGCCGGTACGGGTCGACAGGTTGGCACCATACAGGTGTTGAATAGCGGCGATGTCATCCAACAGCGGTGCCGCTGCATAGTGTCCGCCGTTATCACCGCCGGTGTTGGTTTCACTCCAGTAGCTCATCAGGCTGAACTCGCGGGTGTCCTCGGCATAGGTGACGTCATTGTAGGTTGGGTTGCCCTCACCGGCGTTGTACTCACCCGGGTGGCTCAGGCCCAGCGCATGACCAATCTCGTGGGTAAACGTCTGACGGCCATAGTCTTCGCTGGCCGGATGTTTAACGTTGGATTGGTTGACGTTGTACCAGGTCTGGCCGCCCAGATCCTGACCCTGATAAATGGTATTCGGCAGGAAGGCGTAGGCCTGGGTGTCGTAGTCATAATGACCGGGACGATCCTGACTGTAGTTGCCGAAGGTGATATTGGCCTTTTGGCCGGCGGCAACTTCGGTGAAGGTGAGATTGGCCACGTCAGACCAGGATTGCAGTGACAGCTTGGCCTGTTGCTGCTGCTCCGCACTGAACTTGCTCAGCCCGGTGTCGCCGGCGACGTTGGTGGATGAGAATTTATAGTCCGGGAACGAGAAAGTTAATTTGGCCGGTTGACCAAAAACTTTATAACCGTTCCAGGTTTGGTTCTCACGGGTAATAAACAGCCCAGCTTGTTCGTTTGAAAATGAGTCCTTGCCATTAACCTGGATCCCGTTGCCACGCTCGTGGTAATGCAACAGATCGTCTACAGCATTGTAGCCGGACCCGGTCGCTGCGAGGCTGGATTCAGTAACTTCAATTGCCTTTTTAGTAGATTGCATTGGTTCGATTCCACTCATTAGCTGATCGTTATCAATCAGACAGATAGACATAACCTGCCCGCTAGCCACGGAGAAGGATCCGCCAGCTAACCGGAAGGGACTTATGCGCCGTTGCCGGCAGTGTGTTAGATAGAATTAATGCATATATATCAGCAAATAAGATTACCGCTATAAATGGTAATCGATTCCAATTATAGGCAGGCTCGCAAAACTGAACATAAAATAATCAGCTATATATTTTCACAACGAAGGAGACTTATGCTGGTTTTTGGCGATCTTTACAATCTAAATGAAACTTAATCGTCACATGTTGGCAACAAACTTCAACAAAAATGCGGCCTGCAGGTGCAAGCGGATCGTGCTGGCATTTAAGTGACAAAAAGTTAAATTTAGCTAAAGAGTTATAGATTAATAACTCTTTATTATTAGCCGCCGGGACCTTTAAGTTTGTATTGGAATAACATCTTATTATTTCGCCTAACGGCCCTGATCCACCCGCGATAACTCCCGCATCACAGTTAGCAATAATTCTCATCCGTTGCTTGACTCTGGAGTTGACTCCAGGGTGTAGAGTCTGGCCAATGAACTTCATTAACGGCCCGGAGGGGGACGCTATGACTCACCATGAAAAGCATAATCATCAGGAACATCACCACGCGGAAGGCGGCTGCGGTTGCAACCACAGCCACAGCAAAACCCAGCACGGTTGCAGCAGTGAAAAGCCTAGTGTCGCCAGCCTTGGCGAACATGCCCATACGCACGATCATGGCGCAGGCGGTTGCAGCACTGACGATCATGAGGATCCGGATGAGGATAGCGACAGATTAGCCGCCGCCCCTCTCTCCGGTAGCCAACGCTACAGCTGGAAAGTCACCGGCATGGACTGCCCAAGCTGTGCCAAGAAAATTGAAAATGCGGTGACGGCGCTCCCGGGTGTCGACAACGCCCGCGTGCTGTTTGCCACCGAAAAACTGGTGGTCGACGCCCAATCCGATATCAGCCAGCGCATTCAGGATGCGGTGAAACAGGCCGGTTTTACCCTGCTCGGCACCCAGACCACCCCAGCCGATTTGCCAAAAACGTCACGCCTTGGCGAGTTTGGCCCCCTGTTGCTGCTCACTGCGCTGATGATCGTCAGTTGGGCACTCAGCCTGGTTAACCCCGAGCTAAGCCGCATTGCCTTTATCGCCACCACGCTGGTAGGCCTGGCCCCGGTCGCCACCAAGGCGGTACGCCTGATCCGCTCCGGCACGCCGTTTGCCATCGAAACCCTGATGAGCGTCGCGGCCATTGGCGCACTCTTTATCGGCGCGACCGCCGAGGCGGCAATGGTATTGCTGCTGTTTATGGTTGGCGAGATGCTGGAATCCTATGCAGCCAACCGCGCACGCCGTGGTGTGAAGGCGCTGATGGAGCTGGTGCCGGAAGACGCCCTGCTGTTGCAGGGAACACAACGCAAACGCGTACCCGTTGCCAGCCTGCGCCCCGGCGATGTGATTGAAATTGCCCCCGGCGGCCGTCTGCCGGCCGATGCCGAGCTGCTCAACCCGTTTGCCAGCTTCGACGAAAGCGCCCTGACCGGCGAATCTGTACCCGTCGAACGTCAGCAGGGCCAGAAAGTCGCAGCGGGTAGTTTGTCGGTCGATCAGGCCGCGCAGATGAAGGTCATTTCCGAGCCGGGTAAAAACGCCATTGACCGTATCCTGCAACTGATTGAAGAAGCCGAAGAGCGCCGTGCGCCGATCGAACGTTTCCTCGACCGTTTCAGCCGTTACTACACCCCAGCAATTATGTTGCTGGCCATCGCGGTGATCCTGGTGCCACCGTTGCTGTATGCACAGCCCTGGGATATCTGGATTTATCGCGGCCTGACCCTGCTGCTGATCGGCTGTCCTTGTGCGCTGGTGATCTCTACCCCGGCGGCGATCACCTCTGGATTGGCAGCCGCCACCCGTCGCGGTGCGCTGATTAAAGGCGGTGCGGCGCTGGAGCAACTGGGCCAGGTGCAAACCATCGCCTTCGATAAAACCGGTACGCTGACGGAAGGCAAACCGACGGTGACCGATGTGCTCCCGCTCAACGGCATCAGCGAACAGCAATTGCTGACCCTGGCCGCCGCCGTCGAGGCCGGTTCCCATCATCCGTTGGCGCAAGCGATTATCAACCGCGCCGAACAGTATGGCGTGCCTCTGCCGCTGGCACAGGGCCGTCGCGCACTGGCAGGCGTTGGGGTCGAGGGTGTTATCGACGGTAAAACCCTGCTGATCAGTGCTCCCGCCAAGCTGGCCGCAGGCCTGCTCACTCCGCAAGACGTCAGTCAGGTAGAACGACTGGAAAATGCCGGTAAAACGGCGGTGGTGGTACTGGAAGACGGTGTGCCTATTGGCCTGCTGGCGCTGCGTGACACACTGCGTAGCGATGCCAAACAGGCGATTGCCGAACTGAAAGCGCTGGGGATCAACGGGGTGATGTTAACCGGTGACAACCCGCGTGCGGCGGCGGCGATTGCCACTGAGTTGGGGCTGGATTACCGTGCCGGGCTGCTGCCGGAAGATAAAGTGAAGGCGGTGACTGAACTGAGCGAACTGCGGCCAACGGCGATGATCGGCGACGGCATCAATGATGCACCGGCGATGAAAGCCTCCAGTATCGGCATCGCGATGGGCAGCGGTACCGACGTGGCGCTGGAAACCGCCGACGCGGCGCTGACCCATAACCGGCTGGTGGGCGTGGCGGAAATGATCCGTATCTCACGCGCAACACACGCCAATATTCGGCAGAACATCACCATTGCGCTAGGGCTGAAAGGGGTATTCCTGATCACCACCCTGCTGGGCCTGACCGGGCTGTGGCTGGCGGTGCTGGCGGACTCTGGCGCCACCGCGCTGGTCACCGCCAATGCCCTGCGACTGCTGAAGAAGCGTCTGTAATAAAACAGCGTGTCGGGGCGCCGTCTATGGCGTCCTGACACACTGACCTGAAAAATAACAGCGGCAAGGCGCACGTAATAACCATAATTAAAGCATGCCTTTACTATATTCTTCCGCCACCTATTCACTGCAATCCGATAAGCCGATGAAGCTTATCAGAGTAATGGTCGAATGAAATCGTCATATTTTAAAGCTCTGAACCTAAGCACCCTCCTTTTTATCCCTACACTGGCTCTGGCGCAGCAGCCTGATTCTGCCGCCACCACACAGCTCATCGATAAAGCAGATCGCCCCATTTTCATCACCCAAAATGCCTTGCCGGCATCCCAATCCCCTGAGCCTACGGCGAAACCCCAGCCAGAGCATCGCCTGCTGCCTATTTGGGGGGACGAAGCACGAGCTCGCGGCTATGACCTGCCGGAACCCTTCGGGATCGGCGTCAATTACATGAACATGCGGCAGAATATTGATGTCGATAGCATCAACTTTACTGGATTAGGTTGGGACACATTCAATCTGCCATCAAATTTGTTCAAAATCGATGTGGGCAAAACCCGCGAACAGAGCAAAACGGAAACCATGCGTCTGGATACCTGGGTGCTACCGTTCCTCAATGTTTACGGCATCGTCGGTCATACCAAAGGCAGTTCGTTGTCCCAGGTCTCCGTTGATGCCGATCCCAGCCAGCACACAGAAATGATGGAAAAAATCATCGCCAATGTCGTACATGGCATGAATAAACAAGGGACATTGCGCGATCTGGATTTCAAACTCGATTTCAAGGGCACCACTTACGGCGCAGGTGCCACGATAGTCGGGGGATATGAGAACTGGTTCGCCTCGGTTGATACCAACTACACCCGCACCAATTTCGATATCCTTGATGGCCAAATTTCCGCACTTACGGTATCCCCTCGCGTAGGTTACCGCTTCCTGGTGCCCGGTATCAGTGGGCAGACTCATCTAAACCTCTGGGTCGGCACCATGTATCAGGACGTGCAGCAAGAGTTCAAAGGCAGCCTGTCTGATTTAAGAATGCCGGCAGAACTTCAGTCCCTGATGGCCCTGGCCAATCAGAAAGGTGAAGGTCGTTTCGAGGTAAAACAGCATCTGCAATCCCCCTGGAATATCTTGCTTGGTACACAATATGAGATCACACGACACTTTAACGTGTTGACCGAGTTTGGCTTTAGCCAACGCAACAGCTTTATGGTCTCGGGTGAATATCGCTTCTGATGGCGATATCGATTCGCAGTTTGCCCCTGGTCTTGTTGGTTCTGCTGTCCGGTGCCCATGCCGCTCTGTTGTCACATCAACAAATAGATGAAATGTTGGCCCCTCTGGGGTCTAACAACCATTTCGACAGCAGTAAAACCATCGATTGGGGTATCTTGCCCGGCCCGTTTTATACTCCAGAACTCGGTCTTGGCATCGGCACTGCCGTGGTGGGGATATACCGACCGGACCGCCATGACAGCATCAGTCAAAATTCGACGCTGGCGTTAAAAGGATTTTTCAGCTCGACCGGAGCCTTTGGTGTCGGTTTTCAAAACCACAGTTTTTTCGCTGAAGACCAATGGCGCTTCTTTGCCGACGGTTCGCTCAATAATATGCCTACCTACTTCTGGGGCACCGGCTACCAGGCTGGGCATAACGACGGTAACAAGGAAAAGTATACTCAGCAGTCATTTCAGATAGCACCACAGCTGCTGTACCGCATTGCAAATGCAACCTACGCTGGGATTGGCTGGGATTTGTCCTCAACGCACGCCAGCAAAACTGAAGAGGGTGACAGCAGCCTGTTCAGGGCCCAAAAAGCCGGGGTTTCATCGTTAAGCTCGGGGATCAGCGGTTCGCTGAATTACGATACGCGTGATTTCGTTTCTAATGCCACACGCGGCCAGTTTATTCGTCTGAGCGACACTTATTTTGCACCGGAATTGGGCGGCGACAGTCGTTTCAATGCCGTTGAGAGTCAATACAATGCCTATCACAGTTTAAGTGCGAAAAGCGTGTTGGCGTTTGATGCCTACAGCCGCCTAACCACTGGCGATATCCCCTGGGACAGATTGTCTGAGCTGGGCGATGACAAACGAATGCGTGGCTATTATCAAGGCCGCTACCGCGACAGGAATGTGTTCAGCAGCCAGATAGAGTACCGTCGCAAGTTGAACTGGCGGCACGGTTATGTGCTTTGGGCCGGAGCCGGAACGCTAAGCGATAAGGCCGGCGATCTGGGCCAAGGGCCCTGGTTACCCACGCTGGGTGCGGGTTATCGCTTTGAATTCAAACCGCAAATGAACGTACGGCTCGATTTTGGGATCGGGCGTGGAAGCAGCGGATTTTACTTTCAGGTTGGGGAAGCTTTTTAATGCGTTCTGTTGCACTGCTGTTTTTGCTGTTGTTGCCCCTCTCGCTGCCGGCCAACCCGTTGGAAACGCTGATCACTTCGCAACCCACCGCTGAAAGCCGAATTGTCTGGCCGGTGGCCGCACCACTGTCACCACCGGGAGGTTTGCGCCCCTGCTGCGCCTTTGGCTATAACCTCAAAGCGCAAGCCTGGGGTATTCCCGTGCCGTTTTATCAATTAGGTAACCTGGTGGATGCCGACCGGCTTGGCTCCCATCAATACAACGACAGCGCTTTCAACGCCATCAGCAACCTGCTGGGCGTTGGCAGTGAGCAGTTGGGATTGATCTACACCCACCGGGGAGGGTTTATCGATATCGCCCACGTCCGCGATACCGCCGACAATACCCTCTTCCTGTTCAGCCAACTGCTCCCCCGATTGGGTCAGCAGTGGCATATCGATCTTAGCCCTGAGCTGGCAACGCGTCGCATACAGCTTAGCGCCTTTACCCCACCTCAGGATGCAGCACAGCGCTATACGCTGGCGGCCTATTTGGCAGGGGAAATCGCCTTTCAAATGGCGGCATGGCATGAGATTGCACAGTGGTATGGCTACCGTTCCGTACCGGGATTTTCTGAGGAGGTCTCGGCTTTTTCACCGGAGGATTTGTATTCCAATCTGCTGGGGGCACGACTGGCGATTGATGCAATTTTGCAAGGACAGGCGGTATCTCTCACTGCCTACAACAGCGCCATGGAGAGGCTGCTCCCTCAGGCTCTGCACCAGCTTGGCGCGGTATCCATCAGGGCAACCCAGCGGCAGTTTGACGGTATTGACGGTGACTGGTGGGACAGCCATCGCCGGGTGCCGGAGAAGTTTTTGGTGTTAAAACGGGATTACACCACCGCAAGCAATCGCCTGCCCGCGCTGCCTCCGTTCGAGAAGACCGCCCCACAGCGCCTGACGATACCGCTACAGGTTCAGGGGTTCCTGCTGGCCAGTCTGGGCGAGCTGCAACTCTGGCCAACAGATGCCATGCACAATCTTCCGGCCCCTGCCCACTATTACCGCCCGCCGGACTTCAATGGCCTGGCATTGCATGCTCGCGCAGCAGACGCACAGCAAATATTACAAAACGCTAAGTAAACAAATGGTTATTAACGTTCAACGCCTTTACGCAATAAATAGCGGTAAGGCGCGGCGTCGGTTTCCTGCGCCACCAGCGTGTGTTCCATAAAGCGGCAGAAACCCGGAATATCGCGGGTGGTAGCCGGATCATCAGCGATGATCAGCAGTGTTTCACCGTCATCCATATGGCGCACGGTCTTGCGCACCATCATTACCGGTTCCGGACAGCGCAGCCCCAGCGCATCAAGCGTCTGGTCGGCCTGGGCAAATAAGTCAGTCATGCAATTTTTCTCGGTCAAAAGCGATCGGCGTACACTCGCCGCATCTCATCAGCGCCTAGTTTACGCCGGTAGTTTTTCTGTGCAAGATGCGTTAACGTTTGCGTTAAATTTAACCATTGCATTGGTTGCGCAAACGCGTATCATGCGGCCGCGCAGCTTATTTCGCGGCGTAGACAAGACATTCTGGGTTCCCTCACCCCACTATTAAAAAGGCTACAACATGTATTCGTTTACTGCTCGACAGCGCCTTACCGCGTTAGTCTGGCTATCGCTGTTCCATATTGTCATCATTACCTCCAGTAACTACCTGGTGCAGTTGCCGATGTCCATTTTCGGCTTTCATACCACCTGGGGTGCATTTACCTTCCCGTTTATCTTTCTGGCTACCGACCTGACGGTGCGAATTTTCGGTGCCCCGCTGGCACGACGCATCATTCTTTCGGTGATGGTACCGGCGTTGTTTATCTCGTACGTGATCTCCACCGTGACCTATCAGGGCGAATGGCAGGGCTTTGCCGCACTGGGTAGCTTTAATCTGTTTGTGGCGCGTATCGCCGTCGCCAGCTTTATGGCTTATGTACTCGGCCAGATCCTCGACGTTCACGTTTTCAATCGCCTGCGTCAGCGCAGTGCCTGGTGGGTTGCCCCTGCCGCCGCCATGTTCCTCGGCAATATCAGCGATACTCTGTCGTTCTTCTTTATTGCGTTCTACAAGAGCAGCGACGCCTTTATGGCCAACAACTGGGTTGAGATTGCCCTGGTGGACTACAGCTTCAAAGTGCTGATCTGCCTGTTGTTCTTCCTGCCGATGTATGGCGTACTGCTGAATATGCTGCTTAAGCGCATCACCGCCCGCCAGGACGACGGCAGCCTGCAAGCAGGCTAACCCGTGTTATCATTGGCGGCCTCACCGACCCGGAGGCCGCCATGACCATCACCATCCGCCACGCCACCCTCGAAGAAATTCACCGCCTTTATCAACAAATCCCCGAATTCGGCAGTTTGCACAGCCTGGCCGATTTGCAGCGGCGTATTGGGTCCGCTGCGGTTAACGCACTGGTCGCCGAGATCGACGGTCAGCCGGCCGGTTTCAAACTCGGTTATCAACAGCAGGAAAAGGTGTTTTACAGCTGGCTGGGGGGTGTGCTGCCGGCGTTTCGTCGCCATGGGATCGCGCAAAGACTGCTGGTTGAACAGGAACGTTGGGCCCGAGCTCAGGGTTACCAGCGACTGACTGTAAAAACGCGCAATCAGTTCCGCGCGATGCTGATGATGCTCATCGGCCATCACTATCAGATTGTTCAACTGGAAAAGAAAGGCGAAGTGGCTGATTATCGGCTATTACTTGAGAAAACCTTGTGACAACATCAGCCTTGCATTTCAACGTGGAATAGGTTGCGATAAGGCAGTGAAACCCTACCTGAAAGGAAGAAGGAAGCCCAATGCGTAAAGTAGCAAAATTGATGGGTATCAGCCTGTTAGTGCTTGGCCTGGCGGCCTGTGACGGCGAAACCAAAGACACCAAGGCGTCGGCAGGTGATGCCGCAGCCAGCGCCCCAGCCGGGCAACAGGTGAGCTTGCTGGATGGCAAGCTGGCATTCACCCTGCCGGTGGGCATGGCGGACCAAAGCGGCAAGCTGGGCAATCAGGCGAACAACATGCACGTTTACGCCGACAGTACCGGCCAGCGCGCTCTGATCGTGATCCTCGGCGATAAAACAGCCGACAGCCTGGAAACCCTGAGCAAGCGTCTGGAAGATACCCAGCGCTCGCGTGACGCCAACCTGCAGGTGATCACCAACAAAGCCATCGACGTTAACGGTGTACCGCTGCGTCAGTTGGACAGCATCATCACCAGCGGCGGCGAGAAAGCCTATTCCTCTATCCTGATCGGCACGCTGGACAACAACATGCTGACCATTCAGGTGACGCTGCCGGCGGATAACCAGCAGCAGGCGCAGAGCGAAGCCGAAGGCATCATCAAAACGCTGAAACTGAACAAGTAATCTTACTCTGGGCGCAGCCCGCTGCGCCCTATGCCAATGCCTGCGCCAGCAAGGTGATCGGATGTTCGCAGCGCTTGCTGGTCGACATCTCGATTTGCCATTTGCAGGTTTCGCAGTCCGTGACCACCAGGTCCACCCCGCTTTCCTCTATTTGACGGAACAGCGACGCACCAATGCCCTGCGACGTCTCATAATTCTCCGATTTAAATCCATAGGTGCCGGCAATGCCACAGCACTGCGAATCCAGCACCACCAGCTCCAGCCCCGGTATCTGTCGCAACAGCTCCAGCGTATAGGCCGTCCAGCCCATTTTCTCCATATGGCATGGCGTATGGTAAGCCACCCGCAGCGGTGTGTGTTTCAGCGGTAACTGGCGACCCTGATTGAGCAGGCGGTACAGATAGCGCGTCGCCAGTTCCACCCGCTCGCGCACCGCCGAGGTATCCACTTCCAGCAAATGCGGATATTCATCACGTAGGGTAAAAGTACAGCTGGAAGAGGTCGCCACCACAGGGATACCCCGCTCCAGTACCGCCTCGTGCAGCGATTCGGCATTCACCCTGGCCTGTTTTTTGGCCTGGGCGATAAAGCCATTGGCGATCAGCGGCACGCCGCAGCATTTCTCGCGTTTCAGCAACTGCACGCCAATACCCATCGCATTAAAGACCTTGATCAGATCCTTACCCAGTTGCGGGTGGTTGTAATTGACGAAGCAGCCGTGGAAGAACGCCACCTGCTCGGCATAACGCTGTTGGGCCTGAGCCTGCTGGCGATACCAGCGGCGGAAGGTGCCGAACGAGTACTTTGGCAGTTCACGCCGATGGTCAATTTTCAGCGCCTTGTCGAGCAGGGCACGCACCGGTTTTAACCCGGTGGCGGCGTTCACAATCGGCGCAAACGGCGTCGACAGCGACCCCATCAGGTCGGTATGACTGAGGATGGCGTCGCGCAGCGTGGGTTTGCTCTGGGCAAAGTCGGCACGGGCGCGCTGAATGATGTCGCCGATTTTGACGTCGGACGGGCAGGCCACCTCACAGCGTTTGCAGTTGGTGCAATACTTCAGCGCTTCGTCATACAGCGCCGGATCCTTCAGCCGCAGGCGCTCGCCGTCCGGCCCTGCCTGTTTGGGCCCTGGGTAAAGCGGATTGACTTTGGCCACCGGGCAATAGGTGGTGCAGACGGTGCACTTGATGCAGTTTTCAAAGCTGTTGTCTTTCTGCAGGCTCATGGACGCTCCTCCTGTGCCGCAATCTGTTGCGCGACGTACAACGCCCCAATCAGCGAAACACCCGCACCGCAGCCCTGCTGCAGGGGATCATAGCCGCCGGTCACTGCACCGATGGCATACAGGTTGCTCAGCGGCTCCCCCTGCCTCAAGGCCCGCAGCCGCTCATCGGTGCGTACCCCAAATTGCAGGTAAGGCTGCGGAGCAAACAGATTGCGGTGGCTCCAGTCTGCGCGATCCGCCCGGCTGTCGACATCCAGCCCAAACACCGGCTCACGTATGCCCTCGAAGTCCGCCACCAGCCCGTTGCTGAAAAAGCTGCCGCTGGCCAACACCACCTGTTGCGCCAGCAACGGAATATCGGTGTGGTTGCGGGTATAGAGGCCAGTGACTCGCCCGGCTTCGATATCCGCCCGCAGCACGCTGTCACCCGGCATGAACACGCCGCCCAGTTGCTGCAGACGCGAACGCAGGGCCTGGTGCAGGCGCATGCCCAGTACCGAAGGCGGCAACGTCGGCAACAGACGGATCGGTTTACCCACCGCCATCTGCAGTGCTGCCAGTGAGCTATCATTTTCCAGCCCCAGACAGGCGGGCAGGAAGATCGCCTCGGCATCACCGGCCAATCGGCTCACCTCGTCCGCCATCGACGTCAGGTTTTCCGGCAGATCCAGTACTCTGGCAATATTCACCGCCCGGAACTCACTGGGGTTGTTGCGCAGCCGGTCGAGCGACGGCAAGTGCATATAAGCGACTTCCGCCTGGATACCCAGGCTCTGCGTCAGGGAACTGGCGGCCAACTGTGGCTGAAAATCCAAAAATCCTTCGATGCCAATCACCGCGATACTTTTCCACGGCAGTTCGCCGTCCAGCGGCGTGATCGGGATGGCCTGAGGACTGAGCCAGGTCGCTCGACGCGTGCCTAATGGCGTAACCCGCAGATGATTACGTTCACTGCTGCCCTGCAGGCTCAAACCACAGCGTTGCAGCAGCTGAGCTGCGTTGTCCGACAGTGCCGCCACCCGTTCGGCACCTATCAGCGCATAAGGATGCCGTGGCGCCTGTAGCGCAAGCGCCGGCATTGCCGCCAGGGGTGAGGTTACCGGGGTGCCGTCGGGTAGCTGCGCCAGCAGATCCAGCGATCCGGATGAAAAATAGAGCGCGCTTTGGCCTGAGCTGACCACGGCGCAACGCTTACCCTGTTCCGCCAGCCGAATGGCACAGGTCATGCCCGCCAGGCCGCCGCCAATCACCACTACGTCAAATCGCATCATCGGCCTCCTGTTCCCCACGGGCATCGAGCCCGCACAATCCCTGGTAAACCCAACTGGTAAATTCACTTTCACGCAATGCATCACCCCAGGCGATCGGCCTTACTCCTTTCCAACGCTCGTTGAGGAAATGCGATAGCTGATCGATCGACTGCTGCGGAGTGGTGACGTTAAAGCGCGTCAGCAACCCGGCGGCACGGCAGGCGCAGAGTTCTCCCTGGCAGGTGCCCATGCCGACACGGGTGCGGCGGCGCAGATCGACCAGGTTATTGACGGTAAGGGAGTTAACCGCATAGCGCACTTCACCGGCGGTGACCGCTTCACATTCACACACCAGGCTGTTATCCAGCCGATCGCCGGCCGGTACCTGACTGGCACGATCGCCGTGGCGATAAACCGCCGAACCACGAATGCTGGCAGGCAGGGAAACCACGCTGCGCACCGTCTCTTCCGCCGACTGACGGGAGCCGGGCAAGGCTTCCTGCGCGGTGGTACAGGGGCTGTCTAACCCTAGCTTTTCACACACTTTATCGGTCGCCCATTGCGCCATCAGCCGGTAGGTCATCAACTTGCCGCCGGTAATGGTGATAAAGCCTTCCAGCCCGTCGCGGCTGGCATGGTCGAGCAGCACGATGCCACGGCTGACATTGCGACCGCTGGGGTCGTCATCGCTGGCCACCAGCGGCCGCACACCGGCATAGGCACGCAGAATACGGGTCTGAGCCAGTTCCGGCGCCAACAGCGCCCCCTCACGGATCAGAATGTCCACTTCCTGCGGCGTCACCAGCATGTTGTCGATCTGGTCATAATCAATGTGGGTGGAGGTGGTGCCAATCACCGAAATGGTGTCGCCCGGCACCAAAATGTCGGCATCCGCCGGTTTGCGGCACCGGTTGATCACCATGTTATTGATGCGATGGCCGAGGATCAGCAGAGCGCCCTTGGCCGGGAACATGCGAATGCGCAGATCGGCATATTCCGCAATCTGCTGGCCCCAGATACCGGCCGCGTTGACCACCACCTCGGCGTGAATATCGTAGTGGCGTGCCGATTGATGGTCGAAAACGCGCACGCCGGTTACGCGATCGCCCGCGCGAAGTAAACCGACCACCTGATGATAAGTGAGGATCTGCGCACCGTGCTCACGGGCATCGAGCATATTGGCGGCGGTCAGACGGAAGGGGTCGACAGTGCCGTCCGGCACCCGCACCGCACCGATCAGCGACGGGTTGGCGGCCGGCTCCAGGCGCAGCGCCAACTGCGGGTCAATTGCTTCGGCTTTGATACCAGCGCTGTGGCAGGAGACAATAAACTGTTGTTGGTAGGCCAGCGAATCCTGCGGCAGCGTGATAAACAGCCCATCGGTACGCTCGATGCAGTGATGCGCAATGCGCTTGAGGATTTGGTTCTCTTCTATGCATTCGCGCGCCGACTCACCGTCGGTCACCGCATAGCGTGCTCCGCTGTGCAGCAGACCGTGGTTACGGCCGGTGGCACCGGTGGCGATATCGTGGCGCTCCAGCAGTATGCAACGCAGGCCACGACGCGCACAGTCACGAGCAATGCCCGCACCGGTCGCACCGCCGCCAATGATGATCACATCCGTTTCGTTATCCGGTGAATGACTGCTCATGAGGCTCTCTCAGGATCCGTGATTATTGGCCTATTGAGCCACAGTCATTGGGGTCTTTGTTTGATAAGGAACAATAACGAACTAGAAACGAAAACCAAATGTCCACAAAAAACCATGAATGTGATCATAATCACGATTTTTGGGCGTTTTTCTATTTCATAACGTTAACGAATCGCTCAAAATCCGCCGGTGTTTCATAAAAGTGTAACAATTGCGCCATTCATCACAGCGACACCAGGCTGATTTGACTAGGATGACGTTCGTTATGGAAC
Source organism: Serratia myotis (assembly GCF_027474885.1). Lineage (NCBI taxonomy): Bacteria > Pseudomonadati > Pseudomonadota > Gammaproteobacteria > Enterobacterales > Yersiniaceae > Serratia > Serratia myotis. Next base: position 194,839 of record NZ_CP099707.1, on the reverse strand, counting down.
AAAAAAACACCACATTCGATATCCGCTCAATCATCAAATGAACGTAAAAGGTCATATTGATGTGATAACTAGATAAAGCCATCGGAGGCGCTCATGTTGAGTATTTTTAAGCCGGCAGCACACATTTCCCGTGTGCCGGTCGACAAAGTCGACCCGCTGTACCGTAAATTGCGCTGGCAAATTTTTATGGGGATTTTCTTCGGTTATGCCGCCTACTACCTGGTGCGCAAGAACTTCACCCTGGCCATGCCTTATTTGATCGACCAGGGCTTCAGCCGCGGTGACCTCGGTTTCGCGCTGTCCGGCATTTCCATCGCCTATGGTTTTTCCAAATTCATCATGGGGTCGGTTTCTGACCGCTCCAACCCCCGGGTGTTCCTGCCCGCCGGCCTGATCCTGGCTGCCGCAGTGATGCTGTTCATGGGCTTCGTACCATGGGCGACTTCGAGCATCGCGGTAATGTTCGTGCTGCTGTTCCTGTGCGGTTGGTTCCAGGGTATGGGCTGGCCGCCATGTGGCCGTACCATGGTGCACTGGTGGTCGCAGAAAGAGCGCGGCGGCATTGTTTCGGTCTGGAACTGCGCCCATAACGTGGGTGGCGGTCTGCCGCCATTGCTGTTCCTGCTGGGCATGGCCTGGTTCAACGACTGGCACGCTGCACTGTATATGCCGGCCTTCGGTGCCATTCTGGTGGCCCTGATCGCCTTTGCATTGATGCGTGACACCCCGCAATCCTGTGGCCTGCCGCCGATCGAAGAATACAAAAACGATTACCCGGACGACTACAGCGAGAAAGCGGAAGAAGAGCTGACCGCCAAGCAAATCTTCATGCAGTACATCCTGCCGAACAAGCTGCTGTGGTACATCGCCGTGGCCAACGTGTTCGTTTACCTGCTGCGTTACGGCATCCTGGACTGGTCACCGACCTACCTGAAAGAAGTGAAGCACTTCTCGCTGGATAAGTCTTCCTGGGCCTACTTCCTGTACGAATATGCCGGTATCCCGGGCACTCTGCTGTGTGGCTGGATGTCGGACAAGGTGTTCAAGGGCAACCGTGGCGCCACCGGCGTGTTCTTTATGACCCTGGTGACCATCGCTACCGTGGTTTACTGGCTCAACCCGGTCGGTAACCCTGGCATCGATATGGCCTGTATGATCACCATCGGCTTCCTGATTTACGGCCCGGTAATGTTGATCGGTCTGCACGCACTGGAACTGGCGCCGAAGAAAGCGGCCGGTACCGCTGCGGGCTTCACCGGTCTGTTCGGTTATCTGGGCGGTTCGGTCGCAGCCAGCGCCATTGTCGGCTACACCGTTGACTACTTCGGTTGGGACGGTGGCTTTATGGTGATGATTGGCGGCAGCGTCGGCGCAGTATTGTTGCTGTTGTTGACCATGCTGAGCGAGAAAAAACACCACGCGGAAATCGCTGCCAACAAACGCGGTTAAGCGTCATACAACTTTCGCATTATTTAAAGGCCGCGCTGCGGCCTTTTTACTACCCCTGCCCCTACAACATGGAGAACAACAGAATGCGGACTCAAGTCAAAGCCCTGCTGACAGGGATTATCCTGGCCACCTCAATGGTCAGCGCCGCACAGGCCGCCGACAAGGTGGTGATCGCCCACCGGGGTGCCAGCGGTTATCTGCCGGAACACACGCTGCCGGCGAAGGCCATGGCCTACGCGCAGGGTGCGGACTTCCTCGAGCAGGATCTGGTGATGACCAAGGACAACGAGCTGGTGGTGCTGCATGACCACTACCTCGACCGCGTCACCGACGTAGCCGAACGCTTCCCGGACCGCGCCCGTAAGGACGGCCGCTATTACGCCATCGACTTTACGCTGGCAGAAATCAAATCGTTGAAGTTCACCGAAGGCTTTGAGATCGAAAACGGTAAAAAAGTGCAGGGCTACCCTGGCCGTTTCCCGATGGGCAAATCTGACTTCCGCGTTCATACCTTCCAGGAAGAGATCGAGTTTGTGCAGGGGCTGAACCATTCAACTGGCAAAAACATCGGTATTTACCCGGAAATCAAAGCGCCGTGGTTCCACAATCAGGAAGGCAAGGATATTTCCAGCAAAGTGCTGGCGGTGCTGAAGCAGTACGGTTATACCGGCAAGGGCGACAACGTTTATCTGCAATGCTTTGACGCCAACGAGCTGAAGCGGATTAAAACCGAGCTGGAGCCGAAGATGGGCATGGATCTGAAGCTGATCCAGCTGATCGCCTATAACAAATGGCAGGAAACCTATGAGCAGAAGGCCGACGGCAAGTGGGTGGAATACGACTATGACTGGATGTTCAAACCGGGTGCGATGAAGCAGATTGCCCAGTACGCCGATGGCATCGGGCCAGACTACCATATGCTGGTCGTGGCAGAGAAATCCAAGCCGGGCAAGGTGGTGCTGACCGACATGGTGAAAGAAGCCCATGCCAATAAGCTGGCGGTGCACCCCTTCACCATCCGTGCCGATGCACTGCCGAACTACGTCACCGACGTGAATCAACTGTATGACGTGATTTACAACCAGGCAGGCGTTGACGGCGTGTTCACCGACTTCCCTGACAAGGGCGTGCAATTCCTGCAAAAGCAGGGCCAGCACAAGTAGTAAAGATCAACGTCTCCCAGGTGACGAATAAAGTCTGCTATTAGGGAGAGCGTGCCGAAGGGGTCGTAGCAGCTTTAGCTGCCGGAGCGCCCCTCGGTGCGCTAGGCCCGGGTATCTCGGGCTTAATCTCAACGTTGTTCTCGAATTCAGGGCGCCGCAAGGCGCCCTTTTCATATCAGGCGATGAACATCTTGCGCAGGTAGTGCGGCACCGCATCGTCGACGTTAGAACCAATCACTTCCAGTTCCGGCAGTTTGTCCTTCAGGCGCTGATGCGCGTCGCGCATGATGCAGCCCTTGCCGGCCATCGACAGCATTTCCAGATCATTCATACCGTCACCGAAGGCAATGCACTCTTTCAGCGTATAACCGATGATCTTGGCCACTTCTTCCAGCGCATGGCCTTTTGATACGCCACCCGCCATCACTTCCAGACAGGTTGGGAACGAGAAACTGACGTTAACCCGATCGCCCCAACGCGCATTGATGGCATCTTCCAGCGGCAGCAGCTTTTCATGATCTTCACAGGTGAAGTACACCTTGCACACGCCGTCGGTTTCCAGCAGGCCCGGCTCGAACAATTGGTACTGGAAAACAGATTCGCGGAAGAACTCTTTCTGTTCCGGGCTTTCGCGGTTAATGAACCAGTCGTCATTACGGTAAACGTTGGTGGTGATGTCCGGATCGTTATGCAGCATACCGTAGAGATCGCGGGCGATGTCTTCGGCCAGGTTGTGGCTGAAAATCAGCTCACCGTCGGTATTGTGCACGCGAGCGCCGTTGGAGGTGATCATAAAGGCGCTGATATCGAGGTTATCGCGGATCTGCGCAACGTCGATGTGATGACGGCCGGTAGCAAAGACAAAATGCACGCCGCGCTGGGTCAGCAGCTTCAACGTCTCTTTGGCGTAAGGTGACAGAGTGTGGTCGGGTGATAGCAGCGTGCCATCTAAATCGGAAGCGACGACGTGATACATAGCGGTAATTTCTAACCTCTAATGGTGTGGTCGGCGGTTGGGGTACCACCTAAATGTTGAGCAAAGAAACGCAGGATTGCGTTCAATGCTTCGGCGCGCATCGCGTCCCGCTCAAACAGGATCTCATGCCGTGCACCTTCGATAACCTGCGGTTTTCCCCCTTCACAGGGATGGCCCGCGTCTGACAATGCCTGACAAAAAGCCTGATGGGAACGGTTGTCGACCACCCGATCCTCACCGGCCTGCAATAATAATAGCGGCGTGGTAATTTTAGCCGCCTGGGCGATGATTTCTCGCCCGGCCTGAAGGCTTTCCCGTACCCAGTGGTAGGTTGGCCCGCCCACCTGTAGCTCGGGATAATCGGCGTAATAGCGTAAACAGCGACGATAGCGTTCACGGCTGTGGGTCAACACGTTGACCACATAGGGCAGCGGCCGCCACTGACCGGTGCCTATCGCATAGTAATCGCGTACCGCCGGGTGCTTCTCCGTCCAGTTCAGAATGCGGTTGGCCATCCAGCCCGGCATCGGTAAATAAATGCCGAACATTGGCGCGCAAAACGCCGCGGCGTCAAAGGCCTGCGGCTGACGAGCCAGAAACTGTGCCAGAATTGCACCGCCCATCGAGTGAGCCAACGCAAAGTGTTGCCGGTAACCGTGCGGCACCACCTCCTGCTGATAAAACTGGGCGAAATCGTCGACGTAATCGGCAAAGTTTATCACATGACCACGGTGCGTATCAGCCAGCAAACGACCTGAACGGCCTTGCCCGCGGTGATCCAGGATCATCACGTCATAGCCGCAATGGAACAGATCGTAGGCAACCTCAGGATATTTAATGTAACTTTCGATACGACCGGGGCTGATCACCACCACTCGCTGATGGCGGGCAGAACTGAAGCGCACGAAACGGATGGGCACGCCGCCCACGCCATTGAACTCGCCCTCCTCACGCAGCCGCCAAAAGTCCAGCAGCGGTCCCGTGGCGAAAGCAGCAAACTGCTTTTCACGCGTTAACCAGTCATTAGTGCTGAGAGTAAACGACGTCATCACATGCCTTTTAGCTGGAGGTAGAGCCTATAAAAATGTGATAAATATTACTATATCCGATGGATTTCAAGTTGCAGCTAGGCGCCCAGCTCGTTCATCCCCAGGAGCTTACTCCGGTAAGTGACTGGGGTGCACGAGTGCAGGTAACAACGCTGCAGCTTGAAAGACGCCGGATAGAGGCTATTTTGGCACATATTGGCACTTTCAGGGAGTACCTCAATGACCTTGGACTGGTGGTTAACCTATCTTCTGACAACCCTTATCCTCAGCCTGTCACCCGGTTCAGGGGCGATCAACACCATGAGCACCGGTATCAGCCACGGTTATCGCGGCGCAGCGGCGTCCATTGCCGGTCTGCAGGTCGGGCTGAGCCTGCATATCGTGCTGGTGGGCATCGGTCTGGGCGCGCTGGTGTCACAGTCGCTGCTGGCGTTTGAAATGCTGAAATGGTTCGGTGCCGCCTATCTGGTATGGCTGGGCATTCAACAGTGGCGTGCAGCAGGTTCGCTGGACTTGCATACGCTGGCGGGGGCAATGCCGCGCCGTCGCCTGTTCCGCCGCGCTATCCTGGTCAATTTGACCAATCCGAAGAGCATCGTGTTTTTGGCCGCGCTGTTCCCGCAGTTTATCTTGCCCAACCAGCCGCAGGCCGAACAGTACCTGGTGCTCGGCGTCACGACTGTGGTGGTGGATATTTTCGTGATGATTGGTTACGCCACCCTGGCCACTCGCATTGCCGGCTGGCTGAAAACACCGCGCCAAATGCAGTTGCTGAACCGCATCTTCGGTTCGCTGTTTATTCTGGTGGCCGGGTTGCTGGCTACGGCACGCAAGGCATAAAGCAAAAAGGCCGAACATGACTGTTCGGCCTTCAAATTTTCTGTGGCAGTGATTAGCGGGTAAAAATAAGGTGTAAACCGAAACCGGTAAACAGCACGCCCGCCAGCCCGTCGATCCACTTAGCCAGTCGCTGATAGCCACGACGCATGGTCGGCAATGCAAACACCACCGCCACCAGGCTGAACCAGACAAAGGTCTCGGCAATGATCAGCAGGAACAAGCCCCAGCGTGCGCCGGCACCAACGTCGTCACCCACAAACAGTGAAAACACGCTGCCGAAATAGATAACTGCCTTGGGGTTCGACAGGTTGGTCAGAAAGCCACGAATAAAGCTGCGCCCAGGCTTCGGCAAGGCCACTTTTACCTCTGGCGCAGGCACCGACTGTGCATTTTGGGAACGGGCGGAACGCAGCAGCTGCCAACCCATCCAGCACAGGTAAATCCCACCGCCGACCATGATAATCTGATGCAGCCAGGCCATTTTTTGCAGGATCAGGTGCAGGCCCATCAACGCTACGCCCGCCCACACCACGATACCCAGTGAAATGCCCATCACGCCCATCATCGCCTCACGGCGAGAGCGACTGGCGGCGGTTTGCGAAACAAAAAAGAAGTCCGGCCCCGGGCTCATCAGCGCAATCAGGTGCACCAGCGCCACGGTCAGAAACAGCATCAGCATGATTTATTGCCCTTAATCTTCATCATTATCGAGGTGATCGCGGATCATCGCCATAAACGGGGCGCCAAAACGCTCCAGCTTGCGCTGACCGACACCGTTAACGCTCAACAGGTCACCGGCCTTGATAGGCATCTGTTCCGCCATTTCCAGCAGCGTGGCATCGTTAAACACCACGTAAGGCGGGATGTTTTCTTCGTCGGCAATCGATTTACGCAGCTTGCGCAGTTTGGCAAACAGCTTGCGATCGTAATTGCCGCCGTAGGATTTCTGGTTGGCACTGCTGCGCGCCTTCAGGCTCTGGATACGCGGCACTGCCAGTTGCAGCTCCAGCTCGCCACGCAGTACCGGCCGCGCAGACTCGGTCAATTGTAGCGCCGAGTGCATGGCGATGTTCTGGGTGATAAAGCCCAGGTGGATCAACTGACGCAATACGCTGGTCCAGTGCTCGGTGGTTTGCTCACGGCCGATGCCGTACACCGGCAGTTTCTCGTGCCCGTATTCACGGATGCGCTGGTTATTGGAACCACGCAGCACTTCGACAATATATCCCAGTCCGAAACGCTGGCCGACACGGTACACGCAGGACAGCGCCTTGCGCGCATCTTCCAGCCCATCGTAACGCTTGGGGGGATCCAGACAGATATCGCAGTTGCCGCAGTTCTGATGTTTGCCTTCGCCAAAATAGTTGAGCAGCACCAGGCGGCGGCAGGTTTGCGCTTCGGCAAAAGCGCCCATGGCGTTCAGCTTGTGGCGCTCTATATCCAGTTGCTGTCCGGCGGGTTTCTCTTCCAGACAGCGGCGCAGCCAGGCCATATCGGCCGGGTCATACAGCAGGATCGCTTCGGCCGGTAAGCCATCACGACCGGCGCGACCGGTTTCCTGATAGTAAGATTCGATATTGCGCGGGATATCAAAGTGCACCACAAAGCGCACGTTGGGTTTGTTAATGCCCATACCAAAAGCGACGGTGGCAACCACCACCTGCAAATCGTCGCGCTGGAACGCTTCCTGTACCTGCGCACGGCGGTCGTTATCCAGCCCGGCATGGTAGGCCCCCACGCTCAGCCCGCGGCTTTGCAGACGGGCCGTAGTGTCTTCTACCTTGGCGCGGCTGTTGCAGTAAATAATGCCGCTCTTGCCACGTTGGTCCTGCACGAAGCGCCACAGTTGGTCGAGCGGTTTAAACTTCTCCACCAGCGTATAGCGGATATTGGGGCGGTCAAAGCTGCTGACCTGCACCAGCGGATCCTGCAGCGCCAGCAGGCGCACGATATCGCCACGGGTGGATTCATCGGCGGTGGCGGTCAGGGCGATCACCGGCATGTTCGGGAAGCGTTGCTTCAACAACCCCAATGCGCGGTATTCAGGACGGAAATCGTGGCCCCACTGCGAAATACAGTGCGCCTCATCCACCGCCAGCAAGGCCGGCGGATTGCCACCGAGCTGATCGAGGAAACTGTCCATCATCAGCCGCTCGGGGGCGATATACAGCATTTTGATCTGGCCACTGCGACAGCCCGCCATTACCTCGAGCTGCTGCTCGCGCGTTTGCGTCGAGTTATAGCAGGCGGCGGCGACGCCATAGGCCAGCAGTTGATCGACCTGATCTTTCATCAGCGAGATCAAAGGGGAAACCACTAACGTCAGGCCATCCATCACCAGCGCCGGGATTTGGTAGCACAACGATTTACCGCCGCCGGTCGGCATGACAACCAGGCAATCCTGCCCACCGATCGCCGTGTTGATAATCGTTTGTTGACCCGGTCGGAATTGCTGGTAGCCGAAGGTATCGCGTAATACCTGTTCGGCCAGCAACTCTTTGTTTATCACTGCTGCGGTTGACACACACTTCCCCATTTTTTGCTGTGTAGCGACGCCTTGATGACAGCCGGACTACATAATATCGTTAAGCATGACACCAACGCCAACCCGTGTCTGCCGGAAGTTGTAATCAATCAAGGATTCGCCATAGCCGCTGAACACCTGAGTATAGAAACGCACGTGCTTGCTGATCGGGTAGCTCCAGCCCATTTCTGCACCGCCGTAGCCGCTGTTCCAGTTGTAGTGGCTGTCGACGCTGAACACACTGTCACCCCAGGCATAACCGACTTTCAGGCGGTAATAGCCCATGTATTTGGTGATATCCGGGTTGTCGTCGCTGCTGTCGCTTTCCGAGAAGCGGAACCAGGGTTTGAGATCCACCTGCCAGTTGCCGTTTTGCGCCATAAAGCGCGCGTAACCCCGGTTCCAACTGCGGGAGGTGGGATCCGAGCGGCCGTTGGACTGGTGGTTCAAACCGACTTCAACATCACGCAGTGTCCAGCCGGCGAAGCTGTAATCGGTCGCCCACCCCAGGAACACCTGCGGTTCGTAGTTGGTCTCGCGGAACGGCGATGATTCACTGTGGTTGGAAAGCTGCCACCAGGAACGTTGAGTATAAGAGGCACCGAGCACCGAGTTGTCACCAAGAATGCCACGCCACAGCGGGAAAGCCAGGCTGAGCTGGTACTTCACTTCATCCTTGCGCGCATTATCGGCCCAGTTATAGGACTTGATGGCCTCTTTGTTGATATTGCTGGTATCGGTGTACAGCACGTAGTTGGTTTCATACGGATACAGCGTGAATGGGTTGTCGTGATCCTGCAGCATGTTGGCAATAATGCTGCCGCGCACCGCCGGTTTATCATGAATTTGCTGCTCTTTGGCTTCTTCCGCCTGAACCAGCGGTGCCGCCGCCAGCGTGGCCAAAATGAACCCTGACAAAATGCGCATAACGTTCCTCACCCCAACAAAATTGACAAATTCTGAAATAAAAACAGGCCATTTTACACACAAAGCCGGTTTTACAGCAGTGTGACGTGTATTTATTGGATTAGTCTGGAAAGCAACAAAATATAGGCATAATATCAACAAACAGTTAACCTGGACTGACCAGTTAGCTTCCCCTACTACACAGAAAAAAATGGGTATTTATGTCTACCACACCACTGACACTTGAAGCCGCCCGCCAGAAGATTGGCGAAATCTTTGTTTATCACATGCCGTTTAATCGCGAGCTGGGCTTAGAGCTGCGCCGCTTTGACGACGACTATGTGGAGCTGAGTTTTACCAATCAGCCCAAGCTGGTGGGCAATGCCGCCCAGAAAATCCTGCACGGTGGGGTGATCGCCTCAGTGCTGGACGTCGCCGCTGGCCTGGCGTGCGCCGGCAGCGTGTTAATGCGTCTGGATCCGTTGATCGAAGAAGAAGTCGCCACCCGTCTTTCGCGTATGGGGACTATCGATCTGCGCGTTGACTACCTGCGCCCTGGCCGTGGCGAACATTTCGTCGCTGCCGCCAGCGTCTTGCGCAGCGGCAATAAAGTCGCGGTCGCCCGCGTCGAACTGCATAACCACGATGGCCTGCATATCGCCAGCGCCACCGCCACCTACCTGGTCGGGTGATTGTGTGCGGTGAGGGTCTTCAGTACACTCACCGCATCTCCGTTTTACCCATCCGAGTAACGTCATGGACGCACAGCAAACACGGCAGGGCATCTTCTTTGCTCTGGCCGCCTATTTTATTTGGGGTATCGCCCCGGCTTATTTCAAGCTGATCCAACAGGTACCCGCCGATGAGATCCTCACCCATCGGGTGATTTGGTCCTTCTTCTTTATGCTGGCGCTGATCTCGCTGGGCCGTAACTGGCCGAAGGTGCGTGCCGCCTGCCACGACCGCAAACGGCTGCTGCTGCTGGCGGTGACCGCAGTGCTGATCGGCGGTAACTGGTTGCTGTTCATTTGGGCGGTGAATAACCACCATATGCTGGAAGCCAGCCTGGGCTATTTCATTAATCCGCTGGTGAACGTGCTGCTGGGGATGTTGTTCCTGGGCGAACGCTTCCGCCGGATGCAGTGGTTGGCGGTGGCACTGGCTTTCGCGGGCGTACTGATCCAGCTATGGCAGTTCGGTTCGCTACCGATTATCGGCCTGGGGTTGGCATTCAGCTTTGCCTTCTACGGCCTGCTACGCAAGAAGATCGCCATCGATGCGCAGACCGGTATGCTGATCGAAACTCTTTGGCTGCTACCCGTGGCAGCGGCCTATCTGTTCCTGTTCGCTGACAGCCCGACCAGCCACCTCGGGGCCAATGCCTGGTCGCTGAACCTGTTGCTGGTGGCCGCCGGTATCGTCACCACCATACCGCTGCTGTTCTTTACCGCTGCAGCCACCCGTCTGCGCCTGTCGACGCTCGGCTTCTTCCAGTACCTTGGCCCTACGCTGATGTTCCTGCTGGCCGTCACCTTCTACGGTGAAACCATCGGTCAGGACAAACTGGTCACCTTCGGCTTTATCTGGGCGGCGCTGCTGCTGTTTATCCTCGACGCGCTCTACACCCAACGTAAACTGCGTTGATGCCAGAGCTAAGTTGAGGCCGGCGTGGCGTGGTTGGAAATAAACCGCGCCATCGCCGGCCCCGTCAGCAGAATCGTGAACAGCCGCAGCGTCTGCATCGCCATCACAAAAGACATATCCACCCGGCTGCCCGCCGCAATGATGGCCACGGTATCCAACCCGCCCGGACTGGTCGCCAGATAGGCCGTCATCAGATCTACCGGCAGAAAGTGCGTCAGCATCCACGCCAGCAGGCCGCAAAACAGCATCAGCGCGACGATCGACACCACCATCTGCGGCAGAGTCCGCAATGCCAGCAAAAATATCGGCCGGGTAAAACGCAGCCCGACGCTCCAGCCAATCAACGTATAGGCCAACGCCAACAGCCATTCCGGCACCTGCAGCGCCATAGTACCGCTGGAATGCAGTGCCGCACCGATGATCATCGGCAACAACAGTGCACCGGAAGGAATGCGCAGCCGGGGGCCCAACCAGGCACCGACAATGGCCACACCCAGCGTTGCCGGGAAGCGCCAGTCCAACGACGGAAACCACTCCAGCGCCGCACTACCGTGCCCCGCCTCATCACCCAGCCCAATGCGGGCCACCATAGCGGCTGCGGTCGCGACAAACAGCACCCGCAGATACTGCATAAAGGCCACCAGTCGAACGTCCGCGCCAAAATCCCCGGCCATTGCCACCATCGCCGACGCTCCGCCAGGCGATGAGCCCCAGGCACCGGTCGGCCCAGGCAAGCTGCTAAAACGCACCAGACACCAGCCGGAAATGCCACTGGCCAGCAGCGTAGCGATCAGCACCAGCAGCACCAGCGGCCAGTCGTCGAGTAACGGCGTGAGAATAGCGGGAGAAAGGCTTTGTGCAATCATACAGCCCAGCACCGCCTGGGCGGCGATAAACAGGTAACCGGGAATGCGAACCGAGGCCCCCAACAACCCCATGGCCACGCCGACAATCATCGGCCCCAGCAACAGCGCAGCGGGAATATGGAAAGTTTGCAGGCCAAACCCCAGCACCAGCGAAGCCAGCAGCAGGATCAACCATTGAATCAAGCGGGGGAACTTCTCCATCGACACGCACGCCTTAAGGACAGATAAGCTAAGCGGGCATTCTACCCTCATTTAGCAGGCTAATCTTTGGCAGCAGCAGAAATATCGGGCGAACAGGGTCGCCCGTCAGATTAAAGCCAGTTTTTGCGTTTGAAGTACAGATAGGGGGCCAGCCCCGCCAGGATCATCAGGCTGATGGCGCCAGGATAACCGAACGACCACTTCAACTCCGGCATAAACTCAAAGTTCATCCCGTAGCTTGAGGCCACCAGCGTGGGCGGCAGGAACACCACCGAAACCACCGAGAAGATCTTGATGATGCGGTTCTGTTCGATATTGATAAAGCCCATCGCCGCCTGCATCAGGAAGTTCACTTTCTGGAACAGAGATTCGTTATGCGGCAGCAGGGATTCGATATCGCGCAGCACTTCACGCGCCTGTTCCAACTGACCGGTCGGCAACCGCGCCTTACGCACCAGGAAGTTCAGCGCACGTTGGGTATCCATCAGGCACAAACGGACTTTCCAGCCGATATCTTCCAGCTCGGCCAGCGTCGACAGCGCCTCGTCGTATTCATCGCCCTGGTGGCCTTCCATGATCACCCTGCTGAGCTTTTCCAGATCGCTGTAGACGTTTTCAATCTCGTCCGCCAACTGCTCAATCTTGGTTTCGAACAGATCCAGCAACAGCTCGTAGGCGTTGCCGTCAACCATCGTCAGGTTACGGGCGCGCATGCGGTACAGGCGAAACGCCGGCAACTCGCGCTCACGCAAGGTATACAGGCGGCCATCGCGAATGGTGAAAGCCACGGTGGAGTTACCGGCATGGTCTTCCGCATCTTCAAAATAGAAGAAGGAGTGAATATGCAGGCCGTCTTCGTCTTCAAAAAAACGCGCGGAGGCTTCGATATCATCCAGCTCCGGGCGTGTTGCCAGGCTTTGGCCCAGCTCGTTTTGCACGCGCTCACGTTCGCCTTCTTCCGGCTCAACCAGGTCAACCCACAGTGACGTAGTGAGATCATCGGAGTCATCCAACTCCAGACGGGACAGGCGGCTGTTCTCTAATTTAAACGCGCTCAGCATCTGCTAAAACTCCCTTGGGGTGACAGGGGTAAACAACGCGTGGAAGCACAGAAACAGGGGGGATGTTGTATCACCAGCTTGTTTCAGACCATGAAGGATCTGACTCATAGCGACACATAAGCGGTCGCCGACAACCACGAAGGCTATCAGCTCAATGGGATAGCCTTAGAAGTTGTACCTGTTGTTGTCCAGGTCAGTGAGCCAGTATCTACTGGGTGTGTCCAAGGCGTATGTCCTCATTGATAATAGTGCGCGCATGTTACGCCGAGAAGAAAAAGTCTGTCAACCGGTTAGGTTCGATAATTGCGCAACAATTCATCGCCATAACCCATGGGGCAGAATCGGCTTAATCCACGATAAACAGTAACGAAATAGTCGCGGCGATCTCTGACCACGCACAGGAATGTTGCTAAGATTAGGCCACGATAAGCTTGCGGACTTTACTGATGAAACAGATTACCGCCCACGACCTGACGGCGATGAGTGAACAGGCCGCTAAAGTGGCACGCCTGCGCGCGCACCGTACCTTACACGAAGAGTTGAGCGACCCGGTGCAACGGCTGGCGATTGCCATGGAACCCGGCACCTATATCCGTCCCCACCGCCATCCGCAAACCTGGGAACTGCTGACGCCGCTGCGCGGCCGCTTTGTGGTGTTGCAGTTTGACGAGGACGGCGTCGTCACCCAACGCACCCTGCTTGGCGAAGAAACCAAAGTGCTGGAGATGCCGGCGTTTACCTGGCATGCCGTGCTGTCGGTTGATCCGGGCGGCGTGGTGTTCGAAGTGAAACAAGGACCCTATCAGGCTCTGTCGGAAGAAGACTGCATGCCGTGGGCACCGCAGGAAGGGGCTGAGGGTACTGAAGCAGTGATGCGTTGGTATGCTACCGCGCAGATTGGCGATCGCTATACCCGTTCTGTTTGATGTGGCTGCAGGGGCGGGTCCATTCGCCCCTGTTAGCGCCAGAGCTTAAACTGTCTCCAGACGGGCGTAGGCAGCCACCAGCCACTTGATCCCTTCACCCGGGAAAGCAACCTGCAGCCGACTGTGTTCGCCGCTGCCTTCCAGATTGACGATGGTCCCTTCACCAAACTTGGGATGGCGCACGCGCTGGCCCAGCTTGTAACCGGTGTCGTTTTCGCTGATCGGCGTGCCCATGCGACGATGGCTCACCGGGCGCGATACGCTGGCGCGCAAACGCACTTCTTCCACACACTCCTCCGGCAGTTCGCCGATGAAACGTGAAGGCCGGTGATAAACCTCTTTGCCGTACAGACGACGTGTTTCGGCATAGGTCAGCGTCAGTTTCTGCATGGCGCGGGTCAGACCAACGTAGGCCAGGCGGCGCTCTTCTTCCAGCCTGCCGCCTTCGTCTAGTGACATCTGGCTCGGGAACATCCCCTCTTCCATACCGACGATAAACACCTGCGGGAACTCCAGCCCCTTGGCCGAGTGCAGGGTCATCAACTGTACTGCGTCCTGATAAGCATCGGCCTGCCCCTCGCCCGCTTCCAGCGCAGCGTGTGACAGAAACGCCTGCAGCGGCATCAGATCCTGATCTTCATCCTGATAGCTGTACTGACGCGTTGCCGTCACCAGTTCTTCAAGGTTTTCGATACGTGCCTGACCTTTTTCGCCCTTCTCCTGCTCATACATGATGAACAGCCCCGAGTCGCGGATCACCCGGTCGGTCTGGACGTGCAACGGCATATCGGCGGTTTCGTGCGCCAGTGAGTCCAACAGTTCGGTAAAGCGTTGCAGCGCGGATGCCGCACGCCCGGCCAGCACTTTGTCCTGTAGCAGCACGCGGGTAGCCTGCCACATGGTCAATTGACGATCGCGGGCCGTGCGGCGCACCTCGTCCAGCGTCCGGTCGCCAATGCCGCGCGTCGGCGTATTCACCACGCGTTCGAAGGCAGCATCGTCGTTGCGGTTGGCTATCAGCCGCAGGTAGGCCAGGGCATCTTTGATCTCCTGACGCTCGAAGAAGCGTTGCCCGCCGTAAATGCGATATGGCATCGCCGTTTGCAGCAGTGCCTCTTCCAGCACGCGTGACTGGGCGTTACTACGATAAAGGATGGCGCAGTCATTCAGCGCACCGCCGTTTTCCTGCCAGGCTTTGATACGGCCCACCACAAAGCGCGACTCGTCGAGCTCGTTAAAGGCGCAGTAGATGGAGATAGGTTCGCCTTCGCCCCCTTCAGTCCACAGGTTTTTACCCATGCGGCCGCCGTTGTTGGCGATCAGGGTGTTGGCCGACTTCAGGATATTGCTGGTCGAACGGTAGTTCTGTTCCAAAAGCACGCTTTGCGCACCGGGGAAATCCTTCAGGAAGCGTTGGATATTCTCCACCTGAGCGCCGCGCCAGCCGTAGATCGACTGGTCATCGTCACCGACAATCATCACGTTGCTGTTATTGCCGGCCAGCAGGCGGATCCAGGCATACTGGATGCTGTTGGTATCCTGAAACTCGTCCACCAGCACGTTGGTGAAGCGTTCGCGGTAATGATTGAGGATATGTGGCTTGTTCAGCCACAGCTCATGGGCGCGCAGCAACAGTTCGGCAAAGTCCACCAGCCCGGCGCGATCGCAGGCTTCCTGGTAGGCCTGGTAGATTCGCAGCCAGGTCGCCTCCACCGGGTTGTTGTAGGTTTCAACATGCTGTGGACGCAGGCCCTCATCTTTTTTGCCGTTGATGTACCACATCGCCTGACGCGGCGGCCATTGTTTTTCATCGATATTCAGCGCTTTGACGATGCGTTTAAGCAGGCGGAACTGGTCGTCACTGTCGAGGATTTGGAAATCCTGCGGCAGGTTGGCATCCAAATGATGAGCACGCAGCAGCCGATGAGCCAGGCCGTGGAAGGTTCCGATCCACATGCCGCCCTGGCTGGTGCCAATCAGGTGTTCGATACGGTGGCGCATTTCCGCCGCCGCTTTGTTGGTGAACGTCACCGCCATAATCGAATACGGCGAGCAGTTCTCTACCGACAGCAGCCAGGCAATGCGATGCACCAGTACCCGGGTTTTACCGCTGCCCGCGCCGGCCAGTACCAACAGGTTGCCACGTGGCGCCGCCACGGCTTCGCGTTGTTTTTCATTCAGGCTGTCGAGCAGATCGGAAACGTCCATAGGCACCATTAATTGGTAAGGGAAAGCGCGTCAGAGACGCGATTCCACTGGGAATTTATACAGAGTTCTGGCAGGGATTATAACAATGCTGTCAGCGATGCCAACTGCGAAATCTCAATATGTGGTAGCAGACGGCTGTCGGCGGCCTGCATCAGGCTGCGCTGGCGGTCGTTGATCCAACAGGCCTGCAGGCCGGAGCGCAATGCCCCGGCGACGTCGGTGGTCAAATCATCACCCACGTGAAGAATGCTTTCAGGGGCAACACCTAACCGCTCAGCGGCCAGTTGATACATGTCCTGATAGGGCTTGGCGCGGCCATCCGGCCCGGAACGCAGCACAAACTGGAAGTAACCATCCAGCCCGCACAGCGCCGGATCGGCATTGCCGTTGGTGATAGCCACCAGCGGAAAACGTTCGCCCAGCGCCTTCAACGTAGCATGTGTCGCGTCCGGTACTTCGATACGGCTGCGCCACAGCGCAAAGTTCTGCATCGCCGCGTCGGCACCGTCGGCAGCTTCGGCATCACGTAGCCCCTGACGGCTCAGCGCCAAATGGATAGCGCGCCAGCGCCACTGGGTGACATCATGATAAATCTCCGGATCCTGTTCACGCAGTTCCTGGCGCAGGCGATGAAAATCCGCCGACTGGAAGTGGTTCAGCCCGGGATGATAGTTCTGCAGAAAGGCCACCGACTGCAGCTCGGTCTGTTTGATCACCGGGCGGTTGTCGTACAGCGTGTCGTCCAGATCAAAGGTCAGCGCCGCCAGCGGCCGCAACGGACGATAAAAATGCATCAGGATTTCCCCCGTTTGGCACGTGGATGCGCGGCATCGTACACGTTGGCCAGATGTTGAAAGTCGAGGTGGGTGTAGATTTGGGTGGTGGTCAGGTTGGCGTGACCGAGCAGTTCCTGCACCGCTCGCAGGTCGCCACTGGACTCCAACATATGGGTAGCAAACGAGTGGCGCAGCTTGTGCGGATGAATGTGACTGTTAACGCCCTGTTTGACGCCCCACTCGGCAAAACGCTTTTGCACGTTACGGGTCGAGATGCGTTTGCCCTGATTGGACAGAAACATCGCGTCGTCTGATGGCCCGAACAGATCGCGCATCGCCAGCCAGTGTTCAAGCCAGGTCACCGCAGTCCGCCCCACCGGCAGCTTGCGTTCCTTACTGCCCTTACCCAGCACCCAGATTTCACCGGCGGCCAGATCGACATGGCGACAATCCAGACCCACCAGTTCAGAAAGACGCAGCCCGGCACCGTACATGACTTCGAGCATGGCGCGATCGCGTACCGCCAGGGGATCGTTAAGATCGATATTCAGCAGCTGATTCATTTTATCGACGTCGATATTTTTCGGCAGATGACGGCCGCTGCGGGGCGTTCGGATCCCTTTGGCGGGGTTGGCAATCAGCATACCCTGGCTGACCTGCCAGTCGAGAAAACTGCGCAACGCCGACAGGCGCAGCGCGAGGCTGGATGACTGTAGCCCGGCGCGCTTACTGCGTGCCGCAAGCTGGCGGACTTTGGCGGCGTCCAGCACCGGCCACTCCGTCACGCCTATCTCCTGCGCCAGCACCATCAGCGCCTGCAGTTGACGTGAATAACTCAACTGGGTGAGCGGGCTAAGCTGACGCTCGACCTTCAGATAGCGCAAAAAAGCGTCCACCGGCTGTTGCAGGCTGGCCGCCAGCGGAGTCATGCGCGTTCGACCCAACGTTCCAGCAGTTCCGGTAACATGCGCGCCAGTTGATTAAGCATCACCGTGCCCATGCCTTGTTGATAGTGTTGCGTATCGCGGCTGCTGAAGATCACCATACCCAGCTCGCCGTCTTCACCCAGCATCGACAGCGCTACCGAGCCGACCAGCTTGGCCTGCGGCAGTAACAACAGCAACTCAGGGCCATTCAGGCTGCCGAGGAAATGCTGTTGGTCACCCAGGCGCTGAATGCGCAGCGGTTCAAACGACGAACGCGTCAGGGCAAGGTGGGTGAAATCGGAAGGCGCACCGATTTTCCAGCTTTCGGAAAACAGGCGGATATTGGCACCGGCCAAACCGAAACCGCGCGCCCAACGCTGCAGGCGGTTAAGCATATCCTGCAGGCTGTCGGCGGTAGCCAGATTGGCCTGTAAATGCAGCAGGCTGGCAAACAGCGTTTCGTTGGCGCTGGCCTGCTCCATCAGCAGGGTAATTTCTTCTTCCAGCCGGTTGATATGATTACGCTGGCGGGCCAGATGCCACTCGACCAACGACACGGTACCGCGAACGGGATGGGGAACGCGCATCTGTTCCACCAACCGCGCGTTGCGGATAAAGAAATCCGGGTTTTGCAGCAGAAACTGCATCACGGCGTCGTCGTCAAGCTCAATGCCTGCGACAGCCTGGTCCTCAACGCTCTTCATAGATGAATAAATCCGTCATATACATGGGTTGCCGGGCCGGTCATAAACAACGGGCTGCCCGGTCCTTTCCAGCGAATATGCAGGCTGCCGCCCGGCAGTTCTACATGCACCTCTTCCGACAGCAATTCCTGTTGGATCCCCACGGCCACCGCCGCACAGGCACCGCTTCCGCAGGCCTGGGTTTCGCCGGCACCGCGCTCATACACGCGCAGTTTGATGTGCTCACGACTGACAACTTGCATAAAACCAATATTGGCCCGCTCAGGGAAACGCTCATGCCCTTCCAGCACCGGGCCGAGCAACTCCACCTTGGCGGTTTTTACCTCATCTACCTGTAAAACACAATGCGGGTTGCCCATCGACACCACGCCGCACAGCACCGTATTCTCCGCCGCACGCATGATGTAAGTCTTTTCTTCTTTGGTCGCGCGGAAGGGCACAGTCTGAGGATCGAAGTTCGGCTCGCCCATATTCACGCACACCAGATCATCATCGGTGACGCTCAGCACCATGCGCCCGGTCTGGGTACTCACGCGAATATCGCGCTTGTTGGTCAGCCCTTTCAGCCGCACAAAGCGGGCAAAACAGCGAGCGCCGTTACCGCACTGCGCCACTTCACTGCCGTCGGCGTTAAAAATACGGTAGTGGAAATCCAGTTCCGGATCGTAAGGCGGTTCTACCACCAGCAGCTGGTCAAAGCCAACGCCCAGGTGCCGATCGGCCAAACGGCGGATCAGCTCGGGTGAAAAATAGACATTCTGTGTAACGGCATCGACCACCATAAAGTCGTTGCCCAGACCGTGCATTTTGGAGAACTGCATATCATACTCCGCTATCCGTCTTGGTTTGCGGTGGCCTGTGCCGCCGCAAACAAGGTGTTACTGAGCGCTCATCGACGGTTTTTGCTGAGAGCTGGAAAGTTCCTGCTGATTTTTCTGTACCTGCTCGCCAGTCTGAACCTGAGTGGCCGGTTTCTTAGTGCTGGCCGGATCGGCTGGAGGGAAGTACAGCGGGCCTTTCAGACCACAGCCGGAGAGCCCGGCAAGCAGAACTGCCATCAGCGCATAGCGTAGTTGTTTTTTCATTTGCATTAATGCCTGTAATTCATGCGTCCAAGGTCTCTATAATCGCAGGTGGATCATGAAAAGCAATAGGAATTGAATATGAACGACAGTGAGTTTCACCAGTTAGCTGACCAACTGATGCTTAATATTGAAGAGACACTGGACGATTTTGCTGGCGATGCGGATATCGATTACGAAACTAACGGCGGCGTAATGACGTTAAGCTTCGAAAATGGCACCAAAATTGTCATCAATCGCCAGGAGCCACTGCATCAGGTTTGGCTGGCGACCAAGACCGGCGGCTATCACTTTAACTACCGTGATGGCGTGTGGCTCTGCGATCGCAGCGATCGCGCCTTCTACCCGTTGCTGAGCGAAGCTGCCAGCGCGCAGGCAGGCGAAGCAGTGAAATTTGCCTGAAAATAACGGCATTCACAGGGGTTCAGCAAACGCGAGCCCCTGTAATGTCAGTGTAGCTGGAACTGCTGTTTCAGCGGCTGAGCGGAACCATCGGTCAGCGGCACACACAGGCTCGACAACACGTTGCTGCGGAACGGGATCACCTGAGTGCGGCCATCAAGCTGCACTATCTGGTAGAACTGCGGCAAATTGAAGTTGATAAAGCTGGAGCCGTAGGTGAAGCGATCGTGCGAGGAAGAATAGAAACGGCTGACGTCACGCACCAGCTCTTCTTTACTGCCTTCACAATGGTGGTAAACCTCAACCCGGTTCGACTCATCCAGAATATAGATGTTAAAGCCCTTGTCGTCCGAGGTGTCTTCAAAGAAGAACTGAATGATCCCCTCACTGGCGAAGCCATCCACAACCGGCGGCAAATGCACCTGATCGGTTTCCACTTTGATCGACAGGCCGTGCAATTTGTTGTTGGAAATAGCGCCATAGAATTCCACCGCGTTTTCCAGCTTCTGTACCGATACGCTTAACCGTTCGAAGAACAGGCCCCAGGTCTGACCGGCAACGCGTACCGCTTTAAAGCGGCCCGGCTCCAGTCGGGTACTCGACAGGCGCAGTTCAATGCACTCCGACACCAATTGCTGGATGCGGGTACGGATCAGGCCGCGCAGATGCTGACTGTAGCAGAATACTTCTACCGATTCCGGCGGGGCGGCGTCCTGATGCATTTTGCCAAGAATGGTCTTCAAGGCTTCCAACACCGATTGCTCACCGCTGAAATGCAGAGTACGCACTTCGTTCCAGGAGTTGCGGTACAGCAGGTCGATACTGCCCACCAGGCATTGCTGCTGCTGGCCGAAGCTGAACACGTCAAGCTTGCGGAAATCGAAATGCACCACCTGATTGCGGAAGGCGGCGGTCGGATCGTTTTCCAGATTGACGATAATCGCCAGATGGCGAATTTCACACGGGCTGTACAAGGCTTTTGGCGTAGGTGCGGCCAGCCGCAGCGGGAAGTGGTGCGACACGTCGGCCACCAGTTCCTGCAGTTTGGCGGTATCGCACAGATTGCCGCTCTTGATGTGTAAACGGGTCTTCGGCGTCAGCAGGCCGTTGAAATAGGCCCAGGCCACCAGTTTGTTCAGGTAGCGGTTATATTCCAGCGGTTGATGGCTGACGATCGAGTCCATGGCCGGTGCCTGATTGTACAGGTACCAGCCGGTGCGGTTGGCGCGGCCAATCGGCACGTGAATAAAGGTTAAATCGTCTTCTGACAGGTCCGGCGAGATCTGCGGGTTCACCAACGTCACCTTGCCGGGCAGCGCTTCAAACGCGGCGTACAGCTTGCGGGTCAGCACGCCGATATCCTGCGGGCTGGCACTGACGCTGAGGTTATTACGACGGGCAAAGCGGATCAGGTTGCGATAGCTTTGCATCATCGCATCCAACAGTTCGTTGTGCGCTTCACGCACCCGTTCGATTTTCCAGTTGGCGCGGTTATCCAGGATCGCCAGACGCTCTTCGTCCCAGCCCCATTCGCTGACCAACTGGCTGAGGATCTCACGACGCCAGCCGACGCAGGCATTAGCGCGCGAAAGTTTTTCACAGACTTTCAGGTAGAAACAGCGGCGGACCAGATCGAGGCGGGTGGTATCGTTGATTTCATTCAGATAATGCGTAACGCGTTCGAGCATCATACAGTAGGAGTCGAGACCGAAGCAGACGATTTCGCCCTGATGCAGGCGTTGCTTGATGTCCATCGCCAACAGCTGGGTATTCGGGTATTCCCAGGAATAGGCTTCCAGCAGCAGGGTCTTCAACACCGCCTTGTAAGGCGAGTCGATGCTTTTGTACAGCTGCCACAGGCTGGCGCCGAAGTATTCTTCCGCCGACAGCGTGCTCAGGCCGCCGAGATCCAGCCACTCGTTCGGCGTTAGCGCACCTTGCGAGTACAGCGACAGCACATACTCATCGTAATGCGCTTCTTCTTCGCCCGGCACCATGTTCCACAAAATGCGTTTGCCGGCCAGGCGCACCGCGGTGCGGTAAAATTCGTCCAGCAGCAGGATATGTTGGGTGGAACCGCAGTCTTCACCGCCCAGGCTGCCACTTTCGTTATGGCGGAAGCGGTTTTCATCGATCAGGAAGAAGCTGACTTCCACCCCCATCGACGCCGCCCACTTTTCCAACAGGCTGCATTTCTGCTGCAGGCGGTTACGCTCTTCGTTGTCCAGCCAGGACTGGTGGCACACCCAGATGTCGAGATCCGAGCTGCAACTCTGGCCGATCGACGACGTGCTGCCCATCGAATAAACCCCGGTAATCGGCAGTTCACCGCTGGCCAGCTTGTCAAACGGGCTGCCCCATTTGTCTTCTAAATCGTTGAGGTATTCTTGCTGGGTTTCATCAGGCGTGTAGATACAGACGCCATGGGGAACGTTACCGTTCAGATAACCTGGCATCAGTGGGTGGTGGTGGTGCAGTAAGGTAGGCAGCAGACTGTATACCCGTTGGAACGCGGGCTTCATGGCCGCTAGGGCGCGATCGATGCGTAATTGATTGATCGCATCCAGTCTCTGCTTCAGTGTCTCGATGTAGAGGTACAAGACGTCTCGCCTGATTATCCCGGTATTTAGAAAAAAACCCGTATTCCATAAGCGCCGTTAGTGTTGGAAGAATATTTGGCAACTTATTGCTGGAAACGTGATCAATCTAACACCTTGCTGATTGACCGTAAAGGAGGTAACGCTTCACTATTATTGTTGCGCCACTCCAAACGATTTACCCGCAGTGTTAACTGCCCCAAAACACATCACACGTCCCGTTGATTCCGTTGTCCTTTATTCGCCTGTGGCTTCTTGCACTGACAGTTTTCACACTCAGTGGTAGGATGAACAGCGAATTATAAAAACGGTAACAAGCATGTTAGACAAAATTATTCGAATTGCCACCCGACAAAGCCCACTCGCTCTCTGGCAGGCACATTATGTGCAGCAGCGTCTGATGGCCAGCCACCCTGGCCTGCAGGTCGAACTGGTGCCGATGGTCACGCGGGGCGACATTATTCTGGATACGCCGCTGGCGAAAGTCGGCGGTAAAGGGCTGTTTGTTAAGGAACTTGAGCTGGCGTTACTGGATGGCCGCGCGGATATCGCCGTCCATTCGATGAAAGACGTGCCGGTAGATTTTCCCGCGGGCCTGGGTTTGGTGACCATTTGTGAGCGTGACGATCCGCGTGACGCATTTGTATCCAATCGTTTCGCCTCGCTCGATCAACTGCCGCTGGGCAGCGTGGTCGGCACCTCCAGCCTGCGCCGTCAGTGCCAGTTACGTGAACGTCGTCCGGACCTGATCGTGCGTGACCTGCGCGGCAACGTCGGTACCCGGTTGTCAAAACTGGACAACGGCGACTACGACGCCATTATTCTGGCGGTCGCCGGGCTCAAACGCCTGGGCCTGGAACAACGCATCCGTAGCCCGCTGAGCCCGGAAGAGTGCTTGCCGGCCGTCGGTCAGGGTGCAGTGGGCATTGAATGCCGCCTTGACGATGAAACCACCCGCGCGCTGTTGGCTCCACTCAATCACGCCGTAACCGAAACTCGTGTTCGCGCCGAACGGGCGATGAATACCCGACTGGAAGGCGGTTGCCAGGTGCCGATTGGCAGCTATGCCGAACTGGACGGCGACAGCCTGTGGCTGCGTGCATTGGTCGGCTCCCCGGACGGCAGCCAGATGGTGCGTGGCGAACGTCGCGGCCCCGCCGCGCAAGCGGAACAAATGGGCGTTGAGCTGGCGGAAGAGTTGCTGGCACAGGGTGCCCGTGAAATTCTGCAGGATGTTTATCAAGGGAATCCCCCGGCATGACGATCCTGGTAACCCGCCCTTCTCCTTCGGGAGAGCAATTGGTGAGCCGACTGCGCGCGCTCGGCCGGGTTGCCTATCATGCCCCGTTGATCGACTTCGCCCCAGGCGGCGATCTGCCCAAACTGCCACAGGCGCTGCAGCAACTTAATGATGGCGATTTGGTGTTTATCCTGTCGCAGCATTCAGTCAGCTACGCCAACTCGGTGATGGGTCGCGTTGGGCTGCCATGGCCTGCCAGGCTGGCCTATTATGCTATCGGTCGCAACACCGCGCTGGCGATGCACCGCATCAGCAGCCTGCCGGTGGAGTACCCACGTGAGCAGGAGATCAGCGAAACGCTGCTTCTATTACCTGCCTTACAGAAGCTGGACGGCAAGCAGGCGCTGATCCTGCGCGGCAACGGCGGGCGCGAGCTGCTTGGCAACAGCCTGAGTGAACGTGGTGCCGCCGTCAGCTATTATGAATGTTATCAACGCAGCCCGGTGCACTATGATGGCAGCGAGCAAAGCGCCCACTGGCAGCGTGCCGGTGTTGATACGCTGGTAGTCACCAGCGGTGAAATGTTACAACAGCTCTATACTTTAGTTCCTGATTACTACCGTTCATCGTGGCTGTTGTGTTGCCGCCTGGTAGTGGTGAGCGAACGCCTGGCTACCCTCGCCCAGGAATTGGGCTGGAGCACAATTCGGGTAGCTGATAACGCCGATAATGACGCGCTGATCCGCGCGCTACAATAAACCTGACTATGGGATGTGCCACTATGACGGAACAAAATACCCCCTCCGCCCCGGTTGAAGAGCCAACCCCAGTGGCTGATAGCCCCAAGCCACCCGACGCTGACAAGCGTAAAGGTAAAAATACCGGTCCAGTACTGGGCGCGATCGCCATCGTGCTGGTCATTGCCCTGGGCGCCGGCGGCTATTACCACACACATCAACAGGCACAGCAGTTGATCGCCGCCAATCAAACCTTGCAGCAACAGCTGGAAGCGCTGAAGCAGAGCCAACAGCAGGAAAGAAGCGCGCTGGAAGGTCTGTTGCAGCAACAGGGTAAAACGCTGGATGCCGCTGACCGCGAGCAAGCGACCCTGACGCGACAACTGAATGAGCTGCAAGAAAAAGTCGCCATCATCTCCGGCAGCGATGCCAAGACCTGGTTACTGGCACAGGCCGATTTCCTGGTGAAAATGGCCGGCCGTAAACTGTGGAGCGATCAGGACGTCACCACCGCCGCCGCTCTGCTGAAAAGCGCCGATGCCAGCCTGGCAGACATGAACGATCCGAGCCTGCTCGAAGTGCGCCGGGCGATTACCGAAGACGTCAGCACGCTGTCCACTCTGACCCAGGTAGATTTCGACGGCATCATTCTCAAGACCAATCAGTTATCCAATCAGGTTGATAACCTGCGCCTGGCGGATAACGACAATGACGAATCACCGATGGATCAGGACAGCAGCGAGCTATCCAGTTCGATCGGCGAGTGGCGGCAAAACCTGACCAAAAGCTGGCACAACTTTATGGCCGACTTTATTACCGTTCGCCGCCGTGATAGCAGTGCCGAACCGCTGCTGGCACCGAATCAGGATATTTACCTGCGTGAAAATATCCGTTCACGCCTGCTGGTGGCCGCGCAGGCAATTCCACGCCACCAGAACGAAGTGTATAAACAGTCGCTGGAAACCATCTCTACCTGGGTCCGCGCCTATTTCGATACTACCGACCCGGCCACGAAAGCTTTCCTGGAAGAGTTGGATACCCTGAGCCAGCAGTCGATCACCATGGACGTGCCGGATCAGCTGAAAAGCCAGCCACTGCTGGAAAAACTGATGCAGACCCGGGTGCGCAATCTGATGACCCAGTCCCCTGCTGCCCACCAGGAGGGATAAGCCATGTTACGCGTGCTATTTCTGTTCCTGGTGCTGATCGCAAGCGTGGTGGTCGGGCCGATGTTGGCCGGCCATCAGGGCTATGTGCTGATTCAGACCGATAACTACAATATCGAAACCAGCGTCACCGGCCTGGTGATCATGGGCGTCCTGCTGTTTGTCGTGCTGCTGGTGATCGAATGGATCCTGCGCCGCGTCTTCCGCACCGGCGCACGTACCCGCGGCTGGTTCCTGGGCCGCAAACGTAGCCGCGCGCGCAAGCAAACCAAGGCCGCGCTGATCAAACTGGCCGAAGGCGATTACAAGCAGGTCGAAAAACTGCTGACGCGCAATGCCGATCACGCCGAACAGCCGGTGGTGAACTACCTGCTGGCTGCCGAAGCTGCACAGCAACGCGGTGACGACTTCCGCACTAACCAGTACCTGGAACGTGCCGCCGAAGCCGCCGATACCGACCAGTTGCCGGTAGATATCACCCGCGTGCGCATCCAACTGGCGCAGGGAGAAAACCATGCTGCACGTCACGGTGTCGATCGCCTGCTGAACCAGGCACCGCGTCATCCGGAAGTGTTGCGTCTGGCGGAACTGGCTTATCTGCGCACTGGCGCTTTTGCCTCGTTGCTGGAGATCCTGCCGTCGATGAGCAAGATTAACCTGCATACCGAGGCTGAACTGCAGGCCCTGCAGCAGCAGGCCTATATTGGCCTGATGAATCAGGCCATGGCAGATGAAGGCAGCGACGGTCTGAAACGCTGGTGGAAAGATCAAAGCCGCAAAACGCGCCATGAAGTTCCACTGCAAATTGCGATGGTGGATCACCTGATTGAATGCAATGACCACGAGCTGGCACAGGAAATCGTGCTCGATAGCCTGAAGCGCCAATACGATGAGCGTCTGGTGCTGTTGATCCCGCGTCTGAAGTCCGGCAATCCGCAACAGTTGGAGAAAGCGCTGCGCCAGCAGGTGAAACAGCATGGCGCCACACCGCTGCTGAACAGCACGCTGGGTCAGTTGCTGATGAAACACGGTGAGTGGCAACAGGCTGCCGATGCATTCCGGGAAGCGCTGAAACAGCGTCCGGATGCCTACGACTACGCCTGGCTGGCGGACGTACTGGATAAGCTGCACCGCTCCGATGAGGCTGCCCAGATGCGTCGTGAAGGCCTGATGTTGACCCTGAAGCAGAACGGCGATTCATAGCGGCAATATCGAGTGATCAAAGCGCGGCATTGATGCCGCGCTTTTTTTTCGCCTGTCGATTATCTACCGGCAAAAAAAAACACTTGCCGCGGTGGCAAGTGTATAAAAAAGCAATCAGGTCTAGGACAACAGGGGCGGTGCCTCACTCAACGTTATGCCCGGAGTGTGATGTCGGGTTGCAAGCAACGCTGACATCGTTCTGGTGGGCAATAGGCACCCTAAATCGGCTCTGCGTCATTCCCAGGGTTTATGAAGCCTAAGGCGAACATAAGAGGTGGAATGAGCATCTACGGAATAGATATAGCACTTGGCGTGCCAACTTTGGGAGAAGTGCCGTTCAGCCTGAAGGAAATAAACTAAAACTATGAATTAAAAGCAATTTAAGCGTCATATTAAATTTATCGCCTCTCATCGGGTATTACCCCACCCTCTCCCTGACCCCAGCAGATATGTCGCCTTATAACGACGACTTAAGCCAAAGTGATTTTTATCGTATTAAATCATGATGTTATATGTCTCAACCTGGCGACAATGCGCCGTGCCGATGTCGCTGAAAGCCAACACGGCTCCAGAAACAAAAAGCAGGACCGCAGGAAGTTAAAAGTGAGGTTTACTGAATGGCAGAAAGCGAAAAGCCCGTTCATTGCTGAACGGGCTTTTCTGAAGGTGGTCGGCGAGAGAGGATGACTGCATCTGCGATGCTGCCCTGCGGGCCGTTGCTAAAGCAACGTTGTCTCGCTGCGCTCGGCTCAAACCTCCTTCGGAGGTGCTCATCCTATAAACTACAGATGTAAAAAAACCCGCTAAAAGCGGGTTTTCTTGAATGTGGTCGGCGAGAGAGGATTCGAACCTCCGACCCACTGGTCCCAAACCAGTTGCGCTACCAAGCTGCGCTACTCGCCGATTTCTTGTTGCAGATACTACCGAATTTTGTCGCTTATGTCTATGTAAATATTAAATTTATTAGACATTTTGTGTGTGGTGCGAAGAGAGGGACTTGAACCCTCACGTCCGTAAGAACACTAACACCTGAAGCTAGCGCGTCTACCAATTCCGCCACCTTCGCACAGTCACAAAACAGCTTACAATTCTTCACTTCTCTTAGGAAGTGGGGTGGCTAATGGGACTCGAACCCACGACAACTGGAATCACAATCCAGGGCTCTACCAACTGAGCTATAGCCACCATTACTTCTTAACTTCACGCGGTAATACTACCACCGCAGCTCTTGCACACAAACTTAATGGTGCGCCCGACAGGATTCGAACCTGAGACCTCTGCCTCCGGAGGGCAGCGCTCTATCCAGCTGAGCTACGGGCGCATAGCGCCGTTGCGGGAGGGGATACTACGGTTTTAACCCAATCCTGTCTAGTGCTTTTTCGCAGAAATGTTGCGTTTGATTACGCTTTGCTCACTCCCGCGCAGGAAAGGGCTCTCCGTAGCCCCTTTTGACCGGTTATTGCTGGGTTTCTGTCCGTTTTTCAGCCGGATGATGTTTCTTGTGCATACCGAAAGCAAAGTAGCACAGACTGACTGCTGCTAAGAATATTGCCCCGACCAGCAGAGAAATACGCGTATCCGGATTAATTCCCATGCCGATCAGCACGCAGACCAGGAAAGCGATGGTCAGATAGTTCACATAGGGGAACATAATTGACTTAAAGCTGTGGGTTTTGATCGCTTCCTTGTGGGCGCGGCGGAAATACAGCTGGCTGATCAGCACCACAAACCACGGCACCATGCCCGGCAGCACGCTGGCACTGTAAACGTAGACGAACACCGCCTGCGGATTGGGGATCAGATAATTCAAGCAGGAACCGACCAGCAAACAGGCGATGGTCACGGCAATACAGTTCACCGGCACGCCGCTGGCAGACAGTCGGGTCAGCGAGGCGGGCAATTGACGGTTCTTGGCCAACGCGTACAGCATACGCCCCCCGCTATACATGCCGCTGTTGCAGCCAGAGAGTGCGGCGGTCAGCACCACAAAGTTAATGATACCGGCGGCGGCAACGATGCCGATTTTGGCAAAGGTCAGCACGAACGGACTGCCTGCGGTGCCAATACCGTTCCATGGGAAGATGGTGACAATGACAAAAATGGCGCCGACGTAGAAGATCAGGATGCGCCACAGGATATTATTAATTGCGCGTTTCAGCGTGACCTGCGGGTTCTTGGCCTCACCGGCGGTAATACCGACCAGTTCAACCCCCTGATAGGATGCCACGACAATACACAACGCAAACAGGAAACCCTTCCAGCCACCGGCAAAGAAACCACCGTGTTCGGTCAGGTTGGCAAAACCGATAGGCTGCCCCCCGTTACCAAAGCCAAACAAGATCACCCCCAGCCCCACCAAAATCATCACAATAATGGTGGTCACCTTGATCATGGCAAACCAAAACTCCAGCTCGCCGTACAGGCGTACCGCCGCCACATTAGCCAACGCCACCATCGCTACGGCGATCAGCGCCGGTAGCCACTGCGGGATCTCCGGGAACCAGAACTGCACGTAGACTCCAATGGCGGTAATTTCCGAGATGCCGACGGCAATCCACATAAACCAATAGCCCCAGGCAGTCAGGTAGCCAAAGTACGGACTCATGTATTTATGTGCATAAACAGCAAAGGAGCCCGCGACCGGCTCCAGGAACAGCATCTCGCCCATCGAACGCATAATAAAGAACACGAACAGCCCGGCGATGATATAAGCCAATAACACCGACGGCCCCGCCCATTTCAGCGTACTGGCCGAGCCCATAAACAGGCCGACACCAATGGTGCCGCCCAGAGCAATCAGCTCGATATGCCGGGCTTCCAGCCCCCGGTGTAGTCCTTGCGGTTTTTCAGTGTGTGGCATAAATCCTCGATAATATTCTTTTGATTGTGTCTGCATGCCGGCCGTTACCGGTCGTTATTGTTTTAATGAAAAATAGCGTAAATCATCTCCCGCCGCGTTGGCGGTCATCAACTTGTGATGGGGCTATCTTACGGCGAGAAAAACGTCGTTCAGCGCGGCCGTATCAGGCGCCAACAGCTGGGGGTAATTTCAGGGCGGTATCGTTTCGCATTTTGCCGCTATAAGCAAACCGCAAGTTAAAACTTTATGGAATAAACACAAGGGGGTTTAGCGGCTGAGGTTATAGAATGTTGGAAAATTGGCCACAAAGCAGGTTATTTGAACAACTTGTTGCGCCGGGACAGAATAATCCGCCCCGGCACCTTCATCACATCTTGCCGCGATAATAGTAACTCACGAATTTCAGCAACCGCAGTTGGCGCCCGATGCGGCTCGGCTGGCTGAGCAGCCGATAGAGCCACTCCAGGCCGAGGTTCTGCCAAACCTTGGGTGCACGCTTCACGTGCCCGGTGAACACGTCGTAGGTCCCGCCTACGCCCATATACAACGCCTGGGGGTGTACCTTGCGACAGTCACGCATCAGGATTTCCTGTTTCGGTGACCCCATGGCAACCGTCACTATGGCGGCACCGCTGGCGCTGATACGCTCAAACAGCGACTCACGCTGTTCCGGCTTGAAATAACCGTCCTGGCTACCGACCAAATTCACATTCCACTGGCTACGCAGCTTCTGTTCGGTTTCTGCCAGCACCGACGGCTTGCCGCCAATCAGAAACACCGGCGTACCCTCACGCCCGGCGCGTTGCATCAGCGCTTCCCACAGATCGGCTCCGGCTACGCGTGACACATCGGCTCCCGGATATTTCCGGCGAATTGACCGTACCATGCTGATACCGTCGGCATACTTGTACTCGGCCTCATCCAGCAAGGCATGCAGCTCAGTATCCTGTTCCGCCGTCAGAATTTTTTCGGCGTTCATGGCGACCAGCGTGCCTCGCTTTACGTGGCCACCGTCGAACAGAAAATCCATGCACTGCGCCATATCGCGAAATCCCCACAGGCTGAAACCGCGCAGCTCGTATTTGGGCACCGAGATTTTTGCTTCCATCTTGTTATTACCCTTACAAAAGGCCGTCGGCCTGCACGGATGAAGCAGGACGACTCAGCGTTCGCGAACGCAGCACCCGCACCTTAATCAATCCGGCAGTATCAAACAGCCAATACAGCAATTTTGCCATCAGCAAACAGGCGCCGAAAATGAGGCAGAAGAACACCACCCGCGAGACAAACGAATCCACCCCTTCTCGCGCCAATACGATGATGTTGAATACCGCACCAAAGCAGAAACCCTGCAATATGGCGGCTTTATAAGGATTCGACTCGCTTTTGCCCATTTCATACAGCCAGTCGAACCATTTGATGATCATCCCCACCAGCACCGCGCCAACAGGAATGAACAACGCGCCGCCCATCACCACCAGCGAACCAATCAGCGTCGGTGAAATGGCCAGGCCGGAATGGTTATTCAGGACTTCCCAAGTGAAGTAGTTGGCGGTGTTCAACACCGTGTCCGGTCGGCCCGGCCACAGCCAGGCTGGAATGAACACGTAGAAATCACGCACTATCGGCGCCAACCCCTGGAAATCAATCTTGTCGTAGTTTTGCAGCAATAACGCCAGGTTTTCCCACGGCGAGAAAGTGTCTCGCGTCAGATAAAGGAAGGTATAAAACGCTTCGGGGCCACTGACGTCCAGGCTATAGCGCTTTAACGCCAGCCAGAACATGCCGACAATACCGAACACGCCCGCGGCCACCAACATCCACAGCGAGATCCAGCCGCGTACAATGCCGATAAACAGGAACAGTGAGAAGGCAATAATGATGTTGGCGCGGGTGCCGCCGACAATCACATAGGTGAGGATGCCAAAAGCCACCGTCGCCGCCAGGAAAAAGAACCAGGCTCGCAGATCTTGCTTCAAGAAATACACCACCAGCATCGCCGGAATGAAGAAATAGAAGAACCGCTTGAGCGCTACGCCAGACACGTCACTGGAGAAGATCTGGCTGTAAGAATTGAGTTTGAACAGCAGGAAGCCGTTTTGCAGGAAGAAAATGCCGACGGTAACCATCGCCACCAATGCCAGCAGGATCCAGGTCAGATGGGTTTCAACCCGGTTCATGCTGAATACCGGTTTACGCGGCTGCACGCTACGCTTTCGCAGCCGGGTTTTATAGCTTACGTAGTAAATCGCATAAAACGCGGTAGCCGAGAGGATGGCGTACAACAAGAATTCTACCGGCACCACCTCAACGTCAAACTGAAACACCAACAGGCAGGTTAGCGGGAAGCCGAAGTAAAACGTCAGCAAATACAGCAGCGAAAAGAAGACGTTGAAATTAAAGCGGACGCGCCGAAACTCCTGGTAGGTCAACGTCAGAACAAACAACGCACCGATCAGGTAGACGACGAATAACCCGCCAAATTGCGCCAGCGTCATGAATTATCCCCTGCCGCCAGGGTTAATGCCTGTTGCCAGCCATCAACGTAGTTGGGATTAAAGAAGGCAATCGCCTGCTTATCGACGGAGGCCAGTTGGCGCTGCGCTTCACGCACTACCGCCTCATCCAGCGAGTCACCGTAGAACAGCACCGGCAAGTGCTGCTCCGCCAGATCCTGCCAGAACGGATTCTGTCGGCTCAGCACGAACGGCACGCCAAACTGGATCAGCAGACACAGCGTGCCAATCCCCTGCTGGCGGTTAAAGATAAAGTAACCGAGGTCGCACTCACGCAGGATATTCAGGTAGTCGTCGAACGCCACCTGCTGCGTCAGTACCTGCAGGTTCTTGGCGCTGAACAGCGCCAGCCCGGCAGTGCGAACCTGTTCAATGTAAGCGTCGTTATTAGCCGGATAGCCCATCGGCAGGATCACGCGCACATCTGGGCCAAACTGCTGGTGAATCGCTTTCAGTGCCTCAACGTGGCGGTTGGTGCGATCGCCAGAGTTCCCCACCAGAATGGTCATCGGCCCGGCCAGATTTTTCTCTACGCTGACACCGGTCAATGCCGGATCCATCCGCGTCGGGAAATACAGCAGGGAGGCCGGTACGCGGGCATGTCGCTGCTGGTAGTGGATCACATCGCCACGGGTCGCGAATACGTGCCCCACCCGCCCCTGTGCAATACGGCGCAGCAAATAGAACAGGCGGAATTTCCAACTGGTGGCGTTTTCATACAAATCGGCGCCCCAAATATGCCAGCTCACCTGCTGGGCTTTGATTTTACCGCTCAGCAATGCCAGCCACAGCGTCGGGTTAAACTGACCATGCAGGAAGAAACGCGCATTGCGATCGGCCTGGGCACGGGCAATCACCGCCATCGCCAGGCTTTTCTTATCCGGATGATATTCAATGTTCAGTTCAGGGAACGGCCCCAAGGCGGCGGCATCTTTGGCGGCCACCATGAAATGGCGTGTCTGATCGGACGGCAGGCGCTTCGCCAACACGTCGTTGAAGAAACGCAGCACCGTCTGATTGTGATGCGGGATGTCAGATCCCAATACGTGAATCAGTGTAGTCATACTCGTCTACGATAAAGAATAAATACGCAGCTACAGAGCGTGAAATACACAATGTAGGTTGCCATGTAAGCCTGTGCCGCACCCAGCGCGCCGTGCAAGGGGATTAACCAATGCGAGAACAGCGTCAACAGCAGGAACTGGCTGACTTCGGTCAGGATATAAAAACGCAGCGACGCCTTGGCGATAACCAGGTAACCAAACACATAGGCACCGACCTTCAGCACATCCCCCACCAGTTGCCAGGCGAACAGATCGCGCATTGCGACGAACTTGTCCGTGAACAGCAGCCAGATGGCGAAATCGCGTAGCAGCCAGACGGTGAAACTTGCCGCTGCCACCGCAGGCAGCACAAATTTCAGCGAGCGCACAATCTCCTGAGAGATGGCACTTTTTTCCTTCAACCGCGACAGCGTCGGCAGCAAATAGACGGTAAAGGAAGCGGTGATAAACTGCAGATACGCGTCAGAAATGCTGCTGACGCCCTGCCAAATCCCCACCTCATCCCAACCGTAATCACGGGCCAGCAGGTTACGCATCATCACATAGGCCACCGGCAGCGTCACTGAAGTGATCAGCGCCATGATGGTGAACTTGCCGAGATGGCTGGCCAGCGCCTTGTCCCATGCCAGCGCCAGATAGCTCAGCGGCAGGGTTTTGCGCCGCCACAGCATCAAGCCGGCGGGCAACACCACTAATGCCGGTACCAACGCCAACCCCGCCAGCGCGCCTTCATAGCCACCCAGCTTAAAGCACAGGTAGTAGGCCACCACGCCAATCAGGCTGCCGCCAATCACCGCCAGCGCATTGCCCATAGCATCGCGGTAGCCCTTCAGCACCGCCATAAACAGGTTGGCGTAGGCAATGCCCATCTGAATAAAGGCCACCGCCCGCACCACGCCAACATAATCAGCATGGCCGAACAGCCCGATACTGATCGGTTCTGCCGCGAACAAGAACCCCAGCGCCAACAGCGTGGAAAAGCCCAGCACGATAGTTGACGCCGTGCCGACGGCCAGTTTCAACCGCTGCGGATCCTGATGGTATTCGGCAACGTACTTAGTGATGCCGTTAAAAATCCCGGCACCGGACAGCACGCCCAGCACGGTAATCAACTGGCGGAAGTTACCCGCCTGCCCAACCCCGCTGGGGCCAAACGCCACCGCCAGCAGTTTCACCACCAACAGTCCCACGCCAATCTTGATCAGCGTGGAACCGGCGGTCCAAATCGATGCTTTTGCCAGCGACATATCAGGCGAAGAAGCTGAGAATGGTATTGATCACCGTGCGCTGAGTGATATCAGTCATATTGTAGAACAATGGCAAACGGACCAGACGTGCGCTCTCTTGGCTGGTGAAGCGATCTTCACCGGCAAAGCGGCCGAAACGATCGCCAGCCGGGCAATCATGTAGCGGAATGTAATGGAACACCGTCATGATCTCGGCTTCTTTCATGTAATCGATAAACGCCGTACGGTCTTCAACATCGCGCAATTTGAGATAGAACATATGGGCATTCTGCACACAGCCCGCCGGGATGGTCGGCAGCACAATGCGGCCCGCCTTGGCCAGTGGCAGGAAACTGTCGTAATACTTCTGCCACAGTGCCAAACGGCGTTGATTGATGCGATCGGCGGCTTCCAATTGGCCCCACAAATAGGCCGCTTGCAAATCTGACATCAGATAGCTGGAGCCGATATCACGCCAGGTGTACTTGTCCACCTGGCCGCGGAAGAACTGGCTGCGGTTGGTGCCTTTCTCCCGAATGACTTCCGCCCGGTCAATCAACGCCGGATCGTTAATCAGCGTGGCACCGCCCTCACCGCCTGCGGTGTAGTTTTTGGTTTCGTGGAAGCTAAAGCAGCCAATATGGCCGATGGTACCGAGCGCCTTCCCCTTGTAGGTGGACATCACGCCCTGCGCGGCATCTTCCACCACAAACAGCTTGTACTTTGCCGCCAGCGCCATGATGGTGTCCATCTCGCAGGCCACGCCGGCGTAATGCACCGGTACAATGGCGCGGGTCTTATCAGTGATTGCCGCTTCGATCTTGCTCTCATCGATGTTCATGGTGTCCGGACGCAGGTCGACAAACACCACGGTGGCACCGCGCAGCACAAAAGCGTTGGCAGTGGAAACAAAGGTAAAACTTGGCATGATCACTTCATCACCCGGCTGGATATCCAGCAGGATCGCCGCCATCTCCAGTGATGCGGTACAGGACGGCGTCAACAGCACCTTCGGGCTGCCAAACCGCTGTTCCATCCACTGCTGGCAACGACGGGTAAAACCACCGTCACCACACAGCTTGCCACTGCCCATCGCAGCCTGCATATAGTCAAGTTCAGTGCCAACAACCGGTGGTGCGTTAAATGGGATCATGTCTTCCTCTGTATAACCAATACGAGGTGCTTTCAATAACAGCACCCTGTCGTTGATAGAGCCGTAGTGCGCCGATGTTACCTAGCTGAGTCGCAACCCGCAGGCGCTGCAGCGACCGGCACTCTGCAATGGCCGCCGCCATCAATCGCGAGCCGATTCCTTTGCCTGCCGCGCCGGGGAACGCCGCCAACAGGCCGATTCGAGCCTCCTGGTCACCCAGTTCACGCAGGCTGACAAAGCCTTCCGGCTGCCCAGTATCGTCCAGTGCCAGCAGACACTGATGGTCAAATGTCCCCAATACCGCCTTTTCTATCCATTCGGCATAAAAGCGGCCGCTATCCTGGGAGTGATACCAGGGGGCGCGGAAACGGCTGGCGGTAAATACGCTGGCAGCAGCCGCACGCAGCACCGGGATATCGGCCGGTACCGCCGAACGAATCGCCTGCGGCGTCACGGTAAGAGGTAATGCACATTCCGTGCCGGTATTCAGCACCAGATCGACTTCACCCTCTACCAATTGGAAACCCAAACGGGCCAAGCCATCCGCCAAAGCAGTTTGATGTGCCGGAATTTTGGCCTGAACCAAGGCATAGGCGGCCAGACCGTCCTCGGCGAGCGCCGGGGACGTAGCGTAAAAATTGAGTTTGGCGCTGTTAAGGGCGAAAAACTCGGTTTCCCAGGCCAGGGGGTCAATAGTGGCGTGGACGTGCATGCAACAGGTCCTGCAGATACTTGCCATAACCGGTTTTGGACAAGGCATTGGCGGCGTGCTTCAGATCTTTATCGTCCAGCCAACCATTACGCCAGGCGATCTCTTCCAGACAGGCAATTTTGAAGCCCTGACGTTTTTCCACCGTCTGCACAAAGCTGCTGGCTTCCAGCAGGCTGTCATGCGTACCGGTATCCAGCCAGGCGAAACCACGCCCCAACAGTTCAACCGTCAGCTCACCACGATCCAGATACATCTGGTTGATGCTGGTGATCTCCAACTCGCCACGCTCCGAAGGCTTAACCTGTTTGGCGAACTCGACAACCTGGTTGTCGTAGAAATACAGGCCTGTCACCGCCCAATCCGATTTAGGTTTTTTCGGCTTTTCCTCGATAGACAGCGCTCGGAAGTTCTCATCAAACTCCACGACGCCAAAGCGCTCAGGATCCATCACCTGATAACCAAATACCGTTGCACCTTCGGTACGTGTCGCTACGCTTTTCAGTTTAGGACTGAAAGATTGACCGAAGAAAATGTTATCACCCAGTACCAGACAGCAAGAGTCGCCATTGATGAACTCTTCACCAATCAGGAATGCCTGCGCCAGGCCTTCCGGCTTTGGTTGCGCGGCATAGCTGAGATTGACACCGAACTGATCGCCATTCCCCAGCAGACGCTGGAATGACGGCAGATCTTCTGGTGTTGAAATAATCAAAATGTCGCGGATCCCCGCCAACATCAGCACCGACATCGGATAATAAATCATCGGCTTGTCGTAAATAGGCAACAGCTGCTTGGAGACGCCGCGGGTAATAGGATGCAACCGAGTACCGGAGCCACCTGCCAGAATAATACCTTTCATACTTACTCCAAAAATCCACTGGGCAGCCACTCAGGCAACCCTGACTAATTTTAGTCGGATAAACCCAAACGTTCACCGGTATAGGAACCGTCCTGAACGCGACGCCACCAGGTTTCATTGTTCAGATACCAGGAAACCGTTTTGCGAATGCCGCTTTCAAAGGTTTCCTGCGGACGCCAGCCCAATTCACGGTCAATCTTTCCGGCATCGATCGCGTAGCGCATATCATGGCCCGGGCGATCCTTGACGTAAGTAATCAGGTCGCGGTATTTCTCCACGCCCTGTGGTTTGTTAGGTGCCAGCTCTTCCAGCAAATCACAGATGGTGTGCACCACTTCAATATTCTTGCGCTCGTTGTGGCCGCCGATATTGTAGGTTTCCCCCACCACACCTTCGGTAACCACCTGGTACAACGCACGAGCGTGGTCTTCCACATACAGCCAATCACGCACCTGCGCCCCGTTGCCATACACCGGCAATGGCTTACCGGCAACGGCATTGAGGATCACCAGCGGGATAAGCTTCTCCGGGAAGTGATACGGGCCGTAGTTATTGGAACAGTTGGTGACCAGGGTCGGCAGGCCGTAAGTGCGCAGCCAGGCGCGGACCAGGTGATCGCTGGAAGCCTTGGAGGCCGAATACGGGCTGCTTGGCGAGTAAGGCGTGGTTTCGGTGAACAAATCTTCCGTACCGTGCAAATCGCCATACACTTCGTCGGTGGAAATGTGGTGGAAGCGGAAGCCTTGTTTCTTCTCCGCATCCAGCGGCTGCCAATAATGACGGGCCGCCTCCAGCATGGTGTAAGTGCCCACCACGTTGGTTTCGATAAAAGCCGCCGGGCCGTCGATAGAACGGTCAACATGGCTTTCCGCCGCCAGGTGCATGATCACATCCGGTTGATACTCGGCAAACACCCGATCCAACGCCGCGCGATCGCAGATATCGACCTGTTCAAACGAATAGCGTGGGTTATCAGCAACTACTGAAAGCGACTCCAGATTGCCCGCATAGGTGAGTTTGTCTAGCACCAGGACACTGTCCTGCGTGGCTTCGATAATGTGCCTCACGACCGCTGAGCCAATAAAACCAGCCCCACCAGTGACTAAAATACGTTTCAACGCCATACTCCTTTGGTATCCACAACCCACGCTTGTTTTATTTCTTCCGGCTTAATTGCCTTGAATTGCTTATGGTCGACCAGCATCACGATCACATCCGCCTGCTGTAATGCGTCGGCCAGCGCTTTCAGCGTCACGTGACCAACCAACGATTTCGGCAGTTGTTCGACGTTTGGCTCAACCACCAGGGTTTCACCCACGTGCCAATCGGCAATCAGATGCGCCACTTCCACCGCCGGGCTCTCACGCAAATCGTCGATATTTGGCTTGAAGGCCAGACCAAAGCAGGCGATTTTCACTTCTGAAGCGCGTTTATCGGTAGCGGCCAGACAGTCGGCCACTGCCGCTTTGACGCGATCAACCACCCACAAAGGTTTTCCGTCATTCACCAGGCGCGCAGTATGGATCAAACGCGCCTGCTGCGGGTTCTGGGACACGATAAACCAAGGATCGACCGCGATGCAGTGGCCGCCAACGCCAGGACCTGGCTGCAGGATATTCACCCGCGGATGGCGGTTTGCCAAACGGATCAGCTCCCAAACATTGATGCCCTGATCGGCGCAAATCAATGACAGCTCATTGGCAAAGGCGATATTCACATCGCGGAAGCTGTTTTCGGTCAGTTTGCACATCTCTGCAGTGCGTGAATTGGTAATCACACACTCGCCTTCGAGGAAAATCTTGTACAGCGTGCTGGCACGCTCCGAGCATTTTGGCGTCATGCCACCAATCACGCGGTCGTTCTGAATTAGCTCAACCATCACCTGCCCTGGCAGCACGCGCTCCGGGCAGTAAGCAATATTGATATCTGCGGCTTCACCCGCCTGCTGCGGGAAGCTGAGATCGCTACGCGCCTCGGCCAGCCACTGCGCCATCTGCTCGGTGGCACCCACCGGAGAGGTCGACTCCAGAATGACCAGGTCGCCCTTTTTCAGCACCGGCGCCAGTGATTTGGCCGCCGCTTCAACATAGGCCAGGTCCGGCTCATGGTCGCCTTTAAACGGCGTTGGCACCGCGATCAGGAAAGCATCCGCAGCCAGGGGTTTGGTCACCGCCTGCAGGTAGCCGCCGTCGACCGCGTCTTTCACCACTTTATCCAGATCGGGTTCTACGATATGGATCGCGCCACGGTTAATGGTATCCACCGCATGTTGGTTAACATCTACGCCCACCACTTTTTTCTTGCGGGAGGCAAACGCCGCCGCCGTTGGCAGACCGATATAACCCAGGCCGATAACCGAAATAGTGTTAAAACTCATAGTGTCACCTGATGATTCTTCAAAGCTTCGAGAATACGTTGGCAGGCATGCCCGTCACCGTAAGGGTTATGCGCTCGGCTCATGGCGTGATATTCGTTTTCGTCCGTCAGCAACCGGGTAACCGCATCAACAATTTTGGCTACGTCGGTTCCCACCAGACGCACCGTGCCCGAATCTACCGCTTCCGGTCGTTCGGTGGTGTCACGCATCACCAGCACAGGTTTGCCCAATGACGGCGCTTCTTCCTGAATACCACCAGAGTCGGTCAGGATCATATAAGCGTTAGCCATCAGGTAGACAAAGGGCAAGTAATCCTGCGGGTCGATCAGGATGATGTTATCAATCCCTTTCAGAATGCGATTGACCGGCTCGCTGACGTTAGGATTGAGATGCACCGGGTACACGACCTGCACCTCTGGATGCGAACGGGCAATTTCTGCCAGCGCGCTGCAAATCCGCTCAAACCCGCCGCCAAAGCTTTCACGACGGTGGCCGGTCACCAGGATCATTTTTTTATTGGCATCCAGGAACGGGTAGCGTTGTGCCAGGCTGTCATGCAATGCAGCATCACCCATCACCCGATCGCGAACCCAGAACAGCGCGTCAATCACCGTGTTGCCGGTGACGAAGATATGATCGTCCGGCAGCAGTTCGCGCAACAGGTTCTGACGCGAGTTTTCCGTCGGGGCAAAATGATACATCGCCAGATGACCGGTCAGTTTGCGGTTAGCCTCTTCCGGCCACGGGGAGTAAAGATCGCCGGTGCGCAGACCCGCCTCTACGTGCCCAACCGGGATACGCTGGTAAAACGCCGCCAAACTGGTCGCCAGCGTGGTGGTGGTATCACCGTGAACCAGTACCACGTCCGGTTTGAACTCTTCAAGAACGCCTTTCAGGCCCTCCAGAATACGGCAGGTGATCTCACTCAATCCCTGACCGGGCTTCATGATATTCAGGTCGTAATCAGGCACTATCTCAAATAACCGTAATACCTGATCCAACATCTCACGATGCTGTGCCGTAACGCAGACTCTTGATTCAAAGGCTTCATCCTGAGCCAGGGCATGTACCAGCGGGGCCATTTTGATGGCTTCAGGTCTGGTGCCGAAAACAGTCAACACTTTCACAGCGAATCTCTTTTGGTCGGTTAACCGCAGGCGTACCTGCGAATTGGGCGCTTACGCACCCATCAGCGAGTTATTATATTATTTTTAATTACGCGGCCGACGCACCAGGGCAACACTTGCGCCAACCAAAGCGCCCATCGCGCCCCACATGATCAACCAGAATATCCGCCGTGGGCTATCACGTTTTACCGGTTCTTCCGGGGTCCGCAAATAGCGGTAAGTCTGAAACTTCTCGTCCAGCGTCGGGCCGACGTTCAATGTCGACAGCATCGCACGATTTTGATCATAATCCAGATCGAAGGTCGGTCCCGAAGCCTGCAGCCCTTCCAAACGCGCCTGCAGCATAGGTTTGCCCAGCAGGAACAGGTCAGAGTCTGGCAGTTGTTCTGCCGGGGTATCGGTCTGAGTCCGGCTGATGCCCTGCGTCTCGGCAATTTTCAGCGCCTGTTGAATGGTGTTCAACTCACGCTTATACACTGCCGCCGCCACCGCTTCCTGGCGCTTGACCTGCGCTTTCATCGAGGTGGTGCGGGCCGCCCAGGCGCCCTGGATCTCTTCGTTCAGATGCTGAGCAGCACGGTGGCTGGCAAACGCCACGTATTGACGTAACAGACGGTTGGCATCCGCCGCCGTTTCCGCCGTCAGCTTCACGCCGTCGTTCGGCACTTTTTTATCATCGCGCGGAGTAAACTGAATGTTGTTAATCAGTTCATCCAGCAATGCCGCATCGGCAGCGGCATCGCCTTCCTGGCGCTGTTTGTAATAATCGCTCTGCAGCCAGAAATCGCGACGCGTATCGTAGGCAGCCAACTGCATAATGAATTCATTATAAGCTTCGTCAGCAATGCCCGGCTGCTCGGCGCTGGCGGCCGGCATCGTCCGCACATCCAGATTACGCAGGAATTGCTGCTGGGAATAATAACCCCCCAACGCATTCACTGTTGGCCGATCAGTAATTGCTGCCGCACTCCACTCCTGTTTCACCAGGTAGGAAACCATCAGCGCAACCACGGCAAATAACGCCGCTATACCGATAATCCATGGCTTACCGCGCCACAGGGTGCAGCACAGGCCGCGGATATCGAGTTCGTTATCCACTGCCGGGATATTCTTGTCAGACATTGTTTCTGGATTCATCACTGCCCAAAAGCCTCTGGTTAAGATACTTGCTTATTGCCGTTCGAACGCCGCAGACGGCGCTTGATACGCTTAATGTAACGTGCAACACGCCAGGCGCGCTTAATGCAGTAACCGTATAAAAAGAAGGCAAGCAAGAATAATGCCAACATTACCCATTCAGGGATAAAAGTAAGACGTTCGCCGAGCACGCCAATGGCCGCCAGCAGTGCCGCCGCCAGGGTAATCAACACGAAAGCCTGCCGTGGCGTAAAGCCCGCGCGCATAATCAGGTGGTGAATGTGTTGGCGATCTGGGGAGAAAGGGCTCATCCCTTTGCGTAAACGACGGTACATGATCGCAATCATGTCCATCAGTGGAATAGCGATAATCCACAGTGCGGTCACAGGGTTGATGGAATGCGCTTTACCCTGCGAGCTTTGCAGCAGCAACCAAATGGCGGTGAAACCGATCAGCGTACTGCCGGCATCCCCCATAAACACTTTATACCGGCGACCGAGAATGCCGAGGTTAAGCAGGATATAAGGAACGATGGCGGCAATCATCGCGAAGCACCAGAAAGCCAGGTCAGAATGGCCGCTCAGGTACAGCAACACGCCCAGCGCGCCAAAAGACACGCACGAGAGCCCCCCCAGCAGACCGTCGATGCCATCTACCATGTTAAAGGCGTTGATCGCAGCCCACACGGCAAACAACGTGACCAGATAGCCGAACGGCCCCAACTGCATTTCCCAGTCACCCAGCACATGGCCAAAACTGCGCAGGTAGAGCCCGGCGAAGGCCATCATCGCAATGCCGACCAGAGCCTGAACCAGCGCTCGAATTTTAACGCTGATATCGAAACGATCGTCAAGAGCACCAACGAACACTAATATCCCCGCGCAAGCGAGGTAGAGTTTGCCATGCGCAATCGATTGGTCAGAGATAAAGAAGGCAAAGCACAGCCCGGCGTAAACAGAAATACCCCCGACCAGAGGGATCAGCCCCTGATGGCGTTTGCGGTAATTAGGTTTATCAACCAGACCAATACGTTTTGCTGCTTTACGAGCAACAAAGAGAAAAGCCAAAGAAAACAGGAAAACAAATAGAATTTCAGTACTCATAGTGAGTAAGTTCACAGTTAACAAGATCTTTGTAGAAGATAAGGCAGCTTAACACGGGCGACAGGCTGTGCCATGGTATCCCGCTACCTTTCAGTCATTTCCTATGACAACAGCCATTCATTCTTATTCCAATGTCTCTGTCTGCTGTTTCGACAGTAGCAATGCGCGAACGACGAAGCGCCGACCGCAAATAAGATGAATTCTCAGTAAGTCACGAAAATAACTTACGTTTCCATTTCTGTTACTTATCGTATCTGCCAAAAGCAAAAAACGCCACGACTAGGCGTGGCGTTCTTTGAATTTTTACTCAATTATGAGCGCATCGTCATTATGAGCGCTTCATCATATCGAAGAATTCATCGTTGGTTTTGGTCATGGCCAACTTGTTAATGAGGAATTCCATTGCATCAATCTCACCCATCGGATGAATGATTTTACGCAGGATCCACATTTTCTGCAGTTCTTCAGAAGTGGTGAGCAATTCTTCTTTACGGGTACCAGAGCGGTTGTAGTCGATCGCAGGGAATACGCGCTTCTCGGCGATTTTACGCGCCAGATGCAATTCCATGTTGCCGGTACCTTTAAATTCTTCGTAGATAACCTCGTCCATTTTCGACCCGGTATCAACCAGCGCGGTAGCGATGATGGTCAGGCTGCCGCCTTCCTCAACGTTACGTGCCGCACCGAAGAAACGCTTAGGACGATGCAGGGCGTTAGCATCCACACCACCGGTCAACACTTTACCGGAAGCCGGAACTACGGTGTTGTAGGCACGTGCCAGACGGGTGATGGAGTCAAGCAAGATGATCACGTCTTTCTTGTGCTCAACCAGGCGCTTGGCCTTCTCGATCACCATTTCTGCAACCTGAACGTGGCGAGAAGCCGGTTCGTCAAAGGTAGAAGCGATAACTTCGCCCTTCACCAGACGCTGCATCTCGGTCACTTCTTCCGGACGTTCGTCGATCAGCA
This sequence comes from Serratia myotis, assembly GCF_027474885.1. Lineage (NCBI taxonomy): Bacteria > Pseudomonadati > Pseudomonadota > Gammaproteobacteria > Enterobacterales > Yersiniaceae > Serratia > Serratia myotis. Next base: position 151,090 of record NZ_CP099707.1, on the reverse strand, counting down.
GTACCATCAGCACGCAGTCTGGGTGGTTGTAAGCAATGCTCTGCGCAATGTTCTGCAGCAGCATGGTTTTACCGGCTTTCGGCGGCGCTACAATCAAACCACGCTGGCCACGACCAATCGGCGAAGCCAGGTCCAGCACGCGTGCCGTCAGGTCTTCGGTTGAGCCGTTACCGCGTTCCATCCGCAGACGGGAGTTGGCATGCAGTGGGGTTAAGTTTTCGAACAGGATCTTGCTACGGGCGTTTTCCGGTTTGTCGTAGTTAACTTCGTTAACTTTCAACAGGGCAAAGTAGCGCTCGCCTTCTTTTGGCGGACGAATCTTACCGGAAACGGAGTCACCTGTACGGAGGTTAAAACGGCGGATTTGGCTAGGGGATACGTAGATGTCGTCGGGGCCTGCAAGGTAGGAACTGTCTCCAGAGCGGAGGAAACCAAATCCATCCTGCAATATCTCCAACACGCCATCGCCGAAGATATCTTCTCCACTTTTCGCATGTTGCTTAAGGATAGAGAAGATAATGTCCTGCTTGCGCATGCGGGCCAGGTTTTCCAGCCCCATATTTTCGCCGAGAGTAATCAGCTCAGAAACCGGCGTATTCTTTAATTCGGTAAGATTCATAGTGGTGGGTTCTTAAACTCGGGGTATGTCTCGAACTTGTATCGTGAATGGTATGGCAGCGGGATATATCTTTGGTCTTTCTAGTGGTTGCGTTGGCTTGCCTTGCTCACCTCTGGGCTTAGCGGACTAAGCTGCGGAGATGTGTTCGGTTGCCGACTGGCCACACCTTGAAATCCATTGGATATTCGTGCCTGTTTACTGGACGTTCGACCACCGGGCGCTGAGCTGTCACGGTAAGAAATGGCTTACAGAGGACGCGCGCATTGACGGTTTAAGATCGAAGGTACCTTAAAATTGATTTTGCAAAACTGTTTGATTGCTAAAACGCGGGCTGAGTTCATTTTTTCTTTCAAAACCAGCGGTTCAACACAGAGTAAAGCTTTAGATTTAGACTCTTTAGATTTACAACTTCGGGCAAGTTCTATATGCAGTATGGTTAAACTTAACACGCTTCTTGGCAGGCGTCTAGCGGTGAATTGAACATCCCCGCCAGACGCCTGTATATCCCCGTTGTCTCTCACGCGGCGGCGTTTTCGGCCGCGGCGTCACATCCAGTGGGTATAGGGCTTCCCGCCCGATTACAGATTCGCGTTAAGGAAATCTTTGAGCTGACCTTTGGACAGCGCACCAACCTTGGTCGCGGCCACTTCACCGTTCTTGAACAGCAACAGCGTAGGGATACCACGGATACCGTACTTGGGTGCGGTTGCCGGGTTCTGGTCGATATTCAGCTTGGTGATGGTCAGCTTGCCTTCAAACTCATCGGCAATCTCATCCAGAATCGGAGCAATCATCTTGCACGGCCCGCACCATTCAGCCCAGAAATCGACCAGGATTGGCCCTTCAGCTTTCAGCACGTCGGTGTCGAAGCTGCCGTCAGTCAGGTGAATAATTTTATCGCTCATGTTCTACTCCAAAGGATTGTGTCTACCTTGTTGGTGTAGCATTAACCAACCTAAGGTGACTTTATTTCACCGGATACGCTTTCGTAAAGCAATAGTTAGCTGATATTCTACCACACTATGAGCAAAACACACTTGACCGAACAGAAGTTTTCCGACTTCGCCCTGCACCCGTTAGTCGTTGAAGCCCTTGAAAAGAAAGGGTTTCAATATTGCACGCCTATCCAGGCGTTAGCATTGCCGCTCACGCTCTCTGGGCGTGACGTTGCAGGTCAGGCGCAAACCGGTACCGGAAAGACGTTGGCATTTTTAGCGTCTACTTTTCACTATTTGCTTTCTCACCCGGCGAAACAGGATCGCAAGATCAACCAGCCGCGCGCCTTGATCATGGCGCCAACGCGTGAACTCGCGGTACAGATCCACTCCGATGCGGAAGCCCTCTCCCAATCCACCGGCCTGAAAATGGGTCTGGCGTACGGCGGCGATGGCTACGACAAACAGCTGAAAGTGCTGGAAAGCGGCGTGGATATCCTGGTGGGGACTACCGGCCGTTTAATCGATTACGCCAAACAGAACTATATCGACCTGGGCGCGATCCAGGTTGTGGTGCTGGATGAAGCCGACCGTATGTACGATCTGGGCTTTATCAAAGACATCCGCTGGTTGTTCCGCCGCATGCCTGCGGTCGATCAACGCCTGAACATGCTGTTCTCTGCCACCCTGTCCTACCGCGTACGCGAGCTGGCCTTCGAGCAGATGAACAACGCTGAATATGTTGAAGTGGAACCGGAACAAAAAACCGGCCACCGCATTAAAGAAGAACTGTTCTACCCGTCCAACGAAGAAAAGATGCGCCTGTTGCAGACGCTGATCGAAGAAGAGTGGCCAGACCGCTGCATCATCTTCGCCAACACCAAGCACCGCTGTGAAGACGTTTGGGGCCATTTGGCTGCCGATGGTCACCGCGTAGGCCTGTTGACCGGCGATGTGGCACAGAAAAAACGTCTGCGTATCCTCGATGACTTCACCAAGGGCAACCTCGATATTCTGGTCGCCACCGACGTCGCCGCCCGCGGTCTGCACATCCCGTTGGTGACTCACGTCTTCAACTACGACTTGCCTGACGACTGCGAAGACTACGTTCACCGTATCGGTCGTACCGGTCGTGCCGGCGAAAGCGGTCATTCCATCAGCCTGGCTTGTGAAGAGTACGCACTCAACCTGCCGGCGATCGAAACCTACACCGGTCACAGCATTCCGGTGAGCAAGTACAACAGCGATGCGTTAATGAGTGACCTGCCTGCGCCGAAACGCCTGGCACGCCCACGCGGCGGCAACGGCCCACGCCGTAACTCCGCGCCACGTCGTGGCGGTGCGCCACGCAGCAACCGTAAACGTTCAGGCTGATAGATAATGCTCAGTTCCAGCGCACTTTATGCCGCCATTGACCTTGGCTCCAACAGCTTCCATATGTTGGTGGTACGCGAGGTGGCCGGCAGTATTCAGACCCTGGCGCGCATCAAGCGCAAAGTGCGTCTGGCCGCCGGGCTGGATCAGAACAGTCACCTGTCGCATGAGGCCATGCAGCGCGGCTGGCAATGCCTGAAGCTGTTCTCTGAACGCCTGCAGGACATTCCCCGTGCACAGATCCGTGTGGTCGCCACGGCCACGCTGCGTCTGGCATCCAATGCCGATGAATTCCTGCAGACCGCCGAGCAGATCCTCGGTTGCCCGATCCAGGTGATCAGCGGCGAGGAAGAAGCGCGCCTGATCTACCACGGCGTTGCCCATACCACCGGGGGGCCGGATCAGCGTTTAGTGGTCGATATCGGCGGCGGCAGCACCGAGCTGGTCACCGGTACCGGCGCACAGGCGGCTCAGCTGTACAGTCTGTCGATGGGCTGTGTCACATGGCTGGAACGGTTCTTCAGCGATCGTAATCTGGGACAGGAGAATTTCGAGCGGGCCGAACAGGCTGCACGTGAAATGGTGCGTCCCATTGCACCACAGCTGCGTCAACACGGCTGGCAAATCTGCGTCGGCGCTTCCGGCACCGTTCAGGCGCTGCAGGAAATCATGGTGGCGCAGGGCATGGATGAACGCATCACCCTGTCCAAGCTACGCCAATTGAAACAGCGCGCCATTCAGTGTGGCAAACTGGAAGAGTTGGAAATTGAAGGGCTGACGCTGGAGCGCGCACTGGTGTTTCCAAGTGGGCTGTCGATCCTGCTGGCAATTTTCCAGGAGCTGGGCATTGAAAGCATGATGCTGGCCGGTGGCGCACTGCGCGAAGGACTGGTCTATGGCATGCTGCATCTGCCGGTTGAACAGGACATCCGCAGCCGTACCATTCGCAACCTGCAGCGGCGTTACCTGTTGGATACCGAGCAGGCCGAACGCGTCAGCCAGTTGGCTGCCAACTTCTCACAGCAGGTGAGCAATGAATGGCAACTGGATGCGCGATGTCGCGAGTTATTGCACAGCGCCTGTCTGATCCACGAAATTGGCCTCAGCGTTGATTTCAAGCAAGCGCCGCAACACGCCGCCTACCTGATTCGCCATCTGGATTTACCCGGTTTCACCCCGGCACAGAAAAAGCTGCTGGCCACCCTGCTGCAAAATCAGAGCAACACTATCGATCTGCCGCTGCTGAGCCAGCAAAACGCCCTGCCGCCGCGTATGGCGCAACGTCTATGCCGACTTTTACGCCTGGCGATCATCTTTGCCAGTCGTCGTCGCGACGACACGCTGCCCGCGGTACGTCTGCGCGCTAACAATGATGACGAGTTGACGGTGATCCTGCCGCCAGGTTGGCTGGAACAGCACCCGCTTCGGGCGGAGGCGCTGGATCAGGAAAGTCATTGGCAAAGCTACGTTCACTGGCCGTTGATACTGGAAGAACAACGTTGATATGACAAGGGCGCTAATAGCGCCCTTTCTTTTAACCTTCGCCTTTCGCCTTGGCCAACTGAGCACGAATATTGGCCAGGTGGCTCTGCCCTTTTTGCATCCGTTCTTGCGGGCTAACCACTTTGCGTTCACTTTCCCACGCCAGATCATCCTGCGGCAACTCCAGCAAGAAACGGCTCGGTTCCGGCCGTACCAGCTCGCCATACTGGCGACGTTCGCGACACAGGGTAAAAATCAGCTCTTTTTGGGCACGGGTGATCCCCACATAGGCCAGACGCCGCTCTTCATCGACGTTATCCTCGTCAATGCTGCTCTGATGCGGCAGTAACCCCTCCTCCATCCCCACCAGGAACACATAGGGAAACTCCAGCCCTTTGGAGGCATGCAATGTCATCAACTGAACCTGGTCCAGTTCTTCATCGCTCTCACCACGTTCCATCATGTCACGCAGGGTAAAGCGGGTTACCACCTGGGTCAGCGTCATCGGCTCATCCAGCTCGCTGCCTTCCAGCATTTCCGTCATCCAGCCGAACAGCGTATTGACGTTTTTCATCCTCATTTCGGCGGCTTTCGGGCTGGGTGAGGTTTCAAACAGCCAACTTTCGTAATCGACGCCGTGGATCAGATCACGCACTGCGGCTATAGGTTCACGCTCCGCCAGTTGGGCAATGCCGTCCAGCCAGTGAGTGAAGCGCTGCAGTGATTCTAATCCGCGACCAGTCAGGTGCTGGCTCAGGCCGAGATCGAAACTGGCACGGAACAGGCTTTTGTTACGCTGGTTTGCCCATTCACCCAGTTTTTGCAACGTCGCCGGGCCGATCTCACGCTTTGGCGTGTTAACGATACGCAGGAACGCGCTGTCATCATCCTGGTTGGTCAGAACGCGCAGGTAGGCCAGCAGATCCTTGATTTCCGGCCGCGAGAAAAACGAGGTGCCGCCGGAGATTTTGTAAGGGATGCGGTTTTGCATCAGCATTTTTTCAAACAGCCGCGACTGATGGTTGCCGCGATAGAGGATCGCATAATCGCCGTAGTTGGTTTTCTTCACGAAGTGATGGGCAATCAGTTCCCCCACTACGCGCTCGGCCTCGTGATCCTCATTATTGGCGGTCACCACTTTCAGCTCTTCGCCGTAGCCCAGCTCGGAAAATAGCCGTTTTTCAAACACGTGCGGGTTATTGGCGATCAAGATATTCGCCGCCTTCAGGATACGCTCGCTGGAACGGTAGTTCTGCTCCAGCTTAATCACCTGCAGTGCCGGAAAGTCTTCCTTCAACAGCACCAGGTTCTGTGGGCGCGCCCCACGCCAGGAGTAAATCGACTGATCATCGTCCCCGACCACGGTAAAGCGCGCACGGTTGCCCACCAACAGTTTCACCAGTTCGTACTGACTGGTGTTGGTATCCTGATATTCATCCACCAACAGGTAGCGGATGCGGTTTTGCCAGCGCTCACGCACTTCTTCATTGCGCTGCAGCAGTAAAGTCGGCAACAGGATTAAATCGTCGAAATCCAACACGTTACAGGCACGCATATGCGCGTGATACAGACCGTAGCAATGGGCAAACAACTTGTCGCGTTCGGAACGCGCCAGCTCCATCGCCTTCTGGGGATCGACCAGGTCATTCTTCCAGTTGGAGATGGTGGAAATCAGCTGCGCCACCAGCGTTTTATCATTCTCCAGCCATTTTTCGGTCAGCTCTTTCAACAGTGCCAACTGATCCTGGTCGTCGAACAGTGAGAAATTGGACTTCATCCCCAGCGCAACATATTCACGTTTGATGATCTCCAGCCCCAGCGTGTGGAAAGTGGAAATCAACAGCCCGCGCGCCTCTTTGCGCCCCATGGTTTGCGCCACACGCTCTTTCATCTCACGCGCGGCCTTATTGGTAAAGGTCACGGCGGCGATGTGTCGCGCCTGATAACCACAGTTGTGGATCAGGTGAGCGATTTTGTTGGTGATGACGCGCGTCTTGCCGGAACCGGCACCGGCCAGCACCAGGCAGGGCCCGGTAACGAATTCGACGGCTTGTTGTTGGCTGGGGTTTAATCGCATGGCGCTTTATTGCTCGAATTTATAACGTGGAAGAGGATTGTAGCAGAAAGCGCCGATGAGATTTAACGGGTATAATCAGCGCAATTTCTGTATCGATAAAGGCAATACCATGGCAAAGACGGCGTGCGCCCTGCACATTCTGGTAGATAACGAAAAACTGGCCGACGAACTGCTGGCCAAGCTTAAACGCGGTGTCAGCTTTGACACCCTGGCGCGCAAATACTCAACTTGCCCATCAAAACGCAACGGCGGCTCTCTGGGCGAGTTCAACAAGGGCACCATGGTGGCAGCCTTTGATAAAGCGGTGTTCAGCATTCCGCTGCTGAAGCCCTACGGCCCGGTGAAGACCCAGTTCGGCTACCACATCATCAAAGTACTGTACCGTAGCTGAGGGGGCGAGCGCCCCCTCTCTCGTTACTGTGCGCTGGTCTCTGGCGCGGGTGCGGTATCGGTGGGTTTGACTTCTTCCGATACCACCGCCGGGGCTGGGGACATAATGCCGTTATAGGTTTCCTGTAACTGCTTCATGCTCATCTCCGGCTCCCCTTTCGGCTGCATCAACACCAACGTCGCATCCTGGGATAGCTGAAGCTTCAGCTCCTGATTCAGCACCTCCAGCGTCAATCCGCTCAGGAACTCCTGACGCAGTTTTTGATACTGCTCCGGCGCGATATCCACTACGCCGCTTTGTTGCGAGCGCAAGCGCTGACTCATCAACACATCCGTATCGGTACGGGCATAGGTGGCGAACAGCTTGCTGAGTTGATCGTTTTTCTGCGCCAGCAGGGCATTAAACTCGTCCTGCGACAACCCATTGTTACGTACATTAGCCAATTCGCGAGCGATAAAGCCCAGGCTGTTGTTCAGGTTGTTATTAGGCGTGTCGAGATGGATGGCACATTGAGCACGTTGATATTGCACGCGGCAATCGAAGCCCAGATGCAGGTTCTTCTGGTCACTCTTTTCCAACACCTGCTGGAGATGCCAGAACAAGGCTTCGCGGGCCATATCGCCACGCCAATAGCGGCTCAGATTCTGTGAATCCCGGATCGGGTGCCATGGGGCATCCCACATGATCGACAGAGTATCCTGCTTCACCTGTTCGCTGATCAGGCTGACCGGCTGTGGTGGCAGTGGCGTCAGCGTTGGCATCAGGGCCGGCGTTTCACGCTTGCCTTGCAGCGGCGAAAAGGCTTTGTTGATTTGCTCGCTCAGGCTGCGGCTGTCTACCTTACCCACCACGTACAACGTCATCGCATCCGGGGTGTACCATTGTTGGTAGAATTTTTTCAGTTGATCGATATTCACCGGACGCTTCGGCGGCTGGGCTGGATCGTGCGCCAGCAGCGTCGAGCCTTTCAGGCGATAACGCCACCAGGCATCTTTCGGGTTCGGCGGGAAGGTCCCGACCGGATCAACGCTGGAATTAACCACCGCATGCACCGTATGTTCGTCGATCGCCAGCTTGCCGGTAGTGTCGGAAAGCCACGCCAGCGCTTCTTTCAGCACATCTGGGCGGTTATTCGGCAGGCTGAGATTATAAATGGTGAAGTCATAAGAGCTGATGGCCGGCGGTAAAGGCCGCTCGCTGTCCACGCTCTGTTGCCACAGTGAACGCAGCTGCGGTGGCGTAAAGCTTTCGCTACGCGCCAAAGACAGGCGCGGCAACAGATGGGCAAAGCCAATCTGTTGCGAAGACTCCACTAACGAGCCGGTGTTGACCATCAACCGCAGTTCGACGCGATCGCTCGGTCGTTGCGGCGTGTCTAATATCTGCCATGAAAACCCGTTGGCCAACGCCCCCTGCTGCCAGGCAGGATCGGGTTGTAGTGTTTCAGCCTGCACGCTGCTGTTGGCTGCAGCCAACAGCAGCCCACCTGCTATGAGATGAATTCTGGTGCCCTGCATGTGAACCCCTACTTAATGACTATCCAATTTCTTTATGCAAATGCGGATATTCCAGTTACCGGAATATTAGGCTGCGACCAACAGCCTACAAAACGCCCTGAGTTTCACAGTGGGGCGGAAAGCAGAAAGTGTACCATCGAGTTAGACCGCGCGCCTTTGCGGATGTCACTCATTAGTGTGAAAAATAATGGATAACCGAGTTTTTAATGCAAGAAATCATTACGCGGGGGGATAAAACATCACCGGTTGCGGCTGCAACCGGTGATTTGACGATAAAATCAGGCTGAAGGCAGTGTTTTATCAGCTCCTGAGCCGTGCTTGTTGGACAGGGTGTCATGCAGTTGTTTTTCATCCAACTGTTTACACCATTTTGCCACCACCACCGTGGCCACACCGTTACCGACCAGATTGGTCAGGGCGCGGGCTTCAGACATAAAGCGGTCAATACCCAGGATCAGCGCCAGACCGGCCAGCGGCAGATGGCCCACGGCGGAAATGGTCGCCGCCAGCACGATAAAGCCACTGCCGGTCACCCCTGCCGCCCCTTTAGAGGACAGCAACAGCACCACCAGCAGAGTCACCTGATGGATAACATCCATATGGGTGTTGGTCGCCTGCGCGATAAATACCGCCGCCATGGTCAGGTAGATCGAGGTGCCATCGAGGTTAAAGGAATAGCCGGTCGGAATAACCAATCCCACCACCGATTTTTTGCAGCCCAGTTTTTCCATCTTGTCGAGCATGCGTGGCAGTACCGACTCGGAAGAAGACGTCCCGAGTACGATCAACAGCTCTTCCTTTATATAGCGGACAAACTTGAAAATGCTGAAGCCGTTGGCACGGGCAATCGAGCCCAGCACCACCACCACAAACAACACACAGGTGAGATAGAAGCAGGCAATCAGTTGGCCGAGTTGCAGCAACGAGCCCACACCGTACTTACCTATGGTAAACGCCATCGCCCCGAATGCCCCCAACGGTGCCAGGCGCATAATCATATTGATGATGCCGAAGATCACGCGGGAGAAGCTTTCGATCACATTGAAGATCAGTTGGCCCTTGTCACCCAGACGATGCAGGGCAAAACCGAACAGCACGGCAAACAGCAGCACCTGCAGAATATTACCGCTGGCGAAGGCGCCGATGACGCTACCAGGGATGATGTCCAGCAAGAACGGAATGATACCTTGCTGCTGAGCCTGCTCGGCGTAGACCGCGACCGCTTTGGCATCCAGCGTGCCAGGGTCGATGTTCATCCCGGCCCCCGGTTGTACCACGTTGACGATCAGCAACCCAATCAGCAGCGCAATGGTGCTGACAATTTCAAAATAGAGCAGTGCAATCGCACCGGTGCGGCCTACGGCCTTCATGCTCTCCATACCCGCGATGCCCGTCACCACGGTACAGAAGATCACCGGAGCGATGATCATTTTAATCAGCTTAACGAATCCATCGCCCAGAGGTTTCATCTGCGCGCCAATGTCAGGGTAGAAATGGCCAAGCAGGACGCCCAGCGTTATCGCTGTCAGCACCTGAAAATAGAGGCTCTTAAAGATAGTGAGTTTCATATGAACATCCTTTGGGGGGAAGACACGCACCAGGCGGTAGTCTAGTTATCTCGCCTGTTCATCGCTTGCGCGGAAAATAACACCCACCTAACAACATGGAAATAATTTGTTGCACCACTAGATACATGTTGATACGAATTTAAGAGCTGAAACGCGCCAGCCCGAATGTAAGGCTGTAAATTACGTAAGCCTTTGTTTGCACTAATGCAAAAGAGGTAGATACCCAGTGAAGGTTTTCGGACGGGATTAACGGGCGACGCGGATGCCGCCCATGGCAAAAGGCAAGGAAGGGCCTCAGGCTGGAGGCTGGCAGAACTCGGCTTCAAACTCACTGCGCGGTAAAGGACGAGCAAACAGGAACCCCTGACCGCTATGAATACCGTGCTGCAGCAGCCAGTCACGCTGCTCGGCATTTTCGACGCCTTCGGCCATCACCGGCAACGCTAATACCTCGGAAATCGAACTGACGATGCGCACCATGGCGTCGTCCGTCGGCAGGTCCTGAATAAAGCTCTTGTCGATTTTAATCAAGTCGATTGGCAAACATTTCAATCGGTTAAGGTAATTAAGGCTGGAATATCCCATGCCAAAGTCATCCAGTGCGATGGAAAGCCCCAAATCGTGCAACTCCCGCAGCAGCGCCAGCGCACGATCGAGATCGTCAATACGCACCGTTTCGGTAATTTCCAACAGCAGCTTGCGCGGGTCAATCTGATGCTGCGCCAACAGGCTCTTCAGGTGCGGGACAAAATCCTCGTGCTTCATCTGGATCGGGGACACGTTGACTGCCAGCGGCAGCGTAATACCCCGGGTCTGCCAATCCGCAAGGATCAGGCAGGCCTCTTCCAGGACCCAGTTACCGAGCGGCACGATCACGCCGAGTTCCTCGGCTAACGGAATAACGTCTGCCGGCAGGATAAAGCTGCCGTCATACTGCTGCCAGCGCAGCAACGCCTCGGCGCCGATCACCGCGTTGGACTGCATATCGACCTGCGGCTGTAAAAACAGGGTAAAGCGGCGCTGCTCAATGGCATGCAGGATTTCACTTTCCTGCGTCAGTCGCTTCTGAGTGCGTTCCGTCAGGCTTGGTTCGAAGAACAACACCTGATTTTTGCCTTCGCGGTGCGCCGTCATCATCGCCGAGGTGGCACTGCGCAACAGCTGTTCCGCGCTCTCCCCCGAATTAAGATAATGGGCAATACCGATGCTGGCGCTTGGTCGCAACGGCATTTCCTGCAGGCTCAACGGCGCATTAATCTGCGCCATGATGCGACGCGCCAGCTGCATGGCATGGAACGGACGCTCTACGCCTTTGGCCAGAATGGCAAACTCGGTTTTGCTCAGCTGCGCCAGCACGCCGTTTTCATCGATGCACTCACGCAGCTTCTTCGCCAGCGTCAACAACAGCGCTTCACGCATTGCCGGATTAAGTACGCCGGAGGCCTCGTGCAAGGTTTCAATGCCAATAACCAGCAAATTAAAACGCTCGGGCCGCAGGCTGGAAGCGATATGCTGCTCCAGCAGGGCAGTAAACAACGCCTGATTGGGCAGCTCGGTGACCGGATGATGGGTGCTCATGCGGCTCATCTCGGCATAGGCTTTGGCCAGCCGCTGTTGATTGCGGTTGTAGTTGCGCACCAGCAGCCCCAGTTCATCGTCCTGGTGTAACACCGGCAGCATCAGTTGATGATAAGGCGCTTCTTCCTGCGAAATATTATCCAGCTCTTTAGCCATCGCGCGCAGCGGGTGCACCATCAACCGATTCATACACCAGCTAATGGAAACCGACAGGATCAGCGCCAACAGCAAATAGGTCGATAACATGGTCGACAGCATGCTGAGAATGAATTGGTACATGCGGAACGAATCGGCCTGCAGCACCAGATAAGCCAGTGGCTGCGGGTTGGCCGGCACGCGCTCCAGCGAATAGAGTGGAACGGAAATCTGGATCGGCAGTTCGAACAGGCGAGCGATCAGCGTTGGTACCGGACGTTCCGGCGGGAAATTAGCGTGTAACGCCTGGAATTCGTTCGGCAACACGATATCCGCCCGGCTCAGGATACCCACCGGCAACAGGGTATTCAGCACCCGTTTGGTTTCCGGCACGTCCATGCGCAACACGGCCTCCGCCAGCGGCTGACGGACGGAATGAGCAATATTTTCCAGTTGCTGGGCATAGTCATCCCTGCGCTGCTGCACAAAATGGAATAACTGGATCACGATAAAGATACAGATTGTCACCAGCGCTACGCCGGATACCGTTGCCATCTGTTTAATCGTTAATGAACGCCTGACCCGCAAACCTGCTCTCCGCTACTTCGGGCTGAAATAAAAAAGGGATGAATAATACCCATCCCTCGGACCGGTCTGAGTATACTCGATCGTTGACTGTTTTTATCTGGCCATACCCAGGACAAAACCAAGAAAACCGCGGGTTTCAGTCTTTTCCTAATGGGAATAAACACAGGGTAGCAAAACTACCCTGTGTCCGACACTCTGAATCTACCTGAGTTGGGTTACTTGAAATCGGCGTACGGCATCAGCGGCTGCGGCGGTAAATCCAAATCGCCTTGCCAGCCGGCCATCGAATAGCGCAGATAAATCAATGCGTGGCTTGGCGTATAGTCTTTCGCCTGCTGAATATCGAGACCGGCACCGAGGGTCCAGTGCGAGCTGAGACGGCGCTCAACAATGGCCCGCAGGGTATAACCCACGCCAGAAGAAGAGCTGCCGTCCTCTACCGCAAACTTGTCCGGCAGCGAGTCCGGGATCAACCCCTGCAGTGGATAGCGTTGCTGACTGTTGGTTTTCGAATGGGACAACGACACCGATCCACCCAACTCCCATGACCAATTTTCGGTACGCTGGCGATAATTGACCGGCACCGCCAGCGACATATATTGCTGTGGACTGTAGTAGCCCCCCTGGCCGAGAGAGTAACCGCTCAAATCCTTCTGATAATGCCACAGCATGGTGTTCAGCCCGACGGTGACGCGGCGGTTATCTTCATTGATCAGCTTGTAGTAATAACCGGCCATGAAACGCTCGCGCTGGTTATCCTCAACGTTCTTACCGGTCAACTGATGCGCACTGAGATCGGCCCAGACGCCGTGCGCCTCGCCGCGATCGTAACTGCCGCTCAGACTAACCCCGGTGGCGCGAACGCCGCCCCAGGTGGTGCCGGTATTCGGGTCTCTGGTACCGCCAAATGCCAGTAATGAGCTGGAAACCGGTCGGCGCGAAGCCGCCAGCGTCCAGCCAATGTGGTTCCAGTCATTGCTGTAGGCCAGCCCGCCGACCCAGTCGACCACTTCGAAGCCCATCGGGGTAGTACCGATATCCCCCGACCAGCGATCGTTCTGCCAACCCACCGCCACGCTGGTGCCGGTGGTTTTCTGATGCTCGTCGCCGCTACAGCCCTGAGTATTACAGGTGCCGAAGGTCTCGTAATATTTGCCGCTGCTGTCGGTGGAGAAACTGCCGGCATCCAACTGCACGGTATCGGAACGGAAAAACGCCCGCCCGTCGTACAACGGCATATCCACCTGCAGCATGGTGTCATGCGCTTTGTAATCGGAGATGCCGCCGGTGCCGCTCGAGCCCCAGTAATCGTGATCGAGCGTGACGTTAACGTCCTGCTGACGGTACAAATCCGCCGCGTCCGAGCGGATACCGCGCTTGAGCCAGTCGTCGCCTGGGTTATTGCGCGTCAAATAGGTGTAGCTGTCGTTATCCTGCGGCACGCTCGGCGCAATCCCGCTGGCCACCATCGCCTGTTTATAATCCTGTTGCGCCAGCGCCGGTTGTAATTGGTCACGTTCCAGCCTTGCCGCATCGCGGTAAATCAGCGCCTTCGACTGGCTTGCCGGCTCCGACTGGGCCGCCGTTTTCAGCCGGGTAAAGATATCGGTGGCTTTCTGCGGTTCGCCGACGGCATACCAGGCGTTTGCTTCCCGCCGCTCACTGTTGCCTGAAGGCGTCGGTTCCGACGCTTTGGTTTGCAAACCCTGGCGAGCCTCACTCAGCCTGCCCTGAGCCACATAGGCCTCAATTTCCCCCAGCCGCGCATCCGGGTTATTCGGCTCACGCGTCCGTACCCGCTGATAGTCCGCCAGTGCGGCGTCATAGTCACCCCGCGCCAGCGCCCAGTCGGCCAACTGAAGATCGATGCGGGTATCCGCCGGCTGTCGGCGCAGATAAGCCACCGCGCCCGGCTCGTCACCTGCGGCACGTAGCTGCTCGGCATGCTCCAGCGTCGCCTGCATTTTCAGTCGCTGTGCCAGTTCGCGCATATTGTCGTTCCACTGCGCGGCGGGCAAAGAATTCAACTCCGCCAGTGCCTGCCGGTCGCGATCGCTGCCGGAGAGGTACAGCGCATAGGCATAGCTCAGCTGCGGGTTGCCGCGCTGTTTTTGCGCCAGTCGCTTGAACAGGGCATCCGCCTGTTGTGGCTGCCCGGCCTGACGCAGCGTTTGCGCATAATGGTAAGTCAGCCAGACGTCATCGGGGTCCATCTGCTGGGCACGGCGGTATTTCTCCGCCGCCTGGTGCCACTGTTGCTGCTGAACCAGCTGGTCGGCCTGCTGTTTCAGCATATCGAGTTGCAAGCCTTCGAGCGTGCTGCGCAGTTTATTTTGCTGGCTGCGCGGCAGGCTGTTGAGATAGGCCAGCGCCTTCTCCGGCGACTGACGCTGATAGATATTCACCAGGCCACGCACCGCACTGCCGCTGCCCGGATCCAGCCGTAACGCCTGCTGATAAAAACGCTCGGCGGCGGCGTCATCTTTACGCGCCACCGCAACGTCACCCAGGCCGATCACGGCACTGCTGTCCGTGCTGTCGAACTGCCGCGCCTGTTGATATTTTTGCTGCGCCAACGGCAGATTGCCGGCTTTCAACGCCTTGTCACCTTCGTCGACCGCCAGCCAGTAACTGTTGCTCTTGATCAGGCTCTGCCACTTACTGCTGCCGTAGCCGCTTTTATCGGCCTGCAATGCCTGCCGGAACAGGCTCCGCGCCTGCGGGCGATTACCTGCGCGGGAATAGGCCTGCCCGAGCGCGCCCAGCACTTCGGCATCATTGGGGGACGCCGCCAGCGCTTTCTTCAGTTCAGGGATCGCAGCACGGCTGCCGCCCTTGTCGACCTGTGCCAACCCTCGCACCCGCGCCAGATAGACCGGGTCCGACAACAGCGCCTGCTGCCGGGCCAGTTCTTGCCGGGCGCTGGCCGCCTGATCGCCGGTATCAAATACCCCGAGGAAACGGTTCAGGGCCGCCACGCTTTGCGGGCTGACCGGCATGGCCTTCACTTTCTCCAGCCACAGATCGGCCGCATCTCCGCGCCCGGCTGGATCGGCCGCCACTTTCTGCAGCAAATCATAGGCCTGAGCGTCACGATCCTGACTAAACAGCATCCGCGCCAGCGACATACGCAGCGGTACGTTGCCGGAATATTGTTGATCCAGTGTCTGTAGCTGCTTTAGCGCCGCCGCTTCCTGCCCCGGCAGCCGTGCCACCAGCCGCCAGTATTCCACCGCCAGCTCAAGCGTCGGCGGATCCCCATGGAACAGAGAGTCATACTGCGCCTTCGCCTCCGGCAAACGACCAGCGGTCGCCATCAGCCGCGCCTGCTGCAGCTTTTGCCGGGTTTCCGGCTGGGTCAGCAACAGGTTCATTTCCGCCTGGCGATAGGCGCTGGACTGCGGCGCAATCTTTTTCAGCTTATCCAACTGCTGCTGTGCCAACGCCTGATTCCCCTGCCGCAAGGCCAGCCGCATGCGCGCCGAAATCACATCCGGGTTGTTCGGATCCATCAGTTCAAGCCGGTAGAGCGACTGGCGAACCAGTTCATCCTTATTACTGGCTTCACCGACGCGCACCTGCTCCAACAGCCATTGCTCCGGCGCGACGGTTTCTGCCCCCTGCGCCTGCGGCAACATTGCCAGACTTAAAGGCACCAGGCCCAGCCAGTTTATTCGGAAGTTACGCATTGGCCGCCCCAGGCGGGTTGAAGTTCACCCTGCCGATTAAAACGATAACGTTGTTGATCCCACCCCTGGCCGAACAGCGCCAGCGAGGCACTGAAATAGGCATCGTCGCCCGGCGGGTTTTGCTTAATGCGTTGGCGCTGCACCTGCAACGCCTCGGGTTGATTCGCCAGCATCGGCAGCATCGCGGCGGAGAAGCCCACCGGGCCGTCACCCGTGGTTTTACCGTTGGCAGTATCGGTTTTCTCCGGCGGTACACCTTGTTGAACGGTGAGCTGCGCCATCGGCTGCAACTGCTTGAGCAGCGCCGCCTTGTGTTGATCGTCCTCCGCCAGCATGCCGGCCCACAAATAAACCCGGATAGCATCATAACTGCCGATATTCGGTTTGACGGTGTCCGGCTGCCAGCCTTTGCCAACCTGCCACACCACCCAGTCCGGCGAGAAGCCGTGAGGGGCCGTTTCCAGCCACAACCGCTGATTGGTCTGCTGCATCGCACGCCACGGGCCGTTCAACGCGGCAAAACGCGCCAGCAGTTGCGGCGGCAGGTAGCTCGGGTTGAGCCGCCAGCGATCTTCCGCCACGAACCCCACCTTGCCCGGCAACAGCATCAGCCCCAGACCGGGGATATCCGCCACTTCTTCACGGGCAATACGCTGCAACAGCAGGGTGCCGAGGGTTTGATAGCGACGGCTGTTCCACAGGCGGCCGGCCTCCAGCAGGTTATAGGCAATCCACAGATCGGCATCGGAGGCCGAATTGCTGTCCAGCACCGTCCACTGTTTTTTATCGTCTTCACCCCACAACCAGGCGGGTAAATGGGCGCTGAGATCGCCCGCCGCCAAATTGTTTTCCGTCCACTCCAGCAGGTGGTCGAACGCCGGTCGATCGTTCGCCACCAGCGCAAAGAACAGGCCGTAACTCTGGCCTTCCGAGGTGGTGATACGGTTCGGGCTGCTCGGGTCGATCACCCGCCCCTGCTCGCTGATATAAAACTGTTTGTACTGTTGCCAGGCCGGCCACTCGCAGGCCGCCGCCGCGCTGAAAGCGCACAGCAGCAGCATGCCAAATGTCAGACCTTTCAGCGTCGCAGGCATGGCAATCAGTCCCGATCTTCAGGTGACAAACGACGACGACTGAAGGCCTTCAGACCACGCCACAGCATCAGTGCCAGGATCACCACCACCGCTACCGCGATCACCGCCAGCAATACCGGATGGGTCGACAGTGCGTGCCAGATGCGTTCCCACCACGGCAGGTGACCGACATAATAAACGTCGCCCACTCGCAGGCTGTTCACCCCTGATTCCCGGATCACCGCCACCGAACCAAACACTGCCGCACGCTTGCCACTGTCCAGCAGCGCGTTGTTCAGCAGATCGTAGCCGCGCGGGCTGTCGGCCAGTAGCGCCACAATGCTGCGTTGGCTGTTAAACGGTGACTGCACACCGACTATCGCCGACATCGCACCTTCTGAGCTGATGGTGGTTTTGCTGTCCGCCCTGGTGTCTTCCGCCAGCACGTCCATGGTCGGCAGCGGCAGCTGACGTGTCGGCTGTTTCACCCAGCTTTGGGTCGCGTCCACCAGCAGGTTGATTTTTTTGTCGTCCCGCAGCTCTGGCGGGATAGTGCCGATCATCAGAATATCGGCGTCGCGTTCCTTGGCCTGTGACCAGTCATCACTCACCGTCACCGCCAGCGCCGGGTAACCGGTCTGGGCACCGATAATGCCCATCGCGTTCAGCAATGCACTGACCTGCGGTGGCTGTGGCTGTTTGTTCACCAGCACCAGGGTCTGCGACAAATCGGCCAGGCGGCTGAAAGGGAAACCGGCGTTGGCGAAGGCACGCAGATCCGGCATCGCCATAAAGTGGCGGTAACCAGAGAAATCAATGGTCGATGCACCGTCGATCACCGCATGGTTGGCAGTAAAGGAGTAGGTTTCACAGCGCCCTTCGGCGCCGCTGGCCAGCAGCGTGGTGTAGTCAAAGTCGAAACGCAGCTGATTGGTCGCCCCCAACCGCAGCGCCGGAATATTGACGCTCTTGTCCGAGTCGATCAGCCCCTGGGTCAGCGGCAAACGTAACAATTGAGTGCCCTGCTCATGCTCCGGCACCAGCGAATAGGCCTGCACAAACTGGTTGTTCAGGCTGACGCTCAGGCGCGAGCCGTCCTGAATACGCGGCGCGGTGTAGCGGTATTTCAGATGCATATCAATGCCGGTACTGCGGATCAGGAACAGGTCCGGCGGCAGGTTCATGGTCAGCGAGATCGGGCCGGGCTCGATGCCGCTGGTCTGCAGTTGTTCAGCGTATTGTTGCAGCTCGGCAAAGGTCATCGGCCGGTCGGTTCGCACCCAGTTAGGCGCGTCGTAGGGCTGGCGCGGTGCCAGTTGTTCCACTTTGTCGACCGTGACGTTCTGACCGCGGAACAGGATGTTGCCCTGCGCAATGCCTTTCACTGCGGTGATCAAATCGTTGTCATCGCGCCCCTGTACCAACAGCAGTTTGATGTACGGGTTATCCGGATGGCTGATCATCTCCACCGTCGGGCCATTGACCGGCGGGTAATCCCGCAGGAAGTCCGGGCGCTGCTTATTGGTGGCGAAGACGATGGCATGCTGTTCCGGCAGCTGGTTATACAACGCCGGGAACGACTGGCCACGCCACTGGGCTTTGCTGCCGAACCACGAGGCCAGAATACCTGCGGCACGCTGCTGGGTGATATCCGGCTGGCCGGCAAACACCATCGGCAAGGTCAGTGGTCGGTTGTCGCGGCTGTCAAAGAACGGCTCCGGGAAATGCGACAGTTCGTTCTTCACCGGCAAGGTTTGGTAGCGCAAATTCAACGAGCTGGATTTACTGACTTCAAGCCACAGCGTGGTACTGGCCGGGTTTTCACAAATGTTCTGGTAATGACCGACGAACACCAGTCGCACACGGTTAAAATCGGTGATATAGCGGGGATCGATCGCCATTTGGAGGCGATTGGGCTTGCCGAGCTGCTCTTTGGCCAGGGCAGTCACGCCCATCAGTTCGTCATTGAGGTACACCTTGACCTGTGATTCCACCGGGATCAAAGAGGGTGACGGAGTGAACTCAAGATCGAGCATCGCCTGCGACACCACTTCATCGCTGCGCACGCCAAACTCGACCTGACCATCCGGCCGGGTACCGCGCAGGGTGAAAGTCCCCGGCGGCGGCGCAATCTTGGCAAACGGCAATTGCACGTCACGCACCGGGGCATTCGGATCCTGCGGTGCGACCGATCCCATCGGCGTGGTGACCGGCCCATCGGCAGGCACCGTCACCGGCGGTTGTGCGGCAACGGTCGGCGCGGTGGCTGTTTCAGCCTGAGACAGGGTGCTGATGCCTAAGGCCAGGGCGGTAAACCAGGTTATTTTTCTCGTCATCGTATCATCATCAATGTTAGAGCCTGGGGGCCAGGCGAGTAAGCGGGCGGTTTGCCTATACCACTGTCTCTTTTTGGCTGAAGGCCGGAGCCCTGCCGACGCCGTGCGGGATAAATGACACTACCCACCCAATCAGCGTCGTGGTTCCGACCAGCAGGCGGCGCACCATCGGCGGTGCGTAATCCGCCATACGTATATAACCCCGGAAGCCCAGTGCCAGAACGTCACGCAGGCTTTCGATCGGTTTATCTTCAGGGAACCCGTCCTGCCACAACGCCCAGGTATCGGCGCGGGCAAAGGTACACTGAATAAAATCAATATGTTCACGGGTGCTGAGGCCGACCATGCGGATCCCCACCTTGCTGCCGAAGGCTCGCGTCACCACACACGGGAAGCTGTATTCCTGCTGACCGCGCTTGAGCAACAGCGACACCTTGTCACCGTCTTTCAGCGCATCCGCTACGCGCATCTCAATCCCCACCCCACCGTCGGAATAATCACGCAACGTGCAGGGGAACAGATGCCCGTCAGCGCGAGCGATCGCCGCCGGCATGGCAATCTCCACCCGGTGTGCCTGGCGAACCTGCTTGGCCTCTACCGCCACCGCCACTGCGCCACCGAGGATGGTCATGTTGTACAACACCCATACCAGGCTGATGACGACCGTCATGACTTCATCCGCCGGGCCGTAGCCCAGCCGCCAGACGCCGAAGACCAACCCGGCCAGATTCAAGATCACCAGGAACATATAGGGCCGGGTAATCACCCAGTCGACATGCTCCTCCTCCACCAGCCCGCCTTTGGCGGTCACGTTGAATTTGCCTTTGTGCGGATTGAACAGCGCCACCGTGGTCGGCCGGGCGATGTACCAGGCCAGCACCGTCTCGTAGATCTCGCTCCAGAAAGAGTGGCGGTATTTACCCTGAATGCGTGAGTTGGTCAGGCTGGCGTGGATCATATGCGGCAGCACATACAGCGCGATCGCCAGTGCCGGAGCAAAGATGATATAGGCGTGCAGCAGCAGGAAGGCCAATGGCGCGGTGAGGAAGATCAGCCGCGGAATACCGGACAGGAAGTGCAGCATGGCGTTGGCGTAACACAACCGCTGCGCCAGCTTCAACCCTTTGCCAAACAGCGGGTTATCCAGCCGGAAGATCTGCACCATGCCGCGAGCCCAGCGAATACGCTGGCCAATGTGCGCCGACAGGCTTTCGGTCGCCAGCCCCGCAGCCTGTGGGATACGAATATAGGCCGAGGTGTGGCCGCGACGGTGTAAACGCAGTGAGGTGTGGGCATCTTCGGTGACGGTTTCCACCGCAATACCGCCAATTTCATCCAGCGCGCTGCGGCGCAGAATGGCGCAGGAGCCGCAGAAGAAGGTCGCATCCCACATGTCATTGCCGTCCTGCACCAACCCATAGAACAGCGTGCCTTCGTTCGGTGTCTGACGAAAACGCCCGAGGTTGCGTTCAAACGGATCCGGCGAGAAGAAATGATGCGGGGTCTGCAGCATCGCCAGCTTTTTGTCTTTGAAGAACCAGCCCATGGTCAGTTGCAGGAAGGAACGCGTCGGCACGTGGTCGCAGTCGAAAATCGCCACAAACTCGCCGGTCGCCTGTTTCAACGCGTTATTGATGTTACCGGCCTTGGCGTGCTCATGGGTGGGCCTGGCGATATATTTCACCCCCACCTCTTCGGCGAAAGCCTTGAATTCAGGTCGGTTGCCGTCGTCGAGGATGTAAATGGTCACCTTCTCTTTCGGCCAGTCGATACCCAACGCGGCGTAGATGGTGGGTTTCACCACCCCGAGGTCTTCATTGTAGGTGGGCACCAGCAGATCAATGGTCGGCCAGGTCGTGCTGTCGGCGGGCATCGGTACCGGTTGGCGGTTAAGCGGCCAGACGGTCTGGAAATAGCCCAGCACCAGCACCACCCAGGCATAGGTTTCCGCCACCAGCAGCAGCAGGCCGCAGGTCAGGCTGAGCGGGTCGTCCCAGTTCAGCGTGGCGGTATAACGCCACCACAAATAGCGGCAGGAGACGGTCAGCGACAGCACAATCAACATCAGCGCCGGCAGACGGCCCGGCACCCGACGCACCACCATCGCGATGCCCCACAGCAACAGCACAAACACAAACTGCGCCGACAGGTCGAACGGCTGCGAAATACACAGGATCGCCAGGATCGCCGCCAGAACACCGACAATAATAAACAGCACGCGACGCAGGCGCCGGTTCATCCGGCTCAGTCGTGCCACCGAACGCTGCTCCAGCCCGGCGCTTTCCAGCCGCTGCGGCACCGTTTTCAGCCAGTTGGCATAGCGCAATTGCAGCCGCTGCCAGCCGGCGAAATAATTGCGGCCCAGAGGTTCGCGGTCGGTACGGAACACCAACAGCCACACCCCCTGCACCAGATAGCGCAGCACATCCGCCGGGCGTGGGCGACTAAACGACAGATGCGGGAACCAATAGGCGCGACCGGCTCGCAGCCGTTGCCAACCGGGGGATTCAAAGCGCAGGAAAATCCAGCCCAACGCCACCAGCAGCGTGGTGAAAAAGGCGGTAAATGCCGATGAGCCATGGCGACGGTAGGCGCGATAACGCGTCTGCACCGCCTGTTGGACCGGTGGTACCAGCAGCAGGCTCATGGTGCCGTATCCTTCAGATTGATCAAACACCAGTTGGCCAGCGTCAGCACTTCATCCGCCGCCAGGCTTTCCGGTCGGTACTCGCCCAGGGGTTGCTTCACCGCCAATGCTTCGGCCATCGCCTCATCGCGGTGTATAACCACCGGCAATAACCCGCCCAGCGTTTGCAACCACAGCTGATGCAAATCCTGCTGTAGCTGGCTGGCGGCGAAGTAGTGGTTAATCAGGAAACGGCAGTCGTCCGGTAACGCCTGTTGATGCAGCCGCACCTGGCAATTGGCATCCGGCGCGATCAGCATAAACACACAATCCGCCAGCGGCAGCGCCTGTTGGGCCAGCACCTCGTCATCCGCAGGCAGATCCAGCAGGATCCAGTTGTACTGGGTACTGGCGCTTAGCTGCACCAGATTATCCTGCCAGCGGGCGGGATGTTGCTGACAATGCTGTTGTAAATTTAACCGTTCCGGCGCAGTGAGTCGGCCAAAAGGCAGAAAGTCGAGGTTTTCGCAGTAGCGCATCGCGCCCTGCCGCCAATCGCCGCCGTCCTGCTCTGCCCGGGCCCAGCCGCGCGCCAGCTCAAACGGCGTATTAAAATGCAGGCGCAGTAAGTTATCCGGCGCGAAATCTATCGCCAGCACCGACTCGCCCAACTGCTGTAATGCCCACGCCAGCGCCGCAGTGACCGACGTCGCGCCCATTCCGCCTCGCAAACCCTGCAGCGCAATCACCGGCATAAATTAGCGACTCCCCGTGGTCTGCACCAGTTCGGCCAGCAGCGGCCAGCGCGTCATCATCTGCGTTAAACGCTCCTGACGCGAAATATCGATATAACTTAATTTTGGTAAAGAAAAGGCATGGCTGAGGGCCAGTAGATCATCCTGTGTTTCTGGCGGTACTACTGCATGAAAGCGCGTTAATTGATTATTCATTCTGCCGCCTTTAAAAATAGGCTAATGTTAATTAACTATAGCAACGTAATAAAAAGACATGGCCAATAAGATGATTCCTAAGAGATATTATTACACAGAATGTAAGATTTGTTATTATTGATCCCAATGATAGTATGACTGAATAGCAAGACTCATTTGGCCGCGACGACACTTTCAACGAAAGTAGAAACATAACCTATGGCGCAATCTTTCTCATTAGGTATTCGGCAGATTTGGGAAGAACTGTCTGTCATGCAGGCTCCGGGTCTGTATTGGGTGAATATCGACCGTCAAACCGATGCTAACCTGCTCTGCCAACAAACTTTAGCTGCCCAGGCCGCAACCAGCCAGGTCGCTTTGATTTGCAGCGGAGAAAAACCCGATCGGCTGCTGGCTGAGCTCGCCTCCCCTGCCCTGAAAAAAATTCCGCTGTATCAGCTACCGGAAAAAAAAGCTGCGCTGACGCATTTCAGCGACGACCTGATGCGCGCCTTAAAACCGCAAAACCGCTTGTTAATCCTGTTGGCCCACGCCAGCCTGTGGCAAACCTTCACCAGTGAAGAACTGCGTGACTGGACCCGCGCTACCGGTGCCTGGTTGCGCCGACAAGGCTGCACGCTGCTGATCCTCAGCCACGGCAGCGGCGTCAACAAACTCAAGGGGCAGCTCAGCGCCCAACACCGGATCCTTAACGGCCTGTCCAGCCTGCAATGGCAGCAGGACAGCGCCCAGTATCTGGTCAACTGGTGGAGTACCGAAAACGGCATCAACGCCAACCAACTGCTGACGCTGTATGTCGGTGAGCACGGCTGGCAGGGTGACGATGACAACAAACCCTCCCCGACCGCTATCCGCAGCGACGAGGGCCTGTATCTGGCCCAGCAGAGTATTCTGGAAGGCGCCCCCCCGCTGTCGGCCAACTGGCAGCTGCTGGAAAGCAACGCGCTGCTGGCGCAGCATGGCATGCTGACACTCTCGGCAACGTTGATTTTTGCGCTATACCAGAGCGACGAAATCGATGCACTGGCCCACCAAATTCACAGCCTGCGCCGCCAGCGCGGTAACGGACTGAAAATCGTCGTGCGCGAGATGAGCGCCAGTCTGCGTTACAGCGACGAACGCCTGCTGCTGGCCTGCGGCGCCAACCTGATTGTGCCGCACGTGGCGCCGCTGTCGCGCTTTCTGACCATGCTTGAAGGCATCCAGGGGCAACGCTTCTCACGCCACGTTCCGGCAGATATCGATACCCTGCTGGCCGGGCTGCGTCCATTGCAACTGAAGGGCTATATGCGGCCGGAGGATTTCAGCCAGGCGGTCATTTCGCTGATGGGCAACACGCTGCTGCCGGAAGACGGCAAAGGCGTGATGGTCGCACTGCGCCCGGCTCCAGGACTGCGTGCCGAACAGGCGATGACCCTGTGTTTTTTGCGCCGCTTCGGCGACGTGATGACCGTGGTGCAAGGCCGGCTGGTGCTGTTCCTTTCTACCTGCCGGATTAACGATCTGGATACCGCCCTGAAATTTATCTTCCGCCTGCCGGTGGACGAAGCTTTCAGTAACCGGGTGGTGTGGCACCAGGACGTGGACATTATTTCAGAAATCAAACGGCTGGCGCACAACGCCCCGGTTCCGTTGGCGGCAGCAACCGCCCCGGCGACGCCACGCCAGACCGCCGCCGAGGCCGACAGCCCGCCGGAGCGCCGTCAGCCGGTGGCCTTCACGCTCACCACCGCGACGCAGGAGAGCAAGCATGCTGAATCTTAACGATATTGTGCAGTTGATTATCCTGTGCGCGCTTATTTTCATTCCACTGGGCTATGCCTTTCACCGGCGTTTCCCGCGCTGGCGTCAATACTGGCAAAACCTGTTGTTATCACCGCGCTATTTAAAATCCGTCGGGTTATGGGTGCGCGAAGGTTCTTCATCTCAGATTAAACGTAAGAAGCAGCCATGAAGCCAACAAACACCCCGCAATCCGACAACTCCCTGTGGCGCTACTGGCGTGGGCTGGGCGGCTGGAACTACTACTTCCTGGCCAAGTTTGCCCTGCTGTGGTTCGGTTACCTGAACTTCCATGCGCTGCCAAACCTGGTGTTCATGGCGTTTCTGTTGATGCCGATACCGGCACTGCGCGTGCACCGTTGGCGCCATTACGTGGCGATCCCGATAGGTATCGCGCTGTTCTATCACGACACCTGGCTGCCCGGTATCAACAGCATTATGAGTCAGGGTTCGCAACTGACCGGCTTCAGTGCCCAGTATCTGCTGGAGCTGACCAACCGCTTTATCAACTGGCAGATGATCGGCGCCGCCTTTGTGATGCTGATTGCCTATCTGTTTTTGGCCCAGTGGGTGCGGGTGACGGTATTCACCGTCGCTGCGCTGGTGTGGCTGAATCTGGTCAATATTGCCGGTCCGGCGGTGTCACTGCTGCCGGCCAGCACCACCGCCTCCACCAGCAGCAGCACGCCGGCAACGACAGCCCCGGCGGCTGGCGGTGATAGCGCTCCGGCGGACAGCGCGCCGCCCACCAGCGCCAACCTGACGGCCTATCTGAACCAGTTCTACGATAAGGAAAAATCCCGCGCCACCGCTTTCCCGGCCAGCCTGCCTGCCGATGCTCAACCGTTCGACCTGCTGGTGATCAATATCTGTTCGCTGGCCTGGGCTGACATGGATGCGGTGAAACTGGAAAACCACCCGCTGTGGTCGAAGATGGACATTATGTTCGACAACTTCAACTCGGCAACCGCCTACAGCGGCCCGGCGGCAATCCGTTTGCTGCGTGCCAGCTGCGGCCAGCCCTCGCACCACGACCTGTATCAACCGGTGAACCAGCAGTGCTATCTGTTTGATAATCTGGCCAAGCTGGGCTTCAAAGAACAGCTGATGCTGGATCACTCCGGCGTGTTCGGCAACTTCCTGAAAGAGCTGCGCGAACAGGGTGATATGCAGGCACCACTGATGTCTCAGGCCGGTATCGGCAATGAGCTGGCGTCGTTTGACGGCGAGCCGATCTACAACGATCTGGAACTGCTCACCCGCTGGTTGAGCCAGCAGCAGAAGGGCGGTGATACCCGCAGCGCCACCTTCTTCAACATCATTCCGCTGCATGACGGTAACCGTTTCGTTGGTTCAAACAAGAGTGCGGACTATCAGCCACGGGCGCAGAAGCTGTTCGACCAGTTGAATACCTTCCTTGATCAACTGGAGAAGTCCGGGCGCAAGGTGATGGTGGTGATTGTGCCGGAGCACGGCGCAGCCCTGGTGGGTGACAAAATGCAGATGTCCGGCCTGCGGGATATTCCAAGCCCGAACATTACCCATACCCCGGTGGGCATCAAACTGGTGGGCATGAAAGCGCCACATCAGGGTAGCCCGCTGCAGATTAAGACGCCGAGCAGCTACCTGGCGCTGTCCGATCTGGTCTCGCGCCTGGTCGACGGCAAGGCGTTTACCGCACCGAGCGTAGACTGGCAGGCATTGACGCAGAACCTGCCGCAGACGGCGGTCATTTCAGAAAATGACAACGCCATCGTGATGCAGTATCAGGGCAAGCCCTACATCCGTTTGAACGGCGGTGATTGGGTGCCTTACCCACAGTAAACATGCCTAAGAATATTCCCTTTAATACTCAGCACGCCTTCGGGCGTGCTTTTTTATAGCCGCTATTAAGCAACGTAAAATTAATGGATTCATTTATTATGATCATGCGAAGATTCCTAATGAATGGCTATTTCGTCAGGATTTCGTTGAGAGAAATAAGCGCCATTAATACAGATTGGCTTTTGACTAAATAATCTAATTAATAACCCCTTGGATTAAATCAAAAAAAATGCCGGCGTAGATGCCGGCATTGATATTAATAGTCATTGATAACAAAGTTATGCCGCAGGATTTTCATCCTGATCGACCGCAAAGCAGGCCACCATCTGGTCGCCGTATTGCTTCAACTGAGGCTGCAACTGGGTGCATGGCCCAAAAGCACGACGGCAGCGGGCATTGAATGCACAGCCCGGCGGCGGGTTCATCGGGCTCGGCAGCTCGCCGGTCAGCTTGATACGTTCACGGCGCATATCCGGATTCAGACGCGGCGTCGCGGACAACAGCGCCTGGGTATACGGATGACGCGGATTGTTGAAAATCGCGTCTTTACTGCCCTTCTCCACGCAGCGGCCGAGGTACATCACCATCACTTCGTCGGCGATATGCTCCACCACCGACAAATCGTGCGAGATGAACACATAGGACAGCCCCAGATCCTGCTGCAGATCCATCATCAGATTCAGTACCTGCGCCCGCACCGAGACATCGAGGGCGGAGACCGGTTCATCGGCAATCACCACGTCCGGGTTGAGCATCAGGCCACGGGCGATAGCGATACGCTGGCGTTGACCGCCGGAAAACATATGCGGATAGCGATCGTAATGTTCGGTTTTCAGGCCGACTTTGGCCATCATTTCCAACGCTTTCTCACGACGCTGTGCACTGTTCAACCCGGTATTGATCTGCAACGGCTCCTCGAGGATCTGCCCGACCTTTTTACGTGGGTTGAGCGATCCGTAAGGATTCTGGAACACAATCTGGATCTTCTGACGCCGCAGCTTCTCAGCGGTGACGTCCGGCTTCAGCAAATCCTGTCCCTGGTAGTACAACTCACCGCCGGTCGGCACTTCAATCATTGTCAGCAGGCGGCCCAGCGTCGACTTGCCGCAGCCGGACTCGCCCACCACCGCCAGCGTTTTGCCACGCTCAAGGGTGAAAGAGACGCCATCCAGTGCTTTAACCAGCCGTTCCGGGGCAAAGATGCCCTTCTTGACCGGGTAGTGTTTCTTCAGGTCAATCGCCTGCAATAAGGGTTGGTTCTGGCTCATACGGTCGGCCTCCCCGCATCATCCAGCGGTGTGTGACATTTAACCTGGCGGCCGGGAATAGTGCGTAATTCCGGCTCTTCAGTACGGCAGCGCTCATTGGCATACGGACAACGCGGGTTGAGCAAACAACCGCTTGGGCGGTCATATTTGCCCGGTACCACGCCCGGCAGCGAAGCCAGGCGTGCCTTGTCGGCAGCGAATTCGGGCAGCGCACGCAGTAACGCCTGAGTATAAGGGTGACGTGGCGCACGGAAGATCTCCGATGCCTTGCCGGATTCCACCACCTGACCGGCATACATCACGATGATGTGATGCGCCGCCTCGGACACCAGCGCCAGATCGTGGGTGATCAGCAACAGCGCCATATTTTCCCGCTGCTGCAACTCCAGCAGCAGTTCGATAATTTGCGCCTGGATGGTTACGTCGAGTGCGGTGGTCGGCTCATCGGCAATCAACAGCTTTGGCCGACAGGCAATCGCCATGGCGATCATCACGCGTTGGCTCATACCACCGGACAGCTGGTGCGGGTACACGTCCAGCCGCGAGGCCGGATCGGGGATGCCTACCTGCGTCAGCAGGTCGATAGCCCGCTGACGACGGGTACGACGGTTGCCGCCCTGATGCACCTT
Organism: Serratia myotis; assembly: GCF_027474885.1. Classification (NCBI taxonomy): domain Bacteria; kingdom Pseudomonadati; phylum Pseudomonadota; class Gammaproteobacteria; order Enterobacterales; family Yersiniaceae; genus Serratia; species Serratia myotis. The sequence goes on along the minus strand of NZ_CP099707.1, from coordinate 122,649 downwards.
CAACGCTTCCATAATCTGGAAACCGACGGTGTAACACGGGTTCAGGCTGGTCATCGGATCCTGGAAAATCATCGCCACTTCCGAGCCCACCAGTTGGCGGCGCTCTTTTTCGGAAATTTTGCGCAGATCCTGGCCGTTAAACTCCAGCTTGTCGGCCATCACCTTACCGGGGAAGTCGATCAGCCCCATGATCGCCAACGAGCTGACAGACTTGCCGGAGCCGGATTCACCGACGATACCCACTACCTGGCCCTGCTCCACGCTGTAACTGATTCGGTCTACCGCGCGGAAAGGGGTGCCTTCGTCACCGAAGTGCACCGAAAGCTTGTCTACATTTAATAACGCCATCTCTCTCGTCCTCTGTTACTGCTTGAGTTTGGGGTCGAGAGCATCACGCAAGCCGTCCCCCATCAGGTTAAATGCCAGCACCGTCAGCAGGATCGCCACACCGGGGAAGGTCACAACCCACCAGGCGCTTTGTGCGAACTGCAACACGTCGGAGAGCATGGTGCCCCACTCCGGCGTAGGCGGCTGTGCACCCATACCCAGGAAGCCGAGAGCGGCCATATCCAGGATAGCGTTCGAGAAGCCAAGAGAAGCCTGGACGATCAGCGGTGCCAGGCAGTTTGGCAGGATATTGATAAACATTTGGCGCATCGCACCGGCACCCGCCACGCGTGAAGCGGTGACGTAGTCGCGGTTCACTTCCACCAGGACTGCGGCACGGGTCAGACGCACATAGTGCGGCAAGGCAACGAAGGTTAGCGCCAGGGAAGCATTGACGATCGACGGACCGAAAATCGCCACCAATACCAATGCCAGCAACAGGCTTGGCAACGCCAGCATGATGTCGACGATACGCATGATGATCGCATCCACCACACCGCCGAAGTAGCCGGCCAGCAGACCCAGTACCACACCCATGATCAGCGACAGCACCACCACCAGACAGCCTACCAACAGCGACAGTCGCGCACCGTACATCAGGCGCGACAGGACATCGCGGCCAACGTCATCGGTACCCAGCAGATATTGCCAACTGCCGCCTTCCTGCCAGACCGGTGGCCTGAGCAGCGCGTCGCGGAACTGATCCGCAGGTGCATGCGGTGCCAGCACCCCGGCCCCGATGGCAATCACAAACATCAGAACGATATATACCAGGCCAACAACGGCCCCTTTATTGCGCTTGAAATAGTGCCAGAACTCCTGCAATGGGCTCATTGGCTTCGGCGCACCTTTAACAACAGACTCAGTGACTTGAGACATTAGAGCGCCCCTTATTTCTTGTGGCGAATACGCGGGTTGACCACGCCGTAGAGCACGTCTACCAGCAGGTTAACCAGAATAATCATACAGGCGACCAGCAACACGCCGCCCTGAACAACCGGATAGTCACGACGTTGCAGCGCGTCCATCAGCCAGCGCCCCAGGCCCGGCCAGGAGAAGATGGTTTCGGTCAGGATCGCACCGGCCAGCATGGTGCCGACCTGCAGGCCGATCACCGTGACGACCGGCAGCAAAGCGTTACGCAACGCATGCACCACAATCACCCGCATGCGGCTCACGCCCTTGGCGCGCGCAGTACGGATGTAATCTTCGCCCAACACTTCCAGCATCGAGGAGCGCGTCATACGCACGATCACCGCCAGCGGGATGGTACCCAGCACGATGGCCGGCAGGATCATATGCATCACCGCGTCAACGAAGTCGCCCGGCTCGCCCCAGATCAGGGTGTCGATCAGCATAAAACCCGTCAGCGGCAGACTATCGTCAAGGAACACCGTATCGCTGACCCGCCCCGAGACTGGCGTCAGATTGAGCTGCACCGAGACCAGCATGATCAGCATCATGCCCCACCAGAAGATCGGCATCGAGTAGCCGGTCAGTGAAATGCCGACCGCGGTATGATCGAAGACTGAGCCTCGCCTGACCGCCGCCAGCACCCCAACCGGAATGCCCACCAGCACGGCGAAAATCATCGCACAGAGGCCCAGTTCCAGAGTGGCCTTGAAGCGGGGAACAAACTCTTCCCACACGGAGATACGGCTTTTAAGGGAAGTACCCAGATCGCCATGCAACACGTTGGATACGTAGGTGAAATATTGTTGATAGAGCGGTTTATCCAGCCCCATTTCCGCCATCAGGTGTGCATGGCGTTCTGCGGAGATCCCGCGTTCCCCGGCCATGATGGTCACCGGGTCACCGGGGATCATATGGACGAATGCAAAAGTCAGCAAAGTAATGCCGATAAACGTTGGGATAACTAACCCCAAACGTCGGAGTATGAACTGCAACATATCCCGAACTCTCTGTATCAATGCCCGGCAGCTCATCGTCCGCCAGGCTTATTAAAGCTCACACACTTCTGGTGTTTCTCTGCCTACGGGCAACAACGCCCCCCCTCCTTTGGGGAGAGAGGGCGCTGACTTAACCGGTAGTGGAATTAATCCAGAGAGACATTCTCAAAGTGATGCTTACCAAGCGGATCCACGACGTAGCCCTTCACTTCTTTACGCACAGGCTCATAAACGGTGGAGTGGGCAACAATCAGCGCCGGAGCCTGATCGTGCATCACTACCTGAGCCTGTTTGTACAGTTCTACGCGTTTGTCGTGGTTCGATTCGGCGCGCGCCGGTTGAATAAGATCTTCAAACGGCTTGTAGCACCAGCGAGAGTAGTTGGAACCGTCTTTGGCTGCGGCGCAGCTAAACAGCGTGGCGAAGAAGTTGTCCGGATCCCCATTGTCGCCGGTCCAGCCCATCATCACCGTCTGGTGCTCGCCCGCTTTGGCGCGCTTGAGGTATTCGCCCCACTCATAGGTTACGATTTTGGCTTTCACGCCGATTTTCGCCCAGTCAGACTGGATCATTTCCGCCATACGGCGTGCGTTCGGGTTATACGGACGTTGTACCGGCATCGCCCACAGGTCGATGGAGAAACCGTCCGCCATGCCCGCTTCTTTCAGCAGTTCTTTGGCCTTGACCGGATCGTAGGTGTAGTCTTTCACCGCGTCGTTATAGCCCCACATGGTCGGCGGGATCAGGTTCTTGGCCGCCTGGCCTGCGCCCTGATAGACCGCGTCGATGATCGCCTGCTTGTTGACCGCCATGGTCAACGCCTGACGCACCTTCAGATTATCCAGCGGTTTTTTCTCAACGTTGAACGACAGGTAGCCAACGTTCAGCCCCGGTTGTTCCATCAGGTTGATGGTTTTGTCCTGCTTCATGCGCGCGATGTCGGCCGGGTTCGGGTACGGCATCACCTGACATTCGTTTTTCTGCAGTTTGGCGTAACGCACTGAAGCGTCCGGCGTGATAGAGAACACTAAACGGTCAATCTTCGGCTTGGTGCCCCAGAAACCGTCAAATGCCTTGTAGAGAATTTTGGAGTCTTTCTGGTATTGCAGCAGTTGGAACGGACCGGTACCGATAGGATTCAGGTCAACTTTTTCCGGGGTGCCGGCTTTCATCATCACGTCGGCATATTCGGCAGACAGAATAGAAGCGAAGTCCATGCCCAGGTCAGCCACAAATGGAGCTTCCGGACGGGTCAGCACAAAGCGTACGGTGTAGTCGTCCACTTTTTCGATTTTGGCAATCAGCTTCGGCATGTCCATGCCTTCAAAGTACTCATAGCTGCCGCCGGAGACTTTGTGATAGGCATTATTGGCGTCCAGCTGGCGTTCGAAGGAGAACACCACGTCGTCGGCGTTGAAATCACGAGTCGGTTTGAAGTCTTTGCTGCTCTGCCACTTCACGCCTTTACGCAGGTGGAAGGTGTAGATTTTGCCGTCTTCGCTAACATCCCACTTTTCAGCCAGGCCCGGCTGAAGCTCGGTGGTGCCGATTTTGAATTCGACCAGACGGTTGTAAATAGGGACCGAGCTGGCGTCGTAGGTGGTACCCGAGGTGAACAACTGTGGGTTGAACCCTTCCGGGGAACCTTCAGAACAGTAAACCAGAGTCTTGGCTTGCACGCTGGCCGCAACGGTCAGCGCAATCAGCCCAATACCGAATTTCAGAATCCCCGTTTTTCCCAAGGAACTTGTCATCGTTTGTGCTCCATTATGTGATGTGATGTGTGTATTACCGCCAGAGCCTGTATTTTTTATTGCGCGGCCTGTGCAGTCGTGCCCGAAGGCTGGGGGGATAGTCGCAAGAGAGCCGGATGGAACGCCTCCCGGTGGGGACGTCTGAGCGTATGGGATTCACTCAAACAACTCTCGCTCTTACCCCTGAGGCTACCAAATTGCCAACTGTTTGGGGTGTCGTCAATATAACCAGTGGGGATTTACACAGACTGTGAGAAACAGCAAACAAACATAAAAAAAACCTTTCTTTAACAGTTGCAGCATGAAAACTTATGCTATGCGGTCATTTTTAGCTCGATAGGCTGTGTTGCAGAAAGTTACTGGTGTTTAACTCCGATAAAAAACAAAAAAAGTTTGTTGCTGAATGATGAATATCTGAACGGTTATTTTTGTGATCTAGGTAAAATACAGGATGAAATGCTGCCCCTCTTACCCGAAAGGGTGAGGTGTCGGCGCTTTTTTTAGTTGAGTGGCACCACAATCTATTCGCCGTAAAAAAACTTTCGTCTGTCAAAAAGCCGGGGGCGAAAGGATATCCCCCGGCAACGTGCTACAACCGATTTATTGCGTGCCGGCGCTGTTGCCTAAACTGGTATTCATATTGTTCAGAATATCCCCGTTATCGGCGTCAATCTCCCAGGAGAACAACCCGCCCAACTGCTTATCCAGCACATACTTGCCCTTGGCCTGCACCGAGCGTGCATCGTCGAAGGTAATCAGGTCACCAGTCGAAGGCTTGAACACATAAGGCGCTTCGGCGGTGGCGTCATAGCTGTACTGCCATTCGCCGCTCATAAACTCATTGGCGATTTGGCGGTAATCCACGATGCCATTTTCCCAGGTGCCTTTGACCGGGCCGGTCGCGGTGCCGGTGAACGGAACGTTGTTCTGGTAGCCGTTCACTCCGGTCCAGCCGCGGCCGTACATGGCGGTACCCACCACGATTTTGCCCGGCTTCACCCCCTGCGTCAGCAGCGCGTTAACGCCATTCACCGTGGTATACGCCGTATCCGGTTTCCAGGAAGGCGCTTTCAGCGCGGTCTGGTGACCCAGATTTTTCAGATCGAACGCGCCATAGAAGTCGTAGCTCATCAGGAAGATGTGATCCATCGAGTTCTGCGCGGTGTTGTAGTCCACCTTGTCGATCTTATCCTTGCCGGCGCTGATTGCGGAGGTCAGTTCATACTTGCGACCGGTTTGTGCTGAAAGCTGGTCCAGCATCGCCCGCAGCTCTTTCATCAGTTGCACATAGGTTGCCCCATCCTGAGCACTGCCCAGTTTCGGGTTAGCGCCCTGCCCGCCCGGGAATTCCCAGTCGATATCCACGCCGTCAAAGAACTTCCAGGTTTGCAGGAATTCTTTCACCGAGCCGACGAAACGATCGCGCTTCACTTTGTCGCCCATAAAGAAGAACGGGTCAGACAGTGTCCAGCCACCAATCGACGGCAGGATTTTCAGGTCCGGACGGGCCTGCTTCAGCGCCATCAACTGACCGAAGTTACCTTTGTAGGGGTCGTCCCAGGCGGTAACCCCCTTCTGCCCTTTCTGCAGCGCGGCAAACGGATCGTGGATCGACACCTTAAAGTCTTCGCGGCCCTGGCAGGAACGCTGCAGTGCCTGGAAGCTGCCTTCGATCTCTTTCAGGCTGTCGTTGATGCCGTCACCGCCGCAGATCGGAATAAAACCGTACAGCAGATGCGTCAGGTTCTGCGCTGGCAGTTTATCGACGGTGAAATTACGGCCATAAACACCCCATTCAACAAAATAAGAGCCGACCACTTTGCCGGAGTCTTGTTTATAAGGCTTATTTTTTTCCAGCAGCGGCTCTTTTAACGGTGCCAAATGGCTACCATCGGTATCTGCCACTACAATTTCGGAGGCATCGCTGGCGGTACAACCGTCGGCATTACATAACGCCACCTGCATTTGATAACGGCCACCTTTATTAACCTTAAAGTTTGCCGTGCCCGAAGCGCCGGTTGAGGCACCGCTCCAGACTTCTTTGCCATTTAATAATACTTTTGCCGTGGTACCGGTATCGCCATTCCATAAATTCCATGAAACAGAAACGTCGGCGGCATCTTTAACCTTCACCAGATTATTATAAGCCGTCGCGGCCTGATCGACTTCGACAATGGCGAACTTGGTATTGCCCCAGGCCAGCGTAGGCTTGCCCGGTACGGCGGCCTGCGCCGCAGAACACAGGGTGCTGCCGATCAGCAACGCCAACAGCGGTTTATTAAATTTGCGCATAACTGATTCCTTTATTCCGAGAGGATAAACATAAAATATTTAATGACGGCCGCCGATTGTCAGAGCAAAACAATTCCGCAATAATCATGGCCGATTAAAATGAATAAATAAGCATTAATCTTTCCCACGTAATGGAAATCTATCATTCCCATCTCGTGTATTCAGACTATAGATAAAATAATCATTAAAACAATAGCGCCATCAACCGGGTTTTATTGAGCAACAATGAATTAATTTAATAATGGATAATCCGCAGCAGTGGGAATAAGGATAGTGAATTAAATACAGGGAAAGGATAAATATTTTTCATGGTTTTGATGTCGTAATTGACATCAAATTAATTTTGATGGTAGCGTAAACATCAACAAGGAATGTTCAATGCCGGCAACACTGGTCATGAAGAGGCGCATTTGGCTGGACACAGACAGTTTGCTTAGTCTGGTTGTCTGGGACGTCACCCCCTCGGTAAGAGGCAGCAACCATAAGTACAAGTATCGTTTGGCCTATGTGGTAAAGGATGAATGCCTATTGCGCTATGACAATGAAGCGGGTAAAGGCGACCACAAGCATCTCGGCATAGCCGAGATCCCAATAGAATTTATTGATATCAATAAGCTGGTTGATGATTTCGTTACCGAAGTGAACCAGCTGAGGAGGCCGAAATGCACACTCTAATGGTCAGTGTCATGCCTGTCCAACAGGCGATCGACGGGCTTAAAACCGATTTTTCCAAAGCATTATCCGGCGCGGATATGGGCAGCAGGCTGATATTCCCGGATGTTAAAACGCTAACCTATGTATTGCTGAACAATAACCGGATGGCGCTACTCGACGAAATGACCGGAGCAGAAGCAATGTCAATCCGCGAACTCTCCAGACGAGTAAATCGAGATTTCAAAGCCGTACATACGGATGTCCAGGCTCTGCTGAATGCAGGAGTTTTAGATAAGAAAGGCACAAAGATTATCTTCTCGTACGACGAGATCCATTTTGACTTCGTGGTCGGCAAGGCTGCCTGAATTGCAGACGAAAAAAAACCTGCTTTAAAAAAGCAGGTTTTTCGAATGTGGTCGGCGAGAGAGGATTACTGCATCTGCGATGCTGCCCCGCGGGCCGTTGCTAAAGCAACGTTGTCTCGCTGCGCTCGGTTCAAACCTCCTTCGGAGGTGCTCATCCTATAAACTACGGACGAAAAAAAACCTGCTTTAAAAAAGCAGGTTTTTCGAATGTGGTCGGCGAGAGAGGATTCGAACCTCCGACCCACTGGTCCCAAACCAGTTGCGCTACCAAGCTGCGCTACTCGCCGATGCGGGCGCATGTTACTGCTGACGATAATACGCGTCAATCACTTTCTCGTCCCGACACATCAAGTGGTGATAAAATCGGCATAAAGCGCGCTGTAGCAGCCTGCAGCGCGCTTTTTCATTATGCCTTAGCCGTTTTCAGCGCCGGAGATTGGGCGCGTAAGAACGGCAACAGGAACAGCGCAGACAAACAGGCGGCGATGGAAATCACCACGAAGAAACCGTTCCAGTGCCAAATTTCCATAATCCGCGCAATTGGGTAGCCGGACAACGCGGCACCCAGGTAAGCAAACAGGCCGACAAAGCCGGTCGCCGCCCCGGCAGCATCCTTGTGCGAACATTCCGCCGCCGCCATGCCGATCAGCATCTGCGGACCAAAGATAAAGAAGCCGATAGCAAAGAAGCAGGCGGCCTGCAGCAGGAAGGTGACGCCCGGCATGATCCACAGCGCCGCAACCGACAGGAAGATACCGATGGCGAAGATCAGGTTCATTGGCCCACGGTTACCGCGGAACAGCTTGTCAGAGCCCCAACCGGCCACCAGCGAGCCGATAAAACCACCCACTTCGAACAGGGAAATCGCCGAGTTGGCGGTCATCAGCGAATAGCCTTTCTCCTGGGTCAGGTACAGGTTGCCCCAGTCATTGATGGCCGTACGCACGATGTACACCAGCACATAGGACACCGCCAGCAACCAGATATACTTGTTGGTCAACACGTAACGCTTGATGATTTCGCGGTTGGTCAGCCCCTGACCTTCCGATTCCTGCACCAGTTCCATGGCGTCGTTACGCCATTTTCCCACGCTAGGCAGCCCCATGGTGGACGGCTTGTCACGCAGGCGCCAGCACATCAGCAGGCCCATCACCACGCCGATAATGCCCGGAATAATCATGCCGTAGCGCCAGCTGAAGTGCAGTGAGATAAAGCCGACCAGCAGGGGGATCAGCGCACCGCCAAAGTTATGCGAGGTGTTCCAGATCGCCCACCAGCCGCCGCGCTCGGAGCGCGAATACCAGCTGGTGAGGATTTTTGAACAAGGTGGCCAGCCCCAGCCCTGGAAGAAGGCGTTGAGGATCCACAGCGTCCCCAGCATCAACAGCGAAGAGCTGAGGCCGAAGAAGATATTGAGTATGCCGGTCATGATCAGGCCCAACCCCATAAAATAGCGCGGGTTGGAACGATCGCTGATCATGCCTGAGATAAACTTCGAGCAGCCGTAAGTGATATAGAACAGCGTGCCGAGGATGCCAACGTCGGACATCGTCAGGCCAAGGTCGCTCAGCATCGCCGGCATAATGAAGTTGAAGCTTTTGCGCGTGAAGTAAAACGCGGCATAGCCGATGTACATCGTCCACATCAGCTGGATGCGCCAGTATTTATAGCTGGCATCGATCTGTTTTTGATCGGTAACCGGCGGCACATCGTCGCGGCTTTTAAGGAAAGACCACATGTGAAACCTCAGAGAATATGAAAAGTGCCGCTATCATGCTGCGCGCGCGCGAAAATGACTTACGCCGGATTCCCGACGCGGCTAGGAGTATTTCCTAGTTTGGCCCTTCCGCCGGTGAAACTGTGGGTAAGATCACATTCAAACAGGTACCATTCTCCGACGTCAGCCGCAGGCGGCCGCCCAGTGCGCTGATGCGTTCCTGCATGCCGCGCAGACCATAACCCGGCTCATGATTGGCCAGATCGATACCGACGCCGTTATCGCGAATGGTCAGCAGCACTTGCGGCAGCCGTCCTTTACGCTGGCGAAGACGCGCATCCAGCTCAATCCGGCTGGCAGCAGCGTGACGACAAACATTGGTCACCCCTTCCTGACACACCCGATACAGGGTGATTTTCAGCGTCTCATCCAGCAGTTCATCCGGCACCTGCCACTGCATCACGCTCACCAGCGACGCATCCTGTGGCAAGGATTCACGCAGCATCGCTGCCACCGCCGCCGAAAGTGGCAAATTATTGAGCGCGGCCGGCCACAGTTGGGTCAGCACATCGTGCACGCCGTCATATACTCGCAGCGCCAGCGTATCTATCGCCTCTGCGCAGCCCATCACCTGCGGCTGCGGTGCCAACCGCTTGATAATACTGGCCTGGGTACGGATCACGGTGATGGTTTGACCGACCTCGTCGTGCAGCTCCCGCGCCACTTCCCGCCGGGTCTGCTCTTCTGCCGTGACCAGCGCGCGCGCCAGTTGGCGATTTTCCGTCAACCGCAGCCGCAGTTGCTGGTTCAGTTCGCGCTGGCGTTGAATACCCGCGCCGAGCAGCAGGCCGGTCAGGCTCTGGGCCAGCAACGACAACAGCAAATCGCGGTGTGATTCGGGCTGTGGCGGTTCGTTGGCCACCAGCACCACGCCATTGAGCAACGTCGCCAGCAGCGCACCCTGCCAGCCGTAGCGATAAGACATAAAGACGATCGGGATGGCCAGACAGAAGGGCGCAAAGCGGCGCAGCTCGGCAGCATTAACCTGCTGTTGCAGCCAGATACTGAGAGCAAACAGCAGCAAATAGCTGGCCAGATGGCGCAACCGCAGCGTCACCGGCTTATGGATCAGACCCGGTTCGAGCGGGACCCAGATCTGCCGCGCCAGGTAGTGCCACAGCAGCAGACAGGTCGGGGCAATGGTAAAGCCGCCCGCCAGCCCGAGCAGCAGCGCTCGGGCCCCCTCACCGTTCACCAGTTGCCACACCAGCGCTTGCAGCAACGCGGCCACTGCCACCACCGCGCCCTGCATCAAGGGCCATTGCCATTCGCTGTCGCTTTCCTGATGCCGCAGCAACCAGGGGGAAGCCACCAGGCTGAGCAATACCGTCAACACCAGCACCACCACCGAAGCCCACAGCGCTGGGCCGTAACCGAACTGATCTGCCAGCACCACCATCAGCAGCAGATCGGCCAGCAGGATACCCGGCCAGAAGCGATAAGGGCTTTGCAGCAGAATCCCCATACGCAGGCCAAACGGGAACAGCAACAGCGCCTGCCACGGCGGGTCGATCAGCGCGGTGCCAATGCCCCACAGGCAAAATGCGCTGGTCGCATAGATAAAAAACAGCGCCAGTTGGGTGATCAGGCGTTGCATCACAGGTTCAGCATCCGCTTCGCCAGTTCAACGTTGTTATTGATACCCAGCTTGGCAAACAGATTGGCACGATGCACGTGTACCGTTTTGGGTGACAGTCCCAGCGCAGCGGCAATCTCCCGCACCTCCTGCCCTTGCGCCAGCAACAGCGCGATTTCGCGTTCGCGACGAGTCAGGGGGTCCACCTTCACCCGCGCCAACTGCTGGGCGATTTCAGGCATCAGGTACACGCCACCGCTGGCGACGGTACGTACCGCGGTGATCAAATCTTCCGGCTTGCAGCGTTTGGATAAAAACCCGCAGGCACCGCGTTCCAGTGCCAGCTCCACCAGCGCCGGGTTGTCATGCATCGACAGCATCACCACCCGAATACCGGAGGGAATATCCGCCAGTAAATCCAGCCCGCTGCCGTCCGGCATCGAAATATCACAGATGCAGATTTCCGCCTCCAGACCGGGCAGGCCGGCGCGAGCCTGAGCTGCGCTGCTGAACTCGCCGACCACCTGAATATCCGGCTCCAGCGACAGCAGTTGCACAAAGCCCGATCGCACAATGTCATGATCGTCAATAAACGCCACGCGCAAGGTCATGGAAATCTCCGGTCCGAGGGGGAAAGTGCGCAAGTATACCGCAAGCCTGAGCCGGATTAGTTGATGAAGGGAAGGTATTAACGGATTTTACCGGGCGCAGCGCGCCCGGTATGGGAGGGTTACAGCTCGCTGGGTGACGCTTTTTCCTGCGGAATATTACACCAGTTGTTTTTGGCCTCGATGCCGCCGTTCGGCGAGGTATAGCCGAGGCAACCGAGAATAGTATCGAACAACTCAACATGACGGTGGGTTTTGCCAACCCGCTGTTGCGCCTGCAATTGCTCAAACGCACCGCGATGCTGTGGGTCTTCCAGGAACTTGTCGGACGCCCATACCATCATTGGCACGCGGAACTGCTCCACTGGCGCCATTTCACGCGGCGTGCCATGCAGGTGTGAATTCTCGCCTATCGATTCACCGTGATCGGAAGAATAGAACACAATCGCCTTCTTCTCGCGCACCTGGTCAATCACATTGGCAATAAAGCTGTCGGTATACAGCACCGAGTTATCGAAGGCGTTAACCAACTGATCCTTGGAGCAGAAATCATCAACACCGATACACTCCGGCTGATAGCGTGCGTAGCTGCGCGGATAACGCTGTGAGTAAAGGTAATGCGAGCCTTTGGTGTGCAGGATCACCAGATGCTTGCCCTTGGGATAGCGGGCCAGCGACTCCTTCATTTCATCCACCAACAGCATATCGTCAACCGGTTTGCCGTCGTTGCGTTTCTCGGAAGCGATCATCTCGCGGAACGAATAGTTGTTCACTTCGGTATTGTTATAGAACCAGACCTCACTCTGCATGGCGAACAGCTCGGAGGTGAAGCCCAAATCTTTCATCACCGCAAACACGTTTTGCTCTTTCAGCGTACGTTGCGGATTGTCTGCCGTGCCGCCTTCCCGCACGAACATACAACGCAGCGAGAGTTTGGTGGCGGTATCACAAGACGTGCCGCGGAACGCCACCAGGTTCTTCTCTTTGGACAAACGTGGCGTGGTGTCACGGTCGTAGCCGAGAATACCCATGTGATCCCAGCGTGTGGTTTCACCAATGATAAACACCACGTAGGTGTCATCAATATCGGCCGGTGCCACATAGGTAAAGTTCTTGGCCGGGTCGAACAAATTGGCCTGATCCTGACTTTCGTCGTAACGGGTATAGGCAAACAGCCCCAGCGCCGACAGCCAGTTGGATGGCAAATAGGAATGCGCCACTACGCCGCCGTAGCTTGGCAAGTCCACATTGGTGATTTTCTCCTGCGCGCTTTGCTCGTTATCCAGCATACGCAGCGGCAACCAGACCAACGCAACCACCGCCACCAGCACCACCAGGGGTTTGATCCGGTGTCCGGGCGTTTTCAGCTGTTCGATCAGGGTATAACGCAGGTTGTTTTTCCAGATGCACAGCAGCGGCAATGCGCTGAGCACCACCATCCACAGCACAAAGTGCATGCCGACCACTTCTTTCGACAGGTCAACATCGGTGGTCATCACCGACACCACGATGCCGTAGCCGATCACCACGTTGAAAAACGTCATGTAATAGCTGGCAGCCACGGAAATCAGCACCAATAGCGAGGCAATGATGCGGTAGAACAGCCGGCCGCCGAGCGATACCAGCCGCATAATAAAGAAGGTGAACAGAACGATAGCGACAACCTCAGTTACCGCTGCAATAACCTTAATCCCCTGAATGCCGTGCGAAAATGAATCAAAGCGACGATAGAAAACGGAAAGGTTCAAAAAGATGCCGATATAGATCGCTAACAATAACGATAAATTCTGCTGTGATAGCGATTTAACTTTGTTCATGTAACGCGGTGGCTCCGGGGGCTTTAACAGTTCTGAAGTCAGTCAGACATTTATTGCGGCCGCAGGTTCAGCCGATCGGCAATAAGCGCTATTTTGGGGGTAATAATCAAGAGAATTCTCAAAAAATAAGCATTTTTGTCATTTTTTGTGCAAAAAGCAGGGACGGGGCAGGATGAGAAATGGAGGGGTAACCCTCCATTTTTTCCGTGGCGTTAGCGAAAACCTTACTTAACGTTAAGCGTTACATCAATATTGCCGCGGGTGGCGTTGGAATAAGGGCAGACCACGTGGGCTTTTTTCACCAGATCTTCCGCCACACTGCGCTCTATGCCCGGCAAGGTGATATCCAACTGCACTTCGATACCGAAGCCGTTGGGGATTTCGCCAATACCCACGGTGCCGTCAATTTTGGCTTCGGCCGGGATCTTCACCTTTTCTTTCGCGGCGACAAACTTCAGTGCGCCGAGGAAGCAGGCCGAATAACCGGCAGCAAACAACTGTTCCGGGTTGGTGACTTCACCGCCCGCGCCGCCCATTTCTTTCGGCACGCCCAGTTTGACATCCAACACACCGTCAGATGAGGTCGCACGGCCATCGCGGCCACCGGTTGCGGTGGCATGAGCACAGTAAACAACTTTTTCAATCGACATACATCATTCCTTCTTTCTGGTTGGAGGCTAGACGGCGGTTCTTGCAGGCAAAACGCCGTCATTGGTATATCTTTCGCGATTAAATCGCACACTATATATTTGATACTTACTTCCAGTGTAGTCCATCAAGGCCGATCCTGCGTCTGGCACCGGCCGTCAGAGCTGGTTGATCAGCTTGCCGCGCAGCTTTTCCAGTTGCTGCTTGATATTGACGATTTCATCGAGGCTGCAATCGGTAGCGCACATGACGGCTTCCGGTACCGACTGGGCTTTTTCACGCAGCGCGCGACCGGCGTCGGTTAACGCAATAATCACCTGCCGCTCATCGGTGGTGGCACGGTAACGCACCAGCAGCCCGGCGATTTCCAGCCGTTTCAGCAGCGGTGTCAGGGTGGCGGAATCAAGAAACAGCCGCTCGCCAATATCTGTAACCCTGATTTCATCCCGTTCCCACAGCACCAGCATCACCAGGTATTGCGGATAGGTGAGTTCAAGCCGGCTCAGCAATTTACGGTACACCTTGTTCAGCGCCAGGTTGGCGGAGTACAGGGCAAAACACAGTTGCTGGTCGAGCAGCAGCAGGTTTTTCGTCTCGGGTTGTTCGGTGTTTTCGGTTTTCATGTTCTGAATATAGATAGTGCACGATGTAATCGCAAACTATTTTTTAGCATTTGCCCCGTAAACCCTCGCCCCCTCGGGCGGGGATATAAGGGGAGCTAATCAGGTATTTTCTGCGATGGTACATAGGTTTTCAGTGTTTCGATTGTTGCGCTGCGGTGAGATAAAAACTCGTCCAGAATGGACAACTCATTTGCTGACCCAATGGTGACGGCGAAGATAACCGGTCAACTTATAGTGATGCACATTTTCTGGTCAAAGGCTTCCTAAGGTCATACAGTACAAGCTGATTATCGGTGAGCGTCCATGATGAAAAGAGCCACTAAAGTACGCCTGTACCCGACGACCGAACAGGAAGCATTCTTGAATGCTCAGTTCGGCGCGGTGCGTTTTGCGTACAACAAAGCTCTGCATATCAGCCGCCACAGGTACCAGCGGCATGGTGTATCGGTCAGTGTTAAGCGAGACCTGAAACCATTACTGGCGGTAGGAAAAAGATCCCGTCGTTACCATTGGCTGAAAGACTATGATTCACTGGCGTTACAGCAGGCGGTGATTAATCTTGATACCGCTTTTGGACACTTTTTCAGGCAACGTGCTCGCTTCCCCACCTTTAAGCGCAAGCATGGCAAACAATCCAGCTATCACCCCAACGGCAAAGTATTAACCGACGCGATCCAGTTGCCAAAAATGACACCGATGAAAGCGGTCATTCATCGCGATATTATCGGGAGGGTATCCAGTATCACCGTCAGTCGTGGCGCGACAGGAAAATATTATGCTTCAATACTCTGTGACGATGGACTGGCTGCGCCAGCCAAACCCACACTGATAACTCGTGTAACCGGTTGTGATTTGGGTCTGACCCATTACCTCATTCAGTCTAATGGCGAAAAAACAGCCAATCCACGGCCTCTGGTACGCGCCAGCCGTAATCTGCGGCGCAAACAAAAATCGCTATCCCGGAAAATAAAAGGCAGTGCAAACCGGGCAAAAGCGCGTTTACGGGTGGCTAAATGTCACGAGCATGTGGCGAATTCCCGTGCTGACTTCCAGCATAAATTGTCTCGTACACTGGTTGACGAAAACCAAGCGGTCATTGTTGAGACACTGAAAGCAGCAAACATGATGAAAAATCACCGGCTGGCGCGGCACATTGCGGATGCGTCGTGGACTGGGTTCGTGATGAAACTGGAATACAAAGCGGAGCAGGCCGGCAAACATCTGGTGAAAAGTGATCAATGGTTTGCCAGCTCTAAAACCTGCCATTGTTGCGGTTATAAAATGGCAGAAATGCCGCTGAATAAACGTATCTGGCCATGCCCGGCCTGTGGTGTTGAACATGACCGCGATATTAACGCGGCCATCAACATCCAGCGCAAGGGCATAACGGATTTACAGGCGGCGGGACTCGTCGTTTCTGCCCATGGAGGCCAGCGTAAATCTGTCATATCGACAGTAGCGGCCTGAGAAGTGGGAAGCCTCACCGTTTACGGCGGGGAGCAGTCACCCAATATGCTACCTTGTGTAAAGCAGGGGATGCCGCAGCGAGGTGCTGTGTGGAGGGAAAGGATATGACAGACACACTGACAGAACGCGCGCGCCGCTACGCCACCAAGGCGCATGCGGCCATCGATCAGCGCCGCAAATACACCAATGATCCCTACATTGTTCACCCGCAGGCGGTGATGGAAATCGTCAGCAGCGTGCCGCACAGCGAAGAAATGCTGGCCGCCGCCTGGTTGCACGACACGGTAGAGGATACGCCTACCACCCTTGGCGATATCGAAAGCCACTTTGGGCCACAGGTCGCAGCCCTGGTAGCAATGCTGACCAACGTCAGCGGCAGCGGCGACGGCAACCGCTTCGAGCGTAAAAATCGCGATCGACACCACAGCGCCCAGGCTTCACCGCAAGCCAAGACCATTAAACTGGCGGACCTGATCGACAACACCCGCTCACTGCTGGACTATGACAGTCATTTCGCCCGAACCTATCTGATCGAAAAACAGCGGCTGCTGGAAGTGTTGACCGAAGGTGACCCGACGCTGTGGCAACAGGCGCATCACATCGTCGAAAAAGGCCTGGAAAGGCTGCAGTTGCCGCCGCATAACGTCCCGGCAAGCTGGTTCGAACATGCGCGCCAGCGTTACCGGGAAAGCGATGCGGCGTAGTCATCAGAAAGTCACCACCGTTTTCAGCGCCGTCACCCAGGCGTCCTGAGTTTCGTTGACGCCCGCCGGATGGTGCCAATATTGTATGCCCGGCTGCAGTTGCAGCCACGGGGTGACGTTGAAGCGGTAATAGAGTTCTGCCGTCACCGAATGCCCCGGCACCGGGTGATAGTTGGGATCGTTATACCCGGTAGCGTTGTTGACTTGATTCAGGTAGCGCTGATTATCCCGGTAATGGTTGCTCAGCTTGACCATGGACACCCCCAGACCCAGCCAGTCGTCTGGCCGTGCGTCAAACAGCCCGCGATAGCGGATACCGGTCGAAGTGGAGTAATGCATATAGTTGGAGCGCTGATCTGCCAGCCCCAGGCTGTAGAACAGGCTCAGACCGCGATTGGCGTCATCCGGGTGGCGCGTGACCTGTTGGTTAAAACCGCTATACAGGAACCAGGTGCGATCGTGGCTGCGGTAGCCGTTCGGATCGCTCGCCCCCGGGCCACCGGAAACCCCCTCATACAAATCCTGCTGGTCGGCATTGGTAAACAGCACGCCAATATTGTAAACCCCCGGCAACTGATTGACCGCGTTGGTCTTCAGTTCCAACTCCATCGGTAACAGCATGCCTTTACTGCCCTTGGTCGACCCACTCCAGGCATGACTGCGGCTTGGTGCCTGCGGGTTTTGCTCCATCACGCCGGTCTTGAAGGTCAGCCCGTCAGTCAGTTTATATTGCAGGGTGGTGCCCCAGTAGTGGACGTTCCAGTTATACCAGGTCAATGAGTTGGCAGACTTGCCGCCGCACAGCGTCAGCGTCTGGAAATCGCAGGGAATAATCTGGTCGAAGTCCTGCACCTTGTTCATCATGCCGATACGCCATTGCAGCCGACGATCAAGGAAGCTGCGGCTAAAGGTCAGCCAGCCCAGTCGGGTGATCGACTGGCCACCATAGCTTTCCTGCGACAGGTCGGTCGGATTAACACGCGGGTCCTGCAAGCGATCGCGCGTCAGGTTGTTATCATGATTACGGTTAACGATATTGCCTTCAAGCGCCGCATCCGGGATACCGGTCAGCGCCTGCAAGTCCTGGCTGAAGGTCAGCGAGAACTGATCGATATAGGACAGCTGCTTATCGTGGTTATAGCCACCGCCAGCGTTATAGGAAATCTGGCTGAGATAACCCAGATTATAGTGAAAGCCATGATCTTCCAGGATCGGTCTGATCCCCAGCATATCGCCCAACAGCCCTGGCTGCGGCGGTTCAAACCCGAGCGCGACGCCTTGCCATTTGGCGGTGGGTGCTTCCACGTCCTTGGCGCTTTGCAAAGTTTCCGCCTGCGCGCCGCTGCAGGTCAGCAAGAGCGCGGCGAGTGTCATAGAGTGAGGTAATGGATATTTCATTATTATATTTCTCCGCCTGTTACGCTGACTGCGGGCAACAGCATTCCCTGGGCGAGAATTTCCCATAATTGGCAGCAGTAGATAAAGGTAATAACCCGGCGGTTGCCACCGGGTGGGCTGATATAGCTTAAGCTTTGTTTTTCAGACTGTTACCGTTGCTCTGGATCACATCGCGATACCAGTAGAAACTCTTTTTACGGCGGCGCTCCAGGCTCCCGTTGCCGGCATCGTCGCGGTCGACATAAATAAAGCCGTAACGCTTGGACATCTCGGCCTTAGAGGCGCTGACCAGGTCTATCGGGCCCCAACTGGTGTAACCCATCACCTCCACGCCATCGTCAATCGCCTCCGCCACCTGCACCAGATGGTCGTTGAGATAATTGATGCGGTAGTCGTCATTGATGCTGCCGTCGGCCTCGACACGGTCCTTGGCTCCCAGGCCGTTTTCCACAATAAACAGCGGCTTCTGGTAGCGGTCGTACAGCACATTGAGCAGATAACGCAGGCCAACCGGGTCGATCTGCCAACCCCACTCCGAACTGGCCAAATGCGGGTTCGGCACCATATTGAGAATGTTGGTCCGGGCAGTGTTGTTCTGGGCCTCGTCGGTGGTGACACAGCCGCTCATGTAATAGCTGAAGGAGATAAAATCGATGGTCTCGCGCAATGCCTGTTGATCTTCGGCGGTGATCTCGACCTGAATGCCGTTTTCACGGAAGTAACGTCGCATATACGCCGGGTAGCCGCCGCGCGCCTGTACGTCGCCAAAGAACAACCAGTCGCGGTTCTGGCGCTGGGTTTCCAGCACGTCTTCCGGCTTGCAGCTCAGCGGATAGAGAATACCGCCCAGCAGCATATTGCCGATTTTGCCGCCCGGCACAATCTCATGACAGGCTTTTACCGCCCTGGCGCTGGCCACCAGCTGATGGTGGATCGCCTGATAAATCTCGCTTTTGCTGCTGTCTTCCGCCAGACCGACGCCGGTAAAGGGTGCATGCAGCGACATATTGATCTCGTTAAAGGTCAGCCAGTGCTGCACCTTGTGCTTATAGCGTTCGAACACCGTGCGCGCGTAGTGCTCGAAAAAGCCGATGGTCTTGCGGTTGCCCCAGCCGCCGTATTGCTTCACCAGCCCGTAGGGCATTTCATAATGCGACAAAGTGACCAACGGCTGAATGCCGTACCTGGCCATTTCGTCGAACAGCCGATCATAGAACGCCAGCCCGGCTTCGTTCGGAGCCTCCTCATCGCCCTGCGGGAAAATACGCGTCCAGGCGATGGAGGTACGCAGGCACTTGAAGCCCATTTCAGCGAACAACGCGATGTCCTGCGGATAACGATGATAAAAGTCGATCGCCACATCCTTGATGCCGCTGTCGCCGTCAACCCGTGGCGTAATCGCGCCGAAGATGCCCTGCGGCTGCAAATCAGAGGTCGACAGCCCTTTGCCATCGGTCTGATAAGCCCCTTCCACCTGATTGGCCGCCACTGCGCCGCCCCACAGAAAATGGTCTGGAAATTTGCTGCTCATCGCTTTCTCCTCGGTTAACCTAATAAAGTCAGCAGCGGTGCCTGTTCCTGCACCCTGCCCTGGCCGCTGGTCAGCACGTCGACGTAGTCATCGCTGTTGCTGATGATGATCGGCGTGGTGGTATCAAAGCCGGCGGCGCGGATCGCCACCTGGTCAAACTCAATCAGCAGATCGCCCGGGTTAACCCGATCGCCCTCTTGCACATGGGCAGTAAAATGCAGCCCATCAAGCTTGACGGTATCTATGCCGACGTGAATTAAAATCTCTGCGCCCTCATCCGACTCAATACCGATGGCGTGTTTGGTTTTAAACAGCGAGGCCACACGCCCGGCAACCGGCGCGACCACCCGCCCTTGCAGCGGCACTATCGCCACTCCCTTGCCCAGCAACCCGCTGGCGAAGGTGGCGTCGTTAACCTGCTCCAGCGACATCACTTCGCCGGCAATCGGGCTGACGACAAACTGTTTACGGTTAAGCGGTGCGACAGGTGCCGGTTCCACGGCGGCCTCAACGGGCGCCACACCGAACAGGTAACTGGCCACCGCCGCGAAACAAAATGACAGCAAGGTGCCGACAATCGCGCCCCACACCGTGGCATCGAAGCCGCTGGCAGGAATAATCTGCGCAAAGGTAAAGATGTTCACCAGACCAAAGGAATAGGTGGCGGTATGGAAATAGCCGATCACCGCGCCTCCCAGCGCACCACCGATGCAGCCGAAAATAAACGGCCGTTTATTCGGTAGGGTCACGCCGTAAACCGCCGGTTCGGTGATACCAAACACCCCGGCACCGATGGCGGACCCGGCCAGAGCCCGCAGTTTGGCATCGCGGGTACGCAGCATGACGCCCAACGTGGCGCCCACCTGCCCCATCACCGCCGGCAGCAGCAACGGCACCATGGTGTCGCGGCCGAGCACGCTCAGGTTATTGATCATCAAGGGCACCAGTCCCCAATGCAGACCGAAGATCACACACACCTGCCACATCGCCCCCATAAAGGCACCGGCAATAATCGGGTTAAATCCGTAGATGGTCTGAAAACCGTTGGCCAGTAAATGGCTGAGCCAGGTGGCTGCCGGGCCGATCAACAGGAAGGTCAAGGGCACGGTGACCACCAGGCACAGCAGCGGCGTAATAAAATTGCGCAGCGCGCTGTGGATCACCCGATTAAACAGCGGCTCCAGCCGGCACGAGATCCAGGCGGCAAAAATAATCGGGATCACCGACGAGCTGTAATTGATAAAGGTCAGCGGAATGCCGAAGAAATACTCGCGCACCGCGTCTGGCTGCTGTGCCGCTTCAAATGCCGCCATCATCAGCGGGTGGGTCAGAGCCCCACCAATCGCCATGGTAATGAACGGATTACCGCCAAACTTTTTCCCGGCGGTGTAGCCAAGCATGATCGGCAGGAAATAGAACAGCGCGTCACTGGTAGCAAACAGCATTTTAAAGCTGCCGGCACTCTCCAGCAGCCAGCCGCAGGCCAGGCTCAACGCCAGAAAACCTTTCAGGATCCCCGAAGCGGCCATCACCCCCAGCAGCGGCGTAAAAATGCCGGACACCACGTCAATAAAGCGACTGAACAGGTTTTCCTTTTTGCCGTCATCCTCCGCCACCGCGCCATCGCCCAGCCCACCAACCTGATTGACCGCGTTGTAGACCTCCGCCACGTGGTTACCCACTACCACCTGAAACTGCCCGCCGCTTTCCACTACCATGATCACACCGGGATTTTTTTTCAGTGCCGCGGCATCGGCACGCTGGCTGTCACATAGCTTGAAACGCAGGCGGGTGGCGCAGTGCACCAGACTTCTCACATTGTCGCGGCCACCGACGCCGGCCAAGATCTCACTGGCTAATTGTTCATATTTCATAGTGTTACCCTTAGAATCTACGTTCTGCCAACCTCAGTGCCGCGATGGCCAATCGTCGTCACGAAATTCAGCGCAAAAAAAAACCTAAACCTCATGGCCTCTGCTCCCACCAGGGGGACAGAAGCACGAGGTTTAGGTTTTGCCTGCCGGAGCAGTGACAACCCTAAATCGGCTGAGCTAAGACGTTAACACTGTGCTTTTCAGTGGGGCAAGGCTTTGCCCCGGCAAATTACCGAACTGTGATCCGGCGGGCAAAACGGCATCAGTGAGCGAAATAATGCATGCCGCCGTCTACCGGGATCACCGCTCCGGTGATATAGCGCGCCTGCGGGGAACAAAGAAACGCGGCCAGATAGGCCATATCCTCCGGCTCACCAAAGTAGCCAATCGGGATATTCTGTTTGATAAACGCCTGGCGCGCGGCCTCGGTCGGGTGCAGTTTTTCACGCACCTGTTCGCTATTAATCCGCCCGGGTTGCAGCGTATTGACGGTAATCCCTTGCGCCGCCACTTCGCCTGCCAACCCCTTGGCCCACAGATGCAATGCCCCTTTGGCGGCAGTGGCCGCGTTCAGGCTACGCGGCTCCATCGAGCCGCTGATGTTAATCACGCGCCCCCAGCCCTGCGCCTGCATGCGGGGCAGCAATGCATGGGTTATCCGACGCGCCGGGGTAAAGTTCAGGGCAAACGCCTCTTCCCAACCCGCGTCGCCTTCGCTGAGTGAAGTCGGGCGGGCACCCCCAACCGCATTAATCACAATATCAATGGTCCCGAACTGCTGTATCGCCAGCGCCAGCATGCTGTCGAGCGCCTGTGTCTGGGTGATATCTGCCGCGATGACATAGGGCCGTATGCCACCGGCTTGCTCAACCTCATCCGCCAGGGTCTGCAAACGGTCTTCGCGGCGCGCCGTCGCCACCACAATCACCCCCTGTGCCGCCAATACCCGAACCATGCCTGCGCCAATCCCTTCGCTGGCACCCGTCACCAACGCGATACGCCCCTGCAGATGCAAATTCATAAGATATCCTAATTGAATAATTCAACCTGGTTACAAAGATAACGTCATTGAATCACGTCCCAGTCTGTGTGAATATTCCATAAATTCGCGGAAAGACTGTGCAGGAATTCACTGATGTTCGATTGGCAGGATTTAAAACACTTCGTGGTGCTGGCACGCACCGGTTCATTGTCGGCAGCGGCGCGGGAGCTGGGCTGCGATCACGCCACGGTAGGCCGACGGGTGGCGGCGCTGGAGAAGGCGCTCGGCCTGGGACTGATCCTGCGTCTGCCACGCAGTACACCGCTGACGCAGGACGGCAGAATGATTGCCGGGCTGGCGGCCGACATCGAAAATCAAAGCCACGCCATTACCCGCCATGCGCGCAGCGCCGGTGAGACGCCGCAAACTCAGGTGCGTATCAGCGCGCCGCCGTCGATTGCCGCACGGGTTATCGCCCCACAAATTGCGCAATTTCATCATATTTTTCCGCACATTACGCTGATACTCTCCGGCGAATCGGCGATCGCCGAGCTGGATCGCGGTGAGGCCGAAGTCGCGGTGCGTATGGTGCGCCCGCAACAACCGGATCTGCTGGTGCAACGTATCGGCATGATGCGCTACGGGCTGTACGCCACGCCGCAGCACGCCGCCCTGCCGGAGTCGGCGCGGGCCTTTATCGGCTACGACCACCACTACCAAAACCAACCGCATCAGCAGTGGCTACAACAGCTGTTGCAGGGCCGTCCGGTGGTATTTCAGGCCAGCGATCTGTTCTCGCTCCAGGAAGCGGCACGATCGGGACTAGGAGCAGTGGTATTACCGACGTTTGTCGCCGATAGCGACCCAGATATGGTGACACTGCCGACTTCAATCGCTGCACCGACCCGCGAACTGTGGCTGGTCACTTACCCGGATTTGGCACGCTCAACGGCCGTGCGCGCGGTGATGACTTTTCTGACTGATCTCATCGGAGAAAAATGCCCACTGACGCGCTGAAACATAAGTCATGCTAATTTGATACTGGACAAATCTTACGCGGCGGATTATTACTGGTCACGACATAATGGACTTTAGGGACTGGCTAAGATCATGACTTTGCGTACTGAATTTGGACGAATTCTGATTACCGGCGCGGGTGGCCGGGTGGCGACGGCATTCCGTCAATCGGTGGGAAATCGCTATCAGCTACGGTTGGCGGAAAAAAACCTCGATCTGCTGACCGATCTGCTGCCTGGTGATGAGGTGATCAGCTTTGATATCGCCGATATTGAAGCCTGCCGTGCGGCCTGCGCCAATATTGACACCGTGCTGCATCTGGCGGCCGATCCCTCGCCCGATGCGGACTTTTGCCATTCGTTGATGGATAACAACATCCTCGGTACCTTCAATATTTTCCGGGCGGCAAAAGACGCCGGCTGCAAACGGGTAGTCTTCGCCAGCAGTGCGCAGGCAGTGGAAGGCTATGCGCTGGATTACCAGATTCGGCCACAGGACGCGCCCAAACCGAAAAATATGTACGGCGTCAGCAAGGCCTTTGGCGAAGGTATCGCCGCCTATTTCGCCCATCAGGAAGGGCTTTCCGCCCTGTCGGTACGCATCGCCAACTTCACCACGCTGGAACCCGGCGAGCAGCTCAGCGCCCGTGACATGAGCGCTTTTCTCAGCCACCGTGACGCCGCCGATCTGTTGGAACGTTGCCTGCGCATTGAAGGCGTGCACCATGCAGTGGTGCACGGCGTGTCCAATAACCGCTATAAGCGACTGTCGCTGGAGGAAACCAGTCGCCTGCTTGGTTACTACCCGCAGGACGACGCGTTTAGCATCCTGGGTTTCGCTTAAAGTTTGCTATCTATGCGCTGCAACAGGTAGGGGAAAAACGGGTTGGAGGCAATGCGCATCAGCGAATCGAGATCGACCACCAGCACGGAACGTTCGCCGCGCGCAGCAAGGGTGCCCAGGCTAATACCGAACTCATCACGCTGCGCCGGAAACCGACCATACAGCGAATCACTCACCGGGAACGGCAGCGCCACGTGCGAAAGCGAATAAATATCCGCCGGGTAAGTCATGCCCAGCGGTTGCTCGCTTGGCGTGGTAGCCCCGGCCGGTGTCACACTGGCGATCGCCTCGCTGCTTTCCGGTGAGGCGTTGGCGATCACCGTGGTCTGATAACGACGCGGAGGCGCAGGCAACAGTTGGCTGACCGCCGCCGCCGCGTTTGGCCGCAACAGCGGACCGAAGTTCACCGTACGATTGACGTCAAACAGCACCAGTTCGCTGCCGTTCGCCGGCAGTTCGTTATATAACGCGCGGATCACCGCCCGGGTACTGACGGTGGAATCCATTACCGACTGGAAAGTCAGCACCGGCGCTAATTTATCCAGCTTGCCGTCACGCGCCGCGCGGGCGATTTGCTGTTGCAGACCATTGCTGAGCAGATAGGACTGGCGTGCCCCATTTACCGGGAACGAATTGTATTTAAAAGGATTAAACTCCGGCAGCACCCCAAGCCAGGCAGCTTTGGCAAACGCCGGGAACACCGCCGGCCAACCGGCAATACCGGCGAAGCGGGCAAAGCTGGTGACGCCGATCATCGGTGAGATCAGGATCAATCGCTGCGGCGCCGCCAATTGTGGATCATCCAATGCATCCAGCGCGTACTTCATCGCCAGCGCTCCGCCGTTGGAAAAGCCCACAATATGCAGCGGCTTGTCGCCCCCGGCCTGGCTGCGCGCCTCACGTATTGCTAACCGCGTCGCCGCCAACCAGTCTTGCCATTCAATATCGGTCAGGGCGCCCGGTACCGTACCGTGTGCCGGCAGGCGAATGCCGACCGCCACATAACCCTGCTGCCGGTAATTCTCGGCAATGTGCCGCAGGCTGTAAGGGGAGTCGGTCAGGCCGTGCAACAGCACCACGGCACCGCGCGGCTCCCCCTGCGGCAGCAGTTCGTAGGAACGGTTCCAGTCGCGGGCAAAGTGCTCCGGATACACCGGACTGCCATCGAAGTAGCGGTTAAGTGGGATGCGTTCGCTGGCGGAAAGTTTGTCCGTGACGTTGGTCTTCACCTCATCAAACACCCGGCTCTCTGCGGCCAGATAGCCCTGCCAGTCGGTCTTGTCCATTTCGGCAGCCGACAGTTCGTGTGGCACAAAGGTATGCCACGGCTCCAGTGCCGGACCGCTCTGAGTATCATAAATGCGCACCGCAAACAGCGTGAGCAACACGGTGACAGCCACAATCGTCAGCCGTTTGGTCCATTTAATTATCGCCCTGGAAGGCATGCCCACTCCTGAATTCACGGTGATCCCAGCTGCGATTATAGAAGTTAAATGCCCGCAGGGCAGCCCGACGATCGCCGGCCGTAACCCACCGATTTTTAGAACCTGCTCACAGAACCCGCATTTCCCAGCCATTTTTGCGGATAAAAATTGATCTGCCGACGGAATGTTTGTAGGTTTTCTGTAACGATACACTAAAACGTTACAGTGAAAGACCAGAGACAAAGTATCGTACCCGTTCCCCCTGTCCCTACAGCTTTGCCACGCAGGGGAAATCATCTTCACCACCAGCATCGCAGGCTGTCTGCGATCGGGAGCCAGGCTGATGAAATCACTGACATGCCGCTTAACGCCGCGCCTGTTTATCACGCTGTTATTTATGCTGTTTATCTTGCCACTGCGCGCCAATGCGGCCGAAGTTAACCTGCGGGTCTATTCATCGCTGCCCGATGATGAATATTCCGCGCACGCCATCTGGTTTAACCGCTTCAAACAGAATCTGGACCAGCGCCTGCCGGGCAAAATCGCCCTCAACTATTTCCCCAACGGCATGCTGGGCAAAGAGGCCGATGCCGTCCAGCAGGTGCGTATTGGCGCGATCGACATGATGATCTCCGGCACCTCCATCTGGGGCACGCTAGTACCGGAAATCGGCGTGCTGGATCTGGGTTATCTGTTTAACGATAACCCGCAATTGGGTCGGGCGCTGGATGGCCAGGCGGGCCAACTGCTGAGCGCCATGCTGGCCAAACAAAGCAATATCAAGGTACTGGGCTACGGCTTCAGCCTGGGCGCGCGCAACATTTACAGTAAAAAGCCGCTGCAGTCGCCGCACGACCTCAACCGAATGAAAGTACGCGTGCTGCCGGCACCCAATTTTATCGCCACGCTGAAAAGCATGGGTGCCACGGCGATCCCGATGCCCGGCGGTGAAGTCTATTCCGCGCTGCAAATGGGGGTGATCGACGGCGTGGAACATGACGCTGCCACGGTCTACACCAGCAAGTATTACGAGATCGCCAAATACGCCACGCTGACCCGCCATATCTATAACCCGATTGTCGCCACCATCAGCCAGGCGGCGTTCCAACGCATCCCGCAGCCACTGCAAGCCGAGGTGTTGGCGGCAGCCAGCGAAGCCACGGTTTATGAACGCAAAATCGCGGCGGAAAAAGAAACTCAGGCGATGGAAAAACTGAAAGCCGCCGGCGTGACCTTTACCGAAACCGACCGCGACTATTTCCGTCAGCAAACGTTGCCACTTCAGGCGGCGTTTAGCGGGAAATATCCACAGGCCAAAGCGGTGCTGGATGCCATTCATGCCACAGCGCAGCCGTAACGCCCCTCTGGCGGAGGATTTGCTATGACCCTTCCTGTAACCCTTGAAATGAGTGTGAAAAAAGTGGCCATCCTGACGCAGTTAAGCCGCGCCCTGACCCGTTTTACCGCCTGGGGTGGCGCACTGGCGCTGCTGATCAACGTGGTGGTGGTGTTCGCCTCGGTGATTTGGCGCTACGCGCTGCACAGCCCGATCGAATGGGCGGAAGAAGTGGCGCGAGCGCTGATGGTGACGCTGGTGTTCTTCGGCGTCGCCACCTCCACCGGGCGCGGTCGGCACATCGGCGTCGATCTGTTCCTGCGCTGGGTGCCCGCGGTAGCTCGGCCCTACGTAGTGCATGCCAGCCGTTGGGTGCTGGTCCTGGTGGCTTTGGGGCTGACGATCTCCAGCTTCAGCCTGGTGGGTATTTCACTGCCGCAGACCACCGAACACGGCCTGCCGCAGGCGATCTTTGTGGTGCCGGTGTTTATCGGCGCGGCGGTGATGCTGGTCAGCGCGCTCGATCACGCCTGCCAGGCACCGTTGAAAGTGGTGTTAATCAGCGCCGCCGCCGTCGCTCTTCTGGGCGGAGCGGGCTACCTCAGCCTGCATATCCCGCTGGGATTCAGCTCACTGCCCGCCGTGCTGATGCTGGCCTGCTTTATTCTGGGCATCATCTCCGGCGTGCCGATCGCCTTTACCCTCGGCATGTCGGCGATGGTGTTCTTCCTCAGCGATCCGTCGCTGCCGTTCGTATTCTTTGCCCAGCAGATCACTGCCGGCGTCGACCATTTCGTGCTGCTGGCTATCCCGTTCTTTCTGCTGGCCGGTGCGGTAATGGAGGTCAACGGCATGTCATCGCGGTTGGTTGAGCTGATCGTCCGTGGCATGGGGCGTTATCGCGGTGGCCTGCACATGACCACCATTGTATCGATGGCGTTTTTCTCCGGAATTTCCGGTTCCAAGCTGGCGGACGTCGCCACAGTCGGCGGCGTGCTGATGCCTGCAGTAAGGCGAGCGCGCCAACCGGCGGCAGAGTCGGCTGGGGTGTTCGCCGCCTCGGCCATCATGGCGGAAACCATTCCTCCCTGCGTCAACCTGATCGTGATGGGCTTTATCGCCAACATATCCATTGGCGCACTGTTCATCGCCGGACTGATCCCAGCGCTGTGCCTGCTGATATTGCTGCTGATTGCCGCCGTGATTTTCGGCAAACGCATCAACGTCGATGACGCCTACCCGGTGCGCATGCCGACCCGCCAACTGCTGATCGGGGCTGCCGTCGGGCTGGTGATGATTTTGATGATCGGCAAGGGCGTGGTGGCCGGGATCGCCACCTCCACCGAGATTTCCGCCTTCGCAGTGGTTTACGCCATCGTAGTCGGTCGGCTGGCCTTTGGGGAACTGACCCTGAAAGCCACCCTGAAGCTGTTTGTCGATACTGCCGCGCTGTCCGGCATGCTGCTGTTTATCGTTGCCTGCGCCACCAGTTTGTCCTTCGCCCTGACCATCGAGATGATCCCCCAGCAATGCGCACAGCTGCTGGTCGCCATCGGCGCGGACTACGGCCCGTGGCTGTTCCTGCTGCTGTCGATTGTCATCCTGATTATCTTCGGTGCGGTGCTGGAGGGCGCTCCGGCGCTGATTATATTTGCCCCGATCCTGGTGCCCATCGCTACCCAACTTGGCTTTAACCCGCTGCACTACGCCATTGTGATGATTCTGGCGATGGGTTTCGGACTGTTTTCCCCACCCATCGGCCTGGGTCTGTACACCACCTGCGCCATTTGCGGTGTGCCGATGCAGGACGTGATTAAGCCGATGGCCAAATACCTGCTGATCATACTGCTCGGCATCATCGTTATCGCGCTGTTCCCGGCGCTCACTACCTGGCTGCCCACGCAGCTGGGTTACTGATTTTCTCAAGCAAGGAGTCACACCATGTTCTCTGATTTAACCAACAAACGCGTGTTGATCACCGGTTCCACCGCCGGTATTGGTCTGGCGACCGCTGCCCTGTTCGCCCAACACGGCGCCAAAGTGGGAATAAACGGCATGCGCAGCGAACCACCGGCAGAAATTGCCACCTTTCCCGGTGAATGCGCGTTCTTCTCGGCCGACTTATCGCGCTCTGCTGGCTGCGAAGCGCTGGTCGATAACTTTGTCGCCCGCTTCGGTGGCATCGACATTCTGATCAATAACGCCGGTGGGCTAGGCGGACGTAACGGCCTGGAAGCGATAGACGACGAATTCTTTGACCGGGTGATGGATCTGAACTGCCGCTCGGCGCTGATGGTCACCAAATTCGCCATCCCGCACCTGCGCGCTTCGGCACGCGAGAGCGGCGCTACCGCCAGTGTGATCAGCACCGGTTCCATCGCCGCACGTGAAGGCGGCGGTATCGGTGCCGGTCTGTATGCCAGCGCCAAGGCCTGGCTGCACAACATTCACCGCAACTGGGTGAAGGAGTTCACCCAGGACAATATCCGTTTCAATATCGTCTCACCGGGCAGTATCGACACCGCCTTCCATCATGGCAAAAGCGAAGAAGTGCTGGGCAAGATGTGCGCCTCGATCCCGATGGGCCGCTTTGGCCGCAGCGAAGAAGTGGCGCCCACTTACCTGTTCCTGGCATCGCATAACTGCAGCGGCTATATCACCGGACAGATAATCGACGTCAACGGCGGACAGATCGCGCCCTAAGGGCCTGTGACTCACTTTCGAGCGCGTGATAAAGTCGCGGTAATGGGTTAATGCAAAACGGGAATGTGATGGCGAATATACGTGATGTGGCACGTCATGCCGGGGTTTCGGTCAGTACGGTTTCCAACGTGCTGAACGGCCGGGTCGATCAGATGCGCAAGGATACGCTGGCCCGTATTGAGCAGGCGATGGCGGCGTTGCAGTACCAACCGAACCGGGCGGCGCAGCAGCTCAAAACCGGACAGGTCAAAATGCTCGGCCTGCTGGTGCCCTCGATCGTCAACCCCAGCTTCGCTGCACTGGTGCGCGAAATTGAGCTGGCGGCCAAGCAAAACTACGGCTATCAGGTGCTGCTGGGTGATACCCATCGCCAGCAGGAAGAAGAGATCCGTTTTCTCGACGATCTGCTGGCATTAGGCATCCGTGGCGTGGTGGTCGCCTCCACCTTTTACGATCGCCCCCATTTCCGTGACGCCCTGAAACGCGGCCTGGTAATGATTAACTACGATGAACGTACCCTGACGGCACCGGGTGAGACGGCACTGCCGATCGACAGCGTGTCGATGGACAATAGCGCCGCCGGCAGCATGGCGGCCCAGCATCTGATCGCCCAGGGCTGCCGCCGTATCGCTTTCGCCACCGCCTCCGGCATGACCAGCAGCCGCGCCAACAAGATTGCCGGTTACCGGCAGGCACTGGAGGCTGCCGGGCTGCCGGTCAGGGTGATCGAAGGTAAAGCGCAGTTCGCCTACGGCGATGCCGAAATGGCCGAACTGGGGAAAACGCTGGCCGAACAAGTCTGCCAGAGTGAACCACGGCCGGACGGTGTGGTAGCGCTGAACGATATGCTGGCCATCGGCATGATTTCTGCCTTGCAGCGATTGGGGGTGCGGGTACCGGAGGATATTTCGGTGGTCGGCATCGATAACATGTTTCTGTCCGAACTGTTCAACCCGGCGCTCAGCTCTGTGGCACCCCCGCTGCGCGAGATGGCAGTGAAAATTGTCGATCGGTTGATCGGCCGGTTGGAAAACCCGGAACTGCCAGTTGAGGAGTTTTTATTTGCCCCCAGCCTGGTACGCCGCCAGTCGGTGATTAACTCGTAGCCCCGGCGGGGCCGCCGGTCCCGCTCTCTTTCACACTGAATACCTGGCTGTGCTAACGCGCGGCGGGGTTTCGCTGCGCCCAAAACCGCAGCAGGAGAATAAAATGAATCATGAATCTTGTGTTTACTGCCATCCGACCGATGAGATCGTGCTGTGGCAAAACTCACAGTGCCGGGCAATTTTTATCGCCGACAGCCCATTCCCCGGCTGGTGTCGTGTGGTGTGGCATGAACACATCGCCGAGTTAAGCGACCTGCGTGACGACCAACGCAACAGCATCATGGCGGTGGTGGCACAGGTTGAGGCGCAGTTGCGCCAACTACTGACGCCGGCGAAGATCAACATCGCCAGCCTGGGCACCGCGCTGCCACATTTGCATTGGCATATCGTCCCGCGTTACCTCGACGACTCGCACTTCCCTGAGCCGGTCTGGAGCCAGGCGTTGCGGGCGCCAACGGCGAAAACATTGCCGGATAATTTTATCGAGCTGATGCGGGAACGGTTGGCGTTAACTTTGGGGGAATAACAGGATGCCGGGCGATGCCCGGCATTTTTATTGCATTACGGCTTTTCGGAGATTTTGCGCAGATATTCGTTATTTTTAAACGCAATAATGATCATTTCAAAGCAAACGCGGGTGAACACGCCGCCAATAATGATCGCGAACAGGCCACGGAAAAACTCACCGTAGAACATCGCCCCAATCCCGCCAACAACAATGCTCAGCAGGCAAAGCCAGTAGACACCGGTGATGATTTTCGGTGTCAGCATCGCATCAAAAAAGAAAATGTTTTTCATTGTAAATCCTTCCTTAGGCCAGTATTTAATTATCCCAGAGGCCCCGCATCGGTGCGGTAGGCCTTTTGTCACGCCGGTTATGATAGCGAGTAACGCGGCGAAAAGCGCACAGAAATCAGCAAGCCATTACATAAGGGTTGAGGATGTTTAACAACGTAGCTCACAAAACACTCGGCGGTTTGGCAGCGTTGCTGCTGTTCAGCCAAAGTGCACTGGCTCAGGAAACGCTGATCTTTGTGCGACACGGGGAAAAACCAGCCAACAGCAGCGGGCAGCTGACCTGCAAAGGGTTGAACCGCGCGCTGGCGCTGCCAGACGTACTGCTGAGCCGCTACGGCAAGCCGGACTTTATCTTTGCCGCGGGGCCGAAAGAAAACAAAGCCGGCAGTTCACTGCGGGCGCTGTCGACCATTATGCCCACCGCCGTGCGTGTCGGGCTACCGATCGGCATTCAGTTCCACGCCGATGACATCGCCGGGTTGCAACAGGAGTTGCTCAGCGATAAATACCAAAACTCACGCATTTTCATCGCCTGGGAACACAAGAATCTCGATAAGGCGGTGAAGAACATCGTGGCCGCACGCGGAGGCGACGCCAATTCAGTACCCAGCTGGCCGGGTAGCGATTTCGACAGCGTCTTCGTGGTCACGCTGGATCAAGGCAAGGTGTCATTCAGGCAGGAAAGCGAAGGGTTAACCGCGTTGGCGGAGACCTGTCCTTCTGCCAGATAAAGCCAAACTGCCTTCGGCTGGTTCGGTGAGATGACATAAAGGAGTCTCACCGGGCCTGACTCATTTTATCTGGCTGCTGACGACGTCATAAGCCCCAACTCAACACCCAACCGAATAGCCTGCCGGGCGTTACTGACGCCAAGTTTAACCACAATATTTCTCATATGAAACTTCACCGTACTCGGGGAAATACTGGCGATGGCGGCAATCTCGCCATAGGTTTTCCCCATACTGGCCCAATACAGCACTTCACTCTCCCGTGGGGTAAAAATGGGTTTTTCCGTATCCGTATGATGCTTCCGCCGGCTGGAAGAGACGGAGCCTGCGAGACGATACATTTGTTCATTGATATCGATCAGCAACATTTGCATGGCTCCGCGATCGGATGAGATCCGCTTTTCCAGATCCTCTTCTCCACTGCCGCCGAGGATGACCGATAACAACGCCAAGCTATTCATAGAGTCGTGCAACACAAAGGTGAAGCCGTTAACAATGTTGTAGCGCCTGGAAAGGCAAAAAATCTTATCTGACATCAGGGTGATATTTTCGTCCCAGACAAAGGGCGAGCTGCGCTTGAACGCGGTCAGCACCACCGGGTCAGTGAGCTGGAAATTGTTGGTGCGGTAGAGATCTACCCATTCTTCAGGATAGCTGGAAATAATAAGTACATCTGACGGATCTTTTTTTCTAATCACCGTGTAGGCGAATTCAGGGCTACCGAGTGAGGACAACTTTCGGTCGATATGTCCCCTGAGCGTTTCCGTTATTGTTTGATTTTCACTGAAGGAAGAAAACATACGGGCTCCGTGGCAGTCTGACTTGGTCCATTTAGTGAGAAAACCTGCACTTATGTAGAGGTACGAGCTGCACTTAAGTTCAGGTTATGAATCAGGCACTCTGTCTTATAATGAACCGCGTTAGGCGAAGAGTAAAAAACTGCTCTGCAAGATCAGGTAGGTCACTCAGCCAACACCAGGGAAACTTTCCGGTCAGACAGAATAGACAAAAAGTCACTGCTGGCCGGGATCCTCACCTTAACCCTGCTAATTTACTCTTTCAAACTCATCTTTTCCAGGGCCGCAGGCCGTCTACCCGACCTTATTGGGTTGCTTTCTATGCCAGACAACCGACGTCTATTGTCACCGATAACTTCGTTGTTCAGGGGTTAGGGAATGACTGTACGTTGGGCCTGTTTTGTATTTTCCATTTCAATGTTCTATTAATAGAACAACTCTCCACTTAATAATAAAGAATTTAAATTATTCAAAAAATGATATAAAAATATAATACCATCACACTGACAATATAAATTTATTATATATTGAAGTAATCCACGGCGAAGAACATGTAAACTTAAATAATAGACACCTGAATTTACTAATAACAAACTAATGCTTTGTATTTGGCTTGTGGGATTGCATATATACGAGAACCTGTAAATATCTTTCTTAGCGGGGCTAAGGGTAGCACCGCACTGATTAAGGAAAGATCATCATGGCTAAATCCCCTATCGGTACTACAGCCTCTACCGGGCATAAGTGCCCTGAAAGCGGCGTCTGGACAGTTGTAGGTACACCATCAACCACCGCTCCTATTGCTAAAGGCAATACCATGCCCCCCTATAATAACCAGGCTGTCACCTGGCGATTAACGCAATATGCCTAAGTTGTAAGTCACTAAGCCGCCTCCTCAGGAAGCGGCTTTTTTATACTGAGTTAGTGATCCAAATACAGATAGTGCATCCAACTGGTCATTCGTAACAGTACCTTGCGCATTACCGCCACATGGGTAAAGTGATCGGAGTAAACTGCCACCTGAGAAAAAATGCCGTCAGGCAATTCGTCAACTTCACTGTTAGGCGCCAGCTCAATCACGGCCAGAACACCATCGCTGCCAGGCGTCATGCTCAGCGATTGCAGCGTTCCCTGCGCCTGATATGAACCACCGGGCACCACCGGAAGAATTCTTATCAATTTGCCTGGGAAGACCTGGCCGGGAAACGCATTAAACACCACTTCGGCCTCATCACCGGCTTTCAAGCGCAGCAACGAGTTTTGTCGGAACTGCGCGATAATCTGGCGTTTTTGCTCAGGAATAAACACCATGACCGGGCGCAATGGCAACGCCGCGGCATAGGTACCTGGGCGGATCAGCACCTGGGTGATGTAACCGTTGCTTGGGGCACGGATCACCGTTTGATCAAGATTATATTTGGCCTCGGCTAACTGCGCCCTGAGGCTCACGATTTGAGATTGCTCCCCGTTAATCACGCTGTCTAACTGACTTTTTATCTGTGCTTGTTCAGCCACCGAGCCTTTTACCAGCGCATCCTGTGCCAAATAGTTCTGTCGTGCATTATCAATATCACTTTCCGAAAATGGATTGACCTTGGCCTGACTGCCCCTGACATAACGTTGGTAGTCTTTATATAACCGATCGCGTTCCGCGCTAACCCGAGAAGTGTTGGCAATAGCTTCATCGAGCTGCCCTTTGAGCACCTGAGTATTATTAATCGCGGTGACCAGGTCGGCCTGAAGTCTATTAACTCTTGCCTGGTAGCGCACAGGGTCTAATTTAAACAGCACTTCACCTTTTTTAATTAATACGTTTTGTTTATCGGTTACTTCGCTAACGATACCTGTCACCTGCGGAGTAATAGGGATAGAGATCACCGCTTTCTGCGCCAGGTAAGTATAGGGGTGGTTGTAATTCATTAGCAGAATTAACGCCCCGATTAAAAAAACTCCGCCCAGTGCAGCGGTAGGCACGGTCCATTTATTGACCGGGATTTTGAAAATTTTAAAAATAGACCAGGCAAAAGCGACATACGTCAGGATAATGAGCAGATCCATGGTGGCTACTCCGAAGGCGGCATTTTATTATCACCCAGTTTCAACTCCAGCTCCGCCACACGTTGTTGCAACTGTGCGAACGATGCCTCCTGACCTTGCATACCCCAACCACGCTCGGGGCGGTATAACGTAGCCCATATCCATAAAAACGGCCAGATAACATGCAGAGTAAATAAACTCACCCAGCCCGCGACATGGATAGCATCGGCATGCGGATGGTTACGTGCCTTTGCAATGAGATAGGGGATATCATGAAGAATAATAATCCCATAGAAAATAATAAGGAAAACCAGAATAAGGACACCCAGCGCAAAGTAATTAAGAAACATAACCGCC
Organism: Serratia myotis; assembly: GCF_027474885.1. Lineage (NCBI taxonomy): Bacteria > Pseudomonadati > Pseudomonadota > Gammaproteobacteria > Enterobacterales > Yersiniaceae > Serratia > Serratia myotis. The sequence continues at coordinate 87,136 of NZ_CP099707.1, read as the reverse complement.
TCTAATTTACGGATCCAGTGTTCAATGGTAAAGATAGACGCGTTTTTAGCTCTTTGTGCTAAAACTGGTGAAGTTTATTTTCACCAAAAATTTATTATCTGCCATTAGTTAGAATGAAAGCAGTTCTGCACTGATTTGGGGGGATTTATGGAATTTACAGAAACTGTCAGGATGAAATTTGGCGGAAGATCACAGGAGTCGAACCTGCCCAGGACCGCTGGCGGCCCCAACCGGATTTGAAGTCCGGCCGCCCCACCGGGGACGAGGATCTTCCTTCGGGAATCGGAAGCAAGGGGCTGATTATAGCGCAGTTTACCCTCAGTGCTAAGAGGGAAATAGCACTAGCCCCCGGCAATGCGCCGGAGGCTGGCAGGGTTTAAGGCTTCAGCAAGTCCTTCACGTCCAGCAGGATAAACTCGTTGTCATCCGCCACGTTCGGCTGACGACTGGAGGAGAACGGGAAGTTATTATCATTGCCGACAATGATATGGCTACCGTCCACCACATCCACGTTTTCAATGGTAAAGAACGGGAAGGTCAGCACGCCGTTGTTCAGCGGTTTGTGCGCCAGTTTGTTCGGATCCTGAATGTTCATCAGGTCAATATAGGCCAACTTGTCGACCGGTTTACCGACGTTATTGTCGGAGAAGGCAATTTTATATACCCGTTTGAACTTCGCCACCTGGTTGAAGCAGTTGTCGGTCGGTGCGCCCGCCGCACAGGCTTTGTCCTGCGTGCCTTCGCCGTTATCACGCTCAATCACCAGCCCGTGGGTGGCGTCGATCATATTGAAATCACCGATGGCGTTCTGATTGTCTTCCAGCACATATTGCCAACTGCGACCGGTCCAGGCCTGCTGCTTCACGTCGAATTCCAGCACCCGCAGGTAGCGTTTGCCGTCGAGGTTCTCAAACTTTTCACCGTCCCACAGTGCGCCCTCCAGCAACGGGTACAGTTTGCTGCCGTCCGGTGACGCCGCCATGCCCTCAAAGCCCTTGGAACGTGCCACCTGGAAGTTCTGTTTGCCGTCCGGCGCACCCGGCAGGGTCAGCGTTGGGTTATCCGGCGACTTCACTACCTTGCCGTCCACCTTAGTGTCAAACACCGCCAGCACCTTGCCGTTCAGATCGGCCTTGATCAGATAAGGCCCGAACTCGTCGCCAATCCACAGGGCATTGTCGGCGAACTGGAAGCTTTCCGGGTCAAAATCACTGCCGGTCAGGTAACGTTTATCGGTGCTCTCATTGATGATATGGAAGGGCACATTTTTGTCGGGATCGTGCAGGAATACCGTTTTCAGTGGCGTCACCGTGCCGTTGCCGAAGTCGATTTTGTAGTGATTGAGGTACAGCATGGCGTCCGGCGAATTGGCCTTGCTGCCGAAGCCGTTGTCGGTCAGCACCCAGTAGGTGCCGTCGGGCATATGCTTGATGCCGGAATGGCCCTGAAGCGGCTGGCCGTTGATCGGCAGGCCGATACCGGTCATGCGATCGGCGGATTTGCCCGCCACGCTGCCCAGTTCGGTCACGCGTTTGCCGCTGGTGTATTTACCGCTTTGCTGCAAATCGGCGGGAGCATCCTGTGGGGCTGCAACGTTGGATTTCACCGCCAGTAACGCGTGTCCGGCCAAGGTCGCTGGCACCGGTTGAGCTTCTGCCCACAGGTTACTGCTCAGCGCCATACAGCCGGCCAACAGCGCCAGGCGGGTTTTGGTGATGTGCATGTCTTGGTTCCCTTTTTGTTGTTATCGCCCAGAAGTAAAAGCAACGTCACTATAGGGAGCCGCAATGACAGAAATATTATTCGGCGAAGACCTGCTGGTAGCTGTGCGGGTGGAAGCGCCAGGTGATGGCGATCAGCACCACCACCAGCAGCGCATGGATTTGCCAATCCAGCACAAAACTGCCGCTGTAATCACGCAGCAGACCGGAAATGTACGGCGTGGTACCCGCCAGCAGGAAACCGATACCCTGCATAAAGGCCACCAGCCGCCCCGCCGCCGCCGGGTGTGGGATATGATCGAGCGCCAGCACCAGACACAACGGGAAGGCACCGCCCAGCCCCAAACCCGAGAGCAACACCCACAGCCAGGGTAGCGTCTGCGGCAGATAGATCAGGCCAATGAAACCAACCAACTGCATGGCCAGTGCCAGCAATAACAGCGGGCGACGATCCGCCGATCGGGCCAGCGCCGGCAACAGCAACGCCCCTACCACCTGGCCGAAGGTCATCAGCGCCAACAGCGATCCGCTGGCCTGCGGCTGCCAGCCGAGCTGCATATAATAGGGTGGCAGCCAGGCGATCAGGCTGGTGTAGCCACCGTTGATCAAACCAAAATAGGCACCGAGCAACCAGGCACGACGGCTGAACCACAGGCTCGGCCCGCTGGAAGTCCCCGTCGGCGTCAGGCGAGCCAGGCCACGGCTGACCGGCCACCAGGCGATTAACGCCACCAGCGCCGGTACCGCCCACCAGGCCAGGGCACTATGCCAGTCATGCCCGACACTCATCAGCCAGGGGGTAATCGCCGCCCCCAGGCCGCCACCGCCCATCAGTGCCGCCGACCACAGCCCGGCCACCAGCGCCATCTGCTTGAGAAAGTGATGTTTGATAATGCCGGGCATCACCGCCTGGATCACCCCAATCCCCAGCCCACCCAGTACCGCACTCAGCATTAATTGCGTGCTGCCCGGTGCCAGCTCACGCCAGGCGGCACCCACACCAATCGCCAGCAGGCTCAACACCACGCCAGTGCGTTCGCTGAACAGGCGGTTAATCGCCCCACCCGCCAGCGCCATCAGCCCCATCATCAGTACCGGCAAGGTAGTCAGTAGGGCTGCGCCGCCAAAACTCAGTCCGGTAGCCTGCCGCAGCGTCGGTAACAACGGGCCGATCGAGGTCAGCAATGGCCGCATATTCAGGCCAATCAGCACCAGCGCCCACAGCAGGGGGTTGAACCAGCGGCGTAACAAGGAGGGAACAACAAAATGATTTAACACGGTCTATTCCTGAACTTCCGGGATGAAGAGTGCGGAGTCACAGAGTGGCCGCCGCAGCGTTGCCTTACTCTAGGCATCCCCGCTAGTATTGGGAAATTAAATAATAAAATAGCCAACAGTGGGAAAATGAATCGTTATCCGATGTTCAATCCGCAGTTACTGCTCAGCTTCGTCGCGGTGTGTGACAGCAACAGCTTCACCCGCGCCGCAGAACGGGTGTTTCTGTCACAATCTACCGTCAGCCAACAGGTACGCCGGTTGGAGGAGATGCTGGGCAAACCGCTGTTTGAACGGTCTTCCCATCAGGTGTTGCTGACCGAGGAAGGCGTCAAGCTGTTGAGCTATGCGCGACGCATCATCGCGCTGAATGAAGAGGCGCACGATGCCTTGACCGGCATCTGGCGAGACGGTGTACTGCGGCTGGGGATGCCGGAGGATTTCGCCGCGCCCACCACCGAACTGCTGGCGGAGTTCAGCCGCGCAAACCCGCATCTGCGGTTGGATGTCACCAGCGGCCTGAGTGCCGATCTGCACAGCGCCTATGCCCGCGAAGAGCTGGATCTGATCCTGGTTAAGCAACGTCGCAGCCAGCCACCGCGTGCCGCCAGGCCGGAGCCTCTGCTGTGGCTGGACAGTCTGGCCTTCCCGGCTATCGAACAATCGCCGGTGCCGCTGGCAGTGTTCCCACTCAATGGGTTATACCGCGACTCCCTGTGTCAGGCGCTGGATAACCTCGGCAAACGCTGGCGCATCGGTTACAGCAGCGCCAGTCTGGCCGCGCTTACCGCCGCGTCCGCCGCTGGGCTGGGTGTCACCCTGTTGCCAGCCGGCTGCCGTTTGCCCTGCCACCGGGTACTGGGCATCGCCGAAGGATTACCGCCGATCGACAACATTGAACTGGCGCTGTATTACCGCGATGGTGCCCCCGCCGCTACCCCGGCGCTGGCCGAACGGCTAAAGGCGTTTTGTGGGTTGGTGTGAGAAGGTTATTCCAAAAACTGCGGATGTTTGAGCTGCAGCCAATCGTTAGCCGCCAGCCAAAGTATTTCTGCCTGTTCCAGGCAGGCATGCACCGCCGCATCCGTCACCAAATCACCTGAATAATCAGCGATATTGCGTTGTTTTCGTAAAGCATCCAAACAGATCATTGCTTCACGCGAAATACCCAGGGTCAGCGGCAATGATTGGATCATGAGTTGATGATGACCGGGTTTATGGGTCGAGGTCCGAAAACCCTCTGCCTGCAGGGCTGCATTCGCGATTTGCATGACCGCTTTATACGCCGTGTCAAAACGCGTTTCATTGCTGAGCAGAGTGATACTGGCGTCATGCCGATTACGCGCAGCAGCGGAGAGTAATTTTCTGATTGCGCCTGCGTCAGGTCGTATCGCCTCCAGGCCAAGGCCTATCAAATTGTCTAACGTCATCCTTGTCTCCCAAAATCCCTAGCTGGGGCTTACTCATAATGTCCTGAATAAAGGCGGAGTTTTCCGCCAAAGCCGCCCGCCACTCTGCCGGCGAGTACAGTTTGGGGTTAATTTCCCTGCCCAATTCCTGCTGCAACGGGTAAAACGCGTTAATCACCTCAGAGAAAGACAAGTTGCCGACGATCAGGACGTCTATATCACTGTCAGCCTTGGCCTTACCACTGGCAATCGAACCAAAAATAAAGGCCAGTTCAAGCTCGGCGTTAAGTTCGACCAACGCCTGGCGCAAACGCTCGGCCACCCCGGAGGTTTTGCGGAAAATAGCCGCCAGTTCAGGAAAAATCAGGCAATCGGGGTTAGCCCGATAACAGATTTGGTTTCCCTGTTGCTGCCTGAGCAAGATGCCGCTCTGCGCCAGCTTGTTCAACTCTTTATGTAGGGTACCGGCCTGAGTTGCGGTACGGCGCGCAATTTCGCGGACATGAAATGCTTGTTCTGGTTGTGTTAACAACAGGCTTAGCACTTTTCGCCGATATTCACTGAATAAGAGATCAAGCAGGGAACCGCACATGATGTTTCTCTTTGTAGCCATATTGGCTACAAATGTAGCCATATTGGCTACATTAAACAAGCAGCCTAATAGCTCACCTCACCATAACGCTGGCGATAGTCTTTGGGCGTCATGTCATAGCCTTTCTTGAACACCGAATAAAAATACTGCAGCGACGGGTAGCCACACATCTGTGAGATCTCGTTGATGGTCAGTGAGGTAGCCGTCAGCAGGTTACGGGCGCGATCCAACTTTTCCTGATGGATCACATGGTGGATAGTTTCGCCGGTTTCATCCCTGAAGCGTTTTTCCAGATTGGAGCGCGACATGCCGATCGCGTCCAGCACCTGCTCGACCTTGATGCCCTTGCAGGCGTGATGGCGAATGTAATGCATCGCCTGGATCACCGCCGGGTCGCGCAGCGAGCGGAAATCGGTAGAGCGACGTTCAATCACCTTCACCGGCGGCACCAGAATGCGCTGCAGCGGCAGTTCACGACGATCAAGCAGTTGGTGCAGTAACTTGGCGGCGCGATAACCCATTTGACGGGTGCCCTGCGCCACCGAAGACAGTGCCACCCGCGACAGGTAGCGCGTCAGTTCTTCATTGTCGATGCCGATCACGCACAGCTTCTCTGGCACCGCGATATCCAGATGTTCACACACCTGCAGCAAATGGCGCGCTCGCGCATCGGTCACGGCGATAATGCCGGTCTGCTGCGGCAGGGTCTGCACCCAGTCTGCCAGCCGGTTCTGCGCGTATTGCCAGTTCTCCGGCGCGGTGGCCATTCCCTGATACACCACGCCCTGATACTGCTCCAGCGCCACCCGCTGACGGAAGGCATGCTCACGTTCCTGTGCCCAGCGTTTACCGCCTTCGCTGGGCAAGCCGTAGAAGGCAAAACGGTTAATGCCTTTTTCTTTCAGATGAGTAAATGCCGCCTCCACCAGTGCCTGATTGTCGGTGGCAATGTAGTGCACCGGCGGGTAGTCCTCATCGCGATGATAAGAACCACCCACCCCGACGATCGGCACCCTGACGTTGTGCAGCAACCGTTCGATTTCACCGTCGTCGAAATCGGCGATCACCCCATCGCCCAGCCAGTCCTTGATGTTGTCGATACGGCAGCGGAAATCCTCTTCGATAAAGATGTCCCAGTCACATTGTGAAGCCTGTAAATACTCGCCAACGCCTTCTACCACCTGGCGGTCGTACACTTTATTGGCATTGAACAGCAAGGTAATGCGAAAGCGCTTCTCGAACATGGGCATCCCCGGTAACCCCCAGTGACTGTAAGGGGCGAATAAATTCGCCCCGATTAAGGCGGGCGCAGCATGCAGCGCCCCTACAATGTCTGGGGATAGGCGAGTGAGTCGCCTGGCTGCAACCTGAAAGCTACAGGGTATTATCTGCGAGAGCAGCAGGCATCACCTCATAACTGTGAGCTCAGACGCTATTCTTATGCCCGGCGCTTGGTGGCGGAGTCCATCCATACCGCCAGCAGCAAAATGGCGCCCTTAACGATGTACTGCCAGAAGGTCGGCACGTCCAGCATGCTCATGCCGTTATCCAGCGATGCCATGATGAACGCGCCCATCACCGCGCCGGCCACGCTGCCGATGCCCCCGGCCAGGCTGGTGCCGCCAATTACACAGGCGGCGATGGCGTCCAGCTCGGCGATATTGCCCGCCGAAGGTGAACCGGCACCGAGGCGTGAACTGAGGATCAGACCGGCAATGGCCACCATCAGGCCGTTGATGGCAAACACCGCCAGCTTGGTGCGTTCGACGTTGACACCCGACAGCCGCGCCGCGTCAATATTGCCGCCGATGGCGTAGATCCGACGGCCAAAGGCGGTGCGGGTGGCCATAAATATCCCCGCCAGCATCAGTGCGGTGAGGATCAACACCGGCGTCGGCACCCCACGGTAATCGTTGAGTAAATAGATGGCGCCGAGTACCAGCAGTGCCAAAATACTTTGCCGGGTGACATCACCGGTCGGTGTGGCCACGGGCAAACCGAGCTGGGCACGCCGACTGCGCCGCCGCCACTGCCAGGCAACAAACAGCATCAGCCCAACCGCACCGATGCCAAAACCCAGACCGTTCGGCAAATAGCTCTGGCCAATTTGCGACATCGCGCCGCTGGTCGGTGCCACGGTAGTACCATTGGTAATGCCGATCAGAATGCCGCGAAAGGCCAACATCCCCGCCAGGGTAACGATAAACGACGGAACCTTGCGATAAGCCACCCACCAACCGTTCCAGGCCCCCAACAGCAGACCGGCCAGCAACGTCACCACGATGGTCAGCGGCAATGGCCAGCCAAGCCAAACGTCGAAAATCGCCGCCGCCCCACCTAACAACCCCATCATTGAACCGACCGACAGGTCGATTTCTGCCGACACAATCACGAACACCATACCGACCGCCAGAATGCCGGTGATCGCCGTCTGGCGCAGCAGGTTGGAAATATTACGCGCGCTGAGATAAGCCCCCTCGGTGGTAAAGGTAAAGAACAGCATAATGACGACTATCGCCGCCAACATCACAAACACCTGCAAATTGATGGACTTCAGTTTCACTATGGGTCTTTTCTCCACCATTGCCGGCACGATCGCTTCAGACTGCGTGTTTTTCGACATCTGTTTCACTCCTCAATGCGGCTTCCATCACCTGTTCCTGGGTCAGACCCTGGTTGATCAACGACGCCTTGATGCGTCCCTGGTGCATCACCAGGACGCGATCGCTTAATCCCAGCACTTCCGGCAGTTCCGAAGACACCACGATCACCGAAATGCCCTGCTGTACCAGTTGATTGATTAACTTATAGATTTCATGTTTGGCACCGATGTCGATACCGCGCGTCGGCTCATCCAATATCAGAATTTTCGGCTTCAGCAGCAGGCACTTGGCGAGAATAGCCTTCTGTTGATTACCGCCGCTCAGCCGGGCAATCGCCAGTTCAGGCGAGGAGGTTTTTACCTTAAGCTGTGCCAGCGACTGGCGAATGGTCGCCTGTTCCAAAGCATCATCGATCACCGTCAGCGCACCGCTAAAATCACTCAATGCCGCCAACGTCATATTGGCCCCCACGCCCATCACCGGTACGATGCCATCACGCTTGCGGTCTTCCGGCACCATGGCGATGCCATACCGCATTGCCTGGCGGCAATTGTTAATAGCGGCCGGCTGGCCATTGAGGGTAATGCTTCCCTGCCACCGGCCAGCGTAGACGCCGAACAGGCACTGCATGGTTTCGGTCCGCCCGGAGCCAACCAACCCGGCCACACCGAGTATTTCGCCGCGTCGCAGACTGAAAGAAACATCGTCCACCCGCCGAACATGGCGATTCACCGGGTGCCAGGCGGTCAGGTTATCCACCTGCAGGATCACCTCACCGATATCATGCTGTTGCTGCGGATACAGCTCGGTTAACTCACGCCCGACCATCATGGCGATAATATCGTCCTCGCTCATTTCCGCCGCCGGGTGGGTGCCGATGTGCTTGCCGTCGCGGATCACGCAGATCAGATCCGAGATCGCCTTCACCTCATTCAGCTTGTGCGAAATGTAAATACAGGCGATGCCGTGATCGCGCAGATCCCCAATGATCGCCAGCAGCGTAGCGGTTTCACTTTCGGTCAACGACGCCGTCGGCTCATCCAGCACCAGCAGCCGCACCTGCTTGTTCAGCGCCTTGGCAATCTCCACCAACTGCTGCTGGCCCAACCCCAGTTCGCCGATAGGGGTGTTGGGATCCACCTCCAGCTTGACCTGCGCCAGCATCCGTCGGCAGCGCAGGTACATGGCGTCGTAATCCATTACGCCGTATCGACACCATTCATTGCCGAGAAACATGTTTTCCAGCACCGTCATCTGCTTCACCAGCGCCAGCTCCTGATGGATGATGGCGATGCCTTTCTGCTCGGTGTCGCGAATGTTTTTTGCCGCTAATAAATCATCAGAGAAATAAATATCGCCCTGATAATTGCCGTGCGGATATATTCCGCACAGCACTTTCATCAGGGTGGATTTTCCCGAACCATTTTCACCACACAGCGATAATACCTGTCCGGCCTCTAATTTCAGGCTGACATTATCCACCGCCTTGACCACCCCGAATTGCATGGTGATATTTTTCATTTCTAATAGGCTGGGCATTATTCCCTCCGCATTACCGGCTGTCGGAATTAATTAATGTCGGCTTTTTTGTGGAAGCCGTCGGCAACAATGGTGCTGTCGATATTCGATTTATCCACCGGAATAGGGGTTAATAACCAGGATGGCACATCTTTGCTGCCGTTATTTAACGTGGCGTTGGCCTTCGGCTGTTCACCCTTGCCCAGTTGCACCGCGATGCCCGCCGCCTCGTCGGCCAGCTTGCTGATCGGCTTATACACCGTCATGGTCTGAGTACCGGCGACAATACGCTTCACCGCCGCCAAATCGGCATCCTGACCGGAGATGGCTACCTTGCCCGCCAGGCCCTGAGCGGCCAGCGCCTGGATCGCACCACCGGCGGTGGCATCGTTGGAAGCCACTACCGCATCAATCTTGTTATTGTTGGCAGTCAGCGCATTTTCCATGATTTTTAATGCGTTTTCCGGCAACCATCCGTCGACCCACTGATCGCCCACTACCTTGATTTTCCCGCCGTCGATCAGCGGTTGCAGCACCTTCATCTGCCCCTGGCGGAACAGCTTGGCGTTGTTATCCACCGGCGAGCCGCCCATCAGGAAATAATTGCCCTGCGGCACCCGTTGCACCAGGCTTTGCGCCTGCAACTCACCGACCTTTTCATTATCAAAGGAGATGTAAAAATCGATATCAGCGTTATTAATCATGCGATCGTAAGCCAGCACTTTAATGCCTTCCCGCTTGGCTTCGCTGATCACGTTGCTCAACACCTTGCCGTTGTAGGGAATAATCACCAGCACGTCGACGCCGCGGTTGATCATGTTTTCAATCTGCGCCATCTGGGTTTCTTCATTGCCGTTGGCCGACTGAACAAACACGTCTGCCCCCAGTGACTTGGCTTTACTGACAAAGATATCGCGATCTTTTTGCCAGCGCTCCAGGCGCAGGTCGTCGATCGCCATGCCAATTTTGACTTCTTTGCTGAACGCCGGTTGGCTGGCCAGCGCCAGCAGTGCGCAGACCGAAAGGAACACAGGTTTGAATTTCATCTTATATACCTTTTTTATTTAACGGGTAGGGGCAATAATTGAAACAGACTGGCGATACAACTTAGAGCGGATTGTTATCGGTTATTTAATATTCAGCAATTGCTGATTTTTACCGGCCAATTATGATTTTTGGTTTAATGTTGTTTTTATGATGGCGGTCATGCTTTCAGGCTGAAAAGCAGCAGGTCGACAAATAAAAATGAATTAAGCCTTAAATAAACTACGGTTAATAACCGATTATGAGATCTGTCGCACATTTAATAATTCTGTGAATTTAAGTGTGAAATAACGTAATTGAGCAACCTGTCGCAAACTCCGAAGATAAAGGCATCCCGTAAACCGGGCATTGCTACCCAGGAGTCGATAATGCAATCTTATTTTGATCAGCTTGAGCAAGTGCGCTACGAAGGCCCCACCAGTAATAACCCGCTGGCCTTTCATCATTACAATCCGGATGAACTGGTGCTCGGCAAGCGTATGGCGGAGCACCTGCGTTTTGCCGCCTGCTACTGGCATACTTTCTGCTGGAACGGCGCGGACATGTTCGGCGTCGGATCTTTCGATCGTCCCTGGCAGCAACCGGGCGATGCGCTGGCGCTGGCCAAACGCAAAGCCGACGTGGCGTTCGAGTTCTTCCACAAGCTGAACGTCCCCTACTACTGCTTCCATGACGTCGACGTTTCGCCGGAAGGCGCTTCGCTGAAAGAGTATCTGCACAACTTTGCGGTCATGACCGACGTACTGGAGGAAAAACAGCACGGCAGCGGCGTAAAACTGCTGTGGGGCACCGCCAACTGCTTTACCCACCCGCGTTACGGCGCCGGTGCCGCCACCAACCCGGATCCGGAAGTGTTCAGTTGGGCTGCCACTCAGGTGTTTACCGCCATGAATGCCACTCAACGCCTGGGGGGTGAGAACTACGTGCTGTGGGGCGGGCGCGAAGGCTATGAAACCTTGCTGAACACCGACCTGCGCCAGGAGCGTGAGCAAATTGGCCGCTTTATGCAGATGGTGGTGGAGCACAAACATAAAACCGGTTTCCAGGGCACCTTGCTGATTGAGCCCAAACCCCAGGAGCCGACCAAGCATCAATACGACTACGATGTCGCCACCGTTTACGGCTTCCTCAAGCAGTTCGGCCTGGAGAAAGAGATCAAGGTGAATATCGAAGCCAACCACGCCACGCTGGCGGGTCACTCGTTCCACCATGAGATCGCCACCGCCATTGCGCTCGGCATCTTTGGTTCCGTCGATGCCAACCGGGGCGACCCGCAGTTGGGTTGGGACACCGACCAGTTCCCGATCAGCGTAGAAGAGAACGCGCTGGTGATGTTCGAAATTCTCAAGGCCGGGGGCTTTACCACCGGCGGGCTGAACTTTGATGCCAAGGTGCGCCGTCAAAGCACCGACAAATACGACCTGTTCTATGGCCATATTGGTGCCATGGACACCATGGCGCTGGCGCTGAAGGTCGCAGCGAAAATGGTGACTGACGGTCAGTTACACCAGCAGGTATCCAAACGCTATGCCGGCTGGAATGGTGAATTGGGCCAGCAAATTTTGCAGGGCAAACTGTCGCTCGAAGCCCTGGCGCAGTACGCTGAAGGACATGCACTGGCGCCACAGCACGTCAGCGGCCGCCAGGAGCAGCTTGAAAACCTGATGAACCGCTACCTGTTCGGCTAACTGACCCCGCGCGGCGCTCCGCCGCGCATTTAAGGATCCTTAACCATGTATATCGGCATCGACCTCGGCACCTCCGGCGTAAAAGTCATTTTGCTCAGTGAGCAGGGCCAACTGCTTGCCAGCCACGGTGAGTCGCTGCCCATTTCCCGCCCTCACCCCCTGTGGTCAGAGCAAGCGCCGCAGGACTGGTGGCACGCCACCGATCGCGCGATGCTGGCGCTGGGCAAGCAGCACAGCCTGCAGCAGGTAAAAGCCATCGGTCTCAGCGGCCAGATGCACGGCGCCACGCTGTTGGACGCACGGCAACAGGTGCTACGCCCGGCGATCCTGTGGAACGACGGCAGAAGTGCCGCGCAATGTCTGGCGCTGGAACAGGCGGTACCGCAATCACGGCAAATCACCGGCAACCTGATGATGCCGGGCTTCACCGCCCCTAAGCTGCTGTGGGTACAACAGCATGAGCCCCAGGTGTTTCAGCACATCGATAAAGTGCTGTTGCCTAAAGATTATTTGCGCTGGTGCATCACCGGCGACTTCGCCAGCGACATGTCGGACGCCGCCGGTACCGGCTGGCTGAACGTAGCGCAACGCGACTGGAGCGACGAGATGCTGGCCGCCTGCGGCCTGACCCGCCGCCAGATGCCGCAACTGTTCGAGGGCAATCAGGTAACCGGCCAGACCCATACCGAACTGGCCCGCCGCTGGGGCATGTCGCCGGTACCGGTGGTGGCCGGCGGCGGCGATAACGCGGCCGGGGCGATCGGCGTGGGGCTGTATCAGGCCGGGCAGGCGATGCTGTCGCTCGGTACTTCGGGGGTGTATTTCGCGGTCAGCGACGGCTTTCTCAGCAACCCGGCCAGCGCGGTACACAGCTTCTGCCATGCGCTGCCTGACACCTGGCACCTGATGTCGGTGACGCTCAGCGCCGCCTCCTGTCTGGACTGGGTTTGCAAACTGACTAATGTCGAAGACGTCGCCACCCTGCTGCGTAACGTTGAACAGGCCTCCCCGGCGGCGGCTCCGCTGTGGTTTTTGCCCTATCTGTCCGGAGAGCGAACTCCGCATAATAATCCGAACGCCAAGGGGGCATTCTGGGGGCTCACCCATCAGCATGGTCCGAACGATCTGGCGCGGGCGGTACTGGAAGGCGTCGGTTTCGCCCTGGCCGACGGGATGGACGTGCTGCACGCCAGCGGCCTGCAGCCCTCCAGCATCACCCTGATTGGCGGCGGCGCACGCAGTCCATTCTGGCGGCAAATGCTGGCGGACATCAGTGGCCAGCGGCTGGAATACCGCACCGGCGGCGACGTCGGTCCGGCGCTGGGGGCCGCGCGGCTGGCGCAGATCGCACTGAACCCGCAGCGCCCACTCGGCGAACTGCTGCCTGAATTACCGCTGGAGCAGGTACATACCCCAGATGCCGAGCGCCACCAACAGTACGCTGTGCTACGCAGCACCTTCCGCGAACTCTATACCCGTCTGTTGCCGCTGATGTAAAAACAGGGGTGGGGTAATACCCGCCCCCCTTATTATTGCCAAATCGAATAGTCGCCAGTGGCAAATGTCACTGCCAACCCGTCGGCTCCTCTCCTAAATTGGTGGCTGTCTTTTGACACACCTCACCTCTGGATTAAGGAACTGAACGTGGAAAAAAATCAACAACAAAGCCGCAGAGCTTTCCTCAGCCAAACCGGCAAAATTACCACTGCCTGTGCGGTGATCGGCCTGACCGGCGGCGTGGCGCAGGCCGCCGTGCCGACGGGCAGCCCCTGTACACCGGAGACCCAACCCATGACCCTGACCGACAGCCACTACTGGCTGAGCGATGTGCGGCTGGAAGACGGTTTTGAGTACGATGGCAACACGGTGATCGGCACCCGCACCGCGCTCTATCAGCTTGAAATCAAAGACGGAAAAATTGCCGCCATCCACCCAAAAGAGGCAGCGGTTCCCACTGGTGTGCCACGCTATCAGGCACAGGGCCAGTTGCTGTTGCCGGCATTTCGCGACATGCATATCCACCTGGATAAAACCTTTTACAGCGGCCCATGGCAGGCACCGCGTCCGCGTCAGGGCAAAACCATTATGGACATGATTGCGCTGGAACAGACGCTGATCCCCAAGCTGTTGCCTACCTCACAACAACGTGCAGAAAACCTGATCGCCCTGCTGCAATCCAAAGGCAGTACCGTGGCGCGTAGCCACTGCAATATCGATCCGGTCAGCGGGCTGAAAAGCCTGGAACACCTGCAGCGCGCGCTGGAAATTCACCAGGCCGATTTCAGCTGTGAAATCGTCGCCTTCCCACAGCACGGCCTGCTGCACTCTAAAGTTGACGGCTTAATGCGTGAAGCCATGCAAATGGGGGTGCAATACGTTGGCGGGCTGGATCCGACCAACGTCGACGGTGCGATGGAACAGTCACTGGACGCCATGTTCCAGATTGCGCTCGACACCGGCAAAGGCGTCGATATCCACCTGCATGAAACCAGCCCGGCCGGGGTGGCCGCCATCAACTACATGATTACCACCGTAGAAAAGAACCCTTCGCTGCGCGGTAAAGTCACCATCAGCCACGCATTTGCCCTGACCTCGCTGAACCCGAATGAGCTGAAGGAAACCGCTACCCGTCTGGCCGCGCAGCAAATCACCATCGCCTCCACGGTGCCGATTGGCGGGCTGATGATGCCGCTGCCACAGCTCAGTGAGAAAGGGGTATTTGTGATGACCGGAACCGACAGCGTGATCGACCACTGGTCCCCGTTCGGCACTGGCGACATTCTGGAAAAAGCCAACCTTTACGCCCAACTTTACCGGGGTTCTGACGAGTTTCATCTGTCACGCGCCATGGCCATTTCCACCGGCGGCGTGCTGCCGCTGAATGACAAGGGTCAACGAGTGTGGCCCAAAGCCGGTGACAGCGCAGAGTTCGTGCTGATCAACGCCAGTTGCTCCGCCGAAGCGGTAGCCCGCCTGCCAACTCGCCGCGCCACCTTCCATCAAGGGCGGCTGGTCGCCGGCCAGATCGGCAAAGCCTGATGCTGGTCCGCTGATGCCACCATGATGGCCGTTTTTGGCCTTCTTCCCTACTGGGTAACGGCGCAGTATGGCGTTATACCTAATTGGCGGAGGGCCGAAAATGTCACAGAGCGCGTTATTGATCATCGATGTTCAGCAATCATTCCAGCATCGTCCATTCTGGCAAGAAGAGGATCTGCCGGCTTTCCAGCAGGCGCTGACGCGGTTGATCGCAGGCTGTCACCAGCAAGGCGTGCCGCTGGTTGACGTGTTCCACGTGTCGCCAGAGGGGCCCTTTTCGTTGGCGTCCGGCTGGGTAAAGCGCCTGCCCTTCCTCGACCATCAGGCCGATGTCACGGTACACAAACAGGTGCACAACGCACTGACCGAGTCCGGCCTGGATGCCTGGTTGCTTGAGCGACATATCAAGCATTTGATTATCTGCGGCATCCGTACCGAGCAGTGCTGTGAAACCACCACCCGGGTAGCGGCCGATCTCGGCTATCAGGTCACCTTTGTCACCGAAGCCACGTTGACCTTCCCGATGCAACACCCCGACGGACAAGTCTTTACCACCGAACAGCTCAAGCGGCATACTGAGACGGTGCTGGTCGATCGCTTCGCCCGCATCGCCAGCGTGGATGAGGCACTGGCGCAACTCTCACAGGAGTAATCATGCCGCAGGCCGTCTACTTTCTGATGCTGCCCCAGGTGCTGTCGCTGGACGTCAGCGGCCCGGCGGAAACTCTGCGCCTGGCCGGGCAGTTCAGCCTGCGCTACATCAGCCCACTGCCGCAGGTCACCTGCTCGATCGGCATGACGTTGAGTCAGCTACAGCCGCTGCCTGACCGGCTGGAAAACGGCGCTATTCTGGTGGTTCCGGGCGTCAGTGATTCGCAGCATTTCTTCGCCACTGCGCCAGCCGAACAGGCCCGCCGCTGGCTGGCTGCGCTGAAGCCCGACCTGCAACAGCAACGTATCACATTGGTCTGCGTCTGTTCCGGCGCCCTGTTGGCGGCGCAGGCCGGTTTGCTCGACGGCTACCAATGCACCACCCATCACGACGTGCTCGATCGCCTGCGCCAGCAGGCCCCGGCAGCGCAGGTGAAAGAAAATCGCATCTTTGTTGAAGACCGCGGCGTTTACACCAGCGCGGGGATCACCGCCGGTATCGATCTGGCTCTGCACCTGATTAACCGCCAGTGTGGCGCTACCCGGGCAATGGAAATCGCCCGTGAGATGGTGGTGTATTTTCGCCGTTCCGGCGACGACCCGCAGCTTTCA
The DNA here is from genome assembly GCF_027474885.1 of Serratia myotis. Lineage (NCBI taxonomy): Bacteria > Pseudomonadati > Pseudomonadota > Gammaproteobacteria > Enterobacterales > Yersiniaceae > Serratia > Serratia myotis. Next base: position 70,984 of record NZ_CP099707.1, on the reverse strand, counting down.
CCCTGGCTACGCTACCGTAACCACCTGCACCCGGCGGTGCACCGTGCGCAAGACGTGATGGCCGCCGAACCGGAAGCGGAATGGTCGGTGCCGCAGGTGGCGGAAAAGGCCCACGTCAGTAGCCGTCATCTGGCACGATTGTTCCGTAGCCATATCGGTATCAGCGTGCGCGAGTATCATGAGCAGCTACGGCTGGCAGTAGCGCAGCAGCGCCTGCAGCAAGGCTATGGGCTGGAGAAAGCGGCCTTGGCGGCGGGGTTTTCCTCCGGCCGCCAACTGAGACGCGCCCAACAGCGCGGTTCAACCGGGCTATGACACCAGCCGTCGAGGGTCTATTTTCTGCAGCCCTATCGACAACAGCAAGCTGAGTGCCAACGCCACCCCGAACACCCAGAAGATATCCAGCCATGGATGGGCCGTCAGCTCCAGATGCCGGTTACGCATAAAGTTAACGATAATGGCGTGAAAACCGTAGATCGCCAGCGAATGGCGGGAAAAAACGCCCAACCAGCCAATCGGCTCCGGCAGACAGTTTTTAAACCAGATCAGCAGTGATACCGCCGCGATAAACACCAGCGGGCCGCAGTAGATGTAGTAGGTATCGGCGAAATTACCGTTAATAAACATCTGGCTTTTGGTGCCGTGAATAATCAACGCCACGCTAAACACAAAACCTGACGCCGCCAGCCAACTGATGCCACGTCCCTGGGTGTCCATCATGCCAATCGCCCGGCCGGCCAACGCATACAGCAGGTAATAGAAGGTGTCGCCATAGATATACAGATTCACCGGCAGCAGGTGCACATTGCCCAGGGTCAGCGGACGGGTATTGGGGTTGGCGATCACCGCCAGGATCACCAGTACAGCGGCCAGATAGCGGCGCGATACCGGTTTGACGTTGATCAACGGCGACAGCAAATAAATGACCGCGATCGCATAGAAGAACCACAGGTGATAGAACACCGGTTTCAGCAATATGCCGCGCAGCGACGGCCAGAAGCCAATCTTGGTGAACGTCGCAATATAGATCAGCGCGATGGCGCTGTAGAACAAGATACAGCAGCCAATGCGGATGAAATGTTTCTTACCGGCGCTTTTCTCACCGAAAAACAGATAACCGGAAATCATGAAAAATAACGGCACCGAGACGCGCGACATCGAATTCAACAGGTTGGAGATATCCCAGTTGTGTTCGCCCACCGCCACCCCGCTGGTGACGTAATAGGTGGTCGCGTGGATCATCACCACCATCATGCACGCCACCGCGCGCAAGTTATCTATCCAGCCAATTTTATTACTCAAAAGGTCGCCCGCAATATTGTCATCTTCGTCTGTTAAAAGGAGGTTAACCAGCGAAAGTGTGGGTGGCAACCCTGACGGGCAATATCAGAATGTGCTGAAACAACACCTTATTATTGCCAAGGTGAACAATTGGCGGCAAAATAGCCGCCACAACTCGCTCAGATAGCGCTTCCCGCCCTGACAGTTCCTTATTTCTTCTTTACTTTCAGTACGATAAATATGAAAACAACATTACCACCTGCGGCTCGCTTGGGTCGACAGGCGCTTTTATTCCCTCTGTGTCTGGTGCTGTTCGAATTCGCCACCTATATCGCCAACGATATGATCCAGCCTGGCATGCTGGCGGTGGTGGCAGATTTCAACGCCGGTGAAGAGTGGGTGCCCACCTCCATGACCGCCTATCTGGCCGGCGGTATTTTCCTGCAATGGCTGCTGGGGCCGTTGTCGGATCGCCGTGGCCGTCGCCCGGTGATGCTGGCCGGCGTGGCGTTCTTTATCGTCGCCTGCCTGGCGATTTTGCTGGTGACCAGCATTGAGCAGTTTATCTTTATGCGTTTCCTGCAGGGGATTGGCCTGTGCTTTATCGGTGCGGTGGGCTACGCCACGATACAGGAATCCTTTGAGGAATCGGTGTGTATAAAAATCACCGCGCTGATGGCCAACGTGGCACTGATCGCCCCGCTGCTCGGGCCGCTGGCCGGTGCAGCGCTGATCCACGTCGCGCCATGGCAAAGCATGTTTGTGCTGTTTGCGGCACTGGCAGCGTTTGCCTTCTACGGCCTGTGGAAAGCGATGCCGGAAACCGCGTCGCTGCAGGGTGAGAAACTCTCGGCTGCCAACCTGTGGCGTGACTATCGCCAGGTGCTGTCCAACCGTCGTTTTGTCTGTGGTGCATTGGCCATTGGCTTCGCCAGCCTGCCATTGCTGGCCTGGATTGCCCAATCACCGGTGATCCTGATCAGTGGCGAGTCGCTGTCGACGCTGGATTACGGCCTGCTGCAAATTCCGGTGTTCGGCGCGCTGATCCTCGGCAACCTGACGCTGGCGCGGATGACCGGCAAGAACAGCGTCCAACGGCTGATCAAACTGGGCGCAGGGCCAATGATGCTGGGGCTGCTGATCGCGGCGCTGGCCACGCTGTTCTCAACTCACGCCTATCTGTGGATGACTGCGGGCCTGAGCCTGTACGCTTACGGTATCGGGCTGGCCAACGCCGGGCTGTACCGCCTGACGCTGTTCTCAAGCAATGTGAGCAAGGGCACGGTTTCCGCCACCATGGGCATGCTGAGCATGATGGTGTTCACCGTCGGAATTGAGCTGGCGAAAGTGGCCTACGTCTGGGGCGGCAGCGGGTTGTTCAATTTGTTCAACCTGGTCAGCGGCCTGTGCTGGCTGGCTCTGGTGGCGCTGTTCCTCAGCAAACGCCGCAGCGGCGACGCAACCCCGACGCCTAACGCCGCGTTGTAATCAAATGCGGGGCAAATGCCCCGCTAGCCGTTAAACAACCCGCCGTCGCGCAGCAGGTGCTGGTTACCTTTGCGGCGGGTGAAACCGCTGCGGTCGAAGAACTCCAATACCTGGATCGCCAGCTTGCGGCCGACGCCGAGCCGATCGCGAAAATCGGCGGCGTTGGCACTGCCTTGCTCCACATCCAGCTCGCGGATCAGTGCAGCGAACTGTTCTATGCGTCGGCTTAGGTAGTAACGATCCACCACCACCGCCGTGACATGCCCCAACTGCGCCGCTTTACGCAACGTCGCCCGCACCTGGGCCTCATCCTCGCCCAATTCGGTCGCCAGATCGCGCACCCACCAGGCCTCGTCGCCGAACAATGGCTCGATACGCACCCACAGAGCCAGCTCTTCTGCACTGAAGGCCAGACCGTGCTCCGGCAGGTGCAACCAGCCCCGCGTATTGTGTATAACCCCCTCGGCCAGCAGCCGATCGATCATCATAAATACCAGCGGTTCAGCCAACTGAGGCAAGGCCATGCGCCGCAGGCGTGCCCGCCCCAGACCGAGCTGATCGGCATGCTGCAGGTGATACTCGGCCAATACCTGTAATAGACGCTGTTGGCCCTGCTGGGCATTCTCCTGCGCCAGCGCCATATTGCCGCTAATCAGCAACTCACGGCCCGCCAACAGCGACGCCAGCTCGCCTTCGGTCAGTTGCCGTGCCCAGGAAAAAGTGGCCAGATCCAGTGCGCCGTTAGGCAGATGCAACGCCAGCGCCTGTCGGTCGTCGTCAGCCTGTGCCAGCGCTGCCAGCCAGGCCAGATACTCAGGTTGGCGCTTGCCACGCTTCGGCGTCGTCAAACTCAGCACCCTGGCTCCCCCTAGCGTTTGGCGTGCGCCAATATCTCGCAGCACCAGCCGATCGTTTTCCGCCAGCCACAACGGGCGATCGAGGAGCAGCTCTGCCAAGCCTTCATTCAGCAGCGAAATTCGCCCGGTGATATGGCTGGCAGCATGATGCAGATGCAGTGGCTGCCAGTGCCGTATCGGCCGATCGGCATCCAGTGCGACCAGAATACGCTCGGCGGCCAGCAGCGGCTTTTGCGCCAGCAGCCAGTCACCGCGTGCCACCTGTTCTTTGCTGACGTCACCGCTGATATTCAGGGCGATACGCTGCCCGGCTTGCGCTTGCTCAACCGGCTGATTTTGAGCGTGTAAACCTCGTACCCGCACCGGGGCATCGACACCGGTCAGCCACAGTAGGTCACCCACCGCGACCTTTCCACCCAATGCAGTGCCGGTCACCACCAAACCCGCCCCCTTCACGCTGAATGCGCGATCCACCGCCAGGCGGAAACGGCGCGTCAACGCATGTTCGTCAGGCTGCAATGCCAACAGGTGCGCACGCAGTGCATCAATGCCCCGCGCCTGTAGCGCAGCAGTGACGAACATTGGCACCTGATGCCAACCCTGGCGGGCCAGTTCTTCGCCAAGCTGCTGCCGTACCTCATCAATACGCGCCTCATCCACCCGATCGGCCTTGGTCAGCGCCACCGTCAATGCCGGGCGGCCGCTCAACCGCAAGATCGCCAGGTGCTCACGAGTTTGTGCCATCACACCGTCGTCGCAGGCCACCACCAGCAGCGCATGGTCAATGCCGCCAACGCCCGCCAGCATATTGGCGAGGAATTTTTCATGGCCAGGCACGTCGATAAAGCCCAGCACCCGACCATCGGGCTGCGGCCAGTAGGCATAGCCCAGATCTATGGTCATGCCCCGGCGTTTTTCTTCCGGCAGGCGATCGGCGTTGATCCCGGAGATCGCCTGCAGCAAGGTGGTCTTGCCATGGTCGACATGGCCTGCGGTAGCAATAATCATGCGCTCAATGCCTCAATCAACGCCTCTTCCTGCTCCAGGCAGCGCAGATCGAGCCACAGCCTGCCGTCGTTAATTCGGCCAATCACCGGCTGCGGTAGACGGCGCCAGCGTTCCGCCAGTGCCTCCAACGTCGCGCCGCGGCCGTCCTGCGGCGTAAAGGTCAATGCATAGCTCGGCAACCGATCCACCGGCAACGAGCCGCTACCAATCTGCGACCAGCAGGGCTCGGCACGCAGTTGGAAATGCCCGGCAAATTGTGGCGTCAGCACCTGTAACAGATGTTCGGCAGCCTGCTGCATCGCCTGCTGTGGGCGAGTCAGCAATCGTAGCGTCGGCAGCTGTTGTGCCAGCAGCTCGGGTTGCTGATAGAGCCGCAAGGTAGCCTCCAGCGCTGCCAACGTCAGCTTGCCAACGCGCAGCGCACGCTTCAAAGGATGCTGCTGCAGTCGGGCAATCAGCGCCTTTTTACCGACGATGATACCGGCCTGTGGGCCGCCCAACAGTTTGTCACCGGAGAAGGTCACCAGATCAACCCCGGCGGCCAGCAACCGCTGCGGCATAGGCTCGGCCGGCAGACCATACTGCGCCATATCAATCAGTGAGCCGCTGCCCAGATCGGTGGCGGTCGGCAGGCCGTGCTCTGCACCGAGCTGCGCCAGTTCGGCTTCGTCCACCGCGGCGGTAAAGCCCTGAATGCTGTAGTTGCTGGTATGCACCTTCATCAGCAACCCGGTCTGGTCGTTAATGGCGTTACGGTAGTCTTTAAGATGAGTGCGGTTGGTGGTACCCACCTCCACCAACTGGCAGCCCGCCTGACGCATCACGTCAGGTATGCGAAATGCACCGCCGATCTCCACCAGCTCACCGCGCGACACCACCACTTGCTTGCCGGGTGCGATTGCCGCCAGCATCAGCAGCACCGCTGCCGCATTGTTATTGACGATACAGGCGTCTTCCGCGCCGGTCAGCTGACACAATAAATCCGCGATCGCGCGATCGCGATGCCCACGCCCGGCGCCATCCAGATCGTATTCCAGCGTCACCGGCTCTCCCATCGAACGCGTCACCGCCTCAATCGCCGGCTGCGCCAGCAGGGCACGGCCCAGATTGGTGTGCAGCACGGTACCGCTCAGGTTGAATACCGGTGCCAACGCCGTGCGCTGCCATTGTGCCAGCGCTGCGCCAAGCGCCTGCGGCCAATCGGCGCACCAGTCGGGCAGCCGTTGATGTTGTTTAATAGTTTCACGCGCCTGCAGTTGCAGTTGGCGCAGCAGGTCGCTAATCAGCGTCTGGCCATGTTGTTCCACCAGCGGTTCAATAGCGGGATCGCGCAGCAGGCGGTCAATGGCGGGTAACTGGCTGTAAAGATACTGGGATTCAGGCTCATGGTCGCTCGGTTTTAATGTGGTGGTCTCGGCATAAAGCAAAACCCCGCCGCAGCGGGGTGAGGGAGATCAGGGGGGCGAGGTGCGGGCAAAGCTTTCGCGGGCAAACAGCCGTTCGGCCAGCTTGATCAACGCCGGTCGCTCAACACACCAGTTAGGCATGATGCGGCGGAAATTAAGGTAGCCCAGCGCACAGCCGGTGGCGATATCGGCCAGCGTCAGCGTGTCGGTGTTCAGCAGCGTTTTTTCCTGCGCCAGTTTTTCCAGCGCGTCCAGTCCGTGCGTCAGCTTGGCGCGCTGACGCAGGATCCAGTTTTCGTCCTGTTTTTCCGACGCCCGTTTGCTCTCGCGAAACAGCGTGGCGGCAGCCTCGGTTACGCCATCCGCCAGGGCTTCCACCTGACGGATGCGCAGCGCTGCCGCGCGATCGGCGGGCAAAAACGCCGGGGCCACCGACAGCAGTTCGAGGTATTCGGCGATCACCCGCGAGTCGTAAAAGACGGCACCGTCTTCGGCCACCAGCACCGGGACCTTGGCGAGCGGATTCAGCTCCACCACCCGACTGCCCGGCTCATACGGCGGATCGTTAACGAATTCGAACGCGATCCCCTTTTCTAACAACATCACGGAAATCTTGCGGACAAAAGGGCTGGTGTAACTGCCAATAAGCTTCATCAGTCTTCCCCTCGGTTTGCAAACCACAGCGGTGTTATTTCACCGCCAGCGTGTCGATAACCTGCTGAACCAGCGCCTGATGCGCCTCCGGCGTTTTGGCCGGCGACAACATTTGCAGCGTCACCACCCGCTTATTGAATACCGTCAGCATAATGGTGGACATCACCTTCTGCCCGTTGACGCTCTGCTCGGTATCCAGACGATGGAATTTCTGTTTACCAACGGTGAAACTCTCTTCTTTGGTGGTCTGGATGTTCTGATAGCGGTCGCCCAGTTCGGTGATAATGCTCTGGGTCAGCTCTTTCAGCATTTTATCGCTGCTGTTGAGCTTCATGTCGTCCGGCGGGATCACTTCGGAAGAGACGGTGCTCTGACGCGACTTGCCGTCAAGGAAGCGCTGAATGGTGGATTTGCTGTCGTTGATGATGCCGCTGTTCTCGGTCTGATCGCTAAAGCCCGACGGTAATTCAAAGGTAATCTTGCCCTTTTGCATCGAGACTTTCAGGCCCGGAGGGGGCGCGGGGGGCGTCTCCACCACCGGCGGTGGCGGTGCAGGTTGAGTGACGGTCGGTTTGGTATCCGGCTTCGGCACTTCCGGCTTGGTATCGTCCTTGTTGTCACAGGCCGCCAGCCCAAGGGTCAAAACAGCAACCGCCGTCAATTTCGCAATGGTCTTCAACATCGTCAATCCCTTTCCTTTCGCTTCGCGCGTCATTGCGTAAACGTAGCAACTCGCCCGGGTGAAAGCCAGAAGCCCAATCCGAAATTAATCATCCGGTAAATGCTAAGGGCCGAATACATTCAGCCCAATATGCCAGAGATTACGACCCCGGGAACAGGAACGGGTTGATGCTGCTGCGGGCAAAGCCTTCATCTTCCATTTTGGCGTCGAGCACCAGCGTGGCCAAATCGTCGGCAACCGCTTCAACCTGCGGGTCTTTTTCCTGATACAAAATCTTCAGGTAAGTGCCGCAGTCACCGCAGCTTTCCGCCTTCACCGCCGCCAGTTCGCTGTCCAGCGACCAATAGTTGAGATCGCGCGTTTGCTCACAGTTACTGCACTTGATCCGCACCACGTGCCATTCGCTTTCGCACAGGTTGCAGTGCAAATAACGCAGGCCGCTGACGGTACCGATATGCACCACGCTGGACACCGGAATGCTACCGCACACTGGGCAGAACTGGCGGTGTTCGCCATATTCCGCACGCGCTTTGCCAGGGATTTGCCCGGCCATCTGCGCCCAGTAGAGCGACAGCGCGGCCCAGATAAACGGCGCTTTCTCGCTGCCAATTTTGCCGAAGTCCTGGTTAAGCAAGGCGTCGGCCAGCAGTTCCAGTTCGTGCGACGAGGCCTTTTCCAGGTTATCCAGCACCGCCAGAATGTGTTCCGGCGCCTGCGGGCGCAACTCGGCAATCAGCGAGGCCAGCAGCTTGTGCCAGTGTTCACTGCGCGGGTAGACGCTCAGATCCAGCGGCGGTTTGCCGCTGGCGGCACTCTGCTGTAACGCGTCGGTCAAATCCAGCGTCAGCGGGTTGTCGTGCAGCGCATGATGTTGCGCCTCGGCCAGTTGGGCGGCGAAGTTCAGGTAGTCGCCCAGCGGGTTGTCGGTCGCCAGCTTGCGCAGGCGTTCAGCACGGCGGTTGTAAAGGCTTTTCAGATTCGCGAAAAGTAACGGCGGGATGGTTTCCGCCGTTGTGGACTTCTCACGCTGTGCCCCTAGTTGCTCTTTAGGAACAATGCGGATGCTCATCAGGGTTTGTCTTCCTGTTGTTTCTCGCGGACCTCTCGGTACCAACGCGGATGATGTTTTTTAGCCCAGGCCGCCGGCACCCAGCCTTCCACCATGGCGGTAATGGTGCCTTTTACCCACAGCGCGGCGTAAATGTGCACCATAATCACGATGATCAACCCCACCGCAGCCAGCGAATGCACCAGCAGCGCGATGCGGATCAGCGGTATCGGGAAGGACGGCGCAAAGTACGGCCGCCAGATCACCACACCGCTGGCCAGCAGCAGCACCAGGCTAATGATTGCCGCCCAGAATACGCACTTCTGACCGAAATTATAACGCCCGGTGTCACCCACTTCCTCGTTCATGACGATTTTTTGGATGTTTTTGGCCCAGACGATGTCTTCGCGGTTAATCAGATTATGCTTCCAGTAGCGCAGGAACATCAGCAGGAAGGCCGCAAACATGATCACCCCAACGAAGGGGTGCAGAATGCGCGCCAACTGCGGCGTACCGAAAATGTTCATCAGCCAGTTGAAGGAGGGGAAAAAGAACCCCAGCCCGCTGATGGCGGCGAACACAAAGCAGAACGCCACAATCCAGTGGTTAATCCGCTCCGGCGCGCTGTAGCGCTGAATACGCTTTTCCTTCCTCATTTGCGCGTCTCCTCATCGTGCAGCTCGTCGTTGTCTTCCTCTTCGACGCGGTTTGGACCGACACCGACATAGTGGAACACACTCGCTGCAAAGGTGGCGGCAAAGCCGATGGCCGCCAGGGGTTTCCACACGCCTTTCCAGAACGTGATCGCCGGGCTGATGGTCGGGTTATCCGGCAAACCGTGATACAGCTGCGGTTTGTCGGCATGGTGCAGCACATACATCACATGGGTGCCACCCACGCCCGCCGGATCGTACAGACCGGCGTTCTGATAACCACGGGTGTTCAGCTCGCTGACGCGCTCGGCGGCAATCTCCTTCATGGCGTCCTTGGTGCCAAAATGGATAGCGCCGGTCGGGCAGGTCTTCACACAGGCCGGTTCCTGGCCGACATCAACGCGATCGACACACAGGGTGCACTTGTACACCCGGTTGTCGTCCTTGTTCATGCGCGGCACATCGAACGGGCAACCGGCGATGCAGTAACCGCAACCGATGCAGTGCTCGGACTGGAAGTCGACGATGCCGTTGGCGTACTGGATGATTGCCCCTTCCGACGGGCAGGCCTTCAGGCAGCCCGGATCGGCGCAGTGCATGCAGCCGTCCTTGCGGATCAGCCACTCCAGCTTGCCGTTTTCCTCCACTTCGGAGAAACGCATCACCGTCCACGACTTGGCGGTCAGATCGGCGGGGTTATCGTACACCCCGACGTTATGCCCGATTTCATCGCGGATGTCGTTCCACTCGGAACAGGCCACCTGACAGGCCTTGCAGCCGATACAGGTGGTGACATCGATCAGTTTGGCCACTTCTTCCTGGTGGTCACGGGCGCGAGGCGCCGGCGTGAAGCCATTGGTGGCGGATTTACGAATGATGTCCTGAGATTGCATTGCCATAATTCGTCTCCGTTACACCTTTTCCACGTTGACCAGGAACGCCTTGAACTCTGGCGTTTGCGTATTGGCATCACCGACAAACGGCGTCAGCGTGTTGGCAATAAAGCCTTTCTTCGCCACCCCTTCGTAACCCCAGTGGATCGGGATACCGATGGTGTCGACGTCTTGCCCATTCACCTGCAGGGTGCGGATACGCTTGGTCACCACCGCCTTGGCCTTGATAAAGCCGCGGTTGGAGCTGACCTTCACCGTATCCCCGTGCTGAATGCCTTTTTTCTCCGCCAGCTTCTCGCCAATCTCCACAAACTGTTCCGGCTGCGCGATGGCGTTGAGTACCGCGTGCTTGGTCCAGTAGTGGAAGTGCTCGGTCAGACGATAAGTGGTCCCGACGTACGGGAACTTGTCGGACGTGCCCATTGCCGCCAGATCGTCCTTGAATACCCGCGCTGCCGGGTTGGAAACCACGTTCGGGTGCAGCGGGTTGGTGCCGAGCGGCGTTTCAAACGGCTCGTAGTGTTCCGGGAACGGCCCTTCGGCCATTTTATCGGTGGCGAACAGGCGGCCCATGCCTTCCGGCTGCATGATGAATGGCCCAACATCGCTGCCCGGTGCGGCGGCGCTGTAGTCCGGGATATCCACCCCGCCCCACTTGGTGCCGTCCCACTCCAGCAACTGACGTTTGGGATCCCAAGGCTTGCCCTGCGGATCGGCCGACGCACGGTTGTACAGAATGCGGCGGTTGAGCGGCCAGGCCCAGGCCCAACCCAGCGTATTGCCGAGACCGGACGGATCGGCGTTATCGCGCCGCGCCATCTGGTTACCGGCTGGCGTCCAGCTACCGGCGAAGATCCAACAGCCGCTGGCCGTCGTGCCGTCGTCACGCAGATGGGCAAAGGTGCTGAGCTGCTCACCTTTTTTCGCCAACACTTTGCCGTCGGCGTCGAGCACATCCGCCAGCGCTTTACCGTTGCTTTCCATCGCCACTTCTTCCGAAGCAGGATTTTCCGGCGTCAGGTAATCCCAGGTCATGTTCAGTACCTGTTCCGGTACCGCACCGCCGTCACGCGCGTACATCTCACGCAGACGAATAAAGATGCCCGCCAGGATTTCCCCGTCGTTCATCGCTTCACCCGGGGCATCAGCGCCCTTCCAGTGCCACTGCAACCAGCGCCCGGAGTTGACGATTGAACCGTTTTCCTCGGCAAAGCAGGTGGACGGCAGGCGGAACACTTCGGTCTGAATCTTCGACGGATCAACGTCGTTGAACTCGCCGTGGTTCTGCCAGAAGTTGGAGGTCTCGGTATTGAGCGGATCAATGGTCACCAGGAACTTCAGTTTTGACAGCGAGGCCACCACCTTGTTCTTGTTCGGGAACGACGCCACCGGGTTGAAGCCCTGGCAGAAGTAACCGTTGACCTTGCCTTGTGACATCAGCTCGAAGTACTGCAACACGTCGTAGCCTTTGTCCCACTTCGGCAACCAGTCAAAGCCCCAACCGTTGTCCTTCTGCGCCTTGTCGCCGTAGAAGCTCTTCATCATGCTGACGAAGAATTTCGGGTAGTTGCTCCAGTAGTTCACCTGGCCCGGCAGCAGCGCCTTCGGCGTATTGGCTTTCAGGTAGGTGTCGAGATCGGTCTGTTTCTCCGACGGCAGCGTCATATAGCCCGGCAGGCTCTGCGACAGCAGACCCAGATCGGTCAGACCCTGAATGTTGGAGTGGCCGCGCAGCGCGTTGACGCCGCCGCCCGCCATACCCATGTTGCCGAGCAACAGCTGGATCATCGCCATGGTGCGGATGTTCTGCGAGCCGACCGAGTGCTGAGTCCAGCCCAGGGCGTACAGGAACGACGCGGTTTTATCCGCCACGCAGGTTTCGGCGATGTATTCACAGACCTTGATGAAATCTTCGGTCGGCGTACCGCAGATATTGTTCACCACCTCCGGCGTATAACGGCTGACGTGCTGTTTCAGCAGGTTCCACACGCAACGCGGATCCTGCAGTGTCAGATCGCGCTTGGCGAAGCCGTTTTCGTCGAACTGGTAGTTCCAGGTGGTTTTATCGTACTTGCGGTTTTCCGCGTCATAACCGCTGAACAGGCCGTCTTCGAAGGTAAAGTCTTCCCGCACCAGCAGGCTGGCGTTGGTGTAGGCGTGGACGTATTCGCGGTTAATCTTGTCGTTGGTCATCAGGTACAGCAACACGCCCGACAGGAAGGCAATGTCGGTCCCGGAACGGATCGGCGTGTAGAAATCCGCCACCGACGCGGTACGGGTAAAGCGCGGATCGATGACGATCAGCTTGGCTTTATTGTGTATTTTGGCTTCCATCGCCCAGCGGAATCCCACCGGATGCGCTTCCGCCGCATTACCGCCCATGACGATAATCAGATTCGCGTTCTTGATATCAACCCAGTGGTTGGTCATCGCACCGCGACCAAATGTTGGAGCAAGACTTGCTACCGTTGGTCCGTGTCAGACACGTGCTTGGTTGTCTACGGCAAGCATGCCGAGAGCGCGACTAAATTTTTGCGTTAAATAACCGGTTTCGTTACTGGAAGCCGAGGCACACAGCATGCCGGTACTCAGCCAGCGGTTGACGGTCACGCCCTGTTCGTTGGTTTTAACGAAGTTGGCGTCACGGTCTTCCTTCATCAGCTTGGCGATGCGGGTGAAGGCGTCGTCCCAACTGAGGCGCTGCCATTTATCAGAGCCTGGCGCACGGTACTCCGGGTATTGGAGACGGCTGGCGCTGTGGATGAAGTCGACCAAACCTGCGCCTTTCGGGCAAAGCGCGCCGCGGTTGACCGGGTGATCCGGGTCGCCTTCAATGTGGAAAATGCTTTCTTTGGCGTTTTTGGCGCCATCACCAAGGCTGTACATCAACAGCCCACAGCCGACGGAACAATACGTACAGGTATTACGGGTTTCACGGGCGCGCAGCAGTTTGTACTGCCGGGTTTCCGCTAACGCCACTTCCGGGGCAAAGCCCAGAGCAGCCACCGTCGTCCCTGCCATACCGCCAGCGCAGATCTTAAAGAACTGCCTTCTGCTGACCTGCATGGGGGTCTCCTTTCACTTGCGATTGTCACATTGTTTCAAATGGCGCTTTCCCCCTGGAAGCGGGAAGCGCTAAAATTACTGTTGTTTTTACGCGGCAATATTACCACAGCGTGTATGTGGTTGTTACAGACAGGTGCCACTTAAGTGAACAATATAAAGCCAGACCAACATATCAATGACATCAATGAGACCTTGCTCACCGGGGTAACCCAGTCTCAGGTTTATCAACGTGGGCAACTCACTACCGCACAACAGGATTGGCTGGCGGAAGAGGTTCCGGTCGCACTGGTCTACAACGGCATCTCTCACGTGGTGATGATGTGTACCCCCAAGGATCTGGAGGCCTTCGCCCTGGGTTTTTCTCTGTCCGAAGGCATCATTGAGTCACCGCGCGATATCTACAGTATAGAGATTAACCAAACTTGTAATGGACTGGAGGTGCAAATCGAGCTCTCCAGCCGTCGCTTTGCCGGTTTAAAAGAGCGTCGTCGCGCTATGGCAGGCCGCACCGGCTGCGGGGTGTGTGGCATCGAACAGTTGGCGGATATTTTTCGCCCGCTGCCTGCTTTGCCGTTCACCCAGACCTTTTCCCTCGCCAACCTCGACGGTGCTCTGGGGCAACTCAAGCAGGTGCAGACCGTCGGCCAACTCACCGGTTGTACCCACGCCGCCAGCTGGATTTCGCCACAGGGTGAACTGTTGGGTGGCTGTGAAGACGTCGGCCGGCATGTCGCGCTCGACAAGCTGCTCGGAGTGCGCTCGAAACAAGACTGGCAGCAGGGAGCTGTCCTGGTCTCCAGCCGCGCCAGCTATGAAATGGTGCAAAAATCGGCCATGTGCGGCGTCGAGATCCTGTTCGTGGTTTCTGCAGCCACTTCACTGGCGGTGGAAATCGCCGAGCGCAGCAACCTGACGCTGGTCGGCTTCAGCAAACCCGGCCGCGCCACGGTGTTTACCCACCCGCAGCGTATTGTGGACTAACCTAAAACCACACATTAAGTAGGGCATTGATAATCATTTTCAATATCATTTAAATAACTATAATGATCCGACTGCTTACGCGGTGCTCACATATTGCGCCGCCCCTATACCATTGGAGATGATGATCATGAGTTATTCACTGCCATCCCTGCCGTACGCCTACGACGCACTGGAACCGCATTTCGACAAGCAGACGATGGAAATCCATCACACCAAACATCACCAGACTTACGTTAACAACGCCAACACCGTGCTGGAAGCCTACCCAGAGCTGGCTCAATACAGCGTTGAAGAACTGATCCAGGATCTGGATAAAGTGCCTGCTGACAAGCGCACCTTCATGCGTAACAACGCCGGCGGCCACGCTAACCACAGCCTGTTCTGGAAAGGTCTGAAAATCGGCACCACCCTGGGTGGCGATCTGAAAGCCGCTATCGAACGTGATTTCGGCAGCGTTGAGAAATTCCAGGAAGAATTCGAGAAAGCCGCAGCGACCCGCTTCGGTTCAGGTTGGGCCTGGCTGGTGCTGAAAGGCGACAAACTGGCTGTGGTCTCTACCGCTAACCAGGACAGCCCGCTGATGGGCGAAGCCGTTGCCGGCGCTTCAGGCTTCCCAATCGTGGGCCTGGACGTGTGGGAACACGCTTACTACCTGAAATATCAGAACAAACGTCCAGACTACATCAAGGCCTTCTGGAACGTGGTTAACTGGGACGAAGCAGCAGCACGCTTCGCGGCGAAGAAGTAATTCGTCCCCGGCTATGAAGATGCCCGCTTAATGCGGGCATTTTTTTGCCCAAAATTCGCTAAAGTTTGACCTTCCTTTGCCGATAGTTTGTTCAATTGACGTTCGCCCGGAAAGGAAAATCACTATGGCGGCATTGCAAACATTGGCAGGAAAATTCGTTCATCTCACCGTGGGTAAAAAGCTCGGCCTTGGATTTGGTCTGATGCTGTTGCTGACGGCAATCATCGCCGGAACCGGCGCACAGTATCTGCGTATCATCGAATCCCGCGCCGATCGCATCGACTTCAGCAACCGGCTGAACGACGAGATCAATCAGGCCAAATACAACCGTGCACTGTTCGGCCAAACCTACAAACCGGAATACCTGAAAAACAACCGCACCAATATCGAAAACGCGGTGAAGCTGATCAACCAGGGCCAGGAACTGAACTGGGATCCCCAGAGCCGGAAAGACCTGCAGCGTTTGGTTGGGCTGATCGGCCAATACCAGCAGCAGCAAAACGCCTTCGAGCAAGCGGTGGCGGCGAAAGACGCGGTACGTCAAAGCTGGAACATGTCGGAAGTGCAGGACAGCCTGAACCAGGTGGAGCGCCAAATCACCAACGCTGATCTGCAACTGGCCTTTATTCAGTTGAACCAGAAGCTGACTCTGGTGCGCTACGGGGCCCGTGGCCTGTTACTGAGCCTGAGCGCGGAATCTGAAGCCCCGCTGGTGGCAGCGATTGACGATGCACGCAGCGCGGCCAACGCGCTCAGTCGGCGACTCAACGACGCCCAGCGCCCTCTGTTGCAGCCCTTGCTGACCGCGCTCGACGACTACAAAAACCGCATTGAAGCCTACCTGCCGGCCTATCAGCAGGAACAAGCGATCAGCCAACGGCTGGGCAACAGCGCACAGGAAGTGGGCACGCTGGTTAACGCCTTTATGCAGGACGAACTGACGCAAACCCATAACGACATCAATTCTGCGCAGTTGCAGATGGGCATCACCACACTGATCGCCATTATTGCCGGGTTGCTGGTGGCCTGGCGCATCACGCTGCAGATCACCCGGCCGCTGCAAAGTACGCTGGCGCTGGCGGAACGCATCGCCAGCGGCGATCTGCGTCAGGCGCAGACCAGCACCCGTCGCGACGAACTGGGTCAGTTGTTAAACGCCGTGGCAGCGATGAGCCAGAACCTGCGCGATATGATTGAAAAAATCCAGATGGGGGTCAGCCAGGTGTCCACCGCCGCCGCAGAGATTGCCGCCGGTAACACCGATTTGTCCTCACGCACCGAACAGCAGGCCGCCGCGGTAGAAGAAACCGCCGCCAGTATGGAACAACTGACCGCCACGGTGAAGCAGAACGCCGAAAACGCCCACCATGCCAATCAGCTGGCCACCGATGCTTCTCAGACGGCCCAGCAGGGCGGCAAGCTGGTGGCGAGCGTGGTCAACACCATGCGCGACATTTCCAGCAGTTCGCAGCGGATTGCCGAAATTACTACCCTGATCAACGGCATTGCCTTCCAAACCAATATTCTGGCGCTCAATGCGGCCGTAGAAGCCGCGCGCGCCGGAGAGCAAGGGCGCGGCTTCTCAGTGGTGGCCAGCGAGGTGCGTAACCTGGCACAACGCAGCGCCCAGGCAGCCAAAGAGATCGAAGGGTTGATTACCGAATCGGTCAGCCGGGTGCAGACCGGCACCAGCCTGGTGGAAAACACCGGTAATACCATGGAGCAAATCGTTCTGTCGGTCACCCATGTGCGAGACATCATGGCGGAGATTGCTGCCGCCTCCGACGAACAGACACGCGGCATCGCCCAAATTGGTCAGGCGATTGTCGAAATGGATCACACCACCCAGCAGAACGCCGCGCTGGTGGAACAATCCGCCGCCGCCGCCGACTCGCTGGAAGAACAGGCGGAAATGCTGTTGCAGAGCGTCTCGGTGTTCCGACTGGCAGAGCATCAGGCCCCTGCCACAGTGAAAAGCGCCGCCATCAAAACACCGGTCGGCAAACCCCAGGCCACCCATGCCGCCGCGCAAGACAACTGGACCACCTTCTGATGCTTCCCCCGCCCGAAACCTCTCGGGCGGGTTATTGTTCCTCCCTGCCAACTCAGGCTATGCTGGACCTTCGACGCGAGACATGGAGGCGCATATGCATCACCCAGAGGTTTACATCGGCACTATCCAACCCTACGAAGGCGGGCGGCCCAGCGGCATTGCCAAACGTCTGGTGGACGGAGCCGTCAAGCTGACCCCACTCGGCCTGGAAGGCGACGAACAGGCGGAAAAAAGTTATCACGGCGGGCCAGACCGCGCGCTGTGTCACTATCCCCGAGAACATTACCACCACTGGCGCGAGCAATTTCCGGCGCAGGCAGAACAGTTCTGCGCACCGGCCTTCGGCGAGAATATCTCTACCCTGGGGCTGACCGAACACAACGTGTTTATGGGTGATATCTTCCGCTGGGGCGAAGCGCTGATCCAGGTCACCCAGCCCCGCTCTCCGTGCTTTAAGCTCAACTACCATTTTGATATCGATGACATCTCGGTGCTGATGCAGCAAAGCGGCCGCTGTGGTTGGCTGTACCGCGTAGTGTCTGCCGGTAAAGTCAGCGGCGATCATCCGCTGGAGCTGGTGACACGCAACAGCGATGTCTCGGTTGCCGAAGCCATCGGTATCGCCTGGCATATGCCGTTTGATGAAGAACAGTATCGCCGCCTGCTGGCGGTGGCCGGGCTGTCCGCCAGCTGGAGCAAAACCATGCTGATGCGCATCAGCGAAGGCCATCTTGAAGACTTTAATCGCCGTTTGCTCGGCCGCTAAAATAGACCGGTTGAAAATAAAACCTGGCGCAGCCTACAGCGCTAAACATTTTCACCGGCCTATACTGTTCAGCGTCGGTCGTTCCGGCAACCTTATTCAGGCAGGAGCAAAGTTATGAACACCCCGTCTCATTCGATTCACCATGCCGCAGCCGAAGGCTACCAGGCTAATGCCGATCGTTACGTTAAAGGGCGTCCGGATTATCCGCCGGAGATAGCTACCTGGCTGCGCGACACCATCGGCCTGCACGCCGGTATGACGGTGATCGATCTCGGTGCCGGTACCGGCAAGTTCACCCCGCGCCTGCTGGAAACCGGTGCGCAGGTGATCGCCGTTGAACCGGTGGCACAGATGCTGGAAAAGCTGTCGGCCGCACTGCCGCAGGTAAAAACCCTGGCCGGTACCGCGGAGTCGATCCCGCTGCCGGATGAGTCGGTCGACGCGGTGGTTTGCGCGCAGTCCTTCCATTGGTTTGCCACGCCACAGGCTTTGGCCGAAATCCAGCGCATCCTTAAGCCCGGCGGCAAGCTTGGCCTGGTTTGGAACATGCGCGATGCGCGTGTGAGTTGGGTGCGTAAGCTCAATCAGATTGTCGACCGCCACGAAGGCGACGCGCCGCGTTTTTACACCGGTGAATGGCGTAAACTTTTTCCGTCCAAAGGATTAGAACCGCTGCAGGAACAGGTGTTTATGCTCGGCCATCAGGGTGCGGTTGAGGATGTGATTTTTAACCGGGTGCGCTCCACCAGCTTTATCGCCGCCTTACCGCCACAGCAGCAGGAACAGGTGATCGAACAGATTCGGCAGTTGGTGGCAGAGGAAGGGGAATTGCAGGGCAAGGACAGCGTGACCGTGCCCTATCAAACCAAGGCGTATTTCACCACCAAGCTATAAAAACCGGGCGCCACAGAGGGCGCCCCGGCAATCAGAAGGCTTTCTTGGCGTAACCGGTGACCACTTTCAGGCCCATTTCACGACCCAGTGCGGTCATCGGGTGCACCACGATCAGGCCGCGCACGTTTTTCTTCAACGTGCCCATGTCCGCCTGTTCTTTCTTGGTGATTTCACGGCTAAACGGCAGTTGGCTCAGCTTTTGCGCTTCGGCGCTCAGCTTCTCAACGCGCACACCTTTCAGGCGCTCGATTTCTGCTGCCATCTTCTCTTTTTCTTTGGTGTGCTGAGCGATCAGGTCAAGATTGCCCTGTTGGATTACCAGGGTATCTTTGTGCTTCAGTGCGTCCAGCAGGTCGCTAAGGCGCTTGATCTCTGCCTTTTCTATCTCTTTCATGGTTTCTGGCCTGTTGTGCCTGTACGGCACGCTAATCAATGATGACCACATTGTAGCAAAATGCGCGCGTGGTTACTCGTCTTGCGCAATGCCCGGCGGCAAGCCACTCATCTCGCAGGCTTTGGCACCGACACGCGCCAGCGCCTGGCTGTAACGCGCATTAAACGGATAACAGCAGGAGAGCCGCAATGCGTTGCGATAGCGGCCGCTGGGGGAATACAGCGTGCCCGGCGTCAGGCATATTTGTTCCTCCAGCATCTGGTGGAACAGCGCCACGCTGTCGACCCCGGCCGGGAACTCCACCCAAAACACAAAACCGCCCGCCGGCTGAGTCGCCCGGGTACCGCGTGGAAAATGGCGTGCAATCAGCGCCCGTGCTTCATCCACCTGGGCAGCATAGCGTTTTCGCAGGTTGCGCAGATGATGATCGTAGCCGCCGGTTTCCAGGAACATCGCCAGCGTTTCCGACAGCAACTGCGATTCCGACATCGACGATACCGCCTTCAGCTTGCGCAATGCCTCGTTAAAGCGGCCGCCGCTGATCCAACCGATGCGAAAGTCCGGCGCCAGCGTCTTGGTAAAGCTGGAGCAGAACAGCACCCAGCCGTCGCGATCGAAAGCTTTCACCGCCGGGGTCAGCGCACCGCCGAACTGCAGCTCTGCGTACAGCCCGTCTTCAATCAATGGCACCTGATGATCGTTCATCAGCCGCGCCAGACGTTTTTTGGCCGCCAACGGCATGGTGCAGCCCAACGGGTTTTGCACCGTCGGCATGGCGATCACCGCATTCAGCCGCTTCTCGTTCAGCAACAGCTCCAGCGCATCCAGCGACAACCCGTGCTGCGGATCGGTAGGGATTTCCAGCGCCTTCAACCCCAGGCTGGCCAGCAGCGGCAGCAGATAAAAATAGGTCGGTGACTCCAGTCCGACGCAGTCGCCCGGCCTGGTGGTTACACGCAGCGCCAGTTGCAGCGCCTCCATGCAGCCGTGAGTCAGTGTGATATCGCCGGGCTCCAGCAGCATGCCCAACGTCATCGAACGCCGGGTGATCTGCTGGCGCAGCCGCAGGCTGCCGGGCGGCAACGCGTACTGGCCAATCAGATTCGGCTGACGGCGTAACTGCGAGGAAAGCATTCGCCCCAACTTGCCGCCGGGATAGAAATCAGAGGTCTGCGGGCAGGCCAGCGAAAGGTTGGTGAACGCCGAATTCTGCTGGGCGGCGAACACCGTGTCGATCAACGCCAGTACGTCATCCGCCGGTGGCTCTATCCGGCTGCTGGTCGGTGAGGCGGCTTTCAGCGCCGGTAAGGTATTGCACACATAGAAGCCAGACTGTGGCCGTGCTTCTATCAACCCGCGATCTTCCAGCGTGCGGTAAGCCGCCACCACGGTATTGATACTGACGCTATGGGTCTGCGCGCAGCGGCGCACCGAAGGTAAACGGCTGCCGGGCAGCAGCGTGCCGCGGCGTATGGCTTCCGCCAGCGTATCCGCCAGTTGCTGATAACGCGTTTCCGGCATTTCATCGAGCAGGGTCACAGTTTGTCTCCAGGCAATGGGTACAGTTCGAATTTGATACAACTGTATCCATGACAATAGCGGGTTTTTGGTTCTGTCACCATCTGCCCGTAGGTTTTATGCTGGTTCCCTTGCTCCTCGGCCTTTTAAGGAACCCTTATGCTGGACTCCGCCTTTATCAGTTATGTCACCGTCATGTCGATTACCCCTGGTCCCAACAACCTGCTGCTGGCATCGTCCGGGGTTAATTTTGGTCTGCGTCGCACCCTGCCAATGGTGTTTGGCATTAGCGTCGGCTGTGCGGTACAACTGGCTCTGACCACCACCCTGCTGGCCCTGATCCTGAGTTCAGTCGGTATGATTCGCTTTCCGCTGGCGGTGATCGGCTGTACCTACCTGCTGTGGCTGTCATGGAAATTGTTCAGGGCGGCATCGCCGGACGGTAAACAACAGGCACAGCCGATGCGCTTAATCCACGGCGCTTTGTTTCAGGCGGTGAATCCCAAAGCCTGGCTGATGGCAATTAACGTGGCCATTCTGTTCACCCCACGCGAAGGGGCCAGCCTCAGCCATACGCTGATGATCATTGCCGGTTTCACCGCCCTGAACATTCCTTGCGTACTGGTATGGGCGATATTGGGCGATCGCCTGCGTGATGCGCTGCGCGTGACCTGGAAACTGCGGGTGTTTAATGGCGTCATGGCGGGGTTGATGGCAGCCACGGCTCTGTGGCTGTTATTCGACGAGTGGCGCGCGGCCTTTGCTTAATTGCGGCCGAGCGGGGAAAGCCGGGACGGTTGCTTGGCACCGATGCCGGCAATCAGATCGGTGACCGACAGCACCATAGTCGAACGCAATACCTGCTGATATCGCTGACGCTGCATGGCGATCAGCGATTCGTCCGCCTCTCCAGGTTGCAGGAAGGTGGGCACCGGTGGCAGTGCGGCCACGCAATGCAGTTCGCCAAACGGCCCGAGAATTTCATCATCGACAAAGCGGTATTCCTCCCCATCGTGGTTCAGTTCTTCGCGCATCGCCATCAGCAGTTCGGCATCTTCGTACTCGTGACGCGAAATCACCCCCAGCCCATACATCAGCTTCAGGCGCACCGACAGTTCACCCAATGGCCCGGCACCGGACAATAGGGGTTCGACGGCATACTTCACCGCATAGTCGTCCTTGCGGAACACCTGCACCACCAATACGTTGAGCGCTTCCGCCAGCAGCTCTACTGCCGCGATCAGAAAACTGCGCACCGTCTTGCCTGCGTTCAGTCGTTCCAGAACCTGATTTTCAAATGCCTGTGCTTCTTCCATCGTCGCTTTTCGAATGGCCTGGGTGGCGCCGTCAATGCCGAAGTCGGGGTGTAGGGGCGCAACGGGCTGCGCCCGAAGATTCATCATGCCGAATCTACTTTTGCATGGCGTTATACACAGCAACAGCCTGTTCTACAACCTCACTTTCCGCCGGCAGGCCGGAAATTTGCGCCAGCGCCGCTTTTGGCCCCAGTTTGGCCAGCAGCTCCACCAGCTCTTTGGCCTGCGGATCCTGCTCGCTGCGGTAACTCATGGCAGCAGCAATCCCCTGGATCAGGTTGGCATGCGGCAGACCGTATTCCAGCGTGCCGAGCAACGGTTTGATCAGACGATCGCCGGCGCTCAGCTTACGCAGCGGCTGACGGCCCACACGCTCAACGTCGTCATGCAGATACGGGTTCTCAAAGCGGCTGAGGATTTTGTCGATATAAGCGGCGTGCCTGGCGGCATCAAAACCGTAGCGTTTGATCAGCACCGCACCGCTTTCTTCCATCGCACCTTTCACCACGCGGCGGATCGCCGGGTCGAGAATGGCATCGCGAATGGTCAGTAGCCCGGCCTGTTGGCCCAAATAGGCGGTAATCGCATGGCCGGTATTGAGCGTGAACAGCTTGCGCTCAACAAACGCCATCAGGTTATCGGTCAGCTCCATGCCGGCGATCGCCGGTGGCTGGCCCTTGAACTGGGTCTGATCGACAATCCACTCGCTGAAGGTTTCTACCGTCACTTCCAGTGGATCGCTGCTGCCTGCTTCGGCCGGCGGCACAATACGGTCAACCGCCGAGTCGACAAAGCCGACATGCTGTTCGACCCATGCCTGCTCATCCTGCGGCAAGACATCGAACACGTGCTGTTTTAACTGGCTGGTGCCACGCACCATGTTCTCGCAGGCGATGATGTTTAGCGGTTGGCTGTTGCCCTGCTGATGACGTTTGATCAGCCCTTTGGCGATAGTCCCGGCAATTTTAGCCAGGATCTGCGGGCCCACGGCGGTGGTCACGATATCCGCTTCGGCGATCAGAGCGACAGCCTCTTCACTGCCGCTGTTCACCGCGCTGACGTTGTTAACCTGCTCGACCCGGGCCTGCTCGCCGACCACGTGGACCTGATAGCTTTTACGGCTGTTCAGCAGGTCCAGCACCGTCTGGTTAACATCGGCAAAGGTCAGTTCGGCCTGCGCGTCTGCCAGCAGCTTGCCGATAAAACCACGCCCAATATTTCCCGCACCAAAATGTAATGCTTTCATATTCCTACCTTTCTAATGTCGAAGGGTGCAGCAAGCTGCACCCCTTAAAATGATTCTGTTATCCGACTTTTTTGCCACCCAGCAGATCCAACACTTCCTGCACACTGGTGGTATTCGCCAGCCGCTCGATGACACCATCGTCATCCAACGCGTTGGTCAGGCTGGTGATCACCTGGATATGTTCGTTATTGCGAGCCGCGATGCCGATGACCAACCGAGCCACCTCATCCTCTTCATCACCAAAACGCACGCCCTGCGGGTATTGGCAGAACACCACGCCGGTGCGCAACACCCGATCTTTGGCTTCGATGGTGCCGTGCGGCACGGCGATCGACTCGCCCAGATAGGTGGAGGTAAGTTTTTCGCGCTCCAGCATCGCCGGGACGTATTCCGGTTCAACGTAGCCACCTTTGACCAGTTGCTCACCGGCGAAGCGGATCGCCTGCTCTTTGTCGCTGGCCTGCAGGTTAAGGAACACGTTACTTTCGCTCAGTCGGAACAGGTTTTGCTCGCTCGCTTCAAAGCTGTCGTCCAGCGTGCTAATGACTTTCTGTTGGTTATCGGTGGTTTTGTTGGCTGCCACCAGGCGCTCGGTCAGATCGTTATACAGCTTGCTGTCGAGGAAGTTGGTCAGCGAGATATGCTGAGCCTGTGGCGCATGGCGCATCGCGCGCTCGGTCAGGTCACGGTGAGTGATCACCAGATCCACATCGTCCGGCAGGCTGTTGATCGCGCTGTTGGTCACCGAGATGTTTTTCAGCCCGGCATCTGCCACTTTCTTGCGCAGCACACCGGCCCCCATCGCACTGGAGCCCATACCGGCATCGCAGGCAACGATGATTTTACGTACCGTGGTCAGGTCACCATCCACGGCGGCATGAGCCGCTGCACCGCCTTTAGACTGCGATTTCATTTCTTGCATGCGGCGAGTCGCCTCTTCCAGGTCGTCCTCTTCTTTCACTTTTGAGGTTTTCAGCAAGAAACTGGCGACCACAAATGACACCACAAATGCCGCACCGATGGCCGCCAGGTTGGCAAAATAAGCGCCCTTCGGCGTCATCGCCAACACCGCCAGAATCGAGCCAGGAGAAGCCGGAGAAACCAGACCGCCATTCAACAGGGTCAGGGTGAATACGCCGGTCATACCGCCCAGGATCACCGCCAGCAGCAGGCGTGGGTTCATCAGTACGTACGGGAAGTAGATTTCGTGGATACCACCGAAGAAGTGGATGATCGCCGCACCGCCCGCAGACTGCTTGGCACTGCCGCGACCAAAGAACATGTAGGCCATCAGCACGCCCATACCCGGACCTGGGTTGGCTTCAATCAGGAAGAAGATGGACTTACCGGTTTCTGTCGCCTGCTGGATGCCCAGCGGTGAGAAGATGCCGTGGTTAATGGCGTTGTTCAGGAACAGGATTTTCGCCGGCTCCACGAAGATCGACGCCAGTGGCAACAGGTTGTTGGTCACCATGATATTTACACCGGTAGCCAGGATATGCGACAACCCTTCTACCAGCGGCCCAATGGCCATAAACGACAGAATGGCCAGCAACATACCGATAATGCCGGCGGAGAAGTTGTTCACCAACATCTCAAAACCGCTTTTGATCTTGCCGTCTACCCAGCGGTCAAAATGCTTGATCGCCCAGCCGCCCAACGGACCGGCAATCATCGCGCCGAGGAACATCGGCATGTCCGCACCGACAATCACACCCATGGTAGTGATGGCACCGACCACGCCACCGCGATCGCCACCCACCAACCGGCCACCGGTAAAGCCGATCAGCAACGGCAGCAGGTAGGTAATCATTGGGCCAACCAGTTTGGCTAAGGTTTCGTTCGGCAGCCAGCCGGTAGGAATGAATAACGCGGTGATGATACCCCAGGCGATAAATGCGCCAATGTTGGGCATCACCATGTTGCTTAAGAAGCGGCCAAAGTTTTGAACTTTGACTTTGATGTCTGGTGAAAACATAAAACACACCCCTATTGTTACGCGCTGACAATAGAGCGCGTGATTATTGTTGTAACGGTCCAGCTGTGTTGGTGCTGTCTACTAAATGGACTCTATCACGCTGTTTTTTGCCCGGCGAACCTTCCGAACATTTGTGACGCAGATCACCAACAACACCCCATTGGCAGGGTGGTTATAGTGATATGCGTCACACTTACTCGGTGTAAAAAAAAGACAATGGTCTGAATTCGCCCTGAAAACCGATAAAAATGAGATATACATCACATTTTGATATTGCGTGTTTGTTTTTAAATTGTGATGTTGGTCACAATTTATTTATCGGTGGCTACCGAATCCTGGTTTGGGGGACGTTCTTCCCTGTGAGCATTCATCCCGTCGGGAAATAGCGGTGCGATGAATGAAAGAAAACTACATATTGGAAAACGATGATTAATTGAAGTGTAGTACAGAAGCGTCGGTCAGGAAGTGAGCAAGTTGCTGGAAAGACTGGAAGGGAAAGCAATGGCAGGAGGAAAATGGCAGAAGCCGTTATGCCGGCTTCTGCGTTTACACTATTACTGGGTGACGCTTGAAACGGTTTTCTGTGCGTTCAGTAAATCCTGCTGCTTGGCCACCAGATTCGACATCATGGTGTTGTACTGCGTTGCCTGCTGGGAGGTACGGAACTGCACGCCGTTATTGTTAAAACTCACCTGATTACCCTGAGTACGCAGGAAATCCCCAACCTGCACCAGATCCTGAACGAAACTGGCGGTAGTAGGAATAACCGGCATCAGCGCATTGGCCGGCCCGGTGACAATCTTGTCATAGGCCTGGTTATACACCGCTTTCAGGTCGTCAGGTTGCTTCAGTGCGGCCCGGGCGGTATCCGCCTGTGACTTGGCTGACTGGATCTGCTGCCCCAGCAGGTTCAGCGCCCCCACGGACTGTTGCAGCATATCACGCTTGCTCATGTAGTCCTGCGCGGTGCGGATCTGGTTAATTTGATCCAACGCCGGCGTCAGGCTGGCATCCAGTGATTTGGACAACTGCTGTGAAAAACCGACCAAAATGGCGTAATCACCGGCATAGTTGCCGAACTTCTGTTTCTGATCTTCGCTCAGCGTCGGGATTTTCGCGCCGCTGCGCATCACCGTATTCTGTATGTAATCAATGAACGCCTTGCGTTGTTCCGGCTCTTTATCGCCGCAAGCAGTCAATTGCATGACCACCAACAATGCCAATACCGGGGCCAACCAACGCGCGAAATTTCTGCTCTGGATCCCTACCGCCATGTGACATAACTCCTGTTATAAACCTGCTTTTTCATCGGACTCCGTCCCTTTTTCTGCACTCCCTGCGCCTATAAGAATAGATCAACTGAGTGCGATACGATACGCGATTCACCTTTCGGGGCTTATTCTTCGGTGAAAGGCCCACATGCAAGGCGTTATGCTCCCTGGCAAGGGGCTACTGTACCGGCTCAGGGGCATGATACACTTTTGTATCATTTATCACCGGGCCAAGCTGCGCATGCCATCCTATCAGCCACCGTTGACCATAAGCTCACGCATTCTGCATCTGGTAACCGATGTCGGTGCCCGGCTTGCGCACTTAAAAATGCAGGCCGAGCAAGAGCATGCCCTACGGCTGCGCCGCATCAACCGCATCCGCACTATTCAGGGCTCTCTGGCTATCGAGGGCAATACCTTGAGTGAAGAGCAGATCACCGCCATCATCGAGGGCAAACGTATCATTGCCCCGCCTCGCGATATTCAGGAAGCGCTTAACGCCATTCGTTGCTATGGCAATCTGAGCAACTGGCGTCCCGTGCAGGAGGAGGATTTACTCGCTGCACACCGTATGTTGATGGAAGGTCTGCTGCCTGATGCCGGGCATTATCGCCATGGTGGGGTCGGGGTCATGAATGGCAAAACTGTCATTCATATGGCGCCGCCGGCAGAACGGGTCTCGCTGTTAGTTCGCCAACTGCTGGCCTGGCTAGAAGAGACCGATCTGCCACCGTTGATCGGCAGTTGCGTATTCCATTACGAGTTCGAGTTTATTCACCCTTTCGCCGACGGTAACGGACGAATGGGCAGACTGTGGCAAACGCTAATCCTGTCACGTTGGGACCCCTTGTTTGCCAACGTCCCGGTTGAAAGCCTGGTACATGACAATCAGCCCGGTTATTACCAGGCGCTGAATACCAGTAACCAACGGAGCGACTGCGCTCCCTTTGTCGAGTTTATGCTGGACATGATCTTGCGAGCGCTGGAAAAAAGTCTCACCCCCCAAGTCACCCCCCAAGTCACCCCCCAAGTCGCCGAGCTACTGGTGATATTGAAGCGGGAGATGTCACGCGAAGAAATTCAATACGCACTTCAGTTACAGGATAGAAAATCTTTTCGGGAGCGCTATTTGCGCCCGGCGTTGAACGCACAGCTGATTGAAATGACACTGCCGGAGAAACCCAACAGCCGTCTGCAGAAATATCGGCTAACCCTCAAGGGCGACGCGCTGCGGAAACAGCAATAAAAAAGGCACCCTAAGGCGCCTTTTCACAGCAGAACCGCTTATTGCAGCACGGAGATATCCGCTACCTGCAGGAACAGCTCACGCAGCTTGCTCAGCAGCGTCAGACGGTTCACACGCACCGCTTCGTCTTCTGCCATCACCATGACGTTGTCGAAGAACGCATCAACCGGCTCACGCAGGTCAGCCAGTTCCACCAGCGCATCCTGATAGTTGCCTGCCGCAAAATACGGCTCCAGCTTATCGCGCAACACCACCAGGTGGGTCGCCAATTGGATCTCAGCCGCTTCTTTCAATACCGAGGCATGCACTCGGTCATTCAGCGTATCGGTAGATTTGGCCAGGATATTGGAAACGCGTTTGTTGGCCGCAGCCAGCGCTGCTGCCGCTTCCAACGTACGGAAGTGGGTCACGGCTTTAACGCGAGCGTCAAAGTCTGCCGGTTTGGTCGGACGACGTGCCAACACCGCCTGAATGGTGTCAACGGCATGGCCTTCTTCCTGATACCAGGCGCGGAAGCGACCCAGCATAAACTCGACCACCTCGTCGACCACCTTGGCGTTGGTCAGCTTGCTGCCGTACAGGCGCACGGCCTCTTCGGTCAGGGTCTGCAGATCCAGCGACAGGTTTTTCTCAACGATAATACGCAGCACGCCCAGTGCAGCACGGCGCAGTGCGAACGGGTCCTTGTCGCCTTTCGGATGTTGCCCAATGCCGAAAATACCGGCCAGGGTGTCCATCTTGTCGGCGATCGCCAGCGAACAGGCCACCAGCGACTCTGGCAGCGCATCACCGGCAAAGCGCGGCTGGTACTGCTCATTCAGTGCAACGGCAACGTCTTCCGCTTCGCCGTCGTGACGCGCATAGTGCATGCCCATCACGCCCTGGGTGTCGGTGAATTCGAAGACCATGTTGGTCATCAGATCACACTTCGACAGCAGGCCCGCACGGGTGGCGTGGTTAACATCGGCGCCAATCTGGCCGGCAACCCAGCCCGCCAGCGTCTGAATACGATCGGTCTTGTCGCGCAGGGTACCCAGTTGCTGTTGGAACAGCACGGTTTCCAGACGCGGCAGGTTATCTTCCAGACGTTTTTTGCGGTCGGTGTTGAAGAAGAACTCGGCATCGGCCAGACGCGGGCGCACCACCTTCTCGTTACCGGAGATAATTTGCTGCGGATCTTTGGATTCGATATTGGCCACAAAGATAAAGTTCGGCATCAGTTTGCCCGCGGCGTCATACACCGGGAAATACTTCTGATCGCCCTTCATGGTGTACACCAGCGCTTCCGCCGGCACCGCCAGGAATTTTTCTTCGAATTTGGCGGTCAACACCACCGGCCACTCGACCAGCGAGGCCACTTCTTCCAGCAGGCTTTCGCTCAGATCGGCCTTGCCACCAAGGGTCGAAGCAGCCAGCTCGGCGTCACGCTTGATCATCGCCTTACGGGTTTCGTAATCGGCGATCACCTTGCCGCGCTCCAGCAGGATCTGCGGATATTGGTCGGCATTGTCGATAGTGAACTCGGCTTCACCCATGAAACGGTGGCCGCGAACAGTGCGGGCAGAATCGATGCCCAGCACGGTGCCCGGGATCAGTTCTGCACCCAGCAGCATCGTCACGGTGTGCACCGGACGCACGAACTGCACCTCGGAATCGCCCCAGCGCATCAGTTTCGGGATCGGCAGCTTGGCCAGTGAATTGCTGACCATGCCCGCCAGCAGCGCTTGCGCGGACTGGCCTTTAACGTGGGCGCGATACAGCAGCCATTCACCTTTGTCGGTCGCCAGACGTTCGGCCTGATCGACGGTAATACCACAACCGCGTGCCCAACCTTCGGCCGCTTTGCTTGGCTTGCCTTCGGCGTCAAACGCCTGGGCAATGGCCGGACCGCGTTTTTCGACTTCGCGATCGGCCTGTGCAGCGCTCAGATTAGCCACTTTCAGCGCCAGACGGCGTGGAGCGGCAAACCAGCTCACTTCGCCGTGCTCTAGGTTGGCGCTATCCAGCTCGGCGGTAAAATTCGCGGCAAAAGCTTCTGCCAGTGAACGAAGAGCCTTCGGCGGCAGCTCTTCCGTGCCGATTTCCACCAGGAAAGTCTGTTGAGTCATGGCTGCCTCTTAGCTCTTGTTCTTTTTGCACATTGGGAAGCCCAGCGCTTCGCGAGAAGCGTAGTAGGCCTCGGCAACGGCTTTGGTCAGCGTGCGGATACGCAGAATATAACGCTGACGCTCGGTCACCGAGATCGCCTTGCGCGCATCCAACAGGTTGAAGGTGTGGCCGGCCTTCAGAATACGTTCGTAAGCCGGCAGCGGCAGTGGTTTTTCCAGCGCCAGCAGCGACTGGGCTTCTTTCTCGTACTGCTCAAAGCAGGAGAACAGGAAGTCCACATCGGCGTATTCGAAGTTGTAAGTAGACTGCTCCACTTCGTTCTGGTGGAACACGTCACCATAGGTGGTCACACCCAGCGGGCCGTCGCTCCACACCAGATCGTAGACGCTGTCCACGCCCTGGATATACATCGCCAGACGTTCCAGACCGTAGGTGATCTCGCCGGTTACCGGTTTGCACTCCATGCCGCCAACCTGCTGGAAGTAAGTGAACTGCGTCACTTCCATGCCGTTCAGCCACACTTCCCAGCCCAGGCCCCAGGCGCCAAGCGTCGGGTTTTCCCAGTTATCTTCTACGAAACGGATGTCGTGAATGGTCGGATCCAGACCCAGCTCTTTCAACGAGCCCAGGTACAGTTCCTGAATGTTGTCCGGTGACGGCTTAATCACCACCTGGAACTGATAGTAATGTTGCAGGCGGTTCGGGTTTTCACCGTAGCGGCCGTCGGTCGGACGGCGGGATGGCTGCACGTAGGCGGTAGCCATAGGCTCCGGGCCCAGTGCGCGCAGGCACGTCATCGGGTGTGAGGTTCCCGCGCCGACTTCCATGTCCAATGGTTGAACGATGGTGCAGCCCTGGCGCGCCCAATAGTCCTGCAGTGTCAGGATCAGGCCCTGAAAGGTCTTGGTATCAAACTTTTGCATGTTGAATTCGCACGCGATACAAGTGGATTTAAATGGGATGCGCCAGTATACCCGTTGACCGTAAGATATACAGCCCGAATCCGGCAACAAGTGCGAATCATCAAAGAAGCGCGGGGTTTTACGCACTGAAATGGGGCAAATGCGCCCGCATGGCACGGTTTCACGCTGCGGATACATAACGAACCCCTGCCCTCCCTGGCCGCCGAGAGTGGCACTAACCTTGCTAGCGTCCTGA
The DNA here is from genome assembly GCF_027474885.1 of Serratia myotis. Taxonomy (NCBI): domain Bacteria; kingdom Pseudomonadati; phylum Pseudomonadota; class Gammaproteobacteria; order Enterobacterales; family Yersiniaceae; genus Serratia; species Serratia myotis. The sequence goes on along the minus strand of NZ_CP099707.1, from coordinate 40,270 downwards.
TAATCAACATTTCAGGAGGTTCGCTGATGACTACCGCCTTAACCGACAGCCGCTATCGCTACCGTATTTTCGCCATGGTGTTCTTTATTGCGTTGATCAACTACGTCGATCGCGGTGCGCTTTCCTTCGCCGCCAACGATATCTCCCGTGAATTCAACTTCAACAAGGCCCAGTTGGGTGCCGTACTCGGTTACTTCGGCTTTGGCTATTTGTTTGGTTCGCTGTGCGGAGGCTTTCTGGCCGACCGCGTCGGCACTAAAAAGGTCTGGCTGATCGCCGGGGCACTGTGGTCGCTACTGGAGATCGCCACCGCCTGGGCGGGTGAACTGGGGGTAGCGCTGTTCGGGGGTTCGGCAATCATGGGTTTCGCCGCACTGCGTATCATGTTCGGTTTTGCCGAAGGGCCGGCCTATGCGCTGATGAACAAAACCATCGCTAACTGGGCACCGCGTAAAGAGCGTGGGTTTTCATTGGGTATCGGGCTGCTTAGCACCCAGGTGGGATCGCTGCTGACCGCACCGCTGGCGGTGGGGTTGCTACTGCTGACCGATGACTGGCGCAGCATGTTTATTTTGCTGGGTTTGTTCTCGCTGCTCGCCATTCTGCTGTTTGCCCGCTTCTTCACCGACACGCCGCAAGAGCATCCGGAGGTCAATGCAGCTGAACTGGCAGCCATCAGCGCCGATCAGGATGCAGACAGCCAGCAACCACGTCTGCCGTGGTGGGCTTTCTTCACCAACCGTACGCTGGTGTTTAACGCCCTGGGTTACTTCTCTTTCCTCTATGTCACCTTTGTGCTGGTCACCTGGGGGCCCAAATACCTGCAAGACACCTTTAATTACGATCTGCACTCGCTGTGGTATGTGGCGATGATCCCGTGGAGTGGTGCCTGTTTCACCGTTCTGCTCGGCGGTCGCATCGCCGACTCGCTGCTGAGACGCTTCGGCAACCTGCGGCTGGCCCGTAATCTGTTTGCGGCAGTCACGCTGCTGCTGACCGGCACCTGCTTCCTGCTGATCCCCTTTATGAGCACGCCGACCGAAATCATTCTGCTGATGACACTGGGTAATGCGCTGAATGCGCTGGTGAATAATGTGTATTGGTCGGTGGTGATCGACGTCACACCGAAGGCTTCAGTAGGCGCCTACAGCGGTATGACGCTGGCGATTGCCAATATTGCCTCGATCACCGCACCGATGCTGAGCGGCTGGCTGGCACAACACCACGGCTATGGCGCCATGTTCTTAGCCACCGCCGTGGTGTCTTTCTGCAGCATGCTGTGCATGACCTTGCTGCAGCCGGAAAGAAAGATCGGGGCCGACAGCTCGCTGGTGAACCATAGTGGTATTCAGCACGCAGCGCAGCGATAACAACAAAACCATGAGGCAAGGATGCCGTCAGATTAACGCATGTCGAGTTAAGTTAATTTTGCTACCCGCCGACAATAGCGAATCTATTATCTACGCGATTGATAACATACCGGCAATAATAGTGCTTATAAAAACATCCTCAGGTGAAACATTGCAGGGATAATTAGTAAACAAACGATGCAAAGATTAAAATAATCATTATCAACAGGAAAGAAACTCTCGATTATAACAAGCATCTATCAATCATTTATCTCTAAGGCTAAAAATTTACTTGCCGACTTGACTCTGGTAGGATTACCTATCGCACATTAACAATGTTGCAAGACGTAATTAAATTTAAAATTCGATTATGGAAGATGTAGAAATGATAGAAGTTTTTGATGTAGATTACAATCTACTGTCGGATAACCGATCGAAAGAATTATTCTCTTTAAGAAAGAGAACATTTAAGGATCGTCTCGACTGGATTGTGAATTGTGAAAACAACATGGAGTTTGACGAGTATGATAACAATCATACTACCTATCTGTTTGGCATGTATGACAACATGGTAGTCTGCAGCCTGCGTTTTATAGAAACAAAATATAATAATATGATTACCGGCACGTTTAAATCCTATTTTAACAAAATAGAAATTCCGGAAGGTAATTACATAGAAGCCAGCAGACTCTTTATCGATAAAGAACGTGTGCAGACGTTGAAACTGCAAAAGAAACCCATCAGTTCAATACTATTTTTATCAATGATAAATTATGCAAGAAATTACGGTTACCAGGGGATCTATGCCATTATTAGCCACCCCATGCTAATTATCTTCCAAAGATCCGGTTGGGAAATATCTGTGGTCGAGCAAGGACAGTCAGAGAAAAACCAGCGTATCTATCTTATTTATATGCCGGTTGACGATCGTAACCAGCAGATATTGATCGATCGCATCAACTTGGCCCATCCTGGCTTAACTCCGGATCGCGACGCCTGGCCATTAGCCTTCCGCGTCAGGCAGCACGGGTCTTATGAGCTGTAGCTCAACGCCTAGCCTGATAGCATGCTTGGCGTTTGTAACCCCCAGTTTTTTGACAGCATTACCAATATGATATTTTATTGTGGTGAGTTTGATCCCCAGGATTAATGCAATCTCCTGATAGGATTTCCCCATGCTTGCCCAGTAAATTATCTCATTCTCTCGCTTCGAGAATATTTCTTTATTATTCATTTTGTCAAAATAGGTGGGGCTATTGATTTCCTTGTAAAACGTAGTGAGTTTATCATGCATAGTAATTAACAGCATTTGGAGTTTGTCTTGGTTAGCCGTTATTCTCTCTTCTATATTATCGTCACAATGCTTATCAATCATGATAGATAGCACCACCAAATTATGATTATGATCGTGCAGCACAAATGTATAGCCATTAACTACATTATAATTTTTCGCCATGTCAAAAATTTTTGGCAGCTTTAACCCTGGGTCAATCATTATATTTTCATCCCAGGAGAAAGGTGTAATGCGACGTGAGGCAGTAATCAGAACAGGATCAATAAACTGATAGTTATTATCTGTATAAAACTCAAACCATTCCGTTCTGTTCGAAATTATCGCAAAATTCGCCGGATTTCTTTTATTCATTATGGCATAGGCGTACTTCACATTACTATATTCGCTAAGTTTAGCTTCCAAATCGTTTTTTATGGAGGTGTTAATAATTTCATTATTGAAGAATGAATTTGACACTCAATCGTCTCCTTGAAAAATGAAAGTCCATCATAAATAAAAAGTATAACATAAAAACTACTTATGGCATAACTGAGAAAGCCGCCAAATAATATGATCCAAAAAGATAATTTAAAACGACACTCAACTTTATTTACACAATAAAGTTAATCACGGTGCGTTAATTTAATTAGATTAAAAGCCTGGCTATCATCACCAGAACACTTGGCAAATCTGGGTAAACAAGGAGAAATTCCGATAATTAACTGCCAAAGCATTCAGATGATTGAAATGTTAATTTTAATAACAAAATAAACAAGGGAGCTACATATCCAGGCAGGCATTACGAGTAAATACGAAGAGAAGCAAACCATTCGCTATCAAGGGCAAAAAACCAATAACTTCCTCACCCCATCAAATGACAGGGTGAAAGAAAGAAATTGACAATCAAAATATAGAAAACAATAATATTTAAATATTATTTCCCTGGTGTTGGCCAAATTGGCTATCTGATCCTGATTCAGGATCAGTTTTTTTTTGTAATGTGTGTCTTGTTTTTCTGGGGTAACAATAAAGTCTTTCAAACTCGAATGATAGTTGTACTAAAGTACAGTCACACGCTGTATTTTCTCATATGGAGAGCGGTGATTACCGCATTATAGCGTTGGTTTCAACCCACCCAGTACCACCAATAAGCCGTAGCAAATCGGTTAATCCCTCATAAATAAACTCGCACTTTTCAGCCATCCATTATCAATATGCTGTCATGCAGATGTCAGGTACGTCATCGCTATAACTGCGATTCATTGCACCAATCTGTATCGGTTACGGGCCCGATCTCAGGGCCCTGAGATAGATATCAACCCATCAGAACCGAGCGCTGACGCCGACGTTATACATAAACTGTTCGCCGCTGCTCAGGCCACCGGTCTGTGAAACGGTGGCGAACGCCGCCACCTGATCGGTCAGCGGCATGTTCGCCCCCAGCGTCACATCCACCCAGTTTTTATCCTGATTGGCGCTGTCGCGGGTGAAAGAGGTTTGTGTGGATTTCAACCCGCCGCCGGCCCGATAAACATCATCACCAAATTGATGCTGATAGCTCACCTCGGCATACGGATTAAACAGGCCAAAGTTGCTGTCTAACCGCCAGCCCAGCGCACCAATCTGCGAATGGTAGGTCTGGTCGTTAAACCGCATGGCGGTGCTGTCGTTGCCGTCCTCGCTGTAACCGGAGACATTGCTGTAATCCCAGGCGAACTGCGCCATCGGTCCGGTGGTCAGGTAAGAGGTCACCGGGAAGTCATAGCCGGCGGTGACCCGTGCGCCCCACTGTTTACCGTCGGTGCTGCCGGTTTCGGTGCGATTTAACGCCCCAAGCTGCATGCTGCGGCGAATATCATCGTAATCCATCGTCGCGTAATGCAAATCGGCATTCACCCAGCCGTGCTCAAACACATCCAGAGCGGTAAAGGCCGAAAACAGCAGGCCACGCGCCTTATAGTCGTAGCGGCTGGAGGGCTGCTGATCGTCATTGGAGCCGGAAATCAGCGCCCCAATTAACCAACCATCGGTCAACTGGTAATCCACCCCGACCGTCAGATTGTGGGTGGTGGCGTTGCCGTCACCGGCTGCCAGATTGGAAGAATAGTCATAGTGTTGCCCGGCATAACCGCCGAACACGCCCAGCGCGCCTTGCGGATTATCACCGTTACGTAACTGTTGAAAACGGCTGTCGAGGGTGGCACGGCTGTCGCGCGCCATGGCCGCCGTCGCCTGATTCAGCGCCACCACCTGCGCTGGGCCGTCCAGTACCGCCTGAATGTAATCGGCAATCAGTTGATGCGCCTGCGGGCTGGGGTGGAAATGGTCGGCAAACAGATAGGATTGGCTACTGTCAAAACCCGGCGTGGCAGAACTGCACACGGCGGAAGAGATGCCCGGCGGACAGGCCATACCGGCGGTATTGGTAAAACCAAACTGCGCCGGGTTGGCAATCGCCTCGCTAAACAGCTTGTTTACGTCGACCCGGACGATATTACCGCTGCCCTGTGCCAGCAGGCGGTCTTCGCTCTGGTTGTAAAAATCGGTCAGTTGCCCGGCCTGAGCACTCAGGTTGTCAAAGGCGGCAATCAACTGTGCCGCAATCGCCTGCTGCACCTGCGGGATGGCACTGCCCTGCGCTGCTGCAGCCGTCAGCGCCTGGTGGATGGCCTGGGTACGCGAATTATTATCCGGCGTAGCCAGTGAGTTAAGGGTCGCGTAGGCCGCCTGTACCGCCGCGTTTTGCACCGGGGTCAGCGCCTGCTGGATAATCAGCTCCATCAGTTGCGGAGTAGAGCCAATATTCGGCACCGTCGGGACGATCACCGTACCGGCACCGGCATTCAGCAAAGAGTGAACCTGCGCTGCGGCGGCCGCGGCACTGTTGTAGGCCACACCCGGCGCGGTTGTCGGGTTTAACGCCGCTGCCGCCAGATCGTTGCCGCCAATCCAGTGGATATACAGTCCGTCACCGTCAGCCCGACCATTGACCCGATTGAGATAGCCCTGTACCTGATCCTGAGTGTTATCCGCCGGGTTGAGCGCCGGGACGGCCACGCCACCGCCAGCGGCATAGTTGTCGCCCCCGTTGTCCGAGGCCACCAGCGCTGCACCGATGCGTTGCGCCAAAACTTCGTCATACAACAGGTGCTTATTGCTGTCGTAGGTAAAGCGGCCATTGTTGCCGGTGTCACTCAGACTGTCGCCAAAGACGTAGAGTTGGTCGTAGGCCAGCACCGGGGTGGTCATACTGCATAATATCGCCACTGCAAGCACCGCCGGGCGGGGCATACTCGTTATTTTTAGAGGCATGAATAGACTCCTGAGAGCCAGCAAATGAAGGAAAACCACTTTTATCATTGGCCTTTTTTTAGTGCCGGCCATCTAGTAAATATTGCTGGCTTTTTCGCCACGTCAAGCCGGCTGATGATAAAACAATCAGGGGCTTGCCAAGTTCACCACTTCGGGCGATGCTTACTGTAAATAAACACAGCACAAGGACAGTCATTATGGTCAATGAACGTTGCGGTTGGGTGACGGCAGATCCGTTATACCTCGAATATCACGACAAGGAATGGGGAGCGCCGACCACCGATGCGCGTGAACTGTTTGAAATGCTCTGTCTGGAAGGACAACAGGCCGGGCTTTCGTGGATCACCGTGCTGAAAAAGCGTGAGAACTACCGTCGCGCCTTCCACAATTTCGATCCTCAGCGGGTGGCAACGATCGATGAGCAAGAGGTGGAAACGCTGCTGCAGGACAGCGGCATTATCCGCCACCGGGGCAAAATCGAAGCCATCATTGCCAACGCCAGGGCCTATCTGGCGATGGAGGCCGCCGGTGAAGATTTCGTCAGCTTTATCTGGACCTTTGTCGACGGCGAACCGCTGCTCAACCGTTGGCAACAACTGAGCGAGGTACCGGCGAAAACCGAACGCTCGGACGCCATGTCCAAGGCGCTGAAGAAACGCGGCTTCAAATTTATCGGATCTACCACCTGTTATGCCTTTATGCAGGCCAGCGGGCTGGTGAACGATCATCTGACAGGCTGCCTCTGCTACCCAAAGCCATAGCGATCCGCCCTTGCCAGCCGGTCGATTTGCCGCGGCTAATGGCCCTGTGGCTGCCCAGCACCATCGCTGCCCATCCGTTCGTTAAGGAAAGCTACTGGCTGGAAAGCGCAATGCTGGTACGGGAGAACTACCTGCCGCGAGCACACAGTTGGGCGTATTGGCATCAAGGGGAGATCGTCGGCTTTATCAGCGTGTTGGATCAACGCTTTATTGGCGCGCTGTTTGTTGACCAGGCGTTTCACGGCCGTGGCGTCGGTCAGGCACTGATGGCGCATGTCCAACAGCGCTACCCCCGGCTGAGCCTGGAGGTCTATCAGCAAAATCTGCGCGCCTGTGCGTTCTACCACAAGCAGGGTTTCCAGGTGACCCAGCGCCTGTTAAATGAAGAAACTCAAGCCTATACGTTGATCATGAACTGGTCCGCCACCGTTTGATTTTTGTCACTTCTGGCTAAAAACAACGCATCCCGCACCGGGGTGCGTTCAATTCAGAATCCGCTGCATGGTATTCCCCTCCGTTTTGCCGGATAACAGGCGCAGCCCGTGAGCCGCTTATAATTTGTCACGTTTTTTTCCGGAACTGCCGGAGAGGATACGCGTCATAGTAGCGCCGCAATCTGGCATGCCAGGCGGCCACGGTTTTTTTAGCGTCCCCCAGCTTGGACTGACGCACACAGATTTTGATGCCACAAAGGATAAAACATGAAAAAACGCATTGCGATTATTGCCGGCGCGGTGAGCCTGGCGCTCACGCTGTCAGCCTGTACCACCAACCCGTACAGCGGGGAATCTGAAGCCGGTAAATCCGGCATTGGCGCAGGGATCGGCGCGGCATTGGGCGCAGGCGTCGGCATGTTGTCCTCGTCGAAAAAAGACCGCGGCAAAGGCGCACTGATCGGCGCAGCGGCCGGTGCAGCCCTGGGCGGCGGTGCCGGTTATTACATGGACGTGCAGGAAGCCAAACTGCGCGACAAAATGAAAGGCACCGGCGTTAGCGTGACCCGTCAGGGCGACAATATCGTGCTGAACATGCCAAACAACGTCACCTTCGACAGCAGCAGCGCTACCCTGAAACCGGCGGGTGCCAACACCCTGACCGGCGTGGCCATGGTGTTGAAGGAATACCCGAAAACCGCGGTTAACGTGATCGGCTACACCGACAGCTCCGGCTCCCGTGCGCTGAACATGACCCTGTCGCAGCAACGTGCCGACGGCGTTGGCAGCGCGTTGATCACCCAGGGCGTAGCGGCCAACCGCGTTCGCACCTCAGGTGCCGGTCCGGATAACCCGATCGCCTCCAACAGCACCGCTGAAGGCAAGGCACAAAACCGCCGCGTTGAGATCACCCTCAGCCCGCTGCAGTAATCCCGTGCGGGGCGCTATGCCCCGCCGTTTCTGATTCCCCCGGCACTCTGCCATTCAACATTCCGGCTCCGCGTCGGGTGTGTTAGTCTCCTTGGCAATTAACCACAGGGGAGATCGGCTGTGAGCAGTGTTAAGGCAATCCGCGCCTCGGGGCGAGCCACCATCAGCGATGTGGCGAAAACCGCCAAGACCGGTAAAACCAGCGTATCGCGCTATTTGAATGGTGAGCAGCACCTGCTTTCTGACGATCTCAAACAGCGTATTGAACAGGCGATCCTCCAGCTCGACTACCGGCCAAGCCAGATGGCACGCAGCCTGAAGGGCGGACAGACGCGCCTGATTGGCCTGATCATCGCCGATATCACCAATCCCTACTCGGTGGACGTGATGCGCGGCATCGAAGCGGCCTGCCGCCAACACGGCTTTACCCTGCTGGTGTGTAATACCAATAACGAGGTCAATCAGGAGCAGCACTACCTGCAACTGCTCAGCAGCTACCGGGTAGAGGGCATCGTGGTCAACGCAGTTGGCATGCGCGAAGAGGCGCTGTCGACGCTGCAACAATCGATGCTACCGATGGTGCTGATCGACCGCAAAATTCATGATTTCGCCTGCGACGTGGTCGGCCTCGACAATCACGAAGCGGCGACGATTGCCACGGAACACCTGCTGCAACAGGGTTTCGAAGCCATTCTGTTTCTCAGCGAGCCGATCGGCACGGTCAATACCCGGCTGGAACGGCTGCATGCCTTCAACCAAACCATGGCGCAACATGCCGGGCTATTGGCCGAACAGGCCGAAACACCGCTTAACGACGTTAAGCAACTAGAAGCCGTGATCGGTGACTTCAACACCCGTCATCGCGGTATGCGCAAGGCAGTGATTTCCGCCAACGGAGCCCTGACCTTGCAGGTGGCGCGCGCCATGCGCCGTCTGGGTATTCAGTGGGGCAGCGATATCGGCCTGTTGGGGTTTGACGAGCTGGAATGGGCCGAACTGGCCGGGGTGGGCATCACCACCCTGAAACAGCCCACCTATCAAATGGGCCATGCGGCACTTGAGCAACTGGTGCAACGCATTCAGGGCCTGGGTACACCAATCAGCGAACAGATGTTCCCCGGCGAACTGATCGTGCGCGGCTCTACCACCCGATAATTCCCTTCTCTCCGGCAGGAGCGCGGCTTACGGCGCTTCTGCAACGCCCTATTCAGACTATTTTTTGCTCAGGTTCGTGATTGCGATCATATTTTTACATTCTGTCGCTTTCGTCTGGAACCGGTACCATTTAACTTGTGCTTAACAGCAGCGGTGGGAATAACGCCACCTCAGGAGCAAAAAAATGACCAGAGAAATTATCGTGGTGACCGGCGCCTACGGCACCGATACTGTCCAACAGCTCGGCGGCCAGGCCGCTTTACTGCCGATCATCGCCGGTGCAGGCGCCGACGGCGTAGAAATCCGCCGCGAACTGTTTTCTGCCCAGGAGCTACAGAGCCTGCCAGCGTTGGCTCAGGCCATCGAACAACAGCACCTGTTCGTCGTTTACTCCGCACCCGAAGCCCTGTTTACCCCACAGCATACGTTGAACCCCAACCTGCCGGCGCTGCTGGCGGAAGCCCAGACGCTGAATGCGCGCCAGTTAAAATTATCCCTGGGCCACTACCAGCCGGGCTTCGATTTTACCGAACTGAAAGTGGCACTGGAGCAGCATCCGGTCAGCCTGGTGGTTGAAAATGACCAGACCCCTGACTGTGGCATTTTGTCGCTGCTCAATGCCTTTTTCCACGCGGCGGAGGATAACCGTTTGCCGGTCAGCATGACTTTCGATATGGCCAACTGGCACTGGGTGGGGCAAGACGCCTTCGCCGCTGCCGAACGTTTGGCTCGCCACGTCAGCTATGTCCACGTTAAGGCCGCCACCCATGGTCTGCGCGGCTGGCGCGCCGTGGCGCTGGATGACAGTGACGGTAAATGGCGTGAGTTGTTGACCCGCCTGCCACTGGATGCGCCACGCGGCATTGAATTCCCGTTGCAGGGCGACAGTCTGGAAGAAGTGACCCGCTACTACGTTAACCTGCTGCGCGCGGAGTAAAACATCATGAAAATGCTGACAACCGCACATAGCACGCCATTGGACGTCGTCACTCTGGGTGAGGCCATGGCCATGTTTGTGGCAACCCAAACCGGCGACCTGGCGGAAGTGGAAACCTTCACCAAGCGCATTGCCGGTGCCGAGCTGAACGTGGCGATCGGTCTGGCACGTCTGGGCCTGAACGTCGGCTGGGTCAGCCGCGTCGGCAACGACACTTTCGGCCGTTTCACCCTGCAACAATTGAAAAAAGAAGGCATTAACGCCCAGCAGGTGACGGTAGACGGCAATTACCCGACCGGTTTTCAGATCAAATCTAAAACCACCGATGGTACCGATCCCAGTGTGGAGTATTTCCGCAAAGGCTCGGCGGCCAGTCATCTTTCGGCGGACGATTTCAACCGCGATTATTTCGGTTCCGCCCGCCATCTGCACCTGAGTGGCGTGGCCGCGGCCCTGTCCGGCCAGTCGCTGGCGCTGTGTCACCACGCCGCACGTGAAATGCGTGCGATGGGCAAAACCATTTCGTTTGATCCCAATTTGCGTCCGGTGCTGTGGTCCAGCCAACAGGTGATGATCGAGCAGCTGAACAAGCTGGCGTTTGCCGCCGACTGGGTGCTGCCGGGGCTGAAAGAAGGACAAATCCTCACCGGCCAATCAACGCCGGAAGGCATTGCCGATTTTTACCTGGAACGCGGCGTGCAGGCGGTGATCATCAAAACCGGCCCGGACGGCGCCTGGTTTAAAACCGCAGCCGGCGATCAGGCGGCCGTCGCGGCCGTCAAAGTCAGCAACGTGGTGGATACCGTGGGGGCAGGAGACGGTTTTGCCGTCGGGACCATTAGCGCCCTGCTGGAAGGCAAAACGCTGAAACAGGCGGTGCAACGCGGCAACAAAATCGGCTCGCTGGCGATCCAGGCTATCGGCGACAGTGAAGGCTTGCCGACCCGCGCGGCACTGGCTGAATAAATATAACAAGCATAATCGGTTAACCGACTTCTCTGCATGACGTATACCTCTGGCCCTACAACCAGGACGCGTTGAGAGAACACTGAGGAATCTGAACATGAACAAAGCGACTCTCGCGGCTAAACGCTGGTGGTACATCATGCCCATCGTGTTTATCACCTACAGCCTGGCCTATCTCGACCGAGCCAACTTCAGCTTTGCCTCGGCCGCCGGCATCAATGACGATCTGGGCATCACCAAAGGCATGTCATCGCTGCTGGGTGCGCTGTTTTTCCTCGGCTATTTCTTTTTCCAAATCCCCGGCGCGATCTATGCCGAACGCCGCAGCGTTAAAAAACTGATTTTCTGGTGCCTGATCCTGTGGGGTGCCTGCGCCTCACTGACCGGCATGGTCAGTAATATCCCCATGCTGGCCGCTATCCGCTTTATCCTCGGCGTGGTGGAAGCCGCAGTCATGCCGGCGATGTTGATTTACATCAGCAACTGGTTCACCAAATCAGAACGCTCACGCGCCAATACCTTCCTGATCCTCGGTAACCCGGTAACGGTGCTGTGGATGTCGGTGGTTTCCGGCTACCTGATCCACGCCTATGGCTGGCGTGAAATGTTTATCTTTGAAGGTATTCCGGCGGTGATCTGGGCCTTCTGCTGGTGGGTGCTGGCCAAAGACAAACCGGCGCAGGCCAAATGGCTGAACGATGATGAAAAGCTGGCGTTGCAGCAACAGCTGGAAGAAGAACAGAAAGGCATTAAAGCGGTGCGTAACTACGGTGAAGCCTTCCGCTCACGCAACGTGATTTTGCTGTGCGCGCAGTATTTTGCCTGGAGTATCGGTGTGTACGGCTTCGTGCTGTGGTTGCCTTCGATCCTGCGCAGCGGCATGCAGATGGGTATGGTGGAAGCCGGCTGGCTGTCGGCGGTGCCTTACCTGGCGGCTACTATCGCCATGATCCTGGTATCCTGGGCTTCGGACAAAATGCAAAACCGCAAGCTGTTCGTCTGGCCATTGTTGCTGATTGGCGCGCTGGCATTCTTCGGCTCTTACGCCGTCGGTGCCAACCATTTTTGGGTCTCTTACACCCTGTTGGTGATTGCCGGTGCCGCCATGTACGCCCCTTATGGACCTTTCTTCGCCATCATTCCTGAAATGCTGCCGAAAAACGTCGCCGGTGGCGCCATGGCGCTGATCAACAGTATGGGTGCGCTGGGCTCCTTCTTCGGCTCGTGGTTTGTCGGTTACCTGAACGGCGCTACCGGCAGCCCGGCAGCTTCTTATATGTTTATGGCCATTGCCCTGCTGGTGGCGGTGGTGCTGACGCTAATCGTCAAGCCCGCTCGCAACGAGGCCCAACCACAACTGGCTTAGTCTCGTTATAATTTATTTTCTGTTGAATATACCCAATGGATTTCAGGCTGCGGTCTGAAAGACGAAGGGTATTGCTGGAGTTCGTGATGAAGCCTTCTATCGTTTTATACAAAAGCATTCCCGCCGACCTGCGTGAACGGCTGGAACAGCACTTCACCGTGCACGCCTTCGACGGCCTGAACCCGGAAAACCGCGATGAGCTGCGCCAGGCACTGCAACAGGCGGAAGGGATCATCGGTTCCGGCGGCAAAATTGATGAGGCTTTCCTGCAGCAGGCGCCCAAACTGCGTGCAGCCTCAACCATCTCCGTCGGTTACGACAATTTCGACGTTGACGCGCTTAACGCCCATAACGTGCTGCTGATGCATACCCCGACCGTGCTGACCGAAACCGTCGCCGATACCATCATGAGTCTGGTACTGGCAACGGCACGCCGGGTAGTGGAAGTGGCCGCGCGGGTGAAAGCCGGCGAATGGCAGGGCAGTATCGGGGCGGACTGGTTTGGCGTCGACGTGCACCATAAAACCATCGGCATCCTCGGTATGGGGCGGATCGGGCTGGCACTGGCACAACGTGCGCACTTCGGTTTCGGCATGCCGGTGCTGTACAACGCGCGCCGCACTCATGAAGAAGCGGAACAACGTTTTAACGCCCGCCGTTGCGATCTGGATACCCTGCTGGCCGAATCCGATTTCATCTGCATTACGCTGCCGCTGACCGATGAAACCTTCCATATGATCAGCCGTGATCAACTGGCGAAGATGAAAAAGAGCGGCATTCTGATCAACGCCGGTCGTGGCCCGGTGGTGGACGAAGCGGCACTGATCGAAGCGCTGCAGAACGGCACTATCCACGCAGCCGGGCTGGACGTGTTCGAAAAAGAACCGTTGGATGTGTCTTCACCGCTGCTGACGCTGCCAAACGTAGTCGCGCTGCCGCATATCGGTTCTGCGACCCATGAGACCCGCTACGGTATGGCCGAATGCGCCGTCGACAACCTGATTGCCGCATTGACCGGCACAGTCAAAGAAAACTGCGTTAACCCGCAACTACTGAAAAAGTAACTGTCATGGATGCCAGTGGAGTAATAACTGGCATCCATTCAAAATTACCACGCTCTTTTCGGCGGGCGTCTCCGCATATGGAATACCCTGAGAATATGTATTTCATTGTTTTTAATTCTGTACGGGATCAGATAGGGAAAGGTTTTCATCACAATTTCCCGGGTTCCCATTACCCTTCCAGCCCTGCCCAGGGCCGGATTGGCTACCAGCAAGTTCACTAAACGAAAAACCTCCCTGGCGAATTGGGTCGCAACCTGAGGACTCTCTTGGTAAAACCAATCGTACTCATCATCAAAATTGCTTGCGGCTTTCCTTAGCCATTTAATTTTCATTGTTATTCATCACCCCCATCCGCTTGAAGCGAGCCTGCATTTCATCGTCAGAAACAAAATCCTCCTTTTCTGCTTCAAGGATTGCCTGTTGAGTTTCAGCAATCTGCCAGGCTTCACGGCTGATGAAATCCCGAATAGCCTGCCCAGCCAGAAAGGATTTTGTTCTGCCGGTCGCCTTAGCCAAGGCTTCAAGCTGTTCACTGAGATCTTCCGGTAGTCGAACAGACATCACGCTCATAGGTCACCTCACACTACAATGTATACATTGTAATATAGATTAAAAAACCACCGAGTGACAGCCCAGGATCTCCCCCTTCCTTCTCCTCCCCCCGAAATTCCCCGCCGGGATGAGGCTATTTTTTCATCATTAGTCACACTGGACATTACCCTACAATAAAAACGCTTCCTGCCACGCGTAAGGAGAGCCATGAAACGCCTGACCCTTCCCCTGCTGATGCTGCTGTCACCGGCGGCAATGGCGAGCTGGACGCTGCAAAGCTTCCCGGCCTTTGACGAATCCGCCAGCGGCCTGTTCACCAGCCACGCCACCTTACCCAAGGGCGAACTGCCGCTGAAGATTTACCAGGACCAACAGTGCTGGCAGCCAACGGCCACGGCCAAACTGAATCAAACCCTGTCGCTGCAGCCCTGCGGCGATAATCCGCCGGTTAACTGGCGGCTGTTCCGCGCCGGTGAATACCAGGTGCGTATCGATACCCGCAGCGGAACGCCGACGTTGCAGCTCAGCCTGAAAACAGCGCCGGAAACCGCCACCGCTTCGGTGGCACACACCTGCCAACGCTGGGACGGCAAGCCGCTCACGCTTGACGTTTCGGGCACCTTTGCCGAAGGCGAAACGCTGCGTGATTTCTATTCTGGCCAAACGGCGAAGGTCAGCCAGGGCAAAGTCACCCTGCAACCCGCCGCAGGCAGCGGAGGATTACTGTTGCTGGAGTCGGCAAGCAGCGAGAAAGCCGCCCCGTTCAACTGGCACAACGCCACCGTCTACTTCGCCCTGACCGACCGCTTTGAGAACGGTAACCAGGCCAATGACCACAGCTACGGCCGCCGCAGTGACGGCATGCAGGAAATAGGCACCTTCCACGGCGGCGATCTGGCCGGCCTGACGCAAAAGCTCGATTACCTGCAACAGCTCGGCGTCAATGCGCTGTGGATCAGTTCACCGCTGGAGCAAATCCACGGCTGGGTCGGTGGCGGCACCAAGGGCGACTTCCCGCATTACGCCTATCACGGGTACTACGCGCTGGACTGGACCCGACTCGATGCCAACATGGGCAGCGAGCAGGATCTGCGTACACTGGTTGAGCAGGCGCACCAGCGCGGGATCCGCATTCTGTTTGACGTGGTAGTCAATCATGTCGGTTACGCCACGCTGGCGGATATGCAGACCTTCCAGTTCGGCTCGCTGTATCTGAAAGGCGCGGAGATCGAAAAAACGCTGGGTAAAAACTGGGGGGACTGGCGACCGGCCGCAGGCCAAAACTGGCATAGCTTCAATGATTACATCAACTTCAGCGATAAGGCCGGTTGGGACGCCTGGTGGGGCAAAAACTGGATCCGCACCGATATCGGCGACTACGACTCGCCGGGCTATGACGACCTCACCATGTCGCTGGCCTTCCTCCCGGACATCAAAACTGAAGCGCCCGGTGCCAGCGGTCTGCCGCTGTTTTATCACCACAAACCCGATACTGCCGCACGGGATATTCCCGGTGCCACTACCCGCGACTACCTGACCACCTGGCTCAGTCAATGGGTGCGCGACTACGGCATTGACGGCTTCCGCGTCGATACCGCCAAGCACGTTGAGAAACCGACCCTGGCGCTGCTGAAACAGCGTGCCACGGCGGCGTTGGCCGAGTGGAAAGCCGCCCATCCGCAGCAGGCGCTGGATAACGCCCCGTTCTGGATGACCGGCGAAGCCTGGGGACATGGCGTGATGAAAAGCGACTATTACCAGAACGGTTTCGACGCGATGATCAATTTTGATTTCCAGGATCAGGCGTCGCAGGCTCTGGGCTGCTTCTCCAGCATCGATGCCACCTATCAACAGATGGCCGACAAGCTACAGGATTTCAACGTGTTGAGTTATATCTCCTCGCACGATACCCGGCTGTTCTTCGCCAGTGACGCCAAAGGGTCGCTGCCGCTGCAACAGCGCGCCGCCGATCTGCTGCTGCTGGCCCCCGGCGCGGTACAGATTTACTACGGTGATGAAAGTGGCCGTCAGCTTGGCCCGACCGGTTCGGATCCGCTGCAGGGTACCCGTTCCGACATGAACTGGCGCGAACTGCAGGGCGACAAAGCCCCCCTGCTGACGCACTGGCAGCGACTGGGACAATTCCGCGCCCGCCATCCGGCGATCGGTGCCGGCACACAGCAGTCGCAGCAAACGGCGCACTACTACGCTTTCAGCCGCCGGCTCGGCGACGATAAGGTGATGGTGGTGTGGGTCGGCGATCGGTCAGATTAATTCAGCGGAATATGCTGCGAAACAACCATCGGGTGAAATTTACTCCCGGTGGTTGTTTTGTGAACTGCATTGCACCGAAAATTGTCTGGCGGTATGGTGGGCGATTACCTGCTAAAAACAATACAGCTGCACCTATGACTTTTTCACTTTTCGGCGACAAATTTACCCGTTACGCGGGCATTACCCGTTTGATGGATGACCTGAACGAAGGCCTGCGCACCCCCGGTGCCATCATGCTTGGCGGCGGTAATCCGGCGCAAATTCCAGAGATGGAAAGCTACTTCAAACAGCTGTGTCAGGAGATGCTCGACCAGGGCAAACTGACCGAGGCGCTGTGTAACTATGACGGCCCGCAGGGCAAAGACGCCCTGCTGAAAGCGCTGGCCAAACTGCTGCGCGACGAACTGGGCTGGCAGATCTCACCACAGAATATTGCACTGACAAATGGCAGTCAGAGCGCGTTTTTCTACTTGTTTAACCTGTTTGCCGGTCGCTATGCCGACGGCAGCCGCCGCCGCGTGTTGTTCCCGCTGGCACCGGAATATATTGGCTATGCCGATGCCGGGTTGGACGAAGGGCTGTTTGTCTCGGCCAAGCCCAACATCGAGCTGCTGCCTGAAGGCCAGTTTAAGTATCACGTTGATTTCGAACACCTGAACATCGGCGATGATATCGGCATGATCTGCGTATCACGCCCGACTAACCCTACCGGCAACGTGATCACCGACGAAGAGCTGATGAAGCTCGACCGGTTGGCACAGCAGCGCAATATTCCGCTGGTAATCGATAACGCCTATGGCGTGCCCTTCCCTGGCATTATCTTCAGCGATGCGACGCCGCTGTGGAACCCTAACATCATTCTATGCATGAGCCTGTCGAAACTCGGCCTGCCCGGCTCACGCTGCGGCATTGTGATCGCCGATGAGAAGACCATCAGCGCCCTGACCAACATGAACGGTATCATCAGCCTGTCACCGGGCAGCATCGGACCGGCAATGGCCACGGAAATGATTGAACGCGGCGACCTGCTGCGGTTGTCAAACGAGGTGATCCGCCCGTTTTACCAACAGCGTGTCGAGCACACTATCGAGATTATTCGCCGTTACCTGTCACCGGAGCGCTGCCTGATCCATAAACCGGAAGGGGCGATTTTCCTCTGGCTGTGGTTCAAGGATCTGCCGATCACCACCGAACTGCTGTATCAGCGCCTGAAAAAACGCGGCGTGCTGATGGTGCCGGGTCACTACTTCTTCCCGGGGCTGGAGCACGAATGGCCGCATACCCATCAGTGCATGCGGATGAACTACGTGCCGGATCCGGAGAAGATTGAGCGTGGCGTGGCAATTCTGGCGGAAGAGATCGAACGCGCGCACCAGGACGCAGGCTGATCGTTGAGATGGGGCGCACGCGTGGCGCCCCGTCGTTTTACATGGCCCAGTTTTTTACATTGCCCAAAAAAGTACCGCCAGCAACTGCGGCGACATAATGCGCAGGAACATCGCCAACGGATAAACCGTGGCATAGGACAGCGCGGCAGCGCCGCTGGTCGGGTGCAGGCCGTTAGCGAAGGCCAGTGCCGGTGGATCGGTCATCGACCCTGCCAGCATGCCGGACAGCGTCAGGTAGTTCATCTTGCCCACCATTCGCGCCAGTACACCCACGCTGAGCAACGGGATAGCGGTAATCAGCGCACCATAGCCAATCCAGGCCAACCCTTCACCGTTAATCAGCGTATCCACAAAGTTGCCCCCCGACTTCAGGCCCACCACCGCCAGAAACAGCACGATCCCCAGTTCACGCAATGCCAGATTGGCACTGGGTGGCATAAACCAGTACAGCTTGCCGATGCTGCCGATACGCCCGAGGATCAGCGCCGCCACCAGCGGGCCACCGGCCAGCCCCAGACGCAAGGCCGCCGGGAAACCCGGAATAAACAGCGGTACCGACCCCAGCAGCACGCCCAGACCGATACCGATAAACACCGGCAGCATTTGCACCTGTTGCAGCTTCTGTTGGGCGTTGCCGACAATCGCCGCCACCGCTTCGATCGATTCAGGTCGGCCCACCAGATTGAGAATGTCACCAAATTGCAGCGTCACATTGCTGCCGGCCACCAGCTCGACGCCGGAACGGTTGAGGCGCGAGATCACCACGTCGTATTTTTGCTTCAGGTTCAGATCGCGGATTTTACTGCCCAACACCTTCTCATTGGTCACCACCGCCCTCACCACCTGCAGTTCTGTACCGCGCGTTGACAGCGAAACGTCGACCTCCTCGCCAATCACCAGCCGGGCATTTTCCAGGCTTTCGCGCTTGCCCACCAGATGCAGATAGTCGCCCAGTTCCAGCTTCTCAAGTGGGGCCGGCACCATCAGCAAATCGCCGCGTTTCAGCCGCGAACAGATGATGTCCTCACCGTTCAGCAACGGCACATTTTTGATCGCCATTCCCTGCAGATTGGGGTTGCACACTGCCACGTTTATGGTGTGCAGCAGTTCGCGCTGGTTGCCCAGGCTGCTTTCAAACGCCTGCGCCTCCCGCTCGATATTAATGCGGAAAAACAGGCGTATCAGCCACATCACCAGCAGAATGCCACAGATGCCAAACGGATAAGCCATGGCGTAGCCCATGCCCATGCGATCGACCAGGGCCGGGTCAGACCCCAAATCGGTAAGAATTTGCTGCCCGGCGCCGAGCGCGGGGGTATTGGTGACCGCCCCGGAGAACACACCCAGGATGATCGGTAGCGGCACGGCAAACAGCTTATGAACCACTGCAGCAACGACCCCGCCAACCAACACCAGTAAAATGGCGAAACCGTTGAGCCTTAGTCCGGAGACCCGCAAGGAAGAGAAGAAACCCGGGCCGACCTGAATACCAATGGTGTACACGAACAGGATCAGGCCGAACTCCTGGATGAAGTGCAACATGTCGCCGTTAAGATTGAGCTGCCAACTCTGGGCGAAATGCCCAACGATAATGCCACCGAACAGCACCCCACCGATGCCCAGCCCCACCCCATAGATCTTCCAGTTACCCATCCACAGCCCGAGAACGGCCACCAACGCCAACATGCTGACGGTCAGGGCGATTTCGCTCATAGGTCACATCCTTGCCAGAAGTTTAACAACCGGTTTGCGGTTAAAGACGCACAGTTAACAGGGATTTTGGCATAAGCGGGAAAGGGTGACTGTGGCTTACGCCACAGAAAGCAAAGGGGGAAGCCCGTTAGAACTTCCCCCTAATGCCCGTCGTCTTTCAAGTTGCAGCGTTGTTACTTGCTTACAAGGCCCATCCATGGCCCTTGCCCTTTCAGGGCCGCTGCAAGCAGCGTTCAAATCTGTTCCCGACAGATTTGTCGCTCACCTCAGTTACTTACTCAAGTAAGCACCTTAGGATGAGCGAGTTGGTCGCCTAGCTACAACTCGAAATTCATAGGGCATTGTTGTAATTTCTCAGTCGATTATTTGGCTTCCAGCCCTGGCGTGGTGCCGATGGCAATCCGCTGTGGCTGCAGGGCTTCCGGTACCTGACGCACCAGATCAATATGCAGCAGGCCGTTTTCAAACTGAGCCTCGGACACCTGCAGATGTTCAGCCAGCGTAAAGGTCAGGGTGAACTCTTTGCACACCAGCCCCTGGTGCAGATATTCCACCTGTTTTTCCGTTGGCGTCGGCTTGCCGCGCACGGTCAGGCGCGGACCTTCAACTTCAATATCCAGCTCGCTTTGCTTGAACCCGGCCAGCGCCAGAGAAATGCGGTAGTGGTTATCGTCGCTTTTCTCGATGTTGTAAGGCGGGAACCCTTGCGGCTCCTGGCCGCCCATTGAACTGGCCAGCTTGTCAAAACCGATCCACTGACGCAGCAGCGGGGATAAGTCATAATTACGCATAGTATAAACTCCTTCTATGAAGCGAGACTTTACCCGTCGCCTTTCAAGCTACAGTGTTGTTACCTGCACTCATTCATCCCAGTCACTTACTAAAGTAAGCTCCGTGGGCTAAATGAGCTGGTCGCCTAACTGTAACTTGAAATTCATAGGGTAAATTAAGCTGTGCCCCCTGACGGCAGGCAAATTAACTCACATTGCACCGGCGGTTCGTTCCGCCGATGAAATAGGCATTATTTAATTTCGATCCGGCGCGGTTTTAATGTTTCCGGCACGATACGTTCCATATCGATATACAACAAACCGTTTTCCAATTTGGCGCCTTTAATTTGGATATGCTCGGCCAGCTGGAATTTACGTTCAAAGTTGCGCTCGGCAATACCTTGATATAAGTAGGTTCTTTCCGCCGGTTCGTTATTATGGGCACCCCGTACTATCAGCAGGTTATCCTGAGCGGTAATTTCCAGCTCTTGCTCGGCGAAACCGGCCACCGCGATGGTGATGCGGTAATGATTTTCATCCACCAGCTCAACATTATAAGGGGGATAACCGCCATTCCCCTGACTCTGGCCCGCCTCCAATGCATTAAATAAACGGTCAAAGCCAATCGCGGAACGGTAGAGCGGAGAGAGATCAAAATTACGCATAAAACAGCCTCCTAAGGCACTTCAGCGAGGTTTAATAATTAAGCCTTCCCGTTGGGACAGGCTAAATAATCAGAATTCCCTTACGGCGAATTCTTAATTTACTTCTGATAAGAAAATGGGGGTTGCTTTCACCATTTCAAGCGCGGACGATCAAAAAAATGATAATCAGTGCGGCGAAAGTTTTTTTATCCCTTACAATAAACTGAGACGGCCGCCACAGAGCGGGCTCTTGCTCCTTTTAAAACATCCACAAGATGTTATAGATCAGCAGATTTTGGGGAACAGCACCCTGCAGGATGGAAAATGAAAACGATAAGAGTGATTGCAACCAGTTGCATGCTGTTAGCGACTAACGGCTGCTCCAGCGTGATGAGTCACACCGGCCCGAATCAGGGCTACTATCCCGGCACCCGTGCCAGCATGGATGTTCTGAAGGACGACAACACCAGTTGGGCAATGATGCCGCTGGTGGCGTTGGACCTGCCATTATCGGCGGTGATGGACACCGTATTGCTGCCTTACGACTACCTGCGCTCCGGCAGTGACGGCACCGCAGACTCACCGAAAGCACGCATCTTGCGCGGTGAAGAGCAGAACCTGGCCGCCAGCGGCGACCCTGCTCATGCCGCCGCGGCCACACCGCAGTAAAATAGTTTGATGCGGGCCATGTACCCGCATTAGCTCACACCTCGGCCACAAAAATCTGGCTGAATCCGTCGATTTCACGCATAAACGCCACTTTGCTGCCGTCCGGCGAGAACACGATCGCATCCCCCGATGGCGGCAGTGCAGTACGTTGCGTCAAACGCTGCATCCGTCCGCTGGCCACCTCACACAACATCAGGCTGTTATCACACACCAGTGCAATCCGGCCCCCCTGCGGATGCCAACTGAATGCCGACTGGATCCCTTGCTCACCGCGGGTGACCTGGTGCGGTTCACCGCCATTGGGTGAAAGCGTCCACAGTTGCACCACTCCCGAGTCATCCTTCATCAGGCAGGCGATCATACTGCCGTCGGGTGAACTGCGCAGCCAGTGACGAGGAGTGGTCACCACGCCGGGATAACGCCGCCGGCCGGTAAAGGTCAGCCGACGTTGACGTACCCCCAACGGAGGCGCAGGTAAATGGGTGGCGGTGCCTTGCAACGGACGGGCACCGGCTTTGGCGTAATCGGCGTCATCCTGCGGCAAATCAGCAATGAAAACCTCGGGTAACGTTTCACCGCTGCTGGAAATCGTATCGCCGATAAACGCCAGCGCCCAGCGCTGCTGCCGTCCGTCTGGCCGAATATAGCCGTGTTGGCCGACCCAGCCCTCTTCGTAGGCTCGATTAATTTGGTCACTGCCCGGTTGCGGTTGCGGCGTAGTCTCGCTGACCAGCACGCAGTAATGGCTGCCATCATACTCACGCGGATGCTGCTTGGGGGGATTCACACCCTGTAACGGTACGGCCACCCCAACGTTTCGCAGATCCTGCGCCAGGTCCAGCTCATGCATCACGTGGTCATTGTAGGTAAAGCTCAGGCGACTGCCGTCCGGACTAAACACGTGAACGTGAGTGCCGCCGCGCAGGGCGCCTGGGGTATAAGGTGCGGTGATATCCATCGCATCGAGGGTAATGGCCAGTTCGCGATCCGGTTCGCTGACGATCACCCCGCGACGATGGTGAAAATCGTAATGCCAAACGCTATCAGGATGCTCCGGGCCGTGAATAAAGGCATAGCGCGCCGGTGCATCGGGGCTGACGGTCACCATGCCCACGTGGGCACCGTGCTGAGCGCGATACACCACTTCCACTATCCCGCTGTCAACGTTCACCCGTTCGATGCTCAGGCCGGTGAAAGAAGCGCCGCTCGGGCGTACGTCATAAGCCAGCCACTGGCTGTCCGGCGTCCAGACGTTAATATTGGTTAACTGATGTCCACGTGGATCAAAAGTCAGCTGTTTTTCCCGATGGCTCATGGCGGCTCCCCTGCTCATGCTGGCACTGAGCCGCCATCTTACCGGATCAGCCGACGCGTTTCACATCACCCACCAACAGCAGATACGACAACGCGCCGAGCAACGCCACTACGGCGATGTAAATCAGCGACGGTGCAAAACCGTAATCTTGCGCCAGATAACCCACCACCAGCGGAACCGTGATCCCCCCCAGCCCGCCGACAAAGTTAAACACCCCGCCGGTCAAACCGATCAACCGGGTCGGTGCCAGCGATGACACCAGCGACCAGGTGATGGAGGCAAAACCGTTACCAAAGAACGCCAGAGCCATCAGCACCATAATCCACAGCGGATCGTTGGTGTAATTGGCTCCCATAATGCAGGTGGATAACAACAATCCGCAGATGATCGGCGTTTTACGTGCAAACCCTATCGAACGGCCGCTGCGCAGCAAGCGATCGGCGACAAAACCGGATAACAAGACACCGCAGAACGCCGCCAGGAAGGGTACCGTGGTCATAAAGCCGGCGGTCAGCGCCGCAATGTGTTTTTCCTGCGTCAGATAGTTCGGGAACCAGGTGAGAAAGAACCACAGCGTCGAAGTAATGGCGAACTGGCCCAGATACACCCCGACCAGCTTGCGGTGAAACACCAGCTTCCAGTCAGCCGCGGTGAGCGGGACACGATTTTTCTTTTCCGACGCGACGTCGCCGTCCACCATGCCGCCACCGGCCTGGATATATTTCAGCTCGGCGTCATTCACCCCTTTGCTGTTGCGCGGCGACTGGTACACACGCTGCCACACCAGCGCCCAAACAATGCCAACCGCGCCGGTAATGATGAACACCCAGTGCCAGCTCAACAACTCCTGCACCCAGATCAACAGCGGTGTCAGAAAGGCCAGCCCGACAAACTGGCCGGAGGTATAGAACCCCACTGCCGAAGCGCGCTCCTGCTCGGGGAACCAACTGGTGACGATGCGATTGTTGGTGGGGAATGCCGGCGCTTCAAACAGCCCGGTCACTGCACGCAGGCCAATCAGCGATACCAGGCCACTGGCGAACCCCTGCAGCAAGGTGGCGATCGACCAGCCCATGATGGCAATAAAATAGGTCAGCTTTGAGCCAACGCGATCCAGGAACCAACCCCCCGGGATCTGACACAGGGTATAGGTCCAGGCAAAAGCCGAGAAGATATAACCCATCTGCGCCTTGCTGATGCCAAACTCTTGTTGAATATGCGCCGAAGCCACCGCCAGATTGGCGCGGTCAACATAGCAAATCACCACGGTGACAAATATCATTAATAACGTTAGATAGCGGCGTTTACTTCTTGGTGTTGAGGTCAATGTTGTATCCATTATCTTTATTCCGTTATTTTTCGGATTTTAATAATAGCGGTGCGATATTGTAGGGTAGCGCCGCCGAGTCGAGTTACTGATAATGATTTAACTATTTTTCAAATGACGTGGAGCAGCCATGCGGTCTGACAAAGCACCAGCCGCGACATCCGCCATGAGAAATCGGAGCGGTTAATATAATGGGAAATAATAAAGTTAATTTCCCGGCCGCTTATTTAATAACTAACTGGCAAGCACAATAAGTTATTCATCTGGCCCACTTCCAATCTCTATTTTCAGCCAGATACCTCGCCTGACGGCGACGTCAAGCGAGACACAGTGAGGTGCCTGTTAAAGATGAATTTAATTATTATTTAATACGCGATTACCACTCAGCCACTGCACCGTCTGGGTAACGCCACACCGGATTACGCCAATCCGTCGCTTGTTTACTGCGCTCGATCACCAGCTCTTCGTTGATCTCTACCCCAAGCCCCGGTTTGGTCAGCGGGTAGAAATGGCCGTCGGTCATTTTGAAATCGTCTTTATTCACCACATAGTCCAGCAGTTCGGCCCCCTGATTGTAGTGAATGCCCATACTCTGCTCCTGGAACACCGCATTACGCGCCACAAAATCCACATGCAGACAGGCAGCCAGCGCAATCGGCCCCAGTGGGCAATGTGGTGCCAGTGCTACATCGTAAGTCTCCGCCATCGCGGCAATCTTAAAGCATTCGGTGATACCACCGGCGTGAGACAAGTCCGGCTGAATAATCGCCAGGCCACCGTCCGCCAGCACCCGTTTGAAATCAAAGCGTGAATACATGCGTTCACCGGCGGCAATCGGGATATGCGTTTGCGCTGCCAGACGTGGATAGTACTCTGCCTGCTCCGCCAGCACCGGCTCCTCAATAAACAACGGACGGTAGGGTTCCAGTTCTTTGATCAGGATTTTCGCCATCGGCGCATCGACGCGGCCATGGAAATCCAGACCAAACTCGATACGGTTGCCAAAGGCTTCGCGGATCTGCGCCACCACCGCCACCGCTGCATCCACCTTACGCGCACTGTCGATGATGCCCATCTCTTCACAGCCGTTGAGTTTAAAGGTGTCGAAGCCGATTTCCGTCAGCTTGTTGATGCCGGCGATCACGTCGGAAGGACGATCTCCGCCCACCCAGCTATAAGCCTTGATTTTGTCGCGTACCAGGCCGCCCAGCAGCTGATAAACCGGTACGCCCAGCGCCTTGCCTTTGATATCCCACAAAGCCTGATCAATGCCGGCGATCGCGCTCATCAGGATTGGGCCTCCGCGATAGAAACCGCCACGGTAGAGCGTCTGCCAGATATCGTTAATGCGTGCGGGATCCTGGCCAACCACATATTCTGACAGCTCGTGCACCGCCGCCTCCACGCTGCGCGCCCGTCCTTCAATCACCGGCTCGCCCCAGCCGACGATACCTTCATCGGTTTCAATTTTCAGGAACATCCAGCGCGGCGGTAGCCGATAGGTGGTCATTTTGGTTATTTTCATTGGGTGGCTTCCTTATAGGCTAAAACGAAAGCGGCAGCCTGCTGAGCGGTGCGCTCCACCGATTGGCCGGCGCGATAGAGATCGCCTCCCAACCCCGCCCCCACACAGCCTGCGGCCAGATACAAAGGCAAGTTTTCCGGCGTGATCCCGCCGACGGCAAAAACGGGGATCTGCGGCGGCAATACCGCTTTCAGCGCCTTGATGTAATCTGGGCCGAAAGAAACCGACGGGAAAATTTTCAGCGCCTGAGCACCGGCCTCCAGAGCGTTGAATGCTTCTGAAGCGGTAGCGCAACCGGCGCAAACCGTCATGCCCAGTTCCACTGCCCGACGGATCACCGTCGGCTGAGTATTGGGCGTTACTACCAGCTTTCCGCCCACCGCCGCCAGTTCATCCACCTGCATCGGTTGCAGCACGGTGCCTGCGCCAATCAGGGCCCGGTCGCCGAATTTTTTCACCGTATCGCCGATACTTTGTTGCCAGCCCGGCGAGTTCATCGGAATTTCGATCGCATCGAACCCCGCGTCCAGCAACGTTTGTACATGCTCACCCGCTTCCTGTGGCGTAATACCGCGCAGAATGGCAATCAGCGGCAGTTCAGTGTTCCAGCTCATGCACAATGCTCCTTATTCCCGATTGGAAAGCCCGATCGCCGTCCAGTAGCTGGTAGCGTATTCCGGCCAGATTCAATGCCTGGGCATAGCGCTCGCCCAACTGCGGATTCCCGATCACCGTTAACGAGGCACTCGACGGCAGCGGGTATTCACGCTGCATCTGCGCGACTTCGTTGCCAATCAGCAACCCGGAAAGCCAGTCACTGACCGAACTTTTCTCCAGTTTGCCGAGCACGTGAGCAGCGCGGGTTTCAAATAAACGGCGCACGATGTGGCTTTCATTCATGCCGGTTTCCAGCCCGCGCGAAAATGCCTGCGGTGACGGTTGCTGCTCGTTCAGCCCCACGCCGATCAACGAATGGCGGAGCAACAGATGATGCAGTTCGCCGGTCATCACCGTGCGGAAATCTGCCAGAATGTCACCCTCCATTCGCACCCATTTACTGTGAGTGCCGGGCATGACATAGAGCGCCGACGGCTGTTCCGCATAGGCACCTATCAACTGGGTTTCTTCACCGCGCATAACGTTGCAATTGTCTTCACGTTCGACACAGATACCCGGAATAATCCAGGCCCGGTAAGGTAAAGCCGGCTCTACCGCCGTTAACTGGTGGGCAACCTCGGTCAGGCGGGTTGGACAAGACAGATAGGGAACCTGCTGCCAGCCGGCATTGCTACCGATCATTCCCGCCATCACCACCGGCAACGGTGCCTCCCAGCGCGCCATCAGCTCGCTGAAAACCTGCTGCGGCGTGCGGTCGCCAAGGCGGGTAACACCGGCCTCTGACTGCAGGCTGTCGACACAGACGCCCTGTTCGTAACGCCAGGCGCGCAGGTTGGTGGAACCCCAGTCAATCGCGATAAAGCTGTCACTCATCAAATAGCCCTCTGAAGACCTCGCCCAGTACGGGGAGCAGTCAAGTAATGTCCTTTAAGCGTTTGGTCGAGCTGGCGATCATCGCCATTGCCGCCTGCTCTGCGGCATCCGCATCCTGATGACGGATAGCGTCATACAATTCCTGATGTTCACGCAGGGTACGCGGCATATTGTCCTCATCCGACATGTAGGTACGCTCAAACACCGCGCGTTGCAGAGAACTGATCGCCACGCTGAGCTGTTGCAGTACCGGGTTATGCACCGCCGCCAGCACCGCTTCGTGGTAGCGAATGTCGGCTTCATTGAAGCGTTCACGCTCCTGATGGTGGGCTATCATGTCGTTCAGCGCCGCCTCTATCACCGCCAGTTCGCTGGAAGTCGCCCGCTCTGCCGCCCAGCGGGCGATGGTAGGCTCCACCAGGTTGCGAACCTCACTCATCGATGCGATCAGACGTGGGTCGTAATCCTGTGCCAGCACCCAGTTAAGGACGTCGGTATCCAGGTAATTCCACTGGTTACGCAGCGTCACAAATGCGCCGCGATAGCGCTTCACTTCCACCAGTCGCTTGGCCATCAGCGCACGTAAGACTTCGCGGATGATATTGCGTGAAGTTTCAAATTCTTCGCACAGCTCAGCCTCTGACGGTAACGCCGCGCCCGGGACATACTTGCCGCCGACGATCTGCTGGCCCATCTCGATGATGATGCGATCGGTTTTACCGATCTGCTGCTTGTTCATGGTTTCTCCGTGGCATTCGCCATCCTGTGATAACGGATTTACTTTACCCGTGTCTCCCACTGGCGTCCTGCGGTTGCAGCACAATCTTTATGACTTACCTAAGTAACCTTGCCCACATTGTAGTACCAACAAATAATGTTGTACTACAATCAAGATCACAAAACAGACAATTCATATGAAGGGGGCCAATAACCTACAGCGGTCGTTGAGTGATCATCAGGCAGGAATAAAGAAAGGGTGATGCTAAGCATTGGGGCTTTCCACAACCGGCGTTGGCAAGGGGCGACCGGCAAAATGGGCCGCTATGTTGTCGAACACCAGATCGACCATCAGCCGTCGCGTGCAGTGGGTCGCACTGGCCATATGTGGCGTCAGTACCACATTGTCCCGCCCCATCAACGCGGCAGGCACCTGCGGCTCACATTCAAAGACATCCAGACCGGCACCGGCGATGGTTCCCCGATCAATCGCCGTCACCAATGCCGCTTCATCCACCACCGAACCACGCGCAATATTGATTAAAATGCCGTCGCAACCCAGCGCTGCCAGGACCCTGGCATCCACCAGCGCACGCGTCTGGGCCCCGCCGTTAGTGCAAACCAACAGAAAATCGCAGTGATCTGCCAATGCCAGCGGAGTCGCAAAAAAACGCCCGGTGAAATCGGCAGCTTGTTGGCGGGAATGATAACTGACGGCCATATTGAAGGCCGCCGCCCGCTGAGCTATCGCCCGCCCGATCCGCCCCAGTCCAAGAATGCCCAGGCGTGCGCCGCTGACCTTGCGCGTCCATGGATAGCTGCCTTGCAGCCAACCTCCACGCTCGATAAAACGTTGTGCGCCGCCAATCTGTCGGGCCGTCGCCAGCAGCAGTCCAATCGCCAGATCGGCAACGTCATCGGTCAGCACCCCGGGCGTATGGGTTACCCGAACCCCCTTCGCCCTTGCAGCCAGCACATCCACCCGCTCATAACCCACACCAAATACCGCGATCAGTTTTAACTGCGGCAAGGCGGTAATTTGCGCCGCACTGACCGCCGTTTCTCCATCAACCAGCAGTACGGTGAATTCGTCAGCCAGTGATGCCAATGCCAAGGGCGCCAGCTCGCGCATATCCACCAACGGAAAATGTTGACGCAGCCGCACCACCAGACTTTGCGGCAAGGGTGAGGCCTGCAAAATGTTCTCAGCCATTATTGTTCTCCCGCAAAGCCGCCACGCCAGCGCCAGCCAACACAGGCTTGCCGAGCCGCAGGCCTATAATGCCCCCCGCCACTAACGCCGCAGCAATGGCCATCAACGCGATATCATAGCTGCCGGTAACATCTTTAATTCGTCCCATGACCGGCGGAAACACCAGGCCGGCAATATTGGCAACGGCGTTAATCAAGGCAATTGACGCCGCCCCCGCCACACCGGCGATCGATTCGGTAGTTACCGCCCAGAAAATAGGGGTGATCGCCCAGTTCAACGCGACAGTAAGCACCAACATGCCGTAGGCCAACACCAGATTTTGGCAATAAATCGCTGCCAGCAGCAGCAGACCGGCGGCAATCAGCGGCCCGCCCAAATGCAGCGAACGCTCACCGGTCAAATCTGAGTGTCGACCATTGAAATACATGAAAATGCAAGCAAAGAAAAACGGGATGGCGGAAAGGACACTGACGACAAAGGAACTTTGCTGCGTGACGACCCCTTTGACGATCAAAGGCAAAAATAGCGTGATACCTATGGTGCCGAACGCCTGTAACAACCACATAAAGCTCAGCGCCCAAACCCGCCGGTTGGTCAGTGCCTGGCTCCAGCGATGTGATTGTCCCCCCGCAGTCTCCGCCATTTCGCCGGCCATTTTTTTGACCAGCCATTGGCGTTGCGAAGGTGCCAGCCATTTTGCTTGTTGCGGCGCATCATCGAGATAAAAATAGGTCAGGATACCCAATAACACCGCCGGGATACCTTCCAGCAAAAACAGCCAGCGCCATCCGGCTATTTCAAATAAGCCGTGCATATTCAGGATACTGCCGGAAAGCGGCAGGCCAATAACCGAAGCCAAGGCTGCGCCGATGTAAAACATCGACATGGCACGCGCACGGTCGCTGCGCGGATACCAGCAGGAAAGATAATAAATAATTCCTGGGGTAAACCCGGCCTCTGCCACGCCAAGTAAAAAACGCATCACATAGAGCTGCGTCGGCGTTTGTACCAGGCTCATACCGGCAGCGATAATGCCCCAGGTGACCATGATGCGCGCAATCCATATCTTCGCACCGATACGGCTCAATAATATGTTGCTGGGGACTTCAAAAATAATGTAGGAAATATAGAAAATCCCGGCGGCAATACCATACATTTCGGCGCTGAGCGCCAAATCGGCATTCATCTGCAATGCAGCAATGGAAATATTAGATCTGTCTATATATGCAATAAGATAAAGCAGCATAATAAATGGAATAATACGTCGGTTCATCTTTTTGATTGTCGTGGAATAAGTACTGGCATCCATAATCTATCCCCCAGAGCAATACGTTCTTTTTGCGCGATCTGTTTCTGATAAACCACGCATCCAATGGTGTTTCCATCTCGTCAGCCGAACAAACCTGCCAATGAAGATTAAAACCCGGTTGATTACTTAATAGGCTTCCGCGCATTGTAAGCACGAAAAACCATCTTGTAATACAAGATTGATCACAAAAAAACACCGAATCGGGAAGCTTAGTGATTTACAAACTAGAAAATAAATTCTAAATTGGATTTTTAAATCTAAAAAAAGATCACCATGCTGAACCGCTACCACGCCATCGCCGATGCCATTACGTTGTTGTTTGCCCCTTACGCCGAAGTGGCACTTCACGATCTTGCCAGCCAGAAGCTGGTTTACATCAGCAATAACCGATCGCGGCGTGAGCTGGGCGAAGACTCCAACCTGAGCGAACTACAGGACGATCGTGGTTTGCAGGTGATCGGTCCCTATCTGAAACGCAATTGGGACGGCAGCCAACTACGTTCTATCAGCGCAGTATTGCGCGATGATAATGGCGACCCTATTGGTCTGATGTGCATCAATCTTGATATCACCGTGCTGGAAAGCGCCAAAGCCGCGCTGGAAGTCTTTCTTGGCGGCAATGCCCTGCAACCGCAGCCGGACGTGCTGTTCCAGGACGACTGGCAGGAGCGCATCAACACCTTTATTCACCAATGGTTGCAACAACGCCAGCAAACGCTCAGCTCGCTTAACGGCGCTGGCCGGCGGGCCATGGTGGAGGCGCTGTATCACCAGGGGGCCTTCAAAGGAAAAAATGCCGCCGGCTACGTCGCCAAAATCCTCGGCATCGGCCGCGCTACCGTCTACAACTATCTGAAAAATATCAAGGAGTCTGTATGAGTCAGCTATTTGACACGATTGTTACCGCCCATCAGCAATTGCGCCCGCAGGTTCGCGTGACCCCGCTGGAACGCAGCGTGCTGCTGTCACAGCAGTTGGGCTGCGAGCTATATCTGAAATGCGACCATCTGCAACATACCGGCTCTTTCAAGTTTCGCGGCGCCAGCAACAAACTGCGGCTGCTGAGTGAGTCACAGCGCAGTCGCGGAGTGATCGCTGCCTCGACCGGCAATCACGGCCAGGCCGTCGCGCTGGCAGGAAAATTGATGGGCGTCAGCGTGACGGTGTATGCCCCGGAGACAGCAGCAGCGATCAAACTCGAGACCATCCGTGCGCTGGGTGGCAAGGTCGAGCTGGTACCGGGCGACGCGCTGAATGCCGAACAGGCGGGAGAAAAGGCCGCCGCTGAACAGGGCAAGGTCTATATTTCCCCCTATAACGACCCACAGGTGATTGCCGGCCAGGGTACCTGCGGCATGGAGTTGGTGGAGCAACAAGCGGATTTGGATGCGGTATTCGTCGCCGTGGGCGGCGGGGGTTATATCTCAGGAATTGGCACCGTTTTGCAGCAATTGTCGCCGAAAACCCAGCTTATTGCCTGCTGGCCGGAAAATGCCACCAGCATGTATAGCGCGCTACAGGCCGGTCATATTTACCCGGTAGAAGAGCAGGACACCCTGTCCGATGGTACCGCGGGCGGTGTCGAACCAGGTGCCATCACCTTCCCGCTGTGCCAGCAGGTGATCGATCGCAAAATATTGGTCAGTGAAGCGGAAATCAAACAGGCCATGCGTCAGATAGCCGCCAGCGATCGCTGGATCATCGAAGGCGCCGCCGGGGTGGCCTTAGCCGCCGCCATCAAACTGGCAGCGGAATTCCAGGGCAAAAAAGTGGCGGTGGTACTGTGCGGGAAAAACATCGTACTGGAGAAATACCTCAAGGCCATTGCCGATGAAAATCATTAACAAACGGCAGATCTTTGACGCTTTCGATGCAGATGTCGTCACTTTGTTGCTAAAACAGGGTTTTATTGCCTATTCACAGCAACAAGTGCAACAGCCGCCGGTACAGCATTTTCTGTTTGAACAGGCGCCTGGTGACAGCTGCATTAAATCGGCCTGGCTGGAAGGCGACGAGCAATTTGTCGTCAAGGTCTCTTCCGGCTTTTACCGTAATCCGGCGCAGGGGCTGGCCAGTAATCAGGGGCTGATGATGGCCTTCTCGGCGCAAACCGGTGAGCCGCAGGCACTGTTGCTGGACGAAGGTTGGCTAACCGCATTACGCACCGCGCTGGCCGGGCGAATTGCCGCCGAACTCTGCGCTCCGGCGGAGATCCCGGCGATTGGCATCGTCGGCTGCGGCATGCAGGCCCGGTTGCAGTTGCAACAGTTAAAACCCCAGACCGCCTGCCGCGAGGTTTGGGTATGGGGTCGCAACGAAGTCGCTTTGCAAGCCTACCGGCGCGATGCCGAAGCCGAAGGTTTCCGGGTGCAGATCACCCAGGATGCGGCGGAACTGGCAGCGCACTGCCGCTTGATTGTCACCACCACTCCGAGTCGCGAACCCATTCTGCAGGCGGCGGATATCCAGCCCGGTACCCACATCACCGCGGTCGGCGCGGACAGTCACGGCAAGCAAGAGCTGGCAGCCGATCTGGTGGCCAGGGCGGATGTGCTGTTGGTGGATTCTTTGGCACAATGTACCGAGTTTGGTGAGATCGCTACTGCTTACCGGCAGGGTTTGCTTAAATCGACGCCGATCGTCGAACTGGGTACCGCATTGGCTCAGGGGATAAAAGTGCGCAGCGACCCTCAGCAAATCACCCTGGCCGATCTGACCGGGTTGGCGATTCAGGACGTGCAGATTGTGAAGGGCATTTTAGCGCGGTTATAAGCGGCTTAAAGGGGCGCGGCTGCGCCCCTTGGAGGCAAAATACTATCAGGCATTCAGTACAAATTTCTCGATGGCGCGTGCTACACCGTCTTCAGTGTTGGTAGTGGTAACGTACTGTGCTACCGCTTTCAGCTCCGGGATAGCATTGCCCATTGCCACGCCCAACCCGGCGTACTCGATCATCGCCGTGTCGTTGGCTTGATCGCCCAACGTCATCACATTTTCACGCGCAATACCGAGATGATCGGCCAGCATTTTCACCCCAGCCCCCTTATCCACTTTCTGGTGCAAGATTTCCAGGTAATAAGGCGCGCTTTTCAGGATGGTGTAACGTTCCCGCGTTTCTGCCGGGATGCGAGCGATAGCGCGATCCAACAGCTCCGGTTCGTCGATCATCATCACTTTCGGGAAACGAATCGAAGGATCCATCTCTTCCACGCTGCGGTATTTCAGCGGAATACCGGTCATCTCAGACTCATGTACGGTGTATTTGCCGATATCCTTGTTCGGGGTATACAGGGTATCGAAATCAAACGCCTGGAAATGGACGCCAAACTCGCGAGCCATCTTCTCGAAGTGCAGGTAATCCTCAAAACCCAGCGTTTCCTGCAGGATGCAGGCGCCGTCTGCCGCCTGTAAAACCAGTGCGCCGTTATAGGTAATACAGAAATCACCGGGGCCCTGAATATCCAACTGACGCAGATAATCCTGCACGCCGACGTAAGGCCGCCCGGTGGCCAGCACCACATGCACCCCTTTGCGGCGTGCCTCGGCGATCGCCTGCTTTACCGCCGGCGTAATCTGGTGCTGCGGGTTGAGCAGCGTGCCGTCCATATCAATCGCAATCAATTCAATAGCCATTAGAGCCTCTCCCAGTGGTTTTTCCCATGCTAACGCGTTTCAGCCCGTGATGTCAGCGCCAAAAACGGCGTAAAAAAATCCGCGCAAGTTTCCCGGCGCGGATTTTCACAGCCATCAATGCGTTAGATATCGATGTTTGCCGCTTTCAGGGCATTTTCTTCGATAAAGGCACGACGAGGTTCAACCGCATCACCCATCAGGGTGGTGAACAGTTGGTCAGCAGCAATGGCGTCCTTCACCGTCACGCGCAGCATGCGGCGGCTTTCCGGATCCATGGTGGTTTCCCACAGCTGCTCTGGGTTCATTTCGCCCAGACCTTTATAACGCTGTACTGCCAGACCACGGCGTGACTCTTTCACCAGCCACTCCAACGCCTGCTCGAAGCTTTCAATCGGCTGACGACGCTCACCACGTTCGATGTAGGCATCTTCTTCGATCAGGCCGCGCAGTTTCTCACCCAGCACGCAGATTTTGCGGTATTCACCGCCGTGGATGAATTCGAAGTCCAGCGCGTAGTCGGTGTCCACACCGTGGGTACGAATGCGCAGGATCGGCTCAAACATCTGGCGCTCACGGTTCTCAAAGATCACCGAGTCATAGCTGCTGCCGTGCTGTTCTTTATCGTTCAGCAATTTCACCAGCGAATCAATCCAGGTCTTAACCTTGGCTTGATCGCTCAAATCGCCTTCCAACAACGTCGGCTGGTAGATCAGGTTGTTCAGCAGTGCACGCGGGTAGCGGCGCTCCATGCGACCGATCAGCTTCTGCACGCTGTAGTGCTCGGCAACCAGTTTCTCCAATGGCTCACCGGCAAGCGCAGGGGCGCTGGCGTTGGTGTGCAGGGTGGCACCGTCCATCGCGATGGCGATTTGGTACTGATCCATCGCCTCGTCATCTTTGATGTACTGCTCTTGCTTGCCTTTTTTCACCTTGTACAGCGGCGGCTGGGCAATGAACACGTGACCGCGCTCAATGATTTCCGGCATCTGACGGTAGAAGAAGGTCAACAGCAGCGTACGGATGTGCGAGCCATCGACGTCGGCATCGGTCATGATAATGATGCTGTGATAGCGCAGCTTGTCCGGGTTGTACTCATCGCGGCCAATGCCGCAACCCAGTGCAGTGATCAGTGTCGCGACTTCCTGTGAAGACAGCATCTTGTCGAAGCGCGCCTTCTCAACGTTGAGGATTTTACCTTTCAACGGCAGGATCGCCTGGTTCTTACGGTTACGCCCCTGCTTGGCAGAGCCGCCCGCTGAGTCCCCTTCCACCAGGTACAGTTCAGACAGCGCCGGGTCACGTTCCTGGCAGTCCGCCAGTTTGCCCGGCAGGCCGGCCAGATCCAATGCGCCTTTACGACGGGTCATTTCACGCGCTTTACGCGCTGCTTCACGAGCACGTGCCGCATCGATGATTTTGCCGACGACGATTTTCGCATCGCTCGGGTTTTCCATCAGATAATCGACCAGCTTCTCGTTCATCAGCGTTTCAACCGCCGTTTTCACCTCAGAAGAAACCAGCTTGTCTTTGGTCTGAGAAGAGAACTTCGGATCCGGCACTTTCACCGAAACCACAGCAATCAGGCCTTCACGCGCATCGTCACCGGTGGCGCTGATTTTGGCTTTTTTGCTGTAGCCTTCTTTATCCATGTAGCTGTTCAGGGTACGGGTCATCGCGGTACGGAAACCGACCAGGTGGGTGCCCCCATCACGCTGTGGGATGTTGTTGGTGAAGCAGTAGATATTTTCCTGGAAACCGTCGTTCCACTGCAGCGCCACTTCCACACCGATGTCATCTTTCATGGTCGAGAAATAAAACACGTTTGGATGGATCGGGGTTTTGTTTTTGTTCAGGTACTCAACAAACGCCTTGATACCGCCTTCATAGTGGAAGTGGTCTTCTTTGTCCGTGCGTTTGTCTTTCAGGCGGATAGACACGCCAGAGTTCAGGAATGAGAGTTCGCGCAGGCGCTTGGCCAGAATATCGTACTCAAATTCGACATTATTGGTGAAGGTTTCATAGCTCGGCCAGAAACGCACCGTGGTGCCGGTCTGATCGGTTTCACCGACCACTTTCAGCGGCGCCTGTGGTTCGCCCATGGCGTAGGTTTGCTCGTGCACCTTGCCTTCGCGACGGATCACCAGTTCCAGTTTTTCAGACAGGGCGTTAACAACCGAAACACCCACGCCGTGCAGACCGCCAGAAACCTTGTAGGAGTTGTCATCAAATTTGCCGCCGGCATGCAGCACGGTCATGATCACCTGTGCCGCAGAAACCCCTTCCTCTTCGTGAATACCGGTCGGGATACCACGGCCGTCATCCTGTACCGAAACGGAGTTATCGGCATGGATGGTCACCTGGATGTCACTACAGTGGCCAGCGAGTGCTTCGTCGATAGCGTTGTCCACAACCTCGAATACCATGTGGTGCAGACCGGTGCCATCATCGGTGTCGCCGATATACATGCCCGGGCGCTTACGCACCGCGTCCAGCCCTTTTAATACCTTGATACTTGAGGAGTCATAAGAATTCGACATCAACGTTTCTCGCTCATTTTAGTCCTGTGGTTGAACCTCTATTTTACCTTGTTCCACGCGGAACATCTTGCCCTTTTCACCGGCCATATCGGTCACTTGTTCAGCGCTCACGGCACTGACAAAGACCTGGGCCTGGGTGGCTTTCAGGCGATCGGCCAGTAACCGGCGACGGCCGGTGTCCAGCTCGGAGGCAAAATCATCAATCAGATACAGGCAACGCCGCCCGCTCTGCCGGGTGAGAAACTCACCCTGCGCTAAGCGCAACGCGCACATCAGCAGTTTAAGCTGACCGCGCGATAACAAATCCTCTACCGGCGTGCCGTCGGCACGGATGCGGAAGTCCGCCTTATGCGGCCCCACCGCGGTATAGGTTAACGCCCTGTCACGCTCAAACTGGCGCTCCAGCAGCTCTCCGTAGTCGCTCTCTTTGTCCCAGCCACGCTGGAAAGAGAAACTCAGGGCAAATTCGGGCAAAAACTGCGCGCATGTCGCGGTAATATCCGCGGCAATCGCGTCGCTGTAAGCTGCCCGCCACTCGCTGATACGCTCGGCCAAGGGGATCAGTTCCTGATCCCAGGCGCGGATCTGCGCATAGCGACTGACCTGGCGCAGCGCGGCATTGCGCTGCTTCAGTAACCGTTTCAGGTTGCTCCAGGCGGTGAAAAAACCGGGTTCGTTATGAAAACAGCCCCAGTCCAGGAAGGCGCGCCGGAATTTCGGCCCACCGTTTAGCAGGGTAAAACCTTCGGGGGTAATCAGTTGCATCGGCAATAGCTGCGCCAGTTCAGCCACTTTGTGGCCGTCGCTGCCATCGATGCGTACCTTGCTGTCCCCTTGACGGCTCTTGCTTAATCCTACGGATATTTCACGTTCTGCACCGTCAATACGGCCGTGCAAAATAAACTCCGGCTGGTCGTGGCGGATCACCCGACCGGCCTGCAGGCTGCGAAAAGCCCGCCCGTGCCCGAGGGTGTAAACCGCCTCAAGCACGCTGGTTTTTCCGCTGCCATTGGGCCCCACCAGGAAGTTGAATCCCGGTGCCAGCGCCAAATCTGCATCTTCTATATTGCGAAAATCTTTAATCAGTAAACGCGTCAGAGCCATGCAATCTCTTTACCGATGACGGTGCTGTAATTCAAGGTAATGAGACTACAACCGCATCGGCATGACGACGTAGGCCGCCGCCTGGCTGGCACCGTCTTCGATCTGCACGCTGGAAACCGAGTCGGTCAGCAGCAGGCGCACATCTTCACACTTGAGCGCGTTCAATACATCCAGCACGTAACTGACGTTAAAACCAATCTCCATCTCGGTGCCGTCGTAGCTGACATCGAGGATCTCTTCCGCTTCTTCCTGTTCAGGGTTGTTGGCGGTGATCTTGAGCTGGTTTTGGCTGACATACAGCCGCACGCCACGGAACTTTTCGTTCGACAAAATGGCCGCGCGAGCAAATGCCTGCTTGAGCAGATCGCAACCGGCTTCCAGCGTTTTGTCCGGATTCTTCGGCAATACGCGACGATAATCAGGGAAACGACCGTCAACCAGCTTGGAAGTGAAGATAAAGTCACCGACGTGGGCGCGGATGTTGTTACTGCCGATCTGCAGTTGCAGCAGCGTATCGCCGCCGTCCAGCAGACGCACCAGTTCCATCACCCCTTTACGCGGCACGATCACCGAATGCGACGGCAATTGCTGACCGATCGGCATCGAACACACCGCCAGACGGTGACCATCGGTCGCCACGGTACGCAGCTCTTCACCTTCGGTTTCAAACAGCATGCCGTTTAAGTAGTAACGCACATCCTGGTGAGCCATCGAGAACTGCGTGGCTTCGATCAGGCGCTTCAACGTCGCCTGCGGCAAAGAAAATTCAACTTCACTCTGCCAGTCGTCCAGGTTCGGGAAATCTACCGCGGGCAACGTAGAGAGAGAGAAGCGACTGCGGCCGGAACGCACCAGCATACGCTCGCCTTCCAACGTTACAGTGATCTCGGCCCCTTCAGGCAAGCCACGGCAGATATCAAAGAGTTTACGCGCGGGGACGGTAGTCGCGCCCGCTTCATGGGGTTGGGACAGGGCAACGCGCGCCACCATCTCCATCTCCAGATCGGTACCGGTCAACAGCAGGGAGCCTTCCGTCACCTGCAGTAGCAGGTTACCCAGAATTGGCAATGTTGGGCGGCTGCCCAGCGGGCTGCTCACCTGTTGCAGCGGTTTTAGCAGATGCTCACGTTCAACGATAAATTTCATAGCGCTAGGAAGATAATGTTCTGATTAAATTGGAGAAATCTTCTTTGATGTCGTGACTTTCTTCACGTAACTGCTCAATCTTCCGGCAGGCGTGCAACACCGTGGTATGGTCGCGGCCACCAAACGCATCGCCGATTTCTGGCAGGCTGTGGTTGGTGAGTTCTTTTGCCAGCGCCATCGCCATTTGGCGCGGACGAGCAACGGAACGCGAACGCCGCTTGGACAACAAATCAGCGATTTTAATTTTATAGTATTCCGCCACCGTCTTTTGAATAT
This sequence comes from Serratia myotis, assembly GCF_027474885.1. Taxonomy (NCBI): domain Bacteria; kingdom Pseudomonadati; phylum Pseudomonadota; class Gammaproteobacteria; order Enterobacterales; family Yersiniaceae; genus Serratia; species Serratia myotis. The sequence goes on along the minus strand of NZ_CP099707.1, from coordinate 1,120 downwards.
TATCGATGGTGACCAGCTTTTCCTGCAGCGCCAGTAGATCACGCAGCGCTTCACGCACGAAATCAATGGTAATGGCACGGCCGGTAAAGTTTGCGTTGGCGATCACGCGGTTCAGCGCCCCTTCGAGCTCACGCACGTTGGAACGCAGGCGTTTGGCGATAAAGAACGCCACTTCGCCCGGCAGACGGATATTGTTCTCGTCGGCCTTTTTCATCAGGATCGCTACGCGCGTTTCCAGCTCCGGCGGTTCGATCGCTACCGTCAGCCCCCAACCGAAGCGGGATTTCAGACGATCTTCCACCCCGTTTATCTCTTTCGGATAACGGTCGGAGGTCAGGATAATCTGCTGATTGCCTTCCAACAGGGCGTTAAAGGTATGGAAGAACTCTTCCTGCGAACGCTCTTTATTGGCAAAAAATTGTATGTCATCGATCAGCAGCGCATCGACCGAACGGTAGTAACGCTTAAATTCTTCAATGGCATTGTTCTGCAGGGCTTTGACCATGTCCTGCACAAAGCGTTCCGAGTGCATATAGACCACTTTGGCGTTGGCCTTGCGTGCCATGATGCCGTTGCCCACCGCATGTAACAGGTGAGTTTTACCCAAACCGGTACCGCCATAAAGGAACAACGGGTTATAGGCTCCGCCCGGGTTATCCGCCACCTGGCGGGCCGCCGCGCGCGCCAATTGGTTGGATTTACCCTCTACAAAGTTATCAAAGGTATGCTTTGGGTTAACGTTGGAGCGGTAAGAAAGTTCAGGCTGCGGTGCCGCGTTGTCCCAGCTTGGGCGCGAAGGTGCCGCGACGCGTACTATTGGCGCGCTGGGTGCGCTAACGCTGGCAGTAACGGTCTGGCTGATGATTTGGGAGAGCGGTTTGCTACCCACTTCAAAACGCAGTAATGGGGCATCCGTACCGCAGAAATCATTCAGCAGGCCATTGATATTGTTTAAGTATTTATCGCGAACCCAATCCAGCACAAAACGATTGGGCGCATAAAGCGCCAGGGTATTGTCACTCAGTTCCGCCTGCAATGGGCGTATCCACATACTAAATTCTGTGGCAGGTAACTCATCCTGCAATCGGGCAAGACACTGCTGCCAAAGCGAAAGTGACAC